>NZ_MAUJ01000001.1 GCF_001696455.1 Pseudoalteromonas luteoviolacea
CCTTGCGCAAAGCAAACGTATTCGCTGCGCTCATTATCGTTAATCCTTTGCACTACATTGCGCAAAGGAAACGCGCTCACTGCGTTCGCTGTCGCTAACCCTTTGCACTTAATTCATCCCTGAAGCTGGGTCCCATTGCGCATCCATGCGCTCACTTCCTCATGCTGCGAAACTTCGTTTCGGTCATTCGTCACCCTTGCGAAAAAAGAAGCGTGCTCACTGCGTTTGTGGTGCTAAATCGTGCTTTAGTGCGACTTTAGCGCAAGGTGAAGCAAGTAACTTTCACTGGCATTGATATGGACTCTAAGTATCATTTAAAGTCGTTCATAATTGGAACTTGTTGGGTCATGACTCCCTCACCGCTTGTTAAAATGTCTTATTTCACCTTGCGCAAAGCAAACGTATTCGCTGCGCTCATTATCGTTAATCCTTTACACTACACTTGCGCAAAGGAAACGCACTCACTGCGTTCGCTGTCGCTAACCTTTTACACCATACTTGCGAAACTTTGTTTCGGTCATTCTTCACCCTTGGCTGCATTAATTCAGGTTTATGATTCACGATCATGAAATAAAGTCACGATTTCATATATTGAAAAAATTAAATTTTCAGCTTACTTATGCCTATTTGCACTATTGCTGAATTTTTCAAAGTAGTAAATTCAATCGGGCTTACTTTTTGAATAAAAATAAATATCTGAAAAATATACTTAAAGTTTCAAATATTACGGATTAGAAAAAATCTATCTCAAAATAATGACTCAACTTGAATTATGTTTGTTTAAGGATTGAAATTAATGAATAAAACTTTCTATTGTAAATTTTTGCTTACAAAATAACGTGAATTAGGTTAAATATAAGTTAAATTTGTTGTGTATTAATCCTACAATTGCGCTACATTTTGATTGGAAATTAACCAAATGACATAATAAAGGAACAAGTATGCGTAAATTAAACACACTCGCTTTTGCGGTATTGGCAGGCATGTCAGGTAGCTGTTTAGCTCAAGCTCAAATGATGTCGGTTGACCAAAGTAAAGCGATTGAAGATCAATACATCGTAGTATTCAAAACACCTGCAGTAATAAATGCGGCAAGTAGTGCAGCGATATCTAGTTATGCGACTAGTCAAGCACAAGCACTTACGACGCAGCACAATGTGCAAGTTACTAAAAGCTTCAACGGTGTTTTAAATGGTGTAGTAGTAAATGCTTCTAAACAAAAAGTACAAGAATTGCTTAGCAATCCTAGCATCGACTACATTGAGCAAGACCAGATCGTCACCATTACGCCTATGGTAGATGCAAGTGCAGACCAAGGAAATGCAATTTGGGGCTTGGATAGGGTAGATCAAAGAGACTTACCTTTAAATAGCAACTATCACTATGATTATGACGGCTCAGGCGTAACTGCATACGTTATCGATACAGGCGTACGTATCTCGCACGCTGAGTTTGGTGGTCGTGCAAGCCACGGTTATGACTTTGTTGACAACGATGCAGATTCAAGTGACTGTAACGGTCATGGTACTCACGTAGCGGGTACTATCGGTGGCGGTGCATATGGTGTTGCTAAGAATGTAAACGTAGTTGGTGTTCGCGTGCTGGGCTGTACAGGTTCTGGTTCATATTCTGGTGTTATCTCAGGGATTAACTGGGTTAAAGATAATGCGTCAGGCCCATCTGTTGCAAATATGAGTTTAGGTGGTGGTGTTTCTCAGGCAGTGGATGATGCGGTAAACACAGCTGTTGCATCGGGTGTTACCTTCGTTGTCGCTGCGGGTAACGACAACAGTAACGCGTGTAACTATTCACCAGCAAGAGCAGCGGATGCAGTAACCGTGGGCTCAACGACCAGCTCAGATGCGCGTTCAAGTTTCTCAAACTACGGTAACTGTCTTGATATTTATGCGCCAGGCTCAAGCATTAAGTCAGCTTGGTACAACTCAGACTCTGCAACCAATACCATTAGTGGTACTTCAATGGCTGCACCTCATGTTGCCGGGGTTGTTGCATTGTATCTAGACGAAAACCCAAGTTTGACACCGAGTCAAATTGACGCGCTATTGAGCTCACGTAGTTCGAAAGATAAAGTAAGCGACGCTAAATCAGGCTCTCCTAACGAGTTAGTATTCTCATTAGCGGATAGCACGCCTCCTCCTCCACCACCAACAGTGCCTGAATTAGATGACGGTGTTGCAGTGGGTGCAAGTGGTGCGTCTGGCAGCGAAACACACTACCTATTTAAAGTACCGGCTGGTAAAGACACACTCACTGTTACTTTGTCGGGTGGTACGGGTGACGCTGATCTATACGTACAGCTAGGTCAGAAGGCAACTCAAAGCAGCTATACTTGTCGCCCATATAAAAATGGTAACGATGAAGTATGTACTATCAACAACCCTGCAGCGGGTGATTGGTACATTATGCTACATGGCTACTCTGCATACTCTGGCGCTAGCTTAGTGGCAGCAACGTCAACTGGTAATGGTGGCTGTGGAGCGAATTGCCTTGAAAATGGTGTACCTGTAACTGGTTTATCTGGCGCATCAGGCAGTGAAGTCGCATACACAATTGATGTACCAGCAAACTCAACGCTCAGTGTTGAGATCTCAGGTGGTACAGGTGATGCAGACTTATATGTAAGAAAAGGCCAAGCACCAACAACTTCTACATATGATTGTAGACCATACCGCAACGGTAACAGTGAAACTTGCTCGCTCACTAATAACGGTGGTGCAGCGACTTACCACATCATGTTACGTGGTTACAATAATTACTCTGGCGTAACGCTAAAAGGTAGCTACTAAGAGATAGCTAAAAGGGAGCTTAGGCTCCCTTTTTGTGTTAGTAGACTTTACAAATTAACCCTTTGAGGTAAAACCCTTCCGGATAAAAGCCTGCAATAGGATGATCTGGAGCTTGGTTTAACCGCTCCATAATGACCAAGTCACGTTTCGCATCCAGTGCGGCATCCGCGACGACTTTTTGAAACAAATTTTGGTCCATCAACCCAGAGCATGAGAAGGTCAATAGCGTCCCTCCTGACTTGAGCAGCTGCATCGCCAGCATGTTTATATCTTTATAGCCTCGACATGCACCAGTTAATTGCGCTTTGCTCTCTGCAAACTTAGGGGGATCCATGACTATGGTGTCAAATTGCTTGCCTTGCTCTCTATATTCTCTAAGTAGTTTAAAAACATCTTTTTTTACAAAGTCTACTTTACTCAAATCAAGGTTGTTGTGTTCAACATTTCTTTTTGCAGTATCTAAGGCAGGTTGAGATACATCTACATTTGTTACCTCTTCACAGCCACCTCTTAGGGCATACAGGCTGAATGTACCTGTGTAGCAAAAGCAGTTTAAAACACTTTTTCCTTTAGAAAAGCGCTCCAGAGCCGCTCTACTATCACGCTGATCGAGATAAAACCCAGTTTTGTGGCCGTTGATGATATCGACCTCTAATTTCAAGCCATTTTCTTCAATTAAAACAGCTTCTTTTGGTGCGTCGCCATGTAGCGGGCCTGTTATTTTTTCCAGTCCCTCTTTTTTTCGTACATCAACGTCTGAGCGTTCGTATACAGCACAATCTGGAAATAGTTCTCTTAAAGCGGCAACTATTTCGCCTTTATGCCTTTCTGCTCCGGCACTTAAAAGTTGACACACAAGATAATCGTCAAACTTATCAATTGTGATGCCTGGTAAGCCATCTGACTCCGCTGCACTTAATCTGAAGCCAGTTAGGCCACCTTCCTCGATCACGTATTCTCTGACCTGTAATGCACGGCTGAGTCTGCGTTTAAAGAAACTCTGATCTATTTGCTCTGATTCATCAAATGTCCAAATTCTGGCTCTAATTTGAGAACTTGGGCTATATGCTGCGGTAGCTAAATATTGCCCATCATGACTGTAGACTTTTACAATATCTCCAAGTCCTGGTTTACCTTTGATCTTTTTTATTGCTTTGGAGAATATCCAAGGGTGTTTTCTTTTAAGAGATTTTTCTCGGCCGGGTTGTAAATACAGCGCGCAAGACATATAAATTCCTTACTAAGTAGAATCCTGTCATTTTAGTGAAGGGGGTTCCAACATACAATGTGAAGGATAAGGTTTAATTAAAAATGATTGTAAATATGAATGACTTTGAGCAAGTATTTAAGGAATTTATGCTTGGAACTCCTTTTGCTGATACGGCACATGACCTTTCTCACGTACAAAGAGTTGTCAAGACAGCTAAACAATTGGCTGTTGAAGAAGGTGCAGATTTAGATATTGTAGTACCAGCTGCGTGGCTCCATGATTGTGTGGCGGTTGCGAAAAACCACCCAGACAGAGCAAAGGCTTCAAAGCTTGCCGCCGATAAAGCTGAACGTTTCTTGATTGAAATAGGGTATCCACAGGAAAAGCTGGAGGGAATACATCATGCAATTGTTGCCCACAGCTTTAGTGCAAATGTGCCACCGACAACGTTAGAGGCCCAAATAGTACAAGATGCAGACAGAATGGATGCATTGGGAGCAATCGGCGTAAGTCGTTGTATGAAAGTTGGCGGCGCAATTGCTAGGCATCTATACCACACAGGAGATCCGTTTTGTGCCGATAGAGAGCCGGATGATAAAAATTATACGCTTGATCACTTCTTCATTAAGCTGATGCATATCGAATCTCAAATGCATACAAAAGCCGCCAAAAAAGAAGCACAACGCCGCACGGCGTTTATGCAGCAATTCCTTGATGAATTAGCGCGTGAAATTGAAGAGTAAAGGGCGGCACGTTTTTTAGCGTGTCATTCGCTTTACAAACACAACGACGAACAGTGCCAAGGAAAAGCTGCCAATAAAGGCTTCTATCGTGGCTATGAGGCGAGTTATCCCCACAGGGGTTATATCGCCATAACCCAACGTTGTAAATGTTACAACGCTGAAGTAGAAACAATTGAACATAGCATGAAGGTTATCTTCAAATGTGGCAGATGTGTCGATACGAATAGTTTCATCATTGTAATTGATGCCAAGGACAAAGTAGCAAAGTGCACACAGTAAAATCATTCCTAAACTAAATCGAATGACATTTTCTGGTTTTTCACCATAACCACACAGCATATCGATAAAGCTTGATACCATGCGTTTTTTAGAATATTTGGGGTACTGCGCATGGCGCATGCGTAATTCACTGTATGTGTATTTACCGGCCATTTCAAACAGACCTTGCTGTTCGGCGCCTTTTCTCAGCAATCTATATATTTCTTCGCTTTGTAAATATAAATCTTGCGCTTCTTCGTAATTTTTTTGTTTTGTTGCTTCAATGGCTTGGTTTTCTTGCAGGAGTTTGTCGCCTAACACTAAGTTGTCAATTCTTGTGGCATTCAGTTTGACACCTAAAATGTTTGTGTTTTCAAGTTTACAGCAGTGCAAGTTTGCATCACGTAAATCAGCTTTCATTAAAGACGCATTTTTTATTGTACTGTTGAATAGGTGTGCGCCATGCAGATTTGCGCGATAGAAGTTACTATAAGATAAGTCATAACCATTGTGATCATTAAATTTAACCAGATTTAGACCTTCCAAGTTCGCTCTTTTTAATTCTAACCCTTGTAACAAGCCTCCTTTTTTAGCATATCGCTCGAGTTTTTGTGATAATTCCAAACCACTTTTATCAAACTTTGCATCATGCCAAAAACAATACCCAGAACCCATATCGATTTCTTGGCAACTGTGACCATCAGGTGAGATATACTGGCACTTTGGTTTGTTGTTCATGGCAACTTATTTTTTCTCATGGTAATTATAAAGGTAGCAGCAAATCTCAGATTTAAACGAAAAAAACAGCAAATTTTCTATGGAATTCAATTATCAACTTAAACTAAGTAAACGCAGAAAGACTGTGGCTATCAAAGTGCGATCATCAGGAGTAAGTGTCTATGCGCCGCATAATATTTGTAAATCTTGGTTGTCTGGTTGGGTTAGTTCAAAGCAAGAATGGGTTTTAGAGAAGCAAAAGTCATTAAATGAGCAGCAACCCGACACTTTGTGGTCTGTGAACAAAATACTGGTGTTTGGACATGAGTATGGTTTGGTCAATGGTGCTTCTAAAAGTGAAATCGATCATGATAGCCGAAAGGTGTATTTGGTCTCTGATTGGCAAGAAGATAAACAAGCCGCCATTTTTGAAGTAAAACAATTATTCAAAAAGGGACTAAGTGAGTACTTACAATCTGCATTACCACAATACAAGGATTTAATGAAATCTGAATACAAGTCACTAAAAATTAGATTTTATAAAAGAAGGTGGGGGAGTTTGTCGTCCGCTGGTGTTATTGCTTTTAATTGCGCGCTATTGGGAGCTCCTAAATGGGTTATCAACTATGTAATTGTACATGAACTTGCACATTATCATGTGATGGCACACAACACTGCATTTTGGACTATTGTTTCGCGATTTGATCAAAACCACGTAGAAGCCAAGAAATATCTAAAAGAATATGGAAGAACAATCACCGATTGGTAATTAAAGTTGAAATAATTTCGAAGTAAGATAAGAAAGAGTGGTGGAGGGAGCTGGATTCGAACCAGCGAAGGCTGAGCCGTCAGATTTACAGTCTGATCCCTTTGGCCGCTCGGGAACCCCTCCTCAACAACGGCGCTGATAATATCAAAGTTTTTGTCGATGTAAAGAAATGTCCTAAAGTTTTTTTAAAAAATGCCGATAAATTTTCAGACTTTGAATTTTTTGGCGAAAATCCATGCAGATAGAACAATTGTTACTCAAGGAGGCACAGTTAGGCATTGCCCTAAATTTAAGTGTGCACGAATCGCGACGAGGAGACTTCGCGTTGCTACTGAGTGCGTTGTCTCAAGATGCGTTAGATTTTAGTCAATTTGACTTTCCTCGCTCCGCAGTTGACGAGCAAGATAAGTCAGAAGACGCGCTAAAAAAGGAGTTGCAAATTGGGCCTAAGAAGCCACTTGCACCTGCAGAATATGACTTTCTAATTGGTCAATACAATCGTTATTTCGTAAAAGATGGTGGTTTAGAAGACATTAAGTTGAATGAATGTTTAGATCCTGAACCGCTTCATATCCGAGATAACAAATTGCATGTACCGCTTTCAGTGGTTGAAAACTTAGAGCCAGCTGTTAGGGCTAAGCTAATTAAACAGCAAAACCCAGAAATAAAACTCCAAGAGCGGGGAATGGACGCCGCAGGATTTTATGATCAGTTGGCTAGCGGCGAAATGCAATCTCAATTACGAGTAGCGGTATAGCAAGGTAATTCTACTTGAAACACAAAGGGTGTGCCTGTGCTTCAGTATAATAATAAACATCAATGACTGAAGGGTATCTTCATAAATAGCAGATATTAGCCATGGCACTTTTTAAACTTTTTCCCACTTAAGCACGGACAAGGATCGTTTCGGCTTACTTTTTTCCCTTCACAAGGAAATAAGTTACCGTCGAGATAAACCCATTTCCCATCCTCTTTAATAAATCGAGAACGTTCGTGAAGTACTTCTAGTTGTTGGCCATCTAGATAAGAGGCTTTAAATTCAACGTACTGGAAGTTTTGGTCTTGACCTGTGTTGATGACGTCTAAATGAACAAACTCGACTTGATTAGCAAATAGGAGTATATCTTCAACGGTATGTTCAAGGCGTTTTTCCGCAGCATAGGTGTTGACTATATACTCGCCATTTTTCGCACAATATGCGCTATACCTCGAGCGCATCAACTGCTCGGCATTTTCTGGCTTGCTCTTTCCAGTAATAATAAGATTACAGCATTGTTCGAAAGGCAGAGCTTGACCACAAAAACACATATAAAACCTAATAATTAATGTGCGACCTCTGACATTGGTAGTTTACAAACTTCTTTAAAACAAAACAGGGTTGTTTCCGAGTTGTTTAGACTTCGCTGTTGCATTTGTCGGGTTGACAATATCCCCGGCCATGTTATTACAGCTGCAAAGTTACCATTATGCAGGGCGCAATCTAAAGTATGCTCTAAGTTTATCAGATCTTTGAGCTTTAAAACCAGCAGCTTGTTTATGTCAATGTCACAGTCATCTAGCATAGACTTACTGATAGTGTGGTTGGGTGCTATCAATAATGTCCAACCAGCTTTAGAATTGCAAAAACCCAATATTTTCATAAGTTCTAAGCTGGTGGTAGCTTCATCATATGTATTTACAATATTAAAGTTAGCCTGAGTTGGTAGGCTTGATGCACGTGCTTTTAATATGGTCGAAGTATGTAACATAATTTTAATACTGATTGTTTATACAGTATATATACAGTATTTCATACAGCGCTTTTGATCAAGGTTACATGTGATGTTTTTTTAATCTTTTTTTTGATGCTTATTCCTAATTTAGGTTAACCTTATGTTTTAAAATGATTTAGCTGATGGATTTGCTCATATAATGTTGCCGCATAGCACTGCGCATCTAAATAGCGCTTTGTAGTTAAATGAGGTCTAACTTCTTTTAAAGTACTTTCTGCTGCCATATTCCCTTGGCTTTGAGCGAGACTAAGCCAAGCGACACCATGAAATACACTTTTAGGTACGCCTTGCCCTTTTATGAAAAGAAGTCCTAGATAGAATTGCGCTTTATTATCCCCAGACATAGCTGCTAGTCTCATCCATTTAGCAGCCAAAGGATATTGTTTTTCCTTTATGTAGTAGAGGCCCTTTTTATATGCTTGTTCGGGTTCTTGCCCCTTTGGCCATTGGTGCTTTGGATCTGGCTCTTGAGTTACAAATTCGAGCACATTTAACAGCTGTTGCTCTAAGTCACCACTGTAAGCCTTTGTAGATTGACTGTTTTTCATACTCACTTCACTTATTACAACCTAGCCTACAGTGTAGCTGATTTTTGCTTTATTTGTCCGATAAAGAGAACGATTTATGGTAAAATTGCGGCCCCGTTTCTATTTAAAATACAAAGACATGCTAGAAAGACTTTTTTCGCTCAAGGCACTTCAAACCGATGCAAAGACTGAGGTAGTGGCCGGCCTGACTACGTTTATTACGATGGTTTACATTGTGTTTGTTAACCCAGCAATGCTTGCTCAAGCAGGCATTGACCATGGTGCAGCTTTTGTCGCTACTTGTTTAGCGGCCGCGATAGGGTGCTTCATTATGGGCTTCTGGGCCAACTATCCACTGGCGCTGGCACCCGGTATGGGTCTCAATGCATTTTTTACTTACGGTGTTGTGCTTGGAATGGGGCACAGTTGGCAGACTGCATTAGGGGCTGTATTTTTATCCGGTTGCTTATTTTTACTATTAAGTATTTTTAAAATAAGAGAATGGGTTATTCAAGCAATCCCTGTGGTATTGAAGCGAGCAATCGCGACTGGCATAGGTGCTTTTTTAGCTTTAATTGCTCTGAAGAACTCTGAAATTATCGTTTCTAGCCCGGCTACCTTCGTTCAACTGGGTGACATCACAAGTCCAGGCCCTTTGCTCGCTATTTTTAGTTTATTTGTTATTACAGCACTGATGTATAGAGAGTTTAAAAGCGGCGTACTTATTAGTATTTTGCTCGTTACTCTAATTGCTTGGGGTGCAGGTCTTGTTGAGTATTCTGGTATTGTTTCCGTACCACCTAGTATTGCACCCACATTTGGACAGTTAGACATAGCTGGCGCGCTGGAAGTAACTATGCTCAGCGTTGTGTTCGCATTTTTATTTGTAGATCTATTTGATACAAGTGGCACTCTGGTAGCGGTGACTCAAAAAGCAGGAATTGCAGATGAAAAAGGGAATATGCCCCGCTTAGGACGAGCGCTATCAGCGGACAGCACGGCTACAGTAGCAGGTTCGTTTTTAGGCACATCCACAACGACTTCTTACATCGAATCTGTATCAGGCGTTTCCGTTGGCGGTAGGACGGGTCTCACAGCTGTGGTTGTGGGTGTTTGCTTTCTTCTAATGATGTTTTTTGCCCCACTGGCGCAAATGGTACCAGCTTACGCTACAGCCGGTGCGATTCTTTACGTTGCGGTTTTGATGCTACAAAACTTAAAATTAGTTAACTGGGATGATATGACCGATGCAATTCCTGTAAGCGTGGTGCTGTTAATGACGCCCCTTACCTTTTCGATTGCACACGGTATTGCTCTTGGGTTTATCGCATACACAGCGGTCAAGTTAGCTTGTAATAGGAAAGTTGAAATTTCTATCAGTGTTTGGGTATTAACTATTTTGTTTACGCTAAAGTTTGCTTTTAGCTGATCACCACTTCTTTTTTGGTGCGAAAAGGACGTCTAGGTCGTCCTTTTCTTTTTCTGCTTTTTTCTTAACCGCAGATGCGTTAGATGCTTTTAACTCTACGCTAATTTCGTTCAAATACCCTTCAAGTTGATTTTTCTTTTCAGTGACGTATTCATCACTGTAGGTTACAGCCATGATTGTGGCGTATGCCTTTTCAAAGTATTGGCGTGCAGATCCAACCATATTGGCTGTCTTAGCAGAAAGGCCCCGTTTAATTTGGCTTTCAACGTTGATTCTTAACTGAATCTTTTCAAGACGTCGGTCTTCTTTTACGAAAACTTGAGTATCGACTTTACCCTTGCTGTGCTCTGAACGCAGTAAGTGTCTTACCTTTTTAATGCCTTGGACTAGGGCGATTAACTGTTTGTCGTTGTCAGGAAGAGATACATTGTCGCTGTCATTCAGTTTACCTGGATCTGAATTCATACGCTCTTGAGATTCGTGTAAGCGGTTTTTTAGCTCTCTTGATGTTGGTGAGAGCTCTACCATTGTCGCAAGGGCGTCGTGAATACGCTTTTGGATGATTCGAAGCATATCCCCAGACATAGGAATGTTTGAGCTGTTAAGCAACACATCCTCAGACTCTTCGATGATCCGTTTTTGCTTTGACAGCTCTTTGCGTCTCTCTGCTTCTTGTTTCTCTTTATGTTGTTGAATAGCACTAACCCACACTGCAATTACAACTAAAGCAACAATCAATAATATTATTATGGAAACAAACATACCCGAATCTCTACGTAAACTACCCAAGGCGATATTTTTTATCTTACATCAAATAATTGTATATTGGATAGTTTTAATAACAAGGTGTATGTAAATGATTTTGAATACACCATTTTTCAGTATAGACGTATCTAATACAGATTTCTTATATGATTGCGCAAATGTTACAATTACTATCAGCTACTCGATAAATATGCTAGCCTAGGAATGGATCCGACTCGGCGCTCTGCGTTAACCCGTAAACCAAGTCGCTTATTAGATAACAACTAAAAAAATAAACAATGTTATGAAATTACAACAGTTGAAATACATCGTTGAAGTACTGAATCATAATTTGAATGTGTCTGCTACCGCTGAGAGTCTTTATACATCTCAACCAGGCATTTCAAAGCAAGTGCGTATGCTAGAAGACGAATTGGGTGTGCAAATTTTTGGTCGAAGTGGTAAACACTTAACGCACGTTACCAGTGCGGGCAACGAGATCATCAACATCGCGCGTGAAATATTGTCAAAAGTTGAAGGCATTAAAGCGGTTGCCAATGAGCATACACTGCCAGATCAAGGCAAACTCAATATAGCAACGACTCATACTCAAGCTCGATACGCGCTACCGCCTGTCATACAGGGGTTTATGCAGAAATACCCCGCTGTCTCTTTGCATATGCATCAAGGTACACCTCAGCAAATTTCTGACGCAGCCGCACGCGGTGATGCTGATTTTGCGATTGCGACTGAGGCACTTCACTTGTACGGTGATTTGATTATGTTGCCTTGTTACCACTGGAATCGCAGTATTGTGGTGACCAAAGATCACCCGCTTGCCCAATTGGGTAAAAATATCACGGTTCAAGATGTCGCTAAGTACTCTTTGATTACGTATGTATTTGGTTTTACTGGCAGATCAGAGTTGGATAAAGCATTTAACGCACATGGCTTGGAACCGCATATTGTGTTTACCGCGACAGATGCTGACGTGATTAAAACGTATGTGCGTCTTGGCTTAGGAGTCGGTGTTTTAGCTACAATGGCCGTAGATGAAGTTGCGGATAAAGACTTAGTCTGTATCGATGCAAGCCATTTGTTTGAAGCGAGTACAACCAAGATTGGATTCAGAAAGGGCAGTTTCTTAAGAGGCTATATGTATGATTTCATAGAGCGCTTTGCACCACATTTGACTAAAGATGTGGTAGAAAAAGCCAGCTTGATGCGAAACCAAGACGATGTCGATGCATTATTCTCTAATGTAACATTGCCAATAAAATAAAGCCGCAAAGTGCGGCTTTATTTTTCTCAATGCAGATGCAAAGATCTAACACTCGATAATGTTTACCGCGAGGCCGCCACGAGCGGTTTCTTTGTATTTGGTCTTCATGTCATTACCGGTATCAAGCATCGTCTTGATAACTTTATCTAGAGATACTTTTTGATCCCCCGTTCCACGAAGCGCCAATCGAGAGGCGTTAATTGCTTTTACAGCACCCATTGCGTTTCTTTCAATACAAGGCACTTGTACTAATCCGCCAACAGGGTCGCATGTTAGGCCTAGATTATGCTCCATGCCAATTTCAGCAGCATTTTCTACATGCACAACATTTCCGCCCATGATTTCTGTCAGTGCGCCTGCCGCCATCGAACACGCGACACCTACTTCACCTTGGCAGCCTACTTCCGCACCAGAAATAGACGCGTTCTTCTTGTAAAGAATGCCAATTGCAGCAGCTGTCAATAGGTATCGGGTAGCAATTTCGATGTCTACTTCTTTGATAAACGTATGATAATACATCAAAACTGAAGGAAGGATCCCTGCCGCACCATTCGTGGGTGCTGTGACTACACGGCCGCCAGCGGCATTTTCTTCGTTGACTGCAAGTGCAAATAAATCGACCCAATCCATAGCACGTAAGGGATCATTACTATTTTCAACATTAAGCTTCAAATAAAGGCTTGGTGCACGTCTTTTTACTTTTAACCCACCTGGTAAAATACCTTCAGTGCGCATACCGCGTTCAATACATGCTTTCATCACCTCCCAAATTTTGAAAAGCTCTTGCTTAATATCACTTTCGGAGCGAAGGGTTTTTTCATTGGCCATCATCAATGCAGAGACACTCAAGCCAGTCTCTTTACAAATAGACAATAGCTCTTCTGCTGTATCAAACAAATATGGTGCAGGGTTTTGCTCACGTACATCCAAAGCGGCTTGTTTTTCAGCTTCAAAATCTTCATCTGTGACAATAAAACCACCGCCAATAGAATAGTAAATTTGGCTATGTAGCAGCTCATCACCTTTATAGGCTTGTATTTCCATCGCGTTAGAGTGTTTAGGTAGTGTCTTACGGCGGTGAAATACAACAGCACCCTGTTTAGGGAAATCTGCTTTATGCTGTTGATCAAGATAAATAACTTGCTCTTGTTCAATTTTTTCTAGAATTTGTGGAACAAGATCAGCATCAATTGTTTCTGGGTCGTAACCTGCTAGTCCCAGAATAACCGCTTTTCCTGAGCCATGACCTATACCAGTTTGACCCAGTGAACCAAAAAGCTCTACTTTAACCGCAGTAACGTCGTCAATTAATTTACTTTCTTGTAGATCTTTGACGAACAGACGCGAAGCGCGCATCGGTCCGACGGTATGGGACGATGAAGGTCCAATACCGATACTGAACATATCAAATGCACTAATCATAAATTTTACTCATCATTGCCTCTGAACGGGCGCACATAATAACGTTAATTATTGCAGAAGTAACCCGTTATCGGATGGAAAATATCGTTTTGCGAGAGGATTAAATTAGAGAGTTGGTAAATTTCGTTATAATGCTGGCGGTTGCGCCCCATAAAAGTCCATGAGGTGTCATGAAACCTTTGATGCTTATGACTTTCCCACGAAAGTGAGTAGTGTAACTTTGCCAGTGTTCAGGGATCATTAAATCGCGTATTGGGAGTGTAAAAACATGGTCTACTTCACTGCTTGTACGTGCCCATGTTGCACTGTTTTCAATTTTTGCAAGAATCGGGGTAATATGAAATCCGCTCAAGGAGCTATGCGTTGCAAGCTGTCCCAGCGGTGTGACAAATTCTCTCGCTAAGCTGATTTCTTCAAAGGTTTCTCGTAGAGCAGCATCTTGCACAGAGGAATCATGTGCTTCGATTTTGCCACCAGGAAAGCAAATTTGACTCGGATGTGCTCTGAGATTGGCGTTGCGCTTACACAACAGCATGTGAGTTTGACCATCAAACTCTATTAGCGGCACAAGCACAGCACTTTTCACCCCCGTCAATTGAGAAGGTGGGTGTGCGCTTTTAGAAAGCGTATATTTGCTGATTATGTGCTCGAGTTTCATTTCAGTACAGGTAGTATCTTATTTACCTTATGATAAGTTTCTTGATACTCGGCGTCTACCTGAGAATCGGCAACAATGCCTCCTCCGGCCCAGCAGTAAATTGTTTTTTCAGCACAGACTAGGGTGCGGATAGTGATTGAGGTATCCATATCACCACATGCACTTAGGTAGCCCATAGAGCCGCAATAAGCACTGCGTCGGTGAGGCTCAAGTTCTTCTATTATTTCCATTGCCCTAATTTTGGGGGCACCCGTAATAGAGCCACCAGGAAAGGCGGCCTCTAGCTGGTCGACGGCATTTTTACCATCAGCCAGTTCACTGGTCACCGTGCTTACAAGATGATGAACTGCTGGGAAGCTTTCTATCTCAAATAGCTTTGGCACGTTAACAGTACCAGCCTTGGCAACTTTACCAAGATCATTTCTCAAAAGGTCAACAATCATGACATTTTCAGCTCTGTCTTTACTTGAGTTTTGCAAAGTTTTAGCTTGTGCCAAATCTGCTATGGGGTCTGAAAGTCGAGGTAAGGTGCCTTTGATTGGTTTCGTTTCCACATGGCTTGCTTTGACAGAGATGAACCGCTCTGGAGAAACAGAAACAATCGCGGTGTCTTCGCCAAGATTATAAAATGCGGCGAATGGGGATTTATTGTGTGCCCTTAACTTTTTGTAGGCTTGCCAAGGGGAGCCATCAAAGCGAGCACTAAAACGCTGGGCTAAGTTTATTTGGTAACAGTCGCCACTCAAAAGGTACTGGTGAATTTTATCAAACTTTGTTTGATATTGCTGCATAGTCATGTTTGACTGCCAGTCATCCAACAGCTTAAAAGGCTTGGGGTTAGAGGGGGCGCACTGAAGGGTCGCCAAATACTCATCTAGTCTATTAATGCCCGACTGAGATACGTAATACCATTTTTCCTTTTTATTATCGAAGATAAGGGCATCTAAATACAGGCCAACAGTCATATCTGGCAGTGAGATATCCCTTGTCGCTGATTCAGGCAACTTTTCAATGTATCGTCCTAAATCGTATCCGAAGTAACCTAACCAACCACCAACAAATGGCAAGTCTGCGACACGCTCTGGGCAGAGCTCTGACAGCTTTTGTTTGAGGATTGCGAAGACACTATGTTCCTGCCTCAAGCCATCAAGGTAGGCTTGTCCTGATTTTGCCTCAAGAATATGAGCTGGCTTAAAGCTAATTATGTCGTAATGACTATTTTCGTGTATTGCATCACTAGAATCTAACAATATTGCGTATTTGTGTAGCGCAAATTGTTCGAAAACTTCCACTGTAGAGAGAGAAATGTCAACCGCAATGCATTTATTCTGTGCATTTATCATTTACTTGCCCCTGAAAACTAGCCCGAAACGGGCGAGGAGGTTATCATAATTAGATATGAATCTATAGAGTAGAGAAGTGATAACTAATAACCACAATCTGAGCAAGGTTGTTGATAGCAAACGTGGGGCATGTAGTCGGTTTGATGATCAACATTAATTTCTCTGTGGCTAGTACGCTTTTCTACTTACCAAGTACAGGCCATTTAGTAACCCTAAATGGCAAATAAAGGAACCGTCATGAGCATTATCCGTCAGCAAGATTTTATTGATAGCATTGAAGATGCACTGCAATACATTTCTTTTTATCACCCGCTAGATTTTGTACAAGCTTTAGAAAAAGCGTATAACAATGAACAGAGCAAAGCTGCAAAAGACGCAATAGCGCAGATTTTGATTAACTCACGCATGTCAGCTGAAGGCAAGCGTCCACTGTGTCAAGATACGGGTATCGTTACATGCTTCGTAAAAGTTGGTATGGATGTTAAGTGGGACAAAACAGACTTAACCGTCCAGCAAATGGTGGATGAAGGTACACGTCGCGCTTACACTAACCCTGATAATCCATTACGCGCTTCAATAGTCGCTGACCCAGCTGGCAGCCGTAAAAATACTAAAGACAACACGCCGTCTGTTGTACACGTGGACTTAGTACCAGGTGCAGAAGTTGAAGTTATGATCGCAGCTAAGGGTGGTGGCTCAGAAAACAAAACTAAAATGGCGATGCTGAACCCGTCTGATGACGTTGCGGCATGGGTTGAAAAAACGCTACCAACTATGGGGGCAGGTTGGTGTCCGCCGGGTATGATTGGTATCGGTATTGGTGGCACAGCAGAGAAAGCTGCAGTATTGGCAAAAGAATCACTGATGGACCCTGTGGATATTCATGATCTACAAGAGCGTGGTGCTGAGACGGCTGAAGAAAAGCTACGTTTAGACATTTTCGAAAGGGCGAACAAACTGGGTATTGGTGCGCAGGGCCTTGGCGGGCTTACAACTGTTGTTGACGTTAAAATTAAAACCGCACCTACGCACGCAGCTTCAAAACCAGTCGTTATGATCCCTAACTGTGCGGCAACGCGTCATGTTCACTTCACGTTAGATGGTTCAGGCCCAGCAGACCTCAAAGCGCCAAAGCTTGAAGATTGGCCTGAAGTAACTTGGGAAGTTGGTGAAGATACACGCCGTGTTAACCTTGATAGATTGACCAAAGAAGATATCCAAGATTGGAAGATGGGCGAAACAGTGTTGCTGTCTGGTAAGATATTAACTGGCCGTGACGCTGCACATAAACGTCTTCAAGAAATGATCAATTCTGGTCAAGGGTTACCCGAGGGCGTTGATTTTACGAATAAGTTTATATACTACGTTGGACCAGTTGACGCTGTTGGGGACGAAGTTGTAGGCCCAGCTGGACCGACGACATCGACTCGCATGGATAAATTTACTGATCTGATGTTAGAAAAGACGGGCTTAGTTGGCATGATCGGAAAGGCTGAGCGTGGTCCTGCAACCGTTGAATCAATCAAACAGAACAAAGCAGTCTACCTAATGGCTGTCGGTGGGGCTGCCTACTTAGTTGCAAAGGCGATTAAGAAATCTCGTGTTGTCGCATTTGAAGACTTGGGGATGGAAGCAATCTACGAGTTTGAAGTAGAGGATATGCCAGTAACTGTTGCGGTAGACAGTGAAGGTGCCAATGCACATACTCAAGGTCCTGCAATCTGGAAAGCAAAAATTGAAGAACTTGATAGTAAGTTAAAATAAACTTGCTACGCAAAGAAGGTGGTCTTTACCACCTTCTTAAATAAAGCGATGTTCTTCGACTGCTCCCCGACCTCTCAATTGCCATTTTACCATCGCAGAGTGCTCACTCTCAGCAAGCCAAAAATTACCGAATACCGTAACTTGTCACCTTTCCACTGTTTACTATTTAATACACGAACGGGGAATTCGCGTAAAAGTTGTTAACAGTTTAATTTGAATCTAATACGTGTAAATTTATACTTACAGGGAGCTATTGCTTTACGTTTACGTAAACAGAAGCTTTAAATTTTAAGGGTAATTCTAATTAAATATGTTTTTTTAATGGGGTTTTGTGGATACCTTATCTTTATATTTAATTTATTTTGGATTGTATATGCGTGTTGGTGATGCAATGAGCTTAGATCATCTCATTTGCTGGATTGACTAAGGGGTTAATGATAGAGTCAGGCCAATTTCAGCGCTATCTGACACGTTCAGACAATAATCGGAGAATAATCAAAGTGGCTGTATTTAACCAAGTTGAATTTGATAACCATGAACAAGTTGTATTTTGCTCAGATGAAAAGTCGGGCTTAAAGGCTATTATTGCTGTTCACAGTACTAAGCTGGGCCCAGCAGTAGGTGGGTGTCGTTTATGGGATTATGCAGAAGATCAAGACGCGGTATATGATGTGTTACGTCTTTCTAAAGGCATGACTTACAAAAATGCAGTAGCACGTTTACCATTTGGTGGCGGTAAATCAGTGATCATTGGTGATGCGAAAAGCATTAAATCTGAAGAGCTTTTTAGAGCGTTTGGTCGACATCTTGAGCGATTAGGCGGTAGCTACTATTCAGCAGAAGACGTGAATATCACAACAGGTGATGTCATGATGATGCACAAAGAGACAGACTATGTTTTAGGTCTTGAGGGCAAAAGCGGTAACCCATCTCCATTTACGGCACTAGGGACATTCCTTGGTATTAAAGCTGCTTACCAGCACAAGTTTGGACATCAAGATTTGGCCGGTGTAAAAGTAGCAGTGCAAGGTCTTGGTGCTGTGGCGTATGGCCTTTGTAAATATTTACATGAAGCTGGTGCGAAGTTATTTGTTACTGATATTAACCAAGCATCGATTGATAGAGTGGTTACCGACTTTGGTGCCGTTGCGGTTGATATTGATGAAATCTATGACCTTGATGTAGATGTGTATGCACCGTGTGCGCTTGGTGCGACTGTTAATGATGAAACGATTCCACGCATCAAGGCGACTATCATTGCTGGTTGTGCAAATAACCAACTTGCAGAACCTCGCCATGGCGATGTATTGCGCGAAAAAGGTGTACTTTACGCACCTGATTATGTGATCAATGCTGGTGGTATCATTAATGTTTATTATGAGACTAAACCTGAAGGTTATAACGAAGCGCAGGCAACAAAGCATGTTGAAGGTATTTTTGACACGCTGGCAGAGATTTTCAAGCGTTCTGATGAAGAGAAGAAATCAACGCATATTATTGCAGATGAATTAGCGCAAGAAATCATTGAGAACGGATTATAATCCTTCCTTGAAAAAGCTATACTGAAGGGCGAGTTCGCCCTTTTTTTATAGTTGTTAAAATGAAAAAAATCGTTTTAAGTTCTTGGGCTCGTAAAGAGCACTTTGAGTTTTATCAAGACTTTGCAGATCCAAACTTCAATATCACTACCAATCTCAATACTGATTCTCTATATATTAAAGCTTCACAAGCTGATCTGTCCTTCACTTACTGCTATCTTTATTGTTTATCTAGGGCGATCCAGCAATGTGAGTTTATGCGTTACCGTATCGTAGATAATGGCCCTGTAGAAGCTGAGAAGGTGACGATTAGTAGTACTTTTCTGAGAGAAGATAAAACTTTTAGATTTATCACGCTAAGCGAAAGCAATAACGTGCATGAATTCATTCGACAATCAGAAAAAAATAAAGAAGTAGGACTATCTCAGCCTTTATTAGGTGAAATGTTTTTGTCGAATTGCGACTCGGTTGAGCAAGTGTATGTATCAATTTTACCTTGGTTTCAATTTAGTAGTTTTAAACATGCAAGGCATAGTGAAGACAATTTAGGGATACCAAAAATAATTTTTGGTAAATTAAATGAAGATAAAAATAGTTTGCCTGTATCGATAGAGGTACATCATGGTTTGGTTGATGGCTACCATTTATCGCTGTTTTTGGATGAATTTCAGCGTCAAATCATTGCGTTATGTGATTATTTAGAACGGGAAAAAAACTTTTAGGGACAATAATATTGTGTTATATGCAATTTTTTTCAATAGAATTTTGGCTCTAACAGTTTGAAAATTATAGCCTAATTAAAGAATTTAAGACTCGGTTAACTTAATCTTTGGCTATTTTTTAACTGTAATAAATTGTTAATTAAGTTGCTTTGTGTATGAAAAGTAAGTGATTTAAGTTTTTTTAGGTTGTTTTGTTGTTAATGTGATGTTTTATTTCATTTTATTCTAAAAGCGATTACAAAATTAGTTTTAAACATGAAGTTGACATGGGCAGATGCATTTAGCATTATTGCACGGTTGATACTTCTAAAAAGGTATCCGGGGTACTCTTCTCAAGTAGAGTGCAAAAATTATAAAAGTAACATTACTTAATTGGTTGGGAACTATGTCTGTTAAAATCAGAAAGAGTCTTGTAGCTTCAGCGTTATTTGGCGCAGCGGCATTTGCAAGCAGCAATGTGATGGCAGATCCTTTGAATGACATACAAAAAGTAGGTCAGCAAACTCAAAAGGCTGCTCAAAAGTCTCAAGAAAAAGTTGATAATATTTACGGTCAGTCAATCGAAATGATTGCAGAATACCGCACTACTGTCGATGAAACAGAACTTTTAAAAGTTTACAACGACCACGTTGCACGTTTGGTAGCGGACCAAAATGCAAACATTGAGTCTCTAGAGCGTCAAATCGCGACAGTTGATAAAACTAAGCAAGACGTTGTGCCTTTGATGTATCGCATGATTGATACACTCGAGCAATTCATCAAAGCGGACGTCCCGTTCGATACTGACAAGCGTTTAGAGCGCGTAGAAAGACTACGTGAAACTCTTTCAAACGCAAAAGTAACTACTTCAGAGAAGTACCGCCAGGTACTAGAAGCTTACACTGTTGAAACTGCATACGGTACAGCAATGACAGCTTCTCAAGGTTCTCTTGAAATTAACGGTAAAAACATCAACGTTGACTTCGCTCGTCTAGGTCGTATCGCATATGTTGCTCAATCATTCGATCAAAAGAATGCATGGGTTTGGGACAACAATGCTAAGCAGTGGCAATCTCTAGGTGAAGAATACCTTAAGCCTATCAAAGACATGATCCGTATTGCACGTGGTCAGGCTGCCCCAGAACTAGTTAAACTTCCTATTTTCGGCGCGGAGTAATAAAACATGAAGAAACTATTTAAAGGTTTTGCAGTTGCTGCAGCATTAACAGTTTCTGCTGGTGCCGCGTTGAATGCACATGCAAACACGGAAGCACTAGACAAGATCCTTGAGCAAGTTAAACAGAATCGTATTTCTGAAGGTAAAATTAACAAAGCTCGTGAGCAAGAGTTCTTGTCTGAGCGTGCTGACAAGCAAGCACTACTAAACAAAGCAAAGCGTGACCTAGCTGCTGAAAAAGCACGTGGTGAGCGTCTTAACAAAGAATTCAAGCAAAACGAAATCACACTTGCTGATAAAGAGACTGAGCTAGTAAATGCACAGGGTACTCTTGGTGAGATGTTTGGTGTTGTACGTCGTTCATCAGCTGATGCAATCGGTTCAATCGAAGCGTCAATCGTAAGTGCTGAAAAGCCAGGACGTGCTGAAGTTCTTCGTTCACTAGCAGCAGCTAAAGAGCTACCAACTACTCGTGAACTTGAAGAGCTTTGGATTGCATTCCAAACTGAAATGACTGAATCAGCTAAGACTTCTACTTTCGAAGCTGAAGTAGCTGAGCTAAGCGGTGACATCAATGTTAAGCAAGTTACTCGTATTGGTAACTTCAACCTTGTAACTAAAGACGGTTACGTTGTATACGATGCAGAGAACAAATCAATTGTTCCGCTAGGTAAGCAACCTGCTTCAAACGTTGTTGCAACAGTTTCTGACCTGCTTAACACGTCTGCAAGCAGCTACGTTCCTTTCGTAGTAGATCCAACTCGTGGCGCTATCCTTCGTCTAAACACGCAAAAAGCAAGTGTTGAAGAGCGTTGGCACCAAGGTGACACGGTTGGTTACATCATCACTGCATTGTTAGCGCTAGGTGCACTAATCGCATTAGTACGTTTCCTAGATCTAATGGTAGTTGGTGCTAAGATCAAGTCACAAATCAAGAACGCTAATAACCCAAGTGATAACAACCCACTTGGCCGTATCTTGAAAGTGTACCACGATAACAAGAACCAAGACGTTGAGAACCTTGAGCTTAAACTTGACGAAGCAATTCTACGTGAAACGCCTCGCATTGAAGCAGGTATCAACATCATCAAGATCCTTGCAGCTATCGCTCCGTTACTAGGTCTACTAGGTACGGTTGTAGGTATGATCTTGACGTTCGAATCAATCACTCTATTCGGTACTGGTGATCCGAAGATCATGGCAGGTAACATCTCTCTAGCACTTGTTACAACAGCTCTTGGTCTAATTGCTGCGCTACCACTAATCCTACTTCACGCTATTGTTGCTGGTCGTAGTAAATCAATCCTACATATTCTTGACGAGCAAAGCGCGGGTATCGTTGCTGCGCACGCGGAGAAGGAGAAAGCATAATGCTAGTCCTGGTGGAGACGTGGGAATCTATCAGGGATTTTGTTGCTACAGGCGGCGACGTACTATTCGTTGTCGCAATGGCACTCTTTCTTATGTGGGTATTAATGATTGAGCGCTATTGGTTCCTATTAGTTGAATTCCCTAGAATGCATAAGGGGATTGTAGCTAAATGGGATGCCCGCCAAGATACTACATCTTGGTACGCACACAGAATCCGTGAAGCATGGGTTTCTGAAGCGTCTGAAAAATTAGATGAGCGTATGTTGATTATCAAAACATTGGTTGCAATGTGTCCATTAATCGGTCTACTAGGTACAGTGACAGGTATGATTTCAGTATTCGAAACCATGGCTACTCAAGGTACTGGTAACCCGCGTTTGATGGCATCAGGCATTTCAATGGCGACGATACCAACAATGGCTGGAATGGTTGCGGCACTATCTGGTGTATTCTTTAGCACTCGCCTTGAAGCGAGAGCAAAAATGGCTAAAGAAAAACTAATCGATAGCTTGCCACATCACTAGAGAGAGATATAAATATGGCACGTAAACAGCGTTTTCGTGAAGAAGAAGAAGCAGCAGTAGATATGACACCGATGCTTGACATCGTATTCATCATGTTGATCTTCTTCATCGTAACTACCTCTTTTGTTAAAGAGGCAGGCATTGAAGTTAAAAAGCCAAAAGCTGCACAGGCTCAAACTAAGAAAAATGCGAACATCTTTATCGCTATCCGTGAAAACGGTGAGATTTGGATGGATAAGCGTCAAGTAGATGTTGAGCGTGTAAGCGCGAACCTTGAAAACCTATTGGCTGAACAACAAACTGAGACAGTAATTATCCAAGCGGATAAAGGTGCTAAGCACGGTGTTGTTGTGAAGGTAATGGACCAAATCAAGGCAACTGATGACGGTCTGAAGATTTCAATAGCTGGAGCTAAGTAATGATTCGTTTTCTGTTTTCACTTCTTGCAGGTGGGGCAGTAACTTTCGGCTTGTTCTTCTTTATGTCTTACCTAATCTCCGGTGGAGCTGATAGGGCAGACGACCAAAAGGAAGAGATCATAGTCGAGATTATGTCGAATCCACCTGAATCAGACGTGCAGGAGAGGAAGCGTGTACCGCCTCCACCTCCTCCACCGCCAAAGCAGCCGCCTAAGCCGCAGCCGCCACAGCCAGAGACATCAAATCCTGCTGCAGGGGCGATTGGCTTCAATATGCCTAGCATCAATATTGGTGGTACGGCAGGTGGCCTAAGTGGCCCGGGTGATTTCGGTCGTGATGGTGAAGCAACACCGATCGTTCGTATTGAACCTAAATACCCACCGCAAGCAGCGCGTGATGGTAAAGAAGGCTGGGTACAGCTTGAATTTACAATCAATGAGCTAGGTGGTGTAGAAGATATTAAAGTAATCGCAGCTGAACCGAAGCGTATTTTCAACCGTGAAGCGCAAAGAGCACTTCGTAAGTGGAAATACAGACCAAAAATTGTTGACGGCAAGCCTGAAAAACAATTTGGTATTCAAGTTCAACTTGATTTCAAACTTAACCAAGACTAAGGAGTAAGATATGAAGCAAATGTCAAAAGCAACAGCTCTTGCTCTGATGATGTCCTTAGCTGGCGGTGCACTAAGCACCGCTGCAGTTGCGGCTCCAGATCCTGCAAAGATTGAAGAGCGTAAAAAAGCTAAGACTAAAGTCATGGGTGAGCGCGTTGGTAAAAAGGTTATCAAAGCATTTGACCTTTACAACGAAGATAAAGTAGACGAAGCAATTGCTATACTACTTGAAATCGACGCTTCAGATGAGTTTGATAAAGCAACGGTTAATCGCTACTTAGGTAACCTGTATGCTCAAAAAGAAGAGTATAAAACGGCTATCAAGTACATTCGTCAAGCGATTGCACCTGATGTACTAAACTTCAAAGATCAAGCCGATCTAATGAAGTTGCTAGGTGACCTATTAGTAGGTACTGAGCAGTACGAAGGCGCAAAGAAGGCTTATTACGACTGGATGGACTTTACGGGTGAAGAAGACTCAAAAGTTTACGGTCGAATCGCACAAGCTAACTACGAACTTAAGAAGTTTGCTGATGTGATTAAGCCAGCTGACCAAGCTATTGCTTTAAATAAAGAAGAGCCTAACAAGTCATTCTACATGCTTAAAATTGGTTCATACTTTGAACTTAAGCAATTCAAGAATGCAGTTAGTGTTGCTGAGGAACTTGTGAAGATCTTCCCTGAAGACAAGCAAGTTTGGACTCAACTTGGTTCTTTCTACATGCAAACAGAGCAGTACCGTAAAGGTCAAACTGTGATGGAGATTGCATATAAGAAAGGCTACTTTGAGAAAGAGAACCACTACAAGATTCTTGGTAGTTACTACTCTTTGAATGAAATTCCTTACAAAGCGGCTGTGACGTTTGAAAAGGCAATCAAAGATAAAAACATTGAGCGCAATAAGCAAAATGTGACTGCGACGGCAAGTTACTTCCACCAAGCGAAGAACATTGACAAAGCAGCTCAGTACTACGAAGAAGCAGCTAAATTTGATGATGACGCAGAACTATATAGAAAGTCTGGTAGCTTGTTGCTACAAGACCTACAATATGCGGCTGCAGTTGTTCGTTTAAATAAAGCGCTTGAGCTTGGTTCTAAGAAAAAGGGTACAATCTACTCTGACTTGGCAGAAGCTTATCTTTATCAAGAAAAGTACAAGCAGGCATACCGTGCGATTATTAAGGCTCAAGAAGATCCTAAAACACGCAAATTTGCTCGCAGCTGGGCTTCTTTCATCAAAGAGAAAGCACAGCGTAAAGGCATCAGCCTTTAATTGAAAAAGCCCCATCAGGGGCTTTTTTATTTCCATTGACCCGCCCTAGACAAAATAGGCTACCACGTTCATTAACGCGTTTTAATTCACCGAATCAAATATTGATTTAAAACACGACTTCTTATTTTAGATTGCGTAAACTGTTTAATTCCATTGAACTGCCAATCTATTGCGTTCATTTCACACGGCTACCATATGTCAACAGTTGCCGATATACACTGTAACCCATTGGGAATTTTATGCTTAAGATAAGTACGCTGCTCTTTACTTTTTCTGGCTTTCTCCTAATAAGTGCTTGCTCAGAGCCCCATCAATCGCTCACTTATGAAGAGTTTTTTAAATCTTCCAAAGCATTAAATTGGTTTGCTATTTCTGGTAATACACATGCTGATGATGGGGGTGTTGCAAAATTTAAAGCGATGCCATTTGATGAGGGCTATTTAAAATCTCGTCATAGGCTGCTTCACTCCGTAGATATGGCTGTCCTTTCTGAAGAACATAGAAACTCAATTAACTATCTGAAAATTCAGGAGCGATATCCAGAGCGATTTTTTGCATGGTCACCTCATTTAGACGTACTTGCACGTGCAGACCGAGTTGTTTCCCAAGACAGTTTAAACAGCTGGTTAATGCTGGTCTTAGCGCGTTTGAGAGAAGGCTATGAAAGTAAGGTTATCTTGTCCCGGCTTGAGCGTGCGCAACTATTAAAGTACTTAACGCAATCAGATTATGACAGTAAGGAGAAACAAGCTCTTGTACAGTATTTGTCAGAGTATAAGGTTCGTTCGGGGATTGGCCTGTATCAGTTGCCAAACGGCAAAGAGTGGTACCAAAGTAAGCTTAATTTTTATTCCGGTCAGACGCATGATCCACATGAGCTCGCAGCGTTTTTAAGCGCCAAAACAGACGCTGTAGATGAACCTGTTGAGAGCAATATAAATAATATTGGGCTGCGCTTACCCGCTATATTGCAGATAACGTCCAGCTACTGTGAAGCCAAATCTGGTTTAAACTGGCGAGATAGCTACGTGGATGTGGAGCACACTCTGGCCAATTGTTATCAATATATTCCTTTGTCAGATTTAAAGGTGTTGACGGTTTTAGCTGAAGTGGATTTAGGTATTCATTTGTATGCGTGGTCTCAAAGACAAGCAATGCACAGACTTCAATCCCGGTTAGCCCTGAATGACGCTCTAGCCCATGCATTGTTAAATAATATCGCTTTTCATCCAGCTACTAATATGGCGATACTGCCATATATTAAAGCCTCATCTAAGCTTTAGATTGGCAGCTCTTACACCTCTGTGTCGTGGGGTCTTGGTTTAGCAGCTCCACTTCTATTTCTTTTTCGCAATCACAGCAAAACCCAAATTGCCCTATATCAATTTGGCACATTGCTGCTTCAATTTGAATGAGTCTCATATAATTGGGGAATTGATTTGGGCAAATTTTTTCATCAATACTATCAATCCAATCCGCGGGTGATATCTGTTGGAGCATTTCCGCGAGCTCAGATGTAATTGGGTTACTGGTTGTTTTTAACTCTTCAATGAAGCTTGCTCGTGTTAGAGCAAGTTCATTTGCGAGTTTTACTTGGCATTGGCTTAGTAGATTATCATTCATGGGCAGGTTCTCCTCTGAATGACCATTATCTATTGCGGCGAGTTAGATGTTATGATTTGAATCAAGTGACGGGGACTTTGCGTATTTCTCTAAGACATCCACGACATCAGACTTTGCTTTTAAACGTTTTATTTCATCGAATAAACCATGCGCCTCCGGGTATTGAAGTTTTAAATATCCGAGCCACTGCTTTGTACGAGATGAAAAATACTTTTCGCTGACATTCTCGTCTTGGTGCATGGATGAATGCACAATATGATAGACCACTTCTTGCCATGTTAATGCGGTATAATTTGTGCCTTGCATATGTGCTTTTATTTTTGCTGCAAGGTCAGGCGTCGCCAAAGCTCCTCTGCCTAGCATCAAGTCTTGGCATTGACTTTGTTGCTGGCAACGAACCGCATCTTCGACCTGCCAAATTTCGCCATTAGCAACAACTGGGATGGATAACCGTGAAAGTAGCGGCGGGATTTTTTCCCAGTAGGCTGGGGGCTTGTAACCGTCGCGCTTGGTTCTGGCGTGAATAGCCAAACTGGAAGCCCCGGCACTTTGCACTGCGTCAACAATTTCAGTGCTATTTGCATCGTCGTCAAAACCGAGCCTAATTTTTGCACTCACCACGTGCTCTTCGGGAACTGCGTCTCGTACAGATTTGATGATTTGATAGATTTGCTCTGGCTCTTTAAGTAAAACCGCGCCACCTTTGCTCTTATTGACCGTTTTTGCCGGGCAGCCGAAATTAAGGTCGACCCCATGTGAACCTAGTTTAACAGCCTTTCTCGCATTGGCAGCAAGTACATGAGGGACTTGACCGAGTAGTTGGATACGAACAGGGGTACCTGAACGTGTATAACCACCATTTAATAGTTCTGGACAATAACGCATGAACACTCGTCTAGGTAGCGTTAAATCAACGACTCGTATGAATTCTGTAACGCAGAGGTCGAACCCGCCCAGATCAGATAGCAATTCTCGCATTTTAAAATCGACTACGCCCTCCATCGGGGCCAATATAAGTTTCATGAGCACTGCACCAATTGAAAATTCGCGCTATTCTATATGAGAAGGAGACAATTATTAATATAAATCTTGCCTGTACTTCTAAAGAAATAGCCGATATTGAAACACTCGATACTCAAAAATTAAAAAACTTTGAAATTAGTTTTAAGGAAATAGGGTCTATTAAACGAACCCGAATTAAAGATTGAGAGATAACACTATGAACACAGTAAAGAAAAACTCATTAGCTTTGACATTAAGCGCTGCGGTAGCGAGCACAGCGGCACTGGCGTCTGCAGAAGCCTCTGCTAACCCATTCTCTTATGAAGTGATGACTGCCGGATATCAACTTGATGCCAGCGAAGGTAAGTGTGGTGAAGGTAAATGTGGCGGCGCAAAGAGCAAAGAAGGTAAATGCGGCGAAGGCAAATGTGGTGGTGCAAAAAGCAAGTCTGAAGGTAAATGCGGCGAAGGTAAATGTGGCGGCGCGAAGAGCAAAGAAGGCAAATGCGGCGAAGGTAAATGTGGTGGCGCAAAAAGCAAGTCTGAAGGTAAGTGCGGCGAAGGCAAATGTGGTGGCGCAAAAAGCAAGTCTGAAGGCAAATGCGGCGAAGGCAAGTGTGGCGGTAGCCACTAATTAGCCACCGGTTGAGTTTTACCATAATTAGTTAGGTGTTTTGGCTGTGGGAGTGTTGATGAACAAAGCGATGGGTAACGTTGGTTTAGGTTTACGAAGAGAAATGCTAGGTGAGGTTCTTTCTTCACCATCTAGCCAAGTTGACTTTTATGAAGTAGCGCCAGAAAACTGGATGAATTTGGGTGGCAAGTTTGGTAATCAGTTTTCTCGGCTAACAGAGCAACATAACTTTGTATGTCATGGCTTATCACTATCGCTTGGTGCGACAACACCTCTAGATGCTGAATTTCTCAAGGCGCTTAAACAATTTTTTGAGCGCCATCAAATTCAGTGTTACAGCGAGCACCTGAGCTATTGTTCGGGCGACGGTCATATGTATGACCTGATGCCAATTCCTTTCACAGAGGAGGCTGTAAAACACACCGCGAGTCGAATTCGTGAGGTACAAGCACACTTGGAAAGAAAAATTGCCGTTGAAAATGTGTCTTATTATGCGGCGCCGGGTCAGGAAATGTCTGAATTGGAATTTACATTAGCAGTTATACAGGAAGCTGATTGTGATTTGCTGCTGGATGTAAATAATATCTATGTAAATTCAATTAACCATGGTTACGACGCAGAAGCCTTTTTGGCTGCGATGCCTACTGAGCGCATAGCTTATGGCCATATTGCGGGTCACTATGAGGAAGACAAGGATTTGCTTATAGACACTCATGGCGCGGACGTATGTGATCCTGTGTGGAAATTACTCACAAAAGCCTATGAGTATCACGGTATCTTTCCAACTTTGTTAGAGCGAGACTTTAATATTCCCCCAATGGAAATTTTACTCGACGAAGTTGGCCAAATTCATTCAGCACAAAGCGCATATCGTCAGCAGCAAAGGGGGATTGCCTAATGTCTTTTGCACAAGTGCAAGCTAACTTTGTTGCACATATCAAAGATCCTGACAATGTACCTAGCCCAACAGGTATTGAAGACAGGAGAATGAAAATTTATCGGGAATTGTTTTTTAATAATATTGAGAACTTTGTCGCATCTGCATTTCCCGTGCTTAAAAGTTTATATTTACCAGAAGATTGGCAGAAACTGGTTCGCCAGTTTTTTATCGAGCATGATTGTAAGAGCCCATACTTTCTTGAGATAAGCCAAGAATTTCTTAGTTACCTTGAGCTAAGCTATACAAAAAAAACGCATGATCCAAGCTTCATGTATGAGCTTGCACATTATGAATGGGTTGAATTGGATGTTTCTATTTGTGAACGCAGTGAAAGTGAAAGCACGAGACAGTCTCCATTAGCGCTCGATACAGCGTTGTTTTTGTCGTCGACTGCCAGATGTGTTCACTATGACTATCCAGTTCATCAGATAAAGCCTGATTTCCAGCCTACCAACCCCGATGGCGGGCCTTATTGTTTCATTGTGTATCGAGACTTTGATGAAGAAACACAGTTTATCTCGGTAAATCCATTGACGACAATGCTACTTGACGCGATTACGCAAACGCCTGGTATTTGCATCACTGAGTTAAGCCATAGTATCTCAGAACAAATTCCACAGTTTACCGCTGAGCAGTTAGCAATAGGCGCACAACAAACACTTCAGCAATTTGTTGAACTTGGCATAATTGTAGAGAAAACCCCCAACAGCACTTTATCTACAATTTAACTTCCACTAAAATTGACCGCACATGTCGTGCTATAGCCTTCTATTCTTTTAACGGGTACAAGGTTCAATTTCAGGGGACTACTATGTCAGATAGTGATTACAAAGATCCATTTAATGCAAAGTACTTTTTTGCATTTTTAGCTTGTTTTGTCGTGATTGGTTGCTTAAATGCTATTTTAGGATGGCTTACTTTAGGTGCGTAATACACGCTTATTGGCTTTTCAATATGGACTTCCAGTGTAGATGGGTCACAAACTAAACAAGCTTGGCCCATTAATTGATTTAAGTTTGGTTTTTTCCTCGAAAATCACTCAATCTCGTTTCAACTCGATCCATTCTTGTTATAATCATCTTCTTTCGACTTAAAATCTAATAACGAACCATTATGACACAAGAAAATACTTCTTTGATCAAAGAGAGCATTGCAACAGTCCCTAATTACCCTAAAGAAGGGATCATGTTTAGAGACGTTACGACGTTGCTTGCCAACCCTGCCGCTTTTAAAGCAACACTAAAAGCATTTATCGATGCGTATAAAGATCAAGGCTTCGATAAAATTATCGGTACGGAATCTCGAGGTTTTATTTTCGGTGCCCCGTTAGCGTTAGAACTTGGCATTCCATTTATCCCTGTTCGTAAACCAGGCAAGTTACCACGTGAAGTTGTCAGCCAGTCTTATCAACTTGAATACGGCGAAGATACGCTTGAGCTTCATAAAGATGCAATAGAACAAGGCGACAAAGTTTTATTAGTGGATGATTTACTCGCAACTGGCGGAACGATTGAAGCGACAGCGAAGCTAGTTGAACGCTTGGGCGGTAAAGCTACGGATGCTGCTTTTGTTATTTCATTGCCAGAGCTAGGTGGTGAACAAAGAGTTGCAGCGCTTGGCTTGAATATCCTTAAATTAGTAGAGTTTGACGGCGAGTAGTACCAATGAGCTATCAGGTCTTAGCAAGAAAGTGGCGACCGCAATCATTTCACGAGATGATGGGTCAAGAGCATGTAAAGCAAGCTTTAATCAATGCGCTTAATGAACAGCGTTTACACCATGCATATTTGTTTACTGGTACTCGCGGCGTCGGCAAGACCACTATTGCTAGGATCTTTGCAAAAAGTTTAAACTGTGAGCAAGGTATATCTTCCACGCCCTGTGGTCAATGTGGTACATGTGAAGAGATAGAGTCAGGCAAGTTCATTGACTTAATCGAAATAGATGCTGCATCACGAACCAAAGTGGAAGACACTCGAGAGATACTGGACAATGTGCAATATGCGCCAACCCGAGGTAGATATAAGGTATACCTAATCGATGAGGTGCACATGCTCTCTAAACACAGTTTCAATGCCTTGCTCAAAACGCTCGAAGAACCGCCTGAACATGTTAAATTTCTGCTGGCAACGACGGATCCTCAAAAATTACCAATCACAATTCTATCGCGTTGCTTACAGTTTAATTTAAATGCCATGGCAAAAGGTCAAATCGTTGAGCAGCTTGCCAAAATCTTACCCAGCGAAAACTTTCAGTTCGAGCAAGAGGCATTAGAGATTATTGCTAAGGCAGCAGATGGCAGTATGCGGGATGCACTGAGCTTAACTGACCAAGCTATCGCGCAGACCAACGGACAATTGAATGTTACTGCTGTGCAGCAGATGCTGGGATTAATGGACAGTGCGCATGCGATGTTGTTAATGAGTGCAATTCTTTGCCAGGACGGCTCTGCACTGATGTCAGAAATCGATAATATAGCGCTTAAAAATGGTAACTTTACCAGTGTTATTGATGATTTAATCTCGTTGATGCACATTATCCAGCTTACTCAATTAGTGCCGCAAGCAGCACATATGGGACAATTTGATAAGCAGCAAATAAAAATGCTCGCAGAGCAAGTTTCTCCGCAAACCGCGCAGTTTTACTATCAACTACTACTGACAGGTAAGAAGGATTTGAGTTGGGCACCAGATGCTAGACTTGGCTTTGAAATGGTTATGTTGCGCTTGCTCGCATTTGAAGGGACTGATTTGGTGCAACTCGCAACGACTGCGGTGAGTTCAAAAAGTGCACAAAATGCTAATCAATCTCGAGCGGGTGCATTACGAGATATATTAAATAGTAACCAAAATAAGGCGCAGGTTCAGACACATTCATCTCAGCAGCAGACGCCTTCAACTACGCCTATTGAGCAGCAAACCTCAAGCGAGCAACCACAATTAAGAACGGCTCAACATCACCAACTGCCAAATAGTGGCGACGTCTTATCGGATCGTCCCTCTATTGCCCCTCATTCTGAGCCGCCGCAGGTGACGCAACCACAACCACAGTCGCAACCAAATCTGCCACCACCAACGTCTGTGATTGACTCTCAAGACCAATTTCCTCCTATGGAGCAGCAGTTCAACGATGTAATGGCTCAAGCTACTGCACAAGGTTTTGATGAGCAAAATCAGTATCTACAAAACGATACTGCACCAGTTAATCAAGATATGGCAACTGAGCAACCTGTACAACAACCGTCGAATACGAAGCGGGATGCCCAAACGTTATATTCACAAAAACAAGGCGAGGCACAATCTGCAATTGCTAAAATATTACAGAATAGGCAGATTTCGGGTGCTGGAAAGCTTTTAGGGGGCAACGAAACGCCAAAAAAGCCTGAACAGGGGAGTGTGATACAACCAGCAAGTAAAGTTGCACAATCAAATGCGCTGCCCACCTCAAGCTCAGCCTCACAGCCAGTAGGGAGTTTTACTGAGACAAGTTCTAAACAGGTCAATGACCTTGGGTCCAATACAAACAGTGATTTAGAGTCGCGTCAGCCAATTCATAGACCTAAGCCCAAAAAGCCAGAGATCTCCGAGCGCTTTAAAAAGGATGAGAGCAAGCTTGCCCCAGAGCTGATTGAGCAGCTTACGCCTCAACAATCTCAATCTGATGAAGATGAACATAAAATTGAGATCCCAATTCCGGAGAACTTTGTAAGCCCGATAAGTGATATCAAATTTGCGCATCAAAAAGATGATTGGGCAAAACTGATTGAGGCGATGGAATTAAGTGGACGTGTCAGGCAGTTTGCATTACATGCAATGTACCAAAAGCAAGCTAGTACTTGCATATTGTCAACTGAATTAAGTCAACAACACCTTGATTCTCCTATGCTCAGAGAAAAGCTACAGGAATCTTTTTCCAAGGTGCTAAATGAGCCTATTGAATTGCAGTTAGAATTTATAGAACAAGTGAATTCTACTCCATTTTTAATTCAACAGGACATTGACCAACAACGTTATTTAGAGGCAGTAGACGCTGTTAATGCAGACCCTGTTATCCAAACGATGGTGGCAGAATTTGACGCGACGGTAAACGAAAAATCGGTAAAGGCATTGTAATTGGTTACAATAGCCCTTATCTTTTAGCCAATTAAATTATTGAAGTAAGAGAGCACACTATGTTTAAAGGTGGAATGGGCAATATCATGAAACAAGCTCAGCAAATGCAAGAGCGCATGGAAAAAGCCCAAGAAGAGATTAAAAGCCTAGAAGTTACAGGCGAAGCAGGTGCTGGCTTGGTTAAAGTCACAATGCTAGGCAGTCATAATGTTCGTCGTGTAGAAATTGATGAAAGTCTAATGGAAGACGATAAAGATATGATTGAAGACTTGCTTGCGGCAGCTGTCAATGACGCTGTACGTCGCGTAGGTGAAGAAACTCAAAAGCGTATGTCGGAAGTAACCGGCGGTATGCAAATGCCTCCAGGTTTTAAAATGCCGTTCTAGGACGAGCACAGTAAAAAGCCCGCTAATAGTAGCGGGCTTTTTCGTTTCTAATATCGAAGAATCATAGTTTTACATGAAAACGAATACCATTGTAACAAGTAACTTTCGACTTATTTTATATGCTGCGGCGGTCATGGTTTTGATGGTGCTACTGGACTTGGTTGGCGTACCAGTGAAGTCCTTTGGCATAATTCCACACAGCGAAATGCATCTAATTGGTATTTTAACCTCCCCATTTATACATAGTGGGTGGTCGCATTTGAGTGGAAACTTGATGGGTTTAGCAATTAGCGGCTATCTCATGAGCAAGCAGGCAGGCTTTAAAAGAGTGACACTGGGTATTACTTTAACTACAGGTCTTTGTGTATGGTTATTTGCAGGGAGCGGAAATCATATTGGCGCGTCTGGCGTGATCATGGGTTTCTACGGCTATTTGATCGGTGTCGCCTTGTTTAAGCGTAATCTAATTGGGATTGTCACCTTAGCCGTACTTGTTGTCTTAACTTATTACGCGAATATTAGCTTTTTTGCGACACTTTTAGACTTTTCTGAGCAAACAAGTAGTTCAGGGCATCTATTTGGTTTTGGCAGTGGATTAGGTTTATCTTATGTATTAAGGCATAAAAACTAGTTGCATAGATTGGAAAGGGTTGCAAGCTAGAACAAAATTGAGCCAATTGGACTTTGTGGTGACTTGATTTCTTTCAATCAAAGTTTTAATCACTTATTATCGCTTTTTAGCACGTTATTTATTTGGTGCGAAAGTACCAACGTTGAGGGTATATGCAGTTATCACCTAAATTAGCCGCTTTAGTTGAAGCACTAAGATGTTTACCAGGTATTGGTCCTAAGTCAGCTCAGCGTATTGCTTTTCACTTACTTGAGCGAGACCGAGATGGCGGGGCACAGCTGGGCAATTGTTTAACAGAAGCAATGAATAGCATAGGCCACTGTGAATCTTGTCGAACATTTTCAGAAACACCTATTTGTGATATTTGTACCAGTGTGAAACGCCAAGATACGGGCTTGCTGTGTATTGTAGAGTCCCCTACAGACGTTCTTGCGATAGAACAAACAGGACAATACAACGGACTGTATTTTGTCTTAATGGGTCATTTATCTCCACTAGATGGGATTGGACCACAAGAGATCGGTCTCGATATATTGCATTCCAAATTACAAAAAGGGGGCATTAAGGAAGTTATTCTTGCGACGAATCCCACTGTTGAAGGTGAAGCAACGGCGCACTATATTGCTGAGCTTTGCAATAACCTTGATGTTAGCGCATCCAGAATAGCCCACGGTATGCCAGTGGGTGGAGAATTAGACTTGGTAGATGGCATGACACTAATGCATGCATTTTCTGGCAGAAAAACGCTCTAAATTGATTATTGAATTAATTCTTTTTGTTCAAGAGTTTACCAAAAACACCTGAATAGGGCTTGTACTCTGTATTGTTTACAAAATGTAAAATTAGAGGTTGCAATTCTAGTTAGGGGAACATATTATTTTACTGCCGGAATATTTACTGATGATTACTTTTTAAACTCAGTAAGATGGTGGGTTTGTTGTGAGTGTTTTGGGCTCAAGTTTAGACTGTTTGCCGTTTTCGGTAAATTAACAATTACTTGTAATATATACGTTACTAGATACAAACAAGGTATATTCTGTGACAATGCTTATCGCTGCTATATTACTTTATATTTTGGCTATTACTATTTGCCTAACGGTGATAGTAAAGGGCCATAGCTTAAATAATATAGAAAAAAAGTTAAAAAAACTAATTGCAAAGGACTCTGCGGATAGCGAAGACGCGATCAGCCAAAAAGATTACTATCAGGCGTATGAAATAGTAGATGATTTAGGAGCTGTGCTGGAATGCAATAATGACATGGTTAAGTACGATGGTGTCAAAAGTGTATTTCGACGCGTTGAAAAGTTTAGAAACCAAAAGCAGCCTGTTGCAGAATGTGACGAGGGTGAGCTTGAAGTTGACTCAAATATCAGCAAAAAAAGAAACGGATTGTGGGTCGTAAAATAATTTTGATGACTTAACTACCCACGCCCTGAGTCGATTGAAACGTAAACATTTTGTACGATATTTAATAAAAAGCTTTAAGGGTTAAGCAACTTAAAACCGAAGGATAGTAGCCAACAAATGTCAAAATCATAACGATAGATGGTTTGGGCTGTGTGTTTGGTGGGAAGCAATAGAGAGCTCAGCTAGTATGTTCCGCAATAGCTTATAACACCTAAAAGATTGATTAGTAACACACATATATGAATGAATTTATAGACTTAATCGGCTGGGTGCTTCGTGTACTCATGTTCCTTGTTGTCGTATATCTACTTTACTACTTTAAGCAGTACCGCTTCAGCTTATTATTTGGACGCTCTGGTAGTCTTAAAACTAGGGCTGACCATGAACTACACTCTTGTTTTCTAGCAGCACTTGTTACACTTGTTTTTTACGTGCTTTTTCAGCAATTGTTAGATTATATCGTAACCTTACCGATAGAAGAGGTCGCGCTCAGGCAGATTTATTACTTTATTTCAGCTTGTACTTCCGCTTCCATCATTATCACGCTTACTCTGTTACATGCTGTGAGAGGATGTACATTTGCTCCTGTTGCACGGTTTTGCTGCTATTTTCAGCTACTTGCGATGATATTAAAGACTGTTCAATTAATAGTGCATGGCTATATGGGTGTTGTTGCATTTAACCCGATTTTTTCTATATTGATCCTTACAATCACGATTGTGCAATTCATCTTGGTAGCAAAGTATCCATTTAAGATATTTATGACCAATAAGTTTGCTAGGGAAAGCTGACATGCCATTATTAATCGTCCTGTTACTAATTTATTGCTTGGTAATTTGTTTTATTTTGGCTGTTGTAATAAATGGCCATGAATTAACCCGCTTTGAAAAGAAGGTACGCGCTTTCCTTGTCGCAACTAAAGAGGAAACAGAGGTGCCAGATGAGCTTTATAATAAAGCCTATGAGATAGTCATGGACTTGGGCGAAGCGTTAGAAAGTGAAAACGATCTAGCCAAACATGATGGTGTACAAATGGCGTTTAAGCGTGTAGAAGATTTCAGGGATGACTCCAAAGAGTTTAACTATCAGACTCACGAGCAGACAGAGGCAAAATCCAGTCTCAAGGTTGTTAAATAAACTCTACGTATTCTTTCTCCCAAGCAACATACTTTATATTTAGAGAAATCTATAGAGAGAACCTACCTTCATATTACACCTTTTATTTTGGAAATCCTTTATCGAACAGATGTCTAGTGCATATCTTATGGCAGTGGATGATAGGGTTTTTTAACTTGATGCAAAGAGTAAGAGATATGTAATTAAAGCGCATCTTTGCAGTGATGTTGAACTCAAGAGGTTCAGCAACCAGAATAATGAGCACTTAGCTGTTTCCAGTAAAACGGACGAAGGGGCGTTCATGATAGCTAAGCAGACTTCGTTACTCATGGGTAACCTGCTTTTGCTTCAAGTACTTGGCTCGGTAGTTATGCGAGTATCAAAATATGATTAATTTTAACAAGTTAAGACTGATACAACTGTTTGATGCTTAGCCAACTTTTTTAGTCGAATTGAGTGCGCGTTTATTTAAAAATGGTTGTAAGTCTCTTAGTAAGATTTTCCCACAGTTGTCAAAGTTCACTTCTTTACCTGCTTTAAACCATCCTAGGTGGCATATGAAGAGCAAACTTTCTTTTGCAGCCTTAAGAAACTGAGATTCAAAGTCTTTATCATACGATTGGGTTACTTTATTCGATTGAGTAGACTGGGAAGAAGTGGTCGCATTGGGGCTTTCTTGACCTGTAATCAACCAGCATGCATGTTTCTCTGTTAATGGGTGTGAAAAAAACTTTTCAATTACTGATAGAGTAGGCTCCCTCTCCCCCTTTTCATACTTGCGATATGAAGCTGTAGGTATATCTAATAATTCAGAAAAACTAATTTGTGACTCTTCCAAGGAAACCCTTAGTTGTTTCAATCTTGTTGCAAAAGTTGTTGACATATAACCCAATCCGATCAATTATTTACTCAGTTGACCCAGATAGACTACATTAAATGAATTCAGTTGTCTAATTGGGTCGGGGTTAATGTAATCATTTTTTCTGACTTTTTGCTGGGTTAACTAACACTGTTAGTGAATATAAATGGCTTAATGTTAGTAAATGCTGAAAATAGATATGGATATGTTATGAGTGTGATCTCTAGAAATGAACGTTCGCGTAAGGCGCAAACACAAGATGCTAAACGTTATATTCAAATGACTATACGTAGATTGCGTCAGGATATGAACTTAACGCAAGCCCAATTAGGTAAAAGCCTGGTTACACCAGTAGACCAAGCCACTATTTCAAATTGGGAATCTGGAAAAACGGAATTGTCAGCATCGCAGCTATTAGACGTAATGATGTTATTTGGAAAGCCTAATTTCCTGATGCTTTTGGAGCAAAGTGATGCTTCAGGCATGGCCTTCGTAGAGCGAAAATCAGCATAGTAACCCTGACTCTACTAGGCTTTGAATGTACTGCACTAAACTCGGTTTAAGTGCAGTACAGAGTGTAATGCACCATTAATCACCATTTCTTTTCTTCGTTTATATCTGCACTTTGCAAAAAAATTTATCTTGCCTCTTGAAAAACCTTTTCACATCACAATATACCTAACCATAACGTTACGAACAGATTAACAGTACAGTAATTACAGTACTTAATTGATTAGGGTATATCGAATGTCTGATATTAAAAATAAAGAAAATCACCAGTTTGGCACAGATGTAGGTAAACTTCTTAACCTCATGATCCACTCTTTGTACTCAAACAAGGAGATTTTCTTACGCGAACTTGTCTCAAATGCTTCAGATGCAGCAGATAAATTGCGCTATTTAGCTTTACAAAATGGTGACTTATACGAAGGCGATGCAGATTTGAAAGTGCGTGTAAGCGCTGATAAGGATGCTAAAACCGTCACTATTTCTGATAATGGTATCGGTATGTCTCGTGAAGAAGTAATTAATTCACTGGGTACTATTGCGAAGTCAGGCACAGCTGAGTTTTTCCAAAACCTGACTGGCGACCAAGCTAAAGATTCACAGTTAATCGGCCAATTTGGTGTTGGTTTTTACTCTGCATTTATCGTTGCTGATGAAGTGACAGTACGCACACGCAAGGCTGGAGAATCAGTGGCTGTAGAGTGGCAATCAAAAGGAGAGGGTGAGTACTCTCTGGCTGATGTTGAAAAAGCTGAACGAGGAACGGAGATCATCCTTCATTTACGAGAAGACGAAAGTGAGTTTCTCGACGAATTCCGTTTACGCTCAATTATCACAAAATACTCAGACCATATCTCTATCCCAGTGGAAATGTTTAAAGCACCAGTTCCTGAATCTGAAGGTCCAGATGGAGAGAAAATTGAAGCGCAGCCAGGCGAGTGGGAAGCGATTAACCGTGCTACGGCACTGTGGACTCGCGACAAGTCAGAAATTTCAGATGATGAATATAAAGAGTTTTATAAGCATGTAGGACACGATTGGGAAGAGCCTTTGACATGGGGCCACAATAAAGTTGAAGGTAAGACTGAGTATACAAGCTTGCTTTATATTCCTAAAAAAGCACCTTTTGACTTGTGGAATCGTGACCGCCAAACAGGCTTGAAACTGTATGTTCAACGCGTTTTCATTATGGATGACGCAGAGCAGTTCATGCCAAGCTATTTACGATTTGTGAAAGGTTTACTGGACTCAAATGACCTACCGTTGAATGTGTCTCGTGAAATCCTTCAAGACAATAAAATAACGCAAGCTATCCGCAAAGGGTGTACATCTCGCGTATTAAAAATGCTTGATCGCATGGGCAAGAACAAACCAGAAGAATATCAAACATTCTGGAATGAGTTTGGCCAAGTAATCAAAGAAGGCCCAGCTGAAGACGCTGCAAACAAAGAAGCTGTTGCTAAATTATTGCGATTCAGTTCAACAAACACGGATGAGAGTGCACAAAACGTGTCATTAGAGCAGTATGTTGAGCGTATGCAAGAAGGTCAGGAAAAGATTTACTATGTGGTTGCTGATAGCTTTGAAACAGCGAAGAGTTCACCGCACTTAGAAATTTTCCGTAAGAAAGGCATCGAAGTTTTACTTATGTCAGACCGTGTTGATGAATGGATGATGGGCCACCTAACTGAATTTGATGGCAAACAGTTCCAGTCTGTAACGCGTGGTGATCTAGATTTAGGTGACTTAGAAGACGAAGAGTCTAAAAAGGCACAAGAAGAGAGCGAAAAAGACGTAGCAGGCCTTGTGGAGCGTATTTCAGCGTCACTAGGCGAGAAAGTTAAAGAAGTACGCTTTACTCACCGTCTAACAGACTCTCCAGCTTGTGTGGTTGTTGATGACCACGATATGAGTTCGCAAATGCAAAAGTTAATGGAGTCAATCGGACAGTCAGCGCCTGAAAGTAAGCCAATTTTTGAGTTAAACCCTGAGCACCAATTGGTGAAACACCTAAATGATGAGCAGGATGAGGATAAGTTTGCACAGTGGTCAGAAGTGCTGCTTGATCAAGCGTTGCTAGCAGAGCGAGGCAGCTTAAAAGATCCTGTTGGCTTTGTTACGCGTTTGAACAAGCTAATGCTTGATTTAAGCAAATAATATTTTTATTAGTTAAAAAAGCCAGCAATAGCTGGCTTTTTTGCTTTATAGCGCTTTGAGTGATGCTATTGCAGCTGCATAGTCAGGTTCTGTTGCCAAATTATCGACCAGTTGCTTGTATTGAACCTTATGAGACTTATCTAGGACAAATACAGCGCGGCTAAGTAATCCCATGTCTTTTATAAGTAAACCATATTGTTCACCAAAGTTTCGCCACACAGAATCGGAGAGTGTCTGGACTTTATCAACCCCTTCTTGCTTACAGAATCGTTTTTGAGCAAAAGGTAAATCAGTGCTAATTGTCAGCATGACAACTTCAGGGTATTCGCTTGCGACTTTTTCATTGAAGTACTTGGTCTGCAAACTACATATGCCTGTATCTAAACTTGGCACAACACTGATTAAAACAGCTTTGCCATCAAAATCTGACAATGAAACGGGAGTAAAATCTGCATTGACAACTTTAAAGTTGGGGGCCTGATCTCCTATCTTAATACCGCTTCCCAATAAGGTTACCGGCTTCCCACCAGCCTTCACTTTGCCTTGATCTAACTGGTTTTCAGACAACTCTGCACTGGCAGAAAAACAGCTTGTGGCTAATAACACTGTCGCCAAAAAAGAGACTCTACGCATAACGTATTCCTTTTTAAATTTTTCGCAATTCTCGACAGTGTATTATACTGATTTTATATAACCAAGCTTCGGCAGTAATTTGGATTGTAAATTGTTCATGCATTGATTAACATATTTATTCTCAACGCTGCTGTGTAATAACTATAATTAGAATTCTTGGGTAAAAAACAACCCAATTAATAGAGAGCTTTTATGTCGACACCCATCCTAATTTGCGATGATTCTAAACTTGCACGTAGGCAATTAGCCCGCTCTTTGCCTGACGACTGGGATATAAAAGTTGAGTTTGCAGAGCACGGATTGGATTGTATAGAAAAAATCAAAGAAATTTCTCCAGAAATTCTATTTCTAGACCTCAACATGCCACACATGGACGGATATGAAGTACTGCAGGCTATCCAAGAGCAAGGTTTAAATGTATTAACCGTGGTTGTGTCTGGAGATATTCAGCCCAACGCCCACCAAAGAGTGATGGAACTCGGCGCGATAGACTTTATTCGCAAGCCGTGTGATGCTCAAAAGCTTGAAGAGATTATCACTCATCACGGAATTAAAGATAAAGCCATTCGCGCTAATTTAGTTCATAAGCTCGGAGAGCAATTGGAACCTGAGATTCGAGATATTTATCAGGAAATTGCCAATGTTGCTATGGGGCAAGCTGGTGATTTATTGGCTAGATTATTGAATGTATTCGTCGAACTACCCATACCTAATGTCAATGTACTAGAGGTGAATGAGTTGCATATGGCATTGCAAGCAATCGATGCAAATGCCACAACCTCCGGGGTCTGTCAGGGGTTTATTGGCGGAGGGGTGTCTGGAGAGGCACTACTACTGCTAAATGATTCAAGCTTTAAAGAAATAGCCTCTCTGATGAAATACCAAGGAGAGCTCAATCAGAAGGTAGAGCTAGAGCTATTAATGGATGTCAGTAATATCTTAATTGGCGCTATTTTAACAGGATTGTCGCGACAATTAGACATGCCTTTCAGTCAGGGACACCCGGTAGTACTGGGTCAGCACTGTGAAGTTTCCGAGCTGGTAAAAGCTAACAAATCTAGGTGGCAAAGAACACTAGCGATTGAAATAAGCTATGGAATAGAACACCATAATATTAACTGCGACTTGATGCTGTTGTTTACAGAGGACTCTTTGAAAACGCTGAAATATAAAGTTGCTTACCTATTAGACGACTAGAATTATGCCTGCTTCTGATTTTGATATGAATGAAATCCATTGGCTAATGGATATGTTTAACACGGTAGATGTTGGACTGGTTGTACTAGACAGAGATTATCGTGTATGCATATGGAATGGCTTTATGGAAAACCACTCTGGTTTGCTACCCAGTGCGGTGAAGGACAAAGACGTATTCGACCTGTTTCCAAGTATTGATGAATCTTGGTTCAGAGGCAAAGCAGAGCCAGTATTCGTGCTGAAAAATCGCTCATTTACCATCTGGGAGCAACAGCCGTATATTTTTCGCTTCAAGAATTATCGCCCCATTACGGGGAAAGCTGAATACATGTACCAGAATGCGACATTTATTCCCCTTACTACGGTAACTGGTGAGGTTGGACATATTTGCGTCATTCTCTATGATGTGACTGACGAGGCAATGAATAAACTCGAGCTTGAAAAAGCCAACAAGACACTCGAAGAAATGAGTCGCACAGATGCGCTCACTAAGCTATCAAATCGGGGTTATTGGGAAGAATCTCTTAGGCATGAGTTTAAACGGCTGAAAAGAAACCACGGCTGTAGCAGTTTATTGATGTTCGACATCGACTTTTTTAAACGGATAAATGATGAGTATGGACATAGCGGGGGTGACGAAGCTATCAGACATATCTCGGATTTATTAAAAAAGACGCTGCGAGAAACGGATATTGCTGGCAGGTATGGCGGTGAAGAGTTTGCAGTCACTTTGGTGGATACTGATGCTGAAGGGGCCATGATTTTTGCTGAAAGGCTGCGCAGCATGATAGAGAATTCAGTTATCTATTATGATAAAAAAGAAATTAAACTAACCGTGAGTCTCGGTATAGCGAGTTATGACGAAGCATTCAGTAAGCACGAGCAGTGGATTGAAGCCACAGACGCCGCACTGTATCACTCTAAAGAAAATGGAAGAAATAAAGTCACCGTTTATGAGCCTTCAATGTCTCAATAATTAAAATATGAGGCTTCTCTGCTGGGAGCACGTAGATAGTTTTGATAAAAACTTTGTTAGTCGCTCATATGTAAAAGCTTGAAAGACATTGTTTCAAGCTTTTACATCATAATTATTCTGACTCTTTTGACTCTAATGGGCATTGCCCAAGCACTGTGACGGTGCCATCATGCTCTAGCTGCTCTAGTCTTACCTCGAAGCCCCAAAGGCGATACAGGTGCTTTAAAACTTCAATCTTAGAATCAGCTAAAGGAATTTTATCTTGAGGGACATACCTTAATGTAAGTGAACGGTCACCTCTAACATCCACATTGTACACCTGAATGTTTGGCTCATTGTTACTTAAATTATAATGAGCTGAAAGGCTACTTCTAACTTTCAAGTAACCAGTTTCATCATGAATTGCGCTTACTTCCAAATGCGGGGATGACTCTTTATCAAGAATCGTGAAGAGCTTGAAGTCGCGAATTATTTTGGGCGATAAAAACTGACTGACGAAACTCTCGTCTTTAAAGTTTTCCATCGCAAAATGCAAAGTATCCAGCCAGTTTTTTCCTGCAAATTCAGGAAACCAGTATCTATCTTCTTCAGTTGGGTTTTCGCAAATACGGCGAATATCTACCATCATGTTAAACCCTAGCGCGTAGGGGTTGATACCAGAATAAAACTTACTATTATAGGGTGGTTGGTAAACCACATTGGTATGGCTTTGCAAAAACTCTAGCATAAACGCATCACTGAGTTTCCCTTCATCATACAAATGATTGAGTATCGTATAATGCCAAAATGTTGCCCACCCTTCATTCATGACCTGGGTTTGTCTTTGAGGATAAAAATACTGAGATATTTTGCGTACGATACGTATAATTTCTCGTTGCCAAGACTCGAGTAGTGGTGCATTCTTTTCAATAAAGTAGAGAATGTTCTCTTGAGGCTCAGAAGGAAACTTTGGTAAATTTTCAGTATCTTCTTGCTTATTTGTGGGAATCGTCTTCCAAAGTTCATTAACTTGAGATTGCAGGTAATCTTCTCTTTCTTTCTGCCTTTTTTGCTCTTCAAATAAAGAGATTTGTTGTGGTCGTTTGTATCTATCCACACCATAGTTCATCAGTGCATGGCATGAGTCTAATAAGTTTTCAACTTCTTCAATTCCGTACTTTTCTTCACATTGCGCTACGTAATTCTTGGCGAAGACAAGGTAATCAATAATCGAAGAGGCATCTGTCCAGGTTTTAAATAGGTAATTACCCTTGAAAAAAGAGTTGTGTCCATAGCAGGCATGCGCCATGACCAATGCTTGCATCGGCAGGGTATTCTCTTCCATCAAATACGCTATGCAAGGGTCGGAGTTAATTACAATCTCATAAGCTAACCCCATCTGACCACGCTTGTAGTTTTGCTCAGTTTGAATGAATTTTTTGCCGTATGACCAGTGTGCATAGCCAATAGGCATGCCCACACTAGAATACGCGTCCATCATTTGTTCTGCAGTGATCACTTCTATCTGATTTGGGTAAGTATCCAGCCGATAGTGCTCTGCAACCCGAGCAATCTCGGCTTGGTATATTTCAAGTCGTTCGAACGTCCAATCAGGACCGTCATTTAAAGGGTTATAGGTCATTTGCGCTTCCCCTCTGATTATGCTGCACCTTGTTGTTTTTGGCGGTTTTTCTTGAACAGCTCTCGGAAGATAGGGTAGATATCTTCAACGGAACGAATGTGCTGCATAGCAAAATTGTTGTAGGCCGCAGATAGGCCTTGGTACTCACGCCACAAACTTTGATGTGCCCGTGTAGTTATTTCTATATATGCATAATACCTAACCATTTTAAGTAGCTTGTTAGCTAAAATATCCGTGCAATGCGGAGAGTCATCAGCCCAGTTATCACCATCTGATGCCTGAGCAGCATATATATTCCAGTCACCTTGAGAGTATCTCTCAGCTACTATCTCGTCCATTAATTTTAAGGCGCTTGATACAATCGTTCCGCCAGTTTCTTGAGAATAGAAGAACTCTTGTTCATCAACTTCTTTAGCTTGAGTGTGATGGCGTATATACACCACTTCTATGTCTTTATACGTTCTCGTCAAAAACTGATATAGCAATATATAAAAACGTTTTGCCATATCTTTGGTAGCTTGGTCCATCGAGCCAGAAACATCCATCAAACAAAACATAACTGCCTTGCTAGTAGGGTGGGGCCTTTTTTCGTAATTTCTAAATCTCAAATCATAATTATCAATAAAAGGCACCGCAGCAATGCGTTTTCTAAGAGCTTCTATCTCGTCTTCGAGCTGCTGTATTTTTTGCTGCGGAGGTACAGGCTCTGCCAGCAATTCCTCTAGCTCTAATTCTAATTCTTTTAATCGCGCTCGTTTACCTGCCGTCATTGCAATTCTGCGCGCAATAGACCCTTTTAGAGAGCGGACGATATCTAAATTGCTCGGCATCCCGTCGTTACAAAAACCAGCCCGATGCGTCTTCATTTGCACTAACTTATCAAGTTGGCTTTTTTGTAAGTTGGGCAATTCCAAATCTTCGAAAAGCAGGTCTAGATACTCGTCTTTAGAGATTGAAAATACGAAGTCATCTTGTCCTTCCCCTTGATCGCTGGCATTGCCCTCTCCAGCCCCTCCACCTTGACCAGAAGGAGGGCGCTGAATTTTATCGCCCGTTGTAAATTGATCATTACCAGGGTGAATGTGCTCTCTATTGCCACCTTTCCCCTGATGGAATACGGGTTCACTAATATCTCTTTGTGGAATCGAAATACTTTCTCCACTACTAATATCAGTAACACTTCTTTTGTTGATGGCGTCAGAGACCGCCTCTTTTATTTGTTTTTTGTAACGCCGAATAAACCTTTGTCTATTCGGCGTGCTTTTGTTTTTCCCATTCAATCTTCGATCGATGAAATGTGCCATAGACCACCCTCCAATCGCTAAGATTACTGTGACTTTCTAACTCTTAAATACCATTCAGAAAGTAACCGAACCTGCTTCTGGGTATATCCTTTTTCCATCATTCGATTGACGAAGTCCTCATGCTTTTTCTGATCTTCTGCGGAAGTTTTGGCATTAAAAGAGATGACGGGGAGTAAATCTTCAGTATTAGAGAACATTTTTTTCTCAATCACTGTTCTAAGTTTTTCGTAGCTCGTCCATACTGGGTTATCTCCATTGTGGTGGGCCCGAGCACGTAAAACGAAATTTACTATTTCATTTCTAAAGTCTTTGGGGTTAGAAATACCCGCTGGCTTTTCTATTTTCTCTAACTCAGCGTTGAGCGCCGATCTATCGAAAAGCTGTCCAGTATCCGGATCTCTATACTCTTGGTCCTGAATCCAAAAATCAGCATAAGTAACATAACGGTCAAAAATATTCTGACCATATTCCGAATATGACTCTAGATAAGCTGTTTGCAGCTCTTTACCAATAAACTCTACGTATTGAGGTATCAAATAACCTTTTAAATGACTAAGATACCGCTCTTGTATTTCGGCATTAAATTGCTCTCGCTCTATCTGCTGCTCGAGTACATAGAAAAGGTGTACTGGATTAGCCGCAACTTCGGTATGGTCGAAGTTGAACACGCGAGACAGTATCTTAAAGGCAAAACGGGTAGATAAGCCGTTCATCCCTTCATCAACACCTGCATAGTCTCTATATTCCTGATAGGATTTCGCTTTCGGATCAGTATCCTTTAGACTTTCACCGTCGTACACGCGCATTTTTGAATAAATACTTGAGTTTTCAGGTTCTTTAATTCTCGACAGAGACGAGAATTTTGCTAAGGTCTCTAACGTGCCTGGTGCACATTGGGCATTTTTTAGCTCACTATTTTCAAGCAGCTTTTTGTAGATTTTGACCTCTTCCGAAACTCGTAGGCAATAGGGCACTTTGACAATGAAAACACGGTCTAAGAATGCTTCATTATTTTTATTGTTTTTGAAGGTTTGCCATTCGGATTCATTTGAGTGAGCGAGTATAATGCCATTGAATGGCAATGCAGAAATACCCTCAGTGCCGTTGTAATTACCCTCTTGAGTTGCTGTTAGCAATGGGTGCAACACTTTGATAGGGGCTTTGAACATCTCCACAAATTCCATCAACCCTTGGTTGGCCAAGCATAGCGCACCGGAGTAGGCGTAAGCATCAGGGTCATTTTGTGCAAAGTGCTCTAGTTTGCGTATATCAACTTTACCTACCAATGCTGAGATATCTTGGTTGTTTTCGTCTCCAGGTTCGGTCTTAGCAATAGCAACCTGGTCAAGAATGGATGGATACCGTTTGACCACTTTAAATTTGCTAATATCGCCGTTGTATTCATGTAGTCGCTTCGTTGCCCAAGGCGACATGACGGTTTTAAGGTAACGTTTTGAAATACCATACTCTTTCTCGAGTAGCTCACCGTCCTCTTGTGCATTGAAAAGGCTCAATGGGTGGTCATTAACGGGTGAACCTTTGATTGCGTAAATGGGGACTTGCTGCATTAAGTACTTTAATTTTTCTGCGATAGATGACTTACCACCACCTACTGGTCCTAGTAAATACAGTACTTGCTTACACTCTTCAAGCCCTTGTGCAGCATGTTTTAAGTAAGAAACAATCTGTTCAATTGCGTCTTCCATACCGTAAAACTCGTGGAATGCTGGATAGCGCGCGATAACCCGATTCGAGAATAGCCGACTGAGTCTTGCGTCGGTAGAAGTATCTATCATTTCTGGCTCACCAATGGCCATGAGCAACCTTTCAGGCGCACTGGCATAAGCTGCCTTATCCTCTTTACAAATATCGAGAAACTCAGCGATTGTGAATTCTTCTTCTTGTGCTGCTTCGTATCGGGATTGGTAATGCTCAAATATAGTCATATCAAACTCCAATAACCTGTTAAAAATAAGCTGGGGTTAAAATGCAAGGCTTAACTAAAGCTTAGTCGTGTTATTGGATATTTGCTTAAAAAATATGAGAATTTAATGTGATAGCTAAATTCGAGAAGTGTAAAAAAAGGCGCCTATGCGCCTTTTTTATTGCTTAAATTGGTACAGTTATACCCTTGTAATTAAGCTAGATTTTCGTTTGCGAAATCCCAGTTAACTAGAGACCAGAAACCTTTCAAGTACTCAGGACGTACATTGCGGTAATCGATATAGTAAGCGTGCTCCCACAGGTCAACTGTTAAAATTGGTGTAACACCTTCTTCAGTGAATGGCGTAGCAGCGTTAGACGTGTTAACGATGTCTAAAGAACCATCAGCTAGTTGTACTAACCAAGTCCAGCTTGAACCGAAGTTGTTAACCGCTTTATCATTGAATGCGTCTTGGAATGCAGCGAAAGAACCCCATTTTGCGTTAATAAGTTCTGCTACTTTACCTTTAGCTTCGCCACCACCATTTGGTGCCAAGCTGTGCCAGTAAAAAGTGTGGTTCCAAATTTGAGCTGCATTGTTGAAAATGCCGCCTTCAGAGCTAAGAACAACTTCATCAAGCGTTTTATTAGCGAAGTCAGTACCTTCTACTAGACCGTTTAGCTTAACAACGTATGTGTTGTGGTGTTTGCCGTGGTGAAATTCTAAAGTTTCTTTAGAAATATGCGGCTCAAGCGCATCAATAGCATAAGGAAGTGACGGTAGTTCAAAAGCCATTTTAATCTCCATTTTTATGTTGAATTCCCAAAACAGTAAAAAGTTGCCTTGCTACGGGCACATTTCAGTACGTTTTGGTTCTATATAGTGATACTATAATTCCTGAGTATTTTACTCAAGTTTTAGCAAACAGCAATGGCAGTTGTTAAGACTTGTAGTCTGAATGATTCATATGCACTATTTTTAACCAGTCAAGTGTGTATGAAACGATCTTATCGTCATTTGAGGTATATATGGAAACCATTGAAAAGATTAAACAGCAAATTGCAGAAAACCCGATTCTTCTATATATGAAGGGCTCTCCAAAGTTACCTAACTGTGGTTTTTCTTCTCAAGCTTCACAAGCCCTGATGGCGTGCGGTGAGCAATTTGCTTATGTTGATATCTTATTAAACCCAGATATTCGTGCTGAGCTTCCTCATTACGCTAACTGGCCAACATTTCCGCAGCTTTGGGTTGAAGGTGAGCTAATTGGTGGTTGTGATATCATCATCGAAATGTTCCAAAAAGGTGAACTACAACCTTTGATCACTGAAACTGCAGCAAAGTATAAAGAAGCTGCAGAGTAATAATTTCTGCGCTTAGCTTATATGTTGTCGAAAACCCGAGCCATTGCTCGGGTTTTTTGTTGCTCTCCTCCGCCAAATATTAATATTACTTTTTCTGCCTTTCTACGTGCTTAGAGCCACACCTTAACAAAGCCTTGTTGTTAGCGACTATTTGCATGATTTACGGAAATGATAAATATCACCATTGTGAATAGTTATTCATCCTGTTGCATGTTTACGTTTACGTAAACTGGTGAAATTCGTGTTTTTGTTTTGGGTTATTTAACATTTGATACCGGTGTCATTTTGTGTTTGTTGTCAAAATGGCCTGCAATATTGCATGTTATTAAATATTGGTTACAAAAACGGGGCGTTGAGAAATATTCATGTGGGTGAATATTTATTCTTATTTTTGTTGACTCATTTTTGATTCAGCGCTAGTTTTGAATATCTGCCAGCAAATCGTCGAAGTCATTCTAACTGGCAGTAGTAGCAAGGGGAGGGGTCTATGTTATACGACTCGGCATTAGAAAAAGATAACTGTGGCTTTGGTCTAATTGCGCATGCGCAAGGACAAGCCAGTCATAAATTAATACGCACCGCGATCACCGGTCTAGATCGCATGCAGCACCGAGGCGGTATCGCCGCAGACGGCAAAACAGGTGACGGTTGTGGCTTATTGTTACAAAAGCCCGATAGTTTTTTCCGCGCAATCGCGGCTGAAAACGATTGGCATTTAGGTAAGAATTACGCTGTTGGTATGGTGTTTTTAAACTCAGATCCAACGCTTGCGGGTATTGCAAAGAATATCGTTAATGAAGAATTAGAAAAAGAAACGTTATCGATTGTAGGGTGGCGAGTTGTTCCGACTCAGCCGTCGATGTTAGGGCCTATTGCTAAGTCTCAGCTACCACAGTTTGAGCAAATTTTTGTGAGTGCACCGGAAGGGTGGCGACCTAAAGATTTGGAACGCAGGCTATATATTGCGAGACGCCGTATCGAAAAGCGCATTACCAGTGATGAGCAGTTTTATATAGCAAGCTTGTCAGGACTTGTGACTGTATACAAAGGCCTGATGATGCCAGCGGACTTGCCTAATTTTTATCAAGATCTTGCTGATTTAAGAATGACCAGTGCTATTTGTGTATTCCATCAACGATTCTCTACTAATACACAGCCCAAATGGCCACTGGCGCAACCGTTTCGTTATCTTGCTCATAATGGTGAAATTAACACGATTATGGGTAATCGACAGTGGGCAAGTGCTCGCGCATATAAATTTTCCTCGCCGTTGCTACCTGACTTGCAAGTTGCGGCGCCATTTGTAAATGAGTCGGGCTCCGACTCTTCAAGCTTGGACAACATTCTTGAACTCTTTCTTGCTGGTGGGATGGATATCTTTAGGGCAATGCGCATGCTTGTTCCACCCGCATGGCAAAAAAACCGAGCCATGGATGACGACCTACGTGCATTTTATGATTTCAATTCAATGCACATGGAACCATGGGATGGACCGGCGGGAATTGTGATGTCTGATGGTCGTTTTGCTGCCTGTAATTTGGATAGAAATGGCTTGAGACCTGCTCGATACGTTGTGACTCAAGACGGTTTTATTACTATCGCCTCTGAAGTGGGAATATGGGACTATGAAGCGGATGAAGTGATAGAAAAAGGCCGAGTCGGGCCCGGAGAGTTACTCGTTGTTGATACACTGCATGGTAAAATTTGGCAGTCGTCAGAAATCGACCAAGATTTGAAGGCGAGACACCCTTACCGAGCATGGCTTGAACAAAATGTCCAGCGCTTGACCCCATTTGAAGAGCTTGATGAAAAAGATGCTGGCCAACGAGATTTCAGTGACGAAACGCTTCTGACTCATCAAAAGCAATTTGGTTACAGTAACGAAGAAGTTGAGCAAGTAATCAGCGTGATGGGGGCTAATGGCCAAGAAGCAACTGGTTCAATGGGAGACGATACGCCGTTCGCTGTGCTCTCACAGGGGGCACGTTCGCTCTATGATTACTTTCGACAAAAATTCGCACAGGTAACCAATCCACCGATAGATCCGCTTAGAGAAAATCACGTGATGTCGCTGGCAACATGCATCGGCAGAGAGCAAAACGTTTTCAACGAAACAACCGGGCATGCTAAGCGTTTACAGTTTAACTCACCAATCTTGACGTATTCAGATGTTCAGCAATTAAAGTCAGCTGATGATGCGCATTATAAAGTTGGTGAGGTGAGCTTGAATTACAACCCTGATGATGAGGGGTTGCAACAAGCGATAGAAAGAGTGTGTGATGAGGCACAAAACAAAGCGGCTTTAGGCTGTGTCATGGTGCTATTAACAGATAGGGACATTGAAAAAGGTAAGTTACCTATTCCGGCAGCCATGGCCGTTGGAGCCGTTCAACAGCGTCTGGTAAAGAGTAATTTACGCTGTGATTCAAATATTATTGTTGAGACAGGTAGCGCACGAGATCCACATCAGTTTGCAGTACTATTGGGTTTTGGTGCAACGGCGATTTATCCTTATTTGGCTTATGAAACGTTAGTCTCTCTCGTTGATAAGGGAGTAATTAAAAAGTCTTATCGTGATGTGACGCTTGCCTATCGTAATGCCATTAACAAAGGCCTATATAAAATCATGTCTAAGATGGGTATTAGCACGATAGCATCATATCGTTGTTCTATGCTCTTTGAAGCTGTGGGTCTTGCGGACGACGTCGTCGATTTGTGTTTTAAAGGCGTTGTTAGCCGGATAAAAGGTGCAGACTTTGACAACTTTGAAGCTGAGTCCAAGCTACTTAATCAGCTAGCATACAGTAAGCGCAAGTTATTAAGTCACGGTGGTTTATTAAAGTTTGTTCATGGCGGTGAGTACCACGCATATAACCCTGATGTGGTTCAGTCCCTGCAGGTAGCCGTAAAATCTGGTGAGTATGAAGACTATTTAAAATACGCAGAGATCGTAAACAACCGCCCTGTTACAAACTTACGGGATTTGATGCGATTAAATTTGCCAGAGTCTGGAATTTCAATTGATGATGTAGAGCCTGCGTCTGAACTATATAAACGTTTTGACTCTGCCGCGATGAGTATTGGCGCTCTGTCGCCTGAAGCGCATGAGGCTTTAGCAATCGCTATGAACAGGCTGGGTGGCTTTTCTAATTCAGGAGAGGGCGGAGAGGATAAAGCACGCTTTGGTAATGAACGTAATTCTCGCATTAAACAGGTGGCGTCAGGTCGATTCGGTGTAACTCCGCATTATCTGCAAAGTGCAGATGTCATTCAGATTAAGGTGGCACAAGGCGCGAAGCCAGGAGAGGGCGGTCAATTACCGGGTGAAAAAGTCACGCCGTATATTGCAAAGTTACGCTATTCAGTTCCTGGTGTAACACTAATTTCACCACCTCCACATCATGATATTTATTCTATAGAGGATCTTGCTCAGCTTATATTTGACCTTAAGCAAGTAAACCCAAGTGCCATGATCTCTGTGAAATTAGTTTCTGAGCCTGGTGTGGGCACCATTGCAACCGGCGTAGCCAAGGCTTATGCCGATTTAATTACCATAGCGGGTTATGACGGCGGCACAGGTGCTAGCCCATTGACTTCGGTGAAATATGCTGGATGTCCATGGGAATTAGGGTTAGCGGAAACGCAGCAAGCTTTGGTTGAGAATGGCTTGAGGCATCGCATTCGCTTGCAAACAGACGGTGGCTTAAAAACGGGATTAGATATCATCAAAGCGGCAATTTTGGGTGCTGAAAGTTTTGGCTTTGGTACAGGCCCGATGGTCGCGCTGGGATGTAAATACCTTAGAATTTGTCATTTGAATAATTGTGCAACCGGTGTTGCTACTCAAGATGATACTTTAAGGCAAAGACACTTCCATGGTCTGCCTGAGATGGCAATGAACTACTTCAAATTCATTGCGCAAGAAGCACGTGAAATCATGGCTTCGCTAGGTGTCACCAAACTAACAGACTTGATTGGTCGAACTGAATTATTGGACGTGTTAGAGGGTAATAGCGATAAACAGCGCAAGCTAGATTTAAGCCCGATTTTAGCGAAACCGAATAATCCGAGCAATCAAACGCTGTATTGCAGTGCAGAGAACACATCTCATTATCGAGGCGAACTCAACGAGTCGTTGTTAGCAAAAGCACAGCAGGCGATTGACGCGAAGTCAGGTACTTCATTAGTGAGTCGAATTAAAAACACTGATCGTTCTGTTGGTGCCATGCTCTCTGGTTACATTGCAGGTAAGTATGGGAATCAAGGTATGGCGGCGGATCCAGTGTCGATTGAGTTACATGGTACCGCTGGGCAATCTTTTGGGGTTTGGAATGCAGGGGGGCTGGAATTAACCCTAGTCGGCGATGCGAATGATTACGTTGGTAAAGGCATGGCTGGTGGTAAATTGGTGATCAGACCCCCTCTTGGTTCGAGCTTCAAGTCTCACCAGGCTGCGATTGCTGGAAATACTTGCCTTTATGGTGCAACAGGCGGAAAACTGTTCGCAGCTGGTAGAGTAGGCGAGCGTTTTGCTGTGCGTAACTCAGGTGTCCAAGCGGTAGTAGAGGGCCTAGGAGACAACGGTTGTGAATATATGACAGGCGGTGTTGTCTGTGTACTTGGACAAATTGGTGTTAACTTTGGCGCAGGTATGACGGGCGGTTTTGCTTATGTATTAGATGAAGAAAATGATATTGGTAAACGCTTTAATCCCGAATTAGTCGAGGTTATGACGCTGGAGCAACTGCCTTCTCACCAAGAACATTTGAGAGGGTTAATTGCTGAACACCTAGAGCTCACAGGTTCTGATAGAGCTGAACAGGTTTTGGCAAACTTTGACTTGTACATCCCTATGTTTAAGTTAGTCAAGCCAAAATCAAGCGATGTTAAGAGTTTACTAGGCCATCGAGCCAGAAGTAGTGCTGAACTAAGAGTACAGGCACAGTAAAGGAGGAATCATGAGCGAAAATGTTTATCAATTTATCGATGTTCAACGTGTAGATCCAAGAAAAAAACCAATTTCTACGCGTAAAAGCTCCTTTGTTGAGATCTATGAGCCATTCTCTGGACAGCAGGTAGACTCTCAAGCTGACAGGTGCTTAGACTGCGGAAACCCATATTGTGAATGGAAATGCCCAGTCCATAATTATATTCCACAGTGGCTAAAATTAATTCGCACTGGACGGATCATTGAAGCGGCAGAATTATCACACAGAACAAATAGCTTACCAGAGGTTTGTGGACGTGTATGTCCACAGGATCGCCTTTGTGAAGGCGCATGTACGTTAAACGATGAATTTGGTGCAGTAACCATTGGTAACATAGAAAAATACATTACTGACACCGCTTTTGCGCAGGGCTGGAAGCCAGATCTATCATATGTCACTTGGACAGATAAAAAAGTCGCGATTATCGGTGCGGGCCCCGCCGGGTTGGGTTGTGCCGATATATTAGTACGCAATGGTGTTAAAGCGGTCGTATTTGACCGCAACCCAGAAATCGGTGGGCTATTAACGTTTGGCATTCCATCTTTTAAACTCGAGAAGTCAGTGATGGAGAAACGTCGAGAGATCTTCACCGAAATGGGGGTTGAGTTTAAATTAAACACTGAAGTCGGCAAGGACATCAGTATGGATGATTTACTCGCTGAGTATGATGCTGTGTTTGTCGGCGTTGGCACTTATCAGTACATGCGCGGCGGCTTAGAAAATGAAGATGCGAAGCAAGTATATGATGCGCTCCCATTTTTGATCGGAAATACTAACCGAGTCATGGGTTATGATGAGTCGCAGCAGCCTTATATTAGTATGACAGACAAGCGCGTGGTTGTGTTAGGCGGTGGTGATACCGCAATGGACTGCGTTAGGACTTCTGTCAGACAAAAAGCCAGTTCGGTTGTGTGTGCTTACCGCCGTGATGAAGAAAACATGCCAGGCTCGAAACGCGAAGTTAAAAATGCCAAAGAAGAAGGCGTGATTTTCAAGTTTAACATTCAGCCTAAAGGAATTGTACTGAACGCACAGGGTAACGTATGTGGCGTTAAGATGGTGAAAACAGAATTAGGTGAGCCAGATAGTAATGGTCGTCGCAGAGCGCAAGAAGTCGCAGGCTCTGAGCACATCATCGAAGCTGACGCGGTAATATTGGCATTTGGCTTTAAACCGCACAATCTTGAATGGCTTGCTAGCTATGATGTAGAAATTAATCATTGGGGTGGCATTGTTGCACCTGAGCAAAGCACATTCACCCACCAAACAAGTAATCCAAAGATATTTGCAGGTGGCGATGCAGTAAGAGGCTCAGATTTGGTTGTCACTGCAATATTTGAAGGCAGAAATGCGGCAGAAGGAATCCTAGATTATATAGATGTTTAGGTGTTTAGAGTAAATCATCACATGATGTGAATCTATATTACGTTTCAAACCCCAATACAGGCATTGTATTGGGGTTTTTTCTTATGTAAGCGTAATTACCTTACTTCCTCGTTAGAGTACTGACAGACCATTCTTTTTTATAGATTAATACGTCCAGTTATTGCTACAACACCTTGTTAGATTTATGTCCTAGAATAATTATCGATACGTTTCTATGAGAGTTGAACACGGGACAAACATGGCATTAAAGAATACTGAATCTGACTATGGCAGTATTGCGAAATGGATTCACTGGATAACAGCAATTTTATTTTTGGCGGCTTACGTGTCTGTCTATTATCGACAATGGTTTACAGAAGCTAAGACGCCTGAAAATTGGAGTGCACTGCAGCTTCATTTATCGTTTGGTGTATCAATTATGGTCGTTGTGGGGTTACGGGTAGTATGGCGAATAATGGATCAGACACCAAAACCGGAACCAGGTTCGAAACTTGAACATATGGCAGCACATGTCGGCCATTATATGCTTTATATCGTGATGATTATTGCCCCAGTGACAGGCTACATTGGCACAGGTGTTAATACTGAGTTCTTTTTTATGTTTGATATTCCTAAGTTTGAGAGTACCGAGATATTTAAATATGTTGTCTCAGATGGCCTAGGGCTCACTTTTGCAGAGTTTGAAAAGCCGATAGATTTTATTCACAAAGAAATACTCGGTGCTTGGTTGATTTGGGTTTTAATTGTAGGGCATGCAGGTGCGGCACTTTTTCATCACTTTGTGAAAAAAGACAGGACATTATTAAAAATGACCTCTAACAAGTAGTTATTCTGCCTTGTTGTTACAGTACTGCTAGAACTGGTGCTGCGCAACAAGGCAATTTAAAGCTTGGCTGTGCTTAAGCGCAGCGCTGCACTGTAAGAAGTTCTTTTGCGCTGGCCCTCGTCGTTTCACTAACGCTATCACCACCGAGCAGCCTTGCTATTTCATCTACACGGTCACGCTCATCTAAGGGCACCATCGATGTATAAGTTTGAGCGTTGTCCACTTCTTTTTTAACGAAAAACTGCTGGTGGCCGCTACAGGCTACTTGGGGTAGGTGAGTAACACAGATAACTTGTGTTGAACTGCCGAGTAAGCGAAGTTGTTTGCCTACTTGTGAGGCGGTTGGCCCTGAAATACCAACATCCACTTCATCAAATATGAGCGTTGGGGTAGTGACTTTATTTGCGATGATAACTTGTATTGCTAAGCTAATTCGAGAAAGCTCACCGCCAGAGGCTACTTTTGCGAGTGCTTGCATAGGCTGACCCGGGTTAGTAGAAACCAGGAAATCTATACTATCCATGCCTAACTCATTAGGGCGTCTGTCATTTTCTTTTACCAATTCTATTGCAAATCGCCCATTCTCCATTGATAGCTCGTGCATGCTTTCGGTGATTAAGGTGTTCAGCTTGTCTGCCGATAGTGCTCTACTTTCGCTCAGTTGGCTTGCTGAAATATGATATGCGTGCAGTGCCTCTGCAATTTCATGTTCTAAATGGTCAATGCGGGCGTTGTCAGAACAAATACCGTCAAGTTCTTGTTTCAATGCACAGTGATGTGCAGCTAACTGATTGGGTTGTATTTGGTGTTTCCTTGATAGGGCCATTGCTTGGGTGATACGTTCTTCTATCTCCTGCAACCTAATCGGATCTTGCTCGATATTCTCACCGTAGCTGCGGATTTCTCGGCACGCCTCTTCAAGTTGTACCGCCGCCTCATTGAGCATTAAACTAATACTCTCTAAGGATTGATCCAAGCTACTGAGCTCACTGAAAGTCTGTACGCTATGTTGTAATTGCCCCAGTACTGTTTGGTCATCTTGCTCATAGAGGCTCATAAGTTCTCTTTGACAGCTCTCTACGAGTGTTTGCGAATGGCTTAATCGATTGTGTTCGGCCTCGATTTGCTCGTACTCACCTTCTTGTAAGGCAAATTCATCAAGCTCTTCAACTTGATACTCTAATAACTGTTTCTTCGCTGCTTGAGCTTGCTGTTGTTTAATTAATTGAGCGTGTTCTTTTTGCAGCTTTTGATAATGGTTATACTGAGCTCTAACAGCATTGAGAAGATTATTGTGGCCTGCATAAGCATCTAACAACCCGAGTTGGTGCTCAGGTTTAAGCAGCAATTGATGAGCGTGTTGGCCGTGAATCGCAATAAGCATTTGCCCAAGTTCTTTTAATTGAGCAGCAGTGACTGAAGAGCCGTTAATGAAGCTTTTACTGCGGCCATTTCGCGTAATTACTCTTCGCAATATGCAGTTTTGCTCATCATCATCCAGCAATAGCTCAGAGAGGAACTTTTGTGCTTGGGGTAAGTTTCGAATATCAAACTGTGCTGAGATTTCAGCTTTATTACTTTGCGGGCGAATGGCATTGGCATCCGCTCTTTCACCCAGACATAAAGACAGGGCGTCAATAGCAATGGATTTACCGGCACCGGTTTCACCGGTAATTGCGGTCATTCCAGATCGCCAATCAATGTTGAGTTCACTGACAATCGCAAAGTTTTTAATTTGCAAACTCGTAAGCATGCTGTATATCCAAACAGTATTTTACTGTTAATTTATACAGCATTCTTTAAAAAAGCAACTTTTTAATTGACAATGTCAGCGGCGTGACGCTGTACCGGAGGGTTATCCTGATCTGAATTTACCTCTTCAATATCCGTTTCATCTTCTTGAGCATCAGCATTTTGATTCGCTGAGTCTGCATCATAGGTGTCGGGTGTTTGAATACGTGAAATTAGTGCAGGTAAGACTTCAGCATAGAAAGTTTTATTATAAGCGATACCCGTGGAAGGCAGTTCTGCTGCAAATAAAAACAGTTGCTCAGACAACAGCTCAAGGTTATCGTTGTTTCTACACTTATTGAGTTCCGATCCAATTTGCATCAGCAAAAGTTCACTTACTTTTTCTAGTCTATCTAGGTTTTCATCATTATGAGACTGGACGACAAAAAAGTTGCTTACAATTGCATTGAACTTAGGCGCATGTTTAGGCCTAATCAGTTTGCAATCGACATATTCAGATATTTTTCGTTTGTATAGACCGGTAATATCTTTAACGCGCTCATTGAAAATGCGTTTCTCGGCATCCCTTGCTTTTTGTCGATTGTTTTCAATAACCATGTAGACGCCAAGGATAGTGATGAGCAACACTATCGACACAATCACTATGTAAGTCATGTTGTATTACTTTTCCCTAATATAGAAAATAAATCAGCCCTATTCTGCTTAACAAATTCGCTTTAGTAAAGCCTACTGCCCCAATTTAGTTTTTCTCTAAGAACATGGTAGTAGGAATAGCTTGTAGGATGAATAAGACGAAGCTTTTGTGACGCTTTTTTGACCACCACTTCGTCGCCAGGCAATAAAGCCAATACGACATGACTATCACAGCTAACTTGTAAGCTCGCGGTATTTTCAGGGCTCAATTTCAATGTAATTTGCTTGTTAGCATCTACAACTAGTGGGCGGCTGGATAAGGTATGCGGAAACATCGGAACCAAGGCGACAGCATTAAGCTCAGGGGTTAAAATAGGGCCTCCTCCTGATAGCGAGTAGGCTGTGGACCCGGTAGGGGTTGTGACGATGAGGCCATCGGAACGCTGAGAGAACACAAACTGATCGTCAATGAAGGCTTCAAATTCGATCATATGTGCCACCTTATCAGCGTGTAAAACCGCTTCATTGACCGCCAAGTTTGCACTTTTCAACTGGGCGTGTCGATACACTTCAACCTCTAATAAAAAGCGGTGTTCCTCAACAAACTTGCCACTTAATACTTGCTCAAGCTCGGGTTCGAAGTCGTGGGGGTTAAGATCAGTTAAAAAGCCAAGATTGCCTCGGTTTACTCCAATGACAGCAACGTCAAATCTAGCGAGCACACGTGCTGCGCCCAACATATTTCCATCGCCACCAACTACAACGGCCAAATCACACTTTTCGCCCAATTCAACAAGCTCTAAAAGTTGGCCATCTTTCAAGCCTGTTAGCTGTTTGCCTGCCCGGCGCTCGACAAAAACTTCATATCCGAGAGCTTGCAAAAATGTATAAAGGCGATGTAAGGTCTGAGCGGCACCGTCATGGTTTGGTTTTCCAATAAGGCCGATGGTGTTAAATGGAGTGCTCATTTTTAACGCATATCCTTGGTATTTAAACTTTCCCAAGATTATCTTAAATTTGAGGCGCTTGAAACTTTGAAATTTGCCCCAACATAAATAATTATGAAATTAAGTGCCCGCGACAAACAAGTTTTTTCAGCTGTGATGAGCCTTTACTGTAATGGTGAAGGGGTGCCTGTAGCGTCCAGTAAAATTGCCAAAATGAAAGGAATGGCGATTTGTTCTGCCACTGTGCGCAATGCAATGGCGCGATTAGAAAACCAAGGTTTGTTGTTTTCACCACATACTTCAGCTGGACGTGTTCCATCAGATATTGGCATAAAGTATTGGCTACAAGAATATTTTGAATTAGACAATATCGCTTCTTATTGGCAACCGGAGCAGGAGCATCTCGTGACGTTGGCGCACTCTTTAAGCCAACAATATCAAGTGTGCTGTGTAGTTGGATTACCTCAAGTCAGCAGCCAAAAGGTATTTAGAGTTGAAGTTTTAGACTTTGATAGAAAGCACTGGCTGGTCTTACTGATTGATAAAGCGGGGCAGTCACAAAATATTTGCATTAATAAACCTGCTGATAATTCGGACGAAATACGTTATCAATTTGCATTGTGGATGAACACAGTATTTAGTCAGCAAACGCTTAAAGAAGGGTTGCACCGGATGCGAGCGATGGCTAATAGCGCCATGCCTAATTGCAGAGAGCTGTTGAAGCAGTGGACACGAGAGCTGAGTTTACAACTGGGAACTGACAACAGTATCGTGGTAGGTGAACGACACATATATAATCGTTTAGAGCAGTCGAATGACTTAAGCCTAGGTGTACCATTTTTACATCAAGTAGAAGATAGACTGGCATTTCGGGATGGGCTGTCTGTTTTATTAGGTTCCGAGGTGGACGAAGCGAACCTGTCACGTTATGTGATATTAAGTGTGCCTTATTTTATGGATCAGGAGTACCAAAGTCGTTTTTGTGTCGTATGTCCGGCGGAGGCGCCAATTGAATCAATAATTGAGGAATTTACTCGAATCGAGCAAAAAGGCCCTTGAAACTAAAAAATCCATCCCCATAATTACGGCAGTTGTAAAGAATCGGAGATATACTTTCATGTCTGAGCAGACAAAAGCACCAGAGCAGGAATTAGAAACTGCACAAGAAGAAGTAGTAGAACAAGCTGCTGAAGCGCAAGCACAAGAAGAAGCGCCACAGGCTGAACAGGCTGAGTTAAGCCCTGAAGAGGAAATTGCTGGTTTATACGCTGAGCTTGAAGCTGCAAAGCAAACAATTGAAGGTCAAAAAGACGGTGTTGTTCGCGCTGCTGCTGAAGTAGAGAACATGCGTCGCCGTGCAGCGCAAGATGTTGAAAAAGCACATAAGCTAGCACTTAAGAAGTTTGCCAACGACTTATTACCAGTAATTGATAACCTAGAGCGTGCAGTAGAGTTTGCAGATAAAGAAAATGAAGCAACTAAATCAGTTCTAGAAGGTGTTGAAATGACGCTTAAAAGCTTCTCAGATGCACTGAACAAATACGGTGTAGAAGCGGTAAACCCGCAAGGCGAGGCTTTTTCTCCTGAATTCCATCAGGCGATGTCTATTCAACCTAGCAATGATGTAGCGCCAAATACAGTGTTAGCTGTTATGCAAAAAGGCTATACATTAAATGGTCACTTACTAAGACCTGCGATGGTGATGGTTTCGAAAGCCGCAGAATAATCTAATTTATGTTTAAAAAGCCCGCTTTGTAGCGGGCTTTTTTGTTATCACTGGTCAAGCTTTAATAATGTAGTTTATTATTTACATATAATCAGCAATAAAAATTGCAAGTCAACAATACGTGGGAAGTATGATGAAAAAAGTAGTAGCGTGTATGTTAGTTGCTTTGGCACTGAGTGGTTGTAAAACATCTCCAACAGGTCGAACTCAAATAATGCTTTACCCAGAGCAGAAAATGGATGAGATGGGCGTCGCGAGCTTTGATCAATTAAAATCAGAACAGACTATTGAAGGCGAAGCGAACAGTAATCAGTATGTGAGTTGCATTGCAGATGCGCTGATTGCCCAGCTGCCAAATAAATACGCCTCACAGAAGTGGGAAGTTGTTGTCTTCAAAGATGACAGTGCAAATGCATTTGCGCTGCCTGGTGGGAAAATCGGCGTGCATACGGGCTTACTGAAAGTGGCAAAAAATCAGCACCAACTGGCGGCTGTAATGGGTCATGAAGTGGGTCATGTTATTGCACAACATGCCAATGAACGTGTTTCTCAAAGCACCTTATTGCAAGCTGGACTCCAAGTAAGTAATGTGGTGATGGAGATGAATAACATCGAATATCGCAACGCAATCATGCAAGGACTTGGCGTTGGTGCCCAAGTAGGTATTGCTTTGCCGTTTAGTCGCAGTCATGAGACTGAGGCTGATATAATTGGGTTAGAGTTGATGGCTAAAGCCGGATTTAAACCAGCTGGCGCTGTGGAGCTTTGGCAAAACATGGAGAAGCTCGGTGGTGAAAGGCCGATGGAGTTTTTATCGACTCACCCATCGCCAGACAACCGTAGTCAGCGGCTAACTGACAAAATGCCAGCGGCCAATAGCCTTTATCAAGCAGCTAAGCAAAAAGGCCTGAACCCTGACTGCAAAATTTGATGATATAAAGATAAGGCAGTGCACTTTTGTGACTGCCTCATGGTTCTTTCAAAAGTGCGAGGGTCTTATAGTTCTTTATAAAAGTTGAGTGCACGCTCATCTAATACAATAAAAAGCCGTAGGTCTAACTCTAGCTGATGATAGTCGGGCTCCATATGGCAGCATAAATTGTAAAACGCTTTATTATGGTCCGCATGCTTAAAGTGTGCGAGTTCATGTACGATCAAGGCCCTAAGAATAGCCTCAGGTGCATACTTTAGTTGATTGTTAAGTGCAATGTCATACCGCGCTTTTAGTTTTTTACCGTGTACTTTTTGTTGATGGGTATGCGTGCCTAGGGTGCCTTTCACCATGTCAGTGTGTTTGTTAAAACTGACGGAATTTAACCGTGGCGTATTCTTGAGAAAGCGCTGTTTTATTTCGGTACTGTATTGATATAAATCTTGTTGATTTTGCAGTTGATGTCCAATTGGGTATTTGCGCTTGAAATACGTTTGCAATTGATTGGTCGTAATTAGTTGGCTAACTTGATCCTGTAGGTTTTCAGGATAGTGCTGAAAGTATTTCAATTCTTGCATTGCGGTCTTTTTTTGAAGTCGTTTCTCGCGTAATCTCTAAGTGGGATTATAACGCAAGGAAAAAGTATATGTACAAGGCAAGCTGTCTATGTAAAGGGGTGGAGTTAGAAATTCATGGACCAATTGAAAGCATTATTCATTGTCATTGCTCACTGTGCAGAAAATCAAGTGGTACAGCGTACGCGACTAATGGTTTTATCGCAACGGATTCGATGAAGATTATCAAAGGTGAAGCACTCATTAAATCTTATGCTTTCAAACCCGGTCGATTGCGTCACTTTTGTAGCAATTGCGCCTCACCATTATTCAGTTCAAATGCAGATTTACCAGAAAAACTTAGGCTACGGTTAGGTTTATTGGACTCTGAAATAGAAGAGCGTCCGATGTCTCATAATTTTATCACGTCTAAAGCGAATTGGGATGATTTAGATGCTGACCTACCTAGATATGATACTTTTGAGCCGAGCCGTCTAAAGAACTGCTTAAAATAATTGTTGAGTGTGAGTGCGTGCACTCACACTGTAGTGCTTATTTTGTTTCCATTGCACAGCAATCAGATGCTCTAGAGTTACCACCAAAAACTTCTTGGTGCGGCAGGTTACAGCAATCAGAAGCACGAGAATTACCACCTGTTCCGCCACCGGCAATGTGCTTTGTTTGTGCTCCAGGCAAACGCGCCGTGTCTTGTGAGAGAGTTTTTACTTGTTTTTTATATAGTTTTAATTTCATTTTTATTCCTTCATTTATATTAAACCCACCACAACACTGTATTAAATTACTATTTTTGTCAAATGCTTACAGAAGACTTCCTTGCTTTGGCTGTTGTTCAGCAGGAAAAGGGTGTAACACTTTGTGGTCAACGCCTAGGTCTTGAGTAAACTGCCGTGCGAGCAGGGGTGAGTCGTAATTATCGGCAGTGTGAAAGAATACCAAGGGTTCCTTGCCCTCCTTTAACCAACCACGGATTTTGTTGAGCCAAGGGTCGTAAAATTGCCTATTCTCTTGAAGGTTAGAGCAGCCAACAAATCTGACCATTGGGCGATTGCCAGTGGCAATGACATTGACCGGGACGCGTGGCTTTTTACGCTGGGCATCTATGATGGCAGGTGTGCTGGCGGGCTCACTAAATAATGGACGAGTGTCCATGATGATACGGTTGATGTTATTTTGCATTAGGTATTGATTGAATCGTTTTTCATTTTCATCTTTTTGAAAAAAGCCTAAATTGCGTACCTCAATACCTACACATAGCTCCTTGGGCAACATCGTCATGAACGCTTCAATACGATTCAAGTGCTCGGGGCCGCAATTAGCGGGTAACTGAACCATAATCATGGCCATTTTGTCGAAGAGGGGAGCAAACAGCTTACACCATTCAAGCGTCTCTTTTTGACAGTTTTGCAGCGCCAGCTCGTGCGTTATGTATTTGGAAACTTTAAATGTGAATCGAAAGTCCGCAGGCACAGCATCTCGCCACTGTAAAATTGTCTCAGGCTTAGGGTTTGCATAAAAGCTAGTGTTGCCTTCAACGCTATTGAAAATACCCGCGTATTCTTTGAGCATGTCTGAGCTTTGACAATGTTGACTAAAAAAGCGGCCCTTCCAGTGAGTAGAGCTCCATTGTGGACAACCTAAATACAGCATAATGACTTTCGTTGATGTTTTTTATAAGTCTAACAAACTGAGAGTACCTAAAAAAACCAACTTTACACATAATGATCATGATTGGAGGATGACAAAGCGGCCTATTTTTATATAATTGGCGATTATTTTTGTTAATTACGATAGCCCGTAGGCGAAACTGCACTTTGAAATGTAAAAGCCTAGGCAAATAGGAACGATATGCGCTCTATATACTGCGGAAAATTAAATAAGGACCACGTAGGTCAGGAAGTCGAACTATGTGGTTGGATCAACAAGCGCCGTGACTTAGGTGGATTAATTTTCGTCGACTTAAGAGATCGCGAAGGCCTAGTACAAGTTGTATTTGACCCTGAAGTAGAAGGGTTAATGGATGTTGCAAACACATTGCGTCAAGAGTTTTGTGTAAAAGTAACTGGTAGTGTGCGTGCAAGGCCTGAAAGCCAAGTAAACAAAGACATGGCAACGGGTGAAGTGGAAATCTTAGGCACTGGCCTTGAGATCATCAACCGTTCTGAGCCGCTACCATTGGACTTCAATCAGCAAAACTCGGAAGAACGTCGCCTTAAGTACCGTTACTTAGATCTTAGACGCTTAGAGATGAGTGACCGTATCAAGCTACGTGCTAAAGCATCAAGTTTTGTTCGTCGCTTCCTAGATACTAATGACTTCCTAGACATTGAAACGCCAGTTTTAACCAAAGCGACTCCGGAAGGCGCACGTGATTACTTAGTGCCTAGTCGTGTACATAAAGGCAGTTTTTACGCTTTGCCTCAGTCTCCACAGTTGTTCAAGCAATTGCTCATGATGTCAGGCTTTGATCGTTACTATCAAATCGTTAAGTGCTTCCGTGATGAAGACTTGCGAGCTGATAGACAACCTGAATTTACACAAATTGATATCGAAACGTCTTTCATGACGTCTGATCAAGTGCGTGAAGTAACGGAGCGTCTGATCCGTGAAATGTGGCAAGACCTGCTAAACGTTGATTTGGGCGAGTTCCCTGCAATGCCATACTCAGAAGCAATGCGTCGTTTTGGTTCTGATAAGCCAGATCTACGTAACCCGCTAGAGCTTGTAGACGTTGCTGATATCGTAAAAGATGTAGAGTTTAAAGTACTAGCCGGACCTGCGAACGATGAAAAAGGTCGTGTCGCAGTACTGACAGTACCGGGTGGTGCAGAGCTATCTCGTAAGCAGATTGATGAATACACGAAGTTTGTTGGCATTTATGGTGCGAAAGGGCTTGCTTGGATGAAGGTTAACGACCGCGATGCAGGTATGGAAGGTGTTCAGTCTCCGATTGCTAAATTCCTTAACGAAGAGGTGATTACTGCACTGCTTGAGCGCACAAACGCGCAAACAGGCGACATCATTCTATTTGGTGCAGATAAGCGTAACGTTGTAAACGAAGCAATGGGTGCGCTTCGTCTTAAAGTTGGCTTGGATAGAGAGATCACTGACCTGAACAAGTGGGCGCCACTTTGGGTTGTTGACTTCCCGATGTTTGAAGAAGACGATGAAGGCAATTTGCATGCAGTACACCACCCGTTCACAGCACCAAAAGACATCAGTGCACAAGAGCTTGAGGCAAACCCAGCTGCAGCAATTTCAGATGCCTACGATATGGTACTGAATGGTTATGAAGTGGGCGGTGGCTCTGTTCGTATCCATAACAACGAAATGCAACAAGCGGCTTTCAGAATCTTGGGTATTGAAGAGCAAGAACAGCAAGACAAGTTTGGTTTCTTGTTAGATGCGCTTAAGTACGGTACACCTCCGCATGCCGGTTTAGCATTTGGCCTAGATCGTCTAGTAATGCTACTGTGCGGCACTGATAATATTCGTGACGTTATTGCATTCCCGAAAACAACACAAGCTTCTTGTCTAATGACAAATGCCCCAAGTGTTGCAAACCCAGATGCATTAACTGAACTTGCAATTGCTGTACAACAGGCACAAAGCGAAGAGCAGTAATTCAAGAACATGATTGAAAAGGCGGCCTTTATGGCCGCCTTTTTTGTTTTGATACTGGTAATCTATACAGTATTTTGGCATGATGTGGAAAAAATTAAGAGAGTAATGCCTTGGCAGTTTTATTGGGTATAGACCCAGGTTCCAGATTTACCGGTTACGGTGTTATTCAACATCAAGGTGCAAAATTCCAGTACCTTGGCAGTGGTTGTATTAAGCTTGCCGATCATGACTTTCCCACGCGATTAAAAATGATCTATCAAGGGGTGAGTCAATTAATCGAGCAGTTTTCGCCAGATAGCTTTGCGATTGAACAAGTTTTTATGGCGCACAACCCCGATTCTGCGTTAAAACTGGGTCAGGCACGAGGTGCAGCGATAGTTGCTGCAACCATGCAAGACATCCCTGTTCATGAATACTCAGCGCGGCAAATAAAGCAGGCGGTAGTTGGAACAGGCGGTGCAAACAAATCTCAAGTACAAGAAATGGTTAAGCGAATTTTAAAGCTACCAGGTACTCCACAGGCTGATGCTGCTGATGCGTTAGCCATTGCGATTTGTCATGCGCACTCTGAACAAAATTTAATTCGATTGGCAGGCAATGCTAAAAAAACAGTTCGTGGAAGGTTAAGATAATTATGATAGGCAAATTAAGCGGAACTTTATTAGAAAAACAACCTCCTGAGATCTTAATTGATGTCAACGGGGTAGGCTATGAAGTGCAAATGCCAATGACTTGCTTTTATGAGCTGCCAAATGTTGGCCAAGCTACGGCAATTTTCACTCATTTTGTTGTTCGCGAAGATGCGCAATTACTGTTTGGCTTTAATCACAAGACCGAACGTGCATTATTTAGAGAATTAATCAAAGCAAATGGTGTTGGACCTAAGTTGGCCTTGGCGATTTTGTCGGGTATGTCTGCCGAGCAATTTGTCCACTGTGTGAATAATGGTGATGCGTCTACGCTAGTTAAAATACCCGGTGTAGGCAAAAAAACGGCGGAACGACTAGTCTTAGAAATGAAAGATAAACTTAAAGACTTTGGCCATGATTTATTTACACCCTATAGTGATAATGCCGTGTTGCCGCCGCAGGAAGATCCAACAGTGGGTGCAGTACCTGCTGATGATGCAATCGCGGCTTTGATGGCGTTGGGCTATAAAGCTGCGCAAGCGCAAAAAGCTGTGAAAGGTGTTAAAGGTGAAGGCTTAGACGCAGAAACCTTAATCAAAGAAGCTCTTAAATCCATGATGTAATTATGATAGAAGCAGATAGACTAATTGAGCCCGAAGTACAGGGCAATGAAGAGCAAATAGACCGTGCTATTCGCCCAAAATTATTAAATGACTATACGGGACAACCTCATGTTAAACAGCAGATGGAGATATTTATTGAAGCTGCGCGTTCACGTGGGGAGGCGCTTGACCATCTATTGATATTTGGCCCGCCAGGGTTGGGTAAAACCACACTTGCTAATATTGTGGCAAATGAGCTCGGTGTAAATATAAAAACCACGTCAGGACCTGTGCTTGAAAAAGCAGGCGATTTGGCAGCAATGCTGACAAACTTGGAAGAAGGTGACGTTTTATTTATTGACGAGATTCATCGCCTCAGCCCTCAGGTAGAAGAAATTCTCTATCCAGCAATGGAAGACTATCAGCTTGATATTATGATAGGTGAGGGACCTGCTGCGCGTTCAATTAAATTGGACTTGCCTCCATTTACTTTAGTCGGCGCTACTACCAGAGCTGGTTCTTTGACTTCACCATTGCGTGATCGGTTTGGTATTGTGCAACGCTTGGAGTTTTATTCTGTAGATGATTTGGCGACAATTGTGAGTCGTTCTGCACATTTTTTGAATCTTGAATCAACAGATGAAGGTGCGAGAGAAGTTGCTAAAAGGGCGAGAGGGACGCCTCGTATTGCGAATCGACTACTACGTCGTGTAAGAGATTTTGCCGATGTGAAAGGTGACGGCAGTGTAGATGCAAATATTGCAAGCCAAGCGCTAGATATGGTCGATGTCGATAAATGTGGCTTTGACTATATGGACAGAAAGTATCTCTTGGCCATTATTGAAAAGTTCACAGGTGGCCCTGTCGGCCTTGATAACCTTGCCGCTGCCATCGGTGAAGAAAAAGAAACCATTGAAGACGTCATCGAGCCTTTCCTAATTCAACAAGGGTTCATTCAACGTACGCCTAGGGGACGTATTGTCTCTGACCGCGCTTATATGCATTTTGACCTAAGTAAAGAAGACTAACCCCTTTTTGCCACAGCTTCCACGGCTGTGGCTTTTCTATTCCTTTTCCCTTCACCTTAAACGTTCTTTGTTAGTCAAAATCTTGCGTGGCAGCGAATTACAGGCAAAAAAAAGCCCGCACATATGTGCGGGCGAAAACAACAAGTTGAAGGAAGTAATCCAGGGAACTGATGAGTCTGTTAAGGTTTTATCCAAAAGTTTCTCATCAAAGTAATAGAACAATCAGACATCTATTACTTAGGTAACTGGCTTTTGCATTGCGTTAAGCAGTGCGCTCAGTACAGGGTGTATATTAAAGACATCCGCCGGCTTTATCAAACTAGAAAAATTATATCTTTCGGATTAAAAAAACTAATGGCAAAGCTTGTTTGTTATTTTTTAATGGTTAATTAATGACTCTATTTACATTGTTATCTGTATGTTTTTATTGGGTTTGTACTAATTATGCGCAGATTGTGAATATTAGATAAATTGTTGTTAATTGGTATTACCAATGGGTTTTTGAGCATTTATTCGTGCAAAGTGAATAAATTCCGTGTTTTATGCATGTTGAGTAAATATTTAGGCTGCTACTGAAGTTGTGGAATAAAAATGTTAATTGCAGATAGGGCACGATAAATAAAATGATTCAATTATTGATATATCCTTAAAGGTCAATAAATAAAGTACATACTGATGATTGTGTCATTTATCGACATTTAAGCTAATTTTATAGCTTTGACGTTGTAAGCCACTATTTGTGTGGTTAAACTACCTGAACCTTTTGTCGTGCTTGAAGTCTATCAGTTGAAAGGCGCCATGCCGGGTACACAATATTATTAGGAGTGTTAAAACGTGGAATCGGGTCTAAATTTCATTGATCTAATCTTAGAAGCCAGTGTGCTTGTTCAACTTGTTATGTTGACTTTAGTGGGTATGTCGATCGCATCTTGGGCGATCATATTCCAGCGTCGTGCGGTAATCGCTGAAGCACAGAGCGATGCAAGAAAGTTTGAGCAGCAGTTTTGGTCAGGAATGGATCTTGGAAAGTTATATAACGAAATCACTGCGCGTTCAGGTAGTTCAAAAGGTCTAGAAGCTTTATTTGTGGCTGGCTTTAAAGAATTTGCCAGACATAAAAAGAACAACACCGGCTCTGCAAACATGATTTTGGATGGGACGCACCGCTCAATGCGTGTTGCGCTATCGCGCGAAGTAGAAAAACTAGAGTCTAGCCTTTCATTTCTTGCAACGGTTGGCTCAATTAGTCCATACATCGGCCTATTTGGTACGGTTTGGGGGATTATGACAGCATTTATTGCGCTTGGTAATGTGAAACAAGCAACACTCCAAATGGTAGCACCCGGTATCGCTGAAGCGTTGATTGCGACAGCAATGGGTCTGTTTGCTGCCATTCCTGCTGTTATGGCGTACAACCGCTTTGCCAAACATGTTGAAAAGCTGGAAGTGAACTATGCCAATTTTATGGAAGAGTTCGCCAATATTTTACATCGTCAAGCTGCCACGTTAGTAGAGGCGAAAAATAATGTATCAGCCTAAGAAAAGACGTCCTGTTGCAGAGATAAACGTCGTACCCTACATCGATGTGATGCTGGTGCTGCTAATTATCTTTATGGCAACAGCACCATTAATTACACATGGTGTAAAAGTTGATCTGCCTCAGATGCAAGAATCAGATTTGGTAGAGACAAAAGATGCGCCGCCTATTATTGCCAGCATTGATGCTGAAGGCCGTTACTTTGTATCGGTAGGAACTGATCCTGAAGCGCCCATGGATGCTGTTGAGGTTGCAGCGGTTATTAAACTTAAATTGCAGCAAAACCCGGATACGCCGGTATTGATTAAGGGCTCTGGTCGCGTGTCATATCAAGAAGTCTTACTGCTGATGGACTTTTTGAAAAATGCGGGTGTGCCCTCTGTAGGACTAATGACTAAATCGTTTGAGGATAACTAATGGATGCGTTGACAAGCGGAATTATCAAGTCGTTTCTGCTTCATTTCGCGTTAGCTGGAATGTTGTTCGCCTCTGCTAATTTGCAGATGTCAAAACCTACCGTGATGCAGGTGCAGCTTAATCCAATCAGTGAGTCTATTGAAGAAGAGAAAGTCGTGTCTGCCATTTCGGTTGATCAACAAGCCGTTGAGCGCAAAGTTGCCGAGTTGAAAAGACAAGAAGATGCCAAAAAGCGAGCAGAAGAAAAGCGCATTCGCGATTTAGAGCGCCGAGCACTTCAAGCTCGTAAAGACCGAGAAGCGGAGGCCAGACGCATCAAAAAGCTTGAGCAACAGCGACAAGCAAAACTTGCTGAAAAACGCAAAGCAGAAGCGCAAGCTAAAAAAGCCCGTGAAGTTGAGAAGAAACAACGTGCCGACGCAGAAAAAGCACGTAAAGAAAAGCTACAAGCAGAGCGAGCGGCAAAAGCAGCAGCGCAAAAGCGTAAGTCAGAAGAAGATCGTTTAAAAGAAGCTGAAGCCAAGCGTAAGCATCAAGAAGAGGAAGCTAAACGTAAAGCCGAAGCAGCTGAGCAGGCGCGTCAAAAAGCACTACAAGAGCAATTGTTACAAGAGCAACTTGCTCAAGAGCAGGCTGCAAGAGCCAAAGTACGCCAACAACAAGTGTTAGGGGAAGTAGATAAGTACAGAGCACTCATTATGCAGCGTATTCAGTCAAACTTACTTATCGATGAGAAAATGAAAGGCAAACAATGCCGCTTGAATATTCGTCTCGGGTTCAATGGACTCGTGACACAAGCAAAATCTCTTGGGGGCGACAAGTTGGTGTGTGAAGCGGCGCTTAGAGCTGTACGTATGGCAGATACCTTACCTGTTTCAAAAGATAAAGATGTCTTTGAACAGCTTAAAAATATTAATTTAACGATTAAACCAAACCTTTAAAGGAAAACCATGTTAAAGCATTTTAAAAACATATTGTTGGTTTTTGCTTTCGGAATGACAGCCCTCGCTAACGCGGCGCTTGAAATTGTCATCACCGAAGGGGTAGACAGTGCAAGACCGATTGGGGTTGTGCCATTTAAATACATAGGTAATGGAGAAGTGCCCTCTGAGATCAGCTCGGTTATCGCAGCTGATTTGATGAGAAGTGGTAAATTTAAGCCCGTAGCAGAGGAACAAATGCCTCAATTGCCCACGACTGATGAAGAAGTGGATTACGATGCTTGGGTTAGCTTAGGTGTCGAAGCGATTCTTGTTGGAACAGTGACGCAGCAGCCCGCCAATCGCTATTTGGTGAAATACGAGCTTATCGACGTATTGCGCGCGCAAATCACTGGCGGCGAAACACGCATGATGAGTAATGGTAAGTTAATGAAGAGTCAGGATCACATTCTAGAGAGTCGTCAGAGTGTAATTGACAGTGATTCATTCCGTTACTATTCACACCAAATCAGTGATGTGGTTTACGAGGCGCTCACTGGTGAACGTGGCGCATTTAGAACCAAGATTGCTTATGTTATCGTTCGTGAAGAGCAAGACAAGCCATATCAGCTTGTTGTAGCGGACTATGACGGCTTTAACGAGCAAGTGTTACTGCGCTCTAAAGAGCCTCTCATGTCACCTGCGTGGTCGCCTGATGGGAATAAATTAGCGTATGTAACATTTGAAAATCGTCAATCTCAGATCTATGTACAAGACATCTATACAGGAAAGCGAGAAAAGATCACCAGCTATAAAGGCATCAATGGAGCACCACAGTTTTCGCCTGATGGCACACAAATGTTAGTGGTGTTGTCAAAAGACAAAGGCGGAGCGACAGAAGTGTACGTTATCGACCTCGAAACTCGCAGCGAAAAGCGCTTAACTAAGCACAGAAGTATAGATACTGAGCCAAGTTGGCATCCAAATGGCAGAGAAATTGTTTATACGTCTGAAAGGGGTGGTAATGCCCAGATATATAAGTTAAATTTAGATACTGGTAGATCTAGACGTGTGACCTTTGATGGCGATATGAACTTAGCGGGTTCTATTACACCAGATGGTAAACAATTAGTAATGGTAAATCGCACGTTAGGTCAGTACCATATTGCTAAGAAAGAATTTGATTCAGGGCTGTTTCAGGTGCTAACTCGTACGAGACTCGACGAATCCCCGAGTATTGCGCCGAACGGCTCTATGATTATTTACAGTACCCTGCATAATAATAAGCAGGTTTTGGCCCTGGTGTCGATGGACGGTCGCTTTAAAGCGAGATTGCCAGTACTTGACGGGCAAGTGAAGGCACCGGCCTGGTCGCCGTTTTTACAGTAAAATTTACTGGTTAGACTTATAAAGATATAGGAATATACTCGATGCAACTTAACAAAACTTTAAAGGCTTTATTGGTAGCGTTGCCTGTAATGACTTTAGCTGCATGTAGCTCATCATCTGGTGATGTTGATGGTGGTGAAGGTCAGCAAACCAATGCTTCTTCTAACAGCAACAACGACGGCGTTGATGTAAACACAATTGATCGTCCAAAAACTGCTGAAGAAAAACTTCAGGAGAAGTATGAAGCGTTGCGTCAAGAGCAGATCGTATACTTCGATTTTGACCGCTCTACTGTTCGCAGCGAGTACGTTGAGTTACTACAAGCACACGCTGACTTCCTAGTTAAAAACCCAAGCGTTAAAGTACTGATTGAAGGTCACGCAGATGAGCGTGGTACGCCTGAGTACAACATCGCACTAGGTGAGAGCCGTGGTAAGTCAGTTGCTAAGTACCTTGAGAGCCTAGGTGTTTCTGATAGCCAAATCTCTGTAGTGAGCTACGGTGAAGAAAAGCCAATGGTTAAGTCGCGCACTGAAGAAGCTTTTGCTAAGAACCGTCGCGCGGTATTGGTATACTAATTTAGACAAGAGATGTTATGAAGCCGAAAACTATTTTGGCAGCCATCATCTTTCTTAGCGGGAGCTCCCAAGTTTGGGCAGCTCCCGCTACTGTTTATGATGCTGCAAATTCACAGAAAACGCTTGAACAGCGCGTTGCTGAACTCGAAAACATGATGAACAATCGCAATCGTGTTCAGGCAGACTTACAATTACAATTGCAGCAATTGCAAGACGAAGTGAGCCAAGTTCGTGGTTTTACCGACGAGCAAAGCTACAAGCTTGAAAAAGTCTTACAACGCCAACGCGAGTTATATCAAGAGATTGAAAATCGCGTCACGCAAGTTTATGAGCAAACTAAATCAGATATTGCAGCAACGACTATCCCCAGTGTTGGAGAGCAGGCTGTAAGTACTAACTTATCTGAAAACGAAGCGTATGATCGCGCTGTGGCACTTATTATGAAAGATAAGCGCTATGATGCGGCAATTCCTGAATTTCAAAACTTTTTGAAGCAGTTCCCCGAATCTGTTTATATTCCAAATGCGCATTATTGGCTAGGCCAGCTACAATCTATTAAGAGTCAGCCAGCAGAAGCAATAAAGCATTTCACCGTGGTTGTTGATCAATTCCCTGACTCCAACAAGCGCCCTGATGCAATGCTCAAGCTGGGTACATTGGCTGCAAACGCTGGCGATAAAGAAAAAGCTAAGCAGTTGTTCAATGACTTGATCAAAGAGTACCCAAGTACAACTGCTGCAAAATTGGCAACAGAGCGCTTAGCTAAGTTATAGTTAGCTGCTTTGTGTACACAGTGGTCTAAAAATAGGCGCTTAGACATAAAATTTAAAAAAAACAGCGTAATTCAGTTGCACTAGAAATTTAAATAAGTATTATAAGCGCCCGCAGCAGGCGATACGGTATCGACTTCTTGCTGCAATGAGTGGGTCATTAGCTCAGTTGGTAGAGCAGTGGACTTTTAATCCATTGGTCGATGGTTCGAGTCCATCATGACCCACCATTCCAAGCGTATTCTTTTATTATTAAATATTCTTTCCTAATCTTGTCATTTACTAGGATTATCTCTGTATTTTTCGTATAATTCGCCTCAATTATGCAATGTGGACTATGTGGTCGAGAGAATGAGTCTAGCAGAACAAATCATGCCCGAGGATTATATATTTCCTCCAAAACCCGCTCCGTTAAATGATGAAGAAAAGGCGCAGTACAAAGCGCGTATTAAGTCATTGTTAAAAGAGAAAAATGCCGTATTGGTTGCCCATTATTACACGGATCCAGAGATCCAAGCATTGGCAGAAGAGACCGGTGGTTGTGTCGCGGACTCACTTGAAATGGCGCGCTTTGGTGCTAAACAAGAAGATGCAGACATTATCATTGTTGCTGGTGTACGTTTCATGGGTGAGACAGCTAAAATCCTCACACCTGAAAAAACAGTTGTGATGCCAACGCTGGCAGCCACGTGTTCACTGGATGTAGGTTGTCCAATCGAAGAGTTTTCTAAATTCTGTGATCAGCACCCAGAAAGAAAGGTTGTTGTATACGCAAATACGTCTACTGCGGTTAAAGCCCGTGCCGATTGGATTGTGACTTCTTCATGTGCACTTGAAATCGTTGAGCACTTAGACTCTGAAGGCGAAACCATCATTTGGGGCCCAGATAAGCATTTAGGGTCATACATCCAGAAGAAAACTGGTGCTGATATGATCATGTGGAATGGTGCGTGTATCGTTCATGATGAATTCAAGACGAAAGCATTGAAAGACATGAAAGCGTTGCATCCAGATGCTGCGGTACTTGTACACCCAGAGTCGCCAGCAGAGATTGTAGATCTTGCTGACGCTGTTGGTTCTACAAGCCAGCTAATCAAAGCAGCGCAAGAGATGGATAATCAAAAGTTCATCGTGGCAACAGATCGCGGTATTTTCTACAAAATGCAGCAACTTTGCCCTGAAAAAGAATTCTTTGAAGCGCCAACTGCAGGCGAAGGTGCAACCTGCCGAAGCTGTGCCCATTGCCCTTGGATGGCGATGAACGGCTTGCAGGCGATTGAAGAAGCGCTGATCAATCCTGAAGGCAAAGAAGTCTTTGTCGATATGGAGCTACGTAAAGGCGCGTTACGTTCACTTAATCGTATGTTAGATTTTTCAGCGAGCTTAAAAGGTTAATACAATATTGACTGTAATCTAGCCAGTTGAGTGAGATTACAAAAAAAGTACTTGCTAAAAGGCGGGGGTTTTCATAGTATTAGCCCCGCATTCAGTGCGGAGAGATGGCTGAGTGGCTTAAGGCGCACGACTGGAACTCGTGTATACGTTTATAGCGTATCGAGGGTTCGACTCCCTCTCTCTCCGCCATTCCTTTCCCTTTAAAATCAATCATTTATAAATTACTTACTCAATTTTGGGGCGATTTTGGGGCGGTCTTCGCCAAATCCTAATTGTTCACTAACGCGTTTTGACATGTCTGGTACTTCGTTGTGCATCCATTTTAAAAAGTACGATACAGCTTTAATGCTTGTTGCCAAACCTTCAAAATAATCATTTTATCGTACTTCCAAAGCATTTTTCGCTGTGGTCTATCAATTCATAGGCTGAGCAAGCGTGGATTTTATCGAAGGGTTATTTAAACCAGTAAATTGACCTTCTATCTACATTCCTTATTATTAATTATATAAATAAGATACAGTATCAGCAGTTTGCATGTATTCTCTTTTTCCAAGGCAGGTTGGCTAAATGGATATTGATAGGTGTTTCTCAAACACATACTTAGAGCCATTAAGGCATATTGCATCCGGCGGAATGGGGGATATTTATCTTGCCAAAGATACCCGCTTAGATAGAGAAGTCGCCGTCAAAGTACTGAAAAGACAGCATGATAATGGTGATGACAAAGAGTTTGATAAAATGTTGAGCGAAGCGCGCCTTATGGCTCGAGTCAATCACCCTAATATAGTGCAACTCTATGACATAATTGAAACAGACGATGGCGTATTACTCGTTATGGAGTATGTCAAAGGACGAACACTGGCGCAGTACCTGAAAGAATCTTTGATATCCTTTAATGACAAAATTGAGCTGCTACGTCAGGTAGCCATCGCAATTCACTACTCCCATCAACAATCCATCGTACACAGTGATATAAAAGCGGGCAATATCCTTATTACTGAACAAAAGGCAGTTAAGATCATCGATTTTGGCATTGCGAGCCTATTTAGCCAGAAGCGCTTAAACGGTGCCGAAGAAGCCCGTAGTTACGGCAGTTATGGTGCTATGTCGCCAGAGCAAATAAGAGGGGAACAACTCACGCAAGCAAGCGATGTATTTTCGTTCGGGATCCTAGCTTATAGGTTTATCTATCTCAAACACCCTTTTGGCGCTGTTAAGGGACCAGAACTCGCTGATGCTATCTTGAATAATAAAGCATTACCGGCTCATAAAATTGAAGGGGATGTGTCAGAGCAATGTCGTGACTTAATCAACGACATGTTAATGAAAGCGCCTCAAGACAGGCCCCAAAATATGCAGCATGTACTTTGTGTTCTAGAGAACGTGTTACAGCAATTGGAGCAAGACCTATCAGAAGAAACTCAGCCGCTGGGCGCTAACCTGCCTGACAAACGAGCAAACTCAATTCGTCCGCTCCGGTGGGGAGTGATCATTACATCCATCTTATTATTGTGTGTTGTATATCCGTTTTCCCTTGTTTTGGAAAACCATGAACGAATTAGATATGTGATTGTTTTGGAGCCTGAAATAGAGACAGAACAAGGTGTAAATGAACATAGCAGACTTACCAAGTTAGCCATCGATAATGTCGTTAGACAGACGGTAATTAACAGCGACAAATTCGAGCTCATAGCACATTCAGAGTACGAGTCCGAAGGTATCAGGCTACCCGACTTGGTTAAGGTGACTGGTGCCGATATTGTGCTTTTACCTGAAGCCAGATGTGAAGGAAAGTACTGTGATGTGAGATTATCTTTTTTAAATAGCGATAAGCTCGTCGTAGAAAAACAGCTATCAGGCAGTGTTCAAAGCAATGATTATGTGGCCATGGATACCATATTCCGCTCGCTTGCAGCCCATGTTCTTGGCAATGACGTACGTGAAGAAATGAGTCAAAGTAATGTAGATCCCATTGCGTACCAACGCTTTATTTCGTTATATGATGAAGTAAGTTTTAATGGCCGATATACCGTTGAAAACTTCAACAAAGCTGTAAATCTACTCGAACAAAACCCGAATCTGTTTTCTCTATATTCATTGCTCAGGGAGTTAGGCCTGGAGCTATACCATGCAAGTTCGGACAAGAATATTTTGACGCGCCTCAACCGACTTTTTCAGTATGCGCCCTCTAGTTATAGGAATTCAAAGGCTTACACTGTTGATATTGCTTACATCGCCATTGAAAGTGGTGATTACCAATTTGCCGATGAACTCATTGCTAAATTGTCCTCGTATGGTGAGTCAGCGTTAAGCTTTCATTTAAAGGGCAATTTAGCATATCAACAGCATAAACTACCGCAGGCTATCGCTCATTATCAAAAAGCTTTGCAGCAAAACCCGAGCTTGATATCAGGCTACAACTTGGCAATCGCACTGTATGACCATTCTCAAATCCAAGCCGCTCAGCAACAGTTTGAGTCACTTATTTCGCGATACCCTTGGTATCTCGAGAGTCATAGATTACTGGCTGATATCTATATGCTTGATGGCAATATTAGTGGTGCAATAGAGTTGTATGAAATGATTGGTTTCGAGAATATGAGTGCGATTGATCACAATAACCTTGCTTTAGGATTTCTGGTTATTGGAGACACTCAAAAAGCATTGAATCATGCAGGAAAAGCAGTCGCCATGAGCCCCGAAAATACGGCGTTCTTGCTCAATCTGGCGGATATCAATCAATTACTCAATAATAGTGATTCAGCCAATGACAACTATGCGAAAGTCATTGCGTTAAACTCAGGAAAGGAAGAACTCACGAAGTATCTTGAAAGCGGTCAGGCTTATGCTCAATTGGGGCATCATAAAAAGGCGCTAGAAGCTTTATACAGTGGTATAAAGTTGTCGACAGACAGTATCAGTTATTCCTACAGTGCTGCTTTGATTTATACCCTCTCTGGAGAGATAAAATCCGGTCTATTACATTTTAAAGACTCAAAAGCAGGTGGTTATACCGCTCAGTGGTTTAATCTACCTTGGTTTATACCTCTCTGTGTTTATGAAGAATTTAGAAAGCCGCTTTTGGAATTAGAGAAGGCAAATATCTGTCAATCTAAACCACGATGACAGTTGCCTTCAATTATTATTTGGCGAGCACTTTAGCCCCTAGTGGGAGGCGAGTGCAAAAGGCCACTACTTTGGTCTTCTCACCACAATAATAGGGTCAATAGCAAAAGAGAATGTATCTAGAGCCATGTTATTGGCTAATGTCGTTGGACGAGCAAAAAAGTTAAAACTCGCTCTAGCATCTTCTTTTGATTCAGTGACTTTTCTGCTGATGGTCAACTCACATGTTTTGTTATTGTTGAGCAACTTATAGCTAAAGTTCATCAGCGGATTTATTATAAGGTCAAATATTGGCGTGGATTCTGAAAAAGATAAGTGAGTGTGTTCGTCAAAAGTAAAGAGTAGCTTGTACTCCCCCGCGTCCGTCGGCTGAATGATAATGGGCGTTTCTACGAAGTTATTCTTTACATTGCCATCCTCTAAATGGATTGTTAACTCTTCTTCACCCCCTGGGGTAGGTAATCCATTTTGAAATACTGGTCTTTCAACAACTTGTTGTGTAATAGTAAATTTTAGCTCATTGGTTGTGTTCATAATGGCGTCCTCTATGAAGCCGTTAGACATGTAAAGTAGCCTATCATAGGTTTTCATTACACAGTATTACACCGTGTTTTAACTTGCCTTTAGAAATAAATGTCGCCTGCTATACTTGGATAAACTACCCTTGTGAATAGCTCAAGAATGAAGTCTTTAACCATTCCTTCTGAACAAATAGGTTCTATACCTCGTTCTGCACAGCTCATTAACGCCTACCAGAGCTATTGTGAAGGCAAGCTTGCATATAGTGTGTTGAATGAAATGGCTGAACATGAAACCTCACAGGTAATGGACGATTTAGAAGCTCTAGGCTGTGAGGTACTGAGTGATGGAGAGCAAAGAAAATTTGATGGGTTTGCCCATTACTGCCTGCATCATTCTCAGCGATTCGGTAAAGAGGGGCTTGTCGTCGACTTCTCTGATGGCCATAAACGTTTGTTTGCGCCTCATCTTAGTAAGCCACCTTTTAAGTATGAGCACACTGCCGATGAGTTTTTGGCCTTTGCACTCAAGCAAACTTCTAAACCAGTTAAACAAGCGGTGATTTCTCCATCTATGCTAAGTTTGGTTTATCCTCCTAAAGGGCTTGAAGGATATAACCATCAACAGTTCATAAATGACCTAATTAAAGAGCATGTTTCAGAGGTAAAGCGGTGTTTAGCACTCGGGGCATATAAAGTGCAGATTGATTTTACTGAAGCGAGACTATCGCTCAAGTTAGATCCCTCGGGGGGCATGCTGCATTCATTTGTTGAACTGATTAATACCTGTCTTGCAGAGTTTAGTGAGCAGGAACGTGAGCGGATTGGTGTGCACACATGCCCAGGTGCCGATATAGACGCGACACATAGTGCAGAAATAGATTATAAACATTTATTGCCCACTTTGTTCAATATTCAGGCTGGTTGCTTTTACGTTGCATTAAAAGGTGAGCGGGAGCCTAAAAAAGTGTTGCGACTCATCGGTAGTATCATTAAACCTTCTCAGCAAGTTTTTATTGGCGTTACGAATCCAATTAACCCTAATATAGAAACTCCAGAAGAAGTCCGAGATCTCATATTGATGGCCACAAATTTCATTCCATTGTCACAGTTAGGAACAACTGATGATTGCGGCTTTTCACCATTCGCTGATGATGTTTCTACAGCTCGAGACATCGCTTATAAAAAAATCAGTGCGCGACTGGCGGGTACTAAGTTGGCTGAACAGACTCTATTGGGTGGGTAATTGACTTGAAAGTGTTGGCTTTTTCGAAAGTTATGGGGGAGGACGAAATTTTGGAGAGCGCTATGTCATATTCGGTGCCAGTTTCCTTCTGTGGTGTCTATGAGTGAATCATTGTTAAGACAACAAATTGAGCGGCTAGAGCAACAGCTGTTAGATTTGGAGATGGAGAACCACGCACTGATGCAAAGGGTCTCCGCTTCAAAGCTTGAAAACTATAAATTGAGAGAGATTCAAAAATTAGCCAAAGTAGGTACGTGGAGTTTAAATCATCTAAGTTACAGCCTGTTTTTATCAAAGGAACTACAATCGCTGCTGTTTGGTGACGTTACCCAGAATAAAGCACTCAGTTGGAATGATTTTCTGGATTTGATTAGCAGTGATAGCGATAAAAATATTGCGCAATCTATCACTGAAGAGGTCGTCTTAGGTGGCAAGAAAAAGGCCTTTGAGCACAGTATTAAAACATCAGATGGGCAGATTAAACATATTCGACACTATTGTGAGACTTTTTACAACTCAATAGGGCAGCCGTTGAATTCGGTTGGCCTTATGCAGGACATCACAGAAGAGAAAGAAAATGCGATGCAGTTGGAATTGTTATCTATTACAGATGATTTGACAGGCCTTTATAACAGGCGAAAGATGAATGAGGTATTAGTCAGCCAGCATGACATTGTTCAGCGCTATCAAAGTGATTGCTCCGTTATTTTATTAGACTTGGATTGTTTTAAATTATTCAATGACTTGTTCGGTCATCAAATGGGAGACATTGTATTGACTACGATTGCCAATACAATGCGCAGCTGCTTGCGCAATGCGGACATTTGCGGTCGCTGGGGAGGCGAAGAGTTTTTAATTGTTTGCCAGAACACAGCTTGTGAATCCGCCGCTGTTGCAGCAGAAAAACTAAGAAGTGCATTTTCAGCTATTGAATTGTCATGTGCGAGAACCGTCACTGCGAGTTTTGGTGTTGCACAACTTGTCAAAGGGGAGGCACTTGGCGCTTTTTTGCAGAGGTTAGATAAGGCTTTGTACCAATCCAAACATGACGGGCGCAACAAAGTCAGCGTTTCTAATTAACCCAGCCAAGCATAAACATATCTGAGATTTCGAGTAACTTTAAGCGATATAGAATTTTCAATTGCCGAACGTTAAAAACTGGCCAATAATTAAGCATGGCGCGGTAAGCGTGATGTTTCACTGAAGCCAGAAGGGCTGGGCAAAGTACATCTTACTTCTGGTTTCGTTTGAGTGCAGACTAGTGGTGTTGAGACTCTGGTTGCGTAAGAGAACAAGTACCTTATGGGCGTGTGATGCAAGAAGAGTTATTAAATTCAGTAATTAGAATTACAAAAACGCGAGATATTGACTCGCTAGAATATAGCTTATTGTCGACGATACAAGAGTTTATAGTGTGTCAAAGTATCTCCGTGTACAAGACTATCAGTGGTAATGGGCCGTGCAATGTAGAGCGCAGCTTGTCTTTGAATGTCCGAGACGTGGGTGAATATGAGTGGCTAGATAGAGAAGTCATCGATATGCCACATGCAGAGTTAAGCTCCTGTTTACAATCCGCGTGTAGCATTACAATGCAAGAGCCCTCAGGTACAGAGCGGCGCTGGTTACCTATTGTGATCCATGATAATCCTGTGGGTGCCATTGAAGTGAAGTGTGAAGGGTTAGACAGTGCACAGCAAGTGATGCTAAATGCCTTTGTGCGTATTTATGAGAACTACTTAACTATCCTTCGTGAAAATGAAAGAGATAAGCTAACGGGGTTATTAAATCGGCAAACTTTTGATAAAAAGCTCAAACAACTGTTAGAAAAGCAAATGATAGAGCAAAATCGCGCGATTAGAGATGGCGCAGATCTGCGCTCTCAACATCAGGGCGCAACGTCTTGGTTAGCAATGATTGACATCGATCACTTCAAAAATGTGAATGACACCTATGGGCATGTATGTGGTGACGAAGTACTTTTGATTTTGGCGCAGCGTATGCAAGACTTTTTTCGTTCTACGGATCTCTTGTTTCGATTTGGTGGAGAGGAGTTTGTTATCGTTTTTGAACCGGCAGATTATGATTCAATCAAAGACAAAATGAGCAAATTTCTTAATTTGATACGCCAAACGCAGTTTCCTTTTGTTAAGAGGTTAACGGTCAGTGTGGGGTTGGCTCGAATAAGCCCTTATGATTTTCCTATTAACGTCTTAGAGAATGCCGATAAGGCACTTTATTTTGCTAAAGAGCATGGTCGGGATCAAGTGAGTTTTTACGAGGAGCTCGTTTCTCGCAAGCAGGTTACAAACCACATAGAGAGCAGTGATATCGACTTGTTCTAATGCGTCGATATCACACTACCCAATACGGGTTATTTGATTATTTTGCTGTTCTATCTTAGACATTTTTTTTAAACTGTTGATCCTTGTCTATTTCCAGCTAAGTTCTTATGTTGCATATAATTCAGTCTAACCGTATGGAAGCGCTGCAAAGTCAATTTAATACGGTAATGAAAACAGCGCCGCTCGACGATCCATTTCAACAAGAGATAGTGCTGGTACAATCGCCCGGTATGTCCCAATGGCTTAAAAATGGCTTGAGCAAAAGCGTGGGCGTTGCTGCACAAATAGACTTTCCTCTACCGCTCAGTTTTATTTGGCGTCTTTATCAGCAGTTTTTACCAGATGTACCTGCAGAATCTCCTTACAACAAAGCGAATATGACGTGGAAGCTGTTTAATGTTCTTCCTACTAAGCTTCAAGAGCCAGATTATTACTCACTGGCCAGTTATTTAGAACTGGACTCAAAAAATGTGCTTGAGTGTGGTAGCGACGAGTTAGATAGCCTAAAGCTGTTTACGCTGTGCGAGAAAATTGCCGATGTTTATGACCAATACTTGATGTATCGGCCTGACTGGCTCGCAATTTGGGAATCAGGAGAGGATAAATTAACCGACGTTGATGTAACCGTTGCAAGTTGGCAGCCCGATCTATGGCGAGCGCTGGTTTTTCACACTCAGCAGTTGGGGCAGAGCACCTACAATCGAGCCAACATGCATGAACAGCTACTTACTGCGCTGACAAATGCGAAAGCTGAAGACTTACCAGAGCGCATTTCAATTTTTGGCTTGTCTGCCATGCCAACCAGTCAACTTGAAGTTTTTCAGGCGCTTGGCTGTAAAACAGAAGTATTGCTGTTCTTCTTTAATCCCAGTGAACATTATTGGGGCGACTTGGTCGATGAGAAAACACAGGCAAAGATAAATGCAAAGTATGCGAAGCGCCCGTCTATAGAAGCTCAAAACGATGAAGAACAAGACTATTATAATATTGGTAACCCGCTGTTATCTTCATGGGGGAAACTAGGGCGAGATTACCTAGAGCAATTGCTACAATTGGACGCGCGATGGCTCGACGGGTTTGTGGAGGACTTTGCAGACAACCTGCTGTCTAAAATACACGATGAAGTGTATCAATTGGCATTTAAGGGGGAGTCTTTACAGGCAGATCCAAACTGGTTTGTTAATGATGAAGGCAAAATTGCCATTGATTTAGAAGACAATAGTATCAGGTTGCAAGATTGCCATACGCCTTTAAGAGAAGTTGAGTGTTTGCACGACCATTTACTAGGGCTGTTCAATCAGCACCCTGACTTAACGCCCAAAGATGTGATTGTAATGATGCCAGATGTTGGGCGTTATAGTCCTTATATTGAGGCGGTATTTGGTAGCGCACAAGAGGCGCGAAAAATCCCATTTGCTTTGGCCGATATGGCAATTGAACAAGAAAAACCTGTATTAACCTCTTTTGTCACGCTGGTTAATTTGCCTTTTAGCCGCTTTGGTGTATCGGATATTTTGGATCTACTTGGTGTCGAGGCTATCGCGAATCGCTTTGAAGTGGAAGATCGAGAATTTGAGCAAATTAAATTTTGGCTTGAGCAGGTCGCGATTAGGTGGGGGCTAGACGCAAAAAATAAAGCGGAGCATGGTTTACCTGAAATACCGCTAAACACATGGTTACACGGTCTGAATCGTTTACTGTTGGGTATTGCAAGTGAGCGAGAAGATATTGCCTATTCCGACGTTTACCCAGCTGACTTAGTCGAGGGAATGGCAATCAATACTTTGAGTAAGCTGATTGCATTTGTTGAAGCACTCAATACGGCTAAAGTAAGCCTGAATAGGCCCGCGAATTTAGCGCAAAAAGCTGAGCTATTAAATCAGCTGATAGGGGAGTTTTATCATCAAGAAGCCGAACAAAGCTGGGATTTAATGTTACTGACGAAACTAACGGAGATATTACAAAAACACTTTGACAACGGTGATATGTTAGGCGATGTAGAACCACGAGTTGTCGCTTATCTGATAAAGCAAGGGATTGGTGAAAAAGGGGTTGGGCAGCGATTTTTAGCCGGAGCTGTCAATTTTTGCACATTGATGCCAATGCGCGCAGTGCCTTTTAAGGTTGTTTGCTTACTTGGTATGAATGATGCCGACTATCCGCGCCAAGTTCAGCCCATTGGCTTTGATCTGGTGCCAAACTCAACACGCCGAAAAGGTGACCGATCACGTAAATTAGATGACAGATATTTGTTTTTAGAAGCGTTGCTCAGTGCGAGATTGCACTTTTACGTGAGCTTTATTGGCAGGTCATGCTTTAATAATGAGATACAAGTGCCTTCAGTATTAGTGAGTGAACTCTTCGAGTATATTGACCGAAGCTTTTACTACCCAGACAGTCATATTAAACCCAGTATACAGCTCAAGCAGAGCGCGCCGCTGCAGCCTTTTAATCCCATTCATTACCAAACGGGCGCACAGCATAGCTATAACCCGAATTGGTTATTACCATTTGACGCGCAAGCAAATTCTTCAGCATCGCCAATTGATTGCATATTACCTGATGAATTAGAAGTTACTCAGTTGATGCGTGCTTGTACCGCGCCTCAAAACTACTTTTATTTGCATTGCTTGGGGGTCAAAATCAATCCTGTAACAGAATATCAGGATGATTCTGAGCCTTTTGCTTTAGATCCACTGACACGCTATCAGTATTTACAGGAAATCGTCGAGTGTAGTTTAAACGGCACACAGATGAAGGTTGAACAAGTGCTTCAAAGAGGTGAGCTTGGACAAGCCTTTATCGGTGAAATCCAGCTAGAGTCGTTACAGCAGCGTGTATTACCTATGATTGGGGTATTGAAGTCGCACTTGATAGGGGTGCGAGAACCTGTTGAAATCGCTTTGGAGATTAATGACGTAAAGTTAGTCGGCTGGTTGGATAAGCTCACCGCCAGTGAACAAGTGTTTTATCGTCCGGCAAGTATAAAAGCAAAAGATAAAATCAGGGCGTTTATTTGTCATTTGTTGGCGAATTTAACTGTCTGTACAATGCCAACAGTGGTTATTGGATTGGATGAGCAGGTCACCTTCGAGCCGATTGATGCCCAAAATGCCGAACAACTTCTTTGTGTGTGGGTGGAGTTCTATAAACAAATTATCACACGCCCTGTTCCTTTTTTCCCAGCCACGAGTTATGCATTTGCCAGCACTGAAGATTTAAGCAAGGCACAAAATAAATTTGCTGGTGGGCAATATATTGGTATTGGTGAGTCAGAAGACCCTTACGTGGCCCTTAACTTTAATACCCTCGAATCATGTTTGGAAGAGTTTATGTCCTTAAGTAAATCTATTTTGGGCCCTATGATTGCACTTGAAAAGGAGTCTCAGCATGGAGATGCTTAATCCGCTTACCATGCCTCTTCACGGTCATAACCTAATTGAAGCAAGTGCCGGTACGGGTAAAACCTATACCATTACAGCGCTGTATTTGCGTTATTTGCTTGGCCTTACTGGAAATAACCAAGATACGATCCTTGGGGTGGAGCAAATTCTGGTCGTGACGTTTACAGAGGCTGCAACGCAGGAAATAAAAGACAGGGTAAGGGCGAGAATCATCGACGCCCGAGACGCTTTGTTGGGGTCTCCTTGTGAAGATCCGATAATCTCAGCGGTGTTATCGCAAGTAGAAGATCCGCAAAAAGCCTTTATGCTTCTTGACGCAGCAGCTAAGTCTATGGATGAGGCGGCTATTTTTACCATACATGGCTTTTGTCAAAGGATGCTAAAGCAACATGCATTTGAGTCTAGGTTGAGCTTTAACTTGGAGTTTATTCTAGATGAAACTGAGCTGATAAAAATGGCCATTGAAGATTATTGGCGTAAGTTTTTATACACCTTGGATAAGGAACAAACAGCACTTGTCTTGGAACAATTTGCTCATCCGCAGAGCTTAATGAAAAAGCTATTGCCACTTTTGAGCAAGTCTAATGCAGTGCTGACGCCACAAGTTAAATTGGAAGATGTCTTAGCAGCCAGAGCGCAATACCAACAGCGTGCGCTACAGTTCAAACTTGCGCTGCGAGAATCAGATTTTATCGGCTGTTTAGAGCAATCGGCACTTGCCAAAAATAAAGCGCCGGGACGAAAAGGCAATATTCAGGCGTTGGCAGATTATATTGCGTCGGATCACTGGTATTTTGAATTTGGGAGCAGTGGCCATTCGTTTGCTTTGTGGGGCAGTGCCCAATTGAGTGACCCTAAAAACTACAAAAAGAATGCGGCGCTTATCAGTCATTCGATGACTGTCCAATTTGATGAGATGGCCAGCTTGCACCACAAAGTTAAGCATCTATTTCCGATAGCGTTGTTACAGCATGCGCTAGAACATGTGAAGGTCATTTTACTAAACCACAAGCAGTTACAAAGTTCGATATCGCCCGATGACTTATTGAGCAATTTATACCAAGCATTACAATCAGAGGTAGGCGAAGATCTCGCGAACAAAATTATTCAGCAATATCCCGTTGCACTGATTGATGAATTTCAGGATACAGACCCAATTCAATACGGCATTTTTAGCTCTATTTATAAAAATGATGAAAGTTGTGGGTTGACGATGATAGGTGATCCAAAGCAAGCAATATACGGCTTTCGAGGCGCGGATATTTTCACCTATATCGGCGCAAAGGGCGCTGTTGCGCAAAATCGACAATTTACATTGGCGAAAAACTATCGTTCCGCTAAAACAGTTGTAGCAAGCGTGAATGCCATTTTTTCTCAGCATGAGAATAGTTTTATCTTTAATGATGCGATTCCATTTTATGCTGTAGATGCGCAGGGAAAACCATCAGAAAAGAGCTTATCAATCGAGGGTGAGGCAGAGAGTGTTTTGCGCTTTTGTGTCTATGGCAACGAGGGGGAAACGGCTAGCAAGGCGCATGCATATCCAGTCTTAGCAGACATATTTGCAAATAAAGTTGCGACCTTGCTCGCAAAATCAAAGCAAGGTCTAGCGTGCATTGGCGACTCGCCTGTTAAGGCCGCTGATATTTGTGTTCTGGTGCGAGATAGAGCAGAAGCTAGAGTGATGAAGCAGGCATTGAAAGCCTGTGGCATAAGCGCTGTGTATTTGGCTAGAGATAGCGTATTTGGGCAACCTATCGCAAGGGCTCTTAGCCAATTTTTACAAGTGCTACATGGTCCTTATGATGAAGCAGCATTGCGAGGTGTGCTCGCAGCGCCACTCTTCTCGCTCGATTATGAGCAAATATTTACTTTGTCTCAAGACGAGGTCCAATGGCAAAGCTATTTGGATTTATTCGCCGAACTGAAACAGATTTGGTACCGCAGTGGGGCGATGGCAATGCTAGAAAAACTGTTAGTACATAATCAGTTAGCAGATACATGGCAGCGATGTGGCCATGAAGTAGAGCGCTGGTTAACTGATTATCGACATTTAGCGGAGCTGTTACAGCACAAGCAAATTGAGTTAGAAGGTACTCAGCGGGTACTAAGATGGCTGAGTATTCAGTGTTCCGAGTTAACGTTAGACGGTGCACAGCTACGCTTGGAAAGTGACGCAAACCTAGTAAAAATTGTCACTATGCATGCATCTAAAGGGCTTGAATATCCGATTGTTTACATGCCATTTGCTACGGGGTATCGAGAGCCTAATGAAACAGTTTACCACTCGAACAATACTTTGGTGGTTGACTTGGAAGCTGATCAAGCCGCACAAGAAAAAGCAGCCAAAGAGCGCTTGGCAGAAGATATTCGCCTATTGTATGTAGCGCTTACACGAGCCGTACATTTTTGTGAATTGGGTATGTACAATTTACCTCTTGGTAGAAGCAAAAAGCTTGGGATAAACCAAACATCGCTAGGTTTTGCTTTGTTTGCCAATACGCAGTTTAAAGATGCACGAGAATGGCATGACGCACTGCACGCTATTTGTGACGCGAATGTTGCTATGTCTGCAGAAATCGTAAATGAAGCCGAGCTGAGCCATTTTCAATCCGATGAGGATGAAAAGGCTGGTGAGCTTTCAGTTAAAACGCAACCTGCGCAGATTGAGTGTGATTGGCGTACAACGAGTTTCAGTCAATTGAGTTACTTATCGCACCATGATGAACGGCCATCTGGTGCTCTGGATGAGCATCATGAACTTGATTTACCAACGCTTAAAAAAACGACCGTTAAGTCGCCTTATACATTTGTAAAGGGGGCTAAAGCAGGTAGTTGCCTACATGAAATATATGAACAAATTGACTTTACCAGTGCACATTCTCCGTTAAGCTCAGACAAGCTACCGCTTCAAGAGTCAGTGACTGCTTGCCTAGAAAAATATCAGCTAGATCAGGCGTGGCTAGAGTCGGTGTGTCATTGGGTTGAGCATAGCCTTAGCACCCCTTTGTCACCCTGTGGTGAACTATCGTTGAGTGTATTAAAACCTCAAGATTGTCTCGTAGAAATGGAGTTTTTCCTGCCACTTAAAAAACTGCAAGCGAGTAGGCTCAATAAAGTCGTGAGTGAAATCACAGGACAGCCCAGCTTTTTGAGATTTGAGGACGTTCAAGGCATGCTCAAAGGTTTCATTGACCTTATTTTTAGATGGCAGGATAAGTATTACATTCTTGATTACAAATCGAATTATTTAGGTGATAAAGCGGATGATTATGATGACGAAAATTTACAATCAGCGATGTCTTCTCACCAATATCATTTGCAATATTTAATCTATACGGTTGCGCTGCATAGACTACTAAAATATCGCCTAAAGAACTACCAGCCACAAACTCACCTCGGGGGCGTGTTTTATTTATTCCTAAGGGCGCTGCCCGATGGAGAGGGAATTTATTTTAATCAGTTAACAGAGTCGCAGTTACTCATGTTAGATAGCTTGTTCGAACAGGAGGGGGAATAATGTCTCAGTTTTCCCTAGACTTCAGCCAAGGTGTATTTGACGATAAGTTGTTTCAAGCAACTTTATTGGAACAAAATAAGGTTAGAGAGGTTGATATTGCACTGGCAAAATTGCTTTGTCAGGGGAATGCGGGGGATGTTTTCTACTTAGTTTTGCTTTTACTACAAGCAGAGCAGAGCCAGCATAGTTGCTTGGTTTTGGCTGAGGTAGATTGGTTTAATCCCTATGGTTTACAAAGTGAGTTACTAGCAGAAGGCGTTGAGTTGACGCCTTTTAAAGACCAAGAACAGACAATAGCGACGCTCCAACGCCACCCGGCTGTCGGGGAAGATAAACCTTTAGTACTTTTTGAAGAGCGACTCTATCTTGCCCGTCTGGCACACTATGAAGCCTACTTGGCGCAGCGTTTCACCGCATTATCAAACCGACCTATTGCGATCGAACAAGAAAAGCTACGCGACTTACTTAACCGCTACTTTCCTGAACAAAGTTCGGAAGATATCGATTGGCAGAAGGTGGCCTGTGCAATCGCCGCTTTAAGTGCCTTTTGCGTAATTACCGGGGGCCCAGGTACAGGTAAAACAACGACGGTGACAAAACTTTTGGCGATTTTACAGTCTTTGTACCAAAGTGCCCCTCTAACAATTAAATTGGTGGCACCGACGGGAAAGGCCGCGGCGCGATTGAGCGAATCTATTATTGGGGCAAAAGGGCGCTTGTCGTTGGACCCCGAGCTCGCAGCTCGTATACCTGAACAGGCTCAAACTATTCACCGCTTGCTAGGCGTGATCCCAAACAGCAATAAGTATAAACATAATGCAGATAATCCATTGCATCTCGATTTGCTGATCGTAGACGAGGCGTCGATGGTGGATCTCTCCTTGATGGCAAAACTGGTTGCTGCGTTGCCTGAAGGTGCAAGGCTGTATTTACTAGGAGACAAGGATCAGCTTGCTTCAGTTGATACCGGGTGTATCCTCAATGATTTATGTGCTGATCTGGTACTCGGGAAAAATCCTACCTATTCACAACCGCGAGCGCAGCTACTCAATGAGGTATGCTTTGATGGATGCTCGCTGCTGAGCGGTGCTAAAAGCGCTTATAAGCTTCAAGATGCGATGGCATTCTTACAAAAAAGCCATCGCTTCAAAAGCGACAGCGGAATCGGCCAATTGGCTTTGGCGGTGAATAATAATGACCAATCGCATTTAGACTGGGTGCTGCAACGTGGCTTTAATGAGTTGAGTATGTTCAACTTGTCGAACGAGGCCTATTTAGATATGGTGGAACGCGCAGCATCCCATTACAGCCGCTATATTCAAGCAATGCAGGCACACCAAAGCCCAGAAGTGATCCATGGTCTTTTCTCCGAGTACCAATTGTTGGCGGCAGTAAGAGAAGGCCCTTACGGAGTGAATGAGCTAAATAAACGAGTAGAGCGCCAATTAGCGCAGCACGGCTTAATATACCCTTATAGTCGCTATTATGCGGGCATGCCCATTATGATCACGCAAAATGATTACCAGCTAAAACTTTTTAATGGGGATATTGGCATAATATTGCCTAGTGAAGGGGGACAATTACAGGCCACTTTTATTGATGAGCAGGGCTTTTTAAGAGTTTTCAATCCGGCTCGATTACCGAGCCATGAGCTTGTTTATGTGATGACAATACACAAATCTCAAGGCTCTGAATTTAACCACACAGCAATGATATTACCCCCAATACAAAGAGCCAGACAGGGTGTCAATAGGCAGCTGGTCTATACGGGTATCACGCGGGCTAAAAATCACTTTGAGCTTGTTTGCCAACCTCAAGTTTTGAGATTGGCTATGAAAAAATCGGTGGGGCGAAGTTCTGGATTAAAAATGAGGCTAAATTAAAGTAAATAACTTGTTTTTTATTTGTTTCATTTTGATATTGGGCTATTGTTATGTGTGAAGCAGGCAGACGACAATTTAACTGCTTTAATATTGCCCAGTGAATGTGCCGCCTAAAGCAGTATGGCGGCCTTTTTTATTGAAATCATTATAGATTACACATTGGCTTGATGCGCTACCCGCTCCTACCGTGGGGTCCTACTCTGATGCATATCCTCCGTACATTATTTGACATTTGTCACTGATTATCGCTAGATTAAGTTTAAAGTAATTACTCTGGACTAGAGCGCATGAAAAGTTTAGAACAACAGCTCGTTCAATACGCAATGTATCACCGAGACAACCGCAATATAAAAACACATTTAGTGGGTGTGCCCCTTATCGTGTTTGCCGTCATCATGATGACTTATGTGCCTTTATTCGACTTTTCAGGGCTGACTGTCACAGTCGCCATGTTACTGATAGCCATGGCTGGTGGGTATTACTTTATCTTGTCACCTACAATTGGCCTTGTAATGGTTTTATTACTGATCCTGGGCTATTTAGGTGCCTTTTCGATATACCAGAACCTGTCTTCAGATATGACCGTTAACTGGGCATTTTATGGCCTTGGCGCAGGGTTGTTTGTTATTGGCTGGATCATTCAGTTTGTCGGGCATTATTTTGAAGGCAAGAAGCCTGCATTTGTAGATGATTTGATTGGACTTTTGATAGGGCCGCTATTTGTACTTACAGAGGTGCTTTTTAAGCTGGGTTTCTTAAAGAATTTAGAGGATAAAATCATTGGTCAAGCTGGGGCATACCGAAATTAATAGGTATGCCCATATACGCTGCCAGTTAGAGGCTAATTCGGGTTTCTAGCTGGGCACCTTTTAAAATTGTAATATCCTGACAATTCATTCGAATTTGGCCGTTGTTAGTTTCTAGAATATAGCCTGCTTCTGGTGCTTTTTCAGGCGATGCTTCACTCAACTGTTTACGTGCTCTGTGCACCATGATGTTCATATGGTTCATTTGAACACCGAGCTGTTTGGCCAAGTCTTCACGGTAAACCCAACCTTGCAGTTCAGGATCAAGACCTGATTGTTTGTCTTCGATGCGTGTTCTGGCAAGAAGTAACAGCAAATAATGGTGGCTACGACTTCCCAAGTCAATTTCTTCCCCTTCAACAAGTAACGACAAGTCTGTTTTTTCTTCGTCCAAGCTGACAGAAAAGTTGAGTGATAAGGGTTTAACCGACGGTTGTTGCTCTAGGTGTTTAGTCATTGTTGATATGCCAGCACAATAGAAGAGCCATTGTTCACCAAATAAGCTTGTGATACCACCATCAATCAATGCTTGCCTATCTGAAGTATTTAAATCCTCCAAAAACCAATAGTTTAGTAATGCATCATAGTAAACAATGTGAGAAGGATCTTGCTCATTTGGAAGGAGCATTTGGTTTTCGATTTCAATCACATTTCTTGGGTTATTTTGAGAGACAAAATACTGACAGTTGGCGTTTAAGCTAGATACAACGAAGGAGTTTTGCCCTGGTGCTGCAAAGTCTATTTTATCGTTTTCAGACAATTGATAAGGTAAATTTTTATCAATTTTTCGATCATTAATCCAGATGCCATTTGTGCTGACATCCCGGATGAGCCAAGTTTCATTTGTATACTCGATGATTGCGTGGTGCCGTGAAATACCGGGTTTGTCTAAAAAGGTGTCTACATTAAATTTAAAACGTCCGAAGGTGTGGTAACTTTTTAGGTATATTTTTTCGAGCTTTTGCTCATCAATCAAGTAAGCCATAGATTTTCCTAGATTTCCGTATTATCGCTAAAGGTTAGCATCACGTATCATTTGCAGAAATTTTACCTGATAAAAGAAGTAGACTACTAGTGAAATGCTTCGTATTCCGTGATTATTTCGCTAGCAGTCACTTTTAATTCTGTGCTTATTGCGAGCGAATAGCCTGCTAGGGGTACCTGTCCTAGTTAAAGCTGTACATTCGTTACCTTAAAAATAGGCCCACCTAAGTGGGCACATATAAAGGGAAATCTGCAAGGTATTCAAACATAAATAGTCAGTTGAATATCATTTAGTAAAGTTTACTAACCTATGTCTGTATTCTACGAAGGATTATTAATTTTATCTATTACAGGGGATTACAGTTTTTTAATATCACGTTGGTAGTACCTTTTATTTTCCTTGCGATTAATCAAACAATGAACCATCCTTTTTAAATAGCAGCAATTTTTAACTCCACAAGAGGTGGTTTATGAGCGAGTTTAAACTTTTGAACACAACTAAGCTGGAAGGGATTTATCAGTTTTGTGAGCACTATGAAGGGAACCCTTTATCAATTTTTAGCCCAGCAGAACAAGTGGTCACTGATTTCACTCGCCGCCACCCGCAAGTGATACTTAAAGATGTTGATATAGACCATGCATTATTTATGATGGTAAATGGTCACGTGCGCTGTAAATTAGTGATAGATCATGATGATACATTTGTAGGTGTAGTCAATTCAAAGGATCTAACTGGACGAAAGGTGCTTACAACGGCACAAAAACGCAGCGTTGCCCGAGCAGATTTGACAGTTGAAGATGTGATGACTAAAAAAAGTGATCTTCACGCTATGTTTTATGAGTGCGTCGAAAACGCTAGGATTGGAGATATATTGGAGACGCTCAAAGAGTTGGGTCACCAGCATGTGTTATTAATGGACGCAAACCAAAACCTTCGCGGTATGATTTCAGCATCTGACATTGCTCGCGCTCTTCATATTCCTGTTAATATTCTACAGAAAGCACATTCTTTCAAAGAAATTTTTGAGATTATTTATGAGCATGGAGAGGTTACGGCCTAGCAAATAAGGCCGTAAAGAGGTTAATTTCGGTTTGATAAGAATGCAATTACACCAAGAATAGACGCAACTTGACCATCATTGCATTCTTCTGAAGTGGTGTTTTGGCTATCAGGGTATACTTCAGTTGTGGTAACAAAAGGTGCGTCTGTCATGCCCATGCAGAGACCAAGCTTCGTACCATCGTAATTTATAACACCAAATTGTTCTAAATCTACACCGATTAGTTGACCGTTTTCATCTGCATCAGCGATATGGGTGACTTTTTTCACCTCGTCGATGATCCTTTTTTGAAACTCCGGCTCGGGCTTTTGTGTATGCCCAACGAGATAAAAGCCATCAGGGATATTCCAATTATGATTTACCTTGCCATCTCTTGCGGCAAGTGCAGGTCTAAACTCACTGTTATCAGTATCTGTGGTTTCATGCAAATCAATATGTGCGATGATATCGCCTTCATATGCAGCAATGTACTCCATAGCCAACCTGGACTCATTCGCTGGGCTGTTTGCATAAAATGAGCGATTTGGATCAATGGCTTCAGGGTTCCACCTGTTGATGGTCTCGAAACCCCAGGGGCTGATACAAGGTAAAATAATAAAGTTATACTGGCTACTGTATTGTTCTAAATAGTGCTCTGCAAACTTAAGTGCCCCCATAACACCGCTTGTTTCATACCCATGTACACCACCGGTTACTAGGATTGTTGGGTGCTGAGGGTTGAAATGCTTATTCTTAAGCGCGAAAAGGCGGTAAGTCCCCGCTTCATATGCCAATACACCATACTCTTCGACTTCACATACACCGTGTAACTCTTCGACCCTGCTAATGACGTTTTCCTGATAGGAGCGTTGGATCTGTTGTTGTTGATACCAAGCTTGTTTTTCGTCAGCGCACCACGGAGTACCTAGCGTGCCAATTGAGTATTGGTTTGACATGTTTCTTCTCTATGTTTTTTGTTTACCTGCGCATCCTAAGCAGTTTAAAACCATATCTCAACCTTTTACGCCAAGTACCCTAATTGCTGTAATGTCTTCTTTTGCTTTTTGGTGATCTTGAATGCCAATAAGGTAATGCGTTTTTCTTTCGTATGGATTTGAATCGTTTTCAACCCTAGGACGCTTTTTGTATTGAGGCTAATAATTTCTTCAGAAGGGATAAATCGTCTGCGACCGAACACATTAAAATGTGACAAACCTTGATTACATATTGTAACGCACTTTTGGCCCGATAATGCGAAAACAAAATGCATAGACGCTGCAAGTGTTGCGATAATTGCAATAAATAATTGAACGGCTGCTATCTGTGATAGTTGCAAATCAAAGAATAATTTCGCAAGACTTAACAGCACGATAGATAGCGTGGCAAGCACGAAGTAAAATAAAATATTAACTTGAAGTCTCAGCTCTTTCATAAAGGGTTCCTATTATCCATTCAGTCTTTTTTCTAATTTGGGGAAAGATATTGGAATAAAATGGATCAAATATGAATCTTGACACGAATATACAAAAATACGATTTTTCTAGGGTATTTCGCGCCATTTATCAACCAAATTGGTTAGAAAGCCACAGTTTCTATATGATTTTTCGATGAATTTTGAGCTTCTGAGTTGTTTTATTCCCAATTCAAGTTCACGGAAAGTTTGTTGACTACGTGGGTGTTTTTTGCTTACAACAAAATGTCTACTATCTTGTAGTGCAACTTTAACACCCTTTATTGCTTCGATTACATAGTCCTCACCGCTGTATCTAAAAAGGGGAGAATTATTGAATGAGACTAGCATAATATCAACCCACCCATGACTCACAAGTTTGGCCATTATTATCCATTCTGATTCATTAAACATCGCCTTGGGGTTCAGCTGCTGTAATGTCTGCCAATCTACAGCCCAGTTTTCGTTACTAACCACAGTGACCTGAGAAAGGTCTGAGCCAATTTTTTTAGCGAGCGCTTGGGTGTTATTGGGGGCAGTGTAGATGCCTGCGTAATATTCACCTTTACGTATAATCGGTGACGAAATGTGGACACTATGAGCGATTGGCTGCACTTGACTGAGCCACATTGTGTCGACGCTCACTAGCAGCAAGCCAGATTTAAGTAAGTTATCCTCTTGCTCTTCATGGTCAATTAACACGAACTTAAACTCGAGTTGTGAGTTGCCTAAAATGAGGGCTTTTTGAATGAGGATCAAGTCGACAATGTCTCTTTGACACAGTGGGTGGTCGAATATGTCAGGTGTTATGTTTTTTAGGCTTTTCCCATTAATGAGCTGTTTGGCATACCTATATATATCTCTATCTATGGGTACTGAAATGACATCTTTCCCAAAGGCAAAGTGGGGCAAAACTAAACAGAGAGTGGCAACAATGACAGAGTGTTTGTACATGACAGAGGCTCTTGCTGACTTAAGTTAAGGGTAGTGTATGTACTTCAACATGTATATTTTTTAAGTGACATTATTGGCGAGGTTTTATATTGTCAAAGATGGCATTGGAAAAACAGCACATACCGTCAATTTAAAGGAGCTACCGATGAAGTTTGAACAATTACTTTCTCACCTCGACAGTGGGGTGTGTGTCGAGCAATTACAAAAAGAGTCTCTGCTGGATATTGCGCTCATGGCGCAATGTGTTTGCGGAGAATTAAAACCTAGCGAGTTAAGTCACGTATTACAATGGGCAAACTCTTTAGAATGGAGCACTACGGTCTCTCTGCATGAATACATTGATGAGTCTTTGGAAAAGTGCCTCACCGCGTTAAGGAGTGATCGCCTAGAGAGCTTTTTGGAGCATAGAATGCAACAAATCGAAGATCAGCCGCTTAAAGAGACTGCACAATTCTTACTGAACAAGATTAGAGCGGTGAAAGACGCCGACATTGAAGCTAGTGTGTAAAAGCTGCATTTAAGCAGCCTTTACACAGCGAAGAACCTTTCTGATAAATTAAATTTAACAGTAACGCGCTAACAGGTGGCTTTTAAAAAACGCAGTATTCAACGGTTCGTTGGTGGCCTTTAACAGCAGCTCCTCAGTTGTATATACTCGCGTTTTGCCAAATATGCTCTTTTAACCAATTGTAAATAGGTGCAAAATCTTCATTTAATATGTGTTGCTCAAGGTCGAGAGAGTGCGACATTGCAGATTTAAATTGAGCGGCATAGATAGCACCTAAGGTATAGCTTGGGAAGTAGCCAAAACTACCATCTGTCCAGTGGATGTCTTGCATACATCCATCTTTGAAATTTCCTTTCGTTGAAATCCCAAGCAGCTCAATCATTTTAGCGTCCCAGAGCTCTGGAATATCATTACTCTGGATATCTCCATTTATCAAAGCTTTTTCAATGTCGTAGCGTAAAATGATGTGTGCAGGGTAAGTTACCTCATCAGCATCCACTCTGATAAGGCTTGGCTTTACTTGTTGTAGCTGAGCTTTTATTTTATCTACAGAAGCAATCTTTGATTGCTCGGGGAAGTAAGCTTGCGCTTTGCGACTCATGAGTTTGATAAACGCATCGCTTCGACCAATTTGCATCTCATAAAACAGTGATTGAGACTCATGGATAGCCATTGAACGTGCTTTTCCCACAGGTAGCGCTAGGTAATCTTGAGGCAGGTTTTGTTCATAACAAGCATGCCCAGTTTCATGTATGACCCCCATCATGGCGTTTAAATATTCGGACGTATCGTAACGTGTCGTAATGCGAGTGTCTTGGCTCGTACCACCACAAAAAGGGTGTACACTGGTGTCTAAGCGACCGTGATTGAAATCAAAGCCCAAAAAAGCCATCAGTTCATTTGCCAACCTTTCTTGGCTTTGAATTGGATAATTTACTGGGATTTGTAATTCGTCCGATGTTCTGGTGCGCTGTATTATTTCAGGAAGCCAAGTGGCTATTTCCCCAAAAAGTGTATCAAGTTGGCTTGATGTCATACCCGGCTCGTAGATGTCTAGCATCGCGTCATAGGGTGTTGAGCCAATTTGTTCAGCACGGATCTGGGCCTCTTCTTGACTCAATGACACAACCGGAGCAAAGTTCTTACAGAAACCTTGCCAATCATTTTGTAGCCGTTGGGTACGCCATTGGTGCTCACACTTTGCGCCTGCAAGGCTTTTTGCTTTGACTAACTCAGCAGGCAGTGCGGTTGCATGTTGCCAAGTCCGCTTCATTTCTCGAACGCTTGCTTTTTGCTGCGCTGTCAGTTGCTCCTCGCCGGCATTATTAAGCAGTTCGGCTAACTGATCTGCCGTGTGCAGCTTATGCAGGTGAACGGCGAGCTCTGCCATGGCTTGTGCTCGACTGTCGGCTCCCCCTGATGGCATATTGGTTGCCTGATCCCAGCTGCAGATCGCTCTTACGTGCTCAAAATTATGAATGGACTGGTAATGCTCCACTAGCTTTTGGTAATTCTTCATAGACGTTATTTAATCTCTTCTGCAATTTCGGCAATTTTTTGACGTAACCAAATATGACTCGCATCGCGATGTAATAAAGGGCTCCAGATCATGTCTAATTCAAATGGCGGTATCGGGAATGGAGGCTCTAGAATTGCGAGTGAAGGATCGTCTTTATATATATTTGCGGCTTTAGAAGGCAATGTTGCAATCAAGTTTTGCTCTTTAGCCAAGTGTATTGCAACATGATAGTTACGCGTAAACGTCGCAATATTCCGGTGCTTCCCGAAATGCGCCAATGCTTCGTCAACCCAGCCTAACTTTTGAACGTCTTCGGGGTCCATCCCCACACCTACACCAAAGCCAGTTTTACTAACCCAGATATGACGTGCCTTTAAGTAGGCATCTAATGTGAAATTGTCTTTGATTGGGTTGCTTGACTTGACCAAACAACAGAAACTATCTTTCCAGATTTGCTTATGATGAAAAGATTGCGGTAAATTCTCAAACCGATTTATGGCCATATCCACTTTGCCATTTTCTACATCATGAAAGGTTACGTCGCTAGGTGTTAATATATCGAGCGTTGTATCTGGTGCTTCATTATGCAGTTTAGCGAGTAGCTTAGGAGCAAGAGTGCTTGCCGCATAATCACTGGCCATTATTCTGAATACGCGTTTACTCTGACCTGCTTCAAATTCTCGATTTGGTGCTAGGGTTTCTTCGAGGGTCATGAGTATCCCTCGAATAACAGGCTGCAGCTCTAACGCGCGCTCTGTTGGTACCATCCCCTCACTTGTGCGGACTAATATGGGGTCATTGAATAAATTTCTAAGTCGCTTGAGTCCATTGCTCATTGCTGGCTGCGTAATGCTAAGCTGGTTGGCTGCTCTGGTGACATTACACTCTCGCAACAAAGTGTCCAAATATACAAGCAGGTTGAGGTCGATTTTACTGATATTCACAGTGATCCTTTATTCTTATTTTGCTGGCCAAACCTCTGATTTTGGGGGTACGGAAATACATGCTTCGTTTTATGCTGCTGAATGTCGCGCTGTGCTTGCTGCCAATAATCAGGTGTCAATAATTCTGGGTGGAGGCGTTCAAATATAGCTTTGAGTTTAGGGTTAGTTAGAACAAAAGTACATAGCTGTTCCGGAAATACGTCATTTGGCGCAAAAGATAGTGCACTTTCTCCACAATATAGGTCATTTAATGACGTTTTCGGGAGGGCTTTGAAATTCATCTCAGTAAGGTATTGTACTTCGTCATAGTCGTAAAAAATGACACGTTTGTGACGACTAACACCGAAATTTTTAAGTAGCATGTCGCCCGGAAAAATATTGACATGCAGCATTTCTTTAATGGCATGGCCATAGTCATCTATGACATATTCAGTTTCTTCGTCAGTCGCATTTTGCAAGTATAAGTTGAGTGGTGTGATCCGACGTTCAATGTATAGGTGCTTGATAACAATAAAGTCAGAGTCTTCGATGATGCTATTGCTAAGTTTTTCTCTCATGAGCTCAAGGAGCTGAGGTTCTATTTGACTCTTTTTGATAACGACGTTTGAGTATTCAAGCGTATCAGCCATTCTGCCAACTCGATCGTGGTTTTTGACTAATTGGTAGCGTGCTAAGACGGTGTTTCTGCCAAACGGTTTACTCTCAGCAAAGTGCTCTTTGATGACTTTAAAAACATAAGGAAAAGTTGGTAATGTAAACACTAACATAACCATACCCGGAGTGCCTGGCGCGATGCAGAATTGCTCCTCATTATGTTTTTGATGATGCAGAAACGCTCGGTAAAACTCGGTTTTTCCGTGTTTGTGGAACCCAATGGAGTTATACAATTCGGCTTGTGTTTTACTCGGCATTAATTGGTTCAAAAAGCTTACTAAAGCCGATGGGGCATGTGTCTCTACCAAGAAGTAAGCACGGGCAAACCCGAATATCAGGCTCATTTGGGTGCCATTGGTGACGAGAGCATCAATTTTTAGCTTACCATTGGGATGATGAAGTACCGCGATTATAAATGGTTGCGTACCTGAACTCGAGATAACTCGGCCCACTATATATGCGCTTTTGTTTCTATAAAATGGTGATTTTAAGATATCGAAGCGCATTTTAAAATGCTGGTGGTGAGTATCCGGCGCTTGTTTAATAAACGCTTTTTGCAAGAGGCGAATATCACCTTCTAAATCGTTAAATTCACATGCAAAATTAATATTTGAAATGATTTTATAAATGGTTGGCTTTAAGCCATCAACAACTGGGAAGTAGCTCCTATACTCTGCTTCAACAGGTAAAGTGGTCGTGTCCTCAATTGAACTTGTCACAAAAATAAAATTGTTATTAAAATAGCTGTGATGAAATAGTTGGCAAAATACAGAGTTATAAAAGGTTTCCGCGAGTTCTGCTTGGGGGTGGAAAGTAAGTAGCTCAATGTAGGCCTGTTTTACTTTAAACCACAGTGCAATATTTACCTGAGATGAATTAAAGTGTAACCGCAGTATCTTGACTGTATCCGCTACTCGTTCGTCGTAGTGGCTTATTCTCGACTTATTTACTTTTTCAATTACATGCCATTGCTGAGTTGCAAATGCGTGGGGAACTTGTGCGGTAATATCTTGAAATAACGAGTAATGTTTTCGGAACCCGGAGATAATCAAAAAAGCAATTTCTTGAGGGTCCATGCAGCCTCCTAGTTAGCTATCTTGCCTATTTTCTCAATTGACGACAACGCAATCTATGTGTTTATTGTTTGATTCAATTAAACTTTTGACTACTCTAGCTTGAAAGCTCGTTAATTAGCAATATGTAGTACTAATTTAACGCAACTATACTGAGAAATGATGACAGAATTTGTAGCTATAACCACCACGCTAGGCAAAGTTGTGAAACTGGGTAAGTGACACTGGAGTCATTCCATCCTTTTCAGTTTTTTCTCGATTTGGGCTATTTCTTTATTTAATACTTTAACTTGTTTTAAATAGTCTTTATTAATCGACTTAAGTTGTTGTTTTACATCTTTAACTGTTGCTTTTCGCTTTTCATCATCCATTAGCCTAGTGACTCGGCGTTGCTGCTCTCTGGCAGCTTCGTCTCTCTTTCTACCAAGGATGGCTGCATGATGTTTTTTGGCACGTAACGCATTTTTTAAGTTACGTACAATTTGACGTCTTTCGAGTTCATTGAGTGTTTTGAAGTGTTGTTCTGACGGCACTTTAGCCTGAGGGTCTGAATGTGTCAGTGTCAACTGTTGTGCAGAGCTAGAACACGGGTGTTGGCTAAATACCGTACTTTTATCGGTAACGCATTTATAATAGGTAACAGTAGACTTGGCGCTACAAAAAAGTGGTAAGAATAATAAAAAAAATAACCTTATTGATGTCATTGCAAAGCTTCCTTGTTGTTACCTGTTTACTAAATATAGTCGACAAATATTAAAAAGGCAGCAATGAATGTAAGGGAGAAATTTACTCCCTTTATACTAAGCATCATATGGGTATTTTAATAAAGCACCTAATCTATAGATTAGATGCTTTACCGGTAAATTGCTTAAGCCGTTTGATACTTTGCACAAGGAAAGGGGTATCTAGCTTTTGCTCTATATGAAAACCTTCTTTTGCAGATATTTGTTTGTGACTGCCATCATGATTTACCAGAATAATTCGATCTTTCTTATAGGCGATTAACACGCCTTGAGAGTAATTAACCCCTTGATTTACTGACTCTGAGCCGATCACATTACCAAGCATCGTTTGTTTTGCTAACTGGCTGCAGCCAAAGTGTTTGTCCAATAAAGTCACCATAATATCATTGCCTTGCATCAAACCGCTGTGATCTGAAAAGTAGGGAAGATTCGTGTGTAAACTTGTTTGGGTTACAATCGACTTCTCATTGCTTTGCTCAATAATGACGTAGTTTTTAGCCTTATCAAGCTCAGGAAGTTTGTCACTGAACACAAAACTTATCTTGCCGTCGTCTATCTCTTGCTCTAAGTAATCAAATGGCACTTTACCAGAGAGAGTTAGTATATTAGCCGTATTCCAAACGGGGGTTAAACGCCGTTCTGTTACTGTTGTTCTGTAGTATGCTGGCAGGCCGTAAACTAAGTTAAAGTACCTATCTAAAGGATTCGTTGGCACAAGAAGCTGCGTTTGGGTATACCATTGTAGGTCTTGAAAAGTGCTTTCATCACTTTGAAGCGACTCAGTCATAACGACTATTTCTACAGGCGCCGCATCAAACTTACATGCAGCCAAGTTAGCAGGCAATTGGTAGTTTGAAGTCGCATTTTCCAGACGAACGGTTCTAGCTTGTTGATACTCGTTCAAGTCAAGAAGCTCATGCCTCGCTAGCAGAGTTTTGGCTGTCGTTGGGTATGAGAGAGGCAGCACATTGTCTTGTTTGGTAATATCAAAGTAGTTATTCGCATCAGCCCAAACATGCATTAGGTGACTAATTGCAAAGCAGCTAACCAGTACCGCTGTTGCGTATTTTGGAAATCGATATGACTTTAATTTGTCTAGGTGTCGCCATGCATGGTTACCAACTACCAGCTCAAACGCTAATATGATGGCGATTAAAAAGATAACAAACAGGGCGGTTGCGATAGACAAGCCGTTTATCATCCCGATTAACAAAGATGCTATTTCAGGTATTGATTGAACGCTTATGTGATAACCCTGCTGATAGTACACAAAGGCATCTAAACATAATGTTAATATCCCTACTGTAGCGATAACCGCAGCCATGCCCCTAATGTGCCTAGGATATGGAAATACTAAGCTTAAGGGAAACACCGTGAGTACAAATGCGCAAAAAGTAATGAAGCTGGTATGACTTAGCCAAGTGACTATCATATAAATCCAGCCGCCAAAACTATTTGGTGCAGAGTCCGCTGCCAAATAGGTTAGCGCTATGATGAGCACTAAACCTATATTGGCAAAGGTAAACCAGTGCCCCCAACTAAGCAGTTGGCTCGCTTTTGACGAGAAAGGACTATGTGGTGTGAGATTCATTCCGTTATTTTACCGATTGAATAAGCGCCTTGGCGAAATTTTCAGCAACTTCCTGTCTTTTAGCTTCTGGCACATGTTCTTTTAAAATGTGCGTGATAGAATTTCCTAAACACATTAGACTCAAATCGACAGGTGTTTTGTGCTCTTGGAGTACATTGATTAAACTATCAACAATTTGTTCTACTTGTTCATTGGAATATTTAGACTGAATTGGCATCGGTTGGTTCAAATTAATAGAGTTACAATTCTTCATATTCTAACACCAGAGGCGTTAAAAACAAAGATGAGCATTGAGGTGAAAAAGCTTGTTGTACATTATGTAGACAAGCGTGACGAAGAAACAGAGATCCATTTGCGTGAAGATGAAATGGTGATTAACGATCGTGTAAATGTTTTTATTGAGCAGCTACACCATGCATATAATGGAAAACCTGGTAAAGGGTATTGTGCATTTGATGGCGACAAAAACAGCACGGTAGCTTCAGCTATGCAAAGCTATCGCAATAGTGAGCTCGGTTTTTGGCATATGACACAGCAAGCAACAGAAGTGTTAAAAGAAGAGCTCAATAAATATGCCTTTCATGAGACAGGGTATTTAGTATTTTGCCATTATCAATATGTGGGGTGCGATTATATGTTAATTGCGCAAATCAGTATTAAAGAGCATTACTCTATTACGTCTGAACTGGATTTAGCGAGCTCAAGACACCTCGATATTTCTCGCATGCAATTGGCTGCGCGTATAGACCTCACTGCATGGGACACGCAAGCGGATGAAAATCGATATATCTCATTTATAAAAGGCAGAGCAGGGCGCAAAGTTGCTGATTTCTTTTTAGACTTTCTTGGCTGTGCTGAAGGTGTGGATCCGAAACAACAGTCACAGACGATGCTGCACGCTGTAGAAGACTATTTGTCTGAACAGCAATTTGAAAAGGCAGAGAAAGATGTTATTCGAAAAGAAGTTTTTGACTATTGTAATGATTGTATAAATAGTGGCGAAGATGCCGATATAGAAGGGCTGTCGGACACCCTATCTAAGTCGTCAGAAGTTCAATTTGAAGACTTTTACAAAGAGCAGGGGTACGAACTTGAAGAGTCATTCCCGCTAGATAAAAAGACTGTAACAGCGATGGTGAAGTTCTCTGGTATGGGTGGCGGTGTGAGCGTTGGGTTTGAGCGTAAGCATTTAGGTGAGCGAGTGATTTATGATCCGGTGAGTGACACACTTACAATCAAAGGCATTCCACCGAATTTAAAAGATCAGTTAGAAAAATATTCCCAAGAGAATTAAAAAAAGGCCTTAATGGCCTTTTTTAATTTAAGATTTGCCTGAAACGACAAATTCGGCCAATTGCTGTCCGAGCTTGTCTGCGAGTTTACCCATCGCATTGCTTTTGGCAGTGTCTTTGAAACTAGAAGCCGCTTTTACTTTTGCATTAAAATGCGCCTTTTCTTCACCAGCTTCTGTGATTACTAAAAAGCTCTCCGCAAGACTATAATAGGTGCCTGACTTCTTCATATCTTGCCAGTCCACACGAAATTGCAGGGCAAAATCAGCGCCTTGGTCGGTAATTTTAATACCTTGGCTGGTCAGGGCACGCGCAAGCAGATCCCTTACTTTGTTATGTCCATCATGGTCAGCTGCAATGCTAAAGCTAATGTTATTGAGTATTTCATCAGCTAGCGCTTGTTTGTTGCGAACAGAGGCTGGCATAGTAACATGAGGTGCCTGTAGCATTTGCAAATATTGATTCAGCTTGTCACGCTTAACAACTAACTCTTTTAATGCGACAGCACGCTTCAAGGTCAGCGTTTTATTTCCTACTTGGCTTAAGTTAAATTGCGAAATTTCGTCATCTAGTCCGTTGATAGAAAGTTCGGTTTGCATAACCGCTTCTGTTCTGTTGAATGCGGCTAGTGCATAAGCTGTTTGCTGTTGTGCATTAAAGAACTCATCCTCAATTTTCACGCCTTGCAGTTGAATGTTTGGCACTTTTGATTGAATTAGCTCGTCAATATGAAAAGTCATAGACTTATCATCAGCTTGTTGCTTAATGGTCGTATTTGCGGAAATAGTGACATTAAGCTGTTTTGCAAGTGCCAGACGTGCGGACTCTTGCGCAGCAAGCTTTGCTTGTTGCTTATCACCAGTATTTTGCGCCGTGCCCACACCATAAACTAGGTAACTTGAAGTGGGCGTTACTGAAGTCCACTGAGGCGCTGCGTTTACTTGCGATTGACTAGCCGAGTTAGATTTACAGCCTGTTAATACGGCGACACTTACCAGTGCCGCCAACAGTGATTTAGAAGCCAAAACGTGAACGTTCCTGCAATTTTTGAATTTTCTTTTGTCCATTCCATACCTCACGGTTTGTTGTCATGTCAATTAGGCGCAAGTCAACTTGATAAAAAGTTACTCTGCTGCCACCTTGCTCATCAACAAATGAATTTATGGTGCCAGAAAGCGCATAGTCAGCTCCTTGCTCTTGCCCCATTTCATTTTGCGTTTCTAAGCTTGAGTTAAGCTCTTGGTCTTTTCGCTCATCACGGATCTCACGTCTAACATCTTTGTTAGCGACAAAGTCAGCTTGGCCACTACGCAGAATTGAACGTTTCAGATCGTTTAAGAACGTGTCTACGGCAATATGTTGATGTGACTTATTGCGTACTGACTGAATGATGATAGCAGGTCTCTGACCTTCTTTTTGTAAGTGATCGTTAACCCAAGGGAAACTTAACATGTCATTGATCATGGCTTCTGCAACGAGTTGAGAGTCCTTTCCATTCCATTTGTCAGATAATGCAACCTCTTGATTTGCATCTACTCGTTGTACTTTAGTTGACGAGCAACCTGATACAGCAAGCGTACATGCGATAACGAGTGGTGTGATTTTTAACAAGGTTTTATTACATTTCATAACATTTTTCCATTATAAAAAAGTTGAATCTGGTGCAGTGACTCGTGACTGCTGTAAAAACGTGCGAGTGTGCCAAAGAGTTATATCGTCCGACACATCTACAGCTTCTGACTGCTCGATCACTCTCCCTGTGGTGAGGTGAGTTTTCAAAGTAATTTCGTAAGTACCCTTTGCTAGCGGTAATTGCACATAATTTATTTGCGCTGGGAGCGACTGCCACTGTCTTAGGTCCGCAGAAGCTGTTACGGCGTTAACAACTGAAGTCGCAAATTTAGCAAAGCCTGCGAATGATTGATCTAAGCCTGTTGCATTGATGGTTTTTTGTGCGGTGATTGCTTTGATCATTTCTCTCGTAAGCGCTACTTGTATTTCTGAATTCGCATTTCTTAGTGCGTCTTGCAGGGTTAGTAGACTGACCGAGTATATCTTATCTAGTTCAGCAGCCTTTTTTCCGTTGACCCAGACCTCAGCACTTTTCACTTGTTGCTGTAAAGGTTCCAAGTATGTGACTGAAATTCGACTGCCGTATTCTAAGGCTTGGATCAAGCCAATATCTTCCGCGTCATCCCAAAGAGGGCCTAATGGTATTCGTTTTGTTAGCGCGCCCATGGCAACGTCACCGATATCGCCCATTGCGTAGTTTTGGACTATGTCAAAAATACTGGTATCGGCAAATAGCATTTGAAACCATCTCATTTGCGCCTTACGTTCTTTGGCAGTACCCCAGAGAATTGGCGTCATTACGAGCGCTTTTGCGTCATGATCCGCTTTTAGAAGTAAGTTAAACTCTTTTCGTTGCGGGCCAATACCAACGTTTTGAATGACATTGAGTATAGGCTTTTTCTCAGTGCGAGTTGTTTTACCAATTTTCTTGTTTAATTTGCGGATTTCGCTTTTATAACCACCCGCTTCAGTCATAACTCGGATTAAATCCGCATAAACTTGCGCAATAATTTTTTTGTTATTCAAGTTATATTGCTCTGCGAAGCCATTTTCAAAAGCACTGGCAGCGCGTTGGTATTGAATTCGAGCGGAGTCTAGTTCGTGGCTTCGCTCAAATAGCATGCCACTAATGTAGTGCGCGAAAGCATCATCTTTGTAGTCAATATTGACGAGCAAATCGTTTGGTGCAAACACGGGTTGGAGCATCCTATATATTTGGTTCGTCAAATCGTCAGATGTCGGTTCTGTATCTGATACTCGATCATAGCCGCCAGTTTTATCTTTTAAATTAGCTAAGTAGGTATCAAGTTGTCTCATCTCTACCATAGCTGAATCTAGGAACTGCTGTTTATTGGGACCCGCTCGGTTCGCTAACGCGTTATAGTTGAGTGCCTTGTAGAGGTTGATCAAGGGTCTGTGATAGACCTTGCCAGCATAAGTGGTATAAGTAGGACCACTTACTAAGGCAACTGCCGATTCAACGACACTTACCGTGTACTGCGCTTCTATGATTTCTTGCGCTTCAGCCAACAGTTCGTTACTGCGTTCGTAGTTACCTTGAAGGTGATTAAGCATTCCCAATTCTAAGTAATGCAAAAGTTTACTTTTCCCTGTAGCAGAGTAATCGCTTCTTATCGCTTGTTTTGCGGATTCGAAATTGCCTTGCTGAGCTAAAAGAATCGCGCTTTTGTTCGCAGGCGTAGCTTGGCAGCCTGTTAAGAGCGCGAGCAGTACTAAGCTAGTCGCGAGAAAAAAATGAGAAATAACACTAGATTGCACGTTGACATCCATGACTTGTAAGAAACATATCGGTGACTATACCAAGTAATTCAGTTATATTGTCCCCAAGTTTAAGATTTTTTTAGTTTTTTTAAAGAACAAAGTTGTAAAAAATCGTTCTTACAATTTATTACTGTAATTGGCTCAGCCTTTTGATAAATTTAAATCATCGCTTTAGGCAATTAATCTGACGAAGGAAACCACCATGAAACTTAAATCGCTACTTACTACAGTGCTTGTTACAGGGATATTGGCAGGGTGTAGCTCAACGCAAGAGCAGTCTGCTTCTCAGTCAAAAGTGAATATTCCTGACTGGGTGTTAAACCCGACAATAGAGAACGGGATTGCAGCCGCAGATTGTGTAAAATTTTCTGGTAACATATCTATTGACCAAAAGAGCTCAGTTGCAAATGCTCGTTTAGCACTTGCGCAACAAATTGAAACACGCATCGAAGGTTTAGACAAAACCTTTGCGAATCGCACAGATGCAAACGATGAAACAACAGTTGGTTCAACGTTTAGCTCGGTATCAAAGCAGCTTACAAAGCAAACACTTCGCGGCTCTCGTGTAAACAAAGCAGACGTAGTTGAGATTGCAGGTAAAGACTATTACTGTTCTTTGGTTGTGTTATCACCACAATTAACACATTCTTTGTTTAAAGATGTGATCAAAGAAAGTAAGAAAGACATTAATCCGCAAGACGAAAAGTTTCTTTATCAAGAATTCAAAGCTTACAAAGCAGAGAAAGATCTTGAAAAAGAAATTGCTAGATTGACTAACTAATAAAACGCGCCTTTGGGTGCGTTTTTTGCTTGTAAGGATTAAAAAGTGAAAAAAGTACTAGCATTAACTGTGTTGTCTCAGTTTTTTATTGGGGCTTCTTACGCTGCCAATGCCTCGCCTTTTGACGAATTATCAAAAGAGATGGAAGGTTATGATAGCAAAGAACAAACTTTCCCTGAAAATGCCGCTACTAGAAGTGAATTTGAGCAGTTTAAAGCTGAGCATTTGGGCGAGTATGAGCAATTTGTGGAGCAACACCTTGCTGAATATGACGCGTTCAGAGATGAATTAATCAAACACTGGGGGGAGGCTAAAGTTGCTTCGCGCAGTGAGTATGTCTCTTATTCAGAAGATAACTTATCAAGGCTTGAGATCGATTTTGAGCATAATGAGTTAACTTTGAGTATTCGCCATGTTGACGGTGGCGCGCCATCAGAGTCTGAAATTAAACGCCAGTTTGAGCGTTTTAGACAAGCAGAAAATGCAGTTCTACAGAGCTTTTTGAACGGTGAGCAAGCTAAGCTTGGTGACGCATCTCAAGACGCGTATGAGATAGATCGAAGTCTCAAAGTGAACGCAATTATTGATGCCAAAGCAAAAATAAAACAGCAGACAATTGAGCAAAAGCAGCTATTAGATAAAAAGGCGGATGAGAAGCTCGCACTGGCCAATAGCGATGAAAGTAAAATTGTTGAAAAGCTCAATGAAGACAAAGCTAAGCTTGAGCAGCTGGAAGTTAAACGAATTCAAAATTTGGCGCAGTCAGTCAGACAAATAGCTGGGCAAAATGATGAGAAGGTGACTAAGGTAACAATTAAGCTTCCGCAAGGGAGTCTAGCCAAAAAGCGTGCATCTCATTATACAGAGCATATTTCAAAACAAAGTAAACGTTTTGAAATTGATTCCAGCTTAGTATTGGCTGTGATGCATACTGAAAGCCATTTTAACCCGCTTGCTAAATCTCATATACCCGCATACGGACTGATGCAAGTAGTGCCTACGAGTGCTGGTGTTGACGTAAATCGCTTCTTATTTAAGATTGATGCCCCGATGAGTGCGCCGTACTTATTTGTTGTAAATAATAACATTGAAGCGGGCACTGCCTATTTGCATTTACTCAATGACCGGTATTTACGTAACATCAAAGATCCAGTGAGCAGGAAGTACTGTATGATTGCCGCTTATAACACTGGGGCTGGCAATGTTGCACGTGTATTTAATAGCGATGGCTCTAGAAACATCAATAAAGCTTCGAAGGTTATTAATTCCATGTCACCAGAGCGGGTTTTAGAGGCACTACAAAGTGGCTTGCCTTATGATGAAACTAAGCATTATTTGAAGAAAGTTTTAAAAACTGAAAAGCTCTACATCTAGCGTGTTAATCACCTTTATCTTTGTGTACAGACTGTACGAAACCTACATGGCGTATAGTCTGACAGCACCTTTCTCTCGACACCTCTTTATACTCTGGCGAAGCTTCTATCGCTAGATAAATGCTTTGGTAAGTATCACAGGGTATCTATATTAACTCGTCATATAAGGGCTTTTGGCACTTTTAACTATCTCGCTTTGGTGTCGATATTTAAAGAGGCTTGTTGCAAATGGGGTGGTTTTAATAACGATTAGGGAAATAAAAAGCCGACCACATTAGTAGTCGGCTTTTTTGTGTTGTAACTTGTAATTAATTACTCATTACTCAACAGGTGCAGGAGATGCCATTTGTGCACTTGCACGTGCTGTTGGTGCTTTTGACCCAGCTCCTAGACTGCTAGAACGAATTATCGTACGCAACTCGTCTGGCATTACACTAGGTGTAACCGTGTTCACAGGTTCTTCGCTAGCACTTGCTTTAGTCATAGGAGATGCTGCACTTCTATTAAAGCGAACACGTTCAGCAGCAGGTACTTCAACTTGCTCAACCGCAACAGGCTCAGCAGCAGGTGCTTCAACTTGTTCAACCGCAACAGGCTCAGCAGCAGGTGCTTCAACTTGTTCAACTGCGACAGGCTCATCAGCTGGTGCGTCAACTTGTTCAACTGCAACAGGTTCAGCAGCAGGCGCTTCAACTTGTTCAACCACAACAGGCTCAGCAGCAGGTGCTTCAACTACTTCAACGTTTGCCGTATCAATAACACCTTGTGCCTCAGCTTCTAAAATATCAGCTTGCGCCACTTCTTGTTGAGGTTGGGTATCAGAGGTACGTTGTTGTGCTTCAAACTCTGCCGCAGCCTGATCTGCAACCGGTACAAAAGCAGGAGTTGAAGAACGGTTTGGCCCATCGCTACGCTTGCGACGTTGTCCCGCAGCTCGTAGGTGACGAGGCGAGCGTCTAGAGCGAGTTTTACCTTCACGCTTATCACCAAGTGCATCCTCTTCATTTTGACCTGATTGTGGCTGGTCATTTGATTCTGGCGCTTCAACTGTAGCAACACTTTCTTCTACTTGAGGCTGAGTCTTAACAGTCTCGTTAGTCGTTTCATGTGCTTGCTTCTCAGCTTGAGTCTCGGTTGCCATCTCAGCAGCAGGCTGCTGTTTTGGTTCGGATACAGGGGCAGCTTCAACAGAGGCAACTTGCTCTTTTTTAGCCGGCGCTTCTGGTTCTGTTACGGTTTGCTTAACATCATCATTAGCTTGAACTTGTTGCTGCTCAGTCTCAACTCTTACTTTTTTACGTAGGTTGCGTCTTTGGCGGCGCTGCTTAACAGGCTTCTCTTTTGCTTCCTGTTGCACGTCATCTTTTTGCTCATTTACCGTTGAGTTCTTTGCTTTATCAGCGTCAGAACGTTTACGATTATTTTGGCGACGACGCTTGTTGCGATTCTCGGAGCGCTCTTGAGTGTCATTACGCTCTTTTGATTCGCTTTTTGATGAATCATCTGATGTGTTCAGGTCTTTTTGTGATTCATTACGTCCTTTGCCTTTACGACGCTGGTTACGGCGTCGGTTATCTTGTTTGCCACGACGCTTATTGTGTGTCTTCTTCTCTTCTTCTTTAGGCTGCTCTTCTTCCGCAGAGAATAGACCTTTCAACCAATTGCCAATGCGTGTTAGCAAACTTGCTTTCGGCTCTGTCTCAGCCTTCTTCGACGGTGTTGCTTTTGAAGTCGGTTTGGTCGTTGGGGCCTGAGCTGTAGGTGCCGGAGTTGAAGGTATTGCAACGCCTTTCAAGGCTGGCTCTTCTTTTTGAACGACAGGTGCCATCTGAATTTCAACAGCTTCAGTTTCTGGCTCTGCTATTTGATCATAACTTGCAAGCTCTGGTACATCATCTTTACGAAGTCGAACTACTTCATAATGCGGTGTTTCCAGATGCTGATTCGGAATGATAACGACGTGGCAGTTGTGACGTTTTTCAATGCGTTGAACAGCTCGACGTTTTTCGTTTAGCAAATACGACCCAACTTTGACAGGTACCTGTGCGTTAACCTGCGCAGTGTTTTCTTTTATTGCTTCTTCTTCTATCAATCTCAAGATAGAAAGTGCAATAGACTCATTTGAGCGGATAGTACCTTGCCCGCTACAACGAGGGCAGGTATGTTGACTAGCTTCACCCAGAGAAGGTCTCAGTCGTTGACGGGACATCTCGAGTAAGCCAAAGCGAGAAATTTTACCAATTTGAACACGGGCTCTGTCGGCTCGTACAGCTTCTTTTAAGCGATTTTCAACTTCTCGTTGATGACGTGGAGGCGTCATGTCGATGAAGTCAATCACGATAAGACCACCCAGATCACGCAGTCTCAGCTGTCTGGCGATTTCGTCAGCGGCTTCTAGATTCGTGTTCAGTGCGGTTTCTTCAATGTCGCCACCTTTGGTCGCTTTTGACGAGTTGATGTCAATTGAAGTCAGTGCTTCTGTAGGGTCAATGACAATTGAACCACCAGATGGAAGTCTTACTTCACGTTGGAATGCAGACTCGATTTGGCTTTCGATTTGATAATGAGTGAACAGTGGTACATCATTTTTGTATAGTTTGACGCGATTGATAAAATCAGGTCTATAGCCTTCAATATGCGCTCTTGCTTCATCAAATACGCGTTGTTTATCGATCAGGATTTCACCGATATCACGGCGCAAGTAATCTCGAATGGCTCTGAAAATAACATTACTTTCTTGATGGATCAAAAATGGCGCTTTTCGACTATCAGCGGCTTCTTGAATATTTTGCCAATGTTTAAGTAATGTATTTAAGTCGTACTCAAGCTCTTCAAAAGACTTACCAACACCCGCTGTACGTACGATAAGGCCCATGCCTTTAGGCAGCTTCAATCGGCTCAAAGCTTCTTTAAGTTCAATCCGCTCATCGCCTTCAATGCGTCTTGAAATCCCGCCTGCACGAGGGTTATTTGGCATCAGTACCAAATAACTACCAGCGACGCTGATGAATGTGGTTAAGGCCGCGCCTTTTTGCCCACGTTCCTCTTTGTCTACCTGAACGATCACTTCTTGACCTTCTTGGATCACATCTTTGATGTTAGGGCGGCCATTGAAGGTATACCCTTCTGGGAAGTAAGTTTTAGCGATTTCTTTTAGAGGAAGGAAGCCATGTCGCTCTGCACCGTAATTAACAAATGCAGCTTCAAGTGAGGGTTCGATTCGAGTGATTTTGCCTTTATAAATATTGGCTTTCTTTTGTTCGTGACCAGGGCTCTCTATATCTAAATCATATAGACGCTGGCCATCAACCAGTGCAACGCGCATTTCTTCTTGCTGCGTCGCATTGATTAGCATGCGTTTCATATTGTTATGTACTCTATTTACTTTATTTACCCACCAATTCTTTACTTTATTTTGGTCAGATAAATTTAACTTACACCATTCTTGTGCGCCAATGCAGGCTGTTTATTTTGTTCCTGTTACTGATGCAGTCTCACGACTGGGGAGAAGGGAACTTAGTCTGTTTTAACACTTACTGCCTGATTCATCTCAAAGGCGGGTTAAAAATTAGCTTTCACTTTGCCTACAGAACTCGCTCGGGTTAAACAAACCCGCAAATCTACACAAGACACGATAATTTTGCTTTTATTTACTGGTATGTCGTGTATGGCCGTACTGGATGAACTGTTACACGCTTCACCTTAAGCCAATCACACGTAATAATTGTCTTGGGTCGGAGATAAAAGCTTTGGAAATATTAGCTCTGATCTGTATGATCCTCCACCCAAGATGTGCATCACGACAGTATATTTGCGATAAAAAGCAACGCTCGCAAAGTTTGCGAGGCGATTATCCCACTAATAACTGTGCGATAGCAACTAAATTATTACTCAAATCAGTGATTAGGCAATGTCAGAAAAGAATGCTTTACAAGTTACCTTCGTAACTATCACCGAAGATCAGTTAGGTCAACGAATTGATAACTTTTTGGTAACTCATTTAAAAGGTGTACCAAAAAGCGCCGTTTATAAGATCTTAAGAAAGGGTGAAGTACGCGTTAATAAGAAGCGGGTAAAACCTGTATACAAGTTACAAATTGACGATGTAGTTAGGATCCCACCCATTAAAACGGCGGAAAAGAATGAGTTTGTACCAAAGAATTTGGATAAGGTAGCAAACCTTGAAGATTGCATATTATATGAAGATAAGTATCTGATTGTAATAAATAAGCCTTCTGGTATGGCGGTGCATGGTGGAAGTGGACTGAGCTATGGTCTTATCGAAGCAATTCGTGCGTTGCGCCCACAAGAAAAGTCTTTAGAGTTGGTTCACCGGTTGGATAGGGACACATCAGGGTGTCTGTTGATTTCTAAAAAACGCGCTGTACTTAAAGGTCTCCATGAGCAATTACGTGAAAAAACAATGGAGAAAAATTATTGGGCTTTGGTGGCTGGAGAGTGGTCTGCTAAGCACAAAAATGTAACAGAACCGCTTAGGAAAAATACCTTAAAATCAGGTGAGCGAGTTGTTCGTGTTGACCATGAAGAAGGGAAGGCTTCGCACACCCGGTTTAGAGTTTTGGAACGGTTCCCCGGTGCTACCTTAGTGCAAGCTTCACCTGTTACTGGTCGTACTCATCAGATCCGTGTACACACTCAATGTAAAGGGCATCCAATAGCTTGTGATGATAAATATGGAGATCAGGCTTTTGATGCGCAAATGCGTAAGAAAGGCTTAGGGCGCTTGTTCTTACACGCACGCGAACTGCGTTTTCTACACCCAAAAACAGAAACTACACTCCATGTCGAAGCGCCTCTGGATAAAGCATTGACGGCATGCTTAAACACGTTAAGAGATACTAATGAAGTATAAACTCGTGATACTAGATTGGGATGGGACTGTGATGGATACAGTTCCAAAGATTGTTAACACGATAAATAGGGTAGCTGATCAGTATGCTATCCCAAGAGAAAGCGAAGATGATACTAAAAGTATCATTGGGCTATCTCTAGAGACTGCGCTTGAAACATTGTTTCCTGCGGATGCACATCGTAGTACAGAATTAGCACAGGCATACAAACACATATATAAAGAAGTAGATTCTACACCAACAAAATTGTTCGACGGGGTAGAAAAAGTACTTAAACAACTGGTTGATCAGGGAGTCAAAATAGCGGTTGCAACAGGTAAAAGTCGGCAGGGGTTAAACCGTTTAATGGTTGAAACTGGTCTAGAGAGTTACTTTATAACAACTCGCACCGCAGATGAAGCAGAATCAAAACCAAGCCCTGATATGTTGAATCAAATTATCACCGAGCTCAGTGTCGCGCCTAAAGATGCGGTTATGATTGGTGACACTACAATTGATATGGAAATGGCGCGCCAAGCAGGTATTGACGCGATAGGTGTGACACTTGGCGTTGCAACGAGTGAGCAACTTGAAGCGACATCAGCAATGTTTATCGCCGATGAGTTTGAGCAACTGATCGAAGGCTTAACCTAAAACATCTATACCAAAGTCCGCCAGCGACTTTGTTAATTCGATAAGGGGAAGGCCAATCAACGTATTTGGGTCCTCTCCTTCAAGCCTTTCAAACAAGCAAATACCCAGCCCCTCACTTTTAAAACTGCCTGCGCAGTTATAAGGCGCTTCTTTGTCTAAATAGTTTGATATTTGAGATTGAGATAGGTGTCTAAAATGTACATGAAACGGGACTACCTTTGTAATGCTTTTATTTTCTTCAATTGAATAGAGACTAAGTCCAGTATAAAAGGTCACAGTTTGTCCACTAAACATGCTTAGCTGCGCTATGGCGTTTTCTTTCGTATGAGGTTTGCCCAAAATCTGGTTATTAAATACAGCAACTTGGTCAGAGCCAATCACTAAGCCTTTATTATATCTAGAAAGTGCAGATCTCGCTTTAACATCACTGAGACGTTTTACTAATTCTAGAGGTGTTTCACCTGCAATGGGGGATTCGTCGATATCCGGTGAAAAATGTTCAAAAATAAGACCGAGTTTTTTTAAAATTTGCTGCCTAAAAGGTGAGCTAGAGGCTAATATAAGGGGTGTGTTCATTTGCCTATTGGACCCTGAAGTAAAGAATTCACACAAGGATAAGCGTTAGTAGGCGAAAAACAATAGGAAAGTTTATTTTTACTTTGACTAAACCACTAACAATCTATATGATGCAGCCCCTATGCAAAAGGTGAAAATTCCCATCACTCTTGATCCAGGCAGGGCAGCACAGCGCCGAGCTAGTTATGACGGCATTGTGAAGCTTGAAGAACTTTCTCGACTGCAGCAAGTTGTGCAGGATCAGGTAGGTGAAATAGCGGTAACTATTCATTGCGATATTGATCAGCAAGGTCTGGTGGTTGTTCGAGGCTCAGCTCGAGCTAAACTGACTACGGTGTGTCAGCGTTGTAATGATGAATTAGGGTTGGATTTGGCTCAAGACTTTGCGTATTCGCCAGTCGGATTAGGTGCAGAGTCGGAAGATCTTCCTGAAAGCTACGATGTGGTGGAGTTAGATGAAGAAGGTGAAATCAATCTTCGACAATTGATTGAAGATGAATTGATTTTAGCGATTCCAATAGTTCCTATGCATGATGAAGCTTCATGTTCTTTTTCCGATAAGCCCGTAAGCTTTGGTGAAATTGAAGCAGAAGAAACTAAACCAAATCCATTTGAGATTTTAAAACAACTTAAGAAAGATTCTTAGGAGAAGGCTAATGGCGGTACAAAAAAGCAAAGTGACACGTTCACGTCGTGGCATGCGTCGTTCACACGATGCTATCAGCGGACCAGCTTTAACTGTAGACCAAGTTTCTGGTGAGACTCATCGTCGTCACCACGTAACTGCTGATGGTTACTACAAAGGCGTTAAAGTAATTTCTAAGTAAGAGATTGCTTGATGCTGACTAATCTAACCATTGCGTTAGATATGATGGGGGGCGATTACGGCCCCCGTTCATCTATTCCAGCGGCGATTCTTGCCGTGCAAAAATATCCCAACTTAACTTTATTACTGTGTGGTAATGAAGATGTCTTGCGCCAAGCATTACAAAAAGAAAACCACCTCGATCACCCTAGACTAATCATCAAGCATAGCGAGCAAGTTGTTACCAACAATTGCGAACCTGCACATGCGTTAAGAAATAAAAGAAATTCTTCAATGCGTATTGCGCTTGATTTAGTTAAATCTGGCCAGGCACAAGCGTGTGTAAGTTCCGGAAATACTGGTGCACTGCTGTCTATGGCGCATTATGTATTGAAAATGCTCCCTGGTATTAAGCGACCTGCACTGATCACCTCAATGCCAACAGAAAAAAAGCAACCTGTGTACTTGTTAGATCTTGGAGCAAATGTTTTGTGTGATCCTGAGACTTTGTTTCAGTTCGCGATAATGGGCTCGATTGTGGCAGGCGAAGCACTAGATAAAGCGCAGCCAAAGGTAAGCTTGTTGAACATAGGTGCTGAAGATATAAAAGGGCACGATGGCATTAAACAAGCGGCAAAATTAATGTGTGAGTGTGAGCACATTAATTATCAAGGATATTGTGAGGGCAGTGATATCTTTTCTGGGAAATCAGATGTTATCGTTTGTGAGGGGTTCGTTGGCAATATCGCACTTAAAACTTGTGAAGGAATTGCCAAACTTATCATGCTAAAATTCACGAATGCACTCAAAAAACACTTTTTTTACAAGGTTCTTGCATTTTTACTACGCCCGGTGATAAAAAAACTCTATAAAAAGGTGAACCCCGACCAGTATAACGGGGCAAGTCTGGTAGGATTGCGTGGTATTGTCGTTAAAAGTCATGGAAATGCTTCGAATAAGGCATTTTTAGCAGCGATCGACGAAGCTGTTAGAGAGGTTAATCGACGCATTCCCGAAAAAATACAGACTGCTTTCGAAAAAATGGCAAAGAAAGAAGAGGCTTCAGCCAGTCAGCATTAATCATAATGACTGCGCCGATGCGCATTGTCGTGAAAGTTGAGTCTTCATAGATAATAGTCTAAACCATACAGCGCATAGTTGCCGCCTGCCTTACCGCGTGCAATTTGGCTGGTATGTAAATTGAAAGAACGAGTTAAAAGAGCATCGTATGTCACAAAAAATAGCTTTACTTTTCCCCGGCCAAGGCTCACAGAGCGTTGGCATGCTGTCAGAGTTATTAGAGTCTTCAGAGGTAGTACAGAAGACTTTTGCTGAAGCGTCAGAGGCGCTTGGATATGATCTACAGGCTTTGGTGTCGAATGGCCCTGAAGAAGAGTTAAATCAAACACACAGAACACAACCTGCTTTGTTAACGGCAAGTGTAGCGATTTTCCGTCATTGGGCGACTAAAAATGTTGATGCTGAGCTAGTATTAGCGGGTCACAGTTTGGGAGAGTATTCGGCGTTGGTATGTGCTGAAGTTATTTCTCTAGCAGAAGCTGTAAAACTAGTTGAAAAACGCGGCATTTATATGCAAGAAGCAGTGCCAGCTGGTACAGGCTCAATGGCTGCGATTATTGGCTTGGATGACGACACAATTGCAAAAGTGTGTAGTGATACAGCCCAAGGCGATGTTGTTTCACCGGTAAACTATAACTCACCAGGTCAAGTTGTGATTGCAGGCCATAAAGCCGCTGTTGATCGTGCAAGTGAAGCTTGCAAAGAAGCTGGTGCGAAGCGTGCGTTACCTTTGGCTGTCAGTGTGCCTTCACACTGCGAGTTGATGAAACCTGCAGCTGAGCGTTTAGCCGCAGACTTAGCATCACTAGAATTCTCAGAGCCTAAATATCCCGTTATTAATAACGTCGATGTTGCAGTAGCTAAAAGCGCAACAGAAATTAAAGATGCACTAGTAAGGCAGCTGTTTAGCCCAGTACGCTGGACTGAAACAGTGCAAAAACTTGCTGCGGATAATGTGACTACTGCTTATGAATTTGGCCCAGGCAAAGTTCTAACAGGGTTAGCGAAACGAATTGATAAATCAGTTAAATGTGCTGCTGCTAATGATATAGCTTCAGTGGATAGTGCGGAATAATAGAGAAGAAAAATGTCAAATATATTTGATTTACAAGGTAAAATTGTTCTAGTTACCGGTGCTAGTAGAGGTATTGGTAAGTCAGTTGCTCAAACACTTGTCGCGCAAGGTGCGACAGTACTAGGCACAGCCACAAGTGATTCTGGTGCAGAAAGAATCAGTGAGTACCTAGGTGAAAACGGTAAAGGTTACAAACTAAATGTGACGGACGTTGAGTCGATTGAAGCTGTATTGAAGCAGATCAAAGCTGATTTTGGTGATATTGATGTACTAGTAAACAACGCTGGCATTACACGTGATAACCTACTTATGCGAATGAAAGACGATGAGTGGACGGATATTATTGACACTAATTTAAGTGCAATCTATCGTTTATCAAAAGCGGTACTTCGCCCGATGATGAAGAAGAAATCTGGTCGTATTATCAATATAGGCTCTGTAGTGGGTACTATGGGTAATGCGGGTCAGGCAAACTATGCAGCAGCGAAAGCAGGTGTTATTGGTTTTTCTAAGTCTTTGGCGCGTGAAGTTGCGTCTCGTGGCATTACAGTTAACGTTATCGCACCAGGTTTTATCAAAACGGACATGACAGACGAGCTAACTGATGAACAAAAAGCGGCAACGCTTGCAAATGTTCCAGCGGGTCGTTTAGGTCAACCGGAAGAGATTGCAGCGGCAGTGGCATACTTAGCTTCAGATGCAGCAGCTTACATCTCTGGTGAAACGTTGCATGTAAATGGTGCGATGTACATGGTTTAAAGATTACAATTTAATTTAATTTTTTGTGATCTTGCCGCAAACAAGCTTGATATTGGCCTTAAAATAGGCGATAAAGTTAAAAAATATTTCGTAACAGGTTTGACCAGATAAAAAAGTCATAGTCAATCCTTGAATCAATACATGATGCGCCGTAAACTACGCCGCAATCTGAAAATTAACGCAAAAGCGTTTTAATAAAGGAAAGAAGAATGAGCGACATCCAAGAACGCGTAAAAAAAATCATCGTTGAACAACTAGGTGTTAAAGAAGAAGAAGTTAAGTCAGAAGCGTCTTTCGTAGACGACCTAGGCGCTGATTCTCTTGATACTGTTGAGCTAGTAATGGCTCTAGAAGAAGAGTTCGACACTGAGATCCCTGATGAAGAAGCTGAGAAAATCACTACTGTTCAGGCAGCGATCGACTACGTTACTGCTCACGCTGAGTAATTAACGGACCTGAAGGGCAGCACTCGCTGCCCTCATTCATTCTACCCCCGCAAAATTTCAAATCCCTTTTTGGAGGAAACCGTGGCTAAACGTCGAGTCGTAGTAACTGGCTTAGGTATGTTGACGCCGCTAGGTAATGATGTGCAGTCAACCTGGCAAGGCCTGTTAGAAGGTCGCAGTGGCATTTCAAATATCACGCATTTTGATACATCGAGTTTTGGAACTAAGTTTGCTGGCTTAGTTAACGACTTTGATGCGACAGAATACATGTCCAAAAAAGACACAAAAAAAATGGACTTGTTTATTCAGTATGGTATCGCAGCTGGTGTCCAAGCATTAAAGGATTCAGGTTTAGAGATAACTGAACAAAACGCTGGCCGTGTCGGTGTGGCAGTTGGTTCAGGTATTGGTGGTCTAACACTTATCGAAGAAAACCACCACAAATTAATTGCAAGCGGTCCTCGCAAGCTTTCACCTTTTTATGTGCCTTCGACAATCATTAATATGATTTCAGGTCATCTATCCATTATGCATGGACTGAGAGGCCCGAATATCTCTATCGTGACGGCTTGTACAACGGGCTTGCATAACATTGGTCATGCGGCACGTATGATTGCTTATGGCGATGCTGATGCAATGGTCGCAGGTGGTGCAGAAAAAGCATCAACCCCAATTGGAATGGGTGGATTTAGTGCAGCTCGTGCGCTTTCTACACGTAATGACGACCCACAAGCAGCTTCTCGTCCTTGGGACAAAGATCGCGATGGTTTTGTGCTAGCAGACGGTGCCGGTGTCATTGTACTGGAAGAGTATGAACATGCGAAAGCACGTGGTGCGAAGATTTATGCAGAACTTGTAGGCTTCGGTATGAGTGGTGATGCGTACCATATGACATCTCCACCAGAAGATGGCTCTGGTGCTGCACTTGCGATGGAAAATGCATTAAACGATGCAGGTGTCAATGCTGAGCAAATTGGTTATATCAACGCTCATGGTACATCAACACCTGCAGGCGATATTGCTGAGACTTCAGCAGTAAAATCAATTTTTGGTGATGCAGCAAATAATGTGATGGTTAGCTCATCCAAATCAATGATGGGTCATCTATTAGGTGCAGCAGGTTCAGTTGAGTCGATTATCAGTATCCTGTCTTTGGTAGATCAGAAGGTTTCTCCGACGATTAACCTAGATAACCCTGATGAAGGCTGTGATTTAGACTATGTTCCGCATACAGCAAGAGATGCAAAGCTAGATTATGCTCTGTGTAACTCGTTTGGTTTTGGTGGAACAAATGGCTCACTGTTATTTAAAAAGATTTAATTAAATAACTTGAATAGAATAAGCCTGGCATTGCCGGGCTTTTTTATTTTTGGGGGACGCATGGATATAAGTCATAGAGACCGTGGTTTAAATTATGGAGATGGTTTCTTTACAACTGTAAAAGTTGACTCAGGTGAACTGTCGCTATGGGACTATCACGTTGCACGGCTCCAAGAGTGCGAGCAAAGGTTGGGTTTTCCACCTTTGGACTACAGGAATTTGACTAATCAATGTATCGAAATTGCTAAGCAACGTGAGTCAGGTTTCTTAAAGGTATTGATTACTAGAGGCTGCGGTGGAAGAGGGTACGGAGTACCTGAAGAGCCATGCCCAGAAATCGTTATTACACAAGGGGGCATTCCTACTCACTACCAAGATTGGCAAATCAAAGGTGTATCACTTGATTACAGCGAGATCCAACTTGGACACCAACCCTTGTTCGCCGGACTTAAAACGCTAAATCGCCTAGAGCAAGTAATGATTAAGCAAGCTGCGCGAAAAAACTCATCTGACGATGTACTGGTTGAAGATATTTCGGGTCATGTGATTGAAAGTTCGGCAAGTAATATTTTGGTTGTTAAAAATGGCATTATGCGTACACCAAAGTTGGATATGTGCGGTATTTCTGGTGTGTATTTACGTCACCTTTGTAATCACAATGAGATATTAGAAGGCAGGCTCAAACGGGCAGATCTTGCTCAGGCAGATGTAATCTTTATATGTAATAGCTTGATGGGGCTGGTGCCTGTAAAGGCGCTAGACAAACAAGTATTTGATGTGCAAACTGCTTTGCAATTAAAAGAAGAGATAGATCCGTCAAAATGATCCGCTATTTGTTGGTTGCCATTGTATTGGTAACATCCATTACGATTTACTCAGGCTATATATTGTTTGATAAAGTGCACAGTGAACCACTATCCCTCGATAAACAATATGTGCAAATAGAAACTGGACAAACATTTAATCGGCTGTGTGCTAAGTGGCAAGCGGAGCAGGCGCTCAGCAGTTGTTGGCCATATAAAATATATAGCAAATTTTACCCCAATAGGTTTACGCTCAAAGCGGGAGTATATGATCTCTCGTCGCAAACGGTGATGTCTGCGATCATCAGAATAAATAGGGGGATTAAAGCTGATTTCACATTTACCATTATTGAGGGGGAAAGTTACAGCGCCATAATAGAAAAGCTGCAAGGGAGTGATTTTCTCATTTTCGATATACCAAATATGGATGTTAACTCTCACTTTCAATTTGGTAATGCCCACCCTGAGGGGTGGTTATTTCCCGAAACGTACCACTATGAAGGTGGGACTAACGCATCCGCATTGATCTCTAGAGCGCATAGTAAAATGAAGCGGCTATTAGATGACGTTTGGACGAAAAGAGCGCCTGAGATCCCGCTTAAAAACAAATATGAGGCGTTAATTCTGGCGTCAATAATCGAAAAAGAATCGGGCAAGGCAGCAGAGCGAGCCACGATTTCTTCTGTATTTCACAATCGTTTAAATAAAGGAATGCGGCTACAAACGGATCCAACCGTCATTTATGGCTTGGGAGAGCGGTATCAGGGAGATATTAAGCGGGTTCATTTAAAAGAACATACGCCTTATAACACGTATCGCATAGATGGACTGCCGCCAACACCTATTGCGATGCCTTCAAAAGACGCCTTACTGGCTGCTGTAAAGCCAAAGGTGACGGACTATTTTTACTTTGTCTCTAAGGGAAATGGTGAACACCACTTTTCTAAATCTTTGCAAGAGCACAATAGAGCTGTACGAAAATATATATTAAATAAGTGATAAAAGCCGCCAACAGGCGGCTTTTTAAATTACTTTTTCGTAAACTCGACGGTGAGCTTTTGATTGGCAGTAAGGTTTTTGAAGGTGTATTCATTAATCGCACCTAAGCTTACGCCATTCACTGTTACACTTTCTATTTTGGCATTTGCCGCAGCTTTAAAGTAGAAAGTTTGTTCTTTATTCGCGTCAAGTAACACATCTCCAAACGTATCACCAGCAGGGGTGACAGAGCCCAAATGTGAAACTTTATTTGCTTGTTCTTTGGTAATTAATTTCCATGGGTCGTAATCAACAGCAAGCGTCCCCGGCGCTGAGTCAGCATACCACTTGGCCTCGTAATATTTACCGTCATAATAGACCTGTGCGCCTTTTTGATAAATATTACCTTGTGTGTAAGTAGGGCTGGCGCCAATGCTCTGCACAGTCACAACTTTACCATTATTCAGTGGTTTGGGATTTCTCATCCACTCAACAATGTCTTTGAATGGGACGATACGTACTACTGATTGCCCATTCACTTTTAAGCTTAGCGCATATTGGATAAACTCTTCGATAGCTTGCTGACGCTCGATGTAAGTGGTCGCTCGCCCGCCTTTGTCATACTCCGGCGCATAAATATTAGCGTGCGCTCCATATAAGAGTGGCGAGCGGTTACCCTCTAGCCTTAAGTGCAGATTGTGTTTCAAAATCGCAAGTACTTCATCTTTACTCATAGCACTGCCAACCCACATATTGGTGTCAAACGCCACCATTTTTCCGCCGAACGGTTTTTCAAAGACATTTGAAGGTAATTGCCATAGACCCGCAAAATTGCCTACATCGGGCTTACCAACGCGCTGGGTGGGTGTGCCATTGTTCATAGTATAGGGCCATGGGTTATTGGTTCCGTTGTATTGATTACCCCAGCCTTCTTCAATGCTGGTGTCGTACACAAAATTACCTTTCACCAACGCTGCGAAAAGGGCGTTATTGTGATTGAGATAAGGAGTTCTAAAACCAATAATTTCGCTTTGAGGTATGCCTGGGCCTGCGGTGTCATTGGCACCGGTATCCAACTCATTCGGGTCAAAAGGCTTACTTAACCAAGTTTGTGTAATATTCAGTTCTTCAGTCCATTCTTGCTCAGAAAAGTTGTTTGTATCAGGGCCGCCATCTCTATGGCTCCATGTATGATTGCCAATTTCATGGCCGTCTAACCATGCTTTTCGCCAAGCATGCTTAACACCGACCGGATCGTTTGCGATCGACTCTATGTAAGATGGTGTGTTGAAAAAACTAAACCTGACCGGTGCACCATCAAATGTCGCAGGGTTATTGGCAGTGTTTGCATTTTTGAGTTGTCGGGTAAAGTTAATGATCCAGTCCATGCCCTCTTTTGAGCCGTTGTCATCAAAACCTATTGATATAAATAGCGGTACTTGCACTGGCCTCAATTGTGATGGCGGCATTTGGCTCCAAGGCTGATTATCAGAGTAATCGTATTGTACGGACTGCAAGGCATTGCTGCCTTGTGAATGCGCCCCTTGCGCAAGTGCGCTTGTGGCAGTAGAAATGCACGCGATAATCCCAAGAGTGACAGAGGTGAGCTTAAACATCTTTATAATTTCCTTAGTTACGACCCTAAGTGCAAATCACATTAAAATTTGCAATAGGGCAATGAGTTTTTGCATTAGTTTTCGGAAATTAATGTACCTAAAAAGACATTTATCATTCTTTGATTGAGCGCATGGAATTGATGGGGGTCTTCGACTGATTTTATTTATAAGTAATAAATTCAGAGTCTTGTATGGATTTGTTTGAGCTTAGTAAAAATATAATAAAGCCTAATGGATTTGCTATTGTTGCTTATTATGTAACACGTATTTATCGGTGTTAAGCTGCGATATAATACTTGTCTCATATAGCTGTATATTGTCTACAAATATGGTATTTCTGTAGCCAAAATATTGTTAAATATACTCTGGAGTAGCTCACATGAAAAAGCTAAATGCACTCGCTTTAGCGGTAATGGTTGGTCTAACAGGATGTGCACAAGAAACCACATCGAATAAAGTTGGCAGTAGTAATGAAGTATCATCGCAGCCATCACTTAGTCGTCAAGACGTTGATAAAGTGGTCGAACAATATACGCGAGCGTTTATTACTCATCAGCCCACGCTGGCAACGTCACTAAAATTAGACAGCACAGATTACGGTGCATACGCAAACAAATTGCCGGATTACTCCGTGGCCGGTATGCAGGCCTTGCAAATTGATATGGCGCGTGCTGCTGAGCAACTTAAACAGCTTCAATCTGCTAAGTTAGCAGATAAGGACTTGTTGCATGTGCAGGTAAACGAGGTTATTGCGCGCTATTATGCAGGTGACAAAGTGTTTGCCGCGGGTTACGTGGATACGTGGGGTGGGCACTTACCCTACATCGTGAACCAGATTTCCGGGCCACTTATGGATGTCCCTGGTGTGCTGCAAAACCAACATGGCGTTGAAAACGAAGCCGATGCGAAGGCTTATGTCGAACGTCTAGCGGCATTTGCGTCTATGGTGGACCAAGTAAAAGAAAAAGTGCTTGCTGACGCGAAACGCGGCGTTATTCTTCCTAAGCCTCTGTTTCCAAATACACTCGCGTATTTAAATAGTTACACTCAGCCTGCAGCAAATGCGCATGTCCTGGTGACCTCCTTTGAGGACAAGTTAGCGGGTCTTGAAGACTTGAGTGAGCAGGCCAAACAAGGTTATGTAAAAGCAGCCTCTAACGTAATGATGGAGAAGGTCTATCCGGCATTCAAACGCATTGCGAGTGAAATGAAAATACTTGAACAACAGGCATCTGACAAGGTAGGTATTTGGGCCCAACCAAATGGTGAAGCGTTTTACCAACATGCCATCACTTATTTGGCTGACTCGGACATGAGCGCTGAGCAAATTCATGAAGTCGGTTTGGCTGAAGTGGAGAGAATATCCGAGAGAATGGATGAAATTTTACGAGCAAATGGTTACACCAAAGGTTCTGTCAGTGAACGTATGCAGCAGCTTAACGAAGAGCCTCGCTTTTTATTTGCAGATAGTGATGAAGGTCGTCAAGAGTTACTCGAATTCTTAAGAGGCGAAATTAAAGTTATCAATGAAAAAGCACCGCAATATTTCTCAACGTTGCCGCCACAAAAAGTCGAAGTGAAACGTATCCCTGTCGAAGTTGAAGCTGGTGCCCCGGGCGGCTACTATTATGGCCCTTCATTAGATGGTAGTCGACCAGGTGTTTTTGCGATCAACCTTAAAGATATGAAAGCGGTCCCGAGTTTTGGTTTGAAAACGCTTACTTACCATGAGGCCGTGCCTGGTCACCATTTCCAAATAGCACTCAATATGCTCCAAACGGACATTGGCCTAATGAGACAAAATGCGTCTTTTAATGGTTATATCGAGGGCTGGGCACTTTATTCAGAGTTATTGGCATACGAAATGGGTATGTACGAAAATGACCCATTTGGAGATTTAGGTCGTTTACAAGCTGAAGCCTATAGAGCGGCGCGCTTGGTCGTTGATACTGGACTGCACTATAAAAAATGGAGTAGAGAAGAAGCTATCGCTTACTTTGCTGAAGCAACGGGCTCAGCAATGAGTGATGTTGTACCAGCCATTGACCGATATATCGCTTGGCCGGGTCAGGCTTTAGGTTACAAGCTTGGTATGTTGAAATTCGAAGAGCTCAGAAAAGACGCACAACAGGCACTGGGTGATAAATTTGATATGACGTCATTCCATGATGAGATTTTGTTAAAAGGCGCTCGTCCGCTCGCTTTGGTTGAAAAAGACATCGCGCGCTGGGTAGAAAAGCGCAAAGCGATGTAAAAACCTTTCTTTTAAAAGGGCCAAAGGCCCTTTTTCTCTAAACCTTCTTGCATTTGGTACAAATTGGTACACTTAGTAAATCGCTGATACGCATTCGTTTTTTGAAATTCCATATACTCAAATTAAAAGAAACAGTGATATGGAATCCAATATGAATCAATTAAAACAGCAAAGCCTTTTGGCAGTTGTTATGCTTGCGCTAAGTGCATGTGGAACAAGCAAGAGTAACAGTACAGATACTAAGCCACTACCAGATACGAAACCTTCACCGCAGCAAGCCGTAAACCCGCCAGATTATCAAGGGCTGATAAATGGCTTAATTTCCAGTGAAGTGCATGGCATTATTTTGCATGTTTCCGCTGCCAATGGGGCATTTACCGGTAGCGCTGGCCTTGCCAATTTAGCGACACGAGAAGTTCTCCAACCAGATGCGGTTTATCACTTAGCAAGTAGCGGAAAAATTTTTACCGCGTTATTGGCGGTACGACTCCATGAGGAAGGACTCCTCGACCTTGATCTGACAATAGACAATTGGTTGTCAAACGAGGTGGCCAGTCAAATTCAATATTCAGATCAAATCACACTGAGGCAATTACTAAATCATAGTAGCGGAATTTATAACTACTCTGATCCACGCAGTAAAGATGCGTATGTTGAGTATGTTATGGCTAACTATAAAAATGGCATTTCTAACGGGGACTTATTGCAATTTGCCTATGGACAACCAGCCTATTTCAAACCTGGTGAGGGAGTAAAGTACTCAAACAGTAACTATGTGCTTGCTGGCATGATAATGGATAGCGTATTGGGCCATCCTAATGCATTGGCAATGCGCGATAAAATCATAGACAGGTTATCGCTCAGTGATACCTTTTCGGTTGGTATTGAGAATCAAGTTGCGCAGATTACCCCCGGCTATGAAAAACAAAATGACGCGTTTATAAATACAGGCCCAATTTTAAGCCAAGTGACCGCCGCTTCAACACCTGTGGCTTCATCAGTCACAGAGGTTGCTAAACTAATGAGAAGTATTTTTAAAGATGATACTTGGCTTTCGCAAGCGGAGCGAGAAGCCTTGCTAGGAGAAGCTAGTCAAGTGAAGGCATCAGCCAATTTAGACTATGTACTAGGACTTTGGAAAGAAGAGTTCAATGGCTATACGGTGTACCATCATAATGGGGGAAATCACGGATACATTTCAAACAATATATATGTACCTGAATTAGATGTAAGTATCGTGTATTTTCTCAATTGTGGGCTAAGTGACCCATGTATAAACGCGTTTAATACGATTGAACAAGCTGTAAAGCAGTATGTTATCGCAAATCAATAAGAAGATGAGCGCGGTGATTAACCGCGCGACAAACATTAATCTTCAATGCCTCTGAATTTTAAGAATTCAGAATAGGTACCTTTAAAATCGGTAATTTTATTGTCTTTTATTTCAAGAATACGTGTTGCAAGAGAGTCTACGAAAACACGGTCGTGAGAGACGAAAAACAGTGTTCCTTTGTATTGCTCAAGTGCCGTGTTCAAGGATTCAATTGACTCCATATCCATATGGTTCGTAGGCTCATCCATTAGTAGAATGTTTGGTTTATGCATCATCAATTTACCAAGCAGCATGCGACCTTGCTCACCACCTGACAGCACTTTTACAGATTTTTTGATACTGTCTTGTGAAAACAACATGCGACCCAAAAAGCTGCGCAGCACTTGTTCGTCATCACCTTCTTGACGCCATTGCCCCATCCACTCCATTAGGTCCATATCTTTTTCGAAGTCTTCAGCATGGTCTTGAGCGTAGTAACCTATATTACTGTTTTCAGACCACTTAAAGGTACCATCACGCTGCTGTAATTGGCCTGCAAGCGTATTGAGCAGTGTTGTTTTACCGACACCGTTTTCACCAATAATGGCCACTCGCTCACCAACTTCGAAAATCCCATTGAATTGACTGAATAAGTCCTCTTCGAAGCCTTGCGATAAGTTTTCAATTTCCAATGCGTTTCTAAATAGTTCTTTAGATTGCTCAAATCGAATAAATGGGTTTTGGCGACTTGAGGCTTTAACTTCGTCAAGTTGGATTTTGTCAATTTGTTTAGCACGTGATGTTGCTTGCTTTGCTTTTGATGCATTCGCAGAGAAACGCGCTACGAAGGTTTGTAATTCAGCAATTTGGGCTTTTTTCTTCGCATTGTCAGCAAGTAGACGTTCTCTTGCTTGTGAAGCTGCCGTCATGTATTCATCATAGTTGCCTGGGTACACACGCAGCTCACCATAATCTAAGTCAGCCATATGCGTACATACACTGTTTAAAAAGTGACGGTCGTGCGAAATGATGATCATCGTGCAGTTTCGTTCGTTCAGTGTGTGTTCCAACCAGCGGATAGTATCAATGTCCAAGTTGTTGGTTGGTTCGTCGAGCAGCATGATATGCGGGTCTGCAAACAGTACTTGCGCCAATAGTACACGCAGTTTCCAGCCCGGTGCGACTTCACTCATTAAACCAAAGTGTTGCTCGGTAGGAATACCAACCGCCAACAATAGCTCACCGGCTTTAGATTCTGCCATGTAGCCATCCATTTCGGCGAACTTAACCTCTAAGTCAGCGACGATCATGCCTTCTTCTTCACTCATTTCAGGTAAAGAGTAAATTCTGTCGCGCTCTTTTTTAACTTCCCAAAGCTCTTTGTAGCCCATGATGACGGTATCGATTACCGTAAATTCTTCATAAGCGAATTGATCCTGATTTAGTTTTGCCACCCGCTCTTGTGGGTCATAGCTCACGTTTCCGCCAGTGGGCTCCAATTCACCACTTAGGATCTTCATAAAAGTTGATTTACCACAGCCATTCGCACCAATAAGGCCGTAGCGATTACCTTCGCCAAACTTGACTGAGATGTTTTCAAAAAGTGGCTTTGAGCCAAACTGCTGCGTGATATTCGCGGTAGAAATCAAAATTTAACACCTTAAATTATTTAAAACGGCGCAACGTTACCCGCTGTTGGCGGTAACTGCAAGCATTGAATGCCAGAAATAGACGATTAGTAATTATATTACAGTTTAAACTGCACAAATATGTAAACAAGCGCTTATTTGCACGTAAGTTTGTTGCTGTTACCTTGCAAAAATTCAATTTAGTGCACTTTTATCTACAAAACTCAAAGCAAAGCACTTTTTATTCGCAAAGCGCAAGATAGTTGACTATATATTGATGTATGAAGTGTTAACAAGATAGACATCAGATGCAATTAACCGTTTCAGCTCGCGTAATGAGTGGATTTACGGCAGTTGTAGTTTTGGCTTGTATTATTTACGCAGTAGCTTTGACAGGGAACATAACTATCGGTGGCTCCGTTCAAAAGGTTTCCAAACAAAGTGTGCCCACTTTGATTGCCGGCAACACCATGCTGCAATCGGTATTACTTTCTCAGCTTTCTTTAGTGCAACTTGAAAAGGCAACAACACTTAGTCAAGTGCAATCAATAAAAGCTGGTTACAGTGAACAGAAAAGCAAAAACCAGGATGCAATACGGCAGCTGCAAGAGCTAACAAAACCGATTGCTGACATCAATCTTACCTTTAAGCAGTCAAGTGAGCTGAATACATCTTTTTTTCATGCCGCTGATAAGGCGTTTGTAGACGTTACTAGGGTCGTCAGCCTCTCTCAGAAAACGACTGAACTTGCCAGTGAATTTGGTGATATGGGTGATGAAACGCTGAGTTATGCCTATGACCTTGATGGTTTGTCAGATGATGATGCTGTATCTGATACAGTAAACAGCTTTATTGAAAACATTGAAAACCTCGTCGATGAAGTGAGTTCCGGCTTACGTTCAAACATTAAGTTTGAAGTGCTAAATGTGCGGTCTGTAGCGAAAGATACGCTCGATGAAATGGACGCGCAGTTTGCTTCTATTAAACAGGCCTCAGGTATTTCGGGCACAGAGCAAATCACTGTGATGGCAGATAATTTCGCGCGTTTTAAAGACGCCTTAGTAGGGCCTGAAAGCGCGTTGACAGCGAGAGTTAATACCCTATCAGAAAAGCAAAAAGTCGGGTCTGAAATACAAAGTGCCAAAGACGCAGCTAACCAGCTGCAAATACAATTAGATGAGTTAAACAAGCGCATTATAGGTTTAACTGACGAAGCCCAACAAGAAGCAAAAACCGCAATAGATGAGAGTCAAACAGTCACAACGGTACTCACCGTATTGATGATAATACTGTCTGTCATAATCGCTTTTTATGTTATCAACAGCATTCGCAAGCCTTTGTACACAATTGTTGATCTGATCAATAAAGCTGCTAAAGGGGACTTAACCGTACAATTTGAGCAATTTCAAAAGGATGAGTTCGGGCAACTGGCCGACAATATGCAAAAGCTAATTTCAAGCCTCGCTACAATTCTGCGTGAAGTAACCAGTAACACGCAGGTGCTAGCGTCAACCGCTGAACAGACTAACAGCATTTCAGAACAGAGCTGTAATAGCGCGTCGCAACAGAGTGAACAAATGAGCGCGATGAGCAGTTCAATCTCGGAAATGAAAGAAACCGTGAGCTCTGTTACAGACAGTATTCATAAAACCTTAGAGCATGTGCAGCAAGCAAGCTCTGAAGCAACATGTGGAGAGCAGCGTTTGCAGGCGAACGTTGCTGAAATCAAAGAGCTTGAAGTTTCGATTGAAAAATCAGCAAACGCCATTTCATTGCTCAGCAGCGAATTAGACAATATTAACTCCGTGCTTGCAGTTATTAGAAGCATAGCCGAGCAGACAAATCTACTTGCTCTAAATGCAGCAATAGAGGCTGCTCGGGCAGGTGAGCAGGGCAGAGGGTTTGCTGTTGTTGCGGACGAGGTTAGGACATTGGCAAGTCGAGCGCAAAATGCCACTGAAGAGATTGAAAAAGCAATTAGTGGATTACAAGAAGGGGCACGAGAGGCCGTAACCACCATGTCCACATCACAAAAAGAAACTCAGACGTGCGTTCAAGGCATAGAGTCAGTCAAAGATACTTTAGTGTCAATCGTAGGCAGTGTGGAAACGATAAAAGACATGAGTCAACAAATCGCAGCGGCTTCCGAAGAGCAAAGCCTTGCGGCCATGAGTCAATATGAAAATGTTCAGCATATGCATGAAATAACAGACTTAACGTCGAATCATGCAAAAGAAAATCAACAGGCCAGTCGACAGCTCGCTGAAATGGCAGAGACGCTTAGAGCCATGATGAGCCAGTTTAAAACTTAGGAGAATGCAATGAAACTACTGTTAGCAATTGGCGCGGTGTCCCTTGTGCTTAGTGCCATGCCTACTGAGGTAAAAGCAGGCACATGCGAGATTAAATACCTGAGAACGGCTTGTCCAGGAAAAGAGAAAATCAGTTATAAAAAGTGTAAAGGTAAGCAGCGCTGCTCTAAATTCAAAGAAGCGGCAACGGCTGCTGAGTGTGGCGAAATGGCGGTGAAGTCTTGCCGAAATAAGCGCTTAACCATTACAAAGTCAAAAGTGATCACTGCGCTGTTTGATGGGCAACAAATCAAAGCAAGCAATGGCAGTGAAGATTTTTGTACTGTGTATGCAAAAGCGTCTGAAGAGTTCAATAAATGTGGTGGGTAAAACCACAGAATATTGAGCTGGGTTCACAATGACTGCTTAACCATTGCTATGTTGTTTTTTGTAAATGATTAAAAAACAACTTGAGCTTCATTGTTTGATTGGGTGTATCGATTTTTTGTTTTCAATATAGCAGTTACTGACCTTTGAGTAAGAGGTTAGTAGCGCTTGTTAAAAATATTCATTGTATATTGTATGCAATGTTGCTAGTGTCATAGATGCAATTATCTTTTAACGAAAAGGAATGGTCTATGAAAATTAAATTAAATAAAAGAAACTCATCAGTTTGTCTGACGACGCAAGTGTATTACCCCAGCAGTTAACACCTCAAATTGCGGGTGGTTACCTTTCTGTACAAATATGTGGGCCGACAATATCTTGTGGCAGGTGTTATGCTAATACGGATAAGGCGCCAGAAGGTCAGCCTTAATTAATGGCAGTGGCTTCGTATTCGCGAAGCCACTGCATGTGTGTTACTTTTCTGCAGAGTATGGGTCTTCAGCCATTAAATAGGCTTTTAAATCCGCTTTTTGTGGGTGTGCAGCTAACCAAGCGCGTATTTCTTTCAGCTTATCGTAATCGGCTTTATCAAATTTATCTGAATAAATATTGGTAAATGATTGAATAGTAGATTGTTCGCGGATCTGGTTTTGCCATTGCTGCGTTGCAATGGCATTGAGTGAATCAGCGACACCTAATTGTTTCAACAATTCCCATTCTCCGGGGTCGAGCCACAGACCGCCGACGGCGACACTGTAATCAACTCTATGCTCTGATTTTTCAGATACCCTAAATTTACGCATTATAGAGCCTGATACTGGGCAAAGTTTTGCACGTTTAGAGTCTTTAGGTGTTAGTTCCATCGATGTGCTGGTAAAACTGAAATTTTTGTTTTTCTCTTTCCATGCAACAAAATCTTCTATTAATATCCAGTGTCCATTGCAATTAGAGCAAGTGTGGGCTCTGAATGCGTCATCAAGAAGGGTTGATTTTAAAGTGCCACTTTCACAGCTTGTACAATTCATTATAAGGTCTCCATGCTTGGCTTTCCGTTTTGACATGATCAATGTTGTCACCATGTGTGGTAACCGATAGTACGATTTATTCAGGTAAAGTCAATTAACAAAGGGGTTCGCACTACCTACAGGCCCCATCTAATCTTTACGTTATTTGGCAGTGAGACCTTGCTATATTTACTGGGTTGGTCCCAATAGTAAGTTAATGATAAACTAACTAAAAATTGATTATTACTCGTGGCAGATTACAAGCCTAAATGGCAGAGTAATTAATGTTGAGAAGTACTTAGAGCCTTGACCCTTAAGGAATATAATTTATATGTGTGAACTGCTAGGCATGTCTGCAAATGTGCCAACAGATATTTGTTTTAGTTTTTCTGGCTTACTCGAGCGTGGGGGGAACACGGGCCCTCACAAAGACGGATGGGGCATTACTTTCTATGAAGGCAAAGGCTGTCGAACTTTTAAGGATCCTGAACCAAGCTGTCGCTCTGAAATAGCAAAGTTAGTAAAGGCTTACCCTATCAAAAGTGTATCTGTGATAAGCCATATAAGGCAGGGTAATCGCGGGCGAACATGTTTAGAAAATACCCACCCATTTACTCGAGAATTATGGGGTCGGGAAATATCATACGCACACAACGGACAGCTATCTAACTATAAAGATCTTAAACCAGAATATTACAAGCCGGTAGGTAATACGGACAGCGAATTAGCATTTTGTTGGTTGTTAGATAAGATTCGCCAAAAGTATCCTAAAAAACCTTCAAATATGGCTAGTGTGTTCCGTTATGCAGCCAAATTGGCCAACCAGTTAAGAGAGAAAGGCGTGTTCAACATGCTATTAACCGATGGTGTTTTTGTGTTGGCATACTGCAGTAATAACTTGCATTGGATCACTAGGCGAGCGCCGTTTGGTAAAGCAACGCTTATAGATGCGGATATGGTGGTGGACTTCCAGAAAGAGACTACTCCTAATGACGTCGTCACTGTCATTGCCACTCGACCACTCACGAATGATGAACAATGGAATAAAATGGAACCTGGTGAGTTTGTGTTGTTTAAGCTCGGAGAAAAAGTTTAGCTAGCAGATGTCTTGATGACATCTGCTAGTTAAAGGGTTAACGGTTATTGTGCTTGTTTTGGGTTTTGTGCAGTCATTTGTATTTGGAACTGCTCAACACCATCTTTGCCTTTCAGCATTTGCACCAACATGTAATCATATTTTGGTGCAAACCAAGCTAAAGCGTGGCGTTTGTTGTTGTCATACAGCCGTTTAACTTTAATAGTTTCAACGTTACCGATAGGGAGCGTAATGGTTTCTTTACCGATTACTTTAAAATTGTATAACCTGACGTTGCCATTTTTATCGATAATTGGGTAACTAAACTGGGTTTTTCCAGCTTTGAGCTCATGCCTTAATTGATTTTGGTAAGACAGTACATCTTGGCGAGACTCATCCCACTCCACTTTTAAAGGGTATTCGTGCTCTTTTGAAAAGAGTTGTTTGTTTTCTCTATCGAACTTAATCCTAAAGCTTTTGTCAGGTCGAGTGCCTTCACGGTTTAAGCTGTAATGGAGTGGTTTTGTTTCTCCATTTTCATATCTGAATAAGCTCTGCTCGGTACGTTTCTCTGTAAAGATCATCCACTTGACGTCCGTTTCGTAGCTTAAAGCATATGTGTTATCAGCAACTTGTGTAAATGCCCTGGTCGCTGTGCCGTGAATTTTTCCTTTTCTTAATACGTTGTATTCGGCTGAGTATTCTGTGAGTGTCGAGGCTTGAAGGGAAGAAGAGAAAACAGCGCTTAAGCCTATTAGCAAAGCGCTGCGTACATATTTTTTAGTTGTAATCGACGCCTTGCGCTGGAAGGGGTTGGTTATCAAAAACTGCATAGTCTGCTTCCATTGTTAGTCTGTGTTCACTGAACCACTTGACCACCAAAGGGTATATGACATGTTCTTGTTTATGTACCCGCTGTGCTAACGCGTCCGCTGTATCGTTGGGCAAAATAGGTACTTTTGCCTGTACTACAACTGGACCTCCGTCTAATTCTTCGGTAACGAAGTGAACACTAGCGCCATGATACTCATCGTTTGCGTCAATTGCTCTTTGGTGGGTGTTCAGCCCTTGATACTTAGGCAACAAAGAAGGATGAATGTTCAACATTTTTCCTTTAAATTTTTGCACTAAGCTAGGAGTTAGAATACGCATAAATCCAGCTAATACAACTAAATCTGGATTACAAGAGTCAATTATTTTCGCAAGTTGTTCATCATAGGCTTCACGACTATCAAACGCTTTATGACTTAAAACTTGAGTTGGGATGTTGGCTCGTTCCGCACGTGTTAGTCCGAAAGCATCCGCTTTGTTACTGATCACAGAGACGATATCACCGTTGATATCGCCGCTTTGACAGTGGTCAATTATGGCTTGCAAATTTGAACCACTACCCGAGATCAAAACAACGATCCGAGTGGGTGCCATTACTGGGCACCACCTAAGATTTCAACTTGTTCTTCGCCTTCAGCGGCATCTTGGATTTCACCGATGTGCCAAGCATTTTCGCCTTGAGCGCTCAGAATTTCTAAGCTTTGTTCAAGCTTTTCTGCTGGCACAACGAGTATCATACCAACACCACAGTTAAACGTACGGTACATTTCATGTGTACTTATGTTGCCGTTTTCTTGGAGCCAGTTGAAAATTGCAGGCCACTCCCAGCTATTACCTTTAACAACTGCTTTTGCAGATTCAGGCAGAACGCGAGGAATGTTTTCCCAGAAGCCACCACCCGTGATGTGTGATAGTGCGTGAACATCTACTTCTTTAAGAAGCTCAAGAATTGGCTTAACATAAATGCGAGTAGGCTCAAGTAAGTGTTCGCCTAGGGGTTTACCCGCATATTCTTCATTTGTGTCAGCACCTGAAACTTCAAGAACTTTACGAATCAAAGAGTAGCCGTTCGAGTGAGGGCCGCTTGAAGCAAGTGCAATCAGTTGATCGCCTGCTTTAACTTTTGTACCGTCGATGATCTTTGACTTTTCTACGACGCCAGTACAGAAACCAGCCATATCGTAATCATCACCTTCGTACATACCTGGCATTTCAGCAGTTTCACCGCCGATTAGGGCACAGCCAGATAGTTCACAACCAGCGCCGATACCGCTTACTACATCAGCAGCTGTATCTACATCTAATTTACCAGTCGCATAGTAATCTAAGAAAAACAGTGGCTCAGCACCTTGAACAATCAAGTCATTAACACACATAGCAACAAGGTCGATACCCACCGTGTCGTGCTTTTTTAAGTCAATGGCTAAACGAAGCTTAGTACCAACACCATCAGTACCAGCTACTAGTACAGGCTCTTTATAGCCTGTCGGTAGTTCGCACAGTGCACCAAAACCACCAATACCGCCCATTACTTCTGGACGGCGTGTTTTTTTCACTACGCCTTTAATGCGCTCAACCAATGCGTTACCAGCATCGATATCAACGCCTGCGTCTTTATAGCTCAGAGACTGTTTTTGTTCGCTCACAGGTTTTCCTCAAAATAACAGTATAGATTTGCTTAGAAACGCGCGTATTTTACAACAATTGCGCGAACGCGGCTAGTTGAAATACGTGGTCGGAGTTTAATGTTTTTTAAAGTCTATGACCTAAAGGAAGTATTTCCCATCATTAGCGCTGATAAGCGCTAATGGGGCGATTTTAGCTTGCGTTAGATCAAAGTGTTACGTCTTGTAAGGCGTACTATCAGGGGGGAGGGAGAATAAAAGTCAGTTTCAATAGCCAGTTACTTGAATGTTTTAGGGTTCGGGTTTGTGTAACTAGGCGGCGTACTGACTTTCACCCCAGTTAAAACCGAGCCCGTTACCGCAGCAGGAAATAGATATGACGATTGGACACGACCGTCTTGTAAAAGAGTTACCTGAGTTTGAGTCTAAAATCTGCGAACTTAAAGAGTGTGACCCCAGTTTTGCTAAGTTACTCAATGACTACAATAAATTAGAAAGTAAAATTGCAAGTATACATAGTGGACTGCATCCGGAGTTAGACAATCTGTTAGTAGAGCTAAAGAAACGTAGTTTAACGCTCAAAGACCGAATGTACATCGTATTGAAAAATACTTGATTTGGGCTTAAAGCTTAGTGGGGTTATAGTCAATGAGAGCGCATATCTAAAATATTAAACTATACTAAAAACAATCTTTCCCCTTGGGTCTTGTTTTTGGAAACATTAAGCCTTTGTTTGATCCTCGTTGGGCTTGCTTTCTTAGTGGTATCGTTTCGTCCCGCTTTGGAAATATGCCGTATTGCTCAATCTCCGGGTTGGCGCGTCCTGTTTGCGTTAATCTGCTTTTTTGTTACTGGTTATGCGGGCTTTGCGATTTATGTCTATGAAAGAGTGGATGCTTCCAATATCACGTTTGGGCTTTCTACAATACTGGTGTTAGGTGGCTTATTTGTTATTGTTGTCGTCAATTTGAGCAAAGCTAGCTTAACTAAGCTACAAAAATCTGTAGATCTAGAGAAATACAACTCCCAACATGATCATCTGACTAAACTACGAAACCGCCCTCAATGTTTTGCTTGTATTGAAAAGCGTCAACGTGTTAATCAGCAATTTTCTGTGGTGCTCTACGACTTATACAATTTAAAGCAAATCAATGATGCGATGGGGCACTTCTTTGGCGATAAACTGTTAATACAGTTTGCCCAAGCAATCTCCAATAGTTTGCTCCCTGGAAGCGAGTTATTTCGCATTGGTGGTGATGAGTTTGTTGTAGTGAGCGAAGCGCGCAACGAATCCGCTTTATTTGCGCAAAATAACGCCATACTCAGTTCTCTCCACAATGGGCTTGTTGTTGAGGAAGTGGCCGTTGATGTGATTTATAGTTCAGGTGCCATCATTAATGTGCCTGAAGAAAGAACTTCTGCTTCGGAACTACTCAAGCGTGCGGACATCGCGATGTATGCAGCAAAACGAAGTAAACAGAGTCTCGTGCTGTTTGATAAAAAATTGCATCAGGGGGTGGTGTCTGAATTCCATATGCTAAATGACTTTAAGAGTGCGTTAGCAAGGGGGGACTTAACGGTTTTTTATCAACCGATTGTGGAGACTGAAAATAGCAAAGTGCATGGTGTCGAGGCGCTTGTGAGGTGGCCCTCTGATGATGGCGCTTTTATCTTGCCAGAACGCTTTATCCCCATAGCTGAAAAAAACAATATGATTAAGTACTTGAGTGCTTATGTGATCAACACTGTATTCAGTGATTTGAGCGTGCTGTTGAAGTTAAATTCGAACCTGTCCGTACATATTAATCTTTCTTGCCAAGATTTGGTGGGTAATAACCTTATTAACGTCTTAAATAGCCAAATTGAAAGCAAAAAGGTCGACCCAAGTAGGATCATCTTTGAACTTACAGAAAGTATGGTGATGACAGATGTTGAGCAAACCAAGCAACTTATTGAAAGATTAATTGATATGGGGTTTGCGGTAAGTATTGATGACTTTGGGACGGGGTTCTCCTCATTTTCTATATTAAAAGAATTGCCGATCTCTCAAATTAAGATAGACAAGTCGTTTGTTACAAAATGTTTAGAGCAAGATAAGGATCGAGCAATCATTGAAACCACACTCTTTTTGGCTAAAAAGCTTGGGTGTTCAGTCGTCGCTGAGGGAGTCGAAAATGATGAAACAACACAATATCTCGCCGAGCAAGGATGTACATATATCCAAGGATTCAACATTAGTGAGCCGCTATCTTTAGGTGAAGTCAAAGGCTGGATAACCAGCAGTGGCTTAGTTCAGACGGCGTTAAGGAAGTATTAAGTTTCGGCCTGTTATCCTCGCCCGCTTTTTTAAACTGAGTGGGTTAAACAGCACAGTAATATTTTGATGACATTTTTCAGTTAGTTTTTATACCTACAGGGCATTGAAAAGTAACCGCAAATTCCTTCTTAATATTTATTTGAATTAGAATTCACACTTGTCTGGTCCATTCTATCAAGCAGAATGTTTCATTCTGTAAAATCCAATACAATTTTTGACAACTTCTGCGATCATATCGTTTTAGCATATTCACCTTAAAAGGTGTGTTTGAGTATGTTGTTAAAGACTCACAATTGAGCCATGTGGGTAGGTTTATTTTATTAAAGAGGAATTGAAATTGAAAAAAGTCGTCAGCTTTTTATTTTTAGTGTTTTGCTCAACGATGGCGATGGCTAATGAGACGCCATACCAACTTATCACACAAGTTGGTGATGGGCTCTTTGCGGACATAAAGAAAGTGAATGCAGGAGGCAAAGCGACACCAAAGGAAATGCGTGGCATTGTGAAAGCGCGTTTAATGCCGCATATAGATACTCGATTTGTATCTAGAAAATTACTGGGTAAGCATATAAAAGGCTTGAAGCGTCAAGAGGCCATCGAATTTATCGGGGCTGTCACCCATTACCTCGAAGTGACTTATGCAAGTGCCTTGATGCAGTATAAAGGCCAGGAGGTGGTTTTTGAGCAGGCCCCAGCGCCAAAAGATAGCAAATATGCGACAGTAAAGGCGATTATCAAAGAAAATGCTGGGCCAGACATTGACCTACACTTTAAATTCCGCAAAGGAAAAGACGGACAGTGGAAGGTATATGATCTCGTGGCAGAAGGGATTTCATTGCTTAGCGCGAAACAAAAAGAAATTGTATCGCGCATTTCGCAAGTAGGGCTCGCACAGGTTACAACTGAGTTAAACGGTAAAGGTTAGAATTAACCTCTAGGAGATAGAAACTTGCCGGTCTCTATCTCCTCGCGCGTTTTTAATGCCAGTTGTTCTAAGACACCAATATTCTTTCCACGAGCTGTCAGTTCATGCTTTATATCAATTAAATCTACCGCCTCAAAGCCGGATAATTGCGCTATTCTGGCGAAAGTGTAGGCATGTTTATACTTTTTTTGTTTGTAAAAAATACTCACAAGTGCTTTATAGACTTCAATATCTGGTGTTTCCCCAGCTTGATTAAGCTCTAATACTCGATAGAGCAGATCTATCGTCTTATCATCATCAAACTTTGCGTAATAAGTTGCTAAAAACATTTGGATTTCGCTATTGTCTCTGACATATGGCTCATCTTGCATTCTCAGCAGCTTATTCATTGCGAACTGGCTGTTGTTTCTTGACCAATGGTAATACAACAACCCAGGGTGGTTTGAACCTCTGGTGTCTTGATAAATGCGATTCATTTCTTTCAAACTGGTCAAGTGTCCTTCGACACGAGAGGTGGTTTTTTCTTTGAGTTTGATATGCTCAATCTTGGCAGCTAAAGAGATACAAGTGTTGTAAGTTTCGAACTTTTTGAGCAATTGATATTTATTGTCGTCATTAGGATCTTTATATTCGATATAACGGCTAATAATGACTGATGCCCTTTCTTCTTTACAATGACTATCTTTATTTAGGTCACTACAAAAACCAGGCGTTTCATCACACACTTTGGCCAGTGTTAAAGGTTCCTCACATCCAGTCATTAATGCGAGCAATGAAGCACTGACAATAGAAAACATCCACCTATTAGCCATTGTTTATCCTAAATAATTTTCACACGGGCACAACATACCATTTTTGCATCTATCGAAACAGCCCTATCATTGGGTATGTTTTATAAGTTTAATCTAGATGGCGCAATTTGTAAGACTATTTTATGAATTTTGACAGGCAGTGAGTTGCCTTGCTACTTATCACCGGGATTAATAATGACGTCGTATAAGTAGAGTAACGGTTGTACCCATTGTAAAAACTTGAGGAAATATCAGGTAAAAGTGGAGAATAATTGCAGATTAAATTAGAATGGCGGTGCCCATTAGGGCTATCCGTTCAAAAAATTGTTTATTAGGCAGAAAAAATGACCTTATCTCACGAGCAAGAATATCAAAATAGCTGGCAGGAGCGCCAAGATTACGCAGAAAATATGCAGCCTATTATTGGCCGTTTATACCGTAACTTAGGTGTTGAAATCGCTGTTTATGGCCGTCCACTTGTAAATACAAGCACAATTGACGTAATCAAAGCTCATAAAACAGTAGCACGTTTTGAAGAGACTAAATTGCGTCTTCGTGAAAGCTTCCCATTCTTAGAAGCTATCAGCAAAATGGAGCTTGCGCCTGGTCGTATCGATTTAGGTAAGCTAGCTTATGCATATATCTATAAAAATGCAGGTGAAGGCCGTTCAATTGAAGAGTACTTGAACAGTGAGCTTGCTGACTTATTAAATAAAGGTACGCGTCCAGAACCTCGTGACGTAGTACTATATGGCTTTGGCCGTATTGGACGTTTATTAGCGCGCCTGCTTATCGAGCGCGGCGGCTCTCACGCTGATTTACGTCTTCGCGCTATCGTTGTTCGCGGTGGCCGTGACGGTGACCTAGAAAAGCGTGCAAGTTTGTTACGCCGTGATTCAATTCATGGTCCTTTCGATGGTTCAATCACAGTTGACCACGAAAAGGGTGCTATTAAAGCAAATGGTAACTACATTCAGATTATTTATGCAAACTCGCCTGAAGAAGTCGATTACACTAAATACGGTATTGAAAACGCGCTTGTTGTCGACAACACCGGTGTTTGGAAAGACGAAGATGGCTTAGGTAAACACCTTAAGTCTGTTGGTGCATCTAAAGTACTTCTGACTGCACCTGCAAAAGGTGACATCAAGAACATCGTTTACGGTGTTAACAACGCAGATATTCTTGGTGAAGATAAGATTGTTTCAGCGGCGAGCTGTACAACGAATGCAATCACGCCAGTATTAAAGGCGCTTAATGATAAGTTTGGTATTAAGAATGGTCACGTTGAAACGGTTCATTCATATACAAACGACCAAAACCTAATTGACAACTACCACAAAGCAGAGCGTCGTGGACGCAGTGCGGCACTGAACATGGTTATTACTTCAACAGGTGCTGCAAAAGCAGTGGCGAAAGCCCTTCCTGAGCTAGCAGGTAAGTTAACGGGTAACGCAATCCGTGTTCCTACGCCTAATGTATCTATGGCTATTTTGAACTTAAACCTAGATTCAGAAACGACTGCTGAAGAGTTAAACGAGTTCCTACGTGAAACTTCACTGTACTCTGACCTTCGCGACCAAATCGATTATACAGCTTCAACAGAAATCGTATCTACTGATTTAGTCGGCAGCCGCTATGCAGGTGTTGTTGATTCACAAGCAACAATTGTTGATGGCGACCGTGTAGTACTATATGTTTGGTACGATAATGAGTTCGGTTACAGCTGTCAGGTTGTTCGCGTAATGCGCGATATGGCTGAAGTAGCCTTCCCAAGTCTACCTTAATAAAGGTCTGACCAATAAAAAAGCCAGCATTAGCTGGCTTTTTTAGTTTTTGATCGGCGTCATGTGTGGTAGGCTTTCCACAGTTTTTAGCTACATCTAGCTAACATGAATAACAACTCATTGTTTTGTTGGAAAGGCGCAATTTAAAGGCAATAATTTTGCCAAGTAATTAGGGTAAATATGAGAATCTCAAGTAATTTTGACAGCGGTAATATCAAGGTAATTTCGGCTGAGCAGCCTCACGATATTCAGCTAGAAATCAACAAAGACAACAACTCTGACTTTTTTCAATGGTTTCACTTTCGTCTAGAGTCTACACCTTTTGTAGAGCACAAATTACATATTAATAAGTTGGCCGAGTCAGCTTACCCAGAAGGGTGGGATGATTATCAGGCTGTTGCCTCATATGACAGACAAACTTGGTTCAGGGTGCCAACTGAATATAAAGATGGGCAGTTAGTCATTAATTTTGAGCCAGAATACAGCCACACATTTTTCGCATATTTTGCACCATATAGTTATGAGCGCCACCTAGACTTGCTATACAGGGCACAAAGCCATGATGCTTGTCAGATCCAAACTTTAGGTCAAACCATTGACGGCAGAGACATGAGTTTGCTTGTTATTGGTGAGCCAAGTGAAACTAAAAAGAAAATTTGGATAACAGCGCGTCAACACCCAGGTGAGACGATGGCTGAGTGGTTTGTTGAAGGGCTGCTAGAAAAGCTACTAGATGATGAAGATCCACATGCAGCTGCTTTATTGTCAAAATCTGTATTTTATATCGTGCCTAATATGAACCCAGATGGCAGTGTAAGGGGTCACTTACGCACGAATGCAAACGGCGTGAATTTGAATCGTGAGTGGCAAACGCCAAGTATCGAAAATTCACCGGAAGTCTATTACGTATTAGAAAAAATGCGTGAAGTCGGTCTAGATATGTATCTAGATATTCATGGTGATGAAGCGCTACCGTATAACTTTGTGGCCGGTAGTGAAGGTATTCCAAGCTATGATGCACGTCTAGAGAGCCTTGAAAACCAGTTTAAAGATGCGCTTTTAACAATAACACCTGATTTCCAAGACGTTTACGGCTACCCTAAAGACGAACCTGGTCAAGCTAACTTAACAGTGGCGTCTTGTGCAGTAGGTGAAGAATTTAAAGCTCTGGCTTACACGATAGAAATGCCGTTTAAAGACAATGCGGATTTACCTGATCCGCATTATGGCTGGTCTGACAGACGTTCATACCAGTTTGGACAAGATACATTAGCTGCAATTGTGAAAGTTGTAGATAATCTAAGATAATCAACAGTAAGGCAGCCTTTTGGGTTGCCTTTTTTATTTATATAACAACAACTAGAAGAGGAAGTGTCGTGGACGTATTAGGAAGTTTTCTTGATAGCCTAGATGCCATGCTTGGAGGCTCGTGGTGGTTTCCATATGTATTATTGGGGGTGGGTTTCTTTTTTACGGTGTATTTGAAGTTCCCGCAAATTCGCTATTTTAAACATGCTTGTCGTGTTGTGACTGGCAAGTACGACAAGAATGCACATGAAGGTGACACAACGCACTTCCAAGCGTTGTCTACGGCATTATCCGGTACGGTCGGTACAGGTAATATTGGCGGGGTAGCGCTGGCAATTTCAATCGGTGGCCCGGCTGCGCTATTTTGGATGTGGATGACTGCATTTTTTGGTATGACAACCAAATTTGTGGAAGTCACACTGTCTCATAAATATCGTGTGAAAACAGCAGACGGCACGATGGCTGGTGGTCCAATGTACTACATGGACAGACGCCTAAACATGAAGTGGTTGGCGGTACTATTTGCTGTTGCAACCGTTATCAGTTCCTTTGGTACTGGCAGCTTGCCGCAGATCAACAACATCGCACAAGGTATGGAAGCCACTTTCGGGTTTGAAAGAATGGCAACGGGTGCCGTATTATCGATCTTACTGGCACTCGTTATATTAGGTGGTATTAAACGCATCGCTGCAATTACGTCTAAAGTCGTGCCGGTCATGGCTGCGGTATACATATTTGGTGCGTTTGCGGTTATTTTCTACAACATCGAAAACATTGGCCCTTCATTTGTTTCTGTATTCACTAATGCATTTTCTGGCTCAGCAGCTGCGGGTGGCTTTTTAGGTGCGTCATTTGCTTATGCATTTAATCGTGGTGTTAACCGAGGTTTATTCTCAAACGAAGCGGGTCAAGGTTCTGCTCCTATCGCCCACGCATCAGCAAAGGCAGATGAACCTGTGTCTGAGGGGATGGTATCTATATTAGAGCCATTCATAGACACCATTATCATTTGTACGTTGACGGGCTTAGTTATTTTATCGTCTGGCGTTTGGACAGAGAAGTTTGACACTGAATTTGAACGTTCCGGCATGACCTTTATTAAAGGCAACTATGACGAAGCAAACGAAGCTGATAGAGAACAACTATACAAGTATTTAAACGGCTATTCAGACCATCAAGTTGAAGAGTATAATGGGGCGATTCAAGTCGTTCAGGGCATTGCGGTCAATAAAGACTTTACGGTGCTGCATTCTCGTTCAATTGGTGAAGATATCCGTTTTGGAATTTCAGACCAACATCAATATACCGGCACGGTTCAAATAGAAGGTGGCACGCCAGCAGATCCAAGCATCACAATTCATGGTAAGTCTTTGGTTCACTCCGCAGAGTTGACAACTAAAGCATTTACTCGCGGCTTCTTTGGAGAAAGTGGCCAGTATATTGTTTCTATCGGGCTATTACTGTTTGCGTTTTCGACAGCGATCGCATGGTCTTATTACGGCGACCGTGCAATGACTTATTTATTGGGGCCGCGCTCGGTTATGCCGTATCGAGTATTTTATGTTGCAGGCTTCTTTTGGGCATCATTTGCAGATACGACTTTAATATGGAAATTAGCTGCTGTGGGCATTGTCGTTATGACGTTACCAAACTTGTTCGGCATATTCGTTTTAAGAAAAGAAATGAAAGAAACCGTTGATGATTATTGGGAAAAGTTTGAAAAAGAAAAAGGTCAAGCTTCTGGAGACGATAAAATCGAAAAATCTCGCGATTTCCAATAAGACAAATTAGCTGAAACCAAGTAGAATAGGGCGCCATCTGGCGCCTTATTTTTTATTCGGAGTAACTAGAGTATGGCAATTGCCCAATGCCCCAGTTGTAATAAATCGATTTCTTCTAAGCATACAGTTTGCCCTCATTGCGATGCGGAAATTGGCAAAATAAGTGAAGACGAATTACGTCGTTTATCTGTAAGAAATCGTATAAAGAAGCAGCAGAGCATTATGAACTATTCTTTTTTAGCTCTGATTTTATTCTTAGGTGGCTTTTTATATTTGTACTGGCAACATCCAGTCGAGGGCAGCATTGAGATGTATGCCGCCAAATCAGCTATCGGAATCGGCATGGTTTGGTATTTAATTAATCGCGTGATCTTAGTAATTTTGAAAAAGAAAAAGTGACGATGAATGTAGAAAACTTGGTAAGTAGCATTACCCCAGAATTATTTGAGCGCTTACAATACGGTGCCTCTACGGGCCGTTGGCCTGATGGCACTGAACTGACCGAAGCGCAAAAAGAGCAGACTGTTCAACTCGTCATGTTGTATCAAGCAAAAGTCGCAAAGTCGAATGAGCAATTTACGATAAATGAAGACGGTGAAATGGTTCAAAAGTCAAAACGAGAATTGCAAAAAGAATTTAAAGCAGAAAACGAAATAGCTAGGTTCACTGAAAATGATCTTTAAACACTTATTTACACCTAAATGGAAGCACCCTAAAGCGCAAGTGCGTTTAGCGGCGGTGGATAAATTAGACATAACCAAGGATGCGGAAGCACTTACAACACTGGCACTAGAGGACGACTCGATACAAATAAGAAAAAAGGTCCTCAACAAAATTGATGATTTGGGCTTATGGTGGAAAGCTTACAAACAAGACCAAGCACTTAAAGAAGTTGCCGAGCAGCATATAAACCAAGCTGTACTTTCTGGCTCACAGATGTTGAGTAATGAAATTAGAGAAGAGTACATCGATAGATATGCACCAGTTAAAACGCTAGAGAAGCTCGCTTTTTCGGATATTGCTTTGACTCAAAGAGTCAAGCTATTGAAAAGAATTGCAAATGCTAAGCTAATTGAAAAAGCGTTCAAAGAGGGTGATGAGTCTTTTCAAGTGGCCCTTATAGACTTGGTGTTCCAGTATGAATTAACTAAGCCCGTCTTTAAAAGTGCGCAAGGAGAGGCGAAAGCTAAAATTGAGGCACATATAGAAACTGCGAGGCTAGCTAAGGTGATGCCTAAGCAAGTTGCTGAGCAAGTGAAGTTGATCTTGGCAAAATTTAACGCATTACGTGAAAAGCTAGACTATCAAGTAGTCGACTCACAATTTAAAGATCTCAGTCAGCAATGGCAAGCTTTAGAGCTAAAGTGGCTAGACGAAGAAACACTGGCTACGCAATCTAGTAAGTATGAAAAACTGACGGAAAAGCTAACGTCACATATCGCTAAGCTAAAAGTGCAGCACGAAGAAAAGCTAGCTGAACAAAAAGCGCAAGCAGATAAACTTCAAGCAATTGAAGAAACCAAAACGCAATGTTGTGAGCTTGAGTCTGTATTGACTGACGCCGTTAAAAAGCTAGATGTAGAGTCGCAGGCACCTTTACAAGCTAAATATGCACAATTGGCAAAACGACTAGAAGAGTCTGCGTATCGAGAAAGTCGTGAATTCCAGACCTTTTTTGAAAAGCTCAAAGAGCTTGAGAAAGTACTGAGCCAACTTCCTGAAATGATTGCCGCCAGTAAAGAGTTTCAGTCATCTCTAGAAGAGCTCGCTAAAATTGAAGCCAGCGAAGACATTGCTCAATTAGATAGCCTACTCATAGAGCAAAAGCGTGCATATCAAGTATGCAACAACGCATTAAAACAGTTGCCTTATGAATTGAAAAAGCAAGCTAAAAAAGAACTTGGGGACGTTTCTAAGTCGTTTTTAACTGCAATGAAGCCGCTAGTAGATAAGCAACAGCAATTATTAAAAGAAGCACGCAAAAAAGCACGTGATGTGCAAAGGCTCATTGAACAAGGCCGCTTTAATATTGCTTTTGGTGTATTCAACGGATTTACAGAGAGCTATGAGCAACTTACTGACGGCCACAAAGAGCAAGTTGCAAAGCAACAAGAATCTCTTCAATCTCAATTAGCAGAAGTGAAAGATTGGCAGCGTTATGCGTCAGCTCCTAAGCGTACCGAACTGCTAGCGCAACTAGACGAAAAGTTAGGTGAATCTGATATTGATCCTAAAACTCGCGCAGCAGACGTTAAAATGTTGCGAGTGCGTTGGAACGAGCTCGGACGTATAGAAAGTGAAGAAGAGAAGCAGCAAGCTAAACAGTTTGATGAGAAAATTGAGCTGTTATTTGCCCCTTGTCGCGCATACTTTGCAGAGCAAGAAGAAGTACGTAAAAAGATTATCGTAGATAGAGAAAAACTGATTGTTGAAATGCAAGCGCTTGTGGACTTCTCAGTTGACGAAGAGGGAAGCTGGCGTAAGTTAGAAAGCCAGTTTAACCGTATTAACAAGCTTTGGCGCGGTGCGGGCAGCTTAGACGCTCAAACTTACCAAGCATTAAATGGAAAATATCGAGATGCCTACGCTCAGACTAGCGAACGTTTGAAGTCTCACCATCAAGACAATGCCCAGCAAAAGCAGTCATTGGTTGATGAAGCGAAAGCGCAAATTGACAATGACAATGTTGCTGATGCGTGTGAAGCACTAAAGTCATTGCAAAAGCAGTGGCAAACCATTGGGTTTGCAGGCAGCAAAAATGAACATGTACTGTGGCAAACCTTCAGAAAACACAATGATGCGGTATTTGCTAAAAGAGAAGAGCTTGTAGCACAGCAAAAACGCGAAAATGCCGAATTGGAAACAGAACAGAGGCAAGTACTTGCTAACTTCGACAGTGCGGTGATTGAAGCAAAAACTCAGTCTGAACTGAGTCAACTGCAAGAAGATATATCTGCATTGGAAGTCCTTGGTGGCCTAAGTAAAATCAAAAAAGCACTGCTTGAACAAGTTAACATTAAATTGAATGAGCTATTCTCTACTCTAAATAGAGAAAAGTTCACCGAGTTATTGAATGCGGTTGCACAGGGCAGCGATATACCAGCGTGCTGGCAGGGTAAAAACTCGCTAGATCTCAATGCTAACAGCCTACTACTGAGGCTAGAAATCCTGACTAATGTAGACTCACCAGCGGGTGAGCAGCAGTCAAGAATGGCAGAGCAAGTCGCGTTGCTGGATGAAAAGCTGCAAGGGGAGTCTCATAAACTCGACTTTTACCTTGTATGTTATTTGGCTCAAACTAATGCTGAGGGCGAAGAGTTAGACTCTGAGCGCTTGCTTAAAGTGCTAAATGCATAAATCAATTTAAAGGCCCGCAGGGGTCTTTTTAATGCTTAGTTGGAATATAAAACTAACCCTTTTCAGTTTTTTATCATCATTAAAAAGGCGGTGATAAATACAGTTGCTAGACGATATAGTGTTTAAATTTGACGACGTCATCTGGTCTGAATTGAAAAAGCCCCAATGTTGGGGCTTTTTGCTTTTGAGTAGGTTTACAGGTTAAGTGTCACAAGGCGGAAACAATGCGGATACATCGATTGAATATGACTGTTCAACTGTTTGTCCATCCACAGTCGCCAATACAGTCACAGGGAACTGCCCAAAAGTCGCTTCGGGTGGTGTCCAAGTTATTCGGTTGCCGTTGAGAGACATACCACTGGGTGCATTCAATAAACGGAATTCGACCGGCTCTTCAGAGTCTACGCTTAACTCATAGATGTATTGTTGCTTGCTATAGGCTTGGGTATCTGGTGTTGAGGTAAATACATGCTGCCTTTGCTCGGTTTCTATGCGCAAGTGCTGCTTGTTGATTTTAGCAATGTTGCCATTAAACCAAGTTTCGACGTAGTCATTGGTTTGTTGTACTACGACCCAAACAGAACCGCTGGGTACATTGCCAACAATCACATTATTCGTATTGTACACGTCAGATTGAGCGATTGCCTCTGCACATATTCCTTGGCTTTGCGACAGGTAGCCTTTTGCGTAGGCCCAGCGAGGCTCGTTATCAAACCACATATTTGCCCAATTACCATTTTGACCTAAAAGCGCATATTGCTCTGTGGCGTGTAAATAACCAACCTTTTCACTGGAGCTTGAATTACTGGCGCGGACGTTCACATTTTTGACCCCTTCCACGATTGCACAGGAGGCCTGATCCAACTCGGAAACTTCAATATCGAAAGATTGCTTAAGTTCACTTTTACTGACATCCATAGCGGCAATTTGAACGGTGTGCTTGCCGACTTGTTGTGCTGTAGGCTTCCAAACTAGCGCGCCTTCATTGAGCGTCATGCCAGCAGGTGATTGAGTCAGTTTAAAAGTGACATTTTGTTGGTTATTTAAGCGTGGATAATATTGAAATGAAGCCCCTACGTATGCTTTACCACTTGGGATGGATTCAAACTGCCAGTTATCGTGAACAGGCAAAAGCTGGCTGTGAGATTTACGAATATAGCCAAGCTGATTTTGCCAGTGGATTTGGTACCAATCATCGACTTCTTGAAGTACTACAAAGTGAGTATCTGGCTGCACCAGAGCGTGTTGATTAGAGTCGATCTCAGCAGAGATATTGACAGGCGTTTCTTTGGTAATTGCAATGCAGCGGCCACCGCCTTGAGTTAAATACCCTTTTGCATATGACCAAGCTTGTTGGCCTTCAAACCAAATGTTTTTCCAATTGCCGTTTTCACCAATTAACGAATACTGCTCTTTTGAGCGAATATAGCCAATTTTTTGTGCGCTTCCATTTGGATGGGCTCTGACATTAACCCCCTTAATACTTTCAACAATTTGGCAGTTTGCTTGCGTCGCTGGTAGTACGGTTAGCGTGTATTCATGCTCTATGATTTGGCCATTCGATGCTGTCCCTCGCCATTTGATAGTGTGACTTCCTAATTCACTTTCCGTAGGTTGCCAAAATAAAGTGTCGCCCTCCAACTGATGGCCAGTAGGGGCAGAAATTAATTGCCAAGTAATGTTTAGGTTAGAGGAAGTAATGGGTTGATAAGAATAGTAAGTACCAACAAATGCGAACTCATTAGAGCGCGACAAAATATTGATATCAATATGATCTAGTTGCTTTTTTAAATAAGCTCTTTGATTAGCAAACCAAACTTCATACCAAACCGGGGTATGGGATTGAATGACCCATTTTGATTCACTGGGTGCAGTGCCATATACTTCACTCGTATCATCTAGGCCAGCATGTACCTGCTGCACCTTGGTCAATGTGGTGCATTCACCTTGCTTTTCTTCTAAGTAACCTTTGCCATAAGACCAGCGCGGCTGTCCGTCATACCAATAGTTATACCAATTTCCGCTTTTTTGAATTAATGCGTATTGTCCACCCTTTGAAAAGTAACCAACCTTAGTCGATGAAGAGTTAGGTTCGGCTCTCACGTTTACGCCTTTGATACTCTCAACAATATCGCAGGTAGCGAACGAAAATGGGGAAAATAAGAGCAGGTTTAGGAGGCCTATTTGGGGTTTCATTACTGCAAGTCCATGTCTAAGTCTGACTAAAAATGGCGCGATAATATATTTGCATTGTTTGGCGGTCAACAAATATATATAAAGTTTTACGAGTTTAATAATATTTTCATATCTAATCGGAGGTGATTTTACTAATTAACGAAACTCTCTTCCGTTGGGCGTTTTTATGTTGTTTTAGTTACATAAAAATAATACTTTTTAATTATTATTCTTGACAGGGATCTTGTTTTTCATATAATTCGTCCGCCGTTCAGGGACGAGATAAAAGGTGTATTAATGGTTCTAAAGCAAAATATTGTCAATTTTAAGGTTAAAATAGTTCTGCTATTTGCTTTATCTTTATTTAATTATTCAGCTTATGCATTATCTCTTGCTGATGTAAGCCGCATTACTCAGCAAGTTAATGCGCTCTCTTCACAACCAGATAAAGGACTTGATCAGATACCACAGCTCGTTACCCAGTTAAACGCGTTAGAAGCCGAATATCAAAATGAACGTTTAAAAGACAATGCTAATTTGGGCGAGCTTGAAAAAGTTAATACTTCGATCTTAAGCACAAAGCTTAGACTTTCTAACCATGTATACGAACAAAGGTTATATTCGGCTTTGCAAAACAGCATGATTGAGTTGGCATCAGAGACAAGCACTGCTGCAATCGCGCATAAAAGCTTTGCACTTAATATATTCATTGCAGGTCCATCATCACAGAGTAAACAGTACTTTACTCGCTACCTTAATGACGAGATGGCTGGCGGGTTCAAGCTGCGCGAAGCGATATTGTATTTCACTTTTCATCCAAATAATGATGTCGAGAAGCATATCAAATTGCTCGCCAGTGAAAAGGTGCATCCAATTTTTAGAGGGCCAGCAAGTTGGGTGTTTGGTAAATTGAGCTCGAAAGACGACTCAGTGGCAATCGCGCAGCTAACACGTGCACTCAATCAATCTATTCTTGATAACTATGGCTTTGAAACCAAGATTTTAGGTGTTTTAGGTTTAGCTGAAGTCGCAAGCCTTGACTACTTTAAAGCGAATTTCACGAGTGTGGGTTTGGACAAAAATCTACAAAATCTAGGTGTCCGATACATTACTTTTAAAAGGGCCAATGCCGTTAAAAAACAAGCGCTAATAGTCAATACCTATGCCTCAGAAATGAATCATTATGAACGCGCAGAGGCAATTGCTTTTATTTTAGAAAATAATCTAAAAGATGTTTTGAAGCAGCTAAAACTGCTGGTTGACTCAGATAAAGGCCTAATTGTAGAGCAAGAGCTGTCGAAGGTAGCGAATATACTAGGTTATTCCATTTCGGGTAGCGCTGATAACCCTATAATTTCTATTAAATAAATGGGCTTAAGGCTTATTTAAAAGGTGTCAGTTATGTTTATGATTTTGCGTATTTTCACATTGATATTGGTGTCATCACTATTAGCCAGTTGTGACTTTTTAGATGACTCCTTTGGCTATCGGGGGCCTATTGAAATCACCATAAAAACCAGCGATGGCAGTAAACCGAATTTTCCTTTTGTCGTCACATCAGGCTACGCAGAAAGCTGCGGACATGGAGGGTGTGGTATTGAATTTGGATATAACCACGTCAAAACCGGATTCGCTGGAGATGCGATTAGATTTCCTAGAGAGCATCTTGATTTACTTCGCCCAAACGCATACGCAAGCATTACTTTTATCGTTATGCACCCCAATTACAAACAAGTTGTATTGAGTCAAGGCTATGCGCCGAGCAAAGCGGATGACCCAATAAAAGTGGACATTGTCGTGACGCCTTTCGAGACATTTATGGCGCAATGGAGCGACATAGCGGTAAAAGCGAAGCTCGACATGGCGCAAGCTGTACCAGACAGCGATGACTATGACAAATTAGAAATTCAATATCGTAACCGTCGATTTGAACTAGGGCGTTCAATTGTATCCCATATTCAAATTATAAAACGGGACTATCTGGTTCAATTTGAGGGCGTTCTAAAACAAAAAATAATAGAGAAATATCGTCCTATTTTTAAGCAGTGGTACTTCAGTGTTCCCGAAACAGATTGTTGGAGTTCTGTTAAGTGTCAAAGACAAATACAAAAACCTAATCGAATAATGGAATATAATGGACTATAGCGTACCTACCACTATAAAAAAGATCATCTTAGTCTCGGCAATTGCCTCTAGTGATTGGTGTTCAGCGCATGACACCAATACGAGTCACCCACGAATTACAGAGGTGATTATCAAATCAATTGAAAGTCAGGACATCGAGGTAAATGCATACCATCAGCTTTACCAGCATCACCCGAAATATCGCACGGCGCAATATGGGGAAGCGCGCTATACAGTTCCTCTAGATTCATCTTATCCCTATTTATGGGGTTATGATCCTAAATTCAGGGATAAGATTCAAAAGGCGATTGACGAAGACGATGATGCTCCAAACTACAAAGCGTTTAGAAAGCTAAGTCTCGATGTGATTGATGGGGTTGTGATGGAGGACACGCCAGACAGCAGAGTAATGTCTCACTTTCAACATGCTTATACGGGCTCTCCATTGTCAATCGATGACTGGTTGGACTCTATTACATATTATGTCGATTGGATTTATGGGACCGTTGAGCCCAGCGAGATTACAGCGGGGCGTTTTTTCAATAAAGCCATTACAACAATGGGCTATATAAACAGCATAACTGATTTAAGAGAAGCGCAACCAGACAAAAGTTGGACTTTGGAACAGCATGGCCGAGAGCTGAGTGGCGCCAAAGCGATGTGGTTATTTGGTCATGCTTTACACCACGCAGAAGATATGATGTCTATTGCTCATGTGCACAATGATGCACATTTAACTCGGTTAAAAGACCAGCTAGGGGAGCCAGATGATTACGAGGCACATTTTATTCCAAGTAAAATATATGAGTTTATAAATAGGCAAGATATAGACAAGTGGTTTGTTGAAGTAGCAAAGCACAAATTAATTACTTCAGCGGACCAAATTTGGTCGCGTAAGACAAGTCCTCAAGGTTATTCGCAGCTCAACACGCTGACTGACCCTAACAATATGTCCAGAGGTATTTACAACACGGCATTATTTCAAGCTGACTTATCTTATGACGTTGAGATGAGAGATACGAGGCTGTTTACCCACCCCATATCCGTACTGATAGAGAATAATATAAAAGCTTGGAATATTGATGTAGAAGCAACGAAAGCGGCTTATCGTGCGGCTAATAAGCTATGCGGAAAGGGTGAGCTAAGCAAAATGTTCTACTTCGGAGCGCTTTCTGATTTTGATAGCGATTTGGGCCCAAAGATAGATGCATGTGGCTTAAAGCTCAATGTTTGGTCCAGATCTTCGCTGCCGCAATATGAGATTATGCATGCTGCTGCAGATAGCTTTGGAGATAGGGGAGACTTCAATGTTCACGAGTTTAAACTTGCCGGAAAGTTAAATAGTTTGTTCGCCGAATGGTGGGAAGCTAGCGCATTTGGTGGACCGCAAGGGTATTACTATATAGAACAAACAATGAAAGGTGTGACCTATGAAGGGGAGGTTGCTGGGCGTCAGATATCGCCCGGAGAGGTTTTACTGAGACCGGTTTATATAAGACAAGATATTACCAAGCCATTTTCAGCCTCAAACCCATTGATAAAAACATGCGATCTTTGGTCAAAGCAGGAGTTAAGGTGTTTTCGAGGTGACAGCCTTTTGGAGCGTTATGCAGAAAAGCTCATCCCGTATTCCATGGAGTTTTTAGTCGGCTACAGCCAGTTTTTTTATGACATTGCTAACTTGCCACCTTATTTGCAGCAGGTTGAGGTTATTCAACAAGAGCGTAAAAGCTATGGTATGAGGTGGTTAGGTGAGGTCAAATCAGATGGGCGCATAGAAATGACGGATGAGCGAGGCCAAGGTAGCCATAGCACAGAATATTTCAGCTATATCTCTGGGCGTTACAAGGTGCAAACAATTCCGCACTTGAGCTTTATGACTCAAGAACAGGATTTAACTGTGCAGCTCAAGTTTAACGAAGTGATTAGACATCCGCAGTTGAAAGACAGTGCATTTTCACTTGGCCTGTCATTCAATGGCAATGAGGCTGTTTTTGACAACAACGATTTATCGTTTTCGATATTACCTTCAGATACTTACAAAGGATGCCAGATACTTGGTGAAGAAGGCAGTGAGACGAGCAATTGCTGGCGAGTGCGTGTGCCCGCGAATGCGCTTAAAAGCCTGTTCAGTGATGACTTAAATGGCCGCGTTACACTGCTGGTGAAAGCCGCAGATGTAAATAATCATAGAGATTCGAAAGGCTTTCCAAGCAATGATTTAAATCACGGTGCACTACTGGACGCGACCCCGCAATCTCCAGCAAGACGTTATGTGACTCGGTCAGGCCCTGAATTCACAATTTTTGATGATGGCAAAAATAAGTTTACCTCTCGAGAAAATCGCTACTTTTGGCACTCTGACACAACGAGCCCGGGTGACATGTTTGGTTTGAGCAGTGAGGAAAAAGGCGCATTTGCATATCACCCAGGTTATGACAAAAACCATGTTTTGCTGTTCGACAGCAGTGCACCTGAAATCAGATTAAATGTTTCTCAGGGCTCAGCAACACCAGAGAAAAAGGAGTTATAAGCCGATGTATTTACGCACTTGGTTAGTATTACTGATGTTTATCAGCAGTTACAAGGCTGGAGCCATTGATCTTACTCAGCAGATACGCGCTGCTGACAATGTGGTGCAAGGTCGAGTTATGTCGAAAAGCAGTGAATGGGTCGACGGTAAGATTGTTACACGCCATCGCATTTTGGTGAGAGATGATTTAGTTGCAAGTACCTATGGGATAGCTGGGAAAAGCGAATTATATATCGTCCAAGCGGGTGGTAGCGCCATGCACCCGACGTTAAATGTCATGATATCTCAGTCTATTTCACATCAAGTTAAATTAAATGTGGCAGATGAAGCGATATTCTTCACCCGTAATACGGTATCTGGTACGCAGCAATTAGTCAGTGGCACAGATTCGGTGCTACGCCTAAGTGGCATTGGCACAGATAAAGTGACTTTGCCAGCTTTAAAGCAACTGAAAGTTGTACCATCTCACAAAATAGATGTGCAAGCACAACAGCCATCTGTTGCTAAGTCCAGCAAAGCTGTGCTTCAGCAAGAAGCGTTAACATTACCCAATGCTAAAAAGCGTATCTGGCAATTGATTAAACAGACTAGAGTAAAGGGAGAAAAGGGCAATGTATAAGCTTATTGTTGTTTTATTACTCACATTTATCGGTATAAAAGCCGCCAATGCCGTACAGCAGTCGAGCGCAGTGCATGCTTTGGATGTCTTGATGCAAACTCAAACGACCGAAGCTCAGCAAACACACCTTTTGCCGATGCAGTCTGTGCCAACAGTGAAAACTAAAGTGCCTGCACAAAATAACGTAAACCGCGCTGAACCCTCTTCAAAAGAGATTCATCTGAACAATAAAAAGATAAAAAAAGTGAATCTAACAAATAAGTTTATTGTTAAGCGTATTAACCCGCAGTCAATTGCATATGGTGCAACCGGTTTACCGAGTTTAAAGCGCCAGCCACAGGTCGTTATTAAAGACAAATCGGTCGAGGGGGCGCGCAAAGACGTGCACGTTGAGTCTGATAAGGAAGGCAACTAAGACATGGAAAAAGTGAGAGTATTGTTTGCGACCATTCTGTCGTTTATCGTGGGAACGGCGCAGGCAGAGTATTTACAATTTAATACGACTGCGCAAACGAGTGAGATCTATTTAAAAACGGCTTTGTCTTTTGAAGGTAGTAAATTGCCTAGTAGGCATCTGCACTTAGGAGTAAAGCAAGCAAATATTGACTCACATATCACTGAGCTTGCCAATCATGGCTTTGAGATTCATTTGCCCAGCCTCGAACAAATGCAATTGAGCGCATCTTTGCCTTATTTGAAAGTGAATAACACAACTTCTGTAGATGGATTGCACTTTTTAGCGGTCCCAGATATTGCAGAGTTTCCACTTGCGGTGAAGGCGCAGTCAAAACACAGCGTATTTCACCTGTCTAATTTTGCATTGCTTGTACCTGTGCAAGCGCTTGATGGCGCACTTGCCATAACCAGTGTTTGGGACCCCAATTACTCAGCGGCAAATATGACTTTGCAATTAGCTCACTTAAATAGCGTGGCGGACAATAACTACGTACTGAACACGTTATGCGAAATTACCTTACCTCAAAAAGTAGGGGTTTCTTTGTTTAAACACACATCACAAGGGCATCTTAAGCAGCTTGCTGTGAGCCACAACTGTATTAACTAATAAAAAGACCAACTTCATGAAAATTGCAAATTGGATTTGCCGACTTTGTACGTTGGCAGCATTTCCTGTGCTTGCTGGTAGCCCTCAGTGGATAATCAACGAGTCAAATCAGATGGTTCCGCTGCGCTGGCACCAAGATCTTTTACCTTATCAATGGCACCTGAACGAAGCGGGGTACGCAGCGGTTGAGTTTGCGACCTTAGAGCAGAGGTTACAGCAAGCTTTTTCGGCTTGGCAGTCACTACCTGACAGCAACGTTGAATTTGTGTATCGAGGCACCACTTTAGAAACTGGTAGAGGGTTGGGAAGCCGCTTGAGTCCATTTATAGATGGCATCAATATCGTGTCATTTAGTAATGGCGAGATGGAGTTTGCTCAAGACGTTCTGGCTGTTTGCGCAACAAGTTGGTTTTATAGTGATATTGTCATCAATGAAGACAATCACGATTTAGATGGTGATGGCAATGGAGATATTCCCCATGGTGTATACCCTGCCGGAACGATTTTTGACGCCGATATTTTCTTTGACGGCGCGAAGGCGTTTTCAGAGCAAAAAATTCATAACGTTGCCCTGCATGAGATAGGGCACTGTTTAGGGTTAGATCACAGCTCTTTTGAATACAGTGTTATGTACCCTGGTAGCGATAACGATCTCGAGCGTGGCGCAAAGCTGAAAATGGATGATATCGCAACGCTGACAAGTTACATGGGCGATGACGATTCGAAGCAGCACTATGGCACCATTCAGGGAAAGGTCGTAGATGGTGTATCTGGTAATACAATTAATGGTGCTCACATCTATGCAATTAACAGCGAGACCTTAGAAAAAGTAGTAGGTACTTACAGCGTTAACGGTGGCGGATATCGTTTACATGTGCCGCTTGGCAAGTATTTCTTAAAGATAGAACCACTGGATGCATCCCACGCGGGGCTCGAAGCTGAACAACTCACCAGTATGATAGGTGTACCAGACTCAACTTTTTTTGAAAGAGAGTATTTTGATGCTGCGGAGTCCTCCTATGAAGCTGGAACAGAAGAGCCTAAGTTATTTGAAGTCACTCCAGGTTCAAAAACCGAAAACATCGATTTTTACATTAATAAAAAGGTGGCCAGTGAATTTGGTTTTTCCTTAAAAAAAGGCTTGAACTACTTTGGTTATCCGCAAAAAGTACCATTTGGCCTCACGTCTCATGATTTGTTGCGACAACTATCTGAATTTATTGGTGTGAATCGTATTGAGCGATTTAACCGTGAAACGGGAGGTTTTGAGTTTGCCTTTATGCTGGATGGTAAACCTCAGGGTATTCAATTTGATATTCAAGAGGGAGAAGGCTATCTGGTTAGCAGTGAAACGGATGGTGAGTTGCTGTTTCCTGGTGAAACCCACTGCCATGCATTTGAACTGCGAAAGGGCTTAAACCTGGTCTCGGTCACTTGTCCACCAGCCAATTTCGACTCTTATCAATTTTTAAGTACATTAGGCCCCAAAACTAAAGTAGAAAGTATTCGCTACTATGATGCTACAACTAAAACGCATCTTGAAACACGTTATCAAGACACACAAGTCATTGGCGATAAATTTGATATTTCTCACGGTATGGCCATTGAAGTTAGGATGCTTTTAGACAGTGGTGTTTTCGAGCTGTCAAAAAAGGAAGTCGCGGCACCAATTATCAACCATATTTCGCCAGGCGTGGCTTTGCCTAATGATTATGTGTTGATATCTGGCCAAGGGTTCATTGCTGATGTCGGTAAAAATGTTGTTCTGCTGGGCGAGCAACGTCTCGCCGTACAAAGTGCATCGCACAATACGTTACTAGCCCAATTACCGAGCGATATAGCGAAGGGAGATTACCAGCTTAGTGTAACAAGCAACGAGTTAACAAGTAATGAAGTAACGCTGGTTGTCGAAAATCAGCATATTAATGAAGCGTCGGATGGCGCAAGCCAACTTCTTTCAGGTATGAAAGTCAATGGCGCAATCCAGACACTTGGCGAGCAAGATGTGTACACTTTCGTTGCGCTGGCAGGCTCGAAACTGAACTTACAGTTGACACCTGTAGACAGCGAACCAAAGTTAAGCTTGCAGCTGATGACGCCAAAAGGCGGGTTGCTACTCAAGCGCGATGCCAACACCCCAGCAAGTACAGTGAGTGTGCAAAACTTTACGCTGCAAGACACGGGTATTTATACCATCGTTGTATCAGCGCAAACCATTGGTAACTATCAACTGAGTTTTGATATTGATGCCCCGCAAGGCGCTGCCCGAACCTCTATTTTACAAGGTGATTTGCAAACGGCGGTAAGAGGCACTGAGCTCCAGCAACCAATATTACTATTACTAACAGACAAACGCGGACAGCCGGTTGCCAACGCAGATGTGGTTATCTCTCAAAAAGCCCCTTCGTCACAGTTAAGTGCCGTGCTTACGCGTGATGGCGTTGCTGCAAGTTCTCACCATGCATTACGTGCGAGTGATTTTTCGGGTGATGTCTATCTTGAAACGCTCAAGTCGGACAACTACGGGATGGTAGCTGTGAACGCGGTAGTTCCTGATTTGGTTGAAAACTTCCAGTTGTTGATTAGTGTTCCAGGTTTTCCAGAGATAAAGCCTGTGCTGATGCATGTCAAAGTCATCAGCGCGCCTGTCGCTAAGGTCTTAATTGATAAAACAGAGCAAAACTGTGGCAGCCTCTGCCCAGTTGGTGCGGAGCTACCGGAGCCGTGGCAAGCCACTTTTCAAGATGCAGACGGTAATGGCATCGAAGGGGTGCCCGTTGAGTGGATTGTCGTTTCTGGTGGTGGGAAACTTGGTGTTGAGTCAGGGAGCACAGATAAAAAGGTTATTCGAACAGAAACTGATGCACAAGGTCAGGTAAAGGTCTATCACAAACTGGGTGAAAAGCTGCATTTAAACGACGATGCCAGTGACCTGTCACAACCTTTGGTTGCAATACCTCAAGTCGTGATGATGTCCGTTCCAGGTCAATCGGCGCCTGTTGTTTACACAGCAGACGCAAGGGCTGGATCAGTTGCGAGTCTAACGCCAAGTCGAATGTCCGAGTTTCAGGTCACATTGCTGACGGTGAACTACAACAGAGTGGGCCTGATTGCAAAAGATGAGTTTGGTAACCCTGTGGCTGATGCTGAAATTAAAGTGATATCACCGAAGTCAGATTCGGGTATTGAGATATTGCCCGGTCGGATTAATGGGGCTCAGTTGAGTGGCAACCGCACTGATGAACGAGGCATTTGGCTAGGCTCTGTGAGTGTAGGTAATGTGATCCCGACAATCGATGAATTTGGTCAAAGAGATACACCGGGGCTTGCACAAACATACAAACTTGTTTTACAAGTCGGCTCACACATGATTGAGTTTGACCTAGATATTGATATGGGGCCAAGGCTGGTGGCTGAGAAGTCAATCATCAATGAATTAGTTGGCCAGCCAGTCAAAGAAGCGCTGTTATTTAAACCACATGCATTCACCCGAGATCTAACTAAGTTACCAGTGACTTCTGACAAAGTATTGTGGGCAGATGTCTATGAGCTAATTGAGGATGGTACGGTCGAGGGCTATCACTGGCAAGGCCCCCAAACCATGTATGTATACAATGATATCAACCGCATACAAGACTTTTCTCAAATTGTGCCCACGGGCCAAAAAGCAGAGGAGATATTCTTTAGTGTATTAAATCAAGAAGAAATCGGCACTGAAATCGAGGCGGTTGATAGTCGATTAGTGTGTACGGAAAATACCAGTAACTTAAGATGCCGAGCACCGCTATACACGCGTTCATACATGCACAGAGCGGGTGCCGTGAAAGTCACCAGTGTGGGTGATTACAATCCTAGAAAACCGATTATTGTCAAGGCTTTGGTGCCAAGCTACACGCATGGCGTGGCTGTAGGTGCATCTCAAGAAAGGCCAAATATTGGTACTTGGATAGATGTGGTCTATGAGCGCACTGTCAAAGACCTAACTGGTTATGTGTATCTTTATCCAGAAGCGGTGAGTTTATCCTTTGTGGCGGAAGATGTTTTTTCTGGAGCTAACCAAGATACAAGCATTTATCCGGGGATTAAAAAAATGAGTGGCATCGACTTGTCCAAGTTAGAAATTACGATGCCAAATGGGGATGTTGTAAACGGTACTAATTTAAAAGATACCATCAAGCTGGCACAAGCGCCTAATTTTGCACAAATCTGGCTAGAGCATCACAAAATAGCAGAGGTAAATGATGCAGTACTCGAAACGAGTCCTCAGCATTTCCAATTAATTTACGAGCCAAAAGCGTCCGAACTTCAATCAGGTAGCAATACCTTTACGCTAAGCATTTCTGATTCAGCTGGTAATGCTACGCAAGAAGTAAGCTGTTCGTTTATTTACCCCACATCGATTCAATGTCAGGAGTAGGGATACGATGAGATTCAAGTTATTAGCTGCGATAGTTTTATATTGGTTGCTGTTTTCAGTTGTATCTGCGGCTGAGTTAGTTAAGTCGAGTGTTAAAACATCTGATGTCAGCACGCGATCTTTTATTGTTGCTTGGTCTGCGCCAAATGATACGCAGGGCACAGTGCACGTGTATTTGGACCCAAAAGGCGAAGTGCCTTATGACCACGCGCATAACGTTCCTCAATTCATCTATGCTGACAATGAACACATCAAACAAGTTATGCAAGCGCAAGGACTGTTTAGAACGCGGGTTCATGGCTTAGCGCCAGATACACACTATTATTTTCGTATTCAACAAGAAAATACTGATGGGACGAGCCAGAGTTTGCCTCAAAATGGGCCTCTTTTTCATGTAAAAACAATGGCACGGGAAAACGTCGTGTTAAATGATACATTAGCGGCGTATATAGAAAGAAAAAGTGAACAAAGCTCACAAGGCAGCTTAGTTTATTTTCAATTTCCAGACGGGGCCTACCCTTTATCCCATATTGTGGGTGACTCATTACCAGAAAATATGGCAGCGGTAAGCTTGTCAAATGTCGCCAATCACGAACAGCACATTCAGTTGCTTCAAAGCAATGTAAAGATCAAGGGACATACCGCCAGTGGTTTGTCTAACGAATCATACACGCTAGCAGAAAACTCACAGGTTGGGCGATTACAGGTTATTCCTTACCCGCTGTTTATTGATGAAGTCAAAGATACTGACTCAGATGGTATTCCAGACTGGTATGAACTGGAAAACGGTTTGAATATACACGTCAATGACGCAGCATTAGATTTGGACAATGATGGCTTATCCAACTACGAAGAGTATACGTTGGGAACAAAATCGAATTCGTCAGACACCGATGGCGATGGACTGAGTGACTATCAAGAGGTAAAGGTTGCTGGCGTGTCTGCAACAAGTGCCGATACAGATAACGACGGCTTGTCTGATTATGAAGAGCTTTCTGTGTATAAAACGGATGCGCTATCAGCGGATACAGATGGAGATGGTTTCTCTGATTCGGATGAAGTTAAGCAAGGGTTTGATCCAAAAAACGCTCAAGAGCACCCACCTTACACGGATGCTGACAATGATGGCGTTGCTGATCGTGTAGACAATTGCCCCGCACTTGCTAACTCAGATCAGCGAAATTCTGATGATGATGTACTAGGGGATGCTTGTGACGATGATGATGACAATGACGGTATAAAAGATTACAAAGATAATGCGCCTTTAATAGCAAACCCTGAGCAAAAGGACAGTGACGCTGACTTAGTGGGGGACATTGTTGACAACTGTCCTCTACATGCTAATCCGCATCAAAATGACAATGACTTAGACGGTTTGGGCGATGAATGTGACACGGACGATGATAATGACACCGTATTAGATTACAAGCAGTTAGGTGAGCCATCAGACCGCGCATTACGCTTGTATGGTTTACGTAGCGTGACAAGTACCAATCTTCGTTTCGCTAAAAATGCCAAGGCTAAGCTGCACTTTGTAAAACAATCGCTGAGTGATAATCAGCAGTTTTTACTTGGTGAGTTTGATTTAAGTCTCCACAAATATAAAACATACCCACTCACACCGGAGCAACAAGCGGTGCAAGGTCAGTTATTGGTGGTGTTAGATGCTGATAATTGTGAATGTGTGATTGTGAATCAGCCCTATAGTCAGCTTACCTTAGAAACATCAGAGCAGACTTTAGCAATTCGACTGCCGAGTCATATACCGACTCAAGGCAAAGTTTTATTTATGACTGCGTCGGATGGCTCAGCGTATTCAGCTTATAGTTCATCGGATCATACTAAGCTGCTTAATCTGTTACTCGCGGGTAGTGCTTTTGTGGCCGATGACAACTGTCAGTTTACGCCCAATCGTGATCAACTTGACAGTGACTCAGACGGTAAAGGTGACGCGTGCGATATATCGCCACAAGACTTAGACGGCGATGGCATTTTAAATGTGAGTGATAACTGTCCAGAAATTCATAATGAAGACCAACATAATATCGATGGTGATGAGTTTGGCGATGCATGTGATAGTGATATGGATGGCGATGGCATAGACAATGACATCGAAATAAATACGTTATTTACCGACCCTAAAAACCCCTATTCTTGGTCGAACACAATAACAGATGGCGAAGCGATTTTGACAATGACGGTGTTAGCAACGCACAAGAGTTGGTACAAGGTAGCGACGCATTAATACCCAATATTCGTTTGGTGAGAGGAAATAACTACGTCTATTTCCCTTTCGAGTTATTACAGCAAGCGAAGGTTTCGGGGCTAAGTCATGTATTACGTGAGCATGGTGATGTGAGCCGAATTGCCACTATTGATATATCAGGAAATATCGAAAAAGAGTATTCCTTTGATGGAGAAAAGTGGGCAGGTGAGGACTTTAATCTCACTATGCATCAGGCGTTAGTCGTGCAAAGTGCTAACCAAGCCTTGATTGAAACTACCAAAGATAATATCTGTCGTCCTGTTGACCTCAAAGCTGGGGTAAATTTTACAGCCTTACCTTGTAGCACAGCGACTTATACAGCTTTTGAGTTTTTAAAGGAATATGGGCCAGATAAAATTAAATCGATCACGTCTATTGATACTGAAACTGGATTACATCAAACCGCATTATTTGTTGATGATGAACCTGCTGGTGAAGATTTCTTCTTAGCTGTGACGGAAGGTTATCAAGTGGAGGTTATATCGCCATTCACGACCAAATCGCATCAGGTAAGTAAGCATGGTGTCAGTATTAACAATCTTGAACAATTGCAGGTCGTTTCTACTTCATCTGTTGAGGTGAGTGGCTACATAGATACCTTGTCAGGGCTTGTGATGATTAACGGAGAAGCCGTTGAAGTGGTGAATGGTCGCTTCAGCTTGCAAGATTTCACCTTACAAGAAGGTGAAAATAGGGTGGTTATCTCAGGGCGAGATCAAAATGGTTCACCGATTTTCTATGAATTTACAATAAAGTATGCAGAGCCACCTCGTATTTCATTGGTATCTCACCAACAAGACCAATTGGTTTTTGCTAAAGCCGTGACGATTGCAGGGCGATATGACAATGCAACGAGTATTACGGTTAATGAGGTACCCGCGAACTTACAAGGAGAGTACTTTGCTGCATATCCAATTGAACTTAAAGCAGGTGACAATACCATTAAAATAGTGGCCACTGGTAAATATGGTGTGCGTTCAGAGCAAGTGATTTCGCTTCGTAGCCAACCTCGTTCTGTGACTTTGCCCGCGGCGACGAATGTGGACCTCGATCTACTTCAGTCGGTCATGTTTGACAGAGTTAAAGAGGCGAAAATTCCGTCTCATGTGACTTTTTATGGTAAAGAACAGACATTAAAAGGTGAATATTCTTCATGGAACAGCATCTACCCAGATATGCAAAAGGTTGGGTATTTGGTTTCGTTTAGACACGTGATTTCAGAGAATGTACCTGGTGTGCGCATTAGTTTTAACACGACCAGCGTGGACCCTAAATATGGTTCTGAACAGTTTGGTGTGCCTATTGAAGTTAACAATGCGTTCGGCACTTTAAAGTACATAGAAGAAGCATGGCTAAATCTAACCACCATAAGAGAAGGTGGCGGTGCTGTGATGGTAGTGACTTCTCATCAAGATGGTGACGATGTCTCTTCTTCGAACACACGGTTCCAAGGCTATGTTATTGAAGCTGAATCATTAATTTATCAGGGAGTCAACGTGCCCCTTGACGATGGGTATTTTGATATACCAATCACCTTGGAAGCGGGCCGTAACTACTTAGAGTTTGAATTGATCCGCCAAGGGAATCGCAGTAAAGAAACGTACAGGCTCGACTATTATCCTCAAAACAGTGTGGACATTAAAGTAACCTCACATGGTCATAATCAGCACGTGTCTGGCAATGAAATCTTTTTGCAAGGGGTGATTTCAGAAGAGGGGGCTGTCGTAAAGGTAAATGGTAAAAACGCGGTGTTGAATGGGAAGCAGTTCTCGATAACCTTACCAATTACTGAAGGAGAAAACTGGCTGACAGTAGTGGCGCAACATCAAGGACAAAGTACGCACTACAAGTTAAAAGTTCATCAAAACGATATCACGGCTCGCTACACCAACTTGATTGATAGAGCGCGTTTATTTACAAATTGGCCAACGATTAACATCGCGACAAATGGTGAATTAAAGCGTGCAAGAATTAACAATGGTCGCTGGATTAATGCCTATGGTGAAAGCGATGTGTCTATTGCTGTCGAGTTTTACAGTGAGATAAAAGAGGGCCGCAACGTACTGACTACGGAATTGGAGTTCACCGATGGGCGAATTCAGAAATTGCTGGGTATTGTGCATTATGATAAGCGAACTTTGAAACTTAAAGTTTTACAACCGGATACTGTACGCGCATCTTTCACGATGGATAATGCGCTTTTTAGTAAAGCAAAAACATTTCGATTTGACCTTGGCTGGGTGCGCAGCAAAAGACGAGGATTGTTTCAGGCGCCTGTACCGGATGGTGCGTCTTCACGCTATGGTGCCTATGGCCACATCAGCAATGGTAAAATCGTAGAAGATCTTGGCGTGGATGAACTCAACCGCCGCACAGTCATTTTGGAGTTTGAATATGAAATATTCCAACGTTTGGTTGAAGTGGGAGATGTCTCAGACGTTGCAAATCCCATTAGTGCCTTTGATGAACAAGACAAGGTACTTCACTACCAAAAGTTCAACTATTTTGCCCAATATGTAGATATTTCAGAACAGCCTAAAGTTTATATCTGGAACCATGCTGAGCAGGGGAACGTATATTCTACGAGTACTTCGGTTGTGGCAAGTGTTGCCAATTTTATCCCCTCAAAAGCAAAACTTAATGGTCGAGGTATCAGGGTACAGCGAAGCACATTAAATAATGGATTCAATGAGTACCTACTGTTATCTGGGCGTGTAGATGCTTCAGAAAAACAGTATAAGCTAGAGGTATTTAACGCAAACGGGGAGTCGATTAGTAAAGAGTTTAGGCTGGAATATACGCCATTTGTTTATACGTTAGCACCGGGCGAAGTTTTTAATAATAACTATTTAGACGAAATTATCACGTACTATGATCCGGGGAATGTATGGTCACAGGCGAGAATCAACAAAAATAATGACACAGTTAACATGTCGTCGTTTATTCAAACGATGTCAGGGCAAGTTAACAACGACGGCATTTTTATCGGTGATGTACGTTATGGTGTAGAAACCAACGCTGGTGGAGCAACGGTCGGTGCACAACGCATACACCACTACCTAAATGTGCCAGATAATCAATCAGTGATACAGCACGACAGACGCTATATTAGCTTTGTTGATGTATTAGCAAATACGCAAGCGGCACCGGAGATTGAGGTTATTTCGCCGCGGCCAAATAGCGAAACGTATTACCCTGTGGTTGATGTACAAGTGAAAACACCAAATGACCACTTTGCAAAGGTGTATATCAATGGCGTGCTTGCAGAGCAAAGTTATAGCGCATTAGCAGTAAGTTATGATGTAGAAACTTATCAATATGTAAAAATGCCTCTTCAACTTGGCGAAAATCAAGTGTCAATCAAAGCGCATTCAACACTCAATGACCAAGTGTCTGAGCGCACCTACCGATTTACTCGTAAAGCTATGCCGTTACCAGTGTTCACAGTAACCAGCCCCCGCCAAAGTGAGGTATTCAAAATTTATCGTGCAGGTGACAAGAACATCGTGATCGAAGGGACGATTGATCAAAGTATTCCTGTGAATGAGCTAACCATAGATGGTGAACGTGTATCTCAAATGAGTAGTGGCCAGTTTTTCCATCACGCTGATTACTCGCAAGGGGAGCATCAAATCGTAATAAGTGCTCGTAATGATGCTGGTAAAACAGAAAAAGTTGTACGATTCTCAATTGAGTATGGAAGCCCTAACCTGACGATTGAGATGCCAGAGTCTCTAAATCAAACCACCACCAATGATTATGTCTTCATCATGGGTTCTGTGGAAGATTTAACTGCGTCGGTGACAGTCAATGGTTCCGCTGTTCAGGTTGACCCAGAGTATGGCAATTTTAGATTGGAGTATGCGCTTAATGAAGGCATGAATGTCATCGAAATCGTTGCTGAAAATGACTTTGGGAAAAGTCAAAAAACCCTCAATGTGAATCGTGTTGTAGCGACTAAGTCTCATATTTCAGTTGCTCGAGATGAATCAGTTGATAGCGAGTTTGATCTTGTCGCTACCGCAGAAGCAATTTCGCAAACATCAAGGTTTAGATTTAGAGAAGCACAAGAAGCGCCTTGGGGTGTGGAAGTCGATTTCAGATACAAAACAATGAAAGGGACGCCCAGAGATACGATTGTGTTTATGTACAATGTGTGGGTACGTGACTTGGTGCAGCCGGGTGTTTACACCGTGCCTATGATTGTAGAATTGCTCAATTCTAGCGGGGAAGTGATCCACACTGGCCGAGTAGATATTGTGGTGTATGTTGAAGTGCCCCGATTAATCTTAGAGCTGGATAATCTAGCGCAAAATCAACAAATTCCTACAGTTCGATTTACCGTTACGGGTTCAGTGAGTGACTCTGGCGCAACTCTGCGGTTCGATGGCTCCTTGGTCGCGCTAGACAGCCAAGGTCGGTTTGAGCATGAGTTACAATTAAATGAAGGGTATAACCAAATTGAGGTTATAGCGACAACACAGCATCAAGAGATTTCGCAAAAGTACCAAGTCAACGTATTGGTTTCAGAATTGAGGTTATCCGTAACAAGCCCTGAGCAGGGGGAGACTCTGTCGAACAACACTGTCACATTTAGCGGGACGGTAAATGACCCTCTTGCAAACGTCACAATCAATGGTTTAGCGGCGCAAGTCTCTGCGCAAGGGCAATTTTCAAAGCAGTTGAAATTCTTTGAAGGCCAACATCAAGCGACGGTTCGTGCCGATAATGGCTATCAGGTTCAATCGCAAGTGATCAACTTTGAAGTGTTACCACAGCCCTTAACTTTAACGGTATCAAGCCCTCAAGATGATAGCTTAAATGAAGATGGGCGTGTCATGGTAGCGGGTCAAGTTTCTCACCCGACAGCAAAAGTCAAAGTCAATGGCCTTGGAGTTAACGTGGATGATACGGGGCATTTTTCGAAGAGGATTAATCTGTTTGCCGGCGAGCATTCTTTGCAAATAAGTGCGACCTATGGGGAGCAAAGCGTGAAGGAATCTCGTTTAGTGCGTGTGAGTTCAGCCACATCTGAAAATGTAGTAGAGGTACTAAAAGGCGGCGAAAGCGTGGTGAGAAGCCTCCATATCGACATGAATGAAGCTCAAATGTCGGCATTGAAATCATATACTTACACATTGTCCAACGAGTATACGGGCATCAACTTCAAAATGGTCAATGTTTACTGCTCGGGCAACGGTGGTGGTTTTGATTTTAAGTTTGAGGTCGCTGAGGATGTGACGGCTGATAGCTATGCAACCGATCTGTCTATCGTGATGAAAGATGGCGCTAATCAAGTTATTTCAACGCTTGTTACGCCAATGACAATCAAGGTGGTTGAAGAGTCTATTGGGTTGGTGGTGTTGACGCCTAAACCGAATGAAGTATTCAACTCAGAGCGTGTCATCGTCACGGGTCAGGTTGATAAGGCCGCTGCATCCGTTTTGGTAAATGGCAATGTTGTGAGTGTAAGTGCAGATGGCTCATTTACGACTGAGCTCACTTTGGCCAATGGTGTGCATTCGGTCATTGTAGAAGCGACATATGGTACGCAGCGCGAAGCGGTTGAAGTACCCATAGAGGTTGATTCAAATGCTTCCGTTGAAGTCGTCAACTTAGCAGTAGGGCAGAGCCAAGCGCTCGCCATTGATGTGAGCGCTGATAGCCAAGTTATGTCACAAGTGCGCAATTTATCCAGTCAATTCTCTCAAATGCCAGCGGGCTTGAGTATACAAACCAGCAATGCCAGCTTTGTCGATCAACATACATTACGTGTGAACTACGAGATCTCAGCTTCTCAAGTGATTTCAAGAGCAGACGTCGACTTCAACATCATTCTGCGTGATTCAGCACAAAACGAGGTGTTTGTGCACCCTGTGACTTTGAGGATTAACCCTTAGTGTTGGAGGTTAACATTGCTTAGTTTTATCAAAAAACGATGTCGTGTCGGCTTGGTCCTCGCAACGTTACTGGTGGTAATTGGGTTCGCCTTATTACGACCGGTAACCTTCAAGCTTACGTCATCGCAAGATTACCAAGGGTATTTGGTTCAAGTCGTGGATAGAGGTGGAAATACGATAGAGTCGCATGTTGTAGACTCAACACTGGAGCTGAACTCTCACCAAGTATTACGTTGGATGATTGAAGGTACAACATTAAATGTAGTCCACCCTTTAGTGCGAGCGCAAACCATTATATTGACGCCAAGCATACTACTTAAAGGCATGAATAATCTAAACCTGAGCTGCTGGTGCGCAGACAAAACATACCCTGTTCAACAAGACTTATTGGTTGTCTATGCACATTTTACCACATTGAAAACTGACTATATTCCCATTGTTGATGTTGCTATACGCACTAAGTCTGTCGAAGGGCATAGCAAAGCACTCTACATGATGACGGCAATAGCCAGTGCAAGAGAAGGGAAGGCGCGTCGCCTTTCAAAAGTCGAGGCAAGAAAGATGCGAGCAGAGATAGGGGAAATCATTTCGCAATTGTACATAAATTGACTAATGAACTAAATGGCATATTGTTTTACATGACGAGACTAATATTAGTTTGGTAAATGGGAATTATTATCATATAAATGCTATTTATACCGCGCATTAACTTTATAAATTAGCGTAACGTAGTGAATCTAGTGTATTTTGCGGCCCAAATAAAAACTAAAAAGTGCTTTTTAGTTAAATGATTACGAGCGCTTTAAAATAGGGTAAAATAACCCTGTTTTATCTATGCGTATTACTGCCTGACGAGGTTTATATGAGTTTGTATAATGAGTACTTGGATGAAATCCAGACCCGTAAAACGGAACAAGGACTAAATCCAAAACCAATTGATAGCGCAGAGCTATTGTCTGAAATTATTGCCCAAATCAAAGACGCTGGGCATGAGCACCGCGAAGATTCTCTTAAATTCTTCATCTACAACACACTTCCAGGCACAACGAGCGCTGCTGGTGTTAAAGCACAATTCCTAAAAGAAATTATCCTAGGTGAAGAGACCGTCGCTGAAATCACAGCTGATTTCGCATTTGAGCTTCTTTCTCACATGAAAGGTGGTCCTTCTATCGCTGTGCTTCTTGATCTTGCAATTGGCAATGACGAAGTGACTGCGAAGCAAGCTGCTGAAGTACTTAAAACACAAGTATTCTTATACGATGCTGATACCGCTCGTCTACAAGATGCATTCAAAGCAGGTAATGCAGTTGCTAAAGATATCCTAGAAAGCTATGCAAAAGCTGAGTTCTTCACGAAGCTTCCTGATGTTGCAGAAAAAATCGAAGTGGTTACTTTCATCGCGGGTGAAGGTGATATTTCTACTGACTTACTTTCTCCAGGTCACCAAGCGCACTCACGTGCTGACCGTGAACTTCACGGTCAATGTATGATCACACCTGAAGCACAACAAGAAATTGTTGCGCTGAAAGAAAAGCACCCTAACGCGAAAGTGATGCTTATCGCAGAAAAAGGTACTATGGGTGTAGGTTCTTCACGTATGTCTGGTGTGAACAACGTAGCATTATGGGCCGGTACTCAAGCAAGCCCTTACGTTCCATTCATCAACATCGCACCTGTTGTTGCAGGTACAAATGGTATTGCGCCTATCTTCCTTACTACCGTTGATGTAACGGGTGGTATTGGTCTTGACCTTAAAAACTGGGTTAAGAAAGTAGACGCTGACGGCAATACAGTGACTGATGAAAATGGTGACCCAGTATTAGAAGAAGCATACTCAGTAGCGACTGGAACTGTGCTTACTATCGATACTAAAGCGAAAAAATTATTCAACGGCGAAGCAGAGCTTGCTGATATTTCTTCTGCATTCACGCCACAAAAAGTTGAGTTCATGAAAGCGGGCGGTTCTTACGCGGTTGTATTCGGTAAGAAGCTTCAAACGCTAGCGGCAGAAACACTAGGTGTAGAAGCACCAACTGTTTATGCACCTTCTAAAGAAATTTCACACGAAGGCCAAGGCCTAACGGCTGTTGAGAAAATCTTCAACCGTAATGCAGTTGGTGTTGCTTCAGATACGCCATTACATGCAGGCTCTAACGTTCGCGTTAAAGTTAACATTGTAGGTTCGCAAGATACTACAGGCCCTATGACGTCACAGGAGCTTGAAGCAATGGCTGCTTCAACGATTTCTCCACTTGTTGATGGCGCATACCAATCTGGCTGTCACACAGCGTCTGTTTGGGATAAGAAAGCGCAAGCTAACATTCCAAAGCTAATGGCATTCATGAACAAGTTTGGCCTTATCACTGCGCGTGACCCTAAGGGCATTTACCACTCAATGACTGACGTTATCCACAAGGTACTGAATGACATTACTGTGGATGACCGTGCTATTATCATCGGTGGTGACTCACATACTCGTATGTCTAAAGGCGTGGCGTTCGGTGCTGACTCAGGTACTGTTGCACTTGCACTTGCAACGGGTGAATCGGCTATGCCAATCCCAGACTCTGTAAAAGTGACCTTCAAAGGTAAAATGGCAGAGCACATGGACTTCCGTGACGTTGTACACGCAACGCAAGCACAAATGCTTAAGCAATTTGGCGGCGAGAACGTGTTCCAAGGTCGTATCATTGAAGTTCACATTGGTACTCTAATGGCTGACCAAGCGTTCACTTTCACTGACTGGACTGCAGAAATGAAAGCGAAAGCGTCAATCTGTATTTCAAACGATGAAACGCTTATCAAGTCAATTGAACTTGCTAAGAGTCGTATCCAGATCATGATCAACAAGGGCATGGAAAACGAAGCGAAGACGCTTCAAGGCCTTATTGACCTTGCAGATGAGCGTATCGCTGGCGTTAAGTCTGGTGAGCAACCAGCTCTAGCACCGGATGACAATGCTAAGTACTATGCAGAAGTTGTTGTTGACCTTGACGAAATCGTTGAGCCAATGATTGCAGACCCTGACGTAAACAACGAAGATGTGTCTAAGCGTTACACGCACGACGTAATTCGTCCTGTTTCATACTACAACGACAAGCCAGTTGATCTTGGTTTCGTAGGTTCTTGTATGGTTCACAAAGGCGATATGCAGATCATCGCGCAAATGCTTCGTAACCTTGAGAAGCAAAACGGTTCAATTGAATTTAATGCGCCTCTAGTCGTTGCACCACCAACATATAACATTGTTGATGAGCTTAAAGCGGAAGGTGATTGGGAAATCCTAGCTAAGTACGCTGGCTTTGAATTTGACGACGAAAAGCCAAAAACAGCTGCACGTACTAAGTACGAAAACATTCTATATCTAGAGCGCCCTGGGTGTAACCTATGTATGGGTAACCAAGAGAAAGCTGAGCCTGGTGACACTGTAATCGCAACTTCAACGCGTCTATTCCAAGGCCGTGTTGTAGCAGATACATCAGAGAAGAAAGGTGAGTCTCTACTTGGTTCAACGCCGTTAGTTGTACTTTCAACTGTACTTGGCCGTTTCCCAACTATGGACGAGTATAAAGCTGCGGTTGAGGGCATTGACCTAACAGCATTTACTCCGCTTGAAGAAGAACTAACGACTAAGTTTGGTTCTGAGCAAGCTGTACCGGTAAAAGTTGTTTAATCTGTAAAGATAAACAAATAACCACCAGAAAAAGCGCGTTTTATACGCGCTTTTTTATTACTTTTGAAATTGAGTCTAACAGGCTTCGTCGTATATAAGGTGTATATGCAGCGCTTTATAGCTAACCGTGTGGCGTCTCTATTCACACTGAAATTAGTAAGCTGGAATATCCTGTTAGCCAAAATTCAATTTCCTCATCGCTTCTACACTGCATTCAAAATACATAACTTTGAGCTCTCTGCTACTGCGTAAATAGTGGCATGAATCTATTTGATCATTGCTTTTCCTATTTATAGATTTCGAGACTGTTTTCTTTTTTAGTGTTTTACCCTTCGTGTAAATTTAAGGGCTCATATTTTTAAGAAGTAGGCTAAATAATATAAGTCATTAAATGGTCGAGTAATTATAATAGGGCGAGAAATTAGTAATCGCCTTCTATAATTCACGCCTTTAAAACGAATAATCCTAATTAATTTTAGAGTTACATGGTGTTACAGGTTATAAAAGTAACTCTTTTAAATAATTCGATTGTCCTTATTTTCAGAACTAGTTAGCAGTAAACAATTTATTTTTTACCCTTTTTGGGAATTAAAACCCATGAAATCAATTGTTAATGTGCTAGCTAGTGTAGGAAGTAGTGTTAAAGGGTTAGTTTGGTTTTTAAAATTAACCTAAAAACAATAATAAAGTTTTATGGATATTGCCATATTGGGGATTTTTTAACTCTTTTTTTAATTGACATTGAATGTACCAAAGATCAAGAATAATAGGCCATTAGGTGAAAATAGATTATTTCGTGGGTAATAACCAAAGGATATTGAAATGAAAACCCTATACGTGCTTACCGAAGCGCTATTCCATACAGCGTATCTTGTAGATAAAATATCGAAAAACAAAGCGTTCGATAATATAGTTTTTCTAGTAAGAGATAATAAAGATCTAGACAAAGAACTGCTCATCAGCTTGCATAAAAAATATGAAGGAAATTCTGATTTATCAATTGAACATCTTAATGAATTTGACAGAGCGTATGGTGGACTGTCTCTTTCTGAAATAGATATGATTAAGAGGTTTGGCGTACCTGGTATACCGCCTATTGGAGTAGATAATTGCATCGTACTCACGAGCTTTAATAGCGATACTATAAAAAAAATGGTGAGTGCTGATAAAACACTTAAATGCGCGGCAATATTTCTAGACTGTATTTTAGATGATTGGTGGATAGACTGCTTTGAACAAAGAATAGTAAATGCGCATTCCGCCGTTCTACCTCATGCCCGAGGTATGTTTGCCATTGAGCAATACTTACTTTGTGCATCTCCCGCTGATATTGAAGAGGCTGCTGGTGCAACGATTCATTATGTAAACAGTGGTATAGATAAAGGAAATATCATAAAAACTAAAAAGCTGAAAAACCTATGGGAGTTGGAGTCAGTGTGGTCTATCAAGGCTGATTCTTACATGACAGCATTTAGTCTGATAGAAGAGTATACTAACCAAAAAGATTGTTTTTCCCTTTCTGATTCCACACCGCAATCTCATTTTGGTCCATTATTTTTGGAAAAGAACTTTACTAAAGAGAAGCGTATATTAGCTCAGAAAACATTTTCTGAAATGAAAGAGTCTCTTGGAGTTTGCAATGGAGCAGCTTAACATTGTCTTATTTTTAACTACAAGTTTGGTGATCAATGCGATTCCCGGACCAGATGTTCTGTATGTTATTAGTAATTACAAATATAAGGGTTGGAAAGCGGCAACTCCTAGCATTATAGGGCTGTTCTTAGGGTACTTATTTCACGTGTTGATTACATTTATTGGTATATCAGCAGTTATTGCTAGTACCCCTGTTTTGTTTAGTGTAATAAAGTACCTTGGATCTGCTTATTTAATATGGATGGGTGCTAGTATTATATTGGAGGTTTTCAGAAGGGATGGCCATAAGCCAGATCAAGTTGAACAACCCAATCAAACAAATAAGTATCTAACAAGAGGGTTTATTATTAGCGCATTAAATCCTAAAGTTAGTGTTTTCTTTTTATCTTTTTTACCTCAGTTTATCCCTCAGAATGATAAGAACAGTTTTGTTATCGTGATTCTTGGTCTCATTTTCTGTATAGGGGCTACATTTTTCAATTTTTTATACTGTTTTCTTAGCAGTGTTAGAACGAAGAAAGTATTCAAACATAAACTTTTAGATTACTTACCAGGCGTTATATTAGCTTCGGTAGGTGTTTATACCGCATTTTAAAAAAACCTTATGTCAACCAAGGAACTCGGAGAAAATGATATGAGTATGGCAGAGATCACACTCGGCTTTAAATCAGTATCTTCACTTTTACCATCGGAAGAGCACTGTTCAAATCATGCTAGTTATCTAGCCGATAAAATATCTAAACATAAAGTTTGGACACACCCTGTTTTAATTGATGAACAAACCAATGTAATTCTTGACGGACATCATAGATTTAGTGCTGCTAGAGCATTGAAGCTTACAAAAATCCCTTGCCTTATGGTTAACTATGATAGTCCATTGATTAGTGTAAAGTGCTGGGATACTGGTGTTGAAATAGACAAGTCTCAAGTTATCTCAACAGCGCTTGCAGGCAAGCTGCTGGATAAAAAATCGACTAAACATGAATTACTAATAAACATTCCATTGCAATATGCGCTACCAATCGAATTTTTGATGGAGGGTAGTCATGATCTTTAAGTCACCCTTAGATTGCGTGTTTGATGATTTATTTGTTGAAGAAAATACACTCTTACCGCATGCCAATTTATTCCTAAAAATGGAAGGTTTTTCAATTGGTGGCTCTATAAAGATAAAACCAGCGCTTAAGATGATCAGCCGCCTTGAGTTGCAAGGTAAGTTGAAAAAGGGCAGTAAAGTTATTGAAAGCTCTTCAGGTAACTTAGGTATTGCATTAAGTATTATTTGTGCTGCGAAAGGTTATGAATTTATTTGTGTCGTCGACCCGAACATATTACCTAGCTCAGAAAGGCTTATTAGAGCTTACGGGGCTAAGATCATCAAAGTAAAAAACAAAGACGCGAATGGTGGCTTCCTGAATAGTCGCATCGCTAAAATAAGAGCGCTTTGCCAGCAAGATGAGTCGTTAGTATGGATAAATCAGTATGAGAATATTGATAATATAGAAGCACACTATTTGTACACGGCAAAGTCTATTGCGGGTCAATTTCCTAATTTAGACTATATCTTTGTCGGCGCTGGTACTACCGGAACTTTGGGTGGAATAAGCCAGTTTTTCAAAAAGAATATGCCTCAAACTAAAATTATCGCTGTAGATTCTGTCGGTTCAATCACTTTTGGTGGGATCAGTGGCAAGCGGAAAATCCCCGGATTGGGAGCGAGTAAAGAGCCGCCGATTAGTCGTCTATCTTATTTTGATGGATTAATCAGGATTGAAGAGCAAGACACACTGGACATGTGTCATCAACTTGCAAGCCGAGGTTTATTAGTCGGTGGGTCAACAGGAACCGTTTTGTGTGGTGTGAAAGCATACGCAGATCAAATACCTGTTGGGGCAACGGTCGTCGCAATCTCACCAGATCATGGTGAACGTTACTTAAATACAATTTATTCACCCGAGTGGCTTGATGAACATTTTTCTATCAATAACGCCGACTCAGAGCAACTTTTACAAGAAAATTTTTAAAGGAGTATTAGTATGAAACCTTTTAAGGTTATTGGTGCCAAGGCTGTATCACAGTGGTTAAATAGTCATGGAGATAAATTACTTGATAGTGTTGCTGATTGTTATTGCGAATTTGAAGCTGGTAATACAGTTTGTCCAGACAGTTATTTTTTGCGCTACCCTGAGCAACCACAAAATCGCATTATAGCGCTGCCTGCGTCTATAGAGTCTGAAAAAGAACCTGTTTCAGGCATCAAATGGATAGCGAGTTTCCCTGACAACTTAAAGTCTGGTTTGGACAGAGCATCTGCGGTTGTGATCTTAAATGATAGAGAAACTGGTTACCCTTTGGCGTGTTTAGAAGGCTCGCAAATTTCATCATTTAGAACAGCTGCTTCAGCGGTTCTTGGCGCAAAATACCTCCACACAACGCCAGGTAAAATTGAGAATTTATCTGTTATTGGCAGTGGCTTGATTTCTCATACAATCGTCACGTTATTGGAGCAAACTGGGTGGCAAATTGATACGATGACAGTCATCGATTTGGATATGCAGCGAGCGCAAGAGTTCTGTGCTAAATTCCCTCATATCCGAAGCAAGGGAAGCGATGATATTTCTGATATCGCAAAGTCTGACTTAATCATGTTCGCAACTTCTGCAATTACGCCTTATGTTAAAGACAAAGCGCTTTTAGCACATAACCCAACAGTTATTCATATGTCACTTAGAGACATTGCACCGGAGCTTGTAGTTGATAGTCAAAACTTTGCTGATGACATAGATCATGCAATCAAAGCCAACACGTCACTAGAATTGGCTGAAAAGCTCAATGGCAATAGGGCGTTTATGGGAGGTAATATCGTTGATTTAATTAAACAAAGGGTGAAACCTGACTTTAATAAGCCACGTATTTATTCCCCATTTGGGATGGGCATACTTGACGTATTACTAGGCTATCGAATTTATCAGGATACGACGTCGGATAATTCAGTTGAAATAGAAGACTTCTTCCCTGTTCCGTATAGTAAGAACTAAGCAATTTCGACTAATAAGCAAGTTGCTACTCAGATTGTACAACTTGCTTATATGTGACGTGATGGCCAAATCAGAAATCCCAAGCATGGATACGGAAATAACATGGAAACTATCCGTCGCTACCCCTATCCACTGGTCATATGTAAGTTAATTAATCTACAACGGCCATGTACCTTGCCTCTTTAAGTGCTTTTTGCCGCAGCCACATAGGCTTTCAGTTCGCCTTTGCTCAATTCCTGACTAAACTTTGCTGGATGTACTTCGTTTAATAACTAGATGATTGGTGTGAGATATTAAGAATTCAGGGCGGCTATGTCTGTTTCAAGTAAGTATGTTGGCCGCAGGTACATGAGCACACTAAGGTGAAATATTAAAGCTTTATGGGGGCCAAGGTATGGTGGTTGACGCGACTAATTTTTATTTTCAGAGCTATGAGCAGTGGCGGCATGCGATTACTGTGAAATGCAATATCAAACTGACACCAGAGTATGCGCGATCACGGATTGCATCATTAAGTGACTCAAATGAGCGTCATACTAAAGAGTTTGCTGACAAATATGGTGAAGCTTATTTAATGCAGGTCATTGAATGGTTCGCACGTGCTGAGCAGGAAAGCTAGCTGTAAAGTTTACTAGGCTTAAATGGTAATAGCCTTAGCTATTATTGATATTTAAAACCTGTGCAAACTAAGCATTTTGTATGTAAGTGCATATCACCATATAACGCTCTTACAAGTTTTGCAAAGCTGTTAGCGTTGTGTTTGGGCGTTGAAAACTGATTCTTCAGGTGCAGCGTGATTCGTGGGCACCTTGTCCTACCGGACTCACATAGTGAGACATTTCAGATATAGGGTAGGTATTAATGCCTTTTATAGCGATATATCTGATGCTGATAAGATGGCTATTTTATCGGTATTGGGAGTGTTGATAACCCAAAAATACTCAATTGCATAAACTTAGAGTCGGATTTTAGTTTCAGATAACAGTTTGGTGCGACTCATATATAAGTTACTTGGAATGGTTAAACATTGCAGGTTTAAAGCTGTAATTTTTTCACCAAAAGGGACTTTTTTAGTCAGTTTAACCAGTGTCCATGTTGAGCTCGAAGATGTGTATTCTGAGCAAGAATTTTGGTTCCTACAGTATTGATGAGAATAAAAAGCTCTGACATTTATATTTGGCAGAGCTTTTAAATTAAGGAAAAGATATTAATTTTTATTCATGTCAAAATAAATTCTGATACTACCGTCGTGGACGTATTACAATTCGACACAGCCTTCGCATGGAGGAATACTGGGACCTTGTACCCAAGTGCTGCCCATGTTAATGGTTTGGTGATAGTTGCCATCATGCACAGTGACTTGAATGTCGTAAATACCACCACCTGCGTGGGCTGAAATTGGTAAAGTGTAGCTACCAGATGTACGGGTTGTGGTAAATGTCTTTGAGCTGCGAGTATTGTAACCGTCACTGCGAGAGGTAATGGTTAGTTTTACTGGGGTTTTCGAGTCTTTAGCAGCTTTTGAATATTTATCAACAGAGTAGTTCACTTTGGCTGTGATCAGACCGCCAGACGTACTTAATCCACGTTTTGACACGGATGGTTTATTTTGTACCCATACCCCCTCCGCAGAGCATAAATTACCGCGTGTTATCCAGACTAGGCCGTAACCATGTGTCTTATTAAAAGACATGTAGTGATATGAGTTTGCATCTAAATTGGATTTATCTCGTCCCGTATAACCTTTCTCTGAATTGTGAAAGTTTACATAGGCGTACCTATCGAATAAATTGCCTTTTGCTCTAAAACTTGAGCCTCGCAAAACGTGTTTTGGAGTTTCGACTCTCAAATAATCGAAACTGTCCAGTAGCTCAGACATACTCTCAAAAAATTCTGCCCACGCTACGGGGTTGTATGGGTTGCCATATACCTCTAATCCGTCTGACACTGCGTGATACACTTGATGAACTTCTACGTCATATGGCGCATGTCGCCCGTAATCACAATTTGCGGGTAGGCTATTAGTTACCGCAAGTGCAGAGTTACTAACAAGCAGTGTCGCTAAAGCAAGCATTGTTTTTTTCATTTTTTATTTCCTTATTTAATTATTGTTTTTATAAGTTTTTTATTTTTGTGGTTTTTAATTTGTATATTTAAAGTATTTGTGTTTTTTGTTTTTATCAATGCTTTGTAGCAGGTTTTATAATTATTTTAATAGTTGCTCGGTGCTCTTAATATAGGATTTTGCAATGGTAGGTATGTGTTTGAATGTTAATTTGTTTTTGTTTTTAAACTGTTATTCTTGTCAGTTGATTTTGTCTTTTTGTTTGCTTTTTGTCCGCTTTTTAATCTTTTTTCTTCTCTGTTTTTCTTTCTATTTATTTTTTTAAATTTGTTTTTCTTTCTTGCAACGATTTTTATTTTATTGTTCTTTTTTTTGAGTTTTATTTAATTAATTTAATTATAAATTTACTTGTTGTTTTTTATTTTTTTGTTGTGTGGCGAGTGAATATTAATCAAAAGGGGAGGTTGGCAGTTCATGTTCGAAGTGCTTTGAACGCCTATGAGGACAAAGCCTATATGGATTTCAAGCGACAGGTACCCCTAGTATGACACTCTCTTCATCAGAGATTTACGATATATTTATGAATGGCAATGGCAATGGTAATGATTGGTATGAGTGCGCAGGTGGTTTTGTTGTGACGGGCATGTATTTTTATGTTGAAGGCGATAGAAGTGTAGAACGGTTTGAATGTAAGAGGGTCATGGGCAAATCAACTTCTTATCTCCATAGCCACAAGGATGCTGATATTAACGGCCCTGTAGTGTGCGGCAAAGTGGATGGTAGAGAAACTTACGCGACAGGGTTTTATTATCAAGAGACAGGTGATGGTCGTATTCGCTATATGCAATGCAGTTTTTTTGATAAATAAATTCTGGGATTGTCTAGTAGTACTAATAAATTTTAAATTATTTTCTGAGGAGTGGTTTTAAACTTCTTTATGATTTAATTCTCACCTTTATATGTTGATTATAAATGCAGGCTGTCGAAAGCTTGTTGAGGTTTTTACTGAATGTCATTAATGAGTTAGCTGCTCCTTAGCTTTTCTAACTCTTAAAAAACGCTATATTCATGCGTGTTTAGGTTATTTTATTACCCTGGTAAAAGCGTGTGTCGGCTATACTTAACATCGCCATATCTTCTTCGGTGTCACCATAAGCATATATATGTTCATATTCGCTTAGGTTGGTCTGCATTTCGAGTAATTTCACTTTATTTACTCCACTACAATCTCCAAGAATATAGTTTCCTGTATATTCTCCATCAATACATTCAAGTTCACTACATAATAAGTTAATGCCGATTTGTCTGCACCAGATTGATAAATATGGGTTTATTGATGCAGAGACGACATATACATCGTGATCCATAGTTTGATGCCATTTAATCTTATTTAGCACCTCTTGTCTTATTAGTGGTGGCAAAACATACTCGACGTATTGGCGTGCTTTTTCCACTACTTCATTTTCAGTACGACGCCAAAAAGCGACTTTTGATAGTATGGGACGCGTTTTGTTCGCTGGTAAAATGCCAAGCTTATATAGTGCTATGATTGGGAGCACTAAAAAGTAGCCGATATAAAGCCGAGCTTTAGGTGTGGCGAAGAAGATGAATTTGGTGTAACAGTCTTCTGTTGTAATGGTGCCATCAAAGTCGAACAAGGCAAGTGCCTTATGTTTCTTCATTGCGTTTTTTGTAGTGAAGTTAATTAGTCTAGTCTACCCTAATTGGCTGAGGTATCCCTTATAAAAATCTCGATGAAATACATAAAGTAACCATTCGTGTCTCATGATGTATGGGTAGGCCTTCTGATAATCGCCCTATTACTTGTTTGAATAAAACTGACTCAGATAAGCAAGGACCTCTTGTTTGGGGAGCGCTTTTTGGTAATACCATCCTTGTACGGTTTCGATTTGTAGCGCACGTACAAACTTTAATTGCTGTTCCGTTTCGACGCCTTCGGCGACCAAACGCTTGTTCATCTTGTGCAGCAATTCAACGACATGTTGATAAAAATCGGCACCGGCTGTAGTTTGTGCTTTGTCCAGCATGGATTTGTCTAATTTTATGATGTCTATTGGCAATTCCGCCAGCATGGACAAACTAGAGTATCCGGTACCAAAATCGTCGATAACGGTTTTAATATTATGTTTTTTTAATTTTTCGATATTAGAAATGACAGTCGTCTTGTCTTTGAGATATGCAGACTCGACCACTTCAATTTTCAATTGATTGGGAAAATGCTTAAAGTTATCGCAAACATGGGTAATGAGCGTGTTGTCGCAAAGTACTTTGGGGTTTACATTGATACTGATAATGGGCTTATAGCATCTTTTGGCAAAGTAATGCAGGTCTCTTTGTGCTTGTTCTATGACCCATGTATCAATGATATCTGTTCTGTCATTTTTAATTAGTGTGTCTAAAAAGTAAGGGCCTGTAATCGTGTCATCTGGTTTTTGTAATCTCAATAGTGCTTCAAAACCGCGAATTTCATTTTTCTTCTGACATATTTGTGGCTGATAAAAGAGCAGTAATTTTCCATTACTTATCTCCAGTAGCGCATGCTGTAATTCCTTGTTTGATTGTTCAATATCTTGGCGATGGGATAAAAAGTCTTGTTCGCTAGATTGCCTCAACTGCTCTGCAATATTGAGTGAGTCACTGAGCTTACTGACCGCATTGACAAAATGAAACTGCTCACTTTGTTTTTTCAGAAATGGGTAGTAGATAAAAGCGTTTAGTGAAATCAAAAAACACTGCAATATCACGCCTGAAAAGCCATTAGATACCTCGTAGCCACTAAAAAGTGTAGGTAGCATCCAGCTTATGTGCACATCAGATACAGTGACCCAACCCGCGCTAATAACGGTATAAGAAATAATAAAATTTACAATCGGCGCAAGCAAAAAAGGAATTAGCATGACGGGGTTTAAAAATACCGGTAGCGCAAATAGGATAATTTCGCAGAAGTTGAAAATTGTAAAAGGCAAAGACAGCTTGACGATGTTTCGCTCATGGCTGCCTCGTTTCAAGAAAAATGCCGCAACAATCAGTCCTGCAAAACAGCCGGTGCCGCCAGTTAAAACAAAAGTATCGTAAAAAGTTTTAGCTGGTAGATTGGCCAATATTGGCTGGAACAAGTACTGTGCGTCAAACAGCATGTTAAAAGTATTGTCGCCATGAATACCCACAAACCACAGAGTATGAATAACAACCATCCGTTGAAAAGTGAGTTGAGCAATAGAGAGCTCATCAGGGTTTGGTGTGATGAAAGTTGCGATTTCATTCCCCATGACGTTGAGCAAGGGCATAAATGCGTAAAAGCTGAAAAAGGCGATAAAAAAGGGCAGAATGATCAGTAGCTTTTCACTGAGGAAACGGCTTACTTGGTGAAAGTAAATCGCTAAGTTGGGCTGTTTCTTAATTAAGAAAATAAGAAGCACACTGCTAATACTGGGGATTATAATCGCATAAGGAGTGGCACCGCTTGGGTTTAGTGCGAAAGCACCTTGGTCTAGGACTATGTATTGCCCGTGAACAGAGAAGGATAACAGTGCCAACATCGCTCCTACAATGCCGCTCTGGCCGTAATTTTTACAAACAAAAAAGCCGATTGATATTGCCACAATGACGGGAAAGAGAGCCAGTATGAGTGATGCTGCATTGAATACATTTTCGTATAGTGGGTGGGTAACGGTAATGACGTTTAACGCCAATGCACTATTAAGAATAAAAATCGCCAAAGCGCTACAAACGAAATAGGGAATTAATGCTATGAATGCCTCTCTCAGCGAGAGTAAATACTTGCTGTGTAAGATAGCTTTTAATATTGATTTTAAGCGAGGGTACGACAATCAGTTAGCTCTTTAATTCTTGTAACGCTAAGTATAATCGTCCTTGGTAATTCTGCACGATACTTTGCGCTATTCGACTGAACATAAAAACATTATCAATGAGTACTATTAAGTTGCGTCCTCTATCTTATTTGTTCATATGACCGCCGGAGTGAGCGCATGCCCGACAAAACTGAGCCAACCCATGTAGAGGGTGAGTCCTTTTCACTGCGCCAAAGAGTAAAACAGAACATACGCAGTGTTATGCTCGGCTTAGCCGGGCTTATTTCAGCTGCTGTAATTCCTGTATGGCAAATTTATTTTGTTGAGACGCCAGAAGTTGTGATTGAAATAGCGTCTATTAACCGCAATGAATCCACGCGCTTCAAGGTGCCACTGGATACAGACGAGCTTGTGTTGCTGGAGCCTTATATCTCTGACGAACTGCTGTATGAGTATAACAAGTTAGGGCAGCAAGGCGACAAGATAGATTATCCTGAGTTTACGCTTAACACTGTTTACAACGCCTATGAAAAGGCTAAGCAGGACCTAAAGAATATGGCCGTGACCAAAGCCAATTTGCAAAAAAGTATTGAGCGCATTGAGGCTTATTTAGATCCTAATAACCATCAATACCCTTTAATTGAATTTCGGGTCAGCGAACTTAAAGAGTGGGATTTGAGTAATTACATTGACGATTCTGAAGCCCGCTATTTTGAAGAGCAGGTACTCGCAATTACGCGAAATTATTCTCAAATGACTTTTGATCAACACGAAGAGCCACAAATTAATATTGTTGCACTTAAGTTCCTACTTAACGATGTAAAAGAGGACATTCATGACGTCATCGCAGAATCGAGCATCAGATATGAGCGCCTACGAGATGATATTAGAAACATAGAAACACAACTTCAAAAGCTCAAGTCTCAACAACATGAGTTATACAGCTATTTCGAGGTGGAAATTGTTGCCTCGAATGCTGGCCGAGCAAGTACTTCATTGCGTCCTTTAGCACTCATGCGGGTGCAAATCAGCCGAAATAACTACGTAGATATTCGTCTGCAGCTTCTAGACTATACCGAACAAGCCGAGCTTTCACCGTCATCAACAAATATCTTGCGCTATCGCTCAAATGAGCTGAATACTTTTCCTCATGAAGATCTGGGCCTCATTAATACATTCTGGGGCAGTACTGGACGAGTGCGACTTTACGCCATGGATACGAAACACAATGTATTTGTATCGAATCAAACCGCCTTTGTAGATAATCGCAATCAAAAATTGATAGTGGATAAATTAAAGGATGTCGCAGCAGATTACATGCAATAAGAATGGACACTTATAGTGAACGCCTATTTAAGGATTATCAGTCAGTGCTTGCTGATGATTACAATTTAAATGGTACGAGTAAGTTTGTTAGTCAATAAAAGCCAGAACCAATCGAGTCGATACTGGCTTGTTGGTGATAATGGCCTAATTAGATTCGCTGTTTTTCTTCTGTTGGGTTTGCTGCCAAGCCCAAAGAGGTGGCTTATAAAGCAGCCTAAACTTATCAGCCCAACTAGAAACCGTACTTATTTGTTGTACTAATTTTATGTAGCCACTAAAAAAAACCTTTATTGGGTTAACGCTATTTAATTGTGGATAGACGCCATACTTTACTTTTTCTTCTTCTTTGGCAAAGGTGCCAAAAAGCCTGTCCCAAATGATAAAAATGCCTGCGTAGTTTTTATCTAGGTATTGGGTATTTCTTGCATGATGCACTCTGTGATGTGATGGCGTGTTAAAAATCGTCTCAATTGGACGAGGTAATTTTTTAACGGTTTCGGTGTGTAACAAAGTTTGATAAACCTGCACTATCACTTCTGCAAGCAGAATAATAAATGGATGAAACCCTAATAAAGCAAGAGGTAAGTAAAAAAACAGTGGGAAAAGCCAGTCTAAAGGACCGTGACGATACGCAACTGAAATATTGAAATGCGGTGAGCTATGATGGACCGTATGTGTTGCCCATGCAAACCCATTCTTGTGTAAAAATCGATGTTCCCAATAATAGGCAAGATCTGCCAAAATAATGCAACACCCGATTGTCCAAAGAGTTGGTGGCAGTTCAACCAGCTTAAAGTTGTCGTAGACAAAAAAGAATACGGCGATGTAGGCAAGTGCAACAAAACTTACTAATAGCATGAACAAGCCCAGCGTAATGAAGTTTGTGACGCTATCCCCTAATAGGTTTCTAGTGATCTGCTTTTTAAAGGCATATCTTAGTAACTCAACAACAAATAGGGCAAGGGCAATGACAAAGAACCAATCATCAATAAATGCTTCGAGCCACCAGATATCGTCAACGGAAAAAGGTATGGTGAGATAATCCACGTTATTGCTCCTCGTAATTCACGAGTACTTCAGTTGCGATCACTTCACTATTTTCTGACAGGTGATGGATCTCAATGACATGTTCTAGATTGCGTCGATAATCTATTTCTTGCCACGCTTTTGAAAGCTGTGAAGGCGTATATTTTTTCTTTTGCAGCAAGCGGTCATATGTCGCTGAAGCAATCGTGGTTGTCGCTTTGGTACTTGATAAGTCTGAGGTCGGGTATCCTATCGTGACTTTGGCACTATCATAGTTGGCCGAAAAGTCTCGATAATAGACGTAGATAACAGCAGGGTTTCGTACCAACTTTTGGTTAAGCTGCTTATTGTTACTTAACTCGCGCCAAAGTTGCTCCACTTGTGAAGTTGCAAGCATTGCTGTATTCCCTTCAATCATAAGCGCTTCTAATTGCTTTGTATCACTTCGACTGGTTTTACCCTCTGAGCTCACGACTACGGTGTTGTTGTTTACGATTGGCTGCTCGCCAGTTTTAGTGGTAGTTGGAACGGTGATTGCGCGCGCAGGAGTCGGTTGCAATAAAGCAACGCCCCACACCGCAAATACAATGGCACCGGATAGTAATATTGAGCCTGCTAGTTTCATATCTTGTCCTAAATATGGCAATGATTTAATTCTAGCTTAAATTTCGAGCTTTAAATTGTCAATGTGAAAATTTATTATTTGGGCTGGTTTCACTCCAGGGTGGTACATAAAAGCTTAGTACTTGATTTAAGCTTATGGACTTGGTCTACGAAAGTGAGTGGTAAAAACGATTCAGATAACAAGTAATTAGCATAGATGCCGTAAGCCACAAGTTCGATTTTATCGTCGCTAGCTCTGGTATATTGGGATTTTAAAATATTACTTACTATTTCAATAAATTCAGACATTATTTGTTGTTGATCCGCTTTAATTGGCGGTAGCCGCTTCGCTTCGGAAAAAATAGCTTCTCCGACAATGGTGTCATTGACTTGTTCCTTTGAGCCTACTGTAAACAAAGCATCTATCAAAGACTCAGCTTTATTTTCACTGGGCAACCATGGAAGCAATTGCTGCCATTGCTGGCTATATTTGGCTTTAAGCCTGCTGCTCAGAGCACAAATGATATCGTCCCTGTTTCCTATGTAATGGCGTAAGATGGTGCGTTTGACGCCTGCCGTTTCGGCAATATTTTCAAGTGAGGTGGCTTGAATACCATATTTTAAGATGCATACTTCAAGCGCATCTAAGATCTCTTCTTGACGCTGAGCGGCCATGCTAGGTCTAGGCATGTTGATTACCTTTTTCGTGATTTTGCATACTATAACAACCCGCATTTTAATTGTCATGTTGACAATTAACTTCAGATAAGAGTATAGTTTAAATTGTCAGATTGACAATAAATGTGAGTTAAAAGGGCCGTGGAGTGAGGAGAAGAGGCGCTGACGCTATCACTTCATGTTTTTAACAGTGAGATTTTCGATAAATGTTGGAGGTTATATGTTGTTCGGTTTTCCTTGGAGTTATTGGTTGGGCTTCGCTTTGGTACTTTGGTTGTTATTTGATCTTATCAGAGGCGAAGCATACCTATGGCATCCGTATAATCGCAAGGTGCAGCCTGGGATGTACTGGCTCACGATGTTGGTTTGGTCTTTGATTGCGGCATCTTGTTTTATTTACCCCTATTGGTCATTTTCCTATTAAAGACATGTATAGCAGATGTTCTGAAAAATATGTTTGTACCTTATTAAGAAATTTATCCCATAAATGTGTACTGTTCATAACTATGAAGATTTGTTTGTAGTTGATTAATAGAGCATATTTATGAATAACATAGTTAAATTTAGCTTAATTTCTGTCGCATTAACATCGAGCCTAGGTCTATTGAACCAAGCGTTTGCCCAAACAGGCACTGAGCAGCAACCTCAAGTAGTAACAGATACGGATTGGCAGGAATCAGCGACGAGTGTGACTACCCTTAAGCAAGTTGGCGTGGGTACTAGTGCACCAAGCGATGCGCTACATGTCATTGGAAATGCGATTGCTGACGATCCTTTGCAACCGTCTCACTTAGTTACAAAGCGCTACGTAGATTCACAAATTCAAAGTATTACGTCTCAATCAGCAGCCCAACAGCAGCAAATACAATCTCTGCAAAGTCGCGTGGCTGAACTAGAAGGCCAGTACCAAACAATACGCAATGACTACACTCAGGTGATAGCACGCTTAGACGAGATTGAAGATACGCTCTCACCAACGGGTCGTAATTGTTTAGATATAAAAACGCAGTTGCCAGTCGCCGCTACCGGATTCTATCTTATTGACCCTGATGGCGAAAATATGGGCGTAGAAGCCTTCAAAGTCTGGTGTGATATGGATTATCAGGGCGGTGGTTGGACGTTATTCGCTAATCATAAAGACAATATCGTGAATATTCAGGAAGGCGAGGTTATTTCACCAGCCAACTTCTCCGTAATGAAAGCACAGAGATGGCAGGCACTGAGACAGACTGTTACTGGCGGCATGATGTTTAAAGATGAGCACGGTCGCATTACGCAGGTATATCAGGCTAAAATGAACAACGCAAATTGTCGCAATATTTATACAGATGATAATTTAGCGGCATTGTCCACATGGGGCGAGTATGGCTTGATTTGGCATCATGAAGATACTCACTGCGATGTATCGTGGGACTTTGCGGGCGTCATACTTGGAGACAAAGATTCTACGCGCGTTGAGTCATATACCTATCAAGGTGCATCGGTCATTCAAGCGCCTAATTCTAAAACGAGTTTTGATGTTTGGCCTTATGGCAGTGATGAAAGTTCGCGACATCAACAAAATGAATTACTTTACTTTGTAAAGTAATTTAGTACAAAGACATCTCAAAGTGCATGATTACGCACTTTGAGATAGACCGCTATTTTTGATGGCCTAGTGCTTGTCTGACCTTCATTAGCCTTGGCTTATCAGGTCCTTTAACCGATTTGTCAGCAACTTTAAACTCGAGTCGCTTGTTTGGTTCAAACGCGAGTACGATTGAGGAGCCACCGTAGCCAAAATGACCCATATATTGACCTTTCTCTATTTTTTCACCAGTACTTATCGCATTAGTAATGCTGCCGACACCCCAAAAGCCGATTGCTATCATGGCCACTAAACCTAAACTGTCGGTCTTGATGACCCAAACATAGCGTTGATGTTTACCGAGTTTTTGATACCAACCAGCCTTATCACTGGTGGTAGGCGCTAAAGGTCCATAAGGGTTACTGGGATCGAAGTCATCAAAGTCATAATTATAAGAGCCCGCATACAGTCCTTGTTCTATCACCTCACCTGTGACCGGCGCGTGAAAGTGGTGGTAGTCAGTAAACCAGAGCAGGGCGTCAAGTAATGGCCCGCCAATAAATAATCTACCATAGCCAGGGATCGCCTCAATTAAGTTAAATTCATCACCCGATTTATTAGGTAGCAAATAGCGAGTATGTTGGTTGGATTTTTTGTCTTCATGTGCCAGATAAAAAACCCCGCCGTCACATGGGGCGACAATAATACTGTCTGATTCTGGACGCTCATCGGGTTTTAGGTTGCGTAAAAAGAATTGATTAAATGATTCAAAGCCGCCAGAAGGGCTATTGGGATCTGGTCTGTCGTATTCGTTGATATCGAAAGGATGGGCCTTTGTTCCTGTATATTTCATCCACGCTTGTAATGTGGAGGTAGAGTCGGTGCTGTTTATCCAAATGCCATGGCAATCTAAGAAGGTTTTAAACCAATTTCTAAAGCATGATTCATTTGCAAGCTGAAGCCCAGTTTCTGTATTGACCAAGTAATCCCAGTACTCAATATACTCACCTGGGTTACTCGGTGCTGGCGTGTATGTCAGCCATTTAGTGAAAAAGTGGCTAAGCGTATAACCAGGTTGCTGGTAAAGATAGGGCAACCAGTAGTTAGCAACTTCTTGTCTGCGTGCAATGGTTGTCTCAATACATAGCTCAGAAAGCGCGCCTAAATATAAATATTTATAATGTGGATTTTGCTCAAAAATAACCGTTAGCTGGTTTATATGTGCCTCGCAAGCGCTTACATGATCAGACCAGTTGCATGGCGTGGGAAGAGGGATAGGCGTAATTTGTGACATGTTAATGCATCCTTATTTAGTCGAATTTGATAGCCCACATCACTACAAAAACACTTTGAATGGCAGTAAAGTTGTTTCAAGAAAGGTGGTTATCGGTCAGTGTAGCTGAAAATGAACGAGGTGCAGTGTTGTGAAGTAGCAAACATAACTGGATTCAAAAAACGCTTTAGGCGTACACTTTTTGAATCGCAGGACAAGAGGAATTGCTCAGTGCATTATTTGTTTCAGTGCCTCTTCTAAAGAGGTATATCGAAATCGATAATTGGCATCCAGTGCTTTTTGCGGTATGACTTTTTGGCCATAAATAAGAATGTCTGACATTTCACCAAAAGCCCATTTCAAAAAACTCTCAGGCAGCCAAAAAAAGGCAGGCCGATTAAGCACGTTAGCTAAGCAGTAAGTGAACTCTTTATTGGAAACGGGGTTAGGTGCTGTCGCATTGAAGGCACCTTCTAATTCAGTGTGTTTAATTAAAAAGAGGATCAGTTGGATCATGTCATCAATGTGGATCCAAGACATCATTTGTTCTCCCGACCCCATCGGGCCGCCCATTCCCCAAGAGAAAGCGGGTAACATTTTTTTTAGTGCGCCGCCATGGCGAGATAACACAACACCTGTCCGTAACAGGCACACTCGAGTTTGTTCACTTTTAGCGGCTAAAGCGGCATCCTCCCAGTCTCTACAAAGCTGGTGGCTGAATTCATCGAAAGGTTTGTTGAAGCTTTCATCTACCGTAATATCTGCTGACTGCCTGCCATAAACGCCTATGGCACTGCCTGAAATGAATGTGTGTGGCGGATTTTGAGCTGCATTTATGTGGCGTGAAATTTGTTCTGTCAGTCCAACACGGCTAGAGGTAATGGCCTCTTTTTGTTTATCACTCCAGCGTTTGTCTGCAATCGGCTCACCGGCGAGATTAATGATGATGTCTATTTCATTAAAGTCGACCTCATCGAGCTGTGAAACAAAATGTCCATTTTGTGGCAAAACCTGTCGCGCTTTGACTTCGCTTCTAGTTAATATGGTTAGGTTATGTTTGTTGACTAAAAACTTACAAAGTTCTTGGCCGATAAGTCCTGTAGCTCCAGTGATCAGTATATTCATTCCACGCCCAAATAGTGATTGGTTTAAATATGTTTTTAGTTTTACCCTAGTGTTTTGAAAACATTTTCCATTACAATAGTAGCAGATACATATAAAAAATTATGTGTGATCATTTCTTCAACGTTGCGACCTCGCATAAGGATCAAAAGTGTCATCATTAACAGGAATAAATAAAAGCTTAGTCGTTTTAGCTTCCTTATTCATTGTATTGGCAGGGATAAAACTTGCAAACGATATATTGGTACCGTTTATTTTGGCTGCCTTTATCGCGATTATTTGCAACCCATTATTAAAGTTTTTTGCCAGTTATCGTATTCCAAAAGGGGCTTCGATCTTGATCATCATTGCCTTTGTTGGACTACTGGGCATGAGCTTAGCTGGCTTAGTTGGCCAGTCTTTAAATGATTTCTCTCAACAATTACCGAGCTATAGAGAGGCACTGCAAGATAAGTTCATTTGGTTGGTAAATATTGCAGCAAACTACAATATTTTAATTGATAAACAGCAGTTAATTTCTCTTTTCGATCCCGGAAAAATGATTGATGTCGCCACGAACATGTTAGCTGGTTTTGGTGGTGTAATGGCAAACATCTTTTTGATTTTATTGACCGTGGTATTTATGTTGTTCGAAGCGCCCATGCTAAGCAAAAAAGTACATCTGGCACTCGATGATCCGCAAATGAAAATGCAGCAAATCGATCGTTTTCTCAATTCTATCAACAGTTACCTGGCCATTAAAACATTGGTCTCTTTGGCAACGGGGGCATTGGCAAGTTTGATACTGTGGATTTTAGACGTGGATTACTTTGTCCTATGGGGCGTCTTGGCATTTTTACTCAATTATATACCCAATATCGGTTCTATCATTGCTGCCGTACCACCTGTGCTTCTTGCATTGGTAACTCATGGACCGGTTGTAAGCGGCCTTGTCGCAGCAGGGTATCTTTCAATTAATACTGTCATGGGCAATATTGTTGAACCTAAATATATGGGCAAAGGCTTAGGCTTATCTACGTTAGTGGTATTTGTCTCGTTAATATTTTGGGGATGGTTATTGGGCACCGTTGGTATGTTGCTATCTGTGCCATTAACTATGGTCGTAAAAATTGGATTAGAAAACAGTGAAGATGGCCGCTGGTTAGCGACCATGCTAGGTAGTTTCGAAGGGTCTAAAAGTTAGCTTTTAGCTCTTTGGTATGGTGCTGTAAAAACGCTATTTTACAGCGCTTATACACCTTAGCTGCACTGGTAGAGTTTGGCAGTTCTTTTAAATAACGCCATTTGCAGGAATCTTCCATGTAATGGCTTTGACTTAGAAGGCTCCGTTTAATGATAGGCATTAATTGCGTATTACCAGTGTCTTTTTCTAGCTCTTCAGTGTCCATGATTAGCTTGTTGATCCAAGCCTGTCGGTCCCGCTCGAGCATTTCGATATTCCCATCCAAACACATCAGGTAACGCTTAGCTTTTTGCGGATGGTCAGAATCTAAATGTGTGCAGTCTACGAGTGTATTGGTACGCGCACTCGTATCAAAACTGAGTGCCGCCACGGTAATTATAAATAGATTAGTGATTTTGCTCATAGCCAAATTCTATTGTAAATTGCGCCCCACCAAGTTCACTGTAATCAATGATAATGTTGCCATGATAAGAGGCGACTAAATCTGAAACGATAGCCATTCCAACACCATGTCCAGCTTCATATGTATCCAAACGCGTGCCACGTTGTAATAGCTCGTGACGTTTACCTTCAGGTATGCCTGGACCATCATCACCAATAATAAAAACGGTGCCTTTACTTGGAGTTGTTTTTACTTGTATATCAATTTTATGCGCACATGCCTTACATGCATTATCGATGATATTGCCCAATATTTCCATTAAATCGGTTTTATCACCAAGGAAAGCGGCATCGTCAGCACAAAATGCCGAAAATTGAATCGCTTTATCATGATAGACCTTACTCATTGCATTTAATATAGAGTCGAGTACAGGCTTAACGAGCGTTTGCTTTTTCCAAGTATCGGATGCCCCCGTTGCTGCGCGTTTAAGTTGATGCTCAATCATGGCATTGATACGGTCAAGCTGTTCTTGTGCCTCTGCGTCATTAGCTAAGGAGCTTGATTTTAATACCGCTAAAGGTGTTTTAAGCGCATGTGCGAGATCGCTAAGTGAAGCCCTATAGCGCTCTTTTTGGCGACGTTGAGAGTCAAGCAATAGGTTCAAATCAGCCTTAATTGTATTGAGCTCAACTGGGTAAAGGCCAGAAATCTTGTCACGTTCACCAGCCTCGACTTCTTTAATTTCTTTATCAAGGCGTTGAAGCGGTCTGGCATTCCAAACAAAACCAAAAGCCATCAATGCGGCTATCACAACGCCCATAATCAGCATCCAGTTGACCAGCGTATTTCTGAACTCGGACATGAGGGCTACCAAGGCAGAATTCTTTTTAAGTAAAATAAACTTTGCTTGTTGGGATTGCTCGGCATTACCGAGTATGACCGTCAGGCTGAGTTGCCAAAACTCTTCGCCACTGTATTCGACCTTTTTGAATTCGGATGCACCAGCTTGTGTCTGAGACACATCAGGTGTCACGGTTAAGCTAACAGCAGACTCTGAATACCAAACCAGAGTATTCTGTTGGTAAACGAGTGCGTACGTATCAGAGTTTAGCCTGTTAAGCTCTGGTGCAAGAATGGTTCTGGGCATTGAAATACCATCAGATACAAACTCTACTTCGGAGATCAGCGAGTATAGGTGTGCTTCCAGCGTCTTTTCTGTGGCATCAATCAGCGTCGCGTGATAGGCGCGGCCAATCGAAAAGAATAACGCGGGCAGGGCTATTATTAAAACAAAGACAAGGATAAATCCTTGCCTTATTTTAAGAGAAATCTGCGCGCTACTTACCACTGGGTTTTAAACCTGTAGCCTCTACCACGCAGGGTTTCAACTGGGTTTAATGTACCATCTGGGTCTAGCTTTTTCCTCAGGCGCAGTACAAACACTTCAATCACGTTTGAATCTAGGTCAAAGTCCTGATCGTAAATATGTTCTGTAAGCTCCGATTTAGAAATCACTTTGTGCGGGTTAACCATTAAGTACTCAAGCACTTTGTATTCGTAAGCTGTAAGAGTCAGCTCTCTTTCGCCTACAAATACTTGCTGAGAACGTGTGTGCAATGTGATTGGACCGATTGAGATTTCTGGGTTTGCTTGACCTGCACTGCGTCTTATCAACGCATTGCAACGTGCAATCAGCTCTTCAACATGGAATGGCTTAGTGAGGTAGTCATCAGCACCCGCATCTAGCCCTTCGACCTTTTCTTGCCAGCGATCGCGCGCGGTCAATATCAAAATTGGAATTTTGATGTCTTGGGCTCTTGCGCGTCTTATTAACTCAATCCCATCAATTTTCGGTAGACCTAAATCAACCACCGCCAAATCAAGTGGGTATTCCGTTAAGTGAAAAAGGCCATTTTCTCCGTCGTGACAAAGGTCTACGCTGTATTTCTCTTTTTCTAAAACGTTACGTAAGTTTTCAGCTAATTGAACGTCATCTTCTATTACTAAAATTCGCATTGTCAATCCTTCTTCACTTCACCCGTTACTTTGTGAACTTTAACATCAATGATCCTGCCGTCGCTTTGAAGAATTCGTACCACATAGTAATCACCTTCAAGAGAGATCTTTAAGGTTTTTCCTGGCTGTTTGGTCGTTGCTAATTGTACGGCTTCTTTTTTGCTTATGGTGTCTTGAGTATTTTTTGCTTGTACAGGACTGACAGCCAGTGCACAGACCATAAAAATAGCCGCAAGACAGTTTGGCAACTGCATTCTAAGCTCCACAGTAGGGTTGCTTAACATCTTGATCAGGAGGTTAAGATTTTTTGTCTTAACCACTGCTGAACTTTACGTTAAGGTAAAACTTTCTTATATGGTTTGACTACGCTTTGAGCGTATACACCAGCTTCAATATAGGGGTCTTCATTTGCCCAAGCCTGTGCCAACTCTAATGAGTCAAACTCCGCGATAACCAAAGAACCCGTAAAGCCAGCTTCACCTGGGTTTTCGTCATCAATAGCGGGTAGTGGGCCTGCTACAAATAGCCTTCCCTCTTCCTTAAGCGCATTTAAACGTGCCAAGTGAGCAGGGCGAGCGCCTAAACGTTTCTCTAGTGAATTTTCCACGTCCGTTGAGTAAATCATGTAAAGCATAATAGTAAGAAATAATGCGTAATTAATTTTGTGTTTCGTATCATAGACTGGATTGTCCCCAAATGTAAATGAATAGGCGTTATCTTAAGAGATTCTTGTTTGGGACTTGAAATCCGCAGGCCTTGGCTGTTACAGTCCTTCGACTATCGTGAAAAATAATAATAAGGTTGTTTTAATGAGTGCAAACCGCGAGCAATTTAGCTCCCGACTGGGTTTCATTTTAGCAGCGGCTGGCTCCGCTGTGGGGATCGGAAACTTGGTTGGTTTTCCTGTATCTGCTGCCAAAAATGGCGGTGGTGCGTTTCTGATTATTTATGCACTGTTTGTTGCGTTTATCTGTTTGCCAGTCATGATTGCCGAAATGGCACTTGGTCGCAAGGCTCAAAAAGATCCGTATGGCGCTTATCATTCGCTTACTGGGGGAGATAAGAAGTGGTCCTTTGCCGGTGCACTCGCTGTTTTAACACCATTTATGATTGCCGTCTTTTATATGGTGATCACCGTTTGGATTTTTGGATACCTAGTCCAGACCCTTATTGGTAACCTCGATCAACTTGCAAACCCTGACAATTTCGGCACGTTTATTAATGAATACACTGTGTTTGCCTATATGGCAGGGGTGGGATTGCTGGTGAATTTAATTCTGGTTGGTGGTGTGAAAGAAGGCATCGAAAAGGCCGCTAAATTGATGATGCCGGCCTTGTTTGTGCTGCTTATTGGCTTGGTTGCGTATGTGTTGACATTAGATAATGCGATGGACGGTGTACGTTATTATATTGTGCCAGACTTTTCTAAAATGGATGCCAGTGTATTGAACGGTGCGCTATCACAAGCGTTTTTCTCGTTATCGTTGGGTATGGGTATTTTAATCACCTACGCGTCTTACATTTCTAAAAAAGAAGACATTGTTGGTAGTTCCAAAATGGTTGCCGTGACGGACTCATTAGTGGCGTTTATAGCAGGCCTAATGGTTATTCCAGCCATCTTCAGCTTTAACCCGAACGTCAATCCTGAAGAACTATCTGACTCTTCGGTCTCAATGATCTTTGTATATTTGCCTCAGTTATTACTGACAATGCAAGCTGATATTGGCTACGTGGGTGCATCAATTGTTGCCGGAATATTCTTTTTGTTGGTTTTCTTTGCCGCGATAACATCTTTGGTGTCGATTGTTGAGGTACCCACTGCCAGCTTAATGGAAGCGAAAGGTTACAGCCGTAAAAAGTCGTTGACTGTATTAGCCGTAACAACGGGTGTTTTGACTGTGTTGTGTACAATGTCATTTGGCATGGTAGATAGTTTAACTCAGTTTACCCAGTATGGTGGCGTAAATAAGAGCTTCTTTGACATTGTATCTGACGTTTTTTATGACACGATTTTGCCATTTAATGGTTTGTTACTGTGCCTATTTGTAACGTATCGTTGGCGTAAAGCGAACTTGTCAGAAGAGCTTGCTCATGGCAATGAAAGCTATAAAGGCAGCTTTATGGAAAAGTATGTTAACTTCTCATTGTCGACCTTTATTCCAGTAATTTTGCTGCTGATATTTGTGAATACGGTAGCAACCAAATACTTTGCTATTAGCTTATTTGGTTTTTAAGTAAAGCGTAAGATATGTGGGGTGGGCGCCCCACATATCATGTAAATGTCACGCCAGCATCTAAGTATTTCCCTGCACCAATCGTAAATAACCACAATCCCCACAAACTATGTTCAAGCACACACACGGCTAAAGAGCGACTGTGCGCATAGGTATAAGAAAATAGCAGTCCACCAAAGAAAGACATGATAATGGCCATCCAGTTGTCATACACACAATGAGCGAGCGCAAAAACACTGGCACTGAGTAATATCCTCACCGTTTTACTCGGTAAGATACGTTTGTAGCGGTGGAAAAAGTAACTTCTAAATATAAGCTCTTGAGGCAAGACGGATAAAATTGGATAGGCGATAAGTAATACCAACCAATCTGTGGTTGAGTTGATGGGTAAGTCAAACCACGTTTCTTGACTGATTAATCCGTATAGCATGCCTGAAAATAACGCGCCGATAAAAAAGATGGAGAACAATCTCTTTTTGATGGCGGAGAACTGCCCCAAGCTAGTCAACCTGAAACGTTTAAAGTGTGGATCTGAAAGCAGTAAGTAGGTACACACCGACATAATAATGATGAGGGCGGGAAATAGCCAATTGGCCAATTCATGACGAAAAAAGTAGGCAATAAATGGAAGCAGAAAAAAGACCGAGAATAGCTCAAACCAACGAAACTGATGTGCGTTCAAAGAAGTGACCCCAAGTGTTGCTGTATCAATAAAATATAGCAAGTGTCGGGAGGATTTCGCGTAATCTAGAAAAAGATTACGCAATGGATAAGGTATACAAAACCCCAAATAGATTGGATGCTATTTAGTCGTCTTCAGGCAGGTATTTCGAGACTTTCATGATGGTAATGAGGATAGCAACAAAGGTAATGGCCATCAGCCCGAATACTTTAAAATTAACCCAAAAATTCAAAGAAAAGTTATAAGCGACGTATAAGTTGAGCACTGCAATAAAGAAAAACAGTGCAGACCATGCAAGATTCAGCCTATCAAACAAAGTCTCTGGAATATCTAGCTGTGCAGCTGGGTTATCAGATTGAGTTTTTTCGTCTTTATTCGCTTTTTGATCTTGTAGCATCGCACTATTCAAAACGCTTAACAGTGCCTTTTTGGCAAGATTCTTTTTAAATATGTAGTGAGACACCAACAAACTGGCCCCGAGTATCGCGTAGATGATGGTTGCTTTCCACATGATGAACTGCTCATCTTGGAATAGGATTGTCATGCCCCCGAGTAATAAAGCGATTGCAAAAAACACCCAATGTCGTTGTGATACTTTACCGTCGGTGAAGTATTGGTAAATCATTTGAATGACTGACGCCACGATTAATACCCCAGTGGCCCAAAATATGTCCATAAATTTGTATACTGCAAAAAACAGGATTAGGGGAAAATACTCTAGTATAAAAGTCATTCACTTCCTCGATGATTAAGCCTTTATTGCGTTGTATCAAGATATTGTCACAAGTTCAAGATTGACTTTTTAAGGCGAAGCTTCTAGCCTCCGCACAATTTAAAAATAAATTGAGAACTCTATGAATAAGAGCGAACTAGTATCCGCAATGTCCGCAAACAGTGAACTGACCAAAAAGGACTCAAAAGCAGCGCTAGATAGTATTCTAAACGCGGTCTCAAAGCGTTTATCTGAAGGTGACCCTGTATCTTTGGCTGGGTTCGGCACATTGTCTTTGAGCTATCATCCTGCTAAGGCTGGTCGTAACCCAAGAACGGGTGAAGAAATCATGATTGAAGGGCAAAATAAAGTGTTGTTTAAAGCGGCCAAAGCGCTCAAAGACGCTTTAGCCAAGTAGTATAAAATTATTTCTGTGTTGCAGCCTTCATGGTTGCAACAAACTCACGTAATCGCTCACACATAAGCGCAGGCTCAGTTAAGTTTTCTTCAATAATTTTCACGACTGCAGAACCAGAGATTGCACCGGCTGCGCCTGAGTCGATGGCAGCTTTCACATGCTCTGGCGCTGAAATACCAAAGCCCAGTAATGCTGGTGCGGCATTATACTCTACTAACTTATTGATCATGGTATCCGCTGGCATTTCAGCCTTTGTCTCAGTGCCTGTTACACCTGAGCGAGAAAGTAGGTAGGTGTACCCGCGACCGTAGCTTGCACACTGACGCAATGTGTCATCGCTTGCATTAGGCGTTGCGATGAAGATAGGCTCAATTTCAGCCTGCTGTGCAGCTTGTCTGAACATCTTAGACTCATGCAGTGGTACATCTGCAACAAGGATAGAATCAACCCCCGCATCTTTGGCTTGCTGGTAGAAGTTTTCAATACCTTGCGCAAAAATAAGGTTTGAGTACAGCAACAAGCCGATTGGAATATCTGCATTGTATTCGCGGATTTGGCGAATAATATCAAAGCAGTCTTGGGTGTTGATTTTGCTCTCAAGCGCGCGAATATTAGCTGCTTGAATAACCGGGCCATCCGCAATTGGGTCTGAAAATGGAATACCCAGCTCTAGTGCGTCTGCACCGCCATCAATCAGACTTTTTACGATATCTAGGCTGATTTCTTTCGTTGGGTCACCTAAGGTTACAAACGGTACAAAAGCGCCTTGTCTGGCATCGTTTAGACGTGTAAATAGGTTGCTATATCGGCTCATAGTTCACCTCGCTCATTCAATACGTTGTGTACATGGGCAAGATCTTTGTCACCACGGCCACTTAAGTTAACGACAATTATGGTTTCTTCAGTTTGTTGCTCTGCATACTTAAGTGCATAAGCTAAGGCATGGCTTGATTCAAGCGCAGGGATAATACCTTCATTTTTTGCCAGAGCTTGGAATGCATCTAGGGCTTCAGTGTCAGTAATACCGACGTACTGAGCACGACCGGTTTGATGCAGGTAGGCATGTTGCGGGCCTACCGCAGGGTAATCAAGACCCGCAGAGACTGAGTACGACTCTTCGATTTGACCATCATTGTCTTGCATGATGTAGGTATACGCACCATGAAGGATACCTTGGCTACCTTTACAAAGTGCAGCGCCATGCTCTTCAGTATCAAGGCCTTTACCAGCAGGCTCAATACCGACAAGTTTAACGTCTTTTTCATCGATGAAATCAGCGAACATACCAATCGCATTTGAGCCACCGCCTACACACGCCATAACAACGTCTGGTAAACGGCCTTCAGCGTCAAGAACTTGCTGTTTAGCTTCTTCACCAATCATACGTTGGAAATCTCTAACCAAAGTTGGGAATGGGTGAGGACCAGCGGCAGTGCCAAGCAGGTAGTGGGCAGTTTTGTAGTTTGCAGACCAATCACGCATTGCTTCATTCACGGCATCCTTTAGCGTGCCTGAACCCGCTGTTACTGGGATAACTTCTGCACCCATTAAGCGCATTCTAAATACGTTAGGCTGCTGGCGTTCAACGTCTTTTGCACCCATGTATACGCGACACTTTAAGCCTAATAGCGCACACGCCAATGCGGTCGCAACACCATGTTGTCCAGCACCAGTCTCTGCAATAACTTCTTTTTTACCCATGCGTTTAGTCAGTAGGGCTTGACCCAATACTTGGTTTGTTTTGTGCGCACCACCGTGAAGCAAGTCTTCACGTTTAAGGTAAAGTTTTACCTTAGGGTTTTTGATTAGGTTGCGAGACAGCGTTAAAGGCGTAGGGCGACCTGCATATTCATTTAGCAGTGCATAAAATTCTTCTTTAAAGCTTTCGTCTTGCTGTGCTTTGTTAAACTCTTGCTCAAGTTGTTTAAGCGCTGGTACGAGTAACTCAGGGACGTACATGCCGCCAAAGTCACCAAAATATCCTGTATTAGTCATATCCACCTCAGTATTTTCGAATATTGTTGAAAGCATCACGTAATTTTTCTGGACACTTTTTGCCGGGGCTCGTTTCTACCCCTGAGTTAAGGTCAAATCCAGCAGCACCCAAGTAGGATGCGTCACTGACATTGTCTGCATTTAGCCCGCCTGCGAGCATAAATGGCTTTTTCGCACTTTTAAGTAGTTGCCAATTAAATACTTTACCCGTACCACCAAATGCGCTTGCAGTCTTGGTGTCGTAAAGATGTTTGTCTACTTCATCAAAAGGCGCAGGGAACTCATCGACAATGCCCTGTGCTTTCCATATCTGACAATTTACTGGTAATTGCTTGCGAAGGTTGGTGATAAACTCTTGTGTTTCGTGGCCATGCAATTGCACTACACTTAGGCGTAGGCTTTGTGCATATTCAACGATTTGCTCAGCGGGTGCATCGACAAAGACACCCACATATTTCAGTGGCGCGCTATCAACGACAGCGCGAGCGCAATCAAAATCGACGTATCTCGGTGATTTAGGGTAGAAAATTAATCCACCGTAAACAGCACCTGCGTCATAGGCTGATAAAGCATCATCTACACGCGTCAATCCACAGACTTTATTTTCACCTAAGATAAGCTTACGACATGCGCCTTCTAAGTCTTCTTCTGCCATCAAAGAACTGCCGACCAAAAAGCCATTGCAGTGTGGCGTGAGGCGTTTAACATCATTGTGCGTATAAATGCCAGACTCAGAGATAACGGTTTTATCTTCTGGGATTAAGGTGCGCAGATGCTCTGTTGTCGCAAGAACTGTACTCAAATCTCTTAGATTGCGGTTATTGATACCAATCAGCTTGGCATTTAACTGGAGTGCACGATGAACTTCTTCTTCGTTGCTCACTTCTGTGAGTACGGCCATATTTAACGAATGCGCTAAATCGGCAAGTTCATTGTAAGTTGCATCATCTAATACCGAGAGCATGAGCAAGATGGCATCGCCACCTTTCAAACGTGCTAAATACACTTGGTATTCATCAATAAAGAAGTCTTTACAAATAAGAGGTTGATTGACCTTTGTACGAACGTAACTCAGATAATCATAACTTCCTTGAAAGTACTTCTCGTCAGTCAATACACTAATGCAGGTGGCATATTGTGCATAGACGGCTGTGATCTCATCGAGATCGAAGGTTTCTCTGATCAAGCCCTTTGAAGGAGAGGCTTTTTTACACTCCAGAATAAACTGTGTGCCAGACTTTGACATTTCGCCGTAAAAATCACGCTCAGTGGGTGTTACTTGATCTTTAAACTCGCTTAGCGGTAGCATCTGTTTACGCGCTTCGAGCTCCACACGTTTGTCAGCGACAATCTTTTCTAACACGTTAGCCATGACTTACCTCCGCAATGGCCGTTAAAGTTTCTTCACAGCGACCAGATGCCAGCACCTCAAGCACTTGCTTGGTAGCAGACTTTAGGTCAGCTGCTTTACCCGACATAACAAGTAAAGCACTGACATTTGCAGCGATTGCAGCGTTATGTGCAGGTTTACCGTTACCACTTAAAATGTCTCGAGTTGCCTGTGCATTATACTCAGGTGTATCACCCGCAATGTCCTCCAACGAGTAGTTGTCTAAACCGAAATCCGCTGGCGTTAACGTATACTCTTTGATTTCATTGTCTTTAAGTTCAGTAACCTGTGTTGTACCGTGTAATGCAATTTCATCACAGCCAGCGCCATGAACAACCATTGCACGCTTGGTACCCAGCATTTGCAGCGTTTCAGCCATAGGACGGCAAAGTGCTGGATCGTATACCCCGAGTAGCTGAATATCCGGTTTAGCTGGGTTTGCCAGTGGGCCCAGAATATTGAAAAGGGTACGTGTTTTAAGCTTGGTACGTACTGGCATCGCATGCTTTACGCCACTGTGATAGAGCGGGGCAAACAAAAAGGCAAAGTTGGTTTTTTCAAGGCAGTTGGCGCCTTGCTCTGGTGTCATCTCTAAATTGATACCTAATGTACGAAGCAAATCAGCCGAACCAGATTTACTGGAAACACTGCGGTTGCCGTGTTTAACCATCGGGATGCCGCAAGCCGCTGCTACGATGGCAGCCGTAGTACTGACGTTGATGGTATTAGTGCCATCGCCACCCGTACCGCAGCTATCTGCACAATCTAAGCCTTTATTATCAAAAGCAACAGCATGATCGCGCATCGCCTTTGCAGCACCTGCAATCTCAGCCGCAGTTTCCCCTTTGATTTTCAAAGCAATCAGCGCAGCTGTGAGCTCCACTTCAGAAAGCTGGCCTTGCATTACTTGGCTAAATAACTCGGTTGTTTGTTCAAAGCTTAGCGACTGTTGGTCAATCAATTGATTTAAACTTTCCATGTTGCCTCCTAGCAGGTCAAATAGTCGATGCTTTGCTTAAGTAGCTTGGCACCATCTGGTGTTAAAATAGACTCAGGGTGGAATTGATACCCGATAACCTTGTCTGTTGTATGGTATACAGCCATTGGGATATCTTGGTATTTCGCAATCACTTTGAGTGTGTCAGGTACGCTGGTTGCCATCAGTGAGTGATATCTTGCCACTGGGAATCGCTTACCTAGGCCGGCAAAAACAGGGTGTTCTTCAACATCAATATATGAAGATTTACCATGTACAGTTTCGCCAGCATGGCCAATTGTGCCGCCATAGCTTTGTGTAAGCGCCTGCTGACCTAAACAGATGCCAAGCATTGGAAATTTGCCTTTACAGAGATCTATCAGTTCTAGCAAGCAACCAGCTTCGCTTGGCTTACCTGGACCGGGCGATAATACCAAGACAATAGGCGCAGTTTCATTACACATTTTGTCGTAGATGGTGCGAGCATCAATGTGGTTCCGGTAAACGACGAGTTCACTGCCCAGCTGAGACAACTCATCAACAAGGTTGTAGCTGAATGAGTCAAAGTTATCTAAAAAATATACTTTAGGCGTCATGACCCACTCCTTGATAGCTGGACTGAATGGCTTTGATCACTGCGCGTGCTTTTGCTTTTGTTTCGTCTGCTTCAGCTTGAGGATCTGAGTCGAATACAACACCAGCACCCGCTTGTACATAAGCCGTATCGTTTTTCACAAAGGCTGAACGGATCACAATACAGGTATCCATCGCACCGTCTCCAGTGAGGTAGCCAACGGCCCCCCCGTAGCTGCCACGACGTTGTTTTTCTGTATCGCGAACTAACTGTGCTGCCTTTACCTTAGGTGCGCCAACCAACGTGCCCATATTCATACAAGCTTGGTAAGCGTGAAGTGCATCTAGGTCTGGCTTAAGTTGACCAACTACGCGAGACACTAAGTGCATTACTTGTGAATAACGGTCTACTTTTAATAGCTCTTTAGCGTGGCGCGTACCTGGGACGCTTATTCGCGCTACATCATTGCGTGCTAAGTCCACAAGCATTAAATGCTCAGCGCGCTCTTTTTTGTCGTCACGTAATTCAAGCTCAATACGGCTATCTAAGTCTGGGTTAATGGTGCCATCCGCAAATTTTCCGCGAGGACGAGTACCCGCTATAGGGTAAACCTCCACTTGGTTACTTTCTTCACAGTACTTCAATGCCGACTCTGGCGATGCACCAAATAGAACAAACTTTTCATCGCGCATATAGAACATATATGGACTTGGATTTTGTTTCTTTAGGTGTTTGTATGCCGCAAGGGGTCTAGGGCAAGGTAGTGAGAAAGTGCGAGAGGGGACAACTTGGAAAATATCGCCATCGACGATGTTTTTCTTCAGTTGCGTCACTTGCGCTTTAAACACATCATCTGAGATATCCACATGCACTTCATGTTCGGAATCTTCAGGTCCTTCTTTGTAAGAGACATATTCGTCGCACTGACGATTTAGCTCTTCAAGTTGTCTGCCTACCTCAAAACAATTGGCATGAACATCTGGGCCGTTAAAAACATTACCGATAAGCTCGGTGGTTTTTGCTTGATGATCTATCAATACCATTGTTTCAGCGAGATAAAAGACATAATCAGGACAGTCATTTTTGCCATCAGGCACTTCCGGTAAGGATTCGAAGTTTGCCACCATATCGTAGGCAAATACGCCACCTAAAAATACCGAAAACGGCGTGTCTGAGTTACGTTTTATAGAATCAACACAAGTTCTCAGAGCACTAAAAGCATTATCTGCTTTTAATTTACTGTACTCATCCAAACTAAGATCCTGCGCATTATACGTGAGCGTTAGCACTGCATATTCTTTAACAACAGTACAGTTTTCTACTTTATCTGCGAGATAATTTAGTAACTGTTCACCATTGTTAGAGAGTGCACGTACTTTTACTTCCAGTCCGTTACACTCAATTCTCAATGCAGCATCCGCTAAGATAATGCTTTTTACATTGTCCTTGGAATCAATTTCAGCTGACTCCAGTAACAGCGAATTGGGCTTATTGAGGGCCGCGTATAAAGACAGAGGGCTTGCGATATAATCACGCCGCTGCCTTATACTTGTCACCTCACCCGGTGTTGTAGTTATATGACTAAAAATCAAACCTCATTCCTCTTTAGTACAAAAAACCCCCCGAAGTATTTTTACTTGCGGGGGGTGTGTATTTAGTTACAACAATGCCTTCCCGCTAATTCAGGCACCACCACCAAGATTTTGTAGATGAATTGTTGCAAAAATTGTTAATCATTATAAAAATTCCATAAAAAAACCCGCGAGCTCAGCGCGGGTTTATAAGTCGTCAGACATAACGAATCACACCCGCAGTTACGAGTGCCACCACCAAACGATTTTTGTTTTTTGTGTTAGATTCATTTGTAAAGTTTTCGTTATTCCGATTTAAGTAGGTACAGTAAACCTTACTCTGGTACAAACTGTCAAGTACAAACATCAAAAAATAACCAATAGCATTAAATTATGTTGAACTATACGAATATTGACCTAGTGATTATGTTGTATTCGCCTCGTTAACTGCGACTTTTTAAGTAAATTAAAACGTACGTGAAATTCTCCTCGTGATATACTGCGAGCGTTTGTTTTTAGAGGATTAAATTTTGATTAAATATGACTTACACAGTCATAGTACTTTTTCTGATGGGCGTTTAGATGTGGCAGACCTTATAGAGCGCGCAACAGAAAAAGGCGTTGATGTACTTGCTTTGACGGATCACGATACCGTCGCCGGTATTCCCGTTGCTCAGCAATATATTGCTGAGCAAAATCTTGACCTGAGATTGATCAATGGGGTTGAGATTTCAACGAAATGGGAAAGCTTTGAGATTCACATTGTTGGCTTAAACATTGATATTGAATCCACACCACTTCTCACGTTACTAAAGACACAGCAAAATAAACGACGTGAGCGTGCAAAAGAAATCGGTGCCAGACTTGAAAAGCGAGGTTATGAGGGCATTTACGCGCAGGCACTCGACTTGGCTAAGGGCGCTGAAATAACCCGCGCACACTTCGCTAAAGCTCTAGTCGAGCGCGGTGTTGCCAAAAACATCCAAGGGGTATTTAAAAAATTTCTAGCACGCAACAAAACGGGCTATGTTCCCAGTTGCTGGTGCACCATGGCTGAAGCAATTGAGGCAATTCATAGTGCTGGTGGTGTTGCGGTACTTGCGCACCCCGGGCGCTATCAGATGTCTAATAAATGGCTGCGCAAATTATTGGATGAGTTTAGTGCATCTGGGGGCAAGGCGATGGAAGTGGCTCAGCCGCAACAGGCCCCAAGTGAAAGACAGTTTTTAGGGCAGTTGTCTCGTGAGTATCACCTTCTTGCAAGTCAAGGCTCTGATTTTCATTATCCAACAAGTTGGTTGGATCTAGGAAGAAACCTATACTTACCAAAAGATTGCCAAGGTGTATGGCAGTTTTGGGGAGCCACAGAGGAATGTTAGCATGAGTCAATTTTTTCATATTCACCCAGATAACCCACAAGCACGTTTAGTACGACAGGCTGTCGAAATTATTCAAAAAGGCGGTGTGGTGGTTTACCCAACTGATTCCGGCTATGCCATAGGTTGCAGCCTAGGCAACAAACAAGCCAAAGAGCGAATTGAGCGAATTAGAGGGATAGAAAAGCACCATAATTTTACCTTGATGTGTCGTGATCTGTCTGAGCTATCTACTTATGCAAGAGTCGATAATCAAATGTTCAGAATGATCAAGAACAACACACCGGGCCCCTATACATTTATTCTTAAAGGTACTAAAGAGGTACCTCGCCGCTTGCTCAATGATAAGAAAAAAACCATTGGGATCCGAGTGACTGAGCACCCGATAACTTGCGCAATCTTAGAAGAGTTAAATGAGCCGCTAATGTCCTGCTCTTTGATTTTACCGGGTGAACAATTTACAGAGTCAGACCCAGACGATATTCGTATGCAACTTGAAAAGCATGTGGATCTCATTGTACATGGCGGTTATTTGGTTGAGCAGGCTACCACGGTGATTGATATGTCTGATGACAGCATTGAGATCTTACGTCACGGTTGTGGTGATGTATCACCATTTGAATAAGCATGACTGAGCAACAACAGCAAACACCGCTGGCTTTTTTGAAGGGGGAGGCCGTTTTAGAAAAGCCGGAAGACCTTTATATTCCACCCGATGCCTTACAGGTTATTCTTGAGAGCTTTGAAGGCCCGCTTGATTTGCTTTTGTATCTTATCAAAAGGCACAAGCTCGACATATTGGAGTTACCAATACTGAGTATTACGCAGCAATATGTGAGCTATGTTGAAATGATGCAAGAGATGCAGTTAGAGCTTGCCGGTGAGTATTTAGTGATGGCGGCGTTACTGGCACAAATAAAATCACGCTTGCTATTGCCAAAGCATGAAGAGTTAGAAGAAGAGGAAGATCCGCGCGCAGAGCTGGTTAGACGCTTACAAGAGTATGAGCAGTTTAAACAAGCCGCTGAAAACTTAGATAAGATCCCGCGCGTTGATCGAGATATCTTTATTGCCCGCGCATTAATTGAAGACGCGAATGATAATGCGGACACGTTGCCAGACGTTGAACTCAGGGAGCTATTGTTAGCGATGAGCGAAGTCATGGCCCGTGCCAAAAAATTTGAACATCACCAAATTAGCGCAGAGGCTTTGTCGACTCGAGAGCGAATGTCTATGATACTGCAATACTTGAGCGAAAACCCGAACCCTGTGGAGTTTAGCGCTTTGTTTAGTATCAATGAGGGGAGAAGTGGTGTTGTAGTAACTTTTATTGCTATGTTGGAGCTTTTAAAAGAGCAACTTATCTCTATCGTGCAGGTGAATATCGGCAGTGCAATTTATTTGTCATTAAAACTACAAGAGTAATGCGCTCTCTGTCATAATACCGCGCTTTCTACTAGCCTTATGAAAAATACTGTGACATGACACGCCGAGTAAGTGACGAACAATTGGTCGAACTGGTTGAAGCGGCCATATTTGTGGCAGATAAACCACTGTCTAAAAAGCACATGAAAGAAACTGTGTTGCAAGACATCAGTGTGTCTGACCGACGTTTACAGCAGGCAATAGAAACCATTTCGGAACATTACCAAACTCGGGGCATAAAATTAGTTGAAGTAGGTACTGGATATCGATTTCAGGCTTGCCCAAGCTTAAGCCCTTGGCTCAATATGTTATGGCAAGAAAAGGCACCGAAATACTCTCGAGCAACGCTCGAAACACTGGCGTTAATTGCCTATCGGCAGCCTATCACTCGTGGCGAAATTGAACAAGTCAGGGGTGTTACAGTGAGTTCTAATATTATGAAGAGCTTACTTGAGCGTCAGTGGATAAAAGTGGTTGGGCATAAAGAGGTGCCAGGCAAACCTGCGCTGTATGCGACCACCAAGTTATTTTTAGACTACTTTTCGCTGAATAGTTTAGATGGTTTACCAAAACTGCCTGAACTACAAAGTGAGAAGTTAGATCAGATGTTAAATGATCCTTCTGTGAGAGAACCATCAGAATGAGTGAAAAGCTACAAAAAGTATTAGCACGTGCGGGCGTTGGCTCGCGTCGTGAAATGGAAAAGTACATTGAATCTAACCGAGTTAGTGTCGATGGCAAGGTGGCAAAGTTGGGCGACCGTGTTGAAGAAAATGCGGTGATCCGTGTTGATGGGCACGTTGTTAAGATTGAGCAAAAAGAAGAGCGCATCTGCCGTGTGTTGATGTATCACAAACCAGAGGGTGAGTTGTGTACACGTAAAGATCCAGAGGGCAGACGCACAGTTTTTGATAGGTTACCGCGTTTAGAGGGCGACCGCTGGATAGCGATTGGTCGATTAGACATCAATACGTCGGGTCTACTGTTATTTACGAATGACGGTGAGCTGGCTAATCGTTTAATGCACCCTAAATATGAGGTTGAAAGAGAGTATTCTGCTCGCGTATTTGGCGAAGTAACGAATCAAACGCTTAAAACGCTAACACAGGGTGTTGAACTAGAAGATGGCCCTGCCAAGTTCTTGTCAATCAAGCCTCGTGGTGGAGAGGGGATCAATAAGTGGTTCAACGTAACACTAACGGAAGGGCGTAACCGTGAAGTGCGTCGTTTATGGCAGTCTCAAGAGGTTGAAGTATCGAGGCTGATCCGTGTTCGTTATGGGAAGTTGGAATTGAATAAACGCCTTCCTCAGGGGGGCTGGGAAGAGCTGAAGCTTGAAGATGTTAACTATCTGCGTAAATCAGTCAGTCTGCGCCCTGAAACACAAACAAAGCTCTCTGTGATGCCTGAAAAGCGCAAAGATAAACGTGCTAAAGTAAATCGCATCAGAAAAGCTGTTCATAAACACAATCAGCGACTCAAGCAAAATAAACGTCGCTAGAATGGGTTAACACAATAAAAAGGGCGCTTTGGCGCCCTTTTTTGATTCTAATAATCGGTGATTACTTAGGTTGTGCGTCTATTGACTGGCCATTCACATCTGCAGAGTCATCAGACATTAAATATAAGTAAGTTGGCATTAAGTCCTGTGCAGTTTTTAGTGTGTCTGCATCTTCGCCAGGAAAGGCGGTTGCACGCATACTTGTACGTGTTGCGCCAGGATTAATACAGTTAACCCGAATATTCGTTTTACCCACTTCAGCGGCCCATGTTTGCATCATGCCTTCTGTCGCAAATTTAGAAATAGCGTACGCACCCCAAAATTCACGGCCTTGCCTACCAACACCGGAGGAGGTGAATATGATTGATGCTTTAGGTGCTTTGCGCATAACAGGGAATAGGAAACGTGTGATCATCGCTTGCCCGGTTACATTGACTTTCATAACATTTTCGAAGGTCGATACACAGAAATGCTCAAGTGGTCCCATAGTGCCTAGAATAGATGCGTTATTTAACAAACCATCCAATTTGCCGAACTGCTGCTCTATGGTAGCTGCGAGGTCGCGATAATGCTGTTTAGTTGCACCTTTGAGGTCCAATGGGACGATAGCAGGTTGTGGATAACCAGCTGCCACAATTTCGTCGTAAACAGCTTCTAATTTACTGGTGGTTTTACCCAGAAGAATAACTGTTGCGCCATGTTTCGCATAATTTATTGCGGCAACACGGCCAATACCGTCACCCGCCCCAGTGACTAAAATCACCTTATTTTCTAGCGCGTTGCTAGCTGCATCATATGTGTGCATATTGGACCTCTAACAAATACATTTGCTATATTTTATCATAGTCATGACGCAAGTTATCGAATTTATTGCAAATAGGAGTGGCGAAAGGCTACACTTTGCGTTAAGTTAAACTGGTCTAATGTCTTATTAAAAGCAAAATTACATAGTTTTAACGAATTATTCTCGGCGGCTTATGGGTGCTTACATCTTAAGGCAGAGGTAAGACTCGACCGAGAAACAATAATAATAAAATTATGTCGGAGCCAATATAATGAAGAAACTGATACTACCACTTGCTGTTTCAGCCGCATTAGCGGGCTGTGGTGGCGGTGAAACGCTAGAAGATGTAAAACAAGATACTAAACCTGTAACCCCTGTTGCATCGGTTAAGTTTGATCCTTCCAACGGCGTTATTTCCATACCAAATGACATCCTATTTAGTGGCACGCAAGATGGCACACTGAATATTCCAGGAGAACTCGACTCAGAGTCGATGCCTTTGGTTTCAAAAGCCGGCTATGCGGATCCATCTCTAGCGATTGGTGGTCTTGACGGGTGGTCAACACAAATGCCATACCAGATTGCGTTAGACACACCAGCAAATGTTGCGATTGATGCAGCCTCTGTGGCGACTCCGGGCTCTGTGCGTATATTCGAAGTCGTGATGGGTGCCGATCCAGAAACTGAAGCGTGTGCAGGCTTCTCTGCAGCATTAGCATGTAAGGTAGTGAGCGAGCTTACTTTTGGTCCTACAGGTGATTTCGTTTCTCAGCTGAGCGCAGATGGTAAAAACATCAATGTTATTCCTGTGAAACCATTCAAAACGAATACGACCTATATCACGGTTTTAACAACCGGTATTAAAGATAATGTAGATGGTGGTCGCAGTTTATCTCCTTCTTCAACATATACTTTGCTACGTCAAGAAGCGCCGTTAGTAACAGATGCCCAAAAATCACTACAAGCGGTGATCCGCAGCTATGAGCAAGCTTTGGTAGCAAGTGAGTCTATTGGTGCATCAGACATCGTATATACGGCTGCAATGACGACGCAATCTACGGGTGCCGTTGTTGGTTCAATTAAAAAGATTTTAGCGTCAACCATTGGTACCGAAAGACAGCCAATGGTCACTGTGCCTGAACAAGGTGTGACGTCTGTCGCTGACATTTTTACAGCGCTGCAAATTCCTGTTTCGGATCAAGTGCTTGCTTTGGCTCAAGGTGTGAGATACCTAAAGGGTAGTGTTCAGTTACCTATGTATTTGTCACCACCAAAAAGCGCTGAACCGACGGCTTTAGCGGACACATATTGGGAAGCGCAGTGTGATAACGGTGTCGCTTTGGCAGCCGTCAAAGCTGCTGCTGGAGAGCTTCCTCCGGTCACCGACCCTGAGTCTAACGATGCTCTGTGTAGCGCGTTATCAAATGGTCAGTTACGTGATTTGGGGCTTGATAAGCAAAAATTCTTAACCAAGTACAACCCAATTCCAAAGCAGTTTGGTGTAGCAAATGCGCCAGTTCAAATCACAATGCCAATGATTGAGACCAATCGTCCAGAAACGGGGTGGCCGGTTGTTATTATGCAACACGGTATTACCAGTAAAAAAGAAGATATGCTGGGCCTGACGCTAGCATTAACTCAAGCTGGTTTCGCGACAGTGGCTATTGACCACCCATTACATGGTGAACGCGGCATTGACGCTGATGATGATGGTGTAGAAGATTTCAATGCAACCACTAAGAGTGTGCTGCATTATATGAACCTGCAGTCGTTACTTGTTGCAAGAGATAACCTGCGTCAATCTACAGCTGACTTACTAGCACTTCGTTTAGGCTTACACGCTATTAATGCGGCCTCGCAAGTGCCTTTACTTTTCAATACGAACGACGTTAGTTTTGTGGGTCAATCATTAGGTTCTATTGTCGCTCCGAGCTTTATTGCGCACGCTAATCTACCGTTTGAAGAGGATGTGTTAAAACCAGCTGAACCACTCTTTAAAGTGGGCGCTTCGGCACTATCAAGCGGTGGAGCTGGCATTGCAAACTTCTTGGTTGAATCTGCGTCATTTGGTCCTGTCGTTAAGGCATCGGTACTCCTCGGTGCGTCTGATTTAGCCGTTTCTAAGAAGTTTAACGACTATAGAAATACCGGCGCTGTTTCAGATTGTAGTGAATTTGCACAAGACCCAAGCCGTTTTACAATTTGTGCATACAATACATTCACAGCGACGTTGCAAGCTGAAGAAGATACAGCTTCGTTGGCGGTGATTGACGCGACGGTCAATCAATTCGCATATGCATCCCAAACGGTATTAGATAGTGCTGATCCACTTAACTACGCTCCGTTAGTTAGGGCGGTAAATACACCAATGTATATGAGCGTTGTGGTTGGTGGTGAAGGCGATAATAAAGCTGACCAAGTGATTCCACCAAATACTGCGGCACGTAACCCGCTAGGTGGTAGTACGCCGCTTGCTGCATTTATGGGCTTAGAGACTGTAACTGAATCAAAACTGTCAACTGATGGTACACCTGGGCGTTATGTCGTGAACTTCTCGCAGGGCCACCACAGCTCGCTGCTAACACCATCCTTTGATGAAAATACTGGCGGTACAGCTCAGGGACACGCTCAAGCAAGCCTTGAGATGCAAACTCAGGTTGCAACTTATCTCGCTTCTAAAGGTTTATCTTTACCAATTACTGATACAACAGTTATTGCAAAGTAAGCTTATTTAAGACAAGATTGAAAAGCCGCTAGTGAGCGGCTTTTTTTTTGTAATATAGTTTGATTTAAAGAATGACATCAGGAGATTACATTGGCATTTTTGTTTGAATATGGGTTGTTCCTAGCGAAGGCTATAACGGTTGTTGTTGCAATTGGTGCTATTGTGGTTTTGATAGTGGGGGCGAGTCAAAAGCCAAAGAGTAAATCTGGAGAGATCGAAATCAAGGATCTTTCGGAAGAACTAGCGCAAGCAAAAGAATCATTTTTACACCAAACTTTGGATAAAAAAGAGTTAAAAGCGCATTTAAAAGAAAGCAAGAAAGCTTCTGAGGAAAAGCCTCAAGGCCAAACGTTTGTGATTGACTTTTCTGGTAGTCTTGATGCACATGAAGTGTCGAGTTTGCGTGAAGAAATCACCGCAATCTTGACTATCGCTAACAAAGAAAAAGATCAAGTATTGGTCAACTTAGAAAGTGGTGGTGGCGTGGTACACGGTTATGGATTAGCGGCTTCGCAGCTGATTAGGCTTAAACAATCAGGCTTACCTTTGACTGTGTGTGTCGATAAGGTTGCAGCAAGTGGTGGCTATATGATGGCGTGTGTAGCAGATAAGATAGTCGCCGCTCCTTTTGCAGTGGTGGGCTCAATAGGTGTTCTTGCTCAGCTACCAAACTTCAATAAAATCCTGAAAAAGAATGATGTTGAATTTGAGCAAATTACAGCAGGACAGTATAAGCGTACATTGACAATGTTTGGTGAAAACACAGATCAAGGACGTGAAAAGTTTAAAAGTGAAATAGAACATACACACACCTTGTTTAAACAGTTTGTGGCTGAACACAGGCCAAGCTTAGATATCGACAAAGTGGCAACTGGTGAACACTGGTTTGCAACCCATGCAAAAGAGTTTGAGCTAGTAGACGAAATTAAGACCAGCGATGATATTTTGCTAGAGCTAAACAACACGCACCAGCTGTATAAAGTCAAATACAAAGCTAAAAAAGCGCTTGCGGAACGTTTGGGCATTGGTCTGAGCGTTGCAGCAGAAAAGCTAGGTATAAAAGTATTGTCTCGATTGCAAAGTAATAAGTTCTAAAACTACATTAATCTTTTTTAAGACGATATTTTCAAATATAAATTGGCCCGATTGTTTATGCGATTGGGCCTTTTTTATTATAGCCCTCCTTACTATAAAATTAAGCTCAAAGGCTTATTAAATCCCTCTAATACTAATTACTTTTTATACTGTCATTTATAACGGTTTTTGCTGTGTCTCTGGGTTGATAGTATAAATCAACTAGGACAATGAGTTATATAATAGAGTAGCATGGATCAACTACATAATTTCTCTAATTCGATAGAGAGTCGACAGCAATATTCACAAGTAATGACTTACCAAAATGAGCATGTGATTGATAAGTTTACAGAATCATTCGACGTGTCTAGAGATGAGTCCGCAGCCATTTTCGAAGAGATGAAAAAGTTACTGTGGTTAATGTACAGTGCCTCACAGGAATCTGGTCCGGAAATATATGTGCATAAAGAAATTTTAGTCATCGATGAAATGTGGCACACCTTTATTCTATTTACTCAAGATTATGACGCTTTTTGTCGTCAATTTTTCGGAGAGTTTCTGCATCATAGTCCCACGACGTTAAGTGAAAAAGAAAAAATGAAAAGAGACTATGAGAACGCGCAAAGCTCGTTTGTAAGTGCGCGCAAAGCCGAGTTAGAAGCCCAATATTCTTACGTTTATGATGTATTGGGTGAAAAAACTTTGCTCAAGTGGTATCAGGAATATCCAGAAGTATACTCAGAGCAAAACCTTAAAAACCTTAGAAAATACTAACAAAAACTATTTGGAGAAATTATGAATAAAGCAAAAATCATCAATTCACTTGTAAATAAAAATCTGGAGAGTAACAACGGCGCAAGATTCTGCGGATGTGTTATTTGTTGTGTTGACAGACATTCACCTAACAATAAGTAAGCGTATGAAGGCTGTACTATAGCGTGTACAGCCTTTTACTGGTTTTAATGATAAATATATGAGGTGATAGGATTTGTCAGAATTTCTTTTTAATTACGAGCGAGCTTTTAATCCTTTAATTACAGGCCATTTAGAAAGTGCGTCTTTTGACCTCATGTTAAATCAGCAACAAGCGAAGCAAATTCATCGCTTTCTCGCTTTAGAAAAGGGCATGAATATACTCGATATTCCCTGTGGCACTGGGCGTCACGCAAAACTATTAGCAGAGCAAGGATTTGAAATAGACGCATTAGATTATAATGCCGCGTTTATTGAGCAAGCTCATCAGTATGCAAAAGACGCTGGTCTCTCTGTTAATTTTATGCAGGGGGATATGCGTGAGCTCAGGTTTAAAGAAAAGTATGACAGAATTTTTAACGTTTTTAGTTCGTTTGGTTACTTTGACGATAAAACTAACTTGAAAGTGATGCAAGAAATGTCATCAGCACTTAAACCAGGTGGACGTCTGCTGTTAAATGTTCTCAATGGTGAGTCTGCGGCAGTAAAGGCCTGCGAAAATGGTATTGTGCGTCAATTTAAAGACTTGAATTCGCATTACGACCCAGTCAGTAAAATATTAACAACCAATCGTGCGCTTAAAATAGAAGGTGACGAATACAGCTACGAGTTTAAGGTGCGCCTCTACAGTGCCTCTGAATTAACTAACATGTTAGAAATGTGTGGTTTAGTGCCTTTAGAGTGGTTTGGCGATTGGTCGGGATCAGCTTTAACCAGTACTTCGGCACAAATTTTTGTCATTGCGGAAAAAAGCTTAGCCGCTTAGTGCTCCAACAAAGTTGCTATAAGTCATGGAGGAGTGTTGTGGATCTACTTGAAAAAAAACAAAATGGTATTGAGCAACCAGTGCATGTCGCATTGACTGACGTGAGTCAACTGAACGGTTTAAGCTTGGTTGATTATATAAAATCGTGTGTGGCTCAATTTGGAAATGTATTCACATTGTCTATTTTTGGTGGGCCAAAAATCACGTTAGTTCAGGAGTCAGACCTATTCAGCGAAACCGTGGCAAAAAATAAGATGAATATTAATCCTGAACTTGTGGAGGTTAGGAGCAAATTTGAAATTGAAAATGTATTTTGCGATGAGCAACAGATTGCCCAAATGAATCGAGACTTTGTACTCGCATTAAAAGGGAAAAAGCTAGCAAATACACAGGCACGTTACAATGAAAGACTCGATTTTGAATGTCAGCAATTTGCCGAGCACAATTTAAAGGCACAGGAATATTGTGAAGTTGAGTTAGCTAAGCTACAACTCAATACCATGGTAAAGGCGAGCATGTACGCACTTTTTGGTGAACCTTTAGCAAAAAACGAGGCCATTGCTGAATATTTTAGCTTTAGCGAAAGCTTGTCACCAAGCGCAACTGATGACACTGAAGATTCAAATAGAATGCACTTCGCCAAAGAAAAGCTACTTTTAAGGTTTGAGCAAGTCCTCGCAGAAGCTCAAACACCACTTATACAATCATTAAACATTGGATTGTTTAGCAGCCCAGTGTTAAATCAAGAGGATAAAGCAAAGGTATTGCTATATTTTTTATGGGGTTCACTGTCAAACATCCTACCTGCGATGCAATCGTTTTATCGAATACTGGTTCAACATAGCAACTATGCCAATGAAATTAGAGCAAACCTTAATTTTGATATGTTGCCTCTAATCAAAGAGGTGCTTAGGTTACGTGGGAATAAGCCCATTTATAGGTTAGTAGAATCTAATATCGTGATTAAAGAGACAGATGGTAAAAAATTTGTCGTGCCAAAGGGTCATTGGTTGGGTTTCATTTCACAACTACACCATCAAGATGAACTGAACTTTAGTGAGCCAAACAAGTTTGACCCAACACGGTTTTGCAAAGCTATCAGCCCTATAAAAAATAGTAAGGGCCCGTCATTATTCGTTTATGGGGTAGGAAACGCAAAATGCCCCGGCAGCGCTTTTGCAAATCACATGATGGCAAGTACGGCAGAGATTTGGCTTAAGCATTTTGATGCTCAATTATGTGACTCGTACCAAATAGAAGCCATGCGCATGTTTGATTCTGTATTGGGAGACAAGCAGTCACTTTTATTGAAAATAAGATCTTAGCCAAGGGTATTTGGACCATTGGCTAACATGGAAACGCGACTACGCTTTGTAATTCGTCCAGTTGCCACGGATCGCCAGTGTTTTTGTCGGAGAGTAGATGTTCACGAATAAAGTGGAGCCATCTGGAGAGAAGCACGCACCCGCAAGCTCTGTTTGGGCATTGAGTTTACCAAATGGGTAAACTGCGCCTTCTGGTGATACGCCACGCAAATGATTTTTTGTGATAGCGGTATATTGATCTTCACACACTAATAGGTGGCCCTGTGGGGTAACTGTTAAATTATCGCCGAAATTGTACAGTGACTTATCAGTGCTTTCTAAAAATAGTTGTAACTGCCCCGGATGTTTTGCTTCATCTTCGGTACCTTCATAGGCTGATGGTTGATAGCGCATGATTTGGCCTAGTTCTTTTTCACCCCCATTAGTACAGCAAAAATATAGCTCGTTGTTGCCAAAATGAATGCCTTCGCCTCTCGCAAACAGCGCAGCGCCTTTTTCATGTCCCCGAACACGAAGGTCATCATTTGGACTCTGAGGATTGTCTAAAGTAATCCAGCTTACCTCGTACCATTGAGACACAGGCATTGTTTTGTGATGCCAATTACGGGTGTCAAGTTTGCTGGCATGCTTTAATACAAGGGCTTGAAGGGTGCCACCCGCTGTCAACTTGCCTTTCTGGTTAGGTATAAATCGGTAAAATAGGCTGTCGTTTCTATCTTCTGTCAGGTATATGATACCTGTCCTTGGATCAACAGCCGCGGCTTCATGGTTAAATCTACCCATATCTACTAGTGGCACAGGATCACACAAACCGATTTTGTCTGTTGGGACTTCAAATATGTATCCATGGCTTTTAGATATTTCGTCATCAGGCGTGCGTACTGTTTCCTCACATGTCAACCACGTCCCCCAAGGTGTTGTGCCGCCTGCACAGTTTCTTATAGTCCCCACTAGGCTGTAATATTGCTGTTCTATTTTTTGTTTCTGTAGGTCATATACAATCGTGGTTGTGCCACCGGGTAATGCAACACCTTGCTTGTTTGTATCAAAAGCTTTTTTACTTTGATGCAGGGTGATTTCTGGCGCAGCTGATTTGAGGTGTTTAGGGCTCAACTCGTGGTTTCTAACAAGTGCAACGCGATGATTATCTAATCCGATACAGCCCATCCCATCGGCGTTGTCTGGTACAACAAGCCCATCGTCCATTGGGTCATTTAAAGACGAAATTACTTCATAACTAAAACCTGCGGGTAAATCTAACAAACCGTTTGGGTCCGAAATGAGCGGCCCATAACCTGAGCTGGTTGGTGTTTTATTCAACGGTTTTTTTTGAGAGCAGCCAAGTAGGCTGTTATTTAAACCCAAAAATGCGAGTGCGGCCGAGCCTTTTGTGAATTGTCTTCTAGAGACCATGCTAGATACCCCTGAGATTTGCTGATGCTTATACATGACTTATTTTTACACACCAGTTTGTGGTTTTATCTTACGCACTAAATTTGACGGGAAAATTATTGCGATAGATAGATATTTTGTGAGATGTTATAATATAACAAATTCAATTGCGACATCATCGGGGCAATATGTGTCAAAAAAGTATTAGCAATGATTATTTAATCGACGTTTTTAATCATGCAGGGATCAAGGCCACAGATAAAAGAGTGGCGATTTTCAAAGGCCTTATGATGGCAGAGCAAGCTTTATCACCCTATGAATTGGCACAATATTGTAAAGAGCACTTAGCGCTAACGCTCCCTGCAGTGTCAATCTATCGGGTATTAGACTTGTTGGTGGCAGCTGACCTAGTTCACAAACTAAATACGGTCAATAAGTATATTTGTTGCTCCCATATTGATTGCCATAAACCCCATCCACACAATCAATTTTTGATTTGTTCTGTCTGCCAAAGAGTTGATGAAGTACACATGTCTAGCCAATTGATGACGCAATTATCTCAGCAGATCCAAGAATGTGGCTATCAACTCAATTCGCCACAGTTTGAGTTTCAGGGGGTCTGCAAAAGTTGCCAAGCACAGACTGGTGATTCATTAAAAGGGTTGAGTGCGTAGTGCCTTGCAGCAAAGCATATACCCGATCGTAATTCAGATTTATTAACACTGTTTAAAGGTGAAGTATCCATGGCGAATATTCTTATTAAAAATGCGCAACTAGTTAATGAGGGCAAGGTTGAACAGCGCGATGTGCGCATCGTTGGCAAGAGGATTGATAAAATCGCTCCAGACATTAAAGCCACAGGGATAGAGCAAATTATAGATTTAAAGGGTGACTTTTTACTACCAGGGATGATCGATGACCAAGTGCACTTCAGAGAGCCTGGATTAGACTGGAAAGGGACCATTGGGAGTGAATCTCGCGCAGCGGTAGCTGGTGGCATTACCAGTTACATGGAAATGCCAAACGTAAGCCCTGCAACAACAGATCAACTCGCGGTCATGAATAAACATCAAATCGCAGCGCGCACTTCTGCGGCAAACTACTCATTTTACTTGGGGGCAACGCCGGACAACTTAGATGAGATCAAAGCCTGTGATCCTAGTTTAGTCTGCGGTGTGAAAGTGTTTATGGGAGCATCTACAGGAGATTTACTGGTAGAACACCCGAGTGCACTAGAGGCCATTTTCAGGGAATGCCCAGTACTTATTGCGACCCATTGTGAAAAAGGGGATGTGATAGCAAGCAATTTAGCAACATTGGGTGGCAAAGAGCTAACAATACAAGATCATCCTGTGATCAGAGATGCTAACGCATGCTATCAGTCATCTTCATATGCTGTAGAACTTGCCAAAAAGTATGGTACACAGCTACATGTACTGCATATTACAACTGCAAAAGAGATGGATCTTTTTGAGCCGGGACCAATAGATGGCAAACAAATTACCGCAGAAGCTTGTGTACACCATTTGTGGTTTAACCAAACGGATTACGACCGTTTAGGTAATTTAATCAAGTGTAATCCTGCGATTAAAGCAGAGTCAGATAGACTGGCGTTAATTGAAGCATTGACTAGCGGCAGACTAGATATTATTGCCACTGACCACGCGCCACACACATGGGAAGAAAAGCAGCAGGCCTTTGCTAAAGCACCAGCCGGTTTGCCTTTGGTACAACACGCTCTGCTGACTTTATTTGACCAAGTTCAGCAAGGTAATATGACTTTGCCTCAGATTGTGGAGAAAACCGCGCATAATCCTGCAAAGCGATACAAAGTAAAAGAGCGTGGATTTGTCAGAGAAGGATTCTTTGCTGATTTAACCGTCGTGAGTGCCAAGGCTGGTGAGGTTGTTAGGCATGACAATACGCGCTATCACTGCCAGTGGTCTCCATTTGTTGGTCATCAATTCTCGCATCAAATACGCTACACGTTTGTAAATGGTGAGTGTGTCTACCGTGATGGAGAAGTGATAGATGTGGCTGACAATGCAATGCCACTGGTATTTGATAGATCTTAACCAACTTCAAGGTGGTAGCATCATTGCTGCCGCCTACTGAGTCCCTTACTTGTCAGTTTTATAAAACTTCTTATTTTCCCTTCGTTTTAAGGCTTAAAGTAATCAGACGCCTAACTGACTCATTTTTACCCGAATGAGAGTTTTACTTTTTGCGCAACCGAAGTAAACGATTTTCATTAAAATCGACAGGCGTTATTGAAAATAATCAACTTTATGATGTGTTATTTTTTGAAAATTAATATTTTAATATTGTTGGTGTCTTTTATATTATTGATGGTTTTTTAGTTGGTTTTTGTTTGTATTTTAATTTTATCTTACATTTTTTTACAAAGGCGTTTTTGTTTTTATGGTTAAATCCTTTTCGATTTTAACAAAATAAACCTACAATTTAAAACTGTGGGATAAAAGGAATTTAAATGAATAAAATACTTCCATTATCGATCTTAAGCCTAAGTACTTTTTTTGCTTCTGTTGTTCAAGCCAACGATGAAAGCGATAACGGATTCTATACTGGTGCTTTCTATAACTCTCAATCTATTTCTATTTTCTCAAATGACCGCGATTTTAAGGTGGCGGGGTTTGTCGGTGGCTACCAATTCAATAAGTATTTCTCAGTTGAATCGCGCTATGGCAAGGGGATTTCGGGCTACGATAATTCCATTTTTATTGAAAGCTATGATTATAAGGAAGATATAAACTATCAGATCTCACTATCAGCCAAAGCAGCCTATTATTTTACAGATGACTTTAAGGTTTATGGTATGCTGGGGTACACTGATACAGAGCTCAAAATTGCTACAGTGGCAGGCACCTATATTGATGATGTGTTTCAAGGCTATCGTGCGGCAAAAATATATAAAGATGTGAGTGGGCTTAGCTATGGTATTGGTATTAGTTATGCGTTTAATGATCAGTTTGCTGTATTTTTAGACCATCAAAGATTACCTGATTTTGATGTGGGCCGACCTGAAGTTTCTTACCGTTGGGATAGCACAACATTGGGTGTTACTTACTCATTTTAAGCAATTTCAATTCTTATGAGGGGTTACATATTAATTGAGTAACCTCATTTCTCGTTTCGTTGAATTAAGCAGCGTTTTAAGATAGCACATTCTCTTTCGTTATCATTTTTATGATAGCGGTAGGTTTAATTTTTACTTGTTGGGATAAGAATTTTACCCATTTATATTTAAAATTAATGAGTGATTATTAAGCTAAAAGAGTGTTTGTTACTTTTTTATGTTGGGTTGATTTTGGTATGGTTAATTGGAGTTAAGTTTATATAAAAATAATATTTTATAAGATTTTGGTATTTTAAGTGTTTTTTAATAGGGTTTATTCAGTTTTACATTTTGAGTCTCTTCAGCAAATATCTCCGTTAGATTTTCTCACGCCATTCGCGCAAAAAGCGTCCAAAACTCATGATTTTACTTTAACGTTTATTGTTGCTCAATGTTCAAGGTACAGTTATTTTAACCTGTGGCTTTAATGACGAGTAAGGATTGCACATGCCCATGTTAGATACGCTTCCGCATATGATTTTACCTCATTTAGACTTTTCTGCTGTACTGGAGGGTCTAGATGCAGAGCTGAAAGAGCTTGAACAGAAAGTTCAGAAGGTGACAGAGAATAGGGCGTGGGATGAATTAACTCACACACTCTTAGCGATAGAACGATGCAAAGAAGTGTTCCAACAGCCACGGTGGTGGAAAGACTTTGCTGACCTGTTTGACATGGTAGAGCAACTCATTTTGTGCTTAGAATCACGTGATGAAGAGAGTTACAAAACCCTGTTAGAGACGAGCGCTTATCAAAATTGGTCTAAATTAAGGCGCTCGTGGGGTGATATTACCCAATCAATAGGGGGGCGATCACTGGTTATCAATGAGTCGATTAGTCATGCTGAAGAATTCGGCTTTAAGCGACCTATGCAGCAATTGAGTGTTGCAGATCTCAGCTTTGGCTTGTTTATCAATGCAGGTGCCCGTTTTAAATGGGAGGTGTTGCATCAATCTCATGCCCACGACTTGTTTGGATCTACCTTATGCCGTGAAGCGGCGATTGTGTCACATTATTTAAAGGCCTCAATCGGTTTGAAGGCATCAGTGCAAGCCCGTGCGAGCGTTATACAAGTTGCCGGTAGCACAAAAAGCGATGTCACACTTGAGATGACCGCGCTCTACCAAACGCCAGCTCGAAACAAAACCTGTACTGTATTACATGCCATGAGTGCAACGCCACTTATTCCTTGGAGCCTTGGCAGTGTCAGCGAGGCCATACAGTGTCCAAACCACCTTGGAGAAATGGAAGGGTATCGAGCATTTAATGTGATTCGCAAAGCTTCTTTCTCACTACAAGGAGAGTTGGCAGTTGGCAGGTCGATCAGTACATTTTCAAAAACTGCAGGTCAGCCAGTTGATATTGATGTAAGTGCAAGATTAAAAATAACCAAGCATGTTGCTGTGACTGGTGAAGTTGAGCTTCAAATTTTTAAAAGCCCGACCAATCAATTGTCAATTCGGGTGAAAAAAGCAGTGCGGGACGCCGATGAAAATCGAGCTAGTTTGGTTGTGGGTGGGCGAATAACGGGTTTAGATGCACTCGCAAGTCATCAACTAGAAAAGCTGCTTGGTTACGGCGATAGACTGGTACAGTCTCTAGGTACGTACAGTAATGTCGGTCAATACTTAGCCGATAACTTAAGTGCCAGAACGAAAAACAGTGAATGGGCTTCGCACTTGAACACATTGTTTTTGAGTCACGATCAAACAAGGCAATCACTCAATGAAGCCGTTGGCGATGCTATCAACTTGGCATTTGAAAAGCTGAATTTTAGCCTATCTACAGCAACAGACGATTTCACACGTGAATTGACAGAGCAATTGATGCACACCTTTGGTATAGATCTACAAGAAATAGTCGGTAATCCGGCGCAAGAGAGCGTATTTTATGGCATTCAAAGCTTGATAAAGGAAGAAGTTGAAAGGGTCAAGGGCGAGTTTTCACACGCTGCTTGTCAGTTGCATCAGGACGTGCAAGCAGGTTCACAAGCAGCACTTAAACCTATCAAAAAAATCAGCAAAAATGCCCAGATGCTTATTGAAGATACAAGTGTGACGGCCGTTGAGTTGTATGAGAAATTAGCCCAAGAATATACAGAGACTAAAAATAGAATGAAAACTGCGTTGTCTCGCGCAGCGGATATACAGCTAAATTTGCACTACCAGTCGACAAGCAGTCATGTAAATTTGATTGACCAAAGTTTAACCATTGTACTCAAAGATTCAACTTCAGAGTCAGTTTCGAGGTTATATCGCAGTTTGGTAGTTGGCAATGACGACGCGGTATCAACGTTAATTAAGAGTTTGAGTAAAGCAGGTGTAATTGAGTACCAAGCTGAATCATTGTCGCTTACAAACTTAACGAAAAACGAAATTTCTCTTGGCATAAATGTTTTGGGGTATGACATTGATAATGTATCGGACACTGTCAGCGATCTTCAATTACATATCGACCCGATGGGTAAAATTATGCTTGTCCATACGCATAACTTAAGTAAGCAAGCGCGTGGCTTTGACGAGGCGCGAAAGGCCTGTTTTAACTTTAGTTATGGATTTGCACAGGCTGCGCTCGAACAACAATGTCACGGGGCACTCGCGTTTAGCTACTCTAATCTAGATCACAACTTGCATAGCCCAGCGGAGTTGCGGTCAGTATTATCGGCTTTGACACTATCGCACTTTAATGCGCAATTATCACAAAGTGGATTTGGCTTTTCACCTTTGGTAAGTCAAGTTGAAGCGGATGATGCGTTGAATATGTTTGAGCAATACACTCACCCTTCAGCTGGAAAGGGTATTCAATATCATTCGAATGATAGTCGTAGCAACATATTAATCACCCTGCGTGCAGGTGGTTATATCTATAACCAGTTACTTTCTCTTGATGATACGCAGCTGTTTGATACCGCTTTTAAGGCATTACTCTTTTCTGAAAAGGGTCGATATAGAAATCGAGGTTGGCGTGAATATAGCCAAGGTTTACGAAATATTATTGCTGCATATACACGGTTAGAGCCACGTTTTCACGATACAGCAAACTTGTATCGTCATTTAGGAGAAAGCAATTCTTTAGACTATAAATTGATTCGCTCAGAGTTGGCTTCCAGCCGTTACTATCAAGATTACTTTGGTTACTATGATGATACAGATTGGCGGGCACTATCAAAACGCTTAGCACTGTTATTTCGTAAAGCTGCTGCATTGCGCGACATTTTTGTGGAGCTGCAAAAGATAGCGCGGTATATCACTGATTTGCCAGAATATGTATCTCATGATTTGGCTAAGCAGCTTATGCATAATATAAACATCAGCAATCAAAAAATTGAACGTTGTCTGGAGGAATGGATTCAGGTTGACGGAGTATTTCAAGCCTTGCTGAAAGATTTAGGCATGGCTTTTGGTGTGAGTTTAAGTGGCATTAACACCACGCTGCTTCTATTTATGGTGCTTTTGCAACGCACACTTCGACAAGATAACCTGTTTGCGGTCACCATTGAACTTCAGAAAAACGATGACTCCCATCGTAGTGTGATTTGTGTTTCTTAACGGCCTAATTAAGGGAGGATAAAAAGCCCATAAGGGCTTTTTAGACCGAAGCGCTGGATTCGACCTGAGGCGCGGAGCGCCTAACCCAAGCGACAAAAATCCCTGCACTAACAAACATAAATAAACCATAAATACTGGGGGCAATTGACATCACCTCATCTTTTAGCAAACCAGTCGTTACTAATAGGGCCAAGGTACCATTTTGCAAGCCAACCTCTAAAGTCACTGTGCGGGTTTGCGCACGGTTGTGGAGGTAAAGCGTTGCCACGGCATATCCCATAAGCATGGTAATTAAGTTGAGAACAATTACAGCGGGACCAGCCATGACAATATAGTCAATAAGCTTATCGCCCAGCTGAATACATATACTGAGTATCACTAAAAGAAGCACCGCCACAGAGAACCAGTTAATATAGGGGCCTGCTTTTTTGGCAGACGTAGGCCACTTAGCCCGAATGCCCATACCAACGATGACTGGGACTACACCAACGACGATAAGCTGCAACCATGCTTTCAAAATCGGGAAGTCTATTTCACTACTTCCTTGACCATAAAACCCGATGGCCCAAGCTGCCATAAACGGCAGTATAAAGGGCGTGATAAACCCCACGACAGCCGTTAACGAAACGGATAATCCAACATCTCCTTTGGCAAGATACGTGTAGAGGTTCGAAGTGGTGCCCCCTGGACAAAGGGCGAGTATAAATAAGCCAATGGCTAATTCAGCTGTGAGCCCAGTTACCGCTATAACCGCAATGGCCATTAGAGGCAGCAGCAGCAACTGACATGCTGCGCCAACAAAAAAGCTTTTGGGCTGCTTTAAAACTCGATAGAAATCTTGTGTAGTTAGGCTTAGACCCACGCCGGTCATGATTAAAATAAGCGCTATTGGCAAACCTATTTCTATTAAGTTGGTGGGCATGTTTATTATCCAATTAGTTGTTGTAAAGTTAAGCTTAGCAAGGCAAGCGTAGATTATATATGACTCTGTTATAATTACATTGAGATTTTGTAAAAGTTTGGCGATTAAGAATAGCGGCTCACCAAGCAAGTAATGATCCGCGACAGTGAAATGATAGAAGGTGGCCAAACGCTAGCCACATTTTATTGTTATATGTAGCTAGCTTGGTGTTAATCGCGGGAGCCTAAAACTGATAGTCGAGTTTTAAATAGCCTCGTCTACCCACAGTGTCATAAGTGAATACATCAGTGTTAGCGTCGTTCCACGATGTTAAAAATGGCGGCCGCTTATCAAATAGGTTATCAATCCCAACAGATAGCTTCAGAGCTGCATTGATGGCGTAGCTGGACTGAATATCGTGGTAGAAAATATTTGGCACGCTACTGCCAATTGGACCGCCTCCATTCTCATCTTCCGCTTTACCTATGTACTGAACACTGTAAGTACCTTGCCACTTAGATAGCGCCACAGTAGCAGATAGGTTGGATTTCCATTTCGCGAAACTGCCCCTATCCGAGGTTATTTTACCTAACAATTGCTCGGTTTCGGCGCCTGAAAATGCGGTGTTTTCGTGTTTTAGCAATCTAGTTGTGTCCCAATTGATGCGATAGTTAATCCCGTCAATGGTGGAGGTAAAATTGAGATTAAGATCTAGTCCGGCAACTTGTTCATTTGAAGCATTCATTGGGCGCTTTTCAAGCGCAGTGATTTGATGGGTACTTGGATCTCGAGTAAAGCTATTACAGTAGGCTTGATAGGCATTCGGATCACTGTAACACAAACGAAGCATATTTGAACCTGACACGGAGTTGATGGCATTATCCACCTCTATATCAAAGTAGTCGAGCGTTGCCGAAAACGCTTCCGACTGATATGCAAATCCAAAAGTAATCGTATTTGCTGTTTCTGGGCCGATTTCCGGGTTGCCGCCAACACCGGTTCGAATTGTTGAACCGTCTTGCACGAAACCTTTTGGCACACCAGCAGACAAGCAGTTGCGTAAAATGTCCCCTGAGGCACCATCGCATGGATCCATGGTAATGAGGTTTTCGACGTTTGTTCCACCAAATTGCTCAGTGATAGTGGGGGTTCTAAATGCACTAGATCGCACGCCACGCAGCAAAAGCTGTTCGTTTACCCGCCATGTTAACCCAATTTTATAGGTTGTTTTTGCATCGACATGCGCATAATCCGAATATCGTACTGCAATATCCGATTTAATCGCATCTGCATATGCAGCGTTGCTAATAAGGGGAACTGATACTTCTAAGAATGCCTCTTTGACGTTTGAGTGTCCTGAGATTGGGTCTTCTTCACCGTTTCGCATTGCAATCGCATCTGGATTTCGCCACCCTTTCTCTTTTCGGTATACCGCTCCTGTCGCAAAAGCCAAAGTGCCAGCGGGTAGTTCAGTAATATCACCGCTTAGATCAAAGCTTAGAGACTGGAGTTGATTTCCGCCTGTTCCTTCGCGTCGGTAAGTTACATAGTTGATGACTTGCTCAGAGAGTTCCCCCACACCAAAATAATCTCCGCATGGGATAGAGGCATCTTTTGATGTACTACATATATCACCATTAAGGGTCTGCGCGACTCGCTCATCATCAAAGTCATAACGCCATCCGTCAGTACCTGTATTTCTTCCATAATTATAAGACGCTTGCCAAATCCAGCTATTATTTAACTCACCGGATAAGCTCACTCCCCCCTGAAAAGTGTCTGTTTCTTGGTAGAACTCTGGGTTAGGTACTTCAATATTCCTACGGCGTTTGAGCGTCAGGTCTTGACCTGTTGGGTTATAGACAAAATCAGAGGCTACATCGATAGACTTAAACCCTCTGGGTGTGACGATTTGGTCTGAGCGTCGGTTTGCATACAGTAATGAGGTGTTAAGTTGCACGTTGTCTGAAAGCGCATAATCGATGAAGGTTGCTAAGTTGAGACGCTTCATTGGGTTGTATGAGTTTAGCGACTCAAACCAATTGTAGCCATGCAATGTGTTGTTGTAGTCTTCAAATTGGTTGCCGTCGCTATTAGGAGTCTGATTGAATTGCACTTCTCGACCGTCTGATAGTCTTGCGCGACCACCAATCGTAGTGCCGGAGTAAATGCAGTTTAGTTTACCATCCGACTCACTGAGCGGGCATGGGTTTCGCGTGGATTGCAGTGCATTTCCATTGTCGACATAGTTTACATTGACCGTCACATACCCCCGCTCAAATTCGCTGCCTAATGTGATGTTCAGCTCCGTATTTTCGGCATCTTTTTTACTACTTTGGCCAACTTTAGCGCTGAGGTGTGCACCACTAACGTTGGACTTTGTGATGATGTTTACCACACCAGCCACGGCATCTGCACCGTAGATGGCTGACGCACCATCTTTCAGAATATCAATGCGCTCAACTAGCCCCATAGGGATCATATTAAGATCTGGACTGTCATTCGCGCCTGTACCGCCTGCGACCAGTCGCTTGCCATCGAGTAAAACGAGGGTTCTTTTGATACCCATACCACGCAAGTTGATTTGTGCGGTAGCATATCCATTGCTCGTCCAATATGCATTAGTGGCATTGCCGGCGGGACCTGCGGAAGCACTTAAGCTTTGCAATACCTCTTCTAAATTTGAAATACCAGTCAGTGCTAAATCATCTGCGGTGAGCGTGGTAATAGGGCTGGCTGACTCAAGATCAATGTTTTTAATCTTAGAGCCAGTCACCTCAAAACGCTCTATTTGGTTAGTTTGTTCGGCCATTACCACTTGAGAAAGGCCTAGAGTGAAAAATACAAGAGAAATTTTTGAATACGAAAACATAAAGACAACTCACTGAAAAAACTGCGGCGAGTATAAAGAACTTATGAGCGCTTGAGATGTGACATATTGTCGCACTCTAAAAGTTTTTTATTTTATATAGTTAGCATTTTTTCAGTGGTTGAATTAAACGTTACCGGGTAACTTTTTGCAGTAAATAAAAACCAGTTAAACTGACCAACACCGCATTGAGTGGGACAATACCGGGCATCCAATGTCCTGCGGCAATGCCTAATACAACGCTAATAAGTGCCAGCCAATTAATGGTTTTAAACTCGCTATGTTCAAAGTCTTTGTAGGCTGCCCTGTGACTGAAGTAGTGGGCGATGAGCACGCCCCCAATAGGCGGAATCGCGGCAGACAGAAACACGAGCCAATCTACAAAGTGGTTATAGAGCCACAGAGCACACAAAGTGCCGACTGCGCCATTGATGATAGTGAGGTATTTACTAGGGAACCCTGTGATGTTGGCAAAGCCTAAGCTCGAAGCATACAGTGCATTATCATTGGTCGTCCAAATGTTTAAGCCAAGTACGATCATTGCGGGTAATATGAGACCTTGGAGCATCAGCACCTCAGAAATATCTGCTTTGCCCGTCGTCGCAGCGCCCGCACCGCCAAATACAAACATTAAACTATTGCCGATAAAAAACGCGACGATAGTAATAAATACAGCCACCTTGGCGTTTTTGCTAAACCGCATAAAGTCTGCTGTGAGCGTGCCCGCCGAAATAAATGATCCTACGACTAAGGTGATTGCTTGAGCTTGGTTCAAGGGATGTTCAATTGACTGTGAGGCTAATTGGTGCAAGCCACCCGCGCTTTCAAGCGCCATCCAAACAGAAAATCCGCCCAACAATGTAATGGCCGGCACGGCAATGGCAGACAAGATCATGAGCGCCGAAATACCAATATACGCAGTGGCGGTCATTAAAATGCCGGCGATTAAAATAAGAATGTTGAGGTCAACCCCTGTCACTTTTTGCACTGGTAAAGCAAACATGGCAACGCCAACACCAAACCAGCCTACCTGTGTGCCCGCGAGTAACAAAGAGGGCAACCAAGCACCTTTGATACCAAACGAGTAACGTGCCAATAAGTGAGTAGACAGTCCTGTTGAAGCGCCAATATATCCAAGGGTTGCAGTATATATGGCCAAAATACAATTACCTACAGCTATGCTTATCAGAAACTGAGTTGAATCTAGACCAACACCTAATTTACCTCCTGTCCACATACTGGCCGAAAAGTAAGTTAAGCCAAGCATCAACATCAGCATTGAAAGAGAAGCGCGTCTCGCTGTGTTCGGCACAGCGGCTAACTCGTATTCGCGGTCTGCCATAAAATCTCCATGGTGTGATTATACCTTTTAGTTTAGTGGGATATTGCAGATCAAATATGGAGAAGTCATATTGCGCGAAGGATAAAGTACACAAGAGGAAAGCGTATTTGCTATACTCCGCGCATCTTTAGCAGTATCAATAGGCACATATGTCTTTTCAATCCTTAAATCTCGTTGATGAATTGAATCAAGCACTCACCCACCTTGAGTTTGTAGAGCCCACAGAAATACAAACTTTAAGTATTCCTCTCGTCTTACAGGGGAGTGATTTATTGGCCACGGCTCAAACGGGAACAGGCAAAACAGCGGCCTTTATGCTGCCTATTTTAAATAAACTGATAAATGAAGACCATGCTCATCAAGCTGTGCGCGCTTTGGTACTTGCGCCAACGCGAGAGCTTGCGCAACAAGTTGCTAAAGATGCGCGGCGCTTAGCAAAGTTTAGCGAGATTAAAGTAGCGTGTATTTACGGCGGGGCAAATATTGGCCCGCAAGAAAAAATTCTAAAAGAGGGCGCTGACATTGTTGTGGCGACCCCTGGACGGCTTTTAGATCATATGATTAAAGGCTCCTTGTCATTAAATGCGGTTGAACAGCTCGTATTCGATGAAGCAGATCGTATGTTAGACATGGGGTTCATCGGTGAAATAAAGCGGATCATGCGCAAAATGCCTGAAAATCGTCAAACGTTATTGTTTTCGGCTACCATGGATGACGTTGTCCTCTCACAAGTGAATACTTGGCTGAACAATCCTGAACGTGTTGGTGTCGAGCAACAAAACAGTACTGCTGATAAGGTAGAGCAGCTATTCTATGCCGTTGATGAAGAGCGTAAAAGAGAGTTAATCGCTCACTTGATTGGCAAGAATAATTGGCAGCAAGTGCTGGTATTTACCCGTACTAAAAAAAGTGCGGATGATTATGCAAAAGAGCTGAACAAAGATGGTTTGGCAACGTTGGCTATTCACAGTGACAAATCGCAAGGTGCGAGAGACCGTGCACTTGAGCAATTTAAGAATGGTAAAACACGTGTCTTGGTCGCAACCGACGTAGCAGCACGTGGTATTGATATTAAAGCGTTAAACTACGTTATAAATGCTGAGTTGCCTTATGTGGCCGAAGATTACATACATCGCATTGGTCGAACTGGCAGAGCTGGCAATGCTGGGCATTCAATATCATTAGTCAGTATTGACGAGCAGTGGTTGCTTGAGGAAATCGAAGTACTCCTAGATACGCGTCTAACACCACAATGGCTAGAGGGGTATGAGCCAGATTTAACTCGTGAGCCTAAAGATAATCGCAAAAACTCATCAAAATCTCGTAAACAGCGTGATAAAAAACGCATTCTTGGCCAGCGCACTAAAAGGCGAAAGAGATAGCACTATAATGAAGGCTCATCAAATGAGCCTTTTTTAGTAGGATTGATTGCTGGTTTCACTGGCTTGTTCAATTCAGGTACACTAATGAGCAAAAATAATAACAGGTGTGATTGATTAATGGATAAATTTAAGGTGCTACAGGAACTGGGGGCGGGGGATTTTCAGCACCTCGACGGTTCTTTGCAATCTCATTTACAGGGTACGGAACGTATTTTGAAAGAGTGGGAAAGTAGTGAGTTGTTACAGGTCGCAGGCTTGTTTCATGCTGCGTATGGCACTGATGGTTTTGACGAAAGTATGGTGTCCTTAGCCCAGCGTAACCGGATTGCTCAATTAATTGGTGACGAGGAAGAAGCATTGGTTTATCTATATTGTGCATGTGACAGAGACTTTGTATTTCCTCAATTTGGAAGTGATAAGCCTATTCGATTTAGAAATCGGTTTACAGAGCAAGAGTTCCTTTTAAGTGAAGTGGAGACCACACATCTATGCGAGTTAACAGCCGCTAATGAGTTGGAGTTAGTATGTCGATACGCTGGGTTTAAAGCTCGCCATGGTGTTGGCCTTTTGAACCTATTCAAGAGAATGGACCCTTATCTGAGTGACAATGCACATACTGCATACACTGCCATTTTAGCGGATCTTGATACCCCAGAAAGCTCCCCCTGTCTTGAGGTATAAATACCTATTTTATATGGAGTAAGTTGGCTGCGTTGTACATTGGCGTATTTTTACGAGAAAATATACAACGCTAAAATATATTCTTCCTAGTTTAATTTTATAAATAATCATGTTCTTAATAATATATATCGTGATTTTAAATCCGCCTTTTTGGAGTTAATATTCATTTTTTATTAAGCATTAAACGAAAAATTACATAATAATTTAAAATCTTACATAATGTTCATTTTTAATTCACTGTTCGTGGCATAAATTCATTTCATGAACTACTCATACAATAAAATGGACTTAAAAATGATTAAACGAAACCGAAAATTTTTACTTGGCACTCTACTTACGCTATGTTCTGCATCTAGCTTTGCGAGTGAGCGAATTGCAGATATGCAATTTTCTGATGACAACTTTAGAAGTTGTGTACAAATGCAAGCAGATGCCAATCGCTGGACATATACTGAACAAGTGACAGAGCTAAACTGTACACAGTCGATGATACAGCAAGTGGATGAGTTGAAATACTTTTCGTCCCTTGAAAAGCTAAACTTATCTTTGAACGATATTGAAGACATTGATATAACGCAAAATAAATTATTGACTAGGTTAGAGCTGTCCGCAAACAAAATTAAGGAAATTAACTTAAGTAATAATACTAATTTAGACACACTTTATATGTCGATGAATGACATTAGCACGATTGATTTAAGCAAAAATAAACAGCTTAAGGTGTTAAGTGTGATAGGTAATAAGCTGTATTCAGCTGACTTATCTAAAAATGAAAGTCTAACTTATGTCGACCTTGGCAGAAACCAAATTAGCTGGGTATTTTTGCCAACAAATAGCGCAATCACTGAGCTGTCACTGAGTAATAATAATCTCTCGAGTATTAATATCGATAAATTGAATGATTTGAGAGTATTGAGGCTGGCAAACAACAACCTTAAATCGCTTTCTATCTCACAAAACCGAAATTTAATGTTGCTTAATGTTAAATCTAATCCGCTGAATGAATCGACTAAACAAGAATTGAAAAGCAAACATGCAATCTACAATTTCATTTTCTTAAAAGACTTCTAACTTAGCCTAATTTACTCCGCTGACTTGCCATTCAGGTGGGTCAGCACCCCCTGCCCATAGCCATTTTTTTTAAGCAATCATTTTTGGAGAATTGACGCAATTGCTGCTTTACAAGCGTTCAATATGTGTCTTTCATAAAACCGATTTCTAATAGGCTAAAGCTTATAAGCAGTGCGTACTCTGAGCGCTTAGACTATGTAATCATTCATGAATTGTTGTAATGTAATTGTGTACCCAATTTGGTTCTGTTATTTTAAGACTATTAAGTACTTATATTTGGATTAATAATTGTGTCGCCCTCAGTTGTATCAAAATTGCCACTGCTTTTCTTTGTTGCCATTTCAATTTGGTGGGGGTTTTACTATCAAAGCAACAGTAGCTTGAATGACTTCGGACAAGCAAATTTCGAATTCTTGTATCTGCTCGACGCACTTATTGTCTTACCAATTATTTGCTTTTTGGCAGTTAAAAATAAAAAGGAAGCGCTACTCAAGGCGCTCGCTCTATGTTGTTTAGCGGTTTGGGTAGGCAGCTATATCATCCCAGAAAGTAGCAAGTTGATATGGCCCTACCTTGAAAATGGTCGTTATGTTGTGACGGCGTTGATTTTATTATTTGAAATGGTCGCCATAGTTACAGTGATCCTCGCGATTAAAACGGCGTTGTATGACGATGTTGATCCTGATTTGGCGATATCAGAACCCATCGAGAAGTATTTAGGTAAAAGTGCTGTCGCGACGATTCTTAATTTTGAAACTAGAATGTGGACATTTGCGTTGTTTGCCAAGCGTGTAAAGTCAGAGAATTATCAAGGTTCAAAACATTTTACCTATCATCAAAAAGATGGCGCTCAGAGTAATTTACTGGGCTTTGTGTTTTTAATTGCCTTAGAAATGCCGTTGATGCATCTTCTTTTACATTTTGTCTGGTCACCAATGGCTGCTAATGTCGTCACCATTTTGAGTGCACTCAGTTTAGTGTTCTTTTTGGCTGAGTACCGGGCTTTTGCCAAGAGACCCATTTCGATTGATGGTCATGATTTGATAATACGATTCGGTTTATATCAGCCATTAAAGGTGCCGCTGTCGAATATTTCGAGTATTAACGATTACGATACGTTTGTCGCCCGTGATAAAAAGATAAAACGCTACAATTACTCGGGTGTGCCAAACGTTGAAATTGTGCTGGCAGAACCGATAGGACAGGTTGAGAGAGTTTACCTAGGCGTGGACCAACCACAGCCGTTTATCGCTTCTATTGAGCAAGCACGCTAAGCCAGATGGGCATGAATAAGCCAGCATGGTCATGCTGGCTTAAGTCGTGTTAATTGGAAAAACCGGCTAATTTTTCTTCCATTTGGCATTATCAGGAAGAGATTTTGCAGGGACCTTCACCTGAATAAGAGAAGGCGTATTGGCATTTTCCAGCGCGCCTAAAATGGCCTCATTTAGGTCTTCATAGGTATTAACCTGCCAAGCTTTACAGCCAAATACATCCGCAAGTTTACAGTAATCCCATTGATGTAAAATACAAGAATCAAAAAACGGTTGGTCACTGGAGAAGATTTCTGCATTGTATAACCATTGCTCTACACCATATACGCCATTGTCCATTACAAAAATAATTGGGTTGAGGCCAAACCGTGTCTGCGTTGACAAGCATTGAGGGGTCATTTGAAAACCACCATCACCGGTAAATATAAACACGCGTTGATGATCTTGCTTTGCCAAACTCATTCCTGTCGCAGCAGGGCCTATATACCCGATGGAAGAATAAGTAGGCTGCGCAACAAAGCCTCTTGGTGTGCCGACTTTCAACAATAAGCTGCCAAAAAAGTTCAGGCTTGCGTCACTGCCAATTAAGACGTTGTCGCTAATGTATTCTTTACTCTGAATGAAGTCGTAAAAGCCTTGATAAGAAATATCACCCGAAAAGCTCTGGCAGGGCTGTGCCGACGGCGCTGGAATCGCGCAAGGCGGTGCGCAGTTAATCGTTTGGTTAGTCAAAGCGTCAATGAAGTTACCTAATGGGACTTGCGGAACAAAATAGGTGCCCAGTTTCACGGTATCCCAAGCGATTAAGGCTGTTTTATCATAGTCTACGCTTTGGCCTAGTGAATTTATATCCGAGAGCCAAACACCCAAACCAAGTATGAAGTCTGACTCATTGACCAAAGCTTGTGTCACGTCCGATGAAGCCTGCCCATCAAAAACTCCCGCAAATAGAGGGTCGTTTTCTGAAAATACCGCTTTGCTGATAAGCTCGGTTACATAAGGTAGATTTAATTTTCTGATTAAGGCATTGGCCTGGTCATGTAGCCCCATCCGGTCGACCTCTGCACCTAGCCAGATGATAGGCCGCTCGGCAGCTTCGATTGCCTGCTTTATTTTTTCGACAGATTGCCCTACACCTTGTTCATAGGGAATGGGCTTTAGTGGATTTAATTGGCCAACTGGGGGTGAACACGGCTGCTGTACCATGTCTTCTAGGAGTTCTATGTACGCTGGGCGTTTTTGAGAGATGCACTGGGTCAGAGCGTAATCGATTAGCTGAGGTGCCAATTCTGGCGCATCGATTTTAATGGCTGCGGCGGTGATGTTTTTATAAATATTTAAGTCCGTCTCACCGTCGATCATATGGTGATATGTAAATCCAGTCTGTTGGGCTGTCAGACGTTTTTGAATGCTTGGTGCGCCGTTAATCACCACCACGGGTACTCTTTCAGCATAAGAGGCTGCGACTGCATTCACGGCGCTGAGTGTGCCTGCAGAATATGTGAAGCACATTGCACCAATGCCATTTAGTCTTGCATATCCGTCGGTTGCATAGCCCGCATTTAGCTCGTTTACTTCTTCGACTAGCTCGATACTACTGGGCTCAATATGTTTATTAATCCATTCGATGGTGTAATCTCCGGCAATGGAGAAAAGGTGTCTCAGGCCAAGTTGCTCAAGTCTTTCGGTGAGGTATTGTCCTACGGTATATTGTGTATCCATGCTGTGCTACCTATGTATTTAGTCAAAGAAATTAATATTCGCTCGCGCCATCAAACAGTCTGGGCAGGTAAATGTCGAAAATTGCAGGGCATTGTCGAGTCGGAAATTTTTGCAGCATAAACTGTTTAAACTCCTGATTTTTCAATCCATCATCAATCGCTTGTTTTGCCGCAATTAAATACTTCAGGTTCTCTGTCACTTCTTTTTTATCTGCGGGCGCGCCGTGGCCAGGCAAGAATATTTCGTAATCTGATGTCAGCATGTCCTCATATTGTTCCATCCAGTGGTCTAGGTACTTGGTGAGATATAAATGTGTACCACTGTAGATGAGGTCTTGCGCAATAAATACCCCCAACTCCGGGAGTTTAAGTGTAATGCCGTAGTCAATTTCAGTGTCGATGATACGTTCAATAACGTATTGCACACCGTCGATAAATTCGACTCCAGGGCTGACGGCATGCTGGGGTATGACCACTTTATCAGGTGCTAGGTCGCCGAGTTTACCCATATGGTCTTCGCGAGAAGCCTCACCATGCTCCTTCAAAAAGTCAATGGTCTCTGGCAGCGTATAGATCTCAACATCCGCAAAGGCATCGCCCAAACCAAACCAATGGTCCGGGTGCCTATGAGATAGGTACAGTCGTGCAATGGGCTTCTTTAAGCTGTCTGCATATTCCCTAAATTTTTGCGCATAAGGTTTTAAAAACTGGCCATCAATCAGGACCAGCACGTTTTTGCTCTCGATAATATGGGTTGCATTGGCAATATTGTCGCCTTCATAAGAGGAGATGAAGGTGTGAATGCGAACATCGCCAGAGTGTTTTACCACTATCTTTATCGGGTTGGTGATCGGTATATTCATAACATTTACTCATGGTTTGTCTATGGTGGGTAGGTCGATAATGCAAAGGCATTTCAAGTGCAACGGCCAACATGCGAAGCCACACTTTGTAAAGTGTTGCAATAAGCCGCGAACTAATCGTGAGATGAATGAATTTATTGCACGCGAGCACGTGTAGATTGAAATTGAAGCGCTAAGTACTGCCCACTTATCTTGTAAATAAATATCCATTTATGCATCCATCTCGACTGTTAGCTCGAAAGGAAATCACCTATACGTCAGGTCTTACAACGATTAGCTTTTAGCTAGTTATATGCTTAGCGTAATTGCCCCGACATTGCGGGGCTTGAACTACTTATAATTTTATGGCGTTGCGAAGGTCAATCGCGATGGCCACTGAAACATAACTCCATGTTAAATCGTTGGCACTGGTCATAAAGCCGTCATAACGACTAAACTGCTCTGCAAGAGAAGTATTTTCGCCACAATGAATTTGTATTCGGCGTAAATATGCATCGCCAAGTGTTTTAAGACCTTGCACAATGGCTTTGAAGGTTTTAGTCCGACTGCTAAAACACTCACCGATTTCAAGCGTGATGTTTGGGTCTTCGTAAGAGACTGCCAAGCTGAGCTGATTGATATTGTACTGGTTTATTTCAATGCTTTTTTGCTCCAAAAATAACGCAGCTGCTTTGTAGCAGACGCTACTCAAAGAGGCTGTACATAGAAACCAAGGATTGCCTTGGCTCAGTGGGGCGCTACCTGCATATTTGTCTTCCGGATAGCGACCTATTCCCGGTGCGACTGGGTCGCCCGTGGTGGTTTCTTCAATAGCATTAATTGGATAAAGCGGATCAAAAGCCTGATGTAATGCATACGCAGTTGCTAACACTTTATCTTCATGTGGGTTTAGAAATGGGTGCGAGTCAGATAACGCCTGACAAATGCCAAGCGTAGTTGCGACATCTAAATTAGAGCCTTTGTAATCTAATCCACCGACACGGTTCAATGTCGACACATAATAGCCTTTGTCTTCGTCCCAAAAGTCAGTCATCGCTTGCTCGATATTAGCGGCTTGGGTGTTGTAATAGTCTGCTGCGCCTTTGTCGTTCAGTTTAACAGCGAGATCAGCGCCTTCACGAAGAGCTGTGCGTTGCAACATGCGTGTGTAAAAATGACTTCCGTCCACTTCTTCCCACAGGTCAAAGCAAGGGTCTTGCCAGTGATTGGCAACAAAGTCTAAATCCGCTTTTATCATGCTGAAAGAGGGTTCTTGACCATCATAAAGTGTGCCTGTGACATACTCTTTTTCGCCATTTGCCAATAAGATATTTGCCCAGCGAGTAACGGTAAGTGCGCGCTGTGCTGGCCCATCATTTTGAGGACGCCCCCATGGACCGTTAAAAGCTTGTCCAGTGACGTAAAATTTGGGCTCCCCTAAGCTATTACTTACCGTTGGCGTCGTTTGGTTTATTTTAGAAAACTCGACATAGTCGATCATCATGTCGTAATACTTATCTTTAAAATTACGACGGTCTAGCCCATTGAGTTTCGCGATTTCACTCATTGTTCGTGCTGCATCTCTGACCCAGTGGTAGTAGTAATTTGGGTTTGAGCGTGAGGGGGAAGCCAGTACGGCTCCGCGTTCCCCATCTTCTGGGGAAATGTTGGCAACCATTTTATCTAGCACGTGTTTTCTTGCCTTAACAGTCCACTTATCTAGAGATTCTGCGTCTATTGATGTCGCATATGAACTGTCTGTGTTCAGTACTACGTTAGTTTGAGTTGTCATAAGTTTTCCAAGAGTAAATCGGGTTGAAATTCTCGGAATGTCTGTGTGAGAAGCCAAACATACAACCATTTTTAACACACTCAATGTCTCACATTGGCAATCCGTTGTATCGCGTCAAAGCGCATCGGAAAGTATATACATAAAATATGGCTCTTCACGTCAATATTTAAATTTTTTTAACAAGTGATTAATTTAGTAGGAAAAGTAATTTTTTATTGAATAGTCGGCAGAAGATGAATAATGCCTTTTTATTAAAGTTGAATTTTTGTTCTATTTTAAGCATTTTTGGAACACTTTTATTGATTTTAGAGACAGTTTATTGAGTTTGCCTTATATCGGAACTAATGAGTTTACTTTTTTATTTGCGCTTTAAATTATCTGCTACACTGAATTTTAGCTTGAATGTTAATGCTATTGTTAATGGATTACAGCGGGAAGACTTGTATGAGTGAAGCAAATTCAACAATGAAACAAGTAACACCTGATTCAGCAGTTCAAAATTCAGCCAATGGGAAGTACGATGCCGTAATCATTGGATCAGGGATCAGTGGGGCGATCACAGCCAAAGAGCTTACGGCTAAAGGCTTAAATGTATTGATGTTGGAAGCCGCGCCAGCCAAGGACATGACATATCGAGGGTTCAAATCATACCTCAGTAATTACTATTCCAACGCGTCAAAAGACAACAATTCACCCTACCCAGACAACCCAAATGCACGTATGCCACGCTCCACGGATGTCAGTAAATTGAAGCCGGGTGTTGCAGATACCAAAGGATACATGGTGCAAAATGGTCCCCTTGCTTTAGATAGTACCTACACGCGTGTGACCGGAGGCACGACAATGCATTGGGAAGCAAAAATTTTGCGTATGTTACCCGATGATTTTTCAATCAAAACCAAATATGGCGTAGGATTAGATTGGCCAATTGGTTATGACGATTTAATGCCGTTTTACCAGATGGCGGAACGTGAAATCGGTGTTTCAGCCAATGTCGAGGAGCAGGGGTTCTACGGCATAAAGTATGAGCCTGATTATGTTTACCCCATGTATGGTTTGCCCCCTTCTTATTTGGATAAGGTTGTCGCACAAGGTATTGATGGTACAGAGTTTGAGTTGTGTGGCGAAGTACACACCGTTAAGGTGAGGCCTTTTCCACAGGGGAGAAATGGCATACCGAACGAGCGCTACAACAAGGGTCAGGGTTTCACACCCGTCGGCGCGCTGAGTACGTACCAAGTGGAACAAGGTGGGCGCTGCCAAGGTAACAATAACTGCGTGCCTATCTGCCCGGTTCAGGCAAAGTATGATGCAAGAAAAACACTCGTCGCAGCAGCGAAAACGGGTCGACTAGACTTTCTGCCGCAAGCCGTTGCGAGCAAGGTGGTTGTCAATGAGCGCGACAATAGTATTCAGCACATTGAATTCAAGCATTACTCATCAACGTCATCTACAGAACATACGGTCCACCAAGTACATGGAAAAATATTCGTTTTAGCAACCAATGCCATTGAAAATGCGCGTTTGATGTTGGCTTCGAAGCTACCAAGTTCAAGTGGTTTGATAGGTAAAAATTTAATGGATCACACTTATTTGCTTGCTTGGGGCCTGCTACCAGAGCCCGCTGGGACTATGCGAGGAACAAAATGCACCTCTGGCATTGCTGACTTCAGACATGGTGAAGGTCGTAAGTCTCAAGCGCCATTTGGTGTCGATATTCACAATGATGGTTGGGGATGGGCAACCGGTTCCCCTTTTTCTGATATCGAAACGCTGGTGGATGAAGAAAATAAGTTTGGGAGTGAGCTGCGTCAAAGTGTCGTGGATAGAATTTCAAACCAGTTGTTGTTTGCATTTATGGTTGAACAGACGGCAGATGAAAGTAACTGTGTGACAGTTGATGAAGAGTACCTAGATGCGCTGGGTAACCAGCGCCCAATTATTCATTATCATTTATCTGACTACTCTAAAGCCGGTATTGCTTATTCTAGACATACTTCTAAGGTGTTTTTCCAGCGCTTGGGAGCACAGGACTTTTCTAGCTACTCACCACTGGACTATGGTCACTTTCAATATGAGGGCGAAGACTATTACTTTCGGGGAGGGAACCATTTTTCGGGAACACATATCATGGGAACCTGTGCGACAAATTCGGTAGTGGATGAAAATCAAAAGTCGTGGGATCACAATAACCTATATCTTATCGGCTCCGGCAGTATGCCCAGTATTGGCACTTCAAACACAACCCTGACTCTGGCCGCGCTTTGCTTTAAAACCAGCAAGCACATTATTCAAGCATTGAGCCAGTATTCGGTGGGGGTTGTGTCAGATTCAGATTACCAAATAGCAAAGGGAGCGAGCCATGAGTGATCGTATTATCAATGACATTAGTGACTTGCATCATATGTTGGACGCGGCCATTCAATTGGAGCATGCGACTATTCCGCCTTACCTGACTGCTTTATATAGTATTCATCCAGAAACCAATATTGAGGCGAGTGCGGCAATCCGAGCCGTGCTTGTTGAAGAAATGCTCCATATGACTTTATCTGCCAATGTGTTAAATGCGGTGGGTAAACACCCTGATTTAACGGCTTCTGATTTTGTGCCTGATTTCCCAACTCGGTTACCCGATGGTGAAAAAGACTTTATGGTGTCAATCGACAAGTTTTCGCCAGAAACACTGGACACCTTTCTAAAAATTGAACGTCCCTCAAAAACGCAGGATGAGGACAATCAAATGGGGCCAAGAGGGTGCATCGTAAGAAATAATCATGCCGAATTTCAATTAAAAGCCATAAGCCCTAAAGGTGCACAAGAGTATAGCTTTTATAGCATTGGTGATTTTTACGAAGCCATTATCGAGGGGATTGAATATTTAGAAGCTCAAGCGAATCAAAGCGGGAATACTATCTTTACTGGGGACCCGAGTTTACAAGTTTCTAGTAAGTACTATTACTCAGGAGGAGGCCATGTTATTGAAGTAACAGATAAAGCCACTGCAATTCAAGCTTTGTCATTAATCATTGAGCAAGGGGAAGGTCATGGCCATGAGATTTTCGACTCTGAGGGAGAGATTTCTCACTACTATCGATTTGAACAATTAAAACATGGCCAGTTTTACCAACTAGGCGATGAACCAGGTAACCCCTCTGGCGAAAAATTTAAAGTGGACTTTGAAAAAGTCTATCCCATCAAATGTAATCCCAAATTGACGGACTACCCACAAGACTCACAAATTTTTGCTGCGGCCAAAGCTTTTAATCATAACTATCAAGAGTTTTTATCAATGGTCAATAAGGCATTTTGTGGAGAGCAAGATCTGCTATTGGGCGCGGTGTGTGGCATGTTTAGGTTAAAAGAGCATGCAAACCAACTCATTCGAAACCCGATCCCGAACGCACCTGACAGTCATGGAGGTCCTACATTTGAGATAACAGGGCAGGACATGGTGCAAATTGATGATGACCGCTGTGTTACGGAGACAGTGTAATGGACAACCAAATGTATTTAGTGCAACAGTTTACTGAGCTGTCAGGTGCGCTTACAAACTTTAATGCCTTCGCGCTCAATGGGACGGGGCAGGTACAAAATTATTATGACACTCTAAATCACATTGTCGGGCAAGCAATTGTAGAAGAGCTGCTTTCTACTTTTGTATCGCTGTACGAGTCTGCGTCGAACCATGAGCAATTTAATGAATCGTTAAGAAAACACATTTTAGGTGATGAAAAGCTGGGTCCAGTGGCGAGAAATATCATTAAACTTTGGTATACCGGCACTTGGTATCAAATGGCCCATTTTTGGCGAGACGCTTATGGTATGAGCGATGACGACATTACATTTTTCGTCAATTCAGCATCATACGCAGAAGGGCTTTTGTGGCAAGCGATCGACGCGAATCCTTCGGGAGCGAAAGGGCCGGGCTATGGTTCTTGGAGCTCACCACCAAATATTCACTTCGACAATGGGTGGCAGTTTAAGCCCTTTACCCATGCTAGCAAGTAGACGCATAACGACTTAGCTAGCTAAATATACTATCACCAACAGGGAGTTTAAGATGAGCAGACCAACCATGTTTCCAGCGGGCACAATTAAGTTTGGGATCACGCCAACAGGCTGGGTAAACGACGACTTTTTGGACATCGATACAGGTATTCCATTTGGTCAAATTGTCAGTGAAATGGCACTTGCAGGATTCGAAGGGTGTAGCCGAGGGCACAAATACCCATCTGATCCGGAAGAATTAAAGCGGGATTTAGAACTTCGGAATCTTAATATATCTGAGCCGTGGGTAAGTACTTACTTTACGATTAATGATATGCGTGAACAGACATTTGAAAGCTTTGACAAGGAAATCAAATTTTTACAACAAATGCAAAGTGGTGATTTGGTGCTCGCGGAATTAGGAGGGTCATCTCATCAACAGCCCATCGCGCTGGTACCCAATGCCCCCAAATTCAGCGATGAGCAGTGGTGTAGGCTAGCTGATGGGTTGAACGCGCTTGGCCATAAAGCAAATTGCCAAGGTATACAAATGTGCTACCACCATCACATGGGTACTGGTGTGATGACCATGGAGGCAATTGCAAAACTGGCTGAATTAACAGACCCAAATTGCGTCCATTTCTGCCTTGATACTGGCCATTTGTTTTTCGCAGGCGGTGATAATTTAGAGTTTATTAATTTATACGGCGAGCGTATCAAACACGTGCATTTAAAAAACATCCGCAAAGAAGTGATGGACTACAGCCTAGCCCATGATTTGTCGTTTAAAGAAGCAATATTACGTGGCGTATTTACCGTACCGGGAGACCCTGCCGGCTGCCTTGACTTTAAAGAGATCTTGCAAGCTTTAGCTGACAAAAACTTTGCTGGCTGGCTTATCGTAGAGGCTGAGCAAAATCCCGCGAATGCCAATCCTTTATTGTACGCGCAAATGGCACGCAAATACTTACAAGAAGTAACTGGCTTGTAAGGCATAATAAGGAGTGGTTTTTATGCAACATCATTCAGACATGTACTTTAGCTTTTTTATGTTTGGTTCAAACTTTGCGATAGAAGACCCGGCGTTTTTAGACCACGCGATGGTGCATATTCGTCGCTTGGCGGAAATGGGCTATACCGGTTTTGAGTTTCATCCTGGCAGAGAAGAGACGACCGCATACGCTTTTCCAACCTATCAACAAGAGCTTGATGCCTACATTGCATTTCGTAAGCGGATGGATGACGAAGGTTTTGCGCATATAAAAGTGGCGACGAATGTAGGAGCAACGACAGCATGTGATCCGAGCTCGTCGTGCGCAAATATACGTGAGGCCGGCATCGCCTATTTAAAGTCACGTATCGATATTACCGCTGCACTTGGCGGGCAGATTATGATGGGCCCGATGGTGATCCCGTATGGTGGGTTTGTTGTCAGCGCTCCAAATGGTGAGCAAGTGTGGAGTGACGAGCTACAAGATGAGCTGACGATGCGATATAACACTGCACAACAGAGTTTTATTTTATTGGGGGAATATGCGACATCCAAAGGTGTTAAGTTGGCGATTGAGCCAATTAGTCACTGGGAAACTCCGGGGCCGAATAAACTCGCTCAGTTAATTACCTTTTTAGATGGCATTGATAATCCCACTGTTGGAGTGGTGCTAGATAGCGCGCAAGAGGTACTGGACGGCGATGGTCCTGAGGTGTTTAAGGCACAGATAGACTACATTGCCGATCAAGGAAGGTTGCATTATGCGCAGGCATCACCGCCAGATAGAGGCGATCTGGTGAACTGTTGGCTTCCTTGGGAGGCGATTTTTACACCTATATTGAGTCGTTTTAACGGTCCGATTGCAGTAGAAATATTTAATGCCGTAGGTGCTTTTAATCATGGCTTGCGACTAAGTCGCCGAAAATTTTGGATACCGGAGGTGGATGCTCCCAATGGCTATCCAAATGCATACGAGATAGCACAGAGCGCCTATGACTTTACGCAGACCAAGCTTAATAAAATCCGCTGTGAGTTATCATCGAATTCTCGTTAGTTAGTCCATTCGAGTAATTAAAGAAGTGGCACCTCTCATGCCACTTCGAATTGACAGTCTACTAACAGGCTGCTTTTGAAGGCGTGGTTTCAGGCACGGTGCAACAACTATCAAATGAATAAGTTAGGCACATTGCAGCAGACATGCCGCCAGCCACCGCCGGGGTGTTTTCACTGCCTAAAGTTTTATGCGAGAGTGATAACTTCTTGAGGTTTTTCTTCGCTAATTTAATGCTTTTCATCATATATCTCCTTTACGAATGCCAGCTAAATTGCTGAGACTAGAAATTATCATAACGAACCTATTTTTAGAATATTAATTCTTGATTTAGCTTAAGTTGTGAATAAATAATCTTTAATTTCTGGATTGATTTGTTGAATCGGGTAAGTAGGAGGGACTTATTTCAATCGTGTCTGTAGATACATGTACTTAAATTTTTAATGACAGCGGTTGTGTAAGGTTGGTAGTAAATATGGGCATTTAATTATGCCCATATTTACTTCGTCCGCTAGGAGGAGAAATCGATGCTATCTTAACGCATCCACAGTAGTGCCCACTGTGTGCCGTTAGGCTCAACACGATTAACACATTGACCTGAGCCCTTACTACCAGACGAATAAGTGCCTCTCGCTACCCAGCAATAATCGGCATGAACATCATTTTGCCAACCCACTAAAGTATGCGTGTTTACCATTGAAGCGTACTTAGGTGAAACACAGCCTGGGATAACTTCTGCGCCCGGTGCTAGGCTTTTGGTACAATCAGGCTTGTCAGTACGCATGTGCATAAAGTCTACGCGTTCATTGTAACCCCAAGTGTAGCGCACAAGCTCTAGTTCAGAGGTTGTAAAATTAACACCATAGACATTGTAGCCTCCGCCACAATTAGCACTTGCGCAACTTACTTGCTCTCTGACATCAGAGAATACACCCAAGTCACCTTTAAATAACCAAAGCTTAGTCACGTTATTAGGATCAGTCTCTGGGACGTCGCCATACTGATTTATTGAACTTTTACCGCCAGGTTCGTTTTTAGGGTAGCTGCCTACTAATGTCCAACCACCACCGTCGGTTGTCATATCACAATACATGCTGACAACTTCGCCTGATGCGTCATACAGATCGTAAACACCGTCACCTTGGCTTAGCCCAGATGCAAGGATGTCATTACAACTTGTTGCCACAGTTGGCTGGACAGGACTTAATGTCCAGTCACCTTGATTGCCATTTGCAGCAAACCAAGTACCACTATAAGTACCTTGTACATCTACATTACCAACAAAGTATTGGGTGTTTGAAGGCGTTTTATCAGACAGTTTAAAGTTTATAACATTGCCTTTTTGAGCTGTGGAACCAGACATAAACTGGCTTGCTGCATCCGCATAAAAGTGTTCTTTATCGCCTGTAATTGAAATGTCCTGCGATGAGCCTGATTCAACGACACCATTTAAAAGCGCATCAGTTGTGAGTACATAGTCACCTGCAATTGGCAATTCTTGAGCTGTTGCTATATTTGCCGCGAGTAGGGAGCTAATGGTAAGCGCTAGTTTTTTCATATCTTTCCTTTGAGTATCTACAATACGTATTGGGTATTTTATAAAGTTAATAAAAACTATAATGAAAACTGGGTTTAATTTCATTTATTAAATGTAGTGGTGGGGATTTTAATTAATATATTAATATGTTCAAGGTTATTTTAATTTTATTATTCCTTTGGTTTTATTCTAATAATATTGGGTTGGTAATAATTAATAATTTGTATTAATACGTAAATGAAAAAAGCATATCTCTTAACGGGATATGCTTTACGTTGGACTATCGTGAGTCTACACGAAACTTGTGAAGGCTTTGGATATTAGTTAATAATCCACTGCTGAGAATCTAAAGACCCATCAAACTCCCAAGTGAATACCAAAGGTTCGATGCTGGTGCTGTAATACCAGATTTCTGCTTTTAGTTTTTGCTCAGAATGCGGCAGTAAAATGTCTACTGTCAGACCATTACTGTCAATGGGGGCGCGTAAAAAGCAATTTTCATCGCTTGTCAGAGTTGCTTCTTGTTGGCAGATGTTGATAAAAGCTCTACTGCTTACGACATCAGGTCCAACTGAAACGGAGACTGGTACATCAGTGCTGAAGTCAAAAGACTCATCAACTACGACTGCTTCCATACCTTCTCCACTGGTTGACTCTTCAGCTGCTTGCTCTTGTGTTGTGTTTGTTTGCACCTGTGTGTCGCTAGTGCTTGCGCTCTGAGCTTGCACGTTTTGGCCCGTCGAGTTTGTAGAGCTGGTGGGTTGTTCGTCAGAGCCACCAGATCCACCACCGCAAGCCGTTAATAATAATGTGATTAGAGTTACTGTAAGCTTGTTCATAATCGTCTCCTAGTTTTGTGATGCGTTGCTGATGGTGAATTGGTTATTTGGTACTGGATTTTCAAACCAAGTTGTATACTGCGCACCTGCTGATTGGGCAAAGTCTACAAATTGTGGGTAGGCGATAGACATATCAACTCGCTCGATTGGATGGTCCCATTCAGAGTTAATAATAAGTGCCCATGGCAGCCCCGTTGAGGTTTGAAAATAACCATTGGATGATGATCTATCATCAGCTTGGTCTAGGTAACTATTGTCGAATGCTTCTGTTGGTTCATGATTTTTGAGGTGCACTTCCCAGCCTCGGCCATTGTTCTGGTCGACGAAAGGCCCATGGTAGTAGCCGTCTACCGCGAAAATGAATGGGTCGACTTTACTGGTGGTTGCAACACTTGCACTGTAGCTTGTTGACAAAGGTATGGTGATTTCGAACGGAAAAGGTGCTCTTTGAATGTCACTGCATCCGGTTTCAGTTCTAAAGAATTTACAGCCAGGTTGAACTGGGACCATTTCTCTGGTGTCCGCAAATATAACCGCGATAGCTTCATCGCGACCAGCTTCAAGTGGGCTGTCCGTTTGAGTAACACCATCTATTGTGAGTTCGATATTTGCTTCATCAACATGCTGGCGTGCGATGTCTTTTAAACGTATTGCAAATGCATTGTGATAGCCCGCTCCAACGGCGGTTAGTGCACCTTCAACTTTGTAACGCACTACTTGGTTGCCAATTTGGCTAGTAACTACGCGGTATCTTACAACAACATCATTGAAATCATAATCGCCTTTTTGAGGCCATAAGTCTTCAAAAGCCGCTGTTTTCCAAGAGGTTGCGTTTTGGATTAAGCTACTAGCAACGACAGATACATTTAAATCTTCAACTTCACCATTGTCTATACCCCCTTGAGGCGCAATGTCGCTGTTGTTTGAGACTCTGAACCTTGCCCAAGTGCTGCCTTCAGCTGCGTCAACAGGCACAGGTATAAGCACTCGATTCTCTCCTGCACTGCCTTGGTATTGGCTGATCACGCGTTCAGATTCTTGAAATTCACCGTCTCTATTCCAGTCAACCCACGCATTGACATAGCCTGTTTTTGAAAGGGTAAACGAAATGAGGCTATCAAAACCCGTCTCTAGACTGGTTAAGAAACTAACGCCGTTGTCATCATCATTTGCTTTCGGAAAGTACTCTGCACTGACACTTTCACCGAAGAATAAATCTCCAACATTGTGACGCGCACCATTGGCATCTAATGAGGTGCCGTAACTATCTGGCGCATCGCCATAGTCTATCGTTGGGTCTTCACTGTCATCAATAATCGGAGCGGTAGCGCAGCGCGCGCCATCGTTGGTGCTCGAAATTGGTCCGTATGCAAACAGTTGTGTGTTAGCTGGGTTATCAATATCAATTTTGTAGACATGGCCGTCTTGGTTTCTGCTGATGTAAAAGTTGTTTTCTACATCAAAGTACACCGCACCAAAAGTACCTGATTGACCAACGTTTCCGAGGTTGGAGCTTGTCCCGTTTGATACATCAATTCTGTGTAAGTTACCGTTACTATCAACGCTGTAAGCAAGGCTAGTATTCTCGTCTGGTGCAAATGCCATATCAAAAATATTTAGGTTCAATGCGCTGCCATCAATGATGCGTGTCGCTTGCAGATAGTCGCTACTGTTTTCGTCTAGCGATACTCTATACAACCCTAAGCTGCTGCCTTTTTTGTATACATAAAAGGCATTTTCGTGTATCGCGACATCACCGACATAGAAGTTAGTATCAGGAAAACCGGACGTCATAATCGGCTCTAAGACGTAGTCTTTGCCAACACGGCCGATGTCTTTATTACTGTAATCCCAACCGTAAATATAGCGGTCATGTACACTAAACCCAATGCCGTTTAATTTGTTTCCAGTGCCCACGTTTTCGGCAAAAGTTGTATAGGCACCAGACACCAAGTTTACGCCATACATGGTGGCTGTATTGCCTTGCACTAAAAAGGCTTTTGAAGGGCAAGTATCGAATGGGGCGGCGGATACGCCTGCTGACAGGACGCAGGCTCCAAGTAAATATTTTTTCATGTGACTCTCCAACGTTTTATTTTGCTGTCTTATACATTGCAAGCGGAGGGCCAATTTTAAGTTCTTGAAAATAAGTGATTTTTAATTTTAAACTCTATTGGCGTTGCAATATGCGAGGCAGTTTCAAAATAAAAAATGCAATTTAAAAAGGGAGGATTTAGAGAAGGCTATGGCAATGAATTAGGCACGAGTAGTCAAAATAGCGCCTCGATATTTTAATGTTTTTAAATGGCCCTAAGTACTAGGGCATGATTGGCTATAAAAATAGTAGAACAGTTAACGTTACTTACTTTTTAACACGTCTAACGCTTGTTAATAGAGCAAGCATAAATAAGCTAAATATGCCAAGCGAACCACTTTCTACGTTTTTAACTTCAACACTTACGGTTTCAGACTGAGATAGACCAAATTCGTCGGTTGCAGTAACCGTGAATACAATCGGGCCTGTTTCGTTTACATCTGGTGCAGTAAAATTAAATTGGTTTTGGTTACCAGGTAAAGTTACCGATGGTCCTGAAGTCTGCTCCCAACTAATCGTGACGTTATCGCCATCTGGGTCTTTTGCGTCAACGACATTAATCGTGATTGCTTCACCTTCATGCACGCTTGAACTGCTACTGGTTAAAGAAAGGGTAGGCGCATTATTTTTAATGATATTGACTTTAACAAGCGCAGTTGAAGATGCCTCATATTCGTCAGTTGCGGTTAGTTGATATGTAACAGTTAAGTCTTCAGTCGTCTTTTCAGCTTTGAGTGTTACAACACTCTCTTCACCAACTTGTTGTTCCTCATCAGCAAGCTTAACCCAAGAGTAAGTGATCGTATCATTTTCTCTGTCTGTGGTAGCGCTTGCATCTAAGGTAAATTCAAGCTCACTACGCACATCCAATTCAGTTTGTGCAAGCTCAATAGTTGGTTCTGTATTGACGAATGTGGTATTGAAGTTTTTGAGCGCGACGTTATCGTTGCCAACTGTGAAAATATAGTCCTTCAAATATTCGATGCGAATTTGATTAACGCCGTCAATTAATTCGACGTTAAAAGGTTTGTATACTCTTTCGTCTCCACTATCAATGAGGACTTGCTTACCGTTATGGAATATACCAACTACATCGTATCCGAGTTCACTTGAAACAAGATAGTCAAAGCTAATATCTTTGATGTGAAGGTCATCGATGTTAATCATGAGCGTTGATTCTTGATAAGGCTCCGTTACTTCTGGATTCTCATCTCTGTCAGTGACATCGCCGCTTACAAGGGTTGGCTCTTGCTCTGGTGTTTTACCTACATACCAGTTTTCGTCACCGCCTGTTGACCATTTAACGCTTGATGGTGTCGACATCATTTCATTGATACTTTCTTCGAACTGAGTCAGTTTTGTATAGCCAAAAACAGCTGAGTAAAGGCTGGTAGATGGTGACGTGATACTTGCTTGAACTGTATATTTGTCATGCTTGGAGCCATCAGGTGTCAGCACAGTGAATTGACATTGTGCGTCAGGCTCAAGGACTGTATTAGCACAGTTTTGTTCAGAGAGTTGAACACCCTCTGCGTGCTGTGACAGGCTGAACTCAGCAATTGCCAGAGGGTAATCTAATGTGTTCTTGAAGGTATTTTGAATAGCGAATGAGGGTTTATCTTCTGTGTAAACATGCGACTCATTTTGGCCAAAGCCAAAATCTGAAGTTTTAGATTGTACCCAATAGAATAGAGACTCTACGTCTGCATAGACGCCGGGTTTATTTGGTAATGCACAGCCTTCTCCCCAGCTAACAACACCGACCTGAAACCATTCATCATTTTTCTGTACGATAAGAGGCCCGCCGCTGTCACCTTGGCACGAGTCTTTGCCACCTTCAGCTAAACCAGCACATATCATCGAGTCAGATATACGGCCGTTATAGTACTCCGCACTGTTGCACAATTCATTGGTGACGTATGGCACATCGACTTCTTGTAGTTTATCTGGAGACTCTCCCCCTGAACTGAGTCGACCCCAGCCCATAACTTTTAGGTTATCACCTGCGACAAGGCTATTTCTGATCACCTGATCAGCGAGTTTAATTGGCTTGATGTTTTCAACTGGACGGTCAAGTTCCAATACTGCGATGTCGTTATTGTATTGCATCCCCATGTTATATTGGTCGTGCATTGACATAGAGACGATGTTGTAAGTCTGCCATTGCGAATCGTCTGTGAGATCATGACCTTCAAATTTAACAGTAAAGCGCTCTGCGGGGATCCCCTCGATACAATGACTAGCCGTGAGTACCTTATTGTCGCCAATAAATGACAAGCCACAGAAGTGACCATTGTCTAATTGAAGACTTCCCATGAATGGGTAAGCAAACTCTGCTGTTTCTTGTCCACCTACGATACGAGGTGAATCTATTCCACGACTCTGTTGTGGTTCTAATTTACTTTTTGCGTAAACGCTAAGTGGCGTGGTAATTGTTGCGAGTAAAAGCAATCCTTGTAGTTTGTTATACATACTTGTTCCTGTTTTATGTAATGAAGCATTCATTCTATAAAAATAAACTGATTTGTCCAACTCAGTCTAATAGTTAACTTTATGTATTTATTTATTATTTACATATGCTCTATAAAAAGGAGATTAACTTTATACTATTTTCAGTATTGCTCAGGGTGGGTGTATAGAAAGCTTGAGTTCATCCCACTAAAAATGACAGTCATCCTAATTGCACCTTTTCGCTATGACAAACGTAAAAATCTAGATTATGTTAAGCAAGGTAATTAAGAGTCTTACCATTGGCGTTATGATAAGCCGTAAGGAGAAGAAATGAAGTTTGAGCAATTATTAAGTCACTTTGATACGGGTATCTGTGTTGATCAACTGCAAAAGGAGTCCTTGTTAGACATCGCCTTACTATTTATTGGTGTTGACGGGGAAATTGACGAAAGTGAAAAGCAAGTGGTTTATGACTGGGCAAAAGGGTTGCAGTGGAATTCAACCATTGCAATTGAGGATTACCTTGAAGACAGTTTAGGTAAGTCAATTCTCGCAGTGCAGCAAAATGACATCGAGTCTTTCATTAGACATCGCATACATCACATTGTAGATGAACCAATGAGACGGTTCGCCAAAGAGTTAGTCGTTAAAGTGATTGAAGCTGATGGTAATGTAGACGAAGCGGAAGAAAAGGCTTTAGCTATACTGGAAGCTGAGTTGTAGCGCGATTTGTTGATTTAAAATGTAAGGTCAGGTGCAATGCAATTGTGCTTGGCCTAGCTTATTAACTAAGGTTTATTCAATAACTCAGCTCTTTGCGCTTACTTAATGTTAGATGTATATCAAACTTCCTTATTTTTTGCACATTTCACAATAGTGTTTTCAACATATTTTATGTAGCCTGAATAAAATATCCTATCTTTACCGAACAACTAGAAATAAAGAGGGCGTGATATGGCAAAAACTATGGTGCAAATAAGTGCAGCGTCTGTTTTGTACCTGCTGTTAGCTGGATGTGGTGGCAGTAGCAGCTCTGATGATGGTTCAAATGTAACTGGCGAACAAAACAATGTACCTTCGTGTTCACCCAATCAATTGGTCACGCCAAGGGGCAGTGGCAGTGTATCTGTGAGTAGCTCTTTGCAATGCACTGATTCGGATGGTGATACTCTGACTTTTGAGCCTTCGGTTATAGAGAGTAACAATGTAGCCACCGGTGAGTATTCAGTCAGTATTTCGGTGTCGGATGGCAGGGGTGGACAAACTGCTGTGCAGCTGCAATATCAAATTACTAACCAGTCTCCACATTGTAGCCAAGCGAATCAACCAAATATCCCCTCGAGTAGCGAAAACCTGAATATTGCCAGTTACCTGTCTTGTAACGATCAAAATGGTGATGCTGTGACTTTATCACCGCAGAGCATAGACATTTCAAATTTAGCCAATGGCAATTACCAACAACAAGTAACCTACAGTGACGGTGAGTTAAACGCGATACTCACATTTGAATACATAATTAATGATGAGACACAGGTCGAGCTGACTCGATGCGAACGCATTACTCAATCTGTCTCTTTGTCAACTGAGAGCGACGTCAGTGTGACATGTGATGCTGACTATGCGTACATCACATCTGATACTTATCCAAGCCATGATCTGATGAACGGGATAACCGCGACCAATGAGCAGATCCCTGTTCCTGCGATTGATTATGCTGCACCGATTAAGCTTGAGCCGCATACCGCCACAGCCCCAACAACCATTGACGCTGCGCTTGGTGTGGCGGTGAACGGAGTGCCTATTTATGATTATTCGGCGGCTGGTGAATTAGATTTGTTTAATTACGATCCAAATATCGACACAGTGAAACTTGGCCAGTTAGATAATTGTGGGGGACATGCGGGGCGAGGTGATGATTACCACTATCATGCAGCACCAACTTGTATGATGGATGCCATGGAAAACCTCAGTGACGATACAATTCTAGGTTGGGGATATGATGGCTACCCGTTGTATGGGTTTAATCACCCTGATGGCGGTACTATTTCAGACGGAGATTTGGAACTATGTAATGGCTTACCGGATGAAGATTTTGGATATAGATACCATCTGTCAGTTGCACCGCCTTATGTCTTTCAATGTTTGGTCGGTGAGGTTAATACGGCTATTTTACCGCGAGTTGCGCCTTTGTCTGGCGGTGGAGATCGCGGCGATCTTCGTCCACCTGCTGGTGATGTACAAAACTTGACCCATACCATTGACAGTGATGGTAAAAGAACCATGAGTTATGACTATCAAGGTGAAAACTATTATGTAACCTACACGCCAAGCAAAAGCCAGGCTAACTGCTATGATTTTGAAATGAAAGCTATTTCAAATAATGGGGCAATTCAAACGGGAACATACTGTCGATGAGTAAAACAAAAAAAGTAATCTTCAGTTGTATGACGTTATGGCTACTGAGTGCAAGTATGTTCGCCAGCAGTCATGCACTGAAAGAGACCACTGCGACAATCACGTTAAGAAGTGGACAGCTAGATGTTTTAGTAAATACAAACTTCTCACATTGGTTGTCTCTGTTACATAGTAACGAAGCGTGGTTACTAGGTGACACGGAACGGGTTTTATTGGCCAATCACACCGATTCAGAAAAAGTAAAATTGCTGAAGGAACTGATCTTACAGCACACAAACTTGAGCAGTAATGGCACGAAGCTTAACTGCAAAGTGAGTCAATTTCCAAGCAAACTGAGCGAATTGCAAAAGGATCATCATAAGCGAGCCTACTTTAGACTTGGGTGCAAATCGCCTATTAACAAAGTAACAGCCGTAAGTCTTTCTTTACCCAAGTCTTTGGGTCGAGTGTATGTGAGTTTAGTACAACCTAAACAACAGGTTATTGGGGCTGGTCAAAAAGCAGTGTTTAAACTTTAAATTGAGTTGCGCCATGCAGCGAGTTGTTGCATGGCTTTTACTTAGCTGTTCTCGTAAGAAGAGGGCATTAGGTGCTTAATTTTCTTGCCAAATCTGCGTGACCTCTCACCATATTCAGTGTCAGCTGATCATTTGGCTTTGTGTCATATGCTCTTTTTACTGCCGTGCCGCCTATGACAATTGACCCTTTACGCGGAAACATGTAGAGATAGCCTTCTGGCGTTGGCACGACATAGGAATAGGTAATCTCGGGTTGAGGGAGTAAGTGTGTTAATTGGCCTTGAATGGGGTACATGCTGTTATCACCAAAGAGCACACTTGCGCCAAGTCCGGTACAGTTGACAATGACGCTCTCTTTTAGTGAGAAGACGTCATCTACACTCTTAAACTGTGCGAACTTCAACTTGGCACCCGCGCGCTGCGCATCTTGTAAAAGAGCGGGCAAATAAAGCATTGGGTCAATGATTAACGCCTTCATATAGCTCTGATATGGATAGCCAAATAAGTTATCGTTGGTACTTGTTGCGAGTTCTGGATATAAGTCATTACCACCAGGTAGAGTACTTATAGATTGGCGTTCTTCAGGCAGCAGTAGATGGTAATTGTTCCAACATACCCCGTAGCGAGGACGGTTTACGTAAGTGAGAAAGCGCGCAAAAGATCCGCGAATGATCGGCCTATCTCGTGTTAAAAATTGCGAGGTGACTACTTTTTTATCGAAGTAACTGCTAGGTAGCCACAGTGCAGCAGCAATATTAGAAGTTGTGTTTGGTGGAAAGTCCTTTGCATAGATTGTGACATTAAAACCTTGTTGCGCTAGCAAAAGGGAGGTTGTTAAGCCCATGACACCGGAGCCTAGTACTGCTATATCTCGAGATAGGGGTTGGCTCGCAAGTTGAGCTGCGATGATAGATGTACCCCAAGAAAGCGTGATGCCACCACCTCCGTGACCATAATTATGTACGATGGTTTTATTTTCGAGCTGCTCCAACTCTAGACGGTACCCTTGCGGTCTAAAAGGGCGCAGACCGACAACTGAATGGGTGACTCTATCCATTGAAGACTTGAGCGCTTTGTAATGAGCGTATCGGCTTTGCTTATTGGGAGTAGCTTTTGGGATTGATGCGCATGAGGCTAACCCTAACATACCAAGGCTATATCCCGCTCCAATTAAAAGATCGCGTCTATTCATCATAAATCGTCCTTTTCGTATTGATATAGTATCACATTGTACCCAATTTAATTAAATGTAAAGTGAAAGGAGACGATGCTACTTATCTGATTAAGGTACAGTACACATTGCGCTTGTCATTTCTATTGGTTGTTTTATAACCCATTTATTTAATTTAAGGGCTTAATTTTTTTGTTATATAGTTGATTTTCTGTAAAAAATGTATAAGGTTTGTTCCTTTTTTAGAATTATAAAAATACAGTATAATTTTTTGAGCATTAACAAGGAGCCACATAATGCTAAAAGCCATTTTTCCGTTAACGATTGCACTTGCCTCATATTCATCACATGCGGACGATTTTGAGTTTTCTTCGGGTATAGGGCTACAATATGGCGGTATAGTTGGGGTACAAGCGGCTCTAAAACAGGAAAATAGTAAATATTTTGCCTCTTTAGGTCTTTACGGCGTATCTGTAGGGGGGCAATATGTCGTGTCTGAGAATACCAAACACGCGTTAGGTTTCAATGCTGGTAGAATGCTTCTGATTTTCGGTGATTATACCGATTATGTTGCGTTAACTTATAATTACCATGTCAGTGGCTTTCATAACTCAGGCTGGGAGTTGGGTACTGGTGTGGGTTATTTCGTCAATGAGGAATCCTCTACAATCTTTAGTTCCAAAGTAATCGAAGAAGAAAAAGAAGCCAATTTATTTATCAATATTGGTTATAAGTTTTAATGCACTAGAGGTAGTTTGAGTATAACCTGCACTTTGCATATCATGCCCTTCGCTAAAAGCGCATTGCAAGTTTGCATTACGGTTATTTGAAATATTCAATACTCCTGTATTGATTCTCTGCTCAAGCTCTACTAGTTTTTTAGGGCGGCGAGACGCTCCCGCCCCTTTAAAAAGGGCCTTCAAGACCGGGACGGCCCGGCAGCTATAAAGAGGCTGCTTAGCGAGAACGGTCATCAATATTATACCTTAGCTTTTTTAACTTAGCCTCTAAAGTAAAACTGATGTGCTGTGCACAGCTTTACAGAGGATATGACTATGAAGCCCGTAATTTCAATCGTGACACACCAAGATGCGCCACAAGGGGTCGCCGATGATAAAATTTTGGCGGCCGAACTTACAAAGCGGGGCGTCCATGTTCAATTTGCAGTTTGGAATGATTATAGGGTTAACTGGTCTCTAAGTGACCTAGCCCTAGTGCGCTCAACTTGGGACTATCATCTACAGCCAACAACATGGCACCAGTGGATTAAACAGGTTTCGACAGCTACCAAACTGGTGAATTCAGCAGAACTGCAATTGTGGAATAGCAACAAATCTTATTTGTTAGAGTTAGTGTCTAAGGGAATAAATGTAATACCAACAAGATCACCTTCTACCGTGACTGAGCTTTTGAAAACATGCAATGAGAATGATTGGCATGATGTCGTTATTAAACCATCAATTGGTGCCAGTGCGTTTGGCGCTAAACGTTTTAATACATCATCTCTAAGCACAGAAGGGGCTGTGCACTTTAACGAACTTGTCAAACGCTTCGCAGTGATATTGCAACCGTATCAAAAAGCAGTGGAAACTGAGCGTGAACGCTCCCTTGTATATATAAATCAAAGCTTTTCACATGCGTTTAGCAAACCCGCATTTCATTCTGAACTTGGCAATCAGTTACTTGAAGCGCATCAAGCCTTACCTGATGAACAGAAATTAGCAAAGAGAGTGTTGGATGCGTTACCCGAATGTCCGTTAATTGCACGCATAGATTTATTACCGTCCGAATTTGGTCCTAAGCTGATGGAAGTAGAGCTAATCGAACCCGAGTTAGCGCTGCACTTTAGTGACAAATGTACGTCAATGCTTGCCGATGCTTTGATGGAAGAGGTGAGGGCTGTTTGAGTGACTAGATAAGGGGGGCGGTTTTGAGTCGCGCTCAGTGTTGGGCTAGTGGCACTTATTATTTATAAAGCCTATTAGCTAGCCCAGTACATTACTTTATTCACTCTGGCGTTTAGTAACTTTCGACTCGCATTAGAGCAAACTAAGCGTATGTCGTCATTTTTAGTGTGTTTTTATACGCCGCCTGAAATTAACACGGATTTATCTACTGGTGGGTTCGTACATTTCAAGTTTGCGGTTACATAAGGCCAATGGACCCTTTTCGCATGAATTACAAAACCTTGCTTCATTGTGTAATCTGAAAGCTCAAATGAACCAGCGCAGAGTTCAGCAGCTCTACGCATTAACTTTACTCTTAAACTGTCATATGACTCATTATTACTACCGTCAACACGAACGAGAAATTTGTTTTCGGTTAGCACTTTTTCTGAATATCCGCTAGCCCCATTGTGAGGGTAACCATCAAGTGGTTGATATGAACTACAGCCCATCATTCCAAAAGTTAGGAGTAGTATTGTAAATCTGAACAACGTTAAATACCTCGTGAAAATACCAAAATCAAAGGGGGCAGAGTAATTGCTTTAGTCGACCAAATTTGCTGTAAAGTTATTTGGTTGAAAGGCCCTCACTGAGTTATTAATACTCTTTTCATTAAAACTGCGTTTTCGCCGTAACTAGGGCATATGGTTGGCCTTGGAACTTTTGTGAATTCTAGCATTGACCAAAAGCTATCAGCACCTTGAACTGCAACAAGCGTTATTCTCTTAATCCTTTTCTGTAATGCGACTCTTATAAGCTCTTTCACCATTTTACGGCCTATACCTTTTCCCTTTGATTGTGAGTTAACTGCCATATCATGCAGAAATAAGGTATCACTATTTCCAGTATCTGGCAGAGGCTCAAATAGTTTTGGTGGCTGAGTGCCATGCCATGGATGCGCTAACAAATAGCCCAATACATCATTTTGGTTTGAAACACAGACAAAGCATGTTTCCGGTGACGCGGAATATTTAGATTTGAGTACTTCTAACTCTTCCGGACCAATTTGATGATAAGCGTCATTTTGAATGTTCAAGATAGCAGGCCAGTTTTCCTCTTTTATTTCTTGAATCTTCATGTACCTTGCATCCTTGTGAGTTAAATTTGTACTGTGTTAATTTTGACTAAAGTTAAATGCTAAATGTGACCTGCGCAATATTCTTCAAAGCGAATTGTAACCAGTAAGCAAAAAGGCGGGATTATATGCGTTTACGTCCCGAATGTCACAACGTAACACATCTATTTCTCCCCAAGTTTCAATAAGAAAGTGACAATTCAATTGGAGAATGCCATTAACTTTGAATCCTTTGGTTAATTCAACGCTCTAGGTGTGTAAAAGGGGTCGAGTAACAATGATAAGCAAGCGCCAGAGTATTGTAAGTTTGGTTGAATGGGTTTGTACTAAACCGTTGTGATGCCAAAAAGTTAGAGCTTACCCGTATGATAAAACTCTAGTCGCTTCTTTACAAATAAACATTGTTCTAACCAGTCATTTTTCTCGGCAATATCTATTAGTTCAGATGGCTCTTTATAAAGCTCCAAAGCATCGGAAACATCGATGGTGATAGCACTCTCAAATTCATTCAAGATCTTTTCAATACGACATACTAAAGGTTTACAATCTGATTTATGAGATACATCAAGATGCGCCAAAAGAATTCTCATTGAATTGATTTTCGGCTCTCTAAATTTATCTCTTTTGATCTTTCTTAGTAACCAAGTCCACATATTTTCACTATATTTTTGAGTGTTTTTAACTACATCAATTTTATTATAAAACTCAGAGAGTAATAACAGGTTTTAATGTGTAATGTTTATTGCGATTCACCATAGCAGTATCTCGAAACTTTGTCACTATTTTGGGGTTTTTATTGAATAAAATTTGGTGAAGATAAGTGAAATTAAAATATATAAGTATTTTAAGGTGGTTTTTCTGTGGGGGATTTTCATTTGATATGGATTTTTATATGATTAATACATCTATATCGGATTTACTATCAAGCGTTAGCATTTTAGCGAAGTTAATTACATCATCTACAGACTCCGCGGGGTGACTTGTCGTTGTTATAAATTTTGGTGTTATAGAGTCGCCGATTGCCAGTTCATCAATAATATCTTCAATCTTTTCACAGTCAACACCAACGACGCAAAACAAAACATATCCTCTATCCAATAGAGATAAAATTATCTCATTCTGTTCAGTGCTATAGCGTCGCGTAGAAACTAAAACTACTCTCGAATTCTTCATGGCATATAAATTTTATGCATTCATTTGTTATGTAACGTTATACATGGCGATTGTTTGATATATTGAAAAGCGCTCTATACTTTTGAAAAATACATAGTTTTTAGCAGGGTTTGGTGCTATTGCTCTGTATTTTAGGTGTGTATCTTACCGATGTTTTATTACGTATCTTTTACATCGTCATGTGAGCTTTCCACTACGCTAGAAAAGGCATAACTAAAAACTGTTCACCCTTCTCATTTAACGGTTAGTGCTCGTTTAATTAGGGGTTAAACTTGGTAATCCTGCGTTTGAAATGTCTCTTTGGCCAGTTTAGCTTTATTAATATGCTCATTATGACGTTCAATAAGTTCAGATAATTGTCCAACTCGACTTGGAATATTTACAATTTGAACATTGCCGTTGCTGTACCAACCTTTGTTTATACACTGCTATTTTCTTCACAAGGTAGAAATTCTGTACTCAATTCAGTCGGTCTAAGTGGATATTCTTTACTATTTACGCCTATGGCTATAAAAGTCAGGTCAAATAAGGCGATGATTTAGGCTATAAATTTACAATTGCGTTGTGGTATTTTGGATATTTGAAAATAAACCTAACGCCTTAATAAAGGACATAAAAGCAGATGGACGTAATGGTGATTAAGGAGCGCAAGCCATACATTTTGTGCCCTTGTCATAAACACCAATGATACATAAAGTCCATACTCCACTTTAAGGACTTTTTTACAGGTGCGGCTATGAGGCGTTTAGTTTAAAATGATCCTAAACGCCTTCATGAGTTCTTGTTTGAGGGTTTTGTTATATGCTCTTGGCTCTCAGACCTGCGATAACTGGGTTAATAAGAAGCAAGAAGACAATTAGCCCGCTCAAAGGCAGATAAAGGCCAACTTCTCCATCCGAGACATCTTGATATGAAGCGTATAATACGTACGCTATGCCAGTTACCCCCGAAATTTTTGGAAAATCATGCATAGACAATGTAAGCGTCATCCAAAATAAAGCAGAGACTAATACGTAAAACCCAAAGCCTTGATTGTCTATTAGGGTCTTGATTCCTTCAAGGTCTCTTGATGGCATTTCAACGGCAAAGAAACTTATAACAGATATTAGCCACAGCAGTGCACATATAACAACACCACCGTAAACCGCAACCTTATAACCTTTAGCAGATTTCGTATCTGGGAAAATGTAGTATTTTAGAAGATTTATTAGAGTTATGTTCATAATTTATAGATACTCTTTAAAGAGTAAATAGATAACTGGAGACGAAATAAAGTAGCCTGTTATTAAAATTTTGAAAAAGCTATCACTGGTGGCGGAAATATTTGCAGCTATACTAAAGGACTCTTCATCGGGCACTTCAAAAGGTCTTATTCTTCTGTATATTTTGAAAAAAATAACGCCAACAAGAAAGGGTATCGTTATCGCTGTGATTAGTAGCACCACAAATAACCATGCTTCAATACTTGTTGATTTCACAGTATATTCCTTGAAAGTATCGTGGCTTAACTTACAATCCGAGCTCGCTGTTATGTGCCTATAATTTTTAATTAACCTATTATGATTTCTATTGAGCTATTCATGCTGCCAATAAAAATTACTGAAAGGCAAAAGTGTGAGTAGAATAAACGAAAGAGTAGGAAAATTCCTTCCCAAAAATAAGTCTAAACCTGAAATTTATACCAGCATTATTAACTATTTAAAGTTGCTCTACTACATATAAATGACTGTTTTACCGAGCATTTCAGTAACTGAATGACAGGAATCAAAGGGGTCAGAGTAATTGATTGTAATTTAGAGCGATCGATGACTTATTTGGGTGTATTTCATATCCAAAAATGTTACTGAGCTAAAGTTTCAGTTTGTATGCAGGCAAGTCTTCATTTTTTAATGATATTGGTTGCTTAAGAAGACTAGATAAAACGAGTCAAAGAGCGTGTTCAAACCAAGTTTATGCGCCATTAATAATGCATTTGTTAAGTGCAGTGCTGTAATTTTACTATTTTATCCCCCTTAATGTTTACAGTAATGTGGCTTTAAGCACCACCAGCTGAAAATTTTAAATTACGATAACGACTAGATTCCGGCATGCTTAAATGAAAGTGTTGGTTTCAGCGCAACTTTGACAAATACACAAGTTTCCATTTGATGCTCATTTCCCGCCTTGCTTAAACAAGGTTCTAGTAATAGAAAAGTCTTCATAGGTTGCCAAGCTGAAATCAGTAAAGCTACAAAAATAATTACCAACCAAGTGTGTTGGGGTCTTTTTGCTGGATTTGTTAGCTACTAAAAACTCTTGCCAAAATAGGAAAAAGAGCTGTTAAGCAAGCAGTTAGTAAAAATGCATGGAATATCATTAAAAATATAGTGTGGTAAAGGCGCTTACAAGTCTCTTTGATTGTACAGAATATAGGGTTTGCATATAGCGGAGTTAAGAACGGCAAGGGACCTTTACTTATCTTACTTTTATTAAAATAGTTAACTGAAGCGAACCCCATCATCACAACTTGCACGACTGCAAAACCCGTGAAAAAGATAATTTCGCTGAGGAACTGAGAAAATCCATTTGCAAGTTGAGAAAGGATAAATATAAGAAGCATTAAACCAAGCAGCTTAAAAAAAGCATGTTGATGCTTTGCGTTGAACTTTTCTGCAAATAATTTAGGTAAATAGTCCATGTACTTTTCGTTCGTTAACGCCTTAGATACCCGTGCTCATTAGCATAAGTAAGCGTTTATTGTGATTTGGCTCGTTATACACCATTTTGTGCTAATTTCTCAAGCGTATTACCCATATATAGGCGCTGAAATTTCCTAAGGTTATGGTTCTACACGTGCTGTTGACCACAGCCCGTGCGCTTTATGTGTTAAGAATCTCGCAGCCATGCAAGCACTCCAAGATACGCTATATCACGCACTGCCAGCAGAATTGGTAGTGCAATTAGTAACGCAAAAAAACGTAATAGGGCAGGAATTAGCAAAAAGTTGCGCTTCTGATTACCAGACGTTCAATATTGTAGTTTGCCGCCAGGGCTTCTAAGTTAATACCAAATGCTGAGGCTAATATAAGGGCTGGGTAAAAATACATTACTTCTTGCTGGTAATTCTATGTTGATTGCTGAGGCTCAGGTGCTTGCTGTTGTAAGTAAATAAGCGTGAGTTTTACGGTGTTTTTGAGCTGAGGTTTTGCACTTATTTTGCACAAGATAAGGTTTAGGTGTTGAAATACCTTTCCAAGTATTTGAAAGGTAGGGGAAAAGCTGGTCGGCATAGCAGGATTTGAACCTGCGACCCCTGACACCCCATGACAGTGCGCTACCAAGCTGCGCTATATGCCGACTTGGTTTGTCACTATAATGATTTTATTTTAAAAGGCAATAACTAATTGGTTTGTTTGGACATTAATTCATCATATCACTTAAATTGAGTGTTACTGGCTGTATTTTCTAGCGAAAAAAGTCGAAAAAACCAATTTGTAAATATGATGTGAAAATAGATACTGTAACTTATCAAAAGTTAACCCTTGCACTGCTTTAGCCCAAAATGTCTAATAGCTTATTCCTAAGTTAATGAAAAATATAATTATTTACTACTGACTATCTATATCAAACCCATAGAGTTTGTTAGCCTTTGCATCACAAGGTGGCATTGAAGCCGCCAAATATCCAATGACAAAAAGGAAACACATATGTTTAAACAAGCTTTACTGACAGTATCGGTGTTGGCTGCTTGCTCTGCAAGCGCAGTTGTACTGGTTGAAAATACGACGGACAACATTGGCGCAGTGTTAAACGTTGCAGACAATGAAGTCGTGATTTCAGGTGTTGCAAGTAACCTAGATCAAGAGCCTGGTGCAGTTGCATTACAAAACAATCAAGATGGAACGTTTACAGTAAGCTTTAAAGAGTGGGAATATCTCGATGGTGCGCATTCCAATGAGACTATCTCAACACTCAAACTCAGTGCAGGCACGCACACCATGCAAGACGGGTCTATTTGGGAGGTAGGCACTGTTGATTTAAGCACGGCTAACCAAACGTTTAACTTTTCACAGCAGTACGATCAAGTTCCATACTTATTTTTAAGCCCTCAGTCTGACAATGGTGGGTTTGCTTATGTGGCACGTGCTAATAGTGTGAATCAAATTGGGTTTAGTGCCAAAATCCAATATCAAGAATTACAAACGGCAGCAAATACACGTGCTGGGCAAACGGTTGCATATTTGGCTGTATATGCGCCTAGCAAATCAGGAAATTTGGATACGGGTGAAGTGTATAGGCTAAACCAAGTTAAAGTAGACGAGTTACCAGTGCAATTCGAAAGCCATGAGCTGTTTTTACAGGAAGAGCAATCACGAGATGCAGAGCTTGTGCATGTCCATGAAGTGATTAATGTTCTTGATATCAATGGACACCTATTTGCACAAGATATTACGTCAATTGGTGGTGATACCGCGACCATCCGCGCCAACAAAAATGTCAACCCAGCAATTGGAAATACGAGCTGTAAGGCTATTTTAGATAAAGACTCAGCTGCGAAATCTGGTTACTACACACTAGATCCTGACGGCACGGGAGGGTTGCCTGAATTCACCACTTACTGTGACATGGAGACCGAAGGGGGCGGTTGGACCCTTATGGGGATCCGTTATGTACCGGGTAAAGCGTACAATCACATTCATGACTTTGAAGTACTGTTTACAGCGACACAAAACATCACTTCATTTGATGACAACTATCACTTAACCGACACTCAGTGGGTTCATTATAAAAATAACAGTCAAGAGTTAATGGTTACGATGCGTGATGTCGGTGTGTTTGCGGTTGCTGATATTGCAGTATTGAACAACGCGAGCTGTATTCCACTTCAAGATACGTTAGGTAGAAATCATGGTATGACAGGTGAGCATCAGTTCAGACTTTACTGGCATGAGACATCGGGTTGCAGTGGCACTGGTAGTGACTATTCAATGTTAAACTATCACAATATCTATGCGTATGCAGGCGGGGTGTATAAAGCTGGCAATGTCGCGGGTATAGCGGTAGAACAAACTACGTATATCTTTGTGAGATAAAGAAAAAGGAGCAACCTGAAGAGGTTGCTCCTTGACAATAGCAGAGGGGTTTAAAAACGCGTTACTAGCCAAGTTTTATCATGGCTAAAATACAAAGTACGAATTTTGCCTTTACCTTCAACGTTGACCATATTGACCTGAGTAGGCCACAGGTCTCTTAGTGCGCCGTTAAACATTTTAATGCCAGCAGTCGCTTCAGATAGTTTGGTTTCTTGGTATACCCAAAAAAACTTACCGTCTACTTCAAATCCAACGTCTGTGAGTTCTATGGCGTCACCGTTTAAGGTTTTAAGTTGAAACTGCTTGGCCACATAGTCGGCAAACTGTTGCTGCGTTTCTTTTGAGTTCAGAATGTCAGCATGTTTATCAAATAGTGACTGCACGGCATGTTCAGTATCATGAAGATAAAAGCGATGCATCAGCTCTAGCTGACCCGTATTTTTGTTAAACAAGGCCGTTGTTTCAGATGCCTTTTGTTGGTGAGCCATCAGCGTGGTACTCATCAATAACATTAACACGGTTGCCAAAAGGTGAATGTGCTTAGCCATTACTTATCCTCTTGCTGGTTGTCAGCTTTGATCTTAGTTTTGATGTCTTGCATGATATCGCGCTTCACTTTGTCCTTACTTTTCGCCTTTTTATACGCTTCAACGCGAGAAGGAATAATACGACGAGGGTAGTGATTGTTCTCAATATTCACGTCGGCCGTTTCCCAACCTGGATCGACAACAACTTGCTTTAGCACCTTGTTTTTGTCAGTCACGATTAACTTACGAACTTGCTTTGGCGAACGACGCCAAATTTCAGCAGGAATATACTGATTTTCTGTACTGCCATCTTCATAACTTAGCTCTAGTAAGATAGGCATAACCAGTCCACCAAGATTGGAGAACTCAAGCACATAATAGTTTTTGTCCTCTTCTAACGCGCGGGTAAGCGTTTTGCGCTCCCATGGTTTAAGAGACTCCATGAACTCCCTGTATTGGTTTCGCTCTTTATTCGTGACCGTAAAGCGATCATTTTCGTCGTAAAAGTCGCTAATATCTGGGTTCAATTCAATCCATAACTTCTTGCCTTCAGCTTTATTACGCTCAACGAAAAGCGATGAAGGTTTGTTTTGTTCAAACTGGCGTTCGCGGGCAAAGTCGATGTCTGGATCGTGTGTATCTAGACGCATTTGGTACACTTTGTCTACGGAAATATCAACGTGATCGGTCGAGTAAAACCAGCCTCGCCAGAACCAATCTAGGTCAACACCAGAGGCTTCTTCCATAGTACGGAAAAAGTCAGATGGTGTAGGGCGTTTAAAACGCCAGCGCTCAGAAAACTCTTTAAACGCAAAGTCGAATAGTTCACGGCCTAAAATTACTTCTCGTAATATATTTAAAGCAGCTGCTGGCTTAGTATAGGCATTAGGACCTAAATTTAAGACGCTGTCAGATTGGGTCATGATTGGAACCTGATTTTCAGATTTCATATACCCGACGATGTCTCTGGGTTCTACACCCCATGGAATATTTGGATCCCATTCACGTCCTGCCACACCATCAAGGAAGCTGTTTAGGCCTTCATCCATCCACGTCCACTGGCGCTCGTCCGAATTCACTATCATAGGGAAGTAGATGTGACCAATTTCATGGATGACAACACCAATCAAGAAACGCTTTTCAGCTTGAGAGTAGGTACGTGTGCCATCGTCTTGAAGCTCTGTACGCGGACCGTTAAAGGTGATCATCGGATATTCCATACCGCCCACTGGGCCATTGACCGACTGTGCAGTTGGATAGGGGTAGTCAAATGAAAAGCGAGAGTACACTTCCATTGTGTGGATCACAGATTCTGTTGAGTACTTTTTCCAAAGGTCACCCCCTTCTTTGGGGTAGAAAGACATCGCCATAACGTGCGGCATCTCGTCACCGCCTTGCTGGTAGCCACGTGCATCCCACATGAATTTACGTGATGAAGCCCACGCAAAATCGCGTACATTGTCCGCTTTAAACTTCCAAGTTTTACGCTTATTGGTGCCTGCTTTTTCATTATCGAGCGCTTCTTCTTCAGTCACGATAAAAACTGGGCGCTTGGCGGTTTTCGCTTCTTTTAGGCGTGCACGTTGTGTTTTAGTCAGCACATCTTTTGGGTTGGTCAGTACACCTGTTGCACTAACAATATGGTCAGCGGGTACTTCAATTTCGACTTCGTAGTCGCCAAACTCTAGAGTGAATTCACCGCGTCCAAGAAACTCTTTGTTGGTCCAAGCTTCATAATCGGTATAGGCGTGCATTCTTGGGAACCACTGTGCGAGCAAGAATATGTCATTACCGCCTGGTCTGGCATCATCAGCAAAGTGCTCGTAACCAGAGCGCGCAGACACTGCGTCTTCTTCGACAATGTTGAACGCAAAGTCAATGGCAAACTTTACCGAGTCGCCTGACTTCAAAGGCTTGGGTAAATCAATACGCATTTGTGTACCCACAATGGTAAAGCTTAGCTTTTTACCACGGTTATCTGTCACGGCACTGATTTCGTAGCCAAGCTCATTGTCAGTCATAAACTGCTGTCTTCTCAGCTCGCCTAAACTGATTTTCGCAGGCTTATTCGTATCGCCAGCCTGTGTGAGGGGCCCTCTGCGCCCAACGCCACCAAAATTGTTCGCCATATTGGCGATAGAGTCATCTTTAAAGATGTTTTGGTCCAATTGAACCCAAAGGTACTTTAGACGGTAGGGTGAGTTGTTATGATAGGTGATCTTCTCATGACCAGTTAACCGACGTTTTTTCTCGTCAAGAGAGACTTTAATTTTATAGTCTACTTTTTGTTGCCAGTATTGCTGGCCGGGCTCTCCAGCCGCATTGCGGTAGACATTTGGCGTAGGCAGTACTTCATCCAATTGACGGAATTTGTCTTCAAAGTCGCCCTTTGTTTGTTTTATTGCTGACGCGTGAGCTGAAGATAAAAATATCAGCGGTGCGAGCAGCGCAATGATTAATGATGTGTTTGTTTTCATTTTATATTCTTTCTTGTTTTCACTATTTTAATTGCTGAATCACAGCGGTATATGTTGGTTAGGTCGTAAGAAACCTCCTATAGTTTGCAATTGTTATATTGTAACAACGCTAAAAAATGTAAATAAAGCGTTTGCGATGAGTGTTTTGGCATTTTAAATAAGGCAATTAAGTAATAACGCTTGCCATTTTGGATCTCGGTGTAATGCAATGATCTCAATGCGGCTTTCCAAACATTCGTCTAACTCTATTTCTGTGATGCCATCGGCAGTTTTGTTATAAGCAAAGATACCCTGAGCAGTTATAAATACGGCTTTGAGGCGTTCAGCTTCAATACTGGTGATAAATTGGTGCAATTTCTGACGATCAAATATTTGATCTGGTGAAAAGCGCCAGCCAACACTGAGAAAACCTTCTCCCTCATTTTGTGCTTCAAGAAAGCCGCTGTTTGGAATGGGCTGGGTATTGATGTCTCTCGTAGGGTCGACTTCGTGATGGTGGTGGTGACAGGGAGGTTTAATAAGTGCTTTTGTCGGGCCAACTAACCATTGGCTATCTAATTGACCTTGCTCGCAAAAGTATAGCTTTTTGCTGTCAAAACCTTGCTCTGATAAGTAACGAGTGAGTGTGTCTTGATGATGAGGGGCGTATAAATCTTGCTTATTGCCAATCACAACATCTGATATTGCAATTTGTTGAACAAAAGTTGCGTGCTCTGTGTAGCGTTTATTCTCTAAATTACGAGCATCTACCAAAGTGATCACTTGTTCTAAGTTTAAAAGTTTCTGGTAATAGTCATTAGAGAGTAATTGTAGGACTTCGAGCGGATGGCCAAGGCCTGTAGGTTCAATGAGTAGCCTGTGTGGTTTAGCTTCACTGAGCAGTTGATTTAATGCGATTTGCATTGGCAGACCTGACGCACAACACATGCAGCCGCCGGGTACTTCACGTATGAATACCGAGTCATTTTGTTGTCCATTCAACAGATTGCCATCAATGCCGATTTCTCCAAATTCATTGACCAGAATCGCCCAGCGTTCATTTTCAGGCTTTTGCGAAATCAGATGTTGGATGGCTGAGGTTTTACCCACTCCCAAAAAACCAGTAATGATATTGGCTGGAATGGCCGAAATTGGCGCACGTGTATTTTGCATTGCTTGCTCCAAAATATTCAAAGCGATGGTGACGGTTCGAGTGGATTATATTTGAAATGTTATAATATAACAATTATTGAATTCTACCGAATTGTATAATCTTAGATTAATTCGTCTATGGGTAGCGCACGGTTGTGCAGGGCAGTGCTGAAGTCTCTTTTCAGCTGATTGAAAATAATAGGAAGGGGCAATTGATATAGTCGAGGTTATCAATCAAAGAAAGAAAAACGGCAGGTTTGCTGCCGTTTTCAATAAACTAAAGGCTATTTTTTGTGCCAAATCCCTGCTGGCAGTGTTTTAGCAATTTCTGGTCGGCTACTTGGGTCAAATTTAGGTGTTTTACCTTCTTTTAACTGAGCTCGGTAGTCTTTAGCTAACCATATAACAATACCTGAGAGCATAAACAGAGCGGCAACGTTGACGATAGCCATTAACCCCATTGAAATGTCTGCTAATGTCCATATGAGACCAAGTTCGCCTACAGCACCAAACATCACCATGCCTAAAACACAAACTCGGAAAACCATCATCGCCATTTTATTTTCTTGCAGAAAAATCAGGTTTGTTTCAGCATAGCTATAGTTGGCAACAATTGACGTGAATGCAAAAAAGAAAATCGCAACCGCAATAAATACAGCGCCCCAGTCACCTACGTGTTCAACAATGGCTTTTTGAGTAAGTGCTATACCTGTTAAACCAGAGTCTGGTACTAATTGATTTGAAAGTAAGATCAACGCTGCGGTAGCACTACAAATAACAATCGTGTCTACAAACACGCCAAGCATTTGTACATAGCCTTGAGAGGCAGGGTGGTTAGGATTAGGCGTTGCACTTGCTGCTGCGTTTGCGGCACTACCCATACCCGCTTCATTAGAGAATAAGCCTCGTTTTATACCTTGTATCATCGCTTGCATAACCGCGTAACCCACGGCGCCGCCAGCGGCTTGCTCCAGCCCAAATGCGCTGTCAATAATTTGCTTAAAGACCGCTGGAAGCTGCGAAAAGTTGCTAAAACATACGTACAGCGCAACGAGTAAGTATGCAAGTGCCATAAACGGTACCACGAGCTCTGCAAAGCGTGCGATTGTTTTTAAACCACCAAAGATAATGATAGCTGAGCCAACCACTAAGATGATACCCATCATGTATTTAGGTACATCAAATGCCACTTCAAATGCTGCTGCAATGGAATTTGATTGTACGGCGTTAAATACCAATCCAAACGCAAGAATTAAGCACAGCGAAAATAACACGCCCATCCAGCGTTTATTCAGTCCGTACTGCATGTAGTATGCTGGTCCGCCGCGGTAGTTGCCTTCTTCATCTTTTACTTTGTAGAGCTGTGCGAGGGCGCTTTCTGCAAAGCTGGTTGCCATGCCTATCAGTGCAATTAACCACATCCAAAATATCGCGCCCGCGCCACCAAGGTATAGTGCTACAGCAACACCCGCCATGTTACCTGTGCCCACGCGAGCCGCCAGCGATGTACAAAACGCCTGAAATGATGAAATCCCTTCACCTGAACCATTACGGCTGTTGGCCATAACTTTGATCATATGGGGGAACTGGGCAAATTGAATGAACCCCAGTCTCACAGTAAAGAAAACACCGGCTGCTATTAATAGGTATATAAGAATATGTCCCCACAACAGGCCACTGATTTGGTTAATAAACTCAGCCATCGGATATCCTTTGATTAAGGTAACGAATAATTTTGAGAGCGTAACTTACCATAAATAGGGCGGTTCATGAAATTACTGCGATAATTACAACGATACATTGAACAGGCCGTATCGGTATTTTGACTAATATTTTCAATTAAATAGCAGTGCTTTACCTCTTTTTTGTACCAAGCTATAGGTTACCAAGTAAGTGTTAAGATAATTCGAATGGCCATTCATAGTCGGAGAGGTTAGGTAAAAAGGGTATAGTTTGGAGTTTGGCTATCCAAGTATTAAATATATCGCTCACGTTTGAAAAATAGGGCATCGCAAAGTAGACACAACCTAAAGTGATACCAACCTGTGCAAGGGAGGTGAAAGGGTAACGTAAATCAATGGGTTTGAGCGCGGTACCAAATGATGCTTTTAGTTCTTTATTGTCTATATCTACGCTATAACATTCGTCCAGGACTAGATGTGTCAAGGCCCCTATAAAAACAAAAATGCTGCAAAGTAGTGCGAGGTGCAGTGTCACACCAAGCAGCAAACTACTGTGAAATGTCAGTAAGCCGAACATACAAACTGCTGATAAAGAATGCAGCGTTGCGCGATGCACCGTAAAGTGTTCGAAAATAGGTTTAATGACAAACATAAATAGTAAATATACGCTAAGTCCTAGCACCCATGTTTCTATTATGGAATTGAACTGAAAATTGAGTAGTAAAATCCCAGCGACTAAAATGGCAAAAATACTAAACAAACTATTCAATGATTTTGACTTGTCGGAGTCCAAGTCCGGTAATAGCCCTGCCAATGCGCCGACAATAAATAAGCCTAAAGCCTGAAAACCACTGACTTCAGACATACTTAAAAGTACAGAGCTGAGTGTTGCACTGACAATTGTTGAAGCCTTTAAGTGGGTAGAAAAGTTTGCCATATCACTTCCAAGTGTTTGATCTGTTTAGTAGTCATTAGTGTCATAAGGTGCTTAGTGTACATTAAATCGAGTCAGCGCGAAGGGATAATAGCAAGGTTCGTCGAATACGCTTACATATTCATAAATACGTGTGCGATTGTCATATTTTTGCAAAAAACAAGAGGAACCTCTGGTAAACAGGTGCATTTATTGGCTACTGTAATGATATGTAATGTTCTTTACATGAGTACTTTACTAGCCTAATTGGAGAGCCGCCTTGAGGTTGTTGAGTGGCCATGACACGAACCAAGCTTTTTACGTTATTCGGGAGTGATAAGGGATGCACTTTCTAAATCCAATGCTGCAAAGCCACCCAATGGAGAGCCCTTTTATCCAAACCTGGCTGAATCGATTGGCTGATAAATATACACCAGATCTTTTCACGCCTTCACTTCAATCGCAATGCTCAAGCGAGAGTGAGCAGCAAGTTGACATCTATGATGCACGTCATGGCAGTGTAATATACACAGAGTTTTCAGATACGGTTAAAACAGCTGAAGCCATTGCGGTACAAAATGGACAGCTGGTTGGCGTTGGGCACTTTCATGAAGTGTACAAAGCGGTAAAAAAAACGGATGGGTTGGTGCGGTTCCATCAATTGCAGTCTCATGAATCCATGATGCCTAGCTGTATGAGTGTTCATTGTTATCTTGTTGAGTCTGCTTTGTGTCGTCATTATGCCGACTTGGGGCTACACGGGTTAAGCGGTGTCGCGACAAGAGTGAGTCAAAACTATGGCTGCGACTATGTTTTTAATGCCCTTACATATTTAGATAGTAGTCTTAAAAAAGGGGATTGTTTATTCTGTTTTGGATTAGAACCTTATCTTTTAAATTGGGGAAAACCGCTTGAAGCATTGAGTGTGCAAGCTTTAGATGCAATCGGCATCAATAGGCCGGTGTGTATTGTGAGCAGCGACTTTTCTTCTGCCTATGTTAATACGCAGCTAATTGATAGAGTGAAGGCGAGTGCGCTGGGCAAATCACCTTCATTTAAGAGCTTTATTGAATCACTTAAGCAGTTTAGCTTCGTCACTGCTGAAGGAATGTCTATTTTACCTTGGGCTTTTCGCGACAATGAGCTTGTTTGGCAGTTAAGTGAGTTGGGCTGCGCATTTGATGGAATTATCGAACAAGGAGAAAAGCAAGGGGTTTGCCATTTCGAGGCCGCCATTCAAAGCCAGTTCGTTGCATTGTTGTTTGATAAACTGGTTGAATCCAGTACAAGGCAGTGTTCATTTTCGACCTATGACACATTCCAATGCCATATCGATGAGCTTGCGCGGCTAGATCATTGCGAAGTATTAAAGTCTGCCCAGCTTACTCGGCTGAGTCACCAAACCTCTGTAGGGCTCAGTATGGGGCGACTCGCAACAAGCGGGTTTAAGTGGGTGAATGACTATCACTTCAATGAAATTTTAGTACCTTGTAAAAGTGTGCTTCAAAATGGCTGCAATCTATGCCTACAAAGCAACTTTCCCAGTGAGCCTTTGTCCCCTTTAAGGTTAGCTGAAATAGCCTGCGAACGGGACATTGAGGCTATGCCGGCCCATTACACCAGTGAACAGCGCACTTTAGATCCATCTGAGCGGGTGACCGTCGTACAAGCACTTCATGCAGTAACCCATGGGGCTGCTCAACATATCAATATGTGCAAATACAATATGATTGGTGAAGCTGCCAATTATATGGTTTTAAGTTGTGACCCGTTATGCAGTGGTGACCGTTTGAGAGATGTAAAACTAAAACCTGTAAGGCAAAGCAATAGTTGATTTGCAAGCAAGAAAAGCCCGTTAATACTGCGACACATTTAGAAACTATTTGTTGCATCAAAAAGGCTGACAGCAGCACTTTATCCTGCTTAACTTATCCGTGTAATGGAGTGTAATAATTTCGCGTGGCAAAATAGTCGCAGATTATTAAGGTAGGATAGGTACATGATTTCCACTATTTTCAAGTCATTATTTTTTAAAACATTAAAAAGTCAAGCTGGTAAGCGCGTAGCGAAAGCGGTAGTTGATAAGTGTGTTGATCAGGGGCTGGATTACGTCAAGCAATCTCATCAACGTGCCGAGCAACACAGCCAAATTGAAACATTAGGCCTGGTTGAGGGGTTAAATAATCTGACAAAGAGAAATTTGCCTGATGGTGATTATCCCCTTCGATTAGAAAAGCAAACGTTGTTGGTTACTATGCGTAATCAAGGTGTCATTCATATTCAATATTTGAATAAACCAGTCCATATTTAGCACCTTCGTGTTATAAAAAACTCAAAAACGATTGAAATAAAGCTGTCAGATTTCAAACATCCTCTATTGTCATAGTTTTACTTATTGATACCATAATCACCTGTAATTTATGGGGTTTTTGTGTTGCAGAGCAAAGCCCGACTGACCTTCTAAGAATAAAATAGTTAACAAAAAATAATTAAAGTGCCGAATTATTAGTCTGTTTATTACGTAAAGTTATATAAAATATATTGTATGCAATATTGCTAGTGTGTTAAAAATATGTTCCCGGTTAGCGGGTTTGGATACACATTTTAAAAGGTTAATAATATGAAACTTAAAGCAATTGTCTTGTCATTGCCGGTATTAGCATTCAGTTTACATGCGCATGAGCATCAAGCTGAACGCGCATTTAAACCATTGACAACATCTTCTCCAGTGCACCTTTCTCATGGTGATGAACACGGTATAAAACACAACGAAAAAGCCCCCTCAGCTCAAAGTGAGTCGCGTTTTGTCGCAGCGAACTTGATGACGGCAGATGTGATGTTGTCGGCATCAAATGAAATCGCGGCAAACTGTAATTTAGATCAATTAGCACAGGCCAGTGCGAGTAATATTGCAAACTTAGTGGTGGGTCAGGGGACGACTTGTGTCAATCAACTCTTTAGCGCGCCAAGTGCAACACAAGTAGCCGTGTTTACAACGGCCAAAATGCGCGCAGCTGCGGAATATGCAAGATCCCAGGCGTCCAGCTACGATGGTAACGGTAGTGCCGCTTTAGAGTCTTTGTTCTTATTCATTCGTGCAGGGTATTACGTTGAATTTTACAATGATTCTGTAACGTTTGGTGCAGATCTAAAGCCAGTCGTGAAAGGCGCTATCGATAGTTTTGTGAATAATAGCAACTTTTACAACAACAGCGATGCACATGGCCGCGTATTGCAAGAAGTTATCACCACGATGGATTCTTCCGAGATGCAGGACGTGTATTTACCGGTCGTTAAATCTTGGTTGCAACGTTGGAACCAAAGCTATGCTGATAAATGGAATATGCGCAGCGCGGTTAATGGGATATTCACGATTTTATTCAGAGGCCAGTGGAACGACAATTTTGTCACGTTAGTGCAATCAGATACCACACTTGTAAGTCTACTGGATAACTTTAGCAAACAAAGCTGGATGATTGGGTCCGATGCGGAATACATGATCATCAACTCAGCAAGTGAATTAGCACGTTTGAAAAACTACAAAAATGCGGCAATTCAACCTGCTGTAGATACTGCACTAAAAGCCTTATTTAGTCGCTATGAAAGCTTTGGTTATGGTGATGGTATTTGGTTAGCCGCCGCTGATGTCGCAACGTATTATGCTGACTGTAATGATTTTGGAATATGTAACTTTGAGCAAGAGCTTACAGGTAAAGCATTGTCACAAACATACCAATGTAGTTCAACGATTCGCATTCGTTCGCAAAACATGACCAATGCCCAGCACCTGTCTGCGTGCCAAACCATGGCGTTAGAAGAAACCCGTTTTCATGACATGCTAGAAACAAACAATACGCCTGTGGCTGATGACAACAATACTATGTTACAGGTGAATATTTTTGATAGTAGTGGCGATTACGCCAAATATGCCAAAGCTATCTTTAAAATTGATACCAATAACGGCGGTATGTATTTAGAGGGCGATCCGAGTAAAGTTGGTAATCAAGCAAACTTTATCGCTTATGAGGCAAGTTATGCTAAGGCTGACCACTTTGTGTGGAACTTAGAGCATGAATATGTGCATTATTTGGATGGTCGATTTGATTTGTATGGTGACTTCAATGCACCGACTGAAGCCATCGTGTGGTGGAGTGAAGGGGTTGCAGAGTACGTTGCTAACCTGAATGACAACCAAGCCGCCATTGATACCATCAAAGATGGCAGTACATATCAACTGAATGAAATCTTTGCGACGACCTACGCTGGTTTTGATCAGGATAGAATTTACCGATGGGGGTACTTAGCCGTGCGCTTTATGTTTGAGCGTCACTTCGAAGAATTGAAAGTCATGTTATCGCAAACAAGGCAAGGCAATTGGAGTGGGTATAAGGCTACCATTGATGGTTGGGCGCAGCGTTATTCTCAAGAATTCACGCAATGGACACTTGACCTAGCTGGTGGAGCAGACAACAAAGCACCAACAGCCGTAGTTAATGGCCCATATTCAGGGGCTGTAGGCAGCGATATTGTCTTTAGTAGCCAAGGTAGCTCAGATCCAGAAGGGCAGGCGCTTACTTACCTATGGCAGTTTGGTGATGGCAATCAAAGTTCAGAAGCAAACCCTAGACACAGTTACAATGCTAAGGGTGAGTACACTGTGTCGTTGACCGTAAGCGATCCGCAGGGGGCTCGTGCGACAGTATCGACAACCGCTAATGTCGCACAAGACAGCGATGGCGTTACTGAGTTACAAAAAGGGCAAACCGTTACGGTAGCTGCACAGCAAGATGAGATGAAACACTTCAAGATTCAAGTGCCAGCAGGGGCGACCAATCTGACTATTGTAACATCAGGTGGCACTGGCGATTCGGATCTATATGTTAAGCACGGCCAAACACCTACACTCACAAGTTACGATTGTCGGCCTTATGTGGGTGGAAATGCGGAACGTTGTGATATTGCAGCGCCAACCGCAGGTACTTATTTCGTCATGTTGAGAGGATATAACTCATTCGAAAACGTCTCACTGTCGGCGGACTTTACAGCGCCGCCAACAACACTGCCGGACCTTTGTAAAACACAGGGCGGTGTATCTGATGGACGCCTGATAGCGGGCACCGCAGTGTGTTTAGCGAGTCAAGAGCCTATGTGGTTTAGTCTTGAAAATGTGCGAGATCAGGGCAATATCAGTATTGAAACAGCGCATGGCAGTGGCGATTTAACCCTTGAGTACAGCAATCAAGGCTGGCCTACAGACTCAAATGTCGATGCGCGTTCGGCACGTGACGGCAACAGCGAATGTATTAATTTGTCTGGTCAAAGTCAGTACTGGGGCTACTTGAAAGTTTCGGGGGCACCATCAGGTGCAACGCTGTTGGTCAAATATAATGATGGCAGTTGTCAGTAACATCCGTGGATAAAACTTGATGACTGAATGGCGAAGATATAAATTTAATGTATTGCCATTCAGTCATTTTTAGGAGTTACGTTGGTACAGCTAATAATTGTTGGCATTTTGATGGTGTTGCCTTGGTGTGCGTGGAGTGAACAAGCAGCGCGCATTAAGCTGTATACGTACCATGATAAGCCCCCCTATATTGTGAGCTTAAAAGAAAAGTCAGGGCTTTATTTTGATATTGTGAGGCTATTGAATGAGTTTCATGATGATGTTCAATATCAGCTGGTTTTCAGGCCAAAAACTCGTATTCGTAGTGAATTAGAGCAAGAGCAGCTCAATGGTGCGGTTTTGGGTGTGAATCCGGCGTGGTTTGGGGATAATGATCAAATCAAATACCTCTGGAGTGATCCGCTTTTTTACGATACTGACGAGTTTGTCTCGAGCGTAAAAAGGCCATTTGAATATAAGAACCCAACATCATTACATGGCAAGCGCTATGGGGGTGTACAAGGCTATTTTTATCCTAAATTGCATGACGCTGAAAAGCTAGAAAAACTCCAACGTGTTGATGCGAAAAGTGAAAAAGCGCTTTTAGAGCTTGTGCTTAAGCAACAAGTTGATTTTGCCGTTGTGAGCCGTCCTACCTATTTTTACTTTGCAAGAAAACATGGTTGGTGGACTAGCCTAGCGCTTTCTCATCAAGCCCATCAAAAGTACTACCGCGCAGTGCTTGTCCCAAAAAAGTACAAAAATAAACTTGGTACGTTACTTAGTACGACTAACTCAATTGGCTTCAAAAAGCACATGAAGCAATTAGTGAGCTCGTATCATATTTCTGAATAATTGAGTAGAGTGAAGCATGGCTTCACTCTATGAGTTAGCTCACCAGCTGCCTGTATTAGGCATGGAAACCCATGGTTCCTGGGGTTGCTTGGGCTCATCTTTTTGTAATAACTCGATTGAAATGCCATCCGGTGATTTTACAAAAGCCATGTGGCCGCATCGAGGTGGACGGTTAATGGTGACACCCGCTTGTTGTAGCTTTTCGCACAGTGAATAAATATCATCGACAGCGAAAGCCAAATGGCCAAAGTTTCTGCCACCGGTGTATTCTTCAGGATCCCAGTTGTAAGTCAATTCGATAGTCGGAGAGAAGGTCTCTTGGGCCTGTTCAAGCTGCCCTGGTGCTGCTAAAAATACTAAGGTAAAACGGCCTTTTTCACTTTCTTTGCGTTTTACTTCAACAAGTCCTAGCAGATCACAATAAAATTTAAGTGATGCGTCTAAGTCTTTTACACGCACCATAGTATGTAGAAAATTCATATTTTGCCCCTCATGATAGTGCCCTATAGATATGGGCTAACTATTACATCACAAGGGGCAAGGCGCGAATTAGTATTCAGCGACCAACTTTACACCACTATATGTTTCATACGCTCTGACACCTAAATGCCACGTGCCTGCACTTGGGTTAGTGATTGTACAGGTTTCGGAGTTACCATTTTCATATGGACGACATTCATAGCTCGATGTTGTTGGTTGGCTACCTAAACGCACATATAAGTCAGCGTCACCTGTGCCGCCACTGATAGTAACGGTCAATTTAGTGGTACCCGCTGGGACATCAAAAGTTTTGAAGTTCCAATTAGATTTATTCGCACTAAGTCCAGTCCACTCTTGTCTGTTGCCTGGGTTTGTTGTCGCGCTGTACGAGCCAACCAGAGAGACGCCACTATACGCTGCATAGCCGTTTAGCATGACATAATAGGTGCCTGTTTGAATTGGTGTGATATTACAAGACTCATTATTGCCATCTTTGTAAGGGCGGCAGTCGTAGTTTGATGTGCTTGGCTCTGCGCCAAATTTTACGTACATATCGACATCACCCGTGCCGCCACTGGTCGAGAATTTAAGACTGGTCGTATTGGCTGGTACTTCCATGGTGTACACAGACTTTGCGCCTTTAGCACCGCTGATGCCTGTCACTGGTACGTCATTCTCAAGTACATTTGGCTCAGGCCCAATTGGTGTTTCTATTACCGAAAGACCGCTGGTATTACGAACGAGAGGCAGTACTTCGCCCAAACCGCTGGCATACCACCAACTCACGTTACCAGGCAGTGCAAGTGGATCTGCTGCACGTTGTTCACGCGTGAGGGTATTCGCACCTGAGGTAAACTGTGCCGTTCTAACTTCCAGTTTGTTGGGCGTAACTGAAAGCACCTTAAACTGTTGAATGCTCGCTAGATCGATAGTCCAAGACTTAGGATCATTTGCCGAACGAGCAGGCGCCCCCCAGCTTCCTTCACCCACATAAACCGTACCACCGGAAGTCGTCTTCACGAAGTTATTACCAGAAGGTTTCAGCGCTTCTGTGATTTTATTGATATGCGTATCAGACTCAACCACAAGGTTCATGGCATTGTTATAGAAGTCATTTGCCCACCAAGTGTGTAAAATGGTGTTATCAGATTTACCTGAGTAGTGTGGGTACATAGGTTTATGGTACTGAGCAACACGCCACTTTGCACTGTTACCTTGGCTTTGTAAATCCTGTTTAAGCCAGTTATTCATCGCGGTTGCATAGCTTGACCAGCCGCTATTCTTGTATTGGCTATTTAACGTGTAGACGCGTAAAAGGTTTGCAACGTTGAAAGCGCCATAGGTGTCTGCACTGGTACATTGTCCATCATTGTTGTAGTCGACACCAAACACTTGGCATAGCGTTTTGTAGTTATCATCTTCATGGTTACCATGGGTAGCAATGAACGGGTAGACGCGTTTATAGCTTTGACCGCCAATCACATCTGAAGAAAACGTCAATTGCCAATCTTTCAGGTATTCTTTCATCTCAGAGGCTGAGTTTGCATTGGTATAGTCACCACCATGCATGATAAATAAAGGTCTAATTTTGGCGACCATTTGGTTACCCGAGCGGCGTGTTGTCCATCCGGTTCTGGTATCACCGCCTGCAATGGCAACAAACCCGGTATTGGTACTCGCCGGTGCGGTTTTAAACCAAAGGTGCTGACCACAGCCTGTGCTATCACATACGCGATAGTATATGGCGGAGTCGGCAGGTAAACCTGTAAGCTTAACAAACTGGCTGTTTAAGCTGCCTGCAAAAGTATGGCTTGCGGTAACGGACTTAGTTGTCCAGCTTGATTCATTGGTGCTAGTACCATACTTTATGACGTGGTTTGAACCGCCAGATGGAGTAAAGCCAATGGTGGCCTGACTGCTCGGGTTTCCGTCCCAGATTATGCGGTGGTAGTCACTTGCGGCATAACTGGCGTTTGCCATAAGTAACGTACTAGCGATACCAATGTGGAGCGCTTTCATAGTTGTTATTCCTGTTTGTGTTGTTTAGTTGTTGCGCGACGACTTAGCTGCGGGTGAGTATTTGCTGTTGGTATATCAGCCACCAACATGACAAATGCGGCATTTCGGTAGGGCAATGTGTAGCTTTTACCAAAATGGAAATTAATGGCAGTGGCCCCAAGACCATTGGCACGATACTTTGCGGGGAGTGGAACGTCATGCTCGGCACTCCAATAGTCTCCACGCTTGATATGCACAAAGTAATCGGTCGCGATATAAGGCTGTGATGGAGAGCTTGGTTCTTGTACTAAGCTGATAAGTTCAGTTGCACTGGGTAGCCGCCAATTACTTTGCCCGCACAGACTTTGTTGATTGGTGCGGCGAATAAGGTCAGCAGTGTCGCAGCGTTGGGGTTCAAAATAACAGTCGCCAAAATTACTTTTTCCTGTTTGACCATCAAACCAAGAATAGGTCCAGTAACCATCGTGGACGCTTTCATTATCGGTTTTCACTTCCCACAAAAGGCCATTTTGGCTGTCTAATACGCAGGCCCAAGGGCCTTGCCAAGGCAAGAGCGTCTGCCCAGCGTTTGTAATTTTGGTAAAACGTTGATGCTGGATCAGTTTTGGTTTTTCTCGTGGAAGCAAGCAAACCACAATCAGTGCACTTAAAATAAGAACGGACCAAATGATGCGATTAATCATAGCGCATACCTCAACTTGATGGCCTGCATGTGGCGTGTATGCGCAATTTGAGCGTGATCGAAAGCAGATACCCACATGCAGGTCCCAGTTTGCAGGGCAACATCGTATTTGGACTGGGTATTATGTTTTCGAACGAGCTCTAACGTCCACTGGCCATCTTTCCACTCACCTCTGGCTCTGACATCGGCTCTATCTCCTTCAAATCGGTTAGAACGATACAAAACGGAGGATAAAAAAGTGCCAATTGGATATAAGTCATCAGACTCGCGGTAAGGGGATGAGCCAAACCAAGGAAGCACGCTATCGCGATGCTGTTGGTAGATATCTAAATTGTTGGGTAATCGCTTGGGAATTACAGTCTTTGGCGTGTACCATTGCCAGTTCATTACATAAGCGCCACTTTCTTTGCCATCGGCTTGATAGCCTGCCGTATATCTGCGATTCCCACTTAAATGGGGGGCTGGTGGTCCGATAAAGTTGTCGTCGGCGAGGTACATGTCATTAGTGCGCACAGCCTTCCAGTGCCATAGATCTCGCGTTTTTCCATCAAGGCTGGCATGGTAGCCTTTACCGTGCCAATTTTTGGGTTTACCATTAATAGGCTTATCGCCTAGATGTAGTGTCTTGTCGCCGGCAATTTCGCATCCTTCAGATAGCATGACTGCAAATTTGTCTTCATAGAAAGTGCGTTCGTCGAAGTTATAAAATCCGTTTTCTTGCACTTGCCATCCTTGAGCGGTTTTTAAAAGTGGCAAATGATGCGTGCTCTTTGTCTCGTCTTGCCATGAAATTAAAAAGTAGCTCTCGTATTTGTTTGCGAGTGCTTTGACGGTAACTTCGGTCGCGCCTTGGTTAAAGTTTGCCCCGCCTATGGTCATGAGAGAAATCGGATTTGTTTTTGTCCAAGCGAGTTCGTCTGCTTTGCCATCAATTTCAATGAAAGTGGCATCATCAATTGTTAATACGTTGAGCTGGTGGGTTGTGTTCTTTACTAAAAATAAACTGGATAGTGACACTGCACATATGCCGAATATATAACTGAGATGGCGTAAAGTCGCTCTTTTGGGGAGCAGGATGGAAAATACGCGTCGGCCATTCTGAACGACATAAATCCATGCATGAAAGACGAGGTAAAAGCACATTGCCCACATTGCAATCTGGTGAATAGTGCGAGAGACATCAGCGTACAGACCTGCCCATACAAGCCAGCCAGAAATACTCACAATAGGCAGAGAGATATAGCCTAAGTAATTAATAATTTTGTGGTATTTTGACTGAATACTACGAAAAGGACTTGTAAATGAATACAATAAATAGGAGGCTATAATTAACGATAGGGCAATGCCGAACCCTAAGTGCCAAATGTGCATTTGACCTTGTGGCAACAAAGTTGATATTGGGGACATCCAGTCTTGACTGATTAGAGCAATCCTCAAGCCTGTTATCATACTGCCGATAACAACAGCGATGGCCAAAATATGAAAAATGATGAAGGTTTGCCGATCCATAAACGCGCGCATATTATTATTTTTGTAAATTAAGTGTAAAATATTATGTTTACACAATTATGTCATTTTTCAAATACTGCAAAAGGTTAAAGTTATGGCTAAACTTTGAGCTGTTTGGCTTATGAATATGAAAAATTTGGACTAATGAGGGATACGAAATGAAAGAAATAGCTGTAGAGGCAGTAGATAGCGGCTATGTGATAGATAGCATGACAGACATTGTGGCATGCTTAAATACGTCAGACTCAATTCAACGATTTTTGTTAGACATTCACTGTATCTTGCAAAAAGTCACCTATGCAGACAATTTTTTTGTCGTGTTGTACAAAGAAAATGGCAACCTCTCCTTTCCCTATTTTCATGATGTCAAAGATGATATGCAGGCGGAAGATTTAGAAAATCTCTCATTGGATGACATTTCTCATTCTCTTACTGCCTATGCGTTAAAAGCGAATCAAGTGTGCAACTTTAATCAAACTGATATTGAAGCGCTGATGAAAAACAATGAGGTGAATATATTAGGGTCTATTCCAATGCAATGGCTTTGCTTTCCGTTGGTGAACCGCAATCAGCATCTGGGAGCCTTTATTATTCAGTCATATCGCAAAGAAGATGAATACTCAGGCATGATTGTGGATGTGCTTTATACAATCAGTCATGTAATTTCGTCTGCACTAGATGCTTTCAATAATCAGCAAGCTTTGCTTGAAGCTAACCGGGCTTTACAAAACTATCAATCTGAGCTGGAAGCTAAGGTATCAGAGCGCACGTCGGAATTAGAGCAGAGCTTAAAGGATCTTGAGCAGGAGATTGAGAAAAGGGAGGCATTACAGCAAAAGCTTGAACATGACTCTTTGCATGACAGCTTAACCGGGTTAGCTAATCGGAAGTTTCTATTTAGAGAGTTAGAGCGTTTATCAGCGCGCTCACAGCGCAGCGATGTGTTGGTATACGTTCTGTATCTGGATTTGGATGATTTTAAGCCCGTTAACGATAACCATGGTCATCAAAGTGGCGACCTTGTATTGCAAACAGTGAGCAACCGCTTAAACCAAGTATTGAGAAGTTACGATTTTATTTGTCGTTTAGGTGGAGATGAATTTGTTGTGATGATCACAGAGAAGGTCGATATGTCTTCGCTAGAGCTGCTGGCAAATCGCATCTTAAAATCGATTTCATCTCCTATCAAACTTGAGACCGGGATTGAAGTGAGCTGTGGATGCAGTATCGGCGTTGCGTCGGTTATTAATCAACCTTTCAGTGCAGAAGGTATATTACATGATGCAGACCTCGCGCTCTACGAAGCAAAAGGTAAAGGAAAGAATCAAATATATTTTGCTAAGTAAATGTTTAGGCATTGCTTTACCAGCGCGTATGATTGCATTAGGATCAAACTTTATATTTGTTTAGATGGTTGGTAATGGCACAAAAACTTTTCCTACTTTGTTTATTTTGGATGTGCAGTACAGCTTATGCGATAGAGGTAACTGACCTCTATGAAGCCACTCTGGTAGTGGATGATAAAACCCGAGCAACCAGAGCTAAAGCCAGTCAGGATGCATTAGACCAAGTCATTAAAAAGCTGACAGGGAAGGCGGGGAATGGCGACCACCCACTAATCAAAAAAAGCAAACGGCGTATTTCTGACTATATGCTCAAATATGAGTATATTGAGCACATTGAAGGTGAACTAAAAATCAAAGTGCGCTTTGAAGCTGAAAAAGTTGAAAAGCTCGTTAGAGACAGTGGGTTTGGCCTATGGGGTAACCGTAGGCCGCTGATAGCGATATGGCTAGCTATCGAAGATAATTTGCGACGCGATTTCGTGACACAAGAAAGCTATCCGCAGTTAGAGCGGCTCATTTATGATACCGCGGCAGAGTGGGGCGTACCCGTAGTTGTTCCTTTGATGGATCTTACAGACAGATCTCAGGTCGGAATAGCTGAAGTTTGGGGGAACTTTTCTGAGCCAGTAGAGGCCGCTTCAGCAAGATATAATGCGGAACGCGTAATTACTGGACGACTGTTCAAACAGCCAAATACCAGTCGTTGGCAGCTAGATTGGCGCTATACCGATGCTGACATGTTTGAATCTGTACAACTTGTGGGTGACAAACAACAGTTACTGATCTCGATGGTCAATGAAATGTCATCAGCGCTGGCCGATGAGTACGTTATAGATCCAAATAAATCGTATGCCACGAACAGTACAGTGATCACGGTTGATGGACTGCGAACCTTTGATAAAGTGGAACGCGCAAAAAGACAGTTACTCACTATTAGTACAGTAAGCAGCGTGGATGTGGTGTATCGTAATAAAGAACAAGTGCAATTTGAAGTAGAGCATATGTCGTCGGTATCTGATTTACAAAAGTCTTTAAAGCTAGAACAATCATTTGAAGTTTATGTCGATCCGCGCGCTTTTCACCAAGTCGCGAGCTCTTCTAATTTAAGGTATAGCTGGGTGGGGCAGCAGTGATGTTAGATCCGATGCAGTTGGCTTTACCGGTTACCTTGCCCGATGATGAAACTTTTACCTCCTACTTTGGAGGGGAAAAGTCACTGGAAGTAACACATCTAAAAAAAGCATTAAGTGAAATTCAGCAGGACTTTCAGTTTACTTATTTATGTGGTCTCGCAGACTCAGGAAAATCACATCTGCTGTATGCTACTTGCATTCATGCGCAAGAACTTGGTCTCTCGACTATTTTGATTTCCCTTCGAGAAGTGATCAAGTTTGGACCTGATGTGCTTGAGGGACTAGATGGCTTAGACGTTGTGTGTATTGATGATGTGCACTTAGTTGCTGGTAACGACGCAATGGAAAAAGCTCTTTTTAACTTTTTCAACCGTTTTAACGAAGCGGGAAAATGCTTAGTGATGACCGCTGATTTGCTGCCAAGTATGTTGAATATCGCTTTACCAGACCTTGAGTCTAGGCTTGCTTGGGGGACGACTTTTCAAATTCGCTCCATGAGTGATGACGACAAAGCAGAAGCCCTAGTCAAGCGAGCAAATATGCGCGGCCTAGAATTAAGTGATGAATGTGCGCGATTTTTACTAACGCGACTGAGTAGAGATATGCGTGCATTACTCGATGTTTTGGACAAGTTAGACCACGCATCTATGGCTGCACAGCGAAAACTTACCATTCCTTTTATAAAAGCCACCCTAAAGCTGTGAATTTGGGCTAGAATCTAGCCCCATCTTTCAGTTATCATAACTGATTCAGAAAAGGCAAATTACCTCAACCAGATCAGGTATAGAATGAACTTAGAGAATATTTTAGCGCAAGCCCTTGAAGCGGTTTCAAGTGCAAGTGAGATTGCGCAACTTGAGGAAGTCAGAGTTAACTACCTTGGTAAAAAAGGTGAAATTACTGGACTACTAAAAACCCTAGGCAAACTGGCGCCTGAAGAGCGCAAAGAAGCGGGTCAAGTAATTAACCAAGCGAAGAACCAAGTACAAACTGCGATTAACGAAAAACGTGAAGCGTTAGCTAATGCTGCACTAGAGCAAAAATTAGCAGCCGAGGCAATCGATGTGACATTGCCGGGTCGTGCAGCGCCTGCAGGTGGTCTTCACCCTGTAACGCGTACAATTGAGCGCATCGAAACATTTTTTGGCGAACTCGGTTTTGCAGTCAAGTCTGGACCTGAAGTTGAAGATGATTTCCACAACTTTGATGCACTGAATATTCCTGAGCACCACCCTGCGCGTGCTGACCACGATACTTTCTATTTTAATCCAAAGCTTGTATTGCGTACGCAAACAAGTGGTGTTCAGATCCGTACTATGGAAGCTGAGCAGCCACCGCTACGTATTATCTCTCCTGGCCGCGTATACCGTAATGACTACGACCAAACACATACGCCAATGTTCCACCAGGTTGAAGGTCTAATGGTTGACGAAAACGTGAGCTTTACTGAGCTTAAGGGCATTTTGCATGATTTCCTTCGTAATTTCTTTGAGGAAGACATGGAGATCCGTTTCCGTCCTTCATATTTCCCGTTTACTGAACCTTCTGCTGAGGTAGATGTTAAAGGTAAAAATGGTAAGTGGTTAGAAGTACTAGGTTGCGGTATGGTGCACCCTAATGTATTGCGTTCGGTTGGAATTGACCCTGAAAAGTACACTGGTTTTGCCTTCGGTATGGGCGTAGAGCGCCTAACAATGCTGCGTTATGGCGTTAATGATTTACGTGCATTTTTCGAAAACGATTTAAAATTCCTAAACCAATTCAGATAAGAGCGAACCAAAAATGAAATTTAGTGAAAAGTGGCTAAGAGAGTGGGTTAATCCAGCGATCGATACGGATGCTCTATCTGAACAACTGTCTATGGCTGGTTTAGAAGTAGATGGCGTTGACCCAGTTGCTGGTGATTTCGACGGCGTTGTAATTGGCGAAGTTGTAGAATGCGGCCAGCACCCAGATGCCGATAAACTACGTGTTACAAAAGTGAACGTAGGTGAAGAAGAATTACTCGACATCGTGTGTGGTGCAGCAAACTGTCGTACAGGTCTAAAAGTTGCAGTTGCGAAAGTTGGCGCAGTATTGCCAGGCGGCTTCAAAATCAAAAAAGCAAAGCTTCGTGGTCAACCTTCCCACGGAATGTTGTGCGCATTTGAAGAGCTAGGCATGGCTGAAAGCTCTGATGGTATTTTAGAATTGCCTACAGATGCGACCATTGGCCAAAATATTCGCGAGTACTTCGCACTTGATGACGTAACAATCGACGTTGACCTAACGGCAAACCGCAGTGATTGTTTAGGTATTAAAGGCCTTGCACGCGAAGTGGGTGTACTAAACGGTTTAGACGTTACAGAAATTGAAATTAATGCTGTAAAGCCGACAATCGATGACAAAATTGAAATCGAACTGGTAGATAGCGATGCTTGTCCTCGCTATTTAGGTCGAGTGATCAAAGGCATCAATCTTGATGCTGAATCACCGCTTTGGTTGGTAGAAAAGCTGCGTCGTTCTGGTATTCGTTCGATCGATCCAGTTGTTGACGTAACTAACTATGTGCTGTTAGAGCTAGGCCATCCAATGCACGCTTTCGACCTTTCTGCGATCTCTGGTGGTATTAAAGTACGTAAAGCGCAGCAGGATGAAGAACTGGTATTGCTAGACGGTAATACTGCTAAGCTTAATACGTCAACTTTATTGATTGCTGACCACGAAAAAGCACTTGCTATGGCAGGTATTTTCGGTGGTGAAGCATCAGGTGTTAAAGAGGGCACACAAGACATTTTACTAGAAAGTGCATTCTTCAACCCACTAGCGATTGCGGGTCAAGCACGTAGCTACGGCTTACACACAGACGCATCTCACCGTTATGAGCGTGGTGTTGATCATCAGCTTCAGCATGACGCAATGGAGCGTGCAACAGCACTTTTACTTGAAATTGTAGGTGGTGAAGCAGGTCCTGTTGTTGAAGCTGTATCAGAAGCGGACCTACCAGCGACAAAATCGGTAGTTTTGCGTCGCGAGCGCTTAGATCGTGTTATCGGTTATCACATTGAAGATGACAAAGTAACAGATATTCTTGCGCGCCTAGGCCTAGAAGTGACGTTTGAGAATGCTCAATGGCAGGCACAAGTACCAAGTTATCGCTTTGATATCAGTATTGAAGAAGATCTAATTGAAGAAGTTGCTCGCGTATTTGGCTACAACAATATTCCAAACGTTGCGCCAAGTGCTGCACTTAAGATGACTGATCATCAAGAGGCTGCACTACCTGTATCTCGTTTTAGAAATGAACTTGTATCACGTGGATATCAAGAAGCAATTACTTACAGCTTCGTAGATCCTAAGAAGCAAGCGCTACTTCACCCAGAAAGTGACGCATTGGTATTGCCTCATCCTATTTCAGTAGAGATGTCAGCAATGCGTGTTAGCTTGATGCCAGGTTTGGTTAATGCGTTAGTGTACAACCAAAATCGTCAGCAATCTCGTATTCGCTTTTTTGAACACGGTTTGAAGTTTGTAAAAGATGAGAGTGCTGAAAATGGTATTCGTCAAAGCGCTGTGCTTGGTGGTATTGTTTATGGTAATACCCATAACGAGCACTGGGGCATCGCGAGTAGAAAAGTAGATTTCTTTGATATTAAAGGCGATGTTGAAGCTTTGCTTGCAGTTTGCAATGACCCTGCTAGATTTAGTTTTAAAGCCGAAGCGTGTGATGGGTTACACCCGGGTCAGTCGGCAGCAATTTATGCTGATGGCGTTAAAGTTGGTTTTATTGGTGCGATTCACCCACAATTACAAAAGTCGTTGGAATTAAACGATACGGCATTTGTATTTGAGGTAGAAGTGGCTGCAATTACGCAAAGAAAGCTGCCTGAAGCCGTAAGTATCTCAAAATTCCCATCAAATCGCAGAGATATTGCTATTTTAGTTGCAGATGATGTAAAAATAGGCGATATTTTAGAAAGCATTGAGAAAGTTGGCGGAAATCAATTAGTTGACCTAAACTTATTCGATGTGTACAAGGGCAAAGGTATTGAACCCGATTATAAGAGTTTAGCCATCGCCCTAACCCTACAAGCAGTTGATAAAACGCTCGAAGAGAAAGATATCAACGAGGTTGTAGACAGAGTCGTGGCCGAATTGGCCAAACAATTTAATGCATCGTTGAGGGACTAGATATGGCGCTTACTAAAGCCGACATAGCTGAACACCTATTTGAAAAATTGGGGATAAATAAAAAGGATGCCAAAGATTTAGTTGAAGCGTTTTTTGAAGAAATCCGCTCAGCGCTTGAAAACGGAGAGCAGGTTAAGCTCTCTGGCTTTGGCAATTTCGATTTGCGTGATAAAAAACAACGCCCAGGTCGAAACCCTAAAACTGGAGAAGATATACCTATTTCTGCAAGGCGCGTTGTAACTTTTCGACCTGGTCAAAAGTTAAAAACACGTGTTGAAGTAGGCACGAGTAAAAATCTTTAATATCAGATTGGTGCAAAGCTGCATTTAGTGGCTTTGACAGCTGTCACCAAAAGGATCTGTCTGCAAAGGCAGATCCTTTGTCATAAATTTGTAATTGTTTAAATCTAAACTCTTGCTATATCATTGATTCTAGGAACTTAGCTTGCGTCAGAGAAAACATTCTTGGACAAACAGCATCAAAAATTTTTTTGTTTCTTGGTTGATCTGCTCATTTATCTTTGGGCTATTATTCACATTTATATACATCCAGCACAAAGAGTCTGAAAAATCGTCAGTGCAGAGTATGGCTGAACGTGTACTTGTGGATCTAGAATCACAATTAGACAATGTTGATGAGTTTCTTCGTCAATCAGACCATATTGATGCAAAGTGCAATGAAGAGACCATTCGCCAAATGCGTCAATTTGTTTTTAAAAACCCAGCAGTCAGTGAAATAGGTATTGTGAGTCCTCGTGGCAACCTTATTTGCAACTCATTTGGTATGCTTTCTTCGCCTATGTTTTTGTCTGAGCCAATTAAAAAGCGTGGCTTACGTTACCATGGGCCAATTATTTCTGAGTTCTTGCAAGTGCCTGCTTTTGTTTTAGCGCGCACGAGACACGACGGGTATGAAGTCAATGCCTTGTTACCAACAGACTGGATAAACGATACTTTACATCTGAGGAAATATAAATCGTTAGACTTTGTAGCGGTTGTTGATACCGAGACAGGCGTGCCAGTATTCTTACAAGGTCAGTATAGCTTACCACTTAACCATAAACTATTTCCGCTCAGCCGCACTTCAGAGGTTGAAGCGCGATTCGATGACCAAACCAGTAAATACCTGTATATAAAGCCATTTAAGAATGTACCGAGACTGGCTGTTGTGGTGAGCAAAGAAGCTAGATTATTGGGTATACCGGATCCACTTTGGCTGTTGGTACTATGCCTTCTTTATCTAGCCTCTTGGGTTGGGCTCGTATTGTTACTCAATCACTATGACAAACGTCTATTGAGCAGTCGCACACTCCTGTTAGATGCCATCAATCGTAAGGAGCTTTTTAACGTATATCAGCCACTGGTTAATGCGCAAAGCCAGGAAATTGAAGGGGTTGAAGTGTTAATTCGGTGGATGCATCCGCTCGAAGGTGAGCTGGGACCTGCCTACTTTGTACCTGAAGCGGAGCGTGACGGTACCATACTCGAACTCTCTTTATATCAAATCGATTTAGCATTGACAGACTTGAGACCTTTGCTCAGAAAAAACAGTGACTTTAAAGTTTCGTTTAACGTCAATGGCTATTTACTAATGTGCCCAAGCTATATCGAACAGCTGTGCCAAGCTAAGGGTTTTTTTAATAATCTGACTATTGAACTGACCGAGCGAGATGTCCTCTCGGAAGCGAAGATAAAGCTTATTTTGCAGCAGCTTGTAGATACAGGGGTAGAAATTGCAATTGATGATTTTGGTACGGGTTATAGCGGTCTACAATATTTGCAGAGCTTTCCAATCGATTTATTGAAAATTGACCAAAGTTTTGTCGCGTCGATTGGGTTGGACAATCTGCAATCGCCAGTTTTGAACGCGGTGATTGAAATGGCTGCAAAGCTAAACAAAAAACTCATAGCCGAAGGGGTCGAAACACAGCAACAAGCGAATTATTTGTGCGAAAGGGGCGTGTCCATTCACCAAGCTGGCACTATTATAAAGCGCTTAAGATTAACGAGCTAAAACGAGCTTTGTAGTCTTTTGGAAAAACTTATCATGAAGAAAGCCCCCGATTGGGGGCTTTTGGTTCATCTGTGCTAGATAGATGCAAAAAAACAGCCGTAACCGGGCAGGGTTACTTTTCCTGCTGCTTGCTCACCGGTTTGATGAGCAAGGTCCTTAATAGGGGTGTAATTGTGTTGTTCGACTTCAAATTCTGCAGTTTGTTCAGATAAATTGAATAAACAGAGTAACTTTTTCTCACCGAGTATACGGTAGAAGCCAAGTACAGGTTCGTGGGTAGGAATGAACTCAATGTTACCTGTCAGTAGCTCTGGTCGAGTCGCTCGCCAGGCTAAAAAGGATTTATACTGAGACAGTGTTGAGCTGGTATCTTGCTCTTGGCTGCGAACACACTTGCTGGCATGTGCTTCATATACCGGAAGCCAAGGTGCTCCATCGGTAAATCCTGCATTTTGCTTATCACCTGCCCAGGGCATGGGCGTGCGACAGCCGTCTCTGCCTTTAAAGTTTGGCCAGAATGTAATGCCATAGGGATCTTGAAGGTCTTCAAACGCGACTTCAGCTTCGCCTAGCCCTAGTTCTTCACCTTGATACATACACACGCTACCGCGTAGAGACCCAAGTAGTGCAGTCAACATTTTTACCTGCTTCGGGTTCACACTCTTTCCATCTTGCGACCAGCGACTTGCAACGCGTTGCACATCGTGGTTACTGAACGCCCAGCAAGGCCATCCTTCGGTCATAACTGCTTCTAAGCGCGAGACAGTTTCTCTGATGTACTGTGCACTATAGTCATCAGTTAATAACTCAAAGCTATAACCCATATGTAACTTATCGCCACCAGAGGTGTATTCGGCCATGGTTTGCAGAGAGTCTTCAGATGAGATCTCGCCTAAGCTCACGGTTCCAGGGTACTGGTCTAATAACATTCTAATCTCAGCCATAAAATCTAAGTTTTCTGGCTGTGTGTTGTTATAGTAGTGGTACTGGAAAGCATAAGGGTTGTCTTCGCTAAATCCGCGTCCTTGACGAAGCGCTTTTGGTTTCGCTGGGTTGTCTCTCAACTGTTTGTCATGGAAGCAAAAGTTAATTGCATCCAAACGGAAGCCATCAACCCCTTTGTCTAGCCAAAATTTGACATTATCAAGTACGGCCTTACGAACTTCAGGATTATGAAAATTTAAATCTGGTTGTTCAGTTAAAAAGTTGTGTAAGTAATATTGGCACCTTCTTGGTTCCCATTGCCACGCAACACCACCGAATATGGATAGCCAGTTATTGGGGGGGCTACCATCCGGTTTAGCATCTGCCCATACATACCAATCTGCTTTTGCATTGTGCTTGTCTGTGCGGCTCTCAATAAACCAAGGGTGTTCATTAGACGTATGACTTAGCACTTGATCTATAATGATCTTAATATCACGCTGGTGTGCTTGCTCAATAAGTTTGTCAAAATCATCAATACTGCCAAACATTGGGTCGATATCTCTATAGTCGCTGATATCGTATCCAAAGTCTTTCATTGGTGATTTAAAAAAAGGTGAGATCCATACCGCGTCGACGCCTAAAGACTTGATGTAGTCTAAGCGGTTTATGATGCCATTAAGGTCACCAATACCATCACCTGTGGTGTCTTGAAAACTACGTGGGTAAATCTGATAAATTACCGCACCTTTCCACCATTCATTTTGAGCCATGCACTATTCTCCAGCTTTGTGCAGTGATTTCACTTTCTCAATTACTTTTGAGAGCAACGTGAATCGGGTCATTAACATTGTCGAAAAGCATACGGCATGCTTGCATATGAGTAAAAAAACTGCATACGTATGCATCAAAATTACTGCAATTTTTTATCAAATCGGAGTTCGTAAGAGGTTTACACACAAGACTTTACCAATTTATAGTTGAAGGATGAGAAGTTCAGTATTCTTAAGGGGTAAAAGAACTATAATTGGTAATACCAATTTATAAGAGAAGATTGGATGCCCATATTACTGTAAGAATCTTGTCATATTTAGTAAGCGAGCGGCCACTTGGTTACATGTATGTAAAGTGATATTAAATATCTGACGGTTTTTGTTAAAAGTGTTCCATGCAAAGATAAAGTCAAATAAAACATAGTATTACATTCTTAATTTCGATGGTGGGTTGACTAAAACGCCTGCTCAATCATTTTTGAATACGTATGCATAAAGTTGTGAGCAGCTAAGTCACAGCGCTACTATTGCCGGTGACAACAAAATTAACGTCACATGAACTTATTTTTGAAGAAATTGGATTCAATGATTGCAAAAATAACGCGTAAGCGACGTATAAAAAGCTAATTGGGATAAAACAATATGTCTACGTTCAAACCAAGCTTATTAACAGCTGCATTAATTGCTGCTGGTGTAAGTCACTCTGTAAGTGCGCAAGATCAGCAAACTGCAAAGAATAAAGAAGAAGTTGAAGTAATTGAAGTACGCGGTATCAGCCGCAGTATCATCGCGTCGATTGATAAGAAACGATTTGGTGATACGGTATCTGAAGTGGTTGATGCCGGAGACTTGGCTTCTTTACCGGATATATCAATTGCAGATGCATTGAGCCGTTTACCGGGTGTTACAGCCGTGAGAGACAGTGGTCAATCATCTCAGCTTAATATTCGTGGTATGAACGGGGACTTCATTCAAACAACGTTAAACGGCCGCGAGCAAGCCAGTACCAGTGGTTACTCGGCAGGTAGCCGTTGGATTTCTTTCGATCAATACCCATCTGAACTAATCACACAGGCAGCTGTTTATAAGTCGCCTAAAGCTTCTTTAGTAGAAGGTGGTGTTGCGGGCACTGTTGAACTCAAAACAGCAAACCCGCTTGATGCTGATAAGACTCATAACTTTAATACTAGTGTTAGGTTTTCTCATAATGATGCTGCATCTGACATTGATGCAGATGCTAACGGCGAGCGTTTGAGTTTTTCATACCAAGGCAAGTTTTTAGACGAAACGTTAGGCTTTGGTATAGGTGCTGCTTACTTGAATCAGCCAAACAGTTCAGTAGAGTTTTCTGGTCATTCACCAGAAGCTGCACGTGATATCGATGGTGACGGGATAGGAGAAGAGCGTTCATTTAATGGCTATCAGTACAGAAACACTGCCGGTACTGATGAGCGCCTAGGCTTAATGAGCACACTTGTGTATCAGCCAACAGACAACTTTAAAGCGCAGTTTGACTATTTTCATTCTACGTTTGATTCAGAAGATCGCAAAAATGGCTTAAACATCGAGGGCTTGTCACGTAATAATCAAGCAAAAAAACTGTTCGAATTACGAAATGCTAAGTTTGACGGCGAAGGTAAAAACCGGTTCTTAGTTGCAGGTGAATATTTCATTCTCGATCCAGCTGGACCATGGATAGAAATGCGCTCGGAAGATCAATCTACTGAATCAACAACAGATAGCTTTGGTTTGAACTTAGAGTACTCAACAGACAAGTGGGAAATCAGTTTTGACCTTGCACACAGCGAGGGTGAAAAAACGCGTCGTGATATGATCGCCTCAATGCATGCCTATGAATTTGGCACTGCAACGTTAGAAGACGGTACTGTAGTAGAAACATGGCAAGAATTGCGCAATCAATACTTCAGTTTTGACCATAACTCTACAGATGCATCATCGTTGGTATTGGGTCATGATTATACTGATTTATCTCATATGCGCTTGGGTGATTGGGAGCAGTTCCCGCACAAGTACACAGATAAGATTGATAGTGCCAATTTAGATTTTAAATATCACATTGAACACGACATTATTTCTTCAGTTGAAGTCGGTGTACGTTGGTCTAAACGTGAGTTTACAGATCAGCGTTCAACATTCCGTTGGGGTGCACGAGAGGGCCAAAATGGCTATCGTTTACCAAATGGTGAGATAGTAACAAACAAAAACTGTGAATTTAACCACCAAAACCACGCTTGTGTGCCGCATGATTTAACGGGCTTTGTGACAGTAAAAAATGGTGGCGGTATTAATTACCTAGATTTAGATATGGTGGGTATCGCTGATGCTGTATTTGGCGCGGGTAACTATGATGGGCAGCAAACTTGGGAACATAACTGGACGTTAGTTGAAAGTGGCGCAGTCAAAGAAGAAGTATATGCAGCTTATGTAATGGCCAACATCGATACTGAAATTGGCAATATTCCAGTGTCAGGTAACCTTGGTGTACGTGCTGTGCGCACAGATACTAAGTCGATTGGTATCCAACAGATTCAAGGTGATGAAGTCGGTGATGCAATTACAGATGATAACGGCGTTACGAGAACAGATTACCGTCATGTTAACTATGGTCCAGAATATACAGATATTCTACCGTCACTAAATCTAAACTTCCGTATTACTGAGCAAGACCAAATTCGTTTTGCTGCGGCAAAGGTCATGGGCCGTCCACCAGTTAACCAGTTACGTGGTGGTGCAGGTTCATGGGCTGATACTGCAAATGATGGGGTGAGTCAACGATACAATGTTTGGTCTAAAGGTAATCCAAATCTAGATCCATTCAGAGCGAATCAAATGGACCTATCATATGAGCATTACTTTGAAGATGGTGGTGCATTTGTCGCGGCGCTATTTTGGAAGAATATCGAGTCGTTAATTGAAGATGTGACCTACTTTGAAGGTGAAATAGATTGGTCTTCGATTGGTCTAGAAGTACCTGAAGGGTTTGTTCCAGGTCAATATCAGACAACGCGTAACAATGATAAGGGCGGTTATGTTCGTGGTATTGAACTTGCGTACACGACATTATTTGACAATTTACCAGGTGTATTCTCTGGGTTAGGTCTAAATGCAAATTACTCTTACACTGAAAGTGAAACCACTATCGATGGCGGAGGTAATTTCCCTGATACGCAACTGAGCTTACCGGGTCTTTCTAAAAATGTATGGAGTGCCACCTTATTCTGGAATATTGATAAGTTTACAACGCATTTCAATATTCGTTATCGTGACGAATATACCTACTTAGGCGCGACGCCGGGCGGTACTACGCCAACATCCGCCGATGAGTACACGGTAGTTGACTGGCAGGCAACGTATGACTTTGATAATGGGCTGCAAACTGTATTCCAGATCAATAACTTGACTGATGAGGCTAACACGTCAAACCTAGGTAGTTCACTAAGAACAGGTGAAGATAAAGTATTTGGTCGTCAATACTTCTTAGGCTTTAACTACAGCTTTTAATTAGCAAAGTTGGTCACTTGAAATATAAGCCACCAGAACGTATGTTTTGGTGGCTTTGTTTTATGAATCGTTAACTAAATGGTGTAGCAGGGAGAAGACAATGAGTAGCAGAAAGATTGTCATACTAGGTGGAGGAACCGCAGGTTGGATGGCGGCAAATCTGATTGCCAAAAGCTGGCGCGATAAGAATATCCAGATTAGCGTTGTTGAGTCGCCAGATATAGGCATCATTGGAGTTGGTGAGGGCTCTACACCGCAATTTAAAGCCTTTATGGATTTTATTGAGGTCCCTGAATCTGAGTGGATGCCAAAGTGCAACGCTAGCTTCAAAAATGGAATTCGTTTTGTGAACTGGTCAACAAGGCCTGGGTTTGAGCAGTACTTTCATCCATTCCCTGCACAACCTGATGATTACTCGGCCCCTGCCTTTTTTCACAATAGCTTTGTTCGTCGAAAAGGGATCGATCTGGAGGGGCACCCAGATCCATTCTTCTTGGCAACTTACTTAGCAGAGCAAGCCAAAGCCCCCATTGCTGCAGAAAACTTCCCATTTGAAATCAACTATGGATACCATTTTGACTCTGGCAAGTTGGGTGAATTACTAGCTGAAAAAGCAAGAGAGTCCGGTGTCGAGCATATTGAGGCGCGCGTTCAGGATGTGCGTAAAAATACGGATGGCACTATTGCGGCATTAGTCTGTGAAGAAGGCCGAGAAATCTGCGGTGATATCTTCATTGATTGCTCTGGGTTTTCTAGCTTGTTGATGCAGCAGCATATGCAAGTTGGATTCGAATCATTTGAAAATAACTTATTTAACGACAGCGCCGTGGTTTTACCTACTGAACAAGGCGATGTGATTGCTTCTGAAACTGTGTCTGTAGCGAGAAAGTACGGTTGGAGCTGGCATATCCCCTTAACCAACCGAATAGGTAATGGTTACGTGTACAGCTCAAAATATTGCGATAAAGATCAGGCGGAAACCGAGCTCAGAGCAGCATTGGGGTTATTAGACAGCGAAGTTGAAGCCAGACATCTGAATATGAGAGTGGGCCAAGTAAAAGAACACTGGCATAAAAACTGTGTGGCAATCGGTTTGTCTCAAGGCTTTATTGAACCCCTTGAAGCGACGGCACTACATATTGTGCAAGAAACAGTTCAGTCGTTTATAGAGTGTTATCAAGACGGCGAATTTACCTGCAAAGAGCAGGGTAAACACAACCAAATGATGTCGCAAAGGTATCAGGCGATTCGAGATTATATTGTCGCGCATTACCGAGTCAACAGTCGTACAGATACAAACTATTGGCGAGATAACGCCAATAACAATCAAATATCAAAATCGCTGTTCAACGTTTTAAATGCTTGGGTGCAAGGTAAGAATTTATCTGACGAGCTGGATAGACAAGATATTGATAAGTACTACCCTTCAGTCAGCTGGCATTGCTTGTTGGCTGGGTATGGCATATACCCAGAGAAACACCAATTGATTGCTGGTAACGAAAGCGCGAATATCCATGACGTCGAAAAGATTCGAGACTACATCAGAAGGTGCGGATTGAACTTTTTAGATCACAGAGCACAACTTGCACGCTTTTTAGACTGATAACACGTCTGTAAAGATAATTTATAATCTAGAATGCATATTTTTGAAAATACTAATGGCCACTGTGCCGCACTGCGCGAAGTCTTTATCATACTTCGCGTTTTTGTTTATGAATAACAAATTAATCATCACTTTGAATACGTATGCAAGTGGTTCAACAGCAGGCTACAAGTCAGTAGACTCAATTAAAACACCAAGATGACAACAATATAATGACAATAAAACCTTTAGTGCTTGCGCTAAGTCTTATTTCAGGTGGCGTGATGTTGACTGCGTGTCAAATGTCTCAACCTTCTGAGGAGACAGCTCAAGCCACACAACAAGTGCAAAAGCCAGTTGTATACCAAGTGTTTACGCGACTCTTTGGCAACACCAATACGCATAACGTACCGTGGGGTACGAAAGAAGAAAATGGAGTCGGCAAGTTTGCCGATTTTACGCCTAAAGCACTTGCTGAGCTAAAAGAGATGGGTGTGAGCCACATGTGGTATACAGGTGTATTGCATCACGCATTAGTGGCCGATTATAGCGAATATGGCATAGGGATTGATGATCCTGACGTAGTTAAGGGCCGTGCAGGTTCGCCCTATGCGATTAAAGATTACTACAATGTGAACCCCGACCTTGCCACTCACCCCGACAATCGTCTTGGCGAGTTTGAAGCATTGATTGAGCGTACGCACCAAGCGGGCATGAAAGTGGTTATTGATATTGTGCCGAACCATGTGGCAAGAAATTATCAATCACTCAGTGCGCCAGCGGGGGTCAAAGACTTCGGCGCACAAGATGATACCAGTCAAACTTATGTGCGAGACAATAACTTTTACTATGTTACAGGCGCAGACTTTAAGGTCCCAAGCTCTACAGATTATCAAGTCTTAGGTGGTAAAGCGCATCATTTGGCAGATGGCGAGTTTGCAGAATCCCCAGCCAAGTGGACTGGTAATGGCGCTCGCGCAGCGCAGCCAAACATTCATGATTGGTACGAAACCGTCAAAGTAAACTATGGGGTTCGCCCTGATGGTAGCTACGACTTTCCAACACTACCTGCCGATATGGCAGAGCAAGATTACAAAGCGCATTACGCATTTTGGCAAGGTAAAGATTTGCCTGACAGTTGGTATAAGTTCAGAGACATTACCCAATATTGGTTAGACAAAGGTGTGGATGGGTTTCGCTATGATATGGCCGAAATGGTGCCCGTGGAGTTTTGGAGCTTTTTAAACTCATCTATCAAAATGACCAACCCAGAGGCATTTATACTCGCTGAAGTTTATAATCCAACTTTGTATCGAGCCTATATTCATCAAGGCAAAATGGACTTTTTGTACGACAAAGTCGGTTTCTACGACAGTTTGAAATTGTTGATGCAGGGCAAAGGGGACGCACAGAGTGTCATGCAAGCGCATCAAAGTGTTTCAGATATCGCCCCACACATGCTGCACTTCTTAGAAAATCACGATGAGCAACGTATAGCCAGCCCTGAGTTCGCAGGAAGTGCTGAAAAGGGCAAGCCTGCGATGGTGGTCAGTCATTTAATAAGCTCTGCACCAACAATGCTGTATTTCGGTCAGTCTGTAGGTGAAGATGGTTCTGAAATGGCCGGATTTGGCAAACCGAGCCGCACGAGTATTTTTGATTACGTTGGCGTTCCGGCGCACCAAGCTTGGATGAACAATGGTAAGTTTGATGGTGGCCAGTTGACGCCAGCGCAAAAGCAGTTACGCGCATATTATAAAAAGCTCATGAATCTGAGTTCACAGCCTGCCATTATTGATGGTGAGCTAATTGATGTCGATGCGAAAAATGCACAAGGTGGTCAAGCTAAAAAGGTGATGGCGTTTGCCAGAGCAAATAAAGCAGAACGTCTTGTTGTTGCCAGTAATTTTGACGCCAAACATGCACAAACAGTGACCTTGACGTACCCAGTCATTGGCAGGGTAACGTCACAGATTTACTCGAGTCTCACCCAACAACACAAGTTAAAAACAATCAACTGATTATCACGTTGGCGCCACTCGCTAGTGTGGTTTATAAGCTAGAGAGCTGATTATGCAAAAACAAAAACCACAACTGAGTTTCTGGCAAATTTGGAATATGTGCTTTGGCTTTATGGGCGTCCAATTTGGTTTCGCCCTTCAAAACGGAAATGTAAGCCGAATATTTCAGACTTTGGGCGCCTCAGTTGATGATATTCCAATACTTTGGGTAGCCGCGCCATTAACAGGATTGATTGTTCAGCCAATCATTGGTTATTGGAGTGACAGAACTTGGACTGGTCTCGGTCGTCGTAGGCCTTTCTTCTTATATGGCGCTATCTTAACAACGTTGTCACTGTTTATCATGCCGAACTCTCCAACACTTTGGATAGCTGCGGGCATGCTATGGATAATGGATGCGTCCATTAACGTTACGATGGAGCCATTTAGAGCGCTGGTCGGTGACAACTTAAACCAAAAGCAGCGTGCAACAGGTTACGCGATGCAGAGCTTTTTTATCGGCATCGGTGCGATTGTTGCTTCAGCATTGCCTTGGATGATGACCAATTGGTTTGAAATCAGCAATACAGCACCTGCAGGTGAGATCCCTGAATCGGTTAAGTATGCCTTTTACTTCGGTGGCGCTATTTTATTTTTAGCCGTGGGGTGGACCATTCTTAAAACCCGAGAATATACACCAGAGCAACTTGCTGAGTTTGAGCCCGAGCATTTAAAGGGGGAGTCTGCAGATCAAAAGCAAACCATTAACTTTGCTAAGTTTTCGTTGATAAGTGGGGTCATTGGTGGGCTTATCCTCGCAGGGGTTACTTTCTTTAAACTTGAGAAAGAGCTGTATCTGCTCAGCGGATTACTGCTGTCGTTTTCGGCCATCATTTTAGTTGCAGGCTATTTACAAAACAACGCACGCACTGATGGCGGCTTTTATGAAGTCATTTACGATGTGTTCACGATGCCACAAACAATGAGGCAACTCGCAGTCGTCCAATTTTTTAGCTGGTTCTCTTTATTTGCGATGTGGATTTACACGACATCTGCGGTGACCAGTTTTCACTACGGTACAACGGATGTCACGTCGAAGGCTTACAACGACGGTGCTGATTGGGTGGGTATATTGTTTGCTGCCTACAATGGTTTTGCCGCCATTGCTGCTGTATTTATCCCACTTATTGTTAAGCGTGTTGGTTTAAAAGGCGCGCACAGCATTAACCTACTGCTTGGTGCAGGCGCATTGTTAAGTTTTAAATTTATCGCTGATCCAAGCTTACTGTGGCTACCGATGGTGGGTATTGGTTTCGCATGGGCCTCCATTCTTTCGCTGCCTTATGCCATGTTAAGTGATGCATTGCCTGCGAACAAAATGGGTGTATTTATGGGGATCTTTAATTTCTTTATCGTGATCCCGCAACTACTTGCCGCAAGTGTATTAGGCCTTATTTTAAGAAACGTTTTCGAGAATCAACCTATTTATGCATTAGTAATTGGTGGTGTGTCGTTTATTTTGGCGGCACTGTCTGTTGCTCGTGTAAAAACAAACACGCAATAGTGTCACCACTAAGGAGAAAAAATGAAAAAATTATCAAGTTTGTCACTTGCGCTCATTGCCGCTGGTCTTATTGGCTGCGAAAGTGCAAGTAATACGCAGCAACTTGAAACGGCACCGGGTGCGCCGGGTGATAAGCCTTATTGGACCTATTCAGATAAGACTGGTATCGGAACATCTTACGAAGCCTACAAAAATGGCCAATACGCTAACAATGCACAAACAGGTGAAGTGTCTAAAGTTTGGTTTTCTATCGCTAAAGGCATGATCACGGAAACTATGTTCGGCCTGATACATCAAGCGCAGATCCGCGATATGCAGTTTATTGTCACAGGCAAAGGTTTTACTGTGACTGAGCAAGACGATTTAGATGTTTCAATCGATTATTTATACAAAGACAGTGCGGGTCGTCCATTATCTTTAGCTTATAAAATCGTTAGCAAAGACAAACAGGGCCGTTTCACACTTGAGAAACACGTGTTGACCGATCCAGATGGTCAAACATTGTTTGTTAGGGCCAAAGTCGACACCAAGCTTGACGGCGTAAAAGCGTTTGTGAACGTCAACCCTTATGTCAATAACAATGGCTTGAATGACTCGGCGAAAGTAACGGATAAAGGCTTGGTTGCATGGGAGGGGGACAATTACCTAACACTGCAAAGCAAGTCAGGTTTTGCACAAGCGTCAGTTGGATTTACAGGCAGTAGCGATAACTTAACGGAGCTGAAAACGTCTCACCAATTGACACGCACTTATCAAAGCACGGGTGAGCAAACAGGTAATGTTAACTGGTTAGCTGAACTTGGTGACGTGAAAGGCTCGGCGACATTTGACCTAGCACTGAGCTTTGGTAAAAGCCAAGATGTAAGTTTTGAGCAGGGTAGTTTGGCATTAGACAAAGGTTATCAACAAGTGCTTGCAAACTACAATGGTCAAGGCGATGCCGTTGGCTGGGAAGATTATATTGCGAGTTTGAAACCAATGGAGCGCCTAGCGGGTTACACGACAGACAACGGCAAACTTTTAAATGTCAGCGCATTGGTACTAAAAGCACAAGAAGATAAGACGCATGCAGGGGCATTAATTGCCTCACTTTCTAACCCTTGGGGTGACACGGTTGCAGCAGAGCAGGGGCACACAGGATACAAAGCCGTGTGGGTGCGTGACTTTTATCAGGTTGCCATGGCATTTTTGGCGATGGGAGACCCTGATACTGCGCTGACATCATTTGAATACCTTGAAAAAGTACAAGTGACAGACAACACGCCTGATAACAAGGGGGATACAGGTTGGTTCTTGCAAAAGACCCATGTTGATGGAGAGCTTGAGTGGGTTGGTGTTCAGCTTGACCAAACAGCAATGCCAATTATGCTTGCATGGAAGCTGTGGCAGGCTGGTGTACTAAGTGATGAAAAACTCGTTTATTGGTATAAGCGCATGCTACAGCCTGCTGCCGAATTCCTAGTGGAAGGAGGTCGAGCAAAAATTTTATGGAATGATACGCAGATCACACCGCCTGCGACTCAGCAAGAACGTTGGGAAGAGCAAGATGGTTTTTCACCTTCAACGACAGCAGCAATCATAGCGGGCCTTGTAACCGCGAGTGATATTGCAAAGTTAGCTGGAGATACCGCAGGTGTTAAGCGTTATCTTGATACTGCCAAGCAATACAACGCCGAAGTCGAAGCACTGATGTATACCACTGAAGGCAACTTACAGGGTAAAGATACAGACGGCGAGTATTTCTTCCGTATTGCCCGAGATAAGAACCCTAATTCTGCCGTTAAGTTAGGTGATAACAATGGCCGTACTGGTTTGGATAAACGTCAAATCATTGATGGAGGCTTCTTGGAGCTGGTACGTTATGGTGTTCGCGATGCGAATGCGCCAAGTATCCTGAATACGCTACCGGAATATGAAGATGAGACTTTGCCAGAAAACCTACGAGTAAAGTATAGCTTTACATTTGCAGGTGACCCAAATGCATACCCTGGCTATCGCCGTTACGGTAATGATGGCTATGGTGAGGATGAAGCCAAAGGCACGAACTATGCTGAAGGTGGTGAAAACACGCCGGGTCAGCGTGGTCGAGTATGGCCCTTCTTTACAGGTGAAAGAGGTCATTACGAGATAGCCGCAGCAGCCGCGACTAAAGGCCTGAATAGTGAAAAGGTAAACCGCATTAAACACACTTACATCCGAGGAATGGAACACTTTGCCAATGAAGGACTTATGCTACCTGAACAAGTTTGGGATGGTGTAGGAGTAAACCCATTTGGCTATGAGCTAGGAGAAGGTACTAACTCTGCAACGCCACTGGCGTGGACTCATGCCGAATACGTGAAGCTGGTTCGCTCTCTTGCAGACAAACATGTATGGGACCATTACCCGATAGTACGTGACGCATTGAAGTAACTTTTATCTGTGATGCACCAATTGGTGCATCACGTTTTATTGATAGTTTAAAAGTCTGCGACAGAATTTCCAAACAACCGTGCGTGACAGCGCCGAGCATATTCATCAGTCATACCCGATAAGTAATCTGCAAGTACACGCATTTGCGCTTGTTCGTTTTGCGCCGTTTGGTAATTTGATTGTGCTGTGTACGGAAGCAATCGCATTGGATCGCTTGAAAAAGCATCAAATAGGTCGATGAGCATATTTTGACCACTAAACTCAATTTGCTGCATTTTTGGCTCACGGATCAGACGCTGATACACAAATTGCTTTAATACCTTTAGGATCTCTTCAAACTCGTCAGAAAGTTTTACCGTATTTTTGAGCAACGGTTCTTGGAAGTCTTCAGGACGTTCCACAAGAGCACAATTGATAATAAAGATATTAACTAGCTCACCAATGGCATCTTTTCTAAGCGGTTCGTCGTCAGAAAATAATCGGTGTGTAATACTGGTAAGATTGGACTCTAGCCAAGGTGACTCAATGTTTTTAAATGCAGGCATGGCGTAGTTGTACCAATCTCGTTCTGACAGCGTACCAGTTGCAATAGCGTCTTCCAAATCATGAACGGCATACGCGATATCGTCGGCATATTCCATAATTGCGCTGTCTAAAGACTTATAAATGGTCTTAGATTTGTATTCATTTAAGGGGTTGTAGGACATAAACAACGCTTTATCACTGTCACAAAGTGGTGACAAGATCCATTCAAACACGTCACTGTCATTGCTATACACTCCTTTAGCCGGTAGCCACTTTTGTGTGTAAATAAACCTTTGATTATGTTCCTCAGAGGGAATTTGATGCCAAAGTTGTTCGATATAGGCTGGGTATTTAATGAACCCTAATAAGGTTCTACGGGTCAGGTTCATGCCGTAGCCGTTAGAGTATGGCTCCAACTTTGTGACAATGCGCAGTGTTTGCGCATTACCTTCAAAGCCGCCATGGTGGCGCATCAAATAATTCAGTGCAATTTCGCCACCATGGCCAAAAGAAGGATGGCCAATATCATGAGCGAGACAAATTGTTTCAATCAAACTTGCAGAAGGAAAAAAGTCAAATTCAGGATTTTGCAATTTTAAGTGGCGCAATAGACCGGTGCCAATTTGTGACACTTCTAATGAGTGAGTTAACCGAGTACGGTAAAAGTCATTTACACCAATACTCATAATCTGAGTTTTTGATTGAAGGCGTCTAAAAGCCGCCGCATGAATTATCCTAGAACGATCAATTTGCCAAGGAGAGCGATTGTCATTTGGTCTATTTTTAGTTTGATTGAGCAGGCGATCTTGCCAAGCTGTTTGCGTCATACCTATCTCTACAGTTGTCGTTTAACAGTAAGCGTCAATGCTTATTTTCTCTAGTATAGCGAGCTTAATTTGAAAATGTAATTACTTGGTCTCATTAAGGAAACCGTTGAAATTAGCGACAAAATGGGGGAAATTCGCGTTTAACGACTATTATTGCTATAATCACCGGCCATTTTATGAGATGAACTAAGTACAACGAGTTATTATCTGACAAAGGAAGCTCAGAATCTCGTTTTGTAGGTACTAGTGAGAGGAGAATCATGCGTTCTAACTTGATTAAGTTTTTATTAATTGCTGTTTCCTTATACGCAATTGTTTACCCATTTATTACTGAACCACCCACACAACCAGAGCCCGAAGAAACGCCAGAAGTGGTCATCGAAAAACCGGAAGTAATTGAGCCTGAAAAACCGTTACATGATGTGGTTTTACCTGACTTTGCGGCAATAAGAGATATAGCAACAAAGAAAAAGCGCTTTTTCGACTTTATCAAACCCCATGTTGAGGCCGAAAACAAAGTCATATTGCAACAGCGCGCCAGTATTGAAATTGCGCTGATGATGCTGCAGTTTGATGAAAGTCTGACAGATGTGCAAAGTGAAAGAGTGTTAAAAATCTTTGACTTATATAAGGTAGATCAAAAAGAGATCACGATAGAAAGTCTAAAATTAGCACTCGACAGGGTGGATATTATTCCAAAAGAGCTCGCTTTGATGCAGGCCGCTAACGAATCAGCGTGGGGGACTTCAAGGTTTGCACGTATTGGCTTAAACTTTTTTGGCCAATGGTGTTATCGCGCCGGGTGCGGCATGATCCCAAAACGTCGTGCTGATGAAGCCGCGCATGAAGTGGCGGCATTTAAGTCGGTGAGAGCATCCGTGACTTCTTATTTTAGGAATATAAATACCCACGACGCCTATCGTGAGCTAAGGAATGTGAGAGCGCAACTTAGAGCTGAGAAAAAAGAAATCACAGCAACTGAGTTGACGCCTGGATTGATGTCTTACTCTGAACGTGGCGAAGATTACATTGAAGAACTCAATGATATGATAAGACATAACAAGGCTTATTTTGATGAAGAGTAAAGTACTGCCGTTATTACTCGTGGCAATGAGCTTTAGTAGCGTTGCAGAGGAGTTTGTAGCGTCCTATGAAGGCTTTTACGACCGATTAAAGGTCGTTGAAAAGGGGAGCTTTGAATTTGCCCGAGTTAACTTTTACTTAGTGGAAGGCGAGAGTAAGCAACCTTGTGAAATCGCTGATGGTAAAATTGTCACAGAGCAGTCAACAATACCTTTGCAGTACACTGATAATGCGCAATTGATGTTACCAGTTAACGAAAAACTAGATAAAGACAAAGCGGTTGTAGTGGTGACGCCTAAAACCGCCCAATATTGTGAAATTAAAATTCAAATTGAATCCGCTCACTTCACGAATCAAGAACTGAGCAAGCGCAAAATTTACCAGTTACATCATGAGTTTGAATCATTGTTGAGTGACTTGTCGGGGGTTTTTGTCGGGAAACTATTATCTTTTATGCTACCCGAACAAAAAGGCGTTACGCTGGAATTTGTGAGTAGTGTTGATTTATCTGCCAAGCATGTTTCTTGTGAGAAAAACAGATGTCGTTTTGAAGTACAAGACAACTGGGAAAACGACAACGGAAAATTTAATGTATTGACAGAATTAGTCAGCGCAAAGCCTTGGATAGTAAAATAAGTCGAGCTGTATTATTAGCATTTAAAAAAGCGACCTTAGGTCGCTTTTTTAATGCGTTACAGTTTGTATTAGCCTTTAAGGTAAATTCCAGTAGTATATTCCATACCCAACGACGAGCGCTGGTAATGCAGAGTATGCCGTGGCGAGCAGTGCCGCTTTTGGTGCGAGGGCTATGGCTGGAAATAAAGCATCACCATCGTTGGCAACTGCATTGGCCGCCAGCGCACTAAATGGAAGTACACCTTGAATATACAGACTTGTTACAACGATTTGCGGACCACAGCCAGGTAGCAACCCAATCATAATCGCGATTAATGGCGCATATATTGCGTACTCAGAAAACCAGGCAGCGAGATCTAGACCGAATAAAGCAACCGATAACTCATAGAGCATAAAGCTCGCAACAACCCATGCAGTTACAAAATGCGTATCTTGTAGAACTTTAGCCAGACGTGAAGGTGGTTTAACTTCTTCTTCTTCTGCGGTGATTTGTTTATAAGTTTGACCTTTTGACGATAGGGCCCAAATGACTACGGCAAAAATGGCCATCGCAGCACCAAGCAGCTCAACTGGCTTTTCAAACTTACCCAAATCGAGGTTAAACGCCATTAACAGAGAAATAGCAAGGCAAGGAAAAAGTAACACTTTCCAAACGGGTTCACTCATCCTCACTGCGAATGTGGGTGGATCGCAATCTTGCACTTCTTTATTGTTTACTTCAGGTCTACAGTAGTCTGATTTGTGAAATAAATTGACGATCAGTCCACTGACTATGCCAACACTAATACCGAGCAATATAATGGTTAGGCCTTCTAGCGGCTTTTTCGCAAGTAACAAAAAAGCGGCATCGCCCATTGTTGCCGTAAGTACAGCGACAACTGATGCAAAGCTTGCTTGTCCTTTGGTGAATTGTGTAACGACAATGATTGCGCCGCCACAGCCAGGAAGCGCACCTAACACCGCAGCCATAGCCACTTCTAATGCGGGGGACTTTTTACTGAGGTAGCTAAGCTCTAGTTGAGGCAATTTTTCTACGAGAAAATAGTAGATTGCCAAGGTACCAGCCACAAAAACGCTGACTTGAAAAAATGCATCAGCTAATGTGCCCAATGCGATATCTCGAACGGGTCCATAAAAAAGCGCTGCAATGAGCAATACAGGCAGTATTAAGCGCTTGTTAGCGATTAACATTGCAAATTGAGAGGCCGCTTTGAGCGGAAATGAACGAGAGTAAGAGAGCATAAAGTGCAACCGATAACCTAATAACAGTTGCACTTTAGATTTAAATTAAATGAAAATCAATATCATTTCTATTTATTTTCTTTGGAACTCGGAGGTTTTACTCCATGTTGGCCATGCTTCTTCTTGCGAAATCAGATAACCTGCCTTGAAAAATAGCTGAAGATCTTGAACTGCACCACTTAAATCCCATTCTTTTCTGTAACGGTCACACGGTTGGTGATAACAACCGCGCAGTACTAAGCTCATGCGTTTTCTGTATTTTGCAGTTGCATCATCATAAGGTTCATGACCACCACCTGCATACATTGCAGGGATCCCCATATTTGCAAACGCAAAGTGATCTGAACGGTAATAAATACCTGCTGATGGGTTTGACTCGTTAGAAATAGTACGGCTCTGTTCGTCAGCTACTTCTTTTAGTACGCCATCTAGTGATGATTTACCAAGACCAACGACGCTGATGTCTTTAACCTTACCTAACAGGTTTAATGCATCTAAATTGATGTTTGCAACCGTTTGATTTGCAGGGATAACAGGTGTTTCGGCATAAAACTTGGAACCTAGTAGGCCTTGTTCCTCAGCGGTAACCGCTAAGAATGTAATGGAACGGTCCGGACGTTGAGGCAATTTAGCGAACGCTTCGGCAACTTCAATAATACCACCAGTCCCAGTTGCGTTATCGTGTGCACCGTTGTAAATCTTATCGCCCTTGCGATTCGGATCCATACCTAAGTGATCCCAGTGCGCAGAGTAGATAATATGCTCGTCAGACTTTGTCGCACCCGGTAAGGTTGCAATGAAGTTATAAGAGACAGACTTCTTAATCGTGCTCTTGACATCAACCGAAGCTGTTAAGTCGCCCATGTCAACGTGGTAAGCGCCTTCAGCAGCTTTCTTTTTTGCTTCTTCAAAGTTAAGGCCTGCATCGGCAAATAGCTCTTTGGCTACATCGACGCTGATCCAACCTTCAACAGCAACGCGATCCATGTTGTTGTTTTCTTTTTGGAAACCAAACTGTTCACCACTCCAAGAATTTTCAACTACTTCCCACGGATATGAAGCTGGTGCCGTTTCGTGAATAATAATTGCGCCAGCAGCACCTTGGCGGCTCGCTTCTTCATATTTATATGTCCAACGACCATAGTAAGTCATTGTATTGCCATTAAACACAGCAGGATCTTTTGTTGCGTAACCTGGATCGTTGACAAGCATCACGACGGTTTTGCCTTTTACATCCAGCCCTTCATAGTCGTTCCAACCATATTCTGGTGCGTTAACCCCATAGCCAACAAAGACTAATTCAGAGTTGTTTAGAGACTGCTCTGGGCTAATTCGGCTTGTGCCCATAACCATGCCTTTTTTGTAAGGGTAGCTACGTTCACCAATTTTTAGTGTCATATTTGGGTCAGCTTCAATCGATACCAGTGGTACCTCTTGTAAGAAGCTGTTGCCGTTACCAGGCTCGTAACCTAACGCTTTAAAATGTTTCGTTAGATAAGCAAGCGTCAGTTCTTCACCTTTGCTAGACGGTGCTCGGCCTTCAAACTCATCAGAGGCAAGCGTTTTAATGTGCTCACCAAGCTGTTGGGCATTGATACTATTGTAAGCGTTGGAAATATCTTCAGGCGTGTTGCTTTTTGTTGTCGCACAACCAGCTAAAATAGCAAGCGACAAAGCACTTAGAGTTAATTTTAGTTTCATGACCTTTCTTTTATTTTGCTTTTACTTCTCACCTAAGTAATACCACAAAAGCAAGATTAATTCGACTTAAGCCGATGTAGTGCGGAAGTTGCTGTAAAAAAGCACTGACGTTATTTAACTTTTGCGCAGGGGGCGGATCGAGTAAAATACCGCGCATTAAAGTTAGAGTATTAGTTTGCGAATCCATGAAAAAGTTTACAGCGCCTGAAGATTGGCACAGTCAGTTATTTAGTCAGGGCCCATTTGCTCATTTACAAGCACTACGTAATTTACAAGCATTTACCACATGGCCAAGCTTTGAGTGGCTTAATGCTCAGCTATGCCATCAAAATAGTGATGGTCAGCAAATTGTGTTCACCCCCAATGCGCTGTTAGAAAATGAAACGCGATATTATGAAGAAATTATCGCACAGACTGGGCGGGTGCCCACACGGGAAGAGAATTGGCATGATTTCTTCGGCGCAATGATTTGGTGTTTGTTTCCTAAAACCAAAAGCTTGTTGAACCGGCTACATATAGAAGAAATTCAACAGCACGGTCTCAAACAACGAAGTCGCAAACGCAATGCTTTAACGTTATTTGATGAGTGTGGCTTGGTGCTCGCGATCCCCGACATTAAATGGCGAGAAAAGTTACGAGCACATCAATGGACCGAAGTGTTTTTTGAGCACCGTGCTCTTTGGCATCACGAATTGAGGCCTTTTGTATTTGGTCATGCAAACTACGAAATGCTCACGAACCCATTTATAGGTTTGACTGGTAAGTTGTTGTGCATTGTTGTTGAAGCGTCATTTTATGCGCTGCCTTTAGCGGCCCAATATCGTTACTTGGATAGTCAGTTAGTAAAAATGATACAAGAAGAGAACGTATTAGATGACAATAAACACATGTCGCCACTGCCTTTGTTAGGGATCCCAAACTGGCATTTTGACGACCAAAATGAAGCATTTTACGCAAATCAGGACTATTTCAGGCCAAAAAGAAGGAGCGCTAATGATAGTAGTAAACGGGCTGAAAAAACGCTTTAAGCTGACCAAGGAAGCAACGTCGGGCAATGTAAGTCAAGACCCTCGGCAACGAGATGGCTACTTTAACTCGGTTGAAGATGTTACTTTCAAATGTGAGGGCAATGAAGTACTTGGCTTGCTTGGTCCAAATGGTGCGGGCAAAACAACGACATTGCGTATGCTCTCTACTGCGTTAACTCCTGATGCAGGAAGCATTCATATCGCTGGACACGATATTGTAAAACGCCCTTTAGCAGGGAGAAAAGCCATCGGGTTTCTATCCGGAACTACGGGTCTATATGGGCGTTTAACCGCGCGAGAAAATGTTGAGTACTTTGCTAAGTTACATGGCCTGAGAGGACGAGCGCTTAAATCAAAATGTGAAGCATTGTTTGCTACTTTGGAAATGGAAAGCTTTTTAAATAAGCGTGCAGAGCACCTATCAACGGGTATGAAGCAAAAAACCAATATCGCCCGCGCAGTCGTTCATGAACCAGATGTGGTGATTTTAGATGAGCCCACAACAGGCTTAGATATCATGACAAAGCAAACCATTATTCAATTTATTCGAGAGCTCAAAGCCAAGCAAACACCTGTCGTGTTTTCAACACATCACTTAGATGAAATCGCCATGTTGTGTGACCGAATATGTCTAATTGACCAAGGGGTGAGCTGTTTTGATGGTAGTGTTGATGAGTTTAAAGCCGCAGGGCAAAGTACAGAATTAAACGATGCCTTTTTAAATATAATCAAACAAGGACGCGCAGATGTTTGAGGTGTTTTTAAAAGAAGTTAAAGAACTACTACGGGATAGAAAAACTCTGTTTTTTGTTATCGCACTTCCCATCGTTATATTTCCTGTGCTATTCGCTTTGCTGGCTTTTTTAGCTTCCAAAACCACTTTAGAGGCTGAGCAAAAGGTACATACCTACTATATCGCGAATGCGGAGTTGGCCCCAGAGTTTGAAGAACGCATGTTTTATCACAAAAGTTTTAAGCGATATGAAGGGGAAGAGCGCTTTGAGTCTGCACAAACCTTAAAGGCAGCTGTACGAGCAGGTAAAATCGACGTGGGTGTAATAATTCCCAATCAATTTAATTCTAAGCAGCCGTTACCAGAACAGTTTAAATGGCAGGTTGTGTTTAATGATGCTCAATCCATCAATTTTGTGTATAAGAGGCTTGAAAAGCTAATACATCAATTTGCTGCTGACTTACGTTCAACTACCCTAGAAAACTTGGGGGTTCCCAAAGAGCAACAGAAAGCTTTGCTCAACCCTATTCTGGTAAAAAAGGTGGATACTGCGGATAAACGAGAAAATTACGGAGAAAAGCTGGGAGCATTTATACCCTATATGCTCATTCCGTTAGTGTTAATGGGAGCAAGTTACCCCGCGATAGACTTAGGCGCGGGAGAAAAGGAGCGTGGTACACTTGAGACGCTGTTGTTAACGCCAGTAACTCGCACACAGCTGGTGCTAGGTAAATTTATAACGGTGTTGGCAAGCTCCATAGCATGTGCCTTGGTGACCGTATCAAGCCTTGCCATTTGGATCAGTATCGCAAGTGGAATGGGGGTCCTAGACAGTATTAAAGAAGCATTCTCTAGTGTCAGTATATGGGACTACTTGCTTATTTTTGCACTGTTGCTGCCAGTGGCGGTAATGTTGTCTTCATTGGTACTGGCAATCTCAATTTATGCCCGAACGTTTAAAGAAGCCCAAAATTACATGGGCCCATTAAGTATGCTGGTGTTTGTGCCCATTGTGGTATCTTTAATGCCCAATATGTCTCTAACGAGCTTTACTGCGTGGATACCCATAACAAATGTATCCTTAGCGATTAAAGAAATAGTGAAAGGCACCGTAGATTACGGTGCCGTGGCAATGATCTTCGTAGCTTCTGCCTTGTTAGCTGGCGCGTTGCTCGGATGTTGTATCCGTTGGTTCAGTCGTGAAGCGGTGCTATTTCGATAACATCTGGTTACGCGGCTTTTGCGTCGCGTAATCCTTGTTTTTCTATTTCAACTACATTTAGCACTTTTTGCACGTCAGACCAATGTAGAAGCTCGATTCTACCTTGCTCGTTTTCGACTAATGCGGTGCAGTTTTCTATCCAGTCACCATCGTTGCAGTATACAATGCCATCTGTCACGTTGATCCTTGGCTGGTGGATGTGTCCACAAATAATCCCATCCATACCTTGCTTTTTCGCTTCATGGACAGCGGCTTGCTCAAATGCCGCGATTGCTGCACGGGCTTTATGTACACGATTTTTAAGCCATGATGCCAAAGACCAGTAATGACCACCGTATAATTTACGGATGCGATTCGTCCAACGGTTCAAAAACAATAAAAAATCATACGCTTGGTCGCCAATGATGCTAATAAGCTTGTTGTAACGTGTTGCCGAGTCAAAGTCATCGCCATGAAGTAACAAAAAACGTTTGCCGGCAGAGGTTGTATGCACAAAAGTGTGGTGAACTTCGACATTAAACAAAGTCATATCAACATAGTTTCTGAACGTTTCGTCATGGTTACCAGGGATATAGATAACACGTGTCCCGGACTCTGCTTTCTTTTGAATACACTCAAGTACTTGGTAATGACTTGGGTGCCAGTAGAATTGCCTTTTCAATGACCATAAGTCGACAATATCACCAACAAGATATAACGTATCGCAGCGGGTACAGTTTAAAAAGTCGAGTAAGAACTCCGCCTTACAGTCTTTGTAACCAAGGTGCACATCAGAAATCCATATGCTGGGGTAATAGGTTTGCTCCATTGTGTGTACTCTCAAGCGTAATAATGTCTACGTTAAAGGCACTAGATGACAAATACTTATCAGTATTGAGACGCTATGATGACATTTTAATCAATTTATGAAATGGGCATAAAAAAACGCGCCGTAGGCGCGCTTTTAAAAGACTCAGGGTCAAGTCATCGACTAAGTCATCGACTAAGTCATCGACTAAGCCATCAATTTAGTGATTTCAGCAACGGCTGAATCTATGTCTAACATGACTTTTTCACCCGTGCGGCGGTTTTTAAGCTCAACCTGATTGTTATCTAGGTTGCGCTCACCAATCACTAATGTGAATGGCACACCGACTAGTTCCATATCGTTAAACATCACACCCGGGCGCTCTTTACGGTCGTCAAATAATACTTCAAGACCTGCAGCTTTTAAGTCTGCATAGAACTTTTCAGCAATATCTGGAATACGGTGAGACTTATGCATGTTCATTGGTACGATAGCAATATCAAATGGTGCAAGTGCCTGAGGCCATTTAATACCAAATTTGTCATGGTTTTGCTCAATAGCTGCTGCAACGATACGAGATACACCAATACCGTAACAACCCATTGTCATAACTTGGTTTTTACCGCTTTCACCAAGCACACCAGCATTCATGGCTTCTGAGTATTTGCTACCAAGCTGGAAGATATGACCAACTTCAATACCTCGTTTGATTTGAAGCGTACCTTGACCACATGGACTAGGATCACCTTCGACTACGTTGCGAATGTCAGCAACGGTATAGTCCGTTGCATCGCGATCCCAGTTAATACCACTGTAATGGACGCCGTCTTTGTTCGCACCCGCAACAAAGTCAGACATTACAGCTGCGCTGCGATCAACAATGACAGGCATATCAAGGCCGACAGGGCCCAATGAGCCAGGTTTAGCACCAATTGCTGCAACAATATCTTCTTCTTTTGCCATTTCAAGAGGTGCACCAACTAGCTCTAGCTTCTCAGCTTTTAGCTCGTTTAATTCATGGTCGCCACGAACAATAAGTGCCACTAGACCACGCTCACCGTCTTCGTTTTCAGGGCCGTAAACAATCAGCGTCTTAACACCTTTATGCGCTTTAACACCATGCTGCTGTGCAAGGTCTGCAATCGACTTAGCATTGGGTGTTTCAAATGTGTTTAAGTCTTTGCTCGGTGCTGCGCGTTCGGTCGCTGGCGCAACGGCCTCTGCTTTTTCGATGTTAGCTGCGTAATCGCTTTCGCTGCTGAATGCGATTGCATCTTCACCAGATTCTGCAAGTACGTGGAACTCGTGAGACACGCTGCCACCAATAGAACCCGTGTCTGCGATAACAGGACGATAGTCCAAACCAAGACGCTCAAAGACATTACAATATGCTTGATGCATGACTTGATAAGTCTTTTCAAGGCAGGCGTCATCAAGGTGGAACGAGTAAGCGTCTTTCATGGTGAACTCACGTGCACGCATTACACCAAAGCGCGGGCGCACCTCGTCACGTACTTTAGTTTGTACTTGATACAGTGTAAGCGGCAGTTGCTTATAGCTGCTCACTTCTTTGCGTACAAAGTCAGTGATTACTTCTTCGTGTGTCGGACCAAGCGCAAACGGACGGTTATGGCGATCGGTAATTCTAAGGAGTTCTGGACCGAACTGTTCCCAACGGCCTGATTCTTCCCACAGATCTGCTGGCTGAATGACAGGCATCAACATTTCGATTGCGCCAGCTTTTTCCATTTCCTCGCGTACAATAGTTTCTACTTTACGAAGTACTTTTAAACCTGACGGCAACCAAGTGTATAAACCTGAAGCGAGTTTGCGGATCATACCCGCACGTAGCATTAGCTGGTGGCTTACCACCTCGGCATCAGAAGGCGTCTCTTTTAGAGTCGCTAAAATATATTGACTGGTACGCATGCTTGTTCCGTTCAATTCAATGTTGTGTATTTTTAATTAGGCACGTAGTTTAACAGCGCCTAAGGTGCTAAAAAAGAGTTATTTTCAGCTGTACTGATATTTAATCTCTTGCTTTGTCTGTTGTTTGCTGCTTTTCGAAAGAGACCTCAACAACGTGGTTATGATCTTCTTCAACCTGCCAGCGAATATTAAACTCATATAAGCTCATACCATAACTTTGCGTTTGCTGTTTTTTCTTTTTATATGCAGGTCGCGGGTCTTGTTTTAAGACGTTGCTAATAAAGCCTTTTAACTCAGGATACTGAGATTGCTTTTCAATAAAGCTGGCAGCTTGTTCGCTAAATGAGACCGTCATTTCTGTTTCCGGTCGGGTGTCTGCGAACCCAGCAGAGGCACCTTGCAACGCATCAGAGTAGGGGAGGTAAGGCTTGATATCGACAATAGGCGTGCCATCCAGCAAGTCAATGCCAGATAACAAGAGAGCCAGTTGACCATTTTTGTACTCGACGCCTTCCAATTTAACTGCACTCATACCAATACCATTAGGTCTAAAGGTGGCGCGTGTGGCGAAAACGCCTTTGCGTTCATTGCCACCCAACCTAGGTGGACGCACAAGTGCTGAGTAACCTTTGTCGGCTGTTTCGTGAAATCTAAATAGTAGCCACAGATGCGTAAACTCTTCGATGCCGCGCACAAACTCTTCGCGATTAAACTCATCACAAAAAATAAGTTTGGCAGTGGCCTCTGGGACCAGTCTAGGTTGCCTAGGGATGGCAAACTTTTGTTTGTATGGGGACGCTATATGGCCAATAGCTTGAACTTCAAATTGCACGATAGTGGGCTCTAAAGGTTAAAACGTGCATTGTATCGCTTTGTATTGAGTGCAACAAATTTAAATGACAAACAATGCCATGTAATAGGTTGTAATGTACAAGTCCGAAATTACACGCATAATTATCCCAAAAAATAAAACGGATAAAGCGATGTTTTTTGCGCGATTTGGGAATCAAATGTTGACGAGTGATGAAATGGAACTGATTGGAGAGCGAGCGATTGGCTTCAAAAACAGTATTGCCGATTCAGAACAGCAAGGGTCTTTAAAATCGAAGTTAAATAAACCTAAGAATGACAATGATGAAATCGCTCAGTTTATGGAAATTGTTATTCGTGTGTGTAAAAAGCACGTCTGCAAAACAAGCCCGATCCGAAGTGCATTAATCCTCCAACTGCAAAGACAAAGAACTTCACTGATGCATACCTTCACAGGGGTCCAAGAAGGGACCATCAGCCCATGTAAACTTGACGCGTTTTTGCACGAACAAACTAACCTCATCACCCAAAAACTATTACCTGAAACCTTGGTGGCAAACTGTGATTTAAGAGCTATAGTCAGAACTGTGCTATTCCAAATAGCGAGAGAGAGTATGTAAAGCTGTGAGTGTAGAGCTATTAAATCGGTGGGTAAACCTTTTCCAAATCGGGTTTATTTCAATATAAAGGAAAGTGCTTTTTTCTTCTTATTTTTAAAGTAAGTATTCAAAAACCAAACAATTACCCCTTGAATGATACTGCTCCATTAGTTTGTATGGATATCGATGAGCGTGTGTAAGCCTACTTCTCTTTTATTACCAGTTAACCCTGTTTATAAGGCTTAGCTTCCTAAGCCTCCATTGATATTATTTGGCGATGTATTATTTCGCTTTCTTATTGTGGTGGCTCTTTACCACCGGGCTGAGAATTAGCGAGTTGAGGTGGCTCAGCACCGCCTTCAGAACCACCCGCTACTTTATTTAACTCTTTCACGGAAAGAGATTTAAGGAGCTTCTTTTTAACTTTCATGGCATTTCCTTTGTAATAGTTCATTAAATTAGGTTTATGGTCTTGGATTATTAAATAAGCCCATAAATTAAACAGCAAGTTAATCCTATAGCAAAGTTATATTAATAAATTTATATTTGATTGATGATGCTTGTTTGGCTTTTTTAAGTACGGCATTTAAACCCCTAGCATTACGAAGTGCTGTGTTCAGTGTTTCACATGTATATGACTTAAATGATCACTACTGGCAGATCACACCGAGTCAGGCGTTATTGAGGTGCTGGCGTTTTAATCGCGAGAAATGCCAGATATTCACTAAGTGATTAAAATTTGGCGTTTGAGGTGTCTGTAGATTGCACCGATAGAGCAATCTGGCATCGTATTAATTTATAATAAATGCAATATCCTTGGTTACTGTCTGGTGAGTTTAAAAAATGGATTTCGGAAGTAGAATAGGCTTTGTAATCCACTCTCAAAATATTCGAATGCAAATGTAAAGCCGAATTTGAAAGCCTTGTTATACACAATGGTTATGGCTGTGCCGATATTAAATTATTAATAATCTAAGTTTGTTGTTTGTCAATTCAGTAGCCCTCTATTTTAAGTTTATTATGTGTGTTAAAGATAATAAAAGAAGGTTTAACACATCAATATTATGAATAACAAAGCAATCATCATAGGGGCTACATCGGGTATTGGACGCGCTTTGGCGAAGTATATGGATAGGTGTGGTTACGAACTCGCCCTAACTGGCCGTCGGCAAGAGTTACTGGTAAGCCTACAAAATGAATTAACTCAACCTTGCTATATTGCCAAAATGGATGTTTCTCAGCCACATGATGCAGTGCGTGAGTTTGAATCTTTACTTACACAAATGCAAGATGTAGAACTCGTTATCATTAATGCAGGAACAGGCAATGGTGATGCAAGCTTTCCATTGCAGGGAGAGTTAGATACCGCAGCTGTGAACGTTACGGGGTTTACGGCAATCGCCAACAGTGCGTTTCATTTTTTTGCAAAGCAAAACCGAGGTCATCTCGTTGCAACCTCCTCAGTGATGGCGCTCAGAGGTGGCCCATGTGCTTCTTACAATGCATCAAAGGCTTACATTGCTACATATTTGGAAGGACTATCTTGCCGGGCCGCGAAACATGGGGCCAATATATCTTTCACCGAACTTAGACCCGGCTTTGTAGATACAGAGATGGCAAAAGGGGAAGGTATATTTTGGCTTGCCAGTGTTGAAAAAGCGGCACAACAAATATTTATCGCTATCAAAAAGAAAAAGCGAGTCGCTTACATTACTAAACGTTGGTGGCTTATTTCGCTAATTTTAAAGTACGCCCCTTTTAAGGTGTATTTAAGGCTGATTGGGTGTAAGAAAGCAAATCAACGTTAATTCGTCTATGGTTGCGTAATCCAGCTTTGCGAATAGCGATTTTTACAACTTTGTGCTGAATCGAAGCGGTTTAACTTGTCAATCAGTGATAAATAGCTAAGATCTTCCGCCTGACTGAGTAATTTACCGCCTAACAGAGCGTGACATGCCAAAATCTAAAACGAGCCAGCTAATCTACACGGTTGTATTGAACCGATGGTTTTTGCTTTTTCCACTTATCCTTATTTGTTTACTCGTCACGAATATAACGGTTGAAGATCTACGCTTTTTATTTGGCCATATGGATGAGCACGGGTATCAAAATGTGATAGATAATGAGTCAACCATCACCATTTTATTGATTGGATTTGGCGCGGTAATGGATGGCAGAAAAATTTTGTCGAAGCGCGCTTTTGATAGTAAACAAGATACACGCTTAGTTGAACATAAACAGCTCAATGAAACATCTGAATACTATGGTTTTATGCTCATCGTAATCGGGATTTCCATTGAGATTGTAGATCAACTCGCCAACTATTTACGCAACTTCCATCTTGAGCTATTGGTATTTGAAGCTTGGTTTAGCATCATTTTAAACATTGTTGCTGTGGGGGTGATGTTAAAAGCGACCTACAAAATCGCGGTGATGGAAAAGCACCGCCATCAGCTCTAAAGCTTGAGCTCAAATAACGCTTGGGCGCGCCAAATTGGATCCAAGCGGGTATTATCTAGGCTTATCAACCAAACAAAGTTGGCAAATTGCTCTGCTTTATAGCCATAAATAGTGGTCCCTAAAAAAGTTTCGCTTAATATTTTATGTAATTGTTCTAGGTGTGCCTGAGAAGTGAGTACGGTGTTGAGCACTATCCATCCGGTGTTGTTCACCTGCTTTTTTAAGTCTTGATAAAAATCTGGCTCAAACATAAAGGGGACGGGCTGCTCTGAGTCAAATATATCCACAAAAATCAAATCAAAAGGCTTCGAATTGAGATTGGACATGAATTGGCGAGCATCCATGCAATGTATTGTGTGCTTGTTTTGTTGCGGATTAAAATGTCGCTGGTATAACTCAATGACCGCGCTTTCATACTCGACAACTTCTATCTGGATTTTTGGAAAGTGGGTAGATAGATGTCTTAATAGGCCGCCCCCTCCTAATCCAAGTTCCAAAGCGTGACTGACATTATCCATAACGTTGAGTGGCAGTACCATAAATAACATGTGTGGAAACATTAACGCATCGGGGCGTTCTAGTGACATTGCCGTTTGTACGTATCCGTCAATACTAAGCCACCTTAAATCCTCATTTTCATACACTTCGAAAAGCCTATTTTCATCATTAATCTGCACGAGGCACGTTAAATTGTTATTTTGTTCTGCTGTTTTTGACATACTAATTTCGGAACACTGAAAAGACAGGGTATATTCTAGTAGCTAATTTATTGTTTTGTAATAACTGTGTGTTTTTTGTAGTGATATGCTACTAGTGGTTAGTATATTCATTAAAACTAAAGTAGGTAACTGTGCTGTTGATCTTTTATGCCATAATCGTCACACTCGGTGTAATTGAGTGTGTGAAATAAGTAATGAAGTATCGTCTTTTAAATAGTCTGTTGCCTTTGGTGATGTTAGTTTCAAGTGCGTCTGTGCAAGCACAAATCATCCGCTTTATAGCAGAGGATCTTCCCCCGTATCATTTTATTAATGATGCGGGAAAGCCTGATGGTGGTTTAGTTGAGATTGCGAAAGCATTGCAGGCCCAAAGTGGCTTAAAAGCTCAAATTGAGATTTTGCCAATGGCTAGAGCGCACCATGAACTGCAGACGAAAAACAATGTGGTAATGTTAGCTTGGTTAAAAACCCCATCTAGAGAACGAGGATATAAGTTTTTAGGATCCATGTGCCAGATCTCAGCGTCATTGATTGGACTAAAAGAAAATAAATTGAATCTGACAGATCTTAACCATGCAAAACAATATCGTATCAGTACAATTCGAGGGTACTATAGTGAAGAGTATTTGCGCCAAGCAGGGTTTTCGGAAGATCATGATCTGGTTCTTGTCTCTCACTACGCCAGTCTTTGGCAGCTCTTATACAAAGGGCGCACCGATCTTATTTTGACCAATACCCAAACGATTCAGCGAGAGTTGGATAAGCTTGGACTAGATCCGGATAGGCTTGAATATAAGTTAACACTACAGGATTTTCCATCGCAGCTGCATTTAGCTGCAAATCAAAGCTTTCCCGATGATATTGCCGGTAAAATCAGTACAGCGCTTGAACAGTTGAAATCATCAGGCCAATATCAAAAAATAATTCAGAAATGGCGCATGCCAAACTAGTTAAGCAACGAATCGGGACTTATTTTTTTCTAATAATCAGCAGTACACAATTCCATTGACTACACTTTTTATTCAGAGCTAAGTGTTAGGAAACTTATAACGCAAGATGGAAATCGGTGACTTGCAGCTGCAAACAGTGATGGATGGTGTTAAAGACGGATTCATCATGACCAATGAAAGTGGCGAAATTATTAGTTTTAATCGCTCCGCAGCAAATATTTTCGGTTATTCAAAGCAAGAAGCCATAGGCGTCAACATCACATCTTTAATGTCGTCTGAATACCGACCACTTTATTTTAAATACCTACAAAGCCTTTCATCCTCAAATGAAGATACGCCAGTCGCAAGTTTAGAAGTTTTAGTTGTGCATAAAAATGGTGGTACTTTTCCTGTTGAGCTCTCGGTTAGTAAACTTACTAGTAACAGTGAAGTTGCGTACCTTGGCACTGTCAGAGACATCACTGAGAGAAAAGAAGCAGACCAATCAATCAAGTCATACATCGAACACATTGAAACAATCATGGATACGGTGCTTGATGGCCTTATTACGATAGATATGAAAGGTGTGATCCACAGTTTTAATGCTGCGGCCGAGGCCATTTTTGGCTATCGAGCCAGTGATGTGGTTGGACGAAATGTTAAGATGTTGATGCCTGAGCCCTATCAATCGGAGCATGATTCGTATCTAACCAACTACCATAAAACAGGTGTAAATAAAGTGATTGGCATTGGACGGGAGATAACAGGTAGGCGCAATAGTGGTCATTTGTTCCCGATGGAGTTGGGCGTAAACAAAATGGTGGTACAAGGCAAAACCATGTTTGTTGGCACCGTGCGTGATATATCCGAGCGCAAGGCCGCTGAAGCTGCGATTGACTCCTATATTAGAAAGTTGCAGGTCAGTAACTCGGAGTTAGATCAGTTTGCTTATATCGCATCCCATGATTTGAAAGAGCCGCTCAGAGGGCTTGCCAACAATGCTTTGTTTTTGGAAGAAGATCATGGAGATTTGATAGGGGAAGAGGGGGTCCGGAGAATTCAAAGGATACGGTTTTTGTGTACGCGAATGGAAAAGCTGGTAGACAGTTTACTCTACTATTCTAGGCTTGGGCGTCAGGATCTCGCCGTTGAAAGTGTCGATTTAAACGCGTTGATTGATGGTGTTATTGAACTTACTCTGCCTGAAGAAACGGCACAATGTGTAAACCTATCAGTTCCCAAGTTGTTACCTCATGTCACCTGCGATAAACCTAAGGTTTCAGAGCTGTTTCGCAACCTTATTTCAAATGCTGTTAAATACAATAAGTCCGCCACAAAACACATTGAAATTGGGGTCAAGTCTTGTATTGAGCCCATAAATAACACCTTAGAGACTCGTGTTTTTTATGTGAAAGATAACGGCCAAGGCATAGACAGTCGTTTTTTTGAGGACATCTTTAGAATATTTAAACGCTTAAATGAAGAGGATGACTCAGTGCGCGGCACGGGTGTTGGCCTCACTTTTGTGAAAAAAATCATTGAACGCCATAACGGGCAGATTTGGGTTGAATCGGAACTCGGCCGAGGTAGCTGCTTTAACTTTACATTGAAGCTAGGAGACTAACAGATGGATAAAGACTTAGGTCTGCTTTTGTTGGTAGATGATAATCCGGACGACTTTGAGGCAATTTTACGGAGTTTGAGAAAAAGTCATTTTATGAACCCCATTCAGTGGTGTCAATCAGGTCAGGATGCAAAGGATTTCTTATATAAAATAGGCAAATACAAAGAACATGAGCATTTAAAAAGACCGGTATTGGCTTTGGTTGATTTGAATATGCCTGGGTTGGATGGCAGACAATTGGTACGCGAATTAAAAGCAGACCCCAAAATGTGCTCTATTCCGATTGTGGTTTTAACCACCTCGAGTGACCCGCAAGATGTCGAATCCTGCTATGCACTTGGCGCTTCTGCATATATCCAGAAACCAGTTGAATTTGATGACTTAGCAATTGCATTTAAAAAGCTGAAAGACTTTTGGTTTGATGTGGCGTTATTACCTACAACAGATGGATACGACTAGTGGTGAAATCTAACATTTTATTTATCTCTGATAACGTTGATTGTATTGAGCTGTTTATACACGCTATAAAAGACTGCGGTGAAAAGCAAAACCTTTACTTATCGTCATCTATGGCTGGTGGTTTGAAAAAGGCTGAAGAGATCAGTGCAGATTTTGTATTCATAGATAGTAAGTTGTTTAAAGCTGAGGCCATCGAAGCGCTTTCAACGATTACATCAAATATTTATATTGCCTTTAGTACGGATAAATATAGGCCTAAAACATTGGCTTATGATGCGCTTTCGACAATTGATTTAAGCCGCTCCGATGCGCACGATATTTTGGCCGACATATTGAACACTGTATGTTTGCCTTGCTCGCAAGGTGCGGATATTGAAGATGGTCAACACACACTATTCGATGCTGAGTTTTTAGATCTAGTGATAGAAAGTGTACCTAACTACCTTTTTGTTAAAGATACGCAATTTAGAATAGTACGGGCCAATCAAACGTTTTTATCGCTGTACCCTGAGTCATATAGAGATAAAGTCATAGGTTCAACCACCATTGAAGATTATGACCCTGAAGAAGCCAAAGAGTTTTTAGAAAAAGATCGAGAAGCGTTCGCTAGCGGGTATAGTGAGACTGTTGAGAGAATTCAATTTCCAAATGGTGATTCTCGGATATTATTTACGCAAAAAAAGAAATTCACGGACGAACATGATCAGGATTACATTCTGGGCATTGCAACAGATGTTACTGAACGAGAAGATCTTATCAAAAAGCTTACTAAGTCTAATCAAGACTTGGAGCGATTCGCGTATAGTGCGTCACATGATTTAAAGTCACCGCTTAATGCCATCAAAAACCTAGTCAGCTGGATAGAGGAAGACTATTTTGATGAGTTTCCTGATGGAGCCAAGGAAAACTTCGCTTAATCAAAAGTCGTAGTATTCGCATGGCAACGCTACTTGATGACTTGTTAGAATATTCACGGGTACAAAAATGCCTAGAGGATGAAGAGTGGGGCTACTTGGATGTGGTCGTGGATTCAGTTTTATCTGTGATAGAGCAGTCAGATAAATTTACGGTTAAAGTGATCGGACCTAGGTTAAAACTGCCGCGTGTCGCATTTCAAATCGTGGCTATGAATTTAATCGGTAACGCGATTAAACATCATCATAAAGGCTATGGCGAGATAACCATCTGGGTTGAAGCGAACCCTAAAGGCCATCAAATTTCATTTATTGATGATGGTCCGGGGATCCCCGTTACATACAGCAAGAAAATATTTGAAATGTTTCAAACATTGCAGTCAAGAGACGTGATTGAAGGCAGTGGAATGGGCTTGGCACTGGCTAAAAAAGTACTGGAGTATTATGAAGGGAACATTGTGCTCAATTCTACACATCAAAATGGTGCAAGGTTTGATCTATTCTGGCCTACTAGCAACAGAAAAGCCTAAATAACATCCCGTTATTGGATACTAATACACTCGTTTACTGTTCGACAGATGCTGGTAACTGTGTGTGAGCTCATCCTTTTAAAAAACACATTTTGTTGTAATTTTCATAGCCTTAGAACTGGATTATTCGTTACGCTTTAGTGCAAACTAAGCACTCGATGTAATGACAGAGATAGTAATGATCCAGCTAAATCAGGTGACATTTTCAAGGACTGACGGCTCAACCCAAAGGCGAATTATTGATGACTTATCCATCACGATAAATGATGGACAACAAGTTGCACTTGTGGGAGACAGCGGCTCTGGCAAAACCACGCTACTCAATTTATTAGCTGGCTTGCTTGTGCCTACCCAAGGTGAAATAACGGTCAATGATAATCGGATTTCTCATTTCAATGACAACCAGCTTGCGCTTTATCGTCGAACAATCGGTGTGATATTTCAGCACTATCAGCTACTCGAAGCATTGACGGTAGCAGACAATATCAGCTTTCAAGCAAGATTAAACGGGCTTAAAGTTGAGCGCTCTCATTTAGAATCACTGGCTCAACGACTGGGAATACAAGACAAACTCAGTGCGTTACCCAGTCAACTCAGTGGGGGTGAACAACAACGAGTAGGGATCGCAAGAGCGATTATTAATCAACCTAAAGTCATTCTTGCGGACGAACCTACGGGCAACTTGGACAGTGAACGTAGCCAAGAAGTTGTGGATTTATTACAAACGCTCTGTGTTGAAAGTAACATAAATCTTGTGATGGTCACGCACAGTCAAAGATTAGCTGGGCAATTCCAAACACAGCTTCGTCTAAAAAATGGAAAGCTGTATGACTGAGCTACGCCTTATTTTTTATTCCTATGGCCAGTTTTATCTGCGGCACAAAGGGTTACTGCTGCTGTTTATACTTGGTTTTAGCTTAGGCAGTGCGTTAATCAGTGCGATTTATGGGCTAAATCTAGAAGCATCAAAGCGTTACACCAATAGTAGCGCATTACTCGAAAACCCCGTTACCCATTTTATTAAACCACAATTAGGAAAATCACGGCTCTCTCACGCGCTTTGGCACAGGCTGTCTCGACTGCCTAACTTGAATTTGGAACCGGTACTTGAAGGACGCGTGTTGCTTGATGATAAACGCAGATTGAGCATTCGAGGTGTAGATTTACTCAAATGGGTCAAGTTTGGCAAAGGTGGTGCGGGCCAATTAGATTCCGGCCAGCCTAATAGGGGGCGCTTATTTGAAACGGTGTTTTTAGACCCAAAAGTGATAGCACGATTAGGAGATAAAACAACACAACCCAAGCTCACCATTGATGGCAACACGTATCATGTGAGCGCTATGGAGGGGTTAGGCCACCAAGCCCTTATGGATATCAGCTTAGCTGATAAGCTTTTACAAGCGAATGGCGAAGTTAGCTTTGTAGAAGTGATTGGAATGCGTGACGCAAATGTAAAACCACTGACAGAGGTGTTGGCTCAACAAGCCCGCTTAGAAAGCGCCACTGAACAAGCCTTTGATACACTCTCAGGACCATTCTTTTTCAATCTTCAAGCTTTAGCGTTTTTAGGGTATATCGTTGGGGCCTTTTTGAGCTTTAATGCAATCAAGTTAGTGGTTTCTGCACGTAAAAAGCTACAACGACAGCTTTATGTGCTTGGCTGCCAGCAACGGCGATTGATGCAAGCGGTCGTCATTGAGCTATTAAGCTTAGGGCTCATTTGTGCCTTTATCGGTGCACTACTTGGCGTGACGCTTGCGAATGTTTTAGTCACCGACGTTGGGCGGGTTTTACGTAGCTTCTATCAGTTAGATAGGGGCCTTATTGTTGGCCTTGATTATTCTATGGTGCTACTGGGATTTGCACTAAATACGCTAGTGTTGGTTTGTTTTTTAGTCTCGCAGAAATCCATTGCGGCTAAATTCAAAAAAATGATTTTAGGGAGCGTGTTTTTATTGAGCGTGATTGGGGCGGTTGTTCTATGGCGCTATGCTGACAGTAAATTTACTGCGCTGCTATTATGTGCTTGCGTGTTATTTGCTTTTTTTATTGTTACGCCAAGCATACTTAAAAGGGTTTTCAGTTGTCGGTGGCCGACCCAATCGCCCTTGCTTTTATGGATTAAAGCAGACAGCAAAACACAAATTAATGAACTTTTGAGTGCGGTATTAGCAACACTTATGGCGATGGGGGCGGCGATTGGCATGCAGGTGATGGTCAATAGCTTTAGTACGGCCCTAGATGGCCATTTGCAAAAACGCCTCAGTGCAGACTTGTATATTCGACCATCTATTGTGTCAGAAGACATGGAAAACGAGCTAAGAAAGTCCGACAAATTTGAAAAGGTTGGCGTTTATTGGCAAGCACAGACTGAGCTACTTTCGCATTCAAAACGTTTACCAGTAAAGTTAGTGAGTTTTGGCCCGAGTGCAATTTACCATAGTCATATTACACTGCTTGATCGCGTGCCCGTTGATCCAGAGCACCTGTCATCGGCAACCGGCCATAGGTTAGCCCGTTGCTTGGTGAATGAGCCTGGCTGGCGGCTATATAACATAGAGATAGGCGATACCATTGAATTGCAACAAGGAGCTAAACAGATTAGCTGCCTAGTAAGTGGCATTTATTATGACTACGGCGAGCAAAGTACCACAATCTTGGTGACAACCTCAGTAATAGAAAATGCGAAATTTGCCTATGAAGCATACGGCTTTTCGCTAACTTTAATACCAAATCAAGACATCGATGTTGTTGCCCAACAGCTCAAAGAAACTTACGACCTTGAAACGAACCAAATAAGTGTGAACAAGACATTTAAAGCATTTGCCAAACAGTTATTTGAAAACACGTTTAAGGTGACGCATGCGCTGAATTTATTCATTATGATGATTGCACTGTTCGGAATTTGGGTCAGCTTCTTAACTTTGGGTCGTCAACAACTGCAACCAATGTCTGTTTTACAGACGCTCGGCGTGACAAGATCTCAGTTATTTTGGAGTAAGCTGCTACAAGCGGGTGTGATATTAATGGTCACGACATTATTGGCGATTCCACTGGGAATTATGCTTGGCTGGGTGTTACTGGCTTACGTGATGCCAATTGCATTTGGCTGGAGTATGGCACTTGTTTTGAGCTGGCCTGATATTTTAGGCTTTTGCGCTGTCGTACTCTTACTGGCTTTAATAGCCAGTGCTTTACCACTGATTAAATTAATTCGACGCAATGTTGCCGATAGTGTCGCAAGTTTATAGAGGTTATATGAAACGTAACGTCATCTATCTAGTCACAACCTGCATATCATTGCTAGGGTGTAGTGAACAGCAACCGGCCTCTGAGTCGCAATTTTCTTTTTCGCAGCATATTGGTGAAGAAGTTAAACCTGATACCAAACTCGAGTTTCCAAAAGACCACGGTATACACCCTGAACAAGGGCTTGAGTGGTGGTACATCACAGCGAACCTTGAAAGCGAGTCTCAACAACAATTTGGCGCTCAGTGGACATTGTTTCGAGTGAGTACGCCACACCTCTCTGGCGATACTAACAGTGCGTGGTGGGATGGACAATTTTACTTTGCGCACTTTGCGTTGCAGACAGATGATAGCCATGTAGCCTTTGAAAAGTCAGGGCGAGCGGGCTCGGCTATGGTTAATGCTTCCCCATTCATAGCTCAAATTCAAGATTGGCAATTGTCGAGTAAAGGCGAAGCGTATTTGCCGCTTAATCTGCAAGCAAGCACACCTGGTTATGGTGTCAATCTGATGCTTGATAACAGCCCGCGGGTACTGCATGGCAAAAATGGTTACAGCCAGAAAACCCATGATGGCCACGCTTCTATGTACTACAGCTACCCATTTCTTGAAGCCTCCGGTAATGTCGAATTCGCAGGGCAAACTTTTAAAGTAACGGGTCGAGCTTGGCTCGACCGCGAATGGTCTTCTGCGTTCATAGATCCAAATCAAGCTGGGTGGGATTGGTTTAGTTTACAAGCTGCGGATATCAATGAAGGCGGGTTAATGGCATTTTGTATCCGTGGAGCCGATCAAAGTTACGATTACTGTAGTGCAACGGCCATTAATGCTCAGGGAGAAAGTATTGCATACAGTAGCGAGCAAGTATCACTTGAAGTGCTGCAAAATATCCGTCTAGATGGTAAGGTTTACCCGAAAAAATGGCGTCTCCAAGTATCTGGGTTTGCACCGATTGAAATTCAAAGTATCAACCCCGACTCACGTAATAAACTCAGTATTCCTTACTGGGAAGGTCGAGTTAAAAGCAGTGGAGGTTTTAGTGGAACTGGATATGGAGAATTAGTTGGCTATTAACTTAACGTCAAAACGCCTTGTATGTTTCTAAAAAAGAAAAGTCGCAGAAAATAGCGATTTGTGCTCGCGCATAGTGGACTTAAGCATTATTATGCGCGTCAAAGAAACTTATATAGGCAGTAAAGTATGTCTTGTCCTCCTTGCCCTAAATGCAGCTCTGAATATGTGTATCAAGATCAAAATCAATTGATTTGCCCAGAATGTGCCTACGAATGGGATCCGTCAGCAGTAGAAGACGACGACACGCCACAAGTAAAAGACGCAAATGGTACTTTGTTGGTCGATGGTGACAAAGTGACTGTAGTTAAAGACTTAAAAATTAAAGGCAGTTCGCAAGTAATAAAAATTGGCACTAAAGCGCTTGTAAGACGAGTGCTAGACAAAAAAGACCATGAACTTGACTGTAAAGTGGATGGTGTTGGTGAAATGATGGTGACTGCGAAATTTGTCAAAAAAGCATAATTGACGTAAACATCTAGAAGAGTGGATGCGCCGGGTCCGCTCTTTTATATTTTGCTAAGGGTGGCCTTAAGTTCAGAAAAAGACAAAGGCTTTGAAAAGTAGTACCCCTGTAAGCAAGAAACATTTGCTTGCTTGCAAAGCGTTGCATGGGCCTCAAATTCAATGCCCTCAGCCACGGTTTCTATAGACAATTGTCGTAGCATACTCGCCAAACCTATCAACATTAATTTGGCCTTCTCATCTTGTAACGTTCTTTCTATCAAACTTTTATCAAACTTAACAATGTCGATAGGGTAGTTTAAAAGGTGAGAAATTGAAGAAAAGCCAGTGCCAAAATCATCAAGTGCTATTTTGCAGCCCTTTGACTTTATAGATCGCAGTGTTTCCATCGTCGACTCGCTGTTTTCAAGGAGTGCTGTTTCTGTCACTTCAATGATGACTTTCGTGAGATCTACATTGTAGTGTTTAGCTTGTTGCTGCAAAAAAGTTGGTAAGTTTAAATCATGAATTTGCAAAGGAGACAAGTTGATAGCAAGCTCGATTTGCTGACTTAAATCACTTTTACAGATATCGGCATATTGGCTGAGTGCTTTTTGAATGATAAGGCGACCAAAGGCTTCTATAAGTCGGGTTTTTTCTGAAGTGTGGATATATTCAGCGGGACTTGCTCCCGATGCTTTTACTGGCAGTCTAACGAGTGCTTCAAGAGATTTCACGGCGTTGTTTGTGCTGTGGAGTATTGGTTGGTAGTACACCTCAAAATTTTCGGTTTTTATGGCTTCTCTAAGCTCACTTTCAATCTGAAACAACTTAAAAAATTCTTGCTCAAGGAGCTCATCGTAAAAGCATATTTGATTTTTTCCGCCATTTTTTGCCTTATACATGGCAATATCGGCTTGCTTAAGGAGGTCTTCAGTCGTTGTTTTTGATGCACTGAGTGTAATGCCAATACTGGCTGTGCTGTGGATCTCATGCTTGGAGAAAACAAAGGGCGCTTCAAAGCTTGATAGTACTCGCTCAGCAATCGTCAGTGCGGCATCGGCATCACGTACGCCTGAAAACATAAAGGCAAATTCATCTCCACCAAGGCGAGCAAACAATGGACTTTCACGAAACGAATATCTCACTCTATTCGCAAGCTCTTGTAAAACGGCATCTCCGGCAGAATGTCCAAGACTGTCATTGATCATCTTAAAACCATCGATATCAAGCAGCATGACAACGACATATCCTTCTAAGCTACGCATGTTAACTAATAGAGAGTTTAAGGCGGTTTCAAAATAGCTACGATTAAACAGCCCTGTAAGGGGATCTCGCTCGGCGAGTTGTTTGACTTGTTGATAGCTTTTGGAGAGCTTGTTTTCGAGTTCAATTCTTTTTTGTGATTGCTTGATACATCTAAGGAGCTGAGTGGAGGTTACTTCATCTTTTAGCAATAAATCTTGTGCGCCGGCATTTATGCAATTGATCAGGAGTTCTTCATCTCGATTGTTGGTTAGCATAATAATGGCGGAACATTCACACAGTTTTTGCGATTTAAGCTCGACGAGTACTTGCAGGCCATTTTGTCTAGGCATCTGATAATCCAACAAGATGACGTCGTATTGGGCTGCTTGAATTGCACTTAAGCCATCTTCAGCACAGTTGACTTCCTTGAGATCAAACTCTTGCAAAGAGCAATTTAGTGCTTCTTTGACGAGTTCACGGTCTATTTTCTGATCGTCGACCAGTAAAATATTCATTGCTGTTGCTCCTTATTCCCAAAATACACCCAAACGATGCAGACGAATACAGCAATCTGATACGAAAAGACTAGTTCAAACTGGTGCGATCAGCTAGCCAATTGGGGAATTAGTTACTAACTTTGTATGAGCGTGCACGTGTTTATACTGCTAACTAAGGATAATTAGTTGATAAATAATATTGGAAATTCAGCGCAGCGCCTGAAATTAGCGGTGGCGGTGGTTTTATCTGGGGTGGTCATTAGCGTTTTAGTGTCTGTCCGTATCTGGTCGCTATCGATAGATCAGCACAATTTATTAATTAAGCGCACCTCAATGGCTAAATCTGAACTTATTGAGCACCATTTTGCCAGCTCAATGCCAGCAATTATTAATGCCCTTGAACGAATGAGGAATCGCTGGATTGCGCGCAAAGGGCCGCCTTTTTCAGAGTGGCAGTTGGATGCACAGGATTATGTGAATGATCATGCCGGTTTAAGGGCGGTAGAGTGGGTAAATAAGGATTACATCGTAAAATGGGTTGTACCGCTTGAAGGCAACGAATCCGCGGTCGATTTAGACCTGACGTTCGAGGCCAATCGTAAGCACGCATTAGATCAAGCTCGAGATTTAAAAACCTATACCTTGTCCAAACCCGTACAGCTAGTTCAGGGCGGAAAAGGGTTTTTAGCCTACTTCCCAATCTTTGTCGGAAGTGAATTTGAAGGGTTTATTCTTGGCGTATTTGACGTTTCTTTGCTGGTAGACAGCCTACTACCGCACAAATTTATTGAAGACCACAATATCGAGATACTGTCAGGCAATGAGGTGATGTACAGTAAAAAAGAAGCTGAACGGACCTATGATGAGAGAACGGGCCATACCCATTCCTTTACGCTGTATGATGTGAAATGGGACATTGCAGTGTGGCCTAGAAAAATTAAAGCAGGCACCGAAGACTCCAACATCCACTATATTGCACTGGTTAATGGTGTGCTTATCTCTCTGTTGGCGGGAGTTGCATTGTTTTACTTACTGAAATCCCTCATTTCTGAGTCCATCATTAGCGCCAAGGATGCAGAACATAAAGCAACACTTGAAAACGCCATTGATGGCATTATCACGCTAGACAGTAACGGGGTGATTCGCAGTGTAAACGGCACCGCAGAGCAGATTTTTGACCGTCAGAGAGGAAACTTGATTGGTCAAAAATTAAGTGTGCTATTTGCAGAGCCGTATAAAACGGACTATGAACAATGTGTATGGCGTGAAGAGCAGCTGGGCGAGGGATGTGTCGAGATTGGCAAAGTACAAAGGGTTGCGGGAATGCTCAAAAACGGCCATGTGTTCCCATTAGATTTGGGGATCACCACGTTTGAAATACACAAAGAGCAGCTTTTTTGCTGCGTGGTGAAAGATATGTCTATCGCTGTGAAGCTCGCGGAAGAAAAAGAGAAATTGATTCAACAACTCTCAAAATCAAATGAAGAGTTAGATAATTTTGCCTACATCGCGTCGCATGATTTAAAAGAACCTCTGCGCGCAATTCAAAATCATGCGTGTTTCTTGAAAGAGGATTACGAGCCAATACTTGGTAGTGATGGTGTGTATAAGTTAGATAGGTTGGTCTATTTGGGTGCAAAAATGGAGCGTTTAATATCTGACTTAATGTACTACTCAAGATTGGGCAGAGAAGAGCCTGATATGGCAAGATTTAATATGGTTTCCGCGATTAAAAGTACCAAAAGTCGATTGTCAGAAGCGCTGGAAGAACATAACGTAGTTGTAACATTTTCAAGTGATTTTCCGGCAGTTTACGGAAACAGAACTAGAATTGAAGAGCTGTTATACAACTTAATTGTTAATGGCTATAAATATAACTTATCAGATAAAAAAGCTATCAACATACGATTTGATGAAAACCTCAAAGCGTTTTGTGTTGAAGATAATGGAATTGGGATTGATTCACAGTTTGGCAATGATGTTTTTAAGATTTTCAAACGGCTGAATAGTCCCAAAAAATTTGGGGAAGGCTCTGGAGCTGGGTTGACCATAGCACAGAAGATTGTTGAGCGGCACGGTGGTCGTATATGGTATGAATCAGAGCTAGGAAGTGGAACGCGCTTTTACTTTACGTTAAAGGACGATAATCAGAACAATGAAGGACAGTAAACTCATTCTAATTGTTGAAGATAGCGATGATGACTTTTATGCCACATTACGTGCTTTTAAAAGAGACGGCAATTTGTCAAACCCGCTACAACGTTGCGAAGATGGCCAAGAGGCTTTGGATTATTTAAAAGAGCCTTGGTCCGAAGAGCATTTGAAACCCGCGATCATACTACTTGATCTGAATTTGCCTGGTTTAGATGGCAGGCATGTATTAAAAAAAATAAAGCAGGATAAGCGCCTGTGCAATATCCCCGTCGTGGTTCTCACCACTTCGAATGATGAAAAAGACATAGAAGAGTGTTATGAGCTGGGCGCAAATACCTATATACAAAAGCCTGTGAAACTTGACTCCTTATTCGAGGCGATTCAAAAACTGAAAGATTACTGGTTTCAAATCGCGATTCTTCCGAAAGGTGACTAGCCATGGATGCCAAAACACTTTTATTAATTGATGATTGTGAAGATGATCGGTATTTAATAAAACGCTTGATAAGGGAGCACAGTCCGAAATGGAGCATTCAAGAGGCTGAGACAGGGGAGTATGGGCTGCAAATCTTACATGAAGTAAAGATTGACGCGATTTTGTTAGATTACTCTTTGCCAGGTTCTGACGGGTTGTACACCTTACCGCAAATTAAGCAGTCTCACCCCTTTATTCCCGTTGTTATGTTGACTGGGCAAGGTAACGAAAAAGTGGCCGTTGAGTCTATTAAAAAAGGGGCCTCAGATTACATCAGTAAGGGTGGGCTCACGCATTATGCATTGATCAAGGCGGTAAATAATGCGATTGAATCGACTCAGTTACAGCAAAAAATCGAAGAACAAAATAAAGAACTCACACAATTTGCCCATGTCTTGGCGCACGATTTAAAACAACCCGCAAATGCCATATTTAAAATGGGGCAGTTGATTACGACCAAGTTTGCCAAAGATATACCGCAAGAGGCATTGAACAAGCTGCATTTACTTACTGAGTCGTCGATGCAGATGTACCAACTTATCGATGCGTTAGTTTCATACACTCAGTTAGACTTGCAGTCAGAACACTTAATTGAAAGTACGGATGTAACAAGCTGTGTTGAATTGGCCCTTACCAACCTTGCTGCTGAAGTAAACCGAAGTAACGCAGCAGTTAGGTTTGGATCACTTCCTACTATCAGTGCCATTCCTTGTTTTATTGTGCAGTTATTTCAGATCCTCATTGAAAATTCATTAAAGTACTGCGAAAAACAACCTGATTTAACCATTTGCCACCAAAGTGAGGAAACTCACTGGCATTTTTCGATTCAAGATAATGGCATAGGTATTCCAACTGAATATCGAGAGAAAGCCTTTGATCCTTTATTTAGATTGCATAGCGCTGAAACCTATCAAGGCAGCGGGTTAGGGCTTGCTACCGCGAAGAGAATTATAAATAAACACGACGGCGTTATTTATTTTTCTGACTGTAAAAATGAGGGGAGTAAGCTCAATTTTACCATTAAAAAATGCCTATAGAGCCGGGAAAGTGGGGTGGTGGGCCTCAAAGACATCTACTGAGGGAGTAGCATGAAATTAGTGACTTGTTTGCTGTATTTAATTGTACTTTCAACATGCTCGTTGGCAAATGCAGAGAGTAAGAAAGTACTCATAGTAGAAACGTTACCTGTGCCAATTGTGACCATGCATACACAGTACATCTCGGCTGAATTAAGTCGCCTAAATATGGATATCGAATTAGAGATATACAACGGTGATGGTCAGAGCGAAAGAATAGCCAACCACATATCGAAAAAGCTCGTTTGTAATTGTATTGACCTTGTAATCACGAACGGTACTTTGGCATCAAAGGTTGGTAAGCGCGTGCTTAAAGGCAAGAATACCCCGATGGTCTTTGTGACGGTAGCTGATCCACATGGTGCTGGCTTGGTCCCTGACAAAGACAGCACAGGCTTTAACTTTATTACTGGGTCAATCTATTCAGTAAAAAGAGGCACTAAATTTGAAATTGCGAATCAGCTATTAAAAGGTAAACAGACAGACATTGGTATTGTTGCAACAACGTACCCTTCAGCACTGACGGACATCGCTAAACTCGAGTCTATTTCTAATAGATATAAAAATATTAACCTTGTAAAAAGGCTGGTTGATTATAAAGACAGTAATGATATGGAGCTTACAGATACCTATCTACAGGCAAATGAAGCCGTCATTTCCGTTCAGTCTGAGGTGGATTTTTACTGGTCGGTGAATGGTCCATTTAGTGAAAAACAAAGCTTTGTCCCTGAAATTTCAAAGATAAAACCGGTATTGTATGGCGCTAATGTCAAATCAGTAATGCAAGGGGCGCTATTTACTGTTATTCCCGATGTACACAGCACAGGAGAGCAAATTGCGCATATTGTGAAGGATATATTTTCAGGCGTTAGCCCACACAAGATAGCGGTAAGGCCGGCGCCACGTAGTACGGTCGCATTTAATGTCAAAACCGCCAATCAGCTTGGGATCGTGATTCCTTACGATTTACTGAGCATTGCTGGCGATAATGTCTTTCAATGAGCTTGATATCAATGAAGCTTAGGGACCTATTATTCATTACATCGTTTCCGCTGGTCGTTATCGGTCCGATACTGGTGGGCGTCATTTCATACCAATTTTTAAAAGAAAGCACTTTTGAAAAGCTTCAGGTTGTAAACACGATTCATACTGAGGACTTTGTCGAGTTACATATCAATGCACGTCATGACATCTTAGTGAAAAATAAGATGGATGGCCTGAAAAATTACGTCAAAGCCTATAAAGATGAGGTAATTGTTGAAGTGCAGTCAGAAGATGAGTCTTACGAAGGAAGCTTTGTGATTGTTGACAACCAAGGAGAACGCTTTTTTTACAATAAGGGATATTTTGTCGGTGTGACAGACTCGGAGCTGAGAGCAAACTTAGTAGCGTTAAAACAAGGTGCCAGAATCATAAATTTAAACGGTGAAAAGTACGTTTTTTCAAAGCTACCGTTTTTACCCTGGAAATGGGATATCTATGGCCTGTACCCCATTGAAGAAACCAGCGAACTATTAAAAGAGGTTGCATTTGCCGTGTTTCTTGTATGTGGATTGATTTTGGTGGCGTTATTCACGGTTACGTCCCTAATGTATCGATACTTTGTGATTAAACCTTTGAGTGAGATAAGTTTATTCTCAGAACGATTATCTAACTTAGCGCTAGAAGGTAGGCTGAGAATTAAATCACCAGAAGAGTTCAGAGTGCTGAGCAAGCATCTAGATAGGATGCGGGTCAGCTTAACTGAAAATATCGGTAAGATTGAAAAAGCAAATGAAGAGCTAAGTCAGTTTTCATATCGCACATCTCACGACTTAAAATCGCCTTTAACCGCGTCTAAAAAGTTAACTGAATACATTTTGCTAGATATCGAAAATGGTGATCTTGAAGAGGCTAAAAACAGTGTCAAACGGGTTCAATCACAGGTAACTAAACTTGAGAGCCTCGTCGACGATGTTTTATCGCTGACCAAAATAGACTTAAATACTGAAAATGAAATTGAGTTCGATCTCAAAGAGCTCATTGATGACATCGTCGACAAACGTAAGACCTTTTTTGAAGACGATTGCTGCACATTTTCGGTAAGTGTTGATTTAGACGACCCTAAAATAAGGGGGCATAAAATCAGATATCAACAAATTATAGAGAACTTGGTATCAAACGGCTTTAAATACAAAGATGAAAAGAAAGAAAACCCCTATGTTAAATTGCGGGCTGTAAGTGTTGGTGATCGCTTATCGATCACGGTTGAAGATAACGGTGTCGGCATTCCAGATAAGCACCATAGCGAAATATATCAGATGTTTAAGCGGTTTCACCCTAGCTTGGCGTCTGGTTCAGGGTTGGGGCTGGCGATTGTCAAAAAGCATGTTGAAAGAATGCAAGGTAGCATTCATTTCTCATCTTCACAGCAAGGCTCGACATTTCAAGTAGATATTAAAAGGAAATAAAATCCATGAATCCCATCTCAGTGTTGATTGTAGATGATAGCGAAGACGATCGGTATATCTTAACTAGGCAGCTTAAAGAGACCAAAATTCCTATCAGCCAAATATTTGAATGTAGTGAAGGTGCGTCAGCTTTACGTTTTTTTTTAGACTTCGAAAAAAATGTTAAGCGTTATTCGAATGGTTACCCACCTACCTTTGTGTTTTTAGACATCAATATGCCGCTTATGGACGGTTTTGAATTCTTGGAAGAGTTTAAAAAAATACAGGTTGAAAAGGCATTGGACCCGATTGTTATTATGTTTAGCAGCTCTGACAGAAAGGAGGATGTGGACAGAGCTACTGAGTTTTCAATTGTGAAAGCCTATTTAGTTAAAGGAAAATATGACATTGATCAGCTGAAGTCTGAAATGTGTATTTCTAGTGACGATACATAGGGGCTAGTTTATATATCGATTTTCTCCTTTGGCTGGTGCTAAATTCAACTTGTTTCATTGTCGTTGCCGGCACACGTTTTGGCATCCCCATTAACAAGTGACAGATGGCTCTTTTTGCACTCATCTTTTAAAATACTTTTGATTTTCTCTTCACTCATTGGTTGATAAAACAAAAAACCTTGTTGAAGAGAAATGTCCATACTGTCACACACTTTAGCTTGCATTGATGTTTCTATGCCTTCACCCACCACTTTGATGTTGAGTTTGCTTAACATGAAAGATAGACCTTGGAGCATATCGTGTTGTTTCGAATCGCGCTGCGCGATTTGCTGCACAATTGAACTGTCGATTTTTACAATCTCAAAAGGATATTGCAGTAGATGTGAAATGGAAGAAAGACCACTGCCAAAATCGTCCAGTGCCAAACCTACCCCAATATCCGACAATGCAAGAAGGGTATCATTAATGGCTTGATCATTTTGCAATAGCGCGGCCTCAGTAATGTCGAGCACGAGTTTGCTCGGCGGTACAGAGGCATGACTAAGTGCTTGCTTAACCATATCGGAAAAGTCGCTGTCGCATAATTGGCAAGGGGAGACATTCACAGACAGCCGAAATTGATACCCCTCATCACATAACATGTGGCTAAACTGCGCCAATGCACTCTCTAGTACCCACTGCCCAATGGCTTGGATTAAGCCCGCTTCTTCGGCAATGGGGATAAACTCTTCGGGTAACTGTGTAGTATTCGCCAGAGGCCATCTTATCAGCGCTTCAATCATACTGATGGTATCTGATTGGCTGTCGATGATAGGTTGATAATTGAGTTCAAAGTGTTGACTTTGCGCAGCTTGCCTAAGCTCAGACTCAATCTGATATTTGAGCAAAAAGGCTTCTTGCATATTGTCTTGAAAGATACAAATTTTGTCGCTGATACCATTTTTGGCACGGTACATTGCGATATCTGCAAGTTTCATAAGCTCTTTACGGTTTTCTGAATTAATGGGCGCAACAGCAATGCCAATGCTGCCTGAGCAGTGAATGGCGTGTCCATCAATTTCAAAAGGGATATGAAACGTGTGTAAAACGCGCTCGGCGATTGCTTGAATTTGCCGAATGGAAGTAAGTTCGCCGCAAGCAAAAGCAAACTCGTCTCCACCTAGCCTTGCCAACAGTTCGTTTTCTCTAAGTACCTCTTTAATTCTTCCGGCTACCGCTACTAAAAGCTGGTCGCCGACCTCATGGCCAAAATTGTCATTGATGTGTTTAAACTTGTCCAAATCCAGCATCATTACGGCAACTATTTCGCGTTTTCGCCGCTGTCTTGCTAACAATAATCGGTTCAACATTTCATCGAAGTGAAAGCGGTTGTGCAGGCCTGTTAATGAATCTTTCTCGGCCAGTTGTTTAACTTGATGGTAGCTTTCGTATAGTTGCTGTTCTAGCTCATGCCGCTTGCGCGCCTGCAATATGGAGCGCGTTAATTGGGTACTGGTGACTTCTTGTTTGAGTAAAAAGTCTTGCGCACCTGCATTGATACAATCCAAGACCAGCACTTCGTTGTAGAGGTTACTGATCATCACAATGGCAGTGTGTTTTAGTTGTGGCTGGCTTCTGAGTTTTACAATCGCTTCAACACCGTTAATCTGAGGCATATTGTAATCCATTAAAATCACATCAAAGTGCATTTCATCAAGGTAGGCGTAGGCTTCATCGGCATTGCTTGCTTCGACAATGTCGTAGTGGTTCTGCTCTTTAGACAAGGTTCTAATTATTGTTTTTCTGTCTATTACATCATCGTCAACAACGAGTAACTTGGTGTAAGTCATGTGGTCCTTTTCCCATAGATACGGTGGCTTTGAGCCAGTTAAGGATTTCCTAAGATGCTACATTTTTCATAATTTAGTTGGGTATACAGCCTAACTTTAGTCTAAAAGCCTTAAATGAAAAGCTAGGACCGCATAGAAGCCGCGATAACGTGAGAATTATTGCTGGCAAATGGATATTTTAATGCCATTTGCCAATGGGCCAAATATGTGTAAATTGGGTGAGTGAGGGTGAATGCTGATTGGTGCTATACATTACGATACAATGAAAGAAAGGAAATGGAGAAGAATATGGAATACATGCTGGCGGTGATTTTATTTGCCATTTCAACGTCGATTACCCCCGGGCCTAATAATATAATGGTGATGACGTCTGCACTTAACTTTGGGGTTAAAAAGACCTTGCCTTTGTTAGTGGGCATTTGTGCAGGTTTCAGTGTAATGTTGTTAGTGATCGGGTTTGGTTTTGGGCAAGTGTTTACGGCATTCCCAAGTTTACACCTCATTATTAAATGTGTGGGCGTCGCCTATTTACTCTATCTGGCATGGGCAATTGCGAAGTCCGCAAGTGCTCCCATAGATACTGACAAAGCTAAACCGCTTACTTTTATGAATGGCGCGTTATTTCAGTGGGTTAACGCCAAAGCATGGGTGGTCGCAACGGGCGCGATAGCGGCATTTACGAGCATTGGCGATGGGTATTATACTCAAAACGTCATAATTGCATTGGTGTTTTTTATTGCGGCATTCCCTTGTGTTGGTACTTGGTTGCTATGTGGTTCAGCATTAAAACGCGTGTTAACCAGAGATAAATACAGAACCTTGTTTAATTATGTGATGGCTACGCTGCTGGTGCTATCTGTTTTGCCAGTCGCGTTAGAAATCATTGAACAAGTACAGGTAGCAAAATTGTGGGCGTAAATGTCGTTGTTGTACATGGGGATATTCTTGATCAGCAAGCTGATGCAATCGTAAATAGTTGGAATCGTAACATCATACCTTGGTGGCTGCTGTTACCTCAGGGAGTCTCGGGAGCGATTAAACGCCGAGCTGGGACAGGGCCTTTCAAAGAAGTGGCGAAATATGGTGCAATACCATTAGGGGAGGCACGATTGACCTCCGCGGGCGCTTTGAACTTCAAGGGAATTATTCATGTCGCAGGTATCAATTTATGCTGGTATGCCACTGAGTATTCGGTGAGGCAGTCGGTCATCAATGCTATCAAGTTAGCAGAAGAGCATCGTTTTCAAACTTTGGCAATGCCCTTAATCGGTGCCGGCTCTGGTAACCGCTCTGAAAAATGGTCACTAGAGTGTATGCTGAACACGTTAGCGTCTATTGAAAGCACTGTAACAGTAACGGTTGTAAAGTTTTCAACATGAAGCTAATAACAAAACAAGCTAATTCATAAAGTTAAGCTTTTATCTGTAGTGGCTGATTGGGCAATCGCTTATACTTATGCAGTATAAAAGAAAGTATTTCTGGCTTCAGGAATAACGTAAAGGTGTAAGACCCGCCTGCATTTGGGGAAATAACGTGAATATTGTCATCATTGAGGATGAGTCTGCGATAGCGGATACCCTCATTCATGTGCTGGAAATGGATGGTTTTCAAGCTCTCTGGTTTAATACCGCTGGCGCTGGCTTAGCGCATTTAGAAAATGAATCAGCAGATTTGTTGATACTAGATGTGGGATTACCGGACGGAAATGGGTTTGAGTTGTGCAAGCAAATAAGAGGCTTCTCTAGCATACCCATTATATTTTTAACCGCGCGAGCAGACGAAATAGACAGAGTTGTGGGGCTGGAGATAGGCGCAGATGATTATGTAACAAAGCCATTTAGCCCCAGAGAGATGCTGGCAAGAGTAAAACTTCGCTTGAAATCGACACGTCGACAAGTTGAGCCCTGTAATGCACAAGAACAAGATACTCTACGCGTCGAAAACTTTGACTATATTAGAGGGAACGTTGCACTGGGCTTAACGGCATTGGAGTTTAGGTTGTTGGATGCTTTGCTGAAATCTTCGCCGAGAGTACTGAGTCGTCAGCAGCTTATGGATTTTTCGAATATGCCAAGCGAAGAAGCGTATGAGCGCAACGTTGACTCCCACATAAAGTCCATTCGTAGTAAGTTGCAAAAGATAGAGTTGGCTGAGTGTTTAAAAACCAAACGGGGTTTTGGCTATTATTTTGAAAAGGATAGAATGTGAGCCGTTGGCCAAAGATCCCACTCGGGCTGCGACTGTTTTTATTGTATTTTGTTGTTGTGATTATGACGACTTACTTTGTAAGTTCGACACTCATCAAAGAAATCAAACCCACAGTGCGTCAAACAACCGAAGAAACCTTAGTCGATATGGCCAATTTGTTAGCGGTGCTAGTGGCTGAAGAACTGGCAAACGGAACGTTGGAAACAAGTCAAATTTCGACGCTATTGCAACAGTTTGGCAACCGCAGTGTCGATGCTGCAATTTGGGGCGTTGACAAAACTGCGATGTCGCACCGCATCTACGTGACAGACGTTAATGGTATCGTGGTCGCTGACTCGTGGCAGCAAGATATCGGTAGTGATTTTTCCCGTTGGAATGATGTTTACCTCACGCTGAGAGGTGAGTATGGCGCGCGCTCTACTGCCACTGATCCAAATGACCCGCTTTCAACGGTGATGCATGTCGCGGCCCCCGTCATTTTCGAAAATAAGACCATTGGCAGTTTAACGGTCGCAAAAGCAAATCGGTCGGTCCAACCATTTATTGAGCTATCACAACAGCGCGTTTTTAACTGGCTTGCGGTGATGAGTGTATTGGTTTTACTTGTGGGCGCGGTCATCGCGTGGCGAATTAACTCTGCACTCAGCAAACTGTCGTTGTATGCCTACAAAATGGGGCAGGGTGAAAAAGCAAATAAGCCTGTATTTAGAGTATTTTATGAGTATGGCCAGTTAAGTGATGCTTTGGCGAATATGCGTTCACAATTAGATGGCAAGCAATATGTTGAGTCTTATGTTGAAACCCTAACACACGAATTAAAGAGTCCGCTTTCAGGTATTAAAGGGGCGAGTGAGTTACTGCAACTGCCTCTAGATGACCAAAAGAGAGAAAAATTTGCGTGTAATATAGAGCGCGAGTCAGAGCGCATGCAACTGCTGATCGATAAACTCCTAGAGCTGACACGATTAGAAAAATTGCCAGAGCTTGAAAGACCCAAATCGATGCAAAGTCAGGAGTTGATCGATTATGTGGCGACAGCGATGAGTGTCAAAATTGAGCACAAGTCGATTGATTACACTCAGCTTTCAAAGCCAAATTTCGTGATAAATGGTGATGAGTTTTTGCTTCGACAAGCACTGCTCAACATATTTGAAAATGCGTTGGACTTTGCATTTGAAAAAGGAAAAATCCAAGTCTCTGTTGAGCAGCTGCAAGCACACATTTGTTTTAAAATATATAACGATGGTCCGTTAATCCCCGATTATGCTTTACCTCGTCTAACAGAGCGGTTTTATTCTTTGCCGCGCTCTGCAGGAAATAAAAGTACGGGACTTGGGCTCAATTTCGTTGAACAAGTTGCAAAGCTTCATTTTGGTTATTTAAAAATTCAAAATTGCATGAAAGGGGTCGAAGTTACACTCGCCATCAAGTCTCCATAAACTCTCCATATAAGCTCCATAGATTGCCCAAGCTACCTTGCTAAGGTTTGGGCAAACCTAAGGAGTTAATGATGAACAATCAAAATAAAGAAAAAATTGGCGTTAAGTTTGCCACGCTGATAGGGTTAATTGTCGCTTTGATGATCCCTATGATCATGATAGAAGATCTGATATCTGAACGCAGTCACATGCAAAAGCAAGTACAGCAGGAGATTGCCAAAAGTAGCAGTGCACAACAGCGCCTAGTGGGCCCGTTTATCTATGTAGAATATGAGCGTGATATAGAGCGGGAGCATACTGTAAATGTGATCAAAGAAAGTACTTTCTTATTGCCAGAAAAGTTACAGTTAAACAGTGCATTAGATACGTTCGAGAAGTATCGCAGCATTTATAAAGCGACTTTGTACCACTCCAAAAATAGCATTTCTGGTGCCTTTAAAACCTCAGAACTTCATATACTAAAAGATCATCGTGTTAAATCAGCAAGCCTTGTTTTTGGGATCTCAGATATTCGGGGGATTGGGTTAGACTCAATCGTAAATATTGCAGGTGAACAAGCAAAAATATTACCCGGTACAGGGGTAAAAAGGCTAAAAGAAGGGGTACATGTACCTCTGGATATAACTCATTTATTTGCATCATCAGAGTTATCTTTTTCGGCAGATTTACACTTACAAGGCATGGAAAAGTTAGCTATCTCGCCGTTGGGGAGAGAGACACGGGTTACTATGCATGCAAACTGGCCCCACCCGAGCTTTGTTGGGGCTTACCTACCACTCACTTCAAATATAAACGACGAGGGGTTTAGTGCCAATTGGCAAGCCAGTTACTTTTCAACCAATATGCAAAGCACTTTTGAAAGTTGCGTTCTACGCAGCGACTGTGCTGACTTGACTGAACGGACCATTGGCGTTGAATTAGTCGACCCAGTTGATCATTACTTAAAAAGTCACCGTGCTGTTAACTATGCATTGATGGTTATCTTACTCGTGGTTGCCAGTTTCTTTTTACTGGAGCTCGTAAGAGACGAGCCAATTCACCCAGTACAATATGGATTTGTGGGGCTTGCGCTGGCGATATTCTATCTGTTACTTATTTCACTCAGCGAACATCTAGGCTTTGGGCTGGCTTATGTGATTTCATCATTTGCGGCGACAGGATTGCTCGGATGGTATGTGAGTGGTGTCCTAAAAAGCGGTGTGATGGGGGCTTACTTTTTTGCCGGCTTAATCATCCTTTACGCATTACTTTACGGCATGCTTGGCGCCGAAGATTATGCACTGCTCATGGGAAGCTTGATGTGCTTTATTGTGTTGTCATTGTTGATGATACTGACACGTAAAATCAATTGGTATGGCAGTGCCAAATCGAATAAAGCGCCCCAACAGCAGGTATCTGGCAAGCAAATCAATGATATTTAACTAGTCTTTCAATCTAGTATTACAAGATAAAATTAATAATTTAGATGCATTTTAATTAGACAATCTATGTGGCAGTATTGACGGTTTTTTAGCAAATAAAAGACCGAGGAATGCATTATGCCTGAGCTTACAATACTGCCATTATTTCTAATTACGACTCTACTTTTAGCCATTTCGCCGGGTCCTGATCTGGTGCTAATTTCTGCTTATTCATCGGGTCAGGGGTTTAAATCAGGAGTGCGTCTGGCTCTTGGTATTTTTATTGCTGGTATTGTGCAGACTTTGGCTGTCGCACTGGGGCTTGGCCAATTTATGCAACAATTTCCACCGATAGTGACGGTGATAAAATTATTGGGCGCTCTTTATTTAGCGTGGCTAGGTGTAAATATGCTGAAGTCTTGGTGGCTGAATAAACATACGACAACGATGAATACCGATAACCGTGAAAATGCGAAGCGAGGAATAGTGCTAAAAGGCTTTTTGAATAACTTAATGAACCCTAAAGCGCTGTTGTTCTTCAGTGTGTTTCTCGTGCAATTTACCCATGGTAACGCGTCTTTGACATCGCAAATATTGGTACTAGGAGCACTGCTAAGTACAGCCGTTTTGTTTGTTAATCTCATTTTTGCTTTTTCATTTAGTAAGTTGGGTAAAGTGTTAGCTGGCAGGTTTCGATTGGGTCATCATTTTGATGGTGTACTAGGTGCTTTGTTTTTAGCGCTTGCAGCGAGGCTTGCCACCTCAAAATAATAAATATACAGGGAACTACATGATTCACATAGTACCAATAGAAACTGAGCGGTTACGTTTAGTGGCACCCAACACCGCATGTTTAGATGTCTATTTACAATTTTATACTGATGGTGAAGCATCAAAAATGTATGGTGGGCCAATTGAACCTGCGCAAGTACTTGCGAGATTGAAAGCAGATCTAGGCTCATGGTATTTGCATGGTTTTGGTGTTTGGGTTGTACAAGAGAAAGCCTCTGGTAAGTACATTGGTACATGTGGTTTTTGGCAGGGCTATAATTGGCCCACTGAGTTGACATGGTGGTTGCTACCTGAAACACGCGGTCTAGGCTATGCGAAAGAAGCCTCTATTGCTGCAATTAATTATGCATACGACGAACTAGATTTTGCACAAGTACGCACTTACATGAATGATGACAATGATGCAGCACGTAAATTAGTAGAGCGACTGGGTGGTATAAAAACTGACAGAATGTTGTTTCCTGATGGATTATATCGAGATATATACTCCTTAAATAAGGTGAGCGCATAAGCGCTTATCACCATTCACTCAACAGGCTTTAATTGAACACTTCTATAGGCAGCTATGATATCAGATACATCATCTCTGCCTTGGTTAATTCGTTGATAGTGATCAATTGTCTTATTCAAGTAGTGTTTGGCTATTTCATACTCTTGTTTATCTTGATAGCACCAAATACGCTGGCCCACAGCATGGACGGGTTTGCCATCGAGTTTATCAGTCGAAACATAAATAAGTTCATAGCTGCGTTTGTTTTCATTGACTAATCGCTCACTTTTTAAGGTGAGTTTTAGCGACTGCAATGTTTGACGCAGTGTGTATAAGTGATGCACCGGACAAAGAATAAAGTCGATGTTTAGACTTGGGTTTTGGCGCATAATATTTTGTACAAAAGCACTGCACAAATCACCGCCAACCCCAGCAATAATCACCAAATGTTTGCCTGAATATTGTGATAGAGGTAAAGCCGCAACGTCTTGGCAATATGTTTGCCACCGCTCCCTTTTATTGGCATAGAACTGTGTGAGCTTTTCATCTAATGCGTCAATCAAATGGGGTACGATGTCCACAAAGTGGATTTTTGCGTTTAACTCTTTATCTAATAAGCTCGCGCCCAGTAGACCATGATCGCAACAGCAATCCCAAATGTGTGTGTAGTCATTGTTCACTATATCGCTAATGTGCGACAGGCGTTTTCCCAGTTTCATTGGCACACCTTGCTAACTAGTTTGATAGCGGGCTAAAAACGTGTCGACAGTTTGGTTTATCACAAACTCTTGAGTCATATGAGGCTCTAATGCAAACCCGTAAAGCCGTGGGTAAAAAATAAAAGATTTCAGTTGGAAAACAAACTGTTTAGCAGCGAAAGTAACATCTTCCACATTGACGGCGCCGGCTGAATTAGCTGCGACAAGAAACGCTTCCAAGTAACGCATACAGCCTACTTTAGTATTGTTTAGGTGCGCGGCCATATCTGGGTTTTGCAATAACTCTAAAAACGCAACACGGGCAATACGCAAAAAGGTGTCTGATGTCAGCAACTGTGCCTCAGCCTTTGCAATATCGAGTAGCTGTGACCGAATGCACTCGTCCGGCGTATAAACCAAGGTGTTACCTTGCTCAACGTGAGTTAGCATGTTTTCGATTACAGCGTACAAAAGCGCTTCTTTGCTATCAAAATGGTTATACACCGTGCGTTTTGATACCTCAGCGGTTTGTGCGACCAGATCCATACTGGTTTGTTGCGCACCATTTTCAGAAAACAGCTGCTCAGCGGCTTGAATGATTTGCAGGCGTTTTTTCTCTGATAGCTTCATATGAACTCCTTACTAAAGTGTGCGTAGTTTAGCGGAATTTGAAAAAACTTGCACTAGGTAGTTTACTTTTAGTTCAGAACATGAAAAACTGCACCGTGTAGTTTACTTTTGGTAATGGCGTATGAAAGCTAGATACAAATTTTCTTTACTCGCATCAGTATTTGTTTTAACAGTCGGAGGGTGTGCAATGGTTTCGAATTTAGACGCGCAAGTGAGTGATTCAGGATACAGCTCCAAGCAATTTAAAGACGGCAAGTTTTATAATACAAATGAAGTAGAGCAGCCAGGCTTTAAAAAGACGTTAGGTATTTTTTGGCGCTTTATTACAGAGTCTAAGCAAGATCCAACGCCTAATATTCCACTCCCTATGGTACAGCAGAGTCCAGATATGCTGGCGCAACTTTCTGACGATCAAATACATATGGTCAAGCTGGGCCATTCCTCTGTGCTGTTAAAGGTGTTTGGAGAATATTGGCTATTAGATCCTGTGTTTTCAAAGCGTGCGTCACCGTTTAGTTTTGCGGGCCCAGAGCGATTTCATGAAGCACCTATATCGTTAGACGACTTACCGCCAATTGATAGAATACTCATTTCTCACAATCACTATGATCATTTAGATAAAGAGAGCATTTTGTCTCTTATGGGCAAAACAAAAGAGATATTTGTTCCGTTAGGTGTTGAAGGTGATCTACAACAGTGGGGAGTAGACACAAATAAGGTGAAAGTATTTGATTGGTGGCAGGAGCACGTTGATAACACTGGCCTAGTGGCGTTTGTTCCTACCCAGCACTTTTCAGGTAGAGGCTTAGGTGATGCCAATAAAACGTTATGGGGGTCTTGGGTCATTAAAGCCGCCGATCAGAGTATTTATTTTAGTGGGGACTCTGGATATTTTGATGGCTTTAAAGAGATCGGTCGTCGCTATGGGCCTTTTAACTACACCTTTATTGAAACAGGCGCTTACGACAAAGATTGGGCAGATATTCATATGACACCAGAGCAAAGCGTTCAGGCACACATAGACTTGAATGCTGAGGTGATGCTACCTATACACAATGGGACATTCGATTTGGCGTTTCACGCTTGGTATGACCCGCTGGAGCGTGTGACTACGGCCGCCGCGCAAAAAAATGTGACAATCAACACGCCGATTGTGGGTGAGGTGATCACCGCGGGCGTGTCTCACAATAATGCTTTTTGGTGGAAATCCTTGATGTCAAAAGGTTAGTTGCTTAGCCCAAGCGAGTCTCAACTTAACAGTCTTGATACATGTGTATATAATTAAGGTCCAACCATCGAATGAGTTTTGGACTTTTTTATGTATACAGAAATAGAGCAGGCAACGGTTGCCATCGTAGACAGGCAACTCGAAGCATACAACAACCAAGATATCGATGCATTTGCAGCAACATATGCTGATGATGTGGAAATCTATCAAGGTCAAAGTTTAGTTTTTAAGGGCAAACAGACGCTTGTTGAGCGCTATGGTAAAAAGTTTGCAAGCTTGAGCTATTTGCATGCAACGTCGATGACTCGGATGGTGCAGGGCCGCTTTTTAGTCGATCATGAGCTGGCTGAGTCATCTACGCAGCCCAACAAAGAAGTCGATCACAGCGTAAAAGTGATCGCAGCCTATGAAGTTGAAAATGAGTTAATAAAACGGGTGACGTTTATGGGGTAGCTGCCCAAGGCCAGCTGATATTTGGGTTTACAGGTTATTTGATATTAATTATCATTATCAGTAATCGTTAACCCAAATATTCACTATGTTTGATACCGACTTAGAAGCCAAAGATGCTCAATTGCGGGCATACCAAGATGCCAATGCAGAGCTAGCCGTGCACTCCATGATATTAAAACACAGCCCGGCAAATATAGATAATCTTGCTGCTTACATCTGCTCTGCTAAGAAGCTCATCGATATTTGTTTAAGAGATGAAGACCGACTTTTGGTAATTAATTTGCGGCTATGGGTTAGGCGAAACCTCGTTTTAAATCATGGCAGAGGCTCTGCTAACTTGCGCTTTCAAGCTATGTGTGAAAAGGAACTCAACCTAATAGATAAACATTTGGTAAAGGTATTTACGCCGTTTGGTAGAAATATTGTGCCTTTGCTTAGAAAAGTCTAGTGGGCCCTAAAATAGCGCCCATATGAGGTCATTTAGAAACCTGTAAAGCCGAGTGGAGTTGTCTAGCCCGCTCGATTAAATAGTCTTTACCATAGTCATTGTTCTCAAGTTCATCATATAAAAAGCGCGGTAAATCGTTTTTATACTCTTCACTTAAACTCGCGATACTAAGTGCACAGGCCGCAATAGTATCCACATCTCCCCCAAACGCGACAGATTGGATGAGTAACGCCGAATAACTATCTTCAGATAATAAGACGGTGAGTAACGCATTGACAGTCTCATAGCCACAGCAGGCAACCTCGCCATGCCAATGGGTATTCCATTGAATGTCAGTATGAGATTGAACAAATTCGCCCAGTTGGGCTTTTGGCCCTAATTTGTAATAAAAGTAATGGCTTGCAAGCGCAACCGCTTGTGACGAATTAATGCCAATGGGGGTGTTATGTGTAATTGAGGCTTGAATTTCAGCTTTATGGAGCACCTCGTCAACTGAGGAAAATAGCCCAATGGGTACCGAGCGCATCGCCGCTCCGTTGGCGACACTATTGACTTTGATTTTAGCGAGAAACTCATCGGCATTAGATATAGAGTCTAAAAACGCATAAAACCCTTTGGAGTACCCCAGTCGCTGGTCTCGTTTAAAGCAGTCAATGAATTTACAGGTAATTGTGTGTTTATCCCAAGAGCCACCCTCGATAATGAGCTCCGCCAACGCGAGAGACATTTGCGTGTCGTCTGTATAGTGCCCAGGCGCAATGCCAAGGCCATGCTCATGATAGGCCGTAAGGTCGTTGTATCGGGTTATTTTATCTCTGTCAGCAAATTCAAAGCCCGCACCATAAGCATCACCAATGGCCATTTCTAACAACATATTATTTCCTTAAAAGCGCTGGGGGTAGCATATTTATGTGTAATCATCCCATCTAGGGAGATGATGTTTTTATTGTTGAACAGGTTTATCACGTAGATCGGCCAAAGGAAAGTACAAACGGCACTCAAGTGATTATAATTCTGTGTTTATTGCATGCTTTGGTAATTCCTTAACCTTGTGAGCTTTGGTAAAATAGTGGACTTAAAAGCTTATTTTTGAGGAGTTTCATGAAGCACTGGGCTGTACGACTATCCGTCTTATTTATTATCATTTTGGTTGCGAGACAGCCAGATGTTGAACTTGATCATCAGGGCAAAACCATATCGTACAAAGGACTAGTACAACCAACAGACTACGCTGGTGTCACGAACACAACCTGCACCGCAGATAGACTCACTGAAGTGACGCATCCGTACATTGAGAATACTCTCCCGGCAATTGAAAAAGCCTTTGAATTGGGTGCAGACACCGTGCACTTAAATATCCATGCAACATCTGATAAGCAGCTTGCGGTATTTCATGATTGGACACTGGATTGCAGAACGAATGGCGAAGGCATTACTTCTGAGCAGTCAATGACGTTTCTTAAAACATTGGATGCAGGCTATGGTTATCGTGTTGGAAAAGAAGAGGGAGTATACCCTTTGAGAGGGCAGGGAATTGGTTTGATCCCATCGCTTGATGAAGTGTTAACACGCTTTCCTGAAAAGTCATTTTTACTCAACATGAAAACAGCCGGTCCAGACGCCATTGAAGTGCTTGCAACGTACCTCAATGATATGGACCCTGCGCAAAGAAGCCGATTGAGCTTTATTGGTATGCAGAGTATCTCAGAAGCCATTGCCGAAAAATTTCCTGATCAAATGACCTACTCAAAAGAAGTAGGTAAACGTTGCCTAGTGAAGTATATCTTCATCGGTTGGTCTCGATATTATCCAGCATCTTGTGCCAATACTACGCTTGTTCTACCAGAGCAGTTTGGCCGCTTTTTATGGGGTTGGCCAGAGCAATTTGCGGCAAGAGCGCAACAAAATGGGAGTGAGGTTTACCTCTATCAAAAGTCTCAACCGTACTCTAAAAGCTCAGATTTAAGAGCGCAGGGAATTGGCTTATTTACCGGTGATATGATGGGTCTTGCAGAGCACACTACCAACACGAATTAATCCACGCGCTTAAGTGCCAAACAGGGCTAACCTGCTTGGCACTTAACGTTAGTACACATCCCGCACATAGCGTTTTTGTTTTTTAAGATTCGCGACATATTCTTGAGATTCTGCCTCGTTTAAACCGCCATGCTGAGCAATTATGTTATGCAATGCTTTGTCTACGTCTTTGGCCATTTTAAAGGCGTCACCACAGACATATAAGTATGCACCGCGTTCTAGCCAAGAAAATAAGCGCTCACCCTGCGCTTGCATTTTATCTTGTACATAGATTTTTTGCTCTTGGTCGCGAGAAAATGCCAAATCTAAATGAGTCAGCAAGCCACTTTCTTGCATTTGCTCAAGCTCTTGTTGGTATAAAAAGTCATTTTCCTTTGTTCTGTCGCCGAAAAACAGCCAATTGTCGCCACTTGCTTTGGTGGCTAAGCGCTCTTCTAAAAACCCTCTAAAAGGCGCTATACCGGTGCCTGGTCCAATCATAATAATGGGTGCCGTTGAGTCTTGTGGTACGCTAAAATGTTTGTTTGGGGCAAAGTAGCACTTTATTTTACTTCCGGGTTCGCAGAGGTCTGCCAAGAAAGTTGAACAAACGCCGTTATGTGCACGATCAGCCTGATGATATCTCACACTTGCGATAGTTAGGTGCACTTCATTGGTATGTTGTTTAATACTGGAAGAAATAGAGTAAGCACGCGGTGCCAAAGGTTTCGCAAGGCGAATAAAGTCGCTGGCTGTAAAAGCGTTAGGGGCATAACGGCTTAACAGGTCCACACAATCTAGGCCCCAAACGAATTCATTGAGCGCTTGTGTTCCTTCATTAAGCTTGGCAATAAACGTTTGATCGCCACTGCGAGTTGCAACTTCTATGATGAACTCCTTGCTGGGAATGCGTATTTCTAGATCTTCGGTAAAGATTTTTTGCAGCTCTTGAGTGTGTCCATCGTACTGCTCATGTTGCTCTTTTCTTGCGCCAAGCAAGCTTATTAGCTCTTCGACTAAGTCGGGGCGATTGCAAGGAAGCAAATTAATGGCGTCACCCGCTTCGTATGATTCTCCAGAATCTAACAAGGAAAGTTCATAGTGGCAGGTTTCTTTTCCGGAGTTAGGGTTATTCAATGTGTATTTGCGTACCAACTCTGCTTCAAACGGATTATCTCGATTGTACTTAGGCTTCACTTTCTTGGGAGCAATCGATGGGGCAGGTATCACTTCACTGCCACCCTGACTGCCTTTTTGAGCAATGGTCGGTAGCGTTTCTGCAATCCATTCTTGTGCAGGTGACTCATACGCAACGTCACAATCTACTCTGTTTGCAACGCGCGTCGCGCCGAGCGCCTCTAAACGCTCGTCCCACTCAATGCCCGCGAGGCAAAAATCATCGTAGTTGGTATCTCCCAGTGCCAATACCGAAAAATAAGTATTATCAAACCTCGGTGCATCTTCTGCTGAAATATCGTCCCAGAGCGCTTGTGCATTATCTGGCATTTCACCCTCGCCATAGGTACTGGTGATGACAAGTAAACGTTCAACTTTGCTTAGTTGGTCTAATTCGACGTCGTCCATATCTTGAACATGGGCTGTCAATCCATGGTTTTTAGCAATTTCCGCGGCTTCTTCTGCAACACTTTCCGCATTGCCAGTTTGTGAGCCATAAATAATGGTCAAAGGCTTTACCTGCGAAGAGGCAGTGTTGACCGTTGTGACATGCTCTTCTTTGACTAACAACCTCGTATGTAAACCCGCTAAAAAGCCACCCAACCACTGTCTTTGGTCATCGTTAAAAGGAATGTCTTGCGGTAAAAAAGGGACTTTCTTGTTACTTTTTAAGTGTTCCATCATATTCTCCTATTTATACAGCCGCTCTAACAGCTTCTGACAGCACATGGCAGTAGTGCGTTGCAAGTAATTCATCAAGGTCGCGGTATTGTGTGAGCGCATTTCTAGCCTGCATATCTCGGTGTAAGATCCAAACGCTGGTACCAAGCGCATCGGTATCCCAAACTTCTCGCAGTGACAAGGCATCTTTGTAGTCCTGAATACGTTTTTGTGCGACTAAACAGCTGAGCGCGGTGTCGTCGTAGCTTGCAAGTGCTTCTTTGGCATCCTTTGCTAGGGCATCCCCCAATTTATGATCTAAGGTATCAAACAAGTATTGCGCGCTTACCTCACTAAACCCTTGAGATTGCTGCTTAAATGCAACCTGCTCTCCTCGGTGGAGTATGCCTGCATGAACAATGTATTGATAAATTAACGATGAGTCTCTATCTCCGTAATCAGGGAGTTGACCATCAAACAAGCAAAGGTTTGTGTGTTGATACGCTTTGTAGGCTTGTTGAATACTGTTTAGGGATTTGTGCCCCCAATCTACGGCCAGCTCCTCTAACATGGCGCGCCTGTCAAGTTGCTCAGCAATGTTTTCTGCGCAGTGATATTGGTATAGCGCATTAGGAATAAGCACATAAAAGTGCTGCCTAGATTGCTGCCAATTATTCAGCAAGTGAGTAGCCAAAGCTGATTGGGTTGCGTCTATGTGACTTTGTAAATGCTGAAGTAGTGCCAATTCTTGACCTTGGCAAAGTGCATCTGGTTGCGCTATTTGTATTGCCGTTACGGAGTCCTTTGAGCATAATTGCGCGATATTGCCAGACGGATCATATTGATAGGCTGTACCACCGCTCATACCATTACCAAATCCTTTGCCATAGTCTCCAAGGTTAATAATGGAACCATTGGTCATATATTCACAGCAAAAATCACCAACGCCTTCAATCACAGCCACTGCACCGGAGTTTCTTACTCCAAATCTATCACCCGCTTGACCATTCACATATAGTTGACCGCCAGTCGCGCCAAAGAGTGCGAAATTACCTATAAGTACGTCCTCGGCGAGTGGATTCCCTTCGCTGGCGATGACAATTTTTCCGCCACTTGCTCCTTTTCCTACCCCGTCATTACACGTGCCCTGATGGTGTAATACCATGCCAGAGTTGATAAATGCGCCATAACTTTGACCGGCAGAGCCACAAGTATTGATTTTTACACTATTTGGTTTGAGCACGACGCGACCATTGTCTAACCTCATAATGGCCGGGTGCTCAGCAATTTGCGTTTCATTTAGCTGGTAATTTAGCTTACGTTCAATATCGATTGCTAATTGACCGCCAACGGTTTTATTACAATTGTCGAGCGTCAGCGCCTTTGATTCAAAGCTTGTGCTAGTGCTAGAAAATAAGTGTGTATTGAGTTCTTTTAGCCAAGCATCGTCCGGCGCAAAATTGGCTTCAAGATAGACTGGGTTTGCTATTTTGACGTACTCAACAGGGCGCAGCATTGCCGTCATGTCTAGTTTTCCAACCATGGCCGGGTGAGATACGAGGTGCAGTAAATCTGAACGTCCGCGAATGTCACGTAATGACGTAAAACCAATACTCGCTAAGAACTCACGTACTTCATGCGCTACATTCATAAAGTATTGGGCAAGCGCTCTTGGGTCACCACTGTATACCTCTGGGTTGGTGGTCAGTCCTGCGGGGCATTTCAAGTTGCAGTTTTTAGCCATCACACATTTGAGCATCATCAACGCTGTAGTACCGAACTCAAATGAATCGCCACCGAGCATGGCTGACTTAATGACGTCACTGCCCGTTTGGTGGGCATTCGAGCAGCGCAGTGTAATTTTGTCTCGAAGACCGTTTTCACTCAGCGCTTGGTGCACTTCAGCGATACCGATATCTGCTGCGCGTCCGGTATGTTTGAGGCTGGTCACTTGCGCTGCGCCAGTTCCCCCTGTATTACCCGCCACGTTAATAACATCGGCCCCAGCTTTTGCGACACCCACAGCGATAGTGCCGATACCCTCCGATGATACCAATTTCACGATGACGCGGACCCTTGCGGCTTTGGCATCGTGAATCAGCTGACCTAAGTCTTCTATTGAGTAGGTGTCATGGTGTGGAGGAGGGGATACGAGCTCAACGCCGGGTGTGCCGCCACGTGCTGCGGCAATAACGACATTCACTTTGGGTGCTGGCAGCTGGCCGCCTTCTCCGGGTTTCGCTCCTTGGCCTATTTTTATTTCTATCTCTTGTAACGCGGGATCAGCTAAATAGCCAGTCCAAACGCCAAATCGACCGGACGCAAACTGTTTAATCTTACTGGCTTTGACTGTGTTATAGCGACGCGAGTTTTCGCCACCTTCGCCTGAGTTACTCATTGCGCCAGCAATATTCGTTCCTTGCGCGACGGCCTCATGGGCTTTTTCGACTAATGCGCCATGACTCATTGCGCCGGAAGCAAAAGTGGCGGTGATTTCGTGCGCGGGCTGAACTTGTTCTAATGGGATCGAATTCCGTGCTGTGCAGAGCTTGGCGCACAATGTATCCAAGGTTGAGTTGGTTCTGGTTTCAATGAGAATTTTGTCCAAAGCCGGGACTATTTCGTACACTTCAGCTTCATACAGTGTATTTAGCGCCAATGCTAATTGCTGGTGAACATCATCGGACTTTGACGTATGACATAACAGCCACTTTTGCTGTGAAATCGCCTCGACCATTAAGCCTCTAATATGGACATTGTATGAACCAGAGGCGTCAATAAAAGACAGGGCATCAACAAATTCTTTAGCGCTTTGCAATTGCGAGAAATCCAAAGGCAGCGCCAATACGTCGCGAAGCGCTGCGGGTCTATGGTGGCGCTCATGCATTAAGTTTTTACTGAACGCTCGATAGGCTTGTGTCACTCTAAACTGCGCAATTTGCTCTGGTGTCCTTGCTTCGAAACCGAGGTCTTTGTAGCCATTGTCTTGTGGCAAAATAACCCCGGTATCATGAGACTCGAGTTGCGATTCGTCGACATATTGTATGCGCTCCTGAGTCATATTAATGTATTCGCGCACTGCGGTGGTACCAAAGCTATGACCGGCACCTTGTGCCCGCTCTTTAAATAGACCCAGTACTGGAATCTGGTCTTCTGCCTGCACGTCGAATACTTTTTTGTGCCAATTGATGGCGCTCTGTGCAAGGTCTTTGAATCTTGCGCCGCCCACTGGTGAGTGAATATTTGGAAATATGGCTTTTAGCAATGGGTCTTGGGTGTCGATGAAGTTAGCTTCGAAAAATTCTCCTCCGATGTAACTTTCTACAGTACAAAGACCAAATTTCCCCATCGTTTTCATCAACGCTTTTTCTACCGCTTTTTGATACCTCGCTAGGCCGTTTAAAATATCATTGTCATTCTGGAACAATTCAATAGCACGATTGTGCACAGTAATAGGGCAAACGGCGGATGCACCAAACCCAAGCAAGCAGGCTATATCATGGGTACTTGCGGCTTGTCCTGTGTGACATATTAGGCTGGTATTAAATCTCAGCCCTTCAGATATGAGTTTTTGGTTAATCGCTGCAATCGCAAGCAGCGCGGGAATAGCCCCTTGCTGGTGGGTCACATTTTGATCGCTCAAAATGATCACGTCACAGCCAGAGTTCACTAATTCCTCCGCACGAGCGGCCAGTGTTTTGATGGCATCTAAAAGTTGAGGCTGATGATCTGTTTGCGTAATGTCAATATGAAACAGCATGGGTAAGACTTCAACTCTAAGTGCAGATTGATTTGTGATCTTCGCTAAATCATGGGGCTGCAAAATAGGTGAATCGAGTACGATTTGGCGATGGCTTGTCGGGCAGATATTGGGCTTTGGCCCCAGTGCAACCCTAAGTGTCATGCCGTCGGCCTCTCTAATGCTATCAAGCGGGGGGTTAGTTACCTGCGCAAAGCGCTGGCTGAAGTATCGCGATACACCGCCTTCTTCTTTGGTAAGCACATTTGGCGCTAAGCCATAACCCATTGCGGAAATCTTTTCTGAACCGTCTTGCAACATAGGGTCTAGCATGAACTTGAAGCTTTCTTGGTTCATGCTAAAGGCAACATGTTGGGCTGTAATGCTTAAATGTGGATTCTTGGCAACGTCCGTCAGTGAAACCTGCGGTAGTTCCGCGAGTTTAATTCGCGCTTGACGAAGCAATTCGGCGTAGTCTTTTTGCTTGGCAAGCTCTTCTAAAATTTGTTGGGTATATTTTATTTGCTTTGAGGCATGGTCAAATACAATCATGCCACCGGCTTCAATACGGCCGCGTCGAATGATATCTGACGGATCAAAGTCAATTTGGCCCGCTTCACTCATTACAGCCAAGTAGTCATGCGTTTCTACACTTCTGAGCGGTCTTAAACCGAGCCTGTCGAGCCTTGCACCGACTTTGACGCCATCGCCGAATATAAAAGCAGCTGGCCCGTCGTTTTTTTCCTCATAGAGAGAGAAGTACTCCAGCATTGATTTCACTGAGGCAGGGAGCCCGTGGTCGTTTTCCCACGCGGGAGGCATCATTGCTAAGGCTGCGACATCAATTGGCATTTGATCTTCGATCACACGGCGGGCAAGTGTTTGGTCTAATCGTGCAGAATCAGACTGGCCTTGAGGGAATATCAAGCGTTTATTTTTATATTTCGCGATGGCATTTTCACTTAGCCTATTTTTGCGGTCGGTATTAAGTTCACCATTGTGAGCCATGCGTCTGAAGGGCTGCGCAAACATGGGGTTGGGTGCAGTGTTGGTCGAAAATCGAGTATGAAAAAAAAGCGTGTGAATTTGCTGCTCGGGAGCACTGAGATCGGCAAAGTAGGGGATAACTTCCCAGCTATTTAATCGTCCTTTGAGTACTTGAGTTCTGGAGCTCATCGACAAAGGATATAAGCCCGCATACTGAGGCTCAGTAAATGCGTGCATTTCAATCTCTTCAAGCGCTTCATGGATAAGCGACTCAAAGACAGTTTGATCTGCTATGTGACTAGGGCGCAAAAAGACGATTTGCTTAATTGTCAATTGCGCTTTTTGGCTGGCTGAATTGACCGCTTTTGGGTTGGTTTTTACAGTGCGAACTTTTATAACCGATAGTTCATATGTCGCTAATTTCTCCAATATGAGTGACAGGGCCAATTCATTACTGGCTTGATCATTAGGCAGAAAAAAATTTGCGACGCCAAACGCTCCTAACGTTAAGTTTGGCCTTTCGGTCACTTTTCTAAAAAATGTGAGAGATAAATCAATATTTACACCAGCACCATCGCCAATTCCTTCAGCATTCATTCCGCCTCTATGCGGAATTCTACACAGTGCTTGATGTGCGTGTTTAATCAATTGATGAGTTGGTAAGCTCTGCTTGTGGGTTATAAAGCCAACACCACAGCTAGACTTATCTAGGTCTCTATCGAATAAATATCGTTTCATAGTGTACCCAATTCAGTAAAACGGGTGTGCTCACTGTGATTTTAAGCGTGCACAGTGCGCTACACATTTTTTAAGCAGGCCTTTCAAAGTATATTTTTGTGAATTTATATGCAAATGATAAATATTTGTATTCAATAATATTGAGTTGTTTATGCTTTTTAGACATGGGGAGGTTGCAATGCTTAATATTTAATTCATTGTTTTAAATGTGGTTTTTTGTTTGGTGTTGACTGTTTGGTATGTTTATGAATATTTTTCATTCAATTGAATTTGTATTTTGTCGGGGCTGTGTGGTGGCAATCTTTCAATTTTTTCACTTTGTACCTATCAATCATCATACGATCGTATTAACTGGGAAATTAGACTTGATGTGCCAAATCGACTGTGTTAGCTTTTGTTTGTTATGAATATTTTATCAAACTTACGACACATCACAATTTCTTGGTGGCGCTCTTATTAGAGCGGCGCTTGAATACACGTGTTCAACTGCTGCCGAAAGGTAATAGTTGACATGAACACTGTCTCTTTCGGTAGCAAACAAAATAAGGAGACAGACATGAAACATACCATTCTTACCGGTGACAGACCAACAGGACCTTTGCATTTAGGCCATTATGTAGGCTCTTTAAAGCACCGTATTTCGTTGCAATCCCAACATGATCAAACCATTCTAATCGCTGATATGCAGGGGTTGACCGATAACGGCCACAACCCTCAGAAAGTTGCTGATAACATATACAATGTGATGGCTGACTATCTTGCTGTCGGGATCAATCCAGAAGAAACAACCATCTGCTTACAGTCGGCATTACCCGCATTGGCTGAGCTAAGTATGTATTATGCAAACCTTGTGAGTGTGTCACGGTTAGAGCGCAATCCGACGGTAAAAGCTGAGATCGCAAGCAAAGACTTCGGCACGTCAATTCCCGCGGGCTTCCTAAACTATCCTATCAGCCAAGCTGCTGATATCACCGCCTTTGACGCAACCTTAGTGCCTGTTGGTGAAGATCAACTTCCCATGCTTGAACTAACAAACGAAATTGTACGTAAGCTCAATAGCGTAGCTAAACAGCAAGTACTAGTAGAAGCAAAGCCACTCCTGAGTGAGGTTTCAAGGTTACCTGGCGTAGATGGCAAAGCTAAGATGTCAAAGTCGCTGGGTAACGTCATTACCTTTGGTAGCAGTGATGATGAAATCGTTAAGGCTGTACGGGCGATGTACACGGACCCAAATCACATCCGGGTGGACGATCCAGGCCAAGTTGAAGGGAATGTGGTTTTTACATATTTAGATGCTTTTCATGATGACAAAGAGTATGTAGCAACGCTTAAAGCGCATTATCGTCGAGGTGGATTAGGTGACAGCAAATTAAAGGGGATTTTGGCAGATTGTTTGGTGAACCTAATTACGCCAATACGGGCTAGACGTGAAACCTTTCTATCAGACCCTACACAACTACGTGAAATATTAAAAGCAGGTACAGAGAGAGCGGATCAGCAGTCTCAACAAGTGCTCAATCGAGTAAAAGATGCGTTTGGATTAAATGTACTTTGAAAGGGGAGTTACCGTGTTATGTGACCGACCACAATAAATTAAAATTGTGGCCGGCACGCCTCATTCCCAATGTTACTTGGTATTTTATGCTTGCTTCAAGGGTTCATGCTTGAAGATATCTGCATCGATTTCTCTAGTATTGAAGTTAGGAAAATCTCTCACAGATGCCATGACCTGAGGGTCACCGGTAACCATTCTAAGCAGCTCATTGGTACCCACTTTTAAATAATAGGTAGCCGGACCTTTGCCATTTGGTCTCTGGAAGTGCCAAATATCAGCCTCAAATCCCAGTACATCGCAAGTGCCTTGATGCTCAGCATTGCACGTTTGCAATACATCTTGCATTAAAATTAGCTCATGACATGGGTCGACTTCATCATTCAGTACTTCACCTTTGAACTCGCTTTGTTTGTTCATGTGTTCACGAGAGTAGGCCACTTTTGCTTTAAATGACTCATTAGTACCAGGGTACATAATTTCTGACATCCACAATCTATGGCCTGTTTTTTCCTCGCTCCATGGGTTAAATAACCCATCGATACGACATACGCTTTTACTGTAATCAAACCAGCAATAGCCTGATGTTATGTGTTCTTCAGGTTGCATAGGTGACCAGTAAGAAATGTAACTACTGCTCCATTGCTGTGGCAATTTGGGTGGAGTCATTTGCTTGTTTAGTTCCACGTTACTTTTCTCCACGGTCTAAAGCTCTTTCCAATGCTTGGCCCAGTGCGGCTGGCAGTGGAGGGAGTTGACCACGTCGTTCAGCAAACCCTTGCGCAACTTCACCTGTGGATAGATGCATTCTATCCTCTACTGACTCAAACCATAAGCGGCTCACAGTGGCATGTTGATCAAACAGTTGCATTACAGGCATGACATGTTGATTAAAGTCTTCAAGTGCTGCAGTAACATTGTCTGGGTTATCGTAGACCGCTTTTACTAATATTTGTGCGCCTACAACAGCCATTGTCGTGCCGTGGCCGATGGAAAAGTGACCGGACTGGAGTGCATCACCTAAGAGTGCCACATTGCCATCGTAAGCTTTCTCATGGCTCAACGTCATAAAGTTACGCCATTTCAGACCTTCTTGTGCAATCACAGCTTTACCATCTAGCTCATCTTCAAATACCGAAGCAATAAAGCGTTCTGCATCTTCTGTCGTCATTTCATCTAAGCCAGACTTTTTATATGTCTCTTCGCTACATTCAACAACAAAGGTACTCATTTTGCTGGAATATTTATAAGAGTGTGCAACAAAAACACCTTTTGAATGTGCTTTAAAGATAAGGTTCATGGCATCAAAAGTTTTGGTAGTGCCGTACCACATATAGCGGTTTTTACCGAACTCTACCTTTGGCTTCAATGCGTCACGATAATAGGTTGTTGTGTGATTAAGCCCATTTGACACAACCACTAAGTCGTAGTCATTAGACGCCAACTCTGCATCTGTTAAAACTGGCTGTTCAAACTCAATGTTAATACCCAAACCAATACACATTTGGCGTAATTCTCTGACCATTGATTTTCGTTCTGCACCGCATAATGTGACACCCGTGCTTTTCATGGCACTCTGGTTGTGGTGAGTGAGTTTAAAATCTTCAAGGTACTGCGCATCTAAAGTTTCATAATTAGCAAGATACGACAGAGGATTCGCTGGATGGTGTGGGGCACGTCCAGGTAATACAACCCCCCAACCAACGACGTTATCATCGGGGTGGTTTTTCTCAATGATTTTGATATCCCAATCAGGCTTCAATCTTTTTGTTTCACTCGCAAACATCAGGCCAGAAGGGCCAGCGCCAATCACTAAAATCTTCATTAATTCATTCTCCCTATTTTGTACCAAACATTTTGCTTTTCTTGCTCGTCTCGTAACTCACTGTAACGCATTGAAGTGAAGTATAATTTTTCAGCCATATCCGGCGGGTAATGGTCTGGGAATTTTTGATTCATATAACGTGCAAAGCGTGCACGCATGAAGAAAATTGGGTCTGAACAACTGAGTACTTCGTAGTTTGCTCTGGCCATGTCTTGCATCGCGTCGGCTTCTTTTTTACGTTGTTCAGTAAACTCACTTAAAATCTTTTCGAAGTCATCTCCGTATTGACCGAAGAGTTGATCAAGCACAAAGGAGTCTTCGAGTGCCATATTCATACCTTGTCCGAGGAAAGGTGCGGTGGCGTGTGCGGAATCACCTATTAACAATGCCGTGTTTTTATAATGGAAAGTTGAAGAACGGACATTGATCAAGTCGTTACTCGGCTTAATCATAAATTGCTCAAACATATCATGGCGGATATCTTCTGGCACCATTGGGTAGTACTGGTCAAAAAACGCCTTCATGGCTGTTCTATCATCACTGTGTAAGCTCACTTGCCCAGTGTATGGTAAACAAACCGCAAAGCTGATGCTGCCATCTGGAATGGTTGCTGCACGTCCGGCAAATTGACCTTCTGAGTCCATGCCAAAGAAGTACAGTAAATCTTTTCTTAGGCCAACTTTTGATGCGTCTGGTACAACGAGCGTTTTGTAGCCATGTTTGAAAAAAGATTGGTGAAATTCAAAGCGTCTGCAGTTTGCTTGCATTGCTTCGCGCAAGCAAGAACGTGCGCCATCTGCGCCAATAAGCAAATCACCTTTGTGCGTAGTAAAATTACCTTCACTGTCTTTGGTCATTAAGCTGCAATCATCCAGATCTACTTCAATACAGCGTTGGTCGTAGTGATAGTGAACGCCTGCTAGTTCAGCATACTTGTTGAGTAACACCTGAAATGCGCTGCGGCTCAGTGATAACGGTTTTAGCTTATCAAGTGGTGGAAGTTCACGCGTTTTAGGTTCACCTTTTACAAAGAATGACATGCCTGAGACTTCTACACCGCATTCTTGTAATTCAGCCAGTGGAATGCCAGCAGCGACAACCGCCTCAATACCTCTCACTGTCATACTAACGCCAATTGCGCGCGAGCTGACTTGGTCAATGTAGTCTGCTTGGCTTAGCAAAGGGTTACCGCGTTTTTCTATAATGTGAACATCATATCCACGTTTTGCTAAGTAAATGGCTGTTAAGCCACCGGCTAGACCGCCGCCAATGACAATTATTTTCTTCATATTTACGCTTCCCTTGAAAGTTTGCCAGTTGCGATTTCTTGCATCTGATTTTGAAAAAACTCTAATAACTCAATTTGTGTTTGTGGTGGCGTGGCCGAGACCATACTTTTAGCCATGCTTACCAAATCTTTGCATTGCCTTGAAATGGCCATGCATCCTTGTTCTAAATTGTCGAAAACTTCCGCTGAAATTGCCTCGGGGACAGGGGGACCCGCGTTTCGTCCTAATTCGCCAGAGGGGAGGGTCATCAACTGTACTGATAAAGGTCTTAAAATCCCCGTCATCAGGTCAATTGCACCATTCATCAAGCGTGAGCGACGCATGCTACCCAGAGGCTTGATAGCAAAATGTTGCATCATCAACTGAAACATTAATTCGTGACAGCCTTTGTAAAAGGCCATTAATTCCACCGCTTCTGGATCTGTCACGAGGTTACAGCCCTGACGTGATTCGAACACTGGATTTTTTAACACAGGGTACGCCGGCTCAAACGGAATATCGCTGTGTGTCAGTGCTTTTGAAATGGAGCGCAGTCGATTAAAGTGACTGACTTCAAATTGGGGTGAGTCGGCAGAAACCCCTTCACCTTGCTCTGTTACAAAATTGATGGCAAAAATTGCTGTCTCTCTGTCATAGACTTCAAATTGATAACCCGGATACTCTCTATTAATAATTTCGTTTAAGAATAAATGGTGTTCACCACCTAAATTAACTTTTTCTGCTGAGAATAAATCTGGTAACTCGCCAATCGCGACAGTGATATCGTTATAAAAGTCCGCAATAGACTTGCCGACAGTTGGAAAGAAAGCTGGCCACTCAAAGCGCACAAATTTAGCAACGACATGCTCAGAAAAAGGTTCAAAAGAGAACTCGGTATCTAAGCCGAACTTATCTTTTGCCTCTTCACCTAACACCGGTCTTCCTGGATAAAAAGGCTCACCCAGTGCCATAAGCAAGTTATTGACGACTAAGTAGTGGATCATTTCTTCATGGGCTATCTCTAATAGTGCCCCTCGCCAACCGCTGTTTCTGCGCCTGTCGGCACCGCCATTGACCAGCTCAAGTTGTGCTTGTTGCCACCTTCCTGCTTTGACGAAGTGCTCTCCAACGCCATAGTTTGGCAGCGAGTAGGCACTGTATAAATATTGAAGCATGATTGAAAGTTCAAGATCGACAGCATCCCGCAGCGCGTCTATTAATTGTGCTTTATTTTTAATGTTCCCCTTAGCTTTAAACTGAGGCTTTTGAGGAGGTAAGACTTTTGGCATTGCAGACTGCTCAACATTGCAAAGGTATTTTAAAAAGAGTTGAGCATGGGCCTCTGGCATTTCACGGGTACTAGGCATGTAGTAGCTTTTGTCACGATTGCGCGGGTCACACATTTGCCACATCAGTCTTGCATAGGTTTCACATTTGCATTTGTCGGCCATGCTAAACACGGCTTCGGTCATAAACGGATAAAACAGCTCGTAGTAAGCCATAACATGCTTATACAAAAAGTCGTAGTCGACTTGCTCTGTTGGTGTATCCATGAGCGCCCAATCGTCAGGCAAAACGCGCACTAAAATCGCGTTGTGATACTCGCCTAAAAATAATTCGGTACTTCCAGCTTTTAGACTCTCTATATTGACTGTGCCTTTGCCGTCTGTATCTGTGGTAATAAACTGGTCACAAGACAGGGTTTGTGCATCTCTAACATGGGATGCAAGCTTGCCAATCGACATTGGCTTGCCTTGATAGTAACTGCGAATGGCTACTGATTTTGTACTTTTTTCACCCTGAATATGGTTAGGGCTTTCCATCGAAAAAATATGTTGTTCGGCTTGAATGTGCCAGTCACTTTCGTACCAGGTGTGCTCTTCTGAGCATAGTCTGAGAGACTGCTGATGAAATTGTTCATCAAATTGTTGGAGCGGAATATCAATAACGCCAGAGTTCAGCAGGTTATCTTGATAGTCGTCTACGCTGATTGTCGCGATGATTTGTCCATTGCTTGATTTTAGGTAGAGATTACCTAAGTTCACTTTACTACTTAGCTTTGGTGGCATGCCATTTTTGACTGGCAGGCTTTCTTGATAGCTATCATGTGGCAAGCCTATCGCTGCATTAATGCTTAACCAGTCCTGACCGATTGAAACCGCAATGGGTGCATACTGCTCGCTATTTTCAGGCCTTAAGATGCGGCCAGTGGGTGAAGTCATCATGTCTTCTTCACGCCATAAACCAATGGTGCCATGCAAATCACAAAACACGGGCATATTTGGCGCAACTGGAGGAGATAAATTACTCACACAGTACTGCACGGTTAAGCCTAAGACCTTTGGATCATCTAATGCACTTTGCAGCGCAGCCAAAAATTCTGAATCCAACCCTAATTGATTGAATAAAAACGCTTCGCTATCTTTTCTAATTGAAAATTGGAATAGTCTAGCTTCGCTCATTTCTTCGTATAAAAAGTGAGAAATGGGCTGTGCGATATAGCTTTTATTCATCCATCGCACTCCGTGAGTGCAATCTATGTCAGATGATAATACGTGTGTTGTATTTGCCGACGCTTTTGGGTCTGTAATTGTTAATTGACCTGCGTATATCAATGCGGAGTCTCTGCGCGTGGGATCGCTGTCTACCCATCTAGCACGGTTAAAAGAAGTCCTTAAGTATTCGTTATAGTGCCCCCAAAGAGACAGCTTGTGACCAACGAGTTTATCATTGGTAATATATTCTCCCGGCTTCAACTGTACACTGGTGATCAGTGTATTTTCCCAGCTAAAATGGTTGTTTCCCCGCATATTGTATCCAGCGGCGAGGTTAAACGGTCCAGATTCATCTACTCGTCCTTGTGCATTAAATTTTGGCCCGATATCCATTAAGTACTCGTGGAAATGAGCAGGTGGTTGGGCCACATCATAGGGTTGTCCGTCTTTTATTGCCGTATTGGTCGCAATATCTAAGGTGTTATTGATATTGCGATTTGCCGTTGGGACGTTAACCCGTGCAATGCCTTTAAAATGAACTCGGGGAAAATCGAGAATACTCATTTAATTCAAACTTCCTAGTTACTTTTCTTTAGTCTGTACTGTATAGATGACAATTAAACGTGTGCCAGTTCTTCGTTTTTGAGTGCCTGAACTTGCTCAGTTTCCAGTCGCTTCAATAGTGTTTCAGCTGCACTTCGCCCAGCCATAATACCGCCTTCCATCCAGCCACAGTGCGGTGTATAGGCATCACTCGCAGAGATTATGCGAGACTTTTTATGTACTAACGTCATAGGGTGGTTTGGGCAACATTCTTGAGAGAACTCTACGCCATGGGTCCAATGTTTGTATGTATGAATGTGTGGGTCGGGTAGTTGGCTTTCATGGCAACGTAGTGCTTCCGCCATCAGTGTTTTTACCGTGCTGAGGTAGTGAGCTTCGCCTTTTAAGGTTGTATCACGCCAAAAATTAGCGTAATCACTGTCGGTATAAAAAAATACATACCTATTGTCCTTAAAATACAGTTTTCGCATCGGGTTATTGGTAATCACAACATGATCTGCAAGATCTAACTCTTGCCACCATGGCGCATCGTAAAATAAAAACCCTTTGAATAGCGGAATTGAACCGTAAGTATAATCGCTCCAATCCTGTGGGAAGCCACAATTGAGTTTCTTCATTGCCGTAGGTGGGAAAGTTAGGATCATCTCACCTTCGGTGATAGTGACTTCTTGCTTGCCGTCTTTGATTAACTTGAGTGCAGAGCCGTTATTGCCAGTTTCTATGCTTGCAAGTTCGTGGTCAAAGTAAAACTCAACACCATGTGCCAAAGCTTCTTCATATAACTTTTCAGTTAGCGCCGAAAAGCCTTCTTTTAAATTAAACCACTCGTACCCCGCGTTTTCAGAAAAGCCTTGTATTTCAGGGTGCTTTTCTATGATATCAAACGCAATGTGCGGTGAAATATTGGGTAAAGACAAAGAGTCGTAGCCCAATGCGTTGATCATTTCCTTAGCTTGGTGCCTGCCAACATAAATAGTAAGGAACTCTTCAAATGAATCGTTTGGGTGCTCATCACACAGAGGTTTCAAATTTTTTAAAATACTCTTTAAACTTTTATGCAATGCTTGTGGGCGCTTTAGTTGTGTAAAAGGGAATGTTTCGTATGGCAAGTTTAAAGACGTTACTTGCTCCTTGACATTGTGATGAAGTTGGGAAGAAAACCTGCCTGCACCCAGGTCTACAAAGTGATCATTGACTTTAACTGCATGTGCTCGACCACCAACTCGTTTCTTGTGTTCATAAACCTTGATTGAACTTTTTTTGCATGCTTTTGATTTTGCTAATGTAAGCGCGCAAATAATGCCTGATATTCCTGCACCTATGATCGAGATAGTGTTTTCTCTAATCGCCATGTTCCATATTTCCTTGAGTTTTCCTAAAAACTTATAGCTTTAAATGAAACTTCATCAATAATTAACATTAATTAAATATCAAATGTCACTTTTAAGCCGGTTTATTCACTGGTTCACGATGAAATTAAATTCGTATTCCCTAAAATCAATCGATTACGATAATTCAAACCCGCGGTATGCGTTTTATTAAATGATACCACTGTTGTTCCTCATAATTAACAAAGATCAGTAAAATGTTATTAAAATAATGATATTTTCGGTCTGAAATAAATCTTTAATTGTTTTTATTATTGCAATTTGTGCATTTGCTCTATTGCAAAGTTAGCCTTAATTTTATTTTCGGGGATAAATCAATATGCAGACTAGGTGATAAATCGATGAATTTTTGTTTTCAATTTGGGGATAAATATGTAGGAAATGTGGAGCTGTAATTTCATTGCATTACAAGTCAGGTTACAAAGTAAACACCATAGAGGGGGTAGTTCTTTAAGACTATTGACTAAGAGTATGAAATTGCAGAACTAATGATATTAAATGGTGCGTTTTTTAAGGGAAATGAAGATTTTGAAAGGGGACTTTTAAAATGAGAAAATTTCTTTGTGAAAGATTGAACTTTTAACGAGAATTTGATCTGAGTTTGTACCGGTTACCTAGAGTAGGAAAACAATAGGTAACTCGGTATTTGTTTATTTGCAACGGAAAAAGTAAGATGAATTTTTTATAACTTCGTGCTTTTCTAATTCTTTTTTATGATCCTGTTGAGTGTGAAAATTGAAAAGCTAAGGGCGAAAAGTCCACCAGCGACGTCTGCAATGGGAAAAGACCACCATAAAGCGTCCGAACCATATAGTTTTGGCAGAGTTGCCATTAGAGGTAAAAGTAATACATAAGTGCGGGCGGCATCCAACATGGTTGCAGGGATTGCTTTCCCCATTCCTTGAAACAATCCACTGGACATCATGCAGAATCCTGCAGTGGTAAAGCCTGCAAATGCCACCAAAGCGATTTCTTTACCTAAATCAGTTACTAACGTATCACTGGTAAAGAGAGCAATCAGCCAATGCGGGTTCAAGCACAGTATAAAGGTAACAATTAGCCCCCACACAGTACTGATTAAACATGCGACCAGATAAGCTTTTTTAACTCGAACAAATTCACCCGCGCCATAGTTAAAGCCAGCTAAAGTTTGCAGCGCTACCATCATGCCTATAATTGGTAGAAATAAAAACATGTAACAACGTACCAAAATTCCGTGCGCCGTGATGAGTGGCTCGGAGTTTTGTGCAAACACCGTTGAGATGGAATAAACTGTCGCGGCTAAGATCACCGAGAAGCCACCGTGCGATAATAAGACCGGTAGCCCTAAGCTGAGCATTTTCAAATGAACTTGGAGTGGACTCAGTAAACTACGACGTTGGAATTTAACAGCGCTTTCGCCTTTCGATTGCAGCTGAATTGCAATAACTAAGGCGATACTCAAAGCACAGATTGTTGCCCAAGCAGCACCTGCAACTCCCCACTCAAATACGAATATAAAGAGGGCATCTAATAAAATGTTCAATATTGAGGCTGTAGAGAGTACTTGCATCATGGCTTTAGGGTTTCCTGAAGCTCGAAAGCCCTCAGTAATTTGATTGCAGATAAACCCAATTACCCAAAATAGCACAATGGGCGTTATGTAGCTGGTCGCCTGAACTTGCAAAGTTTCTGGCACAGCTAGCAAACTAAAAATACTGTCAAGATTCAAGTAGGTGAGCGTGCACAGTACTAATGCGCTGATAATGGCTAACATAAATGAAGCCGAAAATACTTCATCGGCATCTGCCTGTCGTTTCGCGCCCAAATATCGGGATACGAGTGATGCCATGCCACTGCCGAGCATTGTACTGATAGCGATGAGTATCATTTGTATCGGGAAAACGGCTGAAACAGCCCCCATTGCTTGCGCGCCAATTCCCTGAGAGATAAATAGCGCATCAACAAACGTATATAGTCCATTGATGACCATACCTAAAATTGTTGGGATTGCTAAAAAGCAGAATTGTTTAAAGATAGGTCCGGTGAGCAAGGGAGAATCTGCTTGCTCCTCGATTGTGCTCATTTCTGCTGTAGTCGTACTCATGCTTATTCCTTGTATTCTGATATTAAAGCTGCGGATAGTTTACTGAAAAAATGTTTCTCAAGGTTAATTTTGTGTTTTAAATTTTTAATATTGTGTTTTTTGTGGTTTTAATTTGACCACATTATATCTAGGAGGGCGCAAGGCTAAATTGCTAAGGTTATAATTTATTTCATAAAAAAATGTGTTGATGATGTCTTTTTTATTAATTTTTGTTGATTTGCAGTATGCATAGAGTTGGTGGGGAACAACCTATTCGAGGTTTAATGTGATGCTCAAAGGCATGAAACAAAGCACTAAACTTTTAATTATTTACGCGTATTTATTATGTTATATTATATCTTTTGAGTTTGGGGAGATTTAAATTGCGTAGTCAAATTCAGCTTGTTGGAGACAAAGTATCTATTGGCTTAGCCACCATGTGTTTAATTCATTGTATTGTGTTACCTATTTTATTTGTGGCTTTACCGTTCTTATCTGCGAGCTTTTTGCAAGAAGAAGCGTTTCATCAGTTGCTGCTAGCAGGCGTACTACTTACAAGTGTCTTGGCGTTACTATCAGGATGTAAAACGCATAATAAATGGCATATTTTTTCGTTTGGAATTACAGGATTGGCGGTACTAACGGTAGCGGCAATATTTGGACACGACTTACACCATGATTATGGAGAAACGGTTTTGACCATCATCGGGAGTGTGATTGTCGCTTTTACACATATAAAGAACATAAAAGAATGTAAAGCCGTAAAGTGTTGTTCCTCTTAATTCGAGGAGCAACCCAGACTTCCACTACCCCTCAAGTTTTCCCGCTTAAGACTTTAATGTTTACTCCCGCCTCAGTGATAAGTGGTTGGTTTGCTTAGTATGTACTAAGCTCAGAGCATCAACGATATGCTTTGGGAGGCAAAGTGCTTCATTCATCTTGTCTTATTGGCTGTTTGCTTCCTATTGGTCAATCTATACCTAGACCAAAATCAAAAAGATATGCTTGTTATTTTACCTTATCAGAATGTCAATTAACTTCGTTTGAACTCGTGGGAGACTGACATGCATCCGATGAAAAACTTTGTCAGATTGCCCATCGCTCTCAAGATTTTTGTTGTGGTGGTGTTTGGTTTATTGGCTCAAGTAGCAACCCTGCAATTATTTACTCTGAAACAAACCGTGGATAGCCACCTTAATACTCGAATGGACGAAGTGTCGAGCTTATTTGTACAAGCACAAACCGCGCTTGAGTTTATGGTTTCTGAGGGGAGAGTCGATGCGGTTGATAAATATTTAACTTTAATGAAATCTCACTCCGATGTTGAGTTGGCGGTTGTATTCGATGATCAAGGCAAAGTGCGCTTAACTACGCGCTCTGATTTTGCAGGAATGACCGCTGGGTCAATCTTAGAACAGTTCGACGTCAACGAACTAGTTTCATCAAATTTGCCACACGCTTTAACGAAAAATGAAACCTCGAACTTTTTTGACCGCCAGTCTAACTTATTTGTGATATTAGGTCCGATAGTTGCGCAAGGTACTTCAAATAAAGTGAATGCAACGCACTTATTGATCTTGGCAGATTACTCTTTTGCAGAAAAATACATCGAAAATTCAACGATGCATGCCTTTACGCCTCTCTTTGTTATCATGCTCGTTACCGCCCTGTTGGTTGCGATGATCTTTCACATATCGATTCAAAAGCGATTGCAAAAAATATTCACGCACTTTGATAGCTTTCATGCTGAGAAAGGTATCACGTTTATTGATATTGGGGGGAAGGATGAGCTCAGTGAGTTAGCGAGAAGAAGTAATATATTGTTCCGAGATTTAGCTGTAAGTCACTCCACGGTTAGTCAGCAAAAAGATTACTTCAAAGCATTATTTGAGGGCATTACAGATGCCGTGGTCATTGTAGATGAGCAAGGTGCAATACTCGATTTAAACCATACTGCTAAAGAGTGCCTGCTGAAGGATTTGACGGATTCTAAGCAATTTGACGATCAGTTTAAATTATCTCACGATTGTGACCAAAAACAATTGGTTTCTCTTTCCAAAGAGGCGGATAGCCATAGAGGTAAAAGTATAAAAAGCTTTTGGCTAAATCAACAAAAATGGCATGCGATCAACTTATCAATTACCAAGCTTACAATGGCAAGGCAGGGGCTGTCCTGCTACTTGATAGCATTCGTAGATCAGCAAAAAGAGTTCGAACTGACGTTACAGTTGCAATTGAGTGAACGAAAACTTTTTTCCATTATCGAAAACCTGCCAGAAAGTGTGTTTCTACTGCAAGAAAATGGAGAAGTTGCGTATCTTAACGGGCAATTTAAGCGCTTTTTGACTACCGAATCTAAGGTATCGAATGCAGAGGAGTTATTAAAAGCATGCCCAAGAAATATTGCAATCTTCTTAGAGCAACGCATGCAATCTGTCATGTCGGGTGACAGCTATATAAGAGAAGAAGTACACTACAAGTTTCGTGGAGAAACGTATTATTGCGCCATTACTTTGTTTCCTATTATCAAGCAAAACAAAAGTAATTATGCAATGGCAGGGTTTATTTCTGACATAACTGTACAAAAGAAAACCGACTATGAATTACAGCAAATTCAGAGGCGTTTGGCAGAGTTAGTGCGTCATGCACCAATGGCGATAATTGAATGGGATCAGGCACTAAATATTGTGTTTTGCAATCAGGCCGCCTCAGAATTGTTCGCCAGCTGTCAGCACTCTTTAGTTGGCAGTAATTTATCGGAGTTAGTTGCGGTCGACTTCTATTCAGATTTAGAACGTTATTTGCTGCAAACTATATCAAATGAACACCATGCAAAACAATTAATCGCCATCGCAGATAAGCAAGGCCGACAGCGCGTTACTGAATGGCATAGCTTTATACTATCTGATGAGACCAGTGAGGTTGCGAGATACGCATCGCTCATTTCTGATATTACGATGTTACACGAGGTCATTGAATCCCTTGAGCTTAAAGAGGCAGAAAAAGATGAAGTACTCCAGTCAATGGTTGACCCTGTTATCACTATCAATGACAAAGGGCAAATATTGACTTTTAACAAAGCTGCCGAGATCGCATTTCAATATGATGCACAACATGTGATAGGTGAAAATGTCAAAATGCTGATGCCAGAGGAATTTGCGATGCACCACGACTCTTTTTTACTTAACTACATCACAACGGGTCATAAGCAAGTAATTGGTATCGGTCGGCAAGTTATTGGTAAACGGGCCAATGGAGATGTATTTCCTATGCACCTGTCAATCAGCGAATTGCCAATTATGCCAAACGGGGTGAGAAGGTTTATCGGTAACTGTGTTGATTTAACCAATATAAAAGAAAAGGAAGAGCAGCTTAGACGCTCGATGAAAATGGATGCGTTGGGAAAACTAACCGGAGGAATTGCGCACGACTTCAATAATTTAATTGGTATCATGTTGGGGTATAGTGACATCATCTCGATGCAATCAAGCCTCGAACCCGAAATCAAAAGCTACGTACAAGAAATAGTAAAAGCTGGAGAGCGGGCAACCAATCTGACCCAAAAGCTTTTAAGCTTTTCTAAAAAAGAAAGTGCGCTGAGTGAGGTGTTTTCTTTAAATGATGCGCTTCTAGATAGTCGTCAATTATTAGAAAAATCGTTAAAGCCTGATGTAAAACTTATTTTTGACTTGGCACAGGACTTACCGGATGTGCAGCTGGATAAACACGACTTTGATGACATGATATTAAACCTGGTGATTAACAGTGTTCAGGCAATAAAAGAGGCCGGTAGTGTGACTATCAAAACAAGTCTGACTGGTATCAAAATGATAAAATAGACCAGTCAACGAGTTTACATGTCAAGTGTGAAGTAATAGACACGGGGGAGGGGATACAAGATCAGCATATAGATAACATTTTTGATCCATTCTTTTCTACTAAAGGTGATAAAGGCACAGGCTTGGGGTTAAGCCAAGTGTACGCATTTATTCAACGCAGTTTGGGCGGCGTTGATGTAAAGAGCAGTCAAAGCGGCACCACATTTGCAATTTATTTTCCTGCATTGGAATCCAAATCTAAACTGATGTCCCAAGCTAAGCTCAATTTTGAACATGTGCATCAAACGCCATGCCGTATACTGGTCGTTGACGATGAAGCATCATTGGCAGATGTGATAGCAAAACTTCTGTGTCAGGCTGGTCACACTGTAGACACAAAAACTTGTGGTATGGATGCGCTGGAGGTGTTAAAAGAGCACTCGTACGATTTGATCATTTCCGATGTACTCATGCCCGATGTGAACGGCTTTAGTTTGGTCAAACAAGCGCAGGGGCTTCACCCAGAGATAAAAGTTCAGATGATAAGTGGCTACGTAGACATTGAAAAAGTCAGTGATTTCGATAGTGCGTTGTACGCCAATATTATTCGCAAGCCGTTTCGTCCTCAGGAGCTATTGAACAGAGTTGCAACGCTTTGTTCAAAATAACTCAGGCTTAGTATTGTTTAAATCGAGTTCGGTTTCTAATTCTGGCGCGACCTTTTGCTCCATTTCAAAATACTTATCTGTTTTTTGGATAATATTGGTTAAGTTTGATTTCAATAAGTTAATTTTCGGTTCAATAGAACCGAGGCTTTTCGCTTCTTTTTCAATTAAATTAGCAATAAATTGTTCCTGCTCTTCAGTGAGATCTAAAATGTGAAAGCTGGATGTAATTTGTTGGTTTAAGTCATGCATTACCTCATGAATTAAGCATTTATACTCTTCAGATAAGGTATGCAATTCACCAATGCCCGAAGTGATGTCAACGACGATTTGTTCCATCGCCTGTTGGCGATATAAATCGAGTAACTTGGCTTCTAACCCTTCTATTATCGCAACAGAAATATCATTAATTGCGCCGCTATCCTCAGGAGATTCTGGTAGGTTTTTTATCAGAAAGGATATGTGTTTTTCATTTACAATCAGACGCCTGCCAAAGCTATGTAGGCGACCTTTTGTACACAGTAGTTCAAATATATTTTGCTCTATTGGGCTGATACTAGCGCCACTTGGACCGTAAAACGTGATCTCTTCTTTTTTGACCATAACACTGGTAAGTAATCCCAATTGTTTCATCGTTGCGAAAAATTGATTGATTACTTGATGCTCATTTTTACATTGGTTTAGTGATTTAAAGAACTGCATGACCAAACTATAGTGGGAGGCCTGTTGCATTGAAGAGAGGGCTAAGGTGATTGACTCTTGTTCACTGGCTTTGAGTTCTACCTGTGATTGAATAAACTCAGACACCTTCTGTACTTTGGTAACGAGCTCTTTGATTTGAAATGGTTTTGCAATAAAGTCATCAGCGCCTACGTCAAAGGCACGCAAACGCATATCTAAATTATTGTACCCGGACACCAGAAACAAAGCACAATGGCTGGTTAAAATTTCTTTTTTGATTTTCTCACACGCAGCAAGCCCATCAATACCGGGCATACTAATATCCATCAGAATCACTTGTGGGCTATAATCTTCAAGAATCTCGTAGGCTTCCTGTGCTGACGACGCTTGTTTGCAAGAGAAAAACGGCGTTAGTGCGGCTGAGATCATTTCTCTTACTGGTTTTTCATCATCAACTATTAGCACCTTGGCGTTGCCCGACATAATTCTTATACTCCTACTGTGAGCTGGTAAAACTAGGTAAAATGTACCACTCCCAACAGCATAGTGTAGAACGATTATATGTGCTAAAAAAATATAGCTTTAGCGAGGACTATTTATCTATATTCAAGAGTAATTTGGTATGGTTTTTAGTAAAAGCAAGCCGCATTAGACATGAAAAACTTAACACGGCTTGCCGGTTTATTGGGTAGCGTTAAGTGCTACTTCGTACTTGTGGTTTTAATATGGAAGCTGTCCACCATTATTGATGAAAGTTACATATTCTTGCCAAAGATCGTCAACGCCTCTTCCTAAAATACTGTTAAATGCAGCGTCAAATGACCAAGTATAGTTACCAAGATCTTTGGCTGTCTTGTTAAATTTGTACAGGAATTCAGGGTCATGTGTGACTCTGACATAATGTAAGAAAAACCCTGTAGTTGTGTAGCCACCTAACCATTTTTTTGGATCGGTAACGTTAGGCTGTCTTGTTTTATGGAAGCCTTCTCCGATCCGAACCGCATCGGCAAGCCCCTCTGTATATGCCCAAAATGCCTTTCCATCTCCATAACTATCGTGCGTTAACGGCGAATTATTATAGCCATGCGTTACTTCATGAAAGAGGATGCCATCAATTTCATCTTTAATTGCCGCATCAGAGTTGCCATTGTCACGGTAAAGTTTAGCTAAGTGTGTGGTGCTCACAACAATCGTCATTTCACCAGAGCCATCTTGCCCCATTTTATATGCAACAAATTCATTGCCCCAGTGATCTTTTGCTCTCAGTTCAAACCTAAGGTTTCTAAACCTATTTGATTCTACAGGGTCGCGATAAAGGATCTTGGCAACATCGACACAGCGATTCGCCATATGTCCAGAGGGATCAGAAATGATGCGCTTAAACAGAATGGATCCTTGAGTTTGCGGGTCTACGTCAACAAAGTCGACTTGCGGTTTTTTCCACTCACCATCCGGTGGTGTTGTCACTTGCTCTTGGATGTTGATGGTATAACTTGTATTGCTGTATGCGTACACAGAAACATAAAGATCATTGCCCTGTAAATTACATGATTCAGTAGCGGTAGGTGATGTGCTGCTACAGTCAAAGTTTTGTGTTGTCGGCTGAGCGCCTAATCGCATATATAAGTCTGCATCACCCGACCCGCTGGTGGTTGCAGTTACCTTGTTTGCCGCATTAAAAGGGCCAAAGTGTTGCCATTGGCGCGCATTTAATGAATTGGTCTGTGTGATAGGTAATGCATTTGGTGGGGTGACTATGTCAGAACCAAACATCTCGATCTCAGCTAGCTGTAAATGTTAGCACCATGGTTTGCTGTCACGTTTAAACGAACAAATTTAAATATTTGCGGGTTAGACACATTGAATTGTTTGGTTTGATAGCGCGCGCCGAATGACTGGTTATTGCGGGTATCTAATGTGAGCCAATTAATGCCATCAGACGAGCCTTGTAACTGCCAGTCTTGAGGATCTCGACTGGGGGCGTCATTGGCTGATGTGATGGTGTAGCTTGTGACTCGCTGCGGTTGGCTGAATTGGTGGCTGATCCAACCTGACGGGGAAAATGTGAGCCATTTACTGTACTGGTCATTATCAAATGCTTTGGTACGGCCTTCGAAAGTACCATTTTCACCAGAAGCCGATATGGCATTTGGGTTTGCTGATGTGAGATCTGTATTAGCATATGCCGAAATAGATATAGAAGCAGCTATTATGCACGCGAGCTTTGTGTATTTTAAAACGTTATGTGTATGTCTTTGATTCATGTTTATGCAACCTTGTATCGTTCCAAAAATAATTTGGTTTAAATTTATGTTCCAATCTTATTTGTTTTACTGAATGTTAATATTCAGGGGTGTTGCCACTGTTTTATTAATTGGAACGTTTTAATAATTGGTCGTAAAACGTACTTTGTCAAAGGTTTTTTACATAGGGTTAACGATTTTCTCTTTTCTTAGTCTGGTAAATAAACAGATTGTTGGGTTTTTAGATACGTTTTTTTATTGGATTATGCTGGGAGCTTCGCTGAATAATAAGGTGTAAAATATTGAAAAATATCGCTATAATTTTTCTCAATATGTTTATTTTGCAGGTGTATAAAATAAACTATTTTCTCAACGAGATGTTTAAAAAAACATCTAACGAATTGTGGGTACATACAAACTAAGAGGGCAAAACAGGATGCAGTATCAAATTGAACTAGGTACGTTAGAGGAGTTGCTTGAGATAGAACAACAGATCCCAGAGTTTGATAACCCTAAAGTTAAAGATGTGATAGTTGAGCGCCTGCATAATTGTGCATCATTGTTGCTGGTGGCAAAAATCGATGGAAAGCCAGTTGCCTACAAGTTGGGGTACGAGTGTGCTGTAAATCATTTTTATAGCTGGTTAGGTGCGGTTATACCAGAATATCGTGGTGTAGGGATTGCACAATCATTACTGAATGAGCAAGAGAAGTGGTGCCAAGAACATGGGTATCATAGCATTTCGGTTAAATCTATGAATAGGTTCAGATCCATGCTGATGATGCTTTTAAAAAATAACTATCGCATTATTGCCTGTAGTCCATTGAGTGATGGTACAGATTGTAAAATCAAATTTCTAAAGCACTTAAATTAGAAGGCCTTGTGTTTGTTCTCGGCCTCTTAATTTAGTTGGTCACCATTAGTTGTTTTTTGGGGCCTGCGATGTTGAGTGTTTGGCTTCAAAATATCTGTCCAGATAAAGCGCTAAGAAAATAATTACGCTGCCAATGGCCAGTTTTGTGAGGTTCGTGTCTTTGCCCCAAATAACCAAATTAACCAAAATCCCAGCAGGGACCAGCACATTATTCATTGCTGCCAATGCACCAACTGATACCAAAGTGGCGCCTTTGTTCCAAAGGAAATATCCGAGCCCTGAAGCAACTAAACCTAAATAAAGTAGGATCCCCCATTGCAGTTGGTTTGTAGGGAGTTTGTTACTGTCGCCGAATAATAGAAAGCCTGCGCCTGTGATGATCAGTGCACCAATGAAGAAAAAGCCAAAACAACTGTGTTGTGATATGGATGAATGTTGAATGAGTCGTTTGTAGAGCACTTGCCCAAGTGCGAAGCATAAGTTGGCACCTTGCACTAAACACAGTCCAGTCCAAAAGTGCTCATTGATTTGCTCATAGCGAATAGTGATAGCACCCAAAGTTGCGATGAGTGCGACGAGTATATGATGCGCTTGAAAGCGTTTATCCATTAAATCATTAATCAAGGCAATGTAAACAGGGGTCATTACTGTAAATAACAATACCTCAGGGACGCTAAGGTATAAAAATGAATGGTAATAAAACCCATACATAGCACCGATTTGAATGGCACCTATCAGCATGAGGCATAAAGCGGTTTGTAATGGGACCTGACGGACCTTTATAAATGGCAAAAAGATTAGCGTGGCGATAAGTACACGGCTCATTGCAGCAAACCAAGAATCAACTTGGCCCGCTAAATAAACACCGATAAGACTGAAAGAAAATGCCCACAGAGCGGTAACAATAGATAAATGTAGCATAGAGAATTACTGATTTTTTCGGCCATTTTATGCGTAATACGGGATGAAATCGATAGAAACTTTATCATGGAGATGAAGGGTTAGCGGTAAAGCTTAAGACTACCAGTAATTGAATGTTCGAAAATAACGAACTAAATGACCATTATAATATGATTTTAATTTACTACCCAATGGTTACAATGAAGTCGTTTTCACATTTATCCCTTTCATGATTACCCATGATGTGTTAAAGGCCGCCATTCCCAGGCGGCCTTTTTATTTTGTGCTTTTTTACCTGCCCTGGTCGCTTTTCGTTAAAGTGAAGCAGCTAAAATTTTTGCATTTCTATACTTTTATTTAGCGTATTCAGATTATATTTGAACCCAGCGTCTAAACGCGGTTTACCTCACCCTAGTTTTGCATTTTAATTGGGTTCCGTTCATCTTGCGCTAAACTTGGTACGTGCATAGTCCCCGATAATTGTTGTGCGTATAAGTACAACCTGCAGTTCACAGTATCTTATTAGGAGAAAAATTATGAAATATATGCTGAAAGTATCTGTGCTTTGGTTTGCGGCTGTATTGACTGGGTGTGCATCGATGGGAGCCGGCGATAATGCGCAAAAGCGTTCCGATATTATAAAAATGAAAAATGAAACGCTCTCTCAATTATATTCAGAAAAGCCTGATACCCGAGCGCAGCTAAGGTCGGCCGTGGGTTATGCTGTATTCTCTAATGCCAACGTTAATCTACTGCTTGTATCAGCGGGCACAGGCTATGGTGTGGTGCACAATAACAAAACGGGCAACTTTACCTACATGAATATGGCCGAGGGGGGCGTTGGATTGGGGTTGGGCGTCAAAGACTACCGATTGGTTTTAGTCTTTCATACGCAAAAAGCGTTAGACAAATTTGTAGAGCATGGTTGGACTTTTGGTGGTAATGCAGATGCCGCTGCAAAAGCCTCAGAAAAGGGAGCGTCGGTTCAAGGCGAGCTTTATTATGGCGATATGTCAGTGTATACGATGACGAAAAGTGGTTTAGCGTTGCAAGCAACAATTAAAGGTACTAAATTCTGGCGTGATAGCGATTTAAATTAGTCGCTAAATTCAAGGGAAAGAATATACTTTGTATAAGTGTTTATCGAATTTTATTTGTGCACTTTATGAGTTTTTCTAACTTGTTTGGTGCATGAGTATTCGCTATAAACAAAGTTATATATTTAATTATTTATGGGGGACGTATGTTTAAGGATATTGATGACCTCAGCGATAGTTCAGTTTTAATAGTAGAAGACTCCTCACTTACGCAGAAAGTGTTGAGTGCCTGTTTGGATGGTTTGTGCAAAGTTGACTGTGTTTTTTCGGCTGAGGATGCCATAAAGCACTGCCTAGACAATCCACCTGACCTGATTCTAATGGACTGGATACTTGAGGGAATGACGGGTTTAGAGGCGTGTAAAAAAATTCAAGCGATGGATGAGCTCAATGATATCCCTATCATTTTTGTCACTTCAAATACCAATGAAAATCAGCAAGAGTTGTGTTGGGATGCTGGCGCCGTTGACTTCTTAGGCAAACCGATAGTTGCCAGAACTTTGGTAAATAGGGTCCGCACGCACCTCAAGTACAAAAGACAGACGGATATTCTCAAACAGTACTCCTTCTTTGATGGTCTAACCGAAGTTTTCAATCGGCGTTATTTCGATATGGAATGTCAGAGATTGTTTAAACAAAACTTACGCCAGCAGCAGAGTCTGTCGGTGATTATGTTGGATATCGATTACTTTAAGTTTTTCAATGATCATTACGGCCATTTGCAAGGCGATGATGCGCTAAAAGCTGTCGCTAAAGTCGCTGTACAAATGGTGAATAGGCCCCTTGATAGTGTATTCAGGTATGGAGGGGAAGAGTTTGCTGTGTTGTTGCCAAATACTGATAGAGAGGGCGCTCAGAAAATAGCGAATGCCATCGTTGGGGCTATAAAAGGCTTAGAAATTCCCCACAGCAAGTCGCGATTTGATGTTGTCACTGTCAGTGCAGGTGTCGCGGTGGGCAAATATGGCCATTACGACAACGTGGAAGAGTTGATAAAGACCGCTGACCAAGCGCTTTATCAAGCCAAAGATAACGGTCGAAACCAGTCATTTTTGTTGGATGAAAAATAAATTCTGATGTGTGCTCGATTAAGTTGAGCACACATCAAATTCAATACACCTACATATTGAAAAGCAAAGCAGACACTGCCAATAGGCCAACCGCAAGTACAAAGTAAGTGCTGAGTTTGCCTTTGTATTTTTGTAATGCAGGCACTTTGTAAATTGCAACCGTTGGCATTACGAACAAAATCAAAGCGATAATCGGCCCCGATATTGCGCCCATCATGTCTAAAATACTTGGATTGATGACCGCGCAAATCCAGATAGAAATAAACATCAACACGACCCCAAGCTTGTCAGCGGCTTTAAGGGAGATGCTTGTTTGCTTGGTGACTAGACCATTGAAGCTTTCTCTTGCACCTAAAAAATGTCCTAAAAATGAAGAGGTGATTGCTATAAATGCGACCAGAGGTCCTAATGTTTCAATAAAAGGGTTGTTGTAAACATTGGCCAAATAAGATAGTACAGATACATTCGCTTGCTTCGCTTCTGCCATTTGCTCAGGTGTCAGTGAAAAAATACAAGAGAATACAAACAACAATACAAACGCAATCAGCATCAAAGCAGTATTACGTAAAATGGCTTCAGACTTAAGGATTGCTTCAGATTTATAGTGACGGCGCTGTGTGTTCGCGAAGCTTGAAATTGCCGCTGCGTGGCTAAATGAAAAAACAATGATGGGGACTGACAACCAAAGCGTTTCGCTTAGCGAGCCAATATCAGGCGCAGAAACCGCAGGAAGCTGCCAATTAGGGATAAGGTAAAGTGATAAAAACAGGAGTACAGCGACTAATGGATATACCAAAATAGCAAATGCGCGAAGCAAAAGCTTTTCTCCACCTAGCATGATGGCAATCATACCCGCAACTAATACGCCTGAAAGTAAAACCCTCGGCAGAGACTCCATGCCCAATTGATTGACCATGAAACTGTCTACAGTGTTGGTTAAGCCCACACCATAAATGAGCAAAATTGGGAAAATAGAAAAAAAGTAAAGAAGAGAAATCAGTCTACCGCTCGTTGCCCCAAAGTGCTCCTCAACGACATCGGTAAAATCAGAATCACTGTTTTTAGAAGACAGCACAAACCTTGCTAAGCCTCGGTGTGCAAGGTAAGTCATTGGGAAAGCTAATACCGCCATAATGAGTAGAGGCCAAAATCCACCAATACCGATGTTGATCGGTAAAAACAATATGCCGGCCCCAACTGCGGTGCCGAACAGGCTCAGTACCCAATTGGTATCATGCTGGGTCCAGCGAGCATGCCCTTCTGGCATCATACTGCGGGCATCTCCTGCTTGTGAATTACTCATACTTGTTGTCCTATGTTTTCTTTTTAATCGGGCGGATGATATAGAAATTCACTTAATGATGCATGTTTATTCGGTTTGATTGACTGAAAAGTAGGCTCGTTAGGGTATTTGTGGTTAATGAGTGTTCACAAATTGCATTCTGGATAGCCAGATACGGCTTAATTTAAAGCCGTATCTGATGGAAGGTAACTTGATTGTTGCTATACCAACCTGACTTGCTTAATTAATGTTTCGTCTTCTTCGTCAGTGGTAGAGATGTGCTCAGCAACTAGGTGGGTTTGCTCTCCCTCTACAAAAAGTTTCATGATGCCAAAGTTGTTTTGTGTACCGAAGGCCAGTCGCTCGAACGTGGTCAAAACATCACAGCCACTGAGTGCGCCCTTGGCACAGGAAATGGCTTTGCTGACAAATGGTGCCGGTTTTCTAGTGACTCCGCTGGCTGTGAATTGGTAGACCGTACCGCTATTTGAACGACGTTTTAGCTTGAAAGAAGCTGCGCAGTGCACGTCACCAGACAAGAAGACCACGGGGATCTGGTGCTTTTGCGAGGCGTTAAACGCTAGATCAAGTAACTCATTGCGTTCTTGATGATTGGCTTCATGATCCCACTCGTCTCTAAAATCGTCTTTATAGGAACCCAAATCAGCCATGTTGACAACCGTGCAACTCCAATGCACAACGGGGACCGGAGAAACGATAAAGATGGCTTTTGCAGTGCTGGGGATATTTTCAAACCAGTGGGATAAACGTGAGAATTGACTGGACCCCAATAGATCATAGCCTGCTGGGTTCTGAAATTTGTGATGACCGCGTTGGTCCAAAACATAAAAGCTGGCAAGGTTATGTGTAAAGCTGTAGTCCCACTGACTATTGGCCAATGAAGTATGTGGCAGAGTAGGTGTCGTAGGGTTGTGGCTGTGTTGGTACTCGTGGTAGACCTGCGCAGCAGCATGAAACATGGCATGTGCAATAAATAGGTTAAATTCACTATCTTCCCACTCAAATAGGGTGTCTAGTTTATCACTCAGTTCATCTTCAGTAAGTGAACCCCAACCGTCCATAATTTCATGATCGTCCCAAATCATATAGGTGGGGAAAGAGCGCACTAATTTTTGAAAATGTGCAGATTGCCAATACAGGCGATAGATAAACCGATAAAAGTAGCTGAGTGCTTTAATCAAGCCTGCTTGGTCCTGTGCTTCGAAATATGGCTTTAACTGCTCTTTGTTATTGGTGACCCATCGCCATACATCGAATTCTTTCGTGCTTGAGTCAACATAGACTTGGTCCCCTCCCGCAATAACGAAATCGCCATTTAGCTCATTGAGTCGGTTATGTATATCGAGAAAAATATCTTCAGGGCCATGGCCCTTTTTGTAGGGGTCATGGCAGCTAAAAAAGCCAAAAACGAGAGATTTGGCATTGGTTTGTTGTGTCTTAAAGGTGGCTGGTATTTCATAACCACTGCGCCATTGGCGGCGAGCTGGCACTGAGCGATCTGCGATGAGGGCTACCCAATATCGTGTACTGGGCTGCAAATTTTGAAATTCTACGCAATCAGTGCGATCAGTAGTGTCATCTAAGGTGACGGAGGACACCTTGCTAAAACCTATTTGCAAAGCGGAATAGGTATCTGATGCGTCGATGTTTATTTCATCTGGCTGAATTGGCGTGTCACTTAATACGATGTAATGTTTGCCTCGGTGTTTACTTCTAACCCATACTTTTGCCGTTGAATAGGATACATGACCAATTATGATTGCGTCATTTAAGCAGCTGACCAGTTTTTCTGAGTCGAAAGCATGGCGTAATTGCATACTCATTTGAACCTGTCCTTGATAATAAGAATTAAGTATTTATAACGGTAGTAAGCGAAAGAACAATTTGCAAATGAACGCTTGGAACACCCTCATCCCTTAATATTTTGCTATACAATCGCTGTGAGTTATTCTGCTCGTAAGTAATTATTATTTAGTTCATAATTGATGACTTTCTTCATAAAATTAGACATTTAGGCATCGGCTCCTTAAATAAAAAAAGCGTTACTGATAATATAAAAACAGGATTCATGAGAGTTTGAGCTTGCACGATAATGTGCAGGCAATTTTAGACTAGTAGTAGGAGCCTATGCTTTATTATCTTTTTGTATTCACATTACTGTGGTTTTGCTTTTTATTATTTAAAAAAACCACCTCTTTTTTAGATTAGTTTTTAGTTAACTAATTTGTGGGTTAATACTCAAGTGTTGACCTGCTTAACTCAAATCAGCATTTCAATGCTTTAAAAAGCAAACTCCACCTCTTTTTCATTTTCGCTCGGGTGCACACTATTGAGTGGTACTTCACGGCATGGCATTTCGCTTGCTTATTTTGTTTGTATACAATATATTTTGTTCGGTCGAATGAGCCAACACCTGTGTGTTCATCATTAATTTATGAAGGGTGAAATCGTTGAACGTCAATTATCAATTAAGAAAGACCAAGTTACTTCAATCGCTGAAGCAACACCAAGCGGACATGATGATCATATCTAATCGTCAAAACATCCGTTATCTCACTGGGTTCAGTGGGAATGCCGCGACTTTACTGATGTCCCAAGATGCTTCCTATTTAATAACAGACTATCGTTATTTTGAACGCGCATGTGCAGAAACAAGCGATATTGAAGTGGTACAACGGGATAGAGACGCAGAGAGGTTAGGGCAGTGCATTGCGCGCTGTTTACCAAGTTGCGAATCTGTTGCCTTCGAAGCCGCGCATTTTAGTGTAGAGCAATGGCGCTTGGTTGCCGCTGATTTACCTTATCAAAATTTATTTGGTGTTGTCGGTTGCGTTGAATCGTTGCGTGAAGTTAAAGACGAATTAGAGATTTCTTACATTCAGCGCGCCGCTCAAATTGCAGATGAATCTCTGGGTGAAATGTTGTCGCTTGTTAGAGAAGGCGTGCAAGAGCGTGATTTAGCTCTCGAGCTTGACTACAAAATGCGCAGCAAAGGTTCTGAAGGGATATCATTTGATACCATTTTATTGTTTGGGGAGCGCAGTGCATTACCGCATGGCAATCCGAGTAATCGACGCCTGAAACTAGGTGATCTGTTGTTAGTGGATTTTGGTGCGGTTGTAAATGGATATCGGTCAGATATGACGCGCACATATGTATTCGGTAAGCCAACAGCTAAGCAAACTTCCATATTTAATACCGTTCAGCACGCACAGCAACGCGCACTAGAAAGCGTGAAGCAGGGAATTGATTGCAACAGTTTGAATCAGGTCGCACATCAAGTCTTGGCGAACAGTCCATACGCACAATTTGCAGGTGAAGGTCTTGGTCATAGTTTAGGGCTAGATTTACACGAGCAGCCATTTATCAAACCCAATGTCCCAAACATACTACAAGCAGGCAATGTTATTACGATGGAGCCTGGTATTTATATTCCTGAGTTTGGTGGCGTTCGCCTCGAAGAAGATATTGTCGTGACGGAACATGGCCATCAGTGCCTAACGAAAGCTCCTCAGACGTTTGAATTATAAGGACTATGTCTATGCAACAGATTAACCGCGCTCAAGTAAAGCAAGCGCTGAGTTTTGATAAATTAATACCCGCATTGCAGCAGGGGTTTGCAAGTAATGCAGGAATGCCAATGCGGCAAGTTTTTGAGTTAGATGAAAACCCGAATAATTATGATGCTTTTGCGGTTTTACCCGCTTGGAATCACGAAGTAATAGGCGTGAAGGCGTTTACCTACTTCCCTGATAATTTTAAGCAGGATAAAGCCAGCCTTTACTCCAAAATTATGCTGTTCTCGAGAGGGACTGGGGAGCCATTAGCACTGGTTGATGGCACAGAAGTTACGCTATGGCGCACCGCTGCGGTATCTGCACTGGCAGCATCTTATTTGGCGAAACAAGATGCAAAACACCTTGTATTTTTTGGTTCTGGCAACTTAGCTCCGTTTATGATGAGTGCACACTTGAGTGTTCGAGCGTATAAAAAGGTTACGGTAATTGCGAGGAACCAAGACAAAGCACAAACGCTCATTTCTTTAATGTCTGCTCAGTTTCCTCAAGTTGAGTTTACGCTTAGCAGTGTGAGTGAGGAGGTTATTCGAACTGCGGATGTAATTAGTTGCGCAACAGGAAGTCATTCACCGTTGTTTGATGGCAACTGGGTATCACAAGGCACCCATATTGATTTAATTGGCAATCACCATAAGCAGTATAGAGAATGTGATACGCGAATCGTTACCCGAAGCTCTGTATTTGTTGATAGCCGTGCAAATGTACTAAATGAAGCGGGCGAATTGCTTATTCCAATCGCAGAAAACGTGTTCAGTGCAGAGCAGGTCAAAGCGGAATTAACCGAATTGGCCAAAAGCAACACGAGTCAGCGTGCATCTCAAAGTGAGATCACTTTATTTAAATCAGTAGGGACGGCACTGAGTGACTTGGTGACTGCAAAACTCGTTTATGACTTGGTTCAAGAATAAAGCGAAATGCCAACTATGCAAAGTGCTTGAGGTGAGTGTTGTGCATGACAAGCGATTGTGTAATACGCTTGTCTGTCATCAAGCACATTTACTCATCACCTATCAATATGGTGATGAAGTTTGCAGTAATAAGGTTCTCTACGATGAGTCATTTTTTGAGAAATCGAGAGACGCAGAGCAACTCCATATACTGGCAGATGACAAAATGATATGGCATTTGTAATCCGCCAGTTTTACAAAGCAACCGCCGCATGATTTCTATTTAGGTCACTTTGTTGCTTGCAACTTGGTGACTCCAAACGCCCAGTTTTTCTCTGGCATTAAGATTGTAGCCAATGTCAAAAGCGTCATAAAAAACTTTACACTTTCAAACATTCCCTGACTGAATTGCACAAGGAGTTGGCTTATTATTTCTTCCAACAAACAAATTGGGGAAAAACATGAAACAACTTATCGCAGCATCGCTTCTAGCCGTATTAGCAACAGGATGTGCACACCACAACAATGTAAGACCGGCTGAAGATGGCAGACATTATGTCAATTTAACTGCTGAAACCAGAGAAAAAGCGGCAGAAGAGGCCATTGATCAAGCCAATTATTTCTGCGAAGAAAAGAGCAATAATCAAGCATATGTCATCAACGAGCAGCTCACTTATATGGGTTCAATGCCTGAAGAAGAATATTTACGTAACAGAAACGTGGCAAATGCGGTTGAAGCGGCGGGTGCTGGGATGGCAATATTTGGTCGCAACTCGGTCGATGACTTAGGCGCTGCGATGATGATTGGCGGCGGTATTGCAGAAGATTCTATGGGCGAACCTTATCAAATCAATATGTCTTTTAGCTGTAGATAAAAATGAATTTTCAAAGAGGCGCATAGCGTATAGTGATATACGCTATGCGCTTTTTATTTAGAGCTTAATGTGCTGCTTTAGCATAATGGGCTCGCCGTCCACATCTAGCGTCGCGGTAACCTCTAAAATGCCGTTTGCCAATTGAGGTAGGCGCGGTAATTTAGGTTGCCATGTACGATTTTCATAGGGAGCAATTTCAACTTGCTCTTGCCAAAGTAACGGCTGACTGATTGGCGATTGGTAAGGCAGAAACTTAACGTTCAACTTACCTGTTGTCGCACCAGAGTATGGCCCTGACAATACAATCTCAAGTTGCTGATGACGTAGACCTGCGTTTAGGTAAACCCCGTCAAAGCGTTGAGATTGAACATCGATTGCACCTGTTTGAGCAAGCCCTTGCCAGTTTAATTGATAAGTATATTGCGTTGCATTGACGGGGAGTTCAATTCGGGTTTTTCCGGAAGAAACAGTATGGCTCTTAGTAATACCATTTTGAGTCAGTGCAAGCTGCGCATCATGCTTACTCGGATTTACAACTTGCAAGAATGGTGTCTGGGCATCGTATCTTGGGTAGAGGTCTATCCCGCTAAGTGTGGTTACATCTGGCGCATCAAGTTGTGTATGCCAAGTACCTATTAAAGTTTCAAGCTGAGTGGAAAGTGCGCCGTGAAGGCTGGCGTCAGGAAGCTTATTAAATGCTTGGCTTAGCTTTGCTCTACACCCTTTGAGCTGAGATAGGTAAGTTTCACACGTATTAAAAGCGCGCAGTGCAAGTGCCGCATCTTGATATTGCCAAGGATTTGGTGAATCTGATGAGCGCTTTTGTACTTGCTTTGTATGCCCGTAAATGTATGGCGTTAAAGTGTGATTCATAGCATTACCTAAAACAGATAATTGTTGTAGATTTAGTTTTTGGCTGATCAGCTCAGGGAGTTCAAATTTAACATGGTGGGTGTGTTCGGCCGTATTGATCGAAACGTTAAGGGTGTTACCTTGTTGCTGCAAGTTGAGAGCAAGTTGATGATGTGACGCTATTGCCTCAACGATATCAAGAGGTAAAGAAACAAATTGCTTTGGTAAGTCATAACCGACAAACTGCAAGGTGAGTTTATTGCCATTTTCTACCAATAACGCCAGTAATTTATCTTGGCTAAAATCGGCGTCTTTTACTAAGCCCAAACGCTTTTTTTGACTTGCTGTAGAGAGCTCTGTAAGTAACCCTAACCCCAATTGGCCTCGGGTTACCTGTTCAGGCTCAAAATCAATGAGGGCGCTGAGCGTATCAGGTTTCACAGGAGCAATCAAAGGGTGAGCAAGTGGTGCGGGAAAGTCAAGCTTTACTTGTTCACTGCTGTTGTTTGCCAGTATATCCAAACGATGCAAGACATCCCTTTTATCGCTGCGCAAAAAATACCCAGCACCGTTTTGCTCCCAAGGGCCTTTTACGATGTAAAAGCTCGGCTGTGAAGATTGAATAAATTGCGCAAATTGTGACTCAAGCGCTTGCCAATCTGGAAAAGTCGCTTTGAGTAATCTATTGGCAGTTGGCAATGTTTGCTCTGAATCAGGGTTAGCATCCATGAGAGTACGCAAATATCGTTTGAAGTAATGGTATCTAGTTGGATCGCTGAGTAAAAAGTGAACGATAAAAAAGTTTAACCCTCGTTTTAACTTAGGGTCGTCATTTATTTGCTCAAAGCTTGGTTGGTTGTCTTCGTGATACTGCTTTAACCCCAGAGTTAGATAGTTCATCGGGGCCCTATCAAACACCATGACATTCAATTGTTTTAGCATGGGATCGTAAGTATGGCTGGCGATAGCATCGGCCATGCCTTCGGTGATCCAGTTTGGCGCCCAAGTCGAGTGCCCATTTAAAGCCATGTGAAAAGCATGCATGGTCTCATGGATCACAATATATCTTTGATGGTGTTGGCGATGGCTTGGGAAACTGTACCCTGCGCGGTTGTAAAACATCGTTTCTCCGCCAGCGTGCGTGTGTACACCGCGTAAGAAACCATCGTCTAACATTGCCTCGCGTACCCGGTCGCGAGAACTGCCATACACGACGGCAATACGTTGATTTTCTATATTGCTGGGTTCCATGCCAAACAGCTCAACATAGTGAGGGTATGACATCTCCAAAAGCTCGAGGTATAAATATACCTTGTCTTCAGGTAAATCGCTTTTCAGCGCAAAGTGCTTACTCACCCACCAATTATAGCCTCGGCTATTGGTTATTTTACCATCGCTAAAGGTGCGAGGGATCTGCTTGCCAACAAATTGGATATCAATGTGATTCAGCGTACTCACTCGACCTGATACGTCGATATCAACTTGCATCTGGGCAGGTGATTTAATACTCGGTACGGGTTTGGTTGCGGAGGTCATTGCGCACCCTGATAAGAGGGTTGCAAAACATAAGCCTAAACAAGTTTTATACATATTAAGATCTCATTCTCTTTTATGTATATTGTATACAATAATTGCAGAGTAAATCCAAGGTATTTTCGATGTGACGTATGCGGTGACTTGGCAATGTGACTGGTGAGAAACTGAATGATGTTGAACTTTTTCAAATTCAGGTAAACTTTTTTGTCATGATTTAAACCTTTTTTTAATACGCTGCGTCTTAACTCAAAAATACAATGCTAAAGGATGGTTACATGAAAGCTAAATTAATGGTGGCGATGGCTCTAAGCTTTGCTTGGGCAGTATCTGCACAGCAATATTACTCGAGTGATTTTAAGTTTGTGAAAAGTTCGGTTTTATCTCTACCGGTTGAGGATGTAAAACGTTTTAAAATTGATGCTGGGGCGGGGAGCCTTTCTATAATCGGTACTGACACAGATGAGATACAGGTTAAAGCGGATATTTATCAATCTGAGGGGAGTTCTGATTATTGCTTGGGCTTAGAGGAAAATAGTGGCTTTGCTGAGTTAAAAGCGAACGTCTGTCATACAGGTGCTAATTACACTCTGGTCCATCTTTCAATCACTTTGCCCAGTGAACTTCTGACGGACATTAAAGATGGCTCAGGGTCAATTAAAGCACATGATGTGAGTATTGGTTCAATTGATGATGAATCAGGCTCAATTGCACTTCATGGCAATTTAACCGCGCTACAGATTGAAGATGGCTCGGGAAAAATTGAAGTACTTGGCAACAAAGGAAAGGTGTTAATTGAGGATGGCTCTGGCAAAATCTATGTCGAAAACGTTGAAGGTGACGTGAAAGTTAAAGACGGTTCAGGTAATGTCGTTATAGAAAATGTCGCTGGGAAAGTAGCCGTACAGGATGGTAGCGGCAATATAACCGTGCGAGGCGCTGAAGCATTTAAATTACTCGGGGATGGCTCAGGTAATGTGAAGCTTTATGATGTTAAAAGCGAATAAAAAATAACGTAGACCTACGGTTTTTAAAGTCCGTAGGTCTTTTGAAGTTACTTGTCTAAGCCGAATGGGTCATCGATACTATGGCTTGGCTGAGTGAACCACTTGGGCCCATGCTCTGTCATGTAGAAATGGTCCTCCAGTCGAATGCCAAACTCATCGGGGATTACCAGCATAGGCTCGTTCGAAAAGCACATCCCTGGTGCCAGCGGCTGCGGGTTATCTTTCACTAAATAAGGTAATTCATGAATATCTAATCCAATACCATGGCCAGTTCTATGCGGACACCCTGGTAATTGATAGTCAGGTCCAAGGCTTTGTGACGCCAAATAACTTCTCGCGGCATGATCAACATCGCCACACGTAGCGCCTATTTGTGCAGCTTCGAAAGCACGCGCTTGAGCCGTCTTTTCATGTTGCCACATTGTTCTTTGACGCTCTGTAGCTTCTCCATATACATAAGTTCGAGTGATATCACTCAAATAACCATGAAGCTTACAGCCGGTATCAATTAAAACGACATCTCCTTGTTTCAGTATTTGAGGGTCTTTAACCCCATGAGGGAAGGATGACGCTTTGCCAAATAACACAATGCAAAAGTAATTGCCCGGAGCCCCGACTTTTTGATGAGCTTGTTCTATAAACTCTTCTACTTCAGTGGTCGAGATACCCTCATATAAAATAGATGCAGCCGCTTTATGCACTTCGAGTGTCATGTCCATCGCGCGCTGAATTAACGCAATTTCATTGTCTGATTTGTGCATTCTGCAATGTGCTGTAACGTGATGGCCATTGATGATGTTTAATTCGGAATTGGCTTTGGCAATACCATCGACGGTAAAAAACGCCGTGCTTTCATCTATGGCCAGTGTTGCCGTCTGAGCAATGCCTAATTCTTTTAAAGCTTTACCAACTAGCTGGTAGGGGGACTCTTCTTCTTGCCAAGCGTGGATATCTCCTTTGATAACCTGATACTCATTGATTGTACCGAGCTCAAAAAACGGCGCGATAAATCGGACCTGTCCTTGTGCGGGCAAAATAGCACCAACCAAGCGTTCACTTGCAGACCATGATAGTCCCGTAAAGTACTTTAAATTTGTTCCGGCATTAAGATAAAGGGCATCAATATTGTGCGCTCGCATATATGATTGCGCTTTTTCCATTCTCGCTTGAAGCTCTGGTTCAGCAATTGGCGTGACGCCTGCGGTCATATCATTGAGGCTATCTAACGCTGCCTGCTTAGTTTGAAAACCTATACCTTTCATAAATTATTCCTAATGTTTTGCTCAGTGTTACTGAAAACGCGTAATACTGTAGGGGCTAATATCAAATGCACTTGGCTGTTTTGCAACCAAATTTGCGACGAGTTCACTGCTGATAGCGGCCTGTGTCAAACCAAGGTGCTGATGACCGAGTGAAAAAATGATGTTTGGGTGGTTTGGTGCTTCACAAATGACGGGGAGTGAATCGGGCAGTGACGGTCTTGGTCCCATCCAATGCTCACCTTGTTGTACATCGTCAAAATCTTTCAGCATATTCTTAGCATGCGCGAGCAGACATGCCGCTCTTTCATACATTGGGGGAGCATCGAGCCCCGCAAACTCGACGGTGCCTGCCAACCTGAGCCCGGTATTCATAGGCGTCATGATGAATTGTCTATCAGCGGAGGCGACGGGCCGAGATAAGGCGTGGGTGCTTAACATATTGTGATAACCCCGTTCAGCTTCAATGGGGAGTTGATAACCAAGGTGTTTGCATAAGCGTTTACTCCAAGCCCCTGTACTCACAATAATTTTTTCGAACTGGCCATGTTCGGTTTGATGCGTGGTGATTTTCCATGCACTACCGGCTTGATAAATACCTGTGACTTGCTGTTGTACAAATAGCCCGCCAAGAGACACAAACTTATTGTAAACACAAAGACTAAGTTGATATGGATCGGCGGTGTGCCCAACCTCCGTAAATAACAAGGCATACTTAATACGGACGCTCAATTGTGGTTCAAGCGCTTGCACTTCTTCTTGATTTAGTAAGTCGACTTTGATGCCTTCTTTTACAAACTTGTTTTGCAATGCGCGAATTTCGTCAAGATTGCCATGTTCAAAAGTTAATAGGCTACCCCGCAAGGTTACGTGTTCTTCAAAGCTATCACCAAGTAACCTAGCGTATGCATTTATCGCGTCCTTGTTTAGGACCTTGAGCGCTTCAGTGTGCTGCTCGTATTTGCTACCTAACATGTTGTAGCAAAATTTGATAAACCAAGGCATAGCTTTAGCAAAATAGCGCCAATCTATGCGTAACGGACTCAGACTGTCGAGCAGCATTTTGGGTAACTTGGGCAATAATGCGCTATCAGCAAGGGGAAAGATCTGCTCGGTTGCAAAATGCCCTGCGTTTCCTTTTGAGCATTGTTCTCCAATTCCATGTTTGTCAAATAAAGTAACTTGATACCCTTGTTGTTGTAATTGAAGGGCATTACAGAGGCCTACAATACCAGCGCCTATTACTGCAATTTTGTTGTTTTTTTCCATTGTATCTCTCTTTTTTCGGATTGCATCAACCCCAATCACAAGGTTCTATAAAAAAATTAAAATAAATAAGTTCAATTAAAACAATTTGTTATTTGGTTTTTTGATGATTTTAAAGGGTGAATTCACTAATCATCAAAAAAAGCATATTGATTATTGTATACAATATACCTATGATGAAAAGCAAGAATTATCACAGAGGAAGAATCATGAAAGTAAATTGGCAGGGTGTTTACCCAGCAGTAACAACTCAGTTCAACGACGACGAAAGCATCAATTTTGAAACCACAAAAGCGATGATTAATTCACTCGTTGAAGAGGGTGTTCACGGCATCATCGTGCTGGGCACTGTCGGTGAAAATTGTTCGCTGCGTGCCGAAGAAAAAAGACAGGTACTGGAAGCTGCGAAAGAAGTGGTCGCTGGTCGTGTACCTGTCTTGTCAGGTGTTGCGGAAACAACAACTGCGCTTGCTATCGAGTTTGTAAAAGATGCACAAGCCATCGGTATTGATGGTTTCATGGTGCTACCAGGTATGGTGTACCGTTCAACAGAAAGAGAAGCGATTCACCATTACCAGCAAGTAGCCCGTGCTACGTCGTTACCAATCATGATTTACAACAACCCGATTACTTACGGCGTTGATGTGTCAATCGAAGGTATGGGTGTACTTGCACAAGAAGACAACATTGTTTCTGTGAAAGAAGCGACTGAAGATACGCGTCGTATCAGCGAGCTCTTCTCAGCATTTGGCGACCGCTTTGTTGTATTTGGTGGTGTAGATGACATTGCCCTTGAAAGCTTAATGTTGGGTGCTACAGGCTGGATCTCTGGTCTGACAAACGTATTCCCACGCGAATCAGTAGCGATATATAAATTGGCTCAGCAAGGCCGTTATGAAGAAGCAAGAGAATTATGGCGTTGGTTCTTGCCTTTACTACGCCTAGACACTATCCCGACCTTGGTGCAATGCATTAAGTATGCTGAACAGTTAGCTGGTCGAGGCAGTGAGAAAACACGTTCACCACGCTTAGCTCTGACGGAAGAAGAAAAAAGCTATGTAAGTCGCTTATATGATGAAGCGCTCAATAATCGTATTGATTTAAGTAAGTACAACCTCGACTAAGGATAAGACGCGATGAACAGGGGCACATTCTTTTGTATAGATGGCCACACATGTGGCAACCCTGTGCGCTTAGTCACTAGCGGCCACCCTCATCTTGAGGGGGCCACAATGAGTGAAAAGCGACAGCATTTTTTAAAAGACTATGATTGGATCCGACAAGCATTAATGTTCGAGCCGCGCGGCCATGACATGATGTCAGGCTCTTTCTTATACCCACCTTGTACTGAAGATGGCGATATCAGTATTTTGTTTATCGAAACTTCAGGCTGTTTGCCGATGTGTGGCCACGGAACGATTGGTACAGTGACCTTCGCGTTAGAGCGAGGTTTATTACAACCAAAGCAACCTGGGCTCGCCAAGCTTGATACACCAGCTGGGCGTGTTAACGCGCACTATGAAATGCTTAATGGCAAAGTAAATTGGGTAAAGCTCTTCAATGTGCCAGCGTTCTTGGCCTATGAAAAGCAAGTTATTGACGTGCCTGAACTGGGCGAATTCACTGTGGATATCGCATATGGTGGCAATTTTTACATCATTGTAGAACCTCAAGCTCTATTTAACGGCACACAAAATACCACGGCTGATCAATTGGTGGTCATGAGCCGCAAATTACGTGAAGCGGTGAATAAGCAAATTGAATGTGTTCACCCAGAAGACTCGACTGTGCGCGGGGCAACACACGTTTTATGGACAGGCGATCCAAAGCACTCTGACTCTAGTGCTGCAAATGCGGTGTTTTACGGAGATAAAGCAATTGACCGCTCGCCTTGCGGAACCGGCACCAGTGCCCGAATGGCACAACTCTTTACTCAAGGCCGGTTGCAGCAAGGGGAAGACTTTGTTCACGAAAGTTATATCGGCAGTCAATTCATCGGGCGAGTCGAAGGTGTTACGGAAGTGGCTGGGAAAGTGGCCATTTTACCTAGCATTCAAGGCTGGGCGAGACGTACTGGCGCGAACTGTATCACAGTGGACGACGACGACCCCTATGCATACGGCTTTCAAGTGATCTAAGTAGATTAATGATATCGGTATCATCGTTTATAGGAGACGAAGATGGCAATCACAGGATTAAGTTATATTGCTGGGCAGTGGCTTGGCAATGAAGATGGCAAAACCTTCCAAAGTTTTTGCCCGGGCACCAATGAGCAGTTACCTACGACATTTTATGATGCGACTGAAGCGCAGTTAGAGCAAGCAGCTGAAGCTGCTCAAGCTGCATTTAAACCTTATCGCAATCTAAGTAACCAGCAACGTGCCGAGTTTTTAAATTCGATAGCACAAGAGATACTGGATCTTGGTGATATTCTTATCGAAACAACAATGCAAGAAACCAACTTGCCGCGTCAGCGACTAGAAGGTGAACGCATGCGGACCGTTTCGCAGTTACGTGCTTTTGCTAATGCCCTTGAACAGGACCTTGCGCCCCTCAACCTCAGCTATGTAGACGAAGCTGATGCAAGTCGGGCGCCACTGCCCAAGCCGCGTACTGAATTAAGCCACATTCCTGTTGGGGTTGTTGCGGTATTTGGTGCATCTAATTTCCCATACGCATTTTCGACGTTAGGTGGGGATACGGCGGCCGCACTTGCTGCGGGTTGTCCGGTTATTGTCAAAACACACAATGCACACCCCGCAACCAGTGAGTTAATGACAAAAGCGATCGACAGTGCAATTAAGAAGTGTGATATGCCAGATGGCGTATTCTCTATGTTGCAAGCTAAAGCATATAGCATCTCACACCAGCTAGTGTCGCATCCGGTGGTTAAAGCAGTTGGTTTTACCGGTTCATTTAATGTTGCAAATGCACTGATAGAGACGATTAACAAGCGTGAAGAGGCCATTCCATTTTACGGCGAGCTTGGCAGTGTCAATCCTCAAGTCATTTTCAAAGACAAAGCGTCGCAAGCCGGTCCGGCGTTAGCCCAGCAGTTGGTAGCGTCCTTATTGATGGGCAACGGTCAGTTTTGCACTAGTCCCGGTGTCTGGTTTGTACCAGCTGGACAAGCAGAATTTGAAGACGCAGCAATTGAAGCGATTAAAGCGGCGAGTTCTGACACTCTGTTAACACCAGGCATTTTAAAGTCATTTATTTCCGCGATTGCCGGGTTTGAAAGCAATAGCAACGTTACAAAGCTGGCAAAAGGCAAGTTGGAAAAGCCTTATCATGCAGATGCACATTTATTTGCATGTGATGTGGAGACGTTCCTTGCTGATAAGCATCTACAAGAAGAGGTGTTCGGACCTTGTGCTCTGATTGTGAGATATAACAGTGATGAGTCGCTTGTAAAGGCAATAGATTCGCTCGCTGGTCAATTGACTGCAAGTGTACATGGCACAGAGCAGGAGCTTACATACCATGCTGAGCTTATCAATGACTTACATTACAAAGTCGGTCGCATTACGCTTGGGCAAATGCCGACTGGCGTTGAAATATGTGCGTCGATGAACCATGGTGGACCATTCCCATCGTCAACGGATGTCAGATCAACATCAGTTGGGTTGCAAGCCATGACCCGTTTTTTAAGACCTTTGTGCATTCAAAGCTAATCTTAAAAAAGTAAGAAGAGCAGTTCATTTCAAACCTGTGTTAGGTGCGAAATAGAATGTTGCGTGTTTTTATTTGTCAGTGGAGTAAAGCCTGTTCACTTGCAGTGAAGAGGCTTTTTTACATTATTAAGGCTTGAAAGTTCATACGCCTGACGTGCATTTTTTATTTTGGTACGTATAATGTAAGCCACTGTAAACTTTTGATTAACCATATGGCGATCGTACATAAAACTAGAACTCAACTTGTAGCCGAAGCGATTCGAGACAAAATTTTAAGTGGCGAAATCAAAGCCGGAGAACCTCTGCGCCAAGCAGCACTGGCGGATGAACTCAATGTTAGTCGAATCCCTGTTCGTGAAGCATTACTTCAGCTGGAAGCTGAAGGGCTGGTTAATTTTGAAGCGCATAAAGGTGCAACGGTAACCCGCTTGAGCGCTGAGCAAATCGATGAAATTTTCGATTTACGTGCTTTACTTGAAGCTGAGTTACTACGCCATTCCATTGAAAAGCTGACTAATCGAGACCTATTGGAAGCAGAAGCCATACTCGCAGATCTTGAAGAAGCGATGAACGCGGGTGATGCACAATTGGCGACGGGTAAACTCAATGCAGAGTTCCACGATAAGCTATACAGTCGTGCTGAGCGACCTCAAACAAAAGAGCTCGTTGCAGTCTATAGTAAGAATTCTGAACGATATGTACGCATGCATATCTTGCTTGCGGGCGGTATTGTCACCGCGCCAGAAGAGCACAGAACGTTACTTCAATTATGTCGTGATAAAGATACTGATGGTGCTTGTGCGTATTTACAGAAGCATATTAAAGGTGCCAAAGATGACATCAAGGCATTGTTACTCAGGCTAGAAGAAGAAGCCTAATATATAGACAAGCCATTTTGCTCGGCGATAAGAGTGAAATGGCTTTTATCCTATTAGTTTATGGTAAGTGGTTTAACCCCTTACTGCCAAATGCCTACACTCATCTCTGATGTAAACCCGGGCCCGAAAGCGGCTAAAAGACTCGTTTCTCCTGATTGAGCATTGTCAAAAGTGCGACGCAGTACGTCTATCACTGCGACGCTGGAAGTATTACCGGTTTCGGCAAGGCAAGCTCTGGAATGTCTAATTTTGTCAGGGTTAAGTTCGAGGCACCTTTCAAGCTCATCTAAAATTCGTCTGCCACCTGTGTGAAAAATGGTGTTATCAACACCGTTTGCGTCGATTTGTAATTTATCCTGACAAAAAGACTGAAGGTAAGGTGCAACATGCGGGATGGAATGCATAACGTCCTTATCCAAAGAGAATTTAAAGCCTTTATCTGTAAGCTGGTATTCGATGTATGGCATTGTATCTTCAATGGTCACACTTTGGTTATGCGTCAGTTTTAATCCCCATGTTTGATTGTCTCCTCGCATGACCACCGCCGCCGCGCCATCAGCGAACAAAGAGTTGCTGATGAAGTCTTGTAATCGTCCAGCCTCTTTGTGAAAACAAAGAGATGATGTTTCAACACAAACGATTAATACATTTCTATCTGGGCGGTGCTCACAAAATTCAAACGCGCGGCCAATCGCGGAAGCACCAGCCACACAGCCTAATTGCGCAATTGGAATTTGTTTGGTATCGGGACGCATCGAGAGGCGATTTATTAAATGCGCGGTAAGAGAAGGCATCATAAATCCAGTGCAGGAAGTGGCAATGACCATGTCAATGTCATCAACGGCTAATCCAGCATTATGGATCGCTTCTTGGGCAACTTTTTCGGCCATTTCAATCGCCGCATCTTGGTATACGCGGGCGCGCGCTCCGAAGTCTCCTTGTTTTACAACATCAGTCAGAGGCATGATCAGGTGCCGTTTTTCTACCTGCGAATTTTGGATCATTTCAAATGCGCGTTTTTTATAGGGGCTGTCTGGATGGCAAACTTCAATGACTGTCATGATGTCGTCAGCATTTACTTCATAGTTTGGATAATAAGTTGCTGGTTTGCTTAAAGTTGTCATGATTTCTTTCTCCTTAATTAAATGACAATAAGCAAGACCATATTGATGTTCCTTTTATTTCACAAATATTCAAATTATTTTTAACTAAAGTAACTTTTTTAATGTAAGTACCTGATTGGGAACATAATTATGAATATATTTATTTTTCATTGGGGAAGCGTTGCTATTTTCGACTTCAAATGGCGTTAATCGCTTTCTTTTGTTGATATAAATGGAATATTAGAGAGGGCTTAAATCGGTGAATATAGAGACAGGTAACATAGATTTACACTCAAGAACGCTTCTTTACCTACCTTTTCTTATCTTTTCAAATTCTTTATCTTATTGAAATGTAATAATTAAACTGGCATTCCTTGGTGTTTTTATGACGTTTTAAAGACGCTTTTTAAAATTTGGGTTTTTATTGCGCTTTTATTAATTTTTCATTCATTTTTCTGGCCATAATGTCTGTGGCAAGCGCCATGGCAAGTAATAAAAACACCAATTTAGGAAAGTATCTATGAGAAAAACTGCGTTAAGTATCGCAATTGCAGTCTCGACCACTGCCGCAGCGGTACCTGTCTTTGCACAAGACTCAGCCGTTAAAATTGAAAAGATTGAGGTTACGGGATCTCGTATCAAACGCGCCGATATGGAAACAGCTAGCCCAGTCACCTTTATTGGCGCAGACGCTATTCAAGCCAGTGGCGCAGTGACCATTGATGATGTACTACAGGATATTACAGCCGCTGCTGGAGCAATGACCAATCCGGGGGTTAACAACGGTTCTGGGGGTAATGCGAGTATTAATTTACGTGGCTTAGGTGCTCAGCGCACACTGGTATTAGTCAATGGGAGACGAATGATTAACTCTGGGACGGGTGCCGCTTCGACAGTAGACTTAAATACGATTCCCGTTGCCATGATTAAGCACATTGAAGTTCTCAAAGATGGGGCGTCAGCTGTGTACGGCACCGATGCTGTAGCTGGGGTTGTGAACATTATTTTAAAAGATGATTTTGAGGGTGCAGAGTTAAACGCGCAAACGGGTGTATCCGGTGAAGGTGATGCCGAACAACACAACGTAGACTTAACCGTGGGCACTAGCTTTGACCGCGGTAATATGGTGTTTGGTATTCAGTATATGGAAAGGGGATCGGCCAGCCAAGCTGACAGAGACTTCTCTAAGTGTCCAATCACCGAGACAGATGAAGGGAGTGCGTTGACCTGTGGTGGCTCGACTATCACGCCTAATGGTCATTTGTATCTAGAAAATGGTAAAGAGTTACAAGGGGATAAAGACGGCAATTATGCAGAATATAATCCTGCAACAGACCCTTATAATTATGCTGCTGAAAGTTACTTGTACACACCGATGCAGCGGTTGAATATCACTGGTAATCTGAATTATGAGATCAATGGGAGTACCACATTATTTACTGAAGCAATGTATTCAAAGCGCTGGTCTGAACAACAAATGGCCGCTCAGCCAGTGTGGTTTGACTTCACGTATACAGAGGCCATGGGCGATGAATTGTTAAAACATGGTGCAGAATATGGTGACTCAATTCACTATCGCCGTCGAATGACCGACACGGGGACTCGCGATTTTGCGCAGGTCGTCGATACGGTGAGAACAGTGGTTGGCGTTGAAGGCCTGTTATCAAACGATTGGAGTTGGGATGTTGCGGTTAATTTCGGCCGGAATGATTCTATAGATAAACTTTCAAATCTGCATAACATTGGCAGCCTTACAGAAGACATCGAGCTTGGCAATTTCAACCCGCTCGATCAAAATTCTTGGTCGGCTGACAACATGACTGATTATATCTACACGGAGCAAAATACTGGCGGCAGCCAGATGCTTAATCTGAGTGCTTCACTTGCAGGTGAACTATTTGAATTACCTGCGGGCTACCTTGGCTTTGCGACGGGGATCGAAAAGCGCACAGAAAAAGCTTGGTACACACCAGACTCGTTGACTTCACAGGGGCTGGCGAACGACCCGAAAGTAGAGCCGACTAGCGGTTCGTATGATGTGAATGAAGCATTTGTCGAATTTGCGATTCCTGTACTGGCAGATGTCCCTTTCGCACAGAATTTAGACTTAAGTGCAGCAGTACGCGCATTTGACTATTCAAGTTTTGGCAGTGACTCGACGTGGAAGTTGGGTTTTACATGGAAGCTTAATGACGAGCTCATGTTTAGAGGGGTGAAATCAACTGCATTTAGAGCGCCAACGGTTGATGAGCTCTATGGGGGTAAGTCGCCGTCATTTGAACAGATTTCTCATCCACTATTGGATAACCAAGCGGAAGTCATCGTCGGTGGTAACGCAAGCCTGACGCCTGAAGAAGCGGACACGCTGACCTTTGGCTTGGTTTATGAGCCCAGTTTTATAGAAGGGCTTTCTCTGACGGTAGATTACTATGATATTGCGATTACCAACGCAATCAGTGAAGTGAATAACCAGTACATCGTTGATAATTGTGTCGACAGTTCAGGTAACCTAATAAACCAAGGCTCAGCCGTGTGTCAGTCGGCAAATATTCAAATTGCGAATGGTAAAGCGACATTTAACAATCAATTACAGAATATCGGTGATGAAACAACACAGGGCTATGACATAAATATTGCTTATCACTTTGAAGCGATGGGACTGAATTGGCATGCCGGCCTCGATACTTCTATTCTGAATGAGCGCACGATAACAATGGCAGGAGAAACCATTGACTATACCGGGCTAATCACCTCGGGGCTTGGTAGTTATGCGGATATTAAGTCGAGCTTTAATCTGGCGGTGAAGTCAGACGTTTGGAGTGCAAACTATAAAGTTCGATACTTGTCATCCATGGATAGCTTTGCATGCATAGATAATCCAAGTAGCTGCTACGCACCAAGCGTACCTAGTATTGTATATCACGATTTATCAGGCAGTTATTTCGTTAACGATAGTATGAAGTTCACGGCGGGTATCAATAACTTATTTGATAAGCAACCTCCATACTATACAGGTAATAATGACTCTAATACTGATCCATACACATATGACACTTTAGGGCGATATGTATATGCGGGTATGAATATTAAGTTTTAATGCTTAAGCAAAAAAGCAATAAACACACATTTTAATTGTTCACAATCTCTTTAGAGAACCCAAAGGGCGCACATTTTTGTGGCCCTTTTTTACTTTATGTTGTGCTGAAACAAAATTTATCAGAATCATAGCTGATAAGTTAGGCAGTTATGTTAGTCGCTGCTAGCTTTATAAGTGGAAGCGAAGTACAACAAGGTGGATGATTTGTGAAAGCAGCCAAGTTACCCGATGACGAAAGTGAAAGACTAAAGTCACTAAAAGAATATGACATATTAGATACTGATGCCGAGCATTGTTTCGATGAAATAACTCAGTTGGCGTCGCAACTGTGCGGCACGCCCATTGCCTTGGTGAGTTTGATTGATAGTCAAAGGCAGTGGTTTAAATCTAAAGTTGGACTCGATGCATCTGAGACCCCCAGAGAATTCGCCTTTTGTGCTCATGCAATTTTGCAAGATGAGGTTTTTGAGGTCTGTGATGCTTCGGCTGATGTTAGATTTTTTGACAACCCTTTGGTCACTGGCGGACCAAAAATACGCTACTATGCAGGCACGCCTTTACGATCATTTTCTGGTCAAGCTATTGGCACTTTGTGTGTGATAAACCCAAAACCAATGCAATTAGATCAAGCACAACGTAACGCGCTGACAATTTTAGGTAGACAGGTTATTGCGCAGCTGGAGCTGAGGAAAAGAATCAAAGAAATTTCTCAGGCCAATCAAGCTAAAGACGAGTTCTTGTCTAACATCAGTCATGAACTAAGAACACCACTCAATGCAATTTCTGGGTTCAGTGAATTGCTAATGCAATCTTCAGAACAAGAAAATTTGAGCACATCACAAATCAACTATATTAAAAACATCGATTTTGGTTCTCAGCAGTTATTAAGTATCGTAAATTCTGTACTTGAGCTGGAAAAAATTGATGCCGGAAAAATGGATTTGCAACCTGAACCCATAGAAGTATCAGGGCTGATTAAAAATGTGATCGGGATGATGGCTGTAAGTGCAGAAAAAGCGCAAGTAAACCTCGAGCAGTCAATATCCACTGATCTGAACGGGACAGTCTTAAACATCGACAAAACCAAGGTAACGCAAGTTTTAACCAACCTGCTTAACAACGCGATTAAATATACCCAAACAGATCGTAAAGTAAGGCTGAGTGCTAAAACAGCCGATAATCAGCTTGTCATTGAAATTGAAGATCAAGGAAGTGGTATCAGTGACTCAGATCAACGCAAGCTATTCGACAAATACCGCCAAGTCGGGAGTGTACGAAAAGAGGGCACAGGTCTAGGGTTATGTATTTGTAAAGGGTTAGTTGCATTGATGGGGGGCCGTATTCATCTAACCAGTGAGCTTGGTAAAGGCACAACGGTGCGGGTTGTATTGCCAGTAGAAATTGTCACGGAACAACGGATTAAAAACGATGCTGAGGCACATGGAACCTGCCACCGATATGTTTGTGTTGTCGAAGATAACCCTTTGAATCAAGTGTTGATGCAAACAATATTACAACAGGTTCAATGCCGTTTTGAGATCTTCGACTCTGCTGAGAGCATGCTGAGTAGTCCGGATTTAGCAGATTTTGACGTCTTTTTAATGGATATTAATCTCCCAGGCATGTCGGGGTTGGAGGCGCAACAGGAGCTGAAAATAGTGTGTCCATCAAAGCCCGTCTTTGCTGTCACTGCCGATATTTTTCGAGAGCGGGAACTGAGGAAAGCATTTGATGGAGTGATCGCAAAACCCTATCGAAAAGTACAGATCATAAATGTGTTAAACAACAAAACAGAACCATAGAGGAATAAAAGGCAGGCTTGCATCCATGCTTTGTAAATTTCCGTCTATATTGTGATTAGGCTACTTAATGAAAAGGACCTAAAATGACAATTCGTGTTTTAGTAATTGATGACGACAAGACATATCGAGCGCTATTGCAGCAAACTTTCTGTGAATATGATGTGTCAGTTGCTTGTAGTGGTGAAGAAGGGATCAAGGTTGCGACGCAACTTAAACCACATGTTATTCTACTCGATATTATCATGGAAGGTATTGACGGGTATGCAACCTGCTCTGAACTAAGGAAAATTGAGCATTTAAGCCATACCCCCATCGTTTTTATATCAAACTTGTCTTCTTCAGATTGTCGTTTGAAAGCCTTTGAAATTGGTGCCAATGACTATGTTTGTAAAACCACTCATCCTGATCAGCTCAAATCAAAAGTTGTTAACATTCTAGAAGCAGATCACGACTACTTTGAAGCACATGCGGATATTGCTGAGAAAGAGTCGTTATTACTAGATTTGCAAAGACAAAATGCGTGTATGAAATCCATTAGCCTGTTTATGCAAGCAACGCATTTTTGCAGTGACTTTGACGCATTACAAAGGGTATTTATCAACACAATGTCGAATTTAGACATGCGCGCAGTGGTGCACTTTAAAGGGCGTGAACAATTTGGCAGTACATCAGGCGTCGTTGCAAAACTAGAGAGAGAACTATTGTTACATCACGAGGATTTTGAACGCATCCACCAGTTTGCGCATGGTCCTATGGTGTTTAATTGGAGCGGTAGCATCTTATTGGTAAAAAATGTTGGGGAACTCACTGATATTTGTTCGCATGTGATGGACGCACTTGAGCTGGCCATTAGCAACCTGAGCCGACGCGCTGAAATGGTTGCTCAAATTCTTTCAATCGAAAAAACCAATAAAGAAATATTGGCAAATTTGAAAGACGCAAAATCTAAATCAAGCAGTAAATTAAAAACGCAATTATTTGATTCAGGACTTATATCTCAATTTGACCTGCAAGATGAAAATGACCTAGACGAGCTTATTGCCAGTTCTAGTGATAGCTTGGTAGGAATGATTGAAGAGTTTGGTGACAATGCAGAAAAGATCAGCGCCATATTAGGGAGCTTAAAAAAGCCGCCTCAAGAGTTGAGGTTTTTGTTTAAAGAACATGCCTCTAAAGCTGATACAACCTTATTCTAGGTTTGTAAGGCTTGTTTGCCACTCAAAGATAAGCTACTGGTAATCGACTTGCTAGTAGCGGCAAATTTAAATTTTTAATTTATTTAATCTTTTTAAATCATAGGTTTAAAAATAATCCAAATATTTTTACTAAAAATTCCTTGAAAAGAAAGCTGCGCGTCCATAGATATGTTTATGAGGTCGCCGATAGGGGCCTAAATTAAATTAACCATATGTTTTTAAAGCTATTTATCGCTCACTTTTAGAGGTTGAATAGCATGTTATCGCTTAACGAGGATATTATTATGCGTACAGTAGATTTATCACCACTATATCGTTCATTCATTGGCCTAGACCACCTTGCTTCGTTGATGGACTCTGCACAGAGAAGTTCTGAAAAGCAATCTGGCTTTCCTCCTTACAACATTGAAGCCTTGGATGAAGACAAATACCAAATTACCATGGCTGTGGCGGGCTTTTCAGAGCAAGAGTTGTCGTTGCAGTCAGAAAATAATACGCTCATTGTCACCGGTGAGAAAAGCAATAAAGATGCACAACAAGAAAGAAAGTTCATTCATCAAGGCATTGCAGAGCGTAACTTCGAGCGTAAGTTCCAACTTGGTGACCATATTAAAGTGTTAGGTGCAGAGCTAGAAAATGGCTTGCTAGTCATAGACCTAGAAAGAGAAGTGCCTGAAGCAATGAAGCCAAGAAAAATCGAGATTGGCTCAAGCAAATTAATTGAACAGTAATTAAAAATTCTCCTTGTGACTTGTTGTTAAGTTTCCAACCAGCCGCCTTTGGGCGGCTTTTTTGCATTGATATTTAGTCAGTCGACTTTTTTCTGTGCCATGCCGCAAACGCCTCACTGACTCTATCATCACTACGAAAGCTCGATATGGTTCTGGCATTGAAGGCATGCGGGTTTTGATTCACTTGTTTTGCTAAGTCATCCAATATTGCTTCGCCGTAGGTTTCGTATAATTGAATTTCTCTAGTGATTAGAGTAATTTCTCGGCTCGTCATTGCACGACCACCTTGAACAGTTGAGAAGATATACTCACTTCCATCTCGAAGAAGTGTCCAGCAATAGGGCTTTTGCGCTACGACTTCCATTTGTGTTCACCATTTGTATTAGAAACGAATATTTGTGCTTAAATTATCATAAATATTGTTGAAGTGTCATTAATTAGGTTTAATTATAGGTACGAAAGGGACGCTACTTGCGTCCCTTAAGTTATTGGTAATACGCGCTCATTTCGGATTTCGAGGCGCTTAGCAGATTGGCTATTTCACTTCGAGTCTCAGCTGGTTTATTTTGGCTCAGCTTAAATTGGCCAGTGATATGTGTCACTTTGAGTTCAAAGAACAGTAAGCTCTTGCACATCGCAATGAGCTGTTTTTCCGGTACTGCACTCAGTTGCCATGGCTGTGAATCTGTTTCAAAAGCAGTGAGCATATGGTGTAAAGCTTCGATTTGTTTATCAAATTCTTCAATTTCATGCAGCCTAGCTTGAATGTGGACAGTTGCATAATCCCAAGTTGGCAGCTTAATCCCTTTGATCTGTGCAGGTGAAAGGTATGTATCAGGACCATGAAAAACGCCATGTATTTGCTTACCTTTAAACTTTTTTAATGGGTTTGTTGGATTGGCGTGGCCGTATAGGGTGAGAGACTCACGGCATAGACTCAACGGCATATGACAGCTATGGATGTCTATTTTATGGTCCATAACATGGTCTATGACATCGTCCACGGCATCGTCCATATCATGAGCTTGGCAAAACAGTGTTGCCAATGGGTACCTTTCGATAATTTCAAACAGCTCTACGTTGTTTGACTCCACATAATCAGTTGGTGGATAACTCACAGCCAGCCCTCCAAACGCGATTTAATCTCTGGCCACATCTCATCAGTGATGCTAAAACGCGCGGTGTTACGAAAGCTTCCATCTGGTAGCTTTCTATTTTTAAGGTGTACGCCTTCAAAGTGAGCCCCCAGTCTGGCAATGGCACTGCGAGATTTATGATTTTGCTCGTGAGTTTGAAACTCAATTCTCACTAGACCTAATTGGTCGAAAGCATGTTTTAGTAGCAAATATTTTGCATGGGTATTGATATGGCTGCGCTGCCACTCTAGCCCAATAAATGTGTGGCCAATTTCGGCTTGAAGATTGACTTCATCAAGGCGAAAAATGCGGGTATTGCCTGTCACGGATCCTGTGGCGACGTCAATAATGGCAAAAACAAGCTGCTCTTTTGCATCAAATTGCGCCGTTTGTTCAAACCAATCTTTTAAAATCTCTGGTGTTGCACAGTATCTACTTGGGACCCACCGCCATATTGCTTCCGCTTGTCCGACTTTTTGCAACTGTTCTAAATGTTTTTCTGACAGAGGTTCTAAGCGCACTTTATCTGTGGTCAAGACCGTTGTTTCAAACATAAAAACTCCTCTCGCATGAGCAATTAACAAATAGTGTGAGGTAAAACTCACGAGGTATGGTTATTAGCATATCCACTTCTGGTTCGGTTAAAACAACCAGATTTAAAAATGTAGCTATACCAGCTTGTGTCTATAAACAGAGTTTTGTAATTTAGAAGGCGTTTTTTCTTTCATGGCAGGTATTATGTTTTCAGGCAAACCTTTAGACCGTAGCATCCAACAGCCTAAATATATTCAACTAGCTAGCCAAATTCGCGAAGCAATACAAGCTGGCCGATTAAAGCCCGGAGATGCATTACCATCAGCACGTCAATTGGGGTTACTTTTCGAGGTAAATCGACACACAGTGATGACCGCGATGCAAAATCTGGTGGCTGAAGGTTGGCTGCTGTCTATCGTAAGGAAAGGGTACCAAGTAAATACACAGCTCCCAATCGTTGATAGTGTGAAAACATCGCAGAATTCAGCAGTGATTGGTCCGGTTATTCCTCAGTTTGCTTATGCAGTAGAGCACATAGATAATTTGCCACCAACAAAGTTCCGATATAACTTTGCAGGTGGCCTGCCGGATGTAGCGCATTTTCCTTTTGATGAGTTTCGTCGCAGTATGAATCGAGTCTGTAGAGACGTCAGTGCAGCATCATTACACTATCAAAGTGTTGCTGGAGAAGGGGCTTTAAGGACTCAACTAAAACACTATTTACGCACTGCGCGAGGCTTAACATGCGATGATATTTTAGTGTGTAATGGTTCCCAAGAAGCGCTGTTTCTGATTGGACAAGCGTTTATTGAAGCTGGGCAGGGAGTCGCGATGGAAGCTCTGGGATATCCGCCAGCAAGAAAAGCATTCCAAGCAGCTGGTGCACAAATCTATGATCTCACACAAGATCAGCATGGGCTCTGCGCGGATTCCTTAGCCCGATGCTTATCAAAAAATAAAGTGAAATTACTCTATGTGACTCCATTACATCAGTACCCCACAACTGTGACTATGCCAGTATCTCGACGGATGGAAATTTATCGCCTGTGTGTTGAACATGGAGTTTTTATTATTGAAGACGATTACGACCACGAGTTTCATTACAGTTGTCCGCCATTGCAGCCTATGGCAGCCAATGATCCTGCGCAAATTGTCATTTATCTGGCTACATTTTCCAAAATTATGTTTGCTGGTGCTCGTATGGGATATGTCACCGCATCAAATGCTGTGCTCAAACACCTTAGCGCATTGAAGCAGATTGTAAATCATAAAAATGAGGCGTTAATGCAGTTGGCCATCGCTGATTGGATGGCGGCTGGTCATTTTGAAAGGCACTTAAGACGAATGACGAAATTATATCGTCAACGCTGTGACGTGATGGATACGTCTTTACAACATTTTCAAAAGCAAGGGTTGGATATTGATTACCTTAAACCGCAAGGTGGCATGGCCTATTGGGTTGATTTGAAGCGAGACGTCTCGAATCTGCCAAAAAAGCTCTTTCAGGCAGGTATTAACGCCCATCCAGAGCAGAATTTTTGTCACAGCCCACGCGCGCGTTACACGCATATTCGCTTGGGGTTTGCAGGCCAAGCAGAACACGATATTGAAAATGGCTTATATGCTTTATTTGATTTGCTCTAAACATATAGGAGGAAAAAAGGCCCATGCCTAGGCCCATTATCGACGTATTGATTGCATGTTTTAAAAGGGAATTACTTTGAGTCAGGGCGCCATGTGAGTTTGCCATCAAGGTTTGCGATGTCATATTTCAATTTGCTTTCTACCCAGGTGCCATCCTCTTTTTGGCAAAGTGCAATAATATAGCACTCCGTTTCGCCAGGTATGCCCTCAAAATGTATATTACGGCAACTCGATTTATAAGAACCTGGTGGGGTAATAAATGACATGTAATCTGCACTCCAGTTGTTATTATGTAATGAGGCAATAACCTAACTACGATTGATTTGATGGAGTCCACTATAAAATCAAAAAGGGTGTGTGAGTATTACACTTTATTACACCAATAAAGTGTAATGTCTTATCCGTGAGCCGTTATTTATCGGAGCTTTTTATCTCAAGTTTGGGCTCACCATCTACAAAGGTTACAACAAATATTTTGTCAAACTCGTCTTCTTCAATTCTAACATCTCTGTTGGTGAGTAACTTCACTAATACTGGCGTTGTATTACTATGACCCGCGACGACGACAGTGCCCGTTTTCTGCTTTAATTCTCTGGCAAACCCATCTAGGTTACGCGCGTCATAAACAGCAACATGCGTGTCTATTAAATCCGCCAAAGGCGCTAAGGTCGCTTTAGTACGATTATAATTAGTTGAATAGAGTTTAGTTGGCTCCAAAGGCAGCATCATTTGCGCAATACGCCTTGCACGTTTTACTCCGTCTGCGGTTAAAGAAGGATCTACTCCCTTTTGCTTTTCTGCATGGCGCAATAAAACAATGTTTTCAGGCATCGCGAATACCGAGAATGTCAGCAAACTAAGCGCGGTAAATAATAGGGTACGCATAAACTATCTTCCATTGAAATTTTTGTCACTATAGCGTTTTGCGCCCCATCACGCACTTAAAATTATACGCGTGTTCAATCTCCCACCAATGTGTCCGCAGCGGACACATTTTCTGTCCGCGGACATAAAGCACACATATTAAAAATAAAAAATAATTATAAAACAATGACTTAAAATTGGCACGGTATTGGTATCCCTTTCTTATAAGACACCCAATTACAGGAAATACCATGATAAAGGATACCCGCGGACAAGACGTTGTTGTAGATACCCCACAGACTATTTGGCAGCGTAAAACAATATTTGGTTTAGGCATAGGCGTTTTAATTGCCGGGCTTGCGTATGGCGCGATGACGCAGGCAAAAACCCAGCTGTCGGTGGCCAAGCAGGATTTGGATATTGCGCGAGTCGAGCTGGGTGCGCTGACTCGAGAAGTGAGTGCCAATGGTAAAATAGTTGCCGCTCACGCGCCAACGGTTTATAGCCCTGAAGTGGGCGTTGCAACTTTACATGTAAAAGCCGGTGACCAAGTGAAAGTGGGTCAACTCATTGTTGCTCTAAGCAGTCCAGAGCTTAGTAATGAACTCAAACAACAACAATCTGAGCTGAATCGGCTAGAGGGAGAGTGGCAGCGGCAAAAATTGGAGTCTCGCCGTCAAGAGTTGGGGTTAACAAAATCCTTGGACTTAGCGAGCGTCGCACTGCAAGCCGCTGAAAGAGAAAACCGCCGAGCTCAAATCTCTATTAAAGCTAGTCTAATCAGCCAGATAGACCTAGAGCAAGCCGAGGATGAGTATGCCCGTGCAAAATTAAACTATGCCCATGCTCAGCAAGAAGCCGATCTCGGAAGAGATACTTTAAAATTCGAATTGTCCTCAGCTAAAAATCGCTATGAAAGACAAAAGTTAGTGGTTGACGAAATTCAACGCCGTGTAAGCAACCTTGAGATCCGCGCGTCGGTCGAAGGGATTGTCGGCAACTTGTTAGTACAAAATAAAGCCGCGGTCTCCCAAAACGAAGCTTTGATGCGATTAGTCGATTTGTCGGCGTATGAAGTCGAGTTACAAGTTCCAGAAAGCTATGCCAATGAGCTAGGGATAGCGATGCGCGTGGTGATGCGAGTAGGTGCACAGGAGTTATTCGGTGAGCTAAGTGCAATATCTCCGGAAGTAAACAATCGTGAAGTCACAACTCGCGTGAAGTTTAAGAGTCAAGACATCACGGGGATCCGTCAAAATCAACGTGTACTTGCACGCATTCAATTAGAGAACAAAGAGAACGTATTAAAGGTGAAGCGCGGCCCATTTTTAAATGTGGGTGGACACTTCGTTTACTTGCTTCGAGATGACATCGCGCAGCGGGTGTCGATCGAAGTGGGATCTAGCAGTTTAAAAGACATTGAAATAAAAGCTGGGTTACAAGAGGGTGACGAAATCATCGTCTCTGGATATGATGCGTTTACCCAAGCGGATTCAGTGCTCATAAGACAATAAAAAAGGACAGTAATAATGTTAAACATGCAAAATATTGGCAAATTGTACCAAACAGAAATGGTGCAAACCCAGGCACTGAGAGAGTTTAATCTAACCGTTAATGAAGGTGAGTTCATTGCCGTGACCGGGCCTTCAGGCTCTGGTAAAACAACATTTTTGAACATTGCAGGGCTGTTGGAGCCATATTCGTCAGGCCAGTACATGCTAGATGGAATTGATGTTGGCAAACTGAATGATAATCAACGTTCAGATCTTAGAAATCAAAAAATTGGATTTATATTTCAGGGCTTCAACTTAATACCAGATCTCAATTTATTTGAAAATATAGAAGTGCCATTGCGATATCGAGGCATAAAAGCCAAAGAGCGTAAACGACGTGTTGAGCACTGTCTTGAGCAAGTGGGATTAGCTGGACGTGCGAGACATTTACCTCAGCAGTTGTCTGGTGGTCAGCAACAGCGTGTTGCAATTGCCCGTGCCTTGGCAGGAGAACCTAGGTTTTTGCTCGCGGATGAGCCAACCGGTAATCTAGACAGCTTAATGGCGAGACAGGTTATGACATTGCTCGAAGAGCTAAACCAAGCTGGCACCACCATTGTTATGGTTACCCATGACCCTGAGCTAGCAAGACGGACGCCGCGCAATATTCAAATTGTTGATGGCCAAGTTGCGGATTTTACTTTGTATCAAGGGGGGCAATCCCCCCGTGTTAACCCACAAAAACCTGTGGAGGCCTAACATGTTGATGCACTATTTTGATCTGGCGTGGCGCAATATAAAGCTGACGCCTTTAATCAGTCTACTGATGGTTGTTGCAATCGGAATTGGTATTGGGGTCACGATGACGTCGTTGTCTGTCTATCACATGATGAGTGCAGATCCGATCCCGCAAAAAAGTGAGCAATTATATGCGGTGCAATTACAGACCATGGATGACGGGCAAACTTGGAATACATCTGACGATGTGCCTACTCAGCTGACCTATATCGATGCTCAATATTTGATGGAAAATTCCCCCGTGGCCAAGCGGGCAGCCATGATGAAATCAGGCGCAGCTGTTCATTTAGATAAGGCCGACAGCGCGCCATTTATTGAAGATGTACGTATCACAGGTCGAGATTTTTTCTCCTTGTTTGGTTTGTCGTTTTTACACGGAGAAGCTTGGACTCAAGCACAAAGTGATCAGGCCGCGCCAGTTGCAGTTATAAGCGAAGATTTAGCCGAGCGGTTATTCCAACGCTCAGACGTTCTTGGCGAGTCAATTTACTTAGATGAGCGCAGTTATGAAGTTATTGGCGTAACTCAATCCTGGCAGCCGACGATAAAGTTCTATGATGTGAACAACGGCCCTTTTCAACAAGCAGAACACATATTCATTCCGTTTAGTCACATAGAAGCGTATCAACTTCATAGTTGGGGGAACACCAATGCGTGGAAAAATGAAGAAACGCGCTCGTATGCGCAATTTCTTAATTCTGAAATGATTTGGTTGCAGTTTTGGGTAGAGATTAATTCCCAATCGCAACTAAAAAGCTACCAACAATTTTTAATGGACCACATGCTTGAACAGCAAAAGTTAGGTCGCTTTAATCGTAAGGAACTTGATTACAACCTTAAAACGGTTAACGAGTGGCTTGGCTACAATCAAGTCATTGATCCGGACAACAAAATATTGGTCGGTTTGAGCTTTATGTTTCTAGCCGTATGTTTAGCGAACATACTAGGCATGTTATTAGCTAAGTTTTTAAAACGCGCCCCAGATGCGGGAGTACGACGCGCATTAGGGGCAAGTAAAAGACAGATTTTTTATCAACACTTAGTTGAAGTTGCACTACTTGGTTTTTTGGGCAGCTTAGTGGGTATTTTGCTTGCGCAATTGGGCCTCATTGGGATCCGAGAGACCATGTCGATTTATGTAGGCATTGCAAAAATGGATTGGGTGATGCTGCTTATTTCTCCGGTAATTGCAATTTTGGCGTGCTTATTAGCGGGGCTGTTTCCTGCATGGGTGGTATGCAAAACGTCGCCTGCAACCCATTTAAAAGTTCAATAAGGGAGTGCTGAAAATGTCAGAAATTAAACCTATTCTCAATACCTTGATGCGCTCTAAAGCGGGTGCTTTACTGCTGATTTTACAAATTGCCATTACGTTGGCCATTGTGAGTAATGCGATATCTATTGTGTCGGACAGAGTTGATAAGCTGAGTGAAGATACCGGCTATGATGAACAAGGTATCATTGCTTTTACAGTACTGACTTACAACAGAAATATTGACCGAGCGAAGCAATTTAAAGAAGACATGGCCAAACTAAAAGAAATTGATGGGGTCATCGAAGCCATGACGGTTAGTTCGATCCCCCTCTCAAGCAGTGGCGGGTCTTGGATTGTGAGCGACAACCCAGATGAAATGCTAGGAAAGCGCGTGGACAGTGGCTACATCCAAGCAAATTACAAAGTATTGAGTGCATTTGGATTATCTCTTAGTGAAGGCAGAGACTTTGAAGCACAAGATGAAAGCGAAGGCGGGGATGGTCAATTTCCCTCGGTGACTATTGTAAGCCGCGCCGTTGCAAACAAGCTCTTTGGAGAGGGAAAAGGGCTCAATGAGTTTATTTATAGCGGTGATAACATGATGAAGATTGTCGGTATTGTTGAAACCATGAAAAGCCAGTGGCCTGACTCGAAAATGGGTGACAATGTTATGCTTATTCCAAGAGAAAGAAGCAGCATGTATCAGCGTGTCATTGTAAAAACTGAACCCAGCAAACGATCAAAAATCATGAAGTTGATTGAGCCTTTACTCTTAGAAAATGAGCGTCAGAGAGTCATTATTGGTATCAAAGGACTTGATGAAGCAAAAGCACAAACCTACCAACGCGACACGCTCATGATAAGAATGTTGGTGGCACTGATTGTATTTTTGGCGATCATAACTGCGTTGGGTATATTTGGCTTAACTCACTTCAACATCAGTAAACGCACTAAACAAATCGGCACACGCCGTGCTCTGGGCGCAAGAAAATCGGCGATTTTCAGCTACTTCTTAATCGAAAATGCGCTCGTCACTGTGTTCGGTTTAGTGGTCGGTGCGTTAGCAGCACTGTATTTGGGGGGTCAGTTGATGGCTTTATACAATATCCCAGCATTGGATTGGTCAATGGTGTTTTATACCGCGCTCACAATGTTGGCTATGAGTCTACTTTCGGTATATCAACCAGCTAAGCGAGCTGCGAATATTTCCCCAAGCATAGCTACCCGCAGTATTTAATCAGAGGTGCAAGATTATGTTACACTCGAAAGGGTGTAACATAATGAATAATAAACACATGGACAAAATACTTATCGTCGATGACAATCAGGCGGTGCTGCAATCTCTATCACTACTCTTTGAATTACATGACTACGATGTTGTCGTAGCAAGTAGCCCTTTTGAGGCTGAGCAGGTGGTGCGGTATCAACGAATTGATCTCGTTATTCAAGATATGAACTTTACGGCAGACACAACCTCTGGTGAAGAAGGTAAAGTGCTGTTTCGAAAGTTGCGTGAATTGTCACCAAACTTACCAATCATTTTACTAACAGCATGGACAGAGCTTGAAATGGCCATTTCCTTGGTAAAAGCGGGGGCCGCAGATTATCTCGCGAAACCATGGAATGATGACAAACTGCTCGTGTCGGTTGCCAATTTAATCGCCCTTGGGAAAGCCAGTTCAGACAGCCAGCAGTTACAAAGGCAGCAATTTGAGCGCGAAAATTACAGTGCTGATGCCGAACTAGCGGGTCTTATCTATGAGAGTGTGGCCATGCAAAGAGCGGTGGAAATGGCATTGCAAGTTGCTAAGTCGGATGTATCTGTTTTGGTCACGGGGGCAAATGGCAGTGGCAAAGAAAAAATAGCGCAGATCATTCAAGCAAACTCAAGGCTTGCGGACAAGCCCTTCATTAAAGTCAATGCGGGAGCGCTGCCTGATAATCTGATTGAAGCTGAACTATTTGGTGCAGAAGCAGGTGCCTACACAGGCGCAAATAAAAAACGAGTCGGGCGGTTTGAAGCTGCAGATGGCGGCACTTTGTTTTTAGACGAAATTGGTAATCTACCTTTATCGGGACAAATGAAGCTGCTTAGAGTGTTGCAAACGGGTGAGTTTGAACGCCTTGGCTCTGTTGAAACGCAAAAAGTAAATGTCAGAGTGATTTCTGCGACTAATGCAAACCTCTTGAATGATGTCGCAGCTGGGAAGTTCAGAGAAGATTTGTTTTATCGGCTTAATGTTATAGAGATAAACTTACCAAGTTTGGCCCAACGCATGGATGATATTTTGCCGTTAGTCAGACATTTTTTACCTAACCGCGCAATCAGTATAGAAGCTGAAAGGGCATTATGTGCCCACAGTTGGCCAGGCAATGTACGTGAACTCGAAAATGCATGTAAACGGGCTGGCGTATTGAAACCTGAAGGAGAGCTGTTAGCGCAAGACTTTGGTCTGTTAGGCAACATAGCGCCACAACCGAGCAAACAGCACGTGGCAGAGCCCTCCAAACTCGAGTTACAACAGGCGATGCATCAATGCCAAGGTGTTATCGCGAAAGTTGCTCGTCAATTCGGAATGAGTCGCCAAGCGCTTTATCGTCGGCTGCAAAAACATGGAATCGATTACTGATGTCGGGTGCTTTGGGTAAGTTAAAATACAAAATCATCGCGTTGATCTTTATCAGTATTTTTATATCTTGTTTGCCAGTAATTTGGTTTTCAACTTGGCAAAATTGGCTTGCATTGAGTACTTTTGCAAGTTTAAGTTGTTGCCTATTACTGAAGCTATTCTTTCAAAAACTGATGAAGTCGGTCGAGGCGTTAAACGTTGGGCTGTTGAATTTTAAAGACGGTGATTTTTCAAATCAATTGGCTTATCAAAAAGACGACGAGTTTGGCGAGTTGTGCCGACTCTATAATGAGACGGCTCAACAACTTAGAAAAGAAAAGCAATGGCTGTATCAAAGGGAAATGATGCTAGACAAAATGTTGCAAAGTGCACCACAGGCTTTGCTGTTAATTAATGACAGTGGTGTAGTGGTGTTTGCTAACCAAAGTGCTCAAAACTTGGTAGGTAGTATGCAAGCGCTCGAAGGTTTATCTATCTCGAAGCTGCAAGAAACAGCGCCGCAAGAAATAGCGACCGCCATAAATTGTGCGCAAGATGGCTTAATCAGTATTTGCCAAGGCGATGCAGAAGAAGAGATTTGGCATGCGTCTGTGGGTGAAATATTATTGAATAATCAACACCACAACCTTTATATATTCAAGCAACTCACCCGGGAATTAAACCGTCAAGAAGTGGCCGTTTGGAAAAAGGTTATCCGTATTATCAGTCATGAATTGAATAATTCACTTGGGCCGATTTCGTCAATGTCGCATAGCGGAAAAATCATTGCGACTAAATTGGATGACACAAGATTACATCGGGTATTCAGTACAATTGATGAACGCATTACGCACCTTACGGAGTTTGTGCAAGGTTATGGAACCTTTGCCAAGTTGCCGATGCCAAGTTTGGCAACCATAGAGATTCGTCCACTACTTGAATCGATTCAGCTGCAATGGCCAAGCCAAATTAAATGTGAGGTAGAGACAGTGCAAGCTGATAAAGGACAGCTGGAACAGCTGATCATTAACCTATTAAAAAATGCGCATGAGTCAGGCTCTGAAGTTGACGCTATTTCGTTGACCGTGGTGGCCACAAAGGGCATCACAAAACTACTTTTCGAAGATGGTGGCCAAGGCATGTCGGAGACGGTATTAACGAGCGCACTCGTCCCATTCTATTCTACTAAAAATAGTGGAACGGGCTTAGGTTTAGCACTGTGTAGAGAAATTGTAGAGGCACACAACGGGTATATTAATTTGAGCAATCGACCTTCGGGCGGCTTATGTGTTGAAGTTGGGCTACCGAGTTAGTGATTTGTTTTGCGTTGTGTCTAAGGCTTGGGGTTTTAAGATGGTTCGCAGTCACCACGTTGCTCAAGCCAAGTTAAGGTGTTGTGAGTCAGAACTATCGTGCCTGAGACAACCAAACTCGCAGCTGACACGAGGCCAGCGCCAGCCATCAAGGCGGCACAAGCTTTATCTGAACACCCCCCCAAATAGCCCATTTCTTCTTGTGATAAAACGTGCTTTCGTTTTGTGGTTTGGCATTGCTCATCAAAGTAATGCACCTCTTTGGGCACAAAAATACAGCCTGAAAGGACGCACAATATTGAGGCTGTCAGTATAAATATTCGCATGATGATTCCCTATCTTTTTCGCTACATTATCGGCTTAGGGTGCAGATTAAAAGTAAAAATATGTAATTGAGCACAGCTCGCTCCACATCAACATGGAGCGAATGGAACGTGAGCGGGTTTAGCGTGGAGGATCTATATGGCCTGCGGTGCTTGCGTTAATTCTAAACCAGCCTGCGATGGAGTATCTGGATTTTCGTGCAGGCAGTACTTCATGTGGAAACTCATCACTCAAAAACGTGACCAATGTTCCTTGTTTTGGTAGCACGCGGCACAATTCTTTTTCATGATCATTTGGGTCATAAATTACAAGCTCTCCGCCATGCTCTGCTTGCCATTGGTCATTGAGGTAAAATACCGTTGTGAGTACGCGGTTAGCTCTGCCTTTAAACGCATCTAGGTGTTTTTTATAAAATGCGCCTTCTTGGTAGTGTGCAAAGTGGCTTTCGTAACTGAACAGACCCATAAACAAGCGCCGATTTAAAAAATCTTTCAGCTCGTCCATCGCTTGAATATAGCCTAATTCCAATTCATTATTTTGCTCTAACCATAAGATCTTGTCGCGGCGGATCTTGGCGTTTTTTTCATGATCACTCTGTCTACCTATCCCAGCCGTTTGGAACTTGTCTTCCTCTAACGTTGCAATTCGTTTATTGAGGTTTTGTATGATTTGGGGGTCCACGGCATTTTCGATAATGCTGAGACCGGTTGCACGCAAATCATCGGCAATTTGCGCGTAGACGTTTTGAGAATCAAAGTGGGACAAGGTACACCTCCAAGTATTGTGGAGGCTTTTTACCTAATCAATGATGAAAAGGCAAGCGATACTTCTAGACTTGCCTCTGCAACGCTATAAACCTTGATTTTGCACACATGCATTAACAAATGCTTGGATCAGAGGCGAACGTCTTTCGCTCAGCACCGCGCGCTCTGGTTGAAATAACGTGGCAATATAAAAAGGATGCACCGTGAGCTCCACAGCTCTGACTTCTTTAGTTTCATCATCTGCTGAAGCAACTAGCGGCCCTTGCAATAAGGTGTGACGAAACTCGTCGTTTAGGCCATACCTACAACGGTAGCCTTCCTGAATTGCTGTGGTGCCATATATTGCTGCCAATTGTGAGTGAGCAAAGATGTTTACTGTTTCAGTGGTCTCAACCAATGCGCAAGCAAGCTCCGAAATGACAGGCCTTTGGCCCTGCGGGCTTGACTCTGCATGTGTTGCATCGTTCCAGCCGATTACATTTTGAGCGTATTCCAATATGGCGTGTTGAAAGCCACCACAAGTGCCCAAAAATGGTATTAGATTTTCTCGCGCGTATCTAATAGCACTTAACGCGCCATCAGCATTTACATAAGGGGTTTTTGGTACGCACCAAATACCATCAAATACGCTTAAATCGGTATCTTTGACATTTTCAGTTGCTAGCCAAGAAGCCTTAATTTCAAGCCTTAAATCATCAGCAGCGACATCCAAAGAAAGAGGGATACCTTGATGCGCAGGGACCGATGGGTCATAGTCTCCAACTAAGGCAATTGATATACTTTTCATCTCTTTTCCTTAAGTACTGAGTTACAATTAGTATGTTTTCATTATGGGTAAAAACATACTGTTAGTCTATCGAGTTGAGAATGGAATTGTGAAGAATTGTTCCAATTATTGGTTCGATGGGTTAGTTCAGTGCCTTTATAATGTTTTCAGAGGCTGTTTCTACTAGGTCTAAAACTAATTCAAATCCGTCACCATCTCCATAATATGGGTCAGGCACTTCGACGACGTCCATGCCTGCATAAGTTAAAAATAAATGGAGTTTATGCAAAAAGGCTGGTGGACAGTTCGCCTTTAAATCAGCAAGGTTGTTTTTATCCGCGCACAATATTAAATCGAACTCTTCAAAGTCGCTTTTAACAACTTGGCGAGAGGTAATGCCTGAGAAGCTATACCCACGCTTTTGACCTGCTTTAGCACTGCGCTTGTCTGGTGAACTACCTTCGTGGTAATTAATGGTACCAGCTGAGTCTATAATGAGCGTGAGTCCTTGCGCTCGCGCTTTGGCTTTCATTACCGCTTCCATAGTCGGAGAGCGACAAATATTCCCCATACAAACAACCAGTATTTTTTTGACCGATGTATTCGCTGCCATGTTTTGACCTATTGATAATAGTTTATTTTTAGTGTTAAAAATTAACACTCTCTATTATGCAAGAAAAGCGATTAGCGGGCTTTTTTGCAATTTATAAGCTTTTTCATACGTGGATACATGAGAGTAAGCAAACATGTTGCGTGTCGCGCAAAATAGCGCACGCGACGTGTATTTTTTATTTTCTTAAATTTGTCTCAGTTTGCTGAGTCTAGTAGCCAGTTTATTAGAGGATTTATCATTGATTTATTGTTTACATAGTCCAACAAACAGCGTTAGTTCAGAGCAAGACAAAGTTGTCCCGTGGTGGAGCTTCACAAAAACCGCCATTGCCACACTCATTTTGAAGCTTACCGAACAAGGCTATTTTAAACTTGATGCTCAATTGACGGGTAAGCCTTTTACTTATCGGCAATTGTTGCAGCATACATCAGGGCTAACTGATTATGGTATGCAACGAGACTACCATCAGGCGGTACAAAATAGCGAAGATGCTTGGTCTACAGAGGACATGTTAGCGCGTATTCAAGTTGACTCATTGCTGTTTTCACCCGGTCAAGGATGGCGTTATTCAAATGTGGGTTACTTACTCCTAAAACAAGAGATTGAGCGCTGCTTCGAAGTGCCATTTGGTTTAGCGGTTCAAAAACACTTGTTTACGCCGCTTGAGATAACGAGTACACGGGCAATTGAATCAAGGTTTGAGTTTGACCAACTCAAAGTGGCGGATACTAGCTATGACCCAAAGTGGTGTTACCATGGTTTACTTGCAGGAAAGACGCAAGATGCAGTGACATTCTTGCATGCACTTATGAGCGGTCACATTATATCTAAACCCTCACTGAGAGAGATGATGACGCCCTATAACCTCAACTTTGATGTGGGAGACAGGCCATGGCAAAACCCTGCGGTTGGGTTAGGTGTGATGTTAAACAATAGTGAGACAATGAATACCATGGGTCATACTGGTCAGGGTCCACAAAGTTGTTTCGCAGCATACTATTTTAACCAGAAAGAGCCTGTGACTGTGGCTGTTTTTGAGCAAACTGGATTGCAGGCAATCGTGGAACATAAAGCCGTAGAGTTGGCGAAAACCTATACGTGAAGATGAACAATTGGATTCGACAATATATAAAAGTAAGGAATTAGCGCATTTTGTGCTTTTTTGTATATTGAATGGGTACGGTGCTTTTGAGATACCAAAAAAGAGTTATTTACACAGTGGTAAATAACTCTCGCAAATACATGTGGTTATCAAGAGTTCTTGTAGTCCCGTAGGTTGTCTCAGTGTGTAGATGGGCAGTACGTTTTCAAGGCGGTGCCCTACATTAAACACAATTATTAGAACAAAAAGAACAGAGCATTGAAGTGATTAATTCGTTTTTAAAGTGCATTACAGACGTCGGTAAGCAAATACACAACAAGTATTTTGAGCAGTCTTATAATCCCAAAGCATTTACAACAGGCCCTGCCCATGGTGAAAAGTCTTGGTCTGCTATTCGCATGCGCATTGAGGAATTGAAGCAACTAGACCGCTATTACACGGTACTGGGGTCGAGTGGGCATGAGTATAAGTTTGGAGAGCAGATAAGTGCTTATTCGCTCAGACAGTACGAAGAAAAAATGGGTTTTGAATTGCCTGAGCAAGTGTTCACGCTTTATCAAGAACTTGGTAATGGGGGGGCAGGGCCTGATTTCGGTTTTTTCAAACTGCAAACACTTGCACTTTATCACCCCCAGTTACCTTGGCCCGGTAGTGACTGTTTTAAACACCCAACGCGGCCTTTTACAGATATTCAAGCAGGTATGATAGGCGTGCTTGAATTATATTACGCCCACATGGGGTGCGTAATAACGACAGGTACACACGTTGGACAATTAGTTGAGTATTGTGACGAGCAAGAATTTTTGTTTGAGTCTCAAGGGGATCTGATTGATTTTTATCACCGTTGGTTAGATAAGCATTTGAGTTATTTTAATAAGATAAAACGTTTACTAGTAGAAACAAGAGACGTTGCAAAAACGCTTGAGATACTGGAAGGTAAGCTGTCTGTGAACAGCGATGATCGACTGCTAACAATATTAGGCTTATTTGATTTTCCTGAAGGTAAAGAGCTATATCCAAGCGCTTATTTTAGCCATAAAGTTACGCCTGATGGCGATTGTATAACAAGCTTGGAACCACAATACAGACGTTTTTTAAATCGCAAATTGGCGACTTATTTAGAGCAAGATAGTAGCTATGTGTTGTCTTTTATTAAAGAGGAATTGAGTGGTTAATGAATTGTAATTTATTTGTTTATTTTTGGTTTTGTGTGTGCGATATTGAGTTTCTGTTAAAGGTAAAATTAAGGATGAAAGATGAAATATCAGGTAGCGTTTTGCACACTTTTAGTATCGTGGGCAGCCAGTGCACAGGTAAAAGTCACGGTAGATCCTAGCGAATGCAAGCAAGTAAGTTTGTATGGCGAAGTGGCATATGAAGAAGCGGGGGTTACGAATATATCTACAACTCACGAACTGACGCTTAGATGCCCCATTCCAAACCCCAATGGTAAGCAATTTAGTAGCCTAGAGATTTGGAAAAACCCTCATCGCACCGTTTATTGCAGCCTTGTTCGCAGACATTGGGAACACTATGTGAACAAGCCGACGCTTAATGTAAAAAACTTCACGCTTTCAAGCTATCCGGGGTTTTTGTTACAGTCGGTTTCAGCAAGTGGTATTGGTGGTAGCGACAGAGACATTGGTACAGCTTACCATTTTGAATGTCGCATTCCTGCTAAAACAGGCAATAACCAAACCTACCTAGGTGCATATACTTACATTTTTAATTAATGGATAAGGTCGTCTAGGGCGCCCGCTTATTTTAAACATCAATTTGCCAAAAATTTTGAGTGTGTCATTTCTATTTGCACATATTGATCGATTAGCAACTGGCAACGCATGCTTTGATTAAAGCGAACGAGTTCACAGGCGAGACAAGCGACGGATTTGTATGCTTGTAACGCCGCTTTTCTTGTTGCTAAATCTCTATCTGCGCGCACGAGATCTTCTAGTGCGTTAGCGGCTACCTCTAAGTAAAACTCTTCTTCTGAATCGTCAAAAACGGGACAGTGGTCAAATCGATAACTGCTCACTTCGGCAACACGCCTGACTGATACGGTATTTGCATTCGGCGAGCAAAGTAGCTGAATGCTCAAATCAAATGCTTGTTTGTAAGTGTTGCTGGCCTTTTCTTGTAAGCCAAAAAAGTATGCTTTTTCTGCGCGTGCAATCAGTTGATTATATTTAACAACTAATGATTCAGAGTCATCGGAAGAGACTAAAGTGAGTTTTCGAGCGACCATATACTTTCCCTAATTAATTTAGAGTATTTACCTGTGCTGATGATTAAATTTCGCTATTTGCAAATGATAATGAAAATAAATATCATTTGCAAAGGTTGCGCGTAAATGAATGTCTAATGACTTAGATTGTGTGCAAGCCTTATTCATTTAGATCGAGCCATGCAAAACGAAGCTCGACTGGGTGAGAATCATCTAACAGCGAAAAACAGGAGTTATAAGTATGAGCGCGAATGTCGATTTGGCAAATCGCCCGGATTACGATCAGGAAATTCAGGACATAGCCGATTACGTTATTAATTATAAGGTTGAGTCACAAGCGGCATTAGACACCGCAAGAAACTGTTTGATGGACAGTTTAGGGTGCGGCTTTTTGGCGCTCAGGTTTCCGGAGTGTACAAAACATTTAGGCCCACTTGTTAAAGGAACTATCGTGCCCAATGGGGCGCGTGTACCAGGCACGCAATTTGTTTTAGATCCGGTAAAAGCTGCGTGGGATATTGGTTGCATTATACGCTGGCTCGATTTCAATGATACTTGGCTTGCGGCGGAGTGGGGCCACCCGTCAGACAATTTAGGCGGTATTTTGGCTGTCGCTGACTACATATCTGCACAGAATATTGCAGTAGGGCGTTTACCATTGACGATGCAAGATGTATTAGAAGCTATGGTCAAAGCTCATGAAATACAGGGCGTTATGGCTTTGGATAACAGCTTTAATCGAGTTGGATTATGCCATGTTTTATTGGTGAGGCTCGCAACAACGGCTGTAGTAACGCTGATGATGGGCGGCACTCGCGGACAGATTATGGCTGCGATTTCTCAAGCTTGGGTCGATGGATCGGCGCTGAGAACATATCGCCACGCGCCAAATGCGGGGTCGCGTAAATCATGGGCAGCAGGCGATGCAACGTCGCGAGGCGTAAGGTTGGCAGATATTTCACTGCGGGGAGAAATGGGGATCCCAGGTGTATTAAGTGCGCCCCAATGGGGCTTTTATGATGTTTCTTTTAGCCAGACAAATAAAGATTTAGCCTTAAAACCACAAGCCCAGCGCACGTTTAGCTTCCAACGAGAATACGGCAGTTACGTAATGGAAAATATTTTGTTTAAGCTGAGCTTCCCCGCTGAATTTCACGCACAAACAGCTTGTGAAGCTGCGGTGATACTACACCCGCAAATAAAGCACCGATTAGACGATATTAAACGCATTGAAATTACCACACATGAATCAGCTATCCGGATCATCTCCAAGGTAGGTGAATTGGCAAATCCGGCAGACAGAGATCATTGCTTGCAATACATGACGGCTGTCCCGCTATTATTCGGTAAGTTAGTGGCTGAACATTATGAAGATGCATTTCATCATGCCCATCCGGAAATAGACGTTTTGCGTAATAAAATGGTGGTAATTGAAGATAAACGTTACAGCGCGGACTATCTTGACCCTGAAAAACGCGCCATTGCAAATGCGATTCAAGTCTTCTTCAATGACGGTAGTTGCACAGATAAAGTCGAGATTGAATACCCAATAGGTCACAGAAGACGCCGTAAAGAGGGCATACCTGTGCTAGAAGAAAAATTTAAACACAGCCTTTCAACTAGATTTCCAGAACCTCAATGCGAGCATATTTATAAGTTGTGCACAGACGCAGGTGAGCTTGCTTCAACCCCAGTTAATCGTTTTATGGATTTGCTCGTAATCTAGTCGTTTTCCAACGCAGAGGCAGCCCATTAGTGAGCTGCCTTACTTATTCATAATATATTTTATGAATTGCACCATGTAGAATCAGTATCTGTATTTCAGTATTTTGACGATTGCTAGTCAGACGTAAAGCTGAGTATTACCACCTGAATTATAAAGAAAAGGAGCAATCATGGACAACAACGTTAGAGTGGGTGTAGGCGTTATTTTGGTGCGAGACAACAAAATACTATTAGGAGAGCGTATAGGCGCACATGGCGAAAACACTTGGGCAACACCAGGAGGACACTTAGAGCTTGGTGAAAGTGTTGAAGAGTGCGCGATAAGAGAAGTATTAGAAGAAACTGGCTTGCAAATTGTAGAACCCAAAAAGGTCGCCTTTACCAATGATATTTTCGAACAAGAAGGCAAGCACTATATTACTTTGTTCGTTCAAGCCGCCTGTCCAAGAGGGGAGGCAAGCATAATGGAACCGGAAAAATGCAAGTCATGGCAGTGGTTTGCGTTAGATAACCTCCCTAAACCTTTGTTTCTGTCTATGCAAAACCTATTGAAAGAAAACGGTGAATTAAACCTTACCTGATTGAATCTCATCATTTTTATTTTTCAAATAGACAATAACTTTAAATAAATTAGTCTGCTGCACAGTATTTGCACAATCAACTCCTATAGTTAATAAAACTGCAAGAATAGTTCTAAAAACCTGATCGCTGTTTTTGAATGCTTTAGGAGTGAAACAAATGAAATGTGACAATTTTAATCTTAACCAAATTAACCTGACCCAAATTATGGCAATGGCGTTGAGTGCGTCTATTTTGGTGACCACTGGGTGCGGTTCGAGTTCAAGTGATAGTAGCAGCAATCAAGTTAACACTAACGCCCAAGCAGATAACAGCTCCAATACAACAAGCAATAACACGACCAATTCAGATAATGCCTCGTCTACAGACAATTCAGATACCAATACAGATTCTAACAGCGGGGACAACAGTGGCACTGACAGTGGGGACGACAGCGGCACTGATTCTGGAGATGACAGTTCTAATGGCACTGCACAAACAGAGGGGTCTACGGATGGCGTGCTGTGTGATTATACATACAGCGAATTTAATAATTCGGCATCTGTGCAGGCAACCAGTAATGCAGATTGGAGCTGCAGCGGGACAGCACGTCAACTAGTCGCAAATGGCATACCCGATCATGCAACTGGCACATTTCCTAACCAAGCAAACCCTAATACCATCAGTGAAGTGAATGTTTCGATAGCTTACACCTTAACACCCACAAAAACCGATACAGCCAGCACCTTAGGGGGCCCGAGGGGCGCGACGGGTTATGTATTAAACGGGGTTAAGATTGATGCAAATACAGCGGGATCGTGTGATGATTCTGGTAACAGCTGCAGCCTTGTTGGCAATACTGGGAATTGGAGCATTGAGGCGCTTGGACAAACCAGTTTCGATTTTGGCACAGATGATAACAACGCACATGTCCAGCCGGACGGTTCTTACCATTACCATGGCATGCCAGAAGGGTTTATTGCGCTAAGAAGTGATTCTCAAGTTGTAATGACTTTGATTGGTTGGGCAGCGGATGGGTTTCCAATTTATGCCAGATATGGTTACAGCGATGCAGAAAATGCGCAATCTGAATTAAAGGCGATGCAAGGCAGTTACCAATTGGTCGAGAATGTCAGTAGTAATCGCCCCTCTACCTCGGTTTATGCGCTGGGCACATTTGCACAAGATTGGGAATACGTGGCCGGAAGTGGTGATCTGGATGAATGTAACGGGCGCTTTGGAGTGACGCCTGAATTTCCAGAAGGTATTTACCATTATTACGCAACTGATAGCTACCCATACTTTCAACGCTGCGTAAAAGGCCAACTTTAATAATTACCGTGTGGAGTAGGTTGAAATGAGACATTTATTTAGCGCAATTGTTGCCGTGAGTCTGGTCTTTTGTGCCACATCGAACGCTCATTTAATGGTTTCAGAGCACGGCACATTAAACTTTGACGACTCTGGCGTGTATATGGTGGTGTCATTAAGTGCTTCCAGCTTTGGAGAAGCTGATAGAGATAAAAATGGAAAGCTGTCGCTCACTGAGTTTTCAGCCGCGAAAGACAGCATTATTTTGACTATTCAGGACGAAATCTATATGAGTCAAAATGAAGTCAAAAAGCAACTGCAAGGGACTATGATTTCGCCTCAGGTTGCTCACCATGGTAATGGCACCGATATAGATCAAATCGTGGTAATGGGTAAGTTTACAGCCGTAAACCATAAACATAAGCTACTATTTCATAATGGTTTGTATGGTCATGGAGCTGAGCAAAAGCTGACGATGACAGCAAAATATAAGCGCCTTGGCTTAAAGCAAAGGTTTGTCCTGACACCAAAACAGCTCAGTGCCAAAGTATTTTAAGAGAGCAAACTTTTGAGAGGACAAAAGAGTGTTGCAAATCAGTTATAGCAACACTCTCTTAATGTAACTAACATTGGTTTTGGATATTAGTGACATAGCTAGCTGGATAGTGAAGAATCCAGTTTCTCAGGTTTTTGATGACAACATACTCACAAGACTGCTCAATTACGCTAGCTCTTAAGAACTGCTTTGTGTTCTTCTTTTTAATGTGCAGTGTTTGTTGCTGTGGTGTTTGACTGTAAGTCCCTGACAAGTCTTTCTTTAAACTTTCTACAGCGCGAACAAAAAGCGCTTCATAATGATCCGCAATATCCGCTTGTCCATCCATTAGCGCAGTCGCTGTTTCTTCACTCCAAGTTGAACCATGAACCTCGATGATGTTCTGATACATTAAATTACTGAGCTTTTTACGGCTTTTAGTTTTACTTGATTTAGGCTTTTCGATCCAAGCAATGAGTTTTAAAGACAGCTTATTCATGTCCTGATTAGAAAAGAAGATCGGCTTAACATTTACTGTTTTGTCGCCAGCAACAGGAAGCTGTTTCACCACATAATCGCTCATATCTTCCGTTAAAGTTACGTGAGTAACTTGTTTTGAAGCTTCAATAAGCGGTCCAATATAGCGGTTTGCTTCTTCTTGTTGTTCTTTTAACCTTTGTTCTTTTAATGAACTGTTTATCGCTGCGTGAGAAAAAACCTGTACTAACGCGGCGCCAGGTGTGCCGTAATACATGACTTGGGCACTGTCGATAGAACGATCATGAGAATACTCGCCTCGGATCTCGACTGGGGCATTCAAATCTAGATAAAACTTGAATTCGCTTTGTTCGATAACGTCGTCTTTATTAAGTGACTTAGCTACGACATAGTCATCTCTTTTAGGAGATTTGCAGCCCGCTAAGGCTGCAATCGTTACTAAAGAGACTAAAAGTTTCTTTATTCTTATCATAAGAAAATCTTATTGATTGTCTCTTTAACTTGTTCAACAGCTTGATAGTAAGCGTTTGTTACACCAGGGAATTTCTGCTTTGGCTCATCCCACTCACCTTCAACAACTACTTTTTTGTCTAGCTCTAGATATTGAAGATATTGGTTTGTTTCCAAATCTACTGAATACACTAAGCCTCGAACATAACCTTGAGGATCTGTATTTGGAACGTAGTTTGTGTATCCTCTGTATGCGCCGTGAGTTGCAATGTCTAATACAACAAGTACATCAATATTCTTTGACTCTTTTAGAGAGCGGAAATCTTTTTTCGCGTAGCCCAATTCACCTTTGAACTTTTTAAGCTTTTTAAATTCTTGCTCTGTTAGTTCAATAAACTCTACAGAACCAGCCTTCGCTTTATAGCCTTCAAGTAGGATTTGCTTGCTTGACTCAATATCGCTAGTTGGTAGAGATTCAAGGTGTTTAGATAAAGACGAGTTTGCTGCTACGGCAACACCGTAACAAAGCAAACAACCTGCACCGTAGATATTTGTTGTTGGTTCTTCGATTACGTCAACATATATCCCTACGCGCTTTTCTGCATTTAGAAGTTGTTTTTGTAATTGAACAGGAGGCTGTGGAGTTGAACCACAAGCTGCCAAAAACACAGTCAGTGCCGCTGCAAAAATTAATTTTATCGCTTTCATTGTTTCACCTTTTAAAATAAAGGCGAAATTCTAGGCACATCGGCAGTTCAATGCAATCATAGATGTAATATTTTGTAAAGTTTTGTAAAAGTCGAAGAGTAATGCATTTTTTTAAGTGTTTTTACTAATTTTTCCTCAGGTTTTTCATTCATAAAAGTTTAATAATAAATTCATTTTTTGAGTGTTTTTTTATCAAGATGTCGCCGAATAATTGGACTAGACCAACAACAAGGACATCATGTGAAAATGTTTAAAGTAAACAACTCAAGAAAGAAACGGCAGACCATTTATTGTTCTGCATTGCTAGCCTCATTAAGCTTGTCATTTGCCAGTGCGGCCGATGCAAGCAACCACTCTTTACTGATTGCTGTCGATGGTTTGCGCGGCGATGGTATTGAAAATGCGAAAACGCCAAACTTTGATAAGTTAATCCAAGGTACTTGGGCTGAGGGTTATCAAGGTGCGTTTGCATTCTACGCGCAGACAATGAAAGACGCGGCACCAAATAGCGGGCCGAATCATGTCGGGATCATGACCGGAGTCACCTCTACCAAAAGCGGTGTAACCGGTAATTCAGACGTACATACGGGAAGGTATGATCAATACCCTCATTATCAAACTCTGTTAGAGCGACACAACAGTAAACTCAATACTGCTTACTTAGTAACGTGGTCAACCGATATGCAGATTGACAACGACGCGGATATCAAAATTGACTCTAATGATGCAGGTAATGTTGCAAATACACTGGCCATCATTAACGGGACGTATCAAGCCGCAAAATGGCCTCGTGGCACAACGCCTGATTCAATCTTTTTGTTTTTAGACGACGTGGATGCAGCGGGTCACAGCTGCTGCTTTACAGCATCTGACACCGGTTATGTTGATGAAATTGCCGATGTCGACAGACAAATTGGCAGTATTATGGACGCGATAAAGGCGCGCCCCAACTTTGCTAATGAAAATTGGCAAATTGTGGTGACCTCTGATCATGGTGGTCGGGGTTCATCGCATGGTATTCACTCAGCCGACAACTATACCATTCCATTTTTAGTGGCATCTAAGTCCGCGAAGCAGGGTTATTTAACGGGCATTCCAAAAAATTATGATGCAGCACCGACTGTGCTTGCACATCACGGCGTAGCTGTGCCTAGCAATATGGATGGCATCGCCAGAGGTGGGAGCGTGCAGCAAAAGGCACCCGATGCCATTGAAACCGATCTGATTACTTACTTGCCGTTTGAAGGCGACTTTCAAGATAAATCTGGCAATCATCTTCACGCAGAGGTTGGCGGGGGAAATCCAGAAGTGAATTCTGGGGGGAAATTTGGTCGTTTTGTTGCCATAAATGGTGACAAAGAGTTTTTGACCCTAGGCAACCCTGCTGAGCTGGACTTTGCCCATGCAAGAGATTTTACCTTAATGACTTGGTATCGCGTCAGTGGTGATCAACATGGCGACCCGGTCATTGTCGGCAATAAAAACTGGGACAGTGGTAGCAACCGTGGCACATTGCTTTTAGCTAACGAAGGCAATGGTGATGATGTCGGCATCAATATCGCTTCTACATCTGCAGATCGAAAAGACATCGATCCAATTGATTATACGTTTAATGGCTGGTGGCTTTTGGTCGCGACATTTGATCGTGACGGCAGCGCGACATTATATGCTGGTAGCCCTACAGGGGAGTTAAACATCATCTCAGGGAGTATCGCAGATGTTGGAGACATTACTTCTTCACTTGATTGGAATATCGGACAGGATGGAACCGGCCGATACAAATACAATTTGAAAGCCGATTTGGATGATTTTGCTGTATGGGGCCGCGCGTTAACCTTGGATGAAGTTCGCACGCTATATAATGGCGGAACAGGCAAAGAAATCAACAGCATATTAGGTAATGCATCGACGCAATATTTAACAGCTGAGTCAAACATTGTTGCAGGGCAAAATTACCCCGTCATTATTACTACCAGAGTAAATGGCCAAACTTGCGGTCTTGAGTGGGACGCTACTTTACGAAATAGAGAGCGTAACGCTAAATGGGACTGTGCAGGACGTGCCGATCCGTTAACACTTCAAGTCAACAAAGTTGAGTCGTCCAACGGCACTAAACGAGTTTCAGGTTACCTAGTCGCAAAAGATGGAAAGGGGGCATTGGAGTGGGACGCGGATCTTATCTTGAATGAGCGTAACGCCAAATTCGATGAAGGCACCGGTGGGGACTACTTGACGTTTACCTTACTGAATGACGCACATGCTAGCAAAGTGAGCGCCATAGCGTATGGTCAGGAGTGTGGGTTAGAGTGGGACGCCGATTTGATAGGCGGTGAGCGCAATGCGAAATTCGATTGCCGACCACGTACAGATAGCGTCACGATCCAGCTCATTGAGCAGTAATAGGCGTTTCATTGCAAATAGAGAATGATGTAGGCGAGTTCAGGTTGCTGAACTCGTCTGATTAAGATTGAATTTATAGACTTTCGTGCGGGCCGAATACTTCGTACATAATACGCGCTTCGTCTACGCCAAGTTCGATTAATTGAGCCTTGATAAATGCCATAAAGCCACTCGGCCCACAAAGATAGAACTCACCGTCGAACAGCGGCAGCAGCTCTTTTAGTGCTGCAAGGTGCATAAGGCCGCTGTATGCCCCTTCTGCCCCTGATTCTACCCAAGTATGTGTTTGCAATTGAGGAAGCTGTGATTTAAAGCTTTCTACACTGCTCGAAAACGCGCGCTCTTCAATGTTGCGACATGCATGTAAGAACATACATGGTCCTTGAGTCTTCTGCTCAGCTAAGGTTTCTAACATTGCCATCATAGGCGTAATACCAACACCAGCACTGATCAGTACTTTTGGCGCTTGGTTTATTTGAAGCACAAAGTCGCCAGCTGGTGGGTAAGCATCAATTTCATCACCTTCAGTTAATGTGTGCAGGTGACCAGAGACAAGCCCGTCCGTTTTAACCGAAATGCGATAATGATCTGATTTAGCGCTTTGAGAAAGCGAGTACTGTCTGATTTGGCGATATGCTTGGTCCTCAGCTTGACATTCAACAGCGAGATACTGTCCCGCTTGGTATTGGGCAACCGGGCGACAATCAACAGGCTTTAGATAAAAGCTTTTTATTACATCAGACTCCTGCACAATTTTCGAAATCGTAAAGCGTCGCTTGCCTCGCCATCCCCCAGCTCTGGTTTCATTTTGTTGATAAATCCCTTCTTCTTGAGTAATAAATAAGTCTGCCAAAAAGCCATACGCTTCTGCCCATGCCGCGATGATTTCAGGCGTGCATTCATTTGGGAACATCTCTTCCAAAGTTGCGAGTAAATGGGTGCCAACAATCGGGTAATGTTCAGGCAAAATGTTTAAGCTCGCATGCTTGTGGTTAATACGGTTAATGGCTTCTGAAAGTACCGAAGGGTTGTCAATGTGTGTAGCATAAGCTGCCAAAGCGCTAAACAATGCAAACTGTTGCTTGCCTGATTTTTGGTTGCTGACATTGAAGACATGAAGCAACTCAGGGTTGTGACTAAACATGCGTTTGTAAAAGTGGTCGGTCACTTGTGTTCCGGCGTTTGCAAGCAGAGGAATGGTGTCCTTAACCAGTTTTATTGTTTGTGTTGATAGCATATAAATTCTCCAAGTTAACCACGACGCCCATCAAGGCGTTTTTTCATTAAAATAGGGGTGTACACAGCGACAAAGATGACAAATGCGCCAATCCAAAGTAGGGCACTTGCAAGCCAACTGTGATGAGGGTTGATAAAAATCGGTAAAATACTGCGCGTGATAGCAGCAAATACGCATAGCGCAAAAGCAAGGCTCATTAGCGGGTGAGGCTGCAATGGTCTTGCGGTGTGACCGAGGGAGACTCTTGCCATAATCGACAATATCATCAGGCCCATGGCGCCAATCGTAATCAGGTGTAGTGCATCTTTGCTATACCAAGGAAAACCAAGGTACCCACCACCAAAACCTAAAAGGCCCAAAGCCATACATAGGTAAGCCAAATATAAAGACCAAAGCAGTGGACGAGTAAAAATGCGAGTGTTAAACCAACACATGCAGCGCAATACATGCAAAAAGGCTGTAAAGACTAAGATAAAACCCGGATTGAGGGGGCTAGACAAAATATGGTGGGAGAAAAACCCAATGATCCCAATAATGGCTGACCAAAACAGGAGTTTATCTAATCTCGGTGTCTTCATCTGTTCATTCAGGCCAAGCCCTCTTGCGATAAAAAAGGGCATAACGCGCCCTGCAATCACGCTTATCAACAGGGTAAAGCCTAAAATTGCTAAATGAGAAAAAATTTGGGCCAGCGCGAGGTCGTCATTTTCGAGTAGCCAAATAAACAATACATTGAAGCTTGCCATCACACATAAGATGGCCACAAATTGATAGTTTTTACGGCTTTTTGCTTGCACTAATGTTTGTGCGAGATGACAAATCGCGATCAACCAAAATGCCGCTTGTAGCCCTGCTAGAAAAATAAATGCATCGTCTGCAAATAGAAATACAATGCGAGCAGCTAGCCAAACGCATGAGAGCAAAAGCAAGCCAACCCCGTTGAGGGTTGGAATGCCCGTCCAATTTTGTGAAGCCGTAAACAAAAAGCCAATGGCCACTGCGCTGGCAAATCCAAATAGCATTTCATGGGCATGCCAAAGTGTTGGAGAGACCGATAAGTGCCAAGGAATTGTTCCAGAAAGCACTAATGTCCAAACGAGCATGCTGATTACGGCCCAAATACCAGCGAGCAAAAACAGAGGTCTAAAGCCGAGCATAAGGCAGGGCCAAGTAGAAGGCTTTAGTAGCTTAACGTCAGGTAATGGTTGTTCCAATTGGATAAGTGACATTTAGCGCACCTCCATGCCTAAGTTGTATTGGCACAGACAACGCACGACGTAACTTATCTTGAGTAACGTCGCAAACAGCAGGCTGCTGATATGTGCCGTAATTTGTGCGGGCAGTGAGAGTGCTGTTGCAAGTGGATAGCTTGCAAGAATGGCAAAACCAAAACCTATCACGCTAATCACGAGACTATAATTGGCAATGGTGAGAAACTTGCGCAGCATGGGTGAATAATCTAAGCGGTGCACAGATATCATAATTAAACTCACTGTCGATATAAGGTAGCTTATTAATCGCATGAGTCATGCCAACTTTTTAGTTCTTGTAAAACAACTAGTTATATTTTTACACTTGATTTTTTGAGTCAAAAAGACCTATTCTTATATGGGTTTATAATACATATATAGGTCAAAATGACATGGAGCAAAGGCGCTTATCACAATTGCTTGCTTGAATCATGAGTGGCAATGGCATTGCCAAAATCTAACCAAGTAGAATTAGGTACTTACAGTCAGTCTGTCGTGAGTGCGTTGCAAGCATGCATCAGTGCAGATGCCATAGTGGTATTGCAAGCGCAAGGTGATGTTTTAATACCTCAGGCTTTTACGGGGCTTGCACCCGAAGTGATGGGGAGGCGCTTTAAACTGACGGAGCACCCTAGACTTGCCAATATTGCCAAAACACCTGAGCAGCCTGTTGTTTTTTCTTCAGATTGCGCCTTGAGCGATCCCTATGACGGCATGCTACTCGCCGAAGATGGAGAATTACCCGTGCATGCCTGTATGGGATTTTCGTTGTATGAACAAGGGCAACTACTAGGAGCAGTTACCTTCGATAGCCTGACCCCAAATGCTTTTGATGCATATAGCCGCTCCTTATTAACCATGATCCAGTCAACAGTGAGCGCGCATTACAGCGCTGTATTAAATACGCATAAATTGGCAAAGCGGGCGCAGTCGGGGCTTGCGATGTTGCATGAGCTCAGCCATCAAGCGCAAACCATGATCGGTGAATCACCCCCCATGGAGCGATTAAAATCAGATATTAACTTGGTTGCTAATTCCGACTTGAGTGTTCTGATCCAAGGTGAAACGGGTACCGGTAAGGAGCTCGTAGCAAGGCAAGTACATAGTAACTCTAGTCGCTGTAATGCGCCATTTGTGCAAGTAAACTGTGCGTCTTTACCTGAGAATCTCGCGGAGAGTGAGTTTTTCGGCCATCGCAAAGGTGCATTTACCGGTGCTGATAGTCATCGTGAAGGTAAATTTTTGGTGGCCGATCAGGGGACTTTGTTTTTAGATGAAATTGGTGAACTGCCGCTGCATATACAAAGTAAGCTATTGCGGGCTCTGCAAAGTGGAGAAATTCAACCTGTTGGCAGTGATAAGCCGCATCACGTTAATGTACGAATTGTGGCTGCAACCAATCGAGACCTGCAAAAGGAAGTGGAAGAAGGGCGCTTTAGGGCCGACTTATACCATAGGTTGCGCGTGTTTCCATTACAAGTGCCACCGCTTAGAGAGCGGGTGACGGATATCGTGCCATTAGCAGGGTACTTTGTTGAACAGTTGCGTAAAAAGTTAGGTGTATCACAGCTTGTGATTGATCAGTCTTTACTTGAGCTGCTAAAAGCTCACGATTGGCCTGGCAACGTGAGGGAGTTGGAACATGTCCTTAGCCGTGCAGCGCTAAAAGCAAAACATGCAGATTGGCAAAAAGACATTATAAAAATTACACCTCTGCACTGTGAATTAACATATGTTGAGGCTGCGGCCGCTGAGCAAAAAAGTGAAATTACGATGGCGGAAAGTGCCGCCTTGAACTCGTTAAAAGCTGCGACCGAGCAATTTCAAAAGCAACTTATTTTACAAAAACTCAATAATGAAGACTTAAATTGGTCTGCAACTGCCCGCGCACTTGACGTCGACCGCGCGAATTTAGTGCGTTTAGCAAAACGCTTAGGGATCGAAACTATCAAGAAAGTTAAGTAGTCAAGATGGGTAATCAAAAGTGGCAATTTAGAGTGGTAATAGAGACCGAAATTTAACTGTTATTGGCAATGAAAATTGTTCTTAATTCTTTTATAAGTTATTTATTTTAAAAGAATATATAAACTTGTTTGTTATTTTTATTTATTCTTGCGAAGCCCTGTGTTTGAACTACTGTTATATGGCGTCTAACTGAATTTGCCACTTAGGGGGCCCTATGAAGGGTAGCAAGCAAGTAATCGTCACATTGAATAAAATTTTGACACTCGAACTCACATCGATCAATCAGTACTTTTTACATGCACGCATGTATAAAAACTGGGGATTAGAAGAGTTAAACGAAAAAGCCTACAAGAAATCGATTAAAGATATGAAGCAAGCCGATGACTTAATCGAACGCATTTTATTTCTTGAAGGCCTACCTAATTTACAACATCTTGAAAAACTGCGAATTGGTGAACACACCGAAGAAATGCTGAGTTGTGATCTCGCGTTTGAACATGAGCAGTTACCTGCACTTCGAGAAGCAATAGACTTGTGTGAAAAAGAACAAGACTATGTCAGTAGAGAGCTGCTTGAAGACATTTTAGAGTACGAAGAAGAGTATGTGGATTGGTTAGAAACACAAGACTTCTTGATTAAAAACACTGGCATTGAAAACTATCTTCAATCGCAGATGGAGGACTAAATTATGCAAGGTGTACAAAAGGTTATCGATCTACTTAACAAGCAACTTACGCTTGAGCTCAGTTCAATGGACCAATATCTCGCACATTCTAAAATGTATGAAGATTGGGGTATGGACCGACTACATGACAAGCTTTCGCATGAATATGAAGAAGAGCTGGATCATGCAAAGCGTATCACGGAGCGCATTCTCTTTTTAGAAGGCACGCCAGATACAGCGTCGCGTGCCCCCATCAATGTGGGCAGCAACGTCAAAGAAATGCTTGAAAATGACCTAGCCGCTGAAGTTGTGGTAAAAGATCATTTGAAAAAAGTGATTGCGGTGTGTGAAGAAGAGCAAGACTACGTGACAAGAGAAATGCTCGAAACGTTGCTTGATGACACAGAGATGGATCACATCTACTGGCTAGAGCAACACTTAGGCTTAATCGATTTGATTGGCATACAGAATTATATTCAGAGCCAAATGAATGGTGGCTCAGGATCTGGCAGCTAACGGAAGTTAGCGTGTTAAGCAAGGTAAAAGAGCGCATAGTGCGCTCTTTTTTTGTGTACTAATTTTATTGAACTAACAAGTTTAAACGATTGTACTTAATTCAATAAATCTAAAACGTAAGCCGCGCCAGACGAGTTACCATTGTCATCACGGTGAGGCGATGCAACGATTGCTTTCTGATTACTGATGGCGATATTCCAACCAAACCTGTCTTCAGGTAGCGCGTCCTTGGCCATCAATTTTGATGTAAAACGCCATTGCCCAAGATGTTTTTTGAACACATACAAAGCACCAGCATTGTTGCCTTTGGCATCGTGATGCATCGCCGTTACCAAAGCCGTGTCTTCGCTAAGCGCAACACCACGCGCAAACCTGTCATCGGCTTGGCCATCAGGTGCAACTAATTTTTGCACTTGAGTCCATTTCCCGTTTTTTCGCTCAAATATATAGGCAGATCCGGCATCGGTGCCAACACCCTCGATGTCATCACGCCTCGCAGAGATCAAAGCAGTATCACCCGATAACGCCACACGCACGCCAAAAATATCGGTATCTGCACCATCATTGGCCATGAGTTTAGCTTGTTGTTGCCATTGTTTACCATCAAACTCAAAAGCATAAACTGCACCGGCTTCTTTTGCTTTTTCATCATGCAAGTCAGCGCCTATGAGTATTGTATTTCCTTCAATAGCGGCACTGATCCCGAATAAGTCATCCTTAGCACCATCACTTGCTGTGAGCTTAGTTTGAAATTGCCAAGTATTATTCTCACGTACAAAGACATAGGCAGAACCCGAATCTTCATAGGGTGCATCGCTGTGGGGTGCACCTATGACTAAAAATCGCTCTGTTAGTGCAATACTTTGCCCAAAAGCATCGCCCGCTTTGGCATCTTTCGCGGTTAAAATTTGCTTTTGTGACCATACGTTTGCGCTTTTTTCGAAAGCAAACACAGCGCCTGCGTTGTCACCTTTGTCATCTCGTTTGATGACACCTAACATGGCGATATTATTTTTAAGTGCCACATTGCCACCCAGCGTGTCACCAGAAAAAGCGGGCGAAGCGATAAGCTTTGCCTGTTGTTGCCAACCATTTGAACCTAGAGAATATACATAAGCAGCGCCAGCGTCTTGAGTGTTTTTGATATCCGCTTTATGCGCACCTACCAATGCGGTTGTGCCATCAATTGCGACACTAAAGCTAAATTGGTCTTCGGCTTTTCCATCATTGGGTAACAATTTGTGCTGCATGGCGTAACTTTGGCTAGAGCCGATGAATGTGAGACAAGATAAGAAGGTTAAAATTGAACCAAACTTCATAAATATCTTCCTTGTACTAAATATTGGTAAAGCTCAAGTTAATCCATTATTGATCACTTAACAAGAAATAATTGATAAAGTGACTGGTAGAAAAATCAAAAACATAGCTCATTGTCTGAGCAATTTTTAGTTGAAGCATCGCTGATGGTCTGGGGGTTAAATTAGACCATCAGATTTAGGTCATTAAGCAGGATTAGCTTTGTCGTTCGTACTTATGTCAAAAGCGCCCGGTTAATAGTTAACTCTCCTTTAAATTTTTGTCTGTTGAAAGTAGGTGATAGTCCTTAACACGGTTATCAATCACCTATGACCAGAGCGCTTGTTGGGCGAAACCGCATTTGAGCCAATCCCAAAAAGCGACACTAAGCAGACCTAATGGATAGCTTTGTTATGCCTCATTAAGGCGACGAGAGAATCGGCAGTAACCCAAAAGCCAATAAAGCGCAGGTGATTAGTGAAAGTAGTGACCCTGTACGTACCATCACGGTAACCGAAATTTCGCTAATGGCGCTTGCTGAAAATCCAGCGCCAGCGATTGGCAGCGCTTTACTTGCACCTGTTACAGACGCAATCGTTATGCCCAGCCAAATCAATATGAATCCCAATGCACAGCCATAGGCGACAAAAACTTCTAAAGATAAGGGCAGCTCAACCAGCGACCAAATAACACCAAAGATAGCAAGGGCCATTGCGCACTGAACCGCAGTCAAGTGTCCGGAAAGTGCCATCCGCGCGTTTTTTACAATTGGGATCAAAGCGCCTTGTACTAAACCAACAAGGAAAAAGACAACACCAATAACGATGAGTTGCGCACCTATTTGGGTAAGCTCTATCATGACTTGCCCCCAGTGTGCATAGCGCTGAGCTCAGCAACGTTACTTAAATTCCACGCGATATCAAAATACAGCGGGGCGTTTTGTGCTTTTAGGTGTTTAAATTTTTGAAAGGTATTCATTGTTAGCCTCCATCGAAAAAAGCACATGGTAGATAACGGAATACGTAAATTCATTCACCTAGATTCATTTTTTAACTTACTCAGGGTTTGGGGAGCGACGCCAAGGTAAGAGGCAATATGATATGACTTAACTTGTTTAAATATTAGAGGATATTCATCAAGTAAACGCGCATATCTTTGAGCTGCAGTTTCTGACATGAGAGAAAGAACACGTTTGTATGTGGCTGAATAATATGTGTTATGTATCCATTTACTCGCTAAAAGCGCCCATTTTTTATCACGCGATATAAATTTATCAAGCGCGTCCAAAGAGGTGACATAAAAAGTGGAATCTTCAAGTGTTTCAAAGTGCAGCATTGACCCTGATTTTTCGTAGAAGCTGACACTATCGTCCATAAAGTGGTTTAAACCATGTTTACTTTTGCCGCGAAAATAGAGCTGCCAAGTATGTTCTTTGCCATTCAGATCACTAAAGTATGAACGGGCTAAGCCACTTTTGATAAACCATATTTCATTGAACATTTCACCAGCGCGATGTACCGTTGTTCCTTTTTTGATATGTTTAATGTCAAATATTTCGCAAGCTCTTGTCCATTCATCGTCATCGACAGATATATGGTGCTCAATCATTTTTCTAAAATATTTCATAAAACCACAGTTGTTGGTTATTGGTGTAATGCCGAGTTAGGCGTGAGTGACTGTTTTTTAAAACGTGAACCGAAGCGCAACTGAGCCAAACACTGGCAACCCCATATTGATTACTTTTTTAGGTATTTCCTATCTCGAACTTTAACTTTATAAATTTAATTGACTCTAAAAGTAAAACAAATAGCGCGACATAAAAAGACCAAGATGCAAACCAGCGAAAAGCATAGCCACAGTTTCCAAGACCAAAACGATTGATTTCTATGAAAGCAATTGAAGAAGCAAGCCAAGTTAACAATGGAGTATAGAGTCGATTACTTTTATTAAAAGTGCTACCTAAATGTGCTTTTGTATGAAAGGTCATGAGGTTAGGGTGGAGAGGTTAGGGTGAAGAGGTTAGGGTGAAGAGGTTAGGGTGAAGAGGTTAGGGTGAAGAGGTTAGGGTGAAGAGGTCTGCGATTTTTAAAATGGCTTATTTCACCTTGCGCAAAAGTCACGCCCTTCGGCCATGATTTCGCACTTAATTCACCTTGCGCAAAAGTCACGCCCTTCGGCCATGATTTCGCACTTAATTCACCTTGCGCCAAAGTTACGTCCTTCGACCATGATTTTGCACCTTATACTTGACCGCAAAGTGTATTGCGCTATTATAAACCGAACGTTCGTTCTTTTTTGAGGCGGTATGGGTAAAGGTAAACAAACAAAGCAGCAGATTTTAGCGAAGGGCCTTGAGCTCGCGTCTGAAACTGGCTTGAATGATTTAACAATCGGCGTGCTCGCCACGGCCACGGGCATGTCAAAGTCTGGGCTGTTTGGGCATTTCAACTCAAAAGAAACCTTGCAATTAGAGGTGCTTGAGTATGCAGCAGAACGATTTCGCGAGCATGTAGTACTTGCTTGTGACAAAGATATTCGCGGTATCACCAAGTTGAATCAGCTTACCCAAAACTGGCTGAACTGGTATCAACCAGATGCCGTTACTTGCATATTTATGAATGCGTCGATTGAGTTTGATGATCAACCAGGCGCGATTAGAGATCATATTGAGTCAACACTCACTAATTGGCTGAGCTATTTGCAGCATATTGTTTCTCAAGCAATTGCAGATGGTGAACTACAGCCAGACACCAGCCCGCAGCAATTTGTATTTGAGCTCTACTCACTCTACTTAGGGAGTCAGAGTTTACGTTGGCTAAGCCTTGAAGACGACAGCCGCAGTCGCTTTAAATCTGGTTTTAATTCACTTTTAGCAAAGTATGGAGTTAGCAACTAATGAGTAGCAAAATCTATTTTTCAGACAGTAATAGCAAGAAGTCTATGAGCTACCTGCTAACACGCGGTGTTTCGTCTTTAATGGCAAAAGTCGCACCTAACACCAGTATGAAAGCGACGCGAAAGCTGCTTTTGACTCCTCAAGCTAATCGTAAAGCCGTGCCATTACCTGAATCTATGCGAGTGACTCAGGTCGATTCACAATATGGTGCACTGAATGTCGTTGAAGCTGGAGAAGGGCCGACCGTCATTTTTACCCATGGTTGGTCTGGGAGTGTCACTCAGTTTTATCCACTGATGCAAAAAGTGGTGGAACGAGGGTTTTCAGTTGTGGGTTTTGATCATTATGGGCATGGCAAAAGTGCAGGGCGTTTTGCTAACCTTCCTTTGTTTATCAAAGGCCTTAAAACAGTACTCGCAGCTTATGAACACCGTGATGTTAAAGGCATAGTAAGTCACTCTATGGGCACTATTGGTGCGCTAAATGCAACTCAAGGTGCACGTCATGTTCTAATCGCCCCGACGTTTGATTTTTATAATTCATTTCAGCATCGAATTTTATCTACGGGGCTCACCAACAAGCTGTTTGAAAAATTGTTGAATGAAGTAGAAACCGAACATGAAATGGTATTCAAAGATTTACAACCTGAATTGCATATGGAAAAACAAGGGCAGCTGTTGGTTGTTCACGATCAAGATGATAAGTATGCGCCATATAGCCACACTCAAAAGCAGGTAGAATTACACGAACATGCAAGCCTATCCACGACTTTAGGGCAGGGCCATGGCCGGATCATTAACAGTGCGCAAACTTGGCAGGCCGTAGAGCAACTAGTAGGCATTTAATACTTTGATTGAATTGCAATTACCGAGCAATGTTTGGCAAGATAGGCTAAATTTAAGTAAATCTGAATTTAACGATTAGTACTTATGGCTAAATACTGCTTGGTTGTGCTTTGGTTGTGTTTTTCGGCGTACGCGCTCGGTGAGAGTAAAAATTTACCCACGATTCATGTGTATCATGACTCTGATTACAGCACGCACAAAGCGTCTGCAGTCGCGATTAAAATGGGCTTTTTAACGGCACTGAGCGAAGTTGATAAGCAAGTTCAAGGATTCGAAATAAAATTACTGTCGAAGGATCATCGTGGCAATAGTAATCGCAGCTTTTTGCATTTCAAACGGTTTTTAAAAGACCCTTCAGCTTTATTTGTGTTAGGCGGTTTACATTCACCTCCTTACATTAAATATCGAGCGTTTATTAATAAAAATGAGATACCCTTATTGGTGCCTTGGGCAGCTGGCGGCCCGATCACTCGGTATGACCAAGGTGAAAACTGGGTATATCGACTGTCTGTTGATGACACGAAAGCTGGCCCAAAGCTGGTTGAGTTTGCAACAGCCCGATCATGTAAAAAACCGCACCTATTTTTGGAGCGCACCCCATGGGGTAAATCAAATTATAAGTCCATTGGTAAGGCGATGAATAACGAACAGCCTGACGTGATTTGGTTTGATTGGGGTATGAAAGCGAGCAGCGCTAAAATACACATTCGAGAAATGTTGGCAAAAGACAGTGACTGCCTGTTATTTGTCGGTAACTCCATAGAAGGCAAGCAGCTAATCAGCGCAATGGCAGACTACCCAAATGATCAGCGACTGCCCATAATTAGCCACTGGGGGATCACCGGTGGGGACTTCTTCTCAAAAGCAAAAGTAGATCTTGCATCGGGTATCGACTTACATTTTATCCAAAGCTGCTTTTCGTTTCAGCATCGGCCAATGTCTGATTACGCTAAAAAAGTGTGGCAACGAGCTAAAACACTGTTTCCTGATGAGTTTGCGGAGCGAGACTTTTTGTTTGCCCCAACAGGGTTCATTCATGGTTACGACTTAGGCAAAGTGTCTTTGGCTGCGATGGCACAGATTAAATTAACCGGCGATATGGAAAGAGATCGCATCGCTTTTAAAGAGTCTCTCGAAAACTTAACTACACCAGTCTCTGGTTTGATTAAAACGTATAAAAAGCCATTTTCTAAATGGAGCTCAAACGATCCTGATGCACATGAAGCTCTGGGGTTAAAAGATCTTTGTATGGCTTATTTTCAGTCAAATGGAAGCACTAAAGTGCTGGTGGATAATTCATGAGAGGTTGGCTAAAAAAGGTCTTTAGCATGTCGTCAGACAAAGCTTTTTATGCCTTTTTGCTGTGCAGTTTAGTATTGTCGATCGTTATCAGTTTGGCACTGGTTGGTACGCGTGCAAATAGCTCTGTAAAAGAGCTGCAAGTCCAAGCTCGACAAACTGAGGCCAAGCTCGCAGTCAGTAACCTAGGGCAGTTTATTTCAACACGCCTTATTCTTCTTAAAGACTTAGCAAAAATCCCTATGCTCTCCAATGCCGTCATGGGCAGTGACATTTCCAGGGCTTCGTTATCTGACTTTTTAAAAGAGTATAAAGTGCTGGGCTCTCATGCCCCATTGCATCTATACAATATCCTTTCAGAGCAGGTATTTACTAATTCACCATTAGAAAATCAAAACTTTAATAACGAACCTTGGTTGGATCAATTGCTTTTGGGGGAACTTGGGCAAGCGGTAGCGCTGAAATATGACGGCGAGCAGTTTGTGTTTGTGATAGCGGTGCCCATTGAGTACAACGGCTTTACCGAAGGAGTCTTAATCTCAGAGTTTAAAACGGATTTGACGTCTTTAATTGCCATCGACATGGGGCAAACAGAACTCGTCGTTGATTTGTCTGGTCAGTGGGTTAAATACAGTAATGCCGATGAAAACCTGACCTATTTTGAGCTTTACAAAAGCACCTTAGTTGACACAGACATTGCCATCAAGTTTTATATCGATCAGCAAATCATTGAAACCAGCGTTAACACCTTTATATTGGCGATTGCCAAAGCGGTGGTAATAAGCCTGCTGTTATCTTTTTTACTGCTTTTCTTTTTTGGTCGACAGTTACTGCTTAACCCATTTAAACAACTACAGCTTTCGCAAAGAGCCATCGAAAAAAGTGAAGAGCGTTTTAAGTTGGCCATCAAAGGCAGTAACGATGGGATCTGGGATTGGGACATTGAACGCGGTGGTATGTTTTATTCTCCTAGGTTCAGAGAACTGCTGGGCTACAAGGGAGACGATTTAGATGGGTTTCCAGATGTGTTCGAGAGTCTCGAAAAGCACGTCCACCCAGAAGATAAATCCAATACTTTTGGTGCTTTAAATGCGCATTTGGATACGGGAGCTGGGTTTGATGTTGAGTTTAGAATGAGAAATGAAAGTGGCGACTTTCGATTTTATCGCTCTAAGGGCTTGGCTCTTCGAAATAGTGACAACAAAGCAATTCGTATGTCGGGATCGTTAACTGACATCACAGATCAAAAAATGTATCACGAAGCGCTGAAACAAGCGAAAGAGCACAATGATCTGCTGGCCTATGCCATAGAGTCTTGCGATGTGGGTATTGTGATAACCGATGCCCATAAAAAAGATATGCCACTTAGCTTTATTAACTCTGCGTTTAAGCGCATTACAGGTTATGACGACAGTGTACTTGGTCGAAATTGTCGATTCTTGCAAGGTGAGCAGACATCGAGCGCAGCGCTTGAATCGATAAGAGATGCGATACAAAATCAAAAACCGCACCGCGAGAAAATCCTAAATTATCGCAAAAATGGCGAGACGTTTTGGAACAATATGCATATCGGCCCAGTGCTTGATGAACACAAGCGGTTGATAGCCTATGTGGGGATTCTTCAGGACATCACCGAGCAGATCCGCCAACAAAAAGCGTTGGCAGATGCAAAAGTTGAAGCAGAGCAGGCAAGTGAAGCAAAAAGCGCATTTTTAGCGTCTATGAGCCATGAAATCAGGACGCCAATGAATGGGGTGTTAGGGATGCTCAACCTAATGCTAAACAGCCCGCTTGATGATGAACAAAAGCACAGAGCACAGTTGGCTATGAACAGTGCCAACTCATTGCTTAATCTTATTAATGACATTCTAGACTTTTCTAAAGTTGACGCTGGCAAAATGGAGCTGGAACTACTCGATTTTGATTTAAGAGAACTGTTTGGTGATTTCTCTGAGTCTGCGGCGCTTCAAGCTCAGCGTAAAGGCATCGAGTTAGTTCTGGATATCGTAAAAGTCGAAAGTTCCGTAGTAAAAGGCGATCCAAGTCGGTTGCGGCAGGTATTGTCTAATCTAGTCGGTAATGCGATTAAATTTACCGAAGAAGGTGAGATCATTATCCGGGCGGAGCTGACCAAGTACGACGATAAACTCAGGCTTGATTGCTCGGTAATAGACTCAGGTATTGGTATTCCGCTGTCTAAACAACACAAACTATTTGAAACATTTTCTCAGGTTGACTCATCTACAACAAGAAAATACGGCGGTACAGGCCTTGGGTTGTCTATCGTTAAAAAGCTCTGCGAGCTGATGGGGGGAAGCATTGGAGTAAGGAGCGACGAGGGGAGGGGCAGCGAGTTTTACTTCAATATTGCGCTCGATGTAGGTGAACAAAATAACCAGCACTTGCCTAATTTCGATATCAGCAAACTCGAGCTGTTGATTGTCGATGATAACCAAACAAACCGCACAGTGTTGCGTGAGCAACTGCAGTTATGGGGCGCCAAAGTTACAGAGGCTGCCTCGGCCATCGAGGCACTTTCACAGTGTGAAGCGCGCCTCAAACACCCCACTAAAAAACTGTTTGATATTGCTTTGCTCGACATGCAAATGCCAGTGATGGATGGCGCGAAACTTGGCAGCGAGATGCAAAAGGATGCGAGATTAAAGAGCATCAAACTCATCATGATGACATCGATGGGGCACCAAGGTGATGCCGCATTTTTTGCCAAACGCGGGTTTTCGGGTTATTTTCCAAAGCCAGCCACAACCTCTGACTTACACAATGCGTTGTCTGTTGTCGGTGAGGGTGGAGAAGCACTCGCAAATGCTAAGCCGATTGTTACGTCACATTACTTAAAATCATTCAAAGAGTCAGAGACTGCTGACGACATAGTGTGGGATCCACAGCCACGCATTTTGCTCGCGGAAGATAATCATGTAAACCAGATTGTCACCACCAGTATGCTGAAAAAGCTCGGTATCGATTTTGTTGATGTGGTTGCCAATGGCCGTGAAGCACTCACAACACTCAGACATTGCCAGCACTCTTCTCCATATTGTTTAGTTTTAATGGATTGCCAAATGCCAGAAATGGATGGGTATATCGCAACACAGTCCATTAGAAATGGTCAAGCAGGTGAAGAAAACAAGCACATTACCGTGATTGCGTTGACGGCCAATGCCATGAGTGGCGACGAGAAAAAGTGCCGAGATGCGGGGATGGATGACTATCTAACCAAACCGATACAGCCAGCAACGTTGCTTAATTGCTTAAAAGACTATTTAGCACACAAAGTTGTTAAATCAGACGTCACTCAAGAGTAAGTAAAAAATAAATGGCTAATTGACGGCGAATTTGGCATATTAGTACTGTTCAAATATACAGGTTTTTGCCGTGAAAACATTGCCAGAAAAATACTATCTTACTCATTTCTTTGAGCTGTTACGCTATATTGAGCAAACGAGTCTTCATTTACTCAATCACGAACAAAGAGCAAAGTTAGATGCATTTAGGGCACTTGATGAGCAGTCCCAATGTTTATTGGTGCGCGTTATTAACCGCAAACGTTTGTTTGTATGCCATGCCGACTTAGAATACAGTGAAATTACAGACTATAACGCTGCTTTTAAGGCGCTGTATGACGCGGGTTGGCTCACTTTTGCAAAGCATTTTCAGCTGCCCACGTTATTACTTCATGAGCTAAGTAAGCCGCAATTGCAGGCACTTGTCGCTGAACAAGATTTACCTTCTCCCCCTGTAAAGTCCGCAAAAAAAGCCAATTGGCTTGAGTTTGTCACGGCGCATTTTGATAGTTTTGACATATCTCAAAGTGAGTTATTTGGCAGGTATTTCACGTCAGAATTCAACAACGATTTTGAGTACCTGTTGTTTTTGTTTTTTGGTAAGGCCACGGGCGTATTCGCCCAGTTTTCAATGCGTGACCTCGGGGTGATGGATACCCGTGGCGATCGAGCCCAAACCAACGCTCACTTTGACGACCTACAAGAGGCGCAAAGTGCTTTTTACTACAGCCGCTTGTACAGTGATTTGAAAACAATGACCGAGCAGGCTGCAATGGAGACGGCAAATACATTAATAAGCGAGCTTGCTGTTCCGGTAGTCGGTCAGCTCGCTCAGACTAAATTTGACCATCTATGCTATAAACTTGCCAACTTGGTGGCTGATAAAAACATGCGTTTAAGTGAGTCATTGTTGGTGTTAAGTGGGCACCCAAGCGCGCAGGAAAAATATATTCGGTTACTCTACAGCCAAGGTGAGCACGAACGCTGCGTACAACAAATAGAAAAAGTGATCGCATCGCCCAGTGATGAAAAGCTGCTGTTTTTTGCAGAAGACTTTTATCGGCTTAAGTTTACTAAAAAGCGTACTTCAGCTTTGACTGATATGTTGCGTGAAAGCGGCCCTCAATTGTTTTTAGATGAAGCGTATAAAGGCGATGTGGAACAGGGGCTAGTCAATCAGTATGCAAGGCAGGGGGTGAACGCATTTCATTGCGAAAATATGCTTTGGCGTGCGCTATTTTGTTTAAGTTTTTGGCATGAGCTATTTGAAGACAGTCGAAATGCGTTCTCAAATGAATTTGAAAGCACGCCTAAGTGCATCAAAGATAACACGTTTTATCGTGTATTTGAGGCAGAAATTGAACAGCGTTTGAGTACGTTTAATAGCAATGAAGCGTTACTTAATTGGTTAGTTAAACAAGCATCTGAGCGCTTTGGCACACATTGTCGGATGATGCCGTGGCAACCAGATATACTCACTTATTTGTTTGAGTTTGCTAAACACGCCCCAATAAACGCAGTGTGTACCCACCTAAGAGCAATGAGTAAAGATTTTAATAATCTCAAAGATGGTTACCCAGACTTAATGGTGTTTGAAAAGGAGGTTAAGTTTGTCGAGGTGAAAGCACCGGGCGATAGCCTAAGGCGCAACCAGCTGATCACGATTCAAAAGTTGATACACAGCGGTTTTAACGTGGACGTGCAGTCTGTAGAGTGGCGCGTTTCGCCAGAGCAGCCCTATGTGGTTGTCGACATAGAAACCACGGGCGGTAAAAAAGAGCACGACAAAATTACCGAAATTGCGATGATTAAGATACAAAATGGGCAAGTCATCGATCAATGGCAAAGTCTGATAAACCCTCAGCGTCGGGTTCCCAAATACATAACTGAGTTAACCGGTATCGACAACGACATGGTTGCAGACGCGCCCATTTTTAGCGAAGTGATTGACGACATAGATACCTTTACTCGAGATGCCATTTTCGTTGCGCACAATGTAAATTTTGATTTTGGCTTTATAAAAGCCGAGTTTGGGCGTTTAGAGCGTCCATTTCGCCGCGCCAAACTTTGTACTGTGCAACTTGGTAGAAAGTGGCTACCAGGACATGCTTCTTATTCACTGGGTAAGATTTGCCATGATTTATCTATTCCACTGACAGGCCATCACAGAGCGTACAATGACGCTGCGGCCACTGTGGCGCTATTTAATTTAATCAACCAAAAGCGCATAGAGAACAATTGATGAGTTACCAAGCGTATTTAACGGCACTGCTTAAAGGAGAGAGTCGATTTGATAGTTAAGTCTTTTATCATGTTTTTGGCCAAATGCGGCGTGATTGTGTCTTTATGCACACTTGGGGTGCTCATTTTACCCTTGATAGCGCAAGACATCAGTGTGCTTGGTGCAGTACTTGGCGGGCTGATATTTTCTAATCTATTGATGCTAATTGTTTTTTATAAAGACAAAGCCTACGCTAAACAAAATAAAGAGCGGGTTTCAGAAAGAACACTCGTGTTACTTTCAGCACTGGCGCTACATTGTTCAACACATTTGGTGATGCATTTCACTCACCATAAAACCAATAAGGTGTCGTTTCAATTGAAACTACTACTGGCTATCATTATACAGGTGCTGTTGAGTACAGCTTGGTTTGTTCAGGTGTATATTTAAGAGAACAGCTCCGACACAAGTCGGAGCCCAATAGACTTAAAAAATTATGAGGTTAATTGGCTGCTTGCTCAGAGAGCTCGTCAAGCAAAGACCAGCGATGTTCTTTAGTTTGTGTGCCATTGCCCAAGATCCAATAATTATATGACTGCTCAATGGTGCCTTTGCTCTGTTGAATGGCAAGCCAAGTGTTTAAATAGCTGAGAATATCCACATTACGCTTTGCTACAGCAAAACCAACTGGGTACTTAAGCTCGGCGCCTTTTGGTACCACCACACCATATTCTGGGTAAAACATACTCCATGCGAACCCCGCTTCGGCACTTATCACCAAAGCGTCGAAATCACTTTGTTTTTCAAAAAATTGCTGATGGTTGTTGAGCTGACTCACTTTTATCTGTTGATGTTTGCTCGCGACATCGCGCATCAGAGGTTGATATTCAACATGCGCTAAATTCAGCTCAGGCTTAGAAAGCACCAGGTCACGTGTTGCAAACTCTTTGAGTCGGTGATCTTTGGCAACCAGCGCCAATTGCAGCTCTAAAACGGGGTTACTAAAGCGCACCGAGCGCAGATCGCCAACACTCATTTCAAGGCCTGACATAGCGATATCAAAGTAGCCTTTATTTAAATACTCCGCCAATTGATGCTTTTTAAATGGAATAAACTCAACTTTGACTTGTAAATCGGCTGCTAACTTATGCGCTAGACCAATATCAAAACCGACTAGCTCACCTATTTGGTTGAAGTAGCTAAAAGGGACATTGTCGACCAAGTAACCAATTCTTAGCAGGTTTCTCTTTTTGATGATTTCAATATTAGTAAGGGATAGCTCGCCACTTTGATAGGCCTTGGGTACATGATTAAGCACGTCGCTTGGTACCTGATCAGACACCACCATATTGGCAATGACATCATCCGCGCCTTTGGTGCTTTGCGCCAAGTGATTATTCGTGACAAAGCTGATCACCATAAACGCTGGCAGCAATACAGACAATAAAGTCAGATAGTAAACAGAGCGAATACGCTTTAAATGTAGCTGTTGCTTGTTATAGAAAATACACAGCAGTGTAACTGCAAAAATATACACGACGGTTGTTGGTGACACGACTTTTGCGGTGAGCACCGACATTGACAAGTAAAGCTGATAGCTATCTGCGGGTATTTTTAAGCTATCTAGCATATATGGAATGGCAATATGCACATTGGCAAAGTAACTTAACATCGCCGAAAGCGTGACATTTGGAATTTGCTCAAGCGTGATTGGGTTACCTGTAAGCCAAGCTGCAAAAGTGACAAACATTAAGGTGGTCAATTTACCTAAGCTTGGAAAGGTGTACGCAATAGGCACCAGCACCTCGGCAATGTGATCTGACTCTTCATCACTGCGTTTTATTTTTGCCAAGTGTGCTTTAATTCCTTCGGTGATGACGGGCAATACAATAAACACATTACCTGTACTAAAGGCGGTGATCCAAGCATTGCGCATAACTTTGATTAAATCGCGATATTTTACTGGCGTCAGGGCAGCTACCAGCATGGGGAGCAGTGCAAACATTAAATAAAAGCCAAGACAAATCACCAGTACAAGGTAGATTTGCAAGTTACTCAGCTCTTCACTACCAATTGTGCCAGCGGTGCTCGCCGTCATCGAAAAAATACCAATCGGAAAGAACTTAATGACCTTTTTTGACATGACGGTAAGGCCTTGCCCAACGACTTCTAGTACGTCTAGTAGCTGGTTTTTTCGGCCATTAGAAATAAGCGCAAGGCCAAGCGCAATACAAAATATAACCAGTGCAGGTACATTACCTTCTGCCATGGACGCAAACGGATTAGCGGGGATGTATTGTTTTACAAAGTCCACATCTGGGGCTTGAGCCACTAACGCTGGCGAGAAGAATGTGCCCGCATCGTGTGAAGGTAAAGTCAATGTAAAACACCAAATAGCCGCTAAGCCAATGATCCATAAAGCCAGCATAGTAATGGCGGCTTTGGCGAGCACGGTTTTTACTTGGTCAGGGCTAAACTTACCTAAACCCACCACCAGACTGACAACAATGTAAGGGAAAATAGTAATTTGCATTAAACTGACAAACCCTTCGCCAATCGGTTTCAAAAAGGCAACGCGTTCGCCAAAAATGAGCCCAGTTGCAATGCCGAGGATTAAAGCCCACAGCATCCAATTCATATTTTTTAACCAATCGAATACTTTATTCATATATGCCAGTCACAAGTGAAATGTCGCGCGATTATATTGAGGTTAGCTGAAATTAATCTGAATGCATGAAATGTAAAATGATGAGAGAAAAGAATGCTTTGAAAATTTATAGCTTTAACGCGAGTAAGTATTCACATTTGGCCACGAAACAACGTGTGGCCAAAATATTCATTCATGTTCACAGGCGGGCATGAATTTTTGAAAATATTTTAAACTTCGTAATCCTCACCGTTTTTGCTGCGATAGCATTTGCAACGCGATTCCTCTACTAGCGTATGTTGTACGCCGTCAATAAAGCTCATCCAAAGTTTGGTGTGTTTGCTGTTTTGCGTATCGATTGCACTAAATGGTGTTTCGTACTGCACATCATTGATATGGGCTTTGTCATACTTACCGGTCTCGCCCGCTACATTAAAGCTTAACTCAATATGTAAGCCGTCATCTTTTTGCAGCAAGATAGTAGAGGGTGCTTCTTTATGACCGCATAATGCGACGAACTGTTTTGTGTTTTTAAGTCCGCAATGCTGACCGTCGGCAAAAAACACCATTAAATGGTTATAGTACACAACGTACGCACTGACTTGCGTGTGCGAGCCAAACTCGAGTGGGCAGTGCTGATCTAAAAACTGTTTAGCGATGATAAGTTTTTGGCATTCTTCGCTAAGCGGCTGCGATGATTCGTTTGTTTGAAGTTGTGCTTTCATTGATGTATCCCCAGTTACCGAAATTTTAAGTTGAGCTACGTTATGGTTGTCTGAATAACGTGTTCGCTGATTAATGACTACAATTTCAGTGTATGAAAAATTATCAATAAATTTCACAAAAAGAATTTTACAGTGTAAATTTTACAAAATCTGGTCTGACCTCTTGTTGCGAATAGTATGAGGCTGTGGTTTTTAAATTCTTATAAGACGCTTGATAGTTACTGACATATTTGGGGGCACAATGAAAACGAGTTCAGAGTTAATGCGTAAGTCACATTTTCTCGGTACCAAGATACGAAACTTGCGTAAGCGCAATCACCTTACTTTAGAGGACCTCTCTGCGAGGTGTATTCGGGTAGATCCCCAGTCTGCGCCTTCAGTGTCGTATTTATCCATGATTGAACGAGGCAAGCGCACCCCAAGTAGTGGCATGCTAGAAAACTTTGCAGAAGTGTTTCAAAAGCCATTGTCGTGGTTTTTAGATACCGAACCAGAGGCGGACGCAATTACGCCCCAAAAAGGCCGCTCAGGTGGTATTGAAGGTATGGCACTTGAGCCAAACTTTTTGTTCTCAAATGACATTTTGCAAATAGCCATTCCCGAAATGCTGTCTCAAACCGGTATTAGTGGCCGCCAATTTGCCCATCTGTTAATTCGTGCACACCAAGAACACCATCAAAATCATTTTCCGGATCTAGAGCGCGCCGCCGATGAAATAGGTGGCAAAAACCTCTACTTAAATGTCGATGACTTAACTCAACTATTGAAAAAGCAAGGTTTGACTATTCGCTGGTATGACGAAACACCGAGCGAAGTGATGGACGATAGCGGGCATGTGTTTAATCACCTCATTACCTCATACTTTGCCGAGCCAAATGTCGTGCACATTAATAAGCGGTTAAAGCAAAACCCAGCGCGGCTGAAATATGATTTAGCCGTACACATTGGTCACAGTGTGCTGCATGAGTTAAAGGGCCTGCGTTGTGTGCTTAGAACTGGCGGCTTTAATAGCGCGGTGTTGCCAACCACAGACACAACGCCCAATGCACAAGATATATTAACCGCATGGCACGATTTCGAGTCTAGTTTTTTTGCCGGCGCTTTACTTTGCCCCAAAGTCGCTTATCGTCAACTGCTCGACTCATACGGCTATGAAGTCGACATACATCAACACTTGAATATTTCCCCCTCAGTTGCCATGCGCAGAATGACCGTGGTATCACCGTACCCTAATTGGCATTACTTTGACGCCTATTTACCCGGTAAGCTCAAAGCAGTTTATCGCGGTAATGGTATACCGCTCCCGTGGGGCAATATGCGTAGTGTGGAAGATCCATGTCAACATTGGGCTGTATTTAGGAAGTTTTTGGCACAAAGCAACAGCTCAAGCGCGCAATTGTCTATACTCAACGTCAACGGTAAACCGCATTTGTACTGCTGTGAGTCATTAAAAGTTAACGATTTAGTTGAAAACGCACATGTGCTGTGCGCAGGCATAGATTTGAATCCCGCGATAGATGCGCAAGGTAATAGTGCGCAAGACTTAGTGCAAGAATTGCAAGATTTATGCATTAAGCAGGGCGGTGCAAGTGTGGTACCTTGGCATCTTAAAAAGCAGCTGATGAGCGTTGCCAAAATACTGAATATTAATTGGATTGAACGCGGCATTAACAATGATGTTAGGGTAATATGTACACGGGGTACCGCATGCCCTCGGCAACCGAGCTGTTATGACAATTAGCAAAGAGGTGCCTTAATTCGTTTTTATTTCCCCCATTTTATTAGGCCTGAGGTGAGAGAGCATTGAATAAAATTGTTGCAAAAAAGCAAGGTAATCATGTCTTTTATTGTGTTTTTTTAATGATGATTTCAGCGGTTTTTTGCACCTCAGTATTTGCTTGTGATAGGGCTCTTAAAGTGAGCGTGAGTAGCGATTGGCCGCCATACTCTTCAAAACATGGTAACAACTACTTTGGGCTTGAAATACAGCTTATAGAGTTAGTGCTTAAAGATGCGGGGTTTTGTTGGCAGTATGTGGTGCTGCCTTCATCAAGTCGCACATTTAAGCAGCTCCAAGAGGGCAAAGTCGACATTGTTCCGGCTGCAAGTTTTACACAACAGAGAAGAAAATACGCCGAGTTTAGCCTGCCATACCGTCAAGAAGTGATGTTGCTTTTTACTCATACAAAAAACACATTGCCGTTTCTAGAAGACTCTCAGTTAAGAGGCTCGCTGCTCTATGCTAACTTGCGTAGCAACATTGTTGCGGTGAGCCGTGGGAGTGTATATGGGCAATACTTTGCAAATTACCGTAACAACTGCCCGGATTGTGTTATCGAAACAAACTTGGCTCGAGAGCGATTTAACTTGGTCAAGCGAGGGCGAGTCGAATACGCGGTAGAAGACAACCTAACAGGCGCATACCTAATTCAACACGAAAACTTTGCTCAGCATATCAAGCCGACATCCGTCAGTGTGTATGAAAATCCTGTTCACTATATGGTAAGACCGGGGAGCTTAACCGAAAAACAACTCCAGAAGTTTAATCTCGCTATTATCAAAAATAGTGACACCATTAAGCAAATAATTGCTGACTATCACCAGCTTTATCACCTTAAATAGTCAAAATAAGCACCTTACTCGCATCAAATAAATAAAAAAATATAAAGCCTCTTACTTTTATCTGACTTTTTACTAAAACACCCAGCAACCCATTGATTAATTTGCGTATGTAGTGTGTTATAGAAACTGTCACACAGGTGACAAATACCAATAAAATTTAAAGGAATTAAAAAATGAAAACACTTAATAAAGTTTTAAGCCGAGAGTTATGTGAAAAGGTAAGCGGTGCTAGCGGTGTTTATAAGCCGACAGATCCAAGACCGTAATCTACGAAAATAATCAAACACTCCTCAAGTTTGAGGAGTGTTATAGCTGGCATGCTTCATTAATTAATGGAGTATTGTCAAATGCTTATCTATCCTTCCTGTCTGGAAGCTGAGCATCGCCCTATGCTGGGTCATAATCATAAATAGAGTTTAATTATTCAATGTTTATTTGATTATTAGTAGTGTTAGCGTCTTTTGATTTATTTTTTAGGCTCTTCTGGCAGCGGGCCTCCGGGAGTGCTATGCAAGCCGCCAACAATGAACTTTAATAACTCTTTATCAATAACCATCTTAATTTTCCTTAATTATAATGTAGTGAGGATTAAGTTTCGCACAGAGTGATTTGTAAACTCAAGGTGTGAAGATAAGTTTCTATCAGATTACCTATCTTTTTTCTCAGACATGTTCGTGAGTCTTTTTCTCTCAAATTTTCTCCGGCGTTTTAATGCCAAAACATGCTCGTCAATTGGTACAGTACGAGATGCGAGCTTTAAAATAACCAGTGATTCAATTAATTGTAGTATCGTCATGGTAGGGCTATAAATATTATTTCTAAAAGGAAATGAATCAATGATCCAGTATTGATAAAGCTTTGCTTCTGCAAAAGCAATAATGTTTACTACGCTTAATATAAAGTAGGTAAATATTAAAGCTGCTTCTTGTTTGCTAAAGTAGTAGTTATAAAAAACATCATGGCATAGTTTAATGTGACTCTTAAACAACTTGGCTATTAATCGTCTGAAAATTACTGCGCTTAAAAATAGAAGATTGAAGAGAGCGACGTATAAACCATAATTGTTTCTTAAGCTAAAAGCGAAGTCATATAGGGCAATATCTAAGCATTCTAATAATAGTAAAAGGAATACAAGCATTCGGGTATTTATGCTTTTCCAACCTACTAGTAGTGCAATAAGATAGACTGGGATAACAGAAAGGCCTACACCATCATAAAAAAATTGGAATTTTTCGTAGCTGAACATCTACACACCTTAGGTAATTAAAGTAGGTAGGAACTTAATGTGTACTAAAAGGGATGTTCTCTGATGATTTATATGAAGTTGATATCGTATAAATCATCAGTTTTACGTCAAAATTATACGAGTTCTATTTTTATTAGAATACATGAACTCATATTAAGAAGCGAAGTTTTCGACAACAAGTTTCTAAACTAACCCGACTTCTCTTCAGGATTAGGCCCATCAATAATTCCGGGACCTGAACCATAAATTTTTTTCAATAGGCTATAATCTATAACTTTCATTTTTTCTCCTTTAACTTGTTTCACTGATTGTCAAACTATGACCTCTAAACCTAGAAGCAATCGACATTACAAGGAAACACTCAACAAAAAATATCATTATTAAAATTGGGCTAAATAAGTATTTCTTAAAGAAGTAATCACCAATAATTGCCCCTTCAAACAATACAAACTCAACAAATGTAAGAAAAAACACAAAGCCTGTTAAGACATAGAGAAATAGTAACCCGCCTTCCTGTTTTGAAAAGTGGTAATCTTTCAAAACACTTTGAAAAAAAGAGAACCTAGTTTGCAAAGATTGAGCTAGCAATCTCCGTCCTAAAATTGGCACTATAAATAAAAGGCACATACCAATTCCCCAAAGATAAAAATATCTTCCCCAGTTAAATGCCATTTTTAATGTTAAGGTATCGACTGTTTCAACAAAAATTAATATTAAAAATAAATATCTACAGTTTGTGTTTTTCCAACAAATAATTAATGAAATAAAATACAGTGGAAAAGGGATAACCCCAATTATAGAATATAGTGCGCTCAAGTTTTCAGTGCTAAACATCAGATACTTCCTTAATTCCGTTTGTTTTCTGGTTGCTGACTTTCAAGCAGTTGCTTGGTTTTTTCTTCTGGGCTAAAGCCGCAAATAAAGCAAATTAAAAAATAACTGGTGAGTGGTACAGGGGTTTTCCCTGTTTCCCAGTTTGAAATCGTTGCTTGATCTACGACGGGTATTAACTTTTTTCCCAGTTGACTTTGTGTCAGTCCAGCATCCTTACGCATCGAACGTATCGACTTGGCTGCTTCTCCCCATAAGCCATTAAACAATCCTAGTTGTCGAATTCTCAGTTTCATAACTTTCCAACATTACCTTCTGATAACAAAATTTAACAAAAGTTATCACTAAACCTGCATTTTAGGCAAGGAAATAGCGTTAATATTCGGGAATATTAATATAATAATGTTGTTGAGGAGGTGTTTTATCTAATTTCTATATACTATACCTAGTTTTTATTAAATATTTCATTATCTGAATGCGATATTAACAACTAAGATTCAACATTGAAACCTTTAAAAGCGGAATTTTTTCAAATTTATAGTAAAAGAATGTGTCAAGGTAATTTAATACTATAGTATTGGTGCGTTTTTTATAAATAAAAATAACTTTTCACGCGTTGTTACGTGCAGTTATCCGATTGATAGTTAAGTTTATTGCTTTATTTATATGGTTTTAGTTTTATTTAATTATTTAAAATAACGCAACTTTTAATTTTTTTGCTAAATCTGCTAATTTTTACAGGTCTTGAATTTCGGGACTTTCGTCAAGCTGGTTACTTTTAGAACGCACTGTAACCTTTATTACTCATGTGTTTTATTTAATAGTGATATATTGGCGACAAAATATGGCAATCTCAAAAGTCAAAGAGTAAAGACTCAAAAATAAATGCTCGTTTACATGTTTTACTAGTAGATTGCGTATTAAGCACCTTTAAAAAAATACAGCCGCAAGTATGAGTTTACTTGCGGCTGTATTGTGTGGGATTTTTTGTAATTTTTGGAACCGTTGAGGCTAATTACACTCTGTTGTCCAATTTTCACCGTCTGTACTGCACTCTAATACGTAGGTGCCGTCAGATTTGTATGATTGCTTTGTCCATCTACCATCATGGAAGCGAGATGTGATAACTCGGTTTTCACCTGTATCATCAGTTTTACGCTTGTGCCACCAAGCATAAGGAATGGTCACATCATCGTGTAGTTCGTAGCCTGACTGGTCTAGGTAATAGACAATTACCGCTAATTCTAACAAGCTAAATTTGCTTTTCATATTATACCAATCGGTTAGACCTTCTTTCGTATTACTGTCTTTGTCTTGGCCCACTTCTGCTAGGTAATGAACGCCATTTTTATTATAACTGACTGAAAGGCCACGATTAGGCGCGTCATTAAAGTCGACGTCAAAGTCACAGGTTTGGTCTTTCGATTCTCTTTGTACTAACTTCCAGTTATCGATTTCGTATTGAATATCATTAATATTCAGCGTTAACTTTTCGTGGTGCGCACACGCGCCAATATCTTCTGGGTCATTAATGACCACGTCAACAGTTTGTGTGTATGAATGGCCACCGCTGAGTTGAATGCTTTTTGTTTTACGGTCGTAATGTATAAATAAGACGTTTTTCAGCGAGTCATCAACACGTGCAGTCTCATCGACGAGCGTGTCACCTTCATTTGAATAAATATAAATTTTGCGATACCAGACCCTTTCATCGCTTTCGGGCTGATTTGGTGGTGTACCTTTGTAATGAAGTACGCGAATTTCCCGCGCATTTAGATATTTTTTGGCAAGTTCTATGTATTTTTCAACGCTAGCTTGTAAGCCTTTAACAATATCTTCAGCGAGCTTTTGTAGTGCCTCATCGCCGTTTTCAATATAGTCGCTAAATAGCTGCTCTTCAGAAATGTTGTAGTGCTCGATAACTTGTTTGGTCGTCTCTTCTAAAACTATTAATAGCGCTTCTCTTTGTTCATTGCTTTGAATAAGTTGCTCACACGTGGCGTCTTTAAATTCTGGTGTCTCGACTAAAGATTGCCAAAGCACGGTCGTCAGTGGTGTGATGTGTTGTAGTGCTTCGTCGTTGAGTGACTCAAGCGTGGGTGGCAACACCATTTGATAAGGTTTGGTGACTTCACCTAAGTCCTCGTCAATCGCACCGACTGGCACATCTACATACGTGGGTACATATGACGCGCATTTTGCCTGTTGTTCGGTTAGCTCAAGAATATAGCTCCCTTTGTCGGTAGAGACTACAAAGGGTTCGTCGGCATCTTTTGTTTTGTTGTTGTTGAGGTCAAGCCAAACCGTTGCGCCTTGTACATATCCGTCGATAACTCGTCCTCTGCGAGCGTACCTGTTTTCTTCCGTGGTTACTTTTTTATTGCTGTCCAATTCAATGCTTGGAGATTTAGAGCCGCCTTTTGAGCCACAGCCACTGATAACGGCCGAGCAAAATAGGGCGAGGCTAAGCGTTTTTATTGGTGAATTAAACATGGTAATTCCTTATTTATATTGCAGGCTCTCGATGTACTGCTTGTGTTTACTGCTGTTTGTACCTGTTAGTCAAACCCATTTATGCCTATGCGTGTGCAAGAGGAGGCAACGCATCTACTCGGGTATGTCAAAATTATATTGGGTGCGTCAATGAGGGCGGTAACACAAAACAGACATTAATACGCAATTATCTGACATTTTGGTGCCTGAAATGGGACATTTGATAATTATCTAATTGTTGCTATTATGTCAAACAAGCTGTGCGTATTAAAACTAATTATTAAAATATAAGCAAACATAACAACAATTTACCATATGTCTAAAAACTTCTTAGTGACCTTTTTTGTAAGGTGTTTTTTTGTAATTTTTATTTTGCTTGGCTTTTGCCCAAAGGCTGACGCAAATGGGGGTAAGACGCTCAGTGTGGGTGACGGCCTGCCGAGCAATCGCGTGTTTGATATCACGCGAGATCATCGTGGATTTATGTGGTTTGCGACAGAGCAGGGCATTGCTAGATTTGATGGAACACAGGTAAAGCGCTTTTCAAAACATCAAACACCTGAATTAAGCAACGCTTTATGGGTTAGGGATGTGTTGTTTGACTCGCAGCATAGGCTGTGGGCGGCTGGCAAACAGGGTCTAGAAGTGCTTAATCCGCAGGCTGAATCATTTGAACCGGTACGAGCCGGGCAAGGCGCAGATCCACTCAATATTTATAGCCTTTTTGAGTCTAGACAAGGTGAGATCTGGGTCGGAGAGAGAGCGGGGCTGTACAAAGTTGACAATGGTGCACTTAACTTTGTGCCTATTAATATCGAGAACCTTGACCAGCAAGCAGAGCCCTCTCCATTTAACGACCGTGTGTTATCGATCACTCAAGTCGATGCGTCTACCTTATTACTGGCAACAGATCCTGGGGTACTGTTATTTGATATCACCAAGCAGCAAGCCCAGTTTATTAAAAATGAACACGGAGCGCCTTTATTCGCTGATAAGGTGTGGCGCCTTGATGACGGCCAGATTTGGCTGAGTATACAAGGGGTGGGGATTGCCCAGTACCTCCCTGATGACAAGCAAGCCATAGTTAAATATGTAGATGAAAATCAATTTGATACGGTAGGCTACGTGTTTGATTTGAAAGTGCGTGACAACAAGTTGCTTGCGGCATCTTTAAATGCAGGGCTTTTGCAGTTGAGTGAGCAAGTCACCCCAGTTGGAGACTCACCGCCGCTACTTTCTATTTATAGTGACCAGCAATTGCTCGCACTGGGAAGCTACACAGAAGGTGCGATAATTGAACATGCTAACCTGAGCGCGGCACAAAACTTTGATTTTACACACCCAAGCGAAACACATCAGTTTGAAATAAACGATGTGTTGGTCTTAGAGCAACATATTTGGGTTGCTGACCAATTAGCAGGACTTTGCCGGTATCAAATGAATGGTTCGTTTGATGGGTGTTTAAAAGCGTACGACCTGTCAGCACAAGCAATAGCGAAAGGCAAGGGCAGCACACTTTGGGTGAGTATGTATCAAGAGTTAGTGCATCTTGATGCAGAGTCGATGCAAGTTATAGACAAGTTTAGTTTTGCAGAGATGGGTATCCCAGATTCAATCTATGCAATGGTTATTGAAAATGACACCTCTATTTGGTTGTCCCATAGTTTTGATGGTTTAACTCAGCTAAACCCTAAAACAAGACAAATCAAAAGGTACACGCGTTCAAATTCAAAATTACATAACGATCAAGTGCACAGTATAGTGCAGCATCAAAGCATGCTATGGGTGGCAACATCAGCAGGGTTGCAATCGCTAGACTTAACCACGGGCGACTTTGTACAACCAGATGCGCCAGTACTAGACCTTTCAGAAGCCATTTATGATTTGTTTTTGAGCCCATCAGGCATTCTGTATTTGCAGTCAGATGCAGGTATCAAGGCTTATGATACCCAGAAAAAAGATTGGCTGGCACTGGCGAGTCAAATCGCCAATATGACGAACGCCAGTGTTGCTTTTGGCGATGACGGACGGGCATGGTTTGCAAATGGTTTGGGCATTTTTGGCTGGGAACCGAGTAGCTCAAGTGGCAGTATTCATTATTACGACAAAGGTGATGGACTTTACCACCAGGGTTATATTGGCAGCGCAGCTACCAACGCCGATGGCAACCTAGTATTTGCATCTGCCGATGGACTGACTTTATTTGCGCCTAAAAAACTCGCTTACTTTGACGCAAGCCCTAAAGTCAGCGAATTTGAAATTACATTGGCTGATGGCAGTACACAAACCTATTTTAACAAGCTGTCATTGGACGAATTACCGTACCAGCATGCCAGTATTCGTTTTAGTTTGACCAACACCAACTTTGCCAGTGCATCAAAGCAGCAATTTCGTTACAAGCTCGAGGGCGTGTCTGAGGCATGGGTAGAACTTGGCAACAGTCGAGTACTGATGATCCCAAAGCTTGCTCACGGTCAATACAATTTACAGGTGCAAAGCACAGACAGTAACGGTAACTGGTCTACAACGACAGGCCAGTTTGTGTTTTCAATCAAAACGCCTTGGTATGCCACCGTATGGGCCTATATTGCGTATGTGCTTACTTTTATGCTCTGTTTATTTGTGATTTATCATTTGCGGGTTAAAGCGCTTAAAGGCATTCAAAAGCAATTAGAAAAAGAAGTGGCACTGCAAACGAAGGCCATAACCGAGCAAAACAAGCAGCTATTAGAAAAATCATCTGCTTTGGCAAGTGCTGAGGCGCAAAGAACTTTACTTTTGAAAACGCTTTCTCATGAATTAATGACGCCCGTATCCTTAATTCAGGGCCCTTCGGAGCAGTTGATGAAAGTCGAGCACGCACAAGAGCGCAATACAATGGCAAGTATTGTAGTGAGTAATGCAAAGAGGCTAAAAGTGTTGATAGAGCAGTTAATGCAGGTTTCTGAACACAGTGGTGGAGAGGTTCAAACAACCGAACAGTCTTTGCAGCTTTATGATCTCTCAGAAATTTGTAACGAACAGGCCAATGTATTTGCGCCTTTGCTAGCACAGCATGAATTGCGACTAGAAGTTGATGTTGCGTCTCGTGTCATGGTAAAGGCTAAGCAAGATCAGCTTGAGCAATGCGTGAGTAATCTGCTTAGCAACGCGATAAAATATAGCCCCAACGGGCAGCGCATTTTACTCACTTTACGCAAGTCAAGCAGTAAAGAGTCCTCTGTTTGCGTGCTAAGTGTTTGTGATCAGGGTATTGGTATTCCAGCAGGTGAGCAAAGTAAGATTTTTGAGCCAGAATATCGAACAGAGCAGGGAAGTAAACACAACGTCGGGCTTGGCATTGGGTTAAGTGTTGTGAAGTCTACCGTTGATGCTTTGGGTGGCGCTGTCGAGGTATCTTCTGTTGAAGGCCAAGGCAGTACTTTTACACTTAAATTTAACACTGCTGAAAGTGAGTCTACTGGCCAGTCAACGGCTGTAATAGACAATACAGCAAACTTTGAAGAGGCCAGTGCTACAAGCTCTGAGGTTCAAGAACCTCGTAGTATACTGATTGTTGACGACACGCCCGATATGCTGACGTTTTTAAAGAGCGTTTTTGGTACTGCTTATTCTGTAACCGTTGCACGTGATGGTGAAGAGGGGCTAGAGCTGGCAAAATCGCTGATCCCAGATTTGATTATTTCAGATGTGATGATGCCAAAGCTAGATGGGTTTGGAATGTTGTCAGCGATTAAACAGCATTCTCTGACCGGGCATATTCCGGTGATTTTACTCACTGCCAATTTAAACGAGCAAAGGCAAATTGAAGGCTTAACACTGAGGGCCGATGACTACATCACAAAGCCCTTCAATTTACAGGCTCTCGAACTTAAAGTACGCAATCTATTTAAGCATCAGGAGGTTACACTCCAGAAGTGGCGCAGCCGAATTACGCCTCAACCCACTCAGGATGCCTTGAGCCTACCTGCCTTGCCCAAATTCCAATTTAAGGACCAACCTCATATCTATGACTTTTTGGATAAACTCGACAGAGTCGTCGAGCAGTATTATCGCAATACTCAGACATCCGTCAGTGAATTAGCGAAAGAAATGGCGTTGAGTGAACGCCAACTGCACCGCAAGTTAACTGCATTGATCTCCATGGGAGCAAATGAGTATTTAAGGACGTACAGACTGTATAAATCCATTACACCATTACTTCATGGTCAGAGTGTTGCACAAGTTGCCGATGACGTCGGATTTAATTCGGGTTCTTATTTTAGTGCTTGCTTTAAAAAACACTTTGGTATGACAGCAAAAACTTTTGTACAAACGCAGCGAGATAAACACAGTCAGTTAAGTTAGTACTGAGTCGAGGTGATTATTCGGTCGTTTTGACGTGCTCTTATAGCTTAGCCTTTATTAACCGCGATTATGTTATTCATTAATGAGAAAGGCGCGCGCCGCGTAGATAGTTACGCGCGCTTTAATATCTGGTTAACCCATTGCTTACATGTGAAATTTCCATTATTTTGTACGCAACTTTATAAAAAACTTCATTCTGAAATGTATTCGTTGCCTTTCAGAGTTATTAAATGCAGTGAGGGGTTGATGGGTAACCAAAGGTACCAAGGATATATAAAGCACGTTGATAGTGACGATCCAGTAATTAGCGAGATTAACTGGTTTATAGATACCGTGTATATGCCCGCTCACAAGCGAGCAGATAAAAGCAGCAAGGCGACAAGAACCTTGTCTGTTTTGTTTTCTATCTGGGCCTTCACTCTATTGGGGGTGTTTGCTGCGGCCGAACTCATTCCCAATTTGTCAGTATTTACACAGAGCCTTATTTGGGATGGGTACGATTTTAACTGGGTAGCGCTTGCCGTATTACCCTCATTTATGTTGGCAGTATTTGTTAGTTTTAGAAATTACCCCTTCAAACATGGTGATAATAATTTTGTAGGTGATGATGAGTTTACATGGCGTAAGAGGCAGTCGTTTGTGTTGGCCTCATTTAACCTTATTTTTTTGGTGGCCGTGTTATTCGCTTTTACCAAACCGCTGATTTGTTTATTGGGTATAACCTGCGCAGCTGGTTTTTTGTTGACTTACATGAGTAATCGATTGTTTGGCTTTACCTCCAGCTCAATTAGAAATCAAACAATGGTATTTAGCTTAGAGCGGCTCAAACGCGAATATGAAGTTGCGATTCATAGTGAGGAGGAGTTTGAGGTTGACCGTATTCAAGCCGACACATTTAAACGACTGTTCTTAATGGTAGAGGGGATGATCGACCGCAGAGACAGAGAGATTTTAGGCGACCACTACAAGGTACATAACAGCGCCTTTGATTTAGTAAAAGGATTAAAAAAATAAATGGCAATCAAATATATATTAGATCTGACAAAAGAAGAGTACCGCGATGACTTTGTCGGCGCAGACAAATCTCAGCCAGTAAAGTACAGGGAGTTTTGGCAGTTTGAAGCAAGAGAAAAGCTCGTCAATAACCTCGCTTCATTTTTGAACGATGCCAAGCAATATAAGCAGTCACGCAGTGAAAATAAAAATAAAACGTGGTTGTCGCACAACGCGATTTTAGTCACTGGGCAGCGTGGCACAGGTAAAACGGTCTTTTTAAGAAATGTGAAAAGCATGTGGCGCGCAGCAACGCAAGACCGAGACGAGCTCAACGCGAACGAGATTTTCTTTCTCGATGCCATTGATCCGACCATGCTTGTGGACAACGACAATTTCGCAAATGTGATTATCGCGCAAATTTACAGTGAAGTAGAGGCAAAATTTAGTAGCAGCCATTGCTGCGCTAGTAATCAAAAAAGCGAAGCCCAAAAGGGTGACTTTTATAAGCGGTTAAAAATATTGGCCGATGCCCTTGGCAAAAAAGAAGAGTTTGAGGGGTGCACAGGCGTCGATAAAATCTTGCAATACAAGTCAGGGATTAATATCGAAAAGTACTTTCATCAGTTTGTAGAGTCTGCCATTCAAATATTGGGCTGTAACGCTTTAGCACTGCCAATTGATGATGTGGATATGGCGCTTGAGCGGGCTTATGAAGTCGTTGATGAAGTAAGGCGATTACTTGGTTGCCCTTACATTATCCCGATTGTGAGTGGCGACTATAACTTGTACGAAAAAATGACCAATATTCATTTTGATGAAAAGGTCTGCCGTAGTGCAACGAGCAGTGCAGAGCAGGGCGAATATGCGAAAGAGCTAACCAAAGCTTATTTGGCAAAGGTCTTTCCCAATCATATGCGCATATCGCTTTTGCCGATCAGCTATATTTCACCGTCGTTGCAAATTCGCGTAAGTAAACAAGAAAGCCTTGTAGAGTACTACCCATATCGAGAGCACAAACGTAATATCTTTGCACAATTCTACCCGTTGTGCTTAAACGAGGAAGCGCTTTCTAAGTGGCCTGAACCAGAATTTGCGCGGGAGTTTACTCAGTTTATTCGTGCTATTGCACCCCATGAGGTGGAGTATGCGCTAAAAGGTGATCGCGCCACTAGCTATGAGCTTTGGAAAAACTTTATAAATTGGGCTGAACAAAAGCAAAGTGGGGTTGCATACACCAATGCGGACTCTCTGCTGACTTTGCACAATATAGACGAAGACGACTCCTTTAACATCATGGACTTGCCAAGCTTTAACCCCAAGCTTCAAATTCAAAAAGAGCATTTGGTTTGGGAAGAAAAACGATTTTTAGCATCGCAGTTGAAATCGCTCGGAGAGGGGCTGCAATGGCAAGTTGAAAATAAAGCTTTACTTGAGGCTGCATTTGACGACGCGGATAACACGCTTAAGAGCATGCCGCCTTTGGAGTTTTTCCACCATAGTTGTTCTATTTCATTGGCAGAGAAAGCCATTGCAATGACAGAAGGCGCAAAGGAGCTTGCATCTTATACTGAAAAGGTATCGAGCTCTGATAGCGAAAAAATCACCATATCTTACAATTTGAATGCAGTGCTGTTGGATATTTATGCCTATGGTGATATGTATTCGAAACTTGGAAACAACTACCAGTTTGTGTGTTTAAGTCGCGCTTTTGAAATTATTTTATACTCATTTACCAAGCGTGATAGTGAAAATAAAACAACCGAGACGTTATCTAAAATACTCCATCGTCGGCCTTTTTATAGCATATTTAATATGGCACCAACTAAGATGATCACCGGTGACAGTGAAGGCGATGATGAAGAGTCACTCCAACCCGAACATCAAGAAAGTAAATTACACACAGCAAACTTACTTAATGTACAAATCCAAGACTGGAAAGTCGAACACAAAGCGTTTTTTGACAGTTTAAGTGGCGAGCAGTTAATTCCGATATTTTCGTATATTTTTAATAAGGTATTTACTGCTTTCCATGTGTTTAAATTTGAAAATTTTGTTAAGCAGAGCAAGGGGTCAGACGAGCATTTAACAGACTTTATCAAGCGCTTTGAGTATATGATGGTCAACGCCGCATACACTGCAATGATCGAAGGCACTGCGGTGCAAGCAAGCGTTGCGATTACGAGCAACTTAGATACGCTGAGAAGTCATATTCTGTTTAATCGATACGACCGTGTACTGAGTCGAAACCGCAAAATTTTTGCAGAGCAACAAGCGAACAATGACAGCACAACCAATTTGTTTGTTAAAGCACTAGAGACTCACCCGCTCTTTACGATGATTCAAACGCAGTTATCTGGCGAAACCCTCATTGAACCGAGGATCTGTCTAGGAGGTGGCACGCGGAGAAAGCCAAAGCAAGTGGTGTATGGCAATACCAAAGTGTCATCTCGATTAGAAAAGCAAATCCACAAATTCTTTAAAATGCACTCTGAAATACTTGACCCCAGGATTTCGACGGTAAAACGAATTAAAGAAGAGTTAGACACTTATCTTGAACTCGAGGAAAAAGCCAGAGAGCTGTTTGAGAAATATGTTCTGCCTGAAGGGCTGGATTATATCGAAATGGAAGAGATATCGGGAGACAAGGTCAATAACTTTATCATAGCGCTGTTCGAGATATTCACAGAGTAATTTATGCTAATAGTCAACGATAGTATGCTATGTGACATTGCGTTTTTGGCGTCTGATTTGGAGCTTGATACAACACCTGCCGAAAGCCGTGTGACGGCTCAAGGGCAGATTCAGCGGCTGTGTAAAAGTGTTAGGGCATTTCAGCCCTATATATTTCGCAACCTTAGAAATGAAGATATCGAGTACCAAGCGAGCGCGTTTGGCTATGATCAAAACCCCAGTGTTGCTGCGGTGTTGTCTCGCCTTGCCGACACTTACTTGGAATGGCAAGGCAGTCACTTTGAAGTAAAACCACATAAATTGGAGCATTGGCTGGAGCTTCTATCGTTACTCGATGGGAGTTGGGTCATTGCACAGGCCTACAGCGATCTGGCGGCAGACCATGGCGTTAGTACGCAAGATATTCTCAATTGTATTGTGCAGTGGCAATGTCCACATGCGCTTGCAAATGACCGCGCCGACAAGCGTTTTGCCGATAACCATGCTCATTTGGGAGGTCATGGCCATACTGGCCCTTCGCTTTTGAGCTTCTCGCTATATGGACAAACCATCAAAGACAAGCGGTGGCCAACAAGACCCGAATACACCTTGTTTGAAAGCGGCTTGTTAGATAAATCAGAGTTGCCAGCTTGGAGCTATCAGCTATCAAGCCGATTGGTTGAGTTTGCTTTTACTGAAAATGTGCAGTCATTAAATGTGGACCTAAACCATTTGGCTTTTGATAGTGACGATGACAACGCTTTGTACTTTCTCACTACGAATCAAGCAAATACGTTAGCGCAACAAGCGTTATTGCAATCACACTGCAAGCCTGTGCGCTCTGATATTCGTTGGCTATTATACTGCGTTGGTGTGTTGAATATTGGAGAGCAAGGTCGGTCATTAGCAGAGCGTTTCGTTCGGGTTTCAAACGTCCTTCGCAATTACATGATTGTGTGGGGGACTGGGCTTGGTCAGTTTGTAGAGTCATTTGGATTTTCTGGGCGTAAGCAAAGAGGGAACGTACACCAAAATAATGCACGCATCGATGCGCTTGCCACTGATATCGACCCAAGGACATATCGAGAGTTTCGGGTAGCGCCTGGTCTTGTGGTCAACGATGAAGGCGGTGTGTCTACTGGTGCATTGCAAAAGGGCCTGCAGGCAGCTTTAAAGCATGCGCTGTCTGAGAATATTCACTTTGTGATCCACTTTTCGCGATCTATAAAACGTGGCCGTTCAGCAAGAGAAGACAAATTTCAAAAGCAAGTGAGATTGGAACTCAAGCAACAAGTTGCTGCACTCCAGCAGTTCAAAGGCTCTGTTAAATTTTCTGATGCGGAAGTGCACGCATTTGATTTTAAAAAGCGTGGGATAACCTCCAATAGCATCGACTTGAGGAAAGCCGTTCGTGGCTATGACGTAGCGGGTAATGAGAACGAACTGCCTATTGAAACTTTTGCACCGGCACTCAGAGCGATGCGCAGCGCTAAACACCCCAGTATGAGCATGTTCAGTAATCGGTTTGAAAGACCTTTTCTAACGGTTCATTCTGGTGAAGACTACAGCCACTTGTTAAGTGGCCTACGTGCAATTGATGAAGCCGTGTATTTTTGTGACTTTAAAGTGGGTGACAGGCTAGGCCATAGCTTAGCGCTTGGGGTAGATCCGGTTGCTTGGGCCGATAGACAAAAAACGGCATACATAAGCTTGGGTGATCACCTCGATAATTTAGTTTGGTGCTATCAGAAAGCCTTAGAAGTCACTCAACATGCATCAGAGTTCGCGGGGGTTCTACAGCTACTCCAAGACAAGATACACTTTTGGTCGAAGCATTTATACAAAGACACCAAGCATACCTATACCGTGAGAGATTTTTTTGAAGCATGGAAATTAAGGCGCAATTGCCCTGAAACCCATGACCTTGAAGCTTTAAGTGGGTCTTCACTTGAAATAGAGCATTTAAACCCACTGCATCGAGATTGGCTTATCGACTTTGATAGGCGGTCATCATCCGCTGTCTCCGAAGTTGCTTTCAAACTTTGGAAACAATACACCTCAGCCCACATTGTCAAAGGCCATTACTTCGAAAAGCGAGAACAAACGGTCATCGTATTTTGTGAACCTAGGCAAGGAGAAGAGCCTTTTAAAGTCGAAGATGGCATATTTTACGACTCCGTCTCCAAAGCAGAGCTCAACTTGTATGAAGCCATTCAAGACATGCAAATGGAAAAGTATGCGGCACAGGGGGTAATCATTGAAGCGTGCCCAACTTCTAATATTTATATTGGTCGCTTTGAGCACTATCATGAACACCCGGTGTTTAGGTGGGATCCGCCTAATCAATCGCTGTTGGAAAAAGGTCAGCAGTATAACCGATTTGGCCTTAGAAAAGGGTCTATTACCGTCTGTGTCAATACGGACGATGCGGCGCTAATGCCGACAACGATTCAGAATGAACACCGAGTGCTGCAAAAAGCTGCGGTGGAGTACCATGGTGTCGGGGTAAATAAAGCCGAAGACTGGATTGAAAGGATGCGCCGTAAAGGGTTAGAAATCTTCGCCAGCAACCACTTAAATTGGGTCAACGACGAGTAGTTATTGGCCTTTTTTCAACAGAGAGGTTTTGCAAGGTTTTTGCGCATTGTGCTAAGGCGCTCTGTACAGATTAGGTTTGAAAAAGAAAATATATTAATAAAAATTAATATCTTAGCTTTGATTTACCTAATTTAACTACAGTTTTACGCTGTTTTTCTTGTTCAAAATACTCTGACGCTTTAACAATAGATGGCAGAGCAAAGGTGAGAAGGCTGCTCAATATCAGTCAAGAAATTAACAACCGTATCCATATCAAGCTCCGCCAGTAACCCACAGGTTTCTGGCGGGGCTTTCACTGGGTTTATGCTTCACTTTCGCAATAAAACCCATCGTGGTACACCACACGGCAAGTTGGGATGCTGTCGCCAAAACTTTGCACTTGAAAATACTCAGCAGGTACGCCTTCTAAAACCATGCTTGACGCTGCTGTAAAACCAAATCGACTGTAATATGTCGGCTCACCCAACACCACACAGCCAGCAGCTTGACTAGATTGCATATGGGCTAATGCTTGGTTTATTAACTGAGAGCCAATTCCTTGCCCTTGAAATGCAGGTAATACAGAAACGGGGCCAAGCCCAAACCATCTACTTGCTCCACTTGATAATTTAACTGGAGAAATTGCAACATGGCCAACAATGCTCCCATCCAGTTCAGCTACTAAAGACAGCGTTAAAGCGCCAGCCTTGCGTAGCGCATTTACAACAAAATGCTCGCAGTGGTTTGAATGTTCAGCATTTGCAAAGGCTTGTTTGGTAATTGATTCAATCGAAGTGATGTCATCACTGTGCTCTGTTCGAATTAAAATGGGCATAGTTTTGCTCCCGTAAATTTTTGTGCGTTTAGCCAAGAGAAGCGATAGTGCCTCAGGATTGAATGAGACTCTAAACTATGAAGTTGTAGACAGGTCAATAGGGAGCAAGCCTGTTATTTTGAATAACGACATTTTTCAAAGCGTTGGAATGAACAGAGTCCGTGTAATGGGTTGCGGTATGATGAAATGGCGTGGCAGATCGCATAGGACACCACGCCATTTTTTACTAAAATTGGATGCGTTTTAGTACACCATTGTTATATTCGTAAGCAAACGGCGATAGATTGTAAGATAGGTTTGGATACTCTGAATAAGCCAACATCGCGATTTTATAAAGCGATGCTTCATCATCTAGCGGTACGACCAGCACATTACTTCTATTTGGGAATACGATACCCACAGGTCCTTTGAAAGTCGCATTGATTTGTTTCTTGAAGTAATCTGAGAAAATAGCGCTCGCGTCGTAAACTTCATCAGCGACAAACATATGAATATTGCTATTGCCATCTTTTTGCTTAATTTTTTCGAGTTTTGCTCCTAGCTGAGCAAGGTATGAGTCTAAGTTAGATTTAGCGATTTCTTTTAGCTGCGCCACAGGTAGCTTAAATTCTTCGAGTTTGTCTTTGCTCACGTACTGAATACTTGTTGGTGTGTCTAGTGCTAAAAGCAAAACCAACTCATCGTTAATTTGCTCGTAATAAAACGGAAAAGGGATTTCTTTATCACTAGACTGATTGATTTGAGCCATTATGTTATCAATATAAGAAGCTGGTTTGATAACGGGCCTTAATTGGCTAATTTGCAACTTCGACTCATCGGTTAATAAGTCAATGCTTTTGCTCGAATTTATTTGGTCTGCAAATATATCCTTGAGGTTGTCTTGCTCTTTAGAGTATCTCAGGTAAGCATTTGACAGATTTGTCGAAAGGGTAACACCTTCTGAGTATGTGATTTCGACAGACAATTCACCCGTCACCTTAAACTTGGCACCATTGAAGTGTTTTTCAGCTTCTTTCATATAGGCTTTTGTAAAAGCCTGCTCTGACAGTAACGATTGTGAACTCGGTGATGCAATTGCATAAAATGAAGAGGACAACCCTAGTCCTATGGCGAAAGAGAAAAGTAGCGCTTTTTTCATTGTCTAAATCCATATTAATAATTCGTTGCGTATAGTACATTAATTTGTTTTTTGTGTCTTTTACTGCTGTACTTTATTAGAATTTTCATTTTTCTCTAACTTAATGATTTATAGTGCTATTTTGATGCTTTCCTGACATGCGGTTGTGGTGTTATGTATTCAGATTTGGAATAAATAATTTTGACTTTATTGAATGGACATTGAGTGAACAGGCTGTTTTAATCATTGTGGCCCATTTATGGAGCGCTTTGCACAGTTTAAGTTTTAAGTGTGGTACCTAGTGTTAGCAACTCTAGGAACGTAATTTACCCCTAGAGTTGAGTTATCAAAAAACCTAGTGAGCCAATAATATCGACCATCATGATTAGTGGTTAAATTTTAATGGCTCAGCTTTGTAGGTTGTCGACTATTTGGTGATAAGGTAATCGTCGATAACGAGTGCATCTAACCCTGTGGTATAAAATACCGCAATTGCATCTTCAACTGAGTGAATGATTGGTTTGCCCATGATGTTAAAGCTCGTATTTAGCAATACTGGCACATCCGTCAGTGCATTAAACTCGCTGATCAAATCATAGTATCTTTCATTCCATTCACGTTTGACCGATTGTAAGCGACCAGTGCCATTTTCATGAACAACCGCGGGTATACGATCTCGGACTTCTTCACGGAATACTAAGGTACGTTCCATGTAAGGCGAACGCTGATAGTTTTCGAAGTACATTTCACCGTATTCATCGAGAATAGATGGTGCGAATGGTCTAAACTCTTCGCGGAATTTTACGCGTGCGTTGATATTGTCTTTCATATCTTTACGGCGAGGATCGGCAAGGATTGAGCGATTACCCAGTGCACGAGGACCAAATTCTGCGCGACCTTGTACCCAACCAATGATTTTACCTTCGGCAAGCAACGCTGCGGCTTTTTTGTGAATTTCGCCCGGGAACTTTTGAATGTTTTGAATGCCACTAAACTTAACTAGGCTCTCAAGTGCTAAGTCGGACATCTTCGAACCTAAGTAAGGGCTTTGGAAATCAGCTTCTGGTACCTTGTCAGGGTTGTCTTCATAGAATGCTAATTGTGCTGCACCTAATGCATTACCGTCGTCAGCAGGCGCGCTGTAAACGTGTAAGCTTTTGAATCCAGTGCGCTCTGTTAGTAGGCCATTTTCTGCTGAGTTAAGTGCACAACCACCGCCTAGTACCAAGTTATCAGAGAGACCTAAGTCATGTAAGTTACTAAGTAGTTCTTCAATGATCTCACAGAAAACGAGCTGTCCGGTGTGTGCCATGTCAGCTGAATCTAACAGTGGTGCATCAGGTGCTCTGCGGCGCTCATAAAGAGCTTGGATTGCACGTTCAAAACGACCATCTGTAGGTTGCTTGATAGCTAAACCTTCAACTTCAATCATAGAGCGCATAATGTCATACAGTTCAGGGTCTTTTTTACCATACGGTGCAAGCCCCATTACTTTCCACTCTTCGCCAGTCAGCGCACCAAATCCACATGCTAGACATACATAAACGTAGAAAGCGCCCAGACTACCTAGTCCTTCTTGACTTTGGCCTGCGATCTCTTCAAGTTTACCGTCTCGGTAGATATAAAAGTTAGTTGCTGTGCCTTCACCTGTACCATCTACGACAGCACATACAGCCTCATCATATGGTGAGCTGAAACATGCTGTAGCGGCATGTGTCAGGTGGTGATCATATCTGCGAGAAGAGATTTTGCCCGTATATCCGTCAAGAAAATCATATTCATATTTAAGAGTTTGGCCCGTTAGTTCAGGGAAGCGAACTTGGCTATGTGCAACATATTGCACGATATTCTGTACTTCTTTCAATGATTGTGGGAAATTTTCCACACCTTCTGAAACCTTCATCACATCATCATAAACGCGGGTAAAAGTTTCAGCTGAAGAGTCACTCCATGTTTCGGCAAGTACTAGATCTGCATCAGGGTCACAGTATTCTTTTATGAGCTTTGAAATCCGCACACTTTGGTCTGGTTGGCAGTTGATAGCTCGCTTATTTTGCAAATACCTTTCGGTTGCTTCTGCGAACAAAACTTCTCCATGTTCATTTAAGATAGCTAAGGCACTGTCGTGCATTGTGCACGAGAGGCCAATATAGTTTTTCTTCATTATTATCCTTATTATCCTTTATTCAAAATGGTGTTTTGCTTTGAAAAAGTGATTAAAATCTCCATAGCAAATTACGAATTTGAGCACATATTTGATGGTGCCCCTGTGCTTTACTAGAAAATATATATTGCTATAAACAGCTCATTGTTATTGTTGATTTGACTGTTTTTCAAAGCTTATAAATATTTATTTGTGCACCTTAACGCGGCCATTTTTGTAAAATAGCGCAACATGATCGATGCAAAAGTTAAATGCCTTCGGAGTTTTTGTATTCCCCCACAGCAGCTAACACAGAAAATGTACCTAAATGAATCAAAAGATCACAGCTGTAAGAAATGATAGGTTAACTTCAAAAAGTATTTAGGTTATATGTCTAAATAGTGACGTAGGTTTGTGTTTGATGGGACCAATGAAGGTTAAATTATGTCCGTTCAGGGTTTTTAGTGTTGTAGGGTGTACGTTCTTTTAATCGTATGACGATTCATGGCTTCAGTTCATAACTGGATTGTGAGTCCTACGGATGCCAAAGCTCACAATTAGGTGTGCAGTGGGGGCTGCTAAAGATACTTCCAGTAGCAAGTGGCTAGGAATCAAATTACAAAACCCATGTTTTAGGCAGCAAAATTTAGTGACTGTAGCTTTGATGTATTTCTTCTAATATTCGTTGGTATTTGTTTACTAAATCAAGCGGGGTGTCTTTGTTGAAGGCAATGTAAAGCTGAAAGTCATCTGGATTGAACGCGTAGACCTTTTTTAATTTTTTTATGTCTAACCCCAAGTCACTCATTTGTTCCTCTAACATCGATTGCGTTCCAATAACGAGATCAACCCGTTCCAATAAGAGCATTTGGACGTTTTGTTTGAATGCGGTTGTAAAATATAGATTGGGTTCGTCATTAAAACCGATATACCTTAAAAAGTGATGGGTACTGTCTTCTCTGATCACAGCAATTGAAAAGCGCTTAGCATCATCCAGCGCGTTAATTTCTATATGGGAGCTGCTTTTAAGGGCCCATATATGACCCTTTAGTTTACTAATCGGACCAACCCAATGAAATAAATGTTCTCGCTCTATAATTCTAGCCATTGAAAATATCATTGTATTGGGCTCGTTCAGTGCCAGCTTATATGCTCTCGCCCAAGGGTATACCTCAATAGGTACGTTGTGATTGGCTTTGGCAAGTAATTTTTTAACTAGCTCAACAGCACTTCCCTGAATTGGTAAGCCATTTTCAACTATTTGATATGGAGGGAAGTGTTCTGTAACAACTTTTATTTGTTGTGCGAATACAAGGGGAGAGAATCCAAAGAAAACACAAAATAAAGAAAGTGCTTTTGTAGCATGCATGAATTTTTTGCCTGTTTTATCGACCCATTCAATTATAGTCAACAGCCGCTATGGTGGCACAATCCGTTTGATAGCCGACTGAGAAGGAGCAATGTCATGGCAATTGTTTGGGTGCTGCTTCGATAAAAAGAACGCCTTCTGCCTTATTATGTCGTTGTGTGATAGAAGTGAGTATTTGAGGCTAAGTCCAGCTAACGTCAGGGATTTACTTATTGTTTTGTAGACATTTCACAATGAAAACTAACTCGAAATATAAGTGACTTGAGCACATAAATAATTATCAACAAAATCCATAAACTCAATATTAAATAAGATGGATTATAAAGATTTTGAGTGGGTGTTACTCTTCATTTCAGAGTTTACTTCTTACACCCTGTGACAAGTTTGGAGATAATTATGGTTTATGAAAATTATACAACGTTTAAGGCTAAACAGAATCAAGCAGTGCTTACAGTGACCTTTGATTTTGCACCTGTAAACATTCAAGGCATACCTATGTTGGATGATCTTAATCGCTTATCTGAAGCGCTAGAGAAAGACAAAAGTGTAAAAGTGGTTGTATTTCAATCGGCACACCCAGAAATTTTTGTTGCACATGCCGATACAAATTTTTTAAAGGATATGTCTACTCAGGCGGTGGCGAGAGAAGAAGTTGAATTACTTTATTTGCAGCAAGTCTTACAGAGGGTCAGTGCACTGCCACAAGCCACCATTGCAAAAGTAGAGGGGTTTGCGCGTGGTGGGGGCCATGAGTTTATGCTGGCTTGTGATATGCGTTTTGCCGCTCGTGGTAAGGCTAAATTTATGCAAATGGAGGTCGGAATGGGAATTTTACCATGTGGTGGTGGTGCATCCCGAATGGCTCGGCAGGTAGGGTTAGGGAGAGCATTGGAGATCATTTTGAGTGCACGTGATTTTGACGCTGACCAAGCGCAAGCGTATGGCACGATTAACCAAGCATTGGATGCGGATAAAATTGGTCCTTATGTAGAAGAACTGGCTAATCGAATCAGTCAATTTCCTGCGGAATCAATAGAAGCCTGCAAGCGCGCTGTATATGCCTCAATTGACAAGCCAATCGAAGATGCACTTAAAGAAGAAGCTTACTGGTTGTATCAATCAATGAGCAAAACACCAGCACAAAAACGTTTTCAGTATGCTGACGATAATGGCGCGCAAAATAGCATGGAAAATCAGCGCAATTGGGACCAATTAGTGATGGGCATTCAAGACGTAAAATAGTGGCAAATAAAATAAGCGTAATAGCGGATATGGCGAATCTGATAACTTTGAATTAGGTTGTTTTAGCATCACCCATTCAAGGCGCATAATTTGGTTCATAACAAACAAAAAGTGCAGCTATTAGCTGCACTTGGGCCATTTATGACACTGAAAAGCGGCGTGTGTTTTTTAGTGTTTTCGCCATCAATGTGGGTTTGTATGTTTTACTCTGGACTTTCTTACTATGAAAAATAATAGAGAAAAACAAGCTGCAATTAATGTTTGGTGTTGGTTTTCACAGATGTAATTACATCGACGTACAGCTTATGATTAATTAACTGTACATTGATGTAACAAGGCGTGGCAGGGGTTTTAAGAGCGAGTAATCACGCCAGTAGCTTAAATAGTGCGGACTTGTAGAGTGCTTTATTATTTAAAATGTTTTCAAATTTAGCGCGAATAATAAGCCCTTCTATGAATGTCATTATCACCTCGGGTTTGTCTTGTGTTTGACCTGGCTCTTGCTCTTGCCCCATTGCTCGGGACACTAAATTGAGTAACCAACGTTTGTGATCTAAAGCGATTCGGCTGATGCTTTCATCTCGATTTTTAAACTCGGCTAGGGCGTTCATAAACATGCACCCTTCAAAATGCGACGTTGAAAACCACTCAAAGTGCCAATCTAGAATGGCGCTTAATTTTTCTTGTCGTGTTTCGATCTCACTTATGGCGAGTTCAAGCGAGTCTTGAAACCTTAAGTGTCGTCTATTTAGTACTGCCTCAACTAAGCCGTTCTTATCACCGAAATGTCTGTAAATTGTTGTTTTTGATACTTTTGCTTCATCTCTAATCAAATCAACTCCCACTGCGGTGTATCCATTTCGATTAAATAGGTCTTCAGCTACGTCCAAAATGTGTTGTTCTACTTTCATCTAATATCCTAAAAAATTGCTTGCGCGAAAGTGTACAGATCTGTACCTTTCGTGATGTGTACAGATCTGTACATTAATGATAGCACATTAACGATGAACTATAACGCCTCGTGACGCATGAGGTGTAGGAGAAACGCTATGAGGAAATTTTCTGGAGGAGGAGCTTTACCGCCCAAGGTTAAGTTCATTGAGTTACTAAGGGGGTTTACCGGAGGGGTTGTTGGAATTTGGGGGCTTTTCTTTATTTCTAGCTTAACGCAATACCCATTATTAATGGCACCGTTTGGCGCCACCTGTGTAATTTTATTTGCTGCGTCAGCCTCGCCCTTAGCTCAGCCTCGCAATGTCATTGGTGGTCACTTTATTTCTGCGCTAATAGGGCTTGTCGCATTTTTGGTATTTGGAGATGCGCCTTGGGTAATGGCGGTTTCAGTTGGTTTGGCTATTTCTGCGATGCAGTTTTTTAGAGTTGTTCATCCACCAGCAGGTGCAAACCCCATAGTGATTATTCTTGCCGGAAGTTATCACTTTGACTTTCTGATTTTTCCCGTTTTGTTTGGCAGTTTGTTTTTAGTGGGGATTGCTTCACTGATAAACAACATAGGAATTGGGAAGAAGTGGCCTATTTATTGGTATGGATCTTCAAGCAAGCAGCAGTAAGCAAACCACTTATAAGGAAATAATCGAAATGCCAATTTTAACTGTTACTACCAATAAAACATTATTACCAGCGATTAAAGAAAAGCTCGCAATATCTTTGAGTGCGCTGACGCAAACTTATCTCGAAAAGCGTCCAGAGTTGATCAATGTCGTTATCTATGAAAATAACGGAGATTGGTACAGTCATAGCAAGCCAAGCGAAGGCTTTCAATTTTACTTACAGATTGTCATTACAGAGGGGACAAATTCCGAATCGCAAAAAGCGGCATGGCTCAGACACACTTGGCTCTTATTTGAAGAAATTTTTATAAATGTAAATAACCTTCCCAATTACATCAGTATTGAAGAGCAGCCTGCAATTAATTGGGGATACAACGGACAATCACAAGCATCAAGGCTGAACAAACAAGGAGAATAAAATGAAGTTTAATTCACCACCTGAGACAAATGACCGCATCGTAAAGCTCGGTTTTTCATCTGATATTGAAATCTCTGATGAGATTGAATTTAGTCCGTATCAACGTGGGCTAAGAGAGGGGGTCGATATCGCTGTATTATTTGATGAAACCAAAGCAAACCCGACCGGAGCAGACTGCGCATTTTTGCGATACGAAGCTGGTGCGTATGTACCAGGACACGTGCATATGGGGTATGAAACGGTGCTTGTACTACAGGGTGACTATATTGAAAATGGTCAAACTTTTACACCAGGTTCTTTTATTGTCCGTGCGCCAGAGATGTTTTATACATATCTAGAGGATACACAGAATCTAGGGGTAACATAATACTTATTCATAATAAAAATGGTGAGTGGTTAGGTGTTATCTTGAATAAGTCTATGGAATATTCTCATCATATTGATATTGACTATGATAGGTTTGCTGAATTATTTGAAGAATATATAGGGCACCAACTGATTCCAGTAGCTTTTGGGGGAAAACCACTGCCAGTCACAGTAATAGAAAAATTAAATACTGAAGATTCAAGCTCTCAACACATAATTGTCTCACTGAAAGCTGATGATATTTCTTCGTAATTACAACAAGCCGCTATCTAGCGGCTTTTTTGGTCGTGTTCTTTAATGTAATTACCATAACATCAAGCGCGTATGTCTCGCCACAGCCAAACATTTAGCAAGCCTCACAACCAATAAGCTTGATGATGAATTGGTAAGCGCATTGGATGATGCGCTGAATGATTAAAAACAAAAATCCGCTTAGGAGCGGTTTTTATTTAATTTTATTATGAAATTTGTCAATATCTCTAAAAATTTAGGCATACATGCAGTGCTTTAGAATTGAAAAGAGAAGAGATAGTGCTTAATAAGACATTGAATGATAATTATAGCGCATGGATATGCGCTTCCTTCGCCGTTGCCTTAGGTTTATTTGCTTCAATGATAAGCTGTTAACCTTATGAAAAATTTCTTAATTTATTATCTACCTATGGCACTTTGGGTATTCCTAGCTCTTTACGCTGCTAACTCATGGTTTTTTATTAATAAAACAATTGCAATTCCTCTATTACTTGTTTCTTTCTCGATTAGTATATGGCTCACTTTATGGCTAGCTTGGAAAACATATACTGACCCAGAAGCCTATAAATCTTTCAAGCTTAGGCGAGAGGATAAACTGCCAATTCCGGTGTTACTTATTTTGACCATAGTATTTTTAGCTTATTTGATATTTGTTCCATTTGGTATAGGAATTCCAGCAGTTTTCAGTAAGTTTTTAGCCCCAAATGAAGTTCTAATTACAAAGGTAAAAAGTACTCAAAGACGTGGAAATAAGATCTCATTTGAGGGAATATCGGGTTTTTCAGAGGACTATATAAACGATAAATATTTATTCTCCAACTTTAAGACCGGAGATACTGTGTCGCTTAAAATACGAAGAAGTGTCTTGGGTGTTAGGATATATTCAGTTAACAAAGAAAATGGTTAACAAAAGAGTAAGGTGCCGAACGCGCGAGTTTGGCACATAGGCAACTATCAGATTTGATTAAGCCTTGTTAATCAAAACTGATAGGTCAAATTAAAACTTATTCAACTTATTCAACTTATTCAACTTATTCAACTTATTCAACTTATTCGTGATGTGGAGGGGGTTTCAAACCCCTAACTGATTTGCTCTTTATCATGCAACTTATGCGGAAACAGTTGCGTGTAAACTTGCCATAAAATATTTGAATTTCTATGGCCTGTCACTTGGGCGACTTCTTCAATTGACTTTATTTTACGGGACAAAAACATGACAAATCATGCCACATTTACGTCCCCATTCACACACTATTCAAATCCCAGAAAAACAAAAACCCTATCAAAAACAGTGTTTTGATAGGGTTTTGATGTTGCTATTTGGTGGAGCTGGGGGGATTTGAACCCCCGTCCAGAAAGCGTCGACCCTCGGTCCTACATGTTTAGTATCGTCTATTAGTTAACCTTTAGCTCTCGGACGAACACGATAGATAAAGGCGAGGCCGCTTCAATTTAACCCTTCAACCCCGGCCAGGGTTTCCGTAGCGATCTTGTGTGGGGTGACACTCCAGAACCAGAACCACAAGCATTTCTTGGAGGAGTGCTAGCGGGCTATTATGCCGCTAGAGCGTAGTTATCGTCGTTTGCGATTACTTTAAATGCGGCTTTTTTACGAGGCCAACCGCCCCTCGACATGCACCTCAGGCTTCATGAATCCTGTCGAATCCTAATCAGCCCCTGAAATCTTTCATTCAGTACATAATAACTTTACTACATTATTAAGCAAAGTTGTTATTTTCCGGCATTGTAGCCCTAATATATTGGCTTAGCAACAGTTTTTATTTTCATTGCCTTATGAAGCCCGCTGATTGCTGGTTTACTAACCGCTTTGGTGTCAAAGTGTTCTGCTGAGTGCTTGTTAGCTATATTCAAGTGAGTAAGATTTAAGCTCGTAAGTGACGTCATTCTGCGTGTGTTATGCCATTCTTGTGGGTGAAGTGAAAGTAGTGGGGAATCCCACAGGCAGTTTTGGCTTTATAACAGTTACACAAAATCTATAAAGCATGCTGTTTAAATCGGCTTACCCAGTCTACGCTATTAAGCTGTTTGAGCTGATCTTCAGTTAAAAACTCGCGAAGCTGTTTCGTTTTTAATTGGTTAAGGTCCGCTATTTTATTGGTTAAGTCATGTAGTGTTGGGTAAGTCTCTTGATCAGTGATTACATACGCCACTTCAACAAAGTTATCTCTAAGGGTGGAAAACAGACGCCGCTGCTGCGTATTGGTTAATTCATGGCTTTGTACTAATTGGTCTACCATCAGTTGCGCTTTTTTATCTGAATCGTCATAAAGGGTTGCTAAGTATTTCTCTTCCCATTGCGTTCGGCCCGCTAAAAATGCTTGATGTTCTCTATTTTGTTTTTCGTTTATTAAATTAAGAGGTGTTTTGTTTTTTGATAATTTGGTGTTGGGGGTATTAGCTTGCAGCGCTTTAACACGGTTTTCGATGGTCAAAATTCGGCTTTGTATATCTTGTACTTTATTATTGAGATTTGTTTGTGTAGGAGGTCGCATGAGCTCTGCATGTTGCAGCATATTTTCGAGAGAGTCTATCCGTGCTGAAAGAGTTGTTACCTGAATGTGGGTTAAAATATTGGTTACGATCAACGCTAAGATCGAAAATATAAATAAGTAGCGTATTTTATTGTTGAGCATAAAACATCCTTAGTGGGGCATCGATACAGGGTATCGATGCTGGCAGGTTTATTTGCCGTAGCCTTCTTCTTTTTGATAGGTATAACCGCCAGATGCAGTTGCATTGAGCATCTCAACTACGTCGGTAGTATAAAAATGGTTATCAAGTTCACTGTGATATCCTCGGTATATCGTTTTTGCTCGTGACTTGGTCGTGTAGCCTTCAGACTTTTCATATACATAGCCCAGCGATTTAATGTTGAGGGCTTCAACAACATCTGTCGTGTAAAAGTGATTGCCAGCAGGGCCTGCGTCTTTATTATACAAACGGTAGAACGCCTTATCAGCATCAGCGTCACCATATTCAACCAAGGTAACGGTGACACCTTGATATTCATAGCCACCTGATGCTTTGGCATTGAGCATTTCAACAACATCGGTCGTGTAGAAATGGTTACCATGTTTGTAACCTCTATATAAAGGCTTGTCTGCGGCTATCGCATTGAGGCTGGTCACACCTATTAATGCTGCGAGCACAATAGCAAGCGGCTTAATCTCTGTTTTCATATTCATTCCTTGTTTAGTTTGTTTTTTGTACCGGTAAATAAGTTAACATAAAGTTTCATGATGTTAACGTTAAACTTTCGTGTAATACAGAGTGTATGTTTAATCATTAAAGGCGGTTTGATAATGATGCATTTTTAAGATGTCGCATTACGCGCAAAGTTTTCATCCGAGATTAAGCTAAAATTACATATAAATCTGATTTACCATGAATTTTGCGCGCTGCATTCGCCAAGCTAGATTAAGGAGGGGCAAGTGATTGAGAAATCTAAATTCATTGGGTGCTTTAAAGCTGTTGCCATTGGTGATGCGAGTGGCGCTATCTATGAAGGTGGGCCACTAGAGCGTGCGGCATGGTGGCTATTGGGCGTAACATCAGATGGGAAAAAAAGATATACAGACGATACGCAAATGTCGATTGATGTAGCTAAATCTTTCATTGCCAATCAAGGGATAGAGCAAGCGCATCTCGCAAGTGAGTTTGCGCAAAGCTACCATTGGACCAGAGGGTATGGGCCAAGTGCTGCCAAGTTACTAAAAGGCATACAATCAGGGAAAGATTATAAAACACTTAATAAAGCTAAGTTTAAGGACGGCTCCAAGGGCAATGGCGCGGCGATGAGAGCTTCGGTCGTGGCTATGTGCAACTTGATAGGTAAAGGTAACTTAATCGACGATATTATCAAAGTTTCTGAGATCACCCATGCACACCCAGAGGCCATCGAAGGTGCCTTCTTGATTGCGCGCGCGACTCAACTTGCCATGCGTGGCGTTGAAAGAATAGGCGTCGTTCAAACACTGTGTAACGAGAGTAAGGTACCAATATACCAGTCTAAACTGGCGACTTGTTATCGTGCCCTCATTAGTGACAGCGTGCTCACTCAAACTGAATTAAAACTTTTGTTGGGTAATGGAATGCTGAGTGCAGACTCTGCCGTGACTGCGCTTTACTTTGCTTTTAAATATCGGCATGAACCACTTTCAAAGATGATAACACACATATGTGCATTAGGTGGAGATACAGACACCATTTGTGCAATGGCCGGGGGAATTTGGGGGGCATATAACGGTGATAACGGATTAGACGAATATGACCAAAAAATTGAAGGGCTTGAGGAGGTGAGCTCACTCGCATTACAGATCTACGACCTATATTCTGTGAGCAAACAGGGTGCATTTTAAACATGATTATCGTCGTTAGCTACTTTTTGCTTTTTGTAATTTAGTTATGTATATATATACAGTTGTGGGTGGCATGGAGCCGCTTTATTAAACTATCTAATTATAAAAAACAGAAAAACTAGGGGGCAAAAAATGAGAGGGAGCTGTCATTGTGGCAATGTAAAAATAGAGCTTGCGGTCAAAGTTGATTTAGTGACCAGCTGTAATTGTTCTCTATGCCATCGCTATGGCGCTATTTGGGGCTACTTTACACTCGATGAGGTAAAAGTAGAAAACATAACAGGCCGTATTGATAGTTATAAACATGGTGATGAATATCTTGATTTTCACCATTGTGCTCAATGTGGGTGTGTTACCCATTATACGCCGAGAGAAAAAGCGCAATCAGACCGTATGGCTGTAAATTTACGCATGTTTGAAAAAAGCCTGCTCGATGATGTGGCGATTCGCTACTTTGATGGTGCGGACACTTGGGAGTTTAAAACGCAAAGTGCTGATAGGTACTTTATTTAACTTTGAACTAAACGTGATAAATAGCCCCAATCACTTGAGGCTATTGGACTAGCTATGCGTGCGTGGATTTAACACGCGCTCCTGGGGTTAAAAATCGTAATCTATACCGATGTAACCTGAGCGACCAAGGATTGACCAGCCGTTGTATGCTCCACGGCTTGTGGTCCAGTGATCGCCACCGTTGTTGTCGGTCACATTATTGATACCAATATATACAGAGGCATTGTCAGTTAATTGGTAGTCTGCACGTAGGTTATGGATACGTGAGTGAGATGGCGTATCTGAGTCTCGGTAACCGATATCATCATCATCCTCAAATCGACCAGACATTTTAAACTTGAACGTCCAGCTCAGTGTGAGGTCATCTAATTGATATTTAGTTACTAAGCTTGAAGCCCACTTGGGTGTGCCAAGCTCACCTAATTCATTGTTCGTTTCATCTAGGCCTGTTGCAAAGTTGCGAGTTGTCTCTGAGTCTTCTAGTAAGCGAGAAGCTTTAAAATCGAACGAAAGCGCATCCCATGTGTAATAAGCTTCAAGGTCAACACCTCTAACGCGACCAGAGTCAAAGTTTAAGCTCAATGGTTTAACGTATTCTACATCACCATTGTCTTGACGAAATGCCAAGTCGCAGAACATATTGTCGACTGAGTTTTGAGACAAATCTACGCAGTTCTTAAGAATGTCGCTTCCTCTAAACTCTGAGATCTTATCTTTTAACTTAATGTCAAAGTAGTCGATTGAAATCGTTAAATCTTCTACTAGCTTTGACGGTGTTAAAACTAAACCAACAGTGAGTGTATCTGCTTTTTCTTGTTTTAAATCAGGGTTACCTGAACTCCTTGATTGGCCTCGCTGAGTTTTAATATTTGATGTCCAACCCGGCTCGATACCCAATAGCGCACAGTTTGCCTTACGGCGACCATCAGACGGACCACCATCGATTTCGTCTGCATCACAAGGGTCGGTCATGGTTGAGTAACCAATTGATTCACTTCTAAATTGCTCATACAACTGAGGCGCTCTAACTGCTTGAGAGTAAATAGAACGTAGGCGAACTTGGTCATTGATCATCCAGTTTACGGCGAGCTTGCTACTTTCAAATAAGCTATCGTTGGTGGAGTAATCCGCGATGCGATATGCTGCTTCAACATCCAATTGATCTACAAATGGTAAATCACTTAACACTGGGATCAATACTTCAACATATGCTTCTTTAATATTACGGCTTGCATCCAAGATCTGCATCGTAGACGAAAGATTACCTGAGGCCCAAAGTTCATGTGGGTCAAAATAAATGCTCTCATATCTTGCTTCGACACCAGTACTCATTTGCATAGTACCGGCAGGGAGCTCATATAAGTCGCCTGACAAGTTCGCGGTGAATGAGTGATTTACGGTGTCAGTAGTTGAGGTGAAGGAATCAATTACATAATCCATAAACGCTTCTGAAGATCGCTCAAATGGTGAGAAGGTCGGGCAGTTGCCAGCTTCTACACATTCTCCAGCCACTTGCATGTTACTTGTAAAGCGGTCTTGGCGCATTTCAGTATGTCTGTCTAGCGACGCCATTGATTTACCTGTAACAAAGTTCACATCCCAGAACCAGTCATCGGCATAAACACCAGAGAAGGTCAAAGAAGATGAAAAATAATCTCTCGTATTAGTGTGCTTACGTCCACCGCGCTCGTAAAAAGTGTGATGGAAGCCAATCCAGTCTTCATCGTCAAAATTATCGGTAATTGAAGCAGGTGTATCAAAAAGCGCTTTTACCTCTTTAACTTGCATCCAAGCACGCTTAAATGGAGGATCGATCACGTTATTCGATTTTGTGCGTGCGAGTGTTACGTCAAAGCCCACATCAAAGCTGTCGAATTGATAGTTTAATGAAGTGAAGAGGTTAATGCGCTCAAACGGGTCTTCAATGTGACCCCAAGCTGTGCCTTCGTAGCCTTTATCGGCGTCGACCAACCAGCCGTCGTACATATCTCTATAGCGTGCGCGAAGTGCGACCTCCTGTGAGGCCTCATCAAAATCATACCAGTCATAGCCTCCATCTTCATTGTTGTAGACTGAGAAAATAGTTTGAGGTACACCCCAAGGGATAGGTGACACATTGGTCTTCCAGATTTTATCCGGCTGACCTTCACCTTTATTTGGGTTCGTTACGGAGCGCTGGTAGTTATATGACTTTTCACGATTATTTTGTGTGAGAGCTGACTCTGATAAGTAGTCAAATGCAACGGTTATATTGCCATCATCGTTAAAAGAAAAGCCATGAGTAAAGTTAAAACTTCTGGTGCTGTGTCCGCCTTCTTGGGTACCTGAGAAGTGCGCATTGGCTTGTGTGCCTTCGAAGTCTTTTTTCAGGATAAAGTTAACAACACCGGCGATTGCATCAGAGCCATAAATTGCCGACGCACCGCCCGTCATTACTTCAACACGTTCAATTAATGATGCCGGAATCGTACCCACATCGGCAAACATACCTTGATAGTCGGTTGCGACGAGGGCTGGGCGTTTGCCATTAATGAGAACTAGGGTTCTTTCTTCACCCATATTGCGTAAATCAAGAATATTAAGGCCCGAGTTACCGAAAGAGTAGTTGCCGGATGCGGAATCGAAGCCATCTGCAAACTGAGGCATTCCCGTTAGTATGTCGTTAACATTGTTTGCACCCGTAATTTTTATGTCTTCTGCTGAAATTACAACAGTAGGTGATGGTGCCTCAAAACTAGCACGCATTATACGAGATCCCGTTACGGTGATGCGCTCTGGTGCTTCTGCCTGATCTTCGTCATTCGCATGTGCGATAGATGTGATGCTTGCTGAAGCGATTGCTAGAGCTAGTAAGCTCCGATTGAAATTGCGCTTCGTATGTATATTGATGCTCATGGTATTCCCCTCTTTACCACAGAATTATTATTGTATTTCTGTATCACCCAGTGTGTATGCAAAATAGTTTCTGATAGTTCCTAGTAGAATGTTTTTGCATAAAGAGCTGATAAATATGTGCTCTAATCATGATGTGATAATTGTATACAATATACATTAAATTTAATTAGGCAAGAGGTAATATTGCAGCTATGAGAATTTTTTGTTGCTTAAAGTGCAACTAATGATGGAATTTTGAGCGCTTAACTAATGGTGAGTTAAATCATATGGTAGAAAAGTGAGAGTTCAGGAGATACTGTTGTAAATAAATCAATATCTTTAGGTCTGAAGGGTGAGTAATTAAATATTTCATATCAATTGTGTTTATTTTTAGATCTTTAAATTAACAATTCGTGCTGATTCATGGGTTATTGTCCTGATAATTGCATTTAAAAATTTGTCTAAATATTTGCAACAGAATATTAAGAGCCATTTGGGTAAAAGCATTTGTTGTAATTCGAATAAGGCGCGCACCAAAGCACTATGTATTTTCAAAAGATGGGAAATGTGATAAAAATTTACACTGGAATCAGGTATCTAGAAAGATTAGTAAGGAAAACTAATTATGTTGAAGTCGTTAGTTGCCATTTTGTTCATGTGCAGTTTGTCAGCATCTGCCATCGTCATTCGACATGATGTTGACCCTGAGCTTTATTTAGCTGAAAAAACGGATTTTTTGCCATTGGCGACATTTTATTTCGACGGTGCTCATGGGACCTTGATAGATCCCAAGTGGATTGTCACCGCCGCCCATGCAACATTTTGCATACACCCCAATCGTTTTGTGCATATCGGCACTAAGCTACATAAAGTAAAGCGAATCTACATACATGAAGCGTATAAACCAGGCCATAGTCACGATATCGCGCTCATCGAATTGGTAAAGCCCGTAGCAGGTGTTTTACCAGCAAGTCGTTATCTAATGTCTGATGAACAAGATAAAGGCCTGTGGTTTATTGGCATAGGAGGTACAGGGAATGGCAAAACAGGGCAAACCATAGATAGCTACCAGAATAAACAAACGTTGAGGAAGGCACAAAACACAGTGTCTGAAGCATTTGGTCCATTACTAAAGTTTAAATTTGACGAGGGTGCAAGTGCGTTACCGTTAGAAGGGGTATCGGGTGGTGGAGACAGCGGCGGACCTGCTTATTATGAAAGCTCAACTGGGCCGAGCCTCTTTGGGATAAGCTCAAGGTTCGAAGGCTCGGGAATTGGAAAGTATGGCATCACAGAGATATACACTCGAGTTTCTTATTTTAACACTTGGATAGATAATGTGATGCGTCATCAAGACAGTGCGCCTAAGATACTGAAAAGTCTACCAGCATCTCATTTACCTGCTGGTCTAAATCAAAGTAACTTATCAGAGGTATGTACGCAAATTGGTTTATCTCCACAAAAGTAATTAATAAGAAAAGGAACTTGATGAATATATGGATCTTCAGCGCGGGTGTATTGGCTTTTTTAACCACTGTCGTACATATCTTTGCGGGTCAAATTGACACAGTCAGACCATTCTTAAGCTCTAATTTGGCAGACGTGCCCAAAGCGACACTTTTGGCGTGCTGGCATATGGTGTCAATAGTGCTGTTATTCAGCGCGGTCATATTGAGCTTGGTCGGCTGGTATGCAACCGCCCAATACTACGAAACCGTCTTTTTTATCGGTGTGCTATATGTATTATTTGCCAGCGTTTTTGCTTTTGTGGGCGGATACTTTTTCAAATCAAAAGCATTGTTGAAGTTGCCTCAGTGGTGTTTACTGCTTCCTATTGGAGTACTCGCCATTTGTGGAAGCCAATCAGCTCTATTCACGGTATAAGGCAATTTGAAAGATTATAATTTGATTAATTTATATGCTGTTCTTGTTATTTTAGGGACTGCTCTACGTTTTAGGTTTGAGGGTAATTAGGGCGGTTGTATTATTTACCTTAAAAGGGGTCAGATGACGTTCATTTTTGATAGGATAGTATGCGACAATAATATTAGCCTGTTATGTCCCCTTTGAATTCAATTTTTTCATAGAGCACAAAGTCAAGTGTTCAAATTAAGGGACTTTAAAACATTCAAACGTTATTCGCTTGGGTGTTTTGAGCAATAAAATAAGGGAAGATTATGAATCTTATTTCCGCGATGATACTCACTGCGGCATCATCTCAAGTTGGCAACGCGCTAGACATTGAGACCAATGACTTTTTACGGGAAACTATTACTAATGCGGTACCTATTGAAAGGCCGCCTGCCACCTTTCCGCGTAAGGCTGCCGAACGAGGTCAAGAGGGGTGGGTGCAACTCAGTTACGTGGTCAATGAAAAAGGAGAAGTGGAGTCTGCTGTCGTTGAAAAGTCATCTGGGATCACTTCTTTTGAAAAAGCAGCATTAAAAGCGGTTAAAAAGTGGCAGTTTGAGCCAGCCGTGCAAAATGGTAAGCCAATCAAACAATGTAAAAGCCAAGTCCAAATGGACTTTAAACTGCACAATGCGCAAAAAGGCGTATCTCGGCGGTTTTTGAGTCGTTACAAATCTTTGGTCGCCAAAATTGAGAGTAATGACCTTGAAGGGGTACCTGAAAAGATCGAAGAGTTAAGGGAGATGAACTTAGGTAACTTCACTGAAGACAGTTACTTCTGGGCAGTCATTTCTAGATATCACCTTAAGACGGGTAATGAACTTGAAGAACTCAATGCGCTAGAGAATCTAGTCCGACGAGGAAAAAATTACCTACAAGATGATATGTATTCTGCGTCGGTGGCCCGTGCGACACTGCTCAATTTAAAGCATAACAAGCTTAAAAATGCCATGCGAACCTTTGATACACTGACTGAAATAAAGGGCGCAGAAGATATAACGAAAAAGATAGCGCCTTATATCGATCAAGTACATGCATTTATCGACGATGATAGTAAGCAGATATGGGTAAAAGGCGAAATTTCAGAACAGGCTTTGTGGCACCATGAGTTAGTGCGAAGCGCTTTTACGATTACCAACATTGAAGGTGACCTAACGTCTTTAGAAGTCAGGTGTTTAAACCAATTCTCTGTATATGACGTTCAGCCGGGACTACAGTGGAACATTCCTGCGGGATGGCGCGGTTGCCAAGTGTATGTGCACGGTAGTGAAGGGGCTTCATTTAATTTAGTCGAAACTGCGCTGGCAAAGAAAAAAGCCTAATACATCAGATATTGCGGAGTACTCACTCTGTTTGACTGAGTGTGCCGCAAATAGCCTCGCGCATAATCATGCGCGTGTGTTTTCGATTAAATGCCCCAGCAAATATTAAAACAGCAATCTAGGACACTTTTTATAAAGCAAAATTGGTGATACTTCGGCTCATGCGGTATTTCGGAGTCAGATATGTACACTCAACACTCAATTTCACTGTGGTCTATTGTGAAATTAAGCCCTTTTAAAATTGCCATTACTTGGTCAATGGTTGTTTTAGAAAATATTCTTCTTATTTTGTTACCCCTCTTTATTGGTTACGCGATTGACGGCGTACTAGCAAGTAATACAACCCCACTATTTTGGTTTGCTGCCGCGTTGTTTGGTTTAGTCGTGGTCAGTGTTTTACGCCGCTTTTACGATACGCGTGTATATGGTGGTATTCGGGTCAAACTCGCTGAGCGGGTCGCTCACAATTTAAGAGGGGCGGATGTATCTTCTAAAAGCGCAAGACTTACAATGTCTAGGGAGCTGGTGGATTTTCTTGAAAATGACTTGCCAGCACTTATGACGGCAGCTATTCAACTTGTTTCAATCGTGATTATTTTAGCTACTTTCCACACTTACTTTGCGTTGAGTGTGTTGTTAGCAAGCTGCGGCATGTTGATGGTATACGCTTGCTGCCACAATACTTTTAAACGTTTGAATGGCAAATTGAATGACCAGACCGAACAGCAGGTAAAGGTGCTGAGCGGTAAACCTTTCGCAGCTATCAGCGCGCATTTAGAAAAATTGAAAAAACATGAAATCGCGCTGTCAGATACCGAAGCCCTTGTATATGGCTTTATCTTCGCCCTGTTGTTTTTGTCTGTTCTGAGCAATCTCTGGTTGGTGAATGTGTTGCCTAGCCCAAGTACTGGCGAGGTATTTTCGATATTAACTTACTCTCTTGAATTTGTAGATACGGCAATTATGTTGCCAGTGACACTGCAAATTCTATCTCGACTTAGTGAGATCACTCAACGGTTAAACCGTGACGACGAAACACAATTAACTAAGGAAAGCAGTTATGAAGTTTAAAAATATATTGGCAATTGGGGCGGGAATGTTTGCGATTTTCATAGCGCTGGTAATTGTGGATGAGCTGGCAGTTGCAGAGCAAGTGCAGCAGATCAACGAACCTACTGAACAACCTGTATCTGTGGTGGTTGTGCATGCTGAGCAACATGCGCCAACCGTGAGCCTGTTAGGCAATACGCGGGCACGCCATGTAACCCAGTTGAGAGTATCTAGTAATGGTCAGCTCGGTTGGTTAGATGCGGCCATTGAACCTGGGATGCTAGTACCACAGGCGACACCATTGGCACGACTTGATATGACGCACCTTGCATCGGAATTGGCTCAAGCACAAAGTCGAGTTCGTCATGCCGAGCTTACGCTTGAGCAGCAGCGCCATGAACAGTCAGTGGCTGTGCGTATGCTATCTGAGAATAACCAAAGCCGGTATGCTAGAAGAGAGCCCCAAGTTGCGGCAGCCGAAGCCGATTTAGCGCAAGCTAAACTTGCGCTAGAGAGCACCAGCAAGCGAGTACAAGAAGCGCAAATTGTCGCGCCATTTGATGCGGTGATCCTGTCCAGAGCCGTCAGCCCGGGCGATTGGTTAAGCGCTGGAGAAGCGTTATTTGAAATCGCGAGTAGCGCAAGTATGGATGTTGTAATGCCGGTATCTGAGCCTGTTTGGCGCAAAATGCTGCCACAGCTTCAGTCACAGCAGCTTACAATACAAGTGGTTGATAGAGCGGGTACAAGTTGGCCTGCCGAAATTAGGTATATTGCGCCCAATGTAGACCTCAATACTCGTCAACGACAAGTTGTATTAAAAATCGATAACCCATATAGCTCAGTGGTTTCACTCATGCCAAATCAGCCTGTTCAAGTGACAATCCAGCTTGCCGCTGAGCCTCATGCATTTAAAGTCCCTCAAAGTGCGATCACTCGAGATGGCATGATTTGGGTCGTCCTTGAGGACAATACTTTGCAAAAAGAGCCTGTAGAGGTCTTGTCTAAAACGCATAAGTACGCATTTGTCCGTTTTAGCTCAGTCTCAAAAACAAGCCAAAAAGTCGTGTCATACCCATTGTTAACAATGCTGACTGGCAACAAAGTTGCGCCTGTTTCACCTCAAGTGAAATTGGCGAGTAAGGAGGTGAGTCAATGAGCTGGTTAACGAAATGGTTTATTGATAATACGGTCGCAGCTAACCTGTTAATGTTTGCTATTATCGTCAGTGGGGTCTTGGCGCTTGGGCAATTGAGGGTGGAATCATTTCCACAAATTGCACCATCGAGCATCTCAATAACAGTGCCGTACCCCGGTGGGACTGCCGCGCAAATAGACAAAGGGATCACACAGCGTGTTGAAGAGTCAATTAGTGGCATCGCGGGTATTAAGCAAGTCGTTAGTCAATCGACCGCTGGCCTCTCGACGGTCACAATCCGCAAAACATCAGAAGCAGACATCGACACATTACTCAACGATGTACGCAATCGGGTAAATGCCATTGTTGGCTTTCCTGAATTAGCTGAGCGCCCGATGGTGGCCAAAGATGAATTCACCAACTTAGCGGCATTTGTTGTGGTGTCTGCACCAAGAACAGACGGTAACTTACAACTAATCGCTAAGCAGGTAGAAGTTGCACTAAAAAAGCATGCCGATATTTCTCGGGTCGATAACTGGGGAAGTCGTAGTCCTCAATTGATCATTGAGCCAGATCCAGTGAAGCTCGCGCAGTTAGGTATGACGCTGGAAGACTTTTCTTCTGCCATTGAGCAGTTTTCTCAAGAAACAAGAAGTGGTGAGCTTGCTAGTGACAGTGGGCGTTTGCGAGTAAAAGGAGATGGCTATGCTGACAGTGTGACAAAACTTAAACAGGTTCCCATTATTGTTAGGGCATCGGGTACTGTGCGTGTGGGTGACATCGCAAATGTCTATCGTGATTACGAGCAAAGTGGCGCTATTGTGCGCAATAATGGAGAGAATGCCATCGCGCTACTTGTTAGCACAAGTCGCTCAGACAACCTGCTGCATGTGAGTGCTGCAATTAATGAAACACTTGAACAACTTAGAAAACGCCTCCCAGCGGATGTAAAGCTAAGTACCATGGCAGATATGGCACCTTATATTGAAGAACAGCTGTTTAGGCTCGGTGATAATGCTTGGCAAGGGTTGTTGATTGTTATTGTGCTTTTAGGACTGTTTTTGGACCTGAAGTTAGCCTTCTGGGTTTCTGCGGGTATTCCTGTTGCTCTATTTGGCACTTTAGGGGCGCTCCAGTTGACTGACCATAGTATAAACGACATCACATTATTTGGTTTTATTCTGGTGTTGGGCATTCTAGTCGATGATGCGGTTGTTGTCGGTGAGGCTATCCACGATAAACGAGGCCAATATAAAGAGGGTCGCGTAGCAGCATTCAAAGGGGTCCAATCAGTATCTGTCGCAACCATTTTTGGGGCACTCACCACCATTGCTGCGTTTTCTCCGATGCTTTGGATAAATAATGAATTGGCAAAACTACTGGCTGGTTTTTCGGTTGTAGTGATCATTGCTTTATTGTTCTCTCTCATCGAGAGTAAATTCATTTTGCCTGCCCACCTTGCGCCAATAAAGAATGATAGCGCTGCGCAGCGAGGTTTTATTGGCACAGTGCAAGCATTTGCTCAGTCCTTGCTAGATACGTTTAAAACGCGTGTGTATCAGCCCATGCTAGCGTTAGCTATTCGATATAAAGTTGCGAGTTTACTGTTCTTCATTGCTTTCATTACCCTTGCTTATGGTATGTGGTCAACGGGTGCCATTCGCAGTGCGGTATTTCCAGAGATCCCCGGTCGATACGTTACGGCCAAGGTGTCGTTACAAGATGGTGCGCCACTGCCACTTCAAAGCAAAGCCTTGGCACAGTTAGAGCAAGCTGCAAATCGGGTAGGTGACCAGCTACAGACTCAATATCAGCTAACTCATCACCCTGTCGTAAATTTACTGGCATGGTCTGACGGTTATGGTGACATAGAAGTCACTGCTGAGCTAACCAGTGAGTCATTAAGCTTATTACCAAGCTATTTATTAACGGACAGTTGGCGTGAGCAAACAGGCGCGATTGAAGGCGCTTACTCTGTGCAGTTTTCTGCTTCAGATACACCAGCAGGGGGGACTTTCATCTCTATATCAGCGCCGGAAAAAGCGCTTGCTAAGCACGTTGGCGAGCAATTGTCTGAGTATTTAGCTGTTCAAGGCGGTGTGTCGGATATCTATGACGATGCTGATGGAGGTCAGGTACAGATCCAAATTACCCTCAATGAATATGGTCAACAATTGGGTCTGACTCAACACAATATCGCGAAGTTGGCTGGTGAAGCCTTTGGCCATAGAGAACTGCACCGGATACTTGACCAAGGACAAGAAACCAAAGTCCTAGTGCGGTATGCAAAGGATGAGCGTCAAAGTATAGAGCAACTTAAAGCGAGCTTAGTAACATTTGGTGCTGGGCAAAGTGTCAGGCTTGAAGATGTTGCCTCATTTAGCTTTGAGCAAGTGCCAGAAGTTATCCATAGGCGTGATAGAACGGAGGTTGTCAACGTCTACTGGAAGCAAAATAGACATGTACAATCTCCTGAAGAAGTACTCGCAAACTTACAGAGCAACATCGATAAACTGGAGCGCACATACCCCGGTGTAAAAATAAAGGCTGGAGGGGAATTTGAAGAGATCACGGCCGTGTCAAAAGGGTTTAAATCGGCCATGTTAATGACATTAATACTTATCTATATGTTGCTGGCTATTCCGCTAAAATCTTATTGGCAACCGTTTATTATAATGGCGGTGATTCCATTTGGCTTTGCCGGTGCGATATTTGGCCATTACATCATGGATTTGCCAATCAGCCTGCTCTCTATGTTTGGGATGATGGCGATGACCGGCATTGTCATAAACGACTCTTTGGTTTTGATCACGCGGTTTAATCACTTTTATCGTGGTGGAATGGCGTTGAATGAGGCGCTAATCAAAGCTGGAACAAGCCGATTCAGAGCAATATTTTTAACCACGATTACCACCGTATGTGGTCTATTACCACTACTTTTTGAGCAAGCTGAGCAGGCGCAATACCTTAAGCCTGCAGCGGTGGCATTAGTATTTGGAGAGCTTTTTGCCACTGCGGTTACTTTGATTTTAATCCCAATATTGTTGGGCTTATTTTGTCTCAAGCAACCTAAGCAACAGGCTTCACTATTACATGGGGAGACTGCGTAACTACAATTACTTACACGCTGGTATTTGATTTTAGAGACGTAGCGCGCGATAGTTGTGGCATTGGCCACAACTCGCTTGCTTATGTCTGAAAAAAAATCAAAACCCTATGTGTTGGTGCCTGAATATGCGCTATTGGATCCATTGCCTGAGCACCTTCAAGCGCGCTTCATTAAAGCGCTAAAACTGATGCACCAAGACTTGGCCGCTGGGCTTTGCTGGGAGCAGATAGCCACACAAAGTGCCATATCACCTTTTCATTTTCACCGTCAGTTCTCAGAGCTATTTCATGAAACACCGGGGCAATACTTGAGCCGTGTTCGTTTACAGTATGCAGTTCACTACATTTTTGCTGAAGATGATTTCAAAATCATAGACATCGCCCATGAATGCGGTTTTTCATCATCGCAAGCTCTTGGCAAAGCACTGAAAAAAGCCCTTGGCATGACCGCAAAGGAAATACGAGCAATGGGAATAACGGGTACGCCAAGGCAAACAGCTGAGCTGATGACCAAGCTTGCTCACCCGAGTGAATCAGAATCGTTGGAAAACAAACTCGCAAAAGGTTTGCCTTGTGAGCTGGTTTGGTATCCACAAAGGGGCATGAAGCTGTTGCCTAATGCCAGCACAGACTGGGACACAGTTTTTGAAACGTTTGGTGAAAAATCGACCCGTATTATGGGGATGACGCCTGTTAATCAATTAGAAAAAAGCTGGCAAGATATTGAAACCGATATGGGTGATTGGCAGGTGAGTGGATCTGAGTACACCAAAGTGTTAGCAGAGGGCCACTACTTTTGTTGTGATGTCTACCTTGTCTCTGACACAGCGTACGCCGTAGCGCTTGAACAATTATTTACTGTGATTGAGTCTCAAGGTTATCAATTGGATGTCAACGGCTACCTCGTTGAGATCATCCGTGATATCGAAATGACAGAAACGGGCGGGGTCACTTTCTCATTTCAAGTACCTGTTATTGTGTGAGCTAAGGTGTGCTTTTCTTGGCAAAGTACTGCTCTAAAAACTGAATGCATTGTATTACCGTTTCTGGCACAAAATGTCTGGCAGGGTAGAGTGCATATAGGGTCAGCTGCGGCTTATTCGTGTGGGTGAGTACCTCAACAACCTCGCCATTTTCTATTGCGGTGTCGCATACAAAATCAGGTAAAAAACCTATTCCTTTTCCTGCTTTGATGATTTCTAGCATGAATGGAGTACTATTTACTTTCAATGAGCCACTGATAGCGACCCCATTTTCGATAGGCCATACGTGCTTATTTTTAAAATAAGTGTATTCAAAACAATTGTGTGACTGTAAATCTTTCGCTTCAACGATTGGTGTGTGGTGGTTTAGATATTCTGGCGATGCGCATATTCGGTAGCTAAATTGTGTGAGTGGTCGACCAACATAATTTGAGTCTAGTAATGCACTTGATGCTCGAAACCCAAGGTCAAAGCCATGTTCAACCAGATCCGTATCTTCATCACTTAAATGTATATCTAAATGGATCTTTGGAAACGCCGTCATAAATTGATTAAAAACGTCAGTCAATATTGTCAGTCCCAATGCCATGGGCAAATTGATTTTAAGTACACCTTTTGGCATGTGCCGCATTTGTTGAACTTGTAGCTCTGCTTGAGCAAGCCGGGAAACAAAGTCTTGCGCATGCGCTAAATAAGTTTCTCCTGCTTGAGTCAGTTGCAAATTTCGCGTGGTGCGATGCAGTAAACGTACACCTAAACTTTCTTCTAGTTTGGTTATCTCTTTACTTATCATGGATTTTGAGGTGCGCCTAAGTTCTGCAACGCGAGTGAAACTACCTAACTCGGCTACGTTAACAAATACCTCAATGGCTCGCAATTTATCCATATACTTCTCCGTAAAACTGTTTCTTTGTAGGAAACAGTGAGTTCATATTGTGACTATATATTACACATATGACTTTTTCTACACTGGGGTTGTTAAACAGTTCAGAGGCGTAAGCTCCTGAAATTAATAGCACTGATAGCTTGTAGGAGAAAAATATGTATACCCTTTATTTAATACCTAGTGCGTGTTCCTTAGCGATACAGGTGATGCTACGTGAACTCAATCAACCATTTACATTAGTGGATCAACAAAACACGGAGAATTTTATTGCACTGAACCCGGCAAATAAGGTGCCGGCGCTGGTGGAAAATGGCAACGTATATACCGAAGGCGCAGCGATCATGCTGTACTTGTTGCGCACGCACTCAAGTAAAATGTGGCCGTCCTCACTAGACCTGCAACAGCAAATCATTGAGGACTTGATGTTTGCTAATGCGTCAATGCACCCAGCCTATGGCAGGTTATTCTTTGCATCACAAGCGATAGCTGATGAACCGGCCCGCCAATTATTTTTAGAAGAAGCTGCACGACAGATTAACCAGCTATGGCAAGTGGTGAGTTTGCGATTGCAGCAGCGAGAACACAAAGGTCGATTCCTTGGTGGGGGTATTCCAAGCGCTGCCGATATTTTTTTGGCCGTTTATGCACGATGGGGGGCGCATTTTTTTGTCGACATTCAGATCCCTAAAAATGTCCAGCAAATGCTAGATGGCGTTATGGCGAGACCATCATTCAAAGCCGCATTGTTATCTGAACAGTCGTTGGCGTGATATTGGAGGCCGTATGCATAGTACAAATTTGCAAGATATCGACGCGATTAAATCGGTTGTTAACCTGTATTTTGAAGGACTATTTCATGGCGACGCTAACACGCTTGAATCTATCGTTTGTGAACGCTTGGAATTAAAAGCACCAAATTTGCGGCGACCTCTCGCACAGTGGCTAGCGCTTGTAGCTGCTAGGCCCGTGCCAAAAGATCAAGGAGAGTCTTTTGATTATCGGGTCTTGTCAATTGATATTGAAGGCGAGCAGGCGATGGTTAAAGTTGTTTGCCCTTTACTTGGACGAGTTTATATCGACTTTTTAGGGCTGTTGAAAGAACAGGGTAAGTGGTTGATAGTCAGTAAAATGTATTCAGATATTGTGTAGGAGGGGATATGCCTTACATCCACATTAAAGTTACCGATGAAAATGTGACTAACGAGCAAAAGCGCGCACTCATACAGGGGGCCACGAACTTAATGGTCAAGGTACTCAATAAAGATCCCAAGACAACGTTTGTGGTGATTGATGAGGTTCACACCGACAACTGGGGGATTGGGTATAAGCAAGTATCAGAAATTAGGAAACTCAGTGATTAGTAAAGGCTGAATCGTTGAGTTCATAGTTGAAATTTATGAAGTAATGGTGGGCTTTTCAGGATGAATATGTCCTATAAAAGTTCACTACTTCGTATTTCGACACAGTGCTGCCAAGCTAAATTTTTTTGTTGTTATTGCGTTATGGTTATGGGGCAAAAAAATTAAAGAAGGAACTTGCAATGAAACAGAGTACCAATCTCACTTCTGTACCAGAGACCATGCTATGGACACTTCATAATCGTGCGGTAGAGGCAATGAGGCCTGATGGCATAATTCAAGACGAACATGCAGCGCGTATATATCAAAGCATTGATTATCACTTTGAGCGGAGTTTCGGCAAAGCTGAGCCCTCCCACGCCGTTCGTTCATTAGATTTTGACAGAGAAATCAATGCGTTTTTAGAGCAACACCCCAAAGGAACCATTGTCAATTTGGGTGAAGGACTAGAAACGCAGCGCTTCAGAGTTTCGAATAACAAAGCGCTGTGGCTTAGTATCGATTTACCCGAGTCTATCGAAATTCGAGAGCGGTTTATTCTGCCCGATAAACATCATCTTCACTTATCCTATTCTGCTTTTGATAGAGCGTGGTTTGAAAATGTCCCTAAAGACAAACCTTTGTTCATTTCTGCACAGGGATTATTTATGTATTTCAAAGAGCAGGATGTTGTTAAGTTAATTAAGGACATTGCTGCAACATTTGATAATTGGCGTTTGATGTTTGATACCATTCCAATATGGCTGTCAAATAAGTCGACGTCAGCCACTGGCTGGGAGAAAACGCCTCACTACACAACGCCAAAAATGCCGTGGGGAATTAATCGTGACCAGCTAACTTCCTATTTTCAAACACAATTGCCAAGTGGCTTGCAAGTAACTGATTTGGGGTACTCAAATTTTCCAAGAGGCATGACAAAGTGGGTGTTTATGGCATTGAAGTCATTGCCTATTATAAAAAACAATGCGCCAACGATAGTAAAAATTGAGCCGGTCAAATTTTCCAAGTAAGATAGCTTGGCTAAGAAAATTAAAAGGAAGTGCAAGTGAGACAAAGCCTTAGAGAAAAAATTATTAAAATCTGCGAGCAAAAAATCGATAAAAAAGGAGAGGGCGTTGGTTTGTCGTTCTACGCTTTTTTTGCAAATAAAAATGATGACCCTGATGTGCTGATGGAAGCGGCAGCATGGTGGATACAAACCCATCAGCTCGACCATTTTGAAAAAGCACTTAAAGTAAAAGAAATGGTCAAAAGCGGTCTGTGAGTTTACCTCACAGTTGTCTTTATTTAATTGGCCAGCCCTATAACCTAAACAGAGTCATTACATGATACAACCCAACCTTGAAACTCAGCGTTTGGTATTAAGGCCTTTTTGCGACAGTGATGCGTCGCGAATTGCCGAGCTTGCAGGTGACAAAGTGATTGCTGACATGACAGCAAGTGTACCGCATCCGTACGAACCACATATGGCCACTGAGTGGATCAGTACGCATAAAAGCGCATTCGAGGATAAAACGGCTGTGGTCTACGCAATTACCATAAAAGGGGACAACCGTATTATAGGCGCGGTGAGCTTTCCACAACTGGGTAACGGCGAAGGCACAATTGGTTATTGGATAGGTGTGCCTTTTTGGGGCAATGGTTACGCCTTTGAGGCCGCAAAAGGACTCATCGAGTATTGCAAAGCGAATTTAGGGTTACGCATCATTCACGCTGTACACTTTACAGAAAATACGCGCTCTCAATCAGTGATAGAAAAACTCAAAATCCCATTTCTTGAGGAGACTACACATTTGGTCAAAGGTGCCCAGTGTCCGGTTCGGGTTTATAAAGGGAATGTGTGAAAGTTAGCCATTTATGAATGTGCTTAGTCATGACACAACTTTATTTGCGCTTATTTGCAATTAACCCAAGACTAATGACACGAAAAATTAGATAATCTCCCAGTTAAGATAATTTTGCTGCTGGGTTTAATCAAGCTAAGCGTTGATTGGACCAAGTAGCCGCGCACAACTGTGGAAGAGTTCAATGGAAATTAAAGTTAATTTTCTCGATAATCTAAGACTTGAAGCCAAGTTTGATGATTTTAGTGTTATTGCTGACCAACCTATCCGATACAAAGGTGATGGCTCGGCACCTAGCCCCTTTGATTATTTCTTAGCCTCATCTGCACTTTGTGCGGCATACTTCGTTAAGGTCTATTGCGTTTCACGCGACATCTCAACAGATGGGATCCGTATTTCACAAAATAACATCGTTGACCCTGAAGATAGATATAACCAGATTTTTAAGATTCAAGTCGAGCTACCTGAAAGTATTTCAGAAAAAGATCGTAAAGGTATTTTGCGCTCTATCGACCGCTGTACTGTGAAAAAAGTAATTCAAACCGGTCCTGACTTCCAGATTGAAGATGTAGAAAGCTTGGATGACGATGCGCAAGCCATGCTAATGGCGAAGCCTGAACAAGATGCCAACACATTTATCTTGGGTAAAGACTTACCGCTCGAGCAAACCATTGCCAATATGACTGGGATTTTGTCTGATCTTGGCATGAAAATCGAAGTGGCCTCATGGCGTAATATTGTGCCAAATGTTTGGTCACTCCATATTCGTGATGCTGCGTCACAAATGTGCTTTACCAATGGTAAAGGCGCAACTAAAGAAAGTGCGCTTTGCTCAGCGTTAGGTGAGTTTATTGAGCGTTTGAACTGTAACTTCTTTTACAATGATCAGTTCTTTGGGGAAGAAATCGCGAACAGTGATTTTGTTCATTATCCAAATGAAAAGTGGTTCCAACCGGGTCCAAATGATGAACTGCCTGCTGAGATTTTAGACGAGCATACACGCGCAATTTATGATGCTGAAGGTGAATTGAAAGGGTCAAACTTAATTGATACTAACTCAGGCAATGTTGCGCGTGGTATTTGTTCTATCCCTTATACGCGACACTCTGATGGCGAAACGGTGTACTTGCCATCAAACCTGATTGAGAACTTGTTTTTAAGCAATGGGATGAGCGCAGGTAATAACTTAGCGGAAGCCAAGGTTCAGTGTTTATCAGAAATTTTTGAGCGCGCGGTCAAAAAGCAGATTATAGAGCAAGAAATTGTATTGCCTGACGTGCCGGAAGAGGTTTTGGCAAAATACCCTGGGATTGTTGACGGCATTAAAGCTTTGGAGCAACAGGGATTCCCAGTGGTTGTTAAAGACGCGTCACTGGGCGGGCAGTTTCCGGTGATGTGTGTAACGCTTATGAACCCTAAGACGGGCGGTGTATTTGCTTCGTTTGGCGCGCACCCAAGTTTTGAAGTGGCACTAGAGCGCAGCTTGACTGAGTTGCTGCAAGGTCGCAGTTTTGAAGGCTTGAATGATGTACCACGTCCAACCTTTAACAGCATGGCGGTATCTGAGCCAGAGAACTTTGTTGAGCACTTCATTGATTCTACGGGTGTTATTTCTTGGCGTTTCTTCAGTGCTAAGAAAGATTATGACTTTGTAGAGTGGGATTTCTCAGGGACCAATGAAGAAGAATGTGATCAGCTATTTGGTATCTTAAAAGATTTAGGTAAAGAAGCGTACATCGCTGAGTTTACTGACTTGGGTGTGGCATGTCGCATTTTGGTACCGGGTTACTCAGAGGTTTACCCTGCAGAAGATTTGATCTGGGATAACACCAATAAGGCATTGCAGTATCGTGAAGATATTTTAAACCTCCACAGATTAAGCGACGAAGCCCTTGCTGATTTAGTAAATCGATTAGAAGAGAGCCAGCTAGACAACTATACCGACATTATTACGCTGATTGGTATTGAGTTTGATGACAATACAGTTTGGGGACAGTTGACTATCTTAGAGCTTAAATTGCTGATCTATTTAGCGCTGGGAGATTTAGAAGAGACAATGGACCTAGTTGAGTCGTTCCTTCAATACAACGACAACACGGTAGAGCGTGGTATGTTCTATCAAGCTATGCATACAGTACTTGAAATTGCTCTAGATGAAGAGTTAGAAATCGAAGATTACATTTACAATCTAACGAGAATGTTTGGTCAAGATGTGATGGATAACGTAATTGGGTCAATTAATGGTGACGTACGATTCTACGGCTTAACCGAAACAAGTACTAAGCTTGAGGGCCTAGACAGACACCTTAAGTTGATTGAAAGCTACAAGAAGCTTCATAAAGCTCGCGCTGCTATTGCCGCAAAATAGTCGAGTTTAATTGATGCTATGACAAAGCCCGAAGCATGTCCTTCGGGCTTTTTAATTTTGTGTGCCTTTTTTTGCGTTATTCACCGCCACCACCGCCGCCGCCAGAGTCTCCTCCAAAGCTACTGCTGCCACCACTGCTACTGTCATGATGACTATCTCCGGTACCATATAAAAAGATGTGACTGCTAGAGCTCGACTTTGTGTTGGCGCTGACGTTACTTCTCCCTGAAAGGGATAAATATAGCCTTCTTAAAATACTCAAAGTAAATATCAGAATGAGAATAGGGCAAATAATACCTGCAATCACAGAAGGTGATTGTAGATCTGTAAAATACCAAGATGCAATTAATCCTGATGTATTAATAATCCAAAACATAACAACTCCTTAAATGGTTATTTTTGCGGTTTTACAACCGAGTCCATATATTTTTGTTAGTTCATGCATTGTTTCAGGTCTGATTTAGGCTAACAAGATTATTGCATAATGGCAAATTGGGTAAAAATATGGTCATTATCTGGTGTTGGTGAGCGATGAATTTTTACAAGAATAGTGTTTTTTATTTTAATTTAGGTTTTTCATGGTGTTGAAACGCTTTTTGCCTCTTTGAAAATAGAATAATAAATTCTCCAATGCTGATAATGGTCAGTTGCCCCAAAATGAGCATGAGTATCGCTGTGTAATGCAAATGAATTGATTCAAATTTGAAATTGATCGTATAGCAAAGTGTAAGGAGTAAAGGGGTGTAAATACTGCGAATATGGCGAATTAGGTTATTGGCTTTTTCTACCATTACTAAGATAAGTACAAAAAGGTATGGAATGGATAGTACGATAAGCTCGGTTAGTTCTCTGTCCCAGTACTTATAAATAGTTCCCCCCATTGCTGTGACTAAGAGTAGTATGGCAGTGCGGTATGTTTTTTCAATATTCATCTTTTTAATCATATATGTATTTTTTAGGGGGTTTATTTTTAAATGGGTAACTTAAGCGTGTAATTTACTTTAATATATCGCGGTTTTAAAAATGATGTTAGATTTTTTATTTTTATGACTACTTCGATGCAACGTTATGTGAACGGTTAAAAGTGCGTGTTAAATGAAAGTTTTTGCAGGTTTTTATTGTGGTTAGTGACTATGAAGAAATTATTTATTAAAGTGTGAAATCAGAAAATATTACAGGGAGTTTTAAATTGATAAAGCCAAAGCCACTAAAGCCGGGAGACAATATCGCAGTTTTGTCTCCATCAACTGGTTTGCCATCTGTATTTCCCCATATTTACGAGTCTGGTATTCGTAACTTAAACGCACTAGGGTTTAATGTCGTTGAATTCCCTACAGCACGTATGGATATTGATGAAGTATTTAACAACCCGAAATTAAGAGCACAGGACCTAAACCGCGCTTTTTCGGATAGCAATATACATGGCATTATTGCAACTATTGGCGGCAATGATTCTGCGAGGGTACTTAAGTATTTAGATCCCGACATGATTAAAGCAAACCCTAAACTCTTTATGGGATTCTCAGATTTTACGGCGGTTTCAGCGTTTGTAAATCAGCTGGGGTTGGTTACTTTTAACGGTCCTTCCATCATGGCTGGCTTTTCGCAGTTACACAACTTGCCAGCCGTGTATCAGCGTTATTTAAAGTCATTCTTATTTGAGCCTTGGCATAATTTTACTTTTCCCACCTTTGAAAGCTACAGCGATGGGTACCCTGATTGGGCAATAGCCAGTAATGTAGGACTATTGCATGCAAATAAAAGTAATGATGGGCCTAGGCTTTTACAATCAGCGGGTTCGCAGCAAAAAAGTGTTACCGGGCAGTTATTTGGTGGATGCATTGAAGTGCTGGAAATGCTCAAGGGTACACCGTATTGGCCTGCCCCAGATTTTTGGCAGGGGAAAATTCTGTTCTTTGAAACATCAGAAGAAAAACCGTCTATTGACTACGTGAAGTACTGGTTGAGGAACTACGGCGTTATGGGGGTTTTTGAGCAAATATCTGGGTTATTGTTTGGTCGAGCTCGTGATTATAGCAATGAAGAAAAAGCGAAGTTGGATGATGTTATTTTGTCTGTGATAAAGGGCGAATTTGGTTGCAACAACCTGACTGTTGTGAGCAACTTAGATTTTGGACATACAGATCCTCAATTAATTATTCCCCAGGGGGTAACAGCAGAAATTGATAGTCAAACTAAGCAGATACGTTTGTTGGAATCTCCTTTTGATTTAGGGTAACTTGATTCAACATCATTAAGAGTGGTCGTAAGAAAGCGAGCAGGGCAGGGAAATGGAAATAGCAAGTTATTGTCAGCAACATATTTTGGTTATTCCACAAGCCTTGGGGGCATTATCGGATGTAAGTAAAGTTGTCAGTTGTGACGGCTCCTCACTGTATTACAAAGATCTAGAGCAGGACTTGGTAGATGTTGAATTTTACACAAATCAGCTGTGTTTGGTTTTTGTTGAAAAGGGAAGTGAAACACTGACAAGTTGGCAGAATAATCAGGTTGCGCTAACGGCAGGTCAAGGCATTTTGCTCTGTCAGGGGCAAAACTTGCATTCAGATTTTGTGAAATGCACACAAGACTTAAAAGCTTGGCTGGTGTTTTTTGATAAAGCACTGGTTGAACGCTTTTTACTGTCCCTTGAAGTCGGAGTGAATAAGTCTAACGTGTCGACAGAGAGTACTTTGATTGTGGAGCATCAGGTTGTCGCAACGTTTTTTCAGCAATTAAGCGGCTACCTTGAACATGAAATTCGCCTTGAAAACATGCTCGATTGCAAACTGACAGAATTATTACACTTATTGTATGCGGTATGTGGTGAAGAGCTACGCGCTTTACTTCAGATGTCAGAGTTGGCACTACCGGCAAAACGCAATCTATATCGGCTTTTAGAGCAAGACCATGTGTTAAAACTGTCTGTCTCCGATTTGGCAAAGCTTTCAGGCAGAAGTCTATCCGGTTTTCAAAGAGATTTTAAACAGCTTTATACGCAGTCGCCTAAGCAATGGTTGATCAAAAAGCGTATGGAATATGCCAATAGACTCGTTTCTCAAGGGCAAATGTGTATTACGAATGTGGCGCTTGAAGTAGGTTACAATAATGTTTCGCATTTCATTAAGGCATATAAAAGCACATTTGGAGAAACACCTAAGCAACAAGCATTAAAGACCTGACTTAAAAACCGTAATTTTCAGAATTTTGCGGAGTTATTTGTAGGTTATTGCGTAAATTGACTTCCGACTAACAAAGAAGGAGGCAATATGCCCGTAAGAGTACAAATTACTTGTAGTTTGGAACCTAGTAACTACCCACCCCTTAAAGCTTTTTTAGCGCAAAACCTACCTAACGTAAGAGGTTTTGATGGATGTGAAAGAGTCAATATACTGTTTGATGAAACTCAGTCTAAGATGCTGATTGATGAAGATTGGCAAAGTCTTAAAGCGCACCAAAACTATATGGCGTTTATCAATAAAAATGGCGTGCTTGAAAAGTTAACAGCACACTTTAGCGAACCACCTAATATCAATTATTTTTATCTTAGCAGCCTCTAGTATTTATGGCGTATATTGGCTAATAATATGCGCCATGTAACAAATAGCTGGAGCAGATGAGACACTTTCTTCTTAACATAGTGATTAATATGGGCTACATTATGGGTCCATGGAAAAGAAAAAAATATCAAAGTACTTGAGCCTTATTCTTAGGCATCAACCCGAATTAATAAACCTCGAATTAGACAGTCACGGTTGGGCTGACATTAATACGCTCATTCTAAATACAACAAAATATGCGCTGACAGCAGAGTTAATATATGACCTTGTTAGGGGCAATGATAAACAACGTTTTGCAATTAGCGACGATGGAAAAAGGATTAGAGCCAACCAAGGACATTCAATACCAATTGATTTAGGCTTAACTGCGATACAACCACCCAAGGTTTTGTTTCATGGGACAGCCAGTCGGTTTTTACCGTCAATACACGCAAAAGGCTTACTCAAAGGAGAACGCCATCATGTTCATTTAACCGAGTCAGCAGATACTGCCCGCACCGTTGGTAGTCGCTATGGCAGCGCCATAATTCTGACCATAGATTCCGAGCTGATGTATCAACAAGGCGCACAATTTTATAAAACAAAAAATGATGTTTGGTTGGTGGAGTATGTGCCAGCGGACAAAATTGTGAACAATGATACTTGAATTAAGGTGATGCTTTGAAAGGACCTAATCCAAATAATAAGACGCCACTAGAGGGCTTTCCACAAGTTGGTTTTCTAAAAAACTTTATCACTTCAAAAAATATATTAGTTGGTGATTATACCTATTACGACGATCCTCAAGGGCCTGAAAACTTTGAGAGCAATGTGCTTTATCATTTCGATTTTATCGGAGATAAATTAATTATCGGCAAATTTTGCGCGATTGCTACCGATGTTAAATTTATAATGAATGGTGCCAACCATAAACTGTCTGGGTTCTCCACTTATCCCTTTTATATTTTTGGTAATGGTTGGGAGTCGGCAATGCCAGAAGAAGGGGAACTGCCGTTTAAAGGAGACACGGAAATTGGTCACGACGTGTGGATAGGTTATGAGTCGACAATCATGGCAGGTGTCAAAATTGGTAGTGGCGCGATAGTGGCCAGTAAATCGGTTGTGACCCAAGATGTGCCGCCATACAGTGTTGTGGGGGGTAACCCTGCAAAAGTGATAAAAATGCGATTTGAGCAACCGGTTATCGACGAACTGTTGAGTATTGCTTGGTGGAGTTGGTCTGAAGATAAAATAACCGCAAACTTAGATGCAATAGTTGGTTGTGATTTAGCAAAGCTTCGAGAGGCTAATTTATGAGCGCGCCAAATTCCGCACGCACAGCGTCAAAGAGCGATAAGGCTATTTCGGTTTGTTTATGGGTTTCGTTACTCTTTTCAATAGCAACGTTTGGCTTATACGTTTCTGACTCGAGCAACTTTGACCATGTTTTTAGTTTTGTAAAATCGGGTTATATGTTCTTTTTTGTGGCGCTATATAGTTACATCACTTGGCAGTGGATAAAGGCACCTAACTCAATCGTTAAGCCTCTGTTTTGGATAAGCTTATTAGAAATACTCACATTACAGTGGGAGCAATGGAACATTGGCTTGAACCCATTTTCAGTTATTGGAGTCACACTTAGTTTTGAGCATTTCTCCATCTCAGTGAATGTTATCGCTATTACACTGCTTGGTTTTACATGGCGCTACAAACAAAAATTGGTCAACGCAGAATAAAGGAATATCTATGGAAAGGTTAACCACCATTAATCTGCAACCAGTGACAAAGCAAAACTATGAGGCTATTTGTGACCTAGACGTCAGCAAAACGCAGCAGGATTTTGTGGCATGTAATATGTGGTCGCTGGTTGAGTCGCATTACAATGATCATTATCAAACTCGCGGGATTTACTTCAACGATGAGCCTGTTGGATTTTTTATGTGGGTACCCGAGTCAAAGGAGAAGGTTTCAATTTGGCGTTTTATGGTGGACGAAAAGTTTCAAAATAAAGGCATAGGGCGGCAGGCACTACAGCTTGCGATTGATGAAATTAAGCACAGCTATTCTATTGAATTCATTGAGATATGCTACGATCCTAAAAACGTCACTGCGAAGTCATTTTATGCCAGTTTTGGTTTTGTTGAGTACGGCTTTGATGAGGAAGAGGAGGAAGTTTTAGCCAAACTAGTACTTTAGCGATAAGCAACTCCTCAAATAGGGGGATGGCATAAATGTCAGTGTTGGGTGCCATTCCCTTTAATGTGTACAATCACACCGAAATTAAATTAACCAATTGAATTTATTTATATATCTTATCTTTTTGTGGAAAAATTAAGTATTACATACTTTGTTACACTATAACACTTAACCCTATTTTTTGTAGTATGAGCGATTATTTACACACCCATATCATATGTTAGGTTAATGTTTACCGTTGGGATGCAAATAAAATAATATTTGGTGTGAAAATGAAAACTCTCCTCAAAACAGCCATTGCAGTATCAATTGCTTTGGTAACTTCTCATGCACTGGCTAGTGAATCAGAAGAAGAAAAATCAATTTTTAGTAGTCAAACTTTTGAAGCGATGAAGCTTCGTAATATCGGGCCTGCCTATATGTCAGGACGTATTGCAGATATTGAAGTGGACCAAAAGAATCCATCAACATGGTATACCGCAGTTGGCTCGGGCGGTGTTTGGAAAACCGTCAATGCAGGGACAACTTGGACGCCTATTTTTGACAAACAAGCCGTTTATTCAACCGGTGATGTGACAATCGATCCGAGTAACTCAAACATTATTTGGGTCGGTACCGGTGAAAATAATGGCGGCCGTCATATCAGTTTTGGTGATGGTGTCTATAAGTCAGTGGATGGCGGTAAGACATGGAAAAACATGGGATTAAAAGAGTCAGAGCGTATTTCTGATATTGTTGTACACCCGACTGACTCAAATACTGTATGGGTATCGGCACAAGGCCCGCTTTGGAGCAGTGGCGGTGAACGCGGTTTGTATAAAACGACCGATGGTGGCCAGACTTGGAAACAAGTGCTTAAACCAGCAGACGAGTGGACGGGTGTAACCTCGTTGCTAATAGACCCACGAAACCCCAAAAAATTGTATGCTGCAACTTGGTCGCGCCAACGAACAGTCGCAACGTATGTTGGAACGGGCCCAGGAGCCGGGATCCATACCTCAGATGATGGTGGTGAGACCTGGACTGAACTCAAGACGGGGCTACCCGAAGGCAATATGGGTAAAATTGGTATGGCAATTTCGCCAATCAATCCAGATATCATTTACGCCACGATTGAAACAGACAACCGCAAAGGTGGGTTCTATCGCTCTGCAAATCGCGGTGCGAGTTGGACAAGAATGTCTGACGAAGTTGGCGGCGGCACGGGCCCGCACTATTACCAAGAAATTTTTGCAGATCAGCATCAGCTAGACCGTGTTTATATTGCCAGTAATTACAGTAAAGTGTCGAATGACGGCGGTAAAACTTGGACACCTATCAATACAAAGCGCAAGCACGTAGATGACCATGCTTTTGCGTTCCACCCAACAGACCCAGATTTTGTACTGATTGGTTCAGATGGCGGCATCTATATGTCTCACGATCGCATGGCAAACTGGCGCTTTATGGCGAACTTGCCACTGACGCAATTTTATAAAGTGGCACCTGATGACGCAGAACCGTTTTACACGGTTTATGCTGGTGCGCAAGATAATTCGACGCAGGGCGGGCCTTCACGTACTCGCCGTGCTGAGGGGATCAAAAATAAAGATTGGTTCTTAACATTAGGGGGAGACGGTCATCAACCAGCAGTTGAACCGGGTAACCCAAATATTATGTACTCGCAGTGGCAGCAAGGTAACTTGACGCGTCATGATCTGAAAACCAGAGAAGGTGTGTATATCAAGCCACAGCCTCGTCCGGGTGAGCCTGCAGAGCGATTCAATTGGGATGCGCCAATCAATGTCTCAACACATGATCCTAAAAGGCTTTATTTTGCTTCGCAGCGTGTATGGCGCTCTGATGATAGAGGTGATAGTTGGACGCCAATTTCCGACGATTTGACCAAAAATGAAAACCGTATGCATATGCCGGTCATGGGCAGAACTTGGTCAGTGGAAGCCGGCTGGGACATTTATGCAATGTCTGAGTACCATACCATTGCGAATTTCACCGAAAGCCCAGTGAACGATAAAATTCTGTGGGCAGGGACCGATGATGGCCTTATTCAGGTAACAAAAGATGGTGGTAAAAACTGGAATAAAATTGACTTAAATACCATAGAAGGTATTCCTGCTATGGCTTACGTTAATGATATTCGTGCGGATTTATTTGACCCGAATACAGTGTATGTCGCATTGGATAACCATAAATATGGTGACTTCAAGCCTTACTTAATCAAATCAACTGATTTAGGCAAAACTTGGCAATCTCTTGCTGAAGATCTACCTGAAAAGCATTTGGTGTGGCGAATTGTACAGGATCATGTGAACAAGAACTTAATGTTCATTGGTACTGAGTTCGGTATTTTCTTTACAGTTGATGGCGGTAAAAAGTGGGTTGAACTAAACGGTGGCATTCCAACAATCTCTACTCGTGACGTAAAAATTCAGCGTAGAGAAAATGACTTGGTTGCGGGCACCTTTGGGCGTGGGATCTACATTCTTGATGACTATGCGCCGCTTAGACAGTTGACAGAAAAGTCGATGGAGCAAGAAGCGATGTTGTTTGCGCCTAGCCGCCCTGTTAAATGGTTCAGCTTAGATGGCAATCATACCGATACAGACGGAGATGATCGCTATGCAGCCAAGAATCCTGAGCATGGTGCTACGTTAACTTATTTCTTAAAAGATAGCCTTTTAACCGCTAAAGAGCAGCGCCAGAAAGCTGAAAAAGAGATGGTTAAAAAAGAGAATTACCCGCAATATCCAGCGTGGGGCAAAATTGAGAAAGAGAACCAAGAGCCTAAACCTACTGTGTATCTTGAAATAAAAGATGACAAAGGTGAGTTTGTAAACCGTGTTGCTGGTAAAACGACAAAAGGACTTCACCGTGTAACTTGGGATATGACTTACGCGACAGGAAAAGCGGTGACGGGTGTTGAAGAGTCAGGCTGGAACCCATTTGGAACAGGCCTAATGGCGATTCCGGGCACTTACTCGGCAACGCTGTACAAACGTGTTGGAAGCAGAGTGTCACAATTGGCAGAACCTGTAGAATTTGAATTGAAGTCTATTACTGGTAATTCATTGCAAGCAGCATCGGCCAAGAGTGTCCTTGAGTTTGGTAAGAAAATTGCGAATGCACAAAGGCGTGCAAGCGCTGTCAATGCGGTAATTGCTGAACTTAACAAGTCAATGAAAACACTTCGAACGGCAATTGACCGTACACCAGGAGACATTGCGGCATTAGAGGCAAGTTACGCAGAGATCCAAGCTGAGATCAACGCAATAAACTTTGAACTCAATGGACTTAAATCTCGTGACCGAATGGGCACAAAACCTGCCAACATCTCTAGTAGACTGTTTTACGCAATGACAGCCGCTTGGTCGACATATGGTCCAACGCAGCAGCATAAAGATCAATTTGACTATGCAAGCAAGCGTCTTGAAAGCGTAAGTGATCGAGTGAAATCTCTACAACAAGACGAAGTGCCAAAGCTTCAAAAGTCAGTGATTGACGCTGGTGGACCTTGGTCTGTAGGCGCACCGCTAATGACTAATTAACCTGAGCGATAAGCGGTGTTTGGTTTTCAAGCACCGCTTTACCCAAGATTAGTCTAATCTTTATATGTCGCTTAAAAAGGAAGTAGGTGGACCTGATTCAATAAGAGACATCTTTGCTTTGAGCTCAATAGTGACAAAGGTATCGTTTTTGTGACTATCGGCGGCAAGTTCAGTAGTAGGTACAATGAGTTTTAAAAGAAAGAATAGAAACATTCACAAGTGGGCAAGTATCGTTATCGCGTTACCACTATTGGTAATTCTGATTTCCGGAATTTTGTTGTTGGTCAAAAAGGAATTCGATTTTATCCAGCCCCCCTCAGCCAAAGGGCAATCTTCACAGCCAACCATTACCTTTGAGCAAATTTTATCCACGGCACAGTCTATAGAATCTGCCAATATATCGAGTTGGAGTGATATCAATAGGTTAGATGTAAGACCTGCAAAGGGTATTACAAAAATTCGTAGTCACAATAGTATCGAAATTCAAATCGATAACCATACAGGTCAAGTATTGCAAGTTGCCAAACGTAACTACGAATTCATCGAGAGCCTGCATGACGGCACTTTTTTTGAGAAAAACGCAAACCTTTGGTTGATGTTACCGGTCTCATTTATTCTACTTTTTATGATAGTGACGGGGCTTGTTATGTTTTTTCAACCATTTAGAACTAAGCAGAAGAATCGACTCAGGTTGAGACGTAAATAGAGCTTGGGTTTGTCTCAGCCTTGGCTACTGCCTATCGCTTATTGTTTAGCGTATTCATTTTTGGCTATTTATTCTGGCGAATAACTCGTAAAAAGGGCTAACGTGATAGTAGCCCTCAATCTCATCTTCTAGGTATCGCAAAAGTCTTGCTAAAGGGCTCCAGAGCTTGCTAAGAAGATCTCTTTGGTAGTTATAAATGTTTGCTTTGTGTTTGTTTCAAGGAGGTGGATGAGTCGATTAGTTTAGCCAATTGATGAAATTGCGACCTATCTCTTTCGTGAGGGGCAAACTTAGGGCTGCAAGAAGCCAGTATATTCATTGCTGAGATTAATTGTTTTTCTTCTTTGTCGTTCAACATGTGCTTTGTAAGTTGCATGTTTATATAGTCTATTGCAATTTCTTTTTTGGCAATGTCTTCTGGCAGGCCTGTACGGGTGCAGAGTCCATAGGTGCCGTCTAAAAAGTGTTGCCACTGGACTTCTATAAACTCTGCTTGTTCTTTTGTGCCGTTTTTATAATTTGATGATATGCCTTTATTAAATAGCGCTTGTATGGTCTGTTGCATGCGAGTGTGAAAGGAACGAAAGGCGTCTTCGTGTTTTTTGTTGAGCTTCACCTTATTTAACCACTGCTTATACGCTTTAGGGTAAAAATGAATATTGGCGTTTTGCTCGTGCTTGCCAAAGAAAGAGCGGCACCCAATATGGGCATTTAAAATGTAACTGGGTTTAGGCATAACGCCTAGCACTTGTAGCTCAGTTAATCTCTGTTCGGTTATGTCACAACATTTAATTAATTGTGCTTCAGAGTAGAAATGGGCGTATAGGTAATCTAGTAGTTCCATAAGTAAAGACCTTATGAGCTGCAAACGGCAGTTAGGCACCGTTGCAGCCTGTTTTGTAGAAAAGGGGAATTACAGGGTGTAATCTCTGAATACGTCAGCAACACGCAAGCGGTAATCTTTGAACAATTCGGTTTTACCGATATGTTGCGCATTTTGATGCATTATTTCATTGCGCCAGTGCATAACGGACTCCTTGTCTTGCCAAAATGATAGGGAAAGGTATTGCTCTGGGTTATTGACGTTCTGGTAGCGCTCAATGGATATAAATCCGCGTTGTTGGACCAGTATTGCTTTAAGTTCAGCAGCAATATCAAAGTATCTTGGTGCGGCTTTAGGCTTGAGCGTGACTTCAAATATAACTGCGATCACTATGCGTCTCCTGAATCAAACTTTTTCGTGTCAGGTGCGCCTTTTAAAAAGTAGCGTTTTTCATGCAATATAATTTGCGTTTGTTGTGCAAATTGGAAATTTGCGATGGCGTCTTTATCGCTTTTTAGCCTCTGTCTGTAGCTTTCATAATCGGCCAGGCTGTTAAATGCGATTAATCCATACGCACGTTTATTATCACCTTCATGCGGTAAGAAATAACCGATAAGGTTGCCACCACACTGTGGAATAATTTTCCCCCAGTTTTGAGCATATTGCGCAAACTCTGAGTGTTTAAATGGGTTAATCTCATATTCAATAAAACATGTAATAGACATAGGGATTGCCTCCTTTATTATTTTGAGGCAGTCTACCAAGCCAAAAATAACATGCTTCGATGGCCATCGAACTATTGGTAAATATATGGAACCAAATATCTCAGTCGTAGCAGGGTTAATTGCAGATCCTACCCGAGCTAAAATCTTGACCGCCTTAATGGGGGGTAAAGCATTGACTGCCACCGAGCTCGCAATAGAGGCCGATGTGACGCCGCAAACGGCAAGCAGTCACCTATCAAAGCTAGTTGACGGTGCTTTATTGCAAGTTAGGAAGCAAGGTAGGCACCGATACTTTCAATTAAAAGGGTTAGCGGTTGCAGAGTTACTGGAGCAACTTTTGGTGATGACCACAAGTGCGCAATCTAAAGTGCAGACAGGCCCGAACGATACGCGGCTGCAATACGCTCGTGTATGTTATGACCACTTAGCAGGAGAGTTGGGCGTCACGCTTTATGATGCGTTAGTCGCAAAAGGTATGCTAATAGATGGCGGTGAGCAAACGCAGCTCACAGAAAAGGGAAAGTCATATTTCAGAGAGCTGGGTGTGGATGTAGCACGACTGCAATCCAAAAAGCGTCCTGTTTGTAAATCTTGTTTGGATTGGAGTGAGCGTCGCAACCATTTAGCAGGTAGCCTTGGGCAGTGGGTGTTAGATTATATTTTTGAAAAAGGTTGGGCGCAAAGAGATTTAGATGCGCGTTCGGTGAGCTTTTCAAAAGCGGGTCTAAAGGCGTTTAAGCGTGTGTTTTTAGTTGAACTTTAAGGCACTTATGGTTTTGATGTTATACATACGTCTTACATAATTGACTATTTAATGGAGATTATATGAATTACACCCCAATTGATAAGCAATCCGACTTAGATAGTCTAGATGCAGATATTTGCTGGGACGACTCTACCTTAGTAGAGTCTTATGTTAGCCAACAATGGCCTAGCTATTTTCCTAATGCAATTGCTTCAAGTGGTGGGCTAGGGTTTCATTATCACTGCCTTTATGAAGTGTGCAGTGCAGAAAAGTCTCATCTTGAAATCGTATTTATAAACGTCGAAGATCTTAACCATAGAGAATTGGTTGATATGACGCTGTCTGGCCGAGTTTTGTACAACTCGGAGGTGGTTCTAGTCAACGCCTCGGGAACGAGCTTCTTGAAATGTGCAAAGATAATATACCGTTTTATAGATCTGGAGCATCATGAGCAGTTTGGCTATTTTATAGAATCAGGTGTCGTGGGTACAAATGAACTTGCATCAGATGAGGCGTTAAACCTCTATGTTTCTGACTCCAACACGCATTTGCTGTTGAGCACAATAGATCGAGAGGTTGAGGTGTTGATGAGTGATGGGAGTGGGCACTCACAACAGATAAAACTTAATGAAACGCAAATAGAAGAGCTAGCTAAGTTTATCACTCAGACGCGTCTTCGAAATATTACCTCATAGCAACAAACACTCAGTGCTAACTCACTTGCTGCATTGTACGCCATTTGCTTGGGGTAGTCCCCAGTTGCTTTTTAAACTCATTATAAAATGAACTCTTGTTGTTAAACCCACTATCTAACGCGATTTGCGTAATGCTGGCCTTATTTGTTGCGTGTATCAACAGTTGGCAAGCGTGTTGAACACGATGCTCGTTGAGTAGATTATAAAAACTCGTGTGCATATGTTCATTGAGCAGCTCAGACGCTTGATGTTGTGTTATTCCAAGCCTAGTCGCAAGTTGTCCCAGTGTAAGTTGGTTGTCTAAGAAAAGTTGTTCATTTTGTAGTAAATGGTCCAATTTTGCTATGCAATCTTGTGCCACCGAATCGCTGAGCTGTATGGTTCGTTGCTTGGCTTTTAACCCTTTCAAACCACGTTCTTGGGTATCTAATTCTTCAGTGTCAATGTGTTGTGGGTAGGGCAGGGGGCTTTGAATTGAAACCTGTTTAATACGATATGCAGCATAAAAAGAAAATGTCATTAAGTATAAGCAGATACTGACATTAAGGAGCGACCATAAGGGGTAAGTCCAGCTCGATTGGCTTAAAAATGATATTGCAACAGAGCCGTTCAGGGCTATCAAGTAGGTGATTGTAAGTACGAGTAATTTACTGCATTTAAGGGAGTTCTCTGTGGTTCTGGTGGCAGATTGCCAAATGCATGTTACGTAGCTAAACATCAAACCAAAGTAGATGATGTACATCAATTCAGTTTGCGTATGAAAACCCATCACTTTTACAGTTAGAAAGAATACAAATGGGGTGCAATGAAGAAGCACATCCTTCATCTTCGGAGATGTTGAACTGCAATAGAATAAGTAAGTGAATGCGCAGAATAGTAAAATGCAGCAATTTGCGATTTGCGATATGAGTGGCGCGTTTATGTAAAACTTTAATTGCACATAGCTAATAAGCGGAATGAGCATTAGAGCAAGATTTGCGAGACTGAGATAGTGAGCGCTTTCATTAAAGCTTCGCTCATATTTAAACATGAGACCTGCGCAAAATAGAGTCAGCACACAGCAAACTAAATAAAACTCCCTTTGTAGTTCAATCCACATAAATAAAGTTACTCTTAGCTCGTTTTATTCGAATTTACTAATAACAATGTCAATTTAGTTAAATGGACACTGGCTAATTATTTGATTGGTATCGATATTAATTCAAAAAAATCCTCTTTTATCAAGGTGGAATATTTTTACCCAAGTAGTTAGGAGACTGGAGGCACGATAACAACACGGACTAGGAGTCATTATGAAATCTATTCAAGCAGCAATTTTATTAACCAGTTTAAGTTTTGCTAGTGCAAACAGTGCCGCACAGCCGTTAACTGAAAGCGAAGTAAAAATATTAAAACAAAATGTCGTTACGTATATGAGTGCCTGGAATGTTTTGGACGAGAGCGAACGAGTCAGTATGTTAGAAAAGGCAACTAATCCGGGTTTCGTATATCAAGATCCAAGCTCTGCAGGTTATGCGATCAACAACGCCCAACTGGTAAGCAACTGGATAGGTGGTTTTCAAGGGCAAATGCGCGATTATGGGCTCTGGCCTTATGATGCCACTTTGGTGTCAAATATCGAAGTACATGGCAGCGTCGACTCGGCAAACATCAGATTCAACTGGCATATAACTGCGCTTGGTGGCGCAGTATCGGTTGCAGAAGGTGTCGACTATGGCACAGCGTCCAATTTAAAGCTCAATAGCATTACCGGGTTTTTTGGTGCACTTACACCTAAGTGTCAGTCGCCTGATTGGCAACTTGGTGAAACCTATGTGAGCGACAGCTTGGTGACTTATAAAGATGCCATTTATCAAGCTAAATGGTGGACTCAAGCTTCACCAGAGGAAGATACCGAAGTTTGGGTTAAGCTGCACGATTGCACCCATGAAATCTAGTCAAAATTCTAGTTAGCACCAAGGGCGGCATAATTGGCTGCCTTTTTTGTTTTTTCAGAATTATTTGAAAGTTTACTTTTGAACGCTACTATATAGCTTTAGCAATGATAAAATAAAGGAGTATTTAATGGCTAATAAACACTATATTGTCGATCGTTCACTGCACTGGTTTGCCGCATTTTTAATATTGTTTATTTTGATGAATATGGGAGCCCAAATCCACACCATTAATTATCAAATAAAAGGCCAAATTCTTCATCGTCAGGATGCAATCCAAACACATGCTCTCATGGCTATGGGTGTGTTTACATTAATCATTTTACGATTCATTTGGGAAAAGCTGTTTATAGCCAAGCTTAAAAGACAACCCATTCAAGGAGAGTGTCACAAATGGTTTGTACAAACTATTCATGCGTGTTTTTACCTTATTCTGACAGGCTTAGTTTTGACAGGTTTAGGCATGGCAGTAAACGCAGATGTGGTGATCCATTTGTTCGGTGTACAAGTATCCGATGTGGCTGAGAGTGATGGCCGTTTCTATGCCAAAATGTTAGCTATTCATTTGCAACTTATCACCCTACTATGGTGGTTGATAATGTTACATTTTGCTGGTGTTATATATGCTCGTCGCTAGCTTGCCCCGCTATCTTGCCCTTAGGTAGTAACCCGATTAGGTGTGAAGGAATATCACACCTAATGTACGTGTCTTTAACCTAGTACATCTTCCAATGCAGCAAGTAACAATGCGATGTTTTGTGCTTGTGCAGTGGTGCCCATAAGGCCGATTCTCCATGTTTTACCAGCGAGTTGACCAAGCCCCGCACCAATCTCAAGGTTATACTTATTTAGAAGCGTTGCGCGCACGTGGGTATCATCGACGCCTTCTGGAATAATGACGGAGTTTAATTGAGGTAGACGATAATTTTCATCAACTAAAAAATCAATGCCAAGCTCTGTTAGGCCTTTATGTAGTGATTTATGCAGTTGAGAATGTCTTTGCCAGGCTTGTTCTAAACCTTCTTGCTTAAGCATTAATAATGATTCATGCAGGGCATAAAGCGAGTTAATTGGGGCTGTGTGGTGATAGCTGCGCTTGCCTTCACCAGACCAATAATCCATTACAAGCGACTGATCTAAAAACCAGCTTGGTACTTTTTTTGTTCGTTGCTTTAATACGTTAACAGCTTTGTCACTAAAGCTCACAGGAGAAATACCCGGAACGCAAGATAAGCACTTTTGAGAGCCGGAATATATTGCATCGATACCCCAGTCATCGACTCTTAACTCGTTTCCGCCTAATGATGTCACGGCATCTACTATCGTCAATACATCGTATTGCTGTGCCAGTTGACAAAGAGATTTTGCATCGCTGCGCGCCCCCGTGGAGGTTTCTGCATGAACAAATGCGAGGGCTTTTGCATCTGGGTGAGCAGAGAGTGCGTCGGATACTTTCTCTACAGACACAGGGTCGCCCCATTTGTCTTCAACAACAATAGGCTGCGCACCGACACGTTCTACGTTTTCCTTTAATCGGCTGCCAAATACGCCATTAATACATACGATGACTTTGTCATTTGGCTCAATTAGGTTAACGATGCAGGCTTCCATCCCGGCTGAACCAGGAGCTGAGAGCGCAATTGTAAACTCGTTCTTTGTACAAAACGCATATTGCAAGAGCTGTTTTATTTCATCCATGAGTCCTATAAATTGCGGGTCCAAATGCCCGACCGTGGGTCTTGCAAGGGCACCTAATACACGAGGCGATACGTTCGAAGGGCCCGGACCCATGAGGGTACGAGGAGTTGGGTTAAATGATTCGTACATAAAATTCCCGTTTGTAGTAAGTCGTTCTAAGCAAATATGCATACTAAGAGCAGCATCACGTGAGACCACCATTGTGGGCATTATGTCGCTGACTTTCCAGTATTGAAATCAAAAAATGATGAGTAAATAAACAAATTAAAGATGATTAATCGGTGTTTATCTGCACCGCGATATACTTCCGTTTTTTAATTGAAAAGGGCTTTAAGCCAAGCAATAAACTGTGTTTGTTTTTGAGTGTTTGAAGCCGAAGTGCTGACGATATAATACCCAAGCTGTGATGGTTGAGCACAAAAACCAGACTGAATTAGTACCTTATTCGCCAAATGGTGCTTAACGAGTGTCGTAGAGCAAAATGCTAATCCTGAGCCTGCTATGGCCTCATCAATGCAGTATGACTCTTGATCAAAGTGCACCACTTCAAACGCTCGGTGATCCATCTCATTGCTCTGCAGCCATTGCTGCCAAGGCGGCGCTGGTAAGAGAGGGCTCTTCCATTTAGGGATATATACTTTCGTGTTTTCTTGAGTGGCGCATTTTTTGAGGTTTTCTGCTGTTCCATAGACGTTAAATAATTCAAGTGAAAGCTGTGCGCTTTGCGCAACCTTATGAACTTCACCAAAGCGAATAGAGATGGCTTGAGGGTCATGGTTTAGTTGTTCGCCGGTTGCGATCTCTACTTCTAAATCGGGGTAATTACTTGTCAGGGTGCGAAGCTGAGGGATCAAAAACTGTGCTGCAAATGATGAGGTAGTTTGTATTTTTAATTTCTGGGCTTGAGTTTCCAAGGCGCTTATTGCGCTTTCAATTGTGCTGAAACCCGATAAGGTCGCTTTTGCCAGAAATGCACCTGCATCCGTCAGGGATACTTCTCGTGTCTTGCGTGTAAATAAGACGGTATCTAATTGAGATTCAAGATTGCTGATGTGATGAGAGACCGCGGTGGCGCTGATGTTCAGCTCTTGTGCCGCAAGTTTAAAGCTACAGTGACGCGCCGCGACATCAAATACTCTCAGCGCTTGCATAGATACTTTTCCCATCTTAACCCCTTTTCTCGTTGGTGCTGTATTATACATGAGTAAAAGTGATTTATAAGATCAGTCTATTCATTTGTCTGTTCAAGGGGGAAAACGCACAATTGGTCTCGCAATACACTGTTAAGAGAGATTAAAGATGACTCAAATACTTCAAATAGATGCCAGTATTCGCAAACGCGAAAATGACAATCCAAACCATGACTCAATTTCCAAAAGACTGGCGCATAGCTTTGTAAAAACACTCAAAGAAAACACATCCATAGAAAGCTACATTTATAGGGATGTTGGCGCTAACCCGCCACCATTTACAGATCAAGATTGGCTGGGTGCGGTATTTACACCTAAGGAAAAACGTACTGATGCCCAAAATAAAAAACTGGCTATATCAGATAAGCTAATAGATGAATTAAAACGAGCTGACATTGTGGTGATCGCTACCCCTATGTATAACTATGGTATGCCGGCTCAGCTAAAAGCCTGGTTTGATCAGATAGTGAGAGTCAACGAAACTTTTAGCTTTGACCTTGCCCGGGGGGATTTTCCTTTGGCACCGATTTTGTCCGGAAAGACCCTTGTACTTTTAACATCGTGTGGTGAGTTTGGCTTTGAACCGGGTGGTATCAGAGAGAGTATGAACCATTTAGCACCACACATTCGTACCCTGTCTAAGTATTTGGGATGCGAGCAGGTCTATGAGGTTGCTTCAGAATATCAAGAATTTGCTGATCTCAGGCATCAAAACTCTTTAGATGGCGCTTTTGCAAAAACTCGAGAGCTTGCTTTGCACCTTGCCTAACATTTGAAGTAAACAGCAAAAAGTAACTTTGCTGTTTACTTACACGGCACACAAACTCTATCATCTCTTTAATTCAAAATGGCTTCAAAAGGAACAGAGATTTTGGTAGATGTACCCAATCACCCGTCAGTGCGAAAAATATGTGCGGACTATTTTGATAGAATTAACCAACCTGTTCAATACTTAGACAGTTGGCATTTTTGTGACAATGAAAAAGATGCAAACGAGTGTTTATCTCTGGTGTTGGCGGGTATCAAGAAAGCGACAACACCGTCACTTTGGTGGTATCAAGCGAATGAACTTGCCTTACCTCAGGTGGGGGATCTAAACGTGGTTACCGATTGGAATGGCGTCGCAAGCTGTATCATAAAGACCGTCAGCGTTAAAGTTGCCCCATTTAATAACATAGATGCCGCTTATGCACTTTTAGAGGGGGAGGGTGATAGAAGTTTAGAATATTGGCAGCGCGTTCATTGGGACTATTATCACCGCGAACTGGCGGATACTGACTATACACCTGATAAAAAAATGCCCCTAGTGTGTGAAGAGTTTGAAGTGGTGCATAAGCTAGGTGATTTATGATTGATGCCGTAATTTTTGATATGGATGGCACTTTGATTGACTCAGAGCCTATGTGGAAAGAAGCCGAAAAAGAGGTATTCAGCGGGTTAGGTGTTAATGTTACAGAGCAACTCGCACAACAAAGTGCATCAATGACCACCATTGAAGCTTCTGCGTTTTGGTACAGCCACAACCCTTGGCAAGGGCCGAGCATTCAAGATGTAGCGAATAGGGTGGTAGTTCGTGTAGGAGACTTGATTGCAAAGCACGGTGTTGCTCTTGATGGTGTGCATAACACACTTTCATTACTTGACAAAAATCAGATTAAAATTGGTCTCGCAACCAATGCCCCCGAACAGTTAATCCCTATTGTATTAGGCAAATTAGGCATTGCTAAATACTTTTCTGCTTGCTGTTCATCAGACAATGAGCTGGAAGGAAAGCCGCATCCAGCGATTTACTTATCGACCGCCAGAGCGCTAAATGTGTGCCCATCGCAGTGCTTGGCTATAGAAGACTCCGGTACTGGCGTTTTAGCTGCAAAAGCAGCCAATATGCGTACACTCGCTGTGCCGCATATTGATGAGTACGATCATCAAAAATTTGATCTATCGGACTTTAAACTGAAAAGCTTGAGTGAGTTTGGATTGGGCCATTTGGCGTGATATATGCATCATTTAATTGTGATTTAAGAGGGGGTTTTGCGTCAAAACCTGTATTATCCAGTTGAAAATACACCGTGAACTTTGCAATTGTAGCAGGGTATGACTAGCATAAATCATTGTTGGGTAAACAACTTGCAGTATAAAGGGAAGGACATGCGGATTTTAATCGTTGATGACACTTATTTTATGCGCGAACTGATTAGTGAAAGTTTGCAAGAACGTGGCTTCAGAGAATTGACACAGGCATCCAATGGGGAAGAAGCGCTGAGTGCACTATCGGGTGAGCACTATGACCTGATTGTGACTGATTGGAATATGCCCAAAGTTAACGGTGTTGAGTTGATAAAAAAAATGAAACTCGAACCTGCGTATAGCCATATTAAAATCATCATGCTAACAGGCGACACTTCCCCTGAAAAAGTGCAACAAATGAGCCAGCTTGGCGTTAATGCATATATATCAAAGCCCTTTACACCAGAATCCTTGTCTGATTTGGTCGTTAAGCTTGCCTAAACTGACGACCAAAATTAATTCCTTTCATCAGTCCTAAACACTTGAAAAAGTTTACCAACGCGGTGACTATAAGCACACTTTTATTTCATTAACCAGAAACGGAAATTATCATGACGAAAGTTTTACATACAGAGTCAGCACCAGCGGCAATCGGTCCTTACGTACAAGGTGTAGATTTAGGCAATATGGTTTTGACTTCTGGTCAAATCCCAGTAAACCCATCCACCGGTGAAGTGCCTGAAGCAATCGCAGATCAAGCGAGACAGTCTCTTGAAAATGTAAAAGCCGTGGTAGAGTCTTCAGGCTTAACCGTTGGCGACATCGTTAAACTTACCGTGTTTGTAAAAGATCTCAATGATTTTGGTACGGTAAACGAGGTATATGGCCAGTTCTTTGACGAGCATAATGTTGCTAACTACCCTGCGCGCTCTTGTGTTGAGGTTGCACGCTTGCCAAAAGATGTAAATATTGAAATTGAAGCAATTGCTGTACGCAAGTAGTATGATTTTTTAAACGAGGGGCATACGCCCCTTTTCTCAATTTCAGCAGTTACTTTATAAGCAACTCAATGATCAAGGAGCAGTATGATGATTGAAAGAAAGCGCGGGCTATACGAGGGCCGCAATAAATCTTCTGCGTACAAAGACCTCGTTTGGACAGTCGCCACCTCTTTTGACACGCAAGTGGATATGGCACAGCAAACGCAGCATACCTTAAATACAATTCAAGATAATCTGCTTGAACTTGGTTCGGACAAAAGCAAAATCGTTTCGGCGCAGGTGTATATTGCTAATATGTCTGACAAGCCGATTATGGATGATGTATGGAAATCTTGGTTAGGACCAAACCCAGAACATTGGCCGCAACGAGCCTGCTTAGGAGTGAACTTAGAAGGGGATGTATTAATTGAAGTGACAGTCACGGCTGTTAGAGATTAGCAGCCTTGTAAGGAAGTGTGATACATGATCGAATTACTGCAATCTTCCCCTCAAGATGTGGACGCTTTTATTGCCATGGAACAACAAAGTAGCACTTTGGCACACATCATTCCATATGCCAAAGAAGCACATTTAGAAGCCATGTCCAATGCGCATATCATCTATTTATCAATATATGCCGAGCAAAAGTTGGCAGGCTTCATAATTCTGGCAATTGACCAAGAGAACAGTGTGGAGTTCAGGCGTATTGTTATCTCTGACCAAGGCAAAGGGATTGGCCAAAAAGCGATTGCGTTAATGGAGGCATACTGTGTGGAAAACCTTAAACGTCAGCATGTATGGCTGGATGTATTTGAGAAAAACACCCGTGGTATCCATATTTATACAAAGCTTGGCTATAGGCAATTTGACGAAGCAGTACACGAGGGCAGTAAGTTGATACTTATGGAAAAGTCCCTCGCTTAGGACCTTAATACGCGTAGAACTTGACTTAAATGAACTTTGAAGACAAGATGAAATTATGAACAGAATGAGATTCAACTCTACGCATCGAATTATCATCATCATTCCTTAGGAATGGTGGGAATACGCTGTGCGTAGATAATAAACCCGCCCTAGTAGGCGGTTTTTTTATGTCTGCCTTTAGGGACTATTTAATCAAGGAGGTAGCATGAAAAAAGTAATGGTATTCGGTAAACCTGGCGGCGGTAAGTCAACATTGAGCAAGCATCTGGCAAACAAGCTGGCGCTACCGTTACATCAGATAGACTCGATGGCTTTTAAAGCCAATGGGATGGCAGTTGAAAGGAGCCATTTTGATGATGCTCATGAGCGTTTGTTATGCTCTGATAGGTGGATCATTGATGGACTGGGACCGCTTAGCGCGTTTAACCAAAGACTAACGCTGGCCGACACGCTAATTTACATTGATTTACCGTATCGAACAAGCTACTGGTTGGTGACAAAGCGCTTGATTAAAAGCGTTTATCAAAAACCAGAAGGCTGGCCAGAAGGAAGCTCTGTATTAAAAGGAACAATACAATCCTATCAGTTTTTAAGCCGCTCACGGGCTTTTTGGAATGATGCGTTTTTGCAGTCTCTTGAGCAAAAAGGTCGGGGGAAAACGCTTTATCATATAAAGTCCCTTTCAGAGATTTCTGAACTTGTACACACGCGAACCCAATAACCACCTGTGAAAAAGTTGGGCGACAGTACTTTCTTTATCGCCCACTTGGGAATGAATCAATCAAACAGGGGGTCGGTTGTTTATCAATCATCTTGATCAAGGGTAGCTTGCAGCAGGGACTCTGTTTGAATGGCGATGTCTTTCATTTTAATTGCATATTGTTCTAGTGCTTTTTGTTCTGTATTTTCTGCAATAAATTTGGGCACTGGAATTGGGTAGCCAGCTTGATCCATCGCGATAAAACTAATAATACAGTGATTAGTTTCGACCATGTGTTGATTTTGTGGATCCCCACAACGCACTTGAATAAATATTTGCATACTGGTTTTTCCGGTATGTGCAATTTTTGCTGATACCTCAACAATTTGACCGACTAGAATAGGGCGATGAAAGCGTACCCCCGCAACTGATACCGTGACGCAATAAGCGCCACTCCAGCCAGCCGCACAAGCATATCCGGCCTGATCTATCCATTTCATCACCACGCCCCCATGCACTTTTCCGCCAAAGTTTACATCGGTTGGTTCTGCTAAGAATCTAAAAATGACTTCTGATTGATTGGCCATACACGCCTCAATTGTTGCTGAATATGGTCTAAGTATAGAAAAAAAGGGGCATTTCGCCCCTCGCAATTTGAGAAATAGTAATAATTGGTTGGTATTACATGTTGGGGTAATTAGGACCGCCAGCCCCTTCAGGCGTTACCCAAGTGATGTTTTGACTCGGATCTTTAATGTCGCAGGTCTTACAGTGAATACAGTTTTGTGCATTAATGACAAATTGCTTTTCGCCTTCTTCACTTTCATTCACTTCATATACGCCAGCTGGGCAGTAACGCTGTGCAGGCTCGGCAAACTTTTCTAAATTAACATTAATTGGGATAGTCACATCTTTGAGTTGAAGGTGGCAAGGTTGCACTTCCTCATGGTTAGTGTTGGACAAGAACACCGAAGATAACTTGTCGAAACTCAACTTGCCATCAGGTTTGGGGTAGTTAATTTCGGTTGAATCTTTCGCCAGTCTGAGAGACTCATAATCTTTGCTGATATCTTTGATCGTGAAAGGCAGTGAGCCTGAGAAGAAATTTTGATCAATCATGTTGTATGCACCGCCTAAGTAGCGACCTAGTTTGTGCATCGCCGGGCCAAAGTTACGAGATTGATAAAGCTCCTCATGTAACCAACTGGCTTTGAATTTTTCGTCAAAACCTTTTAGTTCAGCCGATGCGTCTTCGCTCGCTAGGGCTTCAATGATGGTGTCAGCGCCAATTATCCCTGACTTCATTGCGGTGTGGTTACCTTTGATTTTCGCAAAGTTCAGTGTACCGGCATCACACCCAATGAGCAGGCCACCAGGAAAATGCATTTTTGGCAGGGCATGTAAGCCACCTTTTGCTATCGCTCTAGCGCCATAAGCTACACGTTCACCGCCCTCAAGTGTCGCTTTGAATACAGGGTGGTGTTTCATTCGCTGGAATTCATCAAATGGGCTTAAATATGGGTTCTTGTAGTTCAAGTCGATAATAAGACCCACGACAACCTGATTATTTTCAGCGTGATACATAAACGAACCGCCATGGGTTTCGCTGTCTAGTGGCCAGCCAGTGCCGTGTACGACCGTACCTTCTTTATGCTTTTCTGGGTCAATTTGCCAAATTTCTTTGAAACCGATGCCATAGTGCTGAGGCGAAGCTTCTTTGTCTAATTCGAATTCGCTAATAAGCTGTTTACCAAGGTGGCCCCTGCAACCTTCAGCAAAAACGGTATATTTTGCTCTGAGTTCCATTCCGGGCATATAAGTGTCTTTAGGCTGGCCTTCTCTGTCTAAGCCCATATCGCCTGTAATGATGCCCTTTACTTCATTTTCTTCAATAATTAGTGAGTGCGCACTGAACCCCGGAAAGATCTCAACCCCCAGTTGCTCAGCTTGTTCGGCCAACCAACGACAGACATTACCCATAGACACAATGTAATTACCTTCATTTTTAAAGGTTTTTGGTACAACCATGTGTGGTAAATTTGTTGCGTTTTGTTCATCTTTGAACAGGTAGATGTCGTCGTGTGTAACTTTGGTGGAGACTGGCGCGCCTTTTTCGGCCCAATCAGGGATTAATTCGTCTAATGCTTTGGTTTCAAATACTGCGCCCGACAAAATATGAGCGCCTACTTCTGAGCCTTTTTCTACTACACAGATCATCAATTCTTGTTCTTTTTGCTGTGCTTGTTGGGCAAGTCGAATAGCACAAGATAGGCCCGCAGGCCCCGCTCCCACTATAACGACATCAAATTCCATGGTTTCACGTTCGACCATTTTTACCTCGTATACATTGACGGTAGATTAACTTAAACTCGAGTTAAGTTTTTTTTACGTTAAGCTAAGGTTATTTTAGGTTGACGTTTACGTCAACAGGAAGTAGGCTGGTTTCATTAAATTGTTTTATTGACGTACGCGTCAGCTACACAAATAACCAGATGATGGAGTAACCATGAAAGTACTTGTACCAATCAAACGCGTGATTGACTACAACGTCAAAGCGAGAGTCAAGGCCGATAACAGCGATGTTGATCTTACGAATGTAAAAATGGCTATGAACCCGTTTTGCGAAATTGCAGTAGAAGAAGCTATTAGATTAAAAGAAGCGGGCAGTGCAACTGAAGTCATTGCAGTGTCAATTGGCGATAAAGCTTGCCAAGAACAGCTTCGTACTGCACTTGCTCTTGGTGCTGACAAGGCAATCCATATCGAGACTGACGCTAAACTCGAATCTCTTCATGTTGCAAAACTTCTTGCAAAGTTGGTTGAACAAGAAAACCCAGAACTGGTTATCCTAGGTAAACAGTCCATTGATGCAGATAACAACCAAACGGGCCAAATGTTAGGTGCACTAACAAAACGTGGTCAAGGTACATTTGCTTCAAAACTAGTGATTGAAGGTGAAAATGCAGTTGTAACCCGTGAAGTGGATGGTGGTCTACAAACTGTTTCATTGCCACTTCCAGCGATTGTTACAACAGACCTGCGTTTAAATGAACCTCGTTATGCAACGTTGCCAAACATCATGAAAGCGAAACGCAAGCCTCTTGATGTGATAGCAGCGGATACGCTTGGTGTTGATCTCGCTCCTCGAGTAGAACTAGTCAAAGTTGAAGAGCCAGCTAAACGTGAAGCTGGCGTGATTGTAGAGAGTGTTGAAGAGCTTGTAACTAAACTTAAGACTGAAGCGAAGGTGATCTCATGAGCGTATTAGTAATTGCAGAACATGAAAATGGTGTATTAAAGCCTGAGACTGCGAAAGTAGTTAGCGCTGCGGTAAAAATTGGTTCACAAGTGGATGTCCTTGTAGCAGGGCATAACGTAGCAGGTGCAGCGGATTCAGTAGCCAGTATAGCTGGCGTAAATGTTGTAAAACTCGCTGATAACGCAAGCTTTGAACATCAATTAGCAGAGAGCACAGCGGATTTAATCGTAGAGATCGCAGGGGGTTATAGTCATATTCTCGCGAGTGCTTCTACGACAGGTAAAAATATTCTACCTCGTGTTGCCGCGCTTTTAGATAAGTCCCAGATCTCAGAGATCGTTGATGTTATCGATGCTGATACGTTCAAGCGTCCAATTTATGCCGGTAACGCAATTGCAACGGTTAAATCACTCGAATCTCAAAAAGTGATTACTGTGCGTGCTAGTGCTTTTGACGCGGCAGCTGAACAAGCCCCTGTTGCGGTTGAATCTCTATCTAATGACAATGCAAACACGCTGAGCAGCTTTGTCGGTGTCGAGCAGACTGAATCAGAGCGTCCAGAGCTTACAGCTGCGCCAGTAATTATTTCTGGTGGACGTGGTATGCAAAACGGTGAAAACTTCGCATTGTTGAACGGCGTAGCAGATAAACTGGGCGCAGCGATCGGTGCATCTCGTGCTGCGGTAGATGCTGGGTTTGTACCAAATGATATGCAAGTAGGCCAGACAGGTAAAATCGTTGCGCCTGACCTATATATTGCGGTCGGCATTAGTGGTGCAATTCAACACCTAGCAGGCATGAAAGATTCAAAAATCATTGTGGCTATTAACAAAGACCCTGAAGCGCCTATTTTCCAGGTGGCAGATTATGGCTTAGTTGCTGATTTATTTGACGTATTACCTGAGCTTGAGCAAGCTCTGTAACCAATTCTGGTTGTTAAAGCCGTGTGCTGTACGCCGCGGCTTTTTTTATTGATTACTTACCAACAACACACATGCCCTCAGTTCAATTAAGACACTGCCATTTATAGCCTGTATGAGGCATCTTTAAGTCAGCTAGATAGCAAATATGAAATTGGATTATGTTGGCAGATCAGTTTGTGTGTTCAGCTTTTAATGCCTATTTCCACTATCAAATACACAGTTACCACGCTAACGAAGATATATAGAAAAGAGCCATTGGCAGTTAATGGTTGATTGACTCTTTGTACGTTTGAGGTTTTAGGATTCAGAGGTGCTTTTTCTATACAAACACGCACTAGACTTTAGTCTCACTTAGATTGTTGCGTTGAATCTAAGTCGGTTTTTATAGAACGCTAAGTTTTACGCTGCTATTTTGTCAATTTTAATTTGTTGTCAGTAAGAGCCTTACCACTATACGTGTTTGATTTTGTTTTCGTAGTTTCACTCGATCTAAGTGGGCTCAAAAAAGCCAAGTCATAATATTGCAATAATCTTTAGATTAACCTGCTGCATAATCAAATTATTTGCTTTTAAAAAACTGAAGAGTTTAATTAGTAGTTGTTTTTTTCTAACAGCCTGTAAACACATTGGCGATAAAATCATCGAGTGCGTTCTTGATTTGGGTAATAAATTATTTGTAATTGGGTAATTATTTCTCATAGGATAAATGTGCAGTATCTAATTTAACTAAAACAAAAGGACGTTACAAAATGAAAAAATTAATAATGGGACTTTCTATTTTTAGCACGTTTTCTGTTATGGCAAGTGAGTTACCAAAGTTGGATACTTTGGTTCATGACCCTGCGTTTGTAGAGTATACAGAAGCACTTAAAAAGGAAGTTATCAGTACGCACGAAAACTATCAGTTGTATTTAGATTCTTTGCAGAGCAAAGGCGAAATTGTTCCAATGGCGCCTGCACCAAAATTAACTTATTTAGAAATCCGTGGCGTTTTATCGGCTTTGTATCCTCAATGGGACTATGTAAATCCATCTTCATTCTCGACCAATGAAGATCACGGTGGTGAATTTTACGCGGTCACTGTTGAATACGGCTACGCAACTCCGTCTTCTCGACGTTTTCAAGTCAATGGTTCAACACTGTCTTTGGCGCTTTCAGACCCTATTAAAAATGCGAGCAATGTGTTAATTGGCTACATAAATTACTGGCATAATACGCAAACCAATTTTACCAGTGGCACTTCAACTTATCAGGCGACTTCAATCAACTTCCCTTACAACAAAGAAGATGACCGATTATATATTCGCTAGGTAAACATTGTCATACGAGTGCTTATCGTTAGGCACTCGTATTTAATCCAAATTGATATACCTCGAGCTTTCTGATCATCGTTTCATAATTTTTAACAACATCATCTGTCGCAACGCCTTGTTGCTTAACCGTTGCCAAATCATCTTTCATTTTCGAAATGACATTAAATTTTTCGCTTTGAGCTTGAGCAAGTGTTGTGCCGCCCAATTGCCCGTCATGCTCTATTAATCCATATCGGCCTGTCATAAAAGCCATCTCCCCCATGCTGAGCACGCCCTGATCATAGAGTGTTTGCGCGGCTTCTGATTGCTCCTTAAGCGTCATGTTTGTGAAATCAAACTGCCTGTCGGGCATAGAAGGCGCTTTGTTAACTTCCGCAATACTTTGCTGTGATTGAGCCTGACTAGCCTTGTTTGCTTGATGACTTGTAGATGTGACTTGGTAATAACTGTTAATTCCCACTGAGTTAATCATTACTAATCCTTAATATGATGTTGAGTCGCTTTTATAACAGCAAATTACATTCCAATTTGATTGTTTATCGACCAACTGAAAGGGGCTAGCTCTGGCTTTTCGGCTCTGTTTTAAGTTAACCTATTTATAATTAGTAACTTAATAGTTACATTTTAGTTTTCTTACTTGGGAGTATCGAAACGTGATAACAGGAAGTTGCCTCTGCTCGGCAATTAAATTCACGCTTTTATGTGAGCCTAAGGCGGTAACGGCGTGTCATTGCCGCATGTGTCAAAAACACCATGGGTCAGCCTTTGCCGTCTTTGGCAGTGTACCGAAAGCACAGATATTGATTGATGAGGGAGAAAGCCTGATTGCTTCCTTTAACTCTTCAAGTGACATTAACAGGCAGTTTTGTCAAAAGTGTGGGTCAAGCTTGTTTTGGCTTGGCAGCAAAGAATATTCTGATTGGATGTCAATTGCCATAAGTAGCTTAGATGACGATTTTGCGATAGATAACGTGAAACATATCCATTTGGAATCTCAAGCTTGCTGGCTCAAGGGTTAACGGATTAAACTTTTCTCAATTCAGAAGGGGTAATGCCAAGCCAACGCTTGAATGTCCTCCTAAAGTTTGGCAAATCATTAAAGTGCAGCAATCTAGCCACTTGAGCGTTGGAATAACCTTGCTCTTGAATGCAAAATACGGCCTTTTGACTTAATAAGCGGTCTTTTACGTATCCAAACTGACTGTTATGGAGTGCTAACTTTCTTTTGAGCGTTGCAGTACTGATGTTTAAGTAGTTTGCTAAGTCGTCTTGTGAGGCTTTCGGGTGAGCGATTAAATAGTTTTCAATGTGTGCCAAAAACCCAGGTTGTGGCAAGACTTGCAGTTGGCAAAGCGGTGCTTTTAATGCTTCGATTGCCCCAGTTTGCAGTGAGTTCATCATTGTTCTCTGTACTACAAAGCCGGCGAAGTGCTGAGAAAAAGAAAGTGGTTGATGACAAAATGCGCGATATTGTTCCGCATATTCAGGCTCGGGAAAAGGCAACTGAAAAGCGATGGATGTGTCTGGTAAGCGCCATTTTAAAAAACCACACACCATACTAAGCCATACCTCTAATAAAAACTTATTCGCAAAAGCGGGTATTTCACTAATTGCGGGGTTCAATACAAAATGAAGGGTCTGGCTTTTCCTAAACATGCGCGCATTGAAATAAGGAAATAAGCAATTTTGTAATTGGTTACATGTAACGAGCAAAGATTTTAAATTGGTACAATGAAAGAGATAAGGTGCGTATTGCGCTGAAATATTGTGCAACATATGCTGTCCAAGCACAAAGCTAACATCTTGCCCAAGGTGATGATGTGTTATGTTTTGCAGTACTTGAATAAGATGTTTAAAACTGGAGCTGTGTCCTTGTTTTTTTAAATCATCGTAAAACAACTTTGTGCCTTTGAGGGCTTTGTCTGGGTGAAGTCCACGCTGTTTTACCAGCTCTATTAATGGCAGCAATAACTGATTTGTGGGCTGCCTTTGCTGGTTTACTTCAATGTAGGGCACTACGCAGCCTGCTTTTTTTGTTTTAGCTGTGAAATCAATTGATCAAACACTTTAGTGCTTGCAGTATCTGACGAGACCTCTACACAAGCCGCGCTGAGCGTCATTGCATTGATTGTTGTAAGGTCATCATCGTATTGATAATTGCGCTTAGCCGCGTCACAAACCCGATCTATGATTATTTGAGCTGTTATATAGGGCGTTGCTGGGAATAGCACGACAAATTTATCTCCCGCATATCTGCATGTTAGGTCACACCCTCGGATATGCAGGGTGATCAATTGCCCTGTATTTCGTAGTAGCTCTTCACCTTTAGCAATACCATACTCAAAACAAAACTGGTTATATGCATTGAGATCAAACATTGCGACACAGAAATGTCTTGTCGTGTCATTTAAAAGGCTGATCTCGTTACTTATTTGCTTTTCCATGTAACGCGCGCTGTATAGCCCAGTAACGTAATCTGTGAATGTATGTTCTCTGAAATGACGCTCTTTTTTCAGTAATGTTAAGTTTAAATAAGTTTGTTCTTGGTACCACCAATACATTGCAAAACTCATGACTATCATTCCAAGCAGAGCGGGAAATGCTTCGAGGCTACTTAAGGTCGGGTGAATATGTTCAAAAGTTAAAAACTCATCTAAACAATCTAAAAGTAGAGAAACATGCATCAGTATGAGCCCATATGACAACGCAGTTGTGACCCTTCCAGCCGGTCGGCTAAGTAGTGTTGCCACGAGCCAAATTAAAGACATCACGGCCAAACCGCCTTCGCCTATAGCATCGAGTGTCTCTATTGTCACCCGAGGTTTCCATTGACCAAAAATGATGGCGACGGACACTGTGATTGCGACCGTACACGTGAGCAGTAGCCAAAGCTCTAAGTGTTTTATACGTTTTAAAGGAGTCATTAGCGAGTTCGAATTGGTTTGTGTTTTTCTATGTTATTTCAATCAATTTTCTTTTACAGGGTCAATTTAGCTCACGACTTTGACAGTTTTTTTAATGTTATTCGTAATATCTGAATAAATTAGGAAGGAACGCGCGCATATGGCCAATAAATGGGGGTAAAAATAGCTCAATTGACTATAAAAACCTAGAAAAAACGTGTTCTTTCAAGGTGTTTGGAAGTTTTCTGAAATAAATAATTCATATTTTATCGATAAGGTTTTGCCGATTTTTTTAGGGTAATCAGCCATCACAATCTGTGCGAGATAAATATGAAACATACACTACCGTTACCTTTTTCAAAGCCCTGTAAAGCCGTAGCATTAGTTTTAGGACTTGCTGCTACTGGCGTGCAAGCAAACACGCTGCAAGGGCAAATTGGTGATACACAGAGCAAAGCACTTTTCGAAGGGGCACAAGTTACGCTTGTTGAGCTTAACAAGCATGTAAACTCGAATCGCGATGGTAGCTTTGTTTTTACAAAAATACCGGCAGGCAACTACACATTAAGAGTGAACTACATAGGCGCTCAATCTAACGAGCAACTGGTGGTTATTCAGGAGAACCAAACCACGCATGTAACGGTGCAACTTAAGCCAATAGACAGCGAAGTAGATAACATAATCGTTGTTGGTCAGCGTGCAGGGCAAGCAGGCGCGTTTAATAGGCAAAAGAATGCCGATGGAATTATGTCCATTGTGAGCGCTGATAGTATCGGGCAATTGCCAGACCAAAATGCAGCAGAAGCACTGCAGCGTCTACCCGGTATGTTTATTCAACGAGATCAGGGGAGGGTCGATTCGTTGGGATCCGTGGCATCGACCCAGGGTTAAACAACGTTGCTATTAATGGTGCAAATGTCCCTTCACCCGAAGCCGGTATTCGAAGCGTCGCAATGGATGTTATCCCAAGTGAAATCATTCAAAGCCTAGAGGTGAGTAAAACAGTTACGCCTGATATGGATGCTAGCGCCATCGGCGGTAGTATAAATGTTAAAAGCTTGAGTGCGTTTGACAGGCAAGGGCAAAGCTATAGCTTTACGGCGCAAGGGTCGCACAATGAGCAAGTAGACAAGACAAGTCCAAAACTGTCCGCAAGCTTTAGTGATATTTTCGATATGTCGGGCCAGACCCAATTGGGGGTTGCGACAGCAGTTTCTTGGTTTGAGAGAGAGTTTGGCTCTCACAACATGGAAACCGATGGTGGTTGGATGGCGCTAGAACAAGAAAGCGCCGAAACAGGCGAAGATGCCTCATTTTTTGGTGCGCAAGAGATTGAACAAAGACATTATCAAGTAACACGCGAAAGGCTAGGTGCAGCGTTAAACTTAGATTTACATCAAGGCAGTCTCAACAAGTATTATCTTCGTACTTTGTACAGCGAATTCTCAGATGATGAATTTCGTCAAAGAAACGAATACAAGTATGACAAGGGCAAGTATTTAAGCGCACAATCTACTGATTCATCAGCCTACTTCACAGACGCTGAAATGGACAGAGATACTAAAGATCGTTATGAAGAGCAAAGTATTTTATCTGTTGTTGCTGGTGGTGAGCACGTAATACAAAGTTGGTTTGTGGAATACAATTTAGGGTACTCTAAGTCGGACGAAAGAGAGCCTAACCGCCTGGATGTAGACTTTGCAGGTGAAGAGCTCACTTTGGGTTATGCGAGTTTAGGTAGTACGCCCGATTTATCGCGCTCTGATGATGCCCATGACCTGACTCATTTTGCGATGGACGAAATGGTTTGGGAAAATAACCTAAGCGAGGACGAAGCGACCAGCTTTAAACTCGATGTAACTAACGACTTCATTTTAAAAGGTCATAACGCCCAGATCAAAATGGGACTGAAGTACAATGACCGAGAAAAGCTCAACCTCGTAAAAACAGTCGTGTACGATGGTGGGTTCGATGATGTTACGGCACATCAATTTGCTTCGGATGAGCCAAGTTATGAGATAGGGCAATTTGGTCCTGGTTTATCGCGCCAAGGTATACGTGAATTTTTCAATGCCAATAGGGCGAGTTTCGATGTAAACGCACTTGAAAGTGATATTGAAAGCAAAGGCAAGAGTTACACTTCTCAAGAAACGGTGACTGCGCTATACGGTATGTTTAGTATAGATGTAGGTAATTTAAATATTATTACCGGGCTGCGCTTTGAAGATACGGACTATGAAACCGCAGGCAGCCGAGTGGAGCTCATTAAGAATGACGTTGAAGACAGTGAGACGGTCGCAATTACACCTTGGCAAGTGAGTAAAAACTACGATCATATTCTGCCAAACTTAACGTTACGCTATGCCCACTCAGATTCCCTAATTACCCGCTTTGCATATACGCAAACGATTGCCAGACCAAGCTTTGGCGATGCGGCTGCTTTTCAGTTACTAGAAAACGAAACATCAGTCGAAGATGATGTCGTTACCGTTGAACGAAAAGGAGAAGTGGGCAACCCAGATCTCAACCCATATGAATCGGAAAATATAGACCTCTCAATTGAATATTACCCAGGAAAAATTGGCATTATCAGCGCAGGTGTTTTCCATAAAAATATCGATAACTTTATCGCCAAAGAGCAAGTGCAAGATAATGGGAATTGGGATGGGTTTAAGGAAGTTATCCAATCCGTCAATGGCGGTGAAGCTGAGCTCAGTGGGGTTGAACTTGCGTATACCAAAAACTTTGACAGCGGCTTAATGTTTTCGGCCAACGGAACCTTCATTGATGCAGATGAGGCATTGCCGAATCAATCTGACACCGTCGCAAACATCATGTTTGGTTATGAAAGCAATAAAGTCAGTGCACGACTGAGTACTAGCTATAAAAGCAAGGCATACCTCATGACTGAGAACGGTGCTCGCGTTTATCAAGATACCCATAACCAAGTTGACTTGAGTATTAAATATTACTTTAACGAACAGATTCAACTCTACTTCAATGCCGTTAATTTAACTGATGAGCCTTTTTACGTTTATCACGGTGAAAAAAGGTTTAATTATCAATATGAAAGCTATGGTCGCTCATTTGAGTTTGGTATGACTTTCACATCTTTCTAATTATAACTACGCAATAAAACAGGGCTGCCGAGGTAACTTGGCAGCAAATCACTATGAAATTAAAAACGACTCATGCACTTTTGACTGCTCTATTAATAGGGAGCACTGGCAGTGTTTATGCGACGGATACTATTTCGTTTCTTGCTTTTGGCGATGGTGGATATCACCCTGATTACCCAAAAGAAAAACATATAAAAAAGCCGAAAAATAAAAAGCAGTTTATCGCAGCCGAGAAAGCAGAGTGGTTAGAAGAAAATAGGCCTATTGAGGAGTTTAATCATGCGCCTATCTACGTTTACCCAGGCACAGAGGTAGCAACCGAAGATACTGGCGCTGCTGCGGTAGGCAAAGCGATGGCGAAACTATGCGAAAGCAAGTCATGTCAATTTGGCATTCAATTAGGAGATAATATTTATCCAGATGGTGCGGATGCAAACGATGGTAAAGATGACCAAAAACGTATGGATGATCTCATCTTAGGGCCTTTAAAGCCTTTATTTCGTAATAATAAAGACCTTGTGGTGTATTCCGCGTTAGGTAATCACGATTGGAAAACTTCTCGAAAAGGTGTGAAATTACAAACCGAGTGGATGGCGAAGCAACCTAATTTTCATATGGACAAGCGCGGCTATTATAGTTACACAATTGGGACTGCCGGAAACGATGTCGAGTTTTTTGTGCTTGATACCAACATGCTGCTATCAGGTCAGCACTATTATGAGATACCACTCAAAAAAGATGGCAGCGAGCAGGGGCTTGCATCCGCATTAGCAAGTGGCCAAGCGGAAGTGGAAGACATTGAGGTGCATGAATCTCCAGTCAATGGTGAAGACCACAAGCAAATGGCATGGTTGGCGGACGGCTTGAAGAATTCAAAAGCGAAATGGAAAATTGTCTATGGGCATCATATCCTTTGGTCGATAGGTGGAACTAAATATGACGAAGGACATGTATTACGCCGCTTAATTCTTCCAGAATTATGTCAGTATGCGGATGCATATATTGCGGGTCATGAGCATGACTTGGAGCTACTAACTGATGATTGTACGCGCATATTACCTAACAATACTAAACCTAAACTACCCTTGATTATCAGTGGTGCGGCGTCAAAGATGCGTGGCACGCATACGCCTTTTGCACAACAGCAGGAAAAGCGCTATGGCGAGTATGATTTGATTTGGGCAAAAAGTTTCATATGGGGTTTTGCGCATATTGAATTAGATAATCGAAGTGACCGTCTCAATGTGAGCTTTTACACAACGCCAAGAGACAAATCTGGTGCCGTTGAACCAGAAGCAAGCTTTTCATTTAAGCACCGAAGTAAATAAAAAGGTTGTAAAACCATCTAGCGAAGGCTTTATAAAGAGGGCCTTCGCGACTTGTTACACTCAAAAATGAACGATTATGGGAAGACAGTTACTACAATAGTTTATTTATCCAGATATTTTTGCAAGTCATCAGGGATAGGTAAAGACTTGAAGGCATTGATATTTGTTCCCCCTGTATTCCCATTAGGCACCCATATTCTTGAAAATATGAGTGCTGCTACAATACGTGTACACTGGCCCATGACTTCGTCAATACTTTTAGTCTTAATCCCAACCTTTAACATCCACCAGTGGCTATTTATGTGAGCAAAGGTGAACTTTTGTCCGAGAATATGCGCCCTTTCTAGGTGATAGAAGCAATCTTTAAATTGTTTATGCCTATATAGAGATTTAGCATTGGCCATCTCTTGTTCATATGCAGTTTTCAGTTTTTTCCTCATAGCTAGCCTCTCATATTTATTGAATTATTGGCTGAAATACTACAAATCGAGGAGCCATTAAAATTGAATAAACTAGCTATGCTTTTCAAATAGGCCTATTTGTATAGGTGGTAAATGCATGCCAGTAGGAATGCAAAAATACCTCTATCGAATCTTTATAAAATCTACCTAGCCCGTAACTCAGCCGTTCCTTGTTGGTTAAAGTTAAAAATCAGCTTAAATAGACAGTATTGCTGCATTTACACGTTTATTGTTGTTATTAATGCACTTTTTAGGGGAGAATATGTAAGCCTTTAAGTTTTATGGAGTTTTCATGGTTGTTCGAGAGGCCTGTCGACATTTCCTTTTACATTGTCAATATGTTCGCAAGTTATCGCCGCATACGTTAAGAGCTTATGAACGAGACTTAGATACCTTTGTGACGCTGGTGGACGAGAAGAGTGTTTTAAATATAGATAAACATCACCTCAAGCTTTATTTGTTTAATTTACATCAAACCGATCTGGGGATTCGAAGTATTAAGAGAAGAGTTGCTTGTTTGAAGTCTATGTTTCGTTGGCTAGAACAAGAAGAAATCATTACCAGTAACCCGATGTTAAAAGTTGATACTACGCTGAAAGTCCCTAATCAATTGCCTCGCAATATTCCCAAAAAAAATCTAAGGAAGATGCTAAAGACGGCAAGAGAAGAGCTTGGCTTGACGAAAGGGCAGGGCTATGAGCTGCAAAGTGTTGGTGCTTTAATTAACTCAGCAAAAGATTTGAACAAATTGACTTGCGTACTATCGCTGGAATTACTATTTGCGACTGGTGTACGTGTAAGTGAATTAGTAAGCATAGAGATGAACCATATCATGCAAAAAGAACGAAAGGTGAAAGTACTTGGAAAAGGGCAAAGAGAACGCTTTGTATTTCTGCCAAGTATAGAAATATTAACACTACTTAATACTTACACCTCCGTGCGAAGCAAATTAGAAATCGAAAGCATATTTTTACTCGTGAATAGCCGAGGAAATCAAGCATCGCCGCACTTTGTTCGTAAACTACTGAGAGAGACAGCTGAAAAAGCAAGTATAGATAGAATAACTCCGCACATGTACAGACACTCCTCGGCATGTCAATTATTAGAGTCGGGTGTTGATATTCGATATGTTCAAAAATTGCTCGGACATCAAAGCATTTTGACGACTCAACTCTATACGCATGTTAACGATAATGAGCTTCAAAAAAAGATAACTAAAGCAAATATAAGGAGTTTTATTGCATAAAAAGTAACGATAACTAGGAATTATGTATCTATTAAAGAAATATCATGGAGAGCGTTTCTCCCAAATAAATAAAGCGATTGAACAGCTCTCTGATCATATAAATGGCAGAATAAACCTAATAGGCTCTTCTACATTACCGTTCAAAGAAGTCTGTGATATACAAAGCCTTCCAGCGACTTCTTGCAGAGTGGAAGGCCACTTGGACAGTCGCTTATTCCCAGACACGCAATCAATAGATACAGCAGAGCAAGTGATTTGTGAAAAGCTCCGCGAGCTTCTTAATCTAAATAATGAATGTGGGATAAGTAGCCATCCTCACTCAGCAACTCAGGCTAATCAAATAGTTTATCATTCGCTATTATCAGAGGGAGATAAGGTACTTTCGTTATCTATTTTAGATGGAGGGCATATTTCGCATCGTTATTCTTTACCAAAGGGAGTAACTGTAATCGATTTTCCTGTTGATAACGGAAAAATCAATTACAAAAAGGTACGTTCACTTATTGCTAGAGAAAAGCCAAAGCTTATTACTGCAGGCAGCACTAGCTACCCCCTTGAAATTAATTTTAAGAAACTAAAAGATGCTTCTGGCGACTTTGATACACTAATTCATGCGGATCTTGCACATACCGCACCGTTTGTTATGGCTGGTATTCACGAAAGCGTGTCTAACTGCGCTGATTTCATTACACTTGATACTAGTAAAAACTTAAGAGGGCCAAAAGGTGGAGTCATTGTTTTTAATAGTAAATATAAAAAAAATATTGAAAAAACTATCTTTCCTAAACTACAAAGCTCACCAAATCAGACCGCTATTTTAGCGAAAGCAATGTGTTTTTCATTATGGGATAAAAATAGTATTTATACCTATGCTAGTAAATTGATTAAAAATGCGAAACTACTCTCTCAAAAATTAAATGAGCTTGGTTTTAACACAATTTGGGACTCGCCCGAGGCGCACATCATTCTGATAGATCTTTCGAACTTTCAATTAACTGGTGTAGATTTTGAAATCGCTTGTACAGACGCTGGTATATTAGTAAATAGAAACCAAGTTCCCGGAGATGAAAATCCTCATTGGGTGGCTTCTGGTGTCAGGATAGGGGTCAGTACAATTACAATTTTAGATTATGATAAAGAAGATATTTCATCCTTGGCGCAAGCTCTATATTCAATAGCAAGTAAAAAAAATACACATAAAGAGATCGTATTTAAGCTAATAAGCAAATACTACAGCGGAATTTCAAAGCTTAATATCTCCAGTGTATAGATGTCATAACGTAAAGGCTGACTTCCTTAAAATCTATTTTTTGATACAAGTAATAGTCTAGTAAATATGCTTTATCTGTATACCCATTTCTAATTGAAGCCATATTACTATTTAAGGCTTCAATTACATATGGCATCTCTATGCCGGTTACTCTCTCTTTCAGCTGAGTGTACTGTTCAAGGGCCTGAAATGGCTTAATTTTATTGCTTATAAATTGGTATATTATTTGATTATTCTTTATTTTTACTCTATCAAGAAGTAGGGAGCTAGGCACCTCATTATAGCTTTCGTATGTGTATTCTACTGCTGCTTTGTAGTTGTTACTTAACGCAGAAGTCACACCTAAGTTAAGAAGAGACTGAAACCTTTCTCTTGATCGACTTACCTTCATCAAACTTTCTGCCTTACTAAACAGGCGAGCAGCGTCTTGCACATTGCCATCCCGCAAGTAAATTAATCCTTCATTATTGAGCATCGTAGATTCTAAGTATGGTGAATATACATCTTTCAAACGTTTCTTTGCTTTGTTGATATTAGACAAGGCTTTGCCTTTCTCAAAAAGTAAAATTGTATTTCTATATATGATTGAATCCGCTTCAGAGAGTACATTACTAAAATTGTGCTCCTCGAAAACTATTCTTGCCTCTTCACTTTTATTTTGAGCCATTAATAAATTGAGTTTATATAGAGTTTTCCAGTCATCTTCTTGTAGTTGCTCAGCGACATTGCTAGCTTCATCATATTGGTACTTCTGAACTAAATACTTGTACTTGTATATAAGGAGGTACTCTTTTCTTTCAGATGATTCTTTGCTTAATGTATTGACGATTTCTAGCCCTTTTGAGAACTCTGAACTTTTTTGCATCGAATCTAGTATGAGTTTAACAATTTCGTCCCCTAAACAGACGATAAGTTTGGATAAAGGTTCGACAATTGCAGAGATGTAGTGGTACTGATTTTGTCTATGTTGACTTTCGATCAATTGAGTTAAAGGCTCAAGGTTAGAAGATATTTCATTAAAATTTTGAAGGCCTACAATACAATGAAGTAAATATGCATGCTCTTCTTCTATTTGATTATTTGTTAAAGAGGCTGCAAATACTTCAATTGCAGATGACCTCACGCTTTCCAGTAAGTCGCTATCTGATAGCGTTTTAATCGCAGATATAACACTCTCATGTCCAGCCCTGAGCCTATCATGACTAGAAGTATTGAGCATCAAGTACTTATTATTGAGTAAGTCTAATAAGCTCTCATCGATATCACTGTAACTAATAGCACCTAGGCTTTTATATATAATACTCTTGGCTAATTCTGTTTTTATTCCACCATCCATTAATGAAACAAGTGTTAAGAACTTTCTATGTATAACAGGTAACTTGTCCAGTGTTGCAATAAATGACTCAATTGCTAGCTCTTGATTTGTTCTTAACGAGTTTTTTACTTTAATCAGGCAGTACTCTATTTCTTTTAGATTACCTTTGGTTTTTATGAATACATCTGAAGATATTTCTCCTAACTTAGTTACGTCACATGAAAGATTTTCTCTGATGAGAGCAAACGTCTCTTTCTCGGTTAAATAATCAAAAACTATGTTTTCTCTATTTTTATTGAAAACCCTGACTGGGTGTACCAATTCAGAAATACGATTATTTGTTCTATCAACAACGATAAAAACTATACTTTCGGGAAAACTAAATATAACCCTTTCAATTAAATTTCTTGTTTCTAAATTTAAAAATTGATAGTTATCTATGGCTACACAAATTGTCGTATCTTTTGATATCCAACTTAAATACTTTTCAAATTCTTCAGCTTCATCTAGTTCTGACTCTTCAATAATTGAATCTACAACTCCTTTTGCTAAAATGGCAGCGCCCAGAACTTTGGCTAGTTTATTCAATAAGTTAACTCGGCTAGAGTTTTTTGAGAGTACTTCAGTTTTAAATTTGTGAAATATGTAGTTAGAGTTTACCTGCACTGGATAAGCGGGTGTGGATTCATACGGAAGTAAAGACAACTCCAAAAATGATGAAAATAACTTTGAGCTTCTATATTCATCATTTGATATATCAATATACAAACTGAGTAAATTTTCTTGCTTTAAATTAACCTCATGCAAAGAAGTCTTTAGAAATTCAGATTTTCCAGTTCCCGAATCGCCACTGATAATTATGGCCCCTCCACGTTTGCTATTTATGCATTGTTCAAAAAAAGAATGGAACTGTTCTTTTTCTTTTTTTCGGCCAACATAATTAAGAGCTGAGCTTTCAGTTGTGGAGGAACTTGGCATTCATAATTCCTAGTTATCGTTACTTTCCTTTAATAGTAATACTCTCTTTTTTTGTATAAAGATTCAACATTGCGACCGTGTTTTAATCAATACCAGTAGCATTTTTCAGAAAATCATCGATTTAAATTAGTAGTATTAGGCGCAGAAGGGCGAGGGACTTAATCATGACGTAAGTGTACAACATTAGGCATTCGTCTAATGCAATACCTTGATGTCCGATTTCGAATACGGCGAGAGTAGAATTCTGAAAGTTGAAACGGTTTAAAAATGCTTTAAAAGGCAATTATGCGCATCTGCAAGGTACGCTGAGTGAAAAAATAGTCAGACATTATGGACTTCCGCATTTTTTGCTTTAAGCATGTTGTGAGGACGCTAGAGAGCCAGCGAGACATTGCAGATATTACTTTTTAGTAGGGGAGTGGGGTATAAAGAAAGTGCAGTACATATATGGGTTACTGCACTTATACCATCGGGTTAAGATGCTGTTTTTTGACGGCTCACTAAGCAATATGAACCATCTTTAGTGCTAGTCATATAACCAATGAACTTATCATCTCTTTTGTGAGAAAAAACATGAGTTTGGTCATTTAACTTACCTTTAAACAGCCATTTTTTGAATACTTCCTCACGTACTACAATACATGGGTTTTTAACAGCAAAGCTTTCTTTGTAAGCAACATCACAGTGACCGCCACTGTGAGACATTGAAAAAATGATGTGGCTTTGTCTATCTTTGTATTCAAGTACACCAGAAACGAGCAAGCTTTCAAAGTCTCCTTTGCTTGTTTGGTTAGAAACAAGTAATCGGTGTTTTTTCTCGCCAATAATATCGCTTGCTAATGCGCTGAGCTCAGATTTACAGTGCGCGACATTATATTTCTCGATAATGGTGTCGATTGAGTTTTGAGCAAAAGCTTGGGTACTCAATACTAGGGAAGTGGCTATAGCCAACTTTAGGGTCATAGCATTAACTCCTTGATTTGAGCTGCAAGCTCATTAGGAGTTGTAGTATGACTCATTGCGGTAATTAAATTACCTTGTTTGTCTATGATGTAAAACCTTGAAGCGTGAGCTACGGAGTATTCCATAAAAGACTCTTCTAGGTTATTGTCATCATAATATACGCCATATTGTGCGCTAACTACTTTAGTCTGCTCAATACTGCCAGTTAAACCAGTGATACGCTCGTGGAAGTAGTCGGTATATTCCTTCATATCTTCGACTGTATCACGCGCAGGGTCTACCGAAACTAGTAAGCCCTGCACCTGATCATGCCCTTGCTTCTCGAGTCGCATAAATGCATTAGTCATTACCGCGAGAGAGTTTGGGCATACCTCTGCACAAGACAAGTAACCGAAGTACATAACGACGATTTTGCCTTTGTAATCAGAGAGCGAAACAGGCCCGGCATAGCTTTGCAGAGTAAAATCACCACCCAATTCATCAAAGGATTTTCTAGTTTCGTTGAAGTCTTTCGTTGTAGTGGCTAAATAAAACCAAACTAAAGCGATAATACCAACTAAAGAAAAAATCCAGTGTAAATAAGCGGACTTAAACTGCTTCATGACTCTACCTTGCTGTTACATATGCGGTTGGATCAATGTGAGCAAAATCTACTGACATCAAGACACTCATAGATGTGATGGCAACAAGCGATAAAATAAATACGCGTTTTGCCCATGTATGGTTGTCCATGCGATGAAAATCAAAAATTGTGCTCAGCAACCAGATCAAACCAATTACCAGCGTAAGAGAAGCAAATAGGGTACCGACGTAATTTAAAGTAAATAACGACAGTGCAAGAACAGTAAAGGCTAAGATAAAGCCAATCATGTGTTTTCTAGCTACTTCAACACCACTAACGATTGGTAATACTGGGATATTTGCATCTTTGTAATCTTTGAATCTGTATATAGCAATCGCATATGAATGCGGAATTTGCCAAATACAAAAGATTGCTAAAATTACAACAGCGCCAATATCAAATTGACCATTTACAGCACAGTACCCCATTACTGGAGGACATGCGCCTGAAATACTGCCTACAAAAGTACCGTAGATAGACTTTCTTTTATAATAAAGCGTGTATAGGCCCACATATACTACAAAGCCTAATACGCCAAAATAAAAGCTCATCATTGATGCATACAGTGCCAGTGAGGCAAAGCCTATACAACCCAAAAGGGTTGCATAGACTAAAGCTTTTGTAACCGAAATCGATTCTAAGAGCGACTTACGGTACTTTGTGCGTGACATTAACTGGTCAATGTCACGGTCAATCACATTATTAAAAACACAACCAGAGGCGATGATACATATTGTACCCACTATCATTGCTGTAAATGTAACCAAATCAATATCACCTTTGGCTGCGAGCACATAGCCCGCAACCGCAGTGATTAAGTTACCAAAGATAATGCCTGGTTTTGTAATTAACAGGTAACTTCTTAACATTTTAATGTCCCATGAGCATGTTGTGATTTAGGTGCTCCATAATCCAGATGGAGCCAATCACAACTATGGCCACTGTCAACACAATAAACGCGGCTGAAGTAGTGTTCCATATTTGCTCAGAAGAAGAGTTCATGTGTAAGAAGAATACAAGCTGTACAAAAAGCTGCGCAATAGCTGTAACTAGGATGATCCCAAGCGTTACCGCTGGAGAAGCCATGTCATACATTACAACCAAAAACGGGATAGCAGTAAGCACTAAAGATAGAAGTAAACCTATCGTGTACTCTTTAACGCTACCGTGAGCTGCACCGCCGCTACCATGTTCGTTAGAATGGCCCATTACATCACTCCTACTAAGTACACAACGCTAAATACACAGATCCAGATGATGTCTAGGAAGTGCCAGAATAAGCTTAAGCAAGATAGTCTTACTAAGTTATCTTCACTAAATCCGTCACGTTTAAAGTGAACGAATAAAACAAGCATCCAGATAATACCACCAAATACGTGTAGACCGTGTGTTGCAACTAGCGCATAGAATGCTGACCAGTAACCACTTGTCTGAGGCGTAGCGCCCAACGTACTGAAGTGCCAGAACTCGTACATTTCTAGGCCCAGGAAGCCCGCACCTAGTAGCAGTGTAATGACCAACCAAGTGATCATGCCTTTCATCTTGCGTTGGTTGGCTTGAAGCATTGCCATACCAAACGTGAAACTACTGAATAGTAGGAACGCAGTACCAACTGCGACTAGATTAAGGTCAAATAACTCTTTTGGTGTTGGGCCGCCAGCGAAGCCGCCACTTAGTACTGCATATGTTGCAAACAGAGTTGCGAACAAAATACAGTCACTCATGATATATATCCAGAATCCGAATATAGTATCACCACCGGTATCATGATGCTCATGATCATCGTGATGATCGTGAGCGTCGTTTGCGATTACGTGATCGTTTGACATAGTTTAAAACTTTCCTCTACTTGCCATTTTTAGCTGCGTGTTCTGCAACAGCTGCCAAGTGCTTTGACTCGATTTCTTCAACTTGGTCTACTGGTACGTAGTAATCTTTGTTGCGATCAAAAGAGTACGCAATCCAAGAAGCTACGATACCGACGAAGCTCGCGATAACCATCCACCAGATGTGCCATACAAAGCCGAAACCTAAAGTAAGTGAGAATGCACTGATCACAAAGCCAGCCCATGTGTTAGAAGGCATGTGGATCTTTGAGTATTTCTCTGGCTTCTCGTAAGCAAGGCCATGCTCTTTCTTGTAATGATGCTCATCACGGTCATGGATCTTAGGTAACTTAGCGAAGTTGTAGAACGGAGGAGGTGACGAAGTCGCCCACTCAAGCGTACGGCCATTCCAAGGATCACCTGTAACGTCCATATTTTGCTTACGGTTCTTGAAGCTAATGAAGCCCATGTAGAACTGTACTGCGATACCAGCTGCAACGATAAATGCACCAATCATTGCGATGATTAGCAATGGAGTCCACTCAGGGTTGTCGTAGTAGTTAAGACGACGTGTCATACCGTTGAAACCAAGGATGTATAGTGGCATGAACGCAACGAAGAAACCGATTGTCCATAGTGCACAAGATAGTTTGTTAAGTTTCTCGTCAAGCATCCAACCAGTTGCTTTTGGCCACCAGTATGTAAGACCTGCGAAGTAACCGAATACTGCACCACCGATAATTACGTTATGGAAGTGAGCAATTAGGAACAAGCTATTGTGTAGTACGAAGTCAGCCGCTGGAACTGCTAGCATTACACCAGTCATACCACCGATTGTGAACGTAAATAGGAAGCTACATGTCCACCACATAGATGCTGTGAACTCAACACGGCCCTTGTACATCGTAAATAGCCAGTTGAATATCTTAACACCCGTCGGGACGGCTATGATCATGGTGGCAATACCAAAGAACGCGTTCACACTTGAGCCTGCGCCCATTGTGAAGAAGTGGTGTAGCCATACAACCATTGCTAGAACCATGATAACCGCTGTTGCCCATACAAGTGATGTATAACCGAACAGACGCTTACGAGAGAACGTAGCTGCAACCTCAGAGAAAATACCAAATGCAGGTAAGATTAGAATGTAAACTTCTGGGTGACCCCATGCCCAAATGAGGTTTACGTACATCATTTGGTTACCACCAAGGTCATTAGTGAAGAAGTTTGTACCTAGGTATCTATCTAGCGTTAGCAGCGTGATAGTTACAGTTAGGATAGGGAACGAAAGAATGATTAGTACGTTTGCACACAGAGAAGTCCATGTGAATACAGGCATTTGCATAAGCTTCATGCCAGGCGCACGCATTCTGATGATAGTAACGAAGAAGTTAACACCCGTTAGTAGTGTACCAATACCTGAGATCTGTAGTGCCCAGAGCCAATAATCGACCCCGACCCAGGGACTGTATTCAATACCTGATAGTGGTGGATATGCCAACCAACCAGTCGCTGCGAATTCACCAAGGAACAGTGAAATGTTAACTAGTAGCGCACCCACTACGAATAACCAGAAGCTCAACGAGTTCAGGAATGGGAAGGCAACGTCACGTGCACCAATTTGTAGAGGTACCACGATGTTCATCAAGCCAACAACCAAAGGCATGGCTACGAAGAAAATCATAATTACACCGTGAGCAGTAAAGATCTGGTCATAGTGTTCAGGAGGGAGGTAACCCGCGCCCACACTGTCAGCCGTTGCTAACGCTTGGTGAGTACGCATCATTATAGCATCCGCAAAACCGCGGACTAGCATCACAATCGCTGCGATGACATACATGATACCAATTTTTTTATGGTCTACAGATGTGAACCATTCTTCCCAAAGGTATCTCCACTTACCCATTTTAGTGATAAGTGCGAATAGGAATAAACCGCCAAGTATTGCACAGATCATTACTGGCAGAATAACAGGGTCATGAACAGGAATAGAATCCCAGGTCAGTTTACCCGTGAGCGGATCCGGATCTGTGATTATGGTAGCTTTACTTGCCATTTTGAACCCCAGTGTATTTCTCTATGGTTTTCTTAAAGTGCAGAGGGTCAACATCCGAGTAGTACACTACCGGATTGTCTTTTGATTTCTCGCTAAGCGCTTTGTAAGTAGGTTCGTCTAGCACATGCTCTGATGCTTTAACTTTGTTAACCCAAGCATCGAAGCCTGCTTGATCTACAGAGTGTGTTTTGAACTTCATACCTGAGAAACCAAAACCGCTGTAGTTTGCAGACATGCCTCTGAAGGTACCTTCTTCAGATGCCATAAGGTTAAGTCTATTCTCCATACCAGCCATCGCGTAAATCTGACTTCCCAATCTTGGAATAAAGAATGAGTTCATCACAGTGTCTGACGTGATTAAAAACTCAACCGGTGTATTCACAGGGATTGAAATTTCGTTGACGGTTGCGATCTGTTGCTCTGGATAGATAAATAGCCATTTCCAATCCATCGCTACAACTTGAATAGTCAAAGTGTCTTTATCTTTACCCAAAGGTTTACGCGGGTCTAAAGTGTGTGACGTGACATATGTGAAGTACGCTAATGCAGCAATGATTAAACAAGGCACAATCCAAACAACAAGCTCGATTTTTGTTGAGTGTTCCCACGACGGCTTGTACTCAGCGTTTTTGTTACTGGTACGATACTTGTACGGGAAGTAAATAGACATAAATAATACAGGGATTATTACAATAAGTAATAAAGCCACAGAGATTATAATCAGGTCTTTCGCCTGTTCACCAATTGGCCCCGCAGGGTCAAAAAGAGCAAGCTCACAACCTGTTAGAAGAAACGCCATCGTAAAAACCATTACGAGTGACAAGGACTTTTTCAGCATATTCAACCTACTTGATATCGCGGGTAATTACCCCATTACCTGCCTGAATAAATTAACGAGATTAATGCAATTGAGAACTGTTTCCATTTACACCCCTCTCGCAGGGGAATGTTATAGGTAAAGTGTCAAAAATTCAAGATTCTATTGACGAGGATCAATACGTTTGAATTTCATTTTTAGATGTTTTTTGAGCGATCTATGTCTAGACTGAAATTAGTGTTGTCAAAAACATAATTACAGAGGGCTGATATGAAGAGACTATTTTATTCTACAGATAGTTTGGACGATGCTGAAAAAATTTCTGATGAAGTTCACGAACTTGGTATCGATGATCACCATTTTTACGTGTTATCACGAGATGAAGACGGCATCAAAACTCACCACTTACATGGATCAACACAAATAGAAAAAACGCAAATTTTGTCTGCAAGAAAAAGAGCAATATTACTAGCTGGGGGAGCTGCACTACTACTTTTTTCGGTCCTGTTTTTTTTCACCGAAGCGGTGGATAAATTTTTGTTACAGGCAATAGGCGCTAGTATCGTTGTTGGATTTATCGTCATGGTGGTCGTCAGGCTAGCAGGCAAATCTTTCGATGAATATTTTCAAATACTGGTTGATGAGCATTTAGATGCCGGCGATGTAATCATAATTATTGATGTTGCTAAGTCTCAAACCCATATTGTTGAGACACAATTAGAAGATCATCCAAAGGCTCAATTTTTAGCTGATAGTTCCAATTTGGCTTCACCTATTCCAGACTAAAATTCAACTATTCCAGACTAAAAATAGTGGTGATATCGTTTCTTTGGAGAAGGTAGTGATATCACCACTCGTAGCATCAACTGTTGGTTGAAATCATGCCGCGGAGACAACGTCCTTGTTTGATTTTTCTTCCTTGACCGGCTTGAGCTTGGGCAGTGGGTTCCTTGATCCTACGGCTTCTTCTATTGAATTAAAGCCGTCTTCTTTCAGTAATTTAACTAAGCCACGATTGATTTCACTAATACTCTGAGGCCCATCAAAGATGAGTGTCGAAATCATATGTAAAATGCTAGCGCCTGACGTGATCTTTTCGTACGCGTCTTTTGCGGTGAATACACCACCAACGCCAATGATAGTCAGTTTACCTCTGGTTCTTCTGTAAACATGCCTTATAACATTTGTTGAAATACGTTGCAGTGGAAGCCCGCTCATAGCACCTTTATGGAAAGGCAGCTCGGACTTAACATATTCTTGGTTAAATTTGGGTTTAGCCAAGTTTGTAAGTACTACGCCATCCATGTTGTGTTCAACACAGGCATCAACAATAATGTTGATTTCTTCAAGCGTCATATCAGCAGCGAGCTTCACGTAAATAGGCCTGCCATCGACTCTGTGTTCATTCACGGCGGTTAAAAGCGCATCCAAGTTACCTTTATCAACGAATGGTTCGCCATCTTGCGTATTTGGGCAGCTGATATTGATTGTGTAGTAGTCACCAATATCCTTAAAAAGCCTCATAGTTTTGGTGTAGTCATCGATAGAGTCTTGTAAATCGAACTCTGGGGTAATGTTCGATTTAGCCGCATTAATGCCAACTTTTAGTTTGCCAAAATTAGCACCTTTTAACCTAGATGAAATTTTTTCAGCTCCTTGGTTGTTGAGCCCGTACCAAACAAGAATTGACTTAGACTTAACCATTCTGAAAAGCCGTTTACCAGGATTTCCCGGGCAGACTTCTCCTGTAAAAGAGCCTAATTCTGCTAACCCAAAGCCAATCGAAGGGTAGATTTTGGTAAGTTCGCCATCTTTGTCAAAGCCAGCAGACAGTCCAAGTGGATTTCTATATTTAATTCCGTCCACCTCAATGTTTAAGCTGCGATGTCCATAATTAAAAAACAACGACGTGATCCATCGAGTAAGGAAGTTAGAGCCCAGGAAAACACCTACGCGTTTAAACATGTAATGTGCATCCTCTGGATCCATTAAGAATATTAACGGACGAGCCGCTCTGTAGAATAGTCGCAAGACAAAGTTACGTATGCCGATGATAAGGCGCATTTTCAACCTCCAAATTTGTCATCGATTGTTGTTGTTAGGTGCTTTGAATAAGCACAGCAAGTAACTCATATTTTTAGCTTATGATCATTAAATGATAATAGCAATAAGAATTGTTATCATTTATAGTGTTCGTTATTCAATCTTGGAGGTGCTGATGAAAAAGCTGATGTTAAAGTTGTTGGGCACACATGTAACTAAGCCTAAAGTGAGTTCTGTCATAAGGCCAATTTGGCAAAGTACAGGTGAAGTGTTTTATTTATTAAATACTTTGCAGCTACGTTATAAGTCTCGATATGGAAGTGTGTCCGTCGATTCCTTTGACATAGATGCTTTCGAAAAAGGTTCAAAGAATCTGCATAAAAAGCTGGTAAGTGAGTTTGGTCGGGAATTTACAATTTCCGTTTGCGCAGTCGGTTGGGAGAAGTTTGGCAATCAAACTCGAGTTAAGGCGATAGACAACGCAGCGGTTTTTAGGTTTAACCAATCTCTAGCGACACAAACTCAAGCGGTTTTTCAGCATCAATTTAATACACTAGATGAAGTAAATAGTAGTGATGTAAACATTTCTCACAGAGCAGATGTTTTTAAATATTATAATATTCAAATAAACGATTTTATAAACCAGTTAAATGAAGCTAACAAACGCATTAACCACAATAGAGTTAAATGTCATGGAATAACCAGTGAGAATTTTCAAAAAGATGTATTCGAGAAGGTTGCTATGGTTTAGCATAACAAAGAGTAGGCTAACGCAAGCGCTACTCTTTATAGCTGGCTTAATTATTGATCGTCGTATGTCGCGACTTCTTGCTCAAGTACAACCAGTTCAACATTTGCCATTTTGAACATATCCCTTGTTTCTTGTGCTGCGTGATAACGTTTTTTAGCAACCACTTTTGCGATACCACAACTAATAATAAGCATGGCACATACCCGGCATGGTTCCATTGTGCAATATAAAGTACTGCCTTCTAATGCCACACCATAGCGTGCAGCTTGGCAAATGGCATTTTGCTCAGCATGTATGGTTCGAACACAGTGTTGTCTGGTCGTGCCATCGACGTCTATCACTTGTTTCATTAAATGACCGACTTCATCACAGTGTGGCAGTCCAGATGGAGAACCAACATAACCTGTTGATATTATTCTCTTATCTTTAACTATTATACAGCCTGACTTACCCCGATTACAGGTAGCTCGTTGTCCAACACTATCCACTAAATCGATGAAGTACTCATCCCAATCTGGTCTCATTTTTCGCGCTCAAAATACTACAAAGTGTGTCTATTATACGCAGTATTGATTACATTACTAACATTGTTGATGATTTATGAAAGCAAATGAGTTTTAGAAAATTAACATTTTCTAAGCGTAATGCCATAACAAGGAAATTTTTAATGTAACTTAATTAATAATCTTGTCGTTTATTATATTATTTCCCATATAAAAATTATGGTTTTATGCGTATTATAGACACGCATAAATACAATTATGGTTTCTTATTTTGGGGGCACAATGGGCGGTAAATATTTAATTTTTGGTTCTATATGTTGTTTTATTGCAGCATTATTACATATTGGATGTATTGTGTATGGCGCAGATTGGTATCGTTTTTTCGGCGCAGGCGAGCATATGGCTCAAATGGCTGAGGCTGGACAACTAGAACCGACAATTGTGACTTCCATTATTATTGGTATTTTAACCCTTTGGGGGTTATACGGCTTGTCAGGCGCTGGCGCAATATTGAGGCTCCCATTCCAAAAAGTTGTGCTTGGTCTAATTGCATGTGTTTTAATCATTAGAGGTATTAGCTTTCCATTACTTATGTCGAGCTTTCCCGAAAACTCCCTTACTTTTTGGTTTGTGAGTTCATCTATTTGTTTAGCGATGGGCATTTGTTTTGCTTTAGGCACTTGGTCATTAGTAAAAAGCGACGCAATGATGCTTAAACGCTGACCCCGCTCGGTGTCAACAGTCAATAGCGTATTTTTACAGACTTTTGTCTGTAAACATGCCGAATGTTTCCATAATTTCTGACTATAGTAATAGCTGGCACCATACTTGATGAGTGAATAAGTACGGTTGTATCCGTTCAGTATTTTCACGCTCTATTTGGCGCAAATAGTGGGTTTAGGTGGACTATTGAATGAGTACATTAAATATAACAAGTATTGAAATGGTGCAAAACGCACCAAAAGGGGGCGAGAATGAATTATTACGAAGTGAACTTCGATGGACTTGTTGGACCAACGCATAATTATGCCGGTCTTTCATACGGAAATGTAGCTTCTAAAGCAAACGCTAGTCGGTATTCAAATCCAAAGCAAGCCGCACTCCAAGGCCTTGACAAAATGAAGGCGTTGTCCCAGTTAGGTATACATCAAGGTGTACTGGCACCCAACGCTAGGCCTGACTTGAAAACGCTGAGATCGTTGGGTTTTTGCGGAAGCGATGAAGAGGTGATATCGAAAGCCGCAAAAGCTGAGCCTCAACTATTGAAAGCCTGTTACTCTGCATCTTCAATGTGGACGGCAAATGCGGCCACTGTTTCTCCAAGTAGTGACACACAAGACCGCAAAGTTCATTTCACTCCCGCTAACTTAAACAACAAACTGCACAGAGCGATTGAAGCTGACACTACTGGCCGTATTTTACAAGCTGTTTTTAATCACGACGCGTATTTTTCTCACCATGCACCCTTACCGCAGCATAGTTTATTTGGAGACGAAGGAGCTGCCAATCATACTCGGCTTACTGATGCCTATGGGCATGCCGGGCTTGCTGTGTTTGTTTACGGTGAAGATGCGAACAGTACGATCAGGCCAAAGAAATTTCCAGCAAGACAAACGTTACAAGCGAGCCAAGCTATTGCTCGCGGACATCAATTGAATTCAGATAGGTGTTTGTTTGTTCAGCAGAACCCAAATGTCATTGATCAGGGCGTATTTCACAACGATGTAATTGCAATTGGAAATGAAAATGTATTTTTGTTCCATGAGCAGGCATTTTATGAACAAGCAAATGCAGTTCATGCTATTCGGCAATCGTACACAGGTAGTAGGCCATTGCATCTGATTGAAGTGTCAGACGCCGATGTCAGTGTGGAAGAAGCTGTAAAAAGCTATATTTTTAATAGTCAGTTAGTGAGCTTACCCAGTGGTGGAATGGCCTTGATCGCGCCTAGTGAGTGCCAGCAAGTAAATAGTGTTGAAACTTATTTAAGTGCACTAAAAAGTGCCAGCAATCCAGTTAACGAGATAGTTTATCTTGATGTGAAGCAAAGTATGCAAAATGGAGGTGGCCCTGCATGTCTGCGATTAAGAGTAACCTTGTCCGAAGATGAGCTGGCGGCATCTAATCAATCTTGCTTACTGACAGATGACCTGTACGGTAAGCTAGGTGCTTGGATAGAAAAGCACTATCGTGACAGATTATGTGAGCAGGATTTAGCAGACCCCAAACTACTCCAAGAAAGTTACGCTGCATTGGATGAACTGACAAAGATTCTATCACTTGGCTCTGTTTATGATTTTCAACTAATCTAAGGAATCAAAAGTGTGCGCTCGACCGAGCGCCCATCCATTTTCTCAGCTTTTTACAAGTTTTTACGTTAATTCGAGACTCATGAGATCATTCAAGGTAGAATTGTTGAAAAGATAAGAATAATTGAGCTTACTGCAACGCACATGGTTTAGCATACGTTAAATGTTTATTCTTACAGCTCTACATTAATTAAAAATATAATATCGATATGCACGATTCATTAATAACGACAATGCAGAACTTGAGCTTTGTTGGTCTGCTGCTGGTCATCATGTTTATAGCAAAGTGGTTATACAATTTCACCACGCCCTATGACACCTTCAATGAAATACTCATTAAAAAAAATGCGGCATTGGCGACATCAGTGGCCGGGTATATTGTCGCGGTGGCAATCATCTTTTGTGCGGTATTGACGGGGCCAAGCGGTGGGTTGGTGAATGATCTGATTGCAGTCGCTGGATGTAGTGTAGCGGGTATGGTGATGCTGTTAGTATCAAGAATCATTAATGACAAATTGATTTTGCACACCTTTTGTAACAGAGATCAGCTTATTGAAAAGCAAAATATTTCTACTGGTGCCGTACAAGCAAGTAGCTATATTGCAAGCGCATTGCTCATTGGTGCCTCGTTACATGGTAACGGGGGCTGGACAACCGCGATCGTATTTTATGGGTTAGGGCAAATTGCGTTGATTCTTTTCGCTCGTATTTACGACCTATTGACTAGTTACAATTTAATGACTGAGCTAGAGTCAGGCAATCGCGCAGTAGCAGCAACGTTTTCGGCAACGCTCATTGCATTAGGTATGGTTCTATTACACGCGCTTGTTGGCGAGTTTGAAAGCTGGGATGCTAGCATTACGCTTTTCATTCAAGATGCGGTGATCGGATTTGTTATTCTACCCTTAGCAAGACTGTTCATAGATAAAGTGATGTTTCCAACCATTTGTATTGATAAGGCGGTCGGCGAAGAGCACAACATGTCGGTGGCGTTAGTTGAAGGTGGCGTAGCGCTATCGGTAGCGAGTGTGATTGTGGTTGTTCTTTAACTATAAAGCATCATTGCAAATGAATGCGCATTTTATCTCTTTGAATGAGTTTATGCCTTGCAAACTGTGGCCAGAGGGAAGTTGATACAAAAACTGGCCACATGCTAAAAACCATGTGTCTAATTTCTCTCTATTATAATGTGCCGTTCACAATTCAATGGCGTATATTTAATCCTTAAATCTTAGTGAGTTAAGAATCAAGATAACATGGAATTAACTCCATCACTGAAATGTACCCGAAATCAAAAGTGAATTATTGAACTTGTTGATTATACTTTGATCATCCTATCTAGGCATGTTGTACGTGTTCTAGTCGATTGGCAATTCTTAGATCCGATTATTCTGTTTTGCTTGAGGTAGATAGTGATTTTCATACGATAACCAATGAGTGGGTGATTAGCTATGTCACTAGTACTTCGATGCGCACGTCTATTTGTGGCTTTGATTGCATGTTGTGCGAGTTTTCTTTGTTTGGCTCAGGGAAATTCCACAACAACAGATGAAGCCTTTAAAAACACCATTTCTGAAATTCATACAGCTTTAGTCGATAAGAATTACCCGTCAGCTTTTACGAAGGCTGAGCAAGGTCTTGAAGAGTTTGCTGGAGACCCTAATTTTGACTTTCTTTATGCTCAAGCAGCATTGGAAGTCGCTAAGTATGACGAAGCCATTTTTGCACTTGAAAGGGTGCTTGTTAATTGGCCAGATCATGTACCAAGTCACTATTTGCTGGGGTTAACCTACGCAAAACAGAAAAACTACGGACAAGCGCAGCAAATTCTAAAGGGGTTGCTTTCGGCACAATTGACCCCCGCAATGAGGGGAAACGTCGAGCAAGCTTTAGAGTCTATCGAAACACGCTCAAGCGACCTAGAAGAATCATATAGTCATGCAATTTCCCTTGCTCTTGGGCATGATTCAAATGTAAACAGTGGTGCGCTTGATGATAGGGTTGTAATCGGTGGAATTCCCTTTTTGCTTGATGAGACCAGTCAAAAAACCGCAGATAACTTCATGCGATTTAGATATAACTTCAAAGCTAAGTGGCAACAAACCCAATATCAGGCTTGGAAGTTAGATGTTGATTACTCAGATCAACGTCATCAAGATACGAATGATTATGATCGCTACCAAGGTACGATCAGAGTGGGTTACGAGCACAAAAAAGACAATGCTGCCTTTTCGGTAGGTGGGCAATTTGGTGTTTTAACTTTAGATGATGATACCTACCAGCAAGATTTTGGTCTGTATGGCAGTGTTCAATATTACTTTTCGGGAAATTGGTTTACTGCGTTAAGCGCTTTTGCATTTTCACAAAATAACGTTCAAGACAGAAACTTAGACAGCCGTATATTCACAATACAGGGTGGAGTCGGGCACTCTTCCGAGTTGTGGTTGGTGCGCGTTGACGCTGGTTATACGTGGCAGCCCGCAAGATATGATGAAGGTGAACACTATGGCCGAGATTATGATTTTATTTCGGGGTCGGTATCCCATCGCACATCTCAAAATAGCTTGCTGTCTTTTAAAGCGCAATATAGAGACATAGAACACCGAGCCATTCATCCTTTCTTTTTAGAAACCAGAAACGAAGAGCTTGTCATTTTAAACCTTAATTGGCGATATCAATGGGACCAAGCGTGGAGCATAGATGTTTCTGCATCCTATTATGACAAACACAGTTCCATTACGTTATACAGCTATGATCGTACTGAGTGGTTCACAGGAGTCCGTTATGAATTCTAACCTTACATTGTTAAATCAAAGACAACTTTGCGCAGGTGCGATGGTACTCAGTTTGTTGTTACCACTTTCGGCATCTGCTGCTCAAGCTGGAAAAACACTTATGTCCCGTGGAGAAGTGGTTGCAACTGATACGGCAACAGAAGCAGCAAGAAATTTGAAAAGGCGCAGTCCTATTTATGATGTAGATATCGTAAATACTGGTGCAGCAGGCCAAGCGCAACTGCGAATGCAGGATGGCGCATTGATCGCTTTAAAGGCACAAACACAATTGAAAATTGATGAGTACCAGATGGGTACGGGCGAGGGAGGCTCTGTTGTGATGGAGCTGATCTCAGGTGGTTTGCGCACCATTACCGGTGAAATAAAAGGCGATAAAGGAAACTATAAATTAAAAACGCCAGTGGGCAGTATTGGTATTCGAGGAACGCATTACGAAGTTGAGTGGAAAGATAACGAGCTTTTTTTGGCTGTTTGGGATGGCACTATTGAGCTTGATATGAGTAACGCAACAGGCGGCGGTGAAGGGCCGGTATTACTCGGTAAAGGCGGCGACTTTTCGTTTGCAAAAGTCAGTCAAAGCGGAGCGGTGACTTCATTGCTCAAGCCCCCATCTCAATTATCTTCTATTTCTTCAACAGTCAGCCAATCAGCACAAAATACGGAAACAGATGAAGAGACGGTTGCAATTTCAAATACTGAAGTTAGTACATCGACACAAACGTCGCTGCCATTTTTAGCTGGCAACGTGTCACAAATTGTACGAGATGTTTCTCAAAACGAGTTTATCAACGAGCAAGAACTCGATAGCTTGGGTGTTAAGCCATTATCGGAGTTGATTGCTGAACGCTCAGGAAGTAGCGCATACACTGTATTAGACAGAATTGATGCAGTTTCTAGCCTTGGTGCAGTGAGCGCTATTGATATGCAGATGACAGTGAATTTTGATAGGGGCACGGTAGAGCAAGGCGCATTAACATTTCAGGACTCAGGTGGTGAGTGGTTTGCCGCATTTAATGGGTTGATTAATCAAGAGGGGATGACGTTAGGAGTCAATTTTGCTTCCCATGGGCAAAATTTGGCAACGGGCACTATCCAAAGTCAGTTTACGAATGGATTGGATCGTTTAACAGGCTCTTTTAATTTACAAGAAGTAGAGAACCCGAGTGTAGTTGCTCAAGGGGCTTTCATTTTGAGTCAGCCTTAGGAGATGGAAAATGCGTATTCATTCAATTTATCAAACGCTTACTGCTGCAATTGTCACTGGGTTCTTACTAACAGCTTGCGGTGGCGGTGGTGAAAGTAAACCGTTACAGCAAACGAGTAGCTCTGGTGACAACGCTCCTCCAACACAGCAGGAGCCTCAACAGCCAAACTTGGTATCGGACACTCCAAAAATAGTCGACTTCTCTTACCAGCCTCGCTTTCGGTTTGCACGGTTAACAGAAAATCAGGTCGTTGATGAAGTTATGATAAACGGAACCGGCGACCTTATTCATCCAGTTGATACGGTTACAGAAAGGGGAAATCTAACCGTATCGGTCGATAACATCGAAGATCCTGATGGAATTGGTCGTGTTCTTGTCGGGTTTAACGACACCGAGCAAGCCATTGTGCTGTGTGATAACAATTGTTCATCACCTTTTAAATTTACTCAAACTGGCATTAATCCCTTCAGTTTTGGTCAACAAAGTGGATCAATCAATATACAAGTGTGGGTTGAAGACTTAGAAGGTAATGCAACGGTTGTGGTAACTAAGCAGGTTAACTGGATACCCAGAAGTGTGATTGTTGAACCGTCTCAAAGGGGCGAAGATGGTACGCTCACTGTAAGCTGGCAAGCACTCGAAGATGCTTTGAGATACAATGTGTATCTTGCTCAGTCTCCCATTAATGACTTTTCTACAGTGACGTCACTACCTGATGGCAGGCGTGTGATAGCGCTGAGTGAAACAAGCCAAAGCTTTACAGGCTTAGATCCACAAAAGCATTATTATTTACGCGTCACTGGGATTGACGGAAGCGGAGAGAGTGCATTTAGTGACTCGATTATGCTTCCGGCAACAGACTTAATTTTTCCGATAGCTAATAATGACTCATTTACAGGAGAGCAGTTTGAAACCATCACAGGAAATGTAATTAACAATGACCAGGACCTCGGTTTCGGGCCATTAGAGGTGGTGGTCCCCGCGCTGGTATCTCCCCAAAATGGGACGCTCGATTTACAGTCCAATGGTAATTTTACCTATGTTCCCAATGAGAGTTTTTTCGGCTCTGATAGTTTCGTTTACCAAGTCATTAATTCTCAAGGCGCTACAGCACAGGCTACAGTAAGCATAACGATTGAGAGAACCAATCAAAACCCAATTGCGATTCCCAATAGCTATGCTTTACAGAAAAATAGCGAATTGACGGTCTCGGGAGGCGGGCTGCTGGTCAACGATATCGATTTCGACGGCGACTCTATCTCCGTTAATCCAACGCCTATCGTAAATGTTGAAAATGGCACATTAACATTAAATGAGGATGGCACTTTTGTGTATGTTCCAGCGGCTGATTTCGTTGGTTCAGATTTCTTCCAATACCGAATAGAAGATGGTAACGGTGGGTTTGCAACTGCGGATGTATCGTTAAGTGTTGAAGAAGAGTTGAGTAATACGCCACCAATAGCGGTGAATGATAATTACGAAACGAGCGAAGATATGCAACTACAAATATCTGCTCCAGGTATTCTTGAAAACGATAGTGATGACCAATTAGACAGTGGCAGTACAAGCATTGTAAGTTTGCAGATAGACATTTCAGAGACGACCAAAAGTGGCACTTTGGAGCTTACCAGCGAAGGCGGTTTTAGATATACGCCAGGAGAAAACTTTTCCGGGCAGGACTTCTTTGTTTATCAAATCACTGATGAGCAAGGCGCAACTGCTGCTGCGTTCGCTGTAATCAATATTATTCCGGTCAATGATCCGCCCTTGGCGATGGACGACTCTGTAGAAGTGACCGCGGGTGCACAGATTGTAATAGATGTGACCAATAATGACTTGGACATTGATGGTGTATTAGAGCTGTCTACGTTGACGGCTGTTATGCAACCTATGCACGGTAGTTTGTCTCTCAATAGTGACAATAAATTTGTCTATCAGAGCGAGTCTGGTTTTGATGGAACAGATTATTTTACCTACACGATAAAAGATAATGAAGGTGCTGTATCCAATGAAGCGTTTGTGTATATCTTTGTTACAACACAAAATATACCACCAGTCGCGGTGAATGACGTCGCTTCAACATCACAAGATGTCTCGGTGAATATTAATGTACTCGCAAATGATAGTGATACAGATGGCAGCCTAAACGGTGCAACATTGGAAATTGTTACTGCACCTGAAAACGGCAGTGCGAGCATTGAGTCTACGGATCACACGATCGTTTATATTCCAGCCTCAGGATTTGTGGGAATTGATACTTTCGAATATCGGGTACAAGATAACAGAGGTGATTTCTCAAATATAGCAACTGTGACCGTCACAGTTTCTGCTGCTAATCAGCCACCAGTTGCAAATAATGACAGTGCAGAGGTCGAAATTGGCAAGTCAGTATTTATCACCGTATTAGAAAATGATTCAGATCCTGATGGGTTAATCGACTTCAGCACGCTTGAGGTCGTAAGTTCTCCCACCAAAGGTACGGTGAGTATAGAGTCTACTGGGGCGTTTACTTATACGCATACGGGGACGGCCGTTGGCACCGATAATTTCTCATACCGAGTGAAGGATAACACGGGCACATTTTCAAATAACGCGCTGGTATCAATTACCATTGTCGAACCGGATACGACGCCAATGGCGAACCCTGATAGCGCGACGCTTGATAAAAATACTTCAGTCATGATTGATGTGTTAGCTAATGATGATGCTAAAGGGTTGACCTTAGTGCCTTCAACAATTGAAATCATTACGCCGGTTGCACATGGTTCTACATTTATTGATACGTCAACGGGGTCAATTAGTTACATTCCCATGAATAACTTTGTCGGTAATGATTCGTTTACCTATCAAGTAAATAACAATAACGCTCAAACCTCTAATGTGGCAACGGTTTCGATTGTTGTAAATGACAAGAATTATGCACCAAGTGTTACAGGGGGATCGGCAAATATTCAAACCAATGTGTCCAATGGGGATTTTGTACTTCAAGTGAGCGCTTCGGATCCCGATGGAGATGACATTAGTCTGAGTCTAATTGGCGATGATGGTGGACTATTTACAATTGCACAGGATGGCAGAATTACAGTTGCCAATGCGTCACTGATAGCATCTAACGGGGCAGTGACATACAATCTTTCTGTGCAAGTGTGCGACAGTATTTCCCCGCCTCTATGTGCAACGGATTCTGTGACGATTAACGTGACAGTCGCGCAAACAATATTTGTTGCGAATAAGTTGACAACCTTTGGGACAGATGGGGAAAAGGTAGTCCGCTTGAGAGCTTCGATGGAATACCATGAAGTCGGGCAATCACTAGTGTTAGCTGATGGTAAAGTATTGGTTGTAGGTGGTGTTGGAACTTGGGTTGAAAGTATCAGCAGAAATATTCATAGAGCAGCCGTCACAAAGAGACTGGCGAACGGATACCCAGATACAAGCTTTGCGAGTGAAGGTGTATTTACGAGCTACTTTGGAATAGAAGTTGCCGACCAACCTCAAAACATCGTTGCTAAAGCGGTTACTGTTGATAGTGAAAACCGCATTTACGTTGCGGGTTACGCTGATTTTGGTGCCACAGAGGCCCAAGAATTACTGCTCTTTAGGCTAACCCCCAGTGGTGCGCACGATACCACTTATGGTGCGGGCTCTGGTTATACAAGGTTACCTTTGACAACTGGCTCGCGTATTACACCGGTTGCCATCATGGTCGATGACGCTCAAACAGTCACTGTTTTGAGTGATGTTAAAGTCGGTAATAATACGACAATTGCACTGACACGAGTAGATGTATCAGGGAGCATCGTAGGCTCATTAGATTTAGCGCCTGGTTCTTCTCAGTATGCAGACGGCGTTGTCGATTTGGGCACTCACTTACTTGTCTATGGTGAAGTGATGTCTGAGGCTGGAAACAAGGACCTTTTATTTGCACGGGTTAACAAGTCCACATTGTTGCTAGACACTAGTTTCCAATCGTCGGGTTTCTTGCAAATAGATATTTACAGTGCTTCGTTTGACAATCAAGTGCATGACGTCATTGAGTTGAGTGATGGGAAAATATTACTCACTGGTGACTCATACTTAACGGGTGGCAGTGACAAGTCCGTATTTGTAATGAGGCTAGATAGTAACGGCAATATGGACACAACATTCAATTCAAGTGGTTATATACTTTATGAATTGAATCAATTACCAGCGTCGGGTATCGAAGGGCAGGACTTCTCTGCATGGAATGCCTATGGGTTTGGTATTTACGCCGATGATAACCATTATTATGTTGGCATTGGGCGTGGGCAATTTAGTACTTCATCCAACGCAGCGCAGATAATGAGGACAGATCATAGCGGAGCGATAGATTCAGCTTGGTTGCCAGACAGTGGCGGGCCAACTGCATATCGTCAGTTTTTGTTGGCACCGGTTAACATGCACCGAACAACTGATGGGTTCTTGATGCATGGATATCAATATCGCTCTGTTGGGAATAACTTCTTTTATTCTTTATGGCTAGGCGAAGTGACATCGGGTGCGCAATTCAATTCAAACTTTGCTTCAAATGGTCAACTTGACCTAGATACAGGAGATGCAAACGAAACCTTTAGTGCTGGACAAAGCGCTATGTCAGCTTCTAATCAGGCATTCATAGCTGGAAGCACGACTAATTGGCAAGATGGCGAAGTACCGTATATTTATAAGTTAGACGATACAGGAAATGGTGTATCTAATTTCGGTAATATAGGGCATTCTCCATTCGGCTTAAGCAACTCTGCGACGACCAGTGCCATGGTAGAAACGAGCGCTGGCAACCTACTGCTTGCAGGAAACCAAACTACAAGCCAAGCTTTCATTGTTAATATGAGTAATGTGGGAGCACAAGATTTTGACTTTATACCAGGCAGCAGTGGCAGTGCTATCAGTATAAATGCGGGTGATTATGGTGGCACCGGCAGCACGATTGTTGTAACAAAACTGTACAGCCTGATTACCGGAGACTTTTTAGCTTTTGCTAAAATTAATGACGGGTGTATTGACCAAAGCCACGCATTTATATACTCAAGTGTCGGTATCATGTCGGGGCACTTCCAATACCCTGTGCCCAGTGGCGTATCGTGTGGCACTACGGCTAGAGGCATCGACTTTATCCATCCAGTGTCGACCTTCTTAGTTGGAATTGGGACTGATGAACAAGAGTTTACAGAGCCTCGTGTAATTTTAGCTAAAGCAACGGTCACGGGTGTTCTAGATCCTACTTTTGGCACGGCCGGTGTGGCAGCGTTGAACATAGGCCTAGTTACGGGCGAAACGTTGACACTCAAAGGGTCATTTATTGATGGCGAAGGGCGGTTTATTATCTTTGGTACCGGTGGGGCGAAGAACTTTGTAGCTAGAGCAAATGCGGATGGTTCATTAGACAGTACCTTTGGAACCAATGGCGTCTTTATCTTTGAACAGCTCGGTTCAACAGCAGTAGCGGTTAAGCAAGGCTGGGTGCAAAGCACGGGTGAGTTGGTAATGTTCTTACAATCAACGTCTGGCCTTGATATCTATGTTGCTCGCGTGAAATTAACTGATGAGGCGGGGACGTTAGACTTGTCATTTAACTCAGTTGGCTATCAGCAGTTTAGTGTCAGTATGACAGGACAGCTAGAGTCTGCTATTAGTTTAAATAATGGCGATAGCTTTGTGCTTGTCTTACAGCAAGATGAACCAAAAGTGATTGTCTTACAAGCAGGAAAGATAGAGGTCTCTGACTAGCCGACAGTGAGGTTTGTACGCGATGAAGTTAAAATTTTACGGCGTGCGGGGTTCAATCCCCACGCCGGGGCCTGACACGGTAAAATATGGAGGAAACACAGTATGTGTTTCCTTACAAAGTAGCACAGGTGCCCATGTTATTTTGGACTCGGGAACGGGGATTAGAATACTTGGAGATGAGTTGCTCAGTGATAAGCGACCAATATGTATTTTGCTTAGTCACAATCATTGGGATCACATACAGGGCTTTCCATTTTTTGTGCCCGCTTATATGGCTAAACGCGATATCACTATTGTTCCTGGTATCACGGAAGAGTTGGCTCCTGATGCAATTTTAAGGCAGATGCAGGGGAGTTATTTTCCTGTGCAGTCTGATGATTTACCATCGAATATTAATTTGCAGATCCAAAAACAAGACACATGGTTTTATCAAGATATAAATATAGAGCGAAAAGCCATGAATCATCCTGGGGGAGGCAGTGCCTATCGACTCTCAGTGGATGGTATTACGATTGTTTATGCTATCGATAATGAGCTTTACCCTCCTAGCGAACCAGTGACAAGTTTCGAAGAATGGGCTGCATTTGTAAATGAAGCCGATTACCTTATCCATGACGGGCAATTTATTCCGAGTGATTACCCGTTAAAGATGGGGTGGGGCCACTCTCAAGTTAAAGATGCTTTAGCCCTTGCCGAGTCCGCAAAGGTAAAAAACTTGGTCATTATTAGCCATGACCCTGCTCGCACTGACGCTGACTTAGATAAGATCAGCGAAAATATTCGTAACAGTAACTATCCTTTTCATACGATTTTAGCCTATGAAGGGCTAGAAATAACATGAAACTAAAAAAGTGGTTTAAGCTTTATCGCCTTCAATGGGTCACTGGCGCGGTAATAACACTTTTATTCATATTACTTCATCTGCTGGCACTGTCTCCAGCTTCACCTTACGGACAAGTTATCAAGCGTTTTGAAGGTCTCGCTTATGATGTGCGACTAAAAGAGTCACTGGTTTGGCAACAGCGATCGTTTCTACCGATTATTATTGTTGATATCGATGAAAAAAGCCTCATTGAAGTTGGCAGGTTTCCCTGGAGTCGACATGTAATGGGTCAGCTTCAAAGTCAATTGGCGAAAGCTGGTGTTGCAGTGGTGGCTTATGATGTGCTGTTCTCTGAACCAGAATTGAATCCTGCTATGCAAGTGGTCAGTCACCTTGGAGATAGAAAAGCAAATATAGTAAATACTTTGGAGGCATTAGCGCCAGATATTGACGCGGATATTGCGTTCTCAAAAACGCTCAATGCAACGGATACCGTGTTAGGCATGTTATTTGAGCATCAGGAAGATATTTTAGTCGGGAATTTACCTGAGCCCATTTTTGCCAGTGAAATTCAGCCCACGGAATTACCTATTCCAGATTTTGCCGGACACGTTGCCAATGTAAAAGTGCTACAACTTAATAGTCCTGGAACGGGGTTTATAAATAGTGCGCCAGATGGCGACGGATTTGTCCGATACTCGATGTTAATGATTAAACACAATAACAATGCGTATCCAGCACTTGCCCTTGAAGCAGCAAGGCTTTACACGTTAGCTGACGAGGTTAAGATTGTCGCAAAACCTTTTGGTGATGGACACAGTGTTCAGGGGATCAAACTTGGTACAACCTTAATTCCGACAGATGATTATGGTCGAGTCGCTATCCCTTTTAGAGGTCCGGCATTTAGTTTCCCTTATGTATCTGCAATTGATGTATTAAAAGGTGAAATAGATGCGAATCTATTTGACCAAGCAATCGTCTTTGTTGGCACGTCCGCTGTTGGTCATGCCGATTTACGTACAACGCCTGTTGGGGTTCAGTATCCAGGAGTTGAAGTTCACGCAAATGTTTTAGAAGGGCTCGTCTTTCCTGAGTTACTGCCGTCAAGGCCTGACTGGATTGATGGCGCGGTTGTACTGTTATTACTCCTGATTGGCATTATTACCTCGATTGTTTTGCCTATTTTGGGTGTATTTGGCATGACTCTAGTTGCACTTTTTATTACTGGCGCTTTTATATTTTTCAGTTTTTACGCGTGGATCGTGTGGCGGCTCGATTTTCCGCAAGTGGCCGTGCTGGGGCTAACGATTACTCAAACTACAGTTTTAGGCAGCCTTGGCTTTGTGAAAGAGCACAAGGAGCGCGTACAAATAAAATCAATCTTTGACCAATATGTTCCACCCGCCCATATCGCTTCTATGCTTGAGCAGCCGGACCAAGCTTCAATGGAAGGGGAAAAGCGTGTAATGACAGTATTGTTTGCAGACATTAGAGAGTTTACAAGTATTTCTGAATCATTGGATGCAGGCAGATTAAAAGCCTATCTCAACCAGTATTTTTCTCCTATCACCCGGATAATTTTTGAATATCAAGGCACAATAGACAAATATGTCGGTGATATGGTTATGGCGTTTTGGAATGCGCCCTTGCTAGTAGATGACCACCCAGAGCTCGCGGTTAAATGTGCGATGCAAATGCAAGTACAAGTTGACGCGCTACAAGCACAAATGAAAGAGCAAGATTTTCCGCCATTTGCTATCGGTATTGGGCTTAATACGGGGGATATGAACGTCGGTGATATGGGTTCAGAGTATCGCAGAGCATATACGGTGCTTGGAGACGCTGTAAACCTCGGTTCTCGTTTAGAGGGTCTCACAAAATTTTACGGTGTTGGTATTTTGATTAGTGAAATGACCTTTGAACATTGTCCAAATATAATTTTTAGACCGATAGATAAAGTTAAGGTCAAGGGTAAGAATGAGGCCGTTACCATTTATGAACCAATTGCATTCAAAAGTGAAGTTTCTGATGAGCAGTTGGAGGAGCTTGAAGCACATAATATAGCTTGGCAGTTGTATTTATCGCAATGTTGGCAGGAAGCTTTGCCAGCTTTTACTAAACTTATAGAGTTGCAACCACAAAGAAAAGTTTATCGCTTACTTTGTGAAAGAGTGCGTGAGATGCAGTTACATCCGCCTGGTGAGAATTGGGATGGAAGCTACACGCACAAATCTAAATAGAAAAGGCATGATGGGTCATGGATTTGTCTATTCCTAAAACTGTCACTGAAGAAGTGCTTATTGAGAGCAATGTCGCTCTTAAACACTTACTCAAGTTGGCAACTGAGTTGTCTGCAGAACATGATACAGACAGATTATTAGAGCATATTCTAGAATCAGCTATTGCGCTGAGCAATGCTGAAGGTGGCACGATTTATTCAGTCTCAGAGAGCAATCAGCTTAGTTTCGCTACGCTTATTAATGAGCCGCTGGGTATGCATATGGGGGGAACTTCGGGAACTGATATTCCATTTCCAGCTATCCCGATATACCTCGAAAATGGTCAACCAAATGAAAGTGCTTTAGTGGCTTTGGCTGCTGCTAAGAAGGAGCTGATTCGAATCGATGATGTGTATGATTGCACAGCATATGACCTGTCAGCTGCTCGTGCTATGGACAAGAAGACTGGTTACCATACTCAGTCTGTGTTGACAGTACCAATGGCAAATCATGAAAGTGATCTCAATGGTGTTTTGCAACTCATAAACCCTCGAAGTAATGGCAAAGTGGTGCCGTTTTCAAAAGGTCTTGTTGAGCTTATTTGCTCAATTACATCATTAGCTGCGGTCGCGATTACCAACCGACAATTAATAGATGATATGGAAACACTGTTTCAGGCGTTTACGCGTTTAATTGCGAAAGCAATCGATGAAAAGTCGCCATATACTGGAGGGCATTGTCGGCGGGTTCCCGAACTTACGATGATGATTGCAGAAGCTGTTCACAACGCAAATGAAGGCCCCATGGCTGGATTTAAAATGGATCAGGCTGACAGGCATGAGTTGTCTTTAGCGGGTTGGTTGCATGATTGTGGCAAGATCGCGATTCCTGAATATGTGATGGACAAAGCGACGAAACTACACTCGGTATACGATAAGATTGAGTTCGTTGTGGCAAAAATAGAAATTGCAAAGCGAGACATTGAGCTAAACTATGTGAGAGAAATTACACGCGCAGAAGTGCTTGATGAGCAGGAAAAAGTAACGCGTTTACAGAGTGAGTTGAGCCTAAAGCTTGCTACGCTGGAGGAGGAGAGTGCGTTTTTGCAAAAGGCCAATATTGGTGGTGAGTTTATGCGAGACGAAGACCAACAAAGAGTGCAAGCCTTAGCTGACAATTACCAAGTTGAAATTGCAGCCAAACAACAGCCCTTGTTGAGTGACGAAGAGGTTTATAACTTGAGCATCGCCAGAGGAACACTCACGCCAGAAGAAAGGCTTGTTATCAACAAGCATATGGATATCACACTTGAAATGCTTGAAGCTTTGCCTTTTCCAAAGCACTTACGCAGAGTACCAGAGTTTGCAGGTGGACATCACGAGAAAATGGATGGCACCGGTTATCCAAAAGGGTTAACAAGAGACCAAATGTCGGTGCCAGCTAGAATCATGGCAATTGCGGATATCTTCGAAGCCTTGACCGCAGCTGACAGGCCATATAAGGATGCAAAGCCTCTGAGCGAGTGTTTGTTTATAATGGGCAAAATGAAGCTCGGAGACCACATTGACCCGGATTTATTTGACGTATTTGTCAGTTCAGGTGTGTATTTAGAGTATGCAAAGCAGTACTTAAAGCCTGAGCAAATAGATCAAGTGGATGTGACAAAGATACCAGGCTTTGAGGCAATCTAAACCCGCTCAATCAATTAACGCGCCATGGTGGGTTGAGTCGGTTTTCGCCTGCCCAATAAAGCTTTATTTGATTACCTGAAGGGTCATGTAACACAGCTTCTTTCCACAAATAACGTTCCAATGTGGGCATTTGGGTAAAGCAAACCCCTTTATCAGTCAACTCCGCAACCCATGCCTCTAGATCCTCGTGTTCAAAATAGATTGTAGCACCATTATTAAATGCGTCTGTCTCGAGAGATAAGGAAAATGAACTACTACCTTCTGGGCATTCGAATCGGGCGTAGTGGGGGGTATCGACAATAAGCGTGAATCCAAGTAACTGATAAAACTCAACGGCTTCATTCATATTTGTTACAGGTAGGGTAACTTGGTTTAAATTCATTTTTTGGTTCCTTGCTGTGATGCTTGACTTATTATGTAGCTAGCTTTTATCTTAATTTATTATTAAGAGAACCCGGTTGAGATTCAAGGGCGTTGTTTGCTACGTGTTCTATTAGCTCGGGGAAGAACTCTAAAAACAGCTGTTCCAATTCTGTGTAGTTGTCTTCAATTTCTTTTCCTATCCCACTGAACTGGTTTTTAAAGCGTATTCGCTTTGAAATGTTATCAAGTGCTTGTGCTGTTCCTTGTAATGATTGATAGTGAGCAAACCAATCGTGATTTATTATATTGTTCATGACATATTGCATTCTTACGGGCATTACAGGTAGGTTCTGTTGGAGAAGTTGATAGCTGCGATGTTTGAATACATCAAACTCTGTTTGGGTATATAAATGCCAGTGTTCAATAAGAAAATGGTCATACAGAACATCAAGTGCAACGCCTGAAAAGCGCTTTCTTTCATTACTAAACAAGGATTTCGAAAATCGCACAGCTCTGTGCTGATCAGTAAATTTGTCAACGAGGATATGGTTTGCTAGTCCGTTTTTAACGCTGTGATTAATTAGGCTCATATCAAGCCCTTTTTGAAAATCGCCAAGTAAATTACCGAAGTAAGAATCAGCATTGCTTTGTGCCAAAAACAAGTGGGCTAAGTAGTTCAAATTAATACCTTTTCGTTAAACGAGATGACCACATACATAAAATACGAGCGCCTGTTTAAATTTATATGGGTGAAATACTTAATAATCAATCGCAAGCACGCCTTAACCTGAGGGTTTGATAATAATGGGATAGGCTTCAAAAGTGCTTTTATGTCAATTAAATGAAGTACCAAACAACACGATTTTTTAATCGCGCAGCGCTCAAAGTTTAATTTGTTCTGCTAATCTTAAAGAACGATTAATTGCAAAGAAGATCATTAATGTTAAATCTACTGCACTCTGAAGATGAGGTACAGTGATGATTGCATATGGATTCTTGCCTTTCTCAGCATATGTCATTTCAGATTTTATATTTTTTCACCGTAACCGCTCCATAAGCTTCGATGTTTTGGTGCGGCAAGTCAGGTTTACTGGGGTTGAAGCACTTGGACTTGTTGTACTTATAGCGATGTTGATAGGTGCATTAATCATTGTTCAAGGGTATCCGCTTTTGGCCGCTATTGGTCAAGGCAATTGGATATATGACATTCTCATTTCGACGATCGTTCGTGATCTAGGGCCATTCATCGTGTGCTTTATCGTATTGGCTCGCTCTGGCACAGCGATAACCACAGAGCTTGGCAACATGGTAGTCAGTAAAGAAATCGATGCCTTGATATCGATGGGCGTATCTCCCATCTCATACTTGGTCGCGCCTCGTGTATTAGGGATGGTTATTTCTTTGATTCTATTGATGAGCTACTTTGTGGCGGGGGGAATTTTTGGCGGATACTTGGTGAGCAATGCGTTTCAATCGATTCCAGTTAGCACTTTCTTTGCCCGCTTGATAGGAGAACTACACTGGCTTGATATCGTGATCATGTTGGTGAAAGTAGCATTATCTGGGCTGTTTATTAGTCTTATTTCAAGTTATCACGGGCTGACAGTAAATCGTGCGATTACAGAAGTGCCACAGCGAAATATCAAAGCAGTCGGGCGGGGATTAGTCTCACTTTGCTTAATTCATGTAGGGCTTACCCTATTGTACATAGTTTTGGTGGGCAACTAGTTATGGATATTGAGTTTAAAGATATTTCTCATGCGATAAAAAACAGACAAGTGTTTTGTGAGTTAAATGCGAAAGTATCTAGTGGCCAGTGCTTGGTAATATCAGGCCGTTCAGGGTGTGGCAAAACACTTTTTTTTAGCATTGCGAGTGACATTATTCGACCTGATGAGGGAGAGATGTTGATAGATGGCGTGCCCGTCAAAAACATGAATGCTCAGAAATATTCTGAGTTTAGACGTAATCTAGGGGTTGTGTTTCAATTATCAGGATTGATTTCAAACCTCACATTAGAAGAAAATCTAATGTTGCCGCTCAACCGCCATCACAAAGACATATGCAAGTTAGAAAAACAAGATAGGGTAAAAACCATTGCTCGTGAGTTTGCATTGGAGCACTACCTTGGACAGCGGACAGAGCAGCTATCATCTGGACAAGCATCGTTAGCAGGACTCGCTAGAGCGTTATTGCTTAAACCTAAGGCCGTTGTTTGGGACGCGCCGATGACGGAGATCGATGATCAATGGAGCCAATATGTTTTGGACTTATTACTGTGTTTAAAGCAGCAAGGGACGACATTAATACTCTGCTCGAACCGAAAAGAAGTGATCGACAAACTGGCTGATAAACAATTAGAACTAAACAGTAAAGTATGTTTTTCGGAGCACTAGTCAATGCAGCATAGCCCCAAAAAAACCAATAATATTGTGCTGGCTTTTGGCATTGCAGGTATCATCTTACTCGTTGGGTTCACTGCAATGATCTTGGTAAATAATCATACTTTTTCTGACAAAACTTATTATAAAACAGTGCTTAATGATGCTAGCGGTTTGAGTTCATTACCTGCTGTATATTTTAAAGGGTTGAAAATAGGACGCATTGATGGCTTTAGATTAAATCACCAGACAAACCATATAGAGGTGGACCTGTGGGTGTTTAGTGAATATCAATCAAAAGTCGTTGAATATGCGGTACTGGCAGGAGAGCAGCACCCTATTTTTGATGATGTAACAACATTCGAACTCATTTTACCTGACCTAGAAGCTGTAGAAAATTATCAGGCACTGGCACCAGATAGTTTAATACCCCATATAAACAGTGTTTTGGGGAAAAAATACAGTGAACAGGGTTACATTAAGCAAAAAGGGGACGATATAGAATCGATTCTCTCTAGTATTAACCAACTTTTACAGAACTTTCAAAAAGAGGACAATCCAGAAGCGGGTGCAATATTTAAAGTTTTAGATAGGGTTGCTAAGATAAGTGACAACTTGATGACCGTGAGTGAAAAAGTCAAAGAAAGCGATCTATTGCCGGATGCTGAACGAACGCTTCTCCAAAGCCAGCAGGTGCTTGAACAAATGCCAAAAGTGATTGGTCAACTCAATCAGACACTTCTAACAACAGAGCGGCTTATGAACCAAGCAGAGTCGACGCTTGATAACTACCATGAGCCAGCTGCAATAATCGGTGAAGTCACCGATAGGCAGCTTCCCATAGTGCTTAATAACCTCAATGAAAGTTTAACCGTAATGCAGTTAATGCTTAAAGAGGTTCACAGTGAGAGAGAGCAGTTTGCAATTGCAATACATAGCATGCAGCAGGTGTTGGATAAAATGGATAAAACACTACAGGCCTTAAATAACCATCCAATACTCAAAGATGGTATAGAAAAGCCACCACAAAGCACAGGGATAGAAATGCATGACTAATCACTTTTTAGGTTTGTGTGTTATTTGTTTTGCTTTGTCACAGGCTGCTTGTTCAAGTGCGCCAGAGAAAAACTATAGTATAACTAGGTACAAAGACTTAGCTATGACTTGGATGGCGAGAGGAGATAGAAAGCGACAGGAGCAGCGATTGGATCAAGCTGTTACAAATTATAAAACGGCATATAAATACGCAAACCTACGAAACGACGTGAAGTTAATGGGGTTATCGTTACTGAAGTTGGCTGCAGTTTATTTGGATAAAAAAGAATTTACTGTGGTAGAAGAGTATATTCAACGGGTACAAACTATGCAGCGTTTCGAGAGCGTTGATCTGACTTTGTCTATTAAAGCCATTCAAGCCAAAAAAGCGCATTTAGTTGGAGATAATCTGACAGCGACTGCTTATGCAAATGAATTGGTTAATAGATATCCTGAAGATATAGAAAAATCGATTTATTATCGATGGCTTGCTGTAAAATACGCTGCAATACCCGTTGATTTAGTCGCTTTAGATAAAGATGTTCAGTCACTACAAGCCCTCAAACGCAGTGCAAAGCTAGAAAATATAGAAATATTCTCTTTCATCATTTATCAAAACGCGCTGTGGCGCGTAAATAACCAAGATGCGCATGCTGTTGACGCAACTAAAAGCGCCATTGTGCATTTCTCTGAGCTAGAGCTTACCAATCGAATTCGAGATTGCTATAAGCTCCTAGCAAAATACTATACGTCAATGGGTGATGACCAAAGTGCACAGTATTTTGAGCAGCGTATTGAATCTCTGACTATTCTTCCTTGAGGAGCCAGAGGCGCTCTAGTCAGAGTTAATTAGATGATGGCCAAATATATTAAGGTGTATTTTTTAACATATCTTTGTAAGTCTCGTAGGTGGAGTCAGTATTCGATATTGGGTAACTTAGCATTCGACAAGTGATTTATTTTAATAAATGGTGCTTTATCAAAGCGCAGATATTTAATGGCTAGTCAAAATTTGTATAATGGGGGATGTTTTTTAATCTCACAGTAAGTACAGTGTCTTCCATTCAATTAGCAAGGTATGTAATCAGTTTTGCTTGGCTTTATCATGGCATATTCCCTAAACTTGTTCACGTAGCACCACTTGAATCGCTGATTATGTCTAGCATTGGCTTTTCCAACGAAGTTTCTCTCCTGATCACCAGAGTTGCGGGTATTGGTGAAGTTATATTTGGTGTTTTCTTTTTTATCTATTATCAAACCTATTTAGCGAATGTTTTAAATATAGTCGGGCTTACTGTTTTATTGGCTTCTGTTACCGTACTACAACCACAAATATTGATAGAAGCGTTTAACCCTGTTACGACTAATATCCCATTAGTTGCATTGAGTTTGGTTTTAATTAATCACGTACGGGAAATAAAAGTGAAATAGCGGCTATTTCACTCGTAGCCTAGATTACTAATTGCTATTTTTCTGTGCAAGCAAACAACGGAGTAAGCTATTGATTTTTTGCATTTATAGGGCTCAAAAATACCCGTAGAGGGATTGAGCAGATGAAATGTACTCTTCCTTTTTAAACGCGCTGTTTATCTTTGGCTTTTTTGAATAAGCGCTGGCAGAGACTCGTCTAGTGCTTGAATTGTCGCTCGGTTTTTCGAACACAAATTATTCATAACTAACACTTTTTATACAAAGGAGTATTTACCAATGAAGCATAGAATTAGTGTGGGTGCGTTCGTTGTTGAGAATGAAAAACTATTGATGGTAAATCATAAAAGAGAGGGGCGTTATGATTTTTGGGTAGCACCGGGGGGTGGAGTTAAGGGAACAGAGTCTCTAGAAGAAGCAGTTGTACGTGAAGTGAAAGAGGAAACCGGGTTAAACGTTTCCGTTAATAAACTTATGTATGTTGAAGAAATGTACAACCCTGAGGAGCGCTCTATTAAGTTTTGGTATCACTGTGAACTGATTAATGGGGAATTGGATTGCTCTGCTAATGAAGCTGTTGCTGAATATATTGTGGGTACTAATTTCTTGAATAAAGTATTTCTGGATTCTCATAAGGTTTTTCCACCTATGTTAAAAAGCGGGTTTTGGGATAAATTAGAACAGGGCTGGACACAGCCAGATTTTATAAAGCTTCGTGAGCTAGAGTTTTATTGAGCTAAAAGGATTAAGCGCAATTAATAAGTCGATTACTCTTCTGAGTCGTACATTTGAGTTTTCTATAAGTTAAATAATAGAAGGTGGAAAAGGGTTATGGTAGCATTGCATTTTACATTATGTACGGAAGAGATAAGTGAATAAATATATATTTGGCGCAGTCTTGTTAATTTCAGGTTCTGTGAGTGCGGCACCATTATATTGTTCTGGAAAAGTTGCCGGTGTATATATCCAGTCAAATGGCGATGTGAATATAAATGGCTCTTGGAGAAATACTTGGACTACTATCTGCAATACAAAAAACAGTGATACTGTTATGTGCCCACTTTGGGCGTCATATGCTGCAGCAGCAGTTCAAGAAAACCTAAAAGTTACATTGCACTATAATGTATCAGATGGCAGTACGTGTTCAACTTTACCGACTTATGCTACCGCTCCACAGCCAAGCTATTTCTTGATTCATAACCCAGCTATGTAGTCTAAAATGCACTTAGTCGATATATCATTTTGCAATGAACATCGAAAATGATATATCGACATTCGCAGTTAAAGGAGCAAATCGGCCACTATACTTCTTCATTGCTATAAAGTTCGCTCCTATTTCTGCCATTCTTTTTGGCATCATAAAGAGCGCGATCCGCGAGTGCTTGCGTCGATTCAATATGTTTGCTTGAAACTGTATCACTGAATGCGATGCCTGCACTTAAAGTGATAGGGTTAGTGATAAAATTAGGTGATAGGCCCAGAACATTATTTGAAAAAGTGCTCCTAATTTTTTCGGACAGTTGTAGGGTGTGAGTGGGCGTAATGTCGAATAGTAAAATACAAAACTCTTCACCGCCCCAACGTACAACGAGATCAGAGCTACGCACTTGTGCCTTTAGTGTAGCCCCAAGTTCTGCCAAAATGGCGTCACCCATTGAATGTCCATATGTGTCATTGACATGTTTAAAGTGATCGACGTCGAGCATGATAACGGCGAGTGAGTCGCACTTTCTTTTAGATAGAGGCATAATACTCTCTAATCGCTTACTTAATCCATGACGATTGAGTATGTCAGTTAATTCATCATGGTGCGCTGAATACTCTAGTTTGCGTACAAATCTCCCCGCGCTGAGCAACATTAATAGTGGAGTACCTGCCACGATGCCGATGAGCGCAACCAGCCATGTATATCCGCCAACCCAGCTGAAGTTTTCCCCAATATTGGGTAGCGAACCAAAGGCGCCGTATAGTGTGTATAGCGCACTGAGTGCGATTTCAAGTATAACCACGAGTACTGTGATTTGAGTCGCAAGGTATTCATTTTTATCATGTTTGGCATGCTGCCAAAGCACCCAACCATAGTGACCTCGCACAAAAATAAGCCAAATACCGATGACTGCCAAGCGCCATTCTCGATCGGGTATAACAAGTGTAAAGATAAGTGCGAGCGCAAAAACCGGCACGACGAGCAGGGCAACTCGTTGCAAAGAAGGTTTGATGTAGACAAAATGCCAAGCGCCAATGAGCCATAGAGAGTGTCCTAGTATCAAGCAGGTATTGAATGTCGTTACTAAGATTGTTCGAGGGAAATTTTGCATAGTAAGTTGCGACAGGTAGGCAATAGATAATACACCAAGCGCCGCAGCCCAGTACCGAGCACCCTCTACTTTTTGACTCATTCTAGCCATAGACATCAAGACTATTGAGCCCGTTAGAGACGCAATAAACAAAGAAAGCATCAAAGTTAAATCATGAACTTGCACTTGTCGTTTACCCTATATGAATCGCTATAATGGGGCCGAAATTTCTGTTTTTATAAAGCAATCATATGGTTCCTTATAGGCACGCCTAATCTACAGCTTAGCAAACGTCAGTTTTTTTGCTGTGTGGATAGGAAGCTCTATTTAGCTTTACGACTTTAGCGATTCGTGTAATAAATCGTACAAGCCAGATTATTTGTGTATTCACTATTTTGAGGAAGATGATATGACTGATAGCAATATGATGTTATTTGTATATGGCACATTAGCACCAGATAGATCTAACGCTCATATTCTTGAAAAAATAGGAGGCGTTTTCGAAAAAGCCTTTGTCAGAGGTAATTTATACCAAGCGGGCTGGGGGGCTGATGAGGGTTACCCCGGAATAAAGCTTGATAGTAACGGCCCAACTGTTGAAGGATATGTGTTTAAGTCACAAGCGCTGAATGATAACTGGCAGGTGCTTGATGATTTTGAAGGGACAGGGTATGAAAGAGTGATATGCGAGGTTGTCACTGAAAAGGGGGAAAAGTATCAAGCTTATATTTATGCACTTTCTGAGTCATTTAAGCTTGACTGAGTTGAACATTGTAAATTAGCGCAAGGAGTGAAAATTATGAGCAACCCTATAGACCAGTTTCTTAAGTGGTGGGAACGTGCGTGTGTTGATTCTCCATTGAGACAAAGAAGTGCCGTTTGTGTATCAACCATCGATCGCGATGGATTTCCTGCAGCGAGGTTTGTCGATTTAAAGTCTGTTTCAAATGAAGGTATAGTTTTTTGCACTTATCTAGATTCAGCAAAAGGGAAGGAAATTAATCATTGTAATAAAGTTGCACTCACTGCTTGGTGGGATCATTTAGGCTATCAGGTCAGAGTAACAGGTCGGGCTTATCCACTATCAGAAGAAGTCGCAGATAGATATTGGAAGACACGGACGAGAGATGCACAAATAACGACACATGTGTGCGAGCAAAGTCAGCCATTAAAAGACCCCCAAGATTTATATGCAAAAGTGGAAGAATATACACAATTAGATACGAGTGAACCCAATGTAAAGCCGACCAATTGGGGTGGATATGCCATTGAGGCACATCGAATCGAATTTCTTACTTTCAAGGAAGATAGGCTACACCTACGTGAGCTGTTTACATTAAATAGTGGTGTTTGGAGCAAATCCTATTTACAGCCTTAACATTTAAACACACTGTAAGTACAACGAGTTTGTGTTTAGTATCTATAATTTAATGAGTCCGTTATTCAAATAAGAAAGTTATGAAAAAGCGACTCATCGCGTTTACCATGTTGTTTGGAAGCCATTTTCCAGCTTCTAGTGAGCCTATTAGAGTAGTGGTAAATGACTGGTCAAGCCAAAGAATACTGGCGCATATTGCAAGCCAAATTTTTATTCGACTGGGTTATGAAGTCGAACTAATCAATATCACCGTGGATGTTCAGTGGTACTTGCTTAAAACCAACCGTGTTGACTTACAGTTAGAGGTTTGGGAAGGCACGATGGAAGACAAATATTCGCAGCTGCATAAATCAGGAGAGATCGTCGATTTAGGGAATTATTCAGTGACAACAAGAGAGGATTGGTGGTACCCGCTCTACGTAAAAAGTTTCTGTCCAGGCCTACCAGACTGGAAAGCGCTAAAGCAATGCTATGGTGTATTTGCGAGTCCAAGCTCAAAAGGAAAGGGTGTATATATAGCTGGACCATGGGAAAAGCCAGATAGAGCTCGGATCAAAGCACTGGAACTCAACTTTATTGTTGAGCAACTTGATGACGACAATGCATTGTGGATACGTCTAAAAAGGGCTGTGGACAAAAGGCGTCCTATCTTAATTTTTAATTGGACGCCAAATTGGGTCGGGGCGGTATATCCGGGTGAGTTTGTTGAATTCCCTGAACATTCATTGGCATGTGAAGCTGATCCTACTTGGGGCGTAAATTCAAGATTGGTGTATGACTGCGGTAACCCAAAGTCAGGCTGGCTAAAAAAAGTAGCCAGCCGCCGTTTCACGAGGCTCTTCCCATGTTTGGCGCAAGGTATTTCTAGTTTTGATTTAACCAATGAAGAGATAGAGCAGTTGTCTGCGCAGGTTAATCGCGAGCGCCTTAGTCCTAAACAGGTTGCTCAACGCTGGATAAAGGATCACCGTACTCGTTGGGCACAATTATTCTCAAAATGTAAAGTGACTTTACCAAACTCAAGCCGTTAGGATGTCGATTGGCGCAAAATTAGCTTTGGCGGCAGTAAAGTATCGGTAATCTCCTCGCCTTTTATTAACGCCAATAGGTTTTGCACGAGCATTTGACCTGCTAGTGTTGTATTTTGCTGCACCGTTGTAAGTGAAGGGGAGATGTAATTTGCTGCCGCAATATTGTCAAAGCCAATAACATTTACATCTTCTGGTACTCTTAAGCCTGCTTCTTTAAGCGCTTTTATCGCCCCGATCGCGATAAGATCGCTTGCTGCGAACAGCGCATTGAATGACACGTTGTTCGCAAGCAGTGAATGTGTCGCATGATAACCAGACTCCTCGGTAGAAATTGCATTTGCAACGCTACGTTCAGTCAATGTGATGTTGTGTTGATCTAATGTGTCTTTAAACCCTTTGAAACGTGTGAGAAATTCTGGGCTATGCTCAGAGGCATCTCCTATAAATACGCAATTGTTTCTGTTGGATGAAATAAAGTGTTTGGCGGCAAGCTGGCCACCACCATAGTTATCACAGCTGACGGTTAAGTCAGGTCTGCCTTCTACTTTTGCGCCCCAGCAGACAAATTTTGTATTTTGAGCGAGCAGGTTTTGCAGCCTAGATTGGTAATCCATATAATCGCCGTAGCCAAGCAAAATGATACCATCTGCGCGATGGCTGTCTTCATACTCTGCACGCCAATCTTGGCTGATCGACTGAAATGAAACCAAGAGGTCATAGCCTTCTTTTGCACATGCTCGCGTTATACTACCAAGCATATTCAAAAAGAAGGGGTTGATTTGGGATTCATCACCGGTTGGGTCTTCAAATAGCAAAATGGCCAAAGTTGCACTTTGTTGGGTGCGCAGATTACTGGCGTTCTTGTCGACTTTATAATTTAGTTTCTTGGCAATTTCCCACACTTTTTTGCGCGTTTCTTCATTGACCAAGGGACTATTTCTAAGCGCTCTTGAAACCGTCGATTGAGAAACGCCAGCATAATGTGCGATGTCAAAAGACGTTGCTTTACCTTTTGTTTTCATTTTCTGTGTAGTTTTTATGATGTCTCGGATATTGTCTGTGATTCTATTTTTTTTGCAACCAATTTCATAAAAGGTGCAAATTTTTATTGATGATATTTGACACCGGTGTCATAATGTCACTGTTTTATCATTTTGTTGTCAAAACATATTTGGCTGCCCTTTTTTAGGGCAGCATTTTTTCAGCCTGCGTGCAAAGTTTCGGCTGAGTATTAATTGGGATAACAAGCAGGGGCAACCCTGAAAGGTGGTTGGAACACCACTACAACAGAGAAAAAACAACATGAGCCAGACAACACTTAAAAGTTCAAATGGTCATGACCGTGCGTTCGAACCAATAATCGTTGCTGATATTGGTGGTACAAATGCGCGATTTGCTGTCGTGACAGAATTTGATTTAGACACAAACCAGTTCGCTATAGACCATCAATTCACTTTCCCTAGTGCGGAATTTCAGTCCTTTGAATCTGCCCTTGCTGCATTTCTTGCAACTTTAACTATTAAAAAACCTTCCAGAGCATGCTTTGCTGTTGCAGGACCAATAAAAGGTCAGCAAGTTTATTTGACCAATTTGGGTTGGAATTTCAATACACAAGATATTAAAAGCCAGTTCGATTTTAAAGAACTTGCAGTGATCAATGATTTCGCTGCATTTGCTTTCGCTGCTCCGCACTTAAGTAAAGAAGACAATATCCAAATTAAGACAGGTCAAGCAGATCCTAATGCCAATATAGCAGTATTAGGCCCTGGGACAGGTTTCGGTGCAGCATGTCATGTCAAAGATATTCATGGCAGCGCGGTAATGAGCTGTGAAGCTGGGCACATAAGTCTGGCTGCAGTAACGGAATTAGATAGACAACTCTTGCAAGTACTTAAAGAAAGTACACAGCATGTTTCTGTAGAAACGGTGTTCTCTGGCCCAGGCCTTGCGAGATTATATAAAGCAATGGCACAAGTGAAAGGGGTGCCTGCTGAAGATTTAAATGCAGCACAAATCAGCGCAAAAGCGCATGAGTGTGATGTATGTGATGCAACACTGAATCAGTTTTGTGACTGGATAGGCAGTGTTGCTGGAGATATCGCGTTAACCTTTGGGGCGTTAGGTGGCGTATTTATTGGCGGAGGGATCTTGCCTCGCATGACTGAACGACTTATTTCTAGTCGATTTGTTGAAAGGTTTACGGAAAAGGGGATAATGTCTCAGTACGCTGGACAAATTCCAGTGACGTTGGTCGTGCAGGACAATATTCCTCTGATTGGTGCTGCGGCGTGTTTACATGACCGAGACCAGTTTTCGTAAATTGGAATAAATATGAAGAAAGTTACCATAAACAGTGTTGCAGAGTACGCAGGCGTTTCTAAAAAGACGGTTTCTCGCGTACTGAATAATGAACCCAATGTTAGCCCCGCAACGCGTGAAAAGGTGCTCAAAGTATTCAAAGAGTTGGATTACAAGCCTAATCCAATTGCGAGAGGGCTTGCTCGTAACAAAAGCTTTATCATTGGTTGTCTTTATGATAATCCAAGTAAAAGTTATATAACACGAGTACAAAGTGGCGCTTTAGAGGCGTGTCATAAGTTTAATTACAATTTATTGATCCACCCGTGTGAGCTCAGAGGTACCGAGCTCATTGAAAATGTTGGTCAACTTCTTACAACGTCGAGATTAGATGGGCTTGTGTTGACGCCGCCATTTTCTGATTCTCAAGAACTCATTGACTACTTGAAGAAACAAGATATTCCATACGCACGGGTTGCTTCTGCTATCCAAGATGACTCTTCTATATCTGTCAGGAGTAATGACGAGCAGGGGGCATTCGAGCTAACCGAGCATTTGATTTCGCTCGGGCACAAAGACATTGCGTTCATTAAAGGGCACCCTGATCACAGTGCGACTGAAAAACGTTTTAGCGGCTATCGAAATGCACTCATGAAACATGGCATTGATTTCAAAGCTCATTTAGTGGCTGAAGGTAACTTTAGTTATCACTCTGGGGCAGACAGTGCAAAAGAGATCCTAGACTTGGATCCTATGCCAACGGCAGTGTTCGCGTCTAATGACTACATGGCTGCGGCGGTGTTAAAACTTGCGACACAAAGGCAGCTTAAAGTACCGCAAGATATTTCCATTGCTGGATTTGATAATGCACCTATTGCACGACATATATGGCCAGGCTTGACAACAATTGCGCAACCTGTTGAAGAAATGACACGACAGGCAGTAGAGCAACTGATAATGCAAATATCTGATCCATCTACAGAAGTTTATCAAAAAGTATTAGAAGCAAAACTGATCACGCGCGAGTCGACCGCAGCGCGTTAATCACTTAATTTTTACATTTACTTGCCCAAAGCCCAATCCTAGCGATTGGGCTTTTTTTGTCCATAATTTAGATATACGCGTTATTTAATCTAATTTTCATATTCAACTGTTGACACCGGTGTCAGGAATGTGAGTTAATACAGTGACACCGGTGTCAGGTTGAGGTGAGAGACAACCTGATAGCGTACCTTTGAACGGGTAAATCAAAGCAGCTCAGTACATATAGGTGTGCTGAGCCTTTTTCCTCTAAACATGCAGAGAGGCAGATTATGTTGCATCCTCGAATTCAAGAAGTTACTGAAAGAGTTGTGAAGCGCAGCCAACAGACTCGAAGTGCCTACCTAAAGCGTATTCAAGAAGCTAAAAAACAAACGCGCGTTAGAGCTGGGTTAGGTTGTGGTAACTTAGCACACGTAATGGCTGCGTGTTCAAGCAGTGACAAAGCAAGGTTAAAGGCGGATGACCAACCAAACCTTGCGATCATAAACTCGTACAATGATATGCTCTCTGCTCATGTTCCATATATCGAATATCCAGATTTAATTAAAAAGATAGCGACACAGTACGATGCGACAGCTCAAGTTGCAGGCGGCGTTCCGGCAATGTGTGACGGTGTTACACAGGGGCGTGATGGTATGGAGCTGTCTTTGTTTTCTCGTGATGTTATCGCGATGTCGACCGCAGTTGCACTGTCACACGATGTATTTGATGGTGTCTTTTGCTTAGGCGTGTGCGACAAAATAGTGCCCGGATTACTAATTGGCTCATTGTCATTTGGTCATTTGCCAATCTTCTTCTTACCAGCTGGTCCAATGGAGTCTGGTATTCCTAACAAAGAAAAGGCACGAGTTCGACAAAGTTTTGCACAGGGTTTAGTGAGCAGAGAAGAGCTTTTAGAAGCTGAAAGTGCATCCTACCATAGTGCGGGTACATGTACCTTTTACGGCACGGCGAATTCAAATCAAATGTTGATGGAAATTATGGGGCTACACCTTCCAGGTAGTTCATTCATCAACCCGTACACTGAGCTACGAGACGGACTAACAGCAAGTGCCGTTAAGACGATGCTTGAGCAACTTATTAACACTAAGACCGCGAACCCAATCGGTGAAGTTGTCAGTGAAAAAACGGTAATTAACGGCTTAGTTGGCTTATTAGCAACGGGTGGTTCAACAAACCATGCGATTCATTTGGTTGCTATGGCAAAGGCCGCCGGCGTCCAAATTACTTGGAAAGACATGGCTGAGTTATCAGAAGTCGTTCCGTTATTAACACGCATCTATCCAAATGGTTCGGCAGATGTAAACCACTTCCAGGCCGCTGGTGGCATGGGCTTCTTGATGCGTGAGTTGCGTGATGCAGGCTTCTTACATAACGATGTTAAGACCATTGTTGGCGAGGGGTTAGACGATTATACAATGGAGCCGGTATTGGATGTTGATACGAATGTGATCATGACCAATAGTGAAGGTCCAAGCAAAGTCAAATGGGTTCCTTGCCCGGAAAGCTCTTTAGACGAAGAGGTTTTAAGACCGGTTTCAAATCCATTTAGCAAACAAGGTGGCTTACAGTTATTAACCGGTAACTTGGGTAAAGCGGTCATTAAAGTTTCGGCCGTTGATGAAAAGCATCAAGTGGTATCTGCTCCAGCTAAAGTGTTTAGTTCTCAGGCTTCACTTCAAGACGCGTTTGCAAACGGTGAGTTAAACCAAGATTTCATCGCAGTCATTAAAGAGCAAGGTCCAAAAGCGAAGGGCATGCCTGAACTACATAAGCTAACGCCAGTTATGGCAACTTTGCAAGACCAAGGCTATAAGGTAGCGATTGTCACAGACGGTCGTATGTCTGGTGCATCAGGTAAGGTACCTGCTGCGATTCACCTAGCGCCTGAGGCGGTTGAAGGTGGAGTCATTGCCAAGATTCGCGAAGGTGACTTAGTGACATTAGACGCGCCAAACGGAGACCTAGTTTTGCACGTTTCTGACGAGGAGCTAGCGAAGCGCGAGTTAGAACTAACACAGCCTGAATTTACATTTGGCACAGGCCGTGAGCTATTTACAGGTTTTAGAAACATGGTAAGCAGTGCGGATATGGGCGCAAGCGCCTTTGGTATCGACGATTAATATCATTGGGAATGGGGTCATTATGAAAATACAGGAAATTTTATCGGCAGCACCAGTGGTACCTGTCATTGTTATCGAAGAGCTTGAAGATGCAATTCCACTTGCTAGGGCTCTGTACAACGGCGGACTTCGTGCACTTGAAGTGACACTTAGAACGCCAGTAGCAGCAGAAGCAGTAAAACAAATTAAAGAAGCATTGCCTGAAGCGTACGTTGGCACAGGCACTGTGGTAGACAAAGCTTCATTCGAAGCATCTGTGAATGCTGGCGCTGACTTTATGGTAAGCCCAGGTGTTAGTTCTGAACTATTAGAACTAGCCAAAAGCACAGATATTCCATTTTTACCGGGCGCAGCGACGCCTAGTGAAGCGATGGAGCTAGCGTCTCACGGGTTCAGGTTTTTGAAGTTTTTCCCAGCGGAAGCAGCAGGCGGAGCGCCAATGTTAAAGTCTATTGGTGGACCTCTTCCGCAAGTGACATTCTGTCCGACTGGTGGGATCTCACTAGAAAGTGCGCCTAAGTATTTGGCGCTAAAAAATGTAATTTGCGTTGGCGGTACTTGGATGCTGGATAAAGCGCTAATTGCAAACAAAGATTGGCAAGCCATCGAAGCGCTTGCGAAACAAGCAAGTGAAGTTAAATAATTAGGGGAATGTAATCATGATTAACATCGCAATTAATGGCTATGGCCGCATCGGTCGCAACGTATTACGCGCACTTTACGAATCAGGTCAAAATGAACAAATTAAAATTGTTGCAATTAACGACTTAGCACCTGCTGAAACGAATGCACATTTAACGCAATTCGATTCTGTTCACGGTCGCTTTAATGAAAAGCTAACTTTGGCTGGTAATACACTGGTTATTGGCAACGATGAGATTACATTAACGCAAGAGCGTGACCCTGCAAACCTTCCTTGGAAAGCACTAAACGTCGATATCGTACTTGAATGTACAGGTATTTTCACATCACGTGATGCAGCAGCTAAACACATTGAAGCAGGTGCTAAGAAAGTAATCGTATCAGCACCAGGCACAGATTTAGATGCGACGGTAGTTCACGGTGTTAACAGTGAAGTACTATCTGCAGATAGCAACATCATTTCGAATGCTTCTTGTACGACTAACTGTCTAGCACCAGTTGCTAAAGCGCTGAATGATGTAGTGGGTATCGAGCAGGGAAGTATGACGACTATTCACGCGTTCACTAACGACCAAAACTTATGTGATGTTTATCACAAAGATTTATACCGTGCGCGTAGTGCAACTCAGTCAATGATCCCGACAAAAACTGGGGCTGCGAAAGCAGTTGGACTGGTTCTACCTGAATTAGCGGGCAAGCTTGATGGTATGGCTGTTCGTGTTCCTACCGTGAATGTTTCTCTTGTAGACTTAACATTTGTCGCTAAGCGAGAAACAACCGCTGAAGAAGTGAATGAAATCGTCAAAGCGGCAGCAGAAGGTGCGATGGCCGGTGTTTTAGAGTATAACACCCTTCCTTTGGTTTCTATCGACTTTAACCACAACCCAGCATCTTCTGTATTCGATGCAACGCAAACGAAAGTTGAAGGTAAGCTTGTAAAAGTAATGGCTTGGTATGACAATGAATGGGGCTTTTCAAACCGAATGCTCGATCAGGTTAAAGCATTAGGTGCATTCCTTTAATAAACGTGTTTTATAAAAACCCCGCTAAAGCGGGGTTTTTTTATTGCGTGTTTCTCGCAACTTCATAAATTTCAATGACACAAACTCAAACTGAGTTTAACTTTAGCCTGTTTATTGCACAGTGGAATTATCCTTTTATTGATTTCGGTACAAACGAGCTGAAAACCTATTATCAATTGGTATAAGTCACTTGAGAATCACGGCACAATGTGAAAAAATTCCAAACAATTAAAATACAGTAAACTCTGAATCGAGGAACATAATATGCGCATTATCCTTTTAGGCGCGCCTGGTGCTGGTAAAGGCACTCAAGCTCAATTTCTAATGGAAAAATTTGGTATCCCACAAATCTCTACTGGCGACATGTTACGCGCTGCGATCAGTGAAGGCACTCCACTAGGTTTAGAAGCCAAGAAAGTAATGGATGCAGGACAACTGGTTTCTGACGAAATTATCATTGGCTTGGTAAAAGAGCGTATTGCAAAGCCTGATTGTGAAAAAGGTTTCCTATTAGATGGCTTCCCTCGCACTATTCCTCAAGCAGACGCAATGAAAGAGAATGCAATTAACATCGACCATGTAATTGAGTTTGATGTTGCAGATGAAATCATCGTTGAGCGTATGGGTGGCCGTCGTGTACACCCGGGTTCTGGTCGTGTTTACCACGTTGTTTACAACCCACCTAAGGTTGAAGGTAAAGATGATGAGACAGGCGAAGATCTAATTATTCGTGCAGATGACACTGAAGAGACAGTACGTAAGCGTCTTGGTATTTATCACGACCAAACAAGACCTTTAGTTGACTATTACCAGAAAGAAGCACAAGAAGGTAACACTCAGTATCATAGACTTGACGGTACACAAGCAGTTGAAAGTGTAAGTCAACAACTGAGTGAGCTGCTTGGCTAATTGCTGTCAAAGCTTTCAAACAATAAGCCCAGCTACTATGCTGGGTTTTTTTGCACGGTATAAATAAAAAATGCGCCTTAACAAGGCGCTAATAAATAAGGGGTAATTCAAATGCCAAACTAATTTGGACACGGTTATTTAACACTATTTTTGTGATAGATTTATGACAGTGTTGCAGCGTCTGCTTTGGAAGATTTGTGTTTTAAAATTAAATCTTCAGCTGCGCACGGTTTACTAAACCAGTATCCTTGAAACTCTCTGATACCAAGAGCGCAAAGCATGGCATAATCATCATGCGTCTCTACGCCTTCCGCAAGTAGTGATATTTGCATATTGTCGCAAATGGTAATCAACCCTAGTAGCAATGCATGTTGTTTTTTAACATCATTGATATCCGTGAGCAAACTTCTATCTAGTTTTAAGCGTTTAATTGGGCACTCTAAAACGCGAGCAATGTTTGAGTAACCAGTACCAAAGTCATCAATACTTAAAATAAACCCAAGCGCTTCTAGTCGAACCATTGTCTGGTTATGATCATCCGCAAAGCTATACTCTGTTAACTCGAGCTCAATTGAATCTGGAGAAACTCCATATGACTGAGTAATTTTTTGGATGTCGTTAACAAATTCGGGGTCTGCGATGTCCCTTGAGCTGATATTGATCGCAATGGGTACATCGATGTAAGCGTTTTGTGTTAAAAACTCGCAAACCATTGTGAGCATATTTCGAGTAACACTACTGACCAGTCCAAACTCTTCTGCTATCGGTATAAACTGTGATGGTGGTACCCAACCTAACAGGTTACTATGCCATCTAGCTAACGACTCGTAGCCAATGATGTTCTTATTTATATCGTGTTTGCTCTGTAGGTATAGTTTGAGCTCACCGAGCTCTATGGATTTCTCTAACAGCAATGCCATTTCATGACGTGCCAGCGTTTGTCTGCGAGTTAGTTGGTCAAACACTGTCACCATTTGCTCAGGAGCTCTTAATTCACATGCTTGTAGCGCATTTTTCAGAAGCCTTTCTGCCACATACCCGTGCTCAGGGTAAGTCGCTATGCCAATAGCGTATTTTGAATGAAACTGATGTTGGCCGAGTTTTAGCCAAAAATCTAAGTTCTTATGCCAGCGATTTGCAGTTTCGCTTAAGGATCTTTGAGTTTCAACCAAAATAGCTATTCGGCCTGCGCCGATATAGGCAATTTGGTCAAGTAAATCAGGTTCTTGCTCGACGAGTTGATTGATTCGCGCGTAAAGTGTGCGATGTTGCTCTCCATCAATCATGTAATCAAGAACATGTTTATTCAGGTTATCTGCAATAAGCAGAGCAAACGGAGTCCCCCTGTCTATATGTACTTGCAACTGTTCTAGGAGCCAGGTTTTGTTGGGCAAGTTAGTTGCTTTGTCGAAGTATTTTGCTTGTTGATGGGCGACATCCAATGCAAGTAAGTCATGTTGCATTTGTTGTTGATCTGACACATCTTCTAAGTACCAAGCTTTAATGCTCTCTGAATGTTGTTCTTGAGCAGCGACGCCAATACATCGCTCATTCACCGCAAAGGTTTTTTCAACGTCCATTAGCAAGTCGCTATCGGATACCAGATAGGTTATGTCATCATGTGTGATCCGGCTCAAATTTAATGGCAGTGGAGCCGTTTGAATCCCAAGTAACCTTTTTGCCTTATCGTTTGCTTCTACGATATTAAATTGAGGGTCGACAAGAATAATAGCGTTGTAAGACTTCTGGAAAAAACGTTGATATATCTGTTTTTGTGAACTTAGCAAAGTATTGTTTTCGAGCATATGCTGATTGAGGCGGTTTGCAGCTAAGCTTGTTCTCCAAACGGCCAAAGGTATGCAACAGTTCAAAAAGAAAAAGAGCAATAATTGAATATGCAGCGGTGCATCAACAAGCATCCGTTGGCTTTTTGGGATGATGGAAATGTCCACATTGTTGACTATCATCAGAAAAGGTAAAACATTGATAGCTGCATAGAGCGTCGCCGTTCTTTTCCCAATTAATATCAGCGCAATGATTGGTGTGATATACATAAATATAGAGCCTAAGTGAGCAAGCTCTATGTTTGGAATAAAGAGGTTGATAAACAAGCTGGCTAAAACAATGCTCAGCAATAACAAATGGGCAGTAAGGAAAAATGCGCGTTTACTTAAATATAGTAAACCACCAAGGCTAGTTGTATACCCCGCAGTTAGTGCAATCACATAATTCAAATCATAGTCGATAGCAGCGGGTAAACTGTTGAGGAAAATGCCAAAGCATAATATTAAACCCGTTGCTAAGATAATTCTTAGCGCACTTAACCGCCAAGCTGGAACCTTAACGGTGGGCCTTTGTTCTTCTTCAAGCAAGAAAAATCGACTAAAAGTACTCAAAGCTAAATATTTCGTATTATTATTTTGAACAATACTAAGGTCTATACGTACACAATTCAATGACAAATAGTCAAAATAAGGACTTAAATCAAACTGATTACGTTGTCATAAGGGATTACGAATAAAGTAAAAGCACACTTTATAACCAGTTTGGACGTGAGAAGTTGCAATAACGTGAATTTAATTGATTAATTGCGCGAATAGTAGCCAAATGTTTCTAGCGATACTGATAAAATACATAAAAGGCGTTAATATACCGCCATCTTACCCATAATTATAAGGCTTGAGTGTAAAATGAGCAGAGGGTTCATGTTGGTTTGTGATGGTAGCAATGGTGCTGGTAAAACCACAGTAATTAAGGGCATTGAAGCCCATTTGCTATCAAACGGGTACGAAGTAGTTTTAACGCGCGAACCGGGTGGAACTGAAATTGGCGAGAAAATTAGAGAAGTGATCTTAGACCCTTCTACGCCTCAGATGTCAGATATAACCGAGTTAATGCTATTCGGTGCCGCTCGAGCACAGCATGTAGCAGAGAAAATTATACCAGCATTGGAAGCTGGGAAAGTTGTCATTTCAGACAGGTTTGATGCGGCTACATTTAGTTTTCAACACTATGCGAGGGGTATCGATTTAGCAACGATAAAGACCATCAATGAGTTGGCATTAGGTGGCTTTAAGCCAGACCTAAATATCATTCTGGATTTGGATCCTCAAGTCGGTCTAGAGCGAGTACAACAACGCGGTGAAGGAATGGATCGTTTAGAAGTCGAAAAATTAGATTTCCTGAGTCGTGCAAGAGAAGGGTATTTGGCGCAAGCGGCGGCGGAGCCAGATATCTTTACTGTAATTGATGCAAGCTTCTCCAAAGAAGAAGTATTAAAACGCTGTATTGATGCTGTCAACAATTTACTTGAAAAAGTATGATTTATCACCATTTAGATAAGGCCGTTTAACATTATGTACCCTTGGTTACAGGTCTTTCAAAACCAATTAAAAGAGAGCTTTTCTCAGGCGCGCTTTCATCACGCTCAGTTGTTGTATGGGCTAGAAGGGATTGGGAAGAGCGCATTGGCGACAAATCTGGCCAATGCATTACTGTGCGTAAATACGCAGGATGAGATGAGACAATGCGGCACATGTAAGAGCTGCAATCTATTCAATGCTCAGAGTCATCCCGATCTATTCATCTTGTCTGCAGAGCAAAACAGCATCGGGGTTGACGAGGTTCGGGCGCTTAATGAATTTATTTTTCATTCAGCACAACAGGGCGGAAACAAAGTGGTGGTCATTGAGCAGATTGAAAAGATGACAGAATCTGCAACTAATGCGCTGCTTAAGACGCTAGAGGAGCCAGCCCTTAAGCGCTATATTTTAATGACTTGCGATGATCTTTCTAAAATTAAAGCGACAATTTTAAGCCGTTGTAATAAAGTACAAGTAAATATTAGTGATAATCATCAAATCCAATCATGGGTAGGACAGCAGGGCATTAATACTGCGTTGTATCCATGGCTTGAAAACTTTTATGACCAACCTCTGTTATTACAACGATGGTTAACGCATGGTAGTTTGGACGAAGTAGATAACATGTGGAAAGTCGCGCATGATATTGTTAGGATTTCGGATATCGCTGCACTTGATAATAGCCTAAGTAAAGATCCAAGCCTTTTAAATGTTTTTTGTCGTTTTTTGATGAGTGCTTCTAAGCAGCAGGTGATGAACGGTCAACTAAACTTTATACAGTACCAACACTGTGTAGCAAGTATCGAGAAGTTTTTGTCTGACCACCATGATGTGTTGGGACTAAACAGGACTTTAAGCCTTTCAAATTTAGTGTTTGGGCTTCAGAGTGCAATGAAACAGGATTAATTACAGTGCAAGAACTTTTAGTTGATATTGAAGATCAAGACGAGCTATATCGAAGTTATATGCCGTTTCTGAAAAATGGTGGCCTATTCATCAAAACAAATACACGTTTTGATATGGGGGTTGCCGTTTCTCTTCGGGTTATGTTGCCTGATGCGTTAGAAGAGGAAGAGGTTAAAGGTAAGGTCGTCTGGATAACACCACAAGGCGCTCAGAATTCTAACCCTCCCGGAATTGGCGTGAGCTTCGACCCTGAATTTGAATTATTAAACGATAAAATCGCGAAACTTTTGGGCACAGCGCTCAACCATGACAAACCAACCTATACAATGTAAGAAGTAGTAATGATTGTAGATTCACACTGCCATTTAGACCGTTTAGATTTCGCTAAGCTCAAAAGCGAGTTGCCAGAAATTTTACAAAATGCCCGCGATAAGCAAGTAGAGCACTTTCTATGTGTTAGTGTCACGCTTGAGCAGTTTCCCAGTATGCTTGAAGCGATAGAGGGATTTCACGATGTATCTGCATCTTGTGGTGTTCATCCATTAAACCAAGAAGATGCGCTCGATAAAGCTAAACTAATTGAACTGGGACAACACGAGCGAGTTGTGGCAATTGGTGAAACGGGTCTCGACTATTACTATTCTAAAGACACACATAAAGTACAACAAGATAGTTTTGCTGGGCATATTGATGTGGCCAACGAACTCAATAAGCCACTTATTATTCATACCAGAGATGCTCGAAAAGACACGCTCGATATTATGAAGGCGCATAATGCAGAAAAGTGTGGCGGTGTCTTACATTGCTTCACTGAAAATTGGGAAATGGCGAAAAAAGCCATTGATATGGGTTTTTATATTTCTATTTCTGGGATTGTTACATTTAAAAATGCGGTTGAGCTACAAGAAGTCGTTAAAAAGCTTCCATTAGATCGCTTGTTAATCGAAACGGACTCTCCTTATCTTGCGCCAGTCCCTCACAGGGGAAAAACAAATCAGCCGGCATATGTACAAGATGTTGCATATTTTATCGCAGATCTTAAAGGGCTGTCATACAAAGAACTTGCGCACGCGACAACAAACAACTTTTACAAGCTATTTAGTTTAGCAAACAGAACCAATGGCATTACCTCAGGTTAATCTCCCAACAATACTAAGCGGGCCGATGGTCCGCAGAGCAGAGCCCGAACATATTTGTCTGCAATTTGTAGTAACCAAACTTACTACACTGACGGCTTCAGTTGCAGCCTTAAGTGTGGAAAGCAAACAGACTACCATTCGCTTAGGTGAGCGATTATATTTGGTTTTTCTGAATGTGACTCCGTCACAAGGTGAGTTTCCATCTGATGAGATTTTGCCTTATAAAGTGTCAATTGATGGTTTAGAGTTGGAGACTAACCATTTGAGTTATGGGGCAACTCCCTCATTAGTAGTGCCTAAAAATTTATCTAGCGTATTACATGGCTCATGCAGAAATCCTCACCATCCTAGCAAAGATAGCTTGGCCGTTGCAGATGAACACCTTTATCAACTTACCAAAGCAAATAAGCAACGGGCTAGTTTACTGTTGATGTCTGGGGACCAAGTTTATGCCGATGACGTAGCTGGGCCAATGCTCAATGCGATATACCAGCTGATCCCATTACTTGGTATCTATAAAGAGCAACCACTAGATTTACCGTTGCCGGATAGTTTGGAGTCGCAGCTTTACGTAAGAGATAAATTTTTACCAAAAGAGTCATGGGAAAAGCGAAGTAAATTTACCTTAGGGTATTGGACTAGAAAAGATGAGCCGCACTTTTCTAGCGTCAAAGCTGGTAACCACTTAATCAGCTTTGAGGAGTTTATTGCTTTTTACATTTTAAATTTCAGCTCAGCTGCTTGGTCTTTGGTAAAACCATTCGAATTTGATAAGGGGTATTTAAGTAAGCCGCACGCATTGCAATTTGAAACTGAAGAGCGAGCGTTGCGGGACTTTATAGCAACTTTGCCCAGTGTTGAAAGGTTAATGGCGAATATTTCGACCTTAATGATGTTTGATGATCATGATATCACTGATGATTGGAACCTTACGCCCAAATGGGAACAGAATATAGCAAACTCCAAAGAGAGTAAGCGCATAGTGACCAATGGCCTAATTGCCTATTGGTTATTTCAAGGGCTCGGTAATGATGCGTTGACGCAGTCAGCTGCGCTTCTTAGCGAGTTCAATCACTCATTTCAAGGTTGTGAGTGGGACTTTTCGAGATTTGATAAAGCGATTAACCGTTTTGGTCAATGGCACTATTGCTTAGATACCTACCCGAAAGTTGTTGTTTTGGACACTAGAACTCACCGTTGGCGAAGCGAACAGGACTTCAACGAACCCAGTGGCTTGATGGACTGGGAGAGTTTAATGGAGCTTCAAGATGTACTTATCAATCATGAAAGTGTATTGCTGGTGAGTCCCGCTCCTGTATTTGGTGTAAAAGCGATAGAGACGATTCAAGCGATTTTTAACAGTTGTGGAGAACCCTTAGTTGTCGATGTTGAGAACTGGATGGCCCATGAAGGTGCAGCCAAAAAACTCATAGCCATCTTTAAGCGCGAAGATACGCCTAAAGAGACCATAATACTCTCTGGGGACGTACATTACTCATTCTGCTTCTCTGTCCAAGCTCGTTTTGGCCGCCATCACAATCGAATATGGCAATTAACCGCATCAGGTATTAAGAATGAGTTTCCCAAAGGCCTTTTGAATATTTTAGAGAAACTTGATACTTGGCTATTTGCAACTTGGAGTCCCTTTAACTTATTTACCAAGCGGTGGCAGTTAGCTGTATCAAAACATAAGTCTGATTATGGGAAGGGACGATATCTGGTTTCAGATTCAGCGATTAGTTTAGTTGAATTGGAAAAGGGAAAACTGAAACGCTATGCACTGCTCCATGGTACGGGTGAAGTGAGTGACTTCGATCTAAATTAAAATACATAGCTTTACAGCGCCAAACGTAGCTTTTGCTATAGTTATTGGTAAGTTTCGATACTAAGTGGCATTTTATGCTGTTTAAGTTGCACTTATCGGTAATAACAAAATTGCTTGCAAAAGATGTGGCATGCAAGTTGGTATTGATAGCTATTTTGCTAGCAGGGTTTGTTAGCCCTTCTATTGCAGGGCCTCTCTTTACCGATACTTCCCAAGTGATGCGCAGGTTTGATTATGAATCAGGCCTTAGTCAAATCACGATTATGGCATTAGCTGAAGATCAGCTAGGGTATATCTGGATTGGCACGCAAGCGGGGTTAAACCGCTTTGACGGCCATGAGTTCAAACAATTTACCAGCAAACAACAAGACCCGAATGAGCTTGCTGGGGCATTTATAACGGGTCTTTGCCATAGCGGTGAAACCGTCTGGATTGGCACGAGCACAGGGTTGAGTGCCTATCATACCGTCACCGGCCGGTTCCAGAGCTTTCTCAAAGAGCACTACAATGTCATTTCTTCGGACCGTGTTAAAACACTCAGTTGCACTGGGAGCCATATTGCTGTTTCAACAGAAAACAATAAGTTTTACTTGATTGATAAAGTCACGCTGGAGCCTAGCTCCTTAGAACTACAAGGGCGGTTTATCAGCCACGTTGTCACAAATAAAGAGCTTATTTACTACCTTTCTGAAGAAGGCCTGATGGCGTTTAATACGCAATCAGGGCAAGGCTTTCAACTTTTAAGTGGTGATTACAAACATATGCGCCTAAATGGCGAGAGGGTGTTTTTACTGTCTAAAAGTAACGAACTAGTTAGTTACGATACCCTATATGAACGCATCTTATGGCGCAGTAAAGTGAGTGAGCGAAAAGGGTTAGAACTTAACAACATTCATATTTCTTCAGATAGCTTGTTTTTAGGTACTAACTATGGCGTGTACTTGTTTGATCTCAAAGGGAACTTGAAGAAGCATTGGTTCAAACACGAAGGGCAGGGGCTGGGGCTTCAAGACAACAGCATAATGTCTGTGCTCAAAGATAGTAATAGTGACCTTTGGTTTGGTACAGAAACCGGAGGTTTGCACTTTATAAGCCGTTTGAGTGAAAATTTTGGACATGTGAGTGAGTACAACTTCCCTGACAATCCCATGAAAGAGCCTGATATTCGTAACTTTGCACTGGATAGGCAAGACCGACTTTGGCTGGCTACTTCTTCAGGCTTGTACTTCTTCGATGGTCAAGGGTTTAAAGCTGCGTACCTTGAATACAAACGGCTTTCTCCACTTTCGAACGCATTTATAACCAAGCTTCATATTGAAAATAACTTTCTGTGGTTGGCCACCAGAGGGCTTGGTGTATTTCGATTGGACTTTACAAGTGGAGAGCTACTGAATTTGGCTCCAGACGTAGGCAAAGGTCCTGAGCTAAGCTTCAATGACATCGTATCTTACAGAGGCAAAATTTTGGTCAGCTCTCGGACTATGGGGCTGTTGTATTTTAATGAGACCTCAAAGCAGCTCGAATCATTTATCAAATTAGACAATGCCCCGAACCACGTGTCATCTATTTTACCTTTTGGTGATGGGCTTGTTTTCGGCAGTATTGGGGATGGGTTGTTCAAGTACGAAGAAGGCGTATTGGAGCAGTTAACAATTGCTGAGTCGCTTGTATCTGATATTGTATTTATGCTCCAAGAGGACAGCTATGGTCGTATTTGGGCTGGCAGTGAGTCAGGCGTGTCCATTGTGAATAGCAACTTTACAGTCACAAAAGTGATAAAAAAATCAGAAGGACTGACAAATGGTGCTGTTTGGGCGCTTATTTATGATGAACAAGACCACGTATGGCTTGGCACGAGTGGTGGGTTATCGAGAATTAATATTCATGATTTTAAAATTGATAACTTTCTCCCTGTGGATGGTGTGCAGGGCAATGAGTTTAACTATAACGCCAGTTGGTTGTCTCCCGATGGGCGGGTGTTTATTGGTGGGTCTAAAGGATTTAACCAATTTTACCCAAAACAAATTAGAATCGCGCCAACCAGCAGGCCATTGTTGGTGTCTAGCATCGAGTTATTGGGAAATGAATTGCATCCATCTACGGATGATGAACTTAAACTTGCACCAGAGCTAACAACACGAATTGACCTCAATCACAATCAAGACATTTTGTCTCTGCATTATTCGAGTCTGGATTATGGATCTGAAGGGTTACGTTTTTACTACCGTATTATAGGGCTGAGTGAAAAATGGCTGAAGCTAGCGGATGGTGTCAGACAAATTAATCTGCTAAAGCTCAATCCGGGCAAATACCAAGTTCAAACCTATACCATAAATCGGTTCAACCAAGTCTCGCCAACCCATTTGTTTGATATAAAAATACAAGCGCCTTGGTGGTGGGATAATTATACCAAAGCGGCGTATATTTTGACGCTGACCTTGGCTTTTTACCTATGGATAAGACAAAGACAGAAACGCTTCCAGCAAGTTGTCACTGACAATCAAACTATGAACGAATTGCAAGAGCGATTGGAGTTGTCGCTGTGGGCGAGTCAAGACGAATTATGGGATTGGCATATAGAGACTGGGAAAATCTATCGGCATAGTGTTAAGCCTCGAATTGATTATGGTGACTGTAAGTCTTGGATGGCGGTCAGCGATGCGGTGCACTTTATCCATCCCAAAGACTGTGTTACGTGGGAAGAAAAGCTTGAAGCCTGCTTAGAAGGTGACGAGGATACCTATGAAATCGCAATACGTGTTAAAACAGTGGATGGTGATTGGACATGGGTACTTGAAAGAGGCAAGGTCGTCAGCCGTGACAGTCACGGCAAGGTGATGCGTGTAGCTGGTGCTTTAAAAGATATAGCCGAATTAAAAGCCCACCAAAATGCATTGCAGTCTCTCAATGAAGAGCTTGAGATAAAAGTGGCGGTACGTACAGACGAGTTGTATCGGAAAAATCAAAAGCTTGAACAAGCAATGATTGAATTAAAACGAACACAGCAAGAATTGATTGAAAGTGAGAAAATGGCGTCGCTGGGCAATGTTGTTGCGGGCATTGCGCATGAAATAAATACTCCGCTGGGGATTTCTATAACCGCAATTTCATACAACGAAGAAAGCCTAAAACAGATTTCTGTTAAATTGGAGAATCAAACCTTAAAACAGTCTGAGCTTGAGCAATCGATAAAAGAGCAGCGGGAAGGGTACCAGCTAATGAATCGTAATCTAGACAGAGCGCGAGAGCTTATTAGCAATTTTAAACAGGTTGCGGTTGATCACTCCAGTGAGGTGCAAAGAGATATAAACGTCAAAGAATACGTAGAGGATGTGTTTAGTTCTTTGGCACCTTTGGCGAAGGGGAAAAGCGTTGCGTTAAAGATTGATGGTGATGAGCGCATTGATGTAAATACATACCCAGGGGCTATCTATCAAATATTAACGAATCTTTATAATAACTCGATGATCCATGGTTTTGAGCATCAAGACGAGGGTTGTGTTCAAGTTAGTTTGCAACTACTTGAGGGTTTTTGGTCTTTGACGTATAAGGATAATGGAATTGGTATGAGTGATAGCAGCCTTAGCACGCTATTTGATCCGTTTGTGACAACCAAAAGAAGTCAAGGTGGGTGTGGGCTTGGTATGCATATTGTTTACAACTTAGTGACTCAATTGCTTAAAGGCGAAATATCTGCTTGGTCAAAGCCCCAAAAAGGGTTAGAGGTGAAGATTAAGGTTCCCTATGTAAAAGCTACAAGTCCGATAGATGTAAAAGAAGCTTAGAAGACATACGCTCCTAATTTGGGTTCGCGCATCTTTGAAATGTAAAAAAGCCACCAGTAAGGTGGCTTTTTGTATATACCGGTGAGCGTTACATTACTCTCATACCCGGCTCTGAACCTTCATCAGGGTTCAGGATGTAGATTTCTTTTCCGCCTGGGCCTGCTGCCAGTACCATGCCTTCCGACATACCAAAACGCATCTTACGTGGTTTAAGGTTTGCCACCATAACTGTTAGCTTGCCTTCAATATCTTCAGGTGCGTAGGCTGATTTAATGCCTGCAAATACTTGGCGAGTTTCACCGCCTAAATCTAGCGTGAGTTTAAGTAGCTTTTCAGCTCCTTCAACGTGTTCTGCTTTAGCGATTTTTGCTACACGTAAGTCTACTTTAGCAAAATCATTAAATTCGATTTCGTCTGCGATAGGCTCTTTAGCCAATGGGCTGTTGGGATCTAATGCCGGCTTTGCTGCTTCTAAGCTTTCTTTTGAAGCATCTACCATGGCGTTTACCTTATCTAAGTCTACACGTTGCATTAATGCTTTGAACTTATTGATCTCATGACCTTTCAATGGTTCGCTTACTGTTTCCCATTGTAATTCTGTCGCCAAGAATTGCTCAACATTGGCACTCATACCCGGTAGTACAGGCTTCAAGTAAGTTAAGATAACTTTGAACATATTTAGGCCAAGTGAACATACTTGGTGTGCACGCTCTTGTGTCGCTTCATCTTTAATGAGCACCCAAGGAGCCTCAGCATCAATAAACTGGTTCGCTTTATCTGCAAGTGTCATAATTTCGCGAATTGCTCTGCTGTATTCGCGATTTTCATAGTGTGTTGCGATAGTTTCTGACACAGCACTGAACTCAGCTAAAAGCGCTTCGTCCATAATTTCATCACTCAGTTTGCCTGCAAACTTTTTAGTGATGAAGCCTGCACAGCGACTAGCAATATTAACCACTTTACCAACTAGATCCGAGTTTACACGTTGAGCAAAGTCTTCTAGATTAAGGTCAAGGTCAGTAATACCACTATTGAGCTTTGCAGCGTAATAATAGCGCAAGTACTCAGGATCTAAATGTTCCAAGTAGGTTCTCGCCTTGATAAAGGTACCTTTTGACTTGGACATCTTAGCGCCATTTACAGTCACAAAGCCGTGCGCAAATACGTTTGTTGGCTTTCTAAACTCAGCGCCTTCTAGCATCGCTGGCCAGAATAGACTGTGGAAGTAAATAATATCTTTACCAATGAAATGATATAGCTCTGCGTCAGAATCTTTACCCCAGAAGCTGTCAAAATCAATGCCGCTTTTATCGCATAAATTCTTAAAGCTAGCCATGTAACCAATAGGGGCATCGAGCCAGACATAGAAGTACTTGCCAGGGGCGCCTGGGATCTCAAAACCAAAGTAAGGTGCATCTCGGCTGATGTCCCATTGTTGTAGGCCTTCGGCAAACCACTCTTCTAATTTGTTCGCCATTTCAGCTTGAAGACTTCCAGAGTGTAGCCACTCTTTTAGCATACCTTCAAAAGCTGGCAAGTCGAAGAAGAAGTGCTCAGAGTCTTTCAACACAGGTGTTGCGCCAGACATTGCAGATTTTGGATCTTTGAGTTCAGTTGGGCTATAAGTTGCACCACATGCATCGCAGCTATCACCGTTTTGATCTTCAGCGTTACAAGTAGGGCAAGTACCAGTAACAAAGCGATCAGGTAAGAAGATGCTTTTTTCAGGATCGAAAAGCTGTGAAATAGTACGCTTCTTAATGTGCCCTTTATCATTTAGGCGGGTATAAATCAGCTCGCTAAGTGCTTTGTTTTCTTCGCTATGAGTACTGTGGTAGTTGTCAAACACAATATTAAAGTCAGCAAAGTCGCGCTGCCTTTCTATACTGACATTTTTTACCATTTCTTCAGGTGTAATGCCTTGCTTTTGAGCATTAAGCATTATCGGTGTACCGTGGGCGTCGTCTGCACACACATAGTATGCTTCATGGCCACGCATTTTTTGGAAACGCGACCAAACATCTGTTTGAATATATTCTAATAAGTGCCCTAAATGAGTTGGGCCATTTGCATACGGTAATGCACTTGTAATGAGAATTTTTCTCTTTGTCATAGTTTTCCCAAGGTTTTTTAGCCGCATTGACTAATGCCAGTTGAAGCGCTGTTCTAATTTTAACGGTTGAATTTAGTACAGTTTTAATCTTTAACTGGAATATGCCCTCTTAACGCGATTTTGACTGGTCTTAATGAACTGAATGTTACATAATTCCAGCGTTATTTTCACCACCTGATGGCGTTTTATTTGTATGTTTGGTATCAAGAGTTTGTTCAGTAAAGAAGATCCTGCCGAAAAGAAAATCATTGAGCTTTTAAATAACTATAGAAGTGCAATTTTTCCGATGGGGATTCACCCTGAGTGGATAGAGCAAATTAAAAAAGAAAATAACGAGTGGCAAGTTCATATTAATTTGCCCTTTGCGGCTAAATCACAGCAATCGGTGGTAAAAGCCTACCTAAATGACCACTTAAATTATGAGATTAATATATCTCTAAATACCCAGCTTGCGCCTCATTATAAGTTTAAAAAAATTAAACACATCGTATTGATAGCTTCAGGCAAAGGCGGGGTAGGTAAGTCAACCACTGCTGTAAACCTTGCTTTAGCACTTAATACTGAAGGAGCAAAGGTAGGCCTACTAGATGCCGATATCTACGGACCTTCAATACCTTCATTGTTAGGCTTGGTCGGTGAACAACCAACGGCAAAAGATGACAAAACGCTCAACCCAATGGACAAATATGGCTTAAAAACTATGTCGATTGGTTATCTAGTGCCAGCAGAAAATGCCACAGTATGGCGCGGTCCAATGGCTTCACAAGCCTTGAGTCAGTTACTCAATGAAACCGATTGGGGCGAGTTAGACTATTTAATCGTTGATATGCCGCCAGGGACGGGAGATATTCAATTGACGATGACACAGAAGCTCCCTGCCAGTGGCGCGGTCATAGTAACGACACCCCAAGACTTGGCGTTGGCAGACGCGCAAAAAGGGATTGCCATGTTTTCACAAGTAAACCTACCTATAATCGGGCTGGTTGAAAATATGAGCTTTTTTAATTGCGAGCATTGTGGTGGAAAAAACCATCTATTCGGCAAGGATGGCGGTAATCAATTAGCTGCCCGCCACGGAGTCCCTTTGCTGGCTGAAATCCCGCTTGATATTCAAATACGCGAAGAGTCTGAACAGGGTAGCAACCTGATAGATAAAGGACTTCCTATTGGAGCGCATTACTCCTATAGCGCGCAATTGATCAGTAGTATGCTGTACCTCCAATCACATGATAACAACGGTGTAGAAATCGTGATTACTGATGATTAATCATTTTTTACTATTCTAAAATGCATTATTTTTCCTAATAGCTGGTAATTATCATCACAGCTTCCATAATTGAGCTTAGTAGTGACGGTTGATGTAGTAAGTACCTATTTTTGCGTTAATTCATTAGGCACTCGGGACGCATGTATTAGTAGTATCTGCAGCATTAACCAATACAGTGAGATCCTATTTTAATCACTTACTCAAGGAGGTGGGTATGTGGTTTATAACAGTGAAGCTATTTATCATTTTTTTGTTGGTGGGTTGCTTTAGCGTCGAAGCCGTTCAGGGAAGCTACACAATTGAGCGCTTTGCAGATGCTTCCAATCAACTTTCGATTGATGCTGTTATTGATCGTAAAGGCCACTTTAGTTCTATCGATACAAAAACGAAATTTAATAAAGGAGAAACCGTTTGGGTAAAAATAAGCAATGGTGCTGAAGATAAGCAATTAGTCGCTATAACGAGCCCAATTGAGGGGCATGTTAAGATGTACAGAGTCGTTGCAGGCTCGGTCGTTGATTACATGATTGCGTCTCCGAATATAGGCTATACCTCTATAGAGCAAAGTATCCTCCCACATCAGTTGCTAAGAGATGGTGGTCGACAGGCAGAAGTGTATATTCAAGTGCATGCGAAATATAATGGCATGCTGTCATTGTCTGTGATGTCTGAGAATGAGTATCGTGAAGTCTTGAGCCAAAGGTTATTTATTCTCGGTGCGAGTAGCGGTGTACATTACTTTATCGCATTTTTTGTATTGCTTATGGCACTGGGCCAATCACGTAAAGGCCTCGGCTCGTTGGCTGCTTATTTCGTCTGTATTAGCGTACAAAGCGGGGTCTATAACGGTGCAAATAGTTTATTGTTTCCAAACGATTTAGTTGGTTATTTCGCCACTTTTCATAGTCAAATATTTCTGCTTTCCCTAATCTTTGCCATTCTATTTTTATACCATTTTATGGTTGAAAAGCGAGCTGATGGACAGCATACCAAGCTAGTGAGTGCATCTATTTGGTTTATTGCCGCTTTAGCTGTACTAATCGCACCTCTCAACGCACAAAACTCACTTGTTTTTCATGTATTGGCAAGCTTGATTTGCTGTGTTTTATACGCAATTGTCTTAAAAAGTCAGTATGCAGAGCATAAAGATGAAGTGCTGGTTCTAATATTGACTTGGTTGCCTATTTTTACCTTGAAGGCTTCGATTTTTGTGAACCAATTTGGCATCTACATTCCCGTCGATGAATCTCTTTTGAGCCATCTATTGATTACCCTCCATGTTGTGATGCTAGCGTGCTATTTGTACTGGCATGATAAAAATAAAAAAAGACGACTCATGTTTTACGCCACACACGACAAAGATACGGGCGCGCCTAACCGTTACATGTTGCAGCAAAGCTTGGAAGCGTTAGATAAAGGCACAAAGCCACACACGTTGTTATTGTTTAGGCCTCTGGTGCTGCAAACGATACGCTTGAATATGGGATGGAATTACGCAAATGCACACTTGAAAAAGTTACTTGCTAAAGTGGGGGCTCAGTTAGATACCTATGGAAATGTGGTTATTGCAGAAGATTTGAAGAGCCATTCTTCAATATACAGACTAGATGATTCATTGTTCGCGGTGGTCTTAATTGGCAAGTTTGAGCTCAGTCAAGTAGAACAGTTTGTATGTATTTTATCAGCTAGCTTTGAAGAGGGAATTGATTTCGGTGGGGATTTACTTGTCGATCAGTTGGAAATTGGCGTGGCGAGCAATCCGATCCATGCATCTAGTGCAGATTCGCTCATTCAATGTGCAATGCAAGCAATGGCTGCCAAGCCCGTCGGCACGAATAAATGGCAGCTATTTGATTTTGGTAATTCAATCGTATCTCAGCGGCGTATTAAAATCGCGTCAGCGTTAAAAGTCGCCATAGAGCGGGGACAATTGAGTTTATATTTACAGCCTCAGCTACATTTAAAGTCTGGCAGGGTGTATGGTGCAGAGGCGCTGTTACGATGGCATCACCCCGAGATGGGAGTTATTCCGCCCAGCGAGTTTATACCAATCGCTGAGTCGTCAGGTATTATTTATGAACTGACAGAGTGGGTCATTGAGTCTGGATTAAAGCAGCAATCTGAGTTGGTTAAGCTCTTGCCATCTCATACCCTGTCTTTGAATATATCCGGCCGAGATGTGGGAAGAAAAGAGCTTACCGTTCAGTTGATTGAGCTCATTAACCACTATGAGTTGACCCCTTCGCAAATTGTTCTTGAAGTCACGGAATCCGCGACTGTTGAGAACGAAACTATGTTGTTTGATAGTTTAACGGACTATCGGAGTGTTGGTATTAAAGTAGCAATAGATGACTTTGGCACTGGTTATTCGTCTTTAGCTTATCTTAGCCAACTTGGATTTGATAAACTCAAAGTTGATAAGCGGTTTGTCATGGATTTGGAGAGCTCAAAAACAAACCAAACCATATGCAAAGCGACCTGTGATATGGCACATAGCTTAGGCTCAATTGTGGTTGCAGAGGGTGTTGAAAGTGAAGGTAGTTACCGGCAGCTACAAAGTTTCGACTGCGATATAGGCCAAGGATACTTTATTTCCCGACCATTACCATTTGAAGATTATAAAGTGTGGCTGCAAAGGATGACTGACGTTGAAGATGTGATTCACTACCTAACATCTTAGCCTGTAATGAGAAGCATAATTTCTGGTCTTAGCTAACTTTTGTTGTGTTCGCGGAGGTTTTCTAGGCAGTTTGATAAAGCTTCTGCGAGCGGCATTAGGCCGATCGGTTTAGATAATACGTCATTCATGCCAGCTCGTTCGCAAGCGGCCTTGTCTTCTTCCGATGTGTTGCCGGTTAGGGCGACGATGTGGGCGTGGCTGGGGAGAAGTTTTTTCTGCAAAAGGTTTTTGGTCGTTGTTAATCCGTCCATCACTGGCATTATGCTATCCATAAAGACCAAATCATATGATTTGGCAGAGCACTTTTCGAGCGCAATCTCGCCATTGCTTGCATAGTCTGAAATAACGTTAAACTTCTGCAAGAACGCCTCCATTACCTTTTGATTAATTTCATTGTCTTCAACGACTAAAACGTTTAATTTGGACGCATCAAAAGCGGTATTCTGATAAGTATCTTCTTGCACTTCCATAGAGGTAGTTTGAAATGGAATTGAAACTTTAAATTGACTCCCTTTTCCCAAACTACTTTCAACGTCAATACGGCCACGCATGACTTCGATGAGTTCTTTTACTATAGACATGCCAAGCCCTGTACCACCATAATGACTGCCTACTTCTTTTTCACCTTGTTTGAAGGGGTGAAAAAGCGTGTTGAGGCTACTAGGAGACATACCAATCCCTGTGTCAGACACTAAGATATTAAGCATTATCCCTGAGTTTGTTTCGACGGACTCAACGCTTAATTTGATAGTGCCTTGTGACGTGAACTTTAGTGAATTACTCAGCAGATTAGTGATTATTTGATTCAACCTGACCGAGTCACACAGCACCATACAATTTGGCTTAAGCTTAATGTGCGTCTCAAATTTGACTTTGGGGCTTTTAACTAGTTGCTTGTACAGCTCAACGATATCTGAAATGACAATGTGCATATCGGTAGGTTGAGGTGATAAGGATAAGCCTTCTTGAGAAATTTTCGAAAAGTCGAGTACTTCATTAACAAGGCCTAGTAAAATGTCGGCGCTGCGCAGTGCTAGCTGCAAGTTTTCAGTTCTGGTGTCTGAATTAGTTTCGTCCAGAGAGTTTATTAGAAGCCCAGAGATTCCATTTAGCGGCGTTCTCATTTCGTGACTAATTTTGGACAAAAAATGACTTCTTTCATCTAGCAACATCTCAGCTTCGCGACGCTGTTCTTTTAGCGTTTCACGCAGTTCAACAGACTGCGTTATATCTTGCAAGGAGCCAAACAAACAAATGCATTTACTATCGTTAATTTGAGCTTCTCCATGACAAGATACCCAGATTTGTCTACCAGTTAGTGTCGCAACCTGCAGCTCTATTTCCCATGGTTTACCTGTTAACTGAGCATCAGATATTGCATTCAAAAATTGCTGCTTATTTGTATCGCAAGCGAAGAGAGACAGCCACATGTCTAACGTCGGCTGTTTACTTTTTGGTAAATCATGAATGCGCTTTGTTTGGTCACTCCAAAATACATTGTGACTCTCTAAATCTATCCGCCAGCTCCCGATAGAGGCAACTTTTTCCATTTTCTCTAGTGTTTTATAGTTGTCATGTAGCACTCGCTCAGCTTTACGTCTTGCAAATTCAGAACCCAGCCATTGTGCGAACAGTTCGACATAGTCAATATGTTCTAAAGTAAAAGGCTGACTAATTTCTGGAGAAGAAAAGTTAACGGTGCCCAGCGTTTCGCTTCCTATTCTAATCGGCGCTCCAATATATGATTCTAATTTAAAGTTTGAGTAGCATGGATGGGTAGAAATCGTGCTGTCACCTGCATGGTGAAAAGAAAGTGCTTTATTCGCTTTGAGCGTATGGGTGCAGTATGTTTTACCTAATTCGAAGCGACATTTAGGCGCTAACTCAGGGTTTTCAGATTCGACATACAAAATGACATAATTTGAGCCAACAACCTCACTGACAATCGCGATCTCTAACGAAAATACCTCTAGCCCAAACTTAAGCAAAGACTGTATTTTCTGATCTGTTGACAGTGTCTGATCCGACACGATTGAGTGAAATTGCCTTAAAAAGCTCACAGTGTGGTCCTTCTTCTTGTGCCAGTACAAAGTTACTAAATAACTTGCTTCGGTATGATGAGCGCAAGCGCATAAGTACGCGCTATGTATATATATTATATGAAAAGATTTACGTTGTAATGAGGTAATTTATTATGACAATTATTATAGTTGAATATGTTTAAACTTGGTGAGTGTCCTGAAGATGCAAAATGTCACCGAGAGTTTTAAAATAATCAAAGACTTTTACTGCAAGCGTATCACGCTCATCTGACAACAAAAAGCCACCAGCCATTTCCAATTTTGATTTCTTCACATCAGAAACGAGGAATTCGTTTTCAATTTCGCTCTGATAAGCCACTATACACTCAAAAGCACGGGCGGTTAACTCTTCTGGAAGGCTGTAATACATCTTGCCAAGCTGCTTATCTAAATTAGTAGCGCGCCTAAAAAATGTACTTGGATGATTCGTGTCTTCACTCAACAGTACTGCTTTGTATATTGTGTCTAACTTTTGATTGAGAGGGTGTGCGACATTGGGTGTATCTCTTAACCACACAGACGATGCAAAATCCGAAGGGGTGCAAGATTTGAACAAATGTTTGCAAATATAATGGTCAAATGCATGCCACCACTCATGTGCAAGCGCGCCACCGCCTGCATTTTTAGCCAAAGCGAGTGTTCTACGACCAGGCTCATAATGTGCCTGCACCCCTTTTTGGCCTCCACTACCAAAAGCTAAATTTAACGTCTGTCTTAGGCCAATTGCGTGAGGTGGCAAAGATAAAACTTGGGCAAGATCCGCCAACGCATCATATATTAAATTGGCTGCGGTGTGTCGCTCCTGCTTCGTTACCCAGTTACCAATTATGATGGTCTTAAAGCCGAAAGTTGTTTTTATTTCATCAAAACAGACCTGATCTCCAAATCTGTAATCAGGACCTATTCGTCTGAACTGTCGAGTAAGCCTAGTTGTCATTGTCGAAATATCGTTCTCTTACATGTGGCGGCATAAATTTAGTTTGCTCGCTAATCATACCTTGAAGTAATTTATACAGTGGTTGTGGGTCCATCGATTCATATACCTTTAAAAAATATGCACATGCTTCTAAGGTCGACAAGCTATATTTCTGCTCCGCTTTTCTAATCGTGTATTGATTTTCGGGGATTTTGCTAAAAGAGATTTGTGGTAGTTCGTCGAGCCATGGGTTTAACATAGCTAGCTTGTGCGCTTTTTTCCAAGTGCCATCGAGTACAAACAAGTAATCTATAAGCGTTTGTTCAGAGTTAATTTTTTCAACGTCCTGTGACCGTTCGCCCGGATATAAAAGCGCACAATGATTTCGCTTGGCAATAGATTGTGCCTCTTGAAAATGTTCAGGCTTCTCACCGACGAAAACGTGTATGTTTTCAAGTTGTAGGTTGAGCAGTCTAACTGTGTTTTTTGCCGTTGAGACTTCTGTTGGGTGCTGTAAAACGACAATATGCGTTTTATTGTCGATTACTTCAGATATGTGGGCACATACACAAGTTTTTACAGAAAAGTGGCAAATTTTGCAGGTACTTCTTTTCATAGAGGGCCAGTGCGAGTTAAAGTGCTTGGTATATTAACATAAATTTGTGGTTAACTTTGCCCTTGTGACTACTCTTAGCTAGCATATAGTAAAGAAAGGGTGTGTAAGGGTTCCACTACGGTAAAGGATTTTTATGAGCGCGATAATTGACGAAACCTGCTTGGAGAACATGCAGTCTCTATTGGGAGATCAGTTTAATGATACATTAGAGTTCTGTTTGACGGAATTTGAGCGACTAGAGAACGAAGTTAAGATGACAATTAATTCGGACTTAGAAGCCGCAACAAGGAATGCACATAGCTTGAAATCGAATGCAGCACAGTTTGGTGCAATGAGCTTATCTGACGTTGCAAGAGAAATCGAAATGGCATTGCTAGCAAATGAAGTTGAAAGGGCAAAGGCTGAGATTGATAATTTAAGTGAGCAGGTGGTTGCTTCAAAGTCAAAGTTACAACACTGGCTGACATCAAGCGTTTAACTCTTTAACCTGTGTCTTATATGCTTTAGACCAAATTCAAGGCCAAGGTCCTCAAGGGGTTTGGCCATTGTCTCATTCATATTAAAAATCACTATATTTCCTCTAATTAAGGCTTCTTTGACGCTTTTAAATTCTTTTTGTTATGGGTATGCTAGCCAAGGAATGGGGGAGATAAGCAATGAATAAAATAAATAAAAGTAATAAATTAACGGGAGTATGTTACGACATACGAGGGCCTGTATTGAGTCAAGCCCAAAAAATGGAAGATGAGGGTGTAAAAGTACTTAAACTTAATATTGGCAATCCTGCTGCATTTGGCTTTGATATGCCAGAAGATATGCATCGAGATATAATTCGAAATCTTCGTCAAGGGCAGGGGTACTGTGACTCCAAAGGACTATATTCTGCACGGGTCGCGGTATATCAATATTATCAACAGAAAGATTTCCCCAATTTAAATGTAGATAACATTTTCATAGGCAATGGCGTCAGTGAATTAATCCAAATGGTGACTCAAGCTTTGCTCAATGATGGGGATGAAGTTTTAATTCCAGCACCTGATTACCCACTATGGACTGCGTCAGTCAGGTTATCGGGAGGGGTACCAGTACATTACATGTGTGATGAATGTGCTGATTGGTTTCCTGATTTGGCAGATATTCGTGAAAAAGTAACGAGTAAAACTAAGGCGCTGGTTCTTATCAATCCAAATAACCCGACAGGTTCAGTATACAGCAAAGAATTGCTGGAAGGCTTAATCGATATAGCACGAGAGCACAACTTACTGATATTAAGCGATGAAATTTATGAAAAAATACTCTTCGATGATGCGGAGCACTTTTCAATAGGCTCATTGTGTGACGATTTACCCGTGATCACTTTTAATGGGTTGGCAAAAACTTATCGAGCTGCTGGACTGCGTATGGGGTGGATGGTTGCAAGTGGTAAGGTTTCGGCAATGCGTGATTTACTCGAAGGACTGAATATGTTGGCTTCAATGCGATTGTGCGCCAACGTACCAGCACAGTTTGCAATTCAACAAGCTTTAGGAGGTGTGCAATCTATTGATGACTTGCTGCTTCCGGGAGGGCGTTTGTACGAGCAAAGAAACATTGCATGGCAAGGGTTGAATGATATTCAAGGAATTTCTTGTGTGAAGCCTAAAGGTGCGCTGTATGCTTTTGCCAAATTCGACACAAAGCACTTCAATGTTAAGAATGATGAATTAATGATGCTGGATTTATTACGAGAAGAGAAAATTCTACTCGTACATGGCCGTGCGTTTAATTGGCCTTCACCAGATCATTTCCGACTTGTATTTTTACCGCATAAAGATGATTTAGAGCCTGCACTTCAGTCGATGAAACGGTTTTTTGATAATTACAGACAATAAAATGCTGTGAATATGCCCCGAGACAAGGGGCATATTTGATTAGGTAAGAGGTGTGTCAGCGATATTGATTATAAAGCGCTGATATAGCTCCTCTATGTTGCTCACAATGACTTCTTTTCCCAGTACATCATGTTGTGAAATAACTTCACAAATCACAGCGACATCAACACGCTGAGCCATTTCTTGTGCATAGTTTATGTGGCTAATATGCCAAGGCTCGCATGCTACACCACCTCTAAATTGATCATAGGGTCGATAAAAACCAAACTCGCACATCGCATTGCCAAGCCATGTCGAAAATTCGTGAAATGGCCCATTGTGCTCGTACTCCCAAGGCTCGAGTTGCAAAGAGCTTCCTGCCGCCAAGCAGTTTGTCGCGTATACATCTAGGTCAGTACCGAAATGGTGTCGGCTAGCCCCCGGTAATGCTGAGTAAAGCATGATAGCTTCAACAATGGCCTTGTCGCATAGTCCGGCAGTTTCAATAACCTGACTATCATGATCCAAAATAGGTTTTAGACCACTGTATTTGGCGTTCCATATTGCTTTTTGGCGATGGAAATCTCGATGAGCTGAGGCGATTGCAAAGTCAAAGCCTGCCGACTTTGCTGCTTGACGCAAGCCGTTAAGATCTGACTCTATGCCTTGATGCACAAGCCTGCCATTGAATGTGGTTAGATGTGAATCTGATAGCCCTAGAGCCTGAAGTTGCAGATCGGTCATTAGTCTTTGGCCAATAGTTTCTCTAGAATACGCTCATAAATTAAAGCTAAATCATCAAGAGACTTGGCGCAAACTTGCTCATCAACTTGGTGGATCGTTTTATTGATCGGTCCAAGCTCTATGACTTTACAGCCGGTTTGAGCGATAAACCGACCATCCGATGTACCACCTGAAGTCTCGGGTGTAGCATTCACACCAGTAATTTCTTTAATCGACTCAAGCGTTACGTTCAATAGCGCTCCAGGTTCAGTCAAAAATGGTAAGCCATTGACTGTCCAGTTTAAACTAAAGTCTAAGTTATGGGCGTTTAAAATGTCTATCACACCTTGTTGAAGCTCTTCAACACTAGACTCTGTACTAAATCTAAAATTGAACTGTATATCCACAGAGCCCGGGATCACATTTCCAACACCGGTTCCGCCATGAATATTAGAGATTTGAAAGCTGGTAGCGGGAAAGTAAGCATTTCCATTGTCCCATTGTCTTGAGCTCAGCTCTGCAAGTGCAGGGGCCACTTCGTGAATAGGGTTTCTTGCAAGATGAGGGTACGCTACGTGGCCTTGAATGCCTTTAACCTTCAAATGCCCCGTTAATGAACCTCTGCGGCCATTTTTAACCACATCGCCCAGCGTATCTCTTGAAGATGGTTCACCGACTAAGCACATATCGATTTTTTCGTTTCGTGCTTCAAGCAGGTCAACAACTTTAGTGGTCCCGTTAATAAAAGGACCTTCTTCATCAGACGTAATTAAAAAACTAATTGAACCTGCATGACCTGGGTGTTTGTTGACAAATCGCTCGGTTGCAACAACCATCGCTGCAAGCGACCCTTTCATATCGGCTGCACCTCTCCCATGCAAGATGCCGTCTTCAACTAGCCCCGCAAATGGTGGGTGACGCCAATCTTTTTCATTGCCAACTGGCACGACATCTGTGTGCCCTGCAAAACAAAAGTGAGGTCCTTCAGTCCCTTTTCTAGCCCAAGTATTTAGGGTATCAATAAAGAAATGTTCCTCAATATTGAAGCCAAGCTTTTCCAATCGCGCATTAATTAAATGTTGGCAACCTGCGTCTTCGGGTGTAACAGAAGGGCGTTGAATAAGTGCCGATGCCAGCTCGACCACTTCACTTAAAGGGGTCGATTGACTCATTTAAATATCTCTTGATACTGATCTGCTTTAAAGCCGATATGCAGGTTTGAATCTACATCTAATATTGGGCGCTTGATCATAGCAGGAGAATCAAGCATATGTTGTTTGGCGGTGGTTTCATTCAGATTTTGTTTTTGCTCATCACTTAAAGCGCGATAAGTTGTCCCGCGCTTGTTTAGAACGGTTTCCCAGCCAAGCTTTTCAATGAATGCATCCAGCATTTGCGCAGTTAAACCATCTTTACGGTAGTCGTGAAATGTATATTCAATATCGTTTTGCTGAAGAAATTTCTTTGCTTTTTTGATCGTATCACAGTTTGGAATACCGTATAAAACTATACTCATAATTTACATGCTCTTGCTAATGTTATTAGCGGATCTTTGCCCGCATTGACTTGATTGAGAGGATAATAACACGGCCCCAATTTGTCCGCATTGAGAATTATCAACGAGCCAAGGATTGGTTTGTCTTGAGGCACATCGTAGTAACAAAGCACATCGCCAGCAGAAACCGACTTTTTGCCGACACTGTGCTGCAATAGGTTTTCCATTTTTTTATATTCAGACGGAATTTGCAGATGAACAAGAAGTTGCAGCCCGGACTCTGCCCGAATAACATATTCACAGCCTTGTTGTGTTGTCCTAATGACCTTGCCTTTACACGGAGCTAGCATAAGTGCTTGATTGGTTTTTACCATGACACCAATGCCCAATACTCCAGTTGAAAATAACTGCACTGGATGGTGATTTAAAGGCAATACCTTGCCCGAAAAAGGGCTGGCAATATGTAGTAATGGATTCGCAATTTGCGTTATCGGCGCGTACTTGATTGGTGTTGAAAATATCATTAAACGAAAAGGTAACCGTCTTTCTTGAGTGCTTGAATAGCGTTAGTCAATTGCTGCTCTTTTACCAGTATGTAGTCAGTATCGTAGGTTGAAATTGAAAATATAGAAACGTTTGCTGCCGCTAAAACCCCAGAGATATTTGACATAATCCCTGTTAGGGAAAAGCCAAGGGGCCCGATAATTTCGATAGCGCGCCAATAGGGCTCAGCTGCAAAACTTTGTACTGAAACATGCGATGGGCATACAATTGATAATTCTTCGGCTGTTTTTGCGATAAAGAAGATGTCTGAGTTTAGCACACAAGCAGGAATACCCGCGTCGCTATCTAAACTATGGATAGTAAAGTCTTGTTGTAGTATTTGTAGCGTTTGTTTTGACATACTTGCGCTCTAACAGCATCGACTTATTCATAGTATAGGCAAGCATGATGAAAAGAAACCCTTTTGTGAAGAGAGAAGATAATTCTTCTCTCTTCAGCAAGTTACAATAGGCGTCTAAGGGCGTTGAGCCGCTTGAATCGCCGTAAGTGCAATTGTATAAACGATATCATCAACCAAAGCACCACGGCTAAGATCGTTAACTGGTTTACGCATGCCTTGAAGCATTGGCCCGATACTGATGAGTTCAGCACTTCGCTGAACTGCTTTGTAAGTCGTATTACCTGTATTTAAATCAGGGAAAACAAAGACCGTTGCTTTACCAGCTACCTTACTGTTTGGCGCTTTTTTCCGTGCGACATTTTCCATGATAGCGGCGTCGTACTGTAAAGGGCCATCGATATCTAAGTCTGGACGTTTTTGTTGAGCCAACTTAGTTGCTTCCCTCACTTTATCGACGTCCGCGCCTTGCCCTGATGTACCGGTGCTATAGCTGATCATGGCAACCTTAGGTTCAATGCCAAATGCTGCGGCTGAGTCAGCTGATTGAATGGCGATGTCAGCAAGTTGCTCAGCTGATGGATCTGGGTTGATTGCACAGTCTCCATAGACAAGCACTTGATCGGGTAGCAGCATAAAGAACACTGAGCTAACCAAAGATGAATCAGGTGCAGTTTTAATCAGCTGAAGAGGCGGTCGAATGGTGTTGGCTGTCGTATTCACTGCGCCAGAAACCAGCCCGTCGACCTCGCTTTCGGCTAACATCATCGTGCCCAGCACGACGTTGTCTTGAAGTTGTTCGGCAGCAACAACTTCTGTCAGTCCTTTATTTTTACGTAGCTCTACCATTGGCGCGATGTATCTATCAATCGCTTGGCTCGGGTCCAGTATTGTTACATTCTCATTTAAAACAACACCTTGCTGCGCTGCAATTCGTTGGATCTCTTCGTGCTCTCCTAAAAGCACGGTTTTGGCTATACCGCGTTCACCACAAATGGCTGCTGCCTTGATTGTCCTAGGTTCATTACCCTCAGGTAAAACAATGGTTTTATCAGCGCGTCTAGCCAAGTCAGTAAGCATATATCTGAAAGCAGGTGGAGATAGCTTTCTGGTGCGAGCAACTCCTTGAGATAGGCTGTCTAGCCAGTCAGGGTCAATATGATCTGCATTGTGTTGCTTTACTTTATCGATACGTTGCTCATCATCTGCCGGTACTTCCATATTGAAGTTATGCAGCAGTAATGAGGTTCTCCATGTATCGGCTTCAGTCGCGAGAATAGGTAAACCTGTATTCATGGCTTGTTCGCATAATTCCATGATGCGAGGTTCAGGCTTAAACCCACCAGTGAGTAGAATAGCGCCTAGCTTGGTACCATTCATTGCAGATAAGCAAGCTGCAACTAAAATGTCCGAGCGATCTCCGGGCGTGACGAGTAACGCGCCAGGCGTAAAATGGTTTAGGATATTTGATACCGTTCGAGCACAAAATGTCACTCGGCGTAAGCGACGGTGTGCCATGTCACCTTCATTAATGACTTCAGCTTGCATATACTCGCTGAGATCTCTAACTCGCGGTGCAACTAGATCAAAATCCCAAGGTATCGTGCCTAACAGCATAAAAGGGTGTTTACGGAAAATAGGCAACGACGCCAAACGGTTCATTTCATTTTCTAACTGCTCAGGCTCATGCTGATCAACAAGATCGGCTCTGGCTCGGCCATCTTCATCTAAAGGCGCATTAACCTTATTGAAAATGCAACCAAGTACTCTAGCGTGGTCTATTCCGCCATAGTTGCCGGAGGCAATCTCCAATCTATCTTCTAATTGGTCATTGCTGTCGTTACCTGGCGTTAAAACAAACACAATGTCAGCACCCAAAGTCTGAGCGATTTCTCTGTTAACCCGACCAGCGTAAGGCTGTTTTCTCGTGGGTACCATTCCCTCTATGATTGCGACTTCATCATCTTGAACCGAACCTTCAAAGCGTTCCACAATTTCTTCAAGGAGATCGTCGCCTTTGCCATCCCCAATCATTTGCTCGGCATAATGCAACTCAAATGGTGTTGGTGGCTCGATAGACGAACCTTGCTTGATGATCAGTGAAGACTTCTCAGGACCGACATCTGCATTTCTTGGCTGTGCAATAGGCTTAAAGAAGTTAACTTTAACGCCTTTTTGTTCCAGCGCACGAACAAGCCCGACAGAAACAGAAGTTAAACCAACTCCAGTTGAAATCGGAATAAGCATAATTCTACGGCTCATAACTATTGCTCCTGTGCAAGCTTGGCAGCGTCTTGAGCAATAACGAGCTCTTCGTTGGTAGGAATAACCAGTGCTTTTGGATATGACCCTTGTTCTGTAATAACGCCTTCGTTGCCAAAGCGAGCCGCTAAGTTCTGTTCGTTGCTAAGCTTGAAGCCCAAGAAACTAAGCTGCGTGAGTACTTTTTCACGAATAACATCTGAGTTTTCGCCAATACCACCTGTGAATACAATGGCATCTATCCCGCTTAAAGGTACAGCGAAGCTGGCGATTTGTTTAGCTAATCTAAAGCAGAAAATATCTAAAGCAAGTTGAGCTTGAGCGTGTCCGTCAGCGGCGCTTTCTTCTATCGTTCGACAGTCATTCGACAGCTCACTAATTCCCAACAGCCCACTTTCTTTGTTCAATAAATCATCTATTTGAGAAGCGGTATAGCCCAACTGGTTAACTAGAAAAGCAAATAAGCCCGGGTCGATATCACCACTTCTAGTGCCCATTACCAGACCTTCGAGTGGCGTTAAGCCCATGCTAGTGTCAACAGATTTACCATCTTTTACAGCACAAACTGAGCAACCGTTACCAAGGTGAGCGGTGACTATTTTTGAGTTTTTATCCGTCAGGCCTAAACGATCGATTGCTTGCGCCGATACGTAATAGTGGCTGGTACCATGAAACCCGTAACGACGAACTCTGTTTTTGCGGTACAGCTCGTATGGAAGGGCATACAAGAAGGCATGAGGTTCCATAGTCTGGTGGAAAGCTGTATCAAAAACAGCAACTTGGGGCAACGTAGCAAAAGCATCACTTGCAGCTTCAATACCCAACAAGTTAGCAGGGTTGTGCAAAGGAGCGAGTGTAGCAGTTTGTTTTATCGCTTCTAAAACAGAGTCAGTTATAAGTGCAGAGTGCGTGAAATGCTCGCCGCCATGAACAACACGGTGTCCCACAGCGACAAGTTGTTGATCTAGTTTGAGTGTTTTTACCAACTCAACAAGTTTTTTGATAGCGACTTCGTGTGCGTCGCCATTGGCTAAGGCAACTACATGCTTTTCACCGTTAAATTTATATTTTATTTGGGGTGAGGGTTCACCTAGGCGCTCGGCTAACCCAGATAAATGCTCTTGTGCAGAGTTAGAGTCAATGATTGCGAATTTGAGGCTAGAGCTGCCACAATTGAGGACCAAAACATGCGACGATGACATAATGACTTTCCGTTTTGACAATAAGAGTAGTTGCGTATTAAGCTAAATGAAGTAGTTAAATCGGCATTATGCTTAATACTAAGGTATAATTGACTTGTATGACTGCAATTTTACCTTATTTTTTAGATAAAAGTTAGCACCTAGGAGTTATGATGCAGAAAAGTCTTATTTCACAAGTGCAACTGGGTCGTCAATACGCCAAAGAGTGGCCAATGCGTAAAGAGTTAGCGCCTTTGTTTCCTGAATTTAGGGTTATTAAAGCAACTGAATTGGCACTTCAAACAATGCCTGTTCTTGCGCTATTCACCGTGTTTTTACAGACCAGTCAACTAGGGATGGACTATTTACCTCAATCTATTGCGATTGCGCTGTTTTTTTTAACTTTGCCTGTTCAAGGGTTATTATGGTTGGGTAAACGCTGTGAGACTTCATTAAATCCAGCTTTATCAAGTTGGTACAGAGATTTATACCAAAAAATGGTGGCTAATGGTTATGAAGGCTCCATTTGCGCAAGAAAGCCGACATATCGGGAGCTTGCTAAGTTACTCAGTGATATGTTTGAAAAAATGGACAAAGCGTTTACTAAAGAAAACCTTTGATGGTTATCTGGTAAATACGGTGCGCCGTACTTTCAATCGGCGCGCCAAATGTCGCGCCCAAAATAGCGTTATTTGACTGAAACTCGAATTCTCAAAAGTCCTATCAGTAACAAGTTTATCCAAAAAAATGAACCTCCAGAGCTCCCCTCATCTTGTTTCGGAGGCGTTGTTTTATCCGGCTCTTGTGCAGCTAAAACATTAATCGTAATGTTCTGCTCCGAAATGGGGCGATCTTTGAAATAAGCGGTCAGTGCAATTTGCGTGTCGCCGCTATCTTGAAATACCACCTCAGAACTTTTTCCCATTACTACTTTGTTATTAGGAAAAGTCCATTTGTAATCTAGATTAAGATCGTAAGTTGAATTTAAGTTCACCGATATATGCGTACTTTTTCCTTGCTCTATTTGTTCAGGAAGATTGAGTGTGAGTGACTTTATCGCAGGCGTTACAGCGTCAACTTCATACTGTTTACTATAACTTAAACTTTTATCTGCAAAGGCTTTTAGCGTAACGGTATAAAAATCAGGGGTTGCGTATTGGTGATTTGGGTTGTCTTCTGTACTGGTATTTCCATCACCAAAATCCCACTGATAAGTTAGATTTTCAGCAAGTGTGTATGGAGTGCATACGATTGTACCCAATAATACTAATCTAGTACAAAAGTTCCGTTTCATGGTCATTTTATATTCCTTAATTCCTTCTCTGATGTGCATGTTATCCGTAATTTTTGAGCTAGTCGACAACTTTTACACACAATTTTTACAAGGGTGTTTCACAGCAATTAAACAAAAATTAAGTTTATATTATTTTAATTGTGTAAATCAAAAGTGAAAAAAAGTGGATAAAAAGGTTGATCTGAGGTCGAAAGTAATGTTTATAATTTGTTAGGCAATTTACTCAAAAAATAACATATTAAATTTTTAATTCTCATAAATGATGTCTGGGATGATTCAAGGAGTGAGCGGTGAAAGTTAAATCATATGTGGTATCTGTTGTAGTAGTATCGTCTGTAATCACAGCATGGATTGGCTATGAAAATTATTATTCAGCCAGTAATAACAATTTAAAAAATGAGATTTCTAGGCTAAATGATGAACCATCTTTAGAAACGTCAAATGCAAAAACTGAAACGAACAGTGAACCAGAGGTGTCAGCAAAAGCTGGGCAACTTTTGCAAGCTGAGGTGTCAGATTTAGCTTCTGTGGATAGTGAAGCTTCTGTATTTGACTTTCCACTACGCCCGCTAGAAGAGTTGCATGATCTCAGAGAGCTAGAGAGAGAATATGACTTTATTCGAGAGCAGCTCGAAAAAAACCAAGCAGTTGAAATGATCAATCAAAGTAACTTGAGTGAGCAAGATATAGCGTCGCTTAAGCGTACTTATACCCACCTTAACAAAGTAATTAAGCGTATTGGTGAACTAGATCTCAAAAGGATTGAAGCCGAGTTTGATGAAAAGTATGGCGAAAATGCCTACGAAGAAGACTTGAACTATGTTCGCAGTACCGTCGCTGAAACATTAGAAAAAAGAAGAGAATCAAGGAAGGAATGGCAACGAGAAATCGATGCGATGACAAATGCAGTAAAAAATGAACATGAAGTTCAGTAAATCACTACATTGGGTCCAAGGACTCGCTTAATACTAATATAAGGATGAATACAGTGAAAAAATCTATTTTAGCACTGGCGGTTCTATCAATTCCAGCAACTTCAATGGCACTACCTAGCCTGCGTGAAGATTGCTCGTTTGGTAGTACAGTGAACACAGGTGGTGCAGATGTAATGTTTAGCCAAAATTGTAAAACGGCTTATGTTGCTCCACCTGATTTGGGGACGGCATCGCTTGGCGGATATGTGGAAACACAGGGTATTTCGTTTTGTAGTAACCTTGATTACGCTAAATCAGAGTTTGACTCTTCTCAGACTCGCTCTAAAGTTTGGCGTGAAAAAGCATTTCAACTTCAGCTAGATGGAGAACCTCTAGTTGATGCGAAAATTCAATCAAACGTTGAGCTTACAGCACTAAAAGCTCAGATTGATTACTGGCAATACGGCGTATTTAAGCAGTCATACGAAATGGCTTTACTTGAATACACAAACCGTTTCAGTGCGTACAGTGGCTGTTTAAGAGGCGGCGCTATGTCAGCGCAAGAATGTCTTGATGCACGTTATGCGACTGAAGATGCATATTACGAAGCAAAACGTATCTATGATGACTATCGTTCAGCCAATAATATCTCTTTGTACAAAATTGATCGTTTAGTTGCTGAGATTGATGGTCTTGAAGAGCAGATTTTTGAGATCGACGAGCGCGTTATGCGCTATGAAACTTATGCTGATAATATTGAGCAGCGCGCCAAAGAAAACTACATTGAATTAGCGACTATGTATGGTGCGAATACCAAAATCATCTATCAGCTTGATTATGATGCGCATGTTGAAAGCATTCGTCGCTTAAACACGAATATTCCACAGCTTACATCTTGGAGACCAATGCCATTGGTTGCGGCTGAGTTTGTTCTTAACATGAGCCCAGCATATGCGAGTACTGGTGATTCTGCATTGAACAACATCACGCCAATTCATAGCGTGACACTTCCTAGACAGCTTATAAGCTATAAGCCAAAAGGGTTTGATAACTTGTACGAAAACTACAACGGTGAAGAGAAATCTACCGAAGAAGGCGCGTACATGAATAACATCAATCCGAACGACGTTGATGCACTAGTATACGGTAGTTTCGGTTCTTCAAGCGCAAGTATTGCGACAAACCTTCACGGTGCTTGTAAGCTTAAGAATGATGGCGTAACGGAAAGTGAGCTTGCGGCTAAAATGGATACATATATTCAGCCTTCACTCCGTTTACAATGGTTGATCGAAGTACCATTTGGTTATGAAGCTAAATACAAAGCGCATAGCATCATCAGCCGTATGACTTCTAACAAGTCAAGTGGTTTCCTATTCTGGAAGAAACGTAAGAGCAGCTTCCATGAGTGGACTAAAAACACGCAAGACTTCGAAGTTAACTTCATCAACCCTCCTTTCAGCGAGTACTGGGATGAGGACATGAAAGCGACTGTTAAAGAAGCAATCATGCGCAGAATTGCATTCGGTGTAATGGACAGTGTTTATCCTCGTATCACTGCTGCACCTCTAAATGATGCAGAACACCAAGCGTGGTCAGACGCTGCAAAACAAGTTGGTTGTAGCTTCGGTCCTTGGGGTTGTGCGATTGGTTGGGTAGTCGGTACTCTGGACAATCGTCGTAACTACAGCAGATTTTATAGTGATAAGAGCCGCTTTTACACTGAGCGTTCTAACGAAATCACTTATATCCCGAAAGACAAGTACCTAACTTTCAAGGCTAACTAAGTCAATTCCCACCAAAATAGTAGAAGCTGCCGCGCAGCTTCTACTTATATTTCAGGTTTTAATAAGGAAAGTTCTATGTGTATGAAGCATTTATGGCTTCCGCTTGTGCTTGCTTTGGGTTTTCAAGTCCAAGCATTAGAAGTCCATGGGCCTAAATATATCCAGCCTGGTGAAGCAGTCATGTTCAACGTGGTTGACAGTGAAAAGTACCAGCAGATTGAATGGCAACAATCGTTTTTCAACGGCGAAATATATACGACAGGGGATAAGCAACAAACACTACAACTTGCTTTAAGTCCTGCGAGTGCAGATTCGTATATTTTTATACGTGCTTTTGGTGTTGACGGATGGAACTATGATATTGCTGATCTAGAAATTGAGGTCAAGCAGAATAAACCTCAACCAGTAGACGTAACGATACAAGGGCCAGCAAAACTAAGTAAGGGCCAATCAGCCGACTATACAATAATGGGATTACCAGCTGGCACACGTGTAGACTGGGTAATCGCAGATGAATTTGGCAATGACCGGGGCCTAAAGGTAACACCAAATGGCGATACGGTAACTTTAAAGGTTAATAAGCGCTACTCAGGGTCGGATGCATTATTGGTTAATGCGGTATACGTACAAAATGGGTGGCAGTACGTGCAAACGAAAAACGTCTCTCTCGGAGTTACTTTACCTCAACCGGAGCTATCGCTAGAGTTTGATACCGCTTATACGGCACTCATCAGTGGAGGGATTAAAGCTAAAGTCAGCAACCTTCCTGTTGATGCACAAATTAATTACAACTGGCGAGTCGTCACGCCGCCAATTGCGAGTTCAATTACATTACAAAATGAAACAACAAATAATGTAGCGCTATTGGCACAAAACCTAGAAGTTGCGTCAAAGGCAACACTTGCGGTCAAAGTAGAAATAACAACAAACGACCAACAAGCAGTATTAGAAAAAGAGTTTGATATCACTATTAAGCCTAATCTACCCCCGCAATTGTCACATCAGCTATCGACAGCAACATTATGGGATACAGAAAAAACCAAATTGATTGTTAATGTGTCTGAACCTGAACAAGAAATGTTTGATTTCAGGTTAGATAACTTGACTCCAGCGCTGGTGCAAGTCCAGAAAACAGCTGAAGGGGAGTTCGAGCTTACCGCGAGTTCTGACACAAACGATATGGCGAGCTTGAAACTAATCGCCGCCGACATACATGGCAATTCAAATGAGCAAGTCATAGAAATAAATATCAAACAATTGCCCGTAATTACTTTTGAACATGCAACGAAGCGTTATGCGAAAAGCAAAGTGCCACTGATAGCGAGCGTCAATGTACCGATGTCATTTATACGCAATATAACTTGGTACCAACGCCTTGGCAGTAATGTCACATTAGAAGATAGCACGACATTAGCGCCCAACTTTGTTGCTCAGGGGTCGCCTCAAGCGTATCAGTTTGAACTGGAATTGGATCTGGGTAACGGAGTATCGATTTCGCATGACACCCAACTGAATACCTTCCAACCTAAAGTTTTAAATGATACGGGAGACAAGAGGCTAATTGATGATGGCGACAATTGGTATAGCCAATCTTCTAACAGCGTACTGCAAGGTCTTGATGCGCAACACGGCAGAGATGCTGTATCGAACTTAATAAAGTTAGGCAGCGGACCTGATGGATTTGATTTCATATTTTTAAATGAACAAGGTCATTTTGTTGAGAACTTTGCGGCCGACGCGCATTGCCTACATGACAATGTCTCAGGACTGACATGGCTACTAAAATCTGCTGACGTGTTCCCGTTAGATCAAAAGCTACCTTTGGAAGATGCGAACTGCATGGGCTCTAATTGTTCAATTAATGCAGTTATTCAAGACTTAAATGCCAGAGGCCTCTGCGGTAAACAAGATTGGCAGTTGCCTAGCATTAACCAAGCTTTATCAGTGTTAAGCATTAACCAGACAAACTCGACACTTGCTTGGTTGAGTAACGATGAATTAGCAAACACACAAAGTGTACTGAACTTAAGAACATCAGCCACAAAAGATCAGAAATACTACACGCTTTTAATTTACGGCGAAGAACTCAATGGTACTTGGAAAAGTGTGGAAGAAAATGCGCAATTTTTACTGGTAGCGGAGCAATAAACATGGATAAGTTGATTTTCATTTTAGGTGTAATAGTGAGTGGACAGGCAATTGCAAATGCCAGCTGTACCAATGATGCACCAATAAGATTTGATAAAGCAGACAATCAAGTCTTGCTTGATAATAAGCATCGATTGATGTGGATGGACTGTGTCATAGACCCAACAACAAAAGCCTGTCTTAGCGACAGTCAAAGCGGGTTTTCATTGACGGGTAAGCAGGCATTAGAAGTAGCGACAAGCGTCACAATTGCAGGGCACAGTGATTGGCGGTTACCCAATGTCAAAGAGTTAGCCAGTTTATTTGCGCATGACTGCGAAGCTGACAATGCCAAGCTCGTTATGCAGCTGCCAGATCGACTTAACTATGTTTGGACTTCAACAACCGCATCGAGTGGGAGTTCAGCTGGTTTATTGGCACTTAGCACCGCGAGTACACAGCTCGTACCGTGGGCGATCAGTCGCAGTGGCCCAGCTATGCTGTTAGTTCGAAATATTGACCAAACGGTGGAGTAAATAATTATGTCGATAGTTATGTTAACACTCGCCACAGTGGCAATAGATCCGGGTCTTCCGAGGAGTTTGGAGCAACTGCCATTTGAAATAAGTCAAACGCCTTATGTGTATACCCGCAATGTTAGGTTAGTTAACAATTATGTCAGCGCGATCACCGTTCAGGGTGTGATTGAAGGTACGGATGGCGATGATACCCTCGTTGGAACTAATGGCACTGACGAAATCATTGGATATGCAGGCAATGATAAATTAGATGGTGGTCAAGGTAACGACATTCTGATCGCAGGTGAGGGAGATGATGAACTCATCGGTGGCAGTGGCGAAGATACCATGGTCGGTGAGAGCGGCGCGGATACTTTGTTTGGTGGTCAAGACAATGACAATTTACGTGGCGGTCAAGGTGATGATGTTGTTCATGGCGATGAAGGCGATGACAAACTATACGGAGACAGCGCAAACGACCAATTATTTGGTGGACAAGGAAAGGATCTACTATCAGGAGGAGAGGGAATTGACACTCTGAAAGGGGGATCTGGCAATGATGAACTCAAAGGAGGAGACGGAGATGACACGCTCTTTGGGGAAAGTGGAGATGACATTTTAAGAGGTGATGAAAGTCCGGGTTTTATAGGAAATGACTACTTGGATGGTGGCATTGGTGCCGACTTACTCTACGGTGGTGCAGGTGAAGACGAGTTACTAGGAAGCGATGGAAAGGACAAGTTGTGGGGAGGGGATGGTAAGGACCTTCTTTACGGCGGTAACCATGATGATGAGCTATTTGGCGATCATGGGGACGACAAGCTGTATGGCGAGTCTGGCAATGACACGTTAGAAGGTGGTGAGGGTGCCGATAGTCTTTATGGTGGTGCAAACGATGATCATCTTTTTGGAGACGACGGTAATGACACGCTTGATGGCGGCAGTGGCGTTGATTACGTCTACGGTAATTTTGGCGACGACAAGCTATATGGCGGTGATGGAAACGATGTCATTTCTGGCGGTGACGGTGATGACCACCTGTATGGTCAAAACGGCGACGACCTAATCGATGGAGATTGGGGAAATGACACTTTTTATAACTCACCAGGCATAGACTTAATGGATGGTCGCTATGGTGATGACACATTTATGCTGGATGATGCTGGGTTTAATCGACATCAAATATATGGCGGCCCAGGTACAGACACAATCCAAGTAAGTGGTGGGTTAAATCTTATCGCGCTGACGACACAGATTGAAGGTGTCGAAGTCTTAGCGGGCAATGACCAAAACAATCAACTTATCCCCGTCTATGGCATTTCTCGTATTGAAGGCAGAAAAGGGGATGATCACCTCTACGATTCGCACGGTAACGAGACGCTGTTGGGCGGCGAGGGGAACGATACGCTCAAAAGTACAGAAGGGCAAGATAAGCTTTTTGGCGAAGAAGGCGATGACGTCCTGATTGCGCATTCGGGCGCTGGAGAGTACTACGGTGGCAATGGCAATGACACGATCAAACTCAAATTACCAGTGGATTTGGTAGATGGTGGTTCAGGCAATGATGCAATTCACTTTGAAAACGATGCATCAATACTGATGCGTATTTCAGAGCTTCGAAATGTGCAATCAGTCGTAGGGAACTCAAAGCCAAACGTCCTAGAAATTCAAACCGTTACGCCAGGAAGCACAGTAAATGTAGACCTTGCTGAAGGCGTCGACCGCTTTGTTGCAGGCGTCATAGCCGATGACCGTTCTGGAGATACTTTTCAAGTTCATTATGGGACTACTTTTGACAACGGTGTCACATTGCAAACGAGTAACGCCACTTACCATTTAAAAAATGTTGAATTTATTTTGTATGAGCGAATTAGGCAGGGATATTTTGCCCAGTTCTTACTTAACTTAACAACAAAACAAGTCACGGTTATATCAGAACAACCGCTTTAAAATATTCTACAAGGAGAATAGTGTGAAACACCTAACTTGTGCTGCGAGCTTGGCGATTGCCGCTCTGCCTGCACTAGCTACTCAATACCAAGCTGTGCCTGCATTTACAGGTAACGCGACCATGGGCATCAATTGTGTTCATGCGCCGGGTACTGATTTGGTAACCAATAAAGCTGATAAATGCAGCCAATTTGTGCCGCCAACTAATCCAAGAATTGATGCACAATTTCCTACACCGCCTACGACCAATAATATTGTCTATCGTAACGCTCAGTCGAAATCATTTGCCGCGTTCGAGGGATACCCAATGGTGGTGGAAGTCGACCAAGGTAAATGTTATTTACGCAATGAGTTGGTAAATACCATCATCGCGGAGCGAAATGTTGCGCCTGAAGAATTTACGACTTACTCATATGATTGTCCAAATGGCAATGAAGAGAGCTATGACGACAGTAATATGCTTTACAAGTACATTGTCAGCGGCGCTTTTCAGCCACAAAACGATGCCCACTTATACGCCGGCATAACAATGCAGATGGCCGTGGATTATTTGTCTGAGTTGTATCCAGAACAAACATCCTTATGTCCTGCTTGGGATGCTCAGTACTGTATTAACCAAATGCAGCTTCGAGTTAATTATTCTGTCGATGGTCAAACTTATAGCAGTAGTTGGGATGGAACTTATGTGAATTTGGCTGCGGGTGGTAATGCTTTTGGTCAGTTTGCACATGGTAGCTCATTCGATATCGTATCCCATGAAATTGGCCACGCACTGTTAACGTGGAATAGTGATTTACAATACAGTGGTGGTGAACAATCAGCTGTACATGAAGCGTTTTCAGATATGACGACACTTGCAGCGCGCGATTATTTTTTCAAACATTTACAGCCCACGGCAGATGCTTTCCAAGACACGCCGTTTGGACAGTCATGGCAAAATGACCAAGCGAAAAAATGGTGGTTTGCAGCCGATCGTAACTTTAATGGTACGCCTTCTCGATACATCAACTTTCCTAGATTTGATCTAATCAGTGTTGATGATTACCGAGATATCGAGGAAGCATCGGGTCCGCATCAGAAGTCAGGTGTACTTAGTAAATTTTTCTATCTTCTGAGCAATCAGAATGGTTGGGATATTGAAAAAGCATACAAATTAGTACTTAGCGCAGCAAAGCAGTGTTTCAATTCAAATAGCGACATCGATCATGCTGGTTACTGTTTAGTGAGACAAGCGAATGATCCTGTTTTAGTTAGCACATTACTACAGCAAGTTGGTGTGACACCAAGCAACTCAGGGGTTAATAACTTGCAGTTTGATGTCACGAGACTATTAGACGAAGCAAAATACGAGATTACAGATCGTAGCTTTAGCAACAGTCAGGTTGATACTCTAAAAGTGCTAGTTAACGGTGTTGCCCAAGTAGACTGGACCAAGAATACCGGTCAAGGAAGCTACTCATCAGTGAAAAGCAGTCACGTGATGTTAGACAGCGGTGAAAGTGTCATTGAGCTAAAGGTAAGATTGACAAACGGGCAAGAAAAGAATGCCTATCGCATTGTCTACGGTGCTGACACGCCAAGGTGTGTCCCTGAGACAGCTGGCCTTGCACTTTCCAGTTTAACGGTGAACGGTCAAAGTGTGATTGCAAACTCGGGCTATACATTTGCTTCATTGCAGCAGCCAGTTTATTCGTTAAACCAGTTTATGGCTCAATTTGATGCACAATTAAATAATCGTCATGTAAATGTGTATGCTGACTTCAATCGCAATCGCGTTTTTGAAGAGAAGACCGATCTACTTAGTAACGAGCTGCTGTTATCACAGAGTAATGTAACCACTGAGGTTAATTTTGACTTCAGCAACTTCCAGCATATAGCTGCGGGTCCAATGTTGCTTCGTATCCGAATTGACGATGCAAAACAAAGTGGCTGTGCGAAAACTGCGACAGGGCAAGTTGTGGATCTGCTTGTAGACTTTGTGCAAGGTAGTGATATCAAGACGGTAGAGTTTACACATCAGCAAGTGAATGACTCAATGACGTTGACGGCATCGAGCACCGGTGTAGAAAACCCAACGTATAACTGGTACTTCAATGGCCAACAAGTTGCCCAAGATACGGCTGCAATCACGCGCCAGATGACGGAAACAACCACGGTACGTGTAGATCTGCTATCAAATGGTCAAGTGGTTCAAACTACCGAGCAAGATGTAACACCTGTAGCATCACCACGATTAAGCTTCAGCTGTACCGTCCAGCAGACTCAATGCCAATTCTCTGTACAACATGATGTTCTGACGGCTTCGCCGCGTTACTTGTGGAGTTTCGGAGACAGCTCCAATACTCAAACGACGCGTTATACAAATGAAACATTCGCGTTTGATTATCGAGAATACGGTCAATTTGATGTCACCTTAGATTTGTATTTGGATAGCGTAAATGCACGATTTACGGCGACTAACCGTGTTTATGTGGAATCATTACCTGATGGCGTTTCTTTCGATGTAAACGTGTCTCAAGATGACCCTCTAAAAGTCACGCTTACACCTCAGTTGGGCACGCTAAATATCTCGGATTTACGTTGGAATGTTGAGCGTGTTTGGCATCAGCCGCAGGATATGTCTGGTCCTTGGGATTATACATTCGCCCAATTTGGCACACATGATATTTATATGGCTTTAACCTTACCCAATGGCGCGATCCATACCATTAAACAGACCATTGTACTTGAAGACGTGACGCCACCTGAGGTGGTAACCATTAACAGCCTTGATGTAACGATGAAATACGGCTGGTGGAATAGTTGCTGGACAACGAAAACGATACGAGGAATACGTGATAATCACACTATAAATCACGCATATGACTACAGCAGAGGATGTGTTAATAAGATTGAGGTCGATGCGACAAGTAGCGCAAATTCGTCCATCAGAATGGAGTTCTGGATAGACGAAAATAAAAATGGTGTATATGAAGCACATGAAAGAAATAAATATGGCTCAAAATTGAGTTTATCAAGTAAGTCAGTAAACGTTTGTGTTGTTGCATACACGGACGAACAAGGTAGTTCAGCAGTACCATGCGTTCCGCAAGAAGGTGCGGACAGCATGCAATTTAAAATAGTGAAGTAATATATAAATTAAGGAGAATAAAATGAAACTTAGCTTTTTAGCGCTTACTGTTAGTTCGGCATTGGCATTTGGATCTGTCGCTGCGTTCGAACAACCAATAACTAAAAAAGTAAGCACGCCTATCGTTCAAGGTCTTAATGTACAAGATGGTGTTCAGTATGTAGACCCAGATAGTAAAGAAGCAATTGCTGAGATGGAGAAAATTTTCAAAGAAGCTGGTTGGAATGATAAAAACAGTCCACAGCTTTTCAAAGAGCTTCATACTCCTCAAGCAAAAATTGATGTGCAAGATGCGCGTTTTGTAAGAAGTTATAATAGTAGTGATACAACGGAAGCTGAACTAGAGTCTTACTTTAGCCACCTAGGTTTCAACATTGTTGGTGAAGGTGCTTCTAAACTGTTCAAAATTCGTTTGTTAAATGCTGAACCAAAAGCAACGAACCTGACGGTACTATCTATCAAATTAGTTAATGAGAAAGGTGAGCAAATCACAACTCAACAAACTGCACGTTTCTTTGGTGATGGTGGAGCGAACTTGAACCGTAAAGTATTAGGTGGTGAAGCGACAGTTGAAAGCGCATACGAGCATGTTAAGCGCGCAAAAGAGGTTTATGGTAAAGGTACTGCTTACGTTATGTTTGCAGATGGTACTAAGGTTCTGAAAAAGATTGATGTTAAGTATGACAAACATGCAATCTTAGGCATGTTAGCAAAAGAGCTTGGTTTGCCAGTTAACAATCGCCCTGCGAATGCACCAATGGTTATGGCTAAAGCTGATTTCGCTGAAGCAGCCGCTGGTGTTGGTATTGCGCAAGTTGACGCATTCCAACATGTTGTCGATCATCCAAAAGATTTCCGTAAAGCAGACGCAAACAAAAAGAATGTTGCGGGTCAAGACGGCGTTATCATGGTTTGTTTGAACCGTGACTACGGAGATTGTGACTACCCAATGGTCCAAGCGGGTGGTGATTACAATAATATTCCACACGTAACAATTCCATTTAAAGGTAGCATCACATTACCAACATACATTTCTCGTGTTTTATTTGAAGAGGATGATGTGCTAGCGGCACAAAATGTGCCACCTACAGATGTGATGATCCAATCAAAAGAAGCTTTCCACGATAAGTTATCGCTGCACAATGCAAACATGAAAGCGAAATTTGAGCAGTATTTCACAATTGACTATCGTTTTGACCAAGCGACTTGGTCGCCAGTAACAACGTTGAGCTGGGATATTCCTCGTGAAGCAGCATTATTCGCACGTCCAGGTATTTTCCAACGCCGCGCCGATGCATACTGGATCATGAACATTGCTCTTGAAGTAAACTGGATGGGTAACTTACAAGACGCAATGACTTACTTCGGTGCGACGCAGGAAGAGTATGATTATATTACTGGTTATACTTCTTACATCATCGCATCAGAAGAAGCGCCTGAATTACCAAAAGATATGGCTCGTTATGACCAAGCGCCACTTCAGTTCTCTTTCAGTTGTTTAGCAAAAGGCACGCAGATCTTGATGCCAAATAAACAGTCGAAAGCAGTTGAAACATTCAATGTTGGTGATCTTGTACTTGGTGCAAGTGAGTTTGAACCAGACAATACTGAAGTACTTAAAGTTGTTGATGTATCTGTGGGTGTAGAGCACTTACCTATGGTTAAACTAACTACTGAGCATGGCCAAACACTTACCCTAACTGAATCTCACCCTCTAGTGCGTGAAGGTGGTAAGGCTGTATGGGCATTGAACGTCGCTGAAGGTGATGTAATTCAAACTGCAAAAGGTCCTGCTAAAATCACTAAGTTCGAGAAGGTTGATTACAAAGATAATGTATATAACCTTAAACTCGCACGTGTAAATGGTAAGCAAGACGCAGGCGAAACTTTTGTCATGTTTGCTAATGGTGTTTCTGTTGGTGATTTAGCGATGCAAACAGAAAACGAGCTAGAAACTCACAAGGAAACGGTTGAAGAAGCATTACAGCGTATTCCTCAAGAGTGGCACGCTGACTACCTAAATAGTTTAGAAACTAAGTAACCGGTAACCCTTTAAAAAAGCTGGCTTTATGCCAGCTTTTTTATTCAAAGCGATTATATTGAGAAAATATAAGCGTATTATTTTAATTTAATTATTTAAAAAAGCTGATTAATCTACTTGTGCATTCACCGATATTAATCAGGGTGCTAGATAAAAAGTATTTTTTAAAGGAATGATTGTAGAACATAATAATTAGTTGTGTAAAATAGAGGTTAACTTAATGAAATAAGGACTAGGCAGTGCGCATACTAGGAAGTGTCGTTGCACTATTTGCTTGCTTCTCCGCAGCGAGTAGTCAATCATCAAATCAATTTCAAAATGAAATCAATCATTCACTCCCTGCTGATTCATCAAGTGTGGAAGCGATTAATAACTCATCTCCATTTAGTTATAAGCAAATCAAATCGGTAGCAATATCACAAGAAAGCAAGTTAGAGCACTACGCACTTTACTGGCGCGATATTAAAGTTTTGAATAGTGATATCGTATTACGTGTTGATAAGAGCTTTAATCGGAGAATTGTTTCAGGCACGTTACATCAAGCGGATACATTGCAGTTGAGTCTATTGAGTCGTCAATCAATGTCAAATGCGTACCCTCATGATATTGAGGCTTTGAAGGAAACTGCCGTTAAACGCTATGACGTTGATAAGTCAAAATTAAGGAATATAAAGCAGTTCGTCGCTAAAAACAGGCTTGGTAATTTATCTCCGGTATATCAATTAGAGCTAGTTGATAATAATAAACAAAGAAGAGTGATAACCTTTGATGCGTCTACGCTTGTGGTGACTGGCGATATTAATGCAACGGCGTCATTTATCTCGCCTCATTCAGAAAGTTATTATGCGGTTGCCACAACCACAGGTAATTATAAGCTGGGCCTCAATTGTCATCAATCACCTGATATGTCGACTGAACAATGTCAAAATACAGTACTGCCCAATGAGCACCCTCTAGCTCAATTATATTTTCCTATTGCACCTACAATCAGTAACCTGTATTTCAGAAACTCAGGAGAAGGGGCATTTTCTGAATTTTCTGGTTATCCAATGGTCGTTAAATTAGAAAATGGGCAGTGTATATATAGTAATAATTTAGTGGAAACTTATTATGGCAGCAGCAATACACCTCATGCCTACGACTGCTCTTCTGGAGTGACAGAGAGCCATGGCATTGAAGGCAGTCCTTACATATATTATTTGGCGAAAGGCGCAATTAAAGCAGTAAATGATGCGCACTTCTATGCAGGTGTAACCGCACAGGTTGTTTACGACCATTTCTCAAACCTATACCCAGAACAAAATGAGCGATGCCCTGAAGGTGGGAGCTATTGCCTGAATGTTATTAAACAAAGAGCTGATTCGGGACACATTAGTCAAAGTAGTTGGGATGGTGAGTTTACAAATTATGCCAGTGGCTTTAGAGGCGCACCTTTCCCACACGGGAGTTCTATTGATATTGTGGCACACGAGATCGGTCACGCTATTTTAGAGTGGAACACGGGGAACATCATTTCAAATGTTGATGATATAGGAGACAGTGATGGCACTAGATCACAAAGAAGTGCTTTACATGAAAGTTTTGCAGATATTACCGCTATTGCAGTGAAGGACCACTATTATAGAAACCTGCTTTCAGATCCATCTGAGTCTAATTGGACAAATACGCCCGTGTTTTCAAAATTATCTTCACAGGAAGAGTACTTTTGGGCAATAGGTTGGGATGCACGTATCAGAAATACATATTCCAGGTTTCTTAAGCAGCCAAGGCGAGACGGAGTTAGTATCGATGACTATCGTGACTTTGAAAGTGTGACAGGTTCGCATCAAAGGGCAGGGGCATTTAACAAGCTATTCTATTTAATTGCGACCAGCGACGAGTGGAATGTTGAGAGAGCCTATGGGCTAGTTATCAAGGCGATGACTGCCTGCTTTAATGAAACAACGGGGATGCTAGAGGCTGCTCAATGTCTAATCGAAGTCGCGAATGATGAAGACAAACAACAGATAGCGGCACTGGCTAAGCGAGTTGGACTTATTCCACAAGATAGTCGGGCCACCACCTTAGAGGTATCTATAGAGCGTCTATTTGAACAAGTTTCTTATCATATCGCAGATGAACGTTTGTCTGGCGATACCGTTGATAAACTGATTATACGCCAAGGCGAAGAGACCTTGTTAGAATGGATTCCCAACACTCAAAAAACTTGGTTGGAGGCCTCAAAAGGAGAGTTCACACTAAGTAAAGGCGACCATGAGTTGTATTGGCAGGCAGAATTAAACAACGGCTCAACGTTAGAGAGCTATCGCATTGCCTCACTCATTGAGCAAGCCATTTGCAAGCCTGAAAGCTCAGCCGCATCACATCTAAATAGCCTCACCGTAAATGGAGAAGCTCTTGAAGTAACGGGGGGATACGAACATGTCAGACTTGTCGACGCAGTATACTCACAAGCACCTTTGAAAATTCAGTTGCCTATAGATATCAGCCAGTTGCAAGTTAAGGCGTATATTGATTTGGATCGGAATGGTTACTTTGATACAGAGGAGATAGCTTTACCAACCGGCATAACAAATGAAATCGTATTACCAAAGGAACCCTTTGGTGAATTAAAACAAGGGCCAGCTTTAGTTCGGTTAGTTGTAGGGGAGCAAAATGGCACTTCAAGTTGTACAAGCGAAGCAGAAGCGCAAACCATCGATGTGAAGTTTGCCTATTTACAAGGAGAGTATATCGCGCCAGCGCTAAGTTTTGGATACAAGCAGTTTAACGACACCATCAACCTAGACGTTCCTCATCAATATAGCAATGCATATTCATTTAAATGGTTAATTGACGATGAGCAATTTGACACAGACAGCTACACCTTTTCAAAGCAGATGTCTCAAAGTGCAGAAGTGAGCTTAGTTCTGCTTAGAGATGACGAAGAGGTAAATCGTGTTACTCAGCAAGTTACCGTAGTGAACGCACCTAACTTTAACGTGCAATGTGCGCAAAATGGCACTGTCTGTCAACTTAATTTAAATTACGACAATGAACTAACGGGGGCTAAGTATAGATGGGAAGTTAATGGCGAAACGATTGAGCGAAGTGATTTATCTACATTTGAGTACGATTTTGAGGCATATGGTGAGTATGTAATTTCGGTATTAACCTTGGTAGATGACGGTGCCGTACAGTTCACATATGAAGAAACGATCGAGTTACACGAGGCCCCAGAGTTAGACATTAATGTCACTCAACAAAATATGAACTTTACATTCAATATTGGAGAAGCACTCCCTGAAGGGTATGAGCTAGTGTTGATAATAGACGGTGTCGAGTATCAACACGATGCGCTTGAAACTGTTATTGAAATTGCTAAAAAGCCAAATCAAATCTCCTATGTTGTGAAAAAGGGTGGCATTGTGATTAAACAAGAGCCGTTGCAACTTGAATACATAGATGACCCTCAATTGTCTATTGATTGCTTACTTGAGGGCAGCACTTGCCAATTTACTTCTGAGCATGCGGATTTAGGGGAAAACCTGACATATCATTGGGATTTCGGCAATGGAGAGACGGCGATAACTGAAACGCCAACTGTTTCACATTCATATGAATACTCAGACACCTATATTGCAGCCTTGAAGCTAGTAGTGAATGAAGGTGCAGAGTTTACAGTGAGCACGGAGCTGACAATAGATAATCCAATTTCTACTTTTGAAGTAAGCTCAAGCCAACACAATCGAACGATTAAATTAGAAGTAACAGGTGAAACCTCGTCCGATATGAGCTTTGTTTGGTCTATTGGTTCCGAAAGACTATCTGGAAAAGTCGTCAGTTTTGATATTGCAGAACTAGGGGGTGAATACAATGTCCAGCTGCAAATACTGAAAAACGACGGTATCGTAAAAGAGATCAATAAAGTGGTGGTTGGACATCCTGATATAGGTTTAGACTTTGTTTGGAAGTTACATCGACCAAACACGTTGAATTTCGAGTTTTCTGTGTCTAAGTAATTCGTAAACCGGTTTTCAGACAGTAAATGCCCGATTGAGCAGCAGCTTATCGGGCATTCGCTTTTAGAGCGTTCAAAGCAATTATAAATCAGTTTTAAACAGTCGCTTTATTGCGGATGTGTTTTTCTGAATTGGGTAACCAAGAATGACAGAGTGATATCGTGGTGGGTTTTGCTTGATAATGCTTCAAAATGGGAATCTTTAAACTTCCAAGCAAAAGGCGTCATTTTTATTAAATTAAATATGACTTCAGTAGAAATGGAGTGTACTTCCTGGAACAATGTTTGTTCCGTTTCAATAAACCCTTCTGGGCAACCGGGCGATTCATGTAAACGCACTTCATCATATATGTGTTGTTTTAATTCATACAGGTGATGAGGACCTGGACTTACGATTATCAACGTGCCCGCAGGTGACAAAAGCCTTGCAGATTCTTTGTCAAAAACAGGGGCAAATATGCTCAAAACGACATCGGCTAACGCATCTTCAAAGGGGGCGTCTTTACTAGAAGCAACACTAAAGTTAGGTTTATCATAGCGTTTTGCTGCGTACTTGATCGCAGGTTTACTGATGTCTAAACCATAAATTGATGACTTTCCATCCAACTCATTGGCGATTGCTTGTGTATAGAACCCCTCTCCACACCCTAAATCAATCACCGTTTTTGGTTGTTTACTTGCTACAAGGCTGGCTAATGACCGTTGTAAAAATTGATAGTGAGGTGTGGCAAAAAACGCTCTTCTCGCTTGCACCATGTCTAAGTTGTCCCCTGGTTGCTTTGAGCGCTTAAATTGCACTGGCAACAGGTTTATATAACCTTCTTTTGCAAAGTCGAATTGATGACGGTTAGTACACCCTAAACTATTGCCTATTTGGACAAGTGATTCAGAGCATATTGGGCAACGGTATTCTAAAGTCATCTATCTAGGTATTCCTTATCATAAAAGGTTCTCACCCAATGAGGGCGATAAGTGATCAAGAGAGTTATGGCCATACCGTTTAGCATAGCTTCGGGAAACCACATGATCACGGCATAAAACATATAATTGCTTGTTAATACGTACCAGTCGTATTGGTCAATTGACCAATAGTATGCGCCAGAAAAGATAATTTTAATTGCAGCAACTAAACCGGCAGATATAAACGAACAAACAAAGATATAAATAAAAAAATGGCGCGGTAAATAGTGATAACACAACAGAAACAATGCATAACTTAGATAAACAGGCAGGATCCCGTTTAACAGCCAAAATGAGAAAAAGCTCACTTCGAAAGATGCTAAGAAATAGCAAAATATTGTGGCCAGCAACGTACTAAATAAGGACAACCGCCAGCCAAGGATCAAAGTTACCGCCGTTACGGCCAGTATATGGATGTTTAGGTCCGGTAATATGCCAGCTTTGATCTGCCATAATAGGGCCATTATCAATGCACAACTTAAGACGCCGATTTGTCTTTGCGGAGTTCTTAATAGTGCTTCGTACTGTAGTTTGTCTAAGCTGAGTACGAATGCAATTAAAGCAAACACAAAAGTCGTCATGATCTAACATCCAAATATTGGTTACGTATTGTTTAACAGCTAGATCTCAAAAGTCGCCCAGATAGGAGCATGGTCTGAAGGCTTTTCGATCCCTCTTAACTCATAATCGATATCACTTTCTTGACATACTTGCATTAGACTTTCTGTGGCCAATACAACGTCTATTCTTAGTCCGCGATTGTCATTAAACCCTTTTGAGCGATAGTCGAACCACGAGAACTTATCTTCTACTTCTGGTGTCAGTTCTCTAAACGTATCTTTGAAGCCCCAGTCCATTAATGTTTTTAGCCATTCTCTTTCTTCAGGTTGAAAAGAGCATTTGCCAGTTTTTAACCAGCGCTTACGATTCGCTTCGCCAATACCGATATCGCTGTCAGTTGGAGAAATGTTGATATCTCCCATCACCACTAGATTACTATCTGGTTTCTCGTACGTATTGAGGTGGGTCATTAAATCTTTATAAAACTGACGCTTGTAAGGGTACTTTGTTTCATGGCTGATGTTGTCTCCTTGCGGGAAGTACCCATTCATTACCGTAACATCATTGCCATTTGCACTCTCAAAAGTGCCAGTTATCATTCGTTTTTGAGCTTCGTCTGTGTCCGTTGTGAATCCCTTTTGAATTGATTTTGCGGGCATTTTGGATAACAAAGCAACGCCATAATGCGCTTTTTGGCCATGGAAATAGACGTGGTAGCCCATGGCTTCTACATCTTCTATTGGAAACGCTTCGTCATGTACTTTAATTTCTTGTAGGCCAATCACATCCGGCTGATGTTTATCTATGATGGCTTGTAATTGGTGCAGGCGGGCGCGCAGACCATTGATGTTGAATGAGATGATTTTCATATTTTAAGTTTAGAGAGTAAATAATGTAGAAGTGTATCATTTTGCTCTTTGAAAAGGGAAAAAACTATGTTTCCTGATACTTAGAGTTGTTAATTAAAGGGGAAAATTTAGCAGCTTTGAAGCATGAGTTTATTGGGATGTAAATAGCTCATTAAATGTTCAAAAAAGTTTATATTTGCCATTTACAAGGTTTAAATTGGCTATATAATGCGCACCAATTCGTTCTTTCGAGGTAAATTATGTTTAAGTCTCTCTCTATTGCTACTCTTGTTACTATCGCTTCAACTTCTGCATTTGCTGGCGGCAGCCAGAATTTTGTAGCGAGCGATGCTTCTGCAATTTCAAAAGTATGTGAAGTTGCTGCAAACCAAGGTTTGAGTGCTGCTCGCAAATTTGGTGCGCAACAAGGCGTGTTCATCTCACGCTTTTCACCATCAGTAGAGTGCAATGGTGAAGATATTCGTACATTCGCAAAATCTCATCAGGGTGTGCAAAATTCTCAACAATCAGTCAAAGCTAAATTAGTTGCTGAGAACGCATCTAGAGCAACTGAGCTATGTATGAAAGCTGCAAAAGAAGGTGTAGCTAGCTTACACAAGTACCGCAGCCAAGCTAGAGGCTTGAAGTGTAATAATTTACCTGTAAAACAATTTGTTAAAGAAGTTAAAAATACAGCTATCTAACAAGATTTTAATTGTTTTAAGCCCAGCTAAATAGCTGGGCTTTTTTTTGCTTAAATTTTATCAAAGTCGCTACCTCTATGCCTTGCAGACTAACAAGGTTAAATTTATGAATTGATAAAGAGGAAGAATGTAAATTCTTTTGGGTGTTTTTATTGTTTTTATTGTTTTTTTAGTGTGTTATAAAAGTTAAAAAGATGTTTTATACACTACGGAGAATAAAGATAATGAAAAAGGGGATTACGCTAATAGCATCTTCAGTTAGTTTTGCATTGCTTGGGGGAGCAAGTATCGCAAATGCAAATGAATCTGAGGTTGAACGTATAGAAGTGACGGGCTCACATATCAAACGTTCGGATTTAGAAGGGCCTTCACCGATACAGACTATTTCAGCAGGCGATTTAGCAGCGACAGGATCTACAGATCTGATCGGTGCACTACAAAAACTACCTGTTGCAGGTGCAGGTACGTTTAGTACCCAAGGTAACTCAAGTGACGATACGGCCAATGGCGGTTCGAGTGTCGCACTTCGTGGGTTAGGTGCTTCTTCAACATTGGTACTGATTAATGGTCGCCGTGTTGCTGTAAGTCCATTTGCAAAAGACATTGAGACTTCATTTGTTGATTTAAATACCATTCCGGTTTCTTCAGTGAAAAGAATCGACGTGCTAAAAGACGGTGCATCAGCAACTTATGGTTCGGATGCGGTTGCCGGGGTTATTAATATTATCTTGCGTGATGATATTGATGGATTTGAAGTTGCAGGTAAAATTTCTGATACGGCCGATGGTGGTGCAGAAGAGGAGAACTTTACCTTACTTTGGGGCAGCTCAACAGATAAAGGGCACCATAACTTTTCACTAGACTACTTCAAACGTGGCGACGTATTTTATGCTGACCGTGATTACGCCTCTACTGCAGATCAAAGATTTAGAGGGGGTAATAACGCACTAAGTTCATCAGGTTTCCCTGGCAGTATTGAAGTTGTAAGAAACCAACTTACTGATGCGCAATGGGAAGCACTACCGGTAACGCGCGTTGAAGATGATGGCACAAAAGTGAGACAAACCATCTTTGCTGATGTTTGGGGCAATGATAAATGTCCTGAAAATATGATCATTGGTGATATTTGTCGCTATGATTATGCACCACATATGACACTCATTCCTTCTACTGAGCGCATTAGCTTTAACTATAATGGCGTGCAAGAAATTATGGATGGGGTAGAGGGCTTTGCTGAATTTTCTGCGCAACATACATCTACGTTCATTCAAGGTGCCGCTAGCCCAAGCTTTACTGAGTTAACGATGGCTGGCGATAACCCGAATCACCCGCTTGCTGCATTGCCTGACCACTTTTTACACGGCGTAGATATTTCGATGCGTCGCCGTACTGTTGACATTGGCAATCGTAAGAAAGACGTAGATTCTGAATACTATCGTGCAGTTATGGGTATGCGCGGCGAGTTCAAGGAGTGGGACTGGGAGTTTGCCTATTCAGCAATCCGTTCAAGTGCAGTAGAAAAAGGTTTCGATGGTTTCCCAAATAAACTCAGAGCACAAGCGGCAATTGATAGTGGTGAATGGAACCCATTTGAACCTAGTCAAAATACTCAAGCTGCGCTGGATAAAATTGAGACAACCACTACGCGTTACGGTGCATCTACCATGCAGTCTTTCGATGCAACGATTTCGGGCGAGTTATTTGAGTTTGGTGATGGCTACGTTGCTGCAGCATTTGGTTTAGAGCACCGCTATGAGAAAATTGAAGACAATCCTGATGCCCAGTATTTAAATAATGAGATCTTTGGTACAGAAGCAACGCAAGCGAATGGTGACAGAGACAATACGGCGCTATTTGCTGAATTTAATGTACCAGCTACTGAAAATTTAGAACTACAGTTGGCATTAAGGTACGAGGATTATAGTGACTTTGGCAACACAACAGATCCGAAAGTCGCATTTCGTTGGACACCGACAGACGAAATCGTAGTACGGGGCTCTTGGGGGACTGCATTCAGAGCGCCGTCTCTCGTTCAACTCCACCTTGGTAGAACTGATGAATCGCCAAGCGTAATCGATAGAGATCGTTGTGTCATTACTAAAGACCCACTGGATTGTGAGCCATTCGAATATACGGCAGAAGTGGCTGGTAACAAAAATCTGCAACCGGAAGAGTCAACAAACTATAACCTTGGGGTTATTTGGCAGGCGACGGACGACTTTAGTGTAGGCGTTGATTACTGGAACTATGATCAAGAAAACTTAATTAAGAAAATTGGCGCACAAGATATCGTAGATTGTTGTGGTGATGATCCAAACTTGGTGATAAGAGAAGCGAGCACTGGTGCAACACCAGGGCGAATTCGCCAAATCAACGACACATTCGTCAACATTGGTGGCCGCAAAACGGATGGTATTGACCTTGATCTGGAGTACAGGCTCGAAACGCAAGGTTTGGGTGAGTTCAAGTTTGGTTATAACGTAACCTATGTCTTGAACTTTGATGAAGAGCTAATTCGAACAGACGAAAATGGCAATTCTGTATCAGTTATCATAGATGAAAACGGCGAGTATCAACATCCAGATCTGCGTTGGAATGCGCGAGTAGATTGGGCTCTTGACGATTGGATTGCTAATTTCAGCGTGAATTATATTAATTCATACAATGATTTGGCTGACAGTGCAGGAAATAAATTTGAAATTGATTCTTGGACTACAATCGATACAAGCGTGACATATGTTGGCTTTGACAAACTTACAGCAACGCTGGGTGCATCTAACCTAACAAATGAAGAAGCGCCATTTGCGCCTTCTGAGTCTATGGGCGTAGATAACAAGACTCACAGTATATTAGGTCGCCAAGTGTACGTGAAGTTTGCTTATAAATTCTAATCAAAAGCAACTTCGAGCATTTGAAACCTAAAGGCCCCAACGGGGCCTTTTTATATGCATCACTGTAAGTCATGGAATGTGATATTTCGTTCGTAATAAATGTGCCTTTTTCGAGAGCTTCAATTCCCGTAAGTTGGAAACTAAGCTTGTAATTTAAGTTATCAATGAGTTCGGTTAAATGAAAAGTTCAAAATTTATCGTAACAGGCGTAGTACAAGGTGTCGGCTTTCGCTATCACACCAAGCAAAGGGCAGTGAGACTCGGTCTATTTGGGTTCGCGAAAAACTTGCCAGATAGAAGTGTCGAAGTTGTTGTGTTTGGAGAGCAGTGTAAAATTGACGAACTGGCTATTTGGTTACAACAAGGCCCTACACTAGCAAGTGTTGACAGTGTAAGAGAAGAGGATACTGTCCAAGAAATCTACACAAGTTTTGAGATTTATTAAATTTGAATAAAATAATTGAGTCACTTATAGTGTAAAGAAATTAGTACGATTTAAAGGTGTGGTTAAAAAAAAGCCGAAAAAAAAGGGCGTTTAAGCCCTTTTTCTATACAAAGCGATGATTAACGTTCGCCTTGATCCTCATAGTCACGTGCAGTATAGCCTGTGTATAGCTGACGTGGGCGACCAATTTTGTGGCCTGCTTGAGATAGCATTTCGTTCCAGTGAGAAATCCAACCAACAGTGCGAGACATCGCAAAGATGACTGTGAACATACTTGTTGGAATACCAATTGCTTTCAAGATGATACCTGAGTAGAAGTCTACGTTAGGGTATAGTTTCTTTTCAACGAAGTATGGGTCTTCTAGCGCAATTTGCTCTAGTTTCATTGCTACGTCTAGAAGCGGGTCTTGGATGTTAAGCTCTTCTAAAACTTCGTGGCAAGTTTGACGCATTACAGTTGCGCGTGGATCGAAGTTTTTGTACACGCGGTGACCAAAGCCCATTAGACGGAACGGGTCGCTCTTGTCTTTCGCTTTAGCTACATACTCGTCGATACGGTCAACAGAACCAATCTCTTCAAGCATGTTTAGACACGCTTCGTTTGCACCGCCGTGAGCAGGGCCCCAAAGTGAAGCAATACCTGCAGCAATACAAGCATAAGGGTTTGCACCAGATGAACCAGCTAAACGAACTGTCGAAGTCGAAGCGTTTTGCTCATGGTCAGCATGAAGCATGAAAATACGGTCCATTGCTTTTGCCAACACTGGGCTTACTTTGTACTCTTCAGCTGGTACTGAGAACATCATGTGTAGGAAGTTCTCTGCATAGCTAAGGTCGTTACGAGGATATACAAATGGTTGGCCTACGTTGTACTTGTATGCCATTGCAGCGATTGTAGGCAGCTTAGCAACTAGCTTAGTTGCACAGCGCATACGCTGCTCTGCATCCGAAATGTCTAAGTCGTCGTGGTAGAAAGAAGACAAAGCACCAACTACACCACAAAGCATAGCCATTGGATGAGAATCAACACGGAAACCTTGGAAAAACGCTGCGATTTTCTCGTGCATCATAGTATTGCGTGTGATTTCATCAGAGAAAGTTGCAAGCTGTTCTGTGTTTGGTAGTTCACCGTTTAATAGTAGGTAGCAAAGCTCAATGTAGTTTGAGTTTTCTGCCAATTGTTCAATTGGATAGCCACGGTGTAAAAGTACACCCTTCGCGCCATCGATGTAAGTAATAGATGATTCACAAGAGCCAGTCGACATGAAACCAGGGTCGTATGTGAAGAAGCCGTGAGCACCTAACGTACGAACGTCGATAACATCTTGGCCTGCTGTGCCAGAGTGGATCGGTAGTTCGATTGGATCGTGCCCATCAATATGGACTGTGGCTTTCTTATCTGCCATCTATCTTATCTCCTATGAAATAACAACATTCTGATTGTTATGTTGTGATACTAATGTTAAGCAAATTCAGATCATTGTAACTTATAAATGGGGTGAAAAGTCAATTTTTCTCAGAATTATGCAAAAATGTATAATAAATATTCTAAGCAGATTAAATATTATACCATTGGCTAATTCGCAAGCGTACGAAACTAAACAAGAATTGTAAAAACACGGATAGCCTTATATACTGTCAACGGTTTTATACCGTGTCGTCTGTGGGTAAACCTATTTTTACATCGAAGTTTTACAGGCAAGTGATCTTTTAAGTGTTTAAACAGGTTTATCTAGAGTGTGCCATTTGTGCATGTCGTGCAAGTGGGTTGATAAAAACAAGTAGATGAAGCTCTAATCGAGCAAAGATGGGCAAGTAACTGTGAAAAAGCAAAGACCTGTAAATCTAGATCTTACGACTATATCTATGCCGCCAACGGCAAAGGCGTCGATATTACATCGTGTCACTGGTGTCGCGTTGTTCTTCGCGCTGACATTTGTCATTTGGGCGTGGTCTGAATCTCTCTCTTCTCCTGAAGGTTTTAACTTTGTAAAAGAGCTTATGACTGGCTTTATTGCAAAGTTTATTGCGTGGGGCACCTTCGCTGTATTGTCTTACCACATCATTGGCGGTATCCGTCACATGATCCAAGACATGGGGCACTGGGAAGAATTAGAGTCAGGCAATGCAAGTGCTAACATTGCAATCGCTCTATGGGTAATCGTGGCTATCCTTGGTGGAGTGTGGATATGGTCTTAAATCAAGCAACTCTTAAACGTGATGGTGTACAAGATTATGTATCACTTCGCGCTACAGCATTAATCATTGCAGCATACGCTGTATTTATTGTTGGCTACCTAGCATTAACTCCTGAACTAACGTATGAAGCTTGGTCTGGGCTATTTGATAACCTAGCAATGAAAGCGGCAACTATTATTACTTTAGTTTGTATAATGGTTCATACTCGTATTGGCCTATGGCAAGTACTGACTGATTACGTTAAGTGCTCAACGATGCGTACAGTTTTAGGCTTTGTATTGAATCTAATGGCACTTGCATACGTTGCTGTTGGTTTGTTTGTTCTGTGGGGTGTTTAAGTGAAATATAATGTCCGTGAATTTGATGCTGTAGTTGTTGGCGCCGGTGGTGCAGGCATGCGTGCAGCACTAGCGATTTCTGAGTCTGGTAAGACATGTGCGCTTATTTCAAAAGTATTCCCAACGCGTTCTCATACTGTATCTGCGCAAGGCGGTATTACTGTTGCGCTAGGTAATTCTCACGAAGATAACTGGGAATGGCACATGTACGATACTGTTAAGGGTTCTGATTACATCGGTGACCAAGACGCTATCGAATACATGACTAAAACAGGTCCTGAAGCTATTACTGAATTAGAAAACATGGGTCTACCATTTTCTCGCTTTGAAAATGGCCGTGTTTATCAACGTCCTTTCGGTGGTCAGTCTAAGCACTTTGGTGGCGAGCAGGCTGCACGTACAGCAGCGGCGGCTGACCGTACTGGTCACGCACTTCTTCACTGCCTATACCAACAGAACGTTAAAAACAAAACTAACGTATTCTCTGAGTGGTACGCACTTGATCTAGTTAAAAATGACAAGGGCGATGTTGTTGGTGTTACTGCAATCGAAATCGAGACTGGTGAAGTTGTATACTTCAAGTCTAAGGCTGTAGTACTCGCGACTGGTGGTGCTGGTCGTATCTATGCATCTACAACAAATGCACACATCAATACTGGTGACGGTGTTGGTATGGCTGTGCGTGCTGGTATCGGCATGCAAGACATGGAAATGTGGCAGTTCCACCCAACGGGTATCGCAGGTGCGGGTACGTTGGTAACTGAAGGTTGTCGTGGTGAAGGTGGTTACCTTCTAAACAAAGATGGCGAGCGTTTCATGGAACGTTATGCGCCTAACGCAAAAGACCTTGCGGGTCGTGACGTTGTTGCACGTGCAATGATGACAGAAATTCGTGAAGGCCGCGGTTGTGAAGGCCCTTGGGGTATTCACATTAAACTTAAGCTTGATCACCTTGGTGAAGAAATGCTTAACCTTCGTCTTCCTGGTGTTTGTGACCTGTCTAAGACTTTCGCGCACGTTGATCCAGCTAAAGAGCCAATCCCGGTAATCCCAACTTGTCACTATATGATGGGTGGTGTACCAACAAACGTTAACGGTCAGGTACTTGACGTTGATGTAAACGGTAAAGAGCGTATCGTAGAAGGTCTATTCGCGGTAGGTGAAATCGCATGTGTATCTGTACACGGTGCAAACCGTCTAGGTGGTAACTCACTACTAGACTTGGTTGTATTCGGCCGTGCTGCTGGTAACTTCTTAGGTTCTTACCTGAAAGACTTCGAGTCAACTGGTGAAGCGTCTACAGACGATGTTGATGCGGCTTTCGCTCGCTATAATCGTTGGGAGACGTCAGAAGTTGGTAAAGGCGAAGATCCGGTACAAATTAAGAAAGACTTACAAGAGTGTATGCAACTTAACTTCTCGGTATTCCGTGAAGGTGACTCTATGGCGGATGGCTTGAAAGAGCTTAAAGAAATCCGTGAGCGTCTTCAGTATGCGCGTCTTGACGACAAGTCAACTGAATTCAATACACAACGTATCGAGTGTCTAGAATTAGACAACTTAATGGAAACAGCATACTCAACTGCGGTTGCTGCAAACTTCCGTACTGAGAGCCGCGGTGCGCACTCGAGATTTGACTTCCCAGATCGTGATGACGAAAACTGGCTATGTCACTCAATGTATCACCCAGAGAGCGAGTCAATGACAAAGCGTGATGTAAACTTTGCGCCGACGACTCGTGAAGCATTCCCACCTAAAGCTCGTACGTACTAGGAGTTAAACGATGGCAACAGCAACTTTAGAATTCTCTGTTTATCGTTACAACCCAGATGTAGATACTGCACCTCGTATGCAGGAATACAAACTAGAGGTTGAAGAAGGGCGTGACATGATGGTGCTTGATGCACTGTTAATGTTGAAAGAGCAAGACTCTACTCTTTCATTCCGTCGTTCGTGCCGTGAAGGTGTATGTGGTTCTGATGGTGTAAACATGAACGGCAAAAATGGCCTTGCATGTATTACTCCGTTGTCAGCACTACAAAAAAATGGCAAAGGTAAAATTATCATTCGTCCATTACCAGGTCTTCCTGTTATTCGTGACTTGGTAATTGACATGAGTCAGTTCTACACTCAATACGAGAAAGTAAAACCATACTTGATCAATGATAAGCCAACAGGCGGCGAAGAGCGTCTTCAGTCAATCGAAGATCGTGAAAAGCTTGATGGCCTTTATGAGTGTATTTTATGTGCATGTTGTTCTACTTCATGTCCATCATTCTGGTGGAATCCAGATAAATTTATCGGTCCTGCTGGACTTCTTCATGCGTATCGTTTCTTAGCGGATAGCCGAGATTCAGCAACTGAAGAACGTTTAGCTGGTCTTGATGACGCGTTCAGCGTATTCCGTTGTCACAGTATCATGAACTGTGTTAGCGTTTGTCCAAAAGGTTTGAATCCAACCAAAGCGATTGGACACATTAAATCTATGCTATTAAACCGTTCGGTTTAAAGCATAATTATCTTAAGATGGCATGCTGGGCGTGCCATCTTGTTTTCGTTTAAGTTAAAGTTTCTGCGCTAGAGAAAAGGGCTAATAAATGCACGAAGGTGTGATGAAGGCATGGCTAGAATCTTCTCACTTATACGGCGCAACGTTGCGTATGTAGAAGATTTATATGAGGCGTATCTCGACGATGCGGCTTCAGTGCCAGAAGAATGGCGAGAAGTGTTTGATCAACTACCTAAAGTTGAAGGTGTTGATGTTGATATTAAACATTCGGATGTAAGAGCACAATTTGCTGAGCTTGCTAAGAACAAACACAGAGAAGTAGTAGTTTCTGCAGAAGGTGCGGCAGATGCAAAACAAGTGCGTGTGTTGCAGCTTATTAATGCATTTAGATTTAGGGGCCACCAAAATGCCAACCTAGACCCATTGGGTTTATGGCAGCGAGATCGAGTAAGAGAGCTCGACTTGGCTTACCACAATCTAGATGATGTAGATCTCGATAAAGAATTCAATGTTGGCTCTTTTGCCTGTGGCAAAGAGACAATGAAACTAAAAGATTTGTACGCAGCGCTTAAGTCGACATATTGCGGCTCTGTTGGCGCTGAGTATATGCACATCACATCAACAGAAGAAAAACGCTGGTTACAACAACGTTTAGAAGCTGGTTTCTCACAGACTCAATTCAGCAAAGAAAACAAACTACGCCTACTACAAGGCTTGATTGCAGCTGATGGCCTAGAAAAATACCTTGGTGCGAAATTCCCAGGCGCGAAGCGTTTCTCTTTAGAAGGCGGTGATGCGTTAGTGCCAATGCTTAAAGAGCTTGTTCACAGAGCAGGTGAGAGTGGCCAAGAAGAAGTCGTTATTGGTATGGCACACCGTGGTCGCCTTAACGTACTTGTTAACGTGTTAGGTAAGAACCCACAAGAGCTGTTTGACGAGTTCGCTGGTAAGTATGGTGAGTCAGCTGGTTCTGGTGACGTTAAATACCACATGGGTTTCTCTTCTGATTTCGGTACTAAAGGCGGCGATGTTCACATGGCATTGGCGTTTAACCCGTCTCACTTAGAAATCGTAAATCCAGTGGTTATGGGCTCTGTAAGAGCGCGTCTAGACCGTTTAAATTGTGCAAGCGGCTCAAAAGCATTGCCAATTACGATTCACGGTGACTCAGCTATCGCAGGTCAAGGTGTTGTTCAAGAAACATTTAACCTTTCAAAGACTCGCGCATACGGTGTAGGCGGCACAGTACGTATTGTTGTTAACAACCAAGTAGGTTTTACAACATCAAAACCTGAAGACACGCGTTCGACAGAATACTGTACTGACATCGCTAAAATGGTGCAGGCACCAATCTTCCATGTAAACTCGGACGACCCAGAAGCGGTTGCTTTAGTGACTCAGGTTGCCCTAGATTTCCGTAACAAGTTTAAGCGTGATGTTGTTATTGACTTAGTTTGTTACCGTCGTCATGGTCACAATGAAGCTGATGAGCCTAATGCAACTCAGCCTCTAATGTACCAAAAGATCAAAAAGCACCCAGTACCTCGCCAGTTATATTCTGACAAGCTAGTTGCTGAAGGCGTTTTATCTGCGCAAGAAGCAAAACAACTTGCAGATGACTACCGCAATGGCCTAGATAATGGTGTATGTGTTGTTGAAGAAATCCAACCAGAAACCAAGCACTCTTCTGAGTGGTCAAAGTACGTTGGCCACGACTGGGATACGCCATATGAAACAGGTGTTTCTGTAGAAAAGCTTAAAGAGCTAGGTGAAAAGGTTGCGACATACCCTGAAGGCCATAAAGCACAGTCTCGTGTTAAGAAAATCTACGATGACCGTAAAGCAATGGCGAAGGGTGACAAGTTACTAGACTGGGGTATGGCTGAAACACTGGCATACGCTACGATGGTTGATCAAGGCACAGACATTCGCCTAACTGGTCAGGATTCAGGGCGTGGTACTTTCTTCCACCGTCATGCCGTTGTTCACAACCAAAATGACGCATCTACTTATTTGCCACTGCAAAATATCAGCTCAGAGCAAGGTACATTTGAAGTATACGACTCTGTACTTTCTGAAGAAGCGGTACTTGCATTTGAATATGGTTACGCAACAGCAGAGCCGACGTCGTTGGTACTTTGGGAAGCACAATTTGGTGACTTCGCGAACGGCGCTCAAGTTGTATTTGACCAATTCTTAAGTTCAGGTGAGCAAAAGTGGGGCCGTCTGTGTGGTTTAACTCTATTACTTCCACATGGTTATGAAGGCCAAGGTCCTGAGCACAGCTCTGCACGTATGGAGCGTTATCTTCAGTTATGTGCTGACCATAATATGCAAGTGTGTGTTCCTACTACACCTGCACAGGTTTATGCGATGTTACGTCGTCAATCAGTGCGCCCACTGCGTCGTCCACTGATTGTTATGACGCCTAAATCGTTGCTACGTCATCCGCTGGCGGTGTCTAGTTTAGAAGAGCTTTCTGACGGTGTATTCCACAACATGATTGACGAGATTGACGAGATCAATCCTGAAAATGTTGAACGTGTTGTTTTCTGTAGTGGTAAAGTGTACTACGAACTACTGCAAGAGCGTCGCAAGCTTGAACTGAATAACGTTGCAATTGTGCGTGTTGAGCAGCTATATCCATTCCCACACAAAGAAATGGATGAAATTATGGCGCGCTACCAACACGTGAAAGATTTCGTATGGTGTCAGGAAGAACCGCAGAACCAAGGTGCTTGGTACTGTTCTCAACACCATTTCTGGGAAGCTATCCCAAGTGGAGCAAAACTTACTTATGCAGGTCGTCAGGCTTCTGCTGCTCCAGCTTGTGGTTACATGTCTACCCACACTAAAGAACAAAACGCGTTGATTGCTGACGCATTAACAATTAAGAAATAAGGAATAAGAGATGACAACCGAAATTAAGGTTCCTGTTCTTCCTGAGTCAGTTGCTGACGCGACAGTCGCAACTTGGCACGTAAGCGTTGGTGACACTGTTAGCCGTGACCAAAACCTAGTTGACATCGAAACTGACAAAGTAGTTTTAGAAGTTGTTGCACCTGAAGACGGTGTAATCGTTGCGATCTCTGAAGAAGAAGGCGCAACTGTACTAGGCGAGCAAGTAATCGCACAAATAGGTGCTGCCGGCGCAGCACCAGCTCAATCAAATGAACAACCAGCAGCGCCAGCAGCGGCGCCAGCAGCAGAAGGTAAAGAAGTGGACATTAAAGTACCAGTACTTCCAGAGTCAGTAGCAGACGCTACAATCGCAACTTGGCACGTTCAACCAGGTGAGGCAGTAAGCCGTGATCAAAACCTAGTTGACATCGAAACTGATAAAGTAGTTCTTGAAGTTGTTGCACCTGAAGACGGTGTAATGGGTGAACAGCTACATGCAGAAGGCGATACAGTACTTGGCGAACAGGTAATCGGTAAGCTTTCAGCAGGTGGCGCACCTGCAGCTCCGGCTGCATCTGACGCTGCACCAGCAGCATCTGACGAAAACGCTGACGTTCTTACTCCTTCAGTTCGTCGTCTAATCGCTGAGAAAGGCCTTGATGCTTCACAAATCAAAGGTACTGGTAAAGGCGGACGTATCACAAAAGAAGACGTTGATGCATTCTTGAAAGCGCCAGCTGCTAAGCCTGCTGCGGCTCCTGCTAAAGCGGCGGCTGCACCAGCTGCTCCGGTAGGTGACCGTACACAAAAACGTGTACCAATGACTCGTCTTCGTAAGACAATCGCTAACCGTCTTCTAGAAGCTAAGAATTCAACAGCAATGTTGACTACTTTCAACGAAGTGAACATGAAGCCAATCATGGATCTTCGTAAGCAATATAAAGACGTATTTGAAGAGCGTCATGGCATCCGCCTTGGCTTCATGTCTTTCTATGTGAAAGCCGTAACTGAAGCACTTAAGCGTTTCCCTGAAGTAAATGCATCAATTGATGGTGATGATATCGTATACCACAACTACTTTGATATCAGCATCGCTGTATCAACGCCTCGTGGTCTAGTAACGCCAGTTCTACGTGACTGTGACAAGCTATCAGTTGCTGAAATCGAAAAAGGCATTCGTGAGCTAGCGCTTAAAGGTCGTGACGGTAAACTAACTGTTGACGACATGACAGGTGGTAACTTCACTATCACAAACGGTGGTGTATTCGGTTCACTTCTATCTACGCCAATCATCAACCTACCTCAGTCTTCGATTCTTGGTATGCACAAAATCCAAGAGCGTCCAATGGCTGTAAACGGTAAAGTAGAAATTCTACCGATGATGTACCTAGCGCTTTCTTATGACCACCGTCAAATTGATGGTAAAGAGTCAGTTGGTTTCCTAGTAACAATTAAAGAATTACTAGAAGATCCAACACGTCTACTTCTAGACGTTTAATCAAAAGATTAAATCTTAAGCTGTATGCGTGCAATTAAGCAACATACAGCTTTTTTTTTGCGCCTTTGGTCTTACTGGGGTTTTCTTACTACGCCGTGGGATCTATACTATGGGCGCAATTTGGGATAGCTGATTATTTGCATAAATATTCAGCCTTTTTAGTATAAAAAATTGGATAAAGCATCATGAATTTGCATGAGTATCAGGCAAAACAACTTTTTGCCGAATATGGTTTACCTGTATCTGAGGGTTACGCTTGTGACACTCCTCAGGAAGCAGTTGAAGCTGCTGGTAAGATTGGTGGCGACAAGTGGGTCGTTAAATGTCAAGTACACGCGGGTGGCCGTGGTAAAGCTGGCGGTGTTAAGCTAGCTGATAGCAAAGACGAGATCCGCGCATTTGCTGAAAACTGGTTAGGTAAAAACCTAGTTACTTATCAGACTGACGAAAAAGGCCAGCCTGTTGCTAAGATCTTAGTAGAAAGCTGCACTGATATTGCAAATGAGCTATACCTTGGTGCTGTTGTTGACCGTGCTTCACGTAAGATCGTGTTCATGGCTTCAACTGAAGGTGGTGTAGAAATCGAGCAAGTTGCTGAAGAAACACCAGAACTAATTCACAAAGCAGAAATCGATCCACTAGTAGGCCCTCAGGCATACCAAGGTCGTGAGCTAGGCTTCAAGCTTGGTCTTAACCCTGCTCAAATCAAACAGTTCACTAAGATCTTCCTTGGTCTTGCGAACATGTTCATCGATCATGATTTTGCACTACTAGAGATCAACCCGCTAGTAATCACTGACGAAAACAACCTACACTGCCTAGACGGTAAGATTGGTGTTGATGGCAACGCGCTATTCCGTCAGCCTAAGATCCGTGAATTCCACGATCCTTCACAAGAAGATGCACGTGAAGCACACGCTGCAAGCTTCGAACTAAACTACGTTGCTCTAGACGGTAACGTTGGTTGTATGGTTAACGGTGCAGGCCTAGCAATGGGTACAATGGACATCGTAAACCTACACGGTGGTAAGCCAGCTAACTTCCTAGACGTTGGTGGCGGCGCGACTAAAGAGCGTGTATCTGAAGCGTTCAAGATCATCCTTTCTGATGACAACGTTAAAGCAGTACTAGTAAACATCTTCGGTGGTATCGTTCGTTGTGACATGATCGCTGAAGGTATCATTGGTGCAGTTAAAGAAGTTGGTGTAAGCGTACCAGTAGTTGTACGTCTTGAAGGTACTAACGCTGAAGCTGGCCGTGAAGTACTAGCTAACTCTGGTCTTGACATCATCGCTGCTGAATCACTAACTGATGCTGCAGAGAAAGTAGTTGCTGCTGCGGAGGGCAAATAATGTCTGTACTAATTAATAAAGATACTAAAGTAATCTGTCAGGGTTTCACTGGTGGTCAAGGTACTTTCCACTCAGAGCAAGCTATCCAGTACGGTACGCAAATGGTTGGTGGTGTATCACCAGGTAAAGGTGGTCAAACTCACCTTGGTCTTCCTGTATTCAACACTGTACGTGAAGCTGTAGAAGCGACAGGCGCAACTGCAACTGTAATCTACGTACCAGCTGCATTCTGTAAAGACGCTATCTTAGAAGCGATTGACGGTGGCATCGAGCTAATCGTTTGTATCACTGAAGGCATCCCTACATTAGATATGGTTGATGTTAAAGTGAAGCTTGAAGAAACTGGCGTTCGTATGATCGGTCCTAACTGCCCAGGTGTTATCACTCCGGGTGAGTGTAAGATTGGTATCATGCCTGGTCACATCCACTTACCTGGTAAAGTAGGTATCGTATCTCGTTCAGGTACTCTTACTTACGAAGCAGTTAAGCAAACTACTGACGCTGGCTTCGGTCAATCAACATGTGTTGGTATCGGTGGTGACCCAATCCCAGGTACTAACTTCATTGACGTACTAGAAATGTTCCAGAACGATCCTAAGACTGAAGCAATCGTAATGATTGGTGAGATCGGTGGTACAGCTGAAGAAGAAGCGGCAGAGTACATCAAACACAACGTGACTAAGCCAGTTGTATCTTACATCGCTGGTGTTACTGCTCCTCCGGGTAAGCGTATGGGTCACGCTGGTGCAATCATCTCAGGTGGTAAAGGTACTGCTGATGAGAAGTTCGCAGCTCTAGAAGAAGCAGGCGTTAAGACTGTTCGTTCTCTAGCTGAGATCGGTGCTGCACTTAAAGAAAAAGCTGGCTGGTAATCTACGATTTCCAATCAGATAAAAGGCTCCTTTTGGAGCCTTTTTTAGTTTTGATTCTTTGCTATTTGTATTACTTAATTAGATTGGCGTAGTTTTAAGGGGGTTTGTATTAAGAAAAAACATGCCGTTAACGTGTTGGCTCGTTTTCCAAATAGAAATCAGGTCAGTTGAGTGTACTTCTCAAATTAACGTATTAGCTTATTTTTACCAAACACTTATTTGTTCTTAGAAATCCTCATTATTACTTTTCACCCTCTAAAAATCTTTTGAAATCGTAACTAAATGTACTTGAAGTTAAGTATTGTTAACTGATATAAACGCAATCTCCCATTTTACTGATAGGTAAGACTATGTCTCAAAAGGATTTCATAAGCCACTTGTTAATAGAGTGTGATGTGATGATTCGTTATGCTTCAGGGCAGGGGAAAACAATACCCAGCTACATGCCAAACACAGTTTATCAACTTCAACGAAAGCAAGATGTCATTGCGACCGATGGCGAGAGTGTAGATGGGGGGATCGGGTTCTATGAACATGAGTTATCAGAGCTAACAAAATGCCATAAAGAGCTTTCTGTGTTGGTTTATCCAGCCAAGCCTCTCACATTAGCGATTATGGATAAAGAGTCAACATCAGTAGGGTGGATCCGCTTCCTAGGCCCAGTTAAGTTAGTTAGGCATATGTCTGTGTTGGCCATTTTCTTTTTACTTTCGATTATTGGGTTATCTATTTCCCCTGAAGTGAACCAAAAAACCATCAATGAAGGTCTATTCAATTCTGAAGGGAAGACTTTGCTGTTGAATCAGTTGTTCTTGCTATGTTGTGCAGGACTAGGAGCAACATTCGCGTGTTTGCATAAATCTCGTAACTTTATTCGCCAGTGCAATTATGATCCCAAATTTGACTCTACATACTGGTCTATGGTGATTATGGGTTTTATGGCAGGCTTGATGATTGCCGAATTAATACCAACGGCAGATCTGGCACAAAACAATCACACTATTAGTGATTTCCATAAACCGTTAGCAGCCCTATTAGGCGGGTTTTCAGCTGATGTGATTTACAGCGTGTTAAACCGACTAGTTGACGTATTCAATCAGTTGTTAGGTAGCTCAGAACAAAAAACCAATGAAAAGGTCAAAAACTCGGTCACACAAGCTGATTTGGCGGAGCAATTACATCAACAAAATAAAGATTTGAAAGAAAGTATGGCAACGGCACAGGACACCAACAGGCAGCTGCTTTCACTTATTGCAGATGAATTGACCGTATCGAGTGATAAAAAACGAGTACTACTAGAGCAACTTGAGCACATTCAAAATGTTTCACAAACCAGCACAAAACAGGTGCAAAAAAAAGAAGTAAATGAGTGTGAAGTGGTGTGATTAATCAAAGTGAAAATTTCAAATATTGTATAATTTAAAATAAAGGATTACATTTAAACTAGTATAAAGTGCTGGGATCTCCCTTCTTGAATTTACAGTTTATTATCTTTTCTTTGTTATTGTTTTCAAGCCTTTCTGTTGCTATGACAAAGCAACAGATGCTTGAATTCGAATCTCAAACTATCAAAGCGCCCATAGGCATCCTATCTGCACAGAACAAACCGGAATTAGTCAACGAGGCTTTTTGGCTAACGTTAAAGGCGCGTGTTGCCTTCTTCAAAGGCGATATTCGAGCGGCGAAGCGATACTTTGATGATGCAAAGTTGTATGTGAAAGACTATCCCTTAAGTTTGAGCTCTGGTTATTGGTACTTGTATCGCGCCTTTTTTTCAATAGAGCAAGGAGAACTTGAAAAAGCGAAGCAATATATTAAACAGGCAAGGCTGAGCTTTACTCAACACAAAGCGTCCGACTTATTGATAAGGACCTATGCGATGGAGGCCATTATTGCTGTGTGGCGAGAAGAGTATAGCCAAGCACTGAAGTCGCTCCAGGCGGCGCAAAGTTTTATCTCCAGAAGTGCAGAGGAAGTGGACGGAACGACGAAGCTCATGGTGTATGACAGTCTCACAGCGTACTACCTAACACTGCAATTTTATGTCAAAGCATTAAGTTATGCTTATCAAGCGAGAGATTTGGCACAGGAAGCTTCAAACGTATTGGATGGATTGCCTGTAAAATACAATTTATGTCTTGCCTTACTCAGAGCAAACCTTGACGATAAAGCTGAGCAATGTTACCGCGAAATGCATGAAGTGGCACACACAAAAAAATTACCAAGGTACGAGTTTTGGGCTTTGTCGGGGCTTGGAAAAATCGCTTTGAGTAAAAAAGAGTTCTTGCAAGCAATAGAATATCTGAATCAAGCTCGGTCCGAAAAAGACAACGCGATTATTAACCCTGCACACCTTATTGTATTACATAATAACCTCGCTTTGGCTTATGCCGAAGTGAAGCAGTTTGACAATGCTCTACAGCAACTAGTCTCCTCTAAGGAGTTATTGAAATCCTACCAGAATACGCTCAACAATCGCTACACTCGGCAAACGTTAAAAATTGAAGCCGATGTTTATCAAGCGAAAAGAGACTTACCCAAAACGATTGCCACATTGAGAACATATGTTAAGTTTTTAGAGGAAAATGATGCTGTGGCAAACAATAAAGTTGAATACGAAACCCAAGGGGTATTAGAAGCACAGCAGCTAAAAAATCAATTAGCAACTTCAGGCAGTGGTGTAGGTCGCAGTTCAAATGGAAAGAGTGATGAGCAAAAGAGTCATGACTTAATTAAGGCCTATGTCGTCATCGTGATATTAATCGCTATTTTGGTGGGCGTAGTTGCATATTATAGGCGTTCTAAGAATAACTTAACGGCGGTGTTAAATTACAAAGACTTTGGAACAGGGCTTTATAATAGGCGTTACTTTGTAGAACAGTTTGAGGTGGTTTCTAGCCGAGCCACGGATTATGCAATGGCACTTATCGAGTTAGATGGTTTAAGAAGTTCAGATTTACGCTATAAAAATACCGAAAGTAAACTAAAACTGGCAGCAGATTTAATTCTTAAGCAATTTAGAGATGATGGTGATTTAGTTTGTCGAGTAAGTGAAGAAGAGTTTGTCATTTTGTGTGAAGGAATGAAAAAAGCTGTGTTACAGAAAAGGTTAGCGGCATTTAAACAGGCACTTATCGAGCAAGAAGCGCTTGTCGATGTGAACTTTTCGGGAGCATTGATATGTTCTGAGGAAGGCGATTTTGGAAATATTTTCGCAGAGTTAGAAAGCCGTTTGGTGCATGTTAAAAGAAATGCACCAGGACAGGTCGTAGCATTTTGATCTGTCCTGATAATTAAACCCGATATGACATTAATAGGTATAGCTTATATGCTGGAAAAATCGCATCGTAATATCTTGCTTTTCAGGGTTTATTGGTAGCTGAGTCGTAAATCTCCTGACCATGGTTTCGGCATTGTTCATGAATTTGCCATAGCCAGCATCTTTGTTGTCTCTGTCGTTTGCAACAATGACAAAATGCATCGTTTCACAAAGGTGTTCAGGGTCCCAAATTGAATGTGTTTGACCATCCTCCAAAGAGGTATCGAAGCTCAATTTTTGAAGCTCTCTATTGTGATCCGATTTATCTATTTGGCTACTTCTAATGATGGGCATTCTGCCGTCTGCTACGAAGCCAACATGGCTCAATTGTAACTGGCTACAAATAGTCAGGAGTTTGTCTTCAATATATTGATAAAAAGGAGCATAGTCGCCGGGTCTGAGTAAATGTTGATATTCAGTTTTTATGGCGCGAGTTATCGGTATCGAAAAGCTCACGTAAGTTATTTCACTATGCTGTTCGGGTAAGGTACAGTTTCTTGCTTGATATCTAGGGTATAAGCTTCGTAGCTTGTAACCATATGTTTCTCTGTGCCCCTTTATTTTTGAGAAAATATCGTAGGTAAGGTGCTGGTGATCGCGTACTCTGAAATGCAGATCTTGTTCCGAATATTGTGATTGTAGCGCATCGAGAGTACGTTTTACTTTACTATGGAATGCGGCAGCATTCGCACGAAGCTCATCACCAGTCGCTAAAAACAGTAAGCGGATTTTACGTGCTTTATGCCCTTTGTCGCTGTATATTTTATGGGCTTCATGGTATTTCGGATTGTAGAAAAACAAAATTTGTTTATCTGTTTGCAAGTTGTAGGCTTCTTCATGATAGCGAACCACCGGCAGCTTATCATTGACTATAAGCTGTACGTTATATAGTTCAAACTCATCGCACAGGGCGAACAGTTTTCGAGCGAGCCTTTGATAAGCACTCTCGATATCATCAAAGCAGCTGTAAAACGACTCTTCTGGTTTGAACTCTGCCAAAATATAATGATTATTTCGGGCATTTGTGGGAATGTAGACGCGGTGTAAATTCATTGATGCCATTTTTAGTCCTTAACGATACATCTTACTTGGCCTCATATTATTGAATTTACATGACGATTTTATTGCGCTAGAACAAAATTTGTCACACTACTTTTAAGGGGAACCTGACAAAAAGTTACAATTGCCTTGGAATTTATATCTCATTTGGCAACAGTATGTAGACATGGTAATGATTCTTGTTTAGTGTTCGTTTTTAAAAAAGGAACTATTATGCATAAATCAATTCCCCTCATTCCTCTTAGTGCGCGAGCGCTCAATTTTTTGGCGTTGGCTGATGCAAATGGCAATGGTAACTCGTGTGACCTTATTATTCTAAAAGGTTGCCCCGATCAAAAAGTGCTGACAGAGGCAATAGATCAAATTGCCAAGCAGCACCCAGTGATGCAAAGTCGAATTGTACGAAAAAACTGGCAGTACCATTGGCAATTTGATGCGCATTTATTCCCAGAAAAGCAATTCTTAGATTGGTCCAGCGATTTCGATAATTTTGAGTCATGGCACAGAGCTTTGCGCGGCTATCTTTTTAACGATGTCGTTGACCCGTTTAGCGCTTCTCCCATCAAGTTTGTTTGCGTTCAGTTTGAGCAATATTTTGCATTGTTATTTATATCATCACACATCGCGTCAGATGGAAGAAGTGGGTATCTCTTGTTTGAACAACTTAACGCTTACCTTAACACACGCTCTATTGTGGAAGATGACAACAGCTTTGTGTGCGACTCTAAGTTATTTGAGTCATGTGGCGCGAAAGCTTACCTAGCGGCTTTTAGACAGTTGGCAAGTAACTTTGTGAGATCTCGAATAGAGGTAAAGGTGAATGAGGAGAAGCCAGAAAATTGTCAAGTGGATTATGTTGACCTTGGTGAAGTGGCAACGAAAAAACTAGTTGATTGGTCAAAGAAAAACGGTGTTTCTGTGAATGTTGCGCTCAATGTTATATTGAACAAATCATTTTTTCCAAATTGTGGACTCAGAATACTTGAAACTATGTCTGTACGGGGCTTATCTAAACAATCGCTAGAGGATGCCTATAACAACCTAGTTATTGTTTTTGAATCCCATGTAGGGGGCAGTGACGATTGGGTTAAGGAATATGTTCAACATCTTACATGGCTGAAATCCGGCGGGTATAGAGCTTTCCAAGCGCAACAACAAATTCAAGCTTTATCAATTAACTTGCTACCTAGACCGGCATTAAAAATGTTGGTTAGAATATACAAAAGGCTTTTCTTAAAGGGGAATGTAATTCTTTCAAATTTAGGCGCGTTAGATTTTGATTTGAGCCATTTGGGAAGGTATGAAATTATAGATGTCTATAACTTTAGTGTACCTTTGCCTCCAGCGGGACTCGCAATTGTTGTCAGTACATATCGGCAAAAACTGAGACTTTCCATCGCGCATAAAGGTGAGGATATCTCTCACTTTATGAAAGCGATAGAATCGAATATCTTATCAATTAAATAAGCATTCTTCAGGTTACTCATCGAAGAAATAATGGTTCGATTTTTATAATTTCATTGGAGATGGTTGCAAGGAGGTAGTTTGCTTTTAAAGGTTTTTGTTATTCGAAAGCCCATCTCAACTAGAGTATTTACTACGTTGTTTTGATGGTAGAATTCTGTTTTTCTTTTAATTTATTGTGTTTATTTATATAAATGTTGAAACTTATAGATACAATGGTTTACAAAATGTGTTAATTTTGTTTTCACAGAGCCTTTGAGACCCCGTCTTTCCTCCGATATAAATTTTTTTATTGGAGAAATGATGTTACATACAGGGGAGTTAGTTGCAGCAGAACAAAAGCAGCTAGAAGGACATAGTGAGTTTTGGAGACTCTGGTTAGAAAATAAAGAGAAATTATTAAGTTGTTGTTATCGTTGGCTGAGAAATGATAGCGATAAAATAGAAGATGTTATCGCTCAAACTTGTGAAAAAGCCTTTAAAGCTTACACACGCTCCAGTGCCATAATTGAAAATGAGTTTGCGTGGTTATGCCGAATTGCGCATAACCTATGTATGGATGTGCACAGAGCTAACGCAAAACACCAAGATATTGTTAATCATGTATCAGAACTTCCAAACCAATTCTACTTCGCAGACAACCAATCCACATCTTTAGAGAACGAACATTTAAACCTGAGTTTATATAACAAGATCATAAAAGAAATTGACGTTTTACCAAAAGAATTAAGACTCGTTATGCAATATAAGTTCATGTATGAAATGGAATATAATGAAATAGCTAGCCGCTTACAGTTATCACCTGAAAATGTGAGAAAGAGAGTTCAGTTGGCTCGCAAGCGACTATCAGTATTGAAGGATGAATATAGAGTGTTGAGTTGATATTACGCTAGGCCAAAGTTGTCTAATTAAAAATTAAAACTAATTGAGTTATAAAAAGGAAATAATCACAAAATTAAATTAGCTACGTCATATGGAAGCTAGGTTTTTGAACTATAGCCCAACCTTTAAAGTAATGATTGGCATCCAGTCATTACTTTTTTTATTTCTACCTCTTCAAATCTAACGTAAATGCTTTCACATTTTTTTTCAATTTTAGTTCACGAAACTAGCCACTTCACGTCTGCTCATTACAAAGAGGGTCAAAACTGTTTTTCTTCGCAAGTGACCTATCGATAAAACCAGCTCCAATTTACCTTGGCTCACTGTGTGGGCGATGTGGCGGAGCATACTTGGAATTTATAATGACAATAAATAGAAAGTGGTATGTGGTTTATACGAGGCCTAATGCCGAAAAAAAGTTTGCCGAACAAATTAAAAAAATCACGAGTGGGTGTGACTTTTATTTGCCATTAAAAACAGAGAGTAGGCAGTGGAGTGACCGTGTAAAACGAATATCAATACCGCTGTTTAAATCTTATGTGTTTGTTTTTTTAAACGACGATGAATATCACTATATAAAACGCTTAAATGGGTTTGTTGACTATATAAAGTTTAACGGTAAGCCGAGCGTAATAAGCTCGTCTGAAGTAGAAAAAATAAAAACCATTGTCGCTTCAGAGTTTCCCTGTGAACCTACGAGTCGCAAGTTCGCGCTTGGGCAAATCGTTGAAATTAAATCAGGTAGTTTAAGGGGATACCGAGGTCAGTTGGTTGATATTCAGAACGAATCTGTATTTGCGATCGAGTTACAAGGGATTGAACAAAGCCTCCTAATCTCCATCCCTGCATCACTAATTAGTCTGACGGAGGAGGCGTGATGCGTAATGCACTTTCCAATGAAATGATGGAAGCACTGAAAGTGCAATTAATTTGCCACGAAGGGCTAACTTGCGTCCCCCAAATAAATGAAACAGGGGAGCTGACGATTGGCGTCGGCAGAAAGTTATATCAAACAGGTATAAGTGAAATTGAAGCGGAACAAATGTTAGAGCGCGACTTGGCCGTTCTGCTTACTGCAATGAAGCAAGACCTGCCAATATTTCATCAACTTAGTGAGGCGCGTAAACAGGTTCTATTGAATATGGCGTTTACCATCAACATTGATGGGCTGAAGAAGCTTAAAAAACTACTGGCAGCTTTATGCATTGAAGACTTTACACTTGCGGCAAATGAAATTTTAGATTCCAACTGGATATTGGGGAATAAAGACAGAAAAGCAGAACTATCCATGTTGATGAAAGCGGGGTGATTGATGACTAGCCACTTTGATGAAAAGCAGCATGATGTTCAGGTTGAATTGGAAAAATCACTCGCCCAAAGTTTTTACCAAGTAGGCGTCTCGTTACAAAATAATGAAGATAACTTTAGCGCTCATTTGGCCAATCTTCATGATGTCTTGGATAAAATTATCACATTAGGCAAATTTCAGTTTGTAAAAGAGCGCTTTGGGTTAAGCGGCTACGAATTAAAGCTCATTGCTTTGGTATTTATTCAAGAGATCGAGCCAGACAGCCTGACGCCATATTTAGGACTGACCTGGTTTGAACAAGGGCCATATTTAAGCCTAGATAAGTTATTGGTTCTATCTCATCAACCTGCTCGAAAGCGTGCCATTTTAAACGCAGGTATCTGTCATAGCTTAGCTTTTAGGTGGGGGTTATTACAGTCAAACACACAACTAGGCTTGACTCAAAATATTCGCTTATTACCTGAATTACGCGCTTTTTTACAATCTAAAGAGATACGATTCACCGCTGAGGGCTTGTTTTCTTACCCAGTTACCAAAAGCGTAGATAGGGCATTTTCTGTGTTTAAGGAGCAGCTTGGTGACCTAGAAAGCTGTCAGTTCTATAAAATTAACAACCAAGATATGACTTTCAAACGCTGGTATGTCGAACAGCTGGCGGCTACGCATTCTGCGCTTGTAAGTTATATACCAGTTGAAGCGCCAGGTGACACTGGCAGCGCCTCTGTCATCCACGGCCTTGCCGCGTTACTTTTAGCATCTGGCGGGAAAAAGGTATTTGTTGTTGTACCCAGTTGGGTTGAGCGTCATTTTTCTTCCGATTATGACTTTATGGACATAGTAAAAAGGCAAAAAGTGCTGTGTTTTTTCTTTTCGAATGACGCAATGTCAGAGTCGTTGCTGAACTTTTGTGAAATCACACCGAGTCTTCCTAGTATCGACGTATTAACACAGGTGTGGATAAAGCTGTCAGCACAGGCGGCAATTAATTCAGAAGATAGAAACAAAGCGGAGCTGGTTGCTTCTAGATACCCCGTGCCTATTTACAAAATGTCAGCCATTGCTTCTGAAGCACAAAAACAATCTGGCGTAGATTTTTGGCAAGCCTTGAAATCTCGATGCTTGAAAGAACAAAGAAAAGGCCCTCAAGAGCTAGCGAGCTTAATGGAGCCGAGGTTTAGCCTCAATGATATGGTGCTGTCCGAAGGTGTCGCTCAGCAACTCCACGAATTAGTCTCGCGGATTAACTATCAAACAGAGTTGAAAAGTAGATTGCCCAGATTTACCGATGGCTGCAAGGCGCTTTTTTGGGGTCGCCCAGGTACCGGTAAATCAATGGCCGCTGAGGCCATCGCCGGTGAATTACAGCTTCCTATTTACATTGTCAATTTGGCAAACATTGCCAGTAAGTGGATTGGAGAAACAGAAAAGCATCTCGCGAAGTTGTTTGATGAAGCGGAGCGATACAACGCAATTTTGATGTTTGATGAGGCGGACGCCGTGTTTGCGAAACGCAGTGACGTAGAGTCTAGTCACGACAAAAATGCAAACATGGGCGTGAGTTATTTATTACAAAGAATGGAAAGGTACTCTGGGTTACTGCTGTTAAGTACAAATCTCAAAGCCAATCTAGATGAAGCGTTTCTCCGCCGCTTTCACAGTGTCATTGAGTTTACTTTGCCAAACCCAAGTCAACGCCTTGCAATATGGGAGCGTGTTTTAGGAAACAATGCTGACAAAACTTTAAATGATAGCGTCAGTGGGTTGGCAAAGCGGTTTGAACTCAGCGCAGCACAAATCATCAATATTACCGAAGTGGCTCTGTTGCAAAGCCTGATATTAAATCAATCGCGCATAAGTAAGGAAAATATCGCAAAAGCCTTACTTAGAGAGCTGTCAAAGCAGCATGAAGGGTTTATGGCGCAACACGAAATCAAAGTTTGGTTAGAAGGAAACTAAAATGGACCCAAAGATTGTTTATAAAGTGCAGCAAGCGCTCAAAACCTTTATTAACGAACGGATCTTATCTGTCGACCTTGATATAGAAAGTGCACAAAACAGCGAAATCGCTTTGAGCTTTGTGGCACCAGATAAGAACTTTTTTGATAAGGCCGTCAGTGATGAACCCACTGTCAACTGTTACCTCATTGGGATAGCCGAGGATGTGACACGGCGGCAAAGTGAACCCCCTAGAACATATTTGAACACGGCACAAACGCATCGAGTGTATCAAAAAGAACCTAGGTTTGTTTCTCTCACCTACATGCTTACTGTATGGAGTAAAGCAGAGGCGGGAAGCGCTGAGTTAGAGCATTTAGTATTGAGTTACTTGTTATGCGGCCTTGGCGCTTACGATTTTTTACCCGAAGAAATATTGAACAAATACGGTGTTGAAGACAAACCATATGGTATCCGGACGCAACTTTTTGGCAATGAGCATAGCGAAAAGGTCAGTGGCCAAGTGTGGCAAGCACTTGGATCTACGCCTAAACCGACACTGTTGCTCTCGTTGTCGGTACCAGTGCCGGTATTTACACCAGATATATTGCCAATTATTCAAGAAATAGAAACGGACATGGAAAATAAATCTACTTAGGTTTTTGCGCAGCTTTACGCCAATTACAGACTGCTACTCGGTGTCACTTTGAGTAGCTGCATTTCTTCACATAAACGATTAATCACCAAAGGTAAAATATGAAACATTCAGAGCTGAATACAGAGCTTAGAGGCTACTTTGAAAACGGAGACATCCCCACAGAAGACGAATTTCGTAAACTCATCGATGCCTCAACGGATAACAGGACAACATTTAGTTTGGTGGCGCACATCTTTGGTATGGTGGTTGACTGCGCGATTACTGAACCGCTTGCCGATCTGAGCGAGGACTTGGCGGAAGTGCTTGCACAATACCAATTAGTTTCTGGCGAGTCGGTACTTTTATACCTACAAGATAACCCGCAAGAAAACGGCGTATATACCTTCGGTTACAGCCATGGAGAAGGTGGGGTAGTTGCGACGTTGACGAAGCAGGTGATAGATGAGTTTGATGGCATGTTGATTAAAGCTAATCGCTCTAAAGATAATGATGCGAGTTACTACCATTATGTCACTGCGCCAGAAGAGCAAAGCTTACAATGGGAAAAGGTCGAAAACTTTGATGTACCAGACTTTTACGCATCAAGCTTCAGAAATGCTCGCTTTCCTGAGGTGGTGGACTTAACTCAAGGGGGCATGGCTGCGAGTTCAGTTTTAACAGCAGGTCGTATTGTCGGTAACGGTAATGATATTACCAATCTAAACAACGCGAGTTTGCCCGCGCATATTGATTTAACCGTCATTGCCGATGACTCCAAAGTGAAAGCGAAGTACTTTGAGGGTAATGGTAATTTACTCACATCATTGAATGCCAATGAATTGAAAGGTGGCCAAGTGCCACCAGACATGCTGGACTTTGCTGAGACAAGCGACATGAGAGATGGCAGCTCGGTAAAGGTACTCAATGCTGACCACGGTCAATGGTTAGATCAAAAAATGGATAGAGTTGCCAATCCATTATTAAGCGAAGCAACGATTGTGTGCGTGGAAACAGAGGCAAATATTGATCTGTCGGCTGCGCCGAGCCAAATAGATGGAATTACGCTACAAGCCGGTGATTTAGTGTTGCTAACGGCTCAATCAAATGCTGCCGAAAATTGCATCTGGCAATATGAAGCCAATGCTAAGTTCGTGGAACCTGATCCTGCCCATGCGATTATATTGCGTCATGGGTATGCGGTGGAAATACATGAAGGCGCAAGGCATCAGCATAAAGTCTTTGTATTACTCTCGCGATTTGAAAATGCAGATGGCGAAATAGATAATCAATGGCAAGCCACAGCACAAATAACACTCGCTGGGATGGGCATACAAGTTACTAATAATCAACATGCAGCGGATATTGCGACATCAGCAGATGTGGAAGCTGAGCGTGTTCATAAGTTGCTTGATGCCGCCTTGTTTAAACAAAAGCTCAATGCCTCTGAACAAGGGCTCACCGCCGATTACACCGCTAAGATAAATGAACAAAAGGATCGCATCGATAGTATCTTACATGCCAGTGATGCGGATGCTGATTCTTTCAAAGAAATTGTCGATTTAATTAACTCTATTGATACCGAGTCGGATGCCGCATTTGCGACCTATGTGCTGGAAAACGATGCGCGAAGTCAAAAGATAGAAGAAGACTTAGACGGAGAAATTACAACAAGGCAGCAACAGGTCGCAGGATTGCAGTCCAGTTTACAGCTAGAGGTTTCTACTCGCACTGCTGAGTCAACTAATCGCTATACCAAGGCGGAGTCAGATCAGCGCTTTTTGAAGTCACTCAACACCAAGCTTGTCGGTCAAGTAAACATTACAGAGGCGACATTTAATGGTGATTTGAACGTCACCGGTGCAATTACCGCAACGAAAGATGTCACCGCATTTTCAGATGAACGATTAAAAGCAGATATCAAACCTATTGAAAACGCATTGGAGATTGTGAACAAGTTAGATGGTGTGACTTTCGAGCGTTCAGATTTTGATGATAATAGGCGCTATACCGGTTTAATAGCACAACAAGTCAAAGGTGCGTTCCCTGAGGCGGTGCATCAAGAGGGTGAGTACTACTCAGTGGCTTACGGTAATTTAGTCGGGCTATTGGTAGAAAGTATTAAAGAGCTTAACGGTAAAGTCGCTAGCCTACAAAGTAAGCTAGTTACGCTTGAGTCCAAATAGCAGTGAGGTGAAGGATTATGACTTTACAAAGCAATGGCCCTATTTCTCTCAAAGACATTGGTGAAGAGTACCGCGATTCTCAACCTTACGAGCTGGGCTTCTACAGTGAACATGTTGACAAGGTGCCCGGAGATACCATCGCTATTAGCGAATTTTACGGCAAATCAGCCATGACAATTCGACTGCCTGACAAGACTTTTGAGGTTTATACGCAGCGCAAAGCAATAATTCCAATCGCCAATATTCTTTCCGGCAGTTTCGACGAATACAGTAATGGTAATGACCCGGTAAACCTTATAACAGTGCAAAATGCCCAATTTGGCACCGTAAGAATTGATGGCTCAAATATTGAGTTTACTTCCACAAATGTTGTGGGGAGTGCAGCTCGCTTTGATTACACAGTTGAAAACAGTAGTGGTATAAGAAAAACACATTTTGTGACTATGTCAGTAATTGCGGTGCCGCCAATTGTTTGCAACCCAGATACCTTTAGCTTACAGCAAGGTGAGTCGTTGCTGATCAGCAGACAGCAGCTGGTGAATAATGATGAAGACGGCTCAGGAACTGGATTAACATTGATTTCAGTAAGTAATGCACAAGGTGGTACGGTATCGCTCAGTGGTAATACAATTACGTTTACCTCAACAGGGCTTGCAGAGCAACCTGCACAGTTTAATTATAGAGTCCGTAACGGCCACAGTATAGAGCAAACAGGGGTTGTCTATATTAACGTGACTCCTCTACCAGAGCTCGAATCGTTTGTTTATCGCACGCAACAACAAGCTGAGCAAGCTCGGCAAAGTTATAGCCCGCCGACCATGCAGGATATATTCAATGACTGGGCACGTTTTAATGGCAATGAATATTTTACGAATAAGCAAGATGCAGAATCCCGAGGCAGCTCAAATGCAACAGCATGGTATTACAATGCATCTTCAGACAGTGTTGTTATGCCGCTTAATGTCTCGCCACCTAACGGGTTTGTGTCATCAGAAAAAGTCGATAATTATACCTTAGAGGCCACACTTACTTCTGACAATGGCGACAACGATACGATTGGAGTTGTGGCTGCTTTTGTTCGTGAAGGCAATATCAACTATGTATTGACGTTGGTATTGAATACTGGAGGTACGCCGCCTAGCTCTACAGGTTGTGGCGTTTACTTTGGCTACGCGGGCGTGGGAAGTGGCTCAGACAAATTACTTGGCCAATATAATATTGGTACCGGAGGCGGTTGGAGCAACAAAAAAGTTCGGGTCAAAGTACAAAGGCAGGGGGATATATTTAAGTTCTACGTGACCCCTTGGAACCAGCTAAATGACTTCCAATCTGCAAGTGAAATTGTTGTGGACTTAAACTCAGACTCAGCATTGCACCGTTTTAAAGGTAAGCAGTCATACGGCTATATTACATACTCTCAGCCAAATTCTACCTACCTTAATACAGATCTGCGTGGTGGTTTGGATGTGTCGAAAATTTACGATGCGCAGAATAATACAGTGTGGGAATACATTAACGGTAGTTGGCAACAGATATCTGGCAGTCTACAAAGTCATTTAGGCTTTATTCGAAAAGTGTTCAACCCGTCGAGTAAAGAACGGTTCTTGATTGCACAAAGCTTAGTCACATACTTAGGTAAATTGGTTGAAAATAACCACTGGGATAACAGCAAGCTGTTAGATGAGCGTCAAAATGTACTCTATGACCAAGATGTTGCACAAAATGGCGCACCAGCTAGCCGACGAATAGTGGCGTTATATACAGCTGGTAAAGAGGAAAAGAATTACCTCAAAGATAAAGCAAGTGTGTCGACCACTTCAGCGCATAGCCATAATAGCTCAACCCCCGGTTTTAATAACCTTGGTAGTCGGAGTTGGTTTGAAGACCACGGTATTGATCTCAATACAACGGACTTTACTGGTGGCACCATCGCGTTTGAAGGAGGCATCGTAGGTCGCATTACCAGTATAGGTAATGACAATGGCACAAGTGCGTTTGTACATTATCAAGTTTCGAACTACCGTTTGTTCGACAAAAGTTAATCGATAATCACTTTTTTATTTCCAATCAATATCTTATTAAGCGGATTTTGGCTAAGCCCCAAGTGAGTAGTTCGCTTTTTCAATTCATAGTTCATACACCCGTAGCAAACTGATATACACGCTACCTTAACCAAGGAGGCCGTTATGGCACAGAAGACACTTTCTGGAATTCTCGCTGCGATCGATGCAGAGCAAATCGCAGTTAATATGACCGCGACTAAATCACTTTATAGATACACAGGTATTGTTGATCGTGTCAATACAGTTAAAAAGGATGCGAACGTTGATTTATCGACAGCGAACAATGATAACTTTTTGACTAATACCTTAAACCTCGCTGATGGTGACAAGATATTGCTAACTAAGCAATCGATACCTTCGCAAAATGGGGTTTACCAGAGAATCGCCGATACTCTGAACAGAATCACCTATCCAAATATTGAGTTAGGCAACCTAGTGGAGCTTTTAGGCACACCGCCTACATCATCGACCGAATTCTACAAGTTGATGGAAGGTGATCAGTGGTCCCACGTCTTAATCAGTGACGGTGCAGTCATAGCATAACCAAAGTGGCCAAGTGAAAAACTTGGCCACTTTGATCTTATGAGGTTGGCAAGCATGGCTTTTGAATATTTGAACGTCAACGCGCTACTTAATCGTTTTAACGCACATCAACAACACATGGAAAGGTATATCGGCTTTCTTGGCACTGTGGATTTTGTATTTGAATCCGAGCAAGTGTTAAGTAAACCACTGTCACCAAAGCACTGGCAATCTAAAGTGCTTTTAATGGCACAAGTAGATGAAACGCAAAATGGACTGTATGAAATTACAGAAACAGGCCTTTGGCAGCGCGTTGAAGGCGAGCTTGAAGTGGGCAATGTTACAGCGTTGCGTAAAGAGTCGAGTAAGTTTTTTAAACTGGTTGCTTTGAAAGCAAATAAACAGCGTTGGCAAGCGTTTAACCTGATATAGCCAGTAACTCAGAATAAAAATTAATTGAGAACCCATCATGACAAAGCTGTTGAGAGAAACGCTCAAGTCTTTTTTTCGTCGAGGTGCCAAGCCTACAGAGTCTCAATTTGCAAAGTTGATAGATGCCTGCGTCATGTTTGGTGAAGATGGAATCAACAAACGAGACTCAGGTATTGAAATAACCGAAAACCTCACTGTCAAAGGCAGTCTGATTGTCGATGGCACGTTTTGGTTAGCCGCATCACCACAAACAGAAAGTAACTCGGTGGCTCCCCCAATTTTAGGTCAAGTACCAATGGGAGTTGTTTTGTTATGGTTTGGAGACGATTTACCACATGGCTTTGCAAAATGCGACGGAATAGCTGGGCGGCCGTTTATCGAACCACCCAGTCATGGTTCGGGTAAGTTAAATTACATCATCAGGCTAGCGGAGTAGTGGGGGCTAATACCTGAAATAACCACAACAGAAATGAACAATGACAGAAAGAAATGAAGCAAATCTGGATAATTTAGGTAAGGCGTTTAAAGGCGTGGAGTACGCAACGCTCAGTTTGGCGCCTCAGTCAACGCCATTAACGGAGGAGCAAAAACACGGATGCGCTTTTATGCCTGCTTTAGAAGCAAAGGTTTGGCCCAAAACGATTCGAAACCTTGGGTATAATCAAGCGTGGATTGAACTGTATGCTGAGTCTATACTGGCTTGGTTGCATGAAGCGAATCAAAGTAAGCTGCTTGATCTATCAAAACCAGTTTATTTATTACTACTTGGTGTTGTTAACTATCGCCTTGGGTTAGCCTTGCTACGTAGACTGTTGCATGAACAGGCGTCACAGGGACTGATAGAAACCAAGCTATGCATGGTTTTTACTGTTGATGGCAAGCATAACCAAACACTTTTATCTAACCACCCTGACTTTAGCTACTTTTACGAAAGACAACAGGCGCTGATAGTTAATTGGGACACATCATCTTCGAGCACGATACCGACTCATGCACTCGATGGCACTGCCTTAATCACTGATGCAAACCCAGCAATACTCATTGGCCATAAGGTCTTCTCTCAACTCCCCCAGACTATTTATCATATTCATTACCAACAAATTTTCCGGGCGGAACTGGCTTTAATTTCAAATTATGGGGATTGCTTAAACAAGGCGTCTCATTCTCAGCAAGCGCAAAGCGAAATGCCATTGCTTTGGGAGATGCATAAACAACACACTTTAAAGCGCGTAGCGCAACACAACAACCAAGAAGTGGCAATAAACTGGCTACAAACATCTATTGATGAAGAAGCCACCAAGCGCAATGAAGCGCTCAGTGAATGGGTAAAAAAAGTACTTCAGCATCATACCCTAGATGGCGTGAGTAAAATGATTGCGGTCCCGGACAACGCCGTCAAAGTGATACGTGAATTTGAGATAACATTTCCCAAAGGAAGCATGCAGCTTATCAGTGATGGCGCGCAGCAAGCACAAGGGACCACGCTACCTGGGAACATGCGCGACTGCGAGATAACTCTGCCACTTGATTTTATGGCGCTTAACCAAGTGTTAGCCGATGACAATAAAGTGAAAACCATAGAGCTACCATGTGGTCATGAGCAAGTGAGCTTATCGATGAGTCATCGATTGAACAGCAACTTTGACTATACACGACATGTCTTCGAGCAAATATGTAAGTCCAGTTCACCCGTAACCAGCGCGCACGTCATTAATAGCTTGGGTAATGTAGTGGATGTATTAAGCGAGGAGCAGATCCAAGCGCATCTTGTCCAAAGTGGGTATGACCCAAAAGTACTTGCCAAATTTTTACCGCGCTTATTGAAAAAAGGGGTCTCTGTTTCATCTCGAATAGCTTTGTGTGACATGCTCGACAACGTGTGGCAGAACCACGTGGTCGACATGGAATATGAGACCTTTGCATTTGAACTGGGCCTTTTAGCCATAGATCTGAGTCATTGGTCGCTTGCAAAATCCTGCATGCTCATGCGAATGGACATCAGTGGCCCAAGTACGGCTTGCTTGCACAATTTAGCACTATCGGCTTGGGCTACGGGTGAGCTAGATATCGCCGAGCAAAGTATTACCTTAGCGTCGGATTTGAATCCTGATGACACCCAAGTGCGAAAGTTAAAATCGGATGTTTTTGCCTTTCGAAATCGCTGTGCACGGGTTGCATGGTTTGAGCCTTCTATAACAGATGAGCGATTAGAAGGAGTGGGGCTAAAACTTTTACCTCTTGGTCAACACCAATTAGGCGAGTTTTTTTTGCAATATCGTCGCCCAGACATTGCAGAGCGATTACGGAGTGTGCGCTTAAACACGTTTGCTCAACTGGAGTCGATTTGGCCAATTTGGCTTGAGGAAGGGGACCTTAATCAAAAAGCGCATTTTGCGTTAGTGCACGAAGGCTTCGGCTTAATAGGCGGTGTGGTCGTTGACTTTGATAATCAGGAATACTGCGCAGATGCAGGAGACACTTCAAGTGCATTACGAGCTGCCCAGATGTCATTTTGGATTGGTTGCGACTATCAAAACCGAGGCTTTGGTAAGGCGGGGGTGAAGCTGGCGATCTCTCATATCCAACAACTTGCAAAGCCTCTACACCTTTCTCACATCAAAACTTCAGCTTGGCTGCACAATTATGCGTCTAGACGCATTTTGACGCGCACCGGTTTTACCGAATACAAGCGAATAAAAGTAGGCGGCAGCACAGAGGAGGTTTTTTATGAATTGAGTCTTTAGCTTCGAGTTTTATCGCGTACATAAAATCGCAAACTAGGTAAAACGCGCAGGAAATGTCTTTGGAGGAAACATGCAAGCCAGCAAAAAAGTAAAAGACGTACGACTAGACGATAACGTTAAATATGGTGCTGAAAACACACAGCTACAACAATTGGGGAAGACGGTATATCAAACTCAAACATCACTTTCTGTGGCTCAAAGCGCGGCGAAAAAAATGAGTATAGAGGTGCCAAACAGTGAAAATGGGGCTTTGGGCGTCATGTTTGCCGGGTCTCACTCTTTGGGCGCTGTTTCGGGAGAAAAGGCATCTGTTAAAGCCCGTATATTTAAGGACAGGGTTGCCAGTGAGTATGGTCTATCGGCGGTAAGTAGAGACCCAATGACCAAGCGCACCTTCCTAGCCAGTTTAGAAAATGAATTAAAATTAGAGTCAGAGGAGGAGCAAAAAGCAGCTCAAAGTGCAGTTTCAACCGCGTTTGAAGAGAGTGACTGGACATGTGCGGCACCTAAATTACTCATGGATTCTATAGAGCGTAAATCGTCGGGCCCTTACTTTATGAGTGAAGTGTGGTTTGGCCCAGATAAAGCGCCATGGCGTAAGGAGCAGCCTATGGCGTCATGCGTGCAACACTGTGCAAATTTTTTATCGCTGTTAATCAGTAAGTTAGATCGTTTTTCGAACCAGCTGGACCCTTCACGAGAGAGGCCTGAAACGGAGGCAGACCGAGTCATTGAGAAAGACAGGTTAAGGCTTGTACAAGCGCAGGAGCATGCCCGCTTTCAAAAATTGCAGCAACAACAAGCGGATGAAGCGAAAGACCAGCACATTGCAACGGAGAGTGGAAAAATTCAGGCAATGTTGGCTTCAATTTACGAGAAAAATGACGAAGAGATTGAGCGTAAATTGGGGTCAGGCACCTATTTCGAAGAAGCTGTGTTGGCTAAACGCATTATCGAACAATCGGAATCTGTACACCAACAAATACTCGGTCTTTCAGATAAAAAACGCGCAAGTTTAACTTCTTATGAAACGTTTGATTATGAGGTTCTATCTTTAGGAAAAAACCAAGGGTTCAATTTGCAAAGTAAAGACAGCGAAAAGAGTAAGCAAAAGCTGAGGCAGTATTTTACTGAGAAAATGCAAGGCGTGATTGAAAACGCCATTAAAGAAGATGAGTCAGGTGATGACATAACCAAAGTTGTTTTAGAAAAAGTCATATTCAAACTACCTAAATGACCTTTCTAGCTACCTATTTGGGTAAATGATCCTACAGGCACTGTCACTTTGGTCATCTATAAGGTTATCGCACCAAACACGAAAAAAGAACGAAACGAATAAGCAGAGGTAATTTGTTTCTCTGACCGAGTGTGATCAAGGAGTATCAAAATGGAAACAGAACAAAAGAAACATGTTTTAATTGGCGCAATGATAAAGGGCCAAGATAACCCGGCTTTCAATAAAGACGTTGGGAAATGGAAAGATGTTTCGACCGATAAAGTATTTAATAAAAGTCTGCATCGTGGAGGAATTAATTATGTGCCCCCTGCGGGACATTTTAAATGGGATGTCGATGGGTTAAATCATAATGTTTCTCGTATCAGAGGCATGGCTGGCTTTTCAGAAGATGACCCAAACTTTCATATTATTGCTAATGTAAATACTTATCAAACACCTGGGTTTGGTGATATCCCCGCAAGTAGCGAACAAAAACATATGACGACATTTGGCAGCGGATGGGCATTGCCTTATAAATTAAATCCGTATTCAGATGCTGAAAATTATGAAGAAGACCATCTAGAAGTATTGACGCATTGGCAGAAGTACCCGCTTGACCCAGAAGAGAAAATGAATGGCAACAATAGCATGGGCCCTGATAATGCCAAGCATGTACTCAGATATCTTACTAAAAAATATTGGTCAGAAAATAAGAACTTTGTTATTCCGCATCGAGGCCTTAGAAATGAAACCATTAAGCATATCGGTAGCTTAAAAATTATCGATAAAGCTGCTGATGGAGAATACGATTATCTATCCATCATTCATTTAGATGATGACATGCAAATCAAAGATCCCAGTATTGTAAAAAAAATACTCGAAGAGAATGAAGTTAGAGCTGACTCTGAAGTATCTAAAACGAAGAAGGAGCCCCATGGCATTGCTTTTTCAACCCCTGGGTACATATATAATATGGAGTCAAACTTACTTGAGTACACGGCGAGTATTTTAAGCCATATTGGGGGGAGAATCACAGAAGATGCTTATCCATCGGAGCCTGGGTTAACCTTTACGTATAGGAAAGATGCAGAAGAAAATGTATGGCGTAAGTTTTTAACTCAGAACCCATGGGGAGTCGAGAACGATAACCTACAGGAATTACCTTCATACGGTAAAAAGCAACAGGCTGCGCGTGTTGAGTCAAAAGAAGGAAGAGCATTTGCCGCGATGTTTTCGAGTTACATGATTACTCAGCGCAAAGGACTTAAAAATGCGGCCAAATATAAGGTACCCATCAGAAATAGTGGCTTCTTTTCGGTTGATATGAGCAGCCTCGCCAAAACAGAGATACTCGGTAAAAATGACGATATTGATCTGAAAAGTCTAGACCTTAATGCCGTACAAGATTTAATCCACACTTACATTAAAAGAAATAAATACCACCCATTAAACAGCTCATCAAGGAGTGCTCAGTCATTCATAAAGTATGTTCTGCCTAAAGTCGCTGAATTTGTCAAAAGCGTGATTGAAGATACAGAGACGTCTGAAAGCAATAAGGCCGACAAAATTCTACACGCCTTGGAAGAGAAATCTGACGCTTGGTATAAGTCTCAAATGTCACCGAAAAAAGAAGCGCAGCCAACCGATTATATAGAGGCTGTGAAGCACTACTGGGAAGAAAACGTGCTCAATACAGTGCAATATGTGAATGAAACTTTTAGTGGACATATGAATTTTGAAGAAGTTGATTATGATGACGTTGTTGATGCGTTAACAGATAGCCAAAATGCGAGTCGAACTGACAACCCATTCGAACTAGATTACGTGACTGGTGAAACTGAATATATTCAATATATTGGTGAAATTAACACAGCGATACGTGCGTATATAGATAAAGTTAAAAGCGATTACGTTTAATTTATAATCAGCTCTATTTTTAATACAGGGCTAGACATTCTAAATACATCATTTCAGTCTGGTCCTTAAAAATTCACCTCAATTGCTACCTACTTAACTTAGTACATTGAACGCGTCATCTCGATTTCGAAGCCGCTTTGGAGCACCTACCAAATCTAAGTTACCGCGTTGCTCCGCGACAACCTGAAAGGGCTATGAACTGCACTGTCGAAGGGTTGTAAGTTGGCTCTTCTACAGCGCAGGTATTCAAGCCTTTTTAATTCTATTCACACCTCTTCATATTTCTTTGTCTCAACAAAAGGAAAACTTTTAAATGCAAAAACAACAGCAAGAACAGGAGTTAAACCCTGTTTCACAACTTTACCCCACCAAAACAGCGCTCTCAGTCAGCAAGGCACTTGATGCCGATTCTGTAAGTGTCGACTTGCTGTCTTCAGGCGTCGACGTTGCAAAACGTTATGCATCTCAAGTTGTTTGGGATCATTTTAATGGAGACCAAACCGCTAAGTTAATCATTGCCAGTGTTTTTAACTACGCAATGACATCGCTGAAGTCTTTAAACCCATGGGTGACAGCCATTGCTCAGGCGTTGGTTTTTCTGGCGAAAGTACCAGCGGGAGTGGTGTCTGCCGTTTTATGGGCTATTGGTAAAATGTGGTTGTGGGTAGCCAACAAATTTTACAATGGAGGCTGGGTGGCCATGGCTTGGGGGGATATAGATGAAGCATACATCTATCAGTGGCTCAAAAAAGGTAAAGATGCTCATGCAGCATTAAGTGCCTTAGTAGAAAACCTAGAAGCTTGGGTTAAGTATATTCAAGATAAGTTATCGAGCAGAGTGGCGGGCTTAATTGGCGTGAGCGCGGATAGTGACCCATCTGAAGAGCAACCATCTGATACAGACTCCGACTCCGACTCCGAGTCATCGCCAAATATTGTCGATAATAAGTTTATTTCACTCGGTATTAATCAGCCGGACTTAATGGAGTGGGAAGATGGCGCAAATCGACCGAAGCGGGCTGGTCTTCATGGTACAGGCGTGGCGAAGGTAAATCTGCTCGGTCAGCAATTTGGTGGTGACATTGATGTGAAATTGCCATTCGGCTCAGGTTGGGAGGTGTCAGTCGCACCTGTATTTGCCAGTCAACAAGGTGTCGGATTCAGTGGATTTATCAGTGCGCATCAAGTGCTAGGCGATGAACTTGTCATAAATGAAGAGGGTTTGTCTAGCTTTAAAGCCAGTATTGTCGGGTTAGATATTGCAGATAAGCGCGTTTATTCAGATCTATTATCCTTGCACTACAATAAGCAGCAAAAAGAAGTGCATTTCGCAGGTGATGCCCATGTGCCTCTTTGGGATAAGAAAAAACTCGATGGTGACTTTAATTTAAAACTGGATACAGCCGGTAAATTTAAATCTTCACGTGCAAAAATTTCTTCAACCGATACGTTTGAAGTAATCCCAAACTATTTATCTGTAAGTAATCTTTCTGGCGAAGTTGAAGTTGCCAAGGATGCGGCGCCTGAATTTGAAGTAGGAACTGATGTTTCATTGTATGGTTTGCCTGCAGGGGTAAAAGCATCGGTAACCCAAGCAAAGGTGATGTATCACGACGAGCAGCTAGGAGGTGAAATAGAGGAAGCGGAAGTTGAAATACCCGTTAGCAAACATACAACGATGACACTGGCTCTGAGCAAAGCAAAATTCACGAAAGAAAAAATTGAAGCAGAAAATGCCTACATGGATCTGGATCACGATAATTCAAAGATCGCTAATGATAAAGCGGTTGTGGATTCTAGTTTTTTCTCTGGTAATTTCGACTTTGGCAAAGTCTTTGAACTAAAACAGTTAAAAGTGCATCAAGGGTTATCATCAATTAAGTTCGAAGGTGGTAAGTTTACGTATGAGAAAGATGAAAATAATGGCCTACAACTACTGCGAGCCAGAATCTTAGGTCTTGAGGCTTATTATGATAATGATAAGCGAGAAGGGGGCATTAAAGGAGAATGGAAAAAGGGCATTGACTTCCCTGCATTTTCACTAGACTTTCCGGTCGGAGCAGGGTTTGCAGGTGTCGCTATCGATGTGAGTGGTGGGTTTGAGTTTGGCGCCGGCATTGGCGCGACTTTAAAAAATAAGGAAGAAGAAAACACCGAAACCGACATGATATTTAACGTTATTGGTGAGGCATCTGCAAGTGCTAAGGCAAAGGCAAGGATAGAAGCGGGTGCATTTGTCGGCGTACCATACCTTGCAAAAGTGCAGGGTGGTCTATTTGGTGAGATTAGGGGCGGGGTAGAAGGCAAAGTTCTGGCTTCAGGGAGACTGAAGTATACGCGGGGTAAAGGGGGAGATAGCTTTGGCCATTTTGGTATTGATAAAGACTGGCCCATGCAAGGTGACTTTAGTTTAACTGGCTCACTCGAAGCTGAGGTGGGTGCGTCCATTAAAGCCAAGGTATTGACCTTTGAAAAGGAAATCGCGTCAGTTTCTATTGGTGATTGGACATTAGGTGAATATACCTTGGAAGGGACTATTAAAAAGAACCCAGACGGCAAAGGCTATCATATTGAACGCTCCAGTGGAGAATTTGCGAACAAAAAGCCAGAACCCGTGAAAGTTACAAAAGAAAACTTAGGCGTCGATAAATGGGTGACACAGTTAGAGAAAGACGGCAGTCAAATAGAGTATACAGAAGAAGAAGCAAAGAGGAAGTTACCTGAAGTCGCGAGAAAAACAGTTTATAGCCCTCTCAGCCGAGACCAAAAAGAGGATATTAAAGAAAGGTATACAAGCTTGCTGAAGCTGATGCCACAGCAATTGAAGTTTGGAAAAATTTATCAGAAATTTAAGACTGAGCGGGAGAAACTCCCAAACAGTGGTACATATATTTGGACTTCAAAGGTATGGAGTGAAGCTGTACAGCGTAAGAATTTCTGGTTCATTGAGCTGAGTTGGAGTAAAGCTAAAGTGGCTGACAAACTTGATGAGTATCACAAAGCGAAGTCTATCTTAGACCGTCGAGTGATTTTACAGAAGCTCGAAGAGATAGCGACTGACTATCGAACCAATCGCTCGAAGAATGAGGAAAATAAGGCCGCAGCACAAGAGTTCCTAGATAGTATCGATAAAGAAAGACTTATTTTAATGTAGTAGTGTTAGGTTTTTATTGTTTGTACAGCAATGGTTGTAAGGTGAGTGTAATACCTTGGGTAAACTTTTACAGTTATGGTTTTGGCAGGTTGAGGAAGCGGAGATTGAATTGGCTGCAACCTCAACTACTCCGGTATAACATGTAAAAGGAACAAACGTATGTTGAATTTGGTTGGATGTAATACAACATGACTCTCCCTACACACTGTTAGTATTTCTAATATGAGTCGAAATATAAAGCAGCCGAAGGCTGCTTTTTTTATGATAAAAATCATAATGTTACTTTTTGTAAAGGTGCTAATGCTTTGTAGTTGTTTTGTGTACAATGGCTGGGATTTAGTAATATTAGGGACAAAGACTCATGAAGAAGTTCTTTATTTCGCCAGTCGTCGCTGGTTTAGCCATTTCATTAAGTGGCTGCATCGATTCATCTAATGACAACAAGCCACAAATTCGAAAAGCAGAAAAACCAAAGCTTTCTTTTACGGCTCAAAAGTATACTCGATGCGGTATAAAAGATTATGCTGGCACTACAATCATATTTCATGACAAAGCAGGGCAGGAAATAGCCACATTTAAATCGCATGATTCAGCGCAGTTTACTCAAGAGATCCCTACGGGTGCGCAGCATGTGTCAATTATCGGCGAAAACGCGGTATTTGAATCTGAGAAAATTACAGGAGTGATCACGGCTCTAGATATTTCCCGAGGTGCCAAGCTTTCAAACGTCATGTTTTACGACCTGACAGAATCTTGTGAATGTAGAGATGTGACCGCAGACTTTACATCTTTGAATTCAACGCACAGTGCTTTTTACATTTTAGATTCGTACTTGTACCCGATAAGCGATGATCATGATGATTTAAAAGTATGTCAAAACAAGCGCAGTGCTTTTTACGCCATAAAACTACCTGGGTATGATGATGTTTTAGCGACATTGCGTGATATCCCAGCAGACAAGGATGAGCTGACCTTTAGTGGTAGCGATTTTAGTCATGAGGGTGTAAAGCTGGATGTGAGCGCATTACCTTTGAATTCCCGATACACTGTCAGAGGGATTGGAGAGTCTGATCAAGTCATTTATTCCCAAAGCAGCAGTGTCTCCGCCTCCGAAAGACAGGCTTATACATTCCCTTCGATTACAAGTGAAAACTACATAACTAGCTTCCAATCAGAGAGTGCAGAACTTGGCAATCTATCTTTTTACACGGTGAGCGGCGGCGTTTCTAAAATTGATGATACAGGTCTTGTGACCAGCATATCGATACCAGAACAACCTATGGACATGCTCGAAACCGTTTCAAATATTTTCGGACGCAGCACATTGGAGTATGACTTTTCCAATGTGGATAGTCGACTTAGGTTGGCACATTGGCGGTTTGAATACCAATGGATTGACAGCAGTGTCAACAGAGTTGACTGGGAAGTACAGGGATCACTCAAAGCAGAAATCCCTGAGCTTTCATTCGGAGACTTTTTAACTTTGCCAGAAGATCGACAAACGCAATCTGTCAAAGTGGTGATCAGTGGACATCAAGGGGCACCGACAGGATTAACAGAGTACAGAGCCAACATTAAAGATAACACGGATTTTGTGCACTCAGATAAATACCATTTTGTTAGGGTAGAAGCGACAAATTCGGTAACGTATTAGAAAGTGTTCTGGTTGCAGTCAAAAAGGCTGCAACGAACAGCTTAATTTGCATTCAATTCAGTTTACCTAGTGTGCTTTGGTTAAGGTTAAGAGCGCCAAATTAATAGTGTGTCCACTGGTTATTAATTAGAATAGGTTAAAATAACACCATTTTAAACTTAGAATGCCTTGCCCTAAACTAATCTTATTAATTATGTGTATTTTTGATTGAATATTAAACAACTTTATAATTTTAATAAAGCGCGGTTTGGAGCCGTCAAAAAAGATATACATAGACTTTTATAGTACAATAATTAAATCCATGATTTTGAGAAGTAATATAATGAGTAAAGTGTATAAACCCGCGCTATTGGCAGGGTGTTTGATACTTGCAGGGTGTGGTGGTTCTTCCGATAGAGCTTCAGAAAATAAGCCTAGTATATCAGCCGGTGAAGAGCAGCCAAAACTAACCTTTAATGTTAAAACACGTACGGACTGCGGCACCATACCTTATCCTAATGCCAGTGTGGTATTCCATGATACTGACGGTAACGTTTTAGCGACACATAAAACTGACAGCGTGGGCTTTTTTAGTCAAGATATTCCAGCCGGTGCCCTGCATGCTTCAGTAATAGGTGTCGAAGATTACGGCTACAATCGATTGGGGACAGGCGATAAGGGCAAGATCCGTAAAATACACACTGCACTCGATATTTCTGAAGGCGCACAATTAGAAACAATTGAGTTTTTTGATGCCTCTGGTTCGTGCCCCTGTCGAGATATAACCGTTGACTTGAGCGAACTTGCAGTTACCCATAGTGACTATAAAGTTTCCAGAGAGGATGGCGTAGGTTTTGATGGTTATAAAGGGTCGGTCAGTGTATGTGGACACAATCCTAAATTATATTATTCCATTAGCCTATCAGGTTACGACATGAGTAAATTGGCAGTCATTGATGTTCCAGCAGCATCATCGAGTGTGGTAATCACAGAGAGTGACTTTGTCCATGACAGTGTACGCGTTCCAACCGCGCACCTTGCTGATAAATCGAAAGTCTCTGTGAATGGTAGAGATAGTTATGGTGAGAAGATTTTATCTAACTTCGACGATGCAGGTGAGCATACAGTATTTAAAATTTACCCATCACTCTCGAACATTAATGAGCTGTTTAACTATAAAAGCACAGTAAGTTATCCTGAAGAGTTACCGGTTATTCATTCATGGGGGGTTATTACACACCTTGATAATGAGGGGAAAACAAACGAATTCGTGCTACCAGAAGCGCAGTTTGAACTTGCAAGTGAGTTAACTAAGGCTGTGTTAATGCAAGAGCAAGGGGATGTATATGCCTATAACTTCGAGGGCTTTGATACACGTTTGCAAGAGGCTACAGTGATTTTCAATTTCGAATTACTCGGCTCACCATACAAAAAATTAAAATGGATAGTCGCTGGTGGATTAAATTCTGAAATACCAAAGTTAACCTTTGGAGAGGAGTTTAAGGTTTCTAAGAGAAATGTTACCCCACATGCATCCCTTCATTTGTCAGGTTACCATGGTGCACCAACGAGCCTTGTTGATTATAGACAATATGTTCAACAACATATCGGCAAGACTTCAATAGGAGATCAGGTATTTATTCGTACCACACAAAGCCTTAGTGTGAATTAAAAAATGGCAGCTATTTAGCTGCCATTTTCCTATCTATATTTAGAAGATAATTACTTGATGATAAGTTGATCTTCGTAAGTGTAAATACCATTAGGATCTGTTAGGTTGAATACTTTAACAGCCATTGTTTTACCCGCTGCATTTTCACACTCGATGATTTGATAAAGCACAGGCTGTGCCGTGTCATTCGTGTATACTTTGTCTTGAGTGAATACATCAGCGTGGAAAACATTTGATGTATCTTTTCCGTGGAATAAACCCAGTGAAACACCACGGTTTGCAACTGTGTGGCAGTATGACTGAGAACGGTTTTGGTTATCTACATTAAGTGTGCTCTTCACGCGGTATGCAGAGTGGTAACCAAAAGAGTAAGGTTGGTTTACGAATTCACCAGCAGGCTCAACGGTAATATCCCAATTTACAATTGGTGCGCCTGGTACATTGACTAGTACGTGGTACCAAGTATTGTCTGCATCATAACAACCAAGCTTAAGTAACTTAGAATCTGTTAGGCGCGCTTCAGGGATACCGTTATTAACACCGATAGTTGCTTGACCTACGATGTTAGTATCTGGTTGCACAGCAGCATTCACAATGTGGCTGCCATCAACGTTTGAATATAGGTTGCCGTACTCACAGCGTGCGCCATCACGTAATTCAATGTCAGCTGAGAAGTTATGCGCAAATTCACTTGTGATTACTACACGGCTAACTGGGCCATCAGCATATACAGTGTGGCGATCATAACCATTTGTATCAGCGATATTGATAGGCGCAGCAACTGCACTTACTGAAGTTAACATTGCAGCAGCGAACGTACCTAATTTAAACATTTTCATTTTTAATCCTTTGGATAGTTTTTTAAACCAGCCTCATAGAGCTGGACTTTCACTTGTCAGTTTTAGTTAGTAGTTAGTTATCACTTGGGCCCAAAGCGGTAACGCGAAGCAAAAGTAGCAAACAAAAATAAAGCCGGCAAATTCGGTGAGCTTTTTTCAATTTTTGTGTTTTTATATTTTTATTTATATAAAAAACAAAAAGATATGATTTTTGTAAGTGGAAGGCGTAAGCTGAGTTAAGGTTGATGAAATAATTCATAATGAAGCATCACGGATTCTTCGCAACCCATTTTGCGAAGATAATGAATCATATGTTAGTTAAAGTGCGAATTATTGGATTGTTTTGACTGCGTCTTTTAATTTTTGCTCTGACCATTTCTCTGGTTGTGAAGGGGCTTCACCTTGACGCAAAGTTGACCCAGTACCTGGCTCGGAAATAACGACTCGGCCAAACTGGTTTTCAATGATGATAGGGTGTTCGCTGTCAAGCAAGATTACATCAATGGTTTCTTTACTGTAAAGGTTGCCACCCCAAAAATCGGTACCTCTAATACCTATTGAGCCTAACGGTGTTTTAATTTTGAAGTTAGGTCTGACAACTTTCGTGATTTCGCCTGTGACAACTCTAAACGCACCCGTTACAAATTCTAGGGTCGCGTTGGGGGATGGATGATCTGCACTGTGATTAAATTCCAAGATTGAAAAGCGCGTGTCTGCACCCAATGTGAGAATTGTGCCTTCAGTAAATTTTATTTGAGCACGTGCTTGTTCACCTGTAACAATGAAATCTTTAGCATATACCGCTGACTTTCTTTTTAATTTTCTTTGGTTTTTCTTTTGTTCTGCGACGACTGAATGTTTGGCTAATATAGTTTTTGCGATTTGTTCAGCGCTGGCTGAGAATGCAAAAATGCAGTAGCACAATAACGTTGTTGCAAGTTTCATATGTTCCTCATTTTTGAATTAATAACCTTCCTCTTCAACTTAGGTTTTAGTTCTTTTGTAAATTTAGCGCAAATAATCAATCACAATTTTATGCCGAGCACGTCATCAGAGTGAAAGAAACAATAACGGTAGCGATTTTCTGTGCGGGTAAATACATCGATACAACCGAGTGAGCCTATATCTGTAATGAAAACAAGTTCGATGCAGTGGGCACGTATGCAGTTGCATACCAAGGCTTGTTTAAGCAGCTCTGTCTTAAACCAGCTAAATCACTTTTTTAGTTCGGGATCTCAAGCTCAACCTCCTACTTTCAAAGTACTTAGTGGTAATAAAGACGGGGATTTCTGCTTGGGTGCTGATTTAAGCTTGTTATCTGAGCTTATTGAAAGTGGTGATAAGGACAAATTAGAAAATTACGGCAGCAGCTATTTGATGTTAATTGATCAGCTTCTTTGTGGTGCCAGAGACAACTTTACCAGTGTCGCAATAGTGCAGGGTCGTGCTTTTGGTGCAGGTATGCTGGTGGCATTGGCAGCAGATATTTTAATAGCAGAGACTCAATCTGAGTTTATGAACCCAAGTATTTTGTTTGAACAGTATCCATGTGCCGTATTAGCAAAAAAGCTGAGCGACAGAGCGTCTAGTGATGTGATTTTAGATGTATTCAGATCAGGAAAAAGATATGACGCGCAAGCATTGTTTGAATTGGGGTTGATCGATGTTGTATGTGATAAAGGGGCCGCCGAGCAACAAGTTTGCGAACTCATTGCGCATGCAAAGCAGCATCATTGTGGGCGAATTGCATTACAAAATTATCGCAATCGTCGCAACGGGCTAACCAACAAAACAAGAAAACAGTTGGTTGATAATTGGGTTTCGAAAGTCACCAAGGGTGATAAGCGCCTCGTCCAGTACTTACGAAGATTGGGGCGATTGCAAAGCGAATGAGAGTAGTGTGAGTTGGCAAACTGTATTGCGCGCAAGGATGGGGCGCAGTTTGCCTTTTTTTACTCACGGAGCAGTGCTTTTTGCCTACCTAAATGACGGAAATATACACATGATAAAAATACTCAACGCAAGTACGATATTTAACTTACTCTTAGACAAAGGCGTATTAATTGTACCGACTGCAGGACCTTTAGATGTTGTCTCCAAGGGGTTGATTTGCCAAGGAGAGATTGCTGTTCAAGACGACATAGAAAAGTTTTTACAAAAAAAAGTGAATATGTCTCCTTATATTCAAGGGGCATATGTCGCTGGAGGCTCAGTAACTTTTAGTGCGATTACTGATATCGTATTGTCTGAAGTTACCTTCAAAGGCGGTGCGCCAATTGTTTTAAAAGGTGATATAAAGTGTTCACTAAGCGTCATTCCTGCTTTAAATGATAAAGGGATCCCAGATCCGTCTCCACCTACCGAATTAACAGTCAAGTTTGTGCCAACTCAGCCCATTACCGTATCTAAATAAGCTTGGAAGCTGGCGCGTAACAAAATTGCCCGCCTGTCGGTAATTTACGAGTGTTAAAGAGCCTCTCTAGATGTGCTACAAGGCAAACTATCACTCGGTAACACTTTTAGCCAGCTGTGCGTTGACGATATAGCTCAATAGCAGCCCTTGCTTCTCCTTAAGACAGTATTCTCATTGCTTGTTTGTGCCTCATAGGCTTACTTAGCCGCTTCAATTATCTATCCCTTAAAGAAACTTCTTCTTTCTTTTTTGTCATATTTTTGGGCACTTTTCACCCATTTTAAAGTGACACGAAAGCATCTCAAAAAAAGTCACAGTTATTTTTCACAGCGCCAGATAAGAGGCGTCTTAGCCATACAAAATAATTTACAAGACACATCGGTTGGGACTGATGTGGCGGAGCCGTGGTAAAGGCTCTTTGTCTTAAGAGGCGCAAGCTTGTTTGGGTGGATTTATTCCCATTGATTTGCCACTCAATAGGTTGTCAGTTAGCCGAGTTTGCGCCTCATTTACCCAATTCTTGCCGTACTGGCTCATTAGAATGTAATTATCAACGTAAGGAAATATTATGCCTCAATATAAAACCCCAGACGTCTATGTCCAAGAGAAATCAACACTGCCACCTTCAGTGGCAGAAGTTGCAACGGCCATTCCAGCTTTCATTGGTTACACAACCAAACTGAATGAAGCAGGTGATGCACCAGCATACAAGAATACACCAGTTCGTATTACGAGCATGGTTGAATTTGAAGCGGTATTTGGTGGCGCGTACCAAGAGAGCTTTAAGCTTAAACCTAAGTCAGCAGGTGGCTTTGCAGTGATGTCTCCAGAAGGCGAGCTAGAAGATGCACAATACTTCTTGCATCAAGCTGTCAGTCATTACTTTGCCAATGGCGGCGGTGCATGTTACATCGTGAGCATTGGTACTGCGGGTGAAATGTTAGCAGCTGAAGGCTTCACTAAAGCAATTGATTTACTTAATAAAGTTGACGAAGTAACGTTAATCTCTAGCCCAGAGTCAATTGGCTTAGATACAACAAAACACTACGAAGTACAGAATAAAGCACTCGTTCACGCTGAAAAAAGAATGGACCGCTTTGCACTTGTCGACGTTCAAATGCAGGCCGATGTGGATAGCATTGACCCTATCTCTGAAGATGCAACAGCACTTCGCGCTGGTGCGACACTTGGCCTTAAGTATGGTGCTGCATACTATCCATACCTTACAACAACGATTGCGCGTGCATATGACGCGACTAAAGTCATTGTGGATGCGCCGTTGACTGCACAAGTCTGGTGGCCAAAGGATGTTTCACACAAATTGGTTTGCCTAAATGGTGCTGATTGGGCCGATATTGGTGAAGATTACTTACTGCCAAAAGGTGACAATACGGATGATATTGATGGTGATGAGTACGATCCATCAGGCAAGCGCTATTTAGTGCCTGAAACTGTGTTCGCGACGGATGGTACAAGTTATTACCGTTTAACCGATGGGGTAGAAGTTAAGCTTGAAAACGGTGCAATCGTTGAAACAGGCGGCACGCCATTAGTAATCGAAAACGAATTTGAACTGACACCAGTTACACTGAACTCACTTCAACTGGCAGCAATTGGCGACCCAGCTTACCCATTCTCTTCAGCAGATGTGTATAACCAAGTTAAAGCAGAGCTTGGCAAAAACTACCTAGACCTTCCTCCTTCACCTGCAATCGCCGGTGTTATGGCTAAAACGGACAAAGATCGCGGTGTATGGAAAGCGCCTGCGAATGCTGCACTTGCACAAGTACTCATGCCAAAGCTTACCATTGACAATGCAGACCAAGAAGGTCTAAACGTTGATGCAACATCAGGTAAGTCAATCAATGCTATCCGCACATTTGTAGGTAAAGGCACACTGGTGTGGGGTGCACGTACGCTTGCGGGTAATGACAATGAGTGGCGCTACGTATCGGTTCGCCGTTTGTTCAACATGGTTGAAGAGTCTGTTCAAAAAGCAACGCACTTTGCAGTATTTGAGCCAAACACACCATTCACATGGTTAAAACTAAAAACCATGATTGAAAGTTATTTAGAGAGCCTATGGCGTTCTGGCGCATTCTTTGGTGAAACGCCAGAGCAAGCATTTTTCGTGAACGTCGGCCTTGGTCAGACAATGACTGAAGATGATATTAACAATGGCCTAATGAACATTGAAATTGGTCTTGCAGCGGTGCGTCCAGCTGAATTCATCGTACTAACTTTCTCTCACAAAAGCTTAGAAGGCTAATCCTAGCTTTTGATTTTCCGCGAATCACAACGTCTATTTGGCCCGTTTGAGCAGCCAAATAGACACCTATTTTTCACTACAGCATAGCTGTAATTACAGTATTTTTTGGAGTTAATAAATGGCTACTACTAAAGCAGATATCGCAGCAGAATATCCAATTCCGGTCTATCGATTTGTTGTCAGTTTTGGCGAAGAAAGCATTCCTTTTTCAGAGGTTTCTGGCCTAGATATTGGTGTTGAAACTATCACTTACAAAGATGGCTATGGCAAAAAGCATATGCCTGGGCAACCAACTGACGTGAACATTACGTTAAAGCGTGGCCTTGTTAAGCAAAAGAGCCAGTTCTACGATTGGATTTCTTCTATCAGCTTAAACCTTGTTGATAAAAAGGACATCACAATTTCACTCACCAATGAAGATCGTTCTCAGCCTCTCGTTACTTGGAAAGTAATCAATGCATTTCCTAAGAAGTTGACGGCACCGAGCATCAATGGCGGCTCAAATGAAGCGAGTGTTGAGTCACTAGAAATGATGGCTGACGATATCAAGATCGAATTCCATTAATTTTATTCTCTTTTTTAGGGCACGAGAGTGCCCATTTAGGTGTGAAATATGTTTCAAGATCCTAGAACACCAATGGTTGGGTATCGTTTTCTTGTCAGTATTGTTACAGCCGGCATACCTAACCCCGTTGATATTCTTTTTAAAGATGTCAGTGGACTGAAAATGGCTAGGAGCATCGAATATACCAACAATCGTGTAAGTGTTGCGAATGCAAAGCAGGCCAGAGCCTTAACTCTAAAAAGAGGGGTTTTCCAAGGTGGCAGCTTATTGATGCTACAAAACTTGGTATTTGGCGATGCTTGGAGTACCTATTTGGTTAAGAACGATATCTTAGTCACGATATTAGACGATAACTTTTTGCCTGCTCAAGCATGGCTCGTTCAAAATGCATTTTTGGAAAGTTGGGAGTGGGAAGGTGTTGATGCCAGCCGAAATGACGTTTTAATTGAGTCACTTAGCTTTAGCTATCGGGACCTCATTGCGGTGCCAATTCCAGGCTTACCTTCATAACAAGGAGTAAGCAACATATGGAAATAAAGTGTAATCAAGTGCATGTCAAAGCACGTATTCGAGCGGACCAACCAAGTGATGCGACCGCTGACAATACAAACGGCTCTTCTCAACAGATACCTGCAATCGAAAAACACAGTAACGCGCTAGGCCGTTATGAAGTTCAGGAGTTGCTTTGTCAATTGGAAGCCGATTTAAAGCGCCATATTGAATTTAGGTTTGCAAAGTTTGGTAAAGAAAAAAGGCCCTGACTATGAATAAATCAAGCGGTATTAACGCAAGTGGTTTGCCACTTTGCAAAGTGACATTCTATAAAAAAATTGAACGAGGCGATGGTAACAAGTTAGGTGAACTCACGTTGCCTTATGACCCAAAATCTTTAAACGTGACGCATCAGAATCATTTGGTAGAGTCAAAGATCATTGGCTCAGAAAGTGGGTCTGCGCGTTATCAGAAGTCACCAACCTCGATTCTGACTATTAAATTCCTATTGGACGATACCATCATTGAAACGCCCGGTCAGCTCGCGATGGGAGAGAGTGGAGAGACAGAGACCGAAGACAGCATTCAACAATTGTTGAAGTACGGTCTTGCAGTACAAGGTGAAACTCATTTGCCCGCTTTTGTGACCATCATGCCTTTGAACATGGTGTTAAATCACGGTGCTGATGGGGGTTTTCACGGTATGCTCAATGACATCAATGTGATCAGTGAACTGGTCAATGGTAAAGGCAACCGTGTCAAAGCGCAGGTTGTTTGTAATGTATCAGAGTGTCTGTCGAACAAAGAAATTAAACTTAGAACCGGAAAAAGCTCACCAGATTTAACCCATGTACTCCAACATAAAGCTGGAGATAGTGTGATAGCCCAAGTGACTTCAATTTACGGTGAACCTGACTACGTACATCAGGTGGCAAGTGTGAATAAATTGGCTTCAATTCGCAGCGCTGACGTGGGAGCTGAAATTATTTACCCGCCTTTGGAGCGCTGATATGGATATACGTTACACCATTTTAGTCGACGGCAGTGAAAAAAAACTGGAAGTGGGTGTCAAAGAGATAGTCGCTCGCCGAGGGGTGAATCAGATCCCTGAGCTATCGATTATTTTCGCTGATGGTGATATGGCAGAAGAAACTTTCTCGCTGTCTCTGTCAAAAGACTTTCCACCGGGCAAGTCAATAGAGGTGAAAGCAGGCTTTGGTGATGCGGCGCAAATAACCGTTTTTTCTGGTGTGATCACTGGCGGTAAAATTGGCTATTGTTGCGAGCCATTTGTAGAAGTTGAAGCCAAAGGGGAGGCAAATAAGCTTTGTCAATCGAGGATCAGCAAACTATACAAACCAGACTCCACAGACACAGATATTCTAAATGATTTGTTGACGCCGTGTGCAGGAAAAAAGACGGTCGCAGACAGTAAAATCAAACATTATCAATACCTCATGGTTGAGAAAAAGCCATGGGAAGTACTAATGAATCGAATCTTGACCAATGGCTTTGTTTTTTACGAAGAAGAAGGCGGAATTAACATTGTCGATTTGACTAAGCATACACCAAGTGCCACAGAGTTTAATGTCGCCATGGACGGGTGTACTGAGTTTGAGCTCTGTATAGATAACAGCTCCTATGCGAAAAAAGTCGATCACAGTGCATGGGATATTAAAACTCAAGCGATGCTTGTCGAAAACCATGACTCAGGTGAAAAAAAGGACGGTGCGACCGCTGACATTGTTATCAAGTCTCAAGCGCCAATAGACAAAGTGGAGTTGGCGGCAAAAGCCAAAGCTGAGCAAACCTATCGCCTCTGGGATACTCAACAAGGTCGTATTCAAGTAGATATGTCAGTAGCTGAGTCATTGCATAACGTTAAGTTGTTAGAAGCCATCACCGTATCAGGTGCTGGTGAGAGCAATAAAGCGGATTATATGATCAGCGAGATCCATCATCACCTTTCTAATCAGGGATGGTTTTGTGAGTTCACTTTGGGCTTGTCCTTGGTCAATAGTGGTTGGTCGCAGTGGGAAACTTTGGAGCCAACCCCAGTTGTGGTAGGTAAAGTCGCAGAGTTTAAAGATGATAAAGAAAAACTGCATCGGATCCCACTCACTTTACATAGCCTGACGACAGAACCTATTTGGGCTCGGCTACTAACACCTTACGTGGGGGTAGAAGAAGGGCTGTTTTTACCGCCAGATCAAGATACTGAAGTGATAGTGGACTTCATCGGTGGTGATGCAAGATTTCCGGTCATTGTGGGGGCTGTTCACAACCCCGTTGCTAAGCCCCCTCTGGGTGGATATAAAAAAGAATATGATGTCCGAGGGTTAGTATTTAAAGAGCAGGCCATGGGTTTGAAATTTACCTTTAAAAAACCACACATCATCATGGAAGGCAGTAAGGACCACTCTATTTCACTGGGTGAAAGCTCAGGTTATAGCTTATCGCAAAAAGACAAAGCGGGCATGACGGCAAAGACTGATGTCGTGATCAAAACCCCGGATGATAGTCAAATCAAGATGGATAAATCCATCACCATCGAAAGTAAAAAAGTCGCAGTCGTGACAGACAAAATGGAAATAGGATAAAGAGGGTTTATATATGGACCAATCATTTCTTGGACGAGGGTGGGGTTTTCCACCGCAATTTGCCAGCCCAGATGCTGGGCCTGAAATGGCCGAAGGAGAAGAGCTTGTGAAGCAGGCGATCTCTACTGCTTTAAATACGCTAAAAGGTGAGCGACCATTTTGGTCTGAACTTGGTTCTGGGTTATCAAACTTTGTGTTTGAGGATGCCAGTGAAGCCGCGCTTGTTACCTTAAAGCAAGAAATTTCAGCGGTGCTGCTTAATCACGAGCCTAGAATTATATTAGAAGACATTTCGTTTGATCCACAAGAGCTCTACGATGGAGTATTACTCATTGAGTTGACCTATTTGATCCGCAAGACGAATAGCCGCAGCAATATGGTATTTCCATTTTATCTATCTGAACAGTCTGTCTAACTGCTTTTGCTCGTGGTCCTCCCACACTGAGCAATACCTTTACTTTTTTATCTTTTGCATTGTTGCAATCTGCACGAACGCCGTAATACATAGCAGCCAACTTTTGTTGGTACGTGTGGTTACGTTTATGTGTTCGTTTTCGAATTTATAAGGTAATCACATGACTTCTAAGTCTCGTAGTCTTTCACACATTACCCATTATCAAACAGGGTTGAGCCAAACTGGGCGCATCATACCCGAGCTCTCAAGTGGGTTTTACGAAATAGAGCCACGCTCGATTGAGCAATGGCTAAGCTACCTTGCTAAGGTGGCCGAACAAACAAACTTCATTGGTACAGATACTTGGCGTCCAGTACAAACATGGTACAAAATTCTACCTGATGCAGAAAAATTTGCCGACCTGAGTACATTTGTGTTAACTGGCAATGCTGATGAACTAACGGCCAAGATAGCAGAGCGTCCAGATTTAGCGCTGCTTCTGACTTTTGTTGATTTACTGTCTCACACACAAAGTCAGTTTAATGAGTTTATTGAGCGTCACTTGAATCACTATTATCGCGATGTTCTGGGCTTTGAGCCCTTGGCAGCAGAGCCTGACGCCGCGCATATTTTGATTGCTTTAAATGAAGTCGACTCAATAACTTTGCAATCTGGAACTGAGTTCGATGGCGGCAAGGATGAAGAGGGTAACGACCTGACTTATCTCTCGACTGAGCCATGTGCCATTAATCGTGCCGTGGTTGATAATGTCACAACGGTAAACAAGCTTATCACCAGCTCAGGCCTAGACATTTGTCGCCATGTCCTCATTGACAGCGAGCAGGGCACTGAGTTGGAATCCAGTGCGATGACGTTTGGTGACGACAAAGTCATTGAGTCAGATCCTGAAGTAGAAATTGGCTTCAAAGTAGCATCACAAGACCTGTTCCTATCTAGCGGAAAACGTATTATTTCAATGCGATTTTCCAGTGATGAGTTTGGGGAAAGCCCGCTGGATTTAACTGCTTGGTTAGAGAGCTTTGATGTATGGGTCAGTACCGAAGATGGCCCTATTCTATTATCAGCAGAGCAGCTAACGCTTAATTCTGAAAACAGTGAAATTCACATCACAATTGATGAGCTGTTCGCGCCAATAGCACCAGTAAAAGATGGTTTTATTGGACGGGATAAAGTGTTGCCTTATGTGGCGTTTGTGCTCAAGAAGTCTAAGTATCAAGGTCTTTACAGCATAGATTTAAACAAGCGTGAAAAATTATTAGCGTCTCTTACTTTAAACGAAGTGCAAGAAGTGCGACTTAATGTATTAGTCGTAGGTGCGAATGGCTTAATAGGAAATAATGGCATTGGCTTTTTAGATATGGCTAAACCATTTGAGCCTTTCGGGTTCGCACCTCAACTTGCCGAAAAGTTTGAATTTACGCACCCAGAGTTACTGTGCAAACGTATAACCAGAGCAAGCGTTGAGCTAAATTGGGTAGGGCGACCGGATGATTTTGATGAGTACTACAAAACCTACCTAAACTACCAAAGCGTGATCGCTTCAGCTCAAGGTGCCAAGAAGTCTGAAGCAACACCTATATGGCCAGTCAACCAAGTTCAGATTTCTCAGTCGGATGAAACTTACGGTGACGCACACCACAAAATAACCGCAGACCTATTTTATAACGACGATCTTTGGGACAGCTCAGAGGTTCAAGTTTCACAGCAAAAAAACTTACCTAGTAATGAAAATAATATTGCCACAAATCGGCTCGCTTTCACCTTCGACGATGACAATGGTGCCCGGGACTATTTGACGCTACCCTTTAATCTGACGCAAGCGAAAGAGTGGCCTAAATGGTACACATTTGAACTGTCTAATCAGGACTTTGGACATCCATACCATTTAAAAGTTGCTGAGTATTACGCATACCAAAACAGCATTAATTTAACCAAGTGGGACCCAACTGATGGGGACTTTATGCCTGTTCAGGTACCGGAACCTTATACCCCGTTACTTGATTCAATTAAACTCAACTATTACAGCCAAAGTATTTCTCGTGCCCAACGAGATGTTATTGGTAATTCAATTTGGATTGAGCACATATCGCCAATCGGCAGGCAATTACAGTTACTTGAAGATCAGAACAGTCTGCACCTGTTACCGCAAATTGACGATTTAGGCTATTTATACATTGCGCTAGGCTCGATGGTGACACCAGGTCAATGCAGCGTGCTATTTCAATTAGAAGCTGTTGATGGTTATAACTTTGTAGAGCAGCCGGACTTTAAATGGGAGTATTACAATCAAGGGAAGTGGCATCACTTTAGCCGGGAAGACTCTCAGGGAACGGGTGGTGAAGGCCGTATTTTGCAAGACAACACCTATGACTTGTTAGACTCAGGGATCATCGTTTTTTCGTTACCTGAATTTGATCTAACCGATCAATTTAATCAAGACGGCAAAGTTTGGGTTCGCGCGGCCATTGATACTTCGATGCTTTCAAGTGATTACACCCATCCAATATACTCTAAGCTAAAGGGGGTTTACTCGCAGGCTGTAAAAGTCACTCTGGGTTCAACAGGACACCCTGAGTCTCACTATTTGAAGCCTCTTCCCGCACAGAGTATTTCGAAGCTGGTAACAACAGATCCGCTCATATCCTCCGTCGAACAACCTTTTGATAGTTTCGGTGCACGTGTTAAAGAAGATGATAGCCGCATTAACTTGCGTGTGAGTGAACGCCTGAGACATAGAGATCGGTTACTAACAGGTTGGGACTTCGAACACCATACACTGCAAACTTTTCCTGAATTGCATACGGTTCGGGCATATAAGACGAGTGACGGGGTGAACATGATGGTGATCCCACTCAACCATGATACTGAGTTGTTACAGCCCAAAGTACCTAGATATTTAATGCGTCAGATCCAGGACGAAGTTGAATTGCGTTCAGTACCTAATTTAGACATCACGGTTGTTGACCCAATTTATGTAGAAGTCCAACTAGAGATCATTATTCAAATCGATCCTCGTTTTGATATCCAAACAACGGTGATAGAGCTGAACGATTTAGTTGTTGATACGCTGACACCTTGGAATAAGAGCGATGAGAAACTATCTCATACCATCTATTTGGCGGATGTAGCGCAAGCCTTAGAAATGCACCAAGCGGTAAAAATGGTGCAAGTTATTCGTGGTAAACGCCTAGATGACAACATTCGTCAATATGCACAGGTGTGCCCTCAGAGTATGGACGAAATTTTGGTGCCAAGCCGTAATCACAAGATATCACTGACTAACGTGGCAGGCGATGTTTTTGAAGGCATCGGGAAGTGGAAAATTCAACATAACTTTGTGGTGCAGTAAGCACGCAACTGAATACAGTCTCTAAACACCCATATATGCGTTCACAGATATGAACGCACTCCGTCTATTCAAATATTGACCAAATTCCCAGAGGAAAAACATGGAACCCAATGCACTGAAAATTGCTTCAGATGCTTCGTTGCATCCCGGGCAAGACCTAACTAGGTTACGCCAGCAAGGGATAGCGCAGCTGCAAAAGTTGGCACCTGAAACTTGGAGTGATCACAACGTTTTTGACCCTGGCATTACTTTGCTGGAAGTACTCGCCTATGTGCTATCTGATTTAAGTTACAAATTAAGTTACCCCGTGGCAGATCTGCTTGAGGTCGATCCACAAAGTGATGGCGCACCAGATCAGTTTTTAACGTCTGACGCGGTCATGTTTAGCCACTGTGTCACTCTGGCTGACTATCGACGATTGTTTTTAGATATTCCGATTATTAAAAACTTAGACATTCAAACCAGCGATAAGACGAAAAACGGTGAAACTTGCTTTGATTTAATGGTGCAACTTTATAACTATGAACCAGAGCAAGTAGTACAGGTGCAAAACCGTATTCATCATGTGTTCTCTCAAGCGCGGTGTGTGACACACCAATTGGGTGATATCGCTTTTTATAACCCTGCTGATGTTAAGCTTGGCATGAAAATGGTGCTTGAAAACACAAATAGCATCGTTGACGCTTTGGTTGATATTTTGGCTAAAGTTGCATTAGAAATCTCCCCCACGGTCAAACGATACAGCGCAACAGAGTTGTTTAACATGGGGATGTATGTGCAGGATATTTATCAAGGGCCGCGGCTTAATAATGGTTACATTTTAGATAGCGACCTCGAAAATACGCCCATTAAAAAGTACTTATATAGCTCCGATATTCTTGATGTATTACGCCAACACCAAAACATCAAACAAATCGAGGAGTTTAGGTTTATTACTGAAGGTGGTGCTCAACCTGGTTATGAATATTGGCAAGTTGAAGTTGCTGAGTTAGATCCTACCAAGAACAACTTGGCGCCACAGCTCGGATTCTCAAGTGACGCTTTCTTTGAAGGACTGTCGTTAGTCATTGAAGGTCAAGACTATCATTTGAGTGAGCAAGAAATCGCGCAAATAAAGTTGGGCATCGCTGCGAAGTTGAGTGAAGAATCGGGGGGTCTAGAACAGAGCTTTGCACAAAGCGAAGGGCAATATGTACATTTGAGCCGCTATGACTCATTGCAGCATGAGCTACCTAAGACCTATGCGGTTACTGAGCAAATGCTCAACCGTGAAATAGACTCCGCACAAAAAGCGCAATTATTACAATTTAAGGGTTATCTGCATCTTTTTGACCAGCTGCTAGCGGATCAGCATAAACAAATCGATATATTGCCGCATGTGCTGGCCTTACCTCAACAGCAAAGCTTTGAATTCTTAGGCATGGTCTTAGACTGTATGTTAGCCAGTGAAGCCATTTCTGAGTCGGTGCTGCACAAGTTTTGGCAACGCGCAATTTCATTGCCACATACACAGTTGAGTCAAGCAGTTACGGGCATAAGTGGGGTTAACCACCTGATTAGGGTCGCCATGCCTAGCTATCTCGAGCAAGGTTTACAACAGCAATTAGAAATAGATTTTTCAATTGCGCAGCTAACTCGGTTAAATGACAGCGCGGCACACCTTTTAGCTCGGTTTGCAATTAAACTGCCCAATGCCAATCTGTTGAAATATCGCGAAGCATTTAGCTTTTACATGAGTGCACTCTCTGGGTGCGAATTGGACCCAAGTCATGAAGAAGATTTATTAACGCGTTTAGTATTGCTACGCCAGTATATTGATAAATGTCGACTACTCAATGAAATTGGCACACTAGGTCACAATCGTTGCCGCGGCTTTAACTATTTATCTAAAAGTCCAAAAACCGCACACTTGTCCAGTCTAAGCCAACTTGTTATGCGCAACTTAGGCTTTTCTCACCAAGGGCAAATGCCACTCGCAACACACAACCGAGAAAGCTTCTACTTGCTAGAGGGAGATCTCATTAGCGAGCAACAAAGTGAAACCTTGTTTTTTGTGCTGCCTAATTGGACAACGCGACTGAACAATGAAAATTTCCAGCGCCTAGTCGAGAGCCAAATTGTGCAACACGTCCCATTGCATATGACAGTGCGTTGTGTATGGCTGCAACGTGAACAAATGAGTTTGTTTGAGCGGCTTTACTACGGTTGGTTAAACTTCTACGGGCAGGCACAAAGAGAGCGGTTTTGCGAAGGGCAAGCGCACATCGCTAACGTCGCGACAGACATTGGTGAATTGTTGGAATTGATACTGTTGGACAGTGGCAGAGTTATCGAGCTGATTATCGAGTATGTTCTGGCCAAGCCGCAAGGCGGCGAAGTACTCGAAACATACCTGCTGCAAATACTACAAGGTTATGCATCGGCAGAGTTACCCGATGATTTAGAACTAAATGGCGATTCGTATCAAGCCATTATGGATCAGATCACAGAGGTTATCTCGACGCATTCCGAACTGTATCCGCAAGGCTTCAATGCACAGCAAGTGATCTACCTTGCAACGCAATTGTGTATCGACCATATCTGTACGCCGAATGCATTTACACAACCAAATAGCAACACGCGATTCACCGTAGGCTATTCGCCGTTGGCTTACCTCAAGCCTATTTTGCCGGTGTCTTTTTCTCAAATTAACTCAAATACAGCGGTAGTTTCGAAATTCATCGTCGCTACTAGCGTGCCAAATCGAATAGATCCTGAAGGAAACGAAGAATGAACAAAGTCAGTGACCAAGAAATTGTAGCCGAGTGCGACTCAACATCTGTGATTGCCAAAAGCAGTCGGGCTGAATTGATTGATAAATTTGACGATCTTAAAACGCCAACGGGCGATGATTTTGAATCCCTGATCCGCTCCGGGTTTAATCAAATTGACGATCCGATAGCTGTCACTCAAGATGGCGATGAGCAAGAAATCTCTGTGACGTCTGCTCTATCAGTGAGCCCAGATGGAGAAACAGAGCAATTCAGAGTCGATGATTCTGCGGTAACGGTGGATCATACACTACATGTTTCTCCAGATGGTGGCGAGGTAAAAGCGCTAAAGGTTGAAGCTGATACATTGACAATGTATGACAAGGTAAAGGTCGACAGCGATGCAAACGACTTGCTACAAGTGAGTGGCAATATAAAGTCAACCGGTGAACTTAAATCACAATCAGCCAATGTGAGTGAACGCGTAACGGCGGGTGAGCTCAGCGTGAAAAAAGGCACGACTCAGGCACTTGAGGCGGGGTTAGATGCAGATAATCAGCCCTACGTGACAACGTCAGGCACGCTGAGGGCAAAAGAATCTGTCATTGCAGAAAAAGATATTCAGGCAGATTCTTTGAATGTCTCAGGTGAGGCCGAACTGGGTGGCGTGACCACTGCACATCAGCTAACTGTTGCAGAAAAAACCATGCTACAAGGTGAGTTGTTCGCAGCTAGACAGTCAATTTTCGAGTCGCATGTAGAAGTGCCAAAACTCGGTGTTGGGCTTGATGAGCAAAGTACGACTGCGAAATTACATATTGGTAAGCGCTCAACAGATACGAGTGATTTGCTGCGAGTCGACGACCTCAACCAAGATGCCACGCCATTTATTATTAACCCTGAAGGCCGAGTGGGTGTAGGTACTGCGACGCCCGATGAGAGTTTCCATGTCACCAATAGAGTATTGGTTGGCAAAAATAAAGACGAAGCACACATCCTGTTAGGTAATAATGGCAACGCTTCTTTTACTGGAGAAGTGGAGATTGGAGAGTCTCTAGATGTCGCGGGCAGCGCAGTATTTAACGCAAATGCACATGTGGAAACGGCCCTTTCAGTGGGCGCTCAAGCGCCGACGGCAAAGCTAGATGTACAAAGTAATCAGGGAGATATTCTTAACCTTGGCAACACTAATGACTCGTTGATCAAAGTCACAAATGCGCCTTTAGTAGGTGAACAACCCGTCAATATTTGGGCAAACACGCAAGTTTCTGAAAGCCTGAATGTGGGTGAAAAAGTGACTGCAAATCGCGCTGAGATTGAAATGGCTTTGAACGCCGGTGATACTCATCTGGATTCATTGGATGTCGCTGAAAACACTACTGTACTTGGACAGACTCGCACGCGTCAATTACAAGTTGGTGAGCAACCTAATGTACCAGTTCAAAGCGATGCTGGTGCGATTATTAATACAACTTTAGATGTAAAAGCACACGCTGACTTTACATCAATTGATGCAAAAGATGTCATTGAATCTGATGCGCACGTTATTTCGCCAGACATGATAGCGAAACAAGCGCTCACTGTCGGTGAAAATACAATTTCAGAAGAAGCGACGCTTACCATTAAAGGCACTGCTGCTGAAACCCCGGCACTTCTTGTCAAAGATAAAGATGGCAATCATTTAGTACGAGTGAAACATGGTCAGGCTGTTATGGGAAGCTCGGACTCTGCACTTTCTCTTGATGTCAAAGGTGATGTAAATACGCCGCTACTTGAAATAACAGAGCATGCTAAGGTTAAGCAAGCAGATTTCAGCGAGCATGTGGTTATTGCAAAGCACAATCTACAAAGTGATTGGACTACGGATGCGAAGCTATCTGTTCTAGCGCACAATGAGCAATCTCAAAGTGTTGATATCAGTTATTTTGATGGTCTTAATACAACTTCATTAATCCATGCTAAAGCGAAAAATATTGGCTTTTTCCAAACTAACCCGCTGGCACAATTTCACGTGGGTGAGGCGGCGCGCTTTGATAAAGACGTCAACGTGTTAACAGGGCTCTATGTTGCGACTGAAAATAGCGAGTTCGGCGGATTCAGTGCAGGGCTTTCGCAGACTATGGTGGGGACATCGCAAAAGTCAGCAGATTTCAGTGTATATGGTAATACGGATTTGCACGGCGCATTCTCAATTGTAGAAAACGAACACATTTCGGTTAATTTCTCCGCGAGCCAATTGACGCTCACTCAGCAGGCAGAAACGCCCATTTTCAAAGTAACGAATAGTGCAGGTGATGCTGAACTGAATGCGGCGCCTGGTCAACTCGCCATTAACCAAATGCTACCTAGCAATGAGGTTAACTTGGCAGTGACAGGTCGTGCCGATATTACTGGTCTGTTGAATGTCAGTAATCACGGTGATGCACTGACCGTTGATGGCAGAACAAAATTAATGGGTCATGCAACGCTTAAAGATGGCCTAGCAGTGAGTGTGACAAATAACACCGGTGATGCGCAACGTGCTGCATTACAAGTGTCTGGTGAGTCGGTGCTGGATGGCGAACTGACTGTGACACAAAAAGCCACGCTTGAACACGATTTGCTCGTGCGGGGCAATACGACCATCAGTTCAAACTTAGAAGTTGGACGCTCGGTTATTATTGAAGAAGATCTGAATGTTCACGGAGAGCATTATGCTGCTGGGAGCGTTGAGATTCAGGGCACAGAAGGTAGGGATGCACTGACAGTAAATAATGACGTGAGCTTTAGAGCCAATTTAGATGTTGCTGGCAATTTGTCGCTTGTTCCTTATCAGGCAAGTGCGCGATTACATATCAGTGAAAAAGACTTACAAGCGATACGTGTCGATGACCCTGCGGGCAATGTGCAACTGGTTGTAAGCCGAGGTTATTTAGGCCTTGGTATGGAAAGACCAGAATTCATGCTAGATGTTGCAGAAGATGCGCGATTTAGAAAGGACTTAGCAATTCAAGGCCGCCTCGAGATAGATGACAGCCTACATGTGAACGAATACGCGAGCTTTAGAAGTAATGTAAATGTTTATGGTACATCAGAGCTGCTTGGTGAAACGCGCATTGGTGTAGCGATGCATGCGTCTGACGAAGAAGAAATGAAAATTCTGCGCAGCGCCCAGCTTAGCCTTGAACAAAATCATTTCGAACACGCTTTCGCGGTTTATCACAAAGGCGCAAATCCGATTGTATTCCAAGATGGTAGAGTGGGGATCCGAAATGATAGTCCTGAAGCTGAGCTGGATATTGTAGGCGATGTTAAAGTTGAAGGTGATATTGAGCTAAACGGCGTACTTCGAGGCACAGGTCAACTCGAATGTTTGGACGGCGCAAAGATCCTTGGCGATGTAGAACTGCGTTCAGACTTAACAGTTTATGATGATGCGCTATTTAAAGACACAGTAACTATTGAAGGTCAAACGACTATTGAGCGCAAGTTAACGCTTGAGAGTGATGCTGTGTTTGCCAAAAGTCTAAATTTGGGCGGTGAGTTCACCACCCTTGGCAATGCGTATTTCAAGGAAGCCGTTCACTTAGATAAAGATGCGACAATTCGCGGAAGTCTAATCGTTGAAGGTTTAGAGCCCCAATCTCAGGTTGCATTGAAGCCTGCTGTAAATATGCTTAATACGCTTTCTGTTCAAGGCACAGCCAAGTTTAGCGATATGGTGAGAGCGCAGAAGCTAGATGTACAGCATAAAGTCTCTGTGGGCGATGCCCATACCGAAATTGCAATGTTGGCTGTTAACACCAGCGAAGGAGAGAATGCCCTTGATATCGGTGTGAGAGGCAATTCTGAACTGGTATTAGATGGTAACGCAAACCTAGGTTTAGGGTGTGCTCAGCCGCAACACAAGCTAGACGTACAAGGTGATGTGCGTGTTGCTGAGCAGTTGAAGGTAGAAGGCGAGCTTATCCTCGAAAACCAACTTCATCTGGATCAAGGCGCACAAATTGTTGGCGATTGCTCTGTACAAGGTGAATTGTCACCGACAACATTGAAAATGCCTTCAGGTCCATGCATTGAGGCGACATCAGCGGATATTGAACTCGGTGGTGATACGCCGTCTGATCATGTAATTGCAACGCAAGCTGCGGTTAAAGCATACGTGGATGAACATGCATGGCGATTTGGTCGCGGCAAGAAGGTCGTCGCTGTCCACAACCAAGATGAGTTCGATGCGGTCTTTAGTCGTGAAAACTTAAACAACATGACTATTTTGTTATTCCCTCACAATGGTCACAGACAAGTCTCTCGTGCTTATAAACTTAAAAACTCAGTCCAGGTTGGTTCTAACCTGAGTATCATCGGGTTTAATGAGCGTGAAACCCGTATCGTCAAAGCGCATGTGGGTTGTCGTTTTATTGTACGTGGTGACCGCGATGCCCCAGTGAAACATGTATCCATGCAAGGCTTTACTTTTGATGGGGCAATTCATGAAGTATCTCGTGAAATGAGCATGTATGAGGGCAATGGCGGTGCGTTTAATCTTCGCTATGCGGACCAAATTGAACTTAACTGCGTTATCGAAAATCACTGTGTTAGTGGTGATGGTGGGGCCATTTATGGTGAAGATGCAACGAACATTGAGGCCAAGCACATTCGTAATTGTCGTGCGGGGCGTCAAGGTGGTGCAGCATATGGCCTACGTTACGCCAAAATAGAAGCTCAGCACTGCCAAGCAGAGCGCGGTGGTGCAGTCGCACACTGTGATGAAAGCGAAGTATTGGCGATGAATAATGTGGCTCAATTACATGGTGGTGGCGCTTACAAGTGTCAGAACTTAATCTGTACAGGCTTTTGGCGTCGTAATACTGCTCAAAAAGGCGAGGGTGACCATATATACAGCGCCGGGTGTTATCACCTCGAAGAGCAAGAGGAGCATAAAGGCGACTTCCTTTGGCATGCCGTGTTCTTAGACAGACCAATGAATGATTCTCGCTATTTCTGGCGCAACGACCACGTGTAATTATGAAACTAGCAATCGCGCAAATAGGGGCTGATATTGATGCCCCTTCATCTCTCATTGACTCAGGGCAATATAGTGTAGGTGCCCTAGAGTCACTATTAAAAACATGGCTACACCATGCGATTAACCAATTGCAACTGGATGTATCTGAAGTTGAGCTCCTAAAAGGAAAGGACGTTTGTTTAGATGATATTAGTATTGAATTACCAGATATTGATTTAACCGCCTTACATGCGGATCCTAAAGGGTATTTTGAACGTGTATTTAGCCCCGTCATACGGCGAGTGCTAAAGCACTCGATTGAGGTGCAACTCAATGCACAAAGCTCAGCGAAAAACACCGAAGTGCATGAGTTTGTATCAAGTGTGGCGGAGTTAGAGTTTGGGCATCTAGATGAAAAAGTAATGATCTGCTTAAAAGAGGCGTTCTTAAAATGCATAACCGAAAATAAACAAGCGTTTTTAGGGCTGATCACGTCTACCGAGTGGCCAGCTTTGCGCGACACCTTTATTAAAGCGTTGTGTAACAGCCCACAGCAGGTTGCTTCCTTTATTGACACTTTAGTAGGAAATCTCCCTTCCACTAATGTCGCTGAGGTAGTCAATAAGCTTTCGCCAGAAGACCGGTTTTCGTTATGGCTAGATATTGAGTCAATATACTGCGCAAACGATAACCATCAGGCTCAACTGCAAGAGCGTATTAAGGTGCTCGCGATCGCTTACGAGTATTTTATTCGCGGTGAATTTAATCGCTTGGCATTAAATAGGGTGACCGCTGCGTTAATACGCCCACAAAGTGACCTGAAATTACTAAAAACATGGTTTGCGATAAAAGCCGCGAATGATCTAACGGACAATGACAGGCGCACGTTAGCTCGTATTGTTAATCGAGTTCTTGCGCATTCAAATGGAACAAGTGATTTAGCGTACATTCTTCAAAAGCCTCTGACGCATACTTCGTTAAGAGAGCTAATTACAACGTTTCGCGGTGATTCTAGCCCTATAGCCCAGCAAGAGCTATTGGGAGGCTCACAAGAAAAGCTTATTACCTTGCCGATTTATCGTCAGTTTAAGCAGGGTTTCAAGTCTTCGTATTTGGCTTTGCAAAAATTGAGTAAGCTTCTAAATCATCGTAGTGCAAACCTCGAACTGCCACTGTTTGATCGCAAGAATTGGCTTTCTTTATTTACGCAAGCTGATGCTTTTAAGGATTTACCACACCCCATTTACAGGCTATTTCAACACATAGGGCAATCAGTTATTTACCCCAACGCCAATACTGACAAACAGCACAAGAAGACCGAGTATTTGCTTAAGCTGGTTGAGCGTGAGCTACAAGCGATATCTTTAGCACCAGAGCGTTTGTTTAATTATGTGTATGCAAATCGGATAAGAGCTTTGGTATGCACATTTGAAGATATGCCATCATCAATTCTGAAAAAATTACAAAATCATTGTAGTGCGGTGCGAGTAATCGGTGCTCCGCTGCAACAAAATGTCAATTTACAGGCATATACCGAATTGTTAAATGAATTGAGTTGCTGGCTGGTGGAAAACAAGCATGGCGTTATTCAGAACAGTGAAGAAGCACAGCCGTCAAACGAGATTGTTAGTCGGCTTTGTGAGTCCATCACCTTTTATTCTGAGTATGATGAGTCTGTATACGTTCCGCAAAGCGATAAGGGGGGGCAAGTAACGCAACCAGTGCAAAATGCAATTGCCAGCGCCGTTGAATTGCAAGGACCGCTCTCTAAATTGGTAGCAAAGCGGCAAACAAAGCGTTTTGAACAAGCGCAAATTGCGCAGTATCGCCTGGCGCTCTGTGTCATAAAGCAAGGATTAAACTCTGTAGAAAAAGCGATCCTAGAGGCACAAATGATAGGGGCTAGCACGCAAATACTCGCCTTGATGGTACAAAAATTTGGAGCAATAAAACCTCAACTACGTGCAGGGGAACAAAAAAATCACGATTTTACAGAGACTCAATCGCAAGCAAATCAGCGCATCGAAAGTGGGCTAGTAGCAGAGCTAACAACACTGTGCGCAACCATGCTCAAATCCGTACACACGACTTGTGGTGACATAGAGCGGTCTATTGAGCAGCAATGTGCTGACCCTGTAGAGGCGAGTTTGGCCAAGCCGTGCGTTGAGTATTCAGAGTCGCAGTTGGTAGATGAGAAGTACGATTTAGTCGTGGGGCGGTTAAAGCAGACTCAATTACTTGAGGTGCTGAGTAGAATTCGATGTTATCTAAACGAGCTTGTGCAACAAATCGAAAATATCACTGTATCAGTCAGCCTTAAAGGCACACATCAGTTAATCGCAGAACTGACGTTGTGTTTCATTAGCTGGAAAACGCTGTTAAGTGAAGCTGAATTTGTTGAAACAGTCATTGATATAGACCGTACTATCGACAAAAGTCTAGCCAAATTGCAAAGCTTACAAAAGCGAATTCTTGTTTTAAATCCTTATCTAGTAAACGATACACAGAAAACGTCGAGTTGGTGGGGGGGGCTTTTACAGTGCAGTATTGAAGAACTGACAAAATTATCAGTGATGGGCACAGATGCCTTTTCCGAATACCAAACAACGCCAGAACTGGTACCATCAAAGTGCAACGATTCGAAAGTTAGTACAAATAATGCGGCAGGTCTTATCCCAACGGACTTACTGATGGATTTAGTGAGTATGCAGTCTGCGAGCTCCTACCAACAGGTGCAGCAAATATTGACGCAATTTACTGACAGGCTCGAAGGTATTCTGCTTAAACCCAAGTCAGCCGACTCTCCCGAATTCCCTTCCTCTTATCACGGTACAGAGGGCGTGTTTGCTATCGCAGCCCAAGAGGAAGTTAATTTAGAAACAGAATTACAACTGGGGTTTGTGGATGTAAGTGAAGCGTCGCAACAACGCGTAGAACAGCAATTCTACTCGAGTGCGAAACGCATCGTTGCGCAAAGTAAAACTTTAATGTGCCGGCTATCAAAACAAGCCGAAAAACATGAAGGCCGAGTGCTTGCAGCTGGCCTCACCGAGTTACGTAAACAAACTTTACAGGCGCTGGAAAGTGCTAAAGCAATTTATCAATCAAGCATAGAGAAATTGGTGAGTGAAGATGCTGGCATTGTACTGTTGTGGCCTTTTTTGGAAACCTTGTTTCGCAAGTTTGAGCTACTTTGTGAGGAAGAGTCTGGCAATGTGGTGTTTTGCAATGAGGTGTGCCAGCAAAAGGCGCATCAATTACTGTGCTACTTAGTTGATACCGACCCACAAGCGCATGAAACCTATGCAATCAACGCAGTATTGGGCCTGCCCTTGGATTATTGCTGTGAACATGAAATGCCACTCGATGATCTCGACATTTCTGAGTTAGATCGGCTTCTTGAGGTTGCGATTCTGCGTTGGGAAGCCCTTAAAGGGATGCCCAATAGCGTGTTCAAAGAAGTGTTCTTACATCGAAATGGAGAAGTTAACTTGACGTCAAACGGTGTCAGCATTGCCGTCGAAACCAAGCCTCAAGATATTCTAATGATGAAGCTGCCGTGGGGCTTGGGCATCGCCCAACTGCCTTGGTTAGGTAATGATCTTATCAATATCGATTGGCAATACGGCATATAGTAAGCCGTAACCTCATTAAACCAACTTGGTACATGCTCATGGTGACTGTTTACCTCTGAGCATGGTTGCCCATTTTATTTATTCACTAATTACGCCTTCGCGCGTTTTAAAAAAAACAATAATAGCGGACTGAATCTGAGATTTTGGTCCATCAACCCACCAATGGCAAGGTATCTAACGGGTTGGTATCACCCATGTTAATCCAACCTAAATTTAAAATGGAGAAGTGTATGCCTGTAAATAATTATTCAAACTTACGCGCCCTGATTGAAGAACATCAGGCGCGTCAACAGCAGTATCAAGTAGCCGAATCTAAAGTACAATCATATTTAGATTACAATCGACATAGTCTTTTACAGCACTTGAATAACTTATTTGAAAATAGAGTGTTGCCGCATTTGGAAACAGCGAAAGCCCTCTTAATTGAGCAAGGGTATACAGCTTCAATAGAAATTGAAAAACAAACGTTACATGAAGGGGACTCACCTATCGAGGTGATTAGTCAGGTCACTTTACTGTTTTCGGGTAACCCTCAAGAGCAAGACATTGGCCTAAATAGGTTACTTATTTTTACACGACCCAATCACTCTTTCATTTATTCAAAGTACCTAACTGAACTGGTGACGAGCCAAGTCCAACCTCTATTTTTTGCGGATGAGTACTACTACAAAAATGTACAAGCCCCGGAGCTTCATTTTCCCCATTGGCCTTGCCCACCTAACTTTGAAGACCATAGTGAGTTTAAGTCGATGCTGTCAGATTTCTTGAGCCTAGTGTTTTTACAAATTCGGGGAAAGCTAAGTTAGCTTTCAAGTCGAATTAAATACTTTTCACAAATGCCACTGAGGTACGTCCATTGATAAGTTGAATCAAGAGGTGGCTCCGTGGCGGATTATCATAAAGCATTTCAATATGCATTCAGTGTGGAATCGATAGAACCCAGCAGTACCCAAGCTGGGTTGGAAAAGTTAGCCATATGGCAAACACTAAGCGTGAATGGTTTCTCAGAGAAAGAGATATGCGCATTGTGCGAAGACTTGTACGTGTCTGAGCTTTGGCATTTTTTAAAAGGCGCACAAATTTATGACCAAAAGGTAGCTGGGTTATTGTTACTGGTCGCATCTAGAGGCTACCTAAGTGAGCTGCTTTCAGAAATACAACATTATGTGGGTATTCAGCAAAGTAGTGAAATGTGTGATGCAACGCTTCGTTACATCAACAAGGTATCTGTATCCAAGTTACAACAGTGGCTGTATGCCAGCGTTGCATATTTTGACCTTGTAAAGCAAAAGCAAACACTTATCGAAAGGAAAACAGCGACAAGGTATACCGTGAAAGGTGAATTAATTCCCAATATCGGTATATTATCTGTTTAAAACGTTAGCTTGATGAGCTGGCGGGCTGAATGAGTAGTAAATTAGGGAATAAACATGGCTATAAAATTACCGGATATCGGGCGTTTTACATTTGAGCAGGAAGGGCAAGAAGGGGGGCGGTATCACAGTCGTATTCTTCATGTGCCTACTAATAGTTCAGGGTTAACTATCGGGCGTGGATTTGACTTAAAGCATCGAGACCCGGATGAGGTAATGACCTTGCTGTCTCAAGCGGGGGTTTCCTTTGAAGACGCTAAGTTATTATCAAAAGCAGCTGGTTTATTTGGCGAAACCGCCAGAAAGTTTATTGAAGAACACGGTCTTAATAAGTTTGAGGTTAGCCATCAGGAACAGGTTAAGTTATTTGAGCAGACCTATTTAGATATGGCAAACGATGTTAAACGCATCTGTAATAAAGCAGATTGCGTCGAAGCCTATGGTGCGGTGGATTGGTATGGCTTGAACCCAAAAATCAAAGACATTCTTGTCGACTTGAGATACCGAGGTGATTACACACCTGCAACGCGGCGTAGAATTCAACGTTATGTCGCACAGAATGACTTGGCTTCTTTTAGTAAAGAAATGTCAGATAAAGAACTTTGGCACAAAGTGCCAAGAGAACGCTTTAAACAGCGACTTGCATATTTGCTCGAAAGCTAATTGATGCACCGGCTAGATTCAGCATCTGGTTAAAAAGCTTATCTCTGTGAGATAGACTTTCTCCATAAGCGCTGAGTGTGTTTTAGAATGCTTGTGCCATCGGCCAGTTTAATGGTTATGGCACAAACGATAAACTTAGCGATGAGGCCGTCTGAAAAGCCTATCTAAAAGTGTAATATTGATAAATATATACGCCGCCAGGTGCCCATCCTCCAGGTCCTGCGATTGTCCAGCTTGGTGGACATTTCTGTGAAGCTCGTACTGTCTTTGTCTCCCAAAGTGGCGCTGTAGAATTACTATGTGCAGCGGTTAATTTGTAGTAACAGACTTTATAAGTTGCACTTGAACTGCTGTTTTCCGTAGCTGTTGCACTGAGACTAAATGCTGCTACGCCGGCAACCAAAGCCGCACGCATAAACGCACTTGTTTTCATCTTATTTCCTTGACTTAGTTTATATGATTTAAGGCGAACCTTAGTTTAATTTGTCAGAACTAGACCCGATTACTTAAACATAAGCTGAATATAATGTGAACAGGTTGAACTTGGGATATTTTCAAGTTCAATCTTTGTCGTTATTGTCCTCAAGAGTATAAATTTCTGGCTCAAGCTGACAATCTCGTATCCAGTTATAGAGATATCCAGCGGTGTTACAAGCACTTTGAACTTGTGACGAATACTCATCCCGCTTGCTCACTTCATGTAGTTATTAACTCTGTATCGATTCACAACACTTGAAAATCGTGTAGCTTGGACACATAACAAAAAGCCTAAGCAAACTAAACTGGCTGCAAAATAGTCGGTAATTTGCTCAGTGTTTAAAAAACACTAAATAAATCGGCTTTAACAGCGGATAAGCGCTGTAAGTTACCAAATTATTTTGTAATAATGCCTCAGTTAACAAGCTACATATTCAGAGGAAAGACCTCCTATGGCGGATACAGAGAATCGCCCAACTAATTTCATAAGAAATATTATTGACGGGGATCTGGCAAGCGGTAAACACGCGTCAACCCATACGCGTTTCCCGCCAGAACCAAATGGTTTTTTACACATTGGTCACGCAAAGTCTATCTGCCTGAACTTCGGGATAGCACAAGATTATAAAGGTCTTTGTAATCTTCGTTTCGATGATACGAATCCAGAAAAAGAAGACATCGATTATGTGCACTCTATTCAGGAAGATGTGAAGTGGTTAGGCTTTGATTGGGACGGTGAAATTTGTTACTCGTCAAGTTACTTTGACAAGTTATACGGCTACGCAGTTGAGCTAATTGAAAAAGGCTTAGCGTATGTTTGCTTTCTTTCACCAGAGCAAGCTAGAGAGTACCGTGGAACACTGACCGAACCAGGTAAAAATAGCCCACACAGAGATACGTCTGTTGAAGAGAATCTAGCACTGTTTGAAAAAATGAAAAACGGTGAGTTTAAAGAGGGCGAATGCGTATTACGTGCAAAAATTGATATGGCGAGTTCATTCATGGTTTTGCGCGATCCAATTATTTATAGAATTCGTTTTGCACATCATCACCAAACAGGTGACAAATGGTGCATTTACCCGATGTATGACTTCACGCATTGTATTTCTGATGCACTCGAAGGCATTACACACTCACTGTGTACGCTAGAGTTCCAAGATAATCGCCGCCTTTACGACTGGGTGTTAGAGAATATCAGCATTGAGTGCAAACCTCAGCAAATCGAGTTTTCACGCTTAAACCTTGAATACACGGTTATGTCCAAGCGTAAACTAAACGATTTGGTTGAAAATGGCCAAGTCGAAGGGTGGGATGACCCGCGCATGCCAACGATTGCTGGACTGCGTCGCCGAGGTTATACACCAGCGTCAATTCGTGAGTTTTGTAAGCGTATTGGTATCACCAAGCAAGATAATATGGTCGAAATGGGCATGCTTGAAGCGTGTATCCGTGATGACTTGAATGAGAACGCGCCGCGTGCGATGGCAGTACTTGACCCAGTTAAAATCGTGATCGAAAACTTCGATGCTGACAAAGTTGAAATGCTTAGTGCACCAAATCACCCAACACTTGATATGGGTGAGCGAGAGCTGCCGTTCACGAGAGAAATTTTTATCGAGCGTGAAGATTTCCGTGTGGAAGCCAACAAAAAGTTTAAGCGTTTAGTGCTTGGTAAAGAAGTGCGTTTACGTAATGCTTATGTGATTAAAGCAGAGCGTATTGAAGAGGACGACGCTGGCAATATTACAACGATTTTCTGCTCTTACGACGACGAAACCTTGGGTAAAAACCCAGCGGATGGTCGTAAAGTGAAAGGTGTAATCCACTGGGTTTCAGCAACGCACTGCATTGAAGCTGAAGTGCGTCAGTACGACCGCTTATTCAACGTACCAAACCCAGCTGCGGCGGAAGACTTTACCGCGACACTGAACCCAGAGTCGCTTGTGATCATTGCAAATGCTAAGTTAGAGCCGTCATTGGCGAATGCTGAAGCTGAGCAAGGCTTCCAGTTTGAACGACTTGGTTATTATAGCCGTGATAACAAAGCCGAGACGTTAACTTTCAACCAGACGGTTGGGTTAAGAGACTCGTGGGCAAAAATTGAAAAGGCTTAAAGCTTAGCCGTCAAAATTTGCAGTAATTGATAAAAAAGGTCGACAAATGTCGGCCTTTTTTTCAATATATTCATAATATTAGTTTGAGAAGTGCTCGCCGTGAGTAAACAGTCAATTCATAATTTTTATATCAATGAGCAGCAATCCATCTATTTGCTATCCCATCATGATGCAAAAAAGCACCGCCAATGGCTGAACATATGTAAAAAGCAGTTAAGCTTGCTCGGCTATCAAGGAGTTGAATTAATCGGTTCAGGTGCATTTGGCTTTGTATTTGCTGGTGTAGAAGAGGGCGGTGAAGAGTGGGTGTTTAAATTCTCAAGAATTACGCTCGCACAAAGTGTGCGTGATAGGCTTGAAGATGAGGCCTACATGCTTTCTCAAATCAAAAATCCGATGGTGCCTGAGTTTTTTGCTTTTGAACGTGTAAAAAAACAAGGTATCTTGATGATGGCACGTGCCAAGGGTGAAGACTTAGAGCAGATCTCAATTAAGCAAGGTCGGCTTAACGCAAAGGATCTCGTTCAACTTGCACTTAAGCTTCGTAATGTACTCGTAGATCTGCGAGAAAGAAAAAATGGTATGTCTCCTCAGCCCATTGTTCACGGTGACATTAAGCCCTCGAACATAGTTTGGGATCAAGCGTCAGATGCCTTCTCGTTGGTGGATTGGGGAAGCTCGGTTTACGCACAAGTAGATGTGCACGGAGAGCCCATCGCAAGTAACATTATGGATCTGATGTCTTCTGATGTAGCAAGTACGAATGCACGCATGGGAGATGTTTACTTTATCGGTGATGAGCAAATGTCGGGCGCACGCTCATCGCCACGTTTTGATGAGCAAGGGGTTGCATCCACTATTTATGCCCTAGCAAGTGCGCAATCATGCCGCTTTGGTTCAAGTGTGATCCCCGCGACAAGTTTAGGGCTACCTATGGAGTTTGCTCGTGTAATAGATGGAATGTTAAGCCGGGATAAAGAGGTTAGGGATCAGGCGGGTGATTACTTTATGCGCAATATGCCAACGATGGCAAAAGTGTATTTACAAAAACTTGAGACTCCCCAATGCAAAGCGCCAATCCCTTTTTGGGTAACGCATTTGCAAGAACAACCCGATACCGTGGTTTATAGTTCACGCAAGCAGTTTTTGCGCAGAGCAGATCACAACCAGCAGTTGTTAGATGTTAACGATGCGCAATTGGATAGATACTACAAAGAGTTTCTGTTTGATACTGGCGATACTGAGAAAGCATTTTTGGCTTCCATTAGCCGTTTAGCCAAATATCCAGTTGTAGGTGGTCTGAGCTTTCATTGGCAGGAGGAGTCGGTATTTGTCGAGTCGAGCTTAATGTTGCATGATGAGTCTCTGGATGTTGCGTTTACTGATGCCGTAAATGCTACGGTAATGTTGGCTCAGGGGATTGAACAAAAAGGTCTATTCAAGTGTTGCTTGTTCGACGCTCGCCAAACCATCCAATTACAACGAGATGAGACAGGCGCGTATATTTTTGAGAACCTACCAGAGCTGCAGTACAGTGTAAGTCATGTGGCAGCGTCAGAAGTGACACGCCCGCATTCATATTTCGAAGATGGTAAAGATCCAGATGAACAGCTTAATCTGCCAAAACAAATCATCCAATGTGTTTTTGAGTTAAACAAAATACACCATACTGGCTGTATCATATTCGAATCTTTGAGTGATAGATTAAAAATCCATTATTACTACAGGCTACTGGATGCGGAAAAAGAAGCGCAGTTTTCAGCTTTGCTGCGTGAGATAATTCAGTATACGGTGAGTATTCAAGATTATGGTGTCGCTGGGTTTATGAAATTACCGTATAAAAATACTCGGGAATTTTCGTTGTGTCCTCGGCAATCTGAACGCTTTTACCCAAAAAACCCCAAAAGAAATTGAACAGAGACACTGAATTGCGAAGGGGTTAAGGCGAGCGCGATATCCCTCAAATAGACTAGTTAATTTCTTCATAGTATATGACGAATTGTCAATTGTAATTCCAAGCCGCTTGTTGCACCCTTTGTGCAAAGGAGGAATTATGGACAAAGAGAAAAGGCAGGAGATCTTAACGTTAAGTTGGGGGATCCATGACGAAGTAGAGCAGGCAATAGTACGTCATAAAGCAGTTCAAGGAGACGACTCATGGCCAGAAAAGCAGCGTTTGCTAATAGCAGACATGTCCCTTCATTTATTGCAAACCGCACTAAAGCCGGAGCCCATGTGTAAAGACAAGCTAAAAAACAATCTAAATGCGATATTAACGTTGTCGGACGATTTTGTGACCGAGGTGGATTTAAAGCGCGTTGCTGACGCTTTGTACGGGTTGGAGAAAACCACAACGTAGGTATAATTTACCCATAAAAAAGCCAGCTTAGCGCTGGCTTCAATATTTTAATAGCGTAAAAGCTATTATTATTCTTCCGACTCAGTAAACTTTCTGCAAGCTTCTTCATCGACACACTCACCGTACAAGTACAAAGAATGGTTGGTCAGTTTGATGCCATTGCTTGTTGCAATTTCAACCTGACGCGTTTCGATAACGTCGTCTTCAAACTCGATAACTTTACCGCACTTCAAACATACCAAGTGGTCATGGTGTGTGCTGCCCGATAATTCAAAAACAGATTTTCCGCCTTCGAAGTGGTGACGAGTCACGATACCAGCGTCATCAAATTGGTTTAAAACACGGTATACAGTCGCAAGGCCGATTTCCTCGCCTTTATCCAACAGGATCTTATATACGTCTTCTGCGCTGATATGTTGGTTTTCAGGAGATTGTAAGATCTCTAGAATTTTTATACGCGGTAAGGTGACTTTTAAGCCCGCCTTTTTAAGCTCTAAGTTGTGATCAGTCATTTAATCTGTCTCAATCTATTTTCTTTTACTTCAATTCTTAAGAATAAGCACGACCATTTTCTTAAGAATAACGTGCACGGGCAACAAGTCAAAGCTTGTTTTAGTAATTCAAAGAATTAATCTTCTAATTCGCTTAAACACATTTCGTCGTAAACCTGAGCACACCAAGCTTTAATACGCTGCTCAGTTAGCTCTGGCTGGCGATCTTCATCAATACCAAGACCGACAAAGTGGCTATCGTCTACGAGTGCTTTAGACGCCTCGAACTCATAACCTTCTGTTGACCAATGACCGACCACGATTGCGCCGCGCTCAGTTACGATATCGTTTACCATGCCCATTGCATCTAAGAAATATTCAGCATAGTCTTCTTGATCGCCGCAACCAAAGATAGCAACTAGCTTACCTTCGAAGTTGATCTCTTCTAGTTCTGGGAAAAAGTCGTCCCAGTCACATTGTGCTTCACCGTAGTACCAAGTAGGGATACCAAACAAAATTAGGTCGAACTCTTCAATGTCAGCTTTGCTACTTTTAGCAATATCTTTAACATCAATTAACTTTTTGCCTAATTCTTTTTGGATCTGTTTAGCAACGTGTTCGGTGTTACCCGTATCACTGCCGAAAAAAATACCTACGCTTGCCATTAATTACTTACCTTTATCTATTAATCGCTAATTTCTCTTGCAAGATGGTTTCAATGAGTGCGCTACGGCTGATATTTTGCTCTTCCGCCATATCACTCAAAGCTTGGTAAAGTTCAGAAGAAACTTTAAACTCTACGCGCTTTAACCCTCTTGCTCTATCTCTTTTAATTTGATTACGCTTGTTGATCTTAAGCTGCATCTCCCTGGGTAAGGGATTTGTTTTCGGCCGACCAGGGCGCTTTTCATTTTCAAATAAGTCGATAGTTGTTCTATCTAATTCAGACTTGGCCATTAACCAACACCCGCACCTTGCCAAAACACTTGGATAACACCTTTGGCTATAAAACCAGAACAACCTAAAAACAACACCAGCCAGACGATGTATCGACCAAATTTAGGCACGTCACCTTTCTTTAGAACGTCCTGTATCGCCATTCCAATAAGAAAAAATATACATGCGAGAGCAAAGTAAAAACCAAGAGTTTCAAACTCATTTATGTATTGACTGATCATCTTTGCACTACTAAAACCTTAAACGGCGGCTACTATAGCATACCTATCTACAATAAATTAAGCGGCGCCGCATAAAAATCTCTGACAATTATTGAATAAAATCAATAATTGAACGATTTACTGCTTCTGGCTTTTCTGCATGAAGCCAATGGCCTGCACCTTGGATGATTTTCGCTTTCGCTTTTGAAAACGCGCCAACAATGGCTTCCCTGTGCTCTGCCAGAATATAATCGGAGTTATTACCTTTAATAAAGAGCGTATCACACAAACAGGTACGAGGTGTATCTATGTTAGAGATTATCTTAGAATAATTTTCTTCTATGACAGATAGATTGAAACGCCACTCCAGCTCACCTTGTTGATTTTTCGCGAGACTTTTTAACAAAAATTGTCTGACACCGAGTTCTTCAATTGAGTCCGACATAATTTTATCAGCTTCGCTACGGGATGCTGGAGACTGTTGGCTTACTTTGTTTAGCGCTGCAATTATGGTGTCGTGTCTTGGGTGATAGTCTACGGGAGCAATATCTAGAATGACTAATTTTTCGACTTTTTGTTCTTCGAGCATAGCAACCTGCATAGCAACTTTGCCGCCCATGGAGTGACCAACGAGTATCACTTTTTCTAGTCCAAGGTGACTAATGAGCGATAGTACGTCATCAGCCATAACTTGATAATTCATATCGTCACTTTTAAAAGAACGACCGTGATTACGAAGGTCTACGTTAATGACATTGAAGCTTGGTTCAAGTGCTCTAGCAATGACATTGAGATTTTCTAAAGAACCAAATAAGCCATGAATTAAGATCACTGATTTAGCGTTATTTTGGTCTAATCCACTTTGTTTAAAATTGAGTAACATACTACCTCCGAGTTTCCGGTGCTATTTTGCCAGTGTTAATTCAAAAATCAAAGCCGTAGAGGAATATGATAAATTTAGATATAATCCGTTGCAGATGCGGTATATGTACAAAATGACAGGACAAGCATGAAAACAATAGAAATAGATGACGAGCTATATCAATACATTGCAAGCAATACGCAGAGTATTGGTGAGAGCGCCTCACAGATCCTGCGTCGTTTATTAGAGTTAGAGCCTTCACAGGTCAATTCGGTAAAAACGGTAACCGAAGATGAAGAAGCGGCTGAAATTCAACCAGTTAAAGAGGTTGAAGAGAAGCCTGAGCCAATTAAAGAAGCTGCAAATGTATTCAACATATTGAATAAAGAAGAGCTTGCTATGCAAAAGGGTGTAGTGGGTCGGTTTTTATTTATTTTGGCAGCGTTTCACAGAACTCACAAAGCCCAGTTCAATAAAGTACTTGAAATTAAAGGGCGAGACAGAATTTACTTCGCAAAAAGTAAAGAAGCGTTACTTGAAAGCGGGAGCAGTATGAACCCAAAAAATATCACTGATAGTGAGTATTGGGTCATGACCAATTCAAATACCACGCGTAAAAAGATGATGTTGCACGAGGTGGCTCTAAACTTAGGCTACTCTCAGCAGCAAGCAGAAACCATTCGAGACTACCTATAAGGAAATGTGATGGCAAACCATCCAAACGCAGGCAAACCAGCTCCCAAATCTCAGCTCGCGAATATTCCAAAGCTGGTTTCAGCTTATTATTTAAACGAGCCTGATTTAGAAGTGAATCCCGATCAATGTGTTGCTTTTGGCACCTCTGGTCATCGTGGTTGCTCATACAATGTGAAGTTTAACGAATCGCATATTTTGGCTATCACACAAGCTATTTGTGACTATCGAAAGGCAAATAATATTTTTGGACCACTTTTTTTGGGCAAAGATACACACGCACTTTCAGAAGCTGCATTTAACTCTGCGATTGAAGTGCTTGTTGCCAATGAAGTGCAAGTGATCACTCAAGATGGAGATGATTTCACTCCCACACCCGTAATAAGTCATGCGATTGTTTGTCACAATAGGACGCACCCTCAGGAGCTAGCTGATGGCATTGTTGTGACGCCATCACATAACCCACCAGAGGATGGAGGCTTTAAATATAACCCGCCAAATGGTGGGCCAGCGGATACCGATGTCACGAATTGGATCGAGCAAAGAGCCAACCAATTGTTACGTGAAGACTTAGTCGAAGTAGAGTTATTCCCATTTGCTAAAGCTAAGCGCTCAGGTTTCATTAAATATGAAGATTTGGTCACACCATATGTTGACGATCTTGCAAACGTAATCGATTTAGATGCGATAGCAAAAGCACAGGTAAACATTGGTATTGATCCGTTAGGTGGTTCGGGCATTAATTTTTGGCCAGTAATTGCTGAGCGTTTTAATCTGAATTTAACGGTTGTGAATGATGAAGTTGACCCTCGCTTTGCGTTTATGCCATTGGATAAAGATGGCAAAATTCGTATGGATTGCTCGTCGCCATTCGCAATGGCTAATCTAATTGCGTTGAAAGATGACTATGATATCGGCATAGGGAATGACCCTGATTATGATCGCCATGGAATAGTAACAAAAGACGGTTTGATGAATCCAAATCATTTCTTGGCCGTTGCTATCGATTATTTGCTGCAACATCGTGACTGGGCAAAAGATATCAAAGTAGGTAAAACACTTGTTTCGAGTGGCATGATCGACAAAGTTGTTCAAAACCTCGACCACGAAGTATATGAAGTACCAGTGGGTTTTAAATGGTTTGTGGAAGGCTTAAGCGACAAATGGTTGGCATTTGGCGGTGAGGAAAGTGCTGGTGCGTCTTTCCTAAGAAAGAATGGTGATGTTTGGAACACGGATAAAGATGGTTTTATTCTGGGTCTATTGGCAGCTGAAATATTAGCGGTAACAGGTAAAACGCCGTCTGAGCGTTACCGTGAATTAGAGCAACAGTTCGGTGCGCCAAGCTATAAGAGAATTGATGCGCCAGCAACAGACGCACAAAAAGCGCGTTTGAAAGCTTTAAGTGTTGATGATGTTAAAGCGACGACGTTAGCGGGTGACAAAATTACGGATATTTTAACCCATGCGCCCGGAAATGGTGCTGCAATTGGTGGCTTAAAAGTCGTAACGGAGTCAGGCTGGTTTGCGGCGAGACCATCAGGCACAGAAGATATATACAAAATTTATTTAGAGTCTTTCAAGGGTGAAGATCATTTAGCTGAACTTGAAAGCGCGGCGAAAGCACTAGTAGATAGTGTCATTAGCTAAATTAATACAATTCTTAAAGGCCATTCATTAATGGCCTTTTCTTTTTTACATCTCTCATAAGGTGACAGTATGTACCTTGATACATTAAAAGCGACAGGGGACTTTTTAACCATTACTCGTGAAAATGAATTTTCACTTGAGCCGAGCCAGTTTACATTGGCCAATGGTACAGAGGTTAAAGTAATTGATACCGGTGTTATCGAATTCACGCCGAAGTGCAAAACCAGTAAAGACATTGTGCTTTCAAGTGCGGTGCATGGAAATGAGACTGCTCCCATTGAAATTTGTGATGAACTTATTCAGCAAATTATCATGGGCAGCCTTGAATTAAAACAACGTGTATTGTTCATTTATGGCAACCCTAAATCGATCAATATTGGCCAGCGATTTGTGGATGAAAACTTAAATCGTTTGTTCAATGGTGCGCATGAAAATCGTTCAGAAAACCCTGAACAACTTAGAGCTGCTAAGTTAGAGGCTTATGTACGCACTTTCTTTACCACTGTTGAAGAAGGTCGTTACCGCGCGCACTATGATTTACATACTGCTATTCGTGGTTCTAAAAACGAAAAGTTTGCAGTTTACCCATTTCTACATGGCAAACCATGGAAAAAATCACAACTTCAATTTTTATTATCTTGCGGCGTAAACACTGTACTAATGATGAGTTCAGCGGCAACGACATTTAGCTATTTTTCTTCCAAGCAATTTGGCGCAGACGCATTCACAGTCGAACTCGGGCAGGTGAAGCCGTTTGGTCAGAACAATATGGCGAGTTTCGAAGCTACAAAGCAAACTTTGAAAGCATTAATTAGCCAAGAAGAAGTGGAATATAAGGAATTTAATGCAGAAGACTTCGAGTTGTTTACAGTGCACAGAACAATAAACCGCACTTGTGAAGACTTTTCTTTCCCATTCCCCGACAGTGCTGTAAATTTCACCGGTTTTGCGAAAGGTGAATTATTAGCCACCGACGGTGAAAATCAGATTTTTGCAGAAGTGGAAGGTGAAGCAATTATATTTCCGAACGCAAAAGTTGCGCTCGGTCAACGTGCATTGTTAACCGTAATTCCAATGGAAGTAAATGAAAGCTTTATATAACCACCTGAAATAAAAGTCATTTCATAGCCGTATCGAAATCTTTCCAGAATAAAAATGCAAATTGTCGGTTATTCATCTAGGATTAGTTGAATAACCGTTTACGTTAACGTAAAGTGGCAAAAGCTTTAATTTAAGTAATTTGCATTTACCGCACTAATTATTCAAAACTCTATTAGCGGGCTGTATGTCGATGCTCTTGACTGCAAGTATTGCAAATTGGCGATGACAACAAGAGAAGGTAGGTTATGACTAACCCCAATAACATATCGTTAAATATAAGCCATGCACTCGAATTCATCGATGGTCATGCGCTTAACATTCCAACATTGAAAATCTTGAGTGAACAGGGCGATATCTTGGACGGTGCAACTGCACCAGAGCTTGATAAAGAAACAGCACTTAAGATCTATAGCACTATGAGATTTATCCGTTTGTTGGATGAACGTATGCAAGCCGCACAACGTCAAGGTCGTGTAAGCTTTTATATGCAATGTTTGGGTGAAGAAGCTGCAATCACAGCCAGTGCTGCTGCATTAAAGCAAGAAGACATGATCATGGCACAGTACCGTGAGCAAGCTGCATTGCACTACCGTGGCTTTACGCTAGAACAATTTATGAACCAGCTATTCTCGAATGAGAAAGATCTTGGAAAGGGCCGTCAAATGCCGGTTCACTATGGTTCAAACGAACTTCATTACTTAACAATTTCTTCTCCGCTAGGGACTCAAATTCCTCAGGCGACTGGATATGCTTACGGTCAAAAGCTCAAGCATATCGACAAAGACTCTGGAGAGTTAAGCTCAGAAATCGACAACGTCACAATCTGCTATTTTGGTGAAGGTGCGGCCTCCGAGGGAGACTTTCACGCGGGTCTGAATATGGCAGCAGTGCACAAAGCACCGGTTATTTTCTTTGCTCGTAACAACGGATATGCGATTTCTACACCTGCTGACGAACAGTTTAAAGGGGATGGTATCGCATCTCGTGGGGTTGGCTACGGTATTAAAACAATCCGAGTTGATGGCGCAGACACATTAGCTGTTTATGAAGCGACCAAAAAAGCACGTGAGATCGCTGTGACAACAGGTGAGCCTGTATTAATTGAGTCGATAGCTTACCGCCTAGGCGCGCATTCAACGTCAGATGACCCGTCTGGTTACCGTACAAAAGAGGAAGAAGCTGAATTCAAAAATAGCTGTCCTGTAGCAAGATTCAAATCTTGGCTACTAAAGCAAGGCTGGTTGGATGAAAGCGAAGATGAAGCGATTAAAGACAAGATCAGAGAAGAAATCTTAGCAGCGCTAAAAGTGGCAGAGAAAGTTCAAAAGCCAGCACTTGAAGAGTTGGTTTCTGATGTTTATGACACGCCAATTCCTGCTCTACAAAAACAATATGAAGATCTTAAAGAGCACATTAAAAAATATCCAGACGCCTATCCAGTAACAGCAGGGAGAATCAAATAATGGCTAAGATGAACATGTTACACGCCATTAATTCGGCGCTAGATATCAGTATGGCTGAGCACCCACAGGCCTGTATTTTTGGAGAAGATGTTGGTTATTTTGGCGGTGTATTCCGTGCAACGTCAGGTCTTCAAGAAAAATACGGTAAGCACCGTGTTTTTAATACGCCTTTAACAGAGCAGGGGATACTCGGCTTTGCAAATGGTCTAGCGGCTTTTGGCGCCCCTGCGCTTGCTGAAATTCAGTTTGCTGATTATATTTTTCCAGCCTTCGATCAAATCGTAAATGAGTCAGCCAAGTTCCGTTATCGTTCAGGTAACGAGTTTAACGTTGGAAACCTTACAATCCGTACACCATATGGTGGTGGTATTGCAGGTGGTTTGTATCACTCGCAATCACCTGAAGCCTATTTTGCCCATACACCGGGCTTAAAATTGGTAGTACCGCGTAACCCATATCAAGCGAAAGGCTTATTAAGGGCGTGTATTAAAGACGACAACCCAGTGATTTTCTTTGAGCCTAAGCGACTTTACCGCGCATCTGTCGGCGAGGTACCAGAAGAGGACTACAGCATTGAAATTGGTACAGCTGAAGTCGTAAAAGAAGGCACAGACGTGACTGTGCTTGCTTGGGGTGCGCAAATGGAAATTATTGAACAAGCAGCAGAAAAAGCAGAGGAAGCTGGAATTAGCTGTGAGTTAATTGATTTGCGTTCCATTTTGCCATGGGATGCTGAGACACTGATAAAGTCTGTGACTAAAACTGGCCGTTTGGTAATTAGCCATGAAGCGCCAATCACAAACGGGTTTGGTGCTGAGATTGCAGCGACCATTCAAAAAGAGTGTTTCTTACACCTTGAGTCGCCAATTGAACGTGTGTGTGGGCTTGATACTCCTTACCCATTGGCACTTGAAAAAGAGTATGTGCCTGATGCACTGAAAGTGTTTGAAGCAATTAAAAAGTCAGTGGAATTTTAAGGATAAGTCATGTCTAAAGAATTTATTTTACCAGATATCGGTGAAGGCATCGTAGAGTGTGAAGTTGTAGAATGGCTAGTTGCGGTTGGCGATACTGTAAAAGAAGATCAGCCGATTTGCGATGTAATGACAGACAAAGCGCTAGTACAAATTCCCGCTGTTCACGACGGTGTAATTACACAGCTTCACTACGAAAAAGGCGATATTGCTAAAGTGCATGAGCCTTTATTTGCGATGGATGTAGCAGGAGATGCAGCTGCAACGCCGCAAGCGACAGAGGCTGACAGTGTAAGCTCAAATGAGCAAGCAACAGCTACGGGTTCACACCTTGAAGACTTTATCTTGCCAGATATAGGTGAAGGGATAGTTGAATGTGAAATCGTAGAGTGGCTAGTAACCGAAGGGCAAGAGATCAAAGAAGATCAGGCTGTTTGTGATGTTATGACAGACAAAGCTTTGGTTCAGATCCCTGCAAAGTACGACGGTGTTGTGGAAAAGTTATATTATCAAAAAGGTGATATTGCTCAGGTACATAGCCCGTTATTTCAGGTGCGGATTACAGGCTCTGCAGGAACACAGAATGCACCTGCTAAATCAGTAGAAGCGCAATTAGAAATTCATAAACCACAACCTGCACAAGCAAGCGATAATGCGGTAAATGGAAAAGCTGTTACAGGCAAAGCCGTCGCATCACCAGCAGTTAGAAGACGCGCGCGTGAAATGGACATTGATATTCGCTTGGTGGCGGGGAGCGGTAAGAATGGCCGTGTGTATAAAGAAGACTTAGAAAAATATTTGCAGGGTGGCAATTCGTCAGCACCTGTTGCAGCTACGTCTGAAAAAGCGGTTTCTGCGCCTCAAACGGTTGCCCCAAGCTCTGGCGGCACAAGAGTTGAACCAATTCGCGGTATGAAGGCTGCTATGGCAAAGCAGATGGTGGCTTCTGTTTCTACAATTCCGCACTTTACATATAGTGATGAGATTGATTTAACAGATCTGATTGCGCTGAGAAAGTCATTAAAAGAGCAATATGCAAAGCAAGGTATTAAGTTAACTATGATGCCTTTCTTTATTAAAGCGCTTTCTCTTGCGATTAAAGAATTCCCAATCTTAAACTCTCAAGTGAATGATGATTGCACAGAAATCACTTATTTTGATGACCACAATATTGGCATGGCAGTAGACAGTAAACTCGGTCTACTTGTACCAAATATCAAAGGCTGTCAGAACAAGTCAATTGTTGATGTAGCGGAGTCAGTGACTAAATTAACTGATGCTGCGAGAGAAGGGCGAGTGTCTCCAGATGACTTAAAAGGCGGCACAATTTCGATATCTAATATCGGCGCTATCGGTGGAACTACTGCAACACCGATTATTAATAAACCAGAAGTTGCGATTGTCGCTTTGGGTAAACTACAGCACTTACCTCGATTTGACGAGAATGGCAATGTTGTCTCGCGTTCCATCATGCAGGTAAGTTGGTCTGGTGATCATCGTGTTATTGATGGGGGTACGATTGCTCGATTCAATAACCTCTGGAAGTCTTATTTAGAGGAACCTGCAAAAATGATGATGGCCATGCGCTAATTCTACTTTGTAAAGGACCTTTACACGCCTCCAAAGCCCTAGTTTTGGGGGCGTTTTGATTTTTTATAAAAACTTTTGGAATGTGGGTTGTTTATCTGCTCAGATATATTCCAACCGCTAGTAAAAATCCGTATAATCCACATCCTAAAAATTTTTACCCGTAGCAATTAAAAAAGCCGTATTAGCGTAGGCTTGAGAAGTCGTAATGAACCAGAAAGACGATAGAAAAGAAATACTTGAATTTAATAAATTGCAAAAGAAACTGCGTAGAAACGTTGGTAATGCAATCAAAGATTACAATATGATCGAAGAGGGTGATGTTGTGATGGCGTGCATTAGCGGCGGTAAAGATTCTTTCGCTATGCTTGATATACTGCTGAACCTGAAAAAAGCCGCGCCAATTAACTTTGATGTTGTCGCTGTAAACTTAGACCAAAAACAACCTGGGTTCCCAGAGCATATTTTACCAGAGTATTTTGAGAGCTTGGATATCCCTTATTATATCGTTGATAAGGATACTTACTCTGTCGTTAGAGAAAAAGTGCCTGAAGGTAAGACGACTTGTGGTTTGTGCTCAAGGTTACGCCGCGGTACGTTATATTCTTTCGCGGAGAAAATTGGTGCAACTAAACTGGCACTAGGCCATCATATGGATGACATTGTGGAAACAATGTTTTTGAATATGTTCCATGGTTCAAGGCTAAAGGCCATGCCGCCAAAGCTGCGCTCAGATGATGGAAGAAATGTGGTGATTAGGCCACTGACTTACTGCCGTGAAAAAGACTTAATCAAGTATGCAGAGCATAAAGAGTTCCCAATTATTCCATGCAATCTTTGTGGCTCTCAGGAAAATTTGCAGCGACAAAACATTAAGGCCATGTTAGTTGAATGGGATAAGAAAACGCCCGGAAGAGTAGACAGCATCTTTAAGTCTCTACAAAATGTTAGCCCGAGTCAGTTGGCAGATACAAACTTGTTTGATTTCGAAAATTTGCCAATCGATAGAGACGCGGCACGTGATGAGTACCAGTTTAGTGAAGCGACGGTATCATCAACAAATATTGATGAGTCGTTATTTATAGATGTGACGAACATATAAAATAAGCACTAGGTCAGGAATGGATAATGACATTTCTGACCTACGAGCTTGCTTTCCCTTTGAGTAACTTATCTAACTTAGACTCTAGGTAACTAGGCAGCCATTTTACCATGATGGTTTTAAACGCTTGAGAGTTGGTAATGCCAGGCATTGTTTGATTGATTACTCTGATTATTTGCCTCCCATTTTCGTTCTTGGTACAGCCAACATACCCATACGCCAAAGGGTCTATATCATCCAGTATAAGTTGAGAAAGCTGTGCTTTTTTCTGGGTCAACTTATGAATGTAAAAGTGTTCGCTTGGGTAACCAATAACTGCGTCTACTCGCCTTTTTACAAGCATATTAGTGAGGCTTTCTAGCGCATCTTGGCCAGGCCTAACGATGACTTGCTCTCTAGGTATCGATTTTATTATTTCGTCCAGACGTGCGCCGTAAGAGCGCTGCATGGCAACTCCAAGTACTAAGTTATTTTGTTCAATAAACTGTTTTAGGCTCACTTTTTCAAGCTGTGATTTATTTAATGCTTTGAGCGTTTGCTTTGAGATAGCGAGGGTAGGAGACAGACCAATCGTTGCATAACTTTCACTGAAATACATGAATTTTTGTCTTTCAGGCGTTTTATAGAGTGACAACATACAATATGTTTTTCTCTTATCGCTTAACGCTCGAATGGCCCGACTCGCAGGGAAAAATATTTTGTTTTCACTGTATTCAGGTAACTGGTCATGAAGTAAGTTTATTACGAGCTCGTCTCTACCTGTCCCTTCTAGGGCATCACTGATCATATAATAGGGTGGAAAATCAGTGATGATCCAATCAATTGACTTGGCTTTAGCAGGCCCAATTAGCATTAATAACAAAAATAATGTTTTGCGCACGCTGAACTCTCTTCTTTTATTATCAATAAAGCTTAGCAAAAACAGAGCAATTTCCAACTCATACTAAATTACGTACGTTAAATTTATAAGATTGGATTTTTATTTAATTTTACAATTTTATTGTTTTTGCTACATTTTAGTTTGTACATCAACCTTTTTTGGGAATAAGTGCGGTGGCCAACAGAATTTTTTCAGGGATTGGTCTTGCTGTTAAGTAAGTAAAAAGTGTTTTTAACCAAACGCTTCGGGTAGAATACAAGGTTGGCGTATCAAGTTAATTTCAATAATAATATGAGAAACGCTATGATTACGCTTGTAGTGAGTGATATTTTCGGTCAAACAAAAAGCCTTGAGGGCTTTGTAAACGAATTAGATGGCAGCACGGCCATTTGTTCTCCTTATCCTTTTAGACAAGGGCACATCGATAGAGATGAGCCATCCGTCTATCAACAATTCATAGAAACGACAGGTCACGAGAAATATGTCGAGAAAGTTGTTGAGGCTATTTCAAGTAAGCAACCTGATTTAATTATCGGGTTTTCTGCGGGAGCTGTAGCGAGTTGGCGTGCGTTAGCTGCAATGCCAATAAAAAGCGCGACCAAGCTTATTGCTTTTTACCCCGGTCAGATCAGAAACCACCTGCAATTACACCCTAAATGTGATGTAGATATCTACTTCCCCTATGAAGAGAAGCATTTTGATGTAAAGCCTGTAATAGAACACTTATCTGGTGTGCATGGGGTTAGTTGCTATCGAACACGTTACTTGCATGGTTTTATGAATTCTCTGTCTGAAAACTTTTGTGCTCAGGCATATCAGCACTATACAAGACTTTGTCAAGGTAATATTGAAGATGCAATTAAGTTAAAATTAGCCAACCGGAGAATAAAAAGTGGACTAGAATTGACAATGTAAAACTTAAAGTAGAAGGAGTTATGTATGTCAGATCAGCCTCGTATTCCTTATAGACACTTTCCGGGAAATCCCATCGCAAAACCGCCATGCAGAATGCTTAATGCAATGATGTATGGCTTTTTTGTTAAAGGGGAGCTCGAAACCATTCAAGACTATGTGGACTCAACGTTAAACTCAGTACCAAGCGAAAATATAGCTTTTCGAGCTTTGTCTTCTTATTGTTTGCTAACTTTTACAGATATCGAAAATATTGCCTCTAAAGTGCCCCCTTTTAGTAATTATGGGTATATGCAAGAAACAGATATCATTGTTTGGTTACCTATTGCACAAATAAATAAGCAAGAAAATAAATTGACGCATTTGTATTGGTACCCTGCGTTTATCACCGTAAACAACATAAACGCATTGGTTAATGGCCGAGAAACTTGGGGATATAACAAATATCTGTGCAAGTATCAGATGCCGAGTAGCCAACATCGTGCAGATTACTTTTCTTTGAGCCTCGAAACATTTCAGCCATTTGAGGCCGATAAGAAAATGGCTTGGTACGAACTACTTTCAATAGAAAGAGTCGCTGATGACGATACTTGGTTTGAGGAAGCTATTGAGATTGGTAAAGAAGTCGCTGATCTTATCCATAATAGTGTCCTTGATCTTGGTGTTGGTATAGATTTTTTTAAACAGTTATTTACAGGGTTCTCAAATCCTCAGTTAGCCCAGATTTTGTTTAAACAGTTTCCAGACGGATATGCTGAAAATAGTGTTTACAGTGCTGTCGTTCACTCTCCTTCAACGGTTAAAAAAATCCACAAGTTAGGGTTTTTGAAGGATGAATACAAAGTGACTTTTAATCAAGTTGACGCTTTTCCTTTAGAAGACATGTTCGGTATTAAAGTCGGTGAGCAATTTGCCAAATTACCTTACTTCCTTTGCATGGACTTTGATCAAGACGGCGCAAAAGAAATTGTTACTGCAGACTTGTAATGGATGTAAGGATTTGACATGACAAAACAGAATATCGCTATCTTAGGTGGTGGAGTGTCTGCAATGACTGCAGCTGTCTATCTTACCGAAAAAGAAAACTGGCAAGACTTATATGATATTACCGTGTATCAGCTAGGCTGGCGACTCGGTGGTAAAGGCGCAAGTGGCAGAAACTCGGAGTATGGTGAGCGGATAGAAGAGCATGGTTTGCACGTTTGGTTTGGTGCGTATGTGAATTCATTTCGCGCAATTGAAACTGTTTACAACGAGTTAAATCGGCCATCTACAATTCCCATTCACACTTGGCAGCAAGCTTTAAAACCACACAGTTTTGTGGTTTTACAAGAATACATAGATAACGAATGGGAAACTTGGCCCGTAGACTTTCCGCTCATTGATGGAAATCCAGCTGACGGTACGTTGGACCTTCACTTTTGGCAATTGATTGAACTTGTTGTTGCATGGCTGCACAAATGGATAGATGAACTAGAGGAAGCGATAGAAGCTTCCCATAAGCAAGTTGAGTTACAAACCCGAAAAAGCAGAGATAGGAGCCTTTTACAACACCTTGCGAGTGAAATTTCGGATGCTGTAGACAGTGTTGAGGATAAAGTACGTTCATTTTTTGACAGCGCAGTGGATGAAGCACAGGATATACTCTCTACGCCAAAGCTGCTCATCTCACAGCTACATGAGCTAATGAGCTTAAGAGCGAAAGATAAAAAGCTATCGAATACAAAAGATAGACTCGTCACTTGGTATATCGTCAGAAAGTTGAAACGTTGGTTGCGTAGTGAAGCGCTTGAGCTTATTGATGATAACCCAGCTGTCAGACGTGCTTATATTTGTGCAGACCTTGCGATCGCGATGACCGTAGGCATGATCCGAGATAGAGTTCATGCTAAAGGGTTTGGGGTTCTAAATCAGTATGACTTTAAGTATTGGTTGGCACGAAATGGTGCAGATAAACAGTATGCTGTCGAGTCGGCTCCCGTGCGTGGATTTTATGATCTGGTCTTTGGCTACGTCGACGGGGATTTTGAAAATGGCAATGTAGAAGCTGGTGTAGCATCCTTGGCGATGATTCGGATCATGTTGTGCTATAAAGGGGGCGTAATGTGGAAAATGCAAGCAGGCATGGGAGACATTATATTTTCGCCTATCTACGAGTTACTCAGTGAGCGCGGTGTCAAGTTTGAGTTTTTCAATCAAATAGAGTCATTAAAACCAGGACAAGATGAAAACGGTAATTACGTCGTTGAAGAAATCTCAGTCGTTGAACAGGTTGCATTGAAAAATGGACAATATAATCCTCTGGTTGATGTAAAGGGCTTGCCATGCTGGCCTGCAAAACCTAACTTTGAACAAATTGATACGGAACAGGCGGCGCTACTTCAACAGCATAATGTTAACTTGGAGTCATTTTGGAGTGATTGGCCACAAATATACGAGCAACACTTTCAACAACCGCTACCTAAAAAAACGCTCAAGAGAATGCGAGATTTTGATAAAGTTGTGTTTGGCATCTCTGTTGGGTCGTTGGAGCATTTGTGCCCAGAGCTTTTGGCGTTGGACTATGCGTTTGAGCAACAGAGTACTAAGGTAAAAACGGTTGCGACGCAGGCTTTTCAGGTTTGGCTGAATAAGACTGATGAGCAATTGGGTTTTAACTACACACCGCCAAGTGAAGAGCGTCCAATTCTTAGTGCATTTTCTCAGCCTTTTGATACATGGGCTGCGATGTCAAACTTACTTGAAGTGGAAGACTGGCCAAATGACACTCCGTGTAATATTGCCTATTTTTGTAGTGCTTTTACTTGCGACTATTATCCACCAAGTAGTGAGCATTCATTCCCTAAAGAGCAAACAGCTAAAGTTAAGGTCAACTCTGTAGAAAAACTGCAAAGTGAAATGAAACCACTTTGGCCTTTGGCCTATGATTCCGCTGGTGACTTTATATGGGATGTTGTGTATGACCCAGGCGCACCTTCAACAGATGTGCGTTTTGACACGCAATATTGGCGCGTAAATGTTGACCCCAGTGAGCGTTACGTACTATCTGTAGTCGGAAGTAGTGATTTTAGGCTAACAACAGATGGTACCTTGTTTGAAAACTTATATATTACAGGTGATTGGATAAAAACAGGCGTCAATGCCGGCTGTGTTGAAGCCGCTGTGATGGCTGGCATGCAAACCTCAAGAGCCATTTGTGGGCTTCCGGAAGAAATAAGTGGAGAAAATGGCTTTGACCCCGACGGAACTTGAGAGAAAATAGACGTTAAGTAACAGAAAAGGCCTGCAATTTTATTGGAGGTCTTTTCTTTTGGACTATACTCAAGTGAGCAAAGTGAACACCGCTAAAATGAACGAGAACGGACATGTTTAAACTCTCTGCCTTATCAATATCAATATCCTTATTATTCGTTAACCCATCGGTTGCTTTTTCTGCTGACGAAAGCGCTATGGAAACCATTGAAGTTTACGCTCAAAAACGTAAACAGAATATCGAAGATGTCAGTGTCTCTATATCTACAATCGGTGCAGATCAGATAGAGAGGCAAGGTGTGAAAGATGTCACAGAGTTGGGAACTTTTGTCGCAAATCTCAAGATTAGTCAAAATGCTGCTGAGGGTACGCCACCTGCTATTAATATTCGAGGTATCGGACTATTAGATTACAACACTGCGAATACATCTCCCATTGCAATGTACGTAGATGGGTTGAGTGTTGGTTCAGCAAATAACCAAATTGCAAACCTGTTTGATATAGAGCAAGTGGAAGTACTTAAGGGCCCACAAGGTACTTTGTTTGGCAGAAACAGTACTGGGGGCGCGCTATTAGTGCGAACTAAGCGTCCAGAAGACGGCAATTATGGTTATGTAAAACTAGGTATTGGAACCGATGATTGGCAGCGAGCACAAGGTGCCTATAATGCACGGTTGAATGATGAAAGTGCCATCCGAGTTGCCTTTAGTCACACTGATTATGAATATACCAGTTATAACCTATTAGAAACGTCACCAGAAGCGGGACTGACACAGAATGATTTACGTTTGAGTTATTTGGGGGAATGGGAAAATTGGAGTGCCTTTGTAAAAGGTTACTATGGGCATTGGGATGGCATAGTTCAACCAGTTGGCAATATTGGAATATTTAAAGACCCCTTAAATCAAGTGCGCTGTACTCCATCTGAAGCTGGCAAAATAGGGTGTGTTGATAGTTTTGGCTTCAATGATGGTAATGATGATTTTTGGGCTGTGCGAGTTAACAATAATTCGCCTCACCTTAGTATCTATAAAGGCTGGGGGTTGGAACTGCAATGGCAGCAAAGTGACACAGCAAGTGTTACTTATTTAAATGGCTTTAATCGCCTAGACAGAGATCATGCATTTAACTGTGATGGCAGTCCTGCGCGATTGTGTGAGGGAGAGCTTGGCCTAAAAAGTGAATTGGTGACAAACGAACTTAGATATCAGGCTGAAATCGGAAAAGATCATCTAACGATTGGTGCATTTCACCTTGAAGAGCGTATTTACCAAAATAATCACAATGATATTTTACGAGACTTGCGTGGCGTATTGGCGCCGCAATTAACGACTACGTTCTTTTACGACAATGAGATAATCACTAAATCCATTGCATTATTCTCTCAATATGAGTGGCAGCTTGCAAAGAACCACATGTTGACAGTTGGAATACGCTATTCTGATGAGTCAGTAGATTATGACTCGGTTTCTCGCCTGAATTTTATTACTAATCCAGCCGATATAAATGGCTCTATTATTCCTTTCTATACTGTTGTTGGTAAAGTTGAGGATGATGGTGTGTCAGGAAAAGTAGCATGGAACTATACACCATCTGATGCGCTGTTGATTTACTATTCATTGGCAAATGGAAGCAAAAGTGGTGGTTATAATGGGGGGCTGCTGTCGTCGGCGGAGCAGGCGCAATTGGCTGACTACGGCCCTGAAGAGACAATGTCTCACGAGGTAGGCTTCAAGTTAACCGGGACAGATTACTTCTTGTCTGGCGCTGTGTTTTATTATGATTATCAAGATCAGCAAGTTTTTATGAACCAAGCAGCATCGACGCCAGGCGCACCGCCATTGCAACTACTTGAAAATGTAGGGGAGTCGATGATTTATGGCGCGGAATTAGAGCTCGACTACACTTTTACAAATGAATTGTCGAGTAGGGTGGCGATTGGTTATATTCCTGAAGCCAATTTTGAAGAGTTTACAGATCCATTAGGTAATACATTAACGGACAACCGCCTTCCATTTACTTCTGAGTGGAATGTTGCTGCGGAGCTTGCTTACACTATGAATATTAAGGGTGGAGAACTGGATACAGTGATCGGTGTGGACTTTCAATCGGATTACTACTTTGATCAAAATCAAAACCCTTATGCAAATCAAGCAAGTTATGCACTGTGGCGAGCTAATGTTTCATATCAATACGCAGACTGGCAAGTCGGTGTGTGGGCCAAAAACTTGTTTGATAAAGAGTATAGCCATCTAAAGTTTGATTTAAGTTCATTTCTGGGCATGTTAGAAGACTTTAAAGGAGAAGGACAGAGAGTTGGGTTGGATGTTACTTATAACTTTTAAGCGAGCTATTGGCGCTCACTTTAGGCGTATTAATGCAATTGAATAAATTTATCTTGCTGTTAATTGCGATACTTTTTTCAACTCATGTTAAGAGCACTGAGTATGTATTTGATGGAATTGAGCGTGGCGTCAATTTACATGATAAAGGCTTAGTGCTTGCGGCTAAAGATGATACACGCTTTCCGGACTCTTTCGAATCGGTCCAAAGCTGGGCAAAGGGCTTAGAACCGCAAACGGATCGGGCACTCTTCTCAGGTCGTTATTGGTTGGTCACGGAAATCGTTAATGAGTCTATGTATGAGCAACTTGTCTTGTATCCATACAATACCGTACTTTCAAATATTGAGACACGGATTTATTCCCAGTCAAGTGTTGCACGGTATTATTCTGGAGGCATGGTACAAAACGAATTTGCATTTCATTATGGAAATACGGTTACACTGAAGCCTAATGAAAAGTATTACATAGTTACATTATTCGAAAGTGACTTCTTTTATACGCCTATTAAGTTAGAGCTCGTACCTGTCCCTGACTTTAAAGAACAGGTTGTTATTGACAACCTGATAATGATTTTATGCTTTAGTGTTGGTATCGTATTAGGCCTTTATAACTTATTAATTTATATAGGCTCAAAGGATCTCACACATCTATACTACGCTATTTTTGCAGCGACGATGGTGTTTGCTTGGAGTCACTTTTTCCATATATCTGATCAGTTGTTTGGCTTCTACTCACCGCATCTACACTGGCTTGGATTTACCCTTTCTCCAATCAGTAACGCTTTGTTCTATAACTGTTTACTTAAGCTCAAAGAGACTCATCCTAATTTATCGTCTGCTTCAATATGGGTAGGGGTAATCGCGGCGATAGGAACTCCATTTAGCATCTTGTTCCCTGGTTTCGGATTTCTATGGGCGACAATGTCAACCGGTGTGGCACTTTGTTTAGGTCTTTATATTGGGGTATTAAGGATATTAGAAGGCTTCAAACCTGCTAGATACTTTATCTTGGCCTATGTCTGTATGGCTGTGCCGAACATGATAGGCAACTTTACAAATTTAGGGCTTCTTCCACCAATTGCGGTTAATCTTTATTTACTGGGCTTAATTGGGGTCGCACTAGATGCAATGTTCTTAGCATTTGCTGTCGCAGACAAAGTTCGACTAACCAGTGAAGAAAATATAGAGCTAAACAAAAACCTCGAAGCAAAAGTACTTAAACGTACCTATGAATTGGAACAGTTGGCATCCGAATTACGTGATGCGAGTGAAGCGAAAAGTCGTTTCCTTGCGAATATGAGCCATGAGATACGCACGCCAATGACCTCTATAATTGGATATGCGGATGGGATTATATTGGGGGACATTAAGCCCCATGAACGTAACCATGCAATCACTGTAATTTTACAAAACTCCCGTCATGTACTCGGTTTAATCAATGACATTCTCGATATGTCTAAGATTGAAGCGAACAGGCTTGAAGTAGAGTTAATCGAAGCAAACTTATTCCAGTCAATTGCACATGTTGAGTCTTTACTAGGAAAGCAGATCCGCGATAAGGGACTAGAGTTTGAATTAAATTATCAGTTCCCGTTACCCGATTACGTGGTGATTGACCCAACACGTCTGCGACAAATACTGCTCAACTTGACCTCAAATGCACTTAAGTTTACGTCAGTAGGTAAAATCTCAATCGTGGTAAGTTGTAAAGATGAACGCTTATACATATGTGTCAAAGACACAGGGATTGGAATGACTTCCGAGGAGCAAAAAGAACTGTTTAGTGCATTCTATCAAGCAGATTCATCGACAACTCGAAAATATGGTGGCACAGGCTTAGGCCTTAACATCTCTAAGAGCCTAGCCCAGAAACTTGATGGAGACATCGAAGTTGAGAGTGAGGTTGGTTCAGGGACTTCATTTACTTTGTCTCTCAGTTTATTTACAACAGAGAAGACAGTCTGGGTCAATTCATTTGATGAGATTCATCATTCAAATCACAATAAGCAAGCTTTGGTAACGGAGGTAGAGTCTGAAGAACTCAAAGGGGAAGTGTTGCTTGCGGAAGACCATAGTGACAATTGCAGGTTGATAACAAGAATATTGGAAAGAATGGGTTTGAACGTGACAGCTGTCGAGAATGGCCAATTGGCTGTACAAGCAGTATTGGATAACGAGTTTGACCTGATATTGATGGATATTCAGATGCCAGTGATGGATGGTGAACAAGCGTTCAATTTTATACAAGCAACGGGTTGTACAGCGCCGGTTATTGCATTGACAGCGAACACCATGAGTCATGAAGTTGAACGTTATATTAAACTTGGATTTACTGACCATTTAGCTAAACCCATAGATCGAACGAAATTTGCTCAAAAAGTCTCTCATTATCTCAACATAACAGTGGATGAAGAGCTGAGTTTACCTGATGCAGAGTTTAAACAGCTTAAAATGCAATATATAGACGGACTCCATGAGCAGCTTGTTCAATTACAGAATCAGCTTAAATATAAAGATTATGAAGGTCTAGGAAGGTCAATTCATGCGCTAAAAGGAACATCAGCCATGTTTGACTGCCACGAGATCTACCAAACAGTCACACAGATTGATCAACTCCTTAAACAAGAGAATTTCCTAGACGTAGAAAAGGCACTGAATAGATTGTTTGAACTGATAGATCAAGTGATTAAAGAGTCTGATTGTGATCAAGCTGTTTAGGTGAAAGTTCTGCATGTTGAGGTGTTTCTTATTGTCCTAACTAGGTACGCGACAATATACTGCATTGATGCGTTGAAGCTTTATAAGGAATATCTAATGCGAATTTTACTTTTCACTTTTATATTTTTCTCGCCACAGTTGTTGGCAAACCCTCTGATTGGTACATGGGAATTCGTTAAAGGAGAATATGCCACAGCTGAGGGAAGGGTGACCGCTGCTGCGCCAAATGTTACTTCCACAAAAATAATAAACGGCACCCATTTTAGTTATATTACTAGCAGTAATAATAAGTTCCATTATGCTGGCGGAGGAACATATGAACTTAAAGACAATTACTTTATCGAGACGGTGACATTAGGAAATGTTGAGAGCCTAATAGGGAGGCGTATGGCGTTTACCTTTGAAGTCAAAGATAACTTATGGCATCACAAGCTCGTTGAAAATGGTAAATTTGTTGAATACGAGGTTTGGAAAAAGGTTAAGTAGCAACTCGCAAGAATAAGGGCTAATTTTAGCCCTTGACAAATACCCTCAGCTCTTTTATTTCCTATCCATTAAATCTGAAGAAGTTCAATGACATCAAAGCATTGTTGAATTGGTGCAAGTTATAGGATTATGAGAATGTGTTACCTCAAATCGTATTGAATCTCAGGCGTAGCGCTTACTTAGACCAAAAAAAGTAAAAACACACACGTATCGTGTGGTTCGTAGGCTCAATAAAGTGATTTGGCGAAACTCAGTTTAATCGAGCAATGATCTCGGATGCTGAGATATGCAATAAGTCTGTTGCCACTGCAACGTGAGCGTGTGAAGGAAAGGCAGCAGTATAGGGAGGTGAAGCTTTCTGCATAGACGATCAAGTTAACTCACTGTAATTTGATGCTTAGCGATTACGTTATCTCATGATTTAAGGCTCTTTTCATAGGCTGCCACAGTTTACTAATCTCCTGCGTTTGCACCTAAAGTTTCAACATTCGAAAGTTCAAAGCATTATGTAAAAAAGTGTATTGAACATGTTTGATTGTACTAGAATTTAAAATTCATAGATAATTCAAAAAAATTCCGCAGGTTACAAACCTTGTGAATTATAAATCGAAAATAGTGAATTAATATGCATTTTGTGGTGTTTCGATAAAGGTTAAAAAAGTAATCCAAAAGTAGGTGTTTTTTGAACATTTAATCACATTTGTAAACGGCGAAATTTTGTCTAGCAGTCGCATTTGAATTAACTTTAATACAGGTTAGACAAACGAGGTATGCAGACATGAAATCATATATCCCAGTAATTATGGCTTCTCTAATGGTAGGTTGTTCGTCATCAGATAGTGATGAGAATACGCAGCAGACCACCCCTACGGAGCAAGAGACGCCACAAGAAACACCAACTGACAACACAGATTCTGAAAATAGTAATCAGGGTGGCGATTCGAATAATGATTCAAGCGATCAAAGTGATGATATGCAAGATCCAGTTACCGTTGATCGTGGACTATATTTCCCAAAATCTATGGTCGTAGCTTCTCCTTTTGGAGACAGCAGTGATGAAGAAGAGCGTCTTTATTTATCACGAGGTCCCGCTTCTCCAACATATTTTTGGGCGACGCGCAGAATTGATGCATTACTGGATGGAGAAACACCTTTACTAGATGTTTTTCGCGTAAGGTCTTTCTACAGAACTGGCAATAATGCAGACTGTTTTGGTCCTCAGGTTAGTTATCAAGGACATCCAAATTCAGCAGATCCGGCAACGAATTCTGGTACGCTTCCTTCAGGCGATCTAGGTCTTTGGCTTGCGAGTGATAGTGAAGGTAATGCCTGTTCGGTTGCGCAAACTAACGCACTTTTAGATGGAACAAAAGAACGCTCGAGAATGGCTTTGATGACTTTGGCAAGTATGGTGTCAGCGGCAATTGATGATGGAGCTGGTTTACCAGAGGAGGGCACATCTATTGATTTGACCTCTCAAATGAATAGTAAAGGTCTGTCAAATATAAACTTTAGCGCAGCTTCCATTAGCCTTAACTCTGGTATTTGGCAATATAATGTCACACTGGAGTATACCGTAGGTAGCAGTAGCTATGATATAGACCTTACTATGACACATACACCTAGCGGAGACAGGACGAGCTACACAGGCTTACTCAACTATTCTGTTGAAGGTGAGGTCGGTGTATCGGGTATTGAGTTCCCCGGTGGAAACTGTACTCAAAACCAACGTACTTTAGTAGGGTCATTAGCCTATGAGCGTGATGCGCAGCAAATGTCGCTGCAAGCCAGAACTGCAACGTTATGTGGACATGCAGTGAGTGGCGCATTTAATAGTGACCAGCAGGTTGATGTAAAAAATAAATATCATAGTACAGATAACCCGGACGGATGGAGCGAAAATTTTGCAATATTCGGCGCTAATTTTGATTTGACAAGTCTAGCTGGTGACTATGCTTATGTATGGCAAGCAGGCGTCAATGATTCACACAGCCGTATTTTAAACATAGGGTTCAATGACGCTACGCTCGAGAATGGAGAAGCACATTTTGGCTACGGAACAGACATTGACCAAACAAATGGGTTGATACAAGGGTTTATCTGTAACTGGGCTGGTCCAGGTAATAGCCATACTTTGCAAGATTATACGCAAAGACAATTCTTTGAATATGATACGAGTACAAGTAACTACATTGGTACAGATCACCGTGCAAATATAGAATACGCCCCCACAAACAGTTGTGATTATGATGGTACGGGAAGCTTTGTGTTTGATATAGATGTAAGCGGTGTGCTAGGGGATATTTCACAAGAGGATGCCAGTACAGCATTTAACAATGATTTATGGGCGCCAACAGATCCAACACTCACGGTGGCAGAATCCATTTTAGCGAGAGGTCTTAAAGTCCCAGATGTGCCCTTTACATGGCCAGTTGATGAGTAATAAAAAGAAGGCGTAAGCCTTCTTTTTCATAGCGCTACTAAATACATTTTGCAGGTTTCGGCAGCCCAGCAATCTTTGTAGCTTGTTTAGCAGGCCCTTTTGGAAAGAGCTTGTACAAGTAGATACTTTTTCCTTTGTCTTCGCCTAACTTCTTGGCGATGGCTTTAACCAGCATACGAATCGCTGGGCTTGTTCCATATTCCTCATAGAAATTACGAACAAACTTTATGACTTCCCAATGTGCATCAGTTAGTGTGATATTTTCACCTTCCGCGATAACGGGTGCCAACGCCTCGCTCCAGTCCTGATGATTCAACAGATAACCCTCTTTATCTGTCTCGATTGATTTATTTTCTATTACTAACATAGTTTACCAAGTAATTGATTTATCGCTTTTTACAAGTAAGTCAACCCAACTTAAGTCATCTAAAAGTATGGTCGAGTCATATGGGGATATGCCCCTTGCAAGAGAGCATGTCTCCAACATATATAGGTTTTTACTGAACTTCGACGCAAATTGCGCTTGGTCGTAACACGCATCTTGTTGCAAAAGGATTGTGTCATGCTCGCCAATAAGGGCTTCATTAAACGTGTTCGAGTAATAGCCTAATGGTTTTGAAAAAATATGTACTGTTTTACTCATAGCTTAACCACGTGGTCATGTTCACTTATTAAGCGTTGTTGCTGCTGATATGACAAAGGGTCAACGTCAACATTTAGCTGCTCAGTCGAAAGTTTGTATTCAAGCAATGCATGCTCGCAAGCAAATAAGCTATCTACATCGTAGATTTCTAAAGTTTTGAGTTGCTTGAAGAAGTCTTTGATGCCTATGGAATTTGGATTTGCTCCTTGAGTGAGCGCAAGCACTGATGCCCCAGTAAACAACCAGCTGACATCTTGATCAATCGCCGCAAAAATAAGTGCCATATCTAAGCTTTCACGAATACGTTGTCCATCAAATGGTGCTGCATCACTAATGATAAGAATCTTCTTACTCATTTAAACTGTACCCATCTATCTACTTGAGACATTTCCATAGCAAACTCAGCGAGCCCCGCCACAGAGAAAACACCAGTGTTTTTTACATTTATGCCTCGCTTTTCTGCGGCAGTGACACAGAGCTTTAAGTCTATACCTTGGTTTGACAGGTTTTCCCAAATCGAACTGACTTGCAGTTCATCACTAGACAATTGAATATACTGATTAGCGTGTAAAACTGCGTCTTGATACAGAAATATACACTTAATTGTATGGTTTTTTTTCAGTGCGGCTTGCACAAATCGGTTCATACACTGTAAAGCGTCGTGCGCGTCAGGACCACAATGTAATGAAATAATAAATTGGCTCAATATGAATCCAAAAAAAAAAGCCCCAGATGGGGCTTATTTTATCAGAATGATTTAATTAGTCATCATTTGACATGCCAAGCAGCATAAGTATAGACGTGAACATGTTATAAATTGCTACGTAAAGACCAACAGTTGCTAGTATATAGTTGGTTTCGCCACCATTTACGATCCTACTTGTCTCAAATAAAATCACGCCAGACATAAGTAATACAATTACCGCATTGATTGCGATAAATACAATTGGGCTACCAATAAAGATATTGACGATAGAAATAACTAAAGTTACTAAAATACCGATAGTTAAGAAACCACCCATGAAAGAGAAGTCTTTCTTCGTTGTTAACGCATAAGCTGATAAACCAAAGAATATTAAGGCCGTTGAACCAAGCGCTTGCGCAATCAGTAGGCCGCCATTTGGTAAGTTAAGGTATGCATTTAGCAACGGACCAAGGCCAAAACCCAAAATACCAGTAAATAGGAAAACCAAGCCAATAGCTGATGAAGAGTTCGCTTTTTTATGGATCACAAAAATCAGACCCATTGCAACGAGTGAACAAATCATGCCTGTAAAACGAGGCAGCGCCATTGTCATTGAAATTGCAGCAGTGATGGCACTGAACGCCAACGTCATCGCCAAAAGAAAGTAAGTACTCTTCAGTACCTTGTTAGTTTCAGTCGTTGACATTACTGCTTTTTCAGTAGTGTACGAATGATTGAACGCCATATTATAGCTCCTTAATAGAAACACGATGTTCCGAAAATTAATCTGATCAAAGATTACCAAGAGTTAATTAGTTGAGCAAACCTTTCTCGAATAGTAGACCATAAAACACGATAAATAGTTCTAAGATTACAACCGATTGGCAAAAAAATAGCCATGATTGAAGGAAATAAAGCCAAAAGTGCCGAAAATTAGCCAAACAGTAAAAAAAGCAAAAAAAAAGCTTCACATTCATGATCGCTTTCCCTATTATTCGCACCGCTGCGGAGAGATGGCTGAGTGGTTGAAAGCACCGGTCTTGAAAACCGGCATACGTTAATAGCGTATCTAGGGTTCAAATCCCTATCTCTCCGCCACTAAATTCAGAGGCATGATTTGCAATACGTATCATGTCTTAAAAAAGTTTTGGAGAGATGGCTGAGTGGTTGAAAGCACCGGTCTTGAAAACCGGCATACGTTAATAGCGTATCTAGGGTTCAAATCCCTATCTCTCCGCCACTACAATAAGTAGCGCAATTAGATAATGATTGTTGCGGTACTTTAAAAACTTTGGAGAGATGGCTGAGTGGTTGAAAGCACCGGTCTTGAAAACCGGCATACGTTAATAGCGTATCTAGGGTTCAAATCCCTATCTCTCCGCCATATTTAAGCCCGAGCTATCATGTTAGCTCGGGCTTTTTGGTTTTATAACAAATGTGAGCCAGCGTTCTTTGCGAAGCAGAGTAATGGTGCTCCACCCGAAAAGGGGTCTCGCTGGGCCAAGCAAATCAGACATAAAACGTATAGTATCTATTGTATGCTCAGCAGGGGTGAAGTCTGACCGCCATATCGCTAATAATGAAAACCTATAAAAAAAAGCGGTTAAAAAATAGATTACACGCACGACTAAAGTCTCATTGATCCAAACTTACTTTACTCAAAAACTTAATGAAGACTTAATTTTGTAAGGTTTTTGACATGAAGAATGTAGCAACCGCGATAGGTGTATCATTACTTTCTCCGATTCTTGTTGGTGCTTTGTTAGGTGTTTACTTTTTGGTTAGCGTTGGTGAGGCTGCTTTATTTTGGCAAGTATTTACAACGGCTATCGCAAACGCACATATTGTAGGTATTTCTATGGCTGTTTGTGTCTTGCCAACATACCATCTGCTATATAAACGAAATAAGGTAAGTTATTCAGCTGTAATGACAGCCGCAATGTTAGGTGGGGCAGCACTTACTTATGTGTTTTCGGTTAGTGGTGGGCCTATACTTATCGCAAATTCAATCATGTGCAGCCTAGCTGCGGCCTTGTTTTTGTACAGTTTAAGGCAGCGCAGTACTGTATAATGTGCGTTAATTGTACAGATAATAATAGATTGATCGCAATTTCTTACTTTTTCATAGTAAAAGGTTTCATTTGTTAGCGCGAAAGAGTACCTTTACTCCTTATATGTAAGAATGTTCAGTATCTAAAATGCAAAAGCAAAAATTTTACGATTTGTTAAACCAGCAGGCGCAAGGTTTAATTAGCGGTGAAAACAACTTTATTGCCAATATGGCAAATTTAAGTGCACTTTTATTCACAAACATGGAAGACATTAATTGGGCTGGCTTTTATCTGATGGACTCAGATGAAGAGTTGGTCTTAGGTCCATTCCAAGGTAATCCTGCATGTATACGCATACCCGTTGGTAAAGGTGTTTGTGGTACGGCTGTGTCAGAATTAAAAACGCAGTTAGTTGAAGATGTTCATGCTTTCGAAGGGCACATCGCATGTGACGCTGCGTCGAATTCAGAAATCGTAATTCCTGTTTACAAACACGGTAAAATTTTTGCTGTTTTAGACATTGATAGCCCAAGTTTGGCAAGGTTTGATGAACAAGATAAACTGGGGCTTGAAGCCATCGTTAAAAGCTTCGAGGAAACACTTTAAATGAAAGATATGCTTAATGTACAAGACTACCTGTTCTCTACTTTTGATGTTGGAGATTGGGAGGGTGATGAAGAGCAAGTTGCTGAAACGCTTAATGAACTGATCCATTTTGCGTGGGAAAAGTTACCTGATGATCTTGGAACTGAGCAAATCGACCACATTATAAATGGTATTTGGGAACATTTACGCGGTGATATGGCACTCATAGATACCGAGTTAGATGAACTCTTAGACTGGGTTACACACTACATTAATTCATCGTTAGATGAGAGTATTTAAATAGGTTTAGACATGGAAACCACAAACAAGCTAAAAGATATTAATGAGGTTCTAGAGTTTTTATACTCTGAGTTTCCTCAGTGTTTTAAACAAAAGGACGGTATAAAGCCGCTTAAAGTCGGAATTTTCAAAGATATTGCTGAGAAGATTGAAGGCTCTGAGAAGGTAAGTAAAACACAAGTAAGGCAAGCATTGAGAAAGTACACTTCAAGCTGGCGTTACTTAGAAGCTGTAACCAAAAACGAATTCCGCGTGGATTTAGAAGGTGCTCAAGCTGAAAAAGTAGAACAAGAACACGTTGAGCATGCGCAAAAAGCGCTTGAAGAAAGTCGTGCGAAAATGGCGAAACGTAAGAAGCCGCAGCGACCTCGTAACGACGGTGACACAAAATCTTACAAATCAAAAGGCCAAGGTCATCCTCGTCACGCAAATAAAAAGGCTAAAGTTAATAATAACAAGAAGCCTGCACCTCAACAACAACGTAGAAGTTCAGGAAAAGTTGAACCTCTTCCTGCAAATGAGGTCAAGGTAAATAACAAAGTTAAAGTTAAACTTGGCCAAGCACTAGTAAATGCGACGATTACTGAAGTAAATAAAGACGAAGTACACGTTGAGCTTGTTACTGGTATGCAGGTTAAGACTAAGGCCGAGAGCCTATTTATTTTATAAGGAGTAGTGTATGAGTAAAAATTTACCACTCATAGGGGCAGTTGCACTGTTTGTTTCCGGCACTTGTTTGGCATCAAATGGCGCTGTAACAGAAAAAGATATACCTGTGCTTAAACCTGAATTACAGCACGCAACCGCTACAAAAAGAGTGACCAGTAAATTTACTCGTGAACACTACAAGCGCTTTAAGCTCAATGAGACTTTATCAGAGCAGATTTTTGATCGCTTTGTGGAGAATATTGACTACAACAAGTCGCTATTCTTGCAGTCTGAAATTGACGCGTTTGCGCAACATAAAGCAAAGTTTGATGAAGCACTGGTTAGTGGTAAATTGAACTTTGCTTTTGAAATGTTTAATGAAAGTATGAAGCGTCGTTTTGAGCGCTTTGAATATGCAATTTCATTACTTGATACAGAGATGAAATTCGACAAACCAGACGAATTTTACTTTGATCGCGAAGAAGCTAGTTTCGCCAAGAGCCAAGCTGAGATAGATGAGTTCTGGCGTCAAAGAGTCAAGTCTGATGCTTTAAGGTTAAAGCTGACAGGCAAAGACTGGGAAGGAATAAAAGAAGTTCTGACTAAGCGTTATAAAAACGCGCAAAAAAGATTAGTTCAGACAAACAATGAAGATGCGTTTCAGATTGTTATGAACGCGTTTGCACGCAGTATCGAAGCTCACACCTCATATTTGTCTCCGCGAAGAGCTGAGCAATTTAAAATGGATATGGAACTTGAGCTTGAAGGTATAGGTGCAGTACTCGGCTATGAAGAAGACTATACGGTGATACGTAGCCTAGTACCTGGTGGTCCAGCTGATAAATCCGAGAAAATAAAAGCGGACGACAAAATCATTGGCGTTGCTCAAGATGGAGAAGACTTCGTTGATGTTATCGGGTGGCGATTAGACGATGTTGTAGACCTCATTAAAGGTCCAAAAGGCACAAAAGTGCGCTTGCAATATTTGAAGGGAAGCGATTCGCACGGTACGCCAAAGGTTGTTGAAATAACACGAGACAAAATTCGACTTGAGGATAGGGCTGCTAAATCTTCGGTCTTTGAGGCAAGTTATTCGACGTTGACGAGCAAGATTGGTGTTATCGAAATACCCAGCTTCTACAATAACCTATCAAAAGATGTGCTTAAAGAGCTCAACAAGCTAAAAGCAGAAAAAGTCGACGGTATTATTGTAGATCTTCGTCAAAATGGTGGCGGTTCTTTAAATGAAGCAAGAAACCTAACAGGTCTATTCATTGATAAAGGTCCAGTAGTTCAAATTCACACAGCAAATAACCGTGTTGATATACTTAAAGACCTCGACGGCGTGACACATTATGATGGCCCGCTAACTATTTTGGTTGACCGCTACAGCGCGTCGGCTTCTGAAATTTTTGCGGCGGCGATGCAGGATTATGGGCGTGGCGTTGTTATTGGTGAACAGACATTTGGTAAAGGTACTGTGCAGCAGCACCGTGGTTTAAGAAAAACTTACGACTTATTCGACAACCCATTAGGCAGTATTACCTATACTATCGCCAAATTTTACCGTATAGATGGTGGCAGCACGCAAAATAAAGGTGTAATTCCAGATATTCTACTGCCTTCTTATATTGACCCGGAAGACTGGGGCGAGAGTCAAGAAGACAACGCGCTACCTTGGGATAGTATTGTTAAAGCTCAATATCGCGCTTTGGAAGATTTAACGCCTAAAATTAATTATTTAAATGAAATGCATGGAAAGCGTGTGAAAGCAGAGCCTGAGTTTGCTTATGTAATGAGTGATATAGCACGATACAAAGAACAAGAGAATGAAGTCTCTATCTCGTTAGTTGAAGCTGATCGGAAAAAAGAACGTGAAGAGAGAGATGCACGCGCTCTTGCTAGAACGAATGAACGACTAGCTCGTTTAGGTATGGAAAAAATAGAGTCTTTGGATGATATACCAGATGTGATTTCTGATTTGGACCCTTATTTAGAAGAAGCGGCACTTATTACACAAGACGTGATTAATTATGGCAGGCTAGTCAAAAATAATATTAAGTAAAACTACATAACTTTGTAGTACTAAAAAGGGCGCTTGGGCGCCTTTTTTCGTTACTAGTCTCTGCAAATTTGTTATCATCGCCAGTCGCAACAAGACAACATTGGCTAGTTTTATCAATCCGTATTAATAATTAAAGTCACGATTTTGAATTTGAGAGCCGTTCAAGCTATGTGCTTTTAATAAAATTGAGGCCCTGAAACAAACAGAATTGTTAAACCGGATTGGTATTGGAAGCGTGCTAAGCATCTGGCTGAATAATAATACGCACTAAAATGAGTGCGAGGGGTACAGAAATTTGAAACAACCTAAAGCAGCATCCTCCTGGGATGCATTCATACCAATAATAGTACTTGTAAGTTTACTTGGCGCAGCTGTGTACCTTTATGGTGATAATTCATCCTCGGGTCCAAATCAGATTGCGCTATTATTTGCGACATTTACTGCTGCACTCATTGGCCTAAAAAATGGGTTTACATGGAAAACCCTCGAAGAGGCAATGATTAAAGGTATCACGATATCCTTAGGCGCTATCTTGATCCTACTCATGGTTGGGGCACTTATCGGAACCTGGTTACTTTCAGGAACGGTACCAACACTGATTTACTATGGCTTACAAATCATTAATCCAACTTGGTTCTATGCTGCAAGTTGCCTGATCTGCGGCATTGTAGCTATGAGTATTGGTAGTTCTTGGACAACCGCTGCGACGATAGGCGTCGCATTGCTCGGTGTTGCGAATGGTCTTGGCCTAGATCCTGTGGTGACGGCTGGCGCTGTGATCTCAGGCGCTTACTTTGGAGACAAACTGAGTCCATTATCAGAAACAACAAACTTGGCACCAGCGGTGGCGGGAAGTGATTTATTTGACCATATACAGCACATGCTTTGGACTACAGTCCCAAGCTTTGTTATAGCACTGATCATCTTTATTGTAATGGGCTTTAATGCTGATGTAGCAAGTGACGCAGGTAAAATTGATGCAATAAGTGCCATCTTACAAGACAACTTCAACATTAATATTTTGATGCTGGTGCCACTTGTGATCCTATTAGCGTTGGCAATAAAGAAAATGCCGGCTTTCCCAGCGATTTCAATAGGCGCGGTTGTTGGCGCGGTATGGGCGCTTTTATTCCAAGGGGACTTGATAGCCAGTCAATTAGATGCCAGCCAAGGTCAATTAGTGGGCCAGTTTAAACTTATTTGGGCGACTTTTTTTGACGGTTTTAGCGTGCAAACAGGTGATGCAAAAATGGATGATCTGCTAAGTGGTGGCGGGATGTCCAGTATGCTAACTACGACTTGGTTGATAATGACAGCATTGATGTTTGGCGCAATCATGGAAAAGACTGGATTGCTTGAGGTTTTTGTACGTAGCATACTGAAAATTGCAAAAAGCACAGGTTCATTAATAGCGTCAACTATCGCAACATGCTTTGGTACTAACTTGGTCGCAGCAGACCAATATATCGCTATCGTGGTGCCAGGTAGAATGTTTAAAGAAGAATATAAAAAACGAGGTCTTCAAAGTGTAAACTTATCTCGTACACTTGAAGATGGCGGCACGATTACGAGCCCACTTATTCCGTGGAATACATGTGGTGCATATATGCAAAGTGTCCTGTTAATTAATCCGTTAGATTATGCTGTTTACGCATTCTTCAATTTGATAAACCCACTTCTAGCCATAGTTTATGGTTACCTTGGTGTTAAAGTTCTAAAACTAAAACCAAGAGAGCAAGATTAAAATAAAAGCCCCACTGAGTTGGGGCCTTTTTTATAGTTTAAACCGCAACTTAACTAGTCTAAACTTGTTTACATACAACTCTACACTAATTTAATATTACTAAATCCTGTCCAATCATATAACTGAGTAGTGAATCAGGTTTCAGGGTTTACATCTCTCAAGCGAAAATCAGGCTAAGCAATGTAAGTTTTGGATGAGCCTAATTAGTCGCAATTGAGTATGCTTATGTTATGAAGGAATTTAAATGACGCAGAAACCACAAGCAAAATTTTTAAAAGATTATCAACCGCCTAGCCACCAAGTTGATCATATTGATTTGAACTTCGACTTGTCTCCTAAAAAGACAGTTGTGACAGCTAAGTATCAATTAACAGCGAATGATCATCAGACCTCAGTAGAGTTAGACGGTGTTGATCTAAAGCTTATTTCTTTAAAAGTGAACGGACAAGCTCATAATGAATATGAGGTGACAGAAACAAAGCTAATAATAGCCAATGTCCCAAGTAAATTTGAGCTTGAAGTTGGGACAGAAATAGCGCCTGAGTTGAATACATCACTAGAAGGCCTATACCTTTCTGACGGTGCCTATTGCACGCAATGTGAAGCTGAAGGCTTTAGGAAAATCACCTATTTTTTTGATAGGCCCGATGTGCTTGCAACATATGCCGTCACTGTCATTGGTGATAGTAGTTTTCCATACTTGTTGTCGAACGGAAACAAAGTTGACGAAGGCACGCTCGAAAATGGAAAGCACTTCGTAAAATGGGAAGATCCGTTTAAAAAACCTTCATACTTATTTGCTTTGGTTGCAGGGGAATTCGATTTACTAGAAGACAGCTTTAAGACAAAAAGCGGAAGAGATGTAAAACTTCAAATATTCGTCGATAAGGGTAACTTATCCAAAGCACCGCATGCCATGGAGTCGCTAAAAAAATCCATGAAGTGGGATGAGGAACGCTTTGACCTAGAATACGATCTCGATATATATATGATTGTTGCGGTTGACTTTTTTAATATGGGTGCGATGGAGAATAAAGGCTTAAACGTATTTAATAGTGCCTGCGTTTTGGCTAATCAAGAGACTGCAACGGACAGAGATTATCATGTGATTGAATCTATTGTTGGTCATGAGTATTTCCATAACTGGACTGGGAATAGGGTAACCTGTCGTGATTGGTTCCAACTAAGTTTAAAAGAAGGTTTGACAGTATTTCGAGACCAAGAATTTAGTAGTGATTTGGGTTCTAGGGCGCTTAATCGTATCGATGCGGTGAACGCCATGAGAACACATCAGTTCGCAGAAGATGCAGGGCCTATGGCGCATCCGATTCGCCCTGAAAAAGTTATTGAAATGAATAACTTCTATACAGTTACTGTGTACAATAAAGGCGCAGAAGTTATTCGTATGATGCATACATTGTTAGGTGAGTCAGGTTTCCAGCAGGGGATGAAGCTGTACTTTGAGCGTCATGATGGACAAGCCGTTACGTGTGACGACTTCGTCAACTCAATGGCAGATGCAACGGGCACCGATTTAAGTCAGTTCAAACTATGGTATAGCCAGTTTGGTACACCTAAATTGAAAGTACGAACTCAGTACAACGAAAATCAGTGTCAGTATCAAGTCGAAATAGAGCAAGTTCATGCCGAGCAAGATCCAATTCAATCGCCACTGCATATTCCTGTTGCAATCGAATTGTTGGACGGTGAAGGTGGCAAAATTGACATAGAACACCCTGAAGTTCGTCAAGGTCGAGTGATCGAGCTAAAAGAAGAAATACAGACGTTCACGTTTAGTGACATTTCTGAGGAGCCCACACTGGTACTCCTCGAGGATTTCTCGGCGCCATGCATACTAGAATATGACTATTCAACAACTCAGTTGTGCCATATAGCGATGTTCGCAACGAGTGATTACGCTCGCTGGGAAGCCTTGCAACAGCTTTATACTCAGCAGATAAGAGAATATGTTGCTGATCAAAAACATGAGTTTGTGCTTTCTCAAGAGTTATCAGCTGTTTTGTTAAGCTTGTTTGATAATAAACCAAAAGATCTTGCGATCTTAGCTGAATACATCACGATCCCTAACTTTGATACTTTGTCAGCTGGCTATGCACAAGTACCTGTAGAGGCACTGTGTAAAGCGATTGATGAACTAGAAAGTCAAATTGCTCAACTCTTACAAGGTGTGCTGAAGGCGTTTTATAATGAAACCCAAGAAAGTGGAAGTTTGAGCGCCACAGACGTAGCTGTTCGAGCACTTAAGAATAGAAGCCTATATTATTTGTCGTTAACGGGCGAAGACGTCATGGCGTCACTGAATGCACAAGCTTCTTCGGCGAACATGACTAATAAATTGGGTGCATTGCGAAGTGCTGTTAATGCAGAACATCGCCTTGCAGACGAACTCATGGACAATTTTGACAAACAATGGAACCACGATTTACTCGTTATGGATAAGTGGTTTGCGTTACAAGCTACCAAAAAGGCGGATGCTTGTATCGACAATATTTTATCATTATACGAACACCCTTGTTTCGATAAATCTAACCCGAATCGCGTACGAGCACTTGTTGGTACGTTTGCTAGGACTAATCCAAAGCAATTCCACAGAGAAGATGGCGCTGGCTATAAACTTTTGGCAGATCTTATCTGTGAACTTAATCAACTCAATCCTCAAAATGCATCACGAATCATTACTCCGCTATTATCGTTTAAGCGATTTGATGAGAAGCGCCAAGGCTTGATGAAAGCACAATTAGAGAGGCTTTCAAGCATTGAGAATTTGAGCGATGATCTGTTTGAGAAGATAGATAAAGCACTGAATTGATATATGCAAGAGTATTACTTTTATTTAACGCTAACATATGAACAGTGCTTAGCTTACTACGAAGGTGAAGTAGAGCATATACAAGTCATTGAAGACGGGGGAAAGCGTATTCGCTTTCCTGCTCAGCACATTCGTAGGTTTGTATCAACTATCGGAGTAAGTGGCCGTTTTAGACTGCAATTGGACGATAACAACCGTTTTATTGCGTTAGAAAAGGTCACTTAGCATACACAATGTCGTAATGAGATAAACTATTTTTGTTAATTCGGTTTGTTTTAAACTTAAATTACGTGTTATAACTATTCTGGTAAGACGTCTTACCAAGGTTAAAAGACGGCCTAAAAAGTTAAAAATGCACCGAACGAACGCGTAAAATTTGTAATTTTCAATTTTCGCTTCTATCGTTACGACAACAAAAAACAATAACTTGATTAGATTTACCCGCCATAAGGGGGAGAAATAATGATAAAAAAAGCGCGCTTTACAAAGAACAAGATTATGCTTGGGCTTGGAGCAGCCATTTTTGGAACTGTTGGTTTGCCAGTGCACGCTGCCAACTTTCAGGTCGGTGATTTTGAAATAACATTCGACTCAACATTTTCATATGGTCAAAGCATTCGTGTTGAAGACAGAGATTTCGGCAACATTGGTAAAAGTAATCATCCTCGATTTGATTGGACTGGTTACAATGCTTCGACGGGCAATATACTGTACTCTTCTTCTCAGGTTTGGAGTCAACCGGGCGCGTACTCAAACAATGGCGATGCTGGTAACCTAAACTTTGATTCAGGCGATACATTCTCACAGCTACTTAAAGGCACACACGAGTTTGCTATCACAAAAGATAACATCGGTTTCTTCTCGCGTTTCATGTATTTCTATGACTTTGCAATGGAAGACGGTGATTTTGCGTATAGCAACCCTGTATCAGGAAAATCAGTCGACCCTTGTGACGATGACGAAACGAAAGAGCAAGTATGCTCAGATGTGCGTTTGCTAGATGCATTTGTGTGGGCTGACTTCGATCTCAACGGCGGCAATAACCCGCTGTCTATTCGTTTAGGTCAGCAAGTTATTAACTGGGGTGAAAGTACACTCATCTCACACGGAATAAACGTAAACCCAGTTGATATTGATAGATTAAGAGCACCTGGTTCGGAACTAAAAGAAGCATTTATTCCTGTGGGGATGCTCTGGGCGTCACTTGGTATAACAGAAAATATTACGCTTGAAGCATTTTATCAGTATGAGTGGCAAGAAACCCGTTTACCTCCTTCTGGAAGTTATTTCTCGACAAACGACTTTGCTTCATCAAATGGTTATGGCCAAAACGTACAGTTAGGCTTTACATCTAATCCAGATATTGATTTGCACCACTTAACAGATGCGCTTAACGGCTTGCAGGCTAATTGGTTAGGCGCATTATCTGCTCAGGGACTAGATGTTACTAATCCAGATGTTCTGCAAAGCGCTGAAGCAAGACAAATGCTTTCTTCAATGTACCTTGCATACCCAACGAGAGTTGCTTTAAAAGGCAAAGGCGATGCGGGTAAAACGGATGCCGACGATGGTGGCCAGTTTGGTATTAGATTGGGTATGTTTATTCCGCAGCTAAACGACACGGAAATTGCCTTATACCATATTAATTACCATAGTCGCCGACCACTTATTTCTGGTAAAGCGTCAAACTTCACACAACAAGCTATTCAAGACGATTTGAATACGATTACAACGGACGGAGTGACCGCTGATAATATCACGAGTTTGAATGCCTTTACTCAGGCCATACTTGTGTACCCAGAAGACATCAAACTTTATGGTTTGAGCTTTAATACCGCGATTGGCGAAACTGCATTTTCTGGTGAATTTGCATACCGTCAGGATGAGCCGCTGCAAATTGATGATGTTGAGTTGCTGTACGCTGGTATGGTAGAGCAGTTGGCTGCTGCAGGCATTCGTGACGATTTTGCTGGGTTCTCTCAACTAAGTCAGGGCAATGATGTTGCTTACGTTGAACCTGGTCAAGTTGCGCAAGGTTTTGTTTTAAAGGACACTCTTCAAGCTCAATTTACTGCAACACACTTATTCGGCCCATCTTTGGGTGCGGACAGCTGGGCAGTAGTCGGTGAAGTAGGTGCTGTTACTATTAAAGATATGCCGTCTTATGACGAATTGCGATTAAATGTTGCAGGTACAGGACGAAGTGGAACAATTGAAGGTATTGAAGGTCGCAACTATGATCTGATCCATCAAGCTGTATCAAATGGACCTGAAACAAACCCGTTCCCAACTGCATCATCTTGGGGTTACCGACTAATTGCAAAAGGTGAATATAACAACCTATTCTCTGGTGTTAACTTCTCACCTCGTATTGTATTTTCTCACGACGTAAATGGCACAACGCCAGATCCGATGTATTTATTTGTTGAAGACCGTAAGTCAATGGGTGTCACACTTAACTTTAGCTACCAAAATGCTTGGTCATTTGATTTAGGTTATAACACTTTCTGGGGCGGCGGCGCGACGAACACATTCTCTGATCGCGATTTTGTATCATTTAATATTAAGTATTCAATTTAAGGGCTTTCGTTATGTTTAGAAAACCTACTCTTATAGCAGCATCAATAATGACAATAATGGCTGCTCCAATTGCTGTCGCAAAAATGACAGCAGAAGAAGTTGCTCGCTTGGGCAAAGACTTGTCGCCAATTGGCGCAGAGGTTGCGGGCAATGCAGATGGCTCTATTCCAGCTTGGACAGGTGGTATTACTAAGCCACCGGCAAACTTTAAGCCAGGTATGCACCATCCTGATCCTTTTGCTGATGACAAAATTTTGTTCACTATCGATAAAAGTAATCTAGATAAGTACAAAGACCAATTGAGTCCAGGGCAAATCGCGCTTTTTGAAACTTATCCAGATACGTTCAAAATGAACGTTTACCCGACTCGTCGAAGTGCGGCTTACCCACAGTTTGTATATGACGCGACGAAACAGTATGCATCGACGGCAGAGCTGATCGAAGGTGGTAATGGTATTAAAAATACCGCTATTGGTATTCCTTTCCCGATTCCAAAGAACGGTTTAGAAGCAATTTGGAACCACCTATTAAGATATCGTGGCTTGTCAATTGCACGTAATGGCGGCCAAGCAATGCCTACAGCTTCTGGCTCGTATAACATTATTGGTTTTGATGAAAAGTTATTGGTGAAATACTCAGATCCAAGTGCCACGCCTGAAGAATTGCAAAAGTCGAACGTATTATTCAAGTTTAAGCAAAAGGTGACTGAGCCTGCGCGTCTAGCGGGTACAGCACTTCTAGTCCATGAAACGATGGACCAGATCTTAACACCTCGCCAAGCTTGGACATACAACACAGGTCAACGCCGTGTTCGTCGCGCTCCTAATGTTGCCTATGACGCGCCAGGAACTGCATCTGACAGCTTACGTACAACTGACGATTTTGATATGTTTAATGGGTCGCCAAATCGTTATAACTGGACGTTGAAGGGCAAAAAAGAAATGTATATCCCTTACAACAGTTATAAGTTACACAGTGACTCGCTTAAGTATGATGACATTCTGAAAGCCGGTCATATAAACCCTGAGCATGTTCGTTACGAAAAGCACCGTGTTTGGGTTGTAGAAGCAAACCTTAAAGAGGGCACACGTCATATCTACAAAAAACGTGTATTCTTCATAGATGAAGACAGCTGGCAAATTCATGTTGCAGATTTATATGACAACAGGGATCAAATGTATCGCGTAGCGATGGCACATGGTATTAACTACTATGACGTACCTACACACTGGAGTACGCTAGACGTTTATCATGATTTGAACTCTCGTCGTTATTTGGCTATTGGACTAGACAACGAAGAAGAAATGTACGACTTCACACAGTCTTTCCAAGACAACGAGTTTACTCAAAGTGCTCTGCGCCGCGAGGGAAGACGTTAATCAACGTCTTTCAGGATCAAGTCATTTGATCTATCAATATTTTACTACCAAGGCTGAGTATAACTATGCTCAGCCTTATCCCACCAAGTCATTCACGACTGTTTTATTTGAGAATTCATAATGATTAAGAAGTTAATTGCAACCTCCCTTGCAGTTTTCGTTATGCAAAGTGAAGCCGTTAGTGGCGAATCAGAAGCGCTAATCGTCGCGCACCCTGAAACGACTCTACTTACAGATATCACCTACAATGGCGAAAACCTTGTTGCTGTTGGCAAGCATGGCACAATTGTATTGAGTAAAGATGGCGAACATTGGCAACAAGCACGTGTGCCAATTCAATCTCTTCTCACCGCTGTAGATTTTACATCCTCTGAGAATGGGTGGGCATGTGGACACGATGCGTCGATATTAAATACAACGGATGGCGGGACCTCTTGGGCAATACAACAGTATTTACCAGATGTCGAAAAACCTTGCTTAGATATTGAATTCATAGATGAAAACAGCGGGTTTGCAATTGGTGCATATGGGATGATGTTTCAAACCAACGATGGTGGGAAAACTTGGAGTAAACGGTTTTTAAGTGAGTTTGTTCACCCAGATGACGTGGAATATCTTGAGGAATTAAAGCAAGACGATCCACAAGCATATGAAGAAGAGACCCAATTCATTCTTCCTCATTTTAATCGTATGGCGATTTCAGGGGAGACCATCTATCTCGCAGGTGAAATGGGGCTTTTTGCCATGAGTGAGGACCTTGGTGCTACTTGGCAACGCTTCGATGAGTTTTATTCTGGTTCTTTTTTCGCAATCAGTAAGCAAAACGATCAGATCTTAGTTGCAGGCTTAAGAGGTAATACGTTCGCAAAATACGACAAAGCCAGCGAGTTCAGTCGTATCAAAGTGGATAAATCTGCCACGATAAACAGCATTGTGAGCTATAACAATAAACAAATCATGCTCGCCAACAGTGGTTTTATATTCACTGTTGAAAATGACAAAGTGACGACATCTCAGTTACAAAATGGTAAATCCATTCTGGCTGGTGCTATTCACGAGAAGAAATTAGTGCTCGCGACAGAGCAAGGTATTAAAGTAATCGAGGTTGAGCGCTAATGCAGTCAATACTAAATCAACTGGTTTACGTTGTGTTTCGTCATCGTTTTGTGATGATCGCGTTGTTCGCGCTGACAACGATATTTTTAGGGTTTAAATCTACTGAAATACAACTTGATGCATCTTTCAATAAAAATATTCCGCTTAATCATGACTACATGAAAGTCTATTTGAAGCATGAAAAGCAGTTTGGCGGTGCAAATAGCATCTTGCTCTCTGTCTGTGATGCTGATGGAAATATATTTAACCCAGAATTTTTTACACAGCTGAAGGCTGTACACGATCAACTTTACTTTATACCGGGTGTTAACCGGCCGCTAGTAAACTCCATTTTTGCCCCCAGTGCGCGTTTTGTGGAAGTCGTAGAGGATGGGTTTGCCGGTGGTCCCATTATCCCAGCAAACTTTACTGCCGACGAAGCAGGCCTTGCCGTCGTAAAACAAAATATTGAAAAAGCGAAAGTTGTAGGACGCATGATTGCGAGCGATTATTCGTGTGCGATGGTGTCAGCGCAATTGATGGAGACAGATCCGCAAACGCAAGAGAAGCTTGATACATTAGCATTTGCTAAGAAACTTGAGTCTGAGATCCGTGAACCTTTGAGCACAGAAAAAGTGTCTATCCATATCATCGGTTTTGCAAAAATGGCCGGAGATATTGCGGATGGTGCAAAAGATGTGGTGCTGTTCTTCGCAATTGCTATCTTATTTACGTTTATCATGGTGTGGCTATTTTGTAAGAGTTTCAAACTCACTCTTTTGCCAATAGCATGTTCTTTGATAGCGGTAGTTTGGCAGCTTGGCTTACTATCAGTGTTAGGTTTTGGCCTTGATCCAATGTCAATTCTGGTTCCATTTTTAGTTTTCGCAATTGGTGTAAGCCATGGTGTGCAAATGATTAACGCCATAGGTAAAAAGGTCTCTGAGGGCGTTAGTAGCAAAGTAGCAGCGGAAGCCAGTTTTAAAGCACTGTTAATTCCAGGTGGTATTGCTCTGCTTTCTGACACGATTGGTTTTATGACCTTGTTAGCGATAGATATTGGAATTATCAGAGAGCTTGCTATAACGGCAAGTTTAGGTGTAGCAGTTATTATCTTCACCAACTTAATCTTGCTTCCAGTGTTGGCATCTTACTACAAATCTTCGAAAATTAGCCGGCTAGATGATGGTGCTACATCCGCCAACAATGTATTTACGAATCTCAGAGAAAGCTTAGTTCTTGCAACAGACAAACGTTATGCAGCGTTAATTTTAGCAACTTCAGCGGCGCTATTTGCTTTTGGTTATTGGCAATCAAAAGACATGCGAATAGGGGACTTGCATGCAGGCGCGCCAGCACTTCATCAAGACGCAAGATACAATCTAGATACTTTCCTTATCTCCGATCGTTATGAAATCTCTTCCGATATATTAAAAGTACTCGTTGAAGCTTATCCAGCGGCGTGTACAGAGCATGACACAATGGACCGCATCAGTCGTTTTCAGTGGCGCGTTGAGAACTTAGCTGGCGTGCAATCTGCTGTTTCTTTGAGTTCAGTAGCTCAAGCCGTCAACGCAGGGTACAACGAAGGTAATTTAAAATGGCAGACATTACCTAGAAACGGCGCTTCACTAGTGCAAGCGACATCTCGCGTAGAAACAAGCACAGGGCTGTTAAATGGTGATTGTTCAGTCATGCCTATAATCATTTTTATGGATGATCACAAAGCTGAAACCATAGACCATGTCGTTGAGCAAATTAAGCTCTTTGCCAACGAAGAGGGAACCGATCGCGTTAGCTTTAAGCTCGCTTCTGGGCCAATTGGTGTTATGGCTGCAACCAATGAGTCAGTAGCCGCTGCACAATTGCCAATGATGATCTATGTTTATGGTGCAGTGATTATTTTATGTCTAATTAGTTTTAGAAGCGTACGTGCAACAGTAGCTGTGGTATTGCCACTGTACATAGTTTCGACTCTGGCTCAGGCGTTAATGGTTAAATTAGAAATAGGCTTAACGGTATCGACACTGCCTGTTATCGCTTTGGGCGTTGGCATTGGTGTGGACTATGGAATATATATCTTGTCTTCGATGATGAACCAACTTAAGCAAGGCGTACCATTAAGCCATGCATATCGCAATGCATTGGCGGAGCGCGGAAGCGCGGTTCTCTTTACAGGTATCACGTTAGCAATTGGTGTGAGTACTTGGATTTTCTCTGCATTAAAGTTCCAAGTTGATATGGGTATCTTGCTGACATTCATGTTCCTAGTGAATATGTTGGGCGCAGTGCTGTTGTTACCCGCAATAGGGACTTTCATCTGGCCAGACCAGAAAAAAAAGTGTGAATAATTGTGCTCTTAAATGGCCTTAATTGGCCATTTATATCTACAATTTGTGAATATATGACCAACTGGCTGAAAAGCCTCAAATGTTTTTGTCAAAAAAGCTTTTTATTAGCGCCAGAAAGGTTAAAATCCTCTGGACTCCACGCTAATAATTGGCTGTACAAATAATCTACCGTTCAAAGGTGGTATAGATTAAGGAACACATAATGACACAAAGTGAAGGTCCAGCATCGGTTATCCTTGATAACGTTTGCAAGTTGATCCATAAAAAAGTTCATGCCGATAACGTGTCGCTCGTTGAAACATTTGCCAAAGCCTTGTACAGCAACATGTCTAAAGAGGACTTGGCACATCGTAACGACAGTGACCTCTACGGTGCTGCTTTGAGTCTGTGGAATTCTCTAGAACAGAATACCTCAGATAATGCAGTAATCCGTGTATTCAACCCTGAAGTTGCAAAAGATGGCTGGCAATCGTCACATACGATTGTTGAGATCATTTCAGATGATAAGCCGTTTTTGGTTGATTCAGTGCGAATGGCACTTAGCCGTAAGAATATTGCATCGCATTTGCTTTTACACTGCCCTCTCAAAATCAACCGTGACAAACAAGACAAAATCTCTGCCGTTTCAGGCTTGAAGACCGAACAAGAATCTTCATCTACTAAAACTGTATTCTTTATTGAAATTGACCGTCAGACTGACGAGTCGGTTATTGCTGACTTCAAACAAGAGTTAGAATCAGTGCTAAAAGATGTATCAGTTGCGGTTGAGGACTGGTTACTAATTAGAGATAAGCTAGTATCAGTTGGCGAAGATATTCCAAACCGTAAACATGACGCTTCAAAAGAAGAACTAGACGAAGCCGCAGAGTTCTTAGATTGGCTAGCGCGTGATAACTTCACTTTTATGGGCTATCGTCAGTATGACTTAGTACCGGTACAAGGTGACTATGAGTTAAAACCTGTCGCTGGTTCAAGCTTAGGTTTAATGAAAAACTCTACTGAAAGTAGCCGACTGCTATCAGAGTTGCCTGAAGTAGCTCGTCTTGAAGCACGCAGTAAAAATTTACTTATCCTAACGAAGACTAATTCACAGTCTCGCGTACATCGACCAGCACATATTGATTATGTTGGTATCAAACGCTTTGATAACGAAGGCAATGTAATCGGAGAAGACCGTTTTATTGGTTTGTTCTCGTCGAGCTTCTACAATAATAGCGCAGCCGACGTTCCGGTATTGAAAAGCAAAATCGCTCGCATTATGGAGCAGTGTGATTTTGCCAAAGGCACACATGCTTACAAAGCCGTACTGAACATCTTAGAAACATACCCTCGAGACGAGCTTGTGCAGGCTCGTGAAAACGAGTTGTTAGACGTAGCTACGGGTGTTTTACAAACCCAAGAACGTGACATGTGTCGCTTATTCATTCGCAGAGATGTATACGGAAGATTCTTCTCATGTATGGTTTATGTACCGCGTGAGCGCTACAACACGGCGCTTCGTCGCGAAACTCAAAAGTTGTTAGGTAATGCTTTCGGTTCTAACGAAAAAGTTGAGTTCACCACATTTTTCTCTGAGTCTACACTTGCAAGAACGCATTACATTGTTCGTGTAGCTGACAACAACATTAAGTATAACGTGAAAGAAATCGAAAATAACTTGGTAGAAGCTGCCCGCACTTGGGAAGATAAACTACAAACTGCTTTACTTGCTAGCGATGGTGAAGCGCGTGGTAATGACCTTAACCGTAAATATGCAACGGCATTCCCGCGTGCATATAAAGACGAAGTTTTACCAAGTGCAGCAGTAGTAGATATTGAAAAGCTTGAGAAGCTCAGCGACGAAAACAAGCTAGAAATGTTGTTCTATCGCCCGCAAGAAGAAGCGAATTCACAAATTGTGCGCTTGAGCTTATTCCATAAAGATGAGCCGATCCACTTATCAGACGTCATGCCGATGCTAGAAAACTTCGGCCTACGTGTAATCGGTGAGACGCCATACGCAGTTAAAACCAGTGATGGTCAAGTTAACTGGATCATGGACTTCTCTATGCTATTAGATAGCAAAGGTCTGGCTGATTTTGATAAAGTGTCTGCGCGTTTCCGTGCCGCGCTTATTAATGTTTGGAACAACCGTCTAGAAAACGATGGCTTCAACCGCCTTGTGTTGAAAGCTGGCTCAACAGGTCGTGAAGCATCAATCCTGCGTGCATATGCTAAATATATGCGCCAAATCGGTGTGACATTCTCACAATCATATATTGAAAATACATTTGAGCACTATCCTCACATTGCTAACCAATTGGTTGAGCTGTTTGAGAAGAAGTTCTGTCCACAAAAGAAAGTTGCACAAAAGTCTCTTGATAAGCTAGTTGAGAAAATTTACCACGAGCTAGAGAGCGTTGCGAACTTGGATGATGACCGTATTATTCGCTTATATGTTGCGATGATTGACGCGACATTGCGTACCAACTTCTATCAAAAAGAAGCCGATGGTACGAACAAGTCATATGTTTCCTTCAAGATCCAGCCAAGTGCAATTCCTGAAATGCCTTTGCCATTGCCTGCGTTTGAAATCTTTGTTTACTCTCCACGTATTGAAGGTGTTCATCTACGTGGCGGCAAGGTTGCGCGTGGTGGTTTACGTTGGTCGGACCGTAGAGAAGATTTCCGTACAGAAGTACTAGGCCTTGTAAAGGCTCAGCAGGTTAAGAATACAGTAATCGTCCCTGTGGGTTCTAAAGGTGGCTTTGTATGTAAGCAACTGCCAAACGATCGTGAAGGTTTCTTCCGTGAAGGCCAAGAGTGCTACAAGATCTTTATTCGTGGTTTACTAGACATAACAGATAACATCATTCATGGCGACATCGTTCCTCCAGTAGATGTAGTACGTCATGATGAAGATGACCCATACCTAGTTGTCGCGGCAGATAAAGGTACTGCAACATTCTCTGATATCGCCAATGGCATTGCTGATGAATACAACTTCTGGTTAGGCGACGCGTTTGCTTCTGGTGGTTCAATTGGTTATGACCACAAGAAAATGGGTATCACAGCAAAAGGTGCTTGGGAGTCAGTTAAGCGTCACTTCCGTGAAATGGACATTGATTGTCAAACAACAGACTTTACAGCTGTTGCAATCGGTGACATGGCAGGGGATGTATTTGGTAATGGTATGTTGCTATCTGAACATACTCGCTTAGTTGCCGCATTTAACCATATGCACATCTTTATCGATCCAAACCCAGATGCAGCAAGCTCTTACAAAGAGCGTGCACGCATGTTTGAACTACCACGTTCTTCTTGGGAAGATTACGATTCAAGCTTGATTTCTCAAGGTGGTGGCATTTTCTCTCGCGCAGCGAAGTCAATCACATTAACACCAGAAATTAAGAAAATGCTTGGCACTAAAAAAGCAAGCATGACACCAACAGAGCTTATAAAAGCATTGCTAATGATGCCAGTTGATCTACTTTGGAACGGCGGTATCGGCACATATATCAAAGCAGCAGGCGAAAGCGATGCTGATGTGGGTGACAGAGCAAATGATGCACTGCGTATCAACGGCTCGCAACTAGGTGCGAAAATCTTCGGTGAAGGTGGTAACTTAGGTGCAACGCAGCTTGGCCGTATCGAGTTTGCAGCCAAAGGTGGTCGTATCAACACAGACTTCATTGATAACGTTGGTGGTGTTGCGTGTTCAGATAACGAAGTTAACATCAAGATCCTGCTTAATGGATTAGTTGCCGAAGGTGATTTAACGAAGAAGCAACGTGACGAGTTACTATACGCGATGACAGACGAAGTGTCTGAGTTGGTATTAGCAGACTGTTACCGCCAAACTCATACGTTGTCAGTAACTAAGTCGAAAGGTCCTGCGACGTTAAAAGAGAAGATCCGCTTTATTCATGCCCTTGAAAAAGACGGCAAGTTGGATAGAAGCATCGAATTCTTGCCAAGTGACGAAGAACTTGCAGAGCGCGCAGCAGCTGGACTTGATCTAACTCGTCCTGAGCTTTCAGTGCTTGTTTCATACTCTAAAATGGTATTGAAAGAAACACTGGTTGTTGACGAAATTACTGAAAACCCGTATTACCGTCAGTTGCTTGTAAACTCATTCCCAGTGCCTCTGCGCGAGCGTTTTAATGCTGCGATGGATGAGCATCCACTGAGAAAAGAAATCATCGCGACTAAATTGGCTAACAACATCGTCAATGATATGGGTCTTAACTTCATGGTTCGTATGCATGAAGAAACGGGGGCGACAGAAGCTGAAATCGCACTATGTTACTCAATCGCGAGCGCAACATTCCAGATGTCAGAGACTTGGACGGCAATTTCAGATCTAGATAATAAGATCCCTGCAGCTGTTCAAACAGAGATGCTATATCAACTACGTCGCACAGTACGCCGTGCTACTCGCTGGTTCCTGCGTCATCGTAATAAGGCGTTGACAATTGAGCAGACAATTGAGTTCTTTGCACCGACATTTGCGGACTTAAGTGCAAACCTAGACAACTATATGGTTGCTGATGAAAGTGCACGCCTTGCTGAGAAAGCAGAGACACTTACATCTGAAGGTGTACCAGCAGAACTTGCACAGCGCATTGTGGCACTGTCTAGCCTGTTCTCTGTGATGGATCTTGCAGAAGTGGCGAATAATGCAAAACGCGATATTTCAGTTGTTTCTAATACTTACTTCAAGCTTGGCGCAAATATGGGCTTACACTGGTTCCTAGATCAGATTACTGCTCAGCCGGTTGCAAACCATTGGCAAGCACTGGCTCGCGCATCTTACCGTGAAGAGCTAGACTGGCAGCAACGTGCTTTATCAGAAGTGGTATTGAACAGCTTTGAAGGAAATGATGACAATGTTGATTCACTGATTGAACAGTGGATGGAAAATCAGTCGTCGCTACTTCACCGTTGGCAACAGATGCTTGCAGAGTTCAAGACATCTCAAAACCATGACTTTGCGAAGTTCTCGGTTGCACTAAGGGAGTTAATGTTACTTAGTCACAACTGTGATACTTCCAAATAAAAATTAAAGCGTTACAATACCCCGGCAATTGCTGGGGTATTTTTTTGCCTCAAACTGTTACCAGGAACTTAAGGAGTCACGATGTTTTACGATTTAGCACGTCGTTATATGTTTAATAAAGATGCAGAATGGGCACACGATTTTGCACTTGGCAATCTACGCCGTTTCAAAAATACCCCATTAAGTCTCGCATGGTCGCAGTCACTCCCTAAGAAGCCAGTCAATTTCTTAGGGCTAGAGTTTGATAACCCAGTTGGTTTAGCCGCTGGTTTGGATAAAAATGCGGAATGTATTGATGCATTTGGTCAAATGGGTTTTGGGTTTATTGAAGTTGGCACAGTCACGCCAAGACCACAAGCAGGTAATGATAAACCTCGTATATTTCGTCTTCCTGAGGCACATGCTGTAATTAACCGAATGGGTTTTAATAACAAGGGTGTGGATAATCTTGTCGCAAATGTAAAAGCGTCGAATTATACCGGGATCCTTGGGATCAATATTGGTAAAAATAAAGATACGCCAAATGAGCAGGGTAAAGACGACTACATTCATTGCATGCGTAAAGTGTTTGAACATGCTTCGTATATCACTGTAAATATTTCGTCACCTAATACACCAGGGCTTCGAGACCTGCAATATGGCGAAGCGCTAGATGACTTATTACAAAGCCTTAAAAACGAGCAGGTAGATTTAATCGCAAAACACAATAAATCGGTACCTATGCTTGTCAAAATTGCGCCAGACGTAGACGCAGTACAATTAACACAAATATCTGAATCTCTTGTAAATAACCGTATTGACGGGGTTATTGCGACGAATACAACGCTTGCGAGAGATGCTGTGCAAGGGCTTGAACATGCCGACGAAGCTGGCGGGCTTTCAGGTAGACCTGTACGTGAAAAGTCCACTCACGTTGTCAGTGAGTTAAAGCGCCTAACTGACGGTAAGTTACCTATAATTGGTGTGGGCGGTATTGATAGTGCAGAAACAGCACAAGAAAAGCTAAATGCTGGTGCGGATTTGGTCCAAGTTTACACAGGCTTCATTTATGAAGGGCCACAATTGATCAAAAGGATCGTAAATTCTTTATAAGGATCAGATATATTACTAAATGATCCTAAATAAAAAGTTATTATAAATATTTTTACACTTGCAAAAATCGCGATATACTACGAGTTACTGTTAGTTTGGAGAAGTAGTAATTCGGAGGCGATTTTGCAAGCATCAAAAGAGTGGCGTTGGGTACAGTGCCACACACAGAATCGGTTGCTTGTTGATCTCGGAGACGAGCTCCAGTTATGTACGCCTTTTCGATTGCGTCAACTAACGGCCGATTCTGAATCACTTCCAAATTTTAGCGTAGAAGAAGCTGAATTTTACCAAAACGTTTTCGATTATTTGCGTACATATGCAGTTTGGTCTGAAGCTCAATGTTGCCAGATTTCGCTTAATGCAACAGCTGTAAAATTTCACTTACTTCCAATGCAAGCCAAAAGCTGGTTTTTTACGCCTTATCGCGGAACAGACATCTTGTGCAATGCGGTTATCAGTTTACAGTCAAAAGAAATGACTGGCGAGTGTCTCATCGTGGATCACGACAGTGAGGCAAGCCTGTGTGTAAACCTAACAGCAGACTTTAGACTTGATGAAAATATTGTACTCGAGCAGTTTCAAGCCATTAAAGTCCTTAACAACCGTATTCACCCTCTCATGGTCAGTAATAAACTCGATAGAAGGGCGTAATCCAATCCCAGTCTGTAAACAGCTGTGTTATACTCGCGTCAATTGAAATTACAGGGTTATCACATTGCAGTTTATTGCACTTACGTCGATTGGTATCGAGAATTTATTAGTTGAAGAGCTTCAATCTTTCGAAATTAAAGTAACTAAGCAAAGTATTGGCTCAGTTCGTTTTGATGCGGATAATTTAACGGCACAGAAGTTCTGTATGATGACACGCTACTCAACGCGCGTAATGTTGCTGATTGATGAGCATGAAGATATTAAAAATAAAGATGACCTATATAAATTTGCCCGATTTCAGGGGTGGCAAGAATGGTTTGGTCCAAAACAAACATTTGCTGTTGAATTCAATGGCACCAATAAAGAGCTGAAAAACAGTCAGTTTTCTGGACTAGTCATCAAAGATGCGGTGGTTGATTATTTTCAGGACCTGTATGAGCAGCGTCCTTCTGTTGATAAGCAAGACGCAAACGTCAGAATTATAGCAAAGCTTAATAAACAAAAGTTAGCGTTATACCTTGATTATTCAGGCCCAAGGTTGTCAGATCGTGGTTATCGAACGAAACAGGGCAAAGCGCCTATTCGTGAACATTTAGCGGCGGCATTGGTGTCTCGCAGTGGCTGGTTAAATGATACATCTAAACCGCTTTTTGATCCTTGTTGTGGCTCGGGCACACTGTTAATCGAAGCTGCTAGCATGGCGTTGAATTTACCCACTAACCTCAACAAAGCCTTTGCATTTAAAAGACTACCAAGTTTCAGAGAAGCAAAATTTAAAGAACTTCAAAAATCCCTTAAAGCAGAGAAAACTGAGTCAAAATTGTGGCTGATTGGGCACGATATTGATGCAAAGGTTATCGAAACCGCGCAATCGAACGCAAACCGAGCAGGATTGGGCGAGCAAATTCAATTTAAAGTTGCTGATGCAGGTAAACTTCAATCTGTCGCTAAGCGCCCTGGAACGGTTTTAAGTAACTTGCCTTACGGTGAACGTCTTGGTTCTATGGCCGAGTTGATTAGCTTATACCGAAATATGGGAGCAAGTTTTAAAAAGCATTTCCAAGATTGGAATGCTGCTCTTTTAGGGACTGACGATGAGTTGTTTAGACTGCTCAAACTTGCGTCTAAAAAGCGCTATAAGTTTAAAAATGGCCCGATTGATGTGACATTGTATCTTTATGAGTTAAATGAGAAACAAGTTGCACAAAATCAGCAAGCATCTGAACTGCATTACGAGCAATCTCGTGCTTTTGCAAATCGATTAAAGAAGAACAAACAAGGCCTTAAAAATTGGCTTAAAAAAGAGTCGGTTCAGGCTTATAGGCTATATGATGCAGATATTCCTGAATACAATGTTGCCGTCGATGTGTATGGTGATAATGCGGTCATTTTCGAATATGCAGCGCCAAAAGAAATCAATGCTGAAGTTGCTGACAAGCGTTTACAGGATGTGATTTCGTTAACATCTGAAACATTACAGATTTCTCCGAGTAACCTTGCTGTTAAAGTGCGCAAGAAGCAACGTGGTGATGAACAATATACCTCGTATGAAAAGCAAAATCGCTTACAAGTTATCGAAGAATTTGGCGCGAAGTTTAAAGTTAACTTGTATGACTACCTCGACACAGGTTTGTTTTTAGACCATCGACTAGCACGTCGCTTTATTCAGCAAAATGCAAAGGATAAGCGGGTGCTGAACTTGTTTGCGTACACTGGTACTGCGTCGGTGCATGCGGCTCTTGGTGGTGCAAAAGCAGTAACAACGGTAGATATGTCAAAGACGTACTTAAAGTGGGCTGAAGAAAACTTTGCTTTGAATAACCTTAAAAATCCTCGTTTTAGATTTGAACAAGCTGATTGCCTCAAATGGTTAGAACATGCGAAAGGCCAATATGATTTGATCTTTTTAGATCCACCAACGTTCTCTAACTCCAAGCGAATGAAAGATGCATTTGACGTGCAAAGAGATCATATCCAGCTATTAACTTGGGTAAAGAATATCCTGAGTCCAGATGGTACGTTGTTGTTTTCGAATAACAAACGTGGTTTCAAGATGGACGAGGTTGCGTTAATGGGTCTAGGTTTGAAAGCAGAAAATATTTCTACGCAAACATTGTCACCAGACTTTAAACGCAACAAGCAGATCCACAATAGCTGGCTGATTACTCATGGCTAAAGTGACCTTGTATTACACACAGGGGTGTCATTTATGTGAAGAAGCGCTTTCGTTAGCGCTTTGTTGCGTTCGTGAAGGTGATATTCTTCACCAAGATATTTTGGAAAGTGAGGCTTTGGTTGAAAAATATCAAACCTCAATTCCTGTTTTAAAATGTATAACTACTGGTAAATTGCTATATTGGCCGTTTACCCAACAACAAATTCAAGAGTTAGTACAAGAAGATGGATTTAATAAGAATAGCTAAAGCGCAACTTGCTTTCGGCTCTCATCCGTTATTAGACAATGCTGATGCTCTCATCGAAGCGGGTGAGCGAGTGTGTATTGTTGGTAGAAATGGTGCAGGCAAGTCAACCTTACTCAAAGTATTAGACGGTCAAGTCGTACTTGATGATGGTGAAATAAATAGATTAACTGGCTTAAAAGTTTCTCGATTAGAACAAGATCCACCTAAGGGCGCTGAAGGGAGCGTGTTTGATTATGTCGCCAACGGGTTACCGGAGGTTGCTAGTTTACTTATTGAATATAATCATGTTAGTGAAGCGCTTCAAACCGATCAATCTAACTCTTTGTTAAATAGACTAGAGCGTCTATCAGCTGAAATTGAGGCGGCTGATGCTTGGCGGTTTGAAAGTAGAATTAACCTAGTACTTAGCCAATTGCAGCTCACAGCGCAAATGCGTTTGGAAAAGCTATCGGGTGGTTGGTTAAGAAAGGTGGCACTGGCAAAAGCGCTTGTGGGAGACCCAGATTTACTATTGCTTGATGAACCTACTAACCATTTAGATATGGCGAGTGTCGAATGGTTGGAATCATTTTTAAAAGATTTCAAAGGCGGCATCGTGTTTATTTCACACGACCGTGCTTTCATACGTGCTGTTGCAACACGTATTCTCGATTTAGATCGAGGCAAATTAATCTCTTACCCTGGAAACTACGCAAAATACCTAGAACAAAAAGCGCACGACCTAAAAGTTGAAGAAACTCAGAATGCACTTTTCGATAAAAAGCTAGCTGAAGAAGAAGCGTGGATACGACAAGGCATTAAGGCGCGTAGAACCCGCAATGAAGGGCGAGTTAGAGCGCTGAAAGCTTTGCGTGTTGAGCGCAAACAGCGAGTCGAGCAAGTCGGTAAAGCAGACTTCAACATCGAATCGGCAGAGCGTTCAGGGAAGTTGGTATTTGAAGCTAACTTTGTTAACCATGCCTTTAAAGATAAACCTATCGTTAAAGACTTTTCAACGCTGGTAATGCGTGGCGATAGAGTAGGGTTAGTTGGCCCAAATGGAATAGGTAAAACAACGCTGTTAAAGCTGTTATTCGGTAAACTTTCTGCAGACAGCGGTAAAATCAAACAGGGTGTCAATCTTGAAGTTGCCTACTTCGATCAGTATAGAGAGAAGTTAGATGAAGAGATGACCGTGCAAGACAATGTTGCCGAAGGAAAACAAGAGGTCAATATTGGTGGACGTAGCAGACATGTACTGGGTTACTTACAAGATTTCTTATTTCCACCAGCAAGAGCAAGAACACCAGTTAAAGCTCTGTCCGGCGGTGAGAAGAATCGATTATTACTCGCTAAATTGTTCTTAAAACCCTCAAATGTACTGGTCCTCGATGAACCTACCAATGACTTGGATATTGAGACTTTAGAGTTATTAGAAGAAATAATCACTCAATATCAGGGTACGATTTTAATTGTTAGCCACGATCGTGAGTTTATCGATAACACCTGTAACAGTGTGTGGGCTTTCGAAGGAGACGGGGTTGTCACTGAAATCGTCGGTGGTTACAGTGACTTTGAAGCCTATAGAGACAGCAAACTGGCTCAGCAAAAAGCACTAGAGAAACTAGACAAAGAGAAGAAAGCTGCACCGGCGGCTAAAAAAGAGACAAACAAGAACAAATCAAGCAAGTTAAGTTACAAATTAAAACTTGAATTAGAAAGCTTGCCAAGTAAAGTAGAGGAACTTGAGGCAGCTCTAGAGAGCCAACAAGAATTAGTTAACTCTCCTGAGTTCTTTAAACAAGACTCCGAAGTAACACAGCAAGCGTTGAACCAATTAGCAGAACTAGAGTCAAAGCTCGAAACCGCGTTTGAACGTTGGGAAGAATTAGAAGCTTTACAGAATCAGCAGTAAGGATTGAAATGAAATATTCACTTTTAGCCGCCAGTATCGGTTTGTGCTTTTCAGGGCAGCTGTTTGCTGTCACTTATGAATTAACAGAATTACCGACCAATGAAAATACAAAGCATACCTATATTTTGGATGCCAATGAGTCAGGCACAATAGTTGGTCGCTCAACCGAATTATTCAATCTGCCAATTGATGTAAGTTACATTGATATTGAAGACAATGGCATAAAGAGTGCGTATGACTCTTGGAAGCGAAATTTAGAGCTTCGTGATGATACTATCGATTTTACTCTCGAGCAGATTAAAAATGAAAATGTAGCCGCAACTAATGCGGACGCTAACGCTTTTATGCGTACATTTTTAAGTAGCAGAGCCGGTAATCCGGAGTTTCAAAAATTAAACTCTGGTATTTCATCGAGCTTTACAGCAACGACAGCAGACGAACAAGTGATATTTGATGCTAACCGAGAGTATACAAATAACGAATTATCGCGCTCAACAGTTCAACTGTTAACTGCCGTTGCTTCTGATGGCACAAGAGTAGGTTGGGCTACGGCGCCTTACGACAAAGTGGCTTTCAAGAAAAATAATGAAGATGACGACACTATCTTTTTCCAAAGAGCACATACTTCAAGGGCATTTTTGATAAAGCCAAGCGGCGAATTAATGGTATTGCCTGCAAAGTATACAGATGATTATGGCAGCTATAGTAATGCGACTGATATTAAAAAATTAGACGATGGCACGTACTTGGTTGTTGGGCAAAGTGCTGTAAGTGTAGAAAAAGACTCACAAGATCGTTTCAATGATAATTGTAAGGGCGAAGACGAGCCTGTCGCAGTGTGCGCATGGAGTCTGCAAAATGCTGGATACTACGATTTACGTGCTTATCAATGGAAGCTAGATGCCGACTTTAATATCATCGCAGCAGAGACTGACGAGATAGGAATTGGGCTAACACGTAACGACGATGAGAATCGCATTCATGTCAGTTCGGCTATGGCTGTAAATAAAGCAGGCATTGCGGTCGGTAATTCTCAGACTCGAGAAGGTGATGATTTTATCATTAGACAGCGCGCTGGTTATTATCAAGGTGGTGCTTTCAAACCCGTTGTTGACCATGACAAAGGCTACGAATCGAGCAGAGCTGTTGCCATTAACGATAACAATGTTGTAGTTGGATATCGTATGGATGAATTTTCTGTTGGTACAAATTCTAATGTAAAGGCCTATTACTACGAGATTGATAATGCAAAGTATGTTGAAATTGACTCGTTTTACGAAGGCTCTGACATGTATGTGACTGACATCAACAATGCAGGTCAAATTATAGGTAAAGCTGAAGTTGAAAAGAATGTAGCCTCCCCTAGAAGCGAGGCCTTCATCTTTGATAAGGTGACTGGCAAGTTAGATAACATCAATGACCTATTACCTTGTAAGAGTGCCGAGTTTCCATACGATATTTCTGAAGCCATTAAAATTACCGATAATGGTAATATTTACGCAACTGCAACTAAAACAGTAAACAGAAAAGACGCGTTAGGTAACAACATGAAAGATAGCAATGGTAATGATGAGTTTGAATCAGTTGCTATTCCTGTTCTTTTAACGAGAAACAACAGTGGTGAACCTGCTCAGTGCGCGCCAGATGAAGCTGAGACTTATGAGCGTAACTCTGCATCGTTTGGCTTGCTAAGCTTGTTAGCAGCGCCATTGCTTATGTTGAGAAGACGCAAAAAAGTGAAGTAATGAATAATAAAAAAGGCCCGAAAGGGCCTTTTTTATTATGTTAGAATGCTTTAAAACAAACTTATCTTCATTCTGCCTGATTACGCGCTTCCCAAGCTTTATTTACTGAACGTCGCCATAAATAATCAATGCCGAAAAAACCAATTACAGCAGCAATACATGCACAGATAAGCGAACCAACCATAAATGCAGGCCCAATTGTTGAGATACTTTCGCTTAACCATGCCCACGTAGGCTCAAAATGAAATGGTTGTAACTCTTGACCGAGTGCAAAAACGCCGACAAGATAAGAGCAATAAAAAATAGGTGGCATAGTCAGTGGGTTAGTGATCCACACTAGTGCTATTGATAAGGGTAAATTAACTCTAAACGGTATGGCAAGGGCTGCCGCAAGTACCATTTGAAAAGGGACAGGTATGAATGCAAAAAATAGTCCAACTGAAAAGGCACCTCTAGCTGAGCGTCGATTCAAATGCCATAGGTTCGCATCGTGCAATAAATTTCCAAATATCTTTAACGATTTTTGTTCTTTGATCTTATTGTGATCAGGTAAAAAGCGTTGGATCGTTTTCTTCGCCATATAGAGCAACCATCTACTTCACTATTGATTTGTTGCGGCATCATTTTTGGGAGCCTAATATCCGTTTTTTATCTGGATTCTTGGCAGTTACCCAGCTGTATTGCCATGCTTGTTTTTGTTAGTAGCTATTTTAAGCCTTTTTCGAATGTTTTGGCAGGTTTTATTTTAGGTATTTTTGTTACATTTTCTCATTATCTCATTTCCCACCATTTGAGTTGGGAAAAAGAAGTCGTGAACAAACCTATAAAAATAAGTGGCGTAGTATCTAAAATATTAAACCGTGGTAGCTACTCATACATCACGTTAGATGTATCTGCACTGGATAAGTTTCATATATCGGCGTTTAAAACAGTTTATGCAAACTTAGCGGTCGTCGACGAGGCGCAAAACTTGGCCGAAGGAGATAAAATAACGGGAGAAGGCAAAGTACGGTTTTTTCGTTCTAGAAAAAATTTTGACACCTTTGATGCTGAGCTGTACGCATTTCGTAACCATATTCACTTCAAAGGCAAAATAACTGTTGAATCGATTACCCCGTTAGATACAAGTTGGCAAAAGAACTACCAAGGCTTTATTTTTAATGTGTTCAAAGACTACAAACTTGGTTGGTTGTATTATGTTTTGCTCAGTGGCGATAAGTCTCAGATCACCCCAAATGATAAAGAAGGCTTTAGAAAGTTGGGCTTGAGTCATATCATGGCGATTTCTGGGCTACATATAGGGATTTTATTTACGCTGGGCTTTGTATTCCTCAAAGCTGCTGTGTTCACTCTACCCCAAAATATCCTACAAGAACTGAATATCAACATGGGGTGTTTAATTGGGGCGCTGGTCTTGGCTGGCATATACGTTATCTTAAGTGGTATGCAAGTTTCAGCTCAGAGAGCTTGGTTAATGGCGGCGCTCGGTGTTACCTGTTATTTTCTCGGTCTGCGTTTAAGCTTTGTCAGAACGGTGGTTTATGCATTAACGCTTATTGTGCTGTTCTCGCCGTTTTCTTTTCTGAATGTAGGTCTTTATTTTTCATTTAGTGCTGTCGTCGCTATTCTTTGGCTCGTATCACGACAAAGGCAGTATAATCATCAAACGCATCGTATTATTGATAAGTTTAAACTTTTGGTCATGGTGCAAGTTACGGTATTTTTGTTTCTATTGCCCTGGAGTATTTTCGTTTTTCAAGGAGTGAGTGTTTCAGGCCTACTTATTAATCTTGTCATGATCCCATTTCTGGGCATCGTTCTTTTCCCCGCCATAGTGATACAGAGCTTCGTATCACTCATTTCCGATGTACAGTTATTAAGTGGAATCGATAGTTTGTTATCTACATCCTATTTTTTGATAAAACAATGGCCATTCAATTGGTTTAGCTTTGGTAAGATAACCTTTCAAGATTTGGGATTGTCTGTGCTTTGCCTTTTAATGTTGTTGCACAAACTAACATTACGATATGCGAGCATACCTGTTTTTATTTTAATGACTCGTTGGTTCATTTGGCAGCCGCCCGATTGGCAAGTAGACATTTTCGATGTTGGTCACGGCACAGCTGTGCTTGTCTCTAGGGATAACCAAGCGCTTCTTTATGACTTGGGCGCCAATTACTTTGGCACATACTCTATATTTGAAAATGTGGTCATGCCCTATATGAGAGCGAACCAGCTCTCTCTAATTCACACCATCATTAGTCATGATGACGGAGATCATGCTGGCGGCCTTGAACATTTAATCAGTAACGGATACGAGCAAAGTTTGAATGTATTTCACGGAGATGAATATCAACAACCCTGTGTCAATCGGAGTATTGAGTTTGGAGAGCTTACAATTAACGCAATGTGGCCTAAAGCGTTACAAAATAACGATAATAACAGCTCATGTGTGGTGCATATTAGTGATGGAAAACACAGCCTATTGCTACCAGGTGATATTGAGTCCAACTCAGAATATGAGCTGCTAGAAATGTATGAGCAGATGCTGCCTTCGACAATCTTACTTGCCCCGCATCACGGTAGCAAAACGTCATCTAGTATTGAATTTGTTCGCGCTGTTGAAGGTGAAATGGTTGTTTTTTCGAGGGGCTATCACTCCCCATGGGGGCTTCCGCATCAAGAGGTCGTTACCAGATATGAGCAAGCTGGATATAAAACGTTTGATACAGCATTAAATGGGCACATTCAAATTCGTGTATTTTCTAATCACTATGAAGTTTTCTTGGCCCGAGAAGCGAAAAATCTATGGTTTTTAAGATAATGCATTCAGTTTTTGCGCCATGGCAGATACAATACAAAGGTTTTGAAGTTTTAGAGTAACACTATGCAGCAGTCTGGAAAGCAAATTTATAAAAGGCTTTTGACTTATACCTACGAATTTAAAATTGCAGCATTTTTTGCTGTGTTTGGCATGCTCGGTTATGCGGCTATGGACGCGCTTTTTATCCAACTGATGAAGCCATTTATGGATGACGGATTAACGCAGGGCAATCAAGATGTATTAGCCATGGCACCAATTGTAGTGATCCTGTTGGTCTTGGGCAGGGGCATTTTTAACTATATGTCTTCGTATTGCCTGAGCTATGTAGGTTCTCAAGTTGTTCGTAAATTGCGCCAACAGTTATATGAGCACATGCTATTTATGCCAGTATCATTCCATGACAAACACTCCAATGGTGAACTGGTTTCGAAAATAACATTTGATACAGAGCAGGTACAACAAGCTGTTACACGCGCTTTGCAAGTTGCAATCAGAGAAGGGGCCTTTGTGGTGTTCTTACTTTGGGGCATGTTTGCCATTAGCTGGAAATTGTCCCTCCTATTTTTGGTGATTGTGCCGTTTGTCGCGATTGTGGTGAGTGTCGTATCAAAACGCTTCAGAAAAATTTCAAAGAATATTCAAGATGCGATGGGCGCAGTGACCAGAGGCTCTGAACAAATGCTTTCTGGGCACAAAGAGATTCATGGCTTCGGTGGCCAAGATAAAGAGATTAAGCACTTTGCTACGGTGAACAATCACAATAGGCAACAGCGTGTAAAAATGGATGCGACCCGAGCGTTGAGCGTATCTGTCATTCAATTGATTGCAGCCAGTGCGATGGCGGTCGTGCTTGCTATTATCGCGATGCCTGACGTACATGAATCATTGACTCCGGGTGTAGTTGCATCGCTTATAACAGCGATGGTTATGATGCTGAGGCCACTTAAACAATTGGCGAATGTAAATAGTGATTTTCAAAGGGGCATAGCAGCTGCGAAAAGTATTTTTGAAGTCTTGGACCAAGAAAAAGAAAAAGATACTGGCACATACGAAGCAGGCGAAGTACGTGGAGAAATAAGCGTTAAAAATGTGACGTTTACCTACCCGACTAAAGAAGACCCAGTTATTGAAAACTTATCATTGGAGATTAAAGCAGGAAAAAGCATTGCTTTAGTCGGTCGCAGTGGCTCTGGTAAATCTACACTATCTAACCTGCTACCCAGATTTTATGACCTTGATGCAGGGAAAGTGACGCTAGATGGCATTGAGTTGACTGAATACTCACTGGCATCACTTCGTAAGCAATTTGCGCTGGTCTCTCAGCACGTAACGCTTTTCAATGACACCATTGCTAATAATATTATGTACGGACTTGATAAGCCGCTTAGCAAAGATGAGCTTGTGAAAGTTGCAAAGCAAGCTCACGTTTGGGAGTTTGTGAAGGATTTACCAGAGGGCTTGGACACAGAAGTTGGAGAGAATGGAGTCATGCTTTCAGGTGGGCAGAGACAGCGAATTGCCATCGCAAGGGCAATTGTCAAAGATGCGCCTGTACTTATTTTAGACGAAGCAACTTCAGCACTAGATACCGAGTCAGAGCGGTTAATTCAAGAAGAGCTAGAAGCATTAATGAAAAACAAAACATCTATTGTTATCGCTCACCGCTTATCTACGATAGAAAAGTCAGATCAAATCTATGTACTAGATAAAGGTAAAGTCTTGGAGCAGGGGAAGCATGAAGAACTGTTGGAAAAAGACGGTGCGTATGCAGCACTTTGCAAAATGCAATATGGTGAATAAAATTGAACAAGATTGAAAAAAGCTGGTATCAACCTATCGGCCTTTTGAATATTGCTCTATTGCCGTTAAGCGCATTGTTTTGGCTTGTGAGTAATGTCAGAAGAGGGCTATTTAAGTTGGGTATTAAATCCGCTTATAAAGCGCCCGTGCCTGTATTTATCGTGGGCAATATTGGTATTGGTGGCAACGGAAAGACGCCTTTTGTGTTATGGCTAGTGCCTTACTTACAGGTACTGGGGCTTAAAGTTGCGGTGATAAGCCGTGGGTATGGTGCCAAGCCGCCACATACACCTTACCAAGTAAATGAACAAAGTACAGCCAGTCAGGCGGGAGATGAGCCTCTACTCATATTTAATCGTCTAGGTTGCGATGTGGTGATTGGTGGAGACAGAAAAGCGAGCATCGAGTATCTCATCGAGCATAATGAACCCGATATTATTATCAGTGATGATGGCTTGCAGCACTATCAGCTCGATCGCGATATTGAGGTGTGCATTGTGGATAATGAACGCCGATTTGGTAATGGGTTTTTGCTCCCTGCTGGACCATTACGTGAGCTGCCAAGTCGCCTAAAAACAGTGGACTTAGCTGTATATAATGGCTCTGTAAAAGAGGATGGTTACTCATTATGCACAACTGGCATATACAGTGTAAAAACAGGTGAAAAGCTGAGTGACTATTCAGCTAAAGGTGTCGCAATAAGTGCAATAGGTAACCCATCTCGCTTTGAAAAGTCATTGCGAGCAAATGGTATTGCAATAACACAAACAAAACATTTTGCAGATCATCACCTATACAGTGAACAAGATTTCGAACCATATACAAATCAACCGGTGTTTATGACCGAAAAAGACGCGGTTAAGTGCCAAGCTTTTGCAAAGCAAAATTGGTATTTCTTGCGTGTAGACGCCGTTCCATCTGACGCACTTGTGAACAAGTTACATCGATTATTAGAAAAGAAGGGGATTATCAGCCATGGCATTTGATACAAAATTATTGGACATCATCGCTTGCCCAGTATGTAAAGGTAAACTGGCTTACGACAAAGAAAACAAAGAGCTAATTAGCACTGCAGCCAAGTTGGCATATCCAATTAGAGATGATATCCCGGTACTACTTGAGAATGAAGCAAGAGAATTAAGCCTAGAAGAGGTTGAGAAGTGGAATTCATAGTTGTTATTCCTGCACGCTATGCCTCGACGCGATTACCTGGCAAACCACTGGTAGATATTTGCGGAAAAACCATGATTCAGCGCGTTTTTGAACAAGCAGAAAAAGCGGGCGCGAAAGCGGTTTATGTAGCGACAGATCACCAGGCGGTATTTGACGAAGTAAAGACATTCACTGACAACGTTTTGATGACCAGAGAAGATCATCAATCTGGTACGGAGCGTCTTGCTGAGGTCGTCGATATTTTGGGCTTAGATGATGAGACGTTAATTGTGAATGTTCAGGGCGATGAACCTTTACTCGAACCTGAAAACATTACTCAAGTAGCACAACTACTGTTTGCATCGTCTGCGCCGATGGCGACGCTGAGTGTAGATGTTGAAAGCGTTGAAGAAGTGTTAAACCCCAATGCGGTTAAAGTCGTCAGTGACGCAAATCATAATGCGCTCTATTTTTCACGTGCATCAATTCCGTTTCAACGAGACAGCATGATGGAGTTAGACAAAAGCAAAGTACCTCTGGGGCATTTTAACCGCCATGTAGGTATTTATGCTTATCGTGCAGGATTCATCAAAACATATTTACAGTTGAGCGTTTCTCCACTTGAAGTTCAAGAGTCTTTGGAACAACTGAGGGTGCTGTATCACGGTTACCCAATAAAAGTGACGAAGGCTGTTAAGCCTGTTCATGCGGGAGTAGATACACCTGAAGATCTCGCTCGTGTCATTGAGTACCTTAATGGGTAAGCTCGATATTATCGCCCAACACAGAGACTTTATCGTCGCTTATAAACCGTGTGGAATGAGTTTTCATAGTGAAAATGAAGCTGGCTTTGTCGCTTTGCTTGAAAAGCAGCTTGATAAGCGCCTTTATCCTGTGCATCGCTTAGATAAAGTAACCTCGGGTTTGCTTGTTTTAGCAACTTCCAGTGAATCCGCGAGTGAGCTGACTAGACTGTTCACTGAGCGCTTGGTAAGTAAGTTTTACCTCGCTTTAATAACCGATAAACCCAAGAAAAAGCAAGGCTGGGTAAAAGGGGATATGGCAAAGTCTCGACGGGGGACTTTCAAGTTACTAAAGACGCAAGAAAACCCTGCAATTACTAGATTTTACTCCTCGAGTGTGAAAGCGGGTCTAAGAGCTTGCCTAATGAAACCTTTTAGCGGTAAGACACACCAATTACGTGTAGCGCTAAAAAGCTTGTCTGCACCTATACTGGGTGATGAAAGCTATGGTGGTAGCGAATCTGATAGGGTTTATCTCCATGCCTATTACATTGCGTTTGATTGGCATGACGAGCATCTAAGTTATAGTGCAGAACCTAAAGAGGGGGCGCATTTCATGCAGTTATTAACGCATGATGTATTTAATTCGTGGCGACAGCCCGAGCAGTTAGAGTGGTAATATGACAGAACAAGATACATCACTACGTTTTGGTGGTATTGGTCGGCTGTATGGAAATAAACAGCTGCAATGGTTAAATGAAGCGAATTTTTGTGTGATTGGTATAGGCGGTGTGGGTAGCTGGGCAGCTGAAGCATTGGCTAGAACTGGTATCGGACATATTACCCTAATTGATTTAGACGATATTTGTGTGACGAATATTAACCGTCAATTGCATGCTGTCACAGATACGGTGGGTGAAATCAAAGCTGAGGCAATGAAGGCACGGTTAGAAAACATTAACCCTGCATGCCAAGTCTCTGTGATTGACGACTTCATTACGCTTGAAAATATAAAAGAATATATACAAGGTTTTGATTACGTTATTGACTGTATAGACGCTGTAAAAGAAAAAGCGGCTTTAATCGCCCATTGCAAACGCAATAAAATCCCAGTGATAACAACTGGAGGGGCGGGAGGTCAAACGGACCCGAGCCAAATCTGTTTTGGTGATGTGGCTAAAACGACGCATGACCCTTTGCTGGCTAAAGTGCGTTACCTACTGCGAAAGCAATACAATTTCACATCAAACCCAAAGCGTAAATTTGCTGTAGACTGCGTTTACTCGACAGAGCAACTTGTTTACCCAACTGACGACGGTAGTGTGTGTAAAGCGAAACAACAGGCGGATGGCAGCAAAAATATGGACTGCGCAACGGGCTTTGGCTCTGCAACTATGGTCACGGGAAGTTTTGGTTTTTTTGCTGCGTCGAAATCGATCCGTAAGTATTTAGATAAGCGCGAACGAAACAGTTAACAATTAGCGCATTTCAGTTTTAAGTCACTGAAATGCGTCAATTTGGTTTTGTATACGCTCTACAATGGCTTTTACGCCATTCCCTCGAGATGGGCTTAAGTGCTGTATCAACCCCATCTCTTCAAATAAAGCATAGGCATCAACTTGTTTAGCCTCCTGAGGTAAGAGATTGTTGTAACAAGCTAATATTATGGCCAAAAGCCCTTTTACAATGCGTGTATCAGAGTCCGCGATGATGACTAGGCGCTCTTGACTTTCATCCAAGTCTAGATGCAGCCATACGTTACTTTCACACCCTCGAACAAGGGCATCTTCAATTTTTAGCGCTTCAGGCAAAGCAGGGAGCTTTTTACCAAGCAGCATGATCTCTCTGTATTTGGCCTGCCATCCGTTTAAGCTGTTAAGTCGATTTTGAATTTGCGTGATGTCCATAGTTATTCTTCCAACATATCAATAGTATCTTTCAAGGCATCGATAAATGTATCGACGTCATTATACGAATTGTAAAAAGCCAAACTCACTCGGACTGTGCCCGACAATGACAAGTGTTCCATTAAAGGTTGCGTACAATGATGACCGCTTCTGACCGCAACACCATATGTATTTAAAAATGTTGCTATGTCGAAGTGATGCTCGTCTTTGTATGTAAAACTGACAACACCGATATTGTGCTCTGTGTCTCCCCAGACTTTAATACCATCAATTGCTTTCAGAGCACTCAATAAGTAGTGATATAGGCCCTGTTCGTATTTACTGAGTGCCGCTGCATCGACACTATTTAGGTAATCAAGCGCTGCGCCAAAACCAATGACACCGCTAATATTTGGTGTGCCAGGTTCAAATTTGCCTGGCGCGTCTCTAAATGTTGTGCCAGAAAAGCTGACACGTTCGATCATCTCTCCACCAGTTTGATAAACAGGCATATCATTGAGTAGTTCATATCGTCCAAACAGGCCGCCTAAGCCAGTCGGACCGAGCGCTTTATGCGCAGAAAATACGAAAAAGTCGCAGCCCATCGCACTTAAATCCGGCCTCAGATGTAAGAGCGATTGCGCACCATCCACTATCGTGATGGTGTTGTATGGCTTTGCTGTGGTAATTAATGCCGCGACATCGTGAATATTTCCAAGCGCGTTGGACGCATGACAAACACTGAGTATTTTTGGCTTCAGTGTATTAATGAGCTGTTTTGCAGCTTCTAGATCCAGCACGCCTTGTTGATCCGCTGGTAATACCTCCAATTTGGCACCCGTTTTCTGGGCGATTTGCTGCCAAGGTACAATATTGGCGTGGTGCTCCAAAGGTGATATTAGAATGACATCGTCGTGAGATAACTTTTCTGATAACCCTGCGGCTATCAGATTGAGGGAGTCAGTCGCTCCTTTCGTCCAGACGATTTCTTTCGATGTAACATTTAAAAAGTCTGCGAGCTTTGTTCGAACAGCTTCATATTGTGTTGTTGCAGCGGCGCTGAGGGTATGCGCACCACGGTGTACATTCGCATTTTCTTGCTGATAAAATTTATTCACCGCGTCTATTACACTTTGCGGTTTTTGTGTCGTTGCAGCTGAATCAAAGTAGCAAATGGGTTGCTCTTCGATGTGCGTGTGCAGCAATGGGAAATCTTTACGAAGTTGCTCGATCAATGTATATGCTCTACAAGGACAATAAACGGCAGAATTCTACCTAATTGTAGAGGCCTTGCAACCCCGTACTAAAAATTACGTCAAGCAAATGCAAAAAAGGCAGCTACTGCTGCCTTTCTTAAACTTATTAGCGCCTAGTGCTGTGGCTTAGGAGGGAAGTTAGCCAAAATGTCTTTGACTGTTTTATTAACTGACTCGGTTCGCTTCTCTGGTGACTGATTCTTTCTCAACCGGCCTTCTTTCGCACCACGCCAAACTAGCTGATTTGAAGCGCGGTCGACAATATCAATGACTAAAGTACCCACTTCATATTCTCTTGCTTGCGTTTGAGTATGCCAGCCTACGCCCCAGTAATTCCATCTAGCAGTGTAGCTTGTATTGAAAGTATCAACATCTAGTTTTGTGTCAACAGATGCATGAAAATTAACCATTATATCAGCTTGTGGTGCATCAACTAACTTAAAACCATGTTGGTTCATTTCAGACTGAATTGCGTTGCGAACACGTTTTTCCATTAATTCGCTGATCTGATAATTCTCGGCACCTTTGTCAAAATCAGTATCAGGGGACCAAGCAAACGTCTTATAATTTGCGAATTTAACAGATTTATCGTAATCCCAATCGGGCGTGTTAGTGCATGCGGTTAATACAAATAAACTCAAAGCTACAAGCAAGTTGCGAGTCATTTTTTACTCCTTAACTAAGGCGTAACGCCTTTTTAAACAAATTGGGGCCAATTTTATTAAGTGTAATCACTAATTTAGCAAAAAAGACCCTAACTTTAAGACCAGAATTTATTATGAATGTTCCACTTCAATCCAATCTTTTTCGTCCACCCAGTTCTGGCTACCTTGATTAACACTGCGTATCGGCACTAAATAGTCGCAGCTGATCTGCGGCTTAACCGACGCAAAGATTGGAACGAATCCAAAGCTCAGTGCAGTTTCAATTATCGCTTTTTGGTTCTGAGGGTCAATGTCTGCGGCTTCATCGATATAAATTGGTATACGGTAAAGCGCCTGCTCTTGATCAGAAAGCAAGTACCTAATGAATAGCATGCCACACAATAGTTTGATCGTAATACGCGTACCATTAGAACCCGCTGAGTCAATTTTATCGAAGTGCTCAGTTTCTCCGGCGCGATTCACAACTTCAAAACGTATGTCAAACAAATCAGTCAGTGTGAGACCGGCCTTTTCACTAGCGAGCTTAATAATATGATCTTTGGCTTCGTTAACTGCTTTCTCATCTGCCGGCGCGTCACTTAATAGATCGAAACTTTCACCTTGCTCATACTGCTCAGATGTACTGATGATAGTATCTATACTTTCAACTAACATCTTTCGTGGAATAACGTTAATCTTGAAGGCTTTTAAGTTAGAGATACGGTGTTGGCTGATCCCGCGGTTGAAACTGTTCATTTCGCGGCGTAACCGGTCTAAGTCTTCGCGCAGCCCTTTAATCGTTGCTGCAACTTCCGTTAACGCCACACGAGCTTGGCGCTCAACGGCATCTCTCTCATTATCTATGTTGTGATACGCGCTGATGAGTTTGGCGTATTTGGTTGATTCATCTGTTTCGTTGTCAAACTTAGTAATGCCCGCATTGTATATGTGCAAGTATGTGTTGCGTACATTAACGTCCAAGTTTCTCAGTTCTTGGCATTCTTTGTTAAACTGATGAACAATTTCAGACAAGTTATCAAAATCAATGGTCACATCGATAGGATAGGGGGTCTGTTTTCCTTCGTAAATTGCGAGAGTGTGGTCAATACGCTCTGATTTGACCTGCTTTAGTCTGTCACTTTGTCGTACGATGAGATCTTGTTTACTCTTTATGATCGAGCGGCGATCAGAAATCGATCCTGCATTTCTTTGAACATCCTGTAAGTAATCATCTACCTGCTCACGTTCTGCACCTAATTGGTCTTTAAGTGCCGTTTGTGCATCGACAGACTGTTGCATAGTTTGGAACTGCTCAAATCGTTTTAAGGCATCTTCTGTTGCCATAAGCTCTTGATACAGATTATCTCGCTCTTGTTGCTTGTCTGCGACATTGGCTGCAACGTCGCGCTGCTGCTTTAACTCGCCAAGGGAGCGTTGCAATGCATCTAATTGTGCTTGTAATTGTGACTTATTTTCGCCACTTTGCATTTGCACTGGCGCTAGCTTTTTAAGTTTTATAGTCGCGCCAGGTAGCTGAAGTTCGCCACCTTTTACCGCTGATGACAGTGCAGATAGAAAATCGGCGAACGTATCTTCATCGTGTATGTTAACTTCACCTTGAGACGTCGTCGCAAACGATAATAGATCAGGGTTAAGGATCCGAGAGATCTCTTCGACTTCTTTGAGTGATAAATCTTCACGCATACGCGTAAACAAATTAAACTCGAGATTCTTAAGTTGAAGCTTTAAGCTCTTAATTTGCTTTTGTGTTTCACCAATACGGTAATCAAGCGTGTGCAGGCTTTGGCCTTGCGCGCTATTTATCGAAAATGACAGTTGCTCATACTCTTTTTTGAGAAGAGTGAGGTTTGTTTTGAGCGTAGCATGATTGGTCAGTTCAAACTCAGATTTAAGGGCACTATAGTCAGTAAACCATTGCTCAATTTGGGTTTGTTTTCGCTCGATATCTCGAGATTGTTGAACAAACAGCTGCTGTTTTTGTTCAAACTCGCGCTTTTCTTGCTCAATGTTTTCTAATTGTTCATTGAGTTCATCAATCTGTGAAGTCTGATACTCATCGAATGCGATGATTGCCTGATCAATCTTTGGTGCGTAAGCGGCTAATTTACCTTTGATTGTTGCTTCGCTCTCAATCATTTGTTCAAGCGCCCCAATAGGCTCTTGCATTGATTCAAGCGCACTTAGCTCGCGCTTTGAACGGTTAACTTTGTCAAATGCACGTCGCCAAACTTCGTAAAAATCCACTTTCGAATTAGACATATGACGTTCAAATACGCGCAGCATAAAGCGCTTGACGTCGTGAGCTCCTAGCTTGTGTAAGTTCAAAATACGTCTAAATATTTCTTTATAAATGGCCGCGTCTTGTACGTTATTGAGCGGGATCATTTTTAAATTAATGTCGCCGTCATACGGCGTTGCACCACCGGTAAGCAAGGCATTAAGTTCTGCGGCCTTGAGTTCAATGGCTTTATACCCTTTGCTGTCGAGATGATTAAACAGCTTGGTGTATTTAATGATGCTTTTCCCTTCGGTAAAGTCATCTAAATTGAGCTTTCCGTTATAGCAGAAAAACTGATGCGCATAGCCCGCAATTTTACCCAGGCCAGCCACACCGATAACGACATCACCATGTGGTAGGTTAGCTTCTAATAAAATATAAGATTGGTCGCTAGAGAAATAAAACTTTCGCGTTTCCTCTAAATCATGGCCATCCCACTCAGTAAGACGTAAGTCATTTACTAAAGGAAACTGTAATGCATTGATAACCGAACTTTTGCCGGTATTATTTGGCGCACAGATTGACGCACTTTTATCGAGTGGAATGACGCACTTTGCATAACCAGCGGTGTTTAAAAGTGCCAGCTTACTTAAACCATACAATTCGCTCATACTTCTTCCTCTAGCGCATCAAAATTATCTTCATTTACTTCCATCAAAGCGTCAATGTATCGGTAGATAGGGGCAAGTAGTAAGAAACCCTGCTCGGTTTCTTTACAAAGACCTAATCGCAACATACGTAAAAAGACATCTTTACGTAGATCTGACCCTGAAAATATCTCAAGCTGATCAAATAGATGCTTATTTAATTGTATGAGCGTTTGCATTAGCTCTAAGTCAAGGTGCTCATCAAACAGCGCTCTAAGAGGGTCTTTGCCTTGGTTCGCATAATATTCAATTAGGATAAACACAGTAAGCGCAATCGCACGGCTGATTTTGCCCATGTTGGGCGTGCTCTCGTCACTTGCCAGATAGTAAAATCCTCGTCCATCATGTTGTAGGTCATGCCCCAACGCCGCAAATAAGGCCTGATATGAATCAATATGCTGATCGAGCTCTTGCCAAAGGGTCGTATCTTGTTCACTTATGTGATAACCGCTGGCGAGCTTTTTATTAATTGCTTGCAGCTGTGTAAGTTCGTTAAGGTTAATATTCGTCATGTATTTTGTACTTATTCTTTAGTTTGTTCAGCGTTGTCTGCTGTATTGCCTGATGCGCTAAACGGATAAAGTTTAATTTTTGCGTTGGCCAGTTGCATTGTTTCTTGTGAATCAGACTGAGCGACTTTTAACTCGGGGTCACTAATGAGCTTCTGATAAAGAAATAGCATCTCATCTGCCTCTAAATTCGGATATGTATCACTTAAAAACCCGAGTAGGGCAGTTCGCTTAGTGCCGCTTGAGGTAAACGACTTTCTGACATCGCTATAATCAGGAATATTTGGACTTTGATAGGCTGGTACATCTTGGTGATCAGGCAGTTGGTATTCCTCATGCTCAAACTCCGCCAAACTTGCCATATAAGCGACCATATGTCGCTTTTGCCCCAAATTAAAGCGTTGAATATCAGAGACAAACTCAGGCTGAACAGGGCTCAGCATGCGATCTACACCGTTTTTACGGATTAGGCCCAACGCCTTCGCTGCTTGTCTGGTAATTAACGTGTTACGCCTTAATTCTTCACGCAGTGGCATGAGCATATCAGCGCTTTTACCTAAGCTCTCGCGGCCTACTAAGTGCATATCGAGAATACGAGTTCTCAGCTGCTCCAACATGCGTTTATCTTGTGCACCACGGCCAAGCTGTTCAATTTGGTCAATTTGCTCACTAATCGCGCTTTCAATTTTACTAAAACAAGCATGAAAAGGGCCGTGTATATCGACCATTTCAAGCATAGGTTCAATGTATTCATCGAATGCCTCAATGACTGCTTGATAGCGACGTTTGAGTGATAAGTTGCTGTGATCAGACTTAGCTTGCTCAACAAGGTTCAAAATCGCACTCTCATTGTGTTGATAAAGCTTTACAATTTTTCTGACTCGCTCATCCATGATTCTACTGAATCTTCTCAGTTCACTGTGGTCGCCTTCATTACCAGCTTCTGTTAAGCGTTCTCCCAATCGTTGCAAATCTTTAACTAATACTGTGATTTCTTCGGCTAAACCTAAATGCTCTTCTTGCAACAAAAAGCTAGCGAAATCAGCTACAGCGCGATTGATTTCGAGCTGTGATGACTTTGCCAAGGGGATGATTATTTCCTGATTTAACAGTCTATTTGTTTCTCTAAAAACTCGCTCACTTGACCAGTTAGGGTTCTTAAGTTTTATGATGTTTTGTACATCTTTTATACTGAAATCAGCCATTTTAAAGCGTTTAAATAACAGCTCTAAAACGCTCCAGTGCTCATTTAGCGTACTCAGTACTTTTTTAGCTGGGATCATAACTTTCCAGTTTGTATCATTTTTGTGACAGGCTGCTATCACAATTTTGTCATAAAGTGTAATTACTGATAGCAGTCACTCGCTCATAGTGTTAGACTCCGCGCCGATTTACATCACCCTTTACAAAAATTACATTTTATTACAGGTTGTTTACGCGTATGGTCACTTCCATAATCCTAACCCTAATAGCGTTAGCTTTTGTGCTTATCGTTATAGAGGATATTATCCATGTAAACAAGGCCAAAACGACCCTTTTTTTTGGCACTTTATGTTGGATTATCGCTTTTATATCTCCAATTCATGGCGAAAGCACAGAAACTATACAACATCAGCTAGATCATAACATTCTAGAAATAGCCACATTGTGGTTATTTTTGATGGCAGCTATGACCTTCGTCGCGTATTTGAACTCAAAAGGATTTATTCAAAACATAGTGCATAGGATCATGCCCGAACAAATAAGTGAACGAAAACTGATGTTTTTAGTTGGCGCTTTTGCATTTGTTTTTTCTTCTATTTCTGACAACATTACCGCGACACTTATCTCGTTAGCGGTTGTGATGTCTTTGAAGTTAGATACAAAGAAGCTTGTTAAGTATGCCACACTTATCATTTTTAGCGTAAATTCTGGTGGGGTTTCTCTTATTACGGGTGATGTTACAACCTTGATGATTTTCCTCGCGGGTAAAGTAACGATCCCAAATTTACTGCTTTTGGTTGTACCTGCTATGGTCAGTGTATTTGCCCTTGCGGCGATGCTATCAATCGGTATGAATGAACAATTACATTTTGCGAGGCAGGAAGTGCGTCGCATAGAGAAAACTGATATCACTATTGCGGTTATATTCATGTCCACAGTGCTTGCTACGCTGTTTTTGAGTGTCGAATATCAAGTGCCACCTATGCTGACTTTTCTATTTGGGCTTTCGTTCATGTTTTTGGTGGCGCAGTTCTTAATGCGCAAAAAAGACGTAAACAAGAAAATCATCGATTACATCAGAGAGATAGAGTATGACACCTTGTTATTCTTTGTCGGGGTATTACTGTTAGTTGGTGCATTGAAAGAGGTGGGTGTATTAAGCATGTTCACCGAATTGTATCAATACTTGGCGCCTGAATATGCAAACTATTTAGTGGGTTTACTGAGTGCGGCAGTTGACAATGTGCCTCTAACGGCTGCCTTGTTGAAAGCACAAATCGAAATGACACCGCAGCAGTGGCTTACGTTCACTTATGCCACTGGCGTTGGTGGTTCAATGCTCATAATTGGCTCAGCAGCGGGTATTATCGCAATGAGTAAAGTGAAAGCCCTAACATTTATGAGCTACCTGAAAATGGCGCTCTATTTGTTGATTGCGTACACAATTGGATATGGTGGGTCATTTTATATGGGTCAGTTGATTTAAAAGTTTTTATGTTTAGGTACAAAAGTACTTGACACCTAGACGTCTAAAAGATAGTTTTTAAAAGCCTGCTCACCGTAGCAGGCTTTTATTTTGCTAATGTTCATATTAAAACACGCAAAATAAACAGAAGAGGTGCGATGCTTAGGTAGCTTGTTCGAGGACACGACATCCGTTGACAACAAGTGAGGGAAGTATTCGCCGAGGAAAGTCATTGGTCGTGGCGATGATTTTTCGGTTTTAGAGGTTGAATCCTCTGAACTGTCACCGTTTTTGGTGGAGAGCTTCTGGCAGTGGTCTTACAATAAGTCATTTCTTCCTCTTGCCATGTTAGTTCTCCTTATGTTTAAGGGTAGTCCTATTGACTATCGAAGGAGAGAAAATGAATTCCCAGTATGTTGTTGCAAAGTTTGGTGGTACGAGTGTGGCCGACTTTACAGCCATGCATCGTTGTGCCCAAATAATCAATGATGATCCAAGTGTTAGAGTTGTTGTCGTAAGTGCAAGTGCAGGTGTCACGAATCATCTGGTCACGCTTGTACAACAAAAATCAAACGAAGCACAAAGACTTGAACTGGTTGAATCTGTTATGAAAATCCAGAGCAATATTTTGGCGCATTTAACACTTGATAGTGATCTTCGAGAAGGGTTTGACGCCACCGCTGAGCAGTTTAAACAATTGGCTCAGTTACCTGCATTAGATCAACAGCAATGTGATGAAGTTTTGAGCTTTGGTGAACGTTTCTCGTCGTATATTTTTTCTCAGGTGTTGCGTGACCTAGGTGTCAGTACACAGCGTTTTGATATTAGAGACGTCTTAAAAACAGACAGTAACTTTTCAAAAGCAACACCAGATATCGAAGCGACAGAGCAAGCTGCTGCTGATTTGCTAATACCACTATTAGGACATCAGGTTGTCGTTACACAGGGCTTTATAGGCAGTGATAAATACGGGCAAACGACCACTTTAGGGCGTGGCGGTTCTGATTACAGTGCGGCGCTGATTGCGGAAGCGATAGGTGCAAAAAGCGTACATATCTGGACTGATGTGGTTGGTATATTTAGCACCGATCCTAGGCTTTGCAACAAGGCAAGACCAATTCCGAGATTGAGCTTTGACGAGGCCGCTGAGATGGCAACATTTGGTGCGAAGGTGTTGCACCCAGCGACAATTCTACCTGCAAGCCGAAAAGGTATTTCAGTGTTTGTTGGCTCTAGCAAAGCGCCCGAGCAAGGTGGCACTTGGATTGAAAAGGAAACCCAATCTCAATCAGGGATAAGAGCCGTAACGCAACGTAAGAATCAAATCCTGTTGACCTTGAAAAGCCCGGAAATGCTTCTGGCAAGCGGGTTTTTGGCGAAAATATTTACTATCTTGAGTAATTATAATATTTCCGTTGATCTGGTTACTACATCTGAAATTAGCGTGGCTTTGACATTAGATAACGCGCCAAATGCAACGCGACCAGAGTTAGATCAGGCATGCCTTGATGAATTGGGGGCCTTTTGCCATGTAACTGTGGAAAATAATTTGACACTGGTGGCAATGATTGGCTCTGAGATCCAACTGCAAGGTGGTGAAAATTGCCTCGTTGACGTACTCTCTGAGTTTGATATCCGATTAATATGTCACGGTGCAAGCCGTCATAACTTGTGTTTTTTGGTTGAACAAAATAAATCGGATTTGGTCGTGCAATCTATTCACCAAAAGCTTTTGGAAGCTGCATAATATAATTCACCTCTTCATCGGGCTGAGCGCAATGCGTAAGTGCTTAGCCGACTCTTCTTTGGTAGCGTTTATACATAAATTTATAACAAAAATTAGTGATAAAGTTGCAATAAATCTGGTCTGGTGGCAATCTAGAAATGAGACCAATGTGAGTAAGGACGTAGGCAATGCAGTATCAGCAAGTATATGAATTTTGGTTTGTTACCTGTTCTGAAAGTGACTGGTGGCAAAAGTCGACCGTGTTTGACCAAAAAGTGACGCAAGAGTTTGCAACGCTACATGCAAAAGCGCTTAATGGTGAATTGGCTTCTTGGCGTCAGAATCCATTAGGTGCATTATGTGAAATCATCGTTTTAGATCAATTTTCTCGGAATATGTTTCGCGATACGCCACGTGCTTTTGCGAGTGATACTCTAGCACTATGTTTAGCACAGCATGCGATTGAAAAAGGTTACGATAAAGCGCTCAACGATACCGAAGTGAGCTTCTTATATATGCCTTTTATGCACAGTGAAAGCCGTCATATTCATCAGCAAGCAGAAAAGCTATTTCGTGATCTTCCAAACTATGAATTTGAAATCGCACATAAAAAGATAATTGACCGATTTGGTCGATACCCTCATAGAAACGAGATTTTAGGGAGAATATCAACAGATGAAGAGATAGAGTTTTTGCAGGAACCGGGCTCTAGCTTTTGATTATTGATTATTGATTATTTTTGAATAAAATAATTGGAAGGTTCTTAAATCGGAACCTACCTACTCGCAATTTTCGTTCAACAGGGTATAATCGCGGACCTAAAACAATAATTATATTAGCGTTAAATTATGGCTCAGGTACGTGATGGTTTTCAAAGCCGACTTGGTTTTGTTCTTGCTGCAGCGGGCGCCGCTGTAGGATTAGGAAATATTTGGGGTTTTCCCACTCAAGCCGCCAACCATGGTGGTGGTGCATTTTTGCTTGCATATTTTATCGTCATCTTTTTACTCGCATTACCCGCTTTGTATACTGAGTTATATCTCGGCCACCAAGCTCAGGCTAACCCTGTTAAAGCGCTGAAAATGGCGTGGCAAGAGAAGAACCCCAGAGTAGGTGCAGGGGCTGGTTATTTGGGCCTCGCTGGTGCGATTGTAATGCTTAGCTTTTACTCTATCGTTGCTGGTTGGATGTTAGCTCACTCAATTGAGCCTATAACGACCTTTATTGGATTGGAATCGGCAAGCCAGTTTTTAACTGGTGATTCGATGACACGTAACTTCGTATTTACGCCACTCATGTTGCTCCTCACTGCTGCGATTATCTTAAAAGGCGTTAAATCTGGCATCGAGATTTGGTCGCGTCGATTAATGCCAGTATTGCTGTTACTTTTAATGTGTTTAATTGCGTACATGGCAACTCTCGAAGGTGCTAGTGAAGGATTTAAGGCATATTTGATCCCTGATTTTAGTAAAATAACGGACCCAGATTTAATCATTGCTGCTATGGGGCAGGCGTTCTTTTCACTCTCCTTGGGTGTAGGCTGTATGATGATTTACGGCTCATACCTCAAACCGAATGAAAACCTGCCTAAATTGACATTTAGTGTTGCAATGCTGGATACCGGTGTGGCGTTTTTAGCTGGCTTATTGATTATCCCTGCTATATTTGTTGCACAGCAAAATGGGGTTGAAGTATTCCAAGATGGTAAATTGGTTGGTGAGGGCAGATTGATTTTTGCTATTTTGCCTGAGCTATTTGCAAGTATGGGTGAGATTGGTATTTGGGTTGGATTGACCTTTTTTGTACTAATGTCTATTGCATCATTAACCTCAACAATTTCATCTACAGAAATTCCAGTGTCGTTCTTAGTTGAAAACCATGGCCTGGCACGCAAATCAGCCACTTGGGTAGTAACTTTGGTAATCCTCGTCTGCTCGAGCTTAATTATACTGAACTTTGAATGGCTATTCGGCTTGGTGATAAATGTGTTTACCCGATATCAATTACCGCTAATGGGGTTGTTTTACTTTATCACTGTCGGTTGGATGTGGCGCCGTGGCAACCAATTACTCTTAGCGACGGGTGGTAAACAATATTGGTTTGCACAGTATCTTAAGTTTGTATGCCCAGTGTTAATGACTGCTGTATTCGTAAATGTGGTCTTGAACAAATAGGTGAAAATCGACGAAAAAAGCGCAGCTTATAGCTGCGCTTTTTTATGTGTTTAATTTAATCTATTAAACGTTATTTACTGAGTCACTACCGCTATCAAGCGTATTTAAATTATCGAGTGTTGTTGAGGCAATTTCAGTAAGCGCTTCTTTTGTGAAAAAACCTTGGTGACCAGTAATTAAGACATTTGGAAACCCGCTTAAACGAATAAAGTCATCGTCTTGTATGATGTCTTCGCTTCTATCTTTAAAAAATAGCTCAGACTCTTGCTCATACACATCGAGGCCTAAATACCCAATCTTTTTAGACTTCAGCGCTTTGATACAAGCCTGTGTATCTATCAAAGCGCCACGACTCGTGTTGATAACCATAACACCTTGTTTCATTTGGTCAAAAGCCGCATGATCTAATAAGTGATGTGTGCTTTCAGTTAACGGGCAGTGCAGGGTAATGATGTCACTTTGCTCAAAAAGCATTTGTAAAGATACTTTGGTGTAAGAGCCCTCACCAATATTTGGGTCGAACACTAAGGTATGTGCACCGAACCCGTTAAGTATTGAAACCAAAGACTGTCCTATTTTACCACAGCCAATTACGCCGACAGTTTTGTTATGAATATTAAACCCCAACAACCCATTTAAATCGAAATTCTCTTCTCTTACCCTATTGTACGCTTTATGGGTTTTGCGCGCTAACGTTAATATAAGTGCGATACAGTGTTCTGCGACTGCTTCTGGGCTATAAGCAGGAACGCGCACGACCTTGATACCGAGAGCATGTGCCGCTTCGACATCAACATTGTTATAGCCAGCGCAGCGTAGTGCAATATATTTGACATTCAATTCGGCAAGTTCTGCTAAGACGCATGCATTTACATCGTCATTAACGAAAACACATATTGCATCGTAGCCTGTAGCGAGAAACACAGTGTCCAAACTTAATGCATGTTCAAAATGCGAAATTTCTACGTGCGGATAGCTATTTAGCGCTTCTTTAAAGAATGGTCTTTCATACTTTTGCGAACTGAATAGTGCTACTTTCATGATGTAACTGGCCCTCAATGATCTGCTTTAAAGATTCAGGCTTAGTGCGCGGCGCATAACGTGACAATAGTTCACCATTACGACCAATTAGAAACTTAGTATAGTTCCATTTTACGGCGCGATTTTGCGCAATGCCACGTGTGTGTGATTTCAAATAATTAAACAAAGGGTGGGCATCCGGTCCATTGACCAAAACTTTTTCGGAGACCTTAAAACTAATATTGAAATGAGACTGATAAAACTCTCGAAGCATTTCATTTTCTAACGGTTCATTTTTACCAAACTGGTTACACGGAAAAGCGATGATCTCGAGACCGCTGTGCTTATATTTGCGGTACATTTTTTCTAGTGCGGCTAACTGAGGAGTAAAGCTACATTTGCTAGCAATATTGACTATCAGTACAGGTCTATCTTGCAGTGACTTAAGAGAGAGTGTTTCTCCAGTAAGTAACTTAACGCTGTATCTGTAAATATTATCCATATTGAAAGGCTCCGTGTGTAAAACGAGTGTTATTTAAATAGTTCATTTGGATTCAATTTGAGGTCTCGGCTCATAACGAATGAGGTAAAAATCCCTCCATTGTTGAAGCATAGCAGTCATTTAGGACAATTTTATGTCAGCGTTGATTTAAATTTAATCAAACTTAAACATTGTTGTAGAATTGATAGAATTTTGAGAACAGTTGGGTGTCTTGAATGGACACCCGAGGGTATAAACTAAACTATATAAGGCGTTTTAATAGACTAGATGTATCCCAGCGATTTCCGCCCATTTTTTGTACATCAGCATAAAATTGGTCAACAAGTGCTGTCAAGGGAAGAGTAGAACCATTTTTCTTCGCTTCATCTAAAGCGATTGCAAGATCTTTGCGCATCCAATCTACCGCAAAGCCATGCTCATAATGGTCATCTAACATCGTTTTATGTCGATTTTCCATTTGCCAGCTGCCAGCTGCACCTTTTGAAATCACCTCGACTACAGACTCGCAATCGATTCCCGCATTTTGGCCAAATTGAAGTGCCTCTGCTAAACCTTGGACGACACCTGCGATACAAATTTGATTCATCATTTTTGCTATCTGGCCTGAACCGACTTCCCCTAAAAGTTTTGAGAATCTTGCGTAGGCTGCCATAACAGGCTCGACAGTACCGTAAACATCTTTATTGCCGCCACACATGATAGTCAGCTGTCCATTTACCGCACCCGCTTCTCCACCAGAAACTGGGGCATCTACAAATCCAATTTGTTTTGACTCGCAGAGTGCATAAAGCTCTCTTGCAACATCTGCAGAAGCGGTCGTATGATCAACGAGGGTGCTACCTGGCTTCATCGTCTTTAAAACGCCGTCTTCACCAGAAGATACCTGGCGTAAATCATCGTCATTGCCCACGCAAATGAAAACAATATCTGCATCTTTTGCTGCTATTGCAGGTGTCTCTGCTGACTTGCCAGTGTAAGATTCTAGCCATAACGCTGATTTGCTAGAAGTGCGATTATAAACAGTTACATTGTAACCTGCGTTAGCTAGGTGCCCAGCCATAGGGAAGCCCATTACACCTAAACCGATAAATGCTACATTTTTTGTGCTCGATGTCATGCTTAACAATCCAATTGCTTTAAGTGCACATGATTGTATCTTAAGTAAAATATTTATGTAGCAAAAAAGTTTATGCGGGATTGAGAAAAAATAATTGAAGAGGGTTAGGGCAGCGATGGCTGCCCTAAAGTGTAAGGTTAAGAAGCTTTTGAAGTCGATAGATTTTCTTCAAGCTCTTTAGCGGCATCAGGGTCATTGAATACAGAGTGATCTAATTCATTCTCTGATTTTGCTACGACACACGTGACCATACAATCGCCCGTTACATTAACTGCAGTTCGGGTCATGTCTAGTAATCTGTCCACACCCATGATAATGGCAATGCCTTCAACGGGGAGGCCTACTTGATTCAGTACCATCGCTAACATGATTAGACCAAAACCTGGAACCCCCGCTGTGCCAACCGAGGCAAGTGTTGCGGTTAGAATAACCATTAAGTAATCGCTAAGTGTTAAATCAACAGCAAATACTTGCGCAATAAATACCGTTGCTACGCCTTGCATGATGGCTGTGCCATCCATATTTATGGTTGCACCAAGCGGCACTGTAAAAGAAGCGACAGTGTTGTTTGCACCGAGTTTCTTTGTTGCGGTCTCTAGGGTTACAGGCATAGTCGCACTCGAGCTTGAAGTACTAAATGCGAACATACATGCATCTTTCATCTTAGCTAGGAAAGTCACTGGGTTGAGCCCCGTAAGCACTTTTAATAGGATTGAGTAGTTCACTAACGCATGGAAGAACAGCGCTGCGACAACGACTAAGAAATATTTACCTAGCTCGAGGATGAGCCCCATTTGAATGTCTGTGAATAGTTTAGCCATTAAACAGAAAACACCGTACGGTGCGAGGTTCATCAGCAGTGTAACCAGTTTCAAAATAACTGTATTCAAGTCATCAAAAACAGCTGCAATGCGTTTCCCTGCGTCACCACTTAGTGCCATAGCGATACCAAACAGCAAAGCAAAAACAATAACTTGAAGCATGTTTCCACTAGCCATTGCATCTATCGGGTTTGTGGGGAACATGCCAATGATAACCTGAGCTAAAGTCGGTGCTTCTTTTGCGTCAAAGCTCGACGTAGTTGGCATATCAATACCAGCACCAGGGCTAACTAGAAGCGCCAGAGAGATTGCAACAGTAATAGCGACAGCGGTTGTTGTTAAATATAGAAGAATGGATTTGCCGCCAAGACGACCTAGCTTTTTTGGGTCACTCAAGCTGCATGTACCACACACCAGTGAAATAAACACCAGCGGTACTACAAGCATCTTCAAACTAGCTATAAAGATTTGCCCACCAACGTGGAAAAGGCCATCTACGAAAAAGCCCCTAATCGGTAAATCAAATAGACCCAGTTGAATTAAAAGCTCTGGTTTTCCGCCTAGCGAGAATTGAAACATTAGGCCCACTAGAATACCCGCGATCATGGCTATCATGATACGAGTAGTCAGGCTAAATTTATTATTATCTGTCATAGTTTTGGACACGCCCTAAAACTTCTTGTTGTTAAAATCGTTATAGCCTAACAGGATGGTTCGAAATGAACAAAAAAAAATGCTGTAGACTACGAAAAAATTGTGATTTTTTGCCAAGCTTTGGGTTAACATTGTGAAAATAACTCTAATTTTAAATTGTGCGAGGGAGAACTGCGGATGCTTTCAATGCGTTGGTTTAGCACCATATTTATGATATTCCTTCTTACCGCTTGTGGCGGCGGGGGGTCAATCGAACGAGATTCATCCGGAGACGGAGACAGTAATACCGAAGAGTATGAACTGGTTCTGAGTCTCAACTCTCAAAGCGGCTCTTCTGAATTAAGTGTCGCTAACCCTATTCAGATTCAAGCCAAAGTAACCAAAGATGGTCAACCTTTGACCGATAGGTTGGTTAAGTTTATTGGTGATGAGTTTTCAGACTTCAATGGCGCTGAGTCAGCATTGACCAACAGTCAAGGGATCGCAGTTGTTGGTATTATTGCAAATGAGAATAAAGGAGCAGGCACCATACAAGCTTCTTTTGACGTAAATAATGAAACAATCACAAAAGGCATTGAATATGCCGCAGCTGGTGATGGTGGAATTCAGATTGCTTTGTCTATGAAAGATGCCGAAGGTAATGACATTAATGCGCAAAACCCTTTAAAAGGCCAATTTGCGGCTACGGTAATGGCAACGCTCACTGACAATGCCCAACCAATAACGGATAAAATAATCACATTCACCTTTGATGAGCTGCTCAGTACTACGAGTAACGGTAAAATTGTAACAAACGCCAGCGGTCAAGCGAGCTTTAAAGTGAATGCAACCCAGCTAACTGGGGCGGGAACCATTGTTGCTCAGTACGAGGAAACCTCAAATTCCATCGCTTATGTGTCAGATGGCTATGAGTTTTTTGGTATTGAAAAATACGAGCTTGAGCTGAGAGGTATTGATCAACAGTCAGCTCTTGCCGATGCACTGTCTTTTGCTACTCCCCTGACTATTCAAGCGATAGCAACACTCAATGGAAATCCAATTCCAAACCAGTCAATCTCTTTTACTGTGAATGATAGAGCGCTAATGAGTTCTAACTTGGCACAAACAAATGAAAATGGCATTGCAACTGTCGTACTGACAGAAAATAACATTAGCAGTCAGGGGGATAACAAAGACGGTCTCGTAACGGCATCCTTTACACCGGACGACTCTGATATTGTACAAAGTAGCTTTGCTTTCTCCAGTAAGGGAGATGGCGGTTTACAAATGACAGTGACAATTACGGACACTAATGGCAATCCGATTAATCTAGAAAACCCACTAGATAAAACCACTACTGGGCGTATTTCAGTCAGCCTGAGTGATAATGGCGTGCCAGTAGCTGGTGCAATCGTTTCGGCATTATTAGATGACAGGTATAGTAATGCTGTCACAATCCCAGCTAATGGTTTAGCAGAGACACAAGCGAATGGCGTAGCAACGGTGCAGCTCATAGCTAACACCGAAAATGGAGTAGGTGAAATCGTTGCGTCTTATACCCGAACCGAAACTAATGAAACAGTTAGCGAAAGAAAGACTTTCCACAGTAACGGTGATACTAGCTTTGGTAATTCAAGTTATCAGTTCAATGTTGTTGGTAAGAAAAATGACGGGTCAGGTGATGAAAGCATGGAGCTTTCAGCTGCGACACCGCTTTTAATCGAAGCAACACTTGCGCTCAATAATATTCCATTACCTGGTGAAAGGGTTACGTTTGAAGTCGATGACTTCGGAGTGCTGACCCCAAGCTCTGGCTCTGTTTTGACTGATACAAATGGTGTTGCCTCTATTCTTCTAAGAGCCACCTCAAAGGATGGCGCTGGCCAAGTTAAAGCTACTTATACGCTCAGTGATGGTACACCTCTAGAGCGAGTTTTTAATTTTAACAGCGCAGGTGACGGTGGTATTCAACTTTCTATTCAAAGTATTCGCGATTCTGACGAGATTGATATCGGGCCAACAAATAAAATTGGTGAAAATAAAAACGGTATTGTGAAAGTAAAACTGACGGAAGATGGTGAGAATATTGTAGGCGGTTTGGTAACGTTCGAAACGGACTCGCTCAATGTCGCCACGCTTTTACCAACAAATGGTCGCGCAGAAACTGATGCAAATGGCGAAGCAACCATTCAACTCGTAGCGACAAGTGAATCTTCAGGTGTTGGATTTGTCACTGCAAGCTACCAAGATGTATCTGCGACTAGAAACTTCCACTCTGCTGGAGTAGCAGAAGCCGTGACGGGTATCTACGACTTTGACATCCGGGTGTTGACCAACTGTGCTCCAAACTTCGATGAAGACAGAAATAATAATCAGCTCGACCCGACCGCTAACAATTGTCAAGATGTAACGAGTATATCTTCACTAGATAGCAACATTTATGTCTACATAAGAGTTTCAAACGCGACTAATACAGACATTGGTATTAGAAATGAGATCATCACAGTCACTACGGATAAAGGCGCAACATTGCCTACTTCTGGTAAGGTGCTGACCGATAATTTTGGTATCGCGTTACTCACATTGCAACCAGGCGATGGCGGTGGTGCAGGCACTATCACTGCGTCTTATCGTAATGAAGAGGATACAAAGAACTTTGAAGTCAATACTGGTGCTCTTTATATCGGTCTAGTTTCGCCTTTAACAACACCTGCGACACCAGATGCAGGTAACGTTGGTGGTCTTCCAGAGTTGAACTCAGGGGACAGCTTTATTTTGACTGCAACGCTTTATACTGATGAGGCAAGAACAACCGTTTACACCGCTCAACAGGTTGATCTTGAGTTTACTTCTACTTGTGTTGCAGAAGGCGGCACGCCTCCGTTAGCAACGATTGATGCTTCAGTAAGGACGAAGCAAGGGGTTGCGAATTCAACTTATCGTACCAGTGGCTGTGCGGGTATTGAGTCGATTACAGCGAGTATAGGGTCAGGTGACTCTGCGAGCTATGATTTTTATATAAAAGAAGCCCCCGTTCAGGCAATTCAATTTAACTTAGACAGTGAAGGGTTTAATGCGTTTATTGGTTTGCCACCAGGAATAGGGGGAGTCAATACGACATCCTCGGTTCAGTTTACCTTGTTTGATACTGACAACCGTCCGATGGAGCAAAAGTATATTGAGTTTAGGCTGGCAGATCTGACGGGTAGAGCGTCGTTAACAAATTACCAAGGTAATACGGATAACGATGGTATCGCTAAAACGACAGTCACCGCGGGTGTTGTCCCTGGCGATATCGTTGTAGAAGCGTGTTACATCCCCGATGAAGAGCTGAACGCTTTGGCTGACGGCCAAGTTGCCACTTGTTGGCAATCTAAAATAGACCAATGTGTTGCTGATACTACGTTAGATTTTTGTCCCAGCGACCCAAGTAATTTTGTGTTGATTGATGCTGACAAAGTCGTTAATGCTGTGTCTTCAGGCATTGTGTTATCGTCAGGTGTACCGGATCAAGACAGTTTTGATGCAGCGCCAGATGTTGCCGTATTAAATGCACTGAATTATGTAGATGTCACAACCAATATAACGGTATTTTTCGGCGACCAGTTCAATCAGTTAACAGCGGACAGCTTAGTCGCAAACATTCAAGCTGAGGCAGGTGTTATTGGTAGTATCGATGGCACTGGTGGCAATAGTACCTATACCTGTACGGCAGTTGATGGCAAGTGTACCGTGCAGTGGCGTAAACAAGGCGATTTCCCGCTCAATGATGCCAAGTGGCAGAACGATTTGGAAACTGTGTGTGGTACTTATGAGGGCAGACCAGGGCCTTGTGTAGGCGTATTCCCCGCAAATGTGGTCAGAGGTGGGCGTATATCGATACTCGCGACAGCGAAAGGCCAAGAAAACTTCCATGATAAACCTGGCGCTAATAATAGAAATGGCGTGTTTGATAGTGGTGAATTTTACGCATTGAATGATGATTTAGCAGAAGCTTTTATTGATTTTAATGAAAACAACCAGTACGACGGTGTGAATTGTAATGTCAATAATAATTGTGAGCCTGGAACGAGTACAGGTGGTCATAATGAAGTCTTCTTAGATGCGAACAACAATGGATTGTTGGACAGTGGCAATGGTATCTACAATGGCTTGCTGTGCGTTGAAGACGAAGACCCAAGTAATCCAGGTGTAAAAATTTGTAGTCGAGACCTTGTAGACATCAGAAAGCAATTTGAAATTGTTATGTCTAGTGATGAAGTAATGTTCCGCTTTGTCATTAGCAGAGACCAAATTGACAATCAGCCATGTAGTCAGGGAACACACGATGGTGTAAGCGGCTTGGTAGCGAACGATAGTAGTGACTATTGCGATGTTTCGTCAATTAATCAAACGGATGCCAATGTGAATGCTGCACATGTTGTTAGGCTTTACTACTCAGATATATTTGGTAACACGCTGCCAGAAGGGACACGCATTAACGTAGGAACAGAGAATGGGACAGCTAGGGTTATAAGCGGTGATGGAGAAATCATTGCAAGGACAAACACTGGTATACAGTTTGTTGAAGTTGAAGTTGGACAGGAAATAACTGCCAATAGTGCCGATCGAGGCAACCTTGTGGTGACCTTCACAATTCCAGGGCCTAATCAAGGCGCAGACGATAAAGTTGTACAGGCCAAGCTTCTTATCATTGATGCTGGCTAAGTTAAAAAAGGGCCTTTTTTAGGGCCCTTTTTTATTAACGCTTGAATTTCCTCACATATCCGCTATATTCGCCTTTTTAACAAGTCCAGATATACAGTTGAATAAATTTAGAGCGAAAATTGCTCAATAAATCGCTGTTCAGATAAAAGTTGAAATGAAAAGCTTGTAACAATAGGTGTTTGTGGATATACCTATAAATAATAACGCCCAATGGGGCACAACAGACAGAATTAGTCAAAATAGGCAAATATGGGCAAATCGCTAGTAATCGTAGAGTCTCCCGCAAAGGCCAAAACTATTAATAAGTATTTGGGAAAAGACTACATTGTTAAATCCAGTGTAGGTCATGTTCGTGATCTACCAACATCAGGGGCAGGTAAAACCAAAGGTGTTGCAACCAAGTCTCCGGCTGAAGTACGTAAAATGTCTCCAGATGAAAAGGCGGCATATCGTAAGCAAAAGGACTACGCCAATTTAGTTGCAAGAATGGGTATCGATCCTGAGAAAGGGTGGAAACCACACTATGAGGTGTTACCAGGAAAAGAAAAAGTTGTCCAAGAGCTCACGAAGCTTGCGCAAGATGCTGACCACATCTATCTCGCAACCGATTTGGATAGAGAGGGAGAGGCAATTGCTTGGCACCTTGAAGAAATTATTGGTGGTGATGCTTCAAAATACAAACGTGTAGTCTTTAATGAGATAACCAAAAATGCGATAACGCAAGCCTTTGAAGCACCGGGTCAGTTAAATACAGATATGGTGTATGCACAACAGGCCAGAAGGTTTTTGGACCGCGTTGTAGGCTTTATGGTGTCGCCACTACTTTGGCAAAAAGTAGCGAGAGGCTTGTCTGCTGGTCGAGTTCAGTCAGTTGCTGTTCGCTTACTTGTTGAGCGAGAGAGAGAAATTAAAGCGTTTATTCCAGAAGAGTTCTGGGATATTCATGCAGATACAAAACTCGCGACTACGGACGTTCGATTTGCAGTTACGAAATTCCAAGGTCAGGCGTTTAAACCTGTTAATGAAGAGCAGGCATTAATAGCTGTTGCAGATATTCAAAGCGCTAGCCTGTCAGTTGTTAAGGTTGAAGAAAAACCGAGTAAGAGCAAACCGAGTGCGCCTTTTATTACGTCAACGATGCAACAAGCTGCAAGTACAAGACTTGGCTATGGCGTAAAGAAAACGATGATGCTCGCTCAGCGCCTTTACGAAGCTGGTTACATAACCTATATGCGTACAGACTCAACCAACCTGTCAAACGATGCGGTTGAGATGTGTAGAGATTACATCCAAGGTAATTTCGGTGATAAGTACCTTCCTAATGCACCGATAAAATACAGTGCAAAGGGTAATGCCCAAGAGGCGCACGAAGCTATCAGGCCTTCTGATGTGAATGTTTTATCAGGCCATGTTGAAGGTGTAGATGCAGATGCTAAAAAGCTGTATGAACTGATTTGGCGTCAATTTGTGGCATGTCAAATGACACCAGCTGAATATGATTTGACCAACATTACTGTTGGTGCAAATGACTATACACTGAAAGCCAGAGGACGCGTGCTGCGCTTTGACGGTTGGACTAAAGTGCAACCCGCTGTGCGTAAAAAGAACGAAGAAGAACAAGCGCTGCCTGCAGTGGCGGTTGGTGATAACGTTGATTTGTTGAATTTGGATCCGAAACAACACTTTACCAAGCCTCCTGCAAGATACAGTGAAGCAAGCTTGGTTAAAGAGCTTGAAAAGCGAGGTATTGGTCGACCTTCAACTTATGCTGCGATTATTTCTACTATTCAAGAGCGCGGTTATGTTCGAGTTGAAAACAGACGATTCTTTGCTGAAAAAATGGGTGAAATTGTTACAGATAGGTTGGTTGAGAACTTCAACGACCTGATGAATTTCGACTTCACAGCTAAAATGGAAGGTCGTCTTGATGACATCGCCGAAGGTGAACGTGAGTGGACTCAGGTATTAGATAAGTTTTATGCGGACTTCTCTGAACAGTTGGACCTCGCTGGAAAAGAAGAAGCTGAAGGCGGCATGCGACAAAACGTGATGGTTGAGACAGATATCGACTGTACGACTTGTGGCAGAAAAATGGGTATCCGAACTGCGTCAACGGGGGTGTTCTTAGGCTGTACCGGGTACAGTTTACCGCCAAAAGAGCGTTGTACAACGACGATGAACTTAATCTCTGGTGATGAAGCCATTGATACGGATGCAGAAGACGCCGAAACAGAAAGTTTGAGGCAGAAGAAGCGTTGTCCTAAATGCGAAACCGCAATGGACTCTTACTTGATCGACGAAACACGTAAAATCCATGTTTGTGGTAATAACCCAGCTTGTGACGGGTACATTGTGGAGCAGGGCACATTTAAAATAAAAGGCTATGATGGCCCTGTTATTGAATGTGATAAGTGTGGCGCTGACATGCAGCTTAAATCGGGTCGTTTTGGCAAGTATTTTGGCTGTACAAATGAAGCGTGTAAGAATACACGTAAGCTTCTGAAAAGTGGTGAGCCTGCGCCACCGAAAGAAGACCCTGTACCGCTGCCTGAATTGGAGTGTGAAAAGTCCGATGCACACTTTGTATTGAGAGATGGCGCGTCCGGGATTTTCTTGGCGGCACATACGTTCCCTAAATCTCGTGAAACACGTGCACCAAAGGTTGCTGAGTTAAAACGATTTAGAGACCGTATTTCTCCAAAGTTCTATTACTTGGCTGATGCACCTGAAAAAGACAGCGATGGTAACTTGGCTGTCGTGAGGTACTCGCGAAAAACTAAGTCGCAATATGTCATGACGGAAGTCGATGGCAAAGCGACAGGCTGGAAAGCGACATACGCCGAAGGCAAGTGGGTAGAAGAAGAAAAGAAACGCAAAAAATAATAAAAAGGGTCAGCATCTGCTGACCCTTTTTATTGACTCTTTTAAATAGAGAGTTGGTCATCCAGTATCCGTTTGAGTCATTTCTGATACACATCACAAATAGCCAACCTTTCTAACCGACTTAATTCCCAAGCAAAACTCTTTGTGTTTCTGTTGGGTACGCTAATTATTGACACGCAAATGCGCGACCTCTATTCTAACGCCCACTGTATTAACTGATTAATACACTAGTTTATTGACAATCACCTCGTAGGGCAGTTGTTGATTTTAAAAAGGAAATAATTAATGAATAAGTACGGCAAACCGCTTATTAAGCTTATAAAATCAAGCTTAATCCCTCTTGCCATCGCATGTTCAGGCTTGACGCACGCACAACAAAACTCAAAGGTACTACAACCTTGCTATGTTGACGGCCTAGAAGATAGATTAATGTGCGGCTCTATCAGTCAGCCCCTTTCAAAAGATAACAGTGAAGAGTCTATAGAGATTCATTTTGCGGTGATCCCAGCAATTAAAGAAACAAACCCGACTGAAGCTGTCTTAGCTTTCGCAGGTGGGCCTGGTCAATCAGCGATAGAAGTCGCCCCAATATTTGCGCGTAACTTGCGCTATGCTAGAGAAAATAGAGACATTATTCTTGTTGACCAAAGAGGAACTGGTAAATCTAATTTACTCCAGTGTGATACTGACAATTTAGAACAACAGTTTGCTCTGGACGATCAAGCTGTGCCGCTATTTAAGTTGGCAAAAGAAGAAACACAAGCTTGTATTAAAAAGCTCAATACGGATTTATCAAATTTTACCACGGTCGCGGCTGCAAGCGATTTTGAGGCTGTAAGGATCGCTTTAGGTTATGAAACCTTGCACCTTTATGGCGCATCCTATGGTACCCGTATTGCTCAAGAATATATGAGACAATATCCAAACTCAGTAGCAACAGCGGTGCTTGATGGGGTGGTGCCAATGCAGCAGAGTTTAGTCGCGATTGGTGATGCTATTGATGATTCTCTGGCTGCTTTGTTTAAACGGTGTGCCGAAGAGCATGTTTGCAACGGGCAGTATCCAAACTTGGAAGATAAATATCAAACGCTGATTAATACGGTAAAAACCTCGCCGATTAAAGTGTCCGTTAGGCACCCTCGTACGTTCGAGTTAATTGATTTAGTGATTACAGAAAGCAAATTGAGAGGTTCTATCCGAATGGCCCTATATGGTCATACTACACGAGCGCTTGTTCCCTTGGTTATCGATGCAGCGCACAAAGGCAACTACAACCCTTTAGTTGGCTTACTGGGGAATGAAAATACGTTTGGTGCAATTGCAATGGGTATGCATAGCGCCATCACCTGTGGCGAAGATTGGCCGAACATGACGGACCAGGATAGAGCAAAATACAAAAAATCTTACTTTGGGCGGCTGATGATTGAAGCTCTCGATGCAAGTTGCCCGTTATGGCAAGTCAAACCAGTTGAGCAATACTTTTATCAGCCGCTGAAAACAGCGATCCCCACTTTATTGTTATCAGGAGGCTTAGATCCGGCCACTCCACCAAGTTGGGCGGAATTAGCAATGGTGAATATGGGCAATGCAAAGCACTTAGTCGCGCCAACGGCAACGCATGGTGTAGCGGCACAAACATGCGCCAACAAACTTATTGGTGAGTTTATCAATTTACGCACCTTTGAAAGCTTAGACTCCGAGTGTTTAGAAAAAGATAATACAAAACAGTACTTCATGAATATTAATGGACCTGTTGCCAGTCAAAGTAATGAGGAGTTGCAATGATAGAAGTGACTGAATTAAGAAAAACTATTGGGACTGTTCAAGCTCTCAACGATCTTAGTTTTCGGGCTGAGAATGGCAAAATTACTGGTTTATTAGGCCCTAATGGCGCGGGTAAAACGACTTGTTTACGTACTGTGTTTGGCTTGCTGCAAGCTGATAGTGGTGAGGCAAAAATTGATGAAGTGAATGTAGCTGAAAAGCCAATGCTAGCTAAACAGCAACTAGGGCTATTTCCAGATCCTTGTGGCTTGTATGAACGCCTTACCCCAAGAGAATATATCCAATTTTTCGCTGAATTAAGTGGCATGAGTAATCAAGCTGCCAAATCTGCGACACAGGATGTACTTGATAAATTACAAATGAATGATATTGCAGATAGAAAATGTCAGGGGTTTTCTCAAGGGCAAAGAATGAAAACAGCGCTAGCACAAGCCATTGTTCATAAACCAACCAATATTATTTTGGACGAGCCAACACGTGGATTAGATGTAATGAGCACTCGAATCCTAAGAGAGCTTTTATTAATGCTAAAAGAACAGGGGCATTGCGTGCTATTTTCAAGCCATGTTATGCAAGAGGTTGCGGCATTATGCGATCACGTTGTTGTCATGGTTAAAGGAAAGGTCGTAGCACAGGGCTCTCCTCAAGAGCTTTGTGTAAAAACTCAAAAAGAAACGCTAGAAGAAGCGTTTATTTCACTTATCGGTTCAGATGAGGGACTTGCTGCATGATGAATCTGATTAAAGTCCTGTATAAAAAGGAAATGATTGATGCGAGTCGTGATAAACGCTCAGTCATGGCTGGCCTTTACTACGCAATCGGTGCACCAATTGTAATGTGTTTATTGTTTACCGTGTTGTTGAAGCAATTGAGTTCTCCCGAGGCTTTAGAGATCACGATTGAAAACGCAGATTATGCCCCGAACCTCGTACGATACTTGGAAGGGAAAGATATCAGCCACGGAGAGTCTGGCAGTGTTAAAGCCATTACTTTGATGATCAGTGAACAGTACCCACAAAACATGTCTCAGGGCAAAAGTGCGACAGTGACTATAATTGCGGATAAATCAGATAACAAACTGATCAAATCTGTACGTAGATTAGAGCGTGCACTTGCTAGATATAACTCAGAAGTTGCTGGTTTACGTCTTATTTCTAGAGGTATTGATCCAAATATTATGCGGGCGGTCAATGTTCAAACGCATGATCAAGCAACCCCTGATTCGAAAGGAGGCATGTTTTTAGGTATCGCGACGCTTTCAATTATTATTGCACTGTTTTACTCGGCGATGAATTTAGCTATTGACACCAGTGCAGGAGAAAGAGAGCGTAACTCACTTGCTCTATTGCTTAGCCATCCATTGAGCAGCACTCAAATCGTGCTGGCCAAAGTCGCTGCAATTGCAAGTTACTCTATGATGGGATTGGTGTTGGTTTTGGTCGTATCAAAGTTTGCCTATGGCATGGTACCTTGGGAGCAGCTTGGATTTAGTATTAATATTGATGTCATGTTTATTCTATTTTGCACCTTGTTAGGGCTGCCCATTGCGCTAATGTCAGCAAGCTTATTGGTATTTGTGTCCTTCATGGCAAAGTCGTTTAAAGAAGCGCAATCCTATGTGGCATTTGTACTCTTTGTTCCGATTGGCTTGAGCATGATGACAACGTATGACATAGGTACTGATTACGTGCAATGGATACCCATTGCCGCGCAGCAATACGCGATGATTGAAGTCATAAAGGGAAATGAGCTGCCTTTGTTACAGGTCTTATTGTCCTCAATTAGTACACTGGGTCTATTTGCTATTTTTGCAGCATTAAGTAGCAGAATGCTCAAAAGTGAAAAGGTGGTATTTGGACTTTAATGTCAGTTGTGTAAGCCAATCAAGTTTTTACTTGGTTGGCTATGTCGCACAGATAACTCGTTGGAATCTAGTAACGGAGACACTAAGCTTTCACCACACAGTTTCTTCCTCTATTTTTAGCGTCATAGAGCGCAACATCAAGTTTGCTATAAATTTTGTCTAAATTACTTAAATGATTTTGGTAGGTCAACGTTGAAAAGCTTGCCGTCACAGTCATCTTTTCTCTTGTTTCAGTTGTAATATCATGAGTGCTGAGGCGCTCACGAAATTGGTTGGCTAATTCAAATATTTCGTCATCGGTGACATTAGGAATAAATACCATAAACTCTTCCCCTCCAAATCTTGCGAATAACGCTGTTTGAGGGAAAAAGTTTCTTACAAGTTCTGCAGTTTGGATAAGTACAAGATCACCTGTGGGGTGGCCATATGCATCATTTACCTGTTTAAAATGGTCTAAATCAAACAACATCAACGCATGTTTTTTGCCTAGAGTGGGGTTGCCAAATCTGGTGACGCGACCTACAAATGCCCCACGATTTAATGCGCCTGTTAAGTTATCATGCTGAGCGCGATATTTGTGTTTGTTGTAGCCCCTTAGGCTCAAAAATAACAGAATTAAAGAGAAAACAATTATAACCGCCTGATAACGCTGCCTTTCCTCTAATCTAGAGATCTGTTGTTGTTGTAAGTTGTTGCTTTTTTCAAGGCGGACATTCTCGAGCTGCTGAGCGGTAACTTCTAACTCTGACTCTAATGCAATCATGGCTTGCATGCTCTTTTGAGCATTCAATTGCTCTTTTTCCATAAGTAGTTTGGTATTGAATTGATAAGCTTGTTCATAGTTACCAAGCTTTGCGGTAAGGTCTGAAAGTAATTCCAAGCTTTGAATCAAGTGGGATTTATCATTTACGCTCAATGCTAAGTCATGGGCAATCATTGCTTGTTCTATAGCAGCATCCACCTTTCCTAAAGTAAGCATGTTTTCAGCTGCATGAATGCGTATGTCAGTAATCAAGTTGATATTGTCAGTAACACTAATAAGCGACAGAGCTTGCTCGATTGCGTTTGTTGCTTTTGTTGTCTGTTTTAGCTTTGTATAAACCTTTGCTTTTTGCACCAGTGTATAAGCTTTACGATACGAGTTATTGAATTCAACGTAGAGTTGATAAGCTTTGTCTAACCAAGTTAATGCATCTTGATGTTGGTTGGCTCGGTTAGCAACTATTCCCAAATTAAGCATGGTTAAAGCAATTTTAAATTGGTTATTCTGTTGCTCTCTTAATTTCAAAGATTTTTTTAAATACTTAGTTGCGTCAGAGAAATTGCCTAAATCTAGGTATGTTAATGCCAAGTTGTTGTAATAGGGGGCTTTATTCGCTTCATGTACTGTGTTTGCAATAGCTTGTTGATACATTTCAATAGCCAAAGCATGATCACCATTAAAATTAGCATTGAGGGCTTTAACATTATGTAAGGAATTGACGCCCCAAAAAAGATCATTCATTAGCTGAACATTGCGTTCCACCTCTTTAATGTGGTGATTGAGCTGTACGTAGTTTGCGAGTGAGATTTTTACATTAATGTAGAAAAGTTCTACAGTCGCAATCACTGCGGGCTCTTCTAACGTGTAGGCCTTCGAGATGGCTTGCTTAAATTCGGCCATTGTTTGCGAATAGATATTCTCGTGTGCGAAGAGCAGTGCAGCAACTATGTGCTGCAGTATTTCGTCGTTGATGTTGTTAGAGTACACAATACTGCTGGTAAGAGATTGACCTTCACGAAGTGATATTGCTGTTCTCGCAAGTGTTGCCCCTACATAGATGCGTTCGGAGCCCGGCGCTAGTCGATTTACATGTGATTGCAAATACTCAAAAGCAAGTCGAGTATCCTCGGCCCTTAATTTATCGTAAGTTTGTTGCCAGCTGTTTTCTGGTTGAGGCGAAGCTAATACGGGTAGGGGAGCTATAAGGAGCAATAAAAAGACAACGAAAATGCGCAAAAAACCAGACCTAAAGAAACTATAATTGCATATATTAACATAATCATTAGGTGATTTTACAGTCAGGAAGTTGTTATGATTTGTAATCGTGATTGGTGTGAAAAAACGCCAGCCAAGCTGGCGTTTTTTATATTAGGGGTTATGCAAGGTCTTCTTGCGTGTCTGTATGGTCTTTTTGGTGATGTTCAGAGATTTCTTTCGCGAGTTCATGTTTAGAGCGCTTTTCCGTAAACTTGCGCGCAGTTAACCAATAAAAGAATAGAGGAACAAAGAACACCGCAAGGAACGTAGCTGCCATCATACCACCCATAACACCTGTACCCACACTATGCCTTGCGCCTGCACCAGCTCCTGAACTCAGAACTAGCGGAACAACACCCAATATAAAGGCTAGGGACGTCATGATGATAGGACGAAAGCGAAGCCTTGCGGCCTCAAGTGCTGCCGTGCTCGCGCTCCAGCCCTGCTGATACTTCATTAGCGCATACTCGACGATAAGAATGGCGTTTTTACTTGCAAGACCAAGTAAAGTGACTAGTCCAATCTGGAAGTAGACATCATTGGTTAATCCCGCTATCCAAATTGATACCAACGCACCAAAAGTACCAAAGGGCAGTGCTAACAAAACAGATATTGGCAATGACCAGCGCTCGTACAGTGCCGCGAGGATTAAAAACACCATGACGACCGCAAGCCCCAATGCTAATCCTGTAGTGCCCGTGCTACGCTTTTCTTGGAATGCGGATGCAGTCCACTCAAAAGTCATATCGGGTGGCAACACTTCTGCTGCGATACGTTCGATTTCTGCAATTGCTTGCCCTGAGCTATAACCTGGCGCTGCATTACCCATCAGCTTAACGGCCGATAAGTTATTATAGCGGTGTAAGCTCTCAGGACCTCGCGCAAACTCTATATCGGTAAACGCTGAGATTGGCACCATGTCACCTTGATTATTCTTCACATAAATTCGGCCAACATCTTGAGGTGTCATCCTAAACTGAGCTTCTGCAGATAAAATCACTTGCCAAGAACGACCAAACTTGTTGAAGTCGTTGACATAGTAGTTACCCAGGTTTGCCGCTAATGCATTGAACGCCGAGTTGATGTTAACGCCCATAGCGCGTGCTTGCTCTCTATCCATATGGACTTCTAGCTGCGGTGCATCTGGACGCCAAAGCGTTTGCAGCCCACCTAGAACAGGGCTTTGTTGCGCTGCATTCATCATCAGCTGCATACCTTGTTTCAACTTCTCAGGATCAGCGCCAGTTTTATTTTGAAGGTAGAACTCAAAGCCACCAGTTGTGCCTAGACCAAATATTGCTGGTGGGTTAAACGCTAACACTAACGCTTCATTAATATGCGCTGTTTTCATGAACAGCTCACCGACCAGTGATTTGGTGTCGACTTCACGCTCATCCCAATGAGTTTGCGTTATAAATAGCGTCGCTGCATTGTTCTTATAACCACCACCCAAAAAGTCGAAGCCTGTAAATGCAACCACGTTTTCATTTGCAGGGTTTGACTGGGCAGCTTCTACAACCTGTTTGGTCACTTCTGTGGTTCTTTCTAAAGAGGTTCCATCAGGTAAAAATACTGCACTAATATAAAACCCTTGATCTTCATCAGGCACGAGTGAACCAGGCGTTTTTTGCCATAGAAAGACTGTAGAGCCTATCATTGCAGACATTAATATGAAGCCCAGTGCACCGCGGCGGATCATGAAGCTAACTGAGCCAACATATTTGCCCGTTACACGAGTAAACCAATCATTAAACCACAAGAAGAAGCGCGCAGTTTGTTTGTCTTCATGTTTTAAGATCAGTACACACAAAGCAGGCGTCATGGTGAGTGCAACGACACCTGATAAGCTTACCGAGATTGAAATCGTAATAGCAAACTGACGGAATAGTTCACCTGTCAACCCGCCTAAAAACGCGATAGGAATAAATACAGAGCAAAGCACCAATACTATGGCAACAACTGGACCACTCACTTCTTCCATCGCTTTGTAGGCAGCTTCTCGAGCACTGACATGCTGTTCATGCATAATACGTTCGACATTTTCGAGCACGACGATTGCATCGTCTACCACAATACCAATAGATAACACCATGCCAAATAGGGTCAATGTATTGATTGAATATCCCAGCATGTAAAGGCCTGCAAAGGTGCCTAACAAAGATACAGGGACGGCCAAAGTTGGGATTAGAGTCGCTCGCCAGTTTTGTAAGAATAGGTACACGACAAGGAACACAAGTACCATTGCTTCGCCCAGTGTGATCAGCACTTCTCTGATAGAAACCTCTACGAAACGCGTTGTATCGTAAGAGTTTAAGTGTGCCAAACCCTGTGGGAACTGTGTTTTTAGTTTAGCGATTTCTGCCTCTACTTCATTGGCGACATCTAGCGCATTAGCGCCTGGCTGAAGAAAAATACCCAACAGAACAGCATCTTTACCATTAATAGTCCCGTTGAAATTATAATCCTTAGAGCCAAGCTCAACGCGTGCGATATCTTTAAGCCTTAACGTAGAACCATCTGAGTTCGCGCGGATTATGATGTTTTCGAATTCTTCTGGTGTAGATAAGCGACCTTGTGCTGTTACGCTGTATACCAGTTCCTGTGGGCTTTCGGAAGTAGGAGTTGCTCCAATACTACCTGCGGCGTATTGTGAGTTTTGCTCGCGAATTGCACTGGTAACTTCTTCGACAGTGACTTTCAATTGGCTCATGATATCTGGACGTAACCAAATGCGCATCGCGTAGTCTCTAGCACCAAATATTTGCACATTAGTAGTACCTGGAATTCGCTTGATATTATCCAAGATGTTCATGGTTACATAGTTAGAAGTCCACAAACTCGAGCGACTGTTGTCCGGAGAGTAAAAGGCGTGCACCTGTAGGAAACTAGACGAGCCTTTTGCCACGACAACACCTTGCCTGCGGGTTTCTTCTGGCAACCTTGCTTCGACCTGTTTGACGCGGTTATTAACGTCTACAGCTGCTTGGTCTACATCTGTGCCAATTTCAAATGTGACAGTAATCGTTGTCGCACCAGAACTACTGCTGATTGACTCCATGTACATCATGCCTTCAACACCGGTTATGGCGTTTTCAATAGGCGCAGCTACAGTCTGCTCTAAGACATCCGCCGAAGCACCAGGGTATACGGCGGTAACCTGTACTTGGGGAGGCGATATTTCTGGGTACTGAGCGACCGGTAGAGTACGCATTGCAGCTAAACCAGCCAGCACAATTACGATTGAAATGACAAACGCAAAAATGGGCCTATCGATAAAATATTTTGAGAACATAGGGCTTATTCTCCTTCAGCCGCTACGTTAACAGGCATACCTGGGAAGAAGATTCGCGCCATACCTTCAACGATAACTGGTTGTTGAGGTTGAAGTCCTGAGCGTATTACCCACATATTTTCACCATTTAGTTGCACCCATTCGCCTACTTGAACTGGTGCTGGAAGTGCTACGGTCATGCCTTTTTCATTTTCTGTTGCAACATAGACAAACTTACCAGTTCCGTTGTCTAAAACTGCACGTTGAGGTACTACAATAGCTTCGTTTCTGACAGCGCCACTTAACTGTACACGAACGAACTGGCCAGGCCTTAACTCTCCATTAGGGTTGGCAATTAGAGCTTGTAGCTCAGAAGTCCCTGTGAAGCGGTTGACTCGTACATCTGAGAAATTAACCTTACCTTGCTTTGCGTATAACGAACCGTCTTGCAAGATGATAGTTGCATCAAACTCATTGTTTTTAGGGAGTGTTAACGTTCCTGATTCCACGTCTTTACGCATGGCAAGCTGTTCTCGCTCAGAAAAGCCAAAACGCGCTCTCATTGTGCTTGTGTCTGTTAACTCAGTGAGTAAAACGGTAGGTCCTGAAACATAGCTGCCTTGGGACTCTCGTTCTCGACCGATAATTCCGGACACTGGCGCTTTTACTTGCGCATAATCTAAATCAAGCTGAGCTTCGTTAAGTGCTACTTTTGCAGACTCTAAATTGGCTAGAGCGATGTCATAAGCCGAAACAGCATTATCAAAATCACGTTTCGATACGGAGCGCTCATCTTTTAGCTTTTCTAGTCTGTTTTTTTCTCTTTTAGCCTGCTCTACATTTGCTTCTGCTGCATGTAAATCAGCTTGCGCTTTTTCTAACTCAAGTTGAAAGGGTTTTAATTCAATTGTGAAAAGGGACTGACCGGCAGTAATATACTGACCTTCGTCAAAGTTTCTTGACTCTATTAAACCAGAGACTCGAGCTCGAATTTCAACCTCTTTGTTGCCTAGTAATGTTGCAGGTAATTCAATATTGAATGGTACGCTTTGTGTGGTCACATGCGTGACGCTGACTTTAGCTGGTTGCATACCAAACCCAGCTTGTTGCTGGGGAGCTTCCGAACAGCCACTGATTATACCTGTTGTAAGCAATGCCAGTGAAAGGTGTTTAAGTTTGCGTTTAAATGATGCTGGATACATGAACACTCCAAATCCTATTTTATATCGTGCTTACTAAACCAAACAACGAAGACGATGGTCCGTTGTTCAGTGTAGCGTACTGCCTTGTATAAACTAGTTCACAGAGCGTGAATTAGCGGGCACTTTGTCATTTGATACCTTCCTCACACCAAAGTAAAGGCTAAATACTCGACAATTATACAAGTAAACGCTAGTGTATACCTGTTGAGGTTAAAGGTAAACGGGGTCGTGTACTTTTATTTTTGTGAATAAACGCAAGTGTTTACTTTTTATTGTCCCTAATATTGGTTAAACTTATGTTAATTGATAAGTGAGAGAGAGATTGATGACACAATTATCCGCCAAAAAGCAGGCGATACTCAGTGCTGCAATCGACCAGTTTGCATTGATGGGATTGCAAGCTACAACCATGGAAGCAATATGCCAAAAAGCAGGAGTATCAAAACGTACACTGTATAAGCACTATCCAAACAAAGAAGACTTATTTGATGCGGTTGTAATTTCCCTTATTGAACGAATCCAACCTTTGTCTGCTATTCAGTTTATTCCAAACTATGATTTTGAAGTTCAACTCAAACATTTGGCAAATAGTGCGGTAGGGTTATTGAGTGATCCTGACTACATTAGGCTGTCTCGAATTGTTATGATTGAATCTATGCGTAGCGAAGAGCAGGCGCAAAGGTTAAATGAAAAGTTCAGTGATTGTGAAAAGTCGATGGTTTTATGGTTTGAGGAAGCTTCATTGGCTGGATGTTTAGGGGAGTGTGACGCAGATTTTGCCGCTGCTTTTTTCTGGGGAGGTCTTAAAAGGCTGACTTTTTGGGAAATGGCGATTCGATGGCAACCGCCGATCGACGAAAAGCAACTTACAGAGTTTATTTCGCAGGCATGTAGACTATTTTGCAATGGTGTTACCCCACGGTAGTAAAAATTGCCTGTTTGGAGGTATCCAAAGCATTGTTTGTTCAATGCCTACTCGTGAGTTTTGTTTATGTACTGCAATGATGGCACTTGTATCATTGGCAGCTTAACCGTGTTTGAAAAGTCTTTTATATTAGCAATGGTAAAAAGTGGTTCTTGATACGGCTTGCAATTATAGTGAGTGGTAAAAGAATTTGTGGAGAAGGGGTGAGCGTGAACAGCTCACCAAAATGTCATCGAAGTGCGTTATTCAGCTTCAACTTCGTCATGACCATAAGTTTTGCGCATGATCAATACATAGGCGTTTGTAAAAGCCTGCTCTTGATACTTTCTTAAACCAGTATCTGCATAATCTACCGGAACAGGGTTACGTTTTAATTGCTCTTTAACTTCTGTTGCATTCAATAGGTGAACTTCTGCACCTTCAATAAGTTGCAACGCAGCTTCCATTTTAAAGCCGGCTGCACTGCCTGCAAACTTGCCTTTATGTGCACGTTGGCGGATTGCAATCGTGTCTATCTGATAGTCTTCGACGAGCTTTGTTAGGTCGAAGTGAAACTTGCGCATAGCCTCTTGATCATGGCCTATGTTCGGTAAAGTAAAGCGTGTTTGTCGAATGTCACGAATATCGAATACGTCGCTTTCTTTTGATAAAAGACAAAGCATTGCTTCGCTGCCTGTGATTTCTACGCCTAATGTTCTCATTATGTTTTCCAATTTGTATCTAATGGCAGCGATCATAGCATAGCTTTTTCATTTAATAGTAATTTCTATTGCAATCGCAGCATGATCTGAATAACGAATGTCCTCTTCATCTCTTTTGGGGTCTAAATGACTGGCATAATTATAGTAAGTTAGCGTTTCAACCTTACTGTCAGGGTGGGTGGGAGAGAATTCTTTAGACGTTAATATATAGTCGAGTACATTACCTTCTCCTTGAAAGTAATGGGTGGGTGGTTTGCTGTCAAATTCGAGTTGATTGTCTGAAACAACAAAGCTTTCATATAACCCAACACTGTCAAACTTAGACGGCTCTATAGTAACAGGAAATTGCTGAGTCATAAAAGACAGGGCAGGGCTAGAAATATGTGCATTAAAGTCGCCCATGACCAGAGTGGCGGCAGCTTTTTCTCGTTGAGTTCTTAAGGCATCGTAGTACACAACAGATGCTTCAAGCGAGCGTGATATTTGTGATTGCATTGCGCCAACAGTTTGATTGAGCAAGGTTAAGAATGGGTCTTCTGGATCTGGTTCCCCTAAGATTTGGGCCATTGAATGAACACGCTGCGATTTAAAGTGAACTGCATACACAATTAATGGGCCAAACCCCTCAATGTCGAACGTACACTTTATTGGGGTACGATTGAACTTAAACTGCCCCAAATTATTTAAGTATTCAAGTAGCTCGTGACTCGGTTCAAGCGGTTTGCATTGTGTGAATGGGAGTTTAGACGCGATGGCTACGACAGGGTTAAACAGCACATTTTCATAGACTGGGTCTTGCGAGGGCGTATCGACAGTTGCAAAGTGTTTTAACCCTAAATCGTCGCATAGTGTTGCCAAAATGTCAGGGTTGAATACTTCTTGAAATACTATTACGGTTGGATCAATGTGCTGAATTAGACCCGTAATAAACTGTGTTTTAGTGACCCACTGCATATCACTGTAGGTTTCTTCAGGTTGGTAAAACGCGTAAGGGGGTGCTGCAAAATTCAGTAAATTAAAAGACGCAAATTTCAGCGATTTTGGTCGCACCATATAATTCCCTCATTTTTTAGTAAATATCGACTATTTAATCTTAGTCTTTTCCTTGCAACTCGTCACGCATCAGGTCACAATACCGTCAGGACTGTAAGACCCCAGTCAAATTTAGCATACCACTGAATAACCAATGCTTATTCGTAAAAGCGTTGATGGGCATACATTACATTAAGATAAATTGAATACATGTGACGCGGCGTAGGTGTCACCACTGTAAATAGGACTAAAAATGCCAGTAATTACTCTTCCTGACGGCAGTCAGCGTATTTTCGAAAACCCAGTTTCCACTTTAGATGTAGCCAAAGATATCGGCCCAGGTCTTGCAAAAGCAACCATCGCCGGACGTGTAAATGGCGAACGCGTTGATGCGTGTGACATCATTGAGCAAGATGCGAGCCTTGAAATCATCACCGCTAAAGATGAAGACGGTCTCGAGATTATTCGTCACTCTTGTGCACACTTAATCGGTCATGCCGTTAAGCAACTTTTCCCTGAAGCTAAAATGGCGATAGGTCCTACTATCGACAATGGCTTTTACTATGACATCGACATGGAGCATTCATTAACTCAAGAAGATCTTGATGCAATTGAAAAGCGCATGTTGCAATTGGCTAAAACCAATTACGATGTAGTGAAAAAGAAAGTTAGTTGGCAAGAAGCGAGAGATACGTTTGAATCTCGCGGCGAAACCTACAAAATGGAAATCCTAGACGAAAACGTTGCTAAGGATGACCGTCCGGGTTTGTATCACCACGAAGAATATATCGATATGTGTCGTGGCCCTCACGTGCCAAACATGAAATTCTGCCAACACTTCAAAATTATGAAAGTGGCAGGAGCTTACTGGCGTGGTAATGCAGAAAACAAAATGCTACAACGTATCTATGGTACGGCGTGGGCAGATAAAAAACAGTTAAAAGCATACCTTAAACGTCTTGAAGAAGCAGAAAAGCGCGACCACCGTAAGATCGGTAAAGCGTTAGACCTATGGCACTGGCAAGAAGAAGCGCCGGGCATGGTATTCTGGCACAATGATGGTTGGAGCATTTACCGCGAATTAGAAGACTTTGTTCGTGAAAAGCTACGCGAGTATGACTACGAAGAAGTAAAAGGTCCATTAATGATGGACAGAGGACTTTGGGAAAAATCTGGCCACTGGGACAAGTACTCAGACGCAATGTTCACAACTGAGTCTGAAAAGCGTGAATATGCGATCAAACCGATGAACTGCCCTGGTCACGTACAAATATTCAACCAAGGCCTTAAGTCTTATCGTGACTTACCGCTGCGCATGGCTGAGTTTGGCTGTTGTCACCGTAATGAGCCTTCTGGTGCACTACACGGCTTAATGCGTGTGCGCGGATTTACACAAGATGATGCGCATGTATTCTGTACTGAAGAGCAGATCATGGACGAAGTGTCATCGTGTATTAAAATGGTGTATGACACGTACGAAACTTTCGGATTTGAAAAGATCGTTGTTAAGCTGTCGACGCGTCCTGAAAAGCGCATCGGTGAAGATGAAATGTGGGACAAGGCAGAAGCAGCCCTTGCTGAAGCATTGCAAACGAACGACATTGAGTTTGACTACCTGCCGGGCGAAGGTGCTTTCTACGGCCCTAAAATTGAATTTACATTGTACGATTGCCTAGAACGAGCTTGGCAATGTGGCACAGTGCAGCTAGACTTTGCTCTACCGGGTCGTTTGGGGGCTACTTACGTTGCTGAAAACAACGAACGTAAGACGCCAGTAATGATCCACCGCGCGATTTTAGGTTCAATTGAGCGTTTCATTGGTATTCTGACAGAAGAATATGCTGGATTCTTCCCAACTTGGTTAGCACCGAAACAAGTTGTGATCATGAATATCACAGACAAACAAGCAGATTATGTCCAAGAAGTTGTACAAAAACTGAATAAACTTGGAATAAGAGCTTGTGCTGACTTGAGAAATGAGAAGATTGGCTTTAAAATCCGCGAGCATACTTTAAAACGTATACCTTATTTGCTTGTTGTTGGTGATAAAGAAGTCGAACAACAAGAGCTAGCAGTAAGAACTCGCAAAGGTGAAGACCTTGGCAAATTCTCTGTAGACGATTTTGTTGCTAAAATCAGCGAAGAAATCAAGAACAGAGTATAATTTAGAACCCGTGCGGCAAAACACTATTTCAACGGTGCCGCACGTTTAATTTTGGATTTTTTGGAGGAACGTACCATTAGAGGCGGCAAAAAAGGGCAAACTACTGCTCAAAAGAATCGTATCAATGATGAAATCACAGCGAAAGAAGTTCGCTTAATCGATGCTGAAGGTGAGCAAGCGGGCATTGTCTCGTTACGAGATGCACTGGCGCAAGCAGAAAACGCAAGTTTAGACCTTGTTGAAATCAGTCCAAACGCTGAACCACCAGTGTGTAAAGTAATGGACTATGGTAAGTTCCTTTTTGAAAAAGCAAAATTACAAAAAGAACAAAAGAAAAAGCAAAAACAGATCCAAGTTAAAGAAATCAAGTTCCGCCCAGGAACTGATGAAGGTGACTATCAAGTTAAACTTCGTAACTTGCGTAAGTTTTTAGAAGCTGGCGACAAAGCTAAAATCACTATCCGTTTCCGTGGTCGTGAAATGGCTCACCAAGAAATCGCAATTGACATGCTTAACCGTTTGAAAGCAGATTTGGAAGAGATCGCACAAGTTGAGTCTTTCCCAAATCGTGTTGAAGGTCGTCAAATGGTTATGATGATGGCACCTGTTGCCAAGAAAGCATAAGTCAGGCATAATACGCGCCGATTTTTAAAGAATTTAACACAGGTATAAAAGTACTCTGGCTTTTGTCACGGTCACCTGTGTTGACCGGCTTTAAGTAAACTTTTTGATTTCATTTAGTTTCGCCGGAATAAGGGTGTAAGCTAGGCCAAAAAAGTGATGTTCTCATCCGCCTACTTGCATATATTAAACGCAATATCATTTGGAGTTATTGCAATGGCTTATAAGCTAAAAACACACAGAGGTGCTGCAAAGCGCTTCAAAAAGACTGCTTCAGGCGGTTACAAGCGTAAACAGTCGCATCTTCGTCACATTCTGACTAAGAAGTCTTCAAAGCGTAAACTACACCTACGTGCTAAGTCTATGGTTCATAAGAATGACCTAGGCCTTATCGATCGTATGTTACCATTCGCTTAATAGAGGATATCAGAAATGGCAAGAGTTAAACGCGGTGTTATCGCACGTGCACGTCACAAAAAAGTATTAAAGCAAGCTAAAGGTTACTACGGAGCACGTTCACGTGTTTACCGCGTAGCGTTCCAAGCTGTAACTAAAGCTGGTCAATATGCATACCGTGACCGTCGCGCTAAGAAACGTACTTTCCGTCAACTATGGATTGCACGTATCAACGCTGCAGCACGTCAAAACGGCCTATCTTACAGCCGCTTCATTAACGGCCTTAAAAAGTCGTCAATCGAAATCGATCGTAAGATCCTAGCTGATATCGCAGTATACGACCAAGTAGCTTTCGCTGCTCTAGTAGAGAAAGCAAAAGAAGGTCTTGCAGCTTAATTTTTAATTAAGTTTAAGCGATTTAAAAAGGAGCCTATGGCTCCTTTTTTAGTTTATGCGTTTCATTAATCTACAAGGTTCAAATCGCTGCACCTGTTAATGACATTCCCCCTCGTTTATCACCTATTCTTTAACAGGATTTTGTCCAGAATCGCAGAGCTTAGAATTCGTTTCAGGTATCCCATAAGGTACGTAGGGAATGTCACATAGTATCTAGCTTTTGCTTTTGGTGCCGTGATAGCGTGCAGCAGTTTGTCATAAACAGCTTCTGGACCAAGTGTAAATTTCTGAGGCGCAGTTTGAGCTTTTAATCTGGTTAATTGTGCTTGATATTCTGTTTTATGAAAGCTGTCATTAATGTTGATATGCTCCTCAAACGCAATACGTGCATTTTTTCTAAATTCAGACAAAATCGGACCGGGCTCGATAAGGCTAATTTGGATATTAGTATTGGCCAATTCCATTCTTAAAGTATCCGTGAGCCCTTCTAACGCAAATTTACTGGCATTGTAAGCGCCGCGATAGGGGAGTGCTACAAGTCCAAGCACAGAGGAGTTTTGAATAATTCTACCTTGTCCATTTTCCCGCATGTGTTTTACCGCTAACGTAGTCAATGAATGCCAGCCAAAAAAGTTGACTTCAAATTGCTTTCGTAACACGTCTGTGGGTAGGTCTTCAACGGCACCTGGTTGGCCATATGCGCCATTATTAAACAAAACATCTAGTTTTCCATCACATAAAGACAAGGCCTCTGTAAAGCCTTTTTGTATTGACTGTTCGTCGGCAAGATCGAGCAAGACACAAGGAATACCAAGCGTTTCAAAATGATTAAGATGCTCAGTGTTTCTCACTGAAGCGATGACTTTGAAGCCTTCGTTATGCAATGTTTCAGCACAATATAACCCGATTCCTGTTGAACAGCCTGTAATTAATATGCTTTTACTCATTGGTTTAGTTAAATTTTCCTTAGCTTTGCAGTGTATTAGTGCGATTAACTGTGAATTTTTGTTGAATCACCGCACATTGTAAGCCGTTAAAAAAAATATTGATATAATCAACTTTATACAAAAAAGACACAAAGAATGTTTATGAGTTTAGGTATTGTTCTGCTTTCCGCAACACTAAGTTTAAATAGCCATCTCCCGCCATTACAACCGTGGCAAGGTCAAAGCTTAAGCCTTATGCAACAAGATGGACTATTGACGACGGACTTTGAGCTAAGTGCGGGAAAAGAATCGCCCAACTATGAGCAAACTAATGCATTTATAAAGCGCTTGGTCGCGGCAAATCCTACCCAGTTTAAATCGATCACAATTGGTCAAAGTGATCAGGGTAGAGATATCAATATGCTGCTAGCTGTGGAAGACAGTCAATTTTCTCCTGCAATGATGACAAACAACAATAAGCCCACCATTTTAATCCAAGCTGGAATACACGCAGGTGAGATTGATGGTAAAGATGCGATGTTTATGTTGCTAAGAGACATTGCGACGGGAAAGCGACGCGATATTCTGAGCAAGGTTAATATTCTCTTTATTCCTATTCTAAACGTTGATGGGCACGAGCGAAGCAGTCAGTTTAATCGTATTAATCAACGCGGACCGTTGACTATGGGGTTCAGAACAAACGCAAAAAACCTGAACCTAAACCGTGACTATACAAAGCTTGATACGCCCGGAGTCAGAGCTGTAATGAAGGTTATAAATGACTTTAAGCCTTCGCTTTATATAGATGTTCATGTTACAGATGGTGCGGACTATCAGTATGATATTACATATGGGTTTAACCCCAGTTTTGCGAGTGACTCTCCTGCGATCGCTAAAGTACTTGAAGAGCAGTTTGTTCCTATCATTGATGAAAAATTGACCAAGCAGGGCCATATTCCCGGGCCATTAGTATTTGTCATGAATAAGCGCAATTTAAAGGAAGGTTTAGCTGGTTGGGTAGCATCTCCGAGGTTTTCTAATGGTTGGGGAGATATTAAAGGAATACCGACTATCTTAGTTGAAAACCACTCTTTAAAGCCGTATAAACAGCGTGTATTGGGCACCTATGTATTTCTTGATGGGGCGATAGATGCGTTGTCAAAACAGTACAAATCACTACACAAAGCCATTGAAACTGAGCGTCACAATTTTCCATCTGAATTAATCGTTGAAAGAAGCTATAGCCAAACTCCAGATTATATTAGCTTTAAAGGTATTAAATTTAAGCAATTTAATAGTGCTTTGTCTGGCCATCAGGAAGTAAAGTATCTTGGTGAATCCATTGAATACGAAAAACTGCCTGTATTTTGGCAAAAAGACGTAAAAACTAAAGTCAAAGTTCCAAACGCATTCTACATACCTCCTCAATATAGTGAGATAGTGCAGAAGCTATCTCTTCATGGAATTGAGGTCGAATCTGTGTCTGCTCCTACAGAACAGCATAGTGGCCTGACACAGCTCAAAGTCTCTAGCTACGAATTTGCAAAGCAACCTTTTGAAGCGCGTTTTCGAGTGAGTGCGCAATTCGAAGAGTTACAGCTCAAAGAATCCCCAGTGACTGAAGGCTGGTACAAGGTATCGACACAACAACCTTACTCTGAGTTGGTAACACATCTATTGCACCCACTCGCGCCTGACTCATTTTTTGCGTGGGGAGATTTTCTGAGTATTTTTCAACGTACAGAATATGTTGAAAATTATGCACTTGAGCCATATGCTAGAAAAATGCTAAAAGAGAGTCCTAAGTTGGCGTTAGCATTTGACGAGCGCATAAGTAAAGACGATACGTTTGCAAAAAGTGATGAGCAAAGGCTTGAATGGTTATATGAAAAAACGCCATATTACGACCAAGCCTATTTGAAATATCCAATTTTATTGTCTTACCAGAGCAAATAGTATGAAAGTAATTACAATACCAGTAACCCCTTTTATGCAAAACTGTAGAGTTATCGCTTGCGATAGAACGGGTAAAGCTGCCATAGTGGATCCTGGCGGTGATGTAGAAAAAATTCTATCTGCCGTTGAACAGCACAAGATTACGGTGGAGTTTATACTGCTCACACATGGTCATTTGGATCATGTAGGAGCAAGCATTGAGTTGGCCGAGTCTCTAAACATAGAAATTATTGGTCCTCATATTGAAGATAAATTTTGGTTAGATGGTTTACCAATGCAGGCGCAAATGTTTGGTTTTGAGCCACAAGCTGGGTTCACCCCACATAAATGGTTAAGTGAGGGTGATGTGATTGAGCTTGGCGAACTAAAGTTGACTGTAAAACATTGCCCCGGTCATACCCCTGGGCATGTGGTTTTTTATGAGCCTGAAAGTGCGTCGGTGCTTGTTGGAGATGTATTGTTTAAGGGCTCTGTGGGGCGTACTGATTTTCCAAAAGGAGACGCCGCACAACTTAAGCACGCTATAGAAACTAAACTCTTTACACTTGACGATAATACAAGAGTAATGAGTGGTCACGGAGAAGATACCAGTATAGGGTATGAGAAACGCAATAACCCGTTTATGAGTGGGCGTTTTGGGTAGTACTGCGTGAATAGCGTAAAGTTTAACACTAAAATATAAAGATAAATATGTCATTAAATCAAGTTGATCGTCAGATATTAGCGTTGTTACAGCAGGATGCTAGCCTGTCTACAGCAGAAATTGCAGACAAAGTTGGATTGTCACAATCTCCGTGCTGGAGACGAATAGCTAAGTTGGAACAAGATGGGTTTATTAAAGGGAAGGTTGCATTGCTAGATGAGAAGCAACTTGGCTTTGATATGCTCGTCTATGCTCATGTGAAGTTGTCCAACCATGGACGAAACAACCTCGCTGAATTTGAAAAGCTGATAATGAGCTATGATGAGGTTACAGAATGCTACACCATGGCGGGTACAATGGACTTCATGCTGCGCATTATTTCTAAAGGAATTGAAGGCTACGAGCTTTTTGTCAGAGACAATCTACTAAATCTAGAATATGTTCAGGAAGTACATTCAAATGTAACCATGACGTGCGTCAAGCGTTCAACTGCTTTACCTATCATTTAGTGTCATACAGACATCTCAAATTAACACTATAATGTATCATGTTTGTTAAAAGCGCTGGATTTTGTTAGGATCCAGCGCTTTTCTGTCGTAGTAAAAAACACTGGGGATATAAATGTTTAATCTTATAGGCAAAGCGCCAAGCTCTGCTAAGAACGACGTGCTGTCAGGGTTAACAGTTGCTTTAGCACTGGTACCTGAAGCGGTCGCTTTCGCATTTGTTGCACAAGTCGATCCATTGGTTGGCCTTTATGCAGCATTCATCGTTGGACTTATCACTTCGATATTTGGTGGTCGTCCGGGTATGATTTCAGGTGCTACCGGTGCACTTGCAGTAGTTATGGTAAGCCTTGTGGTTGAACATGGGGTCGAATACCTCTTTGCAACTGTATTATTAATGGGTATTTTACAGATTCTGGCAGGTATCTTTAAGTTGGGTAAATTCATCCGAATGGTGCCTCACCCAGTCATGCTTGGCTTTGTTAATGGCCTCGCCATTGTTATTTTCCTAGCGCAACTTGGTCAATTCAAAGTGATGGATGACTCTGGAACGCTGCAATGGATGCAAGGCTCAGAGCTTTACATCATGGCTGGCCTTGTTGCTTTAACCATGGGAATTATTCACTTCCTACCTAAATTAACTACGGCGATTCCTTCGAGCCTTGCGGCTATTTTGGTCGTAACTGGTATTGTAATTGGCTTTGATTTAGATGCGCGAAATGTACTTGATTATCTAAAGGATATGAGTGGTAATGCTGACGCAACGATTGCTGGTGGCTTCCCTATGTTCCATATTCCGGAAGTACCTTGGAACTTAGAAACATTCAAAATTATATTCCCTTATGCACTTATCTTGGCCGCAATTGGTCTTATTGAATCCCTGCTGACATTGACACTTATCGATGAAATCACAGAAACCCGCGGTAATAGTAATCGCGAATGTGTTGGTCAGGGTGCTGCAAATGTAACTTGTGGCGTGTTTGGCGCGATGGGTGGTTGTGCGATGATCGGGCAATCTATGATCAATATAAATTCAGGTGGTCGCAGCAGATTGTCTGGTATTACCGCAGCATTACTATTGTTAGGCTTTATTTTGTTTGCGGCTAGCCTAATTGAAATGATCCCGCTTGCAGCGCTTGTTGGTGTCATGTTTATGGTTGTACTTGGTACTTTTGAATGGTCGAGTTTCCGATTAATGAAACGTATCCCGAAAAGCGATGCGTTTGTGATTGTACTCGTTTCAGGGGTCACGGTAATTACAGACTTAGCTATTGCTGTGTGTGTGGGCGTTATCGTTTCTGCATTGGTGTTTGCTTGGGAGCACGCCAAGCACATTTATACGAGTAATTACATAGACGAAGAGGGCTCTAAAGTCTATGAACTACATGGCCCTCTATTCTTTGGTTCAGTGAAAAATTTTGCAGAGTTGTTCGACATTGCAAACGATCCAGATGATGTTATTGTCGAGTTTAAGCACAGTCGAGTCGCAGATCACAGTGCAATTGAGGCAATTGATGCTTTGGCCGAGAAGTATACTAAAGCAGGTAAAACACTTCACTTGCGCCACCTAAGTGAGGACTGTAAGCAGTTACTGGACAATGCATGTGACTTGGTAGAAGTTAATGTTATCGAAGATCCAAAATACAAAGTTGCTTCGGATAAGCTTGCCTAAGTTTATATAGATAGTAAGCCCGCATTTAGCGGGCTTTTTTGTGCTTAATGTTTGGTATTAAAGGAGGTTGGTAAAAATAATATCTTTGGCTCATTTTTGCATTAAGCTGTAGCTTATTTACAAAAGCTTCATTAATGTGGACTAAAAATATATAAAGAAGTGAAACCTCAGTATGAAATCAATCTTAGCTGCTGCCATAGTGGCATCGATCTTCTATTGTTATCAATCTGCTGCGCAAGAAAAACAAGTGAGCGTAAAAACATTGGTAAAAACCAGCCAAAGTTGGGACGGTTCTTCGTTGCCAAATTACCCAAATGGCACGCCAGAAATTACGGTCCTCGACATCAACATACCTGCAGGAACAACACTGCCACTTCACTTTCACCCAGTTATAAATGCAGGTGTATTGCTGAGCGGAAACCTTAAAGTGACGAAACCAAATGGCGAAGTCTTGATGTTGAAAGCCGGAGATCCGATTGTTGAGCTTGTCAACAAGGTTCATACAGGCAAGGCTTTAGGCGACGAAGACGTCAGGATTATCGTGTTCTACGCCGGAGAGAAAGGCAAGCCAATAACCGTGAAAAAGTAGCAACATTTCAGGTTAGTTTAAAGTACAACAAACTACCCTGATGGCAGTTACACTGATAAATGGCGAGTGTGATCAATTAAAAACTCACAAAGCGCTTTTACTTTCGCATTTTCTTTTAGGTCTTTGTGGTATGTGTACCACAGTGAGCCTATATAGTCGGTGGTAAACAGTGTGCTACTATCTAACTTGATTAGGTCCGGGTGCTTATTAGCTTCTATTTCAGACACTGGGCCAATACCCATCCCACTTATTACAGCAGATTGAATGTCTAAAAATTGATTGCTAGAGTAGACAATACTCTCATTACTCAATCTTTTTATGACTTGATGAATAAAGGGGATATGGTACTTGCTTTTGTCTGGCATCAACCATTGATGCTCATTCATCTGCTCTTCGCTCTCAGGCAGCCCAAGTGCGTCTACATAACTTTGTGATGCGTAATAGGCCATTTTGAGTGAAACAACATGGCGCACGATTAAGTCTGGATCTTGTGGTTTTGGACCAGCCCTAAGTGCAACATGGACAACCCCACTTTGTGCAGGAATGACTTCGTCAGTTGCCAGAAGTTCAATCCTAACTTTAGGGTATTGCTGTCTAAACGCCTGCATTGCAGGTGCGAGAAGCGATGAATAAGAAGTGACCGTCGTAATCCTTATTTTTCCACTAAAATCTTGCTGAACACTTTGTAACTTATCTTCTAACGCAACAAACTGGGCGTCGATGTCTGGGAGCGTATCACTTAAAATGTATCCCGCATCAGTTAACTTATACCCTCTTTGATGGCGAATAAACAGTTTGACGTTGAGTGCTTCTTCTAATCGATTTATGTGCCGAAGTACGGTTGTGTGATTGCACTGAAGTACCTGAGCTGCTTTCGCCAATGAACCTGCTTTTGCCACAACGTGCGCCACGCGAAAATCATCCCAATTTAGTTTTTGCATAAAAAAATAATATTCCATCTCGTCTATACATTGAGTATATACAATTTTGCACAATAGTTTTTAAATTTATGCACTACCTATGAGCAAATTTAATCGGTAATCTAGATATAAGTATCCGGTGAGGTAGGAGGCAAGGTGCTTAAAAACAGTAAGAAAAGTTATGGTTTGGTAGCCATATTCATTCATTGGCTTATGGCAATCGCAATCTTTTTTATGTTTGGTCTTGGCCTGTACATGGTAGAGCTTACTTATTACGACCCGTGGTACAAAGGTTCTTTAGACCTACATAAATCGATAGGCATGCTCTTGATTGTAATGTGGGTAGCTAGATTGATTTGGAGACAGATGAACCACAGTCCAGATGAATTACCGGGACCAAAACTAGAACAAGCAGCGGCACGAGTAGGGCACTTTTTACTTTATGCATTGATGTTATTCATTCTCGTGAGCGGCTATTTAATTTCCACAGCTGATGGCAAGCCTATCTCTGTATTTGAATTTATTAATGTGCCAGCGCTACCTTGGTCTTTTGATAATCAAGAAGACATTGTTGGTGAAATACACTTTTGGTTAGCGTGGGCGTTAATCGGGTTTGTTGTTGGCCACATTGGTGCTGCGTTAAAACATCAATTTATAAACAAAGATGGTGGTTTAATGCGCATAATAAAAGTTAATAAAGAACACTAATTAAAGTATCTTGAGAGGAATTTATGAAAAAACGTATTTTATCCGCAGTAGTTGCTGCAGGCATGGCGATTTCGGGTGTAGCTAATGCGGCTGAATACCAAATAGATAAAGCGGGTGCACACGCTTTTATAAACTTTAAAATTAAGCACTTGGGCTATAGCTGGTTAACTGGTAGGTTCAATGACTTTGATGGTGATTTTACCTATGATAAAGCGAACCCTAATGCGTCAAAAATAAATGTGGTCATAAACACTGCCAGTATCGACTCTAACCATGCCGAGCGTGATAAGCACCTAAAAGGTAAAGACTTTTTGAATGTTAAAAAGTTTCCAAAAGCGACTTTCGAAAGCACTAAGTATGAGCAAATAAGTGATAAAGATGGCAAACTGACAGGAATATTAGAGTTGCATGGTGTGAAGCGCACAATCACTTTTCCTGTTGAAAAAATTGGTGAAGGTAAAGATCCTTGGGGTGGCTACCGTGTAGGCTTTTCAGGTGAAACGTCTATTAAGCTAAAAGACTTCGGCATTGATTACAATTTGGGGCCTGCTTCTACCCATGTGACTTTAGAGTTACATATTGAGGGTATTAAAAAGTAATTTATAATTGGCCTTGCTATTTGCAAGGCCTTTTTTATTTCAGTGCTGCAATACCTTGCCAGTCCTCTAAATCCTGCTCAGGTTTTTGCAATCGAAACTCTCCATACTGCCTTACGCCTAGTTGATCTTCCAGAATATCAACTTGTAGACCTTTTTCTTCTAACAGGGATTCATTACCGTTCGCATTGGTGACGTCTCCTACCACAACGCGTTTGAAACCTCGCATGTATAAAAGTGTGGCACACACATCACAAGGGCTTAAGCTGGTGTATAGGGTTGTTTTAGAAAAATCAATTCTGCCAGCGTCTCTAATAGCTGATGTCTCTCCATGATTATAGGGGTGAGACTCCTGAACAAGTGTGTTGTGCCCTTTACCTACAATTTTATTACTTTCATTATTAACGATGACAGCGCCAATAGGACAACCACCTTCGTCATAGCTTTTTTTGGCAAGTAATACAGCAATTCTCATGAAGTCAGCATCGCTTAACTTTGTACAAAAGTCATCAGAAACAAGGGTATGTAAGCTTGTTGTAGGCATATGCGCGATGATGTTAAGAGTCGTATCATTCACTTCAGTATCTTGATCAAACAAAGACTGTATCATGGGTTTATCCAAAAAATTGCAATTGATACAACATATATAAGAACAATGAGGAGCAATTGTGAAGTGGGCTAACAATTTAAATAGATATTTAATGGCGGACTAGGAATTAGATTGTTTATTTATTCACTTTAATGCAGAATTTGGGTACAGATAAGGAAAGGAGAAAACCATGGCTAAATTGGAAATGTTGGTTGGGCTGTTTGTGAAAAGTGAAGCGCTGTACTTGAAGTATCGAGAGGCGATGACGCCAATATTGCGAGGAGTTGGCGGCGATTTTGGCTATGATTTTGTTGTCGGGAAAGTCCTAAAAAAGGAAACAAATAATGATATCAACCGCGTTTTCACGATACGTTTTCCAAATAAAGAAGCAATGGACACCTTTTTTAGTGACGAAGAATATATAGCAATAAAAGAAAAATACTATAAACCAGCAGTTGAATTTACGACGATTATTCGCAGCTACGAAATTACCGAATAAATAACTTTTGTACAGACAGATAACGTAATCATACAGATTTAAGTAAAAATAGGGAATAATTGCCCTTTTTAATATTTGTTATTAACTGTATTGTAGCGAGTATTAAGTATTGTAATTCAGTTAGTTATAAGGAAGAAGAATGAAAAGGTTGGTGTTGTGTATGGATGGTACGTGGAACAAGCCTGCACAATATGATCGAGGCAAAAGAAAGCCAACTAACGTCGTGAAACTTGCAAGAGGTATCGAGCTGTGTGCCATGATGGTATTCACCAAGTTGTGTATTACAGCGAGGGGGTAGGTACGCACTGGGGGATGGACAAAATTTTGGGCGGCGGGTTTGGCATTGGTTTATCAGAAAATGTCATTAAAGCTTATCAATTCTTGGTTTTAAATTACCAACCAGGTGACGAGATCTTTGGTTTTGGTTTTAGTCGTGGTGCATATACCATCCGAAGTGCAATTGGGTTAATCAACAAAATAGGTTTACTTCCTAAAGACCACGCCTTTTATATGCCAGAGGCATATCGACTATATAGGAACAATGCTTCAGACACAGAAGTTGCCGCGTTTAAGAAAGAGCATAAGTGCACAGATGTATCGATCAAATTTGTAGGTGTTTGGGATACGGTTGGGGCATTGGGTGTGCCTTTTAAATTTGAACCCATCAATGGTAGGTATCGATTCCATGATGTGAGTCTGACAGAAAATATCGAACATGCTTACCACGCGCTTGCAATTGATGAGAAGCGCGGTCCTTTTAAACCCGCTATTTGGACATTACCGAAGGGCTCGAGCCAAACTTTAGAGCAGAAGTGGTTTGCTGGCAGCCACAGTAATGTTGGTGGTGGATACTCGAAAGATGGTTTAGCTAATATTTCACTGCATTGGCTTAAAGAGCGAGCTAATCGTCATGGGTTAATCTTTAACGAAAAATTTTTGTCATATTATCGACCACATCACTTAGATGAGTATCGAGATTCGATGAGTTGGCTTTACAAACTAACGGAAAAAGTACGTCAGGTAGGTGCAGGTGACAGAACCAATGAATCCCTGCATGAAAGTGTTTATCAACGAATTTTAGAAAGTGAGTCATATCAACCAAGAAATGCTTTTGAATTTATAGATAAGCAGGCGGCTAAAGGTGCATAAGAAAGCATTTTTATAATCGGCCCGCAGAACGTCTTGGCATGGTAGAGGGCAAACCCTCTACCTAAGATGCGAACTTTCATATTTACTGAGCGCTTAGTGTCTACAATACACAGCTTTTTTTATTCTTAGCACTCATCATTTCCTTGATTGCTTTATCTCGATTTTCTTTTTTGATGTATCTAGTTGGTAAGCTTTTGATTTTATATATGTAATCGCCTTTATTCCAATCATCCTTCTCGTTTGAAAACTGAGGGCTAATAACAGCTATCTTGAGCTCAGGAGCAATTCGCTTTAGAGCATCGACTGTACCAAGGTGATAATTGCTATGAAATGCACCGTTAAAATGCACTATTTGGCTATCAGGACTAGTTAGGTGTGCTTTATAAATAGAGTCAGCCATTGTGTTGTCTCGAGCGAGCTGAGCATAAAAACTGTTGCTCAAGGTTATTTTTGTCTCTTTTTTGTTAGAGCCGCCATGGTGCGACATCGCTTTGGTAAATTTATTTTGGTATTCAGGTGAGCTGGAGGTGATATCTGCCGCAACCCAATTTTGTTTTTCTGAGTCGAGAGCGTTAATGAACTCTGGTCCCTTGCGAGCGACACACCGAACAATGCTTATAGGTGTATTTGCGCCAATGACAGGCAAACTATGCTCTTTTGCAAATTCTACCAATTGCCGATAATCACTGGGATAGTTATCCCAAGCATCACCGTCTTTAATTAAGGTTTGTTCGCCAATTTCATTACGCAAATACTGGTCTAATACATCTTGCTTATCGCGCGTAAATTGTTCCATAGATAGCACCAACTTATTATTCTGTTGAAACAAAGCATTTAATAACTGAGTTTGTAGTCTGTGCGATGCACTATGAGAGTGATATTCACCAATAAATATGACATCGCTATCTGCCAAATCATTTCGTAGTTTATTTAGTGAAGTGACTGACTGATTTGTTGCGTTGTACAGTTGATAGTCTTGCATTGTTGCAATCTGAGCGTTTGTTTCCGCACTTGTTGGAATAGTGCTACAGCCTTGAGTTGAGAGGATTGAAGCGATAATTGTGAGGCATTTTATGGTGTTTCTGAAGTTCATAAACTATCCGAGGTAGCGTGATTGGATGAATTCTGGTAATGATAACTATTATCAAATTGGAAGTCACGGAATAAGCTGCTCTACCAAGTTGCTGGCTCATGATGTTACCTTTTCGCATAGTACTGAGAATGAAATAAAAAGGCACAGTGAGCACACTGTGCCTTAGGCCGTTTAGTTGTATGTTATTTATTAGCTTAGAACTTTTCTACTTTTACATCGATCCACGCACTTGCAGAATCCTCTAGCCCACCTTTGGCGATAGGCGTGATCCTAAATCCATTCCATGGATCAGTGAAGCTTTTACCAATAGCAAGTTCGGCATCAGTTTCATCTTCTTGCGCCCAGCGAGAGTTGTCTTTTGAATTAGGAGTCATGTCCAACAGCGCTGATCTATGGTTCCAAAAAGAAGGCTGCGGCTCATTTTCCATGTAACCTTTGATATTGACTAAAACACCGTTTTTAGTGTTCGTGTTATACCTATCATTGGTAGTTCGGTACTCAAGCCAATAGGTATAATTTCCATTACCAGATTTGAGTCGAAGACCGATACTGCCAGGTGCATTTGTTCCAGCTGATGAACCGTGGTCAAAAGCGTAAATGCGGTATGTGCCAGAAGACGATATGAGCGGTACTTCTTCATCTGTTAACCAGCCTTTAAAGTAGCTCTTATACATCAGGTTGTACTCTTCTAGCGTATGAGCGCCCATGCCCATCATGGCATGTGGGTTGCCATAATTGCGAATTGAATCATTACCTGAATTAATGACATGATTACCGGCCTCAACCGACATGGAGTGGCGCAGGCCCATTGCATGCCCCATTTCATGTGCAATGGTACCAGGCTTGTGGTGATAGAGTTGAATAAACGGAGGGCCTGCTTGGGAGTTGATAGTCGAAACTTGTGGTGACGCCATCATGACGAGATTGGCCTCTCCGGGGAAGTTCATATCAACACCAGCTTGTGCAATTTTATCAGCATACAATTGGTGCCATGCTTTTGTATCTGCATCATATTTCGATTTGGGCTCATTGATGTATATTTCTGGTTTTATCTCCCATGTAACGTTGAAACGGCCATACGACTGCTCGGCATAGTATTGTTTCACCGTTTGCATATCGGCATTGATTTGCTCTATAGACCAAGGTAACGGAGTGCCATTAAAGCTAAACGGAAAGATGATTACGTTCACATGTGAAAACTCGTACGCAACATTACCTGGGTCAATAGGGCCGGGCTCTTTTCTGCAGCTTGTCGCCCCAAGGTCTGCAACAATCGTTGCGCCCTTAAAAAGACCGCGCATAACAATGTTGGTCCAGTATTTGGTTGGGTTGGTGATGACAACACACTCGGTATTGCCAACATGTTTGGAGCGTATACTGTCGTCGCCCGGTCGTGGGTAGCCACCTTCACCATTACGGGCCTCAAGAGTTAGGTTACCTTGACCATAAGAAGTGGTGATAGCAACACTTCCTGCTGTGTCAGCGCCAGGCACCGAAAAGCTTTGGAACTGAGAGGAAGACTTGACGCAAACAGGCACGCTGTCAGCTAATGCGGATTGTTCAGCGGGTGGCTGGCTTAGACACATATCTTCAAGTTGTGACGTATCTCGCGGTTTAATGTGGACAGAGTAATCCTCCACTTCGCCTGCGTTAAAGTTTTCGCATGCATTAGCGACGGGGGAGTTGTATTTCATCGCAATACGCATTCTAGAAGTGACACCTTCAGCAGAGGTGGGGATATCCAAAGTGGTTGTTAATGCAGTTCGACTGCTGCCAGAACCAACAAGCTCATCTATATCACTGAAGTCACCGTCATTATTGAGGTCAATGAATACGCTCCAATATTCTGTATAGGCATTATTTACAAAACCGGGTGTGAGGGTGATTTGGTTTTGTCCAACACTCAGCTCAGCGGTTAGATTGGTAAAATCGGTATACGCGGATTGCCCAGCAGATAGGTTATTGATACCCGCAGTAGAGACGCCGGCAATATGCTCATAATTACCCCCTCCAGAACTTTCGCAATAGTTGGTGTTTAAAGGCGAAACTTCATCTTGTGCTTGTAGTTGAGTGCATGTGAGTACACTGGGCAGCAAGCAAGACCCCATTAATAACAGCTTTTTAGTACGTTTAATTTTCACTTTACATGTTCTCCAAATTGTGAGGACGCATGCCTATTTAGGCAATTATCTTCTGGTAAATAAGACCAAAATGGTCACAAAGATTTCATTAAATCTCCGTATTCCATTAACGATCTTTTGAATTAAATGTATATTGTATGCAATAATTGTAAAGGTGAAATTATCTCATATTTATCTAAAATGGGTAAAAAGTGAACGTAATTATCTGATTTAGATGTTTTTATTGGATTAAATAATTGTTTTTTTATATGTATATGTCTTTTTGGAATACTTGAGAGGCACTGAAAAGTGGTTAGTTGCGCAAATTCTCTATTATGATTATTTCTGTTCCAATTTAAGTTCGATACATCATTGTTTTATATAGTTAAATAAAAATAGGTGATGGCAGGTGTATTAAGAGCACAATTCATAAATACTAGGGAGTTTAGCCGAAGGGCAAATCGCCTGTTCGTTAAATCGAAGCGTCATTGCCATTGCAGAAGATTAAAAAAACACCAGATCATCGTTGTCGTCACTAAGATCTTTGTCTTTAGTAATGGCTGCTAGATCATCCACCAACTCATTGAGTAGTGCCATGCTTTTGTCGTCTTGGTGGGTATGGGTGTGTTCTTTAATTTCGTTAATAATGGTATTCATATGATGCAATTTCGCAATTTCATTTAGGCGAATATCAATTGCTTCTACTACATAATGGAATATGTCAATCAAAGAGCCTTTACTGTAGCTATCTGTGGGCATATTTTTAACAATGAGCTCTGCTTGTTGGTATTTAAAAAAGGTGGATTGACCAAAAGATTGTACATTCGCTGTGTTCACCTCTAATTCGTCAAAAAGCTCGAGTTCCATCTCACATATCGCTTCATCATTATTTTTAAAATGATATTCCGTCCCATCGGTGAGTTTTAGCCGCGCGACATAGTCCAGCTCCCAACTTTCCATCAATGAAGCTAAGAAGCCTGAAAATTTACTGATATCATTTAAATTTAGGCATTGCCGATAAAAGTGGATGAGGGCATTATTGTCAAGCTGGGTACGAAATGTCCGGTCTGTTTGCAATTGAGAGTCTTTTTTTGCGTGCTTTAAAGCCCGTAATCTTTTTGCTTGATAATCTAGTAAGCTATCTAACTTTAACTTAAGTAGTTGCTGAGGAATATCTTTTGGAATATAGTTTTCTGCACCTGCTTCAAAGGCCCTCAGCCGCCATTCCAGCTCAGTTTCACCACTTAAGAATACTGTAATTGTTTCATCCTTTTTAGGGGTATTGATAAGGCGACAAAACTCAATGCTATCCCCATCAGGTAAATACAAATCGAGTAAATAAATATCAAATTGATGGTCTTTTAATGCTACTTCAGCCTCGTTAAGGTTGGTACACCACGTAAAGTCAGCCTTATCTTTACCCAATAGCTGAACGAGTTGTGCGTAGATTGGATTATCTTCGACGAGCAATACTTTAAACTTTTTCATGGTGAGCCGCTTATCTATTCAAACAAACTGTTCTAAACAGTCGATGCTGATTTATAAGTATGTCCTTTAGTGCCTCAAACGCAATTTTTTAAAAGGATTCTAGCAAGGGCGTGGCAAATCGTCTTAAGGAGAATAGAGTGGAGATATTAAATTACGCTAGACAATTGTACCCCTACTAGCTATTTTAAAAATGTGTAGATAACAGGGGAAAGTTATATGAGACCACTTATAGCATTACTATGTGTTGCTTCTTCCGATGGGCTGGCTTTCGAGGAAACGTTAGATTTTAGTGAGAGAGTGATTATTCCAGAAGTTAAAACGGTGTCTGTTTCGAATTATACACGCACTCAATTTGACGAAGCGCAGACGTTGCGAAGTAACTCAGTGGGAGCAGGGAATATTGGTAAAATTTATTCAATATTGACTCCTGATGAAAAGATTCAATACAAATATGAAAAAGGAATTTTATCTACCACAGTGACATTTGACCAATATTACACGGTCAGTGCACCAGTGAAAAAGTCACGTAAAAACACAACTCAATATATTTTCTGGGGTAAGTAGGGCAATAAAAATGCGATATGCTGTTAAGGCCAGTTAAGCAGCATATCGCGAAAGTGGTACTTATTGAGTTTTAGTTTTTAATTACAGCCTTTTTGAATTGTTGTAGTCCACACTCTCACTACAAAGTCATTGTAGTCGGCATCATTTTGGTCTTCCCAGAATTGCTTGTCTCCGTAGACTCTATAGTTGCCAGTTAAGTGGTTTGCATTGCCATTGACCGCTAGGACGTAATTGTAGCTGTGGCCTTGCAATACGTCGTAGCTACCAGAGCCGCCGTACTCGTCAAGTAGTTTCACGTAACTACCGTTGACTGTTACACCCCAATCGTTGTTATAACCGGCGCTTTCGCTCACAAACTGGTAGTTAATACGCGTATAATTATCAGGTGTACAAGCTGGGTCATTGTCTATGATTGTGCCAAGTGCCGAAGCCGTGCCAGTAGCATTTTGATCTGCACTTGCATTAAGGGTAAAGGTTTCGTCCCCTTCGTGATCCTGATCATCCACCGCGTCGATAAATACGTTCGCCGAAGTATCACCACTAGGTATAGTCAATGTGGATTGGCCTAGACTGTAATCGCTGCTGTCTGTGGTACCATCTGTTATGCTCAAATCGATGGTGACGTCTTGGTAATAACTATTACTCAAAGTCACTTGATACTCCAACTTACCTGCCTCTAAAGCAGAGTCTGTAACCGCTTCTAACGTAATAGAGGGAAGTGGATCAGTTTCGCATGTTGGAGTTGTATAACAGGCAACTTCTTTGTCTGTATTTGAAGCTAAGTCATTTATTCGAACAGGGACTGTCGCTAATAAGCACGTATTACCTGATTGAGGGTTAAGTTTATAGAGTTTTGACTTATTTACGTGCCCATAGTCATTAATCAGTGTGCGGCTTACGACTATTTCACCACTTTGGTTTAATGCAGCTCCAGTAGCTGCAGTCAGCGAGTGGTTTGCAAGCTTGGTCACGCCATATGTCGTTTTATCAATTTGATACACTGCGCGACTTGTGATCAAGTACCAATTGCCATTTTGGATGACTAAGTCACCTCTGAATTTACCTTTTAGTGAGCCAAGCGCGCCTAGCTCAATGGTAGTCCCTGAGTTTTTATCGATTTGATAGAGTTTTTTAAAGTCTGTGCCAATTAATGCATCACGTTCAGCGTCATAAACGAGGCTTAATACTTGTGTTGTGCGCCCAACGATAGTGTGTGTATCCGTATTAAAATCATAGTACGCAAGGCGAATATACTTAAAGCGATTACCTTCGATAGGCAAGTGTTCTTTTTGTTCTGCCGTCAAACTTAAATGGCTAGTATCTACTTCGTACTCAATTGGACGTGGAGCCGAGATGTAATACATGCGTTTATTGGTGTTATCATAGGCGAGAGCTGATGAACTGAATTCTGCGAGTGTTTGTGCAAAAGCACTGTCGGTTTGTTCATTGAGGCCAAAAAGAATGCCTACATCTCCTCGCCCAGCATTTATACCATACAATTCACCGCTACAGGTGTTGGCGAGGCTAAGCGGTGAAAACGACGCTGTTACTAGAGTTAATAAAGTGAGTGATGTTTTAAGCATGGTAACAAACTCTGGTCGGGTTATCCTAATTAAGCTAACACAACACAAAGTAATGACACATCGACTTCCGATGTAGGATGTGAACTCTTAATCCTTCGAGACAGGCGCTTCCATTATTATCTTTGCAATCTCATTCTATTATTCTCCCATATGAACAAAATTGCAACAATAAATTAGTACAAATGGATTAAATATGACGATGAGTTACGCGTTTTTCTGCGATTCCAAGTAGTTAGGAAGTAACTCTTCAACAATTTTTTTTGCAGGAATGGTGTAACGCACGCCATTGAACATGACAGATGTGTGTTCTTCGATACCAGTGATACCTGTTAATGTCCAACCTTCACCTTTTTCTGTGCATAGCACCTTAGTCGTCGGGGGAATAACGGTAAATTCAGCATTATTTTCGGTCATATTTTTATCTTCACTGGACATTCTTATAAGATTGGGTAGTTTATACCAAAATAATAAAAAATCGACCAAATTGATGAAATGGAATTACTGACACCAAGGCTTTCATTACGCTTGGTTAATTATCGAGACAGCCAAGCTTTATATGACATCTTAAATGATCCGAAAGTCGCCCATTTTAATGATTATGGCAGCGTGGTGACCATGCAAGATATCAAAGCAATGATACAAAGCGACCTTGATCTCTTTTATCAGGGTGTTGGTGTGCGCATGATGTTAATTAAAGAAGGGGTTAAAATAGGCTCTATCGGCTTATTTGATTACTGTGACAGTACGTCGAGAATATATATCGGTTATGAGCTGGCACCACAATATTGGAATCAAGGATATATGAGAGAAGCAGCGAACTGTTTACTCAGCTCGATAAACTTGGTGCTACCTAAAGCCTTAGTGGAGGAGGTGAGGGCTAAAGTTTCTTCGCAGAATATCCGTAGTGTAAACCTGTTAACGCACCTTGGATTCGAAAAAAGGCACAGTGAATATCGACTATGCCTATACATGTCAAGCAGCCAGATGCTGGCTAACCATTAAATCCCTTTTTTGCTAAAAAGAGTCACTCGATCAGAAACAAGTGTGACAGTGATGTTTTTGCTTTCATCACCCCAAACACAATTTGTGTGTAATGTTTTTTCTTCGCATGAGTCAGCTGAGCCTAAAACTTGCTCTAACTCGGCTTTCTCCATCCCAACAGAGATCTTTTCGTAATTTTCTATAGTCACCTTTGAACAAGCAGTTAAGCTCAGCAATGCTGCAATCGTTAAAAGTTTTTTCATTTTGGTTATCCTATTAATGTTTAAATTTCCTAATTTGGAAAATAATGCCCATCTTCGGGTGATCTAAATAATGAATGTCTCCACTGTAGACTCGGGTAAATTGAGACATTCTAGCGGATTCCAATTCGCCTTCATCGGTTAGATATCGATAGTCAAAATTGCTTGTGACATACAAGTAATGACGAATATGAATTTTGATGGTCCCATCTAATTCCCACAGGTCTTCCCCTTGGGTTTTTATGGCGCGTTGTGGTGCTGAACTAAGCAAGCTAATAAAGCTGTCGTTTTGACCACCTTCAACATATTTGTAACTAGCCGGTTGTTCAAACTTCATGCCTCCATAAACGACAACATTGGGTGCACGTTTTTTACTCTGATCTGGGAATCGCCAGCCTGTATGCAAAATTGGATTTTTACCTTGTCGCTCAAGTTTGTTTCTAATTGCATTAAACCTAAGCTGCTCAGGTGCAAGAAGATACATTGATTGCATATGATCCAGTGGCTCACTGACAGGAATAACAGGTAATTTCTCATAACGCTCAACATAATTAATGTTGTCATCACAATACCAAGAGCTTTGCTGTCGAGTGAACCTTTCTGTTACTGAGCGAGGGTCGTACTTCACATCGCCAGACAAACAGGCTTGGTGACCGACGTTGTTATACCCCTTAGTCAGTAAGTCAAGGCGCTTTTCTCTTGGGATTGGCCCTGTTTCAATGGAAAAGTCTTCGCGAATTTCTGCGCCTTCTTTTTGTGAAAAGGCGATTAGTTCAACCTCAAACCAACGCACCGCAAATGCTGGCGTAGCTGTTATACCCAACGTACCTAAAAGAATTGCTTTTAGTACCAATTGCTTCATGCAACCGCCTTTTTCTGAAAGTCATCCATCATGGCATTAACGAGTTTTAGTCGTTCCTGTCCATTTTTTTCTTCTATATTAAAGCGTAACTTACTCGCACCTTCCATTCTATATACTGCAGGGTTGCTTTGTATCAAGCCAATGATGAATGTTGGGTTAACGCTCGTCGTGTTACTAAATTCAAAGTAGCCGCCTTTGGGGTTGGCTTCAATTTTAGAAATGCCAAGCTGCTGAGCCTTGCATTTTAATAACTGAATATTGAACAAGTGCTTGGTCGCGTCTGGCAAAAGTCCGAAACGGTCGATAAGCTCAACTTTAAGTTCGTCCAGTTCAGGCTCTGTATTCATGCTAGCTATGCGTTTGTACATACTTAGACGAATATTTACATCGTGAATATAGTCATCGGGGAGCAATGCAGGCACTTTTAAGTCAACTTCGCTTTGTTGTTGCAGCAGGTTTTCTAATGTCGGCTCTTTACCATCCTTTAACGCCTGAACAGCTTGCTCTAGCATTTCCATATAGAGGGTAAAGCCAACGGTTTGGATCTGACCGCTTTGATCATCACCGAGCAACTCACCTGCCCCTCGTATTTCCAAGTCATGGGTCGCGAGTGCGAAACCTGCGCCTAGGTCCTCCAATGACTCGATGGCTTGTAAACGTTTGACCGCGTCTTTGGTCAATGCTTGGCTATTTCTGGTCAGCAAATAGGCATAAGCTTGGTGATGACTTCTTCCGACACGGCCTCGCAGCTGATGGAGTTGCGCTAAGCCCAACTTATCAGCCCTATCCATGATAATGGTATTGGCCGTTGGAATATCTATACCTGTTTCAATGATTGTCGTACAAACAAGGACGTTATGCTTTTGATGATAGAAATCACTCATTAAGTGTTCTAGTTCACGTTCGCGCATTTGACCATGGGCAACAGCAATATTAGCCTCTGGCACCAATTCAGAGATGTCCGCAGCGGTTTTTTCGATGGTTTCCACGTTGTTATGTAAGAAGTAAACCTGACCGCCACGTTTAATTTCACGCAAAATCGCTTCTCGGATCAGTTCATCGTTGCGTTCGCGAACAAAAGTCTTAACTGCTAAGCGTTTTGCTGGTGGCGTGGCAATAATAGACAGATCTCTCATTCCGCTCATTGCCATATTGAGCGTACGCGGGATAGGGGTTGCGGTGAGTGTTAGGATATCGACATCCGCTCTGAGCTTTTTGATCTTTTCTTTTTGTCTTACACCGAAGCGGTGCTCTTCGTCGACTATGAGCAATCCAAGGTCTTTGAATAAAATACTCTCTTGAATAAGCTTGTGGGTGCCTATGACGATATCAATCTTGCCTGACTCAAGTCCTGCAAGCGTTTCTTTTTGCTCTTTAGTGCTATTAAATCGAGATAATACACCCACCTCAATCGGTAAGTCGGCAAATCGATCTTTGAAGTTTTCGTAATGCTGCTGAGCAAGTAGGGTGGTCGGAACCAGTACCGCTACTTGTTTGTTGTCATTGATTGCTACAAATGCCGCCCTCATAGCAACTTCAGTTTTACCAAAACCAACATCACCACACACAAGTCTATCCATTGCTTGGTTGGTTTGCATATCACCAATGACCGCTTCTATGGCATTACGTTGATCATCGGTTTCTTCAAATGGAAAGCTGTCACTGAATTCTCGATATGCGCTACTCTCTAATTTAAACTGGTGACCTGGCTTACTTTGTCTTTTAGCGTAAATGTCTAAAAGCTCTGCTGCGACATCTCGCACTTTCTCTGCGGCTTTGCGTTTGGCTTTTTCCCAAACATCTGAGCCAAGTTTATGGAGTGGCGCGCTGGCTTCCTCACCACCGGAATAGCGGCTAAGCATATGCAAAGACGAAACCGGTACGTATAGTTTTGCATCTCCTGAGTAAGTAATAGTAACAAACTCAGTAGCAACCCCTGCTGCATCTATTGTTTGAAGGCCTAAGTAACGGCCAACACCATGGTCTAGGTGTACAATTGGTTGACCTTCTTTTAGCTCAGCTAAATTGCGAATAAGGGCATCTTGCCCTTGTTCATACTTGTGCTTTCTGCGTCGTCTTTGTGATACCTTTATTCCTAGTAATTCTTGCTCAGTAATAAGAGACAGAGGTTTCTTGCCGGCAAGGAAAACCGAAGATTCTAAAGGACTGACGATAAGCCCTACATCAGATCTGCTACTGGCAAATTTTTCAAAGCTCTCAAACTCTTTGAGCTTCAACCCAGAGGGTTTTAAAAGCGTTAACAGTGATTCACGTCGGCCATCAGACTCCACACTGAAAAGGATTTTTCCCTTCTGCTTTTTTTGCTTTGTGATGTAGTCAATAACCGCATGGTAAGGATCCGCATGTTTGTGATCGACTCTTACATCATCAATTATTTGTGCATTTAGGTTAGTATGACCCGCTTTCGTACCGAGTTTTGCTTCACTTAAACGAATACGGGGAAAATGCGCGAAAGCCTCAAATAAAGATTCGACGTTCAGGTACAATTCTTTTGGTGCGAGCAATGGGCGCAATGGGTCGACACGTCTACTTTCATAGCGCTTGCAAACATCCATCCAAAACTCATTTGCCGCGTGTTCAACGTCACCGAGGTGCATAAATACGGCGTCACTGGGTAAATAGTCGAAAATGGTCGCTAACTTGTCGTAAAACAGGGGTAAATAGTACTCTATACCTGCGGGCCAGTTACCTCGCGTGACTTGCATATAGATAGAGTCTTGCTCAGAGCTTGCACCAAACGTTTCTCTATATTTGATCCTAAAACGCTCAATGTCCTGCTCATTCGTCGGAAACTCATGTGCTGGTAGTAGATCGATAGCATTGATAGTATCGCTTGAGCGCTGTGATTCAATCTCAAATAGGCGGATGCTATCAAGCTCATCATCGAAAAAATCCAATCTATAAGGACGCTCGCTACCCATTGGGAATAGATCAATTATTGAGCCTCTTACTGCAAACTCACCATGCTCCATAACCTGTTGAACATGTCGATAGCCAGCTTGAGTCAGTGTGTCTTTTAATGCTTGTGCATCTAAGGTATCGCCTGCTTTGAATTGTAATGCATTGCCGTATATAAATTCAGGTGGGGCCGTTCGTAACATAAGAGTGGAGACCGGAACGAGCAATACACCGTATTGTTTTGTTTTAAGGGCATTCAAGCTAGCTAAGCGCTGCGAAATAATATCTTGATGCGGTGAAAAGTGATCATAGGGTAGGGTTTCCCAATCAGGAAATACCATCACATTTTCTTCACCGATTAGATATCCAAGCTCCGTTTCTAGGCGCAGGGCACTGGGTGTGTCTGGCGTGACCAAAACCACTAAAGATTGATTTTGTTTTACCCCTTCACTGATGGTAATTGCCAAACTGCTACCAAGAAGTTGACCCCAATGGATCTTATCTTTGTGAGACTTCACCCAAGGTAGCTCATTCCACTGCACTAGCGCCATTATTTACTCCTAACTACTTAATCTCGGTATATTTTACATAGGTCTTGATAATGATCTATACGTCTATCTCTCAGATATGGCCAAATGCGGCGTACAGATTCACTGCGATTTTGGTCTATATCTACGACCAATACTTGTTCATTTTCTTCTGAACCGTGAGCTAACAACTCACCTTGAGGGCCGGCAACAAAAGAGTTCCCCCAAAATAAAATCCCATCACTTTGGTTACTTGGGTCTGATTCATGTCCAACGCGGTTTACACTTATCACCGGAACGCCATTTGATACGGCATGCGCTCTTTGTGCGATCATCCATGCGTCTCTTTGGCGAATTTGTTCTTCTTTATCATCTCTTGGGTCCCAGCCGATTGCCGTTGGGTAGATGAGTAACTTTGCTCCTGCCATAGCCATCAATCTAGCGCCTTCTGGGAACCATTGATCCCAGCACACGAGCACGCCAAGCTTACCAACCGAGGTTTGGATGGGTTCGAAGCCTAAATCGCCCGGGGTAAAGTAAAACTTTTCATAAAAACCAGGGTCATCAGGAATATGCATCTTTCTATACTTTCCGGCAATTGTTCCATCAGATTCGAGCACCACAGCTGTGTTGTGATAAAGACCCGTTGCGCGTTTCTCAAATAATGATGCAACAATGACGATATTGAGCTCTTTGGCTAATTTGCCAAGTGATGCCGTACTTGGGCCAGGGATTGTTTCTGCTAAATCGAAGAGGTCAGTGTCTTCCGTTTGGCAAAAATATAAACTGCGATGAAGTTCTTGCAAAACGACTAACTTTGCACCTTGCTGGGCTGCCTCTTTGATACCTGCGATAGACTTTTCAAAGTTTTCATCTAGGTTTTCGCTATTGCTATGTTGGACAAGGGCGACTTTCAAATTATTGTTGCTCATTTGGACTCCTACTTTAAAAAGCCTTGGGGTAATTGCATCGTGATACAATGCAAACTACCAAACTGATGAATGATTGGCAGGCAGTCTATACCTATCACGGTTCTTTCTGGGTGTGCTTTTTGCAATTGCGTGAGCGCGAGTGCATCTTTCTCGTCACCATAAATTGGTAGCAAGACCGCATCGTTAATGATTAGGTAATTTGCGTACGTTGCTGGCAACCTATCCCCATCATTGTTGTATTTGGCACTTGGCCAAGGTAGCGGCACAAGATTATATGGTTCACCAGTTGGCGTAGTAAATGTTTTAAGTTGTGACTCCATGGCTTGTAAGGAATCATAATGCTCATCTGCTTCGTCGTCACATTGCACATACACCAATGTATTATTTGGCGCGAATCTAATCAGCGTGTCGATATGACTATCAGTATCATCACCAGCTAAATAGCCATGTTCTACCCATAGAAAGGACTCTGCACCTAACTCGGTTTTTAACTTTCCTTCTAATTGTTCCTTTGTCAAATGCGGGTTTCTATTTGGATTTAATAAACACTCTGAAGTTGTCAGCAACACCCTATGTTCATTGATTTCAATACCGCCACCTTCTAGTACAATATCAACTTGTTTAACTTGGTTTTTAGGTGCAGCTAATTGACTACACAGCGCTGCATTGACTTGTGTATCCAACTCGCTGGCGTATTTATTTCCCCAACCGTTAAAAATAAAATCTTTGATGCAAAGGTTACCTTGGCTATCGGCAGTAGTTAATGGGCCATGATCTCTTGCCCAAGTGTCATTGCAAGGCGCATCCACTAAACGAATTTGAGCCATGTCTACATTTGCTTCACTGAGCAACTGATGTATGTGTGCTTTTAATTCAAGATTATGGGCAATAATCACGACTTTTTGAACTTGAGAAATGTGTTGGCAAAGTGCCACATATACTGGCTCTACTTGATCGAGGATTTCGACCCAGTCAGTTTCTTTATGCGGCCAAGTGAGCATCACAGCATCTTGCGGTGACCATTCGGGTAATAATGTAAAACTCATGACGATTATAATTTTTAATTGCTAGGGGCTAAGTGTATCACTGCTTCGCGCGGTGTCAGCTATTTTGTGTCAGATTCGCTGTCCGATTGGCGCTTTTTTAACTGCCTAGTTTGAGCATGCAAGCTCGCACGTACTAACAGCTCCTGATCTGAATCTCTTATTTGCGTAAAAGCGAGTGTATATTGAATCTGGTTATCTTCTTTTTGACTAATCTCAATGATTTGGCTGTAGCAAAATATTGCACTGGCTTCGTGCTGTAAAAAAATCTTTGTCCGAAAATTTTGACCAATAGGAAACTGTTCATCGGACGTGACTTTAATTCCACCACCGCCATAGCTGTCGCAATAAGACGTATCATCTTCAGGTTGCTCATTGGCGAGTATATGGCTCATGATAAGGTCAATTTTTCTCGATTGCGCTTGTAAATAGGCCGCCAAGTCATTGGCAACATCACCAAGGTTTCTAAGGGGTCTAAGCGCATTTAAATCTAACTCGTTTATCTCATTAGCCAGTTTAAAAAGGGGAGGGATAGCAGCCTCTAATTGTGCCGCATTTTTGGGCACCATATTCTGTTCGACGGGAAACAAATTTATTTGGTTTGTTTCGTCAATCTGAAAGTATTGTTCAAAATTTTCTTTTAATTCTGTTTGCATTTAGTTGCCAATGTTACTGGGCTAGATGAGCGATTGCTGTATTCTCGCGGCTCTAGCCCATTAAATCAAGATGTTAGAGTTTTATACTTTAAATTGCTCCAACATATCTTCTTGTTTTGCGATTTTGTCTACCTGTGATTTCATCGTATGGTCGACAACTTTCGCCTCGTCAACGACTGTATTAGATAAGTTTCTAATTTCAGAAGCGTTATGATCTACTGCTTCAACTACGGTGCGTTGTTCCTCTAGCATGCTAGCAATGTTAACATTGAGCTCAACAATATGATTTATTGATTCTCTAATAGCATGCAGTGCATCTTTGGTTTCCTCCGCTTTTACGACTGTCTTCTCAACAATTGTTTGGCTTTGCTTCATAACGCCTACTGCATTTTCGGCGCCAGATTGCAGCTGATCAATCATTGATTTAATCTCTGTCGTAGCCTCTTGTGTCCTTTGCGCTAGGGTCCTTACCTCATCAGCAACAACCGCAAAGCCTCGTCCCGATTCGCCAGCGCGTGCGGCTTCAATGGCGGCATTTAAAGCGAGCAAGTTTGTTTGTTCAGCGATCCCATTAATAACTGACAGTATTTGTTCAATACCAGACGAAGACACTTCTAGTTCATTGACCACGTCAACAGCGCGCTCAATTTGAGATGATAGTTCCGCGATAGAGGTCGTTGATTGTACGACAATACCTTCGCCATCTGATGCAAGACCATCGGTCGTTTTAATTGCTTCAGCGGCCTGTTGCGCTGTATTAGCAACTTGTTGCTCGGTGTTGGACATATTAGCTGTTGCATCAACCAGTGAGTTGAGCGATTCTAATTGCCTCTGTATTGCCTGAGTCGCGTGATTAGCACCCGCAGAAGTCTGTTTGGCATCTGCCAGTACCTCATGACCTAAGGTTTGAATTTCAGCAATGATGTTTTGCAGCCGCGAAGTGAAGAGATTAAAGTTTTCAGCAAGAGCAGAAAACTCAGGTTCCTTAGATGCTTGCAGCCGCACCGTTAAGTCTGCGTTACCGCGGGCGATATTTGACATTGCGGTATTAATCACTTCTAAGGGCTTGAGCAGAATATTGATAACGTAAGACAGAGCGATAAAACTTGCCACAACAGCAATGATAGTCACGATGGTTGCGTCATAAGCGAGTGTGTCCATTGCCGCAAATACTTTCTGTTTCTCAAGCGCGACGCCTACAAACCAATCATAGCCCTCAACTGCTTTAAACATAACAAGGTATTCTACGCCATTAATTTCAATTTCCTGCGAAGACTCCCTGATTACGGTGTTTCCCAAAAAGTTTTTGGCCGGTTGCCCATTCAATGACACATTTGGGTGGGAAATGGTATCGCCACCAGAGCTGACCATAAATGCGAACCCAGCGTCAAAAAGGTTGAATGAATTAATCATCTTCCCAAGCTTTGCTAAACTTACATCATAGAAAATAGCACCGTGGAATCGACCATTCTTTTTGACTGGCGCACCAATGGAGACTACGATTTCTCCACTAACAGCATCAGCGTATGGTTCTGTCACAACGAGTGTGCCTGCTGCTTTGGCATCTTTATACCAAGGCCTAACACGCGGATCCCATGTTGAGCCTGGGTCCCAATTAGGGTCGCTGGCGACATACTTACCAGAGCTTTCTTCTCCGTAGCCTATTAATATAAATTCAGAAGTAAGTTTAGATTGAGAAATCATTGGATATGCATCTTGCAATGAGTCTACTTGTTCTACGAGTCCCGTAGACAGAGCGGCGAGATTCATTGAACCTTGCATTTGTGCGGTTACAGTATTACTAATTCCTTGAATCACCTCTTCCATACTATTGGTGACTTGTTGTTCTAAATTATCTTTGAGAAGGAAATACTGCTTTAGTGAGAGCAAAAACAAAGCAAGCACTAATACACAGGCAGAAACGGCGACTACTTTAAACTTGAACTTCACTGAACGTCTCCCATGAACGAGCTTATTATTAAAGGTAAATCATTAGCCAATAGTTGCAATAAATTCCTAGAATTTAAAGTGTTTATTTACAAAATAGATACAAAAATTTTGAAATTTAAGAATTTAGGCCGACTCGAGGTCAGAATATAGCTCTTCCAACTCCTCTTCTGTGAGGCCGACAAAGTCTAATACCTCATCACTGATGGTTTGCCACTCTTCATCAATGTCAAGAGCGCCGGCTACCTGCGTTAAGAAGTTACCGTGGCGCGCCAGCTTTAATATTGATAGCAACTCTAGACTCAGCGAGTCTAACTCTCCAGATTGAAAGATACCGCTGACATCATGTTGGTAATAAATAACATTAATCATGGGTTTGGGTAGCTTCCACTGCTGTGCGAGCAACGCACTTATTGTTGCATGACTCGTATTGTATTTTTCAAACTCAACAGCACAGGCGCTACTCCATCCTTGCGTTTTTGCGCAGTCTAATACGGTTTGGTAATCCTCAAAATGTACACAGAGCAGAGGAATACCGACGGTATGGAAGAGTCCTAGCATGTATGCGTGATTTGCCAATGCGGGTTTATTTAACTTATTGCACAGCGCGGTGCATAGCTGCGCAATATCACTTTGATCTGCCCAGAAGTTTTCGAGTGACTTTGGCGTTTCAACGGTTGCTTTAACTGCCACAGCCTTAACCAGTGGTATAAGCCTTTTTAAGCCCAAAATCATAATTGCTTGATCTAGAGACTCGATCTCTTTAGCTCTTCTAAAAGCTGCCGAATTAACAACCTGTAATATAGCCGCACTAATGGCAACATCACTTTGTAGAATTTTAGTTATCTTTGATATGTCAGGTTCTGCAGATTTCGTTTCTTGAGAAAACTCTACGAGCGCTTCGGGCCTCGGGGGAATGGAAATTGTACGTAAGATTTGTTTTTCTTGTTGCGTTAAAGATATGGCCATAACATCGCTCACTTCATCTTAGTTATATCTAAGAATAGTAAATATTAGCCAAACAGGGAAAATGGGTAGCAATGCAATTTTTAGTGAACATAAAAAAGGCCAGCAGAGGCTGGCCTATTTAAAACGTAACTTTACATTAAGCGTTTTCAACTGCTGAACGAGGATCTACAAATTCCATGTTGAAGCCTTCTGCAACTTCTTTACATGTAACTTGGCCTTTAAGCACGTTAAGACCATTTAAGAAGTGTTGGTCAGAAAGTAGTGCTTCTTTATAGCCAAGGTTCGCTAGCTTGATAATGTACGGAAGCGTTGCATTGTTAAGTGCGAACGTCGATGTACGTGGCACAGCACCAGGCATGTTAGCAACACAGTAGTGTACAACATCATCAACAATGTAAGTAGGTTCAGCATGCGTAGTTGCTTTAGAAGTAGCAATACAGCCACCTTGGTCGATAGCTACGTCAACAATTGCAGAGCCAGGTTTCATTGCCTTGATGTGGTCAGCAGTAACTAGTTTAGGTGCTGCTGCACCAGGGATTAGTACGCCACCGATTACTAGGTCAGCTGCAAGTACGTGCTTTTCAAGTGCATCTACAGTTGAGTAGATAACTTTAGCTTGGCTACCAAACTGAGCATTTAAGCTACGTAATACGTCGATGTTACGATCTAAAATAGTAACGTCAGCACCCATGCCTACCGCCATCTGTGCAGCGTTACGACCAACCATACCGCCGCCAATTACAACAACTTTAGCTGGCTCTACGCCTGGTACGCCACCAAGTAACATGCCGCGACCTTCGTTTGACTTTTCAAGCGCTTGAGCACCTGCTTGAATTGACATGCGGCCAGCAACTTCTGACATCGGTGCAAGAAGAGGTAGACCACCACGTGCGTCAGTAACTGTTTCGTATGCGATACAGATTGCACCGCTCTTGATGAGATCTTCCGTTTGTGGAAGGTCAGGTGCTAGGTGAAGGTATGTGAAAAGAATTTGATCTTCACGAAGCATTGCACGCTCAACTGCTTGCGGCTCTTTTACCTTTACAATCATTTCTGCTTTAGCAAAAACATCTGCTGCAGTAGAAAGAATTTCAGCACCTGCTTGAATGTAATCTTCGTCTGTGAAACCAATGCCGATACCAGCATTTGTTTCAACGATAACCTGGTGGCCGTGGTTAATTAGTTCACGAACACTCGCTGGAACCATACCAACACGGTATTCGTGGTTTTTAATCTCTTTAGGTACACCAATAATCATAATAAATCGCCTCAATTAAGAACGGATAACATTTTCGACTATTATAATTATGCAAAGCTAGTGTGTCCTACCTTTTTTGTGCTATTTTAAAGTTTAAATCACTGCAAAATAAAAAAATATAGGATAAAACACTTTTCATGCATACTCAGCTTGATAGAACTGATAGAAAGATTTTAGTTGAATTACAAAAAGACGGTCGAATTTCGAACGTTGAATTAGCAAAGCGTATCGGGTTAAGCGCGACTCCATGTCTAGAGCGGGTAAAAAAGCTAGAGCGGGAGGGGTTTATTACAGGATACAAAGCGGTTGTTGATCCTGTTAAGCTTGGACAAGGGTTACTGGTATTTGTTGAAGTGACCATTAACAAAAACTCGCCTGACGTATTTGAACGGTTTAACGAAGCCGTAAAACAGCATGACGAAATAATAGAATGTCACTTGGTATCAGGAAATTTTGACTTTTTACTCAAAACACGAGTGACCGATATGTCTGAATATCGCGGTGTGCTAGGTGAAATCCTTTTGAAATTACCAAATATTAATGAAAGCCGCACTTATGTTGTTATGGAAGAAGTAAAAGGGGAGCAAGGTGAGGTTATAAAACCTTGTGCACCTTAAAGAATTTCTTGATATGGTGTACTCTATAAAAGACATTTTTAATATAAAGATAATACAGGTTGAGTTTAATGCGCTTAAATGGTGTTCAGCGCCTACTTGAAACAGGTCTAATCGTTAGCACTGCAGCTGCAATTTTTACGCTGTGTGCCTTGATATCATTTGACCCTGCCGATCCTGCTTGGACTCAAGCTGGTGAATTTATAAAGGTCAACAATATTACGGGGGCTGCGGGAGCTTGGGTTGCAGATATTTTGCTACTTAGCTTTGGCTGGCTGGCATTTTTGGTACCAGCTGCCATGCAATTGTTCGGTTATTTAATTTTTAAAAAGCCGCATAAACTCCTGCAATTAGACTACACGACACTTGGTTTAAGAGTGATTGGGGCAACTTTGTTTGTCGCATCAGCCAGCGCCATAAGTAGTATTAACTTTGACGATATTTATACGTTTTCTTCCGGTGGGGTAGTAGGGGACATAGTCGCTGGTGCGATGATGCCTGCTTTTAATTTTACCGGCACCTCTATCTTACTGCTGTGTTTTTTCTTTGCAGGTATAACTCTGTTAACTGGCGTGTCTTGGGTAGAGGCTGTCGATTATCTGGGTGAAAAAGTTGTCAATTTAATTCGGTTTCTATTTTTCAAATTCAAAGAGCGTCAAGCAGGGTCAGTCACACCTGTTGAAGGTAATAAATTGGTAGAAGAGTCTCCGATAGACGATACTCCTAGTCGCATTTTGACTGACGAAAATGAGACTAAAAACGAAGAAAATGAGCGTGCTCATATTGATGCATCTGAAGCCGAAGAACCCTCATTAGATTCAGTTCGGGAAAATACGGCTGAAGCGCTACCGAGCTCATCAAAGCCTTTGAAACTAAAAGACAAGCTGTTTTCTGCTGTTGCTCGTAAACCAGAACCAAAAGCAGTCGTTGAACCGGCAATCGAGCCTAGTTTTTCTTCTAATCAAAGCGAGTTTGGGGAACCTGTTTCGTCAGATGTGTTTGATGAACTTGATCAGATATTAGAGCAAGAAATTAACTTTTCTGCCATCGATGATGAGTCGCTAGATACAGTCGCTGCATTAAATGCATTAGATGACGCAGCAGTTAAAGAAGAACCTGTTACAAAAGTGGTTTCACCCGCGCGACCGTTAAAACAAAACCAAACTAATTCTGAACCAAAGCCGGCATATCAACCTCCGCCATCAGCAAAGGAGCAATTTGAAGCACTTCTTGAAGCTGAGCCTCCGGCGGATCCCTTGCCGTCTTTAGATTTGTTAGACAGACCTGACAAAGCCAAGAACCCGATTACGAAAGAAGAGTTAGAAACGGTATCAAGGCTCGTTGAAGCTAAACTTTTAGACTTTAATATTCAAGCAGCAGTTGTAGGTGTTTATCCCGGTCCTGTTGTTACACGCTTTGAGTTAGATTTGGCACCGGGAATAAAGGTGGCAAAAATAACTGGCCTTGCAAAAGATTTAGCACGGTCATTGTCTGCGGTAAGTGTACGTGTGGTAGAAGTGATTCCAGGCAAAACGTATGTCGGTATAGAGCTACCTAATAAAAATCGTGAAATTGTCCGTTTATCTGAAGTGATTAATGCCCCCAAATTTGAACAAAACGCGTCACCTTTGACAATGGTGTTGGGTAAAGATATTGCAGGTGAACCGGTGGTCGCAGATCTGGCGAAAATGCCTCATTTGCTTGTGGCTGGTACTACCGGTTCAGGTAAGTCAGTTGGCGTTAATGTTATGATATTAAGCTTATTATATAAATCGCCCCCTGAAGACGTACGTATGATAATGATAGACCCCAAAATGTTGGAGCTATCTGTGTACGAAGGTATTCCACATTTATTGTGTGAAGTTGTTACGGACATGAAAGAAGCAGCCAATGCACTTCGTTGGTGTGTGGGTGAAATGGAACGTCGTTACAAATTGATGTCAGCTTTAGGTGTTCGAAATCTTAAAGGTTATAACCAGAAGGTATTGGCTGCAAAAGAAGCTGGGCATCCAATTTTGGACCCGCTGTTCAAAGACACGGATGGGATGGCTGATGAACCAGAAGAGCTAGACAAATTGCCTAGCATCGTTGTTGTGATAGATGAATTTGCTGACATGATGATGATTGTTGGTAAAAAAGTCGAAGAGCTAATCGCGCGTATTGCTCAAAAAGCGCGTGCAGCTGGTATTCATTTGGTCCTTGCGACACAGAGACCGTCAGTAGACGTTATTACTGGCTTAATTAAGGCAAATATTCCGACGAGAATGGCGTTTCAGGTTTCTAGTAAAATTGACTCTCGCACCATACTTGACCAACAGGGTGCAGAAAACCTGCTGGGTATGGGTGATATGCTTTATTTACCTCCTGGAACAAGTGTACCTATTCGTGTGCATGGCGCATTTGTTGATGACCACGAAGTGCATGCCGTGGTAAATGATTGGAAAGCCAGAGGTAAGCCTAATTACATAGAAGACATTTTATGTGGAGAAGCAACGGAAGAGATCTTATTGCCTGGAGAGCAGCCCGAAGGCGGTGATGAAGAATCAGATCCACTTTATGATGAAGCGGTAGCATTTGTAATCGAAACGGGGAAGGTATCTGTTTCAAGTGTCCAGCGTAAATTGAGAGTAGGTTATAACCGAGCCGCACGTTTGGTAGAGCAAATGGAAATGTCGGGTGTTGTTAGTGCACCAGGGCACAATGGCGCAAGAGAAGTATTAGTACCGAAAGGTGGAGCAAATTAGAATGAAGTTTAAATCAATAGCCTTAGTACTGGGTGTAACAATTGGCGCAATGTCACAGGCAGTCGCAAGTGACGCAGAAGCACTAAAGTCAAAATTGAAAGCGTTAAACACATTTCAAGCAGACTTTAAACAACAAGTTAAAGACGAAGATGGTACGTTGCTGCAAGATGGAGAAGGAAATATAGCGCTTAAATACCCATCAAAGATCAGATGGGAGCAGACAGCGCCAGATGAAACTCTACTTGTTTCTGATGGAAAAAAGACATTTTATTTTGATAGCTTTGCCGAGCAAGTTACTGTCATGAAAACTGCAGGTTTGATAGACACAACGCCTTTTGTGTTGTTAACCACTCAAGACAAGTCGCAATGGCAGAAATATTCAGTAGAGAAGACTGAGGTCGGCTATCGAGTTTCACCAAAGAAAAACGTCGAATCTCAAGTAGAGTTGTTAGATATCGTCTTTAAGAAGCAGGGGATTGAAATTGACTCTATTCGTATCAAAGATGCTTCTGGCCAAACATCTACGTTTAAGTTTGCCAACAGTAAAACGAACCTAGAGTTAGATGACGCATCATTTACTTTTAAAATTCCACACGGGGTGGTCATAGACGACCAAACAGAAAGTGACTAACTTAGGATTCGATTTTTCACCAGATGTTAGACCTTTGGCCGCTAGAATGCGGCCAAAATCGTTACAGGCCTACATTGGTCAGACACATATCCTAGCCAAAGGATCGGTTTTGTATCGCGCGATAGAGCAAGGTAAATGCCACAGTTTAGTACTTTGGGGGCCACCAGGCGTTGGCAAAACAACTTTGGCTGAGATTATTGCTCACCATGCGGATGCTGAGCTTGCAAAGCTTTCGGCGGTGACTGCGGGCGTTAAAGAAATCAGGGAAGTTGTCTTAGAAGCTAAAAGCCGTCTATCTCAATCGGGTCGCAGAACTTTATTATTTGTTGACGAGGTCCATCGATTCAATAAATCTCAGCAAGATGCATTTTTACCACATATTGAAGACGGCACATTTGTGTTTATTGGGGCAACAACCGAAAACCCGTCTTTTGCGCTCAATAACGCGATTTTATCGAGAGCTCGGGTGTATACGCTTAAGTCACTGACTGTTGAGGAACTTACACATGCCTTAAACAGGGCCTTGCAAGAGGATGAGCAATTAAGCAAAGTTAAGGTTGTGATTGCGCCTCAAGCAATGTTAGCAATCGCAAAAGCGGCAGATGGTGATACCCGAAGAGCGTTAAATCTTTTGGAGCAGGCTGTTGACTTGGGTACACAACATGATGGCCATATTGAAGTCGATAGCAAAGTACTAGAGCAAATCCTACCGAGTCACTTGGCTAAATATGATAAAGGCGGTGATATATATTACGATTTAATCTCTGCTTTTCATAAATCAGTTAGAGGAAGCGCACCTGATGCTGCGCTTTATTGGTACTGCCGGATCCTCGCTGGTGGCGGAGATCCGCTTTATGTTGCGCGTCGGCTACTTGCAATTGCCACCGAGGATATTGGCAATGCGGATCCAAGGGCGATGCAAGTTGCGTTAAATGCGTGGGATATCTATCACCGTGTCGGACCTGCCGAAGGTGAACGAGCCATTGCGCAAGCGACTCTTTATCTTGCCAGTGCAGCCAAAAGTAATGCGGTCTACACGGCATTTAAACAAGCTAAACGTGATGCAGCGTCAGATCCTGATTTACCCGTGCCTGAGCATCTGCGCAACGCGCCAACGAAATTGATGAAAGAAATGGGCTTTGGGGAAGAGTATCGTTACGCGCATGATGAACAAGGGGCGTATGCAGCCGGTGAAAATTATTTTCCTGAAGCTGTATCGGATAGGCAATACTATTTTCCCACCGATAGAGGACTCGAAAAACAAATTGGAGAGAAGCTCAATTATCTCAAATCGCTTGATGCAACAAGTAGCCGACAAAGATATGGAAAATTCCCGGATAAATCCTAGATGGAAATGCTTAAAACGTATTTAATGATTGCGGTTGGCGGCGCATTTGGTGCGTGCCTTCGCTTTTTTATTAGCGATATTGTGCTAAAACTCGCAGGTAAGGGATTCCCTTTTGGGACATTGACCGTTAATATTCTGGGTTCACTGTTGATGGGCATTCTTTACGGATTAATCGAAAAGCAAATAATCGATGTCTCGCCAGCCAAAGCTCTGGTTGGGATAGGATTTTTAGGTGCTTTGACGACATTTTCGACATTCTCAATGGATAGCTTGTTGTTATTGCAACAAGGTCAAATCGTGAAAATGGCACTGAATATTACGTTGAATGTTGTTATATGTATTTTTATGGCCTGGATAGGTCTTTGCTTAGTCATGCAAAAAGGTTAAAAGAACAAACATGTTAGATCCAAAGTATTTAAGACAAGACATTGAAGAAGCTGCAACGCGCTTGAAAAAACGCGGCTTTGAATTAGATGTTGCTGCAATTAATGCACTTGAAGAGCAGCGTAAAACTCTACAAACAAGAACTCAAGAATTACAGAGTGAGCGTAACAGCCGTTCCAAAGCAATCGGTCAAGCAAAAGCGAAGGGTGAAGATGTTCAACCTTTGTTGGATGCAGTGGCAGATTTAGGTGATCAACTATCTGCGGCAAAAGCTGAGCAAGATAAAGTACTTGCTGAACTTCAAGACATTGCTTTGACTCTACCAAACTTACCAGCGGAAGAAGTACCTGCAGGCGCTGATGAAGATGATAATGTTGAAGTGTCAAAATGGGGCGAGCCGAAACAATTTAGCTTTGAAGTAAAAGATCACGTTGATTTAGGTGAAGCACTTGATAAAGGGTTAGACTTTGAAACTGGTGTAAAACTAAGTGGCTCTCGCTTTACTGTGATGCGTGGTGGTGTTGCAAGAATGCACCGTGCACTTGTACAGTTTATGCTGGATACGCACACTGATAAAAACGGTTATACAGAAATGTATGTACCGTATTTAGTTAATAAAGCGAGTTTGTTTGGTACGGGTCAGCTTCCTAAATTTGCCGCTGATCTGTTCCATACTGAGGTTTTGGAAGAAGATCAGGATGGCTACAGCCTAATCCCAACAGCCGAAGTGCCTCTGACAAACTGTGCGCGCGATGAAATCTATGATGAAAAAGAATTGCCAATTCGTATGACTGCGCATACACCATGCTTTAGAAGTGAAGCGGGTAGCTATGGTAGAGACACTCGCGGCCTTATTCGTCAACATCAGTTTGACAAAGTTGAATTGGTACAACTTGTAAAGCCTGAAGATTCTATGAATGCACTGGATGAGCTTACAGGGCATGCCGAGGCGATTTTGCAAGCATTAGAGTTACCTTATCGTAAAGTGGTACTGTGTACTGGTGATATGGGCTTTGGTGCGGCGAAAACCTATGATCTGGAAGTATGGTTACCTGCGCAAGACACTTACCGTGAGATTTCTTCTTGTTCAAACATGCAGGATTTCCAAGCTCGTCGAATGCAAGCGCGTTTTCGTCGTGCAGGTGAAAAGAAGCCTGAATTACTTCACACATTGAATGGCTCTGGCCTCGCTGTTGGCCGTACGCTGGTTGCAATATTAGAAAATTATCAACAAGAAGATGGTTCTATAATCGTACCAGAAGCGCTTAAGCCATACATGGGTGGTTTAGAAGTATTGAAGTAACTTAGACAAGTTATTGAAAAAAGGCCGCTATCTAGCGGCCTTTTTTATGACAAAATAATGAATGTTTTTTTACATGATATTAGATTATTTTAATTTGATTTCTTATTTGTATCGAGAGGTATAATCTAAATAATTTCTAAAATTGGATATTTCTACCTTTTTGCAATGATCGTCTATTGTTCTTATCGTTAAAACATTGCATGTGATTCTGATCTGTGATTAATTGAGTCTTGAGGTTTGGCCATTCCTACTGAATAAGCAATGCGCGCAAAAATTTATCTGCGAGCAGGGTGCTTATTGTTACCATTATTGCAAAACTAAATTTTGATTCTATCCGATATAGTTTGGCGTAATTCTGTGCAACGAGTGTTTAACTAATTAAGCTAATATCGCAATTTATACGAGGTACTTCTCACACTAGCTGAGTTCAAAACACAAAGAAGTTGAAAATTACGGTTGCGTTAACTATTTATTAAATGTGGATGTCATAAGACTAAAGCAATCAAAAATTAAAGGTGAGGAATTTACCTATGAAGAGACAGAAAAGAGACCGTTTAGAGAGAGCACACTCACAGGGATTTAAGGCAGGTTTAGCAGGGCGGTCTAAAGATTTATGTCCATATCAGCAAATTGAGCACAGATCAGAATGGTTAGGTGGCTGGCGAGAGGCCATAGACAATCGCAACATGTTTAAAACGTAAAACAAAACCGTCAACGAATTTGAGTAAAAAAAAGCCCCTGAACTAGGGGCTTGTTTTTTAATGGGTTATCATTAAAAAGCACTTGTGTCTTGGAATAGACCTACTTTTAAGTCTTTTGCTTCGTAGATAACACGACCATCTACTTCAACAACGCCATCAGCTAGTCCCATGAATAGTTTGCGCTTGATAACACGCTTCATGTTTACACGATAAGTTACTTTCTTAGCTGTCGGCAAGATTTGACCCGTGAATTTAACTTCGCCTACGCCTAGTGCTCGTCCTAAACCTGGGCCACCTGACCACCCTAGGAAGAAGCCAACAATTTGCCACATTGCGTCAAGACCTAGGCACCCTGGCATTACCGGGTCACCACGGAAGTGGCAGTCGAAGAACCAAAGGTCTGGGTTGATGTCCAGTTCAGCGATGATCTCGCCTTTGCCGAATTCACCGCCGTCTTCGTTGATTTCGACAATTCGATCCATCATCAACATGTTGTCGATAGGTAGGCGGCAATTGTTTTCACCAAACATCTTTCCTTCAGCACAAAGGATTAGTTCTTCTTTTGTATAGCTATTTTTAGGTTCCATAGTCTTCATTCTTTATTTCTAATTGCGGGTACTCTAGCGTACACTTGTACGCTAAACAACTCTGAACAGTTAAATTTTTACTTAGAATAGTCGTCAACAGCATTAAAGTTAATTCTCTTTACGATTAACGCGATTTTTGGTTGAAAAAACTTTATAATCAGTTTGTTTTGTTAGAAATTTAATGGAAGTTTATGATCCTTTTTGTAGATGCCTTAACGGTAATAGATTTTTCTTACTTATGTGCCAAGCGCGGAGCAGTTGGTGAAAGTTGGATTGTAGATATGACTTTGCATGGTCAGTTGAATGAAGAGTCAATGGTACTAGACTTTGCAAAAGTAAAAAAACAAATCAAAAGTATCATCGACAATACAATAGATCATAAGCTGGCCATTCCTTCTAAATTAGATTGCCAGTTTGAACAGAATGATGGCCGAGTAGCTTTTGACTACTATTTCAACGATCACCACTTAGCAATGAGTGCGCCTGACGAGGCCGTTTGTATCGTGGAAGGTGAGCAGATTGATATCGAATCTGTGATTGCATTTCTCAAAGCACAAATTTTGCCAGAAATGCCTGATAACGTTAAAGATATTGAGATTGCATTACGCCCAGAAGAAACGAGCAGTTTTTATTATCACTATAGTCATGGGTTGAAAAAACATGACGGGAATTGCCAGCGAATTATCCATGGTCACCGTTCATTAATTGGTATTTTCTTTGATGGGGTTAGCATGCCTCGATTGCAAAAAGAATGGTCCCAAAAGTGGGAAGATATTTATTTAGGCACCCAAGAAGATTTAATTGAGCACGCTCAATTAAAGTATATTACAGCTATTGATGATGACTATGCTTTTGCCTATGAATCCACTCAAGGTTACTTCGAAATGAGCATCAGTCAGCAAAGGTGCGAGATTTTACCTTGTGATACAACAGTCGAGTGCATTGCAGACTATTTGGCAACAGAGATTAAAAATACTTATCCAGACAAACAAGTTAAGGTACGTGCATACGAAGGTGTTGGCAAAGGAGCGATAGCTTATGCATAAACTGTTTCTCGCGCTTGGGGCTTGCTTGGCATTGAGTGCGCAAGCAGTAGAACTTAAAGGGCACCTTACGCAGGGTGGAATGGTAACTGGCACTATTGAAGATGCAAAGTCGGTATCCTTCAACGGTCAGCCTCTGCAATTAACGTCAAATGGCAAATTTGTGTTCGGATTTGGGCGTGACGCTAAATCAGAACATACGCTATCGTGGGTCGATTTAAACGGCAAAAAGCAGTCTAAACAGTTGCTCATTACTAGCCGTGATTACGACATTGACAGAATAACTGGTGTAGCCAAAAAATATGTTTCACCTCCTAAGGAGGTACTTAAGCGAATTCGCAGCGATGCAGCTAAAGTAAGTGCTGCTAGGGCAAAAGCGAGTACACTAGAATATTTTGATAAGCCAGTGTACAGGCCAGCTAAAGGTAGAATCTCAGGTGTTTATGGCAGCCAACGATACTTCAATGGCGAGCCACGCAGACCGCATTTTGGTTTAGACATTGCCAATAAAACTGGCACGCCTATTTGGGCCCCATTGTCTGGCACAGTGGTGTTAGCTGAACCAGATTTATATTACAGCGGTGGTACTCTCATTCTCGACCATGGCTACGGGATTACCTCAACTTATATTCATATGAGCAAGTTACATGTAAAAGTGGGTGACAAGGTCAATACCGGCGAGCTGATTGGAGATATCGGAGCGACAGGTCGTGTGACGGGTCCACATTTAGATTGGCGTTTTAACTGGTTCGGGGAGCGTTTAGACCCTGAGCTATTAATGATTGATAAATTAGCAAACAGTAAAAAGCAGTAAATAAATGACAGATTTAGAAAGAGATGCGGTGATCAAAAAGCGTATTGAAGACTCTACAACTTCAGTAACAAAAACCGTTTTCCCTGGTAGAACAAACCACCATAATACTCTTTTTGGTGGAGACGCACTGGCTTGGATGGATGAAGTTGCTTTTATTGCTGCAACACGATTTTGTCGTAAGCCGCTGGTTACGATTTCTTCAGACCGCGTTGATTTTAAAGAAGCAATTCCCGCAGGTACTTTTGCAGAGTTGGTTTCAAAAGTTGTGCACGTAGGTAATACGAGTTTGAAAGTAGAAGTTCAGATCTTCTTAGAAACAATGCACAAAGATGATAAGCACCTAGCTATCTCAGGTAATTTTACATTTGTAGCCGTTGATGATAATCACCGCCCAACGCCTGTTGTGTGTGAAAAAATGCTGAATGGTTTTCAGTAACGCGTTCAATGGGGATTGAGCTTTACTTAAGAGCCTCTCCCCATCTCTATATTACTTTGCGAAAAAACAGTAAAAGCAAATTCATTTTTTTGAACTTATCTTAAATATCCCAATTCTTACCTTATTCAAAAAATCAATAGCTTAATTTTAATCAGGCATTGAGCTAATGCTATACCTACTGATTGTACAGGGTTTTTCCGTGATGGCTGAGGAGGATAATAACTTCAACTTTACAGTATTATGCAGGAGGAGAAAGCGCGTTTATCTATGCTGAGAAAGATTCATAAAAATTTAATGTGCGAGTTTTTCATTTTGAATGCTGCACATATGGCATCGGTATTTTTTCAGAGAAGAATAATCAATCGTGCTTTTAAATACTGTTCTACACTTATCTTTGGTTGATACTAATGGTTAAGGAGGCAGTGATGATTTCTGTACATAGAGAGTATTGTTTATCGGGTGACAAGAACTTGCATGCTCATGTTGAAGTGTATCCAACGGGCACTTTAGATGTGGATATTGTTGAGCTTCACGAGCATCACACAACTCAATTTAACAATATAAAGTATGAACATAACGGTGCCGATATTGCGTTAACGGGCAAAGAGGGAGCAGTGACTTGGCAGGTTGTTTTAAAAGAGCGAGATGCAAGAGAGTTGTCTCATTTGATTGCTGATGCAAATGAGGAATACGAAATTTTAATGCGTGACTTGGGGTAAATACTTTTTGAGTATGGCTGCTTGAAAGTAGGAAGTTATTTAGCACCGATTCGTGGGCCTTATGGTGCAAAATCATAGTTTCTCAAATAAAAATGGCTGGGATTTAAACCCAGCCACAGTGTCTAATAAGTAATTAAATATTAATTAGAAGAAATAACGCTTACCGTTCCATAGCTGTGTTTTACCAGCATCTAAGCCAACGAATTGCACGTTACCTTGACCATTTACATCATCAGGTAAAGAGAACTCAACTAGTTTTGCAGCAGGGCCGTATGCATACACATTAATACGCTCAACTTTTACATCGTTCACATACACATCTACATGTTCAGTGTTTTTAACTTCAATCGAGAATACACCTTGCGTCTGAGCCAGTTCTACTACTCGAGGTTGTAAGAAGTTTACTGTAGAAGCTGATTGTGGCTGGCTAAGTAGGTCACGAGCAATCGTGTCAAAGTTGCCAACATCATTGTCTAAAATGCTGCTAAGTGTCTTTGGTACTACCTGGTTTGAAACACAGCCAAAGTCTTCAATCAGCGCGTTCTTATTATGGCCGTGACGCACCATTTGTCTCCAAGAAACGGTCATTTCTTGGTTATAAGGTAGGAATTCAAATTTAGGCGCTCCAGCGTAACGCGCAAATATTGAGTGTCTTAGTACGTTTGCACCACCAGCGCCGGTACGCAGATTTTCACCATAAACTTTTGCAGCACCATTATCTTGTACAGCACAAGTAAATACGTCACCTGATGAATACGTTTTCGCGTTTGACCACACACCTACAGGTTTATAGTAAGACTGACCAAATGCATTGTTTTGCGCTTTTGTCACATACGTTTCAGTTGCTGTATATTGTGCATTTGTGCCAGCGACATCTGCTAGAATATTCACCCAATTTTCGCCAAGCGTGGAGAAAATGGTATCGTTCAACAAGTGATGGTTGATGTCTGAGTTAATGAAACGAAGTTCTGTCGGTGAAGTTCTTTTCGCTGTGAATAGTTGTACTAATTCATCTGCGTATAGGATATTACCGCCCGGATTGTTACGTACGTCAAATACGAGTGCGTCGGTATTAGCAAGCTCATTTTGCATCAAGCTGCTAACAATCCACACAGCTTCTTCTTTTGTGTTATTAGGAGAGAAGCTATCTAGCTGAATATAACCGACAGTTTGTCCATCAACCTCTCGGATAGCCCATGAAATTTCGCTATCTGCTGTTGGGGTCGTAGCAAATGGTGATGCATTATCTTCATCTAATTCAGCTTTAATATCAGCAAACATCTGAGCGTCTAAATTCGTGCTGTCAGAAATTGAATCTGCTAGCGCTGCATCTGAGCTGTTTGACGCTGCTGCTGTGCGAGGTAATCTAGCTACCCAAGGAACAACGGTAGTATATGTTTCGCCTGTAGCATGTGATACAAACTCAATTGTCACTTCGTTTTCTTCTGGCACCAATGAGATTGCATGGCCTTTATATGTAATTGCTTCAAGTGCACGAACAAAGCCTGCATCAGGGTTTGCACCGAATCCAGTATTTAGATTTTGTGCTACAACGTCATAAATAGATACACCATTGTAAGAAATTACTTTATCACCAACCTCTGGCAGTCTCACGCCACCAACATAAGGTACTAAGTTTTCCAGCAGGTTAGATACACGCACCTCTGGATTACCTAATACATCAACTGTTTTGTCGAATTCGAAAGGTAAAATAGAAGCAAAGTTTCTAACAGGTGTTGGGTGAACATAAACTAAGTGCAGGTCACGCTGCGCCTTAAAGATTTTAGTTAGGCGCTCATTTAGCTGTTTTGAGCTTAGAGAGTCAAGCTCCGCGATTACGTCGTTGATAGCGTCAACTGGGTTCACATGACCAGTTGGTGAAATACCATAGTAAAGGTCTTTTGCGTAACGGTGTACGTATAGCCCTTCAAGCAGTTGTTTGGCTTGATTAACAACCGTTAATTTTTCCTGTTGAGTGTATTCTGGGTATTGGATCTGATCTCTTGTTTCAGAAAGTAAAGCGTAGTTACTAGCAAAAGCTTGAGAACCGAATGTAAGTGCTAAAACACTAGCCAATATAGACTTTTTCATATCTTTTTCCCTAAGGTTGTTTTTGTTGTTCCTGAAATACAAACCTGTGTTTTTAAAAAAAATAACAATAAAGACAAAAAAAACGATGTTTTTTATCAATTTATTTTCATTGGTTGTATCTTAAATGGGTAAAAATCCAATTAAAACAAATGGATATATTTTTTTAGTTAAATTGAAGAATTGTGGGCTCAACGTACCAATCAGATAAGAGAACGTCGTAATTTTATTTTTATTGAGTAAATGCCGTAATTCACTAATTAGAGAGTTTTGTCTATGGTTAAATCTTGCGTGTAGGTGATGCAAAATTGCTAAATTTGCACGATTATTCAATTTATTAAGGAAGGTGGAATTATGCGACTGGTAGTGTTTTTGGTATCAATGGTAAATTTTAGCGTTCAAGCTGGCCCTTGTAATAGCGATCAATATCGTAACTTTGACTTTTGGCTTGGAGAATGGCGAGTTGAGTCTAATGGAAAACTGGCTGGTAGCAGCAAAATCAGTAAAATTTTAGGTGGTTGTGTTTTGCTAGAAGAATACGAGACGCCGACTGGTTTTAAGGGAAAAAGTCTAAACATTTTCGACAAATCTTCTGGTAAGTGGCATCAAACCTGGACTGATAACACCGGTTTATTACTCAAATTAGAAGGTGAGTTTTTAGATGGTAAAATGGTTCTGCGTGGGCAGACTAAGCAACCTGATGGTGTTGTCAAAACGCATGAGATTAGATGGGAAAAAAGCGCGGAGCATAGGGTACATCAGCATTGGCGTACGTCTTTAGATCTAAAACTTTGGAAAACGGAATTCTACGGAGAATACAGCTTAAAAGCAGACGCTGAATCAAAGATACAAAGTGTTACAAGTAAAGAAGGGCAAAAACCTCAGTACTGATTGACATACATTGTCTAGTACTATTAATTAAGACTGTATAGTTTATGAGACTCGAAAATCGACTAACCAATTAAAGGGTAGGTGAGCTCGGCGTTGTGCTGACTTCATTATTAAAAAGTTTCATTGATACAATTGAATTAATGCAAAGATTAATAAATTGCCAAGATATAATTTAACGAATGAATTGTGTTGTGCATTTTTGTATAGTGCTTAAAAGGTAATATTGAAGTATGTGTAAAGGGAAGTCATGCCTATATCTGTATTTGTTTTAATTTGTTTAATAGGTATGTTGCATCACTATATTGGTTATAAGCTCATCCTAACGAAAAAAGCGTTAGACAAAGTTGAACCTAAATATCTACTAGGTAAGTACTGTACAAAAAGGGTCTTGAAAAATATCTGGCATTTCTCTACAGCGTGTTGGTTCGGGTTCGCAGCTTTAATCTTTATGCTTACAATTGGTAAAACACCGACCAAAGATGCTTTGATCATGATAGTAACTGTGATTTTTTCGGTAAGCGGCTGGCTATCCTCTACATTCAGATGTGCAAAGACCATTTATTGTCTTACTTTTATATTTGTCGCCGGGTTTAGCGCGGCACATATTTAACCTTTTTGGTATGAACAATTCAGCCAGAGTCGATATTATTCCTGATTCTGGCTGTAGGTTAGTTTGGCGCTACACTATTTTAAAAGTGCCTTTCATAATCGCAAAATGACCAGGGAATGAGCAAAAGAATTGGTAATTACCGTCCTTACTCAGACCTTTTGTTGAAAAGGTAATAGAAGTAGATTCTCCACCGCCTATCACTTTAGTTGAAGCAAAGACTCTCACATCGTCTGGTTTAACGTAATTGTTTTTCACACCAGCGCGCATCCCATCAGAAGCGACTGCCTTTACATTCTTCTTCTCTGTTAGTACCCAGTTATGGCCCATGGCGGCTGCTGGTAACTTACCTGTGTGGATCAAAGTGAGCTTAACCTGCTCACATTTACTAGGAACTGACATTGTTTTCTTAGAAAACTGCATCATGTCATTTGACTCTACAGATAATTCACATTCGTTTGCACTACTATGGAAAGCCGACGATGCCAGCGCTGCAACTGTAAATTTAGTCAAGTTGTTCATTGATGTTACTCCTTGAATAGAAATTATTATCATTATCTTGCAAACACATGCGTTAGTAAATTGCTAATTTCCTAAATGAGGTAAGTTTGAAGAATTTATTTTGATTTAGAACACCACATCTTCTTTTGGATGAAAGACACTTGAATTTAGATTTGAGTTAGCAAAATTTGTTAAACCTGATATCTTCTATTTTGCGTGAGTTTTTGAATTCATTTTTAGTTTTTCGTCGGTAGTAATCGTCCTGTTTACTTCATTATCTGGATCATAATGTTCACCGTAAATAAGAACGTTTCCACCTTTCATAATTACCTCTCGGAATTATCTTCAACTTTAAGAATAGCCTGTATAGGCTTGAAAGATCACGTCACTTTTTTAAAACAGACTATTCAGCGTTCTACGAAAACCACTGAATGCTCGGAACTGACACACATTAAACTGTCAGATTTTTTCAGTTCTAGACAGGCCAAGTTAAGACTTTCCAGTTTTCACGTTGATTTTATACTCCTATCGTTCTTTATCTAGGTGAAAGAGCTCCTACAGCTAGTTAATTACTTTTCACTTTCTTCCTGCCTTAGACATTTTAAAAATATTTTAAGGTGACTGTTATTTCTTCGAGTGTTTACGGTTTGTAATAATAAGTTTCATTTGGCTAATGATTTTAACATTTTCATGAGCTCAAGTTGATTGTTGAGCTTTTGACAGTCTTCCCGCCTTAATTCTACGTAAATTGACATTGTTTTTTAATTTTTCTGACAAAAAACTTTAATAAAAGGTTGCAATGTTAAAAATTAACAGATAACTTGTATTTGAAAGGGGTACAAAATAACAGCAAGTAGGAAACTATCGCAGTGGAAGCGACAACAATAAAAACTATCCACTAAGGAATTAACATGAAAAATACATTTAAGCTAACTTCGTTAGCACTGGCCTTATCAGCACTTTCATCAACAGTCGTACAAGCGCAAGAGACTAAACAGTACATTTTAAAGCAAAGTGACTTAAGCATTTTTGCGCCTGAAACGAGTCGTTTTTCCAGAGCGAATATTGCACTTGATTTTGGTGCAGAGCCAGCTGCGGAAATACTCTCTAATGACCATTCTGGCAAAGTTGTCACGATGGCACTTACACCGGAACAGGCTGCTAAATTGAAAGCGTCAGGTCAGTACAAATATGTTGAAGAAGATTATGAGTACAAGCCGTTCAATGCTGCGTCTTCAGGTGAGGTTTCACCTTATGGTCTAGCAGAGGTACAAGCACCATTGTTACAAGATACGAATGCAGATCTTTTTAAAGTTTGTGTTATTGACTCTGGTTATGACCTTGGGCACCCTGATTTACCTCAAAACGCAACTGGTTTTACTGATTTACCGGGTGGCCTTACTTGGTATCAAGACGGTTCTGGACATGGTACACACGTAGCGGGAACAATCGTCGCACTCAAAAATGGTACTGGTGTTGTTGGTGTTTTACCAAATGATAAAGTAGGCATTCATAATGTGCGTGTATTCGACAACGATGGTAAACAAGGTTTAACGTCACGTATTGCCCGTGCAGTAGACAACTGTGTTGAAAATGGTGCTAAGGTCATCAATATGAGCTTAGGTGGTGGTAGCCCTAGCCAATACTTCCAAGAGCGACTGCAAGCCGCATATGATAAAGGTGTATTACTGATAGCTGCAGCTGGTAATGACGGCAATGCCACAATGAGTTATCCAGCAAGCTACGATACGGTAGTATCTGTTGCGAACATCGATGAAAACCGCGTTAAAAACCCATCATCTCAATACAATGCACAAGTAGAGATCTCAGCTCCGGGCACAAATGTATTATCTACAGTGCCTAGAGGCACAGGTGTACTAGCTGGTGTTACTGCTGGTGGTGTGTTTGTGCAAGGTGCCGGTATGACTAATTCAGTTGAAGGCAAAGTGAGCGCTGAGCTAGTTGATTGTGGTCAAGGCCTAACAAGTTGTGCGGCAACGCAAAGCATCTGCCTAATTGAGCGCGGTGGTGCGTCATTCAAAGACAAAGCAGCAAATTGTCAAGCAGGTGGCGGTGTTGCAGCTATCGTTTATAACAATGCGCCGGGTGCCTTTGGTGGTACATTGGGTGATGGTGTTCACGGTGTAACAATTCCTGTTATTTCTTTGTCGCAAGAGCAAGGTACTGCACTGCAAAGTTCGGTTGGTTCAACGGTTGAGTTGCAGCTAGAAGCTATTTTAGATTACAGCGAAAAATCAGGTACTTCGATGGCTAGCCCTCATGTTGCAGGTGTTGCAGCGCTAGTATGGAGTCAGCACCCAAGCTGTTCTAATGTTGATATTCGAAATGCACTTAATGCAACTGCAATTGACCTAGGTACAGTCGGCCGTGATGATGAATATGGCTATGGATTAGTACAGGCTAAAGCGGCATCTGACTATATCGCAACAAATGGTTGTGGTGGCGCGCAAGATAATAATGCGCCTGTTGCGAACTTCACTTTTAGCTGTAATGACTTAGCTTGTACGTTCGACGCAACTTCTAGCCGTGATGCAGATGGCCAAATTATTAGCTACGACTGGAATATCGATGGTTTTAACGCAACGGGTTCAAAAGTGGCTCACACTTTTGCTAATGCAGGCAGCTATCAAGTTTCGGTAACTATAACTGATGATTTTGGTGCAACGCACAGTGTTGCGAAATCTGTAACTGTTACAGATGGTGGAAATCAAACTGGTTGTATCGGTTTAGACACTTGGTCTTCAGCAAAAATCTATGTCGGTGGCACCGAGGTTGCTTATAACGGTCGTAAATATCGCAGTAACTGGTGGAACAGAGGTGCAAACCCTGAGCAAAATTCAAATGTAGGTAATGATTGGAAAGTTTGGACTGATTTAGGACTATGTAACTAATTCCTTATTGTACGATTGAGTAGTAGAGTTAAAGGCGACACTAGTGTCGCCTTTTTTTGTATTGAAGAGTTCTAGCAAGGGGAAATGTTTGCCAGCCTTTTATCAGATGACTTTTGCTCAATGTTTTACTTTTGCGATACTTAAGTGGGGAGTTAACGTGCTGACAGTAAAGTCAAAGTGGAATTGTAATTTTCTAACGAGCCGTGTGTTGGTCTCAAATGTAACAGTGTCCTTCCTTGAACACTGTTACAGCGTTAACGAAAATAATTTAGAAACGATACTTTAAATTGGCAGTCACTGTACGACGTTGGCCATAGAAGCAATCGCCTCGTACTAGACAGCTTGTAATAACGGTTTTATCAGCGAGGTTATCGACATTTAAGCTCAGCTCGTAGTCACCAAAGTTATAACCGATCATCATATCAAAAAGAGTAAAGCTGTCGGTTGTCAGTGCTTTGTGATAGTCAACACCACCAACACTTACAGAGCGACTTCCATCAAAAGTCTTTCCTACGTAACGAATGCCAGCACCGAACTTTAACCCTTCAACAAGGTTATCAGCGCGGTAAGTTGCCCAAACTGAGGCCAAATGCTCAGGGGTAGCCGACAGTGGTGCATCATCAGTGGCTATTGCTCCAACTGCACCTTGTAAGGCTGCTGCTCTTAAGGTTGGATCTTGAACAGCAAATGCGCCAGACAAAATTGTTTCAGGTGATTGTGGTGTTGTGTCATTTTCTGTAGTCGTGTAAGCATATGATGCATAAACATCAAATTGTTCCCACTCTAATTGAGCTTCTAACTCAAAACCTTCAACAGAAACTTCGCCATCTTGCAAATGCAAAGTAGGGGATACACGACGAATATGGTTTTTGTCTTTGATGTGGAATACGCTTGCTGTAATTAGATGCTCAGTACCAGCTGGCTGATACTTAACACCATACTCAAATTGCTCACCTTCTTTTGGCTTATACGCGCCGCCTTGTGGCTTTAAATCATAGAGCGGTTGGAAAGATTCTGAATAGCTTGCATAAGGTGAAAGGCCATTGTCGAACAAATACAAAGCTCCAATTCGACCTGTGGTAGCGCTTTGGCTATCGGATTTTCCTGATGTCTCTGTATCAACATTATCGTGACGCAATGCAGTATTAACAACGAAGCCACCGTATTCGAAAGTTGTTTGAATATATCCACCCAGCTGTGTATCTACTTTTTCAGGTGCGTCGACAGTGACTGTTGTTGGGAGTGCATCGGCTTGACCATAAACAGGGCTATACAAGTCTAGTAAGCTACTCACTGCTCCACGTTGGGTATCAGCATCTGTTTTTGCATCTTGGTAGTCGATACCGGCAACTAAGTTAACTTCCAGATCACCAAAATCAACATATTGATGTATCTGAATATCGCTTAAAAAGCTGGTCGCGTCACCATCTGTCATACTAAAGGTACGGCTTATTGAGCGCTTGTCCTGTTGAAATGCTGGTGGCCAAGAAAAGATCGTTCTGTACTCCGATGCACTATCACTATAACGTGTTGACCAGCTGATATGTGTGCTATCTGAAATACTGTGTTCTAAAATTGTTGTTAACGCAAATTGCTCTGTGTCGTATCGATCCCAACCCGGTTCACTAACAAATCGCTCGCTGGGGATCTGTCCGTATTGCGCTGGTTTGATAGTACCTTCGTGTGGGAAAAACTGAGTCGAAGATCCCGACTCGTTTTTTTGCATGTTTGCCAATACAGTGAAGCGTGTATCGTCATTGATATCCCACGCAAAGCTAGGTGCAAAAACAAGCGTATTGTCATCTACAAAGTCTGTTTGTGTACCACTGTCTCGGTAGACGCCAACAACGCGCGTTTGAAACTCGTTACTATTGCCAAACGACGTATTGTAATCTCCAGCTATTTGTACTCTGTCGTAGTTACCTACCTGAGCCCAAAACTCGCCTTGAGTTTCTTCATGCGGACGCTTTGATACAGAGTTAACAATACCACCCGTTGAACCTTGACCATATAAAACGGAAGAAGGGCCTTTTAATATTTCAACACGCTCTAATGTATAAGGGTTGACTCGGGTATTGTTGTAGTGGCCGAATTGCATTTGCAAGCCATCTACATATACCAGCGGGTCAACACCGCGGATTTTAGACCAATCGCCTCGCGTGTCTACGCCATAAGGACCATTGTAAACACCTGCCACATAGCCAATTGCATCTTGTAGCGTTTCTGCGCCAAGGTCAGCAATACGTTGAGAGGTTAATACAGAAACCGAAACGGGAGTTTTTGTGATCGGCACGTCTGACTTAGACGCACTTGCACTAACGTATGAAATTAGGCCCTTCGGGCTGACTTCAATGACTTCAATGACTTCAAGATCTTTATTTTTTGTGTTGTCGTCTGCAACGGCTGCACTTGAAAGTGCGATGGCGAGTGCAGAAATAAGCGTTGGATATTTTTTGTTGAATGAGCGCATGTTATTCCCTATTTAGAATTATTGCGCAAATGATATTGAAAATGATAACGGTTATCAATGGGGTTTTGTTGTTGTTTTGTTCATTAAACAGACTGTTATAAATTTAGAAATATTCACTACATAAGTTGTTTCTATACTTTTACATATGTTCCCATTGGAGGAAAATTTGGTTCGACAAAAATTGAGTATTTACTCGGTTCTCTCAGAGTTAATATGCTTTCACTTGAAAAATTAAGTGCCTGTATTGAATCACAATTAGCAGCTATCTCATTGTATGTTTTTTGCGGTTAACAGAGGGAAATACAGGACCATTGGTAGTGATTAAGCCGATCTCAATAGGATATAATCGAGGTAAGCTATAAGAGGTAAATGTAAATTTGAACTGGCAAGCTCTCGTCGATAATCGACAACGATTTTTTTGGGTACTACAAATTTCAGGGTGGATTGGCTACGCGTTGGTCAATTATATCGGCTCTAAAGTCTTTGAAATGCGTGATATTTATGTCTTTGTAATTGTACTCAATGCGTATGCTGGTTGTTTGATGACGGTGCCATTGAGGTATCTTTATCGACGAGTATGGAACGCAAAACCTTGGATACTTATATTCGTTGTGTTTAGCGTGTCATATATAACTGGCACGTTATGGTCAGTGGTTCAAAAGTACAACCTGTGGGAAATATATAGACATGGATATCGCCCTGATGAGTGGTTCTATTATCTTCACCAAGGGCTAGATTCAGTTTACATTGTACTTTGTTGGAGTGGATTGTATTTTGGTATTAAGTACTATCAATTACTTCAAAGTGAAAGGCAAAAGGCATTAAAAGCAAACACGATGGCTCACGAAGCACAACTTAAAATGCTTCGATACCAGTTGAATCCTCATTTTTTGTTCAATACTTTAAATGCCATTTCGACGTTGGTATTGGTTGAGGAAAATAAAGACGCAAATCAGATGGTTTCTAGGCTAAGTGATTTCTTGCGTTATACCTTAAATACAGATCCAATCAAAAAGGTTCCTCTAGAGCAGGAACTTCATGCATTGAAGCTGTATCTAGAAATAGAGAAGGTTAGGTTTGATGAACGCTTGGCTATCGATTTAGATATTACGGAGCAAGCCAAACAAGCATTAGTGCCTAGCTTAATATTGCAGCCCTTGATTGAAAACTCCATTAAATATGCGATTGCGCATATGGATGAAGGTGGCAAGATAGAAATTAAAGCACAAGTATTTGCCAATGAGCTATTGTTAGAAGTTGGAGACAATGGTCCCGGCGCAGATTTGGACAATGGGCAGTTGAAAAGCGCTGGTGGTGTTGGCATAGCAAATACGCAAGATAGATTAAAAACGCTTTACGAGAACAATTTCTCGTTTGTGCTATCAAATAATACGCCTTCAGGACTGAAGGCTAATATACGAGTTCCGTTTGAAAAGGCCGAGAAGTGAAGTAATGAGCAAGATTAAAACGCTAATTGTTGATGATGAGCCGTTAGCCAGAAAAGGGTTGGCCGTCAGACTTAAAGATTTTGAAGAAATAGAAGTAGTTGAGCTATGTAATGGTGGCCAAAAAGCCATTGAGTTATGCCAGCAGCAAGATATCGATTTGGTCTTTTTAGATATCCAAATGCCTGGTATGAATGGCTTTGAGGTAGCTAGAACCCTTAGCGAGAGCGTTAAACCCCTACCAGCAATAGTCTTTGTTACGGCTTTTGATCACTATGCGGTAAAGGCGTTTGAGATTCATGCTTTGGATTACATACTCAAACCAGTAGATGACAACAGACTAAAACAGGCGATAGAAAAAGTGCAGAGCTATCTAAAAACTCAACAAGATAATGCCCATAAGAAAAAGCTTGCTAGCTTTGTTGCAGGGATCACAGGTAATAACTGTGAAGAGATCCTGAAAAAACTAGCAACTGGTGATGTAATAGAAGACAAAAAGTTTCCTGAATCACTTGCGGTAAAAGAGCAGGGGGAAATCATTAGAGTTTCCACAGCAACGATTCAATGGATTGATGCGGCAGGCGACTATATGTGTCTTCACTGTGCAGATGGCCAGACTCATATTTTAAGAAAAACCATGAAAGAACTAGAACAAGAGCTGGATCCAAAGCTATTTGTGAGAGTTCACCGTTCTGCAATTGTTAACACGGGTCAAATCAGTAAACTTGTCACGCAAAGTAGTGGTGAGTATTTGTTGGTTTTAGACAATGGTCAGGAGCTTAAAGTTAGCCGAAGCTACCGCGACAAAGTAAAGTCTGCATTGGCGAGTTAATAAGTATCTGCATTTAGTTTTAGTCTGGCAACAAAAAAGCCCAACTTGCAGAGCTGGGCTTAAGAAGTTTATAGGCTAATTATACCTTTAAACGGTGACTATTTTCATTGTATTGGTTGCACCAATAGTTTCCATTAGGTCACCGTGTGTCAGAATTACCGTGTCGCCTTTCTCTAGCGAGCCACCTTCAACGAGTGTATTCAGTGCATCGCGAACAATTGTATCAGCTGTGCAGCTTGTTGAATCAAAATACACTGGGTAAACACCGCGATAAAGTGCTGTTTGGCCGAGTGTTGAGGCGTGTCTTGAAAGCGAGAAAATTGGTAAACCAGAGCTAATTCTAGACATAAGCTTAGATGTGTTACCAGACTCTGTCAGAGCAACAATTGCTTTTACTGAATCCAGGTGGTTAGCTGCATACATGGCAGACAATGCAAGTGTTTCTGAAGTGTCAGAGAACATACTGTCCAGCCTGTGTTTAGATATGTGTGTTTCAGGCTGTGATTCGGCACCTAAACATACACGTGCCATTGTAGCTACCGTTTCTTCAGGGTAATCACCGGCTGCCGTTTCTGCTGAAAGCATTACGGCATCGGTACCATCTAGCACAGCGTTAGCGACATCCATAACCTCTGCACGTGTTGGCATTGGGTTATCTATCATTGACTCCATCATTTGTGTTGCTGTAATTACCGTTCTATTTAAAGAGCGTGCGCGACTAATGATTTGCTTTTGTTTGCCTACCAGTGCGGCATCGCCAATTTCAACACCCAGATCGCCACGTGCTACCATAACTGCATCTGATGCTAAAACGATGTCATCAATCGCTTCGATAGTATCTACTGCTTCTGCGCGTTCAATTTTCGCTAGCAACTGTGCGTTTGAACCGGCTTTTTCCGCAAGGCTACGGACATAGCGCATATCATCGCCACTGCGAGGGAATGATACAGCGATATAATCAACACCGATTTCTGTCGCTGTGATTAAATCTTGTTTATCTTTGTCTGTAAAAGCTGGTGCAGTAAGTCCACCACCAAGACGGTTGATGCCTTTATTGTTTGAAAGGATGCCGCCAACTGTCACCGTGCAATTGACTTTTTGACCAACGACGTCGTCGACAGTCAATTGAATAAGGCCATCGTTTAACAACAGTAGGTCGCCTGTTTGAACATCTTGTGGTAGCTCTTTATAGTCGATACCCACAGACTCAATTGTCCCTTCACCTAAACCAAGCTCAGCATCTAGTGTAAACTTTGCGCCCACTTGCAAGTCAACTTTACCTTCTGAGAAAGTTGATACACGAATTTTTGGCCCTTGGAGGTCCGCAAGAATAGCAACATGTTTGTCTAATCTTTTTGCTATTTCTCGAACTGCATCGGCTCTGTCTTTATGATCTTGTGCCACCCCGTGGGAAAAGTTTAGTCGTACTACATTAGCACCGGCGCGTATGATTTTTTCTAAATTATTATCTCTATCTGTAGCTGGTCCCAATGTGGCAACTATTTTTGTGCGTCTAAGCATCAGATTCTCCTGTAGGCTGTACTTGCTAACATCTTTCTTGAAATTAGGTTGAAAAGTAATCGTTTACAGTGTGTTTGATTAAATAATGTCAGATAATCACGTTTTTCTGTAAAGTTTTGCCGTTTAACCCTTTTTCATACACAAATTAAATTATATGATCTGTATGACGTGATTATGACACCGGTGTCAGGTGTCGTCAATCTAAGAGTGAGATAAGATCTCTTTTAACACTCTGACTTATAATGCGATCAGCCAGTGTGTAAGGCAAAAAAATTTGCTTGTGTTGAAGCGTGTTATGACTGAATTAGTACTAAACTTTAACAGCTTAGTATAAAGAGTGGCCAGAGCAGCACATTGCATGCTACTCAGGTATAATGTACTCGACATCGTGAAAACGAATTAAAGTGTGGTTGTTACCGAGGAGGAAACTTAATGCAAGTTGCATTAGTTGGTTTAGGTGTGATGGGCAAGAACCTCGCGCTTAATTTAATTGAAAAAGGTATGACGTTAGTCGCCTATGATAAAAATCCAGACGCTGGTGCAGAGTTAATTAGCTGCGCACAATCGTTAGGTGTAGAAGAGCGTCTCCATATCGTATCGGATCTCGGTGATATGGTTAAAAGGCTTGAGCCTCCTCGTTCGGTTTTATTGTTGGTACCAGCTGGTGAGTTGGTTGATACCGTATGTAATGAATTGATTGAAGCCGGCGTGTCAAAGGGTGATATCATTGTTGATTGCGGTAACAGTAACTACAAAGATGGTATTGCACGTAAACTTAAATATCAAAATAAATTTGAGTTTGCGACTATGGGTATATCTGGTGGCGCTGAAGGCGCCCGTCATGGCCCCGCGATGATGGCCAGTGGCTCTGAAGGTGGTTGGGAGCGTTTGGTTCCTTGGTTTGAAAAAGTAGCTGCAAGTTACAACGAAGAGTCTTGCTTTGCGCGTGTAGGTCAATCAGCAAGCGGCCACTTTGTAAAAATGGTTCACAATGGTATTGAGTACGCTTTAATGCAGCTCATTGCCGAAATTTATCATTTACTACGAATTGGTACGGGCAGAACACCTAAAGAAGTCGCTGAAATTTTTGAGTCTTGGTCAGAGGGTGAACTAAATAGTTATCTACTATCTATTTCTCGTCATATTCTAAGCCTTGAGGACAGTAATCAAACGCCTCTAGTTGACTTAATTGACAACAAAGTTGGCGCAAAGGGGACTGGCCTTTGGACTGCTCAAAACGCGTTAGAGTTGGGCATTGCGGTTCCTTCTTTAGTTGCTGCGGTACAGGCTCGCCATTTAACAAACACGATTAGCACGCTAGCGGCTAAAGAAATGACTTATCAAACGAAAGAAACCAATAAGGTGGACATTGACCTTGAAGAGCTTAAGTCAGCATTCTATTTTGCTAGCCTGCTTTGCTATCGTCAGGGTTTAGCCTTAATTAAAGGCGCATCTCGTTCTCATCAATGGAAAGTGGATCTAGCTAAAACGCTACAAACATGGCGAGCTGGTTGTATTATCCGAGCTGATTATTTAGATGATATTGCAAAAGGCGTAGATTTTATTGATACGCTTTCAGACGAAGCCAATGCACTGAGAAGTATTACAGGACAAGCAATCCAAACGGGTTTGGCGTTTCCTGTACTGGCTTCTACACAGACATACATCGCGACATTGAGTACGCCAAGCAATGGACATTTAGTGCAAGCACAGCGTGACTATTTTGGTGAGCATGGAATTAAAACGCACAGCGGTGAAACATCTCACCTTACAGATTTAGTGGATCTGCCTGAAAAAGTGAGATAACCAGCTAGATTAGAAAAGGCCACGGTGGTGGCCTTTTTAATGTGCAATGCTAACCCTTTAGTTCTCATAAGTATAAATACAATCGAGGACTAACGAGTGAGTTCACCTCTTAAATCGTCTTGCATCAAGTGGCGAATTGTTTCTAATTCAAGCGCTTGGCTAAATAAGTAATGTAGTTTAGTGAGACAGGCCTCCAAGGTCATATCGTAACCACTGATCACACCACAATTCAGTAGGGCATTACCTGTCGCATATCCCCCCATATTAACTTGGCCTTGAATGCACTGGGTGAGGTTAACAATAACAACACCGCGTTCTGAGGCTGCTCTCAGCGCATCGAGTATCTCTTTTTGTTGCGGCGCGTTACCTACACCAAAGCTCAGTAAAATCAACGCTTTTACGTCACTTGAAAGAACGTTTTCAACCATGTTAGCGCTTATCCCTGGGTAAAGGTGTAACACAGCAATGGGTTGCGATTTAATAGACGTGACTTCAAGCTCTTGATCAACGTAAGGGCTCAGTTTACCTTCTTGCAATTGAATGTTAATCCCAACTTGGGCAAGCGGAGGCAAGTTTGGTGAAGCAAATGCATCGAAACCATCGGCATGTGCCTTCAATGCTCTATTTCCCCGAAACAATTTATTATTAAAAAATAAACTCACCTCGGCAATAGGATAATTGGCAGCGAGGTACATCGCATTGAGTAGATTTACCTGACCATCGGATCTTAATTGTGACAAGGGAATTTGTGAACCAGTAACGATAATTGGCTTTGTTAAATTTTCAAACATAAAAGACAAAGCAGAGGCTGTATAGGCCATTGTATCTGTACCATGGAGCACAACAAATCCATCATAGTCATTGTATTTTGACTTGATGTCTTCTGCAATTAACTGCCAGTGTTTTGGCGACATGTCTGAAGAGTCTATCAGTGGGCAGTATTCGTGAATGTCGAATAACGGCATTTCTTCACGGGTGAACTCGGCGTTATTTTTTACCGTTTCAGTTAGGTAACCAGCAACAGGCACGTAGCCTCTGCTAGATTGTTTCATACCAATTGTACCACCTGTATAGGCAATGTAGATTTTTTTTCTTTTCATAAAAAAGCCCAGAAACATTTCTGGGCTTAGTATATCAACTGCAGCATCACATTGCAGTTTATTCATCAACCTTATGTGTGATGGACACTACTGTGCCACGTTACACATGGTGCAGACACTATATATACTGTTAGGGTCGTTATAAAGTTCAATCATTTTTGCGCTTTTCTGAACTTGCTCAAACAGTTGGTTCACGCCTTGTTTTGTAATAACCTGAAGTGGGTCAGTTGATTGCACTTCATTTTCAAGGAAAGATTGTACTATCTGGGCACCAAAAATTTGCTGCATTAATAGTTCCTTTTCAGAAAGCGTTTGCTCAACGGTGATCACGTCGTAATGCTCTAGGCTCGCTAAACTGGCGGCAGCTTCAACAGCTTGCTGTTTGGAGCCCAATTTATCAATAAGGCCAAATTCCAATGCATGAGGTGCCAACCAAACTCGGCCTTGAGCAACTTCATTTACGGCGTCTTTTGTTAAGTTTCTAGACTCAGAAATCATAGATAGGAACTTATCATATGCATCTTCAATGCTCATTTGAATAATGTCTGCGTACTCGGGGTCTAGACCTCGAGATACTGACGACGACTTAAGTTCTGTTGTTGCTACGCCATCTGAATAAACACCCAGCTCTTTTAAAGAATTCTCAAAAGTGAAGATAGTACCAAAAATACCGATAGAGCCTGTAATTGTACTTGGAGACGCCCAAATTTCATTTGCCGAAGCTGCAATCCAATATCCGCCTGATGCAGCTACAGAGCCCATTGACGCGACGATTGGTTTTCCAGCTGCTTTGATGGCTAAAACTTCATTACGAATCTTTTCAGAAGCAAACATACTACCACCGCCTGAATCGATACGAAGGACAACAGCCTTTACTTTGTCATCTAAGCGGGCTTTACGTAGTAGGGCGGCAGTTGAATCACCGCCGATGACGCCAGCTTTTTGTTTACCGTCCACAATATGACCTTTCGCAACCACAATCGCAACTTTGTCGGAAATTGGGTTAGGGAAGTTCTTAAATCCAGAGATTGATGTGAGGTAATCACTGTATTTGACTTGTTTGTATTCGCTGCCGTTGTTTTGCTTTCCAACAAGATTAACGATTTTGCTATTGAACTCTTGATCTGTTTCTAGTCTATCAACCCAACCGTATTTAAGTGCAAACTGTCCAGAGTCTCCAGAAACCGTCTCCATTTTGTCACTAAGCTGAGAGAGTGTTTCGTCAAAGTTTTGCATATCAAAAGGTCTTTTGGCAGACACATCTTCTTTATACTGTGCCCAAAGACTATCTAGCCACAACTTGTTTGCTTCTTTTGCGGCTTCTGACATGTCGTTTCTAATAAATGGCTCCACAGCTGATTTATAGGTTCCTACACGGAAGATGTGCTGTGTTATCTTCAATTTATCCAAAGCATCTTTAAAGTACATTGGATAAGTACCAAAGCCGCTCAGACTAACAGCACCATATGGGTGCATCGAAATTTCGTTCGCACTCGCAGCTAAGTAATATTGTGTTTGCGTAAAGTAAGGGCTGTGGGCATAAACTGGTTTGCCAGTCTCTTTGAACGCTTCAAGCGCATTGGTAATATCACGAAGTTTATCAAGGTGTCCGTGATGGAGGTGTCTAAGATCTAGGGTGATGGCGCGAATGCGAGCATCTTGTGCTGCAGCATTAACAACTTTTACAACATCATCAACCAAGATTTCTGTGGGCATGTCTTTAGAGCCCATAGCATCTGTAAGCGCAGCGTCTAGTGGGTCAACATAAGTCAACTGTTCGACTAAAACACCCGACAAGTTTAACCTTAAAACACTGTCCTGCGGCACTAAGATTTCTTCTTCCGACGACATTATTGCAGCAATAAAGACGACAATAAGCGCGACAAAGACAAAGTTTACTATTAGCCTGCGTGAAAAGTTCAGCGCATGCCAGATACCTTTAAATAGTTTTGCGATCAACTTCAATGTGATTCCTCTGAATATAGTACCTAAATACTCTCAATTAATATCATAACTTAGTTGTGAGCTGAGTGTTACACCTAAAACGTAACGAAGTATTAATTTCCGTACATATTTGAATAATTGACGAAAGATTCAAGGTTTCTACAACCTATGAATAAATAATTTACGCTTTTTACTTGCCAAAATTTTGAAATTGGTTAATGTTCACAGGTAAGACCAGTTACATTGGGGCGAGCAATGTTAGAACAAAAACTACAACTTAAAAATTCTGAGCTACGTAACCGCTTGGTCATGGGATCAATGCATACAGGATTAGAAGAGGGGTGGCACAATCGAAAAAGGCTTCGCGCTTTTTATGAGGAGCGTGCAAAAGGGGGCGTCGGCCTAATTATTACAGGTGGGTATAGCCCTAACTTGCGTGGTAAATTAACCCCTATCTCTTCCTCTTTCAATAGTCGCTATGATGTTATTAAGCATCGAGCATACACCGATGTTGTGCATCAGTACGACGGTAAAATCTGCCTGCAATTATTGCATGCGGGTAGGTACGCTTATCACCCTTTTAATGTCGGACCGAGTCCGATAAAAGCACCGATTAATCCTTACACGCCCAAATCTATGTCTTTGGGCATGATCAAACAAACCATAAAAGATTTTGCTAAGTCAGCTTATATGGCTGAAAAAGCTGGATACGATGGCGTTGAGATCATGGGCTCAGAAGGCTATTTAATTAATGAATTTATGGCACCACATACAAATCAACGGGAAGATGAGTATGGTGGTTCACTAGAGAATCGAATGCGTTTGGCGGTCGATATTGTCAAAGCAGTTCGAGCGAGAGTGTCAGATAAATTTATCATCGTCTTTAGACTGTCAGTGATGGATCTGGTGCCAAATGGCTCTACGTCTGATGAAGTAACTGTGCAAGCAAAAGCGCTTGAGTCCGCTGGCGTTGATATTCTAAATACAGGGATTGGTTGGCATGAAGCGCGTGTTCCAACCATTGCAAGTATGGTGCCTCCTGGAGCATTCAGAGAAGCATCAAAACGACTGAAAGATGTCGTAGACATACCCGTTGTCGCTGTAAATAGAATTAATACTCCGGATCTCGCTAATAACATTTTAGATAAAGGTGAAGCTGATTTAATTTCTATGGCAAGGCCACTTCTCGCTGATCCAGAGTTTTTCAACAAGTATGCACAAAATCGATCTGAACAAATCAATATTTGTATAGGGTGTAATCAGGGGTGTTTAGATCATGTATTTAAAGGCAAGCGAGCGACTTGCTTGGTGAATCCACAAGCGGGTTTTGAGCTAGATTACCCGCTTGAAAAAACGAAAGCCCCAAAAAGTGTGTTGGTTGTTGGTGCTGGACCTGCTGGCTTATCGGCAAGTTGCTACTTGGCACAAAAGGGTCACAACGTAACGTTAATTGATAAAAATGAGCACGCGGGTGGTCAATTTAACCTAGCCATGCGCATCCCAGGAAAAGAAGATTTTAAGTTAGCACTTAAATATTTCTTAAATGAGGTTGCAAGGCTGGACGTAAATATGGAACTTGGGCGTGAATATAGCGAGCAACTTGGTAGTCAATTTGATGAGGTTGTTTTCGCAACTGGCGTCAGCCCTCGTTTATCAAAAATCGAGTGCAGTGATGGCAAACGCGTATTGGCTTATGATGAAGTCATTCGCAAAGAGGTAGAGATAGGAAATAAAATAGCCATTTTAGGTGCTGGTGGCATAGGCTTTGATATGGTGGCATTTCTTACAGAACCTGAAAATCAAAGTATCGAAGACTTCAAGAGCCAGTGGGGAATCGAGCAAAATGTTTCGCCTTCAAAAGAAACGCGTAAACTTTACATGTTAAAACGCAGTGCAGGTCGATTTGGCTCTGGTCTTGGTAAAACCACAGGGTGGATCCATCGAGCTGTTGCAAAGCATCATCAAGTAGAGCAGATTGCAGGTTGTGAATATATTTCTTTTTCCAATCAGGGCTTGGTTGTACGCATTGGTGAAAAAGAGCAAATATTAGATGTCGATACGGTGATCGCTTGTATAGGCCAAACGTCTAACGAAAACGACTTTGATCGAGAAAAGCTACCTGACAACCATCATATTATAGGTGGCGCGCTGCTAGCGAGTGCAATTGACGCTAAACGCGCGATTTTTGAAGCACTTCAAGTCGCCAGAAAGATATAGAATATCTAAGATAAAAAATCGGCTCGAGATGGCCGATTTTTTTATGCTGCAATAAAACTTAATGTGGTTCGGTCTACACTGTATGAATATCCTTAAAAGTGTAGATCTTCCTATGATTAAAAAAATCCAATCTATTTATCAAGCTAGCGTAGAAAAAACTGAAATTATGAGCGGCCTTGCACCTTTGTTGCTTAGGCTAATCATAGCGCCAGTGATGATCATTGCAGGCTATAATAAGCTCAACCTTAGTAAAGAGGACGCAGGCTTGTTCGAAAGCTTGCTTGCAGATGAAAACGTTGTTGCTTGGTTTGGCAATGCAGATTGGGGGCTTGGCTTACCCTTTCCAGACCTGTTGGCTTTTCTTGCGGGTTGGACCGAATTTTTGGGTGGGTGGCTGATTTTATTAGGCCTGCTAACAAGGTTAGTATCAATTCCGTTAATGGTTACCATGTTTGTTGCTGCGACTCAGGTACACTGGCATAACGGCTGGTTTTCAGTTGCGCCAGCAAATCCGGATACCAGTGCTGCACAAGTTTTCGCATGGTTAGGTAGTGACACTGCGCAAAAAAGCTTAGAGAACAGCCTTGAAGTGGCGGAGCGATTAGATCGTATCAAATCAATTGTTAGCACCCATGGTTTTCCTGAGTACCTATATGAGAAGGGCAATATCGTGGTGTTGAATAACGGGATTGAATTTGCAGCGATTTACTTTGCCATGCTACTGAGTCTATTTTTTACTGGGGGAGGGCGTTTCTTTAGTTTAGATTACTGGTTATCTCGCAAGTTAGGTGGCAATGACTGAAAAATTTAAGGGAAAGGACTAAACTTTCCCTTTTAGTTCACGTTAGAATAGCAATCGTTTGTTTATTAGTAAGGAATTTCAAATGGATGCAATAGAGCTATTGCTGACTCGACAATCGGATAGCAAATTGTCCTTTCCTGGTCCTAGTGAGTCTCAATTGGAGATAATTAAAAAAGCGGCGTTAAAAGTGCCAGATCATGGCGGACTCGCACCTTGGAAGTTTATCGTTGTGAATGAAGATGCACGAGATAAACTTGGCGAAATATACTACAAGGCCGCAGTCGAAGAAAACCAAGAAGAACGGACCATTTCTCGTGCTAAAGAGTTACCTCACCGTGCCCCGATGATGATCATTGCGGTATCACCTTATCAAGAGCATCCAAAAGTCCCGAGAATCGAACAGATTGAAAGTGCAGCGTGTGCTTGTTTTGCGATGCAGCAGGCAGCATTTGCACAGCACCTTTCTGGTGTGTGGCGAACAGGCTTTTTTGCTCAAAGTGCGACAGTAAAAAAAGAGCTGGGGCTTAGCGAGAAAGATGAGATTGTAGGCTACTTATACCTTGGTACACCAACGGTGCAATGTACAAAACCAGTTCGTCACGAACCGTCATCTTTTTTCACAGACTTATAACGAGAGGCTTCTATGGCACTACATGTTGTTGAACATCCGCTGCTACAACACAAGGTTGGACTTTTGCGTGAACATGGCATCTCGACTAAGAAATTTCGTGAGTTGGTCTCAGAGGTTGGTAACTTACTTACCTATGAAGCGACACGAGAGCTGACTACAGAAACGAAGACTATCAAAAGTTGGACGGGTGAAGATTTAAACGTACAAGAAATTAAAGGTAAGAAAATTACGCTTGTGCCAATTTTGCGAGCAGGTCTTGGTATGCTTGATGGCGTAATGCAATTATTGCCTGCAGCCAAAATCAGTGTAGTTGGACTACAGCGTAACGAAGAAACTCTCGAGCCCGTATCATACTTTGAAAAGTTAGTCGGTAATTTGGAGTCGAGAAAAGCGCTGGTTGTTGATCCAATGCTAGCAACGGGTGGCTCTTTAATAGCGACGATAGACCTACTTAAAAAGTCAGGCTGTAAAAACATTACTGCTATTGTGTTAGTGGCGGCGCCAGAGGGCGTGGAAGCTGTTGAAAAAGCCCATCCAGATGTCGATGTTTATACGGCAGCACTGGATAGTCACTTAAATGAGCAAGGTTATATTGTGCCGGGCCTTGGCGATGCAGGCGATAAAATATTTGGCACTCAGATATAGCAGTTGGCACTAGAAAGCTTATGTAAGTTTCCGTGTTAAAGCACGCGGCGCAAATGCCGACGTTTTAATAGGCTGAATGATTTCTTCAGCCTATTTTATTTTAACTATCTATTGAACATCCTAGCTTTTTTATCGTTTTTGAATTTAACCTTTTGTAGGCCCACCAACTCAACCAAAGAAAGCCAGTTAAACCGATTGCAGTATAAATTGCAGGTTTTGGATTTTCCAAAGTGCTTATTGAACCTGCATAGGCCGCAATTATTGAATAGGGAATAATGCTAATTAGCCAGCAAGTTAAAAATGTTTTAAACGGCATTTTTGTCATCCCCGCCATACACGCACTGACTTCTGGTAATATTGGTGAGGCGCGAGACAGTAAAATAACCACAGGTCCTCTAGTTTTAAAGTTTGAAATTGCTAAAGATTTTTCTTCTTCTGTTTTTAGCAATTTATCTATCAACACATGGCCGTAAATTAAACTTATCCAATACCCGCCCAGCCCAGCTAGCAACATACCTGTTATGGCACTAACAGCTCCTAAAGTGGGTCCGATGAAATAACCAGCCAGTATAATTAAGGTAAGAGTAGGTACTGCGACAAACAAATCGAGTACTAGCAGTGCAATGATGATGGCTGCCACAAGATATGAATTGAGTGATTGAGCATGCGTTAACCAGTTTTTTATGGCGTCGATACTAAGTAAGCCACTGATTTTCAGAACAACAAAAGTGCATGCAAAAAAGCATATTAGAACAAACATTAGCTTTAATATTGGCTTCATTGTGCTCTCCAATTGTCGGTTTAAGGGTATCGAAGGGTAATTTGTACTGGGTTAGACAACCCAGACAGAGTCAGTTTTGCATCTTTAAATTTGGGGGCTCCCCGCCAACTAATTGTGACGCCATTAGAAAAGCCAAGGCCTTCTGCTGGTACTATACCTGTCCAGTTCTTGGTTGTTTTTCTGGAGTTATCTTCATCGTGTAATACTTTGATTGCAAACTCAGAAATAGGTACGGACAGCCTTACGTTATGCGTGGCCTGATTAGGGGCTAGGTAAATGGTTTTGAGTGCTTTTTCATGGTTAATGGGAAAGCCATCTTTTCCGAACAGCATCACCATAATTTGTCCTTTTCGTGATGTATCTATACCGTTTACTTTTACCTCAATGGTGTGTGCGAGTGTGGAATGTGCCATCATAGTGAATGCGCTCGATATAACTAAAGTGTGAAGTATATTTGTCATAATTAAGACCTTTTCAAAAGTTTCTTAGCAAGAGAAGGGGACAAAGCTATCAAAATTCTAAGTAGCTTAACTTTACCAATGTCATTGATTGTGCTTTGTTTTTCTAAGCCTTTTATAATCTCAATCGCAGCCTGTTTTGAAGTGAGTTTTGTGCTTTCTCTGCCACTTGTCATTGGTGTGTCGACAAGAGGTAGAAAAGCCTGAAGCACCTTCACGTTCGTATGCTCGAGTTGGTAGTTCAAACTTTGCGAGAAAGCATTCATTGCGGCCTTACAGGCGCAATAAATAGCGGAGCTTTTTTTGGGAACCAGAGAGAGTCCTGAGTTAATATTTAAAATGATAGCGTTTTCAATCGCACTCATTAGGTTTGGGAGAAGCAGGTAAGACAGTGAACAAATCGCGTTTAGGTTAACGTTAATCTCTCGTTCTATCGTATCGTAGTTAAAATGTGTTTCTGTGAATGTCGGTGTATTTTGAATTGCTGCATTATTAATTAATACGTCAATGACAGGAAACATTTGCTGAATTTTTTGTGCCAGTCCTTTGTATAGGGTGGATTCGGACAAGTCGGCAGAGAAAACGTGTATATTCTGATGGGCTTTTTCTAATTTGGTTAATCGTTCACTGGGACGGGCTACGACAATAATCGTGTTATCGTCGCACAGTAGAGAAACTAATTGACGACCGATGCCAGAGGTACCACCTGTTATTACAATGACTTTATTTACTAGGTTCAAAGGTTTGTCTCCATTTTATGCGATTCGTGCTAATTTATCGTTCGGGCGCAAGGTGTGGCATTAACCTATGTTAAAATTTCAAAATATTTATCGGGCGGTTCGTTAGCTAGTCTAAATTTGGATTTAGTGCGTATTTAACATAAACATCAAAGTAGAAAATAATGGAATTAAAAAAACTAATCGCTGAGCAAGGCATCCGGTGCTCTATTGAAAAAGGCACACGCGTATTTAGCCAAGGAGATGAAAGTGAGTATGTTTATCTAGTTGAACAGGGGTTACTCAAAGCCTTTTATGTTACCGCCAATGGCAAAGAAACCATTAAATCCTTTATCCAGCCACATTCGATTATTGGCAGTTTAAACGCAGCTCACTGCCAAACACCGTGCACATTCAGTTTAGAAGCGATAGAGCCGAGTTTCTTAATTCGATTTCCTTTTAGTCAATTACTTAAAGCAAGCGAAAGATCTTTAACCATCTCGCAAGAAGTTATTCAAATACTTTTGGGCTTAGCGTTAAAAAAGGAGCGAAGAGAGTTCGAATTATTGACATTGTCGGCAACAGAACGATTTGAAAATTTAAAAAACGCAGAACCTGCATTAATCGAAAAGTTGACCCAAAACGATATTGCTAAATATTTGGGCATCACACCAGTCGCACTAAGTAGAATTAAAAATCAATAGTTGATAATACAGCGTGCAAACGCTGTATCTCATTCATTTGATGCAATAATTCGTATATTCCCCCCATTCATTTTGCCTTCTTTTTTCTATATTTGCCCCATAGCTTTACGACATTAAAAGTCACTGAAAGACAGTGAACTGTTCTGACGCGAGTGAGTTTTAACATATTCGCTAGTAAGGCAGGTTTGTAAGCATACAAAGTACTAAGAAAAAGCGTATTGAACCGTAATCAATATGGGTTTTGGCAATTAATATAAAAGGCGTTTACATGATAATTTTTCTCGGGGGCACGTGTAATCAGTCTACTTGGCGCGACAAACTTATTCCGCACTTGGCAGTGGACTATTTTAACCCGGTGGTCGATCACTGGGATGAGCAGTGTTACGAGAGAGAGTTAATCGCGCGTGAAACGGCTGACTTTTGTCTGTTTGTGATCACGCCAAAAATTGAAGGCTTATTTGCCCTCGCCGAAGTTGTCGACACATCATATAAACGCACAGATCGCACAATATACTGCTATTTAGAAGAAGATGGTGATCAAAGCTTTACCGCCCAACAACTTACTGTACTTGAGGATATCGGTCATTTGGTTGAAGGGAATGGAGCAGTATGGCTTAAGTCACTTGAAGAGATTGCTGATTTTTTTCACCAAGCCGCACAAATTACACCGCCAGAGACTGAAAATGACATATATGATGTGTTTATCTCTTATGGCCGAAGACATAGTAAAGAATTCGCAGTTCAGCTAAGGCAATCACTGATAGACCAAGGTTATAAAGTTTGGCTTGATACTGAAAATATTGCCATTGCAGTTGAATTCCAACAAAAGATTGATGAAGGGATCCGATACTCTCATAACTTTTGCTTTATTTTGTCACCGCACTCGGTTAACTCGGAATATTGCCAGCGTGAAATTCAGACTGCGTTAGCACTGAATAAGCGAATTATACCAATCCACCATATGGATATGGGCGCGAGTGAAAGCGATATTCCTGAAAAACTTCAAAAGCTCAACTGGATGATGTTTCACTGCAACCGGACATACACTCAAACACTCTCTTTGTTAGTCAGTGCATTAAACCAACATACAGAATTACTGCACCCGCATTGTGAATTGCTATTACACGCTGATAGATGGGTTAGCTCCCTGAAAGGACATGAAGACTTACTTTACGGAAAAGCAATGCTCAATGCGTGCAACTGGTTGGCGCAGCTGAAACGAACAAAAGAATTGGAAGTGTATCCACTTGTGGAGCACACCTGTTTTATCAATGCGTCTAGGCTCTATCATCAAGATGAAATGTCTGATATTTGCTTGGTCCATCACTCATGTGATCAAGAGCGCGTGAACACGTTATGCCACCTACTAATCCAGCAGGGCTATGTCACCGTTACAGAGACGCTAGACAATGTACAGAGCAGCTCTTTGGACCAACTCTTATATCGGCGACTGGGCACCGCAACGTTTATTGTTGTACTTGCAAGTGATGGTGCAACGCACACCTCTGCTTGGAAGTATGTAAGAGAGTATGTGAGCAGCAATGATAAAGTGAGCTTTACTCTACTTGAGAACCTCTCTCCTGAAAAAGGCTCTGATTTAGGTCAAATTATTCGATTCGATGGTAAGGCGAGTGAACAGGCGTTATGTGACCTGCTATTACACTACCTTGAGCAAGACAAGGAGTATCTAACATTACGAAATCGTTTGTTTTGCAGAGCTGTACAGTGGGAGGAGCGTAAAAGTAATGGTATTTTATTAACTCACAATGAGCTGATTGATTATCAGCAATTCTTGGCCATAGCTCAGGCTCGAAACTGTTATGGCGCACCAAGGTGTCTGATTGACTTTGTTGATTATAGCGCTCAGGCAGTTGAGCAAAGAGCTGACAACTGTGTAGACATCTTCATTTGTGCCGATGTTGAAGATAGCCATTTTGCACAGCGCCTCAAGCGCCGTCTGACCGAGTTGGATAAAACTGTTCACTTTACTCAAGAGGATTACAATGAACTAACTGAGACTCAATATACAGAGATGATTACCTCTTCGTGTCGCGTGATTGTTATTTTGCCACGGCACTTATCCGAGTATGTTAACAAGTTACTATGTATCGCGGGCGGATTAGGCAAACCGATCACCTATATAAAGCTAAAGCGTTTTAGAAATGCGAGTTACCACGAAGCTTACCTTGAGCACGTTGACACCGCTTTTGAAGTTGATGAACTTCTAGAAGTATCCCTCACGCATTTGTTAGCAAAAATCAGTGGAAACACCGAATATCTAGAGTCTTATCGTTACTGGTCACAAAAGCTACATTTTTGGAAAGAACAAAAGTGTACTGACGAGTTTCTGTTAGGTAACACCGAATCAATTCTGGCCAGCGCTTGGTTAGATGGCGCATTAACCCACGTAAGCGAGCCGCAACCGCCAGAAAATTTAATTCACTTCATTAATCACAGCAAATCCTTTGTTGAGCAAGTAAAGAAAAGCGAGCGAAAAAACAAGTACAGACTAAAAGTATTTTCAGCTTTGTCTTTATTTTTATGTTTCATTTCTTTGTTTCTTGGGATAAATGCTATCCAAGACGGTCGCATTGCAAAACAGCAAACGCAAGCAATTCAGCTTAAAAATTTGGCGCTCGAAAAGAAAACGAAGGAAGCCAATGCATTAGCGAAACAGGCGGAGAAAGCGCGCTTAAAAGCTCAGGAAAAAACCCAATTGGCACTGGCTAAAACAGAATTGGCCAATAGACAAAAGCTCAGAGCGGAACAAGAAAAGGACAATGCCCAGAAACAAAGAAACCTTGCTCTCACATTAAAGCGTGAGGCAGAAGAAGCGAAGCAAGCTGCGCTTCTACATCAGCAAGATGCGCAAACCCAAGCGGCCAAGGCACTGCGTTTAAAGCGAGTAGCAGAAATTGAAGCCTTGATATATCAAGCGCAAATTCAAAATGAAGGTGAAGAAAGGCTTTCTCTGGCAATTAAAGCATATCGTCAGTTGATTAATTTGAATGCTGATGTAAGACACAACACACTCTATAACTTGCTGTATAGAGAGATAAAACCGCAACTTGTATCAATCGATGTGCATTCTGAGCCGATAGATCATCTTACTTATTCATCACGAAAAAGAATGTTATTAAGTGTTGATCGGGGAGGGCGTTTAATCGCTCACCTATTGGAGAATGAACGCCAAGTTAAAAAATTATTTGACCATCAACTTGAGTTCAAAGCGACGCAATTGAAGTCTGCACAAGGCAGAATGCTGATCCTCGGAGATAATGGAAAGATTTATGAAATAACAAAGAGTAGGGGAAAGTGGACACTGGTATCAATTGCTACAAATATTGATGTTGAAAAAATCCTGCATATTGAGAAACAGAAAACTTGGGTTCAAAGCGGTAATACGTTATCTCGCATTGGACAAAACAACGCAAAGATTGAGCAATATACATTTAAAGGTGCACACGCCTTGTTTGCTAGTCGTGATATGAAATACATCTTTGCTCAATCGCAAGACGACCTGATTCTTTGGTTGAAAAAAGAAGGGCGCTATGAAGAAATTTGGCGCTCACCTCATCAAGCATACATTTCTCACGCAGAGTTTGTTGCCAATCGACTCGTGTTTGTTGATTCCAAAAGTGTATTCAGCAGCTTTATTGTCGAGCCAAATAAGGTGTCACTCTCAAGGCGAGGCAAGGCACATGAGCATCCTATCTCCGACGCTTTTTATGTTCCGACTATGCAGCAAATGATAAGTACAGGTGTCGGCGGTACAGTTAAGTTCTGGCCATTTGGCGCTAATCTTTCGAATCGAACGCCGATTGAAGTACAGCACTCAAGCTGGGTGCACAGTGCGACTCATGTCGAAAGTGAATCCGGATCTTTTATTTATTTGGGCACTGACAGTGGCCTCATAGTCCCATTACCCCTGAATATCGATTATTTAGTTGCACATGCAGAAAAGAAATTACGACAAGGAGTACATGATTTATGAAGTTTATGGCAATACTTTTTCTTTTATGGGCAAACTTGAGTCAAGCCAAGGTTATTGGCAAAGTTACCAATGCTTTGAGCGAAGAGTGGTTAAATGAAGTAAAAGTTATCAATGTGCGCAATGGCGCGGTGTCATTCACAAATGAATACGGCGCATTTTCAATAGATGCCATTGCCAGCGATCAACTTACTTTTTCGCTGCAAGGATTCGACAGTGAAATCCGTTCAGTACCCAGCAACAAATTAATTTACGTCTCTTTAGAGCCCTATGAATTTCAAGATACAGGGTCGTTAAATAGCTTTCTCTCGACAGGTGGTAAGACAGATCAAACGTTAGCGAGCACACCCGCAAGCGCAATTGTAATCACGCAAGCTGAAATCAACAAATTTGGTTATCAAACTATCAAAGAAGTGCTCAATCACATATCAGGGTTATATCTCGTTGAAGAATATAGTTGGACTGGCTCTGGCCCTAATGTCGGTGTGCGTGGATATGTGAGTAGTGGGGTAAATAATGGGCTTCTGATCATGATAAATGGTGTTACCCAATACGAAGATTATTGGGGGCAATTCCCCCTTTCGCGCATTGATATACCTGTCCCAGCTATAACTCGAGTTGAGGTTGTGCGCGGCCCAATGTCTGTGACTTACGGTAATCAAGCGCTTTTGGGAACAATCAATATCATAACGCGTACAGATTCAAGTGAGTTGAATGACGCGAGCATTGATCAAGTCGGGTTCTCATTGAACAATGAAAGCGATAGTAGGTTTGCGGCTAAGCTTTCATATGAGGGAAATACTAATCATACCCTTACCTTTGGCGCAAGCTTTGAAGCGGGAAAGTTTGATACAAAAAGTTTGAACACTGGTAATGAGTTTGCTTCTGAATATGGAGGTTCACTGTCTGGGCAATCTTTCTTTTTGGGGATTTCGTCAAACTACAGAAAAAATTTGGTGCTGACTGCCAACCTCTCCCAATCTAAAAAAGGGATTTTAGCGGATTTAAGGTTTGCATCGGAGCATTTCGGAAGACTTTCTGGCCGTCAGTACGCAGATATAAATGGCTCTAATCTAAGTATGAGTTACAGGCATCCTTGGTGGGATGGCGCCGCCCAAACAAAGGTGACTTTTGGTTATTATTCTCATAACTCAATGCAAGACTATTCCGCGGGTGGAGTCACATACGGCTTTGCAAGTTACCGCTCAAAAGCAATGCAGCTTGAATGGGACCTCTCTATTAATGGAGACAAACTCTTTCACTTACCAGTAAACGTCCGATTTGGTGGACAAAGTCGTCGAGCATTAGATTTACATACAACTTTTGATATCGGAACCGAAGTGCCCAGCGTGATAGATAGGTACATTGCGCTTGATCACGACGATACGCTAGATACTCACTCTTTGTTTTTTCAGTTTGACTATCGCTTCGATGACAAATGGTTGATAGACCTTGGCGTGCGAGCTGAGCGTGTATCGGGTTACCAAATGGTGTTTGGTTGCAAAAATGCGATTGAAATTTGTAAGTCTTCAACTCACTCAAAAGTGCCTTTATCGGTTTATGAGAAAAAAGCTGATGTGGCAGCGCTGGCGACCGAGTATACCCCTAAGGCTGCGCTTATTTATCTAAGTAACTCAGACTCTGTTTATAAAGTCATTTATGGCGTTGGTGCACGAAACCCTTCATTTGGTCAAAATGCAGATGCGATTGAGTCAGAATCTATTGACCCATTTACGCGTGAAAAAGTGAAATCAGTTGAGTTTATCTATTTGAATCAATTTAATGACGACTCTATTGATTTGGCAATTAACTCTCAGTTAGGTATTTATTACAGCAAACTAAATAACCTAATTGTTCGTCAAGGACTGAAAAGCTTTGCTCGCACTGGTGCAAGTAAAGGGATCGAAGTGGCTGCTGAAATCACCTGGAACAGACTGTTTGCCAGAGTAGGTTTTAATTACTATCGAACTGAAGACTTTCGAATAGACCTGCAAATACCAGCTTCGCCTCATAGATTGGCACAATTGAAAATTGGAAAAACATTCACAGATGAGCTAAGTGGCGGTTTGTCTCTTAGGCTGATAGATCGGATGTACAACAGCTTTTCTGAGTGTAATCCACAAGCCAGTTGCAAATACATCAATCCAGAACGCCCTTATACGCGAAAGGTCTGGCTAGTGGATACCGCCTTTACCAAATCTAAAATTTGGGGCACACCAGTATCTGCGCAATTTGGTGTAAAAAACTTATTTAATACAGATCACCGTTACCCAATAACGTCAAATAATGCTTGGTTAGAGCAAGGTTTTCCTGCCGAGCCTAGACAAATTTTCATGTCATTTAAATATCAGCTTTAAGGAGTATGGCCAATGTTTAGAAATTTGGTGGAGCGCTTGAGGTATCGAGCTATTGAGTTCCCAACAGAGTTGGCGATTAGGGATGACTGTCAATCCTACAGCAATGAAGCGCTGTGGCAAAAAGTCAATAATAGAGCGGTCTGGTTTTTAGAGAAAGGCATTAAAGCACAAGATAAGGTAGCGGTCTGTCAGCCTCGAAATGTTGATTTGGTTGTGAGTATTCTCGCTTTGGTTAGTATTCGAGCGGTGTTTGTGCCCATAGATAGGCAGCTGTCACACAGCGCTATCAACAGCAGGCTTAAGAAGGCCCAGTGCAAAGTATTTGTCAGCGATAAACCGCCCAAATTTAGGATGATTGGAAGTACTACCGTCGAATTGGCCAAAGAGCAAAAAATGGCAAAACCCCTAAGTAAATGTGAACCATATCGTTTTGGCGACTTGGCCTATATTTTATTCACTTCAGGCTCTACCGGCGAGCCGAAAGGGGTGATGGTTAAGTATGATTCGATGTATAGACACCTTGCGTGGAAAACGACTGTTTATCCGGTAGCAAGCGGTAGTATCGAGTTGCTTAAAGCACCACTAAGTTTTGATGTATCTATCAGAGAGTTATTTGGCTTTCTCTTTTCTAAGAATGCACTTTTCATTCTCTCTGATGGCGAAGAAAAACGACCTGATATCCTGTGTAAAAAAATTAGTCAACTCAAGCTTAAGGAAATCAGTGTGGTACCGAGCTTTTTATTTGCACTGGTAACGTACATAGATAAATTTGTACATATTGATGAATTGGCCTCCCTTCAGCGGGTCCTTGTTGGCGGCGAGGTTTTACCTAGTAGTCTGGTCAACACATTTATACGCATATTCGGTAAAAATGACGTATCGCTTATTAATCTTTACGGTCCAACAGAAGCAACGATAGAAGTAACGCATTTCGATTGTTTATCTCAAGCACATACAAATACCCAATCAGTACCGATTGGAAAACCAATTTACAGGGATACGTTATTTATATTGGATGTCAATGGATGTCCTGTTAGAGATGGCGATATTGGAGAGCTCTACATTGCTGGAGAGCAAGTTGCACTTGGGTATGTTGGACTAGAAGAAGAGACCAATAAGGCCTTTAAAACCAATTGGCTTTCGGGTAAGCGTACCTATAAAACGGGAGATCTTGTAAAGCGCTTAGAGGATGGTCATTTGGTGTTCTGTGGTAGGGCCGATCGTCAAGTGAAAGTGAGTGGAAAAATTATCAATCTAGACCACCTTGCAAGAAGTTTAGAGCCCTTACTCAGTGAAGATGACGTAAGAGTGATCGCGCATACTAACCCAGAAGCACATACAGCAATACATGTATTTGTGCAGGTCAACGCCATTAATGAAGGCAAGGTAACCCCGAGGGACATCCAGCAACATATATTGCAAAAGGCTGGAGTCAAAATAGCGCTAAATTCCATGTTTGCTGTGATACAGTGGCCAAGCTCTCAAAGTGGTAAGTGTGATTTAAAATCCGCATCTAATTATACAGTACCTTGGCCATCTTCCTTTGGCATGCAAAGCGATGCTAATTATAAAGTAACTGGGATCGTTGAGCAGTTTGAGACAGTCGTTGACGCTGCACCGAATAGAACCGCTCTTATTTTTAAAAACGAAAAAATATCTTACGCGTCATTGAATGCACAAGTGAATAGGATTGCTCACTGTCTTCGCTATGAACACAATATCGGACAAGATTGTATAGTCGCTATTTGTGCGTCTCCAAGCATTGCGCTTATTGCAGCGATTTTGGGGGTTTTAAAATCGGGTGGCGCGTTTATTTCTCTTAATTCAGGCGATAAGTTACAAGTCCAAGAGGCTTATACTCGGTTATCTGAGTGTTCAGCGGCATTGCTACTAACAGACAAAGAACACGAAAATAGCTTTATTTATCCGAGGCTTTGCATAGAAAGCCTTACATTGGACAATTACTTAGCCAAACAAAACCTACCATGTGTGAGAACGCCAAAAAGTTTGGCTTATATCTGCTATACCTCAGGCTCAAGTAGTAAAGCAAAAGGGGTAATGATTGAAGACTTTGGCTTGCATCATCGGTTGTATCAAAAACAATTAAGAGATCCTATTCGTCCCACGCAAGGGTATTTGCAGCTAACGACACCACAGTTTGATGGCGCAATTTGGGAACTATTTGGCTGGATTTACTCAAGTAGCTTTCTAGTTATCATCCCTGAAGAAGCGCGTAGTAATCCAGACAAGGTTATCCACTATATCAGTGAATACAATATTGGTGAGATATTGATGGTTCCTAGTCAATTACATGCATTTTTAACTTATGTACGAAATTACAATTACGAAAATCAGCTCAGTGTGTTGACGAGAATTCGTGTTGGAGGAGAGGCTATTCAACGAGACACGATAGAACTGTTCAAGCAGTCTGATGTAAAGAATAAACTCTGTCTAGTTAATAATTATGGCCCGACCGAAACGACGATAGATGTATCTCAGAGCTACTTGCAAGATCTTGATGTTCATGACCGTATTACAGTTGGACGCGCCCATAAAGGGGTGGAGCTATACGTGTTAAATGAGCAGTATAAAGAGGTTACAAAAGGAGAGCTTGGACAACTTGCAATTGGCGGGATTGGATTAATGCGGGGCTATATTAAAGCACATGGGCTTAACCAAAACCCCTTTTGTACGCACCCGTACAACATGCAAGCCCAGTTGTACTTAACTGGCGATTTAGCTTATCAAACAGATTCAGACGAGTTCGTGATTGAAGGGCGAATAGATGATCAAATAAAAGTGCACGGACAGCGAGTCGATCTATCTGAATTAAACACGGTATTTGCTGAAATATTACCATTCGATATGTTCAAGGTGGTGACCACAAGTTCACACTTAGGCTCGCACATTGTGGTATTCATTTTAAATCGCGCGGTTAACAATGTTGCGTCTTTAAATATGGAGGAGATAAAAAAGCTAATTAGATTTAAATTACCTGATCACATGATACCTAAAGCATATTACTGTGTTGAAGACTTTCCAACACTGGAAAGCGGTAAAATTAATCGCGCCGCTTTATTAAGTATGCATATTGCGCGCACTAATGACGAGCCGCATAGTCATATGGTCATAAATTTCTATGAGGTAGTCAGGCGAGTATTTAATCTAACAACAACACCAACTGCCGATCAGACTCTCGAAGACTTAGGTGCAGATTCGGTGAGCATCATTCTATTAGCAGCCGAGTTAAAATCTCATTTGGGGTGGCAAATAGAATTAGAGGTGCTGACTCCAGACAGGAGGTTAGAGAGCATCAGTAAATTACACTTTAGTGATGTAAATCGAGCTCGATATATAAAATATAACTCTCATCAGCTGCCGCCCTTGTTTTGTTTTCCACCAGCTTCAGGTTTGGGGTTTTGCTACCAAAATCTGGCTAAAGCGCAACCCAAATTTTCAATCATCGCTTTTCACTTTCTGGAGTCATGTGGCGATATTATTAACATCTACTGTGATGATGTGATTCGACTATCACAGGGGGATATTCACTTATTGGGATTTTCAGGGGGCGGAAATCTTGCAATGCAAGTTGCACAAGAATTAAAAGCGCGAGGTGTAGAGATTAAAAGTTTAATTTTGATTGATGCGTATATTCACACTCAGCAATTTAAGTGTTTACCAAGCAAAATCAGTAACATGCGTGATTCTCTCAAGGCCAAAGTGTGTGAGGAATTAAAAAGCTCAGGGCTGCCATTGACTGCGCTGGAAAATCGCATCAGTGCCTATTACCAGTTTCATTGGAAAAGTCAGATTAAGGGAAAAAAAGTTAATTGCCCCATTTTACAAATTAGTACTCAACAACAAGTTTTACTAAAAGAAATCAATGATACCCCTGAGCTGGGCCTGCTTTTACATGATCGATGGTCAGAGTGGACAGAACAAACATGTATCAAAAAGTATATAGATACAAGTCACTACGAATTAATGAATGAGCCGTATATCAGGGCGATAGGTCAATTTATAGACCAGTTTCTAATGAGAGAAAATAAGGATTGTGGCGATGCACATTGAGATTTATGCGAATAGGGAAAGCGTAGTAATTGAAAGGCTGTTTTACAGTGCAAAAAAGGTCAATTGCGCTTTTGTTGATAACAACTTAGAGCTGGCCCCGGATTTATACTTGTTTGTCTATTTACCAGAAGAGCTAGCAAACAGACATATTCCTCCAACCCTACCTAAGCTGGTGGACTGCTCAAATAAACACCCTGAAAAAACCATTTTCTGCTTCGCAGAAGACCAAGGCATTGAACAGATAACGAATCATCAACTTAAATCGATTAGAGCTGTCGGCAAACTCGTTGAAGATAACGGAGCTAAATGGTTAACACAACTGCCAAATAGTTTAGACGCATTTTTTGATTGCAAAGAGCCGTTGGTATGTTGAAAGTTGAATTAGTAACAGGGTTTGACCATTTACATGTTAGCGGCGCAATTGATGCTTGTTCTTTGCATCAGCACGCCCTAAAGCACAAAGAACAAAAGAGGATTGGCTATTTAGAAGCGCTAGCAAGTTCGTTACCCGCATCAAAGCGGCTTGATATATCATCTGTTGACCCCCTATTTAAGCGCTATGAAGCAGGCTTTGGCCCCATCAAAGATTTCTTACTCGGGCTTAAGCTGATTTCTAACCGGGATGGGGTAAGTATTAAAGTGAGAGTGAATATTTTTATTTTTGCTTTTCTGGCACACGCGAAAAACCTTGACCTGATGTTTCATACAGAAATAAAAACTAAGCATAAATCTCGATTTTTGACTTGGCAAAAAGCGATTAATAGCTTGGTATTGTTCGAGTCGAAAGGGAGGGAAGTTAACTGTGAGCAAAAGGTGCTGGTCGCGCCATACTTAAAGCTGCGGAAAATTCTTGAACGCGACTCTGCACGCAATGAACTTGCATTACTGGCGTTACTCACTTTTTCATGCCCTATGCAGGAAAAGGAAATACTAAAGGTGTTAGGCGGATCTGATTCAGGTTTAAAAGCTTTGCTCTTTACCCTGCAAGACACGGGCGTTGTCACGGTGTCATGTGGCTTAGTAACCATTGAACAGGTGTATATCCCCATAGCTGTGTTTTTTGTGCGGGCAAAGCTCGGTGTTGACCTAATGCAGTTATCGCAGCGGTGGGTATAATGGCGGAATTAATCCAGTATTTCCAAAACATGTATGTCGTCATCTATCTAATTCTCTTGGTGGTGAGTCAGTTAGCAGTGTTAGCGTTATTTACGCTTTTCAAAACTCGGCGCAAGACAAAAAGAGCAAAAGCAGGACTGTCTGAACATCGGCTGTTGTCTCATGCGAATGAGCTAGAGCCGCATCGACAGTTTACAAAATTACAGGCTTGGGTGTTTATTTGCCAGCTCTTTGGTTTACCGGTTGTCTTATGTGTTATCGCTTATTTTGTAAGCAAAGAATCAAAAGATATTATAGATAGTTTAACTATCTCATTCTTATTAATGTTTTTTTGGTTAACCTTTGTTGGCACGGACGCACTCAAATCTCTACTATCTGGGTTTGCTTTTAAAGTATTGACTGGCTTTAATAAAACGGTTCAAGTTGGTGATGTAATGAAAATCGCAGAGTGTAAGGGAGAGTTGATTAGCTTGGACAGCTTTCACACAAAGCTTAAACAATCCAATGGGTATGTTGTTACCTTTCCCACAGCGGATATGTGGCATATGCAATTTTCATGTGCAACCGCAGGCAGTGCAAACTCACCTTGTGAAATTCCATTCTTTTTAGCGAGTTACTTAGATGCGGATAAATTGCAACGTTTTGAGCGGCGTCTATGGAATGAGCTGCAAAACTCTAGGTATGTGGATTTGAGCGAACCGATTAAAATTCATTTTAAGCAAAACAAAGAGAATATTGAGATTAGCGCGTTAGTTCATGTTGCACTGGCTCGAAATGAGTCGGTGTTCAAAAGCGAGCTATATCGCGCGATGTTACTGATTTGCGCCAAAGAACACATTAGCCTTTCAAACTCTGAGTTGGACTAGTTATTTAGGGTGGTTATTTGTTATTCATAGGTAGCGAGTTTGAAAATTTGCAACTAAGCAATCTTCTATAATTAGACTATCTTTAAACCGTAGCAATATCTGATTGACGATATGTATCTGAGATTCTGCAGTAAAGAGTTTCGACGTTTTGCTACAGTAGTGAAAAAAGTGACGATAAAGGTTGGCGGTATCAATGCCAAACTTCATTTTAGATTTGTTTAATTATTCTAGAGAGTTAAATATGAGCTCAAATAATATCAGCATAGTGAACTTAATTTTTGCTATTTTCCTACCTCCGATCGGTGCTTTTTTGCAGGTAGGGTTTAGTGCGCACTTTTTTATTAATATTGTTTTGACCTTACTTGGTGGGCTGCCAGGTATGATCCACGCGATTTGGTTGGTTGTTACTAATAAAACGGGCGACTAAAAGCAATTTGAACTCCCTTGATTTTTAACACCATGGAGGCTAGTTATTTGAAACTGGTGAGTGCGCAGCGTTAGATGAACTATTTAGGTCGCACTGTTTATCACTGTGGTTTGCGGACATTGCTATGTTTATTTTTTGCAGTGGTAACAGTGCGCTAAAAAACGGGGAAGTGTTAAAACTAATATTGGTTACGGCGCTGAAAGTAAGCTGGAGGCGCTTTCGTTCTCACTTAAATCTGGACGCTAAGTTTTCAAAATCATCGCATCCACTTTCCATAGAATTATTATAGTGATACTTGGCTTTGCTCAAGTGAGTGTTTAAAAACCAAAAGTACTGACTTAATAGATTATCGTCGTTTAAAAACAAATAGTACCGGCCTAATTCATAATCAGCTTTGCACTCACCATCGTCAGCAGCTTCTAACAAATACCCAATTCCTTTATCAATGTTTTCTATTTCAGGAACCTATAAATAGGATAGGCCAAGTAAAAATTTAGCTCTTGAGTTACCTTGATTTAGCGCCTCAGTGAGCCAATATAGGCCTTTATTCGGGTCATGGTCTAGCCTTCCGGCAAGTTGCATATACTCAAATCCTAGATTAGCTTGTGACAAAGCGACACCAGTATCGGCTGCTTTTCTGAGCCAGAAAATAGATTCTTCCATCAGTGGCCTATTAGCAAGTAAATTGCCATGCAGAGCTTCGAGTATCACCGAAAGATTGTTCATTGATTGTGGGTGTCCTTGCTCGGCTGCACGGTGGTAATAATTCTTTGCTTTTAAATTGTCGGCTGTTTTGCACTCGACACTTGAACTTGAAGAGTAAGTGTGGCCAAGCTGATATAAAGCCCATACATTTCCTGTTGAGCTTAGATCTTCTAGTCGGTTTGTCGCAAAGTCACAACTCCAAAGGCCTTCGTCTTGCATATAATTCGTGTATAAGACAACTGGCAGTGTATTGTTTTTATGTGCTTTTTCTAAGACTAATAGAAACTCAGGCACTGCTTTATGATCAGAGTTCTTAAATTTATTGTAATACTGATTGGCTTTTCTGAAATCAATCTCTACACCATATCCAGAATTGTACAAAAAGCCCAACCGATTAAAAGAAAAAGGATGCTTGGAATTTTCATAATGTGATTTTGCTTTGTTAAAGTCCTGCTCCACCATGTAGCCAAATTCGTAATACATGCCCATAACTAAATTGGAATACTCAGAATCATCAGACTTTAGTTCCTCAACTGTTTTTAAACTGAGGTCTTGAGTCGCTGCAATTGAATCGGGCACACAGGGCGTTAAAAACAATATAACGATAATTAGTGTTCGCATTTTTCTCTTTTTATGTGGGTAAGAGTTGCTGGCGCAAACACGCAGAAACAAGTCCGGTATCGAGCCTTTATATGCCTTTTGCTCAGTATCATGCAAAAGTCGGTGTTAAGAAACTGGTCAATAAGTGCATTTTTAATGGCGTTGTCTCGCTTAAAGTTTAAAGCGAGACAACTCTTCGGTAAGTTGGATACTGTCTTTATTGACTGTTTCGAGCATGGTGATGACTTTGTCTAGCTCAGCGATTGAGTCCGTGGCTAAGTCTCTCAGGCGGATAATATTATTATCCATTTCCAACGATGCATCTGACTGTTGTACCATGGCTTGGGCAATATTATCAACGGCTGCATTCGCGTCATGCTCAAGTTCCATTGCCTGCTTAAGTTGTTCGGAAACTTCTCTTACTTCATCGCGAGTTTCATCTGTTAGCGTGTTGCCATTTACTACTTTATCTACGGCTTCGCTGCCCATACGTTGAAGTGCATCCACTGTGCCTTGAATTTGATCGATAGACTGCTGCGTTCTATGCGCCAAAGCTCTTACTTCATCTGCGACCACCGCGAAACCTCGTCCTTGCTCACCAGCTCTTGCGGCTTCTATCGCAGCGTTAAGAGCGAGTAGGTTGGTTTGTTCCGCAATCGATTTAATAACGTCCAGCACCACACCTATTTCTTTGCTTTCGGAGCTTAAGTTTGTAATTACAGTAACTGATTCTGACATGACCTGAGATAGGGAGTTGATGTTTTCTACCGAGTGCTCCATTTGTTTACTCGCTGAGATCAAGTTTTTGTCGGTTTCATTTGTGCTCTGAGCAGCTTGATCAGCATTATTGGATATATCTTTGATGCTCACTGTCACTTCATTAATGGCTGAAGCGATTGATTGTGTTTGCGCTTCTTGCTCTTGAATTTTCGTATGTATCGTACTGGTCGCATCTCGCACATTATTAACTGATACCTCAAGATGATTGGCTGTTTCTATTATCGATTCGATCAGTGACTTAAATTTCCCCTGAAAATGATTAAATTGAATTGCAACATTTCCTATTTCATCGTCATCGTCTACTTCAATAAATTTGGTTAAGTCGCTTTGCCCAGAGGCGAGATTGGCTAAAGAGTCTTCTAGCTTTTTAGTTCGACGCAGTACAAAACGTTCAAACATAGTGACAAGCGTTACTATCATGAGGATTAATACGAAACATGCACCAATTAAAATATAGTTTCTGATGTTGGATGTTAATTCGGTAACGTTGTCGAGTGGTTTTGTTACTTCAAGCACTCCTCTAACATCGCCAAGCTTCCAGTTTGCTCTGGGAGTGAGGGGGTGCGTGTTGTGACAGTTTACGCATGCTTGCGCTTGCATAGTGTCTGCGACAGCAATTCTTAAATATTGACTACCGTTTGCATCGTAAAGTTTGGAGTATACTTTTTTGGGGTTTTCGGTCAGGAAGTTCCATGCTTCTTTTTGAAATGAATCTAGCTGCCTCTGCTTACGATTTGGAAACGGGTACTCACTGTACAATTGCACTTTGGTTCCTGACTGAGAAATTAACTCGCTTAGTTCGTGAATTAATGTTGCAGGCAACGGAAGTGCATTTTTATCATTTCGGTGCTCAAAATGTGGAGACATACCAAAAGCTTTGGCTTTAGAAATGACGTTTTTTGTATAGTAACCTCGGAGTGTTTTGAATTGATTGACAGTCACAACTGCATCATCTGAGGTAATTTGTAGCATCGTTGATTTAATAATGGAAGGTAAAGTGGTGGCGACCAAAATGGCGACGACGACCATCATTAACCCCAGCGGCAGCACAAAACGTTTGGTCATGGACTGACTTTTCATTATGGTAATCACTTTTTGTAAAACTCTAAAGAAAGCATAGTACAAACAAACCAATTGCTGATACTTAAGCGTGATTGAAACCTATTTATTTGTCCAATGAGGTTGAGTCTCGGTGTTAACTCAGTGTCGTGAAGGTTCAACTGCTGCCAAGAGAGTCAAAATAAGTGTTGATTAAGTAATCTATAAATTATCAACAGTTATTAAATGGCGAAAAACAACGCTATAATATCAAATTAATTCAAAAGGTTAGTGATTAAAGTTATAAAGGTGCACTGATAGTAAGGAGGCATGGCGAAATAGGGTAACTCACTCTTATTATGGTGAAAAAGTTTATTTCTTGGTTTTGAGCTACGCGCACCAGAGGCGCTTTTCCTTTCACCAATCTTAAATTGTTAAGCAAACACACGTTTTTAATATTAAATTTATATAGTTCCGGCTATTTAAATCTTAAAAAAGAATAAAAAAATCCATAAAATTTAGTCTAATGCCAGAGCTACTTATTGAGGATAGTTGAATATTTAGAATGAATGTGCTTCGGGGAAATAAATTAGTTAATAAATACTAAGGTGAATTTTCATATTATTACTTATCTCCATGTCAGAGTACGGTCTAACTATGTTTATATTATGTAATAAAATAATCGAATTCTATCCAAGTTCGATAAAACTTTATTTCTTTTTGGTGGATACTAAAAATAGGCGTGAGTCGGAGATACCTTTAAAAAAACGACTTTAATGGTTTGTTATTCAATTGTTGACACGGGGTTTATGGAATGACACATTGATGCACGGCAGTACTAATAAAATAATAAAAGGAAATTTAAATGAATAAATATACAATAGCGGCCGTTTTAGGTTTAGGTTTGGCAAGTGCTTCTGCTTCTGCACAAGATCTCGTTGTTGAGTGCTTAATAAGTGGCACACCCACTCAGCAAACTTTAACACCTAACTTTTGCTACAGCCGAACAAATGTCCCAGACGCGGGTGTCTACTTCAAATTAAAATCCAGTAAATCAATTGCAGATGTCACTTGGTCTTATGGAGGCAGCTCTGGTAGCTGGAGATGTAATGGTAATACTTCCTGTTTTTACACGGTTGCTCGTAATGTAACATATGGTTCTGTAGAAGCTTGTGTAACGCGCGTATTATACACTGACGGAACGTGGGAAAATGCCAACGCCTGTGCAACAGGTGAGTTTTGGTATAGTGGCGGTGGCCCAAACCCTTTAGAAAATGAAGACGCACAATAAACACGGTTTTTGTTTTCAATAGGTTGTGAACAGTCCGCCTTGATAAAACTATGCCCAGTAGCCCCACTTAATAGGGGCTTTTTATTTACTGTAAATCCATTCATTGGACGATGGTGCTCTCTTATTATGAACTTGCGTATGTATGTTCTGTAATAGGGTATACGTGAATACATGGGGTGTAGACCCTATTTCCTGTACTAGACACTTTTACGAGTGCGCCCGTTGTTACTTTTAGGCCAGCGCTTACGCTAAAATAAAAACAGGAATTGGTGGGGTATAGCTGAGAGCTAACTCCTTGATTTGTAATCGGCCTAGTCTTTATCACTTCGCTTTCATAACTTATTTCGCCATTTTTATCAGTAACAATCAGACCTAAATAGTTATTTAAAGAACCAGCAGTTAATCCATAGCCGATGGAAAAGTCTTCGTGGTAATTGGGGTCTTGTTCAATTAAACGCCCGAGCAATCTCGAGTACGCATTATGAGCTATGATATTTTGGCGTAACTCCCTTTTTTCAATTTCCCAACTCGCATATCGGACATGATAATTGTGTAGGCTGTGCTTATGAATTGCCATAATACACACGTGTTTTTTTGAGTTGCCAATTGCGACATTTTTAAATTGGCATGATGTGTACTTTTTACCAAGTTTAAAAAAGGAGGTGTTGCGATTATTTAAGGGGCCTATGACGATGAAAAATTCATAGTTTGGGTATCTGTCAGTGAGCTGAGTAATGAATTTTGCGGTTCCTTGAGGCGTTGGGGCAATGTTGTTAACTAAGTTGTTATGGTGGATAAAGCCCATCAATCCATCGTCTTTTGAGAATTGCGCTTTACACAATTCATGTGTATGAAGCGATAGGCGCTCTGCAAGCAAGAAATGCGATTTGAAATAGCTGGGTAAGCCAGTGCATGTGATTACAATGTTATTTTTTCGGTCGTTGTTTAATATTGCCTCGACAGAAGCGTGTTCTAGGCTCTTAAAGTATCCTTGGTAGAGACGTATTTGCTTATGTATTTCTGCCAACAACCTTTCTACAGTGCGCGTTTTAATGTCGTGGAAATGTGAATCCGTGATTGATTTGTCATAAATTTTTTTAATTCTTAAGGACTGAATTTGTTCCTGTTCATTCGCCTTTATGACTAAAAGTTCCGCTATTAATTCCTTCATCCAGGATGTAGAACATTGATAGTAGAGCAAACTTATCACCATCGCTTGCATGCTCACGTCATCATAAAACACATCTCTCGAAAGCGTTATTAACTCGTCAAATAGGTGTGACTCGCTGTCAAATAGTTGCAGACTAAGCGTTTTTACATGCTCGATCAGCTTAGTTATCTCATCAATAATCCGCTCTGCATCCTGCTCTTTGTCTAGCGCAAGGATGTTATCTATACGTTTAAAGCCACTGCAAACTAGGTTTTCAAAGTTAATATAAGTCGTCGATTGTGGTATCAGTTCAACCTTGTGCTCAAGTCGAGCAAATAGAGCCTTCATTCTATCGGGTAATGAATCAATATGTGCGTCGATATTACAAAGCACGTTATTATTCGCAAAACCACAGTTTATTGAGAGTCGCAGCACTGTGGAAGTGAGCACTGCGCCGTTGTGAAGAGCCAAGTACTTACCGACAGAGTTGCTCACATAGCTTCCATAGTGAACAGGATTTTTTCGAATCGCAGTTAAGACGCTTTCATTTCGAAGCCCGGTAAAACAAAGGGTGCTAATTTGTGTAAGTCTAATGAGAGAATCTTTTGCAATTCGTTGGGTTTCAAAGCCCGTAGCAGTGTTTTGGGGCGATATGCTAAGCATGTTTTTATTCCAAAAAATACAAAAATAAATCCATGCCTATTTTTAAACATAGGTACAAATGATGGTATTACACTTTATTACGTCAGCTTTTCAACGAGATAGTCTATTAGCACTCTGACCCGTTTCGCTTTTTGTGTATTTTGGTGAAAGTATAAGTATAAGGGAGAGTATGGGTACCAGTAATTTGTCAATACAGGGACGAGTTGCTTAGAATCGAAATAATCTTGCACCATCGGCGCAACAATACGACCGATGCCCAGTCCGCTCAGCGCCGCATCTAGCATTAAATCTGTGTCGTTGACTATCAGTGAGTGTGGCATATCAACTGGCAGTGTTTCACCCTGATTATCAAGTAATAAAGGAGCCAATTGATTAGATGAAATAAAGCGATATTGAATTAACTTATGCTGTTTTAAGTCATGTGGTGTATCGGGGTTACCATACGTCTCGATGTAGCCTTGTGAGGCAAAAAGCGCCTCTTTCATTGGTGTGGTGAGCCGCTTTGCAACCATACCTTCTTGAACACGCTCTCCAAATCTTATCCCTAAATCGAAACCGTCTTGCAATATATCAACAGTGGCATCCGAGATAGAAATTTCTAGTTCGATATTAGGGTAGCGTTTACAAAACTCAGCATAAACCGGCCTGAGCAAACTCTGATATACAAACCTTGGCGTAGTTAAGCGTACTTTACCAGATGGGTCTTTGCTTAGCTCGCTGATACCTTCAACGGCGCCAGTGAGCTGCTGTACTGTGTGATAGGTGCGCTCAAATAGTTGTTTGCCAGCTTCAGTGAGTTCAATTCTTCTCGTTGTGCGCGTAAAAAGTGGCAGTCCAAGTTCGGTTTCTAACGCTTTTAAAGCGTTGCTAACGGACGGTGAGGCTATCTCCAGTTTACGAGCAGCTTTTGCGATACTGCCTTCTTGAGCAATGGTATGAAATGTCACGAGTTGATTGAATGTAGAACCGTTCATGCGTAATGAATATAATTGTTAGTTACTAGCTACTAATCTATTACATTTTTACGATCTAATCATTATTAATTGTGTAACGTAGACTGAGCTTGTTCGTTCAAATAAGACAAGCGAGGTAAGTATGAGTGAAATTGTTGTAATTTCGGGACATCCAAATTCAGCGGGATCATATGCGAATAGTGTCATCCTACATGAATTAAAACAATCAATTGCAAATATAGACATTAGGTACTTGGATAAGCTTTATCCTGATTTCAAAATAGACATTCAAGCTGAACAAAATGCCTTGATAAATGCAGATGTCATCGTATTGCAGTTTCCATTTTATTGGTATTCCATACCGGCGTTACTTAAAAAGTGGCTTGATGATGTGTTTGCTTACGACTTTGCATTTGGTGCTAATGGCGACAAGTTGAAAGGCAAAGACTTAATATTGTCATTTACTGTCGGCGGCCCTGAAGAGTCTTATGATCCGCTAGGTTACAACCACTTTACAGTTGAACAATTAATATACCCATTGCAGCAAACTGCTTACCTGACCGGGCTTAACTTTTGTGAACCAATTTATACCCACAGAATGGTTTATGTTGAAGGTGTGTACAATAAACTAGAAGATGTTCAAAATCGCGCGACTATTCATGCCAAAAGGCTAATAAAGCGAATAGACGTGTTGCAAAACTCGCCAGAGATAATCATTAAAAGGTTTGCTAAACATTGGTTTGAAAACTTTGACACCTTACCAAACGACTCAACCATTTTTACGGCGCATTTGTCTGAGGGCATCACGTTGAGTATGCCCGAGGGGGAGTTTACAGGACACAGCGGCTTTAGAGATTGGTATAAAATGGCGAGGGAAACTTTTAAGCCAAACTGTGAGCACATCGTTGAGCAAATTGCAGTTAAAAAACAACGAGAGCAGTCTTATCAGGTTGAACTAAGAATTAGGTTACTAGCGGACACATTTGAAGATTCAAAATTACAAGGTGAACAAGTCAATCTGCTCGTAAATGAGTTGTGGGATCTAAAACTGAAAGACAATGGCCAAATTGAAATCTCACAATATAGCGTAGAGGTTGCGTAGCGAAATTGTATTTACGCTTTATGAGCTGGTCATGATCGTTGAGTTTTAAAGCCTGTGTTCAAGGGAAATGAGCGCTCGACGAGTATTCAGCAATTTTATTTTGTTTACTTTGAGTTTTCAGTATGTATATTGAGCTTATTAAATATCCAGTTTTCACTGAGGCGCTTTCGACATTTTTGCTAATCGTGTGTAGTTGGTTAGTTTTTTGAATTGAAAATGAAATACGGGGCCGCAAAGAATTAATGTGTTTTTAGAATTAATTAATCAGACTTTTTTATATTTTACAAAGTGGATATTCTCAGGATAAATCTAATGAAGGTAAGGTAAAAAGTTAGGTGGTTGATGAGGTTAAGCAAATCGGCTTTGATTTTTTAAAACCGAAGGCGATAACTTTTTAGCGTATTTAAGAGATTAAAGTACGGAACAAAAGCTGAGAAATGATAATTGTAAAAAAAGCAATTTATATAATTGGGTAAATTTAACACGGTTAGTTTACTAGGAGAAATATATGAGCATGGATATAGCTATATGGGTCACGTGTATTGCAACATTACCCGGAGATCTTCCAAAGTCAAACGAATGGAACGTAGAGACATGGGAAGATTCTACATCGTATGTATACCCAAGCCCCAACATGGATTGGCAGCTTATTGTTGAAAAGCTAAATGCCTTAGAAAAGCCAACAAGCAAAGCGTTAAAGTTGAATTCAGATGTAAAGTATGGATATGTTTTTTCTTTAGAGCCTATTGGGGCAGATGATACCGGTTATAAAATGCTCGAAGAGTCAATTCAGTCTATAGCAAATAAATGTGGTGGAGCCGTAATCGAAGCGCCTACTGGTATAAGTAAAATTGACGTGCAAGGCAGTTAGGTTTTGATTTAACGGTTTATGAGCAAATCAGTATCTTGCAAAAGAGTGAACACAAACGCTTGGATGTGCTCGCTTTTAACTAATTATAATCCAAGTTTTTTAGCCGCTGAGTCGGTACTTTTATTTGTTATTCGAGGAAATATTCAATATGTCTATGATTGCGTCTTTAAAAAGCATTAGTGAAAGCCAGTTAAGTGAGATGATAGAAGCGCCTTCAAAATTAGTTTCATATTTATATGACGATGAAAGCGGTAAAGTATGTGTTATGGATAAAGCATGGCACGGAATTCACTTCTTACTTAACGGAAGTGCTTGGAGCTCTGTTTCAATAGAGGGTTCTATCTTTCTGGGCGGAGTTCCAGTTTCTGATGAGGATGTGGGTTATGGGCCGGCACGATATTTTACGGCTGAACAAACGAAAGAAATTTCTGCTGGTTTACAAAAAATTTCTGAAAACGACTTACTAGTGAAGTACCTTTCTCTCGTTGAGGAGCCTGAAATTTATCCGGGCTTTGAAGATAATGAAGTAGATAGAAATTATATCACTCAGAATTTTGCTCACTTAAAGACATTTGTGGAAGGCCTCGCCAAATCAGGTGATTGCCTACTAAGTTTTATGCATTAATAATCGAATATACTTCTTATCGAATTATTGGCGTAAAAACTTTTTGGATTGGACACAAGACCATTTAAAGGAGATTGCATCATGGATGAAGATAGCACCTTTTTTTTAATCTATTCCATTTCTAATGGAGTTACTGCTTTATTAGGTATAGCAAGTATTATCATTGCTCTGCTAGCAGCTTATAAATTCAGTAAGGTTAAGGGGTTACCATGGGGAAATGTATTACTTTTTTCAATATTAGTATCCTTTGTTCTTTAACTTATTGAGTGGTTAATAATTGATTCTTTTTGGGAATCTTCTACAGAAAGGCTGGTATTAGCGCAGAACGTATTTCTCGTTGTATTTGCAATACCAATTTTAACAGGCTGTATTGCCATTTATAAAATTGCTGGTCATATTAGCCAAAATAATTGAACGGCATGGAAATTTATTGTGCTACTCCTAGCTCTGTTTCCAGTAGCGCGAGTGCCCAAGAAAAGCAAAACACAGGCTCTAAAAATGTGGCTGCGCTTGTTGTAAAGAAACAGCTTGGCCTAATGAAAATATCAACCGATATTTGTGCGTGTTTAAACTAAATACTGTAAGTCCTTTCTATCGAGAAAAAGCGCATGGAGGTTATAAAGAACTTTGTAGAGTCGCAAAACGCGAAGTGTGAAGTATCTGACGGTATTGAAATGACGGACCCAAAGAGCTGATATTGAGCAGGCTATGCTTTTGATTGTGTATCGTATCAGTTGTGTTTAACGAAGACCTGATCAGGTTATAAAAATTAGTTGGCTATTTTCACTGTCCACTTTTCACGTTTGAGCTAACAATTTATTGCCTACTGTGTGCGTGTTATCTTTAAAAGAGATTTCACTAAAGCAACATTATAAGCCCCTAATAAAGGGGCTTATGGTATTTATCTGCTAAACAATAATCCCTGGGATCTCCTTACCAAATCCAAGGTCAACACTACACGCTTTAGCAGCTGTATGCAGCACATCATGTTGGTTATAACCAGAGCCCATATTACTGACTACGCCTCGGTTTATACGAGCGCCGCCGCCAGCAATGAGGTAAGAACAAGGGTTTGCAGAGTGTTTATCTGCGTGCCCCATATCCGAAGTTTCTAGCACGACGGTGCTATCCAATATGCCTGCCGCTTTTAGCTTTTGGATTAAATACGCGCTTAGGCTACCTAAGTGGCTACGCATTTCGGTGTAATACGGATAGTTTGGTTGCCCGTTACTGCCGCCATGAATTGCATTGTGATAATGTCCTTGGAAATTTAACTCTGGAATACGAAACTCCGCTTGGTGGTTACCAAATGCCAGAGAAATAGAACTGGTCAAATTGCATTGCAAAGCGGCCACGGCAATATCAGCCTGTAAGCGTGCCTGCTGACTGAATGTATCAAAGGTCAGAGGAAACTCGGTATTATCAGGCGCGATACCGCAAGACGCGCCGCCATATAAGTCGTCTAAGCGGCGCTGAGTATCAGAAATCGCATCGAGATGGTCATTCATCCTTTGCACCTCATAACCCGCGAGCCTGTTTTTAATTGCATTAGCTGCGGACATGTGTGCATTCATGATAGGTGTTTTACTATTGCTGCCTTGTGCACTACCAAACACCATTTTGAATACGGTGAACGGGTTTTCTTGGAATGGCAGGTGATTGCGATTGTCTTTGGTTAATTGGCCTTGGCCATTACTGTGGACGCCCAAGTTAAGATAGCGAAACGGTAAATTAGGTCCTAAAGCATTACCCATAATCACATCATAACTGTCACTGCCCCAATTTTGGGCGAGTAAGATAGGCATACGGCCATGACCCGCATTGGAATGTGACATATTGACCATAAAGTTACATTCGGTTTTTACCGGTTCATAACCTGCGGACATTACGCCGAGTTGCATGCTATCTCCACTTCCCGCAGGGTTCCAAAGTGACGATATTGACCCGCCAGGTATATAAATCGATACGGTTTTATTGGGTAGTCCCGCGCTTTGTGCATCCGCATCTCTAGCAATCAATAGACCAGATACTAATGGCGAAGTGCGGATCAGGGCGGTAGAAATCCCCGAAGCCATAAACACTTTTAGTAGTCTTCGGCGTGACATCATCATGTTATTTAAATGTTCATCTTTCATTTTATTAACCTTCTGTATTGTGACCCGCGCTATTCATTTCTGGACCAAGCTTTGCGATAACGTACAGACTTTAATGAACCAAACTTTTCTAGCATGGCTCTTGGGCTGTTCTGCATCATTGCATCTTTAAGTGTGTCTATTTCACACATGTAACCGATTTGCTCTGTTTCAGACAGGCGTTTATCTTCTTCGCTGGTCGGGTCGACTGAGTCGTGACCAACGCCCATCACGTAACGGAACATTTGCTGTGGCAAGCAACTTTGCGCTGAGGAAAGATCAGCGATCACAGCACCTAATTGCTTGGCACCATTAAAGGGGATAGACTCGCTGACTTCTGCGTATTTTTCAGGCGCGAAGAGGGTACCCGACGCATCTATGGTATTACCATTATTATCAACCCCTCTGACTTTACCAACTGCGTCGAAGTCTTCCATCCCGAATCCCATGGGGTTGATATACTTTTCATGGCAAGTAGAGCAAGGTTGGCCTTCTGTTAAACTGTGATATTTAAGTTTGTTTGTGGTTGTAGGGTCTTGGAGCATGTCAGATAACTCTGCAAGTCTTTGCTCTCTGGCTTCAAAGGTGCCTGCTGGCGGATCGGGTTGATCTTGACACAGCATGCGGCGGCGCACGCGTACCGAGCGTAAAATAGGGTGGGATTCAGCAACCTCAGCCCAACGCGACATAAATGCACCATTGGCTAATATGCCACCGCGCTCAGTTGTATCTACCTTTTGCAGCTCTTCGCCAGTGACACCTGCAATATTGTAGTGCTCGGCAAGTAACTGATTGACGAAGGTGTAGTTTGCAGTATACAACGAGCTGAAACGCTCATTGGGCTCGGTCATGATGTATGAGAATGTCTCATTCATCTCAGCTTTCATGGCAGGGACCAATTGTGCAAAACCCGGATAGATGTTTTGATCTTTGGTTGCCACTTCTAAACTTCCTGTGCCCAGCCAGCTGCCAACAAAGTCGCCAAGTACCGACTTTGAGCTATCTGCAAGACGGTTTGCATGGGCAATGATATTGGCTTCCTCGCGCAGTTCGTCACGCGCAGCTGCTTGCCAGAGTTGTTGATCGGGTGTTGAATCTGTAAATGTGTAAGATAAGAAGGTCGCCATTTCCCATGAAGTCAGCTCGAAGGCATCCGCATCTAGCTCTGAGTTATCAGGGTTCGGTTCGCCTAATTCGTGACGATAGATAAATTGCGGTGAAGACAACAGTCCTTCTAACGCTAGCTTCATACCTGCTTCAATATCTCCATTGTGGAAAAAGCCTGTCGCGATCAGTCTGTAGTTTTGTGCCTCATCTTGTGTTAACGGGCGGCGGAAGATTTGAGGTGCTAGTTCATCCACTAGGCGGTTTGCACAATCTTCGTTTATTGAAGTACAGCTTAAAGCTGGTGAAAAGTTATTTTCAGCTACCCACTCAGATAACTCTTCAGCCACTAACAAGTAATTACTGTAGTTAGATGGTTGTACGCTTGCGTGGGTATTATTTATGAAGAAACCAACTTGAGAGTCAGGAGATAATCCATCTGATACAAGAAAATCGACGCCCAGCAAATCTTCGACCGTATTTTGATACTCTGTTTGAGTTAAGATCTTCAACTGTCTTGCCCCATATGCCACGGGTGCAACACCGACATCACAGGTCAAAGGTGCAGGCCAAAGTGTTTGTAGATAAGCAGCGATATCTGTTGCACATTGTTCATCACATGCACTCGGAGTGCCATAAGGCATGGTAGTGACAATGGTATCAATCATGGTTTGTATATCTCGCTCAGTATCAAGTGCAGGGAATGATCCTAAACCACCTGCTTCTGAGCCGTGACAACCAGCACACCCAGTTTGATATAGCTGCATACCACGGGCAACTGGATCTGTTTGTGTCACAACGACACGTTCAATATTACTTGGTTCTGAAGGCACTGAATTGTTGAGTGCAATGATCTTGTAGTCAAATTCGCCTGACTCAGGTAACCCAGACTCATAAAAGCTCGAGTTTGATGCCAGCTCAGCAGCTGTTTGCCAACGCCCATCCAAGCTTTTAAAGCGCACTAGATAGTCGGTTTCGTTATTGCTGTTGTCGCGCCAATTTAATTGCGCTTTGGCATCAATTGACAGCACACTGGCACTGAGTTCTGTCGGCGCTGCTGGCTTTTCTGGCATCGCAACTGGCTCAAAGTTGTCTTGCTCGGCAGCCAAATAAGTCAGGTTGAAATAGACTGGTACCGATTCACCAATGCTAGTGAGGTTAGCAACAACACGCAAAGCTTCTATGCCATAGTCCATTTCAAAGCTTTTACTGTCGATGATTATGGGTGAAAGCGTGCTGACATTGACTTTACCGGAAGCAAGTTTGACAACCAGCACGTCAAGCGTCATCTGATGGTTGATGCCATGTAAGCTCATTTCACCAGTCACATTTTGAATAACTGGTTGGCCAATTTCTAAATTACTTAACAGTGCATTGTCTATTTGAGCACTGAAATAAGCTATGGGCAATAAATCGGTCTCAAAGAGCAAGTCTAAAATTCGAGTGTTTCTGATATCTACACCAGTCGAAATGGTACTTAGATCAACTGCCAGTATTACGTTACCGTCGACGTCGATACTGCCAGACAGGGCGGGGGAGTCATTGTTTTGTGTAACAAACTGATTTAACTCTGCAACGTGATCTTTTTTTACTGATACATAACTCAGTAAAGACGTCGTGCTATCAAGTTGCCATAAACCCGTTTCAGTTACATCACTCGGTGGCGTAGTGGGCTCTGAATTTGTGCAAATATCACCACTTAAGGTCATGGTGACATCACCAGTTAAGCCATTTTTGTTGGCAACAAAGCCTAAACCAAATGAATGATTGGCGTGTATGGTATGGCTTTGTGACGAAATGGTGCAGCCTGCATCATGGCAATTGAAATCACCATTCCAGCTGTTTTGCAGTGAAATACCTTGATCCCATGTAAGCTCGATGGACCAATCATTGAGGTCCTGATCTGACGGGTTTTCAATGACAATCTCGGTTTTAAAGCCATTGTTCCAATTGTCTGGAATAGTGAAGGAACACTGTGCAGCTTGAACATAAGAGGCACTGGTTAGTAGGCTTAAACAGGCAGCGAACCTAGCGATTTTTGGCGTATGAGACCAGATATCAGTCAAGGTAAAAAAGCGTGTTAAATTATTGCGTATCATCTTCTTTCCCTCCTATTTCTGCGCTTCAAAAACAAGGTTAAAACTCACGGGCACTGCGTAACTGATCACCGATAAGTTTGCCAATGTTCTAAGCGTTTCAATACCAGGTTCTAAACCAAAGTCTGTGGCGTCTAGCACAATTGGTGTTATGGTTTGCACCATAATTTTATTGTTTGCAAGACGTCGAATAACAACATCAGCGTTCACTTCTTTTATAACGCCAGTGAGGTTGAGTGTGGCTGAGACGGATTGGTTTTCAGTGCTACCAATAGGAAGTGTAACGAGCGCAGCATAATCAATGGCAAGCAGAGCCTCGGCGGTTGGGAATGACTCGGTATCGAATAAAAATTCTTTCATTCTGCCATCACGGGTGTCGTTAGCGGTATCTACACTGCTCAAGTTAATAGCTAATCTTGCTACCCCTTCAGGTGTAATACTGCCACTGATATTGTTAAATGTGTGTGATTCAACGAGGTGCTGTTTTTTGGTCGATACAAAGTAAAGATGAGAGCTTTGTGGGTCTAATACAAATGGTGCGCTGATTGGTGGCGCCTCAGGTTCTGAAACTTGAATAGTGACTAGATCGCTGACTGTGCTTATAACACCGTCGTTGACTGTTAACGTGACGCTAAATGTGCCTTCTTCTTCATAAATATAAGTAGGGTTTGGCTCGCTTGAAGTCTGTCCGTTGCCAAAGTCCCAGCTAAATGTGAGTGCATCACCGTCTAAATCAGAAGATTCATCGCCTTTAAAGTTTATCGTTAGTGGGTAATCACCGGATGTAGTAGAGGCCGATGCAACTGCTAATGGCGCGTGATTAATATCACCGTCTAATGAGCATAAACCGCCAAGGGAAGGAATTGCTGGTGTATCATTTTCTTGTGCTTTTTGGGCATTGAAGCCAAAATTTAAACTCTGGCCTGGGTTTATGGTGCTGTTGTAATTTTCATTGATGATTTCATACGGGTTATTGCCACTATGCCTAGCATGCCAAACGCCTGTCAACTTGGTGTTGTCTGAAAATGCCATGAGTACTTTCCAATTTGAAATGGCGACACTTTCAGTATTGGTGATGGTAACTTTGCCACGAAAACCGGAGATCCACTCTTGCTCAACCTCAAAAGTACATTGCGCCGATTCTGGCTGGGCTTCACTAATTAAAACTTGAATGGGCGATGCAGAGTGGTCATCTGTGCCATCGTTGACTGTCAATAAAACAGAATAATCACCTGCTTGTTCGAAGATATGCTGTGGGTTTATTTCATTTGAGCTGCTGCCATCACCAAAGTCCCAGTGATAACGCACATTATCTGAAGGTAAATTAGTCGCTTCGCTGGTAAAACTGATTGTTGCTGGTGCAGTGCCTTGATTGTCTGATGCGGATGCCACTACCTTAACATCATTATTTTGTGAGCCTCCTTCACAAATGCCAAATAACCTTGGTGTGGTAACGGCTTGCCCATTGCTCTTTTTGACATTAAAGCCAAAGGCTTTGGATGAGCCCGGCTGAATAGTGCTATTCCAATTAAGGTTGCTAAATTGATATGGACTATTGCCACTCAATCTGGCGCGCCAAGCATTGTTGATTGACTCACCTTGATTAAACTCTAACCCAACTTCCCAACCATTTATGACGGTCTCCGTATTGTTATACACGCTGACTTCTGCGGTATATCCACTCTGCCATTCGTTTTTTACCTTGAACTCGCATTGCGCGGCCAAGCTGCATATGGGGTGCCCCAAAACCATTAAACAGAGTCCGACTTTTAAAAAGCGGTCCTGCTTGTAGTTATTTCTACGTTGTCTCATGAAAATTCCCCGAAACATTACCATTTGACATGTTATTTCCTTACTGTTCTTCGCCATTTTGGGCGTTGACCAGAGCTAACAGGCGGCAATAGTTAGAGCAAGTTCAGGTATTAAGGAAGGGACGTAAATAAAAGGAATGACAATAAATGTCACATGCATGAATGCCGATCAGCTACGCAATGAGCATACGCAAAAGTGTGCTCACAACAGCATTATTGATGTTGGCATTCAGCAACCCCGCTATCTTAGTTTCCACCTTAGACCGGAAGCTTTGCGTCCCTTTCTTTCGAAAGGTTTGCTATTTTAAGCCTGTTAAAGCAAATTAGCTTAAAATTGCAATTACCGCAAAGCTCTGACCGCAACTTTCACAGTATTTGCACATTTCATCCTAATTATCAGTGCGCCTAATGAAAAAGCCTGATCGAATCCCTTAAAAGCGTTTATGAACTGAGCCCTGTTGCAAAGTTGCATTGCAAAAGCGAGGGTAAGTATCTGAAATGAACTATTTTACAAAACGCTGATAAATGACAGGTTACGCATGCATTTCACATTGTTATTATTTACTTGTTCATAATGTGAACAAGATTAAAACTACAGATATTAATTAAGGATAAATATGAAATTAGCAGTGAAAAAGAAAAATATTAAAAACTTGTCAGATAAAAAAGCGCTAGAGCAGGACTTAACACCGCACGTAGCAGGCGGTGGTTTTACTTCTAGCTGGTTTGAAGAATTGAGCAGAGCATATTGCCATATTTCTAAATAATATAATAAAGACTGATTATAATAATCTGTGATATAGATAAGATTTAAAGTCCGTCAAAGACTAGGGGAGGCCCCTATGATATCTGCCTCCCCATTATACTTATTATCTAACCCCTATCCACTCGTTCAAATTTGCCATTTCAAGCCTGTTAGAATAATTAGCTCAAAGAGACAGTGCTTGATAAGTCATTGATGACGTCGTCAATATAGAGTAAATATCTGAATAAATCGTGTGTGATTAACGGTAGACAAATTTGAAAAATTAAAGTGCTTCTAGTGAAGAGTCGACCTTTGACATGTTAAGATGAGTGACTTATATCGTTCCAATTTTTAGGGTGCTAAATGAAAAAAATAATATTTGATACCGATCCTGGTATCGATGATGCGATGGCGCTTCTTCTCGCTCATGCAAGTCAGGAGATTGAAGTGATTGGAATTACGACAACTTTCGGCAATGCCAGTATAGAAAACACGACACGTAATGCATTGTTTTTAAAACAAAGGTTTGGGATGCGTGCTGAAGTGGCCAAAGGTGTTGACACACCGCTAGATCATGTGAAGACAGAGCCAGCCACGCTAGTGCATGGTGAAAATGGATTAGGGGATATTGTAATACCTGATCATGTAAACGCAGAACTATCGCCTCTCGTCGCGCATGACTACATTATTGAAAAAATCAAAGAACAGCCGGGAGAAATTACGCTCGTTGCGGTGGGTAGGCTCACAAATTTAGCGCTGGCAATTCAAAAAGACCCCGAAATTGGCAAGTTAGTGAAAGAAGTCATCATTATGGGCGGAGCCTTTGGACATAATGGCCATACAGGAAATCTGACGCCATTTGCAGAAGCGAATGTGTATGGTGATCCACTTGCAGCAGACATTGTTATTAATGCAGATTGGCCAGTGACCATCGTTGGGTTAGATGTTACGCAACAGACCTTGATGTCAAATGCGTATTTAGAGAAAGTCAGGTCTCACAGCACAAAATACGGTGAATTTATTTATGATATTACACGTTTTTATGCACAGTTTTACAGTGATGACCTTGGATTAGATGGGTTTTATGTACATGACTCTTCAGCAATCATGTATTTAGTTGCTCCTGAAATTTTTACAACAAAGCAAGGGCAAATAAGAGTCATAACCGAGGGACCCGCAAAAGGACACACACTATACAAAAGTTCAGACCGCGTTTTTCCAATTGATGAGTGGGCCACTTCACCAAAACAAACAATAGCAATCAATGTGGAATCTCAAACATTTAATCAACGTTACTTCGATATTATTTGTGGCAATTAAGCTAGCTAGTCAGGCTGAGAAGATGTAGGTTTTGGGTGGGTCATTGAGTTTGAAAAAACTTCATAGAATATAAAATGCGCCAACTTACCATGCGAATTGCAAGTCAGAACAAGAAGGCCTTTTAATAGGTCTTCTTGTGACTGAGTTAGCCTAGCGGGTGATGTCTATCGTAAATCCGCCAGATGGGAAACGGGCTGTCCCTGTGTTCGCATTAACGAAAGCTATTTCGACGCGGTCAACGTAAATTCCGCGAATAACAGTGTCAAGCCATCCACTACTTATAATCGGCTGGAAGTCTACGCTATAGTTGGTATCAGGTAAGGTCTCCGTGAAGTAAATTATATATTTATCATTTGTTTTGATAGCGTTTGAGATTAAGCCGTTGGTGAATACTGTAGATCCGTCTTGGTTAAAACGCGCATTGTTCGGGGCGGGAATTAGATCTGTGACCTTGAGCGGAACGAGGTTTTGACGTTCATCATAGCCGAGTACTGTTCCTGTGGTTCCTTTTGCGAATATAGGGCTGGATGTTCCTTCAACAGCAACGCAGCCTTGGCCGTACTCGTTATCACACTCATACAATTGTCTTCCTTGCGCTGTGGCAAAAAGAGGGATGATGGAACTTAAAAAAACTAATTTTGTGAGTTTCATAGGTTGTACTTTTCCTTAAGAGATAGATTAATGAAGGCTTTGTTAGCTTATTTAAGCTGAAGTTTATGCAGCGCGTAATGACGGCATATCATGAGCCTTCTGCGTTTATCAGCTAGGCTTAAAGTATATTAAATGCGTGCTTTGTCAATTAATGCTTTAGAGTTCAAGCTAGCGTTGCTGTTATTAATGTATTAGGTCTAGCAGGGATTACACTGTTTTTTATGCCATATTAATAATAAACCTGTATTAATTGCTATTTTCTAGACTGTATTTTAAATTATATAGTTTGAGTATATTTCCATTTGTATAGCATAAATGTTTTATGAAGTATTTGTTTATAGTATCTCTTTTATCTCTCAGTGCATTCGCAGAATAGTTAAGTCTAGTGTCAACCTTTGAGAAGATGGATTCCGACGACAGCTATAAGAAGTTAACCTCAGAATGTCCGGCTGATTTTTTTCCAAATCAAGATCTGCCTTATAAAGACTTTATTAATTACTGTTCAAGTCATCCGAGTCTTTGTTTTGATTTCTGTAATAAAGGTGATGCCAATTATTGCTCTTCACTGGCAAATTACGTTCAAGAGAGTTCAGAAAACACATATTATTCTGAAGCTTTGTTTTCAAAGGCCTGTAAAATGGGCCTAGTGAATGCCTGTACAAATAGAGCTTCTGGTTTAATCAAGCTTAACGGCGAATCATCTTTAAGTTGTGCGGTTAAAACCTTTGAGCTTTCCTGCTCGAAAAATGATGCGTGGGGTTGCACAATGTTTGGCGCCTATTTAGCGCAAGGGAAAGGTGTCGCAAGAGATTTTGACAAGGCTTTGAAAGTGCTAGAAATAGGTTGTCAAAACGGTTTAGAAGACCCAGCTTGCCAAAGTGCTCAACACATCAGTAGTCAAATTAGGGCTGTACTAACGCAAAAATAGTAGTTAGAACCTGAAATTAGTAGAGTCTATAACTTGAGCTTAAAAGCCCTTTTAACCTTACTGCTTTTTTAAAGCTAGATAGCGCTTTTATGCGATTAAGGTTTAGGCGTTTGGTTTTACCTGATTGGTTGCATCTTATTTTACTCGTGACTCTGCTAATGGTTTAGGAGAAAATACATTGTTATTTTAACTTTTCTTAGGGTCCAAAACATGAAATGGATAAAGCTTACAGCTGTATTAGTGTGTCTTTTAACTTTGAGCGCTTGCGTTACAACGGCGTTATACGGTGAAGAATTTGAGTTAAAAGATAATAATCAGTACTCTCTTCAAATTGCATTTGGTGGTTTGCCATTGACTCCAGAAGCCGAAATTGAGCTGACAACTAGAAATGCACTAGACGTTGAAGCAAAGAAGTTTATGCGAAGAAATCCTCAATTCACTTCCTATAAAATTATTTCGTACTCGAGAAAGCATATACCTTCGGCAATTGTTTATTTAGTTGAATTTGAGCCTACGCAACCCAAACAGAGTAATAGCCAATAAACACTCATTAGCGGCAAACAGCTCGTCTTGTCGCATTGACTTCGTATATATTATTTGGCTTTCACCTATACCTTCTAACCTTAGCGCGCTATTTTTAATTGGATAGGTCAAAGCCTTATATACACGAATAAAGCGCGCCTTCAACAAACGTGAATATTTTTCTCACATCTTAAGTTCAAACTGACAGCGGCTAAAAGGGCGAGCTAGAATTTATCAATCGCGAAAAGTACAATGCACAAAATATTCTCCCTGATACATTTTTTGTTGTAGTTTTCCTTGTATCTGTTGCGCTACTAATTCCTGCCCACCAGCAACAGAGTGGAGCTCACATTGGTGTGTTTGCAAGTAGTCTTGCATCATGTGACTATCAATATCCCACAGTACGGGCTCCCCAAGCTTTTCTAAGTGACGGTATAGAATTTTGGGCACGGTGTTTCTGGGGCTCTCTTTAGGTTCTAGAGTGGAAAAAATAAACTGTGTTCCACACCCAGTTAATGCCCGAATAGAATCAAAGATAGTATCGACGTCTTTCTCGTTTAAATACATTAAAACCCCTTCGCAAATAAACAAGGTCGACTGCTTCGGATCGAATGCCTCGAACTCTGTCAGTGCAGTTTGGAGTTTTTGGCGGCCAAAATCCACTGCCAAAAAGTGCATGTTTTTGCCTTGAGTCGCGCCTTGCTCTAATGCCTTTACCTTTTGTTTTTGAGTGGCAGGGTGGTCAATTTCGATGAAATTAACTTTGGGGTAATCATGTTGCAGGCGCCAGCACAAAGAGTCAAAACCAGCACCTAAGACTACTACCTGTGAGATACCGTCTGATAGGGCATTCAGAGTCAGTTGTTCAATATGGCGCTTACGCAAAACATAATGTAAGGAAATACCGGGCAATAATAGCCGCTCTCTGAGTTTTGCGAGCTTGCAAAACCACCAGCTCTCGAGTTGTTTCAGTCTGTGACGACCTTGTTCGCTACCCAGCAGTATTTGACGTGAAACAGAGATCACATTGTCGTTGACTAAATCTCCATACTTTGAGGTTTGGGCTGCAAATAAAAGTCCTTGAGCCACGGTAAAAGCGGTAGAACTAGCATCATTATCTTTCATTAACGTGCCTCACTATAAAAAACGATACTGTTTTCCGTTAAGCCAATACTGCCTGTTTGTGCCTGCCGTTCAAGAAATGCCTGACTTTCATTACGCTCAACTCCTGATATTACAGAAAACGCCTGACCGCCCATTCTGACGACCCGTTGATGTGGCTTTCTAAGCATAGGTTGTGCGGTTTTTGCAAGTTGTTCTAGGAAAAACTGCAATCTTTCTTCACGTGAAGCATGCGCATAAATCAAGGCTCTACGGCCGACATCCCGAAGCTTTTGATCCATTACTTTGAGCACCTCTTTCATGTAGTTCTGATCTTGATTGACCTTATTCCAGAAGTCTCTTTTCCTTAGTACAAGTAAGTCTGTGTTGACAATGGCGATGGCATTGACTTTGCGAGCCTGTTCATCAATGAGGCATGATTCACCGAATAGCTCTCCCGCAGTTAAAGTTGCTAGATCAAAGTCTTGTTGCTGTGCGGTTGTGTCCATAGTAATACCTATCGCGCCGCTGCTTATTAAATAAGCTTCATCGGGGTTTTCATCCGCAGCGTAAAAAATCGGAGTGCCAGCACTGACCAATAAGTATTCATAACAAAGGGCAAATAATTCTGTTAGTTTAGAGTTTTTCCGAGCGCCACCGAACGCCCATTGCGTGATCTGCGCCATGCTGCAATGCATGGGCACCATTGAGACAGAAATATGTTCATGACGGATTTGCGCGCCAAGTGCCTTTAACCCCATACGCTTGTATAGCGCCAGAGTTTCAATATTAGCGGTTGTAATAATATCCGTGACGCCTCTTGCTTCCCCGATATCGCAGCTCAGTTTAAACAAAGCACGAAACAAATCACGGCGATTTCGCCATCTAGCATCGATAGCAAACATGCCTGAGTTAGCCAGTAAAGGCACAGGCAAGCCTTTTGAATGGGCTTGCTCAATAAGTTGGGTACGGTATTGATTAAAGTCGTACATTTGGTCTGCTGGCAATCGAAGGGCACCGTCAATGACTACACGTATTGTACCAACCGGTGTGTCGCCATCATAAGCAATAATATTATAGCTATCGGGCATACCGTCAAACATATCCATGATGATACGCTGTGGGTTTTTCTGCATATAGGCGTATTCTTCGGCATAAACCTGATACCTGAGCTGGTATACATGATTGAGCTCAACCGGAGTGTTAGCGACTTTAACTCTAATAGACATTCAACTGACTTTATTTTAATTATTGCAAAGCTGGATTGTAACCCTCAGTAGCGTTGCGGTAAACACGAGTAATAATATATTCAAAGAAAAATAATATATCAAAATCAATGGGGTCAGAGTCGTTGATTTTAAGCACCGTTGATTCTCGATGTCTGTAGTTGCTCCAAAGCAAATTACACACCCGTAAAAATCAACCATTAAGGGACTAAATTGTCAGAATCGATTCGCGCTTATTCAGAATTAGTAGACGAGGCTGATTGTTCAAAACCTAAGTATTTTTCTCTTAGTAGACAAACAAGCATTTAAATTAAACACCATGGAATTAACTTTAGTCCAGAACTTTTCTTGAACCAAAATCTACGCATACAGTGCAGCCACGTTGATCGTTATTGTATAAAGAGAACTCCCAATCGAATCGCTGACAGAAGTCTTCGACTATCAGTAGACCTAATCCGTGCCCCTGTGGATCTTGATTTCCATCGTAACCACACCCACTGTCGATTACCTTCAATTTTGATGCAGTCATGCAAACTTCGATAGAGCCTTTTTCGGTTGCAGCAATCGCATTTCTAATTAAATTGTTTAGTACGATGGCTATTACTGGTGGGCTAGCTTGGACGTTAGGCATACTCTCAATAGTGCACATTAATTCTAGTTGTTTTTCCTGTGCTAACGTTAGATTGGCCGCCATAATACTATTTAGTTCTTCAGCACTTACCAAGCGAAAAGGCGCATTGTGTTTTTCTCGTTCATAGCGAACTAATGCTAAGAGAGCATCGGTCATAGTCGACATTTGTGTAGTGGCTTCTTGTACTCTAATTACTTGGCGTGAAATAAAACCATCCTCACAGGCTCTAAGGAGTAACTTTGATGCACCTTTAATCACAGTTAAAGGTGTTCTAAGCTCATGACTTGCGTATCTAGCGAAAGATTGCTCGCGTTTAATCAGCTCATTTACTCGAGTTCTGTATCCATTTAATCCAGCTGCGAGCGTTTGAAACTCATTGGCTGCATCATTTGGCAGGGCGAAAGCGGCGCTCGGGTCGTTCTTATCTAGTTGGGTTTTAAGTGCGTTAACTGGCTCAATCAAACGCTGTGACAATTTCATCAGAAGCTTTGCAAAAATAAAAACAAGCACAACCACAAAGGTAAGATTGATGGCAATCACGGTGATAAACTCATCATAGCTAAGCTCTACTTCATCAACATAAGTAAGCAAGATAATCGGCTTTTCATCACCATTGTGAGTAAATGTACTTAAGTAAACCATTTGAGAGCCATCTTCTATGTGAACTTCATCCAAAAAGTGGCTTTTTCCGACTAGGTAAGGTCGATAGGTTTTCGGCACTAACGAAATGTCGTTATATGCCGTTGTCAGTAAATCCAACTGAATCACACTAATATCAGGGTTAGAGTGAAAATAGTGAATAGCTTCTTTCTTATCAATAAGTATGCGTCTTTCACCCATACGATCCTCGGCCCAGTGCAAAGTAAGGGTGATGAGCGCAAAACAGAATAACCCGATCACGGCTGAAACAGCTGCAAAAAAGAGGGCGAGACGACCAGTCATACTACGCGTGTTTCCAAGATATCGTCGAATCATGAAGGCTGCTCCAACCTAAACCCTACCTTAGGCACAGTGATTAAAACAGCATGCTCAAATGGCTTATCTAATTGGGTTCTGAGCTGATAGATATGGCTGCGTAATACATCATTGTTGGGGTCACTTTCTTGCCAAAGTTGAAACGCGATCTCCTCTTTTGTAAGCACTTCTGGTGCTTTCTTTAAGAGTAACTCCAGGATGGTGTAGGTCGTGGGGTTTAGCGCAAGTAAGCGCCCTTGTCTGTAGGCTTGTCGTGTTTTTTGGTCGATTGAAACCTCGCCATAGCAGAGCTTTTGAGTAGCGAATTCAGCATTACTACGGCGGATCAATGCATGCATGCGCGCTTCTAGGATGTCCAAGTCAAATGGCTTTGTTAGATAATCATCAGCTCCGTGTTCAAACCCTTGAAGAATATCCTCTCGGCCATCTAATGCCGTGAGCATTAATATTGGAGTAGTGTTGCCTGACTCCCGGAGCTTGTTGCAAATAGAAAGGCCGCTCAAGCGGGGTAGCATAAGGTCCAAAAGAATGATATCAAATGTGTTTTCACTGGCGAGCTTTAACCCTAACTCTCCATTGTCTGCGTAATCAATCTCCATTCCTAATGACTCAAAGTAGTCGAACAAGATACCAGCGATTTCGCGATTATCTTCAACGATTAACAGTCTTTTCAAGCGAACTCTCCAACAAAAACTCAAATTTACATTATGCACAAAGCGCGTGAAAAAAATGTCGATAACAACTCTTTCACTGCAACCATTGTAGGCTGAACCCGTCTTTTAATGATCCGGATACATGTCTATGTCTATTTCAAATGCACCAATCACTAATATAAGTGCGTTCAATGAGCGCCGAGATATTGGACCCATTTTATCAGTCGTTGTTCCTTTTTATAACGAAGCAGAAGTACTGAATGAATTCCACCAGCGCCTTGAGTGGGTGCTCACCCAAATTCATGGTGAAACAGAAATCATTTATGTGGATGATGGGAGTGTTGATGGTAGTTTGGATATTGTCAAAGAATTTAGTGCGCCAAACTGTACAATAAGATGTGTCGAGCTTAGCCGTAATTTTGGCAAAGAAAGCGCGATGAGTGCCGGCCTCAATCATGCGCAGGGGCAAGCCGTTGTTATGATAGATGCTGACCTCCAAGACCCGCCAGAGTTGATCCCAAAAATGTTATGTAAGTGGCGAGCAGGGTTTGACGTGGTTAACATGAAGCGTACTAGCAGAGATGGCGAATCTTGGTTTAAGCGGTTTTCAGCAGCTTGCTTTTATAAGTTACTCAATAAGATGACGCCGTTAAATGTGCCAGAAAACGTTGGCGATTTTCGCTTGATGAGTGCCAAAGTTGTCAAACACATCAATGCACTGCCTGAGCGGACTCGTTACATGAAAGGTATTTTCGCATGGCCCGGGTTTAATCAAACAACCATTGCATTTGAACGTGACGCACGCTATTTAGGGCAAACAAAGTGGAATTATTTAAGATTAATAGGTCTGGCCATGGACGGTATCACTTCCTTTTCTATTCGGCCACTTAGAATAGCGACCATATTGGGTGCACTGATTGCGGGATCTGCGTTTGTTTATGGGCTCGTAATAATCACTAAAACGATGGCTTTCGGTGAAGCTGTCTCTGGATATCCGTCCACTATGGTTGTGCAGTTAGCGCTCGGTGGTGTGCAGCTGTTGTCTATAGGTTTATTAGGGGAATACATAGGGCGCATTTTTGTTGAAGTAAAACAAAGACCGCTTTATCTGGTTGCTGATGTACACAATTGCGCGAAAGCCCATTGCAAAAATGAAGCATTGGCGTCATTTAGGGAGAATGCATAAATGACAATCAGACAAATACACCTCTGGTCGCTTTTAGCGTTTGCACTGCTACTTAGGCTGATCTCCTTGGCGACTTACCCCTTAATGGATACGACAGAGGCCCGTTATGGTGAAATGGCGCGATTGATGGTGGAAACGGGGAACTGGCTAACTCCTCAATTTGATTATGGCGTGCCATTTTGGGGAAAGCCTCCGCTTTTTACTTGGATGAGTGCTACTGGGATTCAGGTTTTTGGGCTCAATGAATTTGCGGTGCGAGTACCACATTGGTTTGCAGGTGTTTTGACTATTTGCTTAATTGGGTTTTTAGCGAAGAAAACCAACAATAACCCGGTTGTCGCTGCAATCGTAGTTGCCACGTGCGGCATTTTTACTATTGCTTCAGGTGCAGTTATGACTGATATGGCATTGACCTTGGCGCTTACTATCGCGATGGTGGGATTTTATTTGTGCTGGCTACAAAAAGATGAGCATACTCAAAAATGGGGCTACGCAGGTTTCTTTGGTTTGGCGTGTGGATTACTTGCTAAAGGACCGGTAGCGTTAGTGATTATGGCGATCGCAGTCGTCCCCTGGCTTATGCTCCAACATGGTTTTTTGGGAGCATTTAAGCAATTGTGGCAAAGGTTTCCGATACTGTCAGGCGGTGCACTCATGTTAGTTGTTGCACTGCGTGGTATGTCCTAGCAGAAATCGCGACACCAGGGTTTTTAGATTATTTTATTGTTGGAGAGCATTTTAATCGATTTGTAGTTAGTGGTTGGGAAGGCGATCTCTATGGCAATGCCCATGATAGGCCTCGCGGAACTATTTGGCTGTTTTGGCTACAATCTGCTTTGCCATGGTCATTGATACTCCCAGTATTAATTTGGAAAAAACGCACTCAGAAACATGATATTGAAAAGGGTCATACTGGTCTTTTTAGCTTTTTAATATTTTGGCTTTTGTCACCACTTTTACTATTCACACTTTCAGGGAACATATTACCCGCTTATGTACTACCAGGCGTGCCTGCTATTGGTGTGTTGATAGCGATGCTAGTAACACAAAAAGACTTTAAATGGTTGTGGGGAGCGTCCGCTTTGATCCCTGTTATGCTGATGATTGCTTTACTTGTACTTAATATGGGCAAAGCGGATAGTCGCAGTGATCGAATAATATTTGAAAAGACATTGCCAGAGCTTCCTGTTTTTTATGTGGGAAAGCGGCCATTTTCAGGTCAATTTTATAGCCGAGGGCAAGCTAAATTATTACAAGATGCAGATATCTTACCTTCATTGAGTCAGTATCATCTGATTGGGCACCCTGAACAGGTGACTGCGCTTATCGTTCAAAATTCTTTAAGTTGCACCGTTGACCTAGAATCTCAATCAGGCCGTTCGTTATACACTTGCAGCAATACGCATGGTGAGTGATGAGGCAATTGATTAAATTTGCCCTAGTAGGCATTACAGGATTTGCTGTGGATGTTTCAGTATTCACACTGCTAAGTTTTGGCCTGTCTTTACAGGTCGAGTGGGCAAGGGGGCTTGCATTCTTTATTGCTGCTTTAACGACGTGGCTTGGTAACCGACACTTTACATTTTGTACGGCTAGTTCCAACCGACTAGTCGGCGAATGTCGCAAGAGCTTAATTTGTGCGGTACTTGCTGGCTTAATCAACCTTACCATATTTAAAGCGATGACTTTATATTCAAACGAACTGTTATTCGTGTACTTTGCTTTTGTTTGCGGTGTACTGGTGGGGATGGTTTTAAACTATGTACTCAGTGCTATGTGGGTATTTAAAGTGGGTCACGATGTAAGTGGTGAGAGTTGAAATGCCTGATGAGCACTTTAGATTTTAATCGATTCTTATTGAAATAGCCCCGCGCAGATTTTCTTGGTTTGAATACGAGTATGGGTGTAAGGCCAGCTTATAAAAAGCGTTAAAAATAAAAATGCTGCCACTAAGGACAGCATTTTGGGTCTCTATAAAAGAAAGGAACTGTTTAGAAGTAAGCTCTAATTCCAAGCTTTAAGTTACGCCCAGGGAGAGGCGCCTGATCTTTGATAAATGAACTATGTACAAAGCCCAATTCATCAGTCAGGTTTTCAAGATTCATATAACCAACCATATCGATACCCTGAACAGCAAAGTCGTAGCTTAGGCTTGCATCTACTAATGTGTAGCCTTTAGTTACTGTTTCGTATGATGTAACTTTGTCTTGCTCTAGGTAACGGGTAATGGTCATGTCTGCTTTAAATGGACCTTTTTCAAAAGCGTAATTAACACCAAGCTTGTTGCTTGGAATACGCGGAAGGTTTTGTCCATCTTCAAGCTTAGCGCGCAAGTGGTCGCCAAATACTTTAATACGTGTCAAGTCGTTGATTTGATAGTGGACATCAAATTCTAACCCGTAAAGCTTCGCATCTTTACTCACATATTGATAAACGTCACGTGCGCCTTCATGCTCGTGGTCAGCAACTTCTAATCCATGCTCAGACGTAAAGAAGTAATTTGTCTTTTCTTGGTAGTAGAAGTTAGAAATATTGTTATGGAATACGTTAACCGTATAGCCAAAATCACCGATGAAACGACGGTAGCTTATGTCTAAGTTTGTCGATGTTTCTTTTTCGATATCTGTTGGCTCAAAGTGGATCTCTGTGCCTTCAATTTCATAACCAAGACCTAGTTCATAGGTGCTTGTTGCAATGTGTAGACCGTTAGAAAGCAATTCAGCTGTCAAAGGTGCACGCTCTGAACGAGAAAGGCTGATAGCAACGTTTTCACCAGGCGCGTAGTTATATACACCACCAATTGACGCACTTACGTTAGTCATCTCTAAAGTGTAATCAGAGATTTGGGTGGTTTTTACCATATCTTCTTCATGACCGTGGTCATGATCATGGTCGTCGTGGCCGTGCTCATCATGATCGTCATCGTGACCAACATGTGTTTCGGTAATTCGGCTTGAAAGCTCAAAATCTTCAACGCGCGCGCCCAACTCTAACGTGAAATCACCAAACTCTTTTTCTTCTAAAATATAGAATGCATGCGTTGTGGTATTTGTAGCTGGCGTGAATGCTTCCGCGCCTTGTGCTTCATAATCACTGTCAGAGTAGTGATAACCAAAGATCCCGTGCCAACCACCAATGCGGTGCTCGAAGTTAGTACGTAGTTCAGTAGTTTCATTTTTGAATACTGTGCCAACTGCGCCGCCTTCGATTTCGGCATGTTCATAATCTGTGTAACCTGCACGTACTTGAATAGACTCTAACCAGTTATTATGCAGTGCATAGTTAAATAACGCTTGCCATCTGTCTTGCTTTACGCGGGCAAACACGTTGTGGTTTTCGCCTTCGTGATCGTGCGCGTCATCTTCACCATGGTCTTCATCGTGATCATGGCCATGTTCGTCTTCGTGTCCATGGTCATCGTGACCATGCTCATCATGTCCGTGATCATGGCTGTGTGCTGGAATACCATAATCAGTTTCGATGCGACCGTAAGAAATACCCGCAGTGATATGGTCTGATACGTAACTTGTGCCGATGTTAAATACTTCTGAGTCAATAAAAGTATTGTCTACTTTTTCAGCGTACTCAGCAGCATGCTCTTCTTCACCCTCGTGATCTTCGCCTTCATGCTCATGGTCGTCATGCCCGTGCTCGTCTTCATGATGCTCGTCATGGTCGCCAGGTAATTTAAAGCTCGGCGTGTCATAGTCGTCACCTTGACGCTTTACACCATCAAAGTGGAAGTTGAAACCTTCATGACCAGTCTCAAACAATACAGCATAGGTGTTGGTGTTTGAATTCGTGTCGTGGCTGTAGTTTACAGCGCCTTGAGGTGCGTCGATTACATCAGTAGGGATGCGGTTATCAACTACGTTTACCACACCACCAATTGCGCCTGAACCGTAAAGTAGCGTCGCAGGGCCGCGAAGAATTTCAATTTGCTCTGCGCCAAGTGCATCGTTTGTGTTTGCGTGGTCAGGACCAATACGAGAAGCGTCACTGCTGTCTAAACCGTTTTGTGTAATTTTAACGCGCGGGCCGTCTAAACCACGGATGATAGGGCTTGAAGAAACTGGGCCAAAGTAGCTTGCGTTAATACCAGGTAAGCCTTTAAGTGTTTCGCCTAGAGTTGGTTTAGCAGAGTTTTTTAGTGTATCACCGCTTACAACAGTTACAGGCGACGCCATTTCCATATTACTTTTGTGTAAAGCTGATGCGTATACAACAATACTTTCAACAGAGCTTGGCGTTAGTGTTACGGTAACAAAAGGAGAGTCTGGATTAACGTCTAGACGTTGATCAATAAAGTTATTTTTTGAAACATGTAATTGTGATGCTGCATCTACATCAATGGTGAAGTTACCTTCAGCATCAGTCTTAATGGTTTGCGATTTGCCGTGCAAGTGCACATTTGCATTGCTAACCGGTAGGTTGTTGTTATCTACAACTTTACCCTTTAACTCGCCAGCATATGCCGACGTCGACAGCATTACTGCGCTGACACTCAGTGAGATCAAAGATTGTTTAAACATGTTACTACTTTCTTGATTATGATAGTGATTGTGAACTTGTAATAATATAACACCTCATTTTTTCAAAAACAATGATGTTATACTATAACTTTAAGTTTGAATTATATTTGACTGTTCCTATATTTAAGCTAGAGCGTGTTTATCAGAGCCTAGTATGACTGGACCATTTGTATTCAAAGTAAGGTTGAAAATAGCGGATTTGTTTCATCAAGCAAATCACCTTGAAACCTTTACAACAGCATTACAAAAAGCAGAAACACTTGAGCACTTTGTGTTAAAGCTCATCGGCTATTGCGCGTTGTCCTATAGTGATAAAGTGCGCTGGCTGAACAGTCGCGAAAAGTCTAGCCCTGACGTATGGCACGAAGATGACAGTGGGTTGATCGAAAATGCACTATTTGCTGGCGCATTAGAGCTAGATGACGTGCAAAAATATGCAAAGCTCTTCAACAAAACCATTATATTTATGGTTCACGATGAAGAGTGGTTTAATGCCTTAGAGCCACATTTGATAGCCCTGCCTAGCATTCGTATATTTTCAGTGGAACAAGTTTGGATAGATGATTTGGTCGCGGCCTTAACTCGCAGTTTGCACTGGGATGTAATCATTGAAGACGGTGCCATCGCGATCAGCAATGGCACCGATTACTTTCAAACAGACGTGCAAAGGTTAAGCTAGCTTAATCACAATATCGGTTATCGGCTTCGAACAGCACAATAGCACCTCACCATCTCGCACAAATGCCAAGGGCTCTTGGTTGTAAACTGTTTCACCTTGTACTAACTTTGCTCGACAAGCGCCGCAATAGCCTTCTCGGCATTGGTAGGGGACATCGATATTGTTTTGTTCAAGTGTGCATAGCAGTGAAGGTGATTGAGCCGCAAATTTCAGCGGCTCATCGTGGTCTTCGATTGTTATAGTCGGTTGTGGCCTTTCTTCCATTACAGGTCGAAATCACCAAAGTCTGACGCACTTACTTCAGAATCGATTTGACCAACTAGGTAGGAGCTGATTTCAGCTTCTTGCGGAGCAACCTGAACATTGTCAGAAACCAACCAAGCATTAATCCATGGAATCGGGTTACTTTTGCTTTCGAATTGCGTCGGTAAACCCACAGCAGCCATACGTACATTTGTGATGTACTCTACGTATTGGCACAAAATATCTTTGTTAAGGCCAATCATAGAGCCGTCTTTAAATAGGTACTCTGCCCATTCTTTTTCTTGCTCTGCAGCTTCAACGAACATTTGAATTGCTTCTTCTTGGCATTGCGCCGCAACAATTGACATCTCAGGGTCGTCTTTGCCTTCTTGCATGATATTCAACATGTGCTGAGTGCCTGAAAGGTGAAGCGCCTCATCTCGTGCGATTAGCTTGATGATTTTCGCGTTACCTTCCATAAGCTCTCGCTCAGCAAAAGCAAATGAGCATGCAAAGCTCACATAGAAGCGAATTGCTTCTAAAATGTTGACCGACATAATGCAGAGGTAAAGCAGCTTTTTCAGTTCAAACAGGTTAATGTGCACTGTTTCGCCGTTAATCTCATGCTTTCCTTCGCCATACATGTTGTAAATAGATACTTTTTCTATTAACTCATCGTAGTACTTAGTTACCGAGTCTGCGCGCTCACTGATTTTATCGTTTTCAACAATGTCGTCGAAAATCAGTTCAGGTTGCTTGGTTACGTTACGAATGATGTGAGTGTATGAACGACTGTGTATTGTTTCACTAAATGCCCATGTTTCAATCCAAGTTTCAAGTTCGGGGATTGAGACGATCGGAAGTAACGCAACATTTGGTGAACGACCCTGAACACTATCAAGCAGTGTTTGGTATTTTAAGTTACTAAGGAAAATATGTTTCTCATGTTCAGGTAACGCCTGAAAATCTAACCTGTCTTTACTTACGTCGACTTCTTCAGGACGCCAAAAGAAAGATAACTGCTTTTCAATTAGCTTCTCAAATATTGGGTATTTCTGCTGATCATAGCGAGATACATTAACAGACTGGCCAAAAAACATTGGCTCTTTTAGTTGATCATTATGTTTTCTGTTAAACGTAGAATACGACATAAATAATACTCGATACCAAAAATATAGCGGAGTCTAAGTGACTGAGCCGCTGGAAAGTTTACAATTTATCATGACACAAAATGCTGAAATAACACTTCTCAACCCTTATACAGGGACAACGGAATTTGCTCCGTTACACTTGATGTCATTAAACCCAGAGCGTGTGATTCAGTATACGAATGTATCACAGAATTCGATTCTACACCGCAAATAAATTTTTCAAAATTACGTGTTTATCGTCTTGACAAACTCCTAAAATTATCAAACTTAGTAATTCTATTTGTAATGAAAAATGGATATTATAGTCTTTAAATACAATGGGTTATTGTTTTTTCTTTTTAATTTAAGAACGATAAAGCTGAGCACTGAAAACTATCGTAATCGGACTGACATGTTTTACTATTTTTAATTTTTCGGTGCAGATTTAATCAGCTTAGCCAAAGATTTCAAATAACCTGCTATTTGAGCAAAAACCAAGAATTTATAACGTCCATTGCTTTTCAGAATTGGGACTAAAGAAAGTGGAACTTGTAGCTGGCAAATTCAATCGCTAATACGGACTCATACTCCTCAAAGAATTCTACCGTGAGTGTATCCCGACTTTAGCCCTGTGTATTGAGCCACAAAGTGTAACAAAATCTAAAAGCAGTCATTGTGACTAAAAGGCAAGCTTCGCTGGCATTGTTAATGCCAGTTGGTAAAACCAATTTCATTTCGACGCGGATAGCGAACAAATGTCACAGTCTTTGTCTTAACTTGAGGAAAACGTATTGATATTAATTTGTAAAGTGTGTTCGAAAATTAGCTTAATTATAAAAGCGCCAGATAAAGAATCAGAAGATTTTTACCAAGGTAATAGGGTAAAACCATTTGCACATTCAAGTGAATTTAGATTATAAAATCAGTACCCATAATGGTTCCTGTGAACTTTTGAAGTTGCATCAGGATATAAAATAGTTAGGTCGTGTATGAGTAAACAAATATTAGTGACTGGGGCATCATCAGGAATTGGTTTGTGCCTTGTTCATCACTTATCTTCAATTGGTCACACGGTTTACGCCGGAGTTCGAAAACAACAAGACTACAATCACTTAGTTGGATTTAAAAATATCATTCCAGTGATTTTAGACGTGACTAACAAAGCAGATATTGCAGAATTTATTGCCTTAATCGAAGCGTCAAATAGGCCGCTTTACGGGTTGGTTAATAACGCGGGGTTAGGTGGTGTAGGGCATTTTAACGCTTGGAAAGAAGATGAAATGAAAGCAATGTTTGATGTTAATGTATTCGGTCCTTGGCGGCTATCTAAAGCCTGCATCGACTCATTGCTTGAAGCCAAAGGTAGGATTGTAAATATTGGGGCTCAAAGTGGTGTAACAGGCTCTGAGCTATTAGGCCCTTACACAATGACTAAAAATGCATTGGATACGTTTACGGAATCTTTACGAAGTGAAGTCGTTGAGTTTGGCGTAAAAGTAAGTTTAATTCTGCCTGGAAACATCAAGTCCAAAATGGAAGAGTCAACGAATAAGTCGAGTTTGGAAAGGCTGGAACGAGCATCATACCCCTTTAATATACGTGCCAAAATGTTTATTAACCATATCCTAGAGCAACAGGAATATACCGGATTTGCTGAGCACACAGATGCGTCAGAGCCTGAATTTGTTTCTCATGCCGTTGAACATGCACTGTTTAGTGACGAACCGAAAGAGCGATATGTCATAGGGACACATTATGAAGGCACAAAATTAATTGAAACACTTTTAGAACGAGTAGTTCAGACAAACAAAAATCCAGACCTTCATTACACAAGGGATGAATTAATTGAAATATTAGACAGGTATCTTGCTTAAAGAAAACAGCAAAGTGGTTTGAATGGCTAGATTTAAGCTCACAAACCTACCTATTAACAACATCAAAGAACTGTCGATATGAGCGTAAAAACGGAAATTCAAGAGATCCAAGATAAATTACAACCCCATGCATTAGAGTATGTAAAAGTCATACCAATTGCACAAGAACCGATGCACCTATGGAGTAGCAAACTCGCAGGTAAACCATATTGGCCAAAAGAGAAAACTTATCCATGTAATAAGAATGCGGAGCCTTTAGTTTTATTAGCCCAAATTAATTTTGCGGAGGTACCAACTCTCGATGGCTATCCAGCTCAAGGGATCTTGCAATTTTTCATAGAAGATGATGATGAATTGTATGGATTGAATTGCGATATCTCGGTAGATGAAGCCATAGAGCAAGCTGACGGCTATCGCATCATTTATCACAAAGATGTAATAAAAAATGAAACCTTACTAGAGAGTGGGTTACCGTGTGCCGCTTTAGATTCAGATTTTCCAATTGCGAACGAGTACGCCCTGCAGTTTGAATTAGATAAAGAGTTTCCTTCACCAACGGATTATCGTTTTGAGCAAATCTGTGGTGACGTATTTGAAATGGATGAAGCGGTTGGTGAGTACCTCTATGATAACTATGAAAGTATGGGCTCCAAAATAGGAGGGTATGCACATTTCACTCAAGAAGATCCGCGAGGTTATGAAAAACCAGACGAAAAGTGGGTATTGCTGTTTCAATTGGATAGTCAAGATGATGAAGGTGTTGATGTTATGTGGGGAGATTGTGGTGTCGCTAACTTCTTCATTGAACCGAGCGCATTGCAAAAAATGGACTTTTCTAGAGTCTGGTATAATTGGGATTGTAGTTAATTGCACCAATAGGTTGGGCCAAAGTATGGCCCAACCTTATAGTTATACTCGTATCAACTACCGCCACCGGTCGCGGTCTGCACGGTGACACTCACTTCGATCCCTTCATTTTGATTACTATAAACAATCATTTTGATAGTTTGTAAGTCACTATTTAAGAATATTCGAATAGATGGGCCGCTATCATCACTGCCATAGTTAACCTGTACTCTTGGCTCTTCGGTTATATTACGCCTATCAAAAATAGCAACAATATCACTCGGTGCGAAGCTGACTCCGGAGTCAAAATCAATGGTACCATCTTGGCCTATAATGAAGGTGCCTCTGCTATGACCTTCACCTGTTACTGTATATGTACCAGCAAGCGCTGTGACAAGTTCTAGGTTTGGTATTTCATCACCACTAGCTTGCTCAACAAATTGGCCTAACAAACCACCACCAATCGCAAATAAATTAATTTCGTGGAGTTTTCCATCGAGCACAGCCACGGAATATTTAAATCCATTTGCCTCGTCACTGTAGTTGTACTCGTCACCGGATTTGTCGAAGTCGTCTATTGTAATTTCATCTCCATTCGAAGCATCCGGATCAACATCAATAAACAACTTGCCAGAGCTGGAGAAGGTAAACATGACTTTTTGACCATCTGTAAACGAGGAGCCACTTTCAGTTATTTTAAAGGTCAACGTGAACACCTTGCCACTTAACGCATCAGGCAGCATATCGTCGTTTGAACCGTCATCATCAGACGCGTCATCTCCGGTAAAACCTGGCGTCCATGTATAGGTCAGATCTGCTGTTACAGTTACTCCTGAAGTTGAGAAAGAGTATTTGACACTCACTACCACTTTTTCGCTACTGGCACTGACTAATTCAAATTCAAGGTTAGTGACCGTAATACCTTGTGACTCAACCTGCGTTTTTATCTGTTGCTCAATGGCATTGATGTCTTCAGGGTTTGGTGCGGGTACATTGTTAACCGTGATTGCTGGGAGATCAGTGGTAATACCGGCAGTTGTTGTGGTACCAGTAATGGTCAGTGTAGCCGTGGTGTCGTCGTTGCCTTGATCATCATCTTGGTCGTCGTCATCATCGTCAGGTAAAAATCCATCGGGGATAAAATCAAAATTTAGGTCATCTAGGTTCAACCCGTTTAGGATGTCTTCTAGACCTTCTAATGTCTTTTTAATTTCATTGAGCAGAAAGGTGCTATTAATATCGCTGATCAATTCAGCGACGCCGAAACTATTTGCATATGATGTGATTTGTGCAGAAAGGTCGCTAATAAATGAGTCTGCATTATAAATCGGGTTTTGAAATGCTTTGTCGCCCACTTTGCCATCAAGCTGATTATCTAAGAAATCCGCTTTTAGGCTGTTGAGCATTGCCAGTGCTGGGTTATCTTGTGTCGAGCCGAGTTTTGCAAGCGCAGCAAGGGTGACTGCATATATTCCGCCTTGGTCGTTATTGACTGAGCCTTCTGCATTTTCAGAAATAAGCTGTGGCGCTTGTAGGATACTTTGTAAAGCGGGCGCAAGCGCCTTTCTTATTTGTTCATTGACCGCATTGACTGAGTTTGCATCACTGACATTGGCAGATATGATTGAATTAGCGGCAATCTCGGTGAGTGTTGTAACCCCAACCTGACTTTGCAGGTTGGATAAAACAGCGCGAAGTTTCGTGTCTGAGGGGAGGGGTAAGAAAGCGGCCTTTGCCTCGTCAAAATACTCTGAGTCGCTGGTGGGTAGCACTTCTACCAGAAATGGACCAGTCGTTCCCGCAGGAACAGTTATAGTTGCACTGCCTGACTCGCCAGTGCTGCCTGTTGCGCCAGCTACGGGCTGGTTATTACTTAATGTAAGTATCTGAATATTTGCATTTTTGATCAACCCCAAAGAAGGGGTGACTGTGATTTGTGTATCCTGTTGCGTTGGAACTGGGTCATCATCGTCATTGTCTAAACAGCCAGGCAATGACAAAAGCGCTAAACCCAACACAAGATATTGTAATGGTTTATTGAATTTCATAGCACATGCCTACAAGGTTAACTTAAACTGTTTTGCTATTTCATCCAAACAACCCGTTCAATCCTTGTAATTTATTTGATAATACGTTTTCAAAAGCGCTGTGCTAGCATTCGACACTTATCGTAAGTTCTTCCGGCCAAGTTGAAAATGCAGGAGCGAATAGCATAGTAGAATGTAGACTAAATTTGAGGGATTTGTAGGTATATTTGACCAATATGGCTTATTTTGAAAGTTTATAGAAATGATACAAACTCTAGAATACGAGTTTGTATCTGAACAAATTATAAAGTATCGATCCGGTCTACTAAGACATCTCTGTACGCAAATTTGCATTTATTATTTGATATCACCAGCTTATCTATATACCTGCCTGAGAGCACTTTGGTATTGCTGGTTGCTGTTTTGTCTTTCATGAACAGAATGAAGTTTGAGGTTGCACCCAATTGGCCTTCAGAAGACATGTAAACATCGCTTGAAGTTAACAAGTGGACAGACTTGTTTTTTGCCCTTGCTGATTCAAACCTATCAGCAAGTTCTTTGCTTCCGTTTAACTGTATACCGAGGCGTTCAACTGTGAATGTGGCATCAGCCGTAAACAGATCCACATACTGTGTAGTCGTTCCTTTGTCTCTTACTTCTGTATATTTATAGAGTGTATCCTCACATAGCTTTTTGGCATTTTCGCTTATAGTTGAGGTCGTGCTACAACCGGCTAGGAGTATGACAGGGAGCAGTATGTATTTCATGGGGATCCTTGCTGTATAAATGGCTTCCAAAATAGGCCTATTTTTGAGTGTGATTGTTTTTCTTCTTATTAAGTGCAAATCTAGAGGCGAGCGCATAGACAATGTAAACCAAAACCAGCGAGTTCCCAAGTACTAAGACATCTTTGTCATCTGTAGACAACCACAAAAAAGCGAGTGCCGCAAAGGCAATAGTCAAATGGGTTACTAAAGGGTTCGTTTTACTCTTTTTGCTCATTACAGACCTACATTAAGTTTGGGTTGGTCATTATAAAGTGAAATTCTCTCTTTAACCAGAACAACTCAAAAACACACCTTCGTTCTGTTATGCCTGATTTATACGTATTACGTGAAGCGAGAGATTAGTTTGGGATTGATATCGAAATATTCTAAAAACATTGACCTAGAATAAATACGTAAAAGGTTGGTGCGTTAGAATTTTAGCAATTCGTAGGGAAACATAATTAACAGTTTATAGTGAAAGCCAATATAAAAAACTCGATGAAAAGAGCATTTCGAGTTGATTTGAAAAAGCTGATATTAGCTTTAGCAACATGCGGTGTATTATTGACTTCTTTTAATACGCTTTTTGCAAGTTATCAGGTACATAAAAATGCTTTCATAAAGGATACATTGCACGCAAATCGGGTGTATGCAACAAAGCTTGCACAGGTAACCGAACTGTTTTTACAGTCAGTAAATAGCCAACTCAATGTTAGCGCCTATCACATTTCACAGCGGTTTGATGATTTGAACGCGGTGAATCAGGAGCTAGAGCGACTGTTGAGCCAGACTAATAGCTTTGACTCCTTAGTAGTCGTTAATCCACAAGGCCAAATAATCGCTGTAAAACCCGACCTTGATATACTAGGAATGTCAATCTCGCCTGCGCAGCTTCGACAAGTTAAGCATCAGCAGCCTATCGTGTTAGACCCATTTAGGTCTCCCGCTGATAACCTAATGGTTAGCCCCACCTATCCCATTCGAACATCGGATGGGAAGTATTTAGGGTTTGTGGCTGGGGGCATTTACTTACAAGGAGAGACCATATTAAGCCGGTTATTAGGTAGGCACCATTATGTTGATGGTTCTTATTTGTATGTAGTAGATGGACAATCCCGGATACTTTACCACGCTAACGCATCAAGAATTGGAGAGCAAGTGTTCGGTAATGCCGTTATTAATGAGGTTTTAAAAGGCCGAGTAGGTGCGTCAGAGATTGTAAACAGCACTGGTATTCAAATGATCGCTGGATTTGCACCTGTCCCTATGACTGGTTGGGGCGTTGTGAGTCAAAGGCCAATGGCATCGATACTGAATGAATTGGGCGCTACACACAAAGCCGTAATATATTCTAGTATTCCATTTACAGTGTTAATATTGGCATTGATTTTGGTCGTGGGAGTACAGATTGCGAAGCCTCTTACGCTGTTGGCTAAGCAGCTAGCGACTTTCAATCGTCAGCAATCCGATGCGACACGCATATTTGCGTGGTATTTCGAAGCCGCAAACTTAAAGCATACACTGATACAAAGTAATCGCTCTGTACGACGTGTCATTAAAGCACTAGATACTGATCGCAAAACAGACAAGTTAACTTCTTTACATAACCGATTATCATTGGAGTACTGGCTAGAGAATGCCATTCGGAATGAGGTTGGCTTATCTGTGTTGGCGATAGACATAGATCATTTTAAACGTATTAATGATATACATGGGCACAGTACAGGAGATGGGGTTTTAAAGGAGCTGGCAGCTTTGATGGTGTGTAATGCTCGGTCTGATGATTTTATTTGCAGAGCTGGTGGCGAGGAGTTTCTTATGTTTTTGCCTAAAATTGCATTGAATGAGGCTTTGTGCATTGCCGAGAGACTAAGAAAGCAAGTGTTTGAGCACACTATGCCTCAGAATATTAAAATAACAGTATCCATCGGCGTCGCTTATTGGCAAGGCAATACAACCACGATCGAAGAAGCTATAGAGCTTGCAGATCAAGCTTTGTACCGTGCTAAACATACCGGTCGAAATAGAAGTTGCTGTATTGACGCTGTTTAATCGCATTTTTTGCGCGTTAAATCGCAATTCATTTACAATCTTTTAGCTTAAGCAATGATCTTTGTCTTAAATGTGGGTAATATGCGCGCCAAACTACAATATTATTAATTTGGAGCAGTAAATGGGACAACAGTTGAAAGTGCCACACACGCTCGTGCTTTTATTAGGCATGATGGTGGTTGCGCTACTTGCTACTTGGGTAGTGCCGCAAGGATTTTTTGAGACAAGTGTGACAGACAGTGGCCGTAAAATGGTTGTTGCTGGTACTTATCAGTTAGTAGAGCAAAAAGAGTACCTAACTCCTTGGGATTTACTAACTTCCATTCCAAAAGCGTTTGCTCAAGCTCAAGATGTTATCTTCTTTGTTCTTATTGTAGGTGGTGTGCTTAGTATTGCACGTGCAACAGGTACCGTTGATGCCCTTATTGGCCGTATGCTAGAGAAGCATGGCACTAAGCCACAGCGACTGATTTTTATGGTGGTGTTTTGCTTTGCCTTGGCTTCAAGCACCATAGGCACAGCTGGAGAATACATTCCATTTGTGCTTATTCTCGTAGCGCTATGTAAGGCGATGAAGCTAGATGCAATGACGGCTGTAGGCATGATTGTCGCAGGTTATGGTATTGGATATGGTGTTTCTGCATTTAACCCGTTTACGGTTTTAATCGCGCAACAAATCGCAGATATTCCAGTTTACTCAGGTATTGAACTTCGTTTAGCCATATTCATCCCATTTGTACTTATAGGCTTTCACCATGTGTGGAGCTACGCTAAAAAGGTTGCACAAGACCCTAGCAAGTCGATGATGATTGGTGTGCCTTGTCCTCTAGAAGGCCAAGCTAAGCCTAACTATCCCAAATTAAACAAACGCCATCAGACTATTTTATTCAGTTTTATCGTCACTTTGTGTATTGCCGTTTGGGGTATTGCGACAAAAGGTTGGTACTTATATGAACTAGGTGGATTGTTTGTCGCTTGGGGTGTCGTAATTGCAATTTTAGGTAAATTATCAGCGGATGAAACCGCTGAGCGCTTTATTGAAGGCGTGTCAGAGCTTGTTACAACCGCGGTTTTAATCGGTGTGGCGAGAGGCATCGCTTTGATTCTTGAAGATGGTCAAATACTACATACATTGGTGTATGGCATGTCTTCACCATTGTCACATGTTGCTGCCGAAATTTCAGCTGTGGGTATGTTAGTCATCCAAACCTTCCTAAATACATTCATTCCTTCAGGTTCAGGACAAGCATACGTCACAATGCCTCTAATGGTACCAGTAGGTGATCTAGTGGGTGTTCCTCGTCAAGTCGCAGTGCTTGCTTACCAATTTGGTGATGGCTTCTCAAATATGATCATCCCGACTAACGCAGTATTAATGGGGATTCTAGGCATGGCGGGTGTACCTTATACGCATTGGTTCCGCTTCTGTTTACCGTTAATTGGTAAATTATTGTTGGCTGCATCGATTGTTTTAGTACTTGCAGTGAGTTTCGGTTATGGGTTAGATGTACAACCTATTATTGAATAAAAAACAATACACAACTAATAAAAAAGCTGTCTTATAGACGGCTTTTTTATTAAAAACAGCACGATAATCTCTTCACGCCATATACGCAATTAGTGAATATATATAAATAAACAAGGCGGCCCACGTTATACATAGGTCGTTTAGACCACCTATATATTTGCTATTACTTATTGATATTTTATTGATCTACCTTCATATTTATATTCGGCAATAAAACTAATATTGCAATTTATATTATTTCCCGTTCATAGTAATAACTATAATTATTAAAAGATTGTTAAACGATGAAGCTATCATTCAGTACTTTTTACAATTTACCAAGTAGCGAAGCTCGTTACGAATTGGCGCTGAACTTGATATACGAAAAGTTTCAGCCAGCTCATTGTTTAATAGGTAAGTTTATTGACTCGGATACGAGAGTAAAGACAGTTGCGTACGCTGTAGATGGGGTAAAGTCGAATTACATCATTTACGATTTAGAAGGTACGCCATGTAAAGACGCCAAAGATAGCCAGAGCGTATGTTCGATTAGCTGTAACTTACAACAAATGTACGCTGAAGACGAAATCCTCAAAATATTTGATATTGATGGTTACTTGGGTGTTACTCTCAGAGCTTTGGACCATACCCCTATAGGCATCATGGTTTGCCTATTTGATGAGCAAATAGAAATTTCGAGCGACGATAAACATTGGTTTAGAGAACTCAGCTTATTAGTAGGCGCTGAGTTGAACCACAATATGGAGCTTGCAGCGCAGGAAATCTTGGTTAAGCAATTGGCCAAAGGGGAGCGGATCGCAAGGCTCAGTTCTTGGTCTTGGAATATTAGTAGAAATACGCATATTTTTAGTCAAGAAATGAGAGCGCTCATAAACCATCCATGCGAAGAACTCTGTTTTGAGCAATTTTGTGATTGCCTGATCGAGAAGGATCAAAAGGCGTTGCGTGTGATCATGCAAAAATTGCGTACGGGCCAAGTCGATCAAGTTGATATCAATGTCTCTCACCAAGAAAGAAATCAATTTAAAGGCCTTTTTCGCGTAATCGGGCACGTAGAGCGTTCAGAAGAGCAAGAAGATGAGCGCGTCTTTAGTGCAACGATACAAGATATTACTTATATCTATTCGCTGAATAGGCAACTTGAACTCACCAACGTTGTTTTCGAGCACGCTACCGAAGCCATTATGATCACAGATCATTTAAACAGAGTTGTGATGGTCAATCGCGCATTTGAGCGTCTGACCGGATACTCTGATACAGAGCTACTAGGGCGTAACCCCTCCGTGTTATCTTCAGGTAAACATGATGCCGAGTTTTATGCTCAAATGTGGGCGGTTTTGTCGTCGCAAAACACTTGGAAAGGTGAGATTTACAATCGCCGCAAGAATGGACAAATCTTCCCTGAAGAGCTGACTTTAAACATCGTACGTGACGATGAAGGTGAAGTGATTAACTACGTGGCTATATTCAGAGATATAACTGAATGGAAACGTAATGAAGCGCAACTGACTTTTTACGCTAACCACGAACCACTGACAGCGTTACTCAATAGACGTTGTTTCATGGATATTGTAGAAGAAAAAATATCGGCCAGTCGAAGTCGTTCTCACCCATGTTCATTGCTGTTTATAGGTCTCGATCACTTTAAAGAGATCAATGATATTTATGGGCCAGAAATAGGTGACAAGGTACTTATTTCCGTCGCCAAACGATTAAAAAATGGGTTGCGAAAGCTCGATACTATTTCTCGTTATGGTGGAGATGAGTTTGCAATTTTGCTTGATAACACCAATGTGGAGAGCGCACTGCATATAGCAAATAAGCTTAGTGATAAGCTTAAACAGCCCTATGTATTTAATGAACTGACGATTGAACTGAGCGCTAGTACTGGCATTGCGCAGTTGGATTGTCGGCATCGAGTTACAGCCGCTAAGTTTATCCGAAATGCGGCCCACGCACTTGAAAGCGCCAAGAAAAACAACCGTGGGAATGTCGCTTTACACAATCAAGAAATTCAGAACGCTCATCTCAATAAAATCGCACTACGAGACAAGCTTCGCGCAGCTATTAAACAAAAGCTACTCAAAGTTTACTATCAGCCAATTGTCGATCAGAACACGGGACGTATCGTAAAGTTTGAAGCGCTCGTAAGGTGGTTCGATGATCAGCAAGGGATGATTTCTCCAGGCGCTTTTATTCCTATTGCAGAAGAATTTGGCTTTATTCATCAAATCGGCCAGTTCGTGCTAGAACAAGCTTGCCATGACTTACGGCATATCCAAGACCTCGGTTATTCCGAAGTCAGCGTGTCTGTAAATCGTTCGGTCAACGAGTTTAAGGTAAGTAATAATCAGTTTGACTTGATATCCAATGCGATTGAACAAGCTGGTATTCCTTATGAAAGTGTCACTGTTGAAGTGACAGAGTCTATGGCAACAAACCGCTATACGTGGGAGCTACTTAAAACCTTGCGAGACAAAGGAGTAGAAATAGCGCTTGATGATTTTTGTACTGGGTATTCATCGCTCAGCCACATAATTGATAACCAAGTAGACTACCTTAAAATCGATAAATCGTTTGTAGATAGTTTAATGCAGGATAAGAGCAAGCAAATTATGATTTCTTGTTTGGTCAATATGGCAGCGCAGTTAGGTATTAAAGTCATCGCAGAAGGTGTCGAATCGCAAGTTCAGCTACAGATGTTAGCTGAGTTGGGTTGTGACCATATTCAAGGCTACTACTATAGCCCTGCAAGGCCTTTAAATGCATGTATTAACCTACTTGAGGAGTTTAATGCTCAGGAGGAAGACAAGCATGCGAGTTTTGTAGGTGTAAAACAAACACGCGTATAATGATTTAGATAAGTAAAATGCCACCTTGTGGTGGTATTTTACTGCTAATCAATGGGGTCAGAGTCGTTGATTTTTGGGCTGAGAAACGGATATCGAAAGTGAGTTCTAAAAGGCGACTATTCCCAATCCGCAATATCAAAAGCTTTTCTTGCTTCTACTACTGTGCAATCAGTTTGCGCAATCAATTTTTGCAGTGTAATAACAGGGTTGCTCTTCACTATTGCAACTAGATCATCCATCTGAGGTTTGGGTTTATACGAGTTTAACTTTTCAATCACCCACTGCCAGCTAGGCTCATCTTTCATATGAGCACTCTCAATGATGGCTTCAAATTGTTGCCAATCACCTTGTAAACGCCAGTTTCGAGAGCGGCCTTTTCGGCTTAATTTCGCTCCTGATGATTTTATCAGCGCTTTTAATTCATTTGTTTGCTCTACGCGACGAACAAAGCTATTTAATTGAATATCAAACATACTTACGATAGAAAAAAAGTGAGTGGTTATTGTAACAAAGTTATGTTGGATAGGTAGATTGAAATAGTTACTGAAGAAAAAGCATCTAATCCACGACGTATTTGATAAAAAGAGCTCAAGAAAATTGTGTGTGACGGTTTTTAACTTTGGCTTTTGTTGCTTTAATTTAATGGGGTGTATACATCGAAGATGTATGTACGAAAATTTTTGAGATTAACTTCTATATCTTGTTCAGGGTCTACTTTTAATTCGCTAAAACTGAAAAGGAGGAGCGATGAAAATGCTTGTGTGTATTTCGCAATGTTTAATCGTAATGAATGTTGCTGCGAAAGATGTATCTCAACACGAAATCCCCATTTTTGTTAAAGGAGAAAAAGAAGTAGTAATTGATTATATGAAATCGGTGAATGAAGCTTTAGGAAAGAAACAACTTGGAGGGGAGTGGGAATTATTACTAGAATTTGAAGATGATAAAGTCCTAAACAAATTTAAGAAACTATGCCCTGAATGTATTGACGTTGATCCAATTCCTGAAGTACCAGTGGTTAGCCCAACTTGTGATACGTTACACCAAATTGCGTTTCCTAAATCTCTAAAGCTAACTTCGAATACGTCTTATATATCTGAAAAGGTCACGCTTTTTATGTCGAAAGGCGTGTTAATGGATGTTGATGTAAAGTACACGACTATGTTTCCTAAAAAGGATGTAAAAAGCTTAGATGAAGTCTTTAAAGATTGTTTAACGTGTATTGATGTCGATCCAGTCCCCATCGTCCCTGTTGTCTCACCAAGTGGAGATCCTTGCAAATGAAACAGCTTATAGTTCTAATTTTACTTCTTTTACCTACAGCGGCTTTCTCAGCGGAGCCTAAAGATATATGCGATGAGAACATTACCATGAGTACTTCAGTTAACGACGCCATTGATATTCAGAAGAAATGTCAAGTTGAGAAAAATCTGCAGCTTATTCGTGAGAAGTCTAATTACGATAGGTTTTCTTTGATGCACAGGCAATCTACGCAAGAGTATCAATACACAACATCGATAATAATATTTTCCCTAGTCGTTGTGATTGTTATTTTTGGCCTTGTTTTCTCTTGGTTGGAATTTAAAAAAGGCAAAGACTCTACTACAACATTAAAATTTTCATCTAATGGTATTGAAATAAGCTCTCAGATTATAGGCCTAATCGTGTTAGTCATTTCTCTTGGCTTTGCGTACATCTATATAGATAAAGCATATCCAATAAATGAAATTGGCAGTAATAATACGAGCTCAAATAAGTGACTCTAATTTGACACACACCAGAGTTGTTTAAGTGGTAGTTCCTATGGAGGCTTACGCAAACTACACAGTATTAAATGAAAAAGGCGTAAGTTTCCTAGTGGGGATTAGTTTAGTTCAAAATTGGCTTTACTAATCTATGTTTTGGGCACCTAATGAGAGTTGCAATCTGCATTGGCAGTGTGAAGGAACGTTATAATAACTACAAGTGAGAGACCTATGTACAAGAAATGCCTATATTTATTAACAGTTTTGCTGATCTCAGGCTGTTCATTCAGTGGTGTGTTCTTTCCGATTGATAAAAGGCCAGACGATCCGATAAAAGGAATTGTAGAAACGGTCCAATTATCTTCCCCAGACGGAAAGATGATCAATCACTTTTTATTTAAACCACCCCATAAACCCAAAGCAACTATTTTTGTGTTTCAAGGGAGTGGATCAAAAGTCGTCAATTGGTACAAAGTGATTAAGCCGCTTATTGAGAGCAACTATCAGATTTTTATGATGGAATACAGAGGTTTTGGGGACTCTGAAGGGAAGGCAAGTCACGCGTTAGTCGCAAATGATGCTAGCCAAGCTTTACGCTATCTCGTCACGAGAAGTGATGTAAAACAAATGCCTGTTTTGGTGATGGGTCAGTCCTATGGTGGGCAGCTAGCGATATATGTCGCTCACAGCCATCCTGAATTTGTTGATGCTTTAATAACCGAAGGAACTTTTACATCTTTTGGTGATGAAGCTGCTTATTCATCGCCATTGCTCGTAAGGCCCTTTGTCAGAGCGGTATTCTCTGAGCCTTATATTTCTGAAGAGTTAATAGCTGATCTTCAGCACCCAATGTTAATTGTTCATAGTTCGCAAGATAAGGTCGTACCATTTAGTATGGCTGAAACACTATACGCAAAAGCAAATGGTGAAAAAGAGTTATGGGAAATTAAGGGGAAGCATATCGCTGCAATGATCGACTTACCTCAAGATTATGTATCTAAAATAAACGATCTATTGCGACGAAGCCGAAACAATGGCAAAGCAAACTGATTCAGACGTTTGAAGATTAAAGGCCACCATTGCTGGTGCCTTTAGTGTTATAAATGAGGCTTTAATATTTCGTAAAATGCTTCTATGTGATCGTCTCTATCATTCAGAGCAGGGATGTAGTCGTAACGCTCTCCACCTGCTTCTATGAAGTACTCTTTATTTTCTTCTTCTAGCTCTTCCAGTGTTTCTAAACAATCAGCGCTAAAAGCAGGGCTTAATATTGCGATATGTTTGGTGCCATTGTTTGCTAGATCTTTAAGTGTAAAGTCAGTGTAAGGTTTTAACCATTCTGCTTTACCAAACCTACTTTGAAAAGTTGTGATTACACGCTCTTTGTCTAGTCCAAGGCGCTCTATTACCGCATTAGTCGTTAAATGACAAAAACAATGATATGGGTCACCATTTAACAAAAACCGCTTGGGTGTGCCGTGATATGAAAAAAGGATTTTTTCTGGCATCGGATTTTGTTCTAAATATTCTTTTACCGAATTTGATAAGGATTCTATGTACTTAGGATGGTCATGATATCCATTCAAAAAGTGCAATTGGGGCACCCAACGCCATTTAGTTAAAACGCGTGAGACGGCGTCAAAAGTAGAGCCGGTTGTTGCGCTTGAATATTGAGGGTAAAGCGGTAACACAACAATGTTTGTGATGCCTTTTTCACGTAACTGCTCTAAGCCAGATTCAATCGATGGATTCCCGTAGCGCATTGCCATGACAACTTCAGCATTCTCATGGCCTTTCTCTGAAAGAAGGGCCTTTAGCTTTTCACACTGATTTTTCGTTATATTGATGAGCGGGGAGCCTTGTTCAGTCCATATGCTTTTATACGCTTCTGCCGATTTACGCGGTCTGACTCTTAAAATAATGCCATGTAAAATGATCATCCAAATCGCTCTGGGAATTTCGACAATTCTAGGGTCAGATAAAAATTCTCTTAAATAAGTTCTTAGTGCTGGGGTAGTGGCATCATCTGGACTACCCAAATTAGTGACTAATATCCCAATTTTACTGTTGAATCGATTTTCATGAGGATTGTCTGTAATTGCTGAAAATCTGGACACTTAGCACTCCTTGGTGGCTTTTTATAACATTAATATTTTACAGTAAAGAGCATACGTGAAAAAACGATTTTTAGATCTGATTTCGGACATATTATTCTTAAATATGTACAAATAGCCTAAATTCTTAGTAATTTGATGGAAATTGGTTGCCTAATTGTCACATAAGACGTATGTTCCATAGTCCAGCGTCGAGTTTAAATATAATTTGCAGAGAGTTTTAAGTTAAATGCGAGTTAATCAACCCGTTACAAGTCGTGAACAACGATTTGCAAAACAAGATAAACTCATTTCAGTTACCGATCTTAGAGGTATTATTACCGACTGTAATGAGCATTTTATTAATGTGAGTGGCTACTCAAAAGAAGAACTAATTGGCCAACCGCACAACCTTGTAAGACATCCCGATATGCCAGAATTGGCTTTCAAGACTATGTGGACTCAGCTTAAAGCTGGAAAGCCTTGGATGGGAATGGTTAAGAATCGGTGTAAAAACGGCGATTTTTACTGGGTTAATGCGTACGTTACGCCTATGACTGAAAATGGGCAAGTGATCGGTTATGAATCCGTGCGAACATGCCCAAATAGAGAAGACGTTGAGCGTGCTGACGCGCTTTATAAAACGGTGCGCACTGGTGGGAAGACTAAGTATGAGTTGCCTAAATTAAGGACTGCTTGGCCTCTTGCTGCTTTTGCTACTGCATTGGGACTGTTTTTCACTGGTTATGAAACCGGCGCTTTTGGGTGGTTAATGCTCAATAGTATGGCCATTTTTGGTTATAACCGCTACAGAGATAACGAACAGCTTGAGCGAATTAGTGAAGTGTTGAAGCACAGTTTTTGTGACGATGTCTCTCAAAAAGTATACTCTCCTTGGCAAGGCAAAATGGCCGAGCTACACGTTAAGTTACTGAGTGAACATGCACACTTAGATACGGTGATAACACGTATTGAGCATGCTTCGAAGCAGGTGACGTCTGGCGCTGAACAGACGACAAGTATGAGCAGTTCAACTACCGAACAACTAACGCAGCAACAGCAAGAAACTGAACTCGTAGCAACAGCGATGAATGAAATGGCGACAACCATTCAAGAGGTTTCACAAAATGTTCAGTCAACGTCGTCTGACGCTACGGATGCATTAGCGTTAGCAAAAGAGGGCGCAAAAAGCTCAGAAGAAACCAAGGCGTCTATTGTGAATTTAGGTGCTACAGTTGTCGATATCAAAGACTCAGTTTTGGGTGTTGCGCGACAAACGAATAAGATTGCAGATGCAGCTCAGATCATTGAGCAAATTGCTGAGCAAACCAATTTGTTAGCACTGAATGCGGCGATAGAAGCTGCACGAGCCGGTGAGCAAGGTCGAGGCTTCGCTGTTGTAGCAGATGAAGTGAGGCACCTTGCGCAAAGAACACAAGAGTCCACCAAAGAAATCCATGCCATTATTGATGAATTAACTCAAAGTACGCAGGAGTCTGAGGTAATTGCCCAGAGAGGGGAAACAGAGTCTCAAGCAGGTATTGAGAAATTGAACGAATCAACGCAAAAAATTGAGCATATTTACGCCTTGATTGAAACGATGAGTGTTAACTCTATGCAGATTTCTGCTGCGGTGGAAGAGCAGGCAACGGTATCTGAAGACATCAATAAACAGGTCGTTAACATTGCCGCGCTTGCGAATACAAGTGTCAATAGTTCTCAAGAAAGTCAGATGATAAGTGAAGAACTAACGCGAGTAGCAAAAGATATGCATGAATTAGTAGTAAGATTCAAACGCTAGCACTACGAAGAGAGGGCCTTATGGCCCTTTCTTAAATGCACAGTGTGGAACACATCATACTGTGGGTTTGTCAATTATGGTTAAGCAAATTAAGTGCTTTTTGTAATGTTCTTCAAGCGCTAGTGCTAAAGCTTTCTTTTTAATCCTGACTTTGCACGCTCTTTGATATTGGTTTGAATATAGATTTGATCTGTCGTCGCTATTTTAGAGTGACCCAAATCTTCTGATAAGTGTTTTAAAGGTCTAGTTTGCGCGTCGTGCGTTGCCCCTGTATGGCGTAACCAATGACTTGTTGCCGCTTCGAGACTTTCAGACTCTTCGGTAAATCCATCTTGCTTGAGTTTCTCTATCGCCAAGTCAAAACTTTCTTGAACAATGCGTCTTAATTGACGAACGTTCATGCCACCTTGCCCCCGCAGTTTATGGATAATAGGGTGTGGCTCGTCAACACGTGGGAGTGCACTTAACCCCCTCGATAAACGGTAACGTTTTAAGTAATCTACAAAGTCATCACTGAGCGTGACATCTCGCAATTTATTACCTTTCCCCATGATCCGCAAAAACCAAAAGTTGTCTTGATCTTGCCAAAAATGACTCATAACCGGGGACCACTGGGGTCGTTCTGACAACTCAGAAATACGTAAATATAAACCTTTTAAACACGCCAACGTAAATAGGTTACGCTCTAATTTAGGGTGTTGTTCACAAAGGTCTCTTGTCACACCAAAGACGTATTCCCACTGTAAATCACTGAGTGTATCAGGCATTTTTATTTGGGACTGAACAACGAGATACGGGCAATTCTTTTTCACGACAGGCACAAAATTAGTAAATGACTTCTCTTCAAGAATTGCAAACTTGTAAAATACGTTGAGGGCTGTAAACATCGAAGCTAATGTCTGTTGGCTGACACCATTTTCTTTATACACAAAAGGGCGCCAGTTTGGGTTGACTTGACGTATACCTTTGTCGTTTTTAAACCGCCATTGTACCGAGTGAGCTTGCCACTTTGAGTCTGGTTCTACAACAAATTCAACGTATGCCTCAATATCTTCTCTTTTTAGCTCAAAAACAGACTTTTGTTGAATGAGCCAGCTCCATAAATGAAAGCGCTCTATTTCATTTCTGAATCGGTTAAATGTGGCTTCGGATTTGCGACCATAAACATATAAAAAACGGTATAAAAACTTTAACTCGTCTAAACACTGTCCATTGCCCAGTCTGTTATTGTTTAAAAACTCATACATAGCAGGATATTCGCTATGCAAGGTATCGTCATCTAAGTGAGCAATGAGGTACCTGAGCTGTTTTAATGTGTCGACTAGTGGCGTCATATATTGTCTGTCCAGCGCAATAGAGATGACAAATTATATGTATATTTATTCAGTATTGTCTAGCACAGTTTGTACCGGATTAGTTTGGTGTTTGGCAATGCGTGTAGACTGCCAACATAATAGGGAGCCAATAGTCACCGCTGTTACACCCACCCAAAAACTTTGTGTTAATTTAATATTTAAAATGAGAGTACCAAATATACCTGAGAAAACGGGCGTAAAATAAGACATAGCTGCAAGAATAATCATATTGCCATTAATGATTGCTTTGTTCCAAAGTCCATAACCAAGTGCCATACCGCCACCTGCTAGAACGAGTACAAATACACTCAAAAACGTAAAATTATGATTGAAACCTACATCTAAAAAGTACCATTTTCCCCATAGGGTTAAAGCGGTTAAGAAAAAAAAGAACGCAATTGCATTTTTCCCGTCAGCAATGGACTTCGTAAGGTTACAATAAAATGCCCAAATAATCGCGCCACTAAATGCTAATAAGAACGACAAAGGGTTGCTTTTTATGCTTAAAAGAAAACTTGTGACAAGCGAGGTCAAATCGTCAGACACAACTAAACAAACACCGATAAAAGCTAAAATACAGCCGGGTATAAGCACGCCCAATTGGGCTCTATTTTGTTTAGAGAGTATCGCTCCCAATACGGTAAATACAGGCCAAAGGTAATTTACGATTAAGACCTGAGCAGACTGTTCACGCGAATTGGCAAAGCCTAAAGAAAGTGACAAACAAAGCTCGTAAGCCACGAACAATACACCACCAATGAACAAGTACTTTTTCGGAAATAATTTGATTTTTGGTAAGCCTAAAAAAGCGATTAGAAAAATCGCAGAATAGGTATACACAAGAGCGGCACCGCCTATAGGCCCAAAATCTTCACTGACAATACGAACCAAATGTAAAACTGCGCTCCAAATGAGTACTGCAATGGCCCCATAAATTGTGGATCGGTATTGGCTAGGCAATCTGTTAGGCTCCGCTAAAAATTGGCTATTATATATTCTTTAATTGGCATTGTATTGGCTTTATTCAAAAAAATTATAATTAGTTTAAATTAATTATAAGTAAGTACATTTTTCACAGGCAGTTCGTAATTCGAACCGGCGCTGTAGAAGAGCCAAGAGACTGCGAATATACAGCGGGAAGTGGATTAAGTAATGCTGTGCGTTAATGATTTAATCAGTTGCGAATGGCGGATTAAATCGGGTCCGCCATTCAAAGTCGCTATTAGCGAGCGATGTTCCACTGAATAAGTTCATCTTCAGTCATATAGTGAATGTTATCAAATGATGCGGCGTCAATCGTGTAAAAATAGAAATCCTTGGGACTATGTTGCTTTACATATTCGTAAAATTCAATGTAACGCCGGTGTTCCTGATGGTCTCTTGGCAAGTCATTCGCTGAACGAAGATGACCGTTGGCATCTTCATAACCCCAAGCGTGCACCCCGAGTTTTGCGCCGCTGGCTATTTTTCTACTCACTCCTGCGACAAAAAAATCTACTCCGCCTGATGCGATATCGCTATGGGCCAAAAGCTCTGTGCTTAAACCAGCATCATGGATCATTTTTGCTGCCATAAGATTAGAAACATCATCTTCGGACCCCGGCACCTGATTTAATACAATCGTTTTAACCTGTGGCTGATCTTTTAGTAGTTGAGAGACGGTCTCAACAATGTTTGGGCCTATAACTCCATTCATTTCTGCATGTCTTCCATTGACGATAAAGCAAGCTGGTTTATCTAGCTCAGCAGCCTTTTTGCATTGGTTGGCGTTGATTGCACCGATTACGGTTTTACTACTCGTATTGAGTTCAATTGGTTGAGGCGACCAACGAGGCTCATAGACATTAACCCCTCCAATAACAACACCATGATTATTAACGGCTTCGGATGCCCTGGCCATACCTGCCTTTCGGCTACCATCACCGACTTCAAAGATCATAAAGCCACCATCTGGAGAAAGCGCAGGGGCAGCGATGTCTTCATCAATGCCTGTGACTTGCCAACGTCGAACGGAGCCAGCGTCGAAATCATAGAAAGACATGTCTAAGAAACTGAGCTTGGAACCTTCAAAATCCCAGATTGGTTGGTCTTTGTTTTCTACTAAAAGTGTTTTATCGCTGCCGTCAGCACGTATGGTAAAGACGTTGGTGTAAGAAACATCATCTTCATCGTAGCGCCACGTTTGTGTATAAGCCAAAATGGGTGCTTTGCCATCGTTATCTTGTGTTGGGCGCCAATTGATTTCCTCATACCAAAACTGCTGATTGGCTGGAGAGGATACTAATATATCCATGTCTGAAAGGCCGAGTGTTCGACCCGAGTCCCAGAGCTCCTCCGCAGAATGCATATCGACGATATATAAGTCTGTATTGAATTGCGTAAGGTTATCGTTGTTATCTCCAATATTAGAGTTACCGGACATAACAGAAACGGCAAGGTAATCTCCATCAGGCGAGACACCAAGCGATCGAACGTCTTTTCCAAAATCCGTAAGTTTAGTGAGCTCTTTACTTTCAACATTCACTCTAAATGCCTCCCAGGCGCTTTCTGCTTCTCCTTTGGCACTCGCAAAATACACAAATTTTGCATCAGGGCCCCATGAGACATACCCAGCAATGGGACTACCGTCAGCAAGCATGGTTATATTCGAACCATCGGGAGACATCATGTAAACATATGATTCGTCGGTATACGCTATTTTGTAGTTGGGGTTAGAGGAGACTACTGACTGCAATATCTCATGACTTGAATCGACGGCAGGCGTCTTGTTGGTGCCGCTTAAAGTAATTTCAAAGCCTTGATAATCGCCGTTGGGGAGTGTGTTTGCTAACCTGTAGGAATCATTTGTCAGTATGCTATATAGCTCGGCATCTTTGCTTTTGACTTTTTCAGCAGTATTTAAAGTCCATTCATTTTGTATTTCATCGAGCCTGCCGACTTGCGCGCCCAAAATAGAGGTGAGGCCCCAGTAGGTGTATTCAGTGACCATACAACTGTAATCACAAGTCCGGTCATCATATGTGTACCAAGCGCCTTCAGGGTATACTTGCGGGATGGTTTCAAATTGTCCACCTCTGGCAATGTCCATCGCTTGCGCAATTGCAGAACCAGTATTTTCTCCAAATATTTCAGGGTACACCTTTGAATAACCAACATGTGTAATTAAATGCAGAACCTCTTCTAACGTCGCATCAAACCGAGTGCTTTGATCATCAGGGATTGTTTCGTCTCCAAATAGTGGCTGGAAAACATCTTGCTGCTCAATTCCTTCAGCTGCCTCTTCAAAAGAAGCTTCTGTTGGCGCCATCAAAAGAGTGGCTCCGGCATTGACCATTTGTTCAACGATTAGAGGGTTGTCTGCTGCCCCGTCTTCGTTATTGTCGAGGTATTCAGCCATCACTTTGGCAGCGTGCAGAACTTTGTTGGGTTTTGTCGATGACGTGGCTCTAATAGTGATACCGAATATGTTAGTAGACACTGGAAACGCGGATTCTAGAGGCGTTTTTTGACTCGGTGCGGGTGTTGGTGTTGGGACAGAGGGGGTGGTTTTCGTCTCGCTGGTAGAAGCGGAATTTCCACCTCCACAAGCGCCAATTAGGCAAGATATCGTAATTGCGAGAAAAGAATTTTTCCTGACTATATACATGGCATTAGCTCCTCGTTACGTAAAAATAATCAAACTATGTGCTGATTATTTTCTCAGAGCGTGCCTGGCAATAGGGTAAGCCAACGTATGCCATTGTCACGTTTTGTAAGCAAAGATACGGTGAGTTAATTTGATTACTTAACTTTAATGCGTGTTGTTTGGTAGCTTAACTCTAACCGTTAAGCCCTGACTCACGTTATTAGTAAGTTCGATCGTACCAGCTAAGCGTTTTACAGCGGAGCCTACAATCGCAAGTCCCAATCCAAAGCCGCCGCTGGACTTACTTCTACTGTGATCAAGCCTAGAAAACGGCATCATAGCAAAATCCAATTGCTCAGGGGCAATGCCGGGTCCGTTGTCTATCACTATCAACTCAACCCATTTTTCTGATAGTTGCAATTTAGTTGTCACCATCGACTTAGTATAGCGAGCTGCATTCGAGACGATATTGTCTACAATGAGCTCGAGATATAGGGGCAGCGCTTTGAGCTTTAGATCAGGTTCAATTTCACTTTGGTATTGAATTTTTGGATTGCTTTGTGAATAAAATTCCACTCTTTCTGCAACGAGGTTTGAGAAGTTACACGTTTCAAAAGTGGCATGGCTTTCGACATTTGAGACTTTCGCTAAGGTTAAAATGTTTAGTGATAAGTTCTCTAACTCACTGGCATACCGCCTCAACTTGTTATAAGCGGGATCATCTTTTAAATAATCGTGCTCCCTAGCGACAACTTCAATTGCTAGAGAGAGACCATTCAAAGGGTTCCGTAATTCGTGAGACATAGCAAAAGACATAACCTTCTGTTCTTCAATCAAGTTTTCAAGGTCTTCGGCCATTTTGTTCATGGTCACAAACAATGTATAAAATGGTTCTGGCGAGGTTACATCTATACGCGTCGCTAAATTACCTTCTCTCCATTCCAAACTTGCTTGCTGGATTGGTCTCAAAAACTTTTTTAGCCATGTCAGTAAAACAAGTAACGTCAATGCGATTGCCACGACAAAGCCAATGATTATGGTCATTTGAAATTGAGTATTTAAAGCGTCTTCCTCGTCATTTAGTTTGATTTCATTCTTTTGGTAAGTGTTCAACTTATCAAACTCTTTCTCAAAGTCGATTTCCCTCACAATAAGGAAGTCATTTCCTACAGTCATCGGGTGTAAAGATATATAAATGTCTCTTTTTGGGTCAATGTAAACATCGGTTCTATCCACTTGCGCAACAAATTCCATAGGCGCTAAATAATCTAAAACCCCATCGGCCTCAAGCATGCTGACTCTCAACCCATGTTTGTCTATTTCTAAGCTCCAATCGAAATCATTAATTTTGGCTTGTTGTGCATTGGCGTTAGCATATGAAGCAACTTGTTTTGCATCGATTACAAAAGCTCTAATTGCATATTCCTCTCCTATATGAGAAAAATAAACAATAGTAAACAGGGAGATAGTTACTATCGACAGTAATATGCCTAAGTAAAAATGCCAGAATATATGAATGCGCTTTTTCAAGGTCTACTCCCATCAGTTGGTCTAAAGCCAGTTTATTACCAATGCTTAGATTATTGGATTAAGACTGTGTAAGGGTATGTATCAGATAGTCATTTTAAGTCTTAGAAAGCATGTATCCTTTATTGCGAACCGTAACGATAATTGTGTCTCCAAGGGAAGTATTAGAGAGTTTTTTTCTCAGCCCAGAGATTCGCATATCAATTGCTCGATCATATGCGTCACTTTCAATACCACGCGACGCTTTTGAGCACTCATCTCTCGAAACGGCAGAGCCTGCGTTTTGGGCAAGTAAAAGTAATATATCGAACTCTGCAGTGGTCAAATTCAGTAATTCTCCTGTATCCAACTTCACAGTACGCTTATTAGGGTAAATATTGAGGCCGCTGACCGAGAAGTGATCTGTAGGGGAAGGGGACGTTTGCGACATTCTGCGAAGTATTGACTCAATTCGCGCAATCAATACATGTGGTTTCATCGGTTTTAACACATAGTCATCTGCACCGGCTTTTAGCAAAGCAACCTCTGAAATATCGTTGTCTTTTCCTGTTAGAACTAAGATAGCGCCAGTGTAGAATGCACGTAACTCTTTACATATTTCAAGCCCCGTTTTTCCCGGCAACATTAAATCGAGTAATACTAAGCTTGGAATATGGTTTTTTACCGCATCGATTGCTTTATCGCCATCCGAACAAATTGCACATTGATAGCCTTCTGATTCTAAAAGCATCGAAGTGAGGTCTGCCATTTCGGTATCATCTTCTACAATTAAGACGGACTTTGTCATGTTTATCTCATTATTGTTTGGATTTATCTCAACAGGATAGGACTAAGGCTTTGAAATATAGTTCATAGTCTGAAAAAATTTCCGAGTCTATAAGGTGAATTCATAGTCCTACATTTAAGCATATATCAATTAGTTTCATATTCACTCTCACTATATAAACTAATGCGTTAATGATGTGTTCGGTACTGGTATTTGTTTGCGTATGCGAGTGAAATTTGTGTTGTCCGTTCCAGCAAGCATTGTGTAACACAGTGACGTTATTGCTTTCGAGGTATTTATAATGAACAAACTTGGCGTAGGTGGAAGTTGCTATTGGTGTACAGAGGCTATTTTTACCTCTTTAAATGGTGTTATTAAAGTCACACAAGGGTGGGTAAATAGCATTGGGGATCAAAGCGGGTTCTCTGAAGGCATTTTGATTGAGTTTGATACTGAAGTTATAACGCTATGTGATCTTATCGAAATACACCTTCATACTCATAGTTCAACATCAAACCATAGCCGAAGGGATAAATATCGTAGCGCTGTATACTGTTTTGATGAATTGCAAAAACAATCTGCGGAAGAATGTTTGGACTTGCTAGGTAAGGGCTTTGAAGAGCAAATTATAACGCAAGCTCTCATATTTAATGAGTTTAAAGCGTCAGCGGCACATTACCAAAATTATTTTTATACAGAGCCATCACGACCGTTTTGTAAGAACATTATAACCCCAAAACTAAAAAAGCTACTTGAACAATTCGGTGAAAAAGTCGATGAGGTAAAAGTTAAAAAGGCACTGTATTAGCGTAGGTCTAATACCAGTTAGAGGTTCAATCAAGCCGTTATTTCAAGACCGTTCTTATTTGTCGAATAAGGTAAATTAAAAACCCGATAATATTTTAATCAACATTCTAAATTAAAGAATTTGCAGTCTGATTTATATTCTTTTTATTATTATGTTAAAAGCAACTTGTTTTTATAAGTTCCAGAGAAAGCCCAGCAAAAAAGCTAGGCTAGGGTGATATTTTTACCATTAACCATGGTTTTCATGAAAGTGATCACCGTGTTGGTGATGCCAGTGACCATCATGATTATATTCTACACGACCATGCTCAACACGACTTTTGTGACCGCAATCTAGTCCATGACCATGTTTGTGCTTATTGTGCAATTTGACTTTAGCTTCGTGCGTCTCACCTGCATGACTGTGATGATCATGGCCATTATGATTGTAATCAAAATGGTCTTTATGCCATTCCGAAGCATGACCACAGTTGTAATTATGCGTGTGCTGATGCTTGTCGTGAGATTTATGCTCACTCGCAACTACAGAACATGTCACACCGAGTGACAATACCAATATAATTTCCTTCATAGAGATTCTCCTGATTGTGAAATAATCACTTTAGACTATAGCGATTGCATGTAATTTAAACAATACACAAAACGTATTGCACTTTTGGCAAGGTAACTTTAGGTTTACGCCCTAACTGGGCGTGTGTGCAGGGGAATAAAGTAAAGAATTAAGGGTAAAATGATCTAGTAAATGAAACAAACTGGTTACTTAACATACCACACTCATTTAAACGAGGATAAATACTGTCTGTTTTACGAAGTAGGCAACTTTACCGGAACTGAGCAAGTACTAGAAATTCTAAAGCTAGCCTCTCGCAGCCTCTTTGCGATTTTTTAAAAACGAAGGGGAAGTACTTTTTGCGTTAGTGAAAACATACACTAAATTTATGTATGAATCCTATCAAACAAGGAAATACATAATGTCTTGCTCACAATCACATAAACACTCAAACCATACGCATGGGCCTAACTGTGGTCACACAGCAGTGCGCCATGCTGGTCATGTCGACTATGTTGTTGACGGGAAATTACACCACCCACATGGTGATCACTGTGATGAACATGTTATTGAAGTCAGTTCTGTTAACCCTGATGAGTGTAATCGTGCCCATCAATCTAACGGTCATGTTCATGGTCCTAACTGCGGTCACGAGTCCATTCAACACGGGGATCATGTTGATTATATAGTAGAAGGCAGACTGGAACATCAACATGGTGACCATTGTGATGATCATGGACCAATTGAAATAGTTTAAGCTCATTACATATCCAAAAACAACAGAGCCTATCTTTATTGTAAAGGCTCTGTTTAATTTAAAGTGATGGCAGTCGCTTTCTATTTTAGGGTCTAAGAAGTAAGGTATGCGTGGTTTACAAAGTAATCCCCAGGCTCAAAGTTATAAAATATTTATTCAGATGTTATCAATGATAGCCAGCGAAGTGTTGTGATTTCTGTAAATGTTTTGAGCTATTTAAATCTTCAGTTGAGCAACTTTTTTAGTCTGTCTAGGAGAGTCTCTAACACTTAACGTGAACACTTCCTTTTACAAACTTATACATAAACCCACCATTTCTAGCGTGGCTCATTCCGATTGCATTGATTTATATTGCCTTTTTTAATGCTGATATCGCTTTTAGATTTTTATTCACAAAGTGCGATTTCGTTCGACTTACTATCTGTCTCTTTATTAATTTTTGTAAAATTAATGCCGGAAGAGAATTAAATAAGATATGTAACAAAATTTTTGTTACCTAATTTACAAACAGACAATTAACATATTATGATGGAAGATAGGTGTTTTGGAGTTAACATTCAAAAGTTAGGCTCAACACTCATTTTTTCGGTATTTATAAGGAAAGTAAGGAAATATAATGGGAAAAACTAGAAGACTAAACCCCCTTTGTATGTCAATTAAGCTTCTTTGTTTCGGGGCATTGACATCCGCGCCTATGCACTTTGCTCAAGCGAATCAAGTGAGCGAAGAAGACATAGAAAAAATTGAAGTAACAGGTTCACGTATTTTGCGTGAGGGAACAATCGCTCCAAGTCCAGTTTCAGTCGTCACTGGCGCAGAGCTCGTTAATACTGGTGCACTAAACATCGGTGAAGCACTCAACAAACTTCCGAGTTTAAAGCCGACATTCGGTATGCAGAACTCAGGCAGGTTCATCGGCACATCAGGCTTAAATATTCTTGATTTACGAGGCATGGGTTACGAAAGAACACTTGTACTGGTAAATGGTAAGAGGCATGTAGCGAGTAGTGCAGGTACCTCATCTGTCGATACTAATACTATCCCAACAACTTGGGTAGACCGAGTTGAGGTCATTACGGGTGGCGCGTCTGCGATATACGGTGCGGATGCGGTTACTGGTGTAGTAAACTTTATTCTGAAAAAAAACATAGAAGGGTTTTCTGTCACTGCGACACGTGGTGAAGCTGAAAACTCGGACTACAGCAACCATAAATTTAGCATTTCTTTCGGTCAAGACATTCTCGATGGCCGCGGTAATTTTGGTGTTTCATACGAATTCGCTACTCAGGATAGGTTGAATGCCTTAGACAATGAGTTTACAAACTACGCGAATCGAGAACTAACAAACTTTGACCAAGATCCGACACGACCGGATGATATCAATAACCCTGACGAAATATTCTATAACAATGCAGGTATTTATGGCCTTAATGAAGCGGGCTCCTACCGTGTTGATGGTCTATGGTACACGTTCAATGAAGATGGTTCATCTCGCCCACTTAGATTGAATTACGACAAGTTAGATGGCTTGGGTTGTACCGATTGTGAATTTATGAATCTAAGAAAATTCAGCGAAATTCAACCAACATTCGATCGTCATATTGTGAACTTTAAATCAAACTTTGATGTAAACGATAACATGAACGTGTACTTCGAAGGTAAATATGCACGTATCGAATCGGAAGATTGGGGACAGCCTAGCTTCTTTACGCGAAATCTTCTGATTAAGCGTGATAACCCATTTTTACATTCGTCTACGGCCGATTTAATGGATGAAAAAGGCGTTGATTCTATCTCAGTAATGCGATTCAACGATGATATTGGACGTCGATTTGAGATCAACACACGTGAAACAACACGATTCGTTCTTGGCGTTGAAGGTGTCGTGGCCGAAGATTGGGATTACGAGGTATTTATTAATTCAGGCACAACGGAATTAGAGCGAGCTAACTATAACAATTTAGTCGTGCCTAATTTCTTCGCAGCGGTTGACGCGGTATCTGATGGCCAAGGCAATGTGGTTTGTCGTGACGAAACTGCACGCCAAAATGGCTGTGTTCCGATGGATATTATGGGTTACAACCGTCCAAGTCAGGAGTCGATAAACTACGTTAACACAGTATCGACAGGCACAAGTAAAATTGAACAGTTGAATGCAGGCGCGAGCTTGTCTAACCCTGCGCTTTTTGAATTACCAGCAGGCCCAATGGGTGTAGCATTTGGTTTAGAATATCGAGAAGAAAAGAGTCGCTCAACAGAAGATGAAAACGCCAAATCCGGCGATACATTTTTCAATGCCTTGGGAGAGGATGTTGGTAAATATGACGTATCTGAGGTGTTCGTTGAAACCTCAATGCCAATCCTTGGTGATTTACCACTAATTGATACGTTAACATTAGAGCTTGCAGCCCGTTACGCTGACTATAGTACGGTGGGAGAAGTAACGAGTTGGAAAGTGGGTCTGGATTGGCAGTTATACGATGATCTTAGGTTCCGAGCTACCTTGTCTGAAGCTATTAGAGCACCGAACATTAGTGAGCTATTTGGTGCTGCAAGTGAAACCTTTTATTCAATCGATGATCCATGTCGAGAAAAGTATCTAACTTCAATCTCAGGTGAAGCGCAAAGCAAACGCAGAGCAAACTGTGCCGCTTTAGGTGTGCCAGCAGGCTTTGATGATTCATATGACGATGCAAGGGTTCGTGGATTACAATCTGGTAACTTAGAAGCTAAAGCTGAGGAATCAACAAGTTACACTGTTGGTGCTGTATTCACACCGAGTTTTATCGAGGGTTTAAGTTTTACTGTTGATTACTGGAATATTGAACTAGAAGATGCGATTGATACCATTTTAGCGCAGCAGATTGTTGAACGTTGTGTCGATTCAGATAGCGTTACCAACCAATATTGCGCGCTGATCTCTCGTAATAGCAGTAACCAAATTTCATTGATTGAAAATAAAGTACTGAACATTGCAAGACAAGAATCTTCCGGTGTGGACTTTGAAGTTAACTATGACTTTAAAACTGGTTTTGGTAACTTTAAAACTCGATTGATGGCAACTCGTTTAATTGATCGTAAGAGCTACCCATTCCAGGATGAGCTAGATAACTTTGAAGAATATGCTGGGGTTGACTCAGAGCCGAGCTGGTCTGGCGCACTTGATGTTGGCTATGAATACGAAGACTTTTTTGCTTCTTGGAAGTTGCGTTATGTAGAAGAAACAAGTCGTTTCCGTCCAGATCAATTAGCGACAAATCCGAACCCATCGAATCATATGCGTTGGCCAACTTATGTTGTGAGTGATGTGACTGCAGGGTATCGCTTCGAGAATGGCATTACTGCTAAGCTAGGTATCGACAACCTATTCGATAAGGCAATTATTGAGTATTCAACTGGTACAACAGAAGAAAGCTCTACTTATGATAACTTAGGTCGTTTAGTGTATTTAGAGTTATCTTATAAGTTTTAATTTTTTGATGTTGGTTCCTTTGCCAATATCAATTTAATTGAACTAGCCCCGAAAGGGGCTTTTTTAATTACTTGATTCAATGTATTAGCATTCAAATAAGCACTTATAGATTGAGCCAATCATCTGGTTCTTTTTGCCTACCTGTTTTGTCAAATATAGCGCGCCTTGGGTCACCGTCACTGCAAAGATAAGAGCGCCTATTTCTAGTATGGAAAATGGTGAATACACCATAACCAAAGCGGTATTTATCCAGCTAGCAACCGCAAATAGCCAAGCAAGAAATAGTGTCTTTTCATTTGTTTTTTTATTAAAGGCTTCGGTAATCATATTGATATCCTTGATGTTATACTGTTTTGTATTTATTGAGTTCAATGAGTGCTAGGCTTTAGCTAAATTTCTTTCTGCCTTAAGTGAGAGCTTGCTCGTGACAGTTTGTAATCCAAAACTACTCAGTAAACTTGTGTTTTCATGTTCTTTGGTTAGTCGGTGAAACTCGCAAGCCATTACACATTTTTTATCAGTGGTACACAGTTTTTATTTCGATATATAAAATATTTTAAAAAAAGGTGTAATAGATCGCAGTTTGTGACGACTACTAGTAAAAAAACTTTGGAGACGTATATCGTTGGTAACCTTCACCAAGGACTCAGAAAAAGAGATTATTATAAAGCAGTACTGGCCACAGATAGGTAGAGCGGCCTCCGGTTATGAGAATCGCTCCGCGTTATCCGACGAGCTCGCACAGGAAATGGCGCTGTCTGTTTGGCGTTCATTAGACAGATTTAACGGCCAATGTTCGATTAATACTTATGTCTATAGAGTCATACACAATACGGCAATTGATCATATCAGGCGTCATAGCAAGCTTTCTGAGGATGAGTTGAGTGACAAAACTATTTGTGAGCACACCTCTCCCGAAGCTGATGCGCTTCAAGCACAAAGGCAAAAACATCTCATGAATGCCGTTAATAAACTGCCGCTGAGTTTAAGACAGGTCATGCTTTTAAAGTTAGAAGACCTAAATAATGTTGAAATCAGCGATGTTTTAGGAATTAGCGAGGCGAATGTAGGGATCAGGCTCCATCGAGCAAAAGAGCAGCTCACAAAATTATTAGCGGGAATGAACTAATGGATAATAACGAGTTTGAACAATTGTCATCGCTTTGGCAATCAACTGAGCAAAAATCTTTGCCGCACATGGATAAGCTGATAAAGCGTCATAAAAGACATGGTTTCATTTTAAAGCTCAATATTGTAATAGAGTGCGTTGCAATATTGGCTGTTAGCAGCCTGTTTTTAATGTCACTTATAGAAAAAGCATCGTTGATAAAGCAAATCTGGGTAGGGTTTGCAACCATTTGGGGTATTACGTTATTCGTGTTAATGAGTAAAAGCCGCTTGAGTAGCTTAAAGCACTTAAAAAGTGGGCAGTTAAGCAGCTCTATCGAAGCGCATAAAAAGCTACTTAAAAATGAAATTTTAAGATGGGACCTCAGCATCAAGGCAACCTGGGTATTCGTTCTTGCAATGGGCGTGTTTGCTGTCAGCAAATGTGTTTTTGCACCATGCGACGCTGATAGTGGCTTACATATTGTGATATCGTTTTTGGTGTTAGGTGTCGCGCAAAGCGTTTTTTTTGTTAAGCGTCGCGCTGCGAAGCGTGTGTTGCTCACTCTTGAACAGTGAATCTCGGCGAGTTGATAAAGCAAAAATACCTTTTTTAACGTCCCTGTTAAAGCTTGTTTACTATAAAAAAGACACAAGCTTAATCACTTGTATTATTGCGACAATAGAACCACAAATCAGAAACATAGCACCTCTTTTGTGAAGCTTTTCAAGGCTCGTTGTAGGTGTTTCGGTTTTTGCTGCTTTTAAAACTTTACCTTTAAAGACCATTCCTATAGAGACTAAAAATATTACTAAAGTAATCGTTAAATCTGTCATCAATTCAGGCGGCATGGATATTCCTCAAAACATATTATGTCGTAACAACTTGTGTTGTGGCTAGCATTCAAAATTTCTAAGCCAACTCTCAAGCTGGGCATCCTAAATCATGTAAGCGTAGAAATAAAGAGCGTTATCTATCTAGCGGTTATACATAGAACTATGTTGTATTCCGCTTCTGTCAGTTTGCGCTAATCTTGATATCACTCTCGAGATAAAGAAAGTTAACAGTAAAAACTGCCTATTCGATACTTGTAAAAAAAGGGGATTACTTGCTAAACCTAATATTGCGCAATTGACAATTGCATACCTAAAATTTTTGGAGGGATCGCATATGGCTCTTAAACCTTTAACTGTTGTTGCCAAAGATGCACACATCGAATTATTTGAAAAAGAATATGTTGGCTCGCATAACGCGCTCATTTCAAAATTAAACGATGTTGCTTACAAACTTTATTCAATACCGATGGAAAACCATTACATTAGAGACACCATAATTATTGAAGTGTCGAAAGCGTTAATGGAGACAAAAAAGTATTTTAGAACGCTAGAGTCTAATAGTCCACGCAATGAGGAAACCGAAGGGCGACTGGTTATGCTGTGGGGGATGGTGGCTGCTCCAATAGGGTTTATTGACAAAGATCTTGCTATTTTATGTGCTTTGGACCAAGAAAATTGGCTCCACCCCGATGGTTGGTCCGCCGATGAAATTATAGAGTTTGGGGTAAAGTTAGACAGCGTATCTCGCAAGTTTATGCGGCTATCATTTCCTGTATCTGTTTGGCATTAGTTGACGTTAGTCATCAGATTCATGCGATGATAATAGCGGTGAAGGGTCGATGAAAGCTTCCATGCAGGGTTTATCTGAGACAGGCTAATTCTTTGGCCTGCCAGGTGTAGTGACTGGTTTCAAAAGATATTTGCGGGTTTAATTGTTTTTTTTGGAATTTTGATAATTCAGCGCACGAATTCTCTATTTGGCTTAATTTTAATATTTGCGGGCTATTGCATGTATTGTGACGCGCAAAAAGGCGTGTGGTTTTGTATTGATTTTAAATCTAAAGATCGTACTGGTTATCAAGGAGATAACGATTCTGAAGGGGGCTGCGACTAGGGCTTATAATAGGGCACTTAAATAAGGCCCATATAGCGAGGTTTGAAAACTCTGTAAGTCACATATGAGATTAGCGATCGATAATATTGGATACAATATATTATTGACAATCAATTGTGTGTTGATTAGTTTATAATCTCATAAATAATAAAAGGACATTAAAAATGAAGTTAAAACTAAACAAATCTAAGATTAAAAACCTATCTAATAGTCAGCCACTTAACCAATTTGCAACACCATTAATTGCCGGTGGTAGACGAGGCGGCGGCGAAACAGAATACGATAGAGGTTGCCCATTTTTCACAGATAGACAAGCAAAGACATGCGGCATGGGCTGGACTTGTGACGGTGTAAATTAATTCAATTGAAGCGCCAAGTAGCGCTTCTTCAATAAACCCCTCAAAAGGTTCGGGTTGAAGAATACAAAACCCAAACATTAAAAATAATGTCGTTATCTGCAAAGAAAATTATGAATTAGGTTTGTGGATTTTGCCCATTTCTTAAAGTTAACAGTCGAATTTCTCAATTGTATAGAAGGAAAGTGAATGAAATTATATAGGTTCGTCACAGGACCAGATGATGAGGTATTTTGTATGCGAGTTTCTCAATCTCTTAATAGCGGCTGGCAACTTCACGGTAGCCCAACACTAACTTTTGATGGAAAAACACCGATTGCGGGGCAAGCACTTGTTAAAGAAGTCCCCGATGAAGAATTTCACGAGGGTATTGACTTAAGATCTTACTAAGTAGCGCTGAAATTTAATTATGTTGAATAGCTAAGTCGTAACAAATTTACTGTCTAATTCTAGTCATATGAAGCTGTGTGTATCACGATTTCACTTTCTGTTAGAAATCAGGAGCAGCCGAGCAGCTGGCGTGCTTTGTACTATGTTAGTTTGAACACCTTGATTGCGTAGATAACAAATTGAGCGATTAGTAGTAGGGGCCGCTTGGTTTTAACGATATTACATTAAATGGAATAGAAAAATGAGTAAACAATTTGATTTTATCAGTGTTATCAAGTTCATACCCGAAATATTAATCGCATTAGGTGTGCTATATTTTGCTATCAAAACATTTAATCAGGAAACTGAAAATACGAGACATGATAGATTTAAGCCTTTATATGAAGCGTATTTAAGTTTAAAAAAAGAATCATATAAGCTGTCTTTAAAAGGCAAGGAAATAGCGGAACTAAAAAGAACGGGTGAAAACGATCGCACCGAAGATTACATTGAAAAGCTGAATATCCAACTGTATATGTTTCGTGATACAGCGAAAATCTATGAGAAACGATACTGCAAAGCTGAGCCAATTCAGACGCAGATAGAGCTTTTAATCAATAAGAATGACGAAATAAGAAACGCAATCCTGCAAAAGAATGCCGCAGCCCACGAAATAGGAAAGATGTACAGTGAGTTTTCGCAATCTAATATGCAGTGTGTTGACAAGATTATAGATACCTATATCGGTGGTCAGTGCGTTGACTTTAAAAAAACAGCAGGTTGTTAGTTTATAATTTCGATATTGCCCGTTTCTTTTAAAGTTTTTGAAATGGGCATTCAATGTCTTTAAAAATATCCCTTATTGACCACCGCTTTTCGAGATGCAGGGCTTGCTGGCCAGTATCTATACTTTTTTGCACTTTACTTATGCAGTAATTTGCTGAGTGAGGCGTAAATAGTACTTTTATAAAGGAAGCTTTCTGACTAACTATTGCTTGATTATTTGTCTTTTTTAAAATTTATAAACGAACCTAAGTGCTAGAAGTGTTTTGTTCGCTAAGTGAAAGTGATGATTTAATCGACCAAGCTCGCCTGCTCAATTATATACAGATAAGTTTTTTATTTCTTCTGTAATGGGAAAACCTGCTATTTAATCTGATGGTACAAAAAGAGAAGCCCAATAATGTGGTGAAAAAGCCTATATAAACTTACCTTGGTATAACTTGTATTGAAAAGAAAGTTGACTATTGCTGCTAGGTATATAGATTAATTGATAGTGTTCTAGGCGATAAATTAGCATAACTAATAACAAGCGAACCTGAAGCAAATGAAGTGCACAACGAATAGAATAGGAAAATAAGTTCTATTGTGCTGAAATATCTAAAGTTTTATTTGATCTTCATACTTTCATAAGGAAACTGACATGGAACGTATCCCAGAAAATTCGAGAATTAGCACATATACTACCGACGCCTATTTTGCTGATTGTTTCGCGTGTGACATAGACTACGAAAATCAACCTGCTTTAGATATATTCCTTTCAATTGCTAGAGGTATTCCAAGTTGGGTCGAACATCTGATGTCTATACGAAATAATATTGTGTCAAAGTTAGGTCTCAAAAACCTTGGGGCGTTGTCTGGCATTGATAATGATAAGTTAGTGACAGACTATAAGGTCGGTGAAAGGGTTGGTATTTTTATACTGCATTCTCATACACACAACGAAGTGATCCTTGAAGACCGGGACAAACATCTAGATGTAAAAGTGTCATTTTATGTCGAACCAAATGGTAGCAAAGCGCGTGTGTATGCAAATACTGTAGTTCATGTGCATAATATGTTTGGAAAAATATACATGTTCTTCGTAGCACCTGTACACAAGTTAATCGTACCATCTTCGTTAAAAGCACTGCCGCAAATAGAGCGTAAAAACTGAGATATTTAAGTGACAAAGCGGTTCTAGTTATCGCATAAAAGCACAGATTTAAAGGTGCAAATTCAGCTGTTTCTTTTCGTTTTTTAAGGTAGCACAGTGAATAAATTACTTTTGATTGTACTGTTATCCATGTCCTCTGATGTTCTAGCCAATAAGGTGAATACATATGATGAGTTGACATCAGCGCTTGAGGATATCCGCGTTAAAAATAATATCCCAGCTATGTCCGTAGCTGTAATCACATCCGGTAAAGTGAGTTATACCAGAGGTTTCGGCTTTATAGACGCAAAGATGAAAAAAGCAACAAAACCAACGTCTTTGTTTCGTGTAGCTTCTATTTCAAAGCTGTTTACGGCTCAAGCTATCATGCAGTTAGTAGAGAAAAATAAGATAGCGTTAAATGATAAAGTTGGTCGACATTTACCCCATTTCAAAGAGAGTGACATTACGGTCAAGCAGCTACTCACGCATACTTCCGGTTTAGGTGATAACGTTAAACCAGTCGGCTATGAACAACAAAGAACCATAAGTTCATATTTAGAATTGGTAAAAAAATCGTCACTCACAAAGGTTGAAAATAAGACCTTCGAATATAGTGACACTAACTATAATGTTTTAGGGGCTGTCATAAGTGCAGTTTCGGGCGTGAGCTTTGAAAAATACGTATCTAACAACATTCTGATACCAGCCAAGATGAGTAAGAGTGGTTATTTCAATGGCGAAAATGCATTTTATTCTGAAGCGAAACCGACCTACAAAGGAAAAGTAATCGATGAGTCATATCAGAGACCTTATGATCTATCATTTAACCCAAGCGAAGGGCTTATCTCAAATACAAACGATCTCAGTCAGTGGCTTGCGCTAACACTTTCTCGTGATTCGTCTATTTTGAATAAGCAAACATACTTAGATATGTTAAAGCCCCAAGTAAAAACATCTTGGGGTGAAATATACATGGGGCTAGGGTGGCAAGTATATACAAATTCAAACGACACAGTTGCTAGGCACCCAGGGAGTATTAGAGGCTATAAATCACTCGTACTCACTTACCCGGATAGTGAAAATGCGCTAATTATCCTAACTAACTCAAGTAATACACCTCGTTGGGAAATTGCGAACACTATCACAAAAGTTTTAAAACAGAATTCTCAGTGGTAATAAAATTTAACAAGCTACCTAGTAAGGTGGTAGTTACCTTTTTAATACAATGGAGTTGTGATCAATGTTGAGAGCAATAATTTGGATGTTAATGTATTTAGTTGTTTCTCCTGTATTACAAGCTAAACCTTGTGACTCTGTCGAGTCATTAGCTTGGCTTGTAGGCAATTGGAGCTCTAAAAGCAGTAAAGTTAAAATTAATGAATCGTGGAAGCAAGTAAGCAAGAAATCCTTTGAAGGGTCGGGTAGCACGTACTCTCTCAAAAAAAATAAAATCGTGAGCTCTGAATCTTTACGGCTAGTTGAAATGTCCGGAGAGATATTTTATCTCGCTAAAGTTGCGAGCAACGAACTACCAATTGCATTCAAATTAACAAGTTGTACAGATAAAACTGCAATATTTGAGAATTCGAAGCATGACTTTCCTAAGAAACTAAGTTACCAATTAACTGAAGATGGAAACATCACTGTTTTTGTTTCTGGTGAAAAGGGGAAAGGTTTCTCAATTGATTTTATTGGCATTAGAGATAACAAGGCAGGCATACATAGTAAGTAAACAACCAAATAGTTTCGACCGAAGCCGGTGTCTATAAAAGCTTCTGTCTTTGTAGTTAGGGAGCTGTTTTATTTGTTATCAGACCAATAACCATAGCGCTAAAAGCGCACCAACGAACAAGTAAGATTTAAAAACTTGGTGAGACTTACACTTTTCAATTATCGCAACTACTGCTGCGATAGTCGACAGACTAATCAGCGCGAGTAAAAGATGATATTCAGAATATGAAGCTGCCGAACGATATATTTCGCCTCCATGATATATCATTGCTTCCGAACCAAAATTGTAGTTGTTTAGAATTTCCGGGCTTTGCGTTACCCCTATGGCCCAATATTCAGAAAAGCTAATTACGAATACGATACCTAGCAAAATAATCAGTGGGAGCACAGGGTAGTAGCGGCTTAAGTTGTTCACGAAATTATTGTTCCTTACTGGGAATGTGTGAAATTTCAAAGTTAATATCTGCATGAATTGCGTCTTTGCGAAAAGTAAACTTCTCAAACCAAATAGACTTTATTTCATAATTATATCGTTTCAGCGTTTCTTTTATTAGTTGATATCCTGAAGTAGACCTAAGCGCATTTTTAAAGTGCTCTTTTAAGGGTGACAGCACAGGATTATGCAAATTACCCGAGGATTTTAAAGCTCTTTTTAGTTCATTTGGAATATGATCTTCATAATACTTAACCACTTCACCAATAAAATGTTCCTCGCCGAAACAACACAATAGCCGTACGCTATGCAAGCCACCCTCTCTTTCAGTTAAAAGTAGCTCATTTAAACTAACCGGGCTGGCTATGTAGTATTGTGCATAATATGAGCTAGAGCCCGAACCTATCAGCGTCGATTCATTTGCGCTTAAGCAGCTTGAGAATAATAAGCAGCTGGCTAACTTAAATAGTTGAAACCTCATATACAATATGTCCTTTGCTTTTGTCCTAACGAGTTAAAGTACGCTAAAAGGTAATAAAATAATGACACTCAAACGCTCAGTTCTATTCACCGTAACAAATTAACTGTTACAACCCCAAATTGGCCTTTTTATACTCTCTACAATTTTCTCAAATTCTTCCTTTGTCATATCTGAATGTATATCGGCGGATGCTCCAATTCCACCTTTAGCAGCGTCGGACCCATATGTAGATATTTGGTAGCCATCAAAAGTGGATTCATAAATATAGTCTCTATCCCAGACATCAATCGGTATTTCTGAAGCGTACTTTGGTACAAGGTCTTGGAGAGATTTTGGTAGGAAATTTAGCTCTAATCTGTATAACTTAACAGCCTCAGATAAAATTTTAATATCTAGAGCGGTCTTGTCTAAAGCTAATGTATGGCGGAAACACCTGTCTGGGTAAATAATTGAAAAGAAAAACCAAGACACTACGGCTAATAATCCTATCAATACCGTTTTCATATCAGCTCATTACCTTAAAAAGTTCAGGGCTTTACAAATTTCGAACCGACTAAGCAAACTATGCTAACTAAAAGCGCGTAAAACTTGTATTCTGGCCAAAAGATATAGTCTTCTTCCGTAGATACTACCTTAAGGTATACGTCACTGTCATTCATATGCATATTCATAAAGTACATTTCATAGCCAAAACCAACTAAGAAACATATAAGAAAAATTACTGCGACCACTCTAAACGCTTTGTCCATATTTAAATATTTTCCTAAGGTGCAAACTTCACAAGTGTATGGTTTTCACCAGCTAGATCTGAATCAATGATATCTGAAATGACCTTCCAGTCTCTGCCTGCCAGACCTGCTTCTATCTGTGGATATCAATACACTGTCCTATAAATTCTTCTTTGATTTGAGAGAATACGCTTTGAATAGCATTGTACTCAACTTTTATACCACGACCACGCCAATAAAACTGTGTATACGCATTAACCACCGTAATGCTTTTTCCGTTTCGTTGAATTGCTGCTTGTGATTATGCGCCTAGCTTTTGCAGTGACCCTTTGCTTGCTGCTCGAAACACTTCTGGGAATTCAGACATAATAGCTTTGGTAAACCAGCTCCCATGGTGCAGAAACAGTTGCAGCCGTGGACAATTACATCAAAGTTACATTGCAAAGCAAATTTAATTAAATCACCCTCTACTGTTTTCATCAACTCGTCATTTCTTAATATTGCTAAATAGCCTAAAGGTGGGTAACTCATACAAAAATAACTGCCGCCTGCAGGCTCTGTGGCTTTCTGTGTTTCGATCCCAACCAACCTGAATACGATCGTAACACGTATAAACTAAGCCTAACAAGGCAGCGATACTGGGGGGTCTTTTTAAATTTAATTTTTTAGGGCTCTACAGAAGAGCATGGAAGAACATGTAGATAAACAACAGGCAACTAGGGATCGTCAAGTCATTAGTCGGGTTATTTTTTTGATTAAGACATGTTGTTACACATTAAAAATAGAAGCTACCTAGTAATAGCTCGGCCAATTTGATACTAATTTTAAAATAATAAAAATAAGATGACCGCCGGTAGATAAGCGCATCAATCGCTCACTGTTAAATTCTTAGTAGGTAAATGGATATTTGTAATTACTTAGGTGCTGTAACATGTATATGTCCATTTCTGCTGCGAGCGTTTGTCTGAACAAAAAGCATACCTTATCTACGGTCTTCTTGGAATTAAGAAACTAAGGAGTTGTTTAAATATGAAGTTAGTAAGCGGTTTAATCTTTTTCCTATTTTTTACATCAGGTTGTGTGACAAACGATAACAATCTGAGTCGTGCTTCCAATCAAGAAAAACATCAAACGAAAGACTCAATTTTGGTTAAAGATATTATTTTTGAGAGTGAGGGCGTAAAATTAGTAGGGAACATATATAAACCTAAAGATGCGAAAGCAGCGGTTGTGTTAGTACATGGTTCTGATCCTGTACCACGTATGACCGAGTTAGCAGAGTTATTAGCTAAGAGTGGTTTATTAGTTTTGACGTATGACAAGCGGGGAGTAGGAGAGTCGGGTGGCGTTTATGCTGGGCCTCAAGTGGGAACCAACAACATCAGCGTTGAGAATCTCAACCTCTTAGCAAAAGACGCAAGTGCAGCGATAAATGTTATCCATCAGCATGACGATGAATTGCCTATTGGCCTTTTGGGTGCGAGCCAAGCCGGTTGGATTATCCCTATTACCGCGGTTCAAAACCCGTTGGTAGAATTTATGGTGCTTTTTAGCAGCCCGACAATCACCACTTTAGAGCAACTCAGATTTCAATTCTACACCAATGGTAGAGAGGATTTTTGGGAGAATCATACTGATGAGACTGCGCGTAAACATACCAAAAATGATCCTGATAGATACCAGTTTAAAGCCACAGATCCGAAAGATTCTTTGAATGACCTATCGATACCAGGACTTTGGCTTTTTGGAGAAAAAGACATACAGGTTCCAGTCAAAATGTGTATGGAGCAACTCAATATACTAAAGGCTCAGGGTAAACCGTTTGAGTATGTTTTATTTCCATCGTTAGGGCACAATACCAATAAAACAGAACCCCTAGATATTGCGATACATTGGATAAAGCAAAACACTCAGGGCGATTAATTGTAGCGCGTTTTGAAGTTGGATAAATGGACATTAGAAATTAGACTTGGTTAAATACGTTTAGATCTATGTCTTTAGTATCTATTTCACCGGCTGTCAGTTCTGAGCCAAAAGCGGACCTTCATCGTTTTTTGAGAACGTTGCTTTTTAGCTCCTTAAATAGAGACTTGCCCCTATAGCCATGGAAACGACCAAATGGGTTAAAACATCATGACCTTAAAATGGTGATATATAGCAACATGTTATTATTTATGTTAAAAATGGACCAATCAGATAAACGGCCCAACTAGTTGGTCGATATTAAATTGCTATGTGTAAATCGTATGAAATCAGTTAGAAACACATAACAAGCCGCTTAAACCGAAGCTAAACACTTCAAGTTGCTTTGTGATTCGCTTCGCTTATTTTATCGCAAGGTAACTGGAGTAATTGTCCCGTTTAGCGGGGAGTTAGCATTCAATATGAACTATCGAGTAATTATAAAAAGTATCGCACCATGTAGTTGCGAAAATGAAGGTGAAGCTGAGGTTTATTTCCCTGATTTCGATTTAACTATTGTCTGCTATTTCATTGGTAGTATTGATTGGTTTAAAAGCTGTTTTCCATTCTACGAATTGAAAAATGCGTCTCTAAGGTATTGGCACGCTGACTGGCAGTTAACGAATAAAAAGACCAAATCTATCGCAACAAGTGTTGTTGGCACATACGATGGTTTCGAGTTGGACGAAGATGATGATAAATTGTTTAAGATTAATTCGTTACTTCCAATTTTATCTGATAATGAATTAGGTGATTATCACTTAGATGTCCCAGAAGGAAGTTGGGTAGAATCAACGGGACAATTCGTTATCGAGGAGCTTGAATGCTAACAAATTACTAACAGGCGTTATATGTATGAAGAAAAGAGCATTATCGCTATTACCAGAAAGGCTATCGTCCAAATCTTTATCTGCCAAAGAGGTTGTGCTCCCTTATAACGAAGCATTGGAAGTAATTGATTTCTTTGAAAATGAGGAGTATTTGATACTCGGTTGGGAAGGCTGGGTAAAGACCAGTGATGGTCGCGTTGGGCATGGTAGTGCTCCGCAAGGTACTGTAAGTTTAGAAAATTGTACGGTAGTTGAGGCCGCTAGTATTTGTAGGGAAACGATTCGTTCGGATAAAGCAGGCTGGGAAAAAGATAACCCTGAATCGGATGAGGAATTACACTTTTGTATTACAGTTCGCACTTAACAAGCACATACCTAAACAATTAACAGTCGTAACGCGTGTTTTGAAACTAGATAAAAAAACAACTTAAATTGGACTTCGTTAATTTACGATTCTCGGCTCATATCTTAAATCTTAAGCTTCAATTCAATGCTCGTTTTCTACAAACGAAATCGACTTAGACATCCAGTATTTCATTAGAATCCTTAGCTTATTGTGATGAGCTAACTAGTGTTGCAGGCGAGTGCGTTAGATGTCATACAGGCATTAACTATTTGGCTCAATATAATGCTAAAGAAATTGAGGATTTTTTGTCTAACAATAGTGGAAAGAAATCAATCGGAGATTACTACACTACAGAGGTGGGCTGTGTACTATATGAAATGGAAAATACTACATACGAGTTTCTAATTGAGAGTGACAATTTTTACCGCTCTTGTATTAGGTATCTAATTGAAAAAGGGCAAGTAAAACTTAACAAGCAACTGCAACTCTAGTTTTAGAGACGCAACGAAACATTTCATAAAGTTAAAAAGGGTGATTAAAGGCTGTGATTGGTTCGAATTGGCTGATCTTGAATTGCAGAAGAGCAGCGGTAAGTTACACTGGGAGCTTGGGAGCTTGGGAGCTTGGGAGCTTGGGAGCTTGGGAGCTTGGGAGCTTTCGCTAAGCTCTATACCACCAAAACGCCAATGCTACCACATGGGCTTAGATTATTTGTAGTAACTATGGGGCTGGATGATGCAGTAAAAGCCTTAAGTGAAGAGCAGGGCAACTTGTTTTAACACCTAACCACGAATTTTGTAAGCGGTTTAGCGTTGACATAGTGAGGGCGTTATCTAACCACGCTGGCAGTACTTGCCAAATACCAAAGTTGGACAAGATTTTAATCCAGCTTAGAAACATCAATGTAAGGCAGAAGTTTAAGCAGGGCGCTTCAGTACAAAATTTAGTAAGGCGCTATAAGTTGACCAGACAAATGATCAACTTAATAGTGACCTCCGAAGCCGACGGCGCACCGATTTTAGTTGGCGACGCGCATAAGCAGATGGAGTTGAAGTTGTAGGTTTATGATCAGCCTTCGTTGTTAGGTGTGGGGCTGGTTTCATTGATTCTTACTTGTGTCGGAAGCTGTCGTTCTTAATACACTTGTTATGTATCAGTTGATGCAGCCTAACTTTGCAACCCAGTATTCTTCAAAGCAATCCCCCGACTGGGAACAAAGAAAAAACTCATTATTTAGTTGGCAAATAAAACGGCCACCTCTTTCGTAAACAACATTCAAAAACGCAATGAAGCCCTCTTTTCTCAGTTTTTGCCATGTACTAAATTTATGATCTGGTAATTCTATAGAAACAAAAATATCTCTGGTTATATCTAATTTCTGTGCTACCTCTTTGAGCACAGCATTTACTATGATTTCGGTATCAGATGTTAGATAGTTTTTTGTTCTCGTAACGTTGTCATGTGCTCTCATATCCGAACATCGATTGTACAACTCGTTAATTTTTTTATCACTAAGTTTTTTATTTATAAATACATAACCTTCAAAAGACTGCTTTAAAAACTCAAGATTATTTTCTTGATTACGTTTCTCTCTTAGAAGTGAAAGCTTTTTATCCAGCCTTTCTTTATTCGACATAACTCTAGACCTATAAGAATGACACCTACGCCCGGTTATGGGGCGTAAAAGACTTGGCAAAAATTAGCGACGAAGGAGCATAAGCCAAGTTTTATGCGTCCCACCATAAACCGTTTGTTATGTTGCTTTAATTATCGACTCGTATTTAACCAAATGCTTATTCCCCATCAGTTTGGAAGCATTGATTAAGTGTTGCCAAAACTCTTTGGACTGGCTTGGATTATCTTCAATTACGCCATCCAATTCTTCCATAGCTAAGAGCAGCTCATTGGCTTTTATATAGTCGAAGAAATCTTTTTTTCTATAACCATTATCAGACTCCACAATGTTACTAGGTAGTAATTCGAAAGCGGATATTAATTCAGCTTCGATATAACTCCATTTTTCAGTGAGATTCATGGTTATCCTCGCAACATAACAATTTAATATCGACCCAATGGGTCGAATAGTTCGGTTATTTATCTGATTGGTCCATTTTTAACATAAATAATAACATGTTGCTACATATCACAATTTTATGGTTCTGTTGTTTTACCAAATATATAATTACGACCCATTGGGTCGTTTCCATGAGTACAGGGGCAAGTTGCTAGTTAAGGAGCTAAAAAGCAAAGTTCTCAAAAAACTAGGGGTGCGACTGCCAAATATTGGCTTTAGCCTAATAAGTCGACTTTACCTCAAAGCACCGTAACATGGTGGTAGTACTAATCAAATACCAAAGTTGGACTAGATTTTAATCCAGCTTAGAAACATTAAGATAAGACAGGAGTTTAAGCAGGGCGCTTCAGTCCAAAATTTAGTAAGACGCTATAAGTTGACCTGACAAATGATCAACTTAATAGTGACTTCCATCTGCTTGTGCGCACCGATTTTGGTTGGCGATGCGCACAAGCAGATGGAGTTGGAGTTGGAGTTGTAGGTTTGTGATCAGCCTTCGCTGGTTACATTGATTTTTACATGTATCTGACAATCGCCTAAGTTCTAGAAGTGGTCGTTCTTAACGCCCATTCATGCGCTTGTTATATTTTATTGAACCTTGAACTCTCAAACGCTTTTTTTATTGTCTCACATTCGGTTGTGCCGTAAATACAGGTATAACTAGTAACTAATATGCTGTCTTTTACGAGCCCCATATACACTTCCATGTAAAAATACTCATCTTTGTTTTGAGAAAACCTGAACTTCGCATCAAATACATTGAACTGCTTACCATCAATCGTTAGCTGATTAATTTCTCCGCTTTTAACTTCTACTTGAGGAGACAGAGCCTTTAGCTGTGACAGCATCTGTTTTTTATAAGTCGAAGTCCCATTAATAAACTCAACCTCAGAACCAGAAAAAGAAGTGACTTCAGAAGTGAATTTATTAAAGCCCTCCTTAGTTTCTAACATAAAAACTTTTTGATTTTGGAAGTTTTCTTTATCGGCATCACTAATGCCCATTTGATTCCCATATTTTTCTAAAGTTTTGTCTATGTTAAAACCTTTTTGAGATTTCCAGTACTCTGGCAATTGGAATTGCCAACCAATAGGGCTAAATAAATAGCTTTTTTTATTAGCCACTTTTTCTTCTTTACCACAAGAAGTTAGAGTTAAAAGTAGCAATATGACAGTGAAAGCTTTGAGCACAGATATTTCCTTAAAATATAACGCCCCATTCAGGGGCTGATAATAACTTGCTAAAATTGTGTAGCGAAGCAAGAAGTCCCATTACTGTAATGGCTTTTTATACCTCGCAATTAGAGGTTACATCAGAAGTTCTAAATACATTCATTGATGTTGCACCTTTTCTAGTAGCGTTATCAAATGTAAAAATTAAATTAGAAACCATCGGGGCACTTTTAGGGTTGCTTTTGCCGGCTACAAACTTTGACTTGGAAAATGAAGTAATAGTATTTGCAATCATTTGATTGTCTGGAAATGATTTTTTAACAACAATATCTTGTGGTTTCCCATTAGAGCCAACAACAAACTCTAGATTAACACAGCCTTCATAAGGCTCAGATGGAAGCTTGTTAGCTAATGGTTCAACCAACATGATCACATTCCATTTGTCTTTATCTTGTTTTACAACAAATTTATCCAAACTAGATTTGTTGTATGAAGGCGTGGAATTACAACCAAACAAAAAGGCACTTATTACAACAGGTATCCAAACTCTCATTTTTCTTCATTCCTAATAGAGGTATAACGCCGCAAATAAACGGCAAAAAATAGTTGGCTATAATTTGTGAGGCACGAACAAAGCCAACTGCTTTTTGTCCGTGCTTTTAAATTTGCTTTGTTAGCATGCTTTATTTTTGAGGCCAAATAGCGGGCTTTACAAAACGACTGCTATCGAAACTACCAAGTAAACTTTTAGCCTTATACATACCTGACTTTATTGAAGCTATTTCATTTGTATTCAGCTTTACTGTGTAGTCGACCATCGCTGGCCCTGTTTGAACCAGATACGTGAGAAATATCTCCTCACCTCTTTCAAAACAAACAAAGCTCCATCGTTCTTCCTCAATTACGATATCCATCGATTCTCACTAGCATACTAACGCCGTGCTAAGCGGCAAAAAAGTTTGGCTTAAAATTAGTAAGGCACGAACGACAAGCCAAACTTTTGTGTCCGCCCTTGAGCACCTTGTTACAGTTCTGGACTTACACAGAGCTGAAAAGATTGAATTACTTGATCATATTGAGGGGGGTTACTGAAATCCTTATTATATAATGGAGAGTTACGATGATTTACTGTGTCACCTACATTCCGTCCATAATATTCGCCATTAACTAATTCGAGTTTTACACCATCAGAGTTCACTGAAACAACACGCCATAAATTAGCGGCATGTTTTTTGTAGACTCCATTTACCCAGCCGTCTTGGGTGTACCAACGATACCTTTGAATGTAATCACCACTTTTGAATTCTTTTAATTCAGTGTTGACACCACAAAGCATTTCATTAGGAACGATTTGATTACCTTCTTTAACATTATATTTTTTACACAAACTATGCTTTTGTTTAAAGTTGATATCTTTTCTTGGGAAAAGGTCAGCCTCGCACGAGCACTTAGCCTCCAAATTAATGTAATTTTTATTTTTGTATCTAGACATACAACGGGAAAAGTAAAGCTCAGTACTAATTTCAGGATGTCTACTTATTACATTTTTTATATCCGCAACATTGCTTGTAGCGGTTGGTTTTTTTTCCGTAGTCGAGCAAGCAGCAAGAAGAATGAGAGATAAAGTCAAAGCTAATTTATTTAATTTAATCATAATACTTAAGAACTATAACAATTTAATACCGCCCCAATTGATCGTTTTTCAACCGATCCATGGGTCATTTTTCTCATTGTACCAGTTTTATCACAATAACTAACTTGTTGCTAAAGATATATTTTTAATCGTTGTAGAAATTATGGAAAGGATAAAAACGACCCTATGGGTCGTAGCGCTTGTGGAGTAAGTTGAATGTGTAGAAGACTTTTAATGTACCTTACAGCCCAGTAATGGACTGTTTATACTTATTACAATCTTTTTAATATCTTCTTTAGTCATTTTAGAATCTATATCTGTGGATGCGCCCATGCCTCCTATTTGCGCGTCAAATCCTAAAGAAGATATTTCATAGCTATCTAAAGTTAATCTAAAATTGTACTGATTTCCCCAAGCATCAAGCATGGGTTCTCGCATGTAGTGAGGTATCAACTCATCGAGCGTTTTTGGAATTTGGTTATTGTCGCTATAATATAAATCTATTGCTTGTGAAAGAGACTCAATATAAAAAGCTGTCTTATATACAGAAAACTCATGTTTCTCGCAGTCATTTGCGTAGTAAACTGATAGGCACACCCAAGCCGTAATTAAACCTAATTTAACCAAGTTGACTTTAACAATAATAAACCTCTGACTTGAAATATAATGGAATTTCGATAGTCTATATATCAAGTATATGATTGGTAAACCATGTCATAAATTTGATATTAATAATATTAAACCTTGCATAGAAAATATCATATTTTTTAAAATATACACTATTCATAAAATCTTAAAAAGCCAATTTGAATTGTAATGATATGAAGGGATAGGGTGGTCAGCTACTAGGCGCAGGCTTGGATACTATTTTCCCAATCTCTCATAGCTTGGATATTGCAGCTACCGCTAGCTCTGGCGATGGTAAATCTTGTGGTAAAACTTACCATCAAACTAACCTTGAATTTGTTTTGTTTACCGCCTAATCTAACCACTTCAGAGTTCTTGAAACAGTTTTCGTGAACTCAACTTTAAACTTGTTACTAATAATATTTGGATTTAAATACAAACACTTATTCTACTCCATAGCTTAGTGAATCATTAGGAAAAGGCGCTCATCACCCCTTATTTTTATGAACAGAAGAGAATTTATTAAAGTATGCCGAGCTCTCGGGTTAGTTTTGCCAGTGCAACCATTTTTGAGTGCTTGTACGAATAAGCAAGGTTTCAAAAATGATAACACTCATCCCGTTGTTATTATCGGCGCGGGTGCTGCTGGGCTAATTTCAGGTTACTTACTGAAGCAGCAGGGGGTTAGTGTCAAAATTTTAGAAGCGGCCTCCAACTTTGGCGGACGCATGAAACGTACAACGACCTTTGCAGATTTTCCCATTCCTTTGGGGGCTGAATGGATACATGTTAAGCCAAATATTCTAAGCGAAATTGTTAATGATGATTCAGTAAACATAGATGTAAAAGTTGAGAAGTACAACCCTGATATTGACTGCGCACTCTATGAAGGCGAAAAGATTAGTATCAAACAAATTGAAATGAATAAAGAGAGTAAATTTGTAAACTCGACCTGGTTTGATTTTTTTGAGCAATACATTGTTCCATCTGTTGAAAAGCACATTATCTATGGCGCGGTGGTTGAAAAAATTGATTACTTAGCTGACGAAATCAAAATCGAAACTTCCGATAAAGTTTATCTAGCTCTAATAGGATTCAACCCAACAACAAATGATGGTGAGAAACTATACTATGACGCGGCGTATGGCCAAAATTCGAATCTACATATTTTGGGGTTGTTTGCTGTTGGAAACGAATCATTGTCGTATCTTCGCTTAACCGACGAAGAGCGAGTTAAATATATTTTGCATGAACTAGATAAGATATTTGATGGAAAAGCATCTGCTCATTACGTCAAACATATTTTTCAAAACTGGGATATCGAACCGCACATTAATGGAGCTTACATCCGCGATAATGAAGACTGGACAGCTGTAAAAAAACTTGGTGAAAGTGCTGATGGCCGTTTGTTTTTTGCTGGTGACGCATATACTGATGGTGAGGATTGGAGTGCCGTTAACAATGCCGTGCATTCAGCGAAGCGTGCCGTTCAGGCTATTATGGATTCTTGATGTATGAAACCAACCTACATAATATCCGATACCGTCTAGTATCGGACTTAGTGAGTAACCTAATAAGAGACTTTGTTTCAAAAGGTTAGTCCTATTACTCTGATAGACATAGATTTAATCTTATTTAACATAATATATATTATAGGATATTAAGAGTATCATACTTGTATACAGGCCTTTCCAAACTCTTTTAATGGTTTTGTGGCTCTACTCTCAATAATTTATGGGGTTGGTTACTTCACTACTTTATTTATGTGCTTTGGGTTATGCGATTTAATTTTTTAGTTCGTGATTAACATCACTCAGTGAATCTTAATACGTGTGAACTTCCAAGTGTGAGTTAACCAATGTGATAACTGTTTTTGAATTTGTGCTTTTGTTACTGGGATCGTTTTACAAATCCAAAAGTAAACTTCACATTCGTATGACTCTGTTGAGCTGGGATCAATATATACACTACCAAAGCATTGGCTTGCGTCACTGTTCGTTATCGAATAAGCAAATGCCTTTTGAGATTCAAACTCTAATTGGTGGACCCTTAAACTATTTAGGTTTTGTTGGAAAGTCATAGTTGGTTCTGGCCAAGGATGATTTTCACCAAAGATACCTACTAAATCTATTTGATTTAGTAAAACCGTTTTGTAATCAATCTCTGCAACAGATGGATTTAGCGGCGTTAGTTTCAGCTCGTAACTTTCATCATCTGTGCCTTGCGCAGCAAAGACATAATTTTGAGGAACAGATATGTTTTTTGCTGCTAAATACTCAGAAAATCCTTGCATGGGTCAACCATCCTATTCTTTAAAAAACACTGATTTAACATAATTAAAGCACACTCAATAATTGTTTAATTGGTGTGCTCTTTTAGCCATACTTTTAGTGTAACGCTGCACTAAATGGAATGCTTTCGCAAATCTCGGCCTCAGCAACTAAGATTTCTTCTAACCTTGTATCAATAATTGCTTTGTCAAAATATTCATAGCCCAATTCAACAAAAAGGTTTTTGTGTTTTTCTTCAGATTTTGCAATGGCGACATAAAAGTCTTTTTCTTTCCCTTCAGGCAGTGCTTCGGCGACGAGTGAAAACCTTTCATGACCTCTAGCTTCAATCACAGCAGCTACCAGCAATCGATCTATTAAAAACTCATCACTACCTTGGCGGAATAAGCCACGCATTTTTTTGATATAAGGATCTTGTTTATCGTTGCCCAGTACCAAGCCCCTTTCATTAATTAACTTTAGCACTTGCTTAAAGTGGATCATCTCTTCAATGGCCAAATCTGCCATTGCTTTAACTAGTTTTGTTCTGTCTGGGTAATGACCAAGCATAGACATGGCCATGCCAGATGCTTTTTTTTCTGCTGCAGCATGGTCTTGTAAAAAAGTTACAAAATCGCCCATTACCTTATGCGTCCACTCAAATGGCGTATGGTACTTTAGTTCAAACATTCTCTATATATTCTCAATAACGGCTATTAGGCTCTATTGTACTCAACACGGTACTATTTTTTAAGGTGATTTTTAATATCGGACATTATTTATTAAAATTATAAAGTAAAGCGTCCTTGTCTACTTTACCTATTCGTGTAGATTCGACTTTTAATGGATGCCGAATTTCATTCCAAGCAGTCACTTTGCCCTTCTTATTTAAATGTGGAATATTTATCTGTGGCACATTCATAAACTCAGCTAGTAGTTTATTACTTTCAGGATTTGCTAGATTCACAAATAAGTTATTAGCGCCTGTCTTATTCAGGAATTCAGTGACTTTAACTTTATGACTATAATAACAAGTAATTAAATAGTCATCGTCTTCGATCTTGTCCGCATTTAATTCTGGGAACGTTGAAAAGAAACAACGTTTTAAAGTTTCATTGAAACCCCCTCCTCTTTCTATTAGATTTGGAAGCATTCGAGTCAATAGCCTTCGAATTGAAGGTAACCACAGTGACATTTCTCTCTCAAGATAGATAAATTGGGCGTTGGGGAAAAGTTGATATAGTTTTTCATAGTCATTGAATACTGGTGTATCGGCAATGAGTTGCGCATTTTTTATGGTATTTTGAGTATACGCTGTGTGTGCAGTTTTCAACCCTATATCGAGGCTTGCAACACAGAGACTTGTAGTCCCAGTTCTTGGCAAGCCCAAAACAAAATATTTCTCATTCATGTAAAGTATAAAAAGCCATTAAATAGAGCCATACCGATGAGCACTAAAAAGGTTAGCAACATGCCGAACACTCTTATGCGGATGTTTGCTTTATTCAGTGCGATGGCATGAAGGACTCTACCAGTTAAAAAAGTACTGGCGAATGTTATCAGAAAAACCGAGTTCACTTCCTGATATTCTAGAATAAAAAGAAGAATCACAGCTAGCGGAGTGTATTCTATAAAGTTGGCATGTGCACGAATTGCTGCGCTTAAATCACTGTGTCCAGCGTGGCCAATCCCAACTTTGTGTTTTCTTCTAAGTTTTATTACATCAAAACTTAGCTTGATATAAAAGAGTGTGCAAATTGCAGCAAATAAGCCTGTAAACATGATTGTGTCCCCTATTCAATATCCGTATATTTATTGGTAATTATTGTATAGGGGATTGTAGGTTTATCCGCTGTAAAAATGAATCTATTTTCTAATTAATCTATATAATAAACTGCGTAAACTTCTGCTTTGAGCTTAGTATCGCCGACATTGTAAGCGTCATTTACACTCATAGTTTCTGCCGCCATCATTTTCCCCCGAGCGTAAGGTTGAACCGGAACACTCATTGGCGAAAATGAGACTGAGTATAAGCTACCCACTTGCACTCCAAAACCATCAGCTAATTCTTTTGCTCCTAGCTTAGCTTGCTTGATAGCGGATGCTTTCAGCTCTTTCATAATTTCAGCTTTGTCTTCAACTACAAACTGGGTATTGTTAAATTGATTTATACCACTGTCCACAAACGCTTGGAGTAATTCAGGATATCTATTTACGTCTTTTAATTTTAGCGTTAAGTTTCTAGAAACTTTAAACCCGTCAAATTCCTCAACATTAGTTGTTCTGTTATAGCGAGTTTGTTTGTAGACATTTAGTTGTTCAGCATAGATATGTTTACTCTCAACACCATAGCGTTTGGCTATGTCTATTGCCCGAGCCATCACATCGTCAACTTTAGATTTGGCTAACTTAAGGTTTTTATTCTTTTCATTTATTGCCACATTAACGATGGCAGTATCCGGTGCAACCGCCTTTTCAGCGTAACCTTTCACATATAAGTGCGGGGCTGTTGGCAGGCTCGCAGCCACTGCAGATGTACTTAATAATACAGACATAATAGCGGTAACTATTCGCATGGGCTCTCCAAATTTAAGTTTTAGGTTGTTAACTCACACGTGTATTGAAGCACAAATCAATTAATCATTCCTGAATAACGGGTTACTATGTCATTTTATGTATTTATTTTTTAAACCCAATTAAAAAAAGGGCCTTATTGGCCCTTACTGTTGAGATTGAACAAATTACTTGTAGCTAGTGTGATCAACTACTAAGTTAATGTCGTTTTCTCCTGAAATTTCCCAAATAGTAACGCGTTCTGTAGTACCCGCTGGGTTATTACAAGAAACCGTTTGTCTAAAAGTACGTGCATTTGAGTTGTAAAGTACATCATTAACTGCGTAGTGGTTAGTATGGAAAAGTGGTGTTGAATCATAGCCATTGAACACTTTAGAATAAGAGCCTTCACCGCCTGTCGCTGTACAATAACCATCTTTTGTACCGTTATTGATCAGCAATGAAGAAGTGTAACTTACTTGATCATACCAACCAGCACCGCCACAGTGTTGTGCAGGGCCACTGCAATCAGGTGTTTTCCAAGCGCCAACACCAACTAATTGAGCATCCCAAGTAATTTTCGGTAATGCAGGGATCTTGTGCTTAACGACAAATTGCTCACCATTTGCTGACTCACAGTTCATAGCTAACACGCGTGTGCGTTGAAGCTGCTCTTCAGTAAATTGACCCTGCAAGAAAATTGAATCTACGGTATAGGCTTGAGCACCGCCAGGGGTAGTGCCAACTGGCGCAATCACTTTACCTGTAATTTCGTCATAAACTACACCAGTTTCACATTTGTCATATGCATCATTACGGAACAACCAACCATTAAATGTACGCGCATTCAAAGAATCAGTTACGATACGGTTTACAACGCCTTCACTATACTTTGACTCACGATTATAACCATCTAAATCTTGTACTGTAACACTTGCTACTGCGCTATCGACTGCTAGTAATGAAACTACGGCTGCGAGAAGTTGGATTTTCATTTTTTATTCCCTTTTACTTTAAGTTATTAATCAATTTCCTTTCACTTTTAAGAAAGGTAAAACATAAATTTTTTGAGGTTTTAGTCTTGCTAACGAGATGGCGCTGTTTTGCCTTCCCGATACTCGAGGCCAAATTTAGCGACAAAAAAATCCGCTGTAAATGCGTTGAATTTCATTATGATTGTGAATTTCAAAGAATTTTTTAGCGGCTATTAAATAGTGTGGTTTTAGTCAGATATTGCTTAGTCGCGGTTGCTTAAGTATTGTTATTTGCATTAGTATCAGAAGGTTAAGGGATTTCGTAAGAAACAAAAAACGATTCTACATTTAGTGGAATAGTTATTATATATGTATTGGAATAATACGAACGTTATGATGGCGTTAGAGAGTGTTTTGAATTTAATCAATAATTTAAATACAATTTAATTTAAAATATAACAAAGCATTTTACCTTCCTAACAATTGACTAATTACAATATTGGATTTTTCTAAAAAACTTGAAAGATATAAAACGAAGATTCAATTACTTTTTGATATGCCATACGCATTTTTCAAAGAATTTGAAATAAATATCTCCTCTTGTGGGAGAAATAGGTTTGCGTGAGCGCTTATAACTTGTTCTTGAATTTGTGGCTTTTGCAGTGCTCGTTCAAATAAGTCTACCGCTTGACGACCTTTCTTTGAATCTGAGCAAGCAATGTAGCCAAAAATTGTTGCGTCGGTATCGCCAATAGCATGAAAGGATATATCTTTTAATATTTCCTCTGACGGGTAGTCATTTACAAATACAGAGCTGTATTCAATCATGCCATCTAAGCGCCCCTGAACAAGCATTTTTCGAAGTCGGAAAGCGCTATCATTTCCCTCACTGACGAATAGCCTTTCCGCGTTTGCTTTAATAAAGTCATCTATTTCTATCCCGTATGAGCGCCCTTTTGTAACCCCAATTCTTAACCCGAGAGAAAGCGCTTTTTCTAAAGTTACTTCAATGGATACAAACTTTTTATTTCTTAAAATCAGTCGATTTGAAGGAAAAGCCATTAAAGGCAATGAAACAAAAATGGCCATTGCCTCTCTCTGTGGGGTTTTCACTTTATTGTACAGGCAAATGTTGTCATGATGCGCCAGCTCTCGCCACTCCCGCTCTCTACTGGCAGGAATAAATTCGATAGCCATTTCTTCTTTAAGGCTTCTAGCAATAATGAGAAGGAGCTGTGTTGCCAAGTCTCCGGGAGATTGACCAAATGATGGATTATAATCAGAAACAATTTCTATCTTGATTGGCTTGGTACAAGCGATAGTTGAGACAAAAATAAAGAAAACGCACACAATTCTTAACAGCATAAAACTTCCTATGCGATGCACTCCATGCTGTTGGACACACCTAGAGTGTAGCTATTAAGTCATTATTGCGCTAATTTTAACACCGATATTGTGATTAAATGAATGAAAAAAGCCCTTCATTGAAGGGCTTAATATTTTAGATGCTACAACGTTTGTAGTTGCGATATTCTGGCGTCCAGTAGTTCTTTTCAATCGAACTCCAGATTAAGTCTTCTGGCATATCAAGAGACACGCCTTCTTCCATTGCTTTCTTAGCGACAGCAAAAGCAATGCGTTTACTCAATTGTTCTATTTCAACCAAAGATGGTAATAGACTGCCCTTACCTGTGTTGGCCCAAGGCGACGACTCAGCGAGAGTTTCACTTGCAACCATCAGCATAGATTCAGTAATACGAGATGCTTTAGCAGCCAATGCACCTAATCCAATGCCAGGGAAAATATAACTGTTGTTACATTGGGGGATAACATAGTTTGTGCCGTTATAATTTACTGGTTCAAACGGGCTACCAGTTGCGACGATAGCATTACCTTCTGTCCACTCGATTACATCTTTAGGGTGCGCTTCTACCTGACGAGATGGATTACTCAAAGGGAAGATAATTGGTTTTTCACAGCCTGAGTGCATGGCTTTAATGACCTGCTCGGTAAATAAACCAGGCTGACCAGAAACACCAATGAGGATGTCTGGTTTTGCACAGTGCATCACGTCTAACAAAGACGCATATTCACCGCTATAATTCCAGTTTTCTAAATTACCGTGTGATTGAACAAGCGCTGCTTGGAAATCTCTCAACCCTTCCATGCCTTCAGTTAATAGGCCAAATCTGTCGACCATAAATATTTGACTGCGCGCTTGCTGATCTGTAACACCTTCTGAAACCATCTGCGCAATAATTTGCTCAGCGATACCACAACCTGCAGAACCGGCACCTACAAATACAACTTTTTGATCACATAACTTAGCGCCCTTAACTCTACACGCAGCTAATAAAGAACCTACGGTTACTGAGGCTGTACCTTGGATGTCATCGTTGAAACAACAGATTTCATCTCTATACCTTTTTAGAAGTGGCATTGCATTTGGTTGAGCAAAGTCTTCAAATTGCAGTAAAACGTTTGGCCAGCGGCGTTTAACGGCTTGAATGAATAGATCTAAAAACTCGTCGTACTCTTCTTGGTTGATGCGCTTATGTCTGGCACCCATATACATTGGGTCATTTAATAGCTTCTCGTTATTGGTACCTACATCAAGCATTACAGGTAACGTGTAAGCAGGGCTAATACCGCCACACACGGTGTATAGTGCTAGTTTACCAATTGGAATACCCATTCCACCAATGCCTTGGTCGCCTAGGCCAAGAATACGTTCACCGTCAGTGACAACAATGACTTTAACTTTACCTTTTGTCGCATTTCGCAAAATATCGTCAATGTTGTGGCGATCTTCGTACGAAATGAACAAACCTCGAGAGCTACGATAAATATCGGAGAATTTCTCACACGCATCACCTACTGTTGGCGTGTAAATGATCGGCATCATTTCTTCTAGGTGATCTCTAACCAAACGATAATAGAGGGTTTCGTTATTGTCTTGAATTGCACGTAGGTAAATATGTTTGTTTAGGTTGTCTTTAAAACTTGAAAATTGCTGGTAACAACGTTCTACCTGCTCCTCAATGGTTTCGTAACGAGGAGGAACTAAACCGGCTAGGTTAAAGTTTTCACGCTCACGCTGGCTAAATGCACTGCCTTTGTTTAGAAGAGGCGTTTCCAATAATGTTGGGCCAGAATATGGGATGTAGAGGTAATTAGGATCGGTTTGTTTAGTCATATTTACAAGCTGTGACTCTTAATTTTTAATATAAGGGATAATTATTGACTAAGTACACAAATTTTCAATGACTTTAGTGCACATCAGACCAATAAAACGACCCTGTAAACGGATTGGCTCACCGTAAACAGGGTCGTACAGTATAACTGAATAATATTGAATATCCTACGGTTTACTCGCTGGATTCTCCAAGGGCAACACCTTCCCGTCTAGGATCTGCGCCACCGAACAAAAGTCCTTCTTTTATCTCTATCGCGTGGATACCAGAATTTAAGTCAGAGATCCTTACTGTATGCCCTTTTGATTCTAACCAGGGCTTTATTGCTTTTAGTCCTGTGCCTTTTTCTAGCGTTGTATATTTATTTCTATTCGTTATACGAGGTAGGTTAATCGCTTGCTGAGGTGTCAACCCCCAATCCAGAACACCGATCACTGTCTGAGCGACATAGTTTATGATTCTGCTACCACCAGGCGAACCAACAACAAGCTTCAAACTGCCGTCTTTATTAAACACCATAACCGGCGACATAGAACTTCTAGGTCTTTTATTCGGCTCGACTCTGTTTGCAACCCATTGTCCACCTACTTTAGGAGAAAGCGAAAAGTCCGTCAGTTGATTGTTTAACAAATAACCATTTACCATCACGGTGGAGCCAAAGCCCATCTCAATGGAACTCGTCATAGATACGGCGTTACCTTCCCTATCTACGATGGATAAATGCGACGTTGAAGGCAATTCAAAGCTGTCATCTTTCGCATAAACCACTTGCCCCATCGTTGGATCGCCAACGGGCACATTTTGGTTATCTCGCTCACCAATCAACTTGGCCCTAGATTTCAAATATACTGGATTGAGTAGGCCTTGAGTTGGTACATTCACAAAGTCGGGATCGGCGATAAAATAGTTTCTATCCGCGAATGCTAGTCTAGAAGCTTGTGTAAATACATGGACTGCTTCAGGTGCATTTGGTTTGTATTGAGCAAGTTTTTTACCTTCGAGCAGCTTTAGTATTTGCAGAACTGTGAGGCCACCACTGCTAGGAGGTGCCATCGAGCAAACCTTATACTCATGATAAGACGTACATACCGGTGCTCTTTCTTTACTTTGATAATTGGCTAAGTCATCAAGTGATAGAAGACCCGGTGCAATTTCAGACTTTTGAACAGCTCGCACCATATCTGCTGCGTATTTGCCTTCATAAAACGCTTTAGGTCCATACTCTGCGATTTCTTTGTACACGTTAGCAAGATCTTGGTTTTTAACGATTGTGCCAATCGCCAGAGGCTTCCCATTTGGGTAGAAGTATTCTTTTGCTGGAGAAAGTTTAGTTAAACCAGGGTTAAACTCTTTTTTGAGTAACATATGTAGCCTTGGTGAAACTGCAAACCCTTTTTCAGAAAGCTCAATGGCGGGTTTAAATAGCTTTTTCCATTTTAACTTACCGTATTTATCGTGCGCTTGCTTCATAGCATGGATAATGCCAGGCACACCAACAGAGCGACCACCGACAACCGCCTCTAACCAACGAACCGGCTTGCCATCTTTGTCTAAAAATAGTTTATGAGTCGCCTTTTTGGGTGCCGTTTCACGTCCATCAAATGTCGTGAGGTAGTCATTTTTCTTGTCATAATGAAGAATAAATGCACCCCCACCTATACCTGAAGATTGAGGCTCTACCAATGTTAATACGAGTTGCGCAGCTATTGCAGCATCAATGGCATTGCCGCCTTGTTGCAACATTAATTGCCCCGCTTTACTTGCATGAGGGTTTGCAGCAACCACCATGTATTTCTCTGCAATTTTTTCCTTTTTTAAGGTAAAGCCTGTTGAAGCTTCGGGTTCTCTGACTTCTCTTGGTTTTGATTCACCAGCAAGCGTGGCTGTCGGTAATGCTGAGGCCAATAAAAAGGCAATCAGTGAGCGCTTATATTTCATATTCATATTTATTAATTTTCAATCGTCGTTGGCATCATAAAGGTTAACAGGCACAATATACAAAAATAGATAATATTGTGAACATAGAATGTTTGGTTTAAACCTGCCTGTAAGTCGAAATTATATACTCCCGCCAATCGTGCTTTCGCTTATTGCCATTTTACTAATGGCTTTCGAGCTGAGAGATGTGCTTGAATTTCATCGCCAACTTATCAGTGAGGGCGAGTTTTGGCGAATTTGGAGCAGCCAATATATACATACTAATTGGACTCATTTAGGCTTAAATCTAATTGGCATACTGTTTATTTGGATACTTCATGCTGAGCACACCTCTCCGTCTCGTTATTTTACCCACATTATTTTGCTAGGTATTTGGACAGGAGTTGGAATTTGGCTTTTTTGCCCTGATATCAAAGTATACACGGGCCTCAGTGGATTGCTACATGGAATTATCGTCTGGGGCGCATTAAAAGATATTCAAACAAAAGAGCCTACAGGTGTGCTTTTATTCCTTGGTATTGTGGGCAAGCTTGCGTGGGAGCAATATGCAGGTCCTAGCAGTGACGTTGGCAATTTGATAAATTCACGGGTAGCAATTGAGTCACATCTGATCGGTGCTATCGGAGGTGTTGTTTTGGCAATTCCTCTGTTTAAAGACAAGCTTGGGTTCGCAAAGTCTTGACCTAAAGCATAAGCGGCCTTTGTGAAAAAGGCCGCCACTACATATTTAGTTTGAAGTTATTTTAAATATCCTACCGTTAACTCCCACACCTTTTGATTCCCAAACAATTAAATGTAACTCATCATTTAACTTCGCAATTGAATGGAAGTTTTGGTTGTTATCAATTGTTTTTTCTATTGGAATTACAGACGACTCATCAACGTAATTATTTTGCATGAACTCAATGACCTTTCCTTTGACGCCGATCTTTTCAGGATAACCATATTGTGTCCATACAAGCTTTACATGATTAGCAGATACAACACTAGCATCCACAGGTTCAGAGCCCTGTACAAAATAGTCCGATATTTTAAATTCAGATGCGAAGTGTATGGTATTGATGTTAGTCAAGGTACCAATTCGCCCTGCTGCATACATTTGATTGTAGCCGCTACCATTTTGCTTGTAGCCCTTCCAAGTGAATAGAATTCGTTCTGCATCAAGCGCAATAATGTTCGGGTAAAATTGAGCTCGGTTTTGTTCTTGATTCACGACTAACTCATTCTCAAAAGCCACAATACCACTTGGTAAAAACTCAGCGACACGAGCAGCAATACCAGAGCCTTGGCTGTCAGCACTTGGGTCGTTTGTAATCCAAGTAAATACAGCTCGTCTATCAGACATGGCTTTTACTCTAGGCGCATTTTGTACGCTCTGTGATAGTTGATTAACTTGAAATTGATTTTGCTCAATGTAAACACCATTAGGCTGTACCACGCCAATTGAAGCGAAAATACCAACAATTTGCTCATCGTAGCCTGTCCATGTAACTAGCAGCCTGCCATCGGATAACACTGCCACATGAGGCATTGGCACTGAAGACTGCTCAACAGCGATTTTTTGTTCGGGCCCGAGTTCCCAACTACCATCAGGAGTTACCGTCACAGCTCGCAAATACACTTCATACGCATTGCTCCAGATTATCGCAATGCGTCCATCTTTTAACAGCACTGACTCTGGGGGATTCCAACCACCCAGTTTAAAGTTGTCAGAAATACTCTGAGTGGTACCAAAAGTCACTGACTTATCTGAGTTAATGTGGCCTAGACGACCTTTAACTTTATTAGGGTACGATGATTCGGCCCATGTAAAAAACACTTGGTCTTCACTCAATTTGGTGACATTAGGCTTGACCCCTTGTCTCCATTCACCTTCAGTAACCAAAAACTCTTCAAATCCTTCGATTTCAACGGATTTGACAACAGGCGAACCAAACAGTGTAAACATCAGACAGAAATAACCTACCGTCGCTTTTAAGATATGCATTGAATTTCTCCATTAGTAATCCTTACTACATGACGAATTTCGCTTAAATACATATGATCAGACTCGATAACAACGTAACGTATCTGAATAAAATAAGCGCTCTAATAATATAGAGCAAACATGACAGACATGTTGTCGCTTAGGCAAATTACTGCGGGATGTTACTGGCCAAATAGTCTAAAAAAGCCCTCGTTTTGGGTGCCAATAATTCACGCTTTAAATAAATGGCATATGTTGAACTAAGCGTTTCATAAGGACTAAATGTGTACTGATTAAGTAGCTGTACCAACACACCGTCTTTTAGTTCCTTTTTAACTGCCCACAAAGGGATCAGTGCAATCCCGGCATCATTCATCAACAGTTGCTTTTGACCATTTACAGAATTGATTGACATCCCTTTGCCAATCGCAAGTTTGGTTGGTTTATCTTTGATAAGGAACCAATCTCGCCAACCTCGGTAACTATATTTTATACAGGTGAAATGCTCCAGGTCATCGGGAAGTTGAGGCTCCCCATGCGTTTCAAGGTATCTTGGGCTTGCACAGATCACAAAATTATTAGACGCGAGTCGCTTCGATACAAGGGTTGAATCTGGTAGACGACCGCTTCTGATCGCAATATCTATATTTTCATCAACCAAATCTACGACACGCTCTGTAAGTTCTATCTCGATGTCTACATTTGGAAATCGTTTTTTAAACGTTGGGATCAGCGGCAGCACAATACATTCTCCAAACCCTACTGTCATACTCAATCTTAAAGTACCAGATGGGTTCTCTTTAAGTTCGTTGACTACTTGTTTCGCTTCTTGAAGTTCAGCAACAATTCTTTGAGAGTACTCATAGTATTTGGTACCAGCTTCTGTTAACCCAATACTTCTTGTTGTCCTGTTTAGTAATCGCACGCCAAGTTCTTCCTCTAGTGCTGCTAATTGCCTAGAAATTGAAGAAGGCTGAACATCTAAGTACTTACTAGATAGAGAGATGCTTTTTGTCTCTACAACACAATTGAAATACGTAAGTCGATTTATCGTGCTCATGCTGAGTCCTAAAAACTTATTTGTTTTCAGGCTAACCCACTATTGCTTTATAAGCAAAATTACTTTGCTATATGACATATGGATTGCTCTGATGACAAAATTTAGAATCAACGCCTAATTCGATAAAGAGATATCAAAATGAAAGCGATGGTAATTAAAGAACTTGGTAGTAGCGACGTATTTCAACTCGAAGAACGCGAGAAGCCAAGAATTAAATCTGGGCACTTGGTCATTGAAGTCAAAGCAACGAGTGTTAACCCGCTCGATACCATGCTACGATCAACTGAAACCCCTTGGTCTGATAACCTACCTGAGATTCTTCACGGAGACGTAGCAGGTACCGTTATTGAAGTCGGTGAAGACGTCACAAATTTCAGAATTGGTGACGCAGTCTATGGCTGTGCAGGTGGAATTTCTGGCATTAATGGTGCGCTTTGCGAATATATGCTGGTTGATGCTAGATTAATGGCGCACAAACCGACAACACTGTCCATGAAAGAAGCCGCTGCGCTCCCCCTTGTCGCAATAACCGCATGGGAAGCATTGCATGACAAACTGAAGATACAATCAGGTGATCACATTTTGATCCACGGTGCCACGGGCGGCGTTGGACATCTTGCAATACAACTAGCTAAATATTTCGGTGCTACGGTATCTGCCACAGTAAAACCACGAAACTTAAGTGTCGCCAACACCCTAAATGCAGACAATATTATCAATGTTGAAGAACAAACAGTCTCCGAATACGTTGAAAAATTAACAGGCGGCGTCGGGTTCGATGCAGTATTTGATACCATTGCCGGTAAAAATATCCAGCACAGCTTTGAAGCTGCTCGGATAAACGGTAATGTAGCGACAACCTTGCCAATAGACGATACATTACAAGTCGCACTTAAAAGTTTGAGTTTGCACAGCGTGCTCATGCTTATACCTTTAATAAACGGCATCAACCGCGAATCGCATGGCAAAATATTAGCGTATATTTCTACACTCGTAGACAAAGGTGTGATTAAGCCTTTAATTGATAAAAGTGACTTCTCAATATGGGAAGTTGCTAAAGCACATGAGCGCTATCACTCAGGCCAAGCTGTCGGAAAAATAGCTTTGACAATGAAGAAATAAAAAACCATCAACTGCTGCTATGCGACTTAGAAAAAAGCCAGCGTAATGCTGGCTTTCTTTGCTGGTTTATAAGTTTTCTTTAAACAACTTATAAATTCGACGGTATTCGTCTAACCAGCTTGATGGTTGAACAAAACCATGAGGCTCTACTGGATAAATTGCCGTTTCATAGTTTTCTTTCTCAAGCTCAATTAGGCGTTGTACCAAGCGCACGACATCTTGGAAGAACACGTTGTCATCAATCATCGGGGCGTTAATCAGCATTGGCTTGTTCAGGCCTTCGGCGAAGTAGATTGGTGAGCTTCGTCTATAAGCGATAGGATCATCTGCTGGACGGTTTAGAATGTTGGATGTATACGGGTCGTTATAATATGCCCAATCTGTCACTGGACGAAGTGCAGCACCCGCTTGGAACAGTTCAGGTTGCGTAAACAGTGCCATGAAAGTCATGAAACCGCCGTATGATCCGCCATAAGTACCTACAGAGCCCTCGTCGACGTTCGCATTTTCTGCCATCCACTTAACACCGTCTGCCAAGTCTTGAATTTCAGGTGTTCCCATCTGGCGATAAATCGCTGTTCTCCAATCACGGCCATAGCCTTTAGATGCGCGATAGTCCATATCCATCACGACATAGCCTTCACTTGCCAGCAATGAATGGAACATAAATTCACGGAAGTATACAGACCAACCCATGTGAGAGTTTTGCAAATAACCAGCACCGTGGTTAAAGATTACAGCTTTACGTTTTTTACCGGTTTCACCAGGTTTGTAATCTGCTGGATAATACACTTTTGCATAAATAGGCTCATCAGTATGGCTTGATGGTACTGCTACGATTTTAGGTGCAATTAACTTTTTATTTAAGAAATCATCAGATACTGTATTAGTTAGACGCTTAGGCTGAGCTCCCGGTTTTGCATCTGCAACATACAGCTCAGTTGGCATCATGATGGTTGAGTGCCTAAGTAAAAGCTTTGACTCGTCTGGGCTCAGTGAAAAGTCAGTCATACCATTCAAATCAGTAATGGCTTCTTGCTTTTTCGTTTTGACATCTACAGAGTAAACTTCGTAAATACCAGGGTGATCAACATTCGCTTTAAAGAAAAACTGGCTGTTGTCTTTTGTCAGTTTCGGTTCTGAAACAACAAATTTACCAGAAGTGAGTTGTGTCGCTTTGCCATCAATTGGTTTTACATATAAGTGACTATAACCGCTTTCTTCAGATAGGAAGTACAGCGAATCTTCGCCATTTAACCAACCAAAATCATTGTATGCGTAGTTTACCCAAGCACTATCATGAAGCCTGTGTTGTGGCGTTAACTCACCTTTTTCAAAATCCATTGTAGTAAGCCAACGGTCTTTATTGTCCCATGCCTTAAACATCAAAGCGACTTGGTCACCGGCACTATTCCATTGAATAGGTGATTGAGACCAGTACCAATCACGCATTAATTTGATTGCGCGCGGCGACTTTTCAGATTTATAACTTTCGCCTATTGCTTCTGCGTTTTCTTTTCTGACAGCAGCCAATACATCTTCGTCAAAACCAGGCAGAGTTTCAAAACCAACCGACTTTTGAGTATCAGTCGCTAAATCTACATAAATAACTTCAACTTCTACAGGCGTGTTATCTGCAACACGGCTACGAGCAGGAACAGGATCGATGTTACCATCTTGGCCAATATAATTTGGCATCATGTCTTTTTCTGTGGATTGAGAGTAAACATTATGCTCACTAACAACCACAATCAGCTTGTCACCTTTAGGAGAAAGGCTCGCTTCAACAAGGTTTTTACCTTCGCCTATGTAGATATGCTTGTTATCTAAAGACGGGTTTTGGTTATTGATTTCAGCTTTACGCGCCTCTGCATCCAAAGCATTTTTATGCGTTAGTGCGACATAATCGATTAGCTTGTGCTGTTCTTTTGCAATATAGGTACTTGGCTCTTGCGTTCCCTTTGGTTTGTCCCCTTTATGAAGCTTAACCAATTCGGTCGTTAGACCCGTTTCAACATTGACAGAGAAAAACGTGTTATCTACACGATAAGCCAACTCACCAGAGAGCATGAACTGCACTATACTCTCTTGCGCTGAAGTCTTAGTGAGCTGTTTTGTGGCATTGGTACGAAGATCTTTTACAAAGATATTACCTTTGAATGTGTAAGCTTGAAAACGTCCATCATTTGAATAAATAGCGCTGCCATTACCTATCTCGTGTAAGCTTTTAAGCGTTACTTGGTCGATTCCTTTATTGCTATCAATTGCAAAAGTATCTCTTAATTGATTACCTTTTTGCTTTTGGTTGAAATAAATAGTGCTGCTATCGGCTCCCCAAAATGCGCCTTCTGGTGTACGACTAATCCAGTCTGGATCCGCCATCGCTTGTTCTAGGGTGATATTTTCACTACCAAAATCTAAAGGGGTTTGTACAACTGGTGCTACCACTGGTGCATTAGTAGCAACTTCTTTGTGAGAAGTTTGACTTGTTGTTTGACAGCCTGTTAGCAGTAATCCTGCTACAGCAATGCTCAAAAGGGATTTTTTCATCAGAGCTCTTCTTTTAATTTATAAATCAGGCTAATTTAATCAGAAGATAGAGCAACATTCGACTGGTTTAAGATAAATAAACAAAGTTTTTAGCTTGGTGGCTAAGTTTAGGTTGGCTAACACACTTTTTAGATAAAAAAAGGCCAGTAAAGATACTGGCCAAATACTCTCTGCGCTCACATAGTCGTTGATGGACAACGAGTATGAAATGAGGCATATCCAAGCCTCATTAACTCTGACTTGAGTCATTTAAAAAAGTTCAAAAAAATTTAGTAAATTTATTGAATAAATCCGTCAAAAATTAGTAATAGCAGTATCGAACTCACGATGACCCATAAAACTAATGCCATTACAAAAGGTTGCCAACCGCACTGCTTCAACACTTGTTTCGATATACCTGCTCCAATTAAAAACAAGGTGCCTACGAGCAGTTCTTTCGCTATGGAATAACATGTATTCCAAACAGGCTGCAAATCAGGGAGCATCGTGTTAATTGCAGCAGCTAATAAAAAGCCAATAATAAATAAAGGGATGCTTGCCCGCTCTTCAGAGCGCCAAAATACCCCGGCTAAAGCTGTATAAGGTACAATCCACATGGCGCGTGTTAGCTTTATCGTGGTTGCCATTGCCAAAGCCACTGGTCCATAAGCCGCAGCCGCACCGACCACACTGCTGGTGTCGTGAATTGCTAATGCGCTCCACAAAGCAAACTGGCTTTCAGTCAATTCAAAGTAATGCCCAAGCCAGGGGAAAATTAACAAACCAACCGCATTCAGTGAAAAGACAATCGCCAAAGCAACGGCAATTTCATCTTGCTTAGCTTTTATAACTGGTGCCATCGCTGCGATAGCACTGCCACCGCAAATTGCCGTTCCAAAAGAAATGAGCGTGCCGGTATTACGATTAAGCTTAAAAAGCTGCGTTAAAATTTCACCAAGCCCAATGATCGCGGTGATGCTCACTATGGTTAGCACCAGAGAGCTACGCCCGACTTCAATGACTTGCATAACATCTACATTAAATCCTAAGCCAACAACAGATATTTTTAGAAGCCACTTTGAAAGTGTAGCGCTTTGCTCTTCAAACGGGTTTTTAAGAAATATAGCAAAGCCTATTCCTAAAAATAACGCTAAGGCTGAACCTATCAGGGGTGTTACACAAAATAAAAATAACGCTACAAACGAAATTTTTAAAACAAGGGAGTTGTTTGATTTGAAGAAGTTAGTCATAAGCATATTAATTACACTTGTAATAAAAAAGCCGAGCTTTAGCTCGGCTTTTTCTAGTTTAGAATTAGTGCATGACTGGTGTCTAGCACTCCAGGATAATCATCCTCTGGCAGTATGTCCGCCAATTCAGCTAACCTTTCACCCAATTGGTGAAGATTGTCTGCTGAGACATTTATGTGCCCCATTTTTCTTCCTGGTTTTGCTTCTTTTCCATACCAGTGGCTAGTACAGCCTGCTACTGTCAACACTGTGTGGGGTATAGATTGCTGGCCAAGCACGTTGATCATCGCAGTTGGGCGCACGAGTTTAGTACAACCAGTTGGTAAACCAGTAATAGCACGCATATGGTTTTCAAACTGACTAGTATGGCAACCCTGCTGCGTCCAATGGCCTGAATTATGAACTCGAGGCGCAATTTCATTGACCAATAGCTGACCGCCAACATCGAAAAACTCAATGGCCAAAACGCCAACATAATCTAACTCTGTTGCTAGCTTTTGAAATGCAGATTCAGCTTGTTCTTGAATTGCAGCTTTCTCTTTGCCTGCAATAGACAAAGTTAACACGCCATTTGTATGCTGGTTTTCAGTCAGTGGATAAACTTTACACTCGCCATTTTTGCTTCGAACCCCGATGATAGAAACTTCTCTGTCAAATGGGATCATTTTTTCTGCAATAATCGAGTGTGGTGTACTGACTGTACCCGATGCAATAAAGCTTTCCATTTCAGACCAGATTTGATCAATCTCATCTTCTGATTTCAGTCGCCATTGACCTTTGCCATCATACCCAGCTTGACAGGTTTTGATGACCAATGGCATACCTAGTTTTTCCACGGCAGCTAAAAAGTGGTTTTTCTCTGTTATTAACGCATAAGGCGCGCATGGAACTTGTGTGTTGTCTAATAATGCTTTTTCTTTGCTGCGATCACCGCCAGTCGCGATAGATTGAGCGCCTGGGTAGAACTTACCGCTCGATTCACAGATTGTTAGAACGTCTTCAGGGATATGTTCAAACTCGGCAGTGATAGCAAACGACTGCGCAACCTCTTGTTCAAGCGTTGAATCTGACACTTCAAAAGTTACGGGGTTTATGACTTGTTTTGTACTCACATCGTAAGCCAAAACCTCTATGCCTAAGTGAGTCGATGAAAGACTCATCATTCTCGCCAGCTGTCCAGCGCCTAATACTAAGACTCTCATATTATTCTGCTGGATTTGGATTAGCTAAAATTGTTTCTGTTTGCGCTTTGCGGAACGCTTCAACTTTTTCAAAAATCTCTGGTTGCTGACAGCCCAAAATTTGCGCGGCTAATAAACCTGCATTTGCTGCACCAGCGTCACCAATTGCTAAAGTACCGACAGCAACACCTTTAGGCATTTGGCAAATTGAAAGTAGTGAGTCTACCCCATTTAGTGTTTTTGATTTTACCGGTACACCTAAAACAGGTAGGCTTGTGAAAGCCGCTGCCATACCAGGTAAATGCGCTGCACCACCTGCACCCGCAATGATGACTTTAATACCACGCTCTGCCGCGTTCGTTGCATAATCGGCCAATAATTGAGGAGTGCGATGAGCAGAAACTACCTTTGTTTCATATTCGATGCCAAACTTATCTAACATATCCGCCGCATGTTGCATTGTAGGCCAATCAGATTTTGAACCCATGATAATGCCAACCGTCATAATATTTCCTCAATTCTAAATTAAACGATACTTACTACAGCGCTAAAGGGGTTGCGCCGAAATCGCATGTATTATACCCGAGAGAAAAGTTAAAGCGAACAGCATAAAGATAAAAAACCGCAAAGAGCGGCTTTTCGTCATAAATATATGGGATTGCGTTGGTTTTTATGACCAGCCCAAGAGCAATAACGAGTGATTAGGCTAACTTTTTAGCGCTGTAAGTTTTGGCTGTGTAGTACCTTTATAAGCCGCTTTCCAATGCGCTTTAAACGATTTAGGTCCGAGTATCAAAAACAACAATGCCAAACCTCCTGGCAAAAGAACAACTTTTAACACTGGCCCCAGTACATAACTATAGAAAAAGATAAAAGGCAGAAAAATTAAAGACCCCAAAATTCGCATTATCATCACACTATCTCCTTAATAATTGAGCGCGCTCATTATATTATGTGAGCGCGCTCAATTTGGTCAAGTTAAAGATATATTTATTACATTCTGAGCGTTTTGTGGTATCCTCCACATAGTTCACAAAACATTGATTTAATATGAAAAAAAGAGAAAAAACCGCACAAAAAATTCTTGACGTAAGCTGGCAGCTTTTTCAGGAATTTGGCTATGCAGAAACCACAACGAGACAAATTGCAACGCACGCTTCTGTTGCAACCGGCACTGTTTTTAGTCACTTCCCTAATAAAATCGATATTTTGAAACTGGCCATGCATCAACAAATTGATATGGTGATCGCAAAGGCTCATGTCGAGAACGAGCAAACAAGCCCTAGGCTAAGGTTGCGACACTATGCTAAATACCTCTACAGCTTTTATTGTGAAAACCGCGCATTCAGCAAAGAGCTGTTGAAGGACCTGATGTGGCACAGCCAATACTTCGAACAGCAAGTCGATAGCTTCAAGCAAATGCTTTTTGAGGGTCATAAATATGATGATATGAAAGCTTCAGCTATGATGGATTGCTATTTTATGACCCTACTCCATGGCTTGAATAATGAAGACCTGTCGTCTGTACAAATGGTGTCCATATTAACAGCAAAACTGCAAATGATTCATACGTAAAGCTTATGTATGATGTGTTCTAGTTAGATATAGATAACAAACACGTTTGCCCAATCAAGATTCCCCTCCTAAGCTTTACAATGCGCTGTAAGACAAAGTTCTGCTTCTATCGTGAAAATCTTTTTAGTGTTTTTACTATGCTGTGGTTGGGTTGTCAGTGGCAATGAGCTTTTAAATGCTAACCAAACCAATAATTATGTTAACCTCAGCTCTCAAAGCAAATATGTCCAAGACAATGACTTTGGCATTGTCGACGTATTGTCTTTGCCTGATTCGTCGTGGAGCGAAAACAAATCAGACAACTTAAACTTAGGATATACATCTGATCACTATTGGATAAAAGTTCAGTTTACTATTCCAGATGTAAATCAGGCATATATCATCGAGATAGCATACCCGGTGCTTGATAGCTTAAAGCTATACCTAATGAAACAAGATGAAGTTATCAGTTACACAAAACTAGGTGACAAACAAACGTTTTCAGACCGGCTTATTCAGCATCACAACTACTTAATTCCCATATCTCAAGAGATATCTGGGCCCCTCGAATTGTACATTAAAGTTGCTTCCTCTAGCGCACTGCAAGTACCGCTTAACTTATGGTCGCAGCAAAGCTTCTATGAAACAGATCAGTTCAATATGCTGTTCTTAGGCATTTACTTTGGCTTGATGAGTGTTATGGCTATATACAATCTGTTAATGTACTTCTCACTCAAAGATAAGACTTTTCTTTATTATGTTGTTTATGTCAGTGCGATTATTGCGTTCTACCTCAGCCTCTCAGGCCTTGGGTTTCGCTACCTTTGGCAAGATAGCCTTTGGTGGAATGATCAATCAATTTTATTCTTTTTAATCTCAGCAGTTCTAGCTGGTACTTTATTTATAGTCAGGCTTTTGGAGCTCAGGAAAAATAGCCAGATACTTTATTATGGCTGCGTGTCAATTGCTCTTGTTGGCGTTTCATTGTTATTTCTGTCAATGTATTTTAGCTATAGCGTCATGATCCGCGTGATAATCACCTATGCTTCAATAGCCTGTATTTGGGGGGTCATCACCCGGACTGTCCGCCTTTTCGAGGGCTCTCATTTTTCAACATACTATTCCCTTGCATGGAATGCAGCACTCTGTGGTGGCATTATTCTGGCGGCAAACAAATTTAATTTTTTGCCAAGTAATTGGTTTACTGAGCACGCTTTAACCATTGGCACTTCAATCGAAGTCGCATGTTTGTCTTTCGCAATGGCCGAGCGCATTAATTCCGAAAGAAAAAAAAGGTTTATTGCTCAAGCTAAGAGTATGTCAGAAATTAGAAAGGCCAATCAATTATTAGAAGTTGAAGTAGAATCACGCACAAGAGAACTGCAGGACGCATATGACAAACTGAAACATACCTCAAGAATAGATGAACTGACTCAGGTTTTTAACCGCAGAAGCCTCAATGAGGCGCTGAACACAGAGTGCTTACGTGCAAAGCGGTTCGGTCATTCCATAAGCCTTTTAATGGTTGATATCGATCACTTCAAAAAGGTGAACGATACGTACGGTCACCAATGCGGTGATAAATGTCTTATACAAGTCGCGAGCGTATTGAAAGGAGCGTGCACTAGAGCCGGAGATACAGTTTCGCGCTATGGCGGTGAGGAGTTTTGTATTTTGTTGCCTGAATGCAATGAACACGATGCGCTTGAGTTAGGAGAAATAATCAGGAAAAGAACACAAGCTACCGCGGTCAGGTTTGATGAGTGCGCTATAAAAATGACGGTGAGTATTGGTGTAACAACTGGTTGGGGGCATGATTTGGAGCCCCATAAGTTGATTAAACAAGCCGATATGGCGCTCTATTTCGCAAAGCAGCATGGTAGAAACCAAGTTTCTCTCGGCTCTACATTAGATACTTAAGAGCCAGCAGCTTTTCTACTGGCTCTCACACCATTCAAGCAAGATGTGCAGAAGAGACTTTTGATGTAAGCTTTTGGCAATACCAAATGCTATTTTCCTCTCCGTGGTACACCCTGTGTTTTACTCTTTTACAGGCTAACATGCCAGCCAAAGCAAAACCAATTGCGCCAGCTTCAATGCCAAAGTCAGCTAACGAATTAGGTACCCAGATCCCCGCATTTGGCAGCGCCAAACCCCATAGCGATGTTAAAGGTACGATTAAACATAATGCTGAAAAGACATAGAGGCCAATAATACTGAATCTTGCAGCACCTAGAGTAAACGCCCCGGTTAGCGCAGCAAAAAACAAACTGTAATATATCCACATATATGCGACATTGATATTCCAAGTACCCAGCGTCAACCATTTACTTAAAGCAAAAGCCCCTGCAATTCCTATGGCACTTCCTAGGCAAACGCCAACGGTAAGGTTTGCCATAAATTTACTAGACTTACTTTGCGCACTCTGTTGTTTCTTGCGCCTCTTTTCAAGCCAAATTAAGTTGCCACTGTAAAATAAAAAAGCGCCGCCTAGGCCCATAATAAAATACAACCAACGGCCCAATTCGCCACCATAACTACCAAAGTGAAGACCAAAGAAAGTCGTCACTACAGTTCCCCAAACGCCTTGTTCACCCTGACCATTTGTTACACTGCTTGTATCTATTTCTAAAGTAAAAGGGTGCATAAACAAGAAGTCGTTATGTGGACCTCGCATCAATGAGTCGTCACTTACGATAGCCACGCTAGCTGAAGGATGTTTACCGGACAGGCCTCTAAAATTAATACTTTTAATCTCGTAGCCAGGTGCGTATTGCTCTACGCGTTTTTGAATTTCACTTAAATTAGGCAAAGCGTTTATGTCGTAACGGACTTCTTGGTGATGCTCATCTCCACCAAATAATGGTTTATTACCATAAACTTGACTTAAGCCATCATAAAACAAATCATGAAATGAAAATACCACGACCGTAATAGCAATAATGATGTGAAATGGTAGGCTCGCAATCCCGACTAAATTGTGGCTGTCTAGCCAAAAGCGGCTGGCACCTTTTTCTTTGCGTAGTGCAAAAAAGCTTTTTACTAGGCTTGGTAAGAGAAATATTACACCAGAAACAAGTGCTATAAAGTATAAGAATGCCGCAATACCAAGCACATATACTCCGGCCTGATCATGTCCGATTTCACCTATAATCCCAGCCGAACGGTGCAGATAATCAATCAGCATTGAGAGCTCGTTCACATGACGCAGTTCAGATACCAATTGGCCTTGGGTATCCAAAGTGGCGTGCCACATCTGGTCATCAAGAGAAAACCCTCGGGCAGAACCACGGCCGTACCAGTAGATTGGTGAGCTCCCCTCTTCGAAACTAATGGTAATATTTTTTAGCGTATCTGGATGTTCAGTAAATGCCTTTCGTAATAAGGCATCGTGTTGACCCTGTGGCACTTGCATCAGTTGATAATCAGGAGGCGTCGCCCAATCATCAATAGCACTCCCAAACATCGTTAAGGCACCTGCGAAAAAACCGATAAATAATAACAACCCCGCCGTTATGCCAGTCCATGTGTGCACACTTTGGTATGTTCTAAGAATGTCAGCGCTTATCTTCATAAAAGTCCCCTTAAGCAAGCTACGATAACAATAGTTAATGTCGCTAAACCACCGAGCCAGCACCAAGCTTGAACGCCAGTTCTAAATAAATAGACAAAGCTCAAAATAGTTAACCAAATTGGTGTAATGACCCACATGTTAAACTGCGTTTTCCAAAGGCGTGTTTCTTCAGAAATGGGTTGCGTCAAACCATCTGGACCGAGCCATGCAAAAATACCGACTATTCCGATACTTAAAAGAAAACCAGCAATGATACCGGCGAACGTTTTGCTCCACCAATGAGGTTGAATTTTTCCTTCATTCCTTGCCATTACTGGCCTCGCTTCAGCAGTAAAACAGTCAAGGGAATGCTAAACAACGTTGTCATTAAAAGCATTAACCAAACAAACACGCCTGCGGAAACTGAAAAGTTTATTAAAGCAGTTACGCCACCAAGCAAAAGGAACATGTACCCAACCGGCTTAAATAAATAAGTAAGAGGCTTTTTAACGAGGCGTTGGTGTCGGTTTGCTAGATAAAGTAGAAGTGTGCCAGCAGATACCAGTAATACGATCAAAAAAGAATACAAACGCGTGCTCCTTGTTTCTTATTATGCATCTTTAAATGGTGCTGCAAGTATATACAAATTGGGGACTTAATGATAATGGTTATTATTACAAAAGTTAGGCTTAATGAAATTGTTCATAAATTTCGTATTGAAGCGCAAGTTAGCGCTTTATGTATTTAAAAAACAGACTCATTATCTGGACAGGTTTATTTAATTGGCAGCGCTGAGATAGGCTAATACACTCAAGATTTATGTATTCTAAAAATATCCAATCCTGAAAAAATTGGGGAGCTATTAACCACCCCATTAAGAATCACTGCTTAAGCCGTATCTTTTTTGACAATATCTCGCGATATGGATAACAGACAATATACAAATGAACTACCGTTTGAACTGCCATAGCTATAAAAACATACGGGCCATTAAATAATTCTGTGATTTCATAGCCTCGCAGTATGAATTGAATAAAACAAAGTGTCAGGTTATTAATTAGCATGTAAACAAATAACTTAGACGGTTGTTCTATCTGAACTTGGCTGAACCAATGAAGTGCATACAATGAAGCGGCAGCGAACAATACAAACAACATTTTACATAAATAGAATAGCTTCCTTTTAATGATGTAATCAGTCGACAATCCAAGTACTAAATTGTCTGTATAAACACTACCAAACCAACTTACCACTGCCATCAAAGCGGCAATGCACCAACAAGCTTGTTGATGAGTTATAACATCCCCTTCTTTCGTTTTTATCAGAGATAAAAGCTGCACACGCCACTTAATTAAATAAAAAGGCAGTAACAAAAGAAGGCCGTACATAAGAAAATGATTGATAGAGGCAAATGTAGCCCTAAAAAGTTCTAACGCCTCTACCAAAACAGAGGCCTTATAGCCTGAACATCATACAATGAGCTCAAATTGAACATAAAACTCCCAAAAAAACAGAAAGGTTATTTACCATTCTAATTGTCACACAAGATAATTAACTTCTCTCTGTTTGACAATAAAAAACTGGCTGTACTTTTCAAAGCTTCTTCAGGGGCCTAAGTAACAATTACAACTAATTTATATAACATAGAAAAGCCGGTTAAGAATATGTTCGGACATTCGAACGGGTCCTAACAGTCATTATAAATTAGAGTTTTAAGGTAATAGCCCTTTGTCGCCACAAACAATGGGCTAATTGCTGGAATGGGTATCTTTAACCTCGCGCTTTAAAGTCTAGGACTGTGGCATTGATACAGTATCTATCGGTACCATTTGGACCTTCTTTTTTAAATACGTGACCAAGGTGAATGCCTGACGACTTTGAGCGGATCTCCGTTCTCACCATACCATGACTTAAATCTTTGTGATAAGTAACACTGCCTTTTACTGGGTGTTTGAAAGATAACCAGCCAGTGCCAGAATTGAATCTATCTCGTGTATCAAACAATGGAGCGCCGCTCAATTTATCAGTGAATATACCATCCGGTGTGTTTTTAAAGATGTCGTATTGCTTACAAAACGGCCGTTCAGTCCCTTTTTGAAATGCTATATCAAACGCTTCTGACTTACCTAGCTTGAACGCACCCAACACTTCATAAAATGTTTTCCTATCCATATAGCCTTGAAAGCCTGTCACTTCCTTACCATTTTCAATCAAGATGATGGTGGGTGTTGCCCAAGTTGCCGACATAATATTCAGCTCATCTAACTGGTCAGCGTAACGATAGTGTAAAGGAATTGAACCTTGATAATCGTTCACGACATTTTTCTTGAACTTTTCGCAATACGGACAGTAACTTCTTGAATCTAGCACTACGATATGTTTTCCAGTTAACAGTTCTTTATTGTCTACTTTCGATTTATTTTCCAACCGATTAAAAGTCACACCAGTACTATGATCGGGGCAATACCCATTTGGATTCTTTGCTAAATAGTTTTGATGATACTCTTCTGCAGGATAAAACTTTTTAAGAGGCTTTATTTTTGTTTGAATATCGCCATACCCTTTTTGCTGTAACAGCAGTTGATATTCTGATTTAAGGCGAAATGCAGTCTCTTTTTGTTCCTCATTATCGAATAGAATCACAGATCTATACTGCGTGCCTACATCATTTCCTTGTCTGTTTTTTTGTGTTGGGTCATGGCTTTCAAAGTATGCCTTTAATAAACTTTCAGTCGATAACATGTTCGCGTTATACGTAACTTTTACTACTTCCGCGTAATTGTTGTTATCAAATCGTCTTTGAGAACTAATGATATTTTTATAGGTCGCTTTAAAGCCTTTTCCATCCGCATAACCTGACTCTGCGTCAATCACACCCGTCATCGCTTCGTAGCGTTTCTCTGGCCCCCAAAAACATCCTGAACCCAAGACAATGGTTTTTACGTTCACGCTGGCATTGTTCATCCGGGGCTTAGGCATCTCAGTGCCAAAAGCGCTAAAAGCGTGACAGCTTAGTACAAAAGCAACGATTAGATTACTTTTCACACATATGCTCCTTAATTTTGTTTATCTGACTAATCAGACCGTACATCCGTAAAATCCATTTCAATCACATTGCTAATTTGGACCAGCTAAAGAAATTTGTAATTGAACATATGAGTTCTCAAGAATAGTTAATTGCAACGTAAAAACAATCAACAGCCTGAATATGTGCCGTTTTCGATCTTCAGCGAAGCACATAATCAATTGCTACACTGTAATCACCGTGGGCGAAAAGCAGTTGCAATCGCAACTTAACCTAGAATCCAAGCAATTCAACGACATTCAATTAATATGCCATTGAAAATAAGGTAAAACGTTGTCACTCAATATCCAGAGGGTTTTTAACATGTCTTTTATTTCTCGTTTTTCAACAATTGCCGTTGCTTTAGGCGCATCAACCGCTGTTCAAGCAGCTGACATTCAATTCACTTCAAAGCTGCAAGAAGCAAATTCTTTAGTTGTATTTAAGACTGAAGATCAAAAGCCTGCATTCAAATTTTTAGATAAGGCGACTAGAGCACAATTAAGCAAAGCACTGGAAAGCGAAAAGTTCCAAGGTAAATTTGGTAAGACAGTAGAAGTACTGGCGCCCGTTTCTTCTAATTATGCACGTATTCTCGTTGTTGGATTAGGTAAAGAAGATGAGCTAAACGCGAGTAAAATGGCCAAACTTGGCGGTAACCTGCATGCCAAACTAGAAGATAAAAAGTCGGATACCGTTGCGATTGCATTTGAGGACTTTGATGGCGAGATCAATAACTCAGAATTAGCGGCTCAACTTGCCCATGGTATTAACCTTCGAGACCATACTTTCGAAGTATACAAAAAAGAGCCGAACACTTTTAACGTTAATTATAGTATTGACGTAGATAGCAAGCGCAAAGCCGCGAAAGAATATTTAACACTTGAACACATTCAATCAGGCGTCTTTTTAGCGCGCGATCTCACCTCTGAAATAGCATCAGAAATGACACCTGTGGACTTTGCAAATGCAGCTAAGCAACTTGAACAGTACGGCGTTGAAGTAAAGGTGCTAGAGCCTGCTGAAATTAAAGAGTTAGGTATGGGCGCGCTGGAAGCTGTTGGGCGTGGCAGTGCTCAAGGTTCTAGATTGGTTATCGCACATTACAAAGGTAATAATGACACGCCTATTGCACTAGTAGGTAAAGGTATTACTTTTGACTCTGGTGGTTACAACGTTAAGACTGGCAAATCTATCGCCCTTATGAAAGTGGATATGGCTGGCGCTGCTGCTGTACTTGGTACAGTTCAAGCAATGGCAAAGGCAAAAGCAGACGTTAACGTTGTTGCTGTCATGCCAATGGCTGCGAATATGGTTTCTGAAAACTCTTTTGCGCCAGGTGACGTACTTCGTACAGCTGAAGGCTTAAGCGTAGAGGTATTGAATACGGATGCAGAAGGCCGGCTTATTTTAAGTGATGCTCTTTGGTATGCTCGTCAATTCTACAAGCCAGAGATAATGGTTGATTTAGCAACACTTACTGGCTCAAAAATACGCGCTGTTGGCAATAACTACTCAGCTATTTTCTCTGAAGATGATCAGCTTGTTAAAGAGTTTACGCTTGCTGGTAAAACGGTAAACGAACAAGTTTGGCGACTTCCTCTAGGATATAAAGATGCACTTAAGTCTGACATTGCTGATTTAACAAACATTGGTTCCTATGGGCCTGGCGCGACGACAGCTGCAACGTTCTTACAACAGTTTGTAGGCGACACTCGATGGGTTCACATCGATATCGCAGGCAATGCGATTACAAAGAAAAACAAAAATGAAGTGCCAGCAGGTGGTACTGGCTACGGTGTAAGAATATTAAGTGAATGGCTATTAAGCGGTAACTAATTTTCTCATAATAAAGGCCATGCTGATGCATGGCCTTTTCGTATGTGTTATACCCTTTTATCGTATGGTCACACTTCTTCCAAAAATGTATATTGAACGCGCAACCAAAATGTAATGACAACCTAAATATAATAAAAAAGTCGTGTTCAAATCACTGTAAAGACAATTTAATGACAAACAACAAGACCTATATTTTGGGTGAGCGTGCACTCGTAATCGACATCGCCCAAGCGACCTTATCACAGCAGCAGCAAAATAAACTATTTGCAATGCATACATGGATGCGGCAACAACGAGTCTTTATAGATATTGTTCCTGCAAAGACTACTATCACGGGCTACTTAATGCATTCGCAGGACCCTGAGTTTTGGCTGCAAAAAATGCAACTAGCATGGGAAAATATCGAGCCTGAAGAGTACCAACCGGTAACACATGAGATCATCACTCAGTACGGAGGTGAGCAAGGTCCAGATTTAATCAATGTTGCGAACCTACTTGATTTATCAACTTCTCAGGTTGTAGAGCTTCACTCGTCCCAAACTTACCAAGTTAAATTTTTGGGGTTTTTACCGGGTTTCGTTTATTTGGGGGAATTAGATAAACAACTTCATTTACCGAGACTAGAATCACCGAGAACACATGTACCTAAAGGCTCAGTTGCGATTGCAGAGGATCTTACCGCAATTTATCCTAGTGAGTCACCAGGAGGTTGGCGTCTTATAGGTCATACAGGCATGACACTTTTTGATCCTCACTCAAACACACCAAGTATTTTTCAACCAGGAGATATTGTGAAGTTTATACCAAGCAAGGAGAGCATATGTTAAAAACTCTAAAGGGAGGGATTCAAGCCTGTGTACAAGATTTTGGTCGTCAGGGCTATAGGCACCTAGGGGTTTCTCAAACGGGAGTACTCGACCCGCTAGCGATGAATTACGCTAATGCACTGCTTCACAATGAAGATAATACTCCAGTTATAGAGATTACTGTCGGCTTGTGCCATTTTGAATTCTTAGAATCTACCAATTTTGCGATAACGGGTGCAGACTTAGCAGCGAGGCTAAATGGTAAACAGCTTGAGAGTGGCTGGCGATATTCAGCATCAGCTGGGGACAAATTGACTTTTAGTTCTAGCAAGGATGGACTAAGGGCTTATTTGGCTGTTCAGGGGGGATTTAAATTAAACCAAATCTTAGACTCCTACTCAACGGATCTTCAAGCCGGATTCGGCGGTTTTTCTGGGCACGCGCTTAAAGAAGGGGATGTTCTGCATTACGAGCGGTATTCAGCGTTACCAAGCGTAGGTGCTGCTCAACCTTTGTACGACAAAAAAATTCGCGTAATGGCAGGTCCCCATTGTGACTTAATAAGTGACGTGCAGTATCAACTTTTATTTACTCAATGTTGGCAAGTTCTTCCTCAAAGTAATAGGATGGGGATTCGTATGGAAAGTGAGCGAGATCTGTGCCATGCGCAAAGCATACCTAGTCAGGCTGTAACACCCGGCGTAGTGCAATTGCCGCCTAATGGAAAACCCATTATCCTGAGCAATGATTGTCAAACAACTGGAGGCTACCCTATCATCGCGCAAGTCATCGAAGCTGATTTAAGACACTTAAGCCAACTTGCACCAGGCCAACACTGCGCTTTTGAGTTAGTAACGCGTCAAGATGCAACAAATGCTTTACAAATACAGCGCCAACACCTTGCGCAGTTTAAAATCGCCATAAACAACAACGATAAGAATATAGTATGAGTGAACTTAATTTATTGCCCTTAACTGGGATACTCGTTGTCGTGTTAGGCTTTGCCTTTCGCTTCAACCCATTACTAGTTGTTACCGCAGCTGGCTTAATTACTGGCTGGGCTGTGGATCTAAATTTTGCCGAATTACTTGCTACATTTGGCGAAAAATTTATGAACTCAAGACAACTCGCGAGTTTTCTGTTGATCCTACCTGTCATCGCCATTCTTGAACGATATGGATTACAAAATAGAGCCAAAAACTGGATTGCCAGTATCAAGGGTGCGACAACCGCACGAATTTTAAGTGTTTATTTTGTAGTAAGAGAAACATCTGCCGCACTGGGGCTTTTAAGCTTAGCTGGCCAAGCGCAAACGGTTCGCCCTCTTTTAGCGCCAATGGCGCTTGGCGCTGCTGCTAACGTCCATGGTGAATTGCCTAAAGAGGTTAAAGATATGATTAGCGCTCACTCGGCGGCGTGCGACAATATCGCAGTGTTTTTTGGCGAAGATATCTTTATCGCATTTGGTGCCGTACTCCTTATGGATGCATTTTTGAAAGAAAATGGTATCGCAGGTATAGAGCCGCTACATATCGGCTTGTGGGCAATACCAACAGCCATTGCGGCTTTGATTGTACACCTGTTTAGGCTAGCAAGGCTCGAAGCCAAAATCTGTAATAAAATTGCGGAATTGAAGAACAGCTCAACAAATTATAATAAATCGATCGACAGCGAGGAGACCGCATGAGCGCAGTAAGTTCGAGTAACCAAGGCGCTCAGCCAGCATTACTTTCCATTGACAATATTTACCTGTTAATAGGGTTTGTTGTTCTATTCCTCGTAGTAAAAACCTTACAAGATAAAAATCATCCCAAACGCCTAACTACGGCATTATTTTGGATGTTATTTGGTAACGTTTTTCTATTTGGAGATTTGTCAATCACTTTGGTCGGAGAAACCATAACCTATCAGTGGGTGGGTATAAGTGTATTATTCATTGCTGCACTCGCTGGCTTGGGCCTAGTGTCGATGGGCACATACACGATGCCAAGTGAGGACGAGCTGGAAAAGCACTCACAAAATATTGGTAATAAACTTTTCATACCTGCCGTTTTAATTCCAATCATTACTGTAATTTGTACTTTATTTTTGGGCGGTACCAATATTGATGGCATATTTATTTTTGACCAAAACCATTTAACCCTAGCGTCTCTAACACTGGCGTGCGGAGGAGCGTTACTTGTCGCTTGGAAGTTTACGTCAGGTAGTCCTTTTCAAGCCCTCAGCGAATCAAGGCGACTGGTCGACTCCATCGGGTGGGCTGCTATTCTTCCGCAAATGCTTGCCATGTTGGGCGGAGTCTTTATTGTGGCAAATACTGGCACAGCCATACAGGACATTGTGACTTTATTCATCTCTCCTGATAACCGCTTCATGTTAGTCGTTTTGTACTGTGTTGGCATGGCATTATTTACAATGATCATGGGCAACGCATTTGCGGCCTTCCCTGTTATGACAGCGGGTATTGCTGTTCCATTTTTAATTCAAGGCCATGGTGCTAGCCCTGCTCCTTTGGTAGCAATTGGTATGTATTCGGGTTATTGCGGGACCCTGATGACGCCAATGGCGGCTAATTTTAACATTGTGCCAGCAGCCCTGCTAGATTTGAAAGATAAATATCAAGTAATAAAGGTACAGATCCCGACAGCAATCGCCCTCTTGATAATCAATATTTTCCTCATGTATGGAGTTATCTTTAATGACTAATGCAAATCACCCAATCGTGTTGATCACTGGCTTTGAGCCATTTGGCGGCGAGAAAGTAAACCCGTCATGGCAAGCCGTGCAACAACTGGAAGGGCTCATTATTGAAGGTCATGTTGTCGTCACGCGTGAATTACCGTGTGAGTTTGATACATCCCTTGAGGCACTCTATAACAACATAGCCCTGCATGAACCTGCGCTTGTTTTATGTGTAGGACAAGCAGGAGGAAGAAGTGACATCAGTATAGAGCGAATCGCTATCAATATTAATGATGCCCGAATTCAAGATAATGCTGGCCACCAGCCAATAGACACACCCGTTGTCAAAGATGGACCGGCTGCTATTTTTGCTAAACTGCCTATAAAACGAATGCTTTGGGATTTGCATGAAAACCAAATACCAGCCAGCATTTCAAATACAGCAGGTACTTATGTATGTAATCATGTTATGTATGGTCTTTGCCATTTTATAGAGAATCACAAGCAAAATCTTAAGGGCGGATTTATCCATATTCCGTATTTGCCAAGTCAAGCAGTGCACCACAACGGTGCGCCCAGTATGGCTCAGTCAACCGTGATTTCAGCCCTAAAATCTATGATCTCTTCCGCTTTGATACACGATCAAGATCTTGAGATAGCAGCAGGCACTACTCATTAACCCCCCCTTTCCATTTTGGTGCATTTACGCACCAAAATGGCACCAAATTACACTCGTCAACCTGTAAGTTTTGTATGTGACTTATGCATATTTTTCTGATAATTATATGTTTTAAGCAGTAAAAATATCACTACAACAACAATACTGCACTGGCAGCATCACCAAAAGATGTTTCAAAAAATATAAACAGGAATGAGGATATTATGTGTTCAATATTTGGTGTTTTAGAAATTAAAGGTTCACCTGATAAATTAAGATCTCAAGCGATAGAGATGTCGAAAAAGCTTAGACACCGAGGCCCAGATTGGTCCGGAGTATATGCAAGCGATAAAGCAATTTTAGTTCACGAAAGACTTGCGATTGTAGGCGTAGGAAGTGGTGCACAACCGCTATACAACCCAGAAAAAACTCATGTATTAGCTGTTAATGGCGAAATATATAATCATAAATCTCTAGCAGAGACACTGAGTGTCCCTTTTGAGTTTCAAACTAAGTCAGACTGTGAAATCATTTGGCGCTTTATAAACAAAAAGGTCCTGAATTTTTAGATGACCTAAACGGCATTTTCGCTTTTTGTCTTTACGATGAAGAAAATGATGCTTATTTAATTGGTCGAGACCATATTGGTATCATTCCGCTCTACACGGGTAGAGATCAGCATGGTAACTTTTATGTGGCCAGCGAGATGAAAGCGCTAACGCCCATATGCACGCAAATTGAGGAGTTTCCTCCTGGCCATTATTTGTATTCAAAAGAAGGCTCATATCACAAGTACTATCAAAGAGACTGGCAAAACTTTGAATCTGTACAAAACAATGCTGCAAGTGCACTTGACGTACAAGAAGGGCTAGAGTCCGCAGTTAAAAGGCAGTTGATGTGTGATGTGCCTTATGGCGTCCTATTATCAGGAGGCTTAGATTCCTCAGTAATTTCAGCGATTACACAACAATATGCAGCAAAACGTGTTGAAGATAATGATGCGAGCGACGCTTGGTGGCCTAAACTGCACTCATTCTCTATTGGGTTAGAGGGTTCACCAGATTTAGCCGCAGCGCAAAAAGTTGCTGACCGCATTGGTACGGTTCATCACCCTATTCACTTCACCGTTCAGCAAGGTATTGATGCTTTGAAAGAAGTTGTTTATCACCTAGAAACGTATGACGTTACTACTATACGAGCATCAACGCCTATGTACTTGATGGCAAGATACATTAAAGCAATGGGGATCAAAATGGTGCTGTCTGGCGAAGGTGCGGATGAACTGTTTGGCGGGTATTTATATTTCCACAAGGCTCCAAATAGTAAAGAGTTTCATGAAGAGCTAAACCGAAAAGTATCTAAGCTGCACATGTTTGATTGTTTGAGAGCGAATAAGTCTATGGCTGCTTGGGGTGTAGAAGCGCGAGTGCCGTTTTTAGATAAAGAATTTGTCGATGTCGCCATGCGTACAAACCCAGAATATAAAATGTGTAAAGAGGGGCGGATAGAAAAACATATCATCCGTGAAGCATTTGACGGTTATTTACCTGATGACGTATTGTGGCGCCAAAAAGAGCAATTTTCAGACGGTGTCGGATACTCTTGGATAGACTCTTTGAGAGAATATGCTGAAGCACAGGTCTCCGATCAAGACCTTGCAAATGCACAATATCGATTCCCTATAAATACTCCAGATAGCAAAGAAGCATTCTTTTATCGAACTATATTTGAGGAGCACTTCCCTGGTGACGCAGCCGCTAAATGTGTTCCGCACGGCAAGTCAGTTGCATGTTCAACACCCGAAGCACTTGCTTGGGATAAAAGCTTTGAAGAAAATGCAGACCCATCTGGTCGTGCTGCCAATGTTCACAATGATGCCTACGAAAACGACTAGCATCGCTTTTTTGCCTGCGGTTTAACGCTGCGGGCAATATTTCTCTATAACCTTGCTACTAGTTGGTTTTTTAATACCAAAGAAAGTAATACACTGCACTTAATTCAATACAAAGAGAAAAGCACATGATTGAACAAGGACAAAATATCCCAGCTTCAGTACTATCTGAATTAACTGCTGATGGTATGCAAACGTATTCAACTAACGACTTATTTTCAAACAAAAAAGTGGTGGTTTTTGCCGTTCCTGGCGCTTTCACACCAACCTGTTCTGCATCTCACCTACCCGGTTTTGTAACCCTTGCTGATAAAATTAAAGCGCAAGGCGTTGACGAAATCTTTTGTGTATCCGTGAACGATGCATTTGTTATGAAGTTTTGGGGTGAAGCACACAATGCAGAAGAAATCCGTATGCTAGGTGACGGTGACGCAAGCTTTACCAAAGCCTTGGGCCTCGAAATGAATACCGAAAGTTTTGGCGGTGTGCGCTCACAACGTTACGCGATGATCGTTGAAAACGGGATTGTCAAAACGCTAAATCTAGAAGAGCCAAAAACATTTGAAGTATCTAAAGCCGAAGTCATTTTAGAGCTTTTATAACCTTATAATAAAGCCGTCTTCAATTGAAAACGGCTTTATTCATTTTTCACACCTAACTGTTTTGTGGGCAAACCGCATTGAAGGTAAAAGTTTGCGATGGCAGTTATCTTTACAACACACTGCTCAATACCCTGATCACAGATATTAAAATCACTAACCCCGTGAGTTCAATAACCAGTGCCTTAAACCAATGACATGACTCTTCATCATCCAAACTTTCACCCGGAAAAAAGCCGATTGATATAGTGCGATAAAAATACCAGCCAATCGACCAACCTATTGTTGAGACCCCAATGTGCCAAGCAAGAAAGTGTAACAACCTTAATATGCCTAATATCACTCTTGCAACAGTATAAAATAGCCCTTCAAACAGTTCTGTCACTAAGAGACCTCTGAACCAACGCTTGTACTACATAACATTTCATAATACCGTATCAAAAAATTTAATCTATTCAGCTAACGTAACGATCAATGACAAAATTCTTCTATATTTGCGGGTAACGCGTTACTACGCTCTGATTTACCTTAATTACTGCGCATGCCATATTGCCGATACGACATATGCTAACAGCAGCGCTCTCACCAACTGATTAACTTGCTCGCTCAAGCTCTTTCGTCTTTAGTTGAGTCCATCACTACATGCGTAGTGATATTACTGACTTGAGGAATGGCTCCCAGTACATCAGCATGAAAAGTTTTGTAGGCTTGTAAGTTAGTTGTCTCTACTCGTAATAAATATTCGAAAGTACCTGTAACATTGTGACACTCTTTAACTTCGTCGGCTAATTCAATTGCTTCTTCAAAAGCTCGCTGAGCTGGTGTTGAGTGATCTCTAAGACCCACACCGACATAAGCAATGAACTGCACCCCCAATAACTCACCATCCAATATTGCCCGATACCCTTTAATGACCCCTTTGGATTCAAGTTCCTGTACTCTTCGTAAGCAAGCAGAAGGAGAAAGCCCTATTTTTTCTGCAAGCTCAACATTTGAAATGCGGCCATCTCGAGAAAGCTCTCGCAATATAATTTCGTTAAACCTATCCATTTCCATTTTTCATTGCTCACATATTCATTTTATCAATTCATTACGCGGCCTAATTGCGCAATAAAAAACGTAAAGTTGTTATAAAGAATACTTAGAGGTTATACCAATGAATATAGAATTACTATCCGCATTGGCGCTATTTGCGTTTGTATCATCCATTTCTCCGGGGCCAAACAACCTAATTTTGCTCAGCTCTGGTATCTCATTTGGCACAAGGCGCTGTCTTTCCTTACTATTTGGGATAAACCTAGGGTTTATGGTTATGATATTGGCCATCGGCTTAGGCATCGGGGAGGTTTTTAAGCACGTACCAGTACTGTATGACTGGCTAAAATGGATAAGTACCATTTACTTACTATTTCTCGCTTATAAAATTGCGTGCTCTTCAGCTATTAACACAGACCAATCGCAGGCGAAACCCATGACTTTTTTACAGGCAGCACTTTTTCAGTGGGTAAATCCAAAAGCATGGTCTATGGCCCTTTCTGCCATTGCTGTATACGCCCCGTCATTCAAGTTAGAGTCTACATTATTGGTGGCGATGATATTCACCTTGATTAACTTGCCTTGCATTCTCTCTTGGTTACTGGCAGGAGATAAGCTATCTGAAACCTTAAAAAACAAACGTAAGGTACAGCTTCTAAATTACTTTTTGGCACTTTTACTTGTTATGTCTGTGTTACCAACCATTCTTTAAACCACAATACCAGGTAAGGGGATATGTAAATGTTTACACATACCCCCTTCATCTTTTTTCATATCCTGTTCTAGTTTAATTGTTATTCAATCTGGCTTACAGCCTCTTTCCATATTTTTACAAGGCTTTCGTCAAATAAATAGAAGACAACACGAAGGCCATTCTTCACAAAAGGCATGCTGGTAGACACAGCAATATGTGCTGCTTCTTCGAGTGGATAGCCATAAGCTCCACACGAAATAGCAGGAAAAGCAATGGACTTACAATCGTTCTCTACTGCCAGTTGGAGTGAATTGAAATACGCTGATTTTAAAGTGGCTTCGGGGTTTTGTGCTTGTCGATAAATTGGACCTACCGTGTGAATCACGTACTTCGCAGGGAGATTGCCAGCAATGGTTATTCTTGCCTCACCAAAAGGGCAGCGTACGCCATTTGTAGATTTTATTTTTTTACATGCTTCAAGCAACTTGGGTCCTGCCGCGCGATGGATCGCCCCATCAACGCCACCACCTCCTAACATTTTAGGATTGGCCGCGTTTACAATAACATCCACACTCGCGCACGTTATATCGCCCTTGATTATTGACAAGTCATTCATATTATTAGGTCGCTTTTAATTGGTTACCCATCTAAAGATATTGCTAATTGATTTTTGCAACATGCTCATTGGTTGAATAACGAATGATTTAAAAATCATTGCTTGTTCTTTTTCACTTTTTTGTAGCGCTGTGTTTAACTCATAAAGATCTGCGACAGACAAAGGTAACGGTGCTTCATTTGGCTGATATGTCGTACCAATAGGATAGTATTTACCAGAACTTTTGGTCATTTCTATATGGCCACCTAGTATGGCTGTTACTTCATTTTGCTGCGCAAACTTGGTTAGCTTAGCAATACTCGTTTTGTATGCCTGCCAATCTTTTACATACACTAAACCAGGGTACAAGGTGTCTCCTGTAATAAGCCACTTGTTTTTATGATCATATATGGTTATGGCTTCTTCTTGGTGACCTGGTGTGGGTAAAATCGTAACCAGCCGACCTCCCAAATCCAGAGAAAACTGCCCGTTTGGCCAATCTGACGTTTCTAAAAAAGCCTGCACCTGTTCCATCTGAGGTGCGATTACTCTTGTATTGTTTAGGCGCTCAAAGCCCGCATCCCCCTGGTGATGGTCGCTATGACTATGAGAATGAACAACTAAAGTCTCTTTTTGTTCAAAAGTGCTCTTACCCATCACGGTTAGTAGCGCCTCAGCATATGAGAACCCCTTTTCATCCGCAAGCGCTCCTGTATCGACGACCATTACTTTTTCACTACCGACTAATACATAACTAAATGGGGCTTCAAAAGTAACACACTTATTTTGTCTAATAATGGCTGTACTAACATCATAGTGAAATACGTCCATAATTGGTTGTGTGTCTCTACTACAATCCTGCGCTCCACGCACCCATGGCACACCCGATAAACTTGGAGCAGTTGTAATGTCATGCTTTCTAGCAAGCTCCCTTTTATCCAAAGGAGAATTGGACATGCTGGTCGTACTACAACCAGTCAAAACAAGGCTGGCAATTAATATTTTTATTCTCATTTTTTTCCTTATAGTTTTAGTTATGGTTAATTCAATCCTCTCCATTAAAGCGTACTTGGTTTCTGCCCGCAGCCTTAGCTCGAAAGAGTGCCATATCGGCTTCATCAAATAATAATTGAGGGTTTACCTCATCATTGGGCTCCCAATTTGACCCTCCAATACTGACGGTGACAAATTCATCCTTCCCCTTGCTGTGCGGTATCTCTAGTGCGCGCACTGCAACGCGAATATCTTGAGCGATCTCCTTAGCTGCTTTTTCATTTGTATTGGGCAAAATTATGGCAAACTCTTCACCCCCAATTCGCGCCAGCAAACCTTTTTTGACTTTCAATTTACTGGATAACGCCTGACAAACATTTTGTAAGCAATAGTCCCCGAGTTGATGCCCGTAATGATCGTTATATTGTTTAAAATTATCGACATCAATTATCAATAAACAAAAACCTGACTTTTGCTTTTGCGCAGATTCAAATGTTTCAGACAAAACCTGGTCATAAACACGCCTATTTGCAATTCCCGTCAACGGGTCTAAGCTTGCCAATCGCAGCAGTTCATCTTCTCTTGCTTTGAAGTGTCGGCTAGTATGATCAAGCAGATAGTTATATGTCATGCACAACGAAGCATTGCTTGAACCATGCTCCACATTCACATGCGTTACATTACTCTCATTTTTCGCTATTTTGTCAAACTGCTCCATTAGGTCAATTAACTCGTCTTTCATGCCATGTTCACCAAAGTTCAATCCGATGGTTTCGGTCTGTGCCGATACCCTTAATGGGTGAATTTGATTAACAAGCCATAAAAAACCGAAACCGATTGCACAAACCCACGCAGCACACGCGAATACGCCTGTTAACTGCACTAGGAGTTGTTCAGTATGAGTTTCAAGCCTTAACTTTTCTAAAGGTACAAATAAAGCAACGGCTATGGTTCCCCAAATCCCCCCGCCTAAATGTACTGGAACAGCACTGACTACGTCATCAATGTTAAACTTCTCTAAAAAGTCAGCGAGTAACACACTAATACACCCTGAAATCGCACCTATCACGATTGCAGAGGGTAAATTCACTAAATCTGCACACGCAGAAATCGCAACCAAACCAGCTAACAGCCCATTTAAGACATATCGAATGCCTTGCATGGAATGCAAGTTCCAAGACAGCAACAGCGCACTAACGCCACCAGCGCATGCAGATAATGCGGTGTTTGAAAATACCCGTGCCAATTCTGTACTCGGGCTGCTGACACTGCCGCCATTAAAACCAAACCACCCAATAAACAAAAGGAATGTACCAAGGGCAGAAAGTGGTAAGTTTTGACAGTACATTTCTTTTGGCTCACCTTCTCGCGTAAACTTGCCAAGTCGAGGGCCAACGATTATCAGCGCGATAAGCGCTATCCAACCGCCTACTGAGTGCACTACGGTTGCACCTGCGTAATCAATGAATCCAAGTTCTAGCAGCCAACCAAGCGGTAACTGTTCAAAGTGCTTTCCATGCCAAGACCAGTGTCCAACAACAGGAAATAGCAACGTAGCAGTAATAAACGAGCAAATTATATAACCTGAAAAGCGCATTCGCTCTGCCACTGCGCCAGACAAAATTGTCGCGGCTGTCCCACAAAACATCATTTGAAATAGGAAGTAAGCTAAAACAGATGGATTGTCGAAACTATTTAATGCAAATTGACTGGTACCGAAAAACCCATTTGCGCTGGCGCCATACATGAGCCCATAACCAATCATCCAAAAGCACACACCGCTAATACAAAAGTCAGCGACGTTTTTAAGGGCAACATTAATATTATTTTTGTTACGAACTAGGCCGCTTTCTAAACAAGTAAATCCCGGCTGCATTAGCAATACGAGCGCAGTACACAGTAAAGTCCATGTAATAGAGATCGTTTGTGGGTCTATCTCAATGTTTTGCAAAAAACCTAGCCCAAAATCTTGAGGAGTATAAAAGGAGCTTAGCTAAGCTCCTTAATTTTCTCCACTTAAGGCCTTTAAGAAATTTCGCGCAGGACCACACTAATTGCGCTTTTGTGCTTCGACCCAGTTATTCACCCGTTTCTCAAGCAATGAAAGCGGCATGGCACCGCCGCCCAAAATTGTGTCATGAAAGCCTCTAATATCAAATTTGCTACCGAGGTCTTTTTTGGCTTGCTCTCTCATCTCTAAAATCTTGTTCATTCCAATCTTATAAGAGGTCGCTTGCCCGGGATTGATCATATATCGATGCACCTCAGAACGAATGGATGTATCTTGAATTGGCGTATTTTCCTTAAAGTAAGCAACGGCTTGTTCTTCAGTCCAACCTTTTGCATGAATGCCCGTGTCGACGACTAAACGGACCGCACGCCACATTTCATTGACCAATCGACCAAAATCACCGTAGCTGTTTTCGTAGGCCCCCATCTCCTTAGCCAATAGTTCAGCATACAAGCCCCACCCCTCAGTATACGCGGTAAACATTGCCTTCGTTCTAAACTCTGGTATGCCCTCCAATTCTTGAGCGATTGATAATTGCATATGGTGTCCGGGATTGCCTTCATGGTATGCAATTGCTTCCATGTTATTCTTTGGCATACTTGTCATATCGATTAAATGTGCGTAATACACACCCGGTCTGCTGCCATCTTTAGTCCCTGGCATATAGTGTTGTGCAGCGCCTGGGCGTTCTCTAAAGGGCTCTACGCGCTTAACTACCAATTCTGATTTTGGCAAAATTCCGAAGTATTCAGGAAGCTTTTCGTTGATTTTATCCAAATACGCAATTGAATCATCAATGTACCCCTGCCTGCCTATGTCATTATTCTCATAGAAAAACTGCTCATCGGCTCTGAAGAACTCGAAAAATGCCTGTAAATCACCTTCAAACCCTACGTGTTCAATAACCTTCAGCATCTCTCCTTTAATTCTTGCGACTTCAGAAATACCTATTTGATGAATTTCATCCGCTGTTAAATCTGTTGATGTTTGATTTGCCAGTCGATAATTATAATAAGCCTCACCGTTAGGTTGGTTTCCAACACCGAACCCATCAGCTTGTTTAAGGTTAGACATATCTTTTTCAAACCAGCTTACTAGATGTTCGTAACTCTCTTTATATTCAGTGGTCAACGCTTTTTTCGTATCAGACAACAACTGATCTGCAACCTGCTGCGTAATGATTTTTTTGTCCAGCAACCCATTTATTTTATTCTTGGCGTCAGCCCACAACGGTGCATCTTTTTCACCCTCTGAAAATGGCGCACCCATGATCATGGCTTTGGATTGTTTAATGACGCCCTCATAAGAAAACTTAGGCGTACGGATGCCTTTCTTAGCTTTGTCTTGTGTTTGTGCAAGTAGCTCGTTTAAAGCGCGGGATATCGCAATTAGACGTTTATTGTAGTCTTCCATATCTTGTTGCGTATCGACCTTATGAAAGTTCATCATAAACTGCGTAGCCCAAGACTGTATGCCATACATATGCGTGAAAACATAATTATTGCTTATGAACTCAAGATCCTTTTTTTGTTGTTCATATTGATATATCCACAAGTCATAAGATATCTGAGCTTCAGCATCCAGTTTGCTGTAGTCAAATTGCGACCGCAATTCAGCCACAGTGCCCGCTAACCATGCCAAGTCCCGACGTGCCCCCTGAATCGTCACATCATCTATTTCGCTGTACCTATCCTTTCGTCCATATATCGTCATTCGCATAGGACTCATTTTCAGTTGCTGTTCATACTTTTCAGCGAACCACAGATTGATTCTTTTTGTTTCTTTTTCGACACTACTAATAGTTGCCACAGCTTTTTGTGTAACCTGTTGGCTAGATTGGTTTTGTGAATTATTTGCCTGACATCCGGCCAATATTGCTGCAATTGATAGCGCAATTAATGATCTATACATTTATTATTCTCCTGACTCTTTATTAGATACAATAATTAGAAAGCGGTTATACGCCAATACCTTACATACAGTAAAATGTAACGAATCATGAAGGATGAAATACAATTTAATGGTTAGCTTATTAAGTATTCAATAAACCCAATAAAAAAGGGTAACTTTTAAAAGCTACCCTCCAACATTATCAATGCGTAGTACCTGAATTCTATTTGTGAATTCAGCTATCTTTGTTTCATAAACGCAACCGCTAAGCCTGCCGAGACAAACGTAAACCCAGCGGAAAGGTTTAAACCAGCAAGCACCTTGGGTCTACCCTCTATGAGATGTTTAAGCTGGTATGAGAATATGCCCATCACGGAAAACCCGACCGCTGTCATCAGTGCAAACCAAAACCCATAAACGACCATTTGAATTGACACACTGCCTAAATCAGGGTTAACAAATTGAGGGATGAAAGCTAAAACAAATAATCCTGGCTTTGGGTTGAGTGCTGCAGATAGAAACCCCGTTGCAAAAATACTTTTTAACGGCTTTTTGTCAACGCGTTCAATCGTAATGAGATCGCGATTGCGCAATACTTTAACACCCAGCCATATTAGATAACTTGCCCCTATTAACTTAACGATGTAAAAAGCGACAGCAGACGTTTGTATTAACAACGTTAATCCAGCTGTGGCAGTAAAAACGTGGAATAAAATACCAATACCAGAGGCACTTCCTGAAACACAGGCCGCAATTCGCCCTTGGCTCAGACCCCGCGCTATTGCCAATATATTATCGGGCCCTGGAGAGATAACGAGTAGAAAACACGCTGACGTGTAGGCTAGAAAGACTTCTAATGGGAACATTTGATACCTTTTCCTTGATGACATTTGACTTATTTGAGCTGATATTGGTGTTCAAGTTCCGTTTATTACCAAATTAATAAAGATGGCATCAAATATATTTTATGTATTTAATTGATGTTTTAAGCTGTTCAAATCCTAAATGCTTGTAAAAATGATGGGAACCATCTCGATTTATATTTGAACTTACACTCACCTTATCCAACCCAATTTCACGAGCCCACGCTAACGTTTTTTGCACCAATAACTTACCAAGGCCTTGGCCCCTTGAAGTGCTTGCCACAACTAACCCCGTGATCTCTACAGTCATACCGCTTGTAAGTGTCAAGCGCCGCTCTGCGACAATCCAACCCACAACGGACCCTTCAAAATTTTCAGCGACAAAAATTCCATGCTGTTCTGAAGCTAAAATCACTTTAAGCCTTGTGCCTATTTCATTGGGATTTCCTTTATATCCAAGCTGCTCCGTTAGCTTTGCAAGCGCATTTACATCATCACATTGGGCCTGTCTTACCACTGGCTGCATACGACTACTCCCTATCAGAGTCGAGATGAAGCATAATTGAACGTTGTTCTGATTTAGACATTTTTTGCACAACCAGTAAAAACGAATTGTCAATCATACGCTCTATTTCTCCTTTTGGGATAGAGCCATCTAGTATCACCGTATTCCACAACCTCTTATTCATGTGATACCCCGGAATGACCGCATCAAATATGTCTCTCAAAGCTTGCGCTTCGTCAGGATCACACTTTAAATTTAGCCACCAATGTTCATCTGGTTCCGTCTTTGCCTTCATTTTTGACAGTGATAATGTTGCAAACATTTTGTCTTTGACCTTGTAGACGTCAACTTCTGGACCAAAGGGCTGACTAACGCTAGCATAAGGCTTTGTCATGAGATATTGGTGAACTGATTTATTGTTCAATGGATCTTACTCCTTTCCTACAAACTGGATTTTTTCAACGCCTACTTGGACTAGAAGCACAGAATCTTGATCGAATAAACGACAGTACTCACGAGCTAACGCCTGAGCGACTGCCAAATCCTTCGCAGTTGCGTTGTAGAGAGTTACTACTTTTGAGCCTTCTTTGCTGCCCTTGTAGTACCCCGTCGCATCCACCAATGCAAATCCTTCAAATGCTTGAGCCAAGTGATTGGTTTCGAATTCGAGCCACTGTTGGGGGGAAATTACTTCACCAGTTGGCTTCGACAAACCAAAATACATTTTAATACCTTGATGATTACTCGAAATTATTGGCGAATTAGGGGCAGGCTCTGTATGAGTTGCGACGCATCCAGACAACGCTATGATGGCCGAGTATATGAAGAACAATGTACGGCAGTTCATTGTGAGCTCCTTTCAGTATACAAATTAAACGTATGTACTTAATACTATCAAAATATAATTGTTTTAACCTTTACGTCCTTAATCTAAGTAAAAACGCCAGTGTCCACACTTGTTAAAAGGGTTACTGGCGCTACTGAAAAATACCTTTATTTAATTAGCACTTTGCGATTAAGCATGCAGCTTTAAGTATTTTTTAACCTTTTTCATTGCCATTTTTTGTTTTAGCGGCGACAAATAGTCTATAAATAAATTACCGTGAAGATGGTCTATTTCATGTTGCATTACAATTGCTAAAAACTCGTCACTTTCTACTTCAATCGATTTACCTGTTCTATCTTGTGCGGTAACTTTAACCGAAGTAAAACGTTCAACTTCAGCAAAGTAATCCGGAACCGACAAACATCCTTCTTGGCCTTTTTCTTTATTGTGGCCTTCTGTAACTTCAGGATTCACTAGAATTAATGGCTCATTGCGCTTCTCTGAAATATCAATAACCACTACAGCTTCTTCTCGGCCAACTTGGGTCGCCGCAAGACCAATACCATTGCTCGTTGCATACATAGTCTCAAGTAAATCATCAATAAGTGTTTGGATACTTTCGATGTTTTCTACCTTCTTTGCTTTAGTTTTTAGTCTTGGATCTGGTGCCGTTAAAATCTCTAATACAGCCATAATTTAGTACGTGCTCTTATTTGTTTTAAGCTAAGCGAATAGGCGCAGCTCGATAAAATAGTGGATTGATATGGGTCTTTGTCACTCGCAAGCTCTAAACATTACGAATATCATCAGTGGATCAAGCTGATGCGGCAAATATTCTATGTTCTGACTATGTAAATGCAACCTATTTTTTGCTCAACATACGCCCTCGCACCAAGGAGATTTAGTTGTGCAATTTATTTGCGTAAGAGAATAAACTTGGTGCACCACCCGTGTGCCAAAATAGCACTTGCTTGGTATTGTCGAGTTCTCCACTTTGAACTTTGTCAATGAGTGCAGCCATCGCTCTGCCTGTATAGACCGGATCGAGCAAAATCCCTTCAGTTTGTGCTAGTAACTCGATGGCCTGTTGCTCTGCGACACCAATTACACCGTAGCCATCCCCTAAATATTTATCCTCCAGCACAACGTCGTTATGCTCATATGAGATATCTAAACCCAAAAACTGACAAGTTTGATTGGCAAGGTTATGCACCTGTTCTTTAAATGTGCTCCCTTGTTGTTCATCTTTATCAATTTGCACACCAACTAGCTTGTATGACGCTTTTAATAAAGATTTCGAAATCATTAGGCCGGCATGCGTGCCACCAGAGCTAGAGGCAAAAAAGATATGACTGATCTTATCGCTTGTTATTTGTGAACTCAGTTCAATGCCCGCATTCACAAAGCCACAAGCGCCCAATTCATTTGACCCCCCATAGGGGATTAAATACGGCTTTTTACCTTGCGCGACCAAAGTTTCTCTTACAGAGGGAATATCTTCGCCCTTTCGATTCTCTTTCGCCCAATGTATGTGCGCGCCAAAGAGTTTATCTAAAAGCAGATTACCGTTGATTTGATCTGGTTGAATCCCCCCTAGCAATAGGTGGCACTCTAAGCCGAGCTGAGCAGCCGCCGCCGCAGTTTGCCTACAATGATTTGATTGTTGAGCACCAGCGGTAATTACCGAGTCGCATCCTTGTTTGATTGCATCTCCGATTATAAACTCGAGCTTTCTTGTTTTATTTCCCCCAAGTGCCAAACCTGTTAAGTCATCCCTTTTAATCAAGATTTCCGGTCCGCCTAAATGACGAGACAAATTCTTTAAGGAAACGATGGGCGTTGGGAAAAAGCCGAGTTGTGCTTTTGGCAAATCATTCAGCGTTTTGTAATTGGTCATATCGCATTTCCTTGTATTGATTTTAGTTCCATATTACTCAGATGCTTTCAGTTTTCAATCGTACGACTACATATTAAGGCATTCAACTTCTGCTGTTTAATACCCAAGCGTTATTCTTATAATCAAATTCAACATAGTCAGAAAATAAAAGAATTATGAAGTTTATCTTTAAAAACTAATCGCTTTGCTTCGTCGTAACCATAACAAAACTAAAAGGAGTGAACTTACTATGAAGCATCTTGCTTTTATCTTACTGTGCCTTGTTAGCTGCCTCTCTCAAGCGTCTTACCTCAATTATAAGTACGAGCATATTCCTACAGAACATACAATTAACTCGACTATTCTGAATGAAGAACGACTCGTTTGGGTAATTTTACCCGAGGGTTACCATTTACCTGAGAATAGCGACAAGCACTACCCCGTGATATACACTACGGATGGTGAAAATTTACAGTATTTAACTGGCCACAACATGTGGTTTTTAAATCGAATGGGCATGTTACCTGACTCAATTTTAGTCGCCATCAATACGCGCCACCACAGAGCAAGAGACCTCACGCCAACAGAGCCAAAAGATAGCCCAATCCCTGAGTTGACTGGACAAAGCCACCTACTCAAAACTTTTATTAAAGATGAAGTGATCCCGTTTGTAGATGGCACTTATCGCACCGACGATTTTAGAGTTCTGTCGGGCCATTCATTAGGCGGATTGTTCAGTATTACAAGCTTGCTGTCAAAACAAATGCAGCCATTGTTTAAAGGGTTTGTGGCCGTAGACCCTTCATTATGGTGGGATAACGGCGTGGTTGCTGACTGGGTTGAACATGCAGATGAGGTGTTCGATGAACGTGCACTTTCTGTTTATATCGTTGCTGCGCATGAAGACAATGTTCCGCCAGAGCATCAAGATCTTTATTTACGTCACATTAATGCTATTGAGCGCACCGCCAACGAATTAACCGATACAGATGCCGTAACAATTCGTTATGACATTACAACAGATGAAAACCATGGCTCTGTGCTGCACGTTGGCATCTTTAGAGGTATCAGAGAAGTATTTAAGTGCTACCCTGTTGTATGTCCTAAAGAAGATGATAACACAGAAGAATAAGTCCAATTAAACGTTTAAGTCACTTTCAGTTAAGTGGCTTAAACACTTTTTTAGCAAAAGGCTTATTCAAATCATACTTTTCAAGTGCTGTTTGCCGTCATCACCGATTTCGTCCCAGCACGCTTTTGATTCAACCCATAAATGGTGCGTGACACGAATACCTTGCAAATACTCGTTAGAAACGAGTCCAGCTGGAATATACATTCTTTGGTCGTCGTTCTCACCGGGTAAACTTGAGCCACACTCTGTACAAAAGCTACACACCCAATCATGCTCTGGTTTGCGCCATGTTTTTATATAACGCGTACCAGAACACCACTTGAAATCCGTTTTGCTGGCTATCATTACGGCGACACCGTTAACCCCGGTTGCCCTACGGCAAATAGAGCAATGGCACATATAGATAGCGCTGGCATTAACTTTAAACTCGAAACTAACTGCTTTACAATTGCAGCCCCCTTTAATGACCTTCATCACGCCAACTCCCAAGCATTACATTATCTATTTTGACGGGAGTTTATTATAGATGTGTACATAAAAAGAAGACAATTTAGCGAACTGCTCATAACTTTTCTAAACTTACCTAAAACATATCTTACATGAGAAAACCAGCTATGGACTTTAGCACTGGTTTGTTAGTCCTGCTTTTTGTGATTTTCGCACTTTTTACTGGGGCATTTGTTCGCCATGTATTAAAAGGAACGCAGGTCCCATACACAGTGGCGCTATTATTACTGGGTATAATCATAGGCTTGCTTCAGCGTGCCGACGTATTTCAATCCCACGCGCAAGCATTTAGTGAAAGCCTGGTGCTCATAGCCGATATTGACTCTCATCTATTTCTTTATTTATTTTTGCCCACCCTTATTTTTGAAAGCGCCTTTGCAATGGAAGTACACTTATTTAGGCGTATGTTTACTCAAATAGCCTTACTTGCCGTACCCGGCCTTATGCTTGCTATTTGGCTTACTGCCGAGCTTATTTTCGTAATTACACCGGAATCATGGCAATGGAGTTGGGCTGTTTGCTTGATGTTTGGTGCATTAATAAGTGCAACCGATCCTGTTGCTGTTGTCGCATTACTAAAAGAAGTCAGCTCTCGAAAACGGTTAGAAACGTTAATCGAAGGCGAGTCGTTGTTAAATGATGGGACCGCAATTGTGTTCTTTTCACTCTTTTTTACATGGGTAACTGCAACCTTTTCTGGTGCCGATATTGGCGGGATCACCTCCCCTTTGCATGTCACTGTTGAGTTTATCAAAGTCGTTTTGGTTGGTTTAATTATCGGATTAGTAGTGGGTTGGCTATGTATTTTGTGGATAGAACGGGTATTTAACGACCCAATGATTGAAATATCTCTCACCATTGCCGCTGCTTACTCGGTATTTTTTATCGCCGAAAATTTCCACGTTTCAGGTGTTGTAGCAGTTGTAACCTTGGCGATTATTTTTGCAAGTATCGGGCGTACCCGTATTAGCCCAGAAGTTGCAGGTTTTTTGCATCATTTTTGGGAAATGATGGCCCATATGGCTAATACCTTAATATTCTTATTGGTTGGTATCTTAGTCGCGATAAGAGTGCCATTGGATGACGCACAAGCATGGCAAATGCTGTTTGTCCTATACGGTGGTATTTTGCTGATTCGTGCCTTTTCAATTGCGGTATTTATGCCTGCGCTAAAAAGACTGGGTATTGGAATAAACCTCGCTAAAGCTTCTGTACTTTGTTGGGGTGGCCTAAGAGGCGCGGTTTCGTTAGCTCTGGCATTAGCCGTGGTATCAAGTGATGTCATTCCAAAAGAGATAGGTGATCGCGTACTCTTTTTATGTGCAGGGATTGTGGTGCTCACAATTATAGTAAATGGCTCTACTATGGGACTGCTTCTGAAACTTTTAGGTCTCAATTCCTTACCCCCCGCCAAACAAGCAACGGTAGACAAAGCACAAACCAAAATTAGTGCAGAACTTCACACCATGCTGCCTGAAATGATGACAAATGAATTTTTAAAAGGAGCGGATTGGGAAGCCGTAAAGCAAAAGTCTCAGTTGAAGCATGTGGATGAAGTGAGAAATACCGACAAAGTATCTGAACAAGAGCTTGATGTTGCATATAAAAGAAGGCTGCTAGAAACGGAGCGAAAACACTACTGGACTCAGTTTGAACAGGGGATGTTAAGTAAACAAGCAACAGCAAAACTTGTTGAAGCGGTAGAGCAAGCACTAGATGGAGAGCCCTGTATTGGCCCTAGGACATTTATTTATGGCACTTGGCAATTACCCGCGTGGCTCGCCCCCATAAGAAACTATCAATGGCTAAACCGATTATTGCTTAAGCTTTACTTTGACAAACTTGCCCTAGGCTATGATATTGCGCGCGGTTTTATTCATGCACAAGAAGCACTAGAAAGCCATGTGCATGCGCTTGCGCCAAACCAACAAGTTGCCCAAGAAGTTATGAACGCTGTAATTGCGAATAAAAAGACCACACTTGAAAAAATAGCAGCACTGCGTGATAGCTTTCCGGAAATCATTCAAGCCTTGCAATCGCAAGCAGCCACTAGGCTTCTTCTTAACAGGGAGAGAGCAGTCATCGCTGAACAACTCAAACAAGCAGTTCTAGACAAGCCAGAAGCGCAAAGACTCATTATGTCTGTAGAGGATAGAATGCAAGCACTGCAGAAGCAGACCATTTTTAGAACTACGCAAGAACAACGCTTAGTAAATGACATTCCTTGGGCCAGACGCCTTTGCCAACAGACTAGATACCAGCTGTCTACCTTGATAGAACACAACGTTTATGAGGCAGGCCAAACAATCTGTGACGCCAATCAGCCGCTAAACAAAATTGGTATTGTCAGTCGAGGGAGTATCAAAGAACACTGGACTGTCATTAACGACTCAGAACAAAGGCATATATGCACGAGTAAAGGCCCTGGCGAGTCCATTGCCCTTCTAACACTGTTCACCGCTACCAGTAAAACGCAATGCGTGAGTGAAACACCATGCGATGTAATGTGGGTCTCTTGCGACAAATTAAAACAGCTAATGCAAAAAGATAACCAATTAACCCAAGTAATCTGTAAGCTAATGCAAGATTATTCTACATAAACAGCTCAAAGTATTTTTGAATAGGCTCATTTATGCCTAAATAAGCCTATTCACTATGACACATGAAAAACTAAGCAATCAGGTGCGCGTAGTCTTTTGATGCCATAACGGGAGTAAACTCGGTGATTGTGAAGCTCACAGCGCTATTTTGTACAAATGGATCTGCATTTAGTAATTTTATCAGCTCTTCTTTAGTTTCGTGCATTGAAATCAACAGCCCGCCCGTTCTTGGTACTTTTCCGCCGCCAAACATCAGCTTGTTCGCTTGATATGCTCGCTCAAGGTATCGCTTGTGTTGACCCGTCAACTCTGGTGTGACTACATCCATGTTTATAAAACTCATATCTACTAGAAACATAATTCCCTCGCTTTTTTAAATTATTAGTATAAAGTGCTTCTTATTTCGTAGCACATCGTATCGCTACTAATTTAGAAGCGCAAGAGTTATGACCACACCACTACCAAATAAATCAGTGAGAGGTTCCAGTTCAGGTGTCGCAATCATGGCGGTATTTGACTTGTTGGGCCGAAAATGGAATATGAGAATTCTATGGGAGCTCCGTTGCAGTTCACTGAGCTTTAGAGCATTACAAGCGAGATGCGATAAGATGTCTCCATCAGTTTTAAATTCTAGACTTAAGCAGTTAACAGAAGCTCAATTGATAATAAGCTCTGCCGAAGGCTACCAACTAACAGAATTAGGTGTGTCTCTAATGACCACCCTAGACCCGCTACGAACTTGGGCGACCCAATGGGAATCTGAGCTTAAAAAATAGCCTTTTTGGAAAACTCGCTATGTTAATCACGCTGAAGTAGCGCGCTGGTGGTCTGGTTCAAAAGCGCTACTTTAAGTGTTTGTCGCGAATCCCTCCATAGCTAACAGAATAATAAGGCAATATGTGGAAAAGGCGAGGCGCCAAGCAACATACCGTAAGCAAACTACCAATATATAGCGCCAAACTGCGAGTTTCTGTTACGGACCGCAAATTAATTTAGGGTTAGCTACAAACCTGCCAAAATCCTATCTCAATGCCAGATTGAATTACGATAGCGCAAGTGCCATAACCTGATAGCTCCATTGGAGGTAAAGCAACTATTGCACCTGCTTGTTCACTCTTAGACACAGCTTCATTAATATCTTTAACGAGCGTGTAATGGCGGACCGTTGGTGTTTCAGATTGCCTAAGGGGAGCCCTAATTCCTATAAGGCCCCCATTAGATAAGTGAGCAATACGGGCATTGCCTAAGTTTAAATCAATTTCACTAAACTCAATATCGTAAATGTCAGAGTAGGTATTACATACTGTATCAACTTCAAGGGTGACAATCTCAAGATATTGAATTTTCATAAATGTGCCTTAATTAAATGCTTCAGAGCTAACTAAAAAGCAACTCTATGTGTAGATTTAAGTCCGCCAACACAACGCATTTTGAATTCACGAAGATAGCGAAGCAAAAAGTAAAGTTCTGTTCAAGCTTAGGATAAAGGCAAGCGTATATGAAGCTACGGTAAATTAAGCTTGCTAAATTCCAATCCCCTGAAATTCAATGCGCTAGGGTGTTAACTGTTTTTCAACGCCTTGAGCCAATTGCCACTCACCACAAATTTAGGGAACGTATACAGTTGTTCCAAAACAATTCGTAAAATGGCATTAGTTGGCCCAGTAAAAGGCTCTGGCGGTAACGTTTCTTTGCTATGCCCTACTCCTTGAACCACAATAGCGCCCACCATGAGGAGCACAGAAACAGCAAGCAGAGGAAAACTAAAATTAAAAATACTGAGCAACAACAAGATAGCACCTAAGATAAAGAAAGGTACGGCGATGATATGAAGCACTAAATTGGCACGTGACCTATGAAATTTGGCGTATCCATTCCATTGCCACTCTAAAGTTTCTTTAATTGACATATTTCCTCCTTGATTTTGGTCTGCGATGATAAACCACTGCTATGGCCGATTTAGCGTAACATGAGTTTACAGTAAATGAGCGTTATTAAAACTAGGTTATCAGCTCAAATAGAGGCTAAGTTTGTAAATGCATTAACTCACGACAATGTCTTGATTATCTGTTAGGACTCTTTTAATTTGCTTATCAATTGTCCTGCCGTATGCTGGCTGTATACCTTTATTCCATGAGTAGAGAGTAGTTCAGCTGTCACACCAGATCCGGACACTTTTTTGCCTGAAAATGTACCATCGTAAATTTTTTGACTGCCGCAAGATGGGCTACCCTCAGCCAAAATTGCATAACGAATGTTCTGTGCCTGACAAAGCCTTAACGCTTGCCTAGCGCCTTCTATAAACTCAGTGGTAACATCAACACCGTCATCGCCGACTACACGAGCATTCCCCTCAATCACGTCACTGCCATAGCCGCCGATAATCTCAGCAGGCGCTCTCGGGATTGGTAATCCAGCGGATACTTCAGGGCAAAAAATCGCGAGTTCTACATTTAAATCTAGCCATTGTTTGTCGGTTTTATCCAAACATAAGCTGCTGCCGTTATATCGTACTTTATTCCCTACCAAGCACGCACTTACGAATACTTTTTGCATCAATTACTCCCACGGCAAAAACGAAATATCATGCGTAGTTTATATCGTTTAAAACAAAAGTGTTTTAAGTGCGACAAAATAAGCCAATTACAGATTAAAACTGCTTATTTTCACAAGGTAGTGACCAAATATCATGGGTTAGATTAAACCTGTCAAAAATTGTTTTGGCTTCTGCGAGCGACCACTTTTCCCACTCCGGGTTTAAATGATTGCCATACCAAACCTTAGCGAATTCCCAAACATGCTCGATTGGTTGCACATCACCTTTATTTATTTGATGACGTTGACACCACTTATCGATTTGCACTTGCGACTCAAACAGTAGCATCGTGCTGCAAGTGTAAATCACATTGTCCCACGCGGCTTGCATAGGAATAGGGAAATGAACATACAGATTTGTTGGTGTGAGTTGTCCATTTTTGACTTCAATAATCACCTGCTGCGATTGCGCACCTAACGTCGTGGTGATAGTCAGATCTCTGTCGAGCAAAAACGCAGCCCCTAACGAACACCAAGCACAGTTTCCCCACCATGAACGCTCACCTGATTCGATGTAAAAATTGGTGGGCGCGGTTGAAAACGGATGCATAACCCAAACTTCTGAAGAATGGGGGTGAAGTACTACCCCGTGTATATCTTCCAGTGCTTTGAGTGCAGCAATGGTTTCCTCAGTTGAACAGTTAAAAGCTGTCGCAAGCTGCTCAACTTTTGGCGCCATGCCTGTCTCAACAAAGCTTTTCATAATAGAAAAATGTAACGTTGAATTGTTTAACACTGTGCTTTCCTTTTTAAACAATCATAAATCTAATGATATTTAAACTTACACATTCTGCCCATAGCTTCAAACATGAAGAAAAATAATTATTTAATACCTAATCAGTAGTACATATTTATTTCGATTATAGTAAATACAGTACATATACGAATCATGTATTGCATACGTATTCAATAGATTGTTCTGAAAAGAACGATATATTGTAAACCTCATGTAAATGAGAGGCACAATAATGAATAAAATAAAATTCCCAATCGCTGCAAGTTTTGCTGTACTTGCCTCAACCAGTGCGTATGCTGCTCCAATTAGTACGGGCGCGCCCACAACATTTGTTCACCTTTTTGAATGGTCATGGCCAGATGTCGCCAAAGAGTGTGAAACATTTTTAGGCCCCCAAGGGTATGCTGCGGTTCAAGTATCTCCACCAAATGAACACATCACAGGCAGTCAATGGTGGACTAGATACCAACCAGTGAGTTACAAACTTAAAAGCCGAGGTGGTGATCGCAATGCTTTTGTGGATATGGTTTCTAGATGTAAAGCTGCTGGCGTAGATATCTATGTTGATGCGGTCATAAACCACATGGCACACGGCAGTGGTACAGGCACCGCTGGCAATACTTTCGGTAATAAGCAATACCCAACTTACAGCCCCAATGACTTTCACCAAACGTGCGCCATCAATCCAGAAGACTATGGAAACAATGCTTGGCGAGTTCAAAACTGCGAACTGGTAGGTTTACATGACCTAGACACAGACACTCCCTACGTACAAACCCAACTAGCCAACTTTTTAAACGATTTGCTTTCAGTGGGTGTTGCAGGTTTCAGGTTAGACGCAAGCAAACATATGCCAGCCTCAGATATTGGCGATATTTTAGCAAAACTTAACAACGAGTCCGTTGTATTCCAAGAGGTTATCGACCAAGGAAGTGAAGCGATTAAAGCGTCTGACTACTTCCAAAATGGGTTAGTAACAGAATTCAAATACAGCCTAAAACTGAGCGAAACATTTAAAACTGGCAAACTTGCATGGCTTAAAAATTTTGGTGAGCAATGGGGTTTTATGCCAAGTTACAAAGCCGTCGTATTCACAGATAATCATGACAATCAGCGAGGCCATGGTGGCGCAGGCTCAATCGTTACCTTCCACGATGGAAAACTGTATGACCTAGCGAATGTCTTTATGTTGGCATATCCATATGGTTATCCAAAGGTGATGTCTAGCTATGAGTTTAATGGCAACACCGATGCGGGTGGCCCAACAGTGCCTGTTCATCAGGGCAACGCTTTAAACTGTCATGCTCAGCAATGGCAGTGTGAACACAGAAAACCATTCATTGCAGGGGCTATGCGATTTAGAAATCACACAAACGATAATTGGACTGTTTCAAATTGGTGGGACAATGGTAATAACCAAATTGCTTTCTCTAGAGGCAACCAAGGTTTTGTTGCCATTAACCGAGAAGCTGCGAATATGTCAGTTAAGCTTCAAACAGGATTAAAGCCAGGCACATACTGCGATGAATTAAGCGGTGGAAAAAGTGCAAATCAATGCGTAGGAAGAACTGTAGTCGTTGACCAAGATGGAAACGCACAGGTTTCTTTAGGTGCAATGGACGCGATTGCCATTCATCATCAAAGTATTACTGGTGGGCTACCACCAGTTGGTGACTGGCAACGCACGGTTGTATTCATTAAGGCCGAAACTCAAAGTGGTCAAGATATGTTTATACGCGGAGGTCTGGATCACAATGCAGCATCGCAGCGTGGTGTAAATTGTCAAGCCAACTCAAGCTTATGCCAAATCCCAATCAAACACCTTAACCTTCGCAACGGCACAACTGCGCCATGGAAAACAGGTGATTTGCATTTAGATTGGCAAGCATCAGAAAGTGGGCAGTCATCTCAAGCACAGGGTAGCGCACTTGATTGGACCACCAACCAATGGCCACTGCAATGGGGTGATAAGAAAACTTATGAATTACACGGCTTTGGAGAGTCAAGCTTAAATCAATGGGGTCCGCATTACTGGAAATTTGAGGTTGAAATGGATTGTAGTAAAACATACCAAGGCTGGTTTGAACTCAAAGCCTATGTGAAAAACGGCCAAGGCTGGGAAGATAACATCACACAGCAAAATCGACCTTATGTGAGTAATAATCACTTTGCAAAATGTGGCATGCTCAATATGTTTGAATTTGGAAAGCCCACCCACTTTATGCAAGCTTTAGCTTTATAAGCCATTTAAATTAAAAACAGACTGACAGCCAATTAATCTCCCTTTGGTTATCAGACCAAAGCAACCACGGCAATGCTATGGTTGCTTTTTTATCATTAGAGATAGGCAAGGTTATTGAGTTAAAAGCTCTTTACGCACAATCTCGGCACCAGCGCTTAGTGCACTTAATTTGTCTCTTGCAACTGAGCGTGATAACGGGGCTAAGCCACAGTTTGTGCACGGGTACAACTTATCAGCGTCAACATACTTTAAGGCCTTGCGTAGTGTGTCTGCCACTTCTTCCGGTGTCTCGATGGTATTTGTTGCAACATCAATTGCACCAACCATGATTTTTTTCCCTCGCACCAACTCGAGTAATTCAATCGGCACACGAGAGTTGTGGCACTCTAATGAAATAATATCGATGTTCGATTGCTTGAGCTTTGGAAATACTTCTTCGTACTGTCGCCATTCAGAACCCAGCGTCTTTTTCCAATCCGTATTCGCTTTAATGCCATAGCCGTAACAAATATGCACTGCGGTTTCGCACTTTAAGCCTTCGATTGCTCTTTCTAAACACGCAATGCCCCAAGCATTGACTTCCTCAAAAAACACATTGAATGCTGGCTCATCAAACTGAATAATATCAACGCCTGCCGCTTCGAGTTCTTTAGCTTCTTGATTGAGTATCTTTGCAAATTCCCAAGCCAGCTTTTCTCGACTTTGATAATGGGCATCGTACAACGTGTCGATCATCGTCATAGGGCCTGGCAGTGCCCATTTAATTGGCTTATCTGTTTGCGAGCGAAGAAATTTGGCATCTTCAACGAACACAGACTTTTGGCGACTAACCGGACCAACAACGGTTGGTACGCTGGCATCATAACGATTACGAATGCGAACCGTCTCACGCTTTTCAAAATCTACGCCGTCTAAATGCTCAATAAAAGTTGTTACAAAATGCTGTCGAGTTTGTTCTCCGTCACTGACAATATCAACACCAGAAAATTCCTGCTCTTGCAACGATACGCGAAGCGCATCATGTTTACCACTAACCAGTGCTTCCCCTTCAAGTTTCCAAGGAGACCAAAGTACTTCAGGCTCAGCAAGCCAAGAAGGTTTAGGTAAACTACCCGCCGTCGATGTTGGTAATAAAGTTTTCATAATAAATGCCGCTGTATTATTAATTTGTTTTAAGTTTTCGTTAGCTTGTCTTTTGAAGCGAGCTCTATCTGATAACGAGCTAGAGCTGCCAATGCAAGCTAACAAACTATCGATTATTCACTTCGTTAAGCGTAACTTGCTGACCATTGCTCAAGAATAGTCTGATAGGGTTTAATGAAATTCTCTTCAGCAAACTTACCTTGCTCTTTCGCTAATCGACTGCGTTCCTCTCTGTCATACACAATTTGCGTAATCGAATGGTCAAGATTTTTAAGGTTTGGCTTATAACAAGCACCTGCAACAGCGTTTGCATTATATATTTCTGGGCGATAAATTCGTTGGAAAGTACCCATCGTGCTTATGGTGCTGATCAACTCAAGGTTACTGTAGTCGTTAAGTAAGTCACCAAAGAAGTAAAAAGCAAATGGTGCCACACTGTTTGGCGGCATGAAGTAACGAACTTGTAAGCCCATTTTCTTAAAATACTGCTCGGTTAACGAAGACTCATTGGGTAAGTACTCAAATCCTAACACTGGGTGCTGATTTTCTGTTTTATGATACGTTTTGTTATCAGATACACTGAGACAAATCACGGGCGGCTTTTTAAAATTGTTCTTATAAGTCTCTGAATTAACAAAATACTTAAACAGTTTACCATGCAAGTCTCCAAAGTTATCTGGAATACTAAATTGTGGCTGATCTTTGTTGTGATCTAGCAGTAACACGCTAAAGTCATAGTCTCGAACATAAGATGAGAAGTTGTTACCAACAATACCTTCGATTCGCTCACCTGTTTTGTTGTCTAAGACGTATGTTTTTAATACTTCAATTGAGGGAAAGGTCTCACCACTACCTTCTATATCCATATCCACAGAAACAATCTCAAGCTCAACTGAATATCGATCACCAGCGGGATTATCCCAATGAGCCAAAGCGTTAAAGCTATTATCGATCATTTGTAAAGCATTACGTAAGTTTGCCTGGCGGCTCTCGCCTCTTGCTAAGTTAGCAAAGTTAGTTGTAATACGCGTGCTATTTGACGGGTGATAATTCTCGTCAAGACGAAGGCTCTTAATTGAAAACGTAAATTCTTTATTCATGATGATCTGTATCCAAATTTTAGGTAAAACCTTAAATAATTTCTCCCCCTAGACTCGGCAAAATAGCCTTACCTTATAATTCTAAAATCGGATGTTTGGTTTACATTCCTTCAAGCTTTTTAGAATTCTAGACGTCTAGAGCTTTTCGTTGAGTAAGTTATACGTGGATACCGAGTTATTTCAAAATGTTATAAATTCAAATTAATCATGAGTAAAATTCATAATCAATGAATCCGCGGCCTCCAGAGGACTTCTAGCCATCTTGACGTAAACTAATGTACAACGTGAGGTAAATTCATAAATAGCCTTACTTGCAAAATGTCAGCCGTCACCAGACCAATTTAAAATACTAACCCTATGTTTTATATACACTAACCATTGTTAAGAATATTGAAAACTGGACGTTACTTAGTCAAATATGGTTAAAAACAGCATGGTGCGAACGTAATTTCATTCATGTAGTATTGCAGCCCCAAATATTAAAAATGTTGAATGGAATGAGTGAATTGCTGTTGTTGATTGTTTATTGCGCACTGCTAGGCAGCGGTGTAGGCTTTTTGGCTGGGCTACTCGGTATTGGTGGCGGATTAGTCATTGTCCCCATATTAAGTATTATTTTACTTCAATTTGAAGTGTTACCAGCTGACCAAGTAGTTGTAGCTGCGATTGCAACATCGTTGGCGTCTATCCTGTTTACCTCGACTTCTTCGGCCATTGCGCACCATAAGAATGGCAACGTCCCTTGGGAGCTAGCACCGTGGATAATGACGGGTGTCGCGCTAGGAGCTCTAATAAGCGGGTTCTTAGCCGCCATGTTGCCAGAACAAATTGTCAGATGGGTATTCGTGATAAGCGTCGCGCTCATATCTGTGAAAATGTTTTATAGCAGTGCAAAAAGCGAACCTGATGAAGAGCGCAAAATGCCAAATAAAGGCCTGCTTACAGTATTAACCACAATTACTGGTGGGCTGTCTGCAATGATTGGTATAGGCGGTGGCGCTTTGTTAGTGCCTCTGCTGACTTTCTTTTCTGTCAACATGAAAAAGGCCATCGGCTGTGCTTCAGCATGTGGGATCGTTATCGCATTATTTGGTTCAATCGGCTATATCAGCTCAGGTAGTGCACACTTTGACTTAAAAGATGGTTTTGCCGGGTTTGTTTACTTACCTGCATTATTGGGCATTGTTTGCACTTCTTGGTTTACCGCGCCTTTGGGTGCCAAAGCAACAAACTACCTGCCAGTCTCAACGGTTAAAAAAATATTTTCAGTGCTGTTAGTGGTCATGGCGGCGAATATGATCTTTAGTCAATAATTTCCATTTGAGGGCCAGTTACTTTAAACAGGCCCTCTCAGTAAATCTAAACGCAGTGGGCATCTATCGGTTTAGGTTGAATCACTGCCCAACCAACGTCATTTGTGTCCCTACAAGTACTAAAAACCAAAATACTAACCCAATAAAAATCCACACAAAGTTTAGTAGAGTAAATCTATCATTGGCACTTCCCGAAGGATCGGAACTGGCCAAGTTTGCAAGTGTTTGCGCCTTGTATAAGCAAAAACTTGATACAAATAAGGTAATGTACATTGCGAATGCACTAAATGGTAAGCCTATTCCTTTCTCTGATAAACGGCCTACGATATTACCAAGTACCGATAGCACAACGAATACAGTTGCGAAATGCGTTAAGCTACTTGGCTTTTCTTTGAGATTGATTTCATATTTGGCTTCAAATAGTGAAAACAACGAATGCGCGAAAAAGATTGAAAAAATACCTCTCGCAATAGGCCAAACATCATCACCATGGCTCTTTTTATATTCGCTCCAATGTTTGTAAAACCAATAAACGGAATAAAACCCAAACGTCATTAGATTAAGTGTCCAAAACTTTCTCGCAGATACGATATAAAATTGCATTTCTGCAGGTTCGTCTGTAACCGACTTAGGTAAAACTTCTTCTGTCATTGCTTCCTCTGTGTTAATTTTTCTTGATGGAGTAACTTGCTGGAAACCATGCCATGCAAATGCAATTTGTGCAATGATTCTTGTGAAACCAAATTAGTTTGGATGAACAGTGGTTACACCTTTTCAATGCTATGTTTGTGCATTTAGAATAAAGCGGCCACCAAAAATATCTGGTGGCCATGATTATTTTAATTACAAGAAACAATGAACGTTTCAGCGGCTGATGTTCGTAACGCGACTTTACTCAACTCAAGCTTAGCGTCTCCATTGAACGCAATACTAAAAGGAGACTCTGTGTGCGATAACCTAGCGCCAAGACTTTCAAAACACGCCATAGGCACTGCGATTCTTTGCCATTGGCTTTTAAGTTTTGAATGCGGTATTTCCACCTTTGACTTGCATGGTATGTCACCGGTACAGCTCATACCAACTGTGGCCATAGAAATAGTGCCCTCTTTCACGGCGATATCAAACGTTAAGTATGCATTCGAATCTACGTAAGCACTCAAATCCTCAGCAAAACCATGTTTACTAATCAACTTAACACCCGCTTCCCTAGCCCCTTTGAGCAAAAGTTGAATACTGTCTTCTTGTACAAAGCGATCGATCGTTCGAAACTCAAGTCCCTCTAACTGTGCGCTACTAGATTTAACTAACTGGCGCTTGCCATTTGCTGTAATGTAAAGTGCCCAAGGCTTCTTTGGCTGCACATCGTAAAGAAGTTCCTCTTCATTAACACTTGAGCTTATATCAAAAGATTCATTCAGGGTGTCATCTAGGGTATCAGTCATCGAATAATTCAATCCGTAACCATAAGGAAATAATGGCAATTCTTCATCAAAGCGATTTGCATGTTGTGTCGGTGATTTAGGCCACGAAAACGATAAAGTACCAGAGAAGTCATGTTGTACTTGAGCACTTTTATTTCTAAAAAGCACATCAGCGACACCACCTCCTTCTGAACCAGGTAACCAAAGCGCCACAAATGCATCACTGGCGTTCAGTTCTGCATTAACCCACAAGGGGCGACCACTAATAAACAATGACACAACGGGTATACCTTGAGACTTAAGGGACTTTATTAACTGTAAATCCTTTTTGTCACCGTACTGATAGGCCAAATGCGGTCTATCACCTTGCCCTTCTGCGTATGGCTCTTCGCCAAACACGACAATTGCAACATCAGGCATTTTACTTTGCTCAAAAGAGCCATCCACACTTAACGTAACTTCACCGCCCGCTTTTTCTACTTGCTGCCTAATGCCTTCATAAATTGAGGTCCCTCCGGGAAAGTCTGCATTGGTATTGTTTGTACCTTGCCAAGTAATCGTCCATCCTCCAGACTGTTTACCGATGTTATCAGCACCATCACCACTCACTAAAATAGTTTGATTAGGCGATAGAGGTAAAATTCCAGCTTTGTTCTTTAACAGGACCAGTGACTTACGTACCGCCTCTCTGGCAAGCGCTCGATGCTCTTTATTGCCCATTATCCGGCTATCACCTGCATAGCGGCGATGTGCAGGGCTTGGCTTATTAAATAAGCCCGCTCGCAACTTTACTCTTAAGATGCGGCTAACTGCGTCATCGACTCGACTTTTAGGGATCGTGCCATCTTTTACCTGTTCGACGGTATTGTAAAACAAAGGCTTCCAGCTTTTTGTTGGGGCCATAAACATGTCTAACCCTGCGTTTATAGCTTGGGGACAGCTCTCATTCGTACACCCTTGGATCTGCCCATGCCCATTCCAATCCCCGACAACAAACCCATCAAAACCCATTTGGCCTTTTAACACTGTGGTCAACAAGTATTGATTGCCATGTATCTTATCGCCATGCCAGCTGTTAAAAGAGGCCATGACTGACTGTGCACCAGCTTTGAGCCCACCGACATAACCTTGCGCATGCACCTTAAACAAAGTCGTTTCGTTGTCGACGTTATCCCCTTGATCATCGCCTTGAATTGTACCGCCATCACCAACAAAATGTTTTACTGTGCTAATCACGTGTTGATCTTTAAAGAGCGCTCCAGATCGCCCATTGCCTTGTAAACCTCTAACGATGGAATACGCATAACCTCTCACAATTTCGGGATCTTCAGAATACCCTTCATACGTTCTCCCCCATCTGTCATCCCTAACAGTGGCAACCGTTGGCGCAAAAATCCAATCGATGCCCGTGGCTAGCACTTCTTTTGCGGTTACTTGTGCGATTCTCTCAATCAATTTCGGATCATTAGCAGCACCCAAGCCGATATTATGGGGAAATAAAGTCGCACCAATCACGTTATTGTGTCCATGGACCGCGTCTGTTCCCCACATTGTTGGAATGGTAGAACCATCTACAGACGCATCTATCGATGCTTGATACATAGATTCTGCCAATGCCACCCAATCACCCACAGAAGCATGCTTGTTACCATTTGGAAATGCACCGCCACCATTTAAGTACGAACCAAAACCGTACTTGCGCATATCTTCAACGGTGATATCACGTATTTCAGGTTGAATCATTTGCGCTACTTTTTGTTCAACGGTCATCTCGCTAAGTAGCCTTTTTACACGCACCTCTATATCTTTGGATACTGCCACCTCTGAAGAAATATGTGGCCAAATAGACGGGTCTTTATCTTTCGTTGTTTGTGTATCAAGTTGCTTGGATTGTTCGCAAGCGCTGAGAAGGCTGATCATGCTAACGCACAATAAGGCTTTTTGTTTAATATTTTTCATTGCATGGCTTCCTTACTAGGCTTTTTATGACATCCCCAAAGGCCAAAGTAAGCAATGAAGATATAACACGCTGCTGGCAAAAAGAATGAGCTTTCAAGCCCGATATTGTCGGCAAGTAGCCCTTGCAAAATCGGAATGATCGCACCACCAACTATCGCTAAACACAATAAACCGGAGCCACGACTTGCCTCTTTGCCTAAACCCGAAATGGCCAAACTAAAAATGGTTGGGAACATTATTGAGTTAAACAAGCCAACGGCAAGCATGGCCCACATTGCCAATGCCCCCGTTTGATTTACTGCAAAAATAACCAGCATCATCGAGACGACAGCATTAAAAGCCAACACTTTCCCACCTGCTACTTTTTGCATAATCGCTGCACCAATAAAACGCCCCACCATTGCGCCCCCCCAATAATACGCAATGAGCTTAGCGGCTTGCGCTTCATCCAAACCCGCTATACTGGGTTGATGTAAAAAGCTCACCAGAAAACTGCCAATTGACACTTCTGCGCCCACATATAAAAAGATACCTACCGCACCGAGAATTAAATGCGGATATTCTGTTAGTGGTCTTGCGTTTGTTGACGGTTCATCACTTTGTTCAACCAGTTTCGGTAACTTAAGAACAGCAAAAATAATTGCCAAAATACCCAATGCTGTCGCGAGTAAGAGGTATGGCACTTTTACCGCATCGGCACCACTTGATACGGTCTCTTGCCCAGATGAAAACAAAAGGTAAGCACCAAAAAATGGCGCAATAGTCGTCCCCAAAGAATTAAATGCCTGTGTCAGCGTTAGTCTTGATGGCGCGGTTTCTGGCTTGCCCAGTGCGCTTACATAAGGGTTAGCAGACACTTGTAATACCGTTATGCCAGACGCCAGCACAAACAGCGCAAGTAAAAATACTTCATACAATCCAATAATCGCTGCTGGTACAAATAACACGCACCCCAACGCAGCAATTACAAGACCGAGTACAATCCCCTTTTGAAACCCGATCCGACCTACCAGATTTCCTGCAGGGATTGAGACGATGACATACGCGCCAAAAAAGCAAAACTGCACTAACATGGCTTGTGTGTAACTTAGCTGAAACGCGCCTTTCAGGTAAGGAATTAAAATATCGTTCAGGCAGGTAATAAATCCCCACATGAAAAATAGACTTGTAAGTGCAGACAATGCAAAACCAATGTTTTTAGGATAGCCAGAAGATTGGTCCACATGCGCTGCTTTTGAAGCAAACTCGGTTGCCATAATAAATAACTCCAACAAGCACCAAGTTATGCAGCAGCCTGTGCTGCATACTCGACGCTCTAAAATAACTAAGAGATAAGAAAGTGGTTAGATTTACTGAAAGCTGTATCTCACGCCTAAGGTATACCTAGGCCCGTACTGCCTCGCGAATAAGAACTGGCGCTCGTATCGACCAAAGCCTTGTTCAGTTTCATCGTTGAGATTTATACCCTCAAAGAAAACCGTCCAGCGCTCGTCGATGTCGTAATTCACACTGGCATCTAACTGGGCATATGATTTAGCAAACTGAGGTGGATTGTCAGCAGAGCCTTGGTCTTGACCTACGCCTATCAAGTATTCATCACGCCAAGCATAAGTGAGTTTGATAGATAGTCCGTCTTTCTCATAAAACACTTGCGCGTTAGCTGAATCACTCAAGCCTGTGAGCGGTGTTTGCTGTTCTAGACTGTTGACATCAAACTCCACGTCTCCATCTACAAACGTTGCATTTAGTCCAATGCCAAAGCCACTCTCACCAAACACATGCTGAAATGCCACTTCGAAACCGTCCACTTTTTTAGTGTCAGGCGCATTAAATGGCTTAGTTATTTTCCACACTAATAATGGGTCGTCACCCGCGGGCTCAATGTAACCTTGCTCATTCAACACTGCGCCATTTGCCTGCATTTGTAGAAATATCGCATCAGTTTTTGCCTGCTCGCCACGCGCTTCAATATCAGCTACAGCTTGATTCCATCTCGGTCCAAGGTAAATATCATTAAAGCCATCAATGGTTGTTTCGTTGACCTGACTACCGATGAAGTTTTTAACTGATTTTTTGAAGTACCCGATTGCTGCATAACTACTTTCATCGTAATAGTATTCAAGACTTAAATCTAAGTTGGTTGACTCAAAAGGTTTTAAATTGGTATTGCCTTCACTTCCATTACGAGAGCCTATCTTTGGACTTGTTGATAGCACTCTACCACCAGACAAATCACCAAGCGGCGCACGTGTGATTGTTTTCCCCCAAGATACACGACCGACTAGCTCTTCAGTCATATCAACTTTAATGTCAATCATAGGCAGTAGTACATCGTGTCGACCTTCGGAGGTGTATTCACTATTATCTGGTAAGTACTGTGTATGCCACTCGCTGCCGCCTAACCACCATACCGATACAGGGATTGGCTGCTTGTCGACACTGGTTACATCAGTTTCTTCGTATCGAACGCCAAGGTTCAAGAACACAGGTAAAGACGCAACCTCAAACTCCCAAGCACTTTGAATATAAAAGCTTGTTGTCTCTTCTTGAACAGAGCTTTGAGAGAACGTTCCTAGGTCATGATAGGCGGTTGTCGCAAAATAGTCGTCGCCACCTAACACGTCGTTTGTTAAAAACGCTTCAGACCGCGCGACTACTTCATCAAAGCTAAACGTGTAATAGTAATTAGGGTTTAAGTTTGCGCCACCGCTGGCAAATGCATCCAAGAATCCATTGGTATTATTTCTGACAAACATACTGTCAGGGAAAAGTTGTGGCCAAGACGGGTTAAACAAAAAACCGCCGATTAAACCGCTCCATGCATTGGAGCCGCCCATAGTTTGGTCCGTCACGGCAACCCCAAATTTGACATCAATGAGTGGAATATCAAAACGATCATTTTCCCATACCGTATCTATTTGAAGCTGCTGAACCTCTGATTTACCAGGAGAATGAACAAATTGACTAAAGTGGGAGTCAATTTCACTTTCAAGCAAGGTTGTTGAGCCATTTAACCAATGAATTTGCGCATGCGGAACATCGCCCGTGCGATAATCATAGGTTTTAGTTCTTAACTGATCTGACCCCAACACTAAAGCGCCTTCACTGCCAATGCCCTTATCTACGCCATTATCTGTTTCGCTCGAAGAGTCGTGATAGTCAACAGAAACATGCCATGCATCGCTGATTTGCCAATCAATATTAATTCCGGCTGACTTTTCAATGACCTCAGTTGTGGAACGCGAAGCCGTAAATGAGCCATCATTGCCGCTGATATCGGCAAAAACCGCAGTGCCATTTTCATCTAACTCATACGCGTTAATATTTCCGCCATATTCATTCCACATCCCCCAGCCTATGCCATTTTTACCCGTCACTGCTTTGGTATGGGTGTAATCTACTGATAGTACTAAGTCGTCGCTCGGTGCATATTGAAAAACAATATGGCCATTGGTTCTGTCCCTTTCTAAATCTTCAATGCCATAGTTCATATCACGGGGGAAAAAGTAGTCTCCGACTCTGTTACCCTCGCTATCAAGCGGCCTTGGATCAATCACCTTGCTTTGGTCGATATTACTGGGCAAGTCCACATTGGCCTGCCAGCCTTGAATATGAGCTTGCTGCTTCTGAAAATCGCGTTCATGATGCGTGAGAGAAAATGACACCCCAAGCGTGTCGTCAACGAAAGTATTTGAGTAAAGCGCAGAAAGCTCTGGGGTTAAATCATCGTTCTCAACATTTGATGAGTCATGAATCGCCTTCGCAGAAACGGTATAACGCTCCCCCGGACTTGCAAGAGGCTTTCTGGTCACAATATTGACTGTGGCACCAAGCCCACCACTGGGATTTTCTGCGCGCGCAGTTTTAAAAACCTCTAACGCCATAACACCGTCTGCAGACAAGTTTTCTAGGTTGTATGACCTTGAATTACCCGTACCCGGCATTTGTCGGCCATTTAACGTAATCAAGTTAAAGTCAGGACCAAAACCCCTAACCGTAATTTGAGATCCTTCACCGTTGCTACGACTAACCGCAACACCGGTAATACGCTGTAAAGATTCAGCCAAGTTGGTATCAGGGAATTTGCCCATTTCCTCAGCTGAAATCGCATCCACAACACCTGATGCACTTCTTTTTAGATTCATTGCACGGGTCAAACTTCCCTTAATGCCACGGATCTCGATCACTTCTATTTCTGGGTTTTGTTCTTCTGCCGTTAAATTAGACGCTGATTGCTCCTCAGCATACGCTTTTCCTGATAGAGCTAATGCGACACACAAAGCCACGCGCGAAGATACAAATTGAACTTGTTTCATAACTAACCTACTAAATTCTCTGTTCTGGGGGAAAAGTGCTCCCCCCTTGTATTTGCCGCGTTACGGCACCGTGATTTCTGCGTTATCAATCCTGTAAACAGCACCTTCACCTGTGCCCCATGCTGGAAAAACCATAACGACATTGATTTTTGATAGATCTAATCCTGCGTCAGCTAAAGCTTGCAAAGAGTATGTGTACGTTTGCCACTGCCCGACTTCTGGCGCTTGTGCTTCGGTACTTGAGCTCAAATCCAGTTCTACAGCGGTTTCGGCATCCAGTGATTCAATTTTGAATTTCCAAGTACTACTCGCATCATTCGGAGCATTGACTACTTTCAAGTCAAATCGGACAACACCCCCTGTGAGTAAAGCGCTGGCGTCAAAGTGTGCGCCTTCGTTTGCAAGAAACCCCATCACCGTCGGCTCTGCGCCGATTGAAAATTCAGCCGTGGCACCATGTTCAGCATCATCTTGTTGCTCCGAAGGGGTCGAACCACCGCAGCAATCCCAAATGGGCCAGTTGCTGTTTTGCCCGTCTTTGAATAAAGTCAGAGATTGTGGCTGAGGTACTGAGCTTTGGTTGTAAATAAGTACGTTGTCTAGTCTAAATACGGCACCTTCGCCAGTTCCCCAAGCAGGAAACACCATCACAACATCAATCGCAGTGACATCTAACCCTGCAGCGACCAGACTCTGCAAAGAATATGTGTACGTTTGCCATTGACCAATCTCAGGCGCTTTACCCTCAATGCTTGCTGATAGGTCAAGCTCTACCGCTGTAGTCGCATCCATAGATTCAATCTTAAACTTCCAAACAGAGTCAGCGTTCGCAGGCGCATTGACGACCTTCATTTCGAATTGAATCACACCGGATTGTAAAAAGGCGGCGCTGTCGAGATACACCCCATCATCTGCAAACAAACCTACCACGGTTGGTTCAGCGCCAATGGTATATTCGGCAGTCATACCGTGTTGCGCGTCGTCATTTACAATCATTGGTGTCGTGCCACCACAACAATCCCATAGCGACCATTGTGCGAGTACATCATCTTGAAATAGCACATGCCCTTCGAAAGCAGGTGCTTCAGTTGGTTGATAGAATTTTAAATTGTCTACGCGATAAAGTGCGCCCTCGCCCGTGCCCCAAGCTGGGAAAATCATCACGACGTCAATTGCACTTACATCTAAACCTGCAGTTGCTAAATCAGCCAGTTTAAACGTATAGGTTTGCCATTCACCCGTTACAGGTGCTAGTCCCTCGATGCTGTTAGTAAGATCCAGCTCTGCCGCCGTCTCTGCGTTATTACTTTCTATCTTTAATTTCCAAACAGATTCCGAGTTATCAGGCGCATTGACGACTTTCATTTCGAATTGAAACATACCATCGGCAAACATAGACGAGGCGTCAAATGGCATTGGAGAAACACCCTCTTCGATATTATCGACACGCGAGATAAAGCCTAATACAGTTGGTTCACTGCCCACAGAAAACTCGGCGACATTACCATGCTCAGCGTCATCTTCTACTATTTGTGGTGTTGTACCGCCGCAACAATCCCACAAAGGCCATGCTGGATTCACAGCCTCTTCAAAAATAACAAAAGATTGAGGTACCGACACATTATCACTGGCAATACGCATGTTAGTAACTTGGTATACCGCACCTTCACCACTGCCCCAGGTTGGAAAAATCATTACTGCATCGATTGCACTCAGGCTAAGGCCACCATTAGCCAGCGCTTGTAATGGAAACGTATACGTTTGCCACTGGCCAAGTGTAGGCACTTGGCCTTCAACGCTGGTGGTTAATGGCACTTCAACGGCCGAAGACGCATCAACGCTCTCAACTTTTAACAACCACGGCGTATCAGCAGCGCTTGGCAAACTCACGACCTTCATATCAAAGCTCAGCGTGCCGCTACTGAGCAGTGGGCTTGCATCAAAGGGCGTAGCTGTGCCCGCTTCATCAGTAATAAATGCCTCGCGAGAAATGAATCCATTCACGGTTGGGCTTTCTCCAACCATAAACTCGTAGACTGTGCCTTTTTCTGCATCCTCGACTAAGCCAGGTGTAGAGCCCCCACAACAATCCCAAGCCGGCCAATTTGGATTTGGCGTGCCAGTAAAGATATCTAGATTCTGAGCAATGCCAGAAGAAGGAGGAATTGGTGTGGGTGCTTTGCCCTCCACCAATGCGTCATCTAAGCTGTCAAACCCACCGCGGACGGTGTCGCAACCTTTACCGGTTTCCGGGTTGATTTGGCATTGATACACACGCACATAATCGATTTCAAAATGTTGACCATCGGCAAAGGCAGACGCATCGACACCTAATTCATTGACACTTTCTGGCCAATTTCCACCTACCGCAAGATTGAGCAACATATGGAATTCTTGGTCATATGGCGCATTGTCCCAATGGGTTTCTAACTCGCCAGAATCTTGCCCAAAATACTCTGCGAACCATCCGCGATAAATGAGCCCAACGGCGTCGCCATCACCATTATAAAGCGCTTGCGAACGGCGCTGAGTTTGGTAAAGGTGGCCATCTACATACCAACGAATTTCCCCTTCTTGCCACTCAATCGCATAAGTGTGAAAGTCATCAGCGGGATTCATCTCATTGGGCAAAAGATATTCTTTACCACTTGATTCGTTGTCTGGCCAATCTTTGCCATAATGCAATGTGCCATATACATGGCGCTCTAAAGTCCCATCTTTTCGTTTTGCTTTTAGGTTAACCGACTCAACAACATCAATTTCACCAGATTTTGGCCACCCACCATATACTTCATCCGTTGGTAAAAGCCAAAATGCTGGCCAACTTCCCTGGCCAGATGGCAATTTTGCACGAACTTCAAAACGTCCATACTTGAAATCTGCTTTGTTTTTTGAACTCAATCTCGCTGATGTATAGGGCTTTTGCTCTCCATCTGCGGCGGGTAGAGCCACAATATGAAGAATGCCATCTTCGACATAAGAATTCTCATTGCTATCTGTATAACACTGTTGTTCATTGTTGCCGCCGCCGTCACAATTGACTTCATGCAGCCATTTATTGGCATCAATGGTGTCTGTGTCGAACTCATCACTCCATACGAGTTGCCAATCAGATACGGGAACTTCTGGTGATATTTGGCTGGTATCAGTGTTCGTTTCAGCGCCCCCGCCACACCCTTGCAGTGTCGCACTCAGCAGGCAAACGCCAAACACTTGGTTTACTGTTGGTTTCATTTCATCACTTCCACATTTGCTCACAGTGTGATGTTCACCTTAAAAGCGAACATCACACTGTGAGCCTTGGCACATTTATCGTTGTCATTTGGCCAAATGCATTTATTTTAAATGCAAATTAAAAATGTAAATTTGGCAGTTAAAATATTGATAGAAAGATAATATTGTGACAATTAAAATGCGCTATCGCGGTGCAATTTTGCGTCAATGCTGGTGCAGTTGCACCGCGCACGATAAGACGAAACAATTACACGATGAAATGTGAGACATAAGGGTTACAAAAATGCATCCCCCACCCGTGATTTCAACAATGACTTCAATGCGTCACTATAATTTCGGCTCACTTTAAGCCTAATATCTCCCCCTAAATCCAACATCGATTCATTATTTTTAAGTGTGGTAAAACTTTTAACAAAATTCACATTTACTAGGGTAGATTTGTGGATCCGCGCAAACGATCCGTTATCGAGCTCTTCGCTGAGGCGCTTGAGCGTGATCCGCACAACGTAGTTTTCCTTCTCTGTGTGAATACACATGTAGTCTCCGGCAGCATCGACCCACATAATGTCGTCAACACGCAAGAACACTTGCTCGTTATCGTGGTTTTTGATCAGTAATTCATGTCTCGGTTTCGTTGGAAATGGCGCACTTTCTTTATCAAGCCACTCTTGTAACTGCGCAATACTCAACCCAGAAGATTCACCTAATGCTTTTAACAACTTGGCTTTTTCTTCACTTTTAGGCGTATGTTTTGACTCAGCAAGGGTGTCGCGTATTCTATCCACCGTTTTTTTCAATCTGCCCAGATTTACGGGCTTCATTAAATAATCCAACGCGTTGAGTTCGAAAGCCTCAATCGCATAATCGCTGTATGCGCTGACAAATACAACCAGAGGCATGGTGTCTGATTGCAGCCCTTGAACCACTTCAAGGCCACTGAGCCCCGGCAATCTTAAGTCAATAAAAAGCACGTCAGGTTGATGCTCATGACATAAACGAATTGCATCATCGCCGTCAAACCCTTCTCCTACCACCTGAATATCAGAGATGTTTTCGAGTCGCAACTTCAACCCCTCTATGGCTAGAGGTTCATCATCAACCAATACCGCTGTAATCATATTTAATCCAATTCTTATTTTTCTATCACAAAAGGAATAACCATCGTGACGCGAGTTTTTGTACTGCCATTCTCAACACTCAGCTGGCATGGCGTATTAAAAAAGGTGTCTAGACGCTCTTTGGTGTTACTTAAACCAATTCCAAACCCTTTCTCATAGGGTTTATCTGATTCCCCACCTTCATTTTCTACCAAGATCTCTAACTGCGCCTCGTGTTTAGTCACGCTAATATCTATGACATTTTGTTTTTTTCTCGCCTCAACACCGTATTTAATCGCATTTTCGACGATTGGCTGCAATATTAATGGTGGCAGCCTTGCCTGTTTTGAGTATGGGTCTACGTCATAATTTACATTGAGTCGCTCGCAAAAACGCACCTTCTCTATACTCAAGTATAAATCTAACAGTTCAAGTTCTTTGCCAAGATAGCTGGCATCTGATGCGTCATGCTCAAGCGATGCACGAAAGAAATCACAGAGTTTGTCTAACATCTCTTGTGCCATGTCATTCTCCTTTTTCATAATCAAAGTAGAAATGGCATTCATCGTATTAAACATAAAGTGGGGATTTAACTGATACCGGAGCATCTGAAGTTGGGCATCTTTGGCGGCTGTTTGGGCTCTGAGCAACATTTCATGCTCTTTTTGCAAACGGGCGTTGTATAACATAATGAAGAATATGGCTGTCCATACAAACATGGTAGAAACTGAAAACAAAAACCAGCCGCCAAACTCAAGCATATTGAGCTCTTGATACCAAACTTGATGATAAACAATGGTTTTGTATGATGCCAGCTTGATGACATTAAACACCAAACCAAGGACAGCGGCGCTAGCAAAACTCGCAATCAAAGTGCGCTTAAGCGGCCAATGTACAATTCGCCTTATAATCGACCACTGTAAGAAAGACAAAATGAAGCCACAGATCACCTCAACAGATAAATTAAGCAACTGACCTCTTAAGTTAAAATCGTTGTCGTCAAACTGCGGGTGAATGATGGAAATGAACACCACCATTGTATATCCGAGCCACCCAAGGATCTGTAATGACCAAAACTGGTGGCTTTGTTTTGAAAAGGCCTGGAGCGAAATTGTCAGTTCTGACTGGGTTGGTGTATTCATTATTGTTGTTCGGTGTAAACTCTTCCAATTGCAGTATAAGCGCACACCATAGAGGAACCCAAATCAGCAACAGCATAATTGAGCGCGCTCAAATGAAAATTTAAATATATGAATATTATGAATTTATAGAATATCCAAAACAAAAAACAGCTTTACTTGAGTAAGCATTGTGAAAAGTACAAATAAAAACGCCCCCAACCAAAATGGCCGAGGGCGTCTAAAACAGGTAAACCTATTTAAAAGTTAGGGCAAATTAAGCTGATTGCTTACGCTGCGCTTCTTTTTGAGCCTGCTTTTGTTCTTTACGTTGACGAAGCGCTTCTTGTGCTTCATGGCCGATGTGGCCCTCTCCGCGCTCTTTAGCTAACTCCATTTGCTTTTGGCGTTCAGAAAAACGCGCTTTTTGCTCTTCAGTCACATTGTCATAGCAGTGATGGCACGATACACCTTCCATGTACTGCTCTAATTCCATTTCTTCTTCAGTGATTGGCATACGACAAGCGTGACATTGCTCGTAAGAACCTTTGTTCAAGTCGTGATCGACCGCTACGCGGTTGTCGAATACAAAGCATTCACCTTCCCACATTGTCTCTTCTTTTGGCACATCTTCTAGATACTTAAGGATACCGCCTTCAAGGTGATATACCTCTTCAAAACCTTGCTCTTTCATGTAAGCAGTTGATTTTTCGCAGCGAATACCACCAGTACAGAACATTGCTACTTTTTTGTTCTTCTTAGGGTCTAGGTTTTTTTCAGCCCACTCAGGGAACTCACGGAAAGTTTTGGTTTTAGGATCTACGGCGTTTTTGAAAGTACCAATCTCGATTTCATAATCATTACGCGTATCGACCAATACAACTTCAGGATCAGAGATAAGTGCATTCCAATCTTCAGGCTTAACATAAGTACCCACCACTTTCTTGGGGTCAATACCATGCACACCCATGGTCACAATCTCTTTTTTCAACTTCACCTTAGTACGGTAGAACGGACATGTTTCGTCAAAAGACTCTTTATAAACAATGTTGTCCAGACCAGATTGCTTGTCCAACCATGCAAGTAACGCATCGATACCTTCACGTTTTGCCGCCACAGTACCGTTAATACCTTCTTCAGCAAGTAGCAAAGTACCACGTACTTCGTTCTCTTCCATTATTTGCAATAAAGGTTGACGGATCTGTTCAAAGTTAGGCAACGAAACGAACTTATACATTGCACAAACAACATAAGGTTTAGTCATAATAATTCTCTTTTATAAGCTTTAAAACAACCTACACTTAAACACGACGCGTAGGCACAAACCGAATCGTAAATCCGGCGCTGAGGCGTGTATTTTACGGATTTATAAAACAAATGCAAAAAGCATAGAATCAAGTGCTGAGTTTTTATTCCAAGTGATTAAAACGAAAGCAAAAACAATTTTAAACTAAGATTTATATAGTGCCTTTGTCTGGCTCTTTGCTATAATGGCGCGTTTTTTAGAATAATGACTGGAGAAAGTAACTTTGAGATTTTCCGAACTCGGCCTTGACCTTCGCTTTGAAAAGCAACTACAACATCAGGGAATTAATGAGCCTACTGAAATTCAAGCACATGCCATCCCCACAGCTTTAGCAGGCCACGATGTTTTTGCACAGTCAAAAACCGGTTCAGGAAAGACCTTGGCGTTTTTGTTACCCGCGGTACAGCGTGTAATGAAACAAAAAGCGCTGAGCAAACGCGACCCTCGTGTTCTCATTGTTGCCCCGACTCGCGAGCTAGCCAATCAGGTATTTGCCCAGTGCCGCTTATTAATTGCTGGTACGTCAATGACAGCAACCAAAGTGCTTGGCGGCGAAAACTTTAACGACCAAGTAAAAGCATTGCGTAAAAACCCACATTTTGTGATTGGCACGCCAGGTCGTATCACTGACCACCTTGAACAACAGTCATTACACCTTGCAGGTCTTGAGCTGTTAATTTTTGATGAAGCAGACCGTATGCTTGATTTAGGTTTTGATAAACAACTCAATGCCATTAATAGTCAAGCCGATCATCGCCTTCGTCAAACCATGGTATTTTCAGCGACATTAGAACATGCACAAGTTGAGCTTACCGCAAAAGCGCTATTAAAGTCGCCGAAAAAGATCCTACTAAGCGGCAGTAATGAAAAGCACGAAGATATTCAACAGGCGTTGTATTTTGCAGATCACCTAGACCACAAAGAAGCGTTACTTAAACACTTTGTGCAGCAAGATGACGTTGGACAATGCATTATCTTTACCGCAACGCGTCAAGATACTACGCGCTTGAGTGACTTACTGAACGAAATGGGAATTAAAGCCATTGGTTTAGCGGGTGATTTAGCGCAAAACAAGCGTCTTGATATTATGGATGCGTTTAGCCGTGGTATATATAAAGTTTTGGTCACAACTGATGTGGCATCACGTGGTCTTGATCTTTTAAACGTTACGCACGTCATCAACTTTGATTTGCCAAAACAAGCGGAAGAATACGTACATCGTATCGGACGTACAGGCCGCGCAGGCTTTAAAGGTACTGCGGCTTCATTAGTGGGTCCAAAAGATTGGAAGAGCTACCAAGCAATTGCACAGTATCTCAAAGAAAAGCTGACTTTCCACACCATTGAAGGTCTAGAAGGTAAATTCAAAGGATTTAAAGAAAAGCCTAAAAAACCAGCGTATAAAGGTAAAAAGCCTGCTGCTGGTAAAAAGCCTGAGCAAAAACGTAAGTTTACGAAAAAGCCTAAGGCACCTAAAAAGCCGATTGCAGCCCCATTTGACGTGGATGGCAACGCACCACTTCGTAGAAAACCAAAGCCAGCCGAGGAATAAACCATGCTAGGTACTAAGCAATTTTTAATGATTGAAGAGATCAGCGCTGAAGGCGCATATCTAGACGGTAAAGAGCTTGGCGATGTGTTTTTACCTTTGGATGAAAAACCTGAATATTTAGAAGAAGGCGACAATGTTGAAGTGTTCATCTATTCAGACAACCAAGGGCACCCTTGTGCAACCACAAAAGCACCGATCGCGCAGGTGGGTGAGTTCGCGCTGTTACGTGTGAAACAAATCAACAAAGTTGGTGCGTTCATGGACCTTGGGATTGCCAAAGACGTCCTTGCGCCTTACAACGAGCAAAAGCCAAAAATGCGCGAAGGCTACAGTTATCTGGTAAAGCTGTACTTAGATAATGCGAGTAAGCGCCTGTGCGCTTCGAGCAATATCAATAAATTTGTCAATAAAACCCCAGCAAACTACAGTAAGTTTGAAGAAGTTGACCTGATCATTGCCTCAAAAACCGACCTTGGCTATAAAGTCGTCATCAATGAAACCCATTTTGGTATGGTGTTTTTTAACACGGTATTCAAGCGTATGTACATTGGCCAACGTATGAAAGGCTATGTTAAGCAAGTACGTGAGGGAGACAAAATTGATGTGTTACTTGAAAAGCCAGGGATTGAGAAGATTTCAGGCTTAGGCGAGCAAATTCTAGCTAAGCTAGAAGAGAACAATGGGTTTTTACCACTGGGTGATAAGTCCGATCCTCAACAAATTAAGCAAGCTTTTTCGACCAGTAAAGCAAACTTCAAAAAGGCTATTGGTGGGCTGTTCAAGCAAGGCAAAATTGACATAGAAGCCACATCAATTTCGCTTCGTAAGTAATTACCCTTAGGTGATTTGAGCACTTTGCACAAATCACCTAATGAACCCTATCAAGCCCTACTATATATCAACTCTGTTTAGCGTTTAAAGTCGTCAATATAAAGCGCAGCAATATTGTCTACAAATTGGATGGGCAACGCCCCCACTAAATTTGTTAATACTACAATCGACACATTATTTTCAGGGTAATAAATCATAGATACCGCATTGCCACCACTTGCGCTCACCGCTGGGTGATGCTCGCGGTCTAATACTTGCCAGCCAATCGCATAGCCATTTTCGAGCTTACTAAAGCCTTCTATTTTGCCATTGTTTAATTTGATTGGTGCCCAAAGCAGTTTGGTATTCTTAACGAGCTTGTGTGACTGAAGTGCGATTAAATAATGTGCAAGCTCAGTCGCGGTTGAATTCATACCCGCAGCCGTTCTCATCATATAGGAAAAATGCCCGTAGATATTAACGAAGCGCCCGTCTTTATGTTCATACAAATACTGACGAGCTTGATTTTTTATCACTGGCGTCATGTATTCGAAACCCGACTTTGCTGTCAAATGCATACCGACTGGCTTTAATTGATGATCGGTTATAAATTCAACAAAACTCCCATCCACATATTTGTCGATGATTTTTCCAATAATGACGTAGCCCGTTTGGTTGTAATCAAAGCGCGTGTTTATGTCAGATATCATTGGCAACGTTTGTACCTTTTCCCAAGCCGCTTTTGGATTTCCCCTTACAATCAAATCAATGTAGTAACCGCTTAGTATTTTCGGTAAGCCCGATGTATGGGCCATCAAATGCTTGATCTGAATTTTATGCCAAGCCTTTGGTAACTCCGGAAGATGCTTGCCGATTTCGTCATCAAGGCTAATCACGCCCTTTTCCACCAGCTGTACGAGCGCTACACCTGTAAAGGCTTTGGTCATAGAGTTAATGGAAAAAACGGTATTGTTAGTTACTGCAATATCATCCTGCAAATTTGCGACGCCATAGCTTTGCGTTTTTACAATCTTCTTATCTTTAACGACAGCGAGTTGTAAACCAGGAATATTGCGCTCAGCCATTATTTTTGTAATAAGCGCATCGACTTCATCTGCTTTTACTAGTTGAGATGTAAACAAACTAACCGCTAAAAGCAGAGGAAATTTGAGTTTTTTTAATGGTACAAAGCTTATGTTCATAGATTTCTTATTTTTTGTTTGATGGTGATACATTAGTAATAAAAACAATAATGTTTTCAATTAATAACAAGATATCGCTTTTTTATTAGAATGAAAGTTAAAAGCTGGAAATATGAAAATTAAAATAACTATTCAGTAGGTATTTCATGAAAAGAGCTAGGATTTGTGCGATCCTAAGCTCGTTTTCAGTTTAGGTGTTATTCAAAATGTAGATTAGAGCTCTTTAATCTGATCTAATGAAGTAACGTTAATTTCGGTTAGAAAAAAGTAGCTACGCATCTTTTTGCCATTAGACGTTAAAAAAACCTTCTTGCGCTTTGCTTCGCCGGTCACTTGAATCTTTTTGTCTAGGAAATAAATTTTGGGACTTAAGCCTTCTTTTCGTATGAATGCCATGACCACTTTTGGAGACAAAGCAATGCTTATTGAACGCCTATCTCTGAAATTTTCCTCAGTATTTAAAAAAACTTCGCCATCTACTTTTCCTGAGCCTTTAATCTCAAACTCAAATGTGCCGCTTACACCATGAGGCGCGTTTGCTTCAGATGCCGCAATCAATTCCATTGTTTGCTCTGATTTATAAACAGTAGAACTGCATGCACCGAGTAACAATGTCAGCGCAATTGGTAAAAATTTCATTGTTAAATCCCTTTCAGTATAATTGTTCCTATTTATTATACTTGCAAGGAAGTACGATAAACCAGTGTGCGTGTGTATGTTTAATATAAACTTTATATTTCAAGAAGTGGCAAATTAAAATCGGATGGGCATGCTATTACTGACTTATTGTTGACGCTCAATACGCTCTATTTCTTGCCATAAAGAATCCGCTTCTGCGGTGAGCATGGCATACCCTCTAATATCTCCATTCCTCTGCGCATGCATTGCTTTTTCAAGCAATATGCTGTGTGATTTTCTCAATTTTTTTGTTGGATTGGATTTAAAAATACCAAACATGTTGCATCCCTCGTTAATTGCTTCGCTTTCTTAAACGAAGCAAAATTCGGTAGGGATCACCGCATTTGTTAAAGAGCGATAACTGACTACTTTTTCTCCGACCAGACGGCAAACTCATTGCCACTAGGCTCTTTGAAGTGAAAACGACACCCGCCAGGGAAATCAAAAATCGGCTTTACTATCTCACCACCATGCTTCACCACCTTATCAAGCGTTGCCTGGATATTATTACTGTAAAAGACCAATAATGCACCGCCTCCGCTTGGATGACTGTACATGTCCGCCTTGTAAAACCCGCCGTCTAAACCTTGGTTTGAAAACGCCGTATATTCTGGCCCATAGTCAACAAACTCCCATGCAAATACAGAATTAAAAAATGCTTTAGTCGCGCTCAAATCATTGGCGGCAAATTCTACGTAATTTAGTTTTTCATGTTGGTGCATAATAAACCTGTCTATTTTCTTATTTATTTTTGAAGCTCAGTAAACTTTTACCGAATTTCGATTTATGTATTCCAGCATAACCGCATACTAACGCCAACCTTGACAGTAAAACAAGCTGAACCGAACTGCCATAAATTACGTTTCAACATGTACACTCCACCATTTAGGTTTCTTAGAAATGTACGAGTGAGCAGTTGGGCGTAATTCTTTTCGATTAGGTTGGTCAAATGTTCCCAAAACCAGCGCTACCACAGGGGCATCATCAATCGCACCTATTGTACTACCGCATTTATCACAGAAACAGCGAGATGACTATTCAGAGGAGCGCCACTGTTTAGGCACACTCCCCTGACCAACCCAAGCGACATTGTCTTTTTCAAATTCGACCCATGCCTGCGTTAACGAACCACCGTGACGCTGACACATTTTACATGAACAAGTATGAGGATTTTTTGGAGGACCAGACGCCTCAAATCGAATATTGCCACACAGACACCCTCCTTGATAAACCTTTGTCATCCGAGTACTCCTTAATTATCGTTATCATATAATACAGAATAAAGGCCTTTACATTATACAAAAGACGCTTTTGACAGACTCAGTCAATTAACGATGGATAATTTAGTTATTCCAGTGCTTTTTTGTCTAATCTAATTTAAACCCACCGACAGCTTGCCTTAATCTATCCGCGCTGGCCATTGCTTGGTCTGCAACAGATTCGTTTTCAACGGCAGTGTCAAAGTTTTCGCGAGTTCCCTCAGACATACGTGTCAGATTGCTGCTGATATCGTCTGTCACCTTACTCTGCTCTTCTGTTGCTGTTGCTGTTTGCAAAGCCATATCAGACACCCGTTGAGACGCAGTCGCTATTTGGCCTAACGACTCTAGCGTTTGTGCGGAACAATCCACCGTAGATTGTGTAGAGTCATTGCCTTTTTCGATTGAGGTAACCGCTTGCCCAACACCCTGCTGTAAATTTGCGATCATCTCTTGGATGTTTTCTGTGGACTGCTGCGTTTTGCTGGCAAGTGTTCTCACTTCATCTGCCACAACGGCAAACCCTCGGCCCTGCTCACCCGCTCTCGCAGCTTCAATAGCTGCATTGAGCGCTAACAAGTTAGTTTGCTCTGCTATGCCGCGTATCACATCAAGCACTGAAGTAATATTGGTAGAATCTTCAGACACTTTAGATATCGTTTGAGAGGCGGTTGCGATAATCTCCGAGAGCTGATTGATCTCTGTAACAGTTTTATTGGTGACTTTTGTACCTTCATCGGTCAGTTGATTCACATCTGCAAGATCCTGCGCCGTTGAACTCGCATTTTCAGCAACTTCCTTAATCGCATAAGACATCTCATTCACTGCGGTTACAATGACCTCAATCGCCTGCAGTTGATTAGAGCAAGTGTCATGAATGCTTTTCGAGCCTTTCTCTAAAGCTTCCACACCATTGGTAACAGCCACTGTCTCATCAACAATCGTGCGAATTAACTCGGACAAACCAGCAACAAAGTTGTCAAACTCCCTAGCTACATCACCCAATTCATCTTCACGTGTCGAGTTGATTCGTTTCGTCAAATCACCATCACCTTTGCTCATATCTCGCAATTGGTAAACGAGGTCATTAAGTGCATTAGCCATTTTCTTCGGAGCAATCATGCCGATGGCGATGATCATACCAATCACAATGGCACTGAAAATCAGGATCACAGTTAACGTACTATTCACCTCACTGATGGACTCTGAACTAACGCGACCACTAATGTTATCAGCCGCCTCACCGGCCACATTGAAGTAGTCTCTAAGCGCATTAAAACTTTGACTCGCAGCACCTTCACTTTGCTCAATAGCAGCGCCACGCTCACCCTGACGAATAAGGTCGAAGACTTTTTGTGAGTCACTTAACCAAGCTCGATATTGGCTATCAAATCCGCTTAATGGTGCGAGCGCACTGGGGTATTCTGCCATGAGACTCCGGTACCTATTCATCCGATCTAACGCTTGCTGCGCGTTTTCTTGATAATCTGCATATAGCTTTTGATAACCTGCTTGTAAGTCCGTTATATACAAAACATGTTGTTCAGCAGATAGTGCTTGATACAAGTCTCTGTCAGCATTGATAACAGCTGAAATAGCTGGGTTAAACTTATTGCCCACTTCATCCAAACTTTGTTCGGTCTTACTAATAAGATATAAATTTATTAAGACAACAACGACAAAAAACACAGAAATCGCAATGAAGAGAAGTGAATATTTTACTTGGAGGCTTTTCAGGTTCATAAATGGCCACTATTTGTATGGTACCTCATACAAATATAGTAAGTAATACTTACTTTTCAGCTTTGATATGTACAGCGCTTTAAAGAATTTGGTCGCACAGTTTCTGAGTCTGAAATGCAAGAGACCAATGTGGAGACAATCATGCTATTTTAAAAACTGGTTATTTTATTTGTGCCCGCTGAAACAACGGCTCCAACTTACAACTCCTTATTCGATTCAATTATTTAGAACTAGAATTTTGCTTTGTCATAATTGATTGAACCACTACGCATTTCCTATAAGGGGATCGGTGGCCCATTGCCACCAAGTTAAGAAAATTAATACCACTCTATCTGAGAGCCTAATTAAGATACGTGTAAGTGCAATTTCATTACCGCTTGGTAATCACTCTTTTGCAACGTCGCCTAAAACTCAAGCCCTAACTTATTAAGCGCCATTTCACATTGCCCTGCATCTTCAAATTGAATTGCTTCAATGCCCATCGCTTTTGCCCCCGCTACATTGTGGGGCATATCGTCAATAAATACGGTTTCATTTGCATTTAGGCTGAATTGTGTCAGCAACGCATCATAGATAGCGGGTTGAGGTTTGAGCAAGCCCAAATCTGCCGACACAATCGCACCTTCAAATAATGGCCAAAATTGATAGGTTTCCTTTAAATAGTCAACAATTTCATGGACATTATCCGTGAGTGCATAGACTCGATAGCCTGCTTTTTTGACTCGCTTAATCAAAGCCTCTGTATTGTACACAGGGATCAATGAATGCTTGATGTAATGGAACAAGCGTTCGCAATCTTGCTGGCTCAAGCCAAGCTCCTTTTGATACCTCAATTTTGTCTCTTGCTCGGTCATTAAACCTTTGTTTAAATCCAACCAAATATCTGAGTGAAACACCTTTTCAATTAGCCCATCCTTAGGGCATGTCTTCCCAAAGGTCATACTTATAATGTCTTCTGGGGACCATCGAACTACCACATTTCCTATATCAAATACAACATTTTTAATGGTGGTTTCCATATAACTTCCTTTTTAGTAATTGGCGCAAATAGGCTTAAAAAGATACTACTGTACACACTTTAATCGTGCTACGGGAAATAAGTATTACAATGTAAAATCTGTAAGGTATGTTGAGATAGCAATTGCCAGATTTGGTTAGATGACGTTTATTCTAGAGCTGGGTCATATTTTATAGTAGGCCAACTAAGGCCTACAACAAGGGTTAAGGACTGCTAGAGTGTGGGGGATATTAGCAGTTATCTGAATAGCACTGCCAAGAAACAGGACACTTAACAGTTGGTAAGCAGCCCAGAGAATCAAGGCCTTGACCACCACCGATCTGAGGCGTTTGCTGCGGGTTAAGCGCTTTGTTTGAAGTGCTTAAGTTTTTGACTTTCTTTTTACTAAGTTTAAGTAACATATTAATTTCCTTTGGTTAGTTACATTCAACGCGCTCACAATATCAGGTTTATATATTCAATCAAGATCTTTTTATTGGATTTTTTATTTAAATCAACATGAGATTAAGAATCATACAACCTTTTAAATTCGATTAATCGACATTAAAATACTTATGAATGTATTCATTTTGAGCACATTTAACAATCTCTTATCTTAAACTGGAATAATTTACCAACTGGAAGTGCCGGCCCTTGCATAAAGATGAATACTTTTTGATGAGGATAAAGCGATAAATTTTTTCGCTAATCTGTTATTCGTTGGGGCTTTATCAAGAGTTTTGCCGTTGAGAAGTCGACGTACCTTTGAACAGAAATCGGATATCGCAGAAAAACTGGGGAAAAAAAGTCGTTTTAAAGGTGGTGGATACTTGGTTTTATTAGTAGATTGTGAGGTGCAAGGAGTAAAATTACAGGGCATGACTCATGCCCTGTAATTTCGTCAGGATTAGAGAGATAAACCGTTTAATAGCTCATCGTCTACATTGTTTGCCAATGTGACCTTTAACTTAGGTGTTCTTTCCATCTCACGTTTGATTGCGAAATTGGCTTCTTCGTTACGTGCCCAACTACGACGTGCAATACCATTGTTGACATCAAACAATAACATTGACTTCAAACGGCGCTCAGCATCACTTGAACCATCAAGCAGCATACCAAAACCGCCGTTGATTACTTCACCCCAGCCAACACCACCACCATTATGAATAGACACCCAAGTCGCGCCGCGGAAGCTATCACCAATTACGTTGTGGATAGCCATGTCTGCGGTGAAGCGGCTACCATCATAAATGTTAGACGTTTCACGGAATGGTGAATCCGTACCACTCACATCATGGTGGTCACGACCTAAAACTACCGGCCCGATTTCACCGCGTTCAATGGCATCGTTGAAGGCTTTCGCAATTTTCATACGCCCTTCTGCATCTGCATATAAAATACGTGCTTGAGATCCAACAACGAGCTTATTTTGCTTCGCATCATTGATCCATGTGATGTTATCTTGCATCTGCTGCTGAATTTCTTCAGGTGACTCAGCCATGATTTCTTCAAGTACTTTTGCAGCAATTGCATCCGTTTTATCTAGGTCTTCAGGTTTGCCAGATGTACACACCCAACGGAATGGACCAAAGCCATAGTCAAAACACATCGGGCCTAAAATATCCTGAACATAAGACGGATATTTAAAGTCGATACCATTTGCGGCCATCACATCGCCACCAGCACGGGATGATTCAAGTAAGAATGCATTACCGTAGTCAAAGAAGTAAGTACCCTTGGCAGTATGCTTATTGACAGCATCTGCATGACGCTTAAGCGTTGCTTGTACTTTTTCTTTGAAGACTTCTGGCTCTTCACGAATTAGACGATTTGATTCTTCGTAGCTGATGTCAACTGGGTAATAACCGCCTGACCAAGGATTGTGTAATGATGTTTGGTCAGAGCCTAGGTGGATGAAGATATCTTCTTCTAAAAATGATTCCCACACATCAACGACATTACCAATAAACGCGATCGACACCACTTCTTCGCCAGCTTGTGCTTTTTTAACACGCGCAACTAAGTCAGGCATGTTGTCAACCAGCTCATCAACCCAACCTTGCTCATGACGCTTAATCGCCGCTTTAGGGTTTACCTCTGCACATACCGTAATACAGTTAGCAATATTACCTGCTTTAGGTTGAGCACCGCTCATGCCACCAAGACCAGCTGTTAAGAAAATCTTACCTTTTGGACTTTCGCCTTTCTCAAGCACTTTACGGAATGCGTTCATAACGGTAATTGTCGTGCCATGTACAATGCCCTGAGGCCCAATGTACATGAAAGAACCCGCCGTCATTTGACCATATTGAGTTACGCCAAGTGCGTTGAACTTTTCCCAATCGTCTGGCTGAGAGTAGTTCGGGATCATCATACCATTTGTAACAACTACACGTGGTGCATCTTTTGACGATGGGAATAACCCCATTGGATGACCTGAGTACATGTGAAGCGTTTGATCTTCTTCCATTTCGCTCAGATATTTCATCGCTAATAAGTACTGCGCCCAGTTTTGGAATACCGCGCCGTTACCACCATAAGTGATAAGCTCTTCTGGGTGCTGTGCAACTGCTGGGTCTAAGTTATTGTCAATCATTAACATGATTGCCGCAGCTTGCTCACATTTAGCTGGGTAGTCTGAGATTGAACGCGCTTTAAGCTCATAGTTAGGCTTAAAACGATACATATAAATACGACCAAAGTCTTTGAGCTCTCGTGCAAACTCAACTGCAAGCTCTTTGTGCCACGCTTTTGGGAAGTAACGCAGTGCGTTTCTGATTGCTAGCTGCTTTTCATCAGCGCTTAAAATATCTTTACGCTTTGGCGCACGGTTTGCCCCTGCCGGATATGGCTTTGCTTCAGGTAATTCGCTAGGGATCCCCTGCTTTATTTGTTCTTGAAAATTCATGTCGGATTTCCTTAGTTCACTGTAACCGTAAATGCTTGTGACTTAACAAACTCAACCATAGCATCGATGTCTGGCTTAAGTAGTCTGTCTTCTTCAAGTTTCGCGACCTTTGTACGGATCAAGGCATGATTCTGTTCAATAATATCTGAACATGTATTCGGACGTCTAAAATCAACAGCTTGCGCTGCATACATCAACTCAATAGCAAAAATCTTTTCAAGGTTACCCAAGATTTGATTGAATTTACGACCTGAAATACTCCCCATTGATACGTGGTCTTCCTGGCCCATCGACGTCGGTACACTGTCAGCAGATGGCGGGAAGCATAGTGATTTGTTCTCTGTTACCAAAGCCGCAGTCGTATACTGAGGGATCATCATACCTGAGTTTAGACCACCAGACGTGGTGAGCAATCGAGGTAGTCCGTGTAAGCCTTCAAGTAGTAAATAACAGCGACGGTCTGAGATATTACCAAGCTCTGCTGCTGCAATTGATGCGTAATCAAGTACCATAGCTAAAGGCTGACCATGGAAGCTACCACCAGAGATGGCTTCTTCTTCACTGATCACAATTGGGTTATCTGTCACAGAGTTCATCTCTGTCTCAGCAAGCTCTTTTAAGTGGTTATATGCGTTACGAGACGCACCGTGCACCTGAGGAATACATCTTAATGAATATGGGTCTTGAACGCGATCGCACTCTTCATGATCTGCCATGTTCTGTGAATCTTTGAATAAATGACGCATGCGTTTTGCAACTGCAATGTTACCTTCAAATGCACGAATAGAATGCAGTTCTTCACGGAACGGTTGCTCGCTGCCCTGCATGCCTTCAATACTCATAGCGCCTGCAACATCAGCAAGATCTAGTAGGTAGCGCATTTTGGTCAAGCCAGTAATAGCGTGAGATAAAATAAACTGAGTACCATTAATAAGCGCAAGGCCTTCTTTCGAGTCTAGGTCCATTGCTTCTAGGTTATTGTCTGCAAGTACTTTAGCCGCAGGTTGTATTTCTTCACCTACCCAAAATTCACCTTCACCCAGTAGTGGTAAGAACAAATGAGACAGTGGCGCAAGATCACCAGATGCACCTACAGAGCCTTGCTCTGGCACAACAGGAATAATGTCTAACTCAATAAACTTAAGCATACGATTAACCACTTCAAGGCGAATACCTGAAAAGCCTTGGCTTAATGCGTGTACTTTAGTGATAAGCATCAGCTTAGAGATAGACTTGGCGATTGGGTTACCAACACCTACAGCATGCGTGATAAGTAGGTTTTTCTGTAGTAACTTGGTTTCTTCAGGAGAAACTTGTGTATCACACAACGGGCCAAAACCAGTATTAATACCATACACTGCTTTATCAGACGCAGCCATTTTGTCTACACGTTGACGGCTCTTGTTAATTTTATCTAAAGCTTCCTGACAAAGCTCCGCTTTAATACTGCCATCGGCAATGCCGTTTACAATATCAAGGTTCAGACGATCAACACCATATCTAAACGTCATCATATTCTCCTAAATACTTGTGCTTCTTTAGCAACCATGTGCTTTGATGACGCAATGTTAGCTTGCCGTAGATGTTTTATAAATGCATAATAATCGTAATTCATTCCAGATTTATCAAACTTAAAAGTCTGACGGATGAACACCGAAACTTTGTTGCACAAATGGTGTTCAATTGTCTGAAAAATAAAGTGGTAACCAATTTAAAAGGCTAGATAAGTGCAAGTTCATGACGTTGATTTACGACTACTCAGAATTTTTGTTGCCATCGTTGAGTGCGGTGGACTCTCCGCAGCAGAGTCTAGGCTTAATATTGGCCGCTCGACTATTAGCTCACATCTCTCGGATCTCGAAGTTAGACTGGGCATCAAACTTTGCAAGCGCGGTCGAGGTGGCTTCGAATTAACTGAGCCCGGTCGCGTAACTTATCAAGCCTCCTTAGAGTTACTGCAACAATGCGAAGCTTTTGCAACCACTGTTGCCAGCTCCAAAAACGAACTTTCTGGACGTGTAACAATAGCAACCATTGATACGATGGTCAGCGATCCGCGTTGTGGCGTTGCTCGCGCAATTTCTACTTTAAAAGCTAAAGGCGGTAACATTCAATTTGAAATTAATGTTTGTGAAGCAAGAGAAGTCGAAACATCGGTCATTAATGGCCGTTCCTTAGTAGGTCTCGGTGTCAGTCGTCATCATTTAAGAGGTTTGGATTACTACCCATTACATGACGAAACCAACTTTTTATACTGTGCACAAGGCCATCCTTTATTTGACTGTAAAGATTCTGACATTACTAAACTGCTAAAACGAGCGGAAGTCGTCACTAGTAATTACATGCGAGATAAAGAAACACGAAACGATGGCTTAAACTATCAAAATAGCGGTATTGCGTATCATGATGAAGGGATAGCGCACTTGATTTTATCAGGAGAGTTTATTGGTTACTTACCAGAACACTACGCCAGCTATTGGGTTGATAAGGGTTTATTTAAAGCTATTTTACCAAAAAAATATTCTTATAAGATTCCGGTTGTATTGATCACTGCAAAGAACAGCAGTATGTCACCGCTGGCCAATGCAATTATTGAAGAACTTAAAAGAAGTCATGCTGTTTTACAAAACAGCTAAACTCGTGAATGGATTTTAATTTAGTCAAAAAACCATGAAAATAGTGCTTCACCCATTGTTAAAGGTAACCAAACTTTAAGTGCTGCACGCCCATTGTGCGAGAATTGCGCTATGTGTGCTTGTTGAATATTTTTCGATAATTCGTTCATCGGCACTACATAAATACACGGATAATAGCTGTTAATTAGAGATTTTAAAGCAGCATTTTGTATAAAAGAAATGCCCTCATCTTGCACTACACCAAACGCCAAATATGAGCAGTAACAGTTCATATACATATTAAAACGATTACTTTCACTTTGAAAAGTGGCGCTATAGTAGTTTTTTGGGTATTCGAAGCCTTGGATATCCTTGACCTGAACTTTGCCATAGCGCTCTAACATGTAGCAAAGTTCAGTGAATTTCTTAAAGTCGATTGGCTTAATATTGTACCCCATAAACACTTCAGGCAAGGGTGTCATATTTTTTGGCTTTCTTTAACTAATTACTCGTAGCATAAAGCAAATACATAAAAATTTAAATTATCTATTTAATAACTTGGAATTTTTTGGTCATACCTTGGCTCTTGGGTGCAACTAATCGATACCCTAGTTTCTCGTAAAATAGGGGTTCATCCGCAATCATTGAAACATATGAACCTTCAAAGACTGCCGACACTAAGTACGTGTCAATATACTCCATAACCTTTCTACCTAGTCCCATACCTTGATATTCTGGATCCACTGCGACATCTACAATTTCAAAGTTACACGCACCATCGCCAACTACCCTACCCATGGCGATTAATGTATTTTGTTCATTTCGAATAGACACACCATACAGCGAGTTTTTCAGTCCAATTTGTGCAGCTTCTAACGACTTTCCGGACAACCCAGCTTTTACGCGCATTGCGCAATACTCTTGAGGGGTTGGCACTGTGAGTTCAATTTTGTGTGTCATACGACGCTCCTTATTAACGTTTCAGAGCATGATACACAAATACTGTATACATATACAGTTATTAATTTATACCACCAAGTGGACAAAAACGTCTTAATAAATTCTTTATAGACTCAAGGTTAAGCCTATTGGTGTGAATCAATTAAAATTACTAACAGTAAATGCACTAAGTGCTGGTAACAAGGTCGTAAGTGGCTCTGTTAACACAGAACCACATTTAAATACAGAAGGTTAGTACAAATGATTGGCGCTAGATGAGAGATCTTCTTCAGAAACTTCAACATCAAATTGCTTGAGGATCGGGCCATTCCCATACCAATATGTACCGTAAGCACAAGAGTTGAGGCTTTCCCAAGTACCATCGGTATACAATACTCGACGTGCGCATGCTTCTGCATTACCACTTGGTTGGCGACTACTGTTAGTAAACCTACAGTATTGACCGTTATTACAATCCCATCTACCAGCACTGCCATAGTATGACCAAGTTACTTCAGCAACTGGTTTACTCGCATTAAGTCTAAATACAACTGAAGACACTGGCGATACTGTTTGGCTGGAGCAAAAATTTGCTGACCACTCTTGAGGTGTAGGCGTGCCACTGATCACACACTCTACTACCGCCGCTTGGCTAGTTAAACTAGCCGTGCTAAGCCCAATCACTGCAAGTAATAAATAAGTTTTCATATTAATTTCCTTTTGATTATTGTTACTTATTAAAAACTCTCATTAAGCTCTCAGGTTATAAAGTTACCGTCAACGCCTAAAAAACACCGTAAAAAAACAAATTTTACTGCAAATAACACAACTTTCCAGAAAGAGAAATAACACATAGAACAAATTAATTGCTGATTTATTTGAAAAAATAATTAATTTATTAATTTTTCCAATTGAAATAAGCCTATAAACTCAACAATGTAACCTAACAAGGACTTTGAGCTTAAGAAATTTAAAGAAGAGTAAGTGATACGCTATTGATACGAAATTGAAAAAGATCAAGACTATCAATTCTTCATAAATATATAATTCTTAAAATGATAAACTAAACAATTAAGTATTCACAAAGGGACACTTATCCATATCTAAGATTAATATGACTTTTTGTGAACATAAACGAACATTTGTGACCCAATACAGGCCACATTAATTTATGTACAAAACGCTAGATTAGAGTAGCTTTGATCGTTACTCATCGCTTGTGTTGATAATGTGAAACTTGATATGTGGTCAGTGCATTTTTAATTTGACTGTCAGGCGTTGTCTCTGGGAATAAGAAATAGCTTGGTGCCATGATCTTGGATTTAGATTCAATTTTGATGACAAAAATATTTTTAACCGGGTAACTTTCGTCAGCAATTGTACGGATTGACCTCAAATATTCCTCGCCGATATCTGAGTTAGGCTCGATAACTTCAGCAGTCCCTTTGAGCTTAAACCCTCTTTGCTCAAATACATCAATTAAAGAAACACACACGCGAGCATTTGCTATAATATTGCGTTCACTTATCGGTGAAGCAATGTTGGCAATTAATAGTGTATCTTCGTCTAGCAACGTAAATATTTCCTTTGGAGAAACATTGGGTGCCATATCTTCGCCAACGGTGGCAAGCCAACACAGCACACTTTTATTTACATACTCTTTTAATTCCACGTCACCGAGCCCTTCGAATAGTTGATGTCTAACAATTTAATTTATTACCTTGTTACAGGCTACCTTGAAGCCAGCCTATATTAGAAAATCTCACATTCGTACTAAGGCAATAACAATCAGACTACGAACTTAATAGTAACTAAGCCCAAAAAATCCCCATCGGTAACTCAAAACAACTATATTCTAAATGGACAACGCTCCGCTGTGATGGGCTCAACAACTTCTCTGAACAATGCAATAAACGTGGCCGCATTGCCAAAAGGCCACCTGTAGACATTTTACAATTAAAAGCACTCTGTTTTTCTACACATGTTTTGATCGCCCCTACCGAGAGCAGCCCCAGCTGATGACTTGCAGGGATCACCTTTAAACACCCATTTTTGCGATCAGTATCATTTAGATGTAACCTTAGCGTAACCATCTGATTCAGAAAATCTATTGAAGGCTGCGCATGATGAACACCTTCTTTAATACTCCAAGACCGCCAGCCTTTCATAAAAAACTGTTGAGAAACACTGACTGTTTTATCTTGATGCCAAGGAACTGCCCAATTATTTGAAGCCGATTTATTAAATAAGATTGCACGTACTAAGTACGCTTTTCGACCAAGTAAATGTGCTGCGAGTTGTGTCATATATTTCGAATGAGCCAATTTTATCTGCACTTCGTATTCTTGGGCGAGCAACAGCACAGTTACGGGAAAGCTCTAGACTAACGTGCTTGGCTAGTTGAGTTAACACCCCTGCATCGAATATTTCAAACCCGTTTTCATGCAACGTGATGTGATCTCTTTTACTCCGTTCAATTTAGTTTTCTGGTGTTTTTTTGATTCTTTTTTTAAGTTCAGACAATGGAATTATTTTGAACTCTCCATTTACGGGGTTAATGTCCTCGATTCTATCACAGCGAAATATACGAGCATCGTCACGTAAATGATCCCAAGCGAGTACATACCAAACAGGGTAACTCAAAAATAGATAATGAGGCTCGATAACACGAATACTGCGCGCTCCTCGCTCGTTCACGTAGACAACCTCGATAGGCTGCGCCAGTAAAAATGCCTGATGAAGCAATTGAACTGATTCAACCTTTGGCGATTCAAAGTTAGCTAAAACAAAAGTCGACGCTGATTTGCCTATGATAATTCGCGATTTAAGTCCGTTTACTTTTAACTTCATAGTGGGAGAAAACGAGGCCATTATTTTATGTCGCACGCTGCTTAAGTGCGCCATAAATAACGGAGATTCCATTTGCTCAGCAATCGCTAGACTTATCATCAAGTCAACCGCTTCGGTATAGGTCAAGTTAATCCGCCCGACCCCCCAGTGTCTGGCAAGCCTGATCCCGCCACCTCGGCCAACATCAGTTTCAATAGGTAAACCTTTCGACTTTAAAACATCAATATCTCGATTTAACGTTCGCGCACTTACTCCCACTTCTTTGGCTAGATCGCCAATCGTGATGGGTAAATCTGATTTTAAACGGGCAGTAATAATTTCCAGCCGTTCGATTCGGGAAACAGTAGATGATCGCATAACACAACAAATATGACATAAATTGTCATATTTAGCTATAAGCTGTTCACTACAAACTCGTATTGAACAAACAAGAGGTATGAAATGTCGAAAAATATAATAGGTCGTTTAATGGTCGGATTGTTGGCAATCTTTTTTATGGGAACAGGCCTTATATTTATGTTTAGCCCCCTAAGTATGCTAACTCATATTTTCATAGACCCGATCGAATCAGCCGCAGGCCTATCAAGTATTAGAGCGTTATGGGGTGGTACAACCATCGCTATTTGGTTGATGGTATTAATTGGTGCAATCAAAAACAAAATTGATTACATTTGGGTCGGCTTAGTTTCATTATTGCTGGTGCTGATAGGTAGACTGGTAGGGTTTTTAAACGATGGAGGATACGCTGAGTTATTGTTTATGTGTATCCCAACGGTTGTCGCAACCTGTATTTTGCTTGTCGCTTTTAAGCTAATGAAACCAATTTATTAGGTCAATGACAAAACCTATAGCGAGTTTTATCGAATTCGCTATGGGCATACTCTGTTTATACAACATTATCTATTTGAGTTTTTTGCTTTCCACGTTCCGAACAGTAATACAATTAGATAAAGGCTGTATAACGCAGCTTTGCCTGTCCAAGTAGCACCTTCTAAGGAACCAATTAATCGTAAGTAATCATTTAAAACAATCGCACCAATTGCAGTAATCAAAGCATTAGCACGAAAATAAACTATACCACACTGCCCGATTGTCATTACTGAAGAAGCAAATACGACAATAGAAAAATAATAAGCAAGAACAGACATCGCTCCAGGAACAACGCTTGGTAGTAGAATCACAATAGATATCAAAATCGTCAATCGACCATAGTGTTTCATCATGCTACTCAATTCCTAAAATTCAATCCTTCTATCGTTAAGATAAATAAATACAGCATCTACAGCAATATCTGCGTTATTAAATAAGTTTGTTTTATCTTTATCACGGTGATGCCAGGGGTAAATATTTTTCTATGGATGTAACTCCCACACTTTTACTCACATTAACGAACAATTCAAGCTATTCAACACTCCCACCTAGTTTTATTTATATCTGAGGTTATAATTCATTTCCCTCATAGAATTTATTAACTCAGCTAAAACATGGTTGATTTATATTTAAACAGCTTAAATCCATGGCACCTAATCCATCTCGTAAACCGTCAATATATGTGTATTTAGATTTAAAAAGCAAGCTGACTATTGAGTCCATAATAACTACTTGATCGGTTTACCTGTTAGAACAATTACCTTAAGATTATTAGTTGAAATTAGGACAAGAAAAACCAAGTTATGAATTACATTACAATCAAACACCTTAGTATCAAAATGCTCTTGTTGTACTTATTCTCTCTGCCAGTTCAAGCAAAAACGCCGCAACCGAACAGTCCCTACAAAGTTAAGTACATCTTACAAAACAACCAGAATGGCATTTCAGGCATTGCTAACCCAAGGGACATTGTGTTTTCAGAAGACCACAAGAAGATTTTTATAGCAAGTGGGGACAACGATGCATTAACAATTCTAAATGCAGACAAGCTAATAAATTTGCCTTTTTCTCAAAGCTTCTCTGAGAAAAACTATCCCGATTTAATGTTAAAAGGCGCTTCAAGTGTGGTGTACTCCCCCAAACATAGCACCGTTTATACCACTTCATTTTATAGTGGTTCACTTACTTCGTTTGCAACAAACGGTAAATCAGAATTCTATCCAGTAAGTACGCTGTCAGATAACATCGACTTTAAAACTGCGTTTGGAGATTACGAAACAATAAAGCAACAAGACAATTTAGGTCTGATTGGCGCTTGGAGTGCAATACTCTCAAATGACGAGAAATATATTCTCACTGCAAGTTATCAAAGTAATACCGTTGCACAGTTCAAAATTGACCAATTTGGTAAAACCTCGTTTGTCAGGAAGCTATTGCCAGAACACAATTGGGGACATCCGACTTCTATTGTACAGAGTGACGATGGTCAAACCCTATTTGTTACTGGGTTTGAAAATAATCAAATCTCGGTGCTAAAGCGTACCGCACAGAATACATACGCTCTGCAGCAGACTCTCTCCCACCCAACATTAATAAACCCCCAAAAGGTATTGGCCACCAGCTCAGGGCAATTTTTGTTTGCGACCGCATCTAAAAGTAAATCTTTGGTTGTGTTTAAAAGGGATTCTAAAGGGAGCTATTCACACTATCAAAGCATCAACAACGACCAGTTACCATCAGGTGGATTAAGTGGTGCTTGCTGTTTGGCATTGTCCGCAAATGAAAAAATGCTTTTTGTGAGTGGCGAAATGGACAGTGGTATTTTAGTGTTCAACATTGACAGCGAAACGAAAAAGTTGGCTTTCAATCACCACATAACGTCCGTAGAAGACACAAAAATACGTAATGTTTCCGTATTAAAAGTGACAGACAATGGTAAGCACTTGTTTATTGGAACAGGAAAAAGCAATACCATACTCGTTTTGCAGATTGAGCACTGAATGAGCCTAGCTTTTCAATAGCCACTCTTCAATTAAACGGGCAAATGTTTTTGGCTTCTCTATTGGCAACATATGCCCTTGACCCTTTTCAATGATAATGTTGACGAAGGCACCTTCTATACCCGTTAAAAACCACTGGCGATCAATAAGAGAGTCTGTATGGCTAAACCAAAACAGTATGGGAATTTGCAAAGCACGTAAGCAAGCCTTTAAACAACTTCGTTGAGATGTATATTTATATTGGCTAATTAACTCTTCAACACCTTGGTCACGATCCATTGCTTGTAACAGTTCTATCAGTTCAGCTTGTTGAGAGGTCGCATCTAACAATGACTTAGCCATTTTCGGACTTAATCCACTGTAACCAAAACGTTCGATGAAAGCCAATACTTGCCTTCTTTGTTGACGTTCTGTTTCTGGTAAAGTCGTTGGACTATTAGACACAATAAACAGCTTACTCACTTTGCTTGGAAATAACACACTAAAGTACGCCGCAACATAACCACCCAATGAAAACCCCAATAGGTTAATCTTTTGCTCTGGTATACTTTTGTTTAAGTGAACACACATTTCGTCAAACGACTTGTTTTTTGGGAGCACTAGGTGTTTTAGTTCTATATTCGGGCCTAAATGAGCCTTTACAGCCAGCCAGATTTTTTCATTACACATAGTCCCTGCAATTACGTATACCTTAACTCTTTTCACATTGCTCCTTCAGTACTAACCATCAAAGTTGCGTCATTTAACCGCGTTAAATTCCTCTCTAACTGACTCTAACTTATTCATTACTGCATTTACATACCCCCAACTCAGAACAGCAACTGAAAATACAATAACTAACGTACATAAGGTTGCAAAGACATGAAACATCATCGCGCTGTATAGATGAGAGAAGAAAATGCTTACCAGTACTATGGCGAAAGCTAAATGCAAAACTAAAAGTACCTGACCAGTAAGTAAGCTGCTTTTGACTTTAACTTTTGAAATGAAGTGGTCAACCTCGATGGGTACCAATTTTAAAAGCACGAACTGGAAACATAAAACGGGCAATAAACTCATTGCTCTGACATTATTCGTCAATGTGTTTTCATCTAATAGTAAAAACGCTAATAAAGCACAAAATGGAAAAATACAAAGTGCAGCCCACTTTAGTGACATGGGTCTTTGCCGTATGTTGAATACATAAGCTACAGCTAGTGGACCTAGAAGCAGCATGGAAGACTGCAATACTTTTTCTAAAAATAACGGTATATCTATAGGCAACAGATGATTGTACGTATTAAGTAGCTGGCCAAACGGTCCCAGTAGTAAGAGCCAATATATTGATAGTTCAAGCACCATCTTTATCGTGATATTTTGGTGAATTGTTAAATATGAGGCTGAGATAAAAAACGCCAAAACAATGCTTAGCAAATAGCACATCATTACTATATCCATTGTCAAAATACGCTCCTTTTTTATTCACACACTTTATCTTTAATAGCTAAAAATTAGAGTGGGTTGAACAAGTTTTCAATACACTTGGCTATTACATGTGCAGCTATTTTTTAATAAGACTTGGTCTTTTTAGCAAAAAATCAATACTTTGAACAGCCGTAACCTCTGCCTGACAGCATTCGGCCTAGACATAGATCAAAAAAAATTGTCTAAAACACAAAAATTATAAATTTATTTTTTGCATCAATAGTGCGCTCACTCACCCCTTGCTATGGACATCGATAAAACCATCACTTTTCTAGATTAGTTAGAAAACCACATTTAACTGAAGATCAATATAGACCTAATTTTTCAAGTATACTTAAGCGCTCAACCTCAAACTTATAAAAATAACCTAAAATTCAAGCCTATATAGAAAACTAATTAAATTCATAATAATTAGTTAGCATGTTATTGAAATATAAAAATCAAAAAGTAAGAAATATATTATTCAAAACCACCAAAACCACACCACTTGCACTTAAAAAAACAATTTAAAATTCAAGCACTTTTTGTAGGGTTTACAGGATTAAAATTACTCGCTAGCTTAATAGGCGTTCAGTTTTAAGCACGAATTAGGTCCCTTAACTGATTAATTCTCTACTTAAACTAAACGCTCAGATTTAAAAATCGATGGCGCAAGTGAGTTTATTCACTTCGCTGAAAACAATCTCTGACATGAATTTTTTCATCAAGATGATTAAAAATAGAAAATGTGTTTCGCACAATAAAAATAGAGGTCACCCTCATAAACTTGTTATCAAAGGAGTTAACAATGAAACTTAAGCTACTCGCTGCGCTTACAACAGGTCTACTAGCAAACTCAGTATACGCTCAGGTTGTGGTAAATGATTTGGATGGTTATAACAGAACATCTGCTTACTCAAATGGTGCGGTTGAACGTATTGTTACTGACTCATTTAATGCCCGTACATTCAATGCATGGGTTTATTTTAGAGAAGGTGGCTCTGAATGTACAAGCGGATACATTTACGATGAAATCACTGGCCAGCAATATGGTACTGTTAACATTGGTACAGCAGGCCCTGGTGCCAGTATGGTAGATACTGTTTACTTCAACGGTACTTTTAGTGACGAACAACTGCAAAGAAACCGCGTATTAGCACTCAATTGCCAAAATCTTAAAGGTGAACAATTCAAAGTTTATCATAAGTTTTCAGGCTTACCGGTAATTACTTGGGATACCACCTTAGCTGGCGTTGGTGAATATAAAATGCCAAATTGCACAGGTGCTAGCTCACACTGTGGTGGCCGAGGCTGGTATGAGCAAGTCAGCTACACCTCTTCACTACATGTAAACAACAAAAACGAAGATACGTACTGCACAGCAACGATGAATGATGGATTTACATCTCGTGTATTCAATGGCTACGACAGCACACCATTGTTCCACACAAATCACTTCGCGCTTGAAAACGAAGTATATAACTATAATGGACCGGCATTCAGACAGACTGTCACTTGCCACAGTCCTGTGGGTCAAACTCAACGTACTCAAGTTTGGGTTGTTTCTGGCGAGAATGATATCAACTTAGAAGTTGATTACACCGTTTATAAATAGACCTTATTTTCTGATAAAGCGCTTATATAAGCACTTTAATAATCGAGTCTCTTTTGCCCAGTCACTCGCATGAAAAAACCTATTTATGACTTGAAGTTCAATACAAAGGGTAAACATTTAAATCCCTTTTATTGTATTTCATCGTCATATTAGGCGAAAAATTAAAAAGGCACCTGATAGGTGCCTTTTTACTAAGCATGATATTACTTAGTATACCCTCGTGGCATATTTGAATCCGTCGTATAACGTTCACGCAATTTATCGTGACGAGACTCTGTTGTCACAGACTCTCCATTGATCCAAACTTGGTCAATGCGTGTGCTAAATTCAAATGGGTCAGCTGTCCAAAGTACAACATCTGCACGTTCACCAGCTGCAATCTTACCGCCTTCAATGCCAAAAGCATCTGCAACATTCGCAGTCATTGCTTTAAGTGCGCCTTCATGTGTCATACCATTTGCAACGGCGATACCCGCGTCAAAGCGCATTTGATATAAATTATGACTGCCATCACCAGCAACGTTTAGAATAACCTTAACACCTGCTTTTTCTAATTCACCAGCATTACCCAAATGGGCATGTAGTGCATCAAAACCAGATGGTAAGTTAGAAACAGCACTAACAATAACCGGTACTTCTGCTTTAGCTATTTGCTCTTTGACTAGCACCGCATCATCGCCACCAGCGATGATAAGATTCAGGCCAAATTGCTCTTTTAGAGCGAGTAGCTCTAAGAGTTGAGACGCTCTTGAAGCATAAGCAACGACCGGAAGTTCTCCTTTGAGTACTTGTATTAGTAGCTTTTCTTCAGATGATGGATCTTCATCTTTCTTCTTGTCTTTCTTAGCACTCAGCTTCTTCTTTTGCTCTTCCAATTTCTTAACAAAAGACTGCATTGCTGACGCACGAGATGCATCACCACTGACTGCGCCTAAGTCGACGACAAGCGCGGTTTTATGATCCGTTACACTACCAAATTCGCCAGACAAGTCTGCTGCAAAAGCCAAGCCCATAAACACACCACTTTCACCCCAAGGTAAAGAAGGTACACTCACATTTTGAGTAATACCGCCTTTTCTTGCATAAGGGATTAGGCTTGAGCGAGGGTTAAAAGCTGAGCTAGGATCAAATTCGATACCAGACTTATCGTATGCATCAACTGAGCGTGACACAGCGCCAACTTCAACCAAACCTAGGTGATTCATCGAGCCGATCAAACCAGGAGTGAGAACTTTCCCGTTTGCATTCACAGTAATATCTGCATCGAATGATTTTGGGTTGATCGCTTTTATTTTGCCATCTTCGATAACAACAGTCGCGTTTTGCAAAACACCTTGATTTGTTTGTGTGTGCACAGTCGCATTGGTAATTGCAGTGATTTGAGCGAAAGCAGCTGAAGAGCTTAGCAATGCACCAGTTAACATAGATAATTTAAACTTGTTCATTGTCACTCTCCTAGCGCTGACCTAACATAAAATCACTAACAGCTTGGTATTTACTGTCGTGGCGATCGTATACTTTAGCGCCGTCGATAAATACTTGCTCTGCTTTCGAGTAGACACTGAATGGGCTTTGATCCCAAATAACAACATCAGCTTGCTTACCAGCAGCAATAGAACCCGTCAAATCCTCAACACCTAATGATTTAGCGGCATTGTAAGTGATCCACTTAATCGCATGTTCTTCTTTGATGTCAAAGCCAGCTTCATTTGCAGAGTACATTACTTTTGCAGCTTCATGGTTTAGACGCTGAATTGTTGTATCGGAGTCTGAGTGTATTACTGCGCATGAATTCTTAGCCGCGTCTACAATGGCTACGTTTTCTAGGGACATGTCGTAGGCTTCCATTTTAAAGCCCCACCAATCTGGCCAAAGTGCTGCACAGTTCCCATTTTCACCTAGCAGGTCTGCGATTTTGTAAGCTTCAACACCATGGTGGAATGTACCTGCATGATAGCCAAACTCTTTGGATAGGTCGATCATCATAGCCATTTCTTCTGCTTTATAGCAGTGGTTATGAATTAGAATCTCACCATCTAAAACACCACGAAGTGTGTCTAACTTAATATCACGATGCGGCGCATCTGGATTCATACCAGCTGCGTACTCAGCTTCATATTGTTCCCAAGCGCGCTTGTATTCACCCGCTTCAATCCAAGCTTCACGATAGCCAGCCATGTTACCCATACGTGTTTTCGGTGCAACGCCTTGACCACCGTATACTCGTTTAGGGTTTTCACCACAGGCCATTTTTAGGCCGTAAGGCGCGTCAGGAAACTTCATGCCTTGCATAGTCTCTGAAGGTACATTTTTCAGCGTAACGGCGCGACCACCAAATAGGTTCGCTGAGCCGGGTAAAATTTGCAATGACGTGATACCGCCCTCTCTAGCGCGGTTAAAACCTGGATCTTGAGGCCATACAGAATGCTCGACCCATACCTGAGCGGTATTTGGGTTGATCATCTCATTACCATCTTGGTGAGACTCTACGCCAGGGCTCGGATACGCACCTAGGTGAGAGTGGTTGTCTATAATGCCAGGTGTTACCCATTTGCCAGCCGCGTCAACGGTAGTATCAGCTGACACAGATAGGTCTTTACCAACTTGGCTGATTTTACCATCAACAATGTAGACATCTGCATCGTTGATTCTTTCGCCAGTCCCAGTTAGCACGGTAGCATTTGTGATTAATGTACTTGAAGTAGAGTGAGGCTTGTAAGTACTTGGATAAGGGTTTTTCTCGATTGTGACTTTATCTTTTTGAGGACCAGTGTCTTGCTGGCAACCAAAAAGAGCTGTGCTTAAAGCAAGCACGATCACAGAGGGTTTAAATATATGCATTTTCTTCTCTCTGTAGTTTTTATGTGACTGTAGCTAAAATTCACATAAATTTCGATATAAAAGCCTCAAAATGCAATAAATTATGATGAATGACCATAAAATCGCTACAACATTCAAAATATGTGTACAATTTTAACGCGAAAGTTTGTTTTTCAGACACACCTATACATATCCAGACACACTTTTGAAATAGGTTTTAATGAAAAAGAGAAAAGTTGGAAATGCCCTTCAAAAAATACGCTGCATAGATGTTAACTAAAAAATAATCTCTATTTAATCTTGTCATTTAGAAATAATTCACGCGAATTTTTGCCCCAATATTTAACCAGTTAGTAGCTTTGATTACCTTCGAAATAATTGCTTACACTCGCACAATCTTCAATTACAGCATTTTGAAAATAAAACGCCAATACTGAAGGTGAGTCGCACGAATCGCCCTATTTGGAGAACTAAAATGAAAGCTTTAATGACCGCTGTTGCACTAGCTGGACTTGTATCTACTGCTCACAATGCAGAAGCCATTGAATTTGTTGCCGCTGATGATAGCTTTGCAACACACCTATGTGTTGCATTTGCTTCAAATCGCCCACATGTCATGTTGGAAGAATTGAGAGGTAAACACTCGCTGAAAAAGAATATAGCCAATAAACTACATTGTAACGATATGGACTTACAAGAGTTTGCCGAGACTTACAGCCTTACTCGAAACGCCAAGTTTATGAATATTGACTTAGATACAAAGACTTCTATTAAAGATTTAGCTGCTCAACAAAATGCACCCACGACAGTCGTCTTATCGGGTTCGAAGTAATGAAAAGAGTTTATAAAAGGGACAAGTGCGCATTCAACCTGTTGTGAATGCGCGCTTGTCAATTACACAAAACTTGCAATTAAGCCAAACAGACCGCCAAATACACCGCCCCATACAACCAGCCAGCCCAAATGGGTATGTATCATATTTTGTACTATATTTTTAACCATTACAGGGGTAAGCTCATTGAGCCTTTCATCAACGGCATGCTCTATCGCGCCTCGAATGGAGTCCAGTGATTGACCATTTGTCAAAACGCCCGACACCTTTTCTTTAAACTCGGGTTCTTCACTGATTTCTTTTAGCGCCTCTTTCATCTTATCAGTAAAAGTATCTCTCATTGGCTCTATCGCTTCTTTACCACCCACCATGGCTAACATTGCGCCAAACTGAGAGCCCTCGATCACTTGAACCAATTTATTAAAGGCAATTGAAAGGTCCGCTTGCTCAATGACAGGGTTTAAGTCAATATCAATTTGGTTTTTTGAGGCGAAGCTTTGTAATTTGTCTTGATTAAAAAACTCATCTAAGATCAATTCTTTAATCGCTACTTTAAACTCTTTAAATTTAATCGTAATCACACCCGAACCATATAGCCCTGGCACTTTTTCAAACAACATATGCACAGCAAGCCAGTTTGTTACTGCACCTGACAATGCAAATAGGCCCATAGTCAAAACCAAATCATTCTGACTCAGCCAACCAACAGCAACTAGGGCAGCAGCCAACAAGTTCGTTAATACACTTTTATTCAATGTAGAATTCCAATACAAATTTAAAACTGCTGCTATTTTATTGAATTTAATTTTGCACTCAAGTATTTGTGTTATAGCTAAAATCGTCCATAGTTAAAAAAAGCATGATCACGCAGCTGGGCAAACTATGTGGAACCTTGTAAATCAATACATCAGTGACGCAATTCATGACCATTTTGAGTTTACTCGAAAAACCCAACTGCCCTGCAGTTCAAAATCTAAAACATTTAAGATAGAAAACGACAAGCACTGCTTTTTGGTAAAAGTAGATCAAGTGTGCGCACTTGAACGTTACGAATGTGAAGCACAAAACCACACACTTTTGATAAGAGACAGTGACTTTTTAGTCGCCGATCCCATCACCATAGGTTCAAGCCTTGAATACTGCTTTATTGTCTTCGAATGGCTCAATACCCAACCAGACCAAGAAAATTGGTATGAATGTGGTAGAACACTTGCAAAAATGCATGCTCGACACGAGCAAGAAATGTTTGGCCTTGAACAAGATAATTACTTACTTGGATTATCTCAACCAAATCAATGGCATAAAAAGTGGTCTATCTTTTTTGCAGAAGAGCGTATCGCTTGGCAACTCCAGCTGCTTCAGGAAAAAAGTATATCTCTGGTCGACATAGACCAATTTGTTGAGCAGCTCAAACCCCTATTGAATCACCCACTACAACCTTCTTTGCTGCATGGATATTTTTGGCGGGGCAATATTGCTTTTGCTCATAAAAAGCCATGTTTGTACTCCCCAGCCTGTTATTACGGAGACAGAGAAGTTGACATAGCCAATAGTGAACTTTTCGCGGCCTTGCCTGAAGCTTTCTATACAGGGTATTCGGACACCTACCCCCTTGAACAAAGTTATCAGCAACGTAAAGCCATATATCAGCTGTACACACTTTTGTGCCATGCCAACTTATTTGCAGGAGACTATATATTGCAGTCACAAAAGCAAATAGAGGCAATTTTAAAATAGCTGCAACACAGCGGTAATAATTGCAATTACTGCTATAATAGAGGAAGGAATGACAGAGCGGTTGTTGGAGTAAAACCATGAAACAGCTGTATCACCAACGTATAAGCTGCCCTCACTGTGGACACCACATTTTTGTGGATTTAGATACCAGTGAAGGCGATCAAGATTATTACGAAGATTGCGCGGCGTGCTGTAACCCAATCCATCTCAATATGCATATCGATGAAGCAATCAATAAATTGGAATTACGCATTGACAGTGACGACGAGCAAATCTTTTAGTCAATCGGGTTTAGAGTGTTCTTTCTCAAATAATGCTCTACGGTATTAACGATGGTATAGGTTTGTTGATCAACTTCTATATTGAGCTTATCACCGTTCAACACGCGGCCTATGTTCGTAATGGACAACGTTTCAGGGATCAGATGAAGCCAAAAACCATCTTCATCCACTTGACCTACTGTCAAGCTTGCCCCGTTTACAGAGATAAACCCTTTATAAAAAACGTACTTAGACCACTCTTTGGATAGTAGAAGCTTAATTTTGACGTTTTCTGCGGTTCTTACAACTTGCTCAACTGTAGCCATATCATGGATATGACCAGAAACAATGTGCCCGCCAAGCTCCGTCCCAAATGTCACTGAACGCTCAAAATTAACTTTATCACCACATTTCAATTTGCCTAAGTTAGTTAATTTTAATGACTCATCTATGACATCAAAACTCACCTGACCTACTACATCGGATTGATTAATTTCAAATTGGACCACCGTCAAGCAACAGCCATTTACTGCGATGCTTGCGCCAATTGTCAGTTGCTGCAGGTACTCATTACCAACAGACAAAACCAAGCGCATCACGCCATCATTTAAAAGAGCACTTACTACCGACGCTTGAGTTTGAACAATACCTGTAAACATGATTTTTCCGAGTATAAGAATATGCGCCCTAGTTTACCCTAACCGCTATCAGCCTGAAACAATATGAAACAAGTTATTTCATAGATAAAAAGCAAAAACTTCAATAGAATACCTTTTTTATGAATTCTGAGCTTTAATATGAAGTTTGAACTTTGGGAAGCCAAAAGGCTTGTTCGATTGGCGACGCCAGTTTTTCTTGCTCAAGTTACGCTGGTACTTATGTCAGTGGTTGACACTATGATGGCAGGGCAAGTCAGCCCAAGTGACTTAGCCGCACTCTCTATCGCGACTGGCGTAATGAATCCTCTCATGTTTTCACTGCAATCGATTTTACTCGCCATAACTAGCCTTGTCGCACATAGCTATGGTGCTAAAGACCAATCAAGTATAAAGCGTTTTTTCCAACAAGGCCTATATTTGGCAGTAGCACTTTCAACACTGGGGTTTGTCGCAAGCTACTTTACACCGGGCCTATTCGCGAGTATTGGCACTGAGCCACACATAGCTCAGCTCGCTCAGGACTATATTGATTATGTAAAATACGGCCTCGTCGCATTTCTTGTGTTCTCCGTATATCGGAATGTCATTGAAGGAATGGGCAATACCAAAGTGGCTTTTTACATTGGTGTATTGGGACTGTGTATTAATGTGGTTGCCAATTATATATTTATTTATGGCAAGCTCGGAATGCCAGCCCTTGGCGGTGCAGGCTGTGGTGTAGCAACAAGTATTGTGATTTGGACAATGGCCATTACACAAATTTGCTACAGTCTCAAAAGCAAAACAATCAAAGGAAAGTGGCTGCTAAGCGACTTCATGAAACCCCATAAAGAAACGCTACTGCAAATTTTTAAGCTAGGTTTACCTATCTCATTCGCGACGTTTTTTGAAGTCACCTTATTTGCCTGTATCCCCCTTTTCATCGCTGATCTGGGCGCGGTTGCTGTATCGGGCCACCAAGTTGCGGCTAGTGTGACTATGATACTGTTTATGCTGCCCCTAAGCTTGTCTATGGCGATCGGAATTAGGATCGGCAATATTAGTGGACAAAATGATGTGCCGAAACTAATAAACAGCACGTTTACCAGTTTCATGTTAGCCATTATTGTCGCAGCAATTGTTGCACTTGGTACTTATATTGTTAGGGATGATATTAGCTGGTTATATACTCAAGAAAAAGAAGTGGCCCTACTCGCTTCAAGTATCATTGTGCTCGCCTGTGTTTACCAATTACCGGATGCCCTTCAGGTTTCAGCAAATGGTGTGTTACGGGGACTCAGGTATACCAAACCAATTACAGGTGTCACATTTTTCTCTTACTGGATAATCGGTTTTACGCTAGGTTACGTATTAGCAAAAACAGACTTAATAGTACCAGCGATGGGCCCGACTGGCTTTTGGGTTGGTATCATTGTTGGATTGTCCGTTGCAGCGGTTCTACTTATTTATTTTGTGAGGAGAAAGCTCATTGAAATGCAAACTGCTAACAGCGTTTAGTTTTATATTACTGGGTTGCACACCTGCGCCCAGTGATGTGAATGAAGAGTACAGCGAACGTTTGGCTAATGTCATTGGCGTTAACAAAGCGGTTATTGAAAAGCCAAAAGCAGTTAAACTGCAGGCAACCAATGCTCCAACTTCAAACTATACTATTTCGGTGATCGATCTTGCAAAACTCGGCCATTGTCGTGTAGCCACACATATTGCAAATCATAATAACCAACTCGGAAAGCTCGCAAAACCAAGCGAGCTTTTTAAGTACAATGTTAATTTCATCCGATACGCTCAAGCATGCATTCAACACAAAAGCACCGATGACGATATTAAGGTTACGCTACAACAGGCATTGAAAGAAAAACAAGCAAACCTGCCGGCGTCACTTGCCCATGTATTTACAAATGAGAAAGAGTTAACCAAACTTTTAAGTCTCACTTTCGAAGAAGTGACCATTGAAACGAGCAATGGCGAAATAGCTGCCCAAGAAGCGCTATCAATAATCACGTCTCTCGTAAATAAGCTTGATGAACCAGCGTTGATAGATGAAAACAAGCTCACCGCTGCCTTGGAAAAGTTAAATAATAATTCCTATGTGGCCTCATTGCTGACCAGCACACAGAAACAGATATTGTGGAATATCAGCAGCACACACTGGCTATCACAACATTCATTAGAAAAGAGTATTTGTCCACAGGGGAAAAATAAGCAAAAAGCGAAAGTGCTTAATAATGTGTTCCAAAAATACTACATTCAAGAAATTCAGGCTTATCAGTCCAAACTCGCGCAGCGTTTGCACACGCTAGAACCCTTTTTTTCAACTTTTACAGATAAATTTGGTAAAGACCTCTACCCAAACCCCATTTCCCCCTTGTTAAATGAACTGAAGCTAACGGCTAAACAACACGTTTTTTGGTGGCAAACATTCTATAAAGTGTGCAAAGTAAAGCCATTGTGATCAAAAAAAACTCAGACAAACAAAAATTTAGCAAAGATACTTGATCCTAAGTTCAGACCACTATATATTAGCCGCCGTTGCACAGAAACACTGTGCACTAGTACGACCGTAGCTCAGTTGGTTAGAGCACCACCTTGACATGGTGGGGGTCGGTGGTTCGAATCCACTCGGTCGTACCAATTTATTCTATACAACCGTAGCTCAGTTGGTTAGAGCACTACCTTGACATGGTAGGGGTCGGTGGTTCGAATCCACTCGGTTGTACCACTTCTTCTATTTTTAATTTCTTATTTGCTTATAAAATCCAAAGCACGATTTTCTTTGCGCAGTAATAATCTGTAATACCTTTTTATGCTCAATCCGCTAAGATCTTGTATTAGATATCCCCCAATAAAAGCGAAGGAAACAAAATAATGACTACCCCAAACGATACAGTCAAAGCTATCGAAATTACAAGTTTTATACATGCTGTTGAACGTGAAAGACTCGCCAACTTATTTGCCGACCTAAATGACCAAGCCACGTCTTTACAATCAAAAAATGGGGCGCTCTCTGCCGAAGATGCTGCAAACAATATACGTGACATGAATGACTTGCTTTCAACAGCAGCTGGTGTTGCCCTTGCCAACTTCATTGAATCGGGTGACATACAGTTCTTAAAGGGGCTTGAGGACTTAGACGCTCAAAGCAAAATCGCTATGAAGCAGTTTATTGAGTTATATAATTCAGTACGTACTTCCAAATAAACTTCGTACGCAAATGCCATAAACTGACAATGCACTAGCGCGCTTTACGTGTTGTAAAGGTACAGCCTATCTCACTGTGAAGCGCCCAATATAATCGGGGTTGACCAATAACTTAGCTAAGGTTAGATTGTTATCTATTTCCGATTGAGATTCCTCACGTATTCCATGGCTTTATATACGCTTAGCGACAATATACTCACAATAAACGCATTCTTAAACAATCAGGAATGCCTAGATTTCATTACACAAGCTGAACAGCTAGGATTCAGTTCGGCGGATGTAGCTATCGGTAGTAAACGCGTCGTTATAGAGGGTATTCGCAATAATGCCCGTGTCGATTGGCTATCAACCAGCCTTGCAAGCATATGGTGGGAAAAACTCAAACATCTGAATTTACCGAAAATAGATAATAAGTATCCAATTGGGCTGTCGCCTCGGTTTAGGTTTTACCGTTACCACGCTGGTCAGAAATTTAACATGCACAAAGATGGTAGGCAGCTTGTAGACGGACATCAAACCATGATGACACTACTCGTCTACTTAAACGAAGATTATGAAGGTGGCAGTACAAAGTTCAGACAAGACAATATTGAAATACCCCCTCAAACTGGCAAAGCACTTATATTTGAACACCATAAATGGCATCAGGGCACAAAAGTCATATCAGGTCGCAAATACGTGTTAAGGACAGATCTAGTTTATGGGAGTTAATACAGAACCAACCTAAACCATTGGCTCTGTTTGATTGCAGCTATCAACTTTAAGTCGGCAGACTAAACACCTAATAAGCTGTTTAAAGCTGGGTGCACTTGCATCTTAGCTTTTTCTTCGGAATATGGTGTTACTGCGAGTAGCGGGCAATTAAGCCTTTGTTTAAGTGTCTCTAGGTTGGCGTCATATTCGGCCATATTTGGGTCGATTTGATTGGCAACCCAACCTACACATTTTGCGCCAACCGCTTCAATTGCCTGAAGCGTTAAAAATGCATGATTCAAACAGCCCAGCTTCATACCTACCACCAAAATGACAGGTAGGTTTTGCTCTGCAACCCAAGTCGACAAAAACTCATCGTCATTAATTGGCAATGCCCAACCACCAGCCCCCTCAACGAGGGTGAACTCAGCGCCCAGCGTCGACACATCGGCAAGCTTATTAGTTAAATCTTGTTTTGAGATATGTACATCAGCCCTACTCGCAGCAATATGTGGTGCAATTGGCGGTTTAAAACAAAATGGGTTTATTTGCTCATAAGTACCATGGACATTTGCTGCTTCCATCAAGGTCAACGCATCTTCGTTAACCAATTCTCCAAAGGCCTCTTCCGCCCCCGCTGCAATTGGTTTAAATCCAAGCGCTTTTTTCTTTTTTGATACAAGATATTTAAGTAATAAGCTGGTCACATAAGTTTTGCCAACTTCAGTATCCGTACCCGTTATAAAAAACTGACTCATTATTTTGTTAACTCCAAAAATGCGACTTCATAGCTTACATGGGCGCAACCGTCGGTAATAGGATAAGAATCCAATAGTGTTTGATAGCTTTTTTTACCTACCAAGCCCCTACGATTCTCGGCGCTATTAAGTTGGTTTGCACCAATGTTCTTTACAGACTTCATTGCTGCTTTTGGCGTATCAAACATATCCACCAAACACCGTTTACTAACCGATCGGATGCTAAATCCCGCAGCCCTTGCCGCTGCCAGTAGGCGTTCAAACTCAATAAACTTGTTCACATGACAGTGCTCATCCACCCCCTGCCAAGCCGTTGCAATTTCCCTGAGAGATCCATCGACAACAATTGAAAGGTGCGCCCTGCCCCCCAGTTTTAATACGTCATGTAACTTCGTTAGCAGTTTAGGTAAGTCGCCACTCCACTGCATCGCAAAATTACTAAAAATACAATCAAATGAATTTGCTAAGAATGGTAGGTTATCCATATCAGCACATACTTTATATGCACTTTGTGGCCCTTGACTAAGCATACTGTGGCTTAAGTCCAGCGCAACCAAGGTATTGCTTTTTTCAGATAACGTACTGTGATGTTGCATGGGTCCAGCGCCAAGATCAAGCATTGCACCGTATTTCTTATTCATACTCGAAAGGAGAATGTCTGCTGACCGCTTTTGTACGTTTGCATGCTTCAGATATTGCGCTGACGCACGAGAAAACTTACTGGCAACTTGTAGCTTGAGTGCAGCACTCATAACACATCCTCCAGACACCTTACCAAATATTCGATGTCTTCTCTTTGGTGCGCGGCAGTTAGTGTAACGCGCAGCCTTGACGTATTGTGTGGCACGGTAGGTGGTCTAATTGCCGTTAGCCAAATACCTTTCTTCGAAAGCTTTCTTTGTGCATCCAAGGTACTCTCGGCCCCCCCTAAAATGACTGGCTGTATCGCACTATCCGACCCTTTAAGCGCAATGCCTGCATCTATGGCAAGTTTTTTGAATAACTCGATATTAGTTTTTAGGCTACTTCTTGCTTTATGTCCGTCGCATAGACGTGATAGCTGAGTTGAAGCAATATCTACCAAAGCGGGGGAAATTGCCGTTGAATAGGTGTATTCACGATTGCACTGCAACATGTATTCAATAACTCGCTTGCTAGAAAGCACCGCTGCGCCTTGGCACCCCATCGCTTTACCAAATGTAATGACTAAAATATCGGGCCTTACCCCGCTCTCTATTGAACCAAGGCCATTTTGCCCGCATACGCCGAAACTATGGGCGTCATCAATCATCAGCCACGCTTTATGCATTTGGGCAAGTTGTTGGAGCGCGTTTAACGGTGCACCATCGCCATCCATTGAAAATATGCCTTCACTGATAACAAGTTTGTTGTCGGCGTTGCTTTTTTCAAGCCGTGAACGCAAGTGCCCCATGTCATTATGATTAAAACGAACAAGCTTTGCTTGGCTGTTTAGACTACCGTCAATTAGACTTGCATGGTTCAATTTATCTTGAAAAACGGCACTGTTCTGACCAACTTTTGCGTCATTAAACAAAGCGCTAATCACACTAAAGTTTGCAGCAAAACCACTTGCAAATAACATTGCACGTTCAAACCCCAAAAGGTCACAAAGCTTGGCCTCGAACAGCCGATGTGTTCTTTGATACCCAGTTACCAACGCTGAGCTTTTACTACCAGGATTAAAGCTTGAAGAAACGGGCATATCTGCAAGTGCCAAATAATCGTTACTCGCAAAATTTAAATATTGAGTACCGTCAACCTGAATATGCCTTGCAGAGGCCTTTTCAATGCAAACGCGCTGGCGCAGCAATGCGTCCTGCGCCTTTGCAGCAAGCGCTTGATCTATAAATTCAAACGCCATTTATTTTGCTTCGTAGAATAACTCAGATGTCGCTTTATCAGCGATGGCTGAATTCAAAGAAGCTTCATAAGCTTCGTCTGAATAGTCTTCTCTCGTTTCTGGTTTCATGCCAAGCTTTTTAAGCAGGTTCATATCTGCATCAGCTTCTGGGTTCTCAGTCGTCAGCAGTTTATCACCATAAAAGATAGAGTTAGCACCAGCAAAGAAACACATCGACTGCATTTGTTCGTTCATTGCGGTGCGTCCAGCCGACAGTCGAACATAACTCTCTGGCATCATAATGCGTGCAACAGCAATCGTACGAATAAATTCAAAGTGATCTAAATCATCTACATCTTCAAGAGGTGTACCTGCGACCTTCACCAACATATTAATTGGTACACTTTCCGGCTGCTTAGGTAAATTTGCCAACTGCATTAACAGACCATAACGGTCAGCAGCTTGTTCACCCATACCAACAATACCGCCTGAGCAGACTTTCATACCTGCATCGCGAACATGATCAATGGTATTTAGTCTGTCTTGATACGTACGTGTTGTTATGATTTGTTCGTAGTATTCCGGAGACGTGTCTAGGTTATGGTTGTAATAATCTAGGCCAGCATCTCTTAACGCATGTGCCTTTTCATTGTCTAATTTACCAAGCGTCATACACGTTTCTAGTCCAAGCGCACTGACTTCTTTCACCATTTTTTCAATGTAAGGCATATCACGGTCTTTAGGGTCTGACCAAGCCGCCCCCATACAAAAGCGAGTTGCGCCTTTTTCTTTTGCTAACTTCGCCTGATTAACGACTTTCTCGACTTCCATGAGTCGCTCTCTTTCGAGGTCAGTTTTGTAGTGACCAGATTGTGGGCAGTATTTACAATCTTCAGGACAAGCACCTGTTTTTATCGATAACAATGTTGAAATCTGTACTTCATTTTGTTTGAAGTTTTTACGATGCACACTTGCAGCGTGAAAAAGCAGATCGTTAAAAGGCATTTCAAATAATGCTTTAACTTCATTGTGTTTCCAATCGTGACGAACGATGCCATATTCCATAACTTATTCTCTTCTTTTCTGGTTCTTTTTTCGCCAGACAATTTGACGGTCATTGGCTTAGTCTACTTCTTGCTTTAGTATTGTCAACGACACTGACTAGCAAAAGGTTTACAAGTGAATAATAATCAATCGATAGATTTAGATTTTGATAGAGAGCATATCTGGCATCCTTATACCTCGATGATAGACCCACTTCCTGTTTACCCAGTCACGCATACAGATAAAAACAGGATTTTTTTAGAAACGGGGGAGTCACTGATAGACGGCATGGCTTCATGGTGGAGCGCCTTACATGGCTACAACCACCCAAAACTCGTCAAAGCCATGACCGAACAAGCAGCCACTATGAGTCACGTTATGTTTGGCGGCATTACCCATGGACCCGCGGTAAATTTGTGTAAGAAGCTAGTTGAATTAACCCCTGCACCTTTGCAAAAAGTATTTTTGGCAGATAGTGGATCTGTGAGTGTTGAAGTGGCAATAAAAATGGCTTTGCAATATTGGCTCAGTCAAGGCAAAAGTAACAAAACAAAATTAATGACCGCCAAAAAAGGCTATCATGGCGATACTTTTGCAGCGATGAGCGTTTGCGACCCCGTCAACTCGATGCATAGCATGTATCAAGGGTTTTTACCTCAGCACATCTTTGTTGAGGCACCCACCTCTGGCTTTAATAATAATCCGACAGAATCCGAACTAGATGCACTCGAAAGCGCTTTTGAAACGCATCATAAAGAACTCGCAGCTTTTATCATTGAGCCCATCGTTCAAAATGCTGGCGGTATGAATTTTTACAATGCCGACTACCTTAAAGCATTAAGAGCATTGTGCGATAAATATAGTGTTTTATTGATATTAGATGAAATTGCTACTGGCTTTGGTCGCACTGGTAAGATGTTCGCATGTGAACATGCTCAAATTTCACCGGATATATTGTGTTTAGGAAAAGCACTCACCGGTGGTTGTATGACACTATCAGCGACATTAACAACAAAAGAAGTTGCTTTGGGGATCAGCCAAGGTGAAGCTAAAGTCCTTATGCATGGACCCACTTTTATGGGCAACCCACTAGCATGTGCAACCGCACTTGCCAGTCTTGAATTATTGGAAGAAACCGATTGGCACACCAACGTACATAGAATTAACCAAGCTATGGCTCACTTGCATCGCTGTGCTGAGCTGGACGCTGTAAAAGAGGTTCGTACCCTTGGTGCTATTGGGGTCGTCGAGTTAAAAGAAGTTGTCGATGTTGCTAAAATTCAAAAGTTCTTCATTCAAAAAGGATTGTGGATCCGACCGTTTGGCAAACTTATCTATATTATGCCTCCATACATCACATCAAATGAAGAAATAGAGAAGTTAAGTGATGGGATCTACCAAGCAATAGAACAGAAAGCATATTAAACCACCAATCGCCCAGTTCATGTGCTGGGCTAATTGCTCCCTCTTACGTCAGCGAGACCAAATTTCACTCAAGTCCGTATATATTCCAAGCACATACGAAGAAAAGTACCATTTTTTCAGGGTCTTTGATGATTTGTACCTGAATTTACTTCAAGTTTTTGGTACAATACGCCTCTTATTTTTAAACTAGCAAGCCGAGAAGTAGTAAGTATGCAACAATCCGTCCAATTGCAGCCGGCAGAGGCCTATCAACCACCTCGCTTTACTGTGTATCAACACCGTCAAATTGATAAAATTGAGCAGCTAGACAAGCTGCCTGAGCACCTTCGCTTTCAAATGAAGGTGGTTGCTAATGTGTTTCCTTTCCGTGTAAACAATTACGTTATAGACGAATTGATTGACTGGGACAAGGTACCTAACGATCCTGTATTCCAGCTCACGTTCCCCCAACGAGGCATGCTTGACGATGAGTCTTACGAGGAAATGGCGGCGCTATTAAAGCGTGACCATACGCCGGAAGAAGTATTTGAGCTTGCAACTAAACTTAGACAAAAGCTTAACCCACATCCAGCAGGTCAAATGGACAAAAACGTCCCTTCATTTGAAGGTGAAAACGTCGAAGGTGTACAGCATAAGTATAAAGAAACCGTTTTATTCTTCCCTGCTCAAGGCCAGTATTGCCACTCGTACTGTACGTTCTGTTTCCGCTGGGCTCAGTTTGTTGGTAAAGCAACACGCTTTAACAACAACGATGAAGAATTACTACACCGATATTTAGAAGAGCACACTGAAGTGACTGATCTTCTGATGACTGGTGGTGACCCTATGGTAATGCGCACGGTTAAATTGCGTAAATATCTTGAGGCACTAAAAGAGCCAAGGTTTGACCATATTCGTACTATACGTATCGGTACTAAGTCGTTAACTTTCTGGCCATTCAGATATGTAACAGACCCAGATGCACAAGACCTACTTGCACTATTAAAAGAGCTGGTAGATGCCGGTAAGCATGTGTCTATCATGGCGCACGTAAATCACAAGCAAGAATTGCGTACAGATGTAGCAAAAGAAGCCATCAAATTACTTCGTAAAACTGGCGCACAGATCCGTACACAAGCCCCACTACTTAACCATTTGAATACTGATCCAAATATGTGGGCAGAAATGTGGAAAGAGCAAACGCAAATGGGCATGATCCCTTACTACATGTTTATCGAACGTGATACGGGTGCAAAACGCTATTTTGAGTTGCCACTTCACAAAACTTGGGAAATATTCAGAGACGCGTACAAGCAGGTTTCTGGCGTAAGTAGAACAGTACGTGGACCTTCGATGAGTGCTGGCCCGGGTAAAGTAGAGATTTCTGGTGTCACGGAAATTGCTGGTGAGAAAGTATTCGCGCTGCGCTTTATTCAAGCTCGAAATCCAGAATGGGTGCAACGCCCGTTCTTCGCAAAATTCGACGAGAATGCCCATTGGTTAGATGACTTAAAACCAGCATTCGGTGAGGAAAAGTTCTTCTGGCAAGAAGAATACGAAGCGATGTAATTCAAAAAAAGCCGACTTAAAAGTCGGCTTTTTACCATTCAAATATGTGTGCCATTTTACTGATGGTCTTTAATGCAACGCCATGCTCATTGCGTTTAGCATACAGATGCTGCATAGATTTATCTTTAACCTCTCCAACAATCACTTCTTTAACCTGATAGCCCATCGCTTGAGCCGCACTGACATAGGCAATGAACTCCCACTTTTTAACGTTTGTATTATCAGCTATCACCAACGGGATGCCCTGTGCTAATGCATTAATAAAGCGAGCAAGGTTTAAGTTATGGTATTGAGGTAGTTTCGACTTATTGAACTCATAACGACCGTCTTCATCCGTAAAGTAGTCATCTGTCGAGCAGATAGTGTATTGAGACTCATCGCCTGCTACAAGTTCGTCTGCTAGCGTATGCGCGTAATGTGTTTTACCTGAACCTGGTAAACCTCTTAGAATAAAAGCTTGTTTCATTTAATGAAATTTCATTCCGACTATTTTTTTAATTAACCTATCTATAATGCCATAAAAAAGCCCTGTCGCACAGCCTCTCAGGTGGTCAATAACACGCCAACCCATGAAATAAGTGAATATTTAAAGAAATTTTTTAGCATATCCTTAAATTGATAGTTTTTTTATGTAGCTATCAGGGGTAAGATACGGATTACGTGACTTCACACACAAACAAGCGAAATTTCGTTAAACAAAAGCGAGTCACAACAGAATTTGCATTTAGGTATATTGAAATATGTATCTGCGTGCATATATAGACAAAAACAAGTGGGCATATTGGCCCTTATATAATTAATCATTTTGGAGTAAAGATGAGCCACATAGCGATAACGGAGCTACTAGCAGGCACCGTTGCGGTAGACAGCCAAGTTACGATTAAAGGCTGGATCCGTACACGACGCGATTCAAAAGCGGGTATTTCATTTCTTGCCGTCCACGACGGTTCTTGTTTTGACCCTATTCAAGCAGTAGTACCTAATTCGCTCAATAATTATGAAGAAGTCACTCGTCTTACTGCAGGTTGCTCTGTCGCTGTCACTGGTATCCTTGTGGAATCACAAGGTAAAGGCCAAAGCTTTGAGCTTCAAGCTAACTCAGTTGAAGTACTTGGCTGGGTAGAAAACCCAGATTCGTACCCAATGGCGGCGAAGCGCCACTCAATTGAGTATTTGCGTGAACATGCTCACCTACGTCCACGTACCAATGTAATCGGTGCGGTTACCCGTGTTCGTAACTGTTTATCGCAAGCAATTCACAGATTTTTCCATGAGCAAGGTTATATGTGGATCAGCACACCAATCATCACAGCAAGTGACTGTGAAGGTGCAGGTGAAATGTTCCGTGTATCAACGCTTGATATGAATAACCTGCCTCGCACAGAGAAAGGCGACGTAGATTACAGCGAAGACTTTTTCGGAAAAGAAGCGTTCCTAACCGTATCTGGTCAGCTGAACGGTGAGACATATGCAAGTGCCATGTCTAAAATTTACACTTTCGGCCCGACATTCCGTGCTGAAAACTCAAACACATCTCGCCATTTGGCTGAGTTCTGGATGGTAGAGCCTGAAGTGGCATTTGCAGACTTAGACGATATCGCAGGCCTGGCTGAAAACATGCTTAAGTATGTATTTAAAGCCGTACTTGAAGAGCGTCGCGACGACATGGAGTTTTTTGCACAGCGTATCAACAAAGAAGCGATCTCTAGACTAGAGAACTTTGTAGACAAAGATTTTGCTCAGGTCGACTACACAGATGCGATTGACATCCTAAAAGCATCTGGTAAAAAGTTTGAATTTGACGTTGAATGGGGCGTAGACCTTCAATCTGAACACGAGCGTTACCTTGCTGAGGAGCACTTTAAGGCACCTGTAGTTATTAAAAACTACCCTCGTGACATCAAAGCTTTCTACATGCGTCAAAATGAAGACGGCAAAACAGTGGCAGCAATGGACGTTGTTGCACCAGGCATTGGTGAAATCATCGGTGGCTCTCAGCGTGAAGAGCGTTTAGACGTATTGGACGCACGCCTAGAAGAAATGGGCTTGAATAAAGAAGATTACAGCTGGTATAGAGACCTTCGTAAATACGGTACGGTTCCTCACTCTGGCTTTGGCCTTGGATTCGAGCGTCTAGTTGCATACGTAACTGGTATGGCTAACGTTCGTGACGTTATCGCATTCCCGCGTACAAAAGGCAGTGCAACTTACTAATTTGGAATAAATTTCAAATATAAAAAGCCCCTTTTTAAAGGGGCTTTTTTAATCCTTTTATGCTTCTCTTTTAAAAGTAGATTAATGCATTATAGGCTATTACTTACGACATAATTCTGGCATGAACCCAGCTCAGTATACCTATGTGCATGCCCCAGTGTTTTGGGTGCGACGCCATGCAAAGGCCCACCATTTACACGCCAATTTTTACCTTCAAAGCTCACGACATCCCCTGTGCTATATACGCTAGGGTACGGCTGCCACTTGGCTGCACATGGTTGACACTTAGGTAACTCTCTCGCAATTACATCTAACAACTTATAGTCATCATCGCGTGAATCTTGGTGTAGTTCCCAGATAAAAATACCTGGGTAACCATTCTCAGAAACGAAATTTGTTTTGGTTTTTAGGAGTTCAGGCGTTTCCCAAAAATGAACATAATTATCCAGCTCATGCACGCCTTGGTTGTAATCAATACCTTCTCCTTGCACCATAGTTTCTACAATCTCTCGGGCTGTAAGCGTTCGAACTGGTCCACTCACCAAAGGAAAAGATTTATTGTAAAAAGGGATACCTAAACTGGTTTTAGATACATCGTACTTGGTGATCATACTTTGGCTCCATTCATGTGGATTTACCAAACCACCATGAATGTATTCCCAAGCTGCGTGGTGATTTTTAGGAGAGCCGCCCCACCCGCCAGTATAGTCATACGCCATAAAGCGAATAATATCGGCATACTCGTCTAAGTCTTTATGGAAATTGATACCTGACCAGCCACCAGCTTGCACGTCTACAGAAACCTCAAGATTTTGTGGTAATTTTTCTCTAAGCTCTTTTACCAAATTTAATAAATAGCCGCTTTCAACCGGGTTAGGCTGGTTATATGTACTCCAGTCCTCCCAGTCTACATCAATCCCATCCAAGTTATGTAATTCAGCGTAAGCAACTAAGTTGTCAACGAGCTTGCTTCTAGCAGCAGCATCCATAGACAAAAAGTCTACACCAGCCCCTCCAACAGAAATCATCACCCCTGTATTATTCGCATGAGCATGCTCGACGATATCATCGATATAACGATCTGCTTCTGTCGTGTCTAGTGAGCCGTCAGAGCGAGGGTAGGCAAAAGCCACAATGATGTGTGTTAACTGGTCTGTTGCGAGGTCTTTAACGTCTAGTTCACCACCTGCTGGATAATCCCAAGTTGAATAGAAACCTTCTACTCTTGGACAGGACTCTGACGCAAGCACATTTAAACTGACAGACCCCAATGTGAGGGCCGTGATTGCTGCTAAGTAACTTTTTTTAAACATAACCTTCTCCATGTTGTATAGAAATAAATTTCCCTTTTTTAATAACATGATTGAGTAGGTTGTTATATTGAATTTTTGTAAAGGTATAAAGTCAAAAATAAGCGGTAGTTAATACTAATAAAAGCAACAAACTACAAAGCGAGTTAAGTAAGGTAGCCACGACCAAATAAAGTTTAACTTTTGAACGCGTGGCTCTTCATAACCGTTGCGACTAAACGTATCACCTCTATCCAAGCTTGCCTTAGCTCAGGGTTCCAATCTTCTCCGAGCCCCTTTTTTAAAGTATAGAGTAATGCATTGCCAACAGGCGTAAAATGAGAAGCTTTGACACCATAGTTTACGTGCCTTTCGGCCAATTTATGTAATACTGGAACCAAGCTGTCTAGATCATCGAGCGACTTAACCGCCACCTTTAATGTGGCCATTAATTTTTGCCCTTGGCTTTTCATACTATTCTTAAAGAGCGCTTTAAGTGACGGGTCGTAATGAAAAAGCGTGTTGTAAAATATCTCCGCGGCTTGTTCTGCAATAGGCTCAACCTTTGCAAAGCTCTCCTGAACCAATTGCTTTTGTCTAGCTGATAAACTCATGCACGAACCCCATCTTTATAGGTCATACAACATACTCTAGACTTAAAATTACAGCATGGCTAATAATTGCTTAATTTAAAACATTTTACCAATTAAGCTCAGATTAAAAGGTTGTTTAAAGTGAATAAACTTAATTCAGCTTAAGTTCCCATAATGGTATTAGTGTGGTCGATTTAGCATCTTATCTTAATTTAAAAGTAATCCATTTACTGTTTATTCGTTGCCAAAAGAATCAATACTCAATAATCATTGAGTAGACTGTGTAAATAGATGATTCACCCTTATCGCTGGGTAGTGGGCTGAATCACACTACCCTGCAATCATATTTTATTTCTTCTTAGAGTAAAAGTTAGCGAATATAAAATCTCTTTCTGCAATACTCGCATGGCAATTTGAGCAAGTGTGCTTAATAGCGGGTTCACTTCCCTTACCTGCCAAAATTATATTTCCCAGCTTATCGAACTGGACATACTCCCAATCTCCATACCCTTTTGAGTAGCCCTTTTCCCTTTTTAACATCATAGTAATCGTTAAAGCATCATGTGGTGCACCAGACTGAGAAGAGAAGTTTTCTTTAAGAACAATTGTACCCGGTTTATACATTCTAAATTTGGGGTCTGCTAGTTCTTCTTCCTCTTCTTCTTCATCATAGTCTTGGTAATATCGAAGATACTCTAAATAATTGTTTTCATATGCTCTGACGTCCTTATTCAAAAAAACAACAATAAACTGCTGCCAATGAAGGCCTGAGTGCTCAAAGCCCGTTACTCGATGCCAACTGGTTCGATAGTCTTTGAGCGCTTCTTGATACTTTTCTGGGATCTTAAACGGATAAACTTTAAATGGGTCTGCACCTGCCGTGTCCACAGTAAAAAGCGCACTCATACAAAGAAGTGCCATTATACGTTTCATAGATAAACCTTAATTGAGAGCCAATTTTAAAGTTGCACGTTTTTTACCTTTGTACATAACATCGACACTGGTCTCTTGTCCCTTAGCCAGCTTTAACTCCACGGGGTCGTATTTAGGTATTTGTAATACAAACTCGGTATGAGAACCCACATCCAACTTAATAGGATATACTTTTTGCTTTTTACTGAATGGCAGCACTTGATAAGCATCTGAGTTAACATTCGCGATATAACTGCGCATTTTGGGATGTATTTTGCAACCTATGCGTGTAAGCGTATTTTCCGACCAGTCTGCCGACACTTTTGTTGTTTGTCCCTGATTCATTAAGCCAACATCAAATTTAACCCCTGAATTTGGGTCATTAGCAAAAATGTTATGCTGGAACTCATCAGAGTTTTTAAAAGTAATTTCACCTTTGGGCCCAATAACCACCGCTTTTTTATCAAATATTTTATTTGATTGGTCTAATTCGGCCTTTTGAGGTCCAACGCCTCCTTTTGCATACACAACCCCTACAAACGATGGTCTTTTTACAAACTCTAGCTCACCAGTTAATGTCGCTGCTTCAACACAAAATACTGAACTAAACCCCACCATTAACATTGCGTACTTTTTCATATCTACTCCTTAATTCGGTAAAATTGGTCTTTCAATTACAACGGGATCGGTCAACGCTGCCATAAACGCTATTAAGTCCGCTTTTTCTTGCGGGTTAAGGTTAAGAGGCACAATGAGAGGGCTGACATTTTTGACGTTAACTGCACCTTGGTCATAATGCTCCACGACCTCTTCTAAACTCGCCAAGGAGCCATCGTGCATATAAGGCGCACTCATGATGATGTTTCTTAGACCGGGGGTTTTAAAAGCGCCCATTAATTCTTTATTTTTGTCTATGGCATAGCGCCCTTTATCACCACTTTGAATGCCTATATTATGAAAACTGTCATCAGTAAAGTTCGCACCATCATGGCATTTTACACAGCGCGCTTTACCGACAAACAGCTTCAAACCTCGCACGGCAGACATAGACATAGCTTCCTTTTGACCAGCAAGATATTTATCGAACGCCGAGTCATCACTCACAATCGTCATTTCAAATGCCGCGATTGCTTTACCAACATTTTCAAACGTCATCTCACCGTATAGCTCTTTGAATTCTTTTTTATAGAACGGCACTTTTTTAAGTCGTTGCAAGACATCTTTCGGTGTCATCTGCATTTCAACATCAGACACTAGCGGCCCTAACGCTTGTTCCTGTAAAGAGCCAGCCCGCCCATCCCAAAAAAAGATACCAGACCACGCTAAGTTATAGAGGTGTGGCGCATTACGCCCTAGAATATCACCGCCGCTTCCTATTCCCTTTGCGACTCCATCACTGAAACCTAATTCTGGGTTATGACAAGTTGCACAAGATTGGTTTTGATGTTTTGACAATCTATTATCAAAAAATAGCATTTTGCCTAATTTAACTTCTCTATCTGATGGCTCTTCTTCATCTATGTATTCGATATCGTCGACATCAGGCGTCGCTAAATTGCCAAATACAGGTATGTCTTTGGCTTGTAACTGAGTACTAAATATCAAAGGTAAAGCGGCTAAAACCAACTTCTTACAATCCATTACTCGTCCCCCGAAACAGTTTGTTTACACATGTTAATTTTAATGGTTAAACTTTGACCTTATCGAAGGATTGACTATATTTGTCAATAAATCAAAAAATTAGCCGATTTTAATAAAAGTTTCGCAAAACAGGTAAACGCACAAACTTAACTTAAATTAAAATTGCTAATACCAACTCTGAGACACTCATAACAACATGATGATTTCTAGATTTGTTCCAGGCATCGCTGCGCAAATGCTCTTGGCTTTTGGTGTAATAACATCGCTGGGTATATTCAGTAACTTTTTCGTTTATTTAAGTACAGGCACCCTAGCCAAAAACTTCACTCAGGTCTCCTCTGTATCCATTCCACTCGTTAATGTTAATTCAGATCTCAAAATGAATATTTTGGAATCTTTGATAGCATTAGAGGAGCAAATAATCACTGGTAATAATGATACGGCGAGAAATACAGCCATTACGAAAAGAAACGTCGCATGGCAGGACATTGAAAGTGGATTTGAACATCTGGCCAAGTTCGCACGAGAAACAGGATTTGAAGAAGATAAACTTGATGTCATAAAAGGCCACCTTCAACAGTTAAAACATGAGCAAAAAGTGATCTCTGACATCGCTAATACGCTTGATAATGAGCCTGCCGTGAAGTTGCTGGTTACCGAAGCTATCCCATTAGCAGAATCAATGGTCGCACTCCTTGCGCAAATGATAGAGATAGAAAGAGAAGAAGACGTAGATGAGGATAGGTTTGAGTTATTTAAGCTGTTGGTAGACTCAGAAATCAGCTTTGCAACCGCGATTTCTGAGCTCAGAGCTTTTTTATTGACTCGAGAACAAAAGAACATTGATGGCTTTGACCAAGCTTGGTTTCAAAATAGCGACGCTTTTGTATCGATATTAGATGACTATGAAGACCTTTTCACTGAAGAGCAATTAGAGTATTGGAATGCTTACAGTGAAGAACGGGAAAAGCTCGCACCAATTACTATTCGCGCATTTGAAAAGCAAGCCAGTGAAGAGTCCAACTTCGCAAATAACCACCTAAGAAAAGTCATCAAACCATTAACGGCGACGATTTTTGATGAACTACAAGCCATGAATCAGCACGTTACAGATGTTACGAAACAAGGGATTGATGATACACAAAATGCACTTTCTAATATGTTCATCGTCCTTGCAATCAGCTCAATTCTAACCATCATCATTGCCGGCACAATAAGTGTCGTGTTTAGTAATAAATTGAAAAACCGTGTTCAGTCATTGCTTGCGCGTGCCAAAAATATTTCTGTTGGCGACTTTAAGACCCAGACAGACTACTTTGTCATTCGCTCAAACGACGAGCTCAACCAATTGTCCGAGAGTTTTAACCATATGACACTTTCGCTGTCTTCTACTATTTCTACCGTACGGAGGCAATCAAGACAAGTTGGCCATTCGGCGCATCAAGTCGCCGCTATTGCCACCGAAATCTCCACCGTTGCTAAAAATGAAAACTCCAGTTATTCAGAGGTCATGCGTGTAATTGAATCCTTTATGGACTTGCTAGTAGAGTCTGGACAAGCCATTGAGCAAAGCCAAACAGTCCTCGAGCAAGCAAAAACTCAAGCTGATACCGGTATTGCAGCAGTCAATAGCAACTTAGATGAAATGAATAAAACGGTCGATGTTGTCACACTCGCCTCTGAAGGAGTTGAAGAGCTTAAAACGGCAAGCGAAGAGATTGAATCCGTAACTGATGCTATTTCAACTGTTGCCGACCAAACTGCACTTATTGCACTCAATGCTGCTATTGAAGCCGCTCGCGCCGGCGAGCAAGGACGTGGCTTTGCAGTTGTTGCAGACGAAGTACGCAGCCTCGCGCAAAGAACGGCTAATTCTACGGATGAAATAAGAAACGTTATCTCCCAACTAACCAATAAAGTGGGCGATGTCATAAGATTGATGACCGATATTATTCATCAGGTAGACGTGAGTAAAGCCCGCTCAGATGAAAGTGGCCAAGCACTTCGAGCGATGACAACAACCATAGAGAGTATTATTGACGCTAATGACCAAATTGCACATCGTTCAGATGAACAAAGTAATCAAATGCTTGAGATGCAAATAAAGCTTCAACATCTATTTTCGTCACTTCAGCAGAATGCAGAAAAAGCACAAATGGTATCCATGATTGGCGGAGACTTGTATCAGACATCCGAGCTTGTAAATAGCTTAATGGATGGCTTCCATTTTGACGAAGATGATGGTTTAGTTAAGAAAAAGCACGAAAAAAGACGTTCGGATCGACTCGAAGCTAAGGTCAAAATTAAAATATCGCAGGACGATAAAGACTACTCCACCATTACTAGAGAGCTCAGCTGTGTTGGCTGTGGAATACGACTGAGTAAGCAGTTGAATCAAGAACTGGATATTGACTCTGCGGTTATACTCGTGATGTATTTACCCAAAAAGAACTACAAAGAGTACATGGATCAATCACCGATGTGCATTACTGCGCGGGTCGTTCGCAAAGAAGATAGAAATAGCAAGTATACATACTACGGTCTTGAATTTTCGGCGACGGGGCCTGATCAAAAGGATGCACTGTCTGAACTATATGAGTTTTTTGATCAGTAAAATTCAAAAAAATACCCAGCATAAGCTGGGTATTACTATTAATTAAAACCAAGGTTTTAATTATAGGATTTCAAGTAGCTCAACATCAAAGATTAACGTTGAGTAAGGCGCGATTGAAGCACCTGCGCCACGCTCGCCGTAAGCAAGGTCGTGTGGGATGTATAAACGTAATTTTGAACCAGTGTTCATAAGCTGTAGCGCTTCAGTCCAGCCTTTGATTACGCCATTTACTGGGAATTCAGCTGGTTGACCACGGTCATATGAACTATCGAATACTGTACCATTGATCAAAGTACCGTGATAGTGCACACGTACTGTAGAATCAGCAGCTGGCTTGTCACCTTCGCCCGCAGAAATTACTTCGTATTGTAGGCCTGACTCAGTAACTGTTACTTCTGCACGCTTTGCATTTTCTTCTAAGAATGCTGTGCCTTCAGCAGCTAGTACTTTAGCTTCTTCTTCACGGCGAGCTTGAATCTCGCTGTTAATTTTTTCAAAAGCAGCTTGGATCTCTGGGATCTCAACGCGGAATTCACCGCCAGTGTAAGCATCTTTCATGCCTTCAAACACTGCATTTAAATCTAGACCTTCAAAAGGGTTTGCTTTTAATTGCTCACCCATTTGTAGACCGATACCGTAGCTCGCTTTGCCTGCGTCCGTATTGAATAAATCTGACATATCAAATTCACTTTCTTTATCAGCTTAAAAGGACGCGCAGTGTAGCATAGTGAAACCGTAACTTATAGGGCACAGATAAAAACCATGCCCTTTAAATTACAGAGTTTATTGAGACTGTTGTTCTATATGCTTTGACTTTATCTCTTTAACAAGAAATGTTGCAAAAGGAAGAGAAAGAACAAGGCCTATCAACAGTTCATTACTATACCCTGCAAGCTTGTCACCAAAAAATACGCCAAAGCCCATGATGCCAAAGAGAGAAATAACGATTGAGGCAAGGAAAGGCCATAATTTTTCGTATTTGGTAACTAAATGCCCGATTAGTGCATTATACAAGAATGTGTATAAAAGCGTTTGCCATAATGTCGGCTCGGTTTGACCATCAATTGACATAATCACAGCCATTTGCAGGCCACTTAAGTAGAAAAAACTAAAGACAATCCATAGTGAACAATGTTTAACAACATTTTGGGCCATTGAACTCTCCTAACGAAAAAAACCGCCGTTAGGCGGTTTTGGGAATGAGGTGGCGGAGAGATAGGGATTTGAACCCTAGATACGCTATTAACGTATGCCGGTTTTCAAGACCGGTGCTTTCAACCACTCAGCCATCTCTCCGTTGTTGGCGCGCATATTAATTGCTAATTATACTTATGTAAAGTATTTTTTTGACTATTTCGCAATTGTTATGGCACCCCGTATATCTTAATAATACTGCTTTGGCCTTTTAGCCAAAAGAGCACATACGATGCTCACCGTGAGTAAAGATATAATTAATGTACCAGACTCTACAGCAATATGTATCATCTGGTCCCAGCGGCTCCATCGCTGTTCAAAAAGTGGTATCAAAGATATGGTCCCTACCAACATTAATATCTTTAGCGCTCTGGTAAAGTCGAATCGACGATTAAAGTTCATCCAAGCAGTCAGAATTACCAATATTGTGACAGGTGCCAACAAGACCCACCACGTATTATCTAGCATTGATAATATAAGCTTGCTCGATATAAACCCAATAACTCCCCATACGATCCATACCCACCAATTTTCACGCTGCTTTAGAAAGAGATCTCCCATAGCTTTTCTTCTTATAATTATTCTTAGGTATCATATTAGGTACTATAGTAAGTAGCACTACAAGACTAACAAAGAGAGCTCAAAAAACAACCGTTGACTAAAAATTAGTTGTAACTCATGACTACCTAACAAACCTCGGAGAAATAAAATACGTACAAGGTAAAAGTTAGGTTAACTTTAGCTGCATTCCCGAGATCGCTCTAAGCAACAGAACATTTCCCATTTAGGTAAATACAAGTTCCCCTGATCTCACTATTACGCAGAGAATTTATCAGAGCATCTATCATAGACGCTGATGTAACGATAAAGTTTAGTTTAAAAAGTCTATAATTATTAGAAACTTAATATACGCCAATTATTACTTTGTAGCTTCTCAATATATCTTGACTTTGCCAAACCCATAACGATAATGCAAACCATTATCAGTTATGACCCTAGTTTGGTACAATTACTCTAACTTTAATCTTTGAAATAACTGACAACGATTGCGCTGTAAATTACAGCTTTTTTTGATCTTCTGGAATAAGGTTTTATGGACAATTCAAAACTTCGAACTTCTCTTAAAAAACGCCCCGCTCTTCGCCTTGGGCCTATTGCGCTCGCATTAACAACAGCACTGGCCAGTACACACACTATTGCTGAAACGACCGCAAATGGGTCTCAGTCCGCAAATGAAATCGAGCGTATCTATGTAACCGCTTCAACGGTCGGTAATTATTCGGATGCAGCAACTAAGTCTGCGACAAAAATGATCTTGTCATTAAAAGAAACACCGCAATCAGTTTCTGTTATTACCCAGCAACAATTAGAAGATTGGAAGTCAATCAATATTAAAGATGTCTTACAGCATACGACTGGTGTATACGCAAATAGTGGTCGTAGCCACGACCGAACACAGTTTATTGTTCGTGGTGACAACGTCAATCTTATCCAAATAGACGGTGTTCAACAATTTCCTGGCGGACGGCGAGCCGACATAAACGGCGACGCAATTGCCTACGAGCGCGTTGAGATTTTGCGTGGAGCCAATGGTTTAATGACTGGTGCCGGCTCTCCTACAGCCACGATCAACTTAGTACGTAAGCGTGCAGTGAGTAAAGAGTTACAAGGCCATATTGGGGTGATGACAGGTCGTTGGAACAATGATCGAGTTGAGCTAGACATCTCCACACCGTTAAGTAGTGACGGTAGCGTGCGAGGCAGAGTGGCGGCAGCACATTACGACAGAGACTCATTTGTCGATAGATATGGACAAGAAAAAACCTCTATTTACGCTACAGCTGAAGGTGACTTAACGGATGCAACACTTATTCGTGTTGGTTATGAGTATGCTGATACAGCGTCTCGTGGTGTTATTAACTCTCACGCAGCACCCTATTACTACGCTGACGGCAGTCTATTCAACCCCAAAAGAAGCGACACGGGGTTAACTGCTAAAAATAGTAGTTGGCCACTGGAAGAAAATACCTACTTTGCATCGCTCAGCCACGGTTTCGACAATGGGTGGCAATTAAACTCAATCGCCACATACAACACCATAGATATGGAAGGTGGCAAGCTCTTCTTCCTCTATGAGAATGGCTATTATAATCAGGATGGATTTACTGACGATGGTTTTGGCATGAGTGCCGTTATTAGCAGTTCTAAAGATGTTCAAAGAACTTTTGACGTCAACTTACAAGGCAGCTTCGAGTTTCTTGGCCAGGAGCATGACCTCATTGTTGGCTACAATAGCTTTGACCGCGAAAGAACATATATTGGAAACGAGCATAAGCAATATGAAGTTCAAATTGGTGATATTGATAAAATAAATTACTTCACATGGACTGGTGATATTCCTCATTACCCATTTAGTGATACTCACCCGAATAGGCTTGAAACCCATGTAAGCAGCGGTGTTTACTTTGCGACTCGGCTATCTCTAACGGACAACCTCAAAACAATCATCGGTGCGAGAAGAACCGACTGGGAATATAAAGAGTTTGGCCAGAACGAAGAAAAAAATGGCGTTGATGTGAGCGAGCACACTGTAAAGCAAGTAGAAACAGAAACCACACCTTATGCCGGCATAATTTATGATATTAATGATGAGTATAGTGTGTATGCAAGCTACTCCGATGCATTTGAACCCCAGCTAGAATATGACAAAAACATGAAGCTTCACGGTCCGATTATTGGCGACAGCCTTGAAGCAGGACTGAAAGCTGAAATAGGCTTACTCAACTTCTCTTTTGCAATCTTTGAATCAAACAAGATGAATGAAGCAATAGATGACCCTGATTTTGACCGTCGCTTCAGGTTTGAAGGTACCCGTATAAATCCAACAATTGTAGTTGATACAGGAACGACCCATGGCCTTGAATTGGAACTCAGTGGCGAAGTATCGCCAGGGTTTAATGTTTATACGGGTTACTCTTATGCTAAAACAGAAGATCAAGATGGAGAGCAACTTAACTCAGATATTCCTAAACAGCTTTTCAACTTATATACAACATATCAACCATCAGACTTTGTCGAAGGGTTGACTGTAGGGTTTGGTATGAACTGGAAAGATGGCTACTGGGTTGAAAGTGGCAGGCCTAATATTCAAGGTCGTGAACGCCGTGATCATGGTTCTATTACCTTATTCAATTTAATGGCGAGGTACGATGTGACAGACTCATTAAGCGTTTCGCTAAACGTTGATAATGTATTTGATAAAAGCTATCACAATGATATCGCACCATGGAGTGGGTCAGTAACTTGGGGCGAGCCTCGCAATTGGAAGCTTTCTGCGAGATATAGCTTTTAAAATAGATAAGTAGTCAAATGTAAAGCGGGTTTAGTTTTTAACTCGCTTTGCTTGAAAAGCAAGTTACACCACCCTACCTCCTTAAAACACACATTCACCCCTTTCTAAATTAGACACAAGCGTAAACAAAGTGTTACACAAATATTCTTTTGTAACAATTATCTAGCTTAGTGCGAGACTAAAAACTACCTGCTCTTACCAGTGTTTATTTTTCACCCAACCATTGAATCTCAGGTGTATCTCAGATTAATTGTATACCTGCTCATTTTCGAGCTAATAAAGGAAAGATACATCATGAAAAAGGTTAAAATAATACTATCTGCGCTTACAGCGATAAGCTCTTGTGCATATGCAAGCAACGATATCGATGTGACGCCAAGTGTCGTTGGTGGGGTTGAAACACCCGCTTATTCAAGACCATATCAAGTAGCACTGCTAATGAATGGTAGACAAGGTTGTGGCGGTACGTTAATCAGCCCCGACTGGGTATTGACCGCAGCGCACTGCTTAGACAGTGCATCTACCGCGAGTCTTACTGTCCGTGTTGGTGCGCATTCGATCAGTCGTGGTGACGGACAGACACTACGTGTATCTCAGATTATTAATCATGAGCGTTGGCGTGGGGCGAATGGGATCCGTTCGGGTTACGACATTGCCTTACTAAAACTGGCTTCACCTGCGCCCACTCAGTATACACCGGCTAAACTGCCTACCACTGCAATAGAATCCCAATATGCAAACGTTGGAAATTATGTGACTGTTTCAGGCTGGGGCCTCACCTCAAATCGCGGACGACCTAGCGATGTGTTAAGAGAAGCAGAGCTTCCTGTGATCAGCAATAGTAGTTGTAGTTCACTGCTTAACTTTTCTATTCCAGGCTCCGTCGTGTGTGGTGGTGGCGAAGGTGGCCGTTCAGCATGTAACGGCGATAGTGGTGGTCCATATGCAGTGAGAGTCGGTAATGACTTCTATAGTATCGGTACCGTCAGTTGGGGCATTGCATGTCAAGGTGCCACAGCATTTACACGAACCACCAGTTACCTAGATTGGATAAAGCAAAAAACCGGGATCGGTGACAATCCGACAGACAATCCACCTGTCGCTAACTTCACTTATTCAGTCAATGGTACCGTCGCTAATTTCACGAACCAATCGACAGATGACAAGGGTATCACCCAATATCAGTGGAATTTTGGTCAAGGTAACGCGACATCATCAGCTGAAAACCCAAGCTTCGATTATGCTGCGGCGGGTAATTTCAATGTCACACTTACTGTTACAGATACTAAAAACCAAACGAGTAGCACTTCAAAGGTTGTCAACATAGGCACACCTCCTGAGTGTGCGCCTAACTGGGATGCTCAAAAGAGTTACGCTCCGGGTGAAAAAGTGTCATTCAATGGTGCCGTGTATGAAGCAATTTGGTGGTCACAAGGTGCGCAACCAGATCTGTATAGCAATGTTTGGAGAAAAGGAAGTGATTGTGATGGCTCTACAGATATAAAAGCAGACTTTGCTGTGTCCACCAATGGTTTGAGTGTCTCGTTACAAAACAACAGTACGGGTAACACAAGTTCAAGCTGGAATTTTGGCGATGGTAAATCTAGCACTGAAAACTCACCTACGCATACTTACGCGCTAGCAGGCCAATATACAATTGAACTGCGTGTCAGTAACAGAGATGGTCAATCAGATACGATTAGTAAGACTGTTTCGGTAAAAGACGGTTCAACTGGCTGTAATGGGTTGCCCACATGGTCAGCGGCAGCAGTGTACTTAAAAGGTGACCGAGTCGCACATGCTGGAAATATTTATGAAGCTAATTGGTGGGTTCAGGGTGACAACCCTGCTGATTCTGGCCAATGGGGACCATGGAAAAAACTCGGCGCTTGTAACTAATATATGTACAAATTAGTGATTGAGGACTTTTAAATCCAATCAGTCCCATGTAACCTAAGGTAAATTAAGAAAATAATGCTTTTGGTATATGGGACTGAATCAAGAAGAAAAAACCGAGCTTACTCGACTAGGTGAACGCATCCAAAAAACTTTTATTGCGGTGCGTTCAACCCTCTCTGAACAAGCAAGTTCAATTGGTGGATTCTCAAAATTACTAGGTTACAACCGCTCAAACAGCCAAAGATTCTTCGCAGCTTGCAAAGCCAGTAATGGATTAGAAGTCTTAATTGAACTACCTGGAACTCAAGCTTTAGCGCTTTTAATTGAAAAGCTAAGCCCCCTATTACCACCCCCACTACTGAGCCAATTAAAGCAAGTTGTTCAACTGTTTACCCAGTGCTTAAGACAAAATGCCAAAAGTCATGCACAATTAAAACGTCTAATCACTGATGAGATTAAAACACCTCAAACGCATCCTCAGGAGCAGGATAAAAAAGCACAGCTTTATTATGCAGCAAAAGCGCTTTTAAAGTTCAGCGTCGACGAGGTATTTTGTATTTACATTTTGCGTCAAAATAAGAACGATCCGAATTATTTGCAAGAAACAGCTTTAATCAGTAAATCAGGTATCAAGCGAGAGGCTGGCGCTGTTCCATTTGTCCAGTTTTATACTCACCCTCACCCAGAGGATTTTGAATCGCCTGCAAATATTACCCGAGACAGTAAACTAGAGCCACAGGCGTTTACGCTTGGCGTGTCTAAAGAATATTCGACTAATGGGTTTTTAGACTCATTTAGTACCTACTCCCCTAGTAATTCAGGTCTCGTATTTGACCCGCTTCCGGCGCACGATTGCAATGTCACATTTGTCTTCAATAACCCTGATGAAGTAGTCAACCCGTTGAACCAAAATAGCCCTTGCAGCTCGACAAGTCTCTCCATAAAAAACCCAGTTAAGAAACTCACTATGCTAGTTCTACTAGAAAAACAGATTGATCGCTGTAGTACCGTGAACATTGGCTGCTATCACAACAATCAAAAAGTTGAAGAAGGCAAATTAAGAGCCAGTGACATGTGGACCGAGCGCTTTCCAGAGTTTCCAAACTTAAACGTAACCTCGCTAGAAAGCAACTTTGCACACAGCCAGTTAGAGCAAAGCCAAATAGCAAAGTTACAGTATTTACTTGACGTAAGTAACACAGATGCTCAAGACTTTATCTGTTACGCGACGCATGTCGACTTTCCGATTTGGTCGAGTACATACAGAATTTATTTTGAGCACCAGTGATCATAAATCGTCTAAAGAATTAAGGTAGGTTGTTGCCCTCGAGAGTATTTTCTCTCTTTGCTCAGGCTGCTTTTTGTGCCAGCTAGAATAAATCATCTTGTTACGAGGGTTTTTAGTAAACTCAGCTTCATGGCTTGTCATAAAGTGCCAATACATTGAGTTCATAGGGCATGCATTTTGGCCATCGATAGATTTGATGTCATAGTGACATGAACTACAGTAATCGCTCATCTTGTTGATATAATTGCCACTCGCGGCATACGCTTTAGAGCCTACAATGCCGCCATCAGCAAACTGGCTCATACCTCGAGTATTAGGCATTTCAACCCACTCAATGGCATCAATGTATACGCCTAAATACCAATCATCTACCTGCCTCGGCTCTATCCCAGCTATCAAGCAAAAGTTGCCCGTAACCATAAGTCTTTGAATATGATGCGCATAGGCGTAATCTAAAGATTGCTGAACAGCATGCTTTTGACAGTTCATTTTTGTCTCACCGGTCCAGAACCAAGTTGGTAATTCACGTTCAGCCCCTAACGAATTTAACTGACCATATTCTGGCATATTCACCCAGTAGATCCCCCGAACAAATTCCCGCCAACCAATAATCTGGCGAACAAACCCCTCTATCTGTGCAATATCGACATCGTCAGTATGGTCATAATAATAATCAAGGACTGTCTCCACCACATAGGCAGGACTAATGATCTTGCTATTTAATGCAAAAGAAAGCCTAGAATGATACAAGCTCCATTGTTTTTTTGTGTACATATCATCAGCATTACACGTCATCGCATCTTGGAAAAAACCAAACTTCGATAACTGTGTTTTACAAAATGCCAACACTAGTTCTCTTGCTTGTACTCTATTGATAGGCCATAAAAGCTGTTCATGAAATACACCAAAAGTAACCACATTATGACGCTTTAGTCTGTCTTCTATATCACTTACATCATTTGCGAAAACGAGCGGCCCTGGGATCTCTGACAAATCTTTTTGCTTCAACTTATTGCGGTTTTTACTGTCAAAGTTCCACTCGCCACCTAGCGGGTTTTTACCTTCCATAAGAATATTAAACCGAACTCGCATTTTTCTATAAAACGCTTCTAGCCGATGCTTTTTACCCGCTTTAAAATAGCTACCTAGCTCACTGTCCGACAGGTAAAAGTGTTCTGTTTCATAAGCGTTAGAGTCGATACAGAGGTTGTTTCTAAATTCGCTCAATTGAGAACGGAGCCTATATTCATCTGGTAATTGATATTCAAACAACTTTATGCTGTATCTCTCAATCAGGCTATTGAGTAATTCTGGTAACTGCGTGTACTGCTTTGTATCATCCAAAGTCAAATAAGAAACTTTATGTCCTGCCTTCATTAACGCTTGACTGAACGCATTCATCGCAGCAAAAAATGCACACACCTTTTGAACATGGTGCTTTACATAACTCGTCTCTTGATGCAATTCAGCGATTACATAAAGTGTGTCCTCATTTTTATTTGTGTACCAAGAATGACTGGCATTCAATTGGTCGCCTAAGATAAGCCTAAGCGTTTTGTACTCTTCAGCCATTTTCTAGTCTGCCTCTTTATTACGTTTCCCGGCACAACGCTTAGAACAATACTTCACGTTTTCCCAATCTCTATGCCACTTTTTTCTCCATGAAAATGGCCTTTGACAACAAGCACATATTTTTGTCGGTAACTTAAGCTTTTTGTGCATAGTACTTACCTAACATGAATTGAAAGCACACGCTTTGCCTCACTGATAACATCATCACGCCTTTTCCATTGCCAAAGTAAAGCTTGCGCTTTTGAATAGCTCTCTTTAAGGTCGACAACTGGTAATGGGTAATCGACGCCAAGTTCAATGCCATACATCATCTGCTCCATTTCAGTTAGCGTCCAAGGGCTGTGTACCAGTGGTGCCGGTATATCAGCTAGCTCCGGAACCCACTTTTTAACGAAGTCGCCATCAGGGTCTTTGTCTTCCCCTTGCTTTACAGGATTATAGATTCGGATTGTGTTGATACCAGTCACACCCGCCTGCATTTGGAATTGGCTGTAATGTATACCCGGTTCAAAGTCTAGAAATAGCCTCGCCAAATGGGCTACACCGGTACGCCAATCCAGCTCTAAATGATGGCACAAGAAACTTACGAGCATGGCGCGCATGCGAAAATTGAGATAACCTGTGGCGATCAAACTCCTCATACAGGCATCAACCATTGGGACCCCAGTATTACCGCTTTTCCAAGCCTCAAGTCTCTCCAGACCTGCGCTTCCTGTAACTCTGGGCATATTTTCATAGGCTCTATTCACGCATCTGAACTCCATGTCACATTCACTTTCAAATTTTTGGATAAAGTGACAGTGCCAGTGGAGCCTAGAAGTAAAAGCAACCAGTGTTTTTCGCCAATATGGCTTTTTCCAGTTTTTGAGTACTTCTTGATAAACTTGGCGTAAACTCAAATTACCCCAAGCGAGATAGGTTGATAGCCGCGAGCAATGCTCTACAGCCTTTTCTGGGCTAGACAGAGAGTATGCATATTCCTTTCCTCTACTTTCAAAAAAAGAAGCCAAAACTTGCCGCCCAATACCTTCCCCTCCAGTTTGAAACCCGCTAATACTTTGTGCGCGAATAAAAAAATCTAAATCGACATGATTATCAAATTTATGCTTTTCACTGAAAAAATCAACTTGTTGGATATCAACGTCAAGTACTGAGTCTCGCATCGTTTTTTGCCAATTCTTGTCCCAATTAGTTCTTGCTCGAAGCCCTCTAACTACAGCGCCTTGTGGGAATTCATGCCAGACTATCGCTTTTGACTCACACCAGCTGGCAACGTGTTTGTCTCGTTCAAAAGTGTATGAAAGGCCAATTTCTTGGTGACTAAAAATCTCATTAATACCCACAGACATTTGAATTTGTTCTAATACGGCCAAGCAATCCCCATAGGCACAATAAAGTGCACCATCAGGCAATCTTGATTTAATATCTATCAACGACTGGGCTATAAACTGAAAGTGCCGCATAGACGAGTGTTTGTCGCGCAGTGCAATGGGTTCAAAACAATAGAAAAGGAGAACGGGCTCACCTTGTTTCACGGCATTAAATAGTGCTTGGTGATCGGTCAACCTGAGATCTCTTTTCAACCAGACAATATTCACAGGCACAGCATTAGCTCTCTTGAGGCCAGTCGACCATATCGACTTCTATATTCACCATAGGATTGCTGGTTGACCATTTTCGAATAAACTCTCCTTCGGGGTCATACATTGCAGTTTGTTTATCGATATTGAAGTGTCTTCCCCCTTTTGGGTCGTCACCGACTCCTGCGATGTATTGCCAATTTCCCCAATTTGAAGCTACATCATGATCTATGAGTTGCTGCTGGAAATAAGCAGCGCCATACCGCCAATCAACTTGCAGTTCATTAACTAAACAGCTGGCTACAATTTGACGCCCACGGTTTGACATAAACCCCGTCGTGTTTAGCTCTCGCATTAACGCATTAACCAATGGGTATCTGGTTTCTCCATTGCACCAGCTTGAAAATCGCTGAGGGTAGTACGTGGTCAAAGGACGCTTACCCGCTTCCCCGGAAAATTCGAACAATTTACTGCCTTTTGCCAACGCTTTATGATGAAAAAACTCTCTCCACAACAACTCAAAGAATATCCAATATGTTGAGTCATTAGCGCCATGTGTTTGTTCGAACCGTTTTAAGCGTGCCACTATTTGTCTTGGTGATATATTACCCGACGCTAGGTATGGACTAAACTTGGTGGAGTTGTCGTACCCGTCTAACTCATTACGCGTCTCTTTGTATCGCAAGGCGGCATGTGATTTAAAATATTTTTCTATCAAAAAACAGGCTTGTGACTCACCGCCTTTAAAAGCAGGAGTTTGTCCCTCTGTACTGATTTCTTCGTTCAAGTTCCATTGCTCCAACCCAACTTTGCTGCCATTTACAGGCATGGGAAGCGTATCGGAGAGCGCACTGTCGACCGGCTCATACACCATGGTATGTGCCATTTTTTTACGAAACTTAGAGAAAGACCCGTTCAGTGCATTACTTTCAACCTGTTTACTGCCAAATAGTAAGTTATTGTTTTGGCATATAAAACGTACTTGAGGAAGCTGTGCCTTCAACCTTGATAGGCTTTGCCTCTCTTGTAACCCTCTGGAATATTGACAGCCAATTACATCGACATTAAAAGTACTTACAAGCTTTTTTAAAACAGCTTGTGTGTCACCACGTAAAACAAGTAACTCGTATCCAAGCTGCTGTAATTGTTCAGAAACGTCCAACAAGGACTGTTTTATAAACCGTAATTTACTCGCACCTATCTGCGCGTGATTATAGTTTATTGGTTTTAACAAGCTTTCATCTAAAACATAGACAAACAATATCTTGTCACACGCGTACAATGTGGCATTTAACGTAATATTATCATTGATCCGCAAGTCTTCTGTGAACCAGTAAAGGGCTGTTTTCATCGTATCGTAATACCCATTCCATAACGCTATTGAACAATGCTCAATACGTAAGAAGTAAGTATTTAGATTAGCGATAGATAAGAATTAGGGAAAAGTATTCAGATTTTGAAATGCCAATGTATATGTTTATACATTGGCATGAATGAAAATTAAGCGATGCTTGAGTTGATTGCTCTGAGTGCCTGAGCAGGATCGTCAGCTTTAGTTATTGGACGCCCAATAACTAAATAATCACTCCCAGCTGCAATGGCTTTTTCTGGAGTCATGATACGCTTTTGGTCTCCTGCATCACTGCCAGCAGGCCTTATTCCTGGTGTAACTAGCTTAAACTCGTCTCCTAGCTCCGCTTTTAAAGACTCTGCCTCTTGTGCTGAACAAACAACACCGTCTAAGCCAGATTCTTTAGCAAGTTTAGCTAGATACAAAACTTGCTCTTGCGGTGTTTTTTCTACACCCAGCTTGCTCAATTGTGCTTGATCCATGCTTGTCAAAACTGTCACTGCAATTAAAAGCGGCGCTTTGTCACCATACTGTGTTAAAGCTTCTTTCGCTTTTGACATCATTTCTGTTCCGCCACTGGCATGTACGTTCACCATCCACACACCAAGTTCAGCTGCAGCTGTTACTGCTTTTGCTACCGTGTTAGGGATATCATGGAATTTAAGGTCAAGAAATACATCAAACCCAAGATCAACCAGTTTTTTAACGAATTGAGGGCCAAAGTAGGTAAACATTTCTTTGCCAACTTTAAGGCGACACTCATTCGGAGACAGTTGAGAAACAAATTCTAATGCCGCACTTTCGTCATCATAATCCAACGCAATTAGCACTTTTTTTAGTTCAATGTTTGACATAATTACCTTACTTTTATTCAAAAAGAATCAAGAAAATCTAGTATCCATCTAAACCACGATTTGGAACGACTGACTCCCATGTTTTACAAGATGGGCACAACCAATATAACTTGTGGCTAGTAAAGCCGCATTTATGGCATTGGTAGTCAGGTTTTGTCGCGATATACGAAGTTACCAAGTGATCAATTTCACCCAGCACATCCTGTATTTTAACGTTTTTAGTACTTAACAATTGCAGTAAGTAGCTAAAGCCTCTAATAGATGGCTCTCTCTTTAAGCTATCTGTTAGAAACTCTATTGCTGTGGCTGTTTCACCTGCCTCAATCAAACCTTGGCAGTGCTTAATTTTGATCGTTACACCACTACTTGGGAGCAACTCTTCAATTAACTCATAATATTCTAATGCGATATTCAGAGATTTATAACAGGTTTGTAAGTCATTGATTATCAGAGGTGCTATTTGAGGGTATTCAGAAAGTAGTTTTCGCCAGTAATAAATTGCCTTCACATTATCTTGGCGATTAAAAGCGTCTAACCCTAATTCATAAAGCGGTCTAATCGCTTGATGAGTTAATTTGGTTGCTTTGTCTAACAACAAAACATCGTTTGACTCCAGCGCGGCTTCACAATAAAAGTTTGCTATAGCAGAACAGCTATTTTTATCTACAAACAAGTCAGAGTAGGCTTCATACATATTAATGCCTTTTTCCCAGTCTCTTGTTTGAGAGTACAACTGAATGATTGGCTCTCTTGCATCTGCAAACCCGGCTTTAACCAGCACGACAAGATTTGACTCAGCACTGTCTAATAACCCGGCCATGACATAGTCTTGAGCCAATTCCAGTCGACACGATTTGACTAGCTCAGTTTCAAGGTTAGGCTGCTCGATTAATAATTCATGGATTTTAATTGCTCTATCCAACTCCCCTCTTTTTCTAAAGAGTGTCGCGAGTGTTAAATAGTGCTCTACGGAATCGGCGGAGACTTCAAGTAGCTGAATTAAATGTTCAAGACCTTGATCTTCTTCACGATCAAGAAGAAATTTTAGGCCTTTACTATATTCGGATGTGATTTTTCTATTTTGCTCATGCGCTAAATTTTTAGCACTATTTTTACCCATTACATAGCCATAAGCGGCAGCAACAGGAAGCAACAAGAACAAAAGCTCTATCATGACTGGCTTTGATTTTTAGTCAGAAGTAAGTTGTTTGCCTTATGTAATTGACGATTTTTTTGCTTCAGCTTGACCAAAGATGTCAGGTTAAACAAAAGTCCTACCAAAATACCAGTAAAAAGACATAAGCTTAATAGTGTCGCCAACGGCATTTTGGCACTTGCAACAATATAGTTAACCTCTACAAGGTCTGGATTTTGCGTACCTACAACAAAAGCCACCAACAGCAACACTAACAATAGTCCCTTTTTTACAACTCGAACCAAACTAGGTTTCTCCAATTAGCCTTCAATACTAGCGTTTACGCGATCTCTTAGCTCTTTACCAGGCTTGAAGTGTGGTACATATTTACCGTCTAACTCTACAGTTTCGCCAGTTTTAGGGTTACGACCGGTTCTAGGTGAACGATAGTGTAGAGAGAAACTGCCAAAGCCACGGATTTCAATTCTATCTGATCCAGACAGCGAACCCGCCATTTGTTCTAAAACTTCTTTTACTGCATTTTCTACATCTTTAACAGGAACATGCGCATGCTGTTCAGCAAGTTTTTCTATTAATTCAGACTTTGTCATAACGTTTCCTTAAGGTAAAAAAGAAGGGCAAAAGTGCCCTTCTTGTTTAGACTTTAAAAATTAGTCTTTCTGAGCGTTTTTGAAAGCTGCAGCCATTGCATTTTCGAATGCAGGCTCTTCTTTCTTAAGCTTCTCTAGCGCTTCTTTCTCTTCAGCTTCGAAGATAGCTTTAACAGATAGGCTGATCGCACGGTTCTTACGGTCAACACCTACAAATTTAGCTTCTAGTTCGTCACCTTCAGAAACAACAGAAGTTGCATCTTCTACGCGCTCTTGAGCGATGTCAGCAACACGGATGTAACCTTCAACGCCTTCAGCTAGCTCAACAGTTGCGCCTTTCGCGTCAACTTCAGTCACTTTACCTTTAACAATAGCACCTTTTTTGTTTGCGTCTAGGTAGTTATTGAAAGGATCAGCTTCGATTTGCTTAACGCCTAGTGAGATACGCTCACGCTCTGGGTCAACCTGAAGAACGATTGCAGTGATCTCGTCGCCTTTCTTGTACTCACGTACAGCTTCTTCGCCTGGAGTGTTCCAAGAGATATCAGAAAGGTGTACAAGGCCGTCGATGCCGCCGTCAAGACCGATGAAGATACCGAAGTCAGTGATTGACTTGATCTTACCAGTAACTTGGTCGCCTTTGTTTTGTAGACGAGCAAATTCCTGCCAAGGGTTCGCTTTACACTGCTTAAGACCTAGAGAAATACGACGACGTTCTTCGTCGATTTCAAGAACCATAACTTCAACAGTATCACCTAGTGAAACAACTTTTGAAGGGTGGATGTTCTTGTTAGTCCAGTCCATTTCTGAAACGTGAACTAGGCCTTCAACGCCTTCTTCGATCTCAACGAAACAACCGTAGTCAGTTAGGTTAGTTACGCGACCAGTAAGCTTAGCGCCTTCTGGGTAACGACCAGCGATAGCTGCCCAAGGATCTTCGCCAAGTTGCTTAAGACCTAGAGAAACACGAGTCTTCTCTTTGTCGAACTTAAGTACTTTAACAGCGATTTCGTCACCAACATTTACGATCTCAGATGGGTGCTTAACACGCTTCCAAGCCATATCAGTGATGTGAAGTAGACCGTCAACACCACCTAGATCTACGAATGCACCGTAGTCTGTAAGGTTCTTAACGATACCTTTAACTTCTTGACCTTCAACAAGGTTAGCAAGTAGTTCTTCACGCTCTTGAGAGTTTTCAGACTCGATAACTGCACGGCGAGAAACAACAACGTTGTTACGCTTCTGGTCAAGCTTGATAACTTTGAACTCAAGCTCTTTACCTTCAAGGTGAGCAGTGTCACGTACAGGACGAACATCAACAAGTGAACCAGGTAGGAAAGCACGGATTGAATCAACTTCAACAGTGAAACCGCCTTTAACTTTACCGTTGATAATACCGATAACAGTCTCTTGCTCTTCACATGCTTTCTCAAGACGGATCCAAGCTTCGTGACGCTTCGCTTTCTCACGAGAAAGGATAGTTTCACCGAAACCGTCTTCGATTGCATCTAGTGCTACGTCTACTTCGTCGCCAACAGCAACTTCTAGTTCACCAGCAGCATTTTTGAATTGCTCTGCAGGGATTGCACTTTCAGACTTAAGGCCAGCATCAACAAGAACAATGTTGTTCTCGATAGAGATAACTGTACCTTTAACGATAGAGCCTTGCTCTGCTTCAAAACCCTTTAGGCTTTCTTCAAATAACTGCGCAAAATTTTCTGACATACTAAATACGTCTCATATATAAATGTACCAATAAGCAACCATGCTGCATGGGGTAGTTAAAAAAACACCGGCAGCCCTGCCAGTGATATGAAATAAATTAGCTAACTTTTGGAAGTTTTCCCGCTAATACAGCCTCTTCAACAAGCTTTAAAACCTGTTTAAACACTGCATCGGCATCAAGCAACGTGGTATCTATATGTATAGCGTCTTCAGCTGGCACTAATGGCGCAACAGGTCTATTCATATCTCTATCGTCACGAGCTTTAATATCTTCTAAAAGGCCCTCTAGTGTAACATCAAGGCCCTTATCCTTCAACTCATTAAAGCGTCTGTTAGCACGTTCTTCTGCACTTGCCGTTAGATAAATCTTCAGCTCAGCAGAAGGAAATACAACTGTGCCCATATCGCGACCATCTGCGATTAAGCCATTTTCGGTGCTAAAAGCTCTTTGTCTTCTCAATAGCGCTTCTCTAACGCGAGGAAGCATTGCTATTTTTGATGCCGTAGCGCCGACTTCTTCATTGCGAATTGTATTCGTTACATCTTCACCTTCCAGTACAATTTTAGATTTCTTAGTCTCGCTATCAATCATAAATTGAACATCTAGGTTTGCCGCAAGTGGCACGAGTGCTTCTTCATTATCCAAAGCAATCTGATGATGTAACACAGCTATAGACAGCACACGATAAATTGCGCCACTGTCTAAAACATCCCAATTTAGTTTCTCAGCCAACAAACGACACACAGTCCCTTTGCCTGATCCGCTTGGGCCGTCTACGGTGATTACGGGCATTGCAGCCTGCATTAATACCTCCTGAAATGCACACCTTATATAAATCGGCGCTTATTATACGCAAGTTTAATGAATAGATCCTTATCAACATGTAACTTTTTGTTCTGTTGATACATTTGTATTCTTTTCGGGTAATAGGTGTGCGATTGCACACCTATTTAAATCTTTAAAACTGGGAGATAGAAGACAGTACTTCAAAATAGGTAGGGAATGTTTTTGCGGTGCAGCCAGGATCGTTGATAACCACCGGCTTCCCGCCTACTGCAACCATTGAAAAACACATTGCGATTCGGTGATCATTATATGTGTCGATTTCTGCTAATTTAAACTCTTTAGGTGGAGTTACTTCAATATAATCCTCACCTTCGACCACTTCCGCCCCTACTTTACGTAGCTCTGTCGCCATCGCAAATAACCTATCAGTTTCTTTAACACGCCAGTTGTAAATATTTCTTATCGCCGTTTTACCTTCAGCAAAAAGTGCAACTGTGGCCAGCGTCATTGCAGCATCAGGAATAGCGTTGGCATCTATATCAACACCTTTTAATTGCCCTTTTTTGACAACGAGCTTTTCGTCAAACCATTCTATTTCTGCGCCGACCTGTTCCATCACTTTGGCAAAACCAATATCGCCTTGGACACTTGATAGACCAACGCCATTGATTTCGATCTCTCCACCTGCAATGGCAGCAGCTGCCACAAAATAAGAAGCGGAAGAAGCGTCCCCCTCAACCATAATGCTTCCTGGAGATTGATAACCTTGTTTCCCTTTCACATAAAAAACTTGATAGTTATCATGTTCAACAACCACACCAAAATGTTTCATTACACCAAGTGTGATGTCGATATAAGGTTTGGAGACAAGCTCACCAACTATTTTGATTTCACTGTCACCTTTAAACAGAGGAGCGGCCATGAGCAAAGCAGTTAAGAATTGGCTTGAAATACTGCCGTCAATTTCTACTTTGCCACCGGCAATATTTTTACCTACGATCTCTAACGGTGGATAATGTGCATTTTTAAGGTAGGTTACATCAGCTCCCAAAGCATCTAACGCATCAACTAAATGACCAATTGGCCTTTCTTCCATTCTCGGTTCACCTGTTAGAGTGAACTTCCCTTCTGTCGCAGCTAAAACCGCCGTTAAAGGACGAAACGCGGTACCCGCATTTCCTAAAAATAGCGGCGCTTCAGGAGTCAGTAATTTGCCACCTGTGCCATGTACTGTGGCCACGGTTTTGTCTTCGTTCAGTTGAACTTGTACGCCCATTTCATCGAGCGCACCAAGCATGTGACGAATGTCGTCACTGTCCAAAAGGTTTCTAACTTCCGTCACACCATCACATAATGCCGCCAGCAACAAAATGCGATTCGACAAACTTTTTGAGCCGGGTAAAGTGACTGAACCCGCTACTTTTTTAATCGGTTCGAGAGAGAGTTGTTCCATCAGCTATTCTCCTGTGCAAATCGCTTCATAAATGCGATTAGGGCTTCAATGCCTTCTTTAGGCATTGCGTTATAAATACTGGCTCGCATACCACCTACAAAACGGTGTCCTTCGAGTGCCATCAAGCCGTTTTGCTCAGCTTCAGCTAAAAATTGCTCATTTAAAGCATCGTCTTTTAGCCAGAAAGGGACATTCATTAACGAGCGACAATCAGTTGCCACTTTATTGAAATAAAACTCTGAACTATCGATATAATCGTATAGCAACGCAGCCTTTTCTCTATTGTGCTTCTCCATTGCAGGCACGCCGCCAATTGATTCTAAGTATTTGAACACCTCAGCAGCTAAATACCATGCATAAGTCGGTGGTGTGTTATACATGCTGTTTTGCTTCGCTTCGATTGCATAATCCAAGATAGCTGGCCTTGGTAAACCTTTTCTTTCTAAAAGAGACTTACGAACAATCGCAATACTTAATCCAGAGGGGCCAATATTCTTTTGTGCACCAGCATAAATCAGATCAAAGTCGTCCACATTAATTTCACGTGACAAAATCATTGAAGACATATCCGCGACAATCGGCGCGGTCGGATGCTTAGGCACATCAAAGATCTCTATGCCATCAATTGTCTCGTTAGGACAATAATGAATGAATGATGCGTTCTCAGGTAATGCCCACTTTTCTACGGGTAAAATATCGAACTTTCCTTCAGCATCTGTTCTGATGTCCAAAGATTCTACAGCAGTAAACTTAGCACCTTCTTTGGTAGCACCCACAGACCAAATACCATTTTCTACATAAACCCCTGGCGCCTCATCTAAATGCAAATTAAGCGGCACGGCTGCAAAATGACCACGACCACCCCCATGCATAAACAAGACTTCAAATTCATCCGAAATATTCATTAGCCTTCTTAAACTGGCTTCACACTCTTTTGCTAGCTCAAGAAACGGTTTAGAACGGTGGCTTATCTCCATTACCGAAACACCGAGGCCTTGCCAATTAATAAACTCAGATTGGGCCTTTTCCATTACGGCTGGAGGCAACATAGCTGGCCCCGCACAAAAATTATAAACGGTCATTTTTTCCTCATTCCAAATAAAAGACGTTATAAAAGACGAATGCTCTGCAGGTTAAACGCGCCGAACATAAAATAGTAGTCTATGAATTTACATCAAATACGATGTTTGATGAAACAAAATTATTTGCTAAATAATTTAATTTGATTGAATTTTTTTAATAAAAAAGCGGCCTAAGCCGCTTTTATTATTCTTCTGAGTCTTGTTCAGGTGTATTTTCTGGCACTTGCTCGCCAGTCACCTCGTCAGTGACGCCCTCTTCGAGGTCATCCACTTCGATTTCTTCAATACGCTGAAGCCCAACTACTTGCTCATCTTCAATGGTACGGATCAAGATAACACCTTGTGTGTTTCGACCCACGGTAGACACTTCGTTAACACGTGTTCTCACCAACGTACCTCGATTCGAAATAAGCATGATTTCGTTGTTATCTTCTACCTGCACTGCGCCAACAACATTACCGTTACGCTCTGTTACTTTGATAGAAACAACACCTTGCGTTGCACGGCTCTTAGCTGGGTACTCTTCAAGTGGTGTACGCTTACCATAACCATTTTCAGTCACAGTTAAGATAGCACCATCGTTCTTAGGTACAATCAAAGAAACCACTTTCACGCCATCAGGCATCTTGATGCCACGAACACCCGTTGCGGTACGACCCATTGGGCGCAGTGCAAGCATTTCTTCACCCGTTTCAGGGTCTAGCTTAACTTCACCAGTTTCTGAGTCACGTAGCTTTTCATTGAAACGAACCACCTTACCGTGGTCAGTAAATAGCATGATGTCGTTGCTGCCATCGGTGATGTCTGCACCAATCAGGTTATCGCCTTCATTTAGGTTGATTGCAATAATACCGCTCGCGCGCTGACGACTGTATGCTGTCAATGGTGTTTTCTTAACGGTACCGTTCGCAGTTGCCATTAATACGTACTTGTCTTCTTCGTATTCACGAACTGGCAGGATTGTTGTAATGCGTTCGTCTGCCTCAAGTGGCAATAAGTTAACGATTGGCTTACCACGTGCCTGACGAGACGCAAGAGGTAGTTGATATACCTTCAACCAATACAAACGACCCGCAGTTGAGAAACAAAGAATTGTATCGTGTGTATTCGCAACAAGTAGACGCTCGATGAAATCTTCATCCTTCATCTTAGTCGCTGCTTTACCTTTACCACCACGACGCTGTGCTTCGTAATCTGATAGTGGCTGATACTTAACGTAGCCTTCGTGAGAAAGCGTTACGACAACATCTTCTTCGTTGATCAAGTCTTCTAAGCTAATATCGTGAGCTGCTGCCGTGATTTCTGTACGACGCTCGTCACCATATACTTCTTTAATTTCTACAAGCTCATCACGGATAACTTCCATTAAGCGCTCTGGAGAAGAAAGAATAAGTAGTAATTCTGCAATTAACTCTAGTAGCTCTTGGTATTCACCTAAGATCTTTTCATGCTCTAAGCCAGTTAGCTTGTGAAGACGAAGGTCTAGAATCGCCTGAGCTTGTTGCTCTGATAGGTAGTACTGACCGTCTCTAATACCAAGCTCTGGTGCCAACCAATCCGGTCTAGCAACATTTTGCTCTCCGGCTCTTTCAAGCATTGGCTGTACTGAGCCAAGCTCCCAAGCGCGAGATGTTAACGCGGCTTTCGCTTCAGATGGTGTTGGAGACTTTCTAATAAGTTCTATAATCGGGTCGATATTCGCAAGTGCAATTGCCAGACCTTCAAGAGTGTGTGCTCTATCACGCGCTTTACGCAGGTCATATACTGTTCGGCGTGTCACAACTTCACGGCGGTGAATAACAAACGCTTCTAGCATTTCTTTCAAGTTGAAACACTTAGGCTGATTGTTATCCAAAGCAACCATGTTCATACCGAACACAGTTTGTAGCTGAGTTTGCGCGTATAAGTTATTAAGGACAACTTCGCCTACTTCGCCACGTTTAATCTCAATAACAATACGCATACCGTCTTTATCTGACTCGTCGCGTAGTGCACTGATCCCTTCAACTTTTTTGTCTTTAACTAACTCAGCAATTTTCTCAATCAATCTTGCTTTGTTAACTTGATAAGGGATTTCATTAACGATGATGGTTTCTTTGCCCGTTTTCTCGTCAGTTTCGATTTCTGCGCGAGCTCGGATATAAACTTTACCACGACCAGTCTTATAAGCTTGTTCAATCCCTTTTTTACCGCTGATAATTGCTGCGGTTGGGAAATCAGGGCCTGGAATATATTCAATTAACTCTTCAATGGTGATATCTGGGTTTTGAATAATCGCCAAGCAGCCATTGATAACTTCAGTCAAGTTGTGCGGCGGAATGTTCGTCGCCATACCTACCGCAATACCAGATGAACCATTTACTAATAAGTTAGGCACTTTGGTCGGTAAAACATCTGGGATTTGCTCTGTACCATCATAGTTAGGTACGTAGTCTACCGTTTCTTTTTCTAAGTCAGCTAATAGTTCATGGGACATTTTAGCCATACGAACTTCGGTATAACGCATCGCAGCTGCAGAGTCACCATCAACCGAACCGAAGTTACCTTGACCGTCAACGAGCATGTAGCGAAGAGAGAAAGGCTGAGCCATACGAACAATTGTATCGTAAACCGCACTATCACCATGAGGGTGGTATTTACCGATAACGTCACCGACTACACGAGCTGATTTTTTATATGGTTTGTTCCAGTCATTGCGTAATTCGTTCATTGCGAAAAGCACACGGCGGTGAACAGGTTTCAAACCGTCACGTACGTCTGGCAATGCACGCCCTACGATTACACTCATCGCGTAATCAAGGTATGAATTTTTCAATTCATCTTCAATATTGACCGGGAGGATTTCATTGGCGAGATCAGTCATTTGATACCACTTTCCTTCAGAGTCTTGCCCTTTTATGTCACACTATTGGTGCCAAAGGGTTAAGTTATTATTTATTCGGCTGCCGATACTAACACAGGTAAATCTAATTTGCAGTCGTAAAATGTCTGGTATTTTTATAAATAGCCAATACAATGCGCCCAGATAAACGAGGAAGCTTTTTATGACCGAACATCAAAATGTAGACCACGAAGAAATCGCGAAATTCGAAGAAATCGCCGAAAGATGGTGGGATACAGAGGGTGAATTTAAACCTCTACATGACATCAATCCGCTACGACTGGACTTTATTAATGACAAAAGTACGGGGCTTTTTGCAAAGAAAGTACTCGATGTTGGCTGTGGTGGTGGTATTTTGACCGAAAGTATGGCCAAGCTCGGGGCAGAAGCCACCGGTATTGATATGGGGCAAGAGCCCTTAAATGTTGCTAAGTTGCATAGCTTAGAAAGCGGTATTTCTGTCGAATACAAAAAAATACCGGCAGAAATGTTCGCTGACGAAAACCCTGAACAATTTGATGTTGTGACCTGTATGGAAATGCTGGAACACGTGCCAGACCCTTCAGCTATTATTGCTGCAGTCGCTAAAGCCGCAAAACCAGGTGCGAGCGTATTCTTTTCGACCCTGAATAAAACACACAAAGCGTATTTGTTGGCAGTGGTTGCAGCAGAGAAATTGCTTAAGATGGTGCCTGAAGGTACACATGACCACAACAAGTTTATTCGACCTTCTACTTTGATTGGTTGGGCAGAACAACACGGTTTAAAGGTGCGTCATTCAGCGGGGATCAGCTATAACCCTTTCACTAAAACATTTACACTGAGCGACGACGTGAGTGTTAATTACCTCCTTCATTTTGAGAAATTAGCATGACCAAAGCCGTAATATTCGATTTAGATGGAACTTTGCTAAATACTAGTGAAGATTTAGGGAGCGCACTAAATCAAGTGCTACGAAAGCACAATAGGCCCATCGTATCTAAAAAAGATTACAGCCCAGCGATTTCAAATGGTGTAAAAGCTTTACTTGAGGTTGGGTTTGGTGAAGAGCTAAATCGCTACGATGTCGAGTCACTCAGACAACAAGTACTAGACAGCTATGAGAAAAATATAGCTGTGCACTCTTTTTGTTTTGATGGCATAGCAGAATTATTGCAAAAACTTGAATCACTGGACATCGCAGTGGGCATCATGACAAACAAGCCAGAATTTTTGACCAAACCACTGCTAAAACAGATCCCAGACCTCTGCCATATCGAGGCCGTAGTATGCGGTGATACACTCAAAGTTGCCAAACCTCACCCTGAACCACTACTTTTGGTTGCAAAGCAACTTGGCGTAGACCCCCAACAATGTATTTATGTTGGAGATGCACAAAGAGATATAGAAGCAGCACATGCAGCGCAAATGCGTTCAGTCTCAGCACTATGGGGCTTTATACCTTCTCTTGAGGAAGCTATCTCATGGGGGGCGGAATTAAATCTAAGCCACCCTGTGGAGATAATTTCGCACATATAGTGTGTAATTTAGTTTGAGACACTACATATTGTGTCTTACACTTAATTGCGAAGAAAATTGAACATAAAAAAATCAGTCAGTTTTTTTGCCAAAAAAAGACAAAAATCGCTGTATTGAAGTTGATTTTTTTAAGGGCTCAGACATCGTGGATAATTAAAGGTTAGTACACACTAACACGACGAATTTATCCCAATGTTATCCACAATCTGAGCTCAGTTGTTCTATTGCAAAATTAAAACAACCACACTATCTTGTGATGCACTTTCAAATAGGCACCATATATAGTGGTGATTTCCTAACCAATATAAAGAACTTGGGAATACAGGCATAGCTTATGAACCAACAATTATCTGTCAGTAAAAGAAACGGTCGTAAAGAACCGCTTGATTTAGATAAAATTCATCGTGTGATAACTTGGGCTGCAGAAGGCCTAGATAATGTCTCGGTCTCTCAAGTAGAGTTAAAATCTCATATCCAGTTTTATGATGGGATCCGTACTGAAGACATTCATGAAACTATCATCAAAGCAGCTGCTGACTTAATATCTAAAGATACGCCAGATTATCAATATTTAGCCGCACGATTAGCAGTTTTCCACCTAAGGAAAAAAGCTTATGGACAATTCGAGCCACCACACTTGTTTGACCATGTTGTAAAGCTAGTAGAAGAAAAGCGCTACGACGAACACCTATTGAAAGATTACACGCGCGAAGAGCTCAATGAATTAAATGAATACATTGACCACAGTCGAGATATGACTTTCAGCTATGCCGCTGTAAAACAATTGGAAGGAAAGTACCTAGTTCAGAATCGCGTAACCGGTGAGATTTATGAGAGCGCACAGTTCTTATATATGCTAGTTGCTGCAAGTTTATTCTCAGATTACAACAAAGAACAGCGTTTAGACTACATCAAGCGTTTTTATGACGCTGTTTCTCAGTTTAAGATTTCACTACCTACGCCAATTATGGCGGGGGTTCGTACGCCGACACGTCAGTTTAGCTCATGCGTACTAATTGAGTGTGACGACAGCCTTGATTCAATCAATGCGACTTCTTCTGCTATCGTAAAGTATGTGAGCCAACGCGCAGGTATTGGTGTAAATGCTGGTAGGATCCGTGCTTTGGGTAGTCCTATCCGCAACGGTGAAGCTTTCCACACTGGCTGTATTCCATTTTATAAACACTTCCAAACGGCTGTAAAAAGCTGTTCGCAAGGCGGTGTACGCGGTGGTGCTGCAACCCTATTCTACCCGCTTTGGCATCTAGAAGTTGAAAACTTACTTGTACTTAAAAACAACCGTGGTGTTGAAGAAAACCGAGTTCGTCACCTAGACTATGGTGTTCAGTTCAACAAGACTATGTACACGCGCCTTCTAAAAGACGATTACATCACGTTGTTCAGTCCGTCGGACACGCCTGGTCTTTATGACTCATTCTTTGAAGATCAAGAGCTTTTTGAAGAACTGTACACTAAGTACGAGCAAGACGATTCCATTCGTAAAAAGCGCATTAAAGCAATTGAGCTGTTCTCGATGTTTGCTCAAGAGCGTGCAAGTACAGGTCGTATCTACTTACAAAATGTTGACCACTGTAATACTCACAGTCCTTTCGATTCTAAGGTTGCGCCAATTAGACAATCAAACCTATGTCTAGAGATTGCATTGCCAACAAAACCGTTGAGCAACGTAAATGACGCTGAAGGCGAAATTGCACTGTGTACTCTTTCGGCATTTAACTTAGGTGCAATTAAAGATTTATCTGAGCTTGAAGAACTGGCGGAACTTGCTGTTCGTGCACTAGATAACCTACTCGACTTCCAAGACTACCCTGTTCCAGCAGCGCACACTGCAACAATGGGACGTCGTACTTTAGGTATTGGTGTAATCAACTTCGCTTACTATCTTGCGAAGAATGGTAAAAAGTATTCAGATGGAAGTGCAAATGCGTTGACACATAAAACGTTCGAAGCAATTCAGTATTACCTGATGAAAGCATCTAACGAACTTGCAAAAGAGCGCGGTGCATGTCCTAAGTTCAATGAAACAACATACTCTCAAGGCATCATGCCTATCGATACTTACAAAAAAGACATCGATAAAATTTGTGATGAGCCTTTGCATCTTGATTGGGACACGTTAAGAGAAAGCATTAAAGAATTTGGCATGAGAAACTCTACGCTTTCAGCCCTGATGCCATCAGAGACGTCTTCTCAAATCTCTAACGCAACAAACGGTATTGAACCACCTCGTGGGCATATCAGCGTTAAAGCAAGTAAAGATGGTATCTTGAAGCAAGTTGTTCCAGAGTATGAAAAGTTAAAAGATCAGTATGAACTGCTATGGGAAATTCCTTCAAATGACGGATACCTTGGCCTAGTGGGTATTATGCAGAAGTTTGTCGATCAAACTATTTCTGCAAATACAAACTACGACCCAACGAAGTTTGAAGGCGGTAAAGTACCAATGAAATTATTGCTGAAAGACTTACTTACAGCATACAAACTTGGGGTTAAAACACTTTACTACCACAACACCCGTGATGGTGCAGCTGATGCACAAGACGAATTAAAGCCTGAAGTCGAAGATGATGGCTGTGAAGGCGGCGCTTGTAAGATTTAACAAGCTTTTAAAGCCGTAAAAAAGCCCAGCGTATGCTGGGCTTTTTTGTTTGAGTGGCCGACTTTATCACTGATGAGCGGAGATAAATTGAGTATTTTCTTTTGTGTCTTGTTGAACATTTTTAGTGAGTAACATATAAATGGTTGGCAACACAAATAACGTGAATACCGTTCCTATTAGCATACCTGCCACTAAAATGATCCCAATACTGTTTCTTGCTTCTGCGCCTGCACCAGACACCATCACAAGCGGAAAATGCCCCAAAACTGTGGCAGCAGTTGTCATCAAGATAGGTCTCAGTCTCACTACTGCACCTTCGATAATTGCTTCACTCTTGGACTTTCCTTGCATCAATAATTCATTGGCAAACTCAGTAATCAAAATGCCGTTTTTTGCGATTAGACCAACTAACGTAATGAGTCCAATCTGGGCATAGATGTTCATGCTTGTTAGATTAAAGAAACTAAATGACATAGCACCTGATATCGCCAATGGTACCGAGCCAAGTAAAATCACCAGAGGCGACCTAAAGCTATTAAATTGCACAGCAAGCACCAAATAAACCACTAAAATAGCAACGCTAAGTGTTACTAAGAAGCTATTTCCTTGCTTTTTTAACTGGCGGCTATTTCCTGCATAATTTAACGAGTAACCATCTGGTAATATACTGTGTGCTTTTGATTCCAACGCTTGTAGTGCGTGCTCAGCGGTGACCCCGGGCGCAACACCGCCTAAGATTCTAAATGCATTTTGCTGGTTAAATTTACCCATTTTTCTTGGCCCAACGACTTCTTTGATAGTCGCGACCGAGCTTAGTTGAACCAACTCGCCGCTGGGCAGTTTTATATGTAATCCCAATGCGGCCTCTGCAAAACGTCGCTCATGATGTTCGACCATGGGAATAACTCGATAAGCCCGACCATCAGCATCAAACCGATTTACAGCTTGTTCAGAGAGTAAAGATGATACTTGATTGACAACGCTAGATACATTCAACCCTAAATCCGCGAGTTGTTGATGATTAAACTCAATATGTGCTAGCACCCGATCTACTTTTAAATCGGTGTCTACAAAAAGAAACATATTGGTTTCATAGGCGGCTCCAACTAATTGATACGCATAGTTCAACATCTCTTCGTAGCTATCTTGAGACTGGACCACCAGCTCCACATCAAACTGCCCAGCTGTTGGTAAAGGCATGGGTAAAACAGGAAACACTTTAATCCCGGAAATCTGAGATAACTGCCCATATAGTGTAGGTAACATAGCTTGAACAGAATCCTCCCTTTGCTCAAAGTCGACAAAGTTGATCCCGCTGAATGCATTACCCGGGCGTATGATTTGCCAAATTGCTTCAACTCCTTGGTTTTGACTCAACGCATCCACTGCCTTTGACATATATTCAGTACCATACGCTAAAGTAGAAGCAGGTGGCGCATCAGAAACAATATACACCGAGCTTTGGTCTTCTACTGGTGCAAGCTCTTTGGCGGAGTATAAATAGAATGGCACCATCATGCAGCTGAGCACAATTGATGCAAAAACAATCTGAACTTTATACCCAAAACTTGCTTTTAGTGCTTGCCTATAAAGGCGTCCAACCCTGTCGAAGTAGAGATTTACCCTTCTGGTAAATTTACTTTCCTTGCCCCCTTCGTGAAGCACAAATGCACTCATCACTGGTGATAAGGTGACAGCGACAATACCAGAAATAAAGACAGCAATTGCCAAGGTAAATGCGAACTCTTTAAACAATGCACCCGTGAGGCCCGATACAAATCCGATCGGCGCATACACCACAGCCAGTGTTATCGTCATTGCGACAATCGGTGAAAATAGCTCCCTCGAGCTTATCAAGGCCGCAGAGAGACGAGACTGACCTTGACGCATATGCCGAGCGACGTTTTCAACAACAACGATAGCATCATCAACGACCAATCCCACAGAAAGCACGATGGCAAGAATCGTCAACAGGTTAAGTGAAAATCCCAACATCAAAATCACAGCAATGCTGCCCAAAATAGAAATCGGAATTGTAACTAAAGGCACAATAGCAGAACGAAAAGACCCCATTAAAAATAGAATGACAACGCCAACAAGTACCACGGTCTCAAGCAAGGTAGTAAAAATTTCCTGCAAGGCATCTCGCATATATAAGGTACCATCAAAACTAATATTGATTTTAATCCCTTCGGGTAAACTGGCGTTGATTTGATCTAATTGTGTATATAACGCGTCACCGATCTCTATTTCATTGGCACCAGGCAGTGCGTAAACCGACAAATAAATAGTTTGACGTTGATTGATTCGAGCATCTATTCTGCCTCTGTCTTCTCCTTTCTCGACTCTCGCGATATCCCTAAGTCGTATGACCCCTCCGTCAAACTGCTTTATGATCATCATTTCAAAGTCATGGACGGTTTTCATGGTCGCGTTACTCAGAAAATCGATTTCGTGAGCTTCGTTTTGCGCACGACCTAACGAAGCGACTACGTTATTACTTTGCATCGCTTCAAATACTTCATTACTGCCAATATTAAATGCGGTCATTTTAATTGGGTCTAGCCACACTCTCATCGCAGGGTTTCTCGCCCCTTCCAAATCTACTTTTTGAACACCATTTATCCCCGACAACAAAGGCGTGATTTTACGGCTCAGAAAATCTGTCAGTTCAGCACGACTCAAATCAGGGGCATCAACGTCTAAATAAAAGGTTGCACCGGGTCTGTCGACCCGAGAAACGGTAACAGCGGGATCTTCTGCGCCCGCAGGTAGTTCATATTTAATTTGGCTTAGTCTCGAGTTAAGCTCTGCCATTGCGTCAGTGCTATTTTGATTTAACTTAAGCCACGCGGTTACAGTAGATGAGCCAGCAATAGTCGTGGAGTCGACAAAGTCAACGCCAGGGACTGTCATCGCTACTCGCTCTATCGGATCTGTTACAAATCCTTGCACAGTTTGCGCTGATACACCGTTATATTGGGTAGAGATAATCAAAGATGTGCTCTCAATCGTAGGAAACTGAGAGACGGAAATTTTTGTTGCCGCAAGTACACCACTCAATAGAATGACGATAGATAATACAATCGCTAATATTGGCCTTTTTACGAATAAATCCACTTTATAACTCCTTGCTAAAAGTAGCCGACTTGTTTGCCAAAGTGTTTGTTTGATTGACAACATTCACTAATACACCATCAAATAACTTAAACGCGCCCGGCGCTGCGACTATGCTGTCTGGAGTCAAACCTGCGTGTAAGAAAGTGACATGCTCGTTGGACGAAATAATTTCAACGGGTTTGCGCTTGGCTCTAAATTGTCCCTTAGACCCAGTTGGGATCAATTCGAAAACATAACCTCCAGTTACATCCCTCAAAACAGATATATTTGGCACACTCATGATGTCGTTAAATTGATTCACAGGCACGCTAACCGCTATGGCCTCATTTACATCGATTTCTAGTGAAGTGCGCAAAACTTTTGCTCTGTACTTACGGCTGCGGATCCCTGCTAAGAACGACTCCTCCACAGCAACGATACCCGCTTTTGCTTCCATCAAACCTGCGGTTTCACCAACCTTATTGATTTGAACTAAGCTCCCAACAGCTAGTTTTCGATATGTTTGAGGAATATAGAAATCTACCCACATAAACCCAGCTTCACCCGTGATGGAAACAACACGTGTATTGGCGCTCAAAAACTCCCCCGCTTTCGCTGAGTGAATACCCAACACACCATCAAATGGCGCCGTGATTGTCTTTTTCCTGATTATATTTTTTATCGCTTCTATCTCTGCATCAATCACCACTAAATTGGCCTGTGCGGTATCTAGCGCTTCTTGACTAATCGCTTGATGGGAGCTGAGCGCTTTAACGCGAGTGTAATTTGAAGCCAGCAATTTCCTCTTCGCAGAGGCGGCTTTGAGGTTAGCTTGCTCTGTACGAATATCTAATTGAACAATAACCTCCCCGCCTTTTACTCGTTCTCCAGACGAAAAGTTGACCTCGCTGACCAAACCCGACGCTTCACTTACAAGCTCGATATGATCTGGTGCCACAGCATTCCCTATAACCGCAACCGATTGGGTGTACTTTGCCTGTTTGACTTGGGTCGCCTCTACAGTCTCAGAATATTCAGGGACATTTGCAGAAGCAGCCATAATGGCAGACATTTCAATCCACTTTATATAACCCATGGAGCCTATTAATGCCGCTATCGCGACAACGGTTGCTATCCAAGCTTTTATTTTCATTCGTCAAACCTCTATTAATGGATGTCAATTCACAAAGTGCGCGCAGACTAAAACCTCAAGTTATATTGAGGTCAATGCGAATTTGAAATTAATTCGAAATTTTTCAAAGTGGTAAAAAAGGAAGTGTTAAAGAGGCGTTTGCACACTTGCAAAAACAGATACTTCAAGGTCGCTTTGTGAAATTCGGTAAAAAGCACCTTGAGAAGATAGCTGGTAACATTTGAGAGTTCGATTAATGGGTAACTGCCAAAGTGCCGCTAAAAGTGGTGCCGCAGAACCGGTTGCAGCGTCTTCTTTGCTCCCGTATTGTGGCGCGAAGTATCTAAAATATACTGTATTAGGTTGACTCACGTCTTGTGCAGTAATGAGTAGCGCTCGACGCGTAAGTTTGCAATACCTATCGCTAGCAAAATCAAAGTTGGCCACGTGATCTCTGTTTGGTACTTGAGCTACAAGATAGCCATCGTCGGGCTCGGTGTAATGAAAGTTAGTGACCTCTTCGCTGAATATTTTGGCAACGTCAGGTAAATCCAGGCTTGCTCTAAGTGTGCATTGAGGCAGAAGCATGACGTAATGACCCGAAGTCACCCTTTTCACACATATCGAATGACTGGCAGACCTGAAATGAAGCGCGCCTTGACGCGTGTTTATAGCTGTTATCAATACATCCGCAGCTGCTAACGTCGCATGACCGCAAAATTGAATCTCACTATAGGGTGAAAACCATCGAATTAAATGAGGGCCATCTATTTGGCAATAAACAAATGCTGTTGCTGCACACCCAGTACTCAAAGCTCTTGATTGAAGGTGGGTACTATCATTAAATTCAGATAGGTTAGAACACAGCGTCACAGAGGCAAAGCTCCCCCTATAACCCTGCGAGCAAAACACCTGACGGACAAAGGTCTGGTTCACTTGGTTACCGCCAAGGTGTGTTTTCCCATACATACGTGTAGCAATTTACCCATTAGAATCTCTCAGCATCACTCTTCCCGCGGTGTCGCCTTTGTCACAAGTCATCTTTGACAACTTGCCACAAAGAGTCAACAAAGTGATTCTGCTCATCAGTAAAGTGTTTAACCACCTTAAAGCCGGTTTGTTGGCATAAACACTCAATATCGTTTGGTGTGAACTTAAACGAATACTCTAAGTGAATAGCTTCATATGCATCAAACTTAAAGGTCCGTTGCAACGAGGCTATATACACTTCCTGTTTTTCGGTTGAAAGCACATAACTTTCCATAGCGCCTAATATTGGGTTGTAAACGCCAAAGTGCTGAAATTTCTCTAGTTGAAAATTGCCGCCCAGTTCGTTGTTTATACGGTGCAGTAAATTGAGGTTAAATTGTGCCGTTAATCCAGCTCTGTCGTTGTAGGCTGCGGTAAGCTTATTGACGTCTTTTTTTAAATCATAGCCCGTCAGTATGAAATCAGACGCGTTCAAACTCATCCAGAGCTTTCTTAAAAATCCTTGACTCTGCTCTCGATTAAAATTGCCAATATTTGACCCCAAAAATAACACCAGCTGCTTGTTACTTGATTGGCTTCGAACAAGCTTCAACCCTTCAAAATACTCCGCGACGACACCATGTATTGACAATTTATCATCTGGCACAATGTTATCTTGTAACATCACCATTGCTTTTTCTGAAATATCGATAGGGTAAAAATTAACCTTACAACCCAATTGTAGAAAGCCATTTATAATCAGTTGGCTTTTGTGGCCATCCCCGACACCCAGTTCAATAATATCAATTTCCTGCTCATCAATTAGCTGCGCGAGCTGAACACTAATTCGGGTCAGAATTTCGACTTCTTTGGCTGTAAGATAATAATCCTCATGCTGAGTAATCTTCTGAAAAATTTCACTCCCAGTATCATCGTAAAAATACTTTGCTGACAAATGTTTCGGTGTCGCGCTCAAACCGGTCAAGACCTCAATGGCCAGTTGATCATCTTGCGTTTTATCACCATGTGATTCTTGTGTGAGTAATCTAAAGTGTGTCATTAAATATCCTTTGCTAGTCTGATACCTGAAAACATCCAACGTTGATGTGGCGCATAAAAATTGCGGTAGCTATGGCGGTAATGACCAACCGGCGTGGCCACACATCCCCCTCTCAAAACAAACTGATTACACATAAACTTTCCATTATACTCAGTGAGCATCCCTTGATATGGCTTGTAGCTCGGGTAGCCAGAATAATGACTTTTACTCCAACACCAAACTTGCCCACAAGACGCGTTACTCGCTGTAGGATGATATATGTCTGTACGTTCGCCACGTTGCAGTTGTACTTCAGAGGCCGCTTTGATTCCAAAAGAGCTAGCTGCTAGGTAAATTTCCAATTCCTGCTCTGTTGGTAGCCTTGCTACTCGCCAATTTGCAAACGCATCCGCTTCAAAGTAACTAATGTGTGTGACAGGCAGATTGAGGTCTAATGGCATCAGTCCATGAAGTGTGAATTCAAACCATTCATTGTCTATTTTTTGCCAATACAAAGGGTGACTAACTTTCATATTGTTTATCCAATCCCACCCCAAGCTTAACCAAAATTCGGCTCGGGCGTACCCACCATCTTGAATAAATTCCAAGTACTCACCGTTTGAGACCAAGGTTTCACTGATGGCAAATGCATAGTTGTAGCTCTTATGTCTCGGCATTTCATTGTCATAAGCGAAACCATTGCCTATCGCACCGATTTCGTATAACCCTTCATCAAATGAACGCCAAGATGATTTTTCAGAACTCAAAGCATTTAAGTGGGTATCACTAAAAACAGGGGCCAAAGGGTTGCAACCCAAAATATACTTGATATCCATCAGCAACAGCTCTTGGTGTTGCTGCTCATGATGTAAGCCTATTTCCAACAAAGATAAAATGACATCATCAGCCTCGGACATCGTTAAAAAATTTATCACACATTCGTCTACAAAATTACGATAGTGCAATACTTCATCAACCGTTGGTCTTGACAGATCACCTCGTTGACTTTGAAGCCAGTGCCCACCAGCTGACTTGTAATATGAATTAAACAACAGACGATACCCTTGCTGGTACCTTGTATAATCAGCCATATGTTTAACTAAGATAACTTCTTCAAAAAACCATGTTGTATGGCCTAAATGCCACTTAGGAGGACTTACATCAGCAATGGGTTGAACGGTGTAATCCTCTTTCTCGAGCCCTTTACACAAGGCAATTGTGCTTGAGCGGATCTGGATATATTTATCTACAAAGTACTTCGTTTTTTCGTTACTGCTTAATTGCTGCCAATTCATAAGCTACCCACTAATAAACCTTTTTATTTCAGTGATGTGCTTTCTGCTCAACACGGACAAATCGATGTTGAATGCAATCACTTTTTAACTGTTACCTTTTAGATGTGAACCTCTGTTTGTTGAATCTTTGATGGAAAATCGTCACTGCTTTGATATCGCAAATATAAGTAAATTAACTATGTTCATCCTTGGTGCTTGTTTAACAGGCTACCTATATCAAGTTTAAATAAACAAGCGCATGAAGTGGTGCTTCTAGCTAACTAGAAACACCAGTGCTGTTACAAAGCATAGAAGTTTCATTATTTTATTGGTACTACGTAAGGAAATTTATTAGGGTGACGATCAAATGTATTCGCATGATCGGTTACCTTTCTTCCGACCAGTAAGCTCAGTACAGCATCCATTGCGTCATCGTGTGGCTTGCGACCATTGATTTTTGAAAAACGATACTCAGCGCGACTACCCACTTTATATGGGATCATGTCTGGTAGTAGTTTGTCCGCCACCATATCAGCGTATTGCACGGGGTTAGGTAACTTTCTATCCAGTGCTACGGCACGCAATACCATGCCGGAAATTGCATACTTACGAGAAGCGTCACTATCAGGGCGATGATGTATATGTTCGCTCACTTCCATTTTATTGTTTGCTAAAAACATATGTGTAATAAGGGGATTTGCCAATCTATTGACCTGCACCCATTGATCGACATTGTACATAGCACTACTGGCATATACATGGATATGTTTTGGTAACATTTTATTTGGCACTTCGACTAAAATAATACTGCTATTAAAGTCTTTAAATAGATCAACCCCGTTGTCGAACTGCGACAATTCAAGCTCTCCTTTTCCAATGAGGGTCGTTAAAAAACCTATAATCCCCGCGGAGTTTCCAACAAATGGATCTCGCGCGGCACCGCTCCAAACCTTGATGCCATTTTTAAACTTTGCAGTCTTACCTACAGTTACTCTGCCAAAGACTTTTCCTTTCGTGCCAATGGCCTGATTTGCGCCATCAATCAGGCCAAAAACCATTTCGTCATTTTCTAAATGCGCAGTGATGGTTATGCCACCTCCACTCAATGACTTGTCACGCGCGATATGGAAGCTATACACGCCACTTTTACCAAATGCCGCCTCACTTTTGGTTGTCGGATTTACATCCATCATAAATGCCGTATAACCACGTCGCTCTGAGTCAAAAACAAACATGTCTGTCAAATCAAACTGGGGGTGCTGTTGAGCCAGTTTGCTTTCAAAGTGATGGCTCGCAACCGCTGGCGCTGCACTTATACTCATGCCTAACGCGAGCGCTAACAGCGCTATAGTTGAGTTGTTGGGTAATTTTTTTAGCAATTTAATCATGATGGTCTCCTAAAAACTTGGTTGCCAATTGAAAGTGTTGTTCTGGTGTAAATACTTGTTTATTGCCCCCTTACTTTACATTCTGGTTGTCTTGCTGGCTCAGCTGCGAGCATGTAAACGCCCATAGCAATGAGTCAATACCAATATTGAAATACCTAACAATGCAACATCCTTTATTAAAAACTGGCCTAGAAAATTGACAAACGGGAAACCGCCTTCTTTTTCTTCCCAAATTGGTAACACAATTAAAGTACTTACAGTCACTAAAAAAGTCATTGCCCCCATAACTCCACCGGCAATGCCTGCACGTGCAGACCAGACCGACCCGATTAATAACATGGCGGTAATAAGCTCAAAAACACCAAGGAAATAGGATGTACCCTCTACCCCAAATACAATGTATAGCCAAGTTAACCATGGGGTGCCATTGATGATAGGTTTTAATGCTTCTACTTCTGTGGGCGTAAACTTAAGTACCCCAATTAACAATAAAGGCAACACGACACCCAGCAGTGCTGTACCTTGTCCAATCTTGTGCAAAGAATTTACTGAATTAGCAGACATAAACAGCCCTTTTAAAAATGAATAAGCTATGAATTACGAGTGCCGTTAGTAGAGACAAAGCAAAAGGCGTCGCTACTGGCATTTATGCCTTACACTCTATTTGCTGTGAAACAAATGAGTAGCATGGTAAAAACGCACCTGTCCATTGCTGCTAACCATATAATATTTTAAGGCCGCGGCTAAAAAGTCATCTATAACGGTTCGATAAAGATTATTGACTGAGCTTGTCAAAAGGACCATGACCATATGAACTAAAGTCTTGTCAGTTCGTACAAAGTTCAGGGATAACAAACAAGAAATATGACTAGCTTATTGCCAGAGGTCGTTGCAACTTAAGCTAACCCGTTAAGGTCTGTATGGCGGTACAAAAACAGAAAAAGTGGTTTCGGCATCAAAAAGTAGGAAAGAGTTAGACAGCTCGTAGAGACAAGAAGTCGTCAAACGGGGGATTTATTTGCTTGATTACCTCTATCAAAATTACTTAAAAGCAATTTGCGGGTCTCTACAACCCGCTATATATTTCAAGAATACTTGTTAAAACAATTATGTTATTAATTAAAGATCTGCTGTCGTGTTTTATATAAGCCTGTTGCCATCAAGATACAAAAAAGCCAAGGCATGACAAACATTGGTGCACCTGTTTCGAAATAAAACTGAGTCACACTATAAACATCACTAAAGCCTTCCCAAACAAGCATAAATAAAAGGTAATACCAAGCCCATTTTTGACCCGCTCTAAGTGCAAAGATAGAAATTAGAATAATTGGTACTGCCGCTGACACAATGTTCACACTGGCAAGCATCGCTAAAAATGCGACAAACGGACCTGCTTGAGGGTCAATTACTGCAAGCTGCGCGAAACTAAAGTCCAACTTATGAATAATAAATGTCCATTGCGACATATCATTCGACATAGATAAATTTGAAGTCAGCAACATAAATAGCCCCGCCATCAATGGTATTAACCCAGCGTACATGGTCCATCTCCAACCAGTTACTTCATTTTCTGTCGCATTCATCGTAATACACTCCTCATTTAATAAACTATTGAGTGAGTGATTTTAAGGTTTAATCTTGTACATACGATGATATTTAATACAATATATATGTCCAATCGTATTTTTAGTTGATATTTAAATATAGGAGCAAGCAGGTGTTCGATCAAACTCCCTCCCGTTCTAGTGAACAACTTCCCAATGCTGGAAATAGCTTAATTGGAGGGGATGCATTGTCAGATATATTAAACGTGCTCCGGCTTCAAGCTAGCAGCTATTTTTGCACTGAGTTTTTTGCACCTTGGGGTATAAAAGAGGAAAAAACAGACTACGGTACTTTTCACTTCGTGGTGCGAGGTAGTGCTTGGTTAAGCATGCCTGGTACTCAGCATGCAACTTACCTGTCAACCGGCGACATTGTTGCATTTCCAACAGGAGCAGCTCACCAAATTAGCGATCAACCAAATGGTGTCTGTATATCCGGAGATGAGTTGTATACACAGATCCAAAAAAATGAAAATCCCTTCTCTAAGGGGTCAATAAATACCACCCTGTTGTGTGGGTACTTTAAATATCAACAACATGTCCAGTTGCCATTATTGAGGGATATGCCGGACTTTTTACATATTAAAACAAATGAAGAGCCATCTCTCTTATGGTTAAACAACCTAGCTAACATGCTAGCTCATGAATCTCGATCGACATTACCAGGGGGCTCGGTTATCGTTGATCGCCTGACTGAGGTACTTGTCATTCAATTATTACGATGGCATATGAATAAACAACACTCAGGTACTGGGTACTTTCGGGCCCTCGCTGATACGCGTCTGAGCCATGCATTAAGCCTGATCCATAAACAACCAGCCCATGCGTGGACAGTAGAACGCATGGCACGCACTGTTGGTATGTCTCGCTCAGCTTTTGCTAACCTATTCCATGAAGTCATCGGTATGACCCCCTTGTCTTACCTCAGTCAGTGGCGAATGCATATCGCCCATGCCCTATTGAAAGAAGGCAAAGAGTCAATGATAAACATAGCGGAGCAAGTTGGCTATCGTTCGGAGGCTTCGTTTAGTAAGGCATTTAAAAAGATTATCGGTGTCAGCCCTGGCCAATTAAGGCGTCAAAAATAGCGATTATTCCAGCACCTCAAAGACTCGCGCTGATATACATCTACATCGTTGCTGGCTGGAGCTGTACTCATCAAGATACCTCGATGTGATACGGTTCGACATAAATCTTGCACCTTCTCACATTGTTTAGCTGGCTTGTTGTTTTCAGAATATATCGTGTCTGGAGCAAGACGAGCGCTTAAGTATTTGCAATAAATCATAGGCGCTTTACATGCTTATAGACGCTTTCATTTCGCTAAATAACTTAATTGGAGTGTAAATATGACGCGCATCAAACCTGTTGATCCAAGTACTGCTGAGGGGAAAACCAAAGAAGTACTAGACCTTGCTCAAAAGCAATTTGGTGACATTCCCAATGCCTTTAAAACTCTCGCAAGTTCGCCTGCTGTACTAGAAGCATTTCTTGGTCTAAGCAACTCATTGGTTAAAGGCCTGTTAACCCCGACTTTGCGAGAACAAATCGCATTATCGGTAGCGGGTAAAAATAACTGTGACTACTGTGCTTCAGCACACACTGCCATAGGAGGGATGTTAGGCCTTAGTAAAAAGGAGATGGCGCTTAACTTAAAGAGTCAATCTGATGAACCCAGAACGCAGGGAATATTACAGTTTGTTAATCATATCGTCGACTCCCGCGGGCAGATCTACGATATGGAGTTTATCAGACTAAAAGAGCTTCACCTTTCCGATGCTGAGATCAGCGAAGTTGTGGCGCATACAGCAATGAACATATTTACAACTTACTACCATATTATTGCCCAAACTGAAGTCGACTACCCATTAGTTAAAGCACAAAGTAAGTAAATTCAAACGCGATATTCAATCGGAAATGTCTTTATTACATACTGTCATTGATGCTTTTTACCACCTCTTTAGCATGGAGCAACATTGAAACACCAGTCTAACCGCTATAATGGGACACTATATGAACTTTAAAGCTCGCGCTACGGTGAAAAAAGCCACTGTTAAGCCCTGAAACGCGAAAGCCATAATTTATCCATGGGCCAAGTATAACCTCTATCCTCAGCCGGAAGATTCTTTAAGAAAACACGCTCATAGTGTAAAACGCATCAAGATCAAGCTAGCATATTTGTTCTTATAGATCGAAACAACAGGCATCACTTACATTGTCAGAAAAAGCAAAGCGTGGAGATAATGATGGGCTTGAATAAAGCCCATACAGTATATTTTTAGCGTTAGTAGCCGCTTCCCGAAATGAGTTCTCGCTCACTGGGGCTGCATATTACGCCGAGCCTAAATGAACTTTTTAATGATAAAGTCGACTTTAACCCGCTTTGCTTGCCCCAAAATTTTCTGAACTGGTGCGGGGTAATCTTGCAGCGTCTCAATATCATCTGGCCCAGATAGCTTTCTACAATTGGCTAAAATGGCTTCTTTTTCGGTATCAATAAAAGCTTTCAGCTCTTGAGCCTTATCTTCTATTAAAACCCCATTTTCAATATCCAGACCCCATGCCCTTGGGTTCAAGTTATGACCTGTCATCAAATGAACTTGATTGTCTCGATTGATGCCTTTCAAATGGAAAGAGTTGTCACCATCTTTCCACAGATAAACATTTAAGATTCCTTGCTCAATGTACTTTCTTTGCGACTTTAAAAATTTATGCAAAATACGTTCGTACAAGTAAGGTAGAGCGCCTATTCGACTAAACGGCTTATCTGGCGATATATAAAAATCATTCGCCGTTTTATCACCCACAACAATAGTGATTGATTTACCCTGCTTTAATAGACGCCTTAATGACCTCAATAATGGCGCTGGAAAATTAAAATAGGGAGTATAAAGAATCAACTCTTGCTCCGTTGTATCAAACAACGCTTTAATTAAACGATTCAACTTATTTGTTCTACGCCCAAAACCTAGAAATGCTCTTACACTGAGCCCAGACGATTCATCTCCAGCAGACATGTCATAATTGGCTCTTTTTAAGGCGCGCATCAGCTTTTTTTGCGCTAGCTTTATATCTGCAAAAGAAGGCAAAGGCCTTGAGTCTAGTCTAGGAACCGCTTCTGAACTAAGTAAGTGCTTTTCAATAAAGCCGACAAAGCTATCAGCAAGCTGTGGGTTTTCGATTAAAAAGTATCTATCGAGCCTATATTTGTCGTTTTGATGTAGATACACATCGTTGATACTCGCGCCGCTATACAACACAGTGTCATCAATTACGAATCCCTTTAAGTGAAGTACACCAAATAGCTCTTTGGCTTTTACTGGCACACCAAAAACCTGTACTTTTGAGCCAAACTTCTCTAAAAAGTCGCAATACAGTCGTGCATTACCTTCGGACTTTGCTTCTCCAATAAGGCCACGTTGTGCTCTATGAAAATCAACAAGTACTTTGATTTCCAAATTCGGGTTCCGTAAAGATGCTTCATGCAGTGCAGTCAATACGCCCTGCCCTGCGCTATCATCTTGCAAATACAAAGCCGTAATATAAATTCGCTTTTGAGCCTTACCAATCAGCGACAATAATTCGCTGTGATAATGCTTAGCATCTGTTAAAACCGTGCACTTATTTGCTTCTAAAGAAAAGCCAGCGTTGTCCTGCCAAAATGCCATACATACCTTTTATTCTTGGGCGACCGTTAATACGGCAGCAAAAAAAATTGCTTAAAACATATCAAAAAAAAATAGAAAGGTCATGGAGATCCGATAATTTAAGCTTCGTTGGCCTACTTTTCCATCAAGTACAGTATTTTTGACAAGATTTAGATTTCTCAAATTGCTTTATTTGATTTTTATTTTACTTCTGGGTTGATTTACTTAGAATCGGCATCATTGTAAAGCTAATACTAAATTTTAGGACAGAAATTAATGAGTGATAAGCACTGTAAACTATTGATCTTAGGCTCAGGCCCGGCTGGCTACACAGCGGCTGTATATGCAGCTAGAGCAAACTTAAACCCAGTTTTAATTACTGGTATGCAACAAGGTGGTCAGCTTACAACAACAACTGAAGTAGAAAACTGGCCAGGTGATGCACACGGTTTAACAGGCCCAGCATTAATGGAGCGCATGAAAGAGCACGCAGAGCGCTTTGAAACAGAAATTATTTTTGATCACATCAACAAAGTAGATGTAACTAAAAGACCTTTCACATTAACTGGTGACCAAGGCACATATACATGCGATGCACTTATCATTGCTACAGGTGCATCTGCTAAGTACCTAGGTCTTGAATCAGAAACAGCTTTCCAAGGTCGTGGTGTTTCAGCATGTGCTACTTGTGATGGTTTTTTCTACAGAGGCCAAAAAGTAGCTGTAGTAGGTGGTGGTAATACTGCTGTAGAAGAAGCACTTTACCTATCGAATATCGCAGAAGAAGTACACGTCGTTCACCGTAGAGATAGTTTCCGCAGTGAAAAGATTCTATCTGATCGTCTTTTAGAAAAAGCGAAAAATGGCAACGTAGTTCTACACTTCGACCGTACCTTAGACGAAGTCTTAGGCGATGATATGGGTGTTACAGGTATCAGAATTAAAGACACTAATTCTGATGCAACTGAAGACCTAGATTTAGCCGGTGTGTTCATTGCGATTGGTCACAAGCCAAACACAGACATGTTCGAAGGTCAACTTGAAATGAAAGACGGCTACCTAGTTGTAGAATCAGGTCTTAACGGCAATGCGACACAAACGAGTGTCGAAGGTGTATTCGCGGCAGGTGATGTTTCTGACCACATCTATCGTCAGGCTATCACATCAGCGGGCACAGGCTGTATGGCAGCACTAGACGCAGAGCGTTATTTAGATAACCTAAAATAAAACGCTAAGCACGCCATTTTTTGGCGTGCTTCCACTCTTATTTTGCTAAACTAACTGTATGTTTAGCGCTTAACCGCCTTACTTTTTAACTCAGATATGACGCAACAGCTGTTTCACTTATCACCGTCTGACTTTCTTTTTCCACCTTGCCATTTTGCTTTGACAGATCCTGATGGGCTTTTAGCAATTGGTGGTTGCCTCAGCACACAAAGGCTCCGCAAAGCTTACCAACTCGGGATTTTCCCTTGGTTTAATGAACGCGAGCCCATAATGTGGTGGGCACCAAGTGAGCGAGGTATTCTAGAACTTGAAGATTTCCATGTTGGCAGAACACTTAAAAAAGCCAAAAACAAGCTAAACCCAACCGTAACGGTCAACACTGCTTTCGAACAAGTTATCAAACAGTGCCGAGAACAAAGGCTCCACAATGAAGGCACATGGATAAATAAAAATATGGTTCAAGCATACTGTCAAGGGCATAGAGAAGGCTTTGTACACAGTGTCGAGGTGTGGGCTGACGGTAAACTAGTTGGTGGGCTCTATGGCATTATGGTATCCGGTGTTTTTTGTGGCGAGTCTATGTTTCATACTGTCCCAAATGCGTCAAAATTGGCTATGTGGGCCCTCGTTAATTGGTTGAAAAAGCACAACGCCCACTTTATCGACTGCCAACTAGATAACCCTTACCTTAGTTCAATGGGCGCAAAAGTCATTCCTAGAGCTGAATTTTTGACTAGACTTAAAGAAGCAAGCGACTACAAATCAGCCGATGATATGTGGCAGCCACAAGAACTGAGGGCAATATATGACTGAACACTTCCCATCAAAAATTGGACTCAGTCAACAGTTTGATTGCAGTTACTTACCAAATCGAAAAGAACAATTGCTTGTAATACTCGACCATGAATGCTACTCAGCAGAACGGTTCGAGGCTCTTTTATCTCTCGGCTTTCGACGCAGTGGAGATCAAATTTACCGCCCCCACTGCCCTATGTGTAACGCCTGTCAATCTGTAAGGGTGCTCGCAGAGCAATATACCGCATCCAAATCTCAGAAGCGCAAGTTTAAAAAGATTAAAAATGGTTTTTCGATTCAAGTAAGTTTTGACGAGAAGCCAAACTACTACCCGCTTTATGAAAAGTACATTTCGGAACGCCACCAAGATGGTACTATGTACCCCCCTAACAGATTGCAATATGAAAGCTTTTTATTTTGTCGGTGGATGCCGATTTCTTTTATTGAGCTGTGGCATGAAGACAAATTAATTGCAATCGCCGTTACTGACACCATGCCAAATGCCTTATCAGCTATTTATACATTTTTTGACCCGGACTATGAACATATGAGTCTTGGCACAATTATGATTATGGCACAAATAGATCTCGCAAAATCCGAGAATAAACAATACGTTTACCTTGGTTACCAAATAGACGAATGCAAAAAAATGCGCTACAAAAAGCAGTTTTTACCCGCTCAACAGTTTAAAGAAGACGTTTGGACAAATATTTAGGCCACTAATTTAGGCTCTTACCTTTACTTATTGCGTGCTTTTGGGCAAAATCTCCAACGATTAACTAATACAGAGGTGATACGCTCCAAATGGCGAAAGAAGACGTAATTGAAATGCAAGGCACGGTCCTTGAAACTTTACCAAATACTATGTTCCGTGTTGAATTAGAAAACGGTCACGTTGTTGTGGCTCATATTTCTGGCAAAATGCGTAAAAACTACATCCGTATTTTAACAGGTGACAAGGTCACAGTAGAGTTAACACCTTACGACTTAAGCAAGGGACGCATTGTTTTCCGCGCGCGTTAATTCTATTCGTCTCGCCAGCATTGATTAAGATGCTATAAGACGTATGTAGCAAAAAACCTAGCTTAACAGCTAGGTTTTTTGCATTCAGAGCCTATTCTTAACAATCATTCTCAAAAAAGGGTTAATAGCCTGCTGTTGAGACTAATTCACTTCCCCTGTAATTCTCGCTAAGTTACATCACCCTACCATTCTATCTTCCTAGTTCACAAAAGATTGCAGCAAGAAAGATTGCCATCGACTATTAAAGCACTTCCCTAGACAGACTTAGATTATTCATACTTTCGATTTATATCGTTAAGTAACAACAAAAAGCCCGCTAATTCAGCGGGCTTTATCGATTGCATCAAAACTAAGTTGCTTTATGCAGGTACTAATTCTTGTTCAAAGGTAAATGACAACTCATTGCCTTTAACCGACACTTTGACACTACCGCCATCAGCGAGTTTGCCAAATAGTATTTCGTTGGCTAACGGCTTTTTCAGATTATCTTGTATTACACGGGCCATAGGTCTCGCACCCATTGATTTATCATAACCTGTATCGGCCAACCAATCTCTTGCCTCATTAGTTAGCTCTAAATTGACAGACTTCTTATCAAGCTGAGCTTGAAGCTCAACAATAAATTTGTCCACAACCTGCAAGATAACCTCTTTCTCGAGGTGATTGAACCAAATAATGTTATCAAGTCTATTTCTAAACTCAGGTGTAAATACTTTATTGATTTCTAGCATGGCATCATGTGAATGATCCTGCTGTTGGAAACCAATCGACTTTCTCACTGTTTCTTGTACACCAGCATTCGTGGTCATGACGAAGATAACATTTCTAAAATCGGCTTTGCGGCCGTTATTATCTGTTAGCGTACCGTGATCCATAACTTGAAGTAGAATGTTATAGATGTCCGGGTGCGCTTTTTCTATTTCATCCAGAAGCACAACCGCATGTGGGTGCTTGATTACAGAGTCAGTAAGTAGTCCGCCTTGTTCAAATCCAACATAGCCAGGAGGCGCACCAATTAATCGGCTTACTGCATGTCTCTCTGAGTATTCAGACATATCAAATCTAATAAACTCAATGCCCATGCATTTGGCTAATTGCTTAGTCACCTCTGTTTTACCTACACCGGTTGGCCCAGCAAAAAGGAATGAACCAATTGGCTTTTCTTCATTCGCTAACCCAGAGCGTGATAGTCTAATGGCCGATGTTAACGCATCAATTGACTCATCTTGACCAAATACCAGCATTTTCAGATTTCTATCTAGGTTTTTAAGTACTTCTTTATCGCTAGATGAAACATTTTGCTGCGGAATACGTGCGATTTTTGAAACAATCTGCTCAATATCCGATACACCAATTGTTTTTTTGCGTCTCGAAACAGGCAACAACCTTTGATTAGCGCCAGCCTCATCAATCACATCGATCGCCTTATCAGGCAAATGACGCTCATTGATATATTTTGCGCTTAACTCAGCAGCTGCTTTAAGTGCTTTTTGTGTATAGCGAATACCATGGTGCTCTTCGTATCGCTCTTTTAGCCCGTACAAAATCTTCGCAGTGTCTGCAACACTCGGCTCGACAACATCAATTTTTTGGAAACGACGAACAAGCGCGCGGTCTTTTTCGAAAATGTTTTTGAATTCTGAATATGTTGTTGAGCCCAAACAGCGTAATTTACCACTCGATAGCAATGGCTTAATTAAGTTTGATGCATCCATCACACCACCAGAGGCTGCGCCTGCGCCAATGATGGTATGGATCTCATCAATAAATAAAATCGCATTTGGCTTGGCTTGTAACTCTTTTAGTAGCGCTTTGAATCGTTTTTCAAAATCACCACGATATTTTGTGCCTGCTAATAAAGCGCCCATATCCAAAGAGTATACGACAGCGTCTTCAATAACTTCTGGTACCTGATCGTTAACAATTCGATAGGCAAGGCCTTCGGCAATCGCCGTTTTACCAACCCCTGCTTCCCCAACCAATAGTGGATTGTTTTTCTTACGACGGCATAAAACCTGAATTGTACGTTCTACTTCTTGGTCGCGTCCGACTAGCGGATCTATTTGGCCGGCTTTTGCCATTACATTAAGGTTTGACGTAAAGTTCTCAAGTTTGGTTTTTTCTTCACTTTGAACTTCAGCACCTTCGTCATTTAAATCTTCATGTTCTTCTGGTTCAGGCTCATCGTCTGATTTAGAAATGCCATGGCTGATGAAATTAACAATATCTAGACGACTTACATCAGCTTTTTTAAGTAAATAAACTGCCTGACTTTCTTGCTCAGAAAAAATAGCGACTAATACATTCACACCAGTCACTTCGTTTCTTCCCGAAGACTGCACATGAAACACGGCTCGTTGCAATACACGCTGGAAACCTAGAGTTGGCTGAGTTTCTCTGTCTTCCTCTAGCTCCGGTATGATTGGCGTAGTTTCATCTATAAATTCGGAAAGATCACGCTTTAACCCTTCTGTGTCCACGCTACATGCGTTTAATGCTTCACTTGCTGACGGGTTATCGATCAAGGCAAGTAATAAGTGCTCTACCGTCATAAACTCGTGACGACGTGTACGAGCTTCACGAAACGCGGTGTTAAGTGTAATTTCTAAATCTTTATTTAGCATTGGCAACCCCCAACGAGAATAAATAAGGTCATTCTTGCTCACAGCTACACAAGAGCGGATGCTCATGGTCGCGAGCGTATCTGTTCACCTGCTCAGCCTTTGTATAGGCAATATCTGCAGGATACATTCCACATACCGCTTTTCCCTCGTGATGTACTTGTAACATCACTTCAGTTGCTCTTTCGCTATCCATGTTGAAAAATGTCATCAGTACCTCAATGACGAAATCCATCGGTGTATAATCATCGTTATTTAAAATAACTTTGTATTTTCTTGGTGGTTGAAGTTTTTGCTTCTCTTGGTCTCTGACCTCTTCTAACACACCTGAATCTTTTATCCCACTCATAATTAAATATAGTCTTGTCTTATATACTCAAGCAAACTTGAATTAAAAAATAAATAAAATGTTAAAAAACTGCACTAAAAAACTTGACTGTATGGTTATTTAAACTACATTCTAGTCCTAGTTGTTCATGTTATGGACAGCTTAGCAAATTTCAAAGGTTAGATTAACTTAATTAGTCAACTTATAGAAGGATGTAGAAGTATGGCTTGCGGAAAAGTCAAATGGTTTAACAATGCCAAAGGGTTTGGTTTCATCGTAGAAGACGGCAGTGACGAAGATATCTTTGCACATTACTCAACGATTGTAATGGATGGATACAAGACGCTTAAAGCTGGTCAAGATGTAACATTCGAGCTACAGGAAGGGCCTAAGGGCTTACATGCTACTAATATTGCACCGAAAATTGGTGAAATGGCGTAGAATATTCTCAAGGCTCTAAAAGCGAGTTACGCAAGTATCTCGCTTCATCTCTTTATTAAATTCTCTCACGATAGCCCCTATGTAACATATTTATCTATATCTGAAGTAAATTGCATTAGCAGCATTGCATTTAGATTGGTACAATCCCTGCCGATGTCCAGGTCTGTTAGTTATGTTTATTGCTTTAATAAGTAAAAATAACTAACAAACTTGCTAATTACTACGAATTTAGATTTGATCTTACAAGCTAATTTTTTTGCGGCTCATACGTCGATATAACGTTGGGTAACAAAAGTTAGCAAGATTTTGCTTATGTTGAACGGTCTTAGTTGACCCAAAACTATCTAGGAATGATGATGACATCAAAAATTATTTATACAAAAACCGATGAAGCGCCAGCTTTGGCAACATATTCTTTACTACCAGTGATCCAAGCTTATACTAAAGCTGCTGGTGTTGAAGTTGAGACAAGAGATATTTCTCTAGCTGGTCGTGTGATCGCAAACTTCCCTGAGTTCCTTAAAGAAGAACAAAGAATTGCCGATGCGCTTTCTGAGCTAGGTGAACTAGCAAAAACTCCAGAAGCAAATATCATCAAATTACCTAACATCAGTGCTTCAATCCCTCAGCTAAAAGCAACTATCAAAGAGCTTCAAGAAAAAGGCTATGCACTTCCTGACTATCCAGAAGAGCCTAAAGATGACAAAGAAGCTGCTATCAAAGCGACTTATGACAAAATCAAAGGTAGTGCGGTAAACCCAGTCCTGCGTGAAGGTAACTCAGACCGTCGTGCGCCAGGTTCTGTTAAAGCTTATGCACAGAAAAACCCGCATTCAATGGGTGCATGGTCTGCAGACTCACAATCTTATGTTGCAAGCATGAGTGAAGGTGACTTCTTTGGTTCTGAGCAATCTACAACTATCGGTGAAGCGACTGACGTACGTATTGAGCACGTAGCAGCTGACGGCACAATAAGTGTATTAAAGCAAAGCACGCCACTTCTTGCTGGTGAAATCATTGATGCGTCACGCATGAATGTCAACGCTTTACGTAGCTTCTTACAAGCAGAAGTTGAAGCGGCAAAAGAGAAAGGTGTTCTTTTCTCACTTCACATGAAAGCAACAATGATGAAGGTTTCTGACCCAATCATTTTCGGCCACGCTGTTAAAGTGTTCTATAAAGAAGTTTTCGACAAGCACGGTGAGACTTTTGAAAAGCTAGGTGTAGACGTAAACAATGGTATAGGCGACGTTTATAATAAACTCGCGAACCTTGACGACGCTAAGCGCGCTGAAATCGAAGCTGATTTAGCTGCTGTTTACGACGTTCGCCCTAGCATCGCGATGGTTGACTCTGATCGTGGCATCACAAACCTACATGTACCAAGTGACGTAATCATCGACGCATCTATGCCTGCGGCGATCCGTACAAGTGGTCAAATGTGGAATGCAGAAGGTAAACAACAAGACACTAGTTTTGTTATCCCTGATCGTTGTTACTCTGGTGTTTATCAAGCAACTATTGACTTCTGTAAAGAAAATGGTGCTTTCGACCCTCGTACTATGGGTACTATTCCTAACGTTGGTCTAATGGCGCAAAAAGCAGAAGAGTACGGTTCACACGACAAAACGTTTGAAGCACCTTCAAATGGTGTTATCCGTGTAGTTGATAGCGCAGACAATGTACTTCTTCAACACGACGTTGAACAAGGTGACATCTGGCGTATGTGTCAGGTTAAAGATGCACCAATCAAAGATTGGGTAAAACTTGCTGTTAACCGTTCACGCGCTTCAAACACACCTGCTGTATTCTGGCTAAACGAAGAACGTGCGCACGATGCAGAGCTAATCAAAAAGGTAAATGCCTACCTTCCTGAGCACAACACGGATGGACTAGACATTCGTATTCTTGCGCCTGTTGAAGCGACTAAGTTCTCTTTAGCACGTATGAAAGACAGCCAAGATACAATCTCGGTAACTGGTAACGTACTTCGTGATTACCTAACTGACCTATTCCCTATTTTAGAGCTTGGCACAAGTGCGAAGATGCTTTCTATCGTTCCACTAATGAACGGTGGCGGCTTATTCGAAACAGGTGCTGGTGGTTCTGCTCCTAAGCACGTACAGCAATTTGAGAAAGAAAACCACTTACGTTGGGATTCACTGGGTGAATTCTTAGCGTTAGCGGCTTCTCTTGAGCACCTAAGCCAAGTAACTAATAACACTAAAGCACAAGTACTTGCTGATACGCTAGACGCAGCAACAGGTAAATTCCTTGATGAGAACAAATCTCCATCTCGTAAAGTGAATGAGCTTGATAACCGTGGTAGCCACTTCTACCTATCTCTGTACTGGGCTCAAGAGCTTGCAGTACAAGATAAAGATGCAGAGCTAAAAGCTAAATTTGAAGCCGTTGCAAAGCAACTTACTGAAAATGAAGCAGCCATTGTTGCTGAACTTAATGATGTTCAAGGTCAAGCAATGGACGTTGAAGGTTACTTCCAGCCAAATGACGAAAAAGCATTTGCAGCGATGCGCCCAAGCAAGCTGTTCAATGATGCATTAAACCTAATCGCTTAATCTAAAGTGATTGTTTGAAAAAGGCGGCAATATGCTGCCTTTTTTTATTTTTAAGATACGTGTCTAAGCACTCAAATTTTGCTAGAATTCTTCCTCCTACGTTACAGCCTAATATCAAGATGACCAACAATAATCGTAACCGCCCTTTTTCATCTTCTAGTAAAAAGCCTTTCAATAAAAATAAACGAAATAAGAGTCAAGCAAGGCAAAAGCCAACAGTTAAACCTGAAGATGTAAAGATTGTACTGTTTAACAAGCCATTTGATGTACTTTGTCAGTTTACAGACGACCAACATCGTAAAACGCTTGCAGACTTTATTGATATTAAGTCAGTGTATGCTGCTGGGCGATTAGACAGGGACAGTGAAGGTCTTCTACTGTTAACGAATTGCGGAAAATTACAACATAAGTTGACCGAGCCTAAAAAAAATACCGATAAAACCTACTGGGTACAAGTAGAAGGAGAACCTTCAGAACAAGCACTAGATGCCTTAAGAGAAGGTGTAGAACTCAAAGATGGCATGACTAAACCCGCAAAAATAGAAGTAATGCCTGAACCCGAAGTATGGCCAAGAAACCCACCAATTCGAGAGCGTAAAAATATTCCTACCACATGGTTGAGCATTACCATTTCAGAAGGCAGAAATAGGCAAGTTCGCCGAATGACTGCACATATTGGCCACCCTACTCTCAGATTGATCCGTTACAGCATAGGAAAGTACACATTATCGGGGTTAAATAACGGGCAGTATAGGGTTTTACAGGGAAATAAAGTCTAAAGTGTGGCTTTTGAGGGGGGGCAATTGCATGCTATACTCACGGCCTTTCAAATATTCATATAGATTTACAGCGATATTATGAGCGATAACAGTAACATTAAAGTCATTGTCGGCATGTCTGGTGGCGTGGATTCTTCAGTTTCAGCTTATCTTTTAAAAGAACAAGGCTATCAGGTAGAAGGCCTTTTCATGAAAAACTGGGAAGAAGACGATAACGATGAATACTGCGCGGCAGCTGAAGATCTAAAAGATGCACAAGCCGTTTGTGACAAGCTTGGGATCGAATTACACACCGTTAATTTTGCGGCTGAGTACTGGGACAACGTATTTGAATATTTCTTAGAGGAATATCGTGCGGGTCGTACGCCAAACCCAGATATCATGTGTAACAAAGAAATTAAATTCAAAGCCTTTTTAGAGTTTGCTGCTGAAGCACTCGGTGCAGACTACATCGCTACTGGGCACTACGTGCGCAGAGAAGAGCGCGATGGAAAATTCGCCATGTTGAGAGGCCTTGATAACAATAAAGATCAAAGTTATTTCTTATACACTTTAAGCCATGAACATGTTGCCCAAACGCTCTTCCCTGTCGGAGAAATTGAGAAGCCAGAAGTGCGTCGTATTGCCGAAGAGCAAGGCCTAATCACGCACAATAAAAAAGACAGCACAGGTATTTGCTTCATTGGCGAGCGAAAATTTAAAGACTTTCTACAAAAGTTTTTGCCAGCTCAACCTGGTAAGATCGAAGACACCGAAGGTAATCATGTCGGCGAACATGAAGGCTTAATGTACCATACGCTTGGTCAGCGTAAAGGCCTATTAATCGGTGGTATGAAAGAAGGTTCTGGTGAACCATGGTATGTTGTTGACAAAGATATTGAACGCAATGTGCTTGTGGTTGGTCAAGGCAAAGATCACCCAAGACTGTACAGTAATGGCTTAAATGCAAATCAATTACATTGGGTAGACAGAGAAGGTCCTCAAGGCACTACTCGCTGTACCGTCAAGACACGATATAGACAAGAAGATATCCCTTGCACATTGTTAGTTGGCCAAGATGGTATGGCGCGCGTTTTATTCGATGAGCCACAAAAAGCCGTTACACCGGGTCAATCAGCAGTATTTTATTTAAATGATGCTTGCTTAGGTGGCGGTATCATCGAGTCGGTGATTAAATAATGCAGCCAAAAGTCGTTATTCCACTTGCCGCAATTTGCCAAATTGCAAAGCTCGTACAAAAATGTGCGCGCTACGGTACTTTTAACGAAAATGAAGTACATACGTTTTTGCAAAGCATATTAAATACAACGCCGACTAACCCAGAAGATGTCTATGATGATCACTTTGCACTTAAGGGCGGTTATCAGGCACTCGTTTCTCAACTTTCAAGTGAAGGTGAGAAAGACGTTGAAATTGTCAAGTACGTTGGCAGTTTGATGCAATTAGAAAGAGCTCTATCCTCTAATCCTGATGTGTTTTCAGAATTAGCAAAAAGAATAGAGCAAGTGGAGCGACAAGCGCTTCATTTTAATGTCTATGACGAGCAAATCCTTGGCGCTTTCGCTGATATCTATACCCAAGTTATCAGCCCAGCGGGACCAAAGATTCAAGTATTTGGCAAACCAGATTTGCTTCAACAAACTCATATTCAGCATAAGATCCGCGCCCTATTATTGGCTGGGATCAGAAGTGCCGTACTGTGGCGACAGCTAGGTGGAAAACGCCGCCACTTCTTCTTTTCTAAGAGGAAGATCATCGCCACAGCACAACAGTTTATTTAAATATCGTTCAAAAAAACCAATTAGTTAGGAGAAATTATGGAGCTTTCAGCGTTAACCGCTATCTCTCCAGTGGATGGTCGCTATGGTAGCAAAACCAAAGAACTGAGAAGCATCTTCAGTGAGTTCGGTCTTATTAAGTATCGAGTAACTGTTGAAGTTCGTTGGTTACAAGCATTAGCGAAAGCTGACGCTATCAAAGAAGTACCTGCGTTCAGTGACGAAGCTAACGCGCTACTAGACAGCATCGTTGACAACTTCAGTGAAGAAGATGCACAACGAGTAAAAGACATCGAGCGTACGACTAACCACGATGTGAAAGCCGTTGAATACTTGCTGAAAGAGAAAGTTGCAGACAACGCAGAATTACAAGCTGTAAATGAGTTCATTCACTTCGCATGTACGTCTGAAGACATTAATAATCTGTCTCATGGCTTAATGTTAAGTGAAGCTCGTGATGAAGTATTATTGCCTTACTGCGACAATCTACTTGCTGCGATTAAAGAAAAAGCGATTGAGTACAAGTCTGTACCAATGATGACACGTACTCACGGTCAACCTGCTTCACCTTCTACGATGGGTAAAGAATTCGCTAACGTTTATGTTCGACTTCAGCGTCAGCGTGAGCAAATTGCAAACGTATCTATCCTTGGTAAAATCAATGGTGCTGTAGGTAACTACAATGCACACCTAAGTGCATACCCTGAATATGACTGGCACGCGCATGCTGAATCTTTCGTAACAAGCCTAGGTTTGACTTGGAATGCATTTACTACTCAAATCGAGCCACATGACTACATTGCTGAGTTGTTCGATGCAATTGCACGTTTTAACACAATCTTATTAGATTTCGATCGTGACGTTTGGGGCTACATTGCACTAAACCACTTCAAGCAAAAAACAATCGCTGGCGAAATCGGCTCTTCAACTATGCCGCACAAAGTTAACCCTATCGATTTCGAAAACTCTGAAGGTAACTTAGGTCTAGCAAATGCAATCTTTGCTCACTTGGCACAAAAGCTGCCAGTTTCAAGATGGCAACGCGACCTAACTGACTCAACAGTTTTACGTAACTTAGGTGTAGGTATGGGCTACGCGCTTATCGCTTACCAAGCGACGCTAAAAGGTATCAGCAAATTAGAAGTGAATGCCGATCGCCTACTAGCCGAGCTAGATGACAACTGGGAGCTGTTAGCAGAGCCAATCCAAACTGTCATGCGTAAGTATGGTATCGAAAAGCCATATGAAAAGCTGAAAGAATTGACACGCGGTAAACGTGTAAACAAAGAGATTATGGCTGACTTCATCGATGGTCTAGATCTTCCAGATGCTGCAAAAGCAGAAATGAAGCTAATGACGCCAGCAAACTACATTGGTCGTGCTGAAGCTTTCATCGACGAACTGAAATAATCTAATCTAAATTAGGTATAATTAAGCGAAAGAAACAGCTCAGTGCTTGTTACTTTCGCTTTTTTTATGGGGAAAATATGTATCAGCTATCTATCAATGGCATGACTCATCAAGAGTTTTTGGAAAATTACTGGCAAAAGAAACCTTTGCTTATAAAGGGTGGATTTACTGACTTTGAGGACCCTTTAACCGCGGAGGAACTCGCGGGGCTAGCAATGGAAGAAGCGATTGAATCGCGTTTAGTAACGAACCACGAAGGAAATTGGCAGGCCCATCATGGACCTTTTGAAGATTTTTCCAAACTTACCGATAGCCACAGTACGTTACTCGTTCAAGCGGTTGACCATTGGCACCCACCAGCAGCTGAATTATTAGCGCCTTTTCGTTTTATTCCTAACTGGCGCATTGACGATTTAATGATTAGCTTTTCAACACCTCATGGCGGTGTAGGTCCTCATCTCGACCAGTACGATGTATTTATTATTCAAGGACAAGGCAAGAGAAGATGGCGAGTCGGTTTGCCAGATGCTAGCCTCAAACAATTCGCAAAAGATAAAGCGTTGCTCCAAGTTGAGCAGTTTGAAGCCATCATTGACCACGAGTTAGAATCAGGCGACATTCTTTATATCCCACCGGGCTGCCCACATGAAGGTTATGCTGTAGAAAACGCGCTAAATTATTCTGTTGGATTTAGGGCCCCAGATCAAAAAGATCTGATAAGTAGTTTCGCAGATCATGTCATTGATGAAGAAGCAGGTAAGCTGCGCTACAGCGACACAGACTTAAATCTCAGAGATTCTATTGGCGAGATCTGCGAAGATGATAAAAGCAGAGTTCGTGAACTTCTAAACTCACTTGTAAATAATGAAGCTTTGTATAGTCACTGGCTAGGTACTTTCCTAAGTCAACCTAAGCATGACATGGACCTTGCCCCACTCGAAGATGCGCTCGTCGCAGACTTTTTAGAAGACGAGATTAACCCAGAAGATGTTATCAATAGAGCTGGTGGTGTCAGAGCATTGTATCAGCTTGTTGACAACGAAATACTCTTGAGTATCAATGGTGAAACCTATCGCATTGCGGAAAAACACCTAGAACAGGTAAAATTGTTAACAGATGAAACATTTTTTTCATTTAATGAGGTAAAACCAGCTCTAAATTGCTTGGAATTCAAACAAACGTTAACTACGCTTATAAACGACGGGCTGTATTATGTTGAAGCTTGGTCTTAATGCCTGACCTACAGGGTCAACCAAAGAATAAAGGTGTCATTGCACAGTGGCACCTAATAATAATAGGGGTTGAAACTTCCCTTATTCGTCAGGACGTGTTGAATGATTTTTCGCTAAGAGGTAATCATGATTTATCACGTCGACAAAGTGAGTTGGAAACAAACTCAGGGACAGCTGCGACAAATACGTGAGCGTGTTTTTGTTTGTGAATTGCACCTACCTAAGCATGTTGAGTTTGACCAGCATGACAAAACGGCTGATCACGTCCTTATCAGGGATGAAAACCAGCAAGCCGTTGGCACCGGCAGGCTGTGTAGTGACGGACTTATAAGTCGAATCGCCATCGTAAAAGCCCATAGAAACCGTGAAGCCTATCAATCTCTTATTGGCTACTTAGCTGACTTGGCTCTGCAAAAAGGTTTAAAAGAAGTATTTGTGCAGTGTATTCTTGAAGAGGTGCCGACATTTATAAAGTCAGGGTTTAGTAAACAAGGTTCGGTATTTATGGAGGCAGGCATCCCTAGACAAAGGCTAAAGTGCCCTGCTTCCATGATAAATTCGGAGCCATTTACGATGCTTCACTAGCCCATAGTTTATCGCTTTCATACAGGTCATATAGCGCATGCGCGCGATTGACAAGCAAGTTGGCAAAATCAAGTTGCGTCTGGTCTTTTACGCCTGAAGCGATAATACCATCGGCTTTCATTTGCCATTGAAAAGAAAAGTACCTCAATACATCTCTTGGATTAGTTGCAGCTGATTCTTCTGCAGCGTCCGTTGGCAATTGTCCTGAAATAGCCCAGTATCCCTTCCCTTTTTGATCCTTGATCTTCCAAATTGCAATAGCAGGGGGTAACAAGCGGCAGTCTTTTTCTACAACTTTGTTCGTGATTATCCCTTTTTCTGCTAGAAACTTCTGGGCGTTTTGTAAATGTTGTCTTTGCCACTGCACCAATCTTTGTTGTTTTTGCTCTTCAGTTAACTCTGGCTCAACGTGTTTATTTTCACTCATAGTATTACTTCTCTAATTTTTCCCTTCACTCTATTAATTTCGTTAACTAGTTGCAACAAAGAAACGCCTAAGACACAAAACAAATTAAAATTTGCACAATAATCATACTTTACTAGTCTAAAAATAATCCAACAAAGGATTTATCAAAATGCTCTTGTTTGTCTCTTATGCTACACCGATTGTTATATTGGTGATTGGGTTATTTTTTATTAACTCAATAATGATAACCATAATCGTGTCTACCACTTGTGCACTTGGGCTTGCCTTGCAAAAAGTAGCGCTGACGAAAAAAGAGCGTGAAGAAAAAGAACATGACTTAGACGCTGTGAACAAAGCTTTCGAATCTCAGCAGCACCAAGAAGACGATTTGGCTTGTCTAGAGCAACTGAGTAGCGTCATCATTCCCCAACTAATCGCTCAAGTTACCACAGCAAGAGAGCAAACGAAAACGTCCATCGTCAATATGTCTGGAGAGTTTTCGCAACTGGTGACTAATATTTCAGAAACATTGGACAGAACCAATTCTCAAAGTGGTAGCAGCTTGCAAGACGTCTCAGAGACAAGCCGAGACAAACTCAACGGTGTGCTCGAATACATCGAACAAACAAATGACTCCCAAGCGCAAATGACAGCCACAATAAAAGATCTTGTCGTAAAGAGTAACGAGCTGCAAACAATGTCTATCGACGTTTCGAAAATCGCAGAGCAAACCAACTTGCTCGCGCTCAACGCTTCAATCGAAGCGGCTCGAGCCGGTGAAAATGGTAGAGGGTTTGCCGTCGTGGCAGATGAAGTGAGATCACTCGCTAGCTCTAGTGGTGAAACGGGTGTGCGCATTGGACAGTTAATTGAGAGTATTGCTAACGCAATGCGAACCTCTATGGACATGATGAATGCCGAGCTTGAAAAGAAACAATCCCTGACAGAAAAATATCGCTCTGAAATAAACCAAGTTGTGGACGAGTGGTTAGAGCTCTCACAGCAAGTTGAAGCGCAAGCGGCTGAGTTACATACATCTAATATAGAAATCAGAGAAAAAGTATCACAAATACTCGTTGACCTCCAATTCCAAGACAGAGTTGACCAGATCCAAGATAGCGTAACGATCGCTTTGAACCTTATGACAGAAGAAATTGACCAGTTTATTACCAGCAGACGCGAATGTAAGACCGCTAAATTCAATCATCAAAGGATCAGCAGAGAGCTTAAGAAAACAGCCGCCACTAACGAACAAAGAGACATTTTGTCGAAAAGCGGCGGCGACGATACTGTTGATGACTTAACTTTTTTATGAGGAAATTATGAGTAAAACCATATTAGTAGTAGATGATTCTGATTCTCTCAGACAAGTTGTAAATATCGCACTGACGGGTGCTGGGTTTAATGTCGTTGAAGCTCGGGATGGCAAAGATGCCCTAACCAAGCTAAATGGTAATAAGATCCACCTAATAATTAGCGATGTGAACATGCCAAATATGAACGGTATTGAGTTTGTAAAACAGGCCAAACAGCTGCCCCAATATAAGTTCACACCCGTGATCATGCTCACAACCGAGAATCAACAAAGCATGATGGAAGAAGGAAAAAAAGCCGGCGCAAAGGCGTGGATGGTTAAACCATTTAAACCCGCGCAAATGCTACAAGCGGTTTCAAAACTATTGATGATGTAGAGAGTTAAGTATGTCTGAGTGTTTTAAATTTCCTTCTGAGCTCACCATATACGAAGTTCAGGAAACGTTTAACGAAGTAAAATCATATATTTCAGACAAAGAGCATGTCTCTTTCGATTTTAGCGAAACAACCGAGATCGACTCAGCTGGATTGCAATTGATAATCTGGGTGGTATATCACAGCCAAAAAGTTGGATTAAACATCGAAACTATCTCTACCAATGAATTAATTGAGACTCGGTGTAAAAAATTGGGTGTAGGGATCTCCACCCCTCAAAACGAGTAAGGGGCAAACATGTCTATTGATTTGTCTTCGGCAATTGCGACTTTCGTAACCGAATCGAAAGAACTCTTGCAAGAAATGGAAAATGGCCTTTTGGATCTTGAGTCTGAGACCTCAGAGGAACATGCCAATGAAATTATCAATGCACTTTTTCGCGCTATTCATACGATAAAAGGCAGTGCAGGTATATTCGACTTTGAGCACGTTGTTACACTCACTCATATTGCCGAAACCCTGTTAGAAGATGCGAGAAATGGCAATTTGCAGCTAGGCAAGGAGCTGATTTCTCTTTACCTAGAAACCAGAGATGCCACCGAGTCACTTATCGTGTTAGCCGCAGCAGAGACAGAACCTGACCAAGCGCTTTTAAATAAAGTGAACAACCTCGTATCTTGCTTTTCAAAGTATATTGACGCCGATAATACACAAATCGACCAACACACCGCGGCTCAAAGCTCAAATGAAGGCACGCTTGATAACGAACGTTGGATTGTGTTTTTTGTCCCAAATGAAAACGTACTCAGAAATGGACTTGACCCCTACTCGTTTATTCACTATCTGGACTCAGAAACATCAAACCTAGTGGTCAACACTTGGTTAGAATCCATGTTTGGGCCCCAGCAATATGATCCTGAATCCAATTATTTGTCTTTTGTTTTATCATTCGATTCGGACAAATCTGAAAGTGAAATATTGGATATATTTGAATTTATTCAAAGCGAAGCTTACATCGCAGTATTGCCACCCAAAGGCAATATTGATGTACTGAAATTAAGCATTCAAAAGTATCAAGACTTTGACTTTATTACTGAAGCGCTTAGCAAAGCCGACCAATCCTTCGTAGATATCGTAAAGCTACTGAATTGCGAAGGCACAGACAGTAATGACCCCCCCAAAAAAGTGTCTGACGAGCCAGCAGCCGTCCCATCAAAAATCCATAAAAGTAAAACGCTCAGAGTGGAAGCACTCAAGTTGGACAGGCTAATTGACCAAGTAGGTGAAATGGTAATCACCGGTGCTCGAACCAATTTACTTGCCCACGAAACAGGTAACGAAACACTCATTGAGGCCATGGCTTTACTAGAGCGGTTGGTCGAAAATATTCGAGACAGCTCACTTAAGCTCAGAATGGTGCAAATTGGCGAGACATTTAATAAGTTTAAACGCGTCGTGAGAGATATTGCCGATGAACTTGGTAAGCAAGTCGATTTAACAATTATTGGCGCGGAGACGGAGTTAGACAAAACGTTCGTCGAAAAAGTCAGTGACCCGCTTATGCACATCGTTAGGAACGCGATTGACCATGGTATAGAAGACCCAGAAACCCGACTTGCTCAGGGCAAGCCTGAGCAAGGGCAGCTCACTTTAAAAGCCTATCACGACTCTGGCTCCATTGTGATTGAGGTCAGTGATGATGGCAAAGGCCTAGATCAAGAAAAAATCCTAAAACGCGCTGTAGACAGAGGGCTCATATCTTCAAACCAAACCCTACAAGAAAAAGACATCAACTTATTAATTTTTGAGCCTGGCTTTTCCACTGCCGAGTCAATTACGAATATCTCTGGTCGTGGTGTAGGCATGGATGTTGTCAAAAGAAACATCGATAGTTTAAGAGGAAGTGTAGAGGTCGAAAGCGTTCAAGGTGAAGGGTCAACAATTCTGATCCGCCTGCCGCTTACACTTTCTATCATTGACGGATTTATGTTTGAAGTACACAAAGAAAACTATGTCATTCCATTAGACACCGTCGTCGAGTGCTTAGAACTACACGAAGTTGTATCAGAGCAAGACATACAAGATAAGAGTTATATAAACCTACGCACAGAAGTGCTCCCATTCATTAGATTACGCACCTTGTTTGGGATTGAAGAGCAAATTGACCACACACGAGAATCATTGGTAATTGTGCAATTTGGCACCCTACGCGCAGGGTTAGTAGTGGACTCACTCAAAGGTGAGTTTCAAACGGTTGTTAAACCACTAGGAAGGTTGTTCGAAGGACTCAAATGTATAAGTGGCGCGACGATTTTAGGAAGCGGCAATGTGGCAATCATATTAGACGTCTCTGCCCTAATAAAATCAGCCATTTCTGTATATGAAGCATTAGAGAAAAAACATTAGGCGATACCCGGAGAACGATCATGTTTAAGAACTTCACCATTCGCAATAAAATAATTCTTGCGATGTTTACCATGGGACTACTGTTATTAGTCATAGCAATGTCAGTGCAACTCAAAAACGGAGAGATTGAAGAGTTTGCGGTAGATGTGGGTAAGGTTGATATACCTGAAACTATCTATGCTTTAAACATGCTAGATGAACTGGGCGATATGAATAGCAATGTCCTTGAATATATCGCTGGTGAGTCTGATGAGAGTGAAGACTTTAGATCAAACTACAATGAGTTTATTCGCTACCTCGAAGATTTAAAGCAATTGGGGACGGTAAACAACTCAATGGTCCGCCAATTAGAAGAATTAATCACCCGCTACGCGAACGAGAACCAGGAACTTATCTTTGACCGCTTTGACCCCCTACTAGAGGCCAAAGCCATAGATAAATATGACTATCTAAATAAAGAGTTCGCCATTCCACTCGAACAATTGCTCGATACTTTGAAAGAGGAAGAGGTCGCAGATGCTGGTAGCAGTGGTGATTTTAATGAAGTGGTAAACGACGACCTCCCCGGCGTACGCTATTACTTAGAACTAATTGATGAGCAAGGCGATATGATGAGCTCTTTAAATGCTTACATGCGGGGAGCACTTGGCGCAGACGCTGCTTTTGAAAAAGATGCCAGAACATTTACCGGTTTTCTTGCTGATTTGAAACCTTTAGAGAGAAAGCCTCCAGAAATTAAAGCGCTGAGTGAAGTTGAAAGAATGTATAACGAGCTGTACAACGGCGGCAAAGAAATATTCGCCATGTATGACCCTAGAAATAAAATAAAGGCCTCACAAGACGTTGACCGTTTAGAACACGAGGTGTTCAACAAGATTGAGGACCTACTTGAGGAAGTCTCAAATGAGGCCATTAAAGAAGGCGACGATTCTCTCAATGCACTTGTAACCGCTGCACGCGAGAGCATATCACTGGTATGGGGGCTACTCGTCGTCGCGATTATCCTCGCTACCGCAACTGCCGCGTTTTTAATCCGAGGCATTGTAATTCCAATCAATGCACTTGCAGAAGCCGCGGAAGATTTACGTTCAGGTGAAGGTGACTTAACCCGTCGTATTCCTGATTTTGGCAATGATGAGATAGGCGAAACAGCACGCAGCTTCAACGGTTTTATCCAACGACTGCAAAATATACTGCTAGATATCCAAGAGTCCGTTGAGTCTATTGCCCACAGTACGAATGAAGTTGGCACCACCTCAAGAATGCTTAGTTCCACGTCTAATCAACTAGCAGCCAGTGTTGAAGAAACATCGGCGTCTTTAGAGCAAATGAGTTCTTCCATCTCCATGAATACTGAAAACTCAAAAGTCACCAACGACATTGCTAAACAATCTAGTAGCGAAGCTAATGATGGTGGACGTGCAGTAAAAGATACCGTCAAGGCAATGACCCAGATTGCGGAAAAGATCGGCATCATCGAAGACATCGCCTACAAAACCAATCTGTTGGCCTTAAATGCTGCCATTGAGGCCGCAAGGGCTGGGGAACATGGTAAGGGCTTTGCAGTGGTTGCGGATGAAGTTAGAAAGCTCGCCGAAAGGTCGCAAGTTGCTGCGCAAGATATAAGTACATTAGCTGATAACAGCGTAAAAATCGCGCAACACGCAGGTGGCATGCTCGACCGAATGGTGCCAAATATTGGTAAAACAGCAGATCTTGTTCAAGAAATTACGGCAGCATCTACAGAGCAAAGTACCAGTGTTGCTGAAATAAACAGAACAGTTTCTCAACTTGACGAAATTGCGCAGCAAAACGCCTCTGCATCTGAGGAGTTGGCATCAACCGCTAAAATGGTGCAGGACCAAACAAGTGATATACGCTCTACCGTCAACTACTTTAAGCTGAGCAATGACAGGCAAATGATGAAAATTAGGCGCTCTGTACAAGAAGGAAAATCTTCTAGCTCTATGCCTGAAGAAGGCTATACGCCTTTTGACGAGTAACGACTATGACTGATCAAACAACTCAAAGTAGCTTTGTCGATAAAGATAAGTACTTGGCTTTTGAGCTGAATCATGCTTCATACTCTATCAACATTTCGTTGGTCAAGGAGATCATGGAGTATGTTGAGGTCGATCCTATTCCAATGGCCCCTGATTTTATAATCGGCGCTATTAATTTGCGTGGTGAAGTTATTCCGGTATTTGATTTATCTTTACGCCTAGGCAAGCAACCTCAAGAGCTTACTAACAGGACATGTATCATTATTGCAGAATGCCTGTTTAATGAGCAGCAGATAACCATAGGTTTGAAAGTAGACATTGTAACTAAAGTACTGGATATTTCAGGCTCAGATATTGACAGCGTGCCAAGTATTGGTGGTCAATTCCATAGTCGCTTTGTATTAGGTTTGGCAAAGCTGCCTGACAAATTAATGACCATTTTGGATATTTCCAAAATTCTTACACTGGATGACATAAAGCTGATCGAAGATCTCAACAATGCGGACCTAAGTGAGGATGTTCAAAATCACCAAGACTCTGAAAGTGAAGACTTGAGTAGCCAAAATACAGTGTGTGAAAGTGACGAAACCGAGGTCAACCATGAGTGAGACTCAACCCGACAGTGGCCACATTCATCAAAAAGATGAGCTGAGATACTTATTCGTTAAAGTTGGGCATGACCATTTTGGTATCCCGATTGACTCCGTAAAAGAAGTTATTGAGTTAGTGGAGACGACTATGGTGCCAATGTGCTCAGATGTAATACGAGGCGTTATTAATGTGCGTGGTAGCGTTATCCCAGTATTAGATTTACAAAGACGCCTCGGGCTCAAATTAACCACACCTTATAACAAATATAGCTGTATTGTTCTTTACGATTTTTATGACCATTCACTGGAAGAATCAATGACGCTAGGCATGCTCGTCAACAGCGTTGTATCAATAGAGTTTATAGATCTCAGTAAGCTAGAATCTTCCCCTTCTTTTGGGTCAAATATTCCTCGCCATTTTGAGTGGAAAATGGCAAAAATCAATAATAAGCTCACTACCCTTTTAGATATTGCCAAGGTATTGAATGTAAATGAAATAAATTCTTCTCTTAAACACGAGCAAGAACAGTTTTTTATCGACTACTGTCAAAGGTAAAACGGCTATATGTCAATTACTAAGCTTGAGTTCAATCAGTTAAACCGTGTTTTAGACGAACATACGGGAATACGGTTGAACTCAAACAAATCTGACATAATGGCAAGCCGTTTAAGCTCTAGATTACGCTCAAACCAATGCTCATCTTTTAATCGGTATTATCAGCTTATTATTAGCCCAGAAGGCAAAAGCGAGCTCGACGTATTTATAGATAAAATGACCACCCACGAAACTTACTTTTTCAGAGAGCAAGTACAGTTCGAATTTATGTACGACTACTTTCGGCAAAAAAAATGCAGAAATGTGCCCATTAGGGCTTGGAGTGCAGCTTCGTCAACCGGTGAAGAAGCTTACTCAATCGCCATGGTGCTCGATGATTTATTCTATAGTGGAAACTGGTCTGTTACGGGTACCGATATATCACCAACAGCTGTTGAGATGGCTAAAGAAGCCTGCTTTGCTTTATCAACCGTACAAAAAATCCCCAAAAAATATCGACGCTCGTACTGTCTAAAAGGTACAGGGCAAAACGAAGGGACATTTACCGTTAATAAAGCCATTCGCAGTCATTGCACCTTCAGCGTTGATAATCTTTTAAAACTAAGAACTGTAGACTATTCCTTTGACATCATTTTTTTACGTAACGTCCTTATTTACTTTGATGAAACTAAACAAAACAAAATAATCGACAACATAATTCATCGCCTTAACCACGGTGGTTTAATGTTTTTAGGCCACTCTGAATCATTGCGAAAAAAACGAGCTGGCATAGAGTTAATTCAGCCCTGTATTTATAAAAAGGTGCGATTATGATTAGCGTATTCATCGTTGATGACTCTGCGGTTATGAGGCAACTCGTTGGAGAAATCATTAACCATGATAGAGAGTTAAAACTTATTGGTTCAGCGCCAGATCCAATTTTGGCTGAAAGAAAAATGAAAATGAATTGGCCAGACGTGATCTTGCTTGATGTGGAAATGCCAAAAATGGACGGCATCACATTTTTAAAAAAGATTATGCAAGAGAGGCCCACGCCTATCATCATGTGCTCTGCCCTTACCCAAAAACATACCGAAACAACCATGGAAGCGCTCGCATCCGGTGCAGTGGATGTCATCGCTAAACCCACGCAAGGGTTAGCTGACTTTATTAATAATCAAGGCGTGACTCAAATTGTCGATGCAATAAAAGCGGCCGGTAAGGCAAAGGTCAAACCGATGCGCTACTTAGCAGAAGAGTCAATTAGACGAAATCACACAGCGGATGAAGTTCTCCCATCTCCAAGCCCTGATGAACTCAAACCCCCTATCACATCTGATAAAGTCATCGCTGTCGGAGCCTCTACTGGTGGAACAGAAGCATTAACTGGATTTCTCTCTTTATTACCGCCCACAACGCCACCGATTGTTATCGTACAACATATGCCAAGTAAGTTTACTCACGCTTTTGCACAGCGCTTAAACACCATAACTCGTCACGTTGTCGTCGAGGGGGAGACCGCTATGCGACTTAAGTCCGGACATGTATACATCGCGCCTGGCGGTAAGCATATGTTGGTAAAACGCCAAGGGAGCGACTACTATTTAGAAATACGGGATGGCCCACTGGTTAGTCGACACAGGCCTTCTGTCGATGTCCTATTTAGATCTGTCGCACAAACCGTTGGTAGAAATGCGATTGGCGTCATTTTGACCGGAATGGGAGACGATGGGGCATCTGGCATGTTAGATATGAAACAAGCTGGTGCGATTAACTTTGCTGAAAGTGAATCCAGTTGCGTCGTATTTGGCATGCCAAAAGAGGCAATCGCTAGAGGTGCTGTTGATAAAGTGTATTCTCTTAGCAATATTCCGTATCAAATTTTAAAAGTGCTAGGGTGCTAGGTATGCAAAAAAGCCTCATTGAGCTGCTCAATATAATCTACGTTGCGTATGAAAAGGACGGTTCAATAACCGGTATTTCTGATAAAGCAAGCGACCTTATAAAACTCAATGTAGGGGATAATATTGTAAACAGCCCCACTTTAAAATTTTTTGATGAAGATTTCGTAGAACTCAATAGTCAGGATATATTATTTGAGCCTTGCTTTGAGCAATTAGAGGTGGGAGTGAGCGTTGATAATAGCAACGTGCATTGGGTTAGGTTTAACTATACTCGTAAGAACACGCTCACCTTCGTAAAGGTTGAGCTTATCGAAGAATTGGTAGCCATTAGAAGGCTAAACAAGCAGCTGGCCATAAGAGATCCACATACGGGATTACTATACAGAGAAGCATTTGTTTCTAAAGTTCAAGAACTAGATACTTATGGGATCATGTGTTGCATTCGAATATGTAATTATCAGCGCATATCCGAAGTTTGGAATATTGGCGTTGCAAACCTCGTATTTATGGAAGTGCTTTCGCGATTTCAAGGAGACTTTGAACAAGGGATTTTTTCCAAGCACTCGTCAGATTGTTTTTGTGTATTCGTCCCACATACAACCCCAATCAATATAGAAGCCTTGTACAACCATCTTAACGAACCATTTGAATTCAATGACAGTAGTTTCTACAGTAACGTTGCTTTAGGTTACTACAAAGAAAATCACATCGATGATCACGAGCTAAGCCTAAACAAAGCTGAGATGGCAACATTCGATGTGTTGTCTGACAAACTGAGGCTAGTCGAGTTTCAAGAAGGCTTAGCCAGACAGATTGAACGCCAAAACAAGATTGAAACGGCGCTTAGAGATTCTTTCCATCAAGATTTGAGCAACAGCTTTACCGTTGTATTGCAACCTCTGCACGACACCAAAACTGAATGCCTCATTGGTGCTGAATGTTTGATGCGCTGGACTCTTGAGGGCAAGCCTATATCCCCCGCAGAGTTTATACCCATTGTAGAAAGTACAGGGGATATCAATAAATTAACCCTCTTTACTCTCTCTCAAATAAGAAAGACCGTTGAACATTTAACAAGTGAAGGTATTGACTGCAAGCACTATATGTTCGCAATTAATATTAGTGTTGTAGAAATTCTAGACGTTAAATTTGAAAGTAAATTACTCGCGGCACTGGCCGAGCACAATATCGACCCTAAACGTATCAAACTCGAGTTGACCGAATCTGCACTCATAGACAACTTTTCGTATGTTAATGAAGTGCTTGTTTCATTACAATCGAAAGGCTTCCTAATTTCGATTGACGACTTCGGGACCGGTTTTTCCAGTTTGAGCTATTTGTGTAAGCTCAACTTTGACGAGATCAAAATTGACCGCTCATTTGTGACAAACGTTGTTAAAGATGGAAAACTTCAGTCGGTATTTAACTCCATTGTTTCTTTGGCTAAAAACCTCGATAAACCACTCGTCGCAGAGGGCGTCGAAGATATGGAACAAATGATTTATGCAAAAGCAAAAGGCGTCCAATATGTTCAAGGGTACTATTACAGTAAACCTCTTCCCATCGACGCCTTTGTGGAATATGTACTAGAGGACAAATCTAGCTACTTACACTTTGAAAGCTAGTTTACCCACCTCCTAGTACGCGAGCTGGCTCTATTTTGGTGGCCTGCCAAGCCGGGTATACGCTTGATAGCACAGAAATAATTAAAGTCGCCCCCAATACAATTGCAATATCAGCTATTGCAAGTTTGCTTGGCAAAAACTCAATGAAATAAATACCCTGCAACGGATTTGCGCCATCCAAGGAGATCCAAAAAGAAAATAGATCAGTGATACTCAAAGCCACGGCCGTACCCAGTATCAAGCCAAACAATGCGCCAACCATCGCATAGCTTAGACCTTGAACAGCAAATGTCATGAATATGGTTTTATCCTGAGTCCCCATTGTCTTTAAAATGGCGATATCAGCTTGTTTCTCTTTGACTTCCATAACCATAGACGAAATGATATTGAAGCTAGCCACCGCTATGATTAAAAAGACCACCAAATATACAATCGTTCTTACCATTTGAATATCTTGGTACAGACTTCCCTGTGTACGAAACCAACTTTGGACATACACAAGATCTGGCAAGGCCCTACCCGCACTCATCGCAATTTGATGCGCGTTGAATACATCGTCAACTGCAAGTCTTAATCCTGTTACCGTATTTTCGGTCAGTGAGAGCGCTTTTTGGACCTTAGCCAAACTAACTATCGCTAGGTTCCTATCTACCTCGCCCCCCATCGAAATAAACCCAGCAACTTTAAATGACACTCTTTTAGGCGCAGCAAGTGCATTTTTGGCGTGTTGGTTTGCAATTAGTATTGTTACTTTATCGCCCTCTTTAACGTGAAGTTGCTCCGCAATTTCCCTGCCTAATAAGATCTCTTCGCTGGACAACTGGCTTAGATTAAACGGCTTTATATATTGCCCTATACTAGAAACATGCTGGTGCTTGTTGGGTTCAATTGCTTTTAGCTGAGCGGCTTTTAATTTACCTTTATGCTGTATCATTGCCGTTAGATTTATCTCAGGTGCCGCGCTTATCACACCTACCTGCGCTTCAAGCAGTTTCACTTTTGCAGGCCAGTTTTCTATCGGGTCATATGGCGCTTGGTAACTCACATGAGGCACAACAGACAACAACCTTTCTTTGAGCTGGTGCTCAAAGCCATTGATGACGGACAGTGCGACTATCAATACTGTCACACCGAGAAATACCCCAATGGTGGAAGCCTTACTTAAAAATCCAAACAATCCACTGTGGTTTTTTGATTCTCGAAGCCGCTTGCTTAAAAATAGGCTAAGCATGCTTCACTCCATTTGCACCTTGATACTCAACTAAAACCCCATCGTCCAGTTGCACCACACGACCTAATTTTTCAGCTAACTCTAAATCATGAGTAACAACCACGAAGCTCGTATCAAACTCTTGGTTTAGCTCATTCAATAACTCATAAATTTTTAGTGCATTGTGTTTATCTAAGTTTCCAGTTGGTTCATCCGCCAACACCAACGAAGGTTTAGTGACAAGTGCTCTAGCGATAGCGACCCGCTGCCTTTCACCACCAGATAACTCAGAAGGTCGGTGATCCACACGATGCGCTAAGCCTACTTTTTCTAACATTTGTGCCGCAATTTGTTTTGCTTCAACTTTTGATTTTCCTGCTATTAATAAAGGCATCGCGACGTTTTCGAGTGCACTAAAGTCCATCAACAAATGGTGAAACTGATAAATAAACCCCATATGTCTATTGCGAAAGTCCGCTTGTTTCGCTCTAGAAAGCTTGTCAACTTCTATGCCCTTAATTTTGAGGCTGCCATCAGTAGCGCCATCAAGCGTCCCCAATATATGCAATAACGTACTTTTCCCCGAGCCTGAGCTTCCCACTATAGACAGCGTTTCACCCTGCTCTAGGGATAAATTTACACCTTTTAATACCGACACCTGTGAACCAGCTTCTTGATAAGACTTGCTTAATTGCTGACACTGAATAACGGGATCACTCATATCTTAATACCTCAGCAGGCATCACTTTTGCTGCTTTCTTCGCAGGATAAAGTGTTGCTAAAAAACTTAATAATAAACTTGTAAAAATAATGAAAGACAAACTAACGGGATCAAATTTAACCGGTAGCGACATCCCTCCAAGGAGAGATAAGCCAACTAAACTTAAAACTTCATTGATATTTGCAGCGAGTGCAATTCCTAAGATAGACCCAATTGCAGTACCCACAACGCCGTTGTATAAACCTTGAACCATAAATACTTGCGCAATTTTGCTCGGTGTAAATCCTAATGTTTGTAAGATTGCCACCTCTCCTTGTTTTTCACTCACCATCATAGAAAGTGCTGAAACGATATTGAACACCGCTACAATAACGATCAACGCTAGTAATAATGACATTACTCGTTTCTCCATCGCTACCGCCGCAAATAATGCGCCTTGCTGCACTTGCCAATCTTGATATTTGTACTGCGATAGTAATGCATGATTTGCTTGTTTAAATTGCGCAACGGAAAAAGCGTCCTCAAGTGTTATGCTCAAATCATACTCATTAGGCTTTTTCTTTAACAACTTCATAAGGCTAGCGCCATCAGCAAACGCTAAGCTGGTGTCCGCTTCGCTCGCAGAATTATAAATAATAGCGACAGTGAATAAGCGCTGCTTCGGTACACGACCTAAAGGTGTATAACTGGTTATATCGGGAAAAATAACCCGAACTTTGCTTCCTAATCTCACGTCAAGTTTATTAGCTAAAAAACGGCTTAGTGCTAGTTGGTAACGTGAATCATCAAAAGATTTTACACTCCCTGACTCAACATGTTTAGAAATAGAACTAGGATAACCCTTAAACGCACCTTGAAGTCTGACCCCGACCAACTCTTTGTTCGTTTGCAAGATCACATCCGATGTTACGTAGGGTGTAACGCGTTGAACCCCCGGCAAAACTTTAAACTGCTCTGCGTTAATTTGTGGTTGCTCTGCTGTTTTCCTAGAAAGCTGCACATGTGGTATTAAATCCAACATGGCATTTTTCAAACTCTGTTCGAAGCCATTCATAACCGAGTTAACCGTAATTAATGACATAAGCCCAAGAGCGATACCTGCTATTGAAAAGAAAGATATAAAAGAAACAAAGGCGTTACCTTTAGAGGAACGACTGTATCTAAGCCCGACAAACAAGCTAACCGATTGAAACATATTAAAAATTTAATTCTGAATTTTCATCTAGTAGCTAATCCTAACACAGATAGGAATTTCCGGTCACATCTAGATATGTAAAAAATTTTTAATTATCCGCTACTTAATGTCTGATTTTAGTGTAAAATGCGTGAAATCTTGCGGTATGGAAGTTATATGTTATCCCTAGACAGATTTAAGCATATGAATATAAAGGGAGATTTGTTTGGTGGTGTGACCACTGCAATCATTTCTCTCCCTCTTGCCCTTGCTTTCGGAGTTGCTTCTGGTGCCGGTGCAGAAGCAGGTATGTGGGGCGCAATTCTCGTCGGTCTTTTTGCTGCCTTGTTTGGCGGCTCAACCTCTTTAATCTCTGAACCAACAGGTCCGATGACTGTTATCATGACAGCTGTTTTGACCACGATGATGGCTCAGTACCCTGAAAGTGGCCTCGCCATGGGCTTTACAGTTGTCATGATGGCAGGTGCATTTCAAATACTTTTGGGCACATTGAAATTAGGCAAATACGTTACACTCATGCCTTACAGCGTGATCTCCGGTTTCATGTCAGGTATCGGCGTAATCCTCATCATTTTGCAACTTGCGCCTTTGCTCGGGCATCAAGCACCTGCGGGTGGGGTGTTAGGCACATTAAATGCGCTTCCGTCACTTATTTTTGATTTACATTTTGCAGAACTGTTTTTAGGCATAATAACGCTAGCAATACTGTTTTACCTGCCACAAAAATATCGACAGTACGTACCAGCACAGCTTGTTGCTTTGGTTGCCGTTACTCTCCTATCAATAATCTTGTTTGATACAGACAGTATTAACCGCATCGGCGAGATACCAAGTGGGTTACCTTCAATCGTTTGGCCAACTTTTACCACCGAGCAATTTACATCCATGGTGATTGACGCATTGGTATTAGGTACGTTGGGCTGCATAGATACCTTACTTACTGCCGTTATTGGCGATAGCTTGACAAGAACTGAGCACGACTCAGACAAAGAGCTAAGAGGTCAAGGCATTGCAAATATGATTTCGGGACTATTTGGCGCACTGCCTGGTGCAGGTGCAACGATGGGCACCGTCGTAAATATTCAGGTTGGTGCGAGATCTCCACTTGCTGGCATTATTAGGGCACTCATTCTAATGGCCGTGGTGTTTGTCGCTGGAAGTCTAACAGAACCAATTCCAATGGCCGTATTGGCAGGCATAGCCGTTTATGTTGGATACAACATCTTAGATTGGAGCTTTATCCAACGTGCACATAAGATCAGCATCAGCCAGATGGCCATTATGTATGGCGTTATGCTATTGACTGTGTTTGTTGATTTAATTGTCGCTGTGGGCTTAGGTGTATTTATATCTAACATTATGGTTATTGAGAGGCTAAGCCGTGTTCAAGAGCAACATGTTAAAGCAATCAGTGACAGTGATACAGATGAAGATGTGCCACTGAGTGCGCACGAAAAGTCCTTACTGGAAAAAGCACAGGGTCAATTATTGTTTTTCTACTTGTCAGGCCCTATGATTTTCAGTGTATCTAAAGCGATTGCTCGTCAACATAGACAAATCAGTGAATACAAAACAATGGTTTTAGACTTAAGTGATGTCGCCATGTTAGATGTGACTGTAAGCCTTGCCATTGAAAATGCGATTTCTGATGCCGTTGATGCAAATGTGGAAGTATTTATTTATTCACCTAACCCAGAAACAAGCGAAAGGCTTAACAAAATTAATGTGCGTGAAAAGCTTGGTGATGACGCGTTTTGTCATAGCCGAGAGTCAGCATTGAACAAAGCGCTAGAAGCAATGAGTTAAAGCTAAGGGTTAGTTAGTTGCTAACCCTTCGGCAAGAAACTCTAGTAACTCCCGAACAGAAGTGGGTAAAAACCTTCTGGGTGGATACACCGCCCAGACCCCTTCTGATTCGGGCTTGAAGTCTTGCAACACTTCCACTAACGCATGATTCGATATCGCTTCTTCTAGGTAATAATGTGGAAGTTGTACTAAACCAAGGCCTTGCTCAGCAGCATTAACGAGTGCCCAGCCACTGTTACACCTAAGTCTTCCTTTGACATTAAAGTGTGTTTCCTTCCCTTCAGCTACAAACCTCCAAACACTCGACTTGCCCAATAAACAATAATGATGCTCTAAATCAGTCAGCGTTTCGAGTCTAGGCGCACTCGCCAAATAGTTAGGCGCTCCGCAAACCAAAGTTTGACGATGTGCCAATAACCGAGCTCTCAATGAAGAATCTTTTAAGTTTCCAAGTCGAATAGCAAAATCAAAGCCCTGCTCTATCAAGTCGAGTTGATTGTTATTAAGTTCCATATCTACCTGAATATTGGGATATAGGGACATAAACTTATTGATGAGTGGCATGATGTATTGCTCTCCATACATCACTGGGGCAGTGATCTTAATCTTGCCTGCTGGTTCTGCATCGCGCTGTCTTAGCGCCGCGGTGGCATCATCAAGGACATGTTGCAGATGTTTGGCATGGGATAAAAAGACGTTTCCCTCTGTCGTCAAAGATAGCTTGCGTGTTGTCCGATTTAAAAGTTGATAGCCCAGCGTTCCCTCTAAAGCTTTAACACGCCGACTGACTTGTGCTACTGAGGTGTCGAGTTGTTCTGCAGCCCCAGTAAACGAACCACATACTGCAACAGCAACAAATTCATCAATTCCAACCCACCTATCCATTATTACATATCCGTAAAAGTATTTTATTATTTTAGAGATTATCAAATTTACAATAAAGGTTATACTAAGCTCATCTATAAAAGTAGGAAAACAAAGAAATGGGACAATTTATCAAATCAAAAGCTGCCATAGCATGGGGCCCTGGCAAGCCACTTAGCATTGAAGAAGTTGATGTAATGATGCCTCAAGCTGGCGAAGTGCTGGTAAAAATTACTGCAACAGGTGTGTGCCATACCGATGCTTTCACCCTTTCTGGAGACGACCCTGAAGGCGTATTCCCAGCAATCTTGGGTCATGAAGGCGCAGGAATTGTTGAAGCTGTTGGTGAAGGCGTAACAGGCCTCGAAGTCGGCGACCATGTCATTCCACTTTACACTCCAGAGTGCGGTGAATGTAAGTTCTGTACTTCTGGAAAAACTAATCTATGTCAGAAAATCCGTGAGACACAAGGTAAAGGCTTAATGCCAGACGGCACAACGCGCTTCTACAAAGACGGGGAACCCATTTATCATTATATGGGAACATCTACGTTCTCTGAATACACTGTATTGCCTGAGATCTCTCTTGCTAAGGTCAACAAAGAAGCCCCTCTTGAAGAAATTTGCCTACTTGGCTGCGGGGTTACAACAGGCATGGGCGCGGTACTCAATACTGCAAAAGTACAAAAAGGAGACACTGTCGCGATTTTCGGATTGGGTGGCATCGGCTTATCTGCCATCATCGGAGCAACCATGGCTGGCGCGAGCCGAATCATAGGTATCGATATCAATACAGATAAATTCGAGTTGGCCACAAAACTTGGCGCAACGGATTTAATTAACCCGAACGACTATGACAAACCAATCCAAGAAGTCATCGTAGAGATGACCGATGGAGGGGTAGATTTCTCATTTGAATGTATTGGTAACGTTAATGTTATGCGTAGCGCACTTGAATGTTGTCATAAAGGCTGGGGCGAGTCAGTCATCATTGGTGTTGCAGGTGCTGGGCAAGAAATCTCAACGAGACCTTTTCAGTTGGTTACGGGTCGAGTATGGCGCGGTAGTGCTTTTGGTGGCGTAAAAGGTCGCTCTGAACTTCCTGAAATCGTTGAGCGTTATATGGCTGGCGAATTTAAGCTAAATGACTTTATTACTCATACAATGAAACTTGAAGACATTAATGAAGCTTTTGATTTAATGCATAAAGGCGAAAGCATTCGCTCTGTTATCCACTACTAGACGACAGAATGATGGTGGTGATCCCGCCATCATTCAGCAATATTAAAATTCACTAACGTAAAGGTATTTTAGTAAGTATGGAATTGATTAGCGAAAATAAAGTCTTTGGTGGTTGGCACAAACGCTATAAACACGCAAGTACGGTTAATAATTGCGAGATGACTTTTGCGGTATACATGCCTGAACAAGTCAAAAATGGGGCAAAAGTGCCTACTTTGTACTGGCTATCAGGGCTAACCTGTACCGATGAAAACTTCATGCAAAAAGCCGCCGCGTTTAAATATGCGAGTCAACATGGCATTGCGATCATTGCACCCGATACGAGCCCGAGGGGTGAAAATGTTGCAGACGATGCCTCAGGTGCATACGATTTCGGATTGGGCGCTGGCTTCTATGTAAACGCGACACAAGAGCCATTTAGTCGCCATTATAATATGTATGATTACATCACCAAAGAATTGCCCGAGCTGATTGAAGCACACTTTCCTGTTAACGACAAAAAGAGTATCTTCGGTCACTCCATGGGAGGTCATGGTGCCTTGGTCATCGGCTTAAGAAATAGCTTAGAATACGAGAGCATCTCTGCATTTGCACCTATCGTTAACCCGGTTAATTGTCCGTGGGGCCAAAAAGCATTTAGTGGTTATCTCGGTGACGACGTAAGTATCTGGAATCAATATGATGCAACTGAATTGATGCAAGCATCGTGTTATGACATAAAGCGCCCTATCAAAATAGATCAAGGTAATGCTGATCAGTTTTTAACATCACAGCTGAAGCCAGAAAACTTTATTCAGGCTGCAACGGCTAACAACTTCGAAATCGAATACCAAAGTCATGATGGCTACGATCACAGCTACTTTTTCATTTCAACGTTTGTAGAGCAACACATCAATTTTCACGCAAAATATCTAAAGTAAAAGTATTTTGGCATGAAAAAAGGCGCTTTTCCCTAGCGCCTTTAATTGCTTAACATTAATTCTATTTACTTACTGATATCTTGATACTGATTCAAGCCACTTAAAGATATCGCCTGTTCAAATCCAGGAATATGCAATTCATTTTGATCAATCTCTAAACCTGATTCATCTATCATGCCGTTGCCAAATCGATAAATCAGTTCATACTGACCAAGGTCTGCCGACTCTCTGTAAGTTTGCTGTCTTGCGATAGTTTGAGCTAATTTTTCTGAATATGACTCAAGTCTTTCTTCCCCGTGACGCTTACTCAATAACTTATGAGTTACATTTGGAGAAAAGACGGTCGCAGTTGCATTATTACCACCAAAGCCTTTAGAGTTTATGAACGCTACATCCATTTCGCCACAATCATAGTGTTCAGTTCGGATATCAAGGTGTTCATTCCATACATCATCAGCAACTTTATCAATAGTCGTGATACCCGGCATAATATTGTGACTAAAGACGCCTAAAGCAATCGCTAATTGATCACCTGATGCAGGCGCTATTGTATGGCCAACGAATGCTTTTGGTGCCGCTAATTTCCATCCTTCAATGGAAAAAGCTTCTGCAACTTTATGATAGATAGCGGACTCTGTAACTCGGTTTTGTGGTGTACTTGAACCGTGTGCAAGAATAAAACTACGCTTTTGTAAAGACTCAGACCCTACAATCTGCTGAGCCAGTGCAACTGACTTAGCCATCGTAATATAGTTGCCAGGACCAGGCGCTGTAATAGACTTTTTAACACCATCGGCATTTACAAACACGTCAACAACAGAGCCCATAACCTGAGCGCCTAGTTCAAGTGCAAGCTTATCATCCATTAGAATCGCAACTTGCGCACCTTCACCAATTGTAAAGCCACAGTTTTCACCAAAAGGACGACTGGTTCTGCGATGATCCGCAACGTCTGAGTTATCAAGTTTCTTCAAGCCCTCTTCATTCGCCAATGCGCCCATATTACCAAAGCCTTCAATGACTTCTGGCGTTAGCGCACATTCAACGCTAGCAACAACGGCCACACGTGTACGCCCGGCTTGAATATCATTCACCGCAGCCCTTAGGTTATATAGAAACGTTGCGCACGCACCCGTTGAGGTGAAAGTCGTCCCAACACTACCAGTAACATAGGCATTGATGAAATCAGTAGACATTGTATTTAAACCCAACGCCAACTGCTTTGTACTGACTCGATCACCTTTTAATCTGTTTCGAATAAGACCACCAAGGCCTTCAGCATCCATTTGGCCTGCAACGGAAGCTGAATAAGTACCTATTTCATCAGGCCTTACACTGTTAATCACCAGTTCCCAATCTAGGCCTGTTGACTTAATTGCATCAGTTGCAGAAAAGATAGTCGCTTGCAAACCTCTTGGTTGATAGCGGCTGTTGTACATGTTAGCTGGCTCAAAGCCTGTAGGTAGCTGACCTGCGGCTTTGATTGGGTTATCCCTGTAGCTATCATGCTTTATTTCTAACTGTTCGGGGACACGAACTTTGACTGTTTTTGGTTCAACTTCCTCAACAATCCAACTACTGGGCACTGGCGTAGGCAAATCACGCTTTCGGCATGTAAAAGAGATACCTTCACTGTTATTTGCCGTAATAGTCAGCTTCTGTTGCCAGTGAGTGGCATCCACATCAAAGTGATTTTTCTCTATTTTCCGGATTAAAGTGCCAGCAATTATTTGCTCGCCAAGTTTCTTTTCAATATCTCTAGCACTCACGACCTCACCGTCATGAGTCACCAGCTTACCTTCTTCAAAAGATACTAAGTTCATCAAAGTGGCTAGACCAAGAAAAGTCTCTTCTCTTGCAGCACCATCAAGCTTATCCAGTATGATCCTTCTGTAACCTTGGTGGAAAGATGTACGACCTGCAGCGTTGATGCCGCCCATACCGACTATGATAGGTAATGCTGTCATATATAACTCATTTAATACTAATTTGTTGCAATAATTCTAGAATGAAGTAGATAATATAACTTAACACATTTCGCCATTAATCATGCCTTTTTCGCCAACATCAAGTGGTCAGATGAGTAAAATGAATAAAATCAAAATAGCAATAACATTATATGAACAAATATTAATCACAAGCGTAACGTTACCAATTGAAATGCTCCGAGCTGGAGAAGCATTCGCAAAAAGGCACTCGCGAGATTCGTTTGTTCCCCTCGATATTGCGTGTTTAAGCCAAACTGGTAAAACAGTGAAAACACCCATGGGAATGACTATGGACGTACAGTCCAATTTCAGCGCATTAACAGAGTATGATTATGTGATCGTGCCGAGCATTTGGCGTAATCCAAGACCCGTTGTTACCAATAACCCACAGCTTGCAAAAAGCTTGTCAGAAGCATGGCATCAAGGTGCAACATTAATTGGCGTTGGTACCGGTGTATGCTTTTTAGCCGAATCAGCAATATTAGATGGCCACTCAGCTACAACACATTGGCACTACGCCAAGCAATTCTCTAAAAGCTACCCCAATGTACAGCTCAAGCCCGACTATTTTATTACTCAATCAGACCGCATATATTCAGTCGCCAGTCTAAATGCACTGGCTGACGTCGTGGTACATTTAATTGGCCTGTTTTACGGCAAAGAAGCAGCCAATCACGTTCAGCAGAACTTTTCTCACGAAATACGGAAACCTTATGAGGAGCAGCGGTATTTAGAAGGCGCGGTGGATAGGCATAGTGATGAACAAATTGCGGCTATTCAATTTTGGCTGAAAAATAACGCTAATTCTATTTCTTCGCTTAGTGACGTCGCCGAACAATTTAACATGAGCTATCGGAGTTTTAATCGTCGCTTTAAATCTGCAACCGGAAAAACTGCGATTAACTATGTACAAGAAGTCAGAATACAACAAGCATCGGAACTGCTATCTTCTACCAATTTAAGCATACAAGATATTGCATTGACTGTTGGTTTTAGCTCCCAAAGTCAATTATCTCGGGCATTTAAGGAGCAAATGAATCAAACGCCCAGTAGCTACCGACAAATTGTGAGGAAGAAATTGTTCTCGTAATTATAAAATTGCTTCAATATTTAAATACTGGGTGCGGCCATTAAAATTAAACTCTACCTCATCACCTAAGAGTTTACCTTTTAAAGCTTGGCCCAGTGGCGACGCGAGCGTCAAAATCATTACCTGCTCAGAACCAATTTCAATTTTAAGGCCACCTTCAGTCGGACCTATATAATACCAGCTCAATACTTGTGACTCATCGTCGCATAGATTTATCAATGCGCCTTCAATCACACACTCTGTTGAACTTAAGGTATAGCTTTTTTTGAAGGCGTTAATAGCACTTATTGCCTGCTCAACCCTTTCACTTTGCCCTTCGGCTAAATAACCTGACTCAATACTCAATGAATCATATTGAGTTTCTGCAGCGCTCTGTTCATGAATTGCGTCCTCACGAGCACTATCAGCCGCAGCTTTAGCCTCATACAACTTACCTTCTAAGGCGAGCTTTAACGCCTCTATAACCACTATTTTTTTCACAGCACTCTCTTAAAAGCAAAAAGGGCCAACCGGCCCTTTTGATAAACCCCTATTTTATATTAAAACAGAGATTCGAAGCTACCATCTGGAAACAATACGCCAGGGATCCCTCTAATAGTCCTCACGTCTCCAACGGTTTTATCCCCAAAGTAAAAACCACCTGTATATAACTTATCTTTCTTCTTAATATCGACCCAATAGCCATCTCGACCGCGAACGATTAAGTTAATATTACCACCGACGTTTGTTACCGTTAACTCGCTTACATGCCCGCCTAGTATCATAGAAACATCGACGGTGCCAAAGTTCGTAAAAGTATCGGGCTCCCCATCCAATTGAATGCGAAGATCTTTGCCACCATTTAAAGCTAATTCTAACTGGACTCCAAAAGTAAGATCAAGGTTCTCCGTTAAAGCCAGCGGAGAACGTTCATTCGCGTACAATCGGATTGGTGTAGTTTGGTTTGGGGTTGTTAATATCCCGTCTACTTTTAAATAAGGTATAATTGTCTTAGTTGTGCGTATATTCAGGACATCTCGAATCACGTCTAGTTCAATTTTACCCGTTAGAACGGAATTCGTTTGTGTTAATTCTACTCGGCCTTTTGCCGATGCAACACCGGCTATCTCTTGCACATTATTTGGATCAAAGCTGTTACTAGATACAATTTCAAAAGAATCAAATGTAAAGTTAAGATCAGTGCCAGGTTTTGTTACGACCCCTCCCCCTGAACCAACAACTTTGTCACCTAACGTAGGACTGATCCTCCATTCCGGTACAAGGACATCAATATTGATTTCAAAACCACGTCGTGTGCCAGTAATCACCCAGCGAAATCCTACCTTCGTCTCATATCTAATGTCTAAACCTGGCAATTCATATTGACCAGCCTCTGAACCTTCTGCTGGAGAAACATGCTTTACAACGTCACCGATGACTTCGCCAATAGTCACCAACGCTTGTTGTGCGTCATCACTTGCAATGCTTTCAACATCATCCAGTTTTTCTTTTAGCTCTTCACTGTATTGTTCTTCCTGAAGCCTTAACACGCCAAGTGCATTTCGGACTTCCCCCAACAGTTCATTACTGTAAGGTGTAATTGTGCTTTGAAGTTTATCTAGTTGTCGTAGCCTAAAAAGCTCATTGACCTCAAGCAGCGTTTTCGCTGCATGCTGTCGATACAACGTGTTCGTATCTTCACTTAGCAGGGTTTCTGATAGATAGTCGTTCGCCAGCGCCAAATACGAAGCCCAAATGTCATTGTCCTCAGACAAGGCTGCATTAAATGTATCGGTAAACAGAGCGTCATTCGAGATTTCTAAATTATATTGCTGCATGATGTCTGAATAAGTCATGGCATTGGCAACATACTCTGCTTTTCGTTGTTGTAACACCGTGCTAACTGTTAAATGATAGTGAGGCGCTGCCGTCAGTGATAGTGGCCGACTATCATAGTTGTTACCAGTAACTGCCGTTGAGTATGCTGAGAAATACAGCTGGTTTAGACCCGGCACAGGCAACGTGGTGAGCTCAAAACGCAATTTAGCGATCACGGGTTCGCCAAAGTCAATTTCATTGTTCTCATTTAAATCATTCGGGTCATTCAATTTTGATCTGCCACAACCTAGCACTCTTGGGCACGTTATCTGATCGTTTTCAGGTTCAAATTTAAAATGATACAGTCCTCCCACAGCAAGTTCAGTGCTAAACTGACTCAATGAGTCCACTGTGTGATTTGTGACTGAGTTATCCAATAGATTAGTGATAGCGAGCTCACCTTTTTGGCCCAAAAATGAAGGAAGATAGAACTCAACTTTTGCCTCTAAAGATTCATTGACGTTATTACCAAGTCCAGGTTCAATTTCTGACACAGTCGGTGCTTCACCGCCACTCCCTCCGCAACCAAGCAGTGTGGCTGTCAAAGCCCATAGTACACTTAACTTCTTCATAATTACTCCCTAAAACGCAAACTTCAAAAACCAATTAACTCTTGCGTAATACGCATCATCTAGATCTAGTTTGTCCGTTTTAACTGAGACGCCGAAATACTTGTTCTTAATGCCCAACTCAATTGCTTTTGAATGTGTTTCATAACCCGAATAAATACCCCAATCATCGTTTATGTGGTAATTCACATTACCTTGGATGAAGGTATCGCTACTAAACTTTCGAGTAAATACATCGAATGAGAACTGATTGTTGTATCGATAAGATATGTCAAAATAGTAACGAGCTTCATGTTCAAAGGAATACTCAATTTCGCCGCCAAAAGCGGAAGTTCTGAGTCTGACGGAGGGCTCAGTCACAATACTATCGCCCTGCTCAGTAAATGGCACATCGGTTGTAAAACCATTCACAAACCCCACACCATCGTATTTAGTCTCATTAACTAAATCTTTTGCCTTTATCGACATTTTTAGATCGTCATTCACTTGCCAGTTGAGTTCGAGGTCAAAAGAATACCCCTTGCCATCTGGCCTTTCTGTTGGAGTAAAAGACTTAAAAAGTATATCTTTAGAGAAGTAATATTCTGTTTGTAGTTGCCCTTTGATTTCATCACTGAAAACGGTGCCATCTACAACGGCATCTTGAAAATGCGCACTTTGGTAATATGTTACCTTGGGCGTGATAGTGATACCATTTCCCAAAAGCTCTATGTCATAAGATAAAAACACACCATGTGTTGTTGATTGCTTGCCTTTAAGCAAGTATCGATAGTTTCTCCTTTCAAAAGGAAGATCATTTTTCTCTAAATATGTAAAGAGTGCTGTATCAGGGTCAAACTCCAAAACATAGTTATATCGAGTTTGCGCCCCAATTGAAAACCCTTTGTACTTCACACCAAGTTCAAAAACATTGTATGTAAACGCGCTGTCTCCAGTCGTGATCGGGTGGTCAAATTCATCAAGGAAAGATTTTACAGGCTGAGCTTCTGTATAAATTTCAGACTCAAAAGTATGAAGAAGCTCTATATCTTTCGCAGCAGCAGTAAACGCTGTACACAGCGCCATAGAAATAAGGCTGTATTTTATCATAAGCAAGTAAAACAAAGGCGGTACTATCGTGCCGCCTTTCCTGTGTTATGGTTATTTTATGGATTGGTCGATTGACCTAGGAAGTCGATGTCTGTGTAGTCGATAGAGACACCATCTATATAAGTAACTCTGAATCCATTTGTAATCTCAAGTACATCACCCACTTTCAATGGAGACGAGTTATTGTCGATAGAGACTTCACCGACAAGAGGCGCATCTGAGTCAACCAGATTGACATTAAAGGCATATCCGTTAAACAAATCTAACGTTACCTTCGCCATACCCAGTTCATCAACACCATCTTCATTTCTCAATGCCAGCTCAAGACCCATCACTAAATCTTGCGTGGTGCCGTTGATACGCACATTCGCCAATTCAATGGCATCGTCGACAAACAAAGGTGATGGATTACCAGTGGCATCCACTGATGTTAGCTCCGCGTACATTGTTCCGTTAAAACCATATTGGCCATCTATAAACTCAACGATATTGAATGTTTCGCCTTTGGTCGCCTCAAAGTCTTTCGCATCTTCAATTGTCGCAATATTGCCATCTATTGATATGACGGAACATGAAGCATTAGGAGTATCAATTGTGCCAAGCGCCCAACGCTCACATTCAGCTAAGTCTGGTGACTTCACCTCTACAGTTTGGCCTTCAACAGCTTTTAAAATCCCACTCCAAGTCAAAATAATTCTGCTAGATGCACCCGAGTTAACTTGCGCTACAGCTGAGATTTCAGTGCCTTCTTGTGCATTGCTTAATTCAATCCGATAGCCATCTGTATCATAAGTATATGTCCAAGCCGGATAGTTTGGCGCTGTCCCCGTATGCAGCCCAGATCCCAGGTCTTGCTCCCATATATCTCTCACAACATCGTAAACGACTTCACCTGCATTAAAGACTGCATCGGCGCCGTCTTTCGTTACAAAACCTATTGAAGTCAGTCTGGTAGTACCTTCTTTACCTCTTGCTACGTCGAACCCCGCAGCGATTTGAGTTCTAAGAGCTCGAATTGGCTGCTCTTTTGCTCTAAATACAGCCAGTCCAGAGTTAAATTGATTTTCAATGCTTTGTACATCCGCAAGGATTTGCTCTGCTTCTTCCTTTTGAGCGTCAGTCGCTGCAGAAACATAGCTTTCAGCCCGAGCTTTTGCCAAAGCTATGTCGCTAAGAATCGCATCAACGCCACTATTTATTTCACCAAATAATTCAACGGCACTCTGTGCTGTTGCTAACGCCGCCTCAAGAGCAGTCGTATCTGTTGCAGAAGCAAATTGGCTGTTTGCATCCTCCACAGTGTTATCTAAATTATCATTCTGAGCTTCAAAGTTACTCTGCGTGGCTATAATTCTCGATAGTGCCGTTTGCGCTAGAATTTTGGCAGTGTTGTCGTCACCACCGAACGCGCCTATCGCTTTTTGTAGCTCATCGTTTGCACTTGTTACTAAAGCCGCATAATTCGAATTCACTGAATTGGCATTTTGTAACAATGCTTGCGCGCCTGTTAGTACAGCTTGTGCCGCGCTAGTCAAAGCAGTAAATGATTCTGCACTGCTCTCAATGAGCGTCACTTGTGCGATGAGGTTCGTAATATCAGAATTCAGATTGCTCGCCGCTATCGTAACGACTAAACCATCGGCCAACTGCAAGTAGGCTTCTTTCTGTTCTAGCGTATCGAGAGTTTGTCCTGCAGCGACTACAGCAGCCAAGCTAGTGCTTAGGCTATCAAATTGCGAATTTATCACCGTAAATCGGGTTTGAGCACTCGTCAGCGCTTCATTTAGTTGCGCAACACCCTCGTTAATAAATGCTTGGTCATCAGCATTACATTCATCACCAGTACAACCTAAATCTTCTACGGCTTTTTTAGAGTCTTCTGCCGCCTCATTTAATGTAGCTTCATCTGTAGAACCAGATTCAATCGCCTTATCTCTAGCTTCTTTGGCCTTGTCAGCCAAATCAGCGATCACATCGTCACTTAACTCAGGTGCTATTTCTTTTAATGCGTTCTTAATCGCTTCAACATCGCCACTGGCTATAGCCACAAATACCGTCGCAGTTTTCGTTGCCTCTTCTTGAAGGGTTGCGGCAAGCGCTGCTACCGTTTGGTTGCTACTACCTTTAACAGCACCACCAGAAACCCCCGTTTTCAGAGTATTGATTACCGAATCTAATGAAGAGCCATCGCTGCTAGAAGCGATATTTTGTATGGTTGACGCAACGTTAATTAAGGCTAGTGTGCCAGCATTGATCACATCTTCAGAGCCGACATTTGTGAAATCCACAGCCCCACCAATCGAGATATCTCCGGCGAGAAGTATAGCCTCTTTCGCTGCATCTGGGCCCAATAGAAGGAGTAATGTACTCAAACTCGCTTTAGATATGGCTGCACTGTCGATTGCATTACCATTTTCAGATTCGGATTGCAGTAGTTCCGTTGCGAGACTGGTGAAAATAGTTGCATTCGCTGTGTATGCCTTGGTTGTTCCCTCAGCCCCTTTTGATTTTCGATTTGCTTGTTGAGCGGTTATCTCCTTGACCACATTTAATGTCAGGTCATCTTGATACCATTCGTCGAAGTCAACTTTTAAATTAGCGTTAACATCGAGATTTGATGCAGCAGAAAAGTCACCGCACCCTAAAATAGCATCGCATTTAATAAACCCGCTTGTTTTGGTTGTTTTTACGGTTATGTATAGTGCCCCGCTAAAACTCTGGTCGATATAAAAGCCATAAGTTCCATCGTCAGCCGTTTGCAGGGAACTTGGACTACCAGCAATTATTTGTGCAGTTGCTTTGGCGATGGCATCACTTTCTGTTGAAGAAGTGGCCTTTTCTTCCACACTCCCCAACTCAGACCTAAATGCAATGTCAATTAACTCACCATCTTTTAGCTCTTTAACAGTTAATTCGGCATTCCTCATTGTACCTTTTACTGCTTTGCCCGAAATGAATACATTAAACTCTGCATTTGCCGTACCTTCTACATCTGTAGGATCTACGGGTGTTACAGGATCGACTGGTACAACAGAGGCACCATCTTCACTATCAAAAAGACTACATCCAGTTAAACCGAGAGTTAAAGCTAACGATGCAGCTACTGGGGTAAGGTAAATTTTTTTATTCACCACGGAGGCCTCCTTAAATGCCCGACATTTTTCTTTTAGTTATTTAAAGCGTAGTTGTAAAAGAGTAAAACTCTAGCGATGGCACATATTTTTTTGTTGAATATTTTGTACTTAGCACATATTTGGCTTTTTCAATTCTGTTTTATAGGACACAAAGAAACTCAATAAACGCAACAAAAAACCAACCAAATGCAACAATACAAGCCATTAACGACCAAATATTGCACAACCTGTTAAATTTATGAAAGCAAAATTAAAAACAAAAGGCAACAGTATATTTATCGACCGACAAGGTTAATACTTTGATACGAACCCAGCACCGAAAAGTGACTGTGAGGTTAAATAAGCTTGAACGAGAACTCGTATTTTTGGGAGGCTAGTTTCATTAAATTTATATGACATACAAATTGGCTGTAGTTGGTAAGCTATGCTGACTAAATTAGGGCGTAATATATTCCTGATTACTGATATGTGAAAACACTTGGTGAAAATCCCAAACGATGTCTATTCGAATCGTATAAATTAAGTGTCCATTCCATCTCGGAAAGGTTGCAAGACCCAACCATTACCTCAGATTGCCATAGCCCTTCTCTTTGCTCCACAAACATAACTGGGATCTTACCCATGTACATGGAAACGCCTTCCAAATGAGCAATGCTTATATCCATAGGCGCCTGCGACGCAAAATAAACTTTAAATGGCGTTTCAGGTTGTGGCTTATCGGTATCAACCCAAAACTTTATATCGCCTTCAAAAACACAAGGCTTTTCTTGAGTGCAATTTTTAGTTTTAATTGAACGTTCACTTTTTTCTGAACTTTCATGTATACTTATATCTGGGTCTGAACAAGCCACAAGAAAAGAAACAAAAAATACCCCAGCGAATGTTGAAAAATAGCGCATAATTTAAACTGACATCGGACGTACAAAGTAAGCTTAATGTTACGCTTTTCGACGGGTTTGAGCCAGTTTAGATTGGGCTGAGCCTAGATTTGGTGCAGTAAAATGCTGTACACACAATCTACTCACTGAAAATTTGATTGATGTCATGCTTTAGGGTGTTTTAGGTATCTTTTATTTTGCAAAAAAATTATTATTTCCTTGCAAAAATAAGGGTTTCTCGGACTTGCTTTGTCACTTTAGCGTACTCAAAGCGAGTCTGTTGAAATATAAAAATAGGGCCTGTTTTACAGGTTATTCATTTCTAATCGCATTAACTGCAGCGGAATCCAGAAAATGAGCCAAACAGTAGCATCACAAACTGAGTACAATTATAAAGTTGTACGCCAATTCGCTATTATGACAGTGATTTGGGGCATCGTTGGCATGGGTGTAGGTGTCTTTATCGCAGCGCAACTTGCTTGGCCTGCTTTAAACTTCGACATTCCATGGTTAACTTACTCTCGACTTCGTCCGTTACATACGAACGCTGTTATTTTCGCATTTGGTACAAGTGCATTATTCGCAACATCGTATTATGTTGTACAACGCACATGTCAAACGCGTCTATTCTCCGATAAGCTAGCTTCTTTTACATTTTGGGGCTGGCAAGCAATCATAGTTGCAGCAGCAATAACATTGCCTTTGGGTATCACAAGCTCAAAAGAATATGCTGAACTAGAATGGCCAATTGACATCGCTATAGCTGTCGTTTGGGTCACTTATGCCGTCGTATTCTTTGGCACACTTATAAATCGTAAAGTGTCGCACATTTATGTCGCCAACTGGTTTTATGCAGGATTCATAATTACTGTTGCTGTATTACATATCGTGAACAGCATGGCTGTACCTGTCTCATTAACTAAATCTTACTCGATATATGCAGGCGCGGTAGATGCAATGGTTCAGTGGTGGTACGGACACAACGCAGTAGGCTTCTTGTTGACCGCAGGCTTCTTGGGAATGATGTATTACTTTGTTCCGAAACAAGCTGGTCGCCCTGTTTACTCTTACCGTTTATCTGTTGTTCACTTTTGGGCACTTGTATCTCTTTATATCTGGGCTGGTCCACATCACCTTCATTATACTGCTCTACCAGATTGGACCCAATCTCTCGGCATGGTTATGTCTGTGATTTTATTTGTACCATCTTGGGGTGGCATGATAAATGGTATTATGACTCTATCTGGTGCATGGCACAAACTTCGTACAGACCCTGTTTTAAGATTCCTCGTGGTTTCTCTTTCTTTCTACGGCATGTCAACATTTGAAGGCCCAATGATGGCAATCAAGTCTGTTAATGCCCTATCTCACTACACTGACTGGACTGTTGGCCACGTTCACTCTGGTGCGCTTGGTTGGGTGGCAATGATTTCAATTGGCGCGATATATCACCTAATTCCTGCGCTTTTCGGCCACTCGAATATGTACAGTGTAAAACTCGTAAACACGCATTTCTGGCTGCATACAGTAGGGGTGGTTTTATACATCGTTGCAATGTGGATTTCAGGTGTAATGCAAGGCCTAATGTGGCGTGCAGTTAATTCTGATGGAACATTAATGTACAGCTTTGTACAGTCGCTTGAAGCTTCATATCCATTCTATGTAATGCGCTTCCTAGGTGGTGTGTTCATCGTCGTAGGCATGCTGGTTATGGCTTACAACGTGTTCCGTACTGTTACGGCAAAAAGTGGCTCGCTTGCTACTGACGCAAACACACAAATGGCTTAAGGGGTAACGATTATGAGCAGCAATGGTTCTACTAATAAACATGAAATTGTAGAAAAAAATGTCGGCTTAATGGCTATTTTAACCGTGTTTGCAATTAGTTTTGGTGCACTTGTGGAAATAACGCCACTGATGTTCCAAAAAGACACGACGCAGCCTGTAGATGGACTACGCCCTTTAACGGCCCTTGAGATGGAAGGACGAGATATTTATGTGAGAGAAGGCTGCTACAACTGCCACTCTCAGATGATCCGCCCTTTTAGAGATGAAGTTGAGCGTTATGGTCATTACTCTGTAGCCGGTGAATCAGTTTGGGACCACCCTTTTCAGTGGGGCTCTAAACGCACAGGACCTGACTTAGCACGTGTAGGTGGTCGCTACTCAGATGATTGGCACTACGCACACCTAATCGATCCTCGCTCAGTAGTTCCTGAATCGAATATGCCAGGCTACCCTTGGCTCGAAGAGAACATTCTGGATGGTAAATTAACCGCCAAGAAACTTGAAGTCTTCAAAAATTTCGGTGTTCCTTATACCGACGAAGATATTCAAGGTGCAAAAGCCGCTGTTGAGGGCAAGACCGAAATGGAAGCACTCATAGCCTATTTGCAACAACTTGGCACGCATTTGAAGTAATTGATTATGGATTACGGCACATACAGAGGCATTTTAACTCTGGTAATTTTAGTACTGTTCATTGTGATTGTTGTGTGGGCTTACAGCAAGCGTACCAAAAGTCGGTTTGATGATGCTGCTAAGGCAATATTCGACGACGAAGTAAAACATGACAACACGATCTCAAAAGAGGAAAAGGAGTCTGAAAAATGACTAGCTTTTGGAGTATTTGGGTCATCGTATTGACCCTAGCATGTCTGGCTCTGATATTTGGCCTGCTTATTTGGAACCTGAAAAACTATACGGGCGTCGAAGAAGGCGAAAGCTGTGGCCACGAGTTTGACGGTATCGAAGAATTAAATAACCCACTACCAAAATGGTGGACCTATATGTTCTTCGCAACCTTTGTTTGGTCAGTTTATTACTTAGCGATGTATCCTGGTTTAGGTAACTTTGTCGGCTTATTAGGCTGGACAAGCTCAAACCAAGGGGTCACTTCTTTAGAAGAGTCAAAGCAAGCCGTGCTTGATGCAAAAGAAAGTGGTCTGTGGGTGCAACTTGATAAAGAGTTTGAAGCAGCTGATGAACGTTTTGGGCCTATATTCAAAGCATTTGCTCAGCAAGACGTGTTAGCGCTAGCTGAGAATAGCGAAGCACTTGAAATCGGTCAGCGTCTATATGCTCAAAACTGTGCACAGTGCCACGGCTCTGATGCGCGAGGTGGGCTGGGCTTCCCTAACTTAACTGACAAAGACTGGTTATATGGTGGCAACCCTGACCAAATTAAAGAAACGTTGTTACATGGCCGCGTTGCCGCAATGCCAGGTTGGGAAGCGGCGCTTGGCGAGCAAGGCGTTAAAGAAATGACAGCCTTTGTTCTTAGCCTGTCAGGTCGTAAAGTTAATCAAAAAGACGCCGAAGCAGGTAAAAGTAAATTTGCAATGTGTGCTGCATGCCACGGCATGGACGGCAAAGGCTCCGTTGCACATAATTTACCATTTGGTGCGCCTGATTTGACGGACAACATATGGCTTTATGGCGGTTCTCAAAGAGCTGTTGAAGAGTCAGTACGTCACGGTCGCGCTGGTGTGATGCCGGCTTGGAAAGACATCCTTGGAGAAGATAAGGTTCACTTATTAACCGCGTATGTCTACAGCTTGTCGCAAGACAAATAGCTAAATTGTATATAACCTAGTAAGCCTCTGGTATTCAGAGGCTTACTTTTTAACGTAGTAAGTACCTAAACTTTAAAGAATTATACAACCGTACATTAAGTACATAACAACATTGTAAAGTAGTGAACAATTATGAATCCAACTCCGTGGTATAAGAATTTTTGGCCTTGGTTTTTAATGTTTTTCCCGCTGGTTACGATTATAGCGTGTGTTATTTTAGTCACTGTTGCAGTGGGTAATGGACCTGACATGGTAGTTGATGATTATTATAAAAAAGGTAAAGCCATCAATTTGGAATTGAGCAAGTTTAACAAAGCAAAAGCGCTATATCTGCACGGAGATTTACGCGTAGAAAACGACAGAGTCAGTTTCAATTTTACCAAAGGCGATCACAGTAAAGTAAACGCGCTCAAAGTCTCATTTTACCACCGAACTATCAAAGAATATGATTTTTCCCTCACCCTCCTAGCAAATGCCCGTGGCGCATTTACAGGGTTACTTGAAGAGCCTCATCAAGGTGCTTTTACCGTTTTTATTGAACCAATGGATGGGAGTTGGAAGATGAAAGAAAATCTACAACTCCCCTCTGAGAGCCTTATTTCAATCACACCGCAATACAAGTAGGCGATATGGCAAAAAGTTGTTTTCATTGCCTAGAGCCCGTGCCAAACGGCTTTACAGGCGAAGTTATTTTTGAAGGTGTTTCAAATCCCGTGTGTTGCACGGGATGCCAAGCCGTCGCCGATACGATTCTCGCGCAAGGCATGAGCGACTATTACAAATTTAGAACCGAAACCAACGGCAAAGTTGAAGAGCTAGTTCCCGAAAAATTAAAAGAATTAACCAGCTACGATAACCAAGATATTCAAAGGGACTTTGTCGATCAGCAAGGTGATCTCAAAGAGGTGTTACTGAGCGTTGAAGGCATTAGTTGTGCTGCGTGTGCGTGGCTAATAGAAAAACAGCTTCTAGCGATTTCAGGCGTAAAGCGAGTCGATGTGAATACCTCAACACACCGCGCCATGATTTTGTGGCAAGATAAAGACGCCAAACTCAGTGAAATTATTGCTGCACTTATGCAAATTGGCTACAAAGCCTATCCATTTCAAGCAGACGAAGAAGCGAATCAAAAACAAGCTGCTGCCAAAGCATACATGAGACGCCTAGGTGTCGCTGGTCTCATGACAATGCAAGTGATGATGTTTGCCTTTGCGATGTACTTTGGCATGTTTTCGGGCATGGATGAAGGGTTTGAGCAGTATTTTAGATGGATCAGTTTGGTTTTGGCTTCTCCCGTTATTCTTTACTCTGCCCTGCCCTTTTTGACCAATGCGGTAAAAGGCCTTCAAAGTAAACAACTCAATATGGACTTACCTGTATCCCTCGCTATTTTTGGCGCTTACGGTGCGAGCTGTTATGCCACTGTAATGTCAGTCGGTGAGGTTTACTTTGAGTCAATCTGCATGTTCACTTTCTTATTGCTTTTGGGCAAATACCTTGAATTTAGAGCACGAATGAAAGCCAGCGAATTTACCGCAAACTTACAAAAACTACTGCCACTCACCGCTAGAAAAATATCAGGTAACAAAGAAGAAGTCATCGCTGCGAAAAGCCTACAATTGAATGATATGATTTTGATAAAGCCTGGTGAAGCAATCCCAGCAGATGGTCTAGTCGTAAATGGCACCAGTACCGTGGACGAGTCGATGATGACTGGAGAGCATCTGCCCATTAAGAAGTTTGAAAACCATCAGGTCTACGCTGGCACGCTAAATCACGATGGCGTAATTACTATACAAATAAACAAGGTTGGACAAAATACCCTGCTCAACCAAATCATTAAGCTGCAACACAATGCCCTAATGAAAAGGCCAAAGATTGTTGAGGTAACCGATAAAGTAGCACAGTGGTTCGTCGCTTGCCTTTTGGTTTTCGCCTCAATCACTGCAATCGGGTGGTATCACATTGAACCCGAGCATGCATTTTGGGTAACCATTGCTGTGCTTGTTGCAACCTGTCCATGCGCATTGAGTTTGGCTATACCAACAGCACTTACTTGCGCAGTAGCCACACTCACCAAAAAAGGCATTTTGATAAAAGAAAGCCATGTTCTCGAGACCACGCCCAAAGTAACACGTTATGCCTTTGATAAAACAGGCACCTTAACAGAGGGGCGTTTTTCCATTGTAAAAACAACCATGCTCGATCAGAATTATTCTGCCGAGCAAGTTCTAGGATTCGCAAGCGCGCTAGAAAGATACTCTGAGCACCCTATCGCAAAAGCGTTTACGCAAAAAGACGCGCAAGTAATTGAGATTACTTCTCCTACCGTAAGAACAGGTCTTGGTGTCGCTGGTGAGATGAATGGTGATCAGATTGCGATAGGTAAACCTAATTGGTTTAACAATCACGCCTCATTTGCGCAAGCAACTCTTTTTATAAACGAGCAGCCAATTGCTGATTTTTATCTTCAAGATAAAGTTCGAGAAAGTGCTCATAGAGTCGTCGCCTACTTGCAAAGCAAAAACCTTACCTGCCACATGCTTACGGGCGATAGTTCAAATGCCGCAAAGAACTTAGCTGACGAACTAGGTCTTGATTCATTCAAACAAGCGTGTTCACCCAAAGACAAGCAACTCTGCGTAGAAAAGTGGTCCCGCGAACAAGATATTGTTGCCATGATTGGCGACGGCGTAAATGACAGTCCGGTATTCAACAGTGCTCACCTATCAATCGCAATGGAGACTGGCGCGGATATTTCAAAAAATACGGCCGATGTAGTACTGTTAAATAGTGACTTAAACTCGCTACAAACGCTACAAACTGTAGCTGTTAAAACAAAGCGAATCATCAAGCAGAATTTGACGATTTCGTTACTCTACAACGGGTCTATATTACCGTTAGCAGCTTTGGGGATGGTTCCACCATGGCTCGCAGTAATTGGTATGTCGGCAAGCTCTATTGTTGTGATTTCTAACTCATTAAGGTTATTGAAACTATGAGTATTATCTACGTATTAATTCCCATTGCTATCCTATTTGTCGTCATCGCCATAGGCGTATTCTTTTGGGCAGTGAAAAGTGAGCAATTTTCAGATTTAAACAAGCAAGCGCATAGCATCCTGTTTGAAGACGATAAAGAGCAACACAACAAGAGCAATGATGGAAATTAGTTTAGCGAGTGCCTTTTTTATGGGGCTCGCAGGCAGTGGCCACTGCCTAGCCATGTGCGGTGGCGTCGCATCCAGCCTACAATTGGCACAAGACAAGCAACACCCGTTAGTTGTCGCATTTTTATATAACTTTGGTAGGCTTTTGAGCTATGCGATTGCGGGCACGTTTGTGGCTTTGCTGGGCACATCTTTTGCGCAGCAAAATACAACATTCGCACTTGGACTCTCTTACTTAAGTGGTATTTTTATGCTGCTTGTAGGTCTGTATATTATGCGTTTTGTCGCCACATTAAATTGGTTGGAAAAGTTAGGCAACTTTGTAATTTGGCGAAGAGTCGTAAAACTAAATAAATATATATTACCCATCGACACCAAGAAAAAAGCATTAGCATATGGTGCGCTATGGGGCTGGTTACCGTGTGGTTTAGTTTACAGTGCATTACTATGGAGTTTACAGGCTGCTAGCCCGTTTTATGGTGCACTTACCATGGTGGCTTTTGCATTGGGAACCTTTCCTGCACTTATTGTTGCAGGTCAGTCTGCTCAAGTGTTAAACAATTTCTTAAATCACCCAGTTACGCGAATAATTCTTGGAAACTTGTTTGTTTGGTATGGGTTGTACCTGATTATAATCGCTAGTAACAAATTAGTACTTTAATCTGGTTTTATGGTGGTCATTGTAAGATAATACCAACCATACAATAGGCGTTTGGAAGCAGGAGTTTTTATTCGCCTACATGGTGAAAGTTTTATGGTAAAAACCAGATATACTCTAGTTTTGGCTTTATTTACCTATAACTTTTTGAATTTAATATTTTTTATGTGCGTCTAAGAGTAATGGATTTATTATGGATTTAAATAATCGCTCCAAAAGTCAGTGTACGATCAGTTGTACAAACTGCAGTATTAGTCAGCTTTGTTTGCCCTATTCTCTAAATGGGAATGAAATGGACAAACTTGATGAAATCATTGAACGTAAAAAGCCTTTGCACAAAGGTGACTTTTTGTTCGAATCGGGCTCTAAACTTGAGGCAATTTACGCCGTCAGGTCTGGGTCGTTTAAATCTTATACTTTATCAGAACAAGGCGACGAACAAATCACTGGCTTTCACTTAGCTGGCGATCTCGTTGGCTTTGACGCCATAAATAAAATGCAACATCAGAGTTTTGCTCAAGCTCTTGAAACATCGATGGTATGTGAGATCCCTTTTGACACATTGGACGAACTAGCTGGTAAACTGCCTAAGCTGCGACAGCAAATCATGCGTCTGATGAGTAGCGAAATCAACTATGATCAAGAGATGTTGTTGCTACTGAACAAGAAAACAGCTGAAGAAAGGCTCGCGACTTTCATTTATAACTTATCAAATCGTTTTGGTGAGCGAGGCTTCTCTCGAAAAGAGTTCAGATTTACAATGACACGTGGTGAGATTGGTAACTATTTGGGACTTACCGTTGAGACCATTAGCCGACTATTAAGCCGTTTCCAAAAAGCCGGTCTAATTAAAGTAGAAGGCAAATTCATCACAATTCTAGAAGGCGACGGTTTGGCGAGCGCTGCTGGTATTAGTAGTTGATCTAAACCAATTTTTCCATCGAAATAACTTTATACCTTGGCTATATCGGTTACACTCAAAGTATACTGATTAGCCAAGCGCCATAGGAGGCTCCGATGGATAAGATTAAACGTATTCTCACTGTCATTGACCCAACTAAAGAGCAGCAAAACAGTCTTGAGCGCTCTATCAGCCTAGCCAAAAAAACAGGTGCGCAAATCACCGCATTTCTGTCTATCTATGACTTCTCGTATGAAATGACCACCATGCTTTCAAAAGAAGAAAGAGAGGCCATGCGGTCAGCTGTAATCAAAGATAGAGAAGAGTGGATCAATGAACTCATTACCGATTATGTGGGTCTTGATATTCAAGCTAAAGTTGTATGGCATAATCGACCTTATGAAGCGATTATCGAAGAAGTCCTTCATGCCCAATTTGATATTGTTATCAAGTCGACACATCAACATGATACGCTCAAATCAGTGATATTCACGCCCACTGACTGGCATTTAATTAGGAAGTGCCCTACCCCTGTTTTACTTGTTAAAGATCAGGCTTGGCCCGAGCACGGAGAGATCATTGCGGCTGTCAATGCAGTCAGCGATAATGAACAACATCAAACATTAAATAAGCGCATTATCAAAGATGCCCTGTTCATTTGCGACCTAGCTGACGCATCATTAAGCTTGGTAAACACCTACCCCGCAACACCGGTAAATATTGCAATAGAAATTCCAGAATTTAACCCATCTCAATATAGCGAAGCGGTCAAGAAACACCATGAAGATGAAACTTGGTCTCTCGCCAATGAATTTAATATTGCCAAAGAAACATGCATCGTCGAAGAGGGTTTACCTGAAGATGTGATCCCAGCAATAGCCCAGAAAAAGTCGGCGGAATTGGTCGTCATTGGTACTGTTGGGCGAACAGGTCTAAGTGCAGCATTAATTGGAAACACCGCCGAGCACGTAATAGACAGCCTAGATTGTGATGTATTGGCCCTCAAACCTGATGGCTATAAAAGCCCATTAGAGCACTAAATATTTAGAAGTCCGGTAATAGTATCGGACTTTTCTTTCCCTCCCGATGTGTAACGAGCTTAGATTAACATCATTAAATTTGATGGGTTAAACAACCCACTTGTGATTGAAAAAACTATCCGCAGACTTATAACAGCAAATCGAATACCTATTCCTATCAAAAAAGAATAATTTTTTTCATTTTTTTTCAGTTAGTACCCAAGATGATACTCCTTTGATTTTGTTAACAAAAAAGGAACTTTTTATCCTTGTTTCTTAATTGATACACCCCAATGCGTTGATATAAATTCAACAAAACCATGTACAAATCTTAAACGCATATTATATATTGTATACAATCATACTTTATGAACTGTCATTAAAGTATGGTATGCAAGAGGTATGTCATTGAAATTCAATGCCTAAGACTCCTCTTTAACAACATGTAAAGCATGTTTGTGCTTTACCCATACTCGTTAAAGGAAAGTTACAGTGCGACAAAAAAACCAATTAAAAAAGCTAGCCCTAGCAACGGCTATCACTGTTTCATTTTCAGCTTCGGCTCAACATACCTATCTATTCGATAGACAATTGAGCTTCGAAAATGAAATTTCGAACCTAGCACAGTCATCAACAACAGAGCCTAGCCAAACAAGGCAAAAGCTGATTTTAGATTCAATTAAATTAAACAGTGCTTTGGGTGCAAGCCTGCAAGTGGGAAATTCACTTAGCCTTACAATTGACGGGCAGTATGTACAAATTCACCTGTATGAAGTAACGCAAAAAAATAGCAAAACAACCTATATAAATGGCCGCTCGTCTGATGGCCATGCCAAACTGTCAATGATAAAAACAAACAACAGTTACAGCGCAAAGATTTATATTGGAAATACCGGTTATTTATTAACTCCCACGGGGAATGGGCTGTATAAATTAAGTAAATTCACCCAAGATAATGCACCGATTGACTCAACAGCAGATAGACCGGGTTTGGAGCATGGGGACTCTTCACACGGTTTAGTTGGCCACACAGATATCTCACCTTTTTTACGTGCTGCCGCAAGTAGCGATGCCAATGCTGTGCCCGAAGTAACCGTGGTTGTTGCTTATACGGACAAACTCGCTACCGAGGTTGGTGATGTCGATGCATACATCGCACTGATGGAAAAAGACACTAATGACAGTTATACCGCAAGTGGCATAAATGCCAGCGTCAGAGTCGTACATTCCTATCAAACCGGTTATGTATCTACCGGCGATATGTCTGAGGATAACTCATTACTACTTAATGAAAATACCAGTAGTTGGCTAGCAGAACCAAACCCTCTAGCCCCAAACGGGTTTGGCGTAGAACTAAAAAGTATTCGAGACGAGCACCAAGCAGATATCATGGTATTTTTAGCGGATCAGAATGCTAGTTCGCCTTGGGCTGGATGGGCGGGACAAATTGGTACTGATGCCGAAAGCGCCTTATTTACGATGAGTAGCTGGGGTACCTTTAAAAATACCTTTGGTCATGAACTCGGGCACTTGTACGGTGCAAGACATGACAATGATTCGACAACGACTCCTTTTGCTTTTGGCCATGGATTTTGTAATGAGTCCAAAACGTGGCGTACACTCATGGCCATTAGTGATTGTGGCGAAAGGCTAAACGTATGGTCAAACCCCAATAAAACCTACCAAGGGGAAGCTGGGGGGACGGTCGAAGTCAACGACAATGCCCGTGTACATAATGAACGCGCGACATTTATGGCTGCTTTGCGGACCTCATCACACAACGCGCCGTCAGCTACGATAACACAAGCAACCATTACGCCAGGTAACCTAACAGCCAATTTCTCAGGTCAAGCAAATGACAGCGATGGCAATATTGTGTCTACACTCTGGGATTTTGGTGATGGTGTATACAATAATAAGCCATACGCACAAGGTGACTCGGTTACACATACTTATCTATTCCCCGGCACTTATATTGTTAGGTATACTGCAACCGATAATGAAGGTTTGATCCATTCAGCCTCGCAGCAAGTCACTATTACCTCCACGCCAGGCCAAAGCTACTGCGGTGTAAAAGGAACAAATGCGGTCTATCAATATACACAAAGTGTGTCTGTGAATGGTAAGGTGCATCAGTCGGATAGAAGGCAGTACACGGATCACACAGCATTGGAACCATTCACTGTTTATGCTGGTTCGGCAACAGGCATTGAGCTACAACAAGGTACCCGTGGCAGTAAGTTTGGCCCCTACTCCGCATATTGGGCCGTATATGTTGATTTAAACCAAAATAACAGTTTTGATGACCCTGGAGAGCTCATTCATTTTTCTGAGCCACTATCCAAGTCGTCTCCTGAACCCATACTGGCTAGTATCACTATCCCTGATAGTGCACTTGCGGGTACAACTCGAATGCGTGTTATTCAATCTAACACTCTACGTGAAGGGGAGACACAACTTGCAGCCTGCGGCGATTTTAAGTTTGGTGAAGCTGAAGATTACAGCATTCATATAATTAAAGAGCAAAATCCAGCAGAGTTTACGACGTCTATTAACAACAGCGATCTCAATGTCGGCTTTTCTATCGACTCTGACGATGTCGCATCGGTTAAATGGGACTTTGGCGATGGCCTCTTTAGCGACTCGAGCACCAGCACCTCTTTCAATCCAAATCATCAATATGTTTTTGGTGGAGAGTACACGGTAACGCTCACGGTAACTTTAAAAAATGGTGAAACCTATACTCACACTAAAGTCATAACTGTCACCGCCCCTGCAGGACAAGACTATTGTCGTGCGTATGGTAACCAACCAAAATATCAATACAACGCGAATGTCACACTGAACGGTAATAGCGTCACTTCTGGTTCGGCAAATTATACAGACCACACTGACAAAGTACTCGGCGCAGTTAAGGGAGACAACATCCTATCTGTGCGACAAGGTGCGACTGGGTCAAAAACCTCTTATAACGCTGAATGGCGCGTTTATATTGATATGAACCACAATGGTACTTTTGACGATTCTGAAAGCGTTTGGTACTGGGTAGGTGCAAATACTGCAAATGATATCGAAAGAACAATCACTATCCCTACAACTGCGTTAACGGGTAAAACCAGAATGCGTGTGCTACAAAGTTATGAAGAGTTGAAGTCTCCATGCGGACGCATCAGATGGGGTGAAGTTGAAGACTTTACTGTAGACATTCAGCCTGAAAACCCAGCCGATTTCACTGCCAATGTAACGACGAATAATCTGACGGTTAGTTTTACAGACTCATTGGGAAGTAACGCCGATATTGCTTCAATCGAGTATGATTTTGGCGACAGTGCAGTCAACCCAAACCATACCAGTACGCAAGGCAACCCTTCGCACACTTACCTATATGCAGGTACTTACTCTGTTAGACTAAAAGTGACATTGCAAAGTGGCATTAGCTACATGAAGGAGCAAAACGTCACGGTTGACGGCCCTGCGCACTGTATTGCATACGCAAAGTCCACAACGCAATGGACAAGCAAAGTCCGTGTTGGCAGTCTAAGTAATAGCTCAGAAAAAAGCCAGTTCAGCCGCTTTGACAATGCGGGCTTCAGCTTTAAAAAGGGCGCGGCAACAGACATTGGGTTAACACACGGTTCCAATGGACCATACCTTGCGAATTGGGCTGTATATGTAGACCTGAACCAAAACAACAGCTTTGATGATTCCGGCGAGTTATTGATCCAAACAAGCGCGACTACCTTTGATGAAGTTGTTAACTCAGTCACCATTCCGGCTTCTGCTGTAAACGGCTCAACAACGATGCGCGTGATTCAATCCTATGAACTAACTGATGGCAAGTTACCCGCATGTGGCACGTATGATTGGGGCGAAGTCGAGGATTACTCGGTGACGATAACAGATGAACAAGGTCCTGATTCTGATTTACTTAACGGCGTGACTAAGTCAGGTATTTCAGTTGCAGCAAAAGAAACTAAAACCTTTACATTTTTTGTCCCAGAGGGTGCCAAAAACATCAAAGTTGAAATGGGCGCAGGCACTGGTGACCCAGATCTATACGTAAAATTTGGTGATTCAGACACAGCAACTAATTGGGATTGTCGACCTTATACTAGCGGTAATAGAGACGAGACATGTGATAGCAGCAAACTCACTAAGTCAGGTGGTATTTACTATGTTTCAGTTGTCGGTTGGACTGCTTCGGACAACGTGACACTGACAGGCTCTTTCACCGAAGGCGATGTTATTGAGCCACCTGTTAGTGCTTGCGCAACTAAGGCACCGCAAACACGTGGTAACTTATCTAATAATGACGCTATCTGTATGGGCAGTAACACCGTCTATGTTGCCATTAGCGTGCCTGCTGGCCAGTCGAAGCTAACTATCACCACTACAGGTGGTGACGGCGACGCCAGCATTTATCAAAATGCAGCGGGTTGGCCAAGCACAAGTAACTTCCAAAACTCAGCGACAACACAAGGCAGTAGCGAAGAACAGATTGTGATCAATAGCCCTGCCTCTGGGTGGCACTACTTAATGGTGTCTGGGCAAGGTACTGGCGCACAGCTTAACGCAAAGTTTGAATAAACACATCATCATCTCCCTAGCCAAAGCCTCTTAGCAATAAGAGGCTTTTTTATAAAGTAAACAGGTATGCCACCCCTAGCCCACAAATACAAAACAACACTTTCATCAAAAGACTTAGCCTATTATTTTTGTGCGACATTTCATTTTTCCTAATGCCTTTAAGATAGCGCGCATCTTGGCTAGTTAAATCTCTACAGTGCGGGCATTCAGGTTCGTAATCGCTAACCAAAACACCGCACCTTTCACATGGGCTACTATGCTCACTTTTGTAATTAAAAAACTGAAACCACATCTTTTTTTATGCACCTAAAGTAGAACTACAAGCTGATTTCCAAAGTACTGCTTGGCGTGGAGTATGACAGCTATCGACTGGGGAATTGTACAGGTATTTTCAAGAGAAATATAAAAGGGCCAAATGGCCCTTGAGGAATAACCCAGTGCTCTACTAAAACACTAGTTTTTATAAAAATAGCTGTCTTTCGTTATCGAAATACTGCTATCTTCATTCGCGGAAATCGTAAAGGTAATTGGGATACGTTTGCCTTTAAGGTCATATCCATCAGCGGCAATAGTGACGGGTACCAATAACATCTTACCGGCCTGTATCTCAATGCGCTCTGGCGCGGTTAATTTGGCGTTCTCTATTCCACTAAAGCTCACTCTGTAGTGCATCACTTGCTGAGTTTTATTAATGACACTCAAAGTGTAGGGGTTTTCAACCAGCCCTTCATAATTCACTCGATAAAGCGCATTTCTATCTCTTATGACAGAAGCTTCTATTGGCGTGCGATTAAACGCCCAAATGGCCATAGTAACGATAATCAATCCAAACAAAGCAGCATAGCCCACTAATTTAAGTCTAAATGGGCTCGACTTCTTACCAGCCGTTTGGTTTTCACTGGTATATTTTATAAGCCCTTTAGCATAGCCAAACTTTGTCATTGTATCGTCACACGCATCAATACAAAGGCCGCAATTTATACACTCATATTGCAGACCATTGCGGATATCAATCCCCGCAGGGCATACTTCCACACACAAATTGCAATCGACACAGTCCCCTAAACCTTGTGCTTTATGATCGGATTTGCGTTTACGTCTGCCTCTATTTTCTCCTCGAATAGCATCATACGCCACTACCAGAGTATCTTTATCAAACATCACCGACTGAAAACGAGAATAAGGACAAGCGACAGTGCACATTTTCTCACGTAAAAACCCAGCGTTTCCGTAAGTACAAAACGCGAATAGGAATACCCAAAAACTTACTAGCCCAGACCATTCTAGTGTGAACATTTCCATATATAGCGTTTTTGCTGGCACAAAATAGGCCATAAATGAAGTCGCTGTAAAGACAGAAATGACTAGCCAAATAGCATGCTTAACTACTTTTTTAGTTGCTTTTTGTGCGCTCCAGTCAGACTTATCTAGTTTTATCCTTTGATTACGAGTCCCCTCTACTTTGTGCTCCACCCAAGTAAACATAAGCATCCAAATCGTTTGAGGACAGGTGTAACCACACCAAACACGACCTAACCAGTTTGTAACAAAGAAAAGGCCGAACGCGCCGGCCATAAAAACCCATGCAAGGATCATAAAGTCATGGGGAAGGAAGGTCTGGCCAAAAATTCTAAACTGCTGACTCGCAACGTCTAATAAAACGGCTTGCTGGCCTTTATAAGGTATCCAAGGAATAGCAACAAACACAAACATAAGGATCCAACCAAGGTAACGACGGATTTTTTGGAAGAAACCTTTTTGCTCACGGATATAAATTGGGCCCTCTTGCTTATAGGGCTTTATAATCATATCTTCTTCTTTGATATCAAACTTCATATTACTTGCTTACAAATAGTGAAACACAGTTGATACTTTGCAACTTTCAGACCAAACTGAAACTTTGTTAAGCTACTGTATTATAAACATTTATAAACCTCCACCACACAGCGCCATCGTGAAATATCGCGAATGACCGTTAAATGTCACGATTTTTAATAATATTGAGCTTTTTCATCTTCGACCGTAACGTACTTTCGTTTAGGCCTAACGTTTCTGCTGCACCAGCCTTTCCTGATATTTTCCAACCACAAGATTCCAAAGTCTTAGTAATATGACGCTTTTGAATCGCCTCCAAACTTTGATTCTTATCGTCATCTTGCGAACCAGTTTCACCTAAGTCTAATGGCTGGGATAGGTGCAGTGTATGACTGTGTGACAAGATGGCTTCACGCTCTAACACATTCTGTAATTCTCGAATATTACCTGGCCAACTATAAGCTTGCAGCTTCTTCAATGATTGCTTAGCAATACCTTTAATTTGCTTTTTGAGTCGGACATTCAATTTGCTTATCATGTTTGCGCAGAGCACTGGCAGGTCTTCCACTCTCTCACGCAGTGGTGGCACCTTGATAGGAAAGACATTGAGACGGTAATACAAATCCATTCTAAACGCGCCTTCTTCGACCATTTTCCACAGGTCGCGATTGGTTGCGGCAATAACTCGAATGTTCACTGCAATGGTTTTGCTGCCGCCTACTCGCTCAAACTCCTGTTCTTGCAACACCCTGAGCAGCTTACTTTGTGCTTCTTGTGGAAGTTCACCAATTTCATCCAAAAACAAGGTCCCATTGTGGGCTAGCTCAAAGCGTCCTTTCCTTTTATCATGCGCGCCAGTAAATGCCCCTTTTTCATGACCAAAAAGCTCAGATTCCAATAGGCTTGGAGAAAAAGCAGCGCAGTTGACGCGTACAAACGGCATGTCAGATCGTCCGCTCAAAAAGTGCAAATTTCTAGCAACGAGTTCTTTGCCTGTACCATTTTCACCAAGGATTAGAACCGTACTATCCGTTTTACTCACCAGTTTTATTTGTTCGAGCATTCTATTGAACACATGACTTTCACCAACCAATCCCGAACCCTGCCAGTTTTGATTAATTTCCGAGAGTAAATAACTGTTTTCTTCTTTGAGTTGTTCTGACAGGCTTTGAACCTGTTTCAACGCGCTTCTCAGTGCCTGCTCAGTCTCTACCTGTTGTGATATATCACGAAAAATAGCCACAGCACCAATGATCTGGTCATCGCGATAAACAGGTGTTGATGTGTATTCCACGGGAAAGCATGAACCGTCCTTTCGCCAAAACACTTCCCCTTTAACATACCGTGTTTCACCGTCAAACATGGTTTTGTAAATTTGGCACTCATCCGCGGGGTATTCGCTGCCATCAGCATGGCTATGGTGATGGTATTGATGAATTTTCTTCCCCAGTAACTCCCCTGCCTCCCAACCAGTCATTTGTTCAGCTGCAGGATTAATAAATACAGCATTACCAGATAAGTCGAAACCGTATATTCCTTCCCCTACTGCATTGAGCAGTAACTTTGGATCATTTAAAAAATGTTTAATAACAGAAGACATGATACCCCCTCGCGATATTTCACGAGTATAGTATCGCAAAGAAAACCTTCGTACTAATTAAGCTAGTCAGCATATGATCTTGATCAAAAGATACCATGTAGTGCTAGTTGTGCGTGGTTCTATGGCATACATGGCGCCGGAAGTTCGGCGTTAATTTTAGTCATTACGTTAAATAGGGCTCAAATAGAGCTAGACGTGAATAAGGTAAGGGGAAAGTATCAATAAAAAAGCCCAACATGTTACTGCCGGGCTTTTGGTCTATAGGTTAGACAAATTAGATATATTCAACTTCGATGATTTCGTATTCAACAGTACCGTTAGGAGTTTGAATGTTAACTGAATCATCTAGCTCTTTGCCAACTAGGCCTCGAGCAATTGGTGAGTTCACAGAAATTAAGTTGTTTTTAATATCTGCTTCATCATCGCCAACAATTTTGTAAGTTACTTCTTCGTCAGTATCTACATTTACAATAGTTACAGTACTGCCAAAAATAACTTTGCCATTGTTTGCCATCTTTGTGACGTCAATTACTTGAGAAGTCGATAGTTTAGCTTCGATTTCTTGAATACGCCCTTCACAAAAACCCTGCTGTTCACGCGCTGCGTGATATTCAGCATTTTCTTTCAAGTCACCGTGTTCACGCGCTTCGGCGATATCGGCAACAATTTGGGGGCGGACCACTTTTTTCAGATGGTTCAGTTCTTCACGAAGCAATTCTTCGCCTCGCACAGTCATCGGAATTGATTGCATAAGTCTCTCACTTACCACCAAGGCCAAAGGCCTTGGCTTATATCCATTAGTTCAATCGCTGGTGTAATTCTTGTACAGAGTTTACAGAGCTTCTGTCATCCGCGGCATGCGCAGTACAGTTTGCAAACGCTGCATTTAGCGTGGTGGTGTAGTTAGTCTTATGCTGAAGTGCACCACGACGTAACACCTTCGAATCTTCAATCGCTTGGCGACCTTCTGTGGTATTTACGATGTAGCTGTACTCACCGTTCTTGATACGGTCAAGAATATGAGGGCGACCTTCGAATACCTTGTTCACGCGGCGTACTTCAATGCCTGCTTCTTCAAGGGCAATGGCAGTACCTTTTGTTGCATCAAGCTCAAAACCGATAGATTTCATTGTCTTGGCTAGTTCAACAACGCGTGACTTATCGCTGTTACGGACAGATAGTAACGCGCGACCGCCACGTGGTAAAGCGTTTGATGCACCTAATTGCGCTTTCGCGAACGCTTCGGCGAAGTTTTCGCCAACACCCATTACTTCACCCGTTGAACGCATTTCTGGTCCACGGATTGGGTCAACGCCTAAGAATTTAGCAAATGGCAATACAACTTCTTTCACACTGTAGTAAGGAGGGATAACTTCCGCCGTTACACCTTGGCTTTCAAGAGATTGACCAACCATACAACGCGCAGCAACCTTAGCTAGCGCAACACCCGTTGCTTTAGATACAAATGGTACGGTACGTGCTGCACGCGGGTTAACTTCGATTAAGTACACTTTGCCATCTTTAACAGCAAATTGTGTATTCATCAAACCAACCACACCTAGCTCTAATGCCATATCACGTACTTGCTTACGCATTACATTTTGAATGTCTTGCGACAAAGTGTGAGCTGGTAGTGAACATGCAGAGTCACCTGAGTGAACACCCGCCTGTTCGATGTGCTCCATGATACCGCCGATGATTACGTTTTCACCATCACAGATAGCATCAACGTCAACTTCGATTGCATCGTCTAGGAAACGGTCTAGAAGAACGGGAGCTTCGTTTGAAACAGATACAGCTTCTGTCATATAACGGCGCAAATCGTCTTCGTCGTATACGATTTCCATCGCACGACCACCTAGTACATATGAAGGACGAACAACTAGCGGGAAGCCGATTTCTTGAGACTTCGCTACCGCTTCTTCTAATGAAGTCACTGTTGCGTTTTCAGGTTGTAGCAGGTCAAGACGCTCTACAAGTTGCTGGAAGCGCTCACGGTCTTCTGCACGGTCGATTGCATCAGGAGAAGTACCAATTACTGGCACACCATTCGCTTCAAGGTCACGCGCTAGCTTAAGTGGTGTTTGACCACCGTACTGAACGATAACGCCTTTTGGCTTTTCAACACGTACGATCTCTAGCACATCTTCAAGTGTAATCGGCTCGAAGAATAGACGATCTGAAGTGTCGTAGTCTGTAGAAACTGTCTCAGGGTTACAGTTAACCATGATAGTTTCATAACCGTCTTCACGCATTGCAAGCGCTGCGTGTACACAACAGTAATCGAATTCAATACCTTGACCGATACGGTTAGGGCCACCGCCGATAACCATGATCTTGTCTTTTTCAGAAGGCGCTGCTTCACACTCTTCGTCATAAGAAGAGTACATGTAAGCAGTGTCTGAACTGAATTCTGCTGCACATGTATCAACACGCTTGTAAACAGGTAGGATTTCTAACTGATGACGCTTTTTACGGATTTCTTTTTCTGACACACCTGCAATTTCTGCGATACGTGCATCTGAGAAACCTTTACGCTTAAGGCGACGTAAGAAATCTTTGTTCAAGCCAGCAAGACCAGCTTCCGCAATTTTCGTTTCATCTTTGATGATGTCTTCAATCTGGACTAAGTACCAACGGTCAATCTTAGTTAACTCGAATACATCTTCAACGCTCATACCATGACGCATTGCATCTGCAATGTACCAAATACGCTCTGCGCCTGGCTCGCGTAGTTCACGGATGATTGTTTCTTTTGCTTTAGGGTCATCAAGGGCAACGATTGGATTGAAGCCTGTTGCACCAACTTCTAGACCACGAAGCGCTTTATGAAGAGACTCTTGCTGGTTACGGCCAATCGCCATAACTTCACCAACTGACTTCATTTGCGTCGTTAGACGGTCATTTGCGCCAGCGAACTTTTCAAAGTTAAAACGAGGGATCTTAGTCACAACGTAGTCAATTGAAGGCTCGAATGATGCCGGTGTCGCGCCACCCGTGATGTCGTTTTGAAGCTCGTCTAGCGTGTACCCTACTGCTAGTTTTGCTGCAATTTTCGCGATTGGGAAACCAGTTGCTTTTGATGCAAGTGCCGATGAACGAGATACACGTGGGTTCATCTCGATGATAACCATACGACCATCTTTTGGATTCACACCAAACTGAACGTTTGATCCACCTGTTTCAACACCAATCTCACGCAGTACCGCCATCGATGCGTTACGCATTAACTGATACTCTTTATCAGTCAATGTCTGTGCTGGTGCAACTGTGATTGAGTCACCCGTGTGAACACCCATTGGGTCAAAGTTCTCGATAGAACATACGATGATACAGTTGTCGTTTTTGTCACGTACAACTTCCATCTCGTACTCTTTCCATCCTAACAGGCTTTCATCGATTAAAAGCTCGTTCGTAGGTGAAAGGTCTAAACCACGAGTACAGATCTCTTCGAACTCTTCCATGTTATAAGCAACACCACCACCGGTACCACCCATTGTGAAAGAAGGACGGATGATACATGGGAAGCCAATACGTGTTAATACGTCTTTAGCCTCATCCATTGAGTGCGCGATCTCTGCACGAGGACACTCAAGGCCAATGTTCTTCATCGCGATGTCAAAGCGCTCACGGTTTTCAGCTTTGTCGATTGCATCTGCAGTTGCACCGATTAGCTCAACGTCATGTTTCGCAAGTACACCGTGTTTGTCTAGGTCTAGCGCACAGTTAAGCGCAGTCTGGCCACCCATAGTAGGTAATACGGCATCTGGCTTTTCTTTTTCGATGATCTTTTCAACAACTTCCCAGTGAATTGGCTCGATGTACGTCGCATCAGCCATTTCTGGATCTGTCATAATTGTTGCAGGGTTCGAGTTTACAAGAATTACTCGATAGCCTTCTTCTCTAAGCGCTTTACAGGCCTGAGCACCAGAGTAGTCAAATTCACATGCTTGGCCGATAACAATTGGGCCAGCGCCCAAGATTAGAATGCTTTTTATGTCGGTACGTTTTGGCATTGTTACTCCAGTAATAAATTAGGCTTTACGCGCTTGCATTAATTCAATGAAGTGGTCAAACAACGGTGCTGCGTCGTGAGGACCAGGGCTTGCTTCAGGGTGACCTTGGAAACTGAAAGCAGGCTTATCAGTGCGGTGAATACCCTGTAACGTACCGTCAAAAAGTGATTTGTGAGTTGCTCTAAGGTTCTCCGGCAAGCTCTCTTCATCAGCTGCGAAACCGTGGTTTTGCGCAGTGATCATCACAACATCGCGGTCAAGATCTTTAACCGGGTGGTTACCACCATGGTGGCCAAACTTCATTTTTACAGTTTTAGCACCTGACGCCAACGCCAGTAATTGATGGCCAAGACAAATACCGAAAATTGGTGTGTCGGTCTCAAGGAACGACTTGATAGCATCAATTGCATAAGTACATGGCTCTGGATCACCAGGTCCATTTGAAAGGAAGATGCCATCAGGGTTCAATGCCAGTACTTCTGCAGCGGAGGTTTCTGCAGGTACTACCGTTAGCTTACAGCCACGGTCAACTAGCATACGCAAGATATTTTTCTTAACACCAAAATCATAAGCAACAACATGGAACTGCTCTTCACCCTGCTCTAGCGTTTTAAAGCCTTCGCCCAGTGTCCAGCTACCTTCATTCCACTGGAAAGAAGATTCTGTTGTAACAACTTTCGCTAAATCCATTCCTTTTAGGCCTGGGAATGCCTTAGCCGCTTCATGCGCCTTTTGCTCATCAATATCATCACCTGCGATGATACATCCGTTTTGAGCACCCTTATCACGTAGGATACGCGTCAATTTACGCGTATCGATATCCGCTATCCCTAAGATATTACGTTCTTTTAAATAATCACTTAACGATTGTTCGTTACGGAAATTACTTGCTAGTAATGGTAAGTCACGAATCACTAGGCCCTTGGCCCAGATTTTGTCCGCTTCTTCGTCTTCACTGTTTGTACCAGTGTTTCCGATGTGCGGGTAAGTTAAGGTGACAATTTGTTCCGCATATGACGGATCTGTCAAGATTTCTTGATATCCTGTCATAGACGTATTGAATACTACCTCACCAACAGATATACCGTCGGCGCCGATGGCAGTACCGCGAAACACCGTACCGTCTTCAAGGACTAACAGAGCGGATTTAGTCAAGTTAACCTCCATAGATATAAAAAAACGGGATAAGCAAACACGCTTTTTTCCCGTCTACAAAGCGCTTGGTAACACGCAGATATTAAATTTTTGGCAAATTCGTTATAGTCTACAGCACTTTCTGAGATTCGTCTAACTATTCATTGAAAAAATTTAAAAATAAGCCCTTAAATGTGTTTTCTATATGAAACAGCCAAAAAAATAAACAAACTACTTCAATCCAAGGACATCTTGCATGTCATAAAGTCCTGAGGGCTTATTTTTCAACCATTGCGCAGCCCTTACAGCTCCTGATGCAAACGTAAGTCTCGAAGCCGCTTTATGGGTTAATTCAAGCCTTTCTCCCATCGTTGCGAAATAAGCGGTATGTTCACCAACTATGTCACCTGCTCGGAGGACTGAATAGCCAATTTCATCTTGACTTTTTGCTTCATGCACATTACTGCGGTCATATCGCGCAACTTCGTCGTGATCCCAACCTTTGGCCTCCGCAATTGCTTCACCAATAGCCAAAGCCGTCCCAGACGGCGCGTCTATTTTATTGCGATGGTGCGCCTCAAAGATTTCAATATCCATTTCATCGGCAAGTTTTATCGCAGCCGTTTGCACAAGGTTTAAAAGCAAGTTCACACCAACACTAAAGTTGCGTGCAAACACGATTGGAATCACCTTTGCCGCTTCCCTCAATTGATCCATTTCAGTGTCTGTTAAGCCAGTTGTACCAATAACCATGGGGATTTTGTTTTCAATTGCATTTTGTAAGTGTGTCAGCATGCCTTGCGGTAGTGTGAAATCAATTAAGACTTCCGCGTGATTTACATCACCTTCTTCATCTGAAAATTCCAAGTCAGATGAATGAACAGGTTGTAATGCTTTTATAGGGGTATCTAAAAACGGCGAGCTTGATCTTACAAATGCCGCAGCCAATTGTGCTTCTTTTTCTATTTCTACAGCTTCTATTAAAGCTTGACCCATTCTGCCATTGGCTCCAAATACACCTATTTTTGTCATTATTTTCTCATTCCTATTTTTCAACATCATTTTAAATTTGGCGTTATAACACGCGTCAAACATAGCCCGAGCGCACGAGTAACAGATGATAGCCAAACAGTTACTTGGGGACGCTAGTGAGTAAAATCATTAACTTACAATATCTAAAGTGCTTTACTCAAGCTAAGTCAGGCCTAGAGTTTAGCCCATCTCTATGTCATAGTCAGTTATTGAATAATTATAATAAACACCATTGGACTTTAGACGTCTAAACATATAAACTTCCACATTCGCCGATTTAAATTATTGCGGGCGTTGAAGTTTAAATACAGCTAATAATGACCCTGTTGGCTGATGTTGTATCTACTTACATAGGTCGTATTTAGTAGATAATGGTTTTTGGGGAGTGCTATGCAGCCATCTTTTGACAACTCACGTGCAAAGTTATCTTTGCTGCCTTTACTTACATTTGTTGCACTATTTTTAGGTGCGGGACTTTACTTACATTCGCAAGGTGTTGATTACGCTTTTTATCAGCTACCTGCTCCAGTCGCTATTTTGCCGGCGATTGTTTTAGCGTTTTGGCTAAACAAAACATCAATTAATCAAAGTGTAGAAACCTTTATCAAAGGCGCTGGGCACAGTAACATCATTACTATGTGCTTGATTTACTTGCTAGCAGGTGCATTTTCAGCAGTCGCAGGTGCAACTGGAGGTGTGGACGCTGTGGTAAACGCGGGCTTGTCACTGATACCGCCCTCATTTTTACTACCTGGATTGTTTTTGATTGCCGCTGTCGTATCGACTGCCATGGGTACTTCAATGGGTACTATCGGTGCTATCGGTCCTATTGCATATGCCGTCTCTGTTAAAACCGGTATAGACCCAGCATTAATGGCGGGCACAATTGTCTCTGGCGCAATGTTTGGTGACAACCTGTCTATCATCTCTGACACGACAATTGCAGCCACTCGTACCCAAGGCTGTGAAATGAAAGATAAGTTCAAAGAGAACTTGAAGATAGCTCTGCCTGCGGCCTTGCTAACTGTGCTTCTTTTAGTCTTTTTAACGCCAGAACCTCAGGCTGTTGAAACCAAGCCATTTGACTGGCTACTTGTACTTCCTTATATATTTATTCTGGTCTTGGCTGTCATGGGACTCAATGTCTTCGCAGTGCTATTTAGCGGGATTATTTTCGCAGCAGCTGTTGGATTTGCTGGTGATTACCAAGGCGGAGCTTTTGTAAAAGATGTATACAAAGGCTTTACTGATATGCAGGAGATCTTCTTGTTATCCATGTTTATCGGTGGCTTATCTGAGTTCATAAGAGTTAATGGCGGCCTAGAGTACATCGCTAAAAAAATTCACAAGTTAACAGCAGCACTCGGCAAACTCAATACAAAGGTCGCTGACCAACTGGGTATTGCGGCATTGGTTTTGACCAGCAACATGTGTATCGCAAATAACACGGTAAGTATTATTGTTGCCGGCCCCGTCGCTAAAAAGCTAGCTGAAGATAGCGATATATCGCCAAAACGCTCAGCCAGTTTACTTGATATCTTTGCCTGTGTTATGCAGGGTTCACTGCCATACGGTGCACAAGCGCTGCTGCTTGGTACCACGTTTGGTATTAACCCTTTTGAAGTTTCAATGTCATCATTTTACTGCTTTATTTTAGCAATTACGGCTGTAACGGTCATCATTTTACGTCGCAATCACGCCTAACCTTAATCGCGCCCAGTTTTTGGGCGCGTTATTTACCCTTTGCAAAATTCACATAACTTCATGAATTAATATATAATTACAAAGTTCCTAAACTTTGAAGAATTAATTAATGAATAAAAAGTTATGTCTGACTCTCTCTCTCGCGCTGCTACCTTCAACGACTTTCGCGGCAGACTGGAGCAATACTCAACTTCATATCAACAACGGTGACTTTAAAAACCCATTTAGTCGAGCTGAGTCCAATACTACTGTGTACTCTCTGCAACATAGTTCTGGTTATGCCTATGGTGACAATTTCTTCTTCATTGACTATCTCGTTGATGATTTGAATGATGATTACCAAGACAGAGACTTTTATGGTGAATGGTATTCAACATTTAGTTTGAGTAAGCTTGGCAATATGCAGTTTAACAACAGCTTAATTAAAGATGTGGGTATTGTTGCTGGCTTCAACATGGCTGGCGATTCTAAAGTCATGAAGTACCTACCAGGTGTTAAAGTCTCTTGGAATGTTGAAGGTTTTTCATTTCTTTCGACACTCTTTACGGCATATATTGACGACAGTGAAGGTTTAGCTAAAGGTGGCGCACCAGCTCAAACAAATAGTTGGATGATTGACGTAGCGTGGGGTTATCCTTTTACTCTCGGTAATCAAAAGTTTGAAATCACCGGACATGTTGAATACATCGCCGAGCGTGAAAGTGAAACAGGCAGCGATGTTAAAGGCTGGCTTTTAGCACAACCTATCATTCGTTGGGATTTAGGTCATGCTTTAAATATGGCTGAAAAGCAGTTGTACTTGGGAGTTGAGTGGCAGTATTGGCGCAACAAACTAGGTACGGACACCAATGAGTCTGTCCCTCAAATCCACCTAGCTTGGACGTTTTAAATTCTTCCTGCATGTAGCAAGCTTGAAAAGCACGCTACATGCTATCTCATTTACCTCAAACTTGATGCGCTCCGTGCTTGTTGATGGCACCCTCCCCTGCATTTTAATTGGTTTTTAGCTACAAGTGTCATCATTTAGACTCCCTTTGAATATATAGTTGTACCCAAACCAACCAATCAGGCCTAATTTATAAAATTTAAGATTACCTCTAAAGTATCTTGCTCTTAGGCCGATATATATTTTGGGAGAGTGTGCTCGTCTATCTTTTACAAATTGTTATATCAGGGATTTTGAATGAACTTACTACATGAAATGAGCGTTGCTTATGGCCATATGTTAAAAACAGACATCATGGCGAAAGCAAAAGAAAGGGAACAATCAGACGCTGTAGATGGAGAAAGTGTAGAGAATAAGGAATCGACCACTAAACATACGGAGAAAACGTCAGAGTTAGAAGGCACACATAAACTCTCTGAAGAAGAAAAAGAGAAGCTTTCTGGCCGCGAAGCAAAGGAGAGACAAGAAGATAAGTATGGGGACTTACCAGAGCATATCCGGCGTATGTTGGAACGCTTGGAGGAAATGAAGGAAGAGCTAGATGTGCTTAAACAAGAAGTTGTGCAGCTCAATGCTAAAATTGACCACAACAATGAAACTGAAAAAGCGATATACGACCAAAAAAACCAGCATTTTATCCAGCTCCAAAATCAGTATTTTGACATGATAAAAAATGTTAAAGAAGCAATGAAAGAAGCAGGAGTTACAGATATGAGCGTGCTACTCAAAGCGATAGCATGACTTACCGCCGCTGAAAAGCTGAACGGCGTAGAGACACCAAATAAGCCCCTTTTATACTATTTATCTAAACAATACCCCCTAGGCAATATAACAAAACAAGTTAATTTTCGTATTCATTGAAATGCAGCCAATATTTTCGATAAACAGAATAATAGACACTCACTATTCTGATGGTGAAATAATATTGGTAATCAAATAATCTAACTATCCCACCCTCTCATATAGCTAAAAAAAGCACACCAGCGTATGTAACATCATGTATATCAACACCCTGAGTTTAGCTGAAGGCACAGCCAATCATGCACGTTTAGCACCAAAATTTAAGTTCACTTTAACCCTCCATCAAGCCGCTCAAAATTCAATCAAAAATATTACAGCGCATTACACCTGCATTTACTAATTACATTTAATAACGTAATATAAAATCTGACATGCCAAAAACATAATTGCAAATTATGGAATTAAAAAAGACATAAAACCAGTTTGAAAAAGCCGGGAAAATTAACAACCAACTACCATATTATACCAAATATTTAAAATACTAGTTTTAGTGTTATAAGTAGTTATAATTATGTAGTTTAGGTTTACTAAACAAATGTTACTTAATCGGCCAACTATTTACTTATAGAAGTAAATGCATGCCATAAACGGATATTAATTTAGAGAAGCTAATTACCACTATGTCATTAACTCAATTTTCTGATTCATACATTTACGAACGCTTTGAGTCTTCCAATTACGAGTTGCTAAATAAGATTGGTGAAGGTGGCTTCGGTAAAGTATTTAAGGCCAAGCAAAATAGCACAGGCCAAGACGTTGCTATTAAATTCCTCGCTATTGAACCTCATTGTGAAGAACAAAAAAAACAAAGATACATTGAACGATTCAAACGTGAAACATCATTAAGCAGTCAATTACAGCACCCCAATATCGTCAGACTTTTAGATCAAGGGCAGATCGATGAGGATTTACTGTATGGCGTGTTTGAATTTGTAGAAGGACGTTCATTACGAGAGCACCTCTTAATTGAAGGCCCCTTTAGTGCTCCTGAGGCAACAGATATTATGTCTCAAGTATTGGATGCACTTATCCATGCGCATAGTAAAGGCATTGTTCACCGAGATATTAAACCTGCCAATATCATGCTCAGTAAAACCGGTGCTAAGCTACATGCAAAAATACTAGATTTTGGTATCGGCACGCTTACTCATGACAGCCGCCAAGCAGATTTCAGAACACTCACATTAACTCAAGAAACTTTAGGAACTCCCTCCTATAGTGCGCCAGAGCAATTGCGAGGCGAGCCTGCTACAACGAAAACAGACCTTTACGTATGGGGCCTTGTTTATTTAGAGTGCCTGACAGGCACACCCGCAATGAATGGTACAAGTGTCGCTTCTATCTATCATAAGCAACTGAGCGGAGGGAACATCCCTCTGCCAAGTGCATTAATCGGACACTCTCTCGCAGGGTTGCTCAGACGAGTACTCAATAAAAATGCACACGAACGAGTTATCACAGGCGAAGAAGCATTCAATGAACTTAAAACGATAAATGTTTCTAACATCGTTGGCACCTTGGTTAAAAGGGCAACTCATCACGAAACAAGTGATGAAACCATCGTCATTAGAAATGATAGCGATTCTAATCAATTGCCTGATTATCAACTCACCTCATTAACAGAGCGTAAGCAAATCACCGTATTAGCACTTCGTTTTAGTACCACATTTAAAGATGTACGTGAACACGACCTCGATGTTATCGATACTCTTTTGAAATCTCAACGCAACCATTGCATAGATATAGCAACTCGCTTTGGTGCATACCACGTTGGTAGTGTAGCCGACACTTCTCTATTTTATTTCGGCCACCCCAACACAAGTGATGATGATACTCGCTTATGTGCCAGAAGTGCATTGGAAATAATCAGTGAAATCTCTAAAAGAAATTCATTAATGAAAGATGCGCATGGCGCAATACTAAATGTTCACCTAGGAATGCACACAGGGGTATTTATAACATACGCCAACACGACTCCAGAAGGACACTGTGCAAACGCGGCTATGACACTTGCAAGAACCGCTAAGGAAAGACAAATATTATGTAGCATAGACGCAAAGTCAATTTTAGAGCCCTATGCCGAATTCGGTGATTTTGTAGAGCTTAAACTTGGTAACATGCCCAAACCAGAGCCAGTATTTGAGCTTAAAGGGGAAAGGCAAATAGAAGCTTTCGGCTTTATGAGAGGTACTAGAAATAATTATGAGCTGATAGGACGAGAAAAGGAGTTATCGGCATTCAAATCAATTTTTACAGATGCTGCGGACTCATTCCAAAAAGCACACATTTATGGTGAAGCAGGTATTGGTAAATCTAGATTATTACTTGAAATCCGCTCTTACGCATCTAAATATCAACATCTAGTAGCACAGTGTTTGCCAGAGCATGAAAATAATGCGCTTTACCCCATTCTTAATCTACTTCGAAATTTATTTAATTTTGATAGGTTGGCCCCCAAAGAGGTCAAAAGCACTCTTACGAAGATTTTAAATGATGAACATAAAGAAAAGCTACACCCAGATTCGATACCCATCTTATTAATGTGGCTCAATATTAATCTGGAAGATAGTGTAGAGCTTTCTTTGTTACCGCCTGATGAACAGCGAAATCTGCTATTTTCATGCTTAAAAACGCTTTTGCTTACACAAACAAATAGTATCAATGGAAAAAAACTATACGTCTTTGAAGATATACACTGGGCAGATAGCACTACTTTGGACTTTATCAGCTACTTTTGTGACTATTTACCCAACTCATTTATATTAATTACGACTTCAAGAAACGACCTACCAAATAGTATAAACAGAGAAGCTGTACAACCGTTTCACTTGGAAAAGCTTACTGATAAAGCATCTGAAAAATTCATTAAAAACCTTTTTCAAAACAAACCCATATCAAAAAAAGTAATTGATACAATTCAAGGTAAAACTGATGGCATACCTCTTTTCATAGAGGAACTTGCAGCAATGTTGATTGGAAAAAGCTTAGTCGACTTAAATGATGAAGTTATAGATTTCAAAAGCCCTGAGCACTTAGATCAAGTTCCAAGTACATTGCGGCAGTCATTGCAATTTAAACTAGACAGTTTGAAACATGCCAAGGAAACAGCACAACTTGCATCCGTAATTGGTCGAGAGTTTGACTATGACTTACTCATTTCAACTTCTACTCTTAGTGAAAACCAAATTCAAAATGATATAAATGAACTCATATCATGCGATGTCATTGTTCATCAGAGACGTGTAGAAAGAGATAGCTATATATTTAAACATGCTCTAGTTAGAGATGCCGCTTATGATAGTAACTCAAAATCTTCAGCAGCCAATCATCACATCCGTATAGCTAAACAACTTATTAAGCTTTACAGTGATAAATTTGAAAAGTACAGAGTCATCGCTTCACATTTCGCAAGTGCAAAAGAGTTTGTTCAGGCTGCTGAATATGGTAAACAACATTGCGCTAAACTCGAAGAAACAGGTCTTACTTCAATACTTCTCGAGCAAATCGAGCAAACTTTAAGTTGGTGTGTAAGTGGTGGAAACCAAATTTGCTTGCTAGAGCTGTTAGAACTTAAATTCAGATCAGAAGTTTCTTTAGAAAGCTACTCATCGAAAAACGCAGCATCAACGATAGAACAAATATCGAATATAATCGAAAGTAACCATACTAGCCTTGATGCCTCGTTGGTTGATGAATATCGACAAATCGTTTCAACGCACGCTTTTTTGTACGCCTATTATAAACCAGACTTTGCCAAAGCTAAATTTCTTGCAAAGAACTTACTAGAACATGATTCGATTCTTACTCCTGAAAGAAAGTCTCTTGTAATGTGCTTTTTGTCACAGATCCTTCAATTTGAAGGCTGTATACAAAAATCTATCGATACCTTTGAACAAGCTATAAATTTATACAAAAACTCTAGTGGAAAAAGAGTATTCATTGAGTCAGGTTCAAACTTATTGACCTATTCCTTATCAATGTTATCGCTTTCATATATCCATAAGGGTGACATTTCAAAAGCACAGAAGATTACACATCAAGCCGTTGAATCTTCAAACATTAAAAAGCACCCAGTTTCGACAACGGTAGCATATATCTTTAAAGCGCTAAGTTATTATTATAATGAAGACTATCAAAATGCCATAAATGTATGTAATGCTTATTACGTAATTTCGCCTAGCAAAGATGCAAGGCCGTATCACGCATTTTTTATCGACTTAATATACTTACCACTGACAGGTCAATATCAAAAGGCAATTGACCTGATTGAGAGTTACTACCAATCAGGTATGACATTTTCGTTGAGCTGGTATGCTGCGATTATTATCAAATCGGCAAAAGAAAATGGTTATATCGAAGGAGTAGACAATTTGCTCGAGCTTGCTATTAGCATTGCTCGTCAAAACAACGAAGTATTATCACTACCTATACTACTTACTATAGAGGCTAAATACACTACAGATATAAATAAAGCCACACTATTACTAAATGAAGCACTTGATCTAACTCAAAACCAAGGTGCTGAGTTATTCCTTAATCAAGCAAATAAAATTAAGTCAAAATTACTGGAGAAAATGGAATGAATGAAAACAATGATATCGACTTTCTAAGCTTTCGCTCAGCGTTTATTTCTGCTATTGCCAAATCTTGGACTAAAGGTGAAGAACATTACAGATCAACGTTCGAGGAGATGGGTTCTAAAAAAAGCACCGCTGAAAATACCAATGGTATACTCAGATTCCTAGAGGAATACCCTGCAACAAAAAATACTCGTTTTATAAATCCGTGGCGCAATTTGTCAATACAATTCATATACCCTGATTTAGAGTACGATGAGCAGCTCTTTAAAAAGTGGAAAGGATTCAACAGTGGGATAATAATTAACATCCCCAAAAAGCCTGATAATATGGAAAATGCAGCTGAACTTCTAGCTAGATATTATAATGTTTTCCCAACATTCTATGGACTAGTAAAAAACCCTTCAACAATACAAAGTGCGGTTTCTGAAGAACTTGGGCTAGACTCTAATACAGATGAAAATAATGACGAACAATTTGTAAGTTCTGAGCAATTTAAACGACATATATTATTAAATCAGCACATAAACAAAATTGAAAAGCTATATGATGTAGATATGCTGAGTTATACGGACGAGGAGCTTAGATATTTTTCTGCAATCACGATGGAAGCCATCTCATTATGTTGGACTAATGAAGACTTTAAGGCTCAGCTATGTAATGAAGCTGAATGGCAAGAGGCTGAACGTGAAGGCAAACAATTTGTATCAGATAAATCTAGCGTTCTATCTGAGTGGTTGGACTATAAAAACCCTTGGAATATGAACATAATGTTCAAATATGCAGAAGACTTTGATCTAACCGAAAATTTAGACGACAACAAATTAATTCCAAATAATGTTGTTGCCCTAGCATACCCCAAACCTCCGGTTACTCAAGGTAATTCTCCTGTTGCATTGGCAGATTACAACCACGACGGCTCTGTGCTTCCTTTTTCTTGTAGTTAATTATGAGGCGAATGAGGAGGATGTACTGTATCCTTCTCATCCGTTACCCGTTATATGAATACACAATTTCAAGCGCTTGGCTATTGCCACTCAACAATACAACTAGATAAAGAGTTGGTACTAAAGGCAAAGGAGGAAGCTTTATCTCTATATTTAGATAAAAAGCTCTCAGAAAATTATGAAAACTCGACTGGTATTGTGGATCCCCAGCAGTTGTCAAGGATTGTGCACCCACATTTGACTAGTGCAGGAATAAGACAACTAATACTTAGCAAAGAATTTCAGCAAGCAGCACAATTAGTATGTGACAGTAGCCTAATTAAGGTCTGGGGTTGTCAGCTCTACATCAAACCTGATCAAAGTGCTTACTCTTCCGTCGGTTTTCATACTGATTTTCAACACATGCCTTATTTCGGTGGCAAGGTGATAACCGCTTGGCTCCCCCTAGGTAAATTTGGCGCTCATTCAGGAAGCATCGCCTATGTGAAAGGCTCCAATCTGTGGAGTCTAGACATAGCATGCCTAGGTGCACAACACCTCCAAATTAACCAACAACTCAAAGATCTAAAGTCTCAAGTAAGTGATAAATATACTTTAGATTTGGACGTTATCGATTGTGACGTCGGTGATGTATTTTTTCACTCAAATAAAACTATTCATGGAAGTGGGCCAAATCAATCCGATGAGTTTAGAGTAGCTCTTGCGATTGGTTTAGTTACAAATGAAACGACTGTTGATGACACAGTACCGGATTATGGCTACGGGCAATATATTAATGATGAAACGATCTGTCCGACAATTTTTAAAAGAACATAAAACATGAACAAAATAATTATAGACTGTGATAGGCATGTTATGGAGCCATTGGAAATATGGGAACAATATTGTAGCCCAGAGATTTTTAATAGCATGCCTGTGCATTTCAATCTAGATGATCAAAAGTCTCAAGAAGAACGCTATAAAAGAACAGGCATTGATATTCGACTGTCTCCTACTTTTAAGTTAGGTGAGCACCCTATTCTTTCAAACTGGAGTGAGGAACAGCAAATCGCTTCTGCGTTAATAAGAGATGAAAGCCATGAAACTCGAGCTAGTGCAATGTCTTCTCGTAACCAAGTTGAATCTATGCACAAGAGCGGTATATCAAAAGCGTTAATGTTTCCTACTTTTGCCATGTATATCGTAAATCATGACAAAATTACATCCGAGCAATCAGTCAATTATGCCAAAGCTTATAATTCATGGATACAATCATATTGTGAATCTCATCAAGAGTTGCTCCCTGTGGGTATGATTAGTCGTCACGACTCTGAACTATTGGTTTCACAAATACAAGATATTGTTAAAAAAGGATGGAACATAATTACTACTCGTCCTGAGCCTATCCTTGGTAAAAACTTAGGTCACCCTGACAATGACCCATTTTGGGCGGAATGTGAAAAGCATAATATAGTGATCTGCTTTCATGGAGGGACTCATTTACAAGGGCAAACTGTTGGAATGGATAGGTTTGAATCTCGGTTTGCGCTTCATGCGTGCTCCCATCCAATGGAAGCCCAAATGGCGTTCGTAGATCTCTTAGAGTCCGGAGTTTTAGAAAGACACCCAAATCTTAAATTTGTCTTTTTAGAGGCCGGATGTTCATGGGTCGCTAGCTGGCTTTGGCGGCTAGATAATATTTGTTACGATGAATTTCCAAGCCTTACAAAAGAAAATATTAAGAAAAAACCTTCAGAGTACTTTAAACAGCATTGTTGGGTTGGTGTAGAGATTGGAGAACCTTTAACTGATACGCTAAATGCAATAGGTCACCACAAACTACTTTTTGGAAGTGATTACCCTCACCCTGACCACTTACACTTAAATATTTCAGACATACCTCAACTACTACCTGAGTTATCACAACAACAAATTCAAGACATATTAGAACATAACCCAAAGTCGCTGTTTAATATATGAAAAAGATTATTCTAAAATGGCAAGAACGTTTCCTAGTACAACATTTGCCCAATAAAAGTGTTATTTTAGTAGATAATAATGAAGAGAAATTATTTGATAGCTCTTCATTTCCATTGCTCCATTTGATAGACGGGAAAAGAACTGTTGGCGATATAATGGAACAACAAGATGACCAAGGCCAGATAGAATCCTTCTTGTCATGCTGCGCATTTTTATTAGAAGAGGGTATTTACCTATCTACAGATGCACCTCGGGAGGAAGGTAAAACTAATCGCATTCTAGTATCGGAAAATAATATATTAATTTATTTCCCCCCAAACTCCTATCAACCTGTAAATCTATCTATATGCTCTGATATCAATGTACAAATCCTAATTACAGACAACGTATTGGATAAATGCCTCAGTAATTCTGTGGCCACATACGGTCCAATCAATCCGCGCCTGATTGTGATAGAGCTGTCTAACCATAAGTGCTTAATATCTCCTCTCCTTTCAAGCCAAACAGAGCTGAAGAGGTTTCAACAAGCACTGCTAAGCAACCGGCCTGTGCTTCAATTTTTGCAATGCTACAACAACGGCGACAACGAAGATATATCCTCATGTTTCTCTTCAAATTTAACTAATGAAGGTCTTCAGCAGTATATTCATCAGGTGTTTGATAAAGTGATTTCTCTCTATCAACATCAAGAGTTAGAAAATAACGCGGTTGAATACCACTACAAAACGAAACTACAAATATCACACCCTCTCCAATATTTAGCCCATTCTGCTCACAAAGAAAGCCTCCAGCCATTTCATTTAACTTCGAGGAAAGTAACATTTGATAAGGATGGCGGTTCTAGATGCGTACAAGCACAAAAAACTGTTGAAACAATACTCCCTTTTGTAAGCCCAAAAACGGGCTTAATTACGCACATTGAAGAGCTTTCTCAAACCAAAAAGAACATTATAAAAATTTATAAAACAGCATTCTTTAAGCAATTACAATTAAAAGATGTAGACCAGCTAAATAACAATAGTTTTGTTCAAGCTTGCATGGGCAAAGGGGTGAGTCACGCGCAATCGATGGCCAGTGCATTATGTGAAGCTATAGAGAGAAAAAACGCCCAGTTTACTGGGTTAACCCCTTCTAAATGCTGCGTTTCTGACGAACTAGATTATCCACATTTCTTATTTCAGTCTATTGCGCCTTACAGTGCTAAACAATATGCAGATTTCAGAACTAATACCGTGCAAAGCTTGACCAATGTGATTCCATATAATGATGAACCTATTCATTGGTGTTCAGCCTGGTCATTAACAAATCAATGTAAAGTTTACATCCCATATGTATTGTGTTTTGCAAATACGCCATACACTGATGACAAATTTGGTAAATGGCAATCTAATGGTTGCGCTGCAGGAAACAATCTTGAGGAAGCTATTTTACAAGCGCTTTTTGAATTGATAGAGAGAGATGCCGTGTCGATTTGGTGGTATAACAAGCTACCTAGACCCAGTTTTGACCTAAGAAAAATTACTCCTGAATATTATCAACCACTACATAACTCTATTTCAATCACTCATGATTATTGGGTTTTAGACTTAACGTTCGATACTGGTATTCCTGTTATGGCTGCTATCGGTCGAGACAAAGAAACTGACGGATGGGTTTTCGGGTTTGGTTGCCACCTAAAGCCTGAAATGGCAGCGCAAAGAGCTCTAACTGAACTATGCCAACTGATCCCAATTCGGAACCAAAATGGCGCACCTTTTGACTTTGATGCGATTGCAGAAAGTTCAGACTTTTTGCAACCAAATAATGACTGTAAATCAATTCCTGCGACTATTAAATCGAGCGGAGACTTAAAGTTGGATATATTAGCAGTTGTAGAACAGCTTAAAAGTCTAGAGCTTGAAACGCTTGTATTTGACTATTCTCGAGACCCTATCCCAATCAAAACAGCAAAAGTGTTTGTTCCTGGGCTATGTCATATCTGGCCCCAACTAGGCAATCAAAGACTATACAATGTGCCTGTAAAGCTAGGTATGCGCCCTGCACCTTTAACTGAGACAACCATCAACCAACAAGAGTTATATATTTGAACCATTCAGGCACTTACAATCAAAAGTGCCTTGCCTTTTTATTCAATCAAATTAAACTCGAAAATACATAGCTAAAAAAAGCAGACAATAACGAGCTTCCTAGTCCCATCAACAGAGCAGGAACTCTAAGCCTCTTATTACTAGCCCTAATCAAATCCGCTATTGCAAATTAGTATTTACCATTGCTCCCTCAATATCAGCTTGATGGGTTATTGCTGTATTTGTATCCGACATACGCGCGCTGCATTCCATTCCTATCCTCTCCATGGTTTCCTTTACAAAAATAGGGCTCACCGTCTTGTTCCTCAATGAACCACTAAACTCTAAAGCAGCAGAATTAAGAACACCTTTGACGGCACTAGTTGACGCAGAGCCAACATGGCCCGTCTGAAAGCATCCTCATCCCAGCCAAACGTATGTTAATTGAATGCCTGACAGATGCGTTTTCTTACATGCGCTTTGGCCGCAATTCTTGTAAGCGGGTTAGTTCACTGTCGCTTGCGTGGTTTTCAACTTCTGTAGCCACATGTCACGTATTTGTGCTTCATTAGTGAGATCACTATACATTTCTACAGCAAAGATGTTGTCATTGGCATCGGGCAACCAGCCACTATCCAATAACTCAAATAGTGACCTAGTCAATTTTTCTGGCTCTTCATTTAAAGAATACCAAAACGGCTGATAGCGGATATCCAGTTTTGTCGGCCCATTTAAAAAAGCAGCAATGAGCGCTCTGATTTCCTGTGCTTTACTCCTCTCATCCATCTTCTTTAAAATAAGCGCATAAAGCAAATACACACCAATATGTTCGTTAACGCTTCGATTCAAAGTACTAACTGACTTAAAGTGTTTTTCAAATAGTTGCCTTGCGACACTATACTGCCTAGTTTGATATAGGCCCATGATATAGGGCATCGCATAGTGATTATCATCAGGTGCCAGTAAATAACGTTGTTTTAACAGCTCAATTGCGCCCAGTTTGTCTTGTTGGTACCACTTTAACCCTGCTCGCACGTATAGATTAAATGACGTCACAGTCTGCCGCGTTATTTGGATCTCTTCTGATTTTTGTATTGCTTCTTCTAGGTTTCCTGTACTGAGTAAAAACAAAATATGTGAAAGCTTATGCAACGGGTACACTCGACTGTACTCAGTCATATGTTTTGCATACCAAAGTTTATACTCTTTCGCTCTTTGCATGTTCAGCAAATAGAAATCTAATTGATAAAGCGCAATATGTTTAATGTGGGGTGCGATTTCAACACTGCGCTCAAAATACTTTCGCGCATTTTTTAAGTCTCGGCGATTCAAGTAAGTGTATGCAAGTCCCCTTAATACCGTTGGATTGTTTGGTGCTAGCCTAAACGCTTTTAAATGAGCGTCTAGCGCTTCATCTAGATTGTTTTTCTCTCGATGAAAACGTCCGTACCAATGCCACAACATGGGTGAGTGATTTGACAAAGAAAGCGCTCGATCAAAATATACTTTAGCTTGGTCATACCTTCGGCTTAAAGTTTCTAATCTTGCAAGTGAGGTAAGCACATCAGGATTCTTTCCATCAAGCGCCAAAGCCTTAGATAAAAGTGGTCGACATGAAGCGTCTACCAGTGACTCAGGGAATGAACCATATATTGATAAAGCCATGTACGTATTACAGAGACCACTCATCGCCACAGTGTGCTCTGGATTGACTTCCAAAACTTCAGTGTAAATTTGCTTTGCCTTGGTAATTCTTTCCGGTTGCTTGGATTTAGTAAGGTGTTCGGCTAAAGATACGGCTTCAAAGTGAGGATCACTTTGTGATTCATTTGGATGTTTTTGACCAGTAACATAGATAGTCAGCAAAACTAAAAGTAGCGTTAATATAGCTGCAAGATACAGGTACGAGCGTGTCTTTTTCTTCTTGCTTACGACATTGGAGTCTTGGGTCAATACACCAATTTCGGTCGACAAGCGATACCCTTGACTCGAAATACGTTCGATATGATCAATGCTACTCTCTTCATTGAGCACTTTTCTGAGCATTGCAACAGCTTGGTAGACCGAGTTATCAGACACGATTCTATCAGGCCAAACTAGCTGAGCAAGCTCATCAACGCTCAAAGGACAATTTCGATTTTCAATCAAAGTAGTGAGTAGCGTCATCACTTTTGGCGTCACCACATGCTCCGCCATGGTTTCTACGTGCTTTATTTTGTTTAATTTAGGTGTCACAATCCAGTTTCCTACCTGAACTGTTTCAATCTCACGACTCATATTACTTTTTGTTTTTATTGCTTTTTATTTTTTTAAGAAAAATTTTAGTTCTCTATTATGAGAATTTCATTTCCCTATGCCTAGTTTGTTTTAAGTTCGCCTTTTTACAGGAGGCTATATGAAAAAATATGCTCAAATACTCTCGCTACTGGCAGCCAACTTAGCACACGCCAAAGTAGATTTGCTCATCGATAATGCAACCATTATATCACCAATCAACCAAAGTGAAGTATCCATAAAAACAAATCATTGGGTTTCAATTAGCGATGGAAAGATAATTGAGGTATCAAATAATTTGACTAGGCCCATCGCCAACACAATGATAGATGCAAATGGGCTATTTTTAATTCCAGGCTTAACCGACAGCCATACACACTTAAGAACAATGCCTGGATTATTAAAAACTGATAACGATGGCAAAAGAATGCAATCCCAATTTTTAAAACGCCAAGGAGCCAATTACTTATACTACGGTGTTACACAAGTCATAGACCCGGCAAATACGGCACAGGGCATAGCTGAGTTTAACGGTCAATCATTTTCACCTGATGCTTATTTTTGCGGCGCAATGCCAATATATCAAGGCTATGCGGCTCGAGGAATTAAATACCAAAACCTTCATAAACACCGAGCCTATTACGTTCATCAACACGATGACCCAAGCCACCTATCGACACCAGCAATAACATCTTTGCATCAAGCAAAAACCGCGGTTAGAAGGCTCAAAAAAGACGCGCAATCTGCGCCAAAATTTTTATAGAAGATGGATTTGACAAAGCGAAGAATATCCGGCTCATAAATCAGGAAAGTGTCAAAGAAATAACCGCTGAAGCAAATAGGCTAAAGCTGCCGGTTATGGTCCATGCCAATGCCACAGATATGCAATCAATTGCGCTACAAAACGATATAGATATATTGGCGCACGGTATATGGAACTGGCTGGATGAACACCAACAAGAGGCGAGTCTCTCTGCCAGCCTGCCAATAAATGTAAAACGCGTTGCCAATCAGATTCTGAAAAAAAATACCTATTATCAGCCTTCTTTAAACGTAATGCGTAGCCTCACAGACGTGATGGTCCCCGATCACCTAAACAAAAATGAATACAAAACAGTGCTACCAAATTGGCAGCTGGATTGGTACAAGTCTCCCAATGGTCAGTGGTTTGCGAAAGAGATGTTGTCAGGATGGGACGCTAAGAGCCACCAGCAAAAAATTGAATATATGCAGTCCAAACAAACTAATGGCAAGCGTGTTTTAAATTACCTATATAAAAAAGGAGCGCCAATATTATTGGGCTCTGATACGCCACCAGCACCCACTTATGCTTCTCAACCTGGGTTGTCCACTTTTTGGGAGCTAAGGGATATGCATCACGCTGGTGTTGATCTTGTTGGCTTGTTAGCCAGTGCAACCATAAACAATGCCAAAGCCTATCAACTTGAATCAAAATATGGGGCTGTATTGCCTGGAAAGGTAGCGAATTTATTGCTTCTAAGATCAAATCCTCTCACGAGCGTAGAAGCTTATAATGAGATTAAAAGTGTTATCCTCCATGGCACCGCACATGAAAGAACCACCTTTCATATAAACAATCTTTAAAAAATAAGACTGGGGCTAATGACTTAGCCCCAGTCTTATTTAGACTTAAATCCAGATATCATTATCCGCTGTCAACTCACCACCTGCATCGCCTGTATTTACCACTCCACTTGGTTCAATAATTAAAATATGGCACTCATCGGTAGCAACAGGTTTATGTTCTTCGCCTTTTTTAACTACATACATCTCACCACTTGTTAATGGTACAACCCTGTCTTTAAAATGAATATCCATCGAACCTTTTATAACGAGGAATAATTCATCCGTGTCAACATGCCGATGCCAAGTAAACTCTCCTTTTACTTTTACCAACTTCAGTTGATAGTCATTGAGTTGCGCAACTACTTTGGGTGACCAATGTTCATTAATCAATGCCAGCTTTTGTACAAAATTAATTACTGAGTTCTTATTCATCTTAATCATTCCTGCGTTGTCTAAAACTAGATTAAGTTGCAATTAAACATGAATCAAATGTACATTTTTCAGATAAATATGAATATGGTACATATATGAATCTAAGACAGTTTGACCAGAACTTGTGGTTAGTGCTAGATGCGCTATACCAAACTCAAAGCGTCTCAGGGGCTGCAAAAAGATTAAACTTGAGCCAATCGGCAATGAGCCATGCACTAAAAAGGCTTCGAACTGCGTTTAACGACCCTCTTTTTGTGAGGGAAGACGGCAAGATGCTCCCTACACAAAAAGCTCAAAATATACAATCACTTACACAACAAGGCCTCGAACTTCTCAACCAAGTTGCGAATGGTCTTGATAGCTTTTGTAAAAGCACGTCAAATCGGCAGTTCGTGGTAGCCGCCACCGACTTTACAACTAAGCTGTTTATCTATCCCCTGCTCAATATGTTATCTACTCTTGACTGCAATATACGAATTAAGGTCATTGATCTTAGCTCCGAAATCCCAATCAAAGCATTGTCTTCTAATCATATCGACTTGGTACTGACGTTTAGTCACGCACATGCTTTTGAAAGCAACCTTAGTCAAAAAAAATTAATTTCTGGGCAATATCGCGTCATTGCTAGGAAACAACACCCAATAGTTTCAAATGAACTTTCTTTAGAGGCTTTTCTAAGTGCAAAGCATGTGCTTGTCTCTCCTTGGGGTGCTTCAAGCGGCAGTTTAGACAATGAACTGGAAAAGCTCGGAAAACAACGTCATATAGCGGCCACCGTCCCACAGCTGATGAATGTAGTAGAACTGGTAAGCAACAGTGATCTAATCGCGACGGTCCCCGCAGTTTCTATCAAGCAACATGAAGTAGAGAGTGTCCAGATATTAGAACCGCCCCTTCCATTGCCTGACTATAATTTGTTCATGGTCTGGCATCCATCCTATAACTTAGACCAAGGTCTAATATGGTTGCGTTCTGAGCTTGAAACTATTGCAACACAAATACTTGAAGGTTTTTCATAGTCGCGTTTCCGACAATCTGTTTACATATTTAGAACAAAAATATTGCGCTTGAGTTTTATTTGTGACAACTTCTTAGACAGGCAAAGCCGTTAAAATAAAAAATAATTATAGAGTAGTAAGTTATGACAGGATCTCTCAAGCTATCGCCAATAGCATTAGCACTATTGGCAAGTACCACGATGGCGCAAGCCAATGAACCAACTGACGAAAAAATTGAAACCATTTCGGTCCTTGGTTCAAAAGTTTCCAACCGTACAGCCACCGAGTCAACCTCACCAATCGATATTTTAGATACTGAACAGCTCAACAAAGGTGGTTTCACAGAATTAGGGCAAAGCCTTCAATCAATTGCCCCCTCTTTTAACTTTAGTAGAACTCAAGTATCAGATGGCTCGGATTTATTTCGTCCCGCGACGTTAAGGGGATTGCAACCAGACCAAACATTGGTGCTAATCAATGGTAAAAGAAGACATACTCAAGCTATCTTCGGCTTATCAGGGACTGTAGGCGCAGGTGCCGCGGGAACTGACATGAACTCCATTCCTATGATGGCACTAAAAAATGTTGAAATTTTACGTGACGGTGCTGCGGCAAGGTATGGCTCAGATGCAATTGCAGGCGTTATCAACTTATCTTTGAACGACTCTACAGGTGTCACTACAGGTTTTTTCCAAGGCAGTTCAACTGGAGAAGGTGATGGTGATACATATGCACTAGGCTTGAACCGCGGTTTTGATATTGGTAATGAAGGCGGCTTTATCAATGTCTCTTTAGAATATCGAGATGCGGACGGTACAAATAGAGCAGAAAGAGACACTGGGGGCTCTTCAACAATTGCTAAAGGCAGTTTATCTGACTCAGTTCGCTGGCGTCAGGGCAATTCTGACAGTGAATTCATCTCCATTTTTTACAACGCAGCGCTTCCAGTTGGCGACAAAGAGCTCTACTCATTTGCGGGTTACTCAAATAGAACAGCGTTAGGTAATGGCTTTTATCGTGATTTTGACCGGGCTGAACGTAATGTCCCTCAAGTTTACCCAGATGGCTTTTTACCTCGCATTGATAACGAAGCAGAAGATGTCTCTTTTGCAGTTGGCATCAAAGGGGATATTAACCCAGATTGGAACTTTGACTTATCAACCGTGTACGGCGAAAACCAATACGACTATTCTTCGTCAAACACTATCAATGCATCTTATGCTGCTGAGTATTTAGCAAATAACCCTAATGCCAGTAGTCAAGATATCGCAGATAATGCGGGCCCTAGAGGTGGATACTCTGGGGGCTTCCGATTTGATCAATGGACAACAAACTTAGACGTTAACGGTGTAATAGACCGTGACAATGCAGAGCCAATTTACTTATCTATTGGTGCTGAGTATCGCAAAGAAAACTACCAAATTGTACCTGGTGAGGTGGCCTCTTATGCTTGCGGGGCATCGAATGCCGAGCGCTCATTTGCCTCTGTAATAAATCCAGAAGTGTTTGCAGATTGTGGTTTTCAAGCATATCAGGGGTTAAGACCTGATGCGGCAAACAGCGCTGACCGCTCTAGCCATGCTATCTACGTCGAAGCTGAAACATTACTTAATGAAAATTGGTTGGTAAGTGCAGCCTTAAGGTATGAAGATGTGTCTGATTCAGGCGACGACACGATTTGGAAATTGGCAAGCCGCTATGAAGTAACAGAAGATTTTGCTGTGCGCGCTGCTGCCTCAACCGGCTTCCGAGCGCCGTCACTACAACAATCAGGTTATACCGCGTTTACGACGACATTAGGCGGCGATGGTTCTTTAGCAACTTCATATACTGCAACGGCTGGCTCACCCTTTCCTTCTGCGCTTGGTATTGACGGGTTAAAACTTGAGTCATCGGACAACTATAATTTGGGTTTGGCGTGGGATGTTAGCAGCAACTTATCGCTGACTTTAGACTTCTACCAAATCAAGATTTACGACAGAATTAATTTAGGCAGCTTCATTGGCGCAGATAGCGAAGAGCTCACTAACTTTGCCGACGCAAATACCGCGCTAAAAGCAACTGGTGCTGTTCAAGGCAACTTCTTCTCAAACTCTTTGGACTCGACTACCAAAGGGGTCGACTTAATCGCGTCGTACAATACCGACTTTGCTGACGGAGAGCTTGAGATCACCTTTGCGGCCAATAAGAATGAAACAACCATCGATAGAGTAAACTCTCCTGAGGGGATTCCAGATACTATTGCACTTGATGAACAGCGTCGTTCTTTTTTGACTCATGGGCAGCCTCAAGAGCGTGCTACTTTGACGTTTGATTACCAAGCAGAGCAATGGTCTTCTTTACTAAGATTCAATTACTTTGGAGAAACAGAAGTCAGTTACTTTGCTGGCAGACACATTGTCCTACCTGACTTTTTGTCTCCGACTAATAGCTGGCAACAAACCAGTGTCGTTGAGTCTGCGGTCTTAGTTGATGTGAACTTCGGGTATGAATTGACTGAAAACCTCAATTTATCTGTAGGGATTGATAACCTCTTTGATGAGACGCCTGACGAACTTGGCGAAGACGAGGTACTCAATTTTATCACTAACGGGGCAATGCGCTACCCGCTTAGAGCACTGCCCTACGGCTTTGATGGCATGACGTATTACGCAAAAGTTAGCTTTAGCTTTTAAATAAAAACTGGCTCATGGTGCATTGAATGCTTTTTCAGTGCACCACTTCCCAATCTTCCCAATCTTCCCAATCTTCCCAATCTCCTCACCATACTATGATTGAAAAACAATCAACAAATACAATTAAGATATTTATATATTTGTCAGATCCATTAATTTAAATTGAGAGTCTACGTAAAAAACAAAAATTGCTGACCAAACTGATAGGCTATCTATCTTCCAAATTTAGTAAAATTCATCTTTAAAAATAACCAATACATTGTCTAATTGACATTAATTCAACACAGTTTCTAATATAAGACATGCGCAATATTTGACCTCTAGAATAGGTCTAAATGATAAGGACGTTTATATTGGTTACTCTCAAACGCTTTAGTTTAATTATGCTTTATTTTCTTGTATCAAATACTTCATTAGCTGATGAAGATATTCGTTTGGTTGAAAATTGGCTAAGCCTAGAAAAGCAAAAAAGTGTGCTAAATTCAGCATGGTCAGAACGCAAAGAAAAAATACAGCAACAAATAGCTTTGCTTAAAAAAGAGCAACAGGCATTGGAACAACTCATTGCCAAAAGCGATTCAAACAAAACCGAGGTTTCTGAACAGCGAAAGCTCCTTGTGTCGCAACAAAGAGAGTTTGAAGCATTTGATTCAAAACTTACGACCGAGTTAGACAAGTTGGTGAGCTACTTAAATGGAATAAACGCGAAGCTTCCACAGCCATTGCAACAACAATGGCAAGAAGTGCTGCCAACGCTTAGCCAAAAAGCCAACTCACAGAAATTGGAAAATGTACTCAAACTCCTAAAACAAGCATGGGACTTTGACCAAAGAGTTGTGTTTCATACCGGTCTAGTCAAACTCTCGACGGAAGACGCCAAGTCGATTCTCGTTGAACAAGTTTATCTTGGCATTTCTCATGGGTGGTACGTCTCAGCAGATAACCTGCATTTCGGTTACGGCAGAAGTGATGCTAATAACTGGCAATGGTGGCATGGCTCCCAAGTTGAGCAAGTTTTAAACTTTCCTTTAACGAGCGATCAAGTTTCGGCCGTTACACATATTCTAAAACATCCTACCAGTGCTAGGTATGTTCAACTCCCTCTCGCAGTGAACAAGACAGGAGAACGTTTATGATTCGTTTATCTTGTTACCTACTTATAATATTTTTTAGTGTCACTGTAATTGCTGCACAAGATGAGTCTGAAGAGCTCCAAAAACGGATCGCAACGTCGAACACGCAATTGAAAGAGTTACAATCACATATTGACAGTGAGCACAGAGCATTAGCTAGAGAGTTACACGAACAGCTCCAACGCGTTAAAACTCTGCGTAATAAAGCGAACAACATAAGACGATTGGAAGATGAGCAACTGCTCAATATCAATAAACTGAAAGAACGTAACCAACAGTGGTTGGCACAAAAAAATTATCAATTGCAGCTAGTTTCCGCATTTGAACAGCAGACACAAAGCTTGGTTTCTAAGCAATCTGGTGGAATAGATGCCACTCAAGTGCAAAAACAGTTTAATCGGATGCTATCGCCCCGATTTGAAACTAAGCAGATCATTGGCAGTGATAACAAGCTCGCGAATTTTGAGAGCATCAAATTTGGCCCGGTCGAATATGCCCTTAATGATAAAGAGGCTGGCTTGGTATCTGCACACCCGAACAGTGATGAGGCCTTGCTGAACCCTTTAAGAAATCATAATGGCCTTTACCACAATATGCTCATGCTCAAAGGCGAAGGCACCTCAAATATTCTGTTTGATCCAACTCTTGGTAATGCAGACAAGCTCAACAAAACCCAATTCTCCATGATGGAATATATAGAGCGTGGCGGCACTTGGGCAATTCCTATTATCTCTTTTGCATTGGCAGCGATTGTGATTGGATTAATCAAAGCTGTGCAACTATTTAAATTACCCAACTTAAAAGCGCTCGAACAACAGGTTGTTGCACATGCAGATAATCCACTCTCAAAGCTAAAATTCAAAAGCTGGGTTGAACACTTGGATCCTATACAAAAGTCGTTAACTGACATTGTCATTAAAAACAATGTATCTCAAAAAAGAGACGATTTATTGATAGCGACACTCTCTAAACACAAAGCATCCAACGAAAAGTACATTGGTGTGATAGCAACTTGTGCGGCCGTTGCGCCTTTGCTTGGCCTATTGGGGACCGTTTCAGGCATGATCCACACATTTATGATGATGAATGTATTTGGTTCCGGTGATGCCTCGGTGGTGTCAGGTGGTATTTCTCAGGCGCTTATCACCACTGAGCTTGGGTTGATTGTCGCAATACCTTCATTAGTCATTAGCGCACTTCTGACAAGAAAAGTTAAAAGCTTTCAATCATCATTAGAATCATTGGCCATCCAGTTGAGTAAAGTCGAGTTAACCCAAGCAGGCACTCAACATGATTGAGTTAAGCCTTTTGTTAGAGAATAAAGTGATACTTGCACTACTGGGTATATCAAGCTTCACCTACTTTGTTATTTTTGACCTTTACTTTAGCGAACCAAACGACGGTTGGGCGCAAAGTGTACAAAATTGGCAAGCGGGTCTGTTGTCGTTGATTGCAGCACAACCTTTGCTTGGCCTTCTAGGTACTATTCAAGGGCTTTTGGATACGTTTCAGGTAATTTCAATCTTTGATGCATTAAGTCAACATGCGATTATGTCTGGTGGTATTTCTAGTGCGCTAGTCACAACAAAGCTGGGTCTGTTGCTCGCTATTCCCTCTGTGGTTTTACGCCAACTTTTATTATTCAGATACAAGAAGCTGCGAGGCCAATTATGAAATCCTCTTTCGAACATCGCATAGAGCAAGAAAAAAGCAATGATATTGATTTAGCGCCTTTATTAGATGTGGTCTTTATTTTGTTGATTTTTTTTATCGTCACAACCGTATTTGTCAAAGAGACGGGTGTCGAAGTGAATAAACCTTCAGCGATTTCAAGTAAAAGCCTGGAAAAAAACGTGTTTTTATTAGCGGTTACTCGTGATGGCCAAGTGATATACGGCGGCACTAATATCGGACTAAACGGCATACGCAGTACACTTGAACACTTAAACCGTAAAGATGCTAGGCCGCTTATTATTCAAGCAGATAAATCTGTAACAACAGACCTTTTGGTAAAAGTCATCGATCAGGCGAAACTCGCAGGCATTGATAACATCAACCTTGCAACGCAAGAGACTTTATAATGATGACGCTCAAACATTTTGCATTTCGAGCACTCATTGTCTTAGGAGCTTTGATGCTCTCTGCATTGCTATTTATCTTCATGGTGGTGTTCGACCAAAACTCACCTGCTGAACCAGAGAAACTCATTGTCAATAAGATAGATGTTGCTGTGATTGCTCCCCCACCACCGCCACCGCCCTTAACGCAGTCAAACAACGCGCCCAGTAATGTAAGTGCGATAAATGTTATGGGTCTGGGTGGTCCGGTAAAAGTGCAATACGGCAATAAGAACGTAATGCAAGTGCCTAAATCTGAGGAGCTTGATTTACCGATGTTAGAATTAGACAAACTTGAATTTGTTAGTCACTTTTCTTCCAAAGTTCCCATGCTCAAGGTCGAACACCTCGACAGAGTACCCAAGGTCGTTTCGCAGCGTTATATAAAACCGCCAAAGGCCGTGAGGAAGTATGGCCAAAAACGAATTGAAACGTCTGTTGAGCTCATCATTGACCAAACTGGTAAACCCTATGTTAAGAAGATTATTGATCCCGTATTTCCTGAAATGATTGAAACGATTAGAACATGGGTCAAACACGCGAAATTTGAGATACCTAAGAAGGAAGGTAAAGCAGTGCAAGCTGTTTATTTATACGGAATTAACTTTAACTATGGATAATATCATGAATCTAAAACGCGCGGGTGTATTCTCCCTTATTGCACTTTTAATGGCTGGCTTCAAAGCGCATACACAAGACTATCAACTTGAGTTAGAGCCCGTTAGGTTTGTTTTACCAGCATACAGTGAGCAGTACTCAGATCGGGAAGTCACCTTAGCGCCTGACGAATATGAACTTGCTGAAAAACTCAAATCGTTACTGTCGAGAAAAGACTTTAAGAAAGTCAGCGAAGAACTTGCAACTTTTTATAACATCGAACTAAGCCCTGCACTTTTGATGATAAAGGCGCAGGTCCACTTCTCTTTAAAAGAGTATAGCAATGCCGAAAAAGTTTATAAGTTTGTTTTAAAACGAAAGCCACAATTGGTTCGTGCCCATCAAGACCTTGGGCAACTGTACCTTATCAATGAAGATTTTGAAAAGGCCCAGATACACTTTTCAAATGCCATTGCATATGGCTCGAACAGCGCGATGATCCATGGCCAATTAGGTTATTTAAACCTTCACAAAAATGGGGCTTTCAGCGCGTTGTATGCTTATCAAAAAGCCTACAGCCTAGAACCCGAGAATGAACAGTGGCAACAAGGGTTACTCACTTCTTTGGTTAAAGCAAAAATGTTCCCATCGGCATTAGCATTACTGAGCGAACTGATTACAAAAAACAAGCAGAAACAATCCTATTGGCTTACGAAAGCAGCAATCCATCTCGAAACGCAGCAAAGTGATAAAGCGCTTACATCTCTCGAATATGCACTTTTGCTAGGTGACCTATCACATCAAAACCTGCTTATAATGATCAATCTGCACTTTGAACAATCTCAGTATGACCGCGCTGTCGCACTGCTCAAAGCAAATGTCAGTAAACAGACGTTAGAATTTTCGGATGTTCGAAGTTATTTATATTGGCTCAATTCAGCTAATAGATGGGAAGACAGTGAATGGCTTTTACAACAATTTATTGGCTCTGATGCACTGACTCATATAGATAAAAGCACCATAGCATATACACAAGCACAGATTTTAGAAGCAAACGGAAAGCTTGTTGAGGCCGACAAGTTATACAAAGAGGCTTTGCATAATAATGCGAACAATGAACAGGCACTGTTATCTTACGCGCATCTACTTTTACAGCAAAAAGACTATATAGCTGCGGAGCAAATGTTTTTACGCTCAGAAGCATTTAACAGTGTAAATTTGCACGCAATGCTAGGGCGAGCCCAACTATACATCAATACTGACGATATTCAATCTGCATATAGTTTATTACTAGACGTTAAAAACAAATACCCTGACACACAGGGGATTCAAAACAAAATAGACATACTGGCAAACATTGTTAGCGTACAAGATGCTAATAATTTATAAGGAAAGTAAATCATGAAACTTATGACAATCACGACTATCATAATTGCACTTTTGACTGGGTGTAGCGCTACAAAAGAAACCCTGAGTTACTCTAATTGCACGACTGAAGATTGGACAACATTGGGCTTTAACGCTGCACAATCTGGTAAAGACGTCAGAACATTTGATGCAGTTAAAGCAGAGTGCGGTGCCACCCTTGCTTTAGATGCTCTAGATAAATTTGTTGACGGATATAGCGATGGGCTACTTGAGTACTGTACGTACGAATTAGGATATAAGCATGCAAAAAAAGGCTTAGACCAATCAAGCATTTGTCCAAATGACATGGCGATCGAGTATAAAAAGGGATATGTCATTGGTCACCGTGAGCGTTCTGAAATTGAAGAGTACATGGCAAGGCAACAAAGGGAAATGGATAGACGTAAACTCGGTGAACGCAGAAAAAACGAAAAATAATCGGGTTTTATATGCCATGCGCTATGAGTAGATGCAGAGAAGTCTAACTACCATAACTCGAAGCACAGTGATATTGGAGAAAGTGCAATTAAGGACTTATAGGATCAGGTCCTTAATTGACTATTATCCATCGTGATTAACCGGCAGGAGGCTCATCACCTCTTGCTGTTGTAATATCAATACTACTTATAGTAGTCACACCATTACCACCAACGACTTGCTTTAGATCTTTCGTAGACAACTTTTTTAAGTTCTTTTTTTTCAGTTTCATAATAATTCAACGTATTAAAAATAAAAGAGAATGAAAATTCCTATATGAGGTACCTAGTATACGGGTAAGCATGGAAAAAACGACAAGAATAGTGTTACTTTTTGTACCGAAGGACGAATTTGAACGCTTAAAAAAATTACACTTAACGACATACTGAGTATGCATCGTACGTAACAAGCATTAAACGGGCAAACGCCTGGCGATTCACCGCGCTTTGGTGATTTAGATAAAATAACGCGCATACTACAACAATGAAGTAGTTCCACCTCAAAAAACAATGGCTAGTATTAACCGCTATTTACCAACGCATCTACATATAAACTTTTCAATACCTGAATACTCTGATTTCAGCCCGCAAAGCGAAGGTGCCAAATGATGGATTTATAAACTTGAAACAAATTGCACAGTTTGTTGTTATCAGTATGACGGCTGCGGCCGTTCAACTTTATTTATCGCCCCCCGCTTTTACTTTTGGTCATTACTTCTTTAGCGCACTTATGGCCTTACTTGCAGCATATTTGGTTTCGAGTATTTGTGAGTATCTGGCCGTGGCCGAAAGTGCTAGACTAGGCTTTATAGGCGTGGGGACATATATGGCGCCGAACTTGTTTGAAGGGTTGAATAATTTAGGGCAAAGATTTAGTAAGGACCCTCTGAACGTAATCAATAAATTCGGAAGTAAATAGGTTCATATGAGTAGTTTTTATTTTTGACTGTCAGATTAAACATGAGCAAATTATTACGCTTTATAAATCCTATATTTTCCTTGTACTATTTTTCTAAGTCCAAATAGTACAATAAAAGCCAAAAGAATTGAGTGTAAAGACAGAAACACCCCTAAACTCAAAGCGTGGTAAGTGTATTTACCACTATAAACTATTCTAAATGGCTCAGACAGATAAAAGTGATAAGCACAAAATAACAAGGCCGCACAAATAACAATTAAAGAAAGAACCGTAGAGTAAAACTTTGCTGTCTTCTGAATGTGCACAATTGTCACCTTTACCACTATAAACCTGATAATTAAGAAGTAAACTACTGCAAATGATAAGTTGAAGCCATTAATAACGTAGTCACTAAACCCTTTCCCGTTTAATATATCAAGGATTAGTCCAAATATAGGGAAGCTTGCTATAACTTTGTATTTGCGCTCAATCATAAGAAAACATAAATAAGGAGTCGGATTTTGCATTTTGCATGCCGATGAAAGTTTTATCAACGGCCGCTATTTGCTCGCCGCTGCATTTCAGGTCAAATATGGGCTACGAAGTTCATAACCCGTCAATCTCTTTGATCATTTCAACGACGGCCGCCTTTTCTTCAAGTTTTTTGAGCGCTGCTAAGAAGTTTGGCATTTCAACATGGTTAATGATTGCTGCAGCTTTCTTATCCATGCCACGAACTAAATAATCTCTAAGTGCCGAAATTACTTTCTCACTGCTAATTCGTGTCAGTGATAAAAGCAGTTCGAACCGCTCTTGGCTTTGCATTCCTTTAAATAAATACCTCATGAAATAGTTATGAGTTAAATCATAATAATTTTAATTTAAATGAGTTTTCATTGAATTTCCAATATTTTGGATCTTTTCTTGTCACTCTCATGTCAAAACATGTCACAAGTTTGACATCCTGATCCTTTCGCAATTGCTGGCAGATCCTTATATACAAAGATTGCCACATAATCTCGGTGTCACTGGCAATGTCAAAATCATAAATTTTTTGTGCGAAAGCGGAAGGCGAGGAGGAGTGAATTTTTCGCCCTTTTGGTTTCTCGGATGCGTTTTGGCAGCGAAATTTGCGCCACGGAGTTAACTGTATATAATCACAGTATCTAGATTAGAATTTGAAGGTGTAACAATGCGAGTGACATGCCCACACTGCGGAAGTAAGGCGATAATAACATCGAGGGAGAATGTGGCGGATAACGTATCTGAATTATATTGCTCGTGCTCAAACACTAAAGAATGCGGTGCTACCTTTGTAGCGAGTCTTGCATTTAAGCATTACTTGAATCCGCCTAGGGGTGATGCGGCGCAACTGGCCGCAGCACTACTTAGTAATTTACCAAGAGAAAAGCAGTTAGAACTAATCGGGCTTTAATATTTTTAATCTATTCTTTGCGACTCTTACGTACTCTTTTATTTCCTCATTGCTTGAGTCAGCAAAGTGATTAATTAGTGTCTCATAGGATTTAATTTGTTCTTCTTTCATTTTTAAAAACTCCAATACTTTCCCTTTCTGGAGCATTGCTTGCGCAGTTATTATTTGCATATCTTCATTATCTGAGTCAATAAAACGTACAATCATTGCATCATAAGCTTTTATTTCTTCTTCAAACATTGATTGATCCCTCAGTATGCTCGCTTTACTTCTCATTGCATTAATAACTTCTACTTGTAATCTTTCGTCATCTGAGCCAATAAATCGGTTAATAAGTACCTCATAGGTTTCTATTCCATTTTCGTACTTATCAAGCTTCTCAAGCATAGACCCTTTAGAAATAATTGCTTGAGCAACTTGTAATTGTACTTCACGGTTTTCTGATTCGATAAAGCCAGAAATCAAACTGTCACAAACTTCTATTGCTTTATGAAACTCATTTAATTGGCGCAATGCGGAACTCTTAACCAATACTGCTGCAGCAACTCGGGCTTGTATTGCGTTGTTTTCTCTGTCGATAAAATGAGAAATCAGTCTGTCACAGGCTTCTATTGCTTTATAAAACTCACCGAAGTCTCTCAGGGTATAACTCTTAGTCAACATTGCACCAGAAACTGTAACTTGTATCTCCTCAAGATCTGAGTCAATAAAGCGAGAAATCAAAGAATCCAGGGCTTCTATTGCTTTGTAAGGCGTACCCAACCGCTCAAGTGTAACCCCTCTATTCAACATTGAACTAGCGATTATAGATTGCAATTTGTCGTTTTCTGCATCAAAGAAGCGAGCAATAAGTTCGTCATAGGTATGAACTTCTTCTTCATGTCTACCAAGACTCCTAAGGTTAAACCCTTTATTTAACATTGCTCTAGCTATTTGTAGTTTAAGTTCACTTTTTTCTGAATGACCAAGTCGCTTAATCAAGTCATCATAGGTTTTGATTGCCTCTAACTTTTCTTTGAGCATAGTTAGGCAGTATGCCTTTAATTCATAAACTTTGGCTAGTATTAACTCTTCAGCGATATTTTTCTCTTTCAATAGAATTACATCCCAAACTTTTAGCGATAAGCGATATCGATTATTCGCCAGCATTTCATCCCCAATTTCAAACCAGTCTTTAACCTCCAATTTATCGCTCTCGAAAACTACAGGGTCTATGTTGCTAGATTCATCGACCAATGAATCAATTAATTTTGCTCTAATCAACCTCTTTTCTGCGAATACTTCAGCTCGGTTCTTCTGAACGTTTTCAAATTCTTCAAATTTAGCTTTTAAGTTTTTATTCGTTTCTTCGAAGGTTTCCTGTGCTTGTTTAAGCAAAACATCATTATTTTTATCAAGCCAATCCTTCATATGTGTTTTTGAAGCTTCATTCGCTTGTTCTTTAGCTTTTTGAATCGAAATGTATGTGGTCGAAATACCTAAAATAACGGCTATTAAGGTAATTAGTATGCTGTATAACGTTAGCTCAAATGATATATCAGATATTCGACTATTAAAGTTAGCCAGCTGTTTATCTTGATTTTGCTCTTTATGAAGAAATTTACTTTCTATGACTTCTTTTTGATTGCTTAACTTATTTTGCAGTATTGTTTCTTTTTGGTTTAAAAGAAGCTTCAACTCTTCAAGCTGAAGTTTTAACTCGTTATAAGTTTCTTCCAGACTTTTAGCGTCACCATTCAAAGTGTTTTGCTGTTTTAATTTCTCATCTAGATCAGAAAGCTTATTTTGAATAGCTCCCAATTGCTGAGCCAGAGAAATGTGGACTAGCTGATTTTGGTTATTGCTTTGTCCAACAATTTTCTGTTTCTCATCAGCCAATACAGGTTGCATCGCAAAAATGGCAATGCTCATGAGAATAAAAAAACTACGCATCAAATGTCCTTTAAAGTAAATGAATCTAAGCCATCATCCCTATCCCCCACCAATCGTTATCGCTAATCGCGCTTGCCTCGCCTTCAACGGCTAGTTGAGCGAGTTCAAGATCACCTATCAGGTCTAAACCTTTACCGAGTTTTCGGTTGTGGCCATATATGGTGTTGGATGGAATTGTTCGTTCTTCTAAGTGAGCATAGGTAAAGGCGAGGTCTACAATCTCCCTAGCTTTTTGCCAATGCACGTCTTGTGCTGCTGGCGTCGTTACCCGCTCCATGTCGTTTAACTCTATACGTTTGAAAGAGTTAAGCTTGTTGCCGACAATATAATACACTCGACGACCCGCGACAACGTGGCCAGTTCGTTTTATCTGGTCAATTTGATCTTCATTAAGCACATCCCAATCTGCAATAGCCGACTCTTGGACTTCATAACGCTGCTGCTCTGCCTCTTTTTGGGCGAGAGAATGCGCTACATGCTTGATGTAGTCTTGTTTAAGTGAGTTAACCTGAGCTTTTTTATCTAAGATGAGCAATTGCCCTCCCCTTATTAGGTAAATAAAGCCGTTTCTCATGATCCTTTTTCCAAATCAAGATCAATGGGGTCAGAGTCATTGATCAACAGCCAGTGAAATACGCCAATACAAATTACTCAATTCCAAAATTGTTCCTTTCCGCTTATTTTATAAATCGAAGCCACTTTTCAAATGTGTTACTATGCCTGCGTTAGAAACCAAACACTAAAGCACAATAGATAGCTCACGACTTTATGAAAGAAAACAATAAATTACATACAAAAGAAAATGTTGAAAATATCCCAACTATCTATTGGCACGATTATGAGATAATAAACTTAACCTACTGATTATATTCTGTTTATTTTAAAATAAATTCTTTCCGTATACACACTTATATACACACCTAATTCTTTACCTAGCGACTATTGGCAGTAATACGTCAAGCAACGACTCAGCACTATCTTTAAAACCCTCAAACTCAGTTTTAGTCATTGGTGGTCCGGCTCCTTGGTCTTTATGGCCGTGTGAAGCCAGTTCAATACTTAATAATTTCACCAGCTCAATCAACTCCGCAAGTACTTGCGCAACGTTAACAGAGTCACTTCCAATCCAGATTGTTGCTCCTTCAAGCTTTGCTAATTCTGTTGCTTTAGCGTGGAGAGTCCTCAATGATTCTATGTTTAGATTCTCATGTGCTTTTATATCAATTTGATTTTGACTGCCAAGGAGCAGGCCTTCCAATGCTGTTATTAGCGCTTTTTCACCAACCACAGTTTTTAGTGCGCCCATGATTTTGTTTACTTGATTACCATCGATTTGATTAGTTTCATGAGTACCAATGGACGACTGTTTGATGTGAAATTGCTCTGTGCGCTCACGGGCCTGTACTTTGCTCGAATCACTAACTTGCGTGATTGAATCGTCAGTTTCTATTATCCAATTTCCATCGCGCCCTTGGATTTGTGCTCGAGAATTTTGTTTGAGGCCTACGTCAGTGTGCTTTTGCTCAGGTACCAGACTTTGCCATGGCAAAATACTGGTAATGATGGGAGCACTGTTTAAACCGTCGATGTATTGGATTAAACAAATCATGCCAGGCTTGGGCTCGTTAATTAGTCCTGTATCGCTTGCTTGGCCTGTTGCTAAAGTTACTTGCTCAAAGAGTGGTACGTTTAAGATCTCATAAGTATGTGGGTTTATGAGCTGAATATCTGCCGCTTTGTATGGTCTAAAAGGCGTGCTTATTTTGCTGCCATCTGTGGGTAAATCATAAATGTTTTCGATTCGAGCAAGTTGCGGCAAATGTTTACGCTCGCCTAACTCTGGAAAGTAACGGAGTATTAAACGCTTAACAGCCTGTTTGACCATTGTAATTGCATCCTGTCGTTTTGTAGCGTCACTTCCTGAATGTAACGCCCATTGAGTTTTAACCCTGGTCTTAACTTGGGAATAGCTATCACTTCGCCAGTTGTTGAGCTATTGGCTTTTAGCGAATGTTCAGGGAAATCTTCGATTGTTGACCGAGCCCAACGACTATCTTGCCAGCCACCAACGTAAACTTTGCCGTCCGACCTTTGTTGGAAAATGTACTGTGGAATTTGCCAAACGCGACCTATTTGTCGAAGTGCCTCGACGCCTGTACCCGCGTGACAAAACATGGGGACTTTGATTTGCATGTAATCGGCTTCTGGCGTCACAAATTCAATGCTTTCGTCTAACTCATCTAACACTTGCGAGATAGTCGGGTGACGTAGTGAAAATGGCTTTGGATATACCAGTGCGCCTAACAATTCTCGACACGTTAAATACCAACGCCCGTTTGCAAAATGTTTTGACTCAATCACGCCCAAAAAATAGGGAGTCATATTTGATACTTCATAGCCCAAATGTAATTCAATAAGTCCACTAGGCTCCACTTCTGTAACAACTTCAAAGCGGGCACGGCCTGCGCTATTCAAATCAAGTTGGACTTGCTTGTTGATGACTGTTGTTGCTGGAAAACCGTCAATATGTAGAGAGTCGAATAGACGTACATCCATGTTACGGCCCGTCTATTTGGTCGAATTGCTGCTGTATTTGGGTCTGTGAATCAGTTGCTTGCTGCTCACTAGCTTGATTTGATGTTTCGTCTAGTTGCTGTTGTTCACGCTCTGATACTGAGCGCACTTCTAGCAATTTGAATGAAATTTGCCAGCCTTTTGCGTCCTCTAGTTCAGTTGCTTTCACTTCACCACTGAACTTTGCTTTTCTGATTTTATACGCTTCAGCCAAATCACTGTTAATCGTATAGACTGTTCGTGCGCCGTTTTCGTCTAATGCTTTGGCTTTTGTGATGAGCGACGCTAGGTCATTACTATCAACAAATGCGATTTTTGCTTTGACGTTTAAGATACCCGGCTTTACACCATTGTCTGAACTGAGGGCATATGAACCAAAACCAGATAAATCGGAGCCCGCGAGCTTGATGCCTGCGCTTACTTTTGTGTCGTAACCTGGTACTTGCCAACCATCAATTGCTATCACAATACTTCCTTGATTTTGTTCAATTCGTCAATTTCGCCGACGAATAAACACAGTGCCCAAAATTCTGAATCGTCGCCTACTTGTTCGACCTGGCGTGCTAGTGACTCAATGCTAGAACCTGTCAATAATTGTTTGTTAAGTCCTGTACTTTCAGGCGCGAATTGTTGACTCAACCGCTCGTCCCTTGACGTTTTTAGTTCAACTGTTTCGGTCAGTGCGTCATCAATAGATTTAACTAAACTTTGCCCTTGTTCATTTACTTTTGCCAGCCCCTCTGTGATTTGCTTTTGTTGTAAAGGCTTGAGACTTTGCAAGCTCTGTTCGCACCACTCAAGACTTTGGCCTTCATATACAACTAATTTATCCTGTTCAATTGTACTGAGACTTTGCGCGTATGACGCGCATGTTATCAACCCAGGAATCGGGCATACTTCATTTATCGTTTGAAGTTGCGATGCTAACATTAGTGAACGTGTGCTATTTGCACTCAATAGTAGTCCATTGAGTGATTTAGGGCTCTCATAGCGAGAGCTATCTCTCAATGCGTTCGCGAGCGCTTTCGCGCCCGCTTGCATCTTGCATGGAGCTGCGGTTTCGTTAAAACAAACTGTTAATCTATACATCGAATGGATATTTTTCTTTGATTGCTGCAACCGCTTTTAGTGCTGCCGTTTGTGCAAGCGTGGCCCCCTCATGGTCCCCAGCTGCTTCTTTTCGAATCGCTTCCATAAACAATGGGTCAGACTGTTTTATATATTCATTTAGTCTGTTTCTGCTCGTTACAGCTTTTTGTGTAGATGTGTGAATATCGAGTAGCTTCATATGACCTCCTAGATGATTGTTTGTGGATACCATTCTGCGGCGTTCTGAACATTTCCGGTGGTTATGAATGGTAATGCAACTAAAACAGACCCTGTTGCACTTTTGCGCAATGGATGCGGATGAAAATAGTTGCCAAATCTGCCACTAACTTCACATAACCCATTGCCGAAATGCCATTTATTCAGTGTTGTACCCTCTCCCCAGTACCCAGTGATTTCACCAGACAATACTTTTACAAATGCTCCGTAAGTAAGTAATACTTGCTCAGGGTATGCGCCAGTGCCGCTTTTACTGTATGCTGGAAATGCTAACCAATTTGAGTTTGTTAATTGTGTCCACGATAATTTAATAATGTTAAAGCCTCGGTCATAATATTCATGAGCACGAAGCGACACACCAAGGTCGTCTTCCATACTTTGCAATAATTGCAATTGTGCTGAGGTTCTCTCTTCTGGAGAACGTGGAATTGTTTCAAAAAGCTCTGCAGTGACATCGTCATGCATCATCAACCCTGTTGGTAATTGTGTTGATGCATCTATCTCAAGAAATGGATTTTCAGATACGCAAATCCGAGGCAATTGACTCGACAATGAAGCAGCAGTATTTTGCAACTCAGCAATTGCATTCTGAAGCGTTTCATCAATCTGTGCGTGTTTGTTTTCAACAGTATTCGTTAGCGCGTCGCACGCATCTATTAAACGTCCTAAATCACTCATAATTAAATCCCTTATAAATTTGTTTAACGGCTCTATTCATGTTGTTTATTTGAATGGTCGCTATAGTCAGTAATGTGCTGTCAATTCGGTCTATTTGCGGGCTATAATCAAACATCCATGACTGTGCAGGTATCGTAATTCGAGAAAGTGCTGCGGCGGCTGCAAACTTGAGCACAAACGAGCGGTTATGCACATTGTTCACGCCTTTACGCTTTCGCTGCATGGGCAAGTAATCCACGGCCAAGAGCAAGCCAGCGTCTGTAACAAGCCCTATCCAGTTGTAATCGAAGTCCCCTACATCTTGCTCCAAAACCACAGCCCATGCCACAGTGTTTTCATCCACTCTGCCTTCAACATCGATGTTGCGGCGGTGTACGATTTGCAGTGACGGCGGCATACCTTCATTGGGGTTTCGTGTCGCGTGTTCATTTAGATTGGGAATGTTAGCAAACACCATTTCGGTGACGTTTAAACCCTGATTGTTCAATGCACTTGTTGCTATGTGCGCCTTTCCTGCGTTGGTAATAATCCCTGTTATTATTTGGCTCATAGTGTCGCCAGGCTTACGCCACCCTCCTTGCTGATAAATCCGTATTTCGGTTGTGCTTCGAAACTGTGCCGTACATTAAAATGAGTTGGTAAAAGCAATGTAGTTACAACACGGTTATCTAGCCCTAAAAAACAATTTAAGCGCTCAATATTGAGTGAGTGATTCACATCATGCTTTAACGGTAATAAAGGCGCTACGCTTGATTCATTTTGTAGAGATATAAAACCATGGCTGTATTGCTGTGTTGCTTGATTGTTAGCTTGCAAATGCAATGCATGCTGTACGTGACAGTTGTCCCATTGCACATGTGTTCCACCTAGTGATAGCGACACTTCCGCTTTATTGTGTACAGTCAATTCATAGCGTCTGCATGTACGCCCATAGAGCTGTATTAGCTCTGGTAATAAATTGTTGTTATTAGCCAACGCATTGTCTGTTAAATCAATGGCAATAATGTCCCAATCTCTGCCGTCTAATCGTTCACTTACTTTGAGTACTTCAATGCCAAGGCGCGCAAAAATGTCTTTAATGCACGCAAACTCGCCCGCGTTTATTGTATTTACGAGCGCATGTTGAACGCGACTCCTATAGAGCTCTAAAGGCTCATCATGCAATCGGTCAGTTAAACGCTCCCAAGCCAAAAAGCTCAAAATAGGTTCTTCATTCTGCTGTTCATCTTTTTGATTCACTGCCCACATGACAAATTCACTGGTTTTATTCCAGTAACCAGTAGCAGCTTTTACTAATTTTTCGGCATAGCCTTTGTTTAGCCAAGTTGCAATTTGATTAGCCACGGTTCACCTCCAAGCTCCCCAACACTGGCAACCAATTTTGAGGGTGAATGTCATCAATGTTGATACGAATTGATTTGAGCTGTTCAAACTCTTCGTGCAACTCGCTGATCAACTGACTGATTGAGAACACCGAATTATGCGTAACACGTGTTGGCTTGTACGCCGCGTTTTTTCGAAATGCAGACTCTATAAAACTGGTTATCTGAGAGTGAATATCACTGTCAGTATGCAGTGTATAAACAACAGATACATTGAGTGTTTGCGTTGGCATTGCATATACAACCACATCATCACCAAGCCCATGATGACCATTATCGCGAATATGGCGGTTGATTGTTTCTAGTAATGCACTTGGTACCGTGCCAACATCTAAATAAATATACACATTTGCGGTACCTGGTCCGCGTGGCCCGTTTGTTTCTATCTCAATGTTATCAATGGGCACATGGAATCCCGCGATGATTTGTCTGTAAACATCGTTGGTGTGCCAGCGTGCAGCGGTACCAAAAACGTTTCGAATACGTTCCCGGTAACTCTCGGTGTCTTCTTCGTCATCACCTGGTAGTAAAAGCCAATCGTCAGAATTCGTCACTGTAACCCCGTCTTGCGGCTCTAAAAAATAGCGATAGGAATTCGCGGGTAGATTGAACGCCGCCCCTACTTCTATAGCCTCTGCTAATGCACTAACGGCACTAACTCCTTCATTAAAATTAACGTCTTGCAATAATGTTAGTTCGTAGGATTCTGAGCCAATCACGTCCGTTGTGATTACAGTGCCAGCAACGACAGAGCTTTCACCCTCGCTGTTTTGGCGTGAAAAAGTCAGTAATCCACGTGCTTTCAAGCCAGTTTGAATAAACACATTTCGACTTGGGCCGTGTTTTTCAATTAATGCGTCGCGACTTGCGGTCATGATAAATAGATCTGGCATTACCGTTTGGGCAATCCAATTAAACAGCTTCACAACGGGTTTTGTGATCAAGGCTTCAATAGTTCGCCAGAACGGACCAAATGGAGAGTCATTCGCCACAGAAATATTCTGGCTTTTGAGTTCTTCACGCCATTGATCTGCGGCTTTGTCTTCTGTCAGTGGTAAACCCGCTTTTTCCATAAGAGCTTTAAATTTCATGATAGCCCCCGTACTGTCTGGTTTTTGCGTCAATTGATAGTCCGTTATCGTTTTTTATTATATTGATTGAGCCAGGTTTAAGCCTGTCGTCTTGTTCAATAAGCAATTCAAGCTCGGTCAGAATTGGCTTAATACCGTTTTCATTGCGCAGCCCAACAAGCTTTACAAGCAAACCACTTTCTAAAATGCGGTGCTTAATGTCTTGTGCTATTACGTCTGCTTTTTGCAGTGTTGCAGGACTCAGGGAGTCATTGAGCACAAAGTCCCCATCGACAACGTTTAAATCTATATGCAACTGGATATCGTCAAATGTCATCATGATGCTAACTCCATTACATCTTCGAACGTGCGGGCCATGTCATCTGTTTTTACCGTTAAGCTTTCGATGTGCACGTTCTTAGAGTTGTCACTGCTTGCATTGCTGGTATTGATATTGTTTGTTTTAGCAAGCTGCTGTAAAAATGCAGAGCGCTTTGGCTTGGCCACATAGGTGCTGTTTAGCTCGATTTGCTCTTGCTCTAATGACTGAGCACTTTGTTCAAGAACCTGGCTTTGGGCATTGTTGGTAATTGCGTGATCTAAATAAGCCAATTGCGTATTTTGCGTTAAAGCTTGTTCTGCTCCCACTGCATGATGATTACTATTAGCTATATTATGATTAGCTAGAACTTGTGCATTTAGCGGTATCACGCTGCTTGAAAGCGCTTGGTTTACTTCACTAACTTTTGAAATTGGTGTGTTAGTAAAATTCGCAGTCTGTGGTTGATCTACCGCTGCAAAGTTTTGTTGAGTACGGCTTGTATTGTTAGATACTTGAGCATTTGAAAGTGCCACAACATTACTAGGTAAAACAATAGTCGATTGCGAATACAAAGCACCATTTTGAGTTTGTTCAAGCACTCGATTAGTTACGCTATTACCCGTTTGCAAGCTTGAGAACTGCACAACATTGTTTGATTGTGCCTGATCTAAACTTTGCGATGAGTGACTTTGAACTTGCGGCATAACAGAGTTTATATGTGTTGCGCTTTCTAACGATTGCACTGCTGAGCTTGGCTGCTGGCTAATTTTCTGCACTTCTTCATCATCACTGAAAAAGTCAATCACCATATTTAAAACGCCATTATCTGCAACTGATTTCAAAAAGCCGGTGACACTTGCGGTTATATCCCCAAAAAAATTAAAGAACGTTTTGATTGTAGAGAAAACTCCCTCAAATACTCCTGAAATGATTTTTCCAATTCGAGAAAATACCGCTGAGATAGGCTCATACACAGCCATAAATGCCGAAGTTATAGAACCTGTCACTGTACCGACCAACTCGCCAATAAAGCTAAATGCAGGGGCTACAAAATCATAAATCGCAGAACCAATGGACTTAACGAGATACCATATGATTTGCAGTGGCAAAGTGATTAAATCAAAAGCTACGCGCATACCCTGCCAAAGCATTGAGTTGTCTGCCCAATCACTAAAAGCTGCTGATATTTCATCGAAGTAATATACAAGCGCAGATACGGCTGCGATTGCAGCAACGACCCCTACGACAATCCACGTTATCGGATTAGCAAACAATGCGGCAGAAAACGCCCAAGCTGCGGTGGCTGCGGCTCCCAGTTTTGCAGTGACTAAACTCAAAACGCCAACAACCCCCATACTTTGTAAACGGCTCAGCATACCGCCTGCAAACAATAGAGCATTGCCATAGTTTGCTGCTGCAAAGCTGGCGGCTTTCATAGCTGCGGTTTGTATTACTAATGCACCCGACCACGCTTTAGACCAGATACTTGCAATCTTGGTTGCTTGCGCACCTTGTAGCATAGCCAAACGGTACAAACCCACTAAGGCATTGAAAGTGCCCATTACTATGGTTACACCAACTAAGGCGACAGCAAACGTCCCTATAACACCACTCAATATGGGAAACTCTTGAGTGAGCCAAACAACTCCTTGTAGTAATGTAGCGAGTAGGTCCACAATTGGCTCAATGATTGGTAAAACGGCTTGACCCATGCTTACCAATGCTGCATTAAGTGAGCCGCCGAATCTATCCCATGCGCTACCCATGGCGTCGGCCATTTCAACAGCCACCCCCATATTAGAAATATTACCTAATTGGTTTATGTTGTTTTCAAGCTGATCAACTTGGGGCATAAGCTGTTTAATCAGTGCCACAGCTTCTTTGGTACCAACGCTTTTTGCAGTGCGTCACTTTCTGCAACGGTGTCAATGATCCCAAACTTTTCATGTATTCGGTCCATCACTTCAACCATTGGCAGCATACGCCCTTGTGCGTCAGTGAGTTGAATACCAAGCTTTTGCTGTGCTTTACCAACTCCACCAAGGAATGCGCGGTATTTGGTACCCGCTTCACTGCCAGACATGGTGGCTTGCAACTGACCAAGTACCGCCATGGACTCGTTCATTGTTATGCCGTGGGAATTAGCCTCTGCACCCAACGTGCTGAAAGCTCCCGCCATTTCAGAACCCGTAGTTTTGAACATACGAACTGACGCGGCGGTTTGCCCTGTTAGCATTTGTATCCACTCAGATTTACCAACTTCTTTGGCTGTGTCTTGGTAAATACCATACATGGTACCGAAATAATCGGTGGTGGTCGCCGCGTCACTTTTTGTGCCTTTGGCAAGAATGGCGGATGACTCGGTAAACTGAGCAAGCTCATTACCAGTAAGGCCACTGATGGCAGATTGGATGTCGTAAGAACTGCGAATAACAGCAGCAGTATTACCGCCGTAATTACTTACAAAATTAATTGCGGTGTTATTAAGTTGTGTCAGAGCCTGGTTAGACACATCAAGCGATTGCACCTCGCCCAAAGCGGCTTGTGCTTCAATGGCAGGATTGAGCGAGCCAACTAACATCATGGCCCCACCCGCTGCACTCATTAGTCCGCCTGATAACTGTTCCTTGGCGCTGGCTGTTTGTTCGCTCAGTTGATTTATTTTAGCCATGATCTTATTCACAGGCCCAGTGACTTTATCAATCAGGCCTATTGAATATTGCAACTTGTCCATTTTACTGAGTGAACTCATGTGTTTTACTCTTCGCCGTTTAGTGCCATGCAAATACCGTTGTTTACTGCAACGGTTAGCAACTCCTGTTGCTGAGTTTCAATAAAGAGCGCTTGTGCCAAGGTTTCACCTGATATTGGCAAATTACCAAAGTGTTTGGCGTGATATGCAAATAACTGGTCTAAGCGATTTTGCTTTATTCGCTTGGCTCGCTCTTCGATTTTTTTACTGAGAAGTTAAACTCTGGTGTGTAGTCTTCAATCACTGTGCCGACCATGTGCAACGCTGCACCTGGTTGCTGTAACAGTGCCTTGAGCTCTTTTTTCTGAGCATCATCAACCGTGGCTAATAAAAAGTTAGTTGCTGGTTGAATTTTATTGGTCGGTGTCGTGCTGTTTAGATATTTGTTGTAAGCCTGACCCGTAACATTAAACGTGAACTCTTGTTCATCGGTATCAATGACAATTTGCTTATTCTGCATTTTCCTTGCTCTCTTTAAGTTGGTTTTGTTCAAGTAGCGTATAGCTGAAGGTATTGCCATAACGCTCAGCTGATTGCTCACAAAGATTAATAAATTCGTCAAAGTCGTCTGGGTTCGCGAATACTTGGCAACCCGCGGACCACTTATCAACTTGCTTTGATTCGATGTGTGCACTCGCTCGATGGCAATTAATACCAAAGTAACCAAGTTGCAGCTCGGCCTGTGCTTCATCGGTTTCTAATTCGGCGTTTTTGTCGTTGTCACGAAGTACGATCACAGGTTTGTTTTGAACAAGTGCACGATATTTACCTTGGTGGTAGCCCAGTTTCCACAAGCCGCGATGTTGACCTGGCACCAATACCGCTGTGCCGTCAATGTTCATTGGGTGTTTACGCCAATAAAGGCCCGCATCAGTAGTCGCTTTAAACTGCTTAAGTTGCCACTCGCCGTTTTGCTGATACAGCACACAAATTAGGTCATTAAAGGTATTTGCTCGGGTATTTGCGGCACGAACACCAATAATGTTTAGGTTTAGTTCACCCTCAAACACTTTGTGTTTACTGAGTGCCATAGCACTGAGTAACACTTGCGAGCTAAGTTTGCCGAAGCCCCGCATCACAAATTTCTCACTTCATCAGCTGTGAGATAAGGCACCCCATTGATATACACAAAATCAGGGCTTGTTACTGGGCATTTAATAGAGAAAGTATTCTCTTCGCCCCCTTCGGCTTTAATGTTTAACAACTCCTCGAGTTGCGGCATACAGCCAAAAACTTCAACGTTTAAATCACCTACGGCAACGCTTGCAGTAAAGGCCACATCAAAGGGCTCAATGCCTTTCCAACTACCTGCCTGTTGCGCTTGGGCTTGCAGTAATAAGAAGTTTTCGTGATCAAGTTTTAACGTTACTTCTGCTTCGACTGGGCCATCAATCCAGCCCATAGGAATACCGCGCACTGTTTTAGGTTTTCGGCCATCGGTAATTTTTACATTGGCTTCCACAACGTGCACCATGGAGTTACCCATGAAACAGTCAAAGTCCTTTCCGCCTAATACTTTTCTAGTCATGGTCTGTCCTTACTCAACGTCGTCTAACATGATGTTTGCTAGAACTGTGTTTGGTGAGTCTATCGGTCTCACTTTAAGCATCACATGCAATGTTCGAGCATCCATAAACGTCAGGGTAATACTGTCGTCTTTTGGCGCATCAATCAGACCTGGGAATTTATCCGCACCAATATTTACAGATTTGCTCATATCACGTAGCGGCCTGCCCATAACACGCTTACCAAATTCAATGCCGCTTGTACTATTATTTAAGCGACGGTTTTTAATTTGCTGAATGGCAATAATGCGAACAGCTCGAGATGCTTTATCAAGAATACGACCTGTTTCAATGCGTTGAAAATCGCCCCCTTCAGCATCGAGCATATTGACGTCACCAAAATAGACACCATCAAAATCCGAGTAAAATTGCGTGCAGCTAAAGCGCAATGAATCTAATGTCAACGTTGTTGCATTTGTCAGCGGATTGCCTGAAGAATCTTCTGGTAGAGGCATAAGTGACATAGATCCTGTTAACACACGCATTGGTGAGTCAGCTATAGTCACTGAACGTTTACACAAACGCCCTAACACACCGCCCAGTTCATCACCAAAAAGTAAAGGCACAACGGCGACACGATTACCCACGACACCATCAATTAGGGGTTGTAATGCCGTCACTAATTCTGACCATGTTTGTGTACCGTCTAAACCAGGAGCAGCCACAAGTGTGCGAACATAACGCGCATATTTGTTTAAAATTTCGAGGTTCTTAGCCTGGTATGCTTCAACTTCTGCTTTCCCAGTAACCGGTGTACAAATAGCGATTACTTCGGGGCTAATGTCTTGCTCCATGGCTTTATCAATTAACTCTAAAATATTCTCGCCAGCACCATGAGAAATGGCATAACCGCTTACTAGATCATCACCATTGCGCTGCCATGCTTTAAGTTGGGTTTTTAATTGTGAATCAGCTTCACCAAACAGTGAATCAAAATCACTTTGTGCATTGATTGCTTGAATCACACCATTGTTTGCTGGCGCTTCACCAATCACTAATACCGTGCGCTCTACTTCTTTAATCGCACCGCTACCAGTTTGAACGGCGGCAACCGAAACTTTACCTTGTGCCATAACCTTTCCTTGTTAAATTAACTTTTCTGCTGTAAAAACATTTTTCGTTCTAGCTCAGCTATACGAATTTTGTTTTGCTCGCTCACTGTATTACCCAACAATTCACGAACTGGTCGTTTAATGTCCCATTCTTTCTTACGCTGTTTCTCTGCTGCTTTATTTCTTTCTTTGAGCAATCTAATAATTAAACCAGCTTGTCCAAATTTGAGCTTTCTCCTGATTGTTTTCTCACTCACTTCTTTGAAAGCTTTGTTACGCTTGTCCCACCTTTTGTAACCCAAATCAACCAAGCGTTCAGCTTGAGCTTGGGTTGCTCTTGATCTGTCGTCCGGCAAGTTTCTGTTTTTTAGATTCTTAACGGTAAACTTATCTTTTAATCCTTTGGCGTGAGCGTTGGCGATTGCTCCCCAACGGCCTTTTTTGTAACCGATTACAGAAGTCATTCCGCTTGTTTTTATATATGTGCGTTTCTTCTGGTTTATCTTTTTGAAAATTTTCCCATTCTTTGGATCTTCCCATTTTCTGCCATCTCGGTTTTTGCCTTCTTTGACCCGGTCTACTGATAAGTTACGGGACTTTCTCCCCATATCTCTCAATATGGCTCTGCGTTTTTTTTCTGGTAAAGAAAGTGCTTCAAGTTGAACTAATGCGTCACTTGTATCGAGCTTGATATTAAGCACGGCCAACTTCACCGGCTAAAGTGAACCTCTCTGCAATCCAAAGGCTTTGTTCGCCAAAGTCGTAACTTTTTCCGCCAAGTTCAAAAGGGCCATTGGCAACTTCTACAAGTTCTAACTCTTCCTCAAAAGTACCGATTACAATTTCAATTTCATTTGAGTTGTCGTCGTTAATTGAGCAATTAAACTCCGCACTTTCGGAATCATCACCTTCTGCGTTGTTTTGAAGCCAAAAACTCACATAGGCACTCACTAACTCAACTGGCGCATAACAAGGATCAATTGAAATGATTGAAGAGTAATAAAGCCTTGCTGCTAGTAAACCATTGCCGTTTATTTGCTTACTCGCTGGGGTAATAACTCCCTCTTCCATGTGCGCTTCAAATTGTTCGGGTAACGCCAGCTTATGCCCTTTGTAGTTAGCATCAATTAAGAATCGCTTTAACCTATCTAACTTACTCATGCTCATATCAATTCCGCCGACAAACTTGGGCTTAGCGCTCGAAGTAAGTTGATTTGATTGCGATATTCATCGTGCCAAAACTCAAAATTATCTGACGCTAGCTCATTTTGTGCATTGGCTCTGTCTCGATGCGTAGTGCTTAGCTTTGACTTCAAGCTTTTGGATTTAGCTAAGGCATAAACCGCTGTTCTGTAGAACAGAATTTGTTGCTCATTGAGCGGTGTACCATTAGTTAAAACAGCTTCTTTTAGTTCGTTGTTAACTTCGGCCTGTGACTCTTTGAGAATGCTAACCAACGTTTTTTCATCGTTCGCAAATTCAGAGGGGATCGCATAGCGCTTAATAAAGAATGCCGTTTCCAAATCTGGATAATATCCATTGCCAGATACCACAATGTTTTGCTGTTGCTGATCAGCCACTGGCATGTTTGATAAATTCATATTGCCCTCCTTTATTAGTGTGAGCGCCACTTAGTCTTAAGCAGCTATTCGTATTCCGTTAACTGGTTAAGCTAAGTTGCTCACTGGCGTTGGAGCTTTTTCTGTAATTTTGCGACCAAAGTTTTTACTCCGGCATCCTTATTTATTTCCTGTGCTTGCTCTCCAAATAACACTGCATTACCAGTGTTATCTCTGGCGACCTCCAGCTTGCAAGCTATTGCATATAATTTACCGCCTGCGATTTCTTGTCCTGCCCAGTCCTGGCGGCGCAATAGGTGGATCACCTGGTACAGGCAAAATGCCATGTCTTTGTATCCATCACTTTTATTGTTTTGTAGGTGCCAGTTCACTTCGTCATACAGCTGATCTACCAAAAAAGTTGGCCAGTGCTTAGTGTTAAAACGTGTGGGCAGCGGTTGTTGTTGCTCGATTAACAGCGGCAATAATTCGATTGCCTGCGTCCAACGCTTCAAGTCAACCAACCAGATAAACACCCATGAAAGTACGATGTTTGGATGGTTACCACCGCTCAGCCGATACTGGTTTATGTAACCTAGATAGTCATTGCGTTCCAAGGCCGTCGATTTGTAATCCGCTTTGTCTGCAATATCAGTGAATGTTTTTAGCTGAGCCAAGTCAGAACTTATTGCCGCTTTAAAAAACGCGTACTCAGTTTGCTTTTCATTGCTGCGTTTCACCTTGCTTGGTGCCTGCGCATCCACTGCGCTTTTAGGTACTTCGCCTTTTGATTTGGCTAATGCTTGCTTAACTAGGCTCATTTAAAAACACTCTCTATAAGTTGCTGCTTGAACGACTGAATCAAGCAGCGTTCGTTCTATTCTCAAAGAAGGAATCTAAGACCAAGTACCGTCTTCTGCTTTATGAGTTTTTACCGAGTCAGATTCGATATAAACCGCTTTCTCAAGGTCTTCTACGTAATAACAAGCGTTACGTGACTCGTAGTCTTCAACGCGTTTTTTCTTGGCATTGTTCTCAATGCTCATTCGTGTAGAGCCCGACTGTATGTAATGGCTTAAATTGTCAAAACTGGTCACCAAAATGCCACGTGATGGGAAGAAGGACACCTGAAAGCTAGGTAAACCACCATAAGTGTTGATCACCTGTGCCATTTCCACTTTTGTTTTTTCACTGGGCGTATGTGCATTTTTGGCGTAATGCTTACCTTTGTCTTGGGCAATCAATTCATCACCAATAATGGCAACTAAACCAACACGCTTGTGCAATGGGATACCTTGAATTAAGTCATGTACCGCACAATCAAGGTTTTCGTAATCGCCACCTTCACCAATACGGATTTCTCCCGTCACTGCGCCTTCTTTAATTACACGCTCGGGCGCATCGCGGCGAAGAAGTTGCAACCAACCAATATTAACGTCTTGCATCATTGGGTATTTTGCTAAATCAGTTATTGGCTCTGCTTTGATGCCGTGCCAACCAATCTTGATAATATCGAGGGCTTTTTGCTGACGAACATGATTGCGATAACGGTTATGAAAGTCTGGAAACTTTGACCAGGCATCCATCTTTGCCCACGATAAATGGACATCGATTTCTTCTTCGTAACAGCGATATTCACGCTTACTTAAGCCAGACACGTCTTTAGTTTGACGTTCATTATTGCCATCTTCATCTACACCAGCGCGGCCAGTTACACCCGAGCCCGCTGACATAAATACCGACTGACCAACTAAATCATCAACTAGTGCATGGTTAATACGGGTTAAAAACTCAGCAGATTCATAAACCTTATCGTAAAGCTTTTGTTCAATAGTAGGCTCTACTGCAAAGTTTTCAGATACACTTGCTACGCCGTAATTGGTTGCAAGTCCCGCACATATGGCGGTAAATATTTGAGTTGTTTTAGTGCGCATCGCTGTTTCCTTACAGTAAGTTGCTGTACTTGCCTTCATCACCTGTCGGCTCATCATCGGCATCAGTTGTGTCGTCGGCTTCTTCAGTTGAAAGTTCATCAAATTTGTCTTGAAGCTGATTAAACTTCTCGTCCGTTTTATTGAGCTTTTCACTTATTTGGGTGAGCTGCTCCGTCAGCTCTTTGTTTTGGGTTCCACCCTGACCTTCTTCCTGTTGGTCTTCAGCTTCCTGCTGATTTTGTTTATTGAATTCAGCTAATGAAGTATTAAGCTGAGTAAATGAAGGGTTTAAAGCGTCAGCGACTGCTTTTCCAATATCTGCTTTATCTTGATCTGTTAGTGGCATGGTAGCTTCCTTGTTGAATATATTTTTAAAAAATGGCTTTTTTGATGGCTTTTCAATTTCGCTATACAAGCCAAGGTCAGCACGAAGAAACGAAACATCCTTGTTCTCTATGCCACTCTCTTTGCTAAATTTTGCTCTTGATGTATAAGCACTAGCCGGGTAATCAGTAACAGCTAACCCTGTTAAGTAAGTTTTACCTGTGTCCCTAAAATTACGGTCGATTTCAATTGAGAAGTAAACATGCTGGTCGGCTTGATTTAACAATACGAAACTGGCGTTTGGCGCAAGTACAGCTTTTAGTACTTGGACTCCGTCTTCATTTTTTTCAGTAGTGACCGATATCACATCACCAAGCATCCCTCCATTAAGTTTTACTGATGAAAGGGCTTCTGCTTTCCAACCAGACCAATCCGCATAATGGTCAATGTTTATGCGTGCACCATACATATTAGGGTTATACGTTTCGACAATATCATTAACGTCTTGCTCCTCAATTTCTCTACCATCAACCGTTAAACCAACAGCGGCGATAGTAAGGGGTATTGTGCGTAATTGACCTGACATGTTTTACTCGTTTTAATAATTCGTTCCTTCAACTTGATTGCAGTTTGCACCTGATTTTTAAGATTTTCTAACTGTTTAATTCCTAGAAATTCCTATATTTGCGTTTTAGGAATAACTAGGAATTGAAGTTACAGAATTGAAGCTTTTTAGCCCTTAAACTCACTTTCATGGATTGATTTAGGGGCGCAGGATGCAGCCAAAGTACGGGCCAGAAATACGCAAACAAGCACAAGACTTGTATGTGGTTAATAGCTACACGTTTGATGAAATAGCAGAGCTGCCAAATATGCCAAGCGCACGAAGTATTCGACGCTGGGCTGATGACGGCAAATGGGCTGACATGTGTCCAAGCTACAATGCCGAGATGGCATTCAGCCGCCGCATTAATGTGCTTACCGACAAACCAGAGAAAACAGACGCCGATTATAAAGAATTAGCGTTTTGTACTCGCCAGCTTTGCGCCCTTAACGAAAGTAAACATGCCGCTACCTCCCGACAAAAAGCGACTAATGATGCTCAACCAGTTAACAATGGCACCCATAGTGGCCGCAGTAAAAAGAAGAAGAACAAAAAAAATGACTGTTCAGCAATTACAGTTGAAATGCTGGACGAACTTAAAGACAAGTTGCTTTATCCGCATCAAAAACATTGGTTCGATAACCAGTTTCACCGAAGCCGTTTTATATTAAAACCGCGCCAGATTGGTGCCACATTCTATTTTGCATTTGAAGCGTTCTACGATGCAGTGGTAAATGGCCGAAATAAGATTTTTATTTCTGCATCGCGTGACCAAGCGGAAGTATTCAAAGCCAATATTATCGCACTGGTGCGTGAACACTTTGATATTGAGCTAACGGGTTCACCTATGGTGTTAAACCTGAACGGCGGTAAAACAGTAAAACTTATTTTTAAATCTACCAATGCCCGAACAGCCCAATCAGAAAGCGGCGACTTATACATAGACGAAGTATTTTGGATCCCTAAGTACAAATCGCTACGTGGCCTTGCACAGGCAATGGCGACACATGAACAATACCGAGTCACCTACTTCAGTACTCCCAGTGTTACCAGTCATGAAGCGTATGACCATTGGAATGGCAAGTGGTATCGACATACTAAAGCCTGTAACGATGATGAATTTGCGATTGATTGCAGCCACAAAGCACTCAAAGAAGGTCGCTTATGTGAAGATGGTATTTGGCGGCAAATGCTCAATGTACATGATGTTGTAAACTCGGGCTTTGACCGTATCAACATCAGCATACTTGAAAATGAATATTCACAAGACGAATTCGATAACTTATTTATGTGTAAGTTTATCGACGATGCTCATTCTGCTTTCAACTTAAAACAACTTATGGCCTGTGTGGGCGACTCGAATGAATGGGATGACTTCGAGGAAGGGTTTGAACGCCCGTTTGGTTTAAAACCTGTGGCGATTGGCTTTGATCCTGCTCGATTTGGCGACAAAGCATGTGTTGCCGTATTAAGTTTACCTATGCAACCAGGCGAAAAATTTAGACTACTAGAAACACTCGACTTAAGTGGCAATGATTTTGAGGCCATGGCACGCGAAATCGAAGAACTCACGCATAAATATAACGTGCAGCATATTGGAATTGATACAACAGGTATGGGTTATGGTGTGTGGGAACTGATAACCGCATTTTTCCCTAATGCTGAACCAATTCATTACAACCCAATTATTAAAAACCAAATGGTCATTAAGGCCTTAAATGTTATTAAAAACCGCCGCTTTGAATACGACAAAGACGCAGTAAATATTGCCAGCTCATTTATAAACATTCGTCGTAAAGTAGTTGGCGACCAAATCACATACGCAACTAATCGAACCGAGACAACGGGCCATGCTGACATTGCTTGGGCAATAATGCATGCCATGAAATTTGAACCTCTTGACGGCAACATGATGGGCCGCCAAACATCAGTAGGAATTGCAGCATAATGAACAAGCCAAGGATGAAAGGCGTTAAATCTGGCAGCGCACCAAACTATACAGGTATGAGTGACGTGTTTAGTTTTGGTGATCCGGAGCCAGTTTTAGATAATCGGCTCACAGACTACACGGGCATATTTTCTGATATGAATGGCATATATGAGCCGCCTATCAGTTTATTGGGTTTAGTTAAATTACTTAGGGTGAATGCGCAGCATGGGCCAATACTTGGCTTTAAACGCAACATGATCCTGAAATGGTTTAAACCAAACTCTGTGATCAGTAACGACGCATTTAAAAAGTTTGCCTATGACTACCTATGGTCTGGTAATGCCTATCTTCAAATCATCAAAAATAAGTTTGGGCAAATAATCAGACTCAAGCACCTACCCGCTTTGAACATGCGTTACACAACCGAGCGTAGTGTTTATGCGCAATTAACTAACCGTACTATCGAGCCAATTAAATTCAATGCTGGAGAAGTGATTCATATAAAAGAGTATGACCCAGCCCAAGGTATTTATGGCATACCCGAATATTACGGCGGTATTCAAAGTGCTTTGCTTAATGAAGATGCGACGCTATTTAGGCGCCGCTATTACAAGAACGGCGCACACATGGGCTTTATCTTTAGCATGGCCGACCCAAATTTAAGTGCTGAAGATGAAACCAAACTAAAAAATGCAATCAAAGACAGCAAAGGCGTGGGTAACTTTAGAAGTTTATTTTTCAACTTTCGCAGCAATAAAGCCGACGCTGAAAAGTCGATTAAGATCACACCTGTTGGAGATATCTCTACCAAAGACGAATTCGAGCGCATCAAGAAAATTACTCTCAACGACATGTTGAGTATGCACCGAGCGCAAGAAGCATTGAGCGGCCAAAGCTCTGGCGATTCACCAGGCTTTGGTGATTTAGACAAAATTACCCGTGCATATTACAACAACGAAGTAGTACCGCTCCAACAAACTATGTCTAGCATTAACCGCTATTTGCCAGCCAAACTACACATTGATTTTGCAATACCCGAATACTCTGATTTATACCCGACAAGCAAGGATGCCGAATAATGGACTTTATAAACCTTAAACAAATTGTGCAGTTTGTTGTTATCAGCATGGCCGCAGCTGCCATTCAACTTTACTTATCGCCACACGCGTTTACTTTTGGCCGTTACTTTTTTAACGCGCTCATGGCATTACTTGCTGCTTATTTGGTATCTAGCTTTTGTGATTTTTGGCAAGTAGCCGAAAGCGCCCGACCAGGCTTTATTGGTGTGGGTGCATATCTGGCGCCTCATTTGTTTAATGGTCTGAATAACTTCGGTCACAAGTTTAGTAAAGATCCGATGAATATCATTAACAAGCTAAGGGATAAGTAATACAAACCAATAATATTGACCATTGAAACACGAATATAATGCTTTAGTTAAATACAACTGACAGCCTATTTTCACAAATTAGTGCTTAAAATTAGAAATTAGGCTTCCCATTGAAAAACCAACGCATAAACCATCAACTTTACTTCAGATCATTTACGAAATCATCAACCTCTTTTCTCGCATTAAGTAAAGGCTTTCCAGATAAAATTGTATGCTTTCTTAATGCACTCAAACGATTTGATGCTAATATATTCCACTTAATAGCCTCATCTCTTAAACGGTTGCACCAGTATGTGTTTTCAATAGTTCTTTCTACTAAATTATCACAAAATAAGTGTTTTTGTTTAATTTTAATACTCCAGATTTCAAAAGAGTACCTAGCGAAAACACCCAGCTCATGAAGTTCGACAAATACACTACTATTACTGCTAGGGATTCTAATCTTATACTTAGACTGATTTATTACGAGTTTAGCCAACTTATCCAAGTTATGGCCACATTTTCTTGCTTTCTTATATGCTTCTTTTGCACTAACCTCATCATTACTAGTTGTAATTAGTAATGATTTCAGAGAACACTCAATTGACATTAATAAATCAACAACCATTTTGGAACGATAATTTGTATTTCCTAGATAATCAGAAGATAACGCAATATCATAACGCTTTATAAAAATGTTACCATCAACATAAAAGTTACTGGCTATCATATATTTTACATATTTTTTTCGACATGGTTTTTTTACAGCACCTAAACTATCCTTGAGTCTTTTTATTAAAGCTTCCTCTACCATTTTTAATCAACACCTTATTTATCAAGTTCCTTAATTCTTTCTACCAATTCAGCTTTAACCTCGAGCCTTCTCAAAGCTGCCGACAAGTTGGGTTGCTCAATGCCATTGATTACCGCCGCTGTCTTTTTATCCAAACCACGCACTAAGTAATCCCTCAAAGCCTCAATAATGTTGTCACTGCTAATCCGAGTCAATGATAAAAGCAGTTCGAACCGCTCTGGGCTTTGCATTCCTTTAAATAAGTATTTCATAAAATAGTTATGAGTTAAGTCATAATAATTTTAATATAAATGGGTTTTCGTTGTATTTCCAATATTTTGGATCCTTTCTTGTCATTCATGTGTCAAAACATGTCACAAGTTTGACATTCTGATCCTTTCCTAAATGCTGGCAGATCCATAGGTATAAAGGTTGCCACATAATCTCGGTGTCACAGGCGATGTCAAAGCCGTCAATTTTTTGTGCGAAAGCGGAAGGCGAGGAGGAGTGAATTTTTCGCCCTTTTGGTCTCATGCAGGCGTTCTGGCGGTGATATTTGCGCCACGGAATTAACTGTATATAATCACAGTATTAAGATTGAGATTTGAAGGTGTAACAATGCGAGTGACTTGCCCAAACTGCGGAAGCAAAGCAGTAATAACATCGAGGGAGAATGTGGCGGATAACGTATCTGAATTGTACTGCTCGTGTTCAAACACTAAAGAGTGTGGTGCGACATTTGTTGCAAGTCTTGCATTCAAACACTATTTGAATCCACCAAGGGGAGATGTGGCAAGATTGGCTGCGGGGGTTTTGAAGAATTTACCGAAGCCAATGCAAATTGACCTGCTAAAAGAATAAACTTCAATTGATATCTATTTAATTAAATTTTAGAACTCTAATTAACTCACTTTAGTTAAACTCTCAACACTTTCATCAAAGCGAGCAAGATACTCTCTAAAACCAATCAACTCGAATGCAGAGCCATAAATGTATATAGCGTCATCTTTAAGAGCAAACTGAGCCGCTGCTTCTAAGCTTTCATAGTAAGATAATTTATCAATTGGTTTTATACCAAAGTTACCCAGTAGTAAGTCTTTCCCTTGATATTTGTACAATAGATTAATTACTATTTGTAAATCGACTACAACCTTCTCAATCATGGATTTACACTCCACCTTTAATCTATTATTTTTATTTGAATTATAACTATTTTTAACGTTAACTCTATCTAATAACGATAATGACTTTTCAAATTGTGTACTTATATTATTCTTTAATTCCTCAACTTTCAGCACTGCATCTGCCATTTCTTTTGGAGTAAGTTCAATTTCTTTCTTATCATATATATACAAAGTAACGGCAGTCCACATTGAACCTTCTAGATCAAACTTCAACTTCCTCAGCTCAGAAACAGGCCCGGTTACAAGCTCAGTTTTTTCTTCAATTGCACGATCACGAACATAAAACATATACTGATAAAAAGCTAAGACAGCGGCAACAAATGTGATTATTCCACCAAGAGCACTTCCCCACGCCCCTAATCTATTTGCAAGTTCCTGTTTAACTAGGAAAACTGTAAATGTTGACGCAAAAATTAATGATAAAAAAAGAATAACCAACCAAACTTGCCAAAAGGGATATCTATCATCAAATTCATATAACCAATCATCTAAACTTTTAAATAACTCACTTACCATTATTTTTAACCTATATTTTTGTTGTATTAAGCTAATCTAAAATTGACTTAAAGTCGCTTGCAATGTTCTTTAGCTGAAAGGGGTTTCTTACACTGTTCCGCGCTAGTGTCTTTCTACAAGCGCTATAAACCGGGCGCATAAATTCTTGGGTTTTATTTTCTAGTAAATGTGCCTTAGCATTTGACATAAAACGCTTAGACGGGAAAATACCTAGATAAGATTCGTAACTATCAGTATCAACTTCTCGGCTAATATAATCTACCATTGAATATTCGAGAGCTTGACTTGCGTTATATAAATCAAATGCAGCAGCGCGAGATCTTAAGATAGACTTTTTGTGTTTTTCAATTTCAATACTAAGTTCAGTATAAGTGAACGAAAGCCGGTCCAATTGCTGAATAGCATCATCTGACATTTTCTGGTATTCGATCATTCCACTATTTGATTCTTCAATAACCCTGTTCGCATTACCTAAGAGATTCTCATTTACTTTGTAGTCAGACTTGGCTGCTTGTTCAATTATCAACTCTATTAGAATGACAACATTGACAAAGTTTAGAGATATGTGAGCTTCAAACTGCTCAGATATGCCGAGTAAATGCTCCGTATAAATCCTATGTATATCCGCCCTCATTTCTTTTTCTATAGGCTTTTGGGCAAGGCGGTTAGCCTGAATTCCAAATAGTATTGTGACCACGATTGCAAAAAATGTTAGTACAAAACTCATCCAGCTTGCTGACGCAGACCATTTATCGATAATACTGACATGCTGGCTGAGAATAGACGCAACCCCAAAAAACAGTAAAATAAGCGAAAAAGATAGAATTATCCAAAATGCTTTAAGATTTATAATCGTTTTTTGCACCAAATTTTGACTCCTAAGCCATCATCCCTATCTCCCACCAATCATTATCGCTAATCGCGCTTGCCTCGCCTTCAACAGCGAGTTGAGCAAGTTCAAGATCACCAATCAGGTCTAAGCCCTTTCCGAGCTTTCGGTCATGGCCGTATATGGTGTTGGATGGAATTGTTCGTTCTTCTAATTGAGCATAGGTAAAGGCGAGGTCTACAATCTCCCTAGCTTTTTGCCAATGCACGTCTTGTGCTTCTAGCGTCGTTACCCGCTCCATGTCGTTTAACTCTATACGTTTGAAAGAGTTAAGCTTGTTGCCGACAATATAATACACTCGACGACCCGCGACAACGTGGCCAGTTCGTTTTATCTGGTCAATTTGATCTTCATTAAGCACATCCCAATCAGCAATTGCCGACTCTTGGGCTTCATATCGCTGCTGCTCCGCCTCTTTTTGGGCGAGTGAATGCGCTACATGCTTGATGTAGTCTTGTTTAAGTGAGTTAATCTGGGCTTTTTTATCCAATATGAGCAATTGCCCTCCCCTTATTAGGTAAATAAAGCCGTTTCTCATGATCCTTTTTCCTGCTACGAGATCTTTTTTAATGTCTCTGATCTCATTTTCGCTGCAACCTTGCATATCTAGCACTAACTCGTCGCTATGCCCTGTCGTGCAAGGCGTACAGTTATTCCCACTAGTCCAAGAATAGTCGGCTGAGCCGACGGGGGTGCTGTCTGCACGCGCGTTTTTCTCTGCGGTACCTTTGAGTTGTCTGGTCCATTCAACCAACCTAGTGACGATAGAGCTGTCACTAGCGGCATGCAAAACCCCCTTTATACGCTGAACAACTTCACCGTAGTCGTTGCCAAACTCAGTGTACTCATACAGCGGTTTGAAATTAGCATCTTTACCTACAGACATGCCGCCTTGCAGTTTTACGTAATCCTTCCAGTGCCCCTCGTTTGCTGCATACCTAATAGGCTCAATATTCTGGTCATCACATTCATTGCGTAACCGGCGCAATTCACGATAAACAGTAACGCTTGGTGAACCTAAAAATTGAAATTGACGAATACCCCAAACACTCGCCCAGGCTCTGACTGGGTTGATATTGTTCTTTTTAACTTTGCCCTTTTCATCAAATTCAGCAAAACCTTCCTCTGTTTCAGCGTCTTGATGATCGAGTAACATATATCCATCAATGTTTTTTGAAATGTACTTAGCTATATAACTGGCGGCACTACCTTTACTTTTATCAATCAATACAGCTTCAAATCGCGGGTTAAACGTTTTATAGAATTTGCTAGGCTCCTTTGCCTTTTTACCTTGCGTTTTCTTTAAGCCCCACTCTTTACGCTTTTGTTTGTATAGCTTGAATTGACGGGGCCTGTCTGCCCGTCTCTCATATAATTCTTGCTTGTTTTCTTGGATAAAGTACCAGCGCAAAATGGCGATAATTTCTTGCATCTTCTTTTTGGGCATAAAAAGCATCATATGCCAATGCGGAGTGCCATCAGCGTGAGGTTCCGCCACTCGCACACCAAAGTAATCAAGCCCTCGCCTGTTTAGCTTTGAGCGAGCACGAGACCATGTTCTATTTAAGTAAGCTTGTGCGTCTTTGGGGGTGGTTCCTGCCCACTTTTGGCTATTTGCGTGATAACGCGATGGTGCGGTAAGGGTAAGAAACACGCCAACATAACCCATTTCGTCGGCCAGTTCCTCCGTTTCACGAATCCTAAGCATCAATTCATTGCGACGGTTTTTAGGGTTTGCCATACCCGACTTAACAGCTTCAACTAAATCAATTACAGTGCCGTCGGAGCCTTCTAGCTCCATTAGTTTTAAAAACTCCAATCCAGACTTTTCTGATTGACTGTATTCTTGTTGAGCTAATTTGCTCGAGTAAGGAGAAATGCCTTTGCGGGAGTTCTTTTTGGTCCTCGGGTTATAAAACAAGTCCTTTCCGACCTGACCCGTTGAGATTTCCAAAAGCTCTAAATACTGGCGGCGTACAAGCTTTAATTTTCGCGCCCACCACTTGTCACACTTTAATTTAAGCAATGTCGACTGCAACAGCACATCTGGTAATTTTGAATACTTTGTATTTGAAAATGGCACTCTAACGCCGAATGGCTTAGCGAATGTCTTTAAAGCTATATGCGTCTCTATTAATAACTCTCTATATGAGAGTTCGGTATTGCTATCAGCAAGATCAATCATCAGTCGCATAGCTTCAGTTGCAACAAGCCTTGAGTGGTCCTTCGTCTTTTCAACACTGCTCAAAATATGCCAAGGGAAAGGCATACTTTGAGCAATCCTGAACAACACGCCAAAGCGAGGTTTTAAACGCTTGATAGTGCGGCGCATCCATTCATTAGCTTTGTATTTGCTACCTGCTTTTTTACCGTTATAGCGGTCAATGTATTTACGGGCCATACGGCCCTGCAATGGGATAGGTAATGTGGAGAGTCCGCGAGCTAAGTAGTTGTAATCGTCGATATCGGTAATCGACGCTAATACACCTTTTGCTAGCCCGCTTAAATTAAGTGTATCAACGTCAATAGGCCGAACAGTCATAACTAAACTTCTAGTTTATGAAGTAGCTCGGCGCCTAAATGCAGCTCGTCTAATACCTTTTTGATTTGCGCGTAAATGTCAAAGTCTGCATGTTCACAAATAAGCTTTGCCATTGGCTGCAAATCAGTAAGTACATCTTCGCATGCAATTCGAGTACTAGATGTATCTCTTTTCCAAACTAGGTTAATCGCCTCGTTAGCCTGCTCTACGATTAAATTAACCATTGATTGAGTGATATTCTGATTTTCAGGCAGATCTTGGTCTTTGATATATGTCATTTTCTTGTTCCAAATATTTTATTTAAAAGGGGATGTCGTCTTTGCCAACAGTGATTGGTGCTTGTTTGTGGATGTAAGTGCTTGGCCGTCGGATATTGAAAATACCTTTACTCGCTAATGTTTCGCTTTCAAAAGTGAGGTAGTCGATCCATCCTCCTATGCAGCGCCCCATATATAAATTCCACAACCTTTTAAATAACTCTGGAGAAAATGCTGCAACAATATCGAACCAACTATTGAGTTTATACTGGGTTGGCTGGTAGCTTCCGTTCCATCTGTTTATAATGGTGTCATTAATCCTTCTGACAGCAGATTTTACAATTGAGGGAAGTCTTAAAGTTTGCTCTGCTTGAATTGCTCTTTCGGCTGTAATTAATGTAACGAATCCCCTATTTTTTTTACGCATTGGATTTTTGTGAGAAAGTTTACAAACTTTTATATATGCTGAATTGCACTCAGAATGTAGGTCACCAATAAACTGCTCTAATTGGCTTTTCAGCTCAGCAATTTTATATTCCATCACGAAAACCTTTTTCAAAGCTGCCTTTTCATGTTTTGACAGTTTTAAATGTTTTTCAGACGCAACTTGGTCTTTGATATGTTCCATTTCTTTGGTCCTTTGGGTTAAATTTCGAAAAGGTTGGTGACTAGTGTTTTGGGTTGGTTTTTGCAAAACACAAAGTAGATGCAATCGAAAGGGTTCGTAGAACTCATAGCGCTTTCCTTACTCTGTATTCGTTTACGTCATCGCATTTGGGCAACTTGGCATAGTCTTCTGATGAAAGCTTGGTTAGCTTTTGCAACACCCACTTGTCCATGTAACTGTCAAAGGCTTCGGGGTAACCGCTATTGAGGCGGCGCTTTGTGTATTGGGGTTTACTGAACAGCTTTGTAAAAAAGTTAAACATGATAGCTCCTTGCTTAGTTAACTTTGGCGAAACTGCTGCCTTGAATAAACTTTTGTGGGTCAATTGCCTTAGCATCAAAAAACTGCTGAGAAAGGCCCCTAAACTCTATTATCGCGTCTCGGATAGAAAGTCTCTGGTCATTACTCATTTCATGCCAAAGCATGCCAACTTGTGTTCTGCTAAAGCCGGCGGCAAAACAAAGCAGGTACTTTTGTCTTTCTGGGAGCTGAGCGTAAATACGGCTTGGGCTGTTAAAGTCGCCTTTTAGCTGCTTGCGAGCATTTATAAAGCAAGCAGGTAGCTCGCGCTTTGAACCTTTGATAACTGCTAATTCTGGTACTGTTTGAAGTTGGTTTGGCTGTCCCATCACTTAGCCTCCCCGTTTATGCCTTTAATGTGCTTGTCACGAAATGCTTTAACATCACCAAGGCGGTAGTAATTTCTGCCAAACTTAATAACTTTGGGAAAGTCGTCGTAATTAGCCGCCATATCCCAAAACTTTTTGTGTTTACACAGCAAAATTTCCTTAGCCTCGGCAGTTGTAATAAGGCGGTCATCACCCTCTTTAAGCTGCTCTTTTAGCTCAATGTTTTCTTTAACTACTAAAGAGATAATGCCTTTTACGTCATCAGGTACATTAAGTTGGTCGACTACGCTTAATGAAATCATGAGTTACCTCCAGCCCTTGCTTCATCAACCAGCTTTTTACGAAAGGCTTTAACATCACCAAACCGATAGTAATGGGTATACCCATACGTAACCGCCTTCGGAAAGTCATCATGCTCTTTTGATAAGTCACAAAACTTGTTGCGGGCAATACGTAGGTAGCTCATTGCCTCAGCAGTTGAAACCAAACGCTCGTCACCTTCGTCTAGCTTTTCATTAAGGACTTCAATCTCATGATGCATGCTCAGAAAAATACTTTCAGCTTCAGGAGACAAGCCAAGAGATTTGATTGATTGTTCAGTGATCATGCTGCTTGCTCCTTTTTATGAAGGCTGTTACCACTTTTCAATGTTTGACCATACACTTCATAGAAAGCGTCAATGTCCATAGAGCGCCACAAATCGATATCACTGCCCAACCAGATCACATATTTATTGCTAATCTTATGGCTTGGTGGAAATTTTTTTTGCCCCATCAGTTTGTAAATCATGGCTCTTGAAATTGAACATTTTTCGACGACATCAGCTACCCGGAGGAACTTTTCATCATTACCAACAACATCCCCTGCTAAATTGCGTCTGTAGTTATCCATATTAACCTCGCATATACTAGTAATAGCATCATGCACGGTTCCAATATCAGCCTTGCATATGCTAATCTAATCGATATAAGTTCATTTTAAGCAATAATATCCTCATAACGGATATAAACAGTTCCTCACAAGGAACATGTGACAAATATAGATCCTTGGAAGGTACTATGTCAATTTCTCTAGGTGAAAAATTCAAACTAATTCGGAATACCACAGGCTTGAGTGCAAATAAGTTTGCCGAAAAGGTTGGCATTCCACTGAGTTCATATAAAAAATATGAAGGTGGGCATACTGAAGTGGGTGCACCACCAATAATGGCTATTGCCAACCATCCAGACTTTAAACAGTATGCTTTGTGGCTTATCAATGGAGAGACTAGTCCCGCAGCGGGCCAAATCATGCCTGGAAACGACATAAAAAATGAACCAATGAGTTCATCGTATCTGTCTGAGCAAAAATACAAAGAGCAGTTTGTGGAAGCTGTCACAGATTGCATAATGACATTTGGTTTTTTTCAGTGGATTAAAGTTGATACAGAGAAGATGGATTTTGATAAAGCGTCAGAGTATGTACTCAATAAAGTAACCCCTATTGTTGAAGCTAGATACTCGTCCCAAACACCTAGAACCAGTCAAAAGTCAAATGAAGGGTAAAAGCAAAGCCTTTATCGAACCATACAAGGTTCATATTTCATCTGGGAGGCAGCTAAGAGCGAAAAATGAAAATTGGTGTTCTGTAAAATTCTTGTTTCTTAGATTCTGAGCTATAAGGTTGCTTCCATATTCAGGATAGTGCGCAAGTTGAGAACTATAAAATTGTTAGAGGTAAGGAAGTACCGTGTCTCAAATTAATACTCAAAAAGTTACAAAACCTATTCAATTGTTATCTGCTTGGTTAGTAGGTCTTATTGCTATTAATGGTTCGTTTCTAACCGCAGCTGCAAATATAGATGGTTGGGAAAAATCCTTACTGGTCATCGCAGCTGTAATTAACGTTCCTATATTTTTGGTAGCTATATTTATTTTGCAAACTAAATTTAGACCTGAATTACAAGAAGATTCATTCTATTCCAAATACCTTGACAGCAAGTCAAATAGAGTTGTTAGAGTTGGTAAATTAGACCTCATAGAAAAGGAGCTGGAAGTAATCAAAACACAGGTAATTAACAAACCCGCTCAACAAGTAGCTACAGCAAAACAAGGGTTTAACTGGGGACGTATTTCTATCAATGATAACTTAAGTGACTTTGAGGAAATCAAAACTTACTTTAAAGAAAACAATATACCTATCTACGATATTTTTGGAAAAACTAAAGGTGTAACTGATATTCCAGCAGGTCGTTATATATCTATTGATCATGGTGTTAGTTTTCCTGTTATTGTTGAAATACTTAAACTTGGAATAAAATTCAACATGGATGGGTATGCTTATTATTCAGCGCAAGATGAATTTTCCACTGATGACGTGCTGATTGGCTCATATTCTGACCACGTTGATCATAAATTTTTCCCTATCAACGAAGAACTTAAAAACCTTTTAGAAGAAAAAATTGAACTCTCAGAGCTAAAATGGTTTGAGAAGAAGGGCGTCGTTTCTACTGTCAATTGAAGCATAGCTTTTATCAATGCGTTCCAAGTTGTACCTAAGCTAATTTAGTTGGTCGTTGCCAGCACCTACCCTGACAGATATACTACTATGCATATTATTAGTCTTTAAAACCTTCGGGAGGCATCCCCATTCTCACGAGCACTTTCTCAACTAAACGTTTTTTACAACCGAAAGCTTTGGCTGTTCTTTTGGCGCTAATTTGATTGGTATGTTCTGCATTCGAATACTGTATTCTTTAGCTTTATTAATACTAGCTCTAAGTTGGTCGAACTTTTCCATGGGGTCATTCGAATCCCCAGCCAGCGCTTGCCCTATCTCAACACATATATTGTGAGAAGAAATATTGTCATTAACAATTGAACAGCTAGATTTATCTTCAAACGAGACATCCGCATCTACTCCATTTATTTTTTCATAAAGCGCACTAAACTTTAGCTTTAGCAGCATATAGGCCTCAAGCCTATTAACTTTTTCACAATCTAACGTTGCTAATATTGCAAACGTAGCCACTAGAACAAAAATGGCAATTGATAAAATCAAAATCTCCATTAAGCTTCCTTCTCTTTTTTTATTTTATTCAATCTAGTTGTTACTGGGTACACAGCTACAATAAACAATGCCAGTAAATTACATCCTACAGTAAGTCCCCTATAAATCGACTGTAACCCATTAAAATCGAAGTACCCTCTAGCGATAAGCTGAATAGTATTGATCAACACAATCAATACTATTAAGTGTAAACACCTTTTAGCGGTGATTGAAAACCTACATTTTCTAATTCGGTGAAGAACGTAAATTGCGCCAGCCATCAAAGCTGCATTAACGTTTAGAGAAAAATAGAATAGCCTTCTTAGTTCAAACTTGTCTAGCTCCTGTAACTCCAGCATGCTACTGGCTAAGCCTTGGCCCGTGGTATAAAAGAAAAGGACACAAATTATACAAATAAATGACGAATGCATTTCGTTTTCGTCAGATGACATACATGATGTTTTTCCACCGAAAAACAAATTCCACCTATGTTTTTTGAATTGAATAAGCATGAACAGCAATAGGAGTAATTCAACTCCCCTTATAAGCCATCCAATACCACCTAAAATCTCATTCATGCTTTTCCTTAAGTATTAAACCTTAACTATCCGCCAATTTTGAGCTTTTCCTTTATTAACTCATCTCCAAATACTAATGCCTTAGCCTGAGGTGGCTCGCTAGAATCATGAGTAGTCCCACCCGCAACTTTTCTGAGGTCTTGTGTAGTTAGCTGCTTCAAACTTTTTTTCTTGAGCTTCATATTCTTCATTCCATATTTATAAAACCTTGGTTGTAGGTTTTGTCCTCTTTGCAATTAGCTCTGCAACTGGTGGTTCAGCCGTAGTACCAGCTCCACTTCCACATCCAAAAACTACACCTAACTCTTGTTTAGAAAGACTTTTTAAGTTTCTTTTTTTGAGTCTCATGCTTTTGATGCTCCAAAATTTACAAAGCTTTTACTGTTGGCTTAATTGCCAAATCCATAGCTTGAGGGGGCTCAACAGTACCATTAGAGCCACCTCCTCCACCTTTAACAGCGCTTAGTCCTTTCTCTGACAAGTGTTTTAAACTTCGCTTTTTAAGTCTCATATCTGTCATTCCATGTTAATCTGGATAAACCCAGAAAGGGCCAAGCTCAGTACCCAGTGCCTGTTGTGTTGGAATTACTCCATCGCCGCCACCGCCTGTGCCACCTTTAACTTTGGTTAGCTGGTTAGGTGAAAGCGCTTTTATATCTTTCTTTTTGAGCTTCATTGGTATTTCCTATTTGTAGTTATGAATACGTCCCTATTTACATTACCAAGATGTTAACTTAATTGCTCAAATGTAACAACCATTGCACTAGTTTAGCTCAAACGCAGTGCAACGGGCAAGAAAGCACTGGATAAAAACACAGCAACAATTTAACCAAAATAATCTAAATTAAAAGATAGTTATAACTAGATGGAGGTTTGTAATACAAGGAAGTTCAAAATAGAATGATCCCAAGGAACCACAACGCGACCCCCTTCCTGTTTGAAATAAAGTGCATAGTGCTAATCTTCTCTTTCAATGGGGTAGCGCTGCGCTGCAAGCCAACATTAGCCAGCCTTATAAGGCTAGATAAAACACGTTATTCTGCATTGGCAGTGTAAATGGGATTTAGATTTTAACGTTTTCACAGCCTTTAGCTAGTTTTATACTAGAAGCCTTTAGGGATGTTTTTAAGTCTTCTGTTATGTTTTTTCTTGAATCTAAATCTGAGATAGTTTCTTGTATTCTTTTTGCAAAGTTGCATCTAAACGATTCGGCATGATTTCTTTTCTCTTTGCTTAAAGCTTTGAACCTATCACTTTGTAATACCATTACGTCAGAAGCAACTTTTTCGAGACTTAGATAGTAAAACTGTGTTTTTCGATGTTCATACTTAAGCATGTTCAAGACTCCACTAGCTCTATGACCTAGACCACTTATAAACTCTCTGAAATACCCTTCCAGTGCATAATATTGAAGTGCTTCAACTTCTTTTTTTAGAGTTCTTACCTCTATGAGCGCAGCTTTAGCTTCATTTTTATCTTCATTTGACTGCATCGCTTGGTAAATTGAGGTAAGAGCAGCTAATACTGATACTAGTAACCCTACACCCATTGAGATTGATGGGAGCCTCCCCGCCCAGCCTTGCGAACGATGACAATTTTGACAAATTCGCGCTTCCGTATTAATGGGAGTACAACACCACCGGCATAATTTTTCAGCCTGTTCCTTAACATCCATTTTTCTTTACACCTCAATAGCATCTATCAATCACTTTATATCATTTGCTAACAAGAAGTAGCAAGCAAGCTGACTGCTTAAAATGCAGCCAGATAAATTTTCAAGCCACTGATTCATCTGCATTTCTAGTAAAGATTATGCATGCAACAATAAATGGAAAAATGAGCATTATTTCAACTCTTTGACTTAACAGGACAAGTTTGTCCTTCCGTAACTTGGTGGACATTAGTAGTATCTTTATTTACATAAAAGGCCATTGAGTGAAAATGTCAGCTAAGTAACTAACCCCATCAAGAAATTAACCAACTAGGTTAACAACACTTGACTTTAGGTTAAAAACATGAAATACTATGGTTAAAGGTGGAAAAACACCTCCCATATTGGGTTTAACGGATAAAAATAAGAAATAGTACGAGTGGAGCGGCTTATGTTAACAAAATTTGGAATGGCTATCCGTAAAATACGGATCGACAGAAATATGAAGCTTGGTGACATGGCGAAAGGCTTAGGCGTAACATCGGCTTACTTATCGGCTGTTGAAAACGGTAAGAAGAAGTTAACAAATGACTTTGTAAGTAAGATAGCTGATTACTTAGATCTTTCTTTTGAAGATAGATGTGAAATAGAAGACGCAGCAACTCTTTCACAACAAGAGTTCAGTATTAACGTCAAAGATGAAGACAGTGATTTATTAAGAAGTACTGTTGGAGCTTTTGCAAGAAGAATTGAGTCGTCGGACTTAAGTGATGAAGATGCTGAAGCTATTTTAGAAATTTTGAAGGGATAGTAAGGAATGTAATAACGTGGCAATAAGAACAAAAGGTATAAAAACCAGCCCAAGGAATATTAAACAAATCAGGGAGAAAGTTGAAAAGCTCAAGTCATTTTTCAAAATTGACTTGGAAGAATGTGTGGACATAATCCACCTAATTGATATAACCCTTCCTGATAAAATTCCTGACTTTACATTAGAAATAAAACCAGACTGCGAGATGGAGGACTATGCGGGGTTGACTATACCCTCAGAGTGTAAAATCTATTTAAAACAGTCAGTTTACGATAAAGCTTGCAATGGAGATGGCCAAAGCAGGTTTACTATTGCTCATGAAATTGGTCATTTATTTATGCACGATCAGCCATTAGTTCTCGGTAAGCAAGAAAAGTATTCTGATCACCAAATATGGGAAGATACAGAATGGCAAGCAGACCAATTTGCAGCTGAGTTTTTAATGCCATTTAATATTGTTAAAAACATGAGTTCTTTCCGCGATTTAATGAAAGAATTCATTGTCTCTAATAGTGCTGCAAGATGCAGATTGAGTAAAGTTAAGGGCGAAAAAGATTAATTTCTTTTTCGCTATTAACCGTATTTGGATTTCGTGATAAACAGTCTTGTTTCCACACTGAAATACCTGAATACTTTAAACGTAGCGAGGGAGAGTATATATAAATATGAAAAAAAACACCAATTTTTCGTACACTTTTTTTTGTGGTTTTTTTGCGTTTCAAACAAAACGGTTATGAAAAGACCTTTTTTTATTATAAAAAACAAATAATTAGAGTTATTTAAATAAAGAAACAGTGGTGAGTTGTCCTGTTTCCACATTGTAAAACCTGAGTATTTTAGACGTAGCACTCTTTTCCTACCAAGTTTTTCAATGTTTAGATTATTCAACTCCAAACTAGATTAGAGGATTTTCAAATGCCTTCTAGAACTAAAGTTGTGCCTGTGCGCCGTTATAAAAGATATAAAAACGGCCAGTGGGAAGACGTTTGCAAGCATAAGAGAAGCTTGCCAAGACGCTAAACACTAATGATAAATTAGAAACAGTGGTGAGTTGTCCTGTTTCTACATTGAATACCTTGGGTACTTTAGACGTAGCAATCTATTCCTACCAAGTTTTTCAATGTTTAGGTTATTCAACTCCAAACTAGATTAGAGGATTTTCAAATGCCTTCTAGAACTAAAGTTGTGCCTGTGCGCCGTTATAAAAGATATAAAAACGGCCAATGGGAAGACGTTTGCAAGCATAAGAGAAGCTTGCCACGACGCTAAACACTAATGATAAATTAGAAACAGTGGTGAGTTGTCCTGTTTCTACATTGAATACCTTGGATACTTTAGACGTAGCAATCTATTCCTACCAAGTTTTTCAATGTTTAGGTTATTCAACTCCAACCTATATCGTAGGAATTGAAAATGTTGAACAAGCACATTTTAAACCGATTTATAGCAAATAAACGAGCAGTTACAAAGCGTCTCGAGTGCGGGACTGTAGTCATCGCCAGATAACGCCATTCATTTTGGGGGCTTGCCCCCTTTTTACCAATTAGAAAGTTTAAGGAAGATTATGATTAAACTGATTGCAAATAAAACACACCTAAAGGGACTGTTTGAGTCACTAATGTATTTCATGTTTTTGGCTAGCCTACTTAAGCTCACTATAAGTAATACTTCTCCAGAGGCGTTTTACGAAAGGCTTACTATTGTAATTGCTTTTTTATTACTATCTACTCTAGTCATATTATATTCTTTGATTCATGTCCTAGGACCTATCGTAAAAGCATATCACCCTGATTTTAAGATCCCTTTCGTTGATGCTAAATCCCCTACCGGAATCCCGATGAAAGAGTTCTTTTCCAAAAAAGGGGCTACATTATGGTTGTTTCTTGGAGTTCCATATTATTTGATAGGTATTTACATTGCCGGATTAGGCTTTAATTAGTTTCCCTAGACTTTAAACAATTATCGCCTTGTTCTTGGTAAAGAAACAGGTCAATCTTGACCTGTTTCTTCTTTCTTAGTCTGTATTTTTTAGTTTTTATTATTCACACACTACACCATCACCATCTGCATCTCTCATATACTGGTAGGCAGCATGATCACGAGTCACTGGCGCGATGTTATGACTTCGGGCCTCCGTACAGCTTATCTGCCCGTTTTCGTTATCATCATATAGTGCCAAGACGCCTTGTCTTGGTAAATCATTATTTTCAGGATAGAAAATCATTGCGAAGCTTTGGCAATTGCTCAAAACAGCTTCTAGTGCATTTGCTTCTGCTTGGTCAACGCTTAAGGAGTATTTGGTTTTTATCTCTACAATGCGGTTTGCAAACCAACATTTGTTTTTAATGGGTAACCACTCTGCTGCGTCATAACCACATTTGCCACCCGGGCCACACCGATTGATCTCGGGTGCTGCAAGTGTAAGGTTGAGTAAGTCAGTTGCGAACTCTTTTCTAGTTTCTTCTGATGCATCGCACAGTCCACTGTCGTGCCCTTCTGACGCAGCAACGATATGCTCAATATCTGTTGATGTATCAGACTCAAAATAACGACCTGTATACGGCCCATAAACCAACCCGTCCATATCTTCAACAATGTCATCTTCAACACTTTGGGAATATGGATATTGTTTTTTCTTATCGTATGGTGAACAGCGGTTTTCTTCTGTTACCACCAAGCCTCGCCAGGTATCTTGAGCCATGGCGATAAATGGTAGTTGAGTACTCATGAGACAAACAATTGATAGACGTTTAAACATAGATTTCTCCTTGTTATTTGCAGCTCAAAAAAGTTTACTGCTCGTTTGTTTCAGCACTGTTTACCCTTGTCACCGCTATAGGGTTAATAACAGGCTTTTCACTTTTTCTGTGGATAGGTCAATTTTGACCTTCTTGTTGATCTAACTATAACAATTGCACAAAATACAATAACTGTATATTTAACCAGTATTCGATATGCCTGTTGTAAAATTTAAGTTCAATTACGGACACACTTACCTAACCAGCGGCGGCCTAGCAGCCAAGACCAGTTGTATAACTGGCGATAGCGTGGCGTGCACTATGGCTGATGGGACAAGTCAGTCACTAAAGTTTCGTGGGTTTACGTCAATCTTTAGAACACGTCAGTTTGAGTGTGTAACCGTGCATAACATTATTGGCATCAAGAATGGTAATGCGCTGTTTGGCGGTGGTGACTGGGTTGATGTACAAGGCGACTTTATGGGGGTTTATATTGATGGGTACGTGTATTTGGTGCTTGGTGATCGGGGCTTACCTGTTGTGGATGAGAGCTACGAAAAGCCCAAAGAGAAGCCCCCTGGGCAGGTTGTGAGTATGGAGGAGTTTAGGAAAACTCAATAGTTATCACACGATAGTTAGAAAAAACAATTTATTGACCAAAAATATAAATATATAATATTATATTCCTGCTGGGGGCAACTTGTGTTGGATCTTCATTTTTGAAGGTGAATCTAATAAGTAATACACTTTGTGTATTTGCGCACTACGCGTAAACCTCATTTTGAGGTGTTAAAGTTTCCTAAAAAGTCCCCCAGCACTCAAAAAGGAATTCAAATGTCTGATATTGACGATCATATTTGGTTTACTCGAAAAGCTCGCATTTTCGCCAGCGAAAGGTTATTAAGTAATAACAAGCACTCACAGTATATTCTTATATATTACTCATTGCTTAATGTTATTATTTCAATTTACTCTACAAAGTATGAGTTGATTCTAGGTGAAAGTACCTCACTACATTTGATCATTATGGCAACGTCGATTTTAGTTCTTTCACTTATAGTTTCTAATATGGACTATAAGAGAAAAGCTCTAGAGTTCAAAGATAACTATATCAATCTTCAATTACTGCTTGAAGATAAGTCCATTCATATTAGCTTAAAATGGAAAAAATATTGTGAACTTCTGAAGCAAACAGATAATCATGCGCATATTGATGATTTGATGTTTAGAGTATTAAACAGACATACACTTACCTCTAGAAAGCCTATGAAAAGAGAAATTGCTCATGTTTACCTTTATAGGCTAGCTAAACAAATCATTCTAGCTTTAATTTACTTGTGGCCATTGTTTGCTATTTTTACGCTTTAGGGTAAAGAGTAATGACTGCATATATAAATTTCAGTAGAAACTTCAAAAAGAGAAAGTTGAATTCAACGTATCAAGATCATATTTCTAGTGGTTCTGCTGTCGGCCTAGATAAAGTAACAGCTGAACGCTTCGAAAACACACTTGACCAAGAAATTGATACAATAATAAGAAAAGTCAACAACGAAACTTATAAGTTTACACCGTATAAGCAAAAGCTTATTTCAAAAGGTGCAGACTCAATGCCCAGAGTAATTTCAATCCCTACTTATAGAGATCGATTGACGCTTCGTAGTTTGTGTCAAACACTCTCGGAAACTTACAAAGCCGAATTGCACCTTGAAATACCGCAGGTAAAAATATCACAAGTTAAAGATAATATAACCAATAGGAAATATAGTAAGTATATAAAGATTGATATCTCTGGATATTATCCAAGCATTGATCACGATATGTTATTAAATATCCTAAAAAGAAAAACCCGAAAAAAACAGCTGATAAGTTTAATTCGAAGTGCTATTGAAAACCCTACAATGGCAAAGTCTTCAAAAAATAGGCCCAATAATAATAGAGGTGTCCCTCAAGGCCTCTCAATTTCAAATATATTAGCTGAAATCTACCTTTTTGATTTTGATAAATATTTCAAAAATCTTGATGATATTTTTTACACTAGGTACGTTGATGACATACTAATTTTCTGCCCTGCTAACAAGGTCAAAGCTATCTCTCATAAATGTATTGAAATGTTAAAAGATCTATCTCTTAATCCACATGATTTAGAAGTTGAAGGCTCAAAGTCATGTTCTGGAAACCTTGCAGGCAACTTCGATTATTTAGGGTATAAATTTTCGCAAAGGAAGACGAGTTTAAAAAAACAAAAAATTGAGCGTTTTGAAAGCTCAATAGCTGCCATTTTCACTACATATAGTCATAAAGTCAAAGCGGCTAAGAATGTTAGTGACCTCAATAAGGCATTAAAGATACTCGAGTGGCGATTAAACTTACGAATCACCGGCTGTATTTTCAATAACGCTAAAAGAGGTTGGGTATTCTATTTCTCCCAGTTAGACGACCTAACACTTCTATTCCAAATTGATGCTACGATAAAAAAGCTAATGCGAAGATTTAACGTTGATAAAAAGATAACACCCAAGAAGTTATCTAAAGCATATTTTGAAGCACAACGTGTAGAAAAAGATAGTCATAAATATATTGTTAACTTTGATAGTTTTAACACAAACGAAAAAAAAGATTTTTTGGAGATCTATATAGGCAAAGATAGATTAGCTAAAAAGTCACCTCAAGACATAGATAGACTTTTTGGTATGAGGATTAGAAAAATTATAGAAGAGTTAGAACAAGACCTCGACAACTTTTCATGAAAACTATTTATGTGTACCAATGAATTATAAGCTAACGATTGCATCCTCAACCTTTTTCCAATACAGCTCATAAGCTACAGCCTGATCTTTGAGGTAGTCATGTTTATTGTACACAGCCATGACTCCTCGCATCGCGTGACCTAACATTTTTTCTGTTACGTGCGGCAATACTTCTTGTTCACTTAACAATGTACTTAAAGAACGGCGTGCGTCATGCGGCACAAACTTTGCGACTTTGTGATTGTCATTTAAGTGTTGCCACATACGAGCACAAAACCTATTTACTGCATGAGTTGTGATTGGTTTGTTTGGATTACTGCCCGGTATGACTATTCCACTCTTGCCATAAACCAGAGCCAAATTATCGAGTATTTGGTGCATCTTTTTGCTAATTGGGCGGCGTATTGCTTGATTGGTTTTCGAGTTTTCTGGTGGCACTGTCCAAATGTTATTTTGCAGGTCAAGGTCTTCCCACTTCATGAGCCGGACTTCCGACTGACGTGCACCGGTTAAAAAGATCAGTTGTAAGCACGCTTTATTTGCAGGTGTCGCTTTGGCCTGTTCTATTTGGCGCCATAACAATGCTATCTCATTAAACTGCAAAAAGCGCTGGCCTACTGTAGCCGGCTCCCCAATATCTTTAACTTGTAAGTTGAACAATGTATTACCTTGAGGGATTTCCCCCCTCATTGCCGCCCAGCGTAATATGGTCTTTAGTCGCACAAGCATATTACCCGCGAGCTTTGCTGTGCCTTCCTCCGTTACCATGTCAAAGTATTTAGTCCATAAGATTGGCGTCATTGCGTTTGCAGTAACTTCATTAAGGTAAGGAATAATCCATTTAGACAAGTGGTGGGTGTAGAGCTCTTGGGTTTTAGGTTTGTAACTTGGAACTTTTACTTCCAACCAGCTTTTAGCAAGATCAGACACCGTTGGTTCTGAGACGTCACCTAGTAAGTGTTTTTTGTATGCAACGCGAGGGTCTAGCCCTGATTTAATCCACCCTTTTAACAAGGGCACTAAATCTTGTGCGTCTCTAAGGCTAACTTGAGGATAGTGGCCTAAAGACATAATGACCTGTTTACCCTCAAACCTACATCGATACTGCCAAAGTACAACACCACTCATGTTTCGTTTTACGCGCAAGCCGTCTCTGTGAGACAATGTACACGGAGAATCTTTTTTATTTACGAGATTACGTAGTTTCGCGTCAGTGAGTGCTGCCATAATATGCTATCGTTTTATACACACGTAGTTGTTTTTATATACACATATATATACACACTTGATCGACATTGCAAGAGACTAGAACAAAAAGCGAACAATACAGTTTTAATGTAAACAGTTGATTTATGAACAAAACAGACCAAAAACAGACGCAGCGATCAGAAGAAAATATACCTACAATCTATTGGCACGATTATGAGACTTGGGGAGCCAGTCCTCAGAAAGACAGGCCAAGTCAGTTTGCTGGGATTCGGACTGACTATGATTTGAATATTATTGGCGAACCTCTTATTGAATATTGCCAGCCAGCACCAGACTATTTACCGCACCCTGAGGCGTGTTTAATCACGGGCATTACCCCACAACACGCGCTTAAGCATGGTCTCCCAGAAAGCGAGTTCATGGCAAAAATCCATGCCGAGTTTATCAAGCCAAATACATGTGTTGCTGGCTATAACAGTATTCGGTTTGACGATGAGGTTACCCGTTACAGCCTGTATCGTAATTTTTATGACCCGTACGAGCGTGAATGGCAAAACGGGAATAGCCGTTGGGATATTATTGATCTTGTACGTGCTTGTTATGCACTGCGCCCTGAAGGTATTGAGTGGCCATTGAAAGAAGATGGCTCACCAAGCTTTAGACTTGAAGAGCTCACTGTAGCGAACGGCATTGAACACAGTGCTGCACACGACGCGCTAAGTGATGTGACAGCAACCATAGCACTTGCGAAGTTAATTAAAGAAAAGCAGCCTAAGCTATATCAATTTTTCTTTAACTTACGCACAAAAAAGGCATTAACTGAGCTGGTCGATGTGTTTAATATGCAGCCTTTAGTACACACATCGTCACGAATACCCGCAACGCAGGGTTGTACAACGTGGATCGCACCGATGAGCTTTCACCCGGTCAACAAAAATGCCGTTGTCTGCTTTAACCTAACACATGATCCAAGTGTACTGATTGACTTGTCTGTTGAGGAGTTAAGAGCACGTTTATACACAAAACACGCAGATCTTGAAGAAGGCGAACTTCCTGTTGGTTTAAAACTCGTTCATATCAATAAGTGCCCTATATTAGCACCTGCAAAAACACTGTTGCCTGAAAATGCCGCGCGTTTGGGCATAGATAGAGAGCAGTGCTTGGAGCACTTAAAGTTCTTGAAGTCGCACCCTGAGTTACGCGATAAGGTATCTCAAGTATTTGCCGATCAGGGAGATTTTAGTGAAACAACTAACCCAGATTACCAACTATACAATGGCTTTATAAGTAAGGCTGATAAAGCTAAACTTGCAATCGTGCGCAACTCATCGCCGGTTGAGCTCAGCAGTCTATCGTTAGACTTTGAAGACCCTAAATTTCATGCGTTATTATTTAGATATAGAGCAAGAAACTGGCCCGAAAGTTTATCTCAATCAGAGCTAGAAACTTGGCGAAAATACTGTCAGGGCAAACTCATGCACGGTGAAGATAATCCATCTATCAATGCACAAGACTTTATGCTCACCCTTGAAAATCTAGTGTATGAGCATGAAGGGAACGAAAAGAAAGTCTCGATTTTAAAAGCGCTATATCATTACGCGCAAAGCCTATAAATCAATAAAGGGAGCCCATGGGCTCCCTTTATTCTTTAGAATTAAAGGTGCGATTCGTAAACCTTTAATGCTTGCTCTAAGTCTGCAATAAGATCTTCTACGTCTTCAAGGCCAATGTGTAGACGTATTATAGGTCCATGCTCCCAACCAGTTGTTGTACGCAATGCAGCCATTGTACGGTTGGCTGTCACTAAACTCTCGTACCCACCCCAAGAGAAGCCCATTTTAAAGTGATGTAAACTATCTAAAAAGCGGTTAATTGCTTTTTGGTTTCCTGATTTCATGACAAACGAGAACAATCCATTACTTCCGTCAAAGTCTCGTTTAAAAAACTCATGCCCAGGATTAGTAGGTAACGCCGGATGACGTACATGATCAACAAGTGGATGATCTACGAGCCAGTTGGCGACTTTTATCGCACTTTTTTCATGCTGCTGTAGACGAACAGGCATTGTTCTTAAACCTCTCAAAGCCAAATAGGCATCATCTGCAGATGTACACTGGCCAAGAAGATATGAGTTTTCACGTAACGTTGGCCAATACGCTTCACTTGCAACGGCAACCCCCATCATCACATCAGAGTGACCTACGATGTATTTAGTTGCCGCTTGCATACTGATGTCTACGCCATGGTCAAGCGGCCTGTAATGCCAGCCATTACCATAGGTATTATCTAGCATAGTGATCAAGCCATTTGCTTTTGCCTCTTTAACCAATGCGGGTACGTCTTGTACTTCCATAGTGATTGAACCTGGAGACTCTAGAAATAACACTTTGGTGTTCTCTTGAATCAGATCTTTTATACCCGCACCAATCATTGGATCATAATATGTAGTCGAAATCCCAAGCCCAGCTAAGATTTTGTCGCATAGATCTCGAGTCGGCTCATAAGCCGTATCAACCATCAACAAGTGATCGCCCGTCTTTAAAAAAGATAGTAAGCTTTGGCTGATTGCGGCCGCGCCACTTGGGTACAGTGCACACCCCGCGCCATTTTCTAGCTCAGTGATGGCGTCTTGCAACGCGTAATGGGTATTGGTCCCTCTACGACCATAAAATAGCGTGCGGTTACCACGTTCTTTAATCGCCTCATGCATATCTGCCACAGAGTCAAATACAACTGTAGACGCACGTTGAACTACTGGATTAACTACACCTTGCGTATATTGCGATTTGCGCCCTGCGCTCGCTAATTTAGTATTCTTTTTCATTGTTTACTCTTTATCTGGTAGTTGACGCCAATGTTCAACTAAAAAACGTGATATTGAATCTGGTCTCGTTAGCTTGTAGCCCGGTACATCGTCCCCCCACTGCGCAAAGTTGTTGAGGTCCTCTCGAGAAAACCACTGCGCATGTTCAAGTTCATCTTGTTCAACAAAAATATCCGTTGTCGTTGCTGTAGCGATAAACCCAAGCATCAATGAAGAAGGAAACGGCCAAGGCTGTGAAGCCAAATACTCAACATTCGAAACTTTGACGCCGGCTTCTTCCTCAACTTCACGTGCCACGGCTTGCTCGAGTGTCTCGCCAGGATCTACAAACCCGGCTAAAGTAGAATAAACGCCCTCGGGCCAAGTATCTTGTCGACCAAGTAAGCAGCGTTCAACACCATCAGGGAACGTGTGCTTAACCAACATAATGACGGCAGGATCAGTTCTTGGAAACGTCATGTGTTTACACTCTTTATTCGTACATAAACGAGCGTGTCCAGCTTCAACGCTAAAGTTTTCACAACCACAGCGACCACAAAAATGGTGAGTTTTATGCCAATAACATAGGCCCCGCGCCAATACGCCTACAGAAGCACTCACCTGCTCTATTTTAGGACCGACTTTTCTCATATCTGCAAATTGATAGTCACCGTCTTGGCCGTCATCTGTGCATAGACTCAAGTGATTTTGTAACTCGTCAATTGAAAGACCCGATACATCTAATGCAAAATACGAAAACTTATCATCTTTGCCTAAAAATACGGCGTTATTTCTATCAAACTGTTCTATTTGGGACTGTTTTAACAATGCTAATTCGGACAGGTCACGAGAAAAAAGGTTTTGGTCGTTATGGATTAATAACCAGCGGCTGCATTCACCATATTGCGTGAGTAACCAATTTTTATCTTTTCGCTGAGCAGACGCTCTATCTAGCGTCATTTGTGTGTAGTACAACAAATGCTTGTCCTTTTTAGTTTAGTGTCATTATTTTTATTAAAACTAGCAGTTGCCAACAAAAGTGATTTATACACGCAATGTCCCATAGCCCAATAGCTTAAGCTCTCTTAATCGCGCAAATAACAACCAATTGCACTGCCTTTACTTGCTAAAAAGCCAAGCTAACAATAGTCGTCGGGTTTGCCAATAGTCTAGGCAAAAAAAAAAGCCCTTTCGGGCTTTAAAACTACAGTGTGATTTCACACTACAGAGAGGCAAGATGTGCTTGAAGCTTCTGGTTCTCAGCTTCAATGTGTTTGTAAAACTCGATATTGTCTAGCTTGCTTGCTGCTGCTTCGTCTATAACAATGACTGCATCACGATGTAACTGCAATGCTGATGCAGGGCATGAAGCCGTAAGAGGTCCTTCAACAGTCGCTTTAATAGCGTCTGCTTTGTTTTCGCCGGTAGCTAACAAAACAACCTTTTTAGCATCAAGGATTGTTCCAATACCCATCGTGATAGATAAGTGAGGTTGATATTCATCAGCAGAGAAAAAACGAGCATTGTCGTCGATCGTTTCTTTTGTCAATGTTTTAACGCGTGTTCTTGAAGTCAATCCAGATGAAGGCTCATTGAACCCAATATGACCATTACGACCAATACCCAGTAGTTGAACATCGATTCCGCCCGCAGCAACAATTTGCCCTTCATATTCTTGGCATGCTTCAACTGGGTTTTTCGCATTGCCTGGTGGCACATGTGTATGGTCTTTGTTGATGTCAACGTGATTGAATAACTGTTCATTCATGAAGTATCGATAGCTTTGCGGGTGACTTCCCTCAAGGCCAAGGTATTCATCTAAGTTAAAAGTGACCGCGTTTTTAAAACTGATCTCGTTGTTGCGAGTCTTCTCTATCAAATTTTGATACAAAGCTACAGGTGTAGAACCAGTAGCCAAACCCAACACCGATTCTGCTTTACGATTTAACTGATTTGCGAATATATCTGCACCATAAGCAGCGACTTCAGCAGCATTTTTTAGAATTACTATTTGCATGATATTAAAGCTCAATGTTGAGAAAAATAAGAAAAAATGGGATCTGAGCCTTGCTTCGCGTGCAATCAAAACAAGGTCAGATCAAAACCTAATTGGGATACACTGTATTAGGTTATTACCATTATGACAACGCTGTCATTATTATCAGAAAAAAGAGCTTTGTAAAGTAAAAGTGAAGAAAAACTTGTATTTTTTTTGTGCCAATAAAAAACGTTGCTTAAAAGCAACCGTTTTGCAGGTGATTGTTATTCATTAAACACTAACGAATATTTTGCGTTTATACATCCAGTGAAGCACGAGTAACTGTACTAACAGTAGTGCTACAACAGATATCAATGGCTGCCAGTTGGCGCCCACGGCATTAACAAACCCACCAAATACACTGAGACTTACATAGTCCCAGTTGACTAGACTTGATGCCAAATAAATAATAATCGAGTTGGCACCGATAATAACGAATGGATAGGCAAACTTCTGGCCATTTAAAATATCAACCAACGCATAAAAAACTGCCAGCAAAATTGCACTCCACCCTATCGTTACAAGGACAAACGAGCTGGTCCATAACTCTTTATTCACCGGAAATTGCAAATGCCACAACCAACCCAATGCCACACTAAGGATGCCCGCCGCAAATAAATACCCAGCGACCTTCCACTGGCCGAGTTTATCTGCTTTTGCTATCAATTGGCCTGCAAATACGCCTGCTATCGCATTCACAATCGCTGGTACACTAGACAGGATCCCCTCAGGATCAACCGGTCTGTTTTGATAAGTAATGCCCGGTAATAAATTTTGATCAAACCAAGCATTCCAGCTGCCAGTTCCAGGTGCTGCCAACTGTCCAGCACTGCCACCCGGTACCGGTATAAAGTTCAGCAATAGCCAATAACCAGCCAAAATGCCGCCAGCCACAAGCCCTGTCGTTCTTAAACTCGTATGCCAAACGAGCATTGCACAAAAAAACCAAGCGATAGCAATTCGACCAAGCACACTAGAATAACGGATTTCATCTAAAGCGAGAGGAATACCGGTTCCCCAACCATGGTTATACATAACGCCCAGAGCACATAACAACAACAAGCGCTTTACTGCTTTTTGATAATAAGGCTTACGCTCACTGAGCGGCAGATGATCAATACGCTTGGGCGACAGCCCCATAGCTACGCCAGATAAGAAAATAAATAACGGGAAAATCAAATCGTAAAAAGTGAAACCGTGCCATGGGCTATGTACTGTGTGTGCTTCAAAAAGCTTCCACCCTTGCCAGCCTGTTAGTACAAACAAAGCGGCAAAAATAGATTGGCCTCCTAAGATCCAAAACATATCCATCCCGCGCAGTGCGTCGAGAGAGGTCAATCTTTGTTTTTTATTTGTCATCAATACCTTTCCTGCAAAAACAAAAAATCCCCGCTAAACTACAGCGGGGGTTTTTACCCAGGGAACTTTTAAATTTGTTGCCCACCAATGAAGTTACAAAGCACTTCTTGGCTGTCATTTAGTAGTACAAAGTCCGCATCAGCACCTTCTAGTAGGTGACCTTTAGTATTCAGCCCTAAATATTGAGCTGGATACAAAGAAGCCATTCTAAGTGCTTCAATTAGCGTGATGTCGAGCGTATTCACTGAATTTCTGACTGCACTTGCCATATCCAGCACGCTGCCAGCCAATTCTCCAGTTGTCGAATTCAATCTGTCACCAGTTCTTATCACCTTGCGGCCATCGAAAAAGTCGAACTCCATATCGTCTGTGCCTACTGGTGGCATCGCATCCGTGACCAACATGATTTTTCCACGCTGCTTAGAGCGAATTGCCAATTTTGCCGACGCCGGATGTACATGGTGTCCATCCACAATCAATCCACACCATGCGTTATCTTCCCAAAGTGCAGCACCTACAACACCAGGCTCTCTCGAGGTGTATGCAGACATCGCATTAAATAAATGCGTAAATCCATCAACACCGATTTCTAACGCTGCCATAGTCGTTTCATAGTCAGCATTGGAGTGCCCAATACTCACTTTGACACCCAGTTCGATAAGTCGCTTGATATCAGCCAGCGGTACAGTTTCAGGGGCAAGCGTGACCATTTTTATACCCAGATCTTGTCTCGCGTATACGGCAAACTCCTGCTCTGAGATTGGGCGGATAAATTGCTCGCTATGCGTCCCTTTTTTGGGGTGAGATAGATGAGGACCTTCAAAATGAATACCTACCACACCTGGTTCATTGGCTGCAATCGCTTGTGCTGTTGCATCAGCCGCGCGCTCCATGACTTCTATTTTGTCAGTGATCAAGGTTGGCATGAGTGCCGTTGAACCGAACTTCGCATGCGCTGATACAATCGTTCTTAAACACTCTACTGACTGCTCAGCGTTAAAAAAACCGCCGCCGCCGCCGTTTACTTGAACATCAATAAAACCGGGGGCGACCAAGCCTTCAAGTCTTTCTGGCTGTAAGTCCGACTCTTGCGTCGCATAAGAGATTTTTCCATCAACAACCAGAAACTCAACATTCTGTTTTAATTTGTGCCCATCAAAAAATTGACTTGCCAAATATTTTTTCATTCTTATACCGCCTTTTCTGACTGCTGCTCAACACTTTGGATTGCAAAGAAAATTGCGCCCATCTCAGGCGGCTGCTTTGGAGTTTCAACAATCTTTGCAATTTCAGGGTCAAGCCATTTACGTAGAGGCTCTGATAAACCACCGATCATAGACAATCTTGGCGGGTTATTCTCCATTAACCGATGAGCTAGGTTACTGATATACTTTGCTCCGGTCTCTACAATTTGAAGTGCCACTTCGTCTTTATCTTCTGCTGCTGCAAGCACAAAGCGCGCTAATTGAGCATAGCTACTAGATGGTTTCCCGGCCATTTGCTCGGCAATCCCCATCGCGGTTGTTGTATTAAAATGCTGCTTTAATGTCTCGCTCAATACAGTCTCGGGGCCTAGCTTATCAATACCTAACAACGCTGCTTTTACGGCCTCAAGACCCATCCAAGCACCACTACCCATGTCACCTTGGGCAAAGCCATGCCCACCATAGTTAACAGAAACACCATCAACCATCGCAAATCCACAAGAACCCGTACCTGTTATGATTACAGCCCCATCACCGCCTTCATGCGCGCCGATGCAAGCCGTGTGCAAATCAGTCGTTAAGAACATTTGCTTAAACGGATGGTCCCATCTCATAATTTTGTCATGTAAAGCAGGTAGATTTACGCCAGCAAGCCCTAAGCCTGCATAGAGGTTATGCACTGCTTCTATTCTAAGTCCAGCATCCTGCAACGCCAATTGTGTCGACACCATGATCGATTCAATTGTTCTCTCAAAACCATGAAGAGGATTAGCGGGCCCACCAAGACCAGTGCCCAAAACGCCGTTTTTCATCGAGTAGATGGTGGCTCGACACTTTGTCCCTCCTCCATCGATACCTATATACAACTGGTCTTGTTCAACCTGTTTAGCCATCATTAAGCGACCCCTAAGAAGTAAGATATGAACGCGAATTTCTTCGCGACACAGTATTCAGTCATGTTGATTTGATGTTACACAATAAATGACAGCGTTGTCATTAAGTTTTTTATTATTTTTTCTCAGTTTGAGAAATTCTAATATTGCACACTTTAAATTAATTGTCAGGAAAAAATCGATTTTATCGGTTAAAACGACATAAAAAAACGGCCTATAAAAGACCGTTTTTTTATTATTTATCAGTGAATTACTTAACACCCAATTCACGAAGGCGTTCTTGCAGGTATGAGTCTGCAGTGTAACGCTCTGATAAAACTACCTCAGGTTTAGGATGTAAAAATAGAGGGAGTGAGATGCGAGATTTATCGCTTGCTTTACCAGTTGGGTTAATCACTCGGTGAATTGTTGACGGGAAATAACCGCCTGATGCCTCTTGTAGCATGTCACCGATGTTGATGATTAATGAACCAAAATCACAAGGTACATCTAACCAACTGCCGTCGCCCTTTTGAACTTGTAAACCAGGTTCATTTGAAGCTGGAAGCACAGTCAATAAATTAATATCGCCATGTGCTGCGGCGCGGATTGCACCCGGCTCTTCATCACCCGTCATTGGCGGGTAATGTAAAACGCGTAGTAGCGTTTGATCTGAGTCTTTGATCATATCTTTTAGATCGATCGAAAACTTCTCACGTACATCTTCTGGTGATTCTGCTTGAACCCAGCTTAGTAGCTCAGCTGCAAATTCATTTGCAAGGCGATAGTACTCTCTGATTTCAGCATCTAGCTGAGCAGGAACGCGCCCTTTTGGATAAACGTGAAAATATTCCTTAATATCTTTTACAGTAAAGCCTTTAGCGACTTCTGAAACTTCCGGTGGAAAATAGCCGTCTTGAGTGTCCTTGTCAAATAGGAAGTCGTGCTTTTCTTCTGTGTAGAAGAACTCTTGCCAGTTTTTATAGATAGACTCTACTAACTCTTTAGGAATTGGGTGATTTTTTAAAACACCAAAACCTGTGTTACGTAGAGACTCAACAAATTCTTTTGCTGCTGTTTCTGACTTATAATCAACTGTAGGTAGCTGTTGCATAATGGTTCCACCAATTTAATTGCGTGACTTCAATTCAAAACATTAATTAGAAGAATTATTTATAATTAACCTTAAGAATAAAGATATAAAATCTTTGCTCGGCGAGCTTAGTGAAATACGAGGCCACAGATAAGGACTTATGTCCGCCTTATGGTTGATTAGTTTAGTTCATTGACACAGATCAACCAGCTTCTAAAGGTATTAGTATCACCCATTCAAGTCCGCGCCCTCTCTCAAAAATCTGATAGCTTCCGTGTAAGGCATTTGTGATTAAGTTTGCAGTAACAGCTGCACTTAGTCCTACATGACCAGCATTCCCTCTTTTTGTCGTTACAAAAGGTTTTAACAACTCTTCTACTGTTAGATTTTGCAGCCCCTGACCATAGTCATAGTAATCTATTTGAATCGCTTGATCTGCTTTCTCGATTTCAATTGTAATGGGTTTAGAACCCGCTAGCTTGCCGTGTGCTAAAGAATTAGCAATCAGATTATCTAAAACGGTCGATAAAACTTCATCGTCCGCGATAATAGTATCAGTGAGGGCACGCACCTCCAGTTGCAGAGCTTCATCCTGCCAGCGCTCCTTTAAACTCTCAAAAAAGCCACGCGCTTCTATTTCTCTTGGGTTACTGGGGCGCTCTACTTGCGCAATTTCTTTTAGCATTTTTACAAATTTTGCGACTCTGACTAAACTTCTTTCACATAACCCTGCACTTTCTAAAGAATCATCGAGCCCATCTGATAACTGCTCTGCACTGAGTGTTTGCCCATCAAAAGCGCTTCGTAATTCATGTAGAATACCATCAAAATGTGTCACAGCGGTTATTGCAGTACCCAACGGAGTATTTATCTCATGGGCAACACCAACGACCATTTGGTTCATTACATGAGACAAATGCTGGCGAACAGCTAACTTATGGGCTTCAATCAGTTTTAATTGGGTATTTACTCTCGCGATTACTTCTGCTGGTTTAAAGGGCTTGGTTATATAATCCACGCCGCCTACTTCTAAAGCCGCTACTATATTGTCAGTTTCACTTTGGGCACTGACAAATATGATGGGAATTTGAGCTGTATTCTCAACTTTTTTTAGTGCTCGACAAAACTCCAACCCGTTCATGTGCGGCATTTTAATATCTGAGATAATTAGGTCTGGCAAATGCTCTCCAACAATGGTCAATGCGACCTCAGCACTGATAGCGGCATAAACCTTGTGACCCTCATTACGCAGTATGAGTTGAAGGATCTGTAGATTTTCTGCTACATCATCAACAATTAGGATGTTCGCCATGTAAACACTCCTTACGGTTCTTCCGTTTTTACCGTCTCAATCACTTCGCTTGTTAATTACCCTCGGCGGTCTATTGTTAATATTAGTAAAGTTTTGGAAAGTAAGTTATGTCAACAAAAACAATGTTTCATTCGTTTTTTGTAATACTCTCAATCTTGCTAAGTGCAGGGGTTATCTCGCTATTAACTTGGCATGGTGATATGTCTAAGTACATGCAGCGTTATAATTCAATTAACAATCAACATGAAGCTTTTGTGAACCTGCAATCCATACGTGCCGAGCTTTTCTTTAGCCTTAGTAACTATAACAATGAAAAAGACAATGATAGCCGCAGTATAGCCAGTGCGGAGCTAATAGGCTCGAGAATACAGTTTGAGTCATTGCAGCCTCACCTTCAACCTAGTATTAGCACAAAATCCACCATTGATGCCGTGAATAGCTACCTTTTACTTTACAACATCGCAGAAGAAGCGCTGGTGAAAGATCTCAATCAAGCGAGATACGATATTGATGTAGCAGTATTTGAAAACGCTAACCGAGCCAGTATCGATGCCATTGCTCGGGCTTTAGACCAAACAGACCAGCAAATAATCATTACACAAAACCAAATTGATGCAATTCAAGGTAGGTTATTAATCTCTTTGTCAACCATCTTAACTACCCTGCTCTTATTAGGGGTGGCTGCATATTTTTATTTGGCCAAGCGCTTAGTTACCCCATTTAGTGCGCTACACCAAGCTTTTTGTATTAATAACCCGACCCAGAGTGGGGTCTCATTGCCAAAGGGACTGCAAGGCGAAGTCGCTGATGTTGTTGAAGCGGTTTCACTTACGTATCAAAGCTTGGATGAACGCGCTGACATAGCAAAAATCAGACATGCTTTTGGACGTGAAGTAAGGCATTGCGTTGACCCTGAAGATATGCGCGTCACCACTGCTAATTTTTTAGCACATAATTTTAATGCGCCAAGTGTCGCGATATACAACTATGACGACAACGAATTTACAGAGCAAGTCTGTGTTGGCTTTCCTGCATTTTTCGACGACTCGTCATCACAAATTCAAAGGCTCATTACAGAAAAGACCACCCAAACCTTTTTGAGCAAGCATGAGCAAGCCGTCCTTACGAAAAATGGGATGTCAATGGCACTTCACTCCGTGCTGTATTTGCCTCTCGTCATAAATGAAGAGCTTGCGGGTGCCGCAGTAGTCGCTTTGACGAGCTCAATTAGCGATGCCCAATTACATTGTCTAAACTTACTGTCTGAAGACTTAAGTATACAACTGCGCCTGAGTGAGAATACGCAGAAACAAATTGAAGCTGAAAATGCGCTTGCCGCTCACCTAGAACTCACATTACATATAATCAATGCCATACCTAACCCAACTTACTACAGAGACAAACAAGGTATGTTTATGGGCGTCAATCGCGCTTTTTTAGCGTTTATCGATAAATTTGAAGTTGAAGTTTCCGACTCCCATTTAAACCAAGTCTTTGACGTGCAGACCGCATCCTACCTTGAGTCAAAATCAAAGCATACGATAGAACAAAAAGAAGCCCACTCTTTTGCTTTATCAATGGAAAATAGTTCAAAAGAAATGCGAGAACTCGTTGTTTATGAGGCCCCCTTTTTTGATAGCTTAGGGCAAGTTGGCGGGGTCGTCGGTACCTTTCTAGATGTAACTGAACGCAACGAACTTGAGCGTCAGATGTTAAAAGCAAAAGACGAAGCCGATAAAAATGCACAGGTAAAAGGTGAGTTTTTAGCGAATATGAGCCATGAAATTCGATCTCCGATGAATGCGATTATTGGTATGTCTCATCTCGCCCTGAATACTGATTTGTCCGCTCAACAAGAAGGATACATAACCAAAATTGATTATGCTGCGAAGCAACTATTAAAGTTAATCAATGACATATTAGACTTTTCTAAAATCGAAGCTGGTAAGATTGATATCGAGCATATTCCTTTTCAGTTAGACAAAGTTCTCGACAACGTCGCTACAATTGTTGGTATCAAAGCACAAGAAAAGCAATTAGAGTTCATTTTCAATGTGCCCACAGATTTACCTATTAACTACCTAGGCGACCCGCTAAGGATTTCGCAAGTACTTATTAATTTGGCCGGAAATGCTGTGAAATTCACTGAACAAGGCTGCGTATCTGTTTCTATATCCATGCTGGGCTTGGAGGGAGATCTGGCAAAACTTACTTTTTCTGTAAAAGATACCGGTATCGGCATGAACCAAGAACAACAGAAAAAGCTCTTTCAATCATTTTCTCAAGCAGATACCTCAACAACTAGAAAGTATGGTGGCACTGGTCTGGGTTTAACCATTTCTCAGCAACTCGTTAAGCTTCTTGGTGGGGAGATCTTTGTAGAAAGTGAACAAGATAAAGGTTCTGAATTCTATTTCACCCTGCCGTTAACCATCAATAATCAAGCTTCCACATTATTACAAGACTCAAATAAGTTCGCGGGCAAGCATGCATGCATTGTTGATGACAGTGAAGATGCAAGAGACATTCTTATCGAGATGCTAGAAGGCCTAGGGTTAAAAACGACCGCTTTTGCAAGTGGCAGAGCCTGTATCAAACACTTACAACAGAAAAATCATCAGTTCGACATTATATTCATCGACTGGTTTATGCCTAATATCGATGGGTTAGAAACCGTTAAACAACTAAAGTCACTCGGAGTAAAGAGCAATTTTGTACTCGTGACTGCGCATGGTCATGATATCGCGTTAAATGAAGCACAAAAAACCCTATTCGACAGCATGTTACTTAAGCCGCTTAATCCCTCCAACTTGGTTGACTGCTTGCAAGCCACGTTTATGTCCGCTTCTAACTCTAAGGCACACCACCCTGCTCAGATGCCAGATAAGCGCCTAAGTGGCATTCATGTTCTTGTTGCGGAGGATCAACCTGTAAACCAAGAAATCGCTGTTGAAATACTTTCATTCCATGGTGCAAAAGTCAGTGTTGCCAACAATGGCGAGATTGCAATTCAACAAGTCACGAATAACCAGTTTGATGTTGTGTTAATGGATATGCAAATGCCAGTGATGGATGGAGTACAGGCAACAAAATTAATCCGCGAATCTATTTCACCAGAAATACTCCCCATTTTAGCTATGACGGCCAATGCAATGGGACCTGATATTCAACTTTGTCTAGACGCTGGTATGAATGGTCACGTTGCAAAGCCAATTGATGTTGAGGGGCTAATAGAAGCAATCTTAGAAGTAACCAATCATCAACCTTCGGTCCAGCAAACTTCCCAAGAACCTCCTAAAACGCATGAGATACCAAATACTAACGAGGAGGTAGAGCTAGTGGGTATCGACGTCGCTGAGGGTATTAGACGTGCCGCAAGCAACGAAGAAATTTACTACAAGCTCCTAGAAAAGTTCGTTTTTGAACAGATTGAAGAAATTATCAATTTGAAACAGGCAATTGAAATTGGTAATTACGAATTAGCACTACATATTCTTCATGCCGTCAAAGGTGCAGGCGCCAATTTATCAATGACCTATTTAGCTGATATAGCACAAGAGCTAGAACAACAAATCAAAGAGGATAATGTTAACTCCGACTTGCTCGACACACTTCTAACGCATCTAAAAGCAACCAAACAAAAAGTAGCCGCCATTAAAAGCATTAAAGTTGTGCCTCAAACTGAACCTCAGCATTGCTCTTTAAGTGACTTTGCAACCGCTTTGAAGGAGTATGACTCAAAGGCGACTGAACTTGTCGAACAATTGGAAGTTAACGAGCCGCTAGACCTTGAAACCATCAATGAATTAAAAGTTATGGTCTCTCGATTTCAATTCGCTGAAGCTTACGATTTACTGGAGTCAGCTACAGATAGTAGCTTAAATGAATAAGTTAAAAGCCATGCTATTGCAGAACATGGCTTTTATAGATTTAACTACAGGCCTAGCTCGGCCATAAAATCATCATCTGCCGCATTTTCTTGCGTATCTGCTGGTTTTTCTGCCTTTGCTTTTGCTGACGTTGTATTTTGTTTCGCGATAATGTCATCAGGATCAACAGCTTCAGAAATATCAAAGTCATGTAGCTTGATGAACTCTGTTTTATCCATAGCAAGTTCAAGGTAGAAAATATTCTGGCCTTGCGTCGTGAAGGTGACACGTCTTGCCTGAGGGCGGTCCATTGTCGTATCAACAGAAATTTGCACCTGCTTGTTAATCGCCATCATCTTAGGTTGGTTTTGAGTAATTGAGGTATGTAGCTGCTCTCTAACCTTACTTGTAAAGTCACCTACGATTTGGTTCATAAGTTCACCCAGCACATTCGAAACGTCATCGGACAAATGACTTTGTGCAATTTCACTTTCAGGCATGCCCATATTACGCATATAGTCCTGGTAAACTTCCATTGCAGCTTGCGCCGTGAAGTTAGTTACGACCAACCCAGTAAAGCCCCCATCAAACAACACAAAGCATCCGATATCAGGCCTCATACAAGTACGTGTAATTTTTTGTACCATTGCCGAATAAGCTATTTGGTTGCCACTTGCCGAAGACAGTACTTCTGTAACAGAGTGACAAAGAGTTGATAGGATATCTTCTGTGCTGACCACTTTATTTTTCGCCATTTCTTATCTCATTTTTTACTTCTTATGACTAATAGTAGCCAAGCTACTCAATTTATCACTGACTATCCAGTATAAAATGCTAAAATAGCGAGATTATTTTTGTATGAGAGTAGTAAAGTGACTGGCAAAGACAGTATTTATGCCACAGAGCAGAAAGTTAAGGACTTCACATTTGACGAAAATGTCGTCGAAGTGTTTCCAGATATGATACAGCGTTCCGTTCCAGGTTACGCCACAATGGTCAACAATATGGGAAAGTTGGCAGGTCAGTTTGCACAAAGTAATTCCAACCTGTACGACCTAGGATGCTCTTTGGGTGCCGTCACGTTGAGCATGAGACGGAACATAGACAAAGAAAACTGCCAGATCATCGCTGTTGATAACTCAGCGCCAATGGTTGAACGGTGCCAGCTGCACCTAAAGGGCTTCAAATCAGACGTACCTGTAGATGTACAACTTGGTGATATTAATGATGTTCAAATCGAAAATGCCAGTGTCGTTGCGATGAACTTTACGTTGCAGTTTATTCCACAAGAACAAAGACAAGCTGTTCTAGAAAAAATATTTGTAGGCCTCAAACCTGGTGGAGCCCTACTGCTCTCAGAGAAAATCAAGGGTGAAAATGATGTAAGAGACAATTTGTTAATTGACCTTCATCACGACTTCAAGCGTCAAAATGGCTATTCAGAACTTGAGATCAGCCAAAAACGCACTGCCATTGAAAATATTATGCGCACTGATGCATTGAGCACGCACTTAGAACGATTAAGCACAGTCGGTTTTACAAACACACAAGTTTGGTACCAATGCTTTAACTTTTGCTCAATGATTGCAATTAAATAAAGAGGACACTATGAACGCTTGGTTTACGGACTTTTATGCCGCTATCGCTAAAACACAATTAAGTCATTGGCTTGATACGCTCCCTGCCCAATTGACGCATTGGCAAAAAGAAGCGCAGCATGGTGACTGGCCCAAATGGGAAAAGGTATTGAAGAACCTTCCTGAGATCAATACCGATCAAGTTAACATTGTTGACCGCGTAGAGTTCAGCTCCAGTGACGAATTGTCTGAAGGGCATAAAAAACAATTAAACCACCTGCTTAAGAGAATGATGCCATGGCGCAAAGGGCCTTTTCATATTCATGGCATTCACATTGACACCGAATGGCGCAGTGATTGGAAATGGGACAGGTTACTTCCTCATATCAGTGATCTGCATGGCCGCACTGTGTTAGACATTGGATGTGGTTCTGGATATCACCTTTGGAGAATGAAAGGCGCAGGTGCAGAGTTTGTGGTAGGAATTGATCCTTCGGATTTATTTTTAAGCCAATTTCAAGCGGTCAAACACTTCAACCCAGATCCGAATGTTCATTTGCTTCCACTCGGTGTTGAGCAATTGCCTGAACTAAAAGCTTTCGATACTGTTTTCTCAATGGGCGTGCTATACCACCGCCGCTCACCTATCGACTTTTTAAGTCAGTTACGTGCACAACTGCGTAAAGGAGGTGAACTGGTATTGGAAACTTTGGTTATCGAAGGTGATGTGAATACCGTCTTAGTGCCTACAGACCGCTACGCCAAAATGCGCAATGTTTGGTACATTCCTAGTTGTGACGCGCTAAAACTTTGGCTAGAACGTGTTGGATTTAAGAACGTTCGAGTCGTTAATAAAGACGTGACGTCACTTGACGAGCAGCGAAAAACAGAGTGGATGGAAACAGAATCATTAGCAGACTTCTTGGACCCACTAGATCCATCTAAGACCATCGAGGGGTACCCTGCTCCACTGCGTGCCATATTTGTCGCTGAAGCCTAGGACTTTTTTTGCCTATGTCACCTTATGTTTGTGGCATAGGATTTCCTCTCTGCAAACCTTTTCTAGACACACTACATTGTATATAGAAAGCGGGCTTTTACTTATTAAGTAACTCCCCGTAACTGCGCTTTAAAGTAATTAATAAAGCACAATACACTGGCGTATAAAGAAAAAGCCGCTAAACTAGCGGCTTTTTTGAACTTACCCAGCTGGATAGATGTAGCTCGATTGCAAGCCTAATGGGAAACCAAGTCCCCAATACGCTAGCAAGAAGATGCTCCAACCAACCAAGAAAGCGATAGAGTACGGTATCATTAGAGCAATTAACGTACCAATCCCCGTATTCTTAACGTACTTTTGACAATACACAACCACGAGTGGGAAGTAAGGCATCAACGGCGTAATAATGTTTGAACTAGAGTCACCTACGCGGTAAGCGGCCTGAGTTAAGTCTGGTGACAAACCCAATTGCATCAACATTGGTACAAAAATCGGGCCTAACAATGCCCATTTAGCAGAGCTGGAACCGACGAATAAGTTTACAAATGCGGTAAGGAAAATAATACCAATGACAGTTACTGAACTAGGCAGAGCCATAGCCTTTAAAACCTCTGCACCTTCAATAGCCAATAACGCACCTAAGTTGGACTGACTAAATGCCGCAATGAATAGCGCACAGAAGAATGCCATTACAATGTAGTATGCCATGCTACCCATAGATTTACTCATCGCATCAATCATGTCTTTAGAGGACTTGAATGTACCAACGATAAAGCCATAAACAGCACCTGGTATCCAAAACAATAGGAATATTAGGGGCACAATAGACTGCATTAATGGCGCACTGAACTCCGTTAACGCACCACTAGGACTGCGCAAAGCAGAGTCCTCGCCGCTCGCGGCATACACTAATAACGCAATACCAGCTAGCATCACACCTGAAGCCGCTAAAAAAGCTTTTTTCTCTTTGGCATTAACCTCATCAAAAGACGGTAAGCTGTTGGTGTCGCCATCAACTTCTGTATTTCTAAGTCTCGGCTCAATAATTTTATCTGTGATGTACCAACCCAACAGAATGATAAATAGACTCGAAGCAGAGGTGAAGAACCAATTATTTAGAGGATTAACCGCAATCTCAGGATCAATGATTTGTGCAGCACTTTGCGTAAAGCTTTGCAGTAATGGATCGATACCTGAAGGGATAAAGTTTGCACTAAAGCCTCCACTTACACCAGCAAATGCAGCCGCGATACCCGCTAATGGGTGACGACCCATTGCATAGAAGATCACGCCCGCTAGAGGAATAACCAATACATAACCCGCATCTGTTGCCGTGTGGCTAACGATTGCAATTAAGATAATTGATGGCGTTAATAAAGCTTGAGGCGTTCTTTTTAGCATCAGTTTAAGGCCAGTATTGATATAACCTGAATGCTCAGCGACACCGACGCCTAACATTGCAACCAAAACAACACCCAGTGGTGCGAAACCAGTGAAAGTTTTCACCATTGAAGCTAAGAAATTGGCGAGTGCATCACCACTCAGTAAGTTGTGAACAACAATGGCTTCCCCAGTGCGAGGGTCTATTGCGTCAAAAGTAGTGCCTGAAAGCATCCAAGACAGTAACCATATCAGTAACATCGCTGATAGGAAAATAATGGCAGGATCGGGGAGTTTATTCCCTACGCGCTCGATCCCATTGAGAAAACGCGCAACTGCCCCGCTCGGCGCTGCCGCTTCTGTTGATTGACTCATAATGGTTCCCAAACAATAAAATTGTCTAACCTTAACTTAACAAAGCTAGCGAAAGCAATATTCCGTTCCTGAATTACCAACTGGTTGGCTAAATTGCACGCAAAATTGCGTAATTCATTACGCTAAATCACAAAAATAAGAAACAGACGGGCTATACTATCCTTACTTCAGTGCCAAAAAACCGCGTCGTATAGCAACGCATCATAAGTGGATTAGTTATGATAGAAATCGATAATATTGTTCTCAATGACGTAGAGAAAGGTTTTTCGCTACCTCCAAAACCTGAATTACTAACGCATTTACACGAACTACTTCAATCAGAGGAACCAGAACTGGGGCAAATTGCAGACCTCATTGCAACTGACGTCGCCACGTCTGCGGCAGTACTTAAAGTAATTAACTCATCCTCCTATGGATTTTCGCGGACCATAACAGATATTAAACAAGCGGTTATGTTTCTGGGGTTAAATAGTGTCGCAAATCTCGTCACAGGCTTTTTATTAAAGCAAGCTTTCGATCAGTCACAATGCTGCATCAGCTTGGAGCGATTTTGGGATACTGCCAATGAAATATCAGAAGTCGCAATGCTCATTGGCAGAAAAATGCCTGTTCAAGTCCCTTTAGAAAGCTTGCATATGTTAGGCCTTTTCCATGATGCTGGTATTCCCGCTATGGCCCTAAAGTTTGATGACTATGTCAATGTTCTTTCCAGTGCCAATAGTAACCACGATATGCTGTTGGTAGACCAAGAAAGTGCCATATACAATACCAACCATGCCACAATTGGTTATTTCCTCGCGACGAGCTGGAATCTACCGAGGCCTATTTGCAAACTGATTTTACGGCACCATGATTTAGAGTTTTTTAAAGAACCTCATGAGCAAGATTTTGCCTGCACGATGGCTGCCCTCAAAATGGCCGAACACTTAGTGCAAATTAACAAGCGTTTTGTCTCTGTTCCCGATTGGGAGTATTTAAAAACGGACATACTCCATGTTTTAGAGCTCGACGAGGATGCTTATCAAGATATTAAGGATGATGTCGAAGAACTATTTTCATAGCCACACACCCCGTATAAATTAATTCATCCCCTTTTACTTAACACTACAGAGCGTTTTACTCTGTTGTGTTAAGTTTGCAATTCAAAAATAAATACTCAATTCAATCGTCTAGTTTTTATTGGAACGATTTCACTTTTTAAATAAATGTAAATGAAAGTGAATTTAGGTCTATGATTGCGAACAGAAAGCGATTAGAATACGCGTTCCAAATATAAATACAGTGTTATTTTGCTTGTAGCGATATAGCAAACATTCGGGTCTTAAAAGGGAAAATTGTGCAATATAAAGATCTAAAAATTGCAATAGTCGATCACAACAGTGACAACATTAGATTTTTAGAAGCCTTGCTAAATAAGCAAGGAATATCTCACGTTCGCTCATACCGTTCTGGTAGTGCGTTTGAACGTTCGGCACGACAAAATACCTATGACATTGTATTCTTAGATAATCGCATTGATACAATTAAAAACCTGTATGACCTTGTCAGTGAACTGGTGTCTGACGGTATCCTTCCGGCGACCACTCGTCTCGTCTATATGGCGCAAAGGCAAAGTGCTTTTGATTACGCCTGTGAATACCCGTTTCATAGCAACCAACTACTGGAAGTTCCTTATACGCTTCAAGATCTCGTCACCATCTTAGAAGAGCACACTCTACAGATGAAGGAGTTTAAGCAAGCATACGCCTGTATTGAAAATAAAAAGTTTAAAAACGCATTATTAAAACTCAAAGAACTGCGCAAACAGGAATATCCAAACTATTTAAAAAAAGCACGAAACCAACTGCTAGTTAACTTACTTTTGAAATTGGGTCACTACTCTTTAGCAAAAAAGTTGTTATTACCCTTAGCAGAAAGAAACATTCAGTGGGCTAAATGGTCTTTATTTCATGTGAATTATGAATTAAGAGATTTTGAAGCTTGCAAGCAATTTCTTACTGAACCACAGACTCGACAAGACTACCCAGTAAGGGTGTTCTACTGGCAAATATATATCGCTTTTCAAGCTAATAATAGAGAGCTGGCTACTGCACAAGTATTAGCCTTTCCCGTTGAAGACATGTCTCCGAGTATGTTTCGACTGAGCTTAATGGTGCTTCATGTGTCTAATGAGCTTGATGCTGTAGATAACTTAATCAAACGTAAAGAACGGGTTTATCAAGAAGATCCCGCATTGGCCACATTACTTACTGCACTTTCTATTAAGCTGAAGCTACTCGAAACGCTCAATACGCAGAGTGAACTTAAGCCTAAGGATTTAAAAGAGCGGCAATTAGAACTCAAAGCCTTACTTACCCATTCAGCTGGTAATATTCAGAAATACTGCCCTGAAGAATTTAATTTGATGTTTGTCATGATGATGCTCTTGGAAGGAAAAGCGTCAGAAGCGAGCAGCAAGCTACTGCAACTTAGCCAAAGTTTGCATGACCCCAGCGCTATCGTCATTATTGCTTATCTATTTCATCTGGCCGGCGACAAAGAGCAAGCTAAAGAGATGTTGTTTAACGCCCACAGAGCACTCGGCAAACAACACCGGAATAGCCACTATGTTTTGGCTGGGCTGATGCACCGCGAAATATTCGCGAAGATATACCAAGAAGAAGCAACACAGCAGCAAGCTTATATACATTTTGCATCAAAACTCTTTAATTCCGGTGAATTCAAAGACACCATCAAAATATGCAGCAAAGCACTTAGAAGCGGCATAAACGATAAAGAACTCAATGATTTGCTTCTTCGTTCCACTAAAGAGGCAGGATTAAAAGAACAAGATTACCTCCACTACCTCGCCCCAAAAAGGGCAGCACACACCGTGGTTAGCTAGTGTAACCCCATGAATTAATGGGTTATATTATATTCATTTATAAATCAGCAAGACATCAATTCAACATCATGTGAATACGCTTATTTTTACATACATTCGCTCTGGCAAGGCGTTTAATTTATAAAAATAGGATTACTCAATGAATACATATTTGCACACAATTTTATTATCAATCTCTGCGCTTGTCATAAGCGCCCAATCTATTGGAAGCGAGCAAGAAGGAAATACTGGTTGGCGAATATCTAGGTCAAAAAAAGCCTGGAAATACACCGGCTGTTTTTGCTCCGGGCTATGTATCTGGAAAGCACCGAGACGTTAATGCTTTTTTCTCTCCCGACATGACAGAGTTTTATTTTACTAGGATGGATCTTAAACAGGAAACTTGGGATTTAATTTCTTATACCTTACACAACGGGCAGTGGCGCGAATCAGTCGTAGGACCAAGAGTTGGCAGGCCACTGCTTGCTCCTGATGGGCATACCATGCACTTGGGCCAATACTATATGACCCGTAATCACTGTGGGTGGTCACACTTAAAGCGTCTTGACCCGCCATTTTCGAGAAGAGACTGGGGAATTATGCGACTAAGCGCATCGAAGTCAGGCACCTATATTCTCGACGATTACAAAAGTGGTGACATAATCAGAATTTCTGAAGTTAAAAATGGCAAACGTCAAGCGCCTATAGCACTTGGTCCTGAGATCAATACAGGCAAGTATAATGCTCACCCTTTTATTGCACCCGATGACTCTTATATTATTTGGGATGGTGTGCGAGAGACTGGTTTTGGCGATTCAGATTTATATATCAGTTTCAGAAAACCAGATGGAACTTGGAGTGAAGCATTAAACATGGGAAACACAATTAACACCGAAGTAAGAGAAGCCTCCGCCAGCGTCACACCAGATGGCAAATACTTATTCTTTAATCGCGCAACTAAAAATAACGACAGCGATATCTATTGGGTTGATGCGCAGATAATTTCCACACTCAAGAAACGCGCAAAAATGTAATATTTATAGCTTGTAGCACTGCAATCTCACTATCCGTGTTACAAGCCCTCTTTTCGCGCCTCCACCCCGATATACCCGGTTTTCTTCCTTACGCTTTCGAATAAGCATCGCCATAAGTTAGCGAATACCCAATACACGATTATAATAAACAACCATAAACGGAAATAAAAAACGAGATGAATAATAAGTGTTATTGAAAAGAGCCAAACTTTTCTTCTAAACATCGTTTTTAAATCTAAGCAGACTGTCCTAAATTAACTTAAGTATTTGCTTGTTGATAGTAGCTCTATCAAATGATTGAACTTGATTAAGAAGTTATTGACAGTAATGACGCCAGTGCTGATGTAGTGCTGTACTTGAAACTGTGAACTGAATGTCATTTAGAAATGGATAACTAAGGCAAACATATGACACAACAATCATTTCTTAAGGTATTCTCGACTCTTCTAGTAGTAACGACCGCAGTTATCGTGGCCGTTACCCCACTGCTTGAACGCCAATTGTACAATGCGATGTTTCAGCTCAACCTAGATAAAAACCGAGAACAAGCCGAGAGGCTAGCAACTTTGGTTTCTATCGAGTTAGAAAGAGGCGAAGACTCGAAAAAGGTGCTGGCCGATGTCCAAAGTATGCTCGAAAATACTTTGCAAAGTAGTGAACACTTTGCTTGCATTATTGAACATGAAAATAAAGTTATTGCCCACCCCAAACCCTCTAACGTCAATAAAGATACCACTGGATGGACAATGGACAACGGTGTCGAAATAAAAACGTTCACTCAATCTGCAGGAGAAGGTATTCCTTTTGGCGGCGTTCAAACTAGAACGGACGGTTCCCAAGATATTAACTATCAAATTCCTATTAGCACCAAACCTTGGGCTGTGTCGGTACATACCAAACTAGATATCGTCCACCAACAAGCAAGAAAAGTTCTACAAAGAATAGGGTTTATTATTCTCTCAGGGCTACTGCTCATTATTGTAATAAGCGCTCTTTTAATTACACGCCAAAAAAATCAGACAACAGAGCATAACTAAATGAATGCTTTAGAGAAAAAAATTGCCTTCAGCTTTGGCTTTGTGGTGCTCGCCTTTATATCAATGACACTGATCACACTGTTTAAAATAGATCAGCTTACTGAGTCCTCTAGGCGCATTCAATATATTTTGGAACCCTCAATCAAAGCCAATTTAAAAGTCGCTCAGGCCATTAATACCTCAATCATTAGCCTTCAACATTGGGTGCTAACCAAAGAAGAGAAGTATATTCTCCAAAGACAAGCCACCTGGTCTGTTATTGATAAAAACTATGCGCAACTAAAGAATCAATCAAAACACTGGAGCCGCGAAGAATACATTGAGCTACTGCATGATGTTGCTAACAACTTATCTGTATTAAAACAACTACAGCAAGAAATTCAGAATGCAGCACATTCTCAAGCCCGTCCACAAGCAATTCAGCAACTCAAAGAATCACTCGCGCCACTCGGCCAAAAAACGGTTGAAAAGCTCAGGCAAATCGCTGAGCCACAGCATTGGGAAATGCAACGTACATTTATGAAAGAAGAAGAACAAGAACGCTCATTAAAAGATACAACTTTAATGTTTTTACTGTTTAGCATTTTGGGAGGTGTGTCCTTAGCCACCTTGTTAGCTAGAGCCGTTTTTAAACCCCTAAGCCGTACCATTCATTTAGCTGGCTCGATAGCAAATGGAAACTACAAACTGGGCAAAGCATTTTCAAGTGGGGATGAAAAGCTTGATTCAGCGTTAAGGTCGATGACTGATCAGCTGCACGAAAAAGAGCTAAACAATCAACGATATCAGGCTAAATTAGAGCACATAAATCAAAAATTAATTTCATCAAACGATGAGCTTTCACAATTTTCATATAGAACATCTCATGATTTGAAAGCCCCCTTGATTACAATAAGAGGGCTTGGGAACGCAATTTGTGAAGATATCAAAGATGGTGAATATCACGAGGTGCAAAGAAATGCAGCAAAGATCGCGAGACATGTAAAAACGTTAGAAGACCTAGTAAATGATATTTTAAATTTGACCAAGGCAGAGCTAGAAATAACTGAAAATGAACAAATTGACATAAATGAGATCTTAAACGAAGTTCAACAGCGCTTAAAATCTATTTATATCGACAATGATGTTGAAATTCAGCACCATGTTTGCGGCTCAATAAAAGTCACCGCATCGAAAGCTCGAGTGACGCAAGTCTTGGAAAATTTAATCTCAAATGCCATCAAGTACTCTGATAAAGAAAAGCCTGCTCGCTTTGTAAAAATTGCCGCTAGCGACAACGCAGAAAGTACAGTATTAACTGTTGAGGATAATGGTATCGGTATCCCCAAACAATACTCTGAGCGTGTTTTTGGTATGTTTCAGCGTTTTCACCCCAATGTCGCTTATGGCAGCGGCTTAGGAATGTATATTATCAAGAAGCATGTAGAGAAAATGAACGGTTCCATTCAGTTTACCAGTGCCGAAGGTGGCACCATATTTACCGTAAAATTACCGAAATAAACACGAGACCCTATGAAAAAATTTTCAATGATGATTATCGATGATTGTGAAGATGATCGATACTTACTCAAAAGAGTAATCAATAAACTGTGCATTGCTACTGAAATATTTGAAGCGGATAATGGCGAAGCCGCGCTTAATTTCCTTGTCGACTATGACGAAAACTTTAAAAAATTTAAGGGCGACTTTCCGCCGCTGCTCATCTTTTTAGATATTAACATGCCGCGAATGAATGGGTTTGAATTTCTTGAATCTTTCTCCGAATTAAGAAACGGTAACCCCAACTACTCATCACTGGTGTTTACCATGTTTACTTCTTCAGCATTAGAAGAGGACAAGCGAAAAGCACGCTCCTATGCTTTTGTTAAAGGGTTCCTAAATAAAGGAGACTTGACGCCTGAGAGTCTAGAAAACTTGCTTGACTCCTGCCTAAAATAAAAAAGGCGCCCATGCGCCCTTTCAATTTACAAGAGATTCAAAAAGATTATTGAAAATACTCATCCAATGCGTTTTTTAAATGTTTTTGCATGGCTTTACGGTGGTACTTTCGTACACCATAGCTTTGTTCTAGGTGAATAAAACGTTTAGAAGAGGCATCAGCGCTTTTGTGACAATTATCAACTGAATCATTTGTATGACGCCCTTGTACGTTCCAAGTACCACCTAAGCTTCTAGTATCATTGCCATAAACGCATGCTTTAATAACACCTTCACTCTCAACGCTACGACGAATAGAATGTAAGATACTATGCTCATTGTCATTCGTTGAGTACCTAACTGACTCGCTCAGGTTAAGCATTAAATCGTTGTCGGTACCGCATTGCGCCTGCAATTTCGAACGGGTTGTTTTACCAAAACCATGATATTGGATGAACACGGTTTCTAAATCGTAGTCACTCATGTACTCATGGACCACTTGAAACAGCGACTCAGTCTGGTGTGCAACATCACTAGCTGAATAATTAGTACCTGTACATACACTTACATCATGGCTGCTATCACGACGAGTACCCGCCAGCATTAATAACTTTGTTTGCGTGTATAAAAAGGCGTCTATCGCTTGCGTACCAGTAAATGAATCTCTCTTTGGGTGTGGTGCTTGCAACACTGCATTAGTGCCAGCCAAGTTCATCACATAGGTTCCACCACCCATAAACTTATCGCTTGGTAATTGATATTGTTCTTGAAGTAAGTAATACACTTTATCTGTATCGACATCGTTAAACTGAATAACCTGATAATTTACTGCTTTAGCTAGCTCATCAGCGAGCGGCCAATTTTGTTGATGAAACGCTTCAAATAGGGCTTTAAAGTTAGCTTGAAAATCATCATTAGGTTGCACCCATTTGTTATCTGCTTTGGTACCATAATTGTAAGACTTTAAGTGTCTATCCAACTCTCCAGACATAACTACAATTGCTTTGGTTGGGAAACTTACTACCGTTAAGATGAGCAAAGCGATTGTAAAGACTATGTAGGTGGCTAGTGGACGAGCACCATTAGACAATCGTGGTGAGTGCGGTTCAAATAGTTGCATATAAATACTCCAGTGGCATTAAGGTTAGCTGTGTTAAGCAAACATCCCTGGAAAAAATCAATAACAAAGTATTGGTTTTCAGCTTTAGACCATGTCAAAAGTTGCAAGTATTATTACCAATAACTAAACAAAAGCTCTAGTAAAACTAGTAAAAATGACCTTTTGGTATTACATCAATATGGGAACAGAATTCAGCAATATCGACGTTAAAGGCATTATTATCATAAGGATACAATACTGATACGACCTCTTTGTAAAAATCGAACTTATTGAGAGGTAAAAATGGATTGGGGCACTAAATATTGCAGTTAAAAGAAGATTTCTTTGTATTATTGGGTGGTTTTATGTAGTTGGGTATCGCGTGGCCCAACTACATCATTACACTTAAAGAAATAGAGAGGTCAATAATTAGAGTGTTCTGCGTGCTGCACAGATTTAACCAACACACCCACTTCGTCTTCACTCATGCCTAATTCAGAGAGCAATAGCCGTATCACAAACCGCGTCCGGCCAGAACCACCTTTGCTATGAATGGCTATGACATAACCGCTAGAAATTGCAGCCATAATATGAGGAATTTGATTTTGAATAGAGCATTGAAATTCTTCATCGATATTACTACTCGTTGGTACACTCAGTTGTAACCATTTTACCTGAGTGCTTTCACAAGCAGCTTCCAGATCACACGCACCACTTTGTATTAATTCTTGGTCACTCATAATCGTCAGAATGGCACTTACGCCCTGTTCTTTCAGCTGTTTAATTGAAGAGAATAATGCAACACCTTGAGTCCCTGGGCAAGGCGTAACAAAAAAAGTCGCTCCTTTGCCAGTCTCAAGTTTGCTAAATGGATGTGTAGTCATAGTAAAGCTCCATAAGACCTATGATTTCATCTTATTTTAAGGAAGTGCTTCGCCCCTAGAGCTTACATAAAGGTTATACCAGTCATGTCTATCTAGGTGAATATTAAGTGCACTTACCGCATTTCTAATTCGATTTGTATTTGTTGTACCAATGACAGGCTGAATCCCAGCTGGATGTCGCATTAAAAATGCCAGTACAATCGCTTGGCTTTCAACCTGATACTTATTAGACAATTGCTTAACTAGCTCCGCTGTATTTCTTACATTTTGGTTACTTGAGTATAGTCCGTGTTCACAAAAAATCCCTTTTGATAAACTCCCCCACGCTTGTAATTGAATATTGTTCAGCTGACAGTACTCTAATGTGCCACTTACAAAATCTACTTTGTGATTGCCTTGAGAACCCACCATCACACCTTCATCAAGCCAGTCTAGCTTAGATAGGCTCATTTCAATTTGGTTAGCAATAATCGGCACACCCACTGCCGATTGCAATAAACTAATTTGATGCAAATTCATATTTGAAACAGCAAGGTGATTTATTTTTCCCGACAGCTTAAGACTTTCAACTGCTTTCGCTAACTCATCTATCTCCATAAGTGGATCAGGTCGATGCAGCATGAGTACATCTAGGTATTCGATATTTAGGCGTTTCAAAATGCCGTTCACTGAATGCGTTACCCAGTCGCCAGAGAAATCATAACAGCCAAAATTATCGCCATGTTTAACGCGGATCCCACACTTTGACTGTATGATCATTTGCGCTCTTAGCTGCGGTGACTTATGCAATACTTGGCCAAATACCTGCTCAGCCCTGCCTCTACGATATATATCAGCATGATCAAAAAAATTAATTCCCGACTCCAGTGCACATTCAATGGCACCTTGTGCTTTTGACGTGTCTTCACTAGACAATATATTGTTGTCACCTGGCTCTCCACCAAGCCCCATGCAGCCATACACGATATTACTCGCATCTGGGAAATACTTTTTAATTGGTATACTTTTTCTCATTGACCTTCCCTCCAGGTTCAAGAATAAAAAACGATATGATATTGTTCTCATATAAAAATAAAACATCCGTATTGAAAACATATTGTTCACTATACTGAACAGAAAATATTTGGATATTAGGTTTGCAGGAACATAAAAGAATAGAACTAATAATGCTGTTTGTGAGGCTTGCTGAAGAGCTTAGCTATACCAAAGCAGCATTAGAGCTTGGTGTCTCTAAAGGACACTTGTCTGAACAAATTAAAAAGCTTGAAAGACAACTTAAAACGCCCCTGCTACTGCGTACAACTCGGAGTGTGAAGCTTACCCAATATGGCCATCAGGTTTTTGAACAAGGTAAGCGCCTCAGATCTGAACTCTACAATATCGAACGCAGCATAAGCAGTGAAAAAGTTGAAGGTTTACTTCGCCTAACGGCTCCTCGCATGTTTGCACAAACATTTCTGCTCGACATCTGTTCTCAGTTTAAAGATTTGCACCCAGACATTGAGTTTGAGATTAACGCAAGTTACCAAACGCATGATTTAAATGTGAAAGATTTTGATTTAGGCTTCAGGGCAACAGTTAACCCACCTCAAGACATGATAGCCGCCAAACTACTCACATATCATCACGCTGTCGTCGCTTCTTCTCAGTATTTATCGAGTAACCCGAGTATCTCTACCCCTGAAGACCTTATTGAGCATCAATGCCTAACGGTAAACTCATACTCGACATGGCACTTTTCGCAACAGCAAATTCAAGTCAAAGGGTGGCTTACAAGTAATGACAATACGCTCTTAAAAAACCATGCTTTGAATGGCTTTGGACTCTTTAAGGTGGCCAGTTACTTCGTTCAACAAGAGCTGCAAACAGGTGAATTACAAGAGGTACTTTCGCAGTTCACTCAGCACCCTAGCAACTGTATTTATTTGTTCTACCCCCAAACAATATACCCAACGCATAAATTAAGCACCTTTGTCACGTTCGTAAAACAATACTTCGCAAATCAGTCGATTTGCCACAGGCAGATTCGACCAGTTTGAACGCCTTATTGGGTAATAATGTGCCCGCCAATAACGGGTTGTTAATTTTTTACTTGGATAATTTTAAATAAAAGCTAACATAGCCCATAAAAAAGGAATCGTCGTGCTATCAGGAATAATTTCAAAAAGTAAGTCTTTGGGCCCGGGTGTATTAATGGCCACTGCTGCTGTGGGGGGCTCCCACTTAGTTGCAGCAACACAAGCCGGTGCACTCTTTGGGTGGCAATTGTTATGGATCATTGTTGCCGTAAATATCTTAAAGTACCCATTTTTTAGATTCGGTGTTGAATACACGCTTCATACCAAGCAAAGCTTGGTAAAAGGCTATAAAGATAAAAACCCGTCCCTATTCTACCTTTTTGTAGCCATCAACTTGCTCGCCGCCATCGTTAATTCTGCAGGCGTGCTCTTGTTGACAGCTGCACTCCTGCAATACATTTTACCTTGGAATTTGGCACTCACAGCCATTTGCTATGGGCTACTGGCTGTCTGTCTTGCTATTTTGATATTCGGTCACTACAAATTATTAGATAGTGCCAGTAAGGTGATTATGATATTCCTATGCTTGGCAACCACAGCCGCGCTCATTGTCGCAGTTTCAAACGGCCCAGCCCACCCGGCCCCCACGGTTGCGCCATCACCTTATGAGCTAGCCTTGCTTGGCTTTATGGTGGCATTGATGGGATGGATGCCCGCTCCGATCGAAATATCAGCAATAAACTCTTTGTGGCTCAAAACAAAACTTAAAGCAAATCAATTAACAAGAGAGCAAAGCCTATTTGACTTTAATTTAGGTTATTCGGTCACTCTATTATTGGCCCTGATGTTTTTCATTTTGGGCGTGCTACTACAATATGGCCAAGCTCAAAAAATAGAACTCGCTGGCGTGGCATTCTCTAAACAACTTATTGATATGTATGCGCTCACCATTGGTGAATGGGCAAGGTGGCTGATTGCGGTAGTCGCATTTTTATGTATGTTTGGCACGACATTAACAGTATTAGATGGCTATGCCAGAACATTGGATGAGTCTCTAAAAATCATCAAACCGCATGATAATAAATATAGTTTGTCTGCAATAATCGCGATTCAATCTGGGCTTGGTATGGTGGTTGTTTTGTTCTTTAAAGGTAATTTAAAAGACATGCTGATGTTCGCAATGACCTTGGCATTTTTAACCACACCGTTTTTTGCATGGCTGAACTTGTCATTAATTCGAGGTGAGATTTTCGATGCACAACCTAAGCCTGTCAAAGTGCTCGCAGTACTCGGTTTGGTGTATTTAGTGGCATTTTCACTGTTGTTTGTCGTGTGGAAATGGATTTTGTAGACTTTGGCATTAAGGGCAATCACGGTTGTGATTGCCCTTAATTAAGTTTAGGCTGCAAGTGCTTTTACTTGCTCCCAAATATTAACAACATGCGTTTTGTCGTCTTCTGTTAATTCACCATTTTTATATGCTTTAACTAAGCTCTCTTCAATTTTATTGTTTAGTTCTTCAGGTGCCAAATCTAGCTCTTCTACTTGTGCGTATCCGACTGCTAGATCAAAGTGGCCTCTTAAATAGCCACCAGCAAACAGCTCATCATCATCTGCACGATCGACTAATTCATCAAAAAACTGCTGTGCAGCCTCTATATAGGTTTCAAATGACATTCTGTCTCCTCAGTTATTCTTGGTGCCCTACGGCATACATCACATGATCATTGTACCCTGTGACGACCTTAATATATCCACTTAACTCATCGTCGAGTGATTGGTCGCCGGTGTCGGCAATTAATGGGCGACCATTTAAAGCTTGCAGTTTGCGTTTTGTAGCAACCACAATAATATTTTCTTTGCCTATTTTTCTAATTAAAGCTGGGCTGAGTTGCTGGTTACCGCGACCAAAGATATGGCCTTGGCCACCAATCAGGGTAATGACCAGCTTAGTTGGACAATCTTCTGTCATTTCGAGTAACTGCACTGCTGTTAAATCTTGTCCGACTAATTCATGATCTTGAATCAAATCAACGCCAAGCAGCGTATTCTCAAGGCCTAATTCTTCCATTACCGCTGCTACAGTTGAACCTGAGCCCATGATATAACGCTCATCTTCATCCATTTCTGAAATAACATAGGCGGCGATATCTGCAAGAACAAGCTCATCACTTTCCTTACCGCCATTTTTAACACTTTGAACATAGCGCACTTCACTTGGCACCTGCATTTCACCATAGCGCTTAGCTTTAACAGTGCCCTGCCTAAATGCTGACTCGTCAATATCCATAACATCTGCATCAGCTAGAGTGACAAGCTCACCATTAATCAGCATTTCTACAACGCGGCCAGCTGCTTTTGGCGTAATCGCATAAACTCCACTGTGGATTTTGCAACCTGCCGGCACACCAAGAACAGGCGCTGAATCGTCCACAACCGCACAAATATTACGTGCCGTACCGTCCCCACCTGCAAATAGAATCAAGTCTACTTTTTGTTTGATAAGTAATTCAGCCAAAGCCTCGGTATCTTCAGGCGTCGTTTCTAGCTGAGGTTGATAAACAACATGCGTGGTAAAGCCCAGCTCTTTGGCTACCCGCTCCCCCATTTCGCCGGAAGCCGTAAAAACTTCAATGCTGTGCTTATAGGGTAACAACTGCTCAAGTGCGAGTTTGGTTCTATTATTTGATTTCGGCTCTGCGCCCAACTCCAGCGCTTTTTTCGCAGTCTCGACGCCATCGCTACCTTTTAATGCAACTGAACCACCTAACCCAGCGACGGGGTTAACGATCAAACCTAACTTAAACGACATTTTCAAACTCCTGTGGACAATGCCAAGAAAACTGTTCTGCTGTTAACGGCCAAGACGTTTTATAAAAATCGGCCAACGCTTTTAGAAGTTGTTCTGTACGAGCGTTAAAACCGCTTGTTAGCAATTCAATGACTTTATTATGCACTCTTTTTTGAAAGCTAAAACGGCAGGTTTGTTCGCCATTTAAGTTATCTACGGAGACATTGAAAGTAAATCCAGCAGCAACGCTCAATGCCCACTCAATGGCCTGCGGTTTAACTTCAACTTTTTCAAATTCAGCTTGCTGCACTTTATCTCGACCATCGGGGCAATACCAGTAGCCGTAGTCTTCTTGTAACCTTCTTGACTCACCAGCCACAAGCCAATGGGCTATTTCGTGCAACGCACTGGCATAAAATCCATGGGCAAATACCACCTGATGAAAATCACATGTCTCACTTGCTGGTAAGTAAATGGGCTCATCATTCCCTCGCACTAAACGAGTATTATGGGATTGGCCAAACTGAGAATCGAAAATATTTTTAAGGTCAGATATGTCGTGCATAAACGCCAATAAAGCGCGGTAATTCAATGGCCGATGATTGTACGGATTTTTTATGTGAAAGTAAAAATTTGCAGGCATTAACGCAAAACAAAATGAGTGGATGTTAGGTACACAGAGCAAGTGCACCTAACATTTGGGCGTATTACATTGAGAAAGTCCGAGATACCGACAAAACGATACGCTCATCCGCCGTATCGATATCTAAATTTGTATTTTCGGCAGCCAATTCGATGTTAAATGCATCTATGCTCGTTTGATACGCCAATCTATAATGATAGTAAGACTTGTCACCGTCTTTCCAAAGCCACTTGTCACCGTCCAATGAATTAGACACATCAAAGCTTGCTCTTACAGCATGGTTTGGCGCAACCTCAAAAGTGTGCGCAATCATCGCTATCGTGTGGCCTACATCAACGCCAAAATAGTCCCAACTGTACCAAAAGTTAAACTCTGTTTTCCCTAGGGTATTGTTATAACCAAACTTTGCATATGCCTCAGGGTAGTTCCCATCACTAGACTCACTTGCGCCATGATAGGTGTAATAAGCAACACCATAGTCAACACTCCACGCCGCGTTAAACTCGTGGTACTTGCCAATATAAAAATCCCACTCAAGGTCAGTGTCACCAAAGTCAACATTTGACGCCCAAGAGCCTACATAAAGACCACTGTCGAAAGATTTATCGACACTGCCTTGGAGTGCAGGGTCATTTTGAGTCTGACTAACACCATTGAATGTGTAGTCTGACGCCGCTGTTATAGTCGTACTCAAATCGGCCATCGAAAGTCCTGAGAATAAGGCCAATGGGAGTAATGCAATTTTGTTTATCTTTTTCATATTTAGCTGACTGTTTTTATTTTGTTAAAATCAATTTCATTGTCTTCTGGTGAACTGTGTATTCCACCTACCGCACGCAACTTTTTACCAACAATATACCCAAAGCATGAGAAGAAAATTGCAATAACAATCGCCCCTACCCATTGGATTTGTAAAAAGTTAAGTTGGAACAATAGTGTGAGTAGCGATAACACAATGATATTGAGCGCAATATAATTGCTTTTACCTAAACGCTGCGTGGTCAAGCCCAAGTTGTCTGTATATAAACGTATCAGAGAATCTAAAGAGTTAATCACGAAAACAACGCCCACAAACACCATTGCAAAATTAGTCAGTCCTGCGGTGGAGATCCCAGCTTCATGGTAATGGTACAAGACAGCAAACCAAGCAGCGATAGGAATTGACGGGAATATGAGCATGGCAGCCAAAACTTGATAGGTTTTCAACCCACCGACAAAACGGGCTGTAAATTGACCAATCATAATGCTCCAAGCAAACCACCAAAATAGATAAAATTCGTGATAGGCATTTAGAGGCAAAACAAACTGGTGCATATTGGCAAAGTAGTCGCCCATCAATGCCAAGTTTGTAAAATAACTGCCAATTTCGCCATCGCCAAGTAAGAATGCATCAGTCCATAAAAGAGCAATTAACCCTATGAAAACCCAAGTGGTAGAAACACTGAGTAGCCTCACATACTTAATGTTTGTACTGGAGTAAACAGCAATTGAGATAGCTAAAAAGACGATTAAATAAAATGGTGCGACAATGGATTCACCATCACCTACACTTGGCAGATACCAAGGCAAATTTGATAACAGTAAAAATGCGGTGAAGGCACAAGTGCCAACAATTACCACATTGTTGATAAGTTTTACCAAAGGGATCTCAAAAAACTTCACTTTTGGCTCAATTACGCAGAAATAAAAACAGGTCAGGAAATAAAACCCCCAGATTAGAAATCCCCAAAATCCAAACTCAATGGCGAGCGGGTTGGTAAATCCATATTCTGGGCTTGCGCTTATGTCTGCGTAACCTGCAAACTCGGTCAATGGGAACATGATCAAACCGACATCAAGTCCCGAAGTAAATAAAATCGCGATAAATGTAAATGTTTTAACTGGAGTCACGCCCACAACTTGAACGCTGCCCCATTTGTAAAGAATAAAAGTGATAGATAGAAGGGTAAATAATACGCCTGCGCTAAGCCAAATGGTCATTATCGCCCTCCCAAAATAAGTAAAAATAACTCATATATTTTTCCGTTTAAGGTTGTAATTATTATGCTTGCTTACTTTTCCTAACCTAGATAAGGATGGACACGCCTCAGCAAGCGAATGATGGTTCAAAGACCAGCACTAGACGAATTCTTTAAATATTTAACGTTGTTGATGATGCCAATCGGGGTGAATCAAAGTGATTGCCGTAGAGGGTGGCAAAGGTTCATTCCCTAAAATCATATCTGAGGCTTTTTCAGCTACCATGATCGTTGGTGCATTGAGGTTTCCGTTAGGTATAGTCGGATAGATAGACGAATCGACGACTCGTAGCCCTGTAATTCCATGCACTCGAAGCTCAGAATCAACGACTGCCATATCGTCCTCACCCATCTTGCACGAACAAGACGGATGATAGGCGCTCTCTACAGCTTGACGTACAAACTTGTCAATTTCTTCGTCGGTCTGAATATGCTCACCTGGCTGGATTTCACCCTCCCTGTATTCATCAAATGCCGCTTGTGAAATAATTTCTCGTGTAAGGCGCACACACGCCCTAAACCCTTCTATGTCGTCTTGATGTTGTAAATAGTTAAACTGAATTTTTGGCGCACTCATTGGATCATTAGACTGAACGAGCACAGAGCCTCGACTTTTTGGTTTATTGTGCCCTACATGCACCTGAAAACCGTGCCCCTCAAATGCAGATTTACCATCGTACCGAATAGCTGCGGGTAAAAAATGATATTGAATATCAGGCCACTCGATGCCAGCCTTAGAACGAATAAATGCACACGACTCGAAATGATTTGTCGCACCCAGCCCTGATTTGTTCAAAACCCACTTGGCACCAATCAGGCCTTTGGATATCAAACCAAGTTTGCCATTTAACGTGATGGGCTGTTTGCATTTATATTGAAAGTAAAACTCAAGGTGGTCTTGTAAGTTCATACCCACGCCTGGCAAATGGTGTTTTACTTCAATAGCTGCTTTTTGCAATATCGTAGAATCACCAATGCCTGACAATTGCAAGATATGAGGCGAGCCAATTGGTCCAGCGCTTAAAACAACCTCTTTGTCAGCTAAGGCGGTAACTAAAGCGTCACCCAAAGTGTATTCAACACCTTTTGCATGCTTACCATCTAACAACACTCGTGTTACTTGAGCGCCAGTTACCACAGTCAAGTTATTGCGCGTTTTGATTGGATCCAGATATGCGCGGCTTGTAGAACAGCGAATCCCATCCTTTACAGTCATATGCATTGGGCCAAAGCCCTCTTGCTGCTCACCGTTGTAATCAGAGGTAACCGGATAGCCCGCTTCTTTTCCTGCCTCAATAAAAGCACGATAAAGGGGATTCACCATATTATTGCCATTATTGACACCTATTGGGCCTTCTCCACCTCGATAATCATCTTCGCCCATAAGCCAAGTTTCAGCCTTTTTAAAATAGGGTAAACACGTTCGGTAGTTCCAACCTTTAGCACCATGGCTTTCCCACTCATCAAAGTCCTTTGCATGACCTCTAACGTAAACCATGCCATTAATTGATGAAGAACCGCCGAGCACTTTTCCTCTCGGACAGTGCATTTTACGATTGTTTAAATATGGCTCTTCCTCAGTATGAAATTGCCAAGCATATTTCTCGGTATTCATAGGAATAGAGAGCGCAGTAGGCATCTTAATAAAGATACTCTTATCTGAGCCGCCAGTTTCAAGTAATAGGACTTTGTGCTGTGGTTCGGCTGAAAGGCGATTTGCCAAAACACAACCGGCAGAGCCAGCACCAACAATGATGTAATCAAACTGAGACATAAGCCCTCCTAGAACGGGCTTTCTATCTTGCACATACCAACATACACAGATTTTGTTTGTGTATAGCTGTTAAGCGTTTCGATGCCATTTTCTCTACCAATTCCCGACTGCTTGTAGCCACCAACGGGCATTTCAGCCGGTGAATTTCCATAGCTATTTATCCAGCAGATGCCCGCATTTAATTGATGGATCACCCTATGAGCCCGTTGAATATTTAAAGTAAATACCCCCGCTCCCAAGCCCAGTTCAGTGTTGTTTGCCCGAGCAATGACGTCTGCTTCATCTTCAAATACCAGAACACTCATTACAGGCCCGAATATTTCTTCTTTTACGATGCTCATATCGTCTGTACAGTTAACGAAAACCGTCGGCGCAACAAAGTATCCGTTTGGAGCTGATTGTGGTGATAAAGCATGCCCACCTGTCAAAAGTGTCGCGCCTTCCTTTTTACCGCCTTCTATATAATCAAGAACAAGTTGCTGATGTTTTTTGGAAATTAATGCACCCAAGTTAACTTTGGGGTCAAGTGGATTGCCCGCAATGATATTTTGCTCAGTTCGCGCTTTAAGTTCATCGATAAATCGCTGATAAATATCCTTATGAACATACACTCTTGTACAGTTAGTACAAATCTCACCTTGCGTATAAAAGTTGCCTAGCATCGCCGCGCTGACAGCCTCAGACACATCCGCATCATCGAATACGATAAGTGGCGACTTACCTCCCAACTCCATCGTAACGTCTTTAAGATTAGACGCGGCACTCTGCATGACACGTTTACCAGTCCCAACTTCACCAGTAAAAGAGACTTTTTCAATATTAGAGTCAGACGTTAACCACTGGCCAACTTGTGCAGCGCCTTGCACCACGTTGAATACACCCGGTGGCATGCCAGCTTCTATAAAAATTTCGGCAAGTTTAATCGCACCAAGCGGTGTCTCTTCTGAAGGTTTGAAGATTAAGCTATTGCCTGCCGCAAGCGCAGGGCCTGACTTCCAGCAAGCAATTTGCAATGGATAATTCCATGCTCCTATACCTGCACAAATGCCCAAAGGCTCCTTACGGGTATAAAAAAAATCGCTCCCAACAGGTTGTTGGGTACCAACTTGTGTTGGCGCCAAGCCCGCGAAATACTCAATTACATCGGCGCCTGTTTGAATATCAACGCAATCTGCTTCTTGAATAGGCTTACCTGTATCTAAAACCTCTACTCGTGCGAGCTCGTCATTTCTCTCTCTAAGCAACGCAACTGCTTTGTTTAAAATCCTGCTGCGTTCAACTGGCGCCATCGTTGACCATATTGCAAAACCTTGTTTCGCACTCTCAATTGCGCGAGCTTGAACATACTCATCGGCAACCTCAACATGATAAATGACTTCATCAGTGGCTGGATTTTTAACAGGAAATGTTTCTTGAGATTGGTTCGCGATAAATGCGCCATGAATAAAGTTTTGATAAACCATCGTGGTCATACTTGTACTCCAGAAGATGAGATTAGAGATGAGATATATTGCTTAGCCAGCAACTCGGCTTCTTTGAACGTTTCTTCGTCGGCTTTACTCAGCACAGCACGTAGCCACAGCCCATCAATCATAGCTGCGGCTAGCTTAGCTGCTTGCTGCGCTTCATCTTTCTCAAAATAATGGAGAAATGAATATGCTAAGTTGCTATAGAGCCGCTTCGAATTAATAGCTTGTAAGCGATGCAGCTGTTCATCATGCATTGATTGCGCCCAAAAACTCAGCCACGTTTTTGTCGTTTTGCTCTGTTGTTGGAGCATTGAGAAATTAGCTTCGACGATGAACATCAAACGCGTATGGGCATCGCTGTCGGGTTCAACTTTGGACATCAAACTGGTTTTTAAGTTTGTCAGAAGGTAGCGTACGGTGGCTTCGATCAAGCCCTGCTTTCCACCAAAATAATGACTAATAATCCCTGAGGATAGACCAGCGCGTTTACTAATACTGTTGATAGTTGTTGCATGCAAACCTAGCTCTGCAACTGATTCTAACGTCGCTTCTATTAGCTGTTGACGACGTATTGGTTCCATTCCGACTTTAGGCATAATTTTTTTAATTGAACGTTCAATTAATATAAATTATATAGACCTCTAATTATTATAACAATAAGCAATTTGTTAACACTTCTATTAAAAGCCTCTAAAAAACCGGCCGACATAAATTATGTTACTGTTTTAATTGCACTTATTTTTTGATTTCATAGATAAAAGTTAACCTGCAAGCTTCCAGCACAGTCAATTACCAGTTATCACTCCAATCAAAATAGATAGCTCTCTAACTAAAATACAGGCGGTTTTCTGTGCTTTGTCGTTTCGAGAGTAATGCGAATTAGATGCTCGAACTGATTAGGAAGGTCATAAACAGTATGTGCTACCTTTGAGACTAGATTGCACATACTGTTTTCGATATGTTGTGTTACAGCTATGCTGTTTTAGGGATTAATTGCCTGCCAAAGCTTTTCAGTTTATCAACGATAAGATAGTTAACGGGTACCAAAATAAGCGTAATAAAAGTGGCAAACACAATACCAAAGCCTAAAGATACAGCCATTGGAATTAAGAATTGTGCTTGGGTTTCTTGCTCAAATAGCAGCGGCATTAAGCCAAAGAAAGTAGTGATACTAGTCAGCATAACGGGCCTGAACCTTGCTGCTCCGGCAGTTAATACCGCTTCCATCACCTCTTTACCTCGAGACCTTTGCTTATTGATGTAGTCGACTAGAACCAGTGAGTCGTTAACCACAACACCGATCAATGCCAACATGCCCAGTAAGCTCATAATTGTGAGCTCCATTGACATGATCCAATGACCAACCACCGAGCCGATTAGGCCAAATGGGATCACACTCATCACGATTAGCGGTTGAATGTAAGACTTAAACGGGATCGCAAGCAAAGCATAAATAATGAAGAATACAAACAATAATGCCCAGCCTAGAGAGCCAAACGACTCCCTTTGCTCTTTGGCTTCCCCTTCCAGTGAATGCGTTACTCCGGGGTACTGCAAAACAAGTTGATCTAAGAACACTTTAAGCTCTTCTTGTAACACCGTCATGTTCGTATTTTGCTTTTCGATATCAGCCGTGATGTTGACTGTGCGATAACGATCGATACGATAAATGTTCGACGGGCTTTGACCCGGTGTCAGTGTGGCAACATGGCTTAGTGGCACAGAAGCGGAGTTAGGCGTATCTATCAGCAAAGTATTAAGCGTCGCTAAATTGCTTCGTTCGTTTAGAGGTAAACGTACCATCACTCTCACATCGTCTCTGCCACGTTGAATTCGCTGCACCTGTGCACCAAAAAACGCACTTCTAATCTGGCGAGATACATCTGTACGGGTTAACCCCAGCGCCTTGCCCTGCTCAGTGAGTTCTATCTGTAGCTCCTCTTTGCCATCGCTCAAGCTATCTGTAATATCAAACACCGTTGGAAAAGTCGCCAATTGCGCTTTGACTTTTTCAGCCGCCTCTTTCAATACCTCAAGAGAGGTACCTGTCATTTGTACATCGATGGGATCGCTAGAGCGCCCAATTTCAGCTCTAAATGTGAGACTTTCGGCTCCTGGAATAACGCCGATGAGTGTTCGCCATTCTTTTACTAATTGCCTTGAGTCTACTGAAGCTGAACGAGATTCAGGGGGGGTTATTTCGAAACGGACGCGCCCGGAATTAGAAGCGCCACCACGTCCTCCAGTTGTTGCCAAAATATGTGTTATAACACTTTCCCCAGTATCAGGATCTGTGTATTTATCTTTTAACAACTGCGCTTTATCTGACATTAAATCAATGTACTTTGCCGTGACTTCAAACGGAGTCCCAGTTGGTAGGGTCAAATTCGCTCTTACGGTTTCGCTTGGAATGCGTGGGAAAAATATAAACTTGGTCCACCCACTGGTAATGAGTGCAACGATAATCATGAAAACGCCAATAAATGCACTCAATGTGACTGCTTTGTTTGATACCGCAACCTTTAATGCCGGTTGATAATACTTTAAAATTGCACGTTCGAACCCATCAGCGAAGTTCTGTTGAAACTGACTGAATTTATTCACTTTGACCTTGTCTTTTCGCAATTTCAAATTCTTTAAGTGCGCGGGCAGTACAAATTTAGACTCAATCAAAGACATCAATAATACAGGGATCACAACTGCCGGAATTTGCGCAAAAATGGCACCACGTACCCCGTCAATAAAGGCCAGCGGTAAAAATGCAGCCACTGTTGTTAATATGCCAAAGGTGACAGGGGTTGCGACCTCCTGAGTGCCTTTAATTGCCGCGATTTCACCTGATTCCGAGCTGTTGAGATGTGTGTATATATTTTCGCCTGTTACTATTGCGTCATCTACGACAATGCCAAGTACAAGGATGAACCCAAACAAACTCATGATATTCAAACTCATACCAAAAAGTGGCAGCGCAATAAACGCCCCCATAAACGACACTGGGATACCAATAAAAACCCAAAAAGCAATCGCAGGTCTAAGAAAAAGCGTAAGTAAAGCAAGGACCAGAATACCACCTTGCAATGCATTTGACGTTAGTGTCGCAATACGTTTTTTAACAATGACAGAATCGTCATCCCAGTAGCTCAGTTCGTAGCCGTAGGGTAATGAATCTTGGCGATTTTCGATATAGCTTTTAACTTTATCAGCAACCTCAATGGCGCTTTGCTGACCAATGCGATACACCTCAATAAAGGCGGCTTGTTTCCCGTTAAAGCGGGTTCTCACAGGCGTTTCTTCAAAGCCATCAATGATGTTGGCCACATCCGACAGGTAAATTACTGAGCCATCTGCATTGGTCTTGATCGCAATATTCGCAAATTCATCTTTACGGTATGCCTGTCCCTTTGAGCGCAGCAGTATATCTCCACCGGACGACTTTAAATTTCCTGCGGATATATCCGCACTAGACTTCCCAATCAAGTCAGCAATTTGATTTATGGTTAACTCATATTGCCGCAGTTTGTCTTGGCTAACTTCTATCGCAACTTCATAATCACGCACACCGTCTAAATCGACTTGTGTGACACCAGGTATACGCAACAGATCATCTCGTACCTGCTCAGCAAACTCTCGTGTCTCTTTTTCAGAGTAGCGGCCAGCAACCGTTACGGTGATGACATCTCTTTTGCGTTCTGCAAGGGAGATAACTGGCTTTTCAGCATCTGTTGGGAAAGTATTGATAGCATCTACGCGACTTTTTACGTCCGCGAGCATTTCTCGAGGGTCATAACCATTCTCAACCTCAATGGTGACATTTGCAGACCCTTCTGCTGATCGGCTAGAGATCTTTTCAATCCCTTCAAGGTCTTGTACAGCTTCCTCTATACGGATCGAAACACCTTGCTCAACATCTTCTGGTGTTGCACCCCTTAGTGTCATACTAATGCTGATTCTATCCGTTTCAAATGATGGAAATACCTCTAATGGGATTTTTGTCGATAACGCAAATAATCCGCCAAATAAAATAGAGATCATAAGCAGGTTGGCGGCAACTGAGTTTCGAGTAAACCAAGCAATCATATGCCCTTCTCCTGCGATTTTTGCTGCCTTTCAGCTAAAACTTGTTCAACACTGACGCCGCGCTCTGCTGCAATCTTTTTCACTCTGCGCTGCTGCTTTTCAGTCAGTTGTTCCCAACTTTTCTGCTCATTCTTATCTTTTTGCGGCGACGAACCCATAACGGCAACACGAGTTCCAGAGCTTACTTGCCCAAGAGGTGTTATAACTAGCCTCATACCTTCAGATAAACCTGACTTAATAATCGCACGCTCATCACTTTGCCAAGCAAGCGTGATATCTCTTCGCATCAATAGATTGTTGTCGTCTAAGACATAGACGTAGCTGCCTTGGTATATTGCACTGTTGGGAATGCTAATAGCCTCGCTCAGTGTTCGGCCTGTTATTTCTGCATTGACGTATTGGCCAATTTTTATGGCAAAATTATCTTGTCGCTTCACTGAATATGGATCGTCAATCTGTGCGACCACATATAACTGCTGAGACAGCTCACTAATCGCGCCTTCAGTTCGTACAATGTTGCCTATCCACTGTTGCTCTACTCCCAAATCGGAGCTCAATATGACTTCGGCAAGCTCGCCGTGCTGTGTGCCTTCTCTGGACTGTTCCGGTAACGTCAGAAACGCTAAATCTCTGTTATTGATAGGTAGCCTAACTTCTACATAGTCAATTGCGTAAATTTCAGCAAGTTGGCTATTCGTCGAGATCACCTGCCCCAAGTCCACTTTTTTACTTAAAATACGTCCGGCAAATGGGGCGATTATTTGCGTTCGTTCAAGCGCTAACTCTGCTTGAGCTAACTTCGCTTGTGCCGAAAGCACATTTGCCTGCTGCGCGGCTAATTGCGGCTTTCTCAGCACTAAGTCGCTGGGTTTGGTCCCATCACCTAGTCTTTGCCAGTCAATTTCCGCTTGTTTTGCACGCGCTTCCTCTTCCAATAGGCTTTGCTGTGCACTTAACAAGGTTGCTTTTGCAACTTGCACTTCAGCACGATAATCTCGGTCGTCAATACGCAGCAGCAATTCACCTTTTTCGAAAAAACCGCCATCTCTAAAACTATCGTTGATCTCACTTATCTCGCCTGAAACCTGAGCCACCAGCATACTTTGCGTACGCGGTTGCACAACGCCATAACTGCTAATTTTCATCGTGAAAGGTTCAGCAGTAATGGTTTTAAAATCTACCGTCATCTGTGCTTGAGGCTTACCTTGACCTCGTTTAGCCTTCGGTGGGTTAGAAGTGATAAAAACGACTAATACGATTGAGATTGCCAGTACTGCTACTGGCAAAATAAACTTTTTAACTGGATTCATTATTGTCTTCCTCAGGCTGAGATAATTTAAAGTCTCCGCCCAATGCGAGATGGAGCGCCACACGATTTTTAATTAATTCATTCTTTATTGAAATGAGACTACTTTGCGCTTCAAAAGAACGCTTTTGTGCATCTAACACCGTGGTGTAACTAACCAGACCTTTTTGATATTGCTCAAAAGATAATTGTTCAGCCAATTTTGCATTTTTCTCAGAAACCAACGTCTCTGAATATCTGGTGCGCAATGCTTTCTCTTGGCTGATACCGTTTTCAACTTCCGCAAATGCCGCTTGTAAACTGTCGAGGTAAGATAGTTCTTGCGCTTTTAATTGCACCCGAGCCAACTCTTCATTCGCGGCCAACCTGCCGGCATTAAAAATAGGGGCTGAGATGCCAGATAGTAACGACCAGCCTGCCGATGACATCGAAAATGCATCATTAAAATTGGTGCTACTGGAACCATAATTCGCAGTTAAATTAATACTTGGAAAACGACTTTTGTGCGCGAAAGCAAGTGCCGCATCTTGCGCTAAAAGTTGATACCAACTTGATAGCAATGCCGGTTTACGACTCACTAGCTCAGACGGCACTCCCATGGTGATATTTGAATTTAATAGTGGTAAATCAGCTTCAACTAATAATTGCGCACTGGGATATTCACCGATTAAACGTTTTAGGGCTCTTTTTCTTTCGCTGACTAAAGCGCTCTGTTGCGCAACTTTTGCCTGCTCATTGCTATACTCATTGCGGGTTAAATACACATCTAAAGCACTGTTTAAACCTTGTTTGTAACCATTTTCAATAATGTCCAAATTCTGCTCAACAAGCTCTAGACGCTGATAAAGTAACTCTAACTGCTTTTGCCCTTCAATTACTGAGAACCAACTTACCACCACATCTGCAACCAAATTGTATTGCTGCTGCATAAAACCCGCTTGGCTGGTCATGACCTCCAAGTTAGCTTGGCGCTCATCGGCGGCTAGTTTTCCCCACAAATCTAACTCATAGCTGGCTTTCAGGCCAAGCTCATGGGTGGTAGAAAGCGCGCCGGTATTTGCCGCTTTACGTCTTGAGCTATCAAACGACACTTCAAGGCTTGGCCACAGTGCACTGCCAGTCGCAATCAACCTTTGGCGAGCCGCTTCAATCTCTGTGGCCTGTTTTGCGATTGATAAGTTCTTTTTTAGAGCTTGTGCAACCAAATTGTGTACTTGTGGATTTTCAAGCTGTTGTAACCAACTTTGTTGCACATCACCCTGAGTATGCGCTTGCTGCCATTTGTCTGGCATACTAAGTTGATTTTGATAGTCTTCTGCAATTTGAGAAGTGGTACTACAACCAACTAAAACACCAGTCACTGCAGCAACAAGCATTATGTTTTGCCACATTATTCTCTATTCCTAAAGAGTCTATGAATATTATTTTAGTGTAGTGCGCGATAAAGCAATGACTCAACAAACTTTACATAGCCTTACAATCGCTCAATTTCTGACTAAAATTTGCTAATACCTTGTACTCACAAAGGGTTTAAAAAGATCAATATGCTGAACAGTCGCTGGTCAGAATGGGTGTGGGAAGGTATGAAAAATGAAAGTAACACAATTCTGAAATACAGATATGAAGATAAACTGACGTAAAGGTAAAGCAGAAAAACCGCTTTACCTAAATGGTGGCTACTATGTGTAAAGCGCCACAATGTGCAGCCACCAAACCTCATGTTATAGCGCTAAATTAGAGGTTTGAATTTACGCTCTACCGGAAGCAAAACACTCCCAACCAGGCCCTACAGCCCAGTTTTTGCAATATACGCCTGGTGTTTTTGTAGATTTTGCTGCTTTACGCCAAGCACTTATTGCATTTTGTGTGGCATTCGCTTCACTGTATCCCCATGCACTGACTTTAATGATTTTGCCCGGAGGTGGCGTTGTACTTTTCTTACTTAATCGGCCATCACACTTCCAAGGTGGACCCATTTGCGGGTTGTAACAACTAATACTCAAAACATTGTAATTATTTCTAGATGCATAATTGTAAATTGCACTTTGAGCTTGCGCTTTCGTGCCACCATATGAACTATACGTAATAACATTTGCGAGTACTTGGCATGACCCCATTAACGCAGTGGCCAATATCAGTTTTTTTAGTATTTTCATTTTCTATTCCTTTATCAAAAATCAAGAATAGAATTGATCAAATAACGCGCAACGTAAAGTTATGAATGTTGATATATTTTCAATGTGTTAACAATCAGGACAATTGACAATGTTGGATACAAGCTTATGTATTTAATACCATTTACATACATAGAAACTATTTACCTTGTTTCTACAAACATCAAATTTTAACATGCAGATGGGAAGATTTCTCTCTTCACAAAGCGTATATAAAAGGCGGTATTAACATGCACATGGGCGATCTTAGATTAGAATTGAAGTGAAAACACCCCATGCTTGGGGTGTTTTCTGTGTTGACGCTTATCCGTAGTAGCCTTCGCCAGCCTCAGCTTTGGCTCTTAGCGGCTCAGAAGGTGTGAACACTTCATTCTCTGTTGCATAGGTAGAAAGCTCAGAGCAAACTTTATTGATACCACGTTTATCCATATAGCTAAACGGACCACCTAAGAATGGGGGGAACCCGATACCAAAAATAGCCCCAATATCACCATCACGTGCTGACGCAATAATCCCCTCATCAAGACACCTAGAAGCCTCATTCAACATTTGGGCAACACAACGATTGGCAATTTCTTGTTTGTTGAGTCTTGGCGCTTGAGTAATACCTAATAGCTCATAGACTGACTCATCCACTTTTTTACCCTTCTTGCCTTCGTAAGAGTAAAAACCCCTGCCAGTCTTACGGCCAAGTCGCTTATTATCAATCATACGTTCGAAGGCATTGGGTGCTTTGAATCGTTCTCCCAACTCTTTTTCAAGAATTGGCGCTATTTTTGAACCGATATCAATGCCCACCTCATCAAGTAACGCTAATGGCCCCACTGGGAACCCAAACTCTACCAACGCTGAATCAATTTTCTCGATTGGCTCACCCGCTAATAGCAAGTTTGCTGCTTCATTGACATATGGCGCTAATATACGGTTAACGTAAAAGCCAGCTTTGTCTTTAACAACAATTGGCGTTTTACCTTGTTTACGTGAGAAGTTTACTGTTTTAGAGATAGTCTCTTCAGAGGTGCCTTCGTGAGGAATAATCTCTACAAGCGGCATTTTCTCAACTGGAGAGAAGTAATGTAAACCGATAACGTTTTCTGGGTGGGCCGCTTTTTCTGCAATTTGCGCTATTGGCAACGAAGAGGTATTACTCGCAAATATGGTGCTTTGTGAGCATTCTCTTTCAATGTCTGCAACCATACCCTGCTTAAGAGCCAGATCTTCAAACACCGCTTCAATTACAATATCGATGTCTTTAAAGCCACTGTAATCCGTTGTACCTGTGATGCTATTCATGGTTGACTGCATCTCAGCCTTAGATAGAATGCGCCGCTTTTGTTTTTTTGAGAGAATTTTATAGCTGTAGTTTAGCGCGTTACTGATCCCTTGATGCGCAACGTCTTTAATACGCACGCGAACACCGGCTTTAGCAGCACTTACATGGGTTATACCCGCGCCCATCAAACCACCGCCTAATACAGCAGCACGTTCAACCTTCTCGTTACTGTCGCTTTGCCACTCTTTTTTCATTTCTGTGGTGGCGAAGAAAATACCACGCAATGAACGAGATACTTCGGTCATTACCAAGTCTGCAAAACCTTCCGCTTCTGTTTTGTAAGCTTTTAATTCGTCCAGCTCCACCGACGCTCTGACAGCTTTGATGATTGCAAAAGGCGCTGGATAATGCCCACCCGTTTTCTTTTCGACATTTTCTTGTGCCTTTTTGAAAATCACATTTCTGCCAAACGGATTTGACTCTAAGAGCTGGCTTAACTTATCCAGTTTAGGTTTACGTGGCTTTGGCTTACCTTTTCTGGCAAGTTTTACCGCAACATCCATTAAAATGCTTTGAGGCACACAGTCATCAACTAAGCCAGCTTTGCTCGCTTGTTTTGCCCTAACCTGTTTACCGGTTAGCATCCACTCTAATGCTTTTTGAATACCTACAAGTTTAGGCAGCCTTTGTGTACCGCCACCACCAGGTAGCAAGCCCAATTGAACCTCTGGTAACCCGAGTTTAGTTTTGTCATCACTCGTACAAACACGATAATCACATGCTAACGCAAATTCCAGTCCACCACCGAGCGCTGCACCATGAATAGCTGCAACCGTCGGGTAAGGTAGTGCCTTCATTTTAAAAAATGCTTGTTGGCACATTTCAGATAGGCGTAGCGCATCTTCACGGGTGTTCGCATTGTCTAGCATTTTTATATCTGCACCAGCGATAAAGTTATCTGACTTACCGCTGATAAACACCATCCCAGTTACATCATCGCTTTTACCTTGTTCTAGAATTTCGATCAATTCATCGGCAAATGAGTCACGCAAGGTGTTCATTTTTTCGCCTGGCACATCGATTGTAACTAACGCTACTTTGTGACTGTTCAATTCATAACTAAATACTGACATTTACGCACTCTCCAATACAAAAGCCGCACCTAAACCACCGGCTGCACACGCAGTTGTAAGCGCCAATCCACCACCGCGACGCTTAAGCTCGTTCAAACTTTGCGTAATTAATCTCGCTCCGGTTGCAGCAAATGGGTGTCCATAAGCCAAAGAGCCACCATTGACATTAAATTTATCCATATCTATTTCACCAATCGCTTTACTGCGACCAAGCTTTTCTTGTGCAAATTTATTAGAAGCAAACATTTTCACATTCGCTAGCGCTTGTGCCGCAAATGCCTCATGCATCTCAATAAGATCTAAATCTTTCAATTCGATGCCAGCTCTGTCTAGCGCCAGTGGTGTCGAATGCGCAGGCCCCATTAGCATATCTTCGTGCACACCAATGGCAGAAAACGCGTATGAACGCACATAACCTAGAATTTCATAGCCGAGTGCTTTTGCTTTGCTTTCGCTCATCATTAACACGGCAGCTGCACCATCAGTCAGTGGTGTTGCATTTGCTGCCGTCACTGAGCCGTGTTTTCTATCGAATACAGGGCGTAACTTAGCATAGCCCTCTAACGAAGAGTTCGCTCTTATATTGTTATCTTTATCGATAAAGCCTTTGTAAGGCTCAACATGTGCGGTCATGACCTCCTGAGACAACAGACCAGCGTCCCAAGCTTTTGCAGCCAATGAATGAGAACGGTGCGCCAGTGCATCTTGTTCTTCTCGGCTAATGCCATGCGTTTTGGCCATTTGCTCTGCAGTATCCCCCATAGACAAGCCAGTAGAGTATTCAGCGACGGCTGGTGGCACTGGTAGCAAATCTTTAAGACGCAACTTTGAGAAAATTTTCAATCTTTGCCCTAAAGTACGCGCTTTATTTAGGTCAACTAAACTGCCCGCAAGCTTTTTACTAACACCAATAGGCAGTACAGATGATGAATCAGCACCGCCCGCGATACCAACGGCAGTATGACCTGCAATAATAGACTCCGCCACGTTTGCAACAGCCTGAAAACTGGTTGCGCATGCGCGAGACACTGAGTATGCATCCACGGAGACAGGCATCCCAGTACCTAATACTATTTCGCGCGCAATATTTGGCGCTTCAGGCATTTGAACAACTTGGCCAAAAACGAGTTGGTCGATTTCTTTTTTATCTATGTTCAAACGCTCAAGCATTTCATTGACAACGGTTTTTCCCAAATCTAATGCTGGGACATGGTGATAAGCAGTCGCTTGTTTTGCGAATGGAGTTCGAAGGCCACTAACAATGGCAATACGGTCCCCGTTTATTGTTTTTAGTATGTTTTGTTCAGACATGAATTTTGCTCTCCCGCTGACAGGTCTGACCTGTTATTTTAATTCGATTCTAAACAACCGAACCCGTTATGCCAATAGAAATTTAAAAATTGTCTGTAAAATCACAGCGCCAATTAAACTTAGCGCGAAAATTGTACAATTCAAAAAGCTGCTGAAAAATATATTAAAAATATGGAACTAAACCCAAATGTACGGTCTAAGAAAAAAAGCGAAAATACACCTCAAAAGCTTGAGTTTTCCTTTTCAATCCATATAAATAAGCAACAAATTTGTCAGAACAAGGACAAACAAGCATGGCAGTTAATGAGTTTACTGAACTAAAAAAATTTCTAGATACACAAATATTAGGTCAACCTGATCTTACTGAAGCACTTCTAATTGCAATATTGGCTGATGGGCATTTACTCGTTGAAGGTCCACCGGGGCTAGCTAAGACCGCGCGGTTAACGCCTTAGCAAAGGGCATAGAAGGAAGCTTCCAGCGTGTTCAGTTTACCCCAGACTTATTGCCAGCGGATATCACGGGTACTGATATATACCGACAACAAACTAGTGAGTTTGTTTTTGAAAAAGGCCCTCTTTTCCATAATCTGATTTTGGCCGATGAAATAAACCGTGCGCCAGCAAAAGTGCAATCTGCACTACTAGAAGCGATGGCCGAAAGACAGGTCACGGTAGGTAAAACAACGTACCCACTACCAGACTTATTCATGGTAATGGCAACACAAAACCCACTGGAGCAAGAAGGCACTTACCCGTTACCTGAAGCACAACTAGACCGATTCTTGCTACATCTAAATATTGATTATCCAGCAGCGCAAACAGAGCTAGAGATACTCCGCTTGACTCGAGGTGAAGCACTTAGTGATGAAAAAGTCACCTTTAGCCCAATTAGCCAACAAACGTTGTTTGAAGCACGTAAGAAGGTTTTGGCACTCCATTTGGCTGAACCACTTGAGCAATACTTAGTTCAGTTGATTATTGCGACTAGAGAAGCCGCTAAACTAGACGCGCAGTTAGGCGCTTGGATTGAGTTAGGCGCGAGCCCACGAGCAACAATCGCATTAGATAAGTGTGCTAGAGCGCACGCTTGGTTGCAACAACGAGACTTTGTGACCCCAGATGACATACAAGCGGTTTTACATGATGTGCTTAGACATCGCATCATTCTCAGCTACGAAGCACAAGCGGATGGCATCACAAAAGATCAAGTGATCAGCCGCATTCTTGAGCTAGTGCCTGTGCCATAAACTTGGCTGATTTATATGAAAGCGAACATAGATACAACAAGCTGGTTTTCAAATAGTCATAGCAATGGTTTTGAATTAGGGTTGAAGGAGCTGCTTTATTACAAAGCGAAGTCTCGGTTACTTGATTTAAAGCCTAAAGGGCAGATCCGCAGCGCGCAAGCCGGGCAATATCTCGCACCACACAAAGGACGTGGGATGGAGTTCGCTGAGGTACGCCAATATCAGTACGGCGATGACATTCGCGCAATTGATTGGCGAGTAACGGCGCGTACCGGTGAAGCGCACACCAAGTTATATCAGGAAGAGAAAGAGCGACCCGTTTTTATTTTCACCGATCTGTCAAACAGTATGCTGTTTGGCAGTCAGTTGTTGCTGAAATCTGTTCAAGCAGCTCACTTGAGCGCGCTGGTTGCGTGGTCTGCCACTCAAAGAGGCGATAGACTGGGCGGTGTCGTATTTTCTGAGCACTGCCATCACGAGCTTAAACCCACTGCACGTGACAAAGGTGTCTTGGCTTTTTGTCATCAACTGTGTGACGTTCATGAAACAAGCCTTGCAAATAGAGATGCACCTTTGCAAAGTCGTTTTAATGAAAATTTAAGACGTCTCAAACATCTTGCTAAACCTGGCAGTTTAATTTATCTCATATCCGATTTTTCAGATTTAAATGATGAGAGCTTTTCATTACTTGAAGGCTTGAGTCGCCATTGTGAATTGATTGGGTGTCAAGTCAGTGACCCTTTTGAGCACCACCTACCCGAATACAGTGATGCTATCGAAATTCAGGGGACGCAAACCTCTTGGACCCTACCACTTGGCGACAAAAAGTTTAGAGAAAAGTTTGCCCAACAGGCTGAACACGTGTTTAGCACACGGCTTCATCGTTTAAGCCGCTCAGGCATGACCATGCTTAACTTTTCTGCGGCTCTACCATTGGAAACACAGCTCTCTAGGTAACATTTATGACTCCTTCTCCACTCGATGCCCTAAATGATGTTTTACCACCCGAGCAAGTTGCTTGGTGGCCTCTTTCATTGCCTATGTTGGCGCTCATAGCACTCAGTTCTCTGCTTTTAATAAGCGTCATTGTTATAGCCTATCGCCGCTGGCAATACGGTGCTGCAAAAAGAGAAGCCTTAAAACTAAGCGCCCAACATAGAACCGACCCATTGGCCCTTCATGGCTTACTAAAACGACTGACAAAGCACTATTACGGTAATAACATGGCTGCTCAATCAAGTGCAAACTGGTGTAAGACGCTCAATAAACTCACTAAAGCCAACTTTCAAGAACAAGACATTGTGTCGTTATACAATCCAAACTCGAGTGCTGAATTACTGCCAAAACTCTCAGAAGCAATAAAAACATATAAAATAAAGGAGCGCCTAGATGTTTGAATTTGAATGGCCTTTAGCGTTTTTACTGCTCCCCCTTCCTTGGCTCATCGCCAAGGTAAAACCTCAGCCGGCCAAAGCGTTACAAAAAATCCGTATGCCCAGCTATGCAACATTAGGTGGAAAAGGTACTGAGGTTCAACCCATTTCCACAGCCAAGAGTTGGCTAGAAATACTGATATGGATACTACTCGTAACCGCATTAAGTAACCCTAGCTGGCTTGATGAGCCCATCACGCTTCCCAGTGAAGGGCGAGATATTATGCTTGCAGTGGATCTATCACACTCTATGGCTGAAGAAGACATGGAATACAATGGTCGTTATGTAGACCGTTTGTCTGTCGTTAAGGCTGTGCTTGGCGATTTCATCGAAGAAAGGCAAGGAGACAGGTTAGGTCTCATCTTGTTTGCAGATACTGCGTTTTTACAAACCCCGTTGACACGTGACATCAATACAGTCAGTCAAATGCTCCAAGAGTCACAAATTGGCCTCGTTGGTAGGGCGACCGCGATTGGCGATGCACTTGGCTTAGCCGTGAAGCGTTTTAGCCAAAAAGAAGAGAGTAACCGCATTTTAATTTTGCTTACAGATGGAAGAAACACCGCAGGTAACCTAGAGCCGGACGAAGCATTGATTCTCGCACGTGAAGAAGGGATCAAAGTATATACAGTGGGTGTCGGCTCTGATGGACGCAGAAATTTAGGTTTTTTCTCCATGGGGGGTATGGGTGGTAACAGCATTGACGAACAAACTCTTACTCATATTGCAGATGAAACTGGCGGAAAGTACTTTCGCGCGAAAAACGTTCAGGGTCTTCAGCAAATTTATGCCGAATTAGATAACCTTGAACCTATCACAGAAGAAGATGAAACTTTCAGACCGAAACTCGCACTGTTCTATATTCCATTGCTCGTAGCCGCTGCGCTCTGGGCACTGGCGATTCTCATGCGCACTGCGAAACAATGGAGGCGAGAAAAGTAAGATGACCGAATTTCAGTTTATTCGCCCAGAATTACTTTGGTTGCTTATACCGTGGGCCATAATCTGCCTACTGCAGTGGTATAAGCGCTCTAATACCCAAGATACTCAAATTATTGCACCGCATTTAGCAAATGTTGTGCTCGCAAAAAGTGATGACCAAAAAGTGAGCCAATCATCGTGGCTCACAAGTTTGGTTTTATTGCTTAGTATATTTGCGATAGCTGGCCCAAGCATCGAAAAACAAAGTGTACCTGTATTCTCTGCTAAACAAGCGCGCGTTATCGTCATGGATATGTCTTACTCCATGTATTCAACTGATATTGCACCAAATAGGTTGACCCAAGCACGATTCAAAACGCTAGATATGCTTCAACTGTTTAAAGAGGGTGAAACCGCACTAGTCGCGTACGCCCAAGATGCATTCATTGTCTCTCCTCTTACGAGCGACATTAAAACCTTAGAAAACTTGGTACCCAGTATCAGCCCTCAAATTATGCCCGGTAAAGGCGCAAATGTATTGGCAGGTATCGACCAAGCAAAAACTTTGTTGGAGCAAGCAAACTATTCACAAGGTGAAATTATATTAGTCACTGATGAAGTCGAAACGGACGAGGTAACGGATATCCAGTCCCTGCTGTCAAACAGTGGATTTAAACTCCACGTCTATGGTGTTGGTACAGTTCAAGGAGCACCAATTAGCGTACCTGAGGGTGGTTTTTTGAAAGATAGATATGGACAAATTGTCATCCCTAAATTGTATGTAGACCGATTAAGAACGCTAGCACAACGACTGGGAGGCAAGTATGCGAGCTATACACCTGATAGTTCAGATATACAGTCGTTTACGAGTTTGCAAAGCGGTGAAATCGCACAGCCTGAACAGCCGAATGAAACCCTATGGCGTGTCGATGCCGGTAAGTATCTTATGTTTATTATCTTACCTCTGGCCTTAATGTGCTTTAGAAAAGGGGCTTTAGCGTTAAGTTTAACACTGTTCGCATACCTTCCCAGTACGCCTACGTATGCCGCAGATTGGCAATCTTGGTTTAAAAATACTGACCAAAATGCCCTTTCGGCCTATCAAGCACAGGATTTTGAAGGGGCAAGTTCAGCAAACAACCCGACCTTAAAAGGGGCTGCTTTGTATAAACAAGGCAATTTTGAGCAGGCAGCTGAAACTTTAAAAGATACCAATTCATCGATTGGCCAATACAATTTGGGCAATGCACTTGCCCACCTTGGTAAGTTGGATGAGGCGGTAGATGCATATAATAAAGCACTCGAGATGGATCCAGATTTTGAACAGGCAGCGCAAAACAAAGCTTTGGTAGAACAGCTCAAAGAGCAGCAACAGAATCAACAAAACTCTGATCAAAACGATCAACAACAGGACCAGCAATCGTCGGATCAACAAGACGGAGAGCAGCAATCACAAGATCAGTCTCAGTCCGATTCTGATCAGCAAGGTGAGCAAGATTCTCAGAATAATGACGCTCAAGGCGATAAGTCTGAAGAGCAAAAAAGTGACCAGTCTCAAAATGCTGATGGGGATAAACAAGAAAATAAAGATAATCAAAATCAGCCCGAACTGGCTAATAAAGAAGGTGAAGAAGCGCAACAGTCTCAAGAACAGCAAGCGGCACAGCCAAAGCAGAGCGATGAAGTGCAACAAAATGAAGCGGGACTCAATGAGCAACAAGCTCAAGCCCAAATGAGAGAATTAACCCCTGAAGAAAAAGAAAAGGCACAGCAACTAGATCAACTTTTACGCCGAGTACCTGATGATCCGGCCATTCTCTTGAAAAATAAAATGCTTTTAGAATCAAGACAAAGACAACAACAAAGACAACCGATAGGAGCAGAAAAGTCATGGTAATGCGAAATGCTATTTATGTTTTAATCTTTGCGCTCGCACTACCCGCTTGGGCTGTTGACAAGCTCACTGCGAGTGTCGATAAAAATCCCGTGTTAGTTGGAGAGTACTTCACTCTAACTATCGAAGCCAATGGGAAGGTCTCTGGTCAAATGCCCGACACCTCTGCTCTATCCCAACGTTTTGTTACCGGCCCGATCAGTACAAGCTCGCGTACGCAAATTATCAACGGAAGTATGAGCAGCGCAACAACCTGGCAAATGCAGGTTATGTCGAGACGTGCAGGTGATTTTACAATCCCCTCTTTTGAAGTCGCAGGACAGCAAAGCCAACCAATTGATATTAAAGTTGTTGCGCGTGATCAAGATGCCAGTGAACAAAAAGACGTGTTCATTAAAGTAAGTTTGGAGCCTCAGTCTCTTTACGTACAGCAGGCGGCGCTGTACACGATGAAGCTTTACATTGGTAAGGATTTAATTGAAGCACAGCTCAGTGAGCCGGTGATGACTGATGCGACTTTGACGGCGATGGGTCAACAAAAAGAAGATTACGAAATTGTTGAGGGCCGACGCTATCGCGTGATAACCAGAGACTACCTAATCCAACCTCAAAAAAGTGGCACATATAGCATCGATCCACCCGTGTTTAATGGCCAAGTTCGAGAAGGTTATCGTCGTATGGCAATGAGCGCGATTGGCGAAACAATAGATGTAGAAGTAAAACCAATACCAAGTGATTATCGTGGTGACTGGTTACCCAGTGAGTTAGTTAATTTAGCTGAAGAGTGGCAGCCGAGCGATAATAAAGTGATTGTAGGCTCTCCTATCACACGTACTTTCACGCTTACAGCACTTGGGATCACTAAAGAGCAAATGCCTGATATTGATGTACCCAATGTTGATGGTTTTAGAATTTACCCGGATGAGACAGATAGAAACCAAATGGCACGGGATGGGCGAGTTATATCTCAGCTTGTTGCCTCATACGCAATCCTGCCACAAAAGCCGGGCGTGTATACTTTGCCAGAAATTAAGCTTCCTTGGTTTAATACCGTTATTAACCGAGTTCAATACGCGACACTCCCTGCACGTACAATAGAGGTAATCACAGATCCAAATCAGCCTCAACTACCAAATCACTCGGCCTTGCCTCAAACATCTACAGGCAATGAGCAAATTCAAGCGACAGTCGAACCAAAAATCATATACAAAGACGCTGAAAAATCGGCCATCGACTGGGCAATCTCGGCTTTAGGCTACATACTGTGGGTTATTACAATGGTTATTTGGTTTGTTAAGTCTCGCAAACAGCCAAAACTTGCGCCTACGCATAACAGCAAAGTGCACGAAGTGGATACTTCAGCTTTGGTAAAAGATCTATCGTTGGCCGCTAAGCAAGGTGATGCGAGTGCATTTTACAAGTCACTGAGAAAATATGTAGAAACAGGTCAGCAACTGACTATTAAGTCTTGGCTTAATGCGCAAGACACCGAAATCAGGGACGAAATTGCAAAATTGCAAGCATCCCTTTATAGTGCAAACGAATCTGATGTAGATACTCTCTCGCTGTACAAAAAAATAATAAGTGCTGAAAAGCGTGTTAAATCAGGCACTCAGAATCGTCTAGAGCAGTTGTATTAAAATAATATGGCGAAAAGTGAAATAATATTGCTAAAGACAAGGTCTAGTTAGCATGACCCAAAAACAAAAACGTTATGAATCGTTGGTACAGGTCTACCATACAGAGCTTTATCGCTTTGCTTATTGGTTGTGCCAAGATCCAACTATTGCAGAAGATTTGGTTCAAGAAACTTTTTTACGTGCATGGCGCTCTTTGGACGCTTTGCAAGATGAAAAAGCTGCCAAGTCTTGGTTATTAACTATTTTGCGACGAGAAAATGCTCGTCGCTTTGAAAGAAAACAATTTGACTATGCGGATGTTGAGCACGATACGCTTGAGGATACGAAAAGCACGTCCTTAGATGATGAAATGGAACAAACAGTCGTGCAAAGACAGATTAGCCAGCTAGCACCTGAATATCGTGAACCCCTGTTATTACAGGTTGTCATGGGTTGTTCAGGTGATGAAATCGCAGAAATTTTGGAGTTAAACAAAAACACAGTCATGACTAGATTGTATCGAGCGAGAAATCAGCTAAAAGAGGCATTAACCAACGTGAATGAATCAGCAAAGGGGGCATAAAACTGATGGATGATTTAGAATTTCGTCGTCGCCTGTTCGCCGATCCAAACGATGAACAACTAGCGCGCGAAGCCAAGAGTGACCCTGAAAAGCAGCGGTTAGTCGATGAAGCACAAGACTTTGACGCTATGCTAGGCGATGCGTTTAATGTACCAGTCCCCGATGGCTTACAAGCAAAACTGCTGGCACAAGTTAAAGAAACGCCAGCAGAGTCGTCAGCTAAAGTCGTCAATATCGCTTGGTATAGACGTTTTTCGGTACCCATAGCGTCTGCAGCATCTGTTATGTTGGCCGTTTTGGTCTACTTCAGTTCTGCTGTTCACGCGCCGCTTCACGCCGGTGAGCACGCATTAGAGCATGTATATTATGAAGAAAGTGCACTTCGACTAAACAAAGAAGTAACGTTACAAGTGGTCAATGAAAAATTGGCTATGCTGGGCGGTAAGTTAGAAGCCATGCCTGGTAAAGTGACGTATGCGACATTTTGTAACTTCAAAGGTCAAAGAAGCTTACATCTGATTTTTCAATCTGAGCATGGCCCTATGACCGTATTCATAGTACCGAGCGACAGCAATGATTACAGAGACGGTAAATCTCATTTTAATGATGAAAGATTTGCGGGTTCAATTAACAAAGGCAAGCATGCAGACACAATATTAGTCGCGAATGTTGGAACACCTATTGAAAAATATCAAGGTGAAGTCAACAACTCCTTACGCTGGCTATAAAAATAAGGCGCACTAAGCGCCTTATTTGTTCCTAAAACCAACCTATTTTAGTTCATTTCATCCGTTATTTTATTTAAAATGATTGGCAGTAATTAAACTTAGAGGAAAACCATGAAACAATTTTTTGTTTTATTGACTATCGTTTCGATGTTGTTTGCAACCGCTTTTGACGCTGAAGCTCGTAAAAAGTTTGGCAGTAAAAAGAAAGGCAAAACGCATCAAACATCAACTGTTCAACAGAAAAAGCAAGTAGATACTAAATCTCTTGCGGCTCAGCAAGGTGCTAAGAAAAAATCAAGCAAAAAAGGCATTATGGCAGGTGTATTAGGTGGCCTACTAGCAGGTGGCTTAATTGCAGCCATGCTTGGTGACGACTTTGAAGGCTTCCAATTCCTAGAAATGATTTTATTGGCAGTTGCTGCATTTGTATTGTTCAAAGTTATAAAGAGCTTTATGAGTAAAAAGCAGCAGCCTCAAATGGCTGGTGCACCAAATAACTTCAGTCAGCAGCCTCAGAGCCAACCATTCTCCCAACCACAACAATTTCAAGCGAACCAAAACGCAGGTGGATTTGGTACTCAGCAAGATGTACCTTTCAATTTACCGCGCGATTTTGACGTAAATGGTTTCTTACAGGGAGCACGTTCTCATTATCAAACAATTCAAACTGCTTGGAACAAAAAAGATTACGCGACAATGGCTGAATACTTAAGCCCAGCGCTAGTTGAAGAGTTTCGTCAGGAGCGAGAGCAACAAGGTGATGTTGCGACGGAAGTTATGTTTGTTGATGCTGAACTTGCCCGTGCAGACGTGAGTGCTGACAAATGGGAGATCAGCGTGATGTTCCGAGGAAAATACCGTGACCAAGGTGATATGCAAGAAGAGCCAATTCACGAAGTTTGGCACCTAGAGCGTAAAACGCAGGGTGATGCTCCTTGGTTAATCGTAGGTGTTGAAGACCTAATTGATAGCTAATCAGCTTCAAGTATAGAAAAGGCGCTATCTAGCGCCTTTTTTGTTGCCATCAAAAATAGCTGTTACATTCCGCTCTGCATCTAGCACCAACTCTAAATCACATAGTTTGGGAAGCTGCTCAATCCCCCATTGCGTTAAACGTTGGTACAATTGGATAAACGCTTGCACTTGATGTTGATCCATCCCCCTCCCTGTTTTCATGACTAACTTTTGCTCTTGTTCCAATCGCCAGTTATACACATGTTCAAAACTCCTACCATTTAAAAATAGTAATTTGTCGAACAAACCAAATAAACACTGATAGTCTAAAGCGAGAAACTCATTTACCTGCATTCGATATTCTGACGTCGCATCTTGATGTGCTTCAAACTGATTACAAGCATCGGCTAAAAGTGCCTGTGGCTGAGCTGGGATACCCAGAAACCACCCTTCAATTATCAAAACATCAATCGGACTACTCACCGTCGTCCAATCAGACTCAGGAAATGGGTTGTCCGTTGATTTATCAAATCGAGGAAGTACAAAAGGTTGATTGCTTTTAAAGCTTTGGAGCACCTCTATAGCAGCCCTGATATCATGTGTGCCCGGTGCCCCGCGCGTTTCAAACGCGGGATGATAATTGCTTGCTAAGGCCTTTCTTTGACTCTGGCTGAGATAAAAGTCGTCAATCGAAACAGACTCTGCACGCAAACCATGTTCTCTTAGATAGGCGACCATATAAGCAGACAGTGTAGACTTACCGCTTCCTTGGCATCCCGACACGCCAATAATAAAAGGTTTATTCAACTCCCCCAGCGTGTTATCTAGCCAAGACAATGCCGCAGAGACTTGCGTTACATAATGGGGAGGTAACTGCCAATTTTGACAAAACTGTGCTTGCCAAGGTACTAAACACGTCATCTATTTACACTTCAAACTTATATCCAACGCCATAGATCGAATGAATAAATTCACAATCAGGTGCGATATCATGAAGTTTCTTGCGGATCTTCTTGATATGGCTGTCAATTGTTCTATCACTGACCACCCGATCATCATCGTAAATGGAGTCCATTAAACGAGCTCGGTTGTAAACTCGACCAGGGTGCTTAAACATCGTTTGTAATAGCATAAACTCCACATGAGTTAGGTCTGTTCGATTACCTGCATAATTAACAAATAATGTCTCTTCGTCTAAATGAAGTCCGGTCTGTATAGGCCCTGAGCCGCTTGTACGTCTAAGTACCGCTTTAACTCTCGCAACCACCTCTTTAGGACTGTAAGGTTTACATACATAGTCATCAGCGCCCACTTCCAAGCCTAAGAGCCTGTCGATTTCTTCAACTTTGGCCGTGGTCATGATGATTGGCACCGCTGAGTCCTTACGGACTTCACTGCATATTTGAATGCCGTCTACTGAAGGCAGCATTAAGTCCAATAGAATAATGTCAGGTAAAAAAGTACAAATACGTTTCATCGCATGGGCACCATCCATGACTATGTCATATTCGTATCCTGCTTGTTCAAGGTACTTACCTAAAATTTTTGCGAGTTTTTCTTCATCTTCAACAATTAATACTTTTTGTTTTTTCATGCTCGTACCCTAATCGTTTATTTACTTCACATTGTTGATTTTCGCATTATGTATCTGTGGCTAACTTATTTACCAATCATTTTTATGGCAAATGAGTATGTTATTTAATAGGCAGCGTAATTTCGAATTTAACTCCCCCAAATTCACTGGCTAACGCGATTATTTCACCATTGTGCGCTTTAACAATGCTCTCGCAGATTGCAAGCCCCAACCCAGATCCTCCAGATGCACGATCTCGCGCTTGGTCTACTCTGTACAATCTATCAAACAGTTTAGGGAGTAAATCTTCCTCTACTCCTGGGCTACTATCTTGCCACTGAATACACACGTTGCCATTGCTACGTCGTACATGCACATTTATAACACCTGGCTGCTCCTGCTCTGAGTCTGTATAGCGCAATGTATTTTGCATTAGATTATTGAAGAGCTGTGCCAAGCGAGTTTCATCGCAGCTCAAGCCAACGTTAACGTCACCCGTTATAGACCACTTAAAATGCTTGGTTTTGAGCATCGCTGCATGTGAATCAAATGTGTGCTGGATGATATCCGACAACACGCTATCTGCCATTTTGTAGCTGAGCGAGCCTCGATCCGACATAGACAATTGATGTAAGTCATCAACTAACTTAGTAAGCCTGTTTATCTCGTCGTAAAGCGAATTCAATTGCTCTTCATCAGTCTCGATAATTCCGTCTATCATCCCTTCCAATTCTGCCTTAAACACTGCAATGGGCGTTCTTAGCTCGTGTGAGATATCCGCTATCCATTGCTGACGTGACCGTTGATTTTCAGCAAGTGTGGATGCCAAAGTATTCAAATCTCGCGCTAATAAGCCTAACTCGTCTTTGCTGTGTGATTTAAAAGGCCGTCTGTAATCCCCTGAAGCAATCTTTTTAGCAGCACTTCTTAGGGATAAAACAGGGGCAACCAAAAACCGACTGAATGGAATAGCTAACAAACTACTGACAAGCATCGCAACAATTGCAATACCTAAAAACCAATGTTGTTGGCGGCTTGCAAACAGCGCGTCTAGCGAGTTGCTTATCTCCATACCGTTCGCAATGCCTATATAACCCAGTAATGGGCCTGAGTTATCTGCATTTTGATGCACTGCCATCCAAAGTGCTGTTTTCTTTGATTTGGGCCGCCCCACAAGCATTTCGTCACGAGTAGATTTAAACACTAATCTTGCTTGAGAGGGGGGTTTGGGTTTTGGTGGTCGGCCCTCTCTTCCTTCTGGCCCTCTGGTCGGCTTGCCTTCACCGCGTCGTTCTTTTCCGTGGTGCTGTGGCGGCCCTCTTCTAGGCTTTTTGACCATCTGTTCAATTTCGGCTTCAGAGCGGCCTTCAAATTCACCAACTAGTCTAGGCCATAGAGGGTTGTGTCTTGAGACCCAGCTATCGCCATATAAATCAAAATTGTTTCTTACGGTTGGCATGATAGCTGATAGTTTAGCTCGGCTACTATTTTGTAAATATTCGCGAAAGCTCTTTTCAAACGCTAGCTGGTTAGCATAATAGACAGCTGAGATTAAAACTGCATTCACCAATAGTAAAATGGCAAGCAACTTTCTTCGTAGGGTAAGTCTCATCGCAACTCCATTCTTATCAAACAAAATGGTTTTGGTACCAGTGCTTACCTTTTTCGTCGCAAGTTGTTGTTCCATGTTAGGTTCTATAGAATATATTGACGGTTCTACCCACGGGGAGTGGCAGCTTTACATACAAATATCGGATAAGCTGATCACATTATTTACCAAAAATGTGCAAAAACCGTGGAAGTTACTGAATTATAAAGCGAGCCTAGGCTCGCTTTATAATTAATGATTTAGTTAATCTGTACGATTTCAAGACCAATGATATAAGAGTCAGGAGAGCTCTCATTGCTGCCACAGCGAACGACTTTCGCATTAGCATTAAATGGCGGGATTGTTGCGCTCTTGCTGTTAATAAACACAGTGGTCAACTCTCCCACTTCGAGTGGACTATCGATTTCAACAGAGAGCCCCGTTGCACTTAAATCTTGGCACACCCCAACAATTTTCTCACCAGTTTGGCTAACTGTTAATTCTGCTTGCGCATTAACCATCATACGCATAAAGCGACGTTTGTCTTCATGGATCATAGTGAACTCCTAGACCATATTTTTTATTTTTTCCAAAAGAGATTGCATCGCAAATGGCTTTACTACATATTCATCGCAACCTGCTTCGTACCCTGCTTGCTTTTCCTGTTCAGACTCTAAACCCGATACCATCATAACTGGAATATCTTTGGTCTCAGGTGTGTTTTTTAGCATACGACATGTGTCGTAACCATCAAGGCCCGGCATACAAACATCGAGCAAAATGACATCCGGTGGATCTGCTATTGCATTAGATAAACAACTTAACCCTGATTCCGCATAACTGAATTTAAACGCATCCGACAAGGCCATTGATAACATTTCATAATTGAAATATTCATCGTCAACAACCAGTACGTGCGGTGTTCTACTCCGTCTTTGCTGCGTGGACATAGTCAATGCCGCTTCCTTCTCACAATCCAAAAAATCATATCCTCTTATTAAGGTAATTGTCTCAAGGCAAAATGCAAGTCAATTCCTATAAATCCACTTCATTTAACGCATTACTAACACGCTTAGCCGATATTGGGTAAGGTGTACCTAACGTTTGAGCGAATAATGAGACTCTAAGTTCCTGCAGCATCCAAAAAATATGCAATAATTCTTGAGGTACTGGCATGCCTTTCGGTACTTTGTTGAATTTTTGCAAGTACAGCTCAGACACCTTTTCGATTTCTAAAACGCATAACCGATCTCGGTTTGGGTCCACTGGTAACTTTTCTAAACGTTTTTCAATTGCCTTCAGATATCGCAATAAGTCTGTCATTTTGTCAGCACCATGAGCGCTAACAAAACCTCTAAAAATCAATGATTCTAATTGTGTTTTAATGTCGCCGTGTGCTGTGATCATCGTCAGATCCACACGCCCTTTCATACGTTTGTTGACCGCGTGTGCGATACTTAAAACTTGCTCAACCTGTGAAGCAATTTCAACAACTTTATCGCCTAGTTCACCACGAATATGCTCTTTGGCCCGCTCAAATTCATTTTCATCTCTAATCGCTTCAAATTGACCTAACAGGCTATCTACACCTGCAGCCGTGCAATCTGAAATTAAATCATGAATTTTTCCAAACGGATTAAAATATAGACCTAATTTCGCTTTGTTGGGCAGATGTTGTTGTAAATATTTCACTGGAGAAGGAATATTCAGTAAGACTAGCCTTCTCAACCCAAGCAGGTGTGCCTGTCTCGCTTTGTCTGGATGGTCAAATAAAGCAATTGCGGTACTGTCTTTCTTATCTACTAAAGCAGGAAACGCCTTTATTTCATAGCCGCCTTGCTTCTTAGTATATTCTTTAGGCAGTTCACCAAACTTCCATTCTGTGATGTCCTCTTGCTCAATGCCCTTTTCGGCAACTTTGGATAAGGTTTGCGACACCTTACCTTGAAGTTTTTCTTTCAAGGCATTGAGGTCAAACCCATGAGCTAACACTTTCCCTGTATCGTCAACGATTTCAAACTGCATTTTTAGATGGTTTTCTAACGAGGACAAGTCCCAATCATCTGCTTGTACTTTTACACCCGTCATACGCAGTAATCGTATCGCAAGTGCTTCTAATAAAGGTCCTTGCAATGGCTCTATTGAAGCGAGCACAGCATCTGCATAGTTAGGAGCTGGCACAAAGTTTCTTCTCAAGTTTTTGGGTAAGCTCTTGATTAACGCACAGATCAATTCATGTCGTAACGCAGGTATGTGCCAGTCGAACCCCTCTGCTTGAACTTGGTTCAATAATGCCAGTGGAATAATAACAGATACACCATCGACGGCTTTTCCAGGTTCAAAATGGTAGTTTAATGCTAACGTTAAGTTGCCTTGTTGCCATGTATCAGGGTAGTCAAACGCCGTGACTTTATCAGCGCCATGACGCATGAGTGCGTCGCGGTCCATATGCAACATACGTTTATCGCTTTGCTTTTTCCACCAGTTGTTAAAAGCTGCGCGGTTGTTTACATCAGCAGGAATTCGCTCTTCATAGAACTCAAACATCTGCTGTTCATCAACCAAAATATCTCTGCGTCTCGCTTTATTTTCTAAGGATTGGATCTCTTCAATGAGCGCTTGGTTGTACTCTAAAAACTGAGCTTTTTGCCCTAATTGCTGCCCAATTAACGCTTCTTTGATAAATAACTCACGGCTAATAACGGGATCAATCTGGCTATACACCGTGCGCTTTCTAGATACGATAGTCAGGCCATATAACGTCTGTTGTTCAAACGCAATCACAGCGCCTTGTTTCTTCTCCCAATGCGGCTCACTATAGCTACGTTTAACCAAATGCTGTGCCAGTGAAGACACCCAAGCTAGGTCAATCTTAGCGTTAATCCTTGCGTACAGTTTACTGGTCTCTACAAGCTCTGCTGACATTAACCATTTTGGGCTCTTTTTAAACAAGCCTGAGCCAGGAAAAACATGGAAAATACTATTCCTTGCACCCTTATAATGTTGCTTTTCATCTTTAACACCAATATGGCTCAGCATGCCACTGAGTAACGATTGGTGAATCGCCTCATAACTGGCTTCGTTTCCAGAACCTTTTAAGTCCATCTCATCGCAAACAGTACTCAGCTGATAAACAATGTCTTGCCACTCACGAATACGCATATAAGCTAAGAAATCTTTCTGACATAACTTTCTAAACTGACTTCTTGAGAGTGACTTTTGCTGCTCTTCCAAATACTGCCAGAGGTTTAAAAACGCCATAAAATCAGAGTTAGGATCATCAAAACGGCCATGTTTTTCATCTGCCGCGCCGCGCTTTTCTTGCGGCCTTTCTCTAGGATCTTGAATTGAAAGCGCCGCAGCAATAATGATGACTTCGGTTAACGCACCTTGTTCGACCGAAGACAGTACCATCTTGGCCAAACGCGGATCGATTGGTAAGCGGCTGAGCTTGCGACCTGACTGCGTGAGCGTCGCGTTTTCTCTACGGCTAGCAGCTTTCACAGCACCGAGTTCTTCAAGTAATGACATACCATCTTTGATATTTCTGTTATCAGGTGCTTGAACAAATGGAAACTTGGCAATATCACCAAGCCCCAACGCCAACATTTGTAAAATAACAGATGCTAAGTTGGTTCGTAGAATTTCAGGATCGGTAAACTCAGGGCGAGAAAGGAAGTCTTCCTCGGAATATAAACGAATACAAATACCCGCTGCGACTCGACCACATCGACCCATTCGTTGGTTTGCACTTGCTTGAGATACCGCTTCAATAGGTAGCCTTTGCACTTTGGTACGGTAGCTGTAGCGGCTAATACGCGCTGTGCCTGGATCGATAACATAGCGGATACCCGGTACTGTCAAAGACGTTTCAGCGACGTTAGTAGAAAGCACAATTCTTCGATGGCTATGCGGAGCAAAAATACGGTTTTGTTCAGCATTGGAAAGGCGAGCAAACAGCGGTAATATCTCAACCCCTTTTAAGTTACGCTTACTTAGCGCATCTGCTGTATCTCGGATCTCACGTTCACCATTCATGAAGATCAAAATATCGCCGGGCCCTGCGTCACAAAGCTCATCTACCGCATCGAATATACCTTGAAGTTGATCGTTTTCAGCTTCGCTTTGTTCACCTGAAATATCAACGACAGGCCTGTATCTAACTTCTACTGGAAACGTTCGACCAGAGACTTCAATAATAGGTGCGTCGTTAAAATGCTTCGAAAACCTTTCTGGGTCTATCGTTGCAGACGTAATTATGATTTTAAGATCTGGCCTTTTCGGCAGTAAGTTTTTCAAATAGCCCAGAATGAAATCAATATTTAGACTTCTCTCATGCGCTTCATCAATAATGATGGTGTCATATTGATTGAGGAATCTATCTTGTTGTATTTCGGCAAGTAAAATACCATCAGTCATCAATTTTATGTAGCTTTTGTCAGACACCTGATCACTAAAACGGATTTTGAAACCCACTTCTTCACCAAGCTCACATCCGACTTCCTCAGCAATTCTATTGGCCACGCTGCGTGCGGCAAGGCGTCTAGGCTGCGTATGACCGATATACCCGTCAATCCCACGACCAAGCTCTAAACAGATTTTAGGAAGTTGGGTTGTTTTACCTGAGCCAGTCTCACCGGCAACAATAACGACTTGGTTGTTGGCGATAGCCTCTTTAATGTCTTCTTTCTTTTGGCTAACTGGTAGCGATTCTGGGTAAGAAACCTGTGGCAAACCTTCTTGCCTTTGAGTTTTCAACTGTTGACTGCGCGCAATGGATTCACTGATCTGAGCAACAACCTTTTGCTGTTTTTTCTGATCAGTGATTTTTTTCACACCTTGAAGACGTTTCTTAAATAAAAACTGATCCTTCTTCAAACAAAAAGGAATATCTGAATACAACGACTTTAAGTCCACTACACGACACCTTGAAAATTCCAAAATCGCCGCGTAGTTTATCAAAACCTCACGCTTCTACCCAAGTAAAAACAGACTTTTAAACAAATCTGTTCCCAGATTCATAGGTGTCATGTAAATGTTTATCAAAAGCGAGTAAGACGTGAGCACGCGTTATCACGCCGATTAGCCGCCCGTCCTCATCACATACAGGATATAGCTTAGGTTTGTCGTTTGACATTTTATCAGCAATTTGCAGTATGCTGTCTTCGGGCAGAACGCACACAGGCTCTTTATTCATCACATCTGACACTATGCTGTGCGATTCGTTTTGGTAAGTCGCCTCTAACATTTTTTTAATACAGTCTTGTTCTGACAAAAAACCGATTACTTTGTGGTTGTCGTCCAATACAGGCCCACCTGATTGACCGCTTTGTAAAAGTTTCTCAACTGCCATTTCAATACGCATATTCGCGCTAAATGTGACTGGTCTGTGATTTAGATAATCCGCTACTTTAACTGATTGCATTATTTATTCCCCCAAATAAAACGCCAGCTACTTTTATAATAGTAGCTGCGTTGATAAATTTGCCTAAGAATCAGTAACCGATTAGTTTTACTTAAAAATACCGACGTAAGTAGGCATTGAATTTGACTTACTGGCTCTGTACATGCCCTTAGTGTTAAATGGCATACTGATGTTGCCTTGGTTGTCGACGATAATGACACCTCCGGTTCCACCAGATTGGAACATAGGCCCAAAGATCACATCTTTGCCCGCTTGCTCGATTGATTTGTTTTGGTATTCAACTCTGGCACATATATCGGCAGCTACATTGTAACGTATGAAGTATTCACCATGACCCGTTGCAGAGACTGCGCAAGACTGGTTATCTGCGAAGGTACCAGCACCAATGATAGGTGAGTCTCCCACCCTTCCGTAACGCTTTGCCGTCATGCCGCCAGTGGATGTGCCTGCGGCAAGGTTGCCATTTTTATCTACAGCTACCGCGCCTACTGTACCCATCTTGAACTCTACTGGCATTGATTGATGTGCAGCTTGATAGTCTTTTGTGCCACTTTCTTTTTGCTTTAGCTTTTCTTTAGCACGTAGTAATGATTTATATCGGTCAGGGGTATTAAAGTAATCAGATTTGACCAGTTCAATTCCCTGTTTTTTTGCAAACGCCTCAGCACCTTCTCCACTGAGCATAACGTGGACGGAATTATCCATCACCTCTCTTGCCAAGTTAATTGGATTTTTTACATGCTTAACACCCGATATCGCACCTGCTTGCCGGTTCCGACCATCCATGATAGATGCATCTAACTCATGACTCTCATCATAGGTATAAACAGCGCCCTTACCAGCATTGAAAAAAGGCGAATCTTCAAGAATATTGATTGCTTTTGTAACAGCGTCTAAGCTATCACCGCCATTTTCGAGCACTTTATAGCCTGCTTCCACAGCTTCTCGTAGCTTCGCTCGGTATGCTTTTTCTTTTTCTGGTGTAAAACGGCTTTTTTCGATGGTCCCTGCACCACCATGAATTGCGATTGCGATAGGTTGCTCAGCTTGTTTTGCGACGGCTCCTGAACAAGCCAGTGTTAGCATTAGCCCCAATAAAGTCTTGTTATTCATTTTTATCCTTTTTTTGGATTTTTTAATGCCACTACAATGCGCGCAAAGGTACAGCTAGGCAAGCTTTTGCGTTAAAGCGCGATTGATTGAAACTAACAGAGCGAATTGAATTGAATAAAATGCAGCATGGTCCTTTATAACCCAGGTACTGACATCAATCCATCGGTTATTTCTTGGGGTGATTGTGAAGTGAGTAAATTAAGAACATAAAAAAACGCTCGCGATGCAAGCGTTTTTATATTTCGGTCTTGCCCATAAAGTGGACTGACGATATTAAGCTTCTGTTAGTTGAGCTTTAAGACGAGCTAGACGCGCTACTTGATGCGTTGAAGTCAAGAACGCGAAAATAGGCGCTAAATAACCACGCTTACGAAGCTCTAGGTACTCTTCGTCACTTAATTCGTTTAGTTTACGCTCATCTACTAAGTAAATACCGTTGATGTCTTTCTTCTCACCAGCAATATCTACAGTTAGAGTCTGTTGTACCAGTAGCTCTTTATCAGCAAGGAACTTTGTGAATACTTCAGTTACACGTGCAAACTCAACATAGTTTACAAGCGCTTCTTTACGAGCCTGAAGGTATTCTGATTCTTTACCGTCGGCAAATAGCGCGTTGCCTTCTTCTTCACCAACTAATGGGCTTGCTTCGTCGATAACGATGCCGAACTGATCTTCTTCAGGGTGCTTAACTAAGCCAAAAGGATAACGAGCAGCTGCTAGCGGTGCGAAACCTGCCTGCCACTTGCCGTCTTTAACATATAGGTTTTCACCCGGCTCTAAACCGAATAAAGCGACTGCTTGGAATTGACCAGATTCAGTATTCTTAACAAACGCCATTGGGAATTCAGTCGCTACGCGTGCAAACTCATGTGCAACAACTGGGATAAGGTGCTGTGATTTTAAAAATTCAACATTGATGCCATTTTTAACTTTGATGTTGGCATGCTTCTCGTTGTGTAAAGGCTGCACTTGTTGCTCCGCCATAATACTACTCCATTCAAATTCGTAATTATTACTTTTAGTGGTCCTAAGGCTAATGGTTTTAGGACCAAAAGAAAAGCCCTTAGAGCGGTAATTTTTACATTTACGTCGCTCATGTTAAGGCTTTTTATCTTTTGACTCTTTCTCATGCAAAATTTATAAAACTATCAAGTTAAATTGCACTAAACAAACTTTCAATAATTTGATAAATTGGGAACGGCATTTAACAAACATGCCCCCTCAGTTTGAGCGCCAACAGTAAACCTCTCATGCCCAGCCATGTGATGTTATTGAAAGGATACATAGTGGATCAAGAAATTAAGAATTTAACCCCAATCGACAGTGAAGTACCTATTTATTGCATGAGTACGGGGGAAGAGAGCTTAAAGTGGAAAAAACTCGCCTCAAATTATAAACCGGATTGGGTACAACCAATTAATAGTTATCCAGGCGTTTGGGCACGCGTTCCCGATAGTTATTACGATTTTATCCGACAGGTTATGGCAAAAATGGCGCCTTTTTTCGCAATGGATGTTAACGACGTAAAAAGAGTCAGTGCAAACTATGCTGTTGTAACAAAATCTCAGGCTGAACTGGGCCCTTATCAAACAATTCCTCACTTCGACAATCTAAACCCCAATCAAATTGCGTTAGTTCACTATTTATGTGATAACCAATTTGGCGGTACTGGCTTTTACAAACACCGCGCAACTGGGTTTGAAGAGATCACAGTAGACAACCACGAGCATTATAGGGATATATTAGATAATGAGCTGGACGAACAATCTCATTCTCAGCCTGAATATATACGGTCTAACCACCCTCTATTTCACAGGACCCAATATTTAGAAGCGCAATTTGGGGATATCGTCGCTTTCCCAAGCAATATTTTGCATTCCGCATGTATTGCTGGCGAGCCTCCTGCCGACAAAATGCTCACAGAAGGCCGGCTGACGATTACAAGCTTTATTGTTTTTGGTAAACAAAGTACGCGCGCTTAACTAAGTTTGCGTACTTTTTCCAAATATTCTCGGTGAGAGAGTAAGTTGCTTTTGCAGTACTTCACACCTTTTTCGATTTCAGTTCGCAACTTGTTTATCGCTTCAACGTTATGATACTGATCATATCGGCCATTGAGCTCAGTATTAAAGTTCATGCCGTACAAAACGTATAAATAATTACTCACTCTAAAAGAGTCAACGGTATGTCTAAAATCAAATTGAGAAGGGAGCTTGCGCTGCCACATCTGTAGCTTTTCCGCGAGTTCAGTTGAAATAGACTGCGGATCTCTGTTGTCGACCCAAAACTGTGAGTCTTCACGTTTTGATAGATAGTAATGTAGCTTAATAAAGTCAGATGTGGACTCCCACATTTGGCAAATATCTTCATTGAAGCGTTTAGCACGCAATGGCATGTCTTCTTTAAAATCAGGCAACGCTTCCGAGAACATCCTAGCTGTAACATCAAACATTAATAAACCTGTTGCCTCTAGTGGCTCCACAAATCCTTGAGACAACCCCATTGCGACACAGTTTTTTATCCATGCCTGTTTTTGATAACCAACCTTCATTGAGATTTTACGAGGTTCTATTTGCGCTGCTGATTGGCCAAGATACTCTGCTAAAGTATGCACAGCTTGATCTTCAGACTGATGAGCACTCGAAAAAACGTAACCAACACCTTTTCGTTGGGTTAGCCCGATGTCCCAAATCCATCCATGTTTTTGCGCTGTAGAGATTGTAAAAGGTGGGATCGTTGTATTTTCATCTTCATAGGGAATTTGTATTGCCAAGGCAGTATCTGTAAGTAGAACATCACTTTTATCAATAAACTTGGCACCCATACTCTTTTCGATAAGCATGGCTTTAAACCCTGTGCAATCTACAAACATATCCCCGCTTATTACTCCGGCTGAATCTGTTTCTAAGTGCATAATTTCGCCATCATCATTAAGATGAACGCGCTCTACATTTGCTTTAATATTGCTAATACCCAATTCAGCAGTGCCATGCTCAGATAACATCTGAGTAAACTTCCCCGCATCTAAGTGATATGCATAATTAAACAAACCCGAAAACTCACCATCGCGGTTAAGCTTTGGTGCCAATCCAAGCTCACAGACATGTGACTGAACAGAGACCAAATCAGCAAAGTGCGTTTTGTTTATAGCATTGTTTGAAAGCCAATAAGGCGTTGGGTTGAAAGGTCTAATATTTGGAAAATCAAAGAGATGATGATAATAAGTAGAATGGCCGTCTCGTGGAGCTACTTCCCAGTCAACAAACTTAATACTTTGCTTAAACGTAACGTCACAGCGTTTTATAAACTCGACCTCGCTAATTCCAAAGTATTTTAGCGTGTCTCTCATCACAGGCACGGTACCCTCTCCAACCCCAATCGTTGGAATATCTGGGGAATCAACCAATGTCACCGAGATGCCCCGATTTGTTGATGGCTCCAATTGCTTGGCTAGATGGCAAGCCGCCAACCAGCCAGCAGTGCCACCACCAACAACAACAACTCTCTTTATCTCACCGTTCATATATCACCGTCGAATAACCACTTACGATAAAGTGTCGATAAATTATTATTTAATACCGCAAGGTACTACTAAGTAAAAAAATTACCAGGATTATGGATGGGTTGCATACACATGCAATATCTTAGTCAAAAACCAGTATACTTATTAATCGAATATTTTTATTTGTAGAGAACAAGCGAAATTAGCTGGTCATATTGATAAAGCATTTAAATATTTAACTGGTTATTAAATTACCCTAAAAAAAAAGCCCCAGTCAAACTGGGGCTATTCGATAGCTTTCACTCAATATTAGAAGCGGAAGTCAATCGCCGCAGAGTATCTAGCGTCACCTTGGTAAGACCAAGCTGCAAAACCGTCACGTAATTCAGTCTTCGACCCAGCAGGAGAAACTGCAGGTCCGTATTGAACACTGTCTTCTTCTGTTAGGTTAACTGCTGCAAAACGTAGAGTAATGTTTTCGTTTAGGTTGTAGCTAGCTGTCAAATCAAGTGTACCAAAGTCATCGTGCATACGGTTACCGTAGAAACCAGTTTCACGAATCATGTACTTTGAACGCCAGTTATACGCAAGACGTACACTTAGGTCATCATTTTCATAGTAACCTACAGCGTTGATAGTATTTTCTGAGCTATCAGAGAATACACCTACAGCATCAACGAAGTTTGAAGGATCTACTGAACCATCCGCATATGTGTAGTTGAAGATTGTACCGAAGCCACCACCTAGCTCATGTTGAACTTGGAACTCGATACCAGTGATATCACCACCTTCACCGTCAATTCGGCTATCAATTTGCCAGCTATCTTGACCAGTAACTGGGTCAACGATACCTACAGACTGGTTAAGCAATGTTGAGCTTGTCGTGAAGTTACTAACATCTTTGTAGAAAAGAGTAACCGCAATCATGTTTGCGTCGCCGTAGTAGTACTCATAACCTAAATCAGCTTGAGTCGCTTTGTACGGGTTAAGAGCAGGGTTACCACGAGTTAGCGTTTCGTTTCCACGCTGAGTATCACCATAACCACTGATAGCAGTCGCTGCGAACATGTCATCATAGTTAGGACGCGAAATAACCTGTGCAATCGAGAAACGTGCAATGCTATCTTCAGTTACATCGTACGCTAAGTTGAAGCTAGGTAAGATTTCGCTGTAATCACCTTCAGTCTTGATGATGTTAGTGCTCAGGCCATTGTTTTGTGCAATGTTTGGTGCAACAAACGCAGGGTCTGGCGCGTAGAAGCTTGATGATGCATCTGTTGAGATATAACGAACACCGAAGTTACCACGGAAGTTTTCGCCTTGGTAATTTGCCATTAGGTAAATAGCAATGTTTTCTTCTTCAACAGTAGAGAAACCTGAACGATCTTGGTACCAAGTATCGAATGTAGCTTCAGCGTTAGAACGCATTGCACCAATGTTAGGTAATGGGATAGCAATTGCGTCAGTACCAGCCGCATCTAAAGCGCCCCAAAATTCAGTTGGGTTAATGGTTCTGTGTGCTTTGTGCGTAGGACGGAAAGAGTTTTTCTCTACTTCGTGGTCAGTCCAACGAATACCACCTTTAACACTTGTGATGTATTCGTGGTCTAGTTCATAAGTTACATCTAACTGGAAGTAAGTCTCTTCGTCTTTATTTGGCGCTCTTTGAGAAGCCCAGTTTTGTAAACCATAGCCAGGTACGCCATTATCGTCTACCCAAGTTGGGTCAAACTCAGAACTATTCCAGCCACCTTTAGGAAGAGTCACTGTTGAAGCTTTACCTGAGTTATCGATAACCATGCCATTCAGGTCAGCAGTTGTACCAAGGTAAGTTGCGTGGTTGATAGTTAAATCCGTACCACCTTCAGCTTCTGTCATACCTACGCGCGCTTCAACTTTAAAGCCATCGCCTTCATAGTTGTATGCAACATCGAATACATCAGAATTCATTGAAGCAAAACGAGCAAAAGTTTGAAGGAAAGTTCTGTTTGGCGCTGGGTTATCAACTGTGTTCGAACGCGTTAAACATACGTCAGTCGCTTCGATTTTTGCTGTACAGTTGCCAGTATTAGAGAATAAGAACAAGCTGTTGTTGTTGTTATCAGCCTCTAATTCTAAGCTCATGTAGTGGAAAACAAGTTCTGAATTGTCATTTAGAGCTAATTGAGCCGTTAAATCAATAGACGTTCTTTCACGTTGCTGCTCAAAATAGTTTACTGACTCAGCGCCATCCCAGCCGTAAGAAGCTTCGTTACCACGACGAACATAAGTTGTATCTTCGTAGCCGATCGCACCTAAAATACCGAATGTCTCATCAGCATTTTTCCAGCTGTAAAGACCTGAGAAACCAGGATCTGTTTCTTCAGACTCTGTAGAGTATTCACCTTCAACAGAGAAATAAGCTGAGTTTGCATCTAAATCAAGAGGCTTACGAGTGATAACGTTAACCGTACCACCTACACCACCTTCTACTAAGTCTGCTTGAGATGATTTATAAACCTCAATCGCACCGATCATTTGAGGCGGAAGAAGTGAGTAGTTGAAACTACGGTCAATTGCTTGTTGGTCGTACCAACCAGTTGACGCAACTGATTGTCCATTAAGCGTAGTAAGAGTTAATTGGTTAGAAGCACCACGAATTGATACCTGTTGACCTTGACCAAATTGACGGTTAACAGCAACACCAGGGATACGACCTAACGCTTCACCCACATCGCTGTCAGGAAACTTACCAATGTCTTCCGCAGATACAGCATCAACTACGCTGTTTGCGAAACGTTTTGTATTAATTGATTCCTTTAAAGAACGACGAATACCACGAACTTCAATTACTTCAACGTCTTCTTTAACTTGATTGCCGGTTTCAGCAACTGCTACACCAGATACGCCTGCGGTTAACGCAAGACCAATGTTTGCAGCTAGTAAACTTTTCTTAAAATTATTAGCTAACACAGGATTCCCCTTGAATCATTTTGTTGGTTTTTAAATCACTTCTGCCCAGTGATGATGACAACGCTGTCATCTAATAACAAACCATACACCCAAAATTACATAATCGCTACATGTTTTTTGCCTTAACACATTAAAATTTTTCATTTCAATTGCTAAACCATTAAAAAATAAAGGATTATTCTGAATTTGGATATACTTTGTTACAAACGAGTATTAATATACCACAGTAAATGTATAAATCTGTAGTTTATGAGGCGATTGATACAGTTTTTTTGTATCTAATATTAGGACTGCGTATTTTTAATGCAGCTTTTTGAAGGGTTTACCATACATTAGCCTGGGCAGAAGCTATTCAAGGTGATAAACATTCTCAATGACAACGCTGTCATTTTAGTTTATTTACGAGCTCGTGTCTAGTAAAAGCTGCATTATCACAATACTTGCAGCATCATTAACAAATGAGGAATAAGTAACTTTAAAATTAAGCAGTTATCCAACTGCGTCCCCTTCTGAATTTAAAAACCATCAATAATTGAACAAAAATCACATCTCAAACATCGTTGAACCTTTATAACAATTAATAATAAAGTATGTATTAAAATGTGAAGAAACCTTTCCACATTGAGATATAAAGCTTTTGGTCGATGTCTTGTTACTGAAGAGAATATAAAAGCTTGGTTAGCTATTTCTAAAAATGACTACAAGGGTGATGGATTTATATTTGAGTAGTTAATGTATATGAAGGCGTGAAAAGAAGAAAAGCACACTGGACGTGTGCTTTTCCTTAGTTAACGAATTATGGGCACCAAAATACACTTAGTTTTAAATCAGGTAGCCCTAAAACTGCGCGAAGTGGAATATCTAGTTCAGATCCATCTTTTTTAGCTTCTTCGTAGATTTCTCTTTTCGCATTACCACTGATCAACAAGATGGCATGTTGAGTATTGGCGATACCACTCAACGACAAACTCATTCTTTCTGTAATGCTACCAGTCACTTCACTTTCGATGGCGTTGATGGCACAAACCAATTGTTCCGTTTGCAACGCAGACTCCAAGCCAGTCGCATTAGGAAATAAAGAAGCAGTATGCCCATCTGGACCCATACCTAAAATAGTCACATCAAAAGGTTGCTTTAACGTTTGATACTGCTTTTCAACTTCGTCTCGCCCCAGCTCTGCTGACTCAGCGCCATTTTTCATGGTCACAAAGTTAGCCGACGATGCATTATTTTGAAGTAATGTTGAGTTGATAAAAGCTTCGTTCGATTTTTCGTGAGTTGGCTCAACCCATCTTTCATCAACCATAGCAACAGTGACTTTGCTCCAATCTAGCTCTAGATTTGATAAACGTTTGTATGCGGGAGCCGGAGACGACCCACCTGATACCAGCATACTTGCTTGGCCGTCACTCTTAAGTGCAGCGCTCAATGTGTCTTCAAGTAACGAAGCGAGGTATTCAGTCATCTCATCTTTAGAGTCGAAAAACTGCTCATTTAGTAATGCCATTAGTTGTTCTCTCCTACATTGAACCAAGCATGATTTTTCTCAGCGAGTAACTCATCAGCCGATTCAGGCCCCCAAGATCCAGCACGGTAAAGTGCAGGCGTACCTTTCTCTTGCCATCTAGCAATAATTGGGTCAATCCACTTCCAAGCTTGCCTTACTTCGTCTCGGTGAATGAATAATGATGGGTTATTTGCCGCAGCGTCTAGCATCAAGCGCTTATACGCATCTGAATGGAAACCATTGCTATACTTTTCACTTAATTCAATGTTTAGCGTCACAGGTTCAAGCTGCATTTCTAAATTGTCTAATCGTTTAGACATTAGAGTCAATTGGATGCTTTCTTCAGGTTGCAACCTGATAATTAATCTATTTGGTAAGATTGGTCCAACTTTATTATCATAAACATTATGAGAGACTGATTTGTATTCAACTACAATCTCAGCACAACGCTGCTTCATTCGCTTGCCTGTACGCAGATAGAATGGCACGCCAGACCAGCGCCAGTTTTCAATATGTGCTCTGATCGCCACAAACGTTTCTGTTGTACTTGAGCCTTCACCTAATTCTTCTAAGTAACCAGGCACTAAATTGCCATTTAAATCACCAGGCACATATTGTCCCCGAACAACATTCTCGTCCACTAACTCATCAGTAAGCGGTCTCAGCGCTTCAAGTACCTTTAACTTTTCATTGCGGATGCTGTTCGCGTTGAGTTTATGCGGAGATTCCATTGCCACCAAACAAAGCAGTTGTAGAAGGTGGTTTTGAACCATGTCTCGTAAAGCACCTGCTTTGTCGTAAAAACCAGCACGACTCTCTAAACCTACAGTTTCTGAAATGCTGATTTGGATGTTGTCGATCGTTTTTGCATCCCACAGATTTTCGAACAAAACATTTGAAAATCTAAGTGCCATTAGGTTTTGAACTGTTTCTTTACCTAAGTAATGGTCAATCCTAAAGATTTGTTCTTCTTCAAAATACTCTGCAATCTTAGAGTTAATTTCTTCTGCTGATTCTCCGCAGTATCCAATTGGTTTTTCAACAACTACGCGAGAGTTTTTAGAGATGAGGGATTTTTTAGAAAGGAGTTCACAACATGTGCCATATACAGCGGGAGGAAGAGATAAGTAGAATACGCGAGATTTGTCTTCCTCATCTGTGTCCAGTATTTCTCGTAATAAATCCCAGTTTTCATCCGCTTCGGTTACATTTACAACAACTGGAACTAAAAACTTTGAAAACTCATTCCAATCTTTCTGATTGTATTCGCCACTGCTTAAATATTCCTGAAGAGCTTTGTGTGCCGTTTCTACATATTCGTTTTTTTTACTTTCTTCTCGAACCGTCGGCAATATGCGAGTACCCTGAGGCAAGTTGCCTTCTTGATATGCTCGATACATTGCGGGCAACAATTTTCTCAACGCTAAGTCGCCGCCCCCACCAAAAATTACGATATCAAAAGGATTAAGCATAATTATATCTCACAAGGTTAGGCGCGCGATCATATTGAGGAGCGAACACGCGCGATAATCAAAACCGTTTGGTGTTCAAAGGTGAATAGACCAAACTCTACTTCTTTTAGGTTTGAATTCGTTCGCAGATTATTTTACTTACTTAGAGTTGAGCACAAAAGCACATAAGTAAGTTGTATTCAAATTAAATAATTTAGCCAAAAATGAGTCTTAGGGGCTCTGTAATTCCTCTCACAAAAATACAGGCCCTAAGTACTCCAGCGCTACCCGTTCAAAGGTATTCTTTTCTCATCAAGCTGCCTTTAAGCAACTCGGTTAATTGTTTCTTTTTTGCTTGTAATAAGCAATTAATCCAGCTGTTGAACTGTCGTGCTCATGAGCAACATTTTCTTCCGTCAACTCCGCTTCGATATTCGTTGCCAAGCCTTTACCAAGTTCAACGCCCCATTGATCAAAAGAGCAAACACTTAAAATAATGCCTTGGCAGAAAATTTTATGCTCGTACATGGCAATGAGTCGACCAACTGCTTTTGCATCCACTTTATCTAAAACGATAGATGTTGTTGGACGATTACCTTGATGTATCTTATGAGCAACTAGTTCTTCTATTTCCTGCTCAGATTTACCTTTTGCCTGCAAATCTGTACGAACTTGCTCTTCGTTTACGCCCGCCATCATGGCTTCAGTTTGCGCTAAAAAGTTAGAAAGCAGCACATCATGGTGCTTACCTAGCGCTACTTGCGGCTCAACTGAGGCAATAAAGTCAGCTGGAACAATCACATTGCCTTGGTGCAGGCATTGATAAAAAGCGTGTTGTCCATTGATACCTGTCATGCCCCAAATAATTGGTACAGTTGTATATGGTACAGTCTGACCATCAAATGTTACATGTTTACCATTGCTCTCCATTTCACCTTGTTGCAGATAAGCTGGTAGCATATGCAATGCTTGGTCGTACGGCAAAATTGCCTGTGACGTGTGACCAAGGAAACTGGTGTTCCAAACACTCAACAACGCCATAATCAAGGGAACGTTATGTTCAAACTCTGCTGTTTTGAAGTGTTCGTCTACTTCAAATGCTCCCTCAAGTACTTCGACAAATTTATCAAAGCCTAGATATAAAGCGATAGGTAACCCAATTGCACTCCAAAGAGAGAATCGACCGCCAACCCAATCCCACATGGTAAAGACATTTTCATCTGCGATGCCAAATTCGCGAGTTTTTTCTAAGTTTGTGCTTACCGCAACAAAATGCTTAGCAATTGCGCTCTTATCCTGCGCACTTTCTAAAAACCAATTTACTGAAGAGCGCGCGTTATTCATGGTCTCAGAAGTAGTAAATGTTTTAGAAGAAATCACAAATAAAGTGGTCTCTGCATCTACTTTTTTAAGAACTTGCGCAAGCTGCACGCCATCTACGTTTGAAACATAGTGTACATTCAGCGTGTCATCGGCATAGGCACTTAACGCTTCAGTCACCATTTGCGGACCTAAGTTAGAACCACCTACACCTATCGCGACAACATTTTTAACTTGCTTGCCAGTATAGCCCTTCCACTCACCGCTTCTTACGCGTTCGGAAAAGCCTTTCATTTTTTCAAGTTCTGACTGAACTTGCTCTGCCACATTAACGCCATCAACTAAAATAGGCGTGTTAGCCCTATTTCTTAGCGCAATGTGCAATACAGCTCGGTTTTCTGTGAAATTAATCTTTTCACCAGAAAACATTTTGTCTCGCCAAGCTGCGATGTCGGATTCTTTCGCTAGTTCAATCAACTGCTCAAATGATGAGTTATCAATCAATTGTTTGGAGAAGTCAAAAAGGACTCCAGGAATATGTCTAGAAAATTTATCAAAACGTCCTGAGTCATTGTCAAAAAGCGTTTTTAAATGTTGCTTTTTTAATCTTTCTGACGATGCTGTTAATGCTTGCCAACTTTGTAAAGATGTACGGCAATTCATAATTATTCCCCTAGCGATGATCGTGTGCAAAATACTCAGATAGCACACATAAACATAATCGAGCGTTAACCATAAGTTAAAATGACAACGCTGTCAAACTTCATGTTTTTCATTTTACTATCCCTATAATAACTGATTTTTTATTTTTTGACACCGGTATCATAAAATAATTTCAAGATATTCAGTTGCAGTTAAATTTACGACTCAATACTAATCAGACTAATTTGATCGTTTCCTGAAAAGCCGAAATATACTATATTGCGTTTTAATTATTAAACGTGTCATTCGTTTTGAGTGTTAAGCCCGCTATTTTAAAAGGCTGAACCAAAGTTACCCATATTTTGGCGGTACAAAACGCCTTTTGATTTCATAGAAGAAAAAAAATGAAAGTAACCATCAACGACGTCGCTAAACATGCAGGCGTTTCAATGAAGACAGTATCGAGGGTTATTAATAAAGAACCTTCCGTTAGAAAGAAAACATACGATATCGTTATGCAAGCTGTTAAGGAGCTTAACTACCAGCCTAACACTGCTGCTCGAAACCTTGCTGGCACCTCCTCATTCGCTATCGGTTTAGTTTATGATAACCCAAACGCGTACTACATTATTGACATGCAAAACGGCGTACTTTCAAGGTGTAAAGAAGAAGGTTATGAGCTCGTTATACATCCTTGCTCTGCTGGTGATCCAGATATGCAGCAAGAAATTGCCACGATGATCCAACGCTCTAGACTTGCAGGGCTCGTGCTGACTCCTCCCCTATCTGAGCAAAAACATATCATTAAAATGCTCGATGACCTTGGTATCTCTTACGTCAGACTTTTATCTGGTCAAAATACCCCGTCTGAAGAGAACGAATCCAAAGAGTCTATCAAAAACAACAACTGTATTTATGTGGATGACTATGCAGCTGCGTATGAAATTACTGAGCATTTGATAAAACTAGGCCATAAAACCATTGCATTTGCTTGTGGAGATGCAGAGCACAAATCTACAACTGAGCGTTTATCAGGTTACAAGCAAGCATTGAAAGACCATAACCTTTCTTATAACGACTCTTTAGTTTATGAAGGTACTTATTCATTTGAATCAGGTGTAGAAGGCGCAAAATCGCTTCTTAAAAACAATAACGAATCTGGCATCACCGCGATTTTAGGAGGGAACGATGAAATCGCCGCTGGTGCTTTATTTGCGTCGCGCCTTATGAATATTGCAATTCCAGAACAATTATCTATTTCTGGGTTCGAGGACTCGCCATTCTCTAGACAAACTTGGCCAAAACTAACGACGGCTCATCAAGCAAATAGCGTCATTTCTGAGCACGCTGCCCGTTTGCTATTCTCTAAAACCAGAGGGAGCCGCTCGCACGACAAAGATATTATAACGACCTTTACTCCCTCAGTTGTAATTCGTGAAAGTACAGGCCCAGCCCCTAAATAATCTCAATTTGGCGCTGTCAATCCAGCGCAGCCCGCCATTCAAATTCTCCAGTCTCATAAAGCCTGAAACGGTTAAGGCTTGCAGTGTGCTTTTTGACCGCGTGCCGGTGCGGCAAATCAGCAGATACGCCATATTTGCGTCCAGCTCATTTTCCAAAAACGCATTCGCAAGACGACTTCGTGGAATGTTAATAACCCTAGAGCTATCGGATAATTCGAACAAGGCTTTGATATGCTCAATAGATGCATCATGCTCAGTCTGCTCTCTTACATCCAATATCTTTGCCTCGGTATCAGACAACCACAGCTTCGCTTCTTCAATAGTATTACAGCCTACAAGGCTAGGCTGCGCTGCGTTTTTCTCTGACGCAGCAAATTCAAAGCTTGCACCTTTTGAAGAGCAGGTTAATTCACGTGAGAATAAACATGTTGAAACATCTTCTGAAAATCTGACTGTACTTTTACCCCTGACCTTTAACAGGTAGCTTACGGTATCATTCCCTCGCTCTTCTACTAACGCCCATTTTTGGTTGTTATATGATTGCACTTTGTCAGACAGAGTGTGTTGCCCAAGCGAAGTAAGTAAGTTATTTCTCGCATACTTTTGTTCTTCTGAATCATTTTTGAGAAGGATCGCTTTACACTTAAGGTCTTGAGTCAAAATAATGCGTGATAGCTTTGGAATAATGCGCTCAATAGGGTTGTAAACAAAGGCTTCTGAATTTTCAGTCACGTACAACCAGCAACTTTGACTGCCATACACTAATTGAGTTAATCCAATACAATTTGGGAGCATTGATTTGCTCTCTCCACAGCCCCTTAAGTACATTTTTTGCAAAGATGACTTCACACTACGGATCGACTCACAAGCCATCGCAATAAACTCGCTGTCGTCTGCTGGACCAAAAGACAGCCGTACAGCGTTTTCGCACTCCCAATGTCCTAACTTCATTGCTTCGAGCACAAAGCTGCTTGTCGCCCCTGCGCTGCATGCCGATCCCCCACTCACCCGGATCCCAACCGCATCGAACAAATCCATTATTTCTTTGCTAGTAAGATAAGGCACTGAAAAGTTGATCGTTGTCGCAACGCTGAGCGCCAATTCACTATGATAAGATACGACTTCAAAGGTATCATTCAACGCTTCTATAAATAATGCTCGATGCGCTTGCAACTGCGTGCTTGAATGAAATGCACTATCATCACTTTTCAGTAGTTCAAACAAAGCTTTCAAGCCCACTATACCAGGCAGGTTTTCAGTGCCAGAGCGCATACCCGACTCTTGTCCCCCACCTGCGATAAATGGCGTGTATGGTCGTCCAGAACGAATATATAAAAACCCAATCCCCTTGGGAGCATACAGTTTATGGCCGGAGAAAGGCGCATAATCGATTGACGTTGAGTCCATAACTAACGGTATCTTGCCAAGTGCTTGTACACAATCAACTAACCAAGCAGCATTTTTGTTCACTGCTCTGATAGTCTCTTCCAGTGCAGTTAAGTTTTGCACTACGCCTGTTTCATTATTCACTGCCATTGTGCAGATCATCACAGCTTGCTGAACATGCTCTGCAATAAAGTGGTGATCTAATAAACCTAGATTGTCGACTGGTATTTCAAGAATGCGAGCATTGAGTCCCAACATTTTGTTCCAATGAACCAGCGTATTTGGCACCGCCTTGTGTTCCGTAGCACCATAAAGCAAAACCGGAGATTCATACTTTAAATGTTCGTTTTCAAGATAACCACTTATTGCAGAGACCACCGCGGTTTGAATTCCTTCCGTGGCCCCAGAGGTAAACAATAACTCACCTGTTTGCGTGCCGATTAAATCACGCCCGAGCGACCGTGTTTCTTCAAGTAAGCGCTTTGCTTTTACGCCTGTGATATGTGCACTGGATGGGTTACCAAAATTATTCATCATCGCGTTCATCACTTTCGTTGCGATAGGCTCCAACACAGGCGTTGTTGCATTGGCATCTAAATAAATGGGTTGTAGGGACTGAGGTTGGATCACAGGCGAGATTTATAACTAAAAGAAATATATTATTTCATTTTACACTATCAAAGTAACTTAGTTAAGACGATTTTATCTTGTAAATAGAGGTATTTATTCCTTTTGGATACTAAAAAGGGGGCTAATGCCCCCTTTATTACGAGTAAGATCTTAAGTCAATTCGCTTCATGATTATGTAAGCGTTTGTGGCTCGTAGACCACGCATTTCCTAGCGCTTTCACTAAAGACGCCAGTGGGATCGCAAAAAATACCCCCCAAAAACCCCATAACCCGCCGAAAAATAACACCGCAACGATGATATAAACAGGGTTTAGATCAACTGCCTCAGAGAATAACAAAGGCACCAGTAGGTTACCGTCAAGCGCTTGAATGATGCCGTATACAATTAAAATGGTCCAAAACTCTGGCGCAACGCCAAATTGAAATAACGCCACCGCTGCAACAGGAATGGTCACTAAGGCAGCCCCAATGAAAGGAATTAATACCGACAGTCCGACCAAAGTCCCAAGCAACGCTGCATACCTCAGCTCAAGGACAGCAAAGGCAATAAAGCTTGTACCACCTACAATCACAATCTCAATGACTTTGCCACGAATATAATTCATGATTTGATGATCCATTTCTTCCCAAACTTGAGTAATAAGTCGGCGGTCTTTTGGTATTAACTGTTTAATACCTGCTGTTAAAGGTTCTTTATCTTTGAGCATAAAAAAGACGAGAAGAGGCACTAGAATGAGATAAATTAACCACGCAACAAAGTCTTTGATAGAAGTAAGAGATACAGAGACAATCAACTCCCCTAATGCGACAACTTTACTTTCAACAGCTGCAACAATATTTTGCACTTGTTGAACAGAAATCAGGTTGGGGTAGTTATCTGGTAGGTGAAGTAAGTAATCTTTGCCTTTTTCTATCATACTTGGCGCTTCTTGAACTAAGTTGCTCGTTTGCGACCATAACACTGGCACGATCACCAACAACAGAGCGAGTACCACACCAACAAACCCGAGCATCACAATATTTGTCGCCATGATCCTACTTGGGAGCAACCTTTGTAACCTTGTCACAGGCCAATCCAGCAAATAAGCAATGACCAGCGCAACCAGCACAGGGATTACAAAAGCGCCAAAAAAGTACAGCATTGTTCCTGTAAACAATAATAGGAGTAGCAAAGTCACTGAATCAGGATCAGAGAATTTATCTTGATACCAAGATTTAATTAGTTCAAACATCCGTGCTGTGCACCTCTATGAAGTTTATTTTACCATCGGATTTTACCGAAAAGTTCATTTTACAATTTTCTAAATATCTTACCACGTCGCTTAAATCCTGTTCCTTATCATAACTAAACCTGATGACATCGGCGTGATCTTTGTGGGTTTTTAACTGCCACTTAAATTGGACAAATAACTGTGGACATTCGTAGCATCGAAGATCTACTGCATAGATATTTTGGTCATTCATATTATCAATATGCAAACATACACTCCCAAGCCTTATCAATAATTAAAAGTGAAACCAATATGATTAACCTAAAAATTACAACTTCCAACTTTTAGTTAATTTAACTCTACATGCATGATATAAAAGCGACGCCTTTATACAGACACGTAACTGACCTCAACTCGCTTTATAGAGTATATAAGCACTTGGTGGCAAGTAATAAATTGTGTCTTTAGGTAATAATTAAACTTTGTTTCTATGGCTTGTATCTAGGCAATGGTTTATTCTTATAGATACAACAAGCATTACGGGAAACCACATGCCACGAGCAAATAATAAGGCACGTTTGCCGGCTAACCCAACATTAAAAGAGATCAATTGGTACAAAAAACAAATCAATTGGGGTGAGCTTCCTCCTTTTTACCACCTTGTTGCTTCTTCAGTTAGTGAGAGTGAAGGTATTTTTCAGCATGGCTTTGATAATGCAATCAAACGCCTAATCGACAAACGAAATTGGAATCTGCTTCTGTTAGATGGGTACGAGGATGACAATGGCATAATTCATTGCGAAACAGCGCCAAAAATCCACCTGCATCAAGTATTCACCGACAGAGGGTTTGAGCTTTGGGCTTACCCAATTGCACGTAACGTAAAAGTCGACACTTACCTCAAAGATAATAAATTTTTGGAGTTCAACGTGTGGGATCCACACGCAATGAAAACTCTGGTGAGATTTAGCCAACTACATAAATTTATTAGATTTTATTTTGAGCGCGGCGATATTGCTGATAAAGCACTTATTCTTCATGCGCATAAAGTGGTGCATCAAACTATCTCTCTTTTGAAAAGAGAATTGAACGTTGTGTGTGTTGACGGGGTCTCAATAAAAGATTTTTATATGTTATGTGAAAAAGACGCCAGAGCATGCGAAGACGAAATCAATCTCGCAAAAATTATGCTCGGCGACGATTTAAAGAAGGACTAGAATGCAATTTAAAAAAGCAATTGTCACCACTTTGTGTGCCCTATCTCTGAGTTTTTCTGCTGCTAATCAGGCAAAGTCCGACTTTAAGCTACCCGACCTTGGTACATCGGCTGTGCAAGTTTTGCCAATTGAGAAAGAACAGCTCATTGGCGATGTTATGATGATGCAAATACGCTCTGGATCTCCACTGGTTCAAGATCCAGTGCTAGACGAATATTTATCTACATTGGGTAATAAACTCGTGGCAAGTGCCAATGATGTGCGATTTCCCTTCACATTTTTTTGGTTAGACAATAAAGCCATCAATGCATTTGCATTCTATGGCGGTCATGTAGGTGTCCACACCGGACTTCTCGCCCAATCTGACAACGAAAGTCAGTTAGCTTCGGTCTTAGGCCACGAAATAGCGCATGTTACCCAGCGTCACTTAGCGAGAAGAATTCAACAAGCGAAAGATAACAGCGCACTGACAATTGCTGGATTAATAACGGGGATTTTGGCAACAGTCGTTGCACCAGATGCAGGCATGGCGATTCTCGCGGCAAACAGTACGCAGGCTTCTTTGAGTCAACTAACTCATAGCCGTAAAGCTGAGCAAGAGGCCGATCGGTTTGGTATGCAAACGCTTGAAAGAGCGGGTTACGACCCTTATGCAGCCAGTGAATTTCTAACCAAACTTGCGGCGCAAGTGAGGTTTCAAAACAAGCCCCCTGCATTCTTGTTGACTCACCCGCTGCCTGAATCTAGGGTGTCTGATGTGCGTCTACGAGCACAACAATATCCCAAAAAATATGTGCCAAGCAGCGCTGACTTTCACTATGCGAAAAGTCGCGTTATGGCGCGCTACCATATGAAAGAATCGGATGCTCAGGCCTTTTTTGAAAACCAATTGAGAACAAGCTCCGCGCTCGATAATAGCGCACTTCAATATGGTCTAGCCATTGCCCTACTAGATCAGGATAAGTATCAACAAGCTGAAGAAATCATAATTAAGCTAATGGCTTCAAAGCCCAATAACCTGTTCTTTTTAGATGTGTATACTGACATAAAAATTGGTCAAGAAAAGTATCAAGATGCCATCAAACTTCTTGATAAAAAGCATGAACTTAGACCTAACAATCAAGTTATTACACTCAACTTAGCTAATACCGCGATTAAAGCACAGCAGTACGACAAAGCTGAACAATTGCTAAAAGTTTATTTGCTTGATAAACCCAATCATGTACTTGCAAAACAATTACTAACGGAAACATACAAACTCAGTAAAAACAAAGCGGCTTACCATGAAGCAAATGCCAGCTTGTTATCTCACTATGGCGCATTTATGAAAGCGGCAGACGAAGTACAAAAAGCACTGAACTTCGTAGAAAAAGAAGACGAGATAAAGCGCTTGAGGCTTAAAGCTTTACTAGCCAACTACCGAAAAATGCAAAAAGAGTTAGCAAAACTCTAAACCACACATGCTGCCTAACAGAAGCTCGATGTATTTTAGTCGCCATAAACGTTAGGCAGTATGATTTTGTTACGATACAATCTCACTCAATCAGTAAAAACAAATTCGCTCATTAAGGGATTCTTATGTCTGTTATTATTTATCATAACCCTCGCTGTTCTAAGTCTAGACAAACGCTCGCACTACTGGAAGAGAACGCCGTTCAACCTGAAGTTGTTGAGTATTTAAAAACCCCCGTTGACGCAGCAACTTTAGACACTCTCATCGCAAAATTAGGGTTTGAATCAGCACACCAATTAGTGCGAAACAAAGAAACCATCTACAAAGAGCTAGGGTTAAGCAAAGAGAGTGATGAGCAAACTCTTAGACAAGCTATGATCGACAACCCAAAACTAATAGAGCGTCCAATCGTAGTGAATGGTGATAAAGCCGCATTAGGTCGTCCTCCAGAGTCTGTGCTAGAGATCATTTAAACATATGCCAACCATTCTAGTGCTTTATCACTCTAGCCAAGGCTCTGTTGCAGCTATGGCAGATGAGATATCCGATACACTCAGCGCCCTTGGCGCTGATGTAAGGTTACGCACCTTTGTGCAGCGCCAACCTCACGATGTTGTCGTAACTAAGCAAGACTTAATAGAGTGTAATGGACTCGCGTTTGGCTCGCCCACACGGTTTGGTATGATGGCTGCTCAAGCCAAAACATTTTGGGAAACAACCAGTGACATTTGGTTGAAAGGCGAACTCATAGACAAACCAGCCTGTGTGTTTTCTTCTTCTAGCAGTATGCACGGAGGGAATGAAGCAACCTTGCTGAACCTGTCTTTACCCCTGCTTCACCATGGAATGATGCTAATGGGAGTACCCTATGATGTACCAGAGTTATTGTCTACCACAAGCGGTGGTACACCTTATGGTGCTAGCCACGTAGCAGGCATGGATAACAGCGCCGAACTGACAGAAACAGAAATTAAAATCTGTAGAGCCTTAGCGACACGCCTATTTAACGTATCTAAAAAGTTATTATGAGCCACATCCCAAAGCAACCTAAAACTCAATTATTTTATAAACTAGCCTTGTTCGGCTATATCGGGTTATTGATATTAATGCCAGTTTGGCTGTTCCTTATCTCGCCAAGGGAAGGACACAGTATTGGCTTTATGTTTGTTGTATACATATTGCCACTACTATTACCGCTTAAAGGCATAATTAAAGATAAACCGTATACCTTTGCATGGGCGAATTTCATCGTGCTAATTTATTTTATTCATGGCTTTACACTGCTTTGGATAGCGACTGATGAACTTGTCTGGGTAATACTGGAGCTGCTTTTTTCTACTTGTATGTTTATCGGCTGTACTTATTATGCTCGCCACCGAGGACAAGAGTTAGGCCTAAAAATTCGCAAACTGAAAGAAGACTTAGCTGATGAAAAATCGGCCCATGAAAGCGAAGAATAGGCATACCTATCGCGCGATTATTTTGAGAGTTACAACATAAAGCCACACTATCATGTGGCTTTATCGCTCAAAGCTGTGCACTCACCCTTTTCCTACTAGGCTCTGCCACCCGTTATTTTATTTGCTCTTCCCTCTTCTTTCGCTTTATCGGCTCGTCGCCTTCTCGCCTCTTTCGGGTCAGCAATCAGAGGTCGGTAGACTTCAATCCTATCCCCCTCTTTAACCACTTGATGCGCCTTAACGGTTCTATTCCAAATACCCAAACTTAAACTAGTTGGATCTATTTCTGGGCACCGTTCTAAAATACCTGATTGCAGTACGACTTGCTCAGCTGATGTTCCCTCTGCAACATCGACTGTCACAGTGGTTGCTTTGTCTGGTAGCGCAAAAACAACTTCTACCTTTATCATTACCTAGCTCCATAGACTGATTTAGCACGTTGGGTAAACGCTGAGACCATATTTTTTGCAACTTCATTAAACACTTTGCCAAACGCCAATTCGATTAATTTACTGGCGAATTCGAACTCTAGTTTTAAGTTAACTTTGCACGCATGCTCATCTAGCTCAACAAACTCCCAATAACCTTGCAAAGATTTAAATGGTCCGTCAACCAATTGCATTCTAACTTTATTACCTTCAAATATATTTTTGGTGGTAAACCATTTTGTCAGACCAGCCTTCGTAATTTCTAGGCTGGCAGTCATTTCTTCATTAGAACTACTAAGTACCTTTGCACCAGAACAGTTTGGTAAGAAATCCGGATAGGCATTTACATCATTGACTAGGTCAAACATTTCTTGTGTGCTGTACATCACCAATGCACTTTTTTCTACTTGTGGCATACGATCTCCAAACCTTTATCAGAGCGATTTTACCAAGGTTTTAAAGATTTATCTTGTTTGCAAAGTCACTGTAGGCGAAAATATGCCATAAAAATTAAATAACACTGTTTTCCAATTCGATTTGTAGGTAGACTAAGCCATTATGGCAAAGAAAAAATCAAATAAATCAACAAGCAATACCATCGCGCTCAATAAAAAAGCGCGTCATGAGTATTTTTTACACGATAAGTTCGAAGCAGGTATGGAACTACAAGGTTGGGAAGTTAAAAGCATCCGGGCTGGTAAAGTTAATATCTCTGAAACTTATATTCATCTAAAAGACGGCGAAGCATTTTTGTTAGGCAGTCAAATTCAGCCATTGAACAGCGCATCTACCCACGTAATATGTGATCCTTTACGTTACCGCAAGTTGCTTTTAAATAAACGTGAAATTGACCGTTTAATCGGTGCAACTGAGCGTGATGGCTTCTCCTTGGTAGCTACAGCGATGTACTGGAAAAAATGTTGGGTAAAACTTGAGTTTCACCTCGCTAAAGGTAAGAAGATGCATGATAAACGTGCCGATATCAAAGACCGCGACTGGTCTCGTGATAAAGAGCGCCTTATGAAGCATAAAGTTTAAGCCTATTCACAGTAGCCGCTAATTTCACTGCGGCTACTCAATCTACTTATTGTCCTAAATAACCACCCTACAAAATATTTACTAGCCTCTTTGCACATCAAACGACTTTAGAACAACCATTACGCAGTATTGAGTAGGGGTTGAGATAACCGATTAAACTTTTAGTTTGCTATGTATTATCGACAAGCGTAGTTTTGAGTAATTTTGCTACCAAGCTATTACGGATTGCAAAAAAAAAAGCCCTTACGGGCTTTTTTATAGGGCTAATTAAAATTAACCCTTATATTTTTGTACAACCAATGTTGCGTTCGTACCGCCAAAACCAAAGCTATTAGACATTACTGTGTTTAGCTCTACATCACGACGTTCTGTTACGATATCTAGGCCTTTCGCTTCTTCATCTAACTCGTCAATGTTGATTGAAGGAGTGATGAAGTTATTTTCAAGCATTAGCACTGAGTAAATAGCTTCGTGCACGCCAGCAGCACCCAAAGCATGACCTGTCATCGCTTTTGTTGCACTGATAGCAGGCGAGTTGTCACCGAATAACTCTTGAATCGCACCCAGTTCTTTAACATCACCAACAGGCGTAGATGTACCGTGAGTATTCAGATAATCAATCTCACCTTCCACGGTTGCCATTGCTTGCTTCATACAACGAATAGCACCTTCACCAGATGGTGCTACCATGTCATAACCATCTGACGTCGCGCCATAGCCCACAATCTCACCATAGATGTGTGCACCGCGCGCCAAAGCATGCTCAAGCTCTTCGATAACCATAATACCGCCACCACCAGAGATAACGAAACCATCACGGTTTGCATCATATGTACGAGATGCTTTCTCTGGTTCTTCATTGTATTTAGTTGATAGCGCACCCATCGCGTCAAATTCCATTGCCAGTGTCCAGTGAAGTTCTTCACCACCACCTGCAAAGATAACATCCTGTTTGCCAAGTTGGATTTGCTCAACAGCGTGTCCTACACAGTGTGCAGAAGTAGCACATGCAGAACTAATTGAGTAGTTAACGCCTTTAATTTTGAATGGTGTTGCAAGACATGCAGATGTCGTACTAGCCATAGTACGAGGTACCATGTAAGGACCTACACGCTTAACACCACGCGCGCGCAAAGTGTCTGCCGCCTCAACTTGGTATTTAGAAGAACCACCACCTGAGCCAACAACAAGGCCAGTACGTTCGTTTGAGACTTGCTCTTCATTCAAGCCTGAGTCTTCAATTGCCTGAGCCATTGCAATGTAAGAATACGCAGCAGCATCACCCATAAAACGATGCGCTTTACGGTCAACCAGTGATTTCACGTCGATGTCAATCTTGCCAGACACGTTACTACGTAAGTTCATGTCTGCAAATTCTTGGTTAAAAGCAATACCACTTTTACCCGCTTTCAAAGATTCTAATACTTCTTGCTTGTTGTTACCGATGCTAGATACAACACCGATCCCCGTAATAACGGCTCTTCTCATGGGTAATTCCCTTAGAACTTAAAAAATTTAGGTGTATTCTACGCGTAAAATGCTAATCAAGTGGTCAGCTTTCCAGCGTACACACGTACTCTGAACTGATATTTGCAAAATTGCAACGGACTAATGCAAATAAAAGCAGTAAAATAGCGAATAATTACTGAAGATATTCTAACGTATTTCTATGATAAGTAACGCACAAATCCACTTTAACGACTTAGGCACACCTGTTGCTGATAATTTCGATGACGTTTATTTCTCCAACGACGATGGACTCGCGGAGTCTAATTACGTCTTTTTTGAGCAAAATAATTTGCCAGAGCGCTTCGACAATCACCCACGACCTCACTTTGTTATAGCCGAAACTGGATTTGGTACTGGGCTAAACTTTTTAAATAGTTGGCAGCGATTTAATAGTAAGTCAAATGAGTCGAGTATCGAACGCCTTTACTTCATTTCATTCGAAAAATACCCCATTAAGTTGGAAGATTTAAAACAGGCTTTGCAAGCCTGGCCAACGCTTAAGCCACTCTCTGATCAACTTTGTGACAAGTACCCAATGGCCTTGCAAGGATGCCATCGACTTGAGTTTGAACAAGGCCGAGTGGTGCTTGATTTATGGTTTGGCGACGTTCAGTCCTCACTCCCTCAAATAGCCTATAAAGATAAGGGAATAGTCGATGCGTGGTTCCTTGATGGGTTTGCGCCGAGTAAAAACCCTGATATGTGGCAACAATCTTTGTTTGATGCCATGGCAAATTTAAGTCAAGCCGATGCGACTTTTGCGACATTTACAGCCGCAGGTTTTGTCAGAAGAGGCCTTCAACAAGCCGGGTTTGACTGTAAAAAAGTCAAAGGCTACGGTAGAAAAAGAGAGATGGTGGTTGGTCAACTGGAAAACCCAACCCCTCACCAGACTACACCTATTTATTTTCAACAAAATAAAGCTTCGCTCGATAATGTGGCGATTATTGGTGGAGGTATCGCGACAAGTTGCTTAATGTACAACTTGGCAAAAAGAGGTATCAAAACAACGCTATTTTGTGAGGATGATACGCTGGCACAAGGCGCATCTCATAATCGCCAAGGGGCTGTTTATCCAAACCTACAAAGTGAATTTGGAATACCCTCTGAGTTTTATGCGCACAGTTTTTTGTACGCCCTGCGATTTTACCAATCATTAGCAAAGCAAAATTACCATTTTGCCCACCAATGGTGTGGTGTACTGCTACAAAGCGTCACTGAAGCAAAAAAACTACAACACCATAAAATAGCTACCAGCTCCCTGTATCCTGAGCAGCTCATCAAGTCAGTTACAGCAGCACAGGCACAAGAAATTGCAAATATCGACACGCCCTATGGAGGGCTGTTTATAGAGCAAGGAGGCTGGGTAAGCCCGCCAGAGCTAACGCAGGCGGTATTTGAAGCCGCAAATGACCTTGTGCCGAACAAGACGTATTTTAATACTTGTATCGATAAATTGGAGCGAAAGCAGAACGGCTGGTACTTGATTTCTAAAGGAGCAGAACTGGGGCCATTTTCGGAAGTTTTTGTATGTGCTGGAGAACATAGCGATCGCTTTGAGCAAACAAAGGATATCGGTATTCACGGCGTTCGGGGTCAAGTTTCTCACATAGAGGCTGGCGAATCATCAGAGCAGCTTTCAACCGTCATTTGCCATAAAGGCTACTTCACGCCAAGTCAAAATGGTCAACATTGTATGGGGGCTACTTTTGAAAAACACTCAAAATCGAGAGAAGTGACTGTTCAAGATAATATTACTAACCGAAAGCAGTTAGCTGGCTTTTACCAAGGCACAAAATTTGACAACAGTTTAGGTGAAGTAAAAAGTGCCAAGGCAGCAGTAAGGTGCTGCTTTAACGACCACACCCCAATGATCGGGCAAGTGCAACAAAAAGAGGATGTAATTCAAGCTTATCGCAATATCAGTAAAGGTAAGTTTTATGACTATTCACCTCAAGCGCTGCCACATCAAGGTCTACACATTGTTACGGGATTTGGTGCGAGAGGCTTATGTTCAGCACCCATGGTCACAGAGCACCTTGTTGCAAGCCTTTTAGATGAGCCGCTTCCTTTTAGCGAACGCGTACACGAATCCCTTCACCCTTCAAGGTTATACATACGAGACCTGATACGTAATAAGGTATAGTCTGCTTCGAATTGGCCAAGCCCTGCTTAGGGCTTGGATATTTGAATAATAACGCGTCGGTTTGCCTCTCGACCGATTGGAGTTGTATTAATCGCCACGTGGCGTTTTTCCCCAAAGCCATCTGCAACGATCTTATTGGCTGGTACGCCCTTACTGGCCATATAATCCTTAATGGCCATTGCCCGCTTCTTAGACAAGTTTAGATTGACATTTTTGCCACCGTAGCTGTCAGAATATGCTGAGATGTAAATAGAGCCTATGTTCGGGTCGTTGTTTAAGTACTCGCCTATCATATCCAGTCTTTTGCGCGAAGATTGAGTTAACTCGCTAGAATTTTTACGGTAATTCATGACTACAAAAGCGATATCTTCAAAGCTGTATGGGAGTAAATTATCTCTACATTGCAAGAACTCCCAGTACGATTTTTTAAAATTAACCGAAGACAGTGACACGGAAATTTGGTCGTGTTTATTGTTCCAATCTTGGTAGTAAAATGTTGGCTGATACCCTTTTTCTAACTCAGTTAACATTTCCCAAGCGACCGGATTACTTAGTTCTCCGTCGAACTTTTTAAGAAGAGACATTTTACCCATACTTCTCGCGGGTAAGCCTGCACGCCAACTAGGCGGTACCGATTCAAGGCCAGCGAAATCGTAACTTTCAGGCCTGATCACCATATCCAAACTAAAGGTGAGATCTTTGTTTTTACTGGCAGTGGAACTAAAAATAGCTTCACCGTAATAAGGAACGTTGTGAGATAAAGTGCAAGACAGGCGTGTTGTCCGATCAACCATCCACTTAGAACTATCTACTGAGGCACTATATTGCCGCATAGCACCTTGCGCAGGCAAAACAACTGACAATCCAATTGTTGCAACTAAGACGTTGATATTAAACTTCACTTTTATTACCTCAAGCACTGTAGCTGATGTTCAGACTGATAATCTATCATCCGAATGTTCTTACTGCTCTAATTTAAGCAATTAACATACCGATTTACAGTGTCAAAAATACAGCTGTACACTTAAATTGTTATTTATCAGCTTATACTAATTAGCATCTTGGCGCACGATCAGTATAATAGGCGGCTCGATTTAGAAAACCAAGTTGACCATGGCAGAACAAGAGCAATCCCTATTCGCAAAGCGCTTCCGAGGCTTTTTCCCCGTTGTAATCGATGTAGAAACAGCAGGATTTAATAAAGATACTGACGCCCTTTTAGAAATCGCAGTTAGCCTATTAAAAATGAACGATGAGGGCGAGCTTAGTATTGATAAAACACTACACTTTCACGTTGCGCCTTTTGAAGGTGCTAACATTGAACAGTCCGCAATCGAATTTAATGGTATAGACCCATTCTCGCCACTGCGTGGCGCTGTAGACGAAAGTGAAGCGATTAAAGAAATTTGTAAAGCCGTCAGAAAAGCGCAAAAAGACACTGGGTGTCAGCGTTCAGTCATCGTGGCTCATAATGCTGCTTTTGACCATGGCTTTTTAAATGCCGCCATTGAGCGCAATAATATCAAACGTACTCCTTTCCACCCATTTGTTAGTTTTGATACCACTTCACTTGCGGGTCTAGCATTGGGGCAAACCGTGTTGGCAAAAGCGTGCAGAGCAGCTGGTATAGAATTTGACAACGCACAAGCCCATTCAGCGTTATATGATACAGAACGTACTGCGGAGCTATTTTGTTACATTGTTAATAAATGGCAAGCTTTGGGCGGATGGCCATTGCCTCAAGAAGACGAACAGGATACTCCGACTGGTGATGACGAGTAACGTTCATTCACAAAAAAAAGCAGCGAGAGCTGCTTTTTTTGTTTAAATATAATTAATTATTGAACTCTTGGGTAATTTTGCCTTCATCGAGCTTTACGAGATGTGGCGGGTAAATTCTAGAAAAAGAGCGGCTATCTTTTGCGATTGTCAGTTCGATACCCGGGTGCATTAATTCATTTACCTTTACACGACTCAATTTAACTAAGCGTTTAAGCTTTTGAGCAACTAATTTACTGTTCCTCACATTGCGCTGATAATGTGTATCCAAACGCTTTTCTGTGATTTCGAGCTTTTTCAAATACGCATCACGCTTTTCTGAAGCTTTCGTTTTTTTCGCTTTAATTTGGGCTCTCTTTACAGCCAAAAGTTTGTCAGACAAGAGTTTATCGAGGTTTTTAAACTCATTTTGTTTTTTCTTCAAATCATACCAGTCTTGAGCCAATACAATTCTGGTACGTGTGCCAGATGGCGCACCCACTTCGCCAGCTTCAATACGCATCGCATTATACACGTTGCCACCAATGAGTTTACCTCGAGGTGTATCACCCTTTCCTACCCGAATCAGTCGTTTAGATTTTAAATCGCAGTGCAGCGCTTGGCGCTCAATAAAGAGATCTTGATCTGACTCTATGTGGCAGTACTGGCCATAACCTACAGAGATAGTGCGCTTAGCCTTGATAATACAAGAAAAGTCTTCACCCTCTATTCGTTTTCGCCCAATGGCTCCGAGCATAACTGTGACCGCACTCTCACTTTCCAAATGGGCGGACTCAACAAAACCTATCACGGTTATATCACCAGTGGCTTTTATTTTCATGCCATCTTTGACATCACCACTGACCACAACACTACCATCGAATTCTATATGCCCAGTTGTGACGTCAACATTGTCATAGCACAGCACATCATCTACTCGCATACCGCGAGGTACAGCAACTGGGACGCCTTTGGCTTCCGCAATGAGCAGGTTTGGGTCATCCGGACTGACTCTCGTTCCCTCTGAGACTTGTAAGGTGAAATCTCTTCCAGGTTTTGGTTCGAGTATATCACCAAACACAGAGAAACCTTGTTCTCCTGGGGTCGGAGGCACGCGCTTCATCAATGGGCTACCCGGTTTGACCGTTATAATTGCTCCTAAATCACGCATGTCTACTTTACCGCCCGACTTCTGTTGCGGGCTAAGCACTCTATCTTGGGCTGTCATACATAAACGGACAAACCTTGCGTCGGTGCCGTCTTTTGCTCTTACACCATGTGCGACGATACCCGAGTAGACACTTCCGGGTGGTTGCTCAAACTGTTGGCCTAAAAACGTATCTAGCGCCCTCTCATTTATCCCCTTAACCACGCCAGCGCTTGTTAACGCAGCTCTTGCCTCATCGATTGAAATAAGCTTTCCGCCTCTAGCAGTGGTTAGCCGAGCTTCAGCTAGCATGTTATTTTCTTCGACATGGATCATGACAGAGGCGTCAACGGCTCTTGCGACGATCAGTAAATCTTTTTCACGATCATCGGATGGTGAAAACAATTGACCAATGTTGGCGTGAATGACATCAAAGTCAGCATAAGGAGATTGCTCTAACAGCTCAACGAGCTGCGCAGCACTCGCGGGAAACCCGGAATGCGCAGGGTGTTCCTTCATAGAAACATACCCAGACTCCTCATCAAAATGAAACAAAGACATCACTTCCTTCCTAAATACTCTTGCATTTTTTATTTGTTTTTATGCAACCATCCTCATTTCAGCACAACAACCCTGTAATGTTAAGTCAAAAAAAGCAGCTTTTAGCGCCAATTATGAATGAATGTAAACACGGTTAGTGCCAAAAATGGACAAGTTACTATTATTACTAAATTTATCGTGAAAATACGTGATTTCTTTAGCAAAATACGCAATATGAGACTTTTTACCTAGTCTTAAAGTATCAAAAAACAAGATGTTTAATCACGTATTCACGTGCTTTAACTTCAACAAATAGAAAGCAGTATAAAAATCACTATTAGCATTCACTTCAAAAGATAGCAGTAATTTCTATGCATTATTTAGGCCACAAATTGGGTAACGCTGTGTATTTAATAAAGGTCCGATGTCAATAACATGCAATGTTTGAGCTCAAAAGCTAAGGGGGAGTAATCGATATAAAAAAGCCCTCTAGAGGGCCGAGACAGATGTCCAAGGGTTGATCAATCTTTGCGCCTGATACTTAAGTTATCATCTCCGTTGCTACTAACCTGCTGAACAAGGCTAATACCACCGATGTCCATCACGTGGACTGTTTCCATGGTATGATTTAACTCTTTATCTTTTGAAGTCTCTTCAACTAACAAATAGTAGTGTTCACCAATTTGACCGCCTGTGTGATTAATATCTTCACTGAATAACTCATAAGTGGGGCTGCCAGATTGCGTTTCTAACGTACCTGTAGAACCACTTCCTGGCACAATTGCAATGTAGGATACAGTTTCGTATACATGGCCTTCGTTTAGGGTGTCTTGCTCATAAAAAGCCGCTTTAAAACCTGTGGTTGTGATGTCCTTTACGCGCGTAGCAATCGTATGCCCGCCATTAAAAGTTTGTACTTGAACGAAAACATGCGGCGCACTGGCAAAGCTTTGGCTAAAACTTGTTTGCTTAAAGACTTTTGTATCATTAAGTTCAAAGCTACCTACTTCAATGACTGTACCATCCGCCATAGTGTAACGGCCCTGCTCTAATGCCATATAATCAAAAGATTCTTTGTATGGATGGACTTGGTCTAAATAATTCCATTCTTTAAATGCAACGTCAAAACTCGTTGGCGACACATTTCTCAATCGATTAACCCCGCCGTGACTGCCATTAAAGCTCGGTGCTGAAGTAAAGACGGCTGGCGCGAAAAAGTTAGCATCGGCTGTAGAGTGCGATTGCCATTTATGGTCTAGGTTTTTTACGATTGAATTAGAAACCAAAGTGATTTTATTATCCAACGCACAGGGATCTGCCTGATAGCAGGCAACTGGTGCTCCTGAATGTGTCGCAAGGTCGTTAATTCGTAAAGGTAAGGTTGCAACTAAACATGTGCCGCCAGTCTGCATATTGACTTTATACAGTTCAGACTGATTTCTGTGACCATGGTCGTTGATCACTGCGCGGCTAACAAGCACATCGCCATTTTGGCCAATTGTTGCGCCTGTAACAGCAATTAGATTATGGTCAGCCTGTTTAATGAGTTCATAATTGTTCTCATCTGTTCGGTCAATTAAATAAACAGAAGTAGAAGACACTAGATACAGTTGGCCTTGATAGAACACCAAATCGCCTCGGTATTGTCCATCAATATCACCAAAATGCATCAGCTTGGTTGCCACTCCTGTGCCTTTGTCTATCTCGTAAAGGTCGGTGTAGCTATTAGCTATCAGTACATCATTTACTTCATCGTAAACCATGCCAATAACTGACTTGGTTCTATCGACAACGTGATGCTCTTGAGTCGCAAAATCGTAGTAAGCTAAACGGGTGTATTTAAACCTGTCGCCTTGAACGGGGATTTGGGCGAGCACTTCAGGCGAAGCGTTTAGCGCGCTTAAGTCCACTTTGTATTCAAATGGAATTGGCGAAGACGCATAATACATTCTATTGAGGCTTGTATCGTAGGCCATTGCTGCAGAGCTAAACTCTGCCATAGAAATTGCTTTTGCCGACTTGTCTTGCTCTTGTAGACTAAATAAAACCCCAGGTGCGCCACGACCTGAATTAATAGAGTATAGCTCGCCTAAGCAACTGTTTGCGCTGGCAACAGATGAGTAAACACTGGATGATGCGATCAGTAAGGGGAAAACTGCGCGTGACATATTTAGCATGTTAGAACCTTTTACTTCAATTCTAAATCGTTAAAATGACACAAAGAAATGACATACAATTGCTATATATGCCTTACGTCCTTTAAGGTAAGCGCGTCCTTTATAACTTTGTAACCTGTGATTGAACTATGCAAAATTCATATTTGTTATGCAATCAAATCAGGCTACAAATATCATGAACGGCAAATTCGAAAGTATAAACGGTTAACCTGTCAAATCTGTTTGTACATTGGCACAAATGTGATTGTTACCTCATCACTCAATTGATACTCGACAGAACCCCGCCCAGAAAACCCATGTTTTTCATATAGCTTTACACCCGGCAAGGTAGCCATCAGTTCGAGTTTTGAATACCCCAGTTTTATCGCCTCAGATTCACACTTTTTCATAAGCATTGAGCCAAGCCCTTGCCTGGCATACTGAGGTTTGACAAAAAATGCCCGTACTTTTGCCGCTTGGGATTCGGGGTCTAACTGAGTCGCATTACGACTTTTTTCATTGTCATTGCCAAAGAGTGTCGTGCGATAACTCCACCCTCCACAAGCAATAATCTCGTCTTGGTCTTCAATACAAAAATAGGTTTTATCTTTAATTAGTTGCGTATCAACTCCTAAAGCGCTTTCTAATGCCAGCTCTATTTGTTCCTCTGAATAATGCCGCTTAGACAACTCCCTTGTTGACTCACTGATGATTTTTTTCAAAACCGAAATATCTTGCTCTTGTGCTATTCTCAACGTGTAATTCATAGCTTCTCTCTCCTTGTCTTCACGTACGAAAAATTCGTTCGACAGCTAATGAGAATACGTTTAACACTAACCTGACGCAAGCACCACCACATTCAATCCAGCATGCATAGAATTGATTTATCTTGGAAAGAATCGCTGCTAGAAACAAAAAAGCTCCTACGCCATTTAAAACATAACGTAGGAGCTTAACAATATCGTACTTAGTCTTTTAGATGCGGTTTATTGCAGTGCAAAAATCACCTAGCTTTCCCTCCTTACACACAAGGGCAAATATTCTGCCATAATGCCTTTGCAAGTGAGACATTGCTTTGTCGCTAACAGTGGTGTCACCTAAGTAAATTTTAACATTTCGAACAGATGCGCCCCCTGTCACCTCGTCTAAGGTGTTACCTCTAAACTCTATCTGTAAATTCCCTATACCTTCCGGTAAATTAAGTGCTTTAATTGCCGTATTGTTTACTCTAAGCACTTCAAAAGTATTTAAAATTTCAATGCTATTGATAGCGGTTCCGCTGATTGAAAGCTGCTTCAAACCCGTATAGGTTGATAAATCAAACTCTTTCAATAATGTGTTATCTACAAACAACATTGCCATTAGGTGTTGGTCAGGCTTACTAAGCTCCACCAGCGGGTTGTTAGACAAATTGAGCACTCGCAGTCTCGAGAACTTACCAATATCAAACGTACTGACATGATTATCTGACAACCTCAAATTAACAATAGTGTGGTTCTGAGTGACACCTAACGCTTCCAAGCTGTTGCCAGATACATCTAGCGTTCTCAACGTAGAATCCTCTGGTATTTGCAGCGCCTTAAGCAAATTATTTTGCACACGTAGTAATGAAAGCTTGGGATTATTTCCCAACCTTAAATGCGCAATTTTACTATCTGCAGCGTGCACCATCGCAAGCTCAATCATATCCGTCAAATCAAGCTCTGTTAATTGAGTATTTGATAATGCAAGAATACGCATGCGATTTTTATTAACTGCAAGGTTTTCTAACGGTGTATTTTGCGCATTTAGTTTTGAAAGATTAGCCAAAGACGAAAGATCAAGGCTTCTAATTGTAGTGCCTTCAACTTCCAGTGTTTCTAACAACGTAAACTGACTAAAATCAACCTCTTCAATTAACGTATTTTTAAGCCCTAAAGTTTTAATTCGATTGCTTTGTGAAATACCCGTTATTGACGCAAGCGGTGCATTTGTGGCCCTTAAAGTTTCAAGTTGATTACTTTGGCCCAAATCCACAGACTTAATCGTACTGTAACTAATATCTAGCGAAGATAAATTGGTTTGGCCTGTCAAATCTAAGTGCTCCGGACCACTCACAGAAATATTTAGTGAGGTTAACTGCCCCCCCTGTGGTAGTGTCACTTCGGTTAGATCCGTCACTTTTAGCGTCAGTGATTTTAACTCTGTTAATTTAGACAAATCCAAATTAGATTGCGTCATATCAGCAAGGCTCAAACTGGTCAGGTTAGACATGCCGTTTAATTGTTCTTGCGCGAGATCACTCAGACTATCAATACCAGACAACGATAAACGCTCTAGCTTTTTAAACTTAACCAATTCAGAAAGATCCGTGAGAGAACGTATTTCCCCACCACTACACGATAAACTCTCGCTATATTCTAAGTTGCGGTGCACGTCATATGAGTCTACACATGCCTTTAAGTAGGGTTCTGAGATACCTAGTTTTTCAGACATTAGTTCCGGCACATTTGTAAACTTCGCTTTGATAGCACACGACTGCGAAATCTGTTTATTTGTAAACACCAGATGTGTGTCCGAATGCGTTAATGAATGAGATAAACCACACCCTTCAATGCTTTCGAGGTACATGCCCCAATCATGTTTTACAGTGACTTCTAACGACTGGCCAAGCAACAAGTAGGAGTGAATCGCATTCAGCTCAATGCTGCCGCCGGTCGTCGCTTCAACTTCGACGGTATACACGGGTATGTCATACTGCATTTCTCGAAGGGTGCCTTCAGCACAGGTACTGCCATCCAAATACTCACAAAATGTCATGGTTTCAGCATCGCTGCGCACAACTTCTAATATATAGTCTGCACCATTACGATTGTACTTGAGTTTACCGCCTAACAATTGCGCCTGTTGGTGCGGATATGTACCAGTTCCAATTTGTAAGCCATTGAGCTCTGAGTGATAGAGGTGCCAAAGCTGTAGCCCTCTGTCGGTTCGCTCATACAACCGCAGATAATCTGCACCAAAGTCTTTGTGGCCTTTAAAAGATGGGCTCCACAGAAAGTGTGGTTCGATTTCAGATACGCTCGTTTGTTTATCTAGCGTGATCACCCGTAGCCCTTCCACATCATTTTTATGATGTGAGAATGTGTTTGGCTTCTCTTTTCTTTCAATGGCATAGAGTTTGTCATTGTGCTTTGCGACCACTAAGTATTCACGCTTAAACCCTTGTGAGCAATGTTCAAATTCTAATTCACATGCTGGATCAAAAACCTTCTCTCTATCATTGAATAAAGCAGATACGGTAAGCTTATTGCCTTCCCAACTCGTTTTCGCTGCCCCGTTTAAATACCCTTTTCTAAAGACACCTTCTGGATATAATTCAAATCCTTCCGCACCGTATGAAGACTGATATCGCCACTTACCCACAAGGTTATCTATTTTAAAAGTGTTATCCTGTATTTTAACCAGCGCACCCGCACCGAGGAATGGCTTCACATTTTTTAAATCCGTATTACTGGCAGATATGTGTACCTTCTCAGTCACCAAATTAAAGCCGTCATTTCTTGCCTCCGTCATCTTAAACTCCACAAAGAAATCATACTCATCATGGAATACTTCTAGGTGACCAAACGAATTGATCCGCCAAGATATTATCAAATCTGGATCAGCTTGAGATTGAGCAATCTCTGGGTTCAAAGTGATCAACGACATCGAGCCTTGGTGGTCTTGCGACAAAGTCAATTTGTAGTTTTGTCCCGAGTGAACCAATGATTCATTATCCAAAGCGTGATGAGTGAGTAGCCAAGTGCCTTGCATATCTTCAGCAGTCACAGGCACCGTCGGCAACTCACTTTTATTGGCTACTTGTATCGGATCTAAATCGTACTCTTCGTTATCAATTTCGTTCACTGCTCGCCAAATGATTTGGTGTCCTTGATCTGTGGTTTTGAGATCAAAGCCAATGGCTTTAAAAACATCGATACCATTGGTAGATATGCGCGCAGTGCCACCTTTGAAGCGCGCTCGATATAACCCCTCTGATATCTTAGTCATATCTGTCGCTGTAAAACTGTCATGGGTATAGAGCATCCCATGGTGAATGTTACCAAACGATAAACGCCAGCTATGTGGGATTTCAGAGCGTGTGTTAACAAAAACAACGTCGCCTACATAGGGTGGACTTGGCACAAAAACAGCTTTGATTGCGCAGTCATGTTTGGGCGCATTTACAGAAAAAATATGTCTGAGATCAGAGGTGGTTTGTAACTTGCCGTCACAGCCTTCAATGCTCTTTAGCTCATATCCATCGTCAGGACTAGCCTCGATGGTAAAGCTCTCGCCATAGCTATAAGTATTTTTAGATGAAATGAGTTGGCCAAGGCCTTCTTGCTCAAGATTAATATTTAATGCTGGGCGTGTTGGTGAATAATGCAGCGTATTTGCAGCTGTACACTCAGCGCTCTCTATAAAATGACAAATTGAAAATCCGTTATCATTGACATCTATAAACTGTAAGTAAGAAACGCGACCATTTGCAATATGAGTCAGTTGAATTCGATCTGATAAAGCAAAAAGGAAATAGTCCTCACCATTGATTGATACGGCTTCTTGACACACCTTTCTAGGTACACTCCCTGTGCAGTGAGTAAATCGACTCAGGTTTACGACATCCGTCTCTGTTTGTGCGAAAAGCTCAGCACGCCCATCAAATGCATATTGATATCTATCTGTTTTGGTAAATGCGGCATGAATATCTGAATGAGTAAGCGCTTCATCGCTTAGTTCGAACAACATCACATTGCTGAAAGTAAAACCTCCAAATGACGCATTACCTATTTGAGAAAATTCAACGGCAATTTTATCTTCGTAAGTTGCCAAAAGCTTCAACTGGTGTGTAAAAAGAATCTCACAGTTCGGCAGCGACACGTCACAAAAGTCAACTTCGGTTCGATCCAAGGTGTAAATATGACGCAACAATTTTCCATCAACTTTTTCGACTGCCTCTGCATGTTTAAAAAAGTAATTGATCTGGTTATTTTCATCGATTTCAAACGCCGCTGTTCTCCCTTTTTGTTCAATTGGTGTCCATGTTCTTTGATAATCGATATCATCAAAACTAACATTTTGATGCTTAATCAATAAGGCTGATAAAAGGCTGCGTTTATTAAGATACATGTCCTCAAGGTAGATCAATTTGCCAATCGGTAAATTACGAACAAACTTTGCTGTCACATCATCACCGTGTTTATTAAAAAACATCTCGTGGTTTTTAATACCCCAAGGGATCTGCATTGGGTTGATATATGAAGAAATATCAGCCTCTCCATTATCGAGAAACTCAATAGCATAACTGTTTTTATTACCAAACTTATCTTGATAAGCGATTGACCATTGACCAATAAAATCTTCAGCTTGCTGTTCAGGCTTTGAGTCTTGGGAAATCAATCCAGAATGGAAGGCTTTTACTGTCTGCGACTTCCCATCAGAGAACATGCTAATATCACCGGAGAAGCGGCCTTTACTATTTTCATAGACATCGATGGTAATGGTTGAAACATAGTCAGTTGGAGATTTAAACTCACCTGTTCCGTATAATGGAAGCGGCTCAGCCAAGCGTAGCTCAATTTTAGAGCCATCTCGGTCCCAAGTAAAAGATACGTTTTGCTTAGCAGTTAATTGCCCTGTGCGATCTTCATTAAATGAAAGGGCAGCGACAAAGCCATTCATTAAAGTACGCTCACCAATGAAGTAGGTACCCAAAAGTGGTTCAGCCCCCTCGTTCATGAGATCTTTATCGGCCTTAATTTCAGCGCGCAACCTCGCCACAAGTTCAGGCTCTGACTTTTTAAGCTTTTTAAGCATTTTTCGAGCTTCGCGAAGGTTGTTAGCAAGCTCTAATGTCGAGTTTATGCCATCGGGTAACCCGTGACCATGGTCTATTATCGCCTTAAGTAATGCCGCAACTTCGAGCTTTTCTTCAACGTCAACATGTGCTCGCGCTTCTGTTAATTCAGCTTCACTAGTAAACGCGGGGGTCCCTTCTTTGAGCAATGCATACTCGGCAGTGGTTACGTTGGTAATATTGATGCCGAAATACTCTTTCGAATCAACGGTGTTATCTTCTCCTGCGGCTTCAACTAAACCCGCAACTTCACCAAGCTGAGAAACCAAAGCCACATCCTTTTGGCTGCCCACACCTTGTGCTGATAGCTCTATAAGGAGATTCTTTTGCGATTCATCAAGGTCAATACCTATTTCATAATTACCATTCGCATCCGCAATAGTTTGAAAAACATGCTCCCCCACTTTCAGTTGCACATTCGCATTGGCAATTGGTGAATCGGTCACCTTACCCTTAAGCGTTGTCGATGTTCGTAAATGCGCCACTTTAGCTGTAAACGCACTACCCGCTAGTGCGCCTTGATGATCAGTAACCACCACCGTGAAAGTGATAGTTTGATCTTCTGTGATATCAGGCACCTCAACAGTTAACGAATCACTATTTTCGCCTGCCAAGGTTAATTCTAAGGCTGAATCATGTTGCCAATAATATGTTTCTATCTGCCCATCAACATCCGTTGCATTGGCCGTTAAAGTAAATCGTGTACGCTCTTCAAACGCTGTATTTGACGCAGAGATGGTAACTTCAGGAGGGACATTCGGTAAAGGTATGACGGTGATTTGGTGTTCTTTTGTGGCTACGGCTCCTTGATTATCTGTAACCGTAACAAAAAACTTAATATCTATACCTTCATCCACACTAATTCCGGATACATGAAGTTCCTCAGAACCTGTATCACCAACATTAATAGAAACAGGCGATTCATATGACCAACGGTGGCTAACAATACTGCCATCTAAATCCTCCGACTGTGAAGACAAAGTAAATGCCATCTCTTCACCGATAGAAGTTGGACCTACTATCTCGACAACAGGGGCTAAGTTGCTTTTGGCAATAATGGTCACGGCCTTCGTTATAGTGGCCTCTGCGCCATCGTCATCCGTCACGGTAACTGTAAAATTAACTTGTTTATCTTCTAGTATATCGGGTGTGAGTATTGCGATACTTCTCGCTTGCACTTCTGTTGGGGATAAATCTAATCCACCATCATTACGCCATTTATATCCAACAATGCTGCCGTCGCTATCCGTCGCTTTTGCCTCTAGTGAGATAATCTGACCTTCTTCAACAAAAGAAGGTGCCAGTATGTGCACAGCAGGTGCTTCGTTTGGCTTAGGTGTCAATGATATCGTATGTGTTTTGAAGGTACTTTGGCCTTGCTCATCTGAAGCACTAGCCGTAAACGTAACTGTAGTTCGCGTTTCTATGTCTGGTATGGATATGGTGAGTTTCGCAGTCTCCTCACCAGACATATTAAATTCTAAGTCAGAATCATGTTGCCAACTGACTGCAACGTCACTCCCTTCAGGGTCGGTAACCGAAGCGATGAGCTGTAATTGTGAAAGCCCTTGTGCATCTGATGGCCCAGAGATCTCAATCTCTGGCGCTAAATTGATCAGTGGTTCAATGCGAACCATATGAGACTTTTCAAACATATTGTCACTAGTATCAACGACTAATACTGTGAAATTAACATTTTCTTCCGTTTCAATATCAGCACTGATAACACTTAACGTAGGCGTATTTTCACCTTTTAGTTGCAAAGGTAATTTTGAATCATGCCGCCATTGATAGCTCGCGACTTCAATCGACTGCTCTGCTATCTCACTTGTTAAGCTAAAAGGTTCAGATTCCGGCACCGATTCTATGCCAGTGATATTGATCGTTGGGACTGGCAATAGCGTTAACGCATGTTGTGCAGATGCTGAGCTGCCTTTATCATCTTTCACAGTTAGCGTAAAAGTAACACGATGAGGCTCGGCAATATCTGGACTGATAACTTTTAAATCTGGGCTGTTATAGTCACTGATATCTAACTCTAAATGGCTATTATGCTGCCATTGATAGTGAGCGATGCCTCCATCATCTTGTGCAGTTCCAAGCAATTTAAACTGGGTTTGTTCGAGTATTTTATTATCCCCAGAGACGACCACCGTAGGCGCTTTGTTGGCAGTCTGTTTACTATCATTATTTTGACTACTTGAGCCACCCCCACATGCTGTCAACGTTAGACAGCTAAAAATAATCGTACCTATTCTCTTTGCTTGACTACAGCCAATAGAATCCTTTAAGAAAAACACAAGCTTTATCCCTTTTCATTTCCTTTGTCCCTATTATCTTATCAAAGAAACCGTTTTTAAAATACAAGTCTTAACCCAAAGACAATCATTTATTAAAAATTTAAACCAAATAATTAAAATTTTTATTTTTAGTTAAATAGCGCTTAAATTAAGAACTTTATCGACCATAACACAACAAAGTTCGCAAAACCCCCTAAGCAATCCACAACATCAAATAGATTTTTTATTCCACAATAAACTTTTTACTTGATTTTTTAATGCACTATAAATTGGATGATAGATACTAGTTTAACTCCGAGATCGAGTATCACTGAATAACAAGTATTATTTAAATCAATTGAAAGAAGGTAACCTATCATTTCATGGCTACCTCTAAAAGAAGTGTAGATTTTTAAGAGTTACTATAAACAAAGCACTCGCGTTATTCCGTACTTTGAAAAAACGAGGCCGTTCGCAATCCATAGACTGTCGCCTCCCATTGTCGACCTAAATACATCGACCGGATATACCCCCCTCAATCGATATCGGGTATTTTGGATTCTCCACTTGATAAAACAACGATATTATTTGCCATTGTCCTTTAGTTTTGACTAACTGAATACTATTAACACCCGTAAACTCAGGTGCCTTTTGATCCTGGCTAAATCGAGTCTCTACAACACTATAAACTTGAGAGAAATGATCATAACGCTCGACTTTTCTTACAACCTCGCATTCGTAAAACCCCCCTTTCGAGGGCTTATTCAACAATTTAATAAAGTCCGAGCCAGAGTTAACCATCAGATTGTGTTTTTCCTCTTTCAAATGCACTCCAAAAACGGTGGCATCCGAATGGAATAGTTGTTGTAAGCGGGTAACATCGGCTGTGTCATTTTCATCATGTGATAGGGCTTTCCAAAGTTGACTCACAACCTGCTCAGGAGAAGAAGCGAGGGCATTGCATGACATAGCAATAGTGAACATAATTAGTATAAATCGCATAGTGGGTCCTTTTATCGTTTTTCTTTTGCATAAAGCTTTAAAACCTCTAAAGCAACCTAACTCATTTATTTCACTTTATCTATAGCCCACGCTTCTTCGCATTCAATTTACAAACTGTTTGGCGCGAATAAAGTATTGCAATCCCTCTGTGATTTGATGTCTTTCATTATTTTTTCTAACTGATTCGAAATCGATAAATGCGCGAAATTCCCCATACTAATGCGCTTAACACCTAACTTTGACAGTGCATCAAATGTGGGTAATTCAGGCATCGCCATAACATTGATAGGTAATGGCGTTGCAGCCACAACCGCCTTGATATCAGACTCGACTGTCACACAAGGGAAAAATAATCCATCAGCTCCTGCACTTTGGTAGCTTTTAGCCCGTTTGACCGCTTCTTCAGTCGCATTGTCCAAACCCAGCAAAAAAGCGTCGCAGCGAACATTAACAAAAACTTGAGTGTCGCTGGCTCTTAGATGCCCCATAATTTCAGATAAAGACGCTGCAAAAGTATCTTTATCTATAAGGGCTCTTGTTTGGGTTACTCTGCTATCTTCAATATTCACACCCACCACACCTAAATCAACCAGCTGTCTTATGTTTGCTGCAACCTCTTTGGGATCTCGACTATATCCAGACTCAATATCCACACTCAGTGGCAACGAGCTTGAAGCAGAAATTCTTTTTACCATAAACAAGAGCGCCTCAAATGGCATTTGCTCACCATCTTCATAACCTAATACGGCGGCAACTGCTGCGCTTGATGTCCCTATAGCTTGATATCCAGCACTTTCGGCACGCTTGACACTTTCAGCATCCCAAACATTTGCTATAAGTAAGGGCTGTGTTTGTTGGTGAAGCATTTCAAATTTATTCATGATGTTTTCCGTGTAAACTAATTTTATTGTCTGCGATGGCACTATTTTCTTCATATTCATTTACAAACACCAACGATGAAAATCGACTTTTAATATAAGCAGAGCTTATAATAATAAATACAAAGACATAAAAATTTAGATAACGTGTTTAAGAATATAAATCTGCTCGTAACATTCGAATGTGCAGCAAGACACAAGAGCTACAGCCGAGCGGCTCAAGAGCTCTGTATTTCGCAAGCTGCTGTGAGTCAGCAAATGCGCCAATTGGAAAATTTGCTCAATACGAGTTTGTTTGTACGCAAGGGTAAACAGATGCTACTTAGTCAATCTGGGAAAACTCTGTTTGAACATGCCCAACACGGATTAACGATTTTAAACTCTGGCGTCAACCAACTACGAGAAGAGCGTATTGAAGGTGAGTTGACGATTACCTCTACGCAAGCATTTATTGCGCTTTGGCTTATGCCAAGATTGCAGTCATTTACAGAACTTTATCCAGACATTCAGATAAACGTCTCGTCTTCTGCCAGTTTCGTAGATTTAAAGCAGCATCATATTGATTTAGCAATACGGTTTGGCGCCAATGTCGAGCAACATACGCCAAGCAACTTTAATTGCGATTACTTCGGTGAGTCCGGTGTTTATCCGATTTGCTCCTCCCAGCTAGCCCAGCAACTTACTTCACAATCGCCCGAAGCTTTGCTAAACCAAAAATTGGTGACACTCGAAACCCCCGGCCCCTACGATTGGCCAACCTGGTTTCAAAGTGCGGGAGTTTTGAGTGTGAACGACTATAAACAATGGACTAAAGTTAACTCAACAGATATAGCACTCAGCGCGGTTTGCAGTGGTCATGGTGTTACATTAGCAGTACCCTATTTATGTCAACATCAACTCGACTCCGGGGAGCTATCGATTCCTTTTGATTTGCCTCATCCTAACACTGTAAAAAGATACTTCGTTTACGACCCCACCTCTCCACGCGTGGCTAGATTAAGAGTGTTCACCGATTGGTTAAAAAGTGAGATGGCTGCTTAAGGCACGATAAAGGGGCATGTTAAAATCGTAAAATATGTCAACGCTTTACTCATGGCTGATATCTCTTTTTTGTATTAGGTAGGTATAAAATCACACTTATTACATATAATTGAGAGAAACTTCCACACTCACAAACCAAGAGCGCAAGCAAATGTAAGCGTTATAAATTAGCCAACGCGCGCAGCGAACTTACAGCTACCTTACTTAATTTTTACTTATTCAAACAATCGTGGGGACGAATTTACAAGAAAAACCCGCTCTTCTGGCAAACTCAGAACTTAGGATGATATTTACTTCCAACGATTGACATGTTTACCCTGACTGCAATAATGCCGCTTTTGTCAACAATAAGTGCACGGGGCTTTATTATCAATGTTTACCTTCGGAAAAGAAAAGAGAGCTTTGCAGCTTTCACTTGAGCAAGAGCGCAATCAGAAACAATTGCTAGAGCAAACACTTGCTTCGGTAGGCCGTTCCACAGCAATCATTGAATTTTCCCCGGATGGTAAAATTATCACTGCAAATCAGAATTTTTTAGATGCCATGGAGTATTCGCATGCGGAATTAGTTGGCAAGCATCACCGCATATTTTGTGATAAGCAGTATACAAATAGTCCAGAGTATAATGCTCTTTGGCGCACCTTGAATAATGGTGAGTTTTTCTCTGGTACGATTGAGCGCTTTACGAAATCAGGAAAGCAACTTTGGCTTGAAGCAAGTTATAACCCAGTTTTGGACAGCGCAGGAAAACTGCAAAAAATCGTAAAGTTTGCTGCGGATGTGACCAAGCGAGAGCTCGATGCAGTGTCACAACAAAATCTAATTGATGCCCTGTATCGTTCTATGGCTATAATCGAATTTGATGTATCTGGCAATGTTTTAACTGCCAATGAAAACTTTCTGGCGGCAACTGGATACCACTTAGATGAAATAAAAGGGCAACATCACCGAATTTTCTGCCCAAGCCATATTGTAAACTCCCCAGACTATAGTTTGTTGTGGCGACAGTTAGCCAATGGCCAGTATTTTAGTGGCCAAGTAGAGCGCAAAGATAAGCATGGTCATGAGCTTTGGTTAGAAGCCAGTTATAACCCAGTAATCGATAAGAATGGCCAGGTGATAAAAGTTACTAAGTTTGCCTCGGATATTACAGAACGAATTGTTGCAACACGCCAAACTCAAGAAAATGTTGGACGCGCGTCTGAGCTTGCGGATACCGCAGCACAAAGTGGTGCAGGCTCAGTAAAAGCCGCCATTAAGCTCATGCAAGATTTGAGCTCGGATATGCATGTTGCAGTGACCAATATCGAAGCCCTAAATAAGCAATCTGACCAAATTAATAACATTGTCTCGACAATCAGTGCGATTGCTGAACAAACTAATTTGCTCGCCTTAAACGCTGCAATTGAAGCTGCTCGCGCAGGTGAGCAAGGCAGAGGGTTTGCGGTTGTCGCAGATGAAGTGCGACAATTGGCCGCACGCACCAGTTCTTCGACGACCGAAATTGCAGAAGTTGTCAAAGAAAACGTGGCTTTATCCACCGAAGCCACTGCATCTATGGACAAAAGTGCCAAACAAGTAGAATCAGGCGTTCAACTCATTGAAGAGCTCAATAACACGATTACCGACATCAACCGCCAAGTTGAAAGTATCGTCGGCGCAGTATCACAACTGAGCCAATAGAAAAGTAGGTCAACCACTCTTTTGACCTACTTCATAAAAAAACCACCGGTAACGGTGGTTTTAACGTACTTAGTCATAATACTAAATAAAGAGAATTAAAAGCGTGGCTTAACTTTAATCTCGACTTCTTCTGGCACCAGAAATACACCAGAAATCGCTTTTAAGTTCGCCTTTTTACCTTCAGGAATTGAGAACTCAAACTTGTGTGCCAATTGTGCAAATAAAGTATGAATAATGTATTTGCCAAAATGCTCCCCTAAACAACGACGTTGTCCAAGCCCAAATGGAAATGCCTTACCTTGCTGCTTTTTACTCAACTCACCATTATCATCCAAAAAACGTTCTGGAATAAATGCATCTGGCTGCTCCCACAGTGTTTCATCACGCGTGATACTGTAGTTATTGATAACCAGAGGTGTGCCACCGGGTATAAAATAACCGTCTAGCAAAGTATCTTTACTGGTTGCATAGTTAGCCGCTGGCATGGACGTAATTGAGCAATGGCGCAATACCTCGGCGATAAATGCCTGTGTATATGGTAAGTCTGCTTTGTGTTTATTCAATGGGACTTCATCACGTCCTACGACTTCATCTAATTCTTTTTGCACGCGCGCTTGGTATTCTGGGAAAGCAGCTAGGTATAGCAGTGCCCAGCGCATTGCAAATGCGCCAACACCACCACCTGCCCCCGCAACCTGAGTTAATGAACCAACAACAATTTCTTTTTCACCAATGTTTAATGCTGCTTTTGTCGCATCATCGACACTGTCATTGGCTTCAAATAAATAATCACATAAATCGCGGTATTCACCTGGCACATAATCTTCTTTGCGACGACCCACATTAAAAGATACATATTGATCTAACCCATTTAAATTTGAGCTGAACTTTTCAATTGCATCGCCATATTGTGCGTAATATTTTTCCTGCAAGTTTTCAGGCATTAATTCATGTCGCGTACTGTTAATAAACCCATTTGGAAGCCAACTTAAGCTCTTTTCATCAAAGATACTCACCTCGAATTCACCAAATCGGTCGTCAAACATTACTTTGTGTAAGAAGCTCGCTAACTTTAAAGAAACTTCTCTATTTGGATCAAATGCAATATCACCTTGTTCTTTCCAAACGGCAGCAATGTCATTAATCTCTGTTGTCATCCAATCTTCAATTTGATCCCAACGGGTCGCAAAGTACTCACGCATCGCATGTGCAAACACTTTACGGTGTACCTGCCATTGATCGCCCGCTTCCAATTCTAAGAAGTGCTTTTGCGGTGCAATTTGTAAAATTTCATAATCTGCTCGCACATTAAACACATCATTTTGCGCTACCAGCGCCTCTCGGATGTATTGATATCCATTTAGTGCAACAATTGGCCCCTTCGCCGTCTCCACTGAGTAGATATCGCCGTATTTTTTTGATAACTCCTCAATAATAAGGTGGTAATCTTCGCCCCAGAAAAAGCGCTGGCCATCTTCGCTATTAAAAGGAATATGAGGAATCGTTGGTGTTAACTTGTCTATGTCTAATTTGCTCTGTGGCAAAGCTTCTGCTGTATCGGTATTTTTCATTGGTCAAATCCCACTGACTAAGGTTGATAATTCTGCTGATGCGAATTGAGAGTCGAACTGCTCTGATTGCATATACCAAGCAAATGGAAACTTCTCGGTAATACGAAATATTTTTTTGCCTTGTGAATACACGAGATAGGTGCGGTATAACACAAGATCACTGGGCTCAACAGCGAAGTGATGCGACAGTTCACCTGCATATTCAAAGCCCCATGAGAGCAAGGTCTTATAGGTTTCTATTTGAAATTTTTCCCACGCTTTTCCGATGGGAATGCGTGTTTCTGTTAAAGCCCGAGAAAAGTTCACATTCATATTGCCGTGATACACCAATGAGTCGGCGTATAAATAAGGTAACCCAGTTTTAGCCCCATTGAGCGTGATCACGCGCTGTTGACAGTGCATATCTTCCTCATGGGGAAGTACGTTCACATCGGCCTCGAGTAACTTCTCGACCACGATCTGTTCGCCTACAATACTTTCAAGTAACTGCGTGACCGTACCATCGGTGCCCAAGATAATTTTCTGTAGGTAACTGAGTCTGCTTAAGTTATAGGTTTGCGCTTCTAGATTTTCATCTAAGTTGCTCAAACACTCATCTGACAATTGGATCATGTCCTTTCCTCGTACTTGTTATTTACTTGCTGATTTCGCGTAACCCATCTAAACGCAGACGGGATAGCAATTTTTGCGCTGCCAAGGCGACTTCAAAATGAATGATCCGCGGCCAAGAGCTAATGTTTGGAAAGCTCAGTAAAAACTCACGCGCTGTATGCGTCATGTTGTTTGGCCCATCAAGACGGTACTGGGCAGCAAATTGTGGGTTGTGAAGTAGCTTGACTCGCAGCAATGGATCTTTAAACAAGCTCGGGATCTGTGGCATACAGCCGACCAGCTTGGCCATCGAATCCATGTAGTGGCAGTAATTCACCAAAGAAGCCACATGCGGTGTGATCTTGTACTCAGTTTGCCAGTGCTTGGTATCATGCTTTACAGTGTCATGCATTTCCGACAAAGTTGGTAAGTGTGCCTCACCACTAGCCAACTTTGATAAATATCGACACTGCATTTCTGCGATTACGGGTATTCCTCCCTGCTGAGGACGAACGAATCCAATAAAAGACAGCGTATGGCCCATCTCAGGAATAAACATTTGCTTAAAGAGGTCACGCATATTTGCAATACTGACATCTAAAAATGGGAAGCTCAGCTGATAACCGGTACAAAATACGACAGCATCAATTTCTTCGCGTGTGCCATCTTTAAATACCACTGCATTCTTTTCAAAGCGCTCGATACCTCCAATGTTAGGCACGACTTTTCCATCTGCGATGGGTCGGAAAAGGCGCTCGTTTTTAGTCACCGCTTGGTGATGCGAAGGGCCCGATTTTTTCAGCCACTCACCGCGAATACGTACATGGTCGTTGCGGCTATTTACGTATTTATTGAAAATACCTTTGGTGATCCCACCGTGATATTTGTGCGGTAGTTTATTTACGATACGAGAAGTCAACCACGACGTATCAATCGTAAAATAGGGGTCTTCTTGAAACGCCATATAGCGCGGCGCAACGGCTGGGTAACGGCGCAGTGACAAGATACACTTACGCGCGACTTCTGATATTTCCGATGTAATGTCTGCCGAACTCTCGCCAAGCCCCACACACAATACTCGCTTACCGGTGTATTTGTGCTTGTCACGATAGTCATTGGAGTGTTCTATTTCTCCTTTGAACATCTCTAGGCCTGGCAAATCCGGTAGTTTCGGCTTCTGGAAATGTCCAGAGCACACGGCGACCATATCAAACTCTTTGCTGTGCTCTTTATCACCGTTTTTACATGTGACTACCCACTTATCCCCCTGCTTCTCGACGCGACGTACTTCGTGGTCATAGTGAATATGTTTATTAATATCAAAACGCTGGATGTATTCACCCAAGTAGTTTATGTATTCTTTTTTCGACCAAAATTTTAACTTTTGGTGATTCGGAACATAATCCGAATACGCCATAAAATAATTCGAAATTGTGAGGTGTAAGTCGTCGTAGATTTTCTTATCTGCAAACACCCCTCCGAAGCTCTCGGCTTTTTCAAAACAAGTGACTTCGTGGCCGCCATCCGTTAATTGTTTGACGGCGGCAATACCAGATAAACCAGCACCTATGACTGCTATGGTCTTATTCATAATTCTCTCCGTGTATAGCAAGGAGCTGCTCGTTATTACCGGTAAAACAGCATCTAGCAACAACTCCTAGGTTAATGTTTACAATGACGTAAACTGGTTACGCACCACCCTGCACTGCGGCAGTCGTTTGTTGTGGGCGCGATTCTGATAAGCTTTGACGCGATAGTTTGCCGTTACGATTACGCGGTAATGCGTCCCAATACACAATCTGTTCAGGAAGCATGTATTTTGGTAAGCGCTTGGCGCAGTGCATTTTTAACGTCAGCAACGACGGGGGATCAGATTCTGTCGCTATATGTGCTTCGAGCGTCTTAGTCTCACTTAAAACAACTAAGCACTCCTTAATAGCTGGGTGTTGATATAGTGCACGCTCCACTTCCCCTAGGTGCACGCGATACCCTTTCACTTTGACCATGTGGTCTTGTCGCCCGACATACATCAGCTCGCCAAGTTCGTTGATGTAGCCAATATCTCCGGTGTTGTAGGCGGTATCTGTCCTTTCTTCCTTTCCCCAATAGCCAGAGAATACGGTTGGACCAACCACGGTGATAAAGCCCTGTTCGCCCAGTTCGACTTGGTTGCCTCTTTCATCGCAAATGGTGATGCGTGCACCACTTGCTGCATAGCCAATTGGGAGTGTTTCAGGCACCACTTCGGGTACCTTGTAATAGCTACAGACGTTGGTTTCTGTTGGGCCATAAAAATTGAAAAGATCCGAATTGGGAAATTGTGCACGCAGTGCTTTGAGCGACTTCACATCGAATGCCTCACCGGCAAAGATTATGGTATGAAGTTGCTTACAGGACTCACCAAACTGAGGGTCTGCATTCATCATCATGGTTAGGGCTGTCGGCACGGAATACCAAATGGTAATGCCACGCTCAGCAATAAAATTCACTAATTTTTGCGGTACATAACTGTCCAATTCAGAAACCAGATGTACACTCGCGCCCGTTGCCAGCGCCACATAAATATCCAACACAGACAAGTCAAAGTGCCAAGGTGCATGATTAGAAAAGCGATCCTGTGAAGCCGGCTTTACCTTTTCAATTACCCACTTTATAAATGCAAGTGCGTTAGTGTGACTTATTCGTACACCTTTTGGCACACCAGTAGAGCCCGAGGTATAGAGCATGTAGGCTAGATCATCACCCCCCACATCAGCACTTATTCTCAAACTGGAAGGCTGACACCGCTTAATATCTCGCCAACTGCTGGCTTGATTAATCTCAAGTGCCTTTGCAGCAGACGCGGTAAACTCGCCTTCACTGTCTAGTACGATAAAATGACAGCCCTCAGCGTATTGCTCGCGATATTGTGAGAATTTAGCTTGTGTGGTGAACATCACTTTCATCGCGCAATCATTGCGGATAATATCAACGCGAACCATGGGGTTCATGGGATCTATCGGCACATAGACAGCGCCAAGTTTTGTCACCGCTAGCATGGCGGCGAGTGCGCGACATGACTTATCTGCCCAAATCCCAACGCGATCACCCGCCTCTACCCCTTTGCTTTGCAAAAGCACAGCAATTTGCGTTACCGACAGCGATAACTCGCCATAACTGTATGACTCAACACTGTCCGTCACGGCCAGTGCATGGTCGCCAACTTTAGCAAGCCCGGTTGTTAGTACGTCACTGAGTATCTTCATAGCAGGCCCAACCTATTACAGATCAATTCTCGTTGAATATCGGACGTGCCAGAGAATAGCACTGACCCTAATGCATCTCTGATGCTCGCATCAACACCACTTTCCTGTAGGTAACCGAGTGCGCCATGAACACGAATAGAGTCTATGCCAGACTGAACAAACGCTTCACTAATCGCGAGCTTACTCGACGCAACCGCCTTCGTATTATCAACGTTTTGCGACTTTTGCCACGCGGCAAAATAAAGTAGTAATCTCGCACTTTGTAAACGCACTTCCATATCTGCAATACGATGTGAAACAGCTTGGAATTTACTGATTGTCTTGTCGCCTTGTTTACGCGTATTGGCGTATTCAATACAGCGCTCTAGGTCACGCTGCATAACACCTATAAATAATGCAAATAAACAGCAACGCTCCCAATCCATTGAGGCGGCAAAGATGCGTGCCCCCTGACCTTCACTGCCCAAAACATAATCTTTATGCACTTTTACTTCGTCGAAGAATACTTGATTAAGTTGCGCCGAGTTCAAACCCAACTTTTTGTAACTGTTACCCACTTCAATGCCTGGTAAGTCAGCCGGCACAACAAACGCCGTTTGGCCCAAGTACCCAAATTTAGGATTGGTTGTGGCATACAGAACAAAATAATCAGCAACGCTGCCATTCGTTACGTAGGACTTTGCGCCTTTGATGACGTAATAGTCGCCTTCGCGCCATGCTTTGGTCGTTAACTTGCCAATGTCAGAGCCGGCTTCTGCTTCAGATATCGCATTGGCTGCGATTTTTTCACCGCTCGTTAACCCCGGTAGCAATTCCATTTTTAGTTTTTCACTGCCATGTTCGTAAATTGGCATTGCACACGCGAAGGTATGCGCTGCGCCCGCAAACAAAATGCCAGTGTCAGTACTACCTTGCCCTAGACCTTCTAGAATTTTTACCGTGGTTAAAATGTCAAAACCACTGCCGCAAGATGAATACTTGCTGTCAATCGGCAATCCATAGTAACCAAACTCGCCAAGCGCGCGCCAAGCATCTTTTGGAAACACTCCATTAGGCACTTTCGAAAAATCTAAGTCCCTAGCAAAGCTTAGTGCGTGCTCAAACAACTCGAGCTGATCCTCATTCCACTCAAAGTTCATAATCAATCCTTCCCTTAGAAGGAAAAGCGCAATGCTTTTCCTTAACCAGCCATCTGCTTACGGTCGTATTCTTCAATCGCATTTCTAAAGATGGTAGGCGCTTTCCAACCTTCACAATCAAAACAACAACCACCAAGTAAACGAATTACTTCGTCACGTAAATCAGGGTTTTGCATTTGATATCCAAAGAAAATTGGGTAGATCCAGAAGTAACGAATGAGGTCAGCGGCTATCTGTTGACCGCCATTACTCCAATCACGATAAGCATAGAATGGGGTTTTCCAATCATTGCCATCAATGGCTTGTTTAATCGCATCCGCGGCACGGATCCCCTCTTTCATCGCAAATGACACACCATACGAAAAGATTGGGTCCAAGAAGCGGTGTGCATCACCAATACATAACCAACCATCACCAACAAATGGTTCAATACGATAAGAGAAATCAGCCATTGATTGCGAATCGCCGATACGCTCTGCGTTTTGGAAACGTCTTCTGATCTCTGGGCTGATGTTTTGCATCCCCCACTCGATAGCATCGTCTGGGTTTTTACACTCTTTGTAGTAAAGGTCTTTCGGGATCACGATGCCTAGACTGTCTGTATCTGGTGAGATTGGGATGATTCAAGACCAGTGATACTGTTTTGAGTACAAGATGGTGGTGTTAGTTGAAAACGGTGGTAAATCACGTTCCACGCCTTTGTAATGAGCAAAAGAAGCGATTTGTTGAGAAAAGAATTCAATTTCACGCTTACCTGCGATCCCTTTTCTCGACAAGAATGTGTTTTGACCACTGGCATCTACAAGCACTTTTGAGCGCACTTGGTGCTCCATGTCATCTGCTTTATAAATAGCACCGACAACCTTACCTTCATGCTTGATAACGTCTTTGACAAGGCCTTGCTGATATTCAACACCATGCTCTAGCGCTTTGCGCTTCAGCATATTGTCAAAATCGCTGCGCCTTACTTGCCAAGTAGGTGCCAAGATTGGTATGAAAAACTCATTTTTAGATAAAGAGCCGATCACGTTTACGCCTGGTTTGTCTGGAAAGCCTGCCGCGTCCATTTCTTCGGCAAGACCCAAATCACGAATAATCTGGCCCGCATTACCTGTCAGCGATTCTCCAATATGAAAACGTGGAAATTCATCCTTTTCTATACACAGAACTGAAAGTCCCTTTTTACGGCATTCGATACCACATAAACTTCCTGCAGGGCCGCTGCCAATAATAACTACGTCGTAACTTTTGAATGCGTTCATGCCATTTCCACCTTGTTTAAGAAATCTTCGACAACCCAAACAAATTCTTCTGGGCGTTCTGATGCAGAAAAGTGGCCACATCTAGAAAGTCTTGTAACGGTTGCGTTTTCAAGCTTTTCAGCTGCTTTTTCACTCCACTCTGGCGGAATAATTTGGTCGTGATTACCAGCGACAAATAACGTTGGTACTTTGACACCATCAAATGTCGTGGCCATGGATTTACGTGCGTATTCGTCCAAGAAGGTGTGGTATGCAGGACGAGATAATACATCGTTAAGTAAATCTTCAAGCGCAGGGGTCATCTTAGGCGGGTGGTAGTAAGCAGCAGCTAAGAATTGCTCAGGGTTCGCAGACATTTTCTTCAAGTCTCCCCACCAGCTTTCAACGTCATCTACCAAACCGAAACCTGTACACACCAGCGCTTTTACTTTGTCTGGGTGGCGTCTTGCAATTTCGGTCGCAATCATACTACCCGCCGAGTTAGCAACTAATACCCACTCTTTTTCTTCAAGTGTTTCAAGGTATTGCAAAGTGTATTCAACATGATCGACATATGAAGGAGAGTCGTTTTCACTCTCGCTCAAACCAAAACCCGCTAAGTCCAATGCAACTGCGTTATGACGACCTTGCACTGAGCGCAGTGTTGAAGACCAAGATGTTGAAGGGTTACCTAGTGCCGGTAACAAAATCCATAAAGGCCCATCTCCCTTTACACGCAGTGTATGCTGCTTAAACCCAGCACCTGCGGCAACTAATTCGCTTTTAATGCCGTAGCTTTCTTGTAACTTAACAAGACGGTCAAGCTCAGAGCTGGCTTCGTCAGATTCAACCTGCTCTTCTGCACTCAGTGTTTTAATAAGTGCACACAATGTTTCAATGTTTTCGAAATGTACTGGCGTGATGTCATGTTCTGGAATTTTAGCGCCATAACGCTGATCAACATGAGCAAGTAATCTCACCATAGATAGAGAATTCAAAATCCCCAACTCTAGTAGTGGTGTGTGCTGGTCCAGATCCGGGGCTGCCCCTTCCAGTAAGTCTTGATTTATAAATTCAATAAGTTCTTCAATCATCCTAGTTTCCTATCTAGTCTGGCAATATTGTTGACCCTCAAACAACGCTCAAAACCAAGTCGGCTTTGCGTTTCATCAGGCTAGTTTTCTGTCCGCATTCACCAAATAGACATGTATTTGAAATATCTAAGGTGAGATGCAATCGCGTTTCGTTCGCCTAAAAAAACCTTACCGCTATCGAGGTTTTTTCAACATAGCCCCTGTGGACTATCCCTTTGGTCCAAACGGACTATAGGCATCTGCGTGCAAAGAATTTACTTTGTTGAGAACTTTCACCAAGTCAGGAAACAAGGAAATGAATCAGGGTAAAAACCATCTAGTCACACCGGTAGAGAGAGCGTCAACGCCTCATTTGGAACCAATTTATCAGGCGATAGAAAATAATCTTGGTTTTATCCCTAACGGCATATTGACTATGGCTAAAAATCCGATGTTAGCGCAGGCCTTTGGACAGATGTTTGGCTGTTTAAGTAAATTTGAGCACATCAGCAATGAGTTGAAATGGGCAATTGCAACAATCAGCAGTAATGCAGCAGGTTGCCAATACTGCCAAGGTCACTTTTCGCATATTGCCAGCAGAGTCAACGTCAACAGAGCCAAAGTATTGGCTGCATTTGAGTTCGAAACCAACGTGTTATACGACGACGCCGAACGCGCCGCGCTAAGATTTGCATTTGCATGTAGTACAGCTCCGGCACATCTAGAAAAAGCCCACTACGAGGAATTAGGACAGTACTATTCTGAAGCAGCCGTCATTGAAATCGCGGCGGTTATTGCCATTTGTGGATTCTTGAATCGCTGGAATACTGCAATGGATAGCCAGTTAGAGGCCGATCCCGCCGCCATTTTGGATGAGATTAATCAAATTACTAAGTTCACAGTATAAGGACACCGCTATGCCTGAGATTACATTCGTTGATTTTACTGGAAATGAAACCAAGGTAGATGTACCAAGCGGTACTTCTTTGATGCAAGCTGCCATGGAAAATATGGTCGAGGGCATCGAGGCTGAATGCGGCGGTTCTGGTAGCTGTGCTACCTGCCACTGCTATTTGACCAGTGATTGGCAAGGAAAAATTTCGGACCCAGATAGTAATGAAAGTGACATGTTAGAAATGGTCACAGAGCCAAAAGATCTGAGCCGATTAAGCTGTCAAATATTGGTGTCTGACGAGCATCATGGCTTACATGTTCATTTACCAGAGTCGCAATATTAAGGAAGATGTTATGAAAAGGTGTGTCATTATCGGGGGTGGCCATGCTGGCGCCCAAGCTTGTGCAAGTTTGCGCAAAGAAGGATGGACAGGACAGATCATGCTGATCACCGATGAAGACAGCCTGCCCTATCACCGCCCTCCTTTGTCCAAAACCTACTTGCAAAATCAAGTCTCGGCAGCACAATTATTAATTAGACCTGAGGCTGCCTATATCAAAGATGAGATTGATGTTTGGTTGAATACGAGAGTCGATAAAATAGAACCTGCAATTCAAAGTATTCAATTGCAAAGCGGAGAACACATTAGTTTTGACAAATTACTGATTTGTACAGGCAGCAGAGCCCGTAAAGCAGATTGCATGGGCGCAGAGTTGGATAATATCTTCTATATCAAAACACTCAACGACATCGAGAGCTTGTCTGCGACATTAACTGGTGATGGTTCAAAAAAATCTCGCCGCATTGTCATGGTAGGAGGTGGTTATATAGGACTTGAAACGGCCTCAGTACTAAAGAAAATGGGCCATGATGTGACCATTATCGAGCGAGAGCCTAGATTACTGGCAAGAGTCACTGCGCAGACCATTTCTACTTTTTATCATAAATTGCACAAAAGCAATGGGATTAAAATATTTACCGACACCAATGTTGTTGCATTCCAAGGCAAAGATACGGTCAGTACCGTGCTCTGTGAGGACAAAGTCATTCCTGCTGATATCGTCATTGTCGGTATTGGTGCGCAAACAAATACTGAGCTTGCACAAAGTGCAGGACTACTTGTTGAAAACGGCGGTATTGTTGTCAATGAACTTTGCCAAACAACCGATGTTAATATCTATGCAGCAGGAGATTGTACCATTGGCATTGAACATCACAGTGGCCTCGCAACCCGAATTGAGTCAGTGCCCAACGCATTAGAACAAGCTAAAACTGCCGCTGCAACTATCTGCGGAAAACACAAGCCAGTCACCGCGGTGCCTTGGTTTTGGTCAGATCAGTTCGATTGTAAAATCCAAATCGCAGGTTTAAACACGGGATACGATGAAACCCTGCTAAGACAAACTAACAACAAAACATTGTCACTGTGGTACTTCAAGCAAGGAAGAATAATCGCCGCAGACTGTATTAACTCTGCTAAAGATTTTATGGCGGCAAAAAAAATCATCGCACAAAACATTCATGTCCCAAAAGAAGTTTTAACCAATTTAGAAACAGATTTAATTAAAGAATTAGCTAAGCTGACTCAACCTAGCTAACCGACTCACATACAATGTACGCACCCCAAGCGTGAACCAAAAGAAGCCCGTTAAGGGCTCTTTTTTTATTCTTTTGTCGGCTTTTTTCGACGATAGACCCGTGGATTAAAAGGGTGAAGCAGTTCGCCAATGAATGTTTTGCTGTAGCCGTCACGCACACCTAAACTGGTATTACATGGCCCGGGCACCCGATATGTGCCAAACGCTCGATCAAACACAGAAAAAACAGTCGCAAAATTTGTTTGGTAAGCTTCTCGGTCCGTTGCGTGATGCCAGCGATGCATTGTTGGCGATACAAATAGCGCACTCCACCTTCCGTAAGTCCATGGAATGTCTGCATGAATAAAGTAGCCGTAATAGTTACGGATCATATTATTGGCAACAATGGCAAACGGTGGCGCCCCCATAATAATCAAAAATGATGTGTCTATGATAAATGTGGTTAAGAAGTTGAGTGGGTGAAACCGTTGCAATGTTAACCAATTCATATGTTCATCCGTATGGTGAACCCGATGAAGTGGCCATAAAACCCTCGAGTGTTCAAATCGGTGACGCCAGTAGCCAATAAAATCCCCCAAAAAAACAGCGATGAAAATAGCAACGGGTTGCGGTAATTCATACCAAAGACTTCTATCGACGATGCTCAATTGATAGCCATACAAATAGGTTAGTACTACAGACATCACAGGCGCTAAAAGAAGTAAGTTGACACTCATCAGAGAAAAGTTAAACGCGCTTCCTGTGAGCGCTGGTTTTGCCTGCTTATATACCTCTTTACCCTTTAAGAGATAAGCTAACAAAACAAAAAATGCAGCTATCGCTATTAAATTGTTAAATGCGGTAAAAACCTGTCTTGCTCCGGCCTCTAATACTTCCAGCATAATTTGGGGCTGACCTTGATATTCGCTAATAGCGCTGTTTTACCAATAAAAAAAGGTGCCTACAAGCACCTTTTGTCTGAGCGTAAAAACCAGCCGTGTTAACGGTCGTAATTACATTAATTAAGCATGGACAGACTTGTGTGAAGTATGCGGTCTTGCCACCCCAAAATCCTCTAATATGCTGTATAAACAGGGTAATACCAATAACACCAAACAGGTTGACGTCATAATGCCAAAAACAATACTGGTGGCCAAAGGAATTAAAATTTGCGCCTGAAGGCTGGTTTCAAACAACAATGGTGTCATGCCTGCAATTGTCGTGATCGATGTTAAAACAACAGCTCTAAATCGGTCATGACTAGCCTGTGCGGCCGCTTCATGGACACTCATTCCCTGCTTTACTCTACTTTTTACAAACTGCACAAGTAAAATCGAGTCATTCACCACGATACCAGCCAGTGATATGAACCCCATCAAAGAAGGCATTGAAAAGTTAATTCCCATTATAAAGTGCCCCCAAATAACCCCTATCATTGCAAGCGGTATGGATACCATTACAATTAACGGCTCAATGTAGCTATGAAATTGCAGCGCAAGTAACAAGAAAATACCAATCATACCCATTAACATGGCTCGGCGCATCGACCCTTGTGTGATACCTGCATTTTTCACTTCGCCTTCGATAGTGTAAGTGACATAAGGAAAACGCGTCTGTAGATCGTTCAAAAATCGCGTCTTTAAGTCTCCAACAACCGCACTTGCAGTATTGATTTCACTGTCGACATCAGCATAAACAGAGACGCTAGTTTGATTATCAACCCGATTAATCACGGCAAAGCCTCTTGTTTGCTCAATATTTACGAGCGCTGAAAGTGGAATAGCAACACGCGAAGATGGATGAATAATGGGAAAATTATCAAAATCACTGTATTCGTTTAAACTCTCGTCTTCTAATTTGACTGTGACTTCGTAGTCCTCCAACCCGACGTGTGTTTCAAGCAGTTTTGTACCTTGGAAAGCAGGTCGCAACTGGTTTGCTATGGTGGCTGAATTAATTCCTAAATCTAATGTGCCAGGCTTAAGCGTTAAGGTGTATTCCGGCTTTCCTGAGCGCAAATTGTCTGTGATATTTTGCACCCCCTCATACCCTTTTAACCAGTTTTTTAGCTCATATGCGGCATGAGTCAATTGAGTGATATCATCTCCTTTTAACCTGACATCAACCGCTCTGCCCTGAGGACCTAATTTGGGCTCTTTAAATGACAAAGTTAGAACTTCAGGCAAAACCCCTAACTCTTCCCGCCATGTATCAGAAAATGCTTGTATCGTCGTATTGCGCTGCTCCGCACTTAAAAGATCCACTGAAATGGTTGCTAAGTTAGCGCCTTGATCTTGGTAATCAGGATTTTCACCATACGTGATCGTGACGGCTTTGACTAACTCAGCATCTTCGTCTTCACTCAGTCTTTGATTCGTACGTTTTAGTGCATCTTCTATTTTGCGCATCGTTTGTTGCGTCACCTGAAAAGGCGTACCATTTGGCATCAATAGCCGCCCCTGCAACACATCGCCATCGATATCAGGAAAAGCAGTGAACTTTAATGTACCCGATATAAGCATACTCAAAGAGAACAAAAAGCACGCCACAACACTCCCTATTACCAAATAGCGATACCTTATAAGCTTGGTATTCAACGCTAATATTTGATCATTCCAGTGACGAAATTTGACTTCAAATCGTGCCCGGATATCGCCAACTTTTACCGCCAATCGAGTATCTTTTGATTTGCTCTGCAATGCATGGGATAGATGGTTAGGTAAAATCAAGAATGCTTCTATCAACGACACTGTGATAACAGATATTAATACAATGGGGATCACTTTAAGGATTTGTCCTAAGTTACCCTCAATAAACACCAACCCTACAAATATGCATAATGTGGTAACGAATGAAGACAATACGCCGGGTAATACAACCAAGGTGCCTTGTAGTACAGCCTCTTTTATGGGTAATCCTTGCTCTACTTTCGTTCCTATAGATTCTGCAATTACAATCGCATCATCCATTAATATGCCCAATGCTAACAGCAAGGCCACCATGGATAGCATGTTGATAGAAATACCAAAGTGCAACATCAAGAAGAAGCTGGCCAAAAATGATACTGGCAGTCCCATAACGACCCAAAACGCGTATTTGAACGAGAAAAATAACCACATAACGCCAAATACCAATAACAAGCCTTGCCACGCGTTACTGATCAGCAGTGAGATTCTATCCTTTACCAAGCTTGTATTATCACTTGTAAGGGTAAGTAAAACGGTCTCGGGCAAGCGCTGCCTTATTTGCTCAATTACTTCCTCCGTCGCATTGAGTACCCTCAAACTGTCATCTACAGAGTTTTTCTGTACCGTTAAAATTGCGGCCTGCTGATCGTTATAAAAAATTCGATTCTCATCTCTCTCAAATGTGTCTTTGACATCTCCTATATCAGCGATGGTGACATCATTACCTTCTGAACCATAAGAAACCACCAGTTCTTGCAGACTCTCAGAATCTCTACGCTCGTCCATCATGCGTATTTGCGTATCGGAATAAGGGGTTTTGAGTGTTCCGAGAGGCAGCTCTATGTTTTGATTTTTTACGCGTTGACCTAACTCTTGCACGCTCAAACCGTGCTGCCTTAGCATTGCTTGTGAGGCAGTTACACGCAACTGATGCTTTGAAAAGTCATTAATTTCAACAATTGGGATTTCCGGGTGCCTGAGCAATTGTTGTTTGACCTGCTCTGCCAAAGCCTTCAGTTCAACCCTAGATAAAGAACTTCCTTTGGCTGCCAGTGCCACGCTTACTACATCCTGTGTTCTGCCACGTTCTTTGATAGTCCACTGCTCAACTTGCGCAGGAAAATCATCAATGGTGTCGATGGCATTTTTCACATCTGTCGTAAACTGCTCAAAGTCGCCATGCTCAAACATTTTTACCGTCATCTGACCAAGGTTCTGCCTTGCAATACAGTGCTTTTCTTCCATAAAACTAATGCCATCAAGGGCACTTTCTAAGCTTAAGCAAATCTTTTGCTCTACGTTCTCGGGCGTGGCTCCCGGATAAGGTACGAAGATGTCGATTTGATAGGTTTCAATTTCAGGCAGCGTTTCTCTTTTAATTTGAGGTAGGCTAAAAATGCCAACAGCCAGAAATAGCACCATCAAAATATTCGCAGCGGTAGGATGCGCAATAAAGAACCGTATCATCAGTGCAGCTCCTTCACGTCTAGTGTGCTCATCTGCTCTGAAGTTTCAGTGAAGTACAATTTAGAGCCTTCAATGGCCGGGAATAGATCTGTGGTAACGAGCTTAGCGCCTTCTAAATTTAAGCTTTGTAGCAGAAAGCTGTCGTCTTGTTTAAGCGCCCCCTGCATATCAACTTTTCTCAACAAATTATTTTCATCAGCAATCAATGCATATCGGCCTCTCACCGCATGCCTTGGCACCACGACAAAGTTTTGCATTGTTGCTTGAAGTGAAACTTTTGCGCGCATCCCTGCCAGCAAAGGCGGCTTTTCGCCAAGCTTAATTTGCTCATAGCTGTTTTCAATTGCGACGACAACACCTATTGTTTGACTTTGTGGATCAATTTCATCACTCAATCGCTCTATGTTCGCATGCCATGTGGTGCCGCTTTGAGACAAAATTTCAACATCCGCTCTCAAATCCTGGGCATTTAAGTAAGATGCCATGCCACCACTGGAGATATTCTCAAGATTGGGTCTTTGTTTGAAAAAGCCTGAAAACTGGTTGAATGTGCTGTACGTGAATTGCGCATTGATAAGGACTTTCTCTACGTCGCTAGCACTGAAAAGCGCGGCCCCTTTTGTCACAAGTTGTGAACGTTCAACATTAACCTTATGGATGCGGCCGGTAAACGGCAGACGAATTTCAGTACGATTAATATCTAATTCTGCCTTATTGACATCTGCTTGTGCTTTTTTTACCTGAGCCTGCAAGGCTTTAATTTCGAGCGGGATCAAACGCTTTTGATTCATATAGCGCTGAAGATCTTGCTGTTGAATCAACACACTTTGTTGTGCTCTATCTAGTTCAGTTTGAGACACACTCGATTTATCAAAGAGCTTTTTTATTCTCTGAAATTCAGACTCTGCAATACCTAGTTTGTGTTCACTCAGCCGAATATCTAATTTATTATTTTCTTGCGATGTTTTTTTGGCAGCTAGATCAACTTCAGCCGCGGCTAAGTTGGCCTGTGCTTTAGCCATTTGCAATTTATAGTCGCTATCATCAATTTTAATCAACAATGTCTCGGCTTTAAAAATCTCTCCTTTTTTTAATGCAGGATGTAGGTAAGTAACAGTGCCTGTGACTTCAGCGAGACTATTTAATTGAATATTGGGTTTAACTTTACCGTAGCCTATGATTTTAGGGCGGATGGATTGTTGAGTTAACACTTGATATTGAGCGAGCTGCCCAACCAACTCACCATTGTCATGTTTGATTGAGGATTTCAGCTTAACAACCAATATCACCAACACTATGCCAACTACAATCGCAATTGGCAGGTTTTTTCTTGCACTAAAATTCCACCTCATTGATGTCACTCTCCTTAAGTCCGAATACAAATCGCTGGTATAAATCCTTTGTCCATTGCTCACCTTGAATCTCTGTGTCGCTAATTCCCCACGCTTGTTGTCTTAGTGTTTTTAAAATATAAGGAGAGACCAGTAATGTAATGAGCTGAAAAGCGGCTAACCTCGCTTTTTTAGAATCTTCAATTCCTGTTTCTTGTTTAATAAACTGAGGTAAAAACTTCGATACACGTGCAGGGAAGGCCTCCATAAATGCCTGTGCCAACGGTGTCGTTTTGTTTAACACTTCCTCACTCAGTAGATGTACAAAGCCCGGATGCGTTTGCAATACTTCTGCAAAACGGCAAATAAACAAATAAAGTGGTTTGTTATGTTCCCCTAGGTTTTCAAACTGGGAAAAGTGCTCATCTGCTAATGATTGTATTAGTTGAACAAACAAATTTTCTTTGCCACCAAAGTAATACTTAATCATCGCCGAATTAATATTCGCTTCTGCAGCAATGTCTCTTATTGTTATTTGGCTGTAAGACTTAATATTTAGTAACTCTTTCGCTGCAAGTATCAGCTTTGCGCGCTGCTCAGCTTGCTTGACCTCACATACCGGCCTGCCTCTTGTGACTTTTGTTGTCATATCCTGCTCCAACATCTTTTTTATTTTTTTAATCACCTAGTTAATTAAATAAAAAGTTTATGCCACAGTCAAACAAATGTTTAATATTTATTCAGATTAAACCCCTACTCCCTGATACCAAAGTTCATAGCTCGTAAAAGAAACCTCTAAGGCAATGAGTAAAAGTAAGAAACTAACTAACTGGCCGACTTTGACCTTCGAGCACACATACGCACCAAGAGGTGCACCCACAACGACAATAGGAATTGCAGCGAGTAAATAGCTCTCTATTTGTGGAGTAATTGCATTTAAATACCAAGCATTTATCGCGCTTCCTACGAGTGAAGTAAATGCCATTACCACAACAGAAGTCGCCGTCGCCTTTTTAATATCTGCGTTATAGGCAATCACCAATAGGGCAAATAATGCGATATCAGAACCCGACCCTACTAACCCACTGGCAATACCACCAAAAAATGCGACTAACATAAACCGCACGGTGCTTGGGTCAATGCGCTGTGCACTCTCTTGATGGTGAGCTTTTCTCCACCAACGCAGTAGCATAGTGACAGCAAAACACAGTAGCAAAAAGCTGAAAATAGACTTTACAACCAACCTTGGTGATAAAGGGGCAAGATATATTAGACTCAATCCCACCCCAAGCGCTGACATAGGTAACGCAAGTAGAACCAAGTTTGTATAAATTGGGATCCGTCGACACAGGATTGTTATTGTCGCGGCAGTCATACCAAAGCTCTGTATTGCCAACGAAAACACCTTTGCGGTACTGGGTTCGATATTCAGGACCTTTGTCATGACAGGGAATGCCACTGCGCCGCCCCCTAATGCAGTGCCACCGGCAACAAATGATCCAAGAGCCATTGTGGCTGCAATTTCGACTTCCTGCAGGATTTGCAATAAAGCGCTTGAAAACCCTTGCATCCAAATCAACGTGGCATAGATAAAAAGCGTGAAGTATAAAGGCCATGTCGTTGGCTTTCTTAGTTTATCAATCATGGTATTTCTCAGTCCCTGCTACGATTACAAATATTCTAACAAGAGGAAAAGAACGCTGCGAATAGTCCCTTTGGACCATGGTGGTCCATGAATTTGTAAAAAATATTTTGTATACGAAATGTAAAAGAGAATCGATCATTTTTTTCAAATCTCTACACGCACTTTTCTCTCTCATTTTTGATTTAGATCAACTTGACATTTTTTGATAAAAGAAAACACGTTCACAAAATCACTATATATCCATAAAAAACATACAGATAGACAGAATAAAAAATTCATCACACACCAGCAACCAAGGGTATATAAATATTTAAATACAGCTAAAAAAGCGTAAAAGTACATTTTTTTAAACTTTTATACTTATTTACCACACAATTCTTTCACTTTTCGTTGATATCAATTCCCCGTTCATGTTTAATTAATCGTGCGATTAATTAAATGGAAGACCGTCAAAACAAGATCGGCTTAGATCCATAGAATCTATTAGCTGATGTGCCTTTTGAGATCGTATTTGTAAAGGAGAATGCATATGTTTTTGGGTTGCACTAAAGAATTGTCTAGCGTATTAAAAGCAATCGAATTGTTGAAAACATCGATTTTTGAACATTCACTAGATGGAACAATATTTCAAGAAGCGATGTCCTTCGCTGAGTCAGATGAACTTTATTTAGCACTAATAGATAAAACTAGCTTAGAGGTTAAAACCGAATACTTACGTTCATTTCCCGAGCACTTTAAAGAAGATTTATTGACTGTTGCGAAACTTAAGAAGTTTAAAAACCTAAATTTACTAAAAAGCCTATGTAAAGACAGAAACCCATTGTCCGACGTAACCGTCTATGATTTAGATAACCCCAATTCAAAATATCTGACGCTGGTTGCTTTTAACAATAAGCGCTCAAACCGAAGCGCGCCAGCCTCTTATTTAATCGAACTTATATTGCCTTACCTTCACAAAGCACTCATTTCACGTTATCAATCAGATAAAACTAGTCGCTCTCCAATTAAGTCTCTTACCTGCCGAGAGAAAGAGGTTTTGGATTGGATTTCATCAGGTAAAACAAATGGTGAGATCGGCATGATCCTTGGTATTAGTCAATACACTGTAAAAAACCATGTCGCAAAAATATTAGAAAAGCTAAATGCTCCAAACCGCTCGGCGGCAATGGCGCTCAGTAAAGAGTTGGGCCACAGATAACTTTAAGTTTGAGCTAAAGCATGAAAATACTCATGTATTGCGCTATACGTAAGGCAATGCATGGGTATCTTGCAAAAATTGATTTTTTATCATTATAGTTCAATACCATGTGACTCAGACCAAACCCTTAGTAACTCTAGAATTCCCAAAGCTGAACGGCCAAACTCGGTTAATTCGTATGTTACAGCAAGGGGTCGATCACTAATTACTCTTCTGATCACCATCCCCTCCTGTTCTAGCTCTTTAAGTCGCTGGTCTACCATTTTTTTTGTTGCGCCACCTAACAATCGCACCAAGTCGTTAAACCTCACAGGCTCATCTTTTAAGTGATAGATTATTGACCCTTTCCATTTGCCTCCAATTAAGCGCATTCCTTTCTCAATTGCACAGGGTTCATTACAAGCATCAACCACTATTTTTCTTCCTTTACTGTCTATTTTTACGGAGCTTTTCATAATGTTAACTCAAAAAATCTAGGTTACTAAAAGTATACTAATTGAAAATAACGATCAGGTATCTAAACTATACCGTATATTAACAATGAGAAAAAACAACAAAACAGCGGTTAAAATATGGGCTATGCGTTGTTTGGAAGAGTGTAACTTGGCTTTCTAAAACAGTATATGGGTGGCGTATATACCGTAAAAACGGCTGGGGCGCCGCGTAAAGATGGCCGCGTAAATGCACAAGCATAGGCACTTAAATAACAAAGACAGCTTTTTTGATGGCAAATCTATTGAGGGTCTACTATTTCCTATGCACGTAAACTTTAAATTTTTTGATATGCCCCATTGCCATCGTTTGCTTGCTTCGACGTGATGAAGAACGCAGATAGTGCTTCTAACTAGCTGCATTTTGAAGCACGTTTATCACAATACTTTTAAGGAATACGAATATGTCTAACAGCGCTACAAACAAACTTCACCCAGGTACAAAGTTTCCTGAATTTACACTACCGCTTTTAAATGGAGAGATGCGAACACTAGGTAAGCCCCACAATGGATGTGACTGGCAACTTGTGCTTATCTATCGGGGGCGGCATTGTCCATTATGTACTAAGTATATGAACCAACTGCAAATATTAAAGGATGATTTTAAGAAAATAGGTGTAGATATCATCGCAGTATCTGGAGACAGTAAAGCACAACTTGAAGCCCACCTCGAGCAACTCACTGCCGATTATGCGATCGCGTATGGCCTGTCGTTAGAACAAATGAAAGCATACGGACTGTATATCTCCGACCCTCGCTCAGAGCAAGAAACTGATCACCCTTTTTCAGAACCAGGATTATTTGTGATAAACGCTCAAGGTAATATTCAAGTGGTTGATATATCTAACAACCCTTTTGTTAGACCCGAGTTAGATGCTTTAAGAAGTGGCCTAGCGTGGATCCGTAACCCCGACAATAACTACCCAATACGAGGAATGCATGTATATTAACTACAGGTTAGTGGTATGTTGCTGACTAGGTACACACCAATATGTTGCATAGACTTATATACGGCGGTTTAATATGAAAAAGAATAGAATACTGCTTCTTTTTGCACACCCTTCACAGCATCGTTCGAATGTTAATGCTCCTTTGTTTGAATATGCGAAATCCTTAGATTACGTTACAGCTGTTGATTTATATGCAAAATACCCAACGTATCAAATTGATATTGATGACGAACAACAGCTGCTAAACGCGCATGATGTCGTAATATTTCAATTCCCTTTTTATTGGTATTCAACACCTTCAATTCTAAAAGAATGGCAAGATCTGGTACTGGAATACGGATATGCATATGGACAAGATGGTAAAGCACTGCAAGGTAAACTGTTTATCTGTGCAATCAGTGCAGGTGGCAAAGAAGAAGCCTATCGGGCAAAAGGTTATAATCATTTTACCGTCAGAGAGCTGCTGCAACCTCTTGAGCAGACAGCATATATAACAGGCATGACCTACTTACCGCCATTCGCATTGTTCAGTAGTCGCTCCGCACAATTCGATCACGCACTTTCATCACACCTAGCCCAATGGAAGTTGCTACTTCAAGCACTGTATCACAATTCGATTGACGTAAGAGCTACTGAGTCACTGATCACTATAAATGAACTTTTGGGTGGCAGCAAAACGCAGGGGGATAAAGCATGACAATTTACTTTATTCAAGCATTTGTATATCTGCTGGCCGCAGTAATCACTGTCCCTCTTGCTAAAAAGCTTGGGCTAGGTTCGGTGCTGGGGTACTTAATCGCCGGGGTTATCATTGGCCCAGTTACTGGCATAGTGGGACAAGAGACTGTAACAATTCAACATTTTGCAGAGTTTGGCGTGGTCATGATGCTTTTTTTGGTGGGGCTCGAACTACACCCACAAATGCTTTGGAAAATGCGCAATCGATTAATCGGACTTGGTGGATTGCAGGTTTTATTAAGTACTATATTAATAAGCTTGGTTACTTATCTTCTGGGACAAGCTTTCACCGTCGCTATCGCCGTGGGTTTGATATTTTCACTGTCTTCTACCGCGATTGTTCTACAGACTTTTAATGAAAAAGGCCTCAGTAAAACTGACGGGGGCAAAAACGCTTTTTCTGTTTTATTGATGCAAGATATCGCTGTTATTCCTATGCTGGCCTTTATTCCCATGCTAGCACTGCCCGAGTTGGTAGCTTTAGCAGAACAAGGCAAAGTTGCTGCACAACACCACGAAGAGCTTAGCTTAGTTGCTGGCTTACCTACCTGGGCTTATGCACTTGCCATTTTAGCAAGTATCAGTAGTGTCGTTGTTCTAGGGCATTTTTTGAGTCGTCCACTATTTCATTATGTCGCTCAGTCTGGTCTTAGAGAAATCTTCGTAGCAACAGCGCTGCTCATTGTAATTGGCATCGCTGCACTTATGAGCCTAGTCGGTTTATCACCAGCCCTAGGGACCTTTATGGCCGGAGTCGTTCTGGCAAATAGCGAGTTTAGGCACGAGTTAGAGTCAAATATTGAGCCATTCAAGGGGTTACTCTTAGGACTTTTCTTTATAACCGTTGGCGCAGGTATAGACTTTAATGTGCTAACCAGTCATTTTGCTGTCGTCGTAGGTTTAACTGTGGCTGTTATGGTTATAAAAGGTGGTGTGCTTTGGGGGCTTGCGAGCCTATTCAAAATTCGCAACAGTGATCGATGGTTGTTTGCTTTAAGTCTTGCTCAAGCAGGTGAATTTGGCTTTGTGTTACTTAGCTTTTCCATTCAAAACAGTGTTATACCTGACCACGTTGCACAGATACTGCAACTTGTCGTAGCACTATCGATGTTCCTTACTCCCTCTCTATTCATTTTATTTGAGAAGGTAATAATGCCTCGTTACCAGACGACAAACAGTTCTCAACCTTTTGATGTGATAGATGAGAAAGGAAAAGTGATAATCGCTGGGGGCGGCCGCTTTGGCCAAGTTGTAAATAGGCTGCTTGTTGCAAATGACATTAAAACAGTTGTTATGGATCTAGATGCATCCCAGGTTGAGAATCTCAGAACAATCAAAATAAAAACCTTCTTTGGTGACGCGACAAGACCCGAATTGCTGCATACAGCAGGTATCGACAATGCGAGTGCACTTGTTGTGGCAATAGACGATAGAGAAAGCGCTAAAAGTCTCGTGCATTATGCCAAGCAGAGCTTCCCAAACATCAAAATCATCACTCGTGCATATGATAGAGGGCATAATTATGAGCTCAGGCAAGCTGGAGCCGATATCATTGTCAATGAGACTTATCACTCAGCCCTTGAGGTAGGTGCTCAAGCCATGACGTCTTTAGGTTACCATCCCTTTTTAGTCGAGCAGAAAAAATTTGCGTTTATCAAAACAGAAGTTCAAGCCTCTCAGCATTTATACGAGCGGTGGTCACTAAGAAGTGAAGGTGAACAGTATGATCACGATTACCGCAAACTGTTTATGCAGATTGAAGAAGCCATCAAAGAAGCCATGCAATCAGATCGACTTGATAAGCATAGCCACGATGAGCGAGGGTGGACACCGCCACCCAAGGGGTATGAAAATGATTTTGACTCATAACAGGTAAATATTAGAAGTATGAGCATCTCTAATATTGATGTGTTATATATTTGCAAACACCTAAGGAATGATATTTACCTCGGGTTATCTTCATACCGATTGTCATTTAAATCCGGATTAACCGCAGTGACCACGTAACCTGTGAGCACAGAGGAAAGATTAATGGGCTTTGTGACATTAATCTTTTCACTGTTCATATAGTCTCGGTCTCCTTGCAGACCGAAAGCAATCTTATTGTCATAAAATATATAAATGTGACTTAACGATATGAAAATGTGGCGCAACTGTTCCTGTGTAGATGTCTAGTGGAATACTAAAGCAAAGCTTTTTGGCGTCCGAGCCAAAAGGTTTCGTTGCGACATATATTCGACAGTAAAGTCGAATAGGTGCAGGCTGTTAAAGTGAAAATAAACTAAAGAAATACGGAAGATTCATACATAATACACTTAAGAATAACTGTAAACGCATCCAATCGATCGCGATTAGTTGTCTAACACATAGCCCAAAATCACGCTATTTTGCGATCCACTGGTCCGTTTATTGGGGTCACAAAAAGTCTCGTAAATTGTAAAACCAGCATTCTTCATCATCCCCGCGGACGCTAAGTTTTCTTCGTGGCGTTCAATGAGAACAAGCTTCGAGTTAAGAGTCTGCGCTTTGAGTACACACTCCCTTAATAATTGGGACGCAATCCCCTTTTTGGCATGTTTTTTTGATACGACAACATCACCGATGAATGATGCTTCAGTCGCTCGACCATATTTCTCCACATAGTTAGGTGCATCTATACCAGAGATAAGAATTGCAAACCCAACTATTTCGTCTTCGTAAAGCGCTACGGTGGCAAACGCCTTGCCACTTTCTACGAGCTGCAGCTCGTCGTTCACCCCTTCTTCTGTCAGGTAATTCCACTCATTGGGTCCATGCTCCCAAAGTAGCGATTTTAGTTCTCCTACTTCTGTGGCTTTGGCCAGCCTATAACTAATCACTACAATAACTCCCTTATCATATATTTATAATCAGAGGTCTGACTTCGACCCAGTTAGCAAATCTAGAATATAAATCTTCAAACCCTAACGTACATTACGGGTGAGCTGCGGCTCCACCATACTTATCAGCAAGATAGTTAATAATTTCCACAGGTGAAGTAATAGTTTCACCACTTTCTATAACCAATACAGGCAACCACTGCTTATCTTCTCCGAGTAATTCGACTAGCGCCTTGCGAGGACGTTTAAAGTCAAGACGCTGTACATTCACTTCATCTTTCCAGTGAGAATTAACAGCTAAAGCCCCTTCAATCATTGCGCAGTGCGAACAAATCCACATTTTTCCAGGTCCATCTTCAAATGGCATTTTTAAAACAAAGAGCTTTGGCTTCATATTTATATAACTTCCTAAAAAAAATTTAAATTTAGCTAGAATTATTCAGACAACTAAAGACGAAAATAAATCATAACATGTACACTCTCAATTAATAACCACTTAGATTACTACCCTCAGTCCAGCAATAAAGTATTGAATCGCTGTGAGCCCCCTACTTTGGCTCCTATTACTATTCACCATTAGAAAGCTGGCATTGTAACTTCGTAAACCCCAGCGCAAAAAGCTTGTGAGTGGCACATAAAAAGCTTTATAAACTCGCTTTTAATACTAAAAAGGCAACTCCAAAGCGTCTATTAATCTCGAAAATCTCTCCATCTCAGCTTACACAAAGAAAAAATGAATATATTCATTCGGCGTAAACTCTTACACGGACCATATAAAAATGGGGGTGGCAACGGTGCTGTTTTGGTATTTGCAAGCATTGAAATGAAAATAAATTAGAATATAAGCTTTATAAACAAAGAATTATTTATTGCAAATGCACATTGATTACAACCTCACATTTCAATTGATTATCATAGACTTGCGTTGCCATAATATAACTTAAATATAACCACTAAAACCACTCAAGATTATGTGTTATTTCTTGTTGACTAGGTTAACTTTCCTTTATTAACTTGTTATTGCGCTCTACTGAACGCACAACAATAAAATTGATAAACAACAGGAAAAGACATGAAGACAACAATAAAAGCACTTACATTAATAGCGAGTACAGTATTCGCGGGACAAGCATTCTCTGCAGAATTAGTATGTGCCGTATATGCAAAAAGTGGTGGCAGCTCATGGGGTAACGGCACTGCGAACTGTGAGGCTTTCGATTACTCATTCGGAAACTCTACAGGGGGTCGATTTTACCTTAAAGGGGTAACTAAACAGATTAAAGAAGTACGATGGAGTGGAGCTGCCCGATGCGGTACCACGACAAGTTCTAGCTGTAGCGCCACAATTCGTGCCTATGGTACTAATTCTGCAAGTGCTACTATCTTGTATACAGATGGTACTTGGGAACAAACAAACACAGCAAGAGCAAGCTATGAAACAGGCCATTAATTGAGAATTAGTTAGATAATTTGCAGCACCTGTTGTTTGTTGTAGGTACTGCTTTTCGACTACTGACCTTGAGGTTACACACTCAGATTAGTGTTTTCGGCTTTCAACTCGTCATCACATGGGTGGTCGCGGCGCAAATGAATTTAGTCATCGGGATAATTCATCATGGTACAGAATCATCTTCAGTTTCGAACCAAATATCATATTTGTCGCCTTGCCATTTCAACGCAGTATACAAATATGCTGTGAATAATAATATCAGCCCGCCTACCAGAGCAGCTTCACTGTATAACCCCAGCAAGCAAAAAGTAAGGCCAAACATATGGCACTGTATTTCAACTCGCGTAGCAGTCGCTCTACTCGGCCTTATTTGTAAATAGTTAAACGCAAAGCAAATTTTCAGCAAAACAGGCAAGTTTTTCCAATTATCTGAATACCTGTCTATTTTGATTTCGGCATCGAACAAGGCATCGATACTTATCTCCAGTGCTGCCGCAATACACTTTTGTGACTCTAAGCTCGCATTTGCGCCACTTTCAATACGTTGGATAGTTCTTACGCTCAACCCTGACATATGTGCCAACTGGTCTTGGGTCAACCCCCTGCTTAATCTCAGCTGTTTTAAAACCATGTTATGCTCTCCCATTATCAATCTCTATATAATGACCTAGGTACATCGTTATTGGTTACGGCATTTACCCGACACATGGACGACAATTGCTCGACATATTTAGGTGTTTATCAGCTAAAAACACCTAACATCATAAAAGTATTATTAATAATTTACATCTCAAACCAAGCTTCGTATTTTAAAGCAATACATGGATAAGTTTAGTTTGCCGCTTTACTTTTCAACTTTATCTAAGAAAGTCCCCGCATCTGAGCGATAGTGTCGATAAAGACCTACAACACCACTTACGACAAAGCATAGCTCCAATAAAATAGCGACAGGAGACAGCAAAATAATATTGTGCACCAACCAAATTGAGCCACCAATTACCATCAAAATACGCATTTTTTTATCTTTGCAAAACCCTGACATCGTTATAAATACCGTTGCACTTAGCCCTAACAAACTCAACAGCCCAGTGTAAGTGAAAAATGTAACCCCAACGCTCATTGATAAGAAAAAGGTCGCAAGCTTAAAGCTCTGCCACCTGAGGTTTATTAAAAACCGGACGCTTGAAAGAAGGAAGATAAATCCGGCGGTAGCTTGTCCCAACAAAAAGTAATGAACTCCGTTAAACAAGCAGCTTAGAGAAAGTAACACTAACAAGTGCTGCTTTTGTTTCATCTGCATAGCAGTACCTTCAACTACTAATGCGATTGTTACCAGAACCTGCGATACAATAAAAGCGGACATATTACTCCTTGCTTATTTTCAGATGACTGCGGTGTTTTTTACCAAGCTCAAATAGTAGAAAAGCCAAAATTAAGTCTTTCAGGAAAAATACCTAATCTAAAAAATCATCCTTTATCAATTTCCGCTAGGCTCTAATAACCATGCGTATGAAGCGATTAAGAATTAAAATGGTTTCTTCAAACTCAGATATTAAAGTGATATTTTTAGCGTAAAATAAAGGACTGCGCCCAGCATCTTTACAGTACTAACCCAGTGATGACATACAAATAATCTTAACTTCTATGTTCAGAAGTAAGCCCTAAGTAAAAACGCTACAAATCAACTTTTTCAAATAGGTAAAAGCCATACCCTAAGTGGTCTCTGCCCCACTTCACATAGGCATCAAGCCAATGCTGAATGCGAGCTTGTTCATCCAACAAGGCTTTGTTGTCAGGCTCAAGTTTCAATTTATTATTAATATTTAGCTTGCGACGCCATTCAAAGTCATCCCACTCTTCTTGATTACTCGACGTGGCATAAAGCGGTTTAAATCCATGCCTTTCAATCACTTCCATATTTCCTTTGTAATGACGATAAATGCTTGAAGGCTGACCCAGAAACTCTAAAAATGCTTGAGGTGGTTGCTTTTTCCAGTAGCACTCCCCCAGTAAAAAGCGCCCTCCGCAATTCAATAAATCGTGCGCCTGCTGCGCCATTTTATTCAAAGCGCCTTCTCCTATACCAAACGCATGTGACGAACCATTACAAATGAATGTGTCATAATAGTGTGACTTGAGTGTTAGTTCATCAAAACGTTTACATATAAACTGATATTGCGTTTCGCACACCTCAGCTTTGGCCGCTTCGGTAGCGGCTGATACGAGTTCTGCATTGATATCAATGCCTAAAATATTAACATCGCTTGCCTCAACTAGGTTCAGCAATAATTTGCCATTCCCACATCCCACTTCTATCACTTTATTTTTAGGTTGCAAGTTCAATAGAGAGATCAGTGTACGTTCTTTCTCTTTGCTAAGTGGACTGTTATATTCCATTTTTTGTTATCCTTTTCATTAAGAAGCCTGCAAGATATAACACTAGAAAATAATTTAAAACCAAATTATAAAATAAAAACCTCAAAATTAGCGAAGACCACAATCAATAGAACGTGAATAATTAAAGCTCTTCATATAATAAAATGAAAATAAAAATTGAGGAGACGACTTGCACTGTATTACCCAGCTCAAGAACAGAGTTATTTTATAACAAAGTGCCTATAAAAAGGTTGGCTATGATTATTCTTGCGTATAGCGTTTCGACGCATTCATTACGCTCGAGTTTGCGTAAAAAACAGAAACGACTGACTAATCGAACAAATTATTTATGCGCCATAAAGTCCCTGCTTTTTCTGGCCAGTCACAGCCTTTGTCGTAAACCAACAGCCATGTTTAGCGAGAGAAAAAGGCGTCATCACCGCTGCAGATATTTATAAATCGCTCGTGATTTAAAGCTGCTGCTCAATATGCATACGCTCTTTATTATTGTAGGTTGGGTTTGGTTGCTACACGTGGTCTTTCAACGCCCAAAAGAGGTAACCCCCTTCTTTGCTTATAGGTAAATGCAAGCTCAATACAGTGAGACAGCACTACATTGGGTATTGGTTCCGAGATGCTTAAAATGATTGCTCGGTTTTTTTGGAATACTAAGCGCTTGCCATACACAACTCGAAACGTGTCCACCAGCTTTGTTTGGCAATTAAAAAAGATAAAATACTGAGTTGGTGAGCTTCTTTTCCAATCAATTCGTATGGGGCTACCAGATTTAACCGAGTAGCTTGCTTCTCCCCATTTCAAAGACTCATCTACAGGCCCTAATTCTAAATTACCTGCTACATCTATAATAAGCGCATGCAATTCACCTAACTTCTCTCGGACATGGTCTGGATATTCAGCAAACTTTTGCTTAATCAGTCTGTTCAAACCGCCACCTTTATAAACTCAATAAGCCAGTTTATCTCAAAGTTTCAATACTATGCCTAACTTATTAACCATCATAAGTCCTTATCGAAAATTTGGCCACAGAGTATCTGCAGCCGATTGTATTACAATTTTGAAGCCCTAAACTCCAGACCAAACTCCTTGATCATTCTATCTAGCTTTTTCTCATTTTTAGGGTCCAAAATTGTTGCATAAACCCATTTGTAATATCTATTTGTCGATAAGTTTTCTTGCGCCTTTTGCTTACCAACAAGCTCAGCAAGCGCGATATATTCAAGGTAGCAAACCACAATGTGGCTCAATGTACTCCCTTCATCTCTGCTGCCATACGGGAAACCCACTTTGACTATCGGAAAGTCTTGCTTGATACGAGCACGATACTCTTCTATGTTTGGCTTACCATTGATAATAACGTGCCAGTGAAATTGCTCATGCAAATATGTAGAAAGCAGCTTAATTTTATCTTCTAAATACTTTTTTTGTGTACTCATCGTAATGACTGGGTGACTATAAGGCACTTTCGCCCCCTGATCGACCAGTACTTTATGCGTGTAAATCCAAGGGCTGAGATCATATTGCAGATGCAACGCCTCTAGGTCAGATTTAATTTTCTGCTCTTTTGCAGATTGATTTGCCGTTGTGATGTCTACTTTTGCTACAGATGAAAAAGCGGATAGAAAAAAGAAAACAAGTACAAACAAAGATCTCATAGTAATCCAGTAATATTATATTGTTATTTATAGATTTAAGGCCAAATTAAATAAGAAGAGAAACTTAAAGCTTAGAAAGGAACATTTATTCCAAGTAAGAAAAGTTTCTCATTTTATATATTAAAACCCAATAGCAAGCATTAACTTACACTCTTTGGTTATCATACCATCCCAATCTTGCGAATCATTTGCATGAACAATAATGGGAGTTTTTAATTGATAAGCTTCCTTAATAAAGTCATACAGCGCGGCATTTTTGTCACTTGCGCCATCTAGCCAGTAACCACTAGGGCATAGAGCACGAGCTTCTTCGTCTTGGTTTTCCAAAGCAAACTTAAATACACCACCTGTATAATCCGACCAAGTCATTAGGTATGATATTTTTTGTGGTGTTTTAGTTTGCATAACAGCAAAAGAATCGAAAGATAATATGGTGGCGAGTATTACTAGTAAATATTTCATTTAATTTTCCTTATACAAACGAAATGCAAATATAACAATAAACACGCATCTTACAAACACAAAAAAAACAAAAGCCAAGCAATATTAATTTAATTATAAAAACAGGAACAAGCGAACAAAAAGTCATCTAACTCCTTTACTTCTACCGTTCAACAATGTTCAATCAAGCTATACGATATCGCCGCAATCACCTCATAAATAAGTGACTAGCAGGCGCAGTGATTAGATTTAGTAGGAGTATGCAAAGACAAAAAGCGTATACACTTGCCTTTATAGTGCGCACGTGAAAGTTCCTCTGCGATTGCAAGCTTTTTTGTTTTAATTGTTGCAAGGCATGCACATCACCCCTGCGTTTTTCACGAGTTTGAACGAAAACTCGTGAAAGCATCAAATATTAACTGTTAAGCGTAATAACTGGACCACCTTCAGTTTGATGACCTGCTGACATACACTATTTAGCATTTCCTAAACGACATAATCCACCTGTTGGATCAAGCCAGGCGTCCCATTTTCACTGAGATAAAAACCAGATTTCCTCACTGCACCCTTTAACTCTCTAGACTGCCTAATATTCAAGGGCGTCTGCACATTGGCAACCGAAACGGCACCTATTTTTGCCTCTTCGAGCGAAATAAGTTTATCTTCGTCTTTGTTTTTTACCCAAACTCGCAAACTATCAAAAATGCTGTCATGTTCATCGATAAAGCCATTTTGGTCTTCATCATATCGCGCCAAATCCGAAAATCCGTTACCACTCAGCGCACCAAAAAGCTCTGTGCCATCATCGACTTTATTGTTTTGATTAAGATCCAATGCCAAATAACCATACCCTTTCTTTAAATGGGCAAATTGGTCTTTTTTTCCATCAGCATCAATATCAAAATGCATATCTTCTTTATCTAGCTCTACCGCTCTATTGGTAAAACTAATGACTAAAGGATCTTTCATATTGACGTTTTCAATTGCTCTGTGATAACTCGTATAAGACTGTTCAAACTCGGCTTTGAATAAAAAGTTAAGTTGCTTGCCATTTTCAAGTTTAATTTGACCGCCTACTTTCAAAGCATTCGACTGGCTTTCGTGAATTAAGCGCTCTACCATGACTTGAGTCGGCGGGTTTTGCTCACCTGTCGAGCTTTGAGTGCGTGAGATCATTTGAGAGGCTTCATGGTGAGAGATGTCCTTTCCAATCACATCTTCATACCACTTTACTTCTTTACCCGTTAGCCTCTGTACCAACAATTTAAGAATATACATCTTGGCATCCATGTTCATGCCTAATTCATCATCTATTTCCGCACCCTCTAGTTGCTTAGCAACTGAATTTTCTGTTATATCTGAATTAGTTGAACGAGTAATTTCAGTTCGCTTTTCATAAATGTGTCGTTTCTCGTCATGTTTGTTCACTAAATTAATTTGTGCACTTTCAATTTTCATAACGCCTCCTGACACACCTATACACTTCTATATCGGCCGAAAAAAACAAAAATTGAGCAAATTATATTCGATGATGTACGAGCGAGAATACCTGACTGGCCAATATTGAAGTCGTTTACAGGCGACAAATAGGGCTTTCAGAGATTGTGCAAGCAATGGGTCGTTTGTCTTTTGAAGTCAAGTTGGTTTGAGAGTGATACACAAAAGCGCTAGCCCAGCATATCAGCGCCCCGCTTTGTTAGCCCCGAAGAGGTTGTTGCATGACTCATAGAACATTGGAATCCGGGACTATCGTGTACTGAAATTTTGATAGGTTTTTTTCATTTCTACATATAGACAAAACGAGCTGGGCGGTTAAGCCCGTGCTCTGGCAATATAAAGTGAATGATTTGACTCACAAATACTCTTAAATATTAAGTACTTCGTGGACTGATTGAAGTACAGCTATATTCTGAGCAGAGATTAATGACACCAAGCGCACATTACATTTTATGTACCTTGCCGACCCATGAATCGCCTCTCGCCAGAGCAATCACAATGGCATCTTCACACTGTTCGACTTGCGCAATGAGATTGTTTTTAAACCAAATTGCACTTTTACCTGCTGTAGCAAGCCCGCCACTGGGCTTACTGTAATTCGCAATGGCGACTAACATTTCGTACTCAGACGCATAATGAGACCACAATTTAGCGTCTTTGGTATAGCCTGTTGGCGTAACGAGTACCCCTGCGATATACACGTTTGCCCCTAGTTCAAAGCACAACTGCGCGTGCTCAGGGTTTACGGTATCCGCGCAGATTGCATTAGCAATGGTGTACTTATCTGCTTGAAGCAAATGGTGCTTATCGCCATGACTAAAGTACAGCTCTTCACCTTCATGTAAAAACATTTTCTCGTACTTTTCGACTGCGCCTGTATTGTGAATTAAAATCAAGCCTATCTTGGGTAACCCCTTAGATGCCAATGGTGCACCAACACCAATCGACAAATTGTACTTTTTAGCTGCGCTTATCAGAGGTTCAAGGCGCACATCTCCCTCTGTAAAAGCTAACTCGTCGGCTAACTCCGGCTCATAACCCGTAAGAGACAACTCAGGAAAAACTAAGTAATGAACCCCTTGATTACTCGCCTCTTGAATAAACCTTAGGTGTTCATCAATATTAGATTCAACATTCCCTCGTATCGAACTACATTGCGCTACGGCTATTTTCATCTTTACTCCTTGCTAAATTAGTCCTGAAATGTGCTCTGTTTATATTAAGGTCTGGGCGATAATAGCATGGTTATATAACTGGTAAAAAATAACATACCTGAGATAAACACTTTGCCATCAGAAATGAAAAAGCCTTCACTGTCGCGAAGGCCTTATCATTTTTAATGGGCTTCAGGTTAGTTCAATAAGCAGCTGCAAAGCCCTATTTAAGAACATTTGCAGCAACTCGCTATTTGTCTTGACTAGCTGATACTACGGACTTATCACACGTAACTGGATAGCATTCAAATGCCGCTCTTAAACCTTTGTATAAGCTCTGATGTAGCATGGACACATGATTTTCATCCTGAAATACGTCATATGTGCCTTTGGTCTTGTTTGCAGCCAATAATAAGTGACCGGTGCGAGCAATGGCCTGAATATGCGCAAGATAATCAGCGAAAAAATTTCCTGCATTTTCATGGTCATGCCCTGCAGCTACATAAATATTGTATGCTTTTGAATTGAATAAGTTCAACGATAGCTCAATTTGGTTCACAACAGCGGCATTATCCCACCACATAGACGGGTCGAGTGCGACATATGATTTAAAAGTATCTTGAATCTGTTCATTAAGCGCAGCTGTCATCGTAAATAGACCCCCTAACGAATGCCCAACCAAGACTCTAAAGTCATTCGTACGGTACTGATTGTCAATAAACGGGACAACTTCTGTTTGTATAAACTCTTGGAACCTTGCACTTTGCCCCGTTGTATCTGGAGAGCTATGGCCGTCATTGGGCACTGTTGGTGTTAGGTCTCTTGCTCGGTTTTGTCGCGTATCAATGGCAACGAGTATCGCCTCGGGAATGTGTCCGACGATATTCGCAAACCACATGCTTTGCGCAGTTATAAATTGATAAAGCGCACCGTCTGTAACGTAGACAACCGGATAGCGTTTTTGTGCATTTTCTGGTCTATGGTAGCCCTGTGGGAGAACAACCCAAACCTTTTTACTTTCGGGTAATATATTCGGGTCAAATTTAAGTTCTACAGGCTCATGGCGATAAGTATACGGCTCATAATCTGCGAACGCAGAGAAACAAAATAACGTTATTAAAATACCAAATATTGCTTTCATATAAATCTCCTTTTAATTGGTCGAGACTATAGACAACACCAGCATCAATTTGTTCGCAAATTTTGTATAATTTTCATCCACAACATAGAGCCACTACATCCATTATTAAAGTTAACAGCCCCCTGATGAAACGCTTTTAAGTGACTATATATGGAGTAATTAATAGATATGAGTGATGAACCCGCGTGAACCGCACCGATAGCTGGCCCTCAAATGAGCCTAAACTTTCGCTGTGTAAAATACGCTTTCTATCAGATACTTATATCTATATAAAATCTTTTGTCGATTTGCAAAAACATATTTGCTCTGCAGCAAGCCGCTCAGCCTGACCAGAGCACCTCCGCATAACTTATCGGCTGCTGCATTTCAGCATACTTGTTTAAAGCATGTTGCGAACGGTCTGCTCGATATTGCATGTTGAGCAAGTAAAAAAAGTAGCAGTCCGAATACAACACAATAAAAACAATGCGCAGAAATTGACTTAGCTTCAAAACATTCATAAATGAAACAATGATAGAGCCTATTACCAGCGGCTCTATTGTATTAAATAAATCGGTTTTCAAAGTTTAGTTTTACTCTTTAAACAAGCGGTTTTCTAACTCGCTATTGGGTGGACAAACAAGCTTTAGAGCCTGCTTAAAATCGGCATTAGAAAGCACACGCCCATGGTGTGATGACACATACTTTTGCACATCAATTCCAACAGAGTGCACCTTCTGTTCGAGCGTTTCAGAGCGATAATACACATCGCGACTTGGCCAGCTGTTTGGCGAATGAAACCCATGCTCAAAACTGCTCCCGAACATATCTTCTGCAAATAGCACTTTATACTCTGCCAAGTAAACGACCAAGTTATGATCAGCATGACTACTTGGGACATCAAAAACTTGGATTTTACCATTAGCCAACTGCATGGCATCCTGAATAAAAGTCAGGTTTTCTGGGGAAATTGCCGAATGACTAGTACGCACAGCCTCAACATGCTCAGGTAAAAGCAGCAATTGAGCCCCATGCTCAATGACGTCTTGAAGCCCGATTAAATGGTCATCATGGTGGTGTGTAACAATAAAATGAGATACGGGTTTATCGCCCCCCGTAAATTGATGCAAGTGTGCCAGACGTTGCTTCCAAGAAAATACATCATTGGGCATTTGCCAAGAGCCCATAGAAACATATGACTCTCCGATATCTGCAAATAGGGTAAACCCCCAGTCTTGCCCTACTAAAAAAACGCCCTCAGCGACTTGCTTCACACTGGGTTTAGCAAAATCTAAAAAGTTGAATGAACGCTTAGGTTTGTATTTTTCTGGTATCAATGTGAGCGAGTCATTTGCCAAGTCTGCCGTCAACTTGCGTGATGTCACATGTTTATTAGGGTGTTGATCAGTGCTCACCATTGTTTGATAAGCCCATACAATGCCTTGACTACTTCGAGTATGATTAAGAAAATCGAACCGTGTTTTTGAGTTATCTTTTTTGTGCACGACTCTCGATAATAGGCCCGTTGAGGTATCAAAGAACATCGTTTGTTGAATATTGTTCTTATTCATTCCGAGCACATTATGCGCCCTCCCTTTAATAAACATCGTACCCAAGTGCTTGATTTGTAATTTTGACTCAGCTAAGGCTTTAACAATTAAGGGGTCTACCGTCTGCTCCATCCCGAGTGAGACTGAATCCCAACTTATTCGCGTGGTTTGTTGAATTGTCTGCAAACAGTGGTCAATGTTGTAGCCCTTTCCTTCTCCAAACCGCCTATCAACGGCCGTCATATCATAATATCCATAATTACCAATTAAGTTTTGGTCACTGCGCTTAAATACTTTTCTCTTAGATGTATAGTCAATTTGTAATTGTTGCTGATATTTATGCAGCTGAATGCCATGTGCACCATGCGCTGCAAACCCGCTTTGACCTTCAGAAAATCGATATAATTGCTCTTCAATTTGCAACCGCTCAAGCGACATCAACGCTTCTCCCCCATAAGCTTCAACGGCCCGTTTTACTATTTTATCAACAGTTTCGTCAGCCGCGGCCCCGTGACAGTGAAAAGCCAAAACACTGCCTAAGAGGTATGAAATTACCCTCTGCTTTTTGGCAAAATGAAATTGAAAAAAAATACACATCGTGTGACTCCTTAACTTGTGCAAAATCAGAGTCTCTACTTTGTGTAAAGCTACCTAGAGTACAACAATGGGGGACTGATGAAATCATGATTAATAGCTGATATCTATACTTTACAAAGAGTTATAATACTTAATGGCACTCGACATCCGCTGAACATATCCATATACTCAGGCTTATTCCTTGCAGCAATATTTAATCTATGACCTTACCTCTGCGTTTTATCATCGATGGCTACCTGATAGATATGTCTCGTTCAGAGGTGACGGGTAAAGCAGGTAGCATTAAAGTAGAACCCAAGGTACTTCAAGTCTTACTTTTGCTCGCTCAAAACGCACAGCAAGTCGTCAGTCACCAACAGATTATGGAGCAGGTTTGGCAAGGTTCAGAAGTGGTACCCAATGCCCTGCAACGGTGTATAGCGAGGTTGCGTAAAGTACTTGATGATGATGCTAAATCACCACGTATTATTGCGACTCACCCTAAAATTGGCTATCGGCTTATGGTTGATGTGCAATGGCAGCAAGAACAACCGAAGCAACGTGCAGTAATCAACAACCCACGAGAATTAAAAGGGCGCTGGAAATGGATAGCTCTTGTGGTTTTGTTCATGACATTCGGGCTGTTTTTCGCTGTGTTCACCACCTCCTTAGAACCAAAAATAAAATCAATAAAAACAATAACTCACACTGATTCTTTTGAAAGTGAAGTCTCATACAGTCCCAATGGGCAGTACATTGTATTTAACCGTCAAACCCAGTCGTGTTACAGCCATATTTGGGCCAAAAATTTAAAAACGGGGATTGAATCTAGACTGAGCGAACAAGCAGGGTTTTATAGAGACACTCGATTTACTTTTGATGGCCGAAGTATCATTTTTACACAGCAAAAAAACTGTGACCAAAAGGCGAGAGAGTTTGAGCCCCAAAGCGCAAACTGTTGGCAGATCAATAGCCTAGATTTTGCAGCTTCATTAAGCTCTCCACAACCCGCTGCGGTGCGCTACCAATGTCAAAATCAGTCGATTTCGCGTCCAATTGCACTGCCAAACCACCAATATGCTTTTTTGCAAACAGAACACGGCAACTCAGGGTTAATTCATTACAACGCACTAAATCAACAAAGCGACATTTTATTCGCGCCCTCGGCTCTTTCCATTTATAGCTATGACTATTCTCCTGTTCAGTCGCAATATGCAGTCATTGGTTTTAATCCTGATTCTGAGCATGTGTTGAGCATACTGAATGAGCAAGGTAGAGTTTTGCAGCAACATATCGTTACTCTTCAAAAGACTATTCTTCCTCTGGCACAGTTTGAAATTCGTTATTCAAATGAGGGAGATGCCTTATTGGCCGTGAATGACGGCACTTTGTATCACTTGAATCTGAACGGTGAGCTTAGCGAATATAAACCACTGCTGCAAAACATAATAAGTGTCGACAAGCACCCTAAAAATGCGCAAGTCATTGCTATTACTGGGTACAAAGATACGGATATAGCCAATGTGCCAATTTATACAGAACACAATACCCCAATACAATCCGGGATCAATCAGAGTGTGCAGCCATACAAAAGCTTTGCACGCACAAAAAGCGCCGAAAAATCTGCAAAATTTCAGCCCTTCGGCGACCTGATTGCTTTTATCTCAGAAAGAAGTGGTAATGATGAAGTCTGGCTATGGGATGGCGCGCAGGCAACACAGTTAAGTGACTTTGCGAATAATAGCCGTATTGAGCAACTCACTTGGTCTCCTGATGGCAAGCAAATCGCCGTGGTGAGCAATGGGTTACTCAAATTAACCGATTTAGACGGAAACACACAAAGCTTCAATGCTCCCGTTCTGTTGGAGAAAGTTGCTGGCTGGCACCAAAATTCGAGCTTACTGGTCACTGCAACAGCGGCAAATGCTCGCGCTTTGTGGGCTCTAGATTTAAAGACATTGCAATTCACCCCTCTCCCAATTGAGGGGGTTAGCAATACATGGTCTACGAGCCACACTCTGTATTTTAGCCACTTAAACGGCAAAGTGTTTCGCGTTTCTCTACCAATTGACTCTCAAGCTCCCGAATACATGTCCGCTTTAAATGGTAAAAGCTTAGTGCTATCTCAGAACAAGTTTTATAGCTATGACCCAACCTCAAGGTACCTATCTATGTACAATCTGGAAGGTGAGCTTATAAAACAAATACGCCCGCTTAAACCGTTCGCATGGAAACTATCAGACGTCAAAGGTCAACATATGCTCTTAGAGCAAGTAATTGAAGTCAACCAAGATATCATTGAGCTAGAGCTGTCTTATGACCATTAGCTCAATTCAGCTTCTCGAACTTTTAAAAAAGTACATGGCTTAATTTTTTGCACTTCCTACTGCCTAGACTCGCAATTAGAGCTCTCTTACTGACGTATTTCCTTCAAAATAAATGACACACTCAGCTTGTATGTTATGTTTGCTTCGTTGCGTTTCACACTCTTCAAGTGCTCTTTTATTTGCAAGCTTTTGGGTTGGAAAACCGTAACTAAACCCACTTCCCCAAACGCCATTGTCATCAAGCGCAGCTGCATATGCCTTTTTGGCAGAGCTGCAAGACAGGTATTTTTCAACGTCTACTTCAAACTCACTGACATCTAAAAAGGAGCCAGTGCTACAGGCAGTCAATAAGCTGATAGAAAATAAACTCACAAATAACTTCATAGTATATTTATTCCTAAGTGGCATCGAACACTGTCAACCATGCACCTTTGGTAACCTGAGACAATGTGTTCAAATTTACATGTTACATTATTAGGTACAATATACCAACCGCAACAATTAATGTTAAGGCCAAGAACACCGCTACGCCATTCGAGCCATGTAGTTTTGGGCTGACTAACTTGTGAACAGTAACCCCATCAGGCGCCATTTTATGCGCTTTTACAGCTGCACCTTTTGATTTGTACTCTGGCTTCTCAATGCTAATGATTAGCTCCGTACCAACTTTATGCACGTTTCTATCATACCCCTCTATATCTTTTAGAGGTAAAAACCCATGCCTTTGCGCCCCAAAATCTACGAACGCAGCCTCTAATGTGGGCTCAATACGCGTGATTTGCGCTTGAAAATAGTTACCTTTCACGAACAAGTCTACTGAACTCAATTTTGCTCCTTATCTAAAATTTCCTATGAAAAACAATAACGATAACACTGAGTAAGCAAACTGTGAACTCAAATTGAGTTAACGTAATTCGCTTATTTAGCATTTTCTATTTCATATAAGAAGTGCTCTAAGACCGTTTTGCTGTAAGATAATTTAGCGACCTCCTCATTGACCTATTTAATTTGGTCATGCAACAAGTCGATAAGCTCATCACAAGGTTCAAATACGTGCTGGTCGCCTCTAATGCAAAGCAAGGCTCGCTCACAAGTGACCTCGAAAAGAAAAAATGCCAGCTACAAGCTGGCATTTTTAACTTTTGCAATGTGAGTCATTATATTTAGTTACAGTGTCTCATCTAACCATTTAAAGAACTCACGTTGCCAAACAATGCCATTTTGTGGTGTCAGTACCCAGTGGTTTTCTTCTGGGAAGTATAAGAAACGGCTCTTGAGTCCACGTAATTTAGCTGCTTGGAACGCCTGAATGCCCTGCCCTAGCGGCACACGATAGTCTTTACCGCCATGGATCACAAACATAGGAGAATCCCATTTATCAACAAAATTCACCGGGTTAAACTCAGAGTAAGCTTTGCTTGCAGCTACATTGTCTTTTTCCCAGTACGCGCCACCTAAATCATGGTTAACAAAGAATACCTCTTCTGTCGTGCCATACATGCTGCGCGTATCGAAAATACCGCAATGTGAGATAAAGGTTTTAAAACGCCCTTCATGATTACCAGCTAAATAAAACGCTGAATAGCCACCAAAACTTGCACCAATTGCGCCAATGCGTTTCTTATCGACATATGACTCTTTTGCAATATCGTCAATTGCATCAAGGTAGTCTTGCATCGCTTTGCCACCCCAGTCCTTACTGATGTCCTCATTCCACTTAACACCATGGCCCGGCATACCTCTGCGGTTTGGTGCGACCACAATATAACCTTTCGATGCCATTACTTGGAAGTTCCAACGGAAAGAGTAAAATTGCGATAGCGAAGATTGCGGTCCGCCTTGAAGGTATAACAAAGTTGGGTACTTTTTGCGCTTGTCAAAGTTAGGCGGATAGATAACCCAACTCAGCATGTTTTGACCATCTTTCGTCTCAACCATGCGCTTTTCTACTTTTGGTAGATCCAAGTTTGCATAAAACGCCTCGTTAACCTTGGTTAACGCAACCATCTTTTTGCTGCGAAGATTCAACTTAAAGATTTCCTTCGCTTTATTCATGCTGTTACGAGTAACAATCAACTGTCCATTAAGTGCAGCAACGATACCATTGACATCAAATTGCCCTTTCGTCAGCTGCTTGATTTTAGGCTTCGCTTTAGACCTTGTATTAACTGCGACTTGAAATAGCTGAATGGTGCCGCCTGTGGGTGCCACAAAGTAGATATGCTTACCATCGTGGCTCCATTTAAAGCTATAAACAGTGCCATCCCAATGTTCAGTCAAGTTTACTTTGTTGTTATTCGCCAAAACAATGATGTCATTCTTATCGGCTTCATAGCCTGGTTCATCCATTTGGAGCCAAGCAAGTTCACCTTTAGGAGAAAACGCAGGGCTTTTGTCATAACCTAGATTGCTTTTAGTTATGTTGGTTGTTTTTTTATCAGCCAGATTATAACGATAAATATCTGTGTTTGTGCTCTTTACATAATCAACACCCGTTAATTTCTTAGAGACGTAATAAATATTTTCGCCTTTAGGCCCCCAAATATAATCCTCTGAGCCACCAAAAGGTGAAGTCGGGCTATCAAAAGGCTTACCTTCCATGATATCGACTTTGGCTTCCGTTTTTAAATCTTGGTAAAACACATGCTTAACGCTGCCATCTTTCCATGTGTCCCAGTGTCGATAATTTAAATCATCAAAGACATAGGCGTTTGCACTGCTTAAATCTTCATGCTTATCAGACGCTAAAATAGCATTCATTTGCACTGATTCATGAAATAGCTTTTTGCTACCATCAGGAGAGACATTACTGTCTTGAAGCAGCCCTTGATACGCCTCGAGTAGCTGAGCCGACCCGCCTTTTAAGGGCACTTGGTACACTTTGCTAGAAAAGTTATTTTTCTCAACACTCGGTGTCGTTACACGATAAATCACATGGGTATTTTCTTTATTTAGACCCAGCGCACTGACACGCTTAACTTGCCATAGTTTTTCAGGGGTCATCACCTCTTTGGCTGACGCGCCCGCACTGACAGCTAGCCCCAAGCTAGCACACAAAAGAATTCGCTTCATCGCGAAATGCCTCCAAAAATAAAAACCCGTCTAGACTACATAAATAAACAAGAACTTAAAAGGCATCAATGTCAGATTATTGTTATCAATCAACCTCTAACTCATTCATTATTAAACGTAAATATCAAATAAACGCGCCGAAAAGTAGAATACTGATTTGCCATTCTCACACTTATAACTATTCAAAAATGATTAAATTAGTTAAAAACTTAGGAAAATCAGTAAACTATGAATGTATTAAGCACTAGATTGTTGTTAGGAAATAAGACTTATAACTGTAAAATAATCAATGATGTGAACACACCTTGCTTTTTATCGCCTTGATAACTCACTCTGCACCTATGGCCATCGTTAATCTTCAAGAACTAAAGTACCCGGCTTACAATACCTCATCTTCAGCCCTCTAACCCTAAGCGCTCTTTTATTCAGCCTATAGCTTGATACTCGCCTACTTTGCAAACCTTGTAAAAACTGTAAAATCCAATTGATATTGGACTCGTTCATATAACATGGGGATTTATTAAAGCTGGGTTAGGCGTTGCCTAACTTAATTGAATTGGGCCCAGTACAGACTCCACTTGGGCAGTGAAAGGCGTTTTTCGAAGCGGTCTTTATACATGTCGAGCACTTTTGAAGCTTTCAAATCTTTTGCTCCAGTTACCGTCATTTTCAGCTTCACAAGCCTCTTCAGTATCAAATAAAATACGCTTTTTGATACCCTTTACTTTGATATCAAAGGTCAATAATTTTTTTTCAATTGTTCCCTTCAGCTGCTCGCCTTTATTGTCATCTAAGGCTTTTTGTAGGTGCTCTTTATTATTGAAAACACAGACGATTGATAAACTCTCTGGAAAATGTTGATAGTTGACTATATGGGTTAACCACTGAAACCCTTCATACGCTTCTAGTGCGTCTTCACATGCTTCAGTTAAAGCTGAAACAATGTTTTTCTCTAATTTCTTATCTGATTTTCTCATGGTGTTTCAGTAACACGCCCCGCTAAAGACACATTTTGCATGCCTCTAAATTACTATAATTGGATAACTTTACGACGCCCTGTAAAGGTTTAATATCCTCAAGGACGAAGAAGGTTTTCGACGCCAACACATTCCTTAATATTGCAGATAAAGAGTCAGCTCAACAAGCATGTATCTCTATACGGTGATGACCTACACAACAGGTTATATCCCAAAAGCAAAAGAGTGGCTGCCTGACTCTCAATAGTATCTACATCAATTACAGTATGGTTATGTACTGTACTTTGCAATAAGAGGGGCTTGGAAAGTCTACCGTGTCGTCAAACGTAATTCTAACTCTTTTACTTGCCATCTTGGCTGCAAGCACCATCGAAATTGCTGTGTCATTGCCATCAGGAATCGTAATTGAGTAACCGCCCCCATGAATGTAACAACTTGGTTTTGGCTGCCCCGGATCTGCTTTCAAAGTAAACCAAGTATGCTTTTTCCAAGAAGGTGCTAACGTATTTGAGGCTTCATGATATCTGATTTCACCTATTTCACCTATCAGGTCGAATCTATTTGCATTGGCTAAAGCATGACTACTCACCACTAGCAGCAATAATACAAATAACATTTTTAACTTCATTAATTATCCCTCGAAAGAGTTTATTTTTTATGTGTCGAATAATAATAAATAATACAATGAAAGCCAATACGTTTCGATAGCCTTATGGCTGTTTATATTAAAAATATTGAGAGTTAAATTAATAAGCCAGTGAATAAAACTTCAAATTTAAATTCAAGTTAAATATGAGTAAAAATTAAGCAAAAAACATTCTCGCTCAATCACATCAGCCAGATACTTTAAAATATAACACTTTTATATAAGAGGGTTAGCCAATTTGATAGCAATTTAAATACCAGTACGTTTGTCTAACTTTGCAAGTACCTTAGCAGCCCTATGACACTACTATGTTTGTACAACAGGTCTCCCCTTTCCAACTAAGTCTGGGCTTATAAAACCTTCATATACAGTGGATTAAATTCCATCTTTGTGTGACATAAAGTTACTTTTTATATCAATGGATATAACAAGGCCTTGCAGAGATACCTCGGTAATTTTGACGTGTTTCTTTGAGGCCCTGACACGGTGGAGCTTCTAGCCGACCCAGTTAACACATTCTGGGCCGTCTCAATCTGATTAATTAAGCACCGGTATAGTTATATATCGCCGCGGCCTGCGTAGCATAAAAAATGCTTGGAGTAAGGATTATCGAACCTAACATAAACACCTTTGTGAGTGTTTTATTGTTTTTATTTCGAACAAACTTTAGTCCACACGTTGCTACGACAAGTATTGGGAATAAGTAATGAAATTTAATAAGGGCAGTTAAAACAAAAAGCTGCTGAACTTCTGAAAGCGTAGGCAAATTGTAGAGCGATGCCATCAAAGGAGCACCTATAAAACCTCCCAGAACAATTGTGGTGATATATAGGATGATAATGAACCACCACGGTGTGGTTTCTATGAATTTGATCATGTTTGAATTTACTCTACAACGACGCAGTATGAGGCGTATTACGCTTGGCTAGCACTAGCATTGAATGGGCGTCAGCCAAGCTTTAGACGACCCATTCGTAATTTCAGTACCATTTTACAACTTTTATCGCTGCTTGAAACTGTTTATTGATTGGCGAAGCCATAAAGGCACGCTTTTTGATTGAAATTCCCTAGCATATAACAACTGGTAAATAGCCACTCTATTAGATGTTAAAATGACTCAGCTACATTGAGTAAAGCCAAAGCGGCTTTCCATTCAGCTCTATCTTCATCACACTCAAAGGGAATTTCTAGTGTTAAAATCTCAAGAATCCGATTTACAGCGTCTTGTTCATTTCGGTGCCAGCTCGAAAAGCCCATAGAAGCCAGCTTTTCTAACATTAACTCCGGTGCAAGTGTATCTACAAAATGCGGCTTGCCCATCAATTCAAGCATTCTGGGTAGAAAGTGGCAAAAGGCCTCTCTGCTAGATCAATGATCTGCGACTTCGGTAACCAGAGTGTAACCGTCACTAGCGCCTATATCAGATAACGACATGTGCGCGAGTGCTATCTGCCATGCTTCAGAATGGCAGAAAGTACATGAAAAAGGCACACATTTTGGATAAACAGTAAATACGTCATAGAGGTGATTCATTGCGACACTTCGTGCGTTTACCACCATATTTACCCATCTGAGGAAACATGTCTAAACAGGTTATGAAAGTAGCTCCACACTTATAAAACAAGCAACCAAACAAGTCCTCTTGTTCATGGTCACTTAGGGTGAGCCAGCAGCCATTACCGTTGCTGCAAAAAACACTGCGGGCACAGTAACAACCGCGTCTATTGTTATGGTTGCTGGTGTCGCAATAATTTTTCCTGCAGTTTCTGTAAATGTTCGAGGCTGAGCCACCATTATGGTATATTCTTTCTCTAACTTCTCGAGGGGTATCTCACCTTCTATGGTGTAACGCTTCCCTGTTACTTTACGTGTCAATTGTAACCTTTTGGAATAGATATCTGGTTCAAAACCTAAAGATGCTAGCTCAGCAGCAAGCGACTCAGGTGGAAACTCTTCTTTTAGTGTCAGCGTTACATAGCCGCTCACTTCATTTTTATCATTGAGTTTAAAATCTTCAAACTTAGGCATAAACTCAATTTTTCTCGATAATTGAAGCGCATTGCCAAATTGTTGATCAATGCCGAGTAAGTAAGCTGTTTTTGTGGTTGTGACAAAAAGTTCGCGGGTGTCACTTTTGACATAAAAACCATTAAGGCTTTCTTTTTTGTAATTTGGTGCCCATAAGCTTGTGGTGCATCCATTTAAAAAAATTAAAACGAACAAAATATACTTGTACATAGAACCTCCTTTATCCATAACACGACTCTAACACGCAAATACATTTCAGCGAATTAATCTTAGCGTTTGAATTACCATAACATATCACTTCAAAACTCACTCTGTAATAGAGAGCTATAGGAGTCGGCAAAATTGACAATGTGGTATTTCAAATACAGCTTGGCTGACCAAAAATGCTGACAAGAAAGAAAGTTTTTGGACATAACACTCCTGTTTAAACACCTGTGAGATTTCCTATCTACCAACTCAATCAAGTTAAGCAGTATTTCATACACTCTCGTCTATTATTTCTTTTTGCATTATGATGATAAACCTTCCACTTTTGCCAGACCATACACCTTGCGCAAGATCTGGCGTTAAGATTTGCACCAAAGACCACCCTTGCTGCCCTTCGTGATTGAGAATATCGGTAAAGTTAGGTAACTTAGCCTTTGCTATCCCACTTAAAAAGCCATCTTTCGATTCAATTTCTATCGATTTAAATTCGTATTTCTTGACCATGCTCACCTCCTTGAAGTCAAGCGATTCAATTGCAATATCAAATGCAGACGCTAACGCTTTTCTTGACTGTAACGAAGCTGAGCCTTCTCGTTCAATTCTTTGAATCGTTCTCAAGTTAAGGCCCGTTGATATGGCTAACTCTTCTTGAGACCAAGCATGTTTGTGTCTCAACTCTTTTACTAGTTCAGCATTTATTTTCATTTTATTAAACAGCCATGTTGATGATGAAGTTACATAATCTATTATTTTTATTGTTTTTTTACGAAGTTTATACGCAGAATCAACGACAACTATACGGCACTAATACGACATCAGCAATTTTCAAAGTGGTTTCAATTAACTTTCTTGGTACTGGCGTGAGTAGCGAATGCAATTTAGCAAGCCAAAAATAGTCGTTTACGATAAAGGCTTAACTTGGCGGGTTATGCATACCTTATTTGTGCTCATGAAATACAGCTCGATGCGCGGCTAAATAGTATAATGAGTCACCGGATAACTGATATTCTCTCAAACAGCTATAAACGAGTTTGATAACATGTGAATCGTTCGATAAACAGGCATTGTCCCTCACTAAATCAAAACAGACCTCTTTGCACGGTATTATTATTTTTTCACCTTTATACGCGAGACCAGTGCTCAAATATGCAACAACTATCGCCTTCCAAAAAGACCGTAAAGCACACTCTACGTCATCAATAAAAGGTAAGATAATAGAAAATGCATGGCACCCAGTTACCGTGTGTAGTAGTGTAAAATCGTCCTGTAAGTAATACGACTTTATAGCAAACTGTCGTATTGTCGAAAGATCTATGAACGCGGGTTGAATCTCTGAGTCTAGACGCTGTAGCAGCCCGGCTATTTCATCCATTCGGTCGACTATAATGCCAGGCGAAAAACGGAAGTTCTCACCATATTTAGATAATCGCGCAAGGATATCTTCACAACTTTCCTCTGTTGTCTTGTCAGATAATTTAAAGGGCTGATATTCAGAGCTCCAAAAAGCAAGCGCAATCGCCATTTCACTTTGGTTATTTGCTTCAACAGCATAAGCTAGCCTTATTAATCCATGAAATGCTGACGCGGCGATACCTGATATTAAACTCGGCAAGGTCTTTTCGAGTACGGTATTAACGCCATTTTCAGCCAGTTCTCTTTGGTAATACTTTAAATAACTCAGATAGCTTCCACTATTCCCTAATTCACTTTCAACGCCCTCAACCACATTTACTTTATCAAGATTGTCTGTTAGCTCAAGCTCATCCAAACCGTTATCAAAAGCCTTCAAAAGTATCTCATCTGGCGCTTTCAATTTTGACAACGCAATAAGCACCATTGGCAGGTGCGTCGCCAATCCTCCTCCATATAAGGGATGATATACCGCCACTTTTTCCAAAAGCGAATTTAGAGTATTTGATTCGTCCATGTTGCTCCTAACTACTTGTTAAAACTCAACCAAAATACTTGATAAAAAGTAAAACTTCGAGATACCCTTCGTCAAGGAAGCCTGTGAAATTAGCCTTCAACATGTATGTAAGTAAGCTGGTAATTCAGGCCCAAACCCGCACTACCTTTTGTCGTATAGTTTATAAAACATAACTCGCTTTAGAGCTACTCACTAATATCGCACGTTTTGAGCTTGATGCTCAAAGGTCGAAACACGCACTCACTCAGTATTGCTGCATAAAATAAAACGACTAAATTTACTGCTAACGCACGTAATAGCGCAAAGTTCTCATAGTTATCTATATTTCCAAATATCGCAATTGCCCCAGCGATCATACCAACCAAAGCTCCTCCATATAAAAACTTTATTTGGCTCTCATATACCTCACTTAGATGTTTCGCTTGAGAACCTCCATTCATTTCTTCTGTAAACAGGTATTTAAGACCACACAAGGACTTGATAAAGCCACTGCTTCCAAATGTTACGATAGTCGCTGAATACAAGAATAAAATTAAAAATATTCCAGATACCACGTCTATGTAATTTTTTACACTCGCCCCCAGAATAATCAGCATTACAATTGCGCCAGATATGAGCAGCAACGCCAGTAGGTTTTTCATAATCATTCTCCTCGTCCAATTTACTTCAATTTCATTTGAAGTTGCTTTCAATGCCTGAGGTGACAAATTAAAAACGGAAGCCAACGCCAGTGTCGATTCTGCCGATGCTTTACCTTCAGCCTCTATACGCTGAATTGTCCTTACGGATAATCCCGTGGAACGAGCTAATACTTCTTGAGACCAACCATTTTCACTGCGCAATGTTTTTAATTTATTTGTTGATAGGTACAAATCAAACTCCTTTTAAGCTCCGAAAGTAACTGAGGTGCATTATGTGCGGCTTTGTGTACTTTGATAGCTTTATACTACGCCATTTCTACGACACTACACGACAAACTATATTAATCAATATGTTAGAAGACCAATAGGTCATGATGAATGGAGTTCTAATCATGCTCCTATTTCAATATTTTCTTGGCGCATACATAGTCTGAGTAATTCAAAATGAGATTATTGATGTGTTTTACTCGAAGGTATAGCTCAGACAAAAATGAGTATTCAATGACAAGCTTGCTAACCGACCTTTTATGCTATGAACATAACAGTCATCACTTAATATTGAGGCTTACACCAAATTGTAAGTAGTGGCAAATAGGGACTTTTGGGTTACCTAAAAGTTATTGTTGGCATTGACGCAGTAAAACCTAAGGTCAATTCAGCACAACACAAGCCGAACTCCCAAATAGCCCCGGTCTTTTCTATCGAGTCGAGACGAATGATGTCCCATGGAAGATTGAGGTTTGATGTTGCATCTGTGTCATGACTTTCAACATAAATGATGTTCACATTTTCAAATAAGGCAATGGCCTCATTTTGCAGATCGTCCCATGGCGCTACAACAATCTGAATTTGATGCAGCGAAATTGATAGCTCCTTAAGAGCGTGTGTCCCTAAAGAGCGAAACAGTGCATCAGATAAACTTTTATTCATATCGGCCTTTCTTAAGTCTTTACACATGTACAGAGAATGCGAGGCAAAACAATATTTAATAATTCTAGTTCCCCACCTATCACGCCTACCAGAATATTTAGGGTATTTGCCATTGAAGCTCCAAGTGATACGCAATATTTCCGTAGAAAGTACCTTCCGCTTTAGTAAGCAAAGGAGAACTGACTCTAAATTTTATAAAAACGAGCGCTTAAAACAACGGAGTAAGCCTACATTGCTGCTCTAGTCTGTAAAGCGAAATTAAATCAAGTGTTCAGGAGTACTGTACCTATCTCACAGTTTGGCACAACACTAGAAATAATGACGCCTCATATGTGCATAGTAATGAATGCGCCATTTTGGACCAAGCACTGCCACTGCATTCCCACCTTTTTCGACATCCCCCTTAAAAATTACAAAACCGTCTCCGGCTGAGATAACCGTAGTACCAACCTTTCCAAAAATATCAATTCCCTTGTGCACGCGGGAACTTCCCCAAGATTCATACCAAAACGTTTCTTGATTCCAATCGTGTGTAGATGCACCTGTAACAGGTATTTGTATTTTTTCTGGCACCAACGTACCTAATAAAATCACTATGAACAGACCAAAAAGAATTCGTTTGAAGTACGTCAACTTTCTCTCCTTAAAAATAATTACTTTGCTATGCGCAATAAAAAGCGAGCAGAGCAATTGTGGTAATTGCATGAAAAGTATTAAGTTAGCAACTAACCAGCCTTTAAAAGTAGATTAAATACTAAAACTCCTTAAAAAGTGCTGAATATCCATTTGCTCAAAATACAAACTAGTAATCTTGTCTGATATAAAATCAATTTATCCCTCCATTTTGCTTTCATAATTATGTATCACTATGTGCTAAGAATACGGTGAACCAGCTCGGAATTTATATGCAGCAAACTCAAAATGGGGAAAAACCTATACCCATAAACTCTGTTTGTGAACAAAAAAATAACAAAAAAAACGCTAAAAGTAGTAAAAAACCCGAAAAGATTGAAATACCTGCTATTTCACCTTCTAGCTTGGGAAGCGCTGAATTTCGTAAAGACTATTGCATCAAGTATGCTTATTTAGCCGGCGGAATGTACCGCGGTATTGCATCAAAAGAATTAGTGATTGCGCTAGCAAATGCAGGATTGATGGGCTTTTTAGGCACTGGAGGCAGAAGCTTAAATGACATTGAGCAAGATATCATTTGCATTCAGGACGCGCTCAAAGAGGACCAAGCTTATGGCGTAAACTTAGTCGCCAATTTGGACTCGCCAGATTCAGAAATAGCGCTAATTGAGCTTTATCTCCATTACAGTATTCGTTGCATAGAAGCAGCCGCTTTTATTCGCATCACCCCTGCGCTTGTTTTATATCGTTTGCAAGGCATATATAAAGACCAACATGGTGCGGTGCGCACCAAAAACAAAGTCATCGCCAAACTCTCTCGCCCAGAGGTAGCTAATCAATTCTTAAGCCCCGCACCCATGCACCTCGTTCAGCAACTTTTTGCCCTCGGTAAGATTACCCCCGAGCAAGTTGAGCTCAGTCAGTCCATCTTTATGTGCGATGACATTTGTGTTGAAGCGGACTCCGGCGGGCATACAGACAGAGGACAACCCGCGGTGTTACTGCCAGCGATTCAAACCCTGCGCGACCAAAAAGTACTTGAACATGACTTTGCTCATAAGCCTAGAGTCGGCCTTGGTGGGGGTATTGGCACACCCAATTCTGCAGCCGCCGCCTTTGTGATGGGTGCAGACTTTATTCTCACAGGCTCTATTAACCAATGCACCGTTGAAGCCGGAACTTCAGACCTAGTAAAGCACATGTTGCAAGACATCAATGTACAAGATACCGATTACGCCCCTGCAGGCGATATGTTTGAGTCTGGTGCAAAAGTACAAGTTCTTAAAAAAGGTGTATTTTTTGCGGCACGCGCAAACAAGCTTTACCAGCTCTATCAGCAATATGATTCGCTACATTCCCTGCCCGAAAAAATACAAACGCAGCTACAAGACAAATATTTCAATGCATCTTTTGAAGATGTTTGGACGCAAACAAAACAGTACTTGTTGAACTCAAATCGCTCACAAGATATTGAACGAGCCGAACATGACGAAAAATACAAAATGGCACGCGTATTTCGTTGGTATTTTGCACAAAGCATGAAACTGGCTTTTACTGGCTCAGAGCACGCTAGAGTTAATTTTCAAGTACATACCGGACCTGCTCTTGGCGCGTTTAATCAGTGGGTTAAAGGCACGGAGTTAGAACCATGGCAAAACCGCCATGTGGACCAAATTGCAGAAAAACTGATGCAAGACACCGCAGCATTGTTAAGTAAACAAACACAACAGCTCATCACCTTGAGCCACGTGGCAGGATAATAAACTGAGGCCATATGAAAACTTACATATTTCCGGGACAAGGATCTCAATATGTTGGTATGGGTAAAAAGCTCTTTGTTGAATTTACACAACACGTTGAGCTGGCAAATGACATACTCGGCTATTCAGTGACAGAGCTTTGCTTGGCAGATCCAAAAAAACAGCTCAATAATACTCTGTTCACACAGCCCGCGCTGTATGTAGTAAGTGCCCTCGCCTATTTACAGCAACAAAAACATGATGCTTCTCCTGTTGATTACTTTGCAGGTCACAGTTTAGGAGAATACACGGCACTGTTCGCCGCAGGCGCCATGAGTTTTGAAACCGGTTTAAAGCTTGTTAAAAAACGTGGTGAGTTGATGAGCCAAGCGGCATCTGGCGCCATGGCAGCGGTGTTGAATGTTGACGAACTGAATCTGCGCACTTGCTTGCAAGCGCATAATTTGGTGGGTATCGACATTGCAAATTTAAATTCACCAGAGCAAATCGTCATTTCAGGGCTTGTTGATGACATAAATCGCAGTCAGCACAGTATCGAGCAACTAGGTGGGCGCTTTATCAAGCTTAACACCAGTGGTGCGTTTCACTCTCGTTACATGGCACCCGCACAACAGGAATTTGCCCAGTACATTGCTGATTTTGATTTCTCTTCATTACAAACCCCCGTGATAGCCAACGTCACGGCAAAACCTGTTACGGAAAAAGAGATTGCCCATTGTCTAATTGAACAATTAACGCAACCAGTCAGGTGGACACAAAGTATTGAGTTCTTGCTCGCTCAGGGCGAGATGGCATTTGAGGAACTTGGGCCCAAAAAAGTACTCACTAAGCTTGTCGATAGCATCACAAGTCATCGCGATGCCACTCTTCACATCGGCGCTCATAAGCCAACCGACACAGCCCAGACTTCTTTGACGCCACAACAGCAAATAGATACGTGGAATACCACCTACCCCATTGGCACCGAGGTCAAACTCAATAAAACAGGAAAGATCTGTTCAACGCGCGCTCAAGCCACTTTATCGTTTGGCCACCGCCCTACAATTTATTTGCACGATTACGGCGGATACTTTCACTTATCTGAATTAAGCCCACTGCCACAAGTCGTTAGAAAAACGACTGAGGCTTAACACAATTATGAATAAATACATTGGCTTCGAACATAGTCAGGCCACCAACAGAATAAACATTAACAACACTTTTGGATCACAGCGATGAAATATTATATTGGCTTAGCAACCTCATTTCACGACCCTGCTATTGCAATCGTAAACGAAAAAGGCGAACTCATTTTCGCTGAAGATGCAGAGCGCTTTTTGGGCTACAAACGCGGTTTATACTGCTTGCCAGACAACCCTTATTACATAGAAGAAGTACTAAAAACTCACTGCGCTGATTGCACCGAGTTAGTTATTGCCAAAACTTGGAGCAAAGGGCGCGAAAAAAGCACTAATATTCTCGAGAATGTGGTCCTCAGTATTTTAGAAACGTTTTCTTTCAACATTGACGTCAACACACGAGATATCAAAGATCAGTTCTATTTCGCCAGAGCTTCTCAGGCAGCGGCTGGCAGAACCTTGTCTCGGTTTTTTGAAGCGGGTTGTCGGAATTTTATCGTCGGTAACTATCGTACAAAAAAACCGACCGATGTGCGCTATCACGACCACCACTTAACGCACGCTGCCAATGCCTGTTTCAATAGCCCGTATGACGATGCAGCTTGTATTGTGGTAGATGGTATGGGCGAAAAAAGCAGTATTGCTTATTACACCTATAAAGACGGCAAAATCAAGCCCGCGCCAATTAAGGTAAAACGCTCCTTTAAAAGCCTAGGTTTGTTCTACACCATCATCTGTGAAAACCTCGGTTTTGACCCGCTTAAAGGTGAAGAGTGGAAGGTCATGGGTTTAGCGCCTTATGGTAAAAAAGATCAGAAAGTCTATGACTTACTGCGCTCATCGCTTCAGGTAAAAAATGGTAATTTTTTCGTACCTAAAAACCTTAATGCCATCATGAAAGAAATCAAAAGTATGGCAAGAGAACCCGGTGAGTCGGTTGAGCGTTTTAAGGACTTCGCTTACACAGGACAGTTGGTGTTTGGCGAGATCTTTATGGATTTGATCGATGCAGCCTATGAGTATGCACCGTCTAAAAACCTCACAATTTCAGGTGGCTGTGCACTGAACTCATCATTTATGGGAACCGCGTTAGCACGCTCTAAATTTGAAAACATCTTTGTGCCTTCAGCCCCTGCAGATGATGGCAATGCCATTGGCGCTGCACTTTTAAGCTATCAGCAAGATAACCCTAGCTGGCAACCAAATAAAACCGTGCAATCTCCTTATACTGGCTCCACAGTCAAAGAAAAGTCACTGCAAAAGTTAGCGCAATACGGCCACTTAAAAGCCACCGATTATGGCGATGACGTTTACCAAAAAACCGCTGAGTTTTTAGCCGACGGTAAAATCATTGGTTGGGCACAAGGTCGCGCCGAGTTTGGCCCTCGCTCTTTGGGTAACCGCTCAATCCTTGCAAATCCATGTTTACCAGACATGAAAGACACCATCAACGCGCGCGTTAAATTCCGTGAAGAATTCAGACCTTTTGCACCGTCAATCTTGCACGAGCACGGCGATGAGTACTTTGAAAACTATCAAGAGTCTCCTTACATGGAGCGTACTTTGGTCTTTAAAGAAGCCGTTCGCGATAAGGTTCCTGCGGTTGTGCACGTTGATAACACAGGTCGTTTGCAATCGGTGAAAAAAGAGTGGAACGAGCCTTACTACAACCTGATAAGCAGCTTTAAAGAGATCACCGGTGTCCCTGTATTACTTAACACTAGCTTCAACATCATGGGTAAGCCCATTGTGCACTCCGTTGAAGACATGCTTGCGGTCTTTTTGATGTCAGGCATCGACGTATTGGTGATCAACAATACCATCTACGAGAAAAGCTAGCGGCAATAGCCCTAAATCAAGGTCGATTTAGGGCGACCGCCAAGGTGGTGGTGACATTATTTGTTTTGCCCATTTTTTAGTTACATCCGTTTTACTGAGACAAACCATGAAAAACAAACAAGATACTATGGCCAATGAACCTGCAAATGCGCAACAAGAGATTGCCATTGTCGGTATTTCTCTGCGCTTCCCCGGCGCTAGCAGCAAAGAGCAGTTTTGGCATAACTTAATAAACAAAGTAAGTAGTATCTCAGAAATCCCCGCGACACGCTGGCAATGGCAGGATGACTTTGACCCAGCCCCCAAAAAAGACGAACAAAAAATCGTGAGTAAATGGGGTGGATTCATCGATAACATTGACGGCTTTGACGCAGGCTTTTTTGCCATTTCGCCTAAAGAAGCTCAAAGCATGGACCCGCAACAGCGCCTAAGCATGGAGCTGGCGTGGCAATGTTTTGAAGATGCGGGTTTGTCTCCAAGCACCTTCAAAAACACCAAAACGGGTGTGTATTTGGGCTGTAGTAATACAGATTATCAAGAGCTTGCTACGGGGAATATCGACCCGCATTTCTTAACTGGCATGTCGACTGGGGTGTTTGCCAATCGTATTTCCCACTATTTTAATTTTCAAGGGCCTAGCGAAACCGTCGATACTGCATGCTCTTCTTCTCTCGTAGCTCTAAACAAAGCAGTGAATGACTTTAAAGCGGGTGAAATCAATGCAGCGCTTGTCGGTGGCGTTAACTTACTGATCACTAAAAGTCGTTACGTTTCATTTAGCAAACTTGGAGTGCTGTCTCCGCGGGGACGCTGTAAAACATTGGATGCGGATGCCGATGGGTATGTACGTGGAGAAGGTGTTGGTATGGTTCTACTGCTGCCGCTTGAACGTGCACTAGCAGAAAACCTAACCATTTACGGGGTAATAAAAGGTAGCAGTGTTGGTCATTCTGGCCACACCAATACCCTCACCTCACCTAGCCCATTTTCGCAATCTCGGGTTGTTCAAGCTGCCATCGACAATGCAAATATACATTCCGACGATTTATCTTATGTGGAATTGCACGGCACCGGCACACGGCTTGGCGATCCCATCGAAATTCAAGGCCTTAAACGCGCTTTTCGTGCAACCAAGTCAAAAGATGCCAACAGTGACCATATTTGTTATCTCAGTACCGTTAAAACCAATATTGGTCACTTGGAGTCCGCCGCGGGCATTGCTGGCATCATCAAAGTGCTCTTAAGCTTTCAGTATCAGCAAGTACCGCCTCTACAAAACTTTGAGGTGTTAAACCCTAAGATTTCTTTGGAAAACTCACCGTTTTCTATAGCAACTGACGGTGTACCAATACAGCAAGCTGACGCACTTGCGGGGATTTCATCATTTGGGTTCGCGGGGGTCAACGCCCACGTAATATTGCAATCACCGCCAACAAAAGCAGCACACTCAATCAAGCTTGGCGCGCCAGCCGTTATTGTCCTCTCTGCCAAACAGCCTGAAGCGTTAGTCGCACGCGCCAAAGCGCTCAATGCATTTATTGAAGAGCAAAGCATCACCAATGATAAGCTGGTAGACTTGGCTTTTACCCTACAGGTTGGCCGCGAAAGTATGCGCCACCGATTGGCTTTTAGTGCTAGCTCAATTGCCGATGTCAAAGAGCAGCTGACTCTGTTTATCAACGGCGAGAATGGCGCTTGGCAACAAGGTAAGGCTAAAAAAGACAATGCCAAAGCCTGTATTAAAGCTGATCATAAAAATATCTCCGACGCATTAAACCAGTGGCTATCCGGTGCTAAGGCTGACTGGTCAGCGCTTTACCTTGAGACAAAGCCACATCGACTTGCCCTGCCCGGCTACCCGTTTAATCCAAAGCCATATTGGATAACTTCAAAAAAAGACGAGCCAAAAACCGACGTTTTGCACCCTCTGCTTCATAAAGCATTACCAGTTTTTGATGAACTGCTGTTTAGCTCAACGTTTACTGGCGAAGAATTCTTTTTAGCCGATCACCAAGTTAATGGCGAGAGAGTATTACCTGGGGTTTGCACCTTGGAAATGGTCCGTGCTGCCATCGCATTATCGCACAATTTAGATACGTCCCACGCCATTCAAATCGAAAACGTCAAATGGCTACGCCCAATCAGTATTAATCCAGGAACATCGACTGAGCAAAACACTGTTTATTTATCCCTTTGGGAGTCTGGCAGTGCAATGCAATTTGAAGTGTGGCAAAAGCATGAAGGCGCACAGCAGGTATGTGCCTCAGGAGAGGTGCAAGTATCACAGCGAAATGCCTCAGCATCCCTGTTTGAGTTAACCACAGACTCAGATCAGCGACTTATACCAAGTGACGCTTACGCTGCATTTAAAAGCATGGGCATAGACTACGGCATAAGCTTTCAAGGTCTACAGCAATTAAGCAAACAAGGAACTGTAGCAACCGCCAAAGTGGCGGTGTCTTCATCATACAGTCAAGGCTTTGGATTATCACCAGCCCTTTTAGACGCGGCGCTGCAATCACTGATCATATTTGCTGACCAAACCCACGCTGCGCTGCCATTTGCCACAGAGCAAGTTTGTTATTACAACGCACATCAATTAAGCCAAGCGCAGCACCATGAGATCTGGGTAAAAGCGACTCAAGTAAGTCCAGATGCGAATAACACGCAAAAATTTGATTTAGATATTTGTGATCTAGATGGCAACTTACTTATGGGCATTAAAGGCTTTTCAACACGTAACATACCGTTAGATACCATCAAACCAAGCACGCAAGACTTGCTGACGCTCGCGCCTTCCTGGCAAGCGGTGGTACCAGACTTTTCAAACTCATGCAGCCAACGCGCATCCTATTTTGGCCCACAGACATTAAAACCTGATTGGTTAACTGAGACTTCAGACACCAATCAGCTGGTTTGGCTGGCAACAGATGAGTATGCGCAGCCGCTGGCTTTATTCCAGCAGCTTAAGCGCCTGCTGGCAGACGGATTCGATCGCAAGCCCCTCTCAATCACCTTAGCCACAGAGCAAACTCAAGCTGTTTTTGGCCAAAGTGAACAAATTAATTGCGAAGGTGCTGGCCTGATAGGTCTATTGCAAAGTGTGGCGCAGGAATATCCAAACTGGACAGTGCGTATTATTGACGCGGAGCAACTCAGTTCTATCCCAAGTGAGTTTTTGACTTTGCCTGCCGGTTTGTACGCGCAGCGCTCTGATCAGTACTTTACTTTTGAGTTGGCTAAACACACCTACTTAAATACCGTATCCAAGAACAACAAACGCTTCCAAACTCATGGAACCTATATAGTGCTTGGTGGTGCTGGCGGCCTAGGCCAAGTGTGGAGTGAGTGGATGATAACACACTACGATGCACAGATTATTTGGCTTGGTCGCCGAGCTGTAAATACTGACATTCAAAGCGATATAGACCGTTTGGCGAAGCTTGGCAAAGCGCCTGTTTACATTCAATGTGATGCCAGCGATAAAGTCGCTATGGAAAATGCATTTGCCGACATTACCAACCAATTCGGAGCTTTAAATGGTGTAGTGCACTCTATTTTACACCTAGAAGACCAAACGCTAGCAAACATGGATGAAGCGCAATTTAACCGCAGCTATATCGCCAAACAGCAAACTGGTGAAGTTGCGCTGGAAGTATTCAGTCAAGCTGATTTAGACTTTTTCTTATTCTTTTCATCGATGCAGTCGTTTTCTCCAGCTGCTGGACAAAGTAATTATGCTGCTGGATGTCTTTACTTGGATGCCCTCGCCCGTACTTATCAACCACAATGTCCAATTAAAATAATTAACTGGGGTTACTGGGGATCTGTCGGTGTAGTGCAAGATGAATACTACCAAAAGAAAATGCGTGCCATGGGCATTGGTTCCATCGAGGCAGAGCAAGGCATGCAAGCACTTGCAACCTTCATGAGCTCAAACTTAACTCAATCTGGGGTTCTTAAAGTCGCACACTCTGAATTAGTCGATACCTTTAAACTACACAGCTTTAGTGCAGACGGCACGAAAGATACTATCACGCAACAGGGCTCCAAACATCAGCCCCCCGAGCTAGATAACAAAGCACAGGTGGAATTAAACCAGCTTTGCTTTGCACTCAAACAAGCCGGTTGGCAACACCCCACAGAACGTGAACAAGCGCTTGCTACTTTGCCTGAGTATTTCAGCACATGGTGGACAGAAACCGCGCGTTACTTAGAGGTTGAGCGATTAATAGACCGTGGAATAGTCCAAGATGTAGAAGTCACACCTATTTCAAACCCCGAAGCGAACCTACTGGACAACTGTTTAGCTAACTTACCAGCGATTTTAAATGGGGAGATTAAAGCCACAGATGCGTTGTTTCCAAATGCCTCTATGGCCTTAGTCGAAGCCGTTTACCAAAATAACCCTGTTGCTGATTATGCGAATGCAGTGCTTATTGAGCAGCTGCAAACCTACTTGACTAAAGCCAGTGTAGAGTCGGTGCGAGTGCTTGAAGTAGGTGCGGGTACTGGCGGCACGACCCGCTCCGTATTGCCAGCACTTGCGCAGTGGCAAGTCACTGAATACGCCTATACTGATTTATCCAAGGCGTTCTTTAATCATGCCAAAGAGCAGTACCAAACTGATTACCCGTTTGTTGACACCAAATATTTAGATATTAGCAAGCCACTTGCTGGTCAAAACATTGATATCGGCAGCTATGATGTGGTGATTGCCACCAATGTGCTGCACGCCACTGCGGATATTAAAAACACCCTGCAAAATGCCAAAGCTTGCTTGAAACAAGGTGGTCTTTTGCTTATTAATGAAGTGGTACAAAAGTCTCTCTTTACGCACCTCACGTTTGGATTGTTAGAGGGTTGGTGGCTAAGCCAAGATCAACACCTGCGTCAAACTGGCTCGCCCATGCTATCAATTGAAAACTGGCAACAGGCCCTTTATGAGTCAGGGTTTGCTAACATTTTTTCAGCCACCGCCACCCGCAACCCTCAGCAAGTTTTTTGCGCCCAAAGCGATGGCATTTCTTTACAAAAAAGAGTGCAAAAACAAACTACAAATACACACATCAAGGGCAGTAACAAAGCAACACCGAGCATGAGCAGTACATCAATACAAAAACCACAACACAGTGCAAACAATACAGATCCCTCCGCGCTGACTGAATTTGTCCAAAATGCGTTATTCGACATTGCTAGCACAGCCTTAGGCATGGCCCCAAATGAACTGGATGCAGAAGAGTCATTTGCGGACTATGGCGTCGACTCCATCTTAGCCATTCAAATGCTTGATGAAATCAATGCCAAGTTTAACTTAAACCTGCCAGCGACCTTGCTGTTTGACTATCCGTCAATCGACACACTGAGCGCCCACATCATTGCAGAGCACTACGATAACATTGTAGCGCTACTGCCGGTGCAAAACCGAACCAGCAGCACATCTACGCCGCCTCTTGAAACCCAAGTGGACTCCAATCACACTCATAATTTGCGTAAGCACCAAGCACACAGTAAAGCCGTGCATTCCGAACCAGAACAATCAGCTACCAAAGCCAGCGTTGACAGCGGTAGAATCGCCATCATTGGCATGAGTGGCCAATTTGGTGATGCGGATAATCTCGACGAATTTTGGGCCATGCTGGCTGAAAAACGTACGTCAGTGAAGACTCAAACACGCTGGGATTTATCGGACCTTACCACCAGTCAGCAAAGCTGGAGCAAATATGCCAGCCTGCTTAATGACATTAGTCTATTTGATGCGCCGTTCTTCTCAATTACGCCGCAAGAAGCCATGTATATGGACCCACAGCAAAGACTGTTTTTACAAGAGGCCTACAAGGCATTAGAAGATGCCAATATGATCACGAAGGTGGCTGGCCAAAATGTTGGGGTATACTTAGGTTGCGCACAGAGTGATTATGCTGGTTTGACCGAGGATGATGCGCCCGCACAAGTATTTTGGGGCAATGCTGGCTCTGTGATCCCAGCACGCGTTTCTTACTTTTTGAATTTAAAGGGCCCAGCCCTTGCCATCGATACAGCGTGCTCGTCTTCTTTAGTCGCTTTGCACAGTGCGTGTCAGGCTTTAAACAATAATGAGATCAGCAGTGCCCTTGTTGGCGGCGTTGCAACTTTATGTACACCCAAATTTTCGCTTCATGCTGGTAAAGCGAGTATGCTGAGCCCAACAGGTACATGCTATACCTTTGATGATCGCGCCAATGGATTTGTGCCTGGTGAAGGTGCTGGTGTTTTAGTACTGAAAAAGTTAGAAGATGCGGAACGTGATGGCGACCATATTTACGGTGTGATTATTGGGTCTGCTACCAACCAAGATGGCACCACCAGCGGAATTACCGCGCCGAGTTCTCTGTCTCAAGAGCAATTACATCGGGACATATACGCGCGATTTGATATTCACCCTGATTCAATTCAAATGATCGAAGCGCATGGTACTGGCACCAAGCTCGGTGATCCGATTGAGTTTCAAGCGCTCACTCGCGCTTTTAGAGAGCACACAAGCAACAACGAATTTTGTGCGCTGGGTTCAGTGAAAACCAATATTGGCCACTGCCTGACCGCGGCAGGCGTTGCAGGGGTGATTAAGGCGCTGCTCGCAATGAAACATCGCACTATTCCAGCATCACTGCATTTTGAAAATGGAAACAGCCATATAGATTGGCAAAACACGCCGTTTTTCGTCAATCAAGACGCCATTGCATGGCAAACCGATAACGCGCAGAAACGCCGCGCAGCGGTGAGTTCATTTGGCTTTAGTGGCACTAATGCCCATGTTGTACTCGAAGAGTACCAGTCTGATCCCGTAATACCATCAGGCGGATCTCAGCATGCTGTGATCATCACGCTCAGCGCCAAAAGTAAAGATGCGTTAAAAAACAAAGCCCGCACGCTGAAAACTTGGTTAGAAAGCGAAAAAGTACCAAACATCATGCTTGCAAGCTTAGCCTTTACGCTGCAAAGCGCCCGTGAAGAAATGGACTACCGGATGGCGTTTGCGGCCAATACCATTGCAGATGTGGATACTGAGCTATCGCGCTTTTTAGGCAGCGCTCGTGGTCAATACAAACACGGAGAGGTCAAGCAAGGTAAAGAGATTTTAAGTGCATTAGATAATACTGATTTTGCGCGCTGGATAGACCAAGGTGAACTTCACAAGCTACTCGCGCTTTGGGTCGTCGGTGCGACCATCGATTGGCCCTTGCTGTACGCAGAGCAAACGCCTTCGTTAATGCGCATCCCTACTTACCCGTTTGCAAAAACATCGTATTGGCTACCAGAAAAGCGCGCAAGTAAGCCTATCAGAGTTGAAACTCACGCTGTTGAGCCTGTTGAAACCGATGAAAATTCAAGTCTTGAGTTAGACTTCAACGTAAAAAGCACGCCGATTTTTGAGCCCATTGAGCAAATACCCAATGCACATCGCCCAGCCCCTGCGCTTTTACATTACACAGCCAGTTGGCAGGACACACCGATAACATCAACTGAGCCCGCAACTTATCATCGCCAAGTTGTATTACTGGGTCGTGACTTGCCGAAGCTCTACTCCGTATCGAGTACACGCTTAGATTGCGAAAAATCCAAGGTTCACGAACAACTTGAAATGTATACAGTGGGCCTTATCGACTACTTCAGACAACTTGAATCACAACAGGGAGCAACAGCCAGCCAAGCTGGCAGTAAACTGCTGGTGCAAGTGATTGTACAAGACAAAGCTAACTTATTGTCAGCACTCAGTGGGGTGCTTAAAACCGCTGCGATAGAATACAGCAGCATCGAAACGCAACTTATTGCTGTAGATGAAACTAACGATCTAGAGCACCTAGTAGAAGCAGAAGCCAAAAAACAAGATTCATGCGTACGTTACCAACAAGGCAAACGACAAGTAATCAACTTTGACTTGCAAGCCTATCAGCAAGTCGACAATTCAACATTGCCTTGGAAAGAAGATGGCGTCTATGTGATCACAGGTGGCCTTGGCCAACTCGGTCAAACTTTTGCTAAGGAAATTATTGACCATACCACAAGCGCGCAGATCGTCTTTGTCGGCCGCCGAAAAAACAGTACCGCTATCCAATCTCAGCTCAATACGTTAAGTGATAAGCACGCTAGATTGAGTTATGTGTCTTTAGATATTGCCAACCACAACGAAGTGAAAGGGCTATTTAACAACCTCAAAGCCAAGTATGGCACCGTGACTGGTATTATTCACAGTGCAGGCGTGATTAAAGATCAGCTCATTAGTAATAAAACGCCGCAAGAAGTGGCGCACGTGTTTGCGCCAAAAGTGGCAGGCCTCATAGCGTTGGATGAAGCAACCAAAGCACTAGATTTAGACTTTTTTGCCTGTTTTTCCTCGATTGCTGGGGTCTTTGGAAATATGGGACAGGCAGATTATGCTTGCGCCAATGCCTTTATGGATCGCTTTATGGCAACTCGCCAAACGCAGGTAGAACAAGGTGAGCGCAGTGGTTTAAGCCTATCTATCAACTGGCCGCTGTGGTCAGAGGGCGGTATGCAAGTTGACTCATTAACGACCTCAATTTTGCAATCTCAAGGCATTGAAGTAATGCCAAACAAAGTGGGCATCGACGCATTTTATCGGATATTTACATTACGAAAAATCCCAACGCAGCACTGTTTTTTATTTGGTGATACAACTAAATTAACGCGACTTTGGCACAAGCCAAAAACGGCATCTCAAAGCCCCAATGCTACCTCTGTATTCACAGGAAAAGATCATGCTCAGATCCACAACTACGTTAAGTCTCTAATTACAGACATTACGAAAATAGATAGTAGCGACTTAGACGATGACGTCGATTTTAAAGACATGGGCTTTGATTCCATCATGCTGATGTCTGTAGTGCAAAGATTAGAATCTGAGCAGTACTTGGCTATCGAAACCTTGCCACCGGCCTTACTGTTCGAGATAAGCACCATCACCGAGTTGTGTGACTATTTGGCAGAGCACCAATTGCCAACGCCCCCAAACGAGCTACCGGTTAATAACACATCACCCACTACACCATACAATTTGAGTGCGCCAATACCCCTGTCAAAAGCCCAGCAAGGTTTGTGGTTATTGCACAAGCAAAACCCGCAGCTGAGCAACTATCACGTGCCGATGGTGTTTGAAGTAAGTAACTTAAACCCAGCTTACATGCAGCAAGCGCTAGACTGGTTGACTCAAAAACACCCAATATTGTCGGTAGTGCTCTCTGAAGTCGAAGGTTTACCTCAGCAACAAGTGACTGGCCAAACACCTGTGTTGACACAGAGCAATACAAAGAGCATGTCCAAATCGGCCCTGATTAGTTTGATTCAGGCAGATATCAAGCAACCATTCGCCCTCACACACGCACACACTGCACAAAACCAATTGCTATGGCGTGCAACGCACTGGCAAGTGAACAATGAACGCGATGTCGTGGCTTTAGTGTTTCATCACCTGCTCATCGACGGTGTCTCTGCGACCTTACTTCTAGAACAATTATGGCAAACTTATCATGCGCTTGTGGCGAATGATACGCTTGAATCACCACAACCAAATACTGGGTTTTTCACTTATGTTGAGTGGGAAAAGCAGATGCTCAACAGCGAGCAAAGTACACACTTAAAACACTACTGGCAATCACATTTACAAGGCGCAGAGCCTGAACTAGCGCTTGCCAACAAGCAGCCTCATCAAGGCGGACAAAAGCAAGCACAGCGCATCGAATTGCATGTAGAAAACAGTCATGTCCAACGTATTCACCATTACTGCCGGAACAGTAAGATAAACCCAGCAGCATTCTTCTTATCTGCTTTTCAAACGCTGTTAAGCGCAAAAACTCTGCGTACAGACATCATTTTAGGCGTACCTGTATTGCATCGCCCGACTAACGAAATGACTAACTCGTTGGGGTTATTTGTAAATCAGTTACCATTTAGAAACGCACTCAATAAAGCACAGTCATTCGCCAAACTTGCACAAAGCAACCAACACCGTCTTGGTGAATTGATAAAACACAGCGCCTATCCATTTGCAGAGATTGTCCGTGCAACTGGTGCGCAGCGCACCCAACATTGTCACCCAATTTTCCAAATGGGGTTTGCATACCATAACTTCTTAAAACCTGACTGGGTAGAGTCGAATCAAGATCTGGTTGACGCCATTTGGACTCAGTGCTTGCAAGAGCCTGAGTTAGACTTAAGCCTTGAAGTCACTCCATTGACCAATACCTTTAAGGTTGCCTTTAAGTTTGACGCTGCCATCTATCCATACCATGTAATTGATGCGTTAGCCAAAGACTACTTGACCCTGCTTGATGACGTCATGTTTGCAGGCGATCAGTTACTTGGCAACTTACCCGTATTTTCAAACTCGCAGCCTCAAGCCATGGTGCAATCAGCGCAAACTACGCTCGTTGATTTATTTGAAGCGCAAGCTGCAAAGCACCCCGAGCGCACAGCCGTATGCTTTGGAATGCAATCGATCAACTACCGTCAGCTCAATAACAAAGCCAATCAATTTGCGCACACCTTGTTAAATCACAGCGAGTTCAAACAAGGTGCTGAAAACCTCATAGCACTGTGCGCAAAGCCATCCATTGAGCTAATCGTCGCCATACTGGGCATTTTAAAATCGGGGGCTGCCTATGTACCGCTTGATGCCAACTCTCCAGAGACACGTATCAATCATATTTTACAAGATGCCAAACCCAGTATTTTGGTCCTAGGCGCAGATCTGCCGCATGCACAGGCCAGCCAACATAATCAGGTGATTAACTTACAGTCGGCCCTTGCGGGTAACGCACAAGTTGCCAATATCAATCACGCATCATCAGCAAGCCTTGCCTATGTTATTTATACATCCGGCTCAACGGGTAAACCCAAGGGGGTGTTAGTCGAGCACCACAATGTGTGTAGCTTGTTTAACAATACTCAATCACTATTTGGTTTTAATGAACAAGACACTTGGTGTTTATTCCACTCTTACGCATTTGACTTTTCAGTGTGGGAAATTTGGGGGGCGTTGCTACACGGTGGCAAACTCATGATCCCTGACGAGCTAACTCGAAAAGAATCCACCAGCTTTGCCAAGTTTGTCACAGACAATGAAATTACGATTTTAAATCAGACCCCATCCGCATTTTATCCTTTGCTGGACATATTACTCACCAAACCAACAAATGCGCTGCGCAAAGTGATATTTGGCGGTGAGGCGTTAGATCTAAGCAAATTAGCACCTTGGTTTGAACAAGCACAACCACAAGCTGAGCTTGTCAACATGTACGGCATCACGGAGACTACGGTGCATGTAACTGAAGTGACCATAGACGCCAATATGGTATATGGTGCACAAGCGCGTAGTGTCATAGGCCGTGCCCTACCCGGCTACGACATACTGCTGTTAGACGAGCAATTGAACCCCGTTCAACAAGGCCAAGTGGGCGAGATTTATGTTGCAGGCAGCGGCGTGACTCGCGGCTACCACAACCTACCGGCTCTGACTGGTGAGCGCTTTATCACACATAATTCAGGTCAGCGCCTTTACCGCTCAGGGGATCTAGCCCGCTTAAACGAAACAGGGTTACTAGAATATATGGGCAGAGCCGACGACCAAGTTCAGATCCGTGGCCACCGCATTGAACTTGGCGAAGTGCAACATGCATTGCAAGCGCTAAGCTACATAACAGAAGCCTATGTTGTTGCCGCACAAAAGCAGCTAGGACAAGTCTTAGTGGCTTATATTATTGCCCCTGATGCGCCGCCTACGGCAAAAATCCGAGCGGATTTACTTACTAAACTACCAGAGTACATGGTGCCAGCTTATTTTGTGTTAGTGCCTCATTACCCACTGACCTCAAACGGTAAAATTGATAAAGAGACATTATTAAAGCAGCTGCCTTTCAATCAAGCAGCAAAAGCGGCGCTTTTAAATTCACAGCAGCCAGCATACACCAGCGCTCCCCTTCCTCAACTTGCAACTAGAGTTGAGCGCTCAGAGTTAACATCCGCCGTGAAACAAATTTGGCTGCAAGTATTAGAAGTTGATGACATTGCTTCTAATGTGCCATTTTTTGAGGCTGGCGGTGATTCATTACTGGCTAATGTGCTGACTGCGAAATTCAAGTCACAGTTAAGCGTTGAGTTTCCGCTGACACAGATTTTCCAATATAGCACCATTGATGCGATGACAGACTACATCGCACAGCAGCTGCCTGAACACAACACCAAACCTGTCCACACAATTGAAGAAAATCAGCAAAACAATGTATCAATGGCAAGCAGTAGCGACCAAAACATCGCTTTAATCGGATTGTCTTGCCAATACCCTGACTCACCCAACCATCAAGCGTTTTGGCAAAACTTAGTCGAAGAAAAAGACTTTCTAAAACGCCTCAGTGAATCTAGCGAACAAGGGGACATCACTTGGCTAGACTCATGGGTTGAAGGCCAAGATCAGTTTGATCCAGAGTTTTTCAATATCTCTGAAAAAAATGCTAAAACCATGAGTTATTCACAGCGTCAGTTACTATTGCACGCTTGGAAAGCCATTGAAGATGCGGGCTATTGCGCAGAAAACATGCCAAATACTGGGGTTTATGTGTCATCTTCTGGCGCTGATAACCCAGACTTGAACCTGCAGGACAAATTTAAAGACGGCCAGTTTATTTTAAACGCCGAAGATTATGTGGCTTCAACCATTAATCAACCCGGTACGCTGCCAACTACAATTTCTTACCACCTTGGTTTTACAGGCCCAAGTTTGTTTGTCCATTCAAACTGCTCCTCGTCTATGTCTGCCATTGCATTGGCCTGCAGTGCATTGAAAGCTGGAGAAATAGACTATGCCATTGTAGGCGCTGCTTGTTTATATCCACAGCGCTACACGGGATATGAGTACGAAAAAGGCCTAAACTTCGCAGGCGATGCCCGCTGTAAAGTGTTTGACGAAAAAGCGGACGGCATGATTGGCGGCAGTGGCGTTTCCGTGATTGTGCTCAAACGCGCAGAAGATGCAATCGTAGACGCAGACAACATTTATAGCCTAATACGTGGCATAAAAGTGAATAATGATGGTAAAAACAAAGCTGGCTTCTTTGCACCGGGTACCCAAGGTCAAATGAGCGTGATTGAGCAAACGCTCAACGCTGCTAAGGTGTCTGCTGCGTCGATTAGCTATGTTGAAGCCCATGGGACTGGCACTGCACTCGGGGACCCTATCGAGTTTTTTTCGCTTCAGCAGATTTATCAAAAGCAAACCAACGAAAAACAGTTTTGTGGTCTTGGCGCCGTCAAATCTAACCTGGGCCATACAGATACGTTGGCGGGTTTAACCGGATTGGTTAAAACCTCTTTGGCGCTTTACCATAAAAAGCTCCCCGCGTCTTTGCATTATACAAAGGCAAACCCACATATAGAGCTGGCCAGTTCGCCATTTTATGTTGTTGAACAAACCAAAGACTGGCAAACACCGCTTTTACCAAGGCGTGCTGCGGTTAGTTCGTTTGGCATCGGTGGTACCAATGCCCATGCTGTTCTAGAAGAAGCTGGCGCAAACGTCGTCAATTTAAAGGCTGACAACGCATTGCTTTTACAGCCTAAGATCATTGTTTTGTCGGCACACAATTCACAAGTGCTTGCAAAACAAGTAGCGCGACTCAGTGAATTTCTCGACCATCATGACTTAGATGAACAAGCCCTCGTACGACTTGCGTACACGCTGCAAACAGGTCGCACCGTTATGGACGTGCGTACAGGTTTTGTCGTTCATTCAATTGCAGAGTTAAAAGTCAAACTGAGCAATTACCTTGGAGCGCCGGATTATGTTGCAAAAGACACTGACACAGCAGAGCCTGTTACCCCCTCAGAGCTTAGCGTGTTGCTTGCCCAAGAAAATCATGAAGCAATTTTAAACGCTTGGCTGAGAGCTGGATTTAACAATTGGGGCTTTTTATATCAACACGCTAAGGTCACTAAAATAAGTTTGCCAACCTATCCGTTTGCACTCAAAACGATACCAACAGGGGAAAATCATCAAGTCACAGCGCCTAACACAGGGCATTCTAATCAGACCAATGAAGGTCAGGTTTGTTTAAAAGTGCCGATGTGGATACCAAAAGAGCTGGCTGTTCACGATGATAAAATGCAATCTAAAGAATATCATCATGTCGTTTTATGTGAGGCTCCTGCTGTCGAACATACCAGTGACACCTTACATACACTGCACTCTGAGCATTTCGCTATTGAACAAAAAATAGCAGACTACGGCTTTCAACTCGTTGAGCTGTTCAAGCAGCTTATCGCAACCAAACAACCAATAAAGTTACAACTGGTGATAGGCGCAACCCAAGAGGAAGACGCGGCTAGCTTATACACATGTTTTCACGCGCTGCTCAAAACTGCCAGCCTTGAAAGTAATACACTAAACACACAATTAGTGTTATTAAATTCAAATATGTCGGCATGCGAGATTGCAAGCATACTTAACCAAAACCTAAACAGCTTTGAAGATAGCTATGTACGCTACCAACATGGCAAGCGAGAAGTATTAAGCTATCAACCTGTGCCTAGCAAAACGCCATACACGCCGTTCAAACATGATGGTGTCTATCTTATCACGGGTGGTTTTGGAGGAATTGGCAAGCACTTTATCGATGAACTTAACGCACAAACATTCCATAAAACGGTCATTGTTACTGGCCGAAAACCCTTAGAACATCCAGATGTACAGCAGTGTTTGGCGACATTGCAAAGCCCACACACCACTTTGCAATATCACTCAGTAGACGTTTCACACAAAATGAATGTACTACTGTTGGTGCGTAAAATTATTGCCCAGCATGGCGCCTTATCTGGCGTTATTCATGGCGCAGGTGTTCTCAAAGATACACTGTTAACCAAAAAAGACCGCGATACATTTAATCAGGTGCTCAGCCCTAAAGTTACTGGCCTCGTTGCTTTAGACGAGGCGACACAAGACATTACCCTAGACTTTTTTGCTTGTTTTGCGGGGCTAAGTGGCGTCAATGGCGCATTAACTCAAGTGGATTATGCCACCGCGAATGCATTTTTAGACTGTTACATGCAGTATCGTGCAGCGCTACAAAAACGCGGCAAACGCCACGGCCTGAGCGCAAGTATTGACTGGCCCTATTGGCAAGATGGCGGCATGAAGATCAACCCTGACTTCGAGCACACCCTGCGCCAAAGCGGATTTGCACCGATGCCAACACACATCGGAGTCGAAGCGTTCTATCAAGCTTTGTACTACCCACAAGCATTGGTTGAATATACCCATCAAGACGAGCCTAACGTAGCAAATAATCAGCAAGTCGCACCTCAATTTTCTGACTTAGCATCCTTACAGTCTGAACTATCGGTGGGCCTTGCTAGCATTGCGGCAAATGTTCTAGGCGTCAAAACTGAAGAGCTTGATGCAGATACTGATTTAGGAGACTTTGGCGCTGATTCAATCGCATTTATCACCTTTATTAACCAAGTAAATTCTAAATATCAGTTAGCACTCTCGCCCAGCGTGCTATTTATGCACTCAACCTTAAATGGTATTTTGGGTCATATAGTCGATGAACACAGCGATTCATTGATAGGCACGGCAGTAGCGCAAACCTCGAATCAAAACACCCCAGATGAAATGCTCAACAACGACAATGAAGATCGCATTGCGATCATCGGTATGAGTGGACAATTCCCACAAGCAGATAATCTTGAGGCTTTCTGGCAAAATTTAGTCAATGAAAAAGACAGTGTCACCGCGTTCGATTGGCAGTCCCAACAAAATAGTGATACCCGTTCACAGCAACCACTGCCAAAAGATATTAACTGGCTAGGTCGCCTTGAACGCAATCAAATTTTTGACCCTCTGTTTTTCAATATTGCACCGGCTGAAAGTGACCGTATCAAGCTTCAAGAAAGCCTACTCATGACCCATGTATGGAAATGTATTGAAGATGCTGGCTACAACCCTAAAGCACTCGCAGGTACCAATACCGGGCTGTTCATTGGCTGTCAGGCGAGTTATCACGACGGTTTAATTACTTCTTCAGCCTATGCCCCAAATCGTATGAGTTACTTTCTTGATTTACATGGCCCCAGTGAAGGCATAGATACCACCTGTTCATCGTCACTTGTGGCTATTCATAAGGCTGTGCAGTCCATTCAGAACGGAGAATGTGAACAGGCGATTGTGGGTGGAGTCAATGTTATCGACTCTCCAAGTGCGTCCCTTGCCATGCATGAAATTGGCGCTTTATCTCCTTCAGGTCGATGCCGAACTTTCTCTAGCGATGCCGATGGTATCGTGCGGGGTGAAGGCGTTGGGATGATCTTTATTAAAAAGCTTTCAAAATGCGAGCAAGACAAAGATCACATTTATGCCTCTATTTTAGGTTCTGCCATCAATCACGGTGGTAAATCTCAAGGTTTTACCGTCCCCAATGCAAAAGCGCAAACACGCTTATTAGATAAAGCTTGGGCTGATGCGGGCATAGATCCAACCACACTAAGCTACCTAGAGTGCCATGGAACGGGCACATCATTAGGCGATCCGGTCGAAATTGACGCGCTAAAAGCTGCGTATAAAAACGCCCAGCCTGACACGGAAGCAACAACAAAATGTGCTTTGGGCTCTGTAAAAAGTAACATTGGACATTTAGAGATTGCAGCGGGAATAGCTGGGGTCATTAAAGTGCTGTTGCAGCTCAAAAACCAAACTTTGGTGCCCTCTTTACACGTCAATGAGCTCAACCCTTACCTTTCTCTTGATAACTCACCATTTAAAGTACAAACAGCAGTTTGTCCTTGGAAAGCCGAGCACAAGCGCAGAGCGGGTATAAGCTCCTTTGGGATCAGTGGTGTCAATGCACACCTTGTGCTAGAGGAGTACCCACATCAAACCTCAAAACAGGCGCAAACACCTGATGAAATGACTGAGCACACCATAATTTTGTCTGCTTCGAATAAATCCGAATTAACGGCTAAAGCCAGTGAACTCAGCATCTACCTTAAGAAGCACCCGACCACTGAACTCACTTCTTTGGCGTATACCCTGCAAGTAGGCAGAGCCGCGCATAAATATCGGATCGGTTGGGTCGTCTCGTCACTTGACGCTTTACAAGACAAGCTCTCGAACCTTAAGCCCTGCGCAAAAGCGCCCAGTGGTAAACAGCCAGCATTAAATGATCACGAGGTTTTGCAATTACAACACAACCCACAAGCCTTGCTGCGCTTATGGCTTGAGGGCAAAGCGATAAATTGGCAAGCACTGTATACACATAAACCAAAGAAACTGGCATTGCCAACTACGCCATTTATCAATTCCAAAAAGGTGCCTTCCAGTCCTGCGAGCTCACCGTGGTTGCTGCTTGAAAACCAATGGCGGGACCAACCTTTAGACTTGCCAACCAATGAGCCTGAGGAAGTTCTCCGAGCTATCAACGAACAACACGTTATGGTTGTAGCACTTGATTCTCAAACCGCGAGTGAGCTAAATGAAAAATTACCCAGCGCACATCTAACGACCGTTTTATTCGCGCAATTAGATTCATTGAAATTAGACGCTGAGACTCTGCCTGATATTGTGTTTTTCATCGGTCCGGCGGGTAGTTTGACGGCTGTCAATTCGCAAATTGAGCCGCTTTTCAAGTTTATGCAAGCGATTGCGCCATTCGATAACCACCCTATGCAACTTTTTTATGGGCAAACGCACTGTGATGACAGGACCTGTTGTGATGATATTTCCGCGTTGCTCAGAAGCTACACTTTGAGAAATTCAGACCATGTATGGACCTTGATTGAACTTTCACATCAAGTTCCAGATTGGACACAAGTCATGACGCAGGAACTGATTAGCTCCAATTTATGTACTCAGCAAGCGCAACCAAACCATATCAAATACCAAGGCAAGGAACGAATGGGCATGCACTTGCACAATGCACCTGTGCCGCAAATAAGCACGACTCAGTTTAAACAAAACGGTGTCTATCTCATTGCCGGTGCACTGGGTGAGTTAGGGTTGGCATTAAGTACGCACCTGCTCAAGGAATTTAACGCCACGCTAGTGCTACTAGGTAGACGACCAGCACAAGCATGCACTGAGGCACTTGCATACTTAAAGGCGCTAGATAAAGGGCAAATTCATTATCTCACAGCGGATATTGCCTCTGTACAGCAGGTGCGTAATGTTAAACAGTTCATTACAGATAACAATTTAGGTTTAAATGGCGTTCTTCATTTGGGTACAAATTATACACCGGATGAAAGTACTTGGGATGAATTTGAAAATGCCATGAGTGTCAAAGTCCAAGGTTCATTGAACCTAGATACGGTCTTCGCACGCAGCAAATTGGATATGTTTATCCTATTTTCTTCTATGGCTGTTTTTGGCAGTCTTAATCACCTCTCGTATTCATACGGTAATGGTTACCAAAACGCGTTTGCTAAGCAGCGTCAGAATTTGGTTGAGCAAGGAGAAAGACAGGGTAAAACGTTGGCAATTAACTGGGGGTACTGGCACTCAAATGATTCGGTAAAAAGCATCGAAAACGGTTTCGCAGAGAAAAAAGGATATCAACTCATTAAGATGGCTGAGGCATTTAATTTGATTGAGTCTTTACTGCACTGCGAGCATACCTCAATTGGTGCCCTATTAAGCTCAAAGCCTGAGCAGATATACCAAAACACCGCCCAGTTGATGACTCGAAAAACGCCGAGTATCAACACGCCTTCTTCCTCTTTGGCGGCTATGGACCGTGATTTCAGCCATACAGATATTCGCAGCACAGTGATTCAAATTGTCAGCCGCGTTATTGGTATCGCGCCTGATGAGCTCGATTTAGAGTGTGACTTGTATGAATATGGCTTTGATTCCATTTCGTTACTTAAAACTTTCCAGCAGCTCAAAGAGGTGCTGGATATCGACTTGCAAGCGGATGCCTTCAAGAATATGAACACCATTCAATCGTTCATTGACGATATTGAAAGGCTACACCTGACACAACACAGTGATAATGCAAACGCCGAGGTTCAGCAAAAGCCTGACTTTATTTTAGACGCAGGGTTCTCCCCGACTAAGCACACGGACATGCTCGAACATGCATTTGAAGGTAACGTAGAGTCTGTTTTACTCACAGGTGCCACAGGCTTTTTGGGTAGTCATATTCTGCATCAACTTCTGACAGAAACAAATGCAACTATATTCTGTCTAGTGCGTGCAAAGTCATTAAAGCAGGCTCAACAACGTATCGAGCAATCCGCTCAAAGTTATCAATTGGATATTGATATGTCACGAATAGTGCCAATGCTTGGAGATATGGAGCAGCCTCAACTGGGGCTAAGTAATGCCAACTGGCAAACCTTGTGCGCGCAAGTACAACATATTGTCCACACGGCATCTTATGTAAACCATATTCAGCCCTACTTTGCGTTCAAAAAGTCAGTCGCGGGTACCAATCAGTTGCTCACCATTGCGACGACTGAAAAGCTTAAAATGATTCACTTCGTGTCTAGCACCACAGCGAGCACTCAGATTAAAAATTCACATTTTTCGGTTAACCCGGTGGAAGACTTCATAAATATTGAAGATGCCGAATTGATTTGCAGCGGTTATGGTCAATCTAAATGGGTGCAAGAAGAGAATATTCGACAGGCGGCCGCAGCGGGTGTGCCTTACACCATTTATCGCTTCGCACAAATATCTGGCTCGTCAGAGACAGGTATAGGTAACACCGATGATATTTTCCATCGTATTTTAAAGATGATGATGCAAGTCCCTGTGCAACCGGATGACGTGCCCTATTTGCTCGATATCATACCGGTAGATAAAGCGGCATCAGCCATCGTGTGTGGAATGAACGAGCCACAAAAGCGTAACTTGGTGTTTCATGTTGCAAACTCCGCTCCTTTGCCTGTGGCGCAGTTTTATCGTTTTGCTCAGTCTCAAAAATTGAGTTTCGAGGCAGGCTGCAAATCCAAATTTATCCAGTCCTGCAAAGCATATGTGAATACATTAGAGCCGGATGATACACAAGTTATTATGGAGGGGTTACTTACCCAGCGACCAGGTTATGATGAATACTTATTTGAAACCTACTTAATGCCGATGACGCCCTATGATAAGGACAACTACATAGCGCTGATTGAAACATACAACATCGGCTTAACTGATTGGGGGTCGCTATTTGCAACTTACTTTAAGCAGTGGCAACAAGATAAGCATTACCAAACTATATGGCCTGCTGTGACGGAAAAATGATTTAACGCTGTACTAAAGCCTCACACTCGCTGTGAGGCTTGGAATCTTTGCACTAAGTGAGCTAGCTTAATTCAAAAGCCCCAAGAAACAAACAGCAATGAATATAATTGAAACAGCTTGGCATGCGCTGGCAGTCATTAGTTACCCCGAACAACAAGTCAAAACAGCGCAAATACGTAAGATCTCGTCTAATACTTATAAACTGCTAACAGACCATAACATAGACAATGTGCTCACATACTGCGAGCAACTGCTTTCTCAGCGGGATTGGGCATTGAGCCTCATTGCCTATGACTGGGCATTTCGAGTTAAACGTCAGTATACGCCGAGTACATTTGATGTATTTGAGCATTGGCTGTTTGAATATGTGATTGACTGGTATGACTGTGATGATTTTTGCACACACGCGTTTGGTGAGTTACTCGCGCAACACAATGACCTCATCGCAAAAACGCATGCTTGGGCGACACACCCTCACTTTACAGTCAGGCGAGCGATGGCTGTCATTCTGATTTATCCAATCAAAAAAATGCGCTGTCCCACTGGTGCACCGATGCAAGCCGCAAACTTATTATTGAATGATCAGCATGATTTAGTCCAAAAAGGGTATGGCTGGATGCTAAAAGTGTTGTCACAAGAATCTTTGAATGAAGTCATTGAGTATTTAAAATCAAACCACCAACACATGCCAAGAGTGGCATTTAGATATGCAATAGAAAAGCTAGATAAACAAACCCGTACAGCACTAATGTCTCTATAAGAACCACAAACATGACCGTTGGCCGTAGTATTTCCACCGTATATAACATATGATTTTGTTACTTTATCACAATTAAAACGAAAACCATGATAACGATAAAAAAGCTCTCTGACGCATATGTGACTCAAGTTGAAAAAATACAACTGTGCGATAATCAAATAGAATTTGCTGGCACTACCGCTGAATTTTTGAATGACGCATCTGACACAACGCATTTGCACGTCATAAAAAATGACCAAACCGTCATTGGGTATTTTAAGCTCGACTTGGCGTATGCCTATAAATATGACTTTTGTCCACAAAACGCTGTAGGAATAAGGGCATTTGTAATCGACAAACAGCAACAGGGTAAAGGCTTTGGCAAGCTGGCCGTACGCGCGCTGTTTGCCTATGTGGCCGAAAACTACCCGACTTATTCGCAAATCATGTTAACCGTTAACTGCCGCAACCAAGTGGCCTATGAATGCTATAAAAAAGCGGGATTCCAAGACACCCAAGAAAAGTATTTAGGCAGCCCGGCGGGCCCTAATTACATCATGCGCGGCCTTTGCAAAGTGGCTTAAGGATTCCGCAAGACGTTTCTAGTCAGGTTAACTCTACGGAGGTTACCTCTACGGAGATTATCTCTGGTCATTTTATTCATTTCGATTATGCTACGATGTCTTGCGATTAAATAATGATGGAGACTCAAGTGAGTATTGAAAGTTATATTGCCCTGTTCAGTGCTATGTTTGTTGTAGGTATTATCCCCGGTCCGGCTGTGTTTGCCATCACCACCACATCCATCACCGGTGGCTTTCGTCGTGGCGCGGCAATGACCATTGGCTTAGTACTCGCCGACTATGTGTTTATTTTATTGGCAGTGTCAGGCTTGGCATTTGTTGCTGAGTCCATGGGGGGCGCTTTTGCCATCATCAAGTATTCGTGCGCTGCTTATTTGGTCTGGATGGGCATAAACCTATTCTTATCAAAGCCTAATTTAAAGGACAGTGCCCATGTACCTAAGGCGCATCGGTTTGATGTTCTGGCTGGTTTTTTACTGACAATGAGTAACCCAAAAGCGATTATTTTCTACGTCGCGCTCTTTCCAGCTTTCGTCGATTTTCAGCATATCTCTCATACCGATATTTTAGGCATTTTTGCCACGGCGACGCTCGCTTTTGGCTCTGTTAATTTGGGTTATGCATATATGTCTTCTAGCGCAAGGCAACTCGTTTCAAATTCAAAACGACTTGGGATATTTAACAAAGTAGCGGGTACTTTACTCTCAGCGTCCGGTATTGGCGTTGCGCTAAGAACTTAACTTAGCGACCCTCAAGGAGTGAACATTGGATATGGATTTCTTACTAGGGGTGATAGCCTTTGCGACATCCTTAATAGCAGCAATTATCGGGTTTGGTGGCGGAATGTTATTGATTGCTATCCTGCCAATTTTTATTGCCCCCACGCTGGTGATCCCTATTCATGGGATCACCCAAATCGCCAGTAATGCTTCACGCGCCGTTTTTTCTTTTAATTATGTAAAGTGGTCGTTATTGCCTGCTTTTTTAGTTGGCTCAATAGCTGGCACTATTCTGTTTGGCTCAGTGCTTTATGCCCTACCTACAACATTCATACCTCTGGCAATTGGTACCTATTTGCTACTTAACTTGTGGTACCGCCCATTTGCGAATTTTATACGTCAATTCGAAAGCTATTATCTGATTGGCTTATTGCAAACTGGGCTTGGGCTAATTGTGGGCGCAACAGGCCCCTTATCATTGTCAGTTTTAACAAAAGATCTCAAGTCAAAAGATGAAGTCGTAGCAACCAGTGCGGTGTTTATGACCATCAGCCACCTCGCTAAAATACCTGTATTTATGATGGTTACACAGATGCTTTGGCAAAGCTTAGGATTGATTTTATTTATGGTGATAGGCTCTATTTTAGGTTCATTTGTAGGCACAAAATTAAGACTCAAGGCAGATAATACCAAGTTAATAGCCTTGATTAAATTACTGTTAACCTTGCTCGCACTTCACATGATTGTTGCAGTTTTCAACTAGGTTTCAGCGTCAATTCTTCAATCAAAACCTCCCTTAAACCGAAACAAAATTAGTACTTAGTTCGCTAACAATCGCTCCACACTCGCTCCATATTCCTAGCCTACAATGATGAACAGATAAATAAGATAGAGAATCGACATGCGCTTAATCACGACTGCTTTGTTGAGTTTAGCCACTTTGACTGGGTGTCAATTTGGCGATAACGACACGCCAACAATAACGGAAGTCACCCCCTCCCCCGAGGTAAAAAGCAACCTAGAAATTACTGCAATTTCAACAGGCCCTTTAGACACTCTAGAACCCTCCGACACGGTAAAAACATACTACTCTGTTGATGTAACGGGTTTTAACGAAGTCGATGTAGAAGTTCACTTCTATCTAATGCACTCAGACGAACTTGACGAGCAAAGTGAACAAGAAGCAACGATTGAAGACATCCAGCAAATTGCCGTCGTTGAGCTGACCTCACTGAGTGAAGGCTCAAGCGAGCACGAAATTGATCTACTACTGCCGAACACACTCGAAGGCGGAAACTACCATATTATCGCGCAAATTGATCCAAACGATTTACACGTAGAAGACATTGAAGAAGACAATCACCCTTCGGTAGATCACCAGCCTCACCTTGATGGTGAATTTCCGCATGCTGATATTGTTGTACGTGAGCAAGAGGGCCATGATTACAAGCTACTAGCAGCCTCTTTTGGCCAATCAGCACTTATCTTAGATGTGCCAAATGTCGATAACGGAACCAGTGAACACCACTCAGATCTTATCGGTTACCTCGAAGCAGATTATGAAGGTGGTAACCTAGGTCTTTCACATATCAAAGCTGAAGTGATGGTTGCCGGAAACTGGGTAGAGACTCATTTTTGGGATGCTCAAAAAAAACAGTATACAGATACACTAGCGCATGCATTCACCGCTGAGCTGCATGATGAACATATTGGTTTTGATATTGCTTTAGAGCCTGAGTTATTACAACAAGTTTATGCTAATTATGATGCGCAAGGTGATAACCAGTTAGAGTTACGTTTCACGTTGATAGATGCTGCACAAGAATCTGAAACACGTACCGATAACAATGAGATCCTGACATCTATTCCGCTTTATTTCTTTGAACAGGCTGACGAACCACAGGCGCGTCCAGCAAGACAACAGCGCTTTGAAGAAACCGCCATTGTGCCAGCCTCAGTTGGCCTTGCAAATATCAACTTTTCAAGTGAATTCGACAAGTCATATGGTGACAAGTCTAAGTTCAGTGTGGGTGTAGACTTGCAGGGTCAATTGTTTATTGTACCTACTGGCGATCCGGGTGGTCGTATTACAGGTGAAGGGACTGTAGAAGCCTACTTCTTTAACGCCAAAAATACGCTGTTTAGTATTTCATATAACGGTAGTGCTTATATCAGTGGTCTAAACACTGGCTATGAATCAGAAATGATTATCTTCAACAACGTTGTTTTTGAAGATGAAAAGTTTACCGCAAAGTATGAAAAGTCATGGGAAAAGAAGTGGGAAGAAGAAAAAGTACTTGCCCAAGCCACATTCACAGTGGGTCCAATTCCCATCAAAGTCGAAGCGGGTGTAACTGGTAACCTCGGTTTTGAATTAACAGTCGGTTACAACGCTGAGCTGTATGCTGAAGGTGACCTTTTCCATGTAGACTTTGGTGCATTTGGCCGTGGTGGTGTGAACCTATTGGTGGCATCTGCCGGCGTACAGGCGATTTTAAACTTAATCGATAATACCTTTGCAATGGAGTCAAACGCAGGATTTGCGTTACTTACCAACGACAACACTAGTCCACATATTTACTACGGCATTGAACTGAAAAATGACCTAGATGTTATTTCTGGAAAGTTTGGTCTGTACGCTGAAACCTATGGTGTGAAGTGGTGTAAAAAATGGGGGATCCCCTACCCTTGCGGTAAGAAAACAACTCGCTATGATCTGTGGTTATACCAAACCAACAGTGTGTTCAATAAATCGTGGACAATCTACTCCAAAGAAGGCGATATCGATCTATGATTACGCTTAATAAAGTGATCTTAGCCGGTGCACTCTGTGCACTGGCTAATTCTCAATATGTGCAGGCCAACTGCTCTGCCCAATTTGACTTTACCATAGACACGCGCACCACGTTTAATTACGATCAAATTAATAAACAAGGCCAGCAAACACACATCAAACTGTCAGGGCAACTCACAGTTAAAGCCGCCGAACACAATAATGAAGCCGGCTGGTGGGCAATAAAAGCAGACAATGTGCGTGCAGGAAGCGGCCAATTTAGTTCAGAGTTGAACAGCTACACTGTGCCATTCGCCTTCAAATTGACACCAATGGGATTGATCAGCGAATTTTGGTTTCCAACACCACTGAATAAACAAAATCAAGACCAGCTAAAAGGGCTGGCATATTATTTTCAATTCCAGCGCCAGGCTGACAAGCAGCTTGAAATGGAGCAAGATACGCTCGGCCAGTATTCCGTATCTTATTTCTTTAAAGACGACAAAGTCCAACTCAATAAGCACAAATACCAGCTGCACAATGCCAATCAAGATGCACTGCAAACAATAAGTATTGCTTCATCCGGACATGAAATTACGCCAAGTCCGTGCTTTTTCACAACTCGATCAGGTCAAGAAACCCTGCAATTTACCGGCAAGTCGCAAAGCTTAAACCTCAAAACCAAGCAACAATATCGCCTTGAACCCGCTGAACAAGCCTACCCGTCTGCGCTATTTTCTTTGCCTGCAGATTTAATCAGCTGGCCAAAAGACAACCAAACACTTAGCGTTGAAGATGTTGCCCTGCTCAAAAAGGCATTAGTGCGATTGGTACTCGAAAATGATTTAACACAAATTGCAGCCCATGATTTGGCAAAGCAGCTAGCTCAATTTGACGCTGTGCTTGGTTCACTAAATGACGTATTTTTAAAACAGCAGCTTCCAGATGATGCGCAAATGCGTTTATTCAACGCCTTGGGTCAGTTAGATAGCAACAATAGCCAAGAGTTGCTGGGTACACTGCTAATAAAAGCCGATAAAGATCCGCTTATGCAATTTAGGGCATTGAGGGCACTATCTCAGGGTAGAAATACTTTCAGCCCTGAGCTTGCTGCACTACTCAAAGAACAAGTTGAAACGGGCTTCACCAGTTTGGACCCTGAAGTAACGAGCAGTTTTTACATGACCATTGGCGCGATGTTGTATGAACGTGCGCCCGACGCTCAATCGCAACAACTACATAGTGCACTCTCTGAACAACTTTCAATAGAAACAGATGGACGAGTCCAATCAGCACTGATCACAGGGCTGGGCAATAGCCGCGATGAACAACACTTTGAACAAATTGATAGTTACGTCGACAATCGCAACAAAAGTGTGCAGAGAGCCTCTTTTCGGGCCCTAGGTATGTTGCAAACTGAGCAAGCATATACCAGCTTAGAAAAGCAGCTTTCAACCCCTGAGCACCGCAATCAAATTGCACTGCTCGGTGCGCTTGGGAAATACCAGCTCAAGCCCGCAGCCAGTGATGCTGTACTTGCAATTGCTGTGAATAACGAAAGTGCTGAAAGTCGCTATGCAGCGATTAAAGCGTTAGCTACCCAAAAAAATCAAGCCGGGATTAAACACACTTTAAAATCAGCATTACGTTCGGAAAAATCAAAAAGAAATTTCAAAGCGATTGTTGAAATACTACACAATACGGACAGCTCAACACAAAACTAAATCCACGCGCACAGCCATCGTCTAATCATTTGATGGCTGTGTTTCTCATGAGAATGCATTGCCTTTGTTTGTATAACTGGAAATCGACAAACTCTTTGTACTACACCAAACTAACGAGCCTAGCATATGCACCTACAATCACCCGTTCCGATATTGCGCTCATTTGATGAACGCCAAGCCAAATTGTTTTACATCGATTTCTTGGAGTTTCAGCTAGACTGGGCGCATAAACATGAATCGGGACTGCCTCTGTATATGCAAATATCTCAAGGAAAGTGTGTGCTTCATCTTTCGGAACATTACGGAGATGCCACCCCCGGCGCAACACTTAGAATTGCTGTGGTTGATCTCGTTCAATATCAACAGTTATTAGAAAGCAAACAGTTCAAATATGCTCGCCCTAACGTTAATACTCAACCATGGGGCTTAGAAATGCCAATTACGGACCCATTTGGTAATAAACTGATTTTCACTCAACTCGCTTAAAAAGGCAGCACTTTCGCTGCCATAAAAGTGACTATTTTTGTGCGTCGTCAACGCGCCTGTTAACTGGGTAGCGCTCAAAATCCTCCCAATAATGGATCCCTCCAAGCATTTCTTTGACTAAATATCCCAACTCAGAAAGCTTTTGTGCAGCCTTGCTTGCGCCATTACATCCGGGCCCCCAGCAATAAACGATGAATAGCGTATCCGACTTGAATTCTTGCATACGAGCGAGTGTCATTTCCCCATGTGGAATGTTAATCGCAGTGATGGCATGACTCTTTGAAAATGCTTCTTTAGCGCGCACATCAACTAATACAAAATTATCGTTGCCAGATTTAATGTCCGCATAAACATCCGAGCAGTCCGTTTCAAACGCGAGTTTATCTGAAAAATATTGATACGCCTTTTCAGTGTTTCGCTCTATCAGGTAACGTACATTAGACATGATTTAACCTCCTTAATTAACCTGCCAAGTAATTTACTAACCTATTGCAAGTAAAGGAATTCATAAGTTTTGAACGCAGTGTTCAGATATTCTGAACACTGCTAAAATGAGGTGTGTTCCACTCTATTCCTTTAATCTTCCATTTGCTCAATGGCAACAATTTCAGAGCGGTTCATTGTGAGTTTATAGCGTTCGAGTTGGACTTCATCTTTGGTCTTAAAGCGCATAACCAAGTTGATTTGATAACGCCGCTCTACAGAGTTTTTGGACACTTTGTGCCCCTCCAAGCTATAAAGTTTACCAGCGCCTTTTTTCAAATAGCGCGCAAAGGAGCTCATATTAAATGTTATTCTCTGCTGCACCTCTTCATAGCCGGGTAAAAATTCGTCTACATGCACTTGATTTTTTGCGCAAAAATGCAAAAAATTCGCCTCTTGCCGATTCTGTCTGCCGCGTTTTTTAAGCAGCTTATCAACATCATCTGGGATCTCTTTTTTCTTGATATGCTCTAACCATATAGTTTGTGTGCATACCGTTGCATCATTCACTGAGTTCTTGAACTTATTACGCCACTTTGGCCTCCCCTTTTGTACTTGTCGCCAAGCCCATTGAGTTAAGTCATCTTTAAAGGTTTCCCTTAAACCGTAAATAACACCCAGTAACGCGATGAGTGCAACCGTGATCTCTTCAAAATTAGAGCGCGCATTGAGGACGAGATACATCACGAATGCCATTATCACCGCCGTTACCGCACCGCGCGCTAGGCGCTTTAAGTTTGCGCCTAAGTTAGTCGTTTCTTTATTAAAAACGACCCCATATTCAATCAGCCTTTCGAGTAAACGCATCTTATTGGTAATGCGATTGGGGTCATCTAAAGTAACTTGTGAGTTATAACTAAGCTTTTCTCGATATTCACTTTCTTGTTTACAGAAGTCGACGACTGTATTTCTTTCACGGCTAAAGTCGCTAGATTTTGGCCCTCTGGCCAGTAGCTTCAAAAACGCTTGTTCTGTGTGCCAGCTCAGGTAGTTGTCTGCATTTTGAAAGTAAGACTTTAGCTTATTATCTGGCGGCGTGTAGCGCCGCAACTTTACTAACAAGCGTGCCGACTGTTCGACCAGCTCAATCGCGGCAGGATAAAACTCCTCAGCTTGCTTCAGTTTCAGTGTGTCTTTTACATCTGCGTCTAATGCGATGCGAATTTGATAGCAAAACAAATTTAAGTTCACGCGATAGTCACTTTTTTGCCCTTTACTTTGGCTAATAAAACGACTTCTAACTAATGGCAAGTGTAACTGTTCAGAATAGTAGGCACTGTGACTCTTAATGTTTGCGTTAAAGTAGTCCACTTCATTTAATGTATTGGCATTGATACCCATATCAGTAGGGATAGAAAAATACAGGTCAAGTTGGTTAGTCTCTTTGGGCAGGAGCTGGTAATTGATTTTAAAAGATAGGCTTTCGTCTTGGCTTAGTTTCGCTTTGCTCACTCGAATAATGTACCTCCAATTTTTTGTACTCTGCAATTATAACACAAATCCTTTGGTAACATTGGCTTATGCTCTGAAAAACTCGGCTTTTTGTACCAAAGTCGAGGTTTGCAAGCCTGAAACTTTTAGCGATAATGGCGTTTTAATTCAATAAGAAGTATCAATGACACATTCACCCCAAACACCCGAAAGTATTGAAATTTTTTTAAATCGCGTAACCACGCGGGGAAACACCATAGAATTTGAACAAACCATATCCTTGATAGACAGCCACTATGTGTTTAATTCATGTGCATTTGTAAATGGCGAACAGCATAACGAAGCAGGCACGAACTTGGGGTCATGCAAAATATTGGCATTTGCGAAGGCGCATAACTTGTCAGAACAAGCCACACTGCACTGTTTTGGTCACTATTACAGAGAAGACGTGCTACTCAACCCTAATGGCACAGACCACTCAAATATCAGAAACTTTATTAAATTTGGTTGGCAAGGGGTGTCCTTTTCACAGCAGCCTTTAACTCAAAAGTAGCAAATAAGTTTGGGTGCACAGAAGAAGCCTTATAGGTGCGCCCAAATTTATGACTTACCAATCGACTACGACGGTCATCATGTCAATCATAAATCCAAATTAACGGGTGTCTCGTATATCTCCTCTTTAATGAAAGCTTAAATCAAGATGCAATTTAGAGAAGACGAAACCTCACGGATCATAGAAATGGCATGGGAAGACCGAACGCCTTTTGAGGCAATACACGCATTATTCGGGCTAAATGAACAAGCCGTTATTAAACTAATGCGAAAAAACCTGAAGCCTCGGAGCTTCAATCTTTGGCGAGAACGTGTATCAGGTAGAAAAACCAAGCACTTACTCATGCGTTCAAAAAATGTTGTCAGGGGCTATTGTAAGACGCAATATAAGCACAGGTAGTCTTTATAAACGCCTTAATATGGACAGCAACACCTATTTTAACAAGCATGGGTGTAAGAACCCATCAGCACAGTTTTAGATGGTTAGCTAACTGACAATACAAACCTTCATTGTCTCTTTCAAATTTTGTACAGTTAAATCTTCTTTCACCAGATAGCCTTTTACAAAATCATAGCCTTTAACTCTGTGCCTATCTTCAGCACATTTTGAAGAGGTATACAAAGTTAGAATTGAATTTTCGAGTACTCTAGTTGTTGCGCGCAACTTAACAAAAGCTTCTAGAAACTCAAAACCATCCATAAGCGGCATGTTGATATCAAGGAAGATAATGACTGGCGGGAACTTGCCGGGGAATAGTTTTGCATTGTGTTCATAGTTAGACAAGAATTCAATTGCGACTTGTCCATTGTCGGCTTCAAAGATGTGACCTGCAAAATCCACTTTCTTTAATGCTCGTTTTAGTAGATACCTATCAACTTCATCGTCGTCAATCATCATAATGGTATAATCTTTCATCTACACTTTCCTTAAGAACCATTGCAAACAAAATCAAGATGAAAGCTAACTTTAAAAACAGTTACTTATCGATTTTTTGTATTTAGTTGTGCTTACCAAAGTCTAGTCAAAGAACTAAGTTCTACAAATCAAAGCTGGCACGATTTGCGTTAAATTGAAAGAAGTTTGAAGTGCTTAAAAGATAAAACGGCGATCACGTAACAGCTTCAAGGTATATCAAGTTAGCCATTGCTTGTTCGTTATTCGAGCCACATGTATCTTTGTCGGCTTTAAAATCACTACAAACCTTGGGACGCTCCGGCTTACCAAAAATGGAGCAGAGATTTTGCGCGTTTAAATACTCACAGCGCACATTAGCGGCTTTTTTTAATGAACTGATACTCGGGGCGATACAACACGCACCGCAGCCTAACCTACACTCCATTTCAACCCCCATACCAAAAAGCCCAGATTATACGTGTTAGCACACTTTCTGTATGTAAAAAATAATTCATTTATTAAATTTTAAGCAATTTTACCTGCTAATTGTAAAATTGTGACAATAGTCGCAATGCTTTGTTACATATTGATATGAGATCAAAACACCTAGAAATATCTATTGGCGTATTATTCTGAGTAACCGATACGTACCAGTATCAAAATTGTCAATTCAGGAAGGAATTAACATCGTGGCTAGTAAAAAACAAATTATATTACCCTGTGTGGTATTGCTTGGAGGCATAGCAAGTGCTATTGCATTTTCCTCAATGCAAACACCTCCGCAAGAAAAACCAGAAAAAATCATTCACCCACTCGTAGAAGTGTCACCTATTAAAACATCACCTCTGCAAATGTCAGTAAGTTCTTACGGTATCGTCAAACCTAAGTACAGCACACAAATGGTTGCCCAAGTCAGCGGTCAAATCATTGACCTCTCAGACACATTTGTAAAAGGGGGATTTGTTAAAAAAGGGGCGATTTTAGCACGTATAGACCCCAATGATTACGAAGCTGCACTCATTGATGCCGAAGCAAACCTAGCACAAGCGAGTTCTGCACTTGAAATTGAACAAGCACAAGCACACGTTGCTAAAACGGAGTGGGAACGTATAAAGAATAATGCTAACTCGACAATTCCATCTGAACTATATCTACGTAAGCCTCAGTTAGCAGAAAAACTGGCGCGATTTCAAGCGGCTCAAGCCAGTGTAAAACGAGCTAAACGCAATCTAGAACGCACGTACATAAAAGCACCTTACGACGCGATCATCGAAGCTCGGTCGTTAAGTCTAGGTAGTGTTGTTAATCAAGGTAGCTTAGTCGGCGTATTAAATGCTATCTCTGTGGCTGAAGTGCGTTTGCCTGTTGCAGACAATGAGCTACAGCATCTAAAAAACAACGGAATCAATGCGCATGTAACACTCACAGCAAAAGTTGCGGGTCAAGAAGTGAATTGGTCTGGCACCATTGTACGCAGTGAAGGCGTAATCGACAGCCGTAGTCGTATGACATACTTGGTTGCACAGGTCGAACGCCCATATGACGACCTTAATAAGCCACTGAGATTTGGCGCATATCTGAATGCAAATATCAAAGGTAAATTAGTTGATAATGCCGTAGAAATTCCTCACCACTTAGTCAGAGATAGCCAGGTTGCCATTCTAAATAACGACCAAACATTGTCGTTTAAAAAGCTCAATATCGTAAGAGAATACGATGGCTTAGTTGTTGTGGATCAAGGCCTTGAGTCTGGGCAAAGTTTGATTGTTTCAGCGCTTGAGTATCCAACCGAAGGCATGCAGCTGCGCGTTGACAACGACACCCTGAATCAAGCGGCGACTCAGCTTGCATTAAAAGAGGAGTAACCACGTATGGAGACTCAAGAAAAAGGCATCATTGCTTGGTTTGCACGTAACCCCGTTGCCGCCAATCTATTAATGATATTTGTACTCGTGGGTGGATTACTGACCGCATTCACTATTCAAAAACAAATATTTCCACAAAACAAAAATTACTGGTTGAGCATTCAAGCAGTGTATCCTGGCGCAGCCCCACAGGAGGTGGAAGAAGGGATCACAATTAAAGTCGAAGAAGCAATGGAGGGGCTAGAGGGAATTAAAAGGCTTATTACCTACTCAAACCGAGGCTTTTCGCAAACTTGGATTGAAGTAGACCAGCAATACGAGCCAAAAGATGTACTCGATGAAGTTAAAATGCAAGTAGATGCTATCTCGAACTTTCCTTCAGGTATGGAACGCCCAATTGTTCGTAACGAGAAAAACGAACAAGACGTCATGCTACTGACACTAAATGGCGACATGGATTTCAAGGAACTCAAGAAGCTAGGCAATACTCTTCACGATGAAATGCTCGCACTACCGGGTGTCAACTTAGTTAATTTTAACGGTGGCCTTAACTATGAAATAGGCATCGAAGTGAGCCCAGACAAGCTGCGTGAGTACGGCCTGACATTTCGCGATATCTCTTCCGCTGTGCGAAATTTCTCGGCCAACATGTCAGCCGGTCAAATTCGTTCAGACAACGGTTACATCTCAATGCGCGTTGAAAATCAAGCGTATCAGGGTCATGAGTTTGAGCAATTACCTTTAATAACCCTTGAAGACGGCGCACAAATTCGCCTTGGCGATGTAGCTAAAATCTCTGATGGTTTTGAAGAAGGTTTAATGTACTCCCTATACAATGGAAGAAATTCATTGATATATGAAGTGATGGCATCCAAAGATCAAGATATCACTAAAGTAGCCAGTGTCATCAAGGGCTACTTAAAAGAGAAAGAATCTCAGTTGCCGCAAAATGTAAAACTTGAGCCCTTTTTAGATTTCACCTATTACCTTGAAGGCCGCCTAAACATGATGATCGAAAACATGGTTATCGGTGGGATTCTGGTAATGTTGATGTTGGCGCTATTTTTAAGAGTTAGACTCGCGTTTTGGGTCATGATGGGTCTCCCAGTGTCGTTTTTAGGTGCCTTCTTGCTCATGCCTGTGGGTTTTATGGACATCACTATCAACTTAGCTTCTTTGTTTGCCTTTATACTGGTACTCGGTATTGTTGTGGACGATGCAATCGTTGTTGGAGAATCCGCACATGCTGAAATCGAAAAACATGGTCATAGTTTAGATAACGTCGTACGTGGTGTGAAGCGTGTTGCTGTGCCCGCCACCTTTGGTGTACTAACGACCATCGCAGCTTTCTTGCCACAGACTCTGTCTACAGGCCCAGAAGCTGCATTTTCCAAAGCGATAGGCGGTGTCATTATTCTGTGTTTGATTTTCTCTTTGATTGAATCAAAACTGATTCTCCCAGCTCATTTAGCAGCGATGAAAGACAAGCCAAGTAACCCTAAAAACCCGCTTCACCGCTTAAGAGCGGGAATGGACAATGGGCTAAAAAACTTTGTCGAAAACATCTACCGACCATTTATCGATAAGTGTATCCACTACCGTTATACGGTGATCGTCAGCTTTATCTGTATTTTGATTGTTAGCGCTGGACTCTTTGCGGGCGGGTTTATTAAGTTTGTCGCGAATCCAAAAATTCCACACGACTTCCCTAGCATACAAATTGAAATGAACTTATCTGCTTCAGAGTCTGCAACGCTTGAAACAGCCAATAAGATTGAAAAGCTTGTATGGGATGTTGAGAAGAAAATTGAGGAAGAATATGGACAAGTGATGGTTAAAAACTTGTCGGTTAATATGAATGGCCGGACCAATGCTTCAATCCGCGCAATCCTAGTTGAGCCCCACTTGCGCCCGATAGACACATTTGAACTCAGCGAAATGTGGCGAGAAGATATGCCGCCTTTACCAGGCGTTAAAAGCTTGAATATCGACGACAATGTATTCAGTGGTGACCGCGATGATGGCGATATTAGCTTCCGCCTTGAAGGCAAAGACAAAGACACGCTTAGAGAAGTTGCAGCCAAGCTAAAAGCGAAGTTAAGAACCGTTGAAGGTGTTGGCGATGTCAACGACTCAATGCAGTCTGCAACGGATGAAATCAGACTAGAGCTTAAGCCGTTGGCCTACAGCATGGGCTTGACCCTATCCGACGTGGCTTCTCAAGTGAACTTTAGTTACTACGGTCTTGAAGCCCAACGTATTTTACGAAACGGTGAAGAAATAAAAGTGATGGTTCGCTACCCTAGAGAGCACCGTAATGCGATTAGTGATATTCAGGACGTTCGCATCATTTCACCTGCTGGGGCTGAAATTCCACTGGTTGAAGTTGCTGACATTAAAATGGTTGAAGGTGTTAACCGCATTCGTAGAGAAAATGCGAAGCGCACCATCAATGTCTGGGCATCGGTAGATACAGATAAAGCCGAGCCATTTAAAATTGCTGAACAAATAAGTGACGAATACTTGCCTAGTTTGTTAGAAAGTTACCCTGGCGTCTCGAGTAGCATAACTGGACGTGTACAAGAAGAAATGGACAGCGTTGCTGAGCAAATGCGAGATTTCGCACTATCGCTGATGATTATCTTTGCACTGTTGGCAATTCCACTTCGCTCTTACTCTCAACCATTGCTGATTATGTCGGTGATCCCATTTGGTGTCGTCGGCGCGGTACTAGGTCATATGGTACTGGGTATGACAATGAGTGGGCTATCTTTCTTTGGCATCATTGCCGTTGCAGGTGTTGTGGTAAATGACTCTCTCGTCATGGTTGATTTTGTCAACAAGGCACGGGAACGCGGATTAAGTATCAAAGAAGCTGTAGTCGAAGCTGGTTGCCGCAGATTTCGCGCAATCTTGCTTACATCACTCACCACTTTTATCGGTTTAGTGCCAATCATTATGGAAACCAGTTTGCAGGCACAAATCGTCATTCCAATGGCGGTATCGTTGGCATTTGGTGTACTGTTCGCAACCGTCATCACACTGATACTTATCCCTTGTCAGTATGTTGCGCTTGAAGATGCAAAACGTCTAAGCAACAAGCTATTTGGCAAAAAAAGTGAGGAAATAACTCAAGCACAGTCCAATTTAAATTAAGTAAACGCCCTTCCTGACCAAGCCCGGCACGTATGCTGGGCTTTTTCACCTTACAACTCCTTACATTTATAGAACAAACATTAACCCATTCATTAAGTTACCATTAAAATAAAGCAGACTAAATTGCTTGGAAATAGGTGACCTCTTCCTATTGACTAAAAAATAATGTGAAAACTGCCATTGATAAGGAAAAAAAATGCGCAAACTACTTTTGGCCTCACTCGTTGGATTGTTAACTGCCTGTGGTGGCGGTGGTAATTCTTCCGGAAATGACGATCAACGCCCTTCGACACAAAACCGAGCCCCGACAGTAACATTGAGCGGCGAATCACTCGCTTTATCAAACGAATCTATTGTTATCTCTACCAGTTTTATCGACCCAGATAATGATCAACTAAGCGTAAAATGGACTAGTTCATTGGACGGCGTTCAGTTTGTTCAAGAGTCAATGACTAAAACACTCGTTAAACTCCCTCCTGTAACAGAGAAACAAAGCATTACAGTCACGTGTGAGGTCTCGGATGGAGTGAATTCCACGGTGGTTAAAACCCACATAATTTCACTGTATCCAGAAGTTGTAGGCGCAAACATTGAGATGAAGGACAGCTATACATTCAGTGGTGGCGACACAGTGTCATTGACAGCCTCATATGAAACTGATGCCAATATTCAAAAAGTGGATTGGCAAATTGAAGGGCTCAACCCATCACGTGAGATATCGACATCAAACTCAGGCCGCACCGGAGACTCGACACTAACTCTCACCCTTCCAGATGTATCGGAAGAAACTGAGTTTACTGTGGTGATTAATGTTGTAACCGACAACGGCGTACATACTCGCCCAGCAACCGTAAAGATAACCCCGGCTGACGGTCCTTCTTTGACTTTATCGTTACCTGAACAGGTGACAGTAGCAAGCGGAAAAACCGCAAGTATCATCCCAACAGTCTCTCATAGCCACGAAATCGAAGCGTATGCATGGCAATGGCAGCCTGACCCGCAGCCAACCAATGCGACCAGTGATAATAAAGCCTATCACTTTACCGCCCCCATTGTTCAACAAGACACCACATTTGACTTATCACTTGAGGTTTCAATGAAAGGTGGCGTGACTGAAACTGCCACCACAAAAGTGTTAGTCACTAAACAAGCGACTCAAACCCCCATCACACTATCTAGCTCTCACGAAGTGGCCGCTTCAGGACAGACAGTCGAAGTATCCAGTAATTTAACTGACTTCTCGAATATAGACAGTGTTACGTGGACTATCAACAATCAGTTTGACGAACAGTATCTCACTAAGACAAACAGTAAACTGACGATACAGTTGCCTGAAGTTGAGAGCTTTAATAACTTTCATACAATAAGTTATACGGTGAAATATAAGTCAGGTGGCAGCGCAACGGCAACCCAGTCGCTAACTTTCCATAATACAGCAGCGACACGGGATTCTATAAATATTCCTGATAAAGATCATAGATTTGAACTTTACCCTAAACGAGAGGTTACACAAAACTACACATTGGAAAGCGCAGTGCCAATAGACCAAGTGCGCATTGTTCCCATCACTAATTTGCACACTTACGATCAATTAGACGTTACTTATGCGGACGGCATTGCTGCGGTAACGGTATTAGATAACGAATACACGATAAGCTCACTTAGGGCATTTAACCTAATAATCAAAGCAGGTTTTGCCGAGAAAGAAGTTAAAATTTATGGCGAATCGTACAACTCTCTCTTAAGAACCTATGCAGGCGTCAATGAAACCTATGTGAGTGGATCGACTTTTTCCTTGTATGGTCAGTTCATTCATTTAGATGGCAAAACAGACTATGTGCCTACTTGGGACAGTACGATTGGGGTATCAAAGACTTCAAATGATGTGGCCTTATTTGCCCAATATCACCAGATATTACCTCAAGACCTTGATGCTAGATTGTCATTATTCACAACAGATGAAGCGGATAATTATGTGACAAACAGCCTAGAAATTGCATTAGCAAACAACTTTGAAATCGAAGGTGAGCATTATCGTTGTGTTGTTGAAGACCGAGCACTAACAAAGTGTACCAGCACCAATAGCCTGCTTACATTTGAAACACAGCCCGAACAACTAAAACAAGTTGTAACCCGTGGATACTACGCCTGCTTACTGGGCAATGCAGGAGACGTGCATTGCGCTGGATTTAATGACTCACCAGTCGCGCAGGTAACTGCACTTACAGGTGTCAGCAAGCTCAATGCCGTGAATTATGATACAGCATGTGCGCAATTTGCTGATGCGAGCTGGCAATGTTGGGGTAATGATGCCGCACCTATTGAACAGCTTATCGCGCAATCAGGTATCGTACATCAAATTTTGGGCAATAATACACATACCTGCTTAGTAAATGATGGCCATTTACGCTGCTATGCTGGCAACACTTTGGCATTCCAAAGTAGTGGAGACTTTGTCGAAAACATCGTAATGGACGATGACAAACTATGTTACAGAAACCAGGGCTCGAATATACTCAAATGCCCACTTGAAGATTAAATGGTGTGACTCTTCCCGCGGCATTGCTGGGTATTCACCTAGCTTTGTCGCATGATCTAACATCGATTTGTGCCCTACTTTTACTAATTCCTGACTTTTATAAACATCAGCTGTTTATATTAATATAAAATAAGCAGTTAGGTTATTTTAACTAGTTAACTTTACAAATGAACTGAATAAAGACACACTAGATACAGTGATTCAAAACTCTTTTTTAAAATGAAATATCTCTGTTTGATTTTCGCTCTAACAACACTGTTTTTAGCTGGTTGTGGCAACGAAGAAGCTGGTCGAGGTGATAAAGACACCCCAGGCTATGCCGCTACAATGTATTTTGATGCGCTCTACAACCGCAAAGATATGAAAGCCGCGTTGAAGCTGTCCACACCCAGACTTGCTAGAATAATGCGCTCTTACGGCACCCCATCACAATTCACTAGAAACCTCGTGAATATGCAATTTGATCATGTCACCATAGAACTGGACATGACCAACAAAAGCTTGCGCGAACAATATGGTAAAAAAGCCAAGGTGAATCTCATTTTTACCGGTCAGTTACATGGCGACCAAGTTGACGATATGCGTAGCGTACAGATGGTAAAACGCAAGGGTGATTGGTACGTCGACAAAATAAACCCTGACCCCTATGCACGCTAACTGCCCTCTCAAGCGCTTTGTGAGTCTACACTAAGCGCTTCGTCTCTGAGCTTTAACCATTTTTCAAGTATCTCTTTATCCCCTTCAGAAAGTGCGCCTGACTCACAAGCCTCTCTCAATTGCTGAGGAATTGTCCTGTCGTAAATTGTTTCCGATTGCTTCCTCTGCCAACGCAAAAAGTCATGATAAGGCGCTTTTGCATGCTTAGAAACAGACAGTGCTTCTTCGAGCTTTTCTAACCCCCTCATACCTGTACAGTCGCAGAACGCACTGATACGATTGCGCGTATTGCTGTTTTCAACAACACTCGCGCACAAGGATTTGACCTCATCATCTGATGCACTGAACGCCCTAGTACCGAGAGGGAAGATCACTCTCTTCGTTAAGCTTCTTAGTCCCCTTGGCAAGAAATTTTCGATGAATGTTTTCGCAGCATGACTATAACTAGTCAAGTGGTAGGCCATGGCCACGCGAACGAGGGGTAAGTCTCCGCATTGATGACCATCATCTTCATATTTTTTCAATACGCAAGAAGCCAAGTATAAATGGCTGAGCATGTCGCCTAATCGGGCTGACTGCATTTCACGATATTTAAGTGCCCCACCCAAGCGCAACATTGCAATATCACTCATCACTGCCAACACTTGGCTGTACCAGGTCAGTATTTGATAATAGCGCGCTACATCGCCTCCAACTGGTGAACTGACAAAGCGCGCCGCGGTCAGGCCATTAAACAGCGCTTTTAAGCTATTTGTTCCTGAATGAATAAGATGAGACAGAAGTAACTTATCAAACTCTTTCAGCCCCTGCTCTTTATCTTCAATTTGCACGGCATCCATTTCTTTTAGAATAAACGGATGGCAACGGCTTGCGCCCTGACCAAATATCATTAAATTTCTGGTCAGTATATTCGCTCCCTCAACCGTAATACTGATTGGCATACCCGCATAATGATTGGCCAAATAGTTTAAAGGGCCTTTTTGAATCGCTTTGCCCCCATGCACATCCATTGCATCATTTATGACAACACGTGCCTGTTCAGTTAAATGGTATTTAGCAATGGCAGTGATAACCGATGGTTTCTTATTTAAATCGACCGCCAAAGCAGTATTTTCACGTCCTGCCTCAATGCTATAAGTTAGTCCGCATATACGCGCTAAGGTACTTTGCACGCCTTCAAATTGGCCTATGGGCTGCTTAAATTGATAGCGAAGCTGGCTATACGCGGAAGTCGCTCGACTGCATAATTGCGCCGTACCTGCGCTCAAAGCAGGTAACGAAATGCCGCGCCCAGCACTCAAACAAGAGACTAACATGCGCCACCCAATTCCAACGCCATCCTGTCCACCAATGACCCAATCTAAAGGTATAAAAACATCCTTCCCCTCTGTTGTGCCATTCATAAATGCCAGCCCCATAGGGTCATGTCTTTCGCCTTTAATCACACCTTCATGGGCTGTCGGTATCAAGGCGCAGGTTATACCTAGCTCAACTTGCTCTCCTAACAAATGATCTGGGTCGTAAACTTTGAATGCCAATCCAAGTACATCTGCAACAGGAGCCAAGGTGATATAGCGCTTTGACCATGTCACACTCAATCCTATGGTTTCTTTTCCCTCGAAATCTTGTTTGCAAACCGTAGCATAGTCGGTGATACCACCTGCATCGGAACCTGCGTGCAATGAAGTCAATGCAAAGCAAGGTAGCACTTCGCCAGTTGCAAGCTTTGGTAGCCAGTGCTGCTGTTGTTCGTGTGTGCCAAAGTGAAGTAATAGTTCTGCGGGGCCTAAACTATTTGGTACCATAACCGTTACCGCTGTTGACAAACTGCGAGTCGCTATTGTTGATACGATCACCGAGTTTGCCTGTGCACTGAACTCTCTTCCCCCATGACTCTTAGGGATAATCATTGCAAAGAACCCCTGCTCTTTTAAGTACTTCCATACAGATTCAGGCAAATCACCTTGCTCAGTTATTTTTGACTCATCAAGCATGGACATCAGCGACTTCAATTCGTTGTTTACAAACGCTTGCTCTTCATCGGATAACCTAGGTTTCCCCGAGTGCAACCACATTTTCCAGTCGGGTTTACCGCTGAATAGGCTTGCATCCCACCATGTATCACCCGCCTTCATGGCCTCTTTTTCTGTATCAGAAAGCTCGGGTAAAGCACGTTTAAAATAATTGAACAGTGGTAAAGATATCCATTTCACTCGTATATCCTTAACGCCAAAAACAACCCAAACAGCTATAATTATTAATAAAACTAACCACATGAGAGTCTGTCTCCTTCCTAAAGTTAAAGTAAGTATGGATGAAAAACATACTTACTCAACCATGACAAAGCATTGTGGGCAACAATTCGAGCACATTGCCATTAAGAAATGGGTATTGTTTGATTTTACAGGTGCCTAATTTAGCTTGATGCGTACTGTTGACGATTGAGGGGACGCTAATAGGCTGTTATCATCGCTTTTCTCTATAACAAAAAGTGAATAATTATGTCAGCAAAATTTAAACTCAGCCTAAGCGCGATCTTCGTAGCTGGGGCACTCTCTCTGAGTGGCTGTAACTCGACAACAAGTGAAAAACTAACAGAAAAAGACGCTGAAGCATTCCTAGTACAAGCTGAAGAGCAGCTTCGAGACCTATCAGTCAGAAGTAGTCGTGCAGCTTGGATATACGCAAACTTTATCACAGAAGATACAGCTGCACTCTCTGCTGAAGTTGGCGAAGAATACACAGCAGCGCTTGTTGCGCTAGCGAATGAAGCTGCAAAATTTGATAGCCTAGAACTGAGCTATGATAACCGCCGTAAGTTAGATAAGTTAAAATTAAACCTTACACTTCCAGCACCAAAAGACCCTGCTAAAACAGCTGAATTGGCTAAACTTTCTGCGGATCTAGATGGCCTTTATGGTAAAGGGAAATACTGTAAAGAAGGTAAATGCTTAAGCTTAGGCGATATGACTGCCAAAATGGCTACAAGTCGTGATTACGAAGAGCTATTAGATATCTGGCAGGGCTGGCGTGATGTATCAAAGCCAATGCGTCCTCTTTATACGGACTTAGTATCTCTTGCAAATGAAGGTGCCAATGAGCTTGGCTACGCTGACACGGGTGCGATGTGGCGCAGTAAATATGATATGCCAGCGGATGACTTTGCAAAAGAACTAGACCGCATTTGGGGTCAAGTAAAACCTTTGTATAACTCTCTTCACTGCCACGTACGCGCAAAGCTTGGTGAAAAATATGGTGAAGATAAAGTGCCTCAGGATCAGCCAATTCCAGCACATTTACTTGGCAACATGTGGGCACAGTCATGGGGTAACATCTATGATTTAGTTGCACCTGAAAATGCTGATCCAGGCTATGACTTGACTGAGTTACTTAAGCAGAACGACTACGATGCGATTAAGATGACCAAAGGCGCAGAAAAGTTCTTTACTTCTATGGGCTTTGAGCCTCTACCAGAAACGTTCTGGACTCGTTCATTGTTTTTGAAACCAAAAGATCGCGATGTTCAGTGTCATGCTTCTGCTTGGAACTTGGACAATAAAGATGATTTACGTATCAAAATGTGTATTCAGCAAACAGGTGAAGAATTTTCAGTTATTCACCATGAGCTAGGCCACAATTTCTATCAGCGTGCTTACAATAAACTGCCTATTTATTATCAAGAAAGTGCGAATGATGGATTCCATGAAGCGATTGGTGACACTATCGCCCTTTCGGTAACACCAGGATACCTAAAAGAAATTGGTTTATTAGATCAAGTACCTGATGAGTCAAAAGACATTGGCTTGCTCATGAAAATGGCGATGGATAAAGTTGCGTTCATTCCATTTGGTTTACTAGTAGACCAGTGGCGTTGGAAGGTTTACTCAGGTGAAATAAGCCCCGAGCAGTACAACCAGGCGTGGTGGGAACTGCGTGAGAAATATCAAGGTGTTAAGGCACCTGTAGCGCGCACAGAAACTGACTTCGACCCAGGTGCAAAATACCATGTTCCAGGAAACGTTCCTTATACTCGTTACTTCTTAGCGCACATTCTTCAGTTTGAGTTCCACAAGTCTCTATGTGAAATCGCTGGCAGCAAAGAAGCTATCCACCGTTGTTCAGTTTACAACTCTAAAGAAGCTGGTGAGCGATTGAACACCATGCTTGAAATGGGAAGTAGCCGCCCTTGGCAAGAAGCGCTTGAAACCGTTACAGGTAGCAAGCAAATGGATGCAACAGCAATCCTTGACTACTTCGCACCTTTACAAGCATACCTAGACGAGCAAAATAAAAATCGTCAGTGTGGCTGGTAACCGCTTTTCTTTCAGATAGCGCAACAATTGTTGCGCTATCTCTTTCACTCGCCATATCTTGCAACAATTTTTTTCTTCCTCCTCTTTAAAAATATAGCTAATGTATTGATATCAAGAGGAGAACATATGAACTTTCATCGTACTTGGCTGTATAGTCAGTTTGAACTTACACGCTTATTTGCCACGAAAAGAGGCTGGCTAGCCGTGACAGCATTTTCGTTAGTATGGTTTATGGTGCTGCGCTACCCGATTTATAACGCGGTGCCTTTTCTGAATAGTCCAGAATTCGAAGGCCTTGTTAGTCAGCTTGCTGGCACAATTGGACTCAATAGTTTGGTAACTTGGCCTGAAGCGGAACTCGCCATATTCTGGGTTATCGCATTGTTTACCTTTCCCATGTTTGCTTTGTTTGTTACCGCAGATCAAACGGTTGAAGACAGAAATAGAGGGACGGTTCGCTTCTTAACACTAAGAAGTACGCGTTTTGAATTGTTACTTGGGCGTTTTTTAGGTCAAGTGATGATCTTAGCCGCTTTAATTGGCTTAGTGAGTGTCGCTACATTAGTGATGATGGGCATGCGAGAGACCGACTTAGTCGCTTCAGGTCTAGTCAAATCAGCTGCAATATGGGTTAAGTTATTGGTGACGTGTTTGCCGTTTATCGCACTGATGAGTTTACTAAATCTGGTGACAAATTCAGCACGAATGAGCATTGTGTTCGCGATTTTGTTTTTTACCATTATCGCCTCATCAATCACTTACATTGGTGATGAGTACCCCATATTTGCGTGGCTTAATTACCTTATCCCAGGACATCATATTAGTGATATAACAGGCTGGCAAAGCAACGCTAACTTCTCTCTATTCTTGCCAATCTTGCAAGCTGCTGCGCTACTTGGTGCCGCTCAATTCATTCTAAGGGAGCGTGACCTATGAGCACAGTAATAGAAGTCAGCGCACTGTCAAAGTCATTTGGCGCAAAACAAGCGTTATCTGATGTCAACTTCACCATTGAAAAAGGGAACACTGTTGCTCTGGTTGGGCCTAATGGCGCAGGTAAAACCACACTTTTCAGCATCATTTGTGGTTACCTCAAACCTGATCAGGGTAAAGTTGATATCCTCGGGCATAATCCTCGCAGCCCAGCCTTGTACAACAAATTAAGTGCGCTACCACAAGATGCGCAGCTAGACCCTAAGTTTTCAGTGGCCAAGCAACTCAGCTTTTATGCCCAATTACAAGGCATGGACAAAAAGTCAGCTTTAGCAGATACCGAGCGAGTCTTAGAGCTCGTCGACTTGTTACAGGTGGCACAATCCAAAACATCAGAGTTATCCCATGGCATGCGTAAACGAGTATGCATTGCACAGGCCTTATTAGGTAGCCCGGAAATCGTGCTGCTCGATGAAGCGACAGCTGGCTTAGACCCCAAAAACGCAAAAGCGATTAGAAACCTCATTGCATCACTCAAAGGTCAAATCACATTTATCTTGAGTTCGCACGACCTCAGTGAGTTAGAACGTCTTTGCGACACTGTTTTATATTTAGAACAAGGGCAGTTAAGTAGTCATCAAAGTGATTTACACCAAACACAGCAAGGGAGCTATATCACTTTGCAAATGCTTAACCTCAATGAGCAAATGCAGGCTCAAATTGCTCAATTGCAAGGGGTGACAAATGTTAAGCAAACTCAGTCTGACGAACTGGTGATTGAATATACAAAGCACGCTGAACCACTAGATTTGTCACTACTGACTTTAATACATAATAATCAATGGACATATAAGCAAATAGTCAATGGAAGAACCTTGGAAAACCAACTATTTGTTGATTAAGTATTGAATTAACAAGCAAGTACCTCTGCCACTCAGAGGTACATTTTTCTTCCCTACCCACAAGCGGAGTACCTTCATTGAGAACCTTACGTTTGATCCGCCATGCAAAGTCTAGCTGGAAAGACCCTTCCCTTAGCGACCTAGAAAGGCCTCTCAAGAACAAGGGGGTAAAACGTGCTTCACAGCTTGCGCAGAGACTCCATTCGCTGCCCGACACGGTGTTTTTTAGTAGCCCAGCAAAACGCGCTCTGGACACAGCCAAAATCATTCACCGAACTTGCACACCACAAAGTCCGCTCAATATATACTCTCCTCTGTATACATTTTGTGAGCATGAACTCCTCTTGGCTATTCAAAGCTTCGATGAACGAGCCCATGACTGCACAGACATTTGTGTTGTCGCTCACAACCCGGCTTTAACACTGCTAACAAACCATCTCTGCGCGACAAATTTTGAAAATATCAGTACTGCTGGTTATGTTGTCATTCAGAGCACTTCTGATTGTTGGGGCCAATTAAGTGCAACCAACTGCCAATATCAAGACCATCTGTTTATAAGGTAAGTTTACAGCGAACTTTATTTATATACCTTGCATCTGTATTATCGCAATGGTGTATTACCAACAACATAAGCTCTAAACATCAGGTAGATACGCATTGTATGAATTACACAGAGAAGGTCATTGATTATGAAAACGGCGATTGTCTTGGGGGCTACAGGGCTCATTGGAAAACATGTAATTGCCCAGCTCATACAATGCGATGACATCGAAAAGATCATTGCGATTACGCGTAGACCCATTGATTTTGGCAATAAAAAAGTCGTCAGTGCACAGGTTTGCTTTGACCAACTCACCGATTATAGCGATGTATTTAAAGGCGACCTGCTATTTTCTTGTTTAGGTACCACTAAAAAGCAGGCGGGTTCTATTTCAATGCAACGTACAGTGGATTTTGACTACCAACTTCAAGCTGCTCAAATTGCAGCTCGCAATAAAGTTCCACACTATTTTCTAGTATCTTCAAGCGGCGCAAATGCGCAAAGTCGCAACCCATATTTGAAAATGAAAGGGCAGCTCGAAGATGAAATCAGCAAACTCGGTTTTGCTAAGATCTGCATTGTTCAACCCTCACTGCTATTGGGTAAGCGCGATCATTTCCGCCTCGCAGAAACCCTTGGAGCCTGCATTCTCCCAATTGTGTGCAAAATACCAGGCCTACATAAGTTCAGACCAATTTTTGGAGAACAGGTCGCTATAAAAATGGTCAAGATCAGTCAATCACAAACCTATGGTAAAAAGACCTTTAAATTAGACGAGCTTTTTTAGCCTCTACCTAGGGGCATAAGCGCTGATTCACCCTCGCGCATCCAAAGTGCTAAGTAACCTAAGCAGAAACACATAATACAATGAAAATAAGAGCACTGACTAACCACGATTGGCCCGTAATTTTCGACATCTACGCTAAATCCAAGCTCGATGAGCTTCAAAATGAATCACAAGATTTTATGCTCGTTCCACTAGAACACGATACTCAGCGACTAACCGAACTAGAAGAGTCAGACGTTTACATCTGCGAACATGGCAAAGTCATGGGTTTTGGGGCAATTTTCAAGAATGAAATTCGTGCTTTATTTGTCCACCCGAACTACCGAGGTTGCGGTGTGGGACAAACCCTTCTTGAAAAACTACAAAGCGTGGGACAGCGCACTATCAGTCTGAATGTTGCCAACTCAAACTCGACGGCGATAAACTTGTATGTTAAGAACGGTTTTCGCTTCGAAAAGGAATTTACCGCAAACTATCATGGTATACCTGTTAAAGCTAGCACAATGACAAAGCGCTTGAGCTAGCACTTTCCCCGCTATTTCGCGGGGCTAAAATCTTTAACGTAACCCGCACATGTACACTGAACTTCCCTTCCTTTGACCTTAATACGCCAATTGAGTTTGGTATCAGATGCCAAAGTATCTGCATTGAATCGGTGGGTTTGATTTCTTAAACATGCATTAAACTCTTGCTGTGAGTAGGCTTGAGAGTCCTTTAAAGTGGGATAGCCAGACTCTACACACGCTCCGACAACGTATTTTGACGCATTGAGCATCAGACTACTTACCTGTGAATCATCAAGCTTATTCGCTGGTTGCTCTGAGATATGCTGCTCATTTTGATTGCCGCCGCACGCCACCAAGGGCACAAAGCTCAATGCAATGAGATAGAAACAAATTGAAGTAATGGGTTTGCCTTTCATACGTTTTACTCGCTCCTTGTGACTGATTCAAGCTTAGAGCAAATAGATAAAGTTGCCTTTAAATCTATTCATCTAAGTTAACTTGTACCGAATAAAATACTATTTATCATGTAAATCATTCGATTCACTCCAACTGTTGCTTACGGTATACTAGTACCCAAACCCATCAGTAATGCCAATACTAACATTCATTTAGAGAGTAGCATGACCAGTAACGCCTCAAAAAATACCCTTATTCAAGAGTTAAAATCTATCGTTGGAAATAGCTTTGTACTTACTGACGAAACCAAAAAACAACCCTATACAAAAGGGTTTAGATTTGGCTCGGGAGAGGCACTCGCGGTCATTAGACCTGCTACCCTGTTCGAAATATGGCAGGCGCTTGAAGCATGCGTTGCTGCGGATGTTATCGTCATCATGCAGGCAGCTAATACTGGTTTAACTGGTGGTTCAACACCTGATGGTAAAGACTATGACCGCCCGATTGTGATCATCAGTACCATGCGCATTGATGATATTCAGCTAATTGATAATGCTAAGCAAATTGTTGGCCTAGCTGGCAGCACGTTATTCGGCCTTGAGGATACACTTGCGCCACATGGTCGTGAGCCTCATTCTGTGATCGGTTCATCCTGTATTGGCGCTTCAATCGTTGGGGGCATTTGCAATAACTCAGGTGGCGCACTGGTTCAACGTGGGCCTGCGTACACAGAGATGTCTTTATTTGCGCAAATAGACGAGCAAGGCAATTTGTCTTTGGTCAATAATCTCGGTATCAATCTAGGTGACTCGCCGAAAGAGATCCTGACCAATCTACAAAACAAAAACTACACCGATGCTGACGTGCACTTTCCTGAGCTCAGAGCGTCTGACGATGAGTATCACGAACGTGTACGCGACGTCGATGCCGATACCCCTTCTCGCTTCAATAATGATGGCCGCAGACTGTATGAATCTTCGGGCTGTGCCGGTAAATTAGCGGTATTTGCCGTACGAATTGACACCTACCCTGTGCCTGAGAAGCATCAAGTCTTTTATGTTGGCACCAATGATCCGGCTGTTCTAGCTAAAATTAGACGGGATATTTTATCAAAGTTCGAAAACTTACCTGTATCAGGCGAGTACCTACATAGAGATTGCTATGACGCCTCTAAAAAATACGGTAAAGATACTTTCCTTGTGATCGATAAGCTGGGCTCAAAATACATTCCGAAAATGTTCGCGATGAAGCGAACTGTCGATCGTATCGCTGAAAACTTTAAGTTTTTACCCAATAAGTTTTCCGATCGCATCATGCAGTATTTAAGCTGTTTGTGGCCAAACCACCTGCCAAAGCGCATGGAGGAATACAGAGATCACTATGAACACCACTGGATTGTTGAAATGAGCAATGCAGGTGTAGCTGAAGCTAAAACCTATTTTGACGAATTTTTCAAAAGCCATGACGGCAGCTATTTCGAATGTACTGAAGACGAAGGTGAGAAGGCAATTTTACACCGTTTTGTAGCTGGTGGCGCTATCGGCCGCATGCAAACCATGAATAGCAAAGAAATGGGGGCAATCATGACCATTGATGTGGCTTTCCCTCGTAACGAGCAAGATTGGTTTGAACAACTTCCGCCAGAAATTGATAACCAAATAGCCGTTAAACTTTATTACGGTCACCTATTTTGCCACGTGATGCATCAAAACTACATCATGAAGCCTGGTGTTGATGCTAAAGCAGTGAAGAGCAAAATTCTTAAAACGTTTGACGAACGCGGTGCTGAATACCCTGCAGAACATAATGTTGGACATGAATATTTTGCAAAAGATGCGCTTAAATCGTTTTATAAAGAATTAGACCCTACCAACTCATTTAACCCAGGTATTGGTAAAACAAGTAAATGCAAGCATTGGCACTAACCCGCTGATTAATTGCTTTATTGTGTCTTATCGCTCATGGTTTACTGAGTGATAAGACACAGTTGGCTGTTGGTGCCATTTTCGAGTTAAAACCCCAATTATTCGCGACAAATAAAAATTTTTATATAATCTATTTGAAACATTTTTGATACACTATAACACTATTAAAAATATTCAAGTGTTGTAATACCTATGAACTATCCTTTCAAAGCAAGTGCTGTCGCACTTTGCGCTCTGCTTACCTCTGCCTGTAATGCCACAAATCCAAGTAACGAGCACACACAAACTAAAAGTAATTTGCGCGTTGTCACTTGGAATATTGAACATTTAGCGGCTGATAATACCGCAGGCTGTAGACCAAGAACTGAAAAGGAGCTAGCCGAGTTACAATCTTACGCCAAATCACTAAATGCAGATGTAATTGCATTTCAAGAAGTTGGTTCAGTGAAAGCGCTTGAAACCGTATTAGATCCACAAAAGTGGCAACTAATTATTTCTAACCGTGCTGATAGCCCTAGCTATACGTGTCGTGGCAATGGTTTAACTTCCACTCAGCAAAAAGTGGCCTTTGCCGTTAAGAAAAACCTGCCTGTTGAAAAAGTTGTACAGCATAAACAGTTTTCAGATTTAAAGATGGGCTTGAGAAGTGCACTTGAAGTTCAGCTTAATTATCATGGCGAAACACTGAGCCTGCTCAATGTACATCTAAAGAGTGGCTGTTTCGTGGATGATTATCGCCGCTCAGACAAAGATTCGTGTAAGCTCTTAGCAAAACAAGTCCCATTGTTAGACAAGTGGGTTGAAGACAAAAGTAACGCCAAGGCACCATTTATTGTGCTCGGTGATTTTAACCATAGGCTTTCAGCACCATATAACCGCTTCAGCCGTGACCTTAACCATCCGAATGGTTTGGCTGATAAAGCGCCTAACGACGTGACAAAATCAACATTATTTAATGCAAACTTAATGCTGACGGGCTGCCACCCATACTATCCAGCTCCCATTGACCATGTCTTAGTTTCTAAAACCTTAAAATCAGACTATGTACAAAATAGTGCTCAATTCCACTACTTTGATAACATGGAACCAAAGAAAATGCTGAGCGACCACTGCGCACTCAGTATTGACTTAAAATAAGCGCAAGTAGCACCTAGCCATACACTCTATTTTGTAAAGCTAGGTGCCATCAAATCTTACTTTTCCAACTGTTTAATCACATCTACAACCGCTTTAAACAAGCGTTTGTTTGCCAGCCCAATGCTCTGATTTACGATCGAGCCATAAGCGCCAAATCGAGCAACGACCAGCTGCTTTGAAGGAATAATAACAACATATTGACCACGATGACCTCGTAATGACACCGTGTCTTGTGGCAAAGATGGTAACCAAATGCCAAGGTCATTTAACCATAATTGACCGCCATAATGATCAACCACACCCGCTCCCATCATCACCTCATTTATCCATTCTTGAGAGACGATTTGTTTGCCATTCCACTTACCTTGTTGAATGAACAGCTGCCCTACTTTTAACCAGTCATGAACACTCAAGAACATTCTCGCGCCACCACGCAGGTTTCCAGCCTCATCAAACTCAGCTATTGCGTTGTTTATCCCAAGAGGCGCAAACAGATGGGACTGATATAAATCATTCAATGATTGAATATCACCACCAGCGGCCTCTTTTACGACATCACTCAGTAACTGAGTTGTGCCTGTTGCATACTCAAACTTAGTCCCTGGTGTGTAGTCTGTAGGGAGTTTTGATACATAGTTTACTGAATCTCCCGTGTGATACCACATAGGAGCAAGGTCCTCATAACCGTGTATGTCTGGTGTTTCCGCCCATTTCACACCTGAACTCATATTAAGTAAGTTTTTAACAGACATTGAATGTTCGCCAAAGCTAACTTGCTGGTCTAACGTCAACTTCCCTTGTCGCTCCAAAACCCCAGTCAGTAACCCCGTCAAAGTCTTTGCCATCGACCAGCTCAACATTCGGGTATTGCCTGAGTGATGGGCGTCATACTGCTCAGCGACAAGCTTTCCTTGGTGCATTACGGCAACGGCAAATGTATTGTCACTCCACGTATAGTCGAGGTGATTTTTGGCAAAAAACTTATCTAAAGAAACGTCATGACGAATGGCTTTTTGCAATGGTGTACTCGGTTGCTCTTTTGGTAATCGTAAGTCTTGCGTTTGAGCATGCAATTGTGAAGGCGTCAACTCATGGAGTAAGGTACATCCAAGGCCCTGTCTAAATACCGAGGTGCGGGAGAGATCCTGACCATCGACTTCAGCGGTTATCGAAATATGCTTTTTGGTGGGATCAATATCGAGACTGTAAGTACTGGGCAATGCACCCAGTGCCTCCGGTATGACCCGTTGCTTTATAAAGTCTATAGGCTCATCTGATATAAAATGCCGAGAACATAATTGGTTTGCGCTGTATCCTAACAAGACATTAGGGTCTGTATTACAGCCACTCAGTGTTAAAGTAGATGCAATACAACTCAATGCCAATACTGTGTTTTTCATATTTATTCCTTTTGTTATTGTCGAATTTTATGACGAATAACTAAACAATAAATACAAGAAAACCTATCTCGAAAACTAGCTCAGCACAGCCTTTTTCTGCACTGATAGTGTTTCGTTTTTCTTCGCGCTATACAGCACTAAGCACGCACCTAATATAAAGTTAGATAAGGTCAAGCCCCAAACGATCCCATGAAAGCCAGCCACCGCGGCACCGATATATGCACTTGGTACAGAGAGTACAAAGAGTCTCACAATACTGAAATTAAGCGCCACTCCACTGCGACCTATCGCATTACAACAACTGATATAGAGCATCACCGCAGCAAGCGCAATGTATGAGATAGGCAACACTGAAACCGCAAAGTTTATCGCATTTTTCACCTCTGATTGTTTACAAAAACCAACGCTGAGCATATCTGCCCCTAAGAATAGCAACGTAGCAATAACAAGCTGCCACGCAACACATGCAACGACAGCCAGTTTCATCCCTCTTCTTACTCTCAGTGCTTTCTTTGCCTCCCAGTTTTGACCAACAAATATAGGAAGTGAAGTCGTTAAAACCATTGGCAACAGCAAGGCAATTGGCTCCAATCGCATCACTACCCCGTATGCAGCTACGGCATCACTACCTTGGGTAGACACGATCCCCATTAACAATGACTGGGCGATAGGGGTAAGTAATTGCATTGCAACTACCGGCAGCAGCAAACGAATCAAACAGCGGAACGCTTGGCGACTTTGTTGTGACAGTAAATTTACTTTTACTGAAATATTTTCTTTGACGATGAGTAAATACAGGGCATAAACACAACCGATACACGCAGCTATTAGGTGAGCAATACCTAACTTTTCTAGCCCATTGAGCGACACACTATGTGCAACGGGAGAAAACAGCAAAGCACTGATAGAAGTTTGAGCAACAGAAAACGTGACAAGCAGCCAAGCAGCTGCACGCATATTGCCAAATGCGCGTAACACACCAAAAACCACCATAATGATGAAAAACAGCACCACTGCGCTCAAACGATACTGCATATATGTTTTTAATGTCGGCCAGACCTTCATCTGTTGCACAGAAGTTTCGTCAAACCCCAATAGATTCAGTATTGGTAGCAAATTCAACCAGAGAATTAAAGCTAATAAAGCACCAACAATCGCTGTAAAAATCAAGCTTACCGCAGCGAGTTCTTCTACCTTACGCGCTTGAGTCAATCGAGTTGCAACCACAATTCCCAACCCAATTGCAAACGCGAATAAGGTAGCTTGTATCGGCAGTGTGAAACTCATGGCCGTTAGCTGTTCCACCCCCAAGCGAGATGCAAAATAAAGCTCAATTAAGTCAGCGCCAAATAAAGCCATAATTGCAAATAGCATGGGCGCGGTGAGCTGACCTAACACCGCGCTTGTGGACCCAGTTAAAATCCAGCGTTTACGCACTGCTCGTGCACGTTGCTTTTGGCATGTTACATTTGAAGAAACGGCATCATCTGAAGTTTGGTATTTTGTACTTGTCATATTGCGTGGTTTACTCCTTGGTGTTAAACCATTTTATTGTTATTCCAAGCATGTTCTATAAAGCACAGACCCGTGTTCTATAAAAGAGTTCCATCGGTATTTTATGTACTCGACCAATCCCCGAGTAAACAAGATAAGCCACAAATTACACTTAATTAGTAAGCAAATGTGAATGCGATAAATATGCTGATTTTATGTACAAATTCATTATTTAAAATTCAGCCAAAGTAACGACTTTCAAGAAGCCCGTAAAGCCGTCATAATTACCTCTGATACGTAGCAAAGTAAGTAATTCATATGGGTCAAAAATCGACCGAAAAACAGGTAAATGTTGCCTCACCTTGTATTCGAAATTGTTGCTTAGACGATAAGGATATATGTGTGGGTTGCCTTCGCCATATCGATGAAATCGTTGGATGGGGCAGCAAAAGTCCGCAAGAGAAGTTAGATATTCTGGCTAAATGCGAGTCCAGAAAACAAACCAAACAGAAATAAAGGGGCATACCAAAACTTTACCTCTTTACTCATAGCTCTACCCGCTCTCAATCTTTAAAAAAACCTACTCTACACTCAATAACCCTTAAGGATATCAATGAAAAAGTCTAAATTATCACTCGGTATAACTTTGGCCCTTTGCCTCTCAAGTACTCAAGCTTTTAGCCAAGAATTAGTGAGCGATGGCCAGTTCAGTGCACCTAGCTTGCAAGAAGCACAAACAAGTTCAGAATCTACACATTGGCAAGTATCCTCCATCGACGATGCGGGTATATTTAACCCTACTTCATCTCAATATCTCTCACATGACACTATTAACAATATTGGATTTGTAAATGCCGGTGCCAAGCTGAGCCAAAGTTTACATACAGCACTTGATATGCAGAGCACATATACAATTTCTGCCAAAGTGGGTTGGCGAAATGACAGCGATGCCTACAATTTAAAATTGGTTTTAGGGTTAATGGCCAATTCATAGATTTAACCCCAAGTGTGCAATTGGTGCAGGGCGAATTGCAGGCGATTTCGGTCACATTCACTCCAGACAACTCTCATCAAACCTTGATTGACTCTGCACAACCCATCTTCATCGAATTGATAAACTCGGACTCGCAAATAAGCATCATCGATTTTGATGATGTCTCCGTGGTTGTCGCGCCTAAAACACTTGATACTGATGGTGACGGCATGCCTGACGCTTGGGAAATTTTACATGGTTTAAATCCATCGGATCCAAGTGACGCAAACGCAGACTTAGATGGCGACCTAGCAACCAATCTATCTGAGTATTTGAATAATACCAACCCTACCGATAGTACGAGTTTGCCTAGTGCATTTAGCCAAACATTAAACGGCAATACACAAGTGAATGGGGCTTTGCGCCTTGCGCCACAGTCTGGCTCACCAGTGCTTTGTGACACAGCACATGAGGGCTCGATGTACTACAACAGTGTAGAAAAACAGGTATTCGTTTGCGATGGCACCATGTGGAATGAGTTTAAAGGTCTGCAAGGTGAAGCCGGCGTTCAGGGTGCACAAGGCCCTCAAGGTATCCCTGGCTTGCAAGGCCTTCAAGGGGAAATGGGGGCGACTGGTGCCACCGGCGCTATTGGGCCACAGGGTGATAGAGGGCCTATTGGTCCTCAAGGACCACAGGGTATTCAAGGCTTACCGGGCACCACGCATTGGCAAGATGGAGTTGGAAAAGTTACAACCAATGTCAGTGTTGGTGTTGGCACTGTTACACCCTCTGCGGCTTTAGAAGTTATCGGTAATGCTATTGCTAATACCCCAATTCAGCCAAATCATTTAGTCACTAAGGGGTACGCTGATTCAGCAGATAGAATTCTTATGGCCAAGTATGATGAGCTATTAGCCATGCTTAATGTATTAAACAAAGAAGTGTTCCCAAGCGATGGGTCAAGCTGTACCAATGTACTCGCATCTAACCCATCTGCACAAAGTGGTATCTATTTGATTGACGCAGACGGCCCAGGTGGTGAGAAAGGTGTGTATTATTATTGTGATATGCTAGACCCGAGTGCATCACGCAAAGCCGTTTTTGGGCAAGAAACTGGGCCTAACAAAAACATCGCTCTGGTCTACACTAACTCTTTACAACCTGCAAGCTATTCAGCAAGCGCCACCGTTTCGGGCTTTACCCCAGCAGGCGCGTTTGATGGGCACCTTTATTACACAGCCCCTGATAGAAAAATAAATCTGGATGCGGGTGATTATATCTCTCATGGTATTTGGCTTGGGCCTGCCAACAACAATGAATGGTTACAAGTTGCATTTGCCAAAAAGGCCGTGATCACCGCGTTTAGTACCCAAGTCGCAATGCACGATGCTGATTTTGCCCCAAGAACGCCTAAAGAGGCGATATTGCAAGTATCGGATGATGGCATAAACTTTGTTGACCACGAACACTTAACGATGGAAAAAGGAAAGGCGCTAGTTACACTTCAACGCCCAGCTGCAGGCTCCTACTTTAGGCTGTTAGTGCAATCAACTCACGGCTCTTCAAGCCGAACCCAAATTGACGAAATGGAATACTACGGGTTTTTCATCGATGAATTTGGCTTAGATCCTAACACTGCGCAAGGCACAAACTGTCGAGACATTCAGCAGAAAAACTCGGGGGCCGCATCAGGGTATTACAAGATAGACCCTGATGGCGCAGATGGCGTCACACCTTTTACCGTTTACTGTGATATGGACACATTAGGGGGAGGCTGGACTTTGTTTGCCAACCATGCCGATGGACTTGAAAGGAAGATTGAGAAAGATCCGGTAAAGGTTGACCAATATGGTGTTTTGGCTTCTGATCGTTGGCAAGCCCTAAGAGCAACAATGACCGAGGGACTCATGTTTATCGATGAGAACCAAAAGGTATCTATGATCTCGGCTTATAATGTCACTAACCCAACAGGTGTCGGTTGCCAAAGCCTGCTTGACGCCACAGCAGCAAACCTCACAGCGACATTCAATAATACAGCGCACATGGAAGGATTAAATATATTCCGTTCAGAACCAACCGGTGTTGCATGTAACTACGTTGACTCGGGTACCTTCACCATGGCGCAACTGGCAGATAATACCGGTTACTACCAATACCATATCGCGGGCGCCGCAGTGTTCAACGGAAATCCAGAAAGGCCGTTCTCAGTTTGGCCATACAATACAATTTACGCATATACCGAACAGGATGAATTGAAGTACTTCATCAAGTAACCTAAAAAGCGGTGCAGTAGCACCGCTCTTTACAACCTCACTATTGATTTAAAACACCGGGTCTAAAACTAGCAGCTTTATTAGGGTCACCTTTTCCATCATACACAGCCTGAATCGGGTAAGGAAATACTGGCTGCGCTCGGATCACCTCACCTTGAGCATTTTCCTTCTGAGTGAGCAGGCTATCAGGGGCAACCCCACCAATCACCCACTCTTCCAAGGCCTTCATTGCGTCAAATGTAGCGTTCCCGGGGCCATCTACGCCGCAATGTATCACACCGGGCAATAAAAACAGTCGGCTGAAATCACGCACTTCCTGTTTGTGGCTAGCCATGAAGTCATCGACTCTTTCATACCAATCTATGGTCGCATAGGCGGGGATCGCAGCATCCGCCCAGCCGTGTAATACCAGCATTTTTCCACCTCGATTTTTAAATGCACGTAAATCGGGGTCGTCAGCATCTATCATTTTGCTAATTTCAGCGAGCCTATCCGCCTCATCTTCATAGGAGAAGTCTCGCCAATTATAATCCACATGCAGTGCTTCAGGATAAGCTATGTATTTCAAATATTCTGTTGCCGCATAATAGTGAAATGGTTTGAGTTGTGCCAATTGAGGGGCAACCCATCCCATCCATTCTACTTCTGATCCATAAGGTAAACCGCCATAAATGACCTCTCCGTTTGAATTTCGAGAAGGCTCATAGAGCGCTTTTGCAGCGTCGACCTGTTGCTGTGAAAAACAATTTTGTACTTGCCCAGCCTCACAGGCTAAAGTTTGAGGGTCAAAATCACATAGTCTCGGGTCACTAATCACTCCATCTTTTAAACCGTCATACGCATCGCAGCGTGCCATAACCGCTTTAGCGATTTTAGGCATGTCGCTTGGGGCAAAAACCGGCTCATCTCGCTCATCCAGTATTGCACGCGCGTTATCCATACAGTTGATTAAATTCACATTTGTATAATTAATCGTTGGTCCTCGGGCTATTACCCCATCAAAGTCATTGGGATACCGTTTGGCAGCCATCACACCTGCGTGGCCCCCTTTAGAGCAACCGGTAATAAATGAATACTGAGGCTGAGTATGATAGTACTTTTCTATAATTGCTTTAGCCGCCACAGCGACGACATGGTTGGCACGATAAGCAAAGTCAATTTTACCCTGCTCATTATTTCTCGCCCATTTGCCATCAAAGCCATAAGCGGTATGTCCGCCATCATGACTCATAGTTGCATAACGCCTTACTATGCCCGCCATGGGTGGGTAAGAACTGACATCGCCACAAAACCCCATGCATGCATTGAGTAAATACTTTTGGTTCCATTGCGCACGGGCTGGCAAGCGCAGTTCGAAACGAATTGTTGGTGTCACATACCCACGCACTAGGCAATGATCTGGTAAATGCGTTTGCGATTTAGGAATGGGTGCCCCCATCAACCTACTGTGTTTATAGGCCCACAGAGACTCAGTTTCGTTCATTTCATAACGTTTGACGAAACGTGATTCAATTACATTGGTTGCAGCTTCTCCATCTTCCAGTTTTGCAAAGTCATCAAAACGTAAAGCCATGCAAGCGCGCTCTTCCGGACTTATTTGCATTTCGGCAGTCGCTGCCACCACAGTGTGGGAAACAGTCAGACCACCTATAAAAGTTAGTAAACCAGCTGTTTGTTTTAGCGTATTAGATTTTACAGACATCCCATAAAGCTCCTTTCTAGGGTTATATGCAATTGATAACTATTATCGATTGCATATAAATTGTCTTGTATACATCATAGAAACTCAAGTGAATTAAATGAAAACTTAGACGTAAACCTAGGATGAATTCATTGACAACGAAGATTTAATGGCTCGGTCTGAGTGCACATAGGGCGAGCAGAAAATAGCGTTTTTCTAAAACTTAATCTATTGATAAATAGATAATTAATAATATAATTTTGATCATAAGGCCCCTTAGGGCCTAATACTGACCAAAAGACTTATTTCTTTACTAACGCAAGTAAAGTTAGGCTGCCATCGTTATCACGACAACGTCTATCGCCTTCGTCTGACTGAACAACCAATGTGTAGTAAATGCCTTTACGGCCATCGCTTTCAGCTTTCAGTGCTTGGCCCAATAAGTAGTCTTGCTGGATTTTTGCTGAGTCCTGATAAACACCGTATACATTCTTAAATTCAATGACATACTGATAACCGTTATATCTAACGTCGTCAACTAGCCCATCACATGTGAAAATAGTATTTGCAGAAGCAGAAAGTGAAGCGAAACCAGAAGCCAACAAAGCACCTAACAGTAATTTTTTCATTGCTATATTTCCTTTTATTTTATGAAATGTCGATTACCTTGTAATCAATCAGTTTCCATTTTGGGTGTGAATTGTGTCACTATCATGTTGAACTTTAACTCTAAAAGAGTGATTTTTGCGGGCACTTTGTGTTGCTAGGTAGCAACGTATACAATTCAGTGTGTACTGATTGATTCAGGCCAATCCAATAAAAAGCAATGAAGATGAAAGACGGTGGTGTGAAAAGGAACTGACTAAAATATGGGCACACAACAAACATGCGCCCCTTCCATTTATTAGTTATTAATTTGACAGCTAATCAATAAGTTTTTCAAGTTTGATAAAGAAGTCATTAAACGTTGCAGACATATCTTCAGAGTGCTCTTGCACTTGCTGTAAATCATCTTTAGCACTATCAAGCGTATCTCTTAACTGCTGCTCTTGTGAATCACTCAAACCAAAATCTACGATCGACTCTTCGACTTCAAAAATGAGCCCTTCAACTAACTCTTGGCATGATTGGCTGTAATTCTTAAACACTGACTCAATGTCTTCTAAATCTTTGCTCGCAACTTGGCTTAATTCTCTTAGGCCTTTATTTTTGGCTTGAATGGCCTGAATATTGGTTTGTAAGCTCCTAAGTCGGGCGTCTGCTCCCCTGACAATCAAAGCCAAAATATCATTAAACCGGCCATACTTTTCATCGTCTTCAATCGGCATATTTTTCACAAGTAGTGAGCAGTAACAGCTATTAAAAAAGCTGCGCTTCTCGATGTTAATGACCGTTTTACTCTCTCGCCCTTTTTTAAGCAGTTCGCTTTCGAGCGGGTTAATGGCGCCAAAGTTACAAAAATCTCTAAACTCGCCAAGTAAGCCAATTTGAACCGAGGCATTTAAATCTAAATTAGTGCAAGTTTCTAAAATGGCACTAGATAAATCTGACAGCGTATTACACTGATATGACTTTTCGATAAACTCCAAACATTGTCCCAATTCACTGCAACTCGTTATTGCGGTCATAGTGACTTCTTCAGCGGTCTCGCAGTTTACTTTCAAAGTGTCAATTTCACTGCTGTATTTTACCAGCCGCTCTATTCGAAAGCTTAATTCGTCAGCATCGAAAGGCTTCGTAATATAATCATCCCCACCTGCCTTAAAACCTTCTAATTTATCTTCTATACAGTCTTTAGAAGAGACAAATAATACGGGTGTATCTGCGTTGGTAGGCTTGTTTCGTATTGCTTTACACACTTCATAACCATTCATTCCAGGCATCACAACATCAAGCAGCACAGCATCATATTTTCGCTCATCGAACAGCGCTAACGCTTCGTCTCCATTAAATGCCGAAAAGTACTCATGTTCATCACCTAACATCGTTTTAGCAATATCATGATTCACTTCATCGTCGTCAACCAGTAAAACAGTGTATTTCATACCACCCCCAATTAGATGCTAGTCTCGATATTGTTGGGAAATATCAAAAAACAAATCCTCTTTTTGCAAAAACTCGTCGAGCAATTCTGGGTCAAAGTGTGTCCCACGCCCCTCTCTCATAATTGCAATTGCTTTATCGTGCTCCATTGCATCCTTGTATACCCGCTTGCTGATCAACGCGTCATAAACGTCCGCTATGGCCATTAAGCGAGCACTAAGCGGGATTTCATCCCCCTTCAATCCCATTGGATAACCCGAACCGTCCCACTTCTCATGGTGGTAATGGGAGATTTCTTTTGCTGTTTGTAAAAAACTGTCGGTTTGACCAAGCGCCGATTCCGCAGTTTCTATTGCATTGCGGCCAAACACGGTGTGGTTTTTCATTATTTCAAACTCATCAGCGGTTAAACGCCCTGGTTTGAGTAAAACATTATCAGGAATACCCACTTTGCCAATGTCATGCAAAGGGGCTGATTTATAAAAGTTGTTGATTGTTTCTGAGGTAAGCACTTCTTTATACTTGTCTTTTTCACTAATGATGGTCGCAAGTAGCTTGACGTATAACTGAGTTCGACGAATATGATTACCCGTTTCTTGATCTCGAGTTTCGGCCAAACTTGCCATCGCCTGAATAGTAACGTCTTGTAACCTAGACATTTGTTCGGTGCGTTTTTGAACTTCCTCTTCTAAATAATCGTTTTTGTTTTTAAGGATATCTTTGGATTCTTTGTTTAAAAGGTGAGTATTCAACCTAGCGAGCAAGATCGGAGGGCTAATGGGCTTGTTAATATAGTCACACGCCCCCAGTAAAAAGCCTTTTTCTTCGTCTTCAACGCTGGTTTTCGCAGTCAGGAAAATAACCGGTATTTCGCTATAAACCTCATGTGATTTCAAATATTTAATTACTTCATAGCCATTCATATTAGGCATAACAACATCAAGCAAAATAATATCGACATTGTTTTTGGCGACGACTGAAATTGCAGCTTCGCCACTTTTTACTGCCAGCACACGGTATTTATCCTTAATGATCTCCGTCATGAAAGCTAAATTCTCTTTAACGTCATCAACCACTAGCACTGTTTTTTGCTGTTCCATAGTCCCTTCTATTGATTTGTTGGACAATTGTTCACCACACACAAAAATATAGGTCTATTATTAGTGAAACGCCAAGATTGGACCGGATCCGATGAAAAGTTTAAGAATCAGCTTTTTTATCACATTCTCAATCATGCTCCTCGTCAGCATCGGGATAGGGCTGATGTCTTACTATGTGAAAACCGAAGTAAGCGCGCTATCTGCAAAACAAACCCAATTATTTAAGCTCACTGAACTGGCCCATGAGCTGAAACTCAGTTCGGATAATCTAACCAACTTTGCAAGGGCTTATGCTGTAACGGGGAACGATAAATGGCAGCAGTTATTTAGTTACACTCTGCTTGTCCGCGATGGCAAAGTGATCGCCGAAAATGCTAATACCTATGATTACTGGGATAGCTTGGCTGCGCCCCACTCCAGCTTGCCGCAATATGAAAGAATTACAGATGGCCACAACATTATTGAGCGCTTTCAACAGCTCGGCGCGCAAGACTTTGAACTGTTACAAATGCAAAATGCGCTTTCAACCTCAAACTCTCTTGTAAGCCTCGAAAGGCGTGCTTTTAATGCAATTGAAGGGATCCACAAAGATGAATATGGAAACTGGGTAAAAGATGCAGACCCAGACCTTGTAAGTGCGCAAAAAATTCTTTTCAGCGACAACTACTTAGTTGAAAAGTCGAAGATCATGTCTGCAATTGGCGAGGCGCATAGAGCCATTGAATCACGCCTCACAACTGAGCTAGAAAACCATCAATCGAGTTTAAGTAATGCTTACTTTCTGAGAAACATTTTTAATTTAGTGCTGTTGGTTAATATTGCTCTGTCGTTTTATTTACTTTGGCGGCTTTACATTAACCCCGTGGCGTCAATTCAAAAACAAGTCGTTAGTAATGTTGAGCAAGGTAACTACAACTTCACCTTAGATGAATCTGTCAAGGGCGACCTCTCAGACCTATCCAAATCCATGAATAAGTTACTAGGTGACTTGTCAGAGCAATTAGAATTTAACACGATTATGAAGGACTTTGGCCTTGCTCTTCGAGGCAAAAAGAACCCCCACGAACTTGGTGAAGAGTTGCTACAATTTTTAGAACAACGCCTTTCTGTGCCATTACTGGGACTTTATGTCTTTGAAGAACAAAAAGTGCTAAATCGCGTGGCTGGAACTGGCTATAGCTGCAATTCTGCAAAAACTTACAGCAATTACGACTCTATCCACTTTCATGTGCTGAGTACACAAAAGCCCTACTCTATGAAGTTTGAGAAAGATCAGTACGCCATTGAGCTCAACGGCGAAAAGCTATCAATTTGCGAGCTCTATTACTTTCCTCTGGTGGTGAGCAATGACAGCATTGGCTTATTAGAGCTGGGCAGCTTAGTTGCTTTGACAGATCAAGACTATAAATGGATTAAGTCTGTCATTAACGACTTAGCAGTCAGCCTGCAACTCACACAAAATATTGACCTGCAATCCAAAGCAGAAAAACGCATTGTAGAACAATTAGAACTCAATAAAAAAATTCTCGATGCCATTCCAAGCCCGATGTACTACAAAAACAGTGATGGCAAATATTTAGGAGTAAACAGTGTTTTTCACCAGTATTTTGGGACATTTGATGCGGACGTGTTAGACGCGACCGCAGAAGATATTTTCAATTATGAAATCGCCCAAGTATTTGAGCAATCGCATCAAGATTTACTCACGGGTAATTCAAACCAGCACTATGAAATCACCATAAATAATTCCGAAAATACACCGCGCAACTTTATTGTCTATGAGGCCGTGTTTACTAACGCTGAAAATGAGTTAGCAGGTGTCGTAGGCCTGTTATTAGACGTAACAGAGCGTAAGCAAATGGAGCTAGAGCTGCGACTCGCGAAAGACAAAGCCGACGAGATGAGTACCGCAAAAGGCGAATTTTTGGCAAACATGAGCCACGAAATCCGCACGCCCATGAATGCAATCATTGGTATGAGTCATTTGGCTTTGAGAACGGAGCTGACTGAACAACAATCTGGTTACGTCAACAAGATTGACCAAGCAGCCAAGAGTTTACTTGGGATAATCAACGATATTTTAGACTTTTCAAAAATTGAGTCGGGAAAACTAGAAGTAGAGCAAATTGATTTCTCACTACAAGAAGTGCTTGATAACGTGGTCAACATCAATGTGATACGCATGCAAGAGAAAGGTCTTGAAATGCTGCTGGATATCGCGCCGGATGTACCGATAAGTCTAATAGGTGACCCTCTTAGGTTAGGTCAGGTACTAATTAACTTGTGCGGCAACGCCATTAAGTTTACAGAGCAAGGAGAAATAACGATATCCGTAACCACGGTGGAGCAACAAGAAAATACAGCAACATTAAAATTCAGCGTGAAAGACACCGGTATTGGCATGTCACAAGCGCAGCAAGATAAGCTGTTTCAAGCGTTTTCTCAAGCCGATGGGTCAATTACCAGAAAGTACGGTGGTACTGGGCTCGGTTTGAGTATTTCGAAGAAGCTTGTAGAGCTTATGGATGGCAGTATTGGGGTCAATAGCGAAGAGGGCAATGGCTCTGAGTTTTACTTCACTACGCGCTGTGGATTGCAGTCAGCCAAGCTGACCAACGTCATTTGTCCTGACAGCCAATTAACAGGGAAACGCGTTCTGGTCGTTGATGATAATGAGAGTGCGCGGTCTATTCTCACTAATTTACTCAAAGCCATGAAGTTTAACGTTACCTGTAGTGCCAGCGGTGCAGGTGCCGTTGAATTGGTGCAAGCAAGTAAATACGACATCATCTTTATGGACTGGAAAATGCCACATATGAGTGGTATTGATGCTATTAAGCACATCAAGTCACTCGAACTCGAAGAAGAGCCTAAATACATTTTAGTGACGGCCTATGGCACAGACATTGGCATGAACGCCGAGATCCATGATTTGATTGATGCAATTATTCTTAAACCGGTTAATGCATCCGTCTTGTTAGATGCAATTATGGAGTCATTCAAGCTCACACCGCAAACTTCTGGTGTCGCCTCAACGCACACGTCGCAATCAGAACAAATAGAGTTTAACCAACAAAAAGTGCTGTTGGTGGAAGACAACAGTACAAACCAAGAAATCGCCAATGAAATGCTTTGCTCATTAAACTTATCCGTTAAAATTGCGGACAATGGACAAATCGCTGTTGATATGGTCAATAATGAACAATTTGATATTGTACTAATGGATATTCAGATGCCCGTAATGGACGGCTACAGTGCAGCGAAAAACATAAGAAAAAACAACAAATTTGACTCTTTGCCGATCGTTGCCATGACCGCAAATGTGATGAAAGAAGATCTTGAAAAATGCGAACAAGCAGGTATGGATGGACACATAGGCAAGCCCATAAACTTTAATCAGATGGCGGAAACAATACAAGCACACTTGGCAACTGAACGTACAGCGCAGCCAAAACCCTCTATCACACCTTCAAAGCCTGTAAAAAGTCCCGAGCAAGCTGAGGTTACCAATCAAGCACCTAGCTTAAAGGGAGTCAATGTCGACTGTGCCATCAAGCGACTGGGTGGTAATGAAAAAGCATTTTGGAACATCATCAGAAAGTTTGCTAGAAATCAAATAGAAGAGACCATTAACTTAAGCCAAGCACTCGTAATCGGAGATTTAGAACATGCAGAGCGCATCGCTCACTCACTTAAAGGGGCAAGCGCAAATCTGTGTATTGATGAGCTATCAAAGCAGGCGTCGGATATTGAGTCTGCAATTTCAAAAGGTGAAAAAGTTCCCTCTGAAGACATCGAAGTAATGACTGAGTATTTGCGAGAATTGCATCAGGCATTATCTGAGTCACAACCGCAAGAAACACCAACACCAGAGCAATCAATATCGAATGTCGTGCCGTTAAACTTATCACGAGACGATTTTATAGAACTAGAGGAACTGCTTTTGAGTTGTGATACCCAGTCAGTTGAGAAAGTACAAGAACTTAAAGCAAAGCACAAAATAAGTGAAGAGACTTGCAATCAGCTTGTAGATCTAATCGAAGATTTTGAATTTGACCAAGCGAGAGATGTCATTTCACAACTGCTCAATCAATCTGCTTAGAGTTGGCCGTTAACATGCTCAACAAATTTTATTAATTTACATATACGCGGAGCCCTTAATTTGGGGCCTGTAGATTACTTGCATTGTACTTAGGCCCCGCCCTAACATTATCGAGGACTCATATACACATTATTCAAAATACGCTTTCCGGCGAACTCAAAGCTCAACTCTCCAATGAGCTCAAAACCTAAACGTTTATAAAACGCATTAGATATGTTTTCTGTCCAAGTATATAGCCAGAAATCAGAACCAAAACGGGCTGTCACCTCTGACAACAGAGCTCTACCCACACCTTTACCTTGAAAATGGCTATGTACGTACAGCTTTTCTAGCTCAAAACCATTTTCAGGACCTTCAAATTGAGAGCGATTATTTACTACAGCAAAACCTATTATAGCTCTCTCCTCTTCACATACGATGATGTCATACTCATCACGCAACAATAAGTCTTGAAAATAATCCTTCGTAAATTGACCGATAGCAAAGTCAGCATATTCACGGCGCATTCCATCCAGAGTATAAGTGTTCAGCCATACTTGAAGTGAAAGTGCAACTAAACAGCTCAGGTCATTGACATTTGCACGCCTTATCATACCGCCCTCACTCTTTTTCTAAAGTAACTGGTCTTATGATGGTTTTGGTTAACAAGATAATAGCTCAGCAAGATTGACCCCATAAATATTGAAATTAAACTCATAAAGATGAAAGTAAAAAGTACAACCCTCCCCATTATTGCGGCAATTAACATGCACATAATCAATAGCAAAAGCGTCTACTTTTTCGAAAGTAAATGGCTTTAGTGTGAGTACTGCCCAAACTTAAGTTTACGTTTGTTTACTCAAAGATATAAATATTGAAATTCCATGCTTAAAAAACACCCACAACACTAAGAAACTAAGTCATAAATAGTTGATTATGCGTATAAGTTTTTATCGTTTTGTAAGAAGCTCTTTTTTAAAGCAACTCAGTTATCAAGATGACTAAAAGAAAACACACACTATAATAAGTAATCTAGTTCCTTAGCTGTTTTAGAGGGGACAAACTCAGTAATTTGGTATTCGGCAATACCCGTTTTAAAGAAAGGGTCTTCACTTAAAACTTCTTCTAGCTGCTTTTTGGAGGTAGAGGTTGCTAAGATCACGCCACCAGTTCTCGGTTCAGTGCGACCAGACATTAAGAAAATACCATCGTCGTAACACTTGTCCAAATATTCTACATGCAAGGGTAAATACTTATCAACTTCAGATAAACCAACTAAATAATTTAGTGTGACGATAAACATGCCAGTTCCTTTTTATAATAATTTATACGCGGTCAATGCTTAATCAAAATACGCATTAATTTTATCAAATTAATGAAACTCCTATTTCGATTCAGTGAATAATGTATCAGCCAAAAAGAAATGTGTACATAGGTGCTCACATTTACTTACAACTTGCGAAGTGCTGGTGCTGTTAACTAAATGCAGTCAACATGCGACAATTTGTCACATGCCATTCCAGAGTCTCGTTACATATAATAAGCAAATTATCCCCAATATAATAATAATCATATGCTTAAACAGCTACTAAAATGGCATCGACGAATCGCCCTTGTTTGTTTGGTGCCTTTTGTTATTTGGGCGCTTTCTGGTTTACTGCACCCTGCTATGTCGCACTTCGCAAAAGCACCAAGGATCAATGCAGCGCCTATTCAAGTTAATACGCAAAATATACAAATTTATGCACAGTTAAAAGAACTGCTGAATCAGGCGCATATAGAACATTTTAGTCATGCAAGCCTAATACACTTTGGCGGGCGCTATTACTACCAAATTAGGGAAGTGAAGTTCAATCAGCTACTGGTTCACTACCTACCCATTGATGGGCAAGTATCAACCCTAACTGACCAACAGTATGCACACGCCCTCGCAAGCCAATGGTCTGAGAAAAATATAATTGATTCAAAGTTAGTCACCCAATTTAGTCCTGCCTACCCAGAAATAAATCGCGTACTACCGGTATATCGATTTACGCTAGAAGATGGCAACCTCTTATATATTGATACCCTCGGCAAAAGAGTTACCGCACACAACACCCCATTGCGTGAATCACTGTCTTTTTGGTTTAAACATCTTCACACTTGGCAGTTTGCTGGCGACCGCCATAGCCCTTGGCGCATTCTTCCCATGTTGTTTCTCAGTGGTGCATTGTTAGTCATGGCAATTCTCGGGCTTTTTGCGTACAGCTTACTTTGGCCCCGCATAAAATCGACACGCTTAAATAACCATACATTACATCGAGGCGCGGGATTGGCACTCAGTTTGTGCTTATTGGGCTTTGCAACCAGTAGTATGCATATATTAATAGACAAGTTCTATCCGCAAACGTTTAGGCAAACCGTGCCAGACAACACCCTTTACACTCGCGCGTTAAACCATGATCCTGTAAAAGCACTGGTTCAATCCGGTGGAGATAACTTTCAGCTTGTCTCTATCGATGGCGAAATTTATAGCCAAGTCGTCTCCTATGAAAAACGTAATATGCAATTTTCATATTGGCAACAAGGGCCTACCAACATTAATAATCAATTACGCGCTGAGCATGTATTATATACGCAGCTGAATGTTCAAGGTCAGGTCAGTCACGTCGAGCAAATTAATAAATTCGGTCCAACTTACGGCTTTATCAACAAGCGCCTACCCGTTATCCAACTCAGGTTTGAGCATAACCCGAGCACACTTTACAGTGTCGAACCACACACAGGTTATATCGCAGCTGTTGACGATACATGGCAAAACGCCCGTAGTTGGCACTTTGGTTACTTACATAAATACCACTTTCTAAATCCAATCGGCAAAGGTCCGCGTGACATAGTTATCGCAATTATTTGTCTTGGATTAGTATCAGTTGCCATACTAGGCACTAGTTTATATTTTGCTAGAACAGTTCGTCAGCGACGAGCGAAACAGCAACGTGATTTAAATAACAATGAATTACTAAAAATAACTAAGGAACAAGCATAATGAAATCAGGCTTTTCTTATTCACTGATTACCATTGCACTTTTACAAGCAGATATGGCCAACGCACAACAAGGTGCGACAGATGATATAGAACAGATCACGGTTACTGCAAGCCGTACGGCCAAAGCCAATACTGACCTCGCACTGAGCGTTGGTAGCGTATCAGAAGAAGTGATAAGAAATGACAATGCACAACATGTTTCCGAGTCTTTGGAGACAATTTCGGGCGTATTGCTAAACCAACTCTCGGGCGGTCAAGGCCACAACGCTGCGATCCGAATGCCCATTAACTATGGCGGCTATACCCTATACCTTCAAGACAACGTACCACTGCAATCTGCAGCGTTCTACAATCACAATGCGCTTTGGTGGGCTAGCACTAACTCGTCAACCTCAAGATTAGAAGTCATCAAAGGTGCGGGTACCAGTCTATATGGCTCAGGAGCTGTCGCAGCAACGGTGAACGTACTTTCAACACCCGTCAATACGAGTAGTAATAAACTCGCCACTACATTTGGAGAAAATGGCTACCAGAGATTTAATGGTGCGCTAGTCCATAAAATGTCAGATAAAAATGGGGTTAGAATCTCAGCAGCACACCTAGACAATGATGGCTGGCGAACTCACAGTAGCGTCAAAAAGTCTGAGTTTAATGTACTGCACGAATTGACCATTGATGACAAACAAAGCCTCAAAACAAGCTTAATTGCATCGGCTCTCGACCAACAGATGCTTGATGCGTTGACCCATGATGAATTTACAGCCGATCCTACACAATCCGGCCTATCACAAGAGGTCTTAGATATTGACCCCCGTCGAGACACAAATTACGTGCGCTTGAGCTCTGAGTACCAGTATGAAGGCCAAGATTTTTATGCCTCTGTCATACCCTATCTGCGCTACAGAAGTAATGATTATATCGCCACATGGCAGCCAAACATGCCCAATGTTGAATCGAGTGTGAGATCAATTGGCTTGTTAGCTTTAAGTAACTTTGAACATAGTAGTGACTTTGAAACCACAGTGGGTATCGATATAGAACGCTCTGAAGGTGAAGCATATTCATATCAACCAACCACCACCACACCACCTAGTAAAGTGCCAATAACTTACCCTGAAGGGCATATTTTCTATAATGATACCACCCGCTATACGGGTATCTCTCCATATGTACAGCACATTGGCCACCTCAACGATCAGTTAAGTTATGCACTCGGGTTGCGCTATGATCATAACGAGTATGATTTTGACAACCACTTGCCGACATACGATGACGACGGATTTAATAATCGTTCAATACCTAGCCGCAGTGACACCTTTGAACACTTAAGTCCTAAAGCGAGTTTGAATTACAAACTTCAGGACAATGCCAGTGTATATGTGCGCTACGCAAGTGCAATTCGCCTTCCAACCCCGTCACAGATGTATCACCTTAAAACCAAGGAAACCAGCTCTCAGCTGGACTCTCTCAGTGAAGAAACATCCGATACATATGAGATTGGTTACAAAGCCAACTTAGACAAACTCTCGGTTGAAGTCGCCTATTATGTGATGGATGTTAAAGACGCGATAGTGACTGCTTATGATGAGCTTGGTGCTAGCTACAGAACCAACGCTGGTGAAGTGAAGCATCAGGGCTTCGAGTTTGGTGCCAACTATACCTTTAGCCCTAACTGGTCATTAGCACTAGCTTACAGCCAATCAAACCATGAGTTTGGACACTATATTCAAGATCAAAACCGACAAGACAGAGACGAAAAAAACCTAACGGGTAATAGCTTACAGATGGCACCCGAGTATGTCGCCAACTTAAGAGTCAATCACAACAGTCAGTTACTTGAAGGACTACAAATTACAGCTGAGCTCAAAAGCATCGGCGATTACTGGATGGATGCCAAAAATTCCCAAAAGTACAACGGCTATACAATTGCAAACTTAAAAGTTAACTACCAATTGTCACAAGCACTCAAACTCCATGTACGCCTTGCTAATGTGACAGACAAAAAATACGCGCTTCAAGCTGAAAAACGCTACGGTAGAGAGCGAATTCAACCCGGTGCGCCGAGAACAGCTTATGTTGGGTTAAGTTACACTTACTAATCCACCTAAAGCGATTAACGATAAATCTGCTGTGGTATCGCAACATCATGCGTGATATCACAGCCCTTTGTTCAACTTCCCCAGTTTATTGCAACCACTTAAAAATTGACGACTGACTTATTGTCGTCATCAAATCGTCATTAACTCCGTGCTTTAATAACTGGTATAGACCAGAAAGAGAAGCATTATGAACAACGATTATTTATTATTAACCCCTGGCCCATTGTCTACATCCAATACTGTTAAAGAAGCCATGCTAAAAGATTGGTGTACTTGGGATGATGATTATAACTTAGACATTGTGCAGGCCATTCGTAGCGAACTGTGCTCACTTGCTACAAGCAGCCCTGAATACACAGTGACTTTAATGCAAGGAAGTGGCACAAGCAGTGTCGAGTCAGCCATAGGCACGCTTATTCCCAATGGCGGCAAACTCCTGGTGATTAATAATGGGGCCTACGGTGCACGCATACTAGAGATTGCGCAGTACCTAAACATCGCTTGTTCGGCACTGAATTACTCTGAAACACAATTACCTGAGGTAAAAGATGTAGAGGCGGCTCTACGTTCAGACCCGACTATCACACACGTTGCGATGGTGCATTGCGAAACGACAACTGGTATTTTAAATCCCGCCAAAGAGATTTCGGCCGTCGTAAACAAGCATAAAAAAGTCATGATATTAGATGCCATGAGCAGTTTTGGGGGGATCCCCTTTGATATTGCAGATTGGCAAATTGACGTATTGATAAGCTCTGCCAATAAGTGCATTCAAGGTGTGCCCGGTTTTGGCTTTGTCATAGCCAAAAAATCACTTATGCACACTGCCAAAGGTAACGCTCGTTCGTTATCTCTTGATTTATACGCGCAGTGGCAAACCATGGAACAGCACCATGGTAAATGGCGATTTACCTCACCAACCCACGTTGTAAGGGCATTTGCTCAAGCGTTAACAGAGCTTAAACTTGAAGGCGGTATAACAGCTCGTTACCAGCGCTATCAAAAAAACCAATCTCTGCTCGTAGAAGGCATGCAAGCGCTCGGTTTCAAAGCCTTACTGCCTAAAGAGTTGCAATCGCCAATTATTACTTCTTTTTATTCACCAAGTTCGCCTGATTACGACTTCAAACGTTTTTATCAGAAATTGAAATCTTTAGGCTTTGTGATTTACCCAGGAAAGGTCTCCAATGCAGACTGCTTCCGCATTGGTAATATCGGTGAAGTGACACCGCAAGACATCACAAATTTACTAGAAGCTGTGACTAAAGCAAAATATTGGTAAAAACGGAGTCATTGGCGCAGTGTTCATTCAATATTGCACTGCGCCTGCGTGATAGGTGCCCAAAAGGACTGTAAAAAACTACTCTATTTCGAAATTTAATTGTACTTTCAGCTGCTTTCCATTCAATACATTTCCATTTTCATCAAGCTGCACGTGGTATTTCCATTTTGCCAGCGCTGCCTTGGCTTCTTTATCAAAAACCCCAGTGGGCACAGAGTCAGTCACTTTAATATTTATTGGAATGCCCTGTTTATTTAAATCGAACACAAGTTGAACATGTCCCACTATGTTAGCTTGGGCTGCATGTAACGGGTATTTGGGTTGTATGTGTATAACGGGTTTCGGTACTACCTGCTTGTCTGGCTGCACCTTTTGCAGTAACTGATAGGCCATTTTATCAAGTGGCCTATCAAGGTAGGTGTAATAGATTTTCAGTTGCTGCTTAGCTGCGTCGTGATTATTCAACCCAACGAATATTTCAATTAGGTTCTTCAACGCCTTTTCGTGGTCATGGGCATTGAGTTCTTTTAAATTAACAGCACGGTTCAAATACGTTACGGCTTGTTTTGGCATTTGATTTTGAAATGAAATACTGCCGATATAGTAATCAACCACAGCCCGATCATGTGAGTTGCTTGGCTCAATACTCAATAGAATATCAAGTGCTTTATCCAAATTACCAGCATAAGTGTAGTCATACGCATTAAGCACTTTAACCGCAGTGGCATCACTCATTACTTTTTTCTTCATTTTACTATGACAAGCATAAGTAAAGTGCTCTGGCAGGCAACTTGGTCCAGCCTCGCTCTGTTGTTGATTAGCTTGATTTGACTGGCAGCCAATCAAAATAAAAGCCAAGCAGCACAATATCAATGTCGTTTTCATCTTATTACTTCTTATCCTTTAATCAGAGTCGAATTTAATTGTTTAATCAATTTCAAATAATTAGTTTCTATTTTGGCTCTTTGTTCGAATCGTTTAAAACTATTTTTATTATTTTATTCGTCATGTCATCATTAAAATAGCCAATTTCCATACAGTTACCATTCTTTATCACTTTCCTATCATTCTCACTCCCATGGAAAAAAGGCTCAGGAGTTGCATGGCTATACTTAAAGGCAACACCATTTATTTCAAACTCAGTTTTATGCCCACGGCCCGCTTGGTGATGCCTATATCGCTCTATGCAACCAGACACTACCTCATAATCAGCCTTACCTATCCGTTGTAATAAGGCGATATCTTCCTTATAAGCAGAGTAAGTATTAGTTATACCAATTATACAGAAGACACTTAAACCTATCATTCCCTTGCGTTGCCACGTTTTAAAGACAGGCTCTTTAAAACCAACATAGAGAGGTACTATGGCCATGAGTATCATCAGGATTACACATGGAAAGACCCAAAGAAAGTAATCAATACTCGGATTTAAACTCACTTCGAAATACAGCATTCAGCCGCAACCTTACACGCTATAAACGCCAATAAACACTGAGTAAATCAACCAGAACGCTGCGCAAATAATGTAAATTGAAGTGAGGTAAATACCACTGTGAATACCACCCAGTGATCTTTGATTCGACGAGGTGATTAAGGAGTAGCCAAGTTCAGATTCTATGCGTATCGCTTCATTTTCATATTTGTCCGTTGCTTTTGAATTTCTTAGAGCAAACATCATTAAAGACAATGTGACTAAAAAGCCAAAGCACGCAATAGGTAGGCGCTCCAATGAATCGACAAGTAACTTCGAATTAAATTGAATAGCAAGTAACGCGGCATTGATTACTAACATAAAATGAAATGCTTTATGTCGAGTATCATACATATGATGGATATATGAAATAGCCTGAGCGTACTCGACTTCTTTATTTCCTGCCATAATTGCTGTCTTACCTTAATTTAAATGACTAAGGCTTTGTATAGTAGCAAGTTTAATCGCCAAGGGCATTAGGCAGACAAGGCGCAACGCAAAGTTACGAGTATATGTGATATGAATAAGTCTTAACTTGAACTGTCAGATTCGAATAATAGGACTCAATCAAATCTGACTGTCACATATGTGCCAAGCTCGGCCGTTCAACAGCAACTTAATATCGTAAATCCAATTGCAATGAATAAACATGTATATGGACAGAAGCGCGTTAGAGACGAATGACAGCTATATACCAACATCGTAACGCCATGCTCTAGGGAAAGCAGAAGCGTGGCGTAGGCTTTTCCCTAGAGCATTTTGTTACGCAATTTTTTGATCTTCTCTATTGCTTTTTAAGATTCGAGTTTTTGGCTTCAACATCTACCTTTGACATCTCAGAAATTTGAGATATTTCCTTATCAGTTTTAGCCGCTTCAACACTTGAAAGGTAAGTCGTTAAACTTTGCAAAACCTCATCTCTGTGCTTTGAGTAAGCCATAATTGATTCTTCATTATTTAGTCGCACTAACGTCTGACATGTAGAAGTTAAAAGGCCATCATAATAAAATATTGTACTCTTTATCTTCCTAATAGACTTCTCTTCAAAATCTACTTTCCCAACCTTAAACTGGAGCGGGTTGTCTGATGAATTTGGGAACTCCAAACCTTCAACAGAAACATCAAATCCGTCCCACTTTATAGATGGAGAACAGCTTTGTGATACATATTTAATTTTCTTTCCACCTACATTTAGTTCTTTTAGATTGGCTGATGGAGTAGTTGAGCAACCAGCTATCATCGAAACAAAAAAGCATAAAATAAACGTAATTATTTTTTCAGCATTCATAATTGGTTCCTTGCACTTATTGTGTCAGACTAATTGAGTTTAAATATTCGGCATACTTATCAGTCGCAGATTGATTTAACTTTCTAATTTCACCCTGGGCTGGGCTGCGAACCTCTAATGGTTTCTCTATGAGTTTTCTTACCGCTTTTTGATAGAGCGTCTCCAGTTGTTCGTATTGTTTAAATGCATCTTCTAAGATTCCCTTAGACGCAATTTGGTATTCGAGGTTTTCTTGTTGCTGATGGATATCTCTAAATGAAGACTCTAACTCCCTATAAGCCTCAGGTTTAATGAGTCTGTAAAAGTTGTTTGTTATTTCTGCCTCATATTCCAACGCGTTTTTTAGTAACTTTTCACGCTCACGTGCATAGATCAAGACCTCTTCATCTGTTAAATCGGGGTTAAACATTTTCCGGCGAAGCTCTTCCTCTATATTTTTAGTTCTAACTAAATTTTCTTTGAGCTCACTTTTAACGTTGTCCGGAAATTCTTTAAAGTTATTTTCTATGTATTCATTAATCTCAGCTTTGGAAGGAGATTTTCCACAATCACATCCTCTAAACTCAATTGCGGTGGAAAAAACTTCTATTCTTGAAAATAGATCGCCATTTATTGAGCTGCTAATTAATCCAGTTTGAATTTGAGAGGAAATATTGTCTCTAATCAAGTCACCCGCCTTCGCATCCAAAAGAATACGACTAAATGAGTATGATGGCTCAAATGCTTGTGCAGTACCTATAGATAGGAAGCCAACTAAAAGAAGCCTTAATAATAATTTGCACATACTAAATCCTTAAGCCGCATAACAATTTAATATCGACCCATTGGGTCGTTTTTCTACCGAGCCAAGGGGCATTTTTATCATTGTACCAGTTCTATCACAATAACTAACTTGTTGCTAAAGATATATTTTTAATCATTGTAGAAATTATGGAAAGGATAAAAACGACCCAATAGGTCGCTTTCTTGACTATAGAAGAAACACAAAGCAACTGGACATAACATCAGTGCTTTAAAATAAACTTTCTAATGGCCGCTATTCTTTTGAGGCATTCGACTACACACGTTTTGGGGCAAAGGCGAGTTATATTCATAACCCATCGATGGACAAAAGTGCGTTAGAGACCAATGATAGCTATATGCCAACAACTATCAGTCGTAACGCTTTGCTAAGGGGCAATTAATAACCAAAACGTACTCTAATACAGCATTACCTTTTGCCGAAGTAAGCAATAAATTAATGACGTAAGCTAACCAGGAAACAGAGAAGCCGAGAAATAAATTGATTGAAAATGATAACTGGCTAACTCGATGATTTTGCCAGCGAGCATAACGCTCTCTTTGCTCAGGTGTCACGGTGCCTCCTTTCTATGTGGCATATAACGCCCGCATAATGGGCGGATTAAGCTTGGCTAAAATTAGCGAAGAATGAGCGTCAGCCAAGCATTAAGACGTCCATTCATTAATGCGCTTGTTATACGTGTTTTACACAGAACCTAAATTTGTAAGCCAGTTTAACTAAACCAAAACTAACAATTGGAAACAACGGCGTAAAAAGGATAAACATTAAAAATAATCCACCGTCCATTATGCCTGCTTCGGTGTTTCTTAATGGCGTCATAAAAATCACTAGCATCATAAGTGTGAAGGTTAAAGGCCCAGTAAATAAAGTGATCAGGGCTTTTGATGCACTATTTAGCTTTTGCTCATATGATTTTGCAAAGTAACTACACGCTAGGAAAGATATGTAGAAATGAATAAAAATAAACACACCTAACACTAAATATCCCACCAAACTTCCCTATACGTATAACAATTTAATATCGACCCATTGGGTCGCTTTTCTACCGAGCCAAGGGACATTTTTATCATTGTACCAGTTTTATCACAATAACTAACTTGTTGCTACAGATATGTTTTTCATATCATTACAGACAATTATGGAAAGGATAAAAACGACCCAATGGGTCATTTTCTTGACTATAGAAGAAACACAAAACAACTGGGCATAAGATCAGTGCTTTAAAAATAATATTCTAATGGCCGCTATTCTTTGAGGCATTCGACTAAACACGTTTTGGGGCAGGAACTAGTTGGCTGAACGGCCGCTTTGTAGAGTCAAGCTAACAAAACCATATAATCACGACCGCCTCTTGATCGCTCATAGCTGTCTATCAGATGATAGTCTAAACCTATTCATCGAAACTGTAAGATCAGGTATGAGCTAATACATGTAATGAAACATGTAGTCGCGGGCCATCGTGCTGCTACCTGATGACCCTCTATCGTTGTACTAAACTCTGAAACCTTCAACCACAAGCCCTAGTTCTTGACTGGCACTGCGCAGCGCCTTGCTTGTATCAGTCAGTGATTGCGTTGCATCTAGAGACAGATTTGTAGAATCCGACAGATCCGTTATGCGTCGATTAACTTCTTGAGCTGCATGAGATTGCTCTTGCGTCGCACGCGCAATTTGACTATTCATCTGCGAAATGACTTCGATTAAGCGTTCAATCTCCGTCAAAGCGGTATCCGCTTCTTTTGCTTGCTGTACTGATTCTTTTGAAGTTGCTTGACTTTGTTGAACCGCTATCACTGCCGCTTGCGCACCCTGTTGCAAACGCTCAATCATGGATTGAATTTCATCGGTGCTCTCACTGGTTCGACTTGCAAGCGTTCTGACTTCGTCGGCAACAACCGCAAACCCTCTGCCCTGCTCTCCAGCTCGGGCTGCCTCTATCGCTGCGTTCAAAGCCAGTAGGTTTGTTTGTTCTGAAATACCGCGAATAACATCAAGTACCGATCCTATATTATTACTTTCCTCAGCCAATGAACTGGTCACTTCATTGACTTGCTGGATGTTTGAAGAAAGACTCTCAATCGTACCAATTGTTTTTGCGAGCGTATTTTTACCTGATGCACTGTTTTTCATTGCATCGCTTGCAGCTTGCTCAGCTGCTTCAGCATTATTGTTAATCTCTTGAATCTGCATACTCATTTGTTCAACCGCAGTAGCAACTTGCCGGCTGTTGTCATTTTGCATTTCGATGAAGTTTAAATTTCCGCGCCCAGCCTGATCCACCTCATGGGCAAGGTTTTTTACGCTGTCGCTGTTGCCCGCAACTTTCAAAATTGAACTGCGCATTCTTTCTGTGTAAGCATTAAAGTGCTTTGTCAGTTTAGCGACTTCATCTTTACCGTACTCATCTAGACGCAAAGTCAAATCCCCATCCCCATTGGCGATACGCTTCATGGTATTTGCAGTTTCTCGAATAGGATGCAAAATACTTTTTGAAATGAGTATACTCAAGCTAATCGCAAGAATAATAATCACACTAAAATCGACGAGTAGATCATTTCTCTGCGACTGATATTCTGCATAGATAGTATCTAGGTAAACACCTGAGCCAACAATCCATTGCCACGGTTCAAACCCTTTCACAAAGGAGATTTTCTCTACGGGCTGCTCCGCCCCCGGTTTTGGCCATTTATATGGTACAAATCCACCACTTTGCCGCTTCACTACACTCACCATATCCACAAAGAGCGCTTTACCATCAGGATCTTTTACGCCCGTAAGTGACTTGCCATTCAGGTTTGGCTTAAAGGGATGCATCACCATCACAGGCTCAAAGTCATTTACCCAAAAGTAATTATTCTCTTCATACCGTAAGCTCGCCAACGTATTTAATGCACTTTGGCGCGCCTCTGATTCAGATAAGGTGCCATTTTGCTGTAGTTGATAAAAGTGACGTAAGATACTGTGGGCACTTTCTACTAAACTTTGTGTTTTTTCGTATTGTTGTGATTCCAAAGCAGCATATTGACGCTGCAAATTAAGCATATTTTGGATCACCAAAGCGGCAATCACTGTCCCAATTAAAATCGTGAGGCGTTGATAAATACTGCATTGCCTTAACGTTCGCATAAGTTGTTCCTTCTTGCATACATATTGAACCTTAAATATAGACACGCAGAAACCGTTCGCCAGTGAAAATAAAAATAAAGTTCATTTAAAACATATAGATAGAAGTTTTTAGCAACTTTGTAAAAGCAATTAGCCTTTAGTCTAAAATTTGGGGATTTTTTAATTTTAGACGCACAAAAGTCAAAGTATAATTATTGGCGAGTTTAGATTATTAGCCTAAATATCGGCTGCAAGCAGCTTGCATAATCACATGATGCCAAAGATTACCATCGTTTTTCTCTAGGAGATCGGCTAGCATAGCGCTGGTTAAATAATAATTAAAATAGAGGAAATCATGATCCAAGATGGATTCTCATTTATCGCATTTTTGATGTTTTTTTCAGGTCTCGTCATTTGGTATGAAAATAAATATAAAGACGGCCGTTTTTTTAAATATGTCCCCGCAGTTATTATTATATATTTCTCTGCGATGGTGATGTCCACATTGGGTGTTTGGGAAATGACAGATTCCGTAAAACAAGCACGCGGTGAAGTGAGAAACGCTATTTTACCAGCAATGATTTTTCTCATGTTATTAAGGGCAGACTTAAGAGACATCGTCAAACTCGGGCCAAAACTACTGGGCACATTTTTTGCAGCGACACTCAGTATCGTACTTGGTTTTATCGTCTCATTCACCCTGTTCCAAAATTACTTAAACGATAACGCTGCACTGACCTTTGGCGCACTTGCCGGAAGCTGGATTGGCGGCACCCAGAATATGGTGGCAGTCCAACAAGCCCTTGGCCTTAACGATGCGGGCATGGGATATACGCTACTCATAGACTCGATTGACTACGCTATGTGGATTATGTTTTTGCTTGCACTTGTGCCCTTTGCCCACAAGTTTAACGATTGGACAAAAGCAGATACCAGCACCTTAGACGACCTACAAGAAAAACTGACCCTTTCAAACGACCAAATTCGTAAAGAAACGACTTTTCCAGATATGATGTTGTTACTCGGCTGTGCTTTTGGTTTATCAGCACTTGCAAACTATGCCTCTGGGCTATTACCACAAAATGCCGTACTGACCAGCACGACTTGGAGCATCATGATAGTCACCCTTGTAGGCGTAGTTTGCGCGATGACACCTCTGGGCAAAATTCCAGGCTCGCCTCAACTGTCCAATGTTTTACTGTACACTTTGGTTGCACTAATCGCTGCTAATGCTAATTTTGCAGAGCTAACTCAGGCACCAGCATATATATTAGCCGGCTTTGTGATTTTGCTTATTCATGGCCTTATTCTGACCACCATAGCTAAAATCTTTAAACTAGATCTGTTCACCTGTGGTATCGCTTCATTGGCGAACATCGGGGGCGTTGCGTCTTCACCTGTACTCGCGGCAGCTTATAGCCAAACTTTGGTACCTGTTGCCATTCTTATGGCATTGATGGGAGTCATTATAGGCACAGGTGGCGGGATTGGCGTCGCTTTGCTATTACAAGCAATGTAAACTTTCTCTCACAGTGACGCGGTAGCGTGCTATCGCGTCTCATTAAACCTTATATTCCTTCAACTACCATTTCTATGGCGTCATGAAGCCAATACTCTATGTTGTAGTCCACTAATTGCTTTTGAGCATCATAACGTGCTCTTTGTACTTTTAAACATGGTGCCCCGCTATTCTTTTCCAGTCTTGAAGACGCTTCGTCAGGTAATACAGTGACACTAATCACACACTGTTCATGGCTCACTTCAGCATTATATTCAGTAGACATCACCTCCGTAATTGAACCGTTTAATACCTGATTTTCAAGCCCTTCGAATCGTGCTGCGAGACAGTATATTTCTTCCATCAAAATTGCACGCTCATCCACCTTTCTTACGCGAGACAATTTATAAATCGCCTCGCCTTCAAATCGCTCATGAGCCACTTGGTGTGCAGTGCTTGGCGCTTCAATACTAATCACCTCCGTTTTCGGCTCAAATCCTTGCTCCTTGGTTAAGCGATTAAAGTTTACTTTACGCGCAGGGTGCCACCGAAGTTTTTGTGGTGTGACAAACCAACCACGGCGTTTCTGACTGTATATCACGCCCTCGGCTTCAAGCCTTGCAAGGGCCTCCCTTACTGTGATCCGTGTAGAGCTAAACTCCTCTTGTAAGCTCCGCTCTGAAGGTAACTTTGACCCAGGCTGCATGGAGCCTTGAGCTAGTAAATCTTGAATATAATTACGGATTTTTTGATAAAGCAACATGGTATTTTAAAAGTACAAACCCCAAAGATGTGACAAGCTTACGTGACTTTTATGACAATCGGAATCTCATTTGGTGTAAATCTAAAACTCATTTCAAACACTGTTTACATCTGGGTCCAGTTTAGCCGCGCTGCCGCTTAAACTACTCAGCCAAGTGTCTAATTTGGATGGCACCAAATTCATATCTTGCGCATGCTCTTTACGCCTTATTGCGTTTCTAATCGCATATGCACCAATACTTCTAAATGGTTCAGCAGGAAATTTGGCTAGCTTGCCATTTACTAATGCACATTGGCTCCAACAGTCTTGCTGATTGGCTATCAAAGATGAAAGGATTTTCCCTCCTAAGTATGATTGCACAACACCATTGCCAGAATAGCCACTACCATAAAATACATTTTTCTTTCCTTTGAGTAGGCCAAAAAATGGCATACCTGAAACGCTGCGATCAGATGGGCCCGTCCATGTTCGCTCGATAGGTAAAGGGGTATCAAAAAAGTGCGCGAGTGAACGGTGTAAAATATCTAAATAACGGCTCGGTGCATCAAAACGAGCCTGTACTTGATTCGCAAAACTAAAATAGTTACCTCCCTTACCTAGCATTAATCTGCCTTCAGAGGTCGTACGATAATAATTGACAAAAATCCTCGCATCTATGACAGGCGCGCCATGCACAAGTTTGAGTTGTTCAAGCAATTCAGGCATTGGTTTAGAAATCACCATATCACTTGACACTAAAACAACATGTCGAGAGAACTCTGAGCGCAGAGAAGGCAGCCACGCATTGACGGCAAACGTCAGGCTAGTAGCGCGAATCTTGACGCCCTGTTTGGTTGAGATAGTGACAATCTCGCCGTCTACATGTGACTGATAAGCTGTTTTTTCAAACACACGTACACCAAGTTTAAGCGCGACATTTCTGAGCCCACGCACTAACTTTGCGGGTTGTACACTGCCGGCATGCGGGCTATAAATTGCATGTAAATTGGTCTCAGACCCGGTTGCTCGCAAGCCTTCTTTATCAACTGCTTGCCAATTGTTGAGATCATGTTTTTCAAGTAATGAAACGACCGGAGCTAGGCTCTCAATTTGCGCTTGATTGGACGCCGTGTAATACGTCCCGTCCACTCGGCAATCACACTCAATAGCGTGACGATCGGCAAACCGTTTAATTTCATGCACCGCCTGCTCTGAGCTTTGTACCAAAAAGCACGCTTGATCTAGGCCGAACTGCTTTACCAAACTGGCAAACTTGGTTGACCACGTCAGCATGGCCCCACCATTTCTACCTGATGCGCCTTGCCCACATAGATCTTTTTCTATCACCGTAACATCCAACTCTGGCGCTCGTTGCTTCAACATAATCGCCGTCCAAAGCCCTGTAAAACCGCCACCAATAATACAAGCGCCGGTTTCTAAGTTATGCGTTAGCGGCTTCGCTGAGACGATATCTGTCTCAGCAATTGCGTCATCAAACCAAAATGGCTGGAAGCGCTTCATGGGCGCTCCCCGCGCGCGAGTTTAGATTCAATTTCAACCAAAACCGCTTCTACATCGGCCAATGAATCCACCACATAATGTGCCCCCGCAGCAGACAATTGAGTGTAGGCAAGTCCGGTTAACGTCCCTTGCTGCGCGTTATCTAACGTGTGCCATTCTTGCTCACTCAAGCCAATTGCATTGCCAGTTACAGCTACGCCGATGGTCCACATACCTGCATTTAACCCCTCTGTAATGCCATGCACGGAATCGTCGACTTTTACACACGAAGCCACACGGTTTATCCCTAAGCGCTGGATATTTTCTAATGCCATCCAAGGGCCCGGACGAGAACCTGCAACACATTCATCACTTGCAACCACACAATCAGGCACGTAACCATATTCAGCCGCAGCAGGCACCAAGACATCCATCACGGGTTTTGGATAGCCAGAACAACTACCAATTTTCACGCCTTGAGCTTGAAGTCTATGTATCACTTCCAACACACCTTTAATGGGCTCTGCCCGCTCTGCAACTTTCGCTATTTGCAAAGGCATAAAAGTTTCATATATATGGTCAACATCTTGACTCGATGGTTGACGTCCGAATTGAGCCAGCCAACGAGCGGCTATTGCTGGCGTATTGAGTAGCGTATTAATATGATCCCACTTTCCCATACCCATGGGCCCACGAGCTTCATGCAGCGAGATATCAAAATCAAAGCCACGTTTAAATGCTTCAACAAAAATACTGGTTGGTGCAATGGAGCCGTAATCCACAACTGTGCCTGCCCAGTCTAAAATAAGTGCTTCTATATGTTTCATATTGATTCCTAATAAGTATAAATTCGATTAGCTAGATGCGATTTCAATGTTGCGAGTGGGCGACCATTGCTTGCTGACCAGTGTCGCTTTGAAGTAAATCAACGCGCTGATAACCAGTACGCCAGCAATGGCCGCAACCCAATAGCACGCAGATATAAAAAATTGCAGCCAGGACAGGTCAGGTGTTGCAAACGTTTTGTACAATAAAATTCCTACAGAACCGATGTACCCCGCTGAATCTGCGAGGTAAATTAAAAAACCCGCATTGGCGCTCGACCCCACAGCAGAGATCAGTCGGTCAAACAAAAAACAGTTATATGGGATGTAACTGATATACAAACCTGCACCGAGTAAGACCATCCATGCTTTAGAAGACAGCCACTGAGATTCATATCCGTATGTGCTCCCGGCAAGTAGTAAAACCCCAAACAAAATAAAGTAATGATTGGCGAAAAAAGCAGTTCGATTATTTTTAATTAATACCAACGCCGCCATTGCCAGCAGAACAAAGAATGCAATTCTAATCCCTGCGTAAGCGAAGATAGTGGGCTCATGGCCATAGCCCAGTGCTTGCCAAATTTCAGCCGAAAAGTTGTCTCGAAAGTCTCGAAAGCCCGTAAAGAGTAAAAAGCTTAAAACTAGCGCTGAAATGCCAAACCAATATCGTTTGAAAAATTGCCATCGCGCTTTGCCGCTCATAGGCGCGCGTTTTTGTCTGGCTTGTTCATCTTGTGCGGTCGGTTTTGGGATGCTGTTTAAACATAAAACGCTTAAAAACAACAAAGGCAAAAATATAGCCCCCGTTGCTGCTGGCATCCATAGCTCTGTGACATTGAGTTCTACCACCAGCCATTGGCCAACCGTTCTAACCAGACCTGACGCCAATATAAATGTCACACTCAACACGGCACCAAGAATTTCAGTACTTTTACGCCCCTCCAAGTAACTGAATACCAACCCCCAAATCATGCCCAGTGAAAGGCCATTGATAAAAAGCCAAAAGACATTCAAACCCGCAGGCGTTAACGCAAACAAAACCAGCGCAAGCTCAGCGCTTAAAATCATACCGATGATCACATACACTCGCCTGTCTGGCCGCATTTCAGCAATGACTTTTACACCGATAAACTTGGCGCATAAATAGCCAAATACTTGCGCTAATATCAGCGCCACCTTGAAACTCACGAGCCAGTCCGAGCTGTTATATGCTTCATATGAATTAACAGAAAACGGCTTGCGAAACGCATACATACTAAAGTAAGTTAAAAATGCACTAGATGCCGCAAACAAAACGAAACCAATGCCGCTGGCTTTTTCAAGCCAATTAGGTGGTTGCTGCCAAAGGCGAAGATTGATCATGATACTTCCACTCGTGAAGGCAGGCTTAGCACCTGCCATATGATATTAAAAACTAGAACTGATAGTTCAGCCCGACCATACCGCGAATACCGTAGTATTCGACTTGCAGAGGACGTCCTTCATTTCCTTGGTAGTACTCAAGTGGCTCGTCGGTCAGATTGTTCAGCTCTAGGTACACTAGTGCATGCTCGTTAAGTTGATATGACGTAGTAAAATCAACGGTCGTATTCGCGCCATAATAGATATCTTCTTGCGACGCCGTGCCACCAGTGCCATGCTCATCGATATAGGCCCCCTTGTGGTTAACAGATAATCGGGCAGCAAACAGCGTGTTATCGTAATAGAGTGTGAAGTTATAAAGTTCATCGGCTTGACCTGGAATTGCAGGGTTGTCACTGCGGCTGAGCCCCGTCATTTCTGAGTCCATAAATGTGGCGTTACTCATCACTCCAAAGTTTTCTAATTGAGGGGAGATAAATGCCAAGTCTCGATTGAACGCAACTTCAACCCCAGCTACTTTTGCATCGTTACCATTTTCTGGGCGATTAATGCTGATCCCGTCAATACCTCGATAAGTATCTTTTCTTGTTGACCAGTAAATTGGGTCTTGAATGTCTTTGTAAAATACACCAGCAGATAGCAATCCTACGCGTTCGAAGTAGTACTCGACCATTAAGTCTAAATTTGTTGAGAACGTTGGATTGAGGTCCGGGTTTCCGGTTTTAAGCTGTTGCTCTTGCTCTAAGAACGTCCCCCCCGCCGTCAAGTCCCCAAAGTCGGGGCGGGAAAATGTGCGCGTCAAGGCAAAGCGATAATTGATGTCTTCACTTGCACGATAGGTAAGATGAAACGACGGTAAAATAGCCCAGTAATCTTTTGTATGATTGTTGGCTTCAAGTGTTTTGGACTCCTCTAGGTAGGTAAATCCAGATACGTCCGTGTCGGTATGGGTTGCTCTAATACCTGCGACAATTTCAATATCTTGATTAAATTGATAAACCCCCATTCCGTATAAAGAAGCATGTGTTTCATTCACAGTGAAGTTTCGACCCAGTGCCCCGCCATTGTTTACAAGTGCGGACTCGTCTGCAATCAGTTCAAAATTAGATCTATTGCTATTCCAAAACTGCATCGCATCCTCTGTCGATGCAACGGGTGCGAACAGGGCGTGATAATTCACGGGTAATTCTGACAGATAATCAGTGCGACCCGGTTGATCTGCTAAAGAAAAGCTATCTAGGGTTGGCACGTCACCACTTGACGCTTTCCAACTATAGAACTCATCCGAAAAGCTTGCTTGCCTTTGCTTATCTCGATATTTCGCTCCGAATTTAACGGCAAGCGCATTGTCAACTTGCCACTCAAGATCCACATTAACCACAGCTCGGTCTTTCTCATTAACGAAGACTTTGTATAGATTGACCCAAGATAGCTGACTTTGAGACGGGTCCATTTTGAAGTTTTCAGGTAAGTAAGTACGAATACCGTCCCACGGGTCTTGACCACCATCGACAATATTGTAGGCGTAGTTCTTACCATTTCCGGCTTGTGTTAAACCTGAAAAGTTCACCTTTTGATCAAAGCGCATCACAAAATAGCTATGGTCTTGTTTATTGGGCTTATTGCCATAGCGGAATTCATTTTCATAACTGGCAATTTGCCAATTTAGGGTTTTATCAATACCCAAGTCATGGTCACCTCTCAACTCAAACCCTGTCATTTCGGTGATCAATTCATCGCGGATATGTTGCAACTCGATGCGGCTTTTATCAAATCGCAAACGATGTTTGTAATGTGTTTCGTCATCAATCAAAGTGCCATATAACGCGCTGGCGCTAATAGAACCACTATCTAATTCGTATTCTACAGAGCCATTTAAACCAAACGTTTCTCTTGTGCCTGTATAGTCTCTAAGTTCTAAGCGGTAAATTCCGTAGTTTTCTTCCTCTCCTCGTCTGCGTGCTTCGAAATTATCTGTCGCCCAGTCGCGCTTCCAAGCTGTCGCATTGATTATAAAACCAAGCTTGTCATCGAGCAGCCGGTCGCCGTAAATCACATTCGCCGAGTAATTATTTCCTTCAGCGAGCTCATTCTGACCGACACCCACATTCGTCTTCAAAATGAACTCATCAGCCCCCTTTTTGGTGATAAAATTGACATTACCGCCAATTGCATCGCCCTCCATATCTGGTGTAATTGCCTTAGATACCTCGACGAACTCAATTAATTCACTCGGGAAAAAGTCAAATGCGGTTGCTCGACTCGTTGTTTCTTCTTCTGCTGTTGGCAACCGGTTACCGTTTAAACTTGTAGAGCTCCACTGTGCCGGAAGCCCTCTAACTGCGACAAAGCGACCTTCCCCTTGGTCTCTTTCAATAGACACACCTGGGATCCGCTGCACAGCTTCCGCCGCATTTCTGTCAGGCAACTTACCTATGCCATCCGCAGCAATGACACTCTTTATACTTAACGCATTCTTCTGAGTATTAGCCGCGGCCATTTCACCTCTAAAAATTTGTCCAACACTCACGACTTCTTCAATCGTTTGACTACTATTGAGAATAATGGGCTCAAGCATCACTACTTTGCCATCAACCACTTCAACCTCTACCTCTGCGTCTCCATAGCCAATGTAAGACACTACCAAGGTATATCGACCACGACTCAGCTTTGATAACGAAAACTCACCGCGATAGTCCGTCACTGTAGAGAATTCGCTTCCCTTTACGCGCACAGTTGCTCCCGATAAACTTGTATGTGGGTCTGCAACTACCCCGACTAATTTGCCGCTTGAGGCATATACACTTGCACTACTAGCCAAAACTATCGCTGCCGCGATTTGTGTTAGTTTACTCATTGCTTTTATCTCAAATGTTGGGTTTCTTTTCTGGTCTAGACCAATTTATTGCAGATAGAGTAATGGTGGTTTTTTACACTGGCGTGACGGTTTGGTTAAAGCTTGGTTTAAGGAAAAAGACGAAACCTGTCTTTTGATAAGATAGCGCTGTATATATTGGTAAGCAGCGCTTATTTAAACAACTGTACAACTGTCAGAGTGACAAGCTTGCTTGAACGGCGTCCACAAGCTCTCGTGACCAAACACCGTCACTGTTACCATTTGTAAAATAGACAATGATGTAGGCATCATCCAAGTTATCTTTGAATAAGATCCTTACTCGGCTTAATGCACCGCCATCGTGACCCACCTCCTGAAACTGCCAATTACGGCCATAATCCCAGCCAGAGGCGAAATAGCTGATGTTTCCGTCACGCAGGCGGTAAGGCTTAAAATACTGTTGCAATTGGGTTTGCTCTATTAGTTTTCCATTAGCCACTGCAGATAAAAACCTGCCAATGTCATCGAGGCTACTGTAATAGCCGCCATGCACAGCACTATAGTCAGGCCATTGAATAAACTCGGATTCAACCAGTTTTCCAGCGCTCACATGGTAAGTTTTCACAGCATTGAGATGGCTTTGAGGGTGCTGTAGCCGCAACGTGTTTTTCATTGCAAGCGGATTGAAGATGCGCTGTTCAACAAGCGCTTCATAGCTATGCCCTGAAACTGACTCTAATAAAGCCGCTAGTACTAAATAATTTGTTTGTGTATATCGGATCTTTGCCCCAGGGGCAAAACGCACAGGCTTAGCCTTTAGCTGTTCAAATGTCTCTTTTTTATTTGCAGCAAAAACAAATTTACTGACTTCACGGTCAAAGTACTCGGGTATACCTGAGGCGTGATTCAAAAAGGCACTAATAGGAATATTATGCCATTGTCTTGGTAAGCCTCGTACATAGAGAGATGCGGGCTTGTCGAGTGAGATTTTCTGCTCTTGTGCAAGTTGCAAAACCAAAATACTGGCAAACAACTTACTTATGGAATGAATGGGAAATAAACTGTCTTCGGTAAGTGAGTGCTCTTTTTTGAACAACTCACTACTGTGTATGCCCTTGAACAACTCTTTGTCTTTATGCAAGACCAAAAGCCCTTGAGCCGGTATTTGATGCTGTTGCTCATGCTGAGCAAGTAATACCTTCAACTTCTCTGCATCACTGCGCTCATCAAAGAAATTACACCCTGACAAAGTGAGTACACACAACGAAACTTGAGTGATTATTCTAAACATCGACGACTCTTTTATTGGCAACTCTACCGATAACCTCCAGAAAAATCTAGAGTTACCGATTATTTAGCCCACTTAAATTACACAGTTTATATGAATAATTATCTAGTCTAGCTGCTTTCTCCCACTTTAAATAGTCGTGAATCAGCTACTCCATTTAGCACCTGTGTGATATTCCCATGCCTTGTGTTGATGTTTAGTCCACTTTAGAAACATCTATTAATGGAATTTAGCTATCCAATAGTTATTTCCTAATTTTTGAAGTAACCTCAACAAAGACTGAAAATGCCCAAGGAACGCCATATGGCAAACATAAAATGGACTCAACGCACTTTGACGCATAAAGACGCTATTCTTTATGCAGTACTAACCTGCTCAGCGATGCTAATTACTGCTACCATCATTTGGGTAAAAACGCCGAACTTCCGTCCTTTAATAGACGATCTTCGCCTGGTAGACGCGGTAAAAATCGCCGATGTCTTAGACATGCACAAAATTGCTTATTACGCTGATGTAAAAAGCCACATGCTGTACATAGATGAACAACATACTCAAAATGCACGACTTGCACTTACCCGCGCAGGTTTTGTGATTGAGTACCCTAAGCATGCGTCATTTAGCGCTTTGCCAAAAGCCTGTGCAGAACTCGAATCACAGTTTGGTCAAACTGCAAAAATACCTATTTGGCAGCAATCTTGGTTTATGTCTGTACTGCGGCTAATTATGGGTACGCTCATTATTATTATATTTATTGTTGCCGTTGTTCGCCCTGCTCTGAGAGCACTTATTTACGGCACAGTACCAAATGAACAACACAAATAGGCTGCAAAATACTAACATGGGATAATAAACAAACTGGATGCCACACATGGAAAGCACTATTACACAGCAAATTTTTCAGGCAGAACAAAAGCTAAAAACGGCGATGCTCTGCTCAGATACAGCGTTATTAGCAGAATTATTGGCTGACAATCTCGTGTTTATTAATCATCAAGGCCGGCGCTTATCTAAACAAGATGACCTTTATTTACACGCCTCAGGCCAACTTTGTATTACAAGCATTGTGTTGGAAGATTTATCCGTTATGACAATGGGCGATATGGCCATTGTTCACGTTAATGCCGATATTACGGGGGAATATGATGGACAAAATGCAAACGGGCAGTTTGCATTCACGCGAGTTTGGGCTAAACACCGATTAGATTGGCAAGTCATCAGCGCACAATCAACTCTACGCCCCTAAAAAGGGGCTCGTTAAACCCGTATTAGCGGTTATGTGCTCGGGTATAGTCTAGCTCTGGTCCATCTGGTACCACTTGTGTTGGGTTAATCATGGTATGACTGAAGTAGTAGTGGCGCTTTATATGGAAAAAGTCGACCGTCTCCGCAACATCTGAGTATTGATACAAAGCACGTACATAATTAGAAATATGCGGATAACTTTCAATGGTGCGCTTGTTACATTTAAAATGCCCGACATATACCGAATCAAAACGGATTAAGGTTGTGAATAAGCGCCAGTCAGCCTCGGTTAACGTATCACCCACAAGGTATAAATTTTCACTCAGTATTGCTTCGATTTTATCGAGCGCATTAAACAGCTTATCAAATGCAGCTGAATACGCTTCTTGGCTCGTTGCAAAGCCGGTGCGATAGACCCCATTGTTGATATTTTCATAGACAAAACTGTTTATTTCATTAATTTCAGTGCGAAGTTCAGCAGGATAAAAGTCCAGCTCATTACCCGTTAAATGATTGAATGCACTGTTAAACATACGAATGATTTCTGATGATTCATTGCTCACAATACGCTGAAGTTTTTTATCCCAGAGCACAGGCACAGTCACACGGCCGGTGTAATCAGCTTTGTGTTTAGTATAAATCTGATACATGAAAGCGCTGTCGAACAAGGCATCGCCCGTACTGCCAGCCTCTTTGTCAAACGTCCACCCGTTTTGCAACATGTCTGGGCTGACAATAGACACATCGATATAGTCCTCCAGTCCTTTTAACTGACGAAAAATTAGCGTGCGATGCGCCCAAGGACAAGCTAATGACACGTATAATTGGTAGCGACCTTTCTCCGCTTTAAACCCAGCATCACCACTTTGCCCAGCTTCGCCATCTGCGGTAACCCAATTGCGCAGCTGTGCAGCCTCTCTCTGAAATTCTCCATTGCTTGATGTAGTATCATACCAGCTATCATGCCACTGACCATTTACTAATAAACCCATCGCCAATCTCCTAATCTACAAAATTGAAATCGTTCAAGCCGCTTTGCCTAAGTGCTTATCGTATCAAGTCCCACCTAATGAAAAGCCACTTCCTCATAATATGTAACGTGCTGATTAAACGCGTACATCAGCACATTCGAGCATTATTGCTGTGTCAACTTGTGGTCAACACTAAAACGTCCTGCACCTGTTGATGCCAGTGCTAAAAACCCACCTGCCATTGCAATATTTTTGAAAAACATAAAAAATTGCATTTGGTCGGCTAAGTTGTTGTGGAACACCAGAGCACTGATCACACAAAACCCTGCGAATGCCAGCGCGGTTAATTGTGTCAATGCGCCAGCGAGTATGAATAGACCACCAATCAATTCGAATGCAATCACCAGAGGTAATAAAAATTCAGGTAAGCCACCTGAAGCTAAGTACTGCGCATTACCTTCAAAATATTGGATTTTGTTCATACCAGCAAGAATGAAAATGACTGATAGACCGACTCGTCCAACTAAATTTGCGATATTCGCAACGCCTTCATTGTTAGAGATAATATTGACTAATTTCATTTGTCTGCTCCTAAACTTTAACTTGTTTCTAGGCATGACTGCCTGACTTGCTAACAAGTTTACTATCTAATTAAACAAATAAAATTAGTGAATTTAGGGTCTATCGTTCGTTTTTTGTGGATGTTAATCAGTGGATAAATGAGGATGGTCATACAACAGGATAACGCTGAAGAGCCGCCCTTGATTATTGAAGTATGGAGTTCAGCATACAATGGGCCATCTAGAGAACAGACAGCCGCATTAGGTTTACTTTTGAATTATTGGGCTGCATTGACCTTATATGACTTAATATTACCTTCATTTTCAGAAGTCGAAGTAATATAAGCCAATTGAATATCACCAGCTTGTGGAGAAAGCGTGGCTTTGGCAATCGGGTTTTGTGTATTTGCCCCCTGTCCGGCCTTGACAACAATAAGTTCGTTGCGCTCAATCGGTAGATCCAAGTAGTTAGTCGTATCACCATATTCAAGGTTTTCTGCCACTTTTTCATCACCCACATAGACATCAATCTTACCCATATCAGCCACATAGGTATGAAAAATTATGACTCGATATTTGCTACTCGCGATTTCGTCATCATTGATTTTTACAGCGCCCAATTGTGCAGCTTGTGCAGAATCATTGTCGAGACGACCAAACGTGTAAACAACATAGTCCGCATGCTCGGAAAAACGAAAGCGGGTAGACTCTATTGCGGTCTCAAGAGAGTTCCCTTTAACGCCGTAAAATGCAAAGACATTGCCATCTGAATCATCTTGCACCAACATCTTTTCATCAGATTTTTCACCAAACAGCAGACCACTTTTATCCGTTAAAGACATTTCTTCATGGCCTTTTTCGAATTGCCAATATACATCCACTTCGCCATTTACTAAATTAATGGCACTGACGTCTGCTGTATAGGTGTCATCGTTATTACAACCCGCCATCACACCAACCATTACTGTCAACACTAACCCTTTGACTAGGTTCATTTTAAATCCTCCAATTGTCACTGAGGAAAGTATAATCAAGACGGTATTTGCAAGTTGTTATCGAGTGTAATTATTAACAGCTTTGATGTTTTCAAGCGTTACGAGTTAGGTGAAATTGTGATGAACATCGTAATATTCTTCGATTATGTTCAAACTCTGAACGCCTTACTGATAGCAACCAAAGCAGTTTGATTGTTAAATATTACAAAAGCTCATGGCGCAATTTTTCCTGAGCTCTTGTTCAAAGAGCTTTTGTAAAATTGTTATGTCGTTTGTGCGCACATAGTTTGGCCTAACAACCAATGAGATCGTCCGATGAGGTCCCGGTTCATTGAGGTGAATAGCCACCAAATCGGACTCCCCTTTTACGAGCTGGTCCAATGCCATTTGTGGCACAAGGGTGGTGCCCATTTTTCCAGCTACCATTTGAATTAAGGTATGTAAGCTTGTGCTATCAAAAGAAGTGTCTTTTTTATCACTGGATAACTTACAAGCACTGAGCGCATGCTCTTTAAGACAGTGACCATCCTTTAACAGCATAAGTTTGTCGATTTCAAACTGCTCGCTGGTAATTTCCTCAATGCTGGTCGTACATTCATCTTTGTGACTTACCCAATAAAAGTCTTCATGCCAAAAATCAAACGCCATCAGCCCTTCTATTTGATAAGGCAAAGCTAAAACAGCTGCATCTAAATCCCCTTGGCGCAGCATATCAACTAACACATGAGACTGCTCTTCAATAATTTTCAGCCTGAACTCTGGGTATTGATTACGAACTTCAGGCAATACTTTTGGCAGTAGAAATGGCCCAATTGTCGGGATCACGCCGATTTTCATAGGGCGGCATAAAGGCGCTTTGCTGGTTTGGGCAAGCGTCATCAATTCATCCATTTCTAGCTTGATGCTTCTTGCTTTGTCGAGTAGCTGCTTGCCCTCTTCAGTCACGAAAACGTGCTTGTTGTTACGTTCAAAAATAACTGTACCTAACTGCTTTTCCAACTCATGGATAGCCGTACTCAAGGTAGATTGCGACACATGGCAAATATCCGCAGCCTTTTTAAAATGCAGTGTTTTCTCGACTGCCAGCGCATAGACAATTTGTTTAAAAGAGACCATCTATATATTCTTTATTTTAGATTGTTTTCTCTATCTTAATCGTAAAATCAAATAATGCACCCGCTCGCTTGCTCAAAAATCACCCAGACACAATTTCTATGCCGACTGAACAAAATAAACCTATTTAATTTCAACTAGATAGACAACATTAGGTACTCTTCGAATGAATATTCTAAAAAACTGATGATTATCTTTAAGTTATTCAATTTTAATTCTTAAGTTTGTACTTTTAGGCTCTAAAGAGCACCCCCTCAGGTGGATCACAGACATGACCTGAGCATACTTATTTGGAGCTTTTTTATGCGTACACATTTATTAACCTTAGCAGCAACCGTCAGTATGGCACTTTCAAGTGCCGCTAACGCATCACCGTCTGCAACCCAAATTAAAACCAATCAGTTTTGGTGGCCCGAGCAACTCGATCTTAGTCCTCTTAGGCAACACAGCGTTAAGTCAAACCCATATGGTGAGCACTTTGACTACCGAAGTGAATTTATCAAGCTCGATTTAGAAGCTGTAAAAGCCGATATTAAAGCCACTTTAACGGATTCAAAAGATTGGTGGCCTGCCGATTGGGGACACTATGGACCATTGATGATCCGTATGGCTTGGCACAGCGCTGGCGTTTACCGTGTTCACGATGGCCGTGGTGGTGCTGCTGGTGGGCAGCAACGCTTTAACCCACTGAACAGTTGGCCAGACAATGCCAATTTGGATAAAGCGAGGCGTTTACTTTGGCCAGTAAAGCAAAAATACGGTAAACAACTCTCTTGGGCTGATTTGATGGTGCTCGCTGGCAATGTTTCTCTGGAATCCATGGGTTTCAAAACTTTTGGTTTTGCCGGTGGTAGAAGCGACGATTGGGAACCAGATTTAGTCTATTGGGGCCCAGAGACAGCCTTTTTGGCCGATGAAAGACGTGATAAGAAAGGGAAGCTAAAAGGACCTCTGGCTGCCGTAGAAATGGGGCTAATCTATGTCAACCCTCAGGGCCCGCATGGTAAACCAGACCCAATATTAGCTGCTAAAGACATACGCTTATCATTTGGTCGTATGGCAATGAATGATGAAGAAATCGTCGCGTTGATCGCGGGCGGTCATACATTTGGCAAAGCCCATGGCGCAAAAAAACCAAATAATTGTGTAGGAAAAGAACCCGCAGCAGCGCCGACAGAACAACAGGGCTTTGGCTGGAAAAATACCTGTGGTAGCGGTAAAGGGGCAGATACAAGTACCAGTGGGTTCGAAGGCGCGTGGACAGTGACTCCCACCCGTTGGTCAACTAACTATTTAGATAATTTGATGAATTTCAACTGGGTACAGACTAAAAGTCCGGCCGGCGCGATTCAGTGGATCCCAGATAACCCTGCGGCTGCCAACTTAGTACCCGATGCACACATCAAAAATAAACGCAGCGCACCAATCATGTTTACAACAGATCTGGCGCTCAAAGAAGATCCTGCATTTCGTAAAATTGTTGAACGTTTCCGAGCCGACCCCAAAGAGTACGAACTCGCCTTTGCTAAAGCTTGGTTCAAACTAACGCACCGAGATATGGGTCCTCGCGCTCGCTACCTTGGTAATGATATACCTAAAGACGTTTTACTTTGGCAAGACCCATTACCTGAGCAAACAGGAAAAAGCATCTCTGATTCAGATGTTAAAAAGCTGAAAAAAGCCATTGTTGATACCGGCCTAAACAATGCAGACCTCATTGAAACTGCATGGGCAGCTGCATCGAGCCACCGCATCACAGATATGCGCGGCGGTGCCAATGGCGCTAGGATCAGACTCGCGCCTCAAAGCAATTGGGCAGTAAATAACCCTAAGCAACTCGCTTCTGTGCTAAACAAACTGGAACGCGTTCAAGCAAGGTTCAACAGCAAATCAAGACGTAAGGTGTCAATGGCTGACCTGATTGTGCTTGGTGGCGCTACAGGGCTTGAAAATGCTGCGAGTATTGCTGGATTCAAAGTATCAGTACCATTTACTCCGGGCCGCACTGATGCGAATCAAGCTCAAACAGATGTACTTTCGTTTAGTTATCTAGAGCCAAAAGCAGACGCTTTTAGAAACTACTATCATAAAGACGCTTTTATGTCTCCGACTAAAATGCTCGTAGATAAAGCTAATATGCTTGGTCTATCAGTCCCAGAAATGACTGTGCTATTAGGTGGTATGCGAGTGTTAAATACCAATACAGATAATTCCAAAACTGGTGTACTGACCTACACACCCGGAAGCTTAAACAATGCCTTTTTTGTCAACCTTTTGGACATGCGGACTAAATGGAAGAAATCAGATAATCAGCCGGGCATGTATCTTGGTTTCGATAGAAAGTCAGGTAAAAAATTATGGCAAGCCAGCTCGGTTGACTTAATATTTGGCTCTAACTCAGAACTACGCGCAATTGCAGAAGTATATGCATCCAAAGATGCCAAACAAAAGTTTGTCGATGATTTTGTAACAGCTTGGGTAAAAGTCATGCGACTGGACAGATTTGATCTTCAATAGTCTTAAAAGTAAAAGCCGCATGATGCGGCTTTTACTTAATTAAGGCATAAAGCTTATGCTGCCATACAAGGGTGCTATCGATTGACTACAATGAGGATTGTTATGACTCAATATCTTTTCAATTCACAATTGCTTATGCAGGCAAGCCTAACTAACCACTAACCTATTATTGGTATCTCTACTGGACAGAACTTGATTAGTGTCAAACGAAGTCGTGCGTTTTGCCATTCGATCGTATAACAGTACATTTACCGTAGCAGCGAGATTCATACACCCAGTAGTAGGTACATAAACAACGGCGTCCGCTGCATCAACAATACTTTGTGGCAGGCTGCCATCTTCTGGCCCGAATATATAAAGTGCATCCTCAGGATGTTGAAATTCAGGCAATGGAGTTGCACCTTCGACCAGCTCCACGCACACCAACGCCCTACCTGGTGTTTTCAACGAGATTAAGTCATCGACTTGCTGGATCGGAATGTGATCGGCGATGTTCTTAGTATCAGTATGATACTTCGCGGCTTTCGCATACCTATTACCATTAAAGTACACAGCCTGCGCGCCATAACATCCTGCTGCACGTAGTACACCACCCACATTGGTTGGTGATTTTGGGTTAACCAGTCCAATGGCCGAATACGACTTACTCATATTATTTAACTCTCACCTATAGGCAGTAAAGCTGCCAAGAAATACCGACGCGCGATTGTATCATGTGCAAAAGATTGTGCCAGCAAACTAAAACACACTAAGAAGTCTAATTTGGACATAAACTGTAACAATTGGGAAACGCCCTTATGAACCCCCTCCATTTAACACGAACGAAATTTATTGCAAAAAAAGAAAGCAACAAAAACAATTCACTAGTAAGTAAAATTGAAAAATAAGTAATAATATATTTCAATTTTATTACCCATTTAAGGTACCTCAGGTCACTTACCCTGCCACGAATGTAACATTTCGTGTTTTTGCATTGAATCCATGCGTTCGATTCGCTAGCTTAGAAACGGTACAATTTTGTACAAATCAAGGAGATACCAATGAAATTAAAAATAAAGAAAAGCACAATAAAACACTTATCAAACAAACGTTCATTGAACCTAGATTTAACGCCAAATGTCGCAGGCGGTAAACCATTGGTTGAGACTCGTGCAGCGTGCCAGTCTATTTGGGCCTGCACTACTCCACAAGCTTGCTTGTCATAAACACCAATAAATCACTTGTTATCAAGCCAATTTAATGGCTTTTTAAGCGACCATCGTTGTACACGAGGTCGCTTATATGACCCTATAGATTAAGTAAAAAACCTATTGCCGAGGTAATCTAAAGCTAAAACGGAAGCTGAGGTTAAGTGGGAATTTAATGTCGGTTGCTTTATTTGCTTTGTTACATGTAATAACCAATCAATTTTTACCCAAACCTAGTTAAAACCTATATCCAGCGCCTAACATCGCGACAGTATGCTGCATACTGGGACCCAAACTTTTCCTGCATTACTCTCTCTTCGTAACAGATATACCAACGATCAGTAATGACCACGAATAGCACAACAAATGCCCAAGACAACTCATTTGCACCTATAAGTAAACACACGCCCAGCAATGATATTACGAAGCCTAAATACATTGGATTGCGCGTGTGCTTGAATGCCCCTTCAGTGACAAGAAGATCAGGTTTGTCGAATGTCATGACGTTGGTTTCTAACCGAATAAACAATCGCTTTGCTTGCGCAGAGAGTACTAAACCCGATAAAGCAAAAGGCAGTCCTAGCAAGTTAAATGGAAAAACTAAATGGTGAGAAAGTTCAAACCACCAGCACGTCAAAATCATCGCTGTTAGTGTCAATATGTATAAAAATGGGGGAAGTAACTTTTGCATCATATGCTCCTTTAAATAGCGAGCAGTTTAACGCCTGAGCACAAGACTGGCCTTTACCTATGTTAAGCCCATTTTATTTCTTATTCTTGATAAGCTGACATCTGTTATCCCTAGATACATCGCCACTTGGTTGAGAGTGAAGAGTTCGCTCTGCTCACCAAACTCTTCTAAAAACTGCTCGTATCTTTGCTGTCCACTCAAAAGTAGAAGCCCCGCCTCCCGTTTTTCTTTTTTCAGCGCTAGCTGCTCATAGAGCTTGCGTACATACTCGCTCCAATTCAAATTGGACCTGGCCAGCTCAAGTAATTGCTTATAAGGTATTGAAGCCGTTGTACAAACACTCAAAGTCTGGGTGTAAAATGGACTTGGCTGGTTTTCAATCAGTGACCCTATACTTGTAAATGCCCCACCTTGTTTAACAAGCGACTTATTAAACTCTTTTCCTTGCGCATCAATATAGTAATAACGCCCAATGCCAGAAATTAGGAAATGTACATCAGATACTATGTCTTGGCAGCGAAAGATATGTGCTTTCGGTGCAAAGTGGTTAAACTTAAAACAGTTAAGTCCACTGTCTAGCTCTTGTTTATTAAAAGGGACTAACCTCGTCAATATCGACTGTAATAAGTGCCTATTTTCAGCTTCATCCATGTTTTACTCATATCAAAGTGAGTGATTGTCGGTGTTATTTTTCACGAACAAAAGTGTTTCATGGTCATAAATTTCATTACACCAATGGTGCTTGCTTAATATTAAATCAGGTGCCGAGCTTCGCTCTGATACACACTCAAATCCAAACTTCGTGTAAAACTCAGAGAGATGAGAAAATGGTAAGCAATATACTCGTTGAAACTGACTGGCACTTTCAACTAAAAACGAAACTAACTTTGCAGCAATGCCGGCACCTCTAAAATCAGGGTTCACATACATTCCCCCTAATTCAGCATCCTTGTCTGATAAAGTCTGTACTCGACCCACACCGACTTTTTGCCCATCGATTAAAGCGATTGCGATTAAATCATGTTCGAAGCTCGAGAGCTTGAAACCTATGCGCTGATATTGCTCATTGACCCAATGAATTTCTTCTTCCTTTGCTATTCTAATTTTGACTTCGCCATTCACTGCCTGTTACTCCTAGAAACATCCTAGTATTTGAATATCATAGGCTTATAACAAATACCAGTATTTGCACTAATGAATGATAAATTGCATATAGTGCGATTTAGAAAACTCAGTTATGTGCGGGCTTTTTCACATAACTTAAATTAATTCATTACGAGCGACAAAGCTCATTTTGTAAAAACAGATTCCTTGCAAAACCATACTTATTTAAGATCAGCCCCCCTTATCACATTGTAAATATTGAAGTTTATAATTTTAATTCAATTTAATTTTAAACTCGTTAAGCCCGTAGTTATCCATGCCGTCAGGACATATTTTGGCAATAATGAAACGCATTGTTATTTAGCTTCTATACTTGTTTCAGGACTTTTGATATTTCTCGCTACACCAGCGTCTTAAGGGAACTTTGAACATGGTTAATCCGACCCGATTCAATCTGTTATCTACATTAAGATCAAAGCTTATCGCAGCTTTTTCTGCCGTTATGGTCACACTGGCTATCATCGGTTTAATTTCTTTCTTTGCTTTGAAAACAGCATCCGACGGTTTTAAAGACTACCGCGAACTGGCTCGCGACAGTAACTTAGCGGGCATTCTCCAATCGAACATGTTGATGGTTCGCATGAATGTGAAAGACTTTTTGCTGACCGGCAGCGATAAAGATGTTGAACAATACAATCAGTATTTCACCGAAGTGGAAAAGCTACTGAGAGACGCCAAACGAGAGATCAACAAACCAGAGCGTGCCGCGATGGTTGAAGAACTCAACAAAGAAATAGCGCAGTACAATCAGACGTTTGAAGTTATCAAGTCATATCGATTGCAAAGAGATGATCTGGTAAACGGGCAACTCAATGCCCTCGGTCCGCAAATGGAGCGCGAACTAACAAAACTTATGTATAGCGCCTCAGAAAGCAACGATACGCAACTTGCCTATCTCACTGGGGTTGCGATGAGAAACCTCCTTTTAGCGCGTTTATATGTCATTAAATATCTCGAAAGTAATGACGAAAGTGCTGACCAACGTGTTAGACAGGAATTCTCTCAATTTGAACAGCAGATGGACAAAATTGAACTTTTGACTACGTCTAATACAAGCAAGCAAATGATTGACCAAATCAGGTCGATGGAGTCTGAATATAAAAAAGCTTATCAAAGCGTGCACGATATCATCGTAGATCGAAATGATAAGGTGGCTAATACCCTTGACGTGATTGGGCCACAGTTTGCTAAGTTGGTTGAAGACCTGAAGCTGTCTGTTAAAGCAGATCAGGACACGCTCGGGCCAAGATTAAAAGCAGACAACGAATATGCCGTTAATAAAATACTTGTCACCTTTGCTATTGCACTGCTTTTGAGCGGCTGTGTGGTCTTTATATTAACCCGAAATGTTATGGCACAACTGGGTAAAGACCCCAACGAGTTACAACAAATTGCTATGGCGATAGCACGTGGTGATTTAGATGAAAAATATGACGAAACCAAACCAAAAGGTGTTTTCAAGTCAATGATGTCGATGCGTGATAGTTTGCGACAAGGTCGTGAAAAAGAACGTGAAGAAAAGCGTATCGCGAGTGCGAATGCAAGAATTAAAAGTGCGTTAGACAACGCCAGTGCATGTGTCATGATAACAAACAAAGACGGTAAGGTGACCTACTTAAATGATGCGATCAACACCATGTTTAAGGTAGCTAACAAAGACATCTGCTCCTTGGCCCCTAGCTTCGATTACACTGCAATACTCAATGCACCTCTAAGTCAGCAACTGCCTTCTTTTTCTGATATTGAACAAAAACTTCAGCAGTTAAACGGTGCATTTGAAGGAGAGTTTGAAATCGCAGGTAGAACGTTCGCCTTAGTTGCTAGCCCTGTAATTGTTGATGGTAAAACCGTCGGGTTAGTTTATGAGTGGGAAGACAAAACAGACTGGTTGGCCAATGAGCGGGAAAAAACCCGTATTGCCTCAGAAAATGCCCGCGTAAAATATGCATTAGACGGCTCTTCTGGGCAAGTAATGATAACCGATGATAAATATCAAGTAATTTATTTAAATTCCGCTTTAGAGCAAATGTTTGCTACAGCGTCTGAAGACATTGCCACAGTTTTACCCGAGTTTAATCCTGCCGATGTGCGGGATCAGTCTATTACTCATTTCTTTGAGCACTTTGCGCAACATTTAGTTGAGTATGATCAATTAACAGCCAGTCATGAAAGTGAATTTGTACTTGCTGGCAGAACTTTCTCCATTGTCGCAAGCCCAGTTAATGTTGAAGGCGAACGTGTAGGCACCGTACTCGAGTGGCAGGATAAAACGGATTGGCTTGCGCTTGAGAAAGAAAAGTCTCGTATCGCTTCTGAAAATGCGCGTGTTAAATATGCTTTGGACAGTGTCTCCGGTAACGTCATGATCGCTGACCCTGAGTTAAACGTTATTTATGCAAATAATGCTCTGCAAGACATGATGTTAGACTCAGAGCGCGATATCCGCATGCACGTTGGTCAGTTCAGTGCAAATGAACTCATTGGCTTTGCAATTCAAGATTTTTATCTAGAGCCGGAACAGCAGAAGTTGATGTTTGAGAATCTGCAAGATACGCACAGAAGTGTGGAACATATTGGCAACAAGGTGTTTGCATTAACCGCTAACCCAATAGAGGTCGATGGTAAACGCATTGGTACCGTGCTTGAATGGGTTGATCGGACCGCCGAGGTCAACATTGAAAAAGAAATTGATCAAATTGTACAAGCAGCCTCTCAAGGTGACCTCAGCAAAAAGATCGACCCATCGGGTAAATCAGGTTTCTTTGGCAACCTTAGCCAAGGACTAAATGGCCTTTTAGACACCGTCGAAGTAGCGTTAGATGATGTAATGCATATGTTAGGCGCGCTGGCCCACGGAGACTTGTCGAAACGAATTACCAATGATTATCAAGGTAAGTTTGGTAAGCTCAAAGAAGACACAAATGCAACCGCCGATAAGCTTACCGAAATCATTTCGAGTATTCGTACATCTGCGGGGAGTATTTCGCAAAGCGCCAATGAAATTGCTCAGGGCAATATGGATCTAAGTCAGCGTACGGAAGAACAGGCATCTAGCCTTGAAGAAACATCAGCCAGTATGGATGCAATGACAGACGGTGTGAAACAAGGGAGTAAGCGCGCAGAAAGTGCCAGTGAACTTTCGATGGAGGCGGAAAAACGTGCAGAGCAAGGTGGCCAAGTCGTTAACCTAGCTGTAACGGCCATGAAAGAGATCAGTGATTCAAGTAAAGAAATATCAGAAATCATTGGTGTTATTGATGAAATTGCATTTCAAACCAATCTATTAGCGCTCAATGCCGCCGTTGAAGCAGCCAGAGCAGGAGAACAAGGTAGAGGATTTGCAGTCGTTGCAGGTGAAGTGAGAAACCTTGCACAACGTTCATCAGAGGCCGCTAAGGAAATTAAGGAGCTTATTAGAGACAGCCAAACTAAAGTGGAAGAAGGCACATCTTTGGTTAATAAATCTGGTGAAACCCTACTTGAAATTGTAGAGTCCACTTCAAAAGTGCGCGCAATGATGCAAGAGCTTGCCGAGTCAGCGCGACAGCAATCAGAAGGTATCGTGCAGGTAAACAGCGCAGTGACTCAAATGGATGAAATGACTCAGCAAAACGCTGCGCTGGTAGAAGAAGCTTCTGCAGCAGGACAGTCTATGGCCGACCAAGCACTCAACATGAATAAAACCATGGACTTTTTCAGCTTAGAAAAAAGCGCGATAGGGACCGGTTTAGCTCATATTGCCTCATAGAACTTTACACCGCGGCACAATACGCCGCGGGTGCCCCCACTCTCTTCTTTATGATTAATTCAGGATTGACCTGTCTATGGCTTTATAGTCTAAAGTACAGTTGGTAGCTTTAAAAATGAGAAACTGCCACTTCTGGATGCAGGCATAAGCCTCATACTAAATTCAATTTTTCTATTAAGATATACTCGGTATGTACAAAATATCTGAACTCGCTAAACAAGTCGGAATGTCAAGGACCGCCTTGCTGTATTACGAAAAACAAAATCTTATATCTGGCCATCGGCTTGAAAATGGCTATCGCAGTTATACACAAAAAGATGTCCAACGCGTCCGATTAATCCAACAGTTGCAGGCTGGCGGCTTAACTTTGCAAGAATGCAAAGCGTGCCTAGAAACAAAATTAGACAAAGCCATCTTAAAGAACCGCCTCAACGCATTAGATATTGAAATCGAACAAAAACAGAAATCACGCAATTTGCTCGCAGCACTGCTCGGTGAAGGAGAGTTAAAGACGTGGCATGAAAAATTAAACAAAGTAGCGCCTGACATCCACACAGATTGGCTTATACGCCAAGGCTTTGAAGAAAAAGAGGCTTTGCGACTCAAATGGTTATCGAAAGACATGAACGAACATGACCGATACATGGCTGACTTTATGCGTGTATTTAGCACGCTTGAACGCTGGGGGCCAGGGAGTGTTCAAGATACACTCAGAGCACTGAAGCATGTCCCCACAGTTGTTGAGCAAATATTAGAGATCGGCTGTGGTAAAGGTCAAGCAACTCAAGTCTTAGCCCAAAATTGTGCTGCACACATCACCGCAATTGACAACGAGCAAATCGCCCTCAACGTCGTGCTAGAAAGCTTCGAAAAGCTAAATTTGACAAACAGAATTACTACTGTGTGTACCAGTATGACTGACCTTAATTACCCAAATGAACGCTTCGACCTAATTTGGTCGGAAGGCAGTGCCTATATTATGGGAGTAGAGAACGCCTTACATGATTGGAAACCTTTATTAGCGAAATCAGGCGTTCTGGTTCTTAGCGACTTGATATGGCGTACTGGCACCCCTAGCAAAAGGGCTAATTCTTTTTGGCAAAAAGAATATCCAGATATGAAATCCCTCGCAGCCAGATTAATACATTTCAAAAACGCCGGCTATCGCCTTATCGAGCACTTCCCACTCAGTGACAAGGCTTGGGAAAATTACTATGGGCCATTACACAAACGGGTCGAAAGTCTAAAAAGAGGCGTCTTCAAATCGCCAGTACTTGATGATCTTGAGGTTGAAATTGATATTTGCACGCAATATCAGCATGAATTTGGATACCATATGTTCATTATCAGCAAGCTGTAGCCATACTTTAGACAGGACGAATCAGAGCCCCTTTTGATCAATTTAACTTAGTCAAACAGTATGCTTATGAGAGAATTTATAAGATAGGGTGTTAACATAAGTAAAATTACAGCATAACGCTAATAAATCAGATATGAAGATTGTAAAACTCTTATCTCTCATTGTTATCTCTACCCTGTTTGTGCTGACTTTTTTTCACCAAAAGGTCATTTCGATGGTATTACTGCCCCAATATATTGAGTGGGCATACACGGTTGAAGAAAAAGGCCTTATGGCGGGCAAGTCGCTATCTGACAGGGAGTTATCTCTAGCCAAAGAAATCGGGATCACAAACCCTGAGAAAATAAAAATTGTGTATGTTGAAGAAGTCCCGTTTCCCCATGAAAACTTTGCTCTAAAAACATTAGGTGAAGCGCTTGGGTTTATTGGTGAAGGTATTATCAATAATGCACAAGTTTTTGGTTATACGATATATGTCAGAAATGGCTTTGACTTAAATAAACCTAAATTAGCCCATGAGCTTGTCCACGTATTACAGATGGAAAGAATGGGACTTGATAACGTCGTTACCCAACACTTCTCTGACCTTGCACAATATGGCTATAACAATGCACCTTTAGAAGTCGAAGCATTTGAGGCCAATAAAAAGTACAGTCAAGATTGGTAATCTCGATAACCTAAATCAAAAGTGAAGCTCACTTTAAATGACAATGCAAAACGATTTGCAATGGATACTCGCATAAACATGAGGAGCACCGACCAATGGAAATGTTACAAACCAAAAATGTGATCCGGTTTTTGGCCATTTTTTTAGCATTCCCGCTTTGGGTGATTACAACTGCCATATTATTTGCAATTATGTTTGGGGAATATAAAGGCGTGTATGCATGGGCACTGACCATGGGCACATTTATTGGTGCCATGAGCTTTTCTTATGTTGCAATAACCGGCCACTCTAAAAATCCCATTTGAGCGACCTATTTAGCGTTTACGAGTAGTCAATAACAAAGCTCCAAAGTACCGCCCATAGATATCAATCTTTAGTATGAATGGTACCTGTGCGAGTATAAATTTATCGATAAAGTGCGATAGCAAGTGATTCACCTACAGGATGATTTATGATTTCTCTTTTTGATAGACGCCAATCTGAGTAATCAACAGAGCTGCGCCAATTAGTGCAAAGCCCTTGAGAAAATGTGCCTGTTGCAATGCTCGGACAACTTCATGCTCTGCGTAAAGCATCTCGTAACCGTGCACTACAATCGTCACCGGTAGTAAAAAAATCACCAACAACCACCCGCCAAGTTTAGGCCTCCAGTTTAATAAAATCATCCCAGCGCCCACCAGCTCAACAACTCCAGAAACCCAAATTAACGCGACTTTATAAGGAATTGCCTCTGGCATTAAGTTCAAATAATAAGGGAGATTGGTAAAGTGGGTAATACCCGATAACAAAAATAACGACGTAAAGAGAAAACGGGCGAGCACATTAATAGATATGTGCTGAGGCAATTGGCTTTCTGAAAACATTTAAGTGTTCCTATTCTGTACTAAACTAATTTATGACTAGTATTTAAAAAATCTGACTAATGAATACTCTTAAGAGGAAAATGCAGCGTTTTGTTCTATCCAAGCTTTAATGCGTGTTTTTCTTTCATCGCTGACATCGAGTGCAATCCCAGCGACTAATTCTGGCAGCTTTACACTGTTGAGTTCTTGCCTAAATTTATCTTCCGCATTTCGAAAAGACGCGGCAATTTTGCAAGGCGTGATGACTTCATCTGAAGATGCGCCGCATGGACCATTTTTTCTTACTTCTGTACAACGAAAGCTTGGAGTTGTTCCATCAACGGCCCCTGTTATATCCCACAGAGAAATGGTTTCTGGCAAGCGCGCTAGCTTATAGCCTCCAGCAACCCCTCGTTTCGCTTTAACTATGCCTGCTCGACTTAGCATCTGCATTTGTTTAGCCAAATAAGGCGATGGCACTCCAATAAATTCCGCGAGGGTATCTAATGCGAGTGCGGCATTCGCCGGTAGCAAAGCTAGCAATGCACAAGTATGCGCAGCCCATTCAACGCCCTTTCCTATTTTCATACTATAAAAATCCAGCTCACTCAATTACGGATAAAATTTATCTGCAATTAACACTACCGTCAAGTTCTATAATAGATATTTTTTATCCATAATAATAATCCCCATATGTTCACACGCACTAAGTAGCTGAGAGGCAAGCGAAAACGCATATAAAACAGATGCTAAAAATATATAGCTCATCAGAGCATTTATAGATACGAAATGTACCTAATTTTATATAGTGGATAGGTAATTGAGTGATAAGAAGTTTTCTTTTAGGCGTTATATGCCTATTTGTTGTTGGCTGTGCTACCACCAAGAGTGTTAAAAAAGGCTACCAGTTAAATGAAGCAACAGACAAAGGCGTATTTGTCGCTTCTATCAGTTACCAAGGCGGTTACTCTGGCTATTCCATTCGTTTTTCTGCTTCAAATGGGCAATCCAGCGGCCAAATTGAATTTGGTAAAGGCATGTCATTAATTCCTATTCCACCCAAAGGGGACTACAGCCATATAGGAAGAAAGGGACAGCTCTATGTCGTTGAGCTACCAGCCGGCGAGTATACAGTTTATGGCTGGCAAGTATCCAGTGGCTATGCAACCACAAAACCACAGATGCCAATTTCAATTAATTTTAAAGCCCAACCCGGTAAAGCTACTTATATTGGCAACTTTGATTTTGTACAAACAAATGGATTAGGCCTTACTGTCACTGGTGTAGAAGTCAATTGTACAGAACAGTCAAACATAGATCTTGAGGTCTTGAAAAGGAGATTTCCAAATATAAACGTCAGCGACATGATTATGGGTATTAAACCGAGTTTTTCAATGGAAGGCATTGGTGGTGAAAACAGCACCTCTTGGAACATGCCAATGGTCATCTTGTAGCACTTTAAAAACTGACCCCCTCAATTTGAAGTAACAAGCGCTTGCAGTCTTTGGCTGCAAGCGCACAACGTTATAGCAAATCCGCGATGAACTCCACCGGATGTTTAGGTTTAACACCTTCAAAACGCTTTACTTGGCTACGACATGAGAACCCTGTTGCAATCACCTTTTGTGACTTAACATGCATCTTCCATGACATATCATATAATTGGCGAGAGGCCGCTTGGTTCTTAGACTCATGTCCAAATGTGCCAGCCATACCGCAACAACCCGTACTTGGCGCTTCGAGTACAACACCTAAGCGATTAAAAATAGATACCCATGCTGCGGTTGAAGCTCTTGGATTTGTCTCTTCAGTGCAGTGAGAAAGGAGCGCCAAAGAACCTGCATATGATGCGACTTGAAGCCTAGATAGATCTTGCTGTTTGAGCCATTCATGGATCGCGTGGACTTTATAATCGCCTCGCTGGGACTCTGTCAGTACTTTACGATACTCATCTTCATAAACAAAGACCAAAGCCGAGTCCAACCCAACCATTGGGATCTGTAATCTTGATACTTGCTGTAAAAAGGCACTTGTTTTATGCGCCGTCGCCTTAAACGCGCTTAAAAAGCCTTTGACATGTTTAGTTTTACCATTTTCATAATAGGGTAACAAAATTGCTTGCTTACCGAGTTTTTCGATGAGCTTTATTGTCGCCTCGAGTAGCTCAGCTTCATAGTAACGCGTAAATGGGTCTAGTACGATTAACACGTACTTACCCCTTTGGTGCTCGTTGAGCTTACTCAGTTCTTCAAAATCAAAGGCTTTCGTTTTAAGCTCATGCAGACTAAGTAGAGGAAGATCTTGATAACCAATCGTTTTTTTCGCCAAAATATTTATGAGCCGCGAACCAATGACAGGGTTAAGTAACTTTGCAAAACGCGACATAATTGGTAACACGCGTTCGATATTTGCAACCAAGTAATCTTTGAGACTTCTGCCATATTTTTGGTGATAAAAATCGAGAAAATAGGCACGGGCATTAGGAATATCTACTTTAACAGGACAGGCACTCGAACAGGCTTTACATGCAAGACAGGCATCCATGGCTTGTTTTACTTCATGGTTTAATGCTTTTAAATTACCAGCTTCAGAAATCTCTACCCTAGGTAGCTGGGTATCCGGCTCATAGTAATCTGACTGCAGCTCGGGCAACTCTACCCCTTGCATGGCCTGTAATCGAGACCACTCTTTGAACAAGGTCGCTCTACCTTTTGGCGAGTCGCGTCTGTCTTTGGTGACTTTATATGACGGGCACATCTGTGTCGTTTCGGTGTAATTGAAACAGAGCCCGTTACCATTGCAGTTTAAAGTGTCTTGGAAGCTCGTTTTAATATTAATCGGTACTAATTCATCATATCGAGCTCGCAAAGGGCCTGTGACTTTAGCGAGTTCTGAGTCACTGCCCAACGGCGTACAGATTTTTCCGGGATTCAGTTTGTTACGTTTATCGAAAACAGTTTTGATTTTACGCAGTTCTAAAAAGAGCGCTTCTCCAAAAAACTCAGGGCCATATTCACTGCGAAACCCTTTACCGTGTTCACCCCAAAATAAGCCCCCATACTTTTTTGTTAACTCCGCGACTTTATCGGATATTGGTTTAAGCATCGCTCGTTGAGACTCATCACATAAGTCTAACGCAGGGCGAACATGCAAAACGCCTGCATCTACATGTCCAAACATACCATAAGTCAAATTATATGAATCTAACAGTGAGCGGAACTCGGTGATGAAATCTGCGAGATTTTCGGGAGGAACAGCCGTATCTTCAACAAATGCTATTGGCTTTCTGGTACCCTTGCTGTTACCCAATAAACCCACCGCTTTTTTGCGCATTGCATATATCTTTAGAATATCCGCCTTACTTGTCGTAATAGAATAAGATAAAACACCAGATTGATTGCTAGCGATGAGCGAATCTAATTTGGACGTTAATGTCCCAACCTTTTCTTCAATGTCATTTTGGTCTGTACCATTAAACTCCACCATATTTAGACCGTCTGATGCGATATGTGCGGGAGTTTCTAAAAAGTCCGATACGCTGCGCCATATCATGTCTGCTTTGGCTAGGTTTAGAACTTTACTATCCACTGTTTCTACAGATGTAGAGTTAGCACTCACTAAAAATGGCGAATGCCTTAGCGCTGAGTCAAAATTGTCGTAATTAATATTAACCAGTGTTTTATAGGGCTCTATGGGTACGATATTGAGCTTTGCTTCAGTAACGACCGCCAATGATCCTTCACTGCCAGCAATGATGCGGGAAAGATCAAATGTCTTCAAATCATCGCTAAATACATTCTTTAAGTCATACCCTGTCAGAAATCGATTGAGACTGGGAAATACCGATAGAATCCTGTCTCTGTTCTGTTCACAGCTTGTTAGGGTGGCCTGTAGTATCTGCCCTTTTCTATCGTTGTGTTTCGCATCTTGTTTTGCTTCTTGTGTACTGACTTTTTGCGTATCTAATTCGTATCCGTCTGACAAAAAACATTTTACAGATAGTAAATGGTCGCTCGTTTTACCATAAACCAAGGACCCTTGGCCCGAAGCATCAGTGTTTATCATTCCGCCAACAGTTGCACGGTTGCTGGTTGACAGGTCCGGCGCAAAGAAAAAACCATACGGCCTTAGAAAGTCATTCAGCTGATCCTTTATCACACCCGCTTGAACCTTAACCCATCGCTCCTCGGTATTTATTTCTAGAATCTGTCTCATGTACCGAGATAAGTCAATAACGATACCCGCCGTCAATGATTGTCCGTTAGTGCCCGTCCCACCACCTCGAGGAGCAAAATACAATTGGTTAAATTCTGGCTTTTCTGACAGCTTTAACGCCAGTTGTACATCTAAGTTTGACTTGGGAAAAAGCACCGCTCGGGGAACTTGTTGATAAATACTGTTATCAGTTGAATGCACTAACGTCGTGGAATAGCTGTTATCTATATCTCCTTCAAACCCTTGTTTATTCAATGCCTCCAGATATGACTGAACGGTCTCCTCTAGAAGGACACTTGCTATATTTTCTCGACCCATTTTCGCCCCACCCCAAAACGATACAATATAACATAACCTTTATTTTATGATAACGCCCCTTTCTGTTATTTCCTATTATGGTTCCATGGGTATATGCAGTATCCTCAAAGGGAAAGGCTAGATGGGGATAAAAGTACAGGAATACCAAGAGACTCTGTGACGTTAACTATTCATCTGTTTTATGAGAATTAGCGCTTAACTTGGACTCAAAAAACTATAGATTTATATGAATTAGGTTTAGTACCAGCAAGCCTGCCCGAGCACTTTTGTGAATCGCTTATTTCAAAACACGTGACTGTATTAAAGTTAAACTGTCTTCAATTAAGCAGCCCAACACTCTCGAGAGCTGCTTTATTTATAGCTTTAACATAAATTACTTTTACAGTTTTGCGCGACCAGCATTGATACTATAACCGTCAACATTTTTTGCAGTTAGGTCAAAACATAGTCGATTTCTGGAAATACACAGAGTGTGCTTCCCAACCGTCGCGGACAGCTCCAACCATTCTTTTTGGCCAAACTCACTTGCGGATTGGCCGTTAAAACTGACAACCTCATCACCAACTTTAATACCTGACCCAAATGCCGCCATTTCAGGCATAATGTAACGCACGACAAATGCACCATTGGTGAGCTTTCGCAGCTCCATTCCCAATAAATTGTAACGTGCCTTAAAGGTTGCACTTTTGTATGGCTTTAAATGTAACTTAAGGTTGTGGTAATCGATAACATAGCTAAAGTGACTCAATGCAGAGCTGCCAATGACAGATTTACCATCATCCCCGCCTTCAATAAAATTAGTCTTAACGTTTTGTAGTGTAAGATCTGAAATTTGGAGCTTAGGAATAGTTCCTCTTTGATGAATAGTTTGCCCACTTAAGCCAAAATCTGAGCCTGTAACCGTCACGCCGTTAAATGAGTAGCCCTCATCCTGCACATAGTAATTATTGAGTTTAAAGTAGTGCCGACTGCCCGTATCCAGCAATATTTCGTGCTCCATAATCTGGTTGTTTCCCAAATCAATTGTACTGTCAAAATACAGCTTACTGAGAAAGACGCGCATTGGGATGGTTATATCTTTGTCAGTCGAAATGTAAGGCTTGCTCGCTATCTCTATAGTACCCTTCCGCGGATCAATATGCCAAGCAAAGTGCTTCATAATGTCATGACCCAAAATTCCGTCGTACACAGCTTCATCTGGCCTCAAAAAATACTCACTTTGCGAGACTGGCAAATATGCAAAACTGACGTCTTCAAATCTAACGTCACCTAACTTAATACTCTCTACATCAGTTTGAAAACCATGGGAGTTTTTACCATCACCCCAACCACCTACTTCAAGAGGGTAACCCTCTTTGAGTGACAATGATTTTACTTTTTCAGAGTCCTTTAGGAAGGATACAGACGCCCCTGTGTCCAACATCATTTTGAACCCTTTGATGCCATTAATGGATATGTAAACATAGGGCTTAACGCCGGTATCAGCTTTAATTTGGGCACTTGTTTTCTGTCCTTGCCATTGTGGCTTAATATCGTCATTTTCATATTTAAGTCGAACATAATTAGCAACACTGCAACCGCTTAGTACGATTGAGCAAAGCATAAGAGCCAGTAGTTTCATAACACATTTCCTTTTAACCATTGCGTGCCACTACATTACTTTTATGTTTGTGAAGAGAACGTCAAATATCCACGATGGCAAATGAAAACTTTATTGCCGTATTCCACATTTAATCTCCAAAAGAGAATGGCTTATCCTATTTTTTGATTTTTTGTTCTCATGAGATAAATACTAAAATTGTCCTGTTTGTACTAAAGCTCAGATAACCCACAAAGAGGTAACCAGAACATGGCTCAACTCCTTACACCCACAAAACATGAACTTGGTGGACTTAATGTACAGCGTTTATTACCGCATATGAAGAAACGTATGGTGGGCCCGTTTATCTTCTTTGACCACATGGGCCCTACGCAGTTTTCATCTGGTCGAGGAGTTGACGTTCAACCTCATCCGCATATAGGCCTATCCACTCTAACCTACTTGATTGAGGGATCACTACTTCATCGAGATTCTTTAGGTAACCATATAGAAATTACGCCTGGTGATGTCAACTGGATGACCGCTGGAGTTGGTATTGTCCATTCGGAACGCGAGAGCTTTGAAACACGAGCACAGCCCCACACAATTAATGGCCTTCAATCGTGGATTGCATTACCCAAAGAACATGAAACAGCATCACCGAGTTTTGAGCACTTTAACCGCCATAAACTCCCGCAAACAGTAATAGGGGGCGTTATGAAGCGTGTCATTGCAGGACAAGCTTATGGACTCACTTCTCCTGTAAAAACTTATTCTCCAATGTTTTATGTTGACATCATTGCCAATAACAACAGTGATATTTCACTACCCAGCGACACCCAAGAAACAGCGCTATACATCATTTGGAGTGAAATCCGGTTGGGAAAACACCATTTCAAGACTGGCGACTTTATGCTGATAGATGACTTAACACTCACAATAGAAGTTGTACAAGATGCTAGATTTATCCTGCTCGGGGGCGATAAATGGGAGAAGGTTCCTTATATTCATTGGAATTTTGTGTCATTCAGCAAAGAACGTATAGAGCAAGCCAAGCTGAATTGGCAAAACAACAACTTTCCACAAATCCCCGACGATAACCTTGAATATGTCCCACTTCCGGTTAAACAAATAAGGGACTCGAACAGTTGAAACCATCGTAACAGACCTAAATAGCACCAAGAAATGCGCTTGTAACGTCAATCTAACCTTAACTGAGATTCAGTTAAGTCAATTGGATAGATCTTAGAGATTTTGTCCTCTTTGGTACATTTAATGGCGACTTTTTTAGATGTACCGATTTGAGACTTACGACATGATATAAATTGCGCTTTCATACCAAACTTGCGCCGATAGTCCGCAACGACCGCATCTATGCGTAATTGCATCTCTGGGCTTGCTTTGCGATGTACTTTATCGTAAAAAGCTACCCACTCTTCGATACCTGACTCTGCAGCAACGCCTAACCAACCCATGCCTATCAAAGTAGACTGTTCAACATGTTGGCCTTTTAAAAACATAAAAGCCAAGTAGTATTGGGCATCTTTGTAACCCCATGTAGCCAGCTCACCCAGCTCCTCAAACGCGCCTGCATACTGCCCTTGTTGATAGAGTTTGATCCCATTTCGCTCTTGCTTGTGAATTGCATCGATGTCTTTGATGATGGCTCTATTAGACTGACAGGCAGGCAATATAACAGCGATTATGATGACGAAGAGTATTTTATACATGATAACTATGAAGGCGTGCTCAACTTTTAACTTACAAACCATTTTACATCAGTTCGAAGAAATTAAAACTCGGAGTTATAGATAGTTAAGAAAGAAAGTTGAAATAAAAAAGCGGCGGGACACACCCCCACCGCTTTATTCAACACACTCTCTTCTTTCGAAGATAAAGGAACATAAGTATGCGAATACTTTGAATACTAACGATATTTTATTACAAAATAGCGAAAATACTCGATAAATTTTAAAGTCTGATACCACCGTCGATTTCAACTACGCGACCCGTAAAAAACTCGTTCTCAATGATGTATTGGGCAGTATGCGCAATTTCTTGTGCTTCACCCAAGCGGCCCACAGGCTTCATCTTAACCAAACGCTCTTTCGCTTCAGGCTTCATTGCATCGGTCATCTTAGTACGAATTACGCCTGGCGCAATTGCACCAACACGAATGCCGTAGCGACCGAGTTCTTTAGCCCATGTAGTCGTCATAGCCACTACACCCGCTTTCGCTGCAGAGTAGTTAGTTTGGCCGATATTTCCTGCACGCGCCACACTCGACATGTTAATAATCACGCCACCTTGATCTGCCTCAATCATTTTTACAGCCGCCTCTCGACCGCATAAAAATACGCCCGTTAGATTGACATCCATCAGTGATTGAAACTGCTCAAGAGACATCTTATTTACAACTTCACCTTCTTTGACTTTAACGAATAAGCCATCACGTAGAATGCCCGCATTATTGATAAGCACAGAAAGAGATCCAAAGTCCTCAACAATTTTGTCAAACACTTCTTCCACATTGCTCTCAATACTTACGTTTGCAACATACGTTTTAACGGTTACATCAAATTGGCTCAGCTCTTCTACCGCTGCTTGCAAGACTTCTTCTTGCATATCAACCAAAGCAAGGTTAGCGCCTAAGCTTGCCATCTTATGTGCCATAGCAAGACCTAAGCCTTGTGCGCCCCCAGTAATAACAACCGTTTTATTTTCTACATTCATATTAATTTTTTAAACCTTTACGTTTTAAGACTTTTCAGAGAAAAGTTTAAATATCGCACTGAAATCTTCTGTCCCTTTGCCTTGATTCTGCATTAGGTTATAAAGATTTTTAGCAAGTGCGCCCATTGGGGTGGCTGAATTTGTCTGCTGAGCGGCTTGCATTGCAAGTCCTAAGTCTTTTGCCATCAAATCCACCATAAAACCCGGCTTGTACTCATTTGAAGAAGGAACATTGTCCAGTACATTCGGGCATGGGTTATACACTTCAAGTGTCCAATTGCGCCCAGAGCTATTAAGCATGATTTCGCTCAATACTTTGGGGTCTAAGCCGTGATCTACACCCATTTGGAGTGCTTCGCTGGTCCCTGCCATTAAAATTGACAGCAGCATATTATTACAAATTTTTGCGACTTGCCCGGCACCGATATCCCCAGCATGATAGATATTCTTACCCATATCCTTCAACACTGTGTGCGCTTTGGCAAAATCTTCGTCGCGTCCACCAACAATGAAAGTTAACGTCCCAGCAGCAGCTCCGGCCACACCCCCAGACACTGGTGCATCAACAAAAGATACACCCGCATTTGCTAGCTCTTTACCAACAAACTGGGCTGACTCTGCATCTATTGTCGAGCAGTCAATAACCAGTGCCGACTTACTAAGGTAGTTGATTAATCCATCTTCGCCAGTATAAATTGAGCGAACATGTTTCCCTGCTGGTAGCATGCTGATCACAAAGTCTGCATCTGCGCAGGTATCAGACACTTTCGATGCTGCACTCGCACCTTGTTCAACTAGTTGATTTACAACTTCATCATTCAAGTCGAAAACCGTAACTTGGTGGCCTGCTTTTACCAAATTTGCAGCCATTGGGCCACCCATATTGCCAAGGCCAATAAATCCTACTTTCGCCATTTTTTATTTCCTTACATATCCGCCAATGGGTGGTTTTCTTCATTCCATTTCGGTTTGAAGAACCCTTCGATTACGTCAGTTTCTACATCATTAATCGATTTAAAGCGCCAGTTTGGTTTGCCGTCTTTATCAATTAACAGTGCACGCACTCCCTCTTTAAACTCACCTACCTCACCACAGTGAACGGACATAGTCAGCTCTTGTGAAAAGCAGTCTTTTAAAGACTTGCCAGCTAAGCGCTTAAGTTGTTCGCTCACTAACACGGCACTAATCGGCGAGCCATGCTTTAAGCCAGCTTGCGCTTTGCTTAGCCACTTATTCTCATTGCTGTCAAAAGATAGGATATGATCAACCTGTGCAGATAAATCGGGGAGTTCTACTAATTTAGCGATGTCATTTGCCAGTGGCCTCAACGCACTATTAGGCAACGAATGCGCACCATCTTCAATTGACAAAAGGAGTTGTGTTAGCTTGTCATGGTTTAAAACGTTGGTTTTGCCCCAATTCACTTCCCTTAAGTTGTGAAGCAAAATGTCAAAGTGATCAGCATTGATGAAGTGATCTGCAAGTCCGACTAACTTCGCATCGTTTGCATTAACAGAAGCGCCTGTCAAACCTAAGAATAATCCCATACCTGCTGGCATTTTATTTAAGAAATACGAGCCACCCACGTCAGGATACAAACCAATGGTAATTTCAGGCATAGCAATGCGTGACGTTTCGGTCACAACTCGGTGACTAGCACCGGCCATTAGCCCTAATCCGCCCCCCATAATTATACCGTTGCCCCAAAGCAAAATAGGTTTGTCGTAATTATGGATTTGGAAATCTAAACGATACTCTTCGCTGAAGAAGGTTTCGATATAATTGTTGCCGTCATTTGCAGCCATTGAATTATAAAGGCTAACAACGTCTCCTCCAGCACAGAAGGCTTTTTCACCCTCTCCCCTTAATACCACCATGGTAATGCTATCATCGTTTGCCCATTCGGTCAGTTGCGGAGCAAGTAGTCGGATCATGTCTAAATTAAGCGCATTTAACGCTTTTGGCGCATTCAAGGTGGCTATCGCCACCTTCATATCATCATTACAGTGCGCCAATTGGAACACGACTGGCGCGTCCTCTTGGTTTAATAACTGTAATTCTACCATTAGCCATTCACCCAATTTGCTTTGCGCTTTTCTAGGAACGCATTTACACCTTCTTTTTGGTCCTGCGTATCAAATAACGTTACAAAGAGCTCTCGTTCAAGCGGCAATGCACTATCAATCGTGCCTGTACGCCCTTTTTGAATAAGTGATTTACATGCTGTAACCGCCACAGGGCTTTGATCTTCAACCTTAGTCGCCAATGCAAGCGCCGCTTCAAGCGCCTGACCTTGCTCAACAACTTCTTCCACTAGACCGATTTTCTCAGCTTTATCAGCTTTTAAACGCTCGCCACATAAAATCATGCGCTTAGCCCAGCCTTCACCTACTAACCAAGCTAGATTTTGTGTACCGCCAGCACATGGAAGTAATCCTACTTTCGCTTCTGGTAACGCCATTTGTGCCTGAGCTTCAGCAATACGAATGTCACAAGCAAGTGCCACTTCTAAACCGCCGCCCATTGCAAAACCATTAATTGCCGCAATAGATACGCCACGGAAATTGCTTAGTGTTTCGAATGCTTCGCCAAACACACGTGACATATCGGCTGCAACGCCTTTATCACCATCTGCAAATACGTTTAAATCAGCACCCGCAGAGAAGAACTTCTCACCTTCACCAGTAATAATCAGCGAGTAAATCTCTTTATCCGCGTTTAGTTCATTAACCAGCTCTTTTAAACCAGCTAGCGTGTCACGGGTCCAAGTATTTGCTGGCGGGTTAGACATAGTAACAATTGCAATGTGACCACGTTTTTCAAGTTTTAATTGTGCAGACATTAATTCGCTCCTTATAAAACGCTTGCAGCGCCTTCAGCTAAAATTCGACGGGCAATGATCACACGCATGATCTCGTTTGTGCCCTCTAGGATTTGGTGAACGCGTACGTCACGTAAATGGCGCTCAAGTGGGTATTCTTTGATGTAACCGTAACCACCATGGATCTGCAGGGCATCATCACATACCTTGGTACCGACATCGGTAGCAAAGCGTTTAGCCATCGCACAGTAAGTGGTTTTTTCTGGGTCATTGCTATCAAGTTTAAATGCTGCCAATCGCACCATTTGTCTTGCTGCAACAAGCTCAGTATTCATATCGGCAATTTTAAATTGTAATGCTTGGAAAGCAGCAAGAGGTTTGCCAAATTGCTGCCGTTCTTGCATATATTCTTTGGCAGTATTAAGCGCTTGTTGTGCCGTGCCAATTGAACAAGTGGCAATATTAATACGACCTCCATCCAAGCCTTGCATAGCAAATTTAAACCCTTCGCCTTCTTTACCCATCAGATTCGCCGCAGGAATTCTGACATCTTCAAAAGTGATCAAGCGAGTTGGCTGAGCATTCCAGCCCATTTTCTCTTCTGCTTTACCATAAATTACGCCAGCCGCATCGGCTGGAACAACAAATGCAGAGATCCCCTTAGGGCCTTCTTCACCAGTACGCGCCATAACCACTAGCACATCTGTTTCGCCCGCCCCAGAGATAAACATTTTTGAACCGTTCAGAACATACTCGTCCCCGTCTAACACTGCTTTCGTTTTCAGTGATGCAGCGTCTGAGCCAGAACCAGGTTCAGTTAAGCAATATGATGCAAGCAATTCACCCATAACTAGCTGGTCCATATACTGACTTTTCACTTCATCAGTACCAAAGCTTGCAATCATCCACGTTGCATGTTGTGAATCGTCAACATGGCGGTGGTTGCTGTACAACCCATCGATAGTTGCTCAAAAATAATGCTTGAGTCAAGGCGAGACAAACCTAAACCACCGGCCTCTTCTGGTGTGTATAATCCACAGAACCCTAGCTCACCGGCTTGTTTAATTACGTCTTTAGGAAAAATATGCTCTTGGTCCCAACGCGCCGCATTTGGCGCAAGCTCGGTCATTGCAAATTGGTAAGCGGTTTCGGCGAATGCCTGTTGATCTTCATTCAGATTAAAGTCCATAAAAGACCTCTCTTGTTGTCATACCAAGCGATTTAAATCACTTGTTTTTATTCTTGTTACACCTGACTGCGTCAGGCGGTACTACTAAAAGCCCAGCATAGGTACTGGGCTTAGGGATAATGCAGAATTAACGAAGGTTAATACTCATGTTCGGGCCTGTTACTGCTTCATCAGCAAACCAGCGAGATGTAATGGTCTTCGTCTCTGTGTAGAAACGTACGCCTTGTTTACCATAAGTGTGAACATCGCCGTAGAATGAATTTTTCCAGCCAGTAAAGGAGAAGAAAGGCAGTGGTACAGGAATTGGAATATTGATACCAACCTGACCAACTTGGATTTCTTGCTGGAATTTACGCGCAGCTGCACCGCTTGCAGTAAACAATGAAACACCGTTACCGTATGGGCTGTTGTTTACAAGCGCTATCGCTTCTTCTAGCGTATCTACAAATACACAGTTCAATACTGGACCAAAGATTTCTTCTTTGTAGATGTCCATGTCTGTTGTCACATTGGTAAATAGTGTTGGACCAACCCAGTTACCGTTTTCATAACCTGCAACTGTAAAATCTGAACCATCCAGTAAACAGGTTGCACCCTGTTGTTTCCCAGACTCAATTAAAGACAAGATACGTGCTTTAGCAGCAGCTGATGTCTGAGGACCATACGCGGCTTCCGGATCATCCCAAACGCCCGGGCGTACTTTTTCAAGGCCTGCTTTTAAATCATCAACCCACTCTTGAGATTTGCCCACAAAGACAGCAACCGAAATACCCATACAGCGCTGACCGGCAGCACCAACAGATGCACCCACAAGGTTGTTGATTGTCTGTTCTTTGCTTGCATCTGGCATAATCACCATATGGTTTTTAGCACCGACACATGCCTGTACACGTTTTAGGTTTTCAGTACCTTTACTGTAAATGTATTGTCCTACACCACAAGAACCGACAAACGACACAGCACGAATTTCAGGTGCTTCTAAAATTTGGTCTACCTGATCTTTTCCACCATGAACCACTTGTAGCACGCCCTTCGGAGCACCCGCTTCTTCGAATAACTCTACCAAGCGCATTGGCGTCAGTGGGTCTTGCTCAGATGGCTTAAGAACAAATGTATTACCGCATACGATTGCCATTGGGAACATCCACAATGGGATCATTGCTGGGAAGTTAAACGGCGTGATACCCGCACAAACACCTAAAGGTTGAATGTAAGAATACGTGTCGATGTTACGCGCGACATTTTCAACCGTCTCACCCATCATCATTGCAGGCGCGTTAGCTGCTTGCTCAACCACCTCAATGCCACGCCAAACATCCCCTTTAGCGTCTTCAAATGTTTTGCCAAGTTCATGACAAATGATGGTAGCGATCTCTTCTTGGTGCTCTTTTAATAGTGCGGCATAACGCATCATGATACGTGCACGCTCTGGTACTGGCACATTTTTCCAAGTTTGGAATGCTTCTTGAGCAGAATTAATTGCTGCTTGTACTTCTTGTGACGTTGCGCAAGGTACCTGTGCAAGTACTTCTTGATTTGCTGGATTAACGACGTCTAACCATTTGTCAGACTGCGACTGTGTGAATTCACCGTTGATGTATAATGGTACCTGGTGCATTTTGCACTCCTCCCCAAATAAACTGAAAGTAGCGCCGCGTTAAAATTTAGTATAGTTACGGCGCTTTGACGATTTAAACTTCTACTGCTAGTGCAACCGCCTCACCACCACCAATACATAGTGATGCAATACCTTTTGATAGGCCGCGATTGCGAAGTGCGTGAATAAGTGTAACGAGTATACGTGCGCCACTCGCGCCAATTGGATGACCCAGTGCACATGCACCGCCATTGACGTTGACTTTTGCACTATCAAGTTTCATTTCATTGATTGCCAGCATCGTGACCATGGCAAATGCTTCATTGATTTCCCAAAGATCCACATCTTCTTTTGACCAACCAGCTTTATCTAAAAGTGAGTTCATCGCGCCAACTGGTGCAATAGTGAACTCTGCTGGCGCTTGCGAATGTGTTGCATGCGCCACGATTTTACAAAGTGGTGTTAGGCCATGCGCTTTTGCTTCAGACTCACTCATCAGAATCAATGCCGCTGCACCATCCGAAATAGACGATGAGTTAGCTGCTGTAATCGTGCCATCTTTTTTGAACGCAGGACGCAATGAAGGAATTTTGTCTGGACGCGCGTTACCTGGTTGTTCATCAGTCGTTACCTCAACATCACCTTTACGAGTAGAGATGATGTGTGGGATAACTTCGTTATCAAAACTGCCATTTTCGATTGCCGCGTTTGCTTTGCTCAAAGAGTTCAACGCAAACTCGTCCATATTTTCACGAGTGATGCCATACTGATCAGCGGTGTCTTGTGCAAAACAACCCATCGCTTTTTTGTCATAAGCATCTTCAAGACCATCTGCCATCATGTGGTCAATCACTTGATTGTGACCCATGCGCATTCCGCCTCGTGCATTTGGCATAAAATAAGGTGCATTAGTCATGCTTTCCATGCCGCCTGCTACTGCCGTTTTAATGCTACCGGCCTTGATCAAATCATGTGCAAACATTGCTGCTTTTAGACCTGAACCACAAACTTTGTTGATAGTTGTTGCCCCTGTCGAACGTGCAAGGCCTGCGTGCAGCATTGCTTGACGCGCTGGCGCCTGCCCAAGACCTGCTGGTAAGACACAGCCCATAATGACTTCATCGATGCTGGCATCCGATAAACCAGTATCATTCATTACAGCTTTAATTGCAGTTGCACCTAAATCAGTTGCTGCTGCACCTGATAGGCTCCCCATAAAACCACCCATAGGTGTACGTTTTGCTGCTACAATGACTACGGCTTCGTTACTCATTTAAAACTCCTGTTAACAAGCAAATAGCTTGCTTTTAGTAATCTATTACGTCGAGCATACCTAAAATTTACGTTTACGCCAACGTAAATCTAAAATCAAGCGTTTTGCGTTTTTTAAAAATGTAAAGTTTACTTGCACAGTTATCTTGCCAGATTGGAAAATAACCGCGCATTCCCTTGCTATATCCTATGTCGAAGAGCAATTTAACAAAGCATATAGTGCCTTATGCGAGCTAAAAGTAGTTCAAGATCCAGATTTTGCATATGCGACTAAAGCATGATGCCAAAAACGACACTTTACCTTTACGTAAACTTCACTTATATTGGTCTAATCAGTTTCGAAGTAAGCGTGTAAATAATGCAAGACACCAATAAAGAACCAACCTACTCAATAAGCGAGCTCGCTAAGGAATTTGACATTACCACACGAAGTATTCGTTTTTATGAAGATCAAGGATTACTTTCGCCTGAGCGTAATGGACAAACCCGAATTTACTCAAAAAGAGACAAAGTTCGTCTCAAACTCATTTTGCGCGGTAAGCGACTTGGTTTTACGCTTGCCGAAACTGGCAGACTATTTGAGCTGTACGATGCGGACAAGTCCAGTGAAAAGCAGCTACATACCATGCTGCAACTAATTGAAGAGAAAAAAGCAGATCTCAGCCAACAAATGGATGACATCAAAGTCGTTTTGATGGAACTCGTTACAGCAGAAAGACGCTGCTTAGATACATTAAAAGAACTACAAGATTAATTAATACACAGTATGTGTCAGCCCGGAGTGATTAACTATTTGAACAATCACTTCGGTTCCCAATGGGAAACGAAATACACAATCTCACACAGGATGACAACAAATGAGCACTGTATCACTATATAAAGAACTGAATTTTGGACTTGGCGAAACAGCAGACATGATCCGAGATCATGTAAACAACTTTGCGACAAGCGAAATCGCACCTCTTGCTGAGAAAACAGACCAAGAAAACACCTTTCCAAATGAGCTTTGGCCTAAGTTTGGCGAAATGGGCTTACTGGGGATCACAGTGCCCGAAGAGTTTGGTGGTGCAAACATGGGTTACTTAGAGCATGTCATCGCAATGGAAGAAATCAGCCGTGCAAGCGCGTCCATTGGTCTAAGTTATGGTGCACATTCAAATCTGTGTGTAAACCAAATCAATCGTAATGGTAATCAAGCACAAAAGGAAAAATACCTTCCAAAACTAATCAGCGGCGAGCACATCGGTGCACTGGCTATGAGTGAGCCAAATTCAGGTTCAGACGTCGTATCGATGAAACTAAAAGCTGAGAAAAAAGGCGATAAGTTTGTTCTTAATGGCAACAAAATGTGGATCACGAATGGGCCAGACGCTGATGTTTTTGTTATCTATGCAAAAACCGAATTAGATGCGGGGCCTCGCGGTATCACCGCTTTCATTGTTGAGCGCGATTACCCTGGTTTTTCTACCGCACAGAAGCTGGATAAACTAGGTATGCGTGGCTCAAATACGTGTGAACTGGTCTTTGAAGACTGTGAAGTGCCTGAGGAAAATATTCTAGGTACTTTAAATGAGGGCGTGAAAGTCCTCATGAGCGGACTTGATTATGAGCGCGTTGTATTAGCAGGTGGCCCGCTCGGTATCATGCAAGCATGTATGGATGTGGTTGTACCTTATATTCATGAGCGTCAACAGTTCAATCAATCGATTGGCGAATTCCAATTGGTACAAGGCAAAATCGCAGATATGTATACGCAAATGAACGCTGCCCGTTCTTATGTATACACCGTAGCCAAAGCCTGTGACCGCGGTGAAACAACCCGTAAAGATGCAGCAGGTGCAATTCTATATGCTGCCGAGCTAGCGACCAAATTAGCGTTAGACGCCATTCAGCTTCTCGGCGGTAATGGTTACATCAATGAATACTCAACGGGCCGCTTGTTGCGTGATGCCAAACTGTATGAAATTGGGGCCGGTACCTCTGAAATCCGCCGTATGCTTATCGGCCGTGAGCTATTCAACGAGAGCCGCTAAGGAGAATTGGCATGACAGTATTAAATACGACAGTTAATACGCATGACCAACAGTTTAAAGACAACCATGACGCTATGGCGTCATTGGTTGCTGATTTAAACGATAAGGTCGCAAATTTAAGCCAAGGCGGTGGGGAAGCCCTTATTGCTCGTCATCAAAGTCGCGGAAAACTCTTTGTCCGTGACCGTATCGATACCCTGCTCGACGAAGGCTCGCCATTTTTAGAAATTTCACAGTTTGCTGCGTTTGGCGTGTACGAGCAAGATATACCGTGTGCTGGCGTTGTTGCAGGTATTGGCCGCGTAAAAGGTGTTGAATGCATGATTGTGGGCAATGATGCGACCGTTAAAGGTGGAACTTACTTCCCACTGACCGTTAAAAAGCACTTGAGAGCCCAAGAGATTGCTGAACGTTGTCACCTACCTTGTATTTACCTAGTCGACTCTGGCGGTGCTAACCTACCCGAGCAAGATGAAGTATTCCCAGATAAATTGCATTTTGGCCGTATATTTTACAATCAAGCACGTATGTCAGCAAAAGGCATACCGCAAATTGCAGTGGTCATGGGCTTATGTACCGCTGGGGGTGCTTATGTACCCGCTATGGCAGATGAAAGTATCATTGTAAAAGAGCAAGGCACGATTTTCTTAGCTGGCCCACCGCTGGTTAAGGCCGCAACGGGTGAAGAGGTCAGCGCAGAGGACCTTGGCGGTGCCGATGTCCATTGTAAGGTGTCTGGCGTAGCCGACCACTATGCAGAAAATGATGAACATGCCCTGTCAATTGCTCGCCAATGTATTGAAAGACTCAACCACCAACGCCCTACCCAACCCATACTGAAAGACATAAAACCACCTAGATACGACATCCGAGAAGTTTACGGTATTGTCGGCACAGATCTTAAAAAGCCATTTGATGTTCGTGAAGTAATTGCACGTATTGTTGATGATTCTCAATTTGATGAGTTCAAGCGCTACTTTGGTGAAACTTTGGTAACTGGCTTTGCTGAAATCTTTGGCCGACCCGTTGGTATCGTCGCGAATAACGGCATTTTGTTCTCTGAGTCTGCACAAAAAGGGGCTCATTTCATTCAGCTTTGTGCGCAACGCGATATCCCATTACTGTTTTTGCAAAATATTACTGGCTTTATGGTTGGTCAAAAGTACGAAGCCGAAGGTATTGCAAAACACGGAGCCAAAATGGTGACAGCGGTATCTTGTGCGGATGTGCCTAAATTTACGGTGTTAATCGGTGGCTCATATGGTGCCGGTAACTACGGCATGTGTGGTCGCGCATACGAGCCGACTATGATGTGGATGTGGCCAAATGCACGTATTTCTGTCATGGGTGGCGAACAAGCTGCGGGTGTGTTAACTCAGGTTCGTCAAGATGGACTGGCTCGCAAAGGTATGAGCATGAGCGATGAAGAAGTCGCCGAGTTCAAAAAGCCTATTGTTGAACAATATGAGAAGCAAGGCCACCCATATTATGCGAGCGCACGACTTTGGGATGATGGCATCATAGATCCAGCCGAAACACGCAACGTTTTGGGGCTGGCGTTAGAAGCTGCGGCCAATGCACCGCGCCAAGAATCTAAATTTGGTATATTCAGAATGTAGGGGGCGTACATGTCTGTCACTTTAAATATTACGAAAAGCAAGGTGGCGATTTTAGAACTAAGTCGCCCCGAAAAACACAATGCATTCAACGCTGAGATCATTGCCGAGCTAATAAAAACAATAGAATATGCAAATGAACTCGACGTAAAAGCTTTAGTTTTGAAAACACAAGGCAAACACTTTTCAGCTGGTGCAGATTTGGCTTGGATGAAATCAATGGCGGATAACAATTACGAAGAAAACGTCGCCGATTCAATGGAGCTTGCAAAACTCATGCACGTGCTGGCCAGCTCTCCACATCCAACTCTTTGCTTGGTACAAGGTGCTGCATTTGGCGGTGCACTGGGGCTTATCGCCTGCTGTGACATTGCCGTCGCAGCGAATGACGCTAAATTCTGTTTAAGTGAAGTTAAGCTGGGACTCATCCCTGCGGTTATTAGTCCTTACGTGATTAAAGCCATTGGCGAAAGGCAAGCTCGTCGGTACTTCTTAACAGCAGAAGTCTTTAAAGCTGAAAAGGCACTGGAATTGGGTCTTATCCACGAAGTAACCGACAACCTAGGTGAAAGCGAAACGCACTTCATTGAATTGCTATTAAATAATGGGCCTATGGCAGTAAAAAGTGCGAAAGCACTGATAGAAGAAGTTGCAGGCAAGCAGATTGAAGATGCTCTGATTAAACACACTGCAAAGCGCATTGCTGAGATCCGTGTCAGCGAGGAAGGGCAAGAAGGCCTCAGCGCCTTTTTCGAAAAACGCGCCCCTAATTGGCAACCCGCGGCAAGCGAATAAGGAGTTAATCATGTTGAAAAAGATTTTAGTCGCTAATCGTGGTGAAATTGCCTGCCGCGTCATGCGCACTGCTAAACGATTAGGTATGAGTACTGTTGCTGTGTATTCAGACGCTGATGCTAATGCATTGCACGTACAAAATGCAGATGAAGCTTATTATATTGGCGCTGCGCCGAGTAAAGACTCGTACTTGGTGAGTGATCGTATATTAGAGGTCGCCAAGCAAAGTGGCGCGGACTGTATCCACCCAGGTTATGGTTTTCTGTCAGAGAATGATGCCTTTGCAAATGCTTGTGAAGACAACAACATTGTTTTTGTAGGTCCTCCAGCCAGTGCAATTGAAGCAATGGGATCTAAAACTCGCGCTAAAGAGATCATGGCACAGGCTAATGTCCCTTTAGTCCCTGGCTACTACGGCCAGCAACAAGATACTGAGTTTTTAACTGCCGAAGCCGAGAAAGTTGGTTACCCTGTGCTGATAAAAGCGGCATTTGGTGGCGGCGGTAAGGGCATGCGAGTAGTAAGAAGCGCGGATGAATTTCTTGGTGCCCTAGAAGGCGCTAAACGTGAAGCACTCGCTAGTTTTGGTAACGATCTCGTATTATTAGAACGCTTTGTTGATAAACCCCGTCATGTTGAAGTACAAGTATTTGCGGATAATCACGGTAACTGCGTTTACCTAGGTGACCGAGATTGCTCGTTGCAGCGACGCCATCAAAAGGTTATCGAAGAAGCCCCTGCGCCAGACTTGAGCGATGCACTGCGCAAAGAAATGGGTGAAGCGGCTGTACGCTGTGCGCAAGCCATTAATTATCGCGGTGCAGGTACTGTTGAGTTCTTATTGTGTGGCAATGAGTTTTTCTTTATGGAAATGAACACGCGCCTACAAGTAGAGCACCCAGTAACTGAAATGGTCACAGAACAGGATCTGGTTGAGTGGCAAATTCGTGTCGCAAACAATGAACACTTACCCCTCGAGCAATCTCAAATCACGTTACAGGGTCATAGCTTCGAGGCACGTATTTATGCAGAAGACCCAGAAGAAAACTTTATGCCCTACTCTGGTAATCTTGCCCATTTAAGCTTTCCAAAAGCTCAGCGTGGTGTGCGTATAGATACAGGCGTAAAGCAAGGCGATGAAATTAGCCCGTTTTATGATCCGATGATTGCCAAACTCATTGTTCACGGTCACGATAGACGTACCGCTTTACTCAAGCTCAGATCCGCGTTAAATGAAGTGCATTTAGCGGGCGTAAAAAGCAATATTGCATTTTTACATCACCTTGCTGAACACCCTACCTTTATGGCAGGTGCACCGGATACGCATTTCATAGATACTCAAACCGAAGAGTTAACAGCATCACAGGCCCCAAGCGATACGTTAGTGTGTTTAGCTAGCATTGCCTATCTGGCACATAAACAAGCGCCCAAAGCGCAATCTCCGTGGCAGCAAGTTGGCTTTAGACTCAATCAACCTCGCAAGCTCACCGTGCCATTTACTGAGCACTTTGTGGTAGCGCAAGCACAAGGTCACCATTGGCAAGTTCACTATCACGACTTTGAGCATCGTGTTGAAGCTAAACTTGAAGGCCATAAGCTAACTGCAAACATCGATGGTAAACGCCTCATCGCAGATGTGCTAATTAGTGAAACTGACATCACTGTCATGTATGGTCCTTATCAACACACTTTCGAGCTAAAGACCAAGCACTATGTTAGTGAACACGAACATCAAGAAGCACCACTCGCCGCCCCACTAAACGGTACCGTGGTTAAGCACCTGCAGGAACTTGGCGCTCAAGTATCCAAAGGCGACCCTATCGTTGTGATAGAAGCAATGAAAATGGAATATACACTCAATGCACCTTTTGATGGCACATTGACAAGTTACTGTTTTGACGAAGGTGAGCTTGTTAACCATGGTGCAATGCTCGCAATCGTAGAGGAAGCTTGATATGCCCAATTACCCAACTCAAGTAAAAATTGTTGAAGTTGCGCTCGAGATGGCCTGCAAAACGAAGCGGCAGTTTCCACTGCCGATAAAGTTAATTTGCTCAATGCACTCGCGGAGGCCGGCCTCAAACACCTTGAAGCCGGCGCATTTGTGTCACCCAAATGGGTGCCACAAATGGCTGACTCTGCAGATGTGATAAAAAGTATAACTCGTAAAGACGGCGTTGAAATAAGCGCATTAACACCTAACTTAAAAGGTGCTGAACTCGCCCTTGAAAATCAAGTGGACGAATTTGCTATTTTTACTGCTGCGAGTGAAGCTTTTACTCAAAAAAACATCAACTGCTCCATAGAAGAAAGCATAGAACGCTTTCGACCCGTCGTTGAACTTGCTCAAAAAAACAACATAAAAGTAAGAGGTTATGTTAGTTGTATCGCCGGGTGCCCATATCAAGGTGAAGTCGACCCTCAGCAAGTTTTAGCAGTCTGTAAACAATTATTGGCACTTGGCTGCTATGAAATAAGTCTTGGCGATACGATTGGTGTTGGGACGGCAAATCAAATAGAGAATTTACTTACCCTATTGCTCGAACATATACCAGCGCAAAGGCTTGCCGTGCATTTCCATGACACCTACGGACAAGCCTTAGCAAATATTCACAAAGCACTCGAAATGGGGATCTCGACGATTGATAGTGCAGTCGCGGGTCTCGGTGGGTGCCCATATGCAAAAGGTGCGTCAGGAAATGTTGCCACAGAGGATGTTATTTACTTGCTCCAAGGACTTGGCATTAGTACCGAAATTGATTTAGAAAGGCTTGCAAAAGCAGGTTGGCAAATTTGCGATGCACTCAATAAGGCACCTGTTAGCAAGGTATCTTTAGCACTTAAAAATACCTGCCAATCTTAACAATAAGACAATATTGACAACGAGGAGTGGGCTAATGGCCGGTTTCGATAAAGTAGTTTCTAGCTACGCAGAAGCGATGGAGGGTCTCAAAGACGGAGACACCATCATCGCAGGTGGTTTTGGACTATGTGGTATTCCAGAAGGTTTGATCGCTGAAATTAAACGTAAGCAAACTAGAGAGCTTACAGTTGTTTCGAACAACTGTGGTGTGGATGATTTTGGGTTGGGTATTTTGCTACACGACCGCCAGATCAAAAAAATCATCGCATCTTATGTTGGTGAAAATGCGTTGTTCGAGCAACAATTGCTCGATGGAATCATCGATGTAGAATTAACTCCACAGGGCACATTAGCAGAAAAAATGCGTGCCGGTGGTGCTGGTATTCCTGGTTTTTATACTGCAACTGGTTACGGTACTCCTGTTGCTGAAGGAAAAGAAGTCAAAGAATTTGACGGCCGCCCATATATTCTTGAAGAATCAATTACAGGTGAATTTGCCATCGTTAAGGCATGGAAAGCAGACCGCTACGGCAACCTTGTTTTCCGCCACACGGCGATGAACTTCAACCCAATGGCAGCAACCGCTGGTAAGATTACTGTGGCTGAAGTTGAAGAGATTGTAGAGCCTGGTGAACTTGAACCAAGCCAGATCCATACACCTGGTATTTATGTAAATCGCGTTATCAAAGGTGATTTTGAAAAACGCATCGAACGTGTAACAACGCGCAAGTAAGGAGATCACCATGGCTTTAAATCGTGAACAAATTGCAATGCGCGTTGCGCAAGAACTTCAAGATGGTTATTACGTCAATCTTGGTATTGGTATTCCAACGCTTGTAGCTAACTATGTGCCAAGCAATATGGAAGTCATGCTTCAATCTGAAAATGGCTTGCTGGGCATGGGTCCGTACCCAGATGAAGACCAAGTTGACGCAGATATGATCAATGCGGGTAAAGAAACCGTGACAGCAGCCACAGGAGCGGCTATTTTTAATAGCGCAGAAAGCTTTGCCATGATACGTGGTGGTCATGTAGACTTAACGGTATTAGGTGCATTTGAAGTGGATCAGAACGGTAATATTGCATCGTGGATGATCCCGAAAAAGTTAATCAAAGGCATGGGTGGCGCGATGGACCTCGTCGCTGGCGCACAAAATATTGTTGTGACTATGACCCATGCTAGCAAACACGGCGATTCCAAATTACTTGAGTCATGTACACTACCATTGACTGGGGTAAATTGTGTGAAAAAGATTGTCACTGATCTCGCTGTGTTAGAAGTAAAAGATGGCGCATTTCATTTGCTTGAGCGCGCGCCAGGTGTTAGTGTTGATGAAATTATCAGCAAAACTGCAGGTAAATTAATCGTCGATGGCGATATCCCTGAAATGCAGTTTGCAGAATAGATTAATCAATAAGGTCAAAGACCTAGTCAATAACTAGCAAAAATGTACCGACCTCATTCCCAGTGCCAAAGGCGCTGAGTTACCCAAAATCCCTCGCAAGAGGGATTTTTTTTATCCTTCTACGACAGCTTATATGTCACCTCAAAAAAGCCAAGCAGTTTTACGCACAATTGCACATCACAACATCTTGTAACACTTCATCGCCAAACTGACACTTGAGAAACACCGCACGGCCTCCATATTGGTAGTATGTGTTAAACGTTTTTTATCTAGCAAGAGTAAAACTAGTAAGTAAACTTTAAAGAGGTGACTATGAAACGCGTGTTACTTTTCTTAGCGACAAACCTAGCCATCATGGTGGTTTTGTCCATTATCTTATCTATTCTAGGGGTATCCTCTAGAAGCTATACTGGCATGCTAACCATTGCTGCTGTATTTGGCTTTGGTGGTGCCTTTATCTCACTGTACATCTCTAAGTGGATGGCAAAAAAATCAACTGGCGCTTATGTCATCGATCAGCCTCGTAATGAGACTGAGCATTGGCTTGTTAGTACGGTCGCTGAACAAGCGCAAAAAGCGGGTATTAAAATGCCTGAAGTCGCTATCTACGACAGCCCAGAGATCAATGCCTTCGCCACAGGCCCGAGCAAGAATGACAGTCTCGTCGCTGTCAGTAGCGGACTGTTAGCGGGTATGAGCCAAAGTGAAGCTGAAGCTGTATTGGCCCATGAAGTATCACATGTTGCAAACGGTGACATGGTCACGCTGACGCTGATCCAAGGCGTAGTTAACACCTTCGTTATTTTCATTTCTAAAGTGCTTGCCAATATCGTAGACGGATTTTTAAATGGCGATGAAGAAAGTGAAGGGTTTAGCTGGACATATATGATCTTTGATCTCATATTCCAAATTCTATTTGGCTTCCTCGCGTCGATGATTGTGGCGTACTTTAGCCGTAAACGCGAATATGCAGCGGATAAAGGCGCTGCTGACCTTGTGGGAGCACACAAGATGAAAGCAGCACTGGAGCGCCTTCGCAGCAACCAAGAGTCGAAACTTGAAGGCTCAATGATGGCATTTGGCATCGCTTCGGGTAAAAGTGTGATGGACCTGTTTGCTTCCCATCCCCCACTTGAACAAAGGATCGCTGCATTGTCTTAAGTTACAATGTAAACAATTTGTATGTATTATAACCAAAGGCCCACTCGGGCCTTTTTTATGACGATTTACAATTAATTAAATTTAGTCATTTATCGCCACGCCATTTTCCCAAATCTGTTATAAAAAATAATATTGTTATACGACAAGGGCATATAGAATTCGTAACCTTTATTTAAGTCAAAAGTAGCAATCAAATAAATCTCATAGAACTAAATCCAGTAAATACAGCGTAGTATTTTTAAACAAAATGGCTTTATTCTCAACTTAAGGTTAAAAATTAACCTCAAATTAATTGTAATATTAATTTAAACCATACTTTTTGCGTGTATCCATACCGGGCCCATTTGTTTAAAATATGTAACTCATTTTATTGATATAATAGCAATATTAAATTTCAGATAAGGTAAAAAAGAAGTATGCTAATCAAAACCCGATTACTCATTTCATTTATGCTTATTGGCTTAGTACCAGCAGGCATACTCGCGATGATTTCACTGTGGACTGCGTCTTCGGCGCTTGAGGAACAAGCATACAATCAGCTCACCTCCATCAAACACATTAAACACAAACAAATCGATGACTACTTAACCGCTCGAAAAGGTGACTTATCGGTCATCGCCAAAAAATGGCAACTGGTTGTACAGCAGAACCCAGACCAAACTAATGCACAACTTGCGCATAACTACCACTCCCTTTTCGACACCTTTATCAATGAAAAAGGGTTCTACGATCTGTTTGTCATTGAGCGGAACGGATTGATCAGTTATACCGTTGCGAGAGAATCGGATTATCAAACAAACCTTATTACGGGTCCTTACCGAGATTCTGGCCTTGCAACGCTCTTTAATCGTGTTGTGACCTCAAATCAATTTGTGATTTCAGATTACAGCCCGTACGCCCCAAGCAACCAAGAGCCAGCAGCGTTTATCGGTATACCGGTAGTGATTGATGGACAAGTGCATTCAGTGATGGCCTTGCAATTATCTATCGATGCAATCAATGCCATAATGCAACAACGTGATGGCATGGGCGAGACCGGTGAATCTTATCTAGTTGGTGATGATCTTCGCATGCGCTCAGACTCCTACTTAGACCCGATTAACCATACTGTGATTGCGAGTTTTGCCGGTACGGTTGCTGCAAATGGCGCTGATACGGAAGCCGTCAGAAAAGGGCTACAAGGAATTTCAGACACAGAGATCATTATTGATTACAACGGCAACCCAGTACTCTCCGCTTATCTCCCCTACACTTTCGCCGGATTAAAGTGGGTATTGCTTGCAGAAATAGACAAAGCAGAAGCGTTTGCACCTGTGCACAAATTGTATTGGGTAATTGCAATCATCTTTGTACTCACCGTGTTGAGTGTTGCAGTGGCTACTGTGATAATTTCGCGAGCAGTGCTACGCCCGTTAGGCGGAGAACCAACAGAAATGCGTATGATCAGTGAGCGTATTGCCTCTGGTGATTTACGTGAAAACTTTGGTTCTGAGCAACACGCTATCGGTGTTTATGGTGCGATGAAGCAAATGAATACCTATTTAACCAGCGTCATTGGTACAATTGTAGAAACCACCTCTCAACTGGCCTCTACAGCAACACAAACAAGTGCTGCCAGTGAACAAGCAAATGCCAGCTTACAAGAGCAACATGCCAATATTGAGCAAGTGGCAGAAGCAATTCAGCAAACCTCGTACTCCATTGACGAAGTCGCGACTAACGCACGTAACGTAGCTGATCTTAGTTTAGATGCGGAACAAACTTCTCTGTCTGCCAATCAAACGCTGCGCCAAACAGTTGCCCAAATGGAGTCACTTAACAACGCAGTTGAAAACTCTGAATCAGCGATTAAAGAAGTAGAATATAACACCCAAAATATCAGCCGAGTTATTGAAGTAATTCAAGCAGTCACTGAACAAACGAATTTATTGGCCTTGAACGCCGCCATAGAAGCCGCACGCGCAGGTGAGCACGGTCGCGGGTTTGCAGTGGTTGCTGATGAAGTAAGGCAATTAGCGCAAAAAACGCAGGCTTCTACCGCAGATATTGAAACGATGATCGCTAATTTACAGTCTACGTCTCAAACCGCTGTATCTGAGATGCATGCATCTGCAGAAGCAACCAGGGAAACAATTGCCGCGGCAAATGACAGCGCCGCACTGCTTGAGCAAAGTGTTAGTCAGATAAACCAAATTGCACAGAGTGCGCAAACCATCGCGCAAGCAGCACAAGAGCAATCAGCGACTACCGAAGAAATTTCTTACAATGTGGAATCTATTCGACAAGCTGCGATTGATAATGCAGCGGGTGCCGACCAAGTAACCTCAGCAAGTCTAGAGCTAGACAAGCAATCAAAAACGTTAAAACAAGTCACGGCGAGCTTTAAATTACCAAGCAACTTTAGCTAGCAAGCGACAAAGGGCAAGCGCTTAACTGCGCTTGCTCAGCCCGATAGTAAACACGCTCGCCATAACCAACATGGCACTGGATACGAGTAAACACGCTTGTAAGCCATAAAGTTGAAATACCAACCCGGATAGTACCGTACCAATTAACCGCCCCATCGCGTTGGCCATATAGTAAAAGCCGACATCCATCGATACTCCGTCACTGTCTGCAATTTTCACTATCAAAAAGCTATGAAGTGAAGAATTTACGGCAAACACGGCTCCAAATACTAGTAAACCACCGATGATAACCAACTTGGGTTGCCACTCTAGCCATAATCCTAGCGCCAGTAGGGCTGGGATAAAAGACAAAATCGTGACCCAGAATAAGGCCTGTTTAAAGCTATTTCCCGTATTTTTTGTGATCTTTGGTGCATTTGCTTGCACAATACCGTAAGCAATCACCCAGCTGGCCATAAAGCCCCCGACCCACCAATGGTCCCACCCAAACGTCGATGCCAAAAATACCGGTAAGGCAATGACAAACCACACATCGCGAGATGCAAACAAGAACATTCTCGCAGCTGCCAGCAAGTTTAACTGTCGGCTTTTGGACAAAATCTCACTAAACTTGGGCTTGTTCTTTTTCTTTCCTAGGTCTTGCTTGAGCAATAATAAACTCATCAACCAAGTCATTGTCAGCATTGCTGCCATAAACCACAGCGCGCCTTGAAAACCTAACAAAGTAAGTAATAAGCCCCCCAGAAAGAAACCGACGCCTTTGAGTGCATTTTTAGACCCAGTCAGGATAGCCACCCACTTATATAGCGTGCTATCTTGGTCTTTAGGGACCAGTAATTTTATGGCACTTTTAGCACTCATCTTATTGAGGTCTTTTGCTATACCCGATAAAGCCTGCGCAACCATCACATACGCAATGGACAACAGCTGCTCATCAAGTGCGAGCATCGACACCGCAACAATCTGCAAAAACAATCCAATATTCATTGTTTTATTAAGACCTAGACGAGCACCCAGCCAACCGCCCAATAAGTTTGTGACAACCCCAAAGAACTCATAAAACAAAAATAATGAAGCGATAGCCAAAGGGCTATAGCCAAGCTGATGGAAGTACAATACCACCAGCATGCGTAGTGCGCCGTCAGTCAAAGTGAATGACCAATAGTTACCTGTAATGACTAAATACTGTTTTATTTCAGGCGACAACCTTGAACTGAGCGACTGAGTCATGAACTCACCCCCAACGCTTTGAAACAACTAAACGAACCAAATCTGCTGTGCGATTTGCATAGCCCCATTCGTTGTCATACCAAACATATAATTTAACTTGAGTACCATTAACAACCATGGTTGACGGGGCGTCGATGATAGCGCTTCGAGGATCCGTCTTGTAATCAATCGATACCAATGGACGAGTTTCATAACCTAAAATGCCAGATAACTGACTATTTGCTGCTTGTTCCATCCACCCATTGATTTCTTCAACTGTCGTTTCTCGACTCACTTCAAACACACAGTCTGTTATTGATGCATTTGTCAAAGGTACACGTACCGCATGTCCGTTTAACTTCCCTTTTAATTCCGGGAAGATATGCGTGATAGCGGTAGCAGAACCTGTTGTTGTCGGGATCAAGCTTGTGCCGCATGAACGCGCACGACGTAAATCTTTGTGAGGTGCATCGATGATAGTTTGCGTATTGGTAATATCATGGATCGTCGTCATCGAGCCGTGTTTAATGCCGATATTATCTTGAAGTACCTTCACTACAGGCGCCAAACAATTTGTAGTACATGAAGCCGCGGTCACAATTTCATGATTTTGTACATCAAAGTCATGGTGATTTACACCCATGACCACATTTAACACACCTTCTTCTTTCACTGGTGCAGTAACGACGACTTGTTTGACTCCTTGCGCGAAGAAATTGGCAAGTTTTTGCTTACTTTTCAGTTTGCCTGAAGCCTCAATAACCAAATCACACATTGACCAGTCGTTTTCTGCCACACTCACTTTTTGTGTCACTTCAATGCGTTGACCACTGATCACTATGTCATCATCGTCAACCAATGCCTCATGCGCCCATTTTCCATGTACAGAATCAAAGTTCATTAAATGTGCTAGGGTGACAGCATCACCCGCAGGGTCATTTATTTTGACTATCTCTATTTCGCTCGACTCCCACAGTGCACGCATTGTTAAGCGCCCCATTCTACCGAAGCCGTTAATTCCTACTTTAATTTTCATCTTATGGATACTCCAATTGATAATAAGTGATGCCGCGCAGCATCGAACTTAGTCAAATATAAATCACTTTGTAGCCAATATTCTGCATATGAGTACGCATTCTTGACCTCACTCAATATGCGGTAAATCATATATTCGATTTTTCATATATACAACCCTTTAAAAGTGAACCTTTTGTATTATTTTAGTTAAATTTATTTGAAATTAATTCTTAGTTAACTAACATGAAAATGGAAGCAATGAGTAAATGAAATCTTTAAAGGAGCTAACTATGAAGCTTAAAGTCAACAAAAGACCACTAAAGAAACTCAATTTCGACAAACTACCGCTAGATAAAAAACTGACCCCTTTAATTGGAGGTGCAGGCTTGAGTAACGGACCAACGCAAGAGTGTGAATCGTATTACCGCTGCGATTCAGAAACCCCCTAATTCACGAATACAGATATCCATATCGCAAACGTCATGTCCTTTCCCCTCATGGCGTTTGCTAACATCTCCAAACCTCCCAAAAATATTTCCATTAATGGTAAACTAAGGCCAATCCGAATTGTTTCGAGTAATTAAGATTGGATAAAAATACCTATATTCCCGAAAACTTTATTGATGACGTAAAAAGTTATATTCCCCCTCACCTCACAATTGAGGATTTTCTATCTAGCTGCCAAAAGCCTCTTCGGCTTTCTATACGCGTCAATACACTCAAAATGTCGGTCGCAGAATTTGAACTCGAAGCACAAAAAATCGGTTGGCAGATCACCCCTATTCCTTGGTGTCCAGAAGGCTTCTGGCTTACTCGAAGCGCTGAAGAAGAAGCCGCTCTGCCAATCGGCAATACTGCGCTTCATTTGAGTGGCTGTATTTACGTGCAAGAGGCAAGCTCTATGTTGCCCCCCTTGGCTTTACGTGATGAAATTCAAGCCATACATGGCGATGAACTGGCCGTGTTGGATGTCGCGTCAGCACCGGGGTCAAAAACATCGCAACTTTGTGCGCTGATGGAGAATAGAGGGCTACTGGTTGCAAACGAGTTTTCGTCTTCGCGATTGAAAGTGCTCGCGGCCAATATGAAGCGTATGGGCGCATCTAATGTCGCTCTGTCACACTTTGATGGCAAGATATTTGGCGACTATATGTTTGAATGTTTCGACCATATATTGCTTGATGCGCCTTGCTCAGGAGAAGGTACAGTTAGAAAAGATCCAAACGCGCTAAAGAATTGGTCAATCGAATCTAACGTCGAAATTGCTGAAGTACAAAAATCACTTATAAAGAGTGCTTTTTTAGCTCTAAAACCTGGCGGCACTTTGGTTTATTCTACCTGTACACTCACCCCACTGGAAAATCACCATGTTTGCGAGTATTTACTAAACGAGTTTGGAGACGCTGTTGAAACGGCATCTCTGGCCAATCTTTTCGAAAATGCAGAACAAGCCACCACAGAGCAAGGTTATCTGCATGTGTGGCCACAAATCTTCGACAGTGAAGGGTTTTTCATTGCTAAGTTTGTTAAAAAGGACTCCGTTGATAATGAAAACCAACAAATCAAAAAGGGGTCATTTCCTTTTGAGAGTTTCGCGCCAAAGGCACAGCAAGCTTTTTATGCCTACCTTAAAAAGCAATTTAAGATAACAGAGCTTCCCGGCACCTTAATGCAACGAGACAAAGAGCTTTGGTTATTCCCTAAACAATTAGACGCTTTGAAAGATAAAATTAAATACGCAAGATTGGGTATTAAACTCGGTTCGATTCATAAAAACGGGGTCCGACTTGAGCATGAACTCGCGACCGCCTTAGGTCATTTGGCTAAGCAAAACACACATGCATTAACACAAGCGCAAGCTGTGGATTACTTTCAAGGAAAAGATGTTCGTTTGGAATCTCCATCTACTCAGAGTGGTGAAGTCATTCTGACGCTATGCGGTGCTCCTATTGGTCTCGGCAAATGGCAAAAAGCCAAAATTAAAAATAATTTACCACGGGACTTAATTGCACAAGGGCAGTTGATAACTTGGGTATAACCTGAATAGAACTTTTTGACAACTTTAAGATTATTAATTTATATACGCATAAGAAATTGATTTTTAACAGTTTTAAAAATGTCAGATTGTTTGTAAGTTTTTAACTGTATTAACTACACTTAATAGACTTTCTACTTCTCCCTTATATGTAAATAGAAGGTGTTAAAGTTAGCGCACGGCTCCATATGAGCCTTCCCCTACGCCCAGATTCACACATTACTGGGCGTTTTTTTTGCCTTCTCTGACCAGATAATTCCCCACCAGACATGTTCATAAATTTGTCATAAAACAATTTTCATACACAGCTCATGGTTATCTGTTGATTTTTAATTCACAGCTTATACAATACATATATAAATTGCTATATAACGTATATCATGGGTATCGTAAAAATTTCTGATGAACTTCATGAAGAAGTTAGGCTAGCTAGCCAAGTTATGTCTCGTTCCATTAATTCACAAGCTGAATTCTGGTTAAAAATCGGTCGTCTTGCAGAGCAAAACCAAGACAAGTCTTTTGTAGAGCTAATCCAAATAGAATTAGAACAAGTAAGAAAAAAGCAGAATGAAACCAGTCATAATTAAAAATGATGCGCATATACGTTGCATGAGAGAGTCTGGGGCACTACTTGCCAGCGTATTTAAAGCTCTGGACGAGTATATTGAAGTCGGCATGACGACTATGGATGTTAACGACTTTGTAGAAGCTTACATTACAGACAAACTTGGCGCTATAGCCTCTACAAAGGGCCAATATGGCTACCCTTATGCAATCAACGTGTCTACTAATGAAGTCGTATGTCATGGCATGCCTAAAGTCAGCCAAAAAATAAAATCCACCGATATTATTAATATCGATGTGACGTTAAAACACAACGGTTACTTGGCCGATTCAAGTAAAATGTACGTGATGCAAGAAGCCTCCGCCCTTGCCAAAAAACTTGCTAAAGAGACTTATCAAGCCATGTGGGAAGGGATCAAGCTCGTAAAACCTGGCGCTAAACTTGGTGATATCGGCTATGCGATTCAGAGCTATGCGGAACGCAGGGGTTACAGTATCGTAAGGGAGTTTTGTGGCCATGGGATTGGCAGTGAAATGCACGAAGGCCCAGATGTACTCCACTTCGGTAAAAAAGACACCGGATTGGTATTGAAACCGGGTATGACTTTTACTATTGAACCTATGGTCAATCAAGGTTCACATAAAGTCAAAACGCTTAAAGATGGCTGGACAGTGGTCACCAAAGATAAAAAACTTTCTGCTCAGTGGGAGCACACTATCCTCGTGACAGAAAATGGCTATGAGGTCTTAACTTTGCGATACGATGAATCTTTGCCATGCGACTGAGTACTGATTGCGCTAGACGCTGCATCTAAATTTAGGACAAACTGAACACGTTTTCCAAATACACATAGATATGGCCAATGCAAGGAGCAAGAGGAATGAAAAAAATCAGCACAGTGGTGTGTCATAGCCGCCATTACATTTGCCGCCATGTTACTCATTTATAATTCATTGTCCGATGGCGCAGTATTTACTGGTGTAGCCAAAAATGGGGCCGAAAAATCCCTCGATTATGCAAAGGATGCAACGCTTTGCTTAGCGGATATGCAAACATCTATATTAACCGCACTCGCCTTTCTCACGCAAAATGGCAGAAAAGTTCATGCGTTAAGTGGTCCTGCAACAATTGTCTTGATTGGTGCTACGCTATTATGTGCAGCTTGGATCATTAAAGGGTTACCCTCTGTTGCTATTAGAGTAGAAATGACCAAACCTATCTTTCTAGCCAACCCTCTAAGTGTACAATCGTTACAAAACTTTTACGATTTCACGGTGAGTCTGATTGATGTTTGTAGAGAGTTTGACGATTAAGAATGTATATCGGACTCTATGGATAACCGTTATGCTCGGTTACGAGATCATATTGAAGGACAACTTAGTCAACAAGCTAGATTGATTTATGGTGCCATACCCAATAATGATAACTGCATGTTTCAAGCTTAAAATAAAAGAAAAAGTGGTAACCTAGTCACATGAAAAAACGAGTCACGTCAAATTATAAATTTACTTTTGTACTCTGGTGGAGCAGAAAAGGGAGAGTATTAGGGTTTGTGCTACCAATCGTTACAGCCATAGCCACCTCAATAGAAGGCCCAAACGCCGCCTTCAATTGGGAGATGTTTATCAGTGTGGGCAGTCTTATGCTCTTATTCGGTATTGGTATAGGTGTATTGGTTGATTCAGCATGCAATTCACACTACTCACATACCAAGCGTGAGAAAGATGCTTGTCCACCACCTCCTGAACATGGCGGAGGCCCATTAGATTAGAGAGCAGCTCGCTATGAAGGTTTGCATCGTTTTTATCTAATATAATAATATCCGCCCAATTCTATGCATTAGTGAGATACTCCAACTAATGCATCTTCGTTTTACCTCTCTTTATAAACCTCTGATATAAACTTCAAATGTCATAATTCTATGACTCTGCATGTTTATGCTAGCGCAAGTTTTAATCAGTTGTTTTGCTGCGCAATAATACATAATAAGAAGGAGTATGGAATGAAGCGTATAAATCTCGGTCTCATATCATGTGCACTTGTTGCTAGTCTAACAGCGTGTGATGGCGATGACGGCGCACAAGGTGCTACCGGTAATAATGGCGCGAATGGGGCCGCTGGTAAAGATGGCAATGCAGGCTTATCTAGCCTCGTAAACCAAACGGTGTTGCCCATGGGTGACAGCACCTGTTTCTTTGGCGGGATTGCGATAGAGTCTGGGCTGGACACCAATAACGACGGTGTATTGAGTAGTTCAGAGGTATCCCAGAATAACCCAGTATGCCAACCTTCTCCATTAACAGCACAAGGGGTCGCCTTGCCCTATACGGCACTTAGAAGCGACTTACAAAACGGACATGTTGAGGGCAGTGTATTCGAAATTCGAAATGGGGGATTTGGCTCAGATATGGTGGCTCACCCTCAAATCAAAAACCAATTTTATACGCTGACAGATAGAGGCCCAAATGCGACTTATACTGGCGACTACGGCAAAGGCAAGAAATTTCCAATACCTGATTATACACCTCGCATTGGACTATTCGAGTTACAGCAAAATGGCAGTATCAAAAAGCTTAAAGGCGTTTTATTAAAGCGTCCGGACGGTACTCCAATCTCAGGGCTTCCAAATACCAGTAACTTTGGCGGTACAGGTGAAACCCCTTACACAGCAGACGGTCAACCTGTGTTGGTAGATCAGACAAAAGTATTCGATGAATTCAATAACCCTATCAAGTTGGACGATTATGGGCTAGATGGCGAAGGGCTAGTGGCACTGTCTGATGGCAGTTTTTGGATAAGTGACGAATATGGACCGCACATCGTACACTTTGATGCAGAGGGCAGAGAAATCGAACGTATCAATGCCTTTAAAAATGATGATCGTGTCTCTCTTCATTTACCGCAAGAGTTTGCAAACCGCAGAGCGAATAGAGGCATGGAAGGGCTTGCAATTACACCGGATGAAAAAACACTCGTCGGCATTATGCAGTCGACGATGTACAACCCAGATAAAGCGGTAAAATCACTAGATGTTACACGCATTGTGACCATAAATTTAGAAACTAGACAGATAAGCCAGTACTTATACAAGCAGGAAAAAGCACAAAATTCCAATTCTGGCATTGTCGCACTATCCAACTCAGAGTTCCTCGTCATCGAGCGTGATGGTGCGTTTTACCAACAATCTCCTGATGCAATGAAACGTATTTACAAAATTAGTTTGTCTGACGCCACCGACCTTGAACAAGTAAATACGAATAACGACCTATCTCAAGACCCTGATCTTGGCCTGTTAATTTCAGGAAAAACCATTGAGCAAACAGTACTTGAAAATAGCTGGGATACACTCACTACACATGGTATTCAGCCTGTCAGCAAAACGTTAGTACTCGATCTTGTCCAAGAAATTGCCTACCCCCACGATAAGCTGGAGGGGATGTGGTTAATTGACCATAGTCGCTTGGCTGTGATTAACGATGATGACTTTGCTACTTGGTCTAGCAACGGCGTATTAGAGCAAAAGTATTTGGATGCAGGGCGCACCCAAATCGATGGAAATAAGCTCTATTTGTTCGAAAACTTGCAACTCAATCAATAATTATAAAAGCGGCGAAAGCCGCTTTTTAGATATAAAGGCCTGTTATGAAACATCTCCTCATTTTTCTTACCCTAGTCGCGCCGCTGAAATTACTCGCCGCTCCCACTATTGATTCTAAAGAATACAAAGTCATGCTGAGTGCGGCGTATTTTTCAAAAATTAATGAACATCATAGGGTTAACCAAGTATTTAATGAGGTTGCTGATTTGACCTTCTCCGCAACAAGTAAGCCGCTGCTTGGCACTTCGTATTTATCAAAAGTACGCCAAGTTCGCTTTTATGATGTAGCCCATGCATGCACCTTAAACACGCTTGGGTATATATTCAGAGAACGTATCGAGAATGACAGTTCAGAGATCACTTTAAAATATCGTCATGTAGATAGCTACTTGTCTGGCTTTGAAGATGTCTCAAGTCAGCATAATGAAGCAAAAACAAAGCTAGAAGCGGATTTTAGTATCGCAAACAGTGGTGTGTGGAAAGTTGTTTATGGACACTCGACTAAAGTACCTAACAGTAGAAATATCAATGAAGTAAAAGATATTAATAAACACTTTGCAGGCTTTGAGAGTACCTATGAGTTACCAGACTCAACACCTTTGCGTCTTGTCTCCGGATTAACCGTAAATGAGCGAGTCTATGAAGGGTATACTGTTGATTTAGGGTGACAAGAGGCAGAATTTTCCCTGACCCTTTGGTACCAAAATGAATTTGCCGAAATACCTCTGGTAGCCGAGCTCTCGTTCAAATATGCAGATAAGCAAGGTGATTTTAGTAAAACCGTAACACAACGTGCCGCTCGCTTATTTGAAAGCATCGCAAGTCAGCTTAGCTATGTAGATAACACCAGTATGACCAAGACACAATTTATATATCAATATCAACCAAGCTTCTGCACTCAGTGAATAAAATGCAAAAAAGAAGGGCTAATAGCCCTTCACTTTACTCTAGAGGATATTAAAGACTTCAATATCTTTTGACGCGGCCCCCGCAATGGATGTTTTAAACAATATAATTTGGTCATCTGTCATACTTACTATCTTGTAGTTATAGACTACACCTGATGGCAACCAACATTGACCTTCATCCCAAATGTTGCATTCCGTCATGTTTGCACTACCATCATCCAAATATTCAACAGGTTGCAGGACAGGCTGCTCGAAATTGGCATATGTAAAGGCTACCTCTGATTCTTCGAATCGAATAATTTCGCCTGTATAGGGGTTTTGAAACTTTTGACTTAAATGGTCTTGTAATCGAATGCCTTCTTGAACTTCTGTCAAAATCTTTAGGCTGGCAAAAGTTTTTAGAGGTTCAGCTCCAATGGCATACTCAAATGTGTTGATTAAGAATAGCAAATCACTGTTTGGGATGTTAACTAAATTGAATTTACTTGATTGGCTGTCCAGTTCTATATCAAGGACTCCGTCTGAAATCGTATAGCTCGCTTCTCGTGTTACCCCTGAATCAAGCTCTAGAATTACACTTCCGGGTCCTTTTGTAACAAAGTAACTCAAAGATTCTGATTCTTGACTTCCTTGCTTGTCAACTTTATTTTCTAAGCCCACCATTGTTACATATCTTGAATTCGCGGCCAAAGCTACATCGGTTGCTTTCGTTATGGCACTGATCGCCATCATACCTTGCTGAGGCGCTAAATATGCATCAATATAAGCTTTCGCTTCTGGTGTAGGTGCGAGGTCTGGATCGTCATAATTGCTATGAAGCTCACCTTCATAGCTTGTATCGAAAATAGCATATTTTTTAGATGCATATAAAAGATCTAAACTTTTATAGGTATTACGATATAGGTATCCGGAATAATTTGATGTTATGGATTCTGGAATATCTACAAAGACATTACGCTTTTTTTCTGAAAAAACCTTCGAAACTTTACCACCTTCAAACTCTGCGTACACTCCAGCTGTAAAAATATTCGCTGCACTATCTGGCCCGTAGTGAAGTACTTTTGCATAAATAATAGATTCAGACTCGCCCGATGTGTCTATTTTACTGACTCCCGTAGTTCTACCAAGAAACGACGAAGTCGATATCCCAAAGTCAAACTCATCATTAATCTTCGGATCTATTTGCTTGTGCAAGGTTTTTATCAATTGCGTTTGGTTTTGAGGCTGATAAACAACGCGTATTTTATCTTCTTCATTTGCAATGACTTTAAAGTCAACCGAAACACGTGCCGAACATTTGCTTGGTTCAGCAAATGCGTTCACATATTGGCAATCATAAACGTGTGTTTGTAACTTTCCTTGAGCATCCTTTTCTAGTAGTAGTTGCCCTAGCTTTCCTTGATTAATGGCCATGCCTTTATTCGCACTATTAAAGGCTAGAACTAAACTCTCATCTTCAGTTGCCCAACCGCCCAGAAGTAGTTCATTTGTGAGCGTATGCTCTTCCCATTGTGCTGGGTTTTCATTAATAGTAACCTGCAAGTCAAACTCTGTGGTTGCTTTACCATCTGAAAGCTCGATTTTTACTTGATGTTGGCCAACATCAAATAACGTCGGCGCAAATTTTAGCGTCAATGTCGTATCAGTCTGCGCTGCAGTTATCCATGTTTGCTCGGATATAATAGCAACGCTAATGTCATCATCCTCACTGTCCTTAATAGACAATTCGAGGCTACCACCGTCGACCGCTAAAAAATCAGTCGCTTCGTTAACTGAAATAGTCGGTGCTGTATTGGTTGTTGGCGCTGGCTGCTCTGGTACTTTTGATTGCTCTGGAGCTTGTGGCTGTTCGGAGCTTGAAGACCCCCCACAACCAGATAAAATGAGCGCGATTGCACTGACTAATGCTATTTTTTTTATCATAATTCTCGCCTGAAGATATTAAAAACCGCAAAATATTAAAACAATAGAAATGAAATGGATACATCTTTTTATAAGTGCATTATTAAGATGAAAAATTGCATGGTGGGCGATTGGGTTATACTGAAAATAAAAACGATTATATTAGACTTAAAATCACCGCCTTTTAACATATTACACTTACTGGCTAAAATCGTCTGTGCCGTTTTCACTCAAAACTTTTGACCACTTGCGCTGTATTTCTTTTAGTTTACCATTCTCCAGTATTCGCTTTTTCCCTAAATCAAACTGCTTTAACAACTTTCTCCCCATTGGATTTCCTAAAGAGGCAGCTAGATACTCTTTATTACTGTCAAACATGGGAAGTTTTATGATGTCTTTATCTAATTTATGTTGCTGAAGTACCGTATCCCAGACCCCCTCATAACCAACAAAGCCTTCGACGCGTTTGCTCATCAGCATCTCAAACCCTTGGATGATTTCACCTACATCATATTTTTCAACACTCTTGAGCAACGCCCACCTTTCTCCATAGTTAAAGCCCCGCATTTGCGCAATGGTCATTCCGCGTAATGCTTCGAGTGACTGCCATTCAATTGGCTGGGATTTTAGAATGTATAAACGGTAAAAAACACTGTTAACATGTTCTTTAGAGTAACGATAAATTTTGAGTCGCTCTGCACTGATACTAACTGGAAAAATTAAATCAACTCGCCCTGAGTCAATATAAGTAAGCGCCCGAGCCCATGGCACAACCCACAGCTCTATGGTGTAGCCCATTGAATGAAAGCTCTCACGTACAACATCCCAAGCAAACCCTTCAAAAAGCTGGCTATCCTCTCCGGGCGGGACTTTAACAACATGCGTGTCACCTTGGGCCAAAGAACCAAATGGCTCATAATCAGGTAAAGTGATCACTGAGACAATTTTGTTTGCAGCACAGCAATAAGAAGTCACAATAAGAATTATCATGGTAATTGCTCTACACCAAAATGACATTGTGCACCTTACAAAAATACTCTGTTTACATGAGCATAGTTAACCATCAAAAAAATAGACAAGTTTAGAGTGTGATTTAAACACCTAACCTGCACATCACTCCCTCACCGTATAACTTAGCTATAATCTGTATAAAAAATAATGTAGATTAACAGCATAAATAACTATAAGTAACCTCTATGCAATCACCTCGCCTATTTTGCCTTTGTGCAATATTTCTGCTTATCTTCTCCTCTTTTTCTAGCTTTGCTAACGAAGCTTTTAGACTGCCTCAACATACTCACCTCTCCAAACAAGCAGTGCATTTAAATATCGACCCTCAAAAGCAGGTTTTTTCTGGTGTAACGACACTTCACCTGAGCTTCGCCAAGCCTACTGATGTCATCTCTTATCACAGTAAGGCACTCAATATTAAAGATGTTTATCTGCAATACCATGGCAAGCGATACCCCCTAACAGTACAAGCGCCTAATCAATATGAAATAGTCAGCCACAAAGCGCCTTTAAAACTAAAAGACTCGGCAACTTTGCATATACAGTTTAGTGGTAACCTATCTTCGCATCATGAGGGATTGTTTAGAGGGCGAGAACAGGCATACCTACTCACGCAATTTCAATCAATGGAAGCGAGGGGCGTTTTTCCTTCTCTAGATGAACCAAATAAAAAGTCGATATTTAAATTCAGCGTATCAACGCCGATAGAGTATGACGTACTGCACAATACCCGTGTGCACTCTATTACAAAACAACACGCAACCAAATTAACTCAATTTAAAGCGACGCCACGGCTCAACACAGATATACTGTCTTTAGCCATAGGTCAGTTTAATGCAACACCACTGGACACCGGCCACCTCAAGTCGAAAGTCTACGTGCCCAAGCGCATACCTATCACTCTACCAACATATTTCAATCAGATTGTGAACGCCTCGATATCGCATATAGAAACGTATTTGGACGCGCCCTTTCCATTTAAAAAGCTGGACTTTATTGTCGGTAATTATGGCAGCGTGGCCGCGATGGAGAATCTGGGTTTAGTTTCAATAAACTATAATCAGATACCCGATCTGGACGCCACAGACAAAGCCCACTGCCAATTTAAAAAACTGATAGCCCATGAGGTTGCGCATAGTTGGTTTGGCAACGACATCACAATGGCTTGGTACGATGATTATTGGCTAAATGAATCCTTTACAGAATTTATTGCGGCTAAAGTCATACAAAACCTGTATCCAAACCAAGATTTATGTACTTACACACCACAATCACGCGCATTCAAAGATGACAACAGTAAAGCAATGCCACTGGTCTTTGATGTAAAGTCCAGAAAAGATACGCTTGCGTATGGCCAGCTGCATTACACCAAAGGACGTGCTCTATTAGAAATGCTTGAACAAGCGGTGGGAGAAAGAGCATTTCAATCCCTTATGAGACGCTATGTAGATTTATACCACGGTCAAAACGTCAGTACTAAACAGTTTATTAAACTGTTTGAAGATCCCAATCTACAAAGCGTCATCTCTAGTTTTACGCGCCAAACTGGTTATCCACTGGTAACCCTTTCGCGTCACAACAATCAGATTTTTATCGAACAAAAAGACTTATTTAATCGCCCTGAGCAACTTTGGACAATTCCAGTTTCTCTGAAGCTCTGGGACGGAGGTAAAATATCTACCCACAAACTCATGCTCTCACAGCACAAGCAGAAAGTGGCTCTAAACAAAGACGTCAAGGCTGTCTTTCTCGATGCAGGCGGTGTGGGTTATTTCCGATTTGTAAATCAATCAGATTTTGAAGACATACCAATACATAAATTATCACGTCAGGAGAAAGCCTCCTTTAACGACAATTTGCAAGCCCTTGCAATTACTGGACATGTCGATTTCATGAAGTACACAAACGCGCTAGTCACTGAGCTCAACCTTTTACAACTAGGTACCCCTCGCGCGGATGAAATTGTCAGTACTTTAATTGATGCATACCTTGAACATGTGCAACTAAATAGTGTCTCCCCTTATACTTCATACTTGCAGAAGCACATTAAACTGAAGATCCAATGGCAACAAGCCCTGGAGAAGCCGTATGGGAATAGTTTAATGAAACTTTATGGGGTTTATATGCAAGACTCCAATGCGGTAAACGCCGCAAAGCGTGTCTACCAATCAGGTGAACACATCGGGCACGCTCACTTTGATGCTATCGTCATGACATTGGCAAAAAACGCAACAAATGAAGAGTATAAATCTCTCATTCAGGACTTTAGCGCGATACCTACAACTGAAAAAGAAGCATTTCTGTCTGGGCTGGGTTATGTCGATTCAGCATTTAAAGCGGCGTTGTATTACGATTTACTATTGAGCGATGAAACACAGGGCATGGTCATAGACTACCGCTTTCAATTCCCTATTTTTAACCCAGCTCTAAGAGTTTCTTCTGTGCAGCTCATCAATGCGAGAAAAAATGAGATTTTCAACAGAATTTCCAGCGAATCTTTACAGTGGTTTCCTTATAACTTTTTACTCGCCTGCTCAGATGAGCAAAATAAAGCGGTCCACCAACTTTTTGAGAGTTGGCAATCAATTTCTGGCTTGAAAAGTAAACTGAGCATTGTGTCTGATGGTATTGAACAGTGCACTCTAAATAGTGAACGCATTGGTAAAAGTATTTTGGCAGCTTCTCCCCACTCCAAGCAATAGTGATATGTCATGACCAAATAACAGAAAGTAAAAAGGCGCTGTTTAATTAAACAAGCGCCTTTTATCAATGAGCTACTTTAGCCAATTTAGAAAGAGTAAGTTACTCTTGCACCTACTTGACGTAGGCCTTAACTGACTTCAGCCATGCGTTTCAGCCAGCTACATAAGTTTAGGGCTGTCATTATCATATCGCGCATTCACATAGATTCACGAAACAGCATTACTCCATTGAACACTCCTGACATCTAGGCTTCAAGTGATTAAATACCCACATAACAAAGCGCTCACTCCTAAGTCCCATATGCACACCACAGAGGGCTCTTTACACACGTACTAAATACGCTGATTTCATAATTTTTCCAATCATAGGCGTGATAGAATTTTGAATGGCAGGTCAATTTCCAAAGTTAAAATAGTGAGCTACAGTAGCCCTTTATATTTGCGCCATCGCAAACAACTTCGCGCACAAAAACACGCTTTCAAAATCATTTCTCTGAACAGTGTTCAACTTTCGGACAACCAGTCATGAAAAGCCACCAAACTGGTGGCTTTTCAAATGTGAGTTCTATCGTTTAATAATTACGATACTATCTTTGCCATTTTCTCTCGATGTCATAACAATCGATGTCCCGCCATCATTATGCTCAAAGAGTCCAGCTCCCGATTGAATGCCTAAGCCCGCAACTGTCATTTCTGTTCGCTTTGTTAGGTCACTATTAAACTCAATCAGTTGTGTTTTCCTCTCATCACTGTTCATGTTATATGAGGCAAATAATACTCCATGTTTCGAAGGTATGATCGGTGGTTTGCCGTTAAAAGCGACACCATTATTTTCTTCGAAAAAGTAGTTAGATAATCGGTTAGTTTCTCTATCGATTCTAGCAACCCAGTAACCCATCATGACTAATTCCGCGCCTAGAACAAAGTCTCCATTTTCTAATTCATAGGTTCGTGTTGAATAAGGCATTAAATGCGATGACTCTAAGCCGTTCCAACTGAATGTGGGTGACATACTACTATCTAAAACCTGGATATACGGTGCAAACCCTGAATGTAATGGTGCCCCTTCCTTCACATGCTGTCCAGAGACAAGCAAATCTCCACTCTTAGTTGTACTTAAATTATGCCAATTAGTAAAAGTTGTACCGTCAATTTTAGGCATTGCAATGGCTTCAGTCAGTACTCCTGACTCTAAATTGATACCATGTACAGATACTGTTGTTGCACAGTACCAATCTGTGCACGAGTCAAAGCTAACAAAAGCACCAAACTTGGTATCAGCGAAGCCTTGTAAGTGCTGCCCTTGCACAGGTGGAGTAATTTCAAACTCCCTCACAAACTGACCTTCAGCGGAAACAACGGTGGCTGAATACGTCGTATTATTTTCAGTTGCTAAAATAATTAACGAACCATCAGTTAGCATCTCAAAACCACTAATTGTGCGCTTTTTATAATTGGTTGTATCTAAGAAAGACTGCCACTGAATGTTACCATTCAAGTCCACTTTAAATAACCAAAATACACCATCAGAGCCAACGTCCTCTTTTACTTCAATGGAATTAGTGTGGGCTAAGATAATTTGCCCATCAACAACATTCAAAACTGATTCGACTGAATCCATGCCACTACCACCAAGGGTACGAGTAAACGTACCAATGTCTATCGCATCAGCAGCGCTCCAAGGACCTTTAACATTGTCTGGATTTGTCGTACGCATACGTACATAATACAATCCAAGTGCTTGTTCGAACTCTAACGAGTTAGACGAGCTGACAGCACTATAAGCAAGCTCTGTTAACCCTTCATCGGTATATAATTCTATATCGTAGCTTTGCGCATACTTAATAGCTTCCCAACTTAGTGCAACTTGCTTTTTCTTATATCCTGCATCCGAAACATCGCTGTTGACTGTCGCTGGCGCTGCCAACTGAGAATATTTTACCTCAATGGAAAATTCTGGCAGTGAAACTGTATATTCGCCGTCGCTTATTGAGATTTTTACACCTGAATATGTTCCAACATCCTCGTTATTTGGAGTCCCTTGTAAGCTGCCATTACTTGAATTGAACGTGGCCCAGCTAGGTAGGTTTTCCACCGAAAATTGCAATAGATCGCCGTCAACATCAACATAGTCAGGCGCAAACGCATACTCTTCTAATGCCGTAATTTGGCTATTTGGCTCGCCATAAATTTCAGGCGCGTCATTTTCAGCAGTCACAATTAATGTAACCGTGACCAAATCGCTCACTTTATTTTCTTGTGTAAGCTTGTATGTAAAACTATCTTGCCCTACAAAATTTAGATTAGGGGTATAACTCAGCTCTGGAAACACACCGGAAAGTAACCCAAATTTTGGTAAAGACTCAACAGTAACGCCAATCGGCGTGCCCAGTGGATCATTTGCAGTCACGTCAACTGTAGCAACTGTATCCTCAGGAAGCGTGATCGACTTGTCATTGACAATAAAATCTGGTTTGAATGGGGACTTATCCAGCTCATCCTTGACGCCGTCATTGTCATCATCCTCATCTGTGATGTTAGGCGTTCCATCCAAGTCAGTGTCTAAAAATACATTGATATCCGGTATTTTTATTGCTTCGTTATCTTCTCTCCATTCAAGTAAGTGTTCCTTAACCTTCGCTGGATCAATTTTCTTATGCGACACTCTTAACCCATCAAGTATTTGACTCGCTGCAAAACTGCCATCTTCGGCAAAATCGCTTTCTAGCTCATTAAGCAACGCTGTCAATTCAGCATCTGGGTTAGTCGATTTAACCGTCGCTTCATCCAAGGCATACTGATAGGCAAGAGACGAAACGGCTAAAAGATAAGCACTGGCTTCCTGATTAGTATCTTCTAAAATTGACAGGTTGGAGAAATCCAGAGCTTCAGATTCGGCGATCACACTGTTAAATGCCGACAAAAACTCTGTTTCAGCTTGCTTCAGCGCAGCTTCAAACTGTAAACCGTTATTTTCGATAAGACTCAACGCTCTAGCACTTGCTAAATGAGTCAATAAGTTTACGTTGGCTATCTGCTGTTTTGAATCTGTTGATTTATAGATAGAGCGAAGGGTGATGGTTCCCTCTGACAGCTCGCCTGTTATCTCATTGCGATAATATCCGGTGGCTGAAATTTGTAGCAAGCTATCCCTCTCAACCGAAAACTTAAAATTACCTAGTTTATCGACTGTTTTAGTTACTATCGTTGAGCCTGTGTTTTTTCCATCATCGGATAAAGTATTGATAATTACATTTGACCCAACAACAAAGGGGCCTTTTTCAATACTGCCGACGACATCAACCAGTGGCTTTTCAATTACTGAATTATCAGTTTGTATTTCTTTAGTTACATCACCGCCACTACATCCGGTCACGCCCATTAAGGCAAGTGCTAAGATGGTTGCTTGACTGAGTGGTTTCAAGATTGGATTCCCTTACTTTATATATGAAAAAATAATAAAATATGTATTGACGTTAGGCTAAAAAATACAGCAACCCAATACCAAAGTTACATACTATTTTAAAATGCCTAAATAATAATATTTATGTTGAAAACCGCAACACGCCAAATGTTATTAATTGTAAGAGTCAAGCCAAAAAACTTATTTATCAGTAATCATAAACCAACCAAAATGATTAAAAATAACACAAAAAATATTAATTTAATCATAATTAACCTTTTATTCTTTTCCTTAACTTCGATTGAGACTTTTCCATAAAAACTAAGCACTCAATTTTTTAGTTTTGATACTGCCTGCTGTCTCTTCCCCCAATCACAAAGCATATCTATAATTGGTCGTAACTCGTCAGACAAATAGGTACTCTGATATTCAACCCTTGGGGGTACTTCTGGGTACACAGTCCTTTTTACCAACCCATCCCTTTCCAACTCTCTTAACTGTTGGGTCAGCATCTTCTGTGTGATGTTCGGTATCCGTTTCTTCAATTCTCCAAATCTTAAAATTGAGTCTCTCAAGTGATACAAAATAATTATCTTCCACTTTCCACCTATTACATTCATCACAGATGTCATAGGACAGCCCTCAGAACTTTTTGAAATATCTTCTTTTTCTAACTCATTGATTTTATTCATTGGTTACCTCGACCATACTATCTTACAAAATTGTGCTTACTTGAATGCCCGTTCCATTCACCTCTATAGTATAAAAAAGTAACTAATATAACAAAGTAATACTAAAGACGTTAATTGGGACTCTGCCTTACTTTGTTCGAATAAGCTAATTGTAATAGGAACCAATTTCATGATTAAAAGCACAGCATCAACCTTGGCAGCACTACTTTTTTCATTCTCTGCTGATGCCCACGTACCAGAATTTACCTACAAACCGGCCTCAAAAATCGAGATTGTGCAGCCAAACCAAAAAGTCAAAGGTACTCATGTCGAGAGGTTTACCTTGCCTTATGAAGTACAACGACTCAGCGAGCAAGTATATTGGGTTTCGGTATCTAACTATAATGTGACAGTCGTTGTTGGTAAAAAAAGTGTGCTACTTATCGATGCGCCTTATGGCACTGGGGAGCGTTTACTTAGTGCAATAAAATCTATTACCGATAAACCATTAAGTGCAATTTTGTACTCTCATGCCCACGCTGATCACGTTGGCGACTCTCGAGTTATCGCCAAAAAGTTGTTAAATAAAAACATTAAAGTTCTGGGTACTAAAGAAGTTAAAAATGCGCTTATTTCTCATGGCGTGACCATGCCATTACCTATCACCGAAACCGTGTCGGAGTCTTTTTATTTTGAAGGCCAAGAAATCAAAATATTCGACGACTTTAACGGTCACACACCTGACAATACAGCATTTTTAATCAGCAACAACGGTCGAAAAGTCATTCATGCAATTGATTTGGTGCACCCCGACCAGCTTGAGTTTAGAAGCTTTTCGAATGTTGAAGATGCCATCGCATACAAACATGATATTGACAAGCTCATGGAGCTAGATTGGGATGTCATGGTAACTGGGCACAGTAATATTGGCTACAAAGCGGATGTAGCATTTGTGCAAGAATATATCAAAGACGTCCAATCATTCATTCGCCAAGGCTTGGCTAATACAGATTTTGAAAAGCATTTTAAAGGCCAATCTCCGTTTTCTTGGTATGCCGGTTATACCAATGAAATTATCGACTTCGCACTAGATAAAATGGCGCATAAGTATCGAGCAGGAAGAGAAGAAGAGTTTGATATTGTTGCCCACTCCCATGTTAGAGTCATGTTTTGGGCAATGTTTGCCAGAGCACTTTAAACATACGAAGTATTGAGCTAAAACAAGTATAAAGGTGCGAGTCGATATCATGATCATCAGCACCTTTATTCTAGATTTAAAGTTCATAAAGCTCCAAAGGCAACCCGTCTGGGTCTTGAAAAAACGTGAACCTCTTACCCGTGTACTCGTCAACACGAATTGGCTCCACTTCGATCCCATAACCTTCAATATGTTCAATCATTTGAGTTATCGATTGCACACTGAATGCTAAGTGCCTCAGGCCACACGCTTCTGGTCCATTCACCCTCTTTGGAGGCGTTGGAAATGAGAATAACTCTATTTGCCCCCCATCCGGTAACGCTAAATCTAACTTATAAGAAGATCGAGATGGCCGATAATTTTCAGCAATGATAGTCAGCCCTAATACCTGTGTATAAAAAGCTTTTGACTTTTCATAGTTAGAACAAATTATCGCTGCGTGATGCATGCTTTTTAAATACATAAGTCTCCTATCTATTTAAATTAGAAATAAAAAGCGAAATAATGGCACATTCAAGTTCACTTAATTTGAGCTTAAATGAGAGCAGATTCACTTTCAGATAAAGTATACACCAGCATCGTATTCAATCTGACGCATTAGGACAGCGTTCTTCATATCAATCCAACAGCCCTTCTATTCAAAACCCTCTGAATGAACAGAGCTGACTTGTTGCCTAGAATCTCTTTAATAAGGTCTTTGATAAAGTGACTTCAAATAAAAACGCTTGCATTTAATTTACGCTAAGTAGCCAATAATATATGAGGATTTAAGAATACTGCTCAGTACGAATCGACAGACTTTTCAAAGCCAATTTTTTGTGCCTAGATCTTCAAAGTATTACTGACTAGAAGGGTGATTTGTTCGCTGATACATAGCTTGCCGAGTTTAAAAAGTTAAAGCAGACTCATAGTATGTAAATTTAGAGCCATTATCAGGTGTGACTTAATAAGGTGGCACACATCAGTGATTTCAATCGCCGTACTTGTGATATCGAGTGTAATGATAAAAATAATATTTTATCTTTATCCAAAGGATAATTACCAAAATTGAATAAATAATGATACATAACGTATTGATGTAAATTATAAAAAAACAGTCCAAAGGCAGATAAAAAAAACAGTTAAAATCATCATAAAAAAACTCATGAGAGAACACAATAAAAAAACAAATTTAACTTTAATTTAAACAATCTTTCCTTATAATGTGTTTTCGATTCTTGGACTTGAAATCACAGGTAACTAGCACTCTATCGTGAAGGTGCTTTATCTAAAATATAAAACTTATTTACAATGGTATGTTTAGTTTTAAAGCGCATATTTCATCACTCTGCTAGATACTCATAAAACCAAGTGACAAAACAAGGCTCTGACAAACTATTATCGATATCACAATATAACCCTTAACTAAATGGACAAATGATGAAAAAAATTCTTCTACCATTGGCATTAACGCTCCTTCCTTTACTCTCTCAAGCAGGGGTAAGTGAAATAGCAGGCGCAAAGATTGAATACGTAGAATTCTATGATAATCAGTTTACGATAGGGATAGATTCGCTTCACTCTTCAAAAGGGTGTGGGCACCCTGGAAATGTTGTCGCCGTTGACTCCTCCAAAGAACCGGGCAAAACACAGTATGCCGCTCTGCTGGCAGTATGGATGGCAAACAAGCCTATCAATTTAATCATAACAGATGAGTCTTGTAATGGAGACAGGCCTACACTACTTCACTTTGCCGCATTCCATAGGTAGTTTAAGGGTCAATGAAACTTGAGCGGTTGTTATCATGATAAAGAACAACTGGAGCAAGCATGTCGTTGCAATCATGCGTCCTTCTCCAGTTGTAATCGTTTATTGGCGGAAACTTAATTTTGTTGAGTCATTAAAAATTTTCACAGCTATTACTTAGTACCTCCGTTATTTTCAGGCTTGTGAAAATTGCGAATTCTATTGCCGCACTGGTTTAAGCTTAAAATACGTATACAATAAAGTCTTAACTGTATAGCTTCAATCGCTCTAACTAATTGTCTACTTTTAAATTGGCGAGGATAAATAGAACCTCTCTACTGACATCTCAATGAGCACTAGCCATTAAAGAACGAAAATGAAATAGTAAAACTGATTATTGTTTATGTGCTATGATCATTTCTTTTGCAACAATAGCTGCCGAGTCTAAAAATAGCGTCGAAACAATTCGCTCGTCAATCACGACTTGCGTTTTATCATCTAAAGTCTTTTTATTTTGAGCTATCGCACCGTTTTTATTCAGTTTGTCTTCAACCATGATAGGTAAAAGTGTGCCTTGCTTTGCCCAAGACTTCGTAACTTCTGTCGAATTGGGGAACCCTGCCACTTTTTTACCTTTAACCATATACTCCCCTGAAGAAAGCATAACATCTGCGAATGCCCCAGCACCGTGCCCAGCAGAGCCAACAACACCTCCAGCCTCATATATTTTCGCAATGATTGATTGAATGTTTTTGTCATTTGCCACATCAAAAAGTGGACCATAGCCACCGCCAATGTATACACCCCAATAATCATCAGCATTGATATCTATAGGCTTAAGGGTATTGTTTGTCTTATCTAAGAATCCCTCATATTTTATCGTGTATTTACTGATCCCCATCGCAAACATCTGGAACTCTACTTTACCGCCTTTTGGTGATACAAAGTCCACTTCAAAGCCGTGACTCAAAAAAATATGATATGGCGGTGCGACTTCCCATAGGTTGTTTCTTGCATCATGTTTTTCAGGGTCGCCCATATCAACTAGGTTAGAAGTTAAAATCAACACTTTTTTAGTCGGCTTTGCATAGGTACCGCTCGTAAATAGAACCAAAACACACAATATTACAGACACTAGATACTTCATTTTATTCCTTTTTTCATTGTCTTTTTCAATTTGACGATAGAAATAAAGAAAAGGTTTAAACACAAGTCATTAAATGAAATTATTCATAATATTAAGCGTCAATTAATACATAAAAACGCTCCTCTTTAAAATAAAATTACCGCTATATGTATATATCTATTAATAACGGTACTAAAACGTGATGCGTATCACTAAGTATTAAAATATGGTTACACACATCACTTAACTTTTTTAATCTAGGGTATGTGGGCAGGATCTGCCTATTTTCCTACAGGCTCTATTAAACAGACATACACTGGGGCCAAATTAAACGCAATACTTAGCGAAGATTACGGGATTCAGGGCTTAACCTCTCACTTGACACTTACCGTGTAGAAATTTTGAAATTAAACACAATCACTGGCAATGTGCTCGTCTCTAATCGCTAAAATTGAACCTAAAAACCCCACACAGTAAACCATTGCATCGAACACAACTCACACACTCCTACTTTGTATATTGTATGCAATTACAGATTCAGATATAGTGAACTTGACCCCAACATCGATAACTTTGTCTGTCTGTGACCACGTTACATCTTCAATAAAACAAGAATAACTAGGTAAGCGACGCACTAAGAGATTGATGCAACAAGTAAGGAGTATGTTTTATGCCACATTTGAAAAGCGCTGCTTTAATGGCAGCGTTAAGTCTATTGGCTGGGTGCCAAAGTAGCCTGAACTCAACCAAACTAGAGTCAAGTACAAAGCCCAGTTTAGAGCGCTCTGATTACCACAGAGCGCAGCAGTTTTTACCGCAAAATTTAACGCCATTAGTAAAAAACACCAAGTTAGTCCCCAATTGGATTGAAGAAGGAAATACCTTTTGGTTTAAACAAGAGAATCAAACAGGTCATCAATATATTTTTGTAGATCCGCTTAAAAACCTCCAAAAGCCTTTGTTCGATCACAGTAAATTAGCAAATGCTCTTTTGCACTCTGGTGTTGAAGATATCAATCAGGATTCACTATCTCTAAAGTCTCTGAACGTAGAGCTGCCGTTAATTAACTTTACAGTCCAAAACAAAGGGTTTCAGTGTGACGTTAATCTATATATTTGCGCAGAAAACCAACATCCCAGCGTAGAAAATGCGCCTGGAGTGTCTCCCGATGGACAATGGCAATTGACTGTGGAGCAGTACAATTTAGTATTGGAGCACCTAAAAAGTGGTAACAAGACACAGCTGACGACAGATGGACATGAGGGCTTTCCATATGGCTTAATGCACCCGAATCCCGCATATGACCTGCGCGATAATCAGCCCTATCAGCCTAAGCAAGTTTATGCTAACTGGTCCGAAGATAGTCGCTATATTATGACCTATCAGATTGACCGCCGTAACACCGGTAAATATGCACTTGTTCGTGCTTCTCATCAACGAGGAAAACGCCCTGAGACCACAGAGTTCTACTACCCGTCCGCAGCTGAAGATAAGTTGCCTATGGCACAATTAGTGTTAATTGACATTGAGAAAAAATCCGCAATACACCTACAAGCCCCTCCTGTAATGCAAACCTATTATGGCGCAGCCGTTTGGGGGTGGTGGCAAGACGACGGTAAGTTTGTCTATCACAATCGATTTAGAGGTAATCGTCAGTACTTTATGCGCGAAGTTGACCCTGAAACAGCCAGAGTACGGGTGCTTGTTGAAGAACGTGATGATAAATATATCGATCCTTGGGTGCAGCAATATTGGGCACTCCCAGAGTTAAATGCATTTATTTGGAGCTCACAAAGAGATGGCTATCAGCACCTTTATCTATACAGCTCATCTAACGGCAAACTCAAAAATCCGATTACTCAAGGAAACATGACTGTTCGCGTGATACGTGGCGTAGATATAAAAAATCAGCAAGTCTACTTTGAGGCGTCCGGTAAAGAAGCAGGCAGAGACCCTTACTTTCGTCACCTCTATAGAGTTGACCTTGACGGCAGTAACTTAACGCTACTGACTCCTGAAGCGGCTGAACACGACACACGCATATCTCCTGACTTTAAGTATTTCATTGATACATATTCAACCGCAACAGAAGCCCCCATATCATTATTGCGCAGTACCCGAAATAGCAACATCGTTCGAACATTGCAAAAAGCAGATGCGAGTGCTTTATTCGCCTTAGGTTGGCAGCCGCCTAAGCCATTTTCTGTGCTAGCAGGAGATGGAAAAACACCACTTTACGGATTGATGTATTTACCCTCACATTTTGACCCCAACAAGAAATATCCTGTCATTGATGACATTTATACTGGCCCGCATAATTTCTTTACTCCTAAGTCTTTTGATACCTATCGCAGTCAAGCCAACGCACTTGCTGAGCTTGGGTTTGTGGTCATAAAAATGGATGGTCGCGGCACCAACAAACGGGGCCGCAAGTTCCACGAATATTCTTTCAAAAATCTAAGTGGTGGCAGTGATGATCACGTTACTGCAATCAAGCAGCTAGGTGAACGTTTTGATTATCTTGATCTCAATCGAGTCGGTATTTTTGGCTTTAGTGCCGGAGGCTACGATACGGCTCATGCGATGTTTAAGTACCCTGACTTTTTTAAAGTCGGCGTATCAGCATCTGGTAATCATGACTTTAGAGTCGACAAAGCAGGTTGGAATGAAATGTGGATGGGCTACCCTGAAACACCAGAATGGGAAGCGCAGTCCAATTTAAACTGGGCTAAACATTTGCAAGGTAAATTACTTATAGCCCATGGTGAGTTAGACACCAATGTGCACCCAGCTGCTACTATCCAATTGGCTGATGCACTTATGAAAGCTAATAAGGACTTTGACCTTATGATTTATCCAAATATGGGGCACGTACTGGACCAAAACCCATACTTTGTAAGACAGCGTTGGGATTATTTTGTACGTCATTTATTAGGCATGGAACCGCCCAAGTCATATTTGATAACGAAGTAGCTTTTGCAGATTTAAATTATTCAAAACGCTGTAGAGCCGATGTAAAAAAGCCCCAGTTTTACTGGGGCTTTCAATTTAACTGAAAGGTGTCAAAACCTTCCCAGCTCTAATAAACATTGAGTGTAGCTTAGTTGATAGGTAAAGTGAGAGTACCTGTTTTAACTTCAGCATTACTCTTTAGCTGATAGCTGTAGTAAACCGTCACTGAGTTTGCTTTACCAGTTTTGTTATCTGACAGCGATAAGTAATTAGTGGAATAAGCTCTTGTAAAACGGTAAAAACCATTCTCTACATTTGCACCAGCACTTAAGCCCCAATAATGTTCATTGTTCGCAACATTGGCCAAATATTCACCGTAAGTGTTATAGTGATAACCGTTTCTGACGATCTCAATCTCATTAGGGTTTTCATTAGTGACTGACGTATTGTTCATCACATATGAATCAATTCTAAGCGTAAGGTTTTCTACTGAATTAAGGTCTTGCGGCAGAATAAAACGTATGTCACTAGAGTAATCAGTTGCTGTTGAGGCAACACCTGCGCTGTTAGCTGCAACGATTGGCGTACCATTGGTAGTAAAGTTAAAGTTATCTGCAGTTAGGGTATTTATATCAAAATCAGTACCCTTCGAAAGGTAATCATGTGACTCATAAACTCCAACATGTTCAGTTTCACCTGAAACTAGATTCTTGATAGAACTAACATTCACTCGATATTCGTAGTTAGCCTCTAACTCGCCATCTGCTGTGATAGTTAATCGCGTGTTATCCAAGTCTAAAACGGCTTTATGTGCTACATCAGTTAAAGTTGTTTCAGTATAACTCGTGCCACCGCCAGAAACTACAACTCTGTTTGAAGCCTGAGTTGAAATACCGCCTTCCACAAGTTCAACCGGAACGTTGAAGTAGATTTGGACTGCATTGTCTTTTAAGCTCTTAGCTCGTACAGTTTTTACAGCCTCTACGCTTGCTTCAGAAGGAATGTAACTCTCTAAAGTCGTAACAATGTTTAAGGTATTATCAGATAACTCTGCTTGATAATGAGTATTGCCATTGTAAACGCTATATGCTGAGTTATATTCATTGTAATTAACTCTAACGTTTCTTGATTGGTAAACAACCCCATCCGCTTCAAAGCTAGGGATCCTTAGCGCTAACTCACCAAAGAAGTTCGCATCAACAGCATACTGCTTAGACGCTTCGTCATACACTGCATTGTCAGCACCACGCTCATTGCCTTCAACAACAACACGTCTTACTTTCATTTCATTGCCTAACTCATCTAACACGGTTAGAGCAACGGTGAATTCATGTGCGTTGATAGCGTCTAAATAAATCTGGTGAGTTGAGTCTACATTGGCTGCACGCGCCAACATAGCGTGTCCGTTATTGGTTGTGTGAAGCGTTTCATGCCTGTAATCAACGTTGCCGTCGTTATCAACATCTGCCGAAAACAGTAAATCAACAGGTAAATCTTTAGCGACTTGAATTTGGTACACGCCCTTTTCTTCATTGAATGTCGCTTTTGTTGCAAACTCCTCATTTGCAAAATTTATAAACTGAAGGTTTTTCCAAGAGTTGTGCGTTGCGATTAGGTCATCAGCCCAAATAGTCAGACCTTTTACAACCTCTTCACTCTTTGAGTCTAGGATACTAAACTCTTTTGTAACACCTTCTGAAACTTCTAGGTTTAGTAGATCAATTGTTGACTCTACGCCTTCAGCAACATAGCCGCTTGTGGTCGTCATAAAGTGTCTAGTCAAAAACGCATTGCTTTCACTTGCTACTCTAACAACAATATCTCGACTTGCTGGTAATCCATCAATACTAAATGTACCGTCTTCAGCAACTGAAACGGCAGCAGTCCATGCATTATTCACAAATGCACTTACTTTGGCATCTGCAACAGTTACACCTTCGGTAGCTGATACGACTTTACCTAAAACAACCGCTGGCGCTTCTGTATTTGCTTGCTGTTCTTTTAGTATGTCAACTTGTTGCTGTAAAATCTGGTTTTGGCTATCTAGGCGATCTGCAAGTTCTTTATTGCTATCGTCTTCTACCTCTAAACAACCAGTTAGTGCAAAACAAGTAGCTAGTCCTAGGGCAACTTTTGAATATTTAAACATTAATATCTTCCTGTATTAACTTTATATCATTTTGTAATCGGCGAGTATTAGAACATAACTTTTTAGGAAAATATTCATGTTGCAAAATAAAATTCATAAAAGGCCAGTTTTTTGAGTGATTTTTAACCAAATCCACATATTAAAAATAATATCAATGCGTTTATAAATCCTAATGTAATAGATTGTAAAAAAACCAAAAGATTATTAAGATAATAGCTGGAGACAAAGGCTTAACATTAAATTTACAATCAACATAGTAACGAGCAAAGTGCTCATCACTATGTAAAAAGCAGACAGCTAATCTAGTCGATATTAACTTTCTTTATGTTAATTGAAACACTGCCACTAGAATATGCGGCATCACCAATCAAAAATAAAGAAATATCACTTTGCGATTTAATATAAACAGGGCTTGATCCGTTAATGGTTTTAACTTCCTTATCGCCATCAATATTTATATAACTCATCCCTACTGAATTATACTTGCCACCCAATTTATTATAAGAAGCGTTATTTTCCATAATTTCTAAAGAGTAAGTTAAATTTGGTTCAACGCTATGTGTTAGCACTTCACCTGAATCCGTACCTAACGCATTTAGTTGTGCATTCAAGGTAACTAAATCACCCTTAATTTTAGACACGCCACTGACCTGAATACGTAAATCACGAATGGTTACGCTTGAGTCAGTTGTGTAAGGCGTAAAGGCTATTTTACCTTCTCGAATAAAACTCTTAGAGAAACCTTCACTTTCATTAAAACATGTTGAGAAAGTTGGCCTTGCTAAACTGCTTGACCTACCACTTTGGCGATTATCACCTCTGTACGTATCACTATAAACGAAATACTTGTATAGTGTGATACCAGCCTCTCCAGGCGTTGAGCCGTTGCCAGAATACTCCGTATCCACTTCAAAACAAACCGACTCAACAGAGTCAAAATGTTTAGAAATATCTACATATGCTTTAGAAAACTCAGATAAATAACCTAGCTCTTTATTATTTAAATCGAGACCATTAGCGTCCAGCTCACTATAGCTTAATGGAAAAGTAGATTTAACGACAGGTGTTAAATTATATGTTGAAATTGACGCTTGAGAAGAGATAGAAAAAATAAATGCTGAAGTTAGAATTGCTTTATTAAGCATGTGTCGTCCTTTTTATTAAATATAAGCATAGCCCCTCTATGCTGCGGCGAATTATATATATTAATAAAACCAAGTCAAATAAATAACATAAATAAATTAAAACCATAAAGTAAGAACCAAAAAAATCTAACACATTTTAAATTTACGGAAACACCGACCTTCAATCTAAAAACAACTAAAAATTAATTATATAAATAAAAAACATTATTAAAATGTTAATGCATATAGCAAAACAGCTGCTATGCTTAACGACTAGTAGTTTATTTAGAGAGTCAACGATTGATGTTTGTACGTTGTGCCATGTGGCTATTATGGTTATCTACTGCAAGTGTTTTTGCAGCCCCATTCACTGAAGCTGAGTTCGAAGATCTCAGAACAGAAATAAGAAAAGCTTCGGCGCAATCACCATTAACAGCCATTGCTACCACAGACAGCATTTTGAAGAGATACGATACACAGCTTTCGGTTAGGCAAAAAATCAGATTGCTGTATGGAAAGGCTTGGTTTCAAATCCAAACCGATGATGTACACAGTGCCATTTCTACCCTATCAATTTGCAAAAGAATGAGTATTCAAGTTACTGATCCGACGATTTTATATAGCTACTATAGCCTTACAGCTGGCGCGTTAACGCGAATGAGCCTATACGAGCGCGCATTAGAAAACTACTTAGAAAGCTATAAGCTAGCAGCTTTAATGGACACAGAGTTATATTTGCGCCAAACCGAAAATAACATAGGAAATGTCTACCTTAAATTAGACCGCTTTGAAGACGCTAAAAGCTATTTTGAACGCTTTTATCAAGATGCTAAAAGCAGAGAGCTCCCCCAACAAATGGGGGTTGGGCTGAACAACTTAGGCGAAGCCTACTTTGGGTTAAAAGACTATGAAAAAGCACTCGAACTTCACAAAAATAGCCTCAGTTTAAGGGAAGAAAATAACCTCTCCTATCACAGCTCTTGGTCTCATCATAACTTAGGACGCACTTACCTCGCACTCAAACACTATGAGTTAGCAGAAAGCCACCTAATAAAAGCGATTGAGATTAGGGAACAAAGCAATGCAATCGCAGATAGTATAGGGCCCAAAATTGACCTAATCAGACTCAGGATTAGTAAAGGCGAGCAAACGGGAATTGAGTATATCCTCAAAGGAATTATCACCTTAAGCGCTCAACATGCTCGGCTTCAAGAGAGAGCACAAGCATATGAATTATTGGTTAGCTACTTTCAACAAAACCAACAATGGAAAAGTGCATTCGATACCGCCCAACAGCTTATGCAAAATAAGTTTGAGTTTTTGCAACGACAAGCGGAGATTGGCGTCGCTTTTTATGCGGCCCAAATGAACCTTGCGATAAAAGAGAGAGACATAGCATCGCTCACACAAGAAAACATGCTGCACCAAATCAACTCCCAAGCAGCAAGAAATCAGCTGATTTTAGTTTTAGTTGGCGTACTGATAATCGCACTGTTAACACTGTATTTTGTAAGTAGAATAAACGCAAAAAACAAAGCATTAGTCGAAACACTTGAAAACCTCAAGGCGACGCAAAAGCAATTGCTTGAGTCCGAAAAAATGTCAGCGATGACAACTTTGGTGTCTGGCATGGCACATCAGCTTAACACGCCCTTAGGTTTGGTAGTGACATCTGCGTCGTGCCTAGAAGATAAGTTAAAGGAAATCCTTGCGCTTTTAGCAGGTAAAAAACTCAGTGCCAAACAATTGCAAACCTTTCTTGAAGATGCATCAGAAATGCTCGCAATGACGGCTAACAACTCAGCCCGTGCTGCTGATTTAATCGCACGCTTTAAAATGATTGCCGCAAATTTAGATACCAGTGAAGCAGTGGATTTTGAAGTACTTGATTATCTCACGCAAAGATGCGGGTTGATTGCTCAAAGCCTCGAAAACGGCATTAAGCTAGAAGTGAGAGGCGCGAATGTGCAACTCCACTCTCACCCTGAAATATTATTGAAGGTGATTTCTCAACTGGTCAATAACTCCTGTACCCATGGCTTTACAACGCAACATGCGGGCAATATTTCCATAGAAGTGAAAGAGCAAAACGAGTGGGTAGTGATAACGTACGAAGACAATGGTGTGGGCATTAGTGAAGAGGATCAAGAGCAAATATTTGACCCCTTTTATACAAGTCAGTTAGGTCAAGGCAACCTTGGACTAGGGTTGAACATAGCCTACAACTCAGTCGTACATGTTTTGAAAGGCGAAATCAGCTATGAACACCAACCAACTGGCGCTAAGTTTATCGTACGTATCCCCAAAAACATTGAATAGAGGCAGTCTAGCAAATAAGCTGTAGCAGCCAACAAGGCTATAACGGAAGACCATCATAAACCTGATTATTGGGGCCTGAATTCTACCATTTGATAGTAAACGTAAGTGTGAGTGCTATTTAAAAGCTACGTTACTGCGTCATTCCCCAAAGATCTCTTCCGACAAGTGCAGCACAAAATAAATTTTTACATTATATTTCAATATTTATATCAATTAGATCAAATTATAAACAAAAATATTATAAGCATTTGGTCTCTTCTACGTTGTTTTTAGACCGTTCCAAGCTTACAGTTATTGAGAAACACACACCAAATTGCTGATATGTTTATCGCAGTAAAGTGCCTCATCAGATATAGGCCAAAGTAGTTGAACCGCTTGTATGCACCGTAATTCAGGGCAGATGTTCAAGTGAATAATCAGTAGGAAATAACATGTAAAACGTAAGGAACAGACATGAGTATCAACAAGCGATTTAAACTTTCGACCATTTCCACAGTCATGCTATCTACTATCAGTTTGTCAGCTATGGCTGATGCCCCAGTATTTGATGGCCATTCTGACACGCAAACGTTCGCTGTTAAATCAGCTAAAGATCAACGCTATATTGTTCGATTCAAGCAAGATCTTTCGGGTGGAAAGACAAACTTCAATGATTTCATTGCACTAAATTACTTATTCACAGCTGGTGCTGAACCATTATTTTCACTGGGTGAGCAACAAGCGATGGTTGCGCATCTAGACGAATACAGCCTTAAAACACTGCGTGGCTTCTCGTCCGTTGAATCCATAGAAATAGACCCTAAGCGCTATTTGTCCCCTGCTATAAAATCCCAACAGGCCATCACGCCATTTGCCCAAAGCACACCTTATGGCATTAATATGGTACAGGGTCACCTGTTATCGCAATCCAACACCTCCGCAAGAAAAGTCTGTGTCATTGATACTGGCTACAACTTGGGCCACCCCGATTTGCCATATGGTAATGTGACCGGAAATGCAAATAACAATGCCGTAGGTAGATGGAACAATGACGGCAATGGCCACGGCACCCACGTAGCGGGTACTATCGCAGCTGAAAATAATAATCAGGGCGTGGTCGGTGTGTATCCTGGTATGGACCTGCACATTGTAAAAATCTTTGATGATAATGGCCAATGGACATACGCATCAGACCTAGTTAAAGCAATTCAACAATGTAAAGACGCGGGCTCACATGTTGTGAATATGAGTCTGGGTGGTGGCAACTACTCAAATAGCGAAAACACGGCAATGCAAAACTTCGTAGACGGCGGACTTATGCTCGTAGCCGCTGCGGGTAATGACGGAAATAGCTCAAAGTCTTACCCTGCGTCTTACAATTCTGTTATTTCTGTCGCATCTGTCACGTCAAATGAATCTCGCTCTTCTTTCTCGCAGTACAATGACCAAGTTGAAATGGCAGCACCGGGGTCGAGTGTCAATTCCACCTATCCTACCAATACCTATAGAAGTTTAAGTGGCACGTCAATGGCAGCCCCTCACGTTGCAGGTGTTGCAGCACTTGTTTGGAGCCACAACACCCAGTGTACAAACCAAGAGATCCGCGCTGCACTCAACGCCACAGCCAAAGATAAAGGCGCAACTGGTCGTGACAACTACTATGGCCACGGTATTGTTAAAGCCAAAGATGCCTCAGACCATATTGCAGCTAATGGATGTCAAGGCGGTGGCGACCCGGGCGGCGTACAACCAGTGAATGGCGCTTTGCCAAACCTTCAAGGGACGCAAAATGGCTGGACACATTACACATGGGATATCCCACAAGGCGTGAAAGAAATGAGTTTACAAATCACTGGCGGAACAGGCGATGCAGATCTGTATGTGAGATATAATGCACGCCCTGATGCAAATAACTATACCTGCCGTCCATGGAAAAATGGCAATGAAGAACAGTGTGTGTTTACCAACCCTAGTTCAGGAAAGTGGCACATTAGTTTATATGGTTACAATAACTACAGTGGTGTAACGTTAAACTACGCGTATAAGTAACAAGCTTCTCAGCGGGGGCTTCCCCCGCTATTTAAGTTTATCAATATAAGCACACTCAAAAATTGACCCTATACTTTGCTTTTGTCACTTCTGCCACACCCCAGAATGAAAGCACCGCAGTGTCAGCAAGGCAATCAACACGACCAGTTCTTGGCTAAACACGGGTGTGATTAATAGGTTTAAGGGCAAAGAAAAAGCCCCGAAGGGCTTTGGTTAAACTAAGAGTAGAAATATAAATTACAGTACTGATGAGTGGATTTTGAAATAGTTCCTTCCTTCACAGCCTGCTCAAAGTCCTGTTTTAAATTATTTGATTTTGTATACATATTGTATTTACCACCCCTTTCAGATACATACTGAGTTAAGCGCCATAAATCAAATCCATCGGCCCGATCGTCAGGCCCAAAATCAAAATCGACATCGTAATCTTTGTAACTAAGCAAACAACCAACTCCATGAAGTTCATACTCTACTCCACTAGTCAACAGGCCCTTTTGAGGAATATCATTATCCCTCCATGCTCTTAGAGGAGGTTTCCCCTCAGTGAGTTCTTTTAAAAGCTCAACTCCTCGAGCAACATCATCTAAATAATCATCAATTAATATTCCAAGGTCTTTATTCATCGTCTTCTCGGCGGTTTTAAGCTATCTAACCCTACAGGTTCTGCCGACTCTACAACCTCCTTTACGCTATTGAAATTACTTGGATGGTTTGCGACGTCATCAACTATATTTACATTCACATTAGTTCTAGTTCTTCGAGCTGCTGCTCTGTGATGTCCATCAATAATGTACCTTTGACCATTATCTTCAACTACATCAATTCCGTCAAAAACATAACCATCTTGTCTCATAGTTTGTGAAAATTCATCCACTTTTTTTGATGACTTTTTCCAGATATGCTTTGGCTTCTTTGTAAAGTATTAGGGTCTACACTCTTTATAACATCCGTTTTATTAATGATTTTTGTGCAAAGAAAAAGCCCCGAAGGGCTTTGGTTTTTATTTATACAAATCGCAAGCCTATGCAACTATATTTTCAATAGAATATTCCATTTGTTGCATAAGTTTCTTACCAATTCAATGTAATTATCATTGCAAATATCAGCTTGAGCGTCCTCCATGTAGAACTGAACTCTTTGCATGAAAACTTTAAGTGGCCCATAATTTTATACATTTCAACGATTTCTTTTGCTGTTTTATCTTTGAAAGAATTACCTAGACCTTTACTGTTTGTAACATCTAATCTTTCTTACTTGCTTCAAACTCAATGAGATGAGTCGATGCCTTATTCAACATCTCCATTAAGTCATTCGTGCTAACAGTAAAGTTACAGTCCCACATCGTAACCGTAGTTTTTTGAGAATCGCTGCACAATACTATTTCTCCCCATTGGTTATTGTCGTACATTAATTCAGCATAAAAAATACCTCTATCATCACAATGTAACAGGCCATAATCTAGTTTACTGTTCATTTTTTAGGCTCCCTAAAACCTGATAAGTTATTTTCACTTGGGTCAAATCGAAATATTCTACCATCAGGTGCTATCGCATCGACAACGGGAACGGTCTGCCCATTTTTCTTTGCTGTTTTATTAATTAGCTTTGTTCCAGGTGTCGTAAGAATATCGTCTACAATATCTTGAGCTTCTTGATTCTGAACTCTTGCTTTTCTGCTAGAAGATGAATAAATACTGCCTTCGCGTTGAGAGTGTTTATCTAGACTAAAGCCAGCTCTTGTGCGTCCTCCTTTATATGGTTCGGCCGCTAGCTGACTTAGCTCATCTATATTATTTGTAACCTTATTATCAACCAGTCCCCCAACAGTATCAACTAATCTATCAGCTACTTTAACCCTATTTTCAACGACAGCTTTACCCACCAAAAATGTAGCATGGGAATACTCTCCATCCGTCGCAGCTTGCAATATTGGCTGGTAATCTATTTGAACAAGTGATTTCCCATTCTCGAATATCCAATCACGCATAAACTTGCCGCCATGGTACGTGTGGTGCACAACTTGACCCAAGACGCTTTTATCTTTTCCTTCAATAATATCGGAAGTAACGAAAGATGGCGTATACTCTTGTGAAAGCTGTTGGTATTCCATTTCAACTTCTTCAAATACAGCTTTGACATCATCAAGTATGTTATTAATGCACTCAGACGGCATATGCCAGTCATCAACTTTGCAGGTATACCCCGTTGGATCTGTAAAGCTAAGTGGGTTATTAAATACGTAAGTATAACGATTTAAGCTTCGCGCCGATTCTGGCGATTGTACAATCGGGTCAGCTTGCATAAAGCGGCCAAGCGTTGGGTCATATATTCGCCCGCCCATATGTATGGCTTCAGCATGGTCAACATGCTCATGACCTGTATAGCCTTTTTCAGTGATTTCAGCTGCATTTTGCACGGCAGGGTCAACGTGTAACTGTTGGATATTGCCCCATGTAAAGCCGTCTCTTCTTCGACCAAACGCATCGTAGCTCAACCTTTCAATCAGCTGACCCGCTTCATTCGTTATTACATCAGTAGAACCAATATGGTCTTTAAACATATAACGTGTTGATTGCGACTCGTCGCTTAGAATAGAAATCGCATGGTCGCCAATATACCTGCGATAGCTATACTTACTGTCTTCAACAATGACCTCGGTATTGCCAACGTAATAGGTATCTTTTTGTTTACTGCCTTCAATGTCAGAACGTTTAAATCGGGCGTTATTTGCATCGTATTTAAACTCTGACGTCGCAGCTTGTGAGCGAATCAAACGTGGCTTATCAAAGTAGGTGTAGGTCACACTTCGTTGAAGCGCCGTGCCGTTGTATGCATGAGTTTGGTTGCCTCGAGCATCATAACAGTAACTTAAACTGCCCACAGTAGAGACCGCATGCTTACCAGCATAGTTAACACAGTTTTTTGCTTTTTCACCGTATTTATATTCACTACCTAACTGTAGGTCGCTCTTAGTTTTAATATTACCGTTACTAAAGTAGTCCATCGACAGCGTCTGGGTACTGTTCATAGAGGCAGTCTTCAAACGATTCATCGTGTCGTAAGTAAATGTCTCTAGCAATTCACTGCGCGCAGCATCACCAATTTTGTCTTGCCTTGCCCGTAAATTACCTACTCCGTCAAATTCATAAGCTAAATCTTGTGCCACCCCGTTACCGGTATTAATGCTACTTATATAGCCGGTTTTAGGGTCCCAACTCGCCTTACTGATGATACCGGAGCCAGAGCGCCACTCAGTGATATTACCAAAAGCATCCATCGTTTTTGCTTGGTAATACGTGAGGCTGCTATTACTTGCTTCTTTAATGGCATCGGTATAGCCATTTTTATAACTATATTGGATCCCTCTAAAATTACCTGATGCATCAAACTGTTGAAATACGCGCCCTAAATGGTCATACGTAGTCGACGTCATAAACTGCTGTTCATCCAGCTCATAGCCAACCGCACTGATACGACCTAATCTATCGTACGCAAAGTAACTTTTAGCACCATCCTTACTGCCCTGCTCGTTAAGCAGCGACTTTTTATAATTAAAGTAATGGTTGTCAACAGTTTGACCCGTTGGGTTTTTCGCTGATTTGTCCTTTACCCTTCCGACACTATCATAAAGGTAGGTCACCACGCTGCCATCTGGCGCAGTACGTGTAACCATCTCCCCCAGTGCGTTATTGGTAAATTTGATGTCGCCTTTATCTGGGTCAGACATGGCCACTTTATGACCTTGGGCATTGTACTCAACAAATATTTCACTACCATCAGGGTTGAGTGCTTTGCGTAATAATCGGTGCTCGTTATAACGATATTTAGTTTCGTTATTGTCCGCATCAAAGCTTGATACTAGCAGCCCTAAGCCACTCATTTTTCTGGCAACTGTATACTCAATATTAGCGCTTGAAGAGAGTGTACCTGAGTGACTACCAAAGACATATGTATGGCTTACCCCTTTATCTATTCGTACCGACTCTTTGATACCAGAAGGTTTGACGGTGCGCCACAGACGATGTAAATCATCGTAACTATGCTCCGTATAATGGGCTGTTTCTCCCTCTTTATGTGGGTGACTCTGAGCGACTAGTTGACCAAAAGCATCGTATCTACTAATTTGGTCAATCCACTCCAGCGTCAAGGAACGTGTTTTTTGAAGTACCATCCTCCCACTGTTATCAAAGTATTGGATTGTTCTAGGCGCCGATGAGCTCTCAAAAGTAATTGCAGAGGTAGCACCTATCGAGCTGATTGAAAAAGCACTTCTCAGTTGTTTTGAGTAACTACCGTCTTCACTTGCAACAAAATACTGACGGCCGAAAACATCATAGCTGATATGAGTTTTCATACCCGCCGCATCTTCTACAACTGTCGGTAGGTTTAAACTGTTATGTCCAGAATACTTAGCGACGTAAAATAAACCATTGTGCTCTGAAGTAAGAAATCGTCCGTCAAGATACGTATAAGTTAGCTTTTGTGCTACATGATATGCCGATAACGTTTTGTCTGTTATATCTGCGGTCGTACAAGTTGTTCTGTAATGCGAGCTACACTTACGATTTTCCAGTACATTGCCATAGGTGTCGTACTTAAATGTTTCTTTTAAGTACGTTTGTTCAGATACTGGGGAGCCGTGTTCATCAACGCCGGTTTCGATCGATTCAGGTAGATTGTTAGTATTATATGTGCTTTTGACATGTTGAGTACTTTGAATCGTATCATCGCTATCGGTTCTAGATTGCGTAATAGTTTCAAAGGTAGGCCTTGCAATATACCAGTTATTAACATCCTCATCGTCATAACTATATGAGGTATGTTTCTTCCACGTGTAACCTGCCAAGCTATCAGTATATTCGTCTGTATTACTCTTTATACGGACATAATCTTTATCAATGGTTTCGTAAGTTGTGGTTTGCAGTCTCTTTAACGATTTGACGCGACTAGTACCACTTGCAACCACTCCATTCTTAGATCCAAAACTGTAACTTTGGGTCTCGACTTTTTCAGGTAAAACTGTAACTACCCTGCCATCAAGAATAGAGAGGGTCTGCCATGTATTCACCTTGGTGGTTTGAATTACATTGCCTTTATACGCCACGGTTACTGCTTGTTGCTGCCCAGTGAATGGATAGTGTTGAAGAAATTTACGTGTGGTAACCTGCTCATTCTCTAATGACGTTTTAGTTACTTCAGCAAAACCCAATGAGCCGCGACCGCCAGCCTGAAATTTTAGGCCCGCATATTTATATTGGTAAGTTTGTGTAAGTTCTTTGCCATTGGAATCTTTGCCGGTGTAAATCTTCCACTTAGATACGACGTAACCGCCGCTTTTGGCATCTTTTACAACCGCGCCATTACCCCAAGTTTTTTGATTCGCATCCGTGTGTTTTTGATAGACATTGGACCCAAGAGAAGCATAATCAAAGTTATGTGATAACCCCTGGCCATCACCCTCTTTAATACTTACTAGCTTATCGACAGCTATATCGTTGGTATTGGCATCATGTAAGATATGAATTGTGTCTTTGGTCTCTTCAAGGTATATCAGTGCCGGTGAGCCATCTCCATCTAAGTCAACCCACATAGCTTTGCCTTCTCGGCCGGGGTTAGGTTCCCACTCATTAGGCGGTGTAAACGCGCCTAACGAAACAAGCTTATTCTTGTCAGGGTTACTAATTTGCGCATAGAGCGTGCCCTTATCCCAGTATAAGCTATCGCTTTTACCATCCATGTTGATATCTTGGTAGCTGGCAAGGCCAACTGAATTGGTGTTTACATAGTTTAAATTGGTGTGTGTATCACATTTAACAAAGTCGGTGCCATCATAACAGTGAGTACCAAAGTCTATATAACCATCTCCGTTAACATCACCCATAGCATGAGTGTTCCAACGCTCTCCAGAATCACTAAAAGAATCCGACTCAACAGCTTTTTCTTCACTAAATGTTTCACCATTGGAAGTATTGATTAGAGAGGCTGTGTGCCCACCATAGAATGCTTGTCCCGTCTCTAGATCTACGGCATATGCACTTACGTCATATATTCGGTCAAGCAACCCGTCGTAGTTCACATCAAGTAATTGCATAACGGTAACAACCGCACCACACTTTTCTAATTGTGAACATTCAGACTCTTCGTCTTCAATTGTTTGAAGCAGCCCAATATAATCTGAAGAAGCTACTTGCTCACCCGTTCCAAATAAATCTCCGTATACATTACCGAACCTTAGTGTTTTTTTCTCATTGATGGTGATTTCATCTTTGCCATCATTATTTAAGTCCGTTACATACCAATTAATATAGTGTCGCCGTCTGTCCAAGCGATCATCGCTAACGGTATGAGATGTCCCTTCCTTACTTAACGAACCACGAGTCGCACTGGTTCCAGAAATATCAAAGTTGTAGATTTTATACTTGTCTGTATCCACATTGGATGCGTAAACAGCCAATTCCAAGTTACCATCACCGTCATAATCCATTAACTGCATCGACGGATCTACAAGGTGGTTGCCAAAGCCAAACTCTTTCTTTAAATCAATCTTCAGTGCGCTTGCAGAGCCTACCAAGCCAATGGGCACATTGTCACTGTAGCTAAACTTCGTCGCAGGTAAGCACAGCTCTGAGCCATTACATCTCGTAATTGATTCAAGTAATGAACGGCCAGTTGCTGCACTGTTCTTATATTTAAATGCATAATCAGCAACTATATCATTGTCGTGGTTGTATACTTCAATTGCTGATAGTATTTGATCATTAGCGACTTCATTCCCTAAAAAGTATTTATGGCTACTGTCTGTGCGCGCTTCGTATACAAAGCTAACTTTATTGCTCGCGTAGGTGATTTCTGACAGTCTTACTTGGTTACCTGCCTTATTGTTATATTCATACTTAATAACGTTGCCATAGCTGTCTTTTTTCTGACTTAAATGCCATTTATAAACAGTACTACTCGCATCTTTTGTTTGCGCATTTACAGTGCTACCAAAAGACCATTGCTCACCAGATTGAGTGTATACGGTAAAGCCTGAGCTAGAATAAATCACCTTAAAGTTAGGGTCTGATTTAAGTCTATACTCTGCGCCTGCAGCAATAGCCTGATCCTCTGTGACAGGTATCAATCTTTCACCGCCATAGCATAGCGCATCGGCACTATTTAACTGTACATTTTGGTAATAGCCGTCTTCTTCTAGGAATCTGCGGCACCGAGTAATGGCAGAGTGTCCTGAAAGGTTCCAACCAACCCCTAGAAGACCATTTTTACCAGAACTTGAGTAGTTAACAGATAGCTCAGGCGAAAACCCACCACGTCCTTGTAAAACCTCGATTTTGGTTGAATAAACAGCACTACCACCAGAATTTACATCAACATTTGCTGGTATAACGCCGACTTTCTGATTCTTATCTTCAAGAGCTGGTGCTTGAGCAAATTGAGGCAACTCCGGCTGATCTAAATTGATTGTGCCATCTGTTATTAAATTCTGACTTAGCACTTCGCCGCCAAAGCCAGTGGCGATTAATGTAAACTCAGTCATTTTATTTACATTAACATACAAAGAACCTTTGGTTGGACTCAAGTTATCTAGCTTAGAAACCACGGTGCCCGCTTCTTCACGAAGCAAGGAAACACTTGTTGCGCCTTGTAAGCTCCACTCAAGTTTAACCCGACCCGAACTGTTAAACTGGCTGTTGTCAGATGTGAAAGAGAGGATATCAAGTGACCCCTGCACTTGATGATTGTACGATTGCCAAGGCGCGCAGCCATACTTGTGGCACCCTCGCACCCTAAAAGGTCCACTACTGCCATATACAGAATGATACGTTAAACTATGTCGCTCTGTAACATACGTCCAAACACCATTTTCGTACTTTTGTAGTTGATAATAATCAGCATCTTTATTTGGTGACCAAGCAACATCGGCTCGATTTGAGTGAGTTTTAACAGATAAGTATCTAGTAGTCTCAGGTATAATTTCTACCGGTATAAAAGTGACAATATCACCGACAAAAATAGGGGCATATGCTTGTTCAAACTCAGCTCGAAGCTGGGTTGAAAAAAACAACGCGGCAAAAAGAATCAACATCCTTTTCACATTTACTCTCCCAGTTTAATCAATAAAAATCGTGTAATTATACTGGTATATATTTAATCGAACAATGCTGCTAAATTATTTATTTTTACCTCTTAAGCCTCACTATTTAATGAATAAACTCGCAAAAATGCACCTTCCGCTTTAAATAAGCACTAACTCGTTCCGAGTTATCTACTTTCTTTTCATTATTCTTTTAAAAAGGAAAATGCGAGCACTCAAATAATAAGTTCGAAAGTAAAAAGAGGCACTTTCAAAGCCCCTCTTCGATTAAGGTTGTGAGCAAAACGCTAGGCTGATTTTCTAAAGCCATGTAGCGCAACCTGCGACAATATGAAAAGTGTCAATGTCATTGCCAAACCAAAAAACATCTCTGGATTGTACCCTTCGATAAATGTTGAGAGAGTCCTCGCAGAGAAGTTGAAAAAGAAATACATAGATGCTGGTAATAGAAGTAGCCAATCTTTTTTATAAGCCCCAATTGCAGTGATCACAGCCAAGCTCAAAGTCGGTGCGCCTAGCGTCCGCAAATTAGTAAATCCATAATCACTCGCGGCATTAAAGCCGCTTGGTTGATTGATTAATTCAGGAAATAACATGGTCACTAGCGCTGCTGAACCAAGAATTAGTACAAACAAACCAGACAGAATTTGTGCAAATTTAATCATAATATGTAAACCTATATCGTGTTGATTTAATGATTTACATGCTAGCTTTCTCTCCAATTAAGTACTTGCATAATCCAGTTAAGAATTTGCACTTTTCAGTCAACCCGTATGTTTTCTGAGTTGGGAAGGCGTCACTTGATACTGCTGTTTAAATGCACGAGAAAAATAGCTCAATTCCTCAAAACCACATTCTATCGCAATACTCGTTACACTTTTGTCGGTTAACTTTATGAGTTGCCGAGCTTTTTCAAGGCGTTTACCAATTAGGTATTTGTTGGCGCTAGTACCGTAGACTTGTTTGAACCTACGATTAAAAGTCGATGCACTCATGTGGCATAAAAAGGCCATTTCATCCACTTTTAAGGGAGTGTACAAATGCGCATTTACCACTTTTTGTAATGCGGGCTGGCTTGGTATAAACAACTGATTCAATAATGCAAGTACGCGACCACTGCGGTCAGTTGAGATTATCAACTCGATTAACTCTTGAACTTTCAAATCCACGAGCTTATTTGTCATCAAGTTAGACTGCAAAATATATGCTTTCAGCAAGGTAAAGTAGCTACTTAACAGTTTTGAGTCAGGCAGTACAACGGCTGAAGAGGCTTCTAAACCCTCCTTAGCTTGATTAGTACCAATCATGTTTGGTAGTGAGGCTTGATAAAGCTGTTGTATAAAGGATTGCGTCAATCTTACACCTACAAACTCTACTGAATTTCCCCTAGCATCCTCCAGCCATCTATTAATAAAATTGTCAGATTTCATTAATAGCGTATCACCCGCTTTCAAGGAGAATGCCTCACCTGCACAAATGAGTGCAGATTGCCCTTTGAACACATGGACGATTCTAGCTTCATCGACTAACTCATCTTGATAGGTAAAAGGCGCATTAAACCTGCGCAGGCCCATCACGGTTTGATCGTTATATTGAATACCAGTAAACATCGCATCTTGCGAAGAGGACATAGATCAAACCACCACTCTTGTTATAACCATATATAAATTCCTGCCATGCGATTAGCTCGGCCAATGTGTGTATGGATTAGCTATCTGCCTGTTTACGACTTTGAGGTACGCTTGAAAAACACTAGGCTCCAAAGAGGTCCAAAGATAAACCAAAAGAATACGGTGAAAAAGGGTATTTTGAACCATATCTCTAAGGCCTGAGTCTTCGAAGGATCATTGACAAAGCCCGTTATCAGGATAAGAAGCACATACATTATCGCAACCGCAAAAATGCAGCGAGCCCAAAGCTTGAAGTCGTCGATGACTGCACCCCACCCAGTTAAAACTGTATTGGTAATGTCAGTCCCCATTACTTTATTAGCAAAGACCCTATCAGCCCAAGCAATGAGCTTTTGACCAAACGCTATTGTAAACCCTATATAAGCCGTGGCTAAACCATGTGCAAACGTCGCGCTTTGCCCATCATTAAGATCAAATATAACAAATGCTAATAGCATTAAATCGACCAATGGAACACTTGCTAGAATATAGAAACTTAACCTCTTTTTATTGAGTAAATACCTCACTGAAAAGCCACAAAAAAGCAAAGCCCAAAATGCAATTTCACAGCCTAAGATCAAAATATAAACAACATTAATATCAAAGAGCATATTGCAATTCTCGTTATATCGGATGTGTCATTATCTGTATTATTCAGAAAGCCCGACTGAAAAAATTCAATCAATATGAGTACATTAACATATGTGATCAAAATTCAATAATAGCCCCCCATGTATAATACTGAAGTGCAAATCGGATCTGCTACCAAAACGCTAGATTTACCGTATTCACCAGCACACATTCACACTGCGTTACATATTGAAATATATGTAAATATTGTAATTTTACCGCTATGTTATTAGCATAAGAGTGCATAGAGAGTTTGTCGTTCTCATCGTTCGATTCGCAAAGCAAATAAACTCACATACCCATACAAATAAAGGATAATTTAATGAAAAGAACAATACTAGCTCTCGGCCTCTCAGCTACTCTGTTGGGCTGTACTACACAGATAAATGAATCAGGCTTTATAGCGCAAGACGAGTCTACTATTAGGTATTCTCAAGTACTTTTAAGTAAGCTGAGTGCTCAAACACCAAATCATGACATCAAGCCCATTGAACTCAATGTCGAAGATGAGAACGTCGTGCTCCATGGCCTGCATTTAGATAATAAAAATACAAACAATACAATCTTATACATTCCAGGAAATGGAATGAGTGTGGCAGATTCAGCAGAGGGTCCACTGATCAATCTAGCAAAATACGAATTTGATATCGTTATTTTTGATCGTAGAGGACTCGGCGCAACAAAGGGGCCTGCGACTATCGCCAACCTCATCAAAGACGCAAATCTAAGTTATCATTTTACAAAAGATAAGCTAAGTGCAGACACCCTTATCGTGCATGGGTTCTCACTGGGTAGTTTTGTTGCTGCGCAAGTTGCGAAGAAACAACCTATCGATGGCCTTGTAATGGAAGGCTCGGCAACCAATGTCGATGAATGGGTTGACGAGGCGATGCCTTGGTATGCAAAAGTGCTTTTTGACGTTCAAATAGATAAAGCATTTTATAGCGTCGACAATAAGCAGGTGCTGCGAGACGCTTATCGAGGACCCTTATTAGTCATCGGTGGCGGTCAGGACAAACAAACTCCTATTTCACTCACCCATAAATTATTTTCGGCCAGTCAAAGTACGAATAAACAACTCATAATCGCTGATGAAGCTGGTCACAATGATATGTTTAACAATAAGGAAGTGAGAGCAGCCTACCAAACCTTTTTATCTCACTTTTAGCGGGTTTTATTGCTGCAACTGAGCAGCATCAAGTAGCTCAGTTTCAATATGTATTATCCTTATTAATGTTGAAACTGAGATCTTTATAATCTTCCCTCTACGATTTGTATCTGGCCCCCAGTGACATCAAGAAATAATGAACAAGCCATATAAAATCATTGATAAAAAATAGCCTTAACACCAATTAACATTAATCTTCAGGCTTTTCAGATGACATATGCGCCGAAAACATTGTCTGTTTAGGTACTCACTACATTTGAGATTCGGCCAGCTCAGCAAAAAAGCCAAATATACGCTTTGTTGATGGATTAACCAAACCAGTATCAAAGAAGCCTTTGGTGGAGAGCGCTCGATTACCTAGACGCGGTGATAACTCTGTAAACTAACCGTCTAAGAGTTCAATACCAACTTTCTGAAATCAGACATCAATAAAACAACATATAAACATTACTTTAACTTGAAGGAAACATGATTAATACTTACCCTTGTGTTTCCAAAATAGATAAATACTATGACCGTGTTGAGTAAATAGCAAAAAGTCCAAGGGCAACTCGTCACTCGAGCTGCCTCGTTTGTTAAGAAATGACGCACATTAAACAATTATTAAGGATAAATAATGACATCTAAAATCACCCTCGTTAGTCTAGCTTTGGCTTCTGTAGCAATTGGCTTCAATGCAAGTGCAGGACAAGATATTACGTTTAAATTAGCAGCAACGACAGATGGTACTACACATTCAGTCCCCATGCCGATAATGGGCCAAAATGCGTTCTCTTTTGACGTACTCCTTGACTACCAGTATCAGAGCAACGGCGGTCGCTGCGTTATTTTGTATCACCAAGACTCTTGTACCATAGAGAATATGAGTGGCGCTGTGACTTTGTCTAATATTCACTGGGGAAGAGCTTCCATAAATGGTTCAATTCAGCAGATCTCGAGTTGGATGTACGTAAACTCTCAGGAGCCAACAGCAACAGTTTTGATTCCATCAAGTAACGTACACTTTTACTATCTCAATAAAGAGAAGCCAACATCCACATTAAATGTGTATGGGCGCTCTTCTCTTCAAGTCAGTAACTACGGGCGCGCAAGCCTTCAAACCACAAAAAATGCAAATAACACAGGCTTCGAAATAGCGCGCGTTCCAGCTTACACAAGCGAGTACGGTGTTAAGTTTCCAATGATGGCTGGCTGTATGAATTTAGCCGTTCTTAACACTTCAGCATCGAGCATCAAAAGAGTTAACTTCGTTAATACAAATCAACCAACAGGTCCCATTACGACCACATTATGTGTACCAGGGAATGATGTAACAACGTTTGTAGGTATTGACGCAAAAGCAGAACGTGTTGCCAATATTTCTACGAAAGTTCCAGAAGAACTAAAACACCTCTATTAATCAGATCCTCGAATCTACCAAGCATTTTGGTATGGCCTTAATGTATATGGCTATACCAGATACGAAGGTTCGTGTATCTTTTATTTACATATTAAGTTTTACCATCACCACAATGACCATTTTGCTGCTAAGAGCTTAGCGCCAGTTTTATATAGGTGCTGAGATTAGTGAATCTATGTAATATCAATGGAAATAAGCGTTAGAGACTAAGACTAAAGGGTTTACTTTTCACTGCTGTTTTATATGAGGGCTATAAAGTGCTACAAACACAGACAAGAGGCACAAGGTCACCCATAAGCTTTCAATTTTTTCTAAATGTTCTATACGTTCTAATTGAATGTTGACAAACCCTTCCTAGCTGAATATATTATCGCGACAAGTGAGCGGTCTTCTATGATCTGAATCAACCTAAGTATTGGAATATTAGAATCAAAATAACTTTTTGAACTCAACCAATACGACAGATATGGAACTTAACCAACGTGGCATCGCTCCTCATTCTAATTTGTGATATTTAAAAGCATGGAGATATGCGATGGATCATTGGTCAGATTTTTTCCCTTATATTTTTATGGGCGTCAAAGTAATTGCATTAGGCGTGGCCGGCTATTTCGCCGTAAAATGGCACTTTGACCAAGACAGAAAGCTAAAAGAGAAAGAGTCAAAAGAAAGCTAAAATGAGGGAGTCAAACACGCTTTGACGTCTCTCTATTTGCATTTATGAATGCCTAGCAACAAAGAAAATGTCTAATATTTTCCCTTTCAATTATTTCTGCTCTAAGTAACGTACTATTGAGATGACACCCTATTCGCTAACTTGGGTGTCTAGTCAATTTCTCGTCAATTTTAATGGTGCCTTATTCTTATACTTAGTTAATACTCGCTCTTCAAAAGTGATCAGGTTCTAGCTATATCAACGAGTTTGAGACCACCCAAACCTAGTGGTCTAATGTATTACCAAAGAGTTAAGGGGAAAACTCGTTTTTAGTCGGTCGTTTCCCTCTATTGCATAGCAGCAAGTCGGGCTGGTGATTCTATGTTTGCCACTTGAGAACAAACACTTAGATACGCTTTGAGCACCCGCATGCTTCGTCCGATATCGGTGACTATTAAACTCTTTTGTTGATAAGCCCCAGCATCCAGTAATTATGCCGTATCGATAACCTTTTGGTTAATTAACTGACAGGCAAGCTACTTTTTACCAAGACGTATTTTGGGGACGAATATAAGTTTATTTCGTTATCTAAAACAACTTATTGTTCTCTAATCGACTGGTATAAGTACAGATGTTTGCTAGGCTTGCTATATAAGATTACCTCATAGATACATCATAGATGTCCACGCATAGCAGGTATTTGGATGCAGCTTTCAGAATTACAAATAGACTATATAAAAGAGTTGTTCAATGTTGGACTGGGTGAAGCAATTGTTGAACTCAACGATATGATTAACGAAGAGATCTTGATGTCGGTTCCAAACTTTGATCTGTTCGAGAAAAATGCCATTTTTGATAAACTCCAGATAGAGTCAAGCCGCAATATCACTGCGGTTGTTCTGCCAATTCAGGGAGGGATGGAGTGCAATGGGATTTTATTGTTTCCCGCTCAGCACAGCCTCAACCTAGTGAGAAAGGTGCTAAAAGAAACGAGTGGTGCTGATACTTTAACCGCATTAGAAGTAGAGTCACTGACTGAAATATCCAGTATTATTTTAGACGCCATAATCACCTCGATAAGTGACATGATGCATGTGTCTATCAGTACAGGCATGCCAACGGCATACTCTGGTACCTTTCAAGCGCTGGTAGATAAGTATTACGTTGGTGACACGGTTATGTCCGTCGGTATGCATTTTGAAATCAAAGACAGCCAAGTCAGAGGCGATATTTTATTTGTACAAGACATATTAGTCATTGAAGACTTCTTAGAAAAAACCAATCAAATGTTATCTGAATTGGGGCTTTAATGACACAAGGCAATGCACCTCCTGAATATATGACCGAGGCCATTAATCGCACGGATCTCGGCATGATAGTTATTAACTGCCACAGAGAAATTGTATTTGCAAATGACTGGGTAAAGGAACACAGTGCTGTTGAAGGCGCAATTGAAAATAAGCTCATTACGTCTGTCTTTCCCGACCTTCCTCCTCGTTTAAATAGAGCGATGGATAAAGCATTAAACCTTAGGCGAGCTGCTATTTTATCAAACAAGCTTAACCCAGCCCCCTTCCCTTTTTATCGTGACAAACAGTCTATAGAAGAACGTACGCTAATTTCTCAAGTCGTTAAAATTAAGCCTATTAATGTTGAAAAGCAGTACTGCCTAATCGAAATAATCGACATATCTGAAAGTGTTAACCGTGAAACGGCGTTGCATCAGTTGGCCACAGAAGCCAACCTCAAAGCTGAACAAATAGAGGCTCAAGAAAAGCGGATCAGAGGAATTTTTGAAAGTGTCAAAGATGCCATCATTATCGTAGATGCGGGTGGTAACATACAAATGTTTAACCATACAGCAAACGAACTACTTAGTAGCGCGTCAGACACTCTAAATAACATCAATTTACACCAATTCCTAAAAGAGAAAAACCAGCCATTGTCAGAAGCCAATGGCGGTGTAAATCAGATGGCTGCCATGCTTCCCTTGTGGGCAAAATACGCCGACTCGATAGAGTTAGAAATCACGCCATATGGCAAAGAAAGTAGCTTTTCTGCAGAATTGTCGGTGAGCACAGTTGAACTCTCAGAGCAGCGGCATTTTGTGGTTGTATTACGTGACATCACCGAGCGAAAACAGTACGAGCAGCAACTTGAAACAATGGCTAAATTTGATGAACTAACCAGCTTGCCTAACCGCACTTTATTGATGGACAGGATCCAGTCTGCAATTGGGCGGGCGAAGCGATTTGATAACAATGTCGCCATTATCTTCTTAGACTTGGACCGCTTTAAAATCATTAACGATACTTTAGGCCATGATACCGGAGACAAGTTATTGCAACTTGTCGCAAATAGGCTTCTCGAAGGCATAAGAGAGTTGGATACTGTTGCTAGGTTAGGTGGAGATGAGTTTGTTATTTTATTAGAAAATTTAGAGCATAAGGAGCATGCGGCCCGTGTAGCTGAAAAAGTTGTATCTATTTTTGAATTGGCTTTTGATATTGACGGCCACCAGCTGTTTGTAACAGGCAGCCTTGGCATAGCGACCTATCCAGAAAATGGAGAGACCGCTTACGACTTGATCAAATGTGCCGATACTGCCATGTATGCAGTTAAAGACTCTTCGCGAAATAACTACATGTTCTTTTCCGAAAAAATGAATGAAAATGCAAGAAAGCGCTTAGAACTTGAAGCAGAGTTGCGCTTAGCAGTCAAAAATGAACAATTTTCCATTGTGCTGCAGCCTCAACTCTCTCCAGATAAACAGGTGTTACACGGCGCAGAAGTGTTAGTACGATGGTTCCATCCCTCGAAAGGATACATATCTCCCGTAGATTTTATTCCTATTGCCGAAGACAGTGGTTTTATTGAGCAGATATTCGACAGTGTTCTTGACCAAGCATGTCAGTTTTTAGCGCAATATAAACACGCTTTACCACAACACTTTAGAATGGGTGTAAATATTTCCCCAAGGCAGTTTTCAAGTGAAGCCTTCACCAAACGATTTATGGCGGTGCTTAATCGGTACCAGCTAGAAACACGCTTCTTTGAACTCGAATTGACCGAAGGAATGTTGATGAAGCGAACTGACGAAACCATTGCTCTGTTGCGCAGCCTCGTTGAAAAAGGGTTTGTTATCTCTATTGACGATTTTGGGACGGGCTATTCGTCTTTAGCATATCTAACACGCTTTCCTCTGCACACATTGAAAATTGACCGCAGCTTTATTATTGACCTACCCAATGACGAAGAAGCCGCTCTGGTTTGTAAGAGCATTATTGGACTCGCCAAAAACCTAGGACTCATGTTAATTGCTGAAGGCGTAGAAACAAAACAGCAAAATGAATTTTTGGCCGCTGAGCACTGCGATGTGATACAAGGGTATTATTTCGCCAAACCGATGCCTGTGCAAAATTTTGTAGAGTGGCTAGATGCACTCAATGCAGACTCAAATTAAACAAAGCATCAATTGGAGGTTTTTTACCGAAAGCCAAGATTTATCCTAAACTAATTAGTAACAAAGAAATGGGAGAATTTATATGAAAGCACTGGTTGTGGACGATAGCTTAGTTGCCCGAGCACAAATAAAAAAAGTACTAAAAGAAGAATATCCCGACATCGTTATTGATGAAGCAAAATGTGCTGCTGATGCAATCGCGCTGCTAGCAAAAGCAAATTATGATATTTTTACCATTGATTTCAACATGCCTGGCGGCACGGGTGATGAAGTCATTGTTGAAGCAAAAGCCAAGTGTCCAAACGCAAAAATCGCCTTACTCACGGCGAATAAACAGCTCCCAATGAAAGATAAATGTCAGGAATGGGGAGTCAAGCTACTTGAAAAACCCCACTTTAAGAATGCTTTAATTGACTTTCTCACTTGTGCCAGTAATACATAGCAAAAATGAAAATCAGTTTTTGTTATGGTTGAGAAGCGAAGAGCCGTCAATTTAATGCTGACATCACCGTGACTTTCCTCTAAGTCAAAAAGGTTAAGTTCAACTAAACTTTGGACAAAACAGGATCTGTCCTTATCACCTTTGCCATAAAATCTAAAAAGCTCCTCACCTTTAAAGGTATATAGCGGTTTTTAGGAAATACCGCACTGATCGGATAGCGTTTATAATGATCGTTTAGGATATGTAATAACCTTCCCGCCTCTATTTCTTGATGTACCATCCATTTTGGCATCAAGGCAATTCCCGCATCCGCAAGAAGCATCTCCATCAACCCCATTCCATTATCACATTGAAAGTTGCCCGTTACCTCAACTTTGGTTGTGTTGGATTGAGTACCAAACACCCATACGGTGCCTCGCTTTGGAGACAGGCTATAAATCAAGCAGTTATGCGTTTTTAGGTCCTCTAATCGACTCGGTATGGAATATTTACTAAGGTACTTAGGTGACGCTACGACAATGAGTTCGTCATAGCCTAAATTTTTTGCAACCAACGATGAATCTTGCAAATCACCTAATCTAATCGCCACATCAATCCCTTCCCTAACGAGGTCTACCATATTCTCATCAAATTTCATGTCCAAGCCAATTTCAGGGTACAGCGATAAAAACTCTGATATGACTGGCGCAACATACATGCTACCAAACATTGTTGGAACGGTAATTCTCAAATGTCCTTTTGGTGTTGCGGTTAAAGAACGAGCTTCGGCTTCAGCCTCATCAATTTCCATTACAATGTTAGATACTCTTTCGAAGTAGGCTTTCCCCGCTTCAGTTAGCGTGTGTTTTCGGCTTCCCCTAACAAGTAGCTTTGTGCCCAATTTATTTTCAAGGCTCGCAATGCGTTTACTTATTGTCGCTTGATTTGTATTCAACTCCACCGCCACGGCACTAAAACTACCCGTTTCAACCACTCTTATAAAAGAGCGCATCGCAATAACCGAATCCACAACCATTCCCCTAAGGCATAGTTAGTATGCCATTGAACTTCTATTTATGACACTAGAGCATACCTCATACTCCTTATCAAGAGATACGAACGGCCCAAAAGCAATTTCTTAGTTCAGTTCCAACAGATAAAGGGGAAACAAATGAACACCGATGAGATACGTATTATTGATAAACAAACGCTACCGTTAGGTGGATTTGCAGGCATAGTCGAAACTCGCATGGCAATGAGCCCCAGAGCTTGGCCTCATGCGCGCTCTAACTCTCAAATTAGTCACGGGTTAGATGATTTTATTTATCTTGCATATGGTCATTTTAAACCGAATAACGGCGCACCAATTCACCCACATACAGATGTTGATATCGTGAGCTTTATCACTTCAGGCAGCGTGGGGCATCAGGGCTCTCTGGGAGATGGCACCGTTATCAACGGCCCGGGCGTTCAAGTTCAACGTGCGGGAACAGGCATGCAGCATGCGGAATTTAGCGTAAATGATGAAAAAGCAGGTATCGTCCAGATTTGGTTTTTACCTCCTAGAAATGGCTTAACGCCAGCCTATCAAGATTTCAAGCTTGAAAAACTGGGTTAACGACGGTATTAGGCGGCAACACCAGTGACACATTCGACAGCAATATGCATTGCCAAATTGGCTTTATCGAGGATCACAAAACCCTGCCTGTCTCCAAACCTTTTGTCGCCATTATCACGCGAGGTAGCGCAACGATTAATGGTGCAAAAGTAACAGAGGGACAACTCATCGAAGGCAAACAGATGTCGTTAACCGCCATTGAAAATCTTGGTCTTGTTTTAATCACACGTGGAGAAAGTAAATGAAAATATTAGCCTTGGGCGCTTCGAACAGTAAAAACTCGATTAATAAAGCACTGGCTATGTATGCCTCGAGTTTAATTGGCGAAGCAAAAGTCGACGTTTTGGATTTAAACGACTTTGAACTCCCCATGTATAGCGAAGACAGAGAAAAAGAAATTGGTCAACCAAAGCTTGCTCAGAATTTTATTGCAAAAATGAACAGTGCAGACGCCATCATCGTGTCCTTTGCTGAGCATAATGGGACATATACCGTCGCCTTTAAAAACATTTTAGATTGGGCTAGCAGAGTATCGAGAGACGTTTATCAGAACAAACCCGTTATTTTCTTGGCCACTTCTCCAGGCCCCGGCGGTGCATCAAATGTACTCAATACCGCACTGCAATCGGCCCAATTTTTTGGCGCAAATGTCAAAGGTAGCCTGTCAGTACCCAGTTTTTACGAGAACTTCGACTCGTCAACTCTGCAACTTTCTAATCCTCAACTTAGAAGTGAATTAGAAATCATAGTAAAAAGCCTTACTAACGAAGTGGGAGAAAAACATGCATAAATATCAACATCACCTAAAAAGTATTGTCATCACACTGTCTCTAAGTGCAGCTGCGATGCAAGTCAACGCTGCTGCCAATCCGGTATCAGCGACTATCTTAGAATTTGCAGAAGCCAACACTTTGTTTGTTGCTGACTCGGAATTAGGTCAGATTTTTGCGTATTCGCTGCCCTCGCTCCCCTCAACTAAGACCTCAGAAAGTTACAACTTAGAAGGCGCTGGAACAAAAATCGCTGCCCTACTGAATGTGGCTCCCGCAGCAGTTAACTACCATGACATTGCTGTTCATCCAACAACTAAAGAAGCATTTATTTCCGTTTCATACTTCAGTGGAAAGCAAAAAGCCTCAGCGATTATAAAAGCAAACCAAAATGGTGACTTTACGAGAGTTAATCTAAATAAATACAAGCATACAGTAAAAACCCTAGCAAAAACGGCCGATGACTCCGTTAAGTTTTGGCGAGATATTCCTGCTACAACGCTAACAATTACCGACTTAGACTACGTCGATGGCACGCTTTATGTTTCAAGCCTCTCAACGGGTGAATTTGCATCAACACTTCGAAAGATTAAATACCCCTTTGATGAAGCTGACACCAGCTCAAATATCGAAATTTATCACACTGTGCACAACCAAACAGAAACGAGAGCGCCCATCAGAGCTATGGAAGTGATTAACCTAGATGGCGTTGAGACAGTTGTCGCCGCTTATACATGTACGCCACTTGTGACTATTCCAACATCAAGTTTATCCAACGGTGCGCATGTAAAAGGGAAAACCATTGCTGAACTTGGCTATGGCAATACTCCTCTAGACGTTATCCACTTTACAGCTACAGATCACACTCAAAAACAAGAAGATTTCGTACTAGTAATCAACAAAGAGCGAAGTGCTGATTTAATTCGCGTTGCCGATTTGACCAAAGCAAATAAGAGCGAAGGGTTATCAACACCTGAAATGTGGGCAAAAGCGGGCGTACCCACTCGACCAGTCCCCTTATCTGGCGTACTTCAAGCAGCGGATCAAGACGCGCAATTCATTGCAACGTTAAAACGTAATATGACAACAGGCGATATTGATTTGGTCTCATTTAGAAAAGGTGCATACTTCCGCTTGAATGACTTTATCAGTGAATATAACTTCAAAGATTATCAATATTACCCAGAGCAAGAAATGTTCAGGCACTTTCAGAACCTACTCAAAACAGATGCTGGATACCCTGAATTGACGCGTGAACTCGCGAAAGAGGCTAAAAAGTGATGAATCGTGCACTGCTATTAGGCGCTTTATTGTTTTTTTCTTCAATATCAAGCGCTACGTTATCTGCGCAATGTAGTGATATACGTATGCAAGTGCACGTGTCAGCAGTCTACCCGACTGCTGACACGCTGCCAGAAAATCTGCTTCGATTTTATATCTACTTTAATCAAGCCATGCGAACTACAAATACACTCGCGCACATTTATCTCACTGACGAGTCTGGCCAGCGGCTCGAGGGCGTATTTCTCGAAAACAAGTTTAGCCTTTGGAGCCCAGACAGAACGCGATTAACACTGCTGTTTGACCCTGGCAGAGTAAAAACGGGTTTAGTCGCACATAATTCATTAGGACGTGCCCTAGAGGTTGGTAAAACGTATCATCTAGTCGTTGACGCAGGCGCGCTCAATCGCAGCAACTGTGCCGACAAATATATCAAAACCTTTAAAGTCAGTCAGGCAATTGATAGCAAACCAACTATTTCAAACTGGGTCGTTAATCAACCACTTGCAAATTCAAAAATGCCCTTAACGATTGATTTTACTTCATCAATCGATCACACGTCACTGGCTTTTAGAATCCGAGTTAAGAACACACGTGGTGACACCGTTGCGGGTTCAATTGATATCGCGCAGGAAGAGAAAAGGTGGGTGTTTACACCAAAACAATCTTGGCAACCTGAAGAATCTTACACCTTAGTCATTGATGCAATTCTTGAGGACATTGCAGGGAACAGAATAACAGGTCTTTTTGATCAGCCTGAGTTGGTTGAAGGTATCGCGAGCGAAAATATGTATTTTAGTTTACCAATAGCGCTGAATCAGAAACTGTAGTGTATGAAAGTTTCTCCGCTTGAGTAGGCAACTACAACCAAACAACAGGTGAGCAGTTTCCTTGAGCTTACGCAGCTGATATCAAGCCCCTATCTAGGGGCATATCATTCGTTAAAAAATGCCTTTCTAAAGGCTTTAATTTCCGCTGTATAATGACTTTGCCATTGCTGTTCAGATAAATGTGAAAGCGCTGTTCTTCTGTCCATTCGTAACTTTGCTTTCTTTTTATTTAACGCATGATGATAACTTTTCACAGCCTTTTGTTGCTCGACGACCTGATTCTGTCGAGCTAAAATCGCGTTTGCCTTAAGTGGACTAAAATAATGCTGCGCTAGCTGGCTTTTTAACTGTGATAATTCGCTGGGGTCCATGTTTGCGCCTAGCAACTCTATCGCGATACTGTACTGTTCGTTTTTACTCGCTGGCACTTTGCCTTGCTGACCAAGGGTGGTTAGCTGCGCAAGAAATTCACTTTGTTCTAGTTTATTGCCCATTGCCGTTAATTCTGCCAACGTCGCTCTAGCATCGTAAAAAGAGAAGGCCTCATGAAATAACTCAGCGGCACTATCACCCCAGACTTGCGTGTAGATATTTTTGATTCTCTCAACTTTTTCCACAGTACTGGTGTTAAAACCTTCACTCTCTGTTAATTGGTTAAATTCCCTCTGTTTGGCTGGGTATTCAGCAATCAATTGGTATTTACTGAAACTCAGTTGATTTTGTAATTCCATTAATAAATCATCACATTCAGATCTCAGCGAGCAAGATTGCCAAAAAGATTCAATGAAGGGCTTTAGCTCCTCAATATCAGCATCAGCGAGTTTTTTAATCAACGCTCTTACTCGCTCGCCATCATATATTGGCTCAAATTGTTCCGTTCTATCTTGGTTATGATGGCGCGCCTCATGTTGCTCTTTTACTGGCGATTGTACGTGGGTTACATGCTCAACGGACGCTGAATCTGCGTAGTTAAAAACAACCAAAAAGGCGATTACCAATACTGAAAAAATAAAACAAAGAAGACTTTTTTTCACACAAAACCTCTACTGCGCAGTTGCGAGTTAATCACAGAGAGTGAGCTTGATAAATTAACATCCGCTCACTCTATTAATCGTAGATTACTTAATCACCGCTTTTACGGGAAAATGGTCAGATAAATCCCAATGCTCCCAAATACTCTGATGCGTGCTACGAGGCACTTTAACCTCATTCGTGTTATTACTCACAGCCTTGTACTCATCACTTACAACGATATAGTCCAAGTACTCAACTGTTTCTCCGGCTTTTTTTGCAAATGCGTTAACTCGAGGATCAAACGTCGAGCTTGTGTAACCTGTATATTGTGGCGCAGACGCTGCCAAGTTAGTCAGCATATTTGCGTAATCCCCCGGAAACTTAAGCTTATTAACGTTAAAATCACCACCGTAAACAACCGTTTCATTTTGTGGAATATTTAAGCTAATTGCCAAGTTGCGTATTTGTTTAAATTGCTGCTGTCGGTGCTGTCTTGCAGTGTCTGTATCACTGGAAGCGGTGTGCGTGGCAAATAGATGATAGGCTTCGCCATTTTTTATTATTTCAGCATAATTCACCCCTTTGTCAGCAAAGCAATCTGTACTAGAACAATCCGGAAACACATACTGAGCCTGATTGACGATTGGGTATCGACTAACGATGATCACACCGCCATCATATATATTGACCCCAGGCTTATCTAACATTCTAGTTTGATAAGGATATTCAGCCGAAATTTGCTGTAAAAATTCCTCGCGTTGAGCGTGAAAGACCTCTTGCAATAATAATGCGTCGTACCCTTTCAAATACTCTGGTAACAGCGCCATACGATCTGAGATATGAGAGGCAATAACAGGCAGCGCCCATATATTGTATGACATGACTTTAAGCTGTTCCGGCGCTGGTTCCGACGCTTCGTCTAACTGATTAGGTGTAATTGTGTAGTAAAAATCATCGTATCTCGCTGTAGACTTGGCTTTAAACGCCACCTCAACGGGATGCGACGATATATCCATGTTTGACTGGTAACGGTGTATATTTCTATCGCTAAACTTCGCAGAACTAAAGCCCTGTCCATGAGCACTATGGGTGATGGTCGATCCATACCACGTGCCTTTCATATTTTGTTGTAAGTTAACAACTTCCCCTGATTGGGTGGTCACTTTCGTTTTAAACTGATAGGTATGCCCTGACTTAGCGCCATAATAACGATTAAAGCTTAAAACCATTTTACTTTCATAGGGCTGTAACTGCGTGACATGCTGAGACCACTCATCGCCATACTCCATTAAATCTGAGCCGGTGTGCTCAACTGAAATATTTAAAATTTGATCGCTATTGTTGGTTAAATAGATATCACTATCTGCAAGCACTGATGAAGAAACCATCGCTGCAGCCAAGCTTAGTAATTGAAGTTTCATAATTTTTCTTGTTGGTGATTAAAGTTGCGAGAGATTATTAGGAATATATGTTACTTTTTTATGTCTTTTAGATGAATTAGTCTAGACCAGATTAACCAGAAGTTTTTGTCGGATATGAATGCCCAAGCCCTTCACAAAGTCTTGCTAATTCATGTCCTCAGTCTACCACCTACAACAGTTCAGCTTGCCCCACAGTTGTAACCTGCCATAAAACCGGCACCACTATGTAAGTCACTAATATATAAATAAACACTACTAAAATAATTATTTATAAAAACAGTAGTGAAAACGTCTAAATGCATATCACATATTTTACAAATGGGTTATTTGCTTAAGTTTTAAACCTTTTCTTTATACATTCCGACTAATAGGGGAACCCAAAAAAGGAGCATAATCGATGTATAAAATCTTAATGTTACTAACTGTATTTTTGGCTTTTTCAACTAGCCTTTTGGCAAACACGCTTCCAGTCATTACAAGTAAGCCAGTGATTGATGGACACCTAGATAAATCCCTTCAACCTATAAATCTAAATACATTCTCAAAGATCTATACATTTAATAATGAGTTTACTGAACAAAATATCAGTGCAAATTACCTCTTGGCTCTTCATCAACAAGGACTTTATGTTTTTATTCAAACTGATGCCGATAGGGTCCGTTTTCACAAACGTGGATACCTCTATGGTGATGGCTTCAAGCTGCTCATTGGTAAGGTCACACCATTTGGCATGAGCAAGGAATATCTAGAATTCGCCTTTTCCCCTACAAACTTAAAGGAAGATAAAGAGTTCGAAAGCTATGTTTCATCTTACAATGGCAATAATCAACACCGTGTGATTTCTAACCAAGTGACGCTAACTGCCAGTCAACTTAAAAACGGGACAGGGTTTGAAACTTTTATTCCTTGGCAATTTCTCCACCCCTACCACCCCGCTTCCCACAAAAATTTAGGTATAAATTTGTACTTTGCAAAAGGAATGGAAAACAAATCGGGTCAACATGTGACCAAAGGCTTTGCTATCAAGGCTGATGAAGGGCTGTGGGATGAATCAATTGAGCATAGAAATTTGAAAGCGTTTAATTTCGAACGCGGAGCAATTTTCTCGGAGGTTTTTGATGGTAGCTTTTACTTTGAGAACAACGCCGTTATTCAAGGTCAGCCATTAAGCGGAACCATTCAATCTACTACAACAAAAAATCACAAGAAAACATTCGAAATATCAGATGATAACTATGAGGTTATAAGTACTTTCGCAGACATTCCGGTAAATAGTGGTAACTTCACGTTGGCCACGACGTCATTGCCAATAGGTACTTATAAAGTGACGCTTCAAAGTACAGAAATTCACCATACGCAAAGAGTAACTATATTACCTGAAATTAAAATTCAATCACTTGTGGATGAGTTGGCGCATTTAAACTTAAGAGCAAGCGAAGAAGCAACATTGGCATTCAAGATAAATGAGCTACGTAGTCGAATTATTAGCTTAAAATCATATGAAACCGCTGAATCAATTGAAAAAGATTACTCTGAAATAAAGATCTTACTCAAGAAACGAGCACATGGTGAGCAATTTAATACTGTACCCAATAAAACCTATCGCAGAGCATTTTATTCATTGCTAGATGGTCAAATACAGCCTTACTCTATTCGATTACCAAAAGGGTACAACCCCAACATCAAGTACCCCTTGTTAGTCTTTTTACATGGTAGTGGCCAAGATGAGCAACACCTATTACAACGAGAGAGAAGTAATGGTAAATTTATCGAAATTGCGCCATTGGGCAGAGATATATACAACGCCTATGCATACCAACATTCCAATATCGACATAGAAGAAGCCATACAGGATGCACTTAAGCATTATTCTATAGACGAGAATAATATGATCATTGGTGGATTTTCGATGGGTGGTTATGGTGCACTAAAGGTCTTCTATGAAAACCCTCACAGATATAAGGCCGTAGCAGTTTTTGCTGGTCACCCAAATTTAGCCAATCAATGGCTAGATAACGGCCACTTTCCTAATTTTGAAAAGTTAAAATATTTGAACATTTTCAAAGATATACCAATTTTCATTTACCATGGTACAAAAGACCCGGCTTTGGAATTCAAATTAATAAAAAAGCTTGCTGAAGACCTAAACAAAACAGGAGCTTTAGTAACAACTTCGTTTATACCTAATCGAGGTCATATTTATCAAGACGCTAATACTCATAAACTTTATGGACAGTGGCTAGACAATATCATAAAGCAACAACACAAAATTGAGACAACACCCAAAGTTACACTTGAACGCCTTAAGGAAAGGGAGTAATAGTTTAACGCCTTTTATTGATAGTCCTATATGTCCAGCTAAACTTAGGACATCATCGCAAAGTGTATGCTCACTAAAACACGCATGTTTTTGAAAGAATGCGCTTTCTACCAGTTGGGCGAATTATGAACTGCGAACGATACGGACTCGAAAGCTAAGGAGGCTTAATGACAGAAAATAAACCCGATGAACGACACGCTCACGTCAAACAGCTACTTAGCAAAATGGACCCTGATGTCGCCGCCAGCTTTAGTTACAAACAACGAAAAGCACTGCAAAAAGTCATTAATACGCGAGATTGGAACAGTCACAAAATAGACTTTAGGCCAACGTTAGCTTTACCATTTTTGCCTTGGAGCTTTTATTTTGTATTCCTCGGAGGGGTGAACAAACGTAGTTTGAGCTCAGCAGAGCGTGTTACTGCGGCCATCGCATTTTTAACTACCTTACTCATTGTCGGCTTTATTTTGCTTGGTATTGTATTTGTTGTGCTCTATTTATTTAAGTCTTGGTTGGGTATTGATTTTTTCCCAGATGAATCACTGGGAATTTGGGATCAATTTAAAGACCTGTTTCGGTAGTAAGGTTTATAACCAGTATTAAAGTAGCATGCTAAAAACATTTTTATGTGCATCTATCGCAACTTTACCTTTGCAAGGCGGCCTACATCAGTTTGAGGAGTATCGCTGTTTGACGAGGCAAAGGAATAGACACTTTTATAGGCATGAATACGGTACATCGAAGTCGAAAAAAGACCTTAAACACCCATTTCTAATTCTGTAAGCTCAGCTTTTCAAAAAGCGAAAAGAGAGTAAGAAAAAGACACTTCAAATTAAAATGGTTTACCCACACTCAACCTGGTCAAAAATAACACAACGCAAATTTTATAATTGCCTCCCTTATCTATTTCCTTGACCTGACTGGCTAGTATAAGCCAGATTATTTAACCTAAAAAAACCTTAAAACATCAAAGACATTATATTAAATTGTTAATTTATTATGCGTTAATTAATATAATAATCAATTTTCAATAAATAGTATTTTTGTTTCATTCCTGCACAAAAGTCAGAGTGTTAAAATCACACTATATCCAATAACACAGAAGTCAATATAATGAAAGAAATGAAAACAAACACTATCGCAAAATGGGTAGCGCTAGCCCTAGGTGTTTCTTGCTCTGTCGCTCAATCACAAGAACTTGTCTTAAACGGCGACTTCAGCACACAAAGCCTCGCTGAGTCTGAAACTACTATGGTAGCCGATCATTGGCTTTTCTCTGGCACAGGTCAGGCGGGTCTTTTGAACCCGGCACCACACCATTATTCGAATGAATCTGAAGTTAATAACATTGCTTTCGCGGGTGCCAACTCAGTTATATCTCAAGACTTGGGTACTCCATTAGATCTGAACGCCAATTATAGAGTACGCGTAAAGCTAGGTTGGCGAGAAAATGCTGATGCTTTTAATTATAAAATTGGACTGCGTGTTGATAATCACACCATTGATATTACGCCAACCACGCAGCTAACCAAAGGCGTATTTACCCAGTTAGACATCGAGTTTAAACCAGATGCGACACACCAGTATTTGGCTGACCTGAATTCAAACTTGGTTTTAACTCTGGAGAATAATGACACACAGGTAAGCTTTATAGACTTTGATGATGTATCGGTGACTATTTCAGCTAAAAACCAGGACTCAGACCAAGACAATATGCCCGATAGCTGGGAGTTGAGCCACGGATTAAACCCTTCAGATCCATTAGACGCATCAACAGATCTTGATGGTGATGGTGTCACAAACCTCAATGAATTCTTAGCTGGCACAGATCCGACGAATGCTGCAAACTTCCCGCATATATTCAATCACCAATTCACCGGTAACGTTGAAATAGAAAGTGCACTGAGGTTAGTCCCTCAAAATACGGCCCCTATGGTGTGTAATACTGAACATGAAGGCTCAATGTACTACAACAGTGTTGAACGGCTCGTATTCGTTTGTGATGGCAGTATTTGGAATGAGTTTAGAGGGTTACAAGGTGAAGCTGGTGCAGCTGGTCCTCAAGGTATTCAAGGCCCACAAGGTATTCAGGGCGTTTCAGGAGAAATCGGTCCTGTAGGACCACAGGGAGATATAGGGTTAACGGGGCCTCAAGGGCCACAGGGTGTTCAAGGTGTATCTGGAACTTCTCATTGGCAAGATGGTGCATCTGCGGTGTCCACCACAGTTAAAGTGGGTGTCGGTACCGTCTCACCGAGCGCTGCACTTGAGGTCATTGGTAACGCAATCGCAAATGATCCAATTGAGTCAAACCACCTAGTAACCAAATCATATTCGGATGCGCAATATACAGAGTTGAAGCAAAAGTACGACCATTTACTTGCTATGGTTAGCACTCTGAACAAAGATGTTTATCCGAGTGACGGCTTAAGCTGTGCTGACGTACTTGCAAATAACCCAAATGCGCAAAGCGGCTTGTATCAAATTGATGCAGATGGCCCTGGCGGTAATGTAGCGATAGAGTATTTCTGTGATATGCAGAATATCGACGCGTCAAGACCTATTGTGCCTGCTGATACGACGGGTAGTAACAACAATATTGCTCTTGTATACAGCAATGGTTTACAACTTAATAATTACAGCGCAAGTGGTAATGTAAGTCCATTTAGCCCTGCTGGTGCATTTGATGGGCACGTTTACTACACAGATCCCAACGCAAAAGTAAATCCTGATGCTGGTAATATTGTCACAAAGGGGATTTGGTTAGCGCCAACTAATAGCAATCAATGGTTGCAGGTTGATTTTGGCAGAAAAACGGTTGTTACAGGATTTAAAACACAAGTTTCAACTCAGCACGCTGAATTCTCTCCAAGAACCCCAAGAGAAGTCATTTTCCAAGTCTCTAACGATGGCGTGAACTTTGTAGATCATGAGCAAATTGTTATGGACAAAGGCACTGCTCAAGTTACTTTGAATCGCGCAGCCTTTGGTACTCACTTTAGGCTGCACGTAATAAACACCCACGGCTCTAGTGATTATGTGCAAATTGATGAAATGGAGTACTTTGGATTTTTTGTTCAGCCAGATCCACAAGAGCCCGTAGATACGCAAATTTCAAACTGCCAAACAATCCTAGCCGAGAACCCACAATCGACGTCTGGATTTTATCAAATTGACCCTGACGGTACCGGCGATATTGCGCCATTCACTACATTCTGTGATATGGAACTAAAAGGAGGTGGTTGGACATTAGTTGGGATACGTTATGTGCCTAATAAGCCATATGATCACATTAATAATTTCGACGTACTATTCACTGAAGCGAGTAATATCACTTCGTTTGATGACAACTATCATTTACCTGACTCTCATTGGCAGTACCTAAAGTCGAATAGCCAAGAATTGATGATGAATATGCGCGACGTTGGAGTATATGCAATTGCTGATATTGCCGCATTACAAAACGCCAATTGCATTCCTTTAGTCGACACACTTGGTCGCGTGCCAAATAAAACAGGGGAAGAACAATTTAGACTGTTTTGGCAAGAAGTCTCTGGCTGTTCAGCTGTAGGTACCGACTATTCAATGCTTAATTATCATAATATTTATACTTATGATCCCAGCATTTATAAAGATACAAATATAGCAAGCACCGCATTTGAACAAACTAATTTTATTTATGTAAGGTAAGTTAAAAACAGCGCACAGGTTGCTAATTGCAGCTTGTGCTTTTTATCCTTACAGGGTCAAAAGAATATCCCGCAATAAAAATATGCCGCCCAAGTAATCTGTCGTAAATAGGTGCATGGCATACCTAAGCACAAACTATCACTCGCACTTATCGAAAAACGCCTTGCTTACCAAGCTTTAAGTGTTAGGAATTAATTCATAGTAATAATATTAAAATATGAATGGTCCTGAGCTAAATTCAGCTTTTTAAGCCACCGTAAGTTTTGGTGAGCTTTTTTTCAACTTAGAACGATGGAGAATTCATGATGGATTTATCAAGTAAAAATCGCCGAGATTTTATCAAAAAAGTCAGTATTACCGGTATTTCAGGTGTTGGTGTCGTGGCAGCTTCGAGTTCTCTTGCAACAGAAGCCCCGAGTAACCTTCAAAATACCAAGGTGTTTGACAATGTTAATGCGATGCGAAGTGCCTCACTAAGTGTCGGTGACGTCGTTACGACACTGGGTTATCACAACTCGCTGGATGGGGGTGGAAACCAATATACCGTAATAGTAGACAATGCCATTACCCCAGACAATGGGGAGTATATTGCACTCAATACAGGTGGGTTAATCGCAAAGGGGTTGTTTTCATCTGGTGTGCATAACATTAAACAATGGGGTGCTAGGAATGATGGTTCGGACTGTTCCGAGCACATTGAAAAAGCGCTTATATGGCAACAGTCTGCCCCAAACCGAGTGCTGTACGGTGCCGGCGGTACTTATGTGCTCAACCGCGCAGTTTCGATTTCAACAGGCTTAAAAAACGTATACTCCACGAATCTGACTCGCTCATACCCGCTTGTTTTAATCGGCGATGGTGATTGTATTCTTAAGGCAAGTGGACAAATTCGCGTACATCACTTTCGATTTCCTCAAGCGCGCAGTGATCACTTTATCGAAGGAATATGCTTTGATGGCGCAGGCATTATTGAGCGTGTTGTCTCGTTCGAGTGTACAGGAATGCCGGGCAATGGCACTATTAAAATAGCGCAAGACACCATTGTCAAAAACGGCCTTGCAATGGGTATCTACTGCCGTGGTGTTTTTGCACGCCTTTATTTTGATGGCTCAATACAAAATATTAGCACTGAACAACCATACCCTACGACAGGACTGAGCATAGCCCAAGGGACTAACAATACCGAATACACTAAACACGTAGTAATTGGCTCCTCTGCACACATTTCATCTATCTCTAATGGCTACAGTCCTATACGTGATGCTGACGGTATAATCTACATCGCTATGAAAGATGTTACTGAAAAACATGATGCCACCTTTACGGTAAACCCTGGCGCCACCTTCGAAAACTGCCAAGGCAGAGCGATTAAATCTCAGGTTGTTAATAATGTTATCGTTGGGCCCATCATTAAAAGGGATTCGTGTAATGGTCTAGTAGACATAGATTTACAATATGGTGGTGGCAGTATCTCAAATGCCGTAATAATCCATAAGAATAGTGCAGTAACTTACGCCATTGGTGTCTCAAAACGTGCGCTTCCAGATGTGACAGGGGTATCAGTTACACACAACACCCTTTCTATCATTCAAGACGATACGTCATTGCCAGTGACAACAGCCATGATAAGTGTTGGTGTACTGATAGCGTTCCACTCAATGGTGTTTTAATTCAAGGAAACAAGGTAGAAGGTAAAGTTAAATACTTTAGTACCGTCCGCGTGGCTGAACTTACTTCAGGTATCAATGAAGTGGTAATAAAGGACAACTATCTCAAAGCACTGCAAACAGCATTTCTGCAAGTTTGGGCCTGCAATGGAGGTTACCCTGAAGTATTTTTACGTAGTTCAGGCAATTTTGTTGAGGGCTACACGATACATACTGAACAAGTTCAGAACACGCGAGCCTTTCCAGTGACCTGCAATAACAGCGGCATTGCTCCTTTTAACATGATTAGCGAAGTAGCGTTAACTCAAACGCGCAGTAATGTTTCTGGCAATGCTCAAGCACATGCGCTTACATTCGATAAGGTCGCTTCAGACCACCTAGGTTTGTACAATAGCTCTACTGGTGAGTTTTCAGCGCCATTCTCGGGGTTGCTTAAGTTTCAATGTCATTTGGAGCTACACAATATTGACGATGAACATGGTGATTTAGAACTTACAATCCTAACCAACAGTGCCGTAAGTAACAGCTATGTGGCAAATTCAATTAACTTACAAACAATGAAAAGTAATAGTAAAAAATACTTTTTAAAAGAATGTGGTGAACTACAAGTTCAAGCAGGTGATACGTTGTCATTCAAAATTACGGTTGCAGGCAGCACGAATGGACTGGACATAGTGGCATCTCCAAACACAGTCATTAAAGTTGAGGCAGTTCCTGATTTAACCTGATTTATATCAGGGTTATTTTTAGTTCAATAAACAGGACATAACCATTTCTTAAAAGACTGCAGCAATGTAAGCCAAATCATAAGCCCTTAAGTCACAGGGCTTATTCAGATTAGAGTAAATATGCATTTAATGACAAAAACTGAGCGTATTTTTCTTTATATTATTTACCCCTACCTTCCTAATGCCTTTGGAAAATTTAATCATTGCCAATAATCCTTATATCGCGCGATAAATAGGTAAAACAGTCAATGTCATTCATGTGAATATTTTAATGAAGGATTAATTATTATTTAGTTTTGGTGTATGTTGGCTAAAGCCAGATTGCAAATTAATGACTTTGACTTGATTGCAATTGGCCCATTCAAGTGCATTTTTTGCATAGATTAAATCTGTCATTTACAGGAATTAAATAATGATAAAATCTCTCTCTACATCTGCTTTTGCCACAACATTCATGCTCGCATCTACGATTGTCTCTGCCACTGATACAGCTGTAATTACCTATGATGAAGTGTTAGATGGTGTGGATAACAACACCCATTCTTTGTCGATTGGTGTGTCTTTTTCGGGTGACGTCATTGCAGGTATGGAGCAATCAACCAACTCACTTCTAACAGGCAAACGTGAAGAAGCACAAAACTTATTTGAAGGAGCAGGATCTCAAGCTCGTTATAGTTTTGTATATCGCGATAACTCGGGAGAAAAGTGGTTTGTAGGTGCTGAAAATGCCTCAGGTCTTATATCGGGAACATGGTATGGCGCAAATGGAGACAAAGGTGACTTTACAGCAAACTTTAGCTGCCCTTCGCCACTCCCTAGCTATTGTAGCACCTTGAATATGACCGCTGACGCGATATTTTCAGGCTCAGGATTAAATTACTCTAGAGCTATCGATGAGTCTTTTTTACAAGACTCCAACGATCCTAACAAAGGGCTTTACGTGCAATCTGATGACGGCGGCCTCCCCTTTCCAATGGGATTCAATATAGAATTTACTAAAACATTTACCTTACAATCATTTAAGTTTGGTACCTATAACAATGGACAAGGAACGCGCGCTACGGGTTTTACCTTTGAAGTATGGGAGAATAACGGCTGGGTCAACAAAGGAACGTTTAATTTCAATGCATTACCTTCAAAGCAGTGGATTAGACAAGAGTTCTCTTTACCTGCACCTGTCACAACGTCAAAAATTAGAATCGCCGCTACCGGCACAAGTGACTATTACAACGGCGGTCGTGTTTTAATGTGGGGTCTATCTTTCCATTAAAATATTAATCAAGCCCCTGCATCGCAAATTGCAGGGGCGCTAGAATAGATATTAAGAGAATTACGCAGTCAGAAAAAGTAGACCAGTGTAAAGTAAAAAAGGTACATAATTATATTGATTGTATATACAGTTAAACTAAAAACGTCACCATTCCATTTTTTTGCAATTTCTAAACCCCAATAAAAATTAAAAACAATACTCATAAGAACTAGTGGCGCGCAACGTAGATTAACGATACCGAACATCCAAAATCCGCACCTGATGAACCAATGTCGTAAAATGATCAACAGTGCTTGGTTGAATAGAATAAGATTGCTAGAAAAAACACATTGAAGATTACTGATATTTTACTCTTAACAAGCTAACTAACATAAGCCCTTGTACTCTATTAGTTTTCTTCTATGAGTCATACTTACCATTATTTTTGCATATGGAAGACATTGCATCTCCATAAATGTCCATTTAATTTAATATCCTACCCACTCATGTATGCTCTTAATTTCTTATCTAATTAAAGGCACAAAAATTATATTTTCACACTTAGCATGGAAGTAAACCATAGCTAATTGGGCATGAGCCTTGAATGGATTATATTTGCAAAGCGCTTACGATGTTTGATAGCGTGAGCGCCTTGCCCTCCTATACTATTCAACCTCACAGCCGCAAACAGAACCAGCAGAGCGATTTATATTCGTCCAGTTTCCATTCCACTTAAGGTAACCTCTGGCATTTTTACATGTCCCCTTACGCTCTTTATCGTTATCTGCGGACGGGTTTCCTCCACAAATTCGTGCTGCTTGCGCGTTAGATGGGATTTGGCTAATCGCATTAACATCAGCTGCTTTGCCTTGACCAGTAATAATATCAATAAAACTATGACTCAACTTTTGGCTCGTAATATTATTGCTCATGGACTGGCTGGTACCTGAATATTGGTGACATCCAAAACAGTTACTTGAAAAATTGTTATTCAAATTAACATGTTGAAAGTCGGTTTCAGCAACACTATTAGCCAAACGCAGAGAACCTCGTTCATTTGGTACACCAATACCACCAGAGCTTTTAGAGGTATCACTCACCCAGATAGCACCAACATTAAAATAATTATTCAAAATTTGCATAGGCATTGGGGCGCTTGTAGCCGATAGCGACCCATACAAATGCGAATTCTGAGATACAATGTTGGCTAAGTTTTCAGCGGCTTTATGATCACCTGAAGCGGTACCATAGGGATAAACCGCGCAAATATTAGTGGGTTTACCCGTTGCTGGACCATTGGTCACTTTTGGTTGATTAAATTGACACGCATTATCGCTTTCGGCACTGCCAGGTAAACTTGCTGTACATGATTGGCTGGCGAACAACCATGGCGTGTCTTGAGTACCCTGAGCATCACATGTGGGTGAATTGGTGTTATGTTCATAGGTTGCCCACACAAATTCGGGATGATCTGTTGTGGCCACAGCAATATGCATACCTAGCAAACCCAATGTCTGCGATTTGCCCTCTATGATTTGCTGCTGAGTAACAAACTGATTAGCTTGTTTTTCACTGTCACTAAGTACCTTCCATGCGAACTTTAACTCAGTGGTTCCCGAAGGGAAGTTAATAATGTTGCGCTTTGCCAGCTCTACCGCGCTAGCTGGCAAATCACACAAAGATCGGTTAAATCTTACATCGTAATAAACAACGTTACCGTCCTGAGCATATATCGTAGAGCCTCCACCTGCTTGACCTGTGGAAATCGAAGATTTTTGTAACGATGTACGCAAAGTCTTTGGGCTTTTTATATCATCACAAGAGTTAGCTGGACTGCCTATGGCATCATCATTAAATTCCAGCAACGGATAGTGAGCATTTACTTGAAAATTGCGCAATGACGCATCTTCTGATGATGGTGACATCAAGTATAAATATGCTTGAGTCGAAAACTGATAAAAGTCGCAAAAGTTTGATGAACCATCAGGACCACTCTTTTTGACTTCAATAGGGAATGAAGGGTTAGTGATCCATTCAGGGTCAACTAAGCAATCATAAGTGTTTGAAGGAACGCTAGTAATATTATTTGAGGATGAATTGGCGGAAGATACCGTATTCCCTGAATTATAACAGGCAGTAAGCTGAGTTACCGAGAACACCAAGGCACCTGTTAATATGAACTTGCTAAATTGTGTTTTCATTGCAATATCCCAATTTTCATGTGGCTGCGCCAACAATAAATGATTCCATATCTACTGATATATGAAGGTTTAGATACGCTATAAGCCTTGCACTGATTGAAGGGAAAAGGTATTACATGCAATTACAATTAATCACATTTACAGATTGAATGCAGCTCTCTGCATTGACTCACTCATCAATAGAAACGACCGCAACCGTCAAATAGGCGTGTACGGCAATTGGGGGAAAGCAACAAGGAATGAAAAAGTACCTAATATTAAGCGCTTTAGATTGGCTTTATACTGCCACCGAAGACTTTATTAAAATATCCAACTACAAATCTTTACCAAACCAAATAAGATGATGAAAACCAGCACGATAGAATACGCTATAACAGCCATCAATCTCGCGTCACCGTCTTTACAGGAACTTGTTAGCTTTTCGACCATAGATACTCTAATCGCTCCTCCTCTAAAAAAACTTATAATATTTGAGGCACAATAGAAATATACGAGTGAAACAAAAATCAAACTCAATAAATCTGACGCTTGAAAGTCAACAATCAAACTTCCAACATAAATCAGGTACCCTAACGCAATTGTGAAAAATATTTTTTTATTATTCATCTTTAGTGGTATCTACCATAGGTACTATCCAACTCGGCCAAAGGAAAGTCTACGTATGAATTTTTATTTTGATTTATCACAGCGCTTGACGAATGATGAATCTATAAATGGCACTGATTTCTTTCGACCATCTAGCCAAAATGGTGCATGATGAACAATGTAAGAAGAAGGGAGCTCAACTTCAATAGCCCGACCATTTAAAACCACCTCGCCTCTCACAACCCAAAAACGCCCTACAGTTCCCCATCCATGATGTACTACTCTTGTAATGACGATCTTTTCACCAGAATCAAGATACCCCAACATTGACCTTTGCTTTTCAAAAGCGAGCCTGTCAAACATATCTTTGTCGAATGAAGAGCTGATTTGCACATACGCGTCCCAGCTTTTAGGAAATCCACCTTCCCCAACTACCTGTATGCCATTGCAAAATTCACTATTGTTGTTAATTCCTGTCAAATCCGCACACCTTCCTTCGAACACAAAAGTTGGCTTTTTCATGTAAAAGCATTGATTAGTCAAATGAACCGCTTCTTTTGAACCAGTGTAATCTATTGAAGAAGTACACCCCCCTAATGCTAACGCCACTATACAGATAGCTATTAATCGCATATAAGCTCCTATTCATTCTGCTTTTACAGCGAGTGTTTACTTTCCCAACTCCACCGGTTTAAACACAATCGCAGACAGCTATATCAGCCCATTTTAAGGTCTTCTAGTAGCTGATTTAACCAAGATGGCGCTGATTCATGGCTGAGCAAATAAACTTGCTCGGTGTATTCTAAATTTTCAGAGCACTCAGGCAATTCACATAATTGCCATTCTCTAACAATGTAATCAGGCAAATATGCCAACGCCAATCCGCTTTTAACGAGTTGACCAAGTACGGCATAGTCGTTAACCACCCACTTTATATTCCTACCTACTTTTGGTGCCAGCCAACCATCACACCCTATTCCTCTTTGCTCACCGCAAAATGGCGACGTATCAGGCGCTGCAAAGGGATATTGAACTAACTGTGTTGAACAGATGCTTTTGTGCTTTCGCATTGGGTGGCTCTGTCCCATAGCTATTTGCATCGTTAGTTCGCCGAGCTTTGTTAAGTGAATATCATTTGGCAGATCTTTTACAACTTCTCCTGTTACGATGGCTAGATCCACTTCCCCTGCGAGTAATTTATGCACAGCATTTGACTCATATTGCGTGTCAAAAATTAACGTAATGTGCTCATTCGAGTTGGTTTGACGTGCTAAAACGCTTGCCCATTTGAATTGCAAAATACTCGAAGCTGCAACAACACATTTAATGGCGTTACTTCCTTGCGTTAACTGTGTTTTGGTATCTTCGGCTAAATTGGTCAAAGCCACAGCTCTAGGCTGCAACATCAAGCCATGTTCATTTAAACGTAATGACTTGCCTACTCTGTCAAACAACTTAACTTGTAAAGAGCCTTCTAACCGCTTTAAAGATTTTGATAATGCACTGGGTGAGGTATCGAGGATCTGGGCAGCCTTTTGCAAATTCTGTTGCTGCGCGATAACGATAAACTTGTGTAAATCAGCTATTTCCATTTTGGAATCTATAACCACAATTAAGAAACGATTTAGAACTAAAAATAGCATACTCTAAACTACCTCTAACACTTTTTATTTTGATAGCTTCCTATGAAAAACGTTTTTATTGGCTTTTTACTGATTTGCATTGGTAGCGCTGTGCGAGCGCATGACCATTCTATAGGCTTACATGGTATGGTTTTATTTTCAGTTGATGATCGCATATATGCCTCCCACCTGCCGATGCCAAGTGGAAAACACGCCGTACAATTTATTTTTGAAGCGCAGCTGCCAAACCAATATAGAGCGCAATTAATGCCTTTTTTAAAAGCGAATACGCTGGTAACCGTCCGACCAGAGACATTCTCTCTAAACGAACTGAGAGCTGGCAGCCTCACGCAATTTTCAGGCGATATTTTTATCGGTCACTTTGAACGTACAGGTAAAGTTAAATATACGGACATCACATTTCATGTTCAAAACGTCTTGTTAAATAAACCTGTGAGTACATCACAACAAAACGGGCAGTTTTATGCACTTGGACTTGGCAATAACACCTGTTTACTCGTACATAAAATTGGGAAATCTCCGAGTTTTGATCAAATTGCAAAAGCCCAATGTGACTATGATGCAGGGCATACAACTGAGCAAAGCAGCTCAACAAACCGACCATTTACAACATTTGAATTGACTGATTTTGCAAATCCTGAAACGCTATACTTAGAAACCAGTGATTTTAAATAAGGACTCGCTATGCCTTCACTAGAAATACTCGCGGCCTTTTCTGTCGTTTGCTTTTTACTGAGTATTACCCCTGGCCCTTCAATTTTGTACATTATGGCGCGCAGTATAAGTCAAGGCCCAAGTGCTGGAGTATCAGCAGCAAGCGGGATGGCAATTGGCTCTTTTGTATATGTAATTGCGACGGTACTAGGATTAGCTGCCATTTTTAAATACTCCCCCATTGCTTACACAGGATTAAAAATTGCTGGCGCTGTGTACTTAGTATACTTAGGCTGGCAATACTTTAAGCCAAAAGAGCAAGCAGAGAGTAACCCCTCACTTACCAAAGCAAATAACTTTGCCATTATGAAACAAAGTTTTGTAGTGGAGCTCACAAACCCAAAAACAGCGTTGTTCTTTTTAGCTTTTTTACCTCAGTTTGTGACTAACGAAGGTGCGCCAGTATCTGCTCAGCTAATGGTGCTCGGTGTGGTATACACTCTAATCACCCTTTGCTGTGATATTTCTATCGCACTGCTCTCAGGCAAAATGGGGAACTGGCTTAACCAAAAAAGTAATCAGAGTCAATGGCCGGACAAACTAGCTGGCTGTGTGATGTTTACGTTGGCCGGCGTGATAGGCTACGAGAGCACAAAATAAACACATTAGTGGCTATTTTTTATTATGGTAAAAGTGATAAGCCGAAAAAGATTTATCTTACCATGTTGATAAGTATTGCTCTTCATATAAGAGCATACTCCCTCAATTCTGATGAATCTTGAAACGGTGATTCCTAAGCCTTTAATCAAATAAAGCACAATTTCATCGATGTCTTTGAGTCGCTCTACAATATAAAGCTAAGGGCACTCAATCTTATGACTAAACTTCAATTAACGTATAACTCTAAAAACAGCCGGTGAGAAATCGTTTCATAAAATGAGTAATTTAAGAGCGCAGGCTAGCATTTTTGCATCCGATGCTGAGAAAATTATTATATTTTTTAATACGTCCGCACTTTTAATATATCAAATAAGACTTTTCCACTTGTGCATTCAGCCCCAGATTTATTATGTAAAGTAATTGTATAGTTGTTTGCTAAAGCTGTGTTTAAAAGCATTAGGGTGTTCTGTAATTCTATTTCACTTTGTACATTAAGATAGAATCGTTCACCTTGACAATCATCTTTGTGAGGTTGATGCATTATTTCAACCATAAGTTCACGCCCATCAACTAAAGTTATTTCTTCGATTTTTCCTTGAGCAACAAATGAGTTAGCGTGCACATTAAAACTACAAAATAATATTAGAACTAAAAAGGCTTTCACTATGGCCCCCTAAAAAACTTCGATTAACAGGTTAATAATTGCGGACTAAAATTGAGCGAAGCGAAAGCGCTAAAAATTTAATATCCGCTTTAAAAACTTTTCATGCACGGCAATTTAACTTTCAAGAAATAATGCACCTATAATCAACAAAACCACAAAAAATCATGCAAACTCCTAAAAATACTAAACATGACAGATATTAATACTCCATTTATGTCTTCGTCAATTTGTGTATTTCCAAAGTTGTTAGGTGCGGCTACAATGGCCTTCTTTAATTACTTTATGCATGCGCCATTTTAGTAGGTTGGCTTTCCTTGGCTTTATAACTCTTCTAATTCCAAGGTACAGTCCTCAACTCAGATAGCTTATACCTTTCAGGTACAATACACGTTACGAATTTATTTTCTGATTCATTTAACTTACTATAATTTAAGTAAATGTATGCAGAGCTAAAACTCTTATCTGACATAGAAAGGTTGGTTTGATAGTAACTGCCAGAGAACTCAAGTGTCTCATTGAATTCCAAATCAACAATCAATTCCTTTTTTAGCTCTAAAGTAACTCCCTTAAGGTAGTAGCCATTAAATTTTTTTTGGGTAAAAATTTCAAAATCACTGTAATCACTATTCAGCTTCACAGTTCGCATAAAGATATTTAATTTGTCATTATTACCTTCACAAGCAAAAACATTACCAATCATAGTAAAGTAAGCTAAAAGCACAGTTAAAATATTCTTTTTCATTTTTGTCACTCGTTATTAACCCTTTCTAGCTACTCGCCAGAAACACAGTACATATGAATCAATAAAAGGTGTATAAATATAGAATAGTAGATACACGACACCCATCTTAATTTATACCACAACTACATCTCGACATGTTTCAAAGCAGAAACAAACCACTAAAAATTGCTCAATTCACTTTGTAGTCCATTCATCCTCTCTAAGTCGGCTACGAACAGCCCTTTCCGCATCCCTCCAACCAGCTATTTTTTCCGATAATTCGTAGCTGCTGCATTTAGTAGTCGCGCCATTCGCAAACTTACCACCAGTGAGAGAACCCGCCGTACCTCCAATTAATGCGGCAACAATTGTTCGACCAGCAATTGCCTCAGACTCAATACTATCCGTATCAAACCCTGCATTACCCATTGCCATTTTGGTAAAGCCTGCAGATACAAATCCATGACCAAACTTTCTGCCAGAAGCAACTAAAGTAATACCGTCAACCAAGGCATGACTTCTTGCCCACTCTAGTTGCTGCGCAAACTCAAGCTACCCGAAATCAACGCCTTGGAATTTTGCGGCCCGTCAAATCGACAAGCACTAAATAGTACTTAAATTCAATTGGCAGCCCTTTTGGCATGTGCTTTGTTGGGTTACCAGCAAAGCGCAAGGTGAATTGGGTTGTTTACCTTCTTTCTGCTCTTTGCGAAATTTATAAACACTTGTGATTCTAAAAACCGCTTGCGAGTAGTACATAACAAAGTTAGCATATAACAAATTTGTTATGTACTAACTTTTGATAAAGGCACTGATGTGAAAGTTTTGTTTTTATGTACCGAGAATTCAGCTAGGTCTTTAATGGCAGAAGTACTGTTAAAACACCATGGCAAAGGGCAATACGAAGTGTATAGCGCAGGTACTGAGCCCAGTGGCGTTGACCCTCGTACACTGACAGCCATTGGGCACTTTGGTCTGAATACCGAAGGCCTCAATTCACAACATATCGATGAGTTTACACACATGCACTTTGATTACGTCATCACTTTGTGTAGTAGTGCGACCAAAGAATGTGAAGGTAGAGTCAATGGCGTAAATTGCTTAGCGTGGGACATAAAAGAACCGAAAACACGCTCTGGCGACAATCCATTTGAAAAAACACTGCAAGAGATCAACGAAAAAATACAATCCTTATTGCTAGAACGTGCACCACAGCCACCAGCAACAGTTGACCCAACTGCTTTCTTTAAAGCAATGGCAGACGAAACGAGGTTGAAAACCTTACTGATCATTGCTGTGGAAAAGGAAGCCTGTGTTTGTGAACTTATGACAGCTCTGGATGAGCCAAGTCAGCCTAAAGTATCTCGTCACTTAGCACAATTGAGAAAAGTCGGCATCTTATCCGACAGAAAATATCATCAGTGGGTGTTTTATTCTCTCAACCCAACCTTACCTGAGTGGATGAAACACACCATCACTTCGACAGTCATAAACGAACCCCGCTTTATTGAGCAACAACTCGCACGACTCAATGCGATGGGCGATCGCCCGACTCGTTTTTCAAATCTATGTAGTTAAGAGGTATTTTAATGGGTATTTTTGAGCGTTACCTATCTGTATGGGTCGCGGCAAGTATTGCACTCGGTGTGGGGCTCGGCATTGCGTTTCCAGCGCTTTTTGAAGTCGTTGCGTCATTGAGCATCTCTAATGTGAACTTGGTTGTTGCGCTTTTTATCTGGGTCATGATTTACCCAATGATGGTGCAAATCGATTTCTCTACGATTAAAGAAGTAGGTAAAAACCCGCAAGGATTGGTCCTCACGATTGTTATTAATTGGTTGGTTAAACCCTTTTCGATGGCAGCGCTTGGCTGGCTATTTTTTGAGGGTATATTCGCTAATTATGTCTCTCCAGAAACCGCTCAAGAATACATTGCAGGTATGATTTTACTGGGCGTTGCGCCCTGTACTGCCATGGTGTTTGTGTGGTCTCAACTGACCAAAGGCGATGCCAATTATACTCTGGTACAAGTTTCGGTAAACGATGTCATCATGATTTTTGCGTTTGCGCCTATAGCGGGGTTGTTGCTAGGCGTATCAGATATTCATGTTCCATGGAGTACCTTATTTGTTTCAGTGGTGTTGTATGTACTCATGCCGCTTGTAGCAGGTATTTTCACCAGAAAAAGACTAAATAACTCAGGCAAGAATGACGACGCAATAAATGCTTTGCTCTCGAAGCTCAAACCTTTTTCTGTCGTTGGATTGTTGGCAACGGTGGTTTTGTTGTTTGGTTTTCAAGCCAACACCATCATTGCGCAACCACTTAATATCGTGCTCATTGCAATCCCTTTAATATTGCAAACGTACGGTATTTTCTTTATCGCATATTTTGCAGCACTGAAACTCAAGTTAAAACACAATATTGCAGCCCCTGCATGTTTGATAGGGACTTCTAATTTTTTTGAGTTGGCTGTAGCTGTCGCAATATCACTGTTCGGTTTACATTCAGGCGCAGCGCTTGCGACCGTGGTTGGCGTATTAGTAGAAGTGCCAGTTATGTTATCGCTGGTTGCAATAGTGAACAAAACCAAGCACTGGTTTAACCCTTAATTTTTAATTGAGAGATTTGTATGCAAACTCACCCTTTTGACAAGTTAACGTTAGACAATGGTACAACATTTATCTTTACTCCCTGCCCGGGTACGAAGGAAGTCGCACTGGAAGCATCCGTGCGTCATTTACAAGAGGCTGGTGCGCAAGCAATCGTCACGCTAATGTACGACACAGAGATGCAAAAACACAACGCTGAGGACTTGCCAACGGCTTGTGAAAAGTTAGGGGTGCAGTGGTTTCAACTGCCTCTACCAGATGATGACGCACCTAATGTTGACTTTACACAGGCGTATAACGCCAATATCGCCGCGATCATGTCAATATTAGAGCAAAAAGGCACGCTTGCTGTGCATTGCAAAGGTGGCTCAGGCAGAACAGGGCTAGTTATTGGCCTACTTATGAAGCAGCAGGGCTATGAAAACGAGCAAATCATCAAGCAGGTGCAACAAATCAGGCCCAAAGCCCTAAAGCATCCTACTCAGTTGGCGTTTTTTAACAACTTCTAGCCTCTAATCACGGTGAGCGTACCAACGCTCACTCAAGCTGTTTAATCGCCAATTGCACGTGCTCGATGAAGCGTTTCACCTTGACTGGCACATGCTTTTTACCTGAGTAAAATGCGTTTAAAACCAAATCTTCTGGCTCATTGTTTAAATTTATTTTGACAAGTTCACCGGATGCAATCTCAGCAGCACATGCATGCAGAGGTAGCAATGCAAAGCCAATCCCCTTCAACGCTGCTGACTTTGCCATATGCCCACTATTAACTTTAAACCGAGATTGTACGTTTAGTGTGATGTTTTCTTTAAATCGCCATGGCATCCCCTGCATAACAGAATGTGTTGTAATACAAGGCTGTTTACTCAGTGCTTCGAGCGTATCGATATTTGTGTGCTTATCTAGTAACGAAGGCGCTGCCACAACACAACTTGCCCAGCGACACATCTCCTTTGCAACCCAGCCAGAGTCATCCAATTGCCCCCGATTAAAAGTAAGCACAACGTCAAATCCATCTAGCAGCCCCTCTTTGGGATTGAGCTGTGTATCACAACTAAATCGCAATTGCGGATGGTTTACAGCAAACTCAGCAACTATATCAGCCATAAAAGGTAAATCTGGGGTCATTACTTTAAGATGACCTGCGACTACCTCGCCACCCTGCTTAGCCGAGACTAAGGCTTCTTCTATGGCTAATAAGTTCGGCGTCAAGGAATCAAACAACATCTTACCTGCAATGGTTGGGTGCATCTTTCGTGTCGTACGCTCTAATAAACGTACGTTCAATTGCGCCTCTAATAACGCCAGATGTCGACTTACATTGGAAGTCGGTAAATGTAACTTTTCAGCCGCCAATTTAATGCTGCAATTTTCGTAAATCGCTTTAAAACTGACTAACCACTTTATTTCTATCTCTTCAAGCACCCTTATTATCTCATTGAATAGGATTGTGAAACCTAAAATATCATATTTATCCCAAATTCAGTGTTTGAAATAATTTCGCCAACAGACAAGAGGAATAGATATGAAAATTAACATTGCAATTGTAGGTGCTGGCGTAGCAGGATTAGCGCTCGCTATTTTAGCAACCGAGCACGGACATAATGTCACGGTATTCGAGCAAAAAAATACCCTCGCTAGCATAGGTGCTGGGGTTACTTTATGGCCAAATGCCACCTTTGTGTTAGACCAACTGAACCTGTTAGAAGAGGTGATGCAAATCAGTGGTAAGCCGCTTACGATGTGCAGTATTGATAAATATGGGAATGCGCAAACCTTAATGAATATTGAGCAATTAAACAAAGCGTGTGGCTACCCCAGCTTGACCATTTTACGACAAGACCTGATGCGAATCTTGTATCAAAAAGCACAAAGTTTGGGCATTAAAATTCAATTTCAATATCCAGTCGACAAACAATCGTTGCATTTGTTCATGGACCAGTTTGACTTGGTTGTCGGCGCAGATGGCAGAATGCGCTCAACAACGCGACAATTGATGTTTGGCCAACATTACCAACCTCAATATCAAGGGTTCATTAATATTGTTGGTACGAGCCCCCTGAGCACCCAACTCGCTAACACAATTATTGAGTATCGTGGTGGCGGCCAGCGCTTTGGTATCGTGCCTTCACATCCAGGGACCTGTTACTGGGCAGCAGCCTGGCCGGAGCCCTTAAACCAAGAGAAGACCTCGGTGGATTGGGCCACAGAACTAACGCATCGCTTTAAAGATTGGCCCAATGCAATTCGACAAGCAATTCAAAGCCGCTATTTAGCAGACGTTAAACCCATATTTTTACATGACCTTGCGCCATTACCTCACTGGCATAACAAGAATCTTTTATTGATCGGGGATGCCGCTCACGCATCTTTACCAACATCAGGTCAAGGTGCATGCCAAGCCCTCGAAGATGCGTGGCATTTGGTTACAGTATTAACCCATGATCTACCACTAAAAAAGGCACTCAAAGCCTTTTATCAACGCCGCATTGAAAAAACGACAGCCGCTCAGGCCGCTGGTAGGCACATTGCAGCCCAGACCTTTTCTTCTGACGATACCGAAATGGTAAATAGGACATTGCCTGATACTAATCAGCTGAGTCAATTTTGGATGCAAGGGTTGACCTCAGATCCAGCGGTATATCAGCCACATTTAGAGTAACCCACATTTTTAGATAAGGGTTTAGAGTAAAAGTTGAGTGTTAACTTAATTTAAATAAAAAATCGGTTTCCGGTTGTGTAAAATTCAAACTATCGTAATGTATTAAGAAATCTCTATAACTCATCAAAAAGAAATCGAATATGGAAATATTTTCAGTCATTGTGGCAGTGTCACTCACTATGTTTTTGTTTTCTTCACTGAGCTCTATGTTAGTTGAATTAATTAATCGTAGATTAAATACTCGCAGCCGGAAGCTGAATAACATGCTCCATACATTCTATGAAGAAGAATTAAAGCCCTACGCAAAAAATGATGAGCAAGGGGCCGCAGACAAGTTTGTGCGTAATATGGATAAGAAAGATAGCAAAGAGCAAATCAGTACTTTGGACTTTATGCGTGGCCTAGCACAAACAGACATTGGCTATCAGATCTATACCAGTATTGAGAAAGATGCGCAGTACTTTTTCGATGATATTGCGTACAGATTTGAAGAGTTTGGCGAGCGATATAGTGAATACTATCGACAACACGCCAGAAAGGTGAATATATGGGTGTCTATTTTTTTGGCCTTTGCCATGAATATAAACCTCATTACCATTGTCGACTCACTTCAGTATCGAAATGGCGTCAGTGAATCATTGGTAGCAAAAGCACAAACACTCGTGCAAGAGACGCATAATCCAGACACCTCCGCTAATTTGCAATCGATGTTAGCTGAAATTAACAGCTTACAAATCCCCTATGGATGGCCAAAACAGCCCTTTATTGACAATGAAGCAAAGCCATTTGATCTTGAGGCATATGTCATGGCATTTCGAGACTCAATTCTTATGGGAGTTGAGCAGTTTGGCTTAGGGTGGTTAATTTGGATAGTAACCACCCTCGTCACGGGCATGCTAATTGGGTTAGGCTCTCCGTTTTGGTTTGACGTGTTAAAGCGGCTTTTCTCATTTAGTAAAGTGGCCAATATAATGTTTTCAGCCAATAAAAATATAGCCAAAGACAGCCAACCACAACAGCAAGCACCTGAGCCGTGGCAAGTATTTCAACACAGTATACAAGCACGAGAAGCGCAACAAACATTGCTAGAAAATATTAAAAGTAGCCAAAACAAATCCGATTCATAAAACAATAATAGCAATTTTAAGGATAAGAATATGGCTGATGACAATGCCAATAGCCAAGATGAAAAACCGCGCCTTATCACCCGGTTTAGACTTGTGGGGCTATCAATATTTGGCGCACTGGCTGCATGTGTTCCCTTATTTGGCGAAGGCTACATTAGCAATGCTATGAATTACTTTGTTACCGGTGGGTACAAGCCTGAGGCCGTTATCTCAACAAACAATGAACAAGGTGTGTTTCAGCTTTTGGATACTGTCGTTTTTGATGGCAAAAAAAGTACAGCTGGTGCGGGTTCGCTCTCACAAATCACCAGCCATCACCTTACGCTCCACTTTCAAAATGACATTATTGCAAGCTGTGAAGCTGATACTTGTAGTCATACTCTCACCAAACCAGGTGTTTACGACATCGAATTGACCATTCAAACAAACGGTCCATTTCATGATCAAGATAATGAAAGCGCCAAGACCACTATCTTTGTTCGCGATAAAACCATCGAAAAAACACAGCTAGTCGAAACCGACTTAGATATCAAAAAAATTATCGCGGCACTGATCGCTGAATATGCGAACTCAGAGAAAAAATTGCTTGAAGATCTCAACTATCGTGGCTTAAGTGAGCAGCTTAATAACCCCTACTTAGCCTTGCAAGCATGGGAAAATTTAGAGGTTTATAAAACCCAATCAATAGTGCTCGGTCATAATAACTTTGCCCAGTCCATGGCTGCCTTAAAAATGGCATTAACGTCCATAGACTCTCTTTCAGTGCAACAAAACTATTACTTAACAGAACATCAACGACACTGGAAACACGTGGAGGAAGAAGCAAACAAGGTGTTATGTTCGCTTGAACCGGCTTTAATGAGTTGCTCAAACGAAGACCAGAATAATATCAAAAAAACTGCTGACAACGTGGACGATGACACGACTCCCCCCTCTGATAACAACGATGAAAAACACGCTGGCACACAGCATAATAGTAGTGGTGATCCAAATCTAAAAAATGCAAAGCCACTAGAGTTTGCCACACTTAAACCAATCAAGTTACCTACCGCCAATGATATAAAAGAGTTTATGCAAATTTACTTTTTAACCAAAAAAGCGGGTGGTAACTTTGCATTTAAAACTTTCGATAGCATGCCTACTGGGCCCATGTTTGGGGAGCAACTCTCCCCTGACTTAGTACAGCAGGAACCCTTTATCGTTACATTGAAAAAGCGCACCTTTTTCGGTCGCTACCTGTGGTTTAAAATCACACGGCCAACACTAGCATCATCAAACAATCAATCTGGTGAAATCTGGTACAGTTGGGAAAACATCAATACTGAATCTTACCAATCTTGTGAACAGACACTAAAAGCCGACAGTAATGCAGCTGAAGCACCGGTCACGAGCCAGATATATGATTTAAATAAAAACAGAAGGTTTTGCCATGAATGGCATGGGACGAATATCAAATTAAACAAAGGAAAGCCTTACTGTATCTCGGCCAAAGCTGCTGAGAATCATCCCATCTCGCTAAATGCAGATACAAAAAACACCACCGTGAATGGGCTCCCTATCGATCAAAGCAATGACAATGACAGCTTTTTGCACAATAAACAAAACCAAAGCGTCAACATTGGGAAACTGATCGGCACGATTGGCACAAGAAATGGCATATTTGAAATCGGTGAGCAACTATCATTTATTGCTGAAAATACGGGCGTTTTATATCTGAACCTAAACGACCGCTCCCCCGAAGATAATAAAGGGAAAGTCAGCTACTCAATAATGGACACACTCTGCGAAGGCTAGCTTTGTCTGTCTTGCATATTGCGCCTCAAATTCAAAGAGGCGCTTATACATATCTAAACATATCCTAACCTGAACTGTCAGACTCGAAAACTAAGTTTGATCAAATTAAACCGTCGCGCAGGTGCCATAAGCGACTAGACGTGATTACCCCGTTAATGTAACTCAGGAATTTAGCTCAATTGATTACTATGACGAGGAAACGGACAATGTCCCTTTAAATCTCCAGAATTTCAGGCTTTAGCAAAGCGTACAGGAGACTCCCCAAAAAATGTTTGTACATCGCCTCTATCTCTTCTTTAGATATCGTCCCACCACGTATAAGCATTTCTTGTCTTTCAGCGGGTTCCTTCACAATATACCCTGTAGAACTGAATCCATTTTTTGCATAAAAAGCTTTACGTTTAATTCTCTGTTGAAAATTATCTGCTGAATCGTCAAGCTCCTCAATGTTCAAAACAACTCTTTGCTCGGAATATTTATCTTTCATCGAATCCATAACCTTGCTTCCGTAGCCATCAGAACGACGCAACTCTGATATTGCAAAAAATTTTACAAAGACAATATTTTTATACTCTTTAACATAAATAAATCCCACCCAAAGGTCTTGATCATATAGAGCGTAAAAACCCGCTTTACCATTTCTCATTCTATATTTAACAATCCAAGGAGGTAGCCGTTGAGTTTTTGGAAAAGCTTCAAAAAAAAGGTCTATAACTTTTGAGTAGTTAGTATCATGCTTGGTTAGAGGTTCGAATTTGATGGTCATATGTTGTATCCACAAATAGAGTGATATGGTTCGAGAATTAAGAGGTAGTCACTATTGAGTAATGAAATGTTATGGTGATTCGGTTCAAATGCGATTATTGATACTTTAACTGCTAAGCTTATATAGATTTCATTAACGCTGACAACCAATCGAATGTTAAAACTGTGGTGAAGACTTTTAAACCGATTAAGCTCAGAAATAATAATATCAATACAGCCTTCATTTTTTTACTTCTCACATTTTTCCAATATAAGCTCTTTGCTTTAAATTCATTTTTGATATCCTCAAAATTATCTTTCATCAACCGGTCCCTAAGCTTTCTCATTGGTATTGACTAGAACAAAATGTCAGCCAAGTTGCAAACAGTATGTTGTAACAAAACTTGAGGTGAATTGCGCCTGCATGGTCGCGTGAGGAGTGGTTTTATCTCACCACTCCCAATCATTAATTCAAACATCTCACTTGAAACGAATTTTACTGATTAGTTCGAATAAGGTTTTCTAAGGCTTGTGCGTTTACATTGCTGACACTGCTGATTTGAGAGCCATTATTGAGTATTTTTTGCATCGCACTGCCATCTCGCCTCATCTTGAACACATCTAAAAAGCCTGTTTGGTTCTCAGAAGTAAAGAAGATGTGTTGACCGTCAACCGACCATGTAGCGCTCCAGTCCTGCTCCTTGTTAAAGGTCAAGCGTGTATGATTCTCTCCTTTGACATTCATGCTATAAACTTCTTGATTACCATCTCGATTTGACAAATACACTATCTGGCTGCCGTCTGGAGATAAACTCGGTGCTCGATTATCTGCGTCGTCATGGGTAAGCGTAACAAACTCACTCCCATCTAAATTTGCCATTGCTATTTGGCTAGGTTTTGCATGCGTATGAAATAACACTTTCGTGTTACCAACAAAACTTGCCCCCCCTCCCAGTAAATTAGGAAGCTGGCGTTGCTCGCTGCCATCGGGCTTCATGGTCCATATTTCCTCTTGCCACTGACCTTTGTCATTTTTGTATTCTCGGGTGAACATAATGGCGTTGCCATCTGCCGACCACGAGGGGGCGCTGTCCCATTTATATTTGGCAGTGGTGAGACGCTTTAGATTGGTACCATCGATATCAACAACATGAATAGACCAAGTTTTGAATTTATCGTATTTACCATAAAAAGCGATATGTTGACCGTTTGGGGAAACCGCTGGGTAACCGTCGGCTTTTGTCGCATTGACGACTCTTAATCGCTGTTGACCTGACTCATCACTCAAGTAGATAGAACGATTTTTTGACTCCAATGAGGAGTAAACTAGTTTATAAGGCGTTGAATTAGTACTCTGTACTGCTGCGCAACCGCTGAGCAATACACCTATTACTACACAACTCGACAATAGGTTAAGTGTTGTTGTTTTCATACATCTCCTGTACACCGTTTTGGCATGATTCAGTCTGAACCAAATATTAGAGTGCAAAGATGCTAACTTGCTTTGCAGCCACAGGCTTGATGTATCGATGACGTCTTGGTGATTTTACGACTTTTGAAATAAAACCCATTAGATAAGCTTAAATATCAAATGGTTAAATTCAAGCCTCATGCGATATTGAATAGAAAACTTGTGGCGCATTGCACCACCTACCGTTACAAATGCGCATATTTAGTTGCTTAGTTGCCAATCGCCTTGTTGACGACAGCTAAGATCTCTTGCTTAGTAGAGGGCTTCAAAATATACCCATCAAGGCCATGCTCAGCCCATTTTTTAACGAGTTGCTTGTTCTTATTTCCTGTTAAAGCAACGACTGGCGTTTTGATATTTTTACCGACATTTCTTATATGCTTGGTTGTATTTAACCCATCTAAGTTAGGTAGAAATAAGTCCATAACAATCAAGTCATACTGTGTAAGCTTAATTTTTTTGATAGCAGCTAACCCATCATCAACTTGCTCGATCTCATACCCAACATTCGTCAAAACGTCACTTATCATTTCTCGATAAATATGATTGTCTTCAACTAATAAAATAGACTGCTGACTTGTCGGTGTATCTAAAAACCCGTCACTCGACCCTGTGCCATGTAGATCTGATACCTGTTTTTCTTTGATTGGTTGCTGGAGTTGCTTCATCAACAAGCTGTTTAAATCTTGGGATTGTTTAAGCCCATCTACAAGTCCCAATAACTTGCTCGATAACGACTCCTCTAAAGCACTTAACAAGGGTTGTATATGGGATTCATTCAACTCTGAAAGTAGCTCTTTATGCATACTGTCAGGCAGCTTTTCAAGGATGTCTTGGTTAATTGTATTGACTTCATCTCGGCTTTTACTGATCTCCTCAACCACAGACGCTTTGTAACTGAGCCCCATTTCAATTAACGCGTTCAGCTCTTCGTTTTGATTTTGTACGATGCTATCGAGCGAATCTATGTAAGTATCTGAATCAGTGAATTGTTTTAGTCCTTCATAAACTATGAGCTGTAGACGGAATTTTTCATATAATGGTTGGTATACAAAGTAACTGTCAAACAGGTTTTTTAAACAGCACTTAAACGCCAACCCTGACTCCTTATTGCTGCAAAGTAAAACGCTGTAATGGTTTTTGACTAAGCGCTTTTCCTTAATCAACATATTGTATAAGCAGATGCTTTTTTTCACATCTGACAACGCAAACAAAATTACTTTGGGCGCTAATTGTTCAATATCATCCAGAGCTGATTTCCTCACGACTAAGCATCTAAAGTCGTTCGTCTGCTCAGAAATAAGCTGCGTTACCCCCTGAACATCGTCTTCTCTATGAGTCAGTACCAAAACAGCTGGATGGCGTTTTGCAATTCGGTTAATGCTCGCCATTGGTTAGCTCCTTTTTAATTGCAATAAATTCCCCATTTAACTTGATGATGATTTGTTTTATTGCGGACTTATTTTTGGTCAAGCTATAGCGCTCGATTGTTTCAAGAAAGTAGGCGCTGCGCTCCGCGCCCACAGCCCTCGCTGAGGTTTTAAGAAAGTGAGCCTGGCTCTTCAACTCTCCAAAGTCATTGATATTAAAAGATTGGACAATGGTTTTTAGCACCGTTGCCGCCTGTGCCAAAAATTCAGTATGAAATTTTTGAATTTTATCTGGCTCATCGCCTACCAGATCAATAATGGTTTCGCGATTTAGCGTCTTTAGTTCATCAGGCTGAGTGTTCATACCAACGCTCCATAATCAGCTTTATATCTGTGAGTCTCACAGGTTTGCATAAAAAATCATTCATACCGATGGATGTACACATATCCTTTTCACCTTGCATTACTGCGCCCGTAACAGCAATGATGGGCACTGGCGGTTGCTCACTTTTGGCTTCCTCTGTGCGGATTTGCTTGGTCATTTCATAACCATCGACTTCTGGCATGTGGCAATCAGTTAAAATCAGTTTGTAGTGATGACTGTGCCAAAAATTAAACCCCTCAGCTCCATTACTCGCCACATCACAATGAAAACCCAGCTTTTCAAGTTGGTTTTTTATTAATTTTTGATTAAACGGGTTATCTTCAACTAAAAGAATGTCGTGACCGCAAGTACCGCTTTCAACTGTTTTGTCCTGCGGCTCAGCGTCAAATGTAAAGTCGTCCATATTCAACTGCTCTTGCTGCTGGGCCTCAAGTTGCGAACACAATTGATGTGCGGTCAATGGCTGGTTTGGATAAACGGCTAATTGCACAAAAGACAAAGCAAACTGACTCTGTAACGAAGCGTCCGTATACACGATTAAGTTTGGGAGTTGCTCTAGCTGAGGCAACCAAAAGCGCATAGAGTCTATTTCGCTAGACAAGACCAAGTGTAACTGCGCTGGAGGCATAGCGTTCATTTTGCTTGCGCTGTTCAACTCACGAAGTGTAACGTCATAAAAAACGTGAGCGAGCTTAAGTAAATGTGCATTGTCGAATGACAATTGGCCCACAACATAACAAGCGAGCGGTGTTTTTTCACGCGCCTCACGCTCGCTAATGTCTAACCAAAATGGCGCTTTTATCGTAAAAACACTGCCCTTATGTAGTTCACTTTCTACAATAATTTGGCCACCCATAAGGTCTATAAGTTTGCCACAGATGGAGAGGCCTAACCCCGTACCGCCAAACTTTCTGGTTGTAGATTTTTCGGCTTGAGTAAAGGGTGTAAACAGCTTATTGATAGTCTCCTTGCTCATTCCAACGCCCGTATCCGAGATACTAATTGTCACCTCGCCTTGATATATATTGAGCTGTTTAAACTGTGCATTCAGTGTGATGTGCTTTTGTTTTACCCCTTGAGTGTTTGTAAACTTTATCGCGTTGCCAAGTATATTGAGTAGAATTTGCCTAAAGCGGTTTTCGTCACCTTTTAGGGGTTGTAGCTGGGCTAGGTCCTCATAAATGTTGAGACTGATCCCCTTTTCTTTAGCCGATGCAGCGAATGTGCTAACAACCTCTGACACCAGTGTTGGTAACTCAAATACCACAGTCTCTAATTCTAATTTGCCCGCTTCAATTTTGTTTAAATCAAGTAAGTCATTCAAAATCGTGATCAAGTGATTTGCCGATGTCGATGCAGTGTAAACTAAGTCCTTCGACTCACTGGTGAGTTGGCAATGGGCGAGCAGATCCAACGCCCCAATTATGCCATTGAGCGGTGTTCTTAATTCATGGCTAATCATGGATAAAAACTCAGATTTCACTTTATTGGCGCGCTCTGCTTTTTGTAGTGTGTTATGAAGCTCAGCAGTGCGATCGTTGACTCGAGTTTCAAGCTCTGTATTAAGCTCTTTTAGCGCCTGTTGCGCTTTGTGAATTTCGGTTTGATCGATACAAACACCGTCTATTCGACAATGCTCTCCTTTGTAGTTTTTACCAACTCGCCCTTGAGCAAAGACATAAATGACATCGCCATTTTTCAAAATACTGCGATAATGCTGTTTAAATTCAATGCCCGTCTTTAAGCTTTCATCCAAAGCCGCTAATACCTTGGGCCTATCTTCTGGGTGTAATAACTCAACCCATTTGTTTAAGTCACCAATATCTTTGGGCTCTAACTTAAAAATGGTGTTGGCCAACATATCCCATTTCCAACGCCACAAATTACCTGACTTTGTCGCCCGCCAAGTGCCTATTTTCCCTGCTTCAATTGCCAATTGCTTACTTTCATCCGCATCATTGAGGGCAATCACGGTATTTTTCTCAATTGTGCAGTCTTGAAGTGTCCCATTTATCCATTGCAATGCCCCTCGCTTAGCAAGGCTCCCTTTAAGCGCAAACCAACGTTTTTGACCCGCACTTTTAAGCCTAAACTCAAATTGCAAAGGCACACCAAATTGGGCATGGTTTTCAAAAAACAGCGGAAATAACGCGCGGTCATCCTTGTGCACCAAACATATAAGCTGACGCCAAGTGACTTGCACATCGTCTTCAATGCCTAAGAACTGTTTAGTTATATCTGAGAGGTACACGTGCTTTGAATCTAAATTGTATCGCCACAACCCTATGTTGGCGCTGTTAATGGCATCTGCCAAAAAGCTCCCTTCATCAAACACCGTGTTACATTTTTGCAGCACAACGGAATAGCCGTTCGTTGTTCCATATTTGTAAAGTTTAAAATAACGATTTTTGTAACAGCCAATGGCACTGTCGACTTTATCTAATTCAAGATTTAGGAGCGCTTGAACAGACAGCCCCAATACCTCTTTACAACCCAACAGCTCAACTGCAGCTGGACTGATTGACTTAATGAGTAAAGCCTTGTCGGTAACGAGAAAGGGGATGCTGCCTTCCATACACTTCCCTGCTGCAAATCACTGAGTAATTAAAATTAAATATAGCAGCTAAACACCAGATGGCTCTGTTCATTGCATCCAATGTATTAGCCCTGATGGCGCAATCAGCATCATTCGTTATGTTGATAGTCGCGCCTTCATTAAATCGCTTAATTACTCGATGGTGGGATAAGTAACATTTTCCCTAATACTTTACCGCTTTGAATTTGTTCGTGCGCCTTAGCTGCGTCGATAAGCGGCATCGTTGAATATACCGGTGCTAGCTTGGTTTCTTTTAATAACTCATAAACGTGCTCTAATGAACGTTTTACCAGTGGAAAGTTGGTAAAGTAGGTCGCGTATATTTCTGAATACGAAATAGTGGGCGCTTTACTAAAGTGATTAGCAACTTCAGCCTGCAAATTGGTGCTGCCAATACCTGCTAAAAACCCAAAGACAACAATATGCCCTAAAGTAGCAAGTGCTTCTAAATCTTGTTTTATGGTATCCCCGGCCACGGGATTGAAAATATAATCGACCCCTTTACCAGAAGTGACCTGTTTCACTTGAGTCAGCCAGTCCCCTGTAGAATTAAAGGCATAGTCTGCACCTAGGTTGAGCGCCTGCGTTACTTTTTCGTCTTTTCTATCTAGCGCTATGACTGTCACGCCAGCGGCCTTTGCAAGCTGGATCAAAGCTGTACCCACGCCACCAGTTGATGCATACACTAACGCGGTTTTGCCTTGCTGTGCACGCACAACGTTATGCAACATATGATATGCCGTAAAATAAGTAACCGGCATAGCGCCTGCTTCGAGCAGATCCGCGTCATCATCTAAAACAATGAGCTTGTCTGCATCAACAGCAGTGTACTGGGCATACATTGAAGCGCCAATTGGGCCTAAAAATGCCACTTTTTGCCCATTTTCAAGCCCAGTTCCGTTGTTATCCACTATGGTGCCACTGCCTTCCACACCTGATATCAAGGGTAACTCAGGCATCATTCCCGGTGGCATGTTACCTTCACGGATCACAGTATCGATGAAATTGACCGGAGCCGCAGCCACTTTAACTAACACTTGACCGCTGTTAAGTTTTGGAGTGGGAATGTCCGTATATTGCAGCTGTTCACTACCGCCAGTTTGCTCTAATAAAATCGCTTTCATGTCTCTCTCCTATCATTCAAACAGCCCTATGCTGATATAGGGCTTCACTTTAGCGAGCTAATGATGAGAAAAAAATAAGCAATGATGGACTTGTCAATCCCAAAAATGGGATAATCTTTCTAGTCTTATTGCTGTGAGTACATACTATGAAACGCGTACTGGATGATCTGAACCTTTTTTGTGAGGTGGTGGAACAAGGCAGCCTAAAAGCTGCATCTATGAGCACTGGCATACCGCATAGTACCGTCAGCCGTAGAATTGAGGCGCTAGAACTCGCTTTGGGATTAACCTTGCTGCAAAGAACAACGCGAGAAGTGACTGTTACCCCAAGGGGCAAAGAGTTATACCTTGATTGCTCTGTGCTTTTTAATAACCTCAGAGATTCGATAGCGCTTGCAGAAAATGCTGAAGCGACATTTAAAGGCCCACTCAATGTGTCGATGCCAGTACGTGCAGGCATTGATTTTTTGGGTGCATGGTTAATCGATTTTGCATCAGAGTATCCTGAATTAAAATTAAATATCGCGCTTTCAAACACCAATAAGAATCTTATAAAAGAAGATATAGATCTTGCTTTTCGTGTAGGCCCGCTATTGGATTCTTCCGCTATTGCATTGCATTTATGGGATATACCCTACTCTGTTTGTGCACACCGTTCTTATCTCGAAAAGTACAACTTGAGCCAGAATAGGGTTACCGAGCACCAAATATCCACTCTGCCTTGTATCGTTGCACACCCCGCAAAACAGTGGTCATTTTTGAATGCTTCAAGTAATGAAGTGATGCTCAGCCCGCTGCAAAGCCTAGTCGTAGATGATCTAGGGCTTGCCTATCATGGTGTACTCACGGGAAAGTACATGGCCATGCTACCCAATTCAATGATTAAAAGTGATGACGTGGTAAGACTCGCAGTTGATAACCTAAACCCACGTACAAGAGTCATGTATGCATACTACTTTGGTAAAAGGCATGTACAAAGCCAGATAAAACAGCTCGTACAATACATAAAGAATAGGTTTCAAAAGAATCTGCAAACACCCATATAAAATACCCTCACAGCAAAATACTTAATCGCCACTACTGGCTATCTGTGTCAATGGCAATGACCGAAGACAATGTCTCTTGTGGCCCCACTTTGGCTGCGCCACCAATTACGTAAAGGGTATTATTTAAAGTCACCATTCCATGACCATGCCTAGGCGTTGGCATATCATGCAATGACGTCCACGTATCGTTCACTGGGTCATAAGACCAAACCTGCTTAAACGCTTGCCCCGCTCGCCAATTGCTATTCGGGCCAAATACTTCCCCGCCTGAAACAATAATCTTGTTATCTAACACACTGGCAGAGAGGCCGCCAGAAGCAACGGGTAACGGTGCAACTGTGGTCCATGTATCTTTTTTGACATCATATACTTCCACATCACGCACATTTTTGTTATCAGCACTGGTTACACGGCCGCCAATAACATAAATTTTGTCACCAATAACTGCACTAGCCGCTGAGCTTCTCAATATGTTTGCAGGTTTAGCTTTGCGCCAATAGGCGTTGTTGATCAATACGAAGTGCGCGTCACTATCAACATGTTTGCCCGTACTTTTTGAAACTGTTTTCCCTCCAATGACATGAATATTTTTACCCACATTTGCATATACAGACTCCGCCAATGGAATGGGTAAAGAAGGACCTTTTCGCCACTCTCGAAATGTCCCATCGAGTCTAAATACCGTGCGTTGAATTTGCCACGCATCGTCCTTGTTTCCCGTGAAGCCTCCAATTCCATAGACATAGTGTCGATTGCTCACCATACCTAGATGATGTCTGGGTTCGGGCAAAGAAGGTTTTTTTTGCCAACGACCCGTTGGTGGATTCAATAAATACACGTCACGTGTCGGGCCTAGCCCAAAAAAAGAAGGCGTTTCTGACGGTGTAAATCCGCCGCCAACGACGATGCGCTCTTTAAACACTGCTGGATAAACCTCTTGCATTGCAATTGGTAAGTCTGGTGCTTGTCGCCAAACACTCTTTTCAGTGGTTTTTGAATCACCGCTTAGTTGATTAGCGAATGCCAAAACACTGACAAAACTCATTGCAAACATGGTCAATTTAGCAGTAGATAAATGCATTTATGCTCCTTAACGTATGCCCAAAGAATGATACCTTCAAAACACAATGCAAGATCATTCTCTTTGTGACAAATTAATGGCTATCAATCTGTGTGTTAATCAATAACATATCTTTGACCATAGTGGATAAAAATACGTCCAGCTACTATTTAAACCGCTAAAGTGCAAATTAATGAACATCACCTTGCACCACATGCAAAATAACAAACCACAATATACTTCCAACGAAGCGGTTTACGTCTGCCACTGCGCGTAATCAAAACTCATATACATACTGAAGCTTGGTCAAGTACCTGACCCCAGATTAAACACTCAGTGGCAGAGGGCATTGGATGCACTTTTAGTATTTTCAACAACACAAATTAAGCAAATACAGTTGAGATAAAAGGCACTCCCCAAGACAGCGCTAAGGTAAAGCAAAGTGCCCAGAATATCTGGCGCATTGCCAAGCGCGATGCAAATCCTAAGCTCATTTCACGAACAATGGTCAGCAAAGAAACCACACAAGGTAACATCACTCCTGCGAGATACACTGCGCAAAGCAGCTGGATATCGGTGATTTCTGTCAACTTGAGGCCCTGAGATGTACTGTCAATCAATCCGATTGCTAAACCATCTTTACGAATAGCCCCTAATATTACCGCTATGGCAGCCCCTTCTGGTAAATTGACCATGGTCATCAAAGGCGCAATAAAATGTGTGAGCGATTCAATTACGCCAAGCCACTCTAAGAAACCAACCAATAGACAAATGACAACAAAGAGCGGAAAGGCTGTATTAAAAAATGATTTCATCACGCCTACCATTTCAGATAAGGCAAATCGCCAGTTGGGTGGCTGTAAAAACCCTCTACTGAGTAGATTATAAGAAGCAGCATTGCGCTGCTGTTTCGTTGTAGTTAAAAGCAAATAAATACAAGTTGTTACGGCTAAGATAAGCAAGTATGGTAATGTGAGGTACGGCTTTCCCGCAGCAGAAAAAACAGCAACAGTTGCAGGTAGTTGGTAAGAGCATGCGGAGCCAAATGAAATGGCTGAAATACAACTTCCCCTTGTACAACATGAGCAGTTTCTAGTTTGAATAATGGCAGGTACATTGCATCCAAAGCCCATAACTACTCGCACTAAATCTCGCCCACTGAGCCCTATCTTATGCATAAAAGGGTCGAGTCGGTAAGACAGCCGATCTATCAGGCCTGTGGTTTTATAGATAGATATTATCATTGAAAATACAATGACCGTTGGCAACGCATATAATATCAAAAAAGGCAGCATCGAAATTAAACCATAGTCACCAACTAGCATATGGTTAAAAGGGGCAGGCAAAGTACCTAAATTGTTTTTGAGTGTATTAACTGGTGATTCGACATATGGGTAAAGCAAGTCTGCAAAAGCATTGGCATTGGTCACCGCAAACCAAGCAGGCAAAACCAATAAACACAGCGATAGTATCGGCCCAAGCCAAGCATACTCAAACACCAATTGCTTGGGTTTCACAGACCAATTGGCTTCAAGCTTAGGAATTTCAGTAGGAAAGCGCGCAGGCTGAGTCAATGCCTGCTCTATCTGTACAAGTTGCTCTGTTGTGACATGACGATTGTCGATAGTTATCCAAGCTAAGTCAGTGTCAGCCCTTAGTTTGTCTAGCTCTTTTCTAACGTTTTCTCGATGTTTAACTTTGTCCCAATAAGTAATGATAACGATCCCACTCCGCCCTTGCACCATATGCCATAAATCACTTAAATCACTGGGTAAATCCGTTGATTTGAGTGTTAATATGACGTGTTCACTGGTTTTTAAACGGCGTAACACTTGAGAAGTTACAACACTGTCCATCCGAGTTTGAATACCGGGCGTATCGGTGATCACCTGTCCATTCCAAGTGTACTCCTGACAGAACAGAGAACTACCTTGTAAATTGCTACTCCCAGACTTTTTGCCCATGAGGTTTTCTGTTAACGCGGTTTTTCCAACACTTTCTTTGCCAATTAGCAGCCACTGGCTTTTTACTTTTGGCTCAGGGTAAAAGGTTTGTACATCAATAAACTGCCCCATTAGCAAAAGCACTCCTGCTCTTTACAGCAATCTAAATCTTGCAACAGCATGCCTGCTTGTTTGTAGTGTTTGAATATCGATGTATCTAGCTCTAGCTCACCGGCAATAACCGCACAAGGCGCCGCAAAACGTCCTCTGAATTTATAGATGAAGCACAACAAGGTAGGATCATGGTATAAGCGTGGACCCGCTAAAAAGACATTACGCATTTTAGTCGACTCATCAAAAGGGCTCACCCAAGGGTAACCATTGTCTTGGTAAACAAAGAAGTCTGTTAGGGGACCTAAGTCTATTTCAAACCCGGTACAATTAATGGGGGGATATGGCGTGACAATCTCTTTGCCGTCGGTAGATTGTACAATATACTCCTCTCCTTGTTGGTATACGTTGCTGACTTCAAAGTCATCATCATACTCTACCCCCTCTGCACTAGATAGACTTGATAAACGCTCCGCCGTATAAGGCGATAACACCCGGCTCGGGTCAAAAGTGTCTTGTTGAGCACCATTTAAGTCGAGCAGCGTTACTTCATGACCTTGACTCACTAAGTTAAATGTCGCATCTACACCACTTTCATAACCACCAATCACAACATAATGACCTTTGGAGAAGTTATCCCAATCACTTATTTTGGAGTTATGGATACACAGCTCTGCGCCGCTAAAACCAGTGGTATTCGGGGATTGAAACTCACCACCTGCCCAAATGATAAATTTACAGTGTATCGTTAACTCACCTGCCAGCAGCTCATACCCTTTGTTTGGCCCTCGAGAAGACACTGAGTCTAACAGGGTGTTGGTCGTCACTTTAATCTTGTAGTGTTTCGCAACCATATCTAAGTACTTTGCATACTCTTCACCACTTAGATGTTCTTTGCCAGCACTAAAAGCAGGCGACGTGTCTGGTGTTATCGCGTTTAAATCTGTTTGGTGATAGCCATTACTGGGAAACGAGGGGGTGATCAATCGCATCGATTTTGGCCACCTTAAAAATGACTCCCCAATCTCTCCTCTTTCCAATACGATGAGTTCTTGATCTTCAATCCCCATTTGTTTCAATAGTGCAGCGCAACCCAAACCCGCAGGGCCTGCACCCACTATCACTACTTCAGTTTTTGTTATTTGTTTTTCACTTGGCATTACCACACCTCAAATTGATACAATATAACATACCAATATACAACAATAGAAATGAGAATTCATTGCATTTAACTGACAAATGTTTAAAGTCTGCTATGCGAATCCGCTTATCCAGAGCCACTACCCAATAGTTATCAGGCACTTGAGTATATTTTACTTTTAGCAAAATTAGGGACATCGACTTGTTCAAAAAACTTGATATACTGATTAAAAAATAAGAAAAATATAAAAATGAATAAGTTAGTTATTTCCATGTCTATAGCGCTGAGCAGCTTAGCGCTCCCCAATTTAGCGCAAGCTTTAACTTGGCAAGAAGTCAGTCAAGGTTACAAAACTCAGCTTTTAGATCTTGGGGTCGTCGGCGGCGCAATCGCACTTATCAATCGAGACCAGTCAAAGAACACACTCTACTTTGGTTTAGCCGACAGACAAAACGCCTCAGCTATTACAGAAAAAACGCTCTTTCATTGGGCTTCTATTACTAAAACCTTCACCGGTATTGCTATCATGCAATTAAGAGACAGGCATAAACTGAAACTGTCGGATCCCGTGGTCAAATACCTTCCCGAAATTGCCAAGGTATATAACCCATATGCAAACACTCACGAGATCACAATAAAGCATTTACTGAGCCATTCAGCAGGGTTTCGCGCTTCCAGCTTTCCATTTAAAACCCATGATTGGCAACCTCATGAGCCCACAGATTTTGCACAGCTCACTGCAATGATGCCCTACTCCAAAATCCAATTTGAACCGGGTTCAAAATACAGTTACTCAAACCTTGGGATCAATTTTTTAGGTGAAGTGGTCAAACGTATCACAGGCGATGATATTGAGGTTTACATCGACAAAAACATCTTTAAACCTTTGAAAATGTACGATACTTACTTTGACTCGACCCCCTATCACCTGCAAAAGTACCGTTCTAATAATTACTATTTTAAGAACAAGGAATTCCACGCAGGCGGCCCAGAGTTCGATACTGGTGTGACTACCGCCAATGGCGGTATTAATGCATCAATTGAAGACATGACGAAATATGTCGCTTTTTTAATTGGTGATACAGCAAACGCTTCCTATGAAGGCATCCTATCTCGCAGCTCGTTGGAAGAAATGTGGCAGCCACAACACTCTACCCAAAAAAGCACCAAAAAAGACGAGCGCATTGGTTTAACCTTTTTCAGCCGGACATTAGAAAACCAGCAGTTTGTTGGCCACACAGGGTCTCAGAAAAACTTTTATAGCTCACTGTTCGTTAATCCAACATCTAAAACCGGACACTTGTTTGTGTATAACACTTCAAAAATAGTCACACAAGCCAATGGTAAACGTATGGCCCTGACGATGCCCATCTACCATCACACTCAATTACAGTTGTTTGAGTTAATGGCAAAGTAGTAGGTACAATCTTTAGGGCTATCAAAAAACCATTAGGTTTATCATTTTTATTCAGTGCTTTCCTGAATTGATTGCGATATAAATAGCAGGTGTTTTCAATTAGGAACCTGTAATGGATGTCGTACCCACGGTAATTTATTCATTCATGCTTGGTATTATCGCACTTGCCCTTGTACAAGCATGGCGTAAACCTCAGCAACAGCAAACTACCTTTTTAATTGTGCTGTTGTGCCTGCTTTTTACCCATGTATGCGGTGAACTATTTATTTATTCTGGCGCATACCAATATTTGCCAGCTCTGGCAGGTTTACAATTTCCCATACGTACTCTACTTGGGCCAGCCTTATACTTTTATGCTCGTGCAACAATGTCTCCCAATGTCTCCATTTCAAGACGCAGCTATGCAATCGCCGCATTAGGGCCAATACTTGTGATGGTTGCTATGATCCCGTTTATGTTCAGTTTAACGCCTCAAGAGAAACTCGCACTGGCAGATCCAGCAACACGAAACCCAGAACACTTTAAAGTTGCCTTCTTAACCTGCCTAGTAGCGATGGTGATTTTTATTGTATTTATCGCTATTTACTTTGTAAGCGCACTCAAGGTACACGCACGGCATCGTCAACAGCTTATGGAACGCTTTGCCGACATTCAATCTCGCTCTCTCGACTGGTTTAAAGTCATGTTATTACTGTGGGGCCTTGTTTGGTTTTTTTATGCAACAGCTTATTTACCGGGGTTCACAGGTTGGAGCATACCGGGGCAAGGTGTCTTTTTACCGTTACTTGAAGCTGGCGTTCTGCTGGCTTTTGCCCAGCTAGCACTCAATCAACCAATTCTGACCCAATCAGATAAAGGCACTCCCATTGCGCACCAAACCAGAACTGCGACCCTAAGTAACGACCGAATGGACACAATTGCCAGCAAATTGAAAGATGTGATGGCGCAGGAAGCACTCTTTATGGATGACGCACTTTCTTTGAATAAGCTCTCTCGCTCCATTGGTGTCAGTGAAAATCATATTTCAGAGACGCTGTCACAATTACTAAAAACCAACTTCTTTCATTTTGTGAACAGCTATCGTGTTCAGAACGCGCAACAGCTGCTAATCAACACAGATAAACGCGTTTCCACAATTCAATATGAGGTTGGTTTTAACTCTAAATCTACCTTTAACACTGCTTTTAAAAAAGTTACAGGCATAACCCCATCACAATACCGCAAGCAAGCATAAGGCAACGTTAACAAATTGGAGTCACGTAATGCATTACGTGACTCCCGTTGTAGAATAGGACTCGATTTATTCTGCGTCTGCACTCCCTATGAGGCATGGTTCAATGGTGTATTTTAGATACGGGAAAACAACAATTTGCAACTTGATATTTACAAGTCTTTTGTTACCCTAAGCCGTGGAAATCTAGACTCAAGTGACCCATTTTGGCCCCTATATGAACAACGACGTGACGAGACTAATAGACAATTGGAAGTCAGGCTGTAAACAATCTGAACGAGCGCTCAAAGCTGAGATTTTTTTGCACCTCAAAGGGCGTTTAAAGAAACACAAAGAACAGCTGTTCTCTAATGGTGAAGCGGAGGATATACTCCCAAACACTACCTCGTTTATCAACGAGTATTTTATCGACTTCGCGCCACCTACCAGAGACTATGACAACCGCAGACAATACTTAAAAGACGTCTCAATATTCATTCGAAACGCCTTGATCAGTGAACTCAGAAAGAGAAAAGCACTAAAACGTGGCAATCTATTGGCACATACATCCCTGAGCGAACTCCACAGGATTAACATATCCGAAAATGATGAACAGTATAGTATTTTTGACGAAGCAATCTCTCTACTTAAAGGCAAGTCTGAGCAGTGTTATGAAGTTGCGCTATTCTATTATTTTTTAGGTATGACAGGAGAAGAGATCGCCGCAGAGTTCGCTATTCCCGCAGGGAAGATATATCGCCATATTGACGCAGCTAACGCATTTTTACGCAGTAAATTTACTGACGCTCCATGAACGCGCACAGCAATGAATCAGTAGATGCATTCAGCATATTCTACGAGCTCTTAGATCACCCCACCGACCAACTGATGCCAAATTTAGCTCAGATGAATGAGCTCAATGAGGATGTACATTGCGAGGTCAAAGAACTCGTCAAAGCACATATCAAAAATAAGCAAGACCACTTTTTACACAAGCTTGTATCGCACAGTACCAATATTGCTCTTGGCAATGATGAACTACTGTTTATGCATGGAGAGGTAATCGAAGGGTACGTCTTATCTGATCTCATCGGCGAAGGAGGACAAGGTGTCGTATACAAAGCACACCGCTGTGACGGCAAATTTGAGCAAACAGTTGCCATCAAACTTCTCTATCCAAACACGGCTATCGTCTCGGGAGAAAAGACATTAAAAAGAGAAGCACAAAGCCTCGCTAAGTTTCAACACAGTGGTATTGCACGTGTATTTACGATTGGTGAATACCAGCATCACTGCTACATGATTATGGATTACATTGACGCCCCCTCAATGGACAAGTTCTTTAGCACTCATCTACTCACGCTAGAACGTGTTATTGATATATTTATTAAGATTTGTGAAGCTCTGGAGCATGCTCACGCTCATCAAGTGTTACATGCGGATATTAAGCCGAGTAATATTTTGATTAATAAAAACATGCAGCCGCTATTGATTGACTTTGGTATTAGCAAGCAAGTGAGTGTTTCCAGCAAGTTAGATAATAAGGCCTTGGGCTTTACGTATCGCTTTTCTAGCCCAGAGCAGCAAAAAGGCGAGCCATTAGATTACGCTAGTGATGTTTACTCTGTCGCTAAAGTCATGCAGTACTTCCTGTCTCAATACTTTGCAAATCCAACGTTAAAAGCACGCCTTCTTAAACCTGTTCTTGCAAAGGCACTGAGCGAAAACCCAAATGAGCGTATCGGTTCAATCACGTCTCTAAAAACGTCGATTGCAGCCGTACAGGCGCTCTGCCCTGTGGAGTTTGAAACCGTAAGTCGGCTAGATAAGCTTAAATGCCTCTACGCTCGGCGTTCAATGCTATTTAAGGCTGTCGGCGTGGCATTACTCATTTGTCTACCCTTGCTGATAGCATTTTCAATTCAACGCGCCACCATCGCAGGACTCTTCTTACAACAAACTCAGGTCTCGGCATTTTTGCAATCCATTTTTGAAACAACTCAAAGTGATGGGCACTTCCACGATATTCTGAACCAGAACAGCTTACCTTCATTCTCGGATAATCAAATTAAGAATATCGAAGGGCATGGAAAAATATTATCCCCTTATGTTTTCACTAATCACGGTGGCAAAGTCGGTGAGCCTATAAAACTTAAGGTAGTGAGTGAGCATACTACGCCAGCAGATGTGGCATTTACTATTTTAGGCGACGGTTATATAAGCCATACAGGCCATTACATGCACCGCTTTTCTGTTCCAGGTATTCATACCGTCACCATAGAAGCCGTTAAAAATGCGAAAGAATACGACAAACTCGTTTTGCGATTTGTCATTCGAGATGGTCGATCTCTCCCCATAAAATTTGATGATGTGTCCACTCAACATCCCTATTTCGACAATATACATTACCTTGCTTTGCGCGGCGTAGTGATCGGGCGGCCAAACCCAAACGGCAGTGGACGACTATTTCAGCCATCTCAGATAGCAAAGCAAGCAGAAGTATTGTCTATTTTGTATCTGGCAGCCCATGAACAAGGCATCATCAAGCTTAAAAAAACACAACGACAGTACAGTAACTTACAAATCGTAAACGACAAAGGATACATTGAAGACTTTTCATGGGCTAGCGCGTATTTAAGCCATGCTGAACAGCAAGGTCTATCAATTGACCCAGCACACTTTGATCCTAAAAAGCCCGCTTCAAAAGCATGGACTGCAAGGACTGTCAGTCAATTATTAGATCTGTATGACCCTAGCCAATTGAACAACTTTAAACATATTGAGTTTAAAGACCACCTTGAATTCGAGAATACACAGTTACTAAAATACGCAAAAATTTGTGTTTTGTACGGCCTGTGCGCAGCCCATGGTGGTCACTTTCAGCCGCAAAGAGCAGTAACACGCGCAGAAGTTGCCAATATCGGCGCTAAAATTCTTAAACTATCTAAACCTGAAATACTGGAATCACTTTAATACTCACTTACCTCAGCAACTAACTCGCTAAAAAAGTCAGAAAAATTTCTCTTAATTGCGTGCCTTAACAGTTAAAGCACAGCTGCTTATTGTATCGCCTGTTTCAAAAGCACCACTGCAATGTATTTCACGCAGGGTAAAAACCGCAAAAACGTAAGGAATATCATTTATGAAAATCAGAATTATAGCAGCTTCACTTATACTAGCGTGTGTCACTTCCAGCCAAGCGAAGGCACAAGATGTGCTGGTCGAATTGGCGGAAGCGCCCGATAATTTTGCCCAAATTAGCACCCCAAGGTGTGGTTATTGCCCTCAACTTTTAGAGCCTGAAGGTGATATTGCGTGGACCAAATCATCTCATGGTGCGACAAATGCCTCAGAATGCTACGAATTCGTTAAATTCAAAGGAGATGATGAAACTGACTGTATTGTCAGATATGCTGACTATAATACCGGTGCAAAGCTCGTGGATACTACCATGACAAAATGGATCAGTATGAAATACCCTAATGGGTTAGCCGCCTACACAGTTAGAGGAAAGGGCTTGTACCTTCGAATGGGAAGCCAAGCATGCAGCCGTCTACTCAATGCACAAGACCATGTAAGAGTTGACCTGTGATTTAAGATCACACCATAAATAGCTGGCGGATGTACGAATTGGTAAACGCTTGCATTCGCGCTTTTCCCCCCTGCCAGCTTTAAATAAATCAACACTCAGTAAAAACTTGCAGTAAGATAACCCGCTCCTAGACTCGACTACTTCCCTTTATATAGCATTTTATCTAGCGCTTCTTGGCAATCAGCACGGTTCCACACTTCAACGTTTTACCTACCAAACTTCAATAGCAACATTTATTCGCAACTAAAGTCGGCGCAAACTATTTCTCTAAAAAAAGAATTAATTCGGAAAAAAATCACCAAATTGCGTGCCTTCAAGCTTTGGCAAATCGCAAATATCCTTGTCTTATCACGAAGCAATTAGTGATCCGCACTTATCCTACATGGAAAGTTATTACTCTCATTAACTATTGAGGTTTTTTATGAAAAGCATGACATTAGTATTGGTAGCACTCTCTACATTTTTATCAACGTCAGCACTAGCAGGCACGGTTACTGGCGAACAGTGCTGGACAGAAGATAACAGTGTTAAGTTCAGAGCGAAGGCATCGGTTTGGGATAGAATTGCCGAAAATAAGCTTTATATCAGTGTAACGACTGATTACAACCGAACTTATACGGTAACGAGACCATTAACTAATATTCAAAGCGTATTCATGGATATTTACTTTACGTCGATGTTTCAGCAGTCAGGTTACCCGAATGCGCAGCCAGTCAACTATCGCATCTACGACGCATTTGGTAGCGTAGACAAAAGTGGCAGCTGTATTTAATGTATTGCAAAAAAGGGGGGTAACCCCCCTTTCTATATTTGAAAAGCAGTCGTTTAATTTAGATGTCTAACATCAATTATCCCAACTAAAACAGATGTGTTTAAGACAACGTACTCAAAGCTTATCAACTCAGTGCATTTGTAAGTCATGTACGTAGTCTACTCTGACAAGCTCAATCACCTGATCATCAATGATGCGAGACTCTATTAGTACATCTCCTACTAATGCAAACACTCTATTACCAATATAAAACGGCCTAGCGTTACCATACCAATCACTGCAACTCACTTCGCAGTCAATAAAGGTTTGTGGGTTCACTTTGGCTTTTACTTGACCAGCTAGAGACACTGATTCATTGCTCGTTATGCCCAAATAGACAATGCTCAAATCATCTTCCATTTCTTCTGATAGGCTTGCTTTGCTCAGTGCCGTAATGCCAGCAATGCCATAGTTGTCAGTCACGCTTTGATAGTTAAACGCGTGGCTAATATCTTCTTTTTCTTGAAACTTGTCGAACACCCCTTCACTGTCAATAGATGGGCTACCTGCTAGGTTGAAAATCGACACGCTATAGTTTTCTTGTAGATTGACTCCAGACACAAACAGCTTGTCACCAATGGGCTCAATTCGATCCACTGTGTGTGGTAAGTCAAAGGTAAGTTGTTCATCACGCGACAAATGAGTCAAAGAAAGGCTGTCTAATTGCTCAACATGCCTATTCTCAATGTAAGTTCCATATAAGTTTTCACCCAGCACTAGCCACTCATTGGTGAAGCGGTTATTGATATATTCAGTCTCCACAGACCATTCACGCTGGGGCCTAACAATGCTATCACTACTTTGCCCGAATTCGACATCAGAGAGCTTATACAGCAAGGCTTTTATCTCAGGGGTGGAATGCGCTTCACTCACAGTCAATAAGTGTAACGCCCCTTCGCTTTGCATAAATGAAAACTGATTACGGGGTTTCCCTTTAACCAATGCACTGCCCATTACCTCACCGCTGTGCGGCAACTTCAATAACCTCGACACTCCTTGAGTCTGCACGCCCTCATACTGAAAGTCAGTCAGTCTCTCTTCATGCAAAATGGGTGTTGACAGATAGAACGCTGAATTGGAGACAAAATATTCGGACTCACCAGAAGCCACAACCGCCGTGCCACCGCAATCAAAATTGACCGTTAAAGGATCACAAACAATGACTGTATGCAGTATCGGTGACAACTGCATGTCTAAAGGTTTATAGATATCTTTAACGCCTATAATACTTTGCCACTTTAATGCACTAAACCCTTCGTCAGTGATCTTTGCAAATTGCGGCAAGACGCTTGCTTTATGTGAACTTGGATACTCAGATGTAAGCTCGATGGGCAAGTATGTGAGATACTTATTATTGACGATTCTTGAGCCGAAATTAGATCCGCTAAAGTAGTCATCTGATTTGATTAAAATACCGTCTCGATAAGTAATTTCGCCCTGACTGCCTAAATTAAAACGCAACAGCTGAGATGCATCTAATCCATAGTTGTAGCCAAGTACCAGTAAAGTATCTTTTAATACGAGCAGTTCGTCATACCAAACATCTTGATTCCAAGAAGGCTGGTTTATTTCAACTTTTGACTTGGCATCAAGTATATCGTGGCTGTTCTCGGTGATTTTGACAGAATATATGACCCCTTTACGGAGAATAATCAAGTAGTCTCCAGTGAATTTTATAATGCCACCTTCATCAACATTGTCGACTTGATTATTGGTGATACTTAAGTCAGAAGAAGCAATACGGCTTCCAGTCACTTCTATAAACTCAACTCCTTCAGAGTAGTGCTCTAAAAGCTGCTTGCGGCGTTCCGACTCACGATAACGGTGTAATTGGTGCATGCCCTCTTTATAATTATCAAAGTCTGCTTGTGATTGAAATGTCGTAACATGTGCCGACTTCAACCCTCTTAAACTTGGCTGTTTAAAACTACTACACCCGCTCATTAACAATGTTACTAAGCATGTAAACAGTAAAACTAGCTTCATAGTCACTCCAAGTATTTAAATACACATCATCATAAAGACACCGCACTCTTCGCTAACACAGCTGTTAATCGACGCTTGCGATTTAAATAGGCCTCATAACCGTCATCGTCTTTATCAGCTAATTTCAATGCAATATTTACCTGCTCTAAAGATTGCGCATATTGGTTGTTTTGTTCATACGCATAGGCCAGACCATTATAAGCGCTGGCCATGGTTGGGTTTTGTTCGATGTTGTATTTAAAGACTTCAATCGCCCCTACAAAATCTTTGGCATCCACCAGCTCATACCCTAGTCCGCGTAATACCCACTCCTCGGGAAGAGTCGGCTCTGCACGTTGAAAAGAAACCTGCTTATAATACTGTTTGATAGAGCTCACCCCGTCTGTCAGCGCACTGCTAGGCATTATGAGAGACAAAAATAGGTTATGATACGCATTAAAGATACCCGCAGCAGAAGTCATCGCATGCGGTACATCATCAAAAGTATCTGCCGTTAATTTAAATTTGTGTGGTTTATTGTTTGCTAGAAATGCGTGCAACTCATCATAAATGTCGCGCATTGGCGCAGCTTCTGAACCAATATTGATATAAAGGTAATTGTCAAATGTCTGTCTCTTAGCTACAAAGGATTTTACATTTTTAAGGGTGCTATGTGCCCCCCACCAGACGGCAGGACTGTATGCGATATGTCCTTGAAATAAATGAGGCCTTGATTGCATTGCATGCAACACCAGTAGTCCACCTATGGACGCGCCTGAAAAGACCTTAAAATCATGTGTGCGAAAAGTGCGATTGACCTCTGGGATCAGCTCTTTTTCTATAAAATCTAAAAACTTGTCGCCGCCACCACCAACGCCCACAGGACCTCTTGGGTCATAATTTACAGTCGGAGCCAAGTCTCTTGCTCTATCGGTGTTTTCAATCGCAACTATGATCATTTCTGGCGCTGCACCTGAGCGATGAAGCTTGTTTAATACTGCGGATTCTAAAGGGATATTCTCTTTACCATCAAGCCGATACAAGACCGGAAATATCTTTTGTTTATTCTTATAGTAGGAGTCAGGAAGCAAAATTGTGACCGTTCTTTGCTCAGACAATATTTTTGAAGAAAGCGTCTTGGTTATGTTCAGTTGCTCAGTTGCAAGGAGCGAGCTTGTGGTGAGCATAAATAAAAACGTAGAGAGTAGGACTTTGGCATAAAACATCGAATTTCCTTTTTTTGTTGTTATGCCAACACCTTAAAGAATCAAAAGCTTTTTTGCAAAACTAAAAAACGAGCAGCCGTACTTGCTTATTTCATTGGCTAAATATCAAACGCCAAGTGTAAAGAAGCGCGATTAACGAGATCTATGAACGCCCTTACTTTTGGCATATTCAACATGTCTCGATGTACCAACATCCATGCATTTACTTGCCATTGCTGTCCAATATCGACTTCAATAAGAGCTATAAAATAGTTGTTAGTCACCTTTTTATAGCTGAATGCACGGTTATTATGTTCTTTTTCTAGAAATCAGCCGAATACCTTTCACTGTCAATAGATGGCGGAACTACTAAATAGAAAATTTACACACTATCGTTTTCTTGAAGATTTATACCGAAGAGAAACAGCTTTTCACCGATGGGCTCAACACGATCCAAGGTATAAGGTAAGTTGCTCATCATGCGATATATAAATCAAAGAAAAGCTACTTGCTCCCAAAGCGCCTTTCACACATATTAATGAGCATTTAAGCTCAAATAGTTCGTAATCATAATCAGGTCATTAGTCCGAGCTTTTATCTAAATAAAGGTACCTTCTTTAAGGCTAGAAATTGTCTTTGAATAGCTCATCTAGCATACCTTGGTCAACATCATCTGAACGTGTTGCAATCATCTTGGCTAAATTGTTTAACTGCTCTAAATCGTCTGGACTCTCATTACTAATTCGATACTCTAAGATACTCTGTTCAATATTCATCTCATAACTTGGTGGTATAGATATGTTTTTATTTATCAGTATATTGGCAAAAAAATAATGATTTCTTGAGTTTTGAGCTGACAAAGAAAACAGCTCGAGTAGGTAACTATCAACATCAAGGTTTTGTCTAACTGCATCGATTAAAAGGCGATGCCTCTCATTAAAGTTACTTGGTAAAAACTCTATGATTGCAATTTGATATAAATCTTTCTGAGAGCCTGAAAGCCCTTTATACAGCAACACTTTTAGCTCTTCGTAATCAAGAACTCCACCACTGCAACTCTCAAAAAGCGCCTTAGCCGACTCATACTCCATATCCATATGCTGGTCGTAGTTTGCTAAAAATAAATCTGCGCTTTCGTAGCCTCGCGTTGCATAACACTCTCTATTTTTCAAAACAAATGCTTTTGCTGCATCTGCTTCACCATTTATTAATCGCTCTTTCAGCTCGTATAAAGGCAATGTCTGATCTTTAAATTCAAAGTTAACAGGTTCAAAATAATCTAAAGAACCGGCTTTAATTACTTCATTTTCAACGTCTGTAAGTGGTTCTACTTTTTCATTGACCTCTATCGCTAAGATATTGTCATTCGTAATTTTAGCTTTATCACTTAGCGCTTTCGCGCTAAGTGAATTGTATTGAATAAAAATAAATATAATCAATACACTTGAAGCTAGAACTAATAAAGAAAAGTTAGTTCTACTCATCATTTACCTTACAATACCTTGCTTCACAGTCGTCAGGTGACCATCACTTACTGTGACTTTGTATCTGTATGTATTACGCTTGTTAGCAGGTAAGTATGCTGGATGCATCAAATGACCAGGGTTTGAATTTAATACACGGCCATCATAATAAAAAGTCCAATCAACTTTAAGGTTTTTATTTGCTGTATGCTTATCAAATATGTCGATATCGATCGCCATAAATCTGCCAAAGTTACTACCCCAAGGAGTAAATGAGAGTGACCTAATTTCAGGACGAGTGTTTGTTTCGATAACAACTTGTGTCGCACCACATCCATATACTCCCATATCCTTACCCCAGATCGGCTTAAAGTCTATTCCTTCATAATTATACCCACCACCACTGCTAGAGGCTTCAATTCCGATTGAAAAACCGATTTCATAGTCAGAAAATACAACTCCATTAAGCAACTTTTTACCACGTCCTTGAAATACATGATCAAAGTTATAATCGTGTTTACCCGAGTTGTTGATAACTGTATAACCATTTCTATCACTGATCATCCAGCTATATTTAAAATCAGCAAAACGCTTTACACCGGCACGTTTATAGTTTTTAGACTCAATCTCATATGGAGTACCAGTAGAAACAAGGTATTTGTCAATCTTACGGCTGTAGTCACCACCCACAAAATAGACGTCAACATCAGCTGTACCAGCTTTCGTGATTCCAGATAACCAAGGAGCTAACCATTTAGATCTTTTATCTTTTCCGCAGGCAGCCATTGACAAGCTAGCAATGTCATTGTCATAACCGTTATGCATATCACCAATAAAACGTATCGCATTTTGTTCTGGAATATGGGTGTTACTTTTAGCGTACTTATGTGCTCGTTCGAATACCCAATCAATTAGCCAACTCCATTCGCTATTTTTACTTGAGTTGTGTATTAATTGATGGTCGCTAGTTTGAGATGCCCCAGCAGTCAATGTTGTTAAGGCAAGTGTCGTTGTCAAAATGGTTTTTTTAAAATTCATTAAGTTTTCCCTTTAAATACCAAATCAAAATAGAGTTAAAATTCTATTTTGCGCAATATACAACAAACACGTCCCAAATCAAGAAACAAAAAAAACTAAAAATCCTGAAAAAATCAACAAAAAGTAGAGAAAAGGCACAAAAAAACTAAAAACAAATTAAAAATTTAAGTATTAAAATAAGAAGTAATGAATAGATAAAGATTAAAATACCAATAATTGCAATTAAAAATATTTATATTTTAAAGATAATCGTATTTAATTAATCTAAAAACTCATACATTGAGGCTCAATCCATCAGGGTTCCTTTGCTTTACAAGATCAATAAACGCCCTTACTTTTGGCATATTCAACATGTCTCGATGTACCAACATCCATGCATTTACTTGCCATTGCTGTCCAATATCGACTTCAATCAGCGCAGAATTGTTTGCGATGGTTTCTTTGGTGGATACACCAATGCCAAACCCATGATGTAATGCGTAATTAAGGACCTGCCCAACGGAGCTTGTCAGCACAATTTGCTGCGTTGGAATGTGATTATAAACCCACTCATTCCAAGGTAGATGGGCCACCCGCTCATTTAGCGCGATGAACTTATGCTCCGTGATATTACTTTTGTTTGGAGTACCAAAGCGTTCGATATAATCGACATGAGCACATAGCTTTAATTCGAGCTGTGCAAATTCAAAAACGATATTATCTGGTGTATCTGGCCTTGGACCCATTCTAATGGCAATGTCAGCCTCGCCGTACTCTAGGGCAAACTTGCGAATATCGCCAAGTATATCTACCTGCATTTTTGGAAATAGGGTCTGGTATTCCATAATTAGCGGCATCAGCATGGGGGCTAATTCACTGACACATGTTATGCTAAGAACGCCAGCTAACTCACGTTCAGCGCTGCTTGCTTTATTTGCAAACTGCGTAAACTGAACGTCTGTCACCTCCCCAAGTCGCATGACTTCTAACCCAGCTTCGGTCGGTATGTAGCCTCGGTCGTTGCGTTGAAAAAGCTTAACAGACAAAGCAGCTTCCAATGCATCAATATGACGCATAACGGTACTGCGGTGAATACCCAAATCTTCCGCCGTCGCACTCAGCGTACCAAGCTTACCTAGACGATAGGCCGTTTTCATTTCAGTCCATTTGTTCATTCCAATTCTCGTTGCAAATACGCACACACTGGTTGCATTTTCAATCATTCATTGCGCTTTCGCAACAGGTTAAGCTACTTACATCGCTCGAATTCAATTAAGACAGAGATATGAAAACACAGGTATTAATCATTGGTGGTGGTTTTGCAGGTGCCTCCACTGCACAAGCGCTAGAAAAACGCGGTATAAACACGACGTTAGTGGATAAAAAGGATTATTTTGAGGTGACTTACGCCGTACTGAGAGATGTCGCGCATCCTGAGAAAAACAACGGAAAGTCGAGAAAGCGTTACGTCGACTTTCTCGATGGTCAATTTATCCAAAGCGCAGTCGTCGAACTCAATACTCATTTCGCAGTGCTCGCAAGCAGCGAAACAATCCATTTCGATAAAGTCGTTATCGCGTCGGGGTCCAGATACCCAAGCTTACCGCTTGCAAAGTCAGTCGATGCAAATTCTCTCGAGAGCAGAAATAATGAATTGCAAACGTATCATGAAGCGCTCAAACAAGCTAAGGACGTACTCATTCTTGGCGGCGGCGTTGTCGGTGTCGAGCTTGCGGGCGAACTTGCTTACGCAATACCGCACCTCAAAGTGACTTTGGCACACAATGGGCCTCACCTTCTCAATGGATTCAAAAGCAAGGCAAGCAAAAAAGCGCTCAGTCAACTGACACGCATTGGCGTTGAAGTGCAGTTTAATGCCCGCTACCAAGACACTGAAGATGGGCTCGTCAACACAACCAATGGAGCTAAAATCAATCCAGATATCACCTTTAGCGCAACAGGTGTTATCCCAAATAACGAATTTTTAAAGCGACATTATGCACACGTATTGAACCCGCAAGGTCAAGTCATAGTGAATGAGGCACTTGCCGTAACTGGACAACAACATATGTATGCCATAGGCGACATTGCGGATGTGGGCGAGGCCAAATTGGGGTACTTGGCCGTTGAGCAAGGTAAATACTTAGCAAACTCGATTGCTAAGCAAATTTCAGGGTCACAACCAAAACCTTACAAACGTCACCCATTTATGGCGCTCGTTCCGACTGGCCAAGAAACCGGCATCGTGCAATTTCCATTTATGGTCTCAACTTGGAAACCGCTGGTGAATATCAAACAAAAAGACTTGTTTATCAGCAAAACATTTAATGGATTCACTCAATGACTATGACTTTGCGTATCCGCTACTTAGAATACTGAAAAGCTTTTTGATAACGAGATTGTCAAGCAGCCACATCACTAAGACAGCTATGACAATTGCCATAAAAATAGAGCTAAACCTGTACAACAGGACGATTATGGCGTCTTGCAGGTTTGGTACAACATCAGTTAGCGGTACACTCAAGGCCCCTATGGCAGAAAACCCAATACCGCCATAAAGAGGGCCTTTTGAAAGCATACAAACACAGACATTGAAACGAACCAACCCATAGTAACCTGAGATAACTTGTCGTGATGACGTTTTAAATTCGGTTTGGCTTTATAAAAAAGCCAAACCGTACGGTCATTACTTGAGTAAAAAGCGTCGAAGAGTGTTAAAAACAAAATCCCTGTTTTTTAAAATAAATCGGTTTTTAGGAAGCCTCGCACTTGAATACAACACCGTTTTTGCTTTAGAAAAAGTCAAAAAGCCTTCATAACCATGGTAGTGCCCCATACCTGAATTACCTACCCCACCAAACGGTGCATCATCGGCTGCAACATGCATGGCAGTGTCATTAATTGCGACGCCACCACTGTGCGTATTGGTAATAACCCGGTCAATCAATGTCTTGTTATTCGACATGATATAAAGTGCAAGTGGTCTTGGACGTTCGTTTATGTAATTGAGTACTTCACCTATGTCTGAGTATGTAATGACAGGCAATATTGAGCCAAAAATTTCCTCCTGCATGACAGACATATCCGCAGTTACATCTGTTATTATGTGTGGATAAACCAATCGTCCCAAGCGCGTATCTATGTCTTTTACGGCATGAATATGTGCGCCTTTCGCTTTAGCGTCATCTATAAATCCCATCAGTCTTTGATATTGCCTTGCGCTGACAATATGAGTCTGACTGTTGCTATCTGAACTGTCGAGGTGATATTCACGGTAACGTGCTAGGAAAGTTTCAACAAATTCATCTTTTCTCGACTCTGGTACGAATACATAGTCTGGAGAAACACATATTTGCCCCGAATTCACTGATTTACCAACAATCAAAGCATCAACCGCTATATCCATGCTGATCTTGTCATCAACAATTGTTGGCGACTTTCCGCCCAGCTCTAAAGTAATCGGAGTAAGATTGTCGGCAGCCGATTTAGCCACTAACTTCCCAACCGTTGAAGACCCCGTAAAAATCAAATGATCAAAAGGCAGTGCAGAGAAAGCAGCGCCAACATCTGCTTCCCCTTCAAATACTTGAATATGTTTACTCAATCCACTTAATGCTTCTCTGAGCGCATTATTTGCATTTGGCGTAAACTCACTCATTTTGATCATTACGCGATTACCTGCTGCAAGTGCTTGGATTGCAGGGCCCATTGATAAAAAGATCGGGAAATTCCATGGCGTGATCACACCGACAACGCCGAGAGGCTGATAATGTACTTTCACTTTGGATGGCGACAACATAAGACCAGCGTGACGTTTAGACGGTTTCATCCACTTTTTGAGGTGCTTAATCGCATAGTTAATGCCTGCAACACTAGGTAAAACATCGGCAATCAAGGTGTCAAATTCACTACGGTATCCATAATCTTGCTTAAGCGCCTGATAGAAAACGTGTTCGTTTTTGATGAGTGCGACTTTGAGCGCCTTTAGTACGGCAACACGCTCCTCAAAGCTTGGGGCTGGATTGCGATTATATGCCGCCTTCATGGTTGCAAAGTCATGTTTCAATTGCGCAGGCGATAAACTGGTAAAAGGCGATACACTTCTAAGGTTAGTCATTTAAATCTCACTTCTCGTTAAGCTGCTCATGTCAGTATTTATTTAACGCCGGCTGTTACAAAGACAAACTCAGTTTGTAGTACGCTATCAAGGCGTTTTGAAATCTGTGATTAGACTAACGGCTAACTGCACAAAAGAATAATTATAATCTTTGGCTAGGGTTGCAAAATTTTGGAATAACAAAACTAAACAGTACAAATTAAGCCCTGCTAAGGCTCAATTATTTAAACAGTATATTGATTGAGTATGTCGATAAACTTTTTAACTGTTGGCGCATAAATGGTCTCAGGGCGTGTAATACAGTAGGCTCGCCAAGGTATCTCAGCTTCGATCTTAACTTCGACCAAGTCTCCGTTGGACAGTTCGTTAGAAAACAACTCTCTAGGCCCCCCTGTGTAATGTTCTGACATCATCACAATGGACTTGGAAATATGATAGTTATCACAGGTAATATTGAGTGGTAAGGACATCCCATGGCTTGTTAAAAAGTCCGCTATGGGTTTATTCATTGCAGGACCTATGACTGGGTATTTATTTAGATCGGCAATACTGACCGGGCCTCTGCTTTTTAAAATTGGATGTCCGGCCCTCACCACAAAAATCAATGATTCATTTTTAACTTCGGTAATGACCCACTCTTGTGGTAGTTCTCCCCGCACAAATGGGCCAATGGCAATGTCCAAATCACCGTCCAGAATGCCTTGTTGTAACTTATCAGGCAGCGCGACCTGGAACGAAATCTCAACATTATTTGAATCTTCAACAAAATCCATCAACACTTTCGGAAAGAACAACTGTTCAATGATCGGGCTTACTCCGATATTCAGTGTTCCACCCTCTAAATTAGACAGTAGCTCAACATGGCGACACATCGCGTCCAGCTTCGATTGTATTTGCTTCCCATTGCTGATGAGGTAGTTTGTGACATCGGTGGGTTTCATGCCGGTGCTATTGCGATGAAACAGCTCAACTTTTAATACTTGCTCCAGCCGAGAAATACGTTTGCTCAATGTGGGTTGAGACATAAATAACTTCTCAGCTGCCTTATTGATACTTCCGGTCTCAGAAATTGTGCTAAGTATATGAATATCAGATACATCTAACATAAGAACAGATTCTGCATTTTTCTTCGCGATGCGTTTAAATATATGCCCTTTCTTGTTGTATTCAAAGACTTTTGTTTTAGATAGTGTCATTTTAAAGTTCGCTTATTCATTACCCATTCGCAGTACAAATCACCCATTTAGACTGACCATTTACCTTATTCCCTTTCCCTGATGAGCCGCACTTCATCACTTTTAGGCTAACACTCACTCAAAACTCTCAGCTAATGAAGAGTTTTCGCTAGAGAGTTCAAAAACTTGAATAACAAATCGGTGGTCGTTATTCATTTTTTTATAGCGGGTCGTAAAAGCATTCAGCGCGAGCGCCGCGCAAAAGGAATAAAGTGCGCATTTAGAAAAGGCTGCAACTTGGGACGAAAGTCGCTTAGCAGCAAGTGCTAAGCATTAACTGATTTAACCAATTTGGAGGTAAATCATGAGAAACCGAACCGTGACTCAAAACGAATTTGAAATTGCTGAGGGAATTAAACTTATTTCTTCAACAAACACGCGTGGTGTTATCACTCACTGTAATGATGAGTTCGTCGAAGTAAGTGAGTTTGCAAAGAAGAATTAATTAGCCACAATCACACTAGTATCACTTTCATTTAAAGGTTTTCATTGATTAGAGCAGTCAGCCATTTGTGGTAACTTTAATTATTAGCCTAAAACTAATAATTAAATAGCTTTTACTCATCTAATGCATAGCCGTGCGCTCACTTATACTGCGGCTTCTTTTTACACATTTGCAAGGGGTATCAATGCTCAAACATGTTGTGCGTATTTCAACTTTGGTTGCCACTTTAGTGATTGGTCATGTGCACGCCAATCCATTGCCATCGTTGCATCAAGCTGTCATTGCAGGCGACTTACAAAAAGTGAAAAAACTTGTCGAAAGTGGCGCAGATGTAAACCAATTAGACAGTGCAATGGGCAATTCCCCTCTGCATATTGCCGCCCAAACAGATCATGACGACATCTTGAAGTATTTGTTAGATAGAGGCGCATTTATCAACCTACAGGCCCCTCGCTCTGGATTTACCCCCTTGATGGTTGCGGCCTGGTATTCTAAAGAAGCGAATATCGAGCTTTTATTTCAATACCCAGAGTTAAATATCAATCTCAAAACACGCACAGGCACAACTGCGGCAGACATGATTGGAGGATGGGACAAACATATCGAGCCCCATGAGGCCAAGCTGTATAACGCTTTGAGCGAGCTGTTCAATCAAAAACATGCTGAATTAAAGCATGCGCTAGCCAAACAAAAGATTTTAAACGTGGTGGAAGACTCGCTTCTCAGTGAAGCACAAAAAATAAAGCGCATCTCGTTGCTCATAGATTATGGACAAGATGTCAATCAGCGCAGACCTGTATACTCTAGCCCCAATGACTGGCACACACCTTTGCTTGTCGCAGCCAGAGACGGTTATCCAAAAATCGTTAAACTGCTGTTAGATAATGGCGCAGATCAAACGATTCCGGGCTATCCGATGAACGCGATCGCTTTTCATAAAGCCGGATATATGGGACACCCCGAAATTGTTGAGTTACTGCTCAATGCACCAAAAGCCAAAGAAGTACTCAATGCACAAGGGCCAAATAATGGCTATACCCCACTTCATGATGCAATTTGGCATGGTAACACAGCAGCCGCCAAAGCATTTTTGCAAGGGGGAGCGACAACGCATTTAACGACCTACGAAAGTGATACGCCGCTAGAACTGGCCAAGCGATATCAATATCGCGATATCATCCAGCTTTTGCAAAACAAGTCAGCACTGTAATACCTATCAAGGCAGAGAATACCGCCCGATAAACATCGGGCTTTACTGAGTGTTAGTTAGCCATAAGCCCGCGCTTTTTGGTATGCACTACGCCCTTGCACCTCTGCTAAATAACGTGAAATATGCGGCCTACTTTCAATTAGGCCGACACTTAGCGCGATTTCCAATAAAACAGTCATCATAATGTCAGCAGCACTGAACTGCTCGCCAGCAAAATAGCGCTGTTTTGATAAGGTTGCATCGATAAACGACAAGTCCAGGTTGAGTTCTTTTGCGATATAACCATCCATCGCTTGCGAACCATCTCGCGACTCCATCTGCATCAACAAGCTGGCGATCACAGGCAGCGCCAATGACCCTTCTGCAAAATGGCTCCATTCAAGGTATTGGTAGTATGCGCGAGTTCCTTTTTCAGGGCGCAGGTCACTTTCCTTGGCTTGATCCAATATGTATTCCACAATCGCACCAGATTCGCATATTTTAAGGCCTTTGTGCTCGATAATCGGGGCTTTACTGAGCGGGTGTACTAGACCTAGACTAGCAGGCGCAAGACGGGTTTGCTCATCACGCAGGTGATGCTCAACCTGATAGTCCATTTGCAGCTCTTCCAACAACCAGAGTATCCGCGTGGAGCGAGATTGGTTTAAATGATGTACTTTGATCATAACTTAGCCCCAAGATCTAATTGCTCAGGGCCAACTTGCACAACTAGCTTGCCAAAGTTCTTACCTTGTAACAATCCGATAAATGCAGTGACCGCCTGCTCAAGCCCCGTGACGGTGTCTTCTTTATATTTGATTTGGCCAGACAATAGCCAAGGCACCATAGCATCTTGAAACTCTTTATAGCGGTGGCCGTAATCATCAAACACGATAAAACCCTGCATTTTAATTCTTTTGACTAACATATTGCCCATTAGCAAACCCATTTGATCGGGGCCTGCGGGTAACTCCGTCGCATTATACTGAGATATCAAGCCGCACAGGGGAACCCGTGCTTTGGTATTCAGTAACGGTAATACCGCATCAAAAACTTTGCCTCCGACATTTTCATAATAAATATCAATGCCATCGGGGCAAGCTTGTACAAGCTGTTCATCTAAATCTGTAGCGCGATGATCAATGCAAGCATCAAAGCCAAGCTCGTGAACTGCGTAGTCACACTTTTCTTGACCACCTGCGATACCCACGACCTTACAGCCTTTAAGCTTAGCTATCTGACCCACTAAACTGCCTACAGCACCCGTCGCCGCTGCCACAACTAATGTCTCACCAGCCTGAGGCTTGCCAATGTCTAGCAATCCCATGTAAGCCGTAAGACCTGGCATACCCAACACGCCTAATCCATACGATGGATTTTGCATCGTTTTATCAAGCTTGATCACCCCAACGCCATCAGACACACAATAATCTTGCCAGCCACCAAATGCGACAACCAAATCACCTTGTTCAAAATCAGCATGATTTGATATTTCCACTTGGCAGATACTGCCTCCTACCATCACTTCCCCAAGTCCAACGGGGTCTGCATATGACTTAGCATCATTCATTCGGCCACGCATATATGGGTCTAATGATAGATAGCGTGTTCTTAACAACATTTCACCATCAGCGGGGGTTGGTACAGGCGACTCCACCAGCTTAAAATCACTCTGTATTGGCGCTCCGTTTGGACGTGCCGCTAAAGTGATCTGACGATTAATATGGGTACTTTGATTCATTATCAAACCTTTATTCCTTTTCGCTCAAAAGTCTTTATTACTTAGCCAGTTGCTTTACTAACGCCTCGCCTACGGCGTGCGCACTTGCAGGGTTTTGACCTGTAATAAGCCGTTCATCCACAATCACCAGCTCATTCCATGGCTGTACCTTGCTATATTTGGCTGCTTTTCTGGCCAAAGCTTCTTCTAACAGGAATGGAATGTCATTGATGGTGCCAAAGTCGACTTCTTCTTCTCGCGTGAATGCGGTCACTGATTTGCTCGCAAGTAAAGGCTCGCCTGAACTGAGCGTAATTGGCAACAAGGCGGCTGGACCATGACAAACCGCAGCGATAATACCGCCTGACTCGTAGTGCCTAGCTGCCAGTGTGCCAACCTCTTCATTGCTTGCCAAATCTGACAACAAGCCAAAACCGCCAGGATAAAAAATAGCGTCATACTCATCCATATTCACTTGCGAAAGCGGTACTGTGTTGTTGACCTGAGTTTGAAAAGATTCATCGCCCAATATCTGATTATTTACAGCATCTTCTGCGATATCCGTACCATACAGTGGTGCTTTACCGCCATTAATTGAGGCAATATCAAATGCGATATTATGTGCGTTTAACACATGTATTACGTGTGTCAGCTCAGGTGCATAGGTACCATTTGCTTGATCTGTACTGCCTAACGTTGCGTGATTTGTTACAGGGATAAGTACTTTTTTCATGATCAATACCTTAAGTAAATGTTGTCTGTGAGGTTGTGTAATTCAACTCTATATTGTTACCGCATGAATGATAATTATCTAAATCTGTGAATCTCTTTTGCTATTTAGCAATAATAAGCGTTAAATGTTGGCATATACGATATCGCCTTTAGATAGATTGTAGAGGAACTAGATGGATAGCTTTGATGGTATTTTCGAATTTGTTGCAGTTGCTGAGAGCGGCGGGTTTTCGGCAGCCGCCAAAAAACTGGGCTGCTCTACTAGCCATATCAGTCGACAAGTTGCGCGCTTGGAAAAGCGCACGGGCAGTATCTTGCTGGCGCGAACCACCCGCCAAATCAACCTCACAGAAAACGGTGCTTTTTACTATCAGCAATGTAAGCAACTCGTCGCTGGATTACAACAGGCCAACGAACAGTTAAACCAGCAACAGTTTAATCTTAGTGGCACGCTTAGAGTCAGTGCGGCTGGTGCATTTGCTGAACGTTATATCGCACCCGCATTGATGGAATTTGCCAAACAGCACCCAGAATTAAATATTGAAATCGACTTCAACAGCCGCATGGTTAACTTTGTCGAAGATGGCATCGATTTCGCGATTCGCTATGGTGAGCTCAATGACTCTAATCTCATTGCGCGCAGACTAATTAGCCGTTCAATGATGGTGGTTGCCGCGCCAAGTTACCTTGCAGCACATGGCACCCCCAACCACCCTAATCAACTTAAAAGTCATCGCTGTATTATTGCAAATAATGATCACTGGACATTCAATATTGATGGCACAAAGCAAAGCATTAAGGTAACCGGTAACTGGCGCAGCAACAATGCCAATGTCGTGCTAGAAGCTTGTGAAAAAGGCCTTGGTATTGCTTACATGCCGCAAAGTACTTTTACTGAATCACTCGCACAAAAAACCCTAGTGCCAATTTTAGAGCCCTATTGTATCAGTGGCGCAACAAGCTGGATTGTTTATCAAAATAAGCAATTTATGCCTCTGCGTGCGAGGCTCGCAATTGATTTTTTACTGGCTCAGTTTGATGATTGGAAATAACATCTTAGCAAAGTCATTTACGTGAATGGCTATCCAACCACTGCAATGGAATGTGCCAAAGGGAATGAGATTTTCGGCTAAAAAATTTCATATGGCCAATTTCTTTTAGACCATGCTCTTTCGGGTCTAGGGTCAATGTCTGCGCTTTTATGTTGGGGCTGACTGACATCATATCTCTGACATTTTTGTCATTTGCAATAAAATCATCCACGGCATTCACCCACAGAGCAGGCAAGGTCAGCTCTTCAAAATAGTGTTTATCAATGGTCTTGCCAAATGCGGTTTTGACATAGCCACCCCCATTGCACCATGTACGCCATTGGTGACCCACTGCTGCAGGGAGTGGTTCACCCATCCCAAACCACTGTGACTTGGTATGCCCAAACAATAAATTAGAAAATGGAATAAACATGTTCATAAAAAAGTGAGACTTAAACTGGTCTCGTATTTTCATATTCAACAACCGACCAGAAGAACTGGCAAAATTGAACATGGATGTCAGTTCTTTTGCATTAGGTGCTAGACCGATTAACTGACCCCCAGCACTGTGCCCTATTAAATGATAGTTTGAATCAGGAAACGCTTTAATTAAGGCAGCGATGGCAGCTGGCTGGTCTAGCTGACCCCAACATTGCAAGCTGGCTGGATGCTTGCCAACCTCCCCCTGCAAGGAGTCTCCAATACCGCGGTTGTCATAGCTCAAGACACCATAATCGTGACTCGCTAAAAACTCACAAAATGCAGTATAGAACTGACGCTTAATCCCTGTTGCAGGACCTATTAAAACAGCCCCTTTTACATCATTGTTTGATTGGTAAACGGTCGCTGCTAACGGGTAATTATCCTCACAAATAATTGTGATTTCTCTACTGGTTATATTTGGCATAACGGCAAAAAATTAAGAGTGCATAACTTTTAGCTTACAAGTGGTAGAACCAGTTAGCAAGCAACGAACCCTGAATTTAGAGTAAAAACTCAATTCATAGAACTTCATACCCTTAATTTCATTTACTTTCCATCACGGAAAATTATAACTTGCCAAAGCGGAAAGTTATAAATTAGACTAAGTTTCCACCATGGAAAGTAAAAGGAAGTACCCAGTGAAAAACGATTTACCATCTCAGACAGAAGCAAAAGATGCACTTAACGCGGTGCACAATATTCAACAAAACCTGCTCATTGAATATTCACCGCCAGTTTGGTTGAGACTGATCATGAGTTTAAGTTATGGGGCGATATTCTTTGGTTATGGTATGACCGAGCACGAAAACAATTGGGCGCTGGCAATGATAGTTGGCGCAATCATCTTTACCTTATCTACTGCGCTTTATTATTACTTATATAAAATACAAGGGATCAAAATCCGTATCATCCCTCGCTCTATTAAAGCTGAGAAAATAAATGCGTATGCAGCAATTGGGTTTGCAGCCCTTGGGTTTTTCAGCCGATTTTTACGCACCGACATAAGCCTTGATTGGGCGCCACACATTTGTGCCGCAACGGCTTCAATTGTCATGTTTTGGCTGCTTATCAAGCTCCCTACAGGAGAAACCGTGGTAGAGGAAAAATAGAGATGCCAGAGTTAGATCCCATTATTCATGCCCCAAATAGGTTACGCATTTGCGCAATGTTAGCGACCAGTGCTGAATTAGACTTTAGGCTCCTAAAAGAGCAACTAGATGTGAGTGACTCAGTACTTTCGAAACAACTCAAAGCATTGGAAGACGCCAATTACATTGAAGCGAAAAAGCGCAGCTACAACGGTCGCCCACGTACTTGGGTATCATTAACAGACCTTGGTCAATTAGCATTTAATAATCATGTTGCGGCGCTAAAAAGTATTATCAATAGTGATTAGACCAAGGTGAAAATGCGCCACATCTTTTTTAAACATTCAGTGGCGCATCGGTTTGCTAATGATTAAAAGCTCACATTTACAGGTGTAGTTGGCGTTGAGCCTGCCGCATCATCCCAACACTTTACTTCACCGTTAGCAATCAACGCGCATGATTTTCCGTCGGCATTGGCGATTTGTATGGCATCCGCGATCCCGCTCACTGTGTAGTCACCGTCACCATACGCTGAACACTTTATAGTGCCATCGTACATCACCGCGCATACTCTAGACGTCGGTTCATTTTCACCTGTAATGGCCACGCGCTGCGCACCTTTTAGATAAGCGAACTCAATGGGCGTTAGGTGCTGTGCACCATCAATGAACCCCCAACACATTAGCTTATTTTCGCTTGGCTCTGAACCAGCATCAATGGCGCACGCAACAACATCACTACTGACCAAATCTACAGCATTGCTAATCCCTGAAATCGTAGAAATTTCATTTTTCATGCTACGAGAGCCACTTAGGATGGTTTTACCTAAGCACTTAACCTCACCTGTATGCATTGCCGCACACACATGCCCAGCACCTAATGGGTTGCCAACCGCAATTTGTTTCACGCCCACAAGTTCAGTACTGACAATATTTTGAGGGTCACTGCCACTCCAACTATTTCTGTTGTTTAGAATCGGAAAAGAACCCCAGCACTTAATAACACCTCGTTCGGTACTCACGACATTATTAAGTGTTATTTCAGCGCTGTCTTGTACTGCACACGTGAAATTATCAGTTGCGGCTAGTTGAATCGCATTCGCAACCGAGTTAGTGGATACCGGGGTTGAAGAATTTGTTGTATTGCCATCACCTAGTTGTTTGTGATCATTTCGACCCCAGCATTGCACTGAGCGGTCTGCCAAAATGGTACAACTATGGTTATTGCCCGCTGCAATTTGAGTGGCATTGCTCAGTGAGCCTGCTGACACTGGCGTACTTGAGTCATTCACTGTACCGTCGCCAAGCTGTCCGTAGGTATTGGTGCCCCAACATTTTACTGCGCCACTTGCTTGTACAAAGCACGTATGCGCTTGACCGGCAGCTAAAATGGTATCTTTTTTAACCTTAAAGCCGGATGTGCCCGTACCTGCTGTTGCATCATTGGGCGTCACATTCAACTCACACGAGTTTGAAGTCAGGGCCGAATTATAATTCCAAGACATGCACTTATTATCGTCTTCACATTGCTGCATACATGCTAATTCAGAAGTCACAGAAAGTGTCTTATATGTGTTACCAACACGTTGTTGATTGCTAGCTACTGGGCTTAAAGTCAAAGTCTGTTCTTTAACACCCGAGGTACAATAGTTACAGGTTGTTGGCGCATTACCAGAGCTTTTCAGCCAGCACCGTGGCGTTGGACCCTGAATGCCTGCATCAACATAAGTCCATGAACCACATAAGCCATCTTCTTGACACATAGTTTTGCATTCAGAAGCTTGAGCACCAGCACTCAGTAGTACATGATAATATTCATTACCTAACCGATCTGTTTGCGTCTCTTGTGCCCCCATATCACTAAAGTGAGTTACCGTTTTGTACCCCGATGTACAATATGTGCAAGGAGTGGAAGTATTTTGGGCACTTTTCAACCAGCACATACCATTTGTATGCTGATAACCTGGGTCCACATAGGTCCAAGAGCGACATCTGTCATCATTTTCACACGCAGCTAAGCACACGTTTTGATCATTACTTTGCACGGCAAAGTTTCGGTATTCTCGCCCGAATCTATCTGTATTCTCTTCCACCGCACTCATTGAGCTTGCTAATGTATAACAAGGCAATATCACGCTTATCAGTAGAAGCAAAAACCTCAATTGACTATTCATAGTTTATCCTTTCGAATGATTATATTTATGGCATGTTCCAAACCTAATTTTCGAAACCAAGCTTGAATAGTGTGTTTTTAACAATATTAAAGTGCCAAATCCATTACACTTAATTACACATGTAAGCAGAGAAGCATGAAGCCCAAGTAAAACAACATTAAATTCAGAAAAAAGTAAATACCACTCTTTAAGTGATTAAAGTTTATTACAGTTAATGCAATAGATGGCGCTTTACAACTGACTGTGCCCCCACAGCACTTATTTGGTTGTATTGCATTTCAAAGGAGAGAAAGTAGCCAACTATCTTGGCTACTCAAGCCCGATTAAATATCTAAAATTACCGCTAAGCGCTTTTTAATAAGCGGATTATTTTGTTCGCGGTAAAGCGCTTGCAGCCTATCGACATTATTTTCAGACAGTTTGTAATTCGCTTGCTGATATACCCGAGTGAAAGAGTCTATTGTTGTGACATGAGGCGATTGCACTAAACTTGCGATTACTTGATCTTGATACTCTGTTTTATGCGCCAAAGATTTGATCGTGTTATTGCGAACCTGAGTGTCACTATGATGTAAGTAATTAGGCAGCTTTTCGACCAATTCAGGGTTTTTACTATTGGCTATAGCCAGTATTGCCGTAGGCAATTGAGTTGGATCCGAGAGTTTAGTATTTAAAAACCCAGCAACCTGCTGAGACTGCATGGGTGAAAAGCGATTCATAGTGCCGATGCTCAGCATTGCCATGTTCGACAGCGCACTATTCTCAGCGTTATCAGCCACCGTTTGTAAGCTCGAAAACGCAATATTTGTGGCATTTTCAAACCGCCCGAGGGCCATCACTATTTTTTGTCGTACTTGCTGACCCAGTTCTTCATCGCTGATCAGATCAGACAGCATTTGCTCTGCTTGCGGGGTTTGCGCTTTTTGTAACGCATAAATCAATGCCGAGTTGAGTCTTACATGATTCATCAATAACGACTTAATCTCATTTGGGTCCTGATTGGCCAGCAGGTATTTACCCAACTGTGCAGCAAGATCCGCATCCAAAGACGATTTGAGCTCAGTTAAATGAGAAAGCAAATTTTCGTCTGTGATGTCATAGACTTGTTTGGCCTTTAATTGAGCTGTGGACACTGTCCCATTTTGGTTACTGTTCCAGCCAACATAGTCAAAGCTTGTAAAGTCGATGGGTCTCACAAATACCGACTGTACGACATCATAATGTTGCTCACCTTGCTGCCAAACCTGTTGATTATGATAGTTAAGCTCGCGAATACCGACCCAAATAGAGCCGTTATCATTAAGCGTTAGCTGCCACTGCTCTTCTTCTTCGCGTTCTGGGTGGGATGCTGTGTTTATTCTCGTGCGACTTACCGCGTTATCTTTTTGGGTATAGCGATAAGTTTTCATCCCTTGCGCGTCTTCAAATGTCAAAGCAGCGCTAAGCGAGTAACTCATCAAATCCAGTACCTTAGGTAGCACAGATAACGTGTGTTGTTCACCTAACCCGAGTAAGTTTAACTTGGTAAACTGACCATCCTTGTAGGTCATATAAAATGGCAACTGGGTAGGCATTTCTTGAGCTTTGTTGTCTGACGTGAACTGTATATTCGTGAGCATCGCCACCAAATCTGATGCCCCTTCAGTCTTTGGCTTGAAATACATCTGCCAGCTGAGATCTGAGTATGTAATTGCAGTACCTTTCTCACTTAAAACCGCTGAATGGATCTCAACCTGATACCCATATTCCTGGTTATCCTTATGCATCGGTTGCATTGATTCAGAGGCTGTATATGTCACTTGCACTGAGGGTTTGCTATCTGAGTCCTTTAATACCAAAAATGCGCTAACAGCAATGACAAATATCGCAATAATCGTTATTTTTTTCATGTTCTTATCTCAAAGTGGTGGCCGGGGCCACCACAGTCAAATATTAAAGCGCTTCCCAAACAGGGCTTGCGTATTCGTATAGCACCGTTTCACGTGTATAAAGTGGATCCCACTTCATTACGTCAACATTAAACTGCAACAAGCCCCAAAGCTTTTTACAGTAAGCTTGGATTTTTCCATCTCCACCTGTTAGCTTAGTGCTCACTTTGAGCTCTAAGAAGCCTTGTTCAATAACTTGCTCATCTTGAACTACACGACGAATACCAGCTTCAACGTAGCCTTTACCTTTTACTTTCAATAGGTTTAGCTTTCCTTTTACGCCTGCTTCAGAAATACCGTGGCCAAAGCTACCATACGCTGAGCTTGATACTAAGCCACTCACATACGGCTCAACAGCTGCGTATAAATAGTCTGGGCGTCTTACACCGTCAACTTCAAATGGCTCTTCATTGCCATGTCCACCAACAACACCGCCTACGGTAAACTCAGCGCCAGCTTCAATACCCGCACCAAACTTTACACCCACTTTTAGCAAACCAAGCGGATCGAGTGGTAGCTCAACTTTTGGCTTAATTACTTCAGGGATTAAATCAAAGTAATATTCCACAGGGTAAGTGATAGATGCATTCAAAAGATCATCACAATTCGGTTTGAAGCTCGCTACTGTGTCGTCACCAACGGTAAAGTTAAAGCTCATGCCCTGAGTACAATCTAACTTGCTGGGGTTAAAAGCAAATTCCAATTCACCAATCGACATTTTGAAATTGCGATTGTGTAGTTTCAGCCAATTTCCAGCTTGATAAAAGCCCTGAGTTGCACCGTTTGCGACTTGATCAACATACATCCACCCCTGTTGATCACGGTACTGATGAGACTGCCCAATAACGTCATTTTTTTGAATTGAACGCACATTGCGCTCAACATAACCTGGATCTTTATATAGATATGCATCAGCGGCTGGTGACAATGTGATCGCAGAGATGACGCCAAGTATTGCAGCGTAATTAAATTTCATGGTTTTCCTCATGTTTTTGAGTTATTAAATTTATGAATGTTGCGCAACACTTGTAAATTAACACTCATTTTTTACATTTTGCTTTCATTTTTACCTTTATTGGCTAATTCATTAACGCTGACTCAATTCGTATCTCAGATTTACAGATTAAAAGTTGTAATTAAAAGATCATTAATTTCATAGAATTACCAATTAGAGCATAGAGTTAGGATGGAATATTTCGCCACAATTGAGATACTCACGCTTGCAACTTATATCATTGTGAAATTTTTAATTAATTTTGATGTAAAACTGGTATTTGGCCGCAACAAAACACACCCGCTTCATTTCATGCACGTTGCAGTTATATTGCCTAATTAAAATGTAGTGATTACAACCCTTTACCTAACCTTCTGAGACACCATATACTCATAGGTAAATACCTATCTAAAATTGAAATGACATGCTTCCTAGCCAACTTCCCATGTTTATCGCAGCAGCAAAAGAAGGCAGCTTTTCAGGTGCAGGACGTAAGCTAGGCGTATCTGCGTCCGCTGTAAGCAAAAGTATATCCGCACTTGAAATGCAAACAGGTACTCGTTTGTTCCATCGCAGCACACGACAGTTTTCTCTTACCGAGGATGGTCAGATCTTATTTCAGAAAATTTCGCCGCTATTGTTAGAAATTGACAACAGCATCGAAAGTATCTCGCAGCAAAATCAACAAGCCAAAGGCAAGCTAAAAATCAACTTACCAGACAGCTTTGGCCGTGAATTTGTCTTACCCCACCTAACGACCTTTTTGCAAGCTCATGAAGGTATTGAGCTTGACCTTGTTTTCGATGATCGGACGCTCAATATTGTGGAAGAAGGGTTTGATATCGGCATTGGTAATAAAATAAATGAAGATAGCCGACTGATAGCGCGACGACTATACACCATGCAATCTGGTATTTTCGCAACGCGAAAGTACTGTGAAAAGTTTGGTGTACCAGCATCTCTTGAAGATCTCAGTTTGCATAACTGTGTTGTTTACAGCCCATTGGGACAAGGTCAGCGGTTTACTTGGCCGTTACTAAATGATGCTAAGGAGCTTATTCGTATTGAGCCAAAAGGTAACCTAACGGTCTCTAGTATCAGTGCAGCAAAAGCGGCCATGCTACAACATTTAGGGCTCACCTACATGGGGAGGTGGCATATTGAATCAGAGCTCAGTACCGGAGAAGTTATCCCTATCTTACCCCACCATTGGAGTACGCCAAGTACAGTATGGCTCTATTACTCCTCTAAAGCGCATTTACCCAAAAGAACACGTCTATTGATTGACTACCTCGTGGATAACATCGCTCAGAACGCTTCATAGCTCATTTTATTTATGAATTTTAGTCACAACTGAAATGAGCTTTACCCTACTACTGCGCACAACTGATTTCATAAATAATGAGCTCAATTCATAAATCATGAGAGCAGAGACTATGAAAAAAATACTCGTACTTGGTTCAACAGGCTTGTTAGGTAACGCGTTACTAGATGCATTAAAACCGCGCTATGAGGTGATCGAAGCGTCATTCAGTCACCCTGAAAATGCATTTGATTTGTCTGATCCCCAATCACTAATGGCACTGTTTGAAAAAGTCGGCACGGTAGATGCCATTATCTGTACTGCTGGTGTTGCCAATATGGTTGACTGGCACACAGCACAAAGCACGGACTGGACGCTTGCCATCAACAACAAGATGATGGGACAAATTAATACGCTCAGATTTGGCGAAAAATTTGTCAACGACGACGGCGTGATCATATTAACCTCGGGTATATTGGCGCAGCACCCTTTTAAAGGCAGCAGTGTTGTTACCACCGTCAATGCCGCCGTAGAAGCCGCGGTAAAAGCCGCCGCCATTGAAGTTGAACGCATTAGATTTAATGCAATATCACCGGGTTGGATCTCTGAGACCATGGTCAGTATGGGTATGGATCCAGAACCAGGTATGCCTGCTAAAGAGGTTGCACAATACTATGTTAATTTACTAGATAACAGCGAGAGTGGCACAACAACTATCGCCGCTAAACTCTAATTCAATTACAGCTCCAACAGAGGATAGGCCCCAATAAAAAACATCGGAGGCCTATCACACTAAGTTGTAAAAACAGACTATCAGTCAGCAATTTATAAAATTAATAATTAATTCGTCGACGCTGACTGTTACTTAACTTAAATGATTGCGCAGTATCTGCTTTACCAATACCATATTGATACTTTATAACATAACAAATGGTATTCTAGTGTCTAAGCAGTATCTAGCTCTTATTATCTCTTCTCTCCTTGTCCCTAATTTTGTATTTGCCAACGAGCAAGATAAAGAAATTGAAACTATTCAGGTCGTTGAAAAACGACTTCCTTATCGCGGAAATGTCTCTATAAACGATTTGCCGCAATCTGTCTCTGTCGTTTCTAGCGATTTACTCAACGATATTGGCGTGAAAGACTTTCAAAACGCGGTGGGCTTGGTTAGCGCAATTTCACGACAAAATAATTTTGGCGGCCTTTGGGAAAGCTTTGCAATTAGAGGCTTTGCAGGTGATGAAAACCTGCCATCGGCCTATTTGATTAACGGGTTCAGTGCCGGTAGAGGCTATAGCGGCTTGCGCGATACCTCTAATATTCAATCTATTGAGGTTTTGAAAGGCCCGGGGTCTGCACTTTATGGTCGCAGTGAACCTGGAGGCACCGTTAATATCATCACTAAAAAGCCTCAATTTGAACAAAGTGGTTATATCGCACTAACTGCGGGTGAATTTGCCCAACGTCGAGTCGAAGCAGATTACACCAATGGACTCACTGACTCTGTGGCATTTCGTATTAATGGCGCCTATGAAAAAGCCAATAGTTACAGAGACACCATCAGCTCTGAAAAACTCGCACTAACGCCCTCATTCACTTTTAAAGTCTCTGACTCGACACAGGTTAACTATGAGCTTGAACATGTCGATCAGGAGATCCCATTTGACCGTGGTATTCCTGTTTTACCGGGGTTTGAATTACCCATTGAGCGTTTTTTAGGCGAGCCCAGTGATGGCCCAATTAAAGTCGAAGCGACAGGTCATCAGTTTGAAGTCTCACATCAAATGAATAACACTTGGATGTTCAATGCGGGTTTGGGCTACCGTACATCTTCACTAACTGGACTCTCATCAGACACTGAGCTTTCGCCCGGACGCCAGCTTTTGTACATAGATGGAAAAACGCTGAATCGACAACGTCGTTATCGTGATTATGATGCGACAGATTTATCGGCACGATTTGAAATAAGCGGCGATGTCCAACTGTTTGAACTCAACCATAACCTGCTTATCGGTGCCGATATTTATGACTATGAACTGGATTTTGAACAACAGCGTTACCGTGTAGCTTGGGGTAAGGGTGATTCAACCTACAGTATCAATATTTTCAACCCTGTTTATGGACAAGCAAAGCCTGCAATGAGTCCAACCATTCACAACCTCGAAGCGCAACAAGCGTGGGGGATATATCTGCAAGATCAAATTGATGTCACGGACGCATTACAAATACTTGTTGGCGCGCGCATTGATAAATTTGAACAAACGGTCACAAATCAACTTAAACAAACGGCCAGCGAACAGTCACAAACAGAGTTTAATCCTCGTGCTGGTGTTGTATACCGCATCAATAAGCAGCTGAATTGGTACTCAAGCTATTCAGAAGGATTTAGACCTAACGCGGGTGCTGATTTTGAAGGTAATACGTTCGAACCGGAAAAGAGTAAATCGCTAGAAACCGGTATAAAGTTCACAACAGCCAACGATATCGTGCGTTTAAATGCTGCACTTTTCCAAGCTGAAAAGTCAAACATTCTAACAGTCGACCCTGTCAACGAAGGCTTCTCTGCGGCGCTTGGTAAAGCACAAAGTAAGGGGGTCGAACTCGACTTAGCTTGGGATATAAGTAATCAAACTGAGTTGTCTGTTAGCTACGCATATACCAAAGCCGAAACAGCCAACGATATGGTAAACCTCGATTGGGGTGTGCAGTTACCCGCGGGCAGTCAATTGATTAATATTCCTGAACACAGTGCGAATGTCATATTGCGCCACAACCGTGCGCTGGCTGGTTACCCTGTCGACTTTGGTGCCCACGTCCAATATGTCGGCACGCGGTTAGGTGAAACCATCAACCCAGACTATACCCTACCAGCTTACACACTGGTAAATCTGTTTTTCAACGTTGAGCTGACGCAAGACCTTGGCCTGCAATTGAAACTAGATAACGCGTCTGACGAGCGCTACTACGCAAACTCCTATTCTCATATGTGGACGATGCCGGGTCAGCCATCAAAGTATAGCGCAACGCTAAAATATCAATTCTAATCAATAGGAACGGCCTGCTTGCAGGCCTTTTAAACTATGAATGAGACAACTATAAAAAAACGCATCGACTCCATCGATATGCTTCGGGGGTTGGTCATTTTAATCATGCTCGTCGACCATGCACGCGAAAAGTTCTATTTACACAAAAACGTCGCTGATCCGATGAATATTGATAGTACCGATCCCGACCTATTTTTCACACGGTTACTCGCGCATTTTTGTGCACCCATTTTTGTCTTTTTAACCGGCTTGTCTGCGTGGTTATATGCCCATCCGGCCAATAAAGCACCACGCAGTGCACAGAGCTTTTTACTTAAACGCGGCTTATTTTTGATTTTAATTGAAATCACGCTCGTTAATTTTTCGTGGTTTGCAGCCTATACCACCCTCTACTTACAGGTAATTTGGGCCATTGGTGTGAGCATGATTGCATTAGCCGCGCTCCTATACTTGCCCCGTCTTTGGATAGCAGTCATCGGATTAGCCATTGTATTTGGCCACAACGCGCTTGGTTTTATTGAGTTTGCGCCTCATGAAACGGGTTACTCACTGTGGACTATCCTGCATGACAGAGCATTTTTAGTCAGCGAAGGGGCGTTAAAGATCAGGGCATCATACCCTGTGCTGCCTTGGATAGGCGTGATTGCCGTGGGCTACGCAGCAGGACCGCTATTTAGCCACAACGTAGATGAATTGACGCGACGTAAAACCTTAATCATGGGCGGCACGGCGTGCCTTGTTGCACTGGTACTACTTAGAGCCTTTAACATTTATGGCGAGTCACAGCCTTGGCAAATGTATGATGAGTCTATTCGCAGTGTGATGTCATTTTTGAACTTTACCAAATACCCACCATCGCTGATGTTTTTGCTCTTTACCCTTGGCATAGGCGCATTTGTATTAGCCTATTTAGAAACTGCAAAAAGTAAGCTGTGCGCGATGCTAAAAACCTTTGGTTCAGTACCGATGTTCTTCTACATTTTGCATTTATACGTGCTGCTCATTACCTACTTTATACTGTCAAAAGTCATTGGCACAACCACTGTCATTGGCCCTAACGACTACCCTTACTTGGGGTTCCCTAATGTTTGGTTAGTTTGGCTTGCAGCCATTGTGCTTGCAGCGCTACTTTATTGGCCATGTAAAAAGTTTTCTCAGTTTAAGCATTCAAGTCAATCTGCTTGGGTGAAGTACTTTTAAGCAACACGCATTAGCCACCATCACTTGATGGTGGCATTTTCCATTTAAAGATGGGTATTAAACCACGTGCTCGCTTGCACAATTGATTCATTGACCTCCGCATCTTGATCATAGAAATTAAATTGATGATAAGGCGACGCCAACTCAGTCTCCATCCAATATAGTTTTTTGTCCTCGCTGGCGATATCAGCAAAATAACGCTTTGTGTAATCTGGTAATACGGCACCATCAGAGTGGATCATCAGCGTCGGAGTTTTAAGTTCTTTAGCTGATGGCATAGGATCAATAGTTAACCAATCTTCCCATGACATGACCGCAAATTTATCACTACTCCACTGTGGGACAGCACCGCGCTCAGGGTTAAGATAATAATCATACGGTCCATACATCGCAGCACTGGTATCCGTTGTCGAAATACTTGGAATATACGCAACATCTCCGGTTAACTGGTATTGCCTTTTGGCCTGCTGCGCTTGTGTAATTTTTTCAAATACCCCCGCTTCACCGCCGTAAAATTGTTTAACGGCCTCAGCATCGTGCAACCAAGATGCCGCAGTGACAACAGACTGAATCCTGCTATCTTGAGACGCCGCAATGAGTGTGTACATAGCGCCAGCACAGATACCGAGCGCACCAATCTTGTCATTGTTAACCGTAGGCAATGATTGTAAATAAGTGACCGCGCTTTTTATATCTGCCACCTTTTGCGTTGGGTTTTCGTAAAACCGAGGCGCGCCTTCACTTTGGCCAAAATTTCTAAAATCAAAAGCAAGCGCAATAAAGCCTTGTTCGGCCAGTTTATCTGCGTAAAGGCCTGCCATTTGCTCTTTTACTGTGGTCCAACTGCCTGAAACTATCACCGCGGGATACTGTTTACTTGCATCATAGTCTTTTGGTAAATATAGGTTTCCGACTATTTTTTCTCCATCGCTTAAAAACTCAATGCTTTTAATCACACGTGTATTATCGCTTTGAACCTGCTTAGTTTGACTCATTTGGCTTGCCTCTTGTAAAAAGTTTAAATTGCCCTTTTGACCATGTGTTTGTAACGTCATCTCTACGATTTGCCAACGACCATTGACGTTTTCTAAGGCGTGAACATAACGTCCATAAATATCCCAAGAATCAATGCCTTGTGCACTATGACTGGCATAAACATGAGAGAAAACTTGCGCTGATTTCCCTTTTACAGACACCTGAAAATTACTCAGCATATGATGGGTCTCAACCTCAGCGAGCAGATTGCGCCATCCAGAAATGAGGTCAGTGGCAGCCACCTTGCTGCCAGCCTGACCTGACATGCTTGAATAATCAACAAATACGGTATCAGCGAATGAAGTTTGCGCCTTTTGCCATTGCTTGGTGTCTATGGCACTTACCATATCAACGATCACTTGTTTGACATCTGCTTGTTGCTGCATCAATGCTAAGCGTTTGAACTGGCTATGGTTAGCTGGACTCTCTGCCGTCATACCAATTGAAGGTAACCCAGCTAGCGCGGACAAAAGGCAGATGGTCAGTGATTTACGTTTGCCTATGGGGGATTTCATATTGTCACTCCTACTCTTAACCCGTCAGGCAAACGGTTTGGTCTGCCTTTGAACTGGATTTAGATTATCAAGTGATAAAATGAGAAGATTGAACAATCCTGCTCGATTTTTTGTACTTTATTGCTCGGATTAATCGGTTAAATGACTTTTTATAAATTGGCCCGGCGTGCACCCCATATTGGCTTTAAATATTCGGGTGAAATGAGACTGGTCATTGAAGCCGAGCTGCTCAGCAATATCAGCAATATGTGCAGACGGTTGTGCCAAGAGTGCTTTGGCGCGCAGCAAGCGATGATTTAGCAAGTATTGATATGGCGTAATATCCATTCGCTTTTTAAACTCACGCAGGAAGTAATACTTACTACACCCCACCAGCTCAGCTAAGTCATCTACCGTGATGGTGTTACTGATATTATCAGTGATGAACTTATCAACTTTTTCAATTTGATACGTATCCAGTTTGGAGGCTTGCTTTTTTTGGTTGATGAGATCTTGATAGTTGGAGTAGTTATTGATGTAGTGATTACTTAGCAATGACACTAAGTTATTTATAAATGGCCTGCCATTTCTGCCTTTGTTTTTTGCCTCCAGAATAAACAGCTCCATAACGCTTTTTATGGCGTCGTCTTGCACGTTATAGTTGTTCAAGAACTGGAGCGACTTACCCTGCAAATCGAGTGGACAATTGTTCAAAAAGATCGCTTCTTCAATCGCCAAAATCACAAAATAACAAGGTTCAGAAATATTGTGTGTAAACGGCGTTTTGGGGGGATTAATCCAGATATTACCCGGTACCGTTTTCAGTGCAGTGATCCCTTCATCCGTGTGTACCTGCCAATTGAGATCTTTTTCCAATGCCAGAGCAAAATAAAAGTACGGCGTATACACATTTTGCGGATAAAAGTGAGGTGAACTGCCCTTTTCTAATACAATGCCCGGCCAATCAAGCCCTTGATTAGAAAACTCAATGTCCAACACGTCACCGCAGTCAGAACGCTTTTGGCTGTCATAGCAATAAAATTGAAGTGATGATTTCTTCATGCCCTTACCTGTTCTTTATGTCTTCTTTTCGGGCTTGCTGTAATTGAACGCTCTGTTCATCACAATCCGCCATTTTTAGCCCTGTTTCAGGATGAAAAATCACCGCACCTTCACTCACTTTAATGAAAATGGCGCCGTCATTTAGTTTCCAAGATGCATTCGGAGCCCCAGGTAAACGATAAAATGGCGCAATCACATAGCCTTGTTTTGTCATTTGGATCTTGAAAATCATGCCGAGATTGGAAAAACCATGGGCAAGCCCAGTCACAGCATAAGCATAGTCACCAATGACATACACATCCTCGATATTCTCTTTCAGAATGATTTTGGTCTTATCACTTTTGACAAAAGACATCAGCTCGCCGCCAAACTCACCACGGCTATCACCTACAAGCCACCGCCCTTGAAACTTGGCAGCAAAGGCTGGCGTGATGTTACGAGGTACTTCACAGTACTCAGCTTCATAAGCACATACTGGCTCCGGATAGCTAAACGCCGTTAACGGCTGCGCTTTGGTAGCATACTGTTTGACTTCAATCGATTCGGGCACTTTTTCAAAAAAATGTGTATGGCAAATAGGGGGAACTTGTGCCAAAGCCATCAACTTAAACAAGTCTTCGGATCTATCTTGCTCTTGATAGAAGGCACTTAACGGAGTTTCCTGCTTAAAAGCGGTCACGACTTCATGGGCATATTGCCTCAGAGGTGCATACCAATGTGTTTGCGCCACGTCATCAATGGCGGGTAACGCAGATTTTGCAGACAATAAATGTAGTGCTTTGATGCCTGCGTAAGATTGACGCCAATCATGAGGGTTTTCAACTAAGGTAATCAGGTCTGAAATACCTTGGTGATACCCGATATAACCCAAGCTTAGCGCCGCTTCGACTCTGACTTCCCAGCTTGGCGCTTGTAAAAAAGCCACGATTTGACTGCCCGTTTTTTCAGACACTTTCCCCAGTCTAGCTAAGTCAGTAAATGGCAATTGATAAACGGAAGAGGGAAACCCAGCCTCTATTTCTTGACTCAACTGCGCTGAATAAAAATACTCTACCAATGGGCTTTTCATGGTTTGTAATGACTCGGTTACAGAGTCAACAAACTTGGGATGCGCAATGGCATAGTCATAAACCCATTGAGCAATTTTGGGGTCTTGGGTAATGTCGCCTATTGCTGACATAGCGACATGCTTTGCAGCATCGGTTACTTTGTCATCTTGTATGAGTTTTATCAGCTGTTTGGCAGATTCTGCATCAACTATGCTGAGTTCGTTTCCGAGCTTATAGAAAACTTCTCCAATCCCATCAAACGCCTCCTCATCCTCATGACAAGGTTCAAAACATCGGAGACCTTCAATCAAAAAGGGAATGCCATCAGCGCCTAAACGCATCAACGCAACACCAATTTGATTTGACGCAGTTTGAACACGCTTGAGCTCATCAACTAAAAACGTGCCCGCCTTTTCGCCGCCTATATAGCCCAGTGCTCGATAAGACCACACTCCTCCCCTTTCATATGAACGGTTGTGTTTTATCACACTTTGGATAATCTCAAAGTCTTCTTCTTGCAAACCTTGTATTTGAGCAATCAAACTGTCAGCTACCGCTTGGCGATTAGGATTTGATTCTTTTGCCACTCGCGCCAAAGGCACAAGTGCTTTTCTTCCATGCGCGAGTAACTGTTCTCTGATCGCTTTGTCGACGTTACCTTTACCCCGCACATTCTTGTGTTTGTAGGGGATCTGACTAATACACTGCTCAATATCTTTGCACCGAGCTGCACTGGCAACATGCGACATAGTCATCGACATCGCGCAGAACAAGCCAACCCACATTATCCATCTCATATTTTTCTCGTTATTTGTCAGATCAATTACGGTAGATTGCAACCCCTGCAATTTTGAACAATCATCTATCAACTAGTTGCGTAAGCTGATGTCAGTAAGGGGGGAGTCTATGCAGCACGCAAAATTCAGCTTTTACGACGATTTGGTTTTCAATAATGAGTGATTTATCGAATAAGCCAAGCGTTTTGCGTTCTTTTGAGTAAATTGATATGTGTTCCTATTACTAACAAAAACTCTCACAGGTCACAATCATTCGTTGAACCGGCATCAACAGACCAATCATGGTGATAATAAATTGATAAATAATACTGTAACTTAGGAAATTGACTACCCATATACATAAGGACCCAACGCGCCTTAAACGGCAAGTAATTGTTGTCTACCCTGTAAAGCGAATCAAGACCGAGCCAACAGTTACGAGTCTACCTTTAAGGCTTTGTTATATGAACATCGATTCAAATGTCCCCCTATTAGTACACAAGGAATGAGCAATAAAAGAACTAAGTATGAGGATACTCCCTCATTAAAGTTAAAAACAGTAAATAGTACTTGTGGTAATAGACCAACACCTGCAACCATTTTTACATTCATACGCTTAGTATCTTCATAGGTTCTAGCCGCTATATAGCCTGCGAGAAGTGCGTAAATAATGCCTATTGGTACATAAAGCATTGCTACATAGTCCGCACTGTATTGCTGAAAACTCTCGGTTGTGAGGCGGTTTACTAGGTAATTCATAAAGCCTAACGTAACAAATTGCCCTAAAACCAAAATTCCCACTCCTCGACCTACAGCAGCTGGAGCTGAAGGTAATTTACCTTTAAGACATTCATTCAACGCCTTGTAAAGTAGGTAGACTAAAACTAAAACAACATAATCAAAATATTGCATAATGGTTCACCTTGTTTCACATAACGCCTTACTAAGTGACACATAAATGCTTGGCTAAACATAGCAACGAAGGAGCGCAAGCCAAGCGTTCTGCGTCCTTTTGAGTAACTTGTGAGTAGTTGAGTTCGTCCATTTAATACGTTTAAACATGAATATTCTTGACCCCCTTTGAAGGTTAAGCTCATGCTCATTTCTTAATAGAATCTTTAATTTTTGGCTTTTAGTATGGCCTTGTAAGAAAGACTGTTGTTTGACCTTACGATTTAAGAAATAGACATAGTCGTTATCGGTCTCAATATGTCCACTTTCTATGATGGGCTCTCCTGGATCAAATCCATAGCAATCATTATAAATGATATAGTTATCACCATTGAATTCTAGAGCATCAGGACATTCAAGTTCCTCACCATATTGAAGCCATGTATAAGCACTTGCGGAAAACTCATTAAGAATATAGAAATAGTTATTAATCTGAACATAACCAAAGACTGCTAAAGCCACGCTCTGTGGAAATTTAGGCGCACTGGCGAGTGAATTCCCGTAGCAGCGCCTTGTTATAAGTATTTGTGGGCACTATTGACCTACTGTTACATGGTAAGTTGTAAAACACCGACCTGATAATTCTGTTGTATGCACTTTGGTGGACATTTTATTCAACGCCTTGTATTCGGGCCTACTGTCAAGCAAATGGAATCGTATTTCTTTATGCCCTAACTCTTTAGCCCAGCACATGAGGCTTTTGAAAATTGATATGCCAAATCCCCAGAATTTTTGTGAGATAACAATCGCCAATTCATACTCGTTGCCATCAGGTTGAATTCCACACCAACCTGCTAATACGCCACCTATATAAACCGCACGAATACGACAACCATGCGTGGCATCAGTCGTTATTTTCTCATCCATCCACGTTTGAAGGCTTGCCTCGTCAAAATAAGGGTGATCAATCAAATGTTTTCTGAGGGAATCCTGATTTACGATGCCCATCAGCTCGCTAGGGTTTACTTGATTAAAACGCAAAAATTCAATTTTACTCATATCTTGATCCATTTAACGTCTCGCTTAACCGGCGCTAAAAGCAGGCTAAAATTAGCGACAAAGGAACGCTGCCTGCTATTTTGCATCTCTTGATTTAAGCGTTTGTTAGCTACAGTTGCTCCCAAGCGCTTAATTTATGCTTTTTGGCACTATTACTATAATAAGCTGCTGTGCATACCCCCAACATCAAGCCACTAAACAGACCAAAAGCAAACACGTTAGTGATTGAAATGTCATCTAAATACCAAAATACTAACGCAAACGAAATGGGTATATACCAAACCGAAGCGATGGCAAAATTCGATGAAAAACTATTGTAATGAAAAGGCACAATCTCAAACCCAAGCTTCCTTAGCAGTCTATATGGTGGCGGCATTACGTTAATTTTATTAATTTTTGCTTCCTCAAGCTCTCTTAGTGCCGCTTCAAGCTTTATCGAATATGACATATATACTCCCTATAGCTAACGCCGTTAATAGCTTGCTAAAATTTGTGAGGAACGAACAAAGCAAACTGTCTGTTTTTGGTCCGACCTTTTTAATTTGCTTTGTTATATGCCCCATTCAACTGAGCTAACATCATCTATGCTTTTAACTAATAACTCTAGTTTTGCTCTTACTAGTATTTCTATTTCTTCATTAGGCTTACTGAACATCTTTTTAAACAGGGAAACCCTTTCTTCTGCCCAAATTTGCCACAAAGGAATGTCAGACTCTTCATCATTTTTGCCCATGAAAATATCAATTTTTGTACCATTAAACTTGGTACTGATAATAAACATATACTCGGAATCTATAGGTTGTTCTGGTTCAAGGCTAAAATTTTTGAGCTTTAAATACATATAGTCAGAGAGCTGGCGAGCAGACTCAAACTTACGAGTTTTAAAATATAAATTTTGATTCATGCTCACTCCCTTAAAATCATACAATGCCACATTAACGGCAAGTTATGTTTGCTAAAATGTGTGATAAAGCGAAACAAGCGTTATAGTGCCCTATTTTAAATACCAAGATATATTTCTAATAAATATATCTTGGCCAAACAACACTATAAATAGCTAAACCGTACATAAAAAACAAAGCAGTTCTGTAGAGGTAACCTCTAATATCAGACACTTCTTTAGACTCAAACTGTACGAGGCCAATACCAACACCGAATGCCCTGATGCAACCGACCAATGCTCCCAAGCCGAGAGCATAAGGAAGATAAAATTCCAAACCATACATACCAGCAAACATAATTGAAGCAATGCCTACAAATGTACCAATATAAGGCCAAATTATAAATTCTGCGAATAGTTTATCTAATTTACTTAACTGCATAGAAAAAGTAACACCTAAATATAAGGAAAACATGCTTTGCAAGCATTGGGAAGATACGAATCAAGCCAAGCATTTTGCGTGCTAGTTAAGCAATTAGTTATAAGCCGACCTTAGGCAGCTCTTTTGTATTAACAATCTCAAAGTTAGTTAAGTTGATTATAGAGCTAAGTGATTTACCGTTTAATTGATAAATTATAAATAGCTCTGTTTCAGATAAAAGAGTATTACCTATTACATGCTCCACGTCTGTTAATATTTCTTTGTAACCTGAACCATTGGGCTTTGAAATAGAAACTGTTGTTAAATCACTGGGCGTCAGTCGATTATCACTATTCGAGTCTAATTTTACTAAGGAATAAAGAATAGCTATGACTGGCTCTTTGGAGCTGTAATCACCTATACGCAATTGACTGGCACTCTCGATAAGAAAATTTGTGTGGTTAAACAGCCACTTATTCAAGTTAGTTTCAGTATTTATAAACAGGTAGTTTCGAGTGGAATTAGAAGACTTGCTAAAATATCCACGGTTGAAGCTTTGATCAGAGTTTAAAGGAATCATTAATGTCCTATGGCTAGTTAGACTAGTAACATGACCAAGCCTCCAACTTTCTTTTGCTTTACCGCTTTCTTCGAAGTTAACAATATTTTGCGTGTTGCGTTCTCTCGTTATATCTTTGAAAATTTGGTACATAGCAAACAAAAGCACACCGATTGCTAGAATGCCTGTCACTGAAATAAGTAGACCATTAAAACGCCATACTAATTTAAAAAACTTATTATCTTCCATACTCAACACCCTAAAGGCTTATAATATCATTGTAATTGGCTAAAAATAGTTGGCTACAACTTTGTTATGCTTTCGATTCGTGAACATATTTAAACGCACGGCCTTTCTTCTCAGGCTGCCATCCATTTTGTAGTGCAGATATAATACACTTTTCAATATCTTTTGGAGTTATGGGTAATTCAGGATATCCGATCCAGCTATCACAGCGCAGCCAAGGAAATGTTATCGATAAAACCGCACCTGACGATTCAGCTAACTCTACTGCAGCGGTCATATCGCTCCCAAAAGCTCCTTGACTGTATATTGGTTTATTTCTAATCGTCCATCGATACACAACAGAGTCAACAACGACTTTGCGTGAGCCTTTCTTAGGAATTGTCATAATTCACCGGAAAATATAACGCCTTAATAAGACGGAAAAATGCTTGGCTAAAATTAGCTACGAAAGAACGCAAACCAAGCATTTTTTGAGCCCTTGGTTTAGACGCTTGCTATACACCTCAATCAGAGTATTTCGTCACACGAACACCACTTTTATAGAAATTGTAAACTTGCTTAATGTCTCGGATATTAGTCTCCAATTCAGTTAAGCTTTTTTGGTTTAAAAATAATTTAAAATCATAGCCTTTTTCATTTTTATGTAAAAAGAATCAAACTGAAAGAAACTTTCCGATTTAATGTCAGAGTTAAAAGTCTTTTTACTCTTCTCATGACCATGTTCGTAATACGCAACTTCAATAACAATAAAATTCTTTTTGTCCTCAATAAACACTATATCCAGCGAGGTTTTATTAACTTTCTCTAGCGGCTTTTCGATAAGATCCAACTTGTTAGAACCAAAATACTTTTCAAAAAGTAGAATTGCAAAGAGCTGCTTATTCTCAGGGGGCTCTTCTGGATTTTTTGAAAATTTTATAGGCCAGCTATCGTGTTTATAGCCTAGCTTAATAAGTTTTCTTTGAGTATCTGTTAGAGGTAGAATATTTTTTCTATCAGACTGACAACCTGTTAAAGCCACTAAAAAGAGCATCAAAACTAAGTTTGTTAACTTCACGGTATTTAAAGTTCCCTAACGCATAACGCGCCATCAACGGCACAAGATAGCAGGCGAGAGTTTGCGACGAAGGACCGCAAGCCCGCTGTTTTTCGCACATGGTTCATTTAACTTGTTCTATTTCACTTTACCACTTTTTCGATAAATTCATCCAACAATGAATTTTCAAAAGTAGACTTACTCAAAAACCATAATTCGAGAAAAACGATAGGCACTATGAAAATGCAAAGTGCGTCCCATCCATGTTCACTAATGGCACTTGGAAGCATTGGTAACATTAAAACAGGGAGAGTCCAAATAAAATCTATTGGCCGAGTTTTGATATGAATTAAACTTTCTTCACCTGTTGTTTCTATCCATAGCTCTTTGGCAACTGAATAATTCATTTGAGGGTAACCAATATTTTTATAAAAGCTCAAACCAAATGTTCGAGTCCCTTTGACTTTCACTTCAAGGTATTTTGTGTCAGTAACGAATTTATTATCTAGCTTCAACAGACGCTCTATTAACTCTTCTACGGAAAGCGCTGTTTTGATGATTCGTTTTTTCCGAAATAGGCTAATCATGCTCGTTAAATAAAACGTTTGCAGCAACGGCGCATGCTTGCTGGGTGTTTTTTGCCGCGAAGCGATTAACGAATAAACCGGCCTGCGAGTATGCGTTCGTTTTGACAGCAATTGTTATATGCGCTTATATTGGATCATAAAATGAGTAAATTACAGTTCTGCCGCTGTATTCTTTTAGCGACCCAAGGCCAATACTTTTAAAAGTATAATTTCCTGTTTTTTTAAAGCCACTCCCCATAGAGCCAAGGACCATCACAGGTTTTGCATGAGAGGAAACTTTTGCTAACCTTTCTAAAGATTCTATTTGAGAATCTTTAGAAACAAAATTCTTGATACTTGTTGATTCAATTTTCTTTAGATCGAAGTCAAACAAAATATCAATTTTCGAACAGTTATCAAAAGACTTTGTTTCGTTAAGTGTACTAATCAAAGCCTTGGCCTCGGTATCTGATAACCTCTGAAAATCATGTATTTCTATTTGCCAACTCATACCACCGGCATTTGCCAGCAGAGGAAAGAGAGTAATAATTGTTAATAAATTTGTCTTTATATTCTTTAGCACATAACGCTTGCCTTACCGGCACAAAATAGCAGGCTGAACTTAGCGACAAAGGAACGCAGGCTACTGTTTTGCGTTCTTTGATTGAGTCGATTGTTACAAACCACTCGTAACTTGATAATCTGCAACTAAGCCTACATTCTCTATTGGTGATGGTAAAATATCGTCGGGAGTATTAAGGACACCATCACGACCATAAGAACGAATATGGTATGAGCTCTCATCAATAAGCTTGTAATAGTAAAACTTCCCTTCGGTATTTACTTGCGCTGCATCATGAAGAAAAACTAGTGAGTTTTCTGGTAAAGATTTTCGCAACACTTCTAATGACTCAGGGTATCGCCCATTTTGGACTCTATAAAACTCTATTGCTTGTACTGCGCCTGTTAACTGCGTTTTTGCAAGTTCACCACGCAAGTCATCGTAAGCACCGCCTTCTTGTACAAAGCCAAAGTATCCCAACGCACTATAAAGAATGACAGTGAATGCAATACCACATGCACCAACTATTTTCAGTTTTGTATGCTTTATGGCAAAACCCCATACAATGGCGATGATTCCAAATAACACACCAATTAATGGAATAAACGACATCCCACCAATCACATAGCCTAGGCACCCAGCTTCTTTCTTATTTTCTTGTTTGTTTTCCATACTATATTGATACTTTTTGTGGTTGATAACGCTTACTAAGCGCGCGAATAATTATTGGCCCAAATTAAATACGGTACGAACAAGGCTTGCATTTTTCCATACGTATTAACAACTTTATTATGCATAAAACTCCTGCTTATTACAAAATATCAAATGCCATATAAATCATAAATATAGAATGAGCACTCAATAGAGAAATACATGATAATGATAAGACAATCACAGGCTTTCTTTTATTCTTCATCGCTTTAAAAGAGAGAAAAGTCGCTAGGCTATACACTAACGGATAACCCACTAAACTCATTGCTATTACCCATCGGGTTAAACCATCCAAAAAGCCATTTACAGGAGCGTCGAAAACCATTGCAGCATTAATTAAATTAATAGGCCAAGGAATGAGCATTAGACCAAATAAAATTAATGGTAATATAAATGCAGACACCCTAAGTACAGAAATTTTATTGATTCTTAGAATCATACATAACCCATTAATAAGGCTCGAAAAATACTTTTCTAAATTCATCGACATAAGAGCGCAAACCAAGTATTTTACACCGCTTGGTTGAGGAGTTTGTTATGTTTACAATTCAGCTCTTGAGCACCAAAACTCTGAATAACTACCGTCTTCCCAACACTCAATACAAATTGTCCCAAACTCTCGCTGCGTGTTTAACTCTCTAGATATGACGACCTTTTCTGATTGAAGTAAATTTGAGATCAGATCTAGGTCATTAAAGCCCTCTATTTCGATACTCTTACACTCGTCATCGTACTTGACTTGAAACCCTAGTTTGAAGTCATCTTCTGCACTCCCCCTCCTAAATGTTAAGTCACTAACAAACCAAGGCTGTTCAAATTCAAATAATACCTGATAGTCACTCGTACTCGACCTAAACATAACACCTCTATTCAACGGCAAAATTTGGTTGTCTATAATGTAAAGCAGAGCCATCCTGCCAAAATTTTCCGGTGGTTTGATTCACATAATTTATGCAGTTCTTCTAGTATATTACTCCCTTTAAAGCTACTTTATTTTCCCAGCCATTGTCTGAAAATTTAGAAAACTTGAATGGGGTTAAGTTTGGTAGCTCCTAACTAGAAGATTGCTCTATTACTTTCTAGAGGAAACTTAAGCGCTCCTCGTTTCCCCCTAAAAAGCTTTCCCACAGAATTTCAACAATTCCGCCTATAACTTCACAGAACCTCAATTCATCGATTGGAAGGCTCCTCAACGATCTTGCTGCACAGCAACCATCAAAAATCTTTAAGGCTACCGCCAACCTTGCCGTTGGCGACAGTTCACTACATTGCTCTATATACGAAGCCATAGTGCCTTTAATGATAACGCCCGTAACAGCTGTGGGAAACAGTCGACTTAAATTAGAAAGAAGCGAACGGTAACCATCTGTTCTTGAATCGCTTGCTAGGAGCTTTGGTCATTGTGGAGTTCAATAACACACAGCAAATCTTCTTCTAGAACCGTCACAAACTCTGTTCCTTGTATACTCGGATTGGCCAATAGACTATTATATACTCTAACAACCTCATTAAAGCAGGTTCTCATTAGATCTATGTCAGTAGAGTAACCGCTACCAATTTGAAAGAGTAGCTCTGAAACTCCATTCTTAAACTTTGACTTGAGGTATACCTCTTCTAAGTATTTAGGAACTACTGCAGCCGCACTATATAAGTCACTTTGTACGACAACATGATTCTCAATCTTCCAGTAAGCTTTTTCAAACTCTTCTTCACTGTCTGAAAGTAAGGCTAATATAGCTTCTGGAATACTGGACGCGTCAGTCATTTGAGTTCGCAAATCCCTCCACTTTTCTTCGTGAATTCGTTCGAGCATGTCAACACTAAATAATGAACTAACCTACCTACTAAACGCAGTGTAGCACGCCCGGGGGAGATCCTGATTTACCCAGCAAGAATGTAGTTTAGTGGTTTGTTATGTGATTTTAAATAAGCGCGCCGAGTGAGCAATTTAACCACCCACTTTATCACCAATACGATTATTTTATTGATGCGCATAGCAATGTAAAATACCCATTTTCAACCGTTTGCGCCATAACTTTATTTTCTTTCATTATCTCACTGACAATTAACATACCCTGTATGCGATTAAGCCACTTTCGGGCTTCAGCAGGCAACAACGTTTGATCGTTGGTAATCAAAGCCGCAATGATTTCCGAGACAGCTAAAGCTTCTAAGCAAATACCTACCTCCAAGTTCTCACTCTCATTTAATGCCGGTTATATCGGTAAAATTAGACTATTCAATCCTCTTGATTTTTCCAATTCCCATATCCAATAACTGGCACTATCATTACCAAAATTGCCTTCACTTCATGCACCCAAACTAAAACTCCTCTTTTACGCGTCACGCCTTGCCTAACAAGCGCAAAAAGCAGCCTAGAACAAGCGACAAAGGAGAAGAAAGTTGCTCCGCCTCGTGACTAAACATTTTCTTTTGCTGGCAGTGTGGATTTAAAAGCCACATTATACTTTTCACATAATACGTGATTTAAAACACCATCTTGTTGCATTGAATCTAAGCGCTTAAATTTACTGACAGGTGAAACATCTGTGATTCTCATGATTTGCTGGCCGTATTTTTCAATGCGATCTTCGCGATAAACCATACAGTCATAGATTAGATCAGGAGCCTCCTCTCCATTGAATAGTTCTACTGTTAACGCATACATTATTTGAACCCAACATATTTCCAGAACAATAGTGCCTTCAGAGCACCCCCGCTCTGCCTTCAAGTAATATGATTCATCAGCGAATTTTCGCGGTGTTTCTTTGATTATCTTCCACTGCATTTGAGTACCTAATGCCGCCTTAAATGGTGAGTAATTGTTATCTAAAAATGCGAAGCGGAACCGAGCCAACTGTTATGAATCCGACTTTAAGACTTTATTAGTTGCCTTGTAATCTGACTTTTCATCTATTAGCCCAGCTATTCCATGAAGGTTGACAAGTTGTAGGCTCTCCGAGATCCTCTATCTCGCCTAGAGCGTCTTCAGCATACTCGTAGCCTAGTGTTTTCGCCTTGTTTAACCAATTCATTCCTGTTTCTTTTTCACCAGTACAAAAATAAAACTCTCCTATCCAACCAGCAGCTTCTGAGTGTCCATTTTTTGCTGCCCATAAGTAATATTTAACAGTCTCACCAGAATTCTTTTTTTCTAATAATTTACCTAATTGATAGCCTGCTTCAGGGGTCTTATGCACTTTAACTAAATGCTTTAACAACAAAGTACTTCTTTCAAAATCTTTACTTAATTTGGAATCTTTTACCCCTAGATTTAAAGAACCATGCTGCGAGTAATAATATCTCCCTCTGGAAAAAACACTTGCCAAGTCTAAAATTTGCTGCTCACTTAACTTTTCGTGATTTTGATATAGTTTATTAATAGTAAGTGTAAAATCATCTTTACTATTGTTACCCTTAATTTTATTTAATAACTCTTTCGCCTTTGGAAAACCATTATCATGTAACAACTCAGCTAAAGCGATTGCCTGCATCTTTTCTTCTTCACTTTTCAATGCGCTCGAGTTTACATAAGAGTTAACAATAGAAAACATCGCTAAAAGGTAACCATTATTTGCTGATTTATCTATCCAATATTCAGCTTCTTTTTGCATTTCCAAATTCGATTCTTTATTGTAGGCAAGGCCTAATACAAATTTCCCCCAAACAAATTGTGCTTGTGGGTTTCCGTTATCTGCTAACTTTTTTAAATAGATAGCTTCACTTGACGGTTTGTTTTTAGTTCCAAACTCATGACTAAAGTTTGTTCCAAATAATATTGCCATATCTGTTTTACCTTTTTCGAATGTAAAACAAGTATCCACAATACTTTTTACATTAGTGCCTTTCAATTGATTTAAGCAATCACTCTCTGCATAAGCATCAACCGTAAATAAGGAAACACAAAGAATAGCAAGATATTTATACATAATATTAATTTAACTCGAAGCTCTAAGGGAAACTAAAATATTACTCTACGATAAAAGTAGCATAACCACAGCAGATTTATCGCCGCATCACAACGACTACCCATGTATACGTTTTATTATGTCCAACCATAACAACAACTTGAATAGATGTCACCAACTTACAATTGATAAAAGTACGTCAAATGTCGCATAACAATGATAATTGATAAATTATACCAACTGTATAATACCAATCTAACCGTTCAGAATACTCAAGCAATCCAAAGTAACTACCTTCCACTCAGCCTCCTTGATATATAACGGACCAATAATGGTAAGCCTCGAGCCAAGCTAAGCTTTATTAGTCCATACATTGATGCGTTTGTTAGCAGTTTACTTTTGGTTACTTTGCGCCTCAATAACTTTGAAATCTAGCTTTTCTGCATTATTAGAAACAAAATTGAAACAAGTAATAAATATAAGAAAGCCTAAAACAAAAATAAGTAAATGCTTGATTTGTCCACCTTCAAGTCTCATTAATTTACCAGTAAAAATACAAAGACTTCTAAGGGTAATGATAAACAGTGTGAACATGAATATGAAAAATACAATTTTAAACACTATGATCATCAATCTCACCGATACTGCTAACGCCCCTATATGGTGCTGATAAATGCTTGGCTTAATTGTGTAGCGAAGCAGAACTGGGCCAAGCTTTAGCAGTCCCGCGCTTAATTGGCTTGTGAGATGACGTTTTCACTGAATGGCGGTTGCTCAAGCTTGAGTATCATTTCTTTTTTATCAGTTAACACGACTAAAGTTTTTTGTGCACCGTTCCAAGCAATATCTATGACACCATCAATTAAGTCATCATCATAATCCTCATCCACAGTATCTTCAGAGTATGAAAGAACCGATTTACATACAAGCCTCAGCAATGGATTGAAGTCATTCACATTGTCGACAAATTCAATCGTAAAAATACGATTATTGATGTCATAGACCATTTTCGATATATAAGGCGAACAATTTGGAATCCAAAAATCTAGGTTGTTCACACGCTTTCCTTGGTCACCTAACGCTCTAATAATAGGGAGAAAATTATAGGCTATACTGTCGCCTCGCGGCAAGCCTATCATTTTATGTCTTTATTGATTTCCTTGTTAGCTTTCAACTTCCCCAAGCCAGCTAGTAAAGATACTTAAAGAAAGCCTTTCTCTTTCTGAAAGAGGCTCTGCTTTAAGTTTTTCAATTACTTCTAATACCCTTCCCTTTCCGCACCGTTCAACGAAGTACAATGGCAATTCTTCGACGCTTACATCCCAAGTTTGTAAACACATTCTAATTTTTGTCTTTAAATCAATTAATACACGAGGCTTTAGTTTGTAAAGAATAACACCAGCATTTTGTTGTCTAATATAAGACTTTTCATCGCTTTCTAATAAGAAAATACTGAATAGGCCTTCAAATAACTCTAGTGGCTCTACTTGCCTCAAGCTCTTTTCTATAACCTTTCGTTCAGGCCTATTGGTTGGGCCAAATTTATCTGCATATTCTATTACAATATTTGAGACATGAGTTCGATTCATGACCTTCCTTGAAACATAACGCACCAATAAGCGGCAAAAATAGTTGGCTAAAATTTGTGAAACACGAACAAAACCAACTGTTTTTTGTCCGCACTTTTAGTTTGCATTGTTATATTTCAATTGGTTGAAGTGTGAATTCCACATGGTTTCTGGGTATCACTATTTGTTGATACCCAGAGCCAGTAACTCCTTTTTCTGACATAAGTATATGATCGAACGGAGGTGCAACCTCAAACCAATCACCAGAAACTGAAACAAAAGAGTCAAATTCAAATTTAGATAGTTCAACAACTTCACCAGTAATCCAGTCTAATGCGTTTTCTGCGGTACAGATAACCTCATGAGTTGCAGCCGCTTTATGGAAAAACACTCGGCTATACTCGGCAGCCTCATAATCACTGCCACTACCATAAATTGTTAGTGACTCTTGAGAAGAACATACAGTGCGTTCAACTAACAACTCCCAGTTTGCTTGAGCCCAATCGTCAAAAAAATCAGCGAAAGGAACGAGCAACTCCCCACTTTTTTCAGTTTCTAATTTATGAAATTCATATGCCCTAGAAACTAAGTCAAAATTTTGATTTAAGAAGTTAATAAAACTATCAATACTTGTATTTAGGAGCTCGATGTTCATGAATTACTCTTAACTTTCCTTGAAATATAACACCTCAATAATGGGCACATAAATGCTTGACTAAAATTAGCAACTAAGGAGTGCAAGCCTGCTTTTTTGTGCCCTTGGTTTAACGGCACTGTTATGTTTTTTCACACTCTGTAGTGTCTATAGGGAATGTAGCTATTTCTTTGTGATTCATATCCATGTAACTGTACTTAACAACAATTGCCATTTTTCTAAATTCAGACATAGACTCACTTGTACAAACCGCATTCACTAAATTAGGTTTCATATTTTCTTGGAATTTTGGAACATCCATATCCGCTACTTCGTAGTTAATTAGTTTATATTTATATGTAAAAGTTTTATTGAAACCAACCGTTGAAACAAGATGTGTATCATTGTCCACAACCATAGGCAGGTTAACATTGATGGTATTAGCTGTTTCAATTAAAATTTCTGTGTAATCATCGGTTTTTGAAAAGATGCCACTTACAGCCCACTTTCCAATTATCGCACCACCAATAGCGCAAATTATTATTAATGCATTTGTGCCTAGCTTTTTCATTTTACTCTCTCAAAAATATAACGCCCCAATAAACGGCGAATAATAGTTGGATATAATTGTGAACGAAGTAAACGCAGCCAACTGTTATGCGTCCGACTTGATTGGTTTGCCATGTTGATAATTTCAACAGCCTGATCATTTTATCACCTAGCTCAAAATCCCCCTAGCTATCTCTTGAGGTAAAGCAATATTGTTTTTTAGACACTCGAACCATTCTTTACGATGACCTAGTAGCTCCCCAATAAGCGTCACTAACTTATCTCTATCACTAGCTAACATATTATCGGACGCTACTAGCTCTACAATTTTATTTGCTAGTTCATTCAATTTAAACGAGCTCTACTAATTGACATAACGCTTGTCTAACCGGCGCGAGATATCAGGCTAAAATTAGCGACGAAGGAGCGCGAGCCTGCTGTTTTTCGTCCTAGGTTAAAGCGTTTGTTATAACTACGAATACCCCAACACTTTAAACCCTGTAGAAGTTTGTCTAATTGGAAACTTCGCAATAGCAGAAAGGTGCTCAATTAAACTTCCTACCTTGTAGTTTTCGTCAAAATTAAACTCTAACCACTCAATCTCTTTATAAATGGATGGTTCAATAAACCAATAATTATCAACATGCTCCGGAAATTGCTCTGAATACGAGGTTTTTAATTGGTCATTGTTAACCAATTTATAAGCTATTCGATAGCTTAGCTGTTCAAATGATGCAGCCGCCTTGAGCAATTTAACCCACTTTGCATTACTCATATAGGAAACGGAAAACTTGCGAGCAATTACAGAATCTAATCGTTGATAAGATTTGGCTAATTTTTCTTCCTGAACCTGAACTTTACTCATAGCCTCAAAAGTAGTTATGACGCCCGCAGTTGAGGACGACTTATAGCGACGAAGGAGCGTAAAGGCGTTCCGACAGCCTGCGATTGTTGTGCATTATACAGAATCTCAGTGAATTTCAAGATACGGGGCACCATGTTTGTTTTTGCCAACAACTATGGCAATCACCTGTTGGCCAAGTGTTAACTGCAAAGTTGGCTTTTTAATAGTGCCGAATAGATAACTATCCACTTGACTACAGAGATAACTCCATTCGGTTACATTTATCTTACTAAACAGATTGTTGGGCTTAATTTTCGCATCTTACCAACCTCTCAGTGCAATGCCCTTCAGGCCATTCTGACTGCTTCCAGCAAAATGATTTATCATCTTTTAGAATTAAGTCCCATAAGAACATTTCACCTTCTTCCGTTTTTTGTGTTTCATTAATAACTATTGTTCTAAGAAGCTTATCACCCTCAGCAAGAATAGAATAAACAATTCTATCGTATGTTTCCTCACTTGTAGTTAACGCCAAACCTGATTGAGAACTGTGGTACATTTTACTACCGGTGTCATTGAAGGTGATTGTTATAGAATGCTCTGGCGCACACTTATTTTTTTGTGAAGCCCAACCCCATTTCCCAGCTAAAACACTTCTAATATCATCTTCTTGAACATTAAAATAAATTTCCGCAGTACCATAGCCTTCTATGCCCATTTCCGCATACCAATCACCAGGCTTATTTACACTTTTATCAAGGTAATGAGAGCACCAAAAAGACAAGTTACCGCCATCTGATTCATATGTATTATGCTGCGAATTAACTATATTTCGGTTTCCATCATATATAACACAGCTGTATCGATATTTTCCGGCAGGTACATTCCATTCTGAATAGACGTAAAATTGTTCATGGTCTAATTTTATTGTGTCAATTTTATCGACTGGAAGTCCACTTGAATCTAAGCCACTAGTTACAAAAACACGATAACCACCAACATGATCAACATTTTTTGCCATTGAGTAACCCGTGCTTAAAAAAACTAAAGCTAGAGAAAATATTATACTTTTCATAAATCTCCATTTTGAGCCTAACGCTTTAATAATAGGTAGAAAACTATAGGCTACACTGCCGCCTCGGAGCAAGCCTATTATTCTATGCACTTATTGATTGACCTGTTAGGTACCATTTGTCCAGTCCAGAAAAATATTTAGCATTGCTTCGAGCTTTAAGGGACCACAAACCCCAATAAATTGGTTATTTTCTACCTAGCAAATGAGCCAGTTTTTATCAGAGCCATACTCAGCCTCTACTGTTGTAAAAGTTCGTTTCTCCAATGAAGTTCAACTTAAGTCTATTATTAGTGACCATCCAAGGTTATCTAAAGTATCAACTTTTATCCCAAAAGAATGCTCCCAATCATCATTAAAATGAGAGAAATACTGGTCTTGAATTTTATTTAAAGAATCCATGATTCCCTTTGGCAACTAACGCCACGTTAACCGGTTAACTTTGCCCTAGTAGCAGCGTATGTTATGTGTTTACTCATACTCTTGCCAGTTTGCTTTGACATCTCTATATTGCTCGGGAAGGTTTTCTTTTGCCTCAGCTACAGAACCATAACCTGCATCTTGCTCGGTTTCCCAACCAGAATCGCAGGCAAAGCGATAGATAAAACCTGATTCATCGTACTGGCAGAGTGCTAAGCCAAATATTTCTGAGGCAATTTCCCCTGACTCATAACGAAGCACACCAAATGGCCTTTCACCAGACCAAGTCCACTCTAGAACCCTAGCTCCATCGATTTCTTTTGGCGGTTTACTCATGTTTATCCTGACACATAACACTTACATTTGGTGGGCCACGACTAAGCCACAGCACACACCGAACTTTTAAACCAAAACCGCCAGACTGTTTTGCGTCGCCAACATGTGTTTGTTATATTCTCGCTCACTACTCTGCTGCTTCAACTTTTCCAGATCCTACAATTCGAGAACCTTCCAACAGTTCAAATTCTGCACCGTTGCTGAATGCAGAATAGTCAACACCCTCAGGGTACATCAACTCGATAGTTCCGATAAACTCCTGCCCTTGCTGCGTATCCTTTGGCACTTCTAAAACATGAACAGCTAAATAGTCTTCGGTGCCTGAGAAAACGATATGAGGAGAGTACCCAGCTCCAACTGGCATGCATGCCCTTCCACCTTCTGGCTCTTTGAGAAAACAAATCTTTGCACTAATACATTTCATAGCTTTACAACATAACGCCTCAAACACCGGCTTGGTGAAGTGGTCGACTTTTTTTTGAAAAAAGGTGACAGCTTTACCAAGTCCGCGTGCTTTGACTGGTTAACTGCAGAACTCACCAAATAAGTAATACCAATGATAGCCATAAGCCTCTATGGTTTTACCACCGTTGCAAATTCTAAATTTCGGTGCTTTCATAACATCATGTATGTCTAAAAGGCACTCCTTTATATCTTCGTGTTCCGTATCAACATAGAAATCATGGCTGTCTTTTACGAGAACAGTACCTTCCTTATTCTTCGCTTCCCAAAATACTTCATTGACATCATATGGTACTGTTACGTAAACATCGATGTCATCAGTTTTGATCGTTACGATAATAGCGCTACCATTATCGATTTCGACGACATTGGGACTATCTCCAAGTATCTTTGATATGTACTCTTTTCTCATTCGTCTCCGTGACAGTTAACTTATTACCCCAAAAATTCAACTCCACAGAGGTAATGAAAATATCCTCCAAGTCTACTTCTTTAGATGAGTCATATGCTGAGTTGTATACTTGAACACCCCAGTTTTAGCATCTGAAACTTCAATATAACCACCATTTTGATTAGTACCATTATCATGTGACTAATGCGGTACAGTATAAACTTAGCTTCATGGAATTATTGCAGGCACATGCTTCAGAGCTGTCCGCTTAGCATAACTAGAGAAAGAAATGATTAAGCATGTGATAAAAATCAAACAATGTTTCATAGACACTTAACGCCGCGTTAAACGGCTAAGTGTTAGTTGGCTAAAATGTGTAGCGAAGCCGAGCCAACTATTACGTGTCCGCACTTTTAAACGCTTTGTTATGTGCTAATTAACACACAGTATCTCTTCACTATTTATTAAACAGTAGTTTGACCCCTTAAGCTTTTCAAATGAGTCTCCTACTTTAACTGAAGAAGAAGTTAAAATTATTCTAGAACTAGAAAAACGTTTTAACTCTCCATTTTTTAATTTGATCTCAATTCTAGGAATACCATGATTTCTAGATTCCCATTCAATTAAAGCAACACTTCCCTTTGCAGAAAACCTTACAGAACTATCACGATCCCAGATACTATGCAGCACACCTAAACCTAAAGTCGGAATAGCTAACAAAATGAACTTAGCAAATTTGGGCATTTTTTCTCCTTGGAACATAACGTTTTATGGAAGTTGGCTAAAATTGAGCGAAGCGAAAAGCTCGCAGTTTTTAATCCCTGTTTAATTGTTTGTTAGGCTTACTCACCACTGAAATATATGTATCAGGAATAGATATAACACCGTTATTTATAGAAAACTTTTCAAAGTCGATTTCAGAAACAACATAGCCTCTTTTTGACAACTCTATATTGATATCTTGAAACAACGTTGTTGATTTTAACGCTCGCTCATATGCTCTCATTAGAGGATGGAATGCCGGGTTGTGCAAATTACCAGAAGACTTTTTAGCTGCAACTAATTCAGAGCTATAATTTAGTTTGTAAAATTCCAATAGCTCATTGTTTGTTTTTTCTGACGATTGGCCAATAAGCCTAAGACTAAACTCCTGTCGAGTGAACTCCAATACCTTGAAAATATCCTTAGCTTGATACCCTTCACTTTTAACTAAAGCCAACTCTAGGCTTGGTGTTGCTCCATATCTTTTGAACTCTAATATTTTCAACTCAGTTGAGTGAGAATAGCTAGTGTAAATAAGCAATGAAAAAATAATCAGTCTATGAATTTTCACTATTCTTCCTTGTAAGCCTAACGCCCCAATAAGCGGCTGATAATAGTTTGCTATAATTGTGAACGAAGTGACCGCAACCAACGGTTAGGCGTCCGACTTGATTGATTTGTTAGCTAACGACAGCTCCAATACGTGTTTAAACCCACAACCTATCTCTACCGACTTAGTTTGAAAAATAGAAACCACATCTATTTCACCTGCGTATAAACCTACGATTTCTCCGTTTTGATTAACTTTTTCGGATGAACAATAATAAACAACATAATACTTTTTCCGCTCCTTAACGACAGCGCTCACAGATACCGAATAAATGATATTTTGAATCACAACTTTTCGAGGTGTATTTACTTTAGATATCGTTTTAGAGCTTTCAAACCAACTTACTTTTATCGGATGTTCTAGCTGAGCTCCAACAACCGATAAAGGAAACATAAGTGTTACTACAAATATAACTATTCTCACCATACTTCCTTAAGTTAGCTAACGCTTGCCTAACCAGCGAAAAATAGCAGGCTAAAATTTGCGATGAAGGAGCGCAGTCTGCTGTTTTCCGACCTTTGGTTTAGGCACTTGTTATAAGCTTGAGTACAAACTAGCTTCTAACAATAAGTGTGAAAAAACTGTCAGACCAATTATTAATAACCACCCTCTTGCTCGATATATCCATGCTGATTCAGGGTGTTTTTTGATATTAATGCCTTGTCTATAAATAATAAATCCGGATACAAAACTACAAACACAGACTATTAAATAATAAGTTGGGTTCCATACCTCAAGTTTGTTCCCCATTAGCATATTTATTAAGCCTAATGATGAAAATAAAATAGCGAATGAACCTAAGAGCTTTAACACCAAATCTCCAGAAGTTTATAACGTCCGCATATACGGAACAAAATGCTTGGCTAAAATTGGTGAGGAACGAACCAAGCCAAGCTTTTTGGTTCCGCTCATAATGCGCTTGTTATGTGTACTAGTCGCTAACGCAACAAACACTTACTTGATTTAAATACGAATAGCTAAAAAATTGAAGTAAACGACCAACCATCGAGTGTTCAGAATTACTTTGAAGCATAGGTTTCAATTGAATTAACTCGTGAACAACTTTGTTTGATTGAGTAGGTGATAACTTAGGGTCTCTGTAATAATTTTTCCAAACAAAATTTAACTCAGGAAATTGAGCAGATTCAGTAACATAAGGAAATATAAACTCTTCATGATGGTCTATTTTTTCATGCCTTGAATCAGCATACATATCAAAAGCCAAAGTCATCTCCTGTACACATAATGCTTGCCTAACCGACGCGAAATAACAAGCTAAAATATGCGACGTAGCAGCACAAGCCTGCTGTATTGTGTCCACTGTTTAATTAATTTTTTAGGTTTATTTAGCATACTAATTTTTTATAACGTACCAATTATCAAACAAGTTCTCTAAACATTGTACTTTAGGTAAACACACGTCTTTGGGGTCAATATTTTTACCTAAAGCGTAAGCACCTTCACCAACCCCATACTCACTTTTAAAGGTAAAAGCTTTTCTTAATATCCAAGCCTCACCCTCTTTTTGAAGCCAAAGTGAACTAAATCCACTTTCTTTATATGGAACGACAATTCTGCTTAAATCTGGGTTGGAGACTTCTTGATATTTAGCACCTGCAGAAACCCAAGCTAATGAAACTTCGTTTTCAGGAGCGGTTTGTACCCACTGTATAGAAACGTAACCTTCTTGCTCTGTTGCCCTTATAGCTTTTACAAAGCTTTTGGAATTCAAGAGCACATAAACTACATGTTTCACTTTGCTTTCAGGCCAGTATGGGACTGTTTTAAGTGTTACAAAGTAAATTATTAAAGACAAACTTAAATACAAAAGCAACTTTTTCATAAACCTAACGCCCTGTTAGTGGCTAGCAACGCATAGCACGGTACTTAAACTAACCATCGTTAACACTTCACCAAACTAGAACCCAAATTGCCGAGCGTTGATAGTCCGTCTTAAGCAGTTTGTTAGCTGCTAGCCTCAGACAATGATTTTCGGATCACCCATATATAGAGTAACGCGAGTAAGTCGATTTGAATGAACCCTAAGTTGTTCTGACTTGAGTACTCCAAAAGTGAACCACCAAGAGTAAAAGACGCTAATAACCAGTTATAGGTTTCGCTCACCCAATCTAAGGTAAGGAAAATACCTCCTAAGCCATAGTAGTTGAAATAGACTCCACCAAGCCCAAACGCAAAAACTTGGAACCCAATATTAAAATAAGGAAGCAAATAATAACGCGACAAACGCTTATATAACACGACACCTGATAACACGTTGAGTAGAATGACAAAACACGACGTGACTATATCAAGCGCCGTCATTCCAGCATTCGAAAGAACAAGCATTACTAAGGCTATTAGTCCAACCAATAATTGATTAATACTAATGAGCGTAAACAAACGATTCAATCGCGATTTTTTGGCACTCACCTTTTGTGCATAATATTCTTGTATCTCGTATTTTCTAGCAGCAATTTCGTTGGTTAAGTTTTTGTAGTTTTCTGGATAGGCTTCGGCATCGATATTTTCAAGCGCTTCAAGCAGCGACTTTACATCGTAGTTTGAATAGTTAACTTTCATTTATATACTCTGTTTTCATTAGGTAGCTAACCCCTCGCTTAGCCGGCCCAAAATAACAGGGTAAACTTTGTCACAAAGGAGCACAAGCCTGCTGTTTTGTATCCTTTGGTTAAAGCGCCTTGTTAGAAGGAATTAGTCACCGGAGCCACCACCTGAATATGACCCTGTATCACAATCCCCAGCATTAAGCTCTGAGCCTGAGTCGCTCAACGAATCGAAGTAATCATTTATACGTTTTACTCTAACTACTTTAGCTAATTCAGAGCAAGCTGCCGTTTTATCTTCTCCTACTTCATCTGTATCATCGGCTAAAGCCCCTGAGCTAGTGTCTTTTCCAAGCAACCTTGCTACTTTGTTGAACCGCTCTGGAAAACTATCTCGATCGATGTTTTCAAAAACATCCAAGAGCTCCTCATAAGAATAATTATCGTAGTCAGGTTCTAATGACATTTAAAATTCCTTCTAATGCTTAGTTAAGGGTCGGCTGCGCAGCAGGCATCCCGTGGAGGGCCGAAGGCCCGGAGTGAACTTTAGCAATTTATTATATTTCCTTACGCCACTCGTGAAAACACCAATGACATTGTTTTGCTGTCGGTGTTCTTACAACTCTTTTACATGACGGGCACCGATTCACTATTTCAGGGTGATCTCTTAATACTCGGTCTCGCACAGCTAGTTGAAACTGGGCTACACCTTTAGATAAAGCTTCGTTAACACCTTTATCGTTGAGGTGCCACCACTGTTCAAGGATTTTTTGTGCCATCACAGGGCTTGATTTTTCAGCCTTAAATCGAGCCAATACGGCTTTTTGGCCGAATTGCTCCAGCTCAGTCATGTAATTATATCCATGGCTCCAAACATAATCAGTCAACACTTGGTCTTCATCGTAATCCATTGCTGCCCTTTGAAATATAACGCCTAAATAAGCGGCGTAGAAAGGTTGGCTAAAATTAGCGAAGAATGAGCGCAAGCCAACCTTTTGCGTCCGTTTTGATACGTTTGTTATGTGTTTTATGGCACCGTTAGAATATTATTCCAGCAAGAAGAGCTACGGAGACTGCCGCTTGTAGAATTGCGCCTAACTTATTTGGAGTGTGATACTTAATACACATCTCTTTTTCATTTTTATACTCTTCGCTTGATTGTTCTTCAATTTTGATATCTTTAATACATTGAACCTGCCGCTCGTTTAAATTAACGGTAGAACTTTCACTTTCTAAAGTTGAATTAGATGCACAAGAAGTGCAAAATAAAATTAAGATTAAAATGACAACTCTCATATACACAACACTTTCAAAAATACATAACGCCTTAATATTAGGAATTTTTACACGCTAAGGCGCGAAGCAACAGTGTAAAAATATCCATAATAATTAAATTGTAAGCTATGCCGTACGCTCCACTCTGAAACTATAACAACCATAAGCAGCATACCTTGCAATTACAAAGCTTACCTTTTCATTGCTTAAAAACTCTTCAAGATCTGATTCGGCTTGCTCAGGTGACGTCAATTTTGCGTCTAATATACGCTCATTAACACAGTAAGCTTTTAGCACAAATGTATGACCTAAATAATCAGTTTCAGATCCATTTGGCAATGGCAGTTTATTACTATCAAGTTCCCCACTCTCCGAGTTTGCCAACACGAAAATTGGACCATATTCTTTATACGGGCCTGTTTTTGTGAAAGGACAATAACTGGCCAATATTAATTTTTCACCAACCTTAGCACCACGAAGTACATCTCGACATGGCTCTCCACCTTTTGCTTCCATTATTTCTACAGGTTGATTTTGATCATCTATACCGAAATTTCTAACCTTATCTAAGAAATCCGATCTTACCGTTACTACTTTATATTTCATTTGGTCCCTTAAATAACTAACGCTTGCCGTAAACGGTACAAAATAGCAGGCTAAAATTAGCGACGAAGGAGCACAAGCCTGCTGTTTTGCGTCCTTTTAACGGCCTTGTTAGGTACCGCTGCGCACTTTATCGTACAGATAGTTTATTGAATGATGAAGTTCATTTTGATTACAAAAATAATCATCGATGACACCAAAAATTTTAAACTCACTGATATTGTAACCGTCTTCAATATCGTTGAAATATAGTACTTGGTTTCCAAATATAGCTACGACATAAAAACCACCGCCTAAGTCGCCAATGAGTGATAATTGCCATTTCTGAGGCATAACCTTAATAAGGTTCCAAAAGCGCTGCTGAGGTTCGTCAAGGAGCCAGAATTGATTTTCAAGATCGTTATCAATCCATGACTTTTCTACCGGATTCCAGTTATTCACAATATTTCCTAGGTACCTAACGCCTTCATAAACGGCGAAAAATAGTAGGCTATAATAAGCGGCAGATGAGCGCAAGCCTACTGTTTTGCGTCCACTGTTTAATTAACTAGTTATAAGCCTATTAACTATTAATCACCGCCTCCAGAGATATTTGAACTATCGCTCGAACCGCCGCCGAAAGGCCTTGATGAACTTATGGGTATATCTTGTGAGCGGTGGAATAACCACAACCCAGTAGCTGCAAATACTGGAATCAGCCAAACAAGAATAATTTGAGCTACTTTTTGAAAAGACTCTAAATCGCTTCTCTTAGCCAAATAAATAGAAACAACTAAATTTAATAGAGCTACTAAAGCTACAATGATTAACCTGTAATTGTTTTCCACGTTGCTCCCCTTGGCTTATAACGCCCCGCTAAGCCGAGGCAAATATGTAAGTTGCTTTGTGGTAAAGTGAGCGAAACGAACCACAAAGTAACAAGAATTTTTGGCTTCGGCTTGAGCGGTTTGTTATACGCATCTAACCGCTCGTGAAAAAGTATCTCGATCTACCTCAGAAATAACAACTTCGGTGAACTTCTCTTGGCTTGCACCAAATTTTAAGTAGTTTGATCTTGCAGCAGTTAAAGATAAGTCATCATTCAATTCAGAAGATAAGGATGCTTTTGGGTGAATCTGGATCGACTTCGTCATCTTCCCAAAAGCACACAGGGCATACAAGGCATTTACCTCGCTCCGTCAGAGAATAATAATCACAACAGGGGCACTGCCTAAGACTATCGCTTGAAGGGCATTCTGAGAGTTTCATAGACCGATTGTTTCAATACCGTATAACGCCGCCATAAGCGGGCGAAACAGCTAGGCTACACTTTGGGAGCAACGCGAACCATGCCTAGCTTTTTTGGTCCGCACTTGATGGCTTTGTTATGTACATTTATGAAATTTAAAGATTAAAATCTAACTGAGTCTCAAGTTTGTACTCTTTTGGGTATTGAACGCAGTTTTTGAACGTATCTTGATACTTCCATTTTTGTAAAGCACTTATTGATACACTATCAAAAACACCTGTGGGAGATGACTCTATTATCTTTATGTTGGATACAGTACCATTAATTACACTGTATGAAAGTTTAGCAAAGCCAGTAACCCCGTTTTCATGAGCTTTTTTAGGATATCGAGGCTCGATTCTAACTATTGGTTTAATCTCATCAGGAACATAAGTGTAGTTAGCCGGATAGTGCCCAGGATAGGTTTTGCATACGTTCATTGGAGTTGATTTACAACCGGCCAAAATCGCTAAAATTGCTATTATTCCAAATAGTCTCACTTACTACTCCTAAGTGCATAACGCAGCAAATAAACGGCTAAAAATAGTTGGCTATAATTTGTGAGGCACGAACAAAGCCAACTGTTTTTTGACCGTGCTTTTAATTTGCTTTGTTATGTGTGCTTTTGAAATGATAAAAACCAGCTATTACCCCAGACGGTATAATAAGTTCTATATACATTTCGCACACTACAAGAGCTTAAGGATATTGAACGATTACCCCAATTGCAATCTTTACCACTGTAAATAACATCAATGCGTACACCACCAAAAAGGAACTCTTTAATCCAAATATCCATACTTGAAGCTTTAGCCCACTCTTGGTTAGGTGAACCTAAAACTTTATGAACTTCACCTCTTTCTAGGTTCTTATGCGCTTGTAAAGAGTTGCTCCACAGCATATATGATGGCATTACTAATATAAACACCACTATTAATGAGAGTAGTATTATCGATATTACTGTTTTTTTAATCACACTCTTTACCCTCGGCATATATATCGCCGTGATAACCGGCTAATAATAGTTGGCTAAAATTTGTGAGGCACAAACAAAGCCAACTGTATTGTGACCTTGTTAGTTGCCATTTTTTACCGCAAATATTTCATCTAATATTTTTTCACCAAGCTCTGTTGGCCCTAACTCAAACAAAATTGATTTATCCGACTGTTCTTGATATTGCTCCCAATTTAGTGGGTTTGCAATATGCTCTGTAGCTTCATCAATTGACATTATGGTAGAGCTATTAACCTCATACAAATTATCGTTGGTATTTTCAAGAGTTAATTTGCAAAGGTAAACAATTCCCTTTTCAAGAACGCTAATAACTAGATTTTCAGCCATTGAGTATTTTTGTGAAATTGAAGCTTTAGGATGAGAAAAGTGTATATCAGTTATCACTTCAGAAAGTGGTATACCAAAATCTGTTAGCTCGACTAATAAAGCTCTCTCTTCTTTAGTTAACTCCACGCTGTTCGAAACTCCTTGGCAACTAACGTCTTGATAATTAGCAAATTTTGAAGGGTTGGTTTGTGCGCGCGAAGCGTAATGCGTAAAGCGGTACAGTAAAATTAATCCGACTAATCAAGTTGTTAGCCTTACTTCATTTCCGTTGGTGTAATTTTATAGTGAAAAACTACAAGTACATCATCTTTTATAGACTGGTATCTATTTATCTTAGAAACAGCATTATAAAACGAAGTTAATATGCCATCTTCCTTTTCACCGCCCGTTGTTTGCATTTTAAAATCGACATTAGAAGATGGAGTTAATCTAAATTGAATTAACACTTCAAATGAAGTTGTACTTTCTTTAAATGCTTTAGCTGAAATACCATTTAACTCTTCTTTTAACCTATTAAGTTCGTCAGTAGAAACTTTTTGATTAACGTCGCCAGATTCAGTCTGGAAAATTAATTTTTCTATACGAACATTCGGAACGGGATACCGTTGAACATCCGGTAAAAACACCTCCATCGCATTCAACTTGCATGGCTCCTTATCTTCACATGCCAAAGCTGATCCTGAAAGTGATATTAATATGAAAAGTACTACAAGTTTCAAATTGAACTCCTGTTAGGCTAACGCCTTGTTAAGAGGCATTTTATTAGCCTGCTAAAATGTGAAGCGAAGCGTATAAAAAGCCCCTATTAAACAGCTATTTATGTTTAAATTACATCGTACTTTGAAGTACAACCAAACTCTCGATCTAAAACAGCTTTAAATACGTACTTTTTCCCTTTTTGAACATTAATTACATGCTCTGTTTTATGAGAAACATTAATAGCGCCTTGTATATAATGACAACTAACAATCAAGTTATGTTTGCCTTGATCTAATTCTATAGTTTCAGTTGAATTAAAAAAATCACTAACTTTTTTTCCGTTTACGACTTCTATCCTGGTTCTAGTAGACGAAGCGAGCGGAACTAAAACACTGCCAAGGCTGTCGCTGTAAGCAATAATGATTGCTTTTTCTGGATTTGCAGAGATTTGTTCTATGCTAGTTGCTGCACATCCAGACAGTAAAGTAAATATTGTGAAAAGTAATATTTTCCGCATGACGATTCCTTAAACATAACGCCGTGCTAAGCGGCAAAAAAGTTTGGCTTAAAATTAGTGAGGTACGAACGACAAGCCAAACTTTTGCGTCCGTTCTTGATCACCTTGTTATATTTCATTTTCAAGAATATGTTGATACAACTCTAACAACTGAATACTAGATCTATCTTTATATTTTTCATCAAAGCCACCCAACATGATATTAGTGTGGAAATTAATGTCGCAATTTTCATTCAATAATGCTTCTGGAATGTTATGCAATGCGTCAGCTAAGTCAGCGATCATTTCAGACTGTTCACAAGACAAGCCTGATTCTTGCCCCTCATAGCTCATCAATCGAATTCTCAGCAAAGCACGTTGTAAGGTTTTGAGTAGAGCTTTTTGTTCGTTATTCACCAAGTCTCCAAGAAATATAACGCGTCGCTTCACCGGCGTAAAATAGCAGGCTAAAATGAGCGACGTAGGAGCGCAAGCCTGCTGTTTTGCGGCCTTTTTAGGCTGCGGTTATGTCTACCTTCACATCAAATGCTAAAATTACATCATAAAATACATGTGATAGATTTGTCATAGCATCATCGGATATTACCATTGGGTGAGTTTTAAAAGTCGTAGTCCTCTTTTTTGAAAAGAAACCTTTCTCCGAAACATCCGAGCTTGCTATTTCTAGTTTAAAGTTTAAGTAATCGTTAAGTCTTCGCTCAAAGCTTGAACCTTTATAAGGGCCGACAACAATGTGTAGTTTTTTTGTTTCACCTGCGCCAAGTGACTTAAGAAAATGTAATTTAGCTTCATCTCTTTCATTTTCATCAACCAAAATTTTATACTCAAGTTCTAATTCCATCTACTTTCTCCGATGAGTAGTCTAATACCTTACTAAGGTGCAGCTAGCCAACACATAGCTCAAACAAAGCCACGTAAACACTGAAGCCAACCGAATCAAAAATGCCAAAGGTTAGCTGCCACTCTTGTGCAATTTGTTATGTTTCAGAACTCAGACTTAATGAGGCCGAAACATTTGAGATCGTGAAATCTATTTTTCCAATAGCCGCTTTCTCTTCTTATACCCTCTTCAGCAAAACCCAACTTCAATAACAAGCTTTCTGATGCAGTGTTCCCAATGACAGTATCCGCCTGAATTCGATTTAAGGCACCACAAGGTAACTCACCACAAAACGCTGCTTGTACTATCCGATTAACCGCTTCTCAGGTAAAACCTTTGCCCCAATAAGCTGGCATCAAGTCATAGCCAACAACAGCATTTTTCATTGCTATATTCCATGAGTTGAAGCCACACGTACCAATTAGCTGATTAGTTTCCTTCAAGCGTATGGCCCAACGAATCCCTGAGTTATTCTCAAAACGAGAGTGAAAAAACTCAACTAAACTTTCAGCTTGCTCACTTTGACTAAACGCTTCTAAATCATAGTATTTAACAACCAATTCGCTTGAGAATAGTTCAAACAATTCACCTGTATCTTCTTGATGAATTTTTGTTAATCTCAATCTGTCTGTTTCTAATTCTGGAAACTCCAAATCCTAACTCTCCTTGAAACATAACGCCTAAATAAGCGGCGTAGAAAGGTTGGCTAAAATTAGCGAAGAATGAGCGCAAGCCAACCTTTTTGCGTCCGTTCTTTATTTACTTGTTAGGTGTATGCTATTAAAAGTGCCAATACCGATAAACATGCGAGCAAAACGACAAACGCCTTAAATTTTCGAAAATTATTCTCTAAGGTTAATACTTGCTTTTCTAAGTCAATAATCGTTCTAATATAAATGCCACTTTTCAAGAATATAAACAAAAATGAATTCAACATTAAACCAAAGTGTTCATTTAGGACATACCAACCAAAGTTAACTGGCTTGATATAAAACACAATACCACTTACAAGTATTGCTACTAAAACATTTAATTTAGCTACATGAGCATCAAAAATATCACCAACTAGGTAATGTTTATATTGAATATGTTCCGTTTCTTCCAACTTCCCCATGCTTGCTATGCAACGATAACTATATTTTTTTGCTCTTTCTTCATTGTATGGAGCTAAATCACTGCAATTAGAGTTGATACATCGGTAAAACTTCACAGTACACCTAACGCCGGCATAACGGACTAGTAGAGCTTGGCTAAAATTGGTAAGGCACGAACCAAACCAAGCTTTATTAGTCCACGCATTGATGTGTTTGTTAGTGTTCTTGTAACCATTTTTTCGATTCTTCTTGCATTTGAACCGCTATTTCAGTAACACCATAATTATCATTAGGCTCTAAATCATCTACAGCGTAATACAAGCCGTACAACATTTCTAGACCCACATTGTCACCAACGTATTTAGTTATATTTTTGTGAAAATCAAAATACTTGAGATCAGAGAGTAGACTACTGAACTGTTCAAAAGGGTCGATTTCTTTACTCGCTATAATCTTTAGATGAAACCTAATAATTAAATAAACCGAGTCTTCAAATGATGGAAGCGGAGCAATTAGTTTTTCAAAGGTAGATGAAACAACTTCCCAGCACTTTGGCTCGGCATCAACAATATTTAACAACCCCTCTGAAAAAGTACCATTATTTAATTTATAATTAGCATAATTAACTAAGTCATCAGTATTTAAAGTTCCAACAACATACCTTGCGACAAAGTAATATTCGTTTTCTTTTTCATTCACTTAAAATCAGAACACCTATTCTTTAAGAGCACTAACGTCTCATTCAGAGACAATAAGATAGTTGATTAAAATTAGCGGCGAAGGAGTAAAAACTAATTGTTTTTTGTCCTGCTGAAATGACTTGTTAGGTGCTACAGTACGGGACAGAATATTTACCATTTACATCAATAGGATTAATACTGCCAGATTCACGTTTATCCAAGTAGTTTTTATAGTGTTTACCCAAAGACAAACGACCAAAGCCTTCTGGATCTCCATATTCCCCATTTTTGCTTTCACATAAGCAAAATAAACTCCTACCGTTTATATCGTGCTCCTTTCCCTCATACCACACATGATATTGAAGCTTTTCACCCTTAAAGCCTTTTATGGGTTTGAGAACATCAATTGATATCAGGTAATGTGAATAACCAAATTTCTCGTTTCCGTTATATCCAATTTTTTGGAAATCAGTAACTTGCCCCTCCACAACAACATCGGCGGATTGAAAACACTGCTGATAACTACGATCCCAGAAATCGTCATCTTCTGCAAAAACAGGAGTACAACAAAATCCAGTTAGAATTATAAATAGTTTCTCGAAACTTGAACTCATAGTACACCTAACGCCTCAAGCACCGGCTTGATTAAGTTGGCGGCTTTTTTGGAACAAAAAAGGTGACAGCTTTACCAAGTCCACGTCCTTTGGCTTGTTACGTTTGGTTTAGCACTCAATTACAACATCCCCTTCACCTAGGCGAACACAATTGAACTGTTTATCATCAATTCTCACTTCTTGCCAGTATTGTGGATCGTCTGTTTCACCATCTTCAATTATTCGATACTCGCTACTTGGTGAATCGCATTGCTTTTGAGGTAACTTGGTGAAAATTGATCCTGCTGAAATACCATGCTTATCGCACTTTTTGAGAAGACTAATAGAGTGCTCAATCAGATTTTTGTTGCCAATAAGCTCCACTTTCTCCTCCAGAGTATCACATTTGGATATTTCCTCGACGAGACTTAAAAGCTCTTTCTCTAAAATTTGATATACGAATTCCATAACTCTCTCTTAGAAACGTAACGCCCCGTTAAGGAGCAGATGAATAAGTTGGCTAAATAAACGAGGTACTAGCAAGAGCCAACTTTTATTTGTCCCGCTAGAGTGGCTTGTTAGGCCTTTAACCTGCCTCTCCCCATGATAGGTTAACGACTTTAAAATGCGTGTCTATCTCGATTAAACAAAATGACAAAGCAAAGTAGTAATCCTCTGTACGAAGTTGCATACAGTACATCGCCTCATTTGAATTAGATGCTTTAGCAGATGAAATATTATAGGGCTTTGTAAATTTGTAACCTGTCGTTTGTTTTAATTTATTACGTTCAATCTCATCAAGGCAGCTTAAATCTGAACACTGATTTACATAATTTAAAATTGAGATAGCTTTTGAATCACTGATATCGATGTTTACGGGAACGCCATTAACCAATCTACGTTCGCTTTTTGTAGCTGAACATGACGCTAAAACAAAGATTAGAATTACTCGTAGAAGATTCAATTAAATACCTAACGCCCCATTCAGGACTTTTAATTACTGGCTAAACAGACGAACGCAGTGAGGAAAGCCAACTGTTAAAAGTCCCGCACTACAATGGCTTGTTAGTTGTACTTTTGACAAACCTCTCCTAAATCATGCTTAAACTTTTTCACGAATTGAGGGTAACCCACACCTGTTTTATAAGAAACAACCACAACAACATTTTCAAGAATATTAACCTTAAACGAGGGTGAATCATAAATTTGGTTTGGCACATAGCTTACAACTGATGTTTCCCAACCACTTTTGTTCTCTTTTAAGAGTGAGACTACATTATCGTAATCAGTATCACCTTCTGAAACCCTTTCGCCGAAGAACTTAAATTGTGAAGGTATAAAATCAACTCTTATATCCTGCTCACGGAAGACATATAAATAAGCCAACACAAAGAGAGCTGTGACGATAAAAATCAAATATTTAAGAAATTTAAGCAGCATTATCCTTGTACAGCTAACGCCCACATAAAAGGCGAATGTTAGCGAGTCCAACCCGCCTTTTTGTGGACAATTTTTAATCGCCCATGCTATGCATTTGCTTTCCTACGCAATTTGATTTTTGAAACTATAAAACCAACCATGGGTGCCCAAACCAAAACAGCAACCACAAATGCTCGTATACTGAATAGAACAAACATAGGTGAGAATAATAACCACAACGACCAATTCATTATGACGCATAACGCTTGCCTAACCGACGTAAAATAGCAGACTAAAATTTGCGAAAAAGGAGTGCAAGCCCGCTGTTTTGCGCCCTTTCGTTTAGGCACTTGTTATATTTCATTACCGTGAACATCAAAGCTATTAACCTGTAACTTAACATCGTAGTTTTTAATTATAAAACCTACTAGAGCGTCGATATCCAAGATGCCAAAGTATTTAAGAGTTATATTTTCGTGATTTAAAAAGAAAGTCCAAGTTATGGATTTATCGTTGTCACCTGCATCCTCTATCTTTTTTTCGATAGAAGAAATATCCCAACAGAGAATGCTAAGTTTTTTCCTAATTTTTCGCTTGGTGATATGAGTAATACTTCGTTATTTTCAACCCTAGCTATCCAGTCTCCATTTGCTTGAATTTCACGATAAGCTTGAGTGAAAAGGTAACCCGCGAATAGAAAAAATAAGGAAAAAACTAAAACTACAAGCATTAATGCTGGGAAATTATGAATTGTCTTTTCAACAACGCCATAGAAACTAAGCCCGTCTTCACTTCCTAGGTAGCCCAGCCACCCAAATGGCAATAACATACAAATAGCGCCTACAATAATTAACCCATACCCCACGCCTTTTGAATCTATACATTCTTCGTATCGCAACACTTCACCAGAACCTTTTTGAAATATAACGCCCCGTAAGCCGAGGCAAATGGAATGTTTGGCTTCGCTTAAGCGGTTTGTTATACGCTCTCACCCAATGCCTCTTTCATAGGTACAAATGCTTGATCCAAATGCTCTCCAGCTTTCGAGTCATAGTATGCATTAGACTCAAGCATCATGCGTAGAATGGAATAAAGATCGTTCTTATGTGATGGGATAATGCTGTCCACACTTTTAATACGATTAAATAGTTTCTTAGTGTCTTTGACTGAGCCATCTAAGCTTTCAGAGTCCAAGATTAGAATAGCCTTATTCAGTAGCTCAACTATATCTTCAAATTGTGGTTGTTTGATTGTCATGCTCGATTCTACTTTGACGTATAACGCCCTAATAAACGGCTAAAAATAGTAGGCTAAAATAAGTAACAAAGGAACGCAAGCCTACTGTTTTGCGTGCAAGGTTTAATTGTCTTGTTGGGATGAAAGGAAGAGCTCACTCTGTTTTTTTAGTGAATGGTAAATGAGAGAAAAAACTATTAACAAGCCGAAATAACAGAATAATACCCTCTGTACTCCTGGATTATCTAAGAAATCAATTTCAGATTTCACATCAGGCAAAATGATTAGAGCACTTAATATTAAGTAAAATAGTATCAACACAAAAGCTGTATGTCTGTTTCTCCAAGCATCTCTGCGCCACTTAAAAAGCAGAACCCAATAAGCAACAACACCAAGAAAAAACGCAAATAAAAGACTCAAACCTTCAATCCTTATTTTTTACCCTAACGCTCCAATAAACGAAGAATAATAGTTGGTTATAATTGTGAACGAAGTGAATGCAGCTAACTGTTAGGCGTCCAACCTGGTTGGCTTGTTAACTGTACTTTTGCACACCTCTATTTTGTGTGACCTCTAGAATTGTGCCCTGCTTGCCATTTATCGACCAAGACTCAAAAGTACTAGAATGTGCAAATATTTCGACAGTAATACCATTGGACAAAACTAAGACCAAATCACCTGGCTTTTCTTTGATAATTGCTTTTTTTACAGTTGCCCCAACGATTAAGTTATTCATTATCTCTAAAGATCTTTCATCATAATCGCTCGAGCACCAATCATCTGATGTTATTTCAATATTACCATTCACATCAAGGAATCGAAAAAAGCTTTCAACAGCTATAGACAGCTGATTAGAAAGGAATATATTAAGCCAAACATCATTCAATTTAGCAATACTTGCTATATTCGCATTTTCGATAAGGCTACTCATCATCTTCCCTATACTGCTAACGCCTTATGCAGCGGTGAGTGACATTGGTGGGATTTTTGCTGGCGAAGCCAATAGCGAAAACCCGCCAATGTTACGAACCCGACTGACACAACTTGTTAGATTTTAATCTTCGTCTTCCACCCAAATACATGCTGCGTGTTTTTGCCCTACAAATAAAACACCGGCATCAAATGTTGCATTTGTTAAAGGGTTACAGCTGCGACTTCCAATCGTATGATAATTTGCCCAATTTCCATTGGTATAAATTTTCGTATTTTCATCGAAAAATTGTTCGACTAAATAAGTTGCATTCTTTATAGCAACTGATTCCTTCACCAATTCAACACCGTAAGCTAAATCTTTCCAAAGGATTGTTTTTACAACCTCTACTGCATAGTTAAAATCGCACTCTTCAAGATAACCAGGTATCGGCGCAAGGCCAAAATATTCCATCAATTTCTCTATAGATACATCGCAAGAGTGAGTGCATTTAATTTTAAAATAACCGCAGCTACGGTCGTTTAAGATCTGAGTTATATTCACCGAAATTCCCAAAATCTAACACCTTACTAATGGGCGTATAAATGCTTGGCTAAAATTAGCGACGAAGGAGCGCAAGCCTGCTGTTTTGCGTCCTTTGTTTAATTAACTTGTTAGAGATACCTAGAACGGAAAACAACTCAAACTAGTTGGCTTAATTTGGCCAGAAAGCCTTGTTGCAACTTCTGCCCATGAATTACTGCCATTTGCATATAAAAGCAACTTTGAAATATGACGCTTAATAACATTCCAATCAAACTCTTCGAGTACCAATGTCGGTGGCATAAATGAATTTATAGTCCGATTTTCAATTGCCTTGGGAGAGGCTACATAGAATTCAAAAAACACACTATCGGTTTGATGATTTTCAAAGCTCAGGTCTAATTCCATGAGAACATCAAACTCCTCCCAATCACTAGGATAACCGGAACTTGATGGTTCTAATTGATCACTTGATATTCCGAGTAACTCGATATTCATGGTATCTCTAACGCCCCAATAAGCAGCGAATAATAGTTGGCTATAATTGTGAACGAAGTGAACGCAACCAACTGTTAGGCGTCCGACTTGATTGACTTGTTAGTTAACCACAACAAACGGCGCAAAAAGGCTTGGCTAAACTTAGCGACGAAGGAGCGCAAGCCAAGCTTTTTGCGTCCTTATGCTTGATGGCTTTATTATGTGCTTTTTGCGCACTCAATGTAAACATCAGGAACACTAATTGAGTTGCTATCGAATGACAATTTTTCAAATGAAATATTGTTTATATGGTAGCCATTCTCTTTTAATAATCTATTCAGCGTTTTATACAGTGTTGTGCTTTTAAGAGCATCAACAAATAGTGGTTTTACCAAATGAGGCTCTTTAGTTAAATCACCTTTCCAATAGGGAAATTTATCACTGTAAAAGTTAAATAACTCTGAATTAGTGTTTTTCGAGGACTCACCAATGAGCCTTACATATAGCTCTTTACGGCTAATTTTGATTACTGAGAAAACCTCTTCAAGAGAGTTTGCATTGCTAGGGTAAAGAGCCAGTTCCATACTAGGAGTGGCGCCGTAACGGTTAAAGCTAGTTAATTTTACTTCAGTGCCAAAAGAAACTGCACTGAATAGTAAACTGATAATCAACAGTGAATGTTTGATAACGCAACCTCCAGTAACACATAACGCCTCAGTTAAAAGGCAAAATTTGGTTGGCTATAGTGTGAAGCAGAGCGAAACCAGCCAACCTAATTTTGTCTGCTTTTAAACTATTTGTTTTGTGTTCTTTTACTAATCGTTACTTGTTTAAAAGTGAAACTAACTTTTCTAGCCAGCTTTTTTTACGCTTAGAAACTGATTCTTGTAACATTGCTAGTTGCTGTTCGTCAGTCAATTGTATTTTATTAAATTTATTTGGATTAGGCTGAGGTGGTTTAAAACCGAGTTCGATAGACTTGTTGAGCCAATATTGTTGTTTATCCAAGTCCTTTTTTACATGCATTCCAGTTTTGTACATTTCGCTTATATTAAAGGCTGCACAACCACTTCCCAGTTTGTAAGCTTCAGTAAATAAAGACTCAGCCAACATTCCATTTTCGTTGATTAATGCATCGACTCCACATCTAATTAGTTCTTTTTCTTTTTCCATGTTTGGCACCGTACTGGGTGAACACATAACGCCTAAATAACGGGCTAATAAAACTTTTCTATACTTAGTGAGGTACGAACTAAGCCAAGCTTTATTAGACCGCGTTGATTTTTTTGTTAGCTCTCATTGAACCCTATATAGTAGCAAAAGTAATGAACAAACCAGAGTGTTTTTTTAGCTATATAATGAAGCTCGTAATTATCTAATTCTGTAAAATTAGAGTCTTCGGTAATATGCACAATATTATTTCTGTTATCTCTAATAAGCTTCCAAGTGCCTATATGAGGGAACTTTAATTCTTTTAATTTTTCTTCAACTTTTTTGGCTCTAGTTAAACCAAATACTTCATTAAAAAATGCGTCTATGGCAGCAGAACCAACACAAATAGTCGCTATCCAGCAACCATTTCGAAAACACCTTTCCATTTCTTCAGTTAACGTAAAGTAAAAGTCGTAATTTTTATTATATTCCAGATAGTAATGAGGTCCGGTATTTGTATCTAATTGAGCATTTAGAACCGCTGAATCATGTTGACGACCAAGTTGCTCATCTCTCATTGCCCATTGCTCCCGAGTTGGTGGTACTGGGATACCATTATGATCATTTTCTAAAAAGGGATCGAACATACTTCCTCAGAGAGCTAACATATTATTCTACGATAAAAGTCGCATAACTACAGCAGAATTTCCACCGCATAACAACGACTACCCATGTATACATTTTATTATGCCCAACCTTAACTATAACTTGAATAGATGTCACCAAATTATAATTGATAAAAGTACGTCAAATGCCGCATACCAATGATAATTGGTAAATCACATTAACTGTATTTGTATACATATAAATAACCCAAATGGAATTTGCTATGAAATCGCCATTTTTATCTATGAGCCAAGCACATATGCATCCCACAAAAGATGCATCAAGAATACTATTTCATGTTATGTACGCTGGATAACCAAGTTCATTCGTTTCCATCACTTGTTGCACCCAAATACACTTGGCGAAGTGGCTGTAGAGCAATTTTTAAGTCATCTAGCTAATCAACTAAACGTGGCTGAAAACACGCCAGCTCAGGCGCTCAATGCACTTGTATACATGTACAAAGAGACTACTAAACGGCCGCTGAGTTTAGGGCTAAAGTTTAATCAAAGTCGTCACTAACCATTGTGCTCACAGAGCAAGAACAAGCGTTACAACACCAATTACTCTGTCATCTCGTACATTGAGTTCAATTCCTAGCGTATAAATAACATCTCCAATCCCATCAAACGTCTTGCCTCATACACTTTCCAGTATTTAAGCGAGGTGAGTTATACACCGCTCAATGCCTTGACATAAAGCTGCGCTGTCGGCACGTGACATCGTCATAGCACTGAGAAAACCAACCTGTATTATCCATCCCAAATGTTTACACATTTTCTGTCAGCTCAGATGCCATAGATTGCCAACCCCGCAATTTTGTACAAGCGCTTATGAATAAGTTGCGTTAAGCTGATTTTGGTAAGGGGGAAGTTTATGCAGCAATCAAAATTCAGCTTTCATCACGAACTAGGTGGTTTGGAAGTACTTCATAATATTGATAAAAAAACTGATTTTGGGCGTCATAACCACAGTGGTTATACGCTGGCACTGGTCGATTGCGGTGCACAGCGATTTTTTCGCTCTGGCGGGCAACATTTGGCGGGTAAAAATAGCTTGATATTGATCAATGCAGAACAAGTCCACGATTGTCGAAAAGCCTGCGAAGGCATCTCATCATATCGTTCTATGTACCCGACGCCAGAGCTATTTAATCGTCTCATGGACAACACCAAACACCGCGCTCCCTATTTTTCTGACGCTGTGATACATGACCCAGTATTAGCATCGCAATTACATGGGCTATTTGACACCTTAGATTCATCCGCTAGCCAATTAGAAAAACAATCACAGCTAGTTGGCTTTTTAACTAACCTCTGTGCAACCACCGGAAAGTTGCACCTCGCAGAGGACCAAAAATCAATTCAATGTCGTATCGACTTGGCAAAGTCCTACTTACTTGATCATTTGTTTGATGACGTCGCTTTGAGTGACCTCGCCTCTCTTATACACATGAGCCATTTTCACTTTGTCCGCGCCTTTAAAGCCCAAACTGGGTTGACGCCCCATGCGTTTCAGATTCAGCACCGTTTAAACCATGCCAAAGCGCTGCTGCGTCGCGGCGATAATATTTCAGACGTCGCAAACTCGGTGGGCTTTTACGATCACAGTCACTTTAGCCGACACTTCAAAAAGAATATGGGGATCACACCCAATCAATATAAACAGGCTTGCTAAACAATGAAAATTGCAATTAAGAAAGGGCTGCTAGACATGCTGCCACTCAATTTAGCTGTCCTGCCTTGGGGCATTTTATGTGGATCGCTGGCCATTCAAAATGGCTTTTCGGCACTCGAAGCGCAGCTCATGTCTTTACTGGTGTTTGCGGGTTCGGCCCAGCTTGTGGCCATTGAGCTTATGGCCAAAGATGTTTCTTTTGTCACGCTGCTCATCACCACCTTTATCATCAGTGCACGTCACTTGCTTTATGGCTTATCAATACGCAATAAGATGGTTGATAAACCGCTAAAATGGCGCGGGCCTATTGCTTTCTTTTTAACCGATGAACTGTTTGCTTTTTCCCATCATCATCGCGCTTATCAGGGTAAATTGCGCCTCGTGTACGCTTTGGTGGCAGGTGGTAGCTTCTATCTTGCGTGGAATTTGTGGACTTTCTTTGGCATTGTGGCGGGTCAATTTTTGCCCGACTTAACAAACTTAGGATTAGACTTTGCCATTGCAGCCATTTTTATCGCCCTTGTCGTACCGGGCATTTCGAATTTACCCATATTGCTTGCATGTGTTGTCTCTGGACTGAGCATGCTGTACTTCAAAACAATAGAGTTCGAGTTTGGCTTAGTAGCTGCTTCGCTACTCGGCATGACGACAGGCTATTTACTCCAAGCCAAAGAGGACAAATCATGATCACAACGATTATTGCCCTAGCGTGCGTCACCTTTGCAACTCGCTATTTATTCTTGGCCAAGCATTTACCTTTTACCATTGGTCCCAAGTTTCAGCGCTTCTTAAGATTCAGCGCCCCCTGTGTATTGACTGCTATTTGGGTACCTATCGTATTTATGCAAAACGGGGAGTTGGTTACCAATCTTCATAATCCCTATATCTTAGGTGCAACGATGGCTATTTTGCTTGCGCTTAAATTTAAAAGTCTGTACGTCACAACTTTTGGAAGCCTAGCTGTATTTTTTGTCTTTTTTTGAAACTAAAAAAGCCCCTACGGCCACAGGCGACAGGGGCTTATAAATCTACTAATAATTATTATCTTCTGCGACGTAACAACGCAGGGATAACAAGCAATAGCATTAGTACAGGCATAGAACCACTCGAGATCTCTACTTTTTCTGGCTCAGAGCTGCCGCTAGGGCGAACATTCACTGTGACATATAATGTACCTGACGCTTGGGCATTGTGCTCATCAACGACGACATAGTTAATCGCCACTTTGCCTTCGCTGTTTGCATCAGGCTTGAATGTGATTGAACTATCGGTGAATGTCACTTCACCTGACTCAGCAGTCGCACTAATAAGTGTCAACTTACCCCCTTCAGGATCAGAGTCATTGCTAATCACATTAACAGTGACAGTTTGGTCATTGTACAAGTCCGTGATGTCATCAACCGCGATTGGCGCTTGGTTTTGCACCGGTGCTTTGGCAACGATGTTTACACGAACAGATGCCGTGCTTGTCGCACCTTTACCATCGCTCACTGTATACTGAATCGTATCAGTACCAACATAATCAAGCGCACTTTGATACTGCAAGCTTGAATCATTGTTAATAGTAACTGTTCCGCGTTCTGCTACCGCATTGATCACATACAGTGTGTCACCGTCAGCATCAGTGTCATTGGCAAGCACTTCTATCACTACTGACTCGTTGCGAACAACCTCTTGCGTATCATCCAAAGAAACTGGTGCTTTGTTGTCACTGCGCGTCACACCTACACCGCCTGGATCGACGATTTTGCCATTTTTAACGCCATCGGCGTCGTACTCACCACCATCGACTAAGGTTAGTCTCACACACCAAGCACCTTCAACTAGGCCTTCTTGCCAACTCGCATCATTAATGCTTGGGCAATAACCTTCTTGACCCATGGCAGAGTGAATCGCATTGCCATTTTGTGCAGAGAATGTCACCCAACCTTGGTTTGGTAAATACTTACGATATTGAGCATTTGCTGGTACCGCAGCTTGTTGTGGCAATACTACTTTAACGCTATCTGTACCACTTGGCATGTTAACGACGAAGTCAAAAATACCACCGCGGTTTTCTACACCTTCATCGGCATTAACCAAACCAGTATTTACGGCTTCTTCAGCACTGAGTGATGCCGCGTTTTTATCGCTGCTAAGCCCTAGACCACCTAGAGACATACACACACCGGCTTCGACTTCAATCAGGCTTGATCCCCAGTTGTTGCCACTTGAAGGCAAGACATTACACTGTACGTCAATTGGATCTAGGTAATTAGGAATACCATCGGCATCGTCGTCACCAAAACCTTCCATTGCATCATTCAGCAGGTCACCATCTGAGTCTGCGTTTTCATCTAACGTAGGTTGTTCTGAAACGACCTTAAATACCACGCTTTGCGTATCAAACAACCCTTCGTTATCTATGGCTTTCGCACTTATTTGGTAAACACCAACAGACAGATCTGCAGCATTGATGCTAAATACCGTTGAATCGTTGCTTTCGTTAGTCAAACCATCTTGTGCAGTCCACTCAATAACGTGTGTGTCCGCGCTATTTTGATCTAGCACTTCGGCAGTGATCGTAATAAGGCCGTGCTCAGTAACCATGATTGAGCGAGCTTCACCTTGTTGCTCTGCATTTAGAGTTAGCTCTGGCGCAATATTAGATTCAACGATTGTAATTTCGTGGCGCTGTTCAACACTTGCATTTAAGCCTGTGGTATCCAACGAAATTACCAATGTTTCGTCTGAATCATTCACTTCATCTAGCAGTGTCTCAACCGTGATTTCACCACGCGTACCTGACTCGATTGTCAACTTGCCAGCCGCCATTGTGTAATCATCTTCACTTGCCGTGCCTGAAACAGCAAAGTCAATAATCACTGGATATTCGAAATGCTCACCACTTAACACAACAGGGACTGTTGCAGTTTGCCCTTCGACAATAATCTGACTCGGCGCTGGTATACTCACCATTGGACGCACATTAACTATTTGTGCAGCTTTTGCACAAACGTCTTCTGTACCACAAGCTTGCCAGTAAACTTTATTCTCGCCAGAAGGTAAGAAGTTACTGCCTACAAGCTCAACAGCGATAGGTTCACCACTATTATCAACCGCAGTTGCCACGCCCAAATCAACTTTAGTAAGCTGGCCAGTTGCATTGACGGTTAAGTCAGCCGGCACTGTGATCACAGGTGCAGAAGGTTGATCTTGGCGGACTTCTAATACACCCTCAGCACGACCACCGAACCCATCCGAAATAGCATAACGAACTTGTGCTACACCGTTGAATGTGTCGTTGGTGCTAAATACGATTTGGTTATCTGCAATAACTGCGTTACCCGCATCTGCATTTACTGCCACGAGTGACAACTTGTCACCATCAGGGTCTCTGTCATTATTTAACACTGCAACCGTGACCGTTGATTGGTTTGCATCTAGTTGCACAAAGTCATCTGTCGCCACTGGTGCAAGGTTTGCGGTGCTAATTTGAACACGTACTGTGCCCTCAGATGTCGCGCTGCCGTCACTGATTGCATAGTTGATAATAGCATTACCCGAATTTAAGGCAGGCGCTTTATACAGCAGTACATTGCCATCGATAACCACATTACCAATATCCGCAGATGCCGATGTTATGCGTAGTAAATCACCGTCAATGTCACTATCATTTGCAAGTACGTCAATTTCAGCCGTTACTTTTGCAGATACAGTCACTGAGTCGTTAACCACTGTCGGTGCATCATTTTGTGGCGCAACCGTCACCGCAATGTCTGCACTGGCTGTGAGACCTTCTTCATCACGAATTACATAAGAGATTTGTGCAGCGCCATTGAAGTTTGCCGCTGGCGTATAAGTTACCTCAGAACCAGAGAACTCTACTTGGCCACTGCCCGATGTGAGTGTCGCAGAGCTTACTTTTAAGGTTGCAACATTTTCGTCAGTATCGTTACCCAATACAGCAATCGTCACGACCTGATCTTCAAGTACGCTCGCAGTATCATTAACAGCCACTGGCGCTTTATTCTTGGCAATAACGTTAACAACAATGTTGGCACTCGCCGTACCGCCGTTACCATCTGTGATGGTATAACTAATCAATGCTTCACCAACAAAATCAGCGCTTGGTACATAGCTTACTTGCGCATCCGTGAAGCGTACCTCACCAGAGCCTGAAACGAGTGTAGCCGCGGTGATAGTTAGCGCATTCGCATCTGCGTCCGTATCATTGGCGAGCACATCGATGGTTACCGTATCACCTTGAACCGCATCCGCTGTATCGTCGTTTGCAACAGGCGCTTGGTTATCAGGGATAACAACCGCTTCTAGATCGAAGTCGGTGATCACAGGATCATGATCTGACGAACGATAAGGAGACTCCGAGAACCACTTAGATTGCTGATCTTCAGACTTGCCTTCGGTGTTGTAGTCCAAACCGGCTGCTTCATCCGCATTTATATGCCAATGCATCGTTTGTACAACGCTATCTACCGACGTGCTGGCTGTTAGCATGTGATCTAAGCTACCCGCCACGCCGCTGTAGTAGTATGAGTAGTTGTCACCAGCTTCTTTTTCAATGCTCAGATTAGCAAAGCCGGCATTGTAGAATTCAAGCATGGGCGCTTCATAAGCATATGCATTAAAGTCACCTAAAATGGCATACACAGGTGCATCTGCACTTTGAATAACAGTATTAGTTGTCGCTTCACCATTGGCTTTGGTTAGCGCTGCGATCACGGTTTTTGCTGCCAATACGCGCTGACCATTACAAGCGCCCTCGACTGCATCATCCATATCCGCACCACATGAACCACCTTTAGAGCGGAAGTGATTAACAACGACGCGAACTTCTTTTCCGCCGTTAATTGGTTTGAATGACTGTAGCATTGGCGGTCTATGCGCGCGGGTTGCCTCGTCAAAAGGAGCATCTGTGATCACTTGTGCTGTGCCCTGTGGCGCAACTCGGTTTGCACGATAAATAATGCCAACCGTCACTGAGTCAGTACCAACTTGATCGAGTTTAGGATCGATAAACGCCCAATCGTTGACCTCATCGCGCTCATTTAAACCATCAATCAGGTTCTTGATCGCACTGTTATCACCGTAACCATTGTTTTCGATTTCCATCAAACCTACAACGTCTGAATCTGATGCCAATATTGCACGGATCACCTTGCTACGTTGGCGGTTAAACTCTTTCTCGTTGTTTGCACCACGGCCATTAAAGTCAACAAAGTAGTTCAGTACGTTAAAGCTCGCGACACGAATATGTTGCTCAGATTTACGCTCGACAGGCTTGTTGCGGCGCGGGTTAGACTGCTCGAAACTCGGTACACTTGTCGGTATTAGCTTGTAGTTACCGTATGTGTAGTGAATCACACCCGACATATTAGACGCTTGTGCACCAGAACGCAGTGGCTTATCCGCACTGAAATCTGGGTAGTAACTGATCTCTTCCGGGTTACTTTGGGTTGAATTGTCATCTACAAGTAGCACGTTTCTGACATTAAGTTCAGCTAACTCAGCTCGGCGAGGATCGTCTTTAGGATACTTATTTGTAGGCTGCATTCGCATGCCTTGAGACAAGTAAATTTCACCATATTTCGTAAAGTTGTGGCTAAGTGTGACATGCAGCTTTTGCGGCATAGAAATCCACATACCTTCCAAAGTCTCTTGATCGAACCCTTTTGCAAAAGGTAAGTTCACCTCAGTTGGTGTTACTTGTGTTAGCACATCGGTTGCACACGAGATTGTGTCTGAAACGGTATTGATTTGAGTGAGGTCGTACTTTTCAGCAACTTTACCTAGTACTCGAACTTGTTCACCCACTTTTACTTTAGTGTTTGTATCAGCAACGAAAATACCTTCTGAAGTATTACTATCACGATCTGCATGTTGATCTTCTTCTTGGATGAAGAAACCACCGTGTTGACCTGCATCTTGGAAAGACGCAACAACCACACCTTCAATCACCACAGACTGATCAACAAGTGGGCTAGACTTTCCATTACCTTGAATAGCGCTAATTAAGGTCGCAGGATCGCTACATGCGCCAATTTGTACTTGAGGTGGTGTTGACCCCCCGTCCGTACCACAGGCTGCAACACCACTACAACCCAAACCATCGGCTGTATTTTTTGCGAAACCTTCCCATTCAATACTTGGATCAAAGGCATCATCTAATACTGTGTCACCCGAAGTGATCCCGTCTTTGCGTCGTAGGGTTTTGTCTTTAGTTGATGTATCACCACTGCCCCAAGCACTGCCAGGATCGGTGCCGACTTGACCAAATACATCTGCAACTTGACCATCGACCATTAGAACCAGCGCATCATCACCATTGAAGTAAGTAATGGTACTGGTGCTGTCTTGGCGGCTTTTAATATCGTCGTTTGCGCTGCTATTCGCAATAACGTGCGTTTCGCCATGCTTTAGTTCACCAGACAGCGTTTGCGTTCTTAACCCTTCAGTCGTTAGCGGCTTACCGTTGTCTGCAAGTGTAATTGTCACGCGGCTAAGGTCTAAAGTTGCACCGGTAAAGTTGGTAATTTCAACAGCTTTGTTGCTACTACTTCCCTCAATATACTCGGTGAAGATAACTTTGCTCGCTTCAACCTTTTCACTCACCTGAATAGAAAACTCAGGCAAGTTCACAACATCGGTGTTGCCATCTGTCACACCTATTACAATATTGCTTGTGGTACCGATGTCTTTACTAGAAGGCGTACCAGACAATTCACCGTTTTGCGTATTGAATGTTGCCCAAGTCGGTTTGTTGGTGATTGAGAACGTGAGCGTGTCATTGTCTACATCATTCGCTTGTGGCTGAAAGCTATAGGCAACATCAACAACGGCACTGGTATTTGGTTTACCTGATATAGTTGGAGGGTTCTTAATCGTGCTAGGGTCGACGACTTCAATGTTGAAGCTCGGTAACGACACCGTCGATTTCCCATCCGTCACAGAGATCTGAATATTCTCATAAACCGCGATATCAGCAACCGCAGGGGTTCCAGATAAACGACCTGTTTGTGTATCAAAAGTCGCCCATGATGGCTTGTTCACGATAGAGAAAGTTAAGTCATCTTTATTCTGATCTGACGCCGTTGGTGTAAAGCTATACACCCTACCAGCACCAACGGTAAGTTCAGGTTTACCGCCAATGACTGGTGCTACATCACCTAATTTAGGGCAGGTATCACCGAATAAAATTTCTGCAAACTCAGGGTTATCAACAAATGGATTACGGTTACCCTGTTGTTCAACGATGCGTTGGTGTCTATCAAGCTCTAACTGATCAATCGTATCTTCACGATGCCAATCCATGAGATTACACAGTACACCTAAAGTCGGTGAACTACTTGCGCTGATATTGTTCACAAGCTCAAGATCTGGCATGCCACCGTCTGTGCCATCATAGCGCACGGCCATGTAGAACATCATACGGGCAGTATCACCTTTTACTGCATCTCTTGGCTCAAATGAGTCACTGTCAGTAAAGTTACCAGGGGCGTTATCAACCGGGTTACCACCGTCATCATAGTCTTTGCTACTACGTGTTGAGTTAACCTTTACATCGGTTGGTCTCAAATGGTGAATGTCAGTATAACCATATTGACCTTCGCTCGGAAAACCATGGGATTTTGGCCAGCTATGCTCACGGTTCCAATCGGTTGTGCCACCACCATTGGTGTTTTTGTCCTGACTTCGACCTGTATAAAACAGCAATACATTGCTTGGATTATTAGGATCTTCGTCGGTATATTTTAACGCATCCCACACTTGCGAGTACGTCATTCTTTGCTGACCTTGCCTCGCAATCTGCGACAATGCATTTTCTAGCTCAGTGCCCACTTTGCCAATCGCCGAGGCATAGTAAGTATTGTAGTCGTAGTTACTACCCGGTTTGTCAGTTACGGTAATCGAAAATGCCGGTAGGCTCACTGGTGCATTGACACCATCAGTCACTGAAATGACGATGTTGTCATTGCTGCCTACATCTGACTCAGCGGGTGCGCCCGACAGCTTACCCGTTGCCGTATCAAAGGCAGCCCAGCTTGGCTTGTTTGTAATTGAAAATACCAAATCGTCGTTTTCAAGATCGATGACAACAGGCGTAAAGGTATAATTTCTAGTGGCCTGCACTGAAGTGCTTGGTGAGCCAGATATCACAGGCGCATCGTTGGTACCTGCCGCTCTTACTAAGATTGAGAACCCATTAAGCGCATTGGTCACGGTGCCATCATTCACTGTGATAACAATGTTGTCGTACGTACCGATATCAGATGCCGTTGGTGTACCTGATAATTTGCCTGTTGCCGTATCAAAACTTGCCCAGCTCGGCTTATTCTCGATGGCAAACACCAGCGTGTCATTATCTAGGTTGGTTACAGTTGGAGTAAATACGTAGTTATCAGTGGCATTCACGATGCCTTTTGGTGTACCACTTATTTCTGATGGAATGTTACCACTGCCACCACATGCAGCGACACCGGAACAACCTAGACCGTCAAAGGTATTCTTTGCAAAGCCAACCCACTCATTCGCAGGGTCAAAGGCGTCATCAATAACGGTATCGCCATTTTCAATGCCAATCTTGCGACGTAGCGTTTTGTCTTTTGTACTTGTATCGCCCGAACCCCAGCTGCTGCCGGGATCTGTACCCACTTGGCCAATACTGTCAACAATTACGCCGTTGACTAACAGGGTTAGTGCATCATCCCCATTAAAGTATGTTGCAGTACTCGCAACATCGCCCAGCGCTTTTAGCTCATCGCTCGCACCATTATTGTAAAGTACATAACTTCCACCCGCAGCCAACGTCCCAGACAAAGTCAAAGGCGTCACGTCATCAAGCTTTTTACCATTCGCGGTTAATGCAATGCTAACCGTGCTTAGATCGATGCTGTTGCTACCAAAGTTGGTTATTTCTAACGCTTTATTATTGCTGCTACCTTCAATGTACTCAGTGAAGATAACATTCGCACTGGCTTGGCCTGCAACGATACTTGAGCATAGCCCCATGGCTATACAGCGCCTCAAGTATCGCAGTTTAGTGCGATGCTTATTATTAGAGTTCATATTTTTCCCGTGTGTTTATTACTCTGTTTTATCATTTTGAGTTAAATTGGTTTTATTTAGGGTACAAATATTCCCAATGAAAAATGGGAGGCGAATATAATACTCTATTATGAACTTTTTATTAAAAATGAATTAAAGATAGGACATCAAATAGCAACAATTGAAACGAGGTTAATTTAACACTAGATCGAATAAAAGTACCATAAAGGGGACATTTGTCCGCGTATAAGTTGCTGATTAATCTATACTAATAAGATGATAAAGTTACATATTAATTGATTAACCGTAGAGAACTTCAAACCTACTCAAACGATAAAAAACATAAATAAAACATGATAAAAACATTTGAAACACAAAATAAACACAATAGAACGTTCTAATTTTCACAATTATTTACAAACTGTTTATTTTTCGTGCTACCGGCACCTCTAATTACTTCATAAATCTGAACAAAAACCATGCTATACGACCGCAACGGTTGTAATTAAATATCTGATTAACACTGTCCGTAATATCCTTTTCAGTGCTTAAATACGCTAAAACCTAAATAATTATTGTCAAACGACTTGGCAATAAAATGCTTGGCTTATGGTTTAATATCATTAATATGCGACAATCTAGACTGAATGAGTTCCCATGTGTCAGGCGGTTCAATGGGTAAAAAGGCTAAACAGATGAAGGTATTGGTAACAGGTTCCGCAGGTAGAGTGGGACGCGCCATTTATATCAAGCTCATGCAAAACTATGAGGTTGTCGGATTGGATCTCACGCCTTGCTCAACGGCAGACTTTGTCGGAGATATTCGCGATCGCACACTTGTACGCAATGCCCTAGACGGGGTGGATGCCGTAATTCATACCGCTGCCCTACACGCTCCTCACGTTGGTCTAAAGAGCGAACAGTCCTTTCAAGAAATCAATGTCGACGCGACAAAACAGCTCGCTTTACAAGGTATTGCAGCTGGCATAAAACAATTTGTGTTCACCAGCACCACGGCTTTGTATGGTTACGCCTCTACTCCTGAGGGCAAAGCAGGCTGGATAAATGAGCAAACGCCTCCACAACCAAAATCTATTTATCATAAAAGTAAAATTCGTGCTGAGCACGAGTTAGAGGCCATTGCGAAAAAACACGACTTGCCTGTGACAGTCCTACAAATGTCGAGGTGTTTTCCTGAACCAGCTGATTTAATGGCGGTGTATCGCTTAACGCGAGGTATTGATGCCAGAGATGTGGCACTCGCTCACATGTGTGCGATTAAAAAGTGCCTTGCAGGGTTCAATCGTTTTATAATTTCGGGTAAGACGCCATTTAGTAGCACAGATACGTCAGACCTATTTCACCGCGCAGACACATTATTAGCACAGCAGTGCCCAAAAATCGCAGCGGCATTTCAAGCGAGAGATTGGGTATTACCAAAAAGCTTAGATAGGGTTTATGATTCGTCTTTGGCACAAACCCAGTTGGAATGGAACCCGCAATATGGCTTTGAGCATGTCCTGACATTGCTCGATAACGACTTTGCAGAAGTACTCCCTGTATTAACGAACACCAAAAAACAACCTAGCAATTAGCCAGCGTTGTATTTACGGTTAATACAAGTGCTTTTAATATAGTCATCAATTAAAAATAAGCGCGCATTTTACGATAAATGATTGGTGTAGATACATGATATTAAATAGTATCGATGGTATTACGAGAGATTTATTCGACCAAGATGATAGCTGTAGAGATTTTAATTTTAAAGCGAAGAAATCGGAGCATATTATTGCGCTCATTGCGTGGTTTCAAGAACGCTATAACACCCTATCATGCAATGGTGATTTAGGTGAATTTTCAGATTTCTCCTCTTGTAATACGCGCCTAACAACATTACGCCCATCTCAATATGTTCAGATAATATGCCAAGATACATCTACTCTAATCAAACATATACAGGTGTTTTTATATATAGAGGACAATAGGAATATTGATGTCGAAATCTCCTTCTTTGCGCAAGACATTGACAGGAGTCAATTCGAGCTAGGCCCATTTCTAGCACTGCTCAAAACTTGGCAAATCTTAGCACAAGCAGATATTGGTTATTTGCGCTATGAGAATGCCAGCTGGCACTTTGGTGATAAAAACGATGTGATTTATATTTCAAAGTTAGTATAAGACCTATAAAGGTTTTAAATGCTATTTGTATACCCACTTTTGAATCATAACTGGAGAAAACATGTTAGTTTGGGATGAAACCGATGTATTAACGGTCTTGGAGGTTATTCCACAAGTTGACTGTGATGGTATATGGCACAGATATGAGGTCGAAAAGGACGGCATTAAACTGACGATTCATATTTATCAGTATGATGGAGACATTAGCTTCGAACTCATAAATAGTGCAAATAATATGAGCCTGTTTTCGATGTCGCTGGTGGATTGTAATGGCGTTTTGAAAAAAAAAAGATAATACCGGTGAGTATCTTCAATTTGCGCCTGCAAACTGTTTTAGTCATCGTTACGACGGCCAAACCACGATACCTTATGGCGTTCGAGTAATGGTGAACCCAAGCATCAATGTTTCATTTTACCGATAACCAACATGAAATATTAAAGGGATATAAATAACGCTCAATAAGCTATTTGAGCAATATTGCAAACAAAAAAATGTGGAGCCTGAGTTAAAGGATGGATTCTACGAGCACATACAGACCTTATTTTACACTCGCAATATGCATACTCACCATGTGTGTGTCATTGTTCGTCGCACTTCAAGTTTCAGGTTCCTTTTTTGGTAAGTCCCGAATTATCTATCTCGCTGACTATGGCGGCATTACCCTACAAAGCATTAAAGACATGGAACTTTGGCGATTTTTAGCGGCGCAACTTATTCATGTTCATCAAAAACATATGCTGTATAACGTGCTGTCAATTCTATTAATTGGGGTTATTTTAGAGCGATATATTGGCCATAAATATATGTTCGCTGTCTGGCTAATCGGCGGTGGTGTCGGCACTGCGTTTACCACCGCGCTTGGCTCAGTGCCATGGAACACAGGCACTGGAGCTTCACAAGCCGCCTTGGCATTTGCAGGGTTTGGTCTCATATTTTTAAAAACACACAGACGAAGCAGGTACTCACTTATCATCGCAATAGTATTTGCGATATTGCCCGCTTTATACCTCGATTTAAAAACAGCAGGCTACCCAAAGCCAACTCATATTTTAAGTTTTACAATTGGAACCATAATGGCAGCGTGGTACACATGGCGCTCAACCGTTACCCCAAATTCAAAGGTTAACTAACTTACTTGTAATACATGTGCTCAAGGTGTACTTCACAATTTTTTTAGCGCCACCCTCGACCAAGTGACATGTTGTTTATTCGGCAGCTTACTTGGTTGATTTTCGAGCTGAAGAATGACTTCAAAGCCAAATTCTTTAGCATATTCAACAAGCTCTTTTGCGCTTGTTGGGAACACATGGGTTCCGCCACCAGCGGGACCGTGTCTGAGTGAAATGGCACATACTGCATTGTGCGCCATTAAAGATGATAGTCGCTTTATGCACCTTCGACGCTCTTCATAACTCAGGTGATGCCAAACACCATCCAAGAGCACAAAGTTAAACGCACCCTCGTCAATTGAGACTTTCTGTAGCGCTGGCAAGCTGTCGTTTAACCACAGAATATCCAATGTTTGGTAGCTTGCAACAGCCTCCTTAAGGAATGGTGCAAAAGGCTCTATCGCCACAACTTCGTAGCCAAGCCTGCTAAGCGCTGCTGCATTTTGGCCGACTCCGCATCCTGCGTCTAAAACTCGTGCAGGCAGTGGTGGTAAAAACCTTAAAAAATCCTGATTAATGTCCTCAAACTTCAGATTAGCACTGGCGGTTACAAACGCATCAATGACTTTTTCATACCCTTGAGTCCCTAAAACCAACTCTATTTCTCCTCTCGTTTTATTTTTCGTTTTGATTTACCATGCTGCAATCAGGGTGAACAATATTCTATTACCCCATCATTCTTGCCTCATGACGGCACTAACCAAGGCCAACCATCTTCGAATTACCCATCAAACTCACAGCCAACCTGGATAGCAACCATGCATTGAAAAACGCTTGCTCGATTTTGCTGCAAGTCTGGGGCAGAGTGTTTTTCATAACCAGAGTACACGCATACTACAAACCGAAAAAAATCATGTCACTGAGAAATTCAATAGGATGGAAAGCTTCAGGTTCACTCATAAAATTACATACCATGATAGTATTTTACTCCCCTCGACTTCCGGTTATCTAGCAGTGCTGACTAAAATAAATAACTTCATAAAAAACATAACAGTAAAGATCAATTAGCTAATCCAACATATACTAAAATCGCTTTTATAAAACAAAAAGGGAAATCATGAAAATTAAAGCGATATTAATTTGTCTTTCAATGGGCATGAGTGCCAATTTGGCCGCAAATTCGGTCTCATATAATGCCACGGAATGTGTACAAAGGTATGTCAACCCTGGTGAGGAAACATTGAAATATAGGCATCGTTCATCGTCAAGCATCGAGAATGCCACAGCCCAAGATATCTATGTGTATTGCCCGCTTAACTTACAGCAAAACACACAAATCGAGTCCGTGCATGCATATTTTAATTTGGCCAGTAAACACCCTAGTGCCAATGCAGCTTGTACTTTAGAAATTAAAGGAATGGCAAACCCTAGTGTGAGGCTATCGACTACTTCAGGCACATTTGAACGCGCCTCAAGACTCACAATGAGACCCGCTGAAGATTACGAAGCACGTTTAGCTGCCTATCAAAGTTCATACCAGAATACTTGGGGAGAAGATGTGTCTGCCCATTTAAATTGCATAATACCGAGAGTTTCTGATGAAGCCATAAATGGGCCATACGGTTACACTCGCATGGTTGGGTATGTAATTAATTATACTTCACTATAAGATGACATCAGGGAAGTGTTCATTTAAACGATATACTTGTTAAAAGATAAACCCTTCCCTTTCACGAATAAGTGGCTAGCCCTTTATTGATACATTTCATACTAATGCGCAGTGTCTATTCTGAAACACGTCCTAACTAGTCTATTATTGCGTAAGCTTCATGGAGTTGCGTGTATTGGGGGGCTTAGTCATTCATCAAAGCCAAAGCGCGGCATAAAGTTGTGTTTAACTTAAAACAACGCAAATACATCAAAGTGAGTAATTTAGACTAGCAACGAGTTACTATTTACTCAACACAGGATTACCTTCTGCTAATTTTTCTAAGCGAGCGATTTGGGCTAACTCAGTTGGTGACAATGGTTCATAGAACCTCGGGTAAGGCCATCCATATCCCCAACGAAATGAGGTGGGTAAATACGGACTGCCACCAACTCTTACGCCTGCGAGCATGAGCTTTGCAATTTTAGCTTCACCCACGTTGGCAACACATTTTTCAAGCTCACGATCTGCATTTAGCCTGTCATCGTAAGTCCCCCCCTTCCAGTATGCATAGTCATGTGCGGTACAACATGAAAGCCACAACTCTTTTTGTGTGGGTGTACCATCAGGAAAAACACTGCACCCATCAGACGTAAAAGCGCTAATCGAATTGGCAGACAAATGTGTTGATATCAAAATGAAGAGCAAAGAAAGTAACGTGCGCATATACAACCTTGAAGCAAATACTCTAAAAGCAAGGGCAGATTAAAATACACGAGGAAAATATTAAATTCCAGTCACCGCCAGATTACCAATAAAGTTAATGTCTTCTCTATTCACACATCCACTAAAATGCCTTAGACTATGTGGCGATTTATCCTATGAGAATTATATGCTTAAGCCACTAACAAAATTTTTCATTGTTATTGCGACGTTGATTGCCTTTGTCGGGCAAGCGAGTGCGTATAATTTCATGGGAGCGACTGAACATAACACCGAAGTCCAAGACACAACACAATCAATACAGCTAGCATCTGCGGGCCTTGATACCACGAATATACCCAGTGACGACGATTGTTGTGAAGTTGACTGCTGCGAATCCGACTGTATATGTCCTGCAAATGCATGCATTGCCTTTGTCTACTTGAGTGCTCAGAGCAATACTTCAAGTGTTGTCGCACAAGGCCAATCCACTTTTAATGATGAAACGCAGCGCCCAAATAGCGTGCAAGCTCCGCTCTTTAGACCCCCCATTTTTACCTCTTAAGGGTTAGTACGCCCAAAATTTGTACACGTTAAAAATTTAAAAGTAAATTCGCACAACTTGCGAGCAATTTTTGGCATGTTTGAGGTAAAAATGCTTAACCAATATTCTAAATTGGCAATATCAATGATGTTGTTGCCCTGTACAACGTATGCCGCCGGCCATGAAGAACATCATCATCACGATGATCATGATAAGAACGGTAACATAGAAAAAATCCAAGTCACCGCCTCCAGATTAGGCAGAATCGTGACAGAATCAGCAACCCGTACAGAAGTTATTAATGCTGAAGAAGTTCAAGAAAAAGCGCTTATGCGACCGGGAAATATCTCTATGTTGGTGGCAGAAACGGGTGGTGTAAGAGTGCAAAATACGTCCCCTGCACTTGGTAGTGCAAATATCAAGCTACAAGGCCTGTATGGCCGTTATACCCAGCTACTGAGCGACGGCCTGCCACTTTATGGTGGGCAAACAGCCTCTATTGGTTTGTTGCAGATCCCTCCTACCGATCTCGCTAATGTGGAGATCATCAAAGGTTCAGCCTCCTCGCTTTATGGCGGCTCAGCACTTGGAGGCGTTATCAACCTGATTTCCCGCACACCGAATGATGAGTTCGAAGGAGAGGTGTTATTGAATGCCACTTCAAAAAGCGGTCAAGACATCACAGCATACGTGGCAGCACCAATCTCAGATGCGTTGAGTGGTTCTATTACAGCGGGAGGGCACCATCAAGCAGAGCAAGACCTTGATAACGATGGCTGGATAGACATGGCGGCTTACAATCGAGCAACCATGCGTCCGCGTTTGTATTGGTCAGGAACAAACGGCGAAAACCTGTACGTAACCCTTGGAGCTATGACGGAACAACGAACAGGTGGTACTGTTGAAGGTGCGCAAATGCCCGACGGTAACCCCTATGTGCAAGCGCAAGATACCGTTAGATTAGACAGCGGATTTATTTTTGAAAAGCCATTAGGCGAGGTTCTAAACCTGAATGTTCGCGGCTCGGCAATGCATCAAGAGCACGAACACCAATATGGCACGATATTAGAAAATGACACCCATGACAGCTACCTAATTGAGTCTAGCATGTCCGGATATACAGACACCACGGCGTGGCTAATTGGTGTGGCATATCAATCAGATTCTTTTGATTCTGATGAGTACTCCGACTTTAACTATACGTATGAAGTCCCCGGTTTATTTTCACAACTCGATTATGAAATGGCCGATGATGTTTCGCTGTCACTCAGCGCACGTACTGATTGGCATAGCGAATATGGCACGCAGTTAAGCCCGCGCATTTCGATGCTCTATAATCCAAATAACTGGACGATTCGCGGCTCATATGGCCAAGGCTTTTACGCACCCACGCCATTTATTGAAGACATCGATGATACCGGTCTATCTCGCCTCGAGCCGCTAGAAAACCTTGAGGAAGAGAAAGCATCAACAGCCTCTGTAGACATCAGCTACACCTTTGATAGCGTTGAAACCAGCGTCACATTATTTGCCTCTGATGTTGAAAATGTTACCGAACTGGAAGTGATAGACAATATAAACTCAGCCAAGCGAGTGCGTATCGTAAACGCCCCCGGGCAAAGTGAAATACGCGGTGCCGAGCTTCTACTTCGTTACCGCTGGCATGACATTAAATTTACAGCCAGCTACTTGTACACTGATGCCACAAAAGCAACTTCAACAGGACTTTCACGCACACCTCTGTCGCTTACACCAAGGCACTCAGCAGGCGCAGTGATCATGTGGGAGGAGCACGGTAGTCACCTCGTTGGGTTTGAAGCTTATTACACTGGTACTCAGCACCTTGAGAATAACCCCTATCGCGAAAGCAGTGATCCATATTGGCACCTCGGTTTATTGGGTCAAATCACTCTTGGTAACGTCAGTTGGTTTTTAAATGCCGAAAACTTATTAAATGTCCGTCAAACCAAAGAGCACTCGCTTGTGTTACCGGTTCAAGCACCAAGTGGCCGTTGGACCACTGATATCTGGTCTCGTAATGATGGGTTTACCGTCAATGCTGGCGTAAGAATTCAGTTTGGCGGTTAAAATATCGAACAGACCTTTAATTTAGTCGTATTGGGGAGAGTCTTGACTCTCCCTGCTTCGGCTCAAACACCAAAGTAACCCTCATCCCCTCCTAGCGTAGAGGTTTAAATATTTACCTTTTCGCGGCCTATTATTCCTTTATCTTTAGTACAAAAATATGTAATAACGGCATCTCTCAACACGTCTTTATTTACAAATTACAAAACAACTGTTAACAATAATGGAGTTGATAACTTATCAACACCATTTAATTATTTAAAACTAAGGAAAGGACATAGAAATGATAAAAACGACAATCGTTGCACTCGCAACATTAATAGCAACGGCAGCTCCCTCACACGTTGAAGCAAACGATATTATCAATGTGTATTGCTTTAAAAACGGCAAGTTACTTTGGGAAGATGTATTCTACGACTACCGTGCAGCACAACGTGCATCCGATATATGCAGAAGAATCGGCGGTACACCCGACATGCTTTAAGTTAAAGCGCTAGTCGATTACGTAAATAAGTAGGCCTTTCCTACTTATTTACGCTTCGCTCAGCTTTTTAGAAACTTGAAGTATAGAAACCTTCACTTCATACCGATATCAACAAATAAAAAGTGAAGGATGTCCAAAAAGAAGTGAATTAGTTACAAGCTTTTATCCACTTCCACACAGCCCATTGTGTTGAGTTGTCAGCTGGCGATTGGCCTCTTGTCCACCACTTAGCTTCATACACATTACCGTTTTGAGACGCTTGATCACCTTTTAGGTAAACTGTGCCGCTATCCCATGCAGGGACATTGCAGCCACTGCCCGCGGTAACTTCAACGGTGCGTGTCAATGTATCTTGCTTACCAGCCCCATCAGTGACCGTTAGCGAAACGCTATAAGTGCCAGCGGCACCATACGTGTGAACAGGATTTTGCGACTGACTAGTGCTGCCATCACCAAATTGCCATGCGTAGCCAACAACGCCAGTATCATCAGTAGACGAATCAGTGAATGACACCGTTAAGTTATTAGCACTGTGAGTGAAGCCTGCCACAGGTGCTTGATTCGTACCATCAGTCACAGAAACAGACTTAGTCACTGTACCTGTCGCGCCTTCATTGTCGGTCACGACCAATGACACTTGGTAAGTACCTGCTTGTGCAAAGGTGTGGTTGACACTTGTTTGAGATGCCACACTGCCATCGCCGAATTGCCATGCAACGCTAGCAATACTGCCGTCTACATCACTTGAGCCACTTGCATCGAAAGTACAGGTCAGTTGATTGCAATTAACCTGAATGTCAGCAGTAGGTGGTGTATTACCTACATGGCCATTGTCTCCCACTGGCACGACGCCACCAAAGTGTGAGGATACTTTTGGCCAAATTAGCTCGATACGCGTACCACGATTAAGTTTTGTCGTACATTGCGTGCTATTTCCATAATGGTGCAATGCGATAACATTGTTGTGCTCTGCGGACAATACAGGCGAACCCGACGAGCCACCAATGGTGTCACATTTGTAGCCCATATCTGTATTGCTACCTCGTCCTGCTGTAACCGTCTGATCTATTTGACAGTAACCCGTGTCATTTTGATCGCTTTCTATCGCCAGCTCTTTAGGATTGCCACTGCCATGCTGTGGAATATAGATCCTTTGTCCAAGTGTTTGCGAGGTCACATCAAGACCAAAATGACCAAATCGTTTAATCTTATCAAACTCTTGTACCGTGAATAGTGTGTAGTCAAGGCTGTAGTCGGTAGCCAGCAGTTGATCGCCTTTTACTTTAACAGTTGCATTCGGCTCCCCTGTACCACAAGCAGTACGCTGATAGTTGAACCAAACCTCTACATTTTTGGCTTCCGCTGCGGTGTCAAAACAGTGATTGTTCGTAAACATGTGATTGCTCGATCCGACACGCCACGCCGTACATAGGCTTCGCCCGCCAATCAATAAACGTGCCACGGGACGACTGCGCTCAAACTCTACTGGGTGAGAAGACTCCCAGCACGCCACATCTCGGCGCTCGTTAATTCCACAAGTTGATTTTGGCTCAATTAGATCTGCAGCTAACATGTGTGCTTTTGCAGCTAATTCTGACTCGGGGTAACCGGCAAAGAAATTATCAATCTCTATACCATGGTGAGGCTGCCAAAGAGTCGGATTCGGAACAACCAGTTTCAACTGGATAGCATCAGCAGAAATCGACATAGCAGAAGTGACATCGCTGTCATTATGATCATAACGATATGTTTCACGCCCGTCTAAATCACTCACTTGTAAATAAGCGCCTTTTGGCAGCTCAAATTTAGCAAAATTAACCTTGATAAAGTTTGCATTAGGGTGATGAATTGTATGTTCAAAGTGCCCAGAAGCAGAACTCAGAGTATGGTTTAAACCCAATGCCATTTGATATGGCACCGCCTCAGCTACAATCTCTCTTTGCTGACTTTCGAGCGGGCTAGCTTGTAAGTTGGTCGCCAAGAGCAGCGCACATGCCGGTAGCATTGATTTGATTACTTTACATGATGTCATAAGTTGAATGTCCTTTATTTGTAATTATTGTGCTTTAAATGAAAAGGCTTTTGAAACTTATGTTATATTAAAGTTAATATCAAGGTTATTTTTTGAATATTTCTTGTTGATAGAATTTAGCTATCAACTAAATGTTCATCGTAAATTGGCATATGTTGGAGGAAACCATTGTGATAACAACTGGTTTTTTAGCTCTAAAAATCATCACTGAATATCAAGGGTGAATACAATTTAATATATGATTAGATATGTGCCTTGGTTGCACCCGAGCCTAAGAATCAAGACCTCTCACGTTATTTAATACACTGCTCTAGAAATCAAAACGCATACACCTTTGCACAATACTGTTCTACCGTAATGCTATTTTCAAATGCCATGACTTGCACACATCTTCATAAAAATTAGCGTATTAAATTCATCTCAATGCCATCAACATTGTGAGTTTGGTATACTCGCCAATTATGGTTTGTACCCGAGTTTGATTTAATGAAATATACAGGGCACTTATTTGTACTGTTTGATGCGCTTGTTGAGCATAAAAACCTGCTGTTCTTTTGTGGGAAACTGTTTACTGGCGTCGCCTTGTTTACAAAGAGCGGTATTATTATCAAAAGGTCACATGTTGAACAAGGCGTTCTAAAACATGACTATGTTCCACCATACTCCAACTTAGAAACTGTCAATAAGCACCTCATTTTGGATGACGTAGTTGATGAATTTATTGAACCTCAAATGGTTAACCAAAAAATTTTCACTGGTATGTTGTATTCAAACTGGAAAAATGGCTGGATAGAGCGTGAGCAGGTTTATACAGATGGGATCTGTACCGAGGGCGCAAGTTATCATATCAACTCGAACCGTTACAGTGAACTCGCACTTGACACTGCAAACACTGTTCAGTTGTATCAATTTTGTGAACAAGGTAAAGTCACCTATTGGCACGTCGCATACTTTAATCATAATTTGATTAAAAATAACGGAGAAATAACATGCAGGCTCAACTCGCATGATGGTTTACTTGATGTAAGCCTGTCGGGATCATTTTCCGAAATTCCAAGTTTACACAAAGAGGTGAAGTACCCGAATGTAAGTTTCATTGATATAGAAGGTGCTTTGCAATTTAAAAACGTTCATATCAACTCGTTGAGCTTAACTGAAGTAAACGAAAAAGACCTTAAGCACGTAGCAGCCATTATTAGCACGCAACACATAAAAGAAATTACACTATCCGATTTTGACCAAAACTGGTTAGAGGTTTTGTCTCTTGCCTACTCAAAGGGTATGAGGTCTTTAAAGGTTTACACTAAAAAAAGTGAAGACATTTTACAATTGCAAACACATAGAGATAAATCTATGCCAGAACTGAGCATCAAATTCTAGCGGTTACCAGCCCGAGGGATTTTGTATTAAAGCCATCACGGTAGTCACTATCACTTTATCTCTACCAGTTGAAGATAAGGGCTATGAATGGCTACGGGTTTAATGACTCTTCGCCCCCAAAATGACATAAATATTGCAATTTTCAGCTCAATGGATGAATTCGTGCGATAAATGCCTACATCTTGCGAATTTAGTTAGGTATCATTCTAGATACAAGTATATTATAACATTACATTACTTTTATTAGGGGATACCCAGTGCTAAGAAAAACCCACCTAGCTTTGGCCATTTCGGCAGCGGTTCTATTTGCCGGCTGTTCGAAAGCGCCTGAAGAGCAACAAGCCAGTCAAGCTACTGCTGCCGAGAAAACTGTTGCAGAAGCTACAAGCAGCGATATTAAGCAAAACCCTTTCTTTCAAGAGTGGACAACTCCATTTGGCGCGCGCCACTTGGCCAAATTAAAACAGAGCACTTTTTACCTGCGTTCAATCAAGCTATGGTTGAGCATAAGAAAGAGATTGATGCGATTACGGACAATGAGCGCCCTGCCGATTTTGCTAATACCATCGAAGCAATGGAATTAGCAGGCTCAACGCTGTCGCGTGTTTCTGCGGTTTTCTCTAACTTGTCTAACACAGAATCAAACGAGCAAATGCAAAAGCTGCAACGTGAGATTTCACCGTTATTGACGCGTCATGATAATGAAATTCAAATGAATGAAGCGCTGTTCAAACGTGTGGCTAAGGTGTATGAAAATCGCGGTTCGGCACTTCTTAACGCTGAGCAAACGCGTTTACTTGAACGTATTTACAATAGTTTTGTTCGTTCAGGTGCAAAGCTTACCGGTGAGGAGCGTGCAGAGTTTGCAAAAATAAACGAACGCCTTTCAGCATTGACGACTGAGTTTGGTCAAAACGCTTTGAATGATTCTCGTGCTTTCACGCTGGTACTTGAAGAGTCTGACTTAGCGGGGTTATCCCAAGCACAACGTGATGCAGCTGCTGCCGCCGCGACCGCAAGAGATTTACCTGGCAAGTACGTCATTACACTTAACCGCTCAAGTGTTCAGCCTTTCTTACAGTTTTCTGAGCGTCGTGACCTACGTGAGAAAGCATTCAAAGGTTGGGCGAATCGTGGTGACAATGACAATGAATTTGATAACAAAGCTATCATTGCAGAAATCGTAGAACTCCGTGCAAAACGTGCTCAACTACTAGGATATAAACATCACTCTGAGTATGTGCTAACTAACTCTATGGCGAGCAAGCCTGAAACTGCAATGGACCTACTGACAAAAGTATGGGAGCCAGCTGTTGAAAAAGCCGAGCAAGAGCGTGAGTGGATCAAAGAACAGATGGCTGCAGAAGGTGTCACTCATGAGCTTGAACCATGGGACTGGCGCTATTACGCAGAGAAAGTGCGCAAAGCTAAATTTGACCTAGACCAAGGTCAAATCGCTGAGTACTTCGAGCTAAATAATATGATCGAGGCACAGTTTTACACAGCTGAGCGTTTATTTGGCTTAAAGTTTGTTGAGCGCACTGACATCCCAGTTTACAACCCTGTTGTGCGTGTTTGGGAAGTACAAGATAAAGCAGGTAACGCGATTGGCTTGTTCTACGGTGACTACTATGCGCGTTCAACTAAACGTTCTGGCGCTTGGATGAGCTCATTCCGTACGCAGCAGAAACTGGCGGGTGATGTTAAGCCATTAATTCTAAACAACATGAACCTGAATAAACCTGCTGAAGGTGAGCCGACGTTGATGAGCTACTCAGACGCAGTAACTTTATTCCATGAATTTGGACACGCACTACACGGCTTACTTTCAAATGTCACTTATCCTACACTGGCTGGTACAAGTGTACCTCGTGACTGGGTAGAATTCCCTGCACAATTGTTTGAGCACTTCATTGCTCAACCTGAAATGCTGAAGAAATTTGCGCTTCATTACAAAACGAATGAGCCAATGCCAAAAGAGCTACTGGATAAGATCAAGCAAGCTGGCACATTCAACCAAGGGTTCGCAACGGTTGAGTTTACAGCTTCTGCGCTTGTAGATATGGCTTACCACCAAATGACCGACGTAAAAGATCTCGATGTTCGTGCCTTTGAAAATAAAATACTCACTGAGTACGGTAAACCTGAAGAAATCATCATGCGTCACCGTAGTACACACTTCGGTCATATTTTCGCAGGTGGCTATTCTTCAGCTTACTACGCATATATGTGGTCAGAAATCTTAGATGCAGATGGCTTCGATGCTTTCTTAGAAAAGAAAGATATCTTCGATAAAGAAACAGCTGAACGTTTATATCAGTTTATCTACAGCCGCGGTGACACACTTGATTACTTTGAAGCCTATGAAGGCTTTAGAGGTAGAAAGCCAACTACTGATGCACTACTGCGCAACAGAGGTTTAGACTAATCCCACCCTTAAAAAGCCGAAGTCATAGTACTTCGGCTTTTTATTTGTCAAACAATGTTTATTTAGTCGTTTTTATAAACCCAGTTCCCAAAACTTCAAAGTAAAACTGACCATTGGTTGCATTAATAGGTGTTGCGATTAGCTGGTCATTCTCTACACTCCAACTAAATGAGGGCCAACTCCTTCCTGCACCTTCGATACGTCCTAGAGCATACTGCTGTTCAACAAATACCGTATTGTCTGATTTGCATACAGCAATTTTGTATAACGCAGTATTCTTATTCAAACTGCTTGACGGGTCGCCATTTGAAGCTTGTATCATTAATTCTCCACCATAGGAGCTGCTGTGTCCTTGGGGAGACAAAAGTCGGCAAATTTCTGTAGGTGAGGTAACATTTTTATTGGGCACAACTGTGTGCTTGGGTAAGTGCTGAATATAGCCCCCCCGCTGAGATCTAACGCCATTTGGCAGATCATTATAGCCTTCAACTAAGTAAGCCCCTTCTCCATCTACAATCACGTCTTCAATTACGTGTGCAGAATTTGACTGTTTTGAGGCACTATTAATTAACGTAGCTGTATTTTCTTTTCCACCTTCCGACTTAAGGTGGAGTAGATTAGCAAACCCTTGATTAGCAGAATTGTTGTTAAATCCAAAAACACTGTTCAAACTGATGTTTTTGTTTTCTCCACTGATGTTTGAAGCTGTCAAATAGAAACCTGACTTCCTATTGTGCTCTGCTCCAGAACCTACTATATCCAACGAATGACTGTTTGATATCTCATAGCCATGTTGGCTATTTAGGTCCGATGCACAACTACTGATAGAGCTATAAAAAGCTTGGTTAATTTTATATCCAACTTCATTTCTTGCTGAATAGCAGTTATCAAATTTTAAAGAAGTGTGTAAGCCCTGCATGTTAAACCCATGACCGGCGTTATGAGACGCAAATACTCTACTATATGTTCCCAAGAAACCACGGCCAGAACTAACACCATCACCTTCATTGTAAGATATTCTAAGGTCTGCAAAATATGCATGGTTCCAAGCAATACCCGTAGTTTGATCTAACGTAAACTCCCCACCTAACTGCGCTACCCCATCACTTTTAGAGTTATATACAGCTAGATCTCTTAGTGAGTAAAATACACCAGGTTCAAAAACTACACCGCTATCAGTCCCATTCGCTTCACTAAAATCGAGTACACTCGCCGCTTTACCACTCCCTAGAATAGTTCTATTTACAAAGTTGTTGTGGCCGTCTACTTTAAAATATGCCTTTGAACTAACATTATTTTTGCCAATTGGAATATCAATTACGCCACCCGTTGTAATGCTATCCCCTGTTATCAATAAATTACTGACATTATTGATACCGGTTGAATTGGCCACTTGGTTTAAATTAATGCGATCTCCATGCACGAGCAATAGTGCTAAACTGCTGTTTGCATTGCTGGTATGTAACTCGACACTTTGTGGTGACGTATAATTAGAGAATACCACTTGGTAAAAAGTAGATGAGGTCCGTGCAATGATGGATGCCTTGGCTTGAATGAATACAGTGTCACCTTCGCTTAAGTCATGACTGTTAAGCGCTTCAGATAACGCTTTAAAAAAATATATATTGCTAGTCCCTACTGACGCATCTACATTTGTTGCATATGTTGCTGCTCCAACTGGTATTGCAGCACCAAGTAATGCCCCAGCACTTAAAAACTGCCTTCTTCCAGCGCTGTCTATCTCGTTCACACTATCTAAACTTTTGCTATCATTCTTATTTTTCAAAGAAACTCTCCACTATATAAATTGAAGAATCTTAAGCTGTAAATAATAAGAAAAACAACACCTAACCTCAAACATGAATAAACTCATGAAACAAGCACACACAATCAATCAAATTTAAACAAACCATCTATAATAAGTCATTTTATTTAAATCAAGGTGGTTGTTTTATAATCCATAATGAGCCTAATATTATTGTTAGAGTTTAGTCGATAGCCAAATGGCAAGTCGAGTTGAAGATTTCACTACCAGTCGTATTGGCAGGTATATCACTGAATTTGAACCGTGATTTACACCTAAATCCAAATGTTCTTCTTCGTCTTTTTTAATGCTTAGCACTGTCTGATAGGCACTGTGGTTATGGGCTTATAAATACCTTAGTTGCCAGTCTAAATGGTGTAACACTGTCGATTCAACTGCTTGAGTACATACCCAAATTAGCAAACCTGTGATAATGCCCAGTAATGAACCACCCAGTGACCAAAACCAAAGGGCATAACAATGCCTGACATGATGCACTTTTAGCCATGATTCAAAAATTTAATAGTGCTCTTTTTCGTGTACCAACATTTCATCGAGCTGATTAACTAAAAGTCCTTATAAAACAAACGAGTAATTAAGCGCTGCGCTTGATAGATACAAATAGCGCCACGTTCACCTGCATGATCAACACGTATGATTCGTTCAACTTCCTTTGCTGTCATTTAAAACCTCAATAGTGACCGCACACAGTGATTATTAACATATTCCATCAAGGTGATTTAGGAGCAATATGCTTAAAAGATGAATATTGAATAGTGCGAGTATGCTATACATTACCTTGTAACGCTTAAGTTGGCTTTTCAAAATCAAAGGGATTGGGCACACAACGCCAATTACCAAACTCGCAACAAAACTTAGCATATAAAGCAACTCAGAGAATTCATGCTCAAAACTTGGCCTAAAAAAGCCAACAACAATAAAAACAAGTGGAGTAAATGAAAATATTGCCCTAAGTTTATTTTCTGACACTTTTAGCCCCCTCGTTAGATCTATTACCCAGTCACATCATCTCAAAGCTCTTTCCCTCAAATACAGATACATAGGTAACCCAATAGACACGCCTACAATCAAAGTACCAATCACCGCAAAGTACCTATACTTGATTTGTTTTCTTCGGCCATCAACTAAAATAAATCCTATGAGCGCGACTGCCGATACAAGTACATCTAACCAAGCAAATTGACTAACCGAGTTTGCCGCCGCATGACTGAACAAAAGAGGAATGTCCAAGCCATGGGCTAATATCCAAGGTGCTAATACCCCATATGGTATCAATAAACCCAGGAAAGTAAGGGTAAGATAAAATCCTTTCATATATTCTCTCCTAATTCATTTTTTCGACGACAAAATAAAATACACCAACACAGCCATTGGAGTGGTATTTCAAAGCATTCATCACTTTTCTTTGTTATCGTCCATATTCCTTTGCGATTACTATTTAAACAGACTGAGTTACTGAGTTTATAAATCAATTACACTCTTTAGTGAATGTATTTAAATACTTTATGAAAAAATTCAAGCTATTTCAGTTGTTCGCTTCTGGGCGATAAGTAATAATACTTATAACCCAATAAAACAAAAGTAACGTTTAATCAATAGAGAATAAAATAGTTAATGACTTTTCCGATTCGGCAGATCCGTGCCGTTTATGACAATAAAACGATCCGTGTTTATCAGGCTTACAACGACGCAATAGCAAATTCCGCACTTGCCAATGGCACTTTCATTTCACCTCCTTTTAAAATGGAGCGTATGACCTGGATTAAGCCATCGTTTCTTTGGATGATGTATCGCTCAGGTTGGGCGAAAAAAGATGCTGGTCAAAACCGTATCTTGGCAATCGATATAAGTAGAGAAGGATTCGAGTGGGCACTCGACAATAGCCTATTGAGCAATAAGGTGAAAGAGTTCACCGATAGAGAGGCTTGGCTAAAGCTTAAAAACAGCACTCCAGTTAGGATCCAGTGGGACCCTGAGCGTGACATTTACTTGCAACCGCTCGAGCACCGCGCTATTCAAATAGGATTATCCAACGAAGCGGTCGACCTATATGTGAATCAGTGGGTTCAAAAAGTCACCGACGTAACAGAACTCGCAGCGCAAATCAAAAGTTACGTTGACAACAACCAATTAGAGGCCGCTAGGACTTTATTGCCAAATGAAGTACCGTACAATCTCAATACCAATATAAAAAATAAAATAATGGCTGATTAGAGCGTGTAGCCAAGGCTAAAAATAATTTTGAACAACTCATAAACGAAAATGAAGAAGAGAATGGGACTCTCTTCTTCATTATGATTAACGCTAAGCTTTACTTTTTAGTAGCTTTCGCAAGAATTATAATAAGGCGTGCCAGATTTATTTTTACACACGTCATAACCTGCGCCACCATAATAATAATCAGCAGCTGTACCGCCTTCTAAGTAATCATTTCCATTGCCGCCGTATAGTCGATCTGATGCTGTATCTCCATACAACTTGTCATTTCCGTTACCGCCATACAGAATGTCACTGCCTGTTTTACCATAAAGACGATCGTTACCATCATATCCGTAAATGATATCTGTGCCTGTACTACCAATGATAATATCATCGCCACCAGTACCGTAGTGTGTACCACGAGCTTCAGCTGAGCTTGCAAAAGAGGCCGCAGCCAACGTTCCTACTACCATCAGTAAATTTACGAGTTTCATTATTTTTCCTTAATTATAAATTTTTTGTTTCGCTTCATTTTTGGAAAGACTTTTCCAAATCTGGTCTCTTTTACTTCTCATTGCATAACGACGGCTTATACTCAGGTATTATCTTGAGGTGTTTCTTATATCATTGTTCATTATGCGTAATTTGTTTATTTCACTATCATTTAAGGCATACTTAGATAGTGACTTGAGTGCATATAGTCGAATTGGAGGGGGCTCATTTTCGTCATCCGCTACTTGCCAAAGAACACTGCGATTTTCTTGAGATTTAAAAGGGCTATCTCCCAAGGACATGACCGCTCGCGCACGAGTGTTAACATCAGGATCTGTTAAAGCCAAAGTTCTCACATCTTGCAAGTCTTCATTATTCGTGGCCCATTGCGCCATTTGATAAACGCCATGACGACGGACATTTTGATCCTCTGCTTTTACCACTTTTGATAACGTGCTTTGCACACGTTGGTAATCTTCTTGTGAGCTTGGAGCCGGTTTTAGCGCCATTAAAGCAAATTGCTGTAGGTCAGAGTTTAGGTCATTTCCAGAGTCAATATGTGCTAGTACACGATCCCGAGTATCACCCGTCACCTCTTCCATTTGTGCAATCAATAGAAGTCCGGCTGTCCTCGCCTGCTCATCATTTGATAAATCCAAGGCCATATCTAGTGCCGCTTCTTGAGCAAGCTCATGACCTGACTCAGAAAGCACTGCGCTAAGTTCTCTTCCAAGCAAACTATTAGGATCTTCAATAAATGCGTCGATTAATTCAGAAATTAACTCGGGGTCTTGATCAAGCAAATTAAGCAGCTGCATTCGTGCTGCGATATGCTTGTTGCTAGGCCCCATAATGGCATGCTTGAGTGGCTCTGGGTTTTGGGCGATGCTTGTGTTTAGCTTCTCCAATGTATCTCTAAGCTTTTCATTCGTCGTGATGCTTTGATCATTTTTTATCAGTGTTTGATTATTTTGGCTCTCAGCGGATGACACTAAAACCTGATTATGCGCATGCTTCTTTCCTGCACTGTCGTTTACCACATCAACTTGGATAGCAATTTGCTCGGCAAGTCGAGGAGACGCCAATTGTTGTGTTGATGAAAATCTCAGTTGTACAAAGCCAATAATAACCAATAGCACTAGAATAGCCGCAGCAATTACATATTTGTTCAGAAAATACCGTTTATGTTGCATCACAACACGCTTTTATTGTTTTATTTTTGAGCTAAGATAGATTGCTAAAATGACGTTTACGTTGCGAAAAAGCGAATGTTTTTTGAACAAAAAAGCGAATGTATATTTGCAAAGCGAAGATTGGAGTCATTTAAACATCATGAGGGTAAATAAATGTTAAATGACTAACCAGCTAGTACCAACCACAACCCCTGTGACGCAATTGAGGACACCGTGCTTTTTTAACACGCCAAGCAACTCGAAAAACTAAGCGCCAAAAGATACGTTGAAAATATAAGCGATACGCATATCAAATTGACTGAATTGTCGAAAATTTAATCCCGCTTTTCATCTTAATTCTCGTTTCATCCAACATGATGCTGCCTAAATCACTCTCAATTTCACTAGTAAGGTTATATGACTTAAAGAACAAAAAAATAATACATAATTATCAATTTAGCAGATGACTTTAAGTCATTGTGGTATGTCTTTAGGTAATTGGAATCGAACCTCTAGAGAAAGAGGTTACTATAATTTAAAAAATTTATTTAAAGACTCTATAAATCCTGAATAAAATAAACCTTCGATTAATCACCTAAAATAAAGACCATTAGAAAAAATTAAATAACAATCCATATAGATAGTAATAAACCGTAAAATCAATAATATATCTTAACACCAGCACTAGCAGAGAGTTGTTCATGGCCATAATCAACCTTCTTATGTTTAAAGCCAAAAACAAGAGACTTATTACTCTCCCAAAAGTAAGAGTTTTGCAGCTTAGACTCTATTCCATATCCTCCAGAACCAAACTCATTATATAAAATCTTACTGCTAAAGCTCACTTTATTATTCCCTTTTAAATAAGCGAAAGCTCCAACATCAAAGGCGGGGGTCAACCAAATATTCCCATGTGCAAGAGAAGTTTCTAGACCAAATGTAGAGTACAACTGTAAACTTGGATGAGGTTGAACACTTAGCCCAAGTCCTGCATTAGAATAAAATCTACTTTCCGAGTCAAATTGATAAATATCAAACCCACTATAGCCAATTGAAAAATAACCAGATATTCCCCCAGCTATAGGATCATAAGGAATATATTGAGCAATTGAATAAAGCTCGAATTTTTCTAATTTAAATTTATTTTTACTCAGAATTACTTTTGGACTTAAAAGTTTTAAGCTTGATTCAGAGAACGCATGCCTGTTGTCATCTGTTAAAAGATGTGAAGCGGGTAAAATATCAAACTGAAGATAGTCTTCGTTGTGATTTGATACTAACTGAATAGCGATTTGACTATCACTTGATCTGCGTAATGGATTCTTAAAGTTACTTACATCTATACTCGTATAATTTTTATCGAGAAAATATCCATCTATAATATTTTTATTATTTAACCATTTAACTTCTGTAATAAGATTATCGAGATAAAGCATTTCATTTAAAGCTAATAAATAATGATAATACAAAGCTGGCTTATTAACTAGGTTACGTTCTAATATGTAACTATCATTTTTTAAATACCCTAATAAAGTCTCTTTTTCAAAATTTGAAATTTCCCTACCGTAAGCTCTTAGCCTCCAATTTAATGAAGGTTTAACTGTGGCCTGAGTAACCATATCGCTTTGATTAACAATTTTTATAACATCTAGTGGGCTTAACCAATCTGAACCAGGCTTAATAATACTTGGGTTTACAACACCCAAAATATCTAGAGTAATAGTTGCACAGTTATGTGTGTGGAAAAAATAGTCGATTCTCTTATCTTTTAGTTCCCACAAATGAAGAGATATAAGCTTAACTTCAAAGTCAGCTAAACCTAGGTGATATTCATATATATTACGAGATTCAATATCACTATAGTAATCTTCACTCTCTTGGTAAGGAGATACAATAAAATATCCTTCTTTCCCTGTAACGATAGAGTCATACATCAATTTTGGAATATTTATAGTGTCTACTTCTGTAAAATATGAAACAGCATGCTCTTTTTCATTTTGGCCATTTATCTTTAAATAAGTATGCCCCATAAAACTGCTAGGACTTGTCAAATTCTCTGATGCATAGACTAAACTTATAGATTCAGCTGAAATAGAATCAAGGTATTTTTTCAGGTCAGGGCAATGTTCGAAGGAAATATCTTCATTTAAATAAAAACGTTCGTTAATCCAGTAAGCCCTAGCGGGAAACTGACAAACATATTCTCTTTTTTTTTCATCATTCCGTTTCAAAAGTGAGATAATATTTTTTATTTCTTTGCCAGAGTTTGTTGAAATAAATGATTTAGACTGAACATTTTGACTTTCACTTTTCTTGTGTAGTAATGCATCGTATACACGATAATCTCTTTCAGTCAACTCTATACAAATAGCTTGAAAAGAAATGGAAAAGATTAAAAAAAAAGAAGCGAAAGCGCTTCTTTTCATCAGGAAATATTCTTTCATATTAGTTAGGGCAAACTACCGATACAGAATCCTGATAGCGCCACATTTTCTCTGAGCTATAATCAGTGGTTGAACCAAAAGCGCCACCTGAAAGAAGGTTAACAAAGAATGTAGGCTCTACTTCTTTATTTAATGCGATAGCTTGCTCACAACCCTGAGTAGTAACATTCAAAGTTTTATTCTTATTTTCTTTCTTAACTTCAACAACCCCTGGAGCTGTTTGAACATTACCATCTACTTCAACTTGTAGGCCCTGCTTAGTAGAGCTTACGTTAATGCGATGATAATCATCAGTTAGAATAGTTGAACAACCCGAAAGAGTTAAAATTGCTGCGCCAGCTAAAACACTTGTTAATTTCATGTTAAATTCCATATTATATTTTTCGCCGCGAATACTAGCAAAGATGAAAGTAAATTAAAAATATATTTTTAATTTAAAACAGTAAAAAGGATAAAAAACAACCACACCATAAATATATAATTGAGTTTTATAGTAAAAAATCTAGCTGCATTGCAGGTGGACTTGATTGTTAAGCACCTTATTGTGGCAATTGGTCATATGCTACGAATCTGAAGGCTGCTGTCGTACTGCTAATTTATTCCCAATTTTATTCTCTGGGCTTCATATAACACCCTACAATTTCTTCGTTTATACCTGTCAGGCTAGCAAAATACACTCGCTGTCAGTAATGGCTTCTAATAGCTTTATCTTACGTAGATATGAGTACTTTGTGAAAATTCATGTTTTTACAAATAGCCCTAGCCACCGAGCCATTTGCACAGAGCTTTCCTATTTATCAGAAAGTGCGTTAGCACGAGTAGTGCTGAAACTTTGTCAGTGGTCATACACCAATATCTATTGAACCACCTAAGCAGCCCGATAACATAGTCATTAGAATGACCTTATTTTTTTAATTTCATGTGGGGGAATACCTAGAGACTCTAAAAATGCTTGATGTTGTTCAGGCTTCATACGTTCAAAATTACGATGCCATTCAATCATGTCCTTGTCACTAAAACCAAGTGATATCATAATCTCCACCCATCGTGATTTAGTAACTACCTTTTCTTCAAGAAGACCTGGCTCTTGTAACATCACGACAATTGCCTGTTGCTGCCTCTTCAGAGTTTGAATTTCTCGCGCTAAAGTATGGAACTGGCTTTTTAGTAACGCTGCTTGCTCCTGATCACTTTCGCTTGAGACCAATGTAGCAATATCAGCAACTGACATTCCAAAAGAGCGATAAGCCAATATGGATTTTAGCTTCTTTACTTCTCTCTCACTGTACCATCGATACCCATTTTCAGAGCGGCAGTTAGGTGTTAATAGCCCTACTCGTTCATAATATAAAACAGCCGTGCGAGAAATCTCGCACTTTCTGGCTAATTCGGTAACGGTTAACATGGTAGCTCCAAACAATTAAATTGGCTTTAAATTTGGCTCGATAGCGGTCACTTTTGCATCTTCACTAAACATTATCTCCTTTGTTATGTACTGGCTTAATACACCTATTGCATCAAGCACTAAATCTTGGTTATTCGCTAAGAAAGTTTCCCAAGGTTTATCTTTACTGCTTTTCATACGACTTGCCATAATTTTTAAAAGCGTTGTCGTAACCGTGAGATTAAATTTATCTTTTGCTCCGAGGCTCTCAGCATAAACCTTAATTCCACTACAAACTCTTTGTATTGCCTCAACCTCTGTGTATTCATTCAAGTATATAAACGCAATGCGAAGATGACCGATGTGGTTAAAGTGGACTGGATCTAATGATAGATCTTCAAATTGCGTTAAAAAAGTACTGTTGTCTAAATGATTTGTCGCTGGCATTGAAGTTCCTCTCAGTGTACTTAATCGTATTGAGTTGAAACCTTAAGCCCTATACCAATAGACGGGTCAAGTGCTCTCTGAATTTAAGCTGTTTAAATTTGTTTCAGTCGAGTATATAAACTAAATACGTCGATGTGAGAGGTGTAGCCCTGTAATTGAGTGCGTAATGAGGTTCGAAGGGGTGATTGATTTTGAGTACTTATAATAGTTTCACTTACTCTTGAAGCACTTTACCAAAAGCTAGAGAGCTTTACTCTCTAGCATTCACACTAAATAATATATCTATTTATTGCGCACGTAGCGAAAAGTTTTTGGGTGTAGCGGCACCATTTGTACAACTGCCAGAAAAGCTCACACCTATTTTCTTGCCAGAGATAATGGCTTCTTTTGCTGTTTCTAAAAATGTGCCAGACAGTTGATTGCTAATTGGCAGCCTAATAAAATTACTCTCTGAGCAACCAGAGTGAGATACATCTTCTTTCACCACAACAAAAACTGTATTCGTTAAGTTACTTGCACCAGCCTCTAGCACAGTGTACGGCTTAAGGTCGTAGACTGCATGCGCACTTGTCGCAACCATTCCTAACGTTAGAGATAGCGAAAAAGCTGCTTTCATAATGTTTTTCATTTAGAACTTTCCTTATTTTAATTTAAATTATGCATTAGTCTAAAATTCAATAGGCATATAAACTTCGATCATCAAAATTCACCTATATATTCCCTATGTAATCACGACTAGATGACATTGATACTGCATACCAATGTCATTTTATGTAATCAACTCATTATAAAACCTATAAATTTCCGGTAAATGAGACCAAATACTTAGCCCTGTCTCATTGACTTACTCAGTTTGCCGCTATGGCTTGTGTGATCTGTTCATTAGTCATCGCAATGCCATTAAAATTCCAACTTCCATCTACAGCATGCACTACATTAATGTATATATTTTCCCTTGGTTGGGTGCGTTCAGACAGCTCATAAATAATATTGGTAACATCTTGACCAAACCCTATTTGAACGTCTCTATCGGTGAATGCAAACGAGGGTACCTTCCATTCGACCCATACACCTGAAAACTCCTTTCCACCAGCATATGTCGCGCTTTTTGGCAAAACCTGAATCATTGCTGTGATATTCGATTTCATCGTTTCATTGCCTGTTAAGTTGTGCCATTTAAGCATCGCATCAGTGATTTTTGCTATGGCCAGATTTTCGGTTCCTTGAGGTAAAACACCTTCGGTGAGCGTGAGTGTTAGTGGCATGTTCTTTCTCCTTTGAATGTCTAAAAGTTAAAATATAGTGATCACTATAAAAACCATAATATAGCGATCACTATATTGTCAATGCATTTTATAGTGATCGCTATTTTTAAATGTTATAGTGACACTTGTTGTGAATAGAGGAGGCCTTCATGCCAAGTAAAAAAGAGCAGACACATCAACGAATTTTGGAATCAATGCACAAAACCTTTAGACAAAATGGCTATGATGGTGCTGGAGTTAACAGCTTAGCCAATGGCGCGGGTGTGACATCAGGTGCTTTTTATGCTCATTTTGGCTCTAAACCGAATGCTTTTAGAGAAGTTGTCACTGAAGGTGTGAACCAATTAGACTCTGCGCTACAAAGCTTTCAAGAGCGCCACGGCGATCAATGGTTAGATAAATTTATTTCTTTTTATTTGCAGGAAAAACGATGCAGTGATTTAAGTGAAAGCTGCGCTCTACAAAGCTTAACACCAGAGGTAATTCGCGCTGATGACGAGACTCGCTCAACTTTCGAAGCGTCGCTGCTTAAAGTTGTCGAGACCTTTGAACAAGGCACAAAAGAGCGGAACGATTTAAATACTTGGGCAACATTGGCTACCTTAATCGGCGGTGTTACTTTGGCGCGTGCAGTTAAAGATCCGCAGGTGGCTGAGGAAATTGCCACGTCTGTTCAGCAGCATATTATCCCTAAACCTGAATGAACCAATGAGATTCGCTCATAGAGTTTTCGATTAGAACCTAGTAAAACATCAATTATTATTTTCTAGGTTTTTACTTTTGAATTTTTTATTAAATCTATATGATAAGTTAGTTACACGGACTGTTGTAATTCAATCATATTCCGTTTTAAAACAGAAAATACAGATAAGAACACGACAGCGTCTATATACCTAAACAGCCGCTTTTAGGGTTTTTGCACATCCATTTCAAGTTATAAAATAATTAATAGTCATAAATTCAGAGATGTTTTTAGCAAAGCCTGACCTCTCAAAAACATTAATATTTTAATACCAACAAGAAATAAAATATCAATAATGTAGTAATGAACCTACACGAAATAAGGTTAAAAGATAGTTTTCCCACATTTACATATAGACGAAAAACAAACAACTTTAACAACCAAAAAACACCTAAATAAATCTCAAAGGAAATATATGAAATTGCTATTACTACCAATTAGCGCATTACTTGCTAGTAACTTTGCTTTAGCTCAAACTACACTAGAAGGAAATTATATTCTCACAACCGATAACCTGCAAAATGGTGTTATTGAGGCCGGCACATCTCAAGAGATCGCAATTATAGGAGACAAAGTACATTTTATGTCTCAAACTGCCACTCAATTTTTGTCTGGTAATTCTTCAATAGTGGGTAACGTTATTGACTTCAAGTTATCTGATAAAATTCCCTCAAATACTCAGTACTTCTTAGGAAACGTAGATGTTCAAGGTAACTACAGTGGTACTTGGTTTGCCGAAAATGGCTCCAAAGGTGACTGGACACTCAGTGCCCTTCAATCAAATGCGGCAACGAGTTGTAAGGACATTTTAGATGCAGGGCTTAGTCAAGGTGATGGTGTATACGACATTACAACCGTTTCGGGTGAAACGCTGAGTGTGTATTGTGATATGACTAGAGATGGGGGTGGCTGGACCTTAGTCGGTAGCTACCCTGCAAGTGAGACAGGCGGGATTTACCGTATTGAACAATATGGAAGTATTCCAGAAACAGATCCGAATAATGTCACCAAGCTTTGGCTATACAAAGGGGAGTTGAGTGTTTTCTCTGATGTAAAAGAACAAGTAAGTTGTTCAACGCTTGATTGTGGAGATGGCTACAATGTATATGGTACAAATTTCACTTCAAGAGAGCTTGAACTTGTAAGATATAACTGGGGTGCTAAAGACAGAGTTGAGTTAATGCCCAAAAACTCTGATAAGCCTAGTTGTACGACTTCTTTAGAACCAGGTGCAATCGTGTATGAAGGGTGTGTTGGCACAGCTTACATTGGTGGAAACGTCGCAGATACGACAGTAGGTTGGCAAGGCGATGTGCTTGCTTCTCATTGTTGGGTTGCGACCGGAACATACAAACCAGGCTCTAAAGGTTCGGCGATTTGTAGCAAGGGCAGTTTACCAAACGGGACGCAATGGGCTTTACTTTGGATGAGGTAAAAATCTCATAGCTACATCTAAACAAAAGCAGCTCCACGAGAGCTGCTTTGACTTTATGGCTATGGCCTATTCAACTACTTGCTACATAAGGATAAAAACAATCTTTCAAACGACTAGCTGCGTGTTCTTATACTAAATTTCAACAAGCTTAGTGCTTTGAAAAAGCTGACCATTACAACCATGTCATGGTCTGTGTGTAGTTTCACAAGCTCGCTATTCAAGCAAAAATGACAGGCGTTCGTCACTTTTAGAAACTGCCAACTCTGTAATTTCGGGTTTTACCACCCCTTCAATCACAAATGGGTCCTCAGCAATAATGCTTTCAAGTTCCATTTGGCCAACACCAATGGCTATTATTGCACCACCTCCACTTGGCTTAATGCTGCCAGAGAGAATAAAAACCCCTTTCTCAAACCAAGTTTGCAACCAAGCTTTGTGGCCTTCCATATAATCTTTTGCCAAAGATTTGTTATCAGAAAACTTTAATTTAACTATAAACATGTATTTGCTCCTTCAATTAACATCTAAGTCTTTGTGATTTGATTTATTTGTAATATAAAACTTCGCTCCACGGTCATCGCGAATTAGCTTTATAAAACCTCTAAAAGGATCTATTCAACCTTGAACCTCAATACCGTTTTTAATTTTTCTGGTGCAACTTTTCTCACATCCGATAGGTAAATCTCTCTGTGCACTTTAGACACTCTCACCAATCCATTCTGATTTGCAAACGCTTCCATGATTTCAAAAGTTTCTTGTTCGTCTTCAAAAGGGCCTATGTGAAGCATTTGGATACACTTTTCATCAGCCATAGATTCAAACCGTATGAGATCTAGTAATGGACTTGGCTTTTTCTCTTTTGTGGCAACGAGTACATTCTCAAACAAACTGTTAGTTACAAACTTCGGTTGCCGGATCATCAATTGATAAATCAAATCTTCTTTTGCAATAGAGCCAGTGAAGTGCGTTTTGGCTGCATCATTTATATCCCAAGTACCTTCAAGCGGGTATACAGTATAATCGCAATATGCATGTGGTTTATTCGCTCTCTGCTTTAAGCGCATCTTGATGCCATAAGCCACTGAATACAACGCACCAATACTTTCAGTAAAAATGGAGTTGGTAGGACTGCCAGCACCACGAACAGTAATAAAACAAAACTCTGGTACATCAATAATGACCGGTTTTCGTTTAGGGATATACAGTTCTTTTTCCTTTTTACGCCATTCGTACTTCTCTGACATAGTCGTCCCTTTATGTTTGATGTATTTAGATACACTGATAGCGTCAGGCTTGCTAATTTACGCTGCTAGACATATTGCTGACTAAGCTATTTTCTCGTAAACATCATTTTCCAATTGGTTTCCCACGTTTTCCCATCGTCCTTCGAAAAAGCTTGCTCCCACGTCGGTATTTCTGGATTTGTTGCATTCCAAATAAAACGAACTTTAATTGGCTGGTCGTTGAAAGTATCGTCTGCAAAAAACTGCCCGACTTTCTCATTAAATGTGCCAACGACAGGTGTGTCCATCGACGCGGGGTTTCTGCCATCTAACCACCAAATTGACCACTCTCTTGTCTGTGCATTGTAGGAGCGTATTGCTTTAGCTCGAATTGATGCTTCAGGAAAGTGAAGATGGTTGTCTTCTATGTTACCAAACCCACCAAGCGTTTTAACCGTGGCTGACTCTCCAGTAAACTCATACCACTCATCACTATCACTTAAAATCTCTTTTAAACGGCTATGCCTTACGTTCCACTCACCTATAATAAAATCAAAGTCTTGCGGGGCATCTAGCTCTAATTCGAGTAACATATCCTGTCCTTTTAGTTATTAATTTTTAACTTCCGCGAATACCTTAGCATAAACACTGTATAAATAAACAGTTAAAATTAAATGAATAGGATTTGTTACAAAGAATATCAGCACAGCTCTTGAAGTGATGGATCATGGAATTTTTACAATTTCATCTCTAAAGGCCATCGGATGATTATCCGTGCTTTTAAGTTTGTCCGCTTCTATGTTAATAAACTGAGTTTGTGCAATACAGTATTCATCCACCTTCGCAGTTGGTTTAAACCAAGTCACATTGCAATTAAAGGATCCCGGACATGCTTGGTCTACCCAGTTGGAAAACTCTGCGACTTTCGCTTTACCATTCGCAGTGGTACTTGCATCATCATGTGCAGCTTTCATCCTATTAAAAAGGTATGGCGGCGTCGTATAAAATTCGGGTTGTACTTCATAATAGCAGTAGTAACCGTTTGAAACACCTTGCTTAATGGGCACCTCGACTGAATGTAAATGGCTGTCTGACGATGAATTATTGGCTCGTTGGCTACCTAAAAACATATTTGACGCATCACTTGGCCCATGAAGAACCCCGTTAATTTGATGCATTCTGGTAAGCTTGGTAGTGGAGGTATTTGATGCATTTGGGTCAATTAGACCCTTATAGGGAACCCATTTTTGCAAATCTTTTAGGTCAGCAGGGCTTGATTGCTTTTTTGTTCCCGTTATAAACACTTCATTGCTTTGTGCCGTGTTCGTAAGACTGTTAATACTGCCAGAAGATACATTATTCGCGGTGAGCTTTTTAGTCACTGGTGAAATGAGAGACCAGTTTATCGTAGTGGGGTCAACCACTTTGTTCGCCATCATAATCAGCTGCCTTTTCAAGTTTTAAAATAGCTTTTAAATACTTTGAATAAGACGGATTAAAACGGCTCCTGTGATTATATTATTACTTTCAAGTTCACCTGCAGTTATTACTCGATCACGTCGTCTGATTGACCAGCTCATTTAGCGTTTTAAACATTTCATGCATTGCAACCGGCTTACCTATATGATTTACAAAACCCAATTTTTTATAGTGCTCTATATCCTGAGGCATTACATTTGCAGTTAAAGCAATCACAGGTATCTGTGGGTTAAGTTGATGGATCAATGAAAATGCTTCAATGCCATCCATTTCTGGCATTTGTATGTCCATTAAAACTATGTCAAAGGTTTCATTTTGAAACGCTTGTACAGCCAATTTGCCATTCTCAACAAGCTCTATTTGCGCGCCCGTTTTTTCGAACATTTTTTGAATGACGATTTGGTTTATTTCATTGTCTTCCGCGATGAGGATCTTTACTTTGGCAAAGTTCGGGATTTCGCCTTTACGAGCTTTATTTTTCGAGTCAGGTAACGCAGCTTGTGAAAGCGGCAAAGTAACGCTCACGCAAGTTCCTTTATTTTCTTCACTGTCTATCGTGACTTTTCCGTCCATCAGCTCAACTAAGCTCGCTGTAATGGCCAAACCTAAGCCAGTGCCTCCATATTTTCGTGTCGTTGAAGAATCAGCCTGTTGAAAGCGCTCAAAAATTGAATTTTGGGTTTCTTGTGCCATCCCAATACCTGTATCAATAACATCAATGTGTAATGCCTGCATGCTTTGATATTGAACCGTCTTGACTTCGATCTGAACACCACCAACGTCAGTGAATTTGATCGCATTAGAAATAAGATTCAGTAATATTTGCCTAACACGGACCGCATCGCCCAACCAACCTTGACTTAGCGCTGAGTCATATTGTGTCCCAAGTGAAATAGACTTTTTCAACGCACCACCTTTTAAATCTGATACGACAGATTCAACGGTGTCGTGTATAGAAAAAGGAGCTGCCTCAAGCTCCATTTTGTGCGCTTCAATTTTTGAAAAATCCAAAATATCATTAATAATGGTTAGCAATGACTGAGCAGAATAAACCGCTTTGGACACTAATAGCTTTGACTCATTGTTAAGCTTTTCTTGTTCAAGCACTTGCAGGGCACCCAATATGCCATTCATGGGTGTTCGGACCTCATGACTCATATTTGCCAAAAATTCGCTTTTAGCTTTGGATGCTTGCTCAGCCTTTACGATTGCCTCTGTCAAAGCTTCATTTTTTAACCGCATTTCATCGCGAGAACGCCTGATCTGACCGGCATATTTACGATTAAAGAACCCGACATTACAACAATATAAGTAAACACTAACCGCCGCGACTATTTTGGTGATCAGAGGCGACTGCTCAACGAACTCAAATCCAAGCGATAGCCCCCCAGCTAAGCAACCCAGCGCCAATGCCACTGTACAAATATAATACCGCTTGATACCACCCAAAATTAGGCTATTCAATGAGTTGACAATTAAGAGCGCAAAGACGACCCAAATCTGAAACCCAGTGGCGGCGCACCATATGCCATAAAATAGTGCATCAAGATACAAATTGATGTACTCGGCCCCTATGCGTTCGTGAGCAAGTTTGCTATGTAAGCGTGCTATGTGTGGCCACACAGCACAGTTTAAAAAAATGAAGCTGATAGTTGCTATCGTTAAGTCAGTATATAGTGCGCCAATAAGCATGACAGCCATCAACACGCAACCGATTATGCGAGGCGCATAATTGAGCTTTCCAAGAGATGGTTTTTTTTCTGGTGTTTCATTCGTATGTTGAGCAGACGTCATGTCAAATACTTAAGTCCAAGCGCAGCTATCCTCCTAACTTTATACACTAAAAAACACTTTTTTATTTGTTTTTTAACCCAATAAGTTAAAAAAATGCAACCACATACGATCTCGTCACAATCAGCACGAGCTTCAAATTGTGCCTTACTCCTAAATTCCAAATTGAATATCTGTTGTTATGCTCACCTTAAATTGGCTTGATAAATGACTTTTCACCACAATAATCGCATGGCTACCCCTTCCCAAGGCACTCAATGTAACCTGCTCCTGCGAAATTAAGCGTTTATAATTTGCAAAATAAAAAGCGCGAGATACGTATATATCCAGCGCTTGGGAAACAATATGCTTAAATTTTTGGTCTGAGGCTTTCTATAATTTGGGCATCTACCCAATAACTTTTCCCAACCCAATTTTGACTGCCATCATCCTTGACCTGCCACTCACCTCTGGAGAAAAATAAATATTTACCGTCAGGTGTCACGCGAGGAGAGCTTTCATTCAAGTTGGTATTTATCAATGGTCCCATATTTACCGCTGGGAGCCACGCGCCTTGCTTACTTCTAAAACTGATATAAATGTCAGTTTTACCGTGCCCATCGTCACGTACAACGTCCCACATTAAGTACGACTCGTCAGGCGCAATATAAGGGTGAGCAATCCATTCACCCCGATTGATTTCAGTACCGAGTTTTATTGGGCTGTGGTGCTTCCCATTAACCAAACGAGAATAACCTATATTTCCTTTGCCCTTATCTTCTTTTTTGTAAAACGGAAAAAAGTAAGTGCCTTGCGCTGACAGAGAAATACCATGCCCTTGCTCTTTTAAAAACGCGCCCTGCTCTTTTTGCTTAGACCACCCAGTGTTTGTTTTACTTCTAAACCACTTTCCGCCATACATCATGCTGCCATCCAAAGAAAACTGTGGCCATCTAATATCAGTCTCAGATGCCTTCCCCCAACGTCCATTTTCATATCGAATCACAAAAAATACGCGCTTTTTGTACTTTCCATTTTTCCTTGTGAAATAAAACTCCGTCATATCTGGTGAAAATGTACCACCTTCAAACCGGCCATCTGGTGACACTACTTTGGGATCAAACAGCTTAGGTGTTAATCCTGGTGGTGTTTCTCCAAAATAATGCTGCTCGGATATTGCTGAAGTTTCTTGAGCAAACGTATTACTACTCACGCTCATCGCAGACAGTAGAAAACAAGCTGACATATAAATACGATTCATAGTTCACCTTAATTATTAAAATCAATGAGTTAAATTGTTCTTAGTTATATGACACTGAGGTCAAAATCTAATCTAGACAAACTCAATGTAAAAAACCTGACGTCACTATGATTTTGAAATGATTTGAACATGACGACGTAGAGAAACTTTTGAAGTTACTGACAAACCATATGATTACTTCGGCAATGTTTGAAGATAATGAACACAAAAAATGGAGTATAAAAAATTTATATCAATAAAAATCAGAAGTTTAACAAGGTGCTTTTGAAATTTAGCATACATATCAATAGAATGATGGACGACTTGATAACCATCAGAACATTTTTACAGGGCCCTTTTTCAATCGAGCCAGAGCAGTGAACTGCAAAAGCGAGCTTAAATGAATGCTAGAAGCGCGCTTGTTTTGCTGAGATAGAAACAAGCCGGACCAAGACCATTCGGACCAAGACCATTCGGACCGAGACCATTCGGACCGAGACCATTCGGACCGAGACCGTTCGGACCGAGACCAGTCACGCCCAATCAATTATGTTGTGTATCGTAGCAACGATGTGGACAGGGTGGATGCTAAAAGTTTGTTCATACTTATGTGTAGTGAACGCCTAAAAACAGGGCTTATAAATACTCAATATTACAAAATGAGGATGAGGGCAACTCGTGCATTAGGCCCCCACTACTTCATTGATATTTTTCGATTTTTGATAGCCAAAATATAGCCACCATTTTTCCGTTCAGATAAACGGTTATTCACACTCGTAATTTTTGATTTAGCTAAAGCGTTTTTATGTTCCGCAAGGACTGCAAACAGCCCATGAATTACAAAACCCACCAAAATTTGAGACAATATTGCTTAACCTTTTTTGCTCTTCTGTAACGAACTCATGGGTCACTTTATTGTTCACTGTAAACAATACATGGCCTGGCAATTCATCTTCTTCATTTGGCTCAACATAACTAGCCTCAGGCAAGATGGTCGAAATGTCTGTTTGCTGTTCCTGAGTTAATGGCCATGAGTCAAACTCGACGTAAAACTCAATGTTATGGGCAGTATCAAAATCAAAGTCTCGTTCTGCCAAGATACGTAACATGTCGCCATCAGCATCCAATGGCCAGGGGGTTGTTTCACTCATCAATCTCTTCTCTAAAAATTATGTCTATATTACTAGTCGTATGAGAGGACGATAGATTTACTTATTTTTAATTATTGTTTGGGGTTTCTAGGATATACGATACGAAGTGGGCCTTATCAGGGCTGTTTTGACGCGCTTAGGCTACTCAAATCAATTGAGAACTGAGTCAAATAGCCCGTGGTACAAATTTAGAGTCGCGCGAGTGCGCGACTCTAATGGCATTACAACATTATTTAATGCTTGTTTTGCTTTAGTAATGCATCAAGTTTAGCTTCGACGCGTAATATATCTTCTTTTGTGGCAAGCGCTTGCTCGGGCTTCCCCTCTTCGTCATGCATAATTTGCATGGCATCAACGATGATACCAATGAACAAGTTCAACACAGCAAAGCTAGTAATGATGATAAAAGGTACGAAAAACAACCATGACTGTGGGAATAGCTCCATGGTTGGACGTACAATTCCCATTGACCAGCTTTCTAGCGTCATTACTTGAAATAGGGTATAAGCCGAGGCGCCAATGCTACCAAACCACTCTTGCATGTTAGGATCGGGGTGTTGGCCAAACAATTTTGTGGTAAGTACGGCTGACACATAAAACACGATACCAAGTACTCCAATGACCGACGCCATACCGGGTAGTGAATGACCTAGCGCACCTATAACTCGGCGCATTTGCGGTACCACCGAAAACAATCTTAATACTCTTAGAATCCTGAATGCACGCAGTACAGATAACGCACCTCCCGCTGGTACCCAAGATATCGCAACAATAATAAAGTCGAAGCAATTCCAACCTGATTTAAAAAATTTAACACGATAAGCAATGAGCTTTAAAATGAGCTCGAAAGTAAAGATCAGTAAGATCACGAGATCTATTTTATGTAAAACGCCCGCATTGTCTTTACCAAATTGGGTTGTCTCTAAGCCCAAAGTCACAGCATTAAACAAAATAACGGCAATAATAAAGTTTTGAAACGTCTTCGCTTCTACAAGCGACGTCAGTTTAAACAGGAAGTTGTTTGAGGATGTCATGGCTCTTTTTTAGGAAAATAAAAGATAAGCAATGATTTCGGGGCTAGACACTTTTGTCAAGGGAAAAGCGATTTCTACACTGCAACCTCAATTGTTGCTTTGACCTTTCACAGTTATACAATCCCGGGTTTATTACCATTAAGGCAAGCTTTGCTTTTTGCTTCTCAATAGAATTCGCAAAATCCAAAAAAATTCACCCCACTCCGATTAATCGCCACACAAAATATATAACCATCTAATTTTGAAGGATTAATCAAGACTCCTATTTATGGCACAAGTTTCGCAGTTATTTCGGTGAGTTGATATAAGCGTACCGCCAAGAGTGTGAGGTTTTACCTGAGGCGCTTATTTCTCTCAACACGTTGGACACAGTGAGGAATGTATTATGGCGAGTCTAAACAAAAGAGAGATGGCATTGCGTACCATGTATCAACATCATGGGATATTGCATTTCCAAAACATGTATTCCCAATCAACCCTAACCAAGTGGAACCGCGTATTGGATCCCGTATTCAAGCGGTTAGCTTTGCAAGCTCGTAGCTATGTAAAGCCGGATGAGCTAGTAGAGTTGGGGATTCTCGAGGAGGTAATGTGTAAAAGGTTATTGAACGTTATCAGCGTACTAGACCCATGTCCCATATTCTTACACTGTCACTGCTTTGAGATAGGCGGGAATTGTGACGCAAGCCTGACAGACTTTCATGAATTAAATGGCTGGCACAGAGACACTAGCGACCCAAGTGTCAGGTCGGTGCGTGACTGCAGACCTTGCTCAATCTATATCTATTTATCAGACGTGAAGAGCTCTGACTTTGGCTCTTTTGAAGTTGTACCCAGATACGACAAAGGTCCACTGAAAAGCAATATGAATAGCTGTAATATCACAGGAGATAAGGGCACATGTTTTTTATGGAATCGGGATCTTTACCACCGCCCGAATATAAATCGGTCTGCTATGAAGCAACGAATTTTAAAATTGTCTATTCAGACCAATGGCTGGGCGAACTCGCAAATTCAGCAGAGCGAGTTTAGACATGCCTTAGCAATTTTAGGTAAAAATAACCCTGCCCTCGCTTACTTGTTAGGTAGTCATTTTGGAAACAATTTAGCAACCACTACAATGCCTTACACAAGAACGGGTGATTTGCCTCGTATCAAACCAATAGATTGTTCAGAAAAAACAAAAGTGCCGACTAAAGCAGAAAAGATGCTGCGTAGGATAAAATACCAATTTGATAAGGCGTTAGGTTTTTAGCCTTCTTATCACGTTTTACTCGGTTAGCACCTTGATGGTTAGTACACAACCTTATTTCTACCCGTATTCTTGGCTTCGTAGAGTTTATTGTCTGCTTGTTTCAGTATGCCATCAACGTTGTTATGTACATCATTCAATTGTGCAACCCCGCAGCTGACAGTAATGGTTAGGTCGTTTTCTCCAATGGGCGTGTCGCGAATTACAGCACAAAGCCGTTGCGCACTTTCAACAGCACTTTCTATGTTGGTGCCGGGTAAAACGACCACAAACTCCTCCCCGCCTATGCGCGCAATAAACTCATTGGCACGCTGGTATTGCTTTGTAACCCTATTCGCCACTTCAATCAAAACTTCATCGCCGACATCATGGCCATACGTGTCATTCACATTTTTGAATTTATCAATATCTAACAGAATCACTGAAAGCGCTAATTGATGGCGTTGATTATATCGTATTAAAGCACCTAATTGCTCTACCATATAACGGCGATTAAACGACTTGGTGAGGGGATCTGTATTCGCCAAATTTAGCAATGCATTGGATAACTGCTTTTGCTTATAAGCAAACACACTGACACCTAACAATACGGATATGGCGAGTAAAATATATAAAGTTCGTAGTTTGTTTTCATCCATCAGCGCTTTTAAAGATGCCTGTTGTAATCTAATTTGCTTATCAGCCAACTTAATTTTGGTTTCCTTGAGGTCAGTTTCAAATTTGACTCTCGTCTCCTTCTCTAATTTCAGCTGTTCATTTTCTCGTGCTTTTTTCTCCAAAACGATATATTTAAAGAGCATCTCTAACGCTTCTTGATCACGCTCTAGGCTATCGAGTGCCTTAGCTTTAGTGAACAGTAAACGCCTTTCATAACGATTGTAATAACGGCTTTCGAACTGTTTAAGCAAATCACTGGCTTGTAAAATAGTATGCAATGCTAGATTCCCTTGCTCCAGAGCCAAATAGGCCTGCGCTTGTTCGAGGCGCAGTACTGTCATTCGCACAGGGTTGTTGGCAGTTGTCCACTCATACTCCTTAGCTTGCTCCATAAACAAAATTGTCTTTTCAAATTTCTGTTGTTTATAAGCAATGCGCGCTAAACCAAATGGTGCCCAAAATTTAGCTCGGTCTATATCTAACTCCGATGCGATTGACCTTGCCTGTTGATAACACGCTTCAGCCTCTTGCAGTCGACCAGCCTTCATATACACAGGACACAAGCCGTAGTAACTGTACATGACATCGACCCAATGATGGAGCCTTTCTGCGTTGTGTAATGCCTTATACTTTAAGACCAATGCCTCGTCATAATTTCCCAATACCGTGTAGTAAGCCCCCATTACATTGTTAACATAAGTTTGGTATTGAGGGGACACCTGCGCGTTTTGAGAGAGTGTGAATGCCTGACTCAAAATTTCAAAAGAAGCTGCTGAATCTTCTGTCCAAAGCAAGTATGCCCCCAAATAGGTTTTTGCCTTAACTTGCATTTCAACATCTTGCCACGTTACAAAAATTTCGAGCGCACGCCTCACGTCTGCTTTGGCTTGTGCTAATCGACCTTGCTCGAGTTGCTGTAAGCTCAAGTGCATCAATAAGTAGGCATGAACCCAGCTATCTGAGTTGTGAGAGGATTCTTTGGCCAACCTATAGTGTAAAGTCGCTTTATCAATGTGCCCTTTGAAGTAGTAAAGTTGCCCCAGTAAAGTGTGATAAAAGCTTAACTGTGTTGGATTAGAGGTGCTTTTAACTACCAATTTTGCCGCCGCAATGGACTCGTCAGGAGATGACAGGCTTTTTTCAAGTGCTTGTTTATATTCTTTAACTGGTTCATCAACCGCTTTACTGATAACTGAGAAAAGAGAGAAAGAAAAAATCAACAGATACCTTGCTATGCTGCTCACTAAATAATCCAGCTAAATTGGAGGTAATTCTAATATTAGTCTAACGAAGGTAACTTTCCGCCATTATTCAATTGTTGATTGCCTTAATGGAGTCATGAGTCCGAACGCTCAGTGTTTATCAAAGTAGGTTTAACCGGTAACCTTGTTTTGTCTGGTCATCTAAAGAGAGGAAGACCACTGCAGCGGCCACTCGTGCACTCTATAGCGAGCTTTGTATCTCACTTTCCTCAAGGCAGTCGATGTTACCAGCAAAAGCTAGCAACATCACTTACACTGCTAAACGAGCTCTATTTCTAAACTACCTAACAACCTGATGGCTTCGAAACGATCAAACCTCGCTTTTTTTAGGTCATTATTAAAGATATCAATGTCGAAGTCTGTTGCGTTCGAGAAATCAGCACCTGTTAAATTCGTATCCGCGAATAGAGAGCGACCAAAGTCTGTAGATTTAAAGTTGGCGTTACTAAAATCTCCACTTCTAAAGTCCACGCCGCGAGCTACACAACTTTCCATTAATAGATCTGGTAATGACAACCCATAAAACGAGCTGTCGTTCATCAGACAATCGTAAAACTGGATCGGAGCGCTAAATATCGGTCTGGGCCATGCCACTTTACTCCAGTCAATACCAACTGTTTTTGAATCTCTAAATACCACATCTGAAAACTTACTGTAGTCCATTTTTGTAAGGCTCAAATTACACTTTGAGAACTCACAATCCACAAATTGGCAACGACTAAAAATAGTCTCGGAAAAGTTACACCCGATAAAAGTGCAATTTTCAAACACCTTTGATGAGAGTTTTTCTCCAGCTAAATCCTCGCCCTCAAATGTATTGGACCAGAACTCATTCTCTTCTCTAATACTCATTTAACCTCCTTATAATTCAAATTCGTTTCTCTTCGGTGTAAAGCAATACAACAGCTCAATGCACCCGATTGAAACAGGTTTTCATGTCTTCAACATTGCAACTAAGTCAGGTTTTATCAACTCATATCTATGTCGTTAAATCGTTGCATTAAGACTTCAGCTTTGCAAAACCCCAATGTTAACGGGTAAGCTTGGTTCTTTTTGTCGATATAAAAGAGCGCGGGAAAGCCGCTTACACGCAACTGCTGCGCAATACCAAGATGCTGTTGAAATAGCGCCTCTGTCTCTTGCGCGTTCAATGTTTTTACAAAATCATCGCCAGATATTTCAATTGAATTAGCACATTCAATGAGCGTTTCTTTTAATGAAGGGTTTTTAGCGTGTTGGTAGTAAGCCGACTGAATAGCTTTAACCATTTTTTGAGCATTGCTTTTTGAAATCCTCTGCGCAGCTATAACTGCTCTACACGCTAAATATGTAGCTCGATAAGGTGTATTCAGCTGCCAATAATCATGATTAAACGAAACCTGAGTCTTACTTTCAATTTGATGCCAATACGCAGAAATAGTTTGCCTAAGCTCTTCAGGCATCGGTTGGTTTGTGTCGGGAGCAAGCCCTCCCATTATCCAATCCACGTGTGCCGAAGGGTATTTGCGCAAAAACTGTTCTAACTCAGGTTGAAACCCGTAACACCATCCACACATCGGATCCATCACATATAAAAATCGCATTTTTCTCTACTTTCCATATGGGGGGCGAAGCTGATAAAGCATTCTGTCTGGTTATTTTGGTTGTACCATTATACACAGTTCCGTACATTTCAAATTTTTGATTAATCGGATTTTTTGACAATTATTACCTCCATATGCAGCATTGAACTGTATAACTCAGCCCTAGGAGTAAATTTGCTAGACTTGTCTTATCAAACAGAAACGATGGAAAAAGAGGGCGATGCGCACGCACATCGCTCAAAAGTGATTGTTAAAATTCAAAATTTACTTGTACAGGGTAGTGATCAGAGAGCTCGTTGTAGTAACCGTTGTGATAATAACGACCATCACTTAGGTTCCAATTACCTTTTAAATAGCTCCAGTACCAATCTTTTTGCGCTGTTGGATAGCGAACCACCATGCTTGGAGAGTTTGTAGGGTGTTTATGGTCGGTATGCCAGAACACATAATCAAGTGTGTCATTATAATTCAAGCTATAGTCAAAATAGTATGCGTTAGCTTTCGTAAACCAATTGTGTTTTGCGGAGAAAGAGCCAACTTCTGGTGTTGTAAAATGTAACCCAGCTCTTGCAACTTCAAGCATATCAGTTACTTCGTTTTGTTTACTCCACTCAACATTCATGTCGCCACCAAGAATAACGGGCTCATGACTGGGAATTTTTTCAGCTTCAATAAATAACTGAATTTCACCTAACTGACTCATTCGCACCTGATGCTCTTGCTCTGTATTACCATCGTGTGTTGCTTGTAAATGTGTGCCAACTAAATGATAGCGCTGGTTGTCCTTTTCTATTTCCACATAAGCAAACCCTTTGTTTGCCAAGTAGTCCCAGCTACCGCTTAAACTGTTATGAAACACATGGGCTTTTTTAGAAATAATTGGGTATTTAGAAAGGATAACAACCCCACCACGAATAACAAAAGGGCTATTAGAGCAATTGCCAGACAAACTGTCCCACCCGCTGCCACTGCAGTCTTGACCGACATTAGGCGTTTGATATGGATATAGTTCAGAAAGCGCCGCCAGTGCTTGATCCGCGTCACTATTAAACACTTCACTGACAAGAATAACATCTGGCGTGTCGTTCAACGATTGCAAAACTGTTGGTAAACGCTCTGCTCTGTTACTTTGATCCCAGCCTTGTACATTGAGTTGCATAATATTATATGCCATCACTTTGAGTGACTCGGCCATCGCATGCGTACTAACCAACATAGATGCACAAAATAGGACGTGCTTTGTTTTCATGACTATCTCCAATACTTCAATTTTTTTATTGGATACATATGTACCCATTTAAAAGTAGAAATTTCGGGACATGAAAGTAGTCGGAACAAATTTCAGTTCCATGTCTAAATGATTATATTTGTATTAAAACAAGCATGTAAAAGTAAAAGGCGGTTGAAAAGCGCTTGTCACTTCAACTGCCTTAAACTCCTAGACTATATAATTTATGCCTTACCCTATTAAGGTAGGTATAAGACTAAAACCACTCCCTTTAGTTATGCTGAACACTCAAATAGAGATCACTACACTCACTGGCACACTCTAATGAAAGACTATGTGAGCTCCCCGATTCGCCCTCTTAATTAAGGAGCTAACAACTTGTTTTAGTGATAAATTATAGTTATAGTGCTTTAAAATCTAATAAACAAAATCATGGACGTAATATGACTCAATACGATGAATATAAAGTTATCCACGTTGTAGAAGGCGGATGTGGCACGCTATTACTTGGTTCAAGTGGTATGCCATTAAAAAAGCTTGAAGCGACGCTTAACCGTGAAGCTCAAGATGGTTGGCAGCTTGTGTTTCAGGTAATTGAAAATAAACGCTTTATGCTCTTTTGGAGCCGTGAAGCCGTTATTTTAACGCTTGGTAGAAAACGTGCTTAAACGGTTTGCGCTGGCCGCCATTCGCCGCTATCAGGTAAATGGCGGTGCCAAAGCTCATTTTAATTTATCTTGCAACTTTACCCCTTCATGCTCCCAATATACCTATCAAGCTATTGAAAAGTATGGCCTGATGAAAGGCGGGTGGTTGGGGCTAAAACGTATTCGTCGTTGCAACGATCCCGACTGTGTCGAAGTTAAGTCAGACCCCCTGCCTTAGGAGTTTAAATATGGATGATTCTAGTTTAAGAGAACAAGAAGAAGCATTGCGTGAGGGCATATCGTCACTCTCGCCTGAAGCTCGAAAACGCTACTACCAACTCGAAGAACAACTCGTAAAAGATCCCGATACGTATGCAGTACTTAATTACTTCTTTGCTGCTGGGTTGCATCACTTTTACTTGGGCAAAATAGTCCGAGGTTTAATTAACTTTATTCTGATGCTCGTCGGCCTTATTACATTCGCTATCGGTGGCTGGGTACTCATTGTTTTAGTCATTGTGATCGAGCTACCTCAGCTATTTAAAAGCCAAAAAATAGTGAGAAAACACAATATTGACGTAATGGAAGGTGTGATTAATGAACTCAATCGAGAGCAGAGTTAAAGCCCAGCAACAAAAACAGTTACTGTGGATATGCTCTACTGCCCTGCTCATTATGGCGCTAGCGGGTTATAAATTTTATACCCATGGTCTTCCTTATTTATCAGAAAAGATTGCAGCTGCAATCCCCGCTTCTATCTATACCACTGTAGATAAAAACACGCTTGAATCATTAGACGATAGCGAATTTGAACAGTCTCAGTTAAGTGAAACCAAACAACAAGCACTTCGTTCATTGTTTCTATCTCTTTTAAATGAAGAAACCACCAGTGAGCGCCAATTCAAATTAGAGTTCCGCAACTGGGACGGTAAAGCCAATGCAATGGCTTTAGCAGATGGCACAATCGTGATCACCGATGCGATGGTAAATTTGGCTTCTGAGCAACAGGAACTCAGCGCTGTGTTACTTCACGAGCTAGGCCATGTAGAACACAATCATGTTATGGAATCCATTGTAAGTTCATCCATCGTTTTTGCAGGCTTAACCCTAACATTAGGTGATGTTTCTGCACTGGCAGATGTAATATTACAAGGCGCTGTCGTTAGCATAAATCAAAGCTACTCACGACAAGCAGAACTTGAAGCCGATCATTATGCATCTGAGCAACTCATCGCGCTATATGGTAATGCTCAAGCAATGCAGTCTATTCTGGCGAAACTCGCAGAGGAGTATCCAGATGAAACTAGCTGGCTGAGCACACATCCAAGCTTTGAAGATCGGATAAAAAAAATTGAGAGCGAGTAACGGTAGCAATACTGTTATTTGCTTTTCATTTAGTTCGCTTTAGGTTTCCTCTACTTCAAATCCGCCTAGCTCACGAATAAACTCATCACCCCAATCCATAACTTGATGTTCACTCAACTCTACCAGTCCCTGTTTTTGTAGTTCTGTAACTTTGGCCGCAACAGACTCAAGTTCAGCAACTTCACAAGGTTTAAATAAATCAGGATAGGCCTTTGCAACCTTTTTGGCTTTTATAGGGCAGACGGTATGCAATGGATGTTCAAAGGGGACATAGGGGCCTAGCAAAACTTCAACGACCATTGGTTGATGCTCTGCACCCCAGAAACAATGTGGCGTTGCATGGGGAAATAGAATCACCTCTCCAGGGCCAACTTCCTTTTTAGCCATTTTTCCAGAGTACGTTTGCACAATAGCCGTTCCGTACCCTTCTAATACTGTGATCAACCGGCTACTTAGCGGGTGTACATGCATATCCCCTTTGGCGGCGGACTTAGGTGGAAACATATCAAAGCCGAATGATAGCCCATCATCCTGTTGCTTAACTATTTTAGTCAGCATGCAATCAATTTTTTCCCAAGGAAAGGATTCAAATGCTTTGTAATTGGGTAGTAGATGCAAAGGCACTTGGCCGAAATGCTCACCACTTTCCCACTGCCTTAATACAAAGTGATCTAGCGCCGCTTTAGTTAACGCATCTCTGTTAGTTAGCAGGCTTAATAGTGTGTCTGTCATAACCATATTCCTTTTGAAAGACGACTTTAAATTTGCGAGCACAGTATGCTTACCTATCAACACTTTACTGCCCACGAAAGGTTAAAAAAGTGTAAACCCCCATATGCATAAGATCAAATTAATAAAAGTCATGTACTTTCACCTTAGAGAGCTGGGTAAAAATCATACACAGTCATGGCAACAAGATATATTTTGCAGAATAGTCCTGCTCCTCAGCTTACCTAAGCGTTTATATACGACTAATAAATTCAGCTTAATAGTAGTTCATCCCATTGAAAGTAATAGAAAATGATAAAGACTTACTCATTACCTGCCCGCTTTTAACATTTCAACGCGACTGGCAATAAAGATAGGCTCCATAACAAATACGTCGTTGTATTAATTATGCTTTAAAAGCGCTTTCTCCTATGTGAAAACAAGCTCCGCGCCATATTGAGTTTTCCCCTTATCCTTTTCGATTTAAATTCACAAAAAATTCACCTTAGTACCTAGTTGATTCACAACATTATGATCAATATAATAATGATTCTCATTTATATTAAAAGGATAATGACCAAATGAAGATACTTTCTGTACTTTTACTTTTATTGTTTTCTTTGCCAGCTTTGGCTAAAAAACCAATTCGTGTTGTAGATATCGGTGTAATGGGTTTGGCCTCTCACGATTTATTCCAGTGGAATGCTGAGACTCGTGAAAATGAAGAGAATGGACGCTTTGATTTAAGTACGATTTTTGACTACGCAAACGGAACGAAAATTTACCAAGGAGGAAACCCGAAAAATTCCTCCAATGCAGCGGTCTATTCAATTACGCAAAATATTGTGAGCTTTTATGCTGGTAAAAAAGCCACATTGCTTATGTCTAGAACCGTCACAGAAGAGCAAGCACATATCATTGCACGAAAACAAACCGTTGAATATTTTATAGGCATGGTGAGAGAGTCTTATGTGCGCTTTACCAACGCAGGGTTTCCTAACTATGCCCTCGCACAGAGTGTGACCGACGAAGAGCAGGGAGTAATGCGTGCTCTACATGATATCCTACCGGGCAAAATAATGGTTAACCGCAACCTTACACAAGAAACTTTGCTCGTAACCGACTTTAAACTTGCCATGAATCAACTTTCACCTTCGGAAATGATGCAAAACGTCAAGTTTTTTGATGGTAAGTACGACGAAGAATACCTTCATGTCGTGATCCCTGGCTTCCCTGATTCACGTATCATCAATTTAAAGGAAATTGACGGGGCCTTTATTGCAGAGCAAACAAATTATAACTTGGACAATATGCTTGTTGAGCTTCATTTCTATGGTAAATTTCCGTTCTTTGGCAACCTAATCACCTTCACGAGTTTTGGTTATCACTTAGAAAACTTGTTTGCGAAAGGTATTTGCAATAAATATGTCGATGGTAGCCCAAACCCTTGGAATACAGTTGCAATAGAGTGCTATTAAGCTGAAATATCGATTTGATTATCAATTTGTATTTTTAATCTAATTGTAGATTATTGCAAAAGTGCAGCTCCAACATTTCAATCTGGAGCTGCATCAACTCACATTTGAGTACGCCGATCACACGCCCCCAAAATAGTAATGACCCAGTAATAAAGCATTAGCTTGAGATAAATGGCTAATTTGTGATTAAAATGAAAAACTAAGCCTTTCAGTCGTTTATAGTTAGGATGATTTTATTGACTCCAAAATCTATGACCGCTTTATATTTTGAAAAAAACGGATACCCCAATAACCCGTGCACACCCTTTTCCCCGCCTGCAACTTGAACATGGTCTAAGTTGAGAGACACAAAACTTGGCTCTTCATATAAAGTGCCATCTAGTTCTATTCCAGGTATATCTATACGGCCCATTTCATGATCTGAGGTACCAAGCCCTTGAGCACATTCCTCGTTCGTTTTCTCTTCTATACCTAAATCAGAAAGACAGGCTCTATCTAAAACAGACGCACCAGCGGCAGTATCTAATATAAAGCGCAGTAGCCTCCCATTGATTTTAGCTTCTATAATTTGATGTCCAGTTTCTGTCACTTCAAAATCTAATAAAGCTTTATTCATAACTATTCTCCTTAACAATCCTTATTTCAAATATTTATGCCTCTAACACCTATCATTTAAAGAGCATTGGCAAAATTACGCTTTTCACTTATTAATAATTTTCACTACACCAAATAATGATTCAACAGTAAAACAACAAAACTCAGAAGTAAACACAAAGCTTGGTTAACCATTAAAAATCACTACTACATTTAGACACAGTATCAGAGCCAATATATATTGATTACGAAAAACAGAGTAAACTAGAGAGATCTGCAATAAATACAATTAACACCAAACCCTACTTTAACTGCAGAGTACGAATTAATATTTAAGAAAAAACCAATATTAATACCGAAATATTTCTACTTCACTCTACCACACAGGACTAATTAGCTAAAATAGGAGTACACCTAAAAGGCTCTCACATTCTTTTAAAGGGTATTCCCGGCCTTAAAATTAATTATAAAATCTTGGAAATAAACTATACCTCCGCTTAGTAATTTTTAGTTAGTCTCTGTGAAAGTTATAAAATCATCAATATGATTGAATTTTTTGATAACCTTACCTACATCGAAATCAAACTCATAAACACTACAGTTCGGGTCATTTAGTTCAATATAGAATACAGACTTCTCCGCTCTGCCAATGATAAATACTTTAGATTCCTTCCATTTTTTGAAAAACTGCAGGTCTTTTTTTTCTTCTTTAGCTGACGAGCCGATTAAGAACCGAATTAATGCCCCCCATAAGCTGGGCTTTTTCGGTACTTCGTCATAGTTGTGGATATGGAAGTAGTTAGCATTAACTATTGTTTCCGCATTGGTGTGAAAAATATAATTGATCAAACCAGTGTCGCTACTCTGTGTATCAATTTTGCTTTTATATATCTCAGGTAAAGCTATTCCGAGCTCTTTCTCAATGTTCTTCGATATTTTCATTTAAAGTCCAGGCTAGCAGGAACGCTTAGCTTTTTGATCGTAAACGTTCGACAATTAGTACAGGTAAGCACGAGTCAATCTCTTATATACTCGCTTTGAATTAATTACTGTGCCGTTTAGTACCGAACTATACCGATAAAGTCAATAACAGACTGTTTACCTCCCAACTCTAAAGGGTTTCCTCTCTTGCCGAAAACAATTGAGTAGGCACACACTTGTTCACGAAGCTTGATAATACGTTAATTAGTGTCTCTTACTAACATATCGGTTATACATACTAAAAACCTCTTGATTCAACTTTTCACTGAATATCTCTAAAAATGTTAGCTTCCTAGTAACAGCGATATATATAGAAAAGATTAGTAATACCAGCATGAACAGCTGATTCTGCCAAGCATTTAGCTCCCATTGTCCTGACCAAGTAATATTGAAACTTGAATCAACGGGGTATAAATAGTAGACCGGCCATTGATTTCCATCAGGGCCCTTTGAGCCGATTATGTCTAAGACAATATGAAAGTGAACCAAAAAAAATGAAAGTAAAAAAACCAGCTTTCGCTGTGTTTTGGAAAGTAATGCGAGTAACGTTGATATTAAGAGCGCGGAATAAATAGAGTGCCCAATATAATGATGATACATTGCATAATAGTTCGTCTTATCCGTTATCCAATCTACAACTAAGCCAATACCATCTATATCGGGCAATACGCCAGCTGAAGAGACTAACGCTCGCTCCCTTCTGTTTTTTACTAATTTCACTGTGGTAAGCCAGCTAAAAAGAAGGTGAGCGACAGGAGCCATAAAATCAGTGCCTAATACTATAATAATTGAAAAGAAATTATAGAGTGCTCCCTCACTCTACATCAACCCCATATTTTCCAGAGCCCTCTAATAATGCAGAATTTATTTTTCCAGCTTTTTTTAGCCTCCTCTCCCCCTGCTCTTCATGGCTTCTATCATCTAAAAAATACGGCGAAAAACTTTGCTACATTCTGATGGTTTACTTTATCTTTCGATACTTAATAAAGCAGCCCAGCAAGGTTAATACACAAGCTGCTTTAAAAAATAATAAGCTAAGCGGTCTCCACCAAGCACCTGTGCTAGCTTCAATGATATCAGACACACCAAATGCTATAAATGTGATTGATGCGCATAGTGATACTTTGTAATACACATTTGAGGGGCCTTTTATAATGGCATTCGCAAATAACCCAAGGGCAATTAAAAACCATAAGGCCGATTCAATGTAATTAAACTCTGAGATTGACATATATTTCGTAGTAGCTTCCCACTTCCTTATTGTGATTTTAGTTAAATTGATAGTTCCTGAAAAGCCATGTTGTACTTCACTGCCGTTAACACCAAGATAAGTGAGAGATTACTTTCTCGTGGCATCTGCCTCTTTAACGCCATCACATTGAAAGTAGGTGACTAAGTCTTCTGTTTGGTCCACACACGCGATCCTGCCATTGGTAGATATACTCAACTAGTTGCTCGAAGTTCGTACTTGCTCCACGTTAACACTGATATAAACCACAACCGGCTAGAGTACTTTTGAATTGTCTGGCTTATATTTAATTGGCTTTCAACTTTAGCGCCTGAGGCTTTTTTAAAGCAAAAAAGCCACACTCCGATACCGCTTGTGAAGAATCTGAAGAAAATAAAAGCTATCGAGGAATGACTGTAAGTATACTTGAAAGAATTGGCAAAGTAAGAATACTCTAGACCTTAAGATTAAAAATCTCCTTTAGATTAAAACAAAGTTAACTTTCTATGATACGGCTAACTTCCTGCCAACATTTTTCTGGGTTACTCTGAGCTATAAAATGACCGCCTTGAATATTTACTACGTTTAGTTCTAAGCACACCCGTTTAAAAGCGCTAATAACCTCCTTATTCACCAAATAATCTGCACTGGCATTTAAATAAGTTGTTGGCTGCTGAATTTTTTCGACAGGCTCTATTGCTCGTCTGATGATTTTTAACCGTTCTTTGAGCGCTTTATTTGAAACGTTATCAAGTGCTTTATAAAAAAGCTTAACCAATTCAGTACGATTAGCGCTACCAAAGAGCAAGTAACTCAGAATAGCAATAGGAACTATGCGGTGACGCATCATGGATAACGGAATTAAAGCACTAAATTTAGCCAACAAGGATGGACGACTCAAAAAGCTGGCAGCAAAAAAGACGTGTTTAACCGTGACACCACTTAATTGACATAGTTCGTAGGCGATTAGCCCTGAATAAGACTCTGCAAATATAACTATCTCTTCAGACTTAAATTGTTCAGCTATTTCAACGGCTTGCTCTTTTGGGTTATTAGAGCTGAGGGATGACAGAGTTACAACTTCATAAGAACATGATTCTGCTATACATTTTTTGATTGGTTCGTACAAAATACCGGTTCCATCCATTCCTGGTAAAAATACTAATCGCATGATTACTTTCCCTAAAAAACGTGCCTCATTATATAAGCAATTTGATTGCAGGCGTCACTGTGTGAAACTGATAAACAGTGAACAAATATGCATAAATCAATTCGCCTTAACTCCACTGTTAAGGCGCAACGCTCAGTTGTGGCCACCTTACTAGCCACCCTTTTGATTTTACCCGATCATCAAACACTTCCCGTGGCCTATTGGGGTTATAAGTAATGTCACCCTTCAGCAATGATTCTACCCCAAAAGCAGCAATACATTCATATTGACTTTCTGCGGTCTGACGGATAGCAATTGCAGTTTCCTTTTCGGGCCAATAACTCATGGCATCTAGCGCGCTTTTATACGAAGAATCGCCATTGCGCCCATGCATTATCGCTTGATTTCGAACCTGCCAGTTTAACTCTGGCATTTGTAGAACGAGTTGACTTTCATACTTAATGTAAGCATCAGGGTTTGCTTCTTCAGGGTCAAAATAAATCACATCAACGTCGTTAAGTGGTGTCGGCGAGTCTAGGTTATGCAGAGCATCCCAGACCAAATTGCGGACAAATCCCGCTGCTATATAGCACTGAGGTATCGCCAGTTTTGCGACTAAATTGAGCGCCTTAACTCGAACCATATCGCGCTTAATTAATTCTACAATTCTGTCCACTTTTACCTGCGTAATATCGTCTAGAGCAACAGCGCCATTTGTGGCGCATTGTTGGCTCTTATTCATGTGATTTATTATTTACGTTGGACCAAACTAAACCAGTTCCCCGAATTATCTACACCCATCGCTTCGACGCCATAAAGCTGCTCTGTTGGGGGTTGCATAAACTCCACCCCTTTTGCCACCAGCTCTTGGTATGTTTTCTGGCAGTTTTCAGTTTCGAAAACACCCGCCCCAAACGCCCCTTCAGAAATTAAGCTTCGTATTTTTTCGGCTGAGTCTTTGGTGAACATCGGCCCCTCTTTTGGTTCTGCTAATACCAATTGGAGTTGTGAATTGGATTTCGGATGTACAGTTAACCAACGAAAGTCCCCTTCCACTTTCATGTCATCTCCGACTTCAAAACCGAGTTTGTTTTTATAAAAATCAAGCGCTTCTTCCTGATTGAGAACGTATATTGTTGAATGCGCTATGGATGTGATCATCTTTATGCTCCCTCTTGTTGATTCATCCTAATGTTATAGCAATAAGCAGCATGATATTTCTCCAATATTGCTCAATTCGCCAACTTACCCAAAAATTTATATGCAAAACAAGCCGGAATAGTCTGTGCGGGAAAACAATATGCTTCGCTAGATAAAGCCCACAGTTTTCGGCGATATACAGTAGGTGCCACACCTACTCGCTTTAAAAACAACGAAGAAAAGCTACCAAGGCTGCTGTAACCCACTTTCTCGCAAACCTCTGAGATACTGTAGTTTTCTGTAATTAGCATTTTCTTCGCTTGTTGGAGTCTAAGGCGAGTCAGGAATTCGTTAGGCGTCTCTCCATAAGTATCTTTAAATACGCGCAAAAAGTGGTAAGGAGACATGTATGAGCATTTTGCGATATCCGATAAACTGAGTGGGGTTTGGTAATTATCCGCAATAAAATCCCTGCCTGTATTCAGCCGTTTCAATCTATTGTTTGCAGCCATAAAACATCCTTATTAACCTATTTGAAATAAAGCGCCTCTCAAAGCTATTTCATAGCATAATTTTTTAAGTTGCTTCAATACAACACCTTAACTAGCGACCATAAAATTGCTTGACTAAATTTAACGCCAAGAAAACACAAACCACGCACTTTGCGCCCTTTTTGAGATATTTACTAGTTTGTATTCCTTTTCAGCCAGTCACAAATATATTCGGTAGTATTATTTATTGAAACGGTATTTTGAACAATTAAGTCAGAGTTATTTCTGACTTGGCTTGCAACGTTAATATATATTTCTCTAAGGTGGTCTACGTATTTTTTTAAGTAATTTGATATGGAACATGCTGATTGCCCGCACTGGCTTTCAATCTGCCTTCTAATAACTCGAGCTAGGCATAACTCCATAGGCGGATCTAACAAAATAACGTAATCGATTAATCTCGACATAGAGTCACGCTCTTTACCAAATGGCTCTTCTATGAAGATAAATCGCGTGTTCCGTTCACAAATCAGTTGTTCCAAAGCCTCTAAAAGCCTTGGCGTTTTAATAAGGTCAACATCTGAACCATCTTTTAACCAAGCTCTCATATTTGAAGGGTAAGTCTCCTGATCTATATGATCATCAAATAGTAGAAAAGGGCTATTAAATTCGCCCGCAAGCAACTTTATAACTGTGGTTTTTCCCGCTCCTGAAACACCACTCACCGCGACAACCTTTGTATTATGCATACGGCTCTAGTACCACAAAAAGTTAATGCAGATATTTCCGGGCCCTATGGCAATGTTTTTAATTTTGCATTGCATAAGATTTTGCCTGCTTCAATTCCCCTTCTGAGCCAGCCCAGCGCCAATGAATATCTTCAATTTTATCATCTAATATATCAAGCTCGACACGCAATTTGTCTCTATCTTTTGTTATCCAGAACCATGAACTAGCATTGTATCTTGCAAAAATTGAGCTTGCCGAGTCTTTATGATTTGTTGATTGTAATGATTTTTTATATGCCTCTATCGCCTTGGTTTTAATTTTTTCCGATTCGATAAACTGCTTTGCTTCATCAGACATATCAACAAAAACATCGAGATATTTCCAATACTCTATGTATGCTTTTAGTAGAATAATGGGTAAATCAGATCCCTCCTGCGCCCGCTCAAAAGTACTTTGAGCAAAAGCAATCATTTGTTCGTTATTGCCTCCCCATTTTTCAGAAAGAGCGATCACCATATGCATATGAGCGGCCCAGTTATCTTGGTCTCTTTCAACGGCTTGATTAAAGTAATATTCTCTTTCTTCAATATCATCCGAAAACCAAGTGGACACCATAATTAGATAAGCCCACGGAGTTGGGTCTTCAGGGTTTTGACTTGCACATTGGCCTAGTATGTTCCTTGTTTTATCCAGCCTTTCAAAAAATAGCGCCCATCTTTTTTTACTAACCTCAAAGCCTCGGCCATATCCTCTTGCATCCCAAGACCACTGCAATAGGCGTGCACCGTAGCATAGCAATGCGTCTGCGGAGCTTGGTTCATTTTTAACCCAATCTTCAAGATACTTTATTGGAAAAAGCCTCGATATACCGACACTAATAAAATAACGCTCACTGAATGACGTTGCATTAGAGAGCATTGTTTTTAAACTAGAATAATCTTTAGAGTTAAGCAGTAGATGGTAGATCTCCACACTTCCATACGAACATTGCCGAATCGACCTTTTCCGCATATTTTGCTTGGAAGCAGCAAAAATGATTAAAACTAATGCTAACACGCCGAATAATATGACTAACATTTAAAATCCTTAATATCTGCAGCCTGCATTTGAGCGGGTTCACTTCGTACGCCGCTCCTTGCTCTATTGAAGCGCACTACAAGCGCATGTCATCCCACTCATTTAGTATCAACTAATTGCGTTAAACAAGTGATGTTCTGAATCTTTTACTTATAGCTCATATTTATTACAAACATAAGTGCCGTGTGAAACGCTAGTACACGCAAGCGATTGTATCCGTGCCTTTTTGTATTCGTATATTAGTTAACTTTCGTTCAGGGATAGGATGAGGCCAACTTTCAAAAACTGAAAAATCAATCATGTTTAGATGATATTTAATCATAAATGGGAACGGGTTTTTAACCGATAGCATCATACCTACGCTAGAGTCCATTTGTGTAAATGAAAATTCTAAAGTCTTATCAGGGTTTACTATTTCAGATACTTGTTTGAAATTACCTAAGCGCCCTTTTCCTATAACTTCAGCTTCAATGAGCAATTCGTCACTGGGAAGTATGGATAATTGTTCACCTTGAACAACTGCCAATACAAGGGAGCACTTGATCTACTATGCCATTATCTGTTTTGAACTTAACATGTTTATTTTGACGGCATGAGTTGGCTTTACAAAACTCTTCAAGCGTCACTTTTTTTGAGGGCCTGATGTACTTTCTGTAGCAGTTCTTTCTGTAGCAGTATTTTCTTTAGTAACTTGAGTATTAGTCGACTGACAACCTACTAATAATGATACAAGGCCAAGTAATGTTAAAGAGTATTTCACAAAAATTCCTTTAATTTACAACACCTGCATACAATGCTGGTGACACTTTTAATATTGACATCGACAGAAAACCACCCTGACTATTTGTGTATCCAATCCAGCCTCTTTTTGTTTAAGCTAGGCCGAAATTATAAACACCCGCATTAAATCATTCTTTGTTAGCCGATGCTTTTCATGCTGGTTAGGTACCATACGTAGCCACAACTTAATATGTGACTATGTCGCGTCCTGCTAATTCGCCTTGTTAGCCAACGCTTGCTCAATCATTTTGCCACGCTTTATCCAAAAAATGATTGCTCCGATAGGTATTGTAAAAGTGAATATTAACGGAGCGAATTCACTTGCAGCGCTAGCACCAACTCCTAGCAGCTTTATTGTTGCAATTTTTGTCACTATTTCGCCAGTAGTCCAATTCATAAACACTGCGCCAATGCCAACAAACGACAACACGTACCAGCGCCATTTTTTCTCTATCGGGGTTCGATACACAAAAAAGCAGGTCACGACCATGAATATTGGCGTGGCTATTGTAAGTACTAATAAAACAAGCCTAGTCACACTTAACTCTACATTGCCAAACGCGTTTAATACTTTTTGCGATTCATTCGTGCGGTAAACATGAAACCCTGTTACCAATAGTTTGCCATCTTCCTTTGTCATAGAAACGCTTGCTACTGACCAGTCTACTTGGAACTGAGACTCGAACGAAAAATTCGCCGACCAAATACTATTGATGGTATGGATATTGAAACCCATTAACTCAGTTTTTAACGGCTCGCCATCAGGAAAAAAGCGGGACAACTCTTCCAGCTCTTCAATTGTTGCCTTGTTAAGAAGCTCTGGATGCATTTGAGCTTTTATATATTCATAATTTTTTAATCTCAGTTGGTCTAGATAATCCTTAGCAAAAGATGATTCTTCTTTTGGAGCTATGGATACTTTAAGGTCTTCGTCCGAACACCCCACCAAAAAAAATGCAAAAATGATGGTTAATATATACTTCATTTCGTTGGTCTCTTTGAGGTAGCTAATACCTTGGATTTATAAGTTTTGGCTATGATAGCGCGCACAATGCGTGACGCCAAATTCTTAAACGCTTGCTTAGATAGGGTTAGTAAGTGATCATCTGCCTATACACGACTGTACGTTAATAAGGTCAGGTTTCTTCGTGTACATCGGCAATAACTAGTAAACAATAAATGCCGTTGCAAAAAGTGGATTTAAGAAAGTCGCAACACATCATATATGGATCGTCAAGGTCAGTAAAACAGTTCCAGCATTTCCAAATTATATTTTTTAAAACGAGCTAACAGTATGATAAGTTAATTTTATAGATGATTTTTCAAATTTTCTTATACGTTATTTCTACTAGCCACCGGCCCTTTATATATCACTATTACGGCGTGTTTGGCCATCTGTGAATACCCCACTTGATTTGGCTATTCTCAATTTTTCGACCACCGATTGTGGGGTAGCCAGGCGGTATGCAAACAACATTACTCATAGTGGCGTTTATCGTAAATTTACTGAATATTTTAACTAGCTTCTCATGCTCTGGGTTTAGATCAGGCAACGAGAAAAACACTAACTCTCCAATCGATCTAATAATCCAATCTTCTACATCCTCATCATCACCGACTGACTCAGCCATCAATTCGGAAGAAGCCATCTTGAACAAGTCAGAATACTGTCGAACTGTCCAGCCACAGAACTCTAATATCTCCTCCTCATCGGTATAATAAAGATCAGTAATATATTCCTCTTCCTCCTGCGTTAGCAGCCCTTCCTCTTCTTCAGTCAAATTAAAGTAAAGGTACTTTGCGACAACGCTTGGCAGGTTGTGAATGACTAATCCAGGATGCTCTCCACTTCCACCACCCAAAACCAAGTTTTTAGGGCTTGCCCCAAAGTCATAGGCACCCCATTTCTCTCCTTTAACTTCTTCTAGAGGGTGGTAAATAGGAAGGTAGCCAATTTTTCCAATATACTCATGATCAATTGAATCAATATAGCTCATTAAACACTCGCTTTTATTTTGGCTTCACTCTTGTCTAGCCAGTTTATAATCATAGGCTAAAATTAGCGACTTTGGCTCTTGTCATGGTATTAAACATTGAAAGCCATGGTATATACGGTAAAAGTCCATTTTCTCTTTAGGCATGCTTTTGAACAGCGCACAAATGGTAAACGGCCTACTTACTTATCGTTATCAATATACCCCAAATCACGAATATCTGAACGGCTAAATGAAATTTTATCTCCAAGATTACCGCGTCTAACGACTTTAGGGGGATTCGCCAAGATGCTTGAGAATAGATTTCCCTTATGTGTAAAAGGAAGAACTATAACCAGCGTAGACTCCAAATATCGAACGACAAAAAATAGCCTGCATGACAGGCTATTTTTATAAAAACGACTTAATTGCAGTAGTTATCTACAAAAGTTAAATCATTAATATGCTTTGGAGCATCCATAACATATGTAGAAACGGCGGTTTGAGGATTAACGGTGTAAATTTTCGCACTTTCACCTGCAACTCTGCCTGAAACGTATAATGTGCCCTCATCAGAAATTGCTAAACCAGACGCCCAGTTAATGCCATGATGACCCACCAACGTTAATTCCATTGAACTATCATCGATCGTATATAAAGATTTACCAGTTAGTACATAAAGTGTGTTGTTATCAGCGGAGTAAGCAATATCACCATGTGAGAAGGAGTCACCTGAGTAGCGCATCTTACCTAGCACTGTTTTTTCGCCAGTTTGTATGTTGTAGTCATACATATAAGTTTTACTGGTGGCGCGTAAAGATTGCCCACTGGCTGTGACTGCGGAACGGTAAATTGGCCAAGACTTAGCATCGGCCTCAGCGACTTGCGCGCCCGTTTCTAAATCTAATGACCAAAGTTTTGATGCTTTGGTGCCTGAATCGAGCTGCTCCATGAAATAAAGCTTACCATTGTGACTGGCAATATTTGACGCTGTATTTTGCGCCCCAGCGACGACACTGAACGTATTTGTCTCTAAATCAAACTTATAGACATAACCCGTTTCAGACGAACCATAATTGTTAATTCCGAAGATACCCGTGTGACAAGCCTGTTTTTCTGTTACTACTACATTGTCAATAAAGCCCCCTAAACTATCATTTGTACCGGCGCCAGTGAAACGGAGCTCTGAGCTACTTGAAGTCGCCTCTAAAGACAATGTAAAAGACTGCCAACCTCTTTGCGTTGCGTTTAAATTTAACACGGTTGTGCCATTCCACTTAACATCGACTTTATTTGTCTGGTTGTTCCCTGTGACACGTGGTGAGTAGTAAAACGACACTTCATAGGTTTTCCCAGCTTCTGTCGCTACTGTTTGAAATACACTGTGATTAGCTGTCGAGTCGAGCTCAATATATTGGTTGCCATCTTGCGCGTTAATGATACCAAGGCGTGATGTTTGAATTTCAAACTTCGCCCCAGCTCTTTGCCACCCAGTAACTGTACTTAGTAATGTCCATTTTGATTTTACGACATCTTGTTCGAAAGAGCCGTTTGTAACTAAATTGTCCGCTGTTGCAATTTGCGAAGCAAAAAGCGAGGACAGTGCAAAAAGAGAAAATTTCATATAGCAATACTCCAAGGTTTGATTGTGTTTAAAGCATATTCTCAAAAAATTTATTACTTATATTCAAAACGTTACATAAAACATGACCACGCGGTAAGAACGAATTTAAATATCTGCTTGTAATGAATTTGCACAAATGATGCCGAAACTGGAAGATGCGCTTATCAACCTAGAGACAGCCGATGTAAGCTCCTCTCTCACACCGGCTTTAAGTATCATTTCTGCTTATTGAATGTTGAGCTTACGCCTTGGATTAGTAACTTAGTGGTGGAAAGCTGTAGGTGAGCTTTGGATTGGAACTCTGAGTAACGATGAAGCAACTTTAAACAATCTAAGGAGAGGTAATCACAAGCTTGCTTATTAGAGACTACAACCAACTCAATGCCTATTTGTTCTTTGGCAACTAACTGTTTTTTCGCAAAGCGTGCTCTAAATTCAGGGTTTGCAATTTTACTGTAGGGCTTAACTTCAATATATTTTTGCGGCTTCTCATGATGAGCAATTAAAAAGTCAGGTGTGTAACGGCAAGTTTTGCCGTCAAACTCATATTCAAATCCTAACGGTTGTGCTTCAAAGGTTTTTATTTCGCGAGAGTATTCAAAGTGAAAGCACGCATCGAATTCTAAGGATGATTCTACTAGGCAAGTGGCTTTGTTCTTTTGTCTTGCGAACTTGTAGAGGTTTTTGACTCTGGAGCGACTTATTTTGTGCCTAATTATAACCATCACCGAATATGTGAGACGATATAAAAGTAGGCTATGCAGGGTTATAATTTAGTTTTAATGCGGGGTTTTACTACAAATTTGCAGACTTACACTTCAAACAACAATGGAGTTTGTAGCATAAGTTTGCATAAAGCGACCCTATTACTTCAATGACTTAGCTGTGTGGTCGAAGTATAACCTGGCATAAAAGTGAAGTGAAAGATTGCAAAAAGTGACGCATTTTAGTGTTCTTCTCAAAGTCGGTTTAGTACTAGAAGCGGACTATCAGCGTAACTCGTTACTGTCCCAAAACGTGTTTAGTCGAATGCCTCAAAAAATAGCGGCCATTAGAAAATTATTTTTAAAGCACTGGTCTTATACCCAGTTGCCTTGTGTTTCTTCTATAGTCAAGAAAACGACCCATTGGTTCGTTTTTATCCTTTCCATAATTTCTACAATGATTAAAAGTATATCTTTAGCAACAAGTTAGTTATTGTGATAGAACTGGTACAATGATAAAGATGCCCCTTGGCTCAGGAGAAAAGCGACCCAATGGGTCAATATTAAATTGTTATATGTACCGAGAATTTTGATGAACCCTGCAATAACTGTCTTAAAAGCACATTTGGCAAAATTGGAAGCTCGTGAACAATTTGAATCAATAGATGATAAAGCTGCACATATAGGTGAGATTATTCAATTTAAAGATTCAATTGCTCAACTTGAACTGTGCGAGAAGTATCGAATTACTGGTGGTTCATTGATTAGCCAATTACCTGAAACACCAAGTATTGAGCATCAGTTTGTTGTAGCGTATCAAAATGAGTCTACTAACTCTGAAAATTGGGAAGAGGTTCTATTTAATGGTCGCCAGGTCTGGTTTTCTTCTGGAGACCTTGTCATTCGTAAGTAATGCACATATAACAAGCCAATCAAGTCGAACGCCTAACAGTTGGCTGCGTTCACTTCGTTCACCATTTTAGCCAACTATTATTCGCCGCTTATTGGGGCGTTATGTGTAAATGAGTATGAAAGAGAAATATGGTGCAATCTGGATAGAAGTTGAAGTCGATGGTTCGTCCCAAATCGTCTTTGAACAACATCTTCCGAGCGCCCAGAAGTTACATGTGATCTATAAGCAATCTAGTGATAATTTTTTGCCATGTTCATTTGTTCCAAAAAAAGACCCGCAGTGGCGCCTTCCGTTGTGGTCACAGGAGAACGAAAAGGCAATGATGCCAACTGTTGAATCTGCAAATCTGCAAATCTGCAAAAGAGTATTTAAGTCACTATGCTTCGTAAACACATAACAAGTCAATCAACTTCGCGCCTTCGGCGCGGACGCAGCAAGCTGCGCCGGTTATTGAGGCGTTAGGTATATAAAGAATGTTTCATTTTCGTGGAAAGTTAAATTTCAATAAATCTTCAATTTTAGCTTTCGTATTTATTTCGTCCTATTACTGTTTAGCCAACTTTTTTGTTTTCGACATTTTCAATTTATCTAAGGGGGAATACCTAGCACTGTTTTGGACAAATGCGATTCTTTGCGGGCTTTTCTCTATGGGCTCAGAGAGTGAAAAACTGTCCTTTTTAGATGATGATAATGAATACTATAAAAAGAAAGCCGAGATTAAAGTTGGCTTTTATTTCGCAGTTATAGCTTTTTCAATTTGGTATATTTTTTACGAAGAGTTCGTTATAAAAATGTTATATAACTCCACATCTGCTTTTGCTGTTCTTGCTATTACTATAAGTTTAGGCCGGCTCGTCACTCGTGATGCATTGTCAGAAGAATCTGATGCCCATAAAAAATACTTACAAGCTAACTTTAAGCAAAGCAAAATCTCTGCACTTATATATTTATTTGGCACATTAATTTCGATAGCAGTATTCATTCATGGGACATGGGTAACTAGATTTTGATCAGAATATCTAACAAACGCATCAAAAATGACGTCAAACGCTTGGCTGACGCTCCATAGTCGCTAATTTTAGCCAAGTATTTTACGTTTATTAGCAAGGTGATAGCCTAGGTGAATATGCATAACATTCATTGTTTTTTTAGAATTTTAGTTGTTTTATTATGTGGTTCCTTAACTGCATGCGACAACGATCCGCACAATGGTTTTGGGTGTGTGGCAAATGAGTCTCACCCAGCAGTTAAGCATGCTCGATCATTGTCGCCTGTTCAGTTAGAGTTTGCATATAATGAACTAGCCAAATTAGGCAAGAACAATAAACCTGAGTTTTTCGACAAGCATTATCGGGGTGACGATATTCCAGCAAGTCTCAACTTTTTGAAAGCAGAAACTATTGGGATAACTCCGGAGGGTAATACAAGCGTTTTCCTAGCTAACTGTTTAGATGAGAGAGTAATATTCGTACCGTCGTTACGAGGAAAAGACACGACTATTATGCTTTATTGGGCTGAGCCAACAACTGAGAATCCATATAAAACTGGATACGAAATTCTATGGCAAAAGAGCTATGATTAGCTGTGGGGCTAACAAACCAATTCAGAAATGGGACTGCTAACAGCCCCGGATTGGGGAGTTACAAAAGCATGCATCGAATTCTAGGGATGATTCAACTAGGCAAGTGGCTTTGTTCTTTTGTCTTGCGAACTTGTAGAGGTTATTGACTCTAGAGCGACTTATTTTGTGCCTAATTATAACCATCACCGAATATGTGGGACGATATAAAAGTAGGCTATGCAGGGTTATAATTTAGTTTTAATGCGGGGTTTTACTACAAAATTGCAGACTAACACTTCAAACAACAAGAAGAGTTTTGGGTGGTAGTCTTACCAGCCACATCCCGGCACACAAGTCATCCGCTGTGGCTGCTTCCTTCCGGACCTGACCAGGTTCACGAACTATTGTTGCGAGAGGACCAATAAGACTACCATTGAGGGCCTTGTTTGGCGCGGGTTGAATTATGGCGATTTTCTTACGGGGATGCAAGCGAAAACTAAAAAAGCTTGCTCGTTTGCTGTTTGTTTAAGCAATGGAGCAAGCTTTTGATTAACTGAGTATTAAATTTGTGCTAGTTGGCCAACGCGCGTTGAAATGCCTGTAGGCGTTTCTTGGCTTTTTTCATATTCTCAGGGCCCATACGCAAAAATAGTTTTTGTGCATCTGATAGCTGCTCCCACTCTGCGTATGCGTATTTATAAGTCACTGACTCTTGTATTAGTGGCAGGCTAGACTCAGGAATTGGCGTTTCTAGTAATTCACCTAATGCCTCTTGTAATGTGTAGTCAAACTCATTGCCGTTGTAACCGATTTCTTCATAGGCTTCGCTGATTAGCGGCTTATACTGCTCGTATAAACGAACTAACTGCGCCGTGCTCATTGAGCTAAGCATATTCACATACGGCGTGTAACGCTCAAAGCTATTAGGGTCTGTTACGATAATGTCGTCTTCAATGACCATAAAGTTATCAGCAGGCTTGCTCACAGGGTAATGCTTTTTAGCAATCTTTCCCTGCGCTAGGTTGTCAATAAAAACCACACTGCGTCTTACCATGTCTTCAGTCACCAAAAGCTCCATTGCTTGTTTGCTTAGATAGCTTGCAACGCTATCACGAACACTTGTATCACTGTCATCTAAGGTCGGTAATACTGGCTCTACCGGTTCAACGGGGCGAGCTTCAGGCTGCACTGTCGCTACGGGTTCCTCAATAACAGGCGCTTTAGACTCAGCTCGATCAGTACTCGTATCTGCGACCGTTTCTTCTTGTTGCGATTTAGGCTCAGTACGGGCCGTATTAACTACCGTTTTAGGGGTTTCTTCAGGCACTACGACATCCTGTCGAAATTTTGTATTCTCTGCTGGTTTACTTTCTTTATTCGCTAATACAAATACAGCAACAATAATTAATGCAACTGCGGCAATCGCCGCAAGAAGAAGTTGACTGTTAGAAGGCTTTTTATTTGTCCTTGGCTCTGCTGAACTGTGCTCTGACATGGAGACTCCGTAAAATTCGCTTAAATAATTTGGCAGCTAAATAATTCTCACTGCACTATGCAATTAAAACACAAACTAAAAGATATCTCATCTGCGTTAACGCGCATTAATGAGAGTTTATCTCAAACTCGCATCTCTTTGCTGACAATTACATGAACATCTGAGCAAACAAGAGCCAAACCAACAAATGCATACAAATGAACAACACCTTTTCACACTGTGCTGTATGAGCTTAATAATGTAACTGGCTGATATTTATAAAAGATGCAAAATACACTTTCGTCTTAAATTGAGTATAGTATAAGTAAGCAGGTTATTTTTTGTTACTGTTTCTGCTTGGCAAATTGAAAGGACGTGTATGAATAAGGCGCAGAGTAAAATTGGCCAGCCACACATCGCTCTCCTATTGACTGGTGGTGGTGCTAGGGCCGCATATCAAGTGGGCGTGCTCAAAGCTATTGCACATAGCTTGCCACGTAGCGCACCGCTTCCTTTTAAAATTATAAATGGTACGTCTGCTGGCGCTATCAACTCGACTGGCCTTGCTTGCTACTCGTCTAATATGCATTTAGCGATAAGAAAAATAGAATGGATTTGGAAGAGCTTTCACACCGACATGGTATATAAAAGTTCACTGCTTGGTGCATTCGGACACTTATTTAACAATGTGATGCGCAGCTTCCAAGCGGATTATATTAATCACCCACCAGCAAGCCTTTTAGACAATACCCCACTGCGTCACCTGCTCGAAGACGTATTGGATTTGGCCCGTATTGACCGCAATATACATCGTGGATTTTTAGATGCGCTGTCTGTAACGGTTTCAAGTTACTCAAGCGGCAAATCAGTGGCTTTTTATCAAGCCAAAGACGCAAAGCCATGGCAACGCGCAAAGCGAGAGGGCGTGCAAACACACCTAACGCTCGACCACTTAATGGCCTCCAGTGCCATTCCGATGGTATTCCCTAGTGTGCGCGTAAAGCACAATTACTATGGCGATGGCTCAATTCACCAACTTTCTCCGCTCAGCCCATCTATTCATTTAGGTGCCAGTAAAATATTTATTATTGGTGTCGAGCAGCCTAAAGCGCATACACCATTGGGCTACGAGGCACATTTTCCCGGTATGTCAGTGGTGGCAGGCCACCTTTTGGACAGTATTTTTAGTGACACTTTGCAGTCTGATCTTGAGCGGCTCGAACGCGTAAACCGGACTGTCAGCCTATTACCCGCACGAGAAAAACATAAAGAATTGAAAAGAGTTGATACCTTGGTGGTTAACCCATCGATGAATTTTAATGAGCTGGCTCTCGACTTTTATGATGACTTACCCATTGCCGTCAAATTATTGCTACGCTCGATTGGGGTGAAAAAGCACTCTCAGTCCAGTTTAACCAGTTACCTACTTTTTGAGAAAAGTTACACACAAGAGCTTATTAACATAGGTTATGAAGACGGATTGGCTAGACTCGACGAAATTCGGGCGTTTTTAGAACTCGATTAAGGTAAACCATCTAGGATAAATTGCTCTGCTCGCTCTACTCTGCGCGGTTTGCCTTTTAGCAGTAAGACATCACTTGCCATCAACATGATGTCTTCGTCTGGCATGGAAATCTCAGTACCATCTCTTCTTAATGCTTTTACTACCACCTTGTGCCGCACAAGTTGCAGCTCCGAAATCGTTTTGTTTACCGCATAAGCTTCCTCTGGTAACGCAATTGCATGTAAATATTCCAAACGATCAGACACAAAGCTTGACTGACTATTGCCATACTCGTGCAACTCATGGCTGTTTCCCGTGAAAAACCCATGCAAGTACTCATAGCGATTTTGCCTTTCTTTACTGACCCGTTTAAAAATACGCCTCATAGGTACACCTGACATATATAAAACATGTGATACAAGCATCAAGCTCGCCTCAAGAGACTCTGGCACCACTTCGGTCACACCCAGCTGTTTTAAATCTTCCAAATGCGTATCATCTTGCATGCGCACCAAGATTTTTACTTCTGGGGCAAAATGTTTTATCGCGTCTATCACGATTTGGCTTTGTTCAAAGTCATCCATTGTCACAATCACTAACCGCGCTTTACTTACACATGCTGACTTCAAAATGGCTTTTTGTGCTGCATGACCAAATATCACAGGCTCCCCTGCCGTTTGTGCCTCTTGCACAATAATTGGGTTACGTTCAATGGCAATGTAGGGGATTGCTTCAGGTTTTAAAAATCGGGCAATCGTTTGCCCACCCGCGCATAGCCAAAAATCACCACATGATCTTTTATCGTGGGATCTTTAAACCCAGAGTTCGACATGTCAGATTTGTGTTCAGTGTCTAACTTAAATAGCTCTAGTAAGCGATCTGTTTGACCAATTAAATAGGGGGTTAAAGCCATGGAGATGACGCCTAATGCCAGTAAAAACGACGCAACATTCGGCTCAAGTAGGTGGTGTTTTCCTGCCAGTGCCACCAGCACAAAGCCAAACTCCCCCATTTGCCATAACATCACACCCGAGGCAAACGCATCTTTTTTCCGCTCCCCCATCAGTTGGGCACTAACATACACAATGGCCAGTTTGGTCACCAGCAGTAGCGCCATAGCCCCTAAAATATAGAAAAATGAATTGATCACATAGCCGACATCCAACTGCATACCCACTGTCACAAAGAATAGGCCCATCAAAATATCTCTAAATGGCCTAATCTCTGCTTCCAGTTGATGACGATATTGGCTTTCACCCAACATCATACCGGCTAAAAACGCCCCTAATGCCATAGACAATCCAAAGGCATACGTGAGTGCCCCAGCACACAAAGCAACAACCAAGGTGGTTAACACAAAAAGCTCGTCAGTTCTTGCCAGCGCGACCTCATTAAATACTTTAGGGAGTACCCATTTCCCGATTGCCCACAACAGCATACACACAAAAGCGCCTTTTGCGAGGGCCAGTACCAACGCCCCAACCAACACTTGATTGTCCGTCTGTGCCATCAAAGGGAACACAATAAGCATAGGTACTACGGCAATGTCTTGAAACAACAACACCCCAACAGCAAGCTGCCCCTTGCGAAGATTCAACATGCCATTTTCTTTCATAATCTTGACGACGACTGCGGTTGATGAAAGCGCAACAATGCATGCAATGATCAATGACTCAGACCACGCAAGGCCCACTTTGAATAAAATAACCGTAACTAAAAAAATTGAGAGAATAACTTGTGTACTACCCAGTCCGAAAACCACACTGCGCATGGCCATGAGCTTTGGAATAGAGAATTCCAAACCAAGGCTAAACAATAGAAATACAATTCCCAACTCCGCTATCAAATGTATCTCATGACTGTTGTCCATCCACCCGTAACCACTGGCAACTAAGCCTGTGAGTAAATAGGCTAAAATAGGTGGCAAACCTACGCGTTTAAAGGACCAAACAAGTAAAACCGCACACAAAAGCAGTGCGACAAAACCTGCAAAGTGACCATGTAAAGCATTTACAATTGCAATGAGTACTTTTTCTGAAAAAAGCCCGGCAAAATTTTGCTGCAAATGGCCTCCTAGGTGTCAAAGATTCGTTATAGATGATTTTTCACTCAATTTAACTATAGCAAGCAACTGTTTTTCAGCCAGTTTAATTTATTGGCATGAAACTAGCTTATCTGTTTGGGAATGTTGTAATTAGGGGAATTACCAAATGGAAAATGTCCATATTTTGGCGCAACGAACGCCTTCGCGCGGTGACTACATACCGTTCGCGACGGACCAATATGTTTCACAAGCGCCAGAACAACCCAGTACGCTCGTCGAAAAGCTGCAAACCACATTAGAGGTGAACGGCATTTTAGATATTTTTGCAGGTTACGTTAAACGCATTACAGACTTAGCAGGGCTCCAGTTTCACTCGAGCCAAGGGTTATTTCAAATGCATCAAAGCGATAACCAGCTTAAACCTTATACGTTCGATTTAGAACTGAACGGGCATCATCTAGGGCAACTCGTGTACTTTAGTAAATATAGCTTAAGTGGGACTATAAGAGCACGACTGATGCAGCTACATACTTGCTTGCTGTATCCGCTCAGGAATGCGTTGATGTATCATCGCGTGCTGCAACTCGCTACCAAAGATACACTAACGGGCCTGTACAATAGAAGTCAGTTTAATGAGTATTTGGATACTAAGCTTGAGCGCAGCCGCCGCCATCACCGTAACTTCAGTTTAATGCTGCTGGACTTAGATAATTTCAAACAAGTCAACGACAAGTATGGTCATAAAAAAGGCGACGAAGTGCTCATCGAGTTTGCCAACATTTTAACGTCAAGTATTCGAGCAACCGACGCGGTGTTTAGATTTGGTGGCGATGAATTCGCTGTGCTTATTGATGACCCAGCATTTACCACCAACAAAGTAATTGCAGAGCGCATTATGGACAGAGTCAATGGGTGCAACCTACTGGCCAAACACGAAGTAACAACCAGTATTGGGTTTACGCTTGCATCGAGCCAAGATTGCTCAAACGAAATATTCGCCAGAGCCGATGGTGGGCTATACAAAGCCAAAGAAGCGGGAAGGAATTGTGCACGCGCAGTGTAATCAACTCATTGGTACTTACCATCCCCTAATGGTAAGTACCACCATGATTAACGGTTTTTAATTTTAAACAACCACAGTAATATGGCAAAACCGCAAAAAAAGCCGTTAATCACCCACCCTAACGCCCAAAAATCGGGCAAATCACTAAATAAAATTGAAAGCATGGGGGCAGCCAATCCTAGGATGAAATAGTACCCGCCTTTGCCATGCCAATACGCCAACAGCAACGCAGCAGACAGCGCACCAACACTTAGCGCTAGTAGTACATTAGTAATGTGGAAGGCCGAGACCAAGGCCAAAATGACAAACCCAGTACAACATATCGCAATTGCGACAGGCGCCTTACGAGCCAAAGAGAGGCTAATCGTTTTATTTTCTTGCATTTACTTCTTTCCAGAATATTCCCTGCTCACTCGCATAATCTTCATTTACAAAGTAACCCACAGCTGCAACTAACGTGTCGTCATAATAAATCAAAGGCACTCGCGTTCGTTCCCATGTGGGCACGTTTAAGTCTTTCAACCAATGTTTAACCGTATTTCTACCTGGCTTGCCAAGAGGTTTAACCTTATCACTCAAACACGCAAACCTAAGTGAGACAGTTTCAGTTGGCTGCGGCCTTCGTATGCCTTTTCCTTCGCATACAATAAGCTTAGTGTCACAACAAATCGACACAGGGCCATTGAGACTCAGCTCTTTAACGTCGAGCATGGGTGATAAGTTATTGTCAACCCAATAGAGCTTCCCTTGATAAAGCTTGACGCTGCCTTTCGTCAATTGGATAGTCACTTGTGCATCAACTCGGGCACCCAAGGACTGTCGTAAAATTTGCTCTAGCTGCTTTTTAGAGGGCATGCTCTCATTATGTTTCGCAAGCCATGTACGTACCACATTGCTTTGCCTCAAAGCAGACAGTTTTCCCAGCTCCATCACAACTAAACACTTATCATGTAGACAAAGCGCCAGATCGCTCTCTGATAACTCGTCTATTAATGCTTGTTGAGCTTGCAGTATCGAAATAGACCTCATCACACTCGGTACAAACCCTTTAAACCGCCCTTTCAGAAGGGGCAATACTTGGTTGCGTAGAAAGTTTCGGTCAAACACGTTGCTGCGATTTGACTCATCCTCAATATGTTGCAATCCAAAAGTTTGCGAAAATGCCTCTATTTCTTGGCGCTCTACATGGATTAATGGCCTCAAACAGTGACGACCGCTTGACAAAGTAGTAGACACTCTCATTGCACCCAGACCCTGTAACCCCGATCCTCTTTTGAGACGAATAAAAAACGTCTCCACCTGATCATCTGCATGTTGACCGAGTAATAGCGTAGAACCGCACAAAGCGTGCTTATCCAGTGCTAGGTAGCGAGCTTCTCTTGCTTGCGCTTCCAAGCTGGTTCGCGGTTTGGCTTGGATTGTCACCTGCGCAGCGTTAAACATGATTGATAGTTTTTGGCAGAGTTGTTCGCAAAAGTGTTGCCAATGTAATGCGTTTTCAGACAATCCATGGTTCACATACACCGCTTTTACAGGGAGGTCACCGTGTTGAGTCGCATAACGATGGCACAGATAAAGCAGCACAACTGAGTCGACACCACCAGACAACGCCACCGTAAAGCCTTTATGTAAACGACCACCACAGTGTTGTTCAATCATTGCTGTAAACTGTTTGTAAACGCTTGTGCGTTCCATACCTTTCCCCGATTAAAATCCAGTGGCGTTATACCCTATCAAGCAAGATTTGCAAAGCGCCATACCATAATAATGTTTGCATTTTGAACTAGCGCATACTCTGTAAAATTAAATTGTGAAAATTGCGCTTTCTATGAGCAGAGTATATTGTCGTGCCTTTGTGTTCTACAATCGTTATCGTTGTATTTTAAAAGATGATTGATCGATTTTGTGAGTGACTTTGAAGATATTAGAGAATCCTCTGAATTAAACAGACAGGTCAACGTCTTGATGTTCACTTGCCATTTATTTTTAGTGACCGAAATTATCATTATTTACCAAAACAAAACAAACCCGAAATTAATTGACATCTGCGTCAAAATTTAGGTAAATCGCTACTTATGTATAAAAAGTCGCATTATCTTGCTGGTCTGTTTTCAAGATGCAGCTTGGGGCAGTATAATGCGAAGAAAATTGTATGTGATGACAGAGAATTAGCCTTCACGAAGAAAAAACAGTTATAAGATGAAGAGAGAACTTGTATCTAAAGTTCGCGAACTTCTTCAAAAACTGAGTTAAACAGGCAATATTGACATTTAGTTGGGACTGCTTTTAGCAAAACAGGCTATGCTATTAAAGACGTTGCAGATGACTGAGTCTTGGCATTTTTAATCTGTATTCTCTACATTAGACCGAGACAAACTTTAAAAAAATTATCAGATAGGTTAGAAAATGAGCTTAAACTATTTAGAATTTGAACTTCCAGTAGCTGAATTAGAGCAAAAAATAAAAGAGCTACAAGCTGTTAGTCGCTCAGGTTCTTTGGACCTAAGTCTGGAAGATGAAATCAGTAAGCTAAAAGAGAAAAGTGTGCAGCTTACTGAAAAAATTTACTCAGAACTAAACCCGTGGCAGTTACTACAACTGGCACGTCACCCTATGCGTCCGCATGCGAGTGACTACATCAAGCGCATTTTTACAGAATTCGATGAGTTTGCAGGCGACCGCGCATTTGCGAACGATCCAGCTATCATTGGTGGTACAGCACGACTAGATGGCAAGCCAGTGATGGTTATCGGCCAAGAAAAAGGCCGTGACACAGCAGAAAAAATTAAACGTAACTTTGGTATGCCAAGACCTGAAGGTTACCGTAAAGCAAAACGCTTAATGGAAATGGCTGAACGCTTCAAGATGCCGATCATTACTCTAATTGACACACAAGGTGCCTATCCGGGTATCGGCGCTGAAGAGCGCGGTCAAAGTGAAGCGATTGCAATGAACTTAAAAGTAATGGCGTCATTAAAAGTACCTACAATCTGTACCGTAATTGGTGAAGGTGGTTCAGGTGGCGCATTGGCAATCGGTGTTGGTGACCGTGTAAACATGCTTCGTTACAGCACATACTCTGTAATCACACCTGAAGGTTGTGCATCAATCCTTTGGAAGAGCGCAGAAAAAGCACCACTTGCAGCTGAAGCCATGGGTGTATCTGCACAGCGTATCAAAGATAACAACCTTATTAATGAAATCGTGCCAGAGCCACTGGGTGGCGCACACCGTAACTATGATGCAGCTGCCAGTAGCCTCAAGTCTCAGATCCTAAAAGATCTGTCTGATCTCTCTGCGCTAAGCCAAGAAGAAATGCTAGAGCAAAGATATCAGCGCCTAATGTCGTTCGGCTACTGTAACTAAGCCGTACCAGATACGAAAAAGGCCACCAAGTGCAGCTTGGTGGCCTTTTTGTTTGCGTTTAGCCTAACGGCCAAACAGCGTAACTAGTCAAAGATTAATTCAATATCTTGTCCTGTTAATTTTTTCAATGAACGTATCAACTCATCGCTGGGTGTAACGCACCATTGCATACCTAACGTCAGTTCGGCTGTCGCATCGGGTCTTTGATATTCAATAACAACTTGGCATGTGCCAAACTTATACGGCTCCAATACTCGTTTTAAGTTCTCACCAAAGCTTGTATCCATTTGAGTCATATTAAGCGTCATTTTCAATGCACTTATGCGCTTTTCACGTGCTTGTGCAATGGTATTCACTTCCCGCGCAGTCATAGAAATACCGCCAGAGAAGTTGTCAAAGGCAACATGACCTGAAATGACGAGTACTTGGTTAACTTGCAGTAGTTCCTCGTACATTTCAAATTGCTCTGGGAAGAACCGCACGTCAATTCGCGCACTCTTATCATCAAGGGTGATCAATCCCCAGCGGTTACCCTTTTTATTAACCAGAGTACGTGCATTGATCACTAACCCCGCAGCCGTTGACTGTACGTCACGGTTAGTCGGCTGTAAGTCAACTAATTTGCCCGATGTATAGTTTTTAAGCTCTTTTCGATATTGATTAATTGGGTGACCGGTCAAATATAACCCTAAGGTTTCTTTTTCACCATCCAACCATTCGTTATCACTCAGTGGGGTCGCTTTCACAAACGCTTTGGCTACATCTTCGGGTTCAACGGCCAGTAAACCAAACAAGTCTGATTGGCCTAGCTGTTCAGCTTTGTGATGCTGCTCTGCTGACTTCATAGCATCTTTTAAGCTAGCAAGCAGCGTCGCCCTGCCACCCTGCGTTGTCTCTGGGCCTAACTTGTCTAATGCACCCGCATAAATCAATTTCTCAATGACGCGTCGATTTAAGCGTTTGAGGTCCACTCGAGCACAAAAATCGAATAGATCTTTAAACTCTCCGCCTTGCTCACGCGCTTCTAAGATTGCTTCAACAGGCCCTTCACCCACCCCTTTGATAGCACCAATACCGTAGACGATCTCACCTTGCAGGTTGACTGTAAACTTATAGACACCAGCATTCACATCCGGTGGCAACAGCGTCAGTTTCATGTTTTCACATTCATCCACCAACGTCACTATTTTATCGGTGTTATCCATATCGGCGGACATTACCGCTGCCATGAATTCTGCAGGAAAGTGCGTTTTCATCCATAGCGTTTGATAAGACACTAGTGCGTATGCAGCCGAGTGTGACTTGTTGAAGCCATAACCCGCAAACTTTTCTACAAGATCGAAGATCTTCATAGCAAGTTCGCCGTCTACCCCGTTGTTAATCGAGCCCTCTTCAAAGGTCGATCGCTGCTTCGCCATTTCCTCAGGCTTTTTCTTACCCATTGCTCGACGAAGCAAATCAGCGCCACCCAAGCTATAGCCAGCTAGGACCTGCGCTATCTGCATTACTTGCTCCTGATACAGGATGATCCCGTAAGTCGGCTCAAGTATGGGGGCTAAGCTTTCATGTTGGTATTGTGCGTCAGGGAATGAGATCTCTTCACGACCATGCTTACGGTCAATGAAGTTATCTACCATGCCCGATTGCAAAGGACCAGGTCGGAAAAGGGCAACCAGTGCGATCATATCTTCAAAGCAGTCTGGCTTTAGACGCCTAATAAGATCTTTCATACCCCGTGATTCTAGCTGGAATACCGCGGTCGTTTCAGCTCTCAGTAAAACCTCAAAGCTAGCGTGGTCATCAAGTGGGATGGCATTAATATCAACAAATGGTTTCTGCTCACGAGCTAAACGCTCGTTCGCCATATCCAGTGCCCATTGCAAGATAGTCAGCGTTCTCAGACCTAAGAAGTCAAATTTAACCAAACCAGCGGTTTCAACATCATTCTTATCAAACTGAGTAACAGGGAATTTACCCTCTTCGTCACAATATAACGCTGCAAAGTCGGTGATACTGGTAGGCGAGATTACTACGCCCCCTGCGTGTTTACCGGCGTTACGTGTACAGCCCTCTAGAATACGACATTTATCTATAAGCTCTTTAACTTCATCGTCGCCATCGTATGCCTCTGGCAAACGAGGTTCCACTTCGAAGGCCTTGGCCAAAGTCATTCCAGGGTCGCCCGGAACCAGTTTAGATATGCGGTCAACAAAGCCATAAGGGTGGCCTAGTACACGGCCAACATCTCGAATAACCGCTTTTGCAGCCATCGTACCAAATGTAATGATCTGGGAAACTGCTTGGCGACCATAGAGCTTAGCTACGTGGTCAATTACTTCATCACGCCTATCCATACAAAAGTCGACGTCAAAGTCGGGCATTGATACACGCTCTGGGTTAAGGAATCGTTCGAAAAGCAGATCGAACTCAAGCGGATCAAGGTCGGTGATCTTAAGGGCATAAGCCACCAAAGAACCCGCACCTGAGCCTCGACCCGGTCCAACAGGAATGTTGTTATCCTTACTCCACTGGATGAACTCCATTACGATTAAGAAGTAACCTGGGAATCCCATTTGGTTGATTACGTCAAGTTCGATCCTTAAGCGGTCATCATATTCGACTCGTTTAACTTTTCGGTCTTCTTCGTCAGGAAATAAAAACTGTAAACGCTCTTCAAGACCATCTTCAGATACTTTAACTAAGAAGTCTTCTATTTTTAATTCACCCGTTGGGTAATCAGGTAAGAAGTAAGTACCTAATTGCACCGTTACATTACAACGCTTGGCAATTTCTACTGTATTCTCAAGGGCTTCAGGAATATCGCTGAACAATTCTTGCATTTGTTCAGGGGTTTTTAAATACTGCTCTTTTGAAAAACGCTTGGGCCTGTTTTTATCTTCTAGTGTATAGCCGTCGTGAATCGCTACCCGAATTTCATGTGGTTCAAAGTCTTCTTCATTTAAGAAAACCACCTCATTCGTAGCAACCACGGGTATGTTGCGCTCACTTGCCAGTGCAACAGCAGCATGAAGATACTCTTCTTCAAGCTCCCTCTCTGTACGATGCAGCTCTAAATAATAATGATCAGCAAAATGTTCTTCATAAAATGCCAAGGTTTCAGCGATTAATTGTGGATTACCTTTAAGAATCGCCTTACCTACATCCCCATCTTTTGCCCCTGAAAGGATGATTAAACCTTCTTTAAATTTAGCTAACCACTCTTTATCGACAACAGGGCGATGAAAAACATGACCGCGTAAAAACGCTTCAGATATAAGCAAAGTCAGGTTTTTATAGCCTTCATTATTCTTTGCTAGAACCACGATTCGACATGGCTCATCAGGAAATTGATCACTTTTGAGCCATAGATCAGCGCCCACTAAAGGCTTAATTCCAGCGCCATGTGCTCCACCGTAAAACCTTACTAAACCACATAAATTCATTTGGTCTGTAATCGCTAAAGCAGGCATTTCCAGCTCTTGAGCTCGAGCAACAATAGGCTTGGTTTTAGCCAAGCCATCTACCATAGAGAAGTCACTATGAACACGTAAATGTACAAAACTAGGCGTTGGCATAATTAAGAGTGCTCCGCGAGAATACGCTGAACTGGTTTAAAACTTTTACGATGATAGGGCGTGATGCCATGTTGGGCCAGTGCTTCAAAGTGTGCTTTTGTTGGGTAGCCCTTATGTCCTGCAAAGCCAAATTCAGGGAATTGCGCATCTAGCTCAATCATCTCATTGTCTCGAGTAACCTTGGCTAAGATTGATGCCGCACTGATCTCTGGTACTAAACTATCGCCTTTTACTACAGCTTGCGCAGGGACTGTCAAATCGGGTAATCGATTGCCATCAACAAATACAAACTCGGCAGCTATATTTAACCCCTCTACAGCACGTTTCATCGCTAACATGGTAGCGTGTAGAATGTTAAGCGCGTCTATCTCTTCCACACTCGCTCTCGCAACACAGTAACAAAGCGCCTTTTCTTTGATTTCTTCGGCCAATGCATTGCGCTTTTTTTCAGTCAGCTTTTTAGAATCCGCCAGACCTTCTATCGGCTTTGTCGGATCCAATATTACAGCCGCGGTTACAACATCACCGACTAAAGGGCCTCGACCTACTTCATCTACGCCTGCGATATACTTAAAATCAGGTCGTTCAATTTGCATCAATTACCTCCGCAACTGCAATTGCTGCCTGTTCACTGGCATTCAAACGAATATTTTTATGAATTTCATAAAAACGCTCAACCAATGCTGAATTGTCTTCTCTAAGCAGTGGAAGCAAAGCATCTGTTAGCGCATCTGGATTACATTCTTCTTGCAAAAACTCAGGCACCAAGGGGGCGTCTGCTAATAAATTTGGCAAAGAGAAATATTTAATATTAAAAGTAAAGAACGTACTAAAAATTTTATAGCTCAACGTTTTAAGACGATAACCCACCACCATAGGCTTTTTATAGAGCATCGCCTCCAACGTGGCTGTACCTGAGGCAAGTAACACGGCATCAGCAGCCTTCATCGCCAAGGCAGATTGACCATCAAGCAAAACTGGCCTCAGCTCGGGCGCTACTTTATTTAAAACCTGATTAAATTGCTTCTGTCGCTTTTCGTTAACCAGCGGAACGACAATCTTTAGGTTTGGAATTTTGTCTACCAACTGCTTAGCTGTTTGCAGGTATGTTTCGCTCAATAATCCAACTTCCGAGCCTCGACTTCCTGGCAGCAGCGCTAACACGGTATCTGATTCTTCTAGGCCTATCTCAGACCGCGCAGCTAGCTTATCGGACTCTAATGGGATCTCGTCAGCCAAAGTATGGCCAACAAAAGTACAGGGTACTTCATGCTTGTCGTAAAACGCTTTTTCAAAAGGTAATAACGAAAGTACTAAGTTTGTTGCTTCCGCAATAGTATGAATACGCTTTGGACGCCACGCCCACACTGAAGGGCTCACGTATTGAATGGTCTTAATACCCGCAGCTTTCAATGGCTTTTCAACACGAAGATTAAAATCAGGTGCATCAATACCAATAAATACATCCGGTGGATAGTCGATAAAATAGTTTACCAACTCTTTTCTGATTTTTAATAATCTTGGTAAACGTCCCAAGACCTCTACTAGCCCCATAACGGCTAGCTCTTCCATATCAAATAAACTTTTACAGCCTGCTGCTTGCATTTTGGGTCCTGCAATACCAACAAATTCTGCATTTGGGTATCGCTTTTTAAGCGCTTTGATTAATCCTGCGCCCAGAATGTCGCCAGACAGTTCGCCTGCAACAATGCCAATGGTGATTGATTTTTCGTTTGCCATTTTTGTTCTTCTGCAAAATAAAAAAACGCCATACTATGTATGGCGTCATTATATCAGAACCCACTCTTTGTTATTTGCCTATTTAGTGATTGGATTAGGCAATACCAAGAGCTAATCTGTCTTAGCGTACTAAACCGCGCTCTGAGTTTGCTATAAAGTCCAACATCTGCTGCACAGCAGGGAACTTTTGAGCTTCTTCTTGCAATGATTCCACGGCTTCAGCAAGTTTTAAGCCTTTACGGAACAACGTTTTATACGCTCTTCGTGTTGCCATAATCTCATCAGATTCAAAGCCACGACGCTTCAAGCCTTCTGTATTAATTGCAACTGGGCGCGCTGGGGTGCCTGTCGTTGTCACAAACGGCGGTACATCCTGATTAACACCAGAATACATACCAACAAATGCATGTGAACCCACTTTGCAGAACTGGTGAACACCAGAATTACCCGCAAGGATAACCCAGTCACCAATATGCACATGCCCTGCAACACTTGCATTATTGGCAAAAATAACATTATTGCCAATCACTGCATCATGCGCGACGTGTGTGTAAGCCATAAATAAGTTATTACTACCGATTATGGTCACGCCTTTGTCTTGTATAGTACCACGATGTATCGTCGCACACTCTCGAATGACATTGTTGTCACCGATGATCAGTTTTGTTGGTTCATCCTTGTACTTTTTATCTTGACAGGCTTCGCCTACTGACGCGAATTGAAAAATGTGATTACCAGAACCGATTTCACTCGGCCCTTTAATAACAACGTGAGATTCAATTTTACAGTCATCACCAATCACCACGTCGTTACCGATGTAGCTATATGGTCCAACAGAGACGTTACTTCCTAATTTAGCACCTGGCTCAATAATTGCGGTAGGATGGATCACGCTTAAAACTCTCTTCTAGCACACATTAATTCGGCACTACATACTACGTTGCCGTCAACCTTCGCTTCACCGGAAAACTTCCAGATGTTGCGACGCTCTTTAACAAACTGCACATGTAAGTGCATTGTATCTCCAGGAACAACGGGCTGCTTAAACCTTGCGTTGTCAATGGCTGCAAATAAGTATAGCTCATTATCAGAACGGTTCTCGACTGTCTTAAAGCCTAATAGACCTGTCGCCTGAGCAAGCGCTTCAAGGATCATAACACCTGGGAAAATTGGTTGTTCTGGAAAGTGCCCTGTGAAAATAGGTTCATTCGCCGTGACATTTTTTATCGCATGAAGATACTCACCCGGTTTGTAATCGACAACTTTATCAACTAAAAGCATCGGGTAGCGATGTGGTAATAACTTTAAGATCTCTTGAATGTCAAAGCTGTTTAATTCGTTGGCCAAAATACCACCTTTTATTTATCCGTAGTTTGTAACTGCTCAGTTAAACTTTCTAACGCTTTAATTCGCGCTTTAAAATCAGAAAGATTTCGTAAGTGGGCAATGTTCTTGCGCCATTCTTTATTCGTTGTATGCGGCATGCCAGAAGAATAAATACCAGGCTTGGTAATCCCCTTCGTGACCATACTCATACCTGTAATAACAACACCATCACACACTTCGTTGTGACCATTGATTGCTACCATGCCGCCAATTTGACAGTGCTTCCCAATTTTAACACTACCAGCTAACACCGAGCATCCCGCAATTGCGGTGCCATAGCCAACTTCCGCGTTATGGGCAATCTGAATTTGATTGTCTAGTATGACGTTGTCATGGATGATCGTGTCGTCGATAGCACCACGGTCTATCGATGTGCATGCGCCAACTTCTACACGATTACCAATAATGACTGTGCCAATCTGAGGGATCTTAACCCATTCCCCAGATTCATTCGCATAACCGAACCCGTCACTACCTATCACAGTACCCGATTGGAACAAGCACTGCTCGCCAATCACCACATCATGATAGATGGTTACATTCGCCCAAAGTTTAGTATTAGCACCAATGCGCGCATTTTTACCAATAAAACAGCCTGCACCGATTTCCACGTTGTCGCCAATGACCGCACCGGACTCTATCACGGCGTTAGCCGCTACCTTGACGTTTTCGCCTAACGATGCGCCTTCGTCAATACATGCTCTGGGATGGATAGCACTCGCAGCACTTGGTGTCGTGTCCATATATTGCGCCAACTTGGCGTACGCAACATAAGGGTTATCACAGACTAATTTATTGCCCGTGTAGTGCTCAGCATCATCGGCTGACAAGATCACAGCACCTGCTTGCGTCGACTCTAATTGACTGCGGTACTTTTTATTTGCCAAGAACGCAATGTCTTGGCTCTTGGCATTCACCAAGGTCGCGATTTTCACAATTGGCTGACTACCGTCACCTTCCAAAGAGGCGCCTAGATATTCTGCCAATTGTGACAACGTGTATTGTTTCGTCATTATTTTTTGCTAACTACTTCAACAATTTCATTTGATAGATCGCTAACTTTATCAGGGTTGAAGTAAATTGTCGTTTCTTTTACTCGAACTTCGTCAAAGTTTCCTTTTTTAGCAACATATTGAATCGCATCGAAGATTAGCTTTTGAACTTTTGCTAACTCTTGGTTTTGACGTTGCTTAATTTCTTGCTCTAGCGGACGGCCTTTTTCAGCAAGTGTTTTTTGCATGTTTTGAATTTTGTCACGTAGCGCAGTTTTTTGCTCTTCGCTCATTGTCGCGCTTTCGCGTTTGAATTTTTCAGCTTCAAAACGAATATCGCCTTGTAGTTTTTCAAGTTCTTGGCGACGCTCAGCAAATTCATTTTTTAACGTTTGCTCAATTTTTGCCATTTGCGGTAACTGAGAATAAATATTCTGCATGTCAATTAAGCCCACTTTATGAGCGAATGCATTAACTGAGTTACCCATTAACAACGCTGCCAAAATACCCATAGCAGATGTTTTAAAAATCTTTTTCACAATAAACTCCTTAGAAAGTATTGCTGATGTTGAAGCTGATGTTTTGAGTGTCATCATCGTCTTCTTTTTTCAGCGGATACGCAAAACTAATTAACATTGGTCCCATTGGAGATATCCACTGTATAGATAAACCCGTAGAAACCCTAAAACGGCCAGGATCAGAATAATCTGATAATTGTTTGTATTGATCTTCTGGCAAGTTTGTATAGCGACTTACGTCGAATTCAGTGTCCCATACGTTAGCTGCATCTACGAAGAAGCTAGTACGTACTGAACTTGTATTTTCTTCATCTAGGAAAGGTGTAGGTACAATCATCTCTGCACCTAATACCGCCTTAGCATTACCACCGATACGACCAAGTGGAACTAACTGGTCAAACTGAGGATCTCCCCCAATAGTACCTGTCGAAGAGCCATCTTTCGAAGGTGTACCTGGTATGCCTAATGGACGACGTTGAACCGCCTGAGGCAGGATTGTATTTCTCTCGAAACCCCTCAACTCCATTTCGGTGATACGGTAGAACTCTTGGAAAGGTAAAACCTGATCAAAGCCGTTTTTCTCACCATAACCATTACCATATGCCAACGCAGCACGTGTTGAGAATACCCAACGGTGGTCATTACTTATCGGCCAATAGAAACGAGAATCGTAGCTCAACTTAAAGTAGTTCAAGTCAGAGTTTGGAGTCGTAAAGTTTAAATTTGCCGACTGGCGTGAACCATCTGTTGGGAACATACCACGGTTTACCGTAATACGAGACCAACCAATACCTAACTCAAACTTCGTGAAATCGAATCCATCGTCCGGATTGTTTGGATCTTCGAATGTAAGCCTCATTACTCGCGTTTGCTCGTAATCAGCAATACGATCCAGATCTTCTTCAATCCAACGGAAACTAAAGTTTAATCGGTTAACTGGGTTAATTGGTATACCAAAATGAGTACCAATACCGTAACTACGAGAATCGTAATCGACTAGGCCAATTTCGCCGCCATCAAAGTTGCTATAGAAAATACTGCTACCTTGAGAAATACCATCAGGCGTAAAATAAGGATCTGTGTATGAAACACTGTAGCGCGTAGAAGCACGTGATGTGTTGATGTTAAACGCAACTTGGTCACCAGATCCCAAGAAGTTAGATTCACTCACGCCCACATTAAATTGCAAACCTGCATATGAACCATAAGCAACACCTGCTTGGAAACTACCTGCCGGTTGCTCTTTTACATTGAAATCGACATCCACTTGGTCATCAACACCAGGAATAGGCTTAACTTCAAACTCAACCTTTTCCATATACGGTAAACGTTGGATCTGTAATTTTGAGCGTTCTAGACTTTGGTTTGACAGCCAAGCGCCCTCTAACTGCGTCATTTCTCTTCGCACTACATGATCTGCGGTATTTTGGTTGCCGTTGACTAAAATGCGTCGAACATAAACACGCTTGCCAGGATCAACTGATAAGGTTAAATGTACTTCTTTATTTTCGTCGTCAATTTCTGGAATTGTGCGAACTTCGGCATTGGCGTAGCCAAATCTTGCTAGGTACCCTTTGATGAATTCTTCTGATGATGTCACCAATGAGCCGTTATAAAGTTCACCTGCTCTCAATGGAACAACACTACGAATTAACTCTTCACGCCCTAATAGGTCACCAATAAAGTCAAAACCTTTGACCGTATACTTCTCACCTTCAGTGATATTTGCGGTCACATACACCGACTCACGCTCAGGACTTACTGATACTTGCGTTGAATCAATGTTAAATCTCAAATAACCCCTATCAAGATAATAACTCCTGATCTTTTCAAGGTCGCCTTCGATTGTTTGCTTTTGGTAACGGTCACTAGACAGGAACTTCCACCAAGGCAAATCTTGCTGAGATTCAACTAAGCGTAACAACTGCTCGTCTGAGAATAGTTCGTTACCAACTAAGTTGATTTGGCGAACAGACGCTGCGTCACCTTCTTCAAACTCAAATTTGAGTTTTACTCGGTTACGCGGTAATTCGACAATACTGACATCGATTTTAGCGTTGTATTTACCAATACTGTGGAAGAACTCTATTAAGCCTTTTTCGATACCATCAATTACCGTACGGTCTAATGTCTCACCGGTACGTATATCTTTGTCATCTAAACTTTCTTGAAGTTGTTCGTCTTTGATGTCTTTGTTGCCGTCAAACTCAATAGAGGCAATTGTCGGACGTTCTTTAACTTTGAAAACGATCTGGTTGCCATCACGATAAGCGGTAATATCGTCAAAGTGACCTGACGAAAATAATGCCTTAATCGTTTTTGAAACTGTGTAATTATCAACCTCATCGCCAACATTGATTGGAATATGAGTTAATGCAGCACCTAGTGCAACACGTTGTAACCCTTCAACTTTTAAATCTTCTACGATAAAGGAGTTTTGCCCTAAAGCGGCAAAACTGGCGCCAAGTAAACTCGTTACAGCTAAATGTTTTTTTATAGGCATTTTGTTATCTTTATCCTTTACAGCTTACGGCGTACTATACGCCACGTGCGCTATCGCCCTTATTACAGAGCCTAGAGCCTCGATACGTCATTAAACAGTGCAAAACAAGTCAGAGCTAAGAGCATCATCGCTCCAAGCTTGTAACCTAACTCTTGTGTCTTTTCAGAGACCGGTTTTTTTCGAATTAGTTCAATTAAGTAATACATCAAATGCCCACCATCCAACATCGGCAGAGGCAAAAGGTTGAAAACTCCCAAGTTAACACTAATTAGTGCTAAAAAGCTTAAAAAGGCAACTAACCCATAACTGACACTGTCACCAGCGCCTACGGCAATTCCAACTGGACCACTAATATTTTGAACAGAGACTTGACCAGTGAGCAGATTGCCAATCATATCGAAGCTCAGCGCTGTCAACGCATAGGTTTTCTGAACGCCAAGCACGATACTATCGAATACACCATACTGTCTAGTCTCAATGTAGCCTTCAGGCCAACTTTTCTGTTTGGGGACAACTCCCAAATAACCTATTACTTGGTCTTTTGAAATCTCTTTTCCATCAGGGGTCACATTCAGGGTAACTTCTTGACCATCTCGCAAGACAGTGATCACACTTTGCTGATAGGCCGCTTGTTGTACTAAGCCGACAAAATGTGCCCAGCTCTCAACGTTTTGTTGATTGAAAGACAAAATCACATCATTTGCTTTCAATTGTGCGCGCTGCGCAGCAGAGTTTTCGGCTATCAGCGCCAACTCGGTTGTGATATCAGGTCTGTATGGATTAATGCCTATCGAGGCCAAAGGCGCAACGTCTTTTTGATCTAGCTTCCAGTTACGCACATCCAAGGTTCGGATTGCAATCTGGCCCTTGTCGTCAACAACTTTTATTTCCAGCTGTTGTTCACCTAACCCGGACATGACAGCGAAGTTAACTTCTTGCCACGAATTTACGTCTTCACCGCCTATGCGCTTGATTGCATCGCCAGGTTGAACACCCGCTTTTTGCGCAATCGACGACTCTGTTACGTTACCAACAACAGGCTTAACATTTTGAACGCCAACCGAGTACATAATGGCTAAAGCAAAAATCGCAAAAAGGAAATTCGCCGCAGGGCCTGCAGCCGCAACAGCCATACGCGCATACACTGACTTACTATCCAGTGTTTTATCGATATTGTGTTCATCAACATCATCAACGCGCGAGTCAAGCATTCTCACATAGCCACCCAAAGGAATGACTGAAATAGCATACTCGGTACCCATTTTATCGTACCAAGTAAAAAGAGGCTTACCAAAACCTATGGAGAAGCGCAGCACCTTCACACCCGCTTTTCTGGCAACCCAAAAGTGTCCGTATTCATGTACAGCGACTAAAATACTTAACGCAATAACAAATGAACCTAGATTCCAGAAAAAATCAAACATCATTACCCCTGATTTGCAATCATCTGCTGTGCAAGCCGACGGGCTTGACTGTCCATATCTAAAATTTCTTCCAATGATTCTAAATCTTTTAACGTACTGTGCTCAAGCACCTGCTCATTAACTCTAAAAATATCCATAAAGCCAATGCGCTTGTCCAAAAATGCCGCAACCGAGATTTCATTGGCTGCATTAAGCGCTGTTGTAGCTGCTTGACCTAGTCGGCATGCCTCTATAGCAAGTTTTAAATTTGGATAACGTGCATAGTCTGGGTGAGTAAATGTGAAATCACGCATATCAGAAAAGTCCAACGGTTTAACGCCAGCATCGATACGTTCTGGGTAAGCAAGACCGTAGGCGATTGGTGTACGCATGTCAGGTTGACCCATTTGCGCAATCACTGAACCATCTTGATATTGAACCATGGAGTGGATCATGCTTTGAGGGTGAATAACAACTTCGATATCATCAGGTTGACAATCAAACAGCCATTTAGCTTCGATAAATTCGAGACCTTTATTCATCATCGTCGCAGAATCAACCGATATTTTACGGCCCATTGACCAATTTGGGTGTGCTACAGCTTCCTCTACGGTAACCGCTTTGAGTGTATTGACATCACGAGTTAAAAAAGGACCACCAGATCCAGTGAGGAGGATTTTTCGAATTCCCACCGCATTAAAATTAGTTTGCTCAGCACGCTGCACTTGTGCAGGCATGCACTGAAATATCGCATTGTGTTCACTGTCTATCGGCAATAATGTAGCACCGTGGTGCTTCACTTTGTCCATAAACAATTTGCCCGACATCACCAATGACTCTTTGTTGGCCAACAGTACCTTTTTACCCGCTTCTACCGCCGCCAAAGTTGGCAACAAGCCCGCAGCGCCAACGATGGCAGACATCACGATATCAACATCTGGGTGCGCAGCAATGTCACACATGGCGTCAGTACCACTTAGGACTTCAATGCTGGTATTGCTTAAGTGCTCACGTAGCGAGGCCGCAGCATGCGCTTCTTGCATTACAACATAACGAGGCTTGTACTCAAGCGCTTGCTTAAGTATCACATCAACATTGGAGCCGGCCACAAGCGCAAATACATCATATCGCTCTTTATTGCGCGAGATAACATCTAAAGTTGAGGTTCCAATAGAACCACTCGCACCAAGAATGACGACTTGTTCTAGCTGACTTAACTCAACACTCATAGTGTGACCGTCCAAGCATAAAACAACGCAAACATCGGTGCTGCCGCTGTAAGACTATCAATGCGGTCTAAAATGCCACCATGACCAGGCAGGCAGCTACCTGAATCTTTTAACCCAGCTTCTCGCTTGAACATACTCTCAAGCAAATCGCCTATCGCTGAAAACAAAGCAATCACGATTGTCAATGCGCCGTACAGTAACCACTGCTTATATTCAACGTCTGAGCAAAAGCAAAAAATCAAAACAAAAACGACCGCGGTCACTAGCCCACCGATCAGACCCTCAATGGTTTTGTTTGGGCTGACATTTGGCATGAGCTTGCGCTTACCTAGGTTCTTCCCGGCGAAATAAGCGCCAATATCAGCACTCCAAACGATGCCTAAGACAACCATAATCAGCACAGAGCCAAATTGCTCAGAGGTGCCGTACTCAGCGCTTCTCAGCACATTTAAAGCTAACCATAGCGGAACCAGAGTCAGAAACCCAGCCACCGCTGGCATAACTAGACCTTGGCTCCACGCGCGCGCCATCTTGGGATATCGAAACACCAATAATGTTGCCACAATCCACCAAGCAGCAGCTAAGGTAAATAGGTAGTTCGCGTCAGCAACTAATTTGCCCGATTGCCACAAACTCTCTATTGGCCAGTGAAAATGAAGCACCCCAATTAATGCTGCTGTAATCACAACATAAACAGCGCGGTGTGCCCCTTTTTTCAACCCCATTAAAGATGCCCATTCCCAAGCTCCTAGTAGTACGATTGCGCCGGCAATCAAACTAAACAGCTGTAGCGGCGTATAAAACACCAAAAGTAGCGCCAGTGGAGCTAATACCACCGACGTCATAATACGTTGTTTTAACAAATTTTATACCTTTAACTTGTTGATTTGCTCTCGGCGAGTAGTTGTTGTATTTGTTCGCCTGTGCAACCGAAGCGCCTTTCTCTAGAAATATAGCAAGCAATTGCTTCTGAGAAAGCTTCTTCTTTAAAATCAGGCCAGAGTGTTTCTGTAAAATACAGCTCAGCATATGCAGCTTGCCATAACAAAAAGTTACTGATGCGATAATCACCACCAGTACGGATCAACAAATCTAGAGGACTTTGCTCTGCCATTGTTAACTTTTCAGACAATGCGTCTTCCGTGATATCTGCAACAGAGAGCTCCCCTTGCTGTACCTGAGTCGCAAGCGACTGGGCTGCAGTCACAATATCCCATCTTCCACCGTAGTTTGCAGCAACATTCAAGGTTAACCCTGTGTTATTTGCGGTAAGTGCGTGGGCATCATGGACTTTAGCCTGTAAGCTTTCAGGAAACTTTGATATATCACCAATTATTTTTAGTTTTACATTATTTTTATGTAATTTCTTAACCTCTTGACTAAGTACAAAGAGGAATAATTCCATTAAGGTACTAACTTCATCTTCAGGCCTGCGCCAGTTCTCGCTGCTAAATGCAAACAGCGTTAAAGACTCGATACCTAACTTAGTACAGAACTGTACAGCGCTGCGAACAGAGTCGACACCTTTTTTATGCCCATATGCTCTAGGACGCTTACGCGCCTGAGCCCAGCGTCCATTTCCATCCATAATGATGGCAACATGCTTAGGTAATGATTGTTGTGAAATCGCGTCAGCGTTTAAAACCATAGTACTATTTTAAATAAAAAAAACGCCGCCTAGTATAGCGCAGACAACGCCGCAAACCTAATAAAATTCTTTTTGCTCAATTCTTAACCATGAGTGATTGTAATATAAACAAGTTTTATTCTTTTTTAAAAAGATAAAGCCACTCGATGCTTTTCAAGCTCAGTTAACGAGCTATAAGACAGCAAAAAGCCGCTAAAAAGCGGCTTTTTGGCACAACTCAATTGAGTTTTAGATTTCCATCAACTCAGCTTCTTTCGCGCTAAGTTGCGTATCCATCTCTTTGATATGCGTATCAGTGATTTTTTGGATCTCATCTTCTGCTTGACGCGCTTCATCTTCTGAGATCTCTTTGTCTTTTAGCAGTGATTTAATATCACCGTTCGCGTCACGACGAATATTACGTACCGCAACTCGACCACCTTCTACTTCACCACGAACGATCTTGATAAGGTCCTTACGACGCTCTTCTGTTAGTGGAGGAAGTGGAACACGAATCACTGTACCCGCTGACATCGGGTTTAAGCCTAGATCAGACGCCATGATCGCTTTTTCTACAGCTTGTGCTAATGACTTATCAAAAACACTGATAGCAAGCGTACGAGAGTCTTCAACAGTTACGTTAGCAACTTGGTTTAGAGGTGTATCAGCACCGTAATAAGATACTGAAATACCATCTAACAAAGCTGGGTGTGCACGACCAGTGCGGATCTTAGATAGTTGGCTAGCAAGTGCCGCCACGCTTTTTTTCATGCGCTCTTGAGCGTCTTTTTGGATATCATTAATCACAGTTGCAATCCTATTTTTACTATTCTAATCAATCTACAACATCAATGAGATTGATCTAAGTTTGTTCTAAACAAATGGTGCCTAACGCACCACCTGAAATTGCTTTATTCCGCTACTTTTTTCGATGTGATCAAAGTGCCTTCGTCTTCGCCCATGATAACGCGTTTCAACGCACCTGGTTTATTCATATTGAATACACTCAGTGGCATGTTGTGGTCACGCGCCAATGTGAAAGCGGCTAAGTCCATCACTTTAAGCTCTTTGTCGATAATTTCATCATGAGTTAACTGGCTGTACAAGGTTGCCTCAGGGTTTTTAACCGGGTCATCACTGTATACACCGTCAACTTTAGTTGCTTTGATCACTGTGTCCGCTTCAATTTCAATACCGCGTAAACATGCCGCAGAATCTGTTGTAAAGAACGGATTTCCAGTACCTGCTGAAAAGATAACAACACGGCCTGATTTTAACAAGCTGATTGCCTCTGCCCAGTTGTAAGCATCACACACACCATTTAGTGGAATAGCAGACATCAAACGTGCGTTTACGAAGGCTCTATGCAGCGCATCACGCATCGCCAAACCATTCATTACCGTTGCTAACATGCCCATATGATCGCCAACTACACGGTTCATACCCGCTTCAGCTAGAGAGCCACCGCGTAAAAAGTTACCGCCGCCGATCACCAAACCCACTTCTACGTCGAGTTCTACAAGTTCTTTAATTTCTTGCGCCATACGATCCAACACTTTTGGATCGATACCAAAGCCTTCATCTCCCATTAAAGCTTCACCGCTTAATTTAAGAAGAACGCGTCTAAAAACAGGTTTTCGATTGATAGTCATAATTTCCGGGCCAAGTTAAAATTGAGACAAAAAATAACCGCGCTTATGATAGACATAAATGCGCGGTTATTTTAGAGAATTTTCTTCATTGACGCAAAAGCAAATCACTACTTTTATGTCAATAAGATTATTCTATTGCGATTATTCGCCTTTTGCAGCAGCAATCTGTGCAGCAACTTCAGCAGCGAAGTCTTCTTCTTTCTTCTCGATACCTTCACCAACTTCAAGGCGAATGAATGAAGAAACTGTAGCACCTTTCTCTTTAAGGTACTCACCAACAGACTTCTTAGGCTCCATGATGAAAGCTTGACCAGTAAGAGAGATCTCACCAGTGAACTTCTTCATGCGACCAACAACCATTTTTTCTGCGATTTCAGCAGGCTTGCCTTCGTTCATAGCGATTTCAACTTGAACCGCTTTTTCTTTTTCAACAACGTCAGCAGGTACGTCTTCTGGCTTTAGGAAGTCAGGCTTAGAAGCAGCAACGTGCATTGCAACGTGCTTAAGTGTTTCTTCGTCAGCATCACCAGTTACAACAACACCGATGCGGTCGCCGTGACGGTATGCAGATAGCTTGTCGCCATCGATGTACTCAACGCGACGTACGTTGATGTTTTCACCGATCTTAGCAACTAGAGCAACACGCGTCTCTTCAAACTTAGCTTGAAGGTCAGCAACTGAAGCTTTAGTAGCAACAGCGTCGTCAAGAACAGTGTTAGCAAAACCTAGGAAGTTTTCGTCTTTAGCAACGAAGTCAGTTTGACAGTTAACTTCAAGAAGCGCAGCAAAACCTTCACCTTGCTTGATAAGGATTGTACCTTCTGCAGCGATGTTACCCGCTTTCTTAGCAGCTTTTGCAGCACCACTCTTACGCATGTTCTCGATCGCTAGATCGATGTCACCGTTAGTTTCAGTTAGTGCTTTTTTACAATCCATCATGCCAGCGCCAGTACGCTCGCGAAGTTCTTTAACTAGGGCAGCAGTTACAGCCATTAGAATATCCTCAATTCTGAATTCGGTTTTTTTGGTAAGCGAATTTCCGCTTGTAAAGAATATCAAGCCTTCACCATTAAGTTGATGAAGACTTGATGACAGCTAATTACTCAGCTTCTACGAAATCGTCGTTTTCTGCTTGAGCAACGATGTTGCTTTCACGACCTTCTGTGATAGCAGTTGCAACAGCGTTAGTGTATAGCTGGATTGCACGGATCGCATCGTCGTTACCAGGGATGATGAAGTCAACACCATCTGGGTTAGAGTTAGTATCAACAACTGATACTACTGGAATACCTAGGTTGTTAGCTTCACGGATAGCGATGTGCTCGTGGTCAGCATCGATTACGAAGATAGCGTCAGGTAGACCGCCCATATCTTTGATACCGCCAAGGCTCTTCTCAAGCTTTTCCATTTCACGCGTTTTCATTAGCGCTTCTTTCTTAGTAAGCTTCTCGAAAGTACCGTCTTGGCTTTGAGCTTCAAGGTCTTTAAGACGCTTGATTGATTGACGAACTGTTTTCCAGTTAGTCAACATACCACCTAACCAACGGTGATTTACGTAGAACTGCTCACTTGAGATAGCTGCTTCTTTAACTGCTTCACCAGCTGCGCGCTTAGTACCTACGAAAAGGATTTTACCTTTGTTAGATGCAACGTTTGATAAAAACTTAAGTGCATCGTTGAAAAGTGGAACTGTCTTTTCTAGGTTGATGATATGAACGCGGTTACGAGCGCCGAAGATGAACGGCTTCATCTTAGGGTTCCAGTAACGTGCCTGGTGACCAAAGTGAACACCAGCTTGAAGCATATCGCGCATTGAAACGTTTGCCATTTGTATTTTCCTCTATTTAATTAGGGTTAGGCCTCCACATATCCCATATCACCAACATGCTAATTACGTATCTTTGACCGATACAAACATGCACCCAAGTGTATGTGTCGATATGTGTGTGTGTTAAAATTTAATTTTGCTTGTCTTAAGTACAAACAACCTCAACATCTGTTAGAGAAGATTTATTTGTAAAAAGACGGCGCGCTTTATACCATATAAATTAAATTAACTCAATGACGAGAGCAAAATTTGCTCGTTATTGCTACTAGAAATTATGACTTGGAGTCTCAATGAGTGCAGTGATTAAAACCCCTGATGAAATCGAAAAAATGCGTGTTGCCGGTAGGTTAGCGGCTGAAGTATTAGAAATGATTGAACCTTATGTGAAGCCTGGGGTTACCACAGACGAATTAAATACAATTTGTCATGATTACATTGTGGATGTACAAGGCTGCATCCCGGCACCATTAAATTATCATGGTTTTCCAAAGTCTATTTGTACCTCTGTTAACCACGTAATCTGCCATGGTATTCCGAATGAAAAACCTCTAAAAGAAGGCGACATCGTGAATATCGACGTGACGGTTATCAAAGATGGTTACCACGGCGATACCTCTAAAATGTTCTACGTAGGTCAGCCGAGCATTCAAGGAAAGCGCTTGAGTGAAATCACGCAAGAGTCTCTTTATTTGGCAATTAAAATGGTTAAGCCTGGTGTCAGATTAGGTGATATTGGCGCAGCGATTCAAAAGTACGCTGAAGGCTTTAATTATTCAATTGTTCGCGAATATTGTGGTCACGGTATCGGCGCTCAATTCCATGAAGATCCGCAGGTGATGCACTACGGAAAACCAGGCACGGGTGAAGTACTAAAAGCGGGCATGTGCTTAACCATTGAGCCGATGGTCAACGCTGGAAAACGTCAATGTAAACTACTAAAAGATAACTGGACTGTTGTCACTAAAGACCGTAGTCTATCTGCACAGTGGGAGCACACGTTACTCGTCACAGACAATGGTGTTGAAATCTTAACGCACCGCAATGATGACACCATTGAAAAAGTGATCGAGCACGCATAATTTCGACTATACTGCTCTTGCTTTTCAATCAGCAAGTAACATGACTACTATCTAAAGCAACCGCATGGGTCTTCCCACAGCGGGCAACGTTGCAATTATTTTGAAAGCACAGGCCGTAAAACACGGCCTGATAAGCTTGCAGCGACAAAAAATACTTAAAGATAATAAGGACCCAAGGACATCCCGTGGCGTTACCGAACAAAGTAAAATTGTTGCTAGAAGAAGCCGAGCAACTTTGTGACTATAAGGGTTGTATGAGCTATTTTTATAAATGGCTAAACAATCAATTTTCCAAGCAACCCGTAAGACTCCTTATCAATGCGCGTTCTGAATTCATTGATATCCTGCTAAGAAAGCTATTCATTCAAACTGGCTTAGCTGATTTCGAGCAACTCGCATTAATTGGTATTGGAGGATATGGCCGAGGCGAGTTACACCCTTTCTCCGATATCGATTTCTTACTCCTTACTGACGGCGAACCCAATGATGAGTTAAGACAAAAGCTTGAATCTTTTGTCACTATGCTTTGGGACCTAAATCTCGATATCGGCCATAGTGTGCGTACCCATGAACAAGTATTAGAGCAAAAGCGGCAAGATGTACACTTTACGACTAGCTTACTCGAGAGTCGCTTAATCTGCGGCAACTTGGTTGAGTTTGAACGCCTTAAAAGCCATATTGTCAAAACCCCAATTTGGCGCTCTGACGACTTTTTCATCGCTAAAGTTAAAGAGCAAAGAATCAGGCGTAAAAAATGCCATGGTACGGCCTATAACTTAGAACCCAACATCAAAGAGAACCCAGGCGGCTTGCGTGATTTGCAGACCATTTTTTGGGTTGCTAAAAAACATTTCCACGCAGAAACCCTCGAAGAGCTTATTGGCCATGGCTACTTGACCCACGAGGAGTATCAAGAGCTTATGGAATGCCTAGAGAACTTGTGGAATATTCGGTTTGCCCTGCACCTCGCAGCTGGGCGACCAGAAAACCGTCTGCTTTTTGACTACCAACCGCATGCAGCCGAGCTATTAGGGTTCGGATCTGAGGGTAAGCCTTCCGTCGAACGTATGATGAAGCGCCTGTTTCGTATCATGAGTCGCGTTCGAGAAATGAATCAGATGCTGCTAGCATACTTCGAACAAAGTATTTTACCTGATCAAGATGCAATCACAGTGGTGCCTTTAGATGCGCATTTTGAGCGCATTGGTCAAAAAATCAGAGTCAAAGACCCTTCTGCATTTTTCTTGCGCGAAAACTTACTTGTCCTCTTTGAGCACATCGCAGACAACCCGGATATCACAGATATCGATCCTAATACAATACGTTCAGTTAGGCAGGTAAGACGCCGTTTACTGGGGGATTTGCAAGATTATGCAGCGTGTAGAGACGCATTTATGCGTCTACTCAAGCACCCAAATGGGATGGGCAGAGCATTTACCCTCATGCATAAACATGGCCTGATCGCAGCCTACTTACCGCAGTGGCGAAGTATTTTTGGCCAAATGCAATTTGACTTATTTCACGCTTATACCGTCGATGAACATACCCATAAGCTGATTAATAACATCCATAAATATCGCGATAAGCAGTTCAATAAAGAATTCCCGATATGCTCTGAAATTATGACCCGCATGGATAAGCCGGAACTGTTGTACTTAGCCGGGATATTCCATGATATCGCCAAAGGCCGTGGTGGCGACCATTCAGAGCTCGGAGCCGTCGATGCAACGGCATTTGCAAGTATGCATAAGTTGACGCCATCCGATGGCAAGTTGGTCGCTTGGCTCGTAGAACATCACTTATTAATGTCCGTGACTGCACAACGTAAAGATATTAACGACCCTGATGTCATCAACGAGTTTGCCTCCAAAGTTAAAAATGAGCGCCAACTAGACTATCTCTATTGCCTAACCGTCGCGGATATACGCGCCACCAATGATAACCTTTGGAATGACTGGAAAAATACACTCCTAAGAGAACTCTACTTGCATGCTCAACGCGCGTTGAGATTGGGACTCGAAAACCCAATGGATATGCGAGATCAAATTCGCGACAAAAAGGCGCAAGCACAGCAAAGGCTGCTAGATGCGGGGTATGAAGAAGAGCGTATCACGCTGCTATGGTCTCGCTTTAAAGCCAACTATTTTACCGGCTTTAGTGAACAGCAGATCTCTTGGCATAGTGAATTCTTACTTTCAAGGAAAGATCAAAGTAGCTCTGGAGTTGCTGTCTCTGAACAAGCAATGCATGGCGGTACCCAAGTGTTCGTCTATGCCCCATATGAAGCAAGTCTATTTGCTAAGCTAGTTTCTGTGATCGGCACCAAAAAAGCACAAATACAGGATGCTCAGGTTATGACAACCAAAGACGGGTATGTTGTGTTTAGCTTTGTTATTTTGGAAGTGAACGGTGATGCCATCGGTGGGAGCAGAGCAAAAAATATACGTCGTGGATTAGAGAGTATTCTTGCCGACCCGAAAAAGAAGATAAGACTTAAAAAGAATCGCTCACACAGGTTTAAAGACTTTAACATCAAGCCCAAAGTGATTTTGCGACCACATGCCCGTGAAGACCGCAATTTGCTTGAAATACAAGCAGTTGATATTCAGGGTCTATTAACCAAAATTGCGGAAGTATTACAGGTTAAAAACCTACATATTCATGCCGCTAGGATCACAACGGTAGGTGAACGAGCAGAGGATTTCTTTGTCGTTTCTAATGAACAATATCAAGCGCTAAGTGAAGATGAAAAGAGCGATCTCCACCTCTCACTTATGAAAAAATTAAACGCCGAATCTGAATAACGAGGATACTATGTCGGATTTAAAAAGTATTATTGAACAAGCATGGGAAAACCGTGACAACATCACACCTTCTAGTGTTGCCCCTGAAATCAAAAAAGCCATCACAGACTCTTTAGAGCTGTTAGATTCAGGCGCTGCGCGCGTTGCTGAAAAAATCAGTGATGAGTGGGTAGTGCACCAGTGGCTAAAGAAAGCGGTTTTATTGTCGTTTAGGATCCGAGACAACCAGCCATTGAGTGATGGCGTAAATCAGTTTTATGACAAAGTACCGCTAAAGTTCAGTGACTATACGCCGGAGCAATTTCAACAAGGCGGTATGCGTGTTGTGCCAAATGCCGTGGCGCGTCAAGGTAGTTTCGTAGGCAAAAACGTTGTACTTATGCCGTCATACGTCAATATTGGCGCATACGTTGATGAAGGCACCATGGTTGATACATGGGCTACCGTTGGTTCGTGTGCACAGATTGGTAAAAATGTTCACCTATCTGGCGGCGTAGGCATTGGTGGCGTATTAGAGCCACTACAAGCAAACCCGACAATCATTGAAGACAACTGTTTTATCGGTGCACGCTCTGAGATTGTTGAAGGTGTTATCGTCGAAGAAGGCGCGGTCATTTCAATGGGCGTATATATTTCGCAAAGTACGCGTATTTACGATAGAGAAACGGGTGAAATCCATTATGGTCGCGTGCCGGCAGGTTCAGTTGTTGTACCAGGCTCTCTCCCAAGTAAAGACGGCACACACAGTTTATATGCTGCCATAATCGTTAAAAAAGTAGACAAGCAAACTCGCGAAAAAGTAGGCGTTAATGCCCTACTTCGTTCAGTTCAGGACTAATATCGTCCTTTTACCGTACACCGAGTGGTGTACGGTATTTATCCAAATGGTGACTTTTCAGTCCCTTTCATGCTAAATACATAGCTGATGAAAAAGGACTGAAGTGATGACAAAAACAATACAACCTCAACTTCTCTTATGCATTCTTTGCACACTGCTTTTTGGCTGTACGCATACAACAACAGTGCATGTTTTCGGCAAGTATTTGACCGATGAAGAACTCAACAAATTACACATCGCATTGAATGAGCAAGGGTTAGAAGTTGATACAAATAACCTTGATTTCCCCACCAGCATCTCTCAAAACACCATTCTCCATTCACTCATGCTCAGAGATCCCTCTGCGGTAGAGTCAGTAAGATCTATTGCCATACAACAAGGTTTTGAAATCGCGGATATACAAGGCCTCTAAGAAGGTAATCATTGGTATACCAAGGATGCCATTGCCTTGTATCCGTTTCCTAAAAATAGTGCGAACAGTCCACTACTGAAACAAGCTCTGGCTCGCCGATTTAAAACGACAGAATGTGATCTTTCATTTGATCTCAAACTGTCTTCAAACGGTCATTATGAAATTTCGGGCCCGCCAGTTTCTGACGAAAATAAAAGGCTCTTAAAGGGGACTTGGCACTATGTACAATATCCATACCTTGAACTGCGCCCTTACAAAGGAATAAGTTGGAGCCGCTACTTCGAAATTCACCAAGTCATAAAACAAGATAAGGTAAGCCAGATTGAGGTGCTACAACTACACCCTATTGAAAATCATCATATTACTCAAAATTGCTTCTTCGAAAACGGCGTGAGGATGTGATGGGTATTGTTAACACCACCAATAAAGTGGGGTCAAAAAAGGTGAGCTAATGCTCACCTTTTACGCGTCAGACATGTGAGAGTCGATCACAAACTTCGATTCATTTCTGTGAATTTTTGCTCAATGGTATTAGAAGGTGGTGCAGTCAACAAACTCGCAACCACAATGGCTACCGAAGCAACAACGAAGCCAGGTACGATTTCATAAATAAAGGCACTTGGCGTTTGCCCTGCAATCGTAAACGGTGCATAGATCCATATCAGCACAGTTGCAGTACCGGCAACCATACCCGCTAAAGCCCCTGTAAAGTTCATACGGCGCCAGAATAAGCTAAACAATACCAGCGGACCAAATGCGGCACCAAATCCAGCCCACGCGTTACTCACTAAGCTTAAAATAGTGCTGTTTCGGTCGTGTGCTAAGTAAATCGCTAAAATCGACACCGCAGCTACACTGATACGACCGACCATCACCAACTCCTTTTCAGAAGCCGTAGGTTTAATGAACACCTTGTATACATCTTCAGTCAGTGAACTTGAACTGACTAAAAGCTGAGATGAAATGGTACTCATAATTGCGGCAAGGATAGCAGCCAGTAAGAACCCAGCTATCAAAGGGTGGAACAATAACTCTGACAACACCAAGAAAATCGTTTCAGCATCTTTAATCTGGAGGTTATTTTCATGGGCATACGCTGCACCAAATAAGCCAGTCGTAATTGCACCTAAGGTTGCAACCACCATCCAACTCATACCAATGTTACGTGCAGTCGGCATATCTTTAACGCTGCGTACTGACATAAACCTAACAATAATGTGCGGTTGTCCAAAGTAGCCTAACCCCCAGGACATTGCTGAAATGATACCAATCACGCCACCAGCACCAACCCAAGTCAACATGTCTGGGTTTACCTCTTTCAAGGTACTCAGTAAAGGTTGCTCTAACAAGTTAAAAGTGACAAGCGGCACTAGCACAAGCGCGATAAACATAATACAACCTTGCACAAAGTCGGTCAGACTCACGGCTAAGAAACCACCAAATAAGGTGTACAGTACTACCACGCCAGTCGTTACATACAAGCCAGTCTCGTAACTCATCCCGAACGAGTTTTCAAACAACTTGCCGCCCGCAACGACGCCAGAAGAGGTATATAAAGTGAAAAACACAATAATGACAACAGCAGATACAATACGTAACGCATTACTATTGTCTTCAAATCGGTTAGCAAAATAATCAGGGATCGTGATCGCATCATTGGCGATTTCAGTGTAAACCCGTAGTCTCGGTGCAACGAGTAGATAGTTTAAAAACGCTCCTATCACTAAGCCAATCGCAATCCATGTACTGCTAAAACCGGTTACAAACATTGCACCAGGCAGACCCATTAAGATCCAGCCACTCATATCCGACGCACCAGCTGATAATGCAGCCACACTTGGTGGCAAATTACGCCCACCCAGCATATATCCCGACACATCGTTAGTAGATTTGCGATAGGCATAAAGGCCAATAGCCAACATCACAATAAAGTACAATGCCAGCGATATCATTGTGCCAATTTCCAAAATGACCTCCGATCAAAAGAGCTTCTCTCCGAATAACAGTCAATTTGAATTATTAAACTGGTATTGGAACAAAAGCCAAACACAAAAGTTCACTATATCACGGCCGTATTCAGTCCCCAAGCAAGTCAGCATAAATTGCTGTTATTGAACATTTAACATTCTAAAATATTACCCTTTAGTACGAAAATACTAAATAACTGTAAATTTATTAATGAAATATGCTTTAGATTACCTTATATTTGAACCATAAGATGTAACATACTGGGTGTCTCGTTCATGTATTTTTATGCCGCAAGGCAACCTATTCTAAATATAAATAAAGATGTCGTGGGATATGAACTTCTTTTTCGCGACGGGGTCGATAACGTCTTTCCTAACATAGACGACGTAGAAGCAACCTCAAAGCTTATCGAGGGAAGTCAATTCAATTTTGGTCTTGAAGATCTCACCGATGGAAAACCCGCCTATATCAATTTCACCCTTGAAACGATTCTAAAGGGCTACCCTACCATGATGGGGAGAGATCAGTTGATAGTGGAGATACTGGAGACTGTTCAACCAGGTAAGCGCTTACTCGCAGCCGTGCAAGAATTAAAAGAAAAAGGCTATAAATTGGTCCTTGATGACTACAAACATCAAAAAGTATGGCGACATTTTTATCCATACATTGACCAAATCAAAGTAGACATGCTGGTTACCAGTATCGAAGAAATTCATGAAATTAAACAAGCGATTGTGCCACACCCGCAAATCGAGCTAGTTGCCGAAAAAGTCGAAACTTATGAACAATATCAGCTGGCGTTAGAGTTAGGCTTTACGCTGTTCCAAGGGTTCTTTTTTGCCAAACCTGAAATGGTGCAAACCAAAGCGTTACCCCCTTCAGAAATGGCATTAGCTGAGTTGCTTTACGAAACATCCAGCGTCGACGTTGATCTCAAACGCATCACTCAAGTTTTTGAGCGAGACGTCAATTTGAGTTACAAGCTACTGCGTTACTCAAACTCAGCGGCGTTTAAACGTCGAGCCGAAATTTCAACGATTAAGCAAGCACTTATCGTACTGGGTAATCAGGAACTTAAAAAGTTCTTATCGCTGCTATTTGCATCGCAAGTCGCCTCGGAAAAACCTATGGAGCTTATTCGGCTATCGCTTACCCGTGCTCGGTTTAATGAACTTCTTGCGATTAAACACAAAAAGCTTCCAGACATTGGCATGGCGTTTTTAACGGGTATGATGTCGTTAATGGACGCAATTTTGGATGAAACCATGGAAAGTGTGATGCAAAAGCTACCGCTTACCATAGACATCAAAGATGCCTTGCTACAAGGAGAAGGGTTGTTAGCTGATTACCTTGCACTCGTAATGGCCTATGAACAAGCAAAATGGGATGAAGCCTCACAGCTTACTGATAAACTAGGTTTGGTTGCCGAAGAGTTACCAGAACTTTATCGCGAAGCGCTGCAATGGTGCGACCAACAAATTGAAGTCATGTCCATTTAATCATCACAATTAAAATATCGTGGTATACACACCCAGTGATGCCACTTTATTCCTTACTATGTTGAGCTATATCAAATAGATAAATGTTAACCATTCAGGTGCGACATTTTGTCACATCCCAACAATTCCATCACTCAGTACAATACCCCCAGTCAAACATCAATCCCATTCTCTGTACGCAACTTTCACTTTAAGTTTGCGTTATAAGTACATAACCCGAGGATATAAATGAAACAACGCTTGATCTATGCCGCTGTTGTCGCAGCTTGCACTTGGCAAAGTAATGCCCAAACCGAACAAACTCTCGAACATATCGAAGTCATCGCACCGATGCACAGCCCTCTTGATATAAAAATGGACCCAAAGGCGACAAGACAGCCCCTGCCCGCTCAAGATGGTGCAGATCTACTTTCTAGCATTGCGGGCTTTTCTTTGGTTAAGAAAGGCGGTGCGAGCAGCGATCCGGTTTTCCGTGGCATGGCAGGCTCTCGGATTAATATTGTTACCGACGGCGGAGTTGCGTTAGGTGGCTGTGGAGGCCGAATGGATCCGCCTACCGCCTATATTACCCCTCAAACATACGACACGTTGACCGTCATTAAAGGGCCTCAAACCGTGCTCTATGGTCCTGGAAATAGCGCCGCAACTGTAGTTTTTGAACGAGAGTCAGAACGCTTGTTAGAGTCGGGTATAACAGGATTTGCAAATACCACACTGGGTGAGTTTGGTAGAACTATTTTAAATTCCGATATAAAGGCAGGTACCAAAGAGTATTTTGCTCGCGTTGCTGCAAGCTACAGCGAAGCGGACGATTACCAAGACGGTAACGGTATAGATATTCACTCTGCCTATAAAAAATGGAATTTGGATACTCAGTTTGCCTACACGCCAGATGACAACAGCTTATACAGCATCAGTCTAGGTCGCAGTGATGGTGAAGTTGCTTATGCTGATAGAATGATGGATGGTAGTCTATTCGACAGAACACAGATTGCATTAAAACTAGAGAAATACGAATTGGATGGTTTAATCGATAGCGCAGAAGTAAGTATTTACTATAACAATATTGACCATATCATGGATAACCATAGCTTACGACAGTTTATGCCCAATATGATGATGAAAAATCCGACATCCTCTAACCCTGATAGAAAGACCGCTGGTGCTAAAGTTCTGTTGACATCGGAACTAAATGAAAAAGTCAGTTTATCTTATGGTGCTGACCATCAGCAAAATAGGCATCGCCTGCGGATTAGCCGAGACCACTTTACAACACCTGTTGATTCTCTAGTGCGAACTGAAACTGCCGAATTTAAACAGACCGGTTTATTTGCTGAGCTCGAGTATGGCCTAAGTTCAAATAGTCAATGGGTGACTGGCTTAAGAATAGATGACTGGGAAGCAACAGATCGAAGGCAAACGCGTTCAGTCATGATGCAAGTTATACCCAATCCGACTGCGGACCTAACGCGAGATGATACACTTATCAGTGGCTTCACCCGTTATCAGGCCCAATCAAGTAACGATAGTTATTATATTGGTATTGGTCGTACTGAGCGTTTTCCAGATTATTGGGAGCTCATGGGCGGCGGCCGGGGTGCTGTTGATAGCCCTAGTGCATTTTTAGTGGACCATGAAACCACTGATCAATTGGACATTGGTTGGCTAGGACAATCTACCTCATTTACGCATTCTGTATCACTCTTCTTTAACCGTATAGACAATTATTTATTGACAGATAATCTATACCAAAAGATGGATATGGCCAGTAAAGTGACGAGAAATATCGATGCACAAACTTACGGATTTGAAGCCGAAAGCCGCTATCAAATCAGCAAGCACTTTTCAGCCACCGCAAGCATCAATTATGTTCGAGGCGAAAATCGCACTGATAACATTGCGCTCGCCCAGCAACCTCCTCTGCAGGCCCGAGTAGCATTAAGCTATATTAAAGAAAAATGGCAGTTTGGTGCACTTTGGCGTGTTGTTCAAAGACAACACCGTGTTGCAATTGGCCAAGGTAATATCGCCGGTCAAGACGTGTCACCTAGCCATGGATTTGGGACGTTAGCGTTAAATACATCGTATGAGTACACATCTGATTTAGTTTTTTCTTTGGGCGTAGACAACCTTTTCGATAAAGCTTATGCAGAACATTTAAGTCGCTCCGGAGCCATGGTCGGCGGTTACCCCCAAACGGCGAAAGTCAATGAAGCAGGCCGGACCTTGTGGTTAAATATGAATTGGCAATTTTAGATGTTAGCAATGTCCACATCATATGATAAGGCACTGTGTTCGATTTAAAACACAGTGCACTGAATACTTGGACCACAGAAATCTTCAATCAAATACATAGGCTTTATCATTACCGGCCCATTTTGCTATTCGAAATAGCTAGTCCATGACATAGTCACCTTATGCATATAAACACAGTTAAGTGCATAAGGTGTGCTTATCAAATATCGAAGCTGTCTACCAAACAATGGGCATACCTAATTTACCCTCACATACGACTCAGTGAGTTTAATCTAGTAATTATGTTGTCGTAATCATTTCCTTTAATGTCATCTTTATATGAATTTATCTTCTGATTTCTATATGATGTTGCTATATCGCCTTGATTCATCGGGAACGACTTATATCCCCCTTTGATATGGTCATGCACTTGCCAAACACATCCAGACCAACAGTATGAAATTGGCTTGTCCGTCATCATAACAATGCGATGTGAAATATAGGAGTCGGCCGAATTGCCAAGTTGACTTAGAATGCCTTTCAATTCACTTGCATGCCCTGCGACAAAACCTTTGGTTACTTTTCCATGCAAATATTCCTCAGTGATAATAGCGACAACAAGAGATGTTGTTAACGCATAACTCGCAGTAAGTAACTTCGCATTTTGATTGTAAGTAGAGCGATAAACTCGATGATTTTTCAAGTCAAATGCACGACCTTTAATATCTGAGAGTAAAGCAAAGTCAGGGTTATTTGTTCTGACTGACTCATGGTAAAAATTAAGTAGTTCGCCCAAAGTTTTTAAATCACTTTTAGCTGATTCAAGTTCAGATGTAAGAATATTATCTCTAACAATATTATTTATCTCGTCCAAAGCCTGCTGGTGGAGTCTAACAAACTGAGGAGAGCTACCTCCGCCAAAAATAGCATCAAAAATCAGTGAACCAGCCTGATCAAATATTGCAGACTGAGCCTTATCCAAAATAAAACTGCTCATGGCCGAAAGAGTTAAAGGGTCTACCGATGGTACGACATTATAATCAAAACCATCTGGATAATAATTTTTCCTTTCAACACTTGAAAACTTTATATCACTTCTCGAGATATCTTCTAACGTCACACTATACATTTCGCTCTCTGCATAGCTTGAAGATGAAGATACCGCTAAAAAAACAAGACCCAACTTAACCCCATTAATACCTTTCATGTTTTGCATCCTTTTGTTAATTGAATTTCAAATTTAACTTACACAAATAAAATTCTTATTCAAACCCCAAAAAAACCTAAAAACACAAACACTTTTAAAAATAAAAATTAATAATTAACCAATATCCAAAAAGCTTAAATTTGGGGCATAAAAAATGAAAGTTAAATTCTAGCTAGAGAAGTTCAAAAACCAACTCAAAACATACACTTAAACAATAAAATCAATACTTTAAGAGAATTTTTAAAAGTCACTTTAACCATCTTTCGGATATGTTCAAAGTGAATATTCAAGAAAACAAAAACAAAAAACTTTGAATTTAATGAAACTTCTAAACTAATAAAATCAACAATAAATTTTAAAATATATTTTTTATTCTCTACCTTCTCCTAAAAATCGTTATTTAACATCACAAAATACATGCTATTTATCTTCATAAATCGCTTTTTAAAAGTGGTTATTCGCAGCAGACTACATCGCATTACTTCAATACAAGAGAGCGCTACTCACGAATTTGTATGTCTAAATCTGGATCATAGAAAGCATTAAACCGAAAACTTTTTAATGTTAAATTGTTCCAAATGTAATTAATTTCAAATTAATGTAAATTTATTGATCTTACCCTTGATTTGGAATAGCTTAGGCAAGCCAAGTGGCGCTTTATCAGGCAAGTTTTGTCGTGCAAAATTACAGTCAATTCAACAGGAGGTCTTTTGATAGCTGAATCTTTGAAAGTAATGCATATCATTACTGTATCTTATGTATTGTTTGTCACACTCTCACTAAGAATGATTCAAGGAAAGCTAGCTATAGATCAGGCTCTGTCACTCACGGTGTTTTGGCTATTGGTTATCACACCAATGTTCGAGTATATCGGGTTGGCTTGGAATTACATTCCCTATTTTTTAGTTGCTTTTAGTCACTCTTCTATTCTTCTAGTAGGACCTGTGATACTACTTTATATTCAGCCTCAAAAAGGACATAGATTTGATGTATATAGATTCTCTATTGCATTATTTCCCTTTGCTATATTTTTCACAGCTAGACTGTTGGAAAGAAACGATATACCGAGCTTAATAATTTTAGTATACATATCAAGTTTGACATATTACCAATATATATTTTTTAAAAAATTAAAATCAAAAAACAAAGAAAAAGAAGAGAAAAAGCCTAAATACGACCTCATATCAAAAGAAAAAATTATCGTTTTCTATTTCATACTTTCTATTGCGTATGCTGCTCAAGTCATCGCTGATAAATTGGGTTCTCCTTACTTAAGATTTATTTTGGACATCACAAACATACTAACTTTTTCCTATGTTTTATTATTGTCTAAAAATTATATAATTTTAATCAAAGGATCATTCAGCCCCCCTTCAAAAGACTCAAAGTTCACACATGAATTAATTAAAAGTAAAAAAGAGATACTAGATAACTTGTTAAAAGTAGAGAAAATACATTTACGAAGCGAGTTGTCTTTATCTTGTCTAGCAAAAGAGTTAGAACTCTCTCCAAACCAAACATCTGAACTACTAAATAAACATCTTAAAACGAGCTTCTACTCCCTTATAAATAAATACAGAGTAAAATCTGCGATGTCGAGGATTATGTCATCTGACGAAGAGCTTTCAATAACTGAACTCTATATGTCATCCGGGTTTAGTAACAAAAACACATTCTACAAAGAGTTTAAAAAAGAGTTTGATATTTCACCAAGAAAATTCATCAAGAGTAGATTAATTGACAAGCCCTGAAACAGATTGACACAAATTGAGGAAGGGTCATACACAAAGTAAAAAGCCAGCAAATGCTGGCTTTTTATTGTCTGTAATTTAAATTCTCTAGAGGTTCTCTAAGAAATCATCATCGAAATCTTCTGGTTCTTCTTCCATCGGCGGATTTCCATCATGAAGCTCATATAGCTGCCTTTGAAAGTACACATCCTTTAAGAAGGTATAAGGGTCTAAAGACTCATTTAGAAGCTTTTCCTGTGACATTAATGAAGCGCGCGCTTCAACCGCTCTAAGAGCAAACACAATTAACGTTTGTGGTGTAGATAGTGCGATTTTAGGAATCACCACATTATCGACAATATCGCCCGTGGTGTTTCTAACAGTTGAAGGCCCCATACCTGGGATCATCAAGTATGCACCATCACCGACTCCCCAAACCCCTAGTGTTTGACCAAAATCTTCGTCTTTGTGCTCAAGGCCGATTTCTTTGGCAACATCAAAGAGACCCAAAATCCCGACGGTTGAGTTAATCAGGAAACGTGCAACATTGACACCGGCATCACCGGGCTTTCCCTGTAAGGCGGCATTAATTGCATCGGTCGGCGCAGCAATATTTGTCGTAAAGTTTACAATACTACTGCGTACCGGGGTGGGTGTAATGGCTACGTAGCCTTTTGCAGCAGGGCGCAAAATATACGCATCTAACACATCCATGTTAAAGTCATAGATGGGTCTATTCATAGACTGCAAAGGATCTCGCGGATCTTGCTTTTCTTCTGGGACTTGAGCACACCCCACAAGCATTAGCGCAAGCGCAGCGCCAACAATTTTTTTATACATTTAGCTTCCTGTGCTGGTTATAACACGACTTATAGTAACATTAACCAGTTGCGTACCTTCTTGTCGAACAATCACATCAGATTGACCCTCAAGCTCACCGTCTTGAAGCATGACTGAATCATCTACTGAAATACGCGCAGTTATCACAACTTCTTCAAAGCTTGATAACTTTAGTTCTGGCATCATCGCCATACTATCATTCAAGTTGACCTGTAAAGGCAAGTTAAAAACTGTAAGTTTTTTCACAGCCAGTGGCATTCTCGGTCCGTTTGCTGCTTTTGCGAACACAAACAACGTCGCATTGTTTGGAATTTGCCCAGCCAACTCGCCTGCTATATCAACATTGACGGTCAGCTGAGGCCCTGCTCCCACTTGCTCAGTGCCAGTGCTGTTAGTCGCTATTTTCTGATCAATTTCAGTAATTCTCTGCTTAATAAAACCATAGCGAGGGTCGTTTTGAGTCATTGTCGCAAGTAGTACTTCAAATGCAGACTTAGCTTCAAGCCAATCCTCCCGTTCATAGGCTATCAATGCAAGCAAAGATATCGCGTCAATATTTTGTGGATCTTTTCTAAGCACACGTGACAGCATATGGGCCGCTTTGTTCACACTGGCCTCGGTACCCTCTATCAATAGAGCTTGGCTATAGTTCACCAACACATTGTGGTTGTCTGGTTGCATTACTAAAGCCTTGTCAAATGCCTGCATCGCCATTTCATAATCATTGAGCGACATGGCAACACGACCTAGTAGCATCCAAGCAACTGCGTCGTCGCCACTATTTGCGAGCTTGGTACGTAAACCCAAAGCAAATGCTTGAAGCTCATTTGCCGTTAATGGCTCACCTGTTTGCAACACGGCACGTTCACCATATTCCGGTAATTTTTCTACCGCTTTGTGCCAATTAGTGATTTGTTGATGGCTACCAGTAAAATAGTAAAACACGCTACTTACAACGACAGTAAAGGCAACCCCTGTAGTGGCAAGTACCAGATTGTTGCCCCGTGTGTCCAAAGTTCGCTCCGGAGACAACTCATTAAGCAATCTTCTTTTTAATTCGATGACTGAGTCTTCAAAGTCACCCTGCTCCAAACGCTGATTATCCAGTTCACTTTGAAGTTCTTCTAATCTTTGGTGGTAGATGTCTATACGCTCAGCATTCGCATCATGGTCCACAGAAACGAGCTTTTCTTTACGTAAAAAAGGCACAACCACAAACAAACAACTAAGGACAACGAGTAATACAAACATCCCCCACATTTGTGACAATTCACTCATGAATGACGCTCCTTACGCTGATATTGCTGAATCAGTTTTTCAAGCATTTTTTCGTCTTCAGCACTCCAAAGCTGCTTTTTCGCAGCCTTTTTCTGACGAAAAACAATGAACCCAAACCCTAATATCACAATGACAACTGGCAGCACCCATAAGATGATAGTAGCCGGCGTGACTGGAGGTTGATAATGAACAAAGTAGCCATAGCGGTCTATCATGTAGTCGATAACTTCTTGCTTCGTGTTTCCTTCATGAATTAATGTCAGTACTTTATCTCGTAAGTCTTTAGCCACCACGGCATCAGAATCCGCAATGTTCTGGTTTTGACACTTAGGGCACCTGAGCTCCAAAGTAAGCTCTCGAAAAGTTTGCTCCTGCTCTTTGCTTTTAAACTGATATTTGTCTTCTGCCGCCTCACTGAAACTGGCACTGCACAAAAGGATCACGACAAGTAGGATCACGTTTCTAATTTTCACTACGCAACTCCTCTAGCACGGGTAAAAATTTATTGCGCCATACCCTTTGGTTAATATCTCCAGTATGGTGCAATAAAATAGTGCCTTGTTTATTGACCAAAAATGTTTCGGGTGCACCTGACACGCCAAGGTCTAATGCAAGGGTTCGTTCTAAATCCAAGATGTTAAATTGATATGGGTTACCAGCACGACTTAGCATCATTTGTACTTCTTCGCGCAAAGCATGTATATCAAAATGGTCGCCAAAATCGGGGTCATAGGCTTGTTCATAATACAGCCCGACTATTTTGACTCCCTGCTCCCGCAACCTGGTTAAATATCCCAGCTCCGCGATACAAGTCGGACACCAAGTGCCCCACACATTCATCAAATACACATCCCCTAATAGGTCTTTTTCTGTCCAGCGCTTTTGATCGCTCATTAAATCGGGCAGATTAAAGCTCGGCATGGCTTGGCCCAATCGACCTGTTTGTAATTCTCTTGGATTACCAAACAGGCCCTGATATAAAAAGACACATAAAAACACAAAAATGAGGAAGGGCAAAAAGCCTAATATTTTACGATTCATATTGTTATCCTTTTATCCCTTTATCAACTCGACGACGATAGCGCTTATCGCCAAGCACGATAAACCCAGCAAAGGCAATTAAGAGACCACCCAACCACATCCAACGCACATAAGGCTTGTGATAAATACGTAATGACCAAGCACCGTGACTTAATTGCTCTCCTAAAGCTAAATACAGATCTCTGAAAAATCCGTCATCGATGGCTGCCTCTGTCATAAACTGCATGCCGATATCATACAAACGCTTTTCTGCATATAGCTCAGTTACGAATTCGTCCTCTTTCAAAACGGTAACCACACCTGCATGGCCACTGTAATTTGGCCCACGAATTTCTTTCACACCTTCAAAGCGATACTGGTACTCATTTAACATCGCCACATCGCCCGGCTTCATGGCAACAGCACGCTCTACAGAATAAGCTGAAGTTAATGTTACGCTCGCAATTACAAAGGCTAGGCCAACATGACCTAGCATCATTGCCCAGTAACTCAGTCCCAATCGTTTAACCCCTTCAGTGATAGTCGCTTGGCTAGAGACCTTTTGTAAGAGATCAGATGCGGTCGCAAACACAATCCAAACCGCTAAAGCCGTCGCCAAAAACGTCAGTGGAGTCACTTTTTCATAGCTAGATAACAACCAAGCAGCCGTAGCTACAAGACTTAGCGCCACAATAACGCCCCACTTTTTAACCAGTCCGCTGAGCTTATTTTGTTTCCACCGCAACATAGGTGCCATGCCCAATAAAATCGCAAAAGGCACTATTAAGATGGCAAACATTTGATTGAAAAACGGCACACCGATTGATATGGAACCCAAGCCCAACTCTTTGTGGATCATGGGTAATAAGGTTCCTAGCAAAACAATCAGCGTCGCCACTACTAAGAAGATGTTATTCAGCCAAAGCCCGACTTCTCTTGAAACAAAGCGGTAACGACCTTCACTGTGAACTTGTGCTACACGTGCTGCATATAACGCGAGGCTCCCTCCAACCACAACCGCGAGGAATGACAAGATGTATAGGCCTCGATCTGGATCCGTGGCAAACGCGTGCACAGATACAATGATGCCCGAGCGGACAATAAACGTACCAAGCAAACATAAACTGAATGCAGCGATTGCCAACAATACAGTCCATGACTTAAACACGCCGCGCTTTTCAGTCGCAGCAAGGGAATGAAGCAGTGCTGTTGCAACTAACCAAGGCATCAATGAGGCATTCTCTACTGGGTCCCAGAACCACCAGCCTCCCCAGCCAAGTTCAGCATACGCCCACCAGCTTCCAATGGTGATACCCAAAGTCAAAAATGCCCAAGCAGCCATAGTCCAAGGACGTGACCATTTAGCCCAAGTATTATCTAGTTTACCAGTTAGTAGGGCAGCAATCGCAAAAGAGAACGAGACAGACAGTCCAACATAGCCCATATAAAGAAGTGGCGGGTGAATGATCATACCGGGGTCTTGTAACAGCGGGTTTAGATCTCGCCCCTCTACTGGGAAGTATGGTAGTAAGCGCTCAAACGGGCTGGACATCCACAGCGTGTACAGCATAAAGCCTACGCCCAAAAACCCCAAAACACCTAAAACACGGGCGCGCAACACCCAAGGCAGCGACTTTGACATCATGGCAACGAGTGCCGTCCAAGCAGACTGCATTACTAGCCAAAGTAAAATAGCGCCCTCGTGTCCCCCCCAGGTTGACGTTACTTTATAGTACCAAGGTAACGTACTACTTGAATGGTGAGCCACATAAGCCACTGTAAAATCATCAGTCAAAGTAATATAAATAAGCACAGCAAATGCAAAGAACACGAGTAGACATTGTCCGACAGCTAACGAAGGCGCTGCCCTCATTAACCTTAGATTACCCGTATAGGCACCCCACAAAGGAAAAATACACAGCAGTAAGCTTAGTGCCATAGCCAAAACTAGGGCAAAATATCCTATCTCAGGGACCATACTAGTTCTCGCTATTTAAATTGTACTTGGGCTTTTCGTGTTTAATGCCTTTAACTGCCTCAGCAACTTCAGACGGCATATATTCTTCGTCGTGTTTAGCGAGGACTTCAAATGCTTCAATCACATCTGACTCGATAAGTGTACCTTGCGCAACTATCCCCTGCCCCTCACGGAACAGATCGGGCAGAATACCTTTATAGCGAATTGTTACTAGTGGACCGGTATCAATCAGCTTAAACTCAACGTCTAAAGAGCTCTCATCTCTGACCACTGAACCGGGCACCACCATCCCCCCAATACGCAACTTTTGACCAATAGACGGTTTTTCTTGTTCGGGTCCTTTTCCGTTCACAAGCTCACTCGGCGTATAAAATAGGTTAATATTCTCTTGTAATGCATACAAGGTTAACCCGACTGCGGAGCCGATACCAAAGACCACAGCAAGCACAGTGAGCATTCGCTTTTTTCTTCTTGGATTCATGCCTGCGCCTCCGTTTGTTTTGCTTTCTTAATACGCTCTTCTCGGGACATTTGCCTTTTGACTTCTTGCTTTAGGCGCTTTCCATCATAAAGAGACACAAACAACAACCCAAGAATTATGGCTAAACAGCTACCGAAAGAGAGCCATACATAAAACCCGTAACCGCCCATGGCGATAAAGTCGCTAAATGATTCAAACTGCATAATCAACCTCGACTCACTAACTGACGCACCCAAGGACGGTGCTTATCTGCTTGCATAATTTCATTTTTTAGACGGATCAGAGACATCGCGCCGACAAGGGCTGCAAATCCAAAAATATTAATTAATAACGGCCATAACATTGAAGGATCAATCGCAGATGTATCAAACTTGGTGATAGTTGCTCCTTGGTGCAACGTATTCCACCACTCGACAGAGAAGTGAATAATAGGCAAATTTACAACACCGACAATCGCAAGAATGCAGGCTGCTCTTCCGCCCGCTTTTTTATCTTCAAAAGCATGGTACAAAGACAAAACACCTAAATATAAGAAAAGGAGGATCAGCTCTGAAGTCAATCTTGCATCCCAGACCCACCAAGCACCCCACATAGGTTTACCCCACGCAGCCCCCGTAATGAGTGCAATAGCAGTCATCGCAGCACCAACCGGAGCAATCGCAATCACTGCTAGCTCTGCATTACGTAATTGCCACACAAGGGCAACGATGGCCGCAATGGCCATTGACGAATAAGCGCCCATAGAGAGGATGGCCGACGGTACATGAATAAAAATAATCCGATAGCTGTCTTTTTGTTGATAGTCAGCGGGCGCATACGCTAAGCCCCAAACCCATCCGACTACAACACATATTACAGACACTACCGCGAAGTACGGCAGCAAGGTGTTACACAATTGGTAAGCACGCTCCGCTTTTGCATAGGGATGTAACCACTTCCACATTTTAACTTACACTCACTCTTAAAGCTGACGATATGGCAATTGGTGCTGCTACAAAAGCGACGGCGAGCATAGCACCAAGGATTGCAAGCTGTCCGCTATACGCTAGCGACATAATGCTAGTATCTATTGCAGACGTTGCAAAAATAAGTACAGGTATATACAGAGGCAATACGAGCAAACTCATCAGTATTCCCCCCTTTTGCAGGCCCACTGTCAAGCCTGCTCCTATGGCACCGATAAAACTCAATAAAGGTGTGCCAATTAATAATGTCAGAACCGTTGCGCTGAGCGCCTGCGATTCTAAATTCATAAGTAATGCAAATACAGGGGCCATTACCACCATAGGTAGGCCAGCTGTCGTCCAGTGCGCAGCGACTTTGGCAAGCACAGCCAGTGATAATGGATAGGGAGAAGCAATCAACTGCTCAAGTGACCCATCCATGAAATCATCGCGAAAAATTTTGTCTAACCCTAACATAGTAGATAAAAGTGCTGCGACCCAAATTATGCCAGGTGCCATCCGCGCAAGTAGAGCTGGTTCAGGACCAATTGCTAGAGGAAAAAGGGTTATAACAATTAAAAAGAACAATAGTGGATTGACGATTTCAGCGCGTTGCCTAAATGCTAGCGTAACGTCTTTACGATAAACATTACAAAACAGAGTCCAATACGAATTACTAGCTTGCATTAATGTCTATACTCCAGAACCAGTGTTTGCAACGAATCAAATGAACTGGTGAGATCCTGATGAGTTGTTAACAAAATAGAACCACCGTCATCTAAATGTTCTTGAAAACGGCTCTGCAACATAGCGACGCCGCGCTTGTCAAGCGCCGTAAATGGCTCGTCAAGTATCCATAATTTAGCTTGATTAAGCCACAACCTGACCAGTGCCACCCTACGCTGCTGACCCGCCGACAATGTCCTTACAGGCACATCTTCAAGGCCGACTAAACCGAGTTTGCCAAGGAGGCGATAAATTTCATCTTTATCGCATTGGTAACCATGAACACCAAGCCAATGTCGCACATTTTCGTAGGCGTTCAATTGTAAATTAACACCCGTTTTATGGCCAATAAATAACAATGATTCAGCAAAACTATCGTAATCATCTGTGATATTTTGATTGTTAAACAATACATTACCTTCATCAGGCCGCGAAAATCCAGAGATTATTCTAAGTAGTGAAGTTTTTCCTGCACCATTTGGGCCCTCTACTTGCATGATTTGACCTGGTAACAACGAAAAGTTAAGTGATTCGAACAAACAACGGTCTTGTTTGATACAAGTTAACGCCTTAATCTCTAGCAAAATTTGTTATTCTCACGACCCTTAAATGTGGGCCTAAGTCTATCATAGTGATATGGTAATACGAATAACGCGTTGCAGCCGATTACTGAAAATTTGATTTAGAATAATGAATAAGCAAACTATCCCTGTACAAAGTCAGGCAAATGTGTCAACAACAACGTTTTCTTCACAAGATAGCAACACCCAAGCTATTTTGGAAGCGGACAAAACGTTTTTAGCACGTAATGTTGTCATTAAGCCCGACTCGATCCAGATGGAGGTGGCACTAGAAGGGCGCTGGCAACCTATCCGCTTGAGCAGTAAAGCAAACCTAGAACAACCGCTAAAGTTAGCTGAGGCGCAACTCAGGTTGGACTCATCAGGTACGGTACTTACACTGTCTACACCAGAAGCAAAACTTACGCTAAATTCAGCGCAATCGCTATTAAGCTTGTTAAGTTTACTTAAAGGGTTTGGAGATCATAGTGCGCTGCAAACAGAAGCTCAGATAAAGCCACCTGCAAATACGCAACTGACATTGCCTAAACTCGGTATCAATATGCCACTCCCTTCAGGTGTCGGGGCACTGCTACAGCAAGAAGAAAAACTAGTCGCAAGCCTGAGTAGTAAGGGCGACAAAGTGCTGATGCAGCTGTTTAATATGTTTGGAGATAAGCTTCACCAAATGCCTGTTGCAAAAAAGGCAATTTCCCAACTTGTGGCTCAACTTAGCCAACAAACTTCAAACCATATTCAATTATCATCGCAAAAAGGGTTATTAAAGTTAGGCCATCATCAACACCAATTGGCCCAGTTGCAATCCAACACCCCTACTCAATTGTCCCAATTACAAAAGCAAGTTTGGCATCCAGTAAAAATCAGTAATAAGCAAGATGCTATTGAAGTTGCCATCGCCACGAAGACCACCACAATCAAATTGGCAACGTCAATAAAAAGCATGATGCCTAAACTGGATACTCAATCCTTCAAGGCGCAACTTGAACAGGCAATCAAGCCTCAAACAGAATCGACTTTAAAATATAACAAGCCGTTGTTTAATGTCTCTTTAGCCGATATAAAACAAACCGTAAAAAATGCCCTACAAGCCATTGCACAAAAACCATTTTTTAGCCGTGCTGATATCTCCTCTACACAGCAAAAGCCGGGACCGAGCAATCAGAAAATCCCTGATATACAGCCAAATAAAGTTAACTATTTGCATCTACCACTCATAGCAAAAGCGGCAATTCGTCCTGCAAGTTCGCCACTCATGACCCTCACTCAAGGGATACAGCACAACTTTGCGCCAGCACAAGCCTCCACAAACCCCTCTCTTGCCCAAATATCTTCGCCTGAAGGACATAGAGGTACCGTAAAGCCTGAGCCTAGCCCTACCCTTGCGAGCACGAAGAACATACCGCAGGCGCAGACCAAGCCCACCGAAAACCAACCAAAGGCAGCAATGTCCTTTCAGCTTAATAGCGTGTCAGACTCTAAAGCAAAGCCTGCTTTTGAGGCGCGATTGGCATTATTGCAGCAGGTTATGGCCGCTGCGCTACCTAAAGATGTAAAACCTTTTGCCGCTGAGCAACTCAACCTTGTCAAAAATAAGGTTATTGAGCATGCTGTTCAGAAAAACGTTATTGCAGGACCTGTAAAAGAGGTAACCCAGCAGGCGTCCTCCGAAGGTAAACGCATGGCCCCTGCTGCGCTACCTTTGGCACATATCTTGAGTAAACCGTTACGTGCCGCAGCTTTGGCTCAAGTACCGACCGACCAATCGCAAGAATCCCAATTGTTAAGCGAAAAAATTACTGAAAAGCAATCGTTCAAGAGCCCACAGTCCGCAGATTTAACGCGCCTTGTTCACCAAGCCTTTTCTCGATTGATTGATGAGAATAAATCAAATGCTCAGGAAGTAAGCCAAGATTTGTTTGCACGCTTGCCTAGTATCGCCACTCCAATTAATACCAGCGTACCTGTCAGTAGTTTTACGCAAGCGGTAGATAAACTACTCGTAACCTTACTTGGCACTCAATTAACTGCACAAACAGATATGCAGCGACCAAAAGAGATTAGCCAAGAACAGCGTGTAGCCAGTATGGTAGAAACCTTATTCCCAGGTAACAAATTACAGCAGCCTAAACAATTTATACAGGCAGTAAACTTATCAGCACAGCAAAACTTATTGGATGACCTTAACTTCATTCAAAACTCTATGGCTGCAACAAATCAAACACAGGCTTTAGGGCAAAAATTTGACAGTGAGAGCCAACTGTTAATCAGTTTATTTTTACCAATGAAGGTGCCACCTGAATGCCGACAAAGTGAATTGCAAATTGGTCAATATAAAAAGCCTGCCAAGGCAGGCATGCCTGAAAAGCAAGTTTGGTTTGTTAGGCTTAATTTTGATTACGAAGCACTTGGACAACTCAGCGTACAGGCAGAGCTTATGGATAAAGCAGTAGACTGCGAGATTGTCGGAAACAGCACAGGCGTTTGCCAATTGGCTGAGCCACACTTAGACGCATTGCGCAGTAAACTGGCTGCACACGGCCTTCAGGTCGGTGAGATTGAACTTAAAGAAGATGCACTGCAAGTGAAGCAGTTTTATGATAAACATGCCATTGTGAATATTAAGGTGTAGTTATGGAACAGAAGACCGCCGTTGGTTTATTGTATGAAGCAGGAAAGTCCCCTGAAGTGGTTTGTAAGGGATTTGGAGAGCTAGCTGAAGAAATCATCTCTTTGGCAAAAGAAAAGGACATCATGATCCATGAAGATCCAGCACTAGTTAAAACGTTAGGCCAGTTGGATTTACATGAAGAAATCCCCAAAGAGCTGTACTATGTAATCGCAGAGCTTATTGCCTTTTCTTATGTTTTACGTGGTAAGTTTCCACCTGGGTGGAAGAACTTTCAGGGTAAATTAAATATCAAGGCATAAGCTCGCAGTATCGAAATAGCTTCGATGAGAGATTTATGTATGCTATTGAGTGGGACATTTGGGTAATGCTTTAATAAATAACTTCAGAAGATGTGAAGTATGTTTTGATAGATTCACAGGCCCATACTTAAAGTGCCTAAGCTATATTCACAATACGAACCTAATTCAATCAATTTGAGTATTTCTAGCTATCAAAAAGGGAGAATGCACTTGCACCGTCCCTTTTTGACACACAAGAATTGAGCAAGTGACTAATTGGCAGTTTAATTTCAGAATCGTTGACATGTAAGTATCTTTACATCTTCAACCCAAGCTAAAGTTTACAGCTCGTTAACTCCTATTGCTTCTAGTTCATCTTCATGCTTTGAATACCATAGCTCATATCTGTCCTTGAACTCGCGTTTTGACTGCTTCAAATTGCTCCTACTTACCTTATCAAGGAACCGTTCTAATTCGTAGAACACGTTAGATGAAAACTCTGAAAGAGTTAGATAATTGTTGGCAATTATCTCTAACTCATTAATTTTTTTGTTTTTTGAGAGAATCGATTTTTCCAGCCTAGCTACTTTATCGTTTAATAGAGTATTGTTAGTTTCAAAATTATTTTTAGTATCTTTCAGTTTATCTAGTTCTTGTGCATTGATTTTAAGTGAGAGTTCTAAACTGGCTATTCTGTCTTTATGTTCTGTAATCTGGCTATCTTTTTCAGAAATTAACTGCTGAGCGGCATCATTATTTGATAGTATTTCAGTCTTGAATTTATCTTCGTAGAGCTTTCTTTGTGACTCAAGTTTTTCTTCTGAAGAGATTCGTAGTGCAGACAGCTCTTTTTCTTTTTCACCTAATGTGGATTGAAGAACATCAAGCTTTTCTCTTAAAGAGTTTAACTCGAGCTGAGATTTCTTTGCTGAGTCTACAGAGTCAATATGAAGTTTTTCAAATTCTTTAAGACTTTTATTTTCTTCAGCTAGCGTCTTTATCCTGCTTTCTTTTGCTGTGTTATCTAACCTCAACTGATCCTTTGAAACTTCTCCCCAATAACCTAGCCCAATAATAACAAGAATAAATATAACTGCAGTTTGTAGAGGAGTTGTTTTGCTAAAAATAGCCTTGAAGATATTGATGTAGGGTTTGGTCTGTTCGGGAATGTTTTCCTCAATAACAATATTCTGACTTTTTTCTCCACTAGCTTCTTTTGGAGGATTTTCTTTTGAATTAATGTTCGATTCTTGTTTTGAATTATCTTCACTAATGTTGTTGGTGCTAGAATAGCCAAGAACCTTTGGTTGTTCTATCCAAGGTGATACCATGAATTCCAAACCAATTCTAGCCCCATCTTTTACGTTATTAAGAAGTAACGCTGTTTTGGTTTTATGTTCTGCTAACTCTAACTTGCCGGATAAGCCCTCTATTTCTACATCCTTTTTTAACTCAGATATTTTCTTATTTAGCCTACCAATCTCTCGTTCTCCCACTTTTACTATAATGAGCTCTAGATGGGTCTCTCTCGAAGTCTGCTTTTTTTCTTTCACAAACTTTAAGTACGCAGCATCTTTTTTTACAATTTTTTCAAACATGTACTTGCACCTCCACTCTTCAATGTGCCTTTGTTTCTTTTTGTTAAACTGCTGACAACCTGTTAACCTTTAAACCCTACATCACTGGCTGTTTTTTAGCCAGCCAATTAAGGGCGTGTATCTAATTTTAGTAAAGTGCTACAAAATAATTAGCTACCTCTAAAAGTGTCTCAGCCAACTTAAGAACATATGAGAAACGTAACTGCTTATGTGCGCTAATCAACTTAGAAAGACGAAATACGGCTAATGGTGATTTATCACCAGCGGATTATGGAAAAGATTCCTTAAAAAAGTGTCCTGATTTAGTTGTGCTGAACAGGCTTCGTGAAAGCACTATTTTGAAACTGTTATAGATTAACTTGAGGGGTATTAGAGGTGTTTAAATCACTTTACTAGACGTCAAAAATCTGCGGAACCATTAAAAAAGGTGCTCTAGGCACCTTTTTATTGTGATTTGTTGTGCAGAGACATGAGCAATTCAGCTTCTGCTCTTGGCAGTTCACATTCTCTCATAATCTCTTCGAGGTCAGCGCCTAACTCCACCATTTTAACAGCTCTGGAGTATATTTTAGCGTCCGGATCATCGTATTTTTGAGCCGCTTGCTGCTGAGCAAGCTCTTTAGCGAACCCCTCACAAGCAACCAATCGTTTACCGATACTCAATACGCTGGCTCTCACCTCGGCAATTTCACTTCTCAGGATGCTGATTTGCTCAGCATCACTTTGTGTTTGCTTTTGAAGCCTAGCAAAATGCTGTTGACCTTGTTGTACACGCTTACTAAAAACAAACAAAAGCCCCAAGCATAAAAGACTGATAAAGCTTGAGGCAATGACTAGTACGACTAAAATATCGTCTAAAGTTACTGCAGCCACGAGTTACAGATGACTCAACTCATCCCACTCATCGTCGCTGAGTAGTTTGTTCAAATCGACCAAGATTAGTAGTTCACCTTCTCGGTTAGATACGCCTTGGATAAACTTCGCACTTTCTTCTGTGCCTATGTTTGGCGCACTGTCAATCTCTGAACTGCGTAAGTATACAACTTCAGCAACGCTATCAACCAAAATACCGATAACCTGCTTTTCAGCTTCAATGATGACAATTCTAGAGTTATCTGTTACTTCCGCACTCATCAACCCAAACCGTGCGCGCGTGTCAATGACAGTAACTACGTTACCACGCAAGTTGATTATACCCAGCACATAGCTTGGTGCACCCGGTACTGGCGCGATTTCAGTGTAACGAAGTACCTCCTGCACTTGCATCACATTGATACCGTAAGTTTCTTCCTCTAGCTTGTATGTCACCCACTGTAGGACTTCATCATTACTATCGGCATTTTTATCTGCAGAAAGTATTCTTTCTTGACTCATGATTAAACTCCAGATTGATGCTAGTTACTGCTCTCGGCTATCGAGGCCTTGCTCTAGCAACCTATTTAAATTCTCTACGTCAATAAGCGCACACATTTTCTCTTTAATCACGCCCGCAAGCCATGGGCGCTTTCCACATGCTGTTCGCCATTTGACGTCGTCAGCAGTCAGTGTGATATTGTTTACCAGTTTTTCAGCCAATAACCCCCAAGGGCTATCTCCCAGCATAATGAGGTATTGGTAATTTAGCTGTTCCTCAAGCTCAGGTGTGTACTTTTCAGGCATAACCCAACGAGCCGTATCCACCACATTAAGCTTTTCTTCTCTGTTGAGCATCACCCCTTTAAACCACTTCGGCTTACCAAATAATTGGTTTACTTCTGTCAATTGGTGGATACCACCAAGGGACTGCAATGGAACCGCAAGTGTCAAACCCGCTACTTCAAAGAACAATGCTTGGAACTCACCTTCAATGAAGGCATCCTTAGCAGCGCTCAAAGCTGGTGCTTGTTCTTTGATAATAGTTGTATTTTCAGTTATCTCAAGCTCTTGGGCTGGTGCCACTGTAGATTCTTGTAGATCTTTTACAATCGGCTCAACTTTAGGCTCAACTTTCTCTTCTAATTGAACTTCTGTCTTTGTCTCAACTTGCTCGTGGACTTTTACCTCAGGAGCAGTCTGTACTTGTTTTTGCGCATCTGGCACAGACTCCAGCAACCTAGCAACGGGTGCAAGCGCAACATCCTGTTCGTCCTCTTCTTGTAGCAAGGCTCCTAGATATTGTTTCATCACTTGTTCGTTCGCAAACAGGTGCTTACTCATTATTACCTCTTTCCAGTTCACCAATATGCTCTAACAACGCCTTGTACGCGTACACCCCTCTAGATTTAGGGCAAAACTGTATAGGCACTTGTTGAGCTAAACTTGCATCTCTAAATTTGGTGTCTACTGGGATCACGCCGGGCCACACTTTGTCTTTGTAAGATTCTACAAGAGACTTATATGCTTCTAAAGATGCCTTGGTACGCTTATCGTACATTGTTGGCACTATAGTATATTGATATTGCTTAGAATGCGAACTTTGCATTAATGTCATCGTCCGCATCATCCTGTCTAACCCTTTTAGTGCCAAAAACTCGGTTTGAACAGGGATCAAAATACGCTCACTTGCGGCTAAAGCATTGACCATCAAAACCCCTAGTACAGGAGGGCAGTCTAAAATCGCGTAATCATAATAATCACTGATTTTTGCTAGCGCTTTTTTCAAAATAAGGCCCATGCCAGAACGGTTACCCATACTCCTATCCAGAGTGGCAATAGCCATTGTCGCAGGTAGAATATCCAGGTTTTCTACCGTCGATGGACACAAAGCTTGTAGTATTTCCTCACTCGCCATATTTGAGCCACGTATAAAAATATCATACACACTCACTTCAAGGTCTTCAGAATCAATACCAAAGTAATATGTCAAAGAAGCATGGGGGTCGGTATCTATCAACAATACCTTTTTTCCTTGCGCAGCCAAAATACCACCAAGGCTGACCGTTGTGGTCGTTTTCCCCACACCACCTTTTTGATTAGCAACCGTCCAAATTTTCACTTTATTATTCTATTCCTTTGTGATTTTTCATGGCTAAGCTGTATTTAACAAGTAGTATAACTTAAGCAATACCTAATTCTTTGTTGATACGCAACGCTACGTCCTGTAGAGCCAAACTCTCAGATGAAAGACCAGCTGCCGCCACAGCTTGAGGCATACCATAAACCACACAAGTTTTTTCATCTTGCGCCCATATCGTTGCACCAACCTGCTTCAACATGCGCGCACCATCTCTGCCATCAGCGCCCATGCCTGTCAAAACAATTGCCAATACATCCCCTGAATAGGCTTTAGCAGTACTTGCAAAAGTAACATCGACACAAGGTTTATAAGTAATTCTTGGGCTATCGTCTTCGAATACTTTTAATGTTTTAGTACCGCCGCGAGATTCAACCATCATTTGCTTACCGCCTGGCGCTAGGTAGGCAACACCGGGCATTAACCTGTCACCTTGTTCAGCTTCCTTCACTTTAATTTTGCACAAACTGTTAAGCCTTTGCGCAAAAGCAGGAGTGAACGCCGCCGGCATATGCTGAATTAATAGAATGGGATGGGGAAAATTAGCTGGCAATTGTGTCAAAATCGTTTGCAATGCCACTGGGCCACCGGTAGAGGTGCCAATTGCAACCACTTGATACGACTTGCCAGATGCTTTAAAACTTCGTTGAGGAGTCGTTTCTGGTGCCGTTTTCTGGAAGCTTCTATCTGGCTGTGCGACCGTAGAGCTTGTGCGAACGCTGGTAGCAGGCTTTGGTGAAAAACTTGTAGTACTCGAAGTAGACGCAGGTTTAGATGGAGAAATGGGCCGAGTAAATCGGCTTACACGCTTACGTCCTATCTCTTTTACTTTGTTCTGTAGTGCACGTATGGCTTCTTCACTATTTCGCGCAATATCTTCAAATTTTTTCGGTAAAAAGTCTACAGCGCCTGCATCTAGAGCATCTAATGTTGCACTTGCGCCTTCTCTAGTTAATGAAGAAAACATTAAAATTGGCGTTGGATTACTCTGCATTATTTTTTTAACAGCGCTAATGCCGTCTAATACAGGCATCTCAACATCCATCGTTATCACATCTGGTCGTAGCTTACTCGCCTTCTCTACAGCTTCTTGGCCATTGACTGCAAAGTCAATTACCTCAATTCCAGTATCTTTTTCTAGTATTTCACTTACACGACGACGAAAAAAACTTGAGTCGTCAACTACTAATACTTTAACTGCCATTGGCATCGCTCTTTTTTATGTTACAGATCCGAAAAGTGGTGCACGTGGCACCACTATATCGGTGTTAGCAAGTAGTGATTTAGACTACTTGCCCGCGTAATGCTTCAACATACTCGGTACATCAAGAATGAGAGCTATACCACCATCGGAGGTGATTGTAGCGCCCGCCATACCAGGTGTACCTTGAAGAAGTGAATCAAGAGGTTTAATAACCACCTCTTCTTGACCAATTAACGAGTCAACAACAAAGCCGACTTGCTGAGTACCTATCTGAACTATTACTACATGGCCTTCTGCTTTTTTCTGGTTTATATCGGTGCCTTTAACTAACCAATGCTCCAGATAAAATAACGGAATAGCCTTTTCCCTAACAATAATAGTTAATTGTCCATCAACTACATTTGTTTTGGTCAAATCTAAATGGAAGATTTCACTTACGCCAGCCAGAGGTAAAGCAAATGTTTGCTCTCCTACCATTACCATTAATGTCGGTAGGATAGCTAACGTCAGCGGCACCTTGATTTCTAAAATAGTACCTACACCCAGTTCAGACTGAATGTTCACTTGACCATTAAGCTGAGTAATTTTTGTTTTAACAACGTCCATCCCAACACCACGGCCGGAGATGTCAGAAATCTGTTCTTTTGTAGAAAAGCCTGGCGCGAAAATTAAGTTATAAGCCTCAGTGTCAGATAATCGACTAGCTTGGTCTGAATCAATAACACCTTTGCTAATCGCAATTTTCTTCAGTTTTTCTGGGTCCATACCTGCACCATCATCTCTGATAGTTAATAGAATATGGTCACCTTCTTGAGAGGCTGAAAGTGTCACCGTACCTGTTCTAGCCTTACCTGCTGCCTCACGCACATCCGGCATTTCAATACCGTGGTCAACCGAGTTCCGAACAAGGTGAACCAGTGGATCGGCCAGCGCCTCCACTAAGTTTTTATCTAAATCGGTGTCTTCACCTTCAAGAATCAAATTAATGTCTTTTTTGAGGCTTCGCGCTAAATCTCGTACAACACGAGGGAATCGGCCAAACACCTTTTTAATCGGCTGCATTCGCGTCTTCATAACAGCACCCTGAAGATCCGCAGTTACAACATCGAGGTTCGATATTGCTTTACCCATGGCTTCACTGTTGCTGTTATTGGCAAGGCTCACTAACCGGTTTCTCACAAGCACAAGCTCACCAACCATGTTCATGATTTGGTCTAATCGCTTAGTATCAACCCTTACAGTTGTTTCCGCTTGTGCCGCTGGCTTTTTAGGCGCTGCGGCTTTAGGCTCTGACTTCGCTGGTGCAGGTGCTGGTTTCGCCGCCGGAGCTGGTTTTGCAGCTGCAGCCGGCTTAGGAGCTGGTTTTGGTGCGGCCGCTGGCGGAGGCGGTGGTGGCGCTTTAGGAGCTGCTGCTTTTTCAGCCCCATCTTCTAAGTTTTTAGGTGCTTGTCCTTTACCATGAAGTTCGTCAGCAACGCTTCAAAATCATCATCATTAATTTCTTCATCATCGCCACTATCAGCTGCTGATGCCGCAGGCGTTGCTGGTGCTGCAGGTGGAGCAGCAGGTGCTGCTGGCGCAGGTTCACTCGTACCAGCCCCAAATTTTCCAACCCCGTGAAGTTCATCTAGCAAGCTATCAAACTCGTCATCGGTGATGTCACCATCATTGGCATTACTAGGGGCCGCAGGTGTTTCAGCTTTAGGCACGGCGTCAGCTTGACCTTCTGGTGTAGGTGCTTTACCTGCTCCGTGCAATTCGTCAAGCAGACTTTCAAATTCTTCTTCAGTTATCTCATCGATACTATCAGAACTTGCTTTCTCATCTGTCGCGTCATCGCTGCTACCATCTAAATCAAAGAAAACATCATTTTCTACAGGTGCTTCTTGTGGTGTTTCTTCAACTATTGGTGGTGCAGGAGGTGCGGCTGGAGCAGCTGCTTCGATTGGCGCTTCATCAGCAGACTCTGGCTGACTAAGCTTATGTAGAACATCGAGTAACTCTTGGTCTGCAGGCTCAGGTTGTTCGCGATTTTGAATACAGGCGAACATATCATTGATAGTGTCCAAAGACTGCAAGATTACATCCATTAATTCAGGATTAACTGAGCGCTGTCCCTGCCTCAACACATCAAAGACGTTTTCAGCACCATGACAAGCGTCAACAAGCTCATTCATGCCCAAAAACCCAGCTCCACCTTTAACGGTGTGGAACCCTCTGAATATTGCGTTCAGTAAATCTTTGTCATCTGGGTTATTTTCTAATTCAACTAGTTGCTCAGATAACAGTTCGAGTATTTCTCCAGCTTCAACAAGAAAGTCTTGTAAGATATCTTCATCGACTTCAAAGCTCATTATTATACTCTCCTATTAGAAACCCAAACTAGATAACAGATCATCAACTTCATCTTGACCAGAGACCACATCGTCTCTCTCTTCTGCGTCAATGATTGGCCCTTCTGGACCGGATAGTTCATCAGTGGTTTCAACTACTTCTTGTGGTTTTGGAGCCGCGCTAAGTTGACCCACTTCTGCTGTACCAAATACGGTTAACAGATGTATTAAGCTGTCTTCAACTTCTCTGACAAGTTCAATGACTCGACGTATAACCTGACCCGTTAAATCTTGGTAGTCTTGAGCCATTAAAACGTTCGTCATCAACGATTGTAATTCGTCTGTACGGCCTTGCGAAGATTGCATAAAATCGTTTAAGTCGTGACAGAGAGATTTGAATTCTCCCAGCTGTATGTCACGACTCATTAACCTATCCCAAGTAGGTTTTATCTCTGAGAGCTCATCAGCTAGTTCTTGAGCCAGCGGTAGGCTCGCTTCCACTGCATCCATTGTTTTATTAGCAGCGTTTTCTGTCATTTCCATAACATAATTTAAACGCTGTTTAGCATCCGGAAGAGCCTCTGTAGTTAGATCTGACAAGCGAGTATCTAACTCAAAGTTTTTCAGAGATTCGTGTAATTGACGCGTCAACTTACCGACTTCAGCAAATAACTCAGATTGCTCTTTATTGGTTGCTTCAATTAGTATTTGATCGGCCTTCTCTTGATCACCATTCTCGAGATACTCAACAAGTTGTTTCGCTTGTTCTAATGTAATTTGTGGCGCAGAGGATTCTGACATAAGCCTATCCTTAACTCGTTACTAGCCTAAGCGTTCAAAAACTTTTTCTAACTTGGTTTTTAGTGTTCCAGCAGTGAATGGCTTTACGATATAGCCATTAACACCAGCTTGTGCAGCTGCAACGATTTGTTCTTTTTTGGCTTCAGCGGTTACCATTAAAACAGGAATATGTTTTAGGCTGTCGTCTGCACGGATAGCTCTTAGCAGATCGATACCTTGCATACCTGGCATGTTCCAATCGGTAACAACAAAGTCAAATTCTTGATTTTGCAACATCGGAAGCGCAGTGCTGCCGTCATCAGCCTCTTGAACATTTGTAAAGCCTAAGTCTCTCAACAGGTTTTTGATTATTCTTCTCATCGTAGAGAAATCATCAACCACGAGAATTTTCATGTTCTTATCCAAAACTTCCTCCGGTGAGGTTTGAACCTATAAAAAAATTAAAACGTACTCTAATTGATCCAGTCATTAATTTTAGCTCTGAGTTTAATCATTGCCTGACCATGAATCTGACTCACTCGAGACTCGCTTACATCTAAGATGTGGCCAATCTCTTTTAAATTCATTTCATCGTTGTAGTACAAAGACAAAACCATCGCATCTCGTTCTGGTAATGTTTTTATTGCATCTATCAGCGACTCATTAAAGCGCTCATTCTTAACGTTATTGAATGGTTTGTCTAGCGCTAAATCATTGTCTGCAGGTGAAATTACATCTTGGTCGACACCGAGGTCTTCTATTCCAATAATTTTACTTGCATTTACGTCATGTAAAATATGATGGTACTCATCTAAAGGAATATCAAGTTTTTCAGCAATTTCCGTGTCTTTAGGCTCTCTACCTAAACTGGACTCAAGCTCTGCTATCGCTTCAGCAACTAATCGGCTATTTTTGTGGACCGAGCGAGGTGCCCAGTCTCCACGCCGTATTTCATCAAGCATTGCGCCGCGAATTCGAATACCGGCAAACGTTTCAAAACTTGCACCTTTGCTCGCATCAAAGTTTTTCGTTGCTTCGATTAATCCAATCATACCTGATTGGACCAGATCATCGAGCTGAACGCTAGCAGGTAACCTAGCAAGCAAATGACATGCGACTTTTTTGACCAAAGGTGTATGACGCTCGACCACTTTGTTCAAGTGGTCCGCTGATTGATATCCCGCCATTCGATTGACCGGTGTAGCCATAATTACCCGTTAACTAATTGCTCAATGAAAAACTCTAAGTGCCCCGACGGTTGATGGGGAACAGGCCATTTAACGGCTTTGCTAGCCAATCCTCTAAACGCCACGGCGGCTGGAGAGTTGGGATAGAGCTCTACGATGGTTTTTTGACGCCTCGAAGATTTACGCATATTTTCGTCGAATGGAATCGTCGCTACCAGCTCTAAAGCCACATCCAAAAACCTGTCCGTCACTTTAGAGAGTTTAGCAAACAATTCTTGACCTTCACGAAGGCTACGTACCATGTTAGCAACTATCTTAAATTTGTATACACCATGCTCTCTACTTAAGACTTTAATCAAAGCATAAGCATCGGTGATTGAAGTTGGTTCATCACATACAACAACCATAACGTCTTGCGCTGCGCGGGAGAAACTTAACACCATGTCCGAAATACCGGCGGCAGTGTCTACAATAAGCACGTCAAAGTCGTTACTTAATTCGCTAAAGGCACGAATAAGCCCAGCGTGCTCAGCTGGACTCAGCTCCACCATATTTTGGGAGCCCGAAGTAGCAGGCACTATTCTAATGCCAGCCGGTCCTTCAACCAAAATCTCATCAAGTTCGCACTCACCTGATAGAACATGTGATAAATTGCGCTCGACCCGTAGACCTAGCATCACGTCACAGTTTGCCAATCCTAAATCGGCATCCAAAACTAAAACTCGATGGCCCTGTTGTCCTAGCGCAATTGCAGTATTCAATGAAACATTGGTCTTACCGACTCCTCCTTTACCACCAGTTACTGCTATTACTTTTACCCCGTGGTTACTTTTTTGGTTCATTTTACGCAGGCCACTTGCTTGATCTAAAACTGTATTAATCATACATTCCTACTGTCTGGGACGCCACTGCTTCACGTCGTGAATGTTGTGCTTTTGTTCTTTTTAAATACAATTGCTCAGCCTTTTTTACTAATTTTTGAGCATTTGCTACACGAATGTCCTCTGGCACTCGCTGTCCGTTGGTAAGATACCCTATTGGCAAGCGATTTTGAATCGCAATACTAATAATCTCACCCAAACTTAGACATTCATCAAGTTTTGTAAAAATGCAACCACTTAGATTCACTTTTTTGAAGTGATTTACTGTCTCTTGCAAAACATGCATTTGAGATGTTGCACTCAGTACAAGGTAACTGCGAATATCAACTCTAGAGCTGCGCATCAATGTATTTAATTGCTCAGTCAAGCGAAGGTCTCTTTGACTCATACCCGCTGTGTCTATTAATACTAGACGTTTATTGCGCAAATGATAAAGAACTTCTGCTAACTCGTTTGCATCTTTAACTTGCTTAACCGGACAACCGATGATTCTACCATAAGTTGCTAGCTGCTCGTAAGCGCCAATTCTATATGTATCTGTTGTAATTAGCGCTACTTTATCTGCGCCATATTTTTGTGCGCCTAATGCTGCCAGCTTTGCCACTGTCGTGGTTTTTCCAACACCTGTAGGGCCCACCATAGCATAAACACCGCCCTGACGCAGAATATCATTATTAGTCGTATGCATCTGATTAACAACCATATTCAATAATGCGTTCCAAGCTTCTTTACGAGAAACGTCATCAGGGATGAAGCATGCCATTTGCTCAGCGACATCTGCGCTGATGCCCATACCTTGAAGTCTATCGACCAAGCAGGCTCTAGTTGGATCGCGACGCTCCATTTCTTGCTTCATCAATCCAGAAAGCTGATACTCAAGTAGCTGACGAATCGCATTCATCTCATCTCTCATTGAGCTCATTTCATCCTGCTTCGCTTCATTTACCACTGGCTGAGCATCAAAATCTGTCTCTAAATCATCATCGAACCCCCAGTCAGATGCAATAGGCTCTGGTTGGCGAATTGGACGTGTTGCAGCCTGCTCTCTGGGTGCTGTCATGCTAGCAGGTTGGCGAGTCGCTTGCTGAAATTCAGGTTTGTGAAAACTAGAGCTTTGCGCTTCTTTTGCAGCGAAAAGGTCACCGGTATCGATTCCTGACTGAGAGAACATAGACGCAAGCTCTGGCGAACGAGGTTTAGGAGCTTGGCGCTCCAACAGCGCTTCTAGACTATCTGCAACTCTAGCTTGAGGCTCAGGTTGGGCACGACGAGCTTGCGGCTTTACAACTCTAGCTGGTTGACTGTAAGTAGACTGAGCTGGCGGCGCAGATTCAACATTTGCGTGAGGTGCAGCTTCTTGTGGCTTTGCAGCCACTCTGTCATTATCGATGGCAGCGACAATCTCTACACCATCAGCTAACTTTTTGTTAGACATAATCACTGCATCTGCGCCTAGCTCATCTTTAACTTCTTTTAAAGCTGTACGCATATCTTTTGCAAAAAATCTTTTAATCTTCATGACTCAGCACCTCGTTCCTCTATTGCCCAACAGAGCTTATGATCTTGATTTGTCTTTCGTCTGGTACTTCCTGATATGACATTACTCTCAAACCAGGGATCGTATGTTTGACAAATCTTGATAAAACACTTCTTAACATACCTGAGGTTAATAAGATGGACGGCTCGCCTAACATTTCTTGCGTTTGATGCGCTTCTCTCAATGAACCTTGAAGTCGCTCTGCAAGACCTGGCTCAATGCCTGCCCCCTCATCACCTGCGTTCTGAAGTGACTGATGCAACATCTGTTCCAACTCGGGCGCCAATGTTATGACAGGTATCTCGTCAGCGTTTCCAACAGCGTCTTGAACTATCAATCTGCGTAGTGAAATTCTTACTGCAGCCGTTAGTACATCTGGGTCTTGGCTACGTGGGCCGTACTCAACTAACGTCTGAACAATTGAACGCATATCTCTAATTGCGACGCCTTCATTGAGTAAGTTTTGTAGTACTTTTACAATTGTCGTCAGTGGAAGAATATCTGGTACCAGACCTTCAACTAAGCGAGGATGGCTTTTAGCGAGCATGTCTAGTAAGTTTTGAACTTCCTCATGGCCAAGCAGCAGTGAAGCATTATTAGTCAATAGCTGACTAATGTGGGTCGCAACAACGGTTGCTGCATCCACAACGGTATAACCCAGTGAGTGTGCTTCATCTTTTTGGTCAGGTTTAATCCAAACCGCCTCAAGGCCAAAAGCAGGGTCTTTAGTAGCTACACCTTGAATCGGACCGAAAACCTGACCGGGGTTAATTGCAAGCTCGTCACCATGCTTTAATTCGCCATCGCCAGAGCCTACTCCCATTAAAGTAATCTTGTAAGCGTTTGGATCCAACTCTAGATTGTCACGAATATGTACTGGCGGAACCAAGAAACCGAGCTCTTGCGATAATTTCTTACGAACACCTTTAATGCGGTTTAATAACTCACCACCCTGCGCTTGATCTACCAATGGAATTAAGCGGTAGCCAACTTCTAAACCAATTACATCTACTGGCTGTACATCATCCCAGCCTAGCTCTTTTTGATCCTGCTGCTTGTTTGCAACCTGAGTTCCTTGTGCTTCTTGTTCTGCTTGCTCAGCTGCTGCTTTTGCTTTGTGTTGCTTAGAATAGTAGGCCAACCCACCGATGAGACTGCCAAGCCCTAAGAACGCCACATGTGGCATCCCCGGTACTAAACCCATGACAATCAAAATGCCAGAGGCAATATATAAAGACTTCTCGTTTCCTAGTTGCTGTGTTACTTGCTCACCCATATTGTGAGATTCGTTCTGACGAGTCACAACAATCGCGGTACCGATAGAAAGCAGTAAAGATGGTAATTGAGCGACTAGCCCATCACCAATGGTGAGCAAAGTGTACACTTCCATTGCACGAGAAAACGTTAAATCGTGCTGCACCATACCAACAAACAAGCCACCAATAATATTGATTGCTAGGATCACGATACCAGCTATCGCGTCCCCTTTCACAAATTTACTAGCACCATCCATCGAGCCGTAGAAATCTGCTTCTCGCGTCACTTCATCTCGTCTTGCTCTTGCATCTTCTGCCGAGATGAAACCCGCATTTAGGTCAGCATCAATCGCCATTTGTTTACCCGGCATTGCGTCCAAAGTGAAACGTGCTGATACTTCAGAAATACGGCCAGCACCTTTGGTGATTACAACAAAGTTAATGATGATAAGAATTAAGAATACGACTAAACCAACAGCATAGTTACCGCCAATTACAACCGAGCCAAATGCTTCAATGACCTTACCGGCTGCGTCTCCACCGTTATGGCCTTCAAGTAAAACAACTCGCGTACTCGCTACATTCAGCGCCAACCTCATGATGGTTGCAATAAGCAGAACTGCAGGGAACATACCGAACTCTAGTGGCTTCATGGTGTAAACGGTTACCAACAACACAACTAGCGCAAGTGCGATATTGAATGAAAATAAGATGTCCAACAAGAATGGGGGCATGGGTAGAATAACCATACCCAATGCTGCAAGTACCAGTAACGGCGTACCAATACCTTTTGCATAATCTTTTTTGTCTCTATTTATTTGTTGTAGAACCGCTTTAAAATCCATAACTTATCAACTTCAATTTATTGACGCAGATAAGTTAAAGCAATCTTCATTCCAACTATTAGTGTTTCATGCTATCTGGAATTGGTAAGTCTTTATTTAATTCTGTAGGCCTTCGACCGCGCCCCTTGTTGAATTTTTTCAGCTGGAATACATAAGCCAGTACCTGTGCAACAGCGGTAAACAACTGATCTGGGATCTGGTCCCCTACTTCTGTTGTATGATACAGAGAACGAGTAAGCACAGGCGACTCGACAATTGGGACTTCGTTACCTTTAGCGACCTTACGAATTTGCATCGCCAATTCATCAACACCTTTCGCAATCACCATCGGGGCACCTGCTTTTTCGGTGTCATATTTTAACGCCACAGAATAGTGGGTTGGGTTTGTAACTACCACATCCGCGTCAGGCACATCTTGCATCATTCTGCGCTGCGACATCTCACGCTGCGTTCTTCTAATCCGCGCTTTAATTTGCGGGTCACCTTCAGAGTTTTTGTACTCGTCTTTAACCTCTTGAAGTGTCATTTTTAGCTGTTTGTGGTGGTTATAGCTTTGATATGGTGCATCAATAGCTGAAATGATGATCATCGTACAACTGAGTGCCAAAAATATCCAAGATAAAATTTCCAGTGAATGGATAATACTCCCAGGGATGGACTCGATGCTAAGGTGCAAAATGTCGTAAAACAACCACTTAATGAATAAAATAGCAAAACCTGCAACCACCACGAATTTCAAAATGGACTTAATTAATTCCACCGCTGCCTGTGGCCCTAACATGCGCTTAATGCCCTTCATCGGTGACATTTTACTCGCTTTTGGTGCAGCAGCTTCCCAGCTAAAATTAAAGCCGCCCAAGAGCGTATTCCCGATCACTCCTGCCACAAGAATAATTAAAACAAACATTGACATAGGGAAGAATAATTCTGAAAAGGCATCTCCCCACACCGCAAACATTTTAGTTGTATCATAGGTTTCGTTGCGGTTTAGTGTCAGCATGCGGCCCATAATGTTGTACAACCCTTTCGCAATGTCCGCACCATAAAGGATCAACGCCACAGCCGAAAAAATTAATACAAAGGTGGTTCCCAGCTCTTTTGAACGAGCGACCTGACCTTTCTTTCTGGCATCACTAATCTTTTTTGAGGTGGGTTCTTCGGTGCGTTCTTGACCTGAATCTTCAGCCATCGCTGCCTCCTACACTGTACAGCCAATCAAATCACACATCAGCTCAGTCATTTTAAGCCATTGAAACTCATACTGTAGAGTAAAGTTCCCCATTGTCGCCCAAATAATCGTTAGACCCGCTACAAGTGTAAATGCAAAACCCACAGAAAAGATATTCATCTGAGGTGCTGCTCGTGTCATGATACCAAATGCTAAGTTAATAACTAGCATAGCCGTAAGCGGGGCTAAAGACAGTGATAGCGCTGTAGCAAAGAGCCAAGAGCCCCATGTCGCAATTTTCCAATAGTTGTCGACATGCCACCAATCCCCCCCTATTGGCCAAGACTGAAAGCTAAAGATAACCATCTGAAACATCATCAAGTGCCCATTGAAAACAAAAAATAGTAAGGTAGCTAAAATCAAATAAAACTGGCCCACAGCCGGTACACTTAGCCCGTTTGAAGGGTCAACAACCGAGGCAAAACCTAGGCCCGTTTGCATCGCAAGCACCTGGCCTGCAACGATAAATGTATTTAGCAATAACAGAGATGCAAAACCAATCGCAACGCCAATAATCATTTCCTGGATGACCACCAACACCATTTGAAAAGAGAAAAGCTCTGTAAATTGAGATTGGGGAATCGCGGGGGCCACGACCAAGGTCACTACGATAGAGAGACAAAGCTTTATCCGTTTCGATACACTTTGCGCACCAAGACCCGCCATGACCATTATCATCGAACTAATACGTATCAAAGGCAGTATAAAGTCACTTAGCCCTTGCATTAATTCTGAAAAAAGAATTTCCATACTAACCCGCGATTTCAGGAATTCGCATAACCATCAATTTGAAAAAGTCCATTAACTCTTGAGTCATCCAATGTCCACCGGCAATTAGAGCGACCAGTGTAATGATCAGCTTAGGTAAGAAACTCAGTGTTTGTTCGTTAATGGATGTGGCAGCCTGAAACACCGACACGATTAAACCAATAATCAAACCTGGTACCACGATGGCAGCCACCAATTTTATCACCAGAAATAACGAGTCACTTAAAATGTCTACAAAAACTTCTGGTTCCATATTACACCCCTAATCCAAAACTTCGGGCTAGTGTCCCCATAACTAGTGACCAACCATCAACTAAGACAAATAGCATAATTTTAAAAGGCAACGAGACAATCATAGGAGAAAGCATCATCATACCCATTGCCATCAAAACACTGGCAACCACCAAATCAACAATCAAAAACGGGATGAAAAACATAAATCCAATAATGAATGCCGTCTGTAATTCACTGGTAACAAAAGCAGGAATAATGACTACAAATGGCGTGTCTTCAGGGCTATCAAGCTTATCGTAACCCGCAATTTTAGCAAACGTCTCAAGGTCTTTAATACGGGTCTGAGACAGCATAAACTTCTTAATAGGCTCTTTAGCCGCGTGCAATGCTTGAACTGATGTCATTTCTTCATTTAAGTATGGCTGAACAGCTTCATCATGAATTTTGCTAAAAATCGGTGCCATTATGAAAAAAGTCAAAAACAACGACATGCCAACCAAAATTTGATTTGACGGTGACTGCTGTAATCCAATTGCTTGACGTAAAATCGCTAAAACCACAATGATCCGTGTGAATGAAGTCATCATAATAACCGCAGCTGGAATGAAGCTGAGTGCGGTCATTATCGCGAGGACTTGAAGGGTTACCGAGTACTCTTGAGAACCATCAGGATTAGTCGTCACACTTAATGCTTCAAAACCGTCATTTGCGCTCACTTGGGGTAGAAATACAGCTAAAGCTAAAATTAAAAGGAATCGAAGCATGGTTTTCACTTTTCTTTTTTTATTGGTTGACCCATAAAGCGACTTAACTCTTTAACAAAAGGCGCGGCTTGGTTTTCACTTAATGGGGTTTCTAATTGGTATAAATAGTTAATGTTTTGCGGGGTAACGCCGAGCAGATGTTGCTTATCATCAATTTCAATTACGAGTAGCCTTTCGCGGGTACCCAATGGCAAGCTACGAATAACCTTGAAATCTTGGTTATTGCCCACATTGGGGTTGATGCGCTTTACTAACCATGCCAAACCAATGATAAGCGCGATGATAGAGATCAGTGACAGTGCAACCGTTACTATCTCCAAACTAGGCCCCTGCGGCTGCGTTGCGGCTGCCGCATTCGTAAATAGTATCAAAGTCATGACTTATTCTACTATCTAAGCTTCTTAATTCGCTCAACTTGGCTAATTACATCGGTGAGTCTGATACCAAACTTGTCGTTGACAACGACCACTTCACCGTGTGCAATCAGCGTACCATTTACAAGTACATCAAGCGGTTCACCTGCTACTCTGTCCAACTCAACCACTGAGCCTTGGTTTAATTGCAGTAAGTTTCGGATGTTAATTTTCGACCTACCCACTTCCATAGAAATGGTGACCGGAATATCTAAAATAGTATCTAGTTTTCTTTTTTCATCCGCGCTTAAATTCGCATCACTTTCTTCTAGCTCTTCTAACTCTGCAACTTCGGCGCTACCTTGATCAGCATCTTCTGCTTCGGCAAGCGCTGCAGCCCATTCATCCATCGTATCTTGATCATCACTCATGCACTTACTACCTTAAATTCTTGATCACCAATCAAGATCAACACCTTCAGACAGGTGCAGATCTTCTTCTAATTCAGCCAATTCTGCATCTGAATCGAGCTTTTTACCACCTTTGGTAAATACGTGTAGCTCAGATTTAACAGACTCAGGACGTTTAATCTTTTCACTTATTTGCAATGCCACATTGTCTCTCGAGCGACCCATTTTCGCTCTAAACGTCGGCAGTTCTTCTACAAACACCGTGATATGCTCTGGCATTTCGACTGGGATGATATCACCAGCTTTCAAGTCCATAATTTGTTGTAAAGACAAATCAACTTCAAGCAACTGGGTGGACATCTCTACTTCAACGTCCATTATTTCATCTCGCAGCGCTTTACTCCAACGTAAATCTGTGTCTTCGGTATCTGATTGAACACCTGCATCAAGCAGTTCTCTGATGGGTTCCAACATCGAGTATGGCAAGGAAATATGAAAATCACCGCCCCCACCGTCTAATTCGATATGAAACGAACTGATCACCACCACTTCTGTTGGCGATACAATGTTCGCCATGGCAGGGTTCACTTCTGAATCTAGATATTCAAACGACACATCCATTACAGGAGCCCAAGCTTCTTTGTAATCCTCAAAGATGATTTTCAAAAGCATTTGCACGATACGACGTTCTGTCGGGGTAAATTCTCGCCCTTCAATCTTAGCGTGATAGCGACCATCACCACCAAAGAAGTTATCAACCAAAATGAAGACCAGTCTCGCTTCCATGGTGATTAGGCCAGTTCCTTTAAGCGGACGAAACCTCACCATGTTCAAACTGGTTGGCACAAACAAGGTGTGAATGTATTCGCCGAACTTAAGCATCTGAACGCCGTTGATTGAGACTTCGGCAGTCCTTCTCATCATGTTGAACAGACTTATTCGCATGTGCCTTGCAAAACGCTCATTCACAATCTCGAGCGTCGGCATTCGCCCACGCACAATCCTGTCTTGCGAGGAGAAGTCATACTGGAGCGCATTCGCATCCTCGCCCCCCTCACCAGAGGGAACTTCGTCTTCTTCAACTTCATCGACACCATGTAATAGCGCGTCGATTTCGTCTTGTGATAATAAATCGCTCACAGGGGATTCCTACTGCATTACAAAACCGGTAAACAGCACTCGTTCGATAACTTTGCTGCCCTCGACACCTTCCATTGCTGCTTGAACCTTATCTAAAGCAGTCAACCTCAATGTCTCCTTACCTGCACTCGTGCTTAATTCATCTGCGGTGGTGGTAGAAAATACACTTAACAGGGTACCTTCGATAAGTGGAATGTGTTTTTTCGTCACTTCTTCGTTGACATCACCACGAACTAACAGTTGTACTTTGATTTGTACAATTCTATCTCTACTGGCACCTGGTACATTGAATACAAACGGTCTTGGCATCGCGACATAAAGCGCACTTCCCATTTCTGCCGCATTTTGCTCACTCAAATCTTCTTCAACTACCGTAGACTCTTCAGCTAAAGAAGCTTCTTCTTCCTCTCCACCGGATAGTAAAAAGAAACCTGCAACGCCACCTAATATGACAACAACTGCCGCAATAATAATAATGAGCTTCTTTTTGGAACCACCCGCTTCTTCAATTTCTAAATCGGTTTCTTCAGCCATATGTGCGCTTCTATTAATTTATGTTATGTCTTAATGATAGCAGTTGTTAAGCATAGTAATCTATTGCCGAATCACTTTGTTTTCTGCTAGTCACTGATTGTTCTTTATTATTTTGCGCTTCACTGGCCTCATTAGCAAGTTTTCCATGACCTTGTTGCTCACCATCATCGTCATTTGAATTTCCTTCAGACTGCTGTTGGATATTACTTTCACCGAGTTCAATACCCTGCTCCTCTAACATTTCCCTCAGCTTAGGCATGGACTCTTCTAACAATTCTTTAGCTTGTTGGTTTTGCACGACAAAGTTGATTTGAGCCTGTTCTGCATCTGAACGAATTCGAATTTGCATGCTACCTAACTCTGCGGGGTCTAGTCTGATTTCAGCTTCCTTATTATTTAAGTTAATCATCATATTAACTTTTTCTTGCAGCATTTTAGCAGCGTCATTACGAGTCAAGTTTAACGCTTGTGCAAGCGCAGGATCTGCTTGTAATTTTACTTGTGCACTGGTTTGCTGCACAGCCGTCTGTTGGTTTTGGCGTGACTGCTCTACCTGCTGAATTACCTGCTCAAATTCTTCTTTGCTCTGAATTTGCTCACTACCTAAACTGCGAATGGCCTTAAAGACGTTTTCCACATTTTGGCTAGCCGTTTGTCGCTGATTATTCCCGCTGTTTTGCTGCTCTCCCTCAAAATCACTTGGTAACTCCGCCTGTTCTTCAGTATTCACAACAACATCGGCCACACTTTGCTTACTTGCCTCAGGTGCTACTTGCTCTTTTACTGGCGCCTTAGTGCTGTTGTACGTGAATTCAGGTTTAACAGCGGCATCACTTTTGACCACACTTTCAAGCTTATCACTACTCTGCTTGATACCATTTATGAGCGCATTATCTTTTTGCTCTGTTTCACCTGTTACTTTACCCGCTATGCTACTGCCTTCTTGCGCTATTGAATTAGGCGATTTGCCTGTTAGGGCTTGATAAAGTGCCGCTTCTTGCTTTCTGGAAGCAGAGTCTGTGGATTTAGTATCATTGAGGCGTTCATTGAGTAGCGTCTCTAGCTCTTGCTTTTCTTGGGGTGACAGATTATCGACCATTGCCTTTAACTCTGACACACTCGTCGATTTACTTTCAGGCGCTTTCGGCACGTTTACGAATTCACTAATGGCCTGCTTCGGTATATTTTTTACAATCTCAGCGCCATCAGAGTCAGAAACAGCTGCGGGTTCAGTCGGTTTATCGGTGGCCATTTCGATATTTTTGTTGAGTGGCGATTTCACGACCGCTTCACTCACTGAAGGTTGAGCCATTTTATTGTCTTGTTGTGGTGCGGCTGAATTGTCTTGTTGTGGTGCGGCTGAAGTGCGCTCCTTTTGCATCAACTGACTGATTAAATCAGGCGCCTTTTGCTCACTTTCACTTGCTTTTGGTGTTACCAGTTTTGAATCAACATCGGTGTTGGGTTTTTGACTGGCAACGGATGCAGGTTTTGACTCTTTCTCATTATGTAAGTGCCATTCTCGCTCTTTAGCAACACCGTTAAATGCTTCAGCCTTTACATCAGGTATAGACCGATTACCGCTTTCTAGCATCTTGGGCTTGTCACTGACCTGAGCTTCACCATCGGTTGGATCACCAATTGGACCTTCTGAATATCGCGGTCCTGCAGGTACAGGCTTGACGACTTCACCTTGTCCCGGCAGCTGTTTGGATGAGTTTCCAACCTCTACATTTGCTTGTTTTGATTCAGCTTTTACAGAGTCATTCGGCGTAGCATCGGCAGTTTTATTATCCAATTTATTGTCTTGAACAACGATTGGACCGATTAAATCAATCGGACCTTTCTTGCCACCTTTTACTGGTAACTCATCGACCTTTTCTGCTTTGCCAAGGTGATCTTTCAATGCTTGCGGTACTGGCGCTAAATGATGTTCCACATCAGTTTTTTGGTTATTTGCCGCATTGATCTGAGACAGTAATGTGTCTGGATTAGGCGTAGAGCTAGGTTTTGACGCCTCATTGGTTGTTTCAATCTTTAAAACAACATCAGGACCTTGGTTAGATTTAGGTAGGTTTGAGTCATCAAGCTTCAAAGGTTCATCTAACCCTTTTGGTACAGGTCGTTGAGTACCTTGCTGCACTTCACCTGCACGCGTTTTTTCTGCACTTGTTTCTTGATTTGTTAATTCTTCTTTATCCGCTTCTTTCTGTATCGCAGCTTTTGCATCTTCTCGCTCGTTGGCTTCAGCCAACATCGCCATAAACCCTTTTCCATCAGAGCTTTCTTCAACCTGCCTATCCTGCGGTGAAACAGTGTTGTTTAATCCAACGTCCAATGAAACATTAACCATATTCTCACCTTTTAGTGTGGCAATCGAACGCCGCTTGCCTACTTATAACTCTATTATTTCGTAAAAATGCAATTTTCAAGCCATTAATTAGCCAACTTGCGTCTCATAAAGATGTTTGTTGCAAACTCATCGAGCATTTTTTGCTCTGCTTTTGCTAATCGCTTTTGTTTTTCAAGTTCTTTTTTCTCTATCAGCTTTGCAATGGCTTTCACTTTAGCCTGTTGAGCCAGCCACAGCTTACGCCGTTGCTCCACAACCCGTTTTGCCGTGGCAACGGTATTTGCCTGTTGCTTAATGGCTTCTTCAATCTTATTGATAAAACTATGATATTGTGAGAAACCACTACTGCTTAATCCCTGTAATGCTTTATTGTGCAGTTGTTGAGAATACTCTAAGCGGAAATCATTCAACCCTTTTAGCTTTTGCTGGTTGTCATGCAAGCTACGCTCGGCTTGAACAAAATTGACTCTCAAGCCATCTTCTTTGTCAGATTCTAGTTTATGTAATAACGCAAGTTTGGTTTCTGCCATTAGCCTTGTCCTAATAGTTGTGCAAGACCCTGCAAGCACTCATCATAATTCAGCACTTCTTTCATGCCTTGTTGTAAAAAGCCATTCACACTTGGCATCATTGCAATGGCTTGGTCTAGCATCGGGTCACTCCCCTGCTGATATGCACCCAAAGTGATCATATCCTTGTTTTGTTGGTACATGGAGTAGACTTGCTTCAACACCCTAGCTTGTTGCATATGTGCGTCAGATACAACTTGAGGCATGACACGTGAAATGGATTTTTCAATATCAATGGCAGGATAATGACCACTGTCCGCAAGATCTCGAGACAGTACAATATGGCCATCTAGAATCGCCCTAGCAGAATCGGCAATCGGGTCCTGCATATCGTCCCCTTCACTTAAAACAGTAAAGAATGCCGTAATTGAGCCTTGCCCTTCACCACCGTTACCTGCTCGCTCTACCAATGCGGGTAACTTCGCAAATACTGAGGGTGGATAACCTTTTGTCGCAGGTGGCTCGCCAACCGCCAGCGCGATTTCACGTTGTGCCATGGCATAACGCGTCACCGAGTCCAGTAACAACAAAACATTTAAGCCCTGATCTCTGAAGTACTCGGCGATTGTTACGGCACTTTCGCACCCCTTTAATCGCATAAGTGGGGAAGCATCCGCTGGAGCCGCCACCACAACAGAGCGTCTTCGTCCCTCAACACCGAGTATTTCATCAATAAACTCTTTTACTTCTCGACCACGTTCACCAACCAACCCTACGACAATGACATCGGCTTCACTGCCTCGGGTCATCATACCCAATAGAACAGACTTACCGACACCACTACCAGCGAACAACCCCATCCGTTGCCCTTGGCCCACCGTGATTATTGAGTTGATTGCCCTCACCCCGACATCCATTGGTTCACTAATTGGACGCCTCGCGAGCGGATTAATCTGTGCTTGCGCAAACTTTAGCCTAGCATCGGCTTGAATTGCACCTAAACCATCAAGTGGACGACCGAGTCCATCAACTACTCGCCCTAAGAGCCCCATGCCAACAGGTAACCCGGACTCTTTCACTTGGGGAATAACCCGGGCACCTGGCAGAACGCCAGAAATATGATCATTCGGCATTAAATACAAAATATCGTCATTAAAGCCGATGACTTCAGCATCTACAAAACCATTGATCGTTTCGATTTTACACTGGCTACCCACGGCGGCATTTAAGCCTTTTGCTTCAAGGGTCAAACCAACAACACGTGTGAGGCTGCCCGCAACGGCAACCCCATAAGGCTGGATATGTTTTTGATATGAACTAATTCTTTGCGCCAGTGGCTGATGTTGAAGCTCAGTTTCTGTCATGAATATTGAAGCGATAAATACTAGATACCGCTATCATGCAAAAACTTCTCCAATATTTCGCTTATGCGATTTTTGACGGTCAGATCAATAGAAGAAATTGGAGATTTAATCTCACACCCACCGCGCTCGAGGGTAGGCTCTGGGATCAATTGCCACCTTTGTTTTGCTAGCATGTCGCTGCCATAGGCCTCTTCCACAAGCGTCAAATCTTCTGGATGCAGATGGACTTTTAGTTGCACTTCTAAAATGGGCAAAGCATCTAGTCCTTTCTTAAGTGCTTGAAGGATCAAGTCAGGGCTTGTTTTTAACTCATGAAATGTGATTTGCTGTGTCAATAAACTGACAAGCTGAATAAGCTGTTTTTCACACGCTTCATCTACTTGTTGCAATGGCTCATTTATCTTGTCAACAAGGCCTGAGAGCATTTGTAAACGCTCTTCAATGAGTGGCTTAGCATCTTCGATGCCTTGCAGCTTACCGGCTTCGATGCCCTCTTTAAGCCCCGCTTCGTTACCTTCTTTGGCTCCTTTTTCGAAGCCTTCGATATAACCCTGTTCATGTCCCTGTTTCAACCCTTCTTCATAGGCATCTTGGCGGATCTGCTCAAGCTCCTCAAGTGTCAATGTCGGAATTTCTGCCTCAACGGTTTCAGGCTCTGTTTGACGCTCCGTTTTCGTGTATAGCTCTTCAAGTGGAGTACCCATTGCCGTTGAGCGACCTGATAAACCACTCAAGTCTTCTTTAACATCAGGAATGTCCCAGTCTTCAAGATGCTCTAGCAATGCATCAACAGCTTCACCATGAACAGGTTTGCCGCGATATAACTTTGGCTCAGACATAATTTATAGGAACTCCTCACCGCCACCGCCGCCAAGCATGATTTCACCAGAGTCGGCCAGACGTCTCGCTGTCGCTAGGATTTCCTTCTGAGCCGCTTCAACTTCACTGATCCGCACCGGAGGCATCGCTTCAAGATCGTCCGCCATCATTTCCGCTGCACGTTTCGACATGTTACTTAAAATCTTGTCTTTTAATGAATCGTCAGCTCCCTTAATCGCTTTCATCAGCACATCTTGTTGTACTTCACGAAGGATGGCCTGAATTCCTCTATCTTCGACATCCATCAGGTTCTCAAAGACAAACATCAAGTCTTGGATTTGCTGTGACATTTCTTCGTCATGTTCACGAATTGAGTCCATTAACTGCCCTTCAACATTCGTATCTAGGTAGTTCATAATATCTGCCGCAGCTTTAAGACCACCCATCTTCGCAGCTTGCGCACCAGCTTGACCCGCAAACTGTTTCTCCATAATTTCATTTAGTTCTTGTAGTGCCGCAGGCTGTACTTCTTCTAAATTGGCAATACGCATTGTTAAGTCGAGCCTTACCTTCTCTGTAAACTGAGAAAGGATCTCTGCTGACTGCTCTGGCTCTAAGTAAGACAATACGATTGTTTGGATCTGCGGGTGCTCATTGCGGATGATATTAGCAACCTGCTTAGAGTCCATCCATTTAAGGGAATCAAGCCCTTTTGCGCCTGAGCCCATAACAATTTGGTCGATAAGACTCGCGGCTTTGTCCTCACCAAGGGCTGCGGTAAGGGCCTTTTTAATAAAGTCTTCAGATTGAAATCCAATTGTACTGAAGCTTTGTATTTGCTCAATAAAAAGGTTATGAACTGCACTGATTTTAGACTGAGATAAGTCATCTATCGCAGCCATCGCCATGCCTACTTTCTGTACTTGTTTTGGCTCAAGGTGTTTTAATATCTGCGCTGCATCTTCTTCCGTTAGGCTGAGTAGCAAGATGGCGGCCTTATCGACCCCATCTAGCTTCTCAACATCGAAAGCTGGCGGCAGTTGTTTTTGTTCTTCATCACTCATCTTCAGTTAACCACGCTTTGACCACTTGTGAAGAAAGCTCTGGTTCATTCGCAACTAGTGCACGAACCGCTTTCAATAGATCTTCATCTCCATGTAAGTCTGGCAATTGTAATGTACCATCGGAAGAGAAGCCAACAGCAGATTCATCAAAGTCATTACTTAGCATATCAAGTGTACTATCGCCTAAGTCTACACCAGCAGTTAATGCATCTTCATCATAGTCTTCTAGTGTGTCATCTGGGTATATCAATCTCTTCAGCATAGGGCGAACTACAGCCATAATCAACACGATGATTACCAATGCGCCTGCCGCGAGTCTAACAACCTTCATGAACCACTCTTGTTCCCACAAAGGCATTTCGGATGCTTCTAAGATATCTTCACGTACAAATGGGACTGTCACGACTTCTAATGCATCACCACGCTGCATGTCAAAGCCCACGCCACCTTGTAAAAGTCGACGTATATTATTTAATTCTTCTTGAGAGCGAGGCGTCATCACCATATTGCCCTCTGCGTCAGCCTTGGCAACATAATCGACAGCCACTGACACACTGATACGACGGATCACGCCAGTTTGTTGACGCTTATGAGAGATAGTCGTGTCCAACTCATAGTTACGTGTTGCTTCTTTTTGTGAACGCGTTGGGGTCGTGCCTTTGCCACTGCCACCAGCACCTGCGATTTCTGGAATATTTGACGTCTACCGGCGGTTGGTTTGTCAGTGCGCCAGGAATACCAGCCGTGATACCACCGATATTGCTCTCCTCGAACGTAGTTTCACTTCTTACCGCAGGTAAATCTGGATTAAAACGCTTCTGTGTTTCTTCAATTGCGCTGAAGTCCATCGTTAAATCGACCTGAGCAGTAAAGTTGCCTAAACCAACGACTGGGATCATGATACTGTCGATTTTCGATAAATATTCAGACTCACGTTTACGTTCGATTTCATACTCTTTGCGAGAGCGTGCAGCCAAGGAATCCTGAGATCCTGAATTTAATAGACGACCATTTTGATCCGTTACTGTAACACGTGATGGCTCAAGCCCTTGAACGGCAGATGCAACGATATCAACAATCGAGTCTACCTCTTCACCATCAAGCGTGCGACCACGCTTCATGGTTAATACAACCGTTGCAGAAGGTTTTTTCTCACGACGAGCAAATACGTTCTCTTTTGGAATTGCCAAAAGCACTTTTGCTCTGTTGATATCTTGCAACTCTTCAATGGTTCTCGCGAGTTGCTGTTCACGGCTGTGCTTAAGTCTTTCTCTTTCAAGGCGCTGACTGACACCAAAGCCCATGTCTTGCATCAAAATGTCTGTGCCTGACGACGGTGATTGCGTAAAGCCGTCTCGGGCCATTTTTAATTTAATATTTTGATAATCCGTTTCCGCAACCATGATGGTGTTACCATCTAGGTCATATTCAATTTTTTGCGCATCTAAAAAGTCGAGTGTTTGAACCAGCTCATCAGTTGGATATTGACCTAACGGGCGCATGTCAGGTTGACGTGCCCAGATAATAATAAATACGGCGATTGCTAAACATATTGCCAGTGCGATTACGAGCGTAACTTGACGTAGCATATCAACGCCGCTTAAAGCACTGAAATAACCAGATTTTTGCTCTTGCTGTGTTTCAGCACCTTCAGCGACTGCTCCTGCTGGACCATCTGAAAGTGCTAAATCTGTCGATTGATTTGTAGCCACAGTTACTCTCCACTAACTCTCTGAATTACACCGGCATGCTCATGATATCTTTATAAGCTTCAACAAGCTTATTGCGCACCTGAACCGTCGCTTCGAAAGCTACAGATGACTTGTTTTTCGCAATCATAGCTTCTGCCAACGAGACGCTTCTATCACCCATCTCGACCGCAGTTACTTTTGCTTTTGTATCTCTTTGCAAATCAGCAACGTTATTCAACGCATTTGAAAGTATATCGCCAAACTGTGCACTCGATGTAGCGGCTGTCGCTTGCGCTGGTACTTTCGTCTCTGGCTGGACCCTACCTGCTTGAGAGGCCATAGACTGCATTTCTTGATATAAACTGGTGTTTTGAATTTTCATATTGCTCACCCTGTGAGATTACATATGAATAGTTAAAAGCACTTTTTGTGCCAACTTTTATTTCTTTATATTCAACAACTTAAAAAGTAATAAGTAATATAAATGGGAGGACAGAATTTTGACGGGAGAATAATTGGCCAGGCTGAGCCTGGCCAATTTGATATTTATGCTGGAACTGGCAAACCTAAATCTCTCATTTTAGCCAATTTATATCGCAGTGTTCTTGGACTAATACCCAGAATCTCTGCAACATCTTTTCTTTTACCATTACAGCGGGTCAAGGTATCAAGAATAATTTGATGCTCTTTGTCTTGTAACTCTTCTTTATAACTTAACGCGTCACCCTGCGTAGAACTCGCACTACTTTCGGTTGAACTCACATAGGGTGATACATCTAACTCAACAGGGCTGCTTAATGGTGCCACCGCTATACTTAACTCAACCGGCTCAAAATTTTCAATAAATATATCTGTATCAGTAACTTCGCTACCCTGTTGTAAAATTAGCGCTCTTTGTACAACGTTTTCAAGCTCCCTTACATTACCAGGCCAAGCATGTTGCAATAACTTTTCTTGCGCTCCTGTTGATAATTGAGGCGTAGGCTGTCCGGACTTTTGACAGTGCCTTTCCATTAAGTGACATGCGAGTGGAACAATATCCGCAGCTCTGTCTTTCAAAGGCAACCAAGTCAATGGGAAGACATTTAATCGATAATATAAATCTTCTCTGAATTTGCCCTCAGCAACGGCTTCTTTAAGATCTCGGTTACTGGTCGCCAATACGCGCACATCTAATTCAATTGTTTTACGACCACCCAGTCTTTCGACTTCACGCTCCTGTAAAACACGCAGCAATTTAGCTTGTAACCCCAGATCCATCTCAGTAATCTCATCTAGCAAGATAGTCCCTTTTTGCGCCTGCTCGAATTTGCCCGGACATGCTTGAATAGCACCGGTAAATGCGCCTTTTTCGTAACCAAATAAAGTTGCTTCTAGCATATTCTCAGGGATCGCTGCACAATTAATGGCAACGAATGGCTCACTGCTTCTCTCTGAGCTGTCATGAATATATCTTGCAAGTACTTCCTTACCAGAGCCACTAGGGCCTAAAACCATAACGCTGGCATCGGATTGCGCGACTTTTTTGGCCAGCGTTAACAGCTGTAAGCTTTTCACATCAGCTACGATGGGCCCTTCAGTCTCTTTTTCCTTCTCCGGCATATAGCGGCTGACCATGTTCAGCAATACTTCTGGTGCAAACGGCTTTGCCATATAGTCAATAGCGCCTAGTCTCATTGCTTCAACAGCGTCATCAATGGTGGCATATGCAGTCATCATTAGAACAGGCAAGTTTGGATAATTTAGCTTAATGCTCTTGAGCAAATCGATGCCGCTCATTTGTCCCATTTGCACATCGCTAACCACTAAAGAAAAGCTTTGTTGCTTGAGTAACACCATCGCTTGCTCTGCACTATCCGCCTCAACACATTCAATACCAGCAAGCTCTAAAGTATCTAAGAGTGCTTCGCGTAAACCTGCGTCATCTTCAACGACTAGAATTTTATTACTCATACGACCTCCTGAAGCTGAGTGTGTTGAGAAATCGGTAATAGCATGCTAAAACACGCTCCTCCGCTTGGCATGTTATCTACTTCAACACGCCCTTTATGTGAATTGGCCACCGAGCTGACGACTGCCAGCCCAAGGCCCGTACCTTGTGATTTGGTTGTAAAAAACGGTTCAAATAATCTGTCAGCCTGAGACAAATCTACCCCTGGGCCATTGTCACTCACAGAAATTCTTACTTGCTCATCTTGTGTTTCTCGGGCCGCACGCAACGTTATTTTTGCACCCGGTCCAATCACTTGAACACTGTTGTGGATCAAGTTCTGGATTGCGCTTGCAAGTGCCGTTTTGTTACCAATAATCTCGATGTCTGGCTCCGGCAAAATGACTTCCATCGCAGCGCTATTCAATGACAACATTGCATCTGCACCAACTTTGACTTCATTCAGTAACTGTTGCATCGAAACGCGCTCAACAACTTGCTGCTCACCACTTTTGGCAAACAACAACATGTCATTCACTTGGTTTTCTAAATCTTTGAGGCGAGACATGAGTTTGTTATGAAACTTTTCTCTAGACGGCGTTGGCAAATTCGCACTGCCTAAGTTTGCACCGTAGAGCATTGCAGCAGATAGTGGCGTGCGCACTTGATGTGCCAAAGAGGCAACCATTTTGCCAAGCGCACTTAGTCGTTGCATGTGTGCAACCCTTGCTTGCAATTTACGTGTTTCAGTTAAGTCAGTCATTAATATTAATTGACCAGGTTCAGGCGTAAGTGCCGTGATCTCCAACTTGATAAGTCTGCCATCTCGCAAAGACACCTCATGACCATCATCTTGTTGCGGACTAAAAGAACGCTGAATGATGTTAAACCACTTCTCACCTTCTAATGGTTCTCCGAGCATATCTTTGGCAATTTGATTTGCCTTTGCGATCATGCCTTGTCCGTCCAGCACAACAACACCAGCAGGCATTGTGTCAACTAAATGGCTTAGCCAACTCGCTTGCTGCCTTAGGTCGCTCAGTTCACCAACATAAGCTTCTTGCAACAAGCAAGGGTTGAATTGGTTTTCTGGCACAAATTGTGGATTTATCACTTTTGCTAACGCCATGACACTACTCTCATGAATCTTCCTAGCATAGATAAAGCAATCCCTGTGCCAAAGTTTATTTTAATTATTTTTCAAAAACTTAAGGCTATATTTGACACTAACAAAACTTTGACACTGTATTTTTATACAGATATAAAATATAGTTAGTTTAGAAATATTGACTAGTGTTAGCTCGATTTTCATATGTAAAGGTCGACTATTTGACAGACACGGTATAGAGAAAAGGAAACGCTATGTGTACCAGATGCTTGTGGCTTGATGCCAGTAAACCTGACTATGTTGCTTATCATGACGAAGAGTGGGGCGTACCGATTTGGGACGATAATAAACTGTTTGAGTTTATTACGCTTGAGTCCGCTCAAGCAGGGTTAAGCTGGTACACAATCTTGAAAAAAAGAACGCATTACCGAACTGCTTTTAAAGATTTTGATGTCAAAGCGGTTGCCAAAATGACCGAAGCAGATATTGAGCAACTCATGGACAACCCAGGAATTGTCCGTAATAGAGCAAAGATTAAAGCGACTATAAATAATGCTCAACGCTTTATTGAAGTACAACAAGAATACGGTAGCTTTGCCAAGTATCAATGGAGTTATGTTGATTTTGAGCCCATTATCAACAATATCCGCGGGAGAGAAGACTACCCAGCTACCAGTGAAATCAGTGAGCGCTTTGCGAAAGATTTAAAAAAGAGAGGATTTAAGTTTTTAGGTCCGACGACTGTTTACGCACACATGCAAGCCAGCGGTATGGTGAATGATCACGATAACGACTGCTTTAGGAAGCAGCCATTGATTGAACATGCAAAGTCTCTCGACCTGAGCGCTCTGCTGAACTAGCCAATCTGAACCGACTAGTCTCGGTTCAGATTATACTTTTTCATTTTTTCGACAAGTGTTGTACGTCTCACACCCAATATTTCAGCAGCACGCGCAACAACATAGTCGTACCTTTCTAAAGCTTGCGTGATTAAGCTAACCTCTAAATCAGCAAGATAGTCCTTCAACTCAATACCCTCATCTGGCAACAGACCGAGAAGCGGTTGCTCAGCAGTGTTATCCATTTCTTCTTCATCATCAAAGTCACTAAAGCCATCGCTAAACAACTCATTGAAGGCATCTTTTTCTAGTAATTCCTCAGGGTATTCCGGCTCAAACGCCTCTACTTCGATGTAACGGTATTTGGTTGGCAAATCGGTGACGTCCACCAGCTTTTCAGGGAACATGATAGCCATACGCTCCACTAAGTTTGCCAACTCTCGAATGTTACCCGGCCAAGCATGTGCTTTTAGACTCTCAATAGCCCGATCGGTAAACTTAACCCCCTTGTTACCTTGTTCCGTCACTCGACGGAGCAATTCTTTGAGTAACAATGGAATGTCGTCTACACGCTGGCTTAACGAAGGGTTTTCAATTGGAAACACATTGAGTCGATAAAACAAATCTTCACGAAACTTTCCCGTTTCAATCATTTCTTCAAGGTTGCGGTGTGTAGCCGCAATGACACGTACATTTGCTTGAATAGGTTTAGTACCACCCACTCGCTCATAGCTACGCTCTTGCAACACCCGTAATAGTTTAACCTGCATTTGTAGTGGCATGTCACCTATTTCATCCAAGAATAGTGTGCCATTTTGTGCCAGTTCAAATCGCCCTTTACGAGCCGATATCGCCCCAGTAAACGCGCCTTTCTCATGACCAAACAACTCACTTTCAAGCAATTCTCCAGGGATCGCACCACAGTTTACTGGTACAAATGGACCTGAAGAACGCGTTGACAGCAAGTGAACGTTTCTTGCTACCACTTCTTTACCCGTGCCAGATTCCCCAAGAATGAGAACATTTGCATCGGTCTTTGCAACTTGAGATATTAAGAACCGTACTTCTTTAACCGCTTCAGTGTCGCCGACGAGGCCATCAAATGCTTTGGCATCTTTGCTTTGGCCGCTTTGACCTGGCAGTAAGCTCAAATACTGCTGGCAGTCATGTAACAACTGCATAGTGATATCATGACTAAACGGCTCACTGATCAAACCAATTACATTGGCTAGTGACATTAAAGGTCGAAGCGTCTCACCCACCAGGATAAAAGGTTGCGCAGGCAGCTTTTTAATATGGTGCTCGTGATCCAATCCATTTAGTGCACCAAGTACAATAGTACATTCTTGATATTTTTTGACCAACTCTGGGGTAAATTCTGACTCAGCAGTAACTTTTGCAGCTTGCCCACAGAATGTTAGTGCCGCAGCTAATCCAGAAGCACGATTATTGTTGTTATCGATGATCAGTATCATTTGGACTGGATCCAAGTGTTTTTATAAGTCTATGAGGGAGATTGTAAGGGAGTATCTAAGGGATGCAATACCTAAGTGGCAATTTATTGACATTAACGCCAAATAAATGCCACTCAGTATGTTTCATATCAATACAAAAGCATTACATTTTACTGAAGTAGGCTCAAAACTGATGATGCCGATTGATTTGCCTGACCTCTGAGCGCAATTGAAGTTTGCGATAAAATGTCATTTGCAGTCTTCTCTGCTGTTGCTTGTGCAAAGTCCGTGTCTGCGATTCGACTTTGGCTTTCTGCAATTCTGTCGCTTTGGTTACCAAGCCCTCTTATCGTACTATCCAACGTATTTTCAAATGCACCAAGCTGTGCTCTTTGAGAATTGACGTCTTTTGCAACTTGGTCAGCCGCCGTGATTGCAGCTTGAGCACCAGCTTGCGTCGAGATATCTACACTCAAAATTCCAGCAGCAACAGTACCGTCGGTTGGGGTAAAGCTTTGCGTCGTGTTAGCATCTGGACCAACCTGAAAACTCGTCTGTTGACCGTCAAATAGAGGGTCACCACCAAATGTCGTATTATCAAAGGTTTCGGTGATTTGTGACTGAAGTTGGGAAACTTCATCTTGCAATGCTTGTCTGTCACTATCAGACAAAGCACCGTTACCAGCTTGAATAGAGAGCTCTCTAATACGGCCAACCGCATCGTTAACGCCCGACAACGCAGAGTCAGCAGTTTGAGAGTAAGAAATGCCATCATAGGCGTTTCTTACAGACTGATTTAGACCGTCTTGTTGAGATGTCAGTCGGTTAATAATTTGAAGCGCCGCAGCATCATCAGCAGCTGAATTGACCTTTTTACCCGTCGCCAACTGTTGGCTTAACTTATTGTTGGTTTGCTCTGTACGGTTAAAAAAAGAATTACTTGGCGAATTAATTTGCATCACACTCTCCAGTCTAGTGCTCATACTCTTAGTTTACGCCTACTCGCTCAAAAAGTCATCTATCGCAATAAATTAACCCACAGCGCCAGTTTAAATACTGCAAAATTTAAAAAAGTGATATAAAGTATTGAGTAATCACTTTTTTTTAGGGTGCTGATGCAAACTCTTTACCTAATACTTTTTTCTACAGTGTAAAGAAATGATTGCACCTTTAGATGGGTAAAATATGTTTGATAATAAAACGATCCTAATCACTGGCGGAACCGGCTCTTTTGGTAAGAAATACGTTAAAACGCTACTTGAAAGGTATCGCCCTAAAAAGATTATTGTTTTTTCACGCGATGAGCTAAAACAATTCGAAATGCAACAAGTTTTTAATCAGCCTTGTATGCGCTACTTCATTGGCGATGTACGCGATAGAGAAAGATTGAGACGTGCAATGCAAGGTGTAGATTATGTCATCCATGCTGCTGCCTTAAAACAAGTCCCTGCTGCAGAATACAACCCGATGGAATGTATTAAAACCAATATAAATGGTGCAGAAAATGTAATTGAAGCAGCATTGGATTGTGATGTTGATAAGGTCATCGCATTATCAACGGACAAAGCGGCAAATCCAATCAACTTATATGGCGCGACTAAGCTTGCTTCCGACAAGCTGTTTGTCGCAGCAAACAATATTGCAGGCGGCCACAAAACCATGTTTTCTGTCGTACGGTATGGAAATGTGGTTTGCTCTAGGGGGTCTGTTGTGCCAGTCTTCCAAAAGTTTATTGATGAACAACAAGATCATATCCCTATAACTCACCCGGACATGACGCGCTTTTGGATCAGTCTACAACAGGGCGTCGACTTCGTTCTCAATAATTTTGAACGCATGTTAGGTGGCGAGATTTTCGTTCCCAAAATACCGTCTATCAAAATTACTGATTTAGCAACAGCGATGGCACCAAACCTAAAACAAAAAGTGGTTGGCATTAGACCCGGTGAAAAGCTTCACGAAGTGATGTGTCCTGAAGATTTATCTTTTGATACGTTTGAATTTGAAGACCACTTCGTCATTGCACCAGGGATAAAGTTTAGCAGCAGAACAAATGATTTTGATGTTAACGCGCTCAATGAAAAGGGAAAAGCCGTTCCGCCGGGATTTGAATACAACTCACTGACAAACGCTGAATATTTATCTGTCGAAGAAATAGCTGAGTTTAATAAACAGGCACTTTTATGATCCCTTACGGTAAACAAGTCATATCGCAATCTGATATTGATGCAGTAATTGAAGTCTTAAACTCACCTTGGTTGACTCAAGGGCCTAAAATCCCTGAGTTCGAATCATCAGTAAGGCAGTATTGTCATGCAAATCATGCCACTGCGGTGAACAGTGCAACTTCGGCACTACATATCGCCTGTCTTGCGCTAGATGTTGGACATAATGATATTGTATGGACATCGCCCAACTCTTTTGTAGCCTCTGCAAACTGTGCACTGTATTGCGGCGCAAAAGTCGACTTTGTCGACATTGATTCAAACACAGGCAACATGTGCGTGAATAATCTTGAGTCAAAATTAATCAGCGCGCGAGAAAATAACGCCCTCCCTAAAGTCGTCATTCCAGTACATTTTGCAGGCCAATCTTGTGATATGGAGACATTGCACAATCTAAGTGTCGAATATAACTTCAGGATCATTGAAGATGCATCCCATGCCATTGGCGGACAATACAAAAATCACCCTGTGGGTAATTGCCAATACTCGGATATTTGTATTTTTAGTTTTCACCCAGTCAAAATTGTTACCTCAGCTGAAGGCGGTATGGCACTCACCAACAGCAAAGAATTGGATGAAAAATTAAAGCTATACCGAAGCCACGGTATCACAGCAGACCCTCATTTGTTGGAAAAAGATTCAGATGGGCCTTGGTATTATGAACAACAGGCTCTGGGCTTTAATTATCGAATGACGGATTTACATGCCGCACTAGGTATATCACAGCTTAATCAGTTAAATCAGTTTGTCAGTAAACGAAATGAACTTGCAGCATACTACGATGCGTTGTTCATCAAACATGATGAGATTAGACCACTCACTCAAAGCGACGATGTTTATAATGCATATCATTTATACGTCGTGCGGATTGCCAATGCGACTCCACTCTTACATAAACAAATTGTGACGGAACTGCGGGCTAAAAATATCTTCTGCCATGTGCACTATATCCCGATATACTTACAGCCATACTATAGGCAGAAGGGGTTTCAGCAAGGGTATTGCCCTAACGCGGAAGCATATTATCACAGCGCGGTTACTTTACCCCTCTTTCCTGAACTGACACAACAAGAGCAAGACTACATTGTTGCGACATTCGTTGAGACACTGACTGAATTGAGTAACGCCGAAAAATAGGGAAAACCATGTCAAATCGCTGTTTAAAACTTGCATTTATTGGGGGCGGCGCCAATTCAGCTGTTGGGTATGTACACTTCTCTGCAGCTCAACTAGATAATCGATTCCAAGTCGTGGCAGGTGCGTTTAGCCGAGATAGCGAGCAAAATAAACTCACCGCACAGCAATGGGGCATTGACAATAATCGTGTTTATGCTGATTGGCAAGATATGCTCAACGTTGAACGCCACAACATTGATGCTGTGGTGGTGTTAACGCCAACACCACATCACTTAGAAGCCCTAGAAACACTGTTTAAGCTCAACATTCCGACTATTTGTGAAAAGTCGCTGGTCTGTGGCAGTGATGAAATTCAGCAGCTAGCTGAAAAATATGACGCAAAAAAACACTTTCTTGCTGTTACATTCAATTATTCTGGTTATGCCATGATTAGGGAGCTTAAAAGCCTAATACAGCATAATAAGCTAGGTACTATTCAAAAAATACATTTAGAAATGCCACAGGAAGGGTTCAAAAGACCACCTGAAATTGCGGGAAAGGCGTCTCCACCTCAAGCTTGGCGTTTACAAGACTACTCCATGCCAACAATTTGCCTTGATTTAGGTGTACATTTGCATCACCTATCAAGCTATTTACTTGAGATAGAACCAGAAAAAACCAGTGCGCTCTTCGCTACCCATTCTGAATACACTGATTTGGTGGATGATGTGCAAATGCTGTTAAAGTACCCAAACAACATCACAGGAAGTATGTGGATGTCGAAAACGGCGATCGGTCATAGAAATGGCTTAAAAGTGCGCGTGTACGGTACTGAAGGAAGCGCATTATGGTATCAGCTCAATCCAGACGAACTGGAGCTCAACTTCAACGATGGGCGCAGGGAAATACTGGATAGAGCCGGCCAATGTCAGTATGCGAATCAATTTAGATACAATCGGATGAAACCAGGCCACCCAACGGGCTTCGTAGAGGCATTCGCTAATCTTTACACTGATATACATCTCGCGTTAGAGAGCTATTTAGCTTCAAAAGACAATGCCAATGAATATGTCTTTGGTTTTGAGCAAGCCCGTGATGGCTTAGCATTGTTTGAAGCTGCAACCCGCTCCAATCAATCTGGCACTTGGGAAAGTATCAAATAATACCTAAGGGTGAAGGCTATGCCTTCACCCTTTTATTGGTTTTGTAACTTAACGTCATTTCTCAGCACTTTGCCCATTTGATTTCTTGGCATTTCATCCAAGCGCACGAATTGCCGAGGTTGCTGATAGTCAGTTAATTCCTGCAAGCACATTAGTCTAAGCGCTTTATCCAAAGACGCCTCTCCTCGCTGCTCATAAGCAACTCGGATCACTTCCCCTAATTGAGGCTCTGCTACGCCAAATGCAACACATTCGACAATGTCAGGATGGCGTTTAATCACAGCTTCAATGTCTTGTGGAAAAATATTGATGCCACCACTAGAGATAACCTCTTTTTTTCTACCGACATAATATAAATACCCGTATGCATCGAGATAACCCAAATCACCCGTGTAGAAAAAGCCCTCAGAGTCATAAGCCGCTTCTGTTGCATCTGGCATCTTGTGATAGCCACTAAACCCCGTAAGTGTTTTACAAGCAATCTCCCCTACTCCACCAACAGCGAGATGTTGACGCTTATCATCGCAGATTTTTAAATCTACAAAAGGAAGCGCTCGCCCAACACTGCCGTTTTTATCTGGCTCTGCTGACACACAAAAATCTGTCACAACCCCTACTTCAGATGCGCCATAGCATTCGTGAAATGCACAGTTCAATCGACCCAAAAGCGCCTTTTTTGACTCGGCATTTAAAACCGCAGAAGAGGAAACTAGGCAACGTAGAGAGCTCAAGTCAAAATCAGGGCCTTGATAAGCAAGAAGACTTTCTAATTGCGCAGACACCGCGAATAAAAAACTTATTTGATGAGTCTCAATGGCATCTAACCAACTTTGTAAGACAAACTTGGCCATAATCACGGTGGTTGCGCCCAGCATCAATGGCATCAAAACGCCGCGCTGAGCAAGCGAATGGTACAATGGCGTAGCCACCAACACCTTGTCACTTTCAACCAAGCCATAATAATTTTTAGTCGCTTCAATTGCACGCTGCACTTTACAATGTTGACTCAATACAATCGGTTTGGGTGCACCTGTAGAGCCCGAAGTCATGGTCAAAATAAAGGGCGCATGCACATCAACAGTGGTTTCAACAACGTCCAATATCTCATTATCTTGTTCGTTAAAAACTTGCTGCCATGTCATTTCATCAGCAACTGACTTTTCGAAACTAATTAACCTGTCTTGCTCAATTAAGTCTTTATCAAGTAATACTTTGCTGATCGTAGGCCAAGCCAAAACTGCTGCGACAGGCGTTTTTTTCAAGGCAACTTCAAGCGCTGCGCCTTTTAAGCTCATTGGCAGTGGCACAACAGCCAACCCCATTTTTGCAGCTGTCATTAATACGATGGGATACTCTATCCCATTCGGTGCAAATAGCGCGATCCTGTGTCCTGCTTTCAGGCCTATCTTGGTAAAATATGAAGCTAACCGGCATACTTTCTGGTCCAACTCTTGGTAGCTTAAGCTAGTATGCTTGAAAATGACCGCTGTTTTATCGGGTGTCGATTGCACATGGCCTTGAAAAATGGCATAAATCCCACCCATCTTAGCCTCGGCTTGCTGGAAACTTGGCAACATAATTAAATTCTTCCTCTGATGCTTGGGGGAATAAACATTGCGTAACTAAAAACGCATCTGAAGCCTTATCTAACTCGATAAACCCTTCTTTTTGATTTAGCAAATTAACGAATTTATTCTCTTTATTAATTACAGCGACCCAAGTCGCGTTTGGATGTAACGCTTCGCAATAGGCTAACTGCCATTTTAATATCATTTGAGCATGGATAAAGTTCACCTTATCACTCGCCGCAAACCACCCCCCGTACAGGTACTCAGCATCTTTATGGCGATATACTTGATGCCACACATAAATTAACGGCGAGCCATTGTCTTCTAATACAAATGAGTGTCTTTGATTGTTAAACCACCAAGTGTAGTGATCTATGGGCTTGATAGAGTCTGTGATGGTCATCCGCCACATATTTTCTGAGCGATTACGAGCTGATAAATAGCGGTTTACGTCCGACAATTGAATTTCTCGAACGCTTAAAGAATCTGTTAATTTAGACACTTCCTCCCCAAGTTCAGGCTCTTCTAGCTTGGGCAAGCGGTCCAATAAATAACCACTTATCAGGTAATCAGCAATGTGCCAAGTACCTTGACCGTCGACTGGCACAGCCGGCCTTGAGCGTTGCTGCTCAATTAACTTTCTATGCTCGAATAAAGAGTGGATCAACCTTGCTACTTTGTCAGCGGGGAAAGTAAGTAAATCCTCAATATGATAAAAATGCCCAAGTTGTTCTAAATCTTCAATGTTGTTGTTCTGATTTGCTGCTAACGAAAAGGTCAGTGCGGGTGTTTTAGTTGAGGCCAGCTCATACAATGATGTCCCCAAAGCTCCAACAAACAACCCTGTTTCTTTATAGTATTCAGATAAACTACTTGGCGCATGAACCAATGTTAAGTGTGAATACTGTTTACAAAAAGACTCTAGCGCTTCAACTTCAGTCGCTTTCGGGCCAATAATGGCAACTATTTCGTCAATTGCAGGCTCGAGTGTACACAACTGCTCAATAACAGTGCTTAGAGTACGCCAACTACCACCGCCACCAAGAGAGAAAGTAATACGATTAGTGCGGGAAAACGACGTATTCGCAGCTAAATGATACTCTGGGGATAATATGGCAAACGCTGGTCCGAGTAGCTTATCTGTCTCAGCAGGCACTAAGCCTTCATATCGGTCCGAAGTCACACTTCCGACCCACTTTATATCGAGCACCGCATCTGATTTATGTTGCCGAGCCAAGTCATCCACCGCAAGCAGTTTTATGCCATATGCTTTGATTTCCGCTTCCCAGCTCTCATCAAACGTATAGCCATCGACAATAAACCATTTAATCTCGTGCTTATGTGACTTCAAATAGGTTAAACAAAACCTAGCATCACCTTGGCAACTGTCGGTTTGAGGGACAATGACAAGCTCAGCATTTAAATCATTTGTAAAGCGCGCTATTGCATCACTTTGGTCAATAAAGAAAATAGTCGGTACGTTGCGTTTCTCTAACTCGACGGCAAGCCATTTCATACGCATAAAATGGCCCATTCCACATTGTGTATCTACACGAAATGCAATCATATACTTTCCATCAGAGCATTCACGAGATTGCCCACTATGGCATTTTTTTCATCCAACAGTAACTCTGGGGCAACAGCGACAGAAAAGTGTGCTTCTATTCCCATAGTCAGTGTTAATATCTCAAATGAGTCTAATTCACCCTCAGCAATGATATTATAACTTTCAAGTGAAGATGCGCTGAGTAATACGCCGCGCTCTTCTAAAAATTGCTGAATATAGTCAAGTAACGTCTCTCTAGAAATCATTATTGCAAGTCCTCCCAGCTTAACTGCGTACCGCAGGCCAACGCTTTATTGACACGGCGACCAATTAATCTAGGCAACTCTTGAGGCATGATCTCACCGCCTCCGGGACGCATTTGTCGTAAATGCGCCTCGGTCAGGATTTCATTCGCCTGAATGTCTTTAATAATATATACACAACGACGTGCCTTTGAGGCTTCACTTGGGTAGTGAACCGTGCCCATCGCCTTTTCAATTTGGCGCACGCCATGCACCAGCCCTTTTAACTCATCTGGCGTCATTGAAAAAAAGCTATCCGCGGTGTTATCTGTTTTATCCAACACAAAATGCTTTTCAATCATACAAGCACCAACCGCTACAGAGGCCAAAGGTACATCATTACCCAAGGTATGATCAGACAACCCCACTGGACATCCAAATGCGTCACGCATATGTGGGATCGTACGTAAGTTTATCGATTCAGCCGGGGCTGGGTAAGTGCTTGTACATTTCATCAATGCAAGCTCTTTCACACCTGCTTCTTCTGCCACTTTGACAGCTTGTGCAATCTCGATAAGCGTGGCACCGCCCGTCGACATAATCACAGGCTTTTTAGTTGCAGCTACATCTCGAATTAGCTGATGATCTATCAGCTCTGGGGACGCTATTTTATAGGCCGGTGCATCAAACTGTTGCAATAAATCTACGGCCGATTTATCAAATGGAGATGAGAAACACGTTAACCCTATCTTGGCTGAAAGCTCAAACAGCTCCGCGTGGAAATCCCAAGGCATGTATGCCCCTTTATAAAGGTCGTACAAATATTGCCCTTGCCAAGGGCCCGTTGCCTCAAAGTGCGGCAACTTGCAATCCATGGTTAATGTATCCGCGGTATAAGTCTGAAGTTTGATTGCATCTGCCCCAGCTTCTTTCGCTGCATGAACTAGCTCTTTGGCTTTACTGAGGGACTGACCATGATTAGCAGACATTTCAGCGATAATGTAGCAAGGTGAATCGTGTCCCACTTCCTTGCCATCAATCTGAAATTGAGATTTAAATTTCACAACATTCTCTTCTTTTGTTAGGCGCATTACACAAACTGTGAAGCAATTATTGCGCCGATAATTCACATCCGGACAAAAACCGCCCAATGCCAATAAACTCAACGCACACAATCATTTATTTATTCTGTATTTGAGTGTAATGATTTGCTATATTGAACGCAATTATAATGATAACAACGACTTCGATGGAAAACGTTCAAATCATCATTCAGGCCAGAATGACTTCTACGCGCTTACCCGGAAAAGTGCTCATGCCTCTGTGTAATTCAACCGTGTTAGAGGTCATGCTTGAGAGGCTAAAAAAATTCAAATCGCAAATAATCATTGCGACCACAAATGATGGCTCTGAGCACCCCATTGTGGCGCTTTGCCAAGAAAAAAATATTAAATATTATCAAGGTAGTACCGATGATGTGTTAGCACGTTATTATGAAGCAGCGGTTCGCTTTGGTGCGACCTCAAAGACCACGATTGTTCGGCTTACGAGTGACTGCCCTCTGATCGATTCTGAGCTAACACAACAAGTTATCGAAAAACACATGCATTCGGATTTTGATATCGTTAATCTTGGTCCGCACAGTGGCTATCCAAGAGGGTTGGACTGTACTGCATTCTCTTTCAGTCTACTAGAAAAGACCCACCAGCTTGCTACAACTTCACCCGATCGCGAACACGTGACATTGGGTATGGCAAAATTCAGTTCAATTTCAACATTTACGTTTGCCGAAGGTGAGTCTATAGAGCACTGGCGTCTAACATTAGATGAACAAGATGACTATGCAGCTATTCAAGCTATCTATGCCGAGTTTAACGATTCAACAGACTTTTCATACCAAGATTTAAAAAAACGTCTAAAGGAAAAGCCTGAGCTAACCGATATAAATAAACACGTTAGTCAAAAAGTAGTTTAGGGGCATCAATGGAGTACATTGTTAATGGCTCAGGTGAAAGCGGCAAATTCACCCGCAGTACTATTAATGCAAAAGGTGGCCAAGCAGCCTACCCTAACGACTCTAAAACCTCAAATGTACCCACAAAAGGTTCTATTGCTTTAAAAGCGACTCAGCACAATCAAACCTCGACAACACAACTTGCATGTCTTTATTTTAAAGAAGTCGATGCTGATAACCTGTCAATTAGACGAACAAGTACATGCAAGATTAACGTACTAGAAAATAGTTATAAATTTAAAGGGCAAAAAAATTGGCACACTCAGTTTGTTGCATCACAGACATGCTCGGCTCACTCTTTGTCTGGAAAACACCAGCATAAAGCCGACATAGTGCCAATTTCCCGAACCAATACACGCTCTACTTATGCGCATGAGGCCACTATGAGCTTGCTAACTAAACCCGCGCAACCCAAAAGTAGACAGCAATTTCGAGCAGAGAAAACATGACTGATAAAACAATTTTAGTTACTGGTGCTACAGGCTATAAAGGCACTGTTTTAGTCCCAAAACTTTTAGCCAAAGGGTATCGCGTAGTTGCCCTTGATACACAATGGTTTGGCAATTTTTTACCGAGTCACCCGAATCTAGAAGTGATTCAAGGCGATGTGAGAGACACCCACGCAATCGATTTAAGTGGGATTGATAGCATTATTCACCTAGCATCCATTGCTAATGACCCCTGTGGCGATCTCAATCCAAAATTAACATGGGAAGTCAGTGCCTTAGCCACGATGCAACTCGCCGACAAAGCCAAAAAGTCTGGCATAAAGCAGTTTATTTATGCTTCTTCAGGCAGCGTATACGGTGTAAAAGAAGAAGAGCAAGTAACTGAGGATTTATCTTTAGAACCTATCTCTGAATACAACAAAACTAAAATGGTTGCTGAGCGCGTCTTGCTTAGCTACGCCGACGATATGGCGGTGCAAATCGTTAGACCGGCAACGGTGTGTGGCCTGTCGGATAGAATGCGTTTGGATGTGTCAGTCAATATGTTGACAATGCAGGCACTTAAAAACAAAAAAATTACCGTATTTGGCGGTGCTCAAGTGCGCCCTAACATACACATCGACGACATTACAGACCTCTACATTTACATGCTCGAGCACCCAGAAAAGACTTCTGGCATATTTAATGCTGGGTTTGAAAATATCTCGATCATGGATATCGCTAAAATGGTGCAGAGCAAAGTAGAGTGTGAGATTGAAGTCACGCCATCGAATGATCCTAGATGTTACAGAATCAACTCGGACAAACTACTGGCTACCGGCTTTAAACCTAAAAAGGATGTAAATACTGCAATTGGCGAACTGATCGATGCTTTTGAAAATGGCAAACTCGAAGATCAAGAGCGCTTTTACAACCTTAAGTGGATGCAACGAGAAGTACTATGAGTAATAAACAAGGTGCAGTATCTGAACTGCCAATAAAACACCCAGCAGAGTCTATCACGGAAAACTATACTGCGACTTTAAGCCAAGTGCTGACGCAGCTCGATGGCAAACAAGTCGCACATTTAGTTGACACTTTGCTGGAGATGAAAAAGTCAAACGGCACCTTATTTATATGCGGTAACGGTGGTTCGGCTGCCAATGCTATCCACCTTGCTAACGATTTTACTTTTGGCATTCACCCCCAAGGTAACGCCTTAAAGGTTGAGTCTTTGGCCGCCAACAGCTCAGTACTGACTTGTTTGGGTAATGATATTGGCTATGAAAATATTTTCAGCCACCAGCTGAAAGTCAAAGCGAATCAACATGATGTATTGCTGGTGCTGTCAGGCAGTGGCAACTCTGAAAACATCATAAACGCGATTTCCCAAGCAAAATCAATCGGCATGACAACCGTTGGGATCCTCGGGTTTAAAGGCGGAAAAGCTAAACCAATGCTAGATCAAGTCTTTCATTTCGATATCCAAGACATGCAAATATCGGAAGATACCCAAGTGATTATCGGTCATATACTTATGAAAGCACTTTATCAGGAACTTAAAGATGTCTGATTCACCCATTTTGGTATTAGGAAGTAACTCATTTTCTGGGGCTTCTTTTTGTGCGCACATGCTCAAGCAAGAGCACAAAGTCATCGCTGCTAGCCGCTCTGAGGAGCCGCACAGCGCACTATTACCATATAGCTGGCTTGAACAAAAAAATAACTTAGATTTTCATCAGCTTGATCTCAACCATGACTTAAACGGCATCATGGCGCTCGTTAAAAAGCACAAGGTCAAGCACGTCTACAATTTTGCTGCGCAGAGTATGGTCGGTCAAAGTTGGGACTACCCAGAGCATTGGTTTATGACCAACTGCGTATCTACAGTTCAGCTCCATAACCAACTTAGGCACGTCGATCACCTAGACAAGTATATTCACATCTCTACGCCTGAAGTCTATGGTAGCTGCGAGGGGTTAGTGCCGGAGCACCGTAACTATAACCCAAGTACACCTTATGCAGTGTCTCGTGCCGCGGCTGATATGAGCTTACACACATTTTTTGACGTGCACCAATTTCCTGTTGTGTATACGCGTGCCGCAAATGTGTACGGTGAAGGTCAGCAATTGTATCGCATTATCCCGCGTACGATTTTATTTGCACTACTGGGCAAAGTTCTTCCGTTACACGGCGGTGGGCATTCAACGCGTTCATTTATACATATTGATGATGTGTCTAGCGCGACTCAAAAAATTGCCTTAAATGGGTCTCTTGGTGAGATTTATCACATATCGACGAAGCGCACGATTTCCATTCGTGCCTTGGTTGAATTACTTTGCGACATGTTACAAGTGCCGTTTGAGCAAGTATGTGAAGTGACTGAAGACCGCCTTGGCAAAGACGCAGCTTATTTGCTTGATGCTGCAAAACTTAGACAAGAATTAGACTGGCAAGATCAAGTTTCATTAGAGAATGGCCTCGAGCGCACCATAGCTTGGGTGCGCACTTATTTAGATGATTTAAAGCATCTTCCTGATTCCTATATTCATAAACCGTGAGATACACATGCTAGGACAAGAAATAGACCTATTAAAAAATTATCCCAAATCTAAACGGGACACAAAAGGTAGAGCCAACGTCATCACCGAGGCTGATAGAGAGATTGCACGTCAGTATGGTAAAGACTTTTTCGATGGTGATCGCACCTATGGTTATGGCGGTTTCAGTTACTTTCCTCGCTTTTGGCAACCGGTCGTGCCTGATCTCATCTCTCATTTTGGCTTAAAAACTGATTCAAAATTACTTGATGTAGGCTGCGCAAAAGGCTTTATGTTGTATGACTTACAACAGCTAATTCCGGGTATTCAGCTGGCAGGACTTGATATTTCTGAGTATGCGCTGGAAAACGCGAAAGAAGAAGTGAAAGAGCTACTGACGCAAGGCGATGCCAAATCATTACCATATGAAGACAACAGTTTTGATGTGGTGATGTCAATTAACACAATTCATAACTTAGATGAACAAGAGTGCGCACAGGCACTTAGAGAGATTGAGCGCGTCAGTCGTGGAAAATCTTTTATTACGGTAGATGCCTATCGTAACGATGAAGAGAAAGAACGTATGATGGAATGGGCGCTAACAGCCAAAACAATTATGCATGTTGATGACTGGAAGCAGTTCTTCTTAGATAACGGCTACACTGGCGATTTTTACTGGTTTATTCCATAAGTTTATTATGAATCTTGAACATATAGCGGCAAAAATGAGACACACTTTATGTGATGTCTCTAGCCAAACAAAAACCCCCCACCTCGGTAGCTGCTTGTCATGTGTCGATATCCTTGTTGCACTCTACTGGCAAACGCTCAATATTGACCCCAAAGCGCCTAAAGCTAACGATCGTGATTACTTTCTGCTCGGTAAAGGCCACGCTGCAAGTGCGTTATATACCGCATTGGCATACCGTGGCTTTTTCGACATCGACGCTTTGTATGAGCATGGCCAAACGGGCAGTCAGTTTGAAGAGCACCCAGGCATCCATGCACCAAATGGTGTAGAAACAGTGTCAGGGTCACTCGGCCATGCACTCTCTCTTGCTTCAGGTATGGCGCTTAGCACGAAGCTTCAAAACCGCGACAATCGCTTTTACGTGCTAATGGGTGACGGTGAGCTCAATGAAGGTACAGTGTGGGAAGCCGCTATGTTCGCCGCAGGTAAGAAGCTCGATAATCTGGTCGCTATTGTGGACTTCAACAAATTGCAAGGCACAGGCGAAAGCTGCGATATCATGCACTTGGAGCCACTTGAAGAAAAGTGGCGAGCATTTGGCTGGCATACATTACGTGTAGATGGTCACGATTTAGCAAGCCTACAATCTGCCCTTGTAGAAGCAAAACAGCAGTCACAGCCAGTCTGTATTGTGGCTGATACCATCAAAGGTAAAGGTGTCTCTTTTATGGAAAACGATAACAACTGGCATTATCGCATTCCAAAAGCTGAAGAAGTAGAAATGGCGAAAAAGGAGCTCGGTTTACTATGAGAAACGCATTTGCAAGAGTATTAACCGAACTGGCAAAAGAAGATCAAAGCCTACTGCTTTTTTACGCTGACATCGGAAATAGGCTATTTAACCCATTGAAAGAATTCGCATCCGACCGCGCTATTAATGCTGGTATTGCAGAGGCCAATATGGCATCAATGGCCGCTGGCAGTGCCATGATGGGACATAAACCATTCATTTACACTATCACCCCGTTCACGACTGCGCGAAACTTTGAGCAAATCAAGATAGATATCGCCTACCAAAATCAACCAGTAATTATTGTGGGAACAGGTTCAGGGCTTTCGTATGCGAATTTAGGCCCAACACACCACTCTTTTGAAGATATCGCCCTCATGCGCGCACTACCAAACATGAATATTGTTTGTCCGGCAGATGCGCAAGAGCTCGAGATTTTAATGCCTCAACTTATCGAACTCAATCAACCTTGTTATTTTAGGATCGGTAAGAAAAATGAGCCGAGTGTGCATGACACAAAACCGACTTTAAAATTTGGTAAGGCACATACCATGGTCGCGGGTGAAAAAGTGGCTATCTTGGCAACAGGAACAATTATGCCATTGGCGCAAGCACTGCATGCACATTTAAGTGACCTTGGCTTGAGCCCTGAATTAGTGAGCTTTCACACTGTAAAACCACTTGATACGATGTATTTAGACCAAACAGCTGAGCGATTTGACCACCTTATCACACTCGAGGAACACAATGTAAATGGCGGGTTTGGTAGCGCTGTATTAGAGTACTTATCTGAGCAGGTGCAGCAGCCCAAAGTACATCGCTTTGGTATTCCCGATAGGTTTATAGATCAAGTCCACTCGCCAGAAGATGCACGTGTTAAGGCTGGGTTGACCGTTGAAGACATTGCGCAAGCGCTGGCTAAAAGAGGCGTCCTATGATTATCGGCATCGATTTTGACAATACGATAGCTGACTACACTGGCGTATTTTATCGTGTGGCGCGGGAACTTGAATGGATACCTGCAGAGGTTGGTCAAAGTAAAGCGCAAGTGAAAGCGTATTTTATCTCGCAGGACCAAGAGCCTAAATGGACAGAATTACAAGGTATCGTGTACGGTAAAGAAATCGGTCAAGCCAAACCATACAGTCACGCTTTGAGCAGTTTGAAAACACTGCAAGAGCAAGGACATACTCTTTATCTTGTATCCCATAAAACGCGCTATCCCATTATCGGTGATAAAGTAGATTTTCATCAAGCCGCAAAAACATGGCTAAAACACAATGGATTTGTAGGCACGAGTGACGCTCCATTTGATGAATCAACATTGTTTTTCAATGCGACACTAGATGAAAAGGTAAATAAAATAAGTCAGTTAAATTGTGATGCTTTCGTGGATGATTTGGAAAAAGTGCTCACCCACGCTCGTTTCCCCCAAGATTGTAAAGGGATACTTTTTCAATCCGGTACAAGTCAAAATGAGCACAGCCAAGCAACAAACTGGCGTGAGGTCACTTCACTACTATGCTAGCCCCCCCCGTCATTGATTGGTTAGAGCAAACTTTGCAGCAACACAACCTGCAATGCACGCCAGTTACTGGCGGTGCAAATAACTTAGGAGTCAAGATTGAAGCGGGCGGGCAAACTTGGTTTTTGAAATGCTTTGAAGCAACACATCTCAATACGCGTCAAAAACAACTTAATGAGTTTATGTTCAGCCAAGCCATCTATAATGCTGGCACCTTAGCCACACCAAAGCCTATTGCTATCAATGCAACGCACAATGTCAGTTTGTTTGAATACATTGCAGGCTCGAAGGTCGAGCAAGCAACGTCATCGGCAATCACAGCTGCAATCTCGTTTGTTAAATCTATTAACTCGTCAGCACCTAAACAAGCACTCAACATCGCCAGTGAAAGCGCTGATTCTCTATTAGGTTTTGCCGATATTGTAAAAAACCGCTTGGCGAAGTTTTCACATACTCGCCTAGACAATGCGCAACTATATTGCGAGTTACAGCTAACATTAAACAACATCAGAGATCGCTATAACACCGTTACCCAAGAAATCCCCACACACTGGACGAAAAAAATAGATCAAAATGTTGTGTCCCCATCAGATTTTGGTTTTCACAATGCCATTAGTCGCGATAACCAGTTCTATTTCATTGATTTTGAATACGCAGGTATGGACACTGCTTGGAAATTATTCGCGGACTTCTTTTCACAACCAGCTGTGCCCGTCGACATTGCGTATGCTAATAAGTTTTTGTCTTTAGCCATTTTTCAGCCACTCAAGCTTAACCCACAAGACACTTTGAAGGTGTTTGAATTAACCCTCTTAAAGTGGTGCTTAATCATGCTCAATGAGTTTTTACCCGACGTTCAAGCAAGACGGATATTCTCATGGAATATATCTTGCATAAATGAGCAAAAACGCATGTTGGACAACGTTCAGCGTGCACAGTTACATAAATGCAATGCCTACTTTAAAGAAATACCTTTAAAAGTCATGGGTTTAAGTGAAACATTAAGAGAAATCACATGAAAGCAGCCGTATTATTTAAAACCGGTGAACCACTCCAAATAATTGACGGCATTGAAATGCCTGCGCTTACTAAAGGCCAAGTTCAAGTCAATATTCTTTACAGCGGCCTTTGTCATTCACAGTTGATGGAAGTACAAGGCGGTAGAGGTGAAGATAAGTATTTACCCCACCTACTTGGACATGAAGGTGTTGGTATTGTTGAACATGTTGGTGAAGGCGTAACCAAAGTCCAGCCAGGAGACAAAGTCGTTATCGGTTGGATCCAAGGTGAAGGCTTAAACGCCCCAGGTGGTAAATACCCACACCAAGGCTATGTTATCAACTCTGGTAGCGCAACCACGCTGTGCGAAAAAACCATTGTCGCGGAAAATCGTTTAGTCATACTGCCAGCAGGCTTTCCGGACAAGCTTGCAGTACTACTTGGCTGCGCACTTCCTACAGGCCTTGGGCTAGTATTCAATGAATTACAGCCAGAAAAAGAAAAAACCATCGCCATTTTTGGCCTTGGAGGAATAGGCATGAGCGCCCTGCTTGCCGCTAACCTCAGCTCGCCAACTAAGTTGATTGCCGTTGATGTGAGTGATGAGAAGCTTGCGTTGGCCAAAGAATTAGGCGCAACACACACCATCAATGCAAACGATACCAACCCTGTCACAGCTATCTACGAAATTACCCAAGGTACAGGCGTAGACTATAGTTTGGAAGCTGGCGGGACTGTACAAACCATAGAGCAAGCATTTGAATCGGTGAAAGATGGTGGTGGCCAGTGCATATTTGCGTCACACCCTAGGAATGAGCTTAAAATCTCATTGGAGCCTCATGCATTCCACAGGGGCAAATCAATTCGCGGAAGCTGGGGAGGCGGTAGCAAGCCAGACACCGATATCCCCAAATTTGCCGAACTATTTAAATTAGGTAACCTCAATTTAGAACCCTTCATTTCCAAAGAGTACGCGTTAGAAGACATTAATAGCGCCATAGATGATTTAGCAAATCATAAAATCCTGCGGGCTCTCGTAAACACCCACTCAAATGTAAGCAAGAATTAAGCGAAGGAAGTCATTATGTATATTTTAGGTATTCATGGCGGAGTCAGAATCAACCAGCATGATCCAAGTGCGGCACTTATTAAAGATGGCGTGCTTTGCGCTTGTATTGAAGAAGAGCGTTTGCTTAAAGTAAAAGGCCCTCGCGGCACACTTCCTATTCGAGCAATTCAAGCCTGTCTTGAACAGGAAGGCATTACCATTCACGACGTTGATTACATCGCACATCCTGGCGAAACGTACGAAGATATGCCTCCCAAAATAGACCGTTATATGCGTTACTATTTTGGCCACTGCCCACCAGTAAAAATGATCAACCATCAGCTATGTCACTTAGCCAGCTCCTTTTATCATGCGCCTTTCGATGATGCGATGTGTATATCTTATGATGCGTACGGAGATAGGCAGAGTGCCGCATATGCAACGGCGACCAGAGAAACGGGTATTGATGTCATCGAAACTGTGAATTATGACAATTCTTTAGGGCATTATTACGGTGTTATGACCTCTTATCTAGGGTTTCGACCTGCAGAAGGGGAGTACATGGTCATGGGGTTAGCGCCCTATGGAGAAGAAAAATACAATATCGATGATATTTTATGCGCTACGGAAGATGGCTATAAAGTAAATACTAGCTATTTCAATAAAGACGTTTGTGTCTACGAACCATACTTCAATGAGAAGATGACCGATTTACTGGGCCCTTCGAGAAAACTCAGTGACCCTATTGATCAGCGCTTTAGAGACATTGCTAAAGCCACCCAAGTGGCTCTAGAGCAAAGCGTCATTTCTGTTATTAAGTATGTGCACGAAAAAACTGGAAAGCGCAAACTGTGTCTATCAGGCGGTGTTGCATTAAACTGCTCCGCCAACCATCTCATTCGTAATTTGGACTTCATCGACGAATTATTTGTTCAACCAGCAGCCTCTGATCGCGGTATTGCTCTCGGTGCAGCTTTGCAATTAAGTTATGAAAAAGGTGCACTACCTACGCCTGTTGATCATGTATTTTATGGTCCAGATTACTCAGATGAGAAAATACGCCACGCACTTGAATTGACTGGAAATAAGTTTATAGAGTTGGAAGACCCTTATAAAACCGGTGCAGAGCTGATTGCCGAAGGACAAATCATAGGTTGGTTCCAAGGGCGCTCTGAATATGGGCCTCGCGCTTTAGGGCACAGATCCATACTTGCTGATCCCCGTAACCCAAATATGAAAGACATGATCAACGCGCGAGTGAAATTCAGAGATGAATTCAGACCGTTTGCACCGGCAGTGTGTGCTGAGTTTGCTTCAACTTGCTTTGACATGGAAGAAGAATCACCGTTTATGACCATCGTATACCCAGTACGTAAAGAGTGGCATGAACGCATACCCGCAGTGACTCACGTTAATGGCAGCGCGCGTGTTCAAACTGTTTCGGAAAAAAGTGGACCCGGGTTTTACCCACTCGTTAAACACTTCGGCCAATTAACTGGCGTACCAGTGGTATTGAACACCAGCTTCAATATTAAAGGCCAACCAATTGTCGAAACGCCTTTTGATGCACTCGCGACGTTCGCTTCAACAGGCTTAGATGCCGTGATCATAGGTAAATATCTAGTAACGAAGTAAAAAGGAGCAAATGTGGCTGACTTTACAGAGCAATTCACAGCTTTTCTAAACAAAGAAGGGGTGCCGCAGGCAGCCACATTTATGCTTCATAGTTCTTTTAAAGGGCTCGCAAGGACAGGAGTGAAAGCAGAGTCGATATTACAGGGCATGTGTGATTACTTTACTGATGGAAACGTACTTTTTCCAACAATGACATGGAAAACGGTCACACCCAGTCAACCGATATTCAACGCAAACTCAACGTCCTCGCATACGGGTTACTTAACTGAACTGTTTAGAACTCAATATGCAACTGAGCGCAGCTTGCATCCAACTCACTCTGTGGCTGGTAGAGGAAAAAGTGTTGAAAAGCTACTTTGTACACATCACCTTGCGCCCTCTCCCTGCTCAATGCAAAGCCCCTATGGCAAAATATTCACCGAACTTGATCATCATCAATGTTACATCGGGCTGCTTGATGTCGGGCTAGAATCCTGTACATACATTCACTTTTTTGAAGAATTTTTTGCACCTAACGTGTATTTAGACCAAAGCGCAGCCCCTATTCAATATCAATTGATTGATTTGGATGGCGTATCCCATCCATATATGGCAATCAAGCAGAGTAATATTTCCCGCAATTTTCACCAGATTGGTGATGAACTTTTACAACGTCAACAATTGAAGAGTTTTAGCTACGCAAATAGCCGCATATTGCTATTTACTCTTCAAGATTTATTTTCAGTATTAGAAGACGGGTTTGCACATAGTCAATATGCAACAAGCCCTAGTTATTTAGTTGGTCAGTAGTTATGAAAACAATCCTCTACGGCATGAACCACATCACGGAGTTACTGATAAAAGAGTATGACTCCACCGTCATTGTGACAACAGATGGACAACAGACGCACCCAGACTGCTCGATAATCAGTTTAAAAGAGCTAGAAAATCAGGATTTCGCGTGTTTTGACACTTTGGTGATATGCTCGGTATTCGTTGATGAAATCACTGAAAGTCTGCTTAGCATTCAATTTCCATTGGAGAAAATTCATTTCTATCGCCCGTCTAGTATGACGATAGAGCCTGTGAAACAGCATATGATCCCACAGGTCGATGAAAGTAAAGTGCTGTACGCATTTTACGATCTCGCGAAAAACAATGCGGCCTTTGATGCAGATAAATTCACTGTTTTTGCTGAAATGGAAAGACAAAAGCGCCAAATGGAAACCATTCATTTTGTGATCATTCCAAAATTCTCTAAGCAAGAGCGTCAAGTACACATCGAATCTATATACTCTCAAGAAGCGATCCAATGGCGTTTAGATCAGATCGTTAGTCCATTATTTAAGTGTCTCCCCACCACATCTAGCGTGTCACAGCTTACATTTAGAGAGGAAGCTGAAGCGTTTTATACCCGCCTTTCAGACAAGCAAATATTTCCAGCAGAAAATGACAACGTCATCATGTTCACTGATATCAATCAGCATATTGAACAAGGGTACAGCTGCAATGTAATGAAGGCACCAACCCAAGCGCATCAACTAGTTGAAAACTTTATCGAATCGTATTCTCAAGGCCGAAAATTGATTGTTGTCACTTTACGTGAGTATGACAGTCAAACAGATCGAAACAACAATATGGCTCACTGGGACAAGTTTTTGCGTCAGCTCGACCAAGCGCTATACTGCCCTGTGATCATCCGTGATACATATAATCTGCTGACTCCTTCACCGCTGCCTGATTATCTACACCTCGATATTGCGGCCAGTAATCTACATATCCGTGCCGCGTTATATGAACGTGCATATTTAAATCTTTCAGTATCATGCGGACCAGCAGGGCTTTTTTATTACCTGCAGTCTTGCTATGCAATTCAAATACTGCCGATTGATGAAAACATACCAACTATCTCGCCTCAGACTTACCGCCGCTGTGGCTATGACGTTTACCAACAGCCCCTTATAGCGACCCCCGGAAAACAATACATAAAATGGGGCGATGACACTTTTGAAAATATTTGTGCAGCATTTAATGAATTTGAAGCTGCCAGGTGCCAAATTGAAGACGAGGCCAAAACATGATTATTTTAGGACTACATTTTGGACACGACGCCAGCATTTCACTGGTAAAAGATGGAAAAATTTTGTGTTGCGTTGAACTAGAACGCATTCGTAGAGTCAAGCATGCCATTGGCATTTTGCCACAAGATATTGAACTGATATTAAGCAAATTCTCGATAGACGTTGAGCAGATTGAATACTGTGCGGTATCCAATACCCAAAATACCGAATACCTGTTCGCACACCCAGACCTTTTCTCTTTCGAGATTAAAAATACAGCCGTTTCTGCGCAACATTGTCCACATTTCGATATGGAGCAAAGCGCACGAGAGATCGAACAAGCAAAAGATAAAGGTGTTTTGATTAAGCATGTTACCAATGCAACACAGCACCCTTACGTTAAACGAGTTATACCTGAGCTAATTACCGATACACAAACACATTTACCGCCATTAGAGCACTTTGCTCACGCACCACATTGGCAGCCCGATTTGCCATTGAGTGCACTGCAAGATAATGTAAACGCGAATAGCTTCAGTGATGATATGCTCGAAATGTACTGGCCAATCGAAATGACCTTGTTTGGCAAGCAAATACCAGGGTACTTATTCTCACACCACTTTGCACATGCAGCCTCCACGTTTTATACAAGTAATGCAGACAATGCAGCTATCTTCTCCCATGATGGCAGTCTGCCTCAAAAAAGTTACGTTGGCGGAATGTATTACTACGGCGAAGGCACCAAAATCTACTCGCTGACACCGCACTACTTGTCTGTTGGACACCTTTATGAACGCGTTGCTACTTTCTTAGGGCTCGGCGCAGAAGCTGGCCCCGGAAAAATGATGGGCCTAGCACCTTATGGTGAAGCCGTATTCTACGATGCTAAATTCGTCAGCAACTTTAACTACGGGCACCCAGTAAATAGTGCCGATGTGGGCTTTGAAAATTGGCAAGACGATAACCGACACCCGTTGCTCAATGCGTGGATGCAACATGTCTATGAGCGTGCAGTGGCACTTAACTATGACATGAGCAAGCTTGGCGACCCTGAACACATCTTAGATAAACTCGCGGTCGATATTGCAGCAAGTACACAAAAACTACTTGAAGAAATTATGTTCACTGCCTCGGAGCAGCTATACGATATATGTAACAGCCACAAACCAACTGCACATTTGTGCCTAACAGGTGGGGTCGCTCTTAACTGCCCTGCCAATACAAAAATGGCCATTGAAGGTTCTTACCAATCTGTGCATATCCCACCATACGTGCATGATGGCGGTCTCTCTATCGGTGGTGCGCTGGCAATATATCACCATATCTTGGGCTTTGAACGTATTGAACACAACGTTGACTCTTCCAGCCATGCATATTTGGGACTCCCTCAACCTAACCACAATGATGTGCTCAACACGCTTGATAAATCAAAATTCAAGGTCTCGAAGCCAGACAATCTAGCTGATATCATCGCCGATCTAATGGCTGATGATCAATACGTTGCTTTATACCAAGGCCGCAGTGAAGTTGGACCTCGCGCATTAGGCAATCGTACTTTACTAGCCAATGCGACCATTGAGAGAAATTGGCGTGGCATTAACTTGGTTAAGCGCAGAGAGCAATGGCGACCGTTTGCTCCCGTTGTGTTGGCAGAGCACGCTACGGATTGGTTTTCAAATTGTATAGAGCCGTCTCCTTTTATGCTCGCCACTGCTCTATGCAAAAACGATAAAATTCCTGCGGTCACTCATGTCGATAAGACTGCTAGGATCCAAAGTGTGGGCAAAGAGTGCGGCCTAATCCGCAAAATATTAGAAGCTTATTATGCTAAAACTCAGGTCCCTGTATTAATGAATACCTCATTTAATGGGCCTGGGGAACCTATCGTTGAATCTGTTGACAATGCCATTAACTTTTTGGCAAACGGGGATATTCGCTACTTGGTTGTGGACCAATATCTTATCGAAAAGCGAGTATAAGTAGATGGCAAACGCACAACAGATTGATGATCCGATTATTCAACTCACACATCGTCACTTGGAAGACTTGAAGCAGTTAGCGGTCTCCTCTGAGAATGGTCGCTATAGATTCTGTTTACACAAAGATCATACCGCCTCGATTCAAGAAATGATCATCTGCTTGCACGGCGATAACTACTTTGCACCCCATCGTCACCCAACAGGAGTGGTTGAGTCGTACCATATGATAGAAGGTGAAATGGATGTTTATACGTTTGATGACAATGGACTTGTCATTGGCCGTACACACCTCAGCGCATTGAGCCTTGCAAAATCAAACAGTGCATTTTTTCATAAAGTCACCGAGCCTGTTTATCATACTGTTGTGCCACGAAGTCAGTTTGTTTTGTACCACGAAGTACTGACAGGGCCTTGGCTCCCCGATTACACAAGTCAAGTAGCCCCATTCGCCCCTAAAGACTCGGACCTACAAACTGTAAAAAAATTTATTGAGAGCCTAAATGAATTCAAAAAATAGTACGCTAAATATCGCGGTCATAGGCGTTGGCCGCTGGGGTAAGAACGTTGTTAGAACGATCCGTGAAGAAATGCCCAATGCACGCTTGTCTCACATTGTGACCAGTAACCCCGCTGTCAAAGCACAATATGAAGATGAGCTGACCGTTTTACCAAATTGGTCCTCCTTGTTAGAGCACAAAAATGAATATGATTGTATCGTGGCAGCACTGCCACCAGATATAAACCTAGCACTCGCAAGGGACGTATTGCCTTTGGGCATACCGCTATTTATTGAAAAGCCACTGGCGATGGATAGCGCAGGCGCGCAAGAATTGCTATCGCTCGCACAGCAACATAAGAGCATTATACAGGTCAACCACATCGACTTGTACAATCCTGCAGTCAATGAAATTCAAGCTCGTCTTGGTAATAACCCGATATATGTTAAAGGGGCGATCGGCGCGGCTTACCCACACCATGCCGTGATGAGTCCGTTGTGGGAGTACTCCCCACATTTTATTGCAGCAGCATTAAAAATTGTGAAGTCTTCCCTGGTTTCACTCCAAGCGACCTATTTACCAATCCCTGAATCTTTGCAAGATAACGAACGTCGTGAAGTCGTGCTATTAGCGCTGAAATTTGCTGATGGCTCTGATGTTGAAATCCACGCTGGCAATGGCATGGAAGACAAAACGAGAACGCTGGATATTCGTCAACAACAAGATCGCTATCTGTTTGTTGATCGCGCTGACATACCACTCAAAGTGAACGAACAAGCAGTCGCCATTGATGCCCGCCTTCCATTAACTAAATCTTTGTTGCACTTTGCCGATAAGGTAAATAATCAAGACATTGATCTAGAGGACTTTATCAGCGGCGTCGAAGTGATTAAAATCCTCGAACTGGCAGATAGATCCCTACAGGAAGGAAAAGCAATTAAATTATGAGCACCACAAAACCCTCTTTAGCGCTATACGGCGGGCAGCCAGCCATTTTAGATAGCTTCCCTGCTCGTAAAGCATTTGGTGAGTCTGAAGAAAAGGCTGTTTTAGATGTCTTAGATTTTTATCGCGATAAAGGGGAAGACCCCTGCTATCGAGGCCCTTTTGAGCAGCAGCTGTGTTCTTCATTTTCGGATTATATGGGAGGTGGTTATACCGTTGCTGTCGCTACTGGCACGGCTTCGGTCTATGTGGCACTGGCCGCACTTGAACTGCCAAAAGGCAGTGAAGTCATCATTTCTCCTGTCACAGATGCTGGCCCGCTGAGTGCGATTATCATGCAACAAATGGTCCCTGTCGTGGCTGACTCTGAACCTAATAGTTTCAATACCAGCTGGCACCAGATTGAGAAAAAAATTACTGACAAAACCAGCTGTATAATGTTGGTGCATTGTGCTGGTCTGCCAACAGATGTTGATGTAATTGCCAGAGAAGCGAAAAAGCGCGGTATTAAGGTATTAGAGGACTGCGCTCAAGCACCCGGCGCAAGTCTCCATGGGGAACTGGTCGGAAGCTATGGGGATATTATGGCGACATCCACCATGTATCGTAAAAACATTGCAGCCCCCGGCAGTGGCGGATTAATCTTTTGTAAAGATGAGGCGTTGTATCACAATGTGCTCGCGCACTCTGACCGCGGTAAACCGCTTTGGTCACAAGACTATATAGAACGAGATCCATCGCAACACCTATTTCCCGCACTGAACTGGAATACCAATGACTTCAGCTGTGCTGTCGCGCTCTCCTCTTTAAAACGTTTGCCACACACCATCGCAAAAAGAAATGCCTTTATGGAGGCTATCCAAGCGCGCTTAAATGCGGAGTCACAAGTATGTCGCATAGCTCCGTGGCAAGGTACGCCGTCGGTGTTCTATATTCAAGTTTTGGTAGATGTTGAGAAAATAGGTCAGCGCAAGCATGAATATTGTCAGGCACTTATCGCTGAAGGGGTGCCCATGAATCCACATTACAAATTTTTGATCTCTGACTGGGAGTGGTCACACGAATATTTCAAGACGCCTACCGAGACGCCAAATGCGACGAGTGCGCGTGACCGCTCCTTTAACCTCTATGTCAACGAAAACTATGACGAATCACATGTTAGTGCTATCGTGACAGCCATTTTAAAAGTAGATCAATATTTTACAACTCTTACATCCTAAGTGAATGATATGAAAGCAGAACAACATCAATTAACGACAAAACGAGATAACTGCAGATTATGCTTAAGCACCGACGTGCCAGTGGCTATCCCTTTTGCTGCCACACCCTTAGCTGAAAAGTATGTTTCTGATCTCAACAGCCCACAGGCACCTGCTTTACCTGTTGATCTCTACATATGCAACGATTGTGGCCATGTGCAAATCCTAGATGTTGTTGATCCGACTTATTTATGGGCTGACTACACCTACCATTCAGGACAGACACAAGGGATAGTGAACCACTTCAAAGAAGTTTCTGAAATGGTGCTAGACCTATATGGCCCATTCGATAAACAATTTGCCATTGATGTAGGCAGCAATGACGGGACATTTTTAAAGTGCTTTAAGCAAAAAGGCTTCAAAGTCCTGGGCATTGACCCTGCAAGTGCTATCGCAGCAAAAGCCACCAGCGAAGGCATTGAAACAATTGCCGACTTGATGACTGAAGAGAAAGGTAAGTTCATTAGTGAGCAGTATGGTACGGCAGACTTAGTGACGGCATTCAATGTGTTTGCACACGCTGACGAAATGATTGATCTGCTCAAAGGCATTACTAAGGTACTGGACAAAGACGGGCTCTTTGTTTTTGAAGTGTCCTATCTAAAAGACATCATAGATAAAATGCTTGTTGGCACTATCTTCCATGAGCATCTATGCAATCACTCATTACAGCCTTTGGTCAAGTTTTTGGCCGCAGAAGGGCTAGAAGTAATACATGTTGAGCATGTATCTATCCAAGGCGGTTCAATTATCGGGTTTGCTCAGCACAAAGGCGCAGCGAGAACAATACAGCCATCTGTTGCTGCAATGCTAGAAAGTGAAGAAGCAGCAAACCTCCACTCCATGGAAGCAATGAACTCGTTTGTTGCACGATTGAATAGCATGAAACAAGAAGTCAAAGCAATAGCAGACTCAGCCTTGTCAAATAACGGCATAATTGCAGGGTACGGCGCTGCACGCAGTGGCCCAATGCTGGTTACACAGTTTGAATTAGGTAATCAAATTAGTGAAATTTACGATGATCACCCGCAAAAAGTTGGCAAATATACACCGGGCGATCATATTTTGGTTAAAGCAACATCTGCACTAAACGAAACACAACCAAACTTAGTGGTCATTTTAGCTTGGATCCATGCTAAGGCAATTGTTAAAAAGCATGTAGATTACCTTGAAAATGGTGGACAATTCCTGACTTTGACACCCACTGTGCAATTAATTACTAAAGAGAACTATGCAGATTTCATCGCCTAAAATAAAACTCGGTTTTGTTGGTGCAGGCTTTATTGGTCAAGTTGCGCATATAGAGAATTATGCGCAACTTGAAGAGTGCGAACTTCATGCGATTGCTGATTTAAGACCAAAGTTACGAGAACAAGTCGCTGATAAATTTGCGATCGCACAGCGTTTTGAAACACACACGGACCTTTTAAACAATACTGATGTAGACGCTGTCATCATTGTCACTGCACGTGTTCATACAGCCGATGTCGTCAGGGACTGCTTACTCGCTGGCAAGCATGTGTTTAGTGAAAAGCCCATGGCAGGCAATAGCCAAATTGCAGCGGAATTGGTTGAATTGGCTGCGCAAAAAGGCTTGGTATATTGCGTTGGCTACATGAAACGACATGATCAAGGGGTCATCAAGGCCAAACAGTTATTTGATCAAGTCATGACTGACAACTCTTTAGGAAGCCTGCTTCAAGTTAGTGCGCAGTGCTATATGGGAGACAGTTATTGTAAAGCAGCTGGTTATATTCACGGTCAAGAGCAAAGGCCACAAATGCAAGAAGAAGCCTTGTTTGCTCCCCACTGGTTAAAAGAAGAACATAAGCCAATATTTGCTCGCTATGTCAACGTGCATTCACACTTGCTCAATCTGATCCGACACTTTTTGAATACGACGCCAAGCGTTGAGTACTTTAATTACTTATCCCCTTTGGCGCACACATGTGTGATGCGCACCGATTCACAGCTAATTGTTCTCGAAACCGGGGAAGTAAATCAAAAAGATTGGCAGGAGAAGTGTACCTTTATATTCGAACAAGGTCAGCTCATCATTACCTTGCCGCCTGCACTGCTTCGAAATGTACCAGCGCACATAGAGCTACGCAGGCATGGAGATGTCACAGAGAATACTCACTACCAAGTAGAGTGGTCTTGGTCTTTTAAAAATCAAGCCAGCGCGTTTATTCAGGACGTTAGAAATAGAAATACTGACAGCACAATAAGTGCGCAGCAAGCATTGACAGATATTCAGTTAGCAGAGGCAATATGGAAAAAGCTCAGCAATTAACGCCGATTATATTTGGGGCGAGTGGTCTACTCGGAGGCCACTTATATCAACATTTTTATGCGCAAAACCCTAACACAGTTGGTACTTATGGCAAACACCCGGCTGCTGGGTTACAACACTTTGATCTTGAAAGCTCATCGCTAGATGATTTACAACTCGATGATAGTCAAAATTACACTGCTATCATCTGCGCCTCGCTAACGAACATTGCCCAAATTAACGCAGAGCCTGAGCAAACCGCTGGCGTCAATGTACATGCAACTAGCCGCCTTATGATGTCGCTACACCACCGCCAAATCCCAATTTTGTTCATTTCAACAGATAATGTCTTTCCGGGCATCCATGGCAATTATTACGACGATAATAACGAAGCGGCAGTGTCTGAATATGGTATCCAAAAGCGCAGAACCGAGTCTCAATTAATGTCTATTACCGATGGTGCCGCATGTGTGCTGCGCTTGGCAAAAATTATCGGCAATAGCCCAGATGATGGTACGCTGCTCAACGATATTGCCAAACAGCTACATTCAGGGGAAGCTGTAAGAGCAGCGTCAGATCTGATCTTTAACCCTACCGCGATTGAAGATATCATCAATGCTATTGACTACCTCATTCAACACAAAACTCAGGGCATTTATAACTTTTGCAATCCAGACTCATATAGTCGATTGGAGTTAACGCGCTTAATGGCCAAAGCACTGAATAAAGGCGCAAGTAAAATAGAACCTATCTTGTTTTCTGAATTAGACCCTTCTGGAAAGCGTCCGCTAAACACCAGTATGGTTAACTCTGAGCTATTTACAGACTTTAGCTTCAAGTCGATCCACACATGCATTGAGGAACAAGTAGTATGGCAGAGTTAAACATTACACCCAGATGCGTTATTGTTCAGGGTAATTTCGATGTCTTGCATCCAGGCCATATCCGACTTTTAAGTTTTGCCCGCGCCTGTGGTGACAAACTGATAGTCGCGGTCAATACCGATGCTGCCATGGCAGTAAAAAGCAGAATAAATGAGACTCACCGACTTGAAATGATCAATTCACTCGAATGTGTTGATGAGGCATTTCTCACCTCCAAATCACCTCAAGACACAATCGAGGAATATAAGCCGTATGCCGTGGTTAAAGGGAAGGAGTTTGAAAGTCGAGACAACCCTGAACTTGCCGCGCTTAATCAATACGGTGGAAAGTTGATTTTTGGTTCAGGTGAATACGAAACCATCGCCGAACAGTATATCCGCAAGGCCAATAAACTTGGTAGCAACTTTGATTTTTCTGAAGCCAGCGCCTTTGCACAACGACATGATATTACGCAAGAAAAGTTGAATCATGTCATGGACAGGCTCAATGAACTAAAGGTGTTAGTCATTGGTGAAATCATCGTCGATGAATATGTTCAAGGAACTGCCGTGGGTATGTCCCAAGAGGACCCCACGATCGTAATGACCCCTAACAAAACTGAAAAGTTTTTAGGGGGCGCCGCCATTACCGCAGGCCATATTAAATCTCTTGGCGCGCGCTCAGTCTCGTTGTTTTCAGTCGTAGGTAACGATGCTGCAGGGCAATATGCAAAAGACAAAATCGGGCAATATAATGTCCACGCAGAACTTTTCACCGACACGACTCGCCCCACGCCACTAAAAACAAGGTATAGAGCTTCAAATAAAACGCTGTTGCGAGTCAATCAGGTAAGGCAGCACAAAATCGCAAAAGAGTTGCAAACGAGCCTGCTCAAAAAGTTAGAAAAAGCGATACCTGATATTGATTTACTGGTTTTCTCTGATTTCAACTATGGCGTTTTGCCCCAGCCCTTGGTTGAGGCAATCATCACCCTATGTAAAGAGCATCATGTAAAGGTCGTTGCAGATAGCCAAACATCATCTCAAGTTGGTGATATTTCGAGATATCATGATATGGATCTTATCACCCCGACAGAGCGAGAAACCCGAGTTGCACTTAATAACCCAGATGACGGGTTAGTTATCTTGGCCCATAAACTGTCAAATCGCTCCAATCCGAAAAACTTGGTGATTACCCTCGGTGAAGAAGGCATCTTCATTCATATTCCCAACCGACAAACTAATGACTGGGAAAATGACAGGTTGCCAGCACTCAATCGCAATGCGACAGATCCGGCTGGCGCAGGAGACTGCTTTTTAGCCGCCAGTTCTTTGGCGCTGTGTGTCGAATCTTCTCCTTGGGAGGCGTTCTATCTAGGAAGCTTAGCCGCAGCTTGCCAAGTTGATTCACTGGGAAATACCCCACTTTCTTTAACCGTGCTTAATCAAGCTATATCTGAGTCATTTAAATAAAATGAAAGCGATTTTACTCGCCGCAGGCCTTGGTACTCGCTTGCGGCCAATTACAGACTCCATACCTAAATGTCTTGTACCAATAGGCGCGCAACCGCTTTTAGGTTTGTGGATAGACAAGTTGGTTGCGCTAGGCGTCAATGATATCTTGATCAACACGCACTATTTCAGTGAACAAGTGGAATCATTTATCGAGACACATCCACACAAAGACATCATCACTTTAGTACATGAATCTCAATTGCTTGGCACCGCAGGAACACTTGTCAAAAACAAAGCATTTTGGCGCGATGAAGACTGTTTTGTGATCCACGCTGATAACTATTGCCAAAATGACTTAGCAAGCATGGTGTCTATTCATCGAAACAGAAGCGACAATACTGATGCGACACTATTACTCTTCGAGTCTGCAAACCCTCAAAGCTGCGGTATCGTTAAATTAAACCAACACAATGTGGTAACTGAATTTCACGAAAAAGTGCCCGAGCCTCCCGGCAACTTGGCAAGTGGCGCACTCTTTATTTTTTCACCGCAAGTTTACGACCGCTATTTCGCAAGCCTCGAGGCTGGGCAACATTACGAATTGAGTATCGATGTTGTACCAGACATGATTGGACGTATTCAAGGGTGGCAAGTCGATGGTCATTACTTAGATATCGGCACACCTGAAAACTATCAACTGGCTCAGTCGTTGAGCACTGAGCAATAAATAATACTAAGTTGGCTGGCATCTATATTGCTAGCTTCAACTAAACAAAACAAAAAGGTATGTAATATGTCATTTTGTCAAAATTGGGACGACCTGTATCGCGCCAACCAGCATATGTCTGTTTGGCCATGGAGTGATGTAGTTGCGACGGCATTTCGTCACACAGCACTGCGTCAAGCATCTCAAGACTTTAAAATTCTAGAAGTGGGCTGTGGCGCAGGCGCTAACTTTCCATTTTTCCTGTCATACTGTGACAACGTTTATGGCATCGATGGCAGCGAATTCATTATCGATAATTTGAAAGCGCGTTTCCCAAAAGTGGCTGACACGCTTTTTGTTGGTGATTTTACCCAACCATGGCCATTTAACGAGCAGTTTGATCTTATTATTGACCGTGGAGCATCTGTGCATAATCCACCCAGCAGTATCAAGCGCTACCTAAAACAAGCTCTAGAACAGCTTAAACCTGGTGGCATTTTATTGATCACTGACTGGTTTAGTACCAAACACTCAGATTATGATAAAGCCCCCATCTCTATCGATAAATATACTAAAGCGGGCTATACCAGTGGCGCATTTGCAGATGTCGGCAACGTCAATTTCTTCGATAAAGAACTGATCGAAGACTTGGTTGTGGGTTTTGACGTACTCTCTTTCAACCATAGCAGCAATGAAGACGTGCAAACAGGCCACTGTCACTCTTCATGGAACATGGTACTCAGAAAGCCTGACAATGAAGCATAAATTTACTTTAGTTCCCACTGAGCTTGATGCAGACTGGGATAACTTTGTGGCCAATTCGCCACAAGGTAGTCCCTTCGTTCATAGTGATTTTATTGCCGCTCTGGCGCTGCCTTACCACGCATATTATTGCTGTAAGGGTAATGAGAAAATGGCGCTTGTACTGCTTATTACCGATGAACAGGGGCAGTCTGTGGTAGGACACCATGATGTCATCCATGATGGTATTATGCACCGCGATACACAACACCTAAACAAGTCACAGAGACACTCTGAACATTTTGCAGTACAAGAAGCCATAGCACAGTACATTGCAGACAAGTACGAGGCCGTATACCTCAAACTACACCCAAGTATTACGGACATTCGCGCTTTCTTGTGGGTTAACTACCATAATGATGGGCCCAAATATAACGTTGTGCCCCGTTACACATCGACGATTGACATCGCTGAGTTCGCGGATGAGCAACTACAGAATGAAGATTCGATTAGCTACCAAAACAGCTCTGTATCAAGGCGGCAAGAAATTCGCTATGGGTTAAAAAAAGGTGTGAGTATAAGCAATTCAGATAAATTTGATACGTTTGCTAAGTTTTATGGGCTAACCATGGCTAGGCAAGGTATTGAGATATCAAATTGTAAGCTCGACGCCCTTAGCAAACAGGTATCACAACTCGCCGCACAAAGTCGCCTAGTGATGTTTCAAGCGCAAGATAGCGAAGGAGCTATTGGCAGCTTTGCGACCTTTTTAATCCATAATGACACTGCCTATTATTTTTATGGTGCTAACAACCCAACGATGAGAGATAGTCATACTGGTACCGCTGTTTTGTGGCAGGCTTTTCCTGAATTGGCAAAGATGGGGATTACGAAATTAGACTTAGAAGGCATTAACAGCCCACAACGCGGTTGGTTTAAGTTGAGTTTCGGCGGAGATATCACGCCCTATTTTCACTTACGATTAAAGTAATCACTATTTATGTAGGCATGGCATCTATGATGCCAGGCCTATTAAAGCTTATCTATTGACTCAAAAGCATCCACCAGCACTTCAGCTTGACGCCAACAGCGACCGCTATAGCGGCCCGAAATTATCAAATTATCAACACTCGCATTTAACAACTCATAGTTAGCTTGATTTAATTGTTTAAATTCCTGAGTAGGTACAGGGAAAGTATTATTAATTGCTTGTTGCTCATGACTGATAACTTGCGCGTCATCGGCGACCACTTGCATCGCTTTTAGCTCATCGACAATGCACTCGAGACTATACTCAGATACTTCATCTGCCGCGCACAAAATCTCTGCCGAGAGGTGGTTATGAGTACTCTGTTGATTTAAGTTGGGATAGAGCGTTAACCTGAAAATATCAGTTTTGTCGTCCCATACCCACAGATAATGTGACTTAGTATCTAGCAGGGGTTTATCAAAATTAATGTGGTAAATGACCGCGGTTCGTAACTCGACTTTGCCCCGCTTTGGCGTCAAGCCCATAGCATTAAGCGCTATAAATGGCGGCGCACTCCAAAACAGTAAGTCACAAGCCAATACCCTATTAGAACCCAGTTCAAGCGACGTTACTTTTTGTCCTGTATGACAAATCTTACTCACCATTTCAGAAGTGATAATTTCGATACCTGCTTGTTCGACTTGTTGCTGTAATTCAGCAACCCAGTGCCCGATCCCTTGCCCATTTACAGGGTAAAAATACTCAACATCTTGCAAGTTATCTTGCTTTTTCCTGCGTAAAAAGTCTTGCTCAGTTTGATAACCCAGTTTGCTGTCAAATGCAGGGAGAGATTTCAAGCTGGCTGTAACATCAGCAGGTAGCGCCAAAATACGGGTAAAACCAAATAAGCCCGCTTCCATGGTCAAGCCAGCTAGATCAACACCTTTACCATAGAGCTTTCGCAAAATTGGGGCTACGATACTCTCAGTAAAGACAACGCCTAAAGACTCTAAGCAATATTGGTATATAAATTCGCTTTGTGGTATTTGATTAAGTCCAATGAGCTCACCGCAACCTTTTGAATATACGTCATTTGGTAACCTTCTTGCATCTGGAAATGGGCTGGATAAATCCCAGTCGCCGGCAAAATAGTTACCTGAACATAACTTATTGATGCGATTCCATGTGGTTGCATCATCAGCATTTTTAAACAGGATATGGTCTAACTCTTGGATCCCTGTTGCATTGGGAATATGCGAACCCATGTCATATGCTGCGCCACTACTATCTTTAATCGAACAAAATAGTCCGCCAAGCTGCGAAGCTTGCTCTAATAAAACAACATCATAGCCTCGCTTTCTTAATAGTAATGAAGCAACTAGGCCACATACACCGCCACCTACCACCACTGCACTTTGATTTGCCATACTGCCCCCTCTACTAACGACGGCTATGATCTTTCATGATTAGTAATTTTTGTGCTTCAAGTTTCTCAAGTGCAACTTTAAAGTCACTAACCGGTATGCCCATTTTATTCGCTATATCAATGGTATCGTATTCGCCATCACTGTAGTGAAGCAGCATCTTTATTTGGTTTAGCTCATCCACCTGCTTTTTTCTTTCTTCACTAAAAAAGCTGAGTGTTGGATACAACCCGCGATCACTAAGTTGTGGCTCACCATAAGGGTACTGGTTTTCAAACACAGTGGTTTGTTCCATCTCAAGGAAAATTCGCTCAAGTTTATCAATGCTATCTAGCAACGGTTTAATACCCATATATTCTTTATCGTCCAAAGACGTATGATATTGAGAGTAACCGTCATGAAAACTGCGGCTCACACAGCATACAGGGAACTGAAAGCCAGGCGCATTGTACTGCCTTTCATCAGATCCAGATAACGGACAAAAAGAGATATTACGGTGACCGTGCCCATGATCATTAAGGTGATAAAGCAATTTGTCTAATAGGCCATTATCATTACGACTGTGTTTAAAGGTTAACTCTTGTTGTTTACCTCCTACACAGTTAATAATCAGGCCTGCGACCATATTCTTCGAAAAGTTCTTATGCTCCAAATGTAGCAGCCCTAAACTGCCTATTGTTTCAGGGTGCAAAGCGAACCTATATGTATAACGGCGCTTTGGCCACTTCTTTATCCGATGGTATAGCCCCAACAACACCAAAGGCCCACTGAGTTCATTGTTCGCCATAGATGGGTGACACAAATATGAGCTCAGCAAAACCTCTTGCTTGCTGTCGCCCTCTAATATTGTTTGCGCAATATCGAGATTGCCATCAACAAACTGACTTTTTACAACCGCTCGATAATTCCCCTCTGGCAGACTATCTCTGGCTTGCTGAGATAAACAAAACCCCCAGCGCTTTTTGTAATAACTCGTCACGTAAGGAATGGCGGTAGGCTGTTCGGGCAAGCTGTAAAGGTGGTTTTGTAACTCATCGAGCGGTAGTATTTTGTCTACCGCTTCTGAATAGTTCACTACTTCAAGGTTTAAGCGATGCATATCTGCAACTCTCGTCCCATCTGGTGCCTCTAAATAGGCCTCACTGCAATGCCACTCTTGTGGTACCTGCCAGTCAAAAATCTGAGTGCCTGTTTTTATTGAGCTGATTTCCAATGGCATATACTGTGAAAAAATATCGTAGCTCTGTCTTAAACCAGGGCCTGTGATAGAGCGTAATATGGGAAATAGCTTGTCATACAAATCACTATAAAACTGCTCTGATTCAGTGTAAGTTTGAGTCACTTTTAATCCCTTCCTAAGTCACACTTTTCGCGATAGTTATCTTTATAGAAATCTTTCATTTCAGATACATACCCTTGCCACAAGGTATTAATTTTTTGGTAGCTCTGCAGTGTAAACTCTTCATTTTTATAGGTGTACAAGAGCGTTAGCATGGGGCAGTGGTAATACAATAACGCCCCTTTTATCATATGAAACAAATGATTTAACGCCGAATTTTTAAATGAATAAACATACCTAGCCTGTCGCATTAACAATTCCGACGCTTCCACTCTGGTTTTTACTGGCTCCTTGGCAAGACTTAAAATGTGATCACAAATTTCGTTAAACCCTTTCACCCCAACTAACTCATCATTGATTTGCTCTACGTTAAAAGGGGTAAAAAAGTCGGCTTTTAGCGACTCTATCTGCGCAAATTTATCTGCTTTGGTTGGTATAGGAAGGAGCTCTTCAGCAGGGATTTCATAAGCGCCCGTCAACTTCGCCCCGTTACCCACATTGTAAATTGTTCTTTTCGGATAGTAATCAATCACGTTTTCTAACTGACTGTGCGCCATCATGAACAAATCATTCGTCTCAACTTGTCCTCCAAAGTTAGCTGGCAAGTATTTACCATCCATCTTCAAACAGAACATACCCTCTTCATCTTCATCATCTTGATCCATCTTATAGATGCTGTCCTTACTGTGGTGTTCGCCTGTCAATAAATTGCCATTATCGATACCAAATAAGTAGATGTTTTTAAATCCAGCATACAGTGCAAAAGACAAAGCCGCATTTGCCACCACAGGATTACAATACGGAATAAGTGGGATCCCTTTGTTCAGCTCTGTGTGACCCAATATTTCGAGTAAAAATGTACCAGCTTCACTACCTTTACCTGCAATGCCAGCCCACTTGTAGCGATCGATGTTGTCGGGATAGAGTGTATTGAGCCCAATCAAGTTTGTTTTTTTATAGACTTCTTGAGGCACAATGTCCCCAAAGATTTTATAATTTGAATAAGGCCGTTCAACAAGGATATGAAAATCGACTTCTATTCCTTTGTTATACAAGGTCGCAATAGATGTACCAGCTGCAAGCAAAATGGCATTGTGTTTATTCGCCTTGATAAACGCTTCTGCTTCATCCAAAGATGGGCCATTCCCCAATATAAAAACCGGTGTTGACAGATCTATGCCGGCGCTTTGATTACCAGTCAAAATAGGGGCGTTTTTCTCTACTAGATGGATACTGTGAGAAAGACCAGTGATAGCATCATTAAAGAAGCCATGTCCGAATTGAAATTTGAAGTATTCACGAGACCACTGCTGAATGAGCTGTACAACTTCAGATTGGGGTGTATGTTGATAACAAAAGCTACGCACCAAAGAGAATGCGCCTATTCTTTCGACTAACACTTCCAAGTCTTTTATAAACGTACCGGTGTCAGCACCGAGCTGGAAGAACATGTTTCCACCACGTTCGTCCACTTGCTCAATCAGCTTATACCAGTCGGTACAAAATAAACTGGCAAAGAAAACTTCTAGATCAGGCTCTACAAGGAAGATGTACTCGAAATTAACTCGGTTAAATAAGATTTCTAAATGATAACCAAGCCCGATTCCAAACATAATCCCAGTTGGAAAATGCGCAGGTAAGGCGCCCAACTGTGGCTCATTTTCTTTTTGTATTTGTTCCATTGATTCAGACAGCGATCTCATGTAACGCACATGAATTCGCTCGTCATCTTTGCTGGTTTCATAAGAGGTGTAATCTGTGGCGCAATACACAGGCGTATTGATATTCAGCTCGACCTGGGCTTCACTTTGCGCAATGGGATCATCACTATAAAGCGGTGCACTATAGCCTTTTGGTACAAAATTACCATGACCTGATTTCGTTACGTGTATACAAAAGTCATCACGTACAGAAAATTCACTGAAAGTTTTGGCTATATCGGGGTAATACTTTTCAAAGCAGGCCATATTTTTGGCAAACCTTTCATTCGCTTGCTCTGCAAAGATGGCTTCTCTTTTCTGGTGTTCTAAGGATTCAGATAATTTATCATCTAATGATTGGATTTGTTGTTCGATTGATTTTTCATTCATAAATGTTCTGGCTACTGCATGCCTTTATAAGCATTTATTTTTTTCTTGTTAGATAGGTGTTTACCAAGCTTTTGGGATACGTCTGCTTTTTGACTGCCAAGCAAATCACTCAACTCACCTATCTTGTCATAAAAGTGTGCAAGCATAGAAACTTGAGTGTCAGAAAGCTCAACGTCTTGATTGTCAAATAGCTGCTTTATACACTCATCTATTTTTTGCACTTCTCCTTGGGCATCTTCCAGCTTTCCATTGTGACAATACACTTCAAGCTGGTCTAAATATGATCCAATATCATCTATATTAGCCGACATTCGCATCTGTGCCATTTTGCCCTAACGTTTTTTCTCTCACATCATAAGGAATGGCATCCCAAGCAGATTTGATTTCTTTCAATAAGTTCGAGACTTCGTCAATAATAGCTGGGTCATTTTGCAAGCTGGCATCTAGTAATCTGTCTAGCATGTAAGAATACAGAGCATACAAATTTTCTGTTACTTCGCCACCCACTTCAAAATCTAGGCAGTCTCTCAATGCGTTAATAATCGCAGAAGACTTTGAAATATGCTCAGATTTAGCTTCTAAATGCTTTTTCTCAATCGCAACCTTGGCAAGCACCATTTTTTCGATTGCACCTGCCATCAGCATTTGAATTACTTCGTATCTATCAGCACCTGCTACTCGAGTTTTAAGTGCCTCACGCTGATAGTTTTTTACTCGTGCGTTATACATAACGGCTCCTTAGTGTGTTATTTCTTACTAGTAAATCCTGGTAGGTTTGCCAGTTGAGCGCCTAAATAGTTTTGAGTTTGCTGCATTTGCGCTATCAAGACATCTAGACCTGCATACTGTTTCCTTAACCTTTCTTCCAAAGATTGCATTCTGTATTCATGATTGATTACATCATCCTCTAAGTCTTTAATTTGACTATTGAGGCTCTCTTCCCTTTGTTTTAATAAACCACCTGAATCTACATAGTTGCCTAGTAACGATTCGAGTTCTTTGGCAACACCATTAGGTCCTGCAAACGCTGTGCCAATATCGTCATAATTTGAGTCCATGGCATCATTTAAGCTACGAACCAAAGATGACTTCTCGAGGTAGCCTTCTTTATCTACCCCTAAACCGATATCGAAAATCGAGCCAAATGGCCCAGCATCGGTAAGTGGTTTTGACAATGCTGTGACTAATTGGTCATCGAGGCTACGCATTGACGAGTCACCATTGAGCGGTTTGCCTATTCTGGTTTGAAATCCGATCTGGCCTATCAATGCATTATAGTTCGAAATAAACTCATCGATTAATGTATTCACTGACTCTCTATCATAGTCAATGTTAAGCTTTGCTGTTTCATACTTTGAGGTTGTGGCGTCTTGTACACTCAGCGCCTTCGCAGTGATGGTCATATCTTGTACGGCGTCTTTAAAGGTATTAGTTGCACTTGTAACTTCAAGACCATCAACCGTTATTTTCGCATTCTGTGCTTTATCTTCTGTCGCAATACGCATGCCGCCCGTTGGGTTAGTTGACGCGTCATAAGTCTCTATTGCGTCTAGTTCAGAGGTGTTACTGGTGATGACCAAGTCATTGCCATCGCCTGTTTCACTTGAAGTTAATACCAACTTACTGCCGATAGCAGCGTCACCTGTATTTACGATGTTTGCTGTTACGCCAAAATTGGTGTCACTTGCATTGATGGCATCACGTAATTGACTTAGCGTCATACCCGCTGTTACGGTTAAATCAAAAGACTTCGAGCCTGCAGCAAAAGAAAGGGTTCCCCCAGATGCACTTACAACAGCATCACTTGAGGCAAATGCGTTATCTGCACTTACTGCTCGGCTACCCTGTGCCAATTGCGTTACCGCTATATCGAAATCACCGACAGAAATTTTTGACGTAGGAGTCACACTGATGATGTCACCGCTACTCGGCTGCGTGATATTTGCAACCCGTTTATTAAAATTATCCAGATCTGCCAATTTCTCGACAGTATCGTTAAGCTTGGAGATAGCAGATTTCACTTCGCCAACCGCTGATAACTCAACTTTTAGCGCTTCATCTTTTTTCGCGAACTGTTGCATCTTGGGCACATTTTCAGCATCCACAGACGCCTTAATGATACTTTCAAGATTCAATCCTGAACCTACGCCCGCTGACGTAATAAGTGGCATTTTGCTACCTCCAACTAATTATCAAGCTGTTCTATCGAACAACAAGCCTTTGCCTGATACCTTATCGGCAAATTCATCCAAAGCCTTAGCTACTTCACGAAATTCCTCAGAAGGTATTTCCCTTATAACCTCTTCACTGTCTCTATCGATAACTCTGATGAATGGCGGATCTCCATTTTCATCAAACTCGAATGACAAATTTGTAGACGTAACTGGTAAAACATCGTTGAGTCTACCAAGGTTAGCCTTAACTTCCTCAAAAAGTTCGGATTGAAGGTTACCCTCTTCCTCCCTTTTTTGGCGCGCGGTTTCAACTTTACTCGCATCTTCAATTGCACGCAAAGTATCAGTCCCTTCTTCGGGCTTCGTTTTCTCGGGAGTTGGCACTATGTTGTTCGATCCAACTCCAGCTGAAGATTGAACATCTTTCACAATACACCTCCAAGCAACAAGCCTAGTTTATAGTATACGTCAAGTTTGCAATTTAGTCCCAAACTTGACGCTACTATCACGCCAACTTAACCAAGTAGAGAGAGTGCGACCTGAGGTCTTTGGTTAGCTTGACTTAGGATAGAACTACTTGCCTGTTGCAGAATCTGCATCTTAGTTAGACTTGCAGTTTCTGAAGCAAAGTCGGTATCTTTGATACGAGATTTCGCAGCTGCTAGGTTCTCAGATACATTTGACTGGTTACGGATAGTAGACTGGAATCGGTTTTGAACCGCACCAAGCTCCGCACGCTTTTTGTCAACGACGGCAATAAGCGAGTCCATACCAGCTAAAACAGCCTGAGCGTTTGCTTGTGAAGAAACAGATATACCTGTCGCAGAGAACACGTCAGAAAACGCCGTGTTGTCAGCTGATGCACCTACAGTGTTACTAATAGTACCTGTAGTGGCTGAAAGAGAAGCGCCTGTTACAGCACTTGCAACGCCAGCAATACCTGACATGGTGAAGCCACCTTGTGCAGTTATTGAGTTTGCAGTACCACCAACATTTTGCATACTGAAAGAGATTGTCTGTACAGCATCCGCACCTACCTGAAAGTTCGCGTCATAAGTACCATCAAGTAAGTTTTGACCACCAAACGTGGTATCTGCTGCAACCCTGTTTACTTCCGCAGAAAGTGAACGGATCTCTTCTTGGATTGCCAATCTATCTTCATCTGTATTTGAACCATTTGATGCTTGCTGCGCCAAAGTTCTCATACGCTGGAACATTTGCGTGGTTTCATCTAACGCACCTTCAGCTGTTTGCGCTAGTGAAATACCATCGTTTGCATTTCGAATACCCTGATTCAAGCCATTAATCTGACCTGTTAAACGGTTCGACACCTGCAAACCCGCTGCATCGTCTTTCGCACTATTAATACGAAAACCCGATGATAGTCTTTGGAATGATGTATCCAAAGAGGTGGCAGAATTATTCAACTGCCTTTGTGCGTTCAAAGAACTCACATTGGTGTTTACATATAAAGCCATAATAGCCTCCGCTTTATCAATATCAATCGAAGTAGCGGGATACCCCTACCCTGCTATTTCGATAAGATTAGAGTCCTACATTTCTAGTTCTCTAACTCTGGTATCGACATGTAAAGCGAAAGCTTTAGCCTTATTTGCAAATTTTTTAATTAATTTTTAATTTTTACCCTTGTAACAGACTCAATGCTGCTTGAGGTCTTTGATTCGCTTGACCTAATATAGTCTGACTTGCCTGTTGCAAGATCTGGTTTTTAGTCAGTTTAGCTGTTTCCATCGCAAAGTCAGCATCACGAATACGAGATTTTGCAGCTGCGAGGTTTTCAGAAATGTTAGCTTGGTTACGAATTGTAGACTGGAAACGGTTTTGTACCGCACCTAACTCAGAACGTTTTTTATCAACAACCGCAATTAGTGCATCCATACCAGCAAGTACTGCCTGTGCATTTGCTTGCGATGACACACTGATCCCACTGGCAGTATACACATCAGAAAACGCAGTATTGTCAGCGGATGTACCAACGCTGGTACTAATTGTACCTGTTGTGGCACTTAATGAAGCACCCGACACGCCACTCGCAACGCCAGCAACACCAGACAGCGTAAAGCCGCCATTCCCAGCTAAGCTGTTAGCTGTGGCACCAACATATTGCATACTAAAGCCAATTGTTTGTACCGCGTCAGCGCCCACTTGGAAGTTTGCCGCATATGAACCATCTAGTAAGTTTTGACCACCAAAAGTGGTATCAGATGCAACACGGTTAACTTCTGCCGCCAATTGACGGATTTCTTCTTGAATCGCCAAACGGTCTTCATCAGTGTTTGAACCATTCGCCGCTTGTTGTGACAGTGTACGAATACGTTGGAACATTGATGTAATTTCGTCCATCGCACCTTCTGCCGTTTGCGCCAGTGAAATACCATCATTAGCATTTCGGTTACCTTGGTTCAAACCAAGTATCTGTGATTGCAAACGGTCTGAAATTTGCAGACCTGCCGCATCGTCTGCAGCACTGTTGATACGAAGACCTGAAGATAATCTTTTAAAAGAAGTATCTAGTTCAACGCCCGACTTCTGCAACTGTCTTTGTGCATTCAGCGAGCTGACATTGGTATTTACAAATAAAGCCATGATTCACTCTCTCTATTCAAACGCTCTTATAAGAGCGGCTATTGAGTACAAGGAGGCAATCCATATCGAAAATTACTTTTTTACGATGGGGCAATAAACTGCCACTTGTACAACTTTTCAAAGTTTGAATAGATAAAAGCAATCTACATGCCAAAAAATAAATTTATTTTTGACAGAATGCGACAAAGATACGTAAGCAGTTGATTTTATTTGACCATTTATTTTAAGGGGGATAAAAAAGGAGGCTACTGCCTCCTTTTTTTAAAGTTTGAGAGTGAGTGTCAATATTTTATTCTAAATATTGGCACGGAAAGTGCTAACATTAATGTGTTCATTGAATACATGAACTGTTTTGGATTTTAAGCTCCTCCGCTTTATCATCCAATTCCGGTGTCTGTGTTAATACCCCATCAAGCACAGACACCATTTTCTTCCTCCGCTTTATCTTATCTACCTAGTTATTATCCAAGTAGACTCAATGCTGCCTGCGGACGCTGGTTAGCCTGACTTAGAATTGTTTGGCTAGCCTGTTGTAGGATCTGCATTTTAGTTAGTGATGCAGTTTCCTGAGCAAAATCAGTATCCTTGATACGAGACTTCGCAGAAGATAGGTTCTCAGCAATGTTCGATTGGTTACGGATTGTTGATTGGAATCTGTTTTGAACCGCACCTAGTTCCGCACGTTTTTTATCAACTACTGCTATCAGTGCATCTACACCCGCTAATACTGCTTGCGCATTTGCCTGAGAAGAAACCGAGATTCCGCCTGCGGTGAATACATCAGAGAACGCTGTATTATCTGCTGACGCACCCACTGTTGTACTGATAGAACCCGTAGTTGCAGAAAGTGACCCACCTGTTACACCACTTGCCACACCGGCAATACCTGACATAGTGAAACCGCCGTTTGCAACTAAACTGTTCGCCGTACCACCAACAGTTTGCATACTGAAGCTGATTGTTTGTACTGCATCAGCACCTACCTGGAAGTTCGCTGCATATGAACCATCAAGCAGGTTTTGACCACCAAACGTTGTATCTGCTGCAACACGGTTAACTTCTGACGAAAGTGAACGAATTTCTTCTTGGATTGCAAGACGGTCTTCATCGGTGTTTGAACCGTTAGCTGCCTGTTGTGACAGAGTACGGATACGTTGGAACATCGACGTAACTTCGTCCATCGCACCTTCAGCGGTTTGCGCTAAAGAGATACCGTCATTCGCGTTACGGTTACCTTGGTTTAGACCGTTAATCTGTGAAGTTAGACGGTCTGAAATTTGTAGACCTGCCGCATCGTCTGCTGCGCTGTTGATACGGAAGCCTGATGATAGACGCTTGAATGAAACGTCTAACGAATTGCCTGAATTATTTAACTGTCTCTGAGCATTCAATGAACTTACGTTAGTATTTACATAAAGTGCCATGGTAATTCTCCCACTGTAAACTGAGTACTTACTCTCAAACTTGTAACTCTTTCGCCTTGGAGTTTTTTAAACTGTCCGGCTTGGTTAATTAAGTTATCGGACGGCAAATTATTTCCTTTAGATTTTTTTCAAAAAAAATTATAAGCAATTGAATAATATAGAATTTTATTTGTTAACCAGATTAAATGGCATAAAACACTTTGGGCTTTGTACAAAATTACAAAATGAAAGAGGTGTTTCTTTTCCCTGTAAATTCAAAGAATAAGTACGAAGATTGTAAGATTTGACGTATTTGGTAAGAAATAGCCGCTTATTATTAGCGGCTACAATTTGATTATCTGATGAAGTCTAATAAAGAAAGATTAGACAAGCGGCCATAGGTTGCCTGAGATGCTTGCAGTTGGGTCTCGTGCTTAGTGAGTTCTGTGATCGCTTCAGCCATGTCCAATTCTATAAGATCTGCACGCGCTATCTTATTGTTGATATCTAGATCTGTATTGGCTTCAGTGATCCGCGTTGCAGTATTCATTCGCCCTCCAAGCCCTGATTGGATTTGAGAGACTCTGTTCTTCGCGTTTTCTAATCCGGTCATCGCATCTGCTAGTTGCTGACGATAGTCCTTATCAGACAAATTTGGATCTTGCACTGCATTGATTAAGTTTTCTAGCGTGTTCAGGACATTGTCTTTTTTCGGCGCAGCAAGATCAAATGTGATGGTATCGGTCGGTGCTGCCGAACCTGAAAAGCTAAATTCCATGCCAGCTACAGTAATATTGTTTTCAGTATAACTACCTGAGCCCATCACTGTACCCGTCGCCACTTGCACCAATTGATAAGAGGCCGGTGCGGTCGCGCCATTTAATTGAAGCTGGTATTGGTTCGCATTTGCTGGTGCTGTCGGATCTGGGTTGTAATTGGCTTTGTGGAATATATCAAATGGGCCTTGCTCGGTAACGTATACATCTGCGCTTGTTATACCACCAGCCCCGACTGTTGCGGTGTTTGAAGCAACATTGAGCCGTTGTTCAACGCTTTCAAATACGTCATAACCATTGTCACTAGACTTAATTTCAACACCTTCAGCGACTTTTATCTTATGTTGACCTTGGTCACCTGCATAGGTATATCTCTTGTTGGTACTGTCATAGTCATAGGTTTTGGTATTGTCTTGATAGCCAGAAAAGATATACCGGCCATCCTCCGTTTTAGAGTTCATCAATTCTAAAACTGCGGTTTGAATTGACTCTAGCTCTTCAGACAAAGCGGCTTTATCTGGTGCCGTCAATGAACCATTACCCGCATTTACGGTTAGCTCGATTGAACGTGTTAAAGAGTCTTTGATGTTATCTAATACACCCTCTTGTGTATCTAGCCGACTTTTTAGCATCGTTAGATTCTTGGTGTATTGTTCATTTGTCTGGATTTTATCTGAGTACAATAAAGATCTCGCCATCGCGGAAGGGTCATCAGATGCGGTAAGTACACGCTTTTGCGTATTTACCTGCTGCATCGACTTATTCACTTCTTGTTGGCTATTTAAAATAGAATTCAGGTTATTTTTAAAAATCATATTGTGAGATAAACGCATAATTACCTCGCAGCACTAAGTAAAGTATCAAACACAGTTCTAGCAGCACTCAATATTTGTGCTGACGCTGAGTATGATTGTTGAAAACGGAGCAAATTCGCAGCCTCTTCGTCCAAGTTAACCCCAGACACAGACTCAAACCAAGCCTCTGATTGAGCAGCAAGTGCATCGTATGCTGCGCCATTCGTTTTTGCCTGGTTGGCTACAACGCCTATTTCGGTAACAAGGCCAGCATAGGCTTCATTAAAGGTTTTTAAGTTATCGGCTACAGCGGTAGTGACAACATTTTGTCTCACAAGTTGCCCCGACTGTAATTGGCTTAGGGCCAAACCGTTACGGTTATCGTCAAAACCACCGGTATTAAATTCGATAGTATAAGTATCGCCAGTGGACGGCTCACCATCAATGTTAAAATCAAATCCGTAGTTGGCGAACGCGCCACCCGCTTGTGCTAGAATGTTTTCCAGCGGAGGCGTTGCGGTAAATGTTGTTGTCCCACTGCCATCAGTCAACGTATATTGATTGGTTGTGCCTGTTTTTTGCAGGGTAATGGTGCCATTAGTCAAACTAGGTGGCGCAGCGGTAAAGTTACTCGTCGCAGGCGTAGTATTGGTTACACTGCCAACAGAGATGGTTGCGGTACTCACATTGCTGGTACCAGACTCCGTTCGAATAGGCGATGCCAGTGCCAAACTTTCAGCACGATCTGTAGCAAGCTTCATTGTGCCAGCTGCTGCTGCATTTAACTTCACATCAAAAACATCGCCATTTGCCGGCGTAGCTGTAAAGTTAAGCTGTAGGCCAAATAAATCTGTGCCCGCAGGAACCGTAGTCGAGTTAATCGTGGCTGCATATGGCACGGTCGTCGCATTGCCAACGGTATTACCTTGGCTGTCTATTGCTGCAATGGTCAGATTACCCGCGTTGTAAGTAACACGAAAGTCATTTGCGGGAATTTCTTTACCTTTGCCAGCTTCTAATGTCGCAGCGAGTTGCGCGGTGCCAGTATTACTTCTGTGAGGCAGGCCCGCAGCAGTTGGGATTTCAAAAATATTCCCACCCAAATTGCCATCGAGATCCATACCCAGCTTATTTTGCTGGTTAAATGCATCAGCCAATGCCAACCCTATTTGACCAAGCTGATTTTGCGCAGGTATTAAGATTTCATCTCTAAAGGCTAGAAGTCCACCAATTTGACCCTGTAACTTAGTTTGGTCGACTTGAAGCGCCACGGCATTGCCGTCTGTCACATCCAGTGTCAGTTCTTTTCTATTTGGATCTGGATCACCGTCCAAAGAAAATAGGTTAAATGCCCCATTTTCCATTACGACTGCTTGACCACTGCCTAAGAATACAAGCTTTTCACCATTGGAGCCATTGAGTGTCTCAATGTCGACCAGTTCTGCCAAGTCTTTAATTGCCTGATCGCGTTCATTTAAAACCGAACTGGCGTTGTCGTTATCAGGGTTCGCATTCAATGCCCCAACTTTACCATTTAAGTCACTTATTTTTTGAATAAGATTATTTGCTTCTTGCGAGTAAATAGATAATTGCTCATTCACAATGTTGTTTTGGTCAAATACGATCCCAGACAGTCGATCCATTTGGTCAATCAGGTTTTGCGCATCCGTTAAGAACAAAGATCGTGTAACCGTTGAAGAGGGCAAATTCATTGCCTCTTGCAAGTTATTAAACATCGAGTTGATACTGGTATTTAAGTTATTAGACTCTTCACCAAATAGGGTATCGACTCGCGTTGACTCTGTTACAAACTGGTTGTAGTAAGATTGGCTTGAAACATCTCTAATCAGTTGCTTTTGTGCAAACTCATTAAGCATTCTCACCGTTTCACCACGGCCAACTTGATTGCCAATCAACGTAGCATGCTCGGTTCGCTCTCTCACATAACCGACCGTATTGAGGTTAGCGATGTTTTTACTCGTAGTTTGTAGCAATTCACTACTAGAACGGACGCCAGACGTACCAATGTTCATTAAGTTAAAAGACATATTAATTTACTCCCTGACGTACAAGCGAAGTTAGTGCAGATCTAAATTGCTCACCGCCCATTACATTTTTTATTTTGTTCGCGTAATTTGGATCGGTCGCATAACCTGCTTGCTGCAACGCCTCTAGATAGTCACTTGGGCTAGCCGCTTTTTTCAGTGCATCACCATAACGAGGGTTGGACTGTAAAAAGTCCACATAATCATTAAAGCTTTGTTTGATGGACTCATAAGCCCTAAAGTTAGCTTGCTTTTTCACTGGCAAGCCTTGTTCAAATTCGAGTGTCATTTTACTGGCACTGTCTCCTTTCCAGCGGCTATCCGCTTTTATATTGAATAAGTTAAAGCTGCTATTACCATCAGGCTTCGAGATCACGTGCTTACCCCAGCCCGTTTCCAACGCAGCTTGCGCCACCATCACAGCAGGGTTCAAGCCAATTTTTTGGGCAGCTGATTTTGCATAGTCCCAAAGTGTACTGATAAACTCTTCAGGACCCTCAAACGATTTGGGATCTGCGTTCTGCTCTTCTACTTCTTTGGATTGCAGGGCCACTGCGGGTTGTGCGGTCTCAGGTTTAACCTCAGCGTTTGCCACTGTATTTTGACCATTGGCAATTTTGTCACTTTGAATGTCAGCGCCTGTGCGAACTACTGAAGCAGGCATATAACCGTTTTTTGTTGGTGATAGCTGTTGCACAATCAAGTCGGCCAGTCCCAAACTGCCATTGTTTGACAGCTCCAGTGACATTTGTTGATCATGCATTTCTCTATAGAACTTAACGCTGCTGGAGTTAAATGGACTGTCTTGGTCTTCGAACGCTTCATTTGCTTTGCGCATACTCGTCAACAGCATTTGGGTAAAAATTGATTCAAAATGCTGCGCTGCTTTTTTAAGTGCTTGCTTAGACGCATCGCCATCACCAGCACTTTTAAGCGCGTCCTGTCTCAATGAGTTCAGGTTACTTAGATCAAAAAAGCTTTGATTGTGTGTCGGATCAGTATTCATTGTTCAAAAACACGTCGTTAGTAATAATGATTACTACAATGCAAATATCAAGCCAAAAAAAAGCCCCATAAATATGGGGCTAACTGATTGATTAAATTAAGAACTAAATGACGACTAATTGACCATGTATCGCACCAGCTTCTTTTAACGCTTCAAGTATTGCCATCAGGTCACCCGGCGCTGCGCCGACTGCATTAATGGCTCTAACCAAGTCATCTAAGCTACTGCCTGGGTCGAAAACAAAGGCACGAGAGTCATCTTGGTCCACATCAACAATACTTTGACGGGTTACCACAGTATCACCTTGCGTCAGGGGCTGAGGCTGAGACACATTTGTTTGCTCTGCAATCGTCACCGTCAGTCCGCCGTGCGTTATCGCTGCTGGTTGCAATTTGACATCCTTACCAATCACGATGGTGCCAGTTCTAGAATTAACAATAATTTTTGCTGAAGTATCAGCTGGTTTGAACTCTAAATTTTCTAACGTAGACAAGTAAGCTACTCGCTGTGATGGATCCCTGGGGGCAATCACGCGTACAGAAGCTGCATCAAGTGCGCTCGCACTATTGGGGCCAACTAATTCGTTAATCGTATCAGCAAGGCGTTTAGCCGTCGTAAAATCTGGTCGGTTAAGATTAAAAGTAATATGGTCGCCTTGTGTGAAAGGACTTTTAACTGCTCTCTCAACCATGCCACCATTTGGTATTCTGCCTACAGTAGGTGTATTGATGACAACTCGGCTGCCATCTAACCCTTCCGCGCCTAAACCGCCAACAATCATACTGCCTTGTGCTATTGCGTATACGTTACCGTCAACCCCTTTTAAAAAGGTTTGCAGTAACGTACCGCCTCTTAAACTGCCCGCGCTACCAATAGAAGAGACTGTTACGTCAATACTTTGACCGGGTTTCACAAATGGTGGTAAGTCTGCGTGAACGGCGACAGCTGCTACATTTTTAATTTTGGGTTTCAAATTGCCAGGTAAGGTAATGCCAAAACTGTTCAACATCGCTTTAAAACTTTGTTCAGTAAATCGACTCTGCTCGCCCGTTCCTGGTAAGCCAACCACTAAACCATAACCAATTAGCTGGTTGCTTCTTACGCCTTCAACCACACTGACGTCTTTTACTCTCTCAGCATTGACACACAAGGGGATCATTACTGACGTAAGTATTAATAGACTACGTAGTATGTTCATAATGTACTTCCTTAAAAGGGCATCAAAGTGCTCATAAAGAATTTAGTCAACCAACCTGCACTTTGTACTTCTTGCGTTTGCCCTTTACCCGAGTATTGGATACGGGCGTTTGCAATTCGGTTTGATTCAACTTCGTTTTCGTACGACACGTCTTGAGGCCTTACCAAACCTTCCAGCCGTATAAATTCTTCACCAGTATTAAGCGTTAACCATTTTTCACCGCGAATCACTAAATTTCCATTTGGTAATACACGCATTACATTGACCGAAATATTGCCAAATAGGCTATTCGATTGATTTGCTTGTGCATCACCTTGAAATGACGAATCTCCGCCAGCACTCATCTGAATTGCATCACCGCCGATTCTAACTGGCACATTTCCCAACCCTAGGAAGGGGTCTACTTTTACTTCGCTGTCTTTGTCCAGCTTAGAATTCGCAGCTTTTGATGCCTGGGTGGACTCTCTCAACACCACCGTAATAATGTCACCGACACGCACAGCTTTTTTGTCTGAGTACAGATCATTTGAGTATGAGTTAAACAAAGACCCTGTCGCGACTACAGATTCAGGTTCCATTTCAGGATACATGGGTGCGTAATAAGGATCGTCTCTTACTACATTACTGTTCTCTGTCGACATACAGCCAGTTAATCCGAGTCCGATGGCGACTATCAATAAACTCTTACGCATGATCTGCCCTACCCTTTAAAGTTGCTGATTAATGTAACTAAGCATTTCATCAACTGATTTAATAACTTTTGAGTTCATTTCATAAACTCGCTGTGTCTCAATCAGGTTTACCAATTCTTCAGTAACATTTACATTCGAGGTTTCAAGTGCCCCCTGAACGATAGAGCCAAGCCCTTCAACACCCGGGTTACCTTGAACAGGCGCACCACTTACCGCAGTTTCTGTATACAAGTTTTGCCCGATTGGCTCCAAGCCCGATGGGTTGATAAAGTCACTAATAACGAGCTGACCTATCACCGTGTTTTCTGCCTGTCCATTAATACTTACTGACACCTCACCATCTTGAGAAATCGTAATTGAGTTCGCATTGTCTGGTACCGTCATTTCAGGCTGAACGGGAAAACCCGCGCCTGATGTAACGACTCGACCTGTTTCATCGGTTGTGAATTGGCCATTTCGTGAATAGGCGATAGTGCCATCTGGCATTTGTATTTCAAAAAAGCCTGGACCTTGGATCATCCAATCCAAAGAGTTTTCAGTACTTATCATATTACCTTGGGAAAAGTTCTTTTGGTTCGCAACCACTTTAGAACCTGCACCAAGCATTAAACCAGATGGTAATTCAGTATCTTGTGATGAACGCCCACCCGGTTGATTAATATTTTGGTAAAGCAAATCTTCGAAGATTGCGCGGCTTTTCTTGTAACCAACTGTGCTGGCGTTAGCCAAGTTATTCGAAATAACCGATATGTCTGTTTGCTGGGCATCTAAACCCGTTTTACTTATCCACAATGCAGGATTCATAATCTATACCTCACTCTCTTAAACTATGCGCAGGAGCGAAGTGTGTCGCTCATCAATTTCTTCTGCTGACTTCATTAGCTTGATTTGCATTTCAAATTGTCTTTGATGATTAATTAAATCAACCATCTCATGAACAGGATTTACATTGGACATTTCAAGGTAACCACTCATTACCCTTGCGGTTGGTGAAATTTCACAAAAACCGCAGTGCCCGTCTTCAAGCTGATCTTCTTTCGGTCTAAACAAACCATCATTACCTTTTTCCAGCTTACTGTTGTCTGCTGAAATGATCTTAAGTCTATCTACCGTTTCTAAGAAGTTCGCTGGTGCGCCTTGAGGACGAACTTGAATCGATCCATCGTCACTAAAGACGACTTTTTCGATTGGCAATGGCAATATAATTGGACCACCTTCGCCAATTAATTGGCGGCCATGGCTAGTGACTAACGCACCATCACTGGTGATGTTCAATGTACCGACTTTTGTGTACGCTTCTTCGCCACTGGCATCCATGACACTGATCCAAGACTTTTCATCGACTGCAATGTCAAGATCCCGCCCTGTTTCAGTGACTGCGCCACTCAACATATTGGTTCCTGGGCGCTCTTGCATGGCAAATACCCGTGTCGGTAAACCTTCACCAAACGCCTGCATCGATCTCGCTTGCGCAAAGTCAGCTTTAAAACCTGTTGTATTAGCATTAGCCAAGTTGTTGGCTTTTAAAGCAACACCACGCAAACTCTGTTTAGCGCCAGACGCAGCGATATAAAGCATTTTATCCATGAGAACGACCTAAAACTGTTCAACCTACATGGGTTAATGCAATTGTAATGCCAGTATGAGTGTCAAAAATAAAAAAGCCGCTAAAGCGGCTTTTTGTTGGAAGGTTATAGTTATCGAATCTGTAGAATGTTTTGTTGCAGTGTTGAGTTAACTTCTAAAGCCCTCGAGTTAGCTTGGAAATTTCTCTGAGCACTTATCAAATCAACCAACTCATTAGTTAAGTTCACATTGGACTGCTCCAATGCAGATGAGTTAATCGTACCAAGTGTCCCTGAGGCGGGCTCGCCTGCTATCGGCTCACCCGAGGTCAAACTCTTCTTCCAACCTGTGTTACCCACTTCTGTCAGACCTTGTGAGTTAGAAAATCGGACCATGGCAACTTGCCCTAGGAAAGTTGAATCACCATTACTGTATGAAGCAACAATTTTACCGTCAGAGCCGATGTCAATCCCAGCTAGTCGACCCGTTGTCGCACCATCTTGGTCTAATGCTTTAACTTCAAAACGGCTTGCAAACTGAGTTGGCAATTTAGTACTGGTATTTGCTTCATCACGCCAGTTCATTTGTACTGCCCCAGGGAAGGTCGCACCATTCGTTAGCAATGTAGAAAGACCCGCGTTTGCGCCCGCAGGAATTGACAGCGGATTGAATGTAGTACCAGTATTGGCTGTACCACCGGTACTAACTGGGAAACCTTGCGCGTTAAATTCAAACTCAGTGATTGGCGCACCAGGAGGCGTAACTGCCTGACCGTTCGCGCCAAATTGCTGACCATTTAGCGTTGCATAAACCTGCCACTCGTTGGGGTTTGTCGTTGGATCTTCTTTTCTAAAGAAGAACTGCAAAGTATGTGGCTGACCTAACGAGTCATAAATAGTGGTTGATGTCGAACTATTGTAGGTTGCACTCTCTGTCGGATTAAAAGGCAATGTGGGAGCCGTAGCACGAGAGTCCAAATTAAACGATGAATAGACATTCGTCGTCGCGCGTGGAGAACCTGAAGCATCAGGGATCTGCAAAGCCGAAGATGTACTTAAACTCACAGAAGTTGTATCACCTGAACTTGGGTCAACAGGGAAACCTTGTAAGAAGTTACCTCGTGCATCAACGATGAAGTTGTCTTTATTCAGCTTAAATGCACCAGCTCGTGTAAACGTATAGTCTTGGCCACCGAGCTCTTCACTTGTAGCAAAGTAACCCTCACCAGTAATTGCTAAATCAAGTGAGTTTTGGGTAAAGTTTAAAGAACCTTGGTGAAATTGCTGTGCAACCATTGTAGTGGAAACACCATCACCATTTTTTGTCGCACCAGCGCTGAAAACAGAAGATGCATAGACAGAAGCGAATTCAGCACGCGATTCTTTAAAACCTGTTGTATTAACATTCGCAATGTTGTTCGCTGTAGTATCCAAATCTTTTTGGGCAGCAGCTAGTCCCGTTAAAGCAATATTAAAACTCATACTCTCTTACCTCTATAAATGAAGGTTAAATCTTTTGATTAAGCTATCTCTGCAACGTCAGATAGTCTAACTGCACCAGCTTTTGTGTTAATCACAATGCCCTGAGAGCCATTCACATTAACACTGTCAATATTTCTAAATGTTGCTGTAGGCAAAGCTTCAAACTTTCCGTTGGTCTGCCCCTCAGCTTTAATCGTGTATTCACCAGGAGGAAGTGGCTCTTTATCATCGTTTAAGCCATCCCATTCAAAGCGTTTAGCACCTGTAGTCTGCTCGCCAAGTTCAATTTTTCTAACCAGCTCATTTTTATCATTAATGATGCTTAGTGTTAACTTTTCCACCGGCTCTGCGACAATGATAGAACCTCGGGCTTGCATACCGGGCCCATGCTCAATCGTATCGGACTCAAGCAGCGCCTTTTTGCCTATGAGCGTTGAAGCTTGCAATGCTGAGTTCGATGTCATAGATGCGGCTAATGACTCAAACTTGGTATTTAAGTTTGATATACCTTCTGCCATCGTAAAGTTGGTCATCTGAGATATCATCTGGTCGTTATCAGCAGGCTTACTCGGGTCTTGAAAAGACAACTGTTGAGTAAGTAATGCAAAGAAGTCTTCCTGCTTTAACTCATCATTTTTCTCTGTTGGCACTTGTTTATCTTGCCAACGCAACGAATCGACAAAGGACGAAGTTGCGGAATTGACATCATTACTCATCAGCTATACTCCCAATTAGCGCTGACCAAGCAACAGAGTTTTACTTAACATCTGCTTAGCTGCGTCTGCTACTTGAACATTCGTTTGGTACGAACGTGATGCGGAGATCATATTTGTCATTTCCTCGACGACATTCACATTCGGTTTATAGATGTACCCGTCTTTGTCAGCACTTGGGTGATTAGGGTTATACTCAACCTGCAAAGGTTTATCGCTTTCTACGATACCTAATACCTTCACCCCGACCGAAGAGCTTAGTGTACTCGGGTTTGCCGCCGTAGCTTTATTCAGCTCAGCCGCGAACACCGGATGCCTTGCTCTATACACTTCGTCCTGACTCGAACTTATGCTGTTTGCATTGGATATATTACTGGCAGTGGTATTCAAGCGAATATTTTGAGCACTCATACCAGAGCCTGCGATATCAAAAACGTTATATAAACTCATAATTAGGCTCCTTGACCACCACCAAGCGCTTTTTTCAAGCTTTTAAATTTGCCACCCAAAAAGTTCAAACTAGCTTGGTACTCTAATGCATTCTGTACATACAAGTTCCGTTCCACTTGTATATCAACTGAGTTACCATCACCCGTATCTGTTTGATTTGGATTACGAAATAGTTCTTCACTGTTAGTCAATCTAGTTCCACCACCAATGTGTTTTTCGTCGGTACGGGTCATTTGATTGCCGCGTTGCTGTGCCGACTTTGCCGCATTGAGTGCACGACCAAAATCGATATCCTTAGCTTTGTAGCCAGGTGTATCTGCATTAGCAATATTACTTGCTAAGATCTCTGCACGCTGAGAACGGATCAACATGGTGTGTTGATGAACTCCAAGCGCCTTATCAAAACTAATCGCCATAACCAACTCCAAAAATTTGACTATATACTGGTTAATGCAAAAGTAGGACCAACTTTAAATCAAACACAACAATCAAGATTAATATTTAATTATCAATATGTTGTGGATTTGAGAGATTCTATCTTGTTCGCCAAAAATGTGTTTTTAACCGAGTAATGGTTTTGATTAAGCAGGTTTTATTCCAATGTTAGAGTGTTGGCACTATTCTCGTTTTTGATGATAAAGCCAAAAAAGTGAACGTGCTTCCAGAGTGGCCCGTAAATCCATGGGATACATCAAGCGCAACATATGATGTGATCATCAATGACTCACTCATTCTGGAGCACTCAACAAAGCAAACAATTAGCCCAGAGCACACAGCTATATTTGTTCGAGGTGAACAATAAGGCGTCTCATGCAAAGTAAAACGCGCAGGCTGCGCTGGGGACGATATCGCACCGGATGTTGTAGACAGTCTGATTACAGATGTACAAGCCGCAAGGTAAAGAGTAACGTGCGAACTAGCGCATAGTGGTAATAAACAAGTATACCAAATTAAAACTAAGCGACTGCCAACCCTGCCACCTTTTGAACTAGGTATGCTCGTAGGCATTCGGTACACAGATTCACTTGTGAAAGCGTCGCTATAAGCGCATCAGTAGACAGACTGGGGGCAATTACAGTTAGCCAGAAAGTAGTGAGATGGTATCTAATTACAGCGACTTATAGGCGTGCTGACAAAATCGCATAAGACCATCGTTAAAGTAGTCAGTGTGAATTCAAATGGGACAACTTTAGTTAGGTTTAATGATGGAAATGAAAGTGTTGTGCTGGGTGATAGTGTGCAAAGGGGAAGTGCATACTTAGAAGATGGTAGGATTATTGGTCCCGCTCCTGACCTACCGTTTACAGAAATCGAGGTTTAACTCCCATTTTTAGAGGACACCTAAATTTATTGTACGATAGGAATCGTAAATTCAAAAAACGGGGTTAATAAAATGTCCGAGCAATTAGTAGCTCTTTATACTCACTTAGGGGCAATGTTCACCGGTGGTTATATTTCTTTTCTATTCAGAAACATATAAGACAAACGAAAGGAATTTAATTTGGCAATTGAACCTCTGAGGGAAAAGGTATTAAAGGAAGAAACTATTGATGAATCTTTTATCGTCGATTTAGAGGCTAAATTAGGAGTAAGGGCAAAAGAAATATGCTCAACTTTTGAGAGTGACTTTTTACCTAAAATGAAGCAAGTCAGGGCGCTTCAGAAATTAGATCCCTACGGTCGCTTTCTAACAAGTAAAGAAAACAGAGAAAAAGGCAGTGTTCTAAAACAAAAAGCATATGCCAATCTGATCGCTTTATGTCAGTTGAAATGATGAAAGGGCGTTTCACTACTTGAAATGTTCATTTTTTGCAGTTTTCGCGCGCGCCATCACTCTCTTCACCTTGCGCTAAAGTCGCATGGTGCAAAAGGTTAGCGACAGCGAACGCAGTGAGTACGCTTCTTTTGCGCAAGGTGAAATGAGCCGGTTTAGCTGTTGCCGAGGGACTTAAAAACAAAAAGCCCGACTCTTTCGAATCGGGCTTTCTTTTATTTGGTGCTTGGCGATGTCCTACTTTCACATGGGAAACCCCACACTATCATCGGCGCTATTTCGTTTCACTACTGAGTTCGGCATGGGATCAGGTGGTTCCAAAATGCTATGTTCACCAAGCAAATTCTGTAAAATCTGGAAGCGTAATTAAATTCTTATCGTCTACTTTTGTTCTTAACTTCTAACAAATAAAACCACTTTGGCGTTGTATGGTTAAGCCTCACGGGTAATTAGTACGAGTTAGCTCAATGCCTCACAGCACTTCCACATCTCGCCTATCAACGTTGTAGTCTTCAAC
>NZ_MAUJ01000002.1 GCF_001696455.1 Pseudoalteromonas luteoviolacea
ACCATACGCATATTGTTTTATATGTTGATGATAAAAAAGCAAAACGTCTAACGGATAAAGCCATTATTATACGCTGGCACAAGCAATTTAAAGGGACTTGGCTGACGCATAAGTTTATCAATGGCGATTCACTGACCAATTCAGAGCGTTGTTTACTGTCAGAGTTAATAGACAAATACCGAACACGACTAGCTGATATAAGCTGGTTTATGCGCACGCTAAATGAAGATATCGCGCGCAAAGCCAATAGAGAAGATGGCTGTACAGGGCGATTCTGGGAAGGGCGTTTTAAATCTCAGGCTTTGTTAGATGAAGCCGCGCTGGCAGCGTGTTTAGCGTATGTGGATTTGAATCCAGTAAGAGCCAAAATGGCAGAGACGCCAGAAGAATCAGAGCATACCAGCATTAAAAAACGTATTGAAACAGCAAAAGCGGGTAAACAACCTAAGTCACTTATGCGCTTTGCAGGTAACCCAAGAAAACACATGCCAAAAGGCCTGCCATTTGAATTCAAATACTATATAGAGCTTGTTGATTTAACTGGTCGATGCATACGTGAGGATAAATGTGGGTTTATCACAGACGCTCAGCCCATCTTAGCAAGACTCAATATCCAACCAGAGAATTGGTTAAAGCTCACCACTCAGTTTACCAAGGTGTTTAAAGGTTCAGTGGGTAGGCCTGATGCTAAACAAAAGTATTGCGAGCACTTAAAGTTAAAACGACGAGGCAATCTCACTCAGTGTAGTGAATTGCTCGCTTAGTCCTTAATATACATTAACACGCCAATTTCAACGTGACTTTTAAAAGATACGTGGTTAGTCATGTCTGAAATCCCGATAAAGTTATCAAGTTAAGCAATTTATCAAAGGTTCAAAGCGAATTGAGCAATTTTTAGTGGTTTGTTTCTGCTTTGAGAAATGTCGAGGGGTAGTTGTGGTATAAATTAAGATGGGTGTCAAGCTCTTAAAGATGGGTGTCAAGCTCTTATCAAGCTCTTAATGTATGTGCAGGAGTTACTTGGGCACGCAGATATATCGACCACTCAAATATATACCCATGTTAGCAGAGCTAAATTAAGTGCCGTGTATTCAGAAACACATCCATCTGCTCAAGGCGATAGTGGACTGTTTGATTAGCTTTATAAATTCTTTTTAAGACATATCTTTTGTGTTAGTTTTAAGTATTAAATTGCTGATAAATAATTATTTTATTCGGTTTTCAAGGAGGAAGGGTGAGACTAGAGCGCATAACGATAGATAACTTTCGGTTACTAAAGGAATTTGAGCTAAATTTAGAAAAAGACCTATCACTGGTAATTGGAAAGAATAACACCGGAAAAACTTCAATCCTTTCTGCGTTGGACAAGTTAGTAATTCAATCTGAACGCAACTCAATTAATTATGAAGACTTTAACGTTGACTTACGCTCTTTTCTGGAAGCATACCTTGACGGAAAATTAGAGTTACTGCCTGAAGAAAGTTTTGTGCCGCTGGGGATAAGATTAAAGCTATATATAAAATATGATCTTAATGATGACTTATCTCAAGTGAGTCAAGTGATTATGAACCTAGATCCAGAAGACGATAATATTATTCTTTCTTTTGAGTATTTAGCGGAATATAACGAGCTTTCTCAACTAAAAGCTGATTATCTGGATGCAGCGGATAAATTTGAAAATAAACCCAAATTATTCTTGAAAGACAAGCATAGCGATTATTTTGGTCGGATTATTAAAAAAAGTATTCTCTTTGATGATGAAAGCCAGTTTATTGACTTACAGAAGGAGCGGATTAATTTAAAGGACATTGTTTCTATTCAGTTTATTAGTGCAAAACGTAGTGTAACCAATAAACAGAATGATAAAACTCTATCTAACCAAACATCGACTTTATATAAACAAGCTGATGAGTCGGAAGAACAAATAGAAGCTTCCGATGAATTCAAGAAGGAACTTAGAAAAACTGATGAGGTTCTAGGTGGAATTTATCAAAAAATGTTTGATGGAGTAATTCAGAAAGTTAGTAAATTTGGTGGGTTATCACCGTCAGAAACCGATATCAGAGTTGCTTCAACGCTTCAACATAGAGAACTTCTAGAGGGCAATACGACTGTTATGTATGCCCACCGAGATCATGAACTCCCAGAGCACTACAATGGTTTAGGCTATATGAACCTAATAAGCATGATTTTTGAAATAGAAATGCTTATGAGTAGGTTGAGAAGATCGCTTTCCGAAAAGCCAGCTGCGGTGAACGTTTTGTTTATTGAAGAGCCTGAAGCCCACACTCATCCACAAATGCAGTATGTTTTTATAAACAATATCAAAGAGCTACTTAAAGAAAATCAGAAACGAGAAGATGGCATAGTTATCCAGCTTCAATCGATTATTACAACACATTCCTCGCACATAGTAGCTGAAAGTGATTTTGATGACATAAAGTTTCTGAAAAAGTGCAGTGTTTCAAACAGAGTAGTTGCTAAAAACCTTAAGGAATTAGCCTCCCGATATCAAAGTCAGGACGCTAGGGAGGATGAGATTCTTCAGTTAAGGTACAAGTTTCTTAAACAGTATTTAACTCTAAACCGAGCTGAATTATTTTTTGCAGACAAAGCCATATTTATCGAAGGTGACACAGAGCGAATTGTTTTACCTGCGATGATGAAAAAAATAGATATGGAGGAGCCAAATCAAGATGAACTTCCTTTACTGTCTCAAAATGTCTCAATAGTTGAGGTTGGTGCTCATTCACAAATTTTTGAAAAGTTCATCGAGTTCTTAGGTATCAAGTCACTAGTAATCACTGATATTGACAGTAACAAGGAAGTACCTGATGACGATGACCCAGAAAAAATGAGCCGAGAAAAGTGTAAACCATCCGACCCTGATGCTTCACAAACATCAAATAGTTCACTTGATTTTTACTTCGGCACTAAGGAACTAGAATTTTACAAGAATCTTGAGTTTGACAAAAAGTCTTTAAATAAGTCAGGGAGAGATAATACTTGGAAACAAGACGATGGTGGTTTTCTCAAAATAGTTTATCAAACAGAGGAGCAAGGTTATTTTGCTAGATCCTATGAGGATGCTTTTTTTAGCATTAATAAGCCTCTATTGGAGCTTGGTCATGACGCTTTCCCATCGCTTACGAAAAAGTGGCTAAATAAATATTTGGATGGAAATATTGATGCATATGAATTTGCAGAAAAAGGAGTTGGAAGTAAGCCTTCGCTAGCAATTGAGATTTTACTTCATAGTAAACCTAATGCAGGAGGCAATGAATTTTCGAACTGGCAAGTTCCTCTTTACATTAAGGAGGGGTTGTTATGGCTTCGAAATTAACAGAACGGGATATTTCTGAAGAATCCAATAGCATCATGGAGCTAATTAGAGAAAAAAAGAACTTTTTACTCAGTGGTGGTGCAGGCAGCGGAAAAACTTATTCTCTGGTAGAAGTATTGAATTGTGTTCTTTTGGAAAACCCTTCGTTTAATGTCGCTTGTATCACATATACAAATGCCGCCGTTGAAGAAATAGAGAGTAGAATCGATAGTGAAAACTTATATACATCTACTATTCATGATTTTCTATGGGGTAATATTAAGCACTTCCAAAAAGAGCTTATAGAAACTTTTATAGAGTTATTAGAGGATGAAGAGCAGTCAAGATTTAAACTACCGGAAGGACATGTAATTGAAGATATAGCCACAAGGGTGGAGTCTATTCAATATAAAGAATATTTAAGGCTAGCAAAAGGAATCGTTTCTCATGACGAAGTAATTATTTTGGCCGCAAAAATGTTTGAAAAGTATGAAAAGCTTTGTGCAATAGTTAAAGATAAATACCCGCATATTCTTGTTGACGAGTACCAAGATACAGACCCTAAAGTGATTGATATTTTGTTGAAATACCTTGCCAAAGCGAATAAAGAAAACGTTATTGGATTTTTTGGTGATGCGATGCAATCTATTTATGAAGGGAGCGTTGGAAATTTGCTTGTGTACACCTCAACATATCCACCTCAAGTTCATGAAGTGCTCAAAAAACAAAATAGACGAAATCCAAAGAGTGTTATCGATCTAGCCAATAAGCTGCGCCATGATCAAATCGTGCAAGAGCCTTCGAACGATCAAAGTGCCCCTAATATTGACAACTCAGGTAATGTAAAGCTCGGTGAAATAAAGTTTTTATATTCAAAAGAAAATGAATTACACAAGGCCAGGAATTATTTAGGCTGGGATTTTGACGATACGGAGCAAGTAAAAGAATTAAATTTGACTCATAACTTAATATCTCAAAAAGCTGATTTTCCAGAGCTAATGAGAATTTATGATAAAGATAAAATCCGCGATTATGCCAAGAGGTTAAAAAATAGGCTTAAAGAAGAAGCCCCAGAGTTTGAAACTGACGGCAAAACACTAGCTGAAGTAATAACTCATGTGAAGGCCCCTGCGCCAACTCCAGCTCAAAGAGAATATATAGCTGCTCATACCAATTATTTTGAGTTAGCAAAACAACAGCCCTTCAGAGACATAGCACAAGCATATATTGACAAAGAACAGTTACTAGATGATAAAAAAAGCCACATTGGTGATCCAGACAAACCAGGTTCTAACAGAGATAACTTAATTCGTCACCTGTTCAAAATTGAAAATTGCGTTCGATTATATCAGGCAAAACAGTTTAATAAGTTTATAAAGGCTACTGACTTTCAAGTTAAGTCAACCGAGGGTAAAGCAGTGCTAAATGACGCTATTCGTTCATTTGTTTTGGGTGATGAAGTTACTATAGGCGAAGCGATAGAACTGGCGGACGAGCTAGGACTAGTTGTGAAAGATGACAAATTTGAAGAGTTTAAAGCAAATAAGTTTTATTTGTTCAAACAAGTATGTGACGTTAAATATTTTGAGTTTAGAAGGGTATACGAATATTTAGAAGGTATTCTGCCTTTATCTACACAGCACAAAACGAAAGGTAGCGAATACCCCAATGTATTAGTGGTATTAGATAACGGACGTTGGAACCAATATAACTTTAAATACTTATTTGAAAAAACAGGAAATGAAAGCGTAAAACAGCGTACCCAGAAACTGTTTTATGTATGTTGTACTCGCGCAAAAGAAAAATTAGCGGTATTTTTTCCCAATCCAACGCAATTGGTGCTGCAAACAGCGAAGGAGTGGTTCGGAGAAGAGAATGTTGTCAATCTCGATGAGTAAATAGGCTGCTACAGATTTTATTGGATCGTATATGTAACTAATGTATATGCAGGCACGATACTATGATCCGGTTATAGGGAGGTTTTATTCGAATGATCCTATTGGTTATACGGCTAAAAACCCTGTTATGTCGTTCAACCGTTATATGTATGTAAATAATAATCCTTATAAATATACAGACCCAGACGGTGAATTTTTTAATTTTGCATTAGGTGCAATCGGAGCTACTGTAGGCGCTATAACTGGTGGTGTTTCTTCTTATATGCAAAGTGATGGTGATTGGGGGGCCACTATGGAAGGAGCTGGTTTAGGTGCAGGAATAGGCTTACTGGCAGGGGTTACTGGAGGAAGTAGCTTAGTTGGTTTTGGAAAGGCTGCTGATATGTCATTTAAAGCTAGTTCAGCCTCAAGTGCATTAAGCACAATGGGGAGCAGCTCGTTGAAAATGGCTGCGACATCTGGGGCATCAAATGCCGCAGGGCAGATAGTTGGAGGAGCAGAGGAAGTAAATATGACTCAAGTTGCGACTTCAGCGGCAGGTGGATTAATTCCTGGAGCAGGTGCGGGGGCGATTTTAGCATCCACTGGGACAAAAACAGTTAACTCTGTTGCTGGTACTGCAATCGCGACTGTAGTTGCTGATACACTTAATGTGGGAACACAAGCTGTGGCAAATGAAGTCGCGAAAAGTCTAGAGAAAGACAAACAACAATAAATGAAAAAATCATTACCTATTAGTAACATATTAACAAAATACGGCAGTTTTTTAGCTGTCGTGTTTTGTATTGGTGGAATCTTTCCAATACTTAGTTACAGCTATCAATTAAATATTCCTTTTTGGTTCACGTTTAAGTATTTGGGCAGTGTAATAGCCATTGTAGTTATTGCGTACACATTGCGTGTGTTTAAGACTCACGGGGCTATTAGAGCGTTATCATTTTTTATTGATAAAACTCTTAAAAGTGGAGTCCTATGCTTGATGACAACAGGATATGTATTAGTAATTAACGCAAATGTAGGTACTCAGACAGAAACTTGTTTTGATGGGAAAGTTATCGATAAAAAGATAGACAGACAATCAGGTCTTACTTCGACTTTTATTATCGAATTAAATAAGGGTAATAGCACTTCTAAGTTGATAGTAAGCAAAAAAGAATTTGATCGTTATGTAAAGGGAGATTCTTATAAGTCTTGTTGGAATGAAGGCTTGCTCGGGTTGCTGTATAAGTAGCCTGCATTCCATGATACTGTTTTTGCTATGAAAGCCTCGCAACTAGCGGGGCTTTGTTATAATTGGGCTATAAATCTTTGAACATGAAGCGCAATGAATACTCTCTTTCTTTGTACAGCTAATATCCACCGTAGTAAAACCGCTGAAGAACTATTTCAAGTGTTTGATATCCGAAACATCTATCGCTCTGATGGATTGAGTGCAAAGTATGTGGTCAAAGCAGGTTCAACTTTACACTCAGAATAACTGCGAGTGTCGCTGATAAAAGTTACTTTTTTGAGCAAGCTCATGCAGACCGAGTTAGCTTGCAAACCAGAAGCAAACTTATCAAAAATCATTAGCCTTAATACTCCTGCTGGATTTTAATATTTCCAACGCGAGTTGGTACTTTTACTACTAGAGCGCCTGACAAGATCAGATGTAACGGGTTAAATGAACGTCTATTCTCAATGTGATTTATGCCTTCTTTTCGCCTAATTAAGCGCCGTCTTGTCATGTTGAACAAATTACAAATACCCCCAAACTAATCATTTTTTTGGTTTTTTCTGTGGCTTTTCAACTTTTCTCTTTGCTTGCGACCGACCCAAAATAACAGATAAATCGCAACGATAATGAGTATAAGCGCCAAGCTTCCGGCATTCGTAGTAAAAACCATAAGCAAAATCCGAAATCAGTTTGATGAATAAACGATAGCGCACTTTGCTTGAGTTAGCATTGCACCTAAATCATTTTCAGGCGCTAATAAACTCAATACACAGCGCGTATTAGACTTTGCCTGTCATACGCTTTAAAGTGTCGTCTTTGTCAATGACGTGGTGTTTTATTGCGCCAGCAACATGAAGCAAAATTGCAGCACTCAAACAGTAGCCAATTACCCAATGGCTTGCTTTAGAAATTACGAATATTGACTCGTTATATGGCACAATACTGTCATCAACAACATTTTCACTGACTAAAGACAAACCAAAAATATCAACGCCATAGCCACCAAAGCCCGAATATAACATGCCACTTACTGGCATCATTAAGGTGCCAATGAGCAAAACCCAATGGACTAAATGAGACACTTTCTGTTCCCATTGGCTATGAGCACTGTTCGCTTCTGGGAAGCCTTGAATGAGCCTGTAAATTACGCGGGGGAGAATCAGTAACAGCGCCAAAACTCCCATGCTTTTGTGTATGTCATATAATGCCCAGACCTCAAAATTAGCCATATAAATACCAACAATGATTAGGCTCAACATAGTTATACCGACCAGCCAATGTAATGAGCGGGTCGCTAAAGAGAAGGATGTATTTGTCATAGTGTGTTCCTACCTAGATACTTTAAACAAAGCCTAATGACAGGGCGAAGCAAAATAAAGCGAGCAGGGGCCATTGGATTAAGTTTGGGACGTTTTACCAACATCCTCCATTCGTCCCAATAGCTATTCATTGATTTTTATAGATATATTTTTTGAAAAGGCAAAAGCGCCATTAACCGGTACTCGCAATGTTTAGTTAAACAGTGAATAAAGTGCATTATTTGTCATTAATTGCAGAGGCAGATTTCAGTGCTAAAAAGAACTGCAATCTAGCGCTAATAAATGTAAAAGGTATGGGCGAAGTCAGAATGTAGGGCTTAACTAAGGGCATCACGCACTGTGGCGCGTTTGCTTTTGCTAACAGGCACCACTTCGCCATTCGACAAACATAAATCACCATGGCCCGAGCGATGATTCTTAAGTGATTGGATCTTAGACAGGTTGACAAGATACGAGCGGTGACATCTCACAAACTGACCATCATCAAGCAACTGCTCCAGCTCTTTGAGCGTTTTCCTAACAAGGTGTACATTATTGCTTGTTTTGATCTCAAGGTAGTTTCCACATGCTTGAACAAAGTAGACTTCGTCGTGATTAAGCTCAATGCTTGGGTTATCTAACTTCAGTACACTTTGACTGCCTTGATTTGACGGCGCCTGTTCATAGGTTGAAGCTGGCAAACAAGGTGCATTAGATGTTTTTAGTTGTAACTGGTGCGTATGTGCTGGTGTATTTGAAGCGGGCTGCGTTTCTCCGTCAATCCTACGCATCATTTTCCACACAACGACAATCGCAACAAAGGCAATTACATGCTTGTGCCAGCTATAAAACAAGCTTTCTTGCCAATGCAACTCTTCAGTGTAAACATCAACAAATGTACTTACAAATAGTGCAAAGCCAATTGCATAAAAACCTGTCACCGCATAATTTAATATCGGTCTTTGTTGATTGCGAGACGCATTCAAGACAAAACAAATAGGGGGAGTCATTACAAGCCAAACACCAAACTCCTTTAAAGACCAACCTATGGAGGAAATGATGTCTACTTGTTCTTTTGCAATGAGTAAACTGTGGGCCGTGCAATTAAGACATACTGCAGCCAGCACAAAGAGCCAACCGATTAATATCAATTGATAATCTTCAAATCGTCTTAGGTTGTTTAGAATCGAATGCCCCATTTTCGCCCCTGCTATCTATTTTTCCAAAACCATTAGATGAACAGAGCCAGTGTACCTTTTTATTGAAAAGTAACAACCTTACTCAGTATTTATTACTTTGGCGCCAAATAGCGGCTGAAAATAGCCTGTAGCGGAGTTTTAATATTATATAACTGCGCCGGCATGGGCGCAGTTATATAGCTTGGCGTTTTAAGCAAACAAATTAGGGGTTTGACCAAATTTGCTCAAGTTTGGAAAAACATCGTTTAACGTTGTATCGTCCAACCCAAGCCAACGCCCTAATGAGGCCGCATATTGATCCACAGCCATGGTGGGGATCAAACGGCCGCTACCAGCATCGAGTTCATGATTGAACTCAGCTTGAGGAATATCACCGAAAATCGTTCCGCCGTTTATTGCCCCTCCCATTAAAAAGTGATGAGCTCCCCATCCATGGTCGGTGCCATCACCATTAATAGCCAATGTTCGACCAAAATCAGATGCGGTGAAAAGCGTCACATTATTACTTAATCCCATGCTTTCCATCGCGCCATTAAATGCGGTCAGTGCGCCATCAAGCGCGGCCTGTAGCCTAGGGAGGCTTCTGACTTGTTCAGAGTGCGTATCAAACCCGCCCATCGCAACCACAAAAATTTGTCGCTTGGTTTGCAGTTGTTCTCGAATTGCAATGGCTCTTGTAACAGACTCTAATTGACGACCAAGTGACGTTTTTGGAAACTCTGCAATATTAACCGTTTGACCAGAAATCGCTTGGTTGTACATTGCATTGGCTTCAAAAGATTGATTTATTTTTGCACTCAAGTCTTGTTCGAGGATGTTATCGGTCTGATGTCCAAGTGCACTAAAGTGAGCTTGCACCTCATCATTTCCAGCAAACTGTGCTAACACATCAATGGTTGCGGCCTTGCCGTCCGTTACATGATAAGGCGTGGTGTTTGTACCTGTGACTAACAAGCCAGCGCTTGAAGTTGTGATTGCAGAGAACGTATTCGCCTGCTGTGCGCCAGAGTTAATCAAGGCATCATTGAGCTTGCCAGCCCAACCAAACTGCGCCCCCTCCGCTTTACCAGACATCCAAGTACTTTGCTGATCATTATGCGAGAATAACCTTGATGGTAACTTGGCGGTCTCAGCCTGTATTTGGCTTGCAGTCACAGGCTCAAGCAAAGGGCCAACATTACCTACAATTGATAGCTTGCCTTGCTGGTATAAATTTGCGATCCCCGCCATTTCTGGAGGTAAGGCGAATTGCCTCCCTGCAAATCTCGCTGGCGTGTTAATTGGTTTTAACCCCGCCAAATCACGTTTGGTTGTGTACTGATTTAGTAATGGCTGTCTAATTTGTGCCCATTTGTTATAGCTGTCAGTATCGAATGGAATAACCGTGTCGTGATTGTCCATTCCCCCATATAAAAATACACATACTAATGCTCGGTACTCATCACCTTCTACCGCAGTGTTTGCCAATACCTCTCCCATGTTCAAAATAGAAGAAGCCACTACACTTGCACTCGCACTTTTCAAGAAATTACGTCTATTCATAGTATTACCTCCTATTTTTGAACCAAGTAATCTGGCGAAGACATCACCATAAGAATTGCTAAATGAACACGAGGCAAAAGGCCATCATCCTCATCGCTTGGGACTTTGGATAACGCAGTCGTGATATTTTGTTTTGTTTGATCACTTAGCTGCTGAGCACATAATAGCAAGTCTAAATAGGCAACTAGCTCAGTAGGAGAGTCTGCAATTTCTAGTAGTGGGTCATAATTGGGTCTAAAACTCTGCAACGCCTTCTGGAGATCGAACTCAACACCTATCTCATCGAATTCTTCTTTTAGTTCATCGACATCGGCTTCTTGTTGCTGACCCATTACAAAGTAGGTCATAAAGTTTATATAGCCGGGAATGGAACTTGCGTTTGTTATTTGCAATTCAGGCGCCACTAAACCAAGTTCGGCACTTTTACTGCCCGGCGCTTTATATCCCGGACGAAAATAATTAAACACGCTCGGAGAACGGTAGGGGTGTTGTCCTAAATCTGCTGTTGCGCCTGTTTCCCATAATTGTGGAATATATTGAGGTTCAATATTTTCCACATTGAAAGCCCTTGCCCAATGGGTAAAGCGTAAAATGGGCTCGCGTATTTTACCGCCCTTGTCAGCTGCTTGTGTTCGAGCTTCTTCGTCAAACAAAATTGCAGCGAATGTTGCTGCGAGATCGCCTCGACCTGATGACCCGACACTTGAACCATCTGGTAACTCATAGACTCCAGACTCAAAGGCACTTACCACACGAGAGATATACTCTGGACTTGGGTTTGAAGTAACAAGCCTTTGAATTAACTGCTTACCCACAAAAGGCGCTAGATTCGCATGATTGAATATATGGTCTAATGCCTGTGTAATAGAGGCCTTTGCACCCGTTCCAGCAGGGATGGTCAAACCTAAAAATACTTTATCTTTTTCTGAGTGTGATTCAGGAAAGATTTGCATCGGCTTGGTAAATCGCGTGTTGATGAGCTCTTCGGGATCGTCTTCATTCAAATTTAAACCGGTAAACACTCTGGCCAAGCCTGTAATGTCGGTGTTGTTGTATAGCTCCACTGGCGCATCTTCACTATTCAGTTGCACACTGCCATCTTTATTCAGCGCGACGATACCCAATGTAAATAATTGCAGTAGCTCTCGGGCGTAATTTTCATCAGGCATCCTGCCGGTTTGCTCGTTGCCTTTTTCACTGCCCATGTAAGTTAAGTAGTGGCCCATTGCAGGAGAGTAAGTCACCAGCTCTAGAATACTACGGTAGTTACCGAAGGCATTTTGAATCAGTATATCTTGATAGGCAGCAACGGCTTCTGGAATGTCTGTTAGCACTTCACCGCCTGCATTTGAAACCACCAAGAGTTCAGACAACGCAAACGCCATTCTCTGTCTGAGTTGATCCTCTCCTGCAATGCTATTTCGCCAAAAAGCAAGGGAGGTCTGCTCAATATGAAATAAGTTAAATCCATCGTCCGGGTCATCTGGTGCCGCAGCAACTACCGAAGGCAAAACTAAGCTAGCAGGTTGTTCCATTTGGGCCTTAAACCATTCAGACGCACTCTTTTCATGTAAGGACACAATTTGCGCAGGTGTTGCACCAAATGTGGCTTGCTGTATGAACTGAGAAACTTGTTGTTTTGATGAAAAAGTGTCGTCAGACTGAGTCGAATCGCTCTGATCTCCGTTATCTTGGTCGGAACCACTCTGGTCTGAACCGTCTTGACCTGAATTATCATCGCCCGAGGTATCTCCGCCTTGGTTGTTGTTATTATTGGTATTATCTTGACCCGTATTAGGACTTTGAGTTGATGTGCTATTCGAAACGTCACCATTGCTACTTTGTTCACTACCTCCACCGCCACCACAGCCGACTAACAAGCTGAAAAATAGCACAAAGGTATAGTGCAAGATGGTACTTTTTATTGTCATGATCTGGCCCCATGCTTATTGTTATCACTGTCATAAGTGTAGAGCCAAATCCCGTTTTTGTGTTTTACACTTCTCATACAAGAAGCATACAAAATTGTATAGTTCGCAATTATGATGTGGATATTGGGACTTCAATATTAAAAACCGCGCCCTTTTGTCCGGGTAGCAGGTCTAGTTTTGCACCGTGAACCTGACAAATCGCCTTAACAATGCTAAGTCCGAGTCCGTTTCCTGGTTTAGAGCGACTGATATCTGCACGATAGAACCTCTCAAAAACATGAGGCTGGTCACTTTTGGCAATACCCGGACCATTATCCCCAATTTGTAATAGCGCTGACCCCGTATGACTTTGCAAACGCAGCCACACTTGTGCATCATAGTTGCTGTACTCAAGTGCATTTTCTAGCAAATTACAAATGAGCTGGCTGAGTAAATCAGCATCCCCAAAACAGATCACGTCTTTAACTGTGGAAATTTCGAGTGTGCGACCTGAGTCCTCAAACACGGGCAAATAACTCTGTGCCAAGTCATAGATCAATTCAGATAGGTTAAGCTTTACAAACTTTTCTTTGTGCTGGCCTGATTCAATACTATTCAGACGAACCAAATTATTGAAGGTTGAAATGACAGCATTTAAATCATTGCTCGCATGGTTTAGGTGCGTTTCAATTAGGTGTGGGTCATTAATATCATGCTGCATACTTTGCAAGCGATTGGCCACTCTCGAAAGCGGTGTTTTCAAGTCATGCGCAATACCCACTGACATGGTCTTCATGTTACCGTGTAAATCGGTTATCTCATCTAGCATCTCGTTAATGCTCTTTGCCAAATCTCTATCACCACTTGCGTGCTTAGGCACGGATAAGCGAACCGAGTCTGGCGCTTTAGCAATATCTAGTAGCTGCTTATCGATACTGGACCTTTTTACTTGATCACGAACCTGAATATAAATAAAGAGGCCGAACAGGCTTATCGCAAAAAGGGTTACAAAATACAAATACACTTGCCAAATTGCAGCTGCAATAAAACGACTTTCATAGCTTTTCGGCTGCAAAATCGTAACCGACAAGGACTCGTCTAAATCAACCCGAATAGTTAAAAGCTCAAACTGCCGAGCGCTATCAAAGCGCAAGGTTTGCCACTTCGCAGTCTCTTGTGCCGCAAAACTTAGCTGACTCCCGAGCAACAATTGGCCAGATTGTACGACTTTAAACAAATTATCATGCTCATCTAAGCGTTCTAAACTTTGACTACGATTCCAAATAGGCATTTCGTCAAGTTCCAAATCGTCTAGTATCCAGTCTAATCCATGTTCTTCATATTGCGATTTAAGTTCTTCTGTTAATTCAGTCAATTCACTTTCTTGCTCTTTCGAAATTGAATTAATCAAAACACTGCCACATAAAGCGAATAGGGCAGTGCAAAGCACCGTTATCACACTCGTCAGAAAAAGTGCATGTTTAAAGTTATAAGGTTTTAAAAGGTTAATCATGATCAGAAATAATGTACCCGCAACCACGAATGGTTTTTATCAACTCAGTGTCAAAAGGCTTGTCCACCTTATTTCTTAGGCGACTAACATGGGTTTGCACCAAACTCGTTTTAGGGTCGAAATTAAAGCCCCATACTTTTTCTAATAACATGGTTTTGGTTACCAGTTGTCCAGGATTCAACATTAAATATTCGAGAATTTGATATTCCTTCGGATTTAGATCTAACGCTTGACCGCCTCTCGACACTTTACGTGCAGTGCGCTCTAAACGCAGATCAGCAATATTCAGTGACAGGGCTTCTTGCTTTAATGGCGTTCGGCGTGTAAGCGCCTTCAACCTTGCATATAACTCCGAAAAGTCGAATGGCTTTACTAAGTAGTCATCAGCGCCGGCATCTAAACCAGATACGCGATCAGCCGTTTCGCTTAACGCCGTCAACATGATAATGGGTGTAACAACATTACTGCCTCTCAAAATACGTACAGCATCTATGCCGTCCATCTTTGGCAGTAATCGGTCAAATATGATTACATCAAATTCTTCGCTAGTGGCCAGTACCATCCCTTGTTGCGCTGTACCAACATGATGAGCGGTGTCGCCATTTTGCTCAAGTCCTCGTTTAATGAAGTCAGCGGTATCAAAATCATCTTCAACAATAAGTACTTTCATATCATCGTTAATTGTCTTTTTTTACAGTGTAACCGATTAGTGATGATCGCTGAGATACAATTTTGTATGAATGTTGAAATAAGAAGGCCAGCATGACGCTGACCTTGGAGTTTAAGTTGGTTGTGAAACTATATTGTTATAATTTACTGGTATCTACTTTCAGAGAAGCGAGATGTGCTTGAATTTTTGCGTCCACATTCTTCGATTTAGTCCCACCTAAATGGGTCGCAAAGAAAGCTTCCATCGCAATAACTGTGGCAACTTTATTGTCGTGCTTTTTGAACCCATGCCCTTCATCTTTAGCTAAAATATACTCAACATTTCTACCTGTCTTATGTAATTCCCTCGCGATATTGTCAGACTCTAATTGCGTAACGCGCGGGTCATTTGCGCCTTGAATCAACATTAACGGTGTTTTAATTCTATCTACAAAATTAATCGGTGATCGTGATGCCATATCTTGTCTATCAGATTCGATTAAAGGGTCACCGACTGCTTTAAACCAAGTGCCTAAATAAGGACGATATACTTCAGGCCAAGACTCAACTAACGTGATCAAACTAGAAGGCCCTACGTATGATATCGCTGCTTGATATAAATCAGGTGTGAATGTAGTACCAGCAAGGGCAGCATAGCCTCCATAAGATGCTCCCATAATGCCGATGCGTTTAGGGTCAGCAACTCCTCGTTCAATCAAAAACTTAACCCCATCGGTTAAATCCTGCTGCATTAAACCAGTGCCCCAATTACGTTCACCTTGCATCGTAAATCGTTTACCAAAGCCTAGAGAACCCCTAAAGTTAGGCTGCAATACCGCATAACCTCTGTTTGCAAAGAAGTGAGCAAAAGGGACAAAATAATTACTGCTGTAACCCCAGTAATCTCGATGCCAAGGACCGCCATGAGGTAGCACAATCAAAGGGAGATCTGTTTTTGCTTCTCGCGGTAATGTTAAATAAGCTTGTATCTGCTGACCATCCGACGCGGTATATGTAATACTTTTCCTAGTACCAAGTAGACTAGGATCTACTTTTGGCGTTTGATTTAGTAAATCGATGAATTGTTTAGTATTTTCCGAGTATACAAATTTTCGTTTTGGTCTTTGAGAGGAAGATACAGAGATGTGCCACTGACTTTGCGCGTGATCAATTCTATCTACCAAAATATCAACGTCTTCGTTAAAGCTTGCATTAATTTCGGATAGCACATGCTTAGCAGAGTCTGTGAGCGGGTAATTTCTCAACCGACCGCCGTAATACGAAACAATCAAAGGCTTCCCCGCTTTATCAAACACAACATGATGTAAATCAGATTGGCTAATCGGGTCTTTATGAGCAGTTGTTATCTTATCATTTGTTAAATCTACTAGGAGTAATTCTTGCTTATCTCTACCTTGAATATCGGCGCTTATATATGCTGTGCTTGTTTCTTTATCATAGCTATGAAAATCAAAGCTCTCGCCGGGCAAAGAAGTCATCACGGCAACCCAATCGCCGTCCTTAAGCTTATATAGCGTGCTGGAATTATCTCTGTTTAAATTAGCGCCGAGCACTGTTTGGCCTTCATCATCGATAAACTGCGCAAAAAAACCCAATTCATTAATGAATACGTTGGTCATTTGCTTCGTATTCATGTTTAAGTGAAAAAGATCGATTCGGCCTCTTTCATCATGGTTTGCATCAACAACCAGCACATCAGGCGAGGCCTCTAATTGCGACTGAAAACCATAGTTAACGTCGTCATGAGGCGTCAACCTTTCAAGTTTCGGTGTAAGACTCAAATCGTCTTCAAAGCTAAGCCTAAATATTTGGCTGTTCTCATTGCCTTCATTGTCCCTAAACACAAATAGCTCGTTACTGTTCGTAGACCATTGAAACCCATCTACACCGTCACGATAGTTGGTAAGCGGTGCCGCCTGATTTAACGTGCCATTCTGAGGAACTACAAACAAGTTTTGTGCGCCCTCGTGGACTTTCATAAAAGCTATCCATTTACTGTCCTTCGACATAGAGACACCATGAATCTCACTTTTATCGAAAATAGCTTCTACTGGAATAAGTGCGTTTTCAGCTGCTTGAAATTCTGCTGGCCGAGCAGAGTCCGTCGTCGTACCGCAGCCCGTTAGTAATAAGCCTGAACAGATTGCAGCGCTAATTAGTGACTTTTTAATCAAAGAAAATTTGTCTGTCATAGTGAGATACTCCGTAATCAACTTAAAAACATCATTGCATGAATATTTATTATTGTAAAACGATAATTTTATGTTTTTTTACAGCAATTATTTTATGTGTTACCATTGCCATAGTTTAATTTTGGAGTGCCTATGCATGTCACCGTACGCATATAAAGTACAAAAACTCAGTAAAACCGTTCGATGGTCAATACTGGGGGTTTCTGCGATTGTTTTACTTTTTATGAGTTATCAATTGTTGATAAATGGCCAAATAAGATACATCGATAGCAGACCTTTTATGACGTTATGGGAATCAAATGAGGTCAGTCGCACCATCTTGTTTCTTGCATCTGCGCCAACACTGTTTTTGGTGTTTTTTAGCATTTACTGGATGAACAAGTTGCTCTTAGAATTTCAACAAGGCGACTTTTTCAGTCACACATCATTTCGTTGTTACATTGGGTTTGTTTGGACAAAAATTATCGCCATCTTGTATGGTACCGTGCTTAATTTCGCGATGGGTATGTGGCATTCAAAATTTTATGAGTCAACAGATCTCGTGGTTAAGATAGAATTTGGATACCTTACAACACTGGTACTCCTTGCTATTGTTGCGCACCTACTCAAGGCCGCTAAAGCGCTAGAAGACGAAAATAAAGAGTTTGTTTAACCATGGAAATTATCGTAAACCTAGACGTGATGATGGCCATGCGCAAAGTATCGTCCAAAGAGCTGGCCAAGGCCATTGGTATCACAGAAGCAAACCTATCATTGCTTAAACGCGGCAAAGTTAAAGGGGTTCGATTCGAAACACTTGCCGCAATTTGCAACTATTTAGAGTGCCAACCAGGGGATATTTTGGCTTTCAAAGCAGATTAAACCACCAAACAACGTGAATCAGATAAAGAGGGCACTTTTCGTGCCCTTTGATTATTCAGCTAAGTCTTGCGACTAATCTAGCTACTCCAACGTGTCTAACGTCATTACTATGGATAACCCACCCAATTCACTATGTTTTGCAACAATGCTGCCGCCATGTCGTTCAACTAAATCCTGACAGATAGCCAGGCCCAATCCAGTACCACCTTTGTACAGAGACTTATTTTTCTCACTTTGATACATACGCTCAAAGATAGTCTCAAGCTCGGTATTCAATACACCGGGTGAACTGTCTGATATGGTGATCAACAATTTTTGCTCAGACAAACTCGCTGCTAGTTCAATTTTTGCAGGTGACGCTGTGTACCTTAAACTGTTAGACAATAGATTAGTAAGGACTTGCGTAAGTCGGTCTTTATCGGCACTTATCTTAACTGTACTAGATAAGTCTAAATGATATTTAAAATCATAGCCCTGTAATTGCGATACTCTTGCTCTGGCATCATTACACCATGACTCTAACCATGACTTTACAATCACATCTTCTAAGTTAAGCGCTCGCTCATCTAACTCGGTGCTGGCTAACTGGTCAATATCAGCGACCAACAAGTTAATATCCCCGATCCTGCGATGCAGCAGTTGATAAGTTTTTTCGGTGTCTTCTAGGAGGTTATATTCCAGACCTTCGATAGACATTTTCAACACGCTCAGTGGGGTTCGAATTTCGTGAGATACTTCCGCTAACAACTGTTTTTTCCTTTCTAACAGTGCCTCGGAAAACTCTGCTCTATCTTTAATGCGTTGTTGTTTCGCTAAGAAACTAAAACGCCATTTAATTGCGTAATAGAGGAGCAAAACAACCGTACAACACAAAAATGTGTATGCCCACCATCTCTGCCACCAAGGTGCCAACAGTGTAAACGGGTAGCTTGTGATCTCACCGATATCATTTGCAGTTATTGCCCTTACTTGAAATTCATACTGGCCTGGTGTTAGGTGGTTATACGTGATCTCACTGAAAGGAGCTGGCTCACTCCATACCTCACTACTCCCTAATAAACGTGTTTGATATATAACTCTCTCTGGTGCCGCCCAATCATTGTGACTGAATTTGAAAAAGATTTGCAGTGTTTGAGGAGAAAACTCAACGCGTTTTTCAGCTGGGCTTTCATTTGGTGCATGGGCGTGTGAACGGGTCCCACTTAATGAAAATGCTTCTAAGATCCGACTTTGTAAACTTACGTTTAGCTCTAGCCTTCTCGGGTCAAAGTACGTGACGCCACTACTGGACCCCCAATAGAATGTGTTATCTAAGTACACCGCTGTATTTAGCGTGGCATCAACCGCCAAATACCCGTTATCATAAACAAATGAGTCTAGCTCCAAAGGCTTTTGGGTATCAAAAAGGTTTGCCGTACGCAGTCGATTATTTCCTCGTTCTGTTCCTACCCACAAATAGTCCTCAAGAACTTTTAGCCCTAATACAATATGACTGCTTAGCCCTTCTTTCATACCAATATGTCTGCCTAACCAAGCATCTCCTTGCTCTTGCAGTGCAAAGACGCCTCTACGAGACCCAATGAACATGGTGTTGTCATTGCTTTGCGCAATACTATATGCCCAATCGCTGGGTAAACCATCTGCTTCGTTGAGCCTGTACACAGAATCATCTTTTACGAAATAAGTGCCACCGCCATTGGTTACAAACCAAATTCGGTTATTCTTGTCCGAAAACACATCAATAACGTACTCTTGTTGGTCTAATGCTAGATACTGCAGCGTATCGTTACAGCTTCTATAAAGCCCTTTTTCAGTCGCAATATACGTGCATTTACTCGGGGTGCTGATAATTTGGTGAATGATATTCGCTTGTAAACCTTGATCGTGCCAAAGATGAGCAACACGGTCTTCACCAAGAACCATAACCCCCTGCCTACTGCCGACCCAAACTCGGCCCTGGTGATCTTGCGAGATAGCGTGAACATATTGATTAAACAACTCAAGGCTGGGTTTCAACCATTTGCCTTTGTCTAAGACTTGAATTCCAGTACCATACTGGCCTAACCACAGCTGCGAATCGATGGCTACTAACGCACTGACTCGCTCTCGTAACAAGCCACTGCGCTTGGTCAATAATCGAAAGCCATCTTCCTTAATTCTATTAATACCCGCACCATACGTAGACACCCAGATATGCCCCTGTGCATCTTTCATCAGCCCACGTATATGTTGGTCACTTAAGCCATTTTGCTTGTTGTAAAGATACGCACTACCACTGCTTACTTTAACAACGCCCTTGCTGTCATCACCAATCCATAGTGTATCCGCCGCTTCGTCAAAAAGTAATGCCTTAACATTGAGCGTACTGACACCCGTTAATTGGTTTACGCTTTGCTCATTCTTATCCAAAGTACAAATGCCAAGATTTGAAACAGCAAAAGTAATTCTTTGCGTTGAGCTGGCAATCGCGGATACCGCACCGTTGCAAGCATGGTCAAAAACAATCGAAGACAATCGTCCTTTTGAGAGGCGATGCAGTCCAACTGAGGTAGCAATCCAAAGATCATCTCCATCAGCCACTAAATCTCTCACTTTGCCTAGATCTTTAGCGACTTTTTCTAGCGTACCTCCTTGGTAACGATATAACGCAGTATCGGTCGAGAAATAAACCGCGTCACCTAACGTCTCGACGTGATTCACCTTATCTTTAAAGTCATTGTTGTCTATTGTGAGCGAGTGAAACTGATTACCATCAAAAACGTTTATGCCTCTGTCTGTAGCCAATAGGAGCGAGCCGCTCGGCTTAATTTTGATATCCCATATTCGGTTGTTATTAAGGCCGTGTACATCGGTAAAACACCTAAAATAGTCTGCAACGTATTGGCAAACACCTTCACCATTTGTCGCCAGCCACAGTACACCTTCACCATCTTGCGCCACCGCGTAAACCGCACCGGTAGGTAACCCTTGGCGAGGGGAAAAGTGTCTAATGTCGGATAGCGTATTGAGCTCGTATTGAGCCGATTTCACTTTACTCCAGTGGTTAAACGCTTTCTCTTGATGTACTTTTTCAAAAGTTACATTCGGGATGACGTCAAATGCTTTGACATTGTCTTTGAAATCGAACTTACTGACAAAATGCCACTGAGCCTGTATCGCTTGATCTAAATCTATTTGGTTTGACTCAACTAACTTTGGCTTGCCCGATGGTAGAGTATGCGCTGATACACTCTGCCAATCGGCCTTGTATAACAATTGCGCTTTTACTTCAAAAACAGAGTCTTCTAAAGAGGTAGTTTGAGCCTTAACAAAACAACATATACTAAGACATAACAACAATGTGATTAGTCGATACAACAACAGATTTCCTAATGAGGCTTATATAAATTTTATAAGTAGAGGTTTTACTAAAAATACCGCAGTTATTGTTCCCACAATTCGTTATTTCTCACTATCACGGCTAAATAAACAAGTAAAATCAGCGGCCAAGCGCAATAGTATCACATAAAGTTATTAATTAAATGATAAGGGTATCAGGCCATAGTTTGAGTATCTGTTGCATAAGCATACACTTATTCTAGTAATGCGCTGTGTCATCACCGTAGCGTGTACATTGGCAGGTAGAGCAAGCGCCTGAACGACGCTTTAAGATCAGTTTACTCACTAATTAAGATGACTTATTGTATAAGTTTTTACGGCGCATCATCGGTAGGGGATCCCAAGGCTTTCTCAACAGCTGTTTGAAGGTAAATCGCAAGAGGGTTAAATGAAATCCTGCATTGGGCAAGGCTGAATTAACGGCTTTAATAAAGCTAGGTTCAATACCAAACTTAATTAAACCGCCGGAAAAATCCACAAGATCTGCTTTTCTGAATATTTCTGTTAATTCTTCATATGGACCCTGGTACGTGCCTATCAAATGATGCATATCAATGATGATTTGCACTTCCTCAGAGATATCTTCCATATTTTTGTCAATTAGGTATTTTTTACATTCATTATAAGACGGCACCAAATAATCCACTCGATCATGGGTCCACAACGCAATATCATGAAAAGCGGCGGCAATTTGCAATTTTCTACTTTGCACTTCATCTATTTCAGGCAGTAAGTAATGGCAATAGTTCAGCATGCGCATCACGTGATTTCTATATCCAATAAAATCTGAATCTATCTTGATTTTATACTCTAACAGTACCTTCTCTGCGATTGGGTAATGTGTGTTTACTTTCATACTGACGCTCATAGTGTAATTGAATGATATAAGTTGAAAGTGTACATATGTGAAGCGTTCTGCAACAATGGCCAAATAGACATTAATCAATACTATTAGGCCAACTACTATGAAGCATATCGCTATTGTCGCATTTGATGAAATCAGTATGTTTCACTTGTCGGTCCCGTTGGCAGTGTTTGCAGATGCAATTCCAGATTGCGACAACTACTTTTCGACGACTGTGTGTGCCGAGCGAAAAGGGCGTGTATCTGTTTCTGGCGGGCTGGATTTATTTGTATCTCATACCTTCGATGAATTAAGCAATGCAGATATTATTATCATTCCAAGCTGGCCTCCCACAAAACAAATTGATGTTAGCCTTAAAGAACATCTTCAACATGCAAAGGCAAGCAACAAGTTAATTGTGGGTCTGTGTTTAGGCGCGTATGCGCTGGCATATTCAGGCCTACTCGATGGTAAAAGAGCGACAACACACTGGAAGTTTAGTTATGATTTTAGACAGCGATTTCCCGATGTTGACCTCGATACCAACCCTTTGTTTGTCGTTCATGAGAACATCATAACTTCCGCAGGCAGCGCGGCCGCTATCGACTGTTGTCTTCATATAGTAAAAAGTGTTTATGGCGTTAAATTTGCGAATCAAATAGCCCGAATGATGGTCTCACCGCCAAGTCGAACTGGAGGCCAAAACCAGTTTATAGATAGTCCTGTCGTCCACAGGCCCAGTGATACTCGGCTTGCAAAATTAGTTGATACATTTCAAGGCGACTTATCCACCAGCCTGTCAGTCGGTCAAGCAGCCAATTTGTGCTCTATGAGCGTGCGTTCGTTCACTCGTCACTTTAAAGCAAATTACGGTACGAGCTTTATTACTTGGCAAATATTAATGCGATTGAATGCCGGCCTCGAATTACTCGAATCATCCGACGCCAGTATCGCAACGATCAGTGAAACGATTGGTTTTAGCTCAGAGCAGGTATTTCGAAAGCACTTTAAAGCACAATTTGATTGCTCCCCTCAAGCCTGGCGACGCTTATTTAATAACAAATGACACTCTGCGGCCTGCAACACGAGTAAGACCGGGTTTCACTATTTCCCTCAATTCATCTTCCGAGTCAATTTGACCAATTCTTACGAAAACTTTCGTCCTGTAAGTTTCGAGAAAGTTTGTCCCTTTATTCTCTCGTTCGTAGACAAATTAATTGCAACGAATTTCGAGAAAACTAAGGAAAACTTATGAAACTTTCAGTAATGGCTTTAGCAACAATAGCAATGTTCAGCACCACAGCTATTGGGCAAGAACAGGAAGACGAGCTTCGCTTTGGCCTAGGTGGGGCTGTTGTAGTGCAAGATGAGGGTTACAAAGATGTCGGTAGTGAAACACAATTTGTGCCAGCAATCGCAATTGAGTACGGCGACTTCAGATTATTAGGCCCTTACGCTTCGTATACTTTTTTCAAAACAGATAACTTTGAACTTGCAGCAACGGGAATGTTGCGCCTAGATGGGTATGAACAAGCTGATAGTGAAATCTTCAAAGGCATGGAAGACAGAGACATGAGCTTTGATTTTGGCCTTGAAGCAGAGATTGACACGGACTTTGGTGAATTTGGTATTAAATACACTCAGGACGTCACCAACACGCATGAAGGATATGAAGCAACACTTTCATATGGCATGCCATTCACCGTAGATAGAGGTCGTATCGCGCCATACATAGCAGTGAGCTTTGCGAGTGAGGACTTAGCTAATTATTACTATGGCGTCAAAGCTCATGAGGCAACAGCGAGTAGAGCTTTCTATCAGGTAGATAGCGCAACGAACTTTGAAATCGGCGTAAGCAGTGATTGGTTTTTTGGTCAAAACCACATGATTAAGGCCGATGTGAGTTACACATCATTCGACAGCACCATTAAAGATTCACCATTAGTTGATAAGTCGGGGACATTCCAACTGCTTTTAGGGTACGTTTATGTATTTTAACCGAAGCCCAAAAAGCCAATTAGCAGCTTTGAGTTGTATTACATTTTTAGTATTGCTAAGCGGATGCGAAGACAACACTGAAATTGCGCCTGAAAAACAGGTGCAACACACCGCACGCGCTATAACCTATGCAAAGCCTGTTTCTCCTCCGAGTAAAGTGTTTTATGGCAAGATCCAAGGCAGCATAGGCTATGATATTGCCTCATTTAGCGATGGCAGAGTAGATTCTATGCTCGTTAAAGAAGGAGAGTATGTCAAAAAAGGCCAGCTTCTTGCGAAGCTCTACTCTCCATCGCTGGAAGCCGTCGTGTTGCAAAGGCAAGCGCAGCTTAACGCAGCGATTACGGCGGCGGATGATTCTGTGCGAGAACTCAAACGGGTGACAAACCTTCATCAAAAAAACTTAGCGCCAGAAGCCACCTTAGAGCAAGCTCAACGAGCAGCACAAATAGCGGCAGAGTCGGTATTAGAAGCGAAAGCTTTGCTTTCACAAGCACGTAATCAGCTTAAAGACATTTCAATTTTTGCCATTGAAGACGGGCTTATTGCAAGGCTATTTGCTCGAGAGGGACAGTTTGTATCCTCAAGTGAGCCGATTATTAGATTAGAAGAAATAGGTAAGCAAAAGATACAATTTTCAATCCCAGAAAGTGATGCCTTCAAGTTAAGTGTCGGCGATACTGTTCAGGTCTTTATTCGCGCATCCAAAAAGACATTTAAGGCAAAAGTAACAGAGAAAGCCATTCCCAAACTCTCAGGGCCCTCGCTATTTTCAGTGACCGTTGAACTGCAAGCGCATACACCACAATCTTTAGGTTTAACTGCACAACTAAGAATCCCCTTAACCGAGCGTCAAGTTTACAGCATAGATGCCAGTGCCGTTCGCTTTATGAGTGATGGGAAAAGCTATTTGCTGGATGATAATTTACGCCATTATGCCATCGAAATACTTGCAACTCGCCAAGACAAACTTTTGATTAGTACCGCAGCCTTGATACAAGGGATCGCTTTCAACACATCACCAGAGCCTACCCTACAAAAAAATCTGATGATTGCCAAAGAGGGCACATATGAGTAGTACGAATGAAACACATGAGTCTTGGTATCAAAACCCAAGGCTCATTCTTGGGATCATTAGTATCTTTGTTTTAGTTGGTGTGCTTGGATGGTTCACAGCCAGCGAACAGGAAGATCCTCAATTCCCGTATCGTAACGGATTTATATCACTCAATGCGGATGGATTGACCATCGCCCAGATTAGAGACAAAGCCGTCATTCCCATTGAGCGCGCACTCAGTGAAATTGATGAAATTCGCACTTATCAAGCACGCATTAAAAATGGCAATGCAACGATTGATATTGAACTTGATGAACAGATCTATAACACCGATACAGTTTGGCAAAGAATAAAGAGCGATATAGCCGCTTTAGAAGGCAAAATAGCCCCCATAAAATCCACCGTAAACGATCGCGCCCAAGACACTCAGGGAATCGTGGTCGCTATCACTAAACCGCATTCACTCGACGAAAAACGCAGACTTGCATTAAAACTGCGCTCAGAACTTGAGCAAATTCCCACCATTAGAAGTGTAACGCTGGTTGGTGATCCCCAAGAGCAGATTGTTATTGACTATTCAATGCAAGCAATGCGCGATACGGGCGCATCACCATACAAAATTGCCGCTTTGTTTGAAAACCCAGACGGTAACGCTGCTACATTACAATCGAATGGGCTTACGACTAATCTCAACCCCATTGGTAAAATCGACAACATTAACAAGGTAAAAAATACGCAATTACAATTATCTGATGGAAGTACTCTCTCATTGTCCAGTATCGCCGATGTCTATTACAGAACAAATCCATACGCGCCAGAGCAATTTATTTTAAATGGTGAGCAAGTTGTTGGGTTAGCAATCTCTTTACCAGCCAATACTGTTCGAGTAACAGAAGTCGGGGAGCAAATATTAGATTCGATTGAAACATTTAACAGGCGCTATGAACACGCACCCGCTGAAGTGGTGTTATTTCAACCGAAATGGACCGCTGAGAGAAAATCTGGGCTACTCTTGTCACTTGCCACAGGCTGTATTGGCGTAGCTGTCATTTTAATAGTCATGATGTCAGCCAGAACAGCGCTCGTTGTTGTTATTTCTATCCCCACCATTGCCCTTTGTTCACTTGGCGTATTTACCGCTGGTCAAGGTGTAATTCATCAAATGACCATCGCTGGCATGGTACTCTCGTTGGGTTTAATGGTAGACAATAGCATTGTCCTAGCCGAAAAAATTTTACAGCTCATTGAACAGGGAAGATCTAAATTCGATGCAAGTACAGATGCTGTAAAGGCGCTTTACAAGCCATTGGCGACTGCTACTGCAACAACCATAGCGGCATTTTTACCCATGCTTTTAGCGACAGGCAGCGTTGCAGACTTTATCGCTTCGATTCCTGTTTTGGTGATCCTTTGTATTAGTTTTAGTTATATCATTGCATTAACGCTGGTACCCATTCTTGCTAGATTTACTTTTAAACCTCAAGGACTGAAACACCAATCAGAATCTAAGTTTGGTCGTTGGGGCAGAAAAGTTGCGACTGTTGCGCTTCAAAAGCCAAAAACCGTCTCTTTGGTTTTTGTGGCAATGTGCATTGGTACTTTTATATTGCCATCTAAAACTGGTGAGTTTTTTCCAAAAACAAACCGCAATCAAGCATATGTCGATATTCAACTTCCTTACGGGAGCGATATTGTGCGCACATCACAAACAGCGCGAGACGTGAGCCGAGCGATAGCGTCTTATACAGGTGTTAGTAAGACCTTTTCGTTTAGTGGCTCATCAGGACCACGCTTTTATTACAATTTAGTTCAACAGCCCGGCGAAACCAACATAGCCAGAGTTGTGTTTGAGGTGAAACCCGAAGTTGATGTTTCATCCTTAACAGCACGTCTGAATAATAACTTGCCAGCTCAGTTTCCAAGTACGTTTATTGTCGCAAGAGAACTCGGGCAAGGCCCGCCAATTGAAAGCCCTATCGAGCTGCGTTTAATAAGTGACAAGCGCGTTGATTTATATCGCGCCGCAGAGGAGATGCTCGCTATTCTAACATCTCGAGAAGAAACTCAGAATGCAAGGCGCGCTTTTAGCTATGGTGTACCGCAGCTTTCAATGAATATAGACCAACATGCGCTCAAATCTGCAAACCTAACGGAGCAAGAGTTGAGTAGTTACGTTGCTTGGCAAGGAACAGGGCTTCATATCTCTTCACTTCTGTATAAAACGGAACCAGTTGAATTACTAATCCAAGATACATCTTCATCCCAAGATACGGAGCGACTTCTTACTTTGGATGTGGTTGACGGTGAAAACGCATTTTTACCATTCTCCCTACTTGCGAACGCACAAATACAAGGCATGTTAGGCGTCGAAACAAGAAGAAATGGCAGAAAAGAAATCAGGCTGCTATCTGATGTAAAAACCGGTATAGATGAAGAGACTATATTACTGTCTTTGCTTCCAGAGCTTTATGATATTGCCAATCGATATCAAATAACGCTTGAACTCGGTGGCGAATTTGAAGAATCAGCAGAAGCCAACTCCGCTTTGTTGCTCGCACTGCCCGCGGGGTTTGTACTGCTATTTGTCGCCTTAATATTGCAATTTAATTCTTACCGACTGACATTATTGGTAATGTTAAGTATTCCACTAGGAGTACTTGGCGCGCCAGCGATGCTGGCAGTGGTCGGCGTACCGTTTGGATTCATGTCTGTACTCGGCGTCTTAGCACTTACAGGTATCGTGGTTAATACTGCGATTCTACTCATAGACAACGCAATTAGTGACATAAAACAAGGCATAGACAAAAATGAGGCAATCATAAAAGCTGTAGAAACAAGGTTGCGAGCCATAATGCTAACTACAGTGACAACCATTGTTGGTATGCTGCCGTTGACATCTGCACAAAGTCCATTGTGGCCACCACTGGCATGGGCCGTGATAGGCGGATTAATAACGTCGACATTTTTAATGCTGGTCATTATGCCTATCTGGATGAATCTGCTAATTGATCCAAAAAAGTATGTTCAACGAATTAATGAGTGCACTAAATAAAAAGGACAGTCAAAATTTATGCGAATTTTAATCACAGAAGATAACAACCAACTCGCACAATTTATCCAACAAGCCATTTTGCAAGATGGGCATGCCGCAGACATCGCAAACTGTGCAGGAAAAATGCAATCTCTTTTGGACGGTTGGCAGTATGACGCGCTCGTTTTAGATCTTGGCTTACCTGATACCGATGGTATCGATGTCATCCGTGAGTTAAGGGCCAAAGAAAACCCAATACCCATTTTAATTTTGACTGCGCGGGGCGGCGTCGAAGACAGAATAAAGGGACTCGATTTGGGCGCTGACGACTACCTAAACAAGCCGTTTGCCATTGATGAACTAAAAGCAAGGCTGAGGGCAATTTTGAGAAGACCTGTCGAATACTCAGGTAATGTGCTTACTCGCGGAAATATTGCTTTGGATACTAAATCAAGGCGCGTCTTAATTGAGGATAAGAACATCAGCATGGGTAAGACCGAAGTTGCCATTTTAGAATACATGATCAGGCACGCCAGCTTAACGGTGAGTAAAGACGCAATATACGATGCAATTTACGCTTTGGGTTTCGAGGTTACAGACAATGCAATTCAAGTCGCAATGCATAGGATCCGCAAGAAGTTAGAGCAAGCCGGCGCAAGTGCTGAAATTAAAACGATAAGAGGGATAGGGTACATCTTGTCATGAAGTCTAACCGTAACGATTCACTCGCTCGAAAGCTATTTTTATTGTTCACCGTACTAGGGTGTGGAGTCTTCGCGTTAATAGCTGGGATTTTATTTTTGTTCTCAATCAATTTTGCCAACATCGCTGTCGAAAAAAGCATGCACGGCATGGCTGAGGATATTCCTGACACGCTACATTTTGACGAAAGGGGAGCGCTAGTTTACACCGCAACGAACATAGCAAAAAAATGGGGATATGATGCGCTGTTTAATAACCTTGCGTTTAAAGTCTCGGACAGTATAACGGGTGATGTCTTGTTGACATCTAACCCCCATCAAGCAACGTCCGTAGCTTTGCTAGCCCTGCCACAATCGATGCCAGAGGGTTACTCTTTTTCAAATGGTATCGATAGGTACCGTATCGCCGTAGAAATACAAGGCAGAGCACTGTTCGTAGATCTTGCTCGTGATGACATGATTGGAGAGCTCGCCAACGAGGCCGTGTTGCCCATGTTAGGGCAAGTACTGACATTGACGATGGTTTCTGCATTTCTCATATTCATATTTGTTGGGTACATTTCTATCAAGGCGGTTGTAAAACCAGTTAAAAACGTCGCTTCTCAACTAGATAGTATCGAACCATCTCAACTTGATAGGCGATTAGACAAGCTGGGGGTACCGAGTGAGATGCTGCCACTTGTCAACGCATTGAACGACACAATGGATAGGGTTGAGACAGGGTTTAACGAACAAAAGCGCTTTGTAGCCAATGCAGCACATGAATTAAAAACGCCATTGGCCGTTTTAAGAACTCGATTAGAGCTAGCTAATTTGCCAGATAAAATAGGCTGCGAACTAATGGGGGACATCACCTATATGACAAGAGTTGTAGAGCAGCTGTTAGATTTATCCAGAGCACAAAACCAAAATAGCTACTTACATAAGTCGGTAAATATATCAGATGTTGCAAAAGATGTTTGCATGCTGCTAGGGCCCCTTACATTAACCTATAAGAAAGACTTAGCACTCGAGGAAATCGACAAGAATGCGACGGTGATTGGGGATCAAGCTGCACTGATTATAATGCTCAAAAACCTTTTAGAGAATGCGTTAAAGCATGCAGAAGAAGGTGCGCAAATCATTGTCGAGGTCGCATGCGACAGAATATCTGTAAAAGACTCAGGTCCGGGTATTAATGAAGCAGATCGCGTAAAGTTGTTCGAGCGTTTTTGGCGAAAAGAACAATCAACGTTAACTGGTAGCGGACTCGGATTAGCCATAGTCAATGAAGTTGTTATTGCTCACAACGCTCGTATCGATGTAGAGTGCAATAACGACATGGGTGGTGCCACCTTCCATGTATATTTTTATGACAAACCCCATTAAATACATATCTCGCATTAAAAGGACGTAAAAATGGAAATCAGATATGCAAAACAAAAAGACGTTGAACAGATAACAGCACTTATCACCCATGTCTCAGAGCTAGACGTTCTTCCGCTATTTGATTCGCAAGGGAGGCGCGAATATATGAGCAGAGTGATCCCGGATATTGAAACTACTTTTAATACCAATTTATTTGATACGTTCGTCGCCACCCAAAATGAGCAAGTTGTTGGATTCGCAGCGCTTAGGGATAAGCACTATATCACTCACCTATTTGTCGCGAAAAAATTGCAAGGCAGCGGATTTGGAAAAGCTTTGCTTGATAAATTACTCGCACAAACCAGAGCAAAGCATGTGTCATTACGTTCTTCTGTCAATGCACAACACTTTTATGAAAAATATGGCTTTACTGCTTCTGAGCCTGAGTGCGCGTTTATGGGAATAAGGTACGTGCCTATGACACTAGACAACAGATTACGAGCAAACGGATAGAAAGCAGTAGTACGCACGTTAAAACTCAGCATAAGCTATCACTCAATTTGCCATTCAAAATGCGATGCAAAATGGGAAGCTTTTCGTTAGCTGCCCACCAGAAAACATAAGTAGCTGTTTATCATAAGTAATAATGTTGGTTCAATTCTTGTTAGGTCTTGGTAACTGATTCAACGAGGCCTCTACATGAAACATATAGCGATTTATACTGATAGTCGGAACCTACAAGAAGTCGCAATGCTCATCAGCGAAGCAAATGCACTCGCAGAAATGGGTCACAAAGTAACGATAATCACCAACGTAAAGTATAAAAACGTTAGAAACCTCAAACCCGACGTAAATATGAAGTACGTGCCTACACCAGGGCTTAGTGACTTAGCGGGTCAGGTTGCAAACTTTAAAAATTTAAGGAATTGTTTTTCGATATGGTATAAATACAGAGTTGGTAGCTTAATTTCTCTACTATGCAGAGGCTTAAAGCTTGCCAAAGTCCTACAGCAAAATGATATTGACCATATACATTTTGAATCAAGCGAGGCGATGTATCCCGCAAGTCTAGCGAGTGCTAATTGTGTCGGCGCATCCATTTCAAGTTTTTCAGACGTCGCTTGTCCGAAAGGTCCGGCCAAATGGGTTGCAGATACCTGCAACTTATCAGTCTTAGAGCTCGAAAGTTTGAGGACCACCAAAAACAGCGAGGCAATTGTACTTAAGCGCGGACTAGACTTATCTTTATATAAAACGGCGATTAAGAACAAAAGCGCGATAAAACTTATTTTTGTTGGCAATATCGTCGAAGGGTCAGGCCTGCAATACTTACTCAAGGCACTCGCGGCGTTACCATCTCGTACCGAGGTCATGATAGATGTTGTCGGTAACGGCCCGATGAAGAAACAACTCGTCAATGCCCTGATAAAATTACGGCTCAATCAAAAAGTGCATTTTTTAGGAGACAAACCTAGAAAGTGGCTATTGAAGAATTTGCCTAAGTACAGCGGGATGATCACGCCATTTTGCTCTGACGCCGACGTTATTAACGTAAACAACATTAATTATATTAAAGAGGCTATGGCATGTGGTTTGCCGATATTAACCTCAAATATCGCTGTATGTGATGAGTTAACTAGTTCAAATACCGGGATGAAATGCCCCCCTAACAGTGTCGATGCACTCAAAAACATGTTATTAGCTTTTTTGAAATTGGGCCCTTACCATCAGCACTTGCTTGGCGAAAATGCGCGTAAATATGCAGAACAAAACTACAATGTTAAACATCAAGCGCGTACGCTTTCTCGCTGGATTCAAGCCCTGTAAAAACAGATATGAACTACACTTTGAGGAGCGTCTGCTTTCGGTATTGGCTGTACCTGAGACTCTGTAACACGTCGCAATGATAAGCAGATATAAATATAAGGAGATTTCCATGTCTGACTCAATATACAGAGCACTTAAAGGGTTAAGTCGTAAAGAAAATATTAGCCACAATACCCACTCTAACTTACCAAACCAATTTGAAATCAAAATTTACCTAACTTACCTCACAAGCATTATCGTTGCGATAATCGTGGCATTTATTTGGCAAATAACCCAGTTAGAACAGTTTAAGCTGACCTCGTTAATTTTACTCATGCTTGGCTATATCGGAATAATCATCCACCCTGCAATTATATTTTTCCTGCGTAGAAGTGAAATAAGGGATAGCATCAGAAACCCATTAGCAGTCCTTTATAATAATGCCAAGCTAAACGACTGCTTTGATAAAAAGTACATGGTGTTTTTGCACTCTAAAAGCTTAGAAGATCTTGAGTTCACATTACTAGAAGTCAAAGCAGAGAAAGTGGCGTTTGAAAAACGTACTTCGTTGCTCGTCGGCTCCATTGAAAGAGTAGGCTTTGCGCCTGGAGTGTTAGCATTACTGATATCTCTAGACAAATTAAACGAAATTGAGCTCGATTGGGTGCTTTCAATTGCTTACGCAATTCCTATCCTCTATTTTTTTGGTGCTTTTAGCCACATACTCGCAACAAAAATTGGTAGACACATTGCGATTATTGAGCTTGTAATTGAAAAGAAAAAGGCACGCGCACATCCCCGTAGAGAATGACGCCTTACGTTGTCCGAAGTTATATCAACAGGTTTTCATTGCCTTAGTCCCAAAAAGCGTTAAACTCATATCATATGATGCAGGCTAATTGCAATTTTGTCAGGGACTTAGCATTTGAAAATCAGGTTGATTTACTTCCTAGGCTGGAGCTTAATACCGCTGTTAATGTTCAGCTCAAACGTGTTTGCTCAACTGACGTTTGCCTTGATTGGAAAAACGAAAAACGACTCTTTTTATGAGCAATCGTTTAAAGGTTGCCAAGCATTTTCGCGTACAATTGCAGATCTAAACTGCGTATATGACGGCGCAGATGACTATCAAGATGTCCGCACGCAAGTGCTGATCGTAAAAGAATACATCAACCGGGGCGTAGACGGCCTTTTGATTTCTACAACGGATTCTAGCTTTTTGGTGTCAGGCGCGCTAAAACTGGCGCAACAAAAAGGGATACCCGTCATTACGTTCGACTCAGATCTCTTGAAGGAGCACCATGCTTATCGCCTTGCTTATGTTGGCACTAATAATTTCGATTTTGGTGTTGCATTGGGGCAAGCTGCCAAACAATTTAAACGACAAGATCCACAACCTATTTGCATTCAGTCTGGCCATCAGACTACCCCTAATTTAAATAAACGCATACAAGGTGTTCGACATGCTTTATCCGGCAAAAAAGAGGGTAAGCTCGATGGAAGTTCGGGCTGGATAGAGTATGATCGTTGCCCATTATATACCATGGGTAGACGAGACGATTCCCTCAGCCAACTGTTAACCATTTTAGATTACAAACAACCTCCTATATTCTTAGCAGTCGCCGGGTTTGCTCAATTCAACCCTGAGTATTTAACCAAACTGTTACCCTATAAAAAGCGCATAAAAGAGGAGAATATCGCCATTATTTCAGCGGATACTGAGCAAATTCAGCTCACAGCGCTAAGTAATAGCCTCTCTAGCATTAATATTGGTCAAAAGCCTTACGAGATGGGCAAGCTAAGCGCAGAGCTATTATACCGTTATGTTAAATCAGGCACTAAGCCAGAGAAAAGTGAGCATTACCTTGATTTTCATTACTGTAACCAGAAGAACGTGGCTACCTGTACTGTTAACTATTAAAAAAGCGACTACCCAAAAAGAAGTAGCCGCTCTCGCACGCACCATAAATTAAAAAGACTTAGTTTCTTGTAGGCTCTAAATTGATGCCAGACTGCTTGATTGCGTTCATGGTTGCGAGCGTCGGCACCTTAAACAGCTCGTCCATCATATCCAATGTGTTGTTAGTACCCACATCTTTTGGCGAGTTAGACTTACTTTCTCGATAATGAAAGCTGAGAATATCTGTAAACTGATTAGAAATAGCAACATCGAAAAACTGATATCCAATCTGATTTTTCATCCATTCTAAATAACGCGACGCGCTGCACCCTTTCAACAATAAACTTCCCGTAACAGGAGTATCAATTAGTAACCTACTTGCTGATGTTTCTAGTACTGCATTTTTAATATCTTGTATGAGTAGTAATGGCATTAAATCAGTGATGGGGTTACAAGGCCCAAAAATGAGTAAGTCGGCTTGCGCTATCGCATCTATCGCACCGGCAGGTGAGGGAACATCTTTTGACAAAAACACCTCATGAGGAAATTCAGCTAACGCATCAATGTTTTTTGTGCCAACGACGGTGTTGCCGCACTCTGTGATTGCAACTAGATCAGTAGCATAGTCTGACATGGGATATATACAGCTTTTGCTGTTAAGCGATTTATTAAAATAACTGATGGCTTCTGTTGGTGTGTTGCACATCAAAGATAAGAGCTCTAAATTTGCTGTGTGTCTTGTTTCAGCGCGCTCTTTGTTGGAGCACAACGATAGACTCATATTTTGTAGCGTTTCTAGTTGGGAGTAAGAGAGTAGAGCGCACTTGTTGTCAATATCAAAGCTTGCCTCTGGCGTGGCGCAAATGGCACTCATATTTCGACAAAGGGGTTTGAGCTTTTTCATTATCCCTAGCATTTCTTGGCCTGCGCCAATAAAAACCACATTCATAGTGTCACCTTAAAATTTAGTTAATCTAACCTTTAAGTGCACTATATGTGCCAAATGATAATGCTTTGTTTTTGTTTTGTTTTCTGGAATTTAAACTGATTAAGTCGCAGTTTGCTTCTCACAATGAAAAGTGAATTTTCGATTTAAAAATTAAATGGGCTCCTCTCTCAAAATGAGCCCACATGCGCACTGAACTTACAATACCATTGCCGCTATCCAGCCAAAAATTAACAACGGTATGTTGAAATGTATAAAGGTGGGAACAACAGAGTCCCATATATGATCATGTTGTCCGTCAGTATTTAAACCAGAAGTTGGACCCAGCGTGGAGTCTGACGCTGGTGAGCCTGCATCACCCAAAGCACCGGCAGTCCCAACTAAAGCCACTGTAGCCATTGCAGAAAATCCTACTTCTAATGACAGAGGTACAAATAACGTCGCTATGATAGGCACCGTAGAAAATGAGCTGCCAATACCCATAGTAATTAATAACCCAACTAATAAAATGACGGCAGCTGCAAGCGGTTTGCTATCTCCAATAACTTCTGCACACGCCGACACTAAGGACGCAACATCACCGGTTTCCTTCATTACCGACGCAAAGCCCTGAGCAGAAATCATAATAAAGCCTATCATGGCCATCATCGCGACACCTTTGGTGAAGATATCAGAACTTTGATCCCATTTTACCAAACCAAACAATGCAAACATCATGACGCCGACCAGTCCGCCAAGTATCATAGAACCACTGACATTTTGCGCAAGTAGAGAACAAATAATTGCAATACCACCAGCAATTAGTACTTTTCGTTGATCCTCAACCTTAATGCTAGATTTGGTGTCCGCTTGATTTTCATCTCTATATTCTCTTGGTTTACGGTAGCTAATAAACACTGCAATTAATAAACCGACCAGCATTCCGAGTGCAGGTATAATCATCGCATAAGGTACAGCGGTATTTGCGATTTCTAGCCCATTGTCAGTGATGTTTTTATGTAAGATTGAATACAAATAAATACCACCAAACCCGTAGGGCAATACCATGTAGGAAGTCGCTAAGCCAAATGTGAGTACGCACGCAATGGCTCTTCTATCCATCTTTAATTTATTAAAAATGACAATTAGAGGCGGAATTAAGATGGGAATAAACGCAATATGAACAGGTACAAGGTTTTGTGAAGCCACGGCACAACCCATTATTACCACTAAAATCAGCATACTTAAATAAGAGGCAGAGTCTTCGTTCTTACTGTTAACAAGCCCAAGTAGCTTGCTAGCGAGGATAAGGGTTAACCCGGATTTTGAAATTGCCACCGCAAATGCACCTAGCATTGCATAACTGAGCGCAATTTCTGCACCGCCCGACAGACCATCGTTAAATGCGTTTAAGGTTTGTTCAAGACCAAGTCCCGCGGTTAAACCTGCAACCAAAGCACTCAATGTCATTGCGACAATCACATTCACCCTATAAAGGGATAGGCCAAGCATTAAGATGACCCCAATAGCTACTGCATTCATATTATTTTATTTTTGCCTTTTTTATTATTTGCCTGTTTAGATAATACAGCCTCTTATACTGCGCTGGCGAAAGCGCAACATTCTGATACCTTGCCGATTCAAACAAGTCGTAAAACTCCGCAAGCTCCTCTTGGACATCAGGGAGCTTTTGCTTGAGTAACTCAAACGATTGCTTCGGTGTTAGGCCAACCGATTGTACCTTACCAAAGTCCAGCAGCCTATTATAGAGCCTAATTTCTTTTGGTTGCTTGTTCCAATTTCTAAAGTTCAAATACGCAAACCAAGCACCAAACGCGGTAACAAGTAATAAAACTACAGAAAGTGCAGGTAAATAATTACTCTTATTACCAAATAAGGCTTTGAGTAAAGAAGACTGTTTTTTATCATCGAAATTAAGTACCCACTGAGTCCAATGAAAGTCTAATTGCTCTAGCTGTAGGCGCAACCAGTTAATTGCTTGAATATTAGAAAATGAGGCTAAACTGATCCCGAGGTTATCCTGAAATTCTTGCTGTAATTGCGCTAAATCAGACAGCGAGCCAAACATTCGATCTGGTGCAACCCAAGAAGTCGGGTCGAGTCTGAGCCAGCCCAACTGTGGGACATAGTACTCAACCCATGCGTGTGCATCGTATTGATAAACGGCATAGTATTTACTTTGTTGGTTAAACTCTCCACCTAAATACCCAGATACCAAACGCGTTGGGATCCCCGCCGTACGCATTAAAAACGCTGCCGATGAGGCAAAATGACCACAAAACCCTGTCTGAGTAGAAAACAAAAATTCATCCACATTGTGTTTTTCTAAAATGGCCGGCGGCGTCAGGCTATAATTGAATTCGCTTGTTACAAAAAAAGACTTCATTTTTGTAATGAATTCCTGCGTATTACTGGTTTGTTGATCCCACTCCAGTGCCAACGCGACTGCCCTCGGGTTATAACCTTCAGGCAATTGCGTATTCATCGCGTATTCCCACCTTGTCAAGCGAGCATCGTCTATATCCACAGGTGACACTTCATATTGGATGGGCTTATTGGACAGCTTTTTCTGATAAATTGTCCCAAAGTTATTAACACCCATCCCTTTGCTTGCAGGGATCCCATCACCTAAAGTATAAAGCCAGCGAGTACTTGATGGTTCAGCAATGACCGAGTATACCGGCCCCATTGGCTGATAAGTTCTCTGCAGTCCAACACCTTGTAAGCGAGACTTTTGCCACTTTTTTCCATCAAACCTATCGTGAACTATCGCACGCCAATAAAACGGAGGCTGAAACATATCAGCAGCGGGTAACAGAGCACGAAAGGCGAGCTCTGATGAACGAGAAAGCTCGGAAATTTCAAAAGGGTCTACGTCTTCTGATAACCCTGAGTTTGCTGATTTCGCATTTGGTAATTGCCAAAAAGGTGGAAGCTTGGGTACAAGGAGCACCATTGCAATCGCAAGCGGTAAGCTAAAAACAAACTTTTTAACCGAGCCTTTATAAGCTTGCTTAATGGGTAAACTATGTGAAATGCTAAACAACTGAGCCAAATTAAAAAGCAGTAAAGCCGCAACGAATGTAAAGGCCAAAATATTTTGTGAAAACAAATAAAAGCAAGGATACGTAAAGAAATTCAGAATGTAAGTCGATGCTGCCTGTTTGGTCGTGGTTACTTGCAACATTTTTAAAGCGCACGCTCCTAGTAACATGGCCACAAACATTTCGATGGTATTTTTTAATCCAAGAGAAAGGAACACGACAACAATAACGGTTACAGCGAGCAAATTAACCACAAGTTTAGAAGGATGCTTCACAGCGCCTAACGATGTGCTCAATTTGAAAATAGTCACCAAAATAATAGAGACACAAAACACATAGCCCAAACTTTGAAAAAGCAGCAGCGATATTGCGCAGTATATCAAAGATGTGATTAACGTATTCTGCTTCACAAAAACATTAGCACTCACTCAATGCCTCCAAGCACTGCGTCACGTGTTTTTCACCAGAGCCCATCTTGATATAGCCATTTGGCAGCTTAAGTGCAAATTCATGACCTTGTTTATCTGCTTCTGTCACTTGATAGCACAACTTGGACAGCTTGGTTTCTTTCGCCCCTTCTACTTTGTAAAAATCTAACACATGGCTGATTGACTGTTCTTCCCCTTCGTAATCTTTGACTAAAAGCTCTTGGCTCTTTGCAAAATGTCGCCATGAAATACGGTTTTTGCTCATTCCTTTCTGATATTTAGTCAGACTATTAAAGTCTTCGAAGCTGTCGGAGCGCCTTGATTTAACACCCGTGTCGGTATCAGCTTCTAGAGAGCTGTGAATATCGAGCTCACATTTAAGAGGCGCTGGATATACGTAAAATTGCTTGTTTGGCAGCAAATAGCTCCAGACATTTACAAGACCAAAGGGATAACTGCTTTGGATCTTGAATTTTCCGCTACTGTATTTACCTCTCTGCTCAAGATGTAACTTTATGATTTGGTTTTGCGTCTTCGTATTTAAATGCTTATTCTGAAAATCTAAATTCGAAAACTCTGAGTGAAATATGTTCAGTGAGAAAACTTCAGAAGAGGGGGTAATTCGAAATTTTGCTAGATTGTGGTTGCCAGCAAAATTGCTTTTAATATCTAGCAATTCTACCCGCATACCATGGAGGTTCATATAACCATAAAACAATGCCGAAATCTGCAACATCAGCATAAGGTAGGAAACCCCTAAGATTAGGTTGTTTTGATAATTAATCCCTATTACAAAATTTAAAAGCGCAAAAAATAAAAACAAAAAGCCGCTTTTTGAAGGAACGACATAGATATTTTCATGACTGAGCGCAATCGAGTTCGCTGAATGCTTTTTTGTTATAACTTTATTTAGCCAGTCTTTGTATGAACCCGATATCATTACATAGGTACCGGAACTCGATTAAAAATGGACTCAACCACAGGCAACTGTTCATTACATGGCACATTAAGCCTATGACCCGCGACAGGCCCAAACACGGCTTGTACATCATCAGGCAACACGTATTCACGACCAGAAATCAAGGCATACGCTCTTGACGCTAGGCCCAAGGCAATACTTGCTCTTGGGGAGAGTGGATCAGCAAATTCTCCAGAATCTCGCGTAAAGCTAACTAAATCGATAATGTACTGGATTACCGGTTCAGAAAGTTCAACGGTCATGACTTGATTTTGTAGTTTAGATAGCTCTTCAGTGGTCAGAGCAAGGCTAAGATCCTCAGATTTTATCGCGCGGTCATTACCAGACACAATCAAGCTTTTTTCTGCCTCAGTATCTGGATAACCCAAACTAATACGTATAAAGAACCTATCTAACTGAGATTCTGGAAGTGGGTGGGTTCCGGATTGATGAAGCGGATTTTGTGTCGCAATTACAAAGAATGGCTGCGGCAACGCATGTGTAGTGCCATCGACAGTAACTTGGCCTTCTTCCATTGCTTCAAGTAAAGCACTCTGAGTTTTGGGACTTGCACGATTAATTTCGTCAGCTAATAGTACCTGACTGAAAATAGGACCTGAATGAAAATCAAAGCTGTGCGTTTGCGTATTAAAAATACTCGACCCTGTGATATCCGCGGGAAGTAGGTCACTTGTGAACTGAACTCGCTGGTAACTTAACCCAAGTACATTTGCAAGCCCATGAGATAGTGTCGTTTTACCCATTCCTGGCAAGTCTTCAATTAGTAAATGACCCTTGCTCAGAAGGCAGCATAAAGCGAGTTTAAGCTGCTCGTCTTTACCTAATATGAGTTTAGACAGTTTAGATATGATATTTTGTGAGACTTGATTCATGCGATCATTTCTAATCTTTTCATAACTGTATCCACTTTCTTCGCGTTAAACGGCTTTGCTATAAAACCTTTCGCTCCCAATTCCCAAGTATTTTGAACATTTTCAAGGCTATTGTGTCCAGAGCACATAATAACGTGTGTATTCGGATATGTGTCGTTGACGTATTCTAGTATTTGCGTGCCGTCCGTATCAGGAAGCTCTATATCTAAAAATAATACATTGGGAGATTTTGACTGCAACAATGGCTTAGCTGAAGAGAAGTCCTTGGATTCATAAATTTCTTCAAACCCTAGGTTTTCTAATATTTCGATTAAGTAGCTACGTACTTCTTCAACGTCATCGATGATGAGAATTGGTTCTAACGGTCTAACAAGTTCCATATTGTAATACTATCTAAAAACAACTGATTTAATACTAAGGCATGGCGCCAACGAGAACAATGTTTTATTTACATCTAAATTTGCTTTTGCAGATTTGTAAAACATGAAAAAGTATTGAATACAATCTACAAGCAACCCAAAACAGTTATACATAAGACTTCATACCATTTTTTGAATACTTTTCATATCGTTACTAGTTTCCTTCATAGAGTTTATGCTTTATTTCAATTACTAGACTTGACCACTTTGTTTTGATAATAGCCTTTAATATAGTCATCTAGGGCGGAGTGCTCGCTAGCTGGTAAGTAGTCTGTATGTGCCTCTATAAACTCTTGACTTAAATACAGCTCCATGAGAACCGCATTCACTTTCACTATGAACTTTTCACTTAGCGCATTTTTATTACACATAATATGACCAATCACAACTTTTGGTGCATTAGCTATGTGGTAAGACTGAACAGGTAATTCTTGGTTATTACTGTATCGATGAAACTCAGCGGGGTAGCTGAGTAAAAAGTCAACTCGCCCCAATATAAACATTCTATGGACGGTTTCGTAATGATCACTGCCTCCTCGAATAACAAGATTGTGTTTGTCTACTTTTTGCAATTGAGTGTCCAGAAAATCGCCGTAAGAAAAGTTGTCTGCAATCACAATCAATTTATTTTGAAATTCTTTAAACATTTCGGGTAAAGAGCTAATTTCACCTCTGGAATTTAGAACGGCTTGCATATCAGGCTTGTTATTGTTGTATGTATATAACTTGTGAGACCAATAAAAGTTGACTGGCAGGCTGAACAAAAACTTTGACTTACGATCAACCGTATTAATTTTATTGACCGTACATGCAGGAAAATCGGCACCTTCCATAATTTTAATCGTACGATTGAAGCTCGCTTTTGAGAAAATCATTTGTGTATTTTCACCGAGATTAGCAAATACAAGTTTGTTAGTTGCACCTGCGATGTTCTCAGGCTTGCTGTTGGCATTATTAAACAGCTCAAAATCTAGCTGATCGTCTAAGTAAATATGCACTTTTTGAGCAGCATGCGCGTTAACACAAATACAAAACAGCATAACTATCGTTTGCTGCATTCTGCTAAACCATCCCACTCACTATCCCCATTACTACGTTCAATATAAAGTGTAGTGTAAAAATAAAAAAGGGATACCTTTGAGCTAATCGCATGATAATATTATGAATATAGCATGGTGTCTCAGACCTTACTGAAGTAAAAACCTCATTCACAGGCGCTACAAAGAAAAGTTGTTCATTTAAATCAAGGCTGTTATTGATTTAGATTAAAAACATCAACAATAACCAAATTTGGATACAATTGAACATGGAAGGAAAAAGATATATGTGGTTGTTTATTACAATATTTTTCTCGACTGATGGGTTGACTAGCGAATCACAACATTTGGCGCTTATCAATGGCCATTGGCACTGTGTACAGAACATCAAGGAAAGTGAAATCTCGATAAAGATCACCTCAAAATATAGCTACAATGCTTCTGAATATACCTACATCTATGATGCTGTTAGCAAATATAAGTACCTTGATAAGCTGGACATAGGCTCGATAAACGTAAGAATTAAAGGCAGTTTTACGTATAAAGAATCAAAAATGAAATATACCACTGCACAAATTCAGACCAATATTATCAGCAACCCTTTAGGTGGCATTAGCACGGATATGATAAAAGACCTCGAGCAGGCATTTAGAGAGGACACCACTGAGTATCACACAACACTCATAACGGATACCGAATGGGAAACCGTAGACCCGACAAATAATGAAAAGACCCGTTGCTTTAGGCAGCCTTCCAAATTAGAGGTTTAGTGCAGGGCCTGCCATCAATCACGAACCGGTAACCAACGGTTCATCACCACGCATGCGGTTAAATCACCAGTAACGTTCAAGGTTGTGCGGCACATATCTAATATTCGGTCTACGCCGAGAATAAGCGCAATGCCTGAAGGCGGAATCCCAAAACTGGCCAATACAGAGGCTAATATCACGATACCTACGCCTGGGGTGCTGGGTGAGCCAATCGAAGCGCCGACGGTTGTTAGCATCAATAATACGACTTGGCTATTTGAAAGGTGTATTCCAAAAACCTGTGTTAAAAACAGGGCAGCGATTACTTGATATAAGGCGGTACCGTCCATATTAATAGTTGCCCCAAGTGGCACAATAAACTGGACAATTGGTTTTTTAACACCAAGCCTGTGCTCAGCAATTTGCATAGACAAAGGCATCACAGCAGCTGAACTAGATGTTGAAAATGCCAAAAGTTGTGCATCCTTTATGGACTTTATAAAAGTCCAAGGGTTCAAGCGAGCAATCAAGCAAACCAACGACAAATAGACGAAAAGTAAAACAAGCAGACCGACAATCACAGTTCCGACATAGGCTGAAACGCCAACCAAAGCATCAATGCCAATTCGAATTGTGATATCACAAAGCAGGCCAAATACAGCAAATGGAGCAAGGTGCATGGCCCAATTCACAATCTTTAAAGACAAAGATTGTACGGCTTGCGTTAAATCAAGCAGTAATAACTTTTGCTTTACTACGAGTGTTGTCAATGCAACCCCGATGAAGCCTGCATACATAACCACTGCAAACATGTCTTTATCTAGTGTTGATTGTGTGAAATTTGCAGGGATCATCGAAGCCACTCGTTCAGGAATGCTCATTGCTGCTAAAGGCTCTGATGACGTCGCTGCTATGCTCACACCCAAATTGGTTAACAACTGGCTTTCTACATAAAAACCTGGGTTGAACAAGCTAACAATGAGTACCCCTATACTAACAGAGATAATTGTAGTGACGACAAAGTAGGGGAATATTCTTAATCCGACCCTTTTCAAAAAACGCGTATCTTGATTTCCGGCTATGCCCAAAATAATCGATGACATCACCAATGGGATTACCACCATCTGAATCAGCGCCAAAAACAATTTCCCTGGCAGCGCAACCCACTGTGCAACTTGCTCTGCATCTTGCTGATCCAGTAAAGCGGCTCCTTTTGGCGAAAGTACTAAACCAATCACGACGCCAAGGGTAAGTGCTATTAAGATCTGTAACCAAAGTAGTCTCTTATTAAACAACAAGCTTGTAAAATCGCGCATGGACATGTTCCTTATTGTCTTGGGAGGCTTAATCTTAACAATGACTAGGTCTGCACAGATTGATGGTTATCAACATTAACCCCGTTTTTAATAACGCCATAAATCGACACCATCCAAGTTTTGTAATCCACCCGAGGGACCAACAATTTTGTAAGGGAAGTAATCGCGTTCTACAAACACAGCCCGCCGCAGTTACCCACCTGTATAAACAAATGGCACACTGATTTGCTCTTACAGGGATCGTCAGTAGGAGAGACTCAAACCTCTAGTTCAACGAGGCGTAGTCGCTTACTTATTGGGTAAGTTACGTAAAGCTAGGGAAATGGAATAGGGGGCAGCAATCAAGAAGCAAACGCTGAAACGCTTTGAGATATTGCAATTATCTAAATATACAGGTAAGTTTTTATTGTTGCGCAAAATATAACCGCACAACGAGGGCAGGTATATCTCAATAAAAGAGACAACCTGTTTCAATAAAATATAAAACCGTGCATTACCCACATACAGGGTTCAGTTTTATTACTTTAAATTTTTAAGGAAATAAAATGAAAGTAATATTAATTAAAAGAAAATTAAAAAGTCTTAGCAACGATGGTAAGTACCTATCTGAAGAAATAACGCCAAAAGTTGCGGGTGGCAAGCCAAAAGATTCTGCATATACACATTTTTGCACTGCATACTCTGTGTGCCGAACGCATTAACCTCAATCAGGTAATAATAGATTAGTAAAACCGGGCTTGTGACAGTCCAAGCCCGCTTATTAGCACTTATTTCTTTAAAATAAGCCAATAGACCTTGTTTAGCGTTTTCTTATACCAGGTACACACGCGTAAAAATTAGTTGGGGGGGCGCCAAACCAACTTGTTAGCTTAGATGCTTGAACAGCATAAAGCTCATACTCTGCACCCGGCTCTAGAGTCACAGCGATTGACGCTTTTCCGCGATATCCGCCAGGATTTGTATTTTTGTTTAGATTGCATTGTAAATGTAATACCACCTCACCGGCCGCGATACTTCTGGGCTGGCTTCCTTCACCCGTGTAGTAAATACTGTTGTTATCATCATAAGTTACCTCTGGTAACAAAGCGGCGTTATTACCATCAAAGTCAAAATCATTGACTGTTGACACTCTAACTACGTCAACGTGAGCATAAATAGCCTGATCTGGAACTGTTGGAGGCGTGAGTATTTGATCATACGAATAAACTGTTGCCGTTGTTGCCAAGGCTACGTTTGGCAGAACGACAGTTGATAAAGTAAGGGCTGCTAGCATTTTTTTCATTTCATTATCCTTATTTTTAAACTGCTCATGCAAAGGTACACACTAGAAAAATGTGACAAAAACCAGTCTCTTTAAATCAAAATGTAAAAACAATTGAATTATTTGTGATCAAAAACACCAATTTACCTTTTAATAAATTTCAACAACGTTGCTATCCACTTTATCTATTTATCCGTTAATAGGGTGATTCTGCCACTTATTAACGTGGACTTTCCCCACGAGCATTGTAAAAGCTTAACTAGACTCACCATCATTTAAGCAAATATAGATTTCTCCACTCTCATTTCATTCGATGAATGGCAATCCACGATAAATGAAAGCATAAAGCATTCGTCCTATTGCTGATTCTAAAAAAACAAGTGTATACAATATATTGATCGCAAAGTTCAGCAGTGATAAATTATTACAACCACACCATGCTACACAAAATAGTTAGGTTAGTTTGCAACAATTCATTGTATTTCCATTACCCGTCTCGCGCTCAAAATAGCTCACATTATAAAGCAAGAGCCACAATAAAAGTCTTTCAATAATCGAGGAGGCTATTCAACCTCACTAATAAAATGCGAACAATCAAAAATATGTAATCAAATCAAAACGTACTTAAAAGGAAATTTATTTTGGAAAAAAATATATTCACCACAAGCGGCATCATGCTGCTCACAACGCTTATGTCTACAAATTTGTATGCTCAGTCAGGTTCAACTCTAAGTCAGATTTACGACATTGATTTTCGTCAAAATAAGATTACTGATGCACTGCTTGGAGACGAGTGTGGGGCCATAGGAGTCACAGCATTTGCATATGAAGAAGGAAAAAAAATAACATACTCCCTTACCGATAATGCCGACGGATGTTTTGAAATAAAAAGTGGGAGCGGCAAGGTGTTTATGACAAGGTATGAGTGTCTGAATCCCTTAGACAATCCAATAAAAAATATCACAGTAAAAGCGGTAAGTGAGAGTGGAAGCACGGTCGAGGCTAATTTCGCCATTGACCTAGCTCTTCATACGCCGCCTGATAATGGCGGGGGCGATGGCGATCCAAATGATGGGAACGAGCCGCCCGAAATACCGATTGAATCAAATGGCGTACTGTTTGATTGGAACAAAGGCTTGAATCAATCTTTAGAAGGGTGGACTTGGCAAGATGACGTTGCCTACAGCAACCCAGGTTGGATACTTGGTAGCCATTCAACTTTAGGAGATGGCGAGCGATTTAGATGGGGGCAGGGCCCACGCTCATTCAACAAAGGGGATTATGGTAAATTAAACACTGCGAGGGTAACGGTCACAGATAGAGCACCTTCTACGAACTCAGGTGGCGCGCTTGTCGTAGAGGAATTGCCCAATAGCACCGACCACAGAAGCACTTGGTGGCTTTGGTATGATGGAAAACCATTAAGTGAAAGGGGGATCACCAATAACAGTACCGATAGAATGAGTTTTTACTTAAAAGCAGAAGGTTTAGCGCCGATGAGCGATGACGGCGGTATGGGCAGTATAGGTACAAACTTTCATGTCGGCACATATCTATGCTGGCGAACTGGAGGTGACCCATCAGGCAGTGGTCAAGGGTGCCCATATGAGGGTCCGGGTAATCAACATTACTATCATTATTTAGGAATAAACCCAGGCGCTTGGATCCACGTTTTACTGGATCAACACCCAACACATCATCGTGGCCAAAACGGTAAGCCGTTGGCTAATAACCCCACACTAGAAAGTGATGGAAAGCATTATTTTGCACAGCTTAATCAGATGTATATGGAAATCCGATACCCGCAACCAACCAAAACAAGTTATGTCATCGATGAACTGAAATTCTACTCGACTTCTGATACAGATGAACCTCATCAAAACGATGAATCAATTACGTCACTTTGGGTTGGCTATTGGCCAAACACAGACAACTGGGAAATAGGCTTTAAAGACAAGTCGTTCGACAAGCTGGGCAACGGCAAGTTTAGTACATTCGAGATTCGCTGGTCTCTGGCCCCCATTACCAACGACAACTTTGCTGACGCAACGCCCATCAATGCACTTAAATATTCTGGCGAAAGATATACGGGAACCACAAATACCAGCAGAATTCGAAGACCTAACGATTGGAAACCGGACGTATGGACTCGTTTTCAATTACCAGATGAAATCGAACAAACCGACAAGAAAATTTACTTTGCAATTAAGGATGTCTCTGTCGCTGGTGGAAATGCCGGTACAGGCTGGCCTTGGAACAGAACTGATGGACACAATTCACCAAGCCCTTATGTGAAAGTCATTGATTACCACTTAAACGTTCATTAATTCTCTTTCGCTCATATCTGGCGTTTATGCTTTAGGTCTTAATTTTAGGTTCCTCTAGCAGTCAGTTATGAGCGAATTAACACCGCTTGCCATAGTGATAATAATGTTAAATTGAAGCCACGAAACATTTCAGAATCTTGTATTGAAAATGTTTTCAAATAGAAGTTGTTCAATAATTGCTACTTTATTTTCATTATTGTCTGATTTATTGTGGTTTTTCTAAAATGAAAACTGGTAGGTGTGTTGATGGAACCGAGAAATTGGATTGGACTGGGATTTATAATAGTGGGTGTGGTGCTTCAACCTGTCGGATTTATGTTCGTTTTTTGGATTCAAATATTATCTTTCATACTTATTTTCTTAGGTGCTGCCATTTTCAGCACTCAAAAATATTTAGATCATAAAATGGAAAAGGAATACTCTTCTGGTCACCATAACGGACAAAAACTTCCCGGTGATATTCATGATTACAGTGGTTGGGGGGAAGGGGGTCGTAGTGAAAGCTGGCAATCTTCCGATGGTGGAGGTGGTGGAGAATAAACGTCTATCACAAACAATCTTGCCTCAATAACTGAGCCTATCAATTCAAATTGATACTTTAGTGGTGCGCAACGCCTTTCTTAATATCTTACAAGGCTTACCTCATTCAAAGCGCTACAGCTATATTGCACTGCAAATTGGTAAAAGTGTTTTATTTAGTGCTTTTAGCTGTTGAGTTTGTAAGTTCTCCATTTTCTTTCCAGCTAGTATGACTTCTTTATTCACTTTCGCTGTATTAACAACCTGCTTTAATAAAGGTATTGAACGCCAAACCGTACAAATCGCGGGGCTTTTTTTACAGCCATTTATAATCGCGTTTTCAGCCTGCTTAATATCGTCGTAAGAGGTAAAGTACAATGCAGAAATTAAGTTAGGTAGAGCAGTTTCGTCGTACTTGATTGTTCGGGCCAGTGTTTCAAATTGAGAAAGGTATGAAACTCGCTCTGCGGGATTTTCTTGATCAAACCAAGTGTGGGCCACCGCATTGGCTATCTCAATGGTACTCGGTCGACTAAAAGCGGATGTTGCGTGTTGAGTTAATCCATAAGTGTAATTAGCTGATTCTAAGTTTCCAAGTGCATAGTGGGTCAAGGTATTTAAAAATAATGGCTCATATAAACTGTCGCTGCCCAGTACCTCTTTTTGATAACGGGTATACCACATAGGGTATTCGCCAAGCTTTTGTTCAAATAGGTAGTTTGAAAACACAACCCAAGGAATTCGCCAATCTCTATGATTAATTCTATTGAGCGGCTGTAACCATTGCTCGCTATCTTGAACATTGCCAAGAGACGCATTTAGCAATGCGAGCGAGCCTGCCAAATCATCGTTACAAGATAACTTGCCACTTAACCCGACTAAAAAGGAAATGGCCTTATCAAATTGGCCATGTTTGACGTATTGATTGAATAAAATAAAGTGGCTTGATGTGGAAAAATAGTCACTATTTAATAACCTCTTGCTATGCTTTGAAAGTTCTTCACTAAGGTCACTTTCAAATAACTCTAAAAAGTAAAAAAAGGTGTTATCTTCAAATTCTGGTGCAAGGCTAAATACCCGTTCAAAATGCTTTAGCGCGCGATCACTTTCGTCAATTTCTATGTGCAATAACCCTTGCACAAACGTAAGAAATAAATCTTGTTCAAGATTTTCAACTAATTGAAACGCCACATTAGGGCTACCTCTATCTGCAATAAATAGGGCTGCGGCAATCAGTGCATAATTGCTTTGGTGGTAGCGAGAAACTAAGTAATTTATGCCGGATAACAACTTCTCATCGCCATGATCTTCCAACCGATAAAATGACAGTAAGGTGTCTATAAAAGCATACTTAGCTCTTTTTTGATCTTCGTTTAAGCTATTAGACTCGACTTCTAGCAACAACGCAGATTTAACCTCTTTGAATGATGCACTATTCGACACTGAAACAAGTGCCTTTAATTCATTGTTAGACGCTGCCAGTGTCGCTATGCCAGAGTTGCCTCGCGTTAATACAGACTGCTTGATCTCCCCGAATAAACTAGTAAAAGCTTCATTATTGTCTAATTTATTTACGTGTTTGAGGTCTACATAGCTTAGGTGAGCAGGGGTACCCACAAAGACCATACTCAATACGTGATTATTTTCAGGTATAAACTTGATCACGACTTTAGTACTGGCTTGCTGTTGGTTAAGTTGTTCAAACAAGTTGATTTCATTTATTGTTTTGGCTTTTTCTACCTCTAATAATTGTTCAAAGTGTTCCACCACATTACTTTTATTTGCATGCTCTATACCGTCTTTAATCACTAGCAATTGCATGTCAGTTGGCTGTATATCATTTGAGGCACTTTTTGATAGATTCCACCACAGCAATACCCCAAGAATTAGAGGGATAACTGCAATTATCAGTAAATAGGCTGTATTAAAGGAAGTCGCTACAGGCTCAGATTCACCGCTCAACTGCTCAATTGGTGCAACCAATTGATAACCAAATCTTGGAATTGTTTTTATATATACTTGCTCGTCGGAGTCTTCTAATGCCAATCTAAGGTTTCTAATTGTCTGATACACAAGGTTGTCGGTTGTAAACTCCGTTTTCCAAACCTGCTCTTTAATTGTTGTAATAGAAATGACCTTAGCCGGATTGGAAATAAGTAACTTTAAGAGCCTAAAAGATGTTGGCGTCAGCTCCACACTTCTATCGTCGCAAGTAATTTTATACTGGCGATCATCCAAAACCCATTTCCCAACTTTAAAATGCAATTTTACCTTCCTCTGTAATCTAGTCAGCTTAACATTACCGAACACATACATCGTAACAACAATTACTCCATATATCGGTACGACCTCTTTGACTCATTACACGACCGGATAAACGGGACGATTAATTCAAGCAGTTACAAAATTGCTACTTTTTCATGACATTTAACGCTCTCTCATTTTAAGAATCGAGTACCGCTTTTAGTGAAAATCAAATGCCAATATCTAACTCGTATCAAATATAAGCAAAACTTTCATTGAGATAAGAGTCAACACACACATGATTTAAGACCATTTAAGAACTATTGTGAGTTATTCACTTAGTCTGCTGGTGCAGCATTGTTATGTTCGAAGACCGTTAATCACCCAGTGGTTAGCTTTGTTGATGGCCGTTTAAAGCGTGATGAATTTGCATGTAAGCGGCCTCAACCAATACGAATAACAAAAGAAGGACATTAACAGTGAATAAACATTACATAGCGCAAAGCATTATGGCGGCGCTGTTGATCTCTCCACTTTTCAGCGCGAATAGTACAGAAACAGACTCTGTACATAATGGTTATGTTCCCTGGAAATATAAAGAGCTGAACGCAACGCAATACGGCACTTGGTCTTATGCAGAAAAGGTGTATACCACAGATATTAATGGTGATGGCAATGCAGACATAGTGCGTTTAAACCCCGAGTCTACAGAACATGCAATAAAGGTTTTTTTAAGTAAAGCAACTGTCCAACACAGGGGGAGAGTCGGGGCCACACCACTTTCGACAGACGAGTCTATCTACAAAGGGAGCTATGTGGACTTTGTAAGACCCGCATGGGCAAATGAAGCCAAGTCTGGGCTGCATATTTTCAACGGCGAACATGTCTCTCTGTATGTTGGTAATTTTGACTATGCGCCCGGTAAAGATCTGCTCAGACAGGAACGCTCTGAAAGTTGGGGACATGACGAATTCCTGTCTGCGAATATTCACAGTGGCTTCACCACTGACGGGAACTCGATGCACTTCTCGAGAGGCCAAGAGCTGAGTGATTTATATAATGGCTACAAAGGCAATAATGTCTATATCGGCGACTTTAATGGCGATGGGCTTGACGATGTTTTACGCACAGAGTCTGGGGATCTTGCCGAAGACATTGGCTTAAATGTGACTGTCGCATATAACCATCGAGGCCAAATTGGCACAATGAAAAACCTTACAATGAGCAGCGACAGTGACAACACAGAAGACCGCCCTGGACGCTTGTTTCCCAATGACAAGTCCTTTGTTCGAATAGCTGACTTTAATGGCGATGGTTTAAGCGATATCTTGCGCTGGAATAAAAACGAAACAATTGAAGGCGTTGACGAAAATAGCGACACCGAGCCACAAATTGATATTTGGTTTGGCCAGCCAAATACCGAAGGCAAGTTTAAACGCAGCAAAATCTATATTGATGCAAATGACGATCACCTAAAAACCCGCAGCGATGACGAGTTAAAGGACAAAATGCAAGATGTAGAGTTCTTTAACCTGCGTACAGGTGACTTTAACGGTGATGGCAATGACGACATCGTATACTTCTCAGGGTATAGCTATACCGTCTTACTTAGTCGAGCTGTTCATACCAAAAAGCAGCAAAACCAATCACAGATAGTCAGAGAGAACATTGCTTTATTTAGCAAAACGCAGCTAGAAGTTGCTGGTAAAACGGTTTTTGACAACAAACAGGTGGGAATAGGGGACTTTAATAATGATAATCGAGATGACATCGTTATTTGGAATGGTGTGCCATTTATTCTGTACTCAACACAACCCCAGCAACAAGAGCAGGATGCAGAGCTTAAAAAAATCGAATTCGTTGGCGTACATCACAAAAAAACCATGAATTTGAGTGGGCAGATCACCAATCATTTCAGTGGTCACGCCAATACTTATAAAACTATGAGAGTTGCTGACTTTTCTGGTGATGGTTACCCAGACCTATTGATGATACCGGAGTCAGGAGAGTCTGCATATGTGTATATTACCCCGCCATATAACCCACTAACAAACGTTCAGTTCGATGAAAACAATTCGGTTTCTATAAGCCAAGACGTTAACTTCAAACAACAAAACTTTGTTTTTTATAATGATGGCAACCAAATCAAGTATATTGTCAGAGGGGACGCAGGCTGGAAAAAAGCCAAAACATTGCCGTTGTATCGAAAACGTCATGATCCTAGATGCCAAAACGATTTACCGTCTGGGGCGCGCTTTTTAACCGCTGCCGACTTTCCAAATCCAAGTAGTGGGACAAACTTACATGTTAAACCTATATGTAATGCCGCCTACACAGGTGAGAAATTTGATGTCACAACTGACGGAAACTACTTATATTTATTCCGCGAGTACCAAAATAATGTCATTGTTGAACGCTTTACGTACTCAGACGTTGCAAGCGAGGTACAAAGACTGGTTGAATCTAGGTATAAAGCAGCACAAAAGCGCTTTGACCGTTCAGTTCAAGTCATTAATGACCCCTCTCAAAATCAGCGCTTTGCGACTAGCGACATCATAGATACCTCAGATGCGTTCGGCGACTTGTTTTACGAGCCAGCCTTTGAAGTACCGTTTGCAATACACAATGGGCAAAGCTGCGAACTGGGGAGTATCACGGCGACGACGTCTTCTACAGGTCAAAACTCACAGCGTATACTCCTTGCTACCAGCTGCAAAAACAGGTCATTAATACGCATTTCCTCCGTAAAAAAAGGCGAGGATAAGCTATTTGATACAAGTGATTTTGACTACATCAATGAGCAGGACGAAAAGCAGTCTTTCAGCTGGTATCAACAAGTACAAGCGAGTGTTAGAGGGGCTGTTCAAGCGCTAGATGCGATTACAATCAATGCCACAGTGACAAATGAAGACACTCAGAAACGTGTTGTACTAGACGAAGAGCTAGTCGTTGCCGCAACCACCAAGGCATCTGGTCAAATTCGTACGAGTACACTGCATTATCCTATGACAAAGTCAGGGGGTTTTCGCAGCACGTCAGACTCTGTAAGGCCCGCCTATAAACTACAGCCATTTGAAGTTGTGGGCTTTAATTCAGCACCAAGAATGACTTATGCAAGTGATGGCTTGATCCATATGTACTGGCGTGGCAGCCATTTATCACACAATGACCGCTCTAATATTTTAATGGAAAGTGTACTTGACCCCAGCTTATATCAACGATTCGGTAAGCTAAAAATGTCTTGGGGTGCACAAAACCGAACAACCGAGCAGAGATTGACATTGGATAACCGCTGGGTAATGGACTGGCACAGCAATTCGCCAAGAACTTGGAGCAACAATAACGTCTATATCTACACGCCTAAATTTGGCACTTACTATCATGGTGAAGACAAACCTCTAGAAGGGTTTAGTACTGCTCCAATTGTATTTGAAAATGGCCGTTTAGTAGATCAAAACGGTGAAAAGGCAGGCATTTTATATCGAGAGTTTTTGGAATTGCATCAAACATATAACGGTAAACATCAATTTGTGGCGAGTGATATCGCACTTTATCGTCTGACTGCTGAATATGATAAACGTATTACGGCGGATGCAAGCCTAATTGGCTTTATCGAAGGTGCGCCCCCAGTACCAAAAGAAAACCTCGGCCGAGATCAAAACGGTAAATGGGGTTATTCGGATGCAACATCGGCGTCTATCAACATAGAAAACGGGGTAACTTACAGCTTGGACTTGGACCAAAGCGCTGGCGCTAATGTCTCTGGCAGGCTCACCCTTGGTGGGAAAAGCCCATTTGTTAGCCAAAAAATCGATATTACGGCTGAACTAAGAGCAGGTGCCATATTTGGTGGTGATAAAGAGTACAGCCTCTCAGATTCGCTGCAACGTGCATCAATACTGACCGGTACTCCACCTAGTGAAGCATGTAATGGCGATTCTAACCCTTGGACCAACAACTGTATCAAGACAGATGATGACGGCAATGTCACTGAATTGTGGCAACCGCACAATGAAGGTGCGCTATTCGTTTCAACTTTATCAGCTGATAGATACGCGTTATACAATCCAAGAAACAATAAACTCATTGGCTATGCACTCGACTTTAGTCGGGCAATCGAAGACGAAGCTCCGATTAAATTTAAAATCAACCCTGCGTATCAATTGGCTGGCTCACTAGACGGCTATATAGGTGATTATAAAGTATCTACTGGTCAGTCGTACTTTAACCCTGGTCAAGAGGTTGCGTGGCTCATTAAATATAAACGACAAAGTGAGGAGTTATTGAAACGTTACGGCCAGTCCGAGTTCAAAGCAAACAATGAAAGTGCAGAGGGCTTTGCACTAGATAAGTTATTGACGGCGAAAGTGAGTGTTACAGATGGCGCTTTTTTATCTACAGACAGTACCGCGGCCAGTTCAATCACTGACTACTTTGGATATGACTTAGAGTTTAACGCTGGCGTTAGCTGGGATGTAGAAATTGAACTAACCGGTGCTGGCTGGGGGGCGTCTGCTGGTGGATATTATGCGCGAACGTACAAGCATACAAAAGGCAGCAATAGCGAAATAAACTTCTCTATTGATATTGACAACACAATCGCCAGTGAAGTCCAAGATGGCGATAACAATACATTGCCTGGCGCAGTGGATGCTTACACAGTGAGGAGCTACTTTTTGCCCGCAAGTGTCGATAATTACTACGACCTAATCGATATCGTCGTAGACCCTTCGATGCTCGGTCGAGAAGACGCTGTGCACTCCAGTGATGTGAGAGCTTTACGGATCCTTAAACAGATTCAAGACAAAGCTAAAAACACTGGAAACCCTGCAAAAATCTGGCGTGTGGTACATAGGGTCGATGGCGTCAGCAGACCAATCCATAACCCAATGGGAAGATAATTAAAACTTAGGCCGAGCTATTTCACAGTGGCTCGGCAAGGAGAAGTAATGAAAATCCAAGTAATTACCACATTTTGGTTGCTAACCTTTTGTCTTTATTCCTCTCATGCATGGGCAATACACAATAAGAGCACAACCCTTCAACCAATCGGTTTTGCGAACAACAAGATGTTCTATCACGACATAGAAAAAGGCACGGTCGTTATCAAACAAGGGGGTAACAAGACGCCTCTAGAGTCTATACCCATTCCGCTGAATCTTGGTGAGCAATTACTGGCATGTCAGAAGTTTAAAAGCCAAGAAACTCAGCTTATCGCTCTACTTTTAGACAAAGGCATGCTGCACATTCAAAAAGATGACCGATTGAGTAGTGTTTCTCTCAAAGCCGAACATTTAATATCAGGCCTTTGCGGCAATATTGACGCTGATATTTTGCCGGAAATAATCATCTTGGCTGAGAAAAACAGAGAGGTATTCTTATACATATTCAGGCAAGGCAGTCATCAAGATAGCAACAATATAATACGTCTAAAACTAGATGCGCCTGTCGGAAATTATCAGTTACACGCAGATTTTTCTAAAAGCTCAGCACATTCCATTGTCGTTTTGGATGCTCGCAACAAGATTGTTGAACGTATTTATCCTCATCAACTACTACCAAGATTTGAATACCAAAAAGTCGACCATTCTACAATGTGGCAACACTATACCAATATGAATCGCGCTTCCGCTAAACTAATGTGGAATGCTGGCGCTCGTAGTTTGGCTAAACTCGATTTGTATGTCGACTCAGTGACTGAACCAATTAGTTTTCATGAGAAAAGGGCACCTGAACAAGTTAAAAAAATTCTAAAAAACTTATCCGTAAACCAACATCAGCAAGCAGTCGATGAATTAACTCAGGTTTACATCAACTGGAAACGAGGCAAAAATTACAACGCTGATTGAGTTACAAAAGTGCAGGGGAGATACAAGGTTTGCATAGTAAGCCGCAAGCAATACGCGCGGCTTACAAATTAAATTTTTAACGTAATCGGTTAGAACTTTGTCCGTTTACACTTCAATATAACATCGGTCAAAGTTTGCACAGCTAGGGCGATTTGATACTCCAGCATCTAATCCAGCACCACCAATTTTGGGGGTTTGGTTTTTATCAACTGGCTGAAGATTAGAAGATAGGTTTTTAACTTTTTTCTTGTTTAATAGTAACTTCATTTTGCTTTCCTTATTTGTTTATTATTTCACCAACAAGGTAATCACAATAGTTTCACATTGTAAATATTTTATTTTAAAAATTCACTATATGAAAAATATTATTTTCAAAAACATATTCTTAATGTACAAGTATTCTTTGCAAAAGAGCCAACTCGGCTAGGTGCGGCCAATTCGCTACTTCATCAAGAAATACGAACAGCAAAAGGTTACAAAGCAAGGATCAGTTATTCGCAATAAGCATTAAATTAATAGACCTCAATGCCCAGCAGGTTTGAAAAGCAAAGTTTATTCGAATATCCGGCATTGTTGACACGAAACCACATAATTTAATATTGTATTCTTTGAACTTGAAAAAGGGGTTTATCAATGGACTACAGTAACCTACTAGATGGAATTATTTTATTGACTAGCGGTATCACAATTTCTTTATTTGGATCAGGTAAATTATTTCCGCACCTTGGTGGCCATGAACACGCCAGTAAAATGAAACTGGTTGTAACAACGGGTTTAATGATATCACTTGGCGGTTTCGTGCAGCTAGTAAGGCAATTGGTTTAGTAAATTTGCAAAAGCCGTCTAATAAATAAAATAATGTTGATACCAATTACTATTGTCGGCAGTTTTTCAAGCGTACTTTATTGGTATCGTACTAAATGAACACTAACCAATGTATCAAAAATGACATCAAAATTTGGGGTGGTTAGATACTTATGAAAACAGACAAAACGTCTCAGCTTTTATGGTTCACCTTTCTAGTTTTAGGTATATGGTTTTCGTTCGAAACTGTGGATAGAACCTTTTATGGTTTAGAGCTTGTGATTGGAACTGCTTTAATTGGTCTTGTTATAGGCCTTGCTTTACATAAAAAGCGCAACCCATCTGAACTATGGGACAGTTTTGTAGACAAAAGAAACTTTTTTAGAAGTCAGCGCCGAACAACATATATGTTCTTTTTTCTAACCATTGTCGGACTCTTAAATTCTTATGCATTTATTGAAGAGCCGAAGTTCTTAGAAACTGAAATTACCGAAAAGCGAATAAGTAGAAGTAAATCAACAAGCCATATCTTGATTATTTCCCCAAAAAATCTCGGGACGCACGAACTAAAAGTAAGTAAGGAATTTTGGAATTCTCACTCAGTCGGCAATCGGCTTCAAATTGAAGTTAGGGAAAATCTGTTAGGTTTTTTTGTAATTACCGATTATAAACCAGTTAGCAATCAACCAAAGAGGGATTATTAGTTTTCAAACCAAGTTTAAATCAATAAATAATAGCGCCTCATGAATACAATAGCGCAAAGAAATATTAGTAACGATATTTATAAGAGCAGTCCTTTTATAACTGAGTAACATGGCGCGTCTGTATTTATACCTCTTGGTTTCATATTGGCAATTCACTAAGTGGGTCCTTTCACCATGCTGTTTATCTATCTCTATCCGCTGCATGCTATTATCAGTATATTTTTGTGTTTTAGACGCTAAACTTGAAGCCAATTTTTTCAAGCGTTTTAGGTATTTACACCAGTTGTGTCAATTAGCAGTGTTTTATATATTGTTTCCAAAGCCTCGCTGTAAGATACACATAGCAAACAATGTGCATAGAAAGTCAGCATTTCGGTTCATAGTCATTGATTTAGCGAGATAGTTTTCACCACTTAGACAAACGAGACATGATTAATTTATGTTTAGATTCTGTTTTTTGATTTTTACTATTATTAGTTTCTCAGCTTTAGCCCTGCCGCTTGGAGGGTATTGGAAGCCAGGGTTTAGACAATCTATTTGTTTAATGGAGCAGCAAACGGATGTGAAAATATCATCAGAATTTAAGTTACATGTGCTTGCCAGCTTCTCTTATATGGGAAAAGGATACAAATTATCTGAGCAACAAAAAATTCATGATTTTAAAAAAGGAAGCCATGTTTTGGGCTTCTACATTATTCGGGCAATAGATAATATGGTCAATAAAGTTGATTCCTCCTTAGACGTCTACGTAGATGGAGAGAAATTAAATAAATCGGAGAGTGCAGACGGTCAATATTTTTTTGTAACTGGCCAAAAAGTAGCGGCGGTTCTTGAACGAGCAAGTAGATCTCACGCTTTTAACGTAGAGCTCAAATCTGCATCGGGAAAAGTGTACCCAGTTGAGTTTAATAATGAGCAGCTTTCTTTAGGTACAAAAATGTATTTCACTTGCTCAAAAAACATCACATAAATAAACATGTAAACTTAGTTATTCGACCTGCTGGCTTCACGCGCGGGATCAAATTTATTTAATCACAATATACACTTGGTTAGTGCCATATAAATTTAATTGAACATCCCATGAAAAACCCACTCGAATTGGGAGTGGGTTAATTTAAAAATTGTTACTTGTGGAACACTACTTTTTAGAGAGTACCAATTGGGTTAGGTTTATCAACACAGTGAGTGACTGCATAAGCCGCAATTCTATAATTACTACCTAAACATAAACCCACTTTGTAGGTTTTACCTGACTCTAGGTTGAGGTCATCTAGGTCGATGCGACTTTTTGATAACTCATCAAATGTCAGGTTTTTATAATAGTAGACACCCGTATGCTTGCTCGTTCCTTGTGTTGAATCGTCCCCTTCTAAATTTGGTGCGCCCTGGCCATTACCCCAACCATAGTTGGTGTTAACATCTGTAATAAACAACCAGCAAGTACTATGTTCAGGTTCTTTTATGCCCGGCGGTACCTCAAAACTAACAGAACCAGATGATCTGAATAGATGTAATTCGTTAATGCTCGTTTTATAGTTCACTTCAGATGTGCCACTGCATTTATCAATAAATGCTTTTGTTGCAATCACATCCGCTTGTTTTGATTGTAAATAAACACCTGCAACTAAATAAAAACAGCTTAAACTTTCAAAATCACCAAGAAATGTCTCGAACTGGGAATTAAAATACACGCTATTCATTGACTCAGTATACTTAGGAGTTAATGCATCGCCATTCTCATCTTGCAGCTGATACCAAATTTGGGCCTCAACGCCTTTTGGTGGTGAAACTTTTGGCCCTGTATATTTAAAGGCCACGGTTTTGCTGTCATTGTCCCATGAAATGTTAGACAGGTATGATTCTTGAGGCTGTGCAAATACTTGTTTACCTCCTTTAAAAGTTTTAAGCACAGGAATGTTACGCATACCTTGTGCAGGGTAAGCCATATTTTTGCGGTTTTGATACCTCAGCGGTGACTCTGCCAAAATCGTGAAGTCCGCGCATTTACCAACTTCCAACGATCCTACCCATTTATCTGCGTGGCATTGCCAGGCCGCATCATAAGTCATCGCTTTAAGAGCTTGAAATGGCGTAAGTCGTTCATTCGGATTTAATACTTCTAAGCTTTGGTTTGGCGCACTTTCCATTAACCGAGTGATGGCCTGCTCCATATAACGCAGAGGCCCCATAGGCGTAACACTATAATCACTATGAAGTGTTATTCGCATACCATGGTTATTGATGGCTGATGCGCATAAATCTAATTGGTCTGCTCGTTGTTGACCTATAATGGTATTTTTAAAATTCCACCCCCAGTAACCGACATGCCCAATAGTAAAACTTGGTGAAATGCCAAGGTGTTCCATTTCAGCCATGGTACTTGGTGAAAGCAAGGAGCAGTGCTCAATCCTATCACGCCGTTGCTCTTTAGTTTTTTCTGTGATGCCAGCTTGTTTGAAGGCACTGAGCGTTCTGTCAATTGCGTGATCGCCATTAGCATGTGTCATCGTCGGCCAACCATAATTATTGGCTATTCTCATTAGTCCATTAAACTCCAATGGATAGCCATAATTAAACAGGCCAGTAATATTTTGCTCTGCTAAATTCTTGATTTTATTTTTATCTTTATCTGCTTCATTGAAGTCTGACTGTTCGGCTTGGGCAAACACGTCATAGTTTTCATTGCAATCATACGGCGTATACTGATAGCCAGTTAACCCTTGTGAAGAGCCATCTGCTATTAGCTTTAAAAAAGCAAGATTAAAGTATTCGTCACCTGAGTTGGGCAAACCCAAAGAGCCGATGCTTGTATTCAATTGATCCAAACTATCTATCAAATATGCACCGCCTATGCGCACCTTACCCGTTTCGGCATACGCTTTTAAAATCTCTATTTGCTTCTCATCTAGCGCAGCATCCAACATATATGTAATGCCGCTAGACACCGCATTTTCAAATAGCTTCTCTAACTCTTGTACAATTCGTTTTTTTGCTTGTGGCTTAAGTTTGTACGTTACCTTATTTTCGTCATCTTCCTCAGCTTCGACCTTTTCACAGTCATATTTTTCTATCAGAACTTCTAAAACTGGCACCATCTCCGAGAGTTCTTCAAGTACCCCGTTGTGACCTGTGCTAACTTCTTTTTTATCAGGGTACTTACTGCTATTTTCATTGCCTTCATTGCCTTCATTGCCTTCATTGCCTTCATTGCCTTCATTGCCTTCATTGCCTTCATTGCCTTCATTGCCTTCATTGCCTTCATTGCCTTCAGCATTATAATCGTCAATGACCTTAATCGCCGCATTATTAATATATGCCAAATGTCCTGATGTATTTGTAATGTAAATCGGCACAGAATTAGATATGCCATCTAACGTGTCCGCATTTATAACTTTATTCCCAGAAGAGAATAATGAAGGGTCCATATTATGTCCTAGAATCCAACCTTCACCAGCTGTTATCTTCGCTGCTTTTTCTGTCAAGACCTTTTTAATCCATTCAAAGTTATATTCCTGTTTGGGAAACACATTCTCCCGCAGTTGCTGACCATAAAAAGGGCTTAAATCTAACCCTGTATTAATTACTGCGCTGGGAATAATATGCACATGAGGTTCAATAAATGCTGGAATTAAAGTGGCAGAACCTTCTATTTTAATCTCAGGATCTGAGTCTGAGAAATTTGGTTTTACATCTTCAAAACTACCTACAGCAAAAATTTTTCCGTCTTTAATACCAATTGCTTCGACGTTTTCATTCATTCCCTCCCGCATTGTTAAAATTGTGCCGCCATTTACAGCGTGCATAATAAAACTCTCTGGCGCGTTATCTTCGGTTTGATCATTCAATTCGAAAGACGGGTTAAAACCTTTTGGCAATAAGCTCTGCCATAATTTACTGCCACAAGCGCAGTTAAATAATTGATTACATTTGTGAGCCATGGTTCTGTCCTTAATCGGTGTTGATAGCACGTTTATCATCTAGGAATTTATTAATAAAGCCCAAATCGCTGTGCACCTAGCAATGAATAAGCTATTAATAAATTAACCTAAATATAAAATTTCTATGGGTATAGTAATATTGAACTCTAAAAACATTAGCACTCAACAACCGCTACAAACATTACATATTGTTACATGCAGTTGGGCATCATCTATCAATTAATTAGTGCACTGATAACAACAGAAAACCCCTCGTTTGCATTCTTGGCGAACAAAATACGTTTTACATTGATATTCAAAAAGGCGTCGGGTACATGACTCTGTATAGGTTGACTGATATATGCAGAACATCGGCATTCTCAAATTTTATACTACCAAATCGCTATTCATTGCTGCTGATATACGGAATGACCAAGGCCTATCTGACCTTGAATACTAAGGGGTTTCCAGCGCTACAGTTTAGGTACAGCGTTCTGCGCACCTAACTAAGGACACCTTATCAAGGTTTTTTGTTTATGCTTCGCGTTCGAAAAATCACTGTTAGTTGTATGCAGCCATTCTAAGTTGTCATAGTTCAGTTTCGTCATTTCACATTCTGGTTCGATCAAATTTTTACTTTATACCTACCCTTGAGTATGTATAATGCAACCAACATACATACCAGTAGGTATATATAATTCAGGTGGAACATGAACAAATCAACTTTCAAAATTGCTAATGCACAACGCATCCTTAATGGCTCATTGGCTATGCCATTTGCGGCTTTAATTCTCTTTTCTCCGTATTTGTTTGCTCAAACGCAGCCAAAAGTAGCGGTGGAAGTAAAAACAGTATCAACAAGCACCATTTATGATTGGGCATTCAGTGAAGGGTTAGCTCAAGGCATTCGCCGAGAGTATTTGAATTTCGAAACAGATGGAAAAATTACGTTTATTGCTGAGGATCAGAATGGTATTGACGTGCGAGCAGGCAGTCATGTGATTGGTCCTAAAGCTGGAGAAAACTTTGGTCAACTGTTGGCAAGAGTTGATGAACGTAAAGATTTGGAGTCCGTGAAAAACTATGAGGCGGCACTCAGATCTGCTCAGTTATCCATTTCACTTTCAGAGTCACGTATCAAGCAGGCAGAAAACAATTACAACTTAGCAAAAACGAGTTTTGAGAGAACAGAAGCGGTGTGGAAACAAAAGCTAATTCCAAAAGAGCAATACGAATCATCTAAAACCGAGCTTCTTAATGCGCAAGAAACGTTGAAAACAGCGAAAACAGAATTGGCGAATGCAAAAAACCAAGAAAAATCGGCAATTGCTCAGTTAAACCAAGCAAAGCTTGGCTTAGAAAAGACAAGTATCTTTGCGCCTTTTGATGGAGTGCTTCGCAAAGTAAATGTCAGAGAAGGTGACTTTTGGGCAGGGCCTTCCGCTAGCGTGTCTGATCGAGAAAAAGAAGTTACATCTGCAATGGTTGTAGTCGACAATAGTCAATATGAAGTGACTCTCAATGTGCCTTATTACGCCGCTGGAAAGTTAAAAGAGAACCAACCTGTCTACATTAGTTGGAGCGCTGCTTTACTATCGAAATCTGCGCAATCTCAATTTGGCGACGAGCTTGTCGCGCACGGTAAAATATTTTCGGTTAGCCCGAGTATCAGTTTGGAACAAAGGGCCATTGAAGTAAAAGTTCATACAAACAAGGGCGCAGAGCTATTGAAGGACGGCATGCATGTTATGGCATGGATCTTAGTCGATAAAAAAGAGCAGGTACTAATGGTGCCAGATGAGGCCATGGTGGTGAGAAACAACAAACCTTATGTGTTTGTTGAGCAAGATGGTAAAGCGAAACTGACCAAAATTGAAACTGGCATAGAAGGTCTAGATAACGTTGAAGTTATCTCTGGTCTCTCAAAAGGCATGAAAGTGATTACAGTTGGCAAGCACAAGTTAGTTGATGGAACTGAAATTAGATTAGTTCAGGAGTAAGTCACTAATGAATAAACAATCTTTCGCCTATAAATTATTTGTCGATAAGGTTATTTCGACCTTATTATTGGGGGTTATTGTGCTTGGCGGCGTAATGGCTTACAGCTCAATGCTAAAAGAAAACAACCCCGACTTAGAAATCCCTCAAGCTATTATCACCGTGGAGTGGCCAGGAGCGGCTGCTGAGCAAGTCGAGAAAGAAATAACAAAACCATTAGAAGACGCGCTCAACGGAGTAAAAGGGCTAAAAAAGCTGCAAAGTGGTTCGCAATTTTCTTTTGCCATCATTGCAGTTGAATTCACTACCGAAGTGGCCATTGCGGAGGCTATGCAACAAGTACGCGCCAAAGTAGATGAGGGTAAAGCTGAATTTCCCACTGACGTAAAGAATCCTAAAATAGAGCAGGTTTCTGTAAACGACTCTCCTGTCATCGAATATATGCTTTACGGCAAACTAGATGACTATGCCTTTAGTCAGGTCGTTAAGAAAATAGAAAAGCGCCTTGAATCTCACTCAGGGGTAAAGAAGGTTGAAAAAGGAGGCTTTAGAGATACTAGCGTTCACGTTAGGTTACTACCTGATAGGTTACGCTCTTTAGGCATTTCTCCTCATGTCATTACTCAGCGCTTACAGCAAGCAAATAAAGATATGAGCTGGGGAGAGTTTGATAGAGGAGAGTCGATAATCCAGCTCTACCTAGCTGGTAGGTTTGAGAGTGTAGACCAATTACGTCAGCTACCAGTGCACCGAATGGGTGATAATAGAGTGGTGAGGCTAGAAGAGGTCGCCCTCGTATATAAAGGTCTAGATAAAGTGAAAGACCTTACTTATTTCTCACAGAACGGTGCTGAGTTTGCCAAAGGTGTCTCTTTGGGCATTAAAAAAAGACCGGGTGTAGACACCATTACTTTGATCAACGAAGTAAAAGCGTTAATGAAAGACTTTGAACACCAGAGCTTTTGGCCTGACGGATTGCAAGCCGCCATTATTAGCGATGAAAGCGAAATTATAGAAGAGTCTTTCTCAAGCGTATTTAACAATATTTGGCAGGCTATGATAGCAGTGTTCCTGATCCTTATGGTGCTGCTAACTTGGCGTGAAGCACTCATTGCTGGACTGGCTATTCCAATTACCTTTCTTGGTACTTTATTTGTACTCAGTATGTTCGGTTATACCTTGAACAGCGTGGTAATTATAGGGATGGTGTTAGCGTTAGGTATGCTTGTCGACGTTTTTATACTCGCGATGGAAGGTATGCATGACAATTTGTACAGCAAAAAGATGCGTTTTGCTGAAGCTGCACTAAGCACTGTTAAAACTTACGCGATGCCGGCGTTTTCTGGTCAATTAACCACTATTCTAGCGATGGCACCCATGCTTGCTATTGGTGGTACTGATGGCAAGTTTATTAAATTAATTCCAGTAACAGCTGTGCTTTGTTTAGTATTCAGTTACATAATTGCATTTGTGATTTGTATTCCTCTGTCACAATACCTCCTAAAGAACACAACCAACAGCAAAGAAAGCAAGGTAGACAAACTTGCAAGAGCCGCAGGCATAAAACTTAAATCTTGGTTAACCGCCAATGCACTCAGCTCCAAGAAACAAGCAATGGGCTGGGTCGGTGGCGCTTTCATGTTATGGGTAATTTCAATGTTTTTAGCCAGTAATTTACCTTCGCTACTGTATCCAAAGGCCGATGGCAGGAACTTGGCTATCACGATTGAGCTGGCTCCCGATGCAACATTAACTGCAAGTAAAGAAGTAGCTGAGTTAGCAGGAGAATACTTACGTAGTCAGCAAATATTTGAAAATGTCGCAATGTATGTTGGGCAAAAAAGCCCAAGAGCGATAGGTTCTATCGGCGAGCAACTTTCAGTTAATGAAAGCCCTCATTTGGTCGGTTTCTCCGCACTTTTTGTGCCTAAAGGTGATAGAGATAAGTTGGCCTTTGAATATATCGATGAGCTGAGAGCCGGACTAGAACACGCACTCATTGATCAAGCAGGATTAACAATCGTATTCAAAGCGGAAGTCGGCGGCTCTAGTTCAGACGACCCCATGCAAATTGTATTGCAAGGTTCTGATATGCAGGAACTATCAACTATATCATTGCAAGTTGAAAAAGCGCTGGCTGCAATAAAAGGCGTAACAGACGTTCGCAACAATTTGGGCGCTTGGCAAACTCAAGTTAGATTACGTGCAGATGCCGAAGCATTGAATTTTCATGGTATTACAGAGGATGATTTTGCAGGCCAACTAAGGCTAGCTACCGAGGCTGACGAGTACGGTAAATTTAAAATCGCAGGTATTGAGGACGATTTAAAAATACGTGTTGGTACCCATTGGGAGAGCCGAGGAGATGAAATTGGTGGACCTATGTCGGTTTCAGAAATAAGTCTGCTGAGTGTTTTCACACCGCAAGGCAAAGTTATCCCAGCAGGAAACTTGGCTGACTATGAGTTACATGCTATTCCGCCTGTTTACATTCATAATAAGACACAGCGAGCTGTAACTGTTAAAGCCAAAGTTGAGGGGATAACTGTCGGTGAAGTTGCCGCAGTTATGGGGCCTATTTTGGACCAGTACAAGCAGCAATGGCCGGAAGGTTACAGCTATCACTTTGCTGGTGAGCTAGCGAGCTCGGCCGATACATATGGTGCCGTGGGCGTTGTGTTCTTTATCGCTATTTTCTTAGTATTTGCGATATTAACTTTGGCACTGGGTTCGTTCAAACAACCTTTAGTCGTGTTAGTCACTATTCCATTGGCTTTGATTGGTACATTTTCAGGCTTTTGGCTATTCAATATCCCATTTTCATTTCCAGCCATGATAGGCGTGATTGCATTGGTGGGGGTAGTCGTCAATAACGCCATCGTAATGATTGATACGATTAATAATCACTTGGCTAATGGTAAAGACCTAGTTTTAGCATGCGCTTCGGGCGCAGCTGATAGATTGAGACCAATTGTTGGGACAACCATCACAACCATAGTGGGCTTAATTCCATTAGCAATGAGTGACGCTATGTGGTTTCCCCTATGTATGGCAATTATATTTGGTTTGTTGGCCTCAACGGCAGTTGCCATGATTGTCATTCCATCTATGTATATGTTAGTTTCTGCACCCAAGGCGGCAGAAGCTGTGGAACAGAATTAAATATATATGGCTAGAAAAACCAAAGAAGAAGCTGAGTTAACTAGAAAAAAGCTCATTAAGTCCGCTTTATTGTTATTCAGTGAACAAGGGGTCGCGCACACGACCATTACTGACATTGCGAAAAAAGCAGAAGTGACAAAAGGCGCATTCTATTGGCACTTTAAAAATAGGCTTGAAGTATTCGACGCAATTATCGATGAGTATTCAACACCAATTGAAGACCAAGCTGACGTGATGCTCAAAGAAGGACAAGACCCGGTAGAGTCTATATTCAATACCGTGGAATTTTTCTTTAGTAAAGTAGAGAGCTCTCCTGAGTTGATTGCGTTATACGATGTATCTTACTTTAAATGTGAATACACGGATGAGTTTGCTTCAAGACTTAAATTTGAACAGGAGCAACTACTTAAGACCAAGGATGACTTTGCGAAAGTCTTAGCTAAAGTAGAGGCAAGTGTTTGGCCAAATAAGTCTGACGACTTGATTGAGCAAATATCGATGAGTATGGTTGATATGATTCTTGGTACTTTTATGCGCTGGATAGGCTCAAGAAGCGGTAGTTTAACATCGCAAGTTAGAGACTCGATGGCGATTGTATTAAAAGGCGCTGGAATCAAATTCAATTAGCTTAAATTGCGCTTTTAGCCTGTTGACTCAATAAAAGCCTCTATTGTAATAGCTTGGTAAATTTGCCTCTTACCAAGCTATTTTCTTTCTCTTTATATTACACTCGAAGAATAACGGAGTAGTCATTCACATTTTGGTTTTAAAAGCCAATTGTGGCGCACGTTTTGAAGTTGGATAAAAACACATTTGAAATTGAACTTGGTTAAACTACGGTTAGAGGCCAATATCTTTAGTATCAATTTCACTGGCGGTCAGTTGTGTGCGATTGAAAGTCAGAAATATGGGCGGATTTGCGCTCTCTTAAATTATTGGGTGTACACATGAGTTTGTTGCCAATGGCAGATGCGGTTTCCGATGAAAAGGTCAAACAAGAATCCAAAAGGATCATTGCTGAAAAACAGTTAGTTGGAGCAGCTAATAATACCAAATGGAATAAGCTCATTTCTGAGGTTCGTGAATTTCCCGAAAAGCCTTGCTACCGAACTAAAGTGGTTAATGGCTACATTTCAGGTTGGGAAAACGAGTGGTATTATCATTTACCATTTCCATTGCTTTGCGTTGAATGGATTGACATTGAATTAAGCGAATCAATCTTAAGCTTAGTAAAAGGTATTGGCTTTGAATTCGAAGTTACAGGTTCAATAATAAGAATTTGGGGTTATTTGCCAAAATGCTACAAAGGCTTTGGTGAAGAGTATACCTAATAAGGTGCTCAAGGACGGACACAAGAGTTTGGTTTGTCTTTCTTACCTCACTTATTTACAGCCAAACTTTTTTCCACATAGCTTCCATTTTCAAGAAAATGCGCACGTTGCGCACTTTATCTTTTTCAAAAATTAATAACCTTTATTTTTAGTAATGCTGGCAAAGAGTTATCAACTTTGTTAATAATAAATCATTCAGAAAAGTGTTCGATTGAAAGCCCGAAAGATGGGCGATTTGCGCTCTTTTAAATTGTTAGGTAACACAAGGAGAGTTCTCTATATGATTCAGATTATTGAGCCCCAAACTGCTCGGCTAAAGCTTCGCCAGTGGGTTGCCAGTGACCTAGAACCATTTTTTGCCATGTCTTCAGATCCTAGAGTAATGCAGTACTTTCCAAATTTATTGAGTAGAGCAGAGAGCAATGCCATAGCAGAAAAGTGTCAATCACTCATTGCTGAAAACGGATGGGGTATTTGGGCTGTTGAACTCATCGAAACCAAAGAGTTCATAGGCATTGTGGGCCTGCACGCTCCATCCGAAAAATTACCGTCATCACCCTGTGTAGAAATTCTTTGGAGGCTTGCTCAACCACATTGGGGGCGAGGATATGCGACAGAAGCAGCAACAGCTGCTCTCAAAGTTGGTTTTGAACAACTTGAATTGCAAGAAATCGTTTCTTTTGCAGTACTGAATAATACTTCCTCCCGTGCAGTAATGGAGAGGATTAACATGACTGATACTGGCGTGACGTTCAATCATCCAGATGTCCCCGCGCCTGCACATTTGAGGGAGCATTGCTTATACAAAATTTCTCGAGATAGTTGGACGGAAAATGTTGTCTAACACAGGTTTACAGGTCGAGAAATAAAGTCAACCAAAGCAACGGCAGAGACGCCAGAAGAGTCAGACCACACTAGCATTAAAAAACGTATTGAAGCAGCAAAAGCGTATAACAACCTAAGTCACTTATGCGCTTTGCAGGTAACCCAAGAAAACACATGCCAAAAGTACTGCCATTTGAATTCAAATATTATGTAGAACTTGTTGATTTAACTGATCGATGCATACGTGAGGATAAACGTGGGTTCATCACAGACGCTCAGCCCATTTTAGCAAGACTCAATATCCAACCAGAGAATAGTTAAAGCTCACCACCCAGTTTACTATGATGTTCAGAGGGTAGGCCTGATGCTAAACAAAAGTATTGCGAGCACTTAAAGTTAAAACGACGAGGCAATCTCACTCAGTGTAGTGAATTGCTCGCTTAGTCCTTAATATGTATTAACATGCCAATTTCAACGTGACTTTTAAAAATTACGTGGTTAGTCATGTCTGAAATCCCGACAAAGTTATTAAGTTAAGCAATTTATCAAAGGCTCAAAGCGAATTGAGCAATTTTTAGTGGTTTGTTTCTGCTTTGAGATATGCCGAGGTTTAGTTGTGGTGTAAATTAAGATGGGTGTCATCTATCTAATTTTGGTTCGAATATTAGAGTTTTGACATCAAATAATGGATATTATAATTATGGTGCAAAAGATTTCGCTAATAGACTAACTGAATTGCATGGAAATGGGATTTCAGTGTCACCAGGTTACCAAAATATCCAGGGTAAAACAGGTTGGATTTATTACGATAATTATCATGTAGACTTAAGGACTGGTAGTGATATGGTCGGAAATAGAGGGCATTCTTTTTTTTAGTGATTATACCTCTAGAAAAGCGACATTTTGGGAGAGCAAGTAGTGAATTTATTTATTTTTTTAATATTTTCAATTTCTACAAACTTAAAAGCTTTGGAGGTTGAGCAAGCTGAATCTGAGCAAGATTGCAATTTACAGGTTAGAAGCTTTTCCAATGGTGAGTTAGCTTTGTTTATGAGTCCAAGGTGTTCTGAAACTGCTTTACTTATAAGTTTAAAGGATAAGTTTGCCCAGAATCTGTTTGGGAATCGTTTTTATTTGATTTATCAAATGGTAGATTTTAATAGTTTTGGCCAAGCTGAGAGGTTCGATGTAAACCAAAATGTAATTAGTTTCATATACGAGCAACAAAGTAAGGGGCTTATTCAGGAAGGTTTCGAAGTGTCAAATACACAGTTTAAAGAATCTTTTTTACACAAGATACAAAGTTTCTCCTGGTATAAACTCATTAGTAGCTTTTTGCTCGCAAACGGCTGTGATATCCCTTTGGGTCAGAAAGACTCAATTCTCGATGGGAAGATGCATTTAATGGATAAAGAGACAATAGCAAAAAACTATAATTTGGAATTAAATACACTTACAAAAAGTCACTATTCTGTTGGATTTGAATACACTGCATCGGTAGTATGTAGAAGTCAAAATATAGAGAATTAAAGGTGACCCCCTTATTATATTTGTGTGGTATAAATTGAATTGATGTCATGCACCTAATTTATTTGCTACCAAAATCGAGATTGATGTTATGAAAAAGACAGAACTGAAAACTATTGTTGAAAGTTATGGATTTAAAAAAGGTCCGTCGGTTGATAGTTCCCTTATATATTTTTATGGTATCGATGAACGATACTCTATTGGAGTAATTATATCTATTCATAAAGTAGGAAGTGTTCCACAAGTTCAGTACGGTATTTATGATAGTTGCCTTGCAAAGGTGTGGGGGAAAGTTAGTGATTTTGACATGGCGGTAGATTATTGTTTAACAATACAGCACCCATTGAATTATCGAGTTTTGCGAGATGGCAGAGTATTAGCTATTGAACATGTTTTTGATGAAAAATTCTTTAGAGCTTTTATAGAAAGCTTTATAGAAAAAAAAGATGAGTTAGTTGAACAATATGTGGCTTCACTAAATTGCTTTAATTATCCAGAACCATTGATTCCTGTGGAGAATTTTTTTAAAGCACTTACCAAGAACCAAGGCGTGTACTTTGGGTTTATGTTTAAGCTGTCTAATGGTGAAAGAGTTTCGCTAGAAGATATTGAAGTACAAAGAGATGACTTGAGTAAAATGTATGGACTAAAAGGGTTTATAAAGAGAGATCTAGAGCTTTTAGAAAGCTATATACAGTGTAACATAGACACAGAAAATATTTAAGAATAAACCCAATTAAAATTTTTGATGGTCCTAATTCTAAAAATATGAAAAAACCACTATTTAGCTTAGGAGGAGGATACTCGTGAGCCTCAAGTACTTATAGTGCAGGAACATGCAACTTCAATTTTTCTTACTGTAATGCGCGTTTTGAAACAGAATAAAAAAGCAATAGAAATTGGACTTTGTTAAACTACATTTAGAGGTACTTATCTTAAGTATTAATTGCACGGGCTGTCAGTTGTGTGCGAGGAACGGCCGTTGAGTAAATTCAAATAATCAATACCAAAATTAATAATATAAACAGTTATATGTAACGTGAACCAAAAAAACGGTGTAATGGTCCGTTATGTAACCACTCTTTTGGCACAAATAAGTAGCAGATAACATTAACTAACTAAGGATAAACAAACTATAAATTTACGTATCGCGTCATCTAAGGCCCGCATATCTCTACTCTCGTTTCCTACAAGTAAGATCGATTTAGACATTCAGTACTTTATTTGATAGCCTCCTGACTTTGTTTATAAATTTTTAGCATGCGTTCAATTTTCAAGTGTTTTTCTTTCAGGCTTAACCTGAAATACACGCTAATACACTGTTCAGGAAAAAAGTATGAGTACATTGGAAGAATTCAGAAAAAGTAAAGAAATCTGGTCTGAATTGGCTTTCAAGGAGGCCCGAACAGATGATCGCGGAAACTACGATGAAAATGAAAAAGCTCGCTATTCTTTATTGATACAACTCCAATAAGACTTTCAAGAATCAGACCGAGAGCTAATACGCTTTCTCTTTGAGCAAGAAGTTATCGCAAGAGAAAAGGATAGTTTTCAAGGTATCAGCAATGCACTATGTTTAGGGGCTTACCTGCTTGCTAAATTCGAAAATCCTAGTGATATTGCAATTTTTTACAGGGCAAAAAACTCTAACTTCGATACTCATTGCGGTTTTGATATCGAGTTTGTATTTTGGCCACTTAAAGAAAAAACTGACTCGTATCTAGGTAAGCATAATCCAGAGCTGCGAAATGATCTAGGTGGCGTTTACTTTGAATCAGACCTAAATGAAACCATTGATGAATGGTGGGTTGATCAGTTAAGTCAATACCCTGATTGTGCTGAAGACGAATTGCCTCTTGTCCTATATGAACGGAATTTGTATTTCGACGATATTGAAAAGGCAAAAGCCTATCTTGAATTGTGGGCTTCGAATGAACCGGAATCAGATAGGAAGCAAAGCTATCTTGAATACGCATACAAACAAATAGGTGAATTTGAAAAAGCAATTCAAATAGTCAAAAAAAGCATTGAACTTAAAGAGCCTGGCTTTGATAAAGCAGGGGCTTATAGAGATCTTATAGAACTCTATACTCAGATAGGTGCACCTTCAGATGCAATTCAATATATCGAATACATAGATGTGGAGTTTAGAAAATTCGATAATTGGAAGCTAGTTGGTCTCGGCCATATGACTGTTAAATCTGTTTTTGACTATGCTAGCACAACTAACAACCCAAGCTCTGGAAAGAAAGCATTTAAGTATGCTGATGCATGGAGCAAGCAAGTGAATAAGCTTCCTTATGTTGCGTTAGAGTCAGGAGTGCAGGCAGCCGTGAGATGGAACATGTATTTAAAAACCAAAAAATATAGAAAACTAGCGGAAAAAGAACGAGCTAGAATTGACAGCATGTAACACGTGCATTTTCCCGGACTGTCAGAAGCTACATAATTCAGCTAACCGACATGACAGTCTAATCTCAAACAATTTAGATTATGTTAAATTCATCAAGTTTAAAAGTTGTTTGGCTCAAGTTACAAACACTAAGTGAATTCGGAAGTATCTAACTCAACGTAACTTTCCCTTTATATATCAAGCATCACATCTTATCCACCCCAAAGCCTCAACCGTTTGAGCCGTGCCAAACACAACCGTATCCCCATTCGTGTCTAGCATGGTATTCAAACCATTCGCGATAGGTATATTGCCCTCACAGCCCCAGTTGTTTGCGACTGAATCATAATGCAGTTCAGCAAACGCATAATTAATAAAAGCCTGGCCATTTTGTTCAACTGCATAGTTAAGCGCTTTTAGCCCAGAGCTGTTGTTGTCAGGCAGCGGAAAAGCGGGCGGAAAATCAAAGTGCCTTGGACTTGTTGGAAAGAATGCTCCTAAGTAAAGACGACCGAAGTCTTTTAAAAGTGCAGTGCTTTCGCTTCTTGCGTGAGAGCTTCTTACAATCACTTTATTTGTCAGTGAGAAGCACAAATCACGTTCTAAATAGTTCTGAGTTAAATACACGCCGCCAATACCCGCATGTGCTTTGTGTATCACACCATTGTTCGAAGGCACCGTGACTTTTGCTTTAGTTTTGTAGGGCTGAATTGCGACCACATTGACGTTAATACTGCCTGTATCTTCATTCAAAACAGCGTCGATTGTTGGCGTGAGTGATTGCCATGTGGCACCATTATCGGTGGTATATATACGTGTATAGCTACTAATACAAGGCTGTGTTAGCTGATAGCCAGTAGAATTGTCGGGTACCTTACTTATCCATCCACCAATCCAACCATTTTTAAAATCCTCACATTGCAGTATATTTTGTGGCTCACCGATTACGTCAATATGCATATAATCTCCAGCAACGGATACACTCATTTTTGTTGATGTGTGCATGGTTGTAAACCCTATGTCATTCAGGCCTTCTATTCCGCGCATACTTAATATGATGTCGCCGACTTTTGGTTGATAGCCACCAAAACAGCGCGCGACGGTTTTGCCGTTGTAATTTGTGCCGTATGAACTGGCAAAGGATGCGTCATAGCTGCTTGTTTTCTCAATTCGCCTATCCGCAACGTTGTAAATAAATAGATTTTGGGCGTGACCAAATGGCTTGGTGCCATTGTCTAAACCACCATCCACTTGCGCTCCCAAATAAAACGGGTGCGGTCTATCGACTCTGAATATCGAATAATTGGCATCTGAATTGATAATCTCAATCACTTTACAAAACGCGGTCAGTCTTAAACTCTCAACACCACGATATTGTCCTGATTTTACTTTTAGATCTGCAACAGCTAAGTCTGCAAGGCTCAAACCGCTTGCTAAATATCGCATATCACGACACACACCGCCTTGGCCACTGGCGTAAATTGCATCGTAAAAACGCCCATCAGGCCGACCGGAAGTTGTCGATGCGATGTGGCCACTTGAGGTGTCAGGTAAAACCGAAAAGCAATCTGCGCTGCTGGTGTAACTAACGCTATCGTCATGCCAATAGAGCTGCGCGCCGTTTGACATGGAGGCAGCAAATTGCGTACCTTGCGGGTTGAAACTCGGGTGATATGCGCCTTGGTTTAATCGGTTTACAGTACCACACACCAAGAAGTAGCATTGCTCATTAAGTGCGTGTGCACCTTGTGTTGTTTTTGTTATTTGATACAGGCCTTTTAATGACGTGTCATAGTCACTGTGCATAGCAGACTTATACAAGTTGGCAGTCGAACTACCTTGCGCATAAACTGCATCGCTATTGCTAACGCCTTGAGCAATGATGCGGTGACCATCTTGGTTTTTTCCGAACCACTGTCCAATAGGTCGTGCGATATCATAGTCCGATAAATTACCGTTTCCTAAACCCGCAATCGTACGACGCGCGCACTCCATTGATAAAACTTACCGGTTGCGTCATCAAAATACAGGTTGTTTTTAGGGTCGCTGGCAATTGTGATACGCTGCGCGGGTGAAGCACTTTGCCAGTTTACGCCTCTTCCGATGCTTGTTGTGTCTCCTTGATACCAAGCGAAATACGAGGCTGGCCTGATACCATCAAGCGTTGTGGCAATGCCGTTGATGCTCTGTGCTTGGCTTTGAATTAGACCGTGCTGATAAACAAAGGGGTCGTCATCGTTTATCTGTCTTAAAAACACTTCAAATCCCCACATATCAATGCGTGATGTGACCACTTCATTGGTGAGTGTTTGCGCTGCAAAGGCGACTTCTGGCGCACTGTGTATGACGGTTTTACCTGTACTGCTATCGTAAGTTCGACAACCATTTTCTGCCTCTGGAAATTTTATGATGTTTGCAATGCTTGGCTGATTAATTGAGACGTATTGAAGTTCGATTATGAGGCCCGCAATACACAGAGCAGGGTATTGACCCCCGTGTACACCCATATTCAAGTTATCCAAAAAGGCCCTTGTATTCTCATTACCACTGAATAGACTGGGGCCTGCGCTGATGTAGTTGGTGCTAGATAAGGACTTACCAAAATGCACAAAGCCACTGGCCACATATCGGTTTAGATTTTGCTGTCTTCTCGCTTCAAACTCACCTTTGCGCATCGCCCAAGGGTAGGGATTCGCAGTGTCTATTTCGCTTTGCATTTGGCGCAGCGTTTTAACACTTTGGGTATTGCCTTCTAAATCGCTGAACTCGACTGTTCCCGTTTTCGTTTGCCATTCAATCATGGCTTTGTAGTTGTCGTTGACCATTTTGGAGGCATTGTTGAGTGCAGAAACGGCGGTATTAAAATCCCCAGAGGTGGGTAAAACCACACAAGGCACTTGGTTTTGGGTGGCATTGGGCCAAGGTTTGATGAGTTCGACGAAGGTGCCGTGTGTGGTGACATACGCTTTGGCAATTTCAACGGGGGCGAAAGCCCCTAACACCAATGCATCACTTGCACGAATGTTGGCCACACTTTGATTGTCGTTGATTTTGATGATGTTACTGCCGTTGGTGGCATTTGAATTTGCAGAGTTAAACCAGGTCATTGTTATTATCCTCGTAAGTAGATGACTGCGATTTTTTTGATGTGTGTTGATGATGTGAAAGTCACGTTATGCCGCGCTTGGGCAAGGGTGTAAGGACGCTCAAAACGTTGGTCAGTTTGGCGCATCGCTTTGCCTGACATATCGCTAGAGCACAGATAATCGCCCGCTTCAATGTCGCCGCCTTGGCCGCACACATTGAGTACGCCTTCACCAAGGGCGTTAAACTCAATGACATCATGGGTGTCTTTGAGTGTGTTGAACCGCTGCGCGCCTTTAAACCCACTCAGCCCCGCGGGTAAAGTGTCTGCGGTGAGGGCTCTGCGTGCGATAAATACGCCGCGTATATTGCGCTGATTGGTGTGTGTTGCACGCGCCATTTCACATATGGCATTGGACATATCTGCAATATTTATGAGCTTGCTATCACACACGATGTCACCGGGTATCAGTTGAGTCCCTTTTGGTACCAGCCCTTGGTGCATCCCAGTAAATGGCGTATAGCCTTTGGCGGCATAGAGTTTGAGTGGTGTCCAAAGGGCGGTAGATGTGGTGTTGTTTGCGCGCACTTCGATGACATTGCCCGTGCCAGATGCACGAATGGCATTGAGGCCGCCGCTGACTTCAAGCCCATTGCCATGTGTGCTATTGAGTGTCAGCGCCGTGGCCAAGGTTGAGTCGCCAGAATTATAAATCATGCCCGCGCGGCCAGTTCGGTGCGTTGCAATGTTAATTAAGTCACTTTGGGCATTGGGGGCATAGACGCGAATACGCCCACTGAATGTACCAACGGCGGCGGCCAGTTCATTGGCGATAACCGTACCTTCGACCAATTGATTGCCATGAATGTGCAGCGCAAAGACTTGCCAAGTCGCACCATTCCAACTTTTGGTGGTTTGTATGCTGGGGTCATCGGCTTTGTAGAGTGTCACCACATCAAAAAGAACAGCATGGCCGCCTGTACAAGCTGCGTGGGCGAGGGCATCTGACCAAACGCCTGTGGATGTGGCATTGACAAAACGTCCTGCACCACGCGCACCTGTTTCGCCATTTAGACCGTCTTGACCAGCGTCACCGGTCTGGCCTTTGTCACCCGGAATGCCTTGGTCGCCTTTGAACTTTGACCAAGTGTAATCAGCGGGGTTAGTGGATTCTATTGCCGTGGGTTGATTGACCGCAATGCCAATATACTCGGTGGTATTGTTTGGAACTTGGTACATATTTGCCCCGCTTGCATATTGGCTATAAGCTATCCAGGTATAGAGACTTTGACCGTCTTCACCGCGCTCACCTGCAATGCCATCAGTGCCATCTTTGCCTTTGTCTCCTTGGATTTTTGACCAGATATAATCGGCAGGGTTATCGGACTCAACGTAAGTGGCCTTGTTATATGCCAACCCCATATACGCTTTATTAAAGGGGCTATCGCTTAAACCCGCACCATCGGCGCTATCGGCGTATTTCAACCATGTGAATTTGGTTTGCCCTGGGGGTCCTGGCAGGCCATTTTGACCGTCCTTGCCATCAAGTCCGCGAATATCCTCTTCAGACTCAACCACAAAATCTCCCAGCTCTAAACGACCACGAAACACGTGAACTGGATTTGCTGGGTCGCGATTATCAATATAGGACGTAGGTATAAACGAATCACCGACCATCACACCTTGGCGTATGACATCACCCACCAAGTCAAGGTTGCCGATTTGACCATCGTTTAAGCCAACCACGCCGGTTGCATGGCCTTGGTTGTTAATCAAAAAGCCGCCCCGAGCGATAAGCCTGCCATCCTGTGTTTCAAATGCCTGGCGAATATCTGAAATGCTGGCACTTTGTCCGTGCTCATTATCGATTTGCAGCTTGCGGATAAACTCAGCGAGTGGGCCATCCACCCAACTATGGCCTGCAGCAACACACAGGGTGGCATCGGTCTCACTCGTGAGATTGCCTTGGGCGTTGATGCAGTAGCCAACAGCAGCGCGTGTATAGGAAATCGCACTGGCTAAAGTGGACGTGTCGTCTTGTTCAATTTTGGCAACCAAGTCTTGGCGTTGCGTGGCCATCGCTGAATCAAGATTGGAAATAAGCTGAGTCGTTTCTTGAAAAGCCGTTTCTGTGTTTGCAGCAAACGCCGTAAATGTTTGGTCACGGACTAGGTTTGCGCTATCTAACTCAGCAAAGGCGGTAGTTACATCACTAAACGCCGCCTTTGTTGATTGAGAGAAAGCAGCAAAGCGCTCATCACGCGAGACCGAGGCTTGACGTTCGTTGGCGAATGCTTTGGCGACAGACGTGACAATGGCACTGTTTTGCTGATGTATGGCACCCAGTTCTAGCGTGTAACTCGCTACACTTTCCAGCTCATTGGTTGTGGCTTTTAATTGCTCTTGTGCCAGGGCGAGTTTGATGTCTAATTGCTGCAGCTCGTTGTTTTGAAGTAGGGCGTTATAGGCGGTAATGACTTCATCGAGACTCTTTGCATCAGCACCCAATTGCAAACCTTGAACTTGCACAATACTTTGGTTTATCTCGCCTTGAATGGCATCGAGTGTATTAGACACGTTAGAGAACTTTTCATCCACACCGTCTTCTTGGGCATTAAATACGGTAATTTGGTCTTTGATATAACCAGCAGCGCCCGCAATAAAGCGCTCTGCGGCGTTGGCTTTCTCTAACGTGCCATTGTCATAAAATGATTGGAGTGCGGCAGTGATACCATAGACGGCATCAAAGGTGCTAATCGCCTGGCTTACTTGACTGGCGGTTTGATAGCCTCGGCTGTCGACCAGTAACGTAGCTAAGCTCATAGAGCGCTCTACCACAGGGCCATCGACCCAAATATGACCTGCCAGTTCGCACGCAATCGCATCCAGTTCGTCCGTTCGATTGCCTTCACTGTCTACGCAATACCCCACCAGAGCGCGGGTAAAGCCTTTGGCCTCTGCAATGGCTTTTTGGCTTTCATGGGTAATTTCAGCACGCAGTGTTTCAGTGCGTTCGCTGCTTGCTTGGCGCGCATTGGCAAAAGCTTTACCGAGAATATCAATACTGGCGGCACTTTGATTGTGCAGCGCGATGAGCTGGGTGGATTGAGACGATAGCGCACTGACGTCATCGGTGACTGCGGATAGTTTCTCACTGGCATGGGAGAGGGTAATAGATTGCTCAGCCAAATCTTTCTCACGTAAAAACTGGTTATACGCCTCTAATACCTGGTTTAAATCTTTGTCGGTCAAATCAAGCTGAATGCCTTGTATTTGCGTGACCGATTGCTGTATTTCCCCAGCCAGTGCGTCAATGTTTTGCTCAGCCATGGCTAGCTTTTGGTTTACGCCGTCATCTTCATTGAGATAACTGATAACCTGATCTCGAATGGTGGCGTTTGCGCCGTCAATCCAGGTCTGCGCCGCATTGGCTTTGATGATGATGTCATTGTCACTGAGCGCCTGTAGGACGGCGCTAATGCTGTATTGCGTATTAAATGAGTCTATGAGCGTTTGCACGTTGCTTTGGGTCTGATAGCCCAAACTTGATACCCACGCCGTGGTGGCATAGTGCGCCATCCGTCCTGTGCCTGCATCGAGCTCTTGTTCGAGGGTGGTGGTGCGACTGGTGATGTCTTTGAGGGCTAAATCATTGGCCCCGCGTTTGCCGATTTCAATAAAGTCGATGTCACACGCGCCCAGCTCGAACTGCAACCACGCAATGAGTCCGGTAAAACCTGCCGTGCCGGTTGCATCAATTTGGATAACCTCCCAATCAAAACTTGCAGGCTCGGGCAAAAACAATGCGCCACCTTGAAATTGAATGCGGCCAAGCCAAGTACTGTTTTGATGTTTGCGTACGCGCAGCCTAAACATGGGATTGTCGATGGCATCGAGCGAGATAGCAGGGCTAAAGAGCGTGCTTTTACACACCAAATACCCCAGCGCATGATGACTTTCAAAACCAGCAAAGCCCTCACTGCCGCTGTTAAACTGCCAGCTGTAGGCAGGCGTCAGCGCCGCCATGGCACCGGCAATTTGGGCGTTCACTTCACTGAAAGTGGCGCGCTGTAAAATCTGGCCTGCCTGCAGCGCGATTTGTGCACGGGCATCAATGAGCTTTTCTTCGCTCTGTTTTATGCGCCGAGACTCAAAGTTAATGCGCGCATGGGCACCATCCACCAAAGACACCGCTTCACTAAATTGCGTGTCCGTGTATGAAAACGCCCGATTAACAATGGTGCCAGTCTCGGTATCAATAAACACCGCCGCATCAATCAAACGCTCATTGTTTAACGTCCTGCGCTCATATTCGTTCCTAAAATTCGTATAGCCTGCCGCCACATCAAACACGCTTTTTTGCATATCAGTCACCGCCAACGCGGTTTCATCGAGCTTCACTTTATTCAACGCGATTTGCGCTGGAATACCTTCAACAATGGAGTCATCCAAGACTTTGGTGATATCTTCCAAACCTTGTATTTGTGCAATGTTTTTGGCAACCAGTGCGGGGAGGTTGTTTTCAGTCTCAGGGCGCAATCTATCGACTTGGGTGTTTAAGTCGTTTATTAAGTCTTGGGCTTCTTGGCTTAACTTCGCCAGTGGCATGTCGTTAATAAATTCAGTTAAATCCACCTCGGTTGTGGCGGCGGATATGCGCACCCAATCACTGTGACCTAAATGGTTCACGGCACGACATTGAAAGTGATACTCCGTTAAAGGTTGTAATCCAATGCGGGTGTAGATTTGCGTAAATACAGCGGGACTTTGCTGCGGCGCATCATTGGAGCCCAAGAACTGAAACTCAAACTGAGTGCCAATCCCCATAGCTGGCAAAGTCGCAGTGAGGGTAATTTGGTTATAGTCCGCCACAAAAGAGAGTGCGGGTTTAACCGGCGCGGATACCCTAAATTGAATGGCCACAGGCGCTGCGCGCTGGCCAAAAATGTTCCTGGCATACACTTTGGCGGTGTAGGTGCCAAGGGCGAGCTTTGGGATAAGGGCCTGCGTATAGGTCACTTTCTCTTGGTAAATACGTAGGCCTGTTTGATAGTACTCTACATCGTATTCGTGCACGGCCAACGGGGTTGGATGCGCCCACTTAATAATGCCATTGCCGTCCACATCCACGATGACTTGCACATCAACAATGGGCGAGGGCGGCCCTGTCACATAGTCACTGTTCGGGGTGATATCTGATGCCCCAGGGATTAAGTCATCGGCCCAAAGCAGCGGGCTGTCTTCTATGCAAGTGAGGGTAATACCGCCATCTAAACGAAACTTACGCCCCACCACGCGATACACCTTTTTAGTGATGTGCTCTTTGGGTAAGTTCACATACACGGTACGACCCACCGCTGCTTGCAAGGCCTTGTGCTTCAGTGGCAGCTCGATGGAGCCCAGTCGCGTTTGCTCTAAGTGAATTTTGGCCAATCGCTGGGCCGTAGTGGCACTTCGCACAAAGGGCAGTGAAATCGTCGTTTCAAGCAATTGGTTGTCTTTTGCGATATAGCCCTGCGCCCGTATTGGCGGGGCATCGGTGCGCTCATAATGCTGATTGGGGTCGGTAAAGGTGGCGCGCACTATATTGGCTCTATCACGCAAGTCCGCATGCCACTTGATTTTAACGTTGCCCATCACATCAGATTGGTTAATCGTATAGGTGGGGTTGCCATACCAAGCGCCGACGCGCACAAACCACTGGCCCATCTGGCGAAAAATTTTCCCAGCAAAGCAGCGCTCTAGCTGATTTAAAATCTCAATGGGTTTGCTGGTAAAGCGAAAGGTGCCATTACAGGTGTAGCGCGGCTCATACCTATCCACGCCATCGGCATCTTGGTACAGGGCGTTTTCATCACACACATTGGCTGCCGCTACCCACCAATTAAGCGGAATGCGATGATAAGGCAGTCGTGCGCCCCATAAAAACGAATGTAGTGCAGGGCGCACAGCACCGCGTTTTGAGACCATGCCCAAGTTGCAGAGTCATCGGGTTTTTGCTGGCTGTCGCGTGGGTCCCAAAGACGGGTGCCACGTATTAAAAACTCACAATCGGATATGCCATCAGGGAATGCTTCTCGGTTGTTTTCAAGCTCTATAAACAAATGGGCTTGCCCAAAGCCCACATGCGCATCCGTCCAGCCAGCCATTTTAGACACCGCCTGGCTATTCGCTGACGTGTGATTGCCATCAGAGAGGGCATAATCCCAACTATCCTCGGGATAGTCTGAAAGCGGCTTATTAGCAATGTAGACTTCTTCTAGCGCATCAATGGGCGCACCATTGATTAGCACAATTAGCTGCACCCATTTCTTTTCATCACGCTCGACGGTGGCTTGATGGGCAATCACACCGCCTACACGGTCGCGCCCAAAGGTGATACGCCGTGGTTGGTCAATGCCTTTTTGTAGCCCCTTCGCCAAGGTGGCATAGTCGGTTTCTGGTACATCGGGCGTGAGGCTATCCCACAGCGCGCCCACGGTTTCATCCCAGACTTTTTCAACAAGGCCAAATGGGTCGGCCACATCTTTAACAACATCAACTACCTTACCCATGCGCACCGCCCAAAGCAGACAGTACCTGAGAATAACAAGAATTGACCACGCTCATTTCCAGCACACTTAAGCCAATATTAGTGACGCAATACACACTGTTCATGCACACAATGCCGCCGACCAAGTCGCCTTCAAATTCAACCAAAGCAATGTCCCCGCGCTGGGCATAGGCTATGTCAATGGGCTTTAAATGGTGTTTAAACACACTTTGAACATCTGAAAAGCCTAAGCGCGTTAATCGACGCTTTGCGCCAATGGCGCTCTTATAGCGCCCACGAAAATCCGCGGCCACATCCACGCCATTGACCACCTTCAACCAATCGGCCACAAACAAACAGCAATCAAATGTGCCAAAGCAAAACGCTTTGTCTTCGCATGCATCTAAATAACGCTGCAAGGCAAGGGGGCGCGTATTATGAGTACGAGGTTTAATCAACGCATTAGGGCAAGTGGACACCATCACGGCCTCCCACTGGGGAACCAGGTTGGGTATCGGGTAATACCGTACTGGTTGCCGCACTGTGCTCACTAAAGAACTTATCCTCGGGATATAGGGCGATTTGTGTGGCGTGATTCCAACGCTGATGAACCCGCGATTGCTTCCAGCGCTCAGACTCGCCCGCCACCGATAACATCACTGTACTGACTTGGCCGCGCTCTACATCACACGCCACGATATAGCCACTTTCTAAGAGCTGGGATTGATTGACGCGATAGTGTTTATCGACCGTCACCAAATAGATTTCAACGCCCACACCAATGGGGTCGTTTTCGGCCACTTCACCCAAAATCGCATCACTTTGGGTGTGCAAAGACAAACGAATGCGCGCCGCATCGTTTTTATCATTGGCTGGGATTTCCCCAATGCGCCCAAGCATACCAAGACCAAACCAAGTACGACCCAAAAAGCGCCGCTCCCCAACACCAGTATGCAATAACACATCGCCACTTTTAAACGCCAAGCGCACAAAATAACGGGGGCGACACTGGGCAAGCTCAGCCACCAAAGCTCGATTTAACGCTTCCATTAAAACGCCTCCCGACCTTTGATTTTCCAAGATGTCACAAAGCCGTTTTTAACCTGAGCTTCTGCCAATCCTTGCTTGTTATCAAGCAAACGAAACACGCCAGCAGGGCGCTTAAAATAGACAGGGGTATTGCTGGCAGGGATTTGGCGCATGGGCGATTCAAACTCAAGCGTACACGCGCCATGGCTATTAACAACCACATCTGCCGTCAGCACTTTAAGCTCGGCGTTTTCACCCACACCAATCTGAATGCGATTGCCGGCTTTGGCATACACCCCATTCACAGGCAAACCAGACACGTTCAACACATTGCCATCTTGATAAGGCTCTACAACACGGCCAAAACTATCTAACTCATCCTGTAAAAACCGATAATCAAAACACAAGAACTTGCCAACCGAACCGCGACACTTGGCCAAGAACGCATCCAACGCCAAGGCATCAGACTCAAGCACATTGGCAAGCTCAATCTCAAACTCCCAATACGCGCCTTCAAGGTCATACACCTCAGAGGCATTATTGGTTTTACTCACGTGCAAATGGCTATTGGGAACCAGCCGAAAAACGCAACGTTTTGGGGGCTTAGGTAGGGGAAGGTGCTCCATATTTTTTATCGCTCTTTGCTTTACTGTGTGAGCGAGTTTAAAAAATTAGGAGCAGGGATTTAGGTGGAAAATGTTTTACCTAGGCAACATCCTACTTAAAGCTTTCAACCCTTCATACTCAGCATTAGTAAACGAATAGATTAGCTCTTCATTCAATATAGCTTTATGCTTTTCATTTTCAGCTGCTGATATAATACCCAAATTACTGTTGAGCATGTTGAAAGCAAGTATTTCCTGTTGTTTAAGTGGTGCGCTAATTCGCAAAGGGTTACTTTCGCACATAATGTACATTTTTAGTGAATCATGTAAAGCTAGCTCCCTTAGCATTCTGGTTGAAGCCAATAGTTCTCTGTGACTAAATTCCTTAAAGTTAACGACTTTCATATATGAGTCTACAGTATGTTTGCCATAAAGCGATACGATAGTATTGTACGTTACCGGCTCAACATTGAAATTTCGACAAAGAGTGTCAAGAAAATCAAATGGTTTATTTGGATCCAATTGAGGAACCAGATGAATGAGGTCATCTGGAAGCTTGCTCAAAAAACATTTAGCAAATTCATCTAATAATAAACCGTTGGCAGATTGAGAGGAAAGTTCCTTCAAACGAAAGTTGGCACAGTACACTAATAACTGTGAGGGTGGGTTATTTAGGACGCTCTTTAAAGTTTTAATACGCTCCCTTAGTAGAGATAATGAACCCTCCAATTGTTGAGCTTCTGTTTGCATTTTCAATGTCACGGACGTTTTGTTAAGTTCTTTTTTGCTTACTTTCCAAGTTTGAAATAAAAGATATACTGTCAATATCAATAGAATTGGACTCAAATAATTATTGATTGCGATTGCAGCAGACTCAAATTTATCAAGTGGCTTTTCATTACCTTCAAGATACAATGAGCATATTAGAGTAGTAGTAACAACAGTTGCTATTAATAGAATTGACCAGAAGAGCCTATCACTTTTCACTTCGTCAAGCGAAGGATCATTAGGTATATTAAGCTTTTTAACTTTGCCATTTACGTTGGAGTGAACTCCAACTTTGCTGCTAATTACTTCTATTTTACGATTTAATCCGTCGATGATTAAAGATTGAGCCTCAACTTTACTACTTGTAATGTTTATATCACGGCTTAAGTTGTCAATGATTAAAGATTGACCTCGAAACAATTCCACAATTTCAATCATACTTTTAATGTAAAAATATATGAATCCAAGCGTTATGGCTGCATAGAAAGCTAATAATGTTAATAAAATGGCTACCGTTGCTTCAAGCATAAACTTCTCCTTTAATTCTATGAGCATGTTAACATGAAGGAATATAATATTTTACCTGAACCAATTTTTTAATATTAAAAACATAAAGGAACTGAATGAGCTATTACGTTATCGGAAGTAAATATGAAAAGAATCCTAATGATTTTGAAGATAAGCTTCCAGATATGCTACGAAGAAGTGTAGTTTCTGTGGGGTTTGCACGAGGGGTAAATTTAAGTGATTTTGTAGGGGAGTCGCATTCCAAGATTGTCCATCACCTTAAAAGTGTAGGTGAAAGCTCTAGTTCATATACTGCATTAAAACATTTTTTGAGCCTTAAGCCTGGTGATCTAATTGCGGTTAAGATTCACGGGGCACCAAACGGTAAGCAAGCTAGGTTATTGATTGGTGCATATGCTGTTGTCAAAGGCGATATCACTCCAAATTACAATACTTGCGAAGAATTGGGTCATACGATCGAAGTTGATTTTATTGAAAGCGAGCTATCGTATTTAGTAAACGCTTCTTATGGACAGACAATGCACCATATTGTGGATAGCACAAAGGTTGCACAAATATTCGGTTTGTACTCGACTTTTGGTAATTCAACAACGCCTATTGAACTAGATTCACCAGAACACAAAAACACAGATGAAATAGAAGTAAAAGCATCTTCAGCATATATCAGGAAACAAGTTCACAATAGGATTCAAAATGCACTTCTTGACGAGTTAGTTTCTCAGTTTGGTAAGAGTAAAGTTGAGAAAGAGGTAGACTATATTGACGTATTAGTTGAGTTGGAAGATAAGTATCTAATATATGAGGTTAAGTCATCTCCTTCACCAGAAGCCTGTATTCGAGAAGCGTTAGGTCAAATAATGCACTATGGATATCAAAAAAGAAACCGTAAGAAAATTGAGTATATTGTCGTTGGTACGGGTTCTGTTGATAATTCAAAAGACTCCTACTATTCATATATTAAAGGCTCGATATCAGAAACTTTTTCTTATAAACAGGTAGAGATAAAATTGACTGAGGAAGTCTAGGAGATAACAGCCTGCGGGAACTAATTTTATAGCAGTACAACAGTGTAATTATGAGCTATATAAAAAGTCCGTAAAATATGTTATAATGTGATACCTACGAAGCGTGCTTTGAGGATAACTTCTTTCAAAGCACGCTTCGTAGGTATCTCCCACTTCTTGCTAAGAATGCTTCTCATTTTTACTAGAGTGCGAGTGATTTCATTTTTTCTTTTATTCATTTTCATAATAATTTCCTACAAATATAATAGTGTTTATTTAGTCTTGGTTGGTACATTTATTATACCATACCTCTATGACAAGCTCAAAAAATAAGGCTTGGAGTTAAACTTTTAACCTATTGTTTTATAGTTGTTTTTTTGACTATACTGCATTCTTTAAAACCCTAAACACAGCCCCACGAGAGCTAATACTCTCAACAACAACAGCTTCAATTTGCCGAGCAATGTTTGCACCAATCTCATTACTTTGCTCGGCATTGGCAGCACCTTCTACGGTGATCTGATTGGTAATATTAAACACCACATTTTGACCTGCAGCTTGGCGGTTGCCTGCGTTGTAGTGTCTGGCCATGTGGCTGATTTCGACGTTTTGCTTGGGAGAGAGGACACGTTCACCGCGTTGTAGGATGTATGTGCTTTCATTTGGTACGTAGTCTAGGCCACCGTGCGCGATACCAGCGGGCTGCTGTGATTTAATCACCCGAACTTGTTGCATACCCATAGCAATAGCCGCAGCTGCAGCGGCTGCACCAAGGGCAGGCCCCACGATTGGTATGTGTGACAATGCCGCAAATGAACCAGTTGCCGATTCATAGGTTTTGATTAGGGCTTGAGTGATTGAAAACGCTTTGTAGAGTTTAAACGCGGTTTTACTTTGCCCAGCCATGGCTTTAAAACCTGCTGCGCCAAGGCCGACTACTGCAGAGGTCTTCTCTCGGGCATTTTTCGTCTCCCAGTTTGCAAACTGCATTAGGTGTTGTTGCATGGCACCGGTATTACGGGTGCGCGCCTGCATCAATCGCTCTTGGTGTGCGTATTCATCTGCTTCTCGTTGGCTATGGAAGCCTCTAGCCGCGTTTAGTTCTTGCTGGCGTTCTATGTTTCGAATTTGATTGTCGGCGTTGTATTTAATTTCACCCACTTCATCATTTGCAGCAAGGCCAAGCATGCTTCTGCGTTTGGCATCGATGCGCGCTTGTTGTTTTGCTTCTTCTACGCGTACTTGGCTATCATAAGCGGCGAGGGCTTCGCGGTTAGTGAAACCTTTAATTTGCGCGATTCGGTCTTCTAGTTCTTTACGTAAATCATTGCGGCGCTTTTCCTCTGCTTGGTTTTGGATGCGTGTTTTTTCTGCTTCTCGCTTTTTGATTAGGGCTTGTTGGTCAGCATCCAGTTTGGCATCGAGCTGCTTTAAAATGGCATCGTATTTGGCTTTATTACCCAAGTCGTTTTCGCGCGCTTGTATCACCATTTCTTTGCGCTTTTTATAGCTGGCTTTGAGCCTGGCTTCTTCTCCTAAGAGTGAAAGCTGCAGCTGCTGTATGTTTTGGGGCAGGGCATTTGTTGCTTGCTTTGTGCTTTCAGCGATTTGCTTCCAATCCAGCGCCTTGAGGTTTTGTTGCAGGTTGGCGGCTTGTGCTGCGGTTTTCATGGACTCGGCGCGAAGCTTTGCTTGCTCGTTAATGTAGCGCTCAATGCCTGCAATTTGGTTTTGATAGGTGAACTTAGCGCGGTCGCTGCCCGCATTATTCATTTGTTGGCGCAATTGTTTAATGCGTTTGTACGCGTTTTCAATGTTGTTTGTGTAATTGATGGTTTGCTTTGAAGCCGAGGCAATTTGCGCTTTTGCGCTGACATTACCCACGGAGTTAAAGGCATCGCCTAAGTCATAGAGGTGTGTTTCAAGCCTTTTTGAGCTGGTACTGGCATTATCGCCTTGGGTAGCAAAATAGGCAATGGCTAAACCAGCGGTCACGGCCAACCCAACAGGGCCCCCCATGAAGCGCAATACGCCGCCCAATGTTCTACTGGCAATTGAGGCTCTAGCTGCTGCTGCCGTGTAAGCATTGGTTGCCGTTGTTAATGCTGTTTGTGTTACCGTTGCACGCGTATTTGCCGCAGCGAGACTTTGTGTGGCCATTTTTCTTACGTGCATGTTACTCGCAAGTTGTAATTGCCGCCTTGCAGCGTCACGCTCTTGTATTGCTTTGGCGTGCTCTGTTGCGGCCAATTGTTGATTGGCAGCCACAAGCTGCAGGTTGGCTTGCGCTGCTTTGTGTGACGCAATGACTTTCGACCCCAGTATGGCGGTCGTTTTTGTTATGTTACCTGCCAATTTACCCCCGTAAACAATCGCCAAAGCCGTTGCTGACGTGGTTAACCCTTCAACCAATTCTTTGTTTTCGCGTAGTTCGCGCATGCCTGCGGTCACTGCATTGGCCACTTCAACCACTGCAAAGTTAACGGGCTTTTCGTATTCGCGAATAAGGCGCTGATACTCATTACTCATTTCAGCGAACGATGCGTTGATTTTACCTTCAGTAGCTTCTGCTGCACCGGCATACTCGTTTAAAGCCTTTATTAAATAGCGTTTAAACATTTGGCTGGTGATACGGCCATCATTGACCAGTTGCCTAAAGCCACCTGCAGCCACGCCCGCCGCTTTATCAAGCTTTTGTAAAAGTCCAGGCAGAGGCTCTGTGACTTGGTTGAGTTCTTCGGCTCGCAATACGCCTGCGGTCATACCTTGTGTCATACCAAATAAGGATTGCTCAAGTTGTAGGTTACTCGCGCCCGTTTTAGCGGCGGCGTTGGCCATGCCTTCAAGGATTGCTTTGCCTTGTGTCTGGGTCACAATGCCGACTTGTTGCAGGTTGAGGATTTTAGAGTAGGAATGTGCAAGGGTGATGTATTGGGTATTGAGCCTGTCTGCAGTTTCAAATAGATAATATTGTACTTGTTGATATTCACGCGTAGAATCGGTCAATCCTTGCAGGCGTATGTCTAATTGCTGCGCGGCTCCTGTATCGCGAATAAACATGGCGGCAGTGCCAATAGATGCAACACCTGCGAGGGTTACCCCCAATAACTCATACCCTGATTGTAATAGGCCAAGCTGTCTACCCATGGCGGTTTGTTGCTGCATTACTCTTGCCTGACTTACACCTAAGCGCTGATTCGCAGCCACCTGATTTTGAATTGCGTGAGGCAGGCGGTTTAAGTCTTGGACGTTTTTGTGGGTGCCAGCGGTAACGGCTTTGCCGTCATACTTTAAGCGAAGCGCTAGGTTCAGTTGGTTTTTCATCGGGCCGCCTTAGTAATCCTATTACAGTGCGCTCTAAGAATTGGAGCTTGTCAAAATCAGTAGGGGTGAGGGCAATGTCGGTATAGCGCCAAGCGATTTCAGCCCTGGCATAATCAAGGGCGAGCTCTATGCCGTCTTTGCAGTATTGCCATTGGGTATTGGCGGTTGAAAGCGCTTTAACAGCTGCCCAGTTTTGCGGGAGTACGTATAAATCTGCTTCGACTTTTTCTTGCTCAACCGGCGCACCAAAATGGGCTAAGTCATCGTCTAAATGTTTGCTGTGTGTTGCTAGGTCGCCCACAAACCACCTAGCAACGTCGATTAGTTTTTTTCCTGTACTCGATACTGCGCATTAATACACTCAGCAGATAACCGCCCAGTAATGCCGCCAAAGCACAGCATTTCGTCTAGCACGTCTTTTGAAAAGGTGATGTCTTTGCCTTCATCAATAAAACCATCCCAGCCAATCAGGAGTTGTTCAACGATGGCTTTATCCGTTGTACTTTGCGGGTTGGTGAGCGTTTCAATGTCGTTTTCAGGTACCAATTTAATGTGTGCGTTGAACTTAAACTCCACACCGCCATACTCAAAATGAATGGGCGCATGGATGGTGGCGTCTTTTAATTTCGCTAACTTTTTTAATTTCATTTGGATCACTCAAATACTAAGGTTAATTCGTCATAGCCACTGTCTGAAGGCACCAACTTGCCGTCCAGTTCGTAGCCTGTGAGCTCGCTTTCTAAGCTTGCATACTTGGGCGTGGGCATTTGAAAACGCCCTAATAGCGTCACTTTGTTGCCTGCGCCTTGCCCATGGTTAAACTCAAAAGGCTGAATGCTGCCAGCCAATTCAAACGGATTGAAGATAGACAGGGAATCACTGGTAACAGTGATATTCGCCGTCGATTCATGGCCTGTTATGAGTATTTCTTCATGATTAATGGCGCGGTCAAACACTACGTTGTTACCCACATCGATGGTTAATTTGTGTAAGGTGCGCGCAAGGCCATTGAGCTTGAATGCGCTGCTATTGGTCACGCCAAGCGTTGAGGGCTTTTTCCACCTAGACCAATCCGTGGCTGGCGGGGCACTAGATTGTATGGGCGCACTGAACAAGCCTTTAAATTGCCAATTAATCACGGGTTGGCCTTTTTCAAGATTAATGCTGAACGTGCCTAACATCTCAGAGATTTGATGCGTGTTTTGCCCAAAGCGCATTAAACATGTGGCTTTGGTGGCAGCGCCTTTGGTGAATGTAACCGCATTGGCACTGGATACTTGCACCATGCCGCATGCTAACAGTAGGGGCGCAATGGCAGGGGCAGAGCCCGCGCTGCCACTCATGGCCAAGGGGGTTTTAAAGTTCAGCGTCACATGCTCGCCATAGATAATCTCCATGCTTGCGCCAGAATACGCGCGCTCTATGTCGTCTTTTTCGGTTTCGGCCTCAATGTTAAATTCCACTTCACTGGCGTATATCGCATGGTTGCCTGTGAGGGTTGTGCCGAGAGAGTCGGCCATAATTAGCCTGTCTTTAAATCGCCAGCTCATTTGCTTGCTCCTGGTTTAATGGTGTCGCCATCGAGTACAAATGCACCAGCGGCATTACTGCGATTGCCGTTTTGTTTAAGGGCGTGTTGCACTTGCTGTGCAATCTCCGTTGGGCTGCTCGGTTTTGGTGGCAGGTCATGTTCTTTGTTCGCTTTCATGTTGGTTCCTTGGTGTTGATGGTTATGTGCCCACTTACTGAAAACTGGCACTGATAAATAAGGTTATTGGTTTGCACGTTGAGCTCCACCATGCGGCCCCGATGTAGCTTAATGGGCTCATAAGGCGCAAAAGTAAGGCCAGCCAATGCCGTTTTGACTCGCTCGCGGAGTGTTTCAATTTGTTGGTCGGTTTTTCTGTTGGCGCTATGACAAGGGATAACTATCATCACGGCAAACAGCTCCGTTACGGCGTATTCGTCTTGACCTGTAATACTGTTGGTTGATTGGTAATCTTCATCGAGCGGCAATACATACAACAAAGGCGCGTGCACTGATTTACTGCGCGCCTGGTTAAAGTCTTGTGCAAAACCCACCTTGGCAATGCGCGCGTTATTTAAAGCCTTTTCAATGTGGTTTAAATCAAAATTAAACATGCTTTAAACCCCGTTTAAACCAGCCAGCCTGTAAGCGTTTCAACAATGGCACCGGCTTGATATTGTTCTATGCCAATAATCGGGCGTGCAGGGAGCGTAATGGCATGGCCTCGGCCTGTTTTGCCCCCAAAGTGATGTATGGCAGCGTATTCTTCACCCAAGCCATGCAACAATTCATCGCCTTCCACATTGTGTGTGACAGAGCCCGCTAAATTACGTTGGTCGGTCAGCGTTAACCCTTTACGCGCTTTTGCAGCTTCGGATTGTTCCCAGCGGGTGCCATCTGGAGCCAGCTCGTTTAAAAAACGAGTTGTCACGTCCATATCTAAAAATGCGCCTATGTCATCCAACACATCTTCAGGGACTTGGCTTTTACGATTGAGCACTTGCAACTTCTCTAACGCATCGCCCGAAATATCAATGAATACGCCCGCCATGACTTAATACCTTTGCCAATCAAAGTTGCTCGCCAAAAGCTTGGTTTGAATAGGACCAGAGGCCAAAGGCGAGGGCGCTTTAATTTGAATGGTCCCCGCCTCAATATTGCCAAGCTCTAGCATGGCGTTTTTACGCCTGGTCATTAGCCCTTCGTCGGCATCGTTGTTACATAGCTCATAACGCATTAAGTCTGCGGCTATACCCAGTAAAGGGGAGGCATCCACTTCCGCTTGTGTGAGTTCAAGCTTTGCCACATAACCCATGATGGTGTTATTTACGTTGGTTGAAGCGGTGTTAAACCAATTTAAAAGGGTGGTTTGAATGTCTGTTTCTGGTGTGGCCAACAGGGCTTTGTTTAAATCATTTTCAGTGATTTGCTGGGCATCGTACGCAAGAGCAAATGTACCATTAGCAAATTCCAACAAGCGACTTAACCCAATTGTACTGACTGTGTGCTGTGCATTTACAAACATCGTGTTGTCCTTAGATAAAGGGGCCGAAGCCCCACAGGGAGTTAATGGCTAAGTGATTAAGCGGTCAGTACATCAGTCAGTAGCACACCACACCCTTTGGCAATGATTTGCTCTTCGACTGATTCACCTACAATGACCTTGGTACCGCCACGTAAACCGGCAGATACCGGCTTGCTGCCTGATTCACGGTTCTTGTAACGGGCAGTGAGTCCAAAGGTCATACGTTTGTTTTCAAAACTGGCCAGCGGGTCATGGTAGGTAAGCGCTAGGTTGTCGCCCCATGCGCGCTCAAAGACTGGTGCTTTGCCTTTTTTAGCGATGTTTAACCGTGCTTGGCCAATATTGATATGCTCTATTTCAAGCGCTTCTTTGATGTAGGCCCAAGGCACCAAGCCTTCGTCTCCGGTTGTGCCGTTATAGCCTTTTAGTAACTTTTTGTTGGTCCTAAGTGCGGTTGCCACTTTAAATGACATGGTCATGCAATTTGGGCGCATTAATGGCTCGTCGAGTAAGTTGAGGAACCAACGCAATATATCCAACTCAGGGTCATCCAGTTTTTTTAGGCCTGCCGTGCCCAGTTTTTTGTGCATACCGAAGTTATCGGGATCAGAGAACTTTTTAGCCACGCGTATTTCTCGGCCAAGCAATACCAAGTCCGTAATGTTTTCGGTCGCCACATTCAACGGGTTGTGGTTTGGTGGCGCGTTGGTGATATCGTCGTTTGGTACAACATCAGATAAACCGTAGTCAGTCACAGAGCCAGTTCTTTCGTCATAACCAAACTCAACTTGGTTTGGCTCTGACTTACGGCCAATTTTGGTATCTGGTACCGTGAACTTATCCGCTAGATTGTACTCACCCCATTTGTATTCGCGTCTGTTCACAGACGCGTAGGGCAGTAACCTATCGGCTATTAACTGACGATTGGTATAGGCAATTGCTATCGCCGTTTGCTGCACGTCGGGGGTAAATGGCATACCATCACTCATGGCAACTCTCCTTATTTAATAATCACAAATGGGGCGATATGAATATCAACAATGGTGCCCACGTCGCCTTTTTCGAGGACCTTGCCAGCTACATGGATTTCGGTATCTTCAGCATGTGCGGCTGGGTCTAGGGGTATGGCGCGGCCTTCGCTGTCACTTACCGCATATTCCCCCCCAGAAAAGTCGCCACCTAGCTCTATGGGCGCAAGTTGGGTCATGACCACATCAACACGTAGCTTTTTATCTGTACCTTGCTCTGTGACCCCAAGAATAGGGCTGTTAATACCCGTGGCATTGGTGGCCATAAAATCGCCGATATCAGCCGCGACGAAACGGTTTGCAGGCAATGGGGTGTCAGACTCAAAGTTTCTAATTAATCCTGGTATGGCCATTAGTTTGACTCCTGCGTAACGTGGTCCATCGCTGTACTTAAACTGATTGTGAAACCTTTACTCGCTTGCGCACTTTGATACTCCACAGCTCTTTGAGCCAATGCATCAGCCGAGTTATCAATCTCGGTTTCTTCGTTGTCGTCTTTGCGGCTGAATTCTTTGGTAAGCCCACTTTGCTCGGGCAATGAAAGCAGCAAGGTTTTAAAGAACTCTGCGGGCTTGGCTGACGAGGTTTGGTTGCCATCACTTGCGGCAAATTCAAATGTGTTGGCGCTGTCTGTTTCAAGGTGTGCCATAAATTCGGCCAAACCGTCTGTTTTTGTGATACGCGGGGCGTTGCCACCATTGACCTTGGTATCAATAAACGTTTGCGCATCAAACTTGCGTTGGTTGAATTCATGTTCAGCGTTACGCTTGTTCGCCGCGTCCAGTTTGGCCTGCAATGCTTTCTCGGTGTCGGTGGGTTCGTTTTTAGTTTTGTCACTCACTTCTTGTTCCTCGGGGTTATTGGAAGGGGCGCTAAAGGCATGGTCGCCAAAGCGCTGTTTGTCTTGTTCGTGTTCAGCGATGATGGTTTTGCGGTTAAGCCAGTCGGCTTCCCAATTTGGAATGAGGCGGTTTGCGGTATCTAGGTCATGCTGCTCAATAACCCACTCACGGAAGTGACTCATAAAGTCAGTAAATAAACGCGCGGTTTGCATGGCTACATCTTCAACGCGTTCGCTGGCTTCATTGGCTGCAAACTCAAATACAGCGCCTTTTGACTGCTCATTGAATTGCCAAGGCATGCCAGCAACAGCAGGGGGCTTACCACCCAAGTAACCAACGTGACCTAAAAAGTAATTACCTGGTTCACCCTCTAAACGCACACTACGATTTGGGTAGCGTTTTGCTTCGACTGCTTCAGCAAACTCAGTGGCCACCTCTTCAGCTTTGGCAAACAACTTACCGTCTTCGACTTTTAAGTCGCTGACCCAACCCCATGCAGGGTCGTTAGTCTTAGGGTGGCCAATGACTAAAGGGCTAGTCTTAGGAATAAAGTTTGTGACCACAGAGTCTAAATCTGCGGCAGTAAACTCTTGGGTATTGCCGTTTGAGTCGGTGTGGGTGCCGGCAGTAAAAATCTCGTACCAGTCAAACTCAGTGTTTTCCATTGTGGGTGCTCATCGTTGAATCAATGAGCTCAGAATAGCGGGGGAGGAATAGAAAATTAGGCGTAAAATGTTTTACATATTAGGTGTTTGGAGCTATTTAATAGACTAAACAGCCAAGAAAAAACGATCAACTATAAAAGACAAATAGTTGAGCACTGCAAGCAATGCCTCCTCTGCACCTTACACTACTCAGGTAACTTTGCAGGTAAAAGTTACCACCCAAATACGAAACATGACAGTGATGTGCACAGAAACTCTTTTTAAAACCTTTTTAAAAACCCCTCAATCTTTTTAAAAACACTTGAGTCGAACAAACACGCGGGGTTTAACCTTAAGCGCTCAGAGAGAACTACAGAGCTTTTTAATTGATTTATTTACTTGGCATAACATGGATCATATAAACGTTTACTTTTATTGAATGTGGATGCCCTGGTGAAATATATTATTCTCAAGGTGTGTTGGAGGGGAATTACCCAAGCACAAAGAATAAAACGATATTCAAAATTTTAGAGAAAACTATTTTATGAATAAACATTCGGAAAACTCCTCTTATAGAGAGAAACTAATAGAGCACCTGTTTATAGGCGAGTTGTTAAAACTGTCATGGAGAGAAAAAGACTGTCGATTAGAAGTGGGTAAACCCGAGATTGGCAATTCATACTATGATGTCATCTTACAAGAGAATAAAGTAGTACGACATGTCCAGCTAAAAGCTTCATTTATTGGAAGCAAGACCTCACGTCAAAACGTAAACCTAAAACTCGCAGATAAACCCTCAGGTTGTATCATTTGGATTTATTTTGATGAAGAAAGCCTTAAGTTAGGTCCTTACTATTTTTTTGGAGATATACCAGGCCAACCGTTACCAAGCCTAAGTGATGCAAACGTTGCAAAACATACAAAAGGAAACCAGGAAGGCGTTAAAACTGAAAGGCCCAATCTAAGAGTACTCAATAAAGGTAACTTCAAAATATTCGACACTATTGAACAATTGTACGAAGCCCTGTTCGAAGCCAAAAAAGCCTTTTAGGCCGCCAAGCTGATATCCGGAAATTTATTAAAAGGAATAAAAAATGTCTAATAAGCAAGACCCATTTCTAAGTTGGAAAAAGAAGTACAATTGGGACAATTGTAAGCTTGGAAGCAAAGGTTATGGAGACTTTATATCTTCATATATAAAAGGCCAAACTCAACCGTTGGTTATGAATTTAAATGGAAGCTGGGGTATAGGAAAGACACACTTTTTAAGACAATTGTATTGCCAGCTAAGATTTGTTGATCAGAACCCTGTCTTTTACATAAATGCTTGGGAATCTGATTTCAGTAAAGACCCAATGCTTGTAATAATAAATGAAATGATAAGACAGCTTGCTTACATACATGAAGGAGAAGCTGCAGCTCAAGCTGAGGATGTAATAGCAGACAGACTGAAGTGGCTTTGGAATGTTTCGGCACTAGGTGGAGCAGCGTACCTATCCGGGAAGTTTGAGAACACAGCAATATATGAACTAGTAAAAGATAAAGCAACTTTTGATGATACAGGTAAATTGCAAAAAGTTGGGAAAAAACTTTCAGATAACTATATCTATCAGAAGAATGCGTTAGCCGATATTAAAATGCACTTGACTCACTTTGCAGAGTATTACAAAGACAGAAATATTATCATTCTAGTTGATGAACTAGATAGGTGTAGGCCTAGTTACGCTATTGAATTTTTAGAGATAGTTAAACATTTATTTGGTATCAAAGGGTTTGTTTTTGTTATGGCAACGGATACTGAACAATTAAGCCACTCAGTACAGGCGGTATATGGACCTCAGTTCAATGGTGCAGAATATTTATCTCGCTTTTTTACAAGGAGTGCTAGATTACCTGAGCCCAATAAAGTTGAGTTTTCTAGACTGTTGGTCGATAGCTCAGATAACTTGGACAAAATATATGAGTTGTCCTGGCCATTACTTAAAGAAGATGAGTCTATCAAAGATCATCTATCAAGCGTACTTGCCTGTATCGGTATTATTTATGGCTTGTCTCTTAGAAGAATGACCCAATTATTCGAAAAATACCAATCAATTATTGTATGTGTTCCTGAAGATGAAAAGTTTGACTCTTTCTTACTCCTACAATTACTTTGTGAGTACGATCATCCTGACTTCAAGTTTTCGTATGAAAAGAAGAAAACTGAAAAAATTTCTAGAGTAGACCCTAAAGTTGCAGAAAAGCACAATAAGAATGTAACTTCTAGCAGTAATGATTCAGCAGTCTTTGCGCGCAGTTTATATAAAAACGTCCCACAAAAAGCTAATAGTATATCCAGTATGTTTGGCGTAATCTTTGAAATATACAAAAGTAGAACAGCTAGCCAGGGTAAGAGAATCACTATGCCCTATAAAATGCCAGCGCCAGATGAAATAGAAAAGCCCATAGAGTATGTAAAATATATGTACAATGAAATAACTAATCAGTTTGACCTTCCTGAAGAGTATTGGAATTTAGATAAATACTTTAATTACGTTGAGCTTGCCAGCTCTATCACCTCATAAATGGAATATAAGGCGATCATACGATCGCCTTTGCTGCTTCTTGAAGTGCTGTGAACAATAGATTGCCACTGGCCCCATACATAGAGTTTTCCATCAAATCAATTAATGATTTAGAAGTTGAAGGAGATTGCTTGCAAATCAAAGTAGCGACTTCTTCTGCTTTTTTTGGTGATAGGGTATTTGTTTCTAAAGTTTCTTTAAGATCTATTAGCAGAAGTTGAGTATCACTAGAGCTTTCTAACGACGCAATTAATCCATCCAAAGTTTTATTATTTTGGTTAACTTGCGCACTCATTAGCCCGACTTGAGATTGAGTTGTTTTTTGACTCTGACCAGTTAGAGACTGCTGATTAGCAAATAGCTCCGTTAAGCTATTTACTTTCTGTTCCAAAGACTCAACCCTGTCTTTATAGTCATTTACTCTTTCTGAATGTCGAGCTTGCTCAATCTGTAGTAAAGAGTTTGTATGCCTAATCTCCATATTTGCCATTTCTAACTTGTGACTTAACTGCTGAATATGAAGGTCATTATCTAATAACTCTCTCGGGTCTGCTTTATTGATTACTACCAATGAATATGTCTCAAGAGCACGTTCAACAATATCAATACTGCCACAGGGAAGTGATACTATCATTCTAACTTTCGAACCTTCCTGTTCAATACTAACTGTAGCTTGAACATCAGGATATTTTTGCCGCAATACTTCTGAGAAATACGATAAAATATTAACACCAGATTGATAATACTCTGGTGGGAATTCGAGCTGTTTTGTTATTTCGTTTTGCTTCTCTACCGTGTCTATATGCTGGATTTCTAATTCACTCTTCGTAAAGCTGTAGCCAAGTATGAACACAGTAACAGGAACTAAAGAGAACTTTAAAAAATCCCTAATCTCTTCAACACGTTGTTCAAAGCTCTTATAGAACATTTCTTCAAGAGAGGCAAAAGTGCTCGAATCTTGGACTAACTCATCACAAATTAAAAAAGAAAAGACATTAAACTGGTGCCGTTGATATCCAGTAATAACGGAACTTTGAATTATGTTATTTACTTCAAATGTTGACGGGACAGTTATTATATTTGCGCCTATTAATTTTTTAACGTCTTCAATCAAACCCGCTTCTAACATCTTAGACCTAAGAATCTTTTCATTATCTATTGTCATGTTTGAAGAACTTATACCATCTATCTTAGAGAGTAACTTTTCATACTCTCTATATAATTTGCTCTCATCTTCAATTTCAATACGTGAAATATTGAAAGCTGCTACTTTATTTATATACATAAACTACATCCTTTCCCTAATCTCTCTCTCAATATCTTCCTTACTCTTTCTATCTCTTTCAATGAGCGGGAAGACGACCTGAATCTTAGTACCTTTGCGCGACGACTTAAGCTTAAACTTGGTTTTGTATGACTTGGCTACATCGCTCATTTTGTATAGGCCTTCGCCGAAGTGGAGGCGAGAACGTAGCGGTATGCCAATGCCGTCGTCTTCAATGTTTACGTGAATTTTAGATCTAAGCTTGTGCACGAATACGTTAACCTCAGCGCCTTCTGAGTGATGCACAGCGTTATGAAGTCCGTGATAAACAACAGCGTAAATGTCGCGCTCTAGCTGCGGCTCTAGCTTTACGTTACCGATTACTGTTTCAAAGTTAACTTTAATTTTTGCCTGCAAGCTAGACTGCATTTGAAGTAAGTCTAAGCCAGCAAGTAACCTTTGCTCGCCAAGATAAGGGCCGTTATTAACTATGGGCGCTACCAGCTCAGATATTTTATCTAGCTTAACTAAGCCCTCAGTAAACATAGTGTCGTCACCGGAGCTAATAAGTACTTTAGCTTGTTCGTTTAACAGGGCTACTTGGCCAACGTTACTACTTTGGCGCTTGTATTCATTCTGGCGGTAAACTCTTCTGAATGATTGAATCCAAAAGTAGGTATAAAACGCTATCGCTGCCACCACAAACACCGCAATTGCAAAGTAAACACTGATTGCCTTTGGTGAGTTATACCACTCAGAGCGCACCTTAAACTCATATGTTGTTGGTTCGCTTACTGTGTTACCGAGTACTTGGCGGAATTGAATTTGGTAGCTATTTGGCTTTAGGCCGTTTAAGTGCAGCTCGGCGCTATTAATAGGACGCCACTCACTGCCATTAAATTGATACTCAAAGTACACTCCTTCATTGTTTGCGTACTGAAGGTTTGAAACAGACACAACCATCCATTCGCGATTTTCAATTTCGAGCGCATCATCTTTAAAATGAATGCCACTTGGCGTTTGTATAAAGCTCACTACCGGTGGCGCTAATTCGTGAAACTGTGTTTCGGTTAATTCTATAAACGCTTTGTCGCTAATCGCGATAAACTGGTCATCAACAATTCGTAAGCTGCCAACAATAAAGGAGTGGTTTTGCGTTTCTCTAATAAGCCTTGTAGCGTTGTATTCACTACTAAACACATGTATTCCGTTGTTGGTTAATAAGTACAGCTTGTCTCTTGCTTCGACTATTTCTCGAATATGCGAAGGAGAGGGGATCTTAGTCCATTCATTGTTGTTTCTAACTAACAGCCCATCACCATATGTAGACATATACAATTGGTCGTTTAACTCTGCTGCATCGGTGACTTTATGGTTGCCCTGGTACAACTGAGAAACCCCATTTTTGCCTACAACTTTATCCAGGCCTGCGGCAGTACTAATGTAAATATCGCTACCAATTTGGGTCACGTTTAGGACTTCTTCACTGATCAAAACAGAGTTGATGGCATTAAAATCTTCATACTCAAGCTTCGCGTTGAGACCAACAATTGCGTCATCATTAGTCGCCAAATAGAGCTTTTCATCAATCACGGATGAATTTAAAACGTAGCCAGCATATATCTTGTCTACCGTTTTAAGCTCTGGAGATACAGCAAACGAGCCAATACTAGTAGATACAATCAACTTTCCTGCAAAGTAAGAAAACGCGGTAACTTCAAACTCTTTACCATGGCCAATCGCATCATTTACCCAAGTTACAGGCTCTTCATCTACATAAATGCCTTTCGTACTGCCAATCCACCAACTTTTGCCCACACGCTCAATTAGGTTGTAAGCAGAGCCAAGCCTCAATGGTGTGGTACGGCTGCTACCTTCAACAACCCCAAATTCATTGATGTTTAAACCCCAAAGTTGTTGGCTCTTATCAGCAAAAAGTGAAAGGTAAGATTTACTCGTTGAGCTAATGTCTGATCTGGTTTTTTCTAACGTAGAAAGCGCTACTTCGTTTACTGTGTCTCGGTCTGTGTAGTAAACAAAATAAGGGGGAACGTAAGTTAAATTACTCGCGTTAGAAATCTTATCGTTTACTAGGGTAGTGTCTTGAAGGTGTGAATAATACCCTAGGTGATCATTAGCAAAGTAAACGGCACCGTGTGGGGTGACTTCTAAGTTACCTTTATTTACTTGCTTTGGTACTACGTTTTCAGCGTCTACTCGTTTTATGTGGTACAAGCCATCATTGGCTAATGCATATACACTTTCGTATCCGGTATCAATATCAAGGATATGCTCTTTACCAGACAACCTAACCGAAAACGTGCCTGTCACTAAGTCGTACTCAGTGATTCGATTACGTTCTTGCGCAAATAATGAGTCTTTGGTGATCTCGATGTTAGTCGCAGTCGTTTCTGCAAACTTTTCAGAGTTAAGCGTTTTAAGATCAATCGACCAAACCTGCCCAGATGTATATAAAACATAGGCTACGTCGGTTTTGCTGATCTCAATGTCATTAGCCAGCCCTTTAGGTAAATCTGAAAATTCACTTAAGTTTAAAATATGCTGACCATCGTATCTCAACAACCCTTTATGAGATGGAAAGTAAATAAAGTTTTTGCTGTCTTGAGCTACGCTGCTTAAATGCTCTAAATCCAACGCGCAGGCTAAGCCACTTTGCATTGCTAGCGCTGCAATTATTGTCCTTGCTGGTAACATCGCTAAGAATTCCTTCCTGCTAAGGGGTGAACCTTCACCCCATAAATGCGTTATTGAACCTGTTGAGAATTATGGTTTCTTACACCACAACCAGCCAATACTACAGGTATTTGCGGTTTAGTTTCTGATGCTTGGTCCAAACTATTTGTTTCACTTATACTAACACGTGATAATAAATTGTTAAGTTTATTCGCTTTATTTGGTTTCCAATTGATGTCTTGCTCTCGTGGAGCGAGGATAAATAGGTAAGTTGGTTTGCGTGGGTCCGAGGCATTTTGCTTAGTTTGCCAGGTATCCATAACCGCTTGGCCAGCGGCTTCGCCGTAAAGGTGGGTGTATGCAGCAGCAATTAACTTAGCGCCAGAGTCGCTCATTACCATAACTGCGGTGTTTTGGTAGTCGCTACCACAATCAAACGACACATCCACATTGAGTGTGCTGCCATCTGGTAGTAACAAATCGGTATTCATATGCTGTACACGAGCTCTGTCTGGTAACGGTTCTAGAGCGAGAGAGGTGGCAGACAGCAATCCAAACGCGAGCATTGCTGTGGCAAGTTTTGTTTTAATCATAATCTATCCTTTAAAAGGCCATATAGAGCGCTCCTTCCGCAATGGTTTTAACCATGACTTCGTTAAAGTTATGCTCAAATGTTTTTTCGATTAACATTGGCCTTAACTTTTTACGGATCAGAAGTTCACGCTCTGCATCCAAGTTTTTAGGGTAAAGTAAATCATCTATTATCTGTTCAACAAGCGCGATTGCAGCTAGCGCATCTTCAGCACTATTTCTGCTTACTTCTTCACTCTTTGTTGGTTCTTTTTCTTCCGTAGAGCTACTGCCAGATGCTTGGTCTACTTCAATGCCAAACACCTCATCCAAGGAAATTTTTTCTTTCTTACACATGCTCACAATCGCTGCGTAAGGCAAAGAACGCTTTTTCTTAGCCATTGCAATTACGCTATGTGAAAGCCCAAGCTTCATTGATAAAGCTCTATCGCTTTTAACAGCAAATCTTTTTTGAAGTCGATCTACAACTTCTTCAATTTCCAAATCGATACTATCGTCTATCATATTTAACAGTCAATATCTTTTTTATTTAACGATAAAAGTTTTGCTTGAATATTGACATCTGATTTATTTACCACTAGCTTGATAAAAAAACAAACGTATATAATATTTAGCGAAACAAAACACACTATAAGGTAAATCTATCATGACAAAGAAAAAAATGACATTTGAAGCCATCAAGAAAGAGCTTATTGCCAAAGATATTCAATTCTCTGATATAGCAAAAGCAGTTGATGTTACTCCTAGTCACGTATCTAACGTGGCAAGAGGCAGTGCTACATCTATGCATATCGCGAAGGCAATATCTTTATCTTTGGGGAAACCTTTAGAACATGTATTTGGAGAGGACTACTCCCATACCAAAAAACGTGGACCTAAAGACCGCACTCAAAGACGCAATCAAATTGTTGAAGCTCTTCAAGCTGGTAAGCCAGTGCCAAGCCCAAGCATGAACCTATAGAACTACCAAGTCTAGGTTAATTTAAGGAGATTTTTACCATGTCTGAGAACCAAGATCCCATCAACATTTTAGATAGTGAGATACCGCCTGATTGCGAAATTCTCCACCACTTTAGCCAGTGCGTGAATGCATGTATGCGTAGGTGTGGTTTTACTCGTCAAGGCTTGGCGCGGCGCATGAATGAAGCTTTAAAAGTAGAAGTAGTAGAGGTTGACGAAGGAAAGCTTAATAAGTGGTTTGCACCAAGCCAACCTGCATCGATGCCTATACAGTACCTACCAGCTTTATGTTGGGCGATTAAAAGTGTAGAGCCTGCCAATGTACTGCTCATGCCACTGATGTATAGCGCTTCAGACGAACGTGCCAAAAAACTGCAAGAAGCCTCAGAGTGTGAGGTGCAAATGCGCGAACTGAAAGATAAGCGCGAATCCATTCTCGAAGAAGTCAAAATAAAAACCTAATTTCGGAGCTTAAAACCATGCCTATCAAAGACCAAGATCTACCTGAAATCCGGAGTTTTTATGCGTAACCAAGAACTGGCTGAGTTAGTAAATGACGAGTCTCAAGATGAGGTCAATCATCAGATTGCTCAAATTGATTCTCCGCTAAATATTGTGATGCCAAACACTATTGAAGAGTGTATGGACAGAGTTGTTCATTTAGCAAATCGTCAGTTCTGCGATGCGGCCGAGATGGGTTTTATATTGCTTCAAGTGAAATCCGAGACAGAACATGGAATGTTTTACTCACTTTTAAATGAGCGAAAGATCCATAAGCGTACGGCCCAAAGAGCTATGGCAGTCGCCAAAATGCTTCAAGCATTGCCAAAACGCAATGCGACACCGTGTCGCTTTTAAATTTCAGTCAAAAACAGCTCACTGAGCTGACTAAAGTTCCGATCGAAACGCTAAAAGAACTAGACGACGAAGACTATGAAGTACTAGCCGAGACCTCTAGTAACGCCATTAAACAGCAAGTCGCTAATTTGATGAAAGAGCGTGACGACCTACAAATAGCAGCTGCTCAAGCCATTAATGACTTACAGCATGAAAAGCTGCGCAAGGTGCCACAAGTACGTTTTGACATGCATGTGTTTATTAGTGAGATACGCAAAGACGCCATTTGTAACACAGAGCTATTAAACGAAGCGCTCGTAAACACCATTACGCAGATCACGCAATTGTGTAATAACCGCCAATTGGACTTTGATTCGCGCGTGAGTGCTGCACAAGTACTGCATCACACATGGGCTGCAATTTACACCCAAATTGGCACCGCGCTTGAGCGTTTAAGTGGCGAGTTTGCTGGGCATATTGAAGGCATAGAGCACCTACCGAAATTTACCAAAGCTGAGTGGCAATACGTAGAAACAGAGCGTAACCGGCTGCTCGAACAGTTTTTACTCAACAAGCAAAGCAAGGAGATTAAGTAATGCATCCTGCTGTGATTAGATTTAACAACTTACCAGCAATTGTGAGCCAAAGTGCATGGTCAGAGGCCAGCGACAAAGCACGCAAAACAGCACAAAACCGAACCGCACTGGTAAAACATATGCTCTCAAGTGGCTTAAGTGTTGATAAAGCAAGAACAGCACTGATTGAGTCAATAAATAGTGGGCTGGTAACACCTGCCATACATCAAGCTGTGACTGACCTTGGCAAAGTACCAACACGTGCAACGGCCTTTAACTGGGTTAATGCGTATAAGCTTGAAGGTGTTGAGGGTTTGCTACCCAAGCACAAAGGCCGCATGCCAGCGCAACCTAAATGGGCAGCAAAAGCGTTAGAACTTTACCACTGTATAAACTCGCCCAGTTTTGCACTGGTTGCCGAAGACTTAAAAAAGCTCGGTTTTGATGCAACGGCAAGCCAAGTCAGGCGCTTTATAAATAGTATGCCGCACGAACTTGGCCCGCAAAGCCCTTACCGTATGGGTGCAAAGCTTTACCGCGAAAAGCACAAAGACTTTATTATTCGATCCACTGAGCATATTGCTCCTGGCTTTATTTATAACGGCGACGGCCACCAAGTAGATGTGTATGTGGCACATCCAAAAACAGGTAAAGCATGGCGCTTTGAGTTAACCGCGTTTCAAGATGTGGCGAGCCGCTGCATTGTGGGGTGGGAGATTAGCGAGTCAGAAAACGCCATTGCCACCATGACGGCGCTAACCCGCGCGATTCAAACCCATCAGCACATTCCTAGCATGTTGTATGTAGATAACGGCAGTGGTTATAAGTCTAAAATGATGTCTGACAAGTGCTGTGGCATGTATGCACAGTTTGATATTGAGGTCATTTTTGCCATACCAGGTAATGCGCGCGCAAAGTGGATAGAACGCTTTTTTAAACATATGGAAGAGCACGTGGGTAAACGCTTTGAAAGCTACTGCGGCCCAGACCACAACGAGCGCGAAAAGCTAAAACTGCTTAACGATGTTAAAAAAGGCAATCGCGAGCTGCCATCTTTAGACCAATGGATTGCCGAATTTAAAGCGTTTTTAGAGCACTACCACAATAGCCCACACCCTGAAATTAAGGGCAAAACCCGCATGCAAGTATGGGAAGAAGGGCTCATTCAAGAGCAGCCAGCAATAGCCGACTTTGTGGTCTTGCCAAGAACCAAAGTTAAAGTGGCCCGTGGCCAAATCAAACTACACAAACGCGTTTATACCGCTGACTACCTATTTCAATTTAACGGTAAAGAGCTGGTTGCAGGTTATGACTTGCACGACGACACCTACCTTGTGCTGTATGAGCAAACTGGCGAATTCATTATGAATTGCCGCATTAAAAACAAGGTTGAGGCATTGCCAACAAGCCGAATTGAAGAAGCCGACCTTAAGCGACTGCAAGGCCAAGAAAAGCGTATTCAAAACCAGCTTTCTGAAAAGCGTGCAAGAGCCGATCAAAAACGTGTGATTGACGTAGACGCCGTTGAAGAACTGGCCGCAGACGTTGACGCCATTCCTGAAATTGAACCTGAAGTATTAAACATGGACCTCTCTGACTTTGAGGTTGAAAACTTTGAAGCCGCTCAGGCCAATTACCAAATAGATTTAGGAGACCTTCATGAGTAAATTCACTAGCCATTACAGCGACGAGCAACAAATTCAAGTAAAGCTGATAAACCAAGAGATTGATTTTTACGCCCTTGGCCCTGAGGACTATTGCTTGGGCTATGACTTAAACCAAGTAAACGCAGTACTTACTGGCAAGTCACCCATTAACCCAAAAAAGCTATTGAGTGTTTTGTGGGCGCACTTTTTTGGCGACTTTGACCCCAAAGAATTTAGCGCTGAGAGCGGCTTTTCGGATTGCTACAACGCCAATGACAAGTTACTTGTAGCGCGTATTAAAAAGCGCATGACCGATGAAGACATCGTAAACCAAGGAGTAAACAGCACTTATATTGCCAAAAAGATTAATAAGTCGGCCTCGACCATTAGTCAGTTGCTCTCTGGCAAGTATGCAGCAAGCCCAACTAAGTACTTACATGACATATACGCCATAGTCGCGCCTGCTGGGACCGATGCGGCAGACGACAATGCGAATGACGACAGACCCGTTATTACTATTCGATACGGCGAAGTGCCTTTTGTCCCAACCAGTGTTGCAAAGATGATTAGCATGGCGTGCGAACACGCAAGAGCAAGGCGGCGCTTTGCGGTGGTTGCTGGCCAAGCTGGCATAGGTAAAAGCAAAGGGCTGGAGCGCTACTGCGAAGAAAACTCACAAGCCATTTTGATTGTGGGCAGTGAGCAAACGACCAGTAAACAAGTGATTGAGTCACTGTGTGTCTCTTTAGGTTTGCCAAGAAAACAGAGTGTTTCTAAAAATATCGAGAACATTGTTAGAACGATTGAGAACACAGAGCGCATCATATTGTTAGATGAAGCCGACAAATGTAAGCCTAATGCGTTAGACCCGCTTAGAACCATTTCGGATGCTGCAAAGGTTGGGGTGTGTTTGATTGGCAATATTCAGCTGGTAGACAAACTGCAAACCAATGAGCGTTACGAGTTAATTTCGTCTCGTGTGTGCTTTTGGCCAAAACCCATTGGTGAAGTACCTGTAGAAGACATCAAAAACCTATTCAATGAATTAACCCAAGGCACTGTGCCGCTTGAGTCGAACGATGACCAATGGTGGCAATGGTTGCATAAAAGGGTAGAGGGAAATTCGAGGCTCCTAGTCGAAAACCTGCTCCCTCATATCCTGAGTCACAGCCGGAAAAACCCAAACAAAAAGTTAGACAAGCTCTTGGTGAACTCAATCTTCGCCAATGTTCTGAATCAACAAGCTGTATAAAACAACGAGCCTAGCTGCAACTGGGCTCATTAATTAAGGAAAACACCATGTTAAGAGTAAAGATATATCACCATACCTTTGGCGGTCATTTTGTATTAAACGACACGCTTACCGACCAACACATGCTGAGTGTTTTGGCCACAGTGGACCCAAGCGGGACCATTTTAGATGGCGTAAACGGCAATGTACCAGCGGCGTTTTGTATTTTCCTAGGGCAAAGGTTATACGAGTGCAAGCAGATAGCCAAGGTTAATTTAGAGGTAAGTTTTACCAAGGAATTTACCAACCGTTTTGGGCACATAGCGACTTTATGCATTGATGACACCAAACCCTGGGACTTTGAACTAGAAGAGTTTGCAGTATTTCCAGAGCACCGAGTAGAACGTGTGGAGAAAGCAGCATGAACCCGATGATTAAAGCAATAAAAACTGCGCAACAGGCGGCAGGCATTGATCAGGTATGCCATGTGAAAAACGTGAAGCAAATTAGTGGCGGGCTAACCAATAGCTGTACTGGGCTGACTCAAAACCAGCAACGCGCGCTGCTCAAGCGCTATCAGCAGATGGTTCCTAAGCAAGAATTGCCAAAGCAACTTAAGCTGATTTATAGCCTTTGGGGCCAGCTGGCCCGTGCAGGAAAAGTGAAACAAGACTCAAAACAAGCATGTGATGCCTTTTGTGAGAAGTTTTGTGACGGTAAGCGCCTATATAATGCCGAAGGTCACTGGCAAGCAGTGACTGAGATATTAAAACAGTGGTTAAATCGTAAGGAGACGAATCATGCCTAAAGGCGAATCAATTGTTATCAACCCAGACAGGCCGCTTTTTGAAGAAGCGCAATACGACAACTTACCGCCAAGTATTAAGCGTATTGGTAAGCTTAGGACCAAATGGGATGAAACAAGAGAAATGCAGGCCGCATCAAATGAGTTCAGCATTGAGTCGCTTCTTGAGGAATTAGACGATGGCTGAGCATGAGTTAGATGTGTCTTTGCTACCACATGGGCTTAGATTATTTGTAGTAACTATGGGGCTGGATGATGCAGTAAAAGCCTTAAGTGAAGAGCAGGGCAACTTGTTTTTTATTCCCGATACGCCAACGCCTAACCACGAATTTTGTAAGCGGTTTAGCGTTGATATGGCAAGGGCGTTATCTAACCATGCGGGCAGTACTTACCAAATACCAAAGTTGGACAAGATTTTAATCCAGCTAAGAAACATTAAGATAAGACAGGAGTTTAAGCAGGGCGCTTCAGTCCAAAATTTAGTAAGACGCTATAAGTTGACCAGACAAATGATCAACTTAATAGTGACCTCCGAAGCCGATGGCGCACCGATTTTAGTTGGCGATGCGCATAAGCAGATGGAGTTGAAGTTGTAGGTTTGTGATCAGCCTTCGTTGTTAGGTGTGGGGGCTGGTTTCTTTGATTCTTGAATATGGCCTATCAGATTTTATTTTCGTGAAGGCGAAAATGTTCGATAGCAGCTGCCCACTTTTTTAAGTCCGTTTAATTGGTTTGCTAGCTATTTTATACCAATAATCTTTACCTTTAGGTCTCACTTCATCTTCAAAGATCTTTTCAGATAAAATTCTAATTTTGTCATTAACTTTAGATTGTATATGTTTAACCAAATCGATGAAGCTTATTTCAGTTGAAGTCAAATAATCAGGCTGCATAAGTTCCCGATAGATAAACGGTTTCGCATTTGATCTTTTATTAGGGTACAAGACTAAAACGACTTTAACTTCTTCAAAATTATCTGACCCACTATGAGCAGCAAAATTATGTCGCATATGCATTATTTGGTCATGAAATTTTCTAAATTCTTTATCTGGGAATTTTCTCGGAAGGCTCAAGAACCGTCCTTCACATGATGTAAAGCATTTACCATATATTGTAAGTGCTGCGACATACAACCCTTTAATTAAGTTAAAGTGGTCTCGATCGCTACCTACACCACTTGCACTCGCACTTTGTTCCGGCTCCATTTTTTCTATTTTTTCTAGCCAAATAAGAGCGTTTCTAAGATCTTTTTCAATTAAAGTATATGCTGCAAGTTGCTGTGAAAGCTTACTATCCAATTCGATTCTGGGAGCAATTTTTCTTTTATGAAAGTATTTGTTGTACCGAACCTTTGTATCTGGCTCGAGAATCTCATGAATTTCCCAACCATTATTTAACTTCTTCTTACGTGCCATGTATTCAAACTCTGAACTAATAACTAACGCCTCGCTAAACCGACGCAAAATAGCAGGCTAAAATTAGCTACGAAGGAGCGCAAGCCCGCTGTTTTGCGTCCCTTGGTTGAAGCGTTTATTATGTTTCAATGTACTCGCAACACGTTTGAAATGTAAAACTTTCGTTTTCACCAACACCTTCATTATCAAACTCAATGAAAATAGTTCCAGACACCTTGAAACTTCCGTCTTCATTTTTCGTGATAATTAACTCCTTAACATCACACCAGTTATGAGCACGACCAATATAAACCGAACCTTCGGCATCTGTATAAATTGAGTGACTCAAATTCATTCCATCTAACCTTGAAGGTGAGCTTAAGTCCAATTTATACCAATCTAAAATAATTTCAGTTTTAGTAGGCTGCTCATCATAACCTAGACCAGAATCAAACTCTGTAAGAGGAAGGGTTACTCTATGAAAAAGAGTTTTAGGTAAGCCAATACTCTCGTTTTCAAACCAGTATGATTGGATAACGCCATTCTTAACTTGAGTTTTACTCTGTAATCCGATTTTCACCTAAGCCTCCTTGAAACATGGCAATTCAATATCGACCCAATATGTCGTTTTTCTACCACTAGTTGGGTCAATTAACTGATCGGTCCATTTTTACCATAAATAATAACACGTTGCTACATATCATCATTTTATGGTCATGGTGTTTTACTAACTGACCCAGTTGTTCGTTTCCATGACTACAGGGGCAAATTGCTAGTTAAGGAGCTAAAACGAGGGTTGCGGCTGCCAAATTTTTACTTTAGCCTAATGTATCGGCTTTACTTCAAAGCACCGTAAAACATTTTACACCTAATTTCCCACTCCTAATTTGCCAGACTAGCCATGTGATCAACCACATGTGGAAAAGGCATGGAAAAACTAAAACAACAACTGATTGACCATGAAGGATACGAGCATAAAGTGTATGTTTGCCCAGGTGGCTACCAATCGATAGGCGTTGGCAGGAACCTTGAAAAAAGAGGGCTGACTGACGACGAAATCAATTATCTACTTAACAACGATATTGCCGATTTTACTGCCCTAGTAGAAAAGCACATCGATACCTCAAAATGTAACCCCGCCCGCAAAGCTGTACTTATCAATATGGCCTTTAATCTTGGCATTCATGGCTTGTTAGCTTTTAAAAAAACCATATCAGCCGTTGAGCGAGGTGATTGGGATAATGCTGCAATTGAAATGTTCGATAGCCGCTGGGCTGTACAAGTGGGCGAGCGTGCTAACCAGTTAACCGAGCAAATGAAGACTGGGGAATGGTATGACGCCTGAACAAGAGAATCAGCTTTTCCAGTCTATCGGCCAAATTCAAGCAACCCAAACATCTATTTTGAATGAAGTCAGGCAGATTAAAACAGACCTTAATGCCCGTGTAGATAAGCTTGAAACACGTGTTGAGAAAATAGAAGACAAGGTAACACACAACCGAATTAAAATTGCATCGATGGGTGGTGGCGCTGGGTTAGTCGTAGCCATAGCTGCTGAAGTGTTAAAACTCGGTGGGGGCTCTTGATGGCGCACCCAGAAGATAAAAAGAATGCGGTGCGGCACAGCTATGTGAATGAGCTTTTAGCTTTATCGGTTGCGGCGATTAAACACACCGTTGCAGACAGTACAGCGAGGCGCTGGAAAAGTGAGGCCAAAGCGGCGGGTGATGATTGGGACTTAGCCAGAGCAGCCGCACGCAAAGCAACAGGCCCCGCGGGTGAATTTACCCAAGACTTTATTGAAGAGTTTACCATTCAAACTAACGCCACCTTTGAGCTAATCAAACAAGACGACGGGCTATCAATTGATGGCCGTATTAAAGCCCTTAATCAACTTAGTGATACATATTCAAAAATCATGAAGCTCAGCGGCGGTAATAAGTCTATTGAAAAGCGTGCTGTTGCCGCCGATGTGCTTAAGAAACTCGCAAGCTTTGTATCTAAATATCACCCTGATTACGCGCAGCAATTAGTCGAGATATTAACCGCGTTTGGTCCTCAACTTAGTAGCATGTTGGACGACTAATGGCTGATATTAGCAACAAAGAGTTTTTAGAAGAACTAGAGCAGATTACGGCTGCGCTACGAATAGATATTGAAGCTAAGCAACGCGATATTGACCCAAGCCCAGAAGCGATTTTAGAGCGAAGACAACGTGTACTAGGCGGTGATTTTGAGTTCTTTGTTTATACATATTTTCCTCATCATATGTGGCTAGATGAAGGTCAAAAGCCTAGTGAGTTCCAGCAGTATTTTATGGACTGGTTTCCCAAGGCCATAGACTTAAACAACTATTGGAAGCATTGGTTTGTTGCCCCGCGTGGTGAAGGTAAATCAACTTTAGCTGTAAAAATCGCGCCCGTATATATAGCGGTTTTAGCGCTACTACAGGATGAAGCCGTATGCGAAGAACTGGGCCTGACAAAGCCCAATATTTACATCGACTTTGTCATTCTATTTGGTGCAGAGGCAAAGATGCCTGCCAAAACGCTTGAAGTAGTTAAAACCGAGCTACTGAATAATGGCAACCTTATGTTGGACTTTCCAGAAGTCTGCGCCAAGTCACCACTATGGAAAATAGGTGAGTTTGCTACCCCCCAAGGTGTGCGTTTTGAAAGCCGTGGGTCGGAACAATCAGTTCGAGGCGCATTCCACGGCGCAAGCCGCCCTAAGTTACTATTGTCTGATGACATCATCACCGATAAAGAAGCCAAATCAGCAACCGAAAGGGACAACCGCTGGGCATTTTTAGAGGCTGCCGTGCAATACCTTGGTCCGCCAGGTAAAGGGGTTAAGTTTCTTGGTGTAAACACCGTTCTAAACAATGACGACCCAATATCCAGAGCTGAGCACGCCGCAGGTCATATAGTGCACCGCTTTAAAGCTATTTCACAGCTACCTGAAAACATGGAGCTTTGGGAGCAATGCCGTGAGCTCATGCTGTACAAAGACAAACAATTTGAGAAACAAGCAGCGAGTAAAGGAAAAGCGGTCGCCCTAGAAGAAAAGCCCAGCTTTAAATTTTGGATTAAGAATAAAAAGCACATGTCTAAAGGCGCAAAAACCAGTTGGCCGAGTGTGCGTAGTTTGTATGATTTAATGGCTATGCGAGCCTCAAACAAACGTGAGTTTAACCGTGAGATGCAAGGTATTGCCAAGTCAGATGAAGAGCAGATCTTTTATCGGTTTGAAACTTGGATTAACCGCTTAAACCTGTGGACACCCTATGGCGCATGTGACCCAAGCATGGGCAAAACCGCCAGCGCCGACCCAAGTGCTTTGCTTGTAGGTTTTTGGGCCAAAGAGTTAGGGCAATTGCACCTAGAATACGAAAGCCGCAAAGTTCGCGGCCCCAGCCGCCTTTTGAAAGATTTAATAAAGCTGCAGCTTGAATACAACTGTTTGGTATGGGGCTTTGAAAACAATAACGCCTTTGATTTTATGCGCCAAACCTACATCAAAGATGCATTGGACCAAGGTGTAGCTTTGCCACTTAGAGGTATTACGGCCACAGTGCCACAAGAAGAGCGCATCGAGGGGTTAGAGCCCTTTGTGATCAACGAACCTGCACAGATTCTTTTTCATACTCGGCGCACACGATTACTTATGGACGAGTTAGAAAACTGGCCCGAGAAACAGAGCAGCCACCATTACGATTTAAGCTGTGCACTCACGCTGTTATGGATGGTAGCCAGTACTGGTGCGGGTGGTATTCCCAAGGTAAGAAGCAAAAAAGTGACCAAATCAATAGGGGGCTATCATGTCTAAACCCCACCTTTCATACAAAGGCTATCGCGCATTACAAAAAGCATTCAGCATGAGCAAAACAGACCCTGCTTTATGGGCCATGATGCGCGAACTACCCAATCCAGATCCAATACTGCGCAAAGCTGGTAAAAGCTCGCTGATATATGACGAGATTGCCCGTGATGCCCATGTAATTGGTGAATTGCGTAGTTTGCGCTCTGGTATGTTCGCATTTAATGCTGAACTTGTGCCAGGCGGTGATGATAGCGCAAGCATGAAAAGCTTTGAGAATGCAAAAAGCTTGATGGCTGCAAACCCAGCTAAAAATACACAGTGGATGGACATTGATTGGCACAACTACAGCGCGATTTTACACGGCTTTGCGGTCACGCATTTGGGCAAGTTTGAGAAAAGTGACAATGCTTGGATACCCAGCACTATTGAGCAATGGCCTGCGGGGCGCTTTGCTTTTAATTCAGATCACGAGCTCCTTGTTAAAACCCGCGAGCACCCAGAGGGTGAGCCAATCAATGAAGACCGTTGGACATGTGTTAGGCATATGCCCGAGGCCAAAAACCCCTATGGTATTGCGCTTTTAAGTAGCTGCTTTTGGCCTTGGATGTTTAAGCATGGTGGCTTTAAGTTTTTTGTTCAGCTGTGCGAGCGCTTTGGTGTGCCGTTTCCCGTTGGTAAATATCCCATAGGCACACAAGACGATAAAATTGGTGAGCTGCTGGAAGGCTTAGCGAAGTTAATAACTGAAGGTATTGCCGTCATACCTGATGATTCGAGTTTAGACATTATCGAAAGCAAAATGTCAGGTGAGCCAGTCCAGTTGCAGCTTATCAATCTATGTAACTCAGAAATGAGTAAAGCTCTGACATCACAAACGCTCGCTACAGAGCAAAAAGCCGGTGCCCGTGCAGCTAGTGAAACACACGCTAAACGTGCAGGTGAGAACCAGCGTGCCGATAGGGCGCTTGTGTCTGGCTATCGAAATCAATTACTCGAAACCATCCATAAAGTGAATTTTGATGGCGGCGAGCCACCTAAATATGTCTGGCGAGATAAAAAAGAGATCAACCTCGAAACGGTTAATGTCATTCGTGAATCAGCCAAAATGGTGCCTGTTTCAGAGGACTACGTTTACAAGACATTGGGCATTCCAAAGCCACAAAAAGGCGAAGAACTGTTAGAAATAAAAGACGACAGCCAAGGCATTGCTAGCGCACCAAAGCAAGACTTTTCGAGTGACGAACAAGGTGCTGACATCTCTGTTTTTGACGAGTTTGACCAAGCAACTGACGCCGAAATTAAGCAGATTTTTGAGTTTGCTAAACAAGCAAACAACCTCGACGAACTAAAACAAAACATCCTCAATGAGTTCCCAAACATCTCCAATTCAGCCTTGGCAGAAGTCGCCACAAAGGCCCTTGAATTGGAGGTTTTACAAGGAATGAATGAGGCAAATCAACAGGAGATTTAACCTTATGAATGCGATACCCGAAGGCTTTTTACAAGATGGTAAAGGCAATTTAGTTGCACTCGCGAATGTGAAGCAAACTGACCTAATAAAGGACGAATTTGTCAAAAAATCCATAGAACTTGCAGAGAAACAGCAACAAGCACTCGCCGATTTTAAGCACCAACAAATGGAAGAAGCAGACGACTTTTTAGAGCTGCTAGCACAAGAACATGGCGTGAATTTAGGTGGCAAAAAAGGCAATTTAACACTGCGCTCTTTTGACCATTCGTTGTCTGTGAAAATACAAATTCAGGAGCGAATTGAACTGGGTCCTGAGCTACAAATCGCCAAAGAAATGATAGATAAATGCATCAGTGATTGGACCGAAGGCGGTAATCAAAACATCAAAGCCATTGTCAATAAAGTGTTCTCTACTGACAAGCAAGGCACCATTAATCCGCAGCGTATTTTGGGTTTACGTAAGTTAGAAATCCAAGACGAGTCGGGTAAATGGCAAAAGGCGATGGACATCATTGCCGAGTCTGTAACCACCATAGATAGCAGTCGATTTATCCGGTTTTATAAGCGAGATGAGCAGGGGGCTGATCAAGCAATTTCTCTAGATATAGCTAAGCTCTGATATGTCCGATATCCCTTCCCAGTATGGCCAACTCGTAAAGTTCGACGAGGCCATTTCAAATTTAAAGTCAAAAGTTCAAATACCCACTGAGCCATATAAAGATTTACTAGGCCACATTCATGCCCGTGCATTTACCGTTGCCGGTGCTACCAAAACGGAATTGTTAAACGATTTATATAAAGCCGTACTTGCTGCAATTGAAAATGGCGAGACGATCACAGACTTTAGAGCGCACTTTGATAAAGCGGTTTCAAAACATGGTTGGTCTTACAATGGAAGACGCGGTTGGCGTACGCAGGTTATTTATCAAAACAATAAAAACACGGCACGGGCAGCTGGCCGATGGCAACAGCAAGAACGAGTAAAACATCGCAGGCCATATCTTTTATATTTAACTGCAGGAGATTCGCGAGTAAGACCGCAACATAGTGCTTGGAATTATATACTTTTACCAATTGAACATAATTTCTGGCACACGCATTATCCGCCGAACGGCTGGAACTGCAGGTGTAAAGTCGTGAGCTTGAGTGATGCCGATATTAAACGCATGGGGTTAACTGTTACACCAGATTCAGCGCTTAAGAATTATCAAAAACCATTTACCGAAGTTGACCCAACAACAGGTGAAGAACTGGAGCGATTACCTGGTATTGATATCGGTTGGGATTACAATCCAGGTCTTGCATGGTTGGGCTCTGACAAAGCAACGGGCCAGATGTTAGCGAAACTCGATCACCAAATTAGAGAAGTTGCCACGCCGATTTTTAATAACGCCATTAATGAAGGGCAAAGTTATTTTAAATCTCAAGTTGCGACGATTGCAGCTAAGCAGTCACTTGGTAAACCAGAGTCTGGAACAAAATTGACGCTAGGGCACTTGCATCCAAATTTATTTAAAGCCGTTTTGGATATCGCGCCCGAAATTAAAAGCACTTTGGTGGTCATTGATGAAGCCATGATAAAAACGGCGATTCAGTTAATCGGGTTTGAGCAAACCACACAGTTAATGAAGCTAGTTCAAACAGAAGCCGATTCCACATTTAACCAAAGTGTTTTGCAGTTTGTGGTAAATGGAATTTTGCTTACCGTTGAGGTTGGCCCAGACATGAATCGAGTTGTCGCTGTTAAACAAATTGATGTTTAAAGCGTATTTAAAGTCTATTTAAAGGGCGTTTAAACGTTTTTAAAAATGGCGATTATTAGTCTAATTCTAAACGTATTGTGAGCAGGAATGAGCGCAGAATGATATGGAATGAGCGGGTTTTGTCTAAAAACAAATGTATTTTTGGTTTTTGTGATTTTGGCTCGAAAATTTATGACGTCCAGTATATATGGGGCTTTCAGAGGAATCGAAAGTTGGATTTCAGAGTTTGGTTAATTCTAGAAATGAACGACCCCTTACACTTACACAGATATATTTGAAGGTATTTTAAGTATGGCCCCCAAAAAATGGTGGCCATTTGGTGGCGTCGAAATGCCTTTCTTTAATCGATATTATATTCATGATAACTTTAAGAAAACGGTAACTTACAAATGATAACCATTAAGAAAACACTTGGTTTTTTTATACTTTTAATCTTATCAGGGTGTATAGATCCGAAACCTCAGCTTCTTATAAATGGGTATCATTTATCCTCTACTAATGCTAGTAATACATATGTAACGAAAGGTTATGAAGTTATTATACATTCTGATGTTCTTCATGTTGAAGTAGTTGAGCATTTCATAATAGGTAAAAGGCAATTACCAGAACATCCCGACCATAATGAACTAGATGTTGCTGAAGGGTATTTTATTATTGACACAAAAAATGGCGAAGTCAGCTTAGGTGTAGACAAAAGTACGATATTGAAAAGCACTAATGGGAAATACAAAATTGATTGGTAAAGCTGTTTAGAGCGATAAATATGGTCGTATTTGTATTTATGAAGACTCCTATCTTAAATTTTTATGCGGAGAGGATGAAGCAACGCTGGCAGCGTGTTTAGCGTATGTGGATTTAAACCCAGTAAGAACAAAAGTGGCGGAGACGCCCGAAGAGTCATGCCACACCAGCATTAAAAAACGTATTGAAACAGTAAAAGCGGGTACACAACCTAAGTCACTTATGCGTTTTGCAGGTAACCAAAAGCCGACCTTTTCACCATTGTAAAACATGCAAGGTTGAGTATTTTCAATTCCAGTTGAAGCAATTTAAATATAGCCGAAGAATTTATTACCTTTAGCGTCGGAAAACTGTGCTTTAACAAGTAAGTCAGAGTTAGGATCAAACGCATCAGATTCAGAAGCAGGACTTATAACAGTTTCATCGACTGTGTCATCTTTCCAATTTGGAAATTGCCAAATGGTATGTTCGAGTAGATCTTGAGCTGTTATTTCCCAAATAAATTTACTCACGGCTCTCCTTATACTGCTAACGCCTATCATAAGCGGTGGATAATACTTGGCTAAAATTGGCGACGAAGGAGCGCAAGCCTGCTGTTTTGCGTCCTTTGGTTAGGAATTTGCTATGTGATGACTAATGCTGATTAGTCTGGAACTGAACTAATTTTGACTACGCTAGCGCAACTAACAACCCAAGCTCTGGAAAGAAAGCATTTAAGTATGCTGATGCATGGAGCAAGCAAGTGAATAAGCTTCCTTATGTTGCGTTAGAGTCAGGAGTGCAGGCTGCCGCGAAATGGAACATGTATTTAAAAACCAAAAAATATAGAAAACTAGCTGAAAAAGAACGATCTAGAATTGACAGCATGTAACACGCGCATTTTCCCGGACTGTCAGAAGCTACATAATTCAGCTAACCGACATGACAGTCCAATCTCAAACAAATTTAGATTATGTTAAATAAATCAAATTTCAACGTTGTTTGGAATTCCCGAGTATCTAACTCAACTTAACTTTCCCTTTATATATCAAGAATCACATCTTACCCACCCAAACACTTCAACCGTTTGTGCAGTAACAAACACAACCGTTTTTCCGCTCGTATCTAGCAAACCGTTTGCAACAGGTATATTACATGAGCATGAGTGGGGCGGAGGGTTATCTAAAAACAGGTTTGGGCTCGAAAATTAGTAGGCCGAGCATTTATAGGGCTTACAGAGGAATCTAAAGTTGAATTTCGTGGTTTTGTTAAATCCAACAATGAACAATTCCTTACGATAGCTGAGTAGCAATCCAAATTTTGGTTTTAAAGGCCAATACATTGGTAAAATGTGTGGTAAAAATTACCCCAAAACTAACCTTGAATTTGTGTCGAGCACATCTTACGCTACTGAATATTCAATCGGCTTTACTTATCATTCGTTACCTTATAAAACCGCTTTTGTAAACCTGATTGAGGGAGTAATTATTTGGAAACTACCTTACGCTCATAGATTTATGTCAACAAGGAGACGTACATGAAATTTAAACTATATGCAGCGATAGTCGCAGTATTTCCTGCAATCTGTCATTCAAATAGTCCAACAGAGCCCACTTTAAATGCTCTGAATGAGTATTATTCATCAGCATCAAGAATAGACCAACGAGTAGCCAAAGCACTGGTGTATTTTCAAGGTGGGCTAGATGAGTGCTCTTTAGAAGTGCCTCAAGTAGACGGTAGTACACTTTTGGATGTCTGCCCATTAGCAAATGCTTACGGCGTAGACAATGTTATTAGACTGGGTGAGGGGCAGTATCAAATAAATTTGAGTACTGAGTTAGAAAATAATCAGTACATTGCTCAAGTAACAGGTACAAATACGCTGCGGGAAGATGGTTTGTTCAATGCTGACCTAAGGCCAGGAAGCAGAACGCGGCGTTCATTAATTGTTGAGTGTAAAACAGCAGATACGTCAGTGCCGGTCGACTGTGACGGTAATGTGGAAGTGTATGGACAATTGAGCGCCCACGAATATCAAAGTGAGTTAAACAGAAAACTACAGGCCGCACATGATCTATTATCTAGTATATTAAACAGCGTTTCTGTGATTGAAGGGCCGCCGGGCCGAGATGGTGTCGATGGGTTAAATGCCCAAGCAATCAGCGTTAAAGACAATGGTGACGGGACTATCACCCTTGAGAATGTAGAACAAGGAAGCATAACAATTAACCTCCCTAAAGGTCTGGATGGTCTCAATGGCAGAGATGGAACAGACGGCACCAATGGCGTGTCACTATCACATTCTTGGAGCGGTACAACATTGTCAATTACCAGCGCATCAGGGACATCTTCTGCTGATTTGAAAGGAGAAGCAGCGAGTTTACCTCCCGGTGGCAAACCGGGCCAAGTTTTGAGTATAGGTCAACAAGGTCAATATACTTGGGTAGATCAACCCAAAACAATGGGAGCGACAGCCATTGTAAGGTTTAAAGGTGGTATTAGCGATTGCCCAGTGAATACCGATTGCCCAATAATAGGCGAGTACAACGTCGCTAGAGTGCATCATTATAAAAACTATTTCTACCGCATTTACTTTAAAACCCCAATGAGCAATGATAATTATGCGTTTAATTCAAGAGGTGGTGCATGGTGGGGATCAAATCAAAGTGGTAGTGAACTAGTCGAAGAAAAAAACCATACAACTCGTACAAAGCAATACATAGAAATTGTTGGGACAGACTACGTGAATGCATATGAATATGCTTATCGAGGTCAAGTATTTATCTATGACTTAAAAAACGAATAGTTCTGAGCCGGTATTTTATTATTTAAAGCATAACCAAGACGCTCAGCAGGCACACTGTCTTTGTTCTTAAAACCACATTAAGTCCGATACTGATTAGTATCGGATATAGTAAACACCTAATAAGAGACTTTATTTCAAAAGGTTAGTCCTTTCCATCTTAATAGTATCGGAAATTACCAATTTAACATAACGTAAATTATGGGATATATTGTACTCGATTATTGAGGACTCAATGGAATGTCTCTCTATTATAAAAATACGCCAATTTGTAGTACTTGCTTGTTAGTCTCGCATCTCGCTTTGCAACTCGTACAAAATAGTCTCAACATCCCATAGTTATTAGCATGTCAATTATTCAGGCTTAAAACTTGCGCTAAGTTATCCCAATTTAATTTCACGTTCTTTATGACTACATTAAAGCTACACATAAGAGTTAAAGTGAATGGCACTTAAAGTACCAATCACCTCCAATTCAATTAGTTAATTCGATAAATTTCCAAATCATCAAAATGGAGCTCACTGTCGACTTGCCATTTTGTTGAATACAAATAGACTTGTAAAACATGTCCAGCAGTATTTGGCGCTGTAAACTCCATCGTTAACGGCGACCAATCTCTGTTTGTTGTCGTCATTTGCGCAAGTGACTTTTTGCTTGTTGCGTCATAAATCATAACTCGGCCGCCAGCATCACCAGAAAATACACGTACCATGGTTTCTAGTCGATACGTCGCACTCGGTTCATAATCAAAAACCTTTTGTGCAACTTGCCAACCATATGTCGGTTTATTTTTAACCGTTAACCCTTGCGACCCACTAAAAGCACTATTGGGGCTTAAAAATACGGTATCAGGCGTTGACTGCCAATGCCGCCAACCTTCAGGTAATGCATTTGCTAATGCAACATCAAATGGTTGCTCATACACTTGATAACCTTTTATAAGCTGTGCAATTGCCCCCATGTAATATCGCTGCCCAACACCCTGTATTGCATCATACATTTGATTTAACTTAGCTTCAGAATCATGATAAATACTGGGCTTGAACTCTGCCAACTGCATCCACCATCTAAGAGAAGTAAGCGACTCTGAGGCATAGCACTTATTTACATGCATACTAAAGTTATCGCAGTGCGAAATCATAAAATCTGCGGTATTTGCAAAGTTAGTCATTTCCGCTTTGTTAAAACCCAGCCCTGCTTTATAACTACTCACCGTTGCGGCAACATCGAGATTACCGTGGCTGGTATCTTCTGTACCGGTCCAATTTAAACCATCACTAATTGTGTCTCTGTCAGTCAGGATGCTCCAGTAGCTCCATTCATATTTATTTGCTGGCACGCCAGAATTAGCTTGAAAGCGCCCTAGTGTTAAACTACTTTTAAACGCTTCAATTAGTGCTTGCGCCATATATTTATGATGCGGATCGCCGCTTTCTATCTGAGCAAGCTCTGCGTAGGTGCGCTGCAGAGCAAGATATTGATTATGAGGTAAAGATTGACCCGGCTTTCGGCTAGAGGAATCGTCTGGAAATAAATAAACAAGGTGACCACCTAGCGTACTGTACAGATCTTTCTCCCATTTAGGGAATGTATGATTGACCAAAAAGTCATAGTAGTTGTCTGCTACGTGACTAAAACGTGAATCTAACCGCCCTGTCTTCGCCAGTTTTATAAATTTGGCCATGGGCGCTGTGATCATGCCATCGTGTACTAGATATTCTCGCCATGACTTAACACGAATGTTGTCAAAGTGAACAGTACAATTTTTGCGATAGTCTGAGGCGTAGAGTCGCACTTGCACGTCGTTCCTTGGGTCTGAAGGTGTAATAAAGTCTGCAATGTGATACTGGTAAGTCTGCGAGTCAATATAAGTGTTCATAAGCACTTTTCTTTCAGTAAAGTCATAGACTTGCACTAGGCCTCGTACACCAGCGTCACAGTTTTCAATCTTCGCATGAAAATTAATTTGATATTTGCTGTTGGGGTCAAAGTGCGAGTTGGATTTATGTGGGTTTCTTAAAGGCGTTTGCAGAACGTGCCAACGATTTGTGTCTGGTGCAGTTTTAACTGTAAAAGCAGCTAAACTCTTTCCATCTTCAAATTTATCAATAGTATTTCGATACGCAGTTTCAGGAGTTGACTGCCATCGCGACCAATTTGCTGGCAAAGTGCTGTCTTGTTTATCAATGGCTTCAGCGCCATAGTTTTGAATAGCGTCTATGGAGTACACCCACTCACCCCACCCGTCATATCCATCTGTGCCCATGCCCGTATCATCCCTTGCAAGGGCCAGCGCTTTATCAGCCCGTGATATGAACACGTCCAAATACTTGGTATCTTTTGTTCCCAAGTACATTTCAAGCAAAGCATCCAAATAATAAGCTTCAGCCCAAGCCAAATTACTTGAGCGGCTGAAACTATCTGGGTACTGTGCCTGATATTGCGCGCTGATTAAATCAAATTTTTCGGTCCATTCACTCTGAGTGTGCTCGGCGCTTACACCACATGCTGCCAGTAGCAAAATCGAGAGTGAGACCTTTTTAACTATCTTCTTCATAAAGCATCCTTTTTAAGATAAGTTCATTCGAAGCGATTATATTGCCCTAAAGTTTTTACTTTAAAAGTCGCATGCCAATGGCACTTTCTCGCTTTAATTTTGAATATATCGACTTTTCATTATGAAGGGTGGCAATGACTATCACGTATAACGAAGATAGGTTACAAAGGTTACTGCAAGGCTAAGAGTTCATATCCGATGTGCTTAAGGACAGTGCCCAATAGCTCTATACTGCTGGGCATCATTAAGCTTAAGTTCTCAACTATAAAAGTGTGATAAAGCCATAAGCTTGCCTAAGTTACATCGTGCACTTTCACCAAGCTTAAGTTACTTCTCATCTCCACTTTCACTTAAAAATAATTTTGCTTTAGGTGCTTCGTAAAAACCACTGGTAGGCGTGTTGAACAAACGGCTTCCTAAAAACTGATGAAAGTCGGCAACGACTTTTTCCATTGTTACTAGCTTTCCACCTCGGGCAAGGGTTGACCCCATGCCTTTTTGTACACGCTCACAAATCTCTTTATCCTCAGCAAAAAATGCATCAACAAATGCTTTTTCTGCTTTATCTTCTGCGCTAACTTTCACATTTGAAATGCCGGCCGAACGGACAATACACTGCTCGCTACCTTGAGGTAACACTTGAACCCAAGAGAGGCTCTCTGAGGTCAGTATCCCCACAAACGAGGGTGGAATAGATATAAGTACATAGTTATCAAATACCTTTGGATAACTTCCTCTAAACCACTTAGCAAGTTTACTTGCGGTATCTTTCATCTCGCCACCTGTTAAAGTCCATTCTGAATAACCAGCAATATCAAAAGCCTGCCGAGTGGGTGTTACAGTTTCTAGGGTCGTTTTATGCACTTTAAACAAATGATAACTTTCCATGGCGTTTTCCATGGCGAGCTTCCAATTCGCATTCCATAGTTCCGCTTTGTCTGAACGGTAGCCATGTTTAAATTCAGGTAAACCGAAGTGATACAAGTAGTCGTCAATGCCTGCAAGGCGCTTACTGAGTGAATCGATAGGCTCACCAAGATGCACGAATAACATGCCATGCCAGCTTTCAAGGGAGAATTGCAATAAACAATGCGCCTTTTTATCTATATTGACGTTACCCGTAAAAGGTGCGCCTTTAAAATCACCATCGTCTGAGTAAGTCCACGCATGATATGGACAAACGATATTTTTTTCTACGTTACCAAACCCTTCATCAAGTAAGATCGTCCCTCGATGTCGACACAGATTTGATAGCGCCCTCACAGTCCCATCTTGGCCTCGGATAATTACGATAGGCTCATCTGCCAATGTAAAAGCAAAATAATCTCCTGCTTGATTTAGCTCTTGTTCACTCACAATAAAGACCCATTCGTTTTTAAATATTTTCTCCATTTCTAGGACGTATGTGTCTTGGTGTTTATAAACAGCAAAAGGCAGTGAGTAGGCCTCCTCAATAGGTGCCTGAGCTATTTGCGCATAATCTGCCAAAAGTTGCGATGAATAATTGCTCATATCTTTACCTGTTAGTTGGCTCAAATGTTCGAAAATACTTTGTCTTTTGTGCGAGTAATAACGACTTCAGAAGACGTTTAAATTTCATCGCCATTTAACATTCCATCCAAATCGAAATCCAATGCGGCTTGCCAGCCCTTACCTGGAATAGTGCAAGTAAAAGTTAAGCTATTCCCTTCCTCTGCACCGATATCTAATAACTGTGCAATCGTCAGGCGACTTTCAAACGCTCGATCACTTCTATAGTTGTTTTGTGCATGGTCAAAAAGGAAACCCCGCGGTTCGTTATCTACAACACCCAATACTATCAGATCACATTCAGTCACCTGCCCACCCAAAAGTTTCGATACAAAAGGGGTACTCGCTCGTTGCTCAAAGAGTGAAACTCTTGATTTAACTGCTTCTAATGTATTTTGAGTAACGGTAATTTGTTGGCCAACAATTGGCGCTAGATCATTATCAAACTCCATCATGTAATCAACTAACCCCTGCCGAGTCTTTTCGTCGGGAATACCTATTGCACCGACATTAAAGTGACAGCCATACCGTTCATCCGCCCCTTCAGGACAACCTTTCTCACCATTGTCAAAAACCCCACCTTTAAGGAAGTTTAGCAGTTGATCCGTCGCACCATCGTGCAAAAAGCCAAAGCCCCGAATTTGGTCTCCTTGGTGTTCTTTAGTATGAGAAGGTAAAAAGCCTTGGCGGTCCGGTAAGCCAAACATACCAACACGTGTATATAAGTTTCTTAATTGCGGAACCTTCAAAATTTGGATTTCTCCTCCATGCGCTATTTCACCACGGCTACCATAGAACCCTTTCGAAGGATCTACACCATGACAGCCCTCGCAATTTACTCCGTCGACGTTATCACCATTTAATGGCGTATCTTGTGCTGCACCATCAGCGCGTCGCTCGCCATGAAAGAACTGTTCGCCTATATGCGCGGAAGATGATAAGGAGTTGTCCAAATTTCTGATTGGGTTGGGCGGTAGAGCAACTTTAAGCATAAAATCAGCAAACTTATCCATGTCTTGTTCAAGCTGTTGAACTTCTGCCGTTTTATTATTTGCATCTACTGTTTCAGGAAGTGAGATATCAAGACCCATCAATCCTTCAAAAGCAACAATGAAATTTTTAAAAGAAGTACGCTCGTCTAAAGTTTGCTTAACATCATTGCCGAAGTAGCCCACAGAGCGATCACCACGCCAATGCATATGACCATGATGCTGCATCCCCCTCAGCGTTTGCGTGCCCATTGGCCCCTTCATAGCCGCGAAACTACGTTCATCACCATTGCCATTGATGATCTCTAGGAGTTGACAGCTTTCATCCTCAGGACCCACTAACAAACACCCTAACTCCGATAAATTTTGAGTAGGAAATGGCTGTGGGTTCTTTTCATTTTTGGCGTCGGGGTTTCCTAAATTCCAACTTAGATGATCCGTATCACCAAAGATATGGCAACTAGCACAAGAAGACTCTCCATTGGAAGAGGAACGATTTGCATCATAAAGCATATGCCTTCCTGCCATGTAGTCTTTAGGCTCGAGCGTAGGCATAGTAAGCCGTTGAAGCTCGGCACCAGTTGTTGTGTTGATGTGGACGAGACTGTTATCAAATCGTGTGAAGACATATAAGGATTCTTGTTCTTCATGCAGCAAAAGCCCAACAGGCCCACCCGCCACAGACAAGTATTGCGCGCTGGCTGTTTTCGGATCGAACTCTTCTCCTTTGTTGTCCCAGTATCGATCATTGCTCAATGTGCTTGTTGAGAATATCGCGACTTTATTGGACCCGATGACTGCACTGTATATAAGCTTGCCATCTGCGCTCACCGCAAGTTGTAAAGGTGTGGACAAACTATACTGTTTGATTGAAGCGTTACCTTTCAAGTCGTCGTAATCTAGGTGCCTATTTAGATGCCTAGGGCGTACATTGCCCGTTGACGGGTTGATAACCGTAATACGGCTTTTGGCAATATTTCCTTGTACGGTTGAGCCTGCAAAATTTCCAGCCCCTTCGAATCGAGTTGCATTGTTTGCGTCAGTATTGGACACGAACAATTCGCCAGTTTTTGGGCTGACGGCAATGTTAAACAGGGTCGTGCCAACATGATTAAAACTAGAAGTCTTCTTATGTGTGTCTGAGCTAATTGCGAAAACATCATGATCTGGCAAACGAAAACGAATGCCGTTAGAGAAGTTGCGCCCTTTCGTATCTTGCCACTGCCCAGAGCTACGATCATATTGCACAATCATGCTCGTCCAAGGTTGATACTCTCCCTCAGAGTTTACGCCAGGCGCCGTTCTCCCTCCCGGTAGGTAACCATCGTTCAGCCCATTTGGAGAGCTAACTTCATCTAATACTTTACAAGGCACGGCCCCGTACTCATCGTCCTCAAACCCAGGGCACATAACCGCCTCATGAACAGCTGTCGTTTGATTACCTGAGTTCAGTACCGCAGCGTACACGGTTTCTTCATCTAACGAGACAGCAAGCCCTCTTAATGTATCCCCAAACATTGATGCAATTTCTACGGGCTTTCCACCTATATTTTTGCCCAAATTCTCTGTGTCGAATATCCATATATCCGCGCGCCCTACCCCTGAGGTATGTAATTTAGGGTCTCCAGCTCCTTTAACATTTTCCAAAGCTGGGGCAAACCTTTGCTGGCCTCGATGCGCGGTTGTGATAAATGCCTTATTCTTAGCAAAAACAATATCTCTTGGCTCATCCCCAACCAATAACGTACGAACAACCCGCGCTGGTGAACGCGACAAATCGACGATACTCACTGAATCAGATAAGTGATTAACAACCCATGCTTGGTTATTTTTTATCGCGACAGAGACTGGCTCTAATCCGACATGTACGCTTTGCAAAAAGGAAACTTCACCGCCATTTCCAATAGAATATATCTCAAGGGTATTGTTGGACGTATTCGTTAGAAGTAATCGCTTGCCATCTACTGTTTTCGCTAACGGCCTTACTGGCGCAGACTCAAAGCCGATATAGTCAGATTTAGCGTCAGGAGGGGCGACTTTCACTGGTATTGCCGGTGCTACTGGCGTTTCTGGCACAGTAGGTGTTACTGGGGTCTTAGACTCAGGGTTGGCTGCTTCACCACTACCGCCACACCCGGTCAAAAGCATCAGATATAGAATACTAATGAGTTTCTTGTTCTTAATTCTATCCACTTTAACTTCCATACATTTTCACATTGACAATTTACAGATTAGATCAGCGCACAATAAATTGTCAATATGGAAATATATTGGATGGAGCGCTTTTCGGAGCGCGATGATTTAAGAGTGTTTTGTATAAGATATGCTGAAATTTACTATGACCACATTGCCAAAGAGCAATGATAAAAGGTGATGAGTGCCTTCTAGCAAATTGGGGGACAGAATATCACACAATAAATTGTCTAATTGACAATTTATTTTATAGATCATGTTTAGTGTCACAGATTATTCAGCGTGACTGTGTCATTGATAAGTTATTTAGCTGCGCTCAATGTTACTCACTTAGAATATCTAGGCAGTTTAACAACCAGTTGTTGTCGCTTTAGGCCATTTCATATGCAAACATGACGGTGTTATTAAGCATGAAAACTTACTTAAAACTATATTGGTGCTTTGCAATCTTGATAGATCAGTGATCCTCAATTAGCTGACTAATATGACTAAAATCTCATTATTTATTAATTTGAATTAATGGGTGGTTATTTATAATAAGCACACTCTTAAGATAACTTTTAATATAAGTACTAAAATACGCTTTAAAATTTTACAACAACTTTATAGCTATCAGTTAAAATGAAATCGAATTAAAACTGTATACTTTTTATTACAAAAAGCATTTCGTACCTGTTTTAGTTCTAAACATTGGCCGGAAATATAGCGTATTTAAACGCTGCTAAGCTGTGCCTCAAAGGATCTATATTAGAAATATTTCCTATATCAGGTAAGGTAATGAAAGCGTGATACCCATGTTTTCTCCTTTTAGCTCACGCCTTATAACTTGGGTAAAACGACAACATAACGGCATGTTGAGTCATATATAGTTCCTTTACCCCCGCTCATATATAAATATGTACAAACGTAAAAAAGTAAATAAATTGTAACATAAAGTGGGTATTTTTTTGCTCATTTGATTGTTATACATAGAGTCAGTTATGTGGAAGTTCGTTTATTCAATAAAAAATAAGGAGTTAGTTATGAAGAATACACTTTTAGCAAGTACGCTCTTAGTTGGCATGATGAGCTTCGGTGCGTTAGCGTCCGAGCAAACTACACAATCTACAGATGGAGTACTCAAGTACTCTTACAATTTTGTCTATTTAAAATGTGAATCCACGTCTTGCAATGGACTTATCACACGCTGGTATCCCATGAAAGTTTACTATAAGTCTATCCCTGGTATCCCACCTTACTCGGAAGCAAGACTTTACTGGAATCAGAATGTGCCAGCAGATATTCCCGCAGGAAAAAGAATTGCTCACACGATAGGAGCTGAATGTCCAGATGGTTCTAAAATGACTGCTAAGTGGTTCTTAGATAGCAAATTCAAACCAGTCTCTGCTTTAGCGACTGATTGTAGTGGTATTGAACATACTTACAGCGTGCATGAGTTTCATTTTTAACCACACACGCCAGCTCTAAAAAAGCGCCTAGTTTTCGCAACTAGGCGTATTCTATCAACCAGTGATAATACGGAGCATTCTGCGTAAAGGCTCTGCAGCTCCCCATAACAGCTGATCACCAACGGTGAACGCACTGATATATTTATCACCCATCGAAAGCTTTCTGATCCTGCCGATAGGGATATGTAAAGAACCTGTCACGTTAACTGGTGATAACTCCTGCTCTGTAATGGATCTTTCATTAGGGATGACTTTAACCCATTCATTGTGATCATCAAGTATCTTCTCAATATCGCTGATCTCTACGTTTTCACGAAGTTTTATCGTCAAAGCTTGAGAGTGACAGCGCATTGCTCCGACCCTTACACAAAGTCCATCCACTGGTATTGGCTGCTTTACAGAGCCTAGGATTTTGTTTGCCTCGACCTCAGCTTTCCACTCTTCTTTACTTTGGCCAGATTCCATTGGAACATCAATCCATGGGACCAAGCTCCCAGCAAGCGGCACACCAAATTGATCTTTGGGCAATGAATCGGACTTGAGTTTGTCAGCAACTAACTTGTCAATTTCAAGGATAGCTGAAGACGGGCTCTCCAATTGAGATTTAACACTCTCATGAATGTCGCCCATTTGTGAAATCAGCTCTCTCATGTTGCGCGCTCCAGCACCTGAAGCAGCTTGATATGTCATTGGGCTTATCCATTCGATTAAGTCTTTTTCAAACAAACCGCCCAAGGCCAACAACATCAAAGAAACGGTGCAGTTTCCACCCACAAAAGTTTTAACGCCTTGCTCTAGCCCTTGCTGAATCACATCGTTATTGACTGGATCTAAAACAATAATACTATCAGCGGACATCCGAAGCGCTGAAGCGGCATCAATCCAATATCCTTCCCATCCAGCATCACGCAATGGCTGATACACTTCCTTTGTATAATCTCCCCCTTGACAGGACACGATGATGTCCATTTTTTGTAAAGAAGGAATGTCAAAGGCATTATTGAGTGGTTTAGCCTCGCCACCGTACGTAGGGCCAGGTTGCCCAGCCTGTGACGTCGTGAAGAAGTGCGCACTAAGATGAGAGAAATCACCTTCAGCTACCATACGCTCCATTAGAACAGAGCCAACCATGCCGCGCCAGCCAATAAATCCAACATTATTCATTACATTACCCTTATTTTGTTTAAATTTCTCATTGCGTGAGGGGTACGTCTAGACGTCTAAAGTAGCAAAATAATTCCACCAGCTCTAGTACTTTCTTTTGCGAATTTTAAATCTATGAGTTACGTGTGGATCTATGTATTGAGAAGAACGCGACAGAGTCCGTTTTGACCATTGTTTTAACTTGATGATAGGCGCGTAAAACGCCCAAATTCTGGGTTCCGGCGATGAACTGAGTATTTTGAATGAAACGTTGAAGTCTGAAGATGAAGGACTTATCAGGCAAAAGTTAATCTTGTGCTCGTAAAGGCGTTTAATTCTTATAAAAACACAATGGCATTACTTTGACACGATCATACTGTCTCTTTTTATGGAGATATAACTTTGCGCTGAAGCTGTTATTTCAAAGAGCAATTAAAAAACCCCGCAATTAGCGGGGTTTGGATACAACATGTAAAGGTTGCGTCCGAGCTCAATGCTGCGCATCAAACTAGAACTCTGTGCAGAAGAGATGTTTAAATAGTGTTAACACCTATTCTAAAATCGGTAAGGATATGCGATAACCCTTTTGTGTTAGCTATTATGAGTCACTTTAATACTATTTTCAAGTAAAATTCTTTCATAAAATTGATCTAGGTTATAAAAAAAATCTAAATTTAATATATGTTTACGCTTACGTAAATGTCATATTTTTCACGTGAAAGTCTTTCTATTTATTAGATTTTATTTTTACCTTTTTTAATGACGAGAAAAAACCCTATATATTTATAGAATTTTTAAATGAGTATATTAAACACAATTGTGAATAATTAATTAATAATACCAATTAAATAAAAAAGCCGCTATAAAGCGGCCTTTTGTTAGCTGATATATTCAACAATTAGAATTCTATTGCAAAGTCTAGGCTAACCTGTTGCGCAGTCTCTTTTTGACGAATCAGCACATCGTTTTGCTCAACTTCAAAATCTTGATCTAGCAGATTTTTCACTTTGAATGTAACTGTTGTGCTAAACGTTGGGTAGTAGCTGTATACCAAATCCAGTGAGTTGATAGGTTGCTCGTAAGCATCATCAAACCCATTAACACCCGCAGCTAGGATACGATCACCAAAGACATTGTAGATAACAGACGCTTGGTGGTTCCCATCATGAGAATCGTAGTTTAACTGCAAGTTAGCAACGTATTCAGAATGACCTGTCATGCGGCGCTTAAGGTTTGTTAAATCACCACGTGCACTCTCCAAAATCTCAACCTCTGAATCACTCAAAGTTAAGTTACCAGATGTGAAAAACGCACCGCCTAGGAAATCTGACGATAGCTCAACAAGCCATTCGGCTTCTATACCGTATACGTATGCAGAGTCAGCGTTTTCAAATTCCAGAGTGAATCGGCCATCACGTTCATTAAGCTGCGCTTCAATCGGCTTATCGATGTCCTTATAGAAAGCACCAACCGAGAAGTTATCACCGCTTTCAAAGTAGAACTCAACACGTACATCAAAATTATCTAGGTTACTAGAAACAAGCGTTGGGTTACCCAGTGTTCTGTAGTCTGTTAACGGATCTTGATACTGAACAGGTGTCAATTCACGAAGGTCAGGTCTTACGATAGTTTGACCCCAACCAGCACGCACCTGATAAGTTGGTTGACTGTAAGTCATCGACAATGAACCAAATGTATCATCTTGCATCACAGTTGCTTTTTGAATTTCTTCAGCGCTGAGCGATTCTTGTAGTAGCGCAGGATCAAACACTGAACGAGAGTAAGCAAGCGCGACTTGTCTGAAATCTTCGTATCTCACACCACCTGATACGCGCCAATCATTCGCAAATACGTAATCAAAGCTACCGTAGTATGCATCGATTTTCTGTGCTGCGATATAGTCATCTGCATTCGGCTCTTGGAACTGAATTTCGACCTCAGTGCTATCTACGCGAGAGTCGTCTCTGAAATAGCTACCAATACCTAATGCTTCATCTCGATTCGTAGCAAGCGTTAGCTCTTCTGTAGGACCAAAGCGATATTTGAAGAAGTCAGTACGGTACTCACGTGTTTTATCAACAAAGTAACCACCCCCTTTCAATTCAACTTCAGATGAATCAAAGTAGAACGCTTTTGACAAATTCCAACCGAAGTTTTCGACTTGGTCTTCCATATCAACAAAGCGATATAGGAATGGATCACCACCAAGTGCACCACTTGTGTAAGTGTCTGTATACACACCATCCGTATAGCGGTCACGCGCCGTGATCTCTAATTCACTCGGGATATTTGTAGTTGCCGTTGAGTCAGTGTAGTGCCAGTCAAAACCCACACCTTTAATGAAATCATACTCTATATTGTGAGTACCACGGAGCTGTATCACTTCAAGCTCACGCTCTTCAAACGAGGTGAAGTTTTTACGTATAATTTCTCCACTTGCAATACTCAAAGACTTAGAAGGTTCTTGGTAAAGCGAAATAGACGCTTCATCCTCTGTGTCTTTCAGCTTCATATAGCTTGCATTTAAATCATGGCCATCTAGTTTATAGCCAAGATTAAATGAAGTATTGAGCTTCACGTTTTTCTTTGTCGACTCTTTGTCATTTCTTGATGAGTAACATTCGAGGTCAGATTTAGCACAGTCTTCCGCCTTAGCTTCTGTTGAAGCTAGTACCGCAGTGTAGCCTTTACTATGAGTCCATTCGTGATCATACGCGGCTGAGAATAAAAAGCCTAACGAGCCACCGAACCCAAATACGTCGTCAAAACGATCACCATATACCAGCTTACCGCCAACATCCGGATCTAAGCTCTTCTCGACCATACCAAAGTCGCGATGCAAGGATTTAGTCAACGTCTTGTTGATCGCAATGGCTTCAGCTTGAGAAACGTCAGTCCCACGCTCTTTAGATTCAACATCACGAATATTCAGCACAGAAATATCAGAAATACCATTCACGTAGCGATTAAGAGCATCGGTCATTGCTCTAGGCATTGCCCTTAGACCGTCATCTTCACCTACCCAGTCATCATCACTGCCATTGTAAACAAAACCTGTATCGTTGGTATTTTTATGTGCAACACCTACTTCGATCTTAATTACACGGTCGTTTGGAATACTTTTTGTTCTGATATTAACATCACCGCCGCCAAATGCCGCTGGCATGTCAGGAGAGTATGCCTTTTGCACAGCCAGTGATTCGATAATACTTGAAGGAAAGATATCCAGAGGTATAACGTTACGCGTAAGATCAGGGCTAGGCACCTGAGCACCATTTAAGCGCACGCTTGAATATCGCTCACCTAGGCCTCGAACATAAATAAACTTATCATTTACCAAGCTTAAGCCTGTTACACGACGCAATGCAGAAGCAGCATCGCTATCACCAGTTCTAGAAATTTGCTCTGAACCCATGATATCAGCAACAAAAGCTTGATTCTTACGCTCTTCGATAACCGCGCTTGCACTTCCTTTTAAACGGCTACCAACAGCAACGACTTCTTCAATTTCTTGAGCAGTCTCCTCTGCCATTACACTTGCAGACAAAGGGCTCAAAAGAGAAAGCAAAGAAATAGTTATCAAATTTGTTTTGAACACTTTGATTGGTTTCATTTGTAATTCCTCTAAACCAAATATTTATTCACAAAGGGCGCTTTAAAGCGCCCTTTAACTGTTTTTTAGATATGGCTTAGATTATTGAGTACGCTTTACTGACTCAGCTACGAATTTAGCCCACTCAGTGTCAGTTTCGTCTTCACCTAGTGCACCGATGTAAGTTACGTCAGTGAAGAAAGAGTTGTCTTCGCTTAGCTTAGAAGACTCTACAGCTACGTTGTTACCATCTTTGTCTTTCATCGCGCCAAGCGTTGTTGTTAGATTCCCACTTAGTACATTTTCAAAGTTTGCGAATCCGACTAATTGGTTGCCGTCGTTTGTGAACCAATTTGCAATGTCAAAGCCTGCTAAGTCACCTTGAAGTGGTGTATTGATGTCTTCGAAGTTTTTAGCACATGCAAAGATTGAATTGTGGAATTTGATCTCACCAGCTTTAGCATTTGCGTGAACACCCGCAGCACTTGAACCGTCTTTCTTATTGAAAAGGTCAAAACATGCAGCACCGTCTTCTGTACCTTTACTTACGAATAGCATGTTGTGAAGTTGCGCTTTGCCCCACTCTTTCATTTCCATGCCAGCACCATGACCACGAGGGCCTTTGATACCGTTACTTACAACTGTCGCGTTAGCAATTGTTGGGTTTGAACCTGAAGTGGCGCGGTCAGAACCATCTGCTGTTGTAGGGTCTTCTTTACCACCATCAGTTTCGAAGCCGTGGTTACCTTGAGTCAATGTTTGAACTAGGATGAACTGGCCATTACCTTTCCAACCCGTGTCCCAGTCGATGCCGTCATCACCAGTTTCAGTAACAACAACGTGCTTGATGTTAACTTGACCGCCGAATAACTCGATACCATCATCGTAGCCACGGTGAATGTGGATATACTCAATTTTAGTACCAGAACCAACCGCGTTTAGTGTGATAGAGTTAAGCTCATCACCTTCAACACCATTACCTGCATACTTAACAACTACGTGTTTTAATGTACCACTGTCATCAGTGTCGTCATTGCCACCGTAGTATGAAACAACACCTTCAGCAGCGATGTTACACATGCCCGTTTCAGCTTCAGTTTTAGAACATTCAACTGTTGTCGCCATACCGTTGATCTGGATACCACCCCAGTCCTGCATCGCAGGTGTAGTAGCGTCGTCTTCGTCAATTTCGAAGATTGAAGTAAATGTGATTGGCTTGTCTACTTCACCTACCGCGTGGATGTTAGCACCACGAGCAACGCGAACAAAGCTGTCAGCTTTTGTAAATGCGATTGTCGCACCAGCTTCAATCGTTAGCGTAGGACCATCCAAGTCAATTGAACCACCCTTTGAAGTATCAACATCAGAACCTACGAACAAAGCGCCTTCGAAAATGTGTGCACCGTTATCTGGCAAAGCTTTAATTAGGAAAGAAGCATTGATGTCTTTTCTGTCACTTGCAAAAGCTTGGTTGTACTTACAGTTTTTACCGTCTTGCTGACCAGAGAATACAGTACCGTCTAATGTGTAAGTAGCACACTCTAGTTGTACTTCTTTGTCAGGTTCAACTGGCGTAGTACCTGGGTTTGTTACATTATCTACAGAGTTATCAACTCGGTTATCATTTGTAGTTGGGTTAACGTTGATGTCACCACCACAGCCAGCAAGTACAAGAGCAGAAGAAATTAAGCTTACTTTAAATAAACCAGAAAGGTTCATGTTGGTCTCCAAGAAATATAATTGTTATAACCGTATTTATTTATTGGAGCTAGGTTAGAATTATCGTGTTACAGATGGGTTACAGATTTTATAATTTAAAATGACAAATCGAATTTTAATTAAAAAGTTAATATTAAATAAAATAATAAAAGCCGCCCGAAGGCAGCTTTGGTGTTGCGAATATAAAATATATTATTTATAGCGTAGCTTGCTTCAAACTGAGTTCATGTAACTTCTCTTTCTGCACGTATTTAATCCATTGACGTGCAAGCTTTGCTGATTTTTTATGCTTTTCAGCTTGCTCAAATGCTAAAATAGATGCGTCAAAATTCTTTAAGTTATATTGTGCCATGCCAAGTGCTACATATGCATTGGACTCAAAGCTCAAACTACCTTTATCAAGCGCCGTCCTGGCGGCATCAGCCGCATCATCATAGTTTTCCATATTGATGTAGACTTCAGCAAGTCGCTGTTGAAAGTTCCCATGCTCAACAAGTTTGTCGGCTGCTTCGAAAAATTCAATTGACTTCTTGTCGTCCTTAGCTTGGACATAAGCTTCCGCTATAAAGGATAAATTTTTAGCGGAGCTCTCTATAACATTAGAATCAATACCTGATTTTAATGTTTGTGCTGCTTTAAAGGGCAAACCATTATAAAGATATACTTGAGATAACTGCAATACCTCAGTTTTAGTTTTAATAAAACCACGTTGCTTTGCTGTCTCTAGTATCGCTAGCTGCTTCGACTCTTCGCCAACTTCACCGTACATACCGCCAAGTTGAATCCAATACTGAGGTTTATCAAATAACTTAACCATTTTTTCAATGGTTTTTATTACATCCTCAGGTTGGTTTAATGAATAATATAATGCTCTTTGTAAAACTAACCAATTTTCTTTTGGCACTTCGTTTTTAGATTCGGCCAAGTCAATTGCGCTATTAATATTTTCCAAAGCTTCTTTATAATTTTTGTTTTGGTATAAAGCTTGCGCTTTTAACGTATAAAAATTACTTTTTATTGGCTGAGTATTTAAATTTTTCCAATCGTCTAAATATTCAACTGTTTTGGCATAATTACCATTTGCCATAGCTAACTGCGCAAGGCTGAAAGTAGTCGATAGTTTTAACGACTCTGGAATTGCTTCTTCAGCAACCACTTTTTCAAAAGAAGCGATGGCATTTACCAAGTCATTCTCGTTATAGTATATGAATCCATAGAAGTTGTGCATCATCGCCACTTCATATGAGTTCATACTAGAAGCACGCTCCTTAATTGAATCTAAAACCTCTAGACCTTCCTTAACATTACCTTCGTCCGCCAGCTTTTGAGCTCTTGCTAGTTGGCTGTATACTTTTTCACGTAGTGCAGGCACACGCTTTGTTTTGGTCTGTGCGTAAACCGTCGAAATGGATACGTCAGGCAAAACAGAAGTCATTGTGATAGCTGCATTGACCGCAACAGCACTAATACTGAGCACGAGTAAATTTTTAATCACTTTCATAATTCAAACTCCTAAATTTCATTAACCGTTGATTTGGAATGAAATCTTATTTTGAACGCCTGCAACTTCTACGGCTTCACCATTCACTACACGAGGTTTGTATTTAAACTTAAGGGCCGCTTCTAATGCCGCTCGGTCGAATATATTCTCAGGTTCAGCCTGTAGTACTTTAGGATCACGTACCGTACCTTGCTTGGTCACCACAAACTCCACAAGCACATACCCTTCAATACCTCTGGACAGTGCGCGACGCGGATAAACAGGTGCAACCTTTACAATTGGTAAATACTCTCCATCGCTAGATTCCAAGGCCAAACCGCCCGCTAGGTCCACATCGGCATCAACATTGGCAGAGAAATCAAAGTTTGAAGCACCCGCATCTAAATTATTAGCCTGCATTTGAGGCGCATCCATAGGAGGTGGCGGCTCTTTCGGCGTTGGCGGCTTCTCTGGTTTTCTTTCCTTTTTTTGGACTGTTTCTTCTTTTTTCAATCTCACAAAATCAAGCACCTTGCCTTTTACGGGCTCAGTGGCGGTACCTTCACCGCCAGTTATCAGTGCTTGCATTCCGAGAAATAGAAAGAAAGTAACAACACCAGCAATCAATAACGCAACAATATAACGCATCGTTTTACCTTAAGATTCTTGGGCGGCGATTGATACATCAAAGGCACCTGCTGCTCGTGACGCATCCATTACCTTAATTAATATCTCAGTAGTCGCTTTTTTGTCAGCTTGAATAACAACGCTACCTTGAGGGTTCTCTGCTTTTAAACGTTCGATATTTGCTTGAACAGCGCGAATGTCGATTTGACGTTTATTAATCCAAATCTCTCCCTTGTCTGAGATAGCCACTAAAATATTAGCTCTTTGCTTTTTAACAGCGGTCGCAGCTTCTGGGCGGTTAACATCAATACCAGCTTCTTTCACAAACGAAGCGGTTACAATAAAGAAGATGAGCATGATGAATACAACGTCCAACATTGGCGTCATATTGATTTCTTCAGTTTCTTCTTCTTGAAAAACTTTTGCTAATGGAGCTCTCATTTTTACCTCTAATTCTCTAGTGATCTAACAGCAGCTTATCTTCTAATAGCTCAACTTCACGTTTCGCTTTTCTTTGCAAGTAGGTCGAAGCAAATACACCGGATAGTGCAGCTACCATGCCTGCCATTGTTGGAATTGTTGCTTTAGATACGCCAGCAGCCATCGAACGCGCGCTGCCAGAGCCTGTTATTGCCATTACGTTAAATACTTCAATCATGCCTGTTACAGTACCTAGCAGACCAAGTAGAGGACATAGCGCAACCATAACGTTGATAAAAGGTAAGTTGTTATTCAACTCAATACCGGCTTTTGAAATCATTGCTTGGCGGATTTGCTCAGCATTCCAGCTATTTCTTTCACTGCGACCTTGCCAACCTGCAACAACTTGCTTTTTATAACTACGATATTTCCCAAAGAAATACATAAAGCGCTCCAAGATGAGAAGCCACATAGCAAATGTAACCGCTCCGATGACCAGGAGAACCTGGCCACCCGTATCGAGGAACTCTTGTAGAGCAGTTATCGCATCTACTAGAAGTACCATTGATTACGCTCCCTTCTCGCTACGTTCAGCGATAATACCAGCGCTCTGCTCTTGTAGAATGAGTAGCAGATTGCGAGAGCGAGTATTTAGAATTGTGTACAAGAATACGGTTGGAATTGCTACAACAAGGCCAAGTACTGTTGTTACAAGTGCTGTTGAAATACCACCCGCCATCAATTTAGGGTCACCGGTACCGAATAAAGTGATAGCTTGGAAGGTATTAATCATACCCGTTACTGTACCTAGAAGACCTAGTAGTGGTGCGACAACAGAAATAATCTTAATGAGTGTCAGGTTACGCGTGATTTTTGGCATCTCTCTCAAGATTGCTTCACTTAACTTCAGCTCTAACGTGTCATAAGCAACATCAGGGTACTGGTCTTTCACTTTCATTACGCGACCAAGTGGGTTGTCTTCTTTAGCCACTTTATCTTTAAGTTGACGTTTAATTTTTGCACCCATTAGCATCAAAGAAACAAAACGCTCAAGTGCTATCAGTAGCGCTAACGCACCAACTGCTAAAATAACGTAACCAACGACACCGCCTTGTTCGACTTGCTCTTTGGTATTTGGCGCTTGTACAAGCAAGCCCAGAATTGAGCCACCCGTTGGGTCTAAAGCGAAATCAACTTTACCTGAGGTTGCACCCTGCAAATCTCCGGCGCTTTGCTGGAAACGTGCAACTGGCTGACGCGTCAATTCAGCGATTGTATTTGTCTCTGGACTATAGGTAAGGTATTTACCATCTGCGATGAGGTTAAATGCACCAACACGCATGACTTCTTTGCTTACTTTAGAGCCGCCATCAACGATGACTTCTGACGTATAGCGAGATACCTTGCCTTGCTCCGTCATTTCACGTTGCAATTCAAACCAGACTTTTTCGATATCCTCAATGGAAGCTAACTTAGAGGTAGATCCCATTTTTTTGGCCATCTCGTCCATTACATCGCTACGATTCGAAAATTCTGCAGACACAACTGATGTTCTGAATTTCGAGCTTGCATCACCTGATGCCTGCTGGAGCACACCAAACAACTCTTTTAGTGACCCCATTCTTTTTGACAGCGTATCGCTTAAGTTACCCAGTTTAATTTCGTTCTCTTCAAACTGCGTTTCCATACGCTCAGAGCGGCTTAATTGATTATTGCGTTCAGATTTCAGCTCATTAAGCATTCTGATTTGTTGGTTTTCTTGCGACTTAAATTGCGCTTCACGTTGTTTATTTTCTTGAGATTGGGCTACCTGACCTGCTTCTAAGGTCTTAAGAAGAGAGTCCAAGTCCATTGCTTTCTCAGCAAAAGCCGAACCAGATAGAGCAAATGCAGAAACGAACAGTGCTTTACGGCTAAACGATTTTAAAAAGCTCATTAGTAATACCTCTTATTGAGCAGCTTGGATTGGAAGAGTTAACATATCCGGTGCTAGCTGTTTGCGAGCAATGCGCACACCTTTGTTGATTTGACTGATGTTTGTATTTGGCAGTGCATCAAACTGTTTGGTGTCTTTATTCCAGCTACCCGCTTTTGCCGAGTCTTTTGTAACGTACAACAGCTCTAAGCGACCAATACGAAGCATGTCTACTTCACGCTCTTGACCGTCAACATCTATTAACGTCGTATACGCTTCAATTGTACGTCCGTACTCAACTTCTACTTGATAAGCTTCAAGCACACGTCTGAATTTCTCACTCGATGTGATATCAGCTCTGTCCATCATTGTTTTAAGTGTTGCGATGCGGTTTGCACGCTCATCTTTTAAGAAAGGTACATCTAGCGCAACAAATTGCTCTAGTCCCGTGATCATGCGGAGCATTAACGGCGTGATCTGGCGTTCAATAACAGAGACCTGGTCCATAGAAGCGTTAATTGCTGCCATTTCTTCAAGTTGGTTGTTAATTTGCTTATCTAATTGGTTGTTATAAACAACAAGGCCTTCAATTTCCTTGTTCAGCGTTCTGAATTGCTGCAGACGAGACTGCATATTATCTGAGATCGCATCGATCTTATTTTGAGAAGTTAGCGCTGATTTGTTGATTTCAGAGCTAGAGTCTATTACTTGATTGAGATCGTTTGCCTGCGCACTGCTTGCTACTGCAAACGCGCCCGCTAAAAGCAATTGGTTAACGCACTTCATCTCACACACCCTTAATAATATTTGCTTGTTCCAATTTTGAAGTGTGTGCAGTTTAAATATGAAAAATGACAACCGTGTTGCGCGTTCAATACAGTAATGTTACAGCTGTAATAATATTTTAAAGGTGGGTTTATTCAATATATTTAAATATTAAAAAAGGCTGCGATAATGCAGCCCTTTGTTTATTTATACTTTAAACTTATTCATCATGTGTTCTAGTTCATCAAATTGCAATTTTAAGGATTTGCACTCGTCCAGTGTTTGCCTCAAGCTTGTGCTACCCTGAACACAGAGATCGCTGATCCCGTGAATATCACTATCCAATGATTGAATAACCGTATTTTGTTCTTGAGTCGCGTTAGCTACCGCATCGTTCATACCATCAATAGACTCAATGGCGTGTGACACTTCTTGCATTTTAGTGCCCGCCGATTGTGCTTTTTCAGCACTTGCACTTGAGTCCTCTATGCTTAATTTCATTACCGATACCGCAGATGCAGATCCCTGTTGTAATTCAGCAATTGTATTTTCAATCTCTTGCGTTGACTCTTGGGTACGCTGTGCCAGTTGCCTTACCTCGTCAGCAACAACAGCAAAGCCTCGCCCAGCTTCACCCGCCCTCGCAGCCTCTATCGCCGCGTTAAGTGCCAGCAAGTTTGTTTGTTCACTGACCCCTTTGATGACCTCAAGGACTTGGCCAATACTTGCTGTTAATCTATCTAAGCCATCAATGGTTGATTGCGCTTCCTGCATTTTGGAGCTTAGCGCACCAATCTCTTCGATATTCGAATTCAGCGCTGTCTGGCTTTCATCAGACAGAGTATTGGCTCCTGTTGCGAGTTCTGATGCATGTTTTGCATTATTAGAGATTTCGATGGCGCTAGAAGACAGCTCATTGATCGCTGTTGCTACATTATCCGTTCGTTTTGTTTGCTCGGTATAGATGTCTAACGCATCTTGCGTTTGGCTCTGTAACCCTTCCATAACTTGTTCAAGCGCGAATGTCGTATCCTTCACTTTGGCAATACTTTGATGGATCTTTTCCACGAACAAATTAAAGTAATTTGATAGTTCGCCAAACTCATCATTGTTTTCAACCACGAGTCTACGTGTCAGATCCCCCTCGCCTTGTGCAATGTCTTTAATTGCCTCATTCAAGTGATTCATTGGTCTCATTAGGTATTTGAGTAATAGCTGCATCATCACAACAATCACGACCACACCCAACAACATATAGATAAGTGCCATATTTCTAAATGAAGAAATAGATGAATAGGCAATTTCTTTGTCGATGACAACACCTAAGTACCAATCTACATTTTTAATTCCATGCATTTTGACAAATGATACAAGCTTTTCAGTCCCATCAATTTCAAGCTCTATAAAATCTTCTTGAAGCGCGAGTTTTTGGCCAAACAAGCTTTGCATATTTTTGTCATTAAGTTGGGTATTAGGATGACTTAAGATACGACCATCACCGTCCAATAAAAAACCATAACCAAAGCCCAAAAAATCGATTTCGTTTATAATTTCAGTGATGGTGGCCATGTCAATATCTCCACCGGTCGCCCCATCTAATTGGCCATTATGATAAATCGGTACTACCGCAGTAATGGTCAATTCATTTGTTGTCGCATCTGTATAAGGAGATGTAAAAGCCGTATCGCGCTTTTGCATGGCTAACTGATACCAAGGGCGAGTCGTTGCATCAAAATCGCTAGGTAAATTAATTGTCGGGTCGTTCAGTACAAAGCGTCCGTTAGGCGTTCCTATAAATGTATTTTTAAAATGGCCTGCGTTGGCTGCTGTTTGAAGCCTTCTGCGAACTTCTTCCTCACTATCAGACCTTTGATGTCCCTCTGCAACAGACTGAACAATGTCTAATCTGTCATTTAACCAGTTTGCAATATTTTGCGAAACGGACTCTGAGATTTCTTGTAAAACGAGTGTAAGTTGATCCTGCGTCTGCGAACGCATCAAGACAAAATTATTTACGGTGAACAGGCTCAAAACGATGACCAGAACTACCGAAGCTGCGAGAGTGATTTTTGTGGTAAATTTGAATGCGCTAAACATGCAGATCCTGTTTTTCTTATGTACTACTGACTAGTTTGTATCAAATATTAAAAGCTTTGTCCCACCTTATCGGCAGTTTTTATGTAAATATTATAAATTTATTGAATTATTTTTAATGGGTACGAAAAAAGGCAAGTAAAACTTGCCTTTAGTATAGTCAAAAAGAACTAAAATTAGAGTGATTTTTGATAGTTAGACCAAGCGATGTCTAGGTTTATGTTCTTCTCTTTAGAGAAACTCCCCCAACTCCACTTTTTCTTATCATGAGGATCTAATTGGGCATTTAGTTCAACCAACAAATCAGGGTGATGATTAGACTCTAACCAGTGCAGAAAAAAAGCCGTCGTTTTATATCCACTGTCATAGTTACCACCTTGTTTACGACTGGAAAAGTCAACATAGCCACCTTTCATCCTGACCACATCGGCTATTCCCTCAATCACAGGACCGATCTCTTTATAGTTGTGGTCGTCTAGCTGGTACGCATGCGCAATCTCATGGTATAGAATGCCGATAAGTTCGTCATAAACCGCTTGAGGCGAATGAGTTAGCTTATATTTGTTTAGATATTGTGCACTGATATGGATTTTAGCGCCTGAGAAGTCCCCTTCTTTATAGGCCACACCATCCATATCTTCTAACACAATTTCCAGTAACGGTAGCTTAGGCGCTTTGTGTTCCTCTTTATAGAGAATACGCGCGACATTATACGAAATCTGTTTGATCAAATTCACATCAATGTGCTGCCAAACGGCCACTTGATCTTGGCTAAAGTAACGTATTTGTACATTAGGTAAGTCGAATGCCAACCAATTAATATCCCCGTTAAACTGAATCGGTTTAATCTCGGTTCTGATCTCTTCCGTTGCGGCCGTTGCACTGTGAGCCATTAAGCTCACAGTTGCAGCAAATGCCAAAATTACAGCTTTTGCTTTCATCTTATTTGTACTCAGATAGTGAAGGTGGACGCGCAGTATGTGTGCTACCCCAGGCTTTGTTTGGTGTATCACCCATCACGTACTTCAATTCGCCACCCGCCATAATATCTGCATGAGTTAGGTAATTTCGCTCTAACGGCTTACCATTCAAACTCACTGACTGAATGTACTTATGGGTTTTGCTCAAACCTTTTGCTGTCGTCGTAAACGTTTTTCCATTAGCCAGTTTTAACGTTACCTTTGGTGTTTGAGGTGCACCGATCGCGTATGACAAGTCACCAGGAGACACTGGGTAGAAACCCATGGCAGAGAAAATATACCAAGCTGACATTTGTCCTACATCGTCGTTGCCCGCAAGTCCATCTGGCTTATCTGAGCTTAGTGTATCCATGATTTGACGAATACGCTCTTGAGTTCGCCAAGGTTTACCAGCGTAGTTATACAAGTATGCAATGTGATGACTTGGCTCATTGCCGTGAGCATAGTTACCTATCAAACCTGCAATGTCTTCATGTTCTTTAATCATGTCTTTTGATAACGGGGTATCGAACAAATCATCTAAACGCTTTTCAAATGCATCGTCGCCTCCCATCAGCTCAATCAATCCAGCAACATCTTGCGGCACATAAAAGCTATATTGCATTGAATTACCTTCAGTAAAAGGACCCATATACTTTGCTTCATATGCGTTAAAGTCCTTGTTCCAATTACCTTTGCTATCTCTGCCACGCATAAAACGAGTTTGCGGATCAAAGACATTTTTATAGCTCATAGCACGAGCGTAGTATTCTTGGGCAAGTTTTGTTTTACCCATAGATTCAAACATGCGCGCAATTGCATAGTCGTTGTAAGCATACTCTAACGTGATAGACACTGACTCCGGCAACACATCCATCGGTACGTAACCATACTTTTTATATTCTGGAATGGCATCGTAAACTGGATTGTTTGCAGTACTTTGAATCGCCTCAACTGCTAAATCAATATCGTAATCCCTGATCCCTTTTAGGTAGGCATCTGCGATGACAGATACCGCATGATATCCAATCATTGTCCATGTTTCATGGGCATGGAAAGACCAAATAGGCAGCATTTTTTCGTAACTTTGTTGATAGTGAACAAGCATCGACTGGATCATGCCTGACACGCGATCAGGGTCGATATAAGTCAACAGAGGGTGCAATGCACGATAAGTATCCCACAGTGAAAATAACGTATAGTGCTCAAAACCTTTGCCGTCATGAATTTCACCATCCACACCGCGATATTGGCCATTTACATCTTGATAAATACTCGGCGCCTGTAGCGCGTGATAAAGCGCAGTGTAAAACTGGCGTTTCTCTGAGCGCGTACCCTCAACGTCTACTTTATCTAAGTATTTAGCCCAATCTTGTTTCGCTTGCGTTCTGACCTTTTCAAAGTCCCAATGAGGAATTTCCGTTTTGAGGTTTTCAAGCGCATTGGAACGGCTAACTGCTGAAAGGCCGACTTTCATATAGACAGGCTTTTTATCTACGCCCTTAAAAGACGCGACAAACTTAACGGCTTTACCCGCCGTCATTTTGACCGCTTTGTTTTCGATAGTTGAATGTTTTTGTTTACTATCAAGACAATTCATACATCTGTAGCGCATGTTGTCCTGATTGATAAACTGGTAGTCATCGATTGGCTGTGAAAATTGAATTGCGAAATACATTTGTCTATTTCGCGCCCAACCATTTGTCGCCCGATATGCGACTAATGTTCTGTCATCAACCTTGCGGATATCGCTCCATATTACTTTGTTTTCGAAATTGTAAATAGAGCTAGTCAGGTCAAATAAAATGTGTCCATGATCTGCGCTATTGAACGTGTACTTGTGCATTCCAACACGTGTCGTTGTCGTCAATTCGGCTGTTATGTCATAATCTTGCAGTTCAACGCCGTAGTATCCAGGTTCTGCCCACTCTTTATCGTGTGAAAATCTTGAACGATACCCTGAATCTGGGTTTTCTGCCGTGCCAGCTTCCAATTTAATGTCGCCAGTGATAGGCATCACCAATAAATCACCCAGATCAGAATGACCAGTCCCAGAAAAGTGGGTGTGCGAAAAGCCGACGATTGTTTCGTCGTCGTAATGATATCCTGCACAGCGCTTATATATTTCAGGCTGTGGTGATACACCTCGCATAGGGTTATCTGTGTCTGGACTTAATTGAACCATACCAAATGGAACTACAGCACCCGGAAATGTGTGCCCATCTCCACCTGTACCGATGAACGTATCTACCCATTGAGTGTTTGATTCGCGTGCTTCACTTACCGCTGAAAGCCCGGTAAGTGACACCATAGCTGCGGCCCAAATTGAGCGATGCATGTGCCTCTCCTTTATTGTAAATTATGTTTGGATCGTTCCAAGTGGTTTTAATATACAACGTCTATGAATACGTATTCAATAGCATTGAGATAGAAATTTATAAATTTAAGACAAAAAAGGCAAGCGAACGCTTGCCTCTTAAATAGAATATGGGGTTGATTTAGGCTACTTTATCTTGCCAATGCTTCGATAACTTCACTACATTCAGACCATACCAAGCAATGAATACATAACATATCAAAGGTACAATAAAGCTGATTTGAATATTCATGCTGTCTGCTACCATGCCCTGTAGCAATGGTATTATCGCACCGCCTACAATCGCTAAGCACAACCAACCTGAGCCTTTACTTGTTAACGAGCCTAAGCCCTCAATCGCGATTGTAAAAATCGTGGGGAACATAATTGAGTTAAACAAACCAATGGCTAATACAGAGATCATCGCAATATTGCCGTCCGTAGACATCGTCATAACGAGTAACAGCATTACACTAATAGCATTAAATACCAGTGCTTTAGAAGGTGCAATCACTTTCAAAGCCTGCGAACCAATAAAGCGACCAACCATTGCTCCACCCCAATAGTAGCCAAGCAATTTGGCTGCCGTTGGCGCATCGATACCACCAATATGCTCTTCAGCGAAATAATTAACAATAAAGCTACCAATGGATACTTCTGCACCGACGTAACTGAAAATAGCCACCACGCCCATCATTAGGTGAGGCGCTTCTTTTAAATTGTGACCTTTAGCCTTACAGTCTTGCTCTTCTGTATGCTCCGCAATTGTCGGCAGCTTTAAAAACGCGAATACAACCGCAATTATCACGAGTACAGCAGCAATCACCAAATAGGGAACCTTCACTGAATCAGCACTCGCCGCTTCAACTGCCATAGCACCACCTGCACCAAACAGCAGCATACCTCCAGCGATCGGCCCTAAAGTCGTTCCTAAAGAATTAAGTGCTTGCGCTAGGTTTAACCGGCTTGACGCTGTTTTAGGTGTGCCGAGTGCTGCAACATAAGGGTTTGCAGACACTTGTAAGATAACAATGCCAGATGCCATAACAAACAGCGCTGTTAAAAAAATCCAATACTGATGAACAATTACCGCTGGATAAAATAATAGACAGCCAAAAGCAGCAACCAGAAGCCCAATAATAATGCCTTTTTGGTAGCCCAATCGTTTAACGAGGTTGCCCGCTGGAAGTGATACAACGAAGTACGCAATGAAAAAACAAAACTGAATTAACATTGCTTCGGTGTAGTTAAGGTCAAAGACGCTTTTTAATCTTGGGATTAAAACATCATTAAAAACAGTAATAAAGCCCCATAAAAAAAACAGGGTTGTCATTGCTGCTAGCGGGAAAAAATAGTTTTTTTCGTTGTTCTGCGCGCCAGCAACAAAAGTTTGATTCGTGTTGATTTCACTCACTCAGGTTACTCCATGTTAAGGGATGTAATGATTCTACACATTGTTACAAGAAAATCACAAATGTTTTATTGGATCGTTCCATTATTTTTTTTAAGATGCTAGAGTAACTAGATAAATGAGAAAATACAGGTTAGTAAACTTTTTGAAATGCGCAATTGGCGTAGGCCAATAAAGCGCACCTTGAAAAGTCAAAAACCGTTTTGCGATTAGAAAGTGGAGCTTGATTAATGTCGCTTGATTTCAGAAACAAAGAATTTTTGCAGCAGCATATTGATAAGACAATGGCATTTTATCACCCGAGATGCGTCGATAACACAGGCGGTTTCTATCAATTTTTTAAGGATAACGGCGACGTATACGACAACTCTACCCGCCATCTAGTTTCAAGTACGCGTTTTGTTTTTAACTACGCGATGGCTTATCTCAATACATCTCAAGAGGAATACCTTGAACTTGTTAACCATGGTATTGATTACTTAGAACGAGTTCATAAACAACCCAATGGCGGTTATGCTTGGTTAGTTGAAAATGGTAAACCAAGTGATTTAACGAACCATTGTTATGGTCTGGCTTTTGTACTGCTAGCTAATGCAATGGCTTATAAAGCAGGCGTAAAGTCGACACTTTCCACTATCGAGCAAGTTTGGCAACTATTAGAACAAAAGTACTTTCAGGCCGAATACGCGCTCTATTTAGACGAATATGATGCATCGCTTGAAAATGCGGATAAGTACCGTGGTCAAAATGCGAATATGCATATGTGTGAAGCACTGTTAATGTGCTTTGAAGCAACGAAAGATAATAAGTTTTTAGACCGTGCTTACACGCTTGCGCATACAATGACGGTAAAGCAAGCTGACTTAGCTCAAGGTCTCGTATGGGAACATTACGATAGTAACTGGCAAATAGACTGGGACTACAATAAAGAAAACCCTAAGCATTTATTTAGACCCTGGGGATTTCAGCCGGGCCATCAAACTGAATGGACGAAACTGCTGCTTATCCTGCATAGGCACAAGCCTGAAGCTTGGATGATAGAAAAAGCAAAGTTCCTATTCGATGAAGCGTTAAAGTCTGCATGGGATGAACAACATGGTGGGATCTGTTATGGGTTTGCACCCGATAGATCCATTTGTGACGGCGATAAATATTTTTGGGTTCAAGCTGAAAGCTTTGCCGCTGCAGCGCTATTAGCGCTAGCCACAAATGAAGAAAAGTATTGGCAATGGTATGACAAAATATGGCGATATAGCTGGGAACATATGATCGACCATCAATATGGTGCTTGGTACCGTATTCTTACCCAAGACAATCGCTCTTACAGTGACGAAAAAAGTCCGGCAGGAAAGACAGATTACCATACAATGGGCGCTTGTTACGAAGTCCTCAGAGCCTATCAATTACAAGAGAGTAAATAATGAGTGTTATCTGTTTTGGCGAAGCGTTAATCGACTTTCTGTCTAATGGAAAAGAACCCGAAGCGTTTACAAAATACGCAGGGGGGGCACCAGCTAATGTATCAGTCGCTGTGGCAAAGCAAGGCGAAAAAAGTACCTTTTGCGGCATGCTTGGTGATGATATGTTTGGTCACTTCATTAATGAGGAATTGCAGAACCACAAAGTAGACACACAATATGTGAGGTTCACAAAAGAAGCACAAACAGCACTTGCTTTTGTATCTTTAGATAATGATGGCGAGCGTAGTTTCAGCTTTTATCGCCCTCCAGCTGCCGATTTGCTATTTAGAGCAGAGCATTTCGAGCCCGGTATGTTTACATCTAACAAAATACTGCATGTGTGCTCAAATAGCCTAACCGAAAGAAACATTTATCTCACCACGATAACGGCTATGCAACATGCGAAAGACAACAGGCTGTTAAAAAGTTTTGATATGAACTTGCGAGAAAACCTGTGGCCGTCGATGAATCATTGCTTGGAACGTATTTGGCATGTGCTATCTCAATCTGATGTCGTAAAACTGTCTTTGGAAGAGCTAGCATTTTTAAATGAACATGCCCACCCTGACCAAGATCAGCAAAAAACCATAGAAGCAATATTGAAAACTAATGTGCGACTTTTACTGATTACTGACGGGCCTAATGACATTAGATATTTTACGGGCACTTTTTCAGGTTATATTTCACCTCCAAAAGTGCAAGCTGTAGACACCACAGCTGGTGGCGATGCTTTTGTAGGCGGTTTATTGGCGGAGTTTTCAAGAAGACTGTCGCAAGTAACTTTTAAAGAGCTTTATAAAAGCGAAAGAGAAATTATTAATATTATCAATTTCTCAGCAAAATGTGGCGCCTATGCAGTAACCCGATACGGTGCCTTTTCATCATTACCGACTAAGCATGATATCGATTGAAAGTAACTTGAACTAAGTGTGAGACAGGCTCAAGGAAGAGCCTATTTACCTTCTATAAATACGACAAAAACTTATCGTAAAACCAGTAAACTACTGGCCCACAAATACACCAGCCGATCATAAAAGGCTTAAAAAAGCCAAGCCTTTGCGCATCAAGCTCCTCAACAACAGACATGTTTTCGGACGACTTTAATGGGAAAACTTTTCGATACATTTTAAATATTGTCAAGCCAACTAAAAACGGTACTATGATAAGTGCAAAAAACAATAATACTGCATACCAAGTCTCGTCAGAAACACGATCCATAATCTCTCGCTGTCGCTTTTGAAAGGCTCAGAATAGAATTTGGTTGCATGAATTACAACAAGAACAATGAAGTTTATATATGAAGCAATACCTCCCACTGATCTTAATCCCTCTTTTGGCTAGCTGTGCATCCCCTAATAAAGTAGAAAGGCTGACACCTGTTACTGAAATCAAGTATAAACAAACTGAAGGCTACACCCATCAATTTGCCAATACCTACAAAAGACCAAAAAGCTACCCACACACTTGCGAGCAGACTGCTACCCAGACAATGAAGACATTCAATGTAACAGTGAGATGGAGCAATGCCAATATATTGGTAGCAATCCCGCTTTAACAATAGATGAGGCTCGCAACTACAGTATACGGTGGCTTGGGCACGCAAGTTTTGTTATCACGACACCCACTGATGAAACAATTCTTGTTGATCCCGTTACAAGGCAATTCGATTGGCCAATAGATTGGGCTTTTACGAACCTAGCTGGCGGATTTTACCGACAACTCCCTCCCAAAGTGACTAATGACGAGCTGGCCTCAACAAAGGCTGTTGTTTATTCACATATTCACTACGATCACTTCAACAAGGCCGATATTGCTGACATTGGTAATAATATAAAGTACCTGACGCCACTTAACTTTGCAGACTACTTTCCAACGGGGGGCTACGATATCGTTGAAATGCCGTGGTATTCCAGCTACGACATAGGCCAAACCACAGTACATTTTGTGCCGGCACATCACTTCAGTAATCGTATAGTCGTTCCATTTATTACGAACGATGACGACGAAACCCTGTGGGGTGGCTGGCTCTTAGAGAACAATGGTAAAACGGTATTTTTTGCTGGGGATACGGGCTATTCTGGGCATTTTAAGGATATTCATAACGCTTTTGGTGACATCGATGTTTGCCTAATTCCAATTGCGTCTTATCACCATGAAGAACATGGAAAATGGTACCGAAATGTACATTTAACACCGGAAGATGCACTTGTAGCCGCTGAAGATATGAATTGTGGTGTGGTTATCCCTTGGGGTTATGGAAATTCGAGCTGGAAGATGGGCGACCATACTTCTCACTCTGCGCTGTTTAGACTGTTGCATATGAAAGAACAACTAAATAGCAAAGTACCTTTATACATTCTCAATGAAGGCGAGCGAGCAAAGTTTTAAAAAGTCACAGTGACAAGCTAGCGCAGTATTTTACTGCGCTAGTACAAACCACTGTCGGCTATTCGACTTCCCATGCTTTTAAGGTATCTCCTAGCAATTGCTTGCGCCAACCCTGAAACAAATCGGGTTTGATCATTTTTTTGCGTTGCTCTGTTGAGAGCTTCCAGTTCCAGCTGATAACTTGATTTATCTGTTTTTTCGATGCAACTACATCAACTGGGATCCCTTGCTTTTGAGCTTCAATGGCGATGAGCCCCTTAATATCCTTAGCTGCTTTTTTGTAGCCAGCAAAGTCAATTAAACGCTTCACTTTTTTGGGTAGTGCTTCTTCAGCAATTGACTTACCGGCGTCTATACACGCTAGAATTTCTTTACCAGAGCGATTCACTTCCATCGCTTCGACTTCTGGTACATTGCGCATACTTGCAAGAGAGGATGGACGTCGTTTGGCAATTTCAACCATATTCAGCTCTTTTAAAATAAAGTTTACCGATATGTTTTTCTTTTCAGCCTTTTTTAAACGCCAAGCTGCAAGCTCCCTTAGAACCGCTAGGTCTCGGCCTCTGAGTTGCCAAACATTTTTGATATTTAAATAGACGTATTCGTCAGGTGTGCGAAACGCACGTTTTTGTGAAATTAGCTGACTTTCAGATATCACAATATCCTTAAATCCTTTTTGCTGAATTTTTTCCACAATACGCTCATAACAAGGCAATAAGTAGAAAACATCTGCCGCCGCATATTCCAACTGTTTACTAGATAAAGGCCTTTTTAACCAATCGGTGCGTGACATGCTTTTATCAATCTCAATGTCCAACAGGTTTTTCACCATATTGGCAAATCCGACGCAATTCCCCTCACCTAACAATTGCAGTGCAAATTGTGTATCAAAAAGCGGCGATGGGCATATACCTGCGAAATTTTGAAATACTTCAATATCTTCTGATGGAGAGTGAATGACCTTTATAACATCAGGTGCAGTAAATAACTCCCAAAGCGCTGAAAAATCAAGTTCAATTAAAGGATCTATCAGTGCTAAATGCTCGCCATCATATACCTGAAAAAGAGCACTTTCAGGATACAGTGTTCTGCGTCGCATAAATTCGGTATCAATGGCTAACACCTTGCTGCCTGATACTAGGTTGATAAATTCATTTAATTCAACTTGATTCTGAATAAACCGATACTGCACATTTACTCCTTCGCTATAGCGAAAAAAAACCGGCTTCCGCCGGTTTCTCTTATTTTAACGCCCTACGTAGTATTTTTCCTACATTCGTCTTTGGTAATTCATCTCTGAATTCCACCATTTTCGGAACTTTGTAGTTTGTTAGATTTTCACGACAATGCGCTATTATATCTTTTTCTGACAAAGATTGGTCTTTTCTGACAACAAAAACTTTTACTTGTTCGCCACTTACTTCATGAGGCACACCAATTGCTGCGACTTCCAGTACACCATCATGGCTTGCAACGACTTCTTCAATCTCATTAGGGAAAACATTGAAACCAGATACCAAGATCATATCTTTTTTACGATCCACGATGTAAAAGAAACCTTCATCGTCGTAAGTTGCAATATCGCCTGTTGCAAACCAACCATCTTGTAAGCACTCAGCAGTTGCGTCTGGACGATTATAGTATCCCGCCATGACCTGAGGGCCTTTAACTAGCAGTTCTCCTGGCTCACCTTTTGGCGCTTCGTCACCATTCTCTAATACCACTTTTAGCTCAGTGCTTGGGGCAGGCAAACCAATCGAACCATTGTAACCATCTAAATCAAGTGGGCTGATAGTCACTAACGGCGCACACTCGGTTAACCCGTAACCTTCGAGTAAGCGAGATTTAGTCACCGCTTGCCAGCGCTCTGCAACAGGTCGTTGAACGGCCATGCCTCCCCCGAGAGAAACTTTAAGGTTTGAAAAGTCCAAGTCTGCAAAGCCATCCGTGTTGAGCAAGCCATTAAATAGCGTGTTTACACCCGTGATCACAGTAAATGGATACTTTGCTAAGTCTTTAACAAAGCCTGCCATATCTCTTGGGTTAGTAATTAGGATATTGTGACCACCATACTTCATAAACGTTAGACAGTTAGCGGTCAATGCAAAAATATGATAAAGCGGTAAAGCGGTAATAACGACTTCTTTGCCTTTATCTAGCACTTTATCTAAGCACCCTGACACCTGCTCTAAGTTTGCAACCATGTTACCATGTGTCAGCATGGCGCCTTTAGATACACCCGTTGTACCACCAGTGTATTGTAAAAAAGCAAGGTCATCTTTCGTGACTTGTGGCTTTTTATACCCATTTAGGTCAGCGGCAATCACTTGAGAAAATGGAATCGCATTAGGCAGTGTATACGCTGGTACCATCTTCTTTATTTTCTTCACAACAAAATTGACTAAGTGCTTTTTAACGCCACCGAGTAAGTCACCAATTTGCGTCAACACGATGTGCTTTACATCAGTAGCAGGTAATGCTTTTTCTAATGTGCTGGCAAAGTTTGCCAAAATAAAAATTGCTTTTGCTTCTGAATCATTAAGTTGATGCTCCAATTCTCGTACTGTGTACAAAGGGTTCACATTGACCACGGTGCAACCCGCACGCAATACACCCAGTATGGTTATTGGAGTTTGTAACAAATTAGGCATCATAACCGCGACTTTATCGCCTTTGCCTAATTTAAGTGTATTTTGTATGTAGCTTGCTACAGCTTTTGTTGCGTTATCAATTTCTTGATATGTAAGCGTTTTGCCCATATTTGAATAAGCTGGTAGTTGGGCATAATTTGTGAAACATTCGTCTATTAATTCTAGCAGCGAGTTGTAGTGTTCTGGGTCAATCGTTGCCGGCATACCTTCTGGATAGCGCTTTAGCCAGATTTTTTCCACTCTTAGCTCCTGTATTCTCGTTCTTTTTTTATACGTACCTTAAAGCAAATAAGGCTCTTAAACAATTGAGTAAATACTCTAAACCTTGGATATTCCCATATTTCTAGCAAAGTTACAATCAACAACAACTCTGCTTTTTAATGTGAGAAACAATCTCTAGTAGTATTTGTTTGGGGTTTTGCATGTGACAATGATGCCCACCAGCAACGTTGCTTACCTTAACCCTATCAAAACACGAAAGAAATTTTTTCATGTTATCACGCATTTGTGCATATCCATGTTCAGGTAAGATAAGCATAGTGTCTACTGAAATTTTATCTAATAAACTCTGCGCTTGTTCCTGATTAAATCGCATAGTAGACGGTAATTTCAGTCTCGGATCTGAAGTCAAGGCAAACTCTTCACCATTACTTTTTATACAGCGTGACATTAAAGTTTCAGCTAGCTCCTCACTGAAGTCTGATACACTCGCACGTGCTTTAATAATACTTTGCCGGTCTGAAAACCACCTAGTATTTTGCTCAGACAACCTCTCTCGTTCATTAAACGCCTTCAACAAGTTTTGCTTTGCACTTTTTGAACTTTGATAAACAAGGCCAATCCCATCAATCAAACTCAAAGACTGTACCTTATCAGGGTATAGGCTGGTTAACAAATTTGCGATAAGGCCCCCCATCGAGTGGCCTACAAAATGCGCTTTGTCTAGGTTAGCCACTTTCATAAAACGCAGCACATCATAGACATATTCCACGAAATAATATGAGGCATCTTGGGACTTCCAAGCTGACTGGCCATGGCCAGGCAGATCTAACAAGTACCATGTAAATTTGTCTTTATCCTCATTAGTGAGTTCGTTGGCAAGTGGCTTAAAACTATTGCTATTGTCTAGCCATCCGTGAAGGCAAATTACGGCTTCATTCCCACTGCCAACCTGTTGCCAAGCAAAGCCACCTTCTAAAAAGTCTTTCATCTCATTTTTTTTATTAATCAACATTTAAAGATATTCATCACAACCACATTTCGATATGATCATACGCGATAAAATCAGAGCGTTTAAGCCAATTATTAATATTTGTTATCACATTTCAATATACTTATCTGACGTGTGCGCTTATCTGCTTGATACATACATGTATTAAACAACGCTTACAATCAAACACGGGAAATCGAAGGACAAACTATGTCACGCAAATTATCGGCTGTTGCAGCGGCAATCTCCTTATTAAGCAGTAGCCAACTCATCGCGGCACCAAAAAACATCATCTACATGATTGGAGATGGAATGGGGCCTGCGTATACCACTGCATATAGATATTACAAAGACGACAAAACAACCAAAACAGTAGAACCAACGGTTTTTGACTCGATACTTGTCGGTATGGCACACACCTACCCTGATGACAACACGGTTGTAACGGATAGTGCAGCGGGTGCCACAGCGCTTAGCACAGCAACCAAAAGTTATAACGGTGCCATTGCAGTAGATACAAAAAAGAAGCCACTGAAAACCATGCTTCAAATGGCCAAAGAACAAGGTAAAACAACGGCGCTAGTTGCTACTTCGCAAATTAACCACGCAACACCTGCGAGCTTTGCCGCTCACAATGAATCTCGTCGAAACTACGATGAGATTGCGAATGACTATATTGATGTAAAAGTAAATGGGAAATTACCTGTAGATTTAATGCTTGGTGGCGGTACCAAGTACTTTATTCGTGAAGACAGAAATTTGGTTTCTGAGTTTAAACAGTCAGGTTATCAATATATTGATAACCTGACTGCACTCAATAAAATTGACGCAATACCTGCGATTGGTTTATTTGCCGAGAAAGGCATGCCTTATGCTATCGATCAGCACCCGCAAAGACTGGCAAAAATGACGGAAAAGGCCCTCTCTTTACTTGATAGAGATAACAACAAAAAAGGCTTTTTCATTATGATTGAAGGCAGCCAAATTGACTGGTGTGGTCACGCGAATGACATTGCATGCGCAATGAAGGAAATGGATGACTTTGCAAAATCTATCTCTATAGCTAAAGCGTACGTTAATAAAAACCCAGATACGTTATTAGTTATAACAGCTGATCACTCCACTGGGGGTTTAACACTTGGCGCAGATGGTGATTACCGTTGGGAGAGAGATGTTGTGACAGGTGTAAAAGCCTCTGTCAAGTCGATTGTCAAAACGCTAAAAGACAGTAAAAACCCAAAACACGACTGGGAAAAACTAACTGGCTTAGACTTTACACCAGAAGTTAAGAAAGCGCTTACTGACGCCCAAAACGATGAGAAAGCGCTATTCTCTGTCATAAACAATTTTATCAACGAAGCGAGCTTTACTGGCTGGACAACAGGTGGGCACACTGCCATAGATGTTCAAGTCTTTGCACATGGTCAAGGCAGAGAGCTATTCATCGGTTCACAAAACAACACACAAATTGCCGAAAAAATCATTTCTTTTATAGAGTAATTTCATAAGGGCCATAATGTTTGGCCCTTCGTCCATCACTTTTATTTAAAAACCCTGCTACACCGCAACCCACGTAGAGTTATGATCCCCACGATTAAATTAGCGATTGTTATGACCTAAGTAGTATGGATGCAAAATTGATTGCTTTACAGAATACGTATATCTAAGCAATTTTGCTGGCCCGTAAAAGGTACATAGGCCTCAATACTCGAACATACCTTCAGCCGCACTTCCCTCTTTGAACACACTCGACTGTTGATTTCACATTTACTATGACCAATTAATTTATTCATAATTTCAGCATAAACACATCATGTAGTAAAAAAGCATTATTGTATATTGAATACTATTTAAACTCATTTCAGTATATGTATAAATTCATATCAGGTTACAAATTGAGCTGAATTTAAATAATTTATTTATATTTTAATGCCGAAAAAATGGGTAGCTTATTCATTGAGCAGAAAAATTAACTGCTTAAAAGCTCGCAAGGAAATTTGTGATATTGCGAGTTCGGAAAATTCTGCATGAGCAGAAGTACAAAAGGTTTAAAGGATATAAAATGAAAACAATATTAAAAACACTTGCAGTTGCATGCGCATTATCTACTTCAGCTGGCGTTATGGCCAATAACCTAGATTCAGAACAACAACGCTACGTGTATGACATCCAAGAGATTGGTGCAGATCAACAAGCAAACTTTGCGACACCACAGGCGTTCATTACTACTGAATTAGTTCGTGGTTGGATCCTTGATGGAGCAAAAAGTGCAATTAAAGGAGGCGTCAAAGACTTCTTAAAAGGCATGTTGTTTGGAAGTGAGCCTACTGGCCCTCAGATTGTTCGATTACACGAAGAAGATTTACAAAGAATTGAACAACTGGTTTCTGGTGTTGTTATCACAGATGCCGTTTATTCACTTAAAAGTGACCTAGCTGCATTTGGAACAACTTTTGATTATTACCAAGACTCGCTTAATGGAACCAACTTTGATTCAGCAATTCTTGCATCACTACTGCAGTATGTAAACTCTTTACAGCATCACAGAGCTTATGACGCAAATTACAATTCGAACGCTTATGCGCTTACCACTTCGTATTCTACAATGGCGACATTAAACTTGGCCGTACTTACAGAACGTCACGTAAAAGGTTTTCTCAGTGCCAGCTACGTAAAATACCAAGCAGGTTTAATGGCAGATAAACTGAGTCAATTAGGAAACCTTGTGAACACTCGCGCGGCAAGGTTGGGTGGGGTAAGAATGATTGGTAGTCGTTGTTGGGATATTCGTGACTTTTCAGAACTTAAAAGCACGGAACTTCACACAGACCAAATCGCCGACTACAGTGACGCAGAAAACATGCCAATGGCGCCTCTAGATTGCATATATATTGCTAGCTTTCCAGGAAAGTCGAGCCGCTTTTTCAATGCATCACAAATGGGAGACATTCATGCGGAAGAGGCCGCTTATGAATGGTTAATGCAAACGCGTGCTGAATACCGCACAGAAATCAAAGGTGCAGATTTCGACGAAGTCGTATCAAAACTAAGAAGTTTATAATTCTAACAGCAAATTAATTGCCAAGCTGGCTCACTCGTAGCCAGCTTTTATTATGTAGAAAATATACTAAGTTACTTCAGTATAAAAGCTGACTTAAAATACACCGTTGTTTATTATCAACCTTGATCTTTTTACCGACCCATATGTCATCTCGTCCGTTAAAACTTTTTATAAGCTGGCACCTACTTTATATCAAGCATACTCAACATGGTTGTGTAACATCTTTACTGACATACAGATAGGAAGTTGTAATTCAGCATTAACGCGTACTCATGCGTCACAAGTGAACAATGAAGCGCTACTTAATCTGTTTACTGAGAAATGGATCGTTGTTTGGGCTTTGAGGATAAGTTTTTTGTGTTTTGCTAATTTTGCTCTACTTAGATTGGCTATTCAGTGCTTGTTTCTCGATCAGCAGCCGTTTTTTGCTCTGTTTTAAGATCTTCACTGGCACCTTTAGTCATGTAAAGATAAATAGCCTCTTCTACTGGCATCGCCTTGAAATACAAAAAACCCTGCACACAATCAATGTGAGACTGTTTAACAACTTGCTCTTCATCTGTGGTTTCGACACCTTCCGCTACCAATTTAAAACCAAGCTTTGAAATCATTTCAGAGAGGTTGGTGTACAAAGAGATGGATTTACTGTTAAGTTGCTCTGGTAGCAAACTTCTATCTAGTTTTATAGTCGAAATGTTTAACTTGGATAAAACAGACAAGCACGAATAACCTGTTCCAAAGTCATCCATAGCGCAATCAATTTTATTTTTCTTTAATGAATCGACAACAGAGACGGTCTGATTAAAATCCTCAATATAGCTAGACTCAAGTAATTCAACTTCGACTTGCCCAGGGAACTTCGAAAAAGCTTTGATTATGCGGCGATGCCCGCTTGTTAGCAGATTTTTGGGAGAAATATTAAAACTGACTTTTGGATGTAGTCCTAGTTTTGAAAACTGCTCCAAGTCAATTTCAAGCTGATCGATAACATAGTTATCAATAATATGAAGCAAATTATGCTGCTCTAATGTTTCTAAAAACCAAGGGCCTGAAATAGAGCCATCTTTATTCGTCAGTCTAAGTAGTGCCTCGAACCCGACCACTTGTTTATTATAAGGATTAATCTTAGGTTGATAAAATAAAGTCAATGCACCTTGATTCAACGCTTCTGTTACTTCCTTTAAGCTGTGTGCATTTATTTGTTCTTTTCTTTGCGTGGCACTATATGACCCCTCAGCCCCCTCCTCAATTAATCGACCGGCAGTGTATCGCTTCATAAGCACGTCAAGCGCTTTACCTGATAAATTATTATCTCGATTAGCTTTAAGAAAAGGAAAATATATTAGCGCATTAGATAGTACTAAAAATAATTGTAAAAATATCCCTCTTACACTTTCAGTTAAGAGCCAACCATTAATGAATATAGGTGTAAACCAGGGGATTTCATCCACATACTGAATGGTTACAAAACCAGAATAAAACGCAAAATATGCGATGCTTGCATTTATTAATGGACAAAGTAAAAACGGTAATAATATATACGGGTTAAAGACAATAGGTAGCGCATAAATCATTACTTCACTGATGTTAAACAACGCTAATGGGGAAGAAATAGCGGCAATTCGCCTTTCATGCTGTCCTTTTTTTAGAAAAAGAGCAGCGACAATTAGCCCCCAAATACACCCTGTTCCTCCTAAAATCACAAAGCCCGTAAAAAAGTTATAACTAATTAAATCAGGTAGAACATAATAGCTAGTTAATTCGCTTGAAACTAATATATGGTATGTATTATCCCCATGAACACCAATAAACCAAAGTAAGTGTGCAATAAGAAGCTGCATTGAGAGCTTTTCAAAAACATTCCAATGGGGGTTTAATGACCTTAAGGCCTCAACTGCAGACTCTGCAAGCAAATCGATATATGGAAACAGAAGTAAAACGAAACTGGTTACAATCAGGTATGGCAATATCAAATTAAGATGTTTTCTCAAAAACAAACTGATTGAACTAACACCAACTAAGCGAAAAATTTTTAACCTTTCAAGGTATGAAAGAAAGTAACAACATACCACAGGCATCAGCAGCGAATATAGCGCACCCATACGATGATTAATCGCTAGTTCATTACCTGAAATAGTGATGTAGCCTGTTGTTGCCGTAAAACATGTAAAAACTAAAATCGGGCTGGCAATGGTGTGTACTTTTAAGTTCTTTGAAAGGTAATAACTAAACGACATCAAGGTTAAAACAGGAAAAATACCCCACACTAGTGTGTTAAAGTCTTCCAAAAATTGATGCTCTACCCCTTTCATGGAAATATTTAACCATTGATTTATGAGGGTGATTACTGAAGCGACAATAAAAAAAGGAATTAAAGCAATATACCCTTCCCGCAGCGAAAGTATTACGGTATTTGAAGATATTTTAAACGCATATTGATTAAATTTACTTAGCAATGCTTTTGTCACAACTAGGTTTTTCTTTTTACATTACCCCAATAAATTCAGAATACAATCGCTTCTTGGATTTTTTTACTGAAAATTATTCACGCACTTTATGCGTATACGTCTACGCCTATTAGGGATTGAACTTCTGACCGTCTGACTTGATTTTGAACTGACGAATATGCTTGAAGTGCTTTGTTTGAATTGAAGTCCGGCTGGTCGTAGATCACGTCTCTTTTATCCTGCTGAAACCGTTCAGCTAACTGGAGTCCTTCTGGACTAAACTTGATCTCACTGGTGGGTTTAGACTCAGCAGGGCGCGATTCAATCGGATTCTTAACGCGTTTTGAATCTAACTGATATGTATGCTGATTTTGAACTAATTGATTAATTCTCATTAGTCGCGCCCAATTTTGTGCCTAATTTAAGGATAGAGGGTTATTCTCTACCTGGCAACTTTTTCCAAGTTACTGTATCTCTGACATAGTGAGGCTGTGCGTCTTGTGCACCCACTGTTTCACCACTTTCGAATGCTTTATCACCCAAGGCCAGCATATACTCTGCACTTGGAAGTGTAATGTCTTCAATTACTTTCAATGACAGCTTGTGAGCTGTATCTGCATAACTTTGCCAACCGGTACCCACTGCCGACATCCCGCTAAAGTCCCCTTCAATAAGGTCTGGCTTGACAACAATTTCGTCTCTTTTGGCGCTCGCATTACCATTATCATCTTTAATAAAATGACCTAAGTACACTTCACCCATTCTGGCGTCAATTGCACTTATTACTTCATCACACTCACTTGAACACATGGCCTGCTGGGCCATCGCTTGCAAGGTTGAAACCCCAGATAATTTTAAGTTTGCTGAGTATGCAAGACCCTGTGCTACAGCAACACCGATCCGAACGCCTGTGAAACTACCTGGGCCACGGCCATATACAATGCCATCCAATTCTTTTAACGTGCAATTGGCTTGTGCCAATAAAGACTCTACAAGAGGAAGGATCTTCTGGCTATGTTGTTGTGGGCACTCTTCAAAATGAGTAAAAGTTTTGCCTCTAAAATGAAGCGCAAGGCTCAAAGCTTCAGTTGAAGCATCTATGGCTAGCAAATTATGTTTCATGTTTATCGATATTCTCTAAAAAGTTTAAGGCCTTGTCTAAATCTCGTGTGCGAGTCATGTTAGGAAGGCTCTTAATAAACGTTTCGCCGTATTTTCTCGTAACTAGACGATTATCGCAAATAATCAATACACCTTTATCACTTTGGTCACGAATTAGTCGTCCTACACCTTGTTTCAACGCGATTACGGCTTGCGGTAGCTGAATGTCTTCGAAAGGTTCTTTACCGCTAATCTCCGCGTCCTTCATTTTAGCCTGCAGTAAAGGATCATCCGGAGAAGCAAACGGTAATTTATCAATAACAACACAGCTTAGCGCATCCCCTCTTACATCTACTCCTTCCCAAAATGAAGCCGTGCCGAGCAAAACAGCATTACCATGCCTTACAAATTGTTCGAGGATTATACGCTTTGAAGACTGCCCTTGCATAAATACAGGATATTCTGTTGCGGTGCTAATTCCCTCGTAAACGAGGTGCATCACCCGGTAACTGGTGAAAAGTAAGAACGTTCTCCCCTGCGCTGCTTTAATGACCGACTTTGCAATTTTTACTAAAGAATGAGGCATTAACTCATCTTTTGTCTCTGGCAAATACCTTGGTAAACACAACAAAGCCTGTTTCTGATAGTCAAATGGGCTGTCAACAATTTTGTGAAAGTCAGGCTTGAGTCCTAAACTCGCATTGAAATGAGTTAGGCTGTTATCCACCGACAATGTAGCCGATGTAAACACGAACCCGGCTTCCGTCTTTGTTACGAGTTCTTGAAAACGTCTTGAAACATCCAGAGGTGTAATATGCACCGTGACGAATCGTCTTGTCGTTTCGAACCAATAACTGTAACCAGTTTGTGTGACTTCAAATGCCCTTTCTAACTGGCCTTTGAACGCTAAAACTCGCTCGAATGGGTGTTCAATCTTTTCGCTTCTATCCAGACAAAGCTTCAAAACTTTATATAAAAAGTCCAAATTACTGATAACCCGGTGAAGCGCTTCACAAATCACTTTGTCTTGTAAGGCCTCTCGCCAATCGCCACGCGCACCGTCTGCGCCAAACACGAGTCTCATATCAGCGATACTCGTAGTCAGCTTATTTAGTGTTTTGCCCAGCTGTAACATATCTGGAATGTCACTGAGATAAATCACCCGAATATCATTAACCAGATCTTGCAATTGCTTGGTACTAATTGTTTCGCCAAAATAGTCACTCGCGATTTCATTAACCTGATGCGCTTCGTCGAATACGTATGTATCCGCTGTTGGCATAAGTTCCGCAAACCCCGAATCTTTGACCGCCATATCAGCAAAAAATAAGTGGTGATTTATCACAACTAAGTCAGCTTCCATTGCTTTGAGCCGAGCCTTCCTTATGTAACACTCTGAAAAGTCTGGGCACTCTTTACCTAAGCAATTATCTGCTGTTGAGCTCACATAAGGAAGTACCTTTGCATCTTCTTCTATACCCACACAATCTGCCAAGTCGCCGCTTTGCGTTTCAGTCGCAAATTTTGCAACCATCGCAAGTTGATGCATTACATCAGGGTCGTCGGTTGGCACGTGAGCCACATGCTGATTTAGGCGGTATGTACATAAATAATTTGCGCGACCTTTGAGTAAAGCCGTCTTTTTGCCCTTTTGGAGTGCTTTAACCAAGCTAGGTAAGTCACGATGGTATAGCTGCTCTTGTAGCGCTTTAGACCCTGTAGAAATCACGACTTTATTATTATTAGTCAAAGCTGGCACTAGGTATGCGAAAGTTTTACCTGTACCCGTACCGGCCTCTACTACACATTGACCACCATTTTTGACAATGCCGTCAATTGCGACTGCCATTTCGATTTGCGGCAGTCTAGGCTTGTAACCCTTAAAGTGTTGAGCAAGGGGCCCGGAGGATGAGAAATACTGTTCTATTGACAAGGATAACGCTAGCTCGGCTTGATAAGTTGCGCAATTTTAATTTTAAATCCACCAATGAGCAAGCAACACCATGGAACTAGTTGCATTGTCACCCTAATAACAATGTTATTAGTCTATTGGCGCACTGACGCTACAGTCTTGTATCCTTGTACATTAACTTTAAGCCCATGTGTCCAGATGCTCCTGTTCATCTGACTCTTTTTTATCCTCCTCGTCATTAGCAGGTAAATCTCGTTTGTCTTTCAACTCACTGTCGATTTGATTAGCTGCGGATTTCCCTTTGATCTTTTCCGCTTTATTGTCCAACACGCCTACAATCTTAAACGGGCCATTGTGTGCAACTTTTAATCTAACGATAGGTGCCATATATGGTTTAAAAACATCCATATAGATTCTCCCCCTCTATAGAAGTGATTGACCTATATACTTATTATCGGCTGATATATTTTATTCTTTAATTAACACAAAAAAGTGCTTGCGCTTTTTACCGGTTTCATGATTATCTATAAAAAGTTAATCGAATTACATAAAAATTTTACATCACAGGTAACACTATGCTTTTAAATCTGACAGCTGTACATCATCACCATCATACATCGGGATAGCCTGTCAGGTATTTCGCTGGTGGGTTATTCCTAAAAGGAACCTCCGGCGAACCAAGTAACAAGTTCAAATTTATTTTCGCCCTGAGGTTCCCTCGGGGTTTTTAGTTTTTAATATTAGGAAAATAAATTATGAATACTTCAACGCGCTTACGTATCGCAATCCAAAAATCAGGACGCTTATCAAAAGATTGCCAGTCGCTTTTAAAACAACTTGGCATCAAACTCAATTTACGTGAACAACGTTTAATCGCACACTCAACCAACATGCCAATTGATGTCCTTCGCGTAAGAGACGACGATATTCCAGGCCTTGTAATGGACGGCGTATGTGATCTTGGCATTGTTGGTGAAAACGTTTTAGTTGAGACACAAGCTGAGCGCGAACGAGTGGGCCAGCCAAATGCCGTTAGAAAGTTATCTAAACTGGATTTTGGGTACTGCAGACTAGCACTTGCATGGCCACAAGAGCTTGGGCAACAATCCAAAGACTGGTTCAATGGCAAACGTATCGCCACAACTTACCCTGAGATCCTCAAGCAATACCTAGCTTCTGAAAATATTGATGCAAGTGTTGTGATGCTTACGGGCTCAGTTGAAGTTGCACCTCGTGCAGGGTTGGCAGATGCCATCTGCGACTTAGTTTCAACGGGAGCCACTTTAGAAGCTAACGGTTTAATGCAAGGTGAGACGATATTGGAGTCCAACGCCTGTCTTATCCAAAATGCAAACTTAAATGACGATGCCAAGTTGTCACTCATTAACAAGTTACTTCCTAGGCTCAAAGGCGTTAAACAAGCAAAAGAAAGTAAATACATCATGCTACACGCACCCAAAGCGAAGCTGGACGAAGTCTGTGAGCTATTACCTGGCACCGGTCAGCCAACGTTATTAGCCCTTGCCGGTAGTGAAGATTATGTCGCTCTTCACATGGTCAGTAGTGAAACATTATTTTGGGAAACAATGGAAGAGCTTAAAAGCCTTGGTGCAAATTCCATCCTTGTCATGCCAATTGAAAAAATGATGGAGTAACCCATGCTGGTTTGGAATGAGTTGGACAGCCAAGCACAAACAGCAGCCCTGACACGCCCTGCTATTAGTGCAGGTGTGGAAGTTCAAGCTGCTGTAGAACGCATTATTGCTAAGGTAGAAACAAGCGGAGACGCGGCACTATTAGAGCTTGCGAGTCAGTTCGATGGCAGAGTTTCTCCTCGCCTACGCGTACCAAGTATTGAGGTTGAACAAAGCGAGCAAACGCTTAGCAGTGAGTTGAAAAACGCGATAGATCAAGCGTATGACAACATAAAGAAGTTTCATGCGTTGCAGCTGCCTCAAACAAAACAACTAGAAACTCAGCCCGGTGTATCATGTGAATTGCGTTTCCAAGCAATTGACGCTATTGGGATCTATGTTCCAGGAGGAAGCGCGCCACTTCCTTCTTCGGTGTTAATGCAAGGTGTCTGCGCGCAATTGAGTGGTGCAAGTACTGTAGTGCTCGCAACTCCAGTAAAAGGGAGTGAAACCATTCACCCTGCAATTTTGTACGCTGCTAAAAAGTGTGGCATTACGACCGTTATCGAAAGCGGTGGTGCAGGAATCATTGCGGCGATGGCTATGGGCACAGAGTCAGTACCAAAAGTAAGCAAAGTATTTGGTCCCGGAAATGCGTATGTCACCATGGCAAAGCAACTTTTATCTCAATCCGTACCAGGCTTTGCCATAGATATGCCAGCAGGCCCTTCCGAAGTGCTTGTCATCGCAGATAAAACGGCTAATCCAGCATTTGCAGCCGCTGACCTATTGTCACAAGCCGAGCACGGTGCAGATTCACAGGTTTTGTTACTGAGTGATGACGTGTCATTTATTAATGAAGTAAATGCCGAAATCGACCGCCAACTCGCTTCGCTTAGTCGCGCAGATATCGCTAAACAGGCAATGCAGAACAGTTCTTTGATACTAGTTAACTCTATTGAACAAGCATTTGAGCTATCAGCTGAATATGGTCCTGAGCACCTCATCTTGCAATGTAAAGATGCATACGCCGAGCTTGGCAAAGTTAAAAATGCGGGCTCTGTGTTTGTTGGCGACTATACACCAGAATCTGCGGGGGATTATGCATCGGGCACTAATCACGTACTACCTACTTATGGTTACAGCAAGACCTATTCAAGTCTAAACCTGATGGACTTTTTTAGAACCTACACAGTTCAAACGATAACAAAGCAGGGTTTAACTGAACTAAGTAACGCGATTTTGCCTCTGGCGCAAGCAGAGGGTTTAGATGCACACGCAAACGCCGTAGCGATTAGATTAAATACTGGAAAAAACTGATGTCAGAATCATTGTTACCAAAGAATATCGCAGAGCTAAAAGCATACAGCTCTGCAAAAAGCGAAAAGCTGACTGGCACAACATGGCTTAATGCAAATGAAAGCCCTTACGCTAAAGAGTTTCAGCTCCGTTTGGACAATCTCAATAGGTACCCAGAGCCACAGCCTGAAAATGTAATTAATGCATATTGTAATTACGCAAAGTTGAACGCTGAGCAAGTATTAATGACAAGGGGTGCCGATGAAGGGATCGAGCTTTTAATGCGCACCTACTGTGAGTCGGGCAAAGATAGTATCGCACTTTTTGCACCTACCTATGGCATGTATAAGGTGTCTGCCGATACACAAAACATCGCAATTAACGAACTCAGTCAGTCACTGCTACTTGAAGCAAATGTGTCTGAGATTTGTGATTGTGTTGGTGATGCCAAATTAGTGTTTGTTTGTAACCCAAATAACCCCACAGGCAGTTTAACCCCTGTTAGCAAAATAGCCGCTTTGGCTAAATCTCTTGCTGGCAAAGCGATAGTTGTCGTAGACGAAGCATATATTGAATTTTGCCCTGAACAGAGTGCAGTGTCACTTTTACAAGACTTTGATAATGTCGCGGTGCTAAGAACGCTCTCTAAAGCGTTTGCATTAGCAGGGTTGCGTACTGGTTTTTTATTAGCCAATGCAAACCTTTTAGCAGCGGTCAGAAAGGTCATCGCGCCCTACCCTGTATCTACAGCAGTAGCAATGATTGCTGAGCAAGCACTGAGTTCAGACGCGGTAACTCAAATGCGTCGTCAAGTGTCAATCTTAAATGGTAATAAAGCCAGACTAGAAACACTGCTAAACGAGTCACCAAAGGTCTCTCAAGTCCTCAGCGGCGAGGGAAACTTTGTCACTTTGCAACTACGAAATAAAGATGACATCGATGCAGCTATGCAACAAGGAACCATTATGCGTCCATTCACCTTATATGGTGATGATAATTGGCTACGCATCTCCATAGGTAATGAACAAGAATTAGAGCAAGTCAGACTCTGGCTTGAGCAACCAGAGTAAGTAAGGAAGTATCATGAGCACGCCGTATCTATTTATAGACCGAGATGGCACCTTGATTGAGGAGCCAGTGACAGACAAGCAAGTAGACAGTTTAGAAAAATTGGCATTACTGCCTGATGTTATTCCAGCCATGCTTGCATTACAAAATGCCGGCTACAAATTAGTCATGGTTTCGAACCAAGATGGCCTAGGCACAGCAAGTTTCCCGGAGGAGGATTTCGCAGCCCCCCACAATATGATGATGGGTATATTTACCTCCCAAGGTATCAAGTTTGATGAAGTGCTTATATGCCCTCACTTTGATGAAGATCAGTGTGACTGTCGCAAGCCAAAAACAGGTTTATTAACAAATATCATGCGCTCTGGAAAAGTCGACTTGTCACGTTCTTTTGTCATAGGCGACCGCCAGACTGATATTGAGCTCGCTAAAAACCTTTGCATTGAAGGTATTTTGTATGAGAACAATTGGCCACAGATTGTCACTAAGCTGACAACACAAAATCGCGAAGCACAGATAATCAGAAACACAAAAGAGACCCAAATATCAGTTGCTGCGAACTTAGATCAAAGCGCTAACGGCGAAATAAGCACAGGCCTTGGCTTTTTTGACCACATGCTTGATCAGATCAGAACACATGCGAACATTGGCCTTGAAGTCAAAGCCAGCGGCGACTTGCACATAGACGAACACCACCTAGTTGAAGATGTAGGTATCGCGCTTGGACAAGTCATAAAACGAGCACTAGGTACGAAATCACAAATAGCTCGCTATGGCTTCGCACTTCCCATGGATGAATGTAAAGCAGAGTGCCAGCTCGACTTGTCAGGTCGTGCTTCATTTGTACTAAATGCAGACTTTAGCCGAAATATGGTCGGTGATTTAGATGTACAAATGGTTGAACACTTTTTTAAATCGCTCGCAGATAATGCCCAAATCAGCCTAATTTTAAGCGTATCCGAGGGAAACTGTCACCACCAAGTTGAAGGGTTGTTTAAAGCATTCTCACGGGCACTCAGAATGGCAATAGCAAAAGATGCTACACAACAAACAGCGAGTTCTAAGGGGTGCTTATGATCGCAATTATTAATACTGGCTGTGCAAATATCAACTCCGTGAGGTTCGCATTTGAACGCTTAGGTGTAACGCCAGAAATCGTTTCTAACCCCGAACAGTTAAACGGATTTGACCGTGTAATTTTACCAGGTGTGGGTCACGCAAATGTCGCCATGAAACGCCTAATTGAAAAAGGCTGGAAAGAAGCGATTGCCCAATATGAAAGGCCTCTTTTGGGCATATGTCTCGGCATGCAGCTGCTATGTGATTACAGTGACGAGGGCCAAATTGATGGACTTGGCATGATAAGCGGACAAATTACACAGTTGCAAACTGGCAAACTGACGAGCCCTCACATGGGCTGGAATACTATCCAGCCTATTGGCGAGCACCCCCTACTTAAAAACATTGATGAAAACGATCAGGTGTATTTTGTTCACAGTTTCGCACATACAGTTAATGAGTCGACGCTCGCTCAATGCGAACATGGCCAAGCATTTTCTGCGATCGTTGCAAAAGACAACTACGCAGGTATGCAGTTTCACCCAGAAAAAAGCGCCAAAGTCGGTGCGAAACTCTTAAATAACTTTATGCAATGGCAAGTTTAAAAGGACAAGAAATGATTATTCCCGCTTTAGATGTTTTAGATAGCCAGATCGTCCGCCTATATCAAGGTAAATACGATACGGCTCAATTTTACCCTTTTGACTTGCAAACAAGACTGCATGAGTATCAAGACTCGGGTGCAATAAAGTTGCACTTGGTTGATCTGGAAGGCGCAAGGGACCCAAACAAAAAGCAATGGCTTCAAATACAAGGCGCAACAAGCCAGTTGAACACGCCTTACCAAGTAGGCGGCGGCATCCGCTCATACGAAGATATAAAACAATGGCTAAAAGCAGGTGCCGGACAGGTTGTCATAGGCTCACTAGCCGTTGACCAAAAAGAACAACTAGCACAGTGGATAGAAGAGTTTGGTCCTGAGCGATTTGTTATTGCGCTGGATGTCAATAAAACTGAAAACGGCTGGTCGGTAGCGACCCATGGCTGGTTAAGTGACTCCGCTGTCTCATTGTTTGAGCTCATTGATTTTTATATTCAAATTGGTGTCTATGACTTTTTATGTACCGACATTAGCAAAGACGGCACAATGACTGGCCCCTCTTTTGAACTCTATGAGCAAATTGTTCAACACAATCCTGCTGCAAAAGTACAAGCATCCGGTGGTGTTAGTTCATTAGAAGACATAAAGCGCTTGGTCAAAATTGGCGTCAGCGGCATTATTTTAGGTAAATCATTACTAGACGGTGCGTTTACTGTTGAGGAGGCAATCGCATGTTATCGAAGCGAATAATCCCGTGCCTAGACGTAAAAGGCGGTCAAGTTGTAAAAGGCGTCAAGTTCAAACAGCATGAAGTTGTTGGTGACATAATCGAGCTATCTAAACTCTACAGTGAGCAAGGTGCCGATGAATTAGTGTTTTACGAAATTAGTGCAAGTGTCGAAAAAAGGTTGCTTGATTTAAATTGGGTGAGGGATATTGCGAGAAATATTGATATTCCCTTTTGTGTTGCAGGTGGTATTAAGTCTGTTGAAGATGCAGCAAAAGTGTTGGAACAAGGTGCTGATAAAATCTCAATCAATAGCCCTGCTATCGCGCGTCCAGAGCTTATAAAAGAATTACACGACGAGTTTGGAAAACAATGCGTGGTAGTAGGCATTGATAGCTTTTATGATGCAAAAAGTGGGGAATACTTAGTCTACCAACTCACAGGTGATCCAAACGCATCCAGCCAAACACGCTACAAAACGCAAGAGTGGGTTACTAAAGTGCAAGAGTTGGGAGCGGGTGAAATTGTATTGAATTGCATGAACCAAGATGGCGTGCGTAAAGGCTATGATTTACAGCAGCTACAAGAGATGAGAGCGCTTTGTGATATTCCACTTATTGCATCGGGCGGCGCAGGAAAAATAGAGGATTTCGCTGATGTATTCAATCAAGCGAATGTAGATGGCGCGCTCGCAGCAAGTGTCTTTCACAAGCAAGTAATCCAGATCCCTAAGTTAAAACAATATTTAGTAAACAATAAGGTAGCGACAAGACTATGCAGCTAACTCCATCAAACATTGACGCTGTCGATTTCGATAAAGCAGAACTTATTCCCGCAATCGTGCAAGATTACGCCACGGGTGTGATATTGATGCAAGGTTTTATGAATAAAGAGGCATTGCAAACGACCTTCGAAAAAGGGCTCGTAACATTCTACTCGCGGTCTAAATCTAGGTTGTGGACAAAAGGTGAATCATCTAACAATGTCTTGAGTTTAATTGAAGCACATACGGATTGCGACTTTGACAGTATCCTTTTACTTGTTACCCCACAAGGTCCAACTTGTCATTTAGGTACACAAAGCTGCTTTGCGGATGCCAAGCCCGAGCTTGCATTTTTGGGCACGCTCGAAAAGGTCATATCAGAACGTAAAAACGCGGACCCTAGCGAAAGTTATACGGCTTCACTGTTTGCCAAAGATTTGAGTCGCAGCTGCCAGAAAGTCGGTGAAGAAGGCGTTGAAGTTGCGCTGGCCGCTATGAAGCATGACAAAGAGGAATTGCTTAACGAATCAGCGGATTTAATTTACCACTTGTTAGTACTTTTACAACGTAGTGAGATCAGTTTATCGCAAGTTGTCGATACATTGGCCAAAAGGCACCAATAACCTACCTCACAAGAAATGACCATGGTATGCTAAGGGAAAATTCGAAAAGGAAGCTGCCATGGTTTTTCGCCATCTTGTATACTCTCTTGGCTTTATTGCACTTACTGCCTGCAATTCGCTACCGAGTGACGTTCAGAAAAAAGTAGAAAATATGACCGACTGTGAAAAAGTCAATGCGCTCATTTCTGGCGCTGACGACGGTTTTACTATTTTGAAAGGCAGTGAGATCAACGGTAAGTTAATGAAGAGCTGGCAACCTAAAGCTCATTTGCTAAAAAACAGCTGTCAAATCAATTTATATACCAGTGGCAACACGGCTTACGAATGCAATAAAGCGTTTGCAGGAAAAACCGAGGCCTTGGTTAGGTTTGAACAGGTTAATGAACAACTAAAAACATGTTTAAGCGCTGATTGGACTGAGAAGCAGCATTATGGTGATGATACCAGCCGCTCTACTTTCACAAGTGAACATTCAGAAACAAAAGTCGCGGTTAATTTTGGTAGCACACTAGATAAAAGCAAACCTTGGGCTGTTAGCTTGGAAATTGTAAAGTAGTATGAGCACACAACCTCCTATATTTTTAATAAACCTAGATCAAAGCGAAGATCGTCTTGAAAAAAGCGCTAAGCGGTTAGCGGAACAAAACATTACTTTTGAGAGAATTTCAGGCGTATATGGTAAGTCACTCCCCGACTCTGAAATTAACAAACATTATAACGCCCAACTGAATCGTGAACGCTTCTATAGAGAGCTTGGTAAAGGCGAGATAGGTTGTTACTACAGCCACCGAAAAGCGTGGCAGACTATCGTTGACCGAAAGCTTGATTACGCAATTGTCCTCGAAGATGATTTTAGAATCGTCGGTGACTTAAATCATGTTTTTACGACTCTGCAATCACTTAAGTTTGATTGGCAATTGATAAAATTGGCAGCATATGAAAATCGTGAGCGCCCAATTGCATTTAGCCACCCTTTAAACACTGAATTTAATTTAGTTGTACATAAGAAAGCAATGACTGGCTGCTGTGCTCAAGCGATCACTTTAGAGGGTGCCAAGGCTTTACTTAAAGCAACAGATCAATTTGGCCGACCTGTTGACACCGATATTCAACACATTTGGGAAACGAAGGTCCCTGTTTACTCAATGATGCCGTACTATATTGAACAAGATTTGGAGTTTGAAAGCGATATCGCAGCGGCTACTGGCAAATCAAAAATTAAAAAACGTTTTTGGCAGAGGAAAAAACTGCAACTTTGCGAGAAGATACAAAACAAAAAGCACACAAAACAAGTTATCACCGATCTTAAAAAAGCACTCTAACCTGAGTGCTTTTTCTTTTCGCATTCTCGCCTGTAAAGCACACTGAGCGCGTTGTCACTGAACTCGCACATAGCGCCAATTTCGCCTGTTAGCGGGTTAACGTTTGTTAACGCCACATTATATCGAGTTTATAGTTATCGCTAATAAACCTATAGTAATCAAAATGTTCTGCAATAAGTTGTTTAAATACACAAGTATACTAATATTTTTATGTGCCTGAGTGTAATTCAACCAATTTTTGACTTTTTTTCAATTATTGTAACTTTATGCTTAATTTAGTGTAGTTTTAATGGCATAGTGACGTCACTAAAGTAGGTATTTCAAACCTTTATTTTAGCGACCTACTGGATATAAAAAGAAACAAGTGCATAAGGGAGAACATAATGTCCATCCAAGTAAACTTTGAATTAACCGATATCGATTTAGAACACTTCCGTTCCATGATGCAGTCTGCTATCGAGCGTAGCACCCATCTGAGCGACGAAGAAATCATTAATAAAGCGCGTGAATTGGTTGATCAAATGGAAGGAACAAACGTTCCTGAATTCGTGCGTACACGTATGATGTCTCTATCAGCACTTATCGATGCCGTTCAAGACGAAGAGTGGCAAATGCCAGAAGATGAGAAGAAAGAGATTATGTTGTCTTTGGCTTATTTTGGCGAACCAGAAGACATCGTTCCGGATAATGTACCTGTGCTTGGTTATATTGATGATGCGATTATGATTGAGTTAGTTTTACAGGACTTGTCTCTTGATTTGAAAGCGTATAGAGAGTTTTGTGGATTCAGAGCAACCGAAGAAGCAAGACGTGGTGAGCACGCTAAAGTCAATAGAGAAAGTTGGTTAGCCAGTACTCGTGCACAAATTCGCTCTTCAATGCGTCGTAACAGATCAGGGGCAAAGAGCTCACGATTCTTTTCGCGTATTATGTAATGTGAAAAATCGCTTTATACAAGCTATCACTTGTATAAAAACCAAAAAGGGCGCTTTTAGCGCCCTTTTTGCTCTATTTGTTAGCGTTTGGATGTGCGACACCCGTCCAAGCTTGATATAACTTGGCTTGTCTAGTAGAGGGGGATTTTACCGCTCTTATGACTTTGCTTCGATTATGTCCTTTACCAAGCTTTAACTCAACTGACATAAGCTTATGTCGACGAATCAAGTCTACCGTCACAACCTCTCCAGGTTCAAACATTGAAAGTGTTGTTGCCATATCTTTTCGAACCTGATGCTTATCAAGGGCGACTATTTTATCTCCAGCTGTCAAACCTGCTGTCCAAGCGTTACCTTCTCTGGCGACATGTGTGAGTTCAAGCAACTGCCCTGCACTTTTTGAAGCACCATCAAACTTTGCTACTTCCTGAGTCCCTTGAGGATATACGTACTCAAGCCCAACTTTATCGAACAAGTCATCAAAGTTTATAATTGCCGGTCCGTCTACATATTTAGACCACCACTTCGAGTAATCACGACCACTAATTTCTTTGAGAATACGCTTAACATCATTTGTATCAAACGATGCGGGTAATTTATGTTGTTTATAGAGCTCGGAATGGACATCGCGATAGCTAACTTCACCATCACTTTTATCGATCAAATCAATATCTAAAGCCATTGAGACCAGTGCACCTTCTGAATAGATATTAGTGCTATAGTTCTTGCCATGATCGCCGCCTTGATTAATCCATTTGTCAAAACTAGTATGGGCCACCGACTGCACTTCTCGCCCTGGAGTTTGCATATGTCTATTTACTGTTCTAGTTAAGCCCTGATAAAACTCTTGATTTGTTGTTATCCCAGCACTCAGTAGCAGGTAGTCCTCTAAATAGCTCGTTGACCCCTCAACTAACCATAATAATTCTGAGTAATTAATAGCGACATAATCATATGGAACAAGCCCTGCGGGGCGGTAATTTTTCACGTTCCAAGTGTGAATAAATTCATGAGCTGCTGTTGAAATAAAACCTAGGTAGTCGCTCCTAGAACCAAAACGGTCTCGGTGCCTTTGAATGATCGTTGAGTTTAGATGCTCTGTTGCGCCTCTTGCACCACTTGTTGCATGCACCATAAATACGTAGCGGTTGTAAGGGTAATCATGCCAAATTAGACTCCCTGTTTTCACGAGTTTTTTCAGATCCGTCAGCATTAAGTCAACGTCATAATTGCCCTCCCCCCAAATAACTAATTCGTAGTCACGACCATCGACCGAAAACTGATGAAGGTCGTTGATTCCAGTCTCGATCGGCGAGTCCAGTAAAATATCATAGTTATCTGCTTTAAAACTGTGTTTGGAGTCAGCAAAGCTCATTCCTGACACTGAACGCCACTTTTTTGGGACATCTAAATCAACGGTCACAGGTTCTTGTCTGAATGACTCGCTAAACATGAAAAAGCCGGAGGCGTCTATAAAGGCATGCGTGTCGTCAATATGCCTTGAACGCATCGCTAATTCGTTCGCATAGACCTGATAAGAAACCGAGATTTTTGTTGGTTCATCTAAGTGAACGCGCCAAGTATTTTTATCTACTTTATGCCATTCCAGCGCGTTTCCTTGACTATCTTGTGCATTAAAAAAGCGGATCCCATTGGCCATATTTAAGATTTCGTAACGCCCTGTCCGCCAATCAGGCAATTGAATGTCTAGGTGCGACTGAGCCGATTTTGGAAAAGTTATGTCCACATTGCCAAGGTGATGCTCGGGTTCTGAAATTGATAAACGATATTGAACATCAGCCAATGAAAAGTGGCTGGCTAAGGCCAACGCCAAAAGGGAAAATTTTGTTTTCATATTAATTAAAAATTCATGAGTTTTCCTAAAATTAGCAAAACTGAACGTACAAACGCCATTAAAAACGTTGAACCAACACAATAAAAAGCCAGACTGTAAAATAATTTCTTCCACATTTTTCAGTTATTTGTTGTAAACTTGCAAGTGATATAGTTAAAAAAAGATGTTGGACTTTTGTGACTGATAAAACTGTGCTACTTGAAAAAAAACTGTCTCAAGCTATTTCAGCGAGAAAAGCCTTAGAAGAAGCGAAGAAAACCCAAGTTACGATGCTGTGTGACTTTGCTAGCAAGTTGTCTTTTGGCTGCAGAGGGCAGGATGTTGCTTTGGACAATCAGCTTGCCAAATTCAGAAGTGCCCTTTCAAAAGGCACGGAGCTAGAGCAACTTACACCTGTTATTGAAAATGCAATCGCCCAGTTAAAGCAACAAGAAACGATTTATGAATCTAATGAGCGAGCGCTTAAAGGTCACATTCAAGGTGCAGGTAAACAACTGCAAAAGCTCAAGGGCCTGCCTGATGATACCAGAAGAAAGTTGCGTTACTTGCTCGACCATGAGTTGGGTAACATAAAAGCCAATGTAGATTATGTGCCTCTGTTGGATAAATTGTTGCAGTTTTACATGCAGACATTGCAAGCCAAAGCAGGGCCTGAGTTTTCGTCATCCACAAACAACCCTGAATTAGCAGTTGAATTGTTAGCTTTGACCAACGAGCTTGTGTTCGAAGAAGACGTCTCTGAACAGATAAAACAAATAAAACACAATTTGTCTTCAGATGACTCTGTAGATTCATTATTAGCTAATGCCGTAAGCATCATTAGAATATTTGCAAAGTCAATTGCCCGCGAGAGACAGTCGGCGCAAGGCTTTTTAGTTTCCTTAAACCAAACGCTAGAAGAACTCCATAAATCGATTGTTGAGACTACCAATCAGTCTAAGTCTGTCAATCAGGAAGTGTCAGCGTTAAACAAGCGTATTGAAGAAAAGATTACCAAACTGAATGTTCAGACGCAGCAAGCCACTTCCATTTCAGAGCTGAAGTTACTGGTGGACAACGAACTAAAAGAGCTCAGCAAAGATTTAATTGAGCGTGAAAATATTGAGCGCAAAGATAAAGAAACACTACTAAACAGCTTCGATAAGATTAACGATCGAATCAATGTTTTGGAGTCAAAGGTCACAAATTATAAAAAGCGCCTCAATGAGCAAAAGTTTAAGAGCCTCTTAGATGGCCTGACTAAATTGCCTAATCGCGCTGCATTTGATGATAGGTACAACCAAGAATTTCATTTATTTGAAGTACATAATGGCGATGTAACCTTAGTTGTTATCGATGTTGACCACTTTAAATCAATTAACGATAAGTACGGACATAGTGCTGGCGATAAAACATTGCAGGTTATCGCAAGAGCATTGAAAAAATCTATTCGTAAAGCTGACTTTATTGCGCGCTACGGTGGTGAAGAATTTGTGCTACTTATGCCTGGTATGCCACTAAGTGAGGCCAAGGCACCACTGGAAAAAATAAGAGCGACAGTCAAAGCAATACCATTTAGATTCAAAGAAAAAGAAGTACAAATTACAATTTCTTTAGGGGCAACCCAGCTTAAGTCAGGAGACACAACATTAACCGCATTTGATCGTGCCGATAATGCCCTCTACGACGCTAAAAACTCTGGTAGAGACAGGCTCTGCTTAAGAGAATAAAAAGGAGAAGTGCCTATGCATGTACAGCTAAACCCGACAGGTGTTCTTAATCTATTATCGCAACTTGAAGTTGATTTGTTGCAGCAATCATCGACTTTCGAACGATATAAACTTTTTAGAAACTGCGTTTTAGCAGTGCTGAACGTAGGCAGCCACACAGACTCGAGCTACGAGATCTACAAAAAATTTGAAGACTTTGATGTCAAACTGGTGGCAAGAGAACGGGGCATAAAAATTGAGCTCACGAATCCACCTGAATCCGCATTTGTCGACGGTACTATTATCAGCGGTATCCATGAGCATATATTCTCAGTCATAAGAGATATCTTATTTATCTGCCAAAAACACCAAGAAGAGCTAGTTGAAACAAAAAACATTACACACATGGTTTTTGATATGCTCCGCAATGCAGGTGCTTTAGAAGTAAATACTGACCCTAATATGGTCGTATGTTGGGGAGGACACTCAATTAATGAACCAGAATATAAATACACTAAAGAAGTTGGCTACCAGCTTGGGCTGAGAGGTTTAAATATTTGTACTGGCTGTGGACCGGGTGCGATGAAAGGACCAATGAAAGGCGCCACCATAGGGCATGCCAAACAGCGTATTACAAATAATCGTTACTTGGGTTTGACAGAACCAAGTATTATCGCAGCTGAGCCCCCCAACCCGATTGTCAATGAACTGGTCATATTGCCCGATATTGAAAAGCGTCTAGAGGCGTTTGTTAGAACTGCCCATGCCATAATTATATTCCCTGGCGGTGCTGGTACTTCTGAAGAGTTGTTATATTTGCTCGGCATACTTCTGCACCCAGACAATGAGAAGCAAGTTTTGCCTGTCATTTTAACTGGCCCCGCGTCCAGTGCAGCTTACTTTGATGAGATAGCTAAATTCGTCGAAAAAACATTAGGTAAAGAGGCATTAAGCAAATTCGACATTATTGTTGATAACCCAGAGCTTGTGGCGAAGACAATTAAAAATGCCATGCCCGCAGTCAGAGAATATCGAAAGTCAGAGGGTGATGCCTACTACTTTAATTGGACGCTAAAGATTGAGCCTCCATTCCAAATGCCGTTTGAACCAACGCATGCAAATATGGCATCTTTAGATTTACACCTTGAGCAGCCTAAAGAAACGCTTGCCGCGAATCTACGCAGAGCGTTTTCAGGTATCGTGGCAGGTAACGTAAAAGACAATGGCGTCAAAGCGATTAAGGAGCATGGCCCGTATATTCTCGATGGAGACAAGTCCTTGATGAAGGACATGGATAAACTATTACGTGCGTTTGTTTCTCAAGGGCGAATGAAATTACCAGGTAGTAAATACGAGCCTTGTTATAAAATAGAGTCGTAATCAACTTAGGTATTACCTTGATTTAATTTCAAAAACTCAAACTTGCATACCAGAGGGGCGGTGAACTCTCGTTTTCCCTCTGGTATAATACTCCTATCTCAAACCGATTTATTTTTTCAATTGTCATATGGCTCATTTACTTTTAATAGATGCACTTAATCTGATCCGACGTATTTATGCTGTTGATTGTGAACAGCCGGGATTAACTGATGAGCAAATTATTAAAAGTTGTCTTCATCGGGTAAAAAATGCGACACGTAAGTTACTGAAAACCACTCAAGCTACCCATGCTATTGCAGTGTTTGACGGAGAGAGAAGCTGGCGATATCACTTATATGCCGATTATAAAGCCAACCGAAAGCCCATGCCTGAGGCACTCAAGATAAATCTAGAAATCGTTTCACAAGGGTTTAATGAAAATGGCGTGAAAGCTTATTTCCCGCAACAAGATGAAGCGGACGATATCATTGCCACACTGGCTTTTAAATCTGCACAACACAATGTTCACGCAACGATTGTATCAACAGACAAAGGGTTTCTCCCAATGTTAGATAACAATATTCAAGTTTATGATTACTTTAAGCAACAGTATATAAACGATGATGAGGTTGAGTCTAAATTCACGATTACGAAGGATAAATTGCATGACTTCTGGGGGCTAATGGGTGATAAAACCAATGATATCCCTGGTGTAAAAGGCATCGGAAAAAAAACGGCTTTGGAGATTTTGTCACAATATGGAACGGTGGAAAATGCCGTCCAAAGCCCAACGTTAAAAGACAGCGTGAGAAAAAAATTGGAGGCAGATATGGATAATTTTGTACTCAGCAAAGTATTAGTCGCTCTTCGAACAGACATTGAAATGGGGTTTAAGCTAAGTCAACTAAGGTTAACCTAGTTGCATTAAACGCAAATCAGTTGTTATGGCCACACGCATAAGTTAGGCTATTTTGGCTGTTCTCAGGTGATGTAAATGATTAAAAAAGTTCTACAATATATTTTTCTAGGCTTGGCTGTTTATGCTGGTATCGTCTTTCTTGTCATTAACTTTTACAAGGACGATCCACGAGCAATGGTTTGGAAAGATAGAGAAGCCTTCAATAAACGCTTTATTAGTAAGTTAAAACCGAATGCAGAAATGGAACTGGACACCGTACTAGACAATTTAGGAAGTCCGGACCTAACCTATGTTAAGTCCGATGATCAAGATGTATACCAAATTGTCTTTTATCGTACACAATTAATGAAGCCTGACGGTATCACTACGCAAGATGAATGCACAGGGATGTTGTTTAAAAATGGCCAGCTCGTATTGTGGGGAGCCGGCGCCATCGTAGCGTACGAGAAAGCACTTAATAATGTCACAAACTAATCAAGAAATATCAAAACAACTGTTCGAACTGATTCAAAAAACGGAGATAGTGCTGAGGCTTTATTATAATAAAAATAAATGGCCCAGTATTTTTCCTACGCTCGCAGAGTTGGCACAACGCTACAGAGAAATATACAAAATCGCACCTAACGCACTACACAGTTATCTTTCATTTTATTTTGAGGAGTATTCCCCAACCACAAACTTGGTTGTAAAGAAGTGTATTTTAGTTTGTATCATTTCAGAGGGCCATGGTTACTCTTCGAAGATACAACAAGAGTTACTCGTCGCATGTATTGCGAGTTTTATTTGTATCAAGAATGAAAATGACAAACTTCAAAAAGGCCTTACATTAAGTGCTCAAGGAAAGAAACTGTGGAAAATTCGATATCAACTTGCAGTCAAAGTCCTAGAGCATGGTGGTTCAATCAATAAACAAGCTGCACGAATTCTTGCGAGGCTTCAACCTTACTGTGAAACATTACGCAGTAAAAACGCCATTCCACTCTATGATAATACAACCTTAGTTGTCGCAATTGCGCAAATAATCGCGTTCGCTATTGCAAAAAAAGGCTGCAAAACTAACGCCTTAAGCCTTGCTATTAAACGCCTTTATTTAACGAACACAGACGATTTTGTGCGCTCCTCTTTGTATAAAATGGTTGAACAATTTAGTCAACTACCCGTTGGCTCGTCCACTAACTATGAAGGGGAAACGGCGGTCTTGTTGCTGAAAAATGATCAGCAAGTTTTATGCACAATAAAAGACAACAAACTGACGCGGTTAATAAAAACGAAAAAGCCTTACCCTTATGAGTTTAAGCAAATAGCGACGTCTGATAAACAACTCTTATTTAAAGTATGGAGCCATATCGAGCTACCTTCAATTCAGGCAAAAGAGTCTAACTTTGAAGATACATTTGCTGTAATTGAAAAGCTAAATACAGGAAGTTTTGGTAGCTTTAGAGCGATCGAAAAAACCATCGCGCCATTCCCATATATTGAGGAGGCGCTCACACAAGCTGCAAAGCTTTACAATAGAGAAGCTCAGAAAGGCGCCAATATTCGACATAGCCTAACGATGGTAGGATTGAATACTGCCACATTGCTGTGCCAGCGCGTTTTAATAGAGCAAGTAATTTCTCAACTTCGCCACCCCTTCGCCCAGGATATATGGCACAAGTATCAACAAATCTCTTTGATTCTGGCGACGCTAATTAAACGAGCCTATGGCGAAGAATATGAAAGTATACTCTCCCCTATCAGTGCAGTTGTCGCGTTTATGCTTAATCACCATGATATTGATATCAAGAGGTTTACATACACAGAGAAAGAGGAAGACGAAACTAAGCCCTATTCTTTATCTCGATTGTTTGGCTTTTCGCACTTTGATGAACAGAAGTTACTCGAATACTTTGACGCTCATTTTGGCGAGAGTGCTGCACACCTTGCGTTTCGAAATTCAGAGAAAGAAAAACACAACGCTTTAAGTGACGACGCAAAAACATTTGTCGCCGTCAAGGTGCTAGCGATGCAGTGGAGCAGTGCAAACTTCGAACCGACTGCATGGCAAAAAACGGTTTTAGAAGAGCAAGCGCAAAAATTTGGCTGGTCAGGTTTATCTCAGGTCCACGAAGCCATTTTGGCTCTTTCGATACACAGCATGGTTGAATAATATTTATTCTATAAATATAGGATATAACAAACATAACCTTAAGTTATGGCCTTTTATCATTCCTTACTGGAATAAGAATGAATAAATTGCTATAAAACGCGCTTAATTTTTCAAGCGATAACACACTTTTTATTTCATTGACTACAATAGAGTGGTCCCTCTATTAAGTGTGTGCAATTTATTTTGATAAAGGAAAACTAAATGGCTAAGCAAACAGTTACTGTTATTCGAGGCGATGGTATTGGTCCAAGCATTATTGATTCAGCAATTGAGATCTTAAATGCAGCAGGTTGTGACTTTGAATACGAATATGTAGATGCAGGTCTTGCAGCCCTAGAAAAAACAGGTGAGCTACTTCCACCAGCAACTCTTGAAGCTATTGAGCGTAACAAGCTTACATTAAAAGGTCCTTTAACAACGCCTGTTGGTGAAGGTTTTACTTCTATCAACGTAACACTAAGAAAGCAGTTTGGTTTGTACGCAAACGTACGCCCAGTAAAATCTTTCGAAGGTACACAAGCGCGTTACGACGACATCGATATCATCACGGTTCGTGAAAATACACAAGGCATGTACTCAGGTCTAGGTCAGGTTACTTCTGAAGACGGTACAGAAGCTGAGGCAATGTCGAAAATCACGCGTGAAGGCGCTGAAAAAATCGTAACATTCGCATACGAACTCGCACAACGTGAAGGTCGTAAAAAAGTTACAGCAGTACACAAAGCTAACATTCTAAAGTCGACTTCAGGCCTATTCTTAAAGGTCGCACGTGAAGTTGGCGAGCGTTTCCCTGACATCGAGTCAGCAGAAATGATCGTAGATGCGACATGTATGAAACTCGTTATGAACCCTGATGAGTTTGACGTTGTTGTAACGACTAACCTATTTGGAGACATCATTTCTGACCTATGTGCTGGTCTAGTAGGTGGTCTAGGTATGGCACCAGGTGCAAATATTGGTGAGAATGCAGCAATCTTCGAAGCCGTACACGGCAGCGCACCAGACATTGCAGGTAAAAACCTTGCAAACCCAACGTCAGTTATTTTGGCTTCAATCCAAATGCTTGAATATTTAGATATGGGTGAAACAGCTGAGCGCATTCGCAGTGCAGTCGCAGACGTAATCAAATCAGGTGATCGTACAACACGTGACCTTGGTGGCAACCACGGCACGACTGACTTCACACAAGCTGTGATCGAACGCCTTTAATTAGCGCTTTTGCGAATAGCGCCCTGCGCTATTCGCTTTTCTTATCTCCTGCTTTCGACTCTCCCCCTATTTCTTACAAAAAGTTACGCTTACTTTTGCTCTGTTACTCATAGCCTAACGCCCAGAAATTACTCCTTTTTATTGTATAAATCTCACTAAAACACTTGGTTTTATTATGCATTCAGCTGAGTTTTTAAAAATTGAAATACTACATTTCAAATTTATCAACGCAAATAGTGGATATATTATGCATATTACCTCCTGGTATCCTTGACAGAAAACCAAATTGGCCTTTAAATGAACTGGTGTTTAGATTATTTAAGTAGATAGAGAAATGACGTTTACAAAACTCGTACAGCTAGTCCTCGTGGTGGTCTTGGTAGAAAGTCCATAGGGGCCTGTGTGAGTGAACGCTTTCATCGACCCCGCCATTTGCGGGGTTTTTTTATGCCGAAATTTAAATTGACTGAGGAATGAGGTAATGAATGAGCAATATAATGGCTCCGAGTTAGTTGTAAAGGCGCTAAAAGATTTAGATGTACAGTTCATTTTCGGTTACCCCGGCGGGTCCGTGCTAGATCTGTATGACGCCCTATTCGAGCAAACTGATATTGAACATGTTTTGGTTCGCCATGAACAAGCTGCAACCCATATGGCCGATGGCTATTCTCGAGCTACCGGAAAAACAGGTGTGGTGCTTGCCACGTCGGGACCGGGCGCAACAAACTGTATTACAGGGATCGCAACAGCATATATGGACTCTATTCCAATGGTTGTATTGTCTGGGCAAGTTCCCTCAAATTTAATTGGCGATGATGCATTCCAAGAAACAGATATTGTTGGCTGTTCAAGGCCTATAGTAAAGCACAGCTTCAATTGTCGAAATGCCGAAGACATCCCCTCTATTTTGTCAAAAGCCTTTTATTTAGCGAGCTCTGGTCGACCTGGGCCAGTAGTCGTTGAATTACCCAAAGATGTGTTAAACCCACAAATTAAATTTAAATACAATATGCCAGCTGAGCTGGAAATGCGCACCTATAACCCAAATACCAAAGGGCATGGTAAACAAATTAAAAAAGCCGTCGAAGCAATTCTCAGCGCGAAAAAGCTTGTCATCTATTCAGGGGGCGGGATTATTCTTTCTAACACGTCAGACAAGCTGACTGAGTTAGTTGAAAAGCTTAATGCTCCTATCACCAACACATTAATGGGATTAGGAGGGATTAGCGGAAGTCACCCTAACTTTATCGGTATGCTTGGCATGCATGGTTCACTCGAAGCAAATAAAGCGATGGCAAATGCTGACGTAATTTTAGCCCTTGGCGCCAGATTCGATGACCGAGTAACAAATAATGTCAGCAAGTTTTGCCCTAATGCCAAAATTGTTCATGTAGATGTTGATCCAACCTCCATCTCAAAAACAATTCAAGCTCATATTCCCGTGGTTGGGTGCTTGGACACCGTTATCGAACAAATTCTAGAGGGCGTAAGTCAAAGCAATGTTTCAATCGATAGAAGTGCACAAGAGGCATGGTGGAATGAAATTACGGGGTGGCGGGCAAAAAATTGTTTAAGCTATGACACTGAAAAAGATAAATTAAAGCCACAAACTGTTATTGAAAAGCTATATGAAATAACCAATGGGAATGCTTATGTAACATCTGACGTGGGTCAGCATCAGATGTTCGCGGCGCAGTACTACCCGTTTAAAAAGCCACGTCAATGGATCAACTCAGGTGGCTTAGGAACAATGGGTTTCGGTCTTCCAGCGGCAATGGGGGTGAAGGTCGCATTTCCATCAGATGACGTCGTATGTGTTACAGGTGACGGTTCCATTCAAATGAACATTCAAGAGCTGTCTACTTGTTTACAATATGGCTTAAATGTAAAAGTAGTTTCGCTTAATAACCGGTCGCTAGGTATGGTGCGCCAATGGCAAGACATGCTTTATGGTGGTAGGCACTCTAGTTCATATATGGAATCATTGCCTGACTTCGTTGCTTTAGCTGAAAGCTATGGCCATGTCGGTATACGCGTAGACCATCCAGATGAATTAGATGACGCAATGCAAAAAGCATTTTCAATTACCGATAGACTTGTGTTCCTTGATATTCGAGTAGACGAAAGTGAACATGTGTATCCTATGCAAATTAAGCACGGGGCCATTGACGAAATGTGGTTAAAGAAAGGAGTTAAAGCATAATGAAACGTATTTTGGCTATCTTACTAGAAAATGAACCTGGCTCACTGTCTCGAATTGTAGGTTTGTTTTCACAACGTGCATACAACATTGACAGCTTAACCGTTGGTACGACAGACGATAAAACCCTTTCTCGTATAACCATTACAACTCACGGAGACGACCGAGTTGTTGAGCAAATCACAAAGCAGGTTAACAAACTCGTTGATGTTTTAAAGGTTTTTGATCTAACCGAAGTAAGCCATATCGAGCGAGAGCTACTGATGGTGAAAGTCTACGCTCGTAATGAAGCAACCAGAGCCGCCATAACGCGGGTTAGTGATGTGTTTGGCGCAACGATTATCGATATGGGTAAGCAAAGCTATACCCTTCAACTAACAAGTAGCAGTGACAAGATTGAAAATTTCTTAAAAATGCTCTGCCATGAGAGTGATCTTATCGAAGTAGTACGTTCGGGCTCTGTCGGTATCGGACGGGGTGATAAGGCGTTAAGAAGCTAAAAACAAAAAAGAGAGTATCAAACTCTCTTTTCACGATTCGTAGTCGCCACATGAGCGTGGCGCTGCGTCATATCCTATTAAAGATTTACTTGATCTTTTAGACCTTTACCAGCTTTAAATGTTGGGATATTTGCTGCAGGGATTTGGATCTCATCACCTGTTTGAGGGTTACGACCAGTACGCGCAGCACGCTCTTTTACAGAGAAAGTACCAAAACCAACTAGTGCTACTGAATCACCATCTTTTAGAGCTTCAGTTACAGCACTAGTTAAAGCATCTAATGCACGGCCAGCTGCCGTTTTAGAGATATCAGCGTCGTTCGCTATCTTTTCAACTAGTTGAGCTTTGTTCATTATAAAATTCCTATATTTTTATTTTCTGCCGGAGCGAATTCTATGTTTATCCATTTTTGCTCGCAGTGCAAGCGCAAATTTACCTATACACCAATTATTTCGCACTGTTTGTCCTTATATTGCGCGTATTTAGCTATATTAGGTACTCACAGAACTACTTGTACCCTTTTCTCTCATAAGTTTTGGGTGCTTATCGATATACCTAAGGGCTTCAAACCCACAATACCAGAGTCCACCATAAACCAACCAAAAGGCCCACACTGGTTCAATGGTGTTCAAAAGGCCAGCTTGCTGACCCGCATAGTAACTAGCAGGCGCGCCCAACCAAACAAGTAGAAGTCGAAGTTTTATTGGCAACGTAAACAATTTACTCAAGGACTCCCTGAAACTAAAAAGCAATGCGCACCATAGCAACACAAGCCAAATGGGAATCGGATCTTTTATGTACTGGATAACATTAATACTCGTAGCTATCAGCTCTACCAGTATACCAATGCCCAGGCCGCATATCACAAATGGCACGTCTCTCTTCTTGTTAGGGCTCACCACTGCCATGATGCCTATCACAAGCAGCAGTACAGGTATCGACTGGTGTTTAAGAAAAAAAACTGCAAACCAAGCAGATTGAAACAACACAAAGTTAATAATTACAGAATACTGTCTCATCACTGTTCAAATGCCTTGGTTTTCTAGCCACTAAATGCACCGCACTGGTTGCTCTTTGTTTGAACCCACCTTCGCAATAGCACAAATAAAATTCCCATAGCCTATAAAAGCGCTGGTCAAATTTTTGGTTATTAATCGCGGGCCATGCATTGTTAAATCGCACACGCCAGTCATACAAGGTCTTTGCGTAGTGTAAACCTATGTCTTTAATTGAATGCACGACCATATCTGTGTTGTTACATATTTGCTTACTCATTTCTGTCACCGAGGGAAGGCACCCGCCGGGAAAGATGTACTGCTGTATAAAATCTGAATTTTTTAAATAGTGTTGATAACGCTGACAAGCGATGGTTATAGCTTGTATCAACATCACCCCATTAGGTTTTAGAAGGGCACTACATTTTTCGAAAAAACCACTGAGATACTCGTGTCCGACTGCCTCAATCATTTCGATCGAGACAAGTTTATCAAAGCGGCCTGTTAACTCCCTGTAGTCATCCTTTAGTAATGTAATTTGGTTTTGTAGGCCCAATGCATAGATTTTTTCTTGTACATATGCATGTTGTTCTTCGGAAATCGTCGTAGTCGTTACCTTACAACCATAATTTTGCGCCGCATAAATAGCAAATGCTCCCCAACCAGTACCTATTTCTATTACGTGATCGGATGCTTGCAAGTCTACTTGCTCGCAAATTTGTTTTAATTTGTGGCTTTGCGCTTCTTCTAAAGAGGATTCATGGGTTGGGTACACAGCGCTAGAATAAAGCATTTCCTCGCTTAAAAACGCGCTGTACAAATCGTTACCTAGGTCATAATGCGCGACAATATTCTTCTTTGAGCCAGACTTAGTGTTTCTGTTTCTAAAATGCGTAAGTTTGTTCATCAGTCCAGATAGCAATGCAAACTTCTTCTCGAATTTGTCTAACACATCTTGATTGACAACAAATATTTCTATCAACTTGGTTAGGTCTGAGCACTCCCAATAACCGAGTATGTAGGACTCCCCAGCGCCCACACTCCCCCCAAGCGCAAACTTAGAATACATCTGCTGCGACAGTACATTAATAGTTACCGATTTGTCGCGGCTTTGCACGCCAAAATGATGTTCTTGTGAGCCGTCAATAAGTTTAATGTGCCCCCAAGTGATTTGGTTAAGCGCTGCCATAACCAACTTTTTACATGCCTTACTGGTCCAGCTATCACTAACATCACTGTAGGGTTGTGTCGTTTTTTCCATCTTACAAACTTCCGGGATGACTAATAAAAGGAACTTTTTTTATAAACAACTTTAAAGCCTGCCAATAAATACCTTTAAGAATGGTAAAGGTCATTGCTGGAAAGCGTTTTAACAGTGAGGAAACAGTACGCCGCTCAAGTGGCACGCGTTGTAACCTCAAAGTCGCATCAAAAAGAAGTTCGCGTTGATTTTTATTTTCGATATGGACAAAAGCATGTTGCGCAGGCGCTTTGATATGCCAATGATATTCCATATCTAAATTCATAAAAGGTGATACGTGGAAGGTCTTCTTAAAGTTCACTTTCTTCCCCAGTGGAACAAGATAATAATGGCGTTCGTTCCAAGGCGTGTTACTAACCTCAGCAATCATGTGTGTGTAAGTGCCACCTTTACTAGAGAAAAAATAAAAATTGACCGGACTGAAGTAATACCCAAGACATCGGCATTGTCCCATTAAAAATACGTCGCTGTCAGTCGCATCAACGCCAAGCTCCCTGCTTTTATCTATCGCCCGCTGCTTTAAATTACAACTTTCACCTTCTAAGTAATCCTCTTGACGAAACTTTAGGACTTTACGCCCTGTTGTGCCAAACATAGGATGAATACCATCTAAATATTCGAGCTCATCTAGATCTATACACATCATATACATCGGATACTTAAAATGATGAGACGACACAGAATAACGCCTGTGTCTCACATCACCGACATAAATGGCGCTTCTCAAAACTCAACCCCTAGCTTTTTCGCGACATCTACAGCACTTCGAACACCATCTTCATGAAAGCCATTAAACCAATACGCGCCACAAAAATACGTTTTGTTAACTCCATCTACTTCATCTTTGCGTTTTTGTGCAGCAATACTTTGCGTATTGAATACTGGGTGATGGTATTCAAACTTTTGAATTACTTTGTCAGGCGCAATGTGATCATCATTGTTTAAGGTGACACAAAACTGTTGGTTAGACTCAATTTTTTGCAAGATATTCATTTGGTAGGTTACAGTCGCTGGTCTTGATTGTTTTTCATCAAGTAAATAGTTCCAGCTCGCCCAAGCTGCCGTTCTTTTCGGTAATAGGCTTATATCCGTGTGCAGCACCACACTATTTGGCGTGTATTCAATCGCGCCTAACACTTCTTTTTCCAGTTCCGAAGCATCAGTTAATAGCGCTAATGCTTGGTCTGAATGGCAGGCAAATACGACCTCGTCAAAGTGTTCGACAGAACCATTTTCGAAAAAAACTTCAACTCCGTCACTGTCACGTGCAACACTTTTTATATCAGCACTTAATCTGATTTTATCTCTATATGATTGTGTTAAAGGGGCAATGTACTGCTTGGAACCACCAGGAATCACGTACCACTGTGGCCTACCTGCGACGTCAAGTAACCCATGATTGTAAAAAAAACGGATAAAAAATTGGATTTCGAAATCTAACATCCCTTTTAAACTGGTAGACCAAATTGCGGCCCCCATGGGCAATATATAATGGCTCTTAAAAAAATCGTCAAAGCCGTGAGCATCTAAAAACTCACCAAGATTTTTATGTTCAGAGTAATCACGGCTGTGATAGAGCGCCTTTGCCGCGCTATTAAACTTGACGATATTGTATAAAAAGCGCCAGAATTTAAACGATAATATATTTCGTTTTTGCGCAAACAAAGACGCAAACGTATGCCCGTTATACTCAAAATCTCGCTCAACAGTTTTTACACTAAAACTCATTTGAGTTGGATTACGCCCGACTTTTATTTCATCGAGTAACTTTTCAAAAAGCGGGTAAGTTCTATCATTAAAAACGATAAACCCCGTGTCTACAGCGACCTCGCCTTCAGGGGTCTCAACGTCAATTGTGGCAGTATGGCCACCAAGCCGACTTTCCTTCTCAAAAAGAGTAATATCATGCTTTTTATTCAGTAGATAAGCAGCTGTCATTCCTGAGATGCCAGAGCCAATTATTGCTATTTTTTTCAACGTTTTATCCTTTTTGCCAATGGCATCCATAAACTGAAAGGGAGTAATGCGAACAACTTGAGTAATAAAGTAAAGCGCTTTGGAAAGTGTATTTCTTTTTTCCGGCTTTCGACTCCCTGAAAAATGGCTTCGCATGCATTTTCTACCGTAACCAAAAATGGCATAGGAAAGTCGTTTTTATCAGTCAATGGTGTCTCTACAAATCCAGGGTGAACCAAAGTTACATCAATATCTTCTAATTCGATTTGCATTACGCGCGTTAAATAGCTTAATGCCGCCTTGGATGCTCCGTAAGCTTGCGCTCTGGGCAGCGGCAAAAAGCTCGCGCTAGAACTGACAATAACCAATTGGCCACCAGGCTTTAACTTTGGCAGTAAAGCTTCAATACAATACCCGGTTGCAATCACATTGGCGTGGATAACTCGTTCAAATAATTCAGCATCAAACCGCCGTGCATCGTCTATGTATTCGCACACGCCGGCATTCAGTATCACAATATCTAGTTGTTCAATGTCAACAAACGCGCTCGCTACTTGCGCCTTCTCAGTCATATCAAACTTTAGCGTTTGAACATTGTTGCCGCTCAGTTTGCTTAACTTCTCTTCGTTACGTCCACACGCCACCACGTTATGCGACTTTGAGTAACGATCTACAAGGCCTTCACCGATCCCTGACGTTGCCCCTGTGATAAGCACTTTCTTTAACCCATCCCTAGTCATGATGTGGCTCTCTTTTCTATGGTTTTAATCACGTTGCCTAACAGAGGGATATTGCGATAGAGTAGCGCACCAACATCGAAGTAATCTCTGTGATTTACAACTTTGGAACCTTTGAAGGTCAGTTTACTGTGACCAGCAACCGTAATCGTTTTTTTACCGTTCAACCTGCTATGGGAAAACTTCATATCCCAATAAAGAAACCCCGTATTATCTATAACAAAGTGCTCTTTAATATCAAAAGAAATGGTGTTTACATTGGCGTACATATTTTCGAAGTACTTTGTCAAAGCTTCTAAGCCTTCTACTTCATGCAGCGGATCTGTAAAAACAACATCCTCATCATATATACTTTTTAGCAGGTTTAGATTTTTATCCGATAACTTGTTATATATATCAACAAAGTTTATAAGGTGCTGTTCCATACTTTATACCTTAAATGCAGCAAGCGCTCTTTCCCTTGCAGCCTTGTGCTCCACAATTGGTGCCGAATAATTAGTTTCACCAAACGCACTTAAATAATCATGTGGGAAGTGAATATATTTTGCAGGCACTGACTCTAATTCATGTACATACTTACGAATAAAAGTGCCATCGGGATCAAACTTCTCGCTTTGAGTAATCGGATTAAATATTCGAAAGTAAGGTTGCGCATCACACCCTGTACTTGCCGCCCACTGCCAACCACCGTTGTTTGACGCCAAATCTCCATCAATCAGCTTACTCATGAAGTATGCTTCTCCCCAACGCCAATCAATCAACAAATGCTTAGTTAAAAAGCTGGCAACGATCATTCTAAGTCGATTATGCATCCACCCAGTTTGGTTTAATTGTCGCATAGCGGCATCCACAATGGGGTACCCTGTTTTCCCTTCACACCAAGCCTTAAACTGACTTTCCTGATTTAGCCAATTAACAGCATTATACTTTTCATTAAAGTTAAACCCTTTGCAAAGCTTTGGGAAAACAAACATCAAATGTCTATAAAACTCTCGCCATATTAATTCATTTACATAAGCAAATTCTGCTGATTTAGTCCTGATTAACACATCAGGTGTCTCTGACTGTATACGGCCTATTAACTCAGAAACAGATACTATCCCTAAGGCTAAATAAGGGCTTAATCCGGACGTGCCTTTAATACTGGGAATGTCACGTTGTACGTCATATTTATGGACCTTTTCATAAATAAACTGTGTCACAACTTGCTCAATAACATGGTCCTCAATCGGCCACTTATCAGATTCACCATTTGACGCAAGTATTTCGGGTTTTACCCAATCAATTGCCGAGCCAATTGCTTCTAACCTGCACCCAACAGGAAAAATTCTCCCGCAATTTACAGAGAGCCAAGCTTTTTTGAAAGGCGTAAACACTTTAAACATCTCTCCCCCTTTGGTAACAATACTGCCAGGAGGAGATAACACGTCTCCATCGTATAAACAAAGATCAATGCCCAGCTCGCTACAGGCTTTGTCCCTGTGGAGCTCGTTTATTTCATACTCTCTATTGGCGTAGATAGCGGCTATAGCATTTTGCTCTACAAAGTGCTTAAGTTTATTTGGTAAACCTTTAAAATCTTCGCCTTCGAGTACAGTCAGCTTAATCCCCCGTTTTGCCAACTCTTCGCCTAAGTACGCTACACGGCGTTTGAGCATATCCAGCTGTATCTCGCTTGTATTGTGCTTTTGCCACTGTTTTTCACACATAAAAAACAGCGCCTCTTTGGCGCCGTTATTAATTGCATGAATAAGCGCTTCGTTACCATGAAGCCTTAAGTCACGCCTAAACCAAAATATCGTCTTGTTCAAATTGAGAACCTTAATTTTAAATCGCTCGGATAAGGGTCAAAATATACTTGCTGTTGCAGGTAAGCTTTAGGGTGCACGCGAAGGTGGTGCTTCAGCAATGTTAGAGGCACATTGAGTGGTACCAAGCCTTTTCGATACTCGTCGATAGCCTCAACCATCTCAGCTTTTTCAACTTGCGAGATGTCGTTTTTAAAATACCCCTGTAAATGTGCAAGCGTATTAGCTTGTCCCTTCCTGCTTGCAGGCTTCTTGAGTGCTTCCATCAACCCAGAGATATACTCTAGCGCTAAAACATCACATTCTTTAGGATCACCTTCAGCGAGCAACCGACCTAGCGTCCTGTATGCACTATAGTTATGACTCATGAGCAAATATTTGTGTTTGGCATGAAAATCCGTGAGTACTTTTTTATTGACTGGCTGCGCTATTAATTCCTGCCAAGACTTGTACACATACACCCTCATTACAAAATTTTCTCGCAAATGCACATCATTGAGACGCCCGTTTTCCTCGCACGGCAGCAATGGGTTGTGTTTCATTATTTGCTCTGCGAACGCGCCGATGCCTTCTGCCGACGCCCCAGTTCCGGTGTCGTTATATACCTTGACGCGCTCCATACCGCAACTTGGGCTTTTTGCGCAAAAAACAAATCCAGACAACGTTATAGCCTGATTTTTAGCTATTCTTTCGCCGTATTCTGTCAGCTTTGGACCTACGTCTCCAGTGCCATCCGGCCTACATACTTTTATCACATCACCGTACCTAACTTGGCGGATCGTGTTACGCGGAATAGGCATTCCGATCGCCACCTCAGGGCAAAACTTCACGTATTCCACATGGTTAATGAATTCATCCATACAAAAGTTAGAACGCTTGTGACCTTTGTCAAAACGCACGCGATCGCCACCTAGACATGCACTTAGTCCAATTTGAATCGCGGTTTCAAAATGTTTTTCTGTGTTTGTCATTAGTAAATCAACTTTCCAATAGGGTTGAGTAATTTGCTTAAGCCTTTATTGAAATGTAACGCATTATCTACCAACGTAAAGCATAAGCAGCCATCTTTCGTCTTCGGAGTATGATTGTGACGACCATCTAGCATAATAAAGTCGCCAGGTACATATTGCCCACTTTCGTCTTCAAATGTTCCATCTAGAATCAACGTCAGCTCGAACCCAGTATGCGTATGTTCCGGGATTTCGCCTCCTGGTTTAATGTGAAGCAAGCTGCTTCTCAAAGGTCCCTCATCTAACTCAAATCGTGCTCTAGACACTTTGCCAGCATTCATAAAGCTGCCTAGTTTAAGCGCTGCAATTGCTCTAGGGAGTCGGACACGCTTGTCTTGATATTCAAAAACCTCAGGTTCATGTGCGACCACTTCGTCAAACATCGTTAGCTGGACAATGTCGTCCATCATAGACTCGAATTCATGGCTGTCGCTATCGTCTACAGATGCGTTGAATGTTTCGTTTGCCTGCTTCGCTTCAAGTAAATCAAATTCTTTGCTGCACGCATCACACAACTCAATGTGTGCGGCAATTGCAACACTGAGGCCCACTGGCAATTCTCCCATAATGTGTTTCTGCATCAGCTGCTTCGACGGGTGGTATTTAATCATGATGCTCTCCCAACTCCACTTTCAGCTTCTTCAAAGCTAAACGTAAACGTGATTTAACGGTACCCACTGGAATGCCCAAGTGCTGGGCGAGTTGCTCTTGTGTCATATCCTCGAAATAGACACCAACAACAACATCCCTCTGTGGTGCTGGTAAGCATTGAATTTTTTCTTTAAGTTGATTTGACTGTAAATGATCCTTAAAGCTTTTCTCACAAACTTGCTCGTCATGAAATAGCGGCCAAATCTCCTCACTTAAATTATCTTCTCTGTTGCTTTTAATTTTTCGCAGCGCATCGAAAGACGCGTTACGCATTATCGTGTACACCCATGTTGTTGCAGCCCCTTTATCGTGGTGATACAACTTAGCTTTACGCCAAACTGACGTCATGGTGTCCTGAACTAGCTCCATCGCCATTGCTTCTGAGCCAAACTGTTTTATTCCAAACCTTTTTATTTTTGGCGCAAAATAAGAAAACAAAAACGCATACGCTTTTTTGTCAGCATGTGATGCGACTCTAATTAATGCTTGAGTTAACTGCTCTGAAGGGGTTTCTTGCATCCCTACGCTTTTACCTTTTTGAATACGGCAATCTTTAGACTGCTCCAAACTAACCATAATTTTAACGCTCTCAGTCAGTAACATAATAGACTATACGGGGAAGTATCACATTGAGATCACTCTTGAGCTTCAAAAATTTCTGCCAATACATTTGCTACTCCGACATAGCTCCGACAACTCTGTATTTTTGTTTTTTGTTTTATTGTTAGCGGCAGCAACTCTAACCATCTAGCCGCTACCCAAATAGGATTTGCGTAGTTTTTCTTTTTGTACAAATCGTTTAGCTCTGCGTTTACCACGAATAGATCTCGCAATAGGTCTGCAAGTCTTTCGTGGTACGTAAGTTCTTCTGCCTCTCCCAGCGTCCAAAGTGGTTCTTGGATTATGTGGCAATCTCCGTGACGTAGTTTCATCTCGTCACTGGTCGCATTACTAATCAATACTCTGTGCTTTGCGTACACATCGATCAACAATTGACCGCTCTCGTCTTGCGAAAAGTCAACGATTTCCACATATATGCCTTGCTCCGAAACTTCACACTCTCTGCTTTTGTCGGTAAAACACATCACAAACCCATGCTCTTCCTTCATGGCCACTTTTACCATGTGTAAGTATCTGGGTTCAAAAATCCTTAGCCGAGTGTAACCTTGAGGCAGCAAAAAAACAGGTAAGGGAAAAAGTGCTCGTTTCATATTGATTTAGTAAAGTTTGAGATTAGTTGTATGTACGCCCCCTAAATCAAAACCGATCAATTTAATAGAACAATAACAGGGTGAGGCCCTATCTATAGGCATTAAAAGTCATGACGCCCTATTGCCATTGGAATTTCTTCAACGAAACTTTACCTGCTGCGATCTTAACCCCCTCAGATGCCAAACGTGTTTGTTGCTCTAAAAACTTTTCCGACCCTTCTGGAAATGAAATTTTGCCCTGCCCATTTATAACCCGATACCAAGGAAGCGAACTGTCTTTAGGTAAGTTTTTAAGCAAGTAACCAACCGCTCTAGCATGCCTGGGCGCACCAGATAGCTTTGCTATTTGCCCATATGTTGCAACATTTCCCCGAGGAATAGCGCCAATGAGCGTATACACCCTTTGCTTAAATTCTTCTTCCATTGTACTGCTCCCCCAACTGATTGAAGCCATCCCACAAATAGTTTGCGACTGAGCCATAATGCGGTAATTTTCGTCTAAATGCATGTATATCAATATTAAATTGGTCTTGTCTATCTAAAACACGAATTTGTTCAAGTCCTCCTTCATGCAACTCTTTTTCGCAATGATTGAGGGTCATCATTGCAAAGCCCAACCCTTGCATAACAAACATTTTGATAGTCGAGATGTCATCCAACTTCATAACACTCATACTCTTTGAGTACTCTAAGCGGTCACTGTCAAATTCAAACCCACTCTCTTTCATAGCAAGACATGGGTACTGATTTAACTCTTCAAATGTTAGCTCTTTTGGCATTAGACCAGCTTTTGCGACAAGTCCTAAAGTCACCTCGCCAATAGCAATAGACTCTAAATCTCCTGTGGCATGAAACAAGTTAAACCATGGCCCAATACCGATATCAGAGAGTCCTTGATTGACCCTTTCAAGTGCAACGAAGCGCTTTCCACTCGTAATTTCAAATGCCGTTGACGGGTATTGTTGAAAAGCACTTTTTATCAGCTCATTGCAACCATAGTCGTAACTCATCGCTTCGTAACAAATATTAAATTTTGGTTCATTGCCCTGCGCTAAATCCGATGCCATTGCCTTGAGATTTTCATGGTGTTCTATGAGTTTGACAGCTTCTTTATAAAATCGCTTGCCCTCTTCGGTGAGTTTTATGCGATAGTCTTCGCGAGTTACGAGTGCAAACCCAAGCTCATTGCTGAGTCTTTTTATTGCTTGTGTAACAGCTGGTTGAGTTTTGAATAGACGTTTTGCAGCATCATTCAAACTGGCCGATTGCGCAACAACGTGCAGCACTTCTAAGTCTGACAACTTCATAAATTTTATTTATCGTTTTTCTAATATTTTATAATTTTTATTTTAGTACTAATTTATATATCCTGCACTACATTAAATTAGGAGTCATACATTTAGGAGTAACCTCAGTGTTTAAACGCGCACTCGTATTATCTGCGGCACTTTTACTAAGCGCCTGCCAAGATGAAGTCAACACCCAGTCGGACAAAGAATTAATTAGGCCTGTAAAACTTCACACTGTTAACGATCCTGCCGCTGCGACCTTGCGCCACTTTCCAGCCGAGGTCGTCGCAAACCAAGGGTCGTACCTTGCGTTTAGAGTCAATGGTGAGTTGATAGACTTTCCTATTCTCGCAGGCCAAGAGGTTAAAAAAGGACAGCTGCTCGCTAAGCTAGACCCTGAAGATTTCGAATTGCAGTTTCAACAACGAAAAGCACAATATGAACTGACAGCCTTGCAATTAAATCGCATTGAGTCGCTCTTTGAAAAGTCGACAGCATCAAAATCTGAGTATGACCAAGCTCTCGCTAACAAACAAGTTGCCGAATCTGCTTATCGGATTGCACAAACAAACTTAGAAAACAGTGAATTACGTGCACCATTTGACGGTACCGTCGCAAAGGTGTTTGTGAAAAACTTTGAGAACATCGTAGCAAAACAGAATATTCTTCGTCTTGAAACTCGAGACCGTATGGACGTAGTGATTCAAGTACCAGAAAAACTAGTGGCAAGAGTGAATAAAGATTTAGACTATCACCCTAGCGTTGTTTTTGACGGCTACCCCGATAAATCATATACATTAACGATTAAAGAGTGGGATACGCAAGCTGACCCAGTGACTTTGACTTACAAAGTTGTATTTTCATTACCTATACCCGAAGATTTTAACTTGCTTGCCGGCATGACGGGACATGTTTATATAGACCCAAGTAAAGTGACCAACTTAACGAAAAAAACACTAATGGTTCCGACGGAAGCTGTCTTCTCCGCGCCTAATGAGCAGCTTGCAGGCAACCATTACGTTTGGGTCTTCGATACAGAAACCAATAAAGTTTCAATGCGCCACATTCAAATTGGCCAAATGAGACAATCAGGCATTGAAGTACAAAGCGGCCTGCAAGCAGGAGAAATTGTTGTATCAGCCGGCGTGCATCACTTAAAAGAAGGATTACAAGTAAGACCGTGGACTAAAGAGCGAGGCTTATAATATGAGCTTAGCGCAATGGTCAATTGAGAACAAAGTCATCAGTGCTATGTTCGCTGTTCTTTTACTCGCAGCTGGCACAGTTTCATATTTTGGACTTGGGCAACTAGAAGATCCTGAGTTTACGTTGAAAAAAGCGATGGTGATTACCACTTACCCCGGTGCATCACCACAGCAAGTTGAAGAGGAAGTGACATACCCTATTGAAAATGCGATTCAAAGCCTACCCTATGTGGATTATGTAACATCCATATCATCTCCAGGTAAGTCGCAAATCTCAGTAGAAATGAAAAGCACCTATAGAAAGGAAGATCTAAAACAAATCTGGGACGAGTTAAGAAGAAAAATTAATGACTTAACACCACAACTACCACCGGGCGTAAATTCGCCAAGTATTATTGACGATTTTGCTGATGTTTACGGCATGTTATATGGCGTCACAGGAGAAGGCTACACCTATGACGAGCTAAAAGACTATGTTGACTTTCTGCGTCGTGAGCTCGTTTTAGTAGACGGTGTCAGCAAGGTCACCGTTGCGGGTGAGCAACAGCCACAGGTAGTTGTTGAGATTTCTACGCAAAAGCTATCTCAATTAGGCATATCTCCAAACCACATATTTTCACTTTTACAAACTCAAAATACAGTTTCTAATGCTGGTAAAATTCGCGTCGGAAATGAGTCTATTCGACTTCACCCTACAGGCGAGTTTACGGATGTATCTGAACTGGAAGGATTGCTAATATCTCAACCCGGTGCCAGAGAGTTGATATACCTTGGTGACGTAGCAACAGTCTCAAGAGAGTACCAAGAAGTGCCAAACCATATCACTCGATTTAATCAAGATCGTGCGTTGTTACTAGGTATCTCTTTTACATCAGGTGTGAATGTGGTTGACGTTGGTCACGCTATTCAAAACAGATTGAGTGAGCTTGAATATCAAAGACCCTACGGCATAGAAGTAAATGCAGTCTACAATCAACCAGCCGAAGTTAAAAAGTCTGTGGATGGTTTTATCATCAGTTTACTCGAAGCTGTCGCCATTGTAATAATTGTATTGCTAATATTTATGGGTGTTAAAAGCGGAATATTGATTGGGGGCATCCTGTTGCTTACAGTTTTGGGAACATTTATTTTCATGAAACTGTTCGCCATCGATCTCCAGCGGATCTCACTTGGTGCACTCATCATCGCGTTAGGCATGTTAGTTGATAACGCAATCGTTATCACCGAAGGGATTTTGATTAATCTTAAGCGCGGGCAAACCAAGATCAAGGCGGCTGTTAATATTGTTGAACAAACCAAATGGCCACTCCTTGGCGCGACTGTAATTGGTATCACCGCTTTTGCACCGATCGGTTTGAGTTCGGATGCCAGTGGTGAGTTTGCGGGTTCTCTTTTCTGGGTACTGTTTATTTCTTTGCTACTGAGCTGGGTAACCGCAATTACATTGACGCCATTTTTTGCAAATATGCTGTTCAAAGAAGAAATTCAGTCGTCGCAACAAGCGGAACAAGCAGACCCTTATCAAGGCGCTATTTTTACAGCCTATAAAACGATGCTTAAATTCTGCTTAAAGAACAGATGGACTACAGTGGTGTCTATGGTTTTGCTGCTAGTAGTATCCGTTATGGGCTTCAAATCTGTTAAGCAGTCATTTTTTCCGGCATCTAATACACCTATGTTTTACGTAGACTATTGGCATTACCAAGGTTCTGATATCAGAAGTACGTCTGACAATGTTGAAAAGCTTGAGCGTTTTTTAAAGCAGCACGACATGGTGAAGGAAGTGACAACGACCATTGGTCAGGGTGCGCCTAGATTCATGCTCACCTATGGGCCAGAAAAGCAGTATGATGCGTATGGCCAAATGATTATTCGAGTTGAGAACCGCGAAGATGTGATAACCATGATATCCAAAGTAAGGGAGTTTGCGGCGCAGAATGAGCTCGATGGTCAACTTAAAATAAAGAGAATGGAAATTGGCCCATCAACTGATGCGAAAATTGAAGCGCGGTTTTCAGGCCCTGACCCAGTTGTCCTAAGGCAGCTAGCTCATGAAGCCAAAACCATTCTAGCCAAAGACGCCGGCGCTCATAGTATTCGCGATGATTGGAGAGAAAGAAGTAAAGTACTCCAGCCAGTCTTTAATGAACAAAAAGCGCGCCGTCTCGGGATCAGCAAAACGGACCTGGACCAATTATTATTGACCAGTGTATCGGGCAAAACTGTCGGTTTGTATCGAGATGGCACTAAAATGCTTCCCATCGTAGCGCGTTCTCCAGAAGCTGAACGATATAGTGTTGAGAACTTGCAAGATTTACAGGTATTCAGCCCAGTTCTAAATGTCTATGTGCCTGCAAGCCAAATCGTTGATAGCTTTGAGGTGGTCTGGGAGGACAGCCTAATAATGCGTCGCGATAGAAAACGCACTATAACAGTGATGGCAGACCATGATGTCATTGGTAATGAAACACCTGCAAAATTATTCGCACGCGTTAAAGCTGATATTGAAGCAATCAAACTTCCTCAGGGTTATATGATGGAATGGGGTGGCGAGTATGAGTCTTCAACAGATGCACAAACGGCGATTTTTGGGTCGTTGCCCATAGGGTACCTCAGCATGTTTATGATCACCGTATTACTGTTCAACTCTGTACGTAAGCCTTTAGTGATCTGGAGTACAGTGCCATTGGCAATCATTGGCGTCACCGCAGGACTCGTAGTGTTCCAAGCACCATTTAGTTTCATGGCACTACTTGGGCTACTAAGTCTCTCAGGTATGCTCATCAAAAATGGCATAGTATTAATGGACCAAATTAACTTAGAGGTAGAGAGTGGTAAGGACCCTTACCAAGCTGTTTTCGACTCTGGTGTAAGTCGTGTACGCCCTGTCTCTATGGCCGCGATAACAACCATCTTGGGCATGATCCCGCTGCTTTTTGATGTATTCTTCAAATCAATGGCAGTCACAATTATGTTTGGACTGGGCTTCGCGACAATCTTAACGTTGATAGTTATTCCAGTTGTTTACTGTTTAGCTTTTAAGATACAAGCGCCCAAACATGTTTAAGGAAATATAAAAATGGCCGCTTAGCGGCCATTTTTTTTGTTCATTGACAAAGTCCCTTTTAGCCTTTGTGGCGATTTGCCCGGCTTTTTAGGCTGCTTAGACTTAGCAGAGTTGGTTTTATGAGGCCTTGCTTCATCGCGCTTTTTTGAGCCGTTGCTTTTTGGTTGCGCACGTTTTTTGTTATCTACCGAAGCCTCTTCGGTTTTTGAAGATCCTTCAATAGAGGCATTGATCTCTGCCATTTCATTTTCACTTAAGTGTCGCCACTGTCCAGCACGTAGGCCATTCAAGTTAACGTTCATAATGCGAACACGTTTAAGCGTATCAACTTCATAACCAAAGTACTCACACATTCTTCTAATCTGCCTGTTAAGGCCTTGAGTAAGTACAATCGTAAATTTCTTGGGCCCGTTTTTCTTTACAAAACACTTTTTAGTAACAGTGCCAAGTATGGGAACACCTGAACGCATACCATTGATAAACTGCTCATCAATAGGTTTGTCTACGGTAACAACATATTCTTTTTCATGATTATTGCCTGCGCGAAGGATCTTATTAACGATATCACCTTCATTTGTCAGAAATATGAGGCCTTCTGAAGGCCTATCAAGCCTGCCAATAGGGAAAATACGCTCTGGGTAATTAATCGCACTGACGATATTGCTTTTGATTTTGCGCTCAGTTGTGCAGGTCACACCCACGGGTTTATTATAAGCAATATATACGCGTTTTGGTTTGGCTTTCAGTGGCTTATTATCAATGAGCACGTCATCACTGTCGGTCACTTTCAGGCCCATTTCCGCTACCTGTCCGTTAACTGAAACCCTTCCTTCACTAATGAAGGTATCAGCTTCCCTTCGGCTGCAAAAACCCGTTTCACTGATGTATTTATTTAATCGCTTAGGTGTATCCACGCCAATCTCAATATCATAAAAAGCGTAATTGTATATCTAATTAAACTTAAAATGAATCTAATAAATGGGCACGGTTACTTTTTAAAACTAATATATGGACTCATTCTAATCTACTGGCATAGCTTCTTGGCTATTTTGTCTCAGGTACTTTGGAGAAAAGTCATAGCTCTTAGAACTTTTATCTAGAATACTGAAGCGCTTATAGTCAATTCTTGACCAATCAGGGTTATTCGAAATCCAAATGTACTCATCGATATTGTCTCTAGTAATAGAGGATAATTCAAAAGTGATTTGACTATTATTTTTCCAGTACGAATTTCCGTGATGAAAGTCAAAAATAGATACAAGCGCCCAACCGCCCATCATGAAGTGCCCGCCAACAGACGCGCTGAGTTGCCCCTTCTGGATTAATGACAAGCCGTCTGATAACCAGTCAAAGCCTCCAATTGCAACCTGCCCTTCATCCTTTTTTAACTGTCGAATCGCTGTCTGAGCACCCATCGCCATTAAATCAGAGGCACTCCAAATCAGCTGTGTATCTGGGTATCGTTTAAATAGTCGCTTTGTTTTTGTATATGCTTGTTCTTTTGACCAGCTTGCATGGACTGTTTGCTGCAGCTTAATATTCGCACTTTTAAAATAAGCCGCTGCACCTTGATTGCGTTTATCTGACTCACTACCATAGTGACCATTAATTGCTAACCCATTGACTGTGCCTTTATGACCACTAGACATCACACTTTCGTGTAGCGCCTTAGCTAAATCATATCCTGCCTGATAATTATCAAAATACACTTCGCCCAACCAATGTTCAAAACGCTGTTTTGGAATACCTATCTCATCTTTCTCCATGCCTGTGATAGTCTGTTCTAGGGTTATAAACTTAATCCCGTAATTATTTAGCATGGTTAAAGTTTGCTCTGCACCACCAGGGTACAGCATTAAAATCACATAGTCGGGACTTGCTCTGTAGTCCAAATATTTCTTTAACTCTGCGAGCTGAATATGACGATTGCCATCACCATAAATCACATCAATATTGACACCCAACTGCTTGCAAGCTTCCTCTGTAATTTGTTGCACCTTTCCCCAAAACGGTTCTCCCGCTAAAGAAGGGTTTACAAACAACACGGAGAAGCTCGACTTTGCATTACTTACAAATGAGAAAAGAAGAAAGGCAAACAATAGCGATATTCTTATAAAGGTCATTTAACTACTCTCTTATGAAACCAACCTTGTAGATTGGTAAATAGCTTTTCTGCGGGCCCCATTATTTTCCAATGAGCAAGAGACCAAACTAAACTTAATTGTAGAACAGTAAGCCCTCCAAATATGGCTAAAAAGTGAATTTGACGCAAATCTAGTTGCAAATTTTGCAAGATGATATGAAATATCGCAACGCCGATGACGGATTGCAAAAGGTATAAGGACAGTGAGTATTGGCCAGAAGCGACCAACAGTCCGCTATAGCGCTCAACAATAGTTGAAAAGTGAATAGCAAGGCTAATTAAGGCCAAACAAAAAGGAATCGCAAATAACCAATTTAAAACCTCAAATACAATCCGATGTTCTTGAAAAAGATACCAGCGTGTAAGAGCTGACCCTATTAGGGCCAGAGGGATTAACACCACTACCGACAAAGAACTCGATAAGGCGTTACCTTGGAACCAATGTGCCCGGTATACAAGCACGCCAATAAGCATTAAACCAAAAGTATACCAAAGAGTTAAAAAAGGCAGTAACATCAACATATCAAGGTAGTTTGCAGCGTTTTGCTTTAAAAATGAAAGTAGCCCCAACCATGGGTTTTCACTTCCAAAGCTAGAGACCCCCTCTTGAACACTAGGTTCAGGAAATGCCATAGCTAAATAGACGAGTAATAAAATCGGCAAAGTGACAGCGCATAAAGACAGCTTTAAAAGCGTTTTTGAGTCTGTCTTTATTACATAAATTAATAGCAGGCCAGACAAAGCATAATTAAAAAGGATGTCCCCTGGCCATATCAAAAAGCCATGCACTAAGCCGATAACGCCTAGAGCATATAGTCTCGCCAGTGCTTTACGAGCAAAAGTCAAAGGCCCGTATTTGTCGAGATAAAGGCACATTGAGAACCCAAAAAGTATACTAAATAAAGTCCGAAACCTGCCTTGTGCTACAACATCAATAAACGCAGTTAAAAGTGAGTCAATTACACTTTCACTATTTGCAGCATACCCATTATTGAAATCTGCCATGTAAGCTAAGTTTGTAAGCGGTAAGCCCAGCAACGCGAAGCCCCGCAGGGCATCCACCAGCGCGATTCTACCCATTAATAAACATGTTCACGGTACATATCAGCCCAGTTTACTGCCTGAGCATGAAACTCAGGTAAACTCTCATCTGACATGTTGAGCATCGTACACGCCTCTTGCATTGCCCACCAGCTGCCACTTTCATAAGCTCTGACAATATTGAGAATGTAAAACAACGTGTTTGGCTCCCCTAACAAGGCGTCGTGTAGAACTTCGGGAAATGGAAGCCGCTGAACAACAACTTCCATAGGCTTATCCAATATCGCATCAAGGAGCGAAAATAAACCAGTTAGAAAACTCATACTAGCTAAAGAAGGCGCGATTTGTTTACTTATCAACTCACAAAACCTTGAACGGACAATACTTAATCGTGTCAGTTCAGTTGGTTTTTGCTCCGCAACATGCGCTGTCATTATCAAATTTACAAATTTAATAATCCGTTCATGCCCCAGATATACAAGTGCTTGCTTTAACGATTCAATACGGTTTTTTATCGGAAAGACGCCTGAATTTATCAACCTCAATAGCTTGTAAGCTAGTGCGGTATCTTGCGCAAAGAGCTCAGCAATGCGCGGAATGTTCATATTGGGTTTGAGCGCTTCGGAGTATATGAGCATCACCACAGCGTAATTAATTTCAATATCATTTTGCGAAATCATAGTAGGCTTGGCAAAAAAGTAGCCTTGGAAAAAGTTAAACCCCATTTCCTTAGCTAACAAAAACTCTTCTTCTGTTTCTACTTTCTCAGCCAACAGCTGTAAATTTTTACGCTTTTTTAGCTCTTCCACTAAGGGGGCGATTTCTTTTAGAGGGCTTTGGATCAAATCAAATTTAACGAGTCTAGCCAGTTTTAAAAAAGGCTCCCACTCTTTAGAGTAATTAAAATCATCTAAAGCCAAGCGAAAGTTCTTATGGAATAACTGTCTAACTTTTTCATAGTTTTCAGTCGTTGGAGGAATCGTCTCTAACAACTCAAGAATAACGTCATCCGTTGGTAGGAATTGCGCCAGTTCTTGGTTTAATGACTCTTCACCGATGTTTATAAGTGCCTTTTTTCCTGATGTTAAATACCTTGTCCCTAAATTGAGTTGATTATCCATAATCAACCTTGCTGTAGCAGCATTTTCAGCGATATTGGGAAAGCTGTTTTTCATTCCATCACGAAACAACAGCTCATAAGCTACCACATGCTTTTTGCGATTAAAAATGGCTTGTCGAGCCACAAACACTTTCAAATCATCGCTCCTAGCTTTACTGTTCAATAACAGTACTTTTGTTCTATACTTTTTAGTTATATTTTGTAATTTTAACCCGAATTTCTGATAAATAAAATCAAACTAAAACATTAAAGTACTAGTTTTGTATTGCTAGGATGAGCTAGCCCTAACTACTCATATAAATTTTCCTTGTATAGTATAGCGCTTTGTTCCCAAGTGAACCTTTTTTCTGCAGCATTTTCTGAAATTTTCCGATAGCTGTCAGCATTGCTATCATACAACTCCAATGCTTGCCTAAATCGCTCAACTAAATTCTCTGATTGCTCTGCGATACTGTCACCAGAAAAGACAAAGCCGGATACATTGTCTTCAACTGTATCTGCTAATCCCCCTACATTATTTACCAAACAAGGCTGCCCAGAACGCATGGCCAACATTTGACTAATACCACAAGGCTCAAACGAGCTGGGCATCAAAAATAAGTCCCCTAGTTGATACAGCATGTCACCAACGTTCTCCCCATACCCTTTTAGGTACAAGACGTTAGCATTGCGAGCCATAACTTGAGAAAACAAATACTCTAGCTCTGAATCACCAGACCCAAGGAGTATCATTTTTCCTTTAAAATCATCCAGAGTACTTGCTAACTTATCGAGCACGAGCCCACTCCCCAATGGCTGCTTTAAGAGCAATGCTTTTTGATCAGTCAACCTGCCAACACTTGTAACTAGTGGCCCCTCACTAGGTGAATTAATCCACTTCAGAACTCTTTGATGCGCTATGTAGTGAGCGCTTTGTAACGCTGCTTGTTTTGCCATCCAGCTAAATAAATTGGACTCCGCGCTATCAAGCATCCTTTCCCATGTGGCCGTAGGGTATTGAACATCATACTGGCATCCATTTAAAATGCCGACGAGCTTACCTTTTTTAGCTGCCAGTTGCATATCATGCTCAAGCCCTTCACCACCAAAAAAACCAGCTTGATGATCACTGCCTTGTTGCACTTCAAAGCAGTAATTAGGCGAAACCAGATGCACTTTGTCAGCCAAGTTGATTGCCGCCCTCATCGGGTTAAAACAATGAGGATAATGATGGTCGCAAATTTTCTGACCATCATAGCTCAGCGTGGGATACCATGCCTCTAAGCTGGAGTCATCACCGTTGAAAGGCCTAATGCCTTGCAGCGCTAGATTATGAACAGTAAAAACTGTCTTAAGCTTTTTCAGCTTTTCAAATCTAGGGCTAAAATGCTTTAACACTGCAACACAAGCAGCATGCCAATCATGTAAATGAAGTACATCGATATCTTCTATCAACGCATGTTCAATGACTTCACATACAGCGGCGCTGAAAAACGCAAATTTGTTCGCATCTGTATAAAAAGGTCGACCGCCGTCATTACAATAGATGTCACCACCATGTTCAGAAAACAAAGAGTGTGAGATCACATATTGGCTGACACCACAGCTCTCTTCCACACACCATAACACTGCAGTTTCAAGATGCTGTTTGAACGGCACAGCAATGTCTGCAACAAACTGGCGACGCATTTTTGCTTGACCATAATCCGGCACGATTACCGAAGTCTTGATATTCTTATTCGCCAAAGCGTAAGGGATGTCACGGATCACATCCGCAACGCCTCCCACTTTGCACTTAGGCAGCCGATCATTCTCTGCTGCCACCATAACTACATGCATATATTACCCTTAGGCACTTTCTAAACTCGATTCTTTAGGTTTTTGACTTTCTTGTAACGCAGTCAGCATATCTCTCGTGACCAATACAATACCTTTATTAGACACTCTAAATCCGTTACTGCGATCTTCCTCAGGATCATAGCCTATTCGCATACCTGTAGGTATCTCACAACTGCGATCAATTATTGCATTTTTGATTCGACAATGGCGGTTAATTTTAACGCCAGGTAAAACCACTGCACCTTCGATTTCACAGTACGAATGCACATGAACATTGGAAAACAACAACGACTTTCTAACCACTGAACCAGAAATAATACATCCACCCGAAACTGTCGAGTCCACCGCCATGCCTCTTCTGTTTTCATCATCGAAGATAAATTTAGCTGGCGGTAATTGTTCCTGATAAGTCCAAATAGGCCATGAAGGGTCGTAAAGATCCAATTGCGGCTCTACCGATACTAACTCCATATTCGCTTCCCAAAATGAGTCTATCGTACCAACGTCGCGCCAATAGGGTTGGCCTGGGTGACTTGGATCTCTAAATGGAAACGCGAATACATTATGCTCCTCTATGATTGAAGGGATAATGTCATGGCCAAAATCTCGACCGGAACCTTCTCGTTGTGCATCTCTTTTTAACTGCTCAAATAAAAACTCGGTGTTAAATACATAATTGCCCATAGAAGCAAGGCAAATTCCAGGTTTGCCGGGAATAGATGAAGGCTCAGCCGGCTTTTCGTCAAACCTTCGTACACGCTTGTCTTGATCTACAGTCATCACTCCAAATGTATTTGCAGCCTCTTCACACTCCACTTCAATACAACAGACAGTCATGTCCGCACCAGTTTCCACGTGCTTCGCAATCAAAGCACCATAGTCCATTCTATACACGTGGTCACCAGATAAAATCATTACATATTTTGGTAATTCATGGCGAATAATGTCCATGTTTTGAAAAACGGCATCGGCCGTACCACAATACCACTCGTCTCCATAACGTTGAGATGCAGGTAAAATCTCAACAGACTCCCCAAGCTCTTTCTTAAAGTGTCCCCATGCACGGTTTACGTGGCGTATTAATGAATGCGATTTATACTGAGTCGCAATTCCTACTCGTCTAATACCCGAGTTAATACAATTAGATAAAGGAAAATCTATAATTCTGTGCTTACCACCAAAGTAGACCGCTGGCTTTGCTCGCCAGTCGGTTAATTCGTGCAACCGACTGCCACGCCCACCCGCAAGGATCAATGCATACGTGTCTCTTGTCAGGTTACTGATATAACGGTTTGCATAACTCGGCATTTCTTATCTCCATATTAATGTTCAAGGCGGTTACTGCATGGGTTTCAATCGCCAAATATCTTCACTGTATTGCGAAATAGTGCGGTCACTAGAGAATGTGCCACTTGCAGCAGTATTTAAAATACTCATGCGATTCCACAATGTTTTGTTCGTGTAACTTTGCGCAGCGCGCTGCTGTGCGTCAAAATAACTCTCAAAGTCTTGCGCAACCAACCATGGATCATGGGGGCTTTGGATTGACCCGATAATGTCATCAAAAATGTTGGGTTCAAATAGATTAAAGTGACCACTAGATAACAGTTTCATCGTGTTTTTTAGAGGCGCAAAAGAATCGATAATTTGAGTCGGGTTATAATTTTTTCTGACCTGATTCGCTTGTTCAGCAGTTACACCAAACAAGAAGAAGTTGTCATCACCGACTTGCTCTCGAATTTCGATATTGGCGCCATCAAGTGTGCCAATTGTGACCGCGCCATTCATCATAAATTTCATATTTCCAGTGCCGCTCGCTTCTTTTCCGGCAGTCGAAATTTGCTGTGAGAGATCTGTTGCAGCACAAATTGTCTCCATTGCGGTTACGTTGTAATTCGGGAGAAATGCAACTCTCAAATAAGGTTCGGCAGCTTTGTCTTTGTTGACCACATTAGCAACATTGTTTATTAACTTTATAATCAGTTTGGCCATGTGATAACCAGGAGCCGCTTTGCCCCCAAACAACACACATCTTGGAACTATATTCTCCACTTCACCACGTCTAATTTGATCGTACAGCGCAATGACATGAAGTATATTTAATAACTGACGCTTGTATTCATGGATCCGTTTAACCTGAACATCAAACAGCATGTCAGTATCAAACTTTACGCCACAGCGAGTCTCAACTAACTGTGCAAGTTTTTGCTTGTTTTTAGCCTTAACATCTTGCCACTCTCGATGAAATGAAGCTTTATCATAGTAGCGTCTTATTCCTTGTATTTCAGAAAAGTCCGCTTGCCACCCTTCACCTATCTTATCTGAAATCAATTGCGCTAACCGCGGATTACAGTGTGCAAGCCAACGTCTCGGTGTAACTCCGTTTGTCTTGTTATTGAACTTTGTTGGCCACAAGTTATAAAAGCTATTAAACAGACCCGATTTAAGCAACTCTGTATGCAATGCAGCCACCCCATTAACCGAAAAGCTACCAACAATCGCTAAATAAGCCATTCTAATTTGAGGTTCTGGACCCTCTTCGATCAGAGACAGTTCACGCTGTTTCGCCACATCTCCTGGCCATCTAAGTGCAACTTCCGCTAAAAATCGTGCATTAATTTCATAAATGATCTCTAGTACTCGCGGAAGAAGTCGACTAAACAGAGAAACAGACCACTTTTCAAGCGCTTCTGGCAGCAGTGTGTGATTAGTATAAGCCATAGTTGTCGTGGTTATTTTCCATGCGTTTTCCCACTCCAATTCATACTCATCAAGTAACAGGCGCATGAGCTCCGCAACAGCGACACTCGGATGAGTATCATTAAGCTGGAAAACGTGATATTCAGAAAAGTCGCTAAAATCCGTCCCATGTTGTTCAGTCCACTGATGCAAGATATCTTGCAAGCTGGCACTTGATAAGAAGTACTGCTGGCGAAGCCTCAACTCCTTACCATTTTCACTGGCATCGTTTGGGTAAAGCACCATCGTGATTTGCTCAGCTAAGTTCTTTTTCGCTACCGCTTCGGAATAACTGCCCTCATTAAACTCCTTTAAGTTAAATTCATCTGTGGCTTCAGACTTCCATAACCTTAGGGTGTTTACAACACCGTTTCGATAACCCGGAATTGGTACATCAAAAGGCACTGCTAAAACATCTTGGGTGTTCGTCCAATGATGATGTACTCGACCTAACTTATCTGTATGTGTTTCTACATTGCCAAAAAACTTGACTACTTTCGCTTGCTCAGGAGCACTCAGCTCCCAAGGGTGCCCTTCCCGAAGCCACTTATCAGGGTGCTCAATTTGCGCCCCATGCTCTATGGATTGGTTGAACATGCCATACTCATAGCGGATGCCATACCCGATCACTGGTAATGCCAGTGACGCGCAACTATCGAGAAAACAGGCTGCTAGTCTACCTAGGCCTCCATTGCCAAGGCCAGCGTCATGCTCAGCTGACTCAAGCTCTTCCAAAGTTGTGCCATACTCACTCAATGCAGTGCCAATTTGATCTTCGAGATCTAAATTCAGAATCGCATTGCCCAAGGCGCGCCCCATCAAAAACTCTAGTGACAAATACGCTGCTTTCTTGGTTTTTTCTTTGTCTAAATATTGCTTGGTAGCTCGGCACCTAGCTACTAATCTATCCCTTATTGTTAGCGCTAAAGCTTGAAACAAGTAATGCTTTGATTCGCCCACTTTGTCGCGTCCAAGTGTATAGTAAAAATGTCGATTTAAATCATCAGCTAAATCGCTTTCATTGAGCTTCGGCGCATCTTGCCAGTGTTTAACGACACACACATTAGACTTTTTCTGAGCCATTGGTGGTTTCCTCATTCTGCGACAAGAGTATCCATGCACTCTGTCCGGTTAGGCCAAAAGGGTTGGGTAAATGCCCTTTTTCAAAATCACTTTCAGAAGAATAAACAGCTTCCCAGCGATTAGAAAATGGGGGATCTGGTAATTGAATTTCAGTTTCGTTGACATCGGCGTGAAGCACTACCAACACCGAGCTGGACTCCGCATGGTCAGCAAGCAAGTAAACAAGTGTCTTATTGGCTTCGTCATGCCAATCCATTTCACTCATTATTTGCCCAAGTTTGTTGTACCAAAGAACAGCGAACCTCTCGTCATCTGCATGCACAAAAAATGGATGTTTGAACGCACTCAATTGATTGCGAATTTTCATCAAAGCGGAGATTGGGGCAAGTAAGTCGTGCGTCGTATTTAAATTACGCCAGTCTAGCCAACTAGTCTCATTGTCCTGACAATACGCGTTATTATTGCCTCCCTGAGAATGATTCAGCTCCGTACCTGCACAAATCATAGGGACACCTTTGGACATGAATAAAGTGACCAAAGCGTTAATTTGTAGTTTTCTTCGCTTATGGGTTACCTTAGGGTCTTCTGAAGGGCCCTCGACACCACAGTTGAACGAGTAGTTTTCACTATGACCATCGCAATTACCTTCGCCGTTCGCTTCATTGTGCTTGTGTTCATAACTTACCCAGTCTGCGAGACTAAATCCGTCATGACTTGTCAAAAAATTAATGGAATTGAGTGGCCCTCGAAGATTGTGCTCAAACAATTCATTAGAGCCGTGTATCCTTTTGGCTAGCTCAGGTAATGTACCAGCATCTCCTCTCCAAAAGCGCCTTACAACATCTCTATATTTATCGTTCCACTCGCGCCATGGAGGAGGAAAAGCACCAAGCTGATAGCCTCCGGGTCCGACATCCCAAGGTTCGGCGATCAGTTTTACTTGCCCCAATATTGGGTCTTGCGCTACTGCTTGGAAAAAAGCATGTTGACCGTTAAAGCCCTCATTGCTACGACCTAATATCGTCGCTAAGTCAAACCTGAACCCATCGACCCCCATATATTTTACCCAGTACCTTAAGCTATCTATTACCAGCCTTAAGGTAATAGGATCATCGATGTTTATCGTATTTCCACAGCCAGTATCGTTAATATAGACTGACTCAGGCGCTTGCAACATTCGATAATAGCCTCGATTGTGCAGTCCTCTCATAGATAGCATAGGCCCATCAATACCGCTTTCGGCAGTGTGGTTATATACGACGTCAATAATCACTTCGATATTATGGCCGTGAAGCGTCTCTACCATCTGTTGAAATTCAGCGACATTACCGTCGACGCAATAGGATTTGTGAGGTACAAAAAAGCTCAGAGTGTTGTAACCCCAATAGTTTTGAAGGCCTTTAGTTGTCAGGAACTGTTCACTAATAAATGCTTGAACTGGGAGCAATTCAATGGCTGTTACACCCAACTGTCGTAAATGCTCTATAAAACTAGGTTCGCACAGGCCTAAAAATTTACCTCTCTTTTTAGGATCAGCAGCATCAAGAGTTTGGGTGGTCCCTTTCACATGACATTCATAAATAAACGTATCTTGCCATGGCGTATTTGGTCGCTTTCCCCTGTATAGTTTTGGACTAAAGACCCGACTTTTAGGCATATCAATGGCATTGTCATTCGCATTGAACTCACCTACAGGTAGATGGCAATAGTGTCTCTCACTCCATGTAAAGTCACCTTCAAAATCCTTGCAGTAAGGATCGAGTAAAAGTTTATTTTTATTAAAAAACACACCTTCACCGAGGTTATACTCACCATGGGCACGATACCCGTAAAGCACACCTTCAGCAGCCCCCTCTAGATGCAAAGTCCATAACCCGCCTTCTCGCCTATTCATTGCTATCTGGGTAATTTCAACCGCTGGTTGCCCTTCGAATAAGCATAAAGTCACGCCCGATGCGCTAGGTGCATAGACCGCAAAATTTACACCTTCAACGTTAATCGAGTTACCCAATGGATAAGTAGAGCCTAGTTTAGTCTTAAACATGTTACGCCGAGATATACTTTAGATATACGGTACACAAAGGTGGAACAGTTATTTCTATGCTCTGTTCAAACCCATGGCTTGCAGCTGGTTTAGACTCTATGAGTTGCTGTTTATGAGCAACTGCTTTGACTCCACTCCCGAAAAACGCTTCATCATCAGAGTTAAAAACCACTTGATAAACGCCGCTTTTCGGAACACCCAATCTAAAATGATGAAAGACTTGAGGCGTAAAATGACTTACAACAATTGTCAGATCGGAGTAATGTTTGCCAAAACGCGCAAAACTTAATATTGATTGTCCTGCATTATCACAATCTATCCATCGAAAACCTGCCGGAGAGGAGTCTACCTCGAATAAAGCGGGTGTTTTTTTGTATAGTTGATTGAGCGTTTTTACTGTTTTAAAGATGCCCTGATGCGCTTCACTTTGCAATAAAGACCAATCTAAACTTTCATTGTGATCCCATTCACTTCTGGGAGCGAGCTCACTGCCCATGAACAATAACTTTTTGCCTGGGTGAGCGTACATAAAACCATAGTATGCCCTTAAGTTCGCAAATTGCTGCCAATCATCGCCGGGCATTTTACTGAGCAGTGAGCCTTTTCCATGAACAACTTCATCGTGACTCAGTGGCAGTATGTAATTCTCAGAAAATGCATATGCCATCGAAAACGTCATTTCATGGTGATGATATTTCCTATGAATTGGATCTCGCTGCATATAGCCAAGACTGTCATTCATCCACCCCATATTCCATTTGAAGCCAAACCCAAGACCACCATGCTCAACACTTTGAGTGACACCCGGCCAAGCGGTCGACTCTTCTGCCACCATCATTACGTGAGGACTATTTTTGTAGCAGGTGATATTGCTCGACTGTAGGCAATCAATCGCACCTATATTTTCGCGACCACCGTATTGGTTGGCAACCCACTCACCTTCACTTCGCGAATAATCTAAGTAGAGCATTGAAGCCACGGCATCGACTCTAAGCCCATCAAGTTTGTATTCACTTAGCCAGTAGTTTGCATTTGATAGTAAGTAGCTTTTAATTTCAGGCCTATCGTAATTAAACACACAGGTATTCCAATCTGGATGAAACCCTTGTCGCTTGTCTGCATGTTCATATAAATGAGTACCATCAAACTTTTGTAGCCCATGTGGATCCGTTGGAAAATGACCTGGCACCCAATCAAGAAGCAGTCCAATGCCCTGCTCTTCACATTTTTGACTAAAGTATTGAAAATCCTCCACTGACCCAAAACGACTAGTCGGTGAAAACAAACCAACGGGCTGATACCCCCATGAGCCATCAAAAGGAAATTCACTGATAGGCATTAATTGAATATGCGAAAAGCCAAGATCCTTTACATAACTCACTAAGTCATCTGCTAATTCACGGTAAGTCAAGTATCGATTACCTTCGTCGAGTCGTCGCTTCCATGACCCTAAGTGCACTTCATAAATAGATATTGGCGCATCCACACTATTTCGAGCTAAACGCGCACTAATTTGGTCAGCGCTAAGTTCTGCGACCTCTTTACTTCCTTGTAAAATACCGGCTGTGCCCGGTGCTTGTTGCATTTTTCGCGCGTAAGGGTCCGCTTTTTCAATCACACTGCCATCAAGTGTCGTAATTGCAAACTTATAACATTGGTCTGGCATTAAGCCTGGTACAAATAAATCCCAAACCCCACTGGCCGGGTGTAACCTCATAAAATGCTGGTTTGGTTGCCAATAGTTGAAGTCCCCAATAACAGAAACACTTTTAGCATTTGGTGCCCAAACGCTAAACTGCACCCCTTTCACACCTTGGTTCTCTATAAACCGTGCACCAAAGTGCTTGTAGCCATGCTCCAATGTTCCTTCGTTAAACAAGTACATTGCATGCTCATCAAGTGCACTTGCAAACCGGTAAACATCATCGAAAATGACTTCTGAGCTCTCAAATTGGACCTTTAAGCGGTAATCACTTTTATTGAATGGTTCCTCGAATCGTGCAATAAACAAGTTAGAACTCGCATACTGCGTCATTTTAGTTTTTAAACCATCATGAAGGACATCAACGGATACTGCGCTTGGAATATACACACGTACGATTGTCACGCTTTGTTCTTCAAAGCACGTATCATGCGGCCCTAAAAAACTAAATGGGTCACTAAACTCCCCTGATGACAGCGCGCTGACTTGCTCTGAATAATCTTCAATACTTCCTAGCTTTTTGTTTACAGAATTCATTATTTTTTCCTGATCGCATTAAGCAGCTCAATGAAATCACGCTGCTGTGCAAAAATCTCTGCCAATTCATGGTTAAGTTTACGGCGCCAGTTGGGATATTCAGTATCCGTTCCAGGTATATTTACCGGTATTTGCTGTAGGTCTAAGTCATCGAGTTGAATTGCAACAAGTTGACTGGGAGAGGCTGCTAAGACTTTCATCACCGCTTGATAAATATCCCCCCCTGAGCTCTCGATCTCACCAAATTCAATACCATGTTGACACAACCAATCCAGCAATCGCTGTTTTTCCAAACCTCTTTCGCGCATGAGTTGCTCACTCTGTTCCGGTTGAATGATCCTATACGCTACTTTGATGTCTATATCTTTACCAAGCCACCAGCCATGAAATGGCGGGACGTCGTGATTCGCAACCATAGTCAGGGCTCTTGCCCTAAGCTGATTGGCAAGCTTAAATCCACCATCATGATTCTTTTCAAAGTAAAACAGTGTATTTCCAAAAATTGCGGACTCGTCTAATGCACTAGTGACCTCGGGTGGGACAACACCTAAGTCTTCTCCAATGACAACACAGCCATTCAAGTGCGATTCAATTTTTAAAATCGCCAATAATTGCTCAAACGGATAATAGACATAACAACCAAGCTCTTTTCCGAGCTCCGAAAAGCACCACCATAGTCTTCGTAGCGCCATGACATGATCGATTCTCAAAGCCCCGACAGAGCGCATATTTGCTCTAACTAACGACTTGAAATATCTAAATTGGTTCTCTTTAAGTTTTAGTGGGTTTGGCGCTGGTAATCCCCAGTTTTGTCCGTTCTCAGCCCAGGGATCAGGAGGTGCCCCTACGTTCGCACCTTCGGTAAAACAAGGTTGATAAGTTTGGTACTCTAGGCCTTCATGTGTGCAACCAACAGCAAGATCATTAACCAGCCCAATTTGCATCCCCATGTCCTTTGCAAAGCGCTGGCAAGCTTCAAGTTGCGAGCATGCTAACCACTGCAAAAACCACTCAAACGAACTGAGAGGTATATCGCCAAGCTCACTTTTCTGGGTAGCTACAAAGCTTTGAAATCTGTCATTATTTGTTAACTCCAAGCTCCATATCTCATACAACTTATCATAAAGCTGATATTTCGTATGACTGACGGTAGCATAGTCAAGATATTCATCATTCAGTTCAATACCCTGCTCTAAACTTGACTCTGTTACAAAGCGCTTCCAGCAAACTGTGCCTACTATGTCCTCAAGATCATCTAACGCAATATACAAAGGGTTTATCAAACAGCGATGTGAAGGGCTATATGGGCTAGCTTTTTCTGGCTGATCAGGGAACAACATGTGCAATGGATTTAATAGGACAAAATCCCCACCTAAGTCCGCAAAATATCGGATGAGCGTTTTAAGATCGGAGAAATCTCCAAAGCCATAATTGCGATTGCTTTTCAATGTATAAAGCTGAAGTGACACACCCAGTGACTTTGTGGCACCTGACTTGGAGTATGGGTTATAACACTGCTTTGGAGTCGACCACAATTCAGAACAAAATGTCCCAAATTCGCAAGATACCTCCATTTTAAAATACCCTATCGGTAATGCACCAAGCGTCACCTCTAGTGCGATATAACGCTCATTACTATATTGGTAATTTCCTACTTCAGTGCAATGAGCTAAATTAATTTTCAGGTTAATATCACACTCAGGAACTTTAAAGTTGACCACACCATGTCTATATGACTCAGGTACTTTAATTACAAACTTGCCGTCGTGTGCATTAGCCAGAGTTACCTCGTCAAGCATTTGCATCCAAGGTGCCACGTCCAATTCGAAATTTAGCGAGTTTATATGACTTTCGTTATTTGTATCGATGCCGCAACATGCCAGTGCTCTTTTACGCGTAACGTCATCAAAAACAACATATTCACCATCATATTTTGTATAGTCATACCCAATGCCGTGTAGGTAGTACAGCTGCTGTAAACCTTCCATTGGCTACTAAGCCAATCTTTGAGTATCAACAATACTATTTTCACTACCAAACCCATTGGCAGCATATCCATCAGCGTTATGGTCGTTATCCCACTGTTTGCCATCAATCAGATAGCGAAAATGAAATTTTTTTTCGGTAGGGAGTCTGTGCTTCACTCTAAAGCGTTTATCTTTTTTATTGAACTTCATCGATATAGGTTGCCAGTCATTAAACTCAGCGACTAGCTCAACCTTGTTCGCATCAGGGTGAGAAAATTCAAACGTAATTTCTGCTTCGTTTTTTGTTTTAAAAAAACGTTTTGTTAACATCTTGGGCTCCAAAAACCTAACCTGGTTGGTGTTCCTTGCCACAAAAGGATGTCGTATAATTAATGCCTATACGCACACATTTTGTGAGAATAATTTAGTTCATCAAATAAACTTGTACGCCTCACAACAGTGCAATACCACTCGAATTTGCACCAGAAAAGTACATTTTTGGATAGTCAACTTGATACCTAACTAGTTGCAGCAAATATCAAGCCAACGACATAAAAAAGTAGATAAGAATTATTATCATGTAAAGTGAATTAATTTGATAATTGATCTTACTCAGTGAATTTTAAATTATTTTGTTTAAATAAAGTTGAATTTATTTTGATAATTGCACTTGTTAGCAAAAGCGTGTAAAAGGTTGTAATCTCTGTGACTAATATGATGTATACTACAGAGTTAAGAAGGATCCGTTTATCGGTTAATTTTGGATTGTCTCAATCATGCAAAATGTATTTAAAAATTTAGCGTACAGCTTAGTCAGTATCATAGTGATTGGGATCGCTGCAAACTTAACGTTTGCAAAACACGTTGTGAATGCGCAATCAGGCTTATTGACACTGGAGACGCAAACGGCAAACCAGTCAGAAGTTCACGGCACTTCCCCCTGGTTTCAATTTGTTCTTTATGACCAAGATTTTGTAGAGCTCGATACCCAATACTATGTTGTCGTTGGTAAAGAAAACGCGAGCTATATACTTGCCACTACCAGCGAAGTTTTCACACTTGTGTGGTCTTCGCCAGCGTTACTTATGCTTTGCTTGCTCGTTGTGCTTTTTATTTTCTCTCGACTTAAGAGCCAATCTCACGAATCAGCGCAATTAGACGCCCTACTTGCAATCAATAAAGATTTAACAAACCTGTTGAAAGGTCTGGATATCCAGCATAAGGAGCTGCACTCTGGCGGCCCCATGGCACAAATTTGTCATTCCGTTCAAGCGCTGAGTGATAACTTACAACGCATCAAAGTACAATCAGACAGCCATGTATACCAAGATAAGCTCACAAAGCTTATCGACCGCCATGCTTATATTGAACATATCAGTGAGCAACTAACAGAAGCTGATAAAAGTAAAACCAAATGTGGACTGCTTTTTATCGATTTAGATGGATTCAAACAAGTAAATGACTCTTTCGGGCACAGTTTCGGAGATGAGATCCTAATACAAGTCTCTGGTAGATTAGAGCAGGTAGTTCGACAGTTTCAACTTAATGATGCGCACCCGGTACATGGATTAGATCAAAACCTGTCACGCCTTGGGGGTGATGAATTTTCAATCTTTATCCCTAACTTGAGAGATACCAGCTTCTGTACAGAGGTTGCACAAACTATATTGAGTGAAGTAGAACGCGACTTTGTCTTGGGAAATAAGCTGGTCAAAATCAGTGCAAGTATTGGTATTGCCGTATTCCCCGACAGTGCTTCAACGCCAAATGCGTTGTTGCAAATGTCTGATGTTGCCATGTATCGAGCCAAAACCGATGGTAGAGGTATATTTAGAGTGTACTCTCCAGAAATGGGCAATAAGATCCGTCGTTATCATTATTTACTTGAAGAGTTGCGCCTCGCAATTGCCTCGCAAAATTTTCAGCTTTCCTTTCAACCTATCGTGCATGTTGAAGATTGCTCTATTGATTATTTTGAAGCGCTCACACGTTGGCACCACCCAATCGAAGGGCTTATTCCGCCGTCAGAATTCATACCGATTGCGGAAGAATCCAATTTAATCCTTGAACTGGGTGATTGGATTTTATTGGAGTCTTGTCGACAAATGTCCGCATGGCACAACGCGGGTATGAAAAAGGTCAAAATCTCGGTTAATGTTTCGGGGATCCAACTGAAGCATCGACCTATCTACGATTGGGTATTAGCGGCATTAGATAAATCAGGACTGCCAGCAACTTCTCTGATGATAGAGATCACTGAGTCAACGCTTATCACTGCAAGTGACGAAATCATCGCGCAGTTAGAACGGTGTAGAAGCGCAGGTGTAACTATAGCCATTGATGACTTTGGTACTGGGTTTAGCTCATTAAGTACCCTAGCTGATTTGCCAATTGATGTAATAAAAATTGATAAGTTATTTATTTCACAGGCAAAAGATAATCCCAAGTACTACAAGATTTTAAACTCCATCAGCGAACTTGGTGCGCAACTCGGGCTGAAAATTGTCGCAGAGGGCGTTGAACAATTAGATCAATTCGAACTTGTGAAAGACATGGGGATATGCTGCGTTCAAGGGTATCTTGTCAGCCGACCAGAGACATCAAGAAATGTCGGAGACAAAGTGCTCAAAGGCAACGTCAATCACATTGCCTCTACTGGCACGAGTGTTTGGCTGCCAAAAGCCAACTAGTTTCAGCGCGTGATTAGCGCTGAAACTTTGTCTCTAAAATCACAGATGAGTTAGTGCGCTCCACGCCGTCCAAATTACCAATTTCATCAAGCAATTGACTTAACTGCTCCAAATTTTGTGCTTCCACAATCGCTATCATGTCATATTCGCCGCTGATCGCGTATAGAGCTGAAATATGTGTCAGCTGTTTAAGCGCATTATTCGTTTTAGCAGTTAACTTCTGTTTTACCTTTATAGACACGTGCGCTGACACAAGGTTACCTAAATAGTCCTGACCAAAGTCGATCTTATAACCTTGTATCACCCCATTTTGCTCTAACTTTTGTAACCTTGACTGCACGGTCGTACGGGACATATCCAGCAACCTAGCAAGCTCTGAAATACTCGCCCTAGCATTACTACGCAGTACAGAAATCAATCTTTCATCTTGTTTGCTTATCATTTTGATAAATTCTTTCGTCAATATGACGAACATTCTACTCATTTTATCCAAAATTACACTGCAAATTTTCATCACATCACGCAATAATGACTGAATAAGAATATACACAGACATAATGTGTAGTTTAAGTTGAAGTAATTATTGAGGACGAAGTCATGCAAGTGAATCGCGAACTATTTGATGAAGTAATGGTACCTAACTATAACCCTTCGGCAGTTATCCCTGTTAAAGGTAAAGGTGCACGTGTTTGGGATCAAAAAGGTGACGAGTATATCGACTTCGCTGGCGGTATCGCTGTGAACTGCCTAGGCCATAGCCACCCGGCATTAGTTAACGCACTAAAAGAACAAGGTGAAAAGATTTGGCACCTGTCTAACGTTATGACCAATGAGCCTGCACTACGTTTGGCTAAAAAGCTAACTGATGCCACATTTGCAGATAAAGTTTACTTTGCAAACTCTGGTGCAGAAGCCAATGAAGCAGCGCTAAAATTAGCACGTCGTTTCGCGATTGATAACTTTAACGAAGACAAGACACAAATTATCGCTTTCAATAAAGGTTTCCACGGACGTACATTCTTTACCGTAACCGTAGGCGGCCAAGCTGCATACTCTGACGGATTCGGTCCTAAGCCACAAGATATTATTCATATCGATTACAACGATTTAGAGGCATTCTCTAAAGTGATTTCTGATAAAACGTGTGCCGTTATGATGGAACCTCTGCAAGGTGAAGGCGGTATTATTTCTCCTGACGTTGAGTTTGTTCAAGGCGTAAGAGAGCTTTGTGACAAGCACAATGCACTACTTATTTTTGATGAAGTTCAAACGGGTGTTGGTCGTACAGGTGATTTATACGCTTACCAAGGTTTAAATGTCACACCTGATATTTTAACTACGGCGAAAGCACTTGGTGGTGGATTCCCTATTGGTGCAATGATCACAACCACTGACATCGCAAAGCATCTAAAGATCGGAACACACGGTTCAACATATGGTGGTAACGCACTGGCATGTGCAGTAGCAGAAGCGGCATTCGACACAGTAAACACACCTGAAGTTTTAAATGGTGTGAAAGAGAAAGAACAGATGTTCCGTGACGGGCTTAATGCGATTAATGAAAAGTACAACGTATTTAGTGAAGTACGAGGAAAAGGCCTATTACTTGGCGGCGTACTAAAAGGTGACTACGAAGGTAAAGCGCGCGACTTTTTAGTTGCAAGTGCAAAGCATGGCCTAATGACCCTAGTTGCAGGTACAAATGTTGTTCGCTTTACACCTTCTTTGGTTATCACTGAAGAAGAAATCAAAGCTGGTTTAGCTCGTTTTGAGCTTGCTGTAGCAGACGTTGTAAACGCTTAATAATTTTGGGCGGGATTCCGCCCTTTTAGATACTCCTATGCAAGTACTTAGACCTATCAGCAGCGAAGACTTCGCTGCTTTAAAAACCATCGCAATAGAGTCAGGACATGGATTTACTTCGTTGCCTGTTGACGATGAACTTTTAAAGAACAAAATACAGCGCTCACAAGAGAGCTTCGAAAAGGTACTCGATGCACCTATGGATGAGGGCTACTTGTTTGTTCTTGAAGACTCACAAACGGGTGACATTATAGGCACCACCGCCATTGAAGCGGCCGTTGGAATGCAGATCCCGTTGTACCACTACCATCAAGGTAAAACAGTCCATCATTCAAGCACATTGAATGTCTACAATACCGTTGACATACTGTCGATTTGTAATGATTACACTGGAAGCTCAGAAATCTGCACACTATTTTTGAGAGAACAGTTTCGTCGCGGTTTGGCTGGTAGATTTTTGTCACGAGTTCGTTTCTTGTTTATGGCTGAACATAAACAAAGATTCAGCGACAAAGTCATTGCTGAAATGCGCGGTGTGAGCGATGAAAATGGACATAGCCCTTTTTGGCAATGGCTTGAGGAGCACTTTTTTAGTATCGAGTTCCCTCAAGCTGACCACTTGGTTGGCCTTGGTGACAAAGTATTTATTTCTGAACTGATGCCTAAATACCCCATTTATGCCAATCTATTGAGTCCAGAAGCACAGGCAGTGATTGGTCATGTACATGAAAAAACCAAGCCAGCACTGAGGCTATTGCAAAAAGAAGGGTTTGAACATAGGGGTTACGTCGATCTATTCGATGCTGGGCCAACCATTGAGGCCAGATTAGAAAACATCCGTACGGTAAGAGAAACTCAAATTGGGACTCTAGTGATTGCTCAGCAGATTGCTCAGCAGGTGCCTAGTACAGAAGCTACGTGGGCTTTATCAAACGGGCAGCTAACAGGATTTCGAGCGACTTTCACAACTGAAGCGATGTGGGATGAAGCAACGAAAACATTTACGGTTAACCATGAAACAGCGCAAGCACTTAAATTAAGTGCTGGCGACAAAATCAGTGGATTCGTTTTATAACAATCAAATACGTCGTGCTTTGTCGTAACATTAACACGCGGCCAAGCCGCTATTTTAAGGAATTGTCATTATGCACAACAATGTAGATAGCTTATTCGAAAACTTATGGAGCAACTATTTAGAGGTCACTCCATCAGCGGTAAAAGTTCATGAGCTATTAGGTTCAACGCAGCAAGATGATGTCATCAACGATCACATCGCTTTACGTACTTTTAACCACGAGAAAGTAGGGTTAGAAAAGCTTGCTGCACACTTCAAGGCTGTTGGTTACAAAGAGTGTGGCGAGTACCACTTTGAAGCTAAGAAGCTATATGCTAAACACTATGAGCACAGTGATCCTAGCAAGCCAAAAGTATTTATTTCTGAACTCTTACTAGAGAAATGCTCTGAAGAACTTCAGTCCATCGTCGCAACTATGATCGACAGCATTGATGAAAGCGCAGTAACGGCTGAAAACTTCCTTTACTCTGGTACTCACTGGCAAGTAAGCAACGAAACGTATAAAAAATTGCTAGAAGAAAGTGAGTATGCTGCATGGATGTCTGCATGGGGTTACCGTGCAAACCACTTTACTGTGAGCATCAACTACTTAGCAAACTTTGAAACTATTGAAGCTGTTAACTCTGCACTTAAAGATGCAGGGTTTGCGCTGAATACGTCTGGTGGTGAAGTTAAAGGCTCTCCTGAAGTTTTATTAGAGCAATCTTCAACACTTGCAGATCACCAACCAGTTAAGTTCTCTGATGGTGAATTTGAAATCCCAAGTTGCTTCTATGAGTTTGCACTTCGTTACAACAAACCAGACGGAGAGCTGTACACCGGATTTGTTGCCGCATCAGCAGATAAAATCTTCGAAAGTACTAACGCCAGATAATACTTCTCGCGTTAATATTAATTGAAGTAAAACTAACTTAAACACGCAAAGCAGCCTTTGGCTGCTTTTTTCTTGCCCCAAATTTGTAGACCATGTAGATTGAGAGAATAAGGACGAATGTTAATTTAACTCAAGCTGATTAATCTCCAAGGATATAGAGGCATACGTGTATACAGCAATCACTCCACCACCCGCGCTCGCCCCTTACATTATTAACTTTTGGTATACCGATGGCCCAATATCCGCCCAAGCGCAAGCAATTCACAGCGATGGATGCATTTCTATATTATTAGTACTGTCTGGTGAGTCAGTAATTAAAGACGTCTCAATGCGCGCAGGCGCATACTTGTTAGGCCCCCAAACAACGTCCCGATTGTGGCACTTTAATACCCACGCACTGCACATGGTTGGCGCACGGCTCACCCCATTAGGAGCAAAGCGCCTGTCAAATATACCTCTGAAATATATAAAAAATGAATGCATTGAATTGCAAGAAGTTTTAAATACCGGCTTCTTAAAAGCAAAAGTAATGACACCTAAGTTGACGCCTCTGCAGAGAATACATGCACTATGCAGTTGGTTAGAACATCACTTTAATAAGACCAATTATCAGCTTCCCCTTGCTTTTTCTACAACATTAATACAGATAGATAACCAACCTAGGTCAATAAAGCTCGCACACATGTATGACAAACTAGGCCTAAACAGCAGACGTGTTGAAAGAGCATTTATAGAGTCAATTGGCATGAGTCCTAAAGAATATGCAACCTTGGTGGAAGTATTTAACTCAAGAAATGCCATCAAGCATAGTCCGAACAAGCCACTGACAGACATTGCTCATGACCTAGAGTATGTAGATCAGTCTCATTTCATTCGTCAGTTTAAAAAAGTGATGCAAATCACACCAAAACAATACAGGACGAGGTTAGCAAGGTGAGTAACCAGACAAATCTAGACCGCGCAAAAAGCACTCCAACATTAATCGCTGGGTATGAAAAACACCCTGCGATTGATACCAAAAAAGCATACAAACAAGCGTTAAAGTACTGGCAAAACGAATTACTTCATGTGCAACAAGCGTATTACCACCAAGGACAACGCGCAGTAATCGTTTTTGAAGGCTGGGACGCAGCAGGAAAAGGCGGTGCAATTCGCCGTATAACCGAGCGGTTAGACCCTCGCGGTTATCAGGTATTCCCTATTAGTGCACCAACCGAAGATGAGCAAGGCAAACACTACCTTTATCGGTTTTTTAATAAACTGCCTAAGGCAGGTACATTGACCATATTCGACCGCTCTTACTACGGCAGGGTGCTAGTTGAACGAGTCGAAGGGTTTGCCAGCGATTCGGCTTGGCAGCGCGCTTATCGAGAAATTAATGAATTTGAGCAACTTTTGACTGACGATAACATTAAAGTCATAAAACTGTTTTTACATATCAGTAGTGACGAACAACTCAAGCGATTTTCAGAGCGTCTGAATAATCCCTACAAGCGTTGGAAGTTAACTCAAGAAGACATTAGAAATAGAAACAAGCGCAGTGAGTACGAAGTGGCAATCAATGAAATGCTGAAAAAAACGCATACAAATCGGGCTCCATGGTCCGTTATATTGGCCGACCATAAATGGTACACACGCGTTGAGGTAATAAAGAGCCTCACTCAAGCTTTACGTGAGGGAATGGTCATTGAGCCGCCTCCAGTAGACCCGAAAGTTGTGGAATTGGCAGAGCAGCAACTTGGCATTAAACAAAAGAGGATGTAAGCATGAATCGCGAGCAGTTATTAAGCACTTATTTTAACCACCACGATGGCTGTGAGCCGTCGCTGTCGTTAGGAAAGCATGAGAAAATGGCATCAAGCCCTTTCCACTTTTTCCGAGGGACTGCTCCACTTATGTATCAAGACATCTTTGACGGTCTTATCGGGTTGCCAGACAGCGCATACGAAATCCCGGTAACCACCATCATGGGGGATTGCCATACCAGTAATTTCGGCTTTTTAAGTGAAGAAGGCTCCCACGGAGAAACGCTTGTCTTCTCACCCAATGATTTCGATGATGCCTGCGTCGGTCACGCAATTTGGGATCTATTTCGCTATTTAGTGAGTCTCAACCTCGCCCAGCAAGCTGGTCAGCAACTTCAAGAAAGTACTGACGACTTAACCTTGCGACAAAAGCCTTTGGTATCTACCCAAGATGTTCAGGCTGCACAGAATAGCTTTCTTCAGCAATATATACTGACATGCGAAGCTTCTTTACGAGGTGAAAATAACAGTCAAAGTGCAATAACTCAGTTCAAACAAGACCACATATTACACAAGCGTTGGCAAAAAGGGCTACAACGATTGGTGGGCGGGTCCGCCTTTAACTTAAAAAGCAGCCTTGCTAAGAATGTTGAGTTAGCGACTTACCCACTGTGCTTCAAATCAGATCCACAAAAATTTGAACCTATCCATAACGACATCAAAACGAACTTGATCACGCAATTTAGACCCTATGTTGATGATGATATCATTGACTGCGTAGAAAGGTTAGATGCAGGTACTGGTAGCAACAACCTGAAACGCTATTATTTATTGGTGGGTCCAAGGACACAAGCGCCGATAGAGCTTTACCATATTGTTGAAGTTAAACAACAAACACTTGCTGCGCCTCTCCACTATTTTACAGATATGAGCCCTGTAAACAGACTAAATCAAGCTCATTTAACTGTAAATTGCCAGCGAAAAATGCAGCGTAGGCCCGACCTCATTATTGATGATGCACTTTGGCAAGGGATCCACTGGCTGGTTAGGTCTCGCCACCACGCCCGCGTAGGCATTGACCCGGAACATATTGTGCTGGGCAAGCGGGCTGCTCAAAAACAGGGCTTCAGCCAATATGCACAAAGCTGTGCTGAGGTGCTTAGTTATGCCCATATGCGTGGCGATAGGCGCTCTATGTCGTTCCAACAAGCTTGTATAGAGACATTACCACCACTTTGCGACACACTCATTGATTTAGCGAATAACTATGCCCAACAAGTAAAGTCTGATTGGGCAATATTTAAGTCACTCAGAAAGTAGTTTTTTGGGAACGTCTACGATGGTGCCATCATCGGCTAACAAAAGCGTTCCACTATAGTTAGACTGGGCCTCGGATTCTAAGTTAGTTAGGAGCCCAGGTCCGTGATACCGCACGCTAAAATGCGTTAAAACTAGCATAGGTAGCGCAACTGACTCCGCAAATTGTGCAATACGTTTTGCATCGCTATGCCCAGTGTGGTGGCCCACCTTTTTTAGATCACTATGTGTGAACGTTGCCTCGTGTGCCACTAAATCCACATCTAATACATACGGTTTTAGTAAACTGGGCTTTTCATTGTCACCACAAACAATAATTTTTCGCGGCTGCCAACTTGGAAATGCATATTTTTCAGAGTGAAGCACTTGTCCGTCAAACTCAACATCACGCCCTTTTTGCAACAGATTGAAATGCGCTCCTGTGGGGATGCCATCTTCCTTAAGCAACTTTATGCGCAATTTGTTGGGGATTAGTTTTTCTGTAATTTTAAACCCATAACTTGGCACACGGTGTTTTAACTCCAAAACTTCCACTTTACAATAGTCAAACTCTAATGCGCTTTGCACATGCTCAATTGATATCGTTTTTAAGTCAAAAGGTAGCGCGACATCGGTAAGTGAAAATGTGGCGTTTAAATAAGCAATTACTTTTTCTGGGGCAATAATATAAACGGGTTCCTGCCTGCCAGACATCGCCATCGATGCGATAAGCCCAGGCAAACCGTAGCAATGATCTCCATGAATATGGCTAATGCAAATGACACCTAGCTGATAGAGTGTTAGCTTAGACCTTAATATTTGATGTTGTGTCCCCTCACCACAGTCCACCAATAACCATTGCTTACTCTTCTCAAATTTTACTGCCGTTGCAGACATGTTACGGTAAGTTGTAGGGCTTCCGGACGAAGTCCCTAAAAATTCTAATTGCATAAATAAACTAGACAACGTGTGTGTTATAAATCACAGTGAGTTTAATGTAACTTTTGTCATAACTAAAGGATTACTAAATGGACGAGCACCCTCTTAACTATCAAATTCTGGTTGTTGATATACAACAAAACTTTCAACCACATATAGAAGAGTACGAAAGTGTTATAAAAGCCACACACAAGCTCCTCACCGCAGCTCACATACTCAACATTCCGACAATTATGTTTGAACAATACCCAAAAGGGCTAGGCCATACCGATGAACGCCTCTCTTCCTTTGCGTCTAAGGTTATTGAAAAAACAACTTTCAGTGCATGTAAAGCAAACGAATTAAATGAAGTTGAAAATTTCTCGAATACAAGTATCAAAGTGATAGTCGGGTTAGAAACACATATATGTGTTTATCAAACTGCACAAGATTTGCTTAAGCAAGGAAACACGGTCTACATTTTGGCTGATGGTGTCTGCTCAAGAAAGTTGCAGCATAAAAATTGGGCGTTAGACCAACTGCGCAGCGATGGCGCAAAGGTCATATGCCTAGAAACATTTTTGTTTGAAGCCCTCAGAGACGCGAAACATCCTCAGTTTAAACAAGTGTCTAAATTGATCCAATAAACCACAATGTGAGTATGAATCAATAGTTTTAAAAAATGGCGACGTCATGAAAAATGAATTGAGCACGAATTTAGTGCTGAAAGTGTATGAATATATAATACAACATGGGCAAGATTATGATCTTGGTAAACAGCTCGACGGAGTAACCGCCTTTTCGGATCCTGATGGGTACACTATCTATCTCAAAGGCAGTGGTGTGTTACTTCGATTTGGCTTTCATAATACCTACCACTTTGAATATGACAAAGAGTCTCAAAAGGATGACTTTATGCGTAAGTTGCAACAAATCGCTGAGAAAGCCGATGCGTAATATGCGCAAAACGAGAAGGCGACAAAAGCGCGATAATAATACATGTGAAGATTACATTTATAAAGTGATAGCAGAGCTGCAAAACTCCCCAAACAAGATAACAACCCTAAACGAAAACTGTGAGTTTTATCAACAGCAACGGTTTTTGAAAAAAGGATTCCAACGTGCAATCGAGCATATGCAATGGGTGCTTGCAGTCGACGATGATATAGCGCGTATCTGTAATCAAATCATGGCCGACGATTACATAGGGATACGACTTAGAAAATACCCTTTATTATTTAAAGGTATAATACAAAATACTGATTGATGAAATTGAGATGAAAGATCCAAAAACAAACACTGTGATTATTTCTAAAAAACCGGAAGGGCTTCCGCCTAAAAAGCCCTAAAGTAAACGATGATTTCTATTGTATATCATGTGGATGCGTTAAATTTCTATGCAAATAGAGGTCAGCACCTACCCTAAATTATACTGCTAATAGGATCGTCTTCTCCCCTATTGCTTGTTTTTGACTAGATCCCAAAACTCCGTGGTTTTTAGTATAGCAAGCGCGTCCTCTCCACCCCATTCGATTGCCAGCTCTGTAAGCCTTTTTACTTCTTCAAGGTTGCCTTTTTCTACAAAATGGAAGCGAGCAAGCTGTATAACTCCTTCAACATGTTTTAAGTCTTCAGCGTGACTCAACTCGCCAGCTACCACCTCAAACTCTTCTTCAGACAGGTCTAGCTCATTTCTTTGTGGCATATATTGATTCACTAGATTGATACCGTGGTAAACATGCGCTGTTTTATAACCGAGCAAAGCTGAACTATAAAGCCATTTATTAGCAAGAGTTACATTTTTTTCAAGGTAGCTTCCCTGAGTCAAAACCATGCCTAAATTGAACTGAGCAAATTTATTATTGGCTTTTGCCGCATCAGCTAGAAAATGGATCGCCTCCTCCATGTGTGGAAACAATGTTTTAGGGTAAACATTGAACACAACATAAGCCATATTTTTTGACGGAACATGACCTAATACAGCACCTTTACGAAAAAGTTGATAGGCCTTTTCCGGTGAGAAATCTTTGCCTCCTTTTGTTTTATAATACTGATCTGCAATTGCATAAAGCTCTTCCGAAGACTCTTTCGCCAGTGCCTGTGCATTCACCAATAACGTCATTGTAAGACTTAATAAAACTATATACTTCATCACATATTACTCATCATTTTTCTGCTTTTTAACTATGCTCATGGTTTACCCATTGGGAACCAAAAAGCGCTAACAAATGCATTGGCACCAGGGAAAGTGTTATATTTATATTTCCGTCATGATTTGAGCGCCTAACTTTTCACCATTATTGAAATGATAGGAGAAGCTCTGTTTTTACTAAAGTTAAAATAGGTACACTTTAAAGTGATGCTATTAAGGCATATTCACTCTAAAGTCTATTCACGGACCTCGACCAGAACAATACCCTCTCCAGCCGTGCGGGGAATATTAAAAATTTTCTGTTTATTATATTTAATTTTTAGCGTCAAAAAGAAACACGATTTATTACCCGCACTTCTTTTAAATATCAATTATTCTTAATCACTTTTATTTTCACCTGGAACTGGATCAACACTTATAATAAAATAAAAATACCATAAACACGCTAAAGCAAATATAAACATTAATTCAAAAACGCCACCAAATGTAGCAATCGCAATACAGTACGGCGTTTTTTTGAATAAACCTTTATCATGTTCAGTAAAGTTCTTTGAGTTTAATATTCCCTTGTAGGAAAAGTAATAATAAACTGCAAATAGCGGTGCACCTAAAAAGTACCCACCTTTAGTGCATAAAACCAGTGTAATACTCAAAGGTAACTTTAATATAAGGTGTTTATGATTCATAACTCTCACTTTATTGTAACATAACCCGAGATTGTACCTGTTGCCCCTAATAAATTATCGTCGTAGACCATTCAAGCCAACATTTCTGATCCAAACAACAAGTTATGTAGAAGAAACCATTAGAAACACTCTTTCGAATTACAAGCATCAATTATAAAAACTTGGGTTAACGGGTTTGTATTCTTAAGTCTCAACCTACAAGTTATAAAAGCCTTAAGAAATACAAGGCTTTAATGTAATTTCCCTCTCAATACATTTTGCTAGTAATGCCGCTCAGGTGAAGTTATCTTAACTGGTAATATTGCATAGGCCATGTATATTTTACTATTTAATTGTATATCGAAATTCAGGTTAATTCATTTGTTTTGCTTAATGGAGTTAGATTTCGTACACTTACGCTCAAAATAGTCTAGATGGTTACCGCTGATTAAAAATATCAAAAAAGCTGAAATTATAGATATAAACCCTTTTACTAGCAACGCTTTTACTACCTGCCATTCACTACACAGCTTTGCAAAGTAGTGTAATAAAAAAATCGCTCCTTATATTACCAAAGAAGCTGAAAACAAAACTAAAACGACTCCAAATGGGTTATCCATTTTTCCCCTAACAAACAACACCATCACAATCACTTGACAACCCGCCAAGTCTACCACATAAAACGGCTGTAGATGCTCTAGCTCGAGACAACGAGTACCCACTACCAAACAGCTAGCATCGGGCTGCGTACCTTCGAGCATAAATGGTCCTGCTCCTGTACCAACAAATGAAGAAGACCTCCCCAAACCTGAGATACGATTAATAACAGATTGGCCCAAACAAAATTGTAAGCATAGATAAAAGAATAAGCCTAAAGTGATGTGGATGGGGGGTTGGCTTCGTCACTTGACTGTACTTATCTTTTTGAAAGCCAAACACTTAGCAATAGAATATTTCATACCTCAATTCACACGAGAAATATAATAGTTCATTTTTCACTCTAAAAAACATCAGAACTTGAGTATAACCTTGTATCACAGCGCTCTTTATCAGCATAACTTGTAATTTTATCTCATTTTCACTTTTAGTTAACTTTAATAAATGACCACTGAATGAAAAAGTGATAAGGTATGCCGCATTTTTTGGAACCGAGAAAAATTGCTATGTCGAATGCAGTAGAGACTAAAGCTAAGCAAGACTCCCAATCTCCCGAGCAACAAGGTGGTTTATTTAACCGCTTTTTGGCGACGGTAGAATTTTTAGGAAATATGCTTCCTCACCCTATCACTCTTTTTGCGATGTTCTGTATTGCAATCGTTATATTCAGCGGTATCGCCGACTGGATGGGATTAAGCGCAATTGATCCTCGCCCAGAAGGCGCGAAAGGTCGAGACGCAGATGGTGTTATCGAAGTTGTTAGTTTATTAAGTGCAGAAGGTCTACAGAAAATTGTCACTGGCTTAGTAACTAACTTTACTGGGTTTGCTCCGCTAGGTACTGTGCTTGTTGCGCTATTAGGCGTAAGTGTTGCCGAACATTCAGGCATGTTATCTGCGGCAATGCGTGGCATGGTGATGGGGGCTTCAAAACGCCTTGTAACCTTTATGGTTGTTTTTGCGGCAATCCTTTCAAACACAGCATCAGAATTAGGGTATGTCGTTCTGATCCCACTTGCTGCCATGATTTTCCATAGCCTTGGCAGACACCCGCTAGCAGGATTAGCCGCAGCGTTTGCTGGTGTATCCGGTGGCTATAGCGCCAACCTATTACTTGGTACCATTGACCCGCTTCTTGCAGGTATTACGACGCCAGCAGCTCAAATGATAGATCCTACCTATCAGGTTGGCCCAGAAGCAAACTGGTATTTCATGATGATTTCAGTATTCCTGATTGCGATTGTGGGTACATTGGTCACGGAAAAAATTGTTGAGCCAAGACTTGGCAAATACGATCCAAATGAAGCGAGCATTGACCTTTCAGAAAATAATATTGAACATCTTACTGAAAAAGAAAAATCTGGCTTGAAATGGGCTGGTGTTTCTCTGTTAGTTGTGTCAGCACTTCTCGCTTTGACAATTGTGCCTGAAGACGGCATTTTACGCCACCCTGAGACTGGCGCAGTAGCTGGCTCTCCATTCTTAAAAGGTATTGTAGTATTTATTTTTGTTACCTTTGCGATTCCAGGCTTTGTTTATGGCCGCGTTGTTGGCACCATGAAAAATGACCGCGACGTTATCGATGCGATGAGTAAAAGCATGAGCTCGATGGGCATGTACATTGTACTTGTTTTCTTTGCGGCTCAATTTGTTGCGTTCTTTAAGTGGACAAATTTAGGTACTATCTTGGCAATCAACGGGGCAGCCCTCTTACAAGCGCTAAACCTAACGGGGCCTGAAGTCTTTGTATTGTTTATCCTTATGTGTGCACTGGTAAACTTGAGTTTAGGTTCATCTTCAGCTCAGTGGGCTGTCACTGCACCTATTTTCGTTCCGATGTTAATGCTGGTCGGTTATGCGCCAGAAACCATTCAGGCTGCTTATCGTATTGGTGACTCTGTTACTAATCTAATCACACCAATGATGAGTTACTTTGGCTTAATACTCGCTGTCGCGACCAAATACAAAAAAGATATGGGCATAGGTACTCTAGTTGCAACTATGCTGCCTTATAGCATGTTCTTCTTTGTAGGTTGGGTTGCCCTATTCTACATTTGGGTGTTTGGGTTCGGTCTTCCAGTAGGCCCTAACTCTCCAATCTATTACACGCCTTAAGTCGTTATATAAGGGCATTATGTGTGAATTCATTTAATGCCCTTAATATCTCTCTCTTAGCTTCTAAGCATATATTTTATACATAATAATATTCATTATTTAACAACACCATTCAAATCCCCTTCACAGAAAATCCCCAATTAAGGTAAAATCATTAACGCTTGAGAAAGTTATGGTTAATCTTGTAAATGACTTTTGCTGGATATAAATTTTTGAATAAAAATAGAGCATTTTATTTGTTATTGTTCAAATGCTGTCCTAAAGTCCTTAAGGAATTACCATAAAAGGAGCTTTCCAGCCAATAAAAAACTTGATGATAAGGCCAGCTATGTACACTTTGTTTTATTACCCACGTAATGCCAGTCTCGCCCCACACTTTGTTTTAGAAGCACTTAACGTTCCCTACCAACTTGAGCTTGTAGATAGGAAAAAGCATGCTCATAAGTCTGCCCAATACTTAAGACTAAACCCCACAGGAAGGATCCCCACCTTAGTCGATGATGATTTTGTTCTATTTGAAAGTGGAGCCATCTGCTTATATCTCGCTGAAAAACATCCTGAATCTCAACTAATACCATCAGAACCAAAAGAAAAAGGCGAGTTTTACCAGTGGCTTATGTACTTTACGACCACAGTTCAAGCAGAGTTAATGATCTATTTCTACCCTGAACGTCACACTCAGAGTGCGTTAATGTACGATGACATAATTAAAACGCAGCAAAGCCGACTAGTTGGTATGCTTGAAATTATCGACCGCCATTTAGCTGGAAAAAACTACGTTGTGAACGAGCAATTCACAATTTGTGACTGTTACTTGTTTATGCTTTGTGTGTGGGCTGATGAATTAAACAAGCCACCACTTCAATTTGAACACTTGGCGAGTTATTTAAGATCGATGGCAAAACATCCCGTGATTAAAAAAGTATGTGAAACCGAACAAACCGATCTTAGCCCTTATAAATAATGATTAACGTGAAGGCGGTTTGCTCACCGCCTTTGATTAACTACATTACCCACTGATTAAATATATAGAAAGGTGTAATTTTACATAATCATATTTATAGCATCTGCGACTAAATAAAATACAACACAAGCACTCTCCGCTAGCCAAACAAACATATAAGGCAATGGCGCTTTCAACCCTTCATATTACTTCCTTGCCACGCTACTATAGTCCGCAGTAAATATTCAATAATAAGTTAAATGTACACCATTCAAACTAAATACGAACAGCTTGTGAGTGAAGGGTCTTTAACCTCTGATAACGCACAGAGCGAAGCAATACTCAAATTAGATCAATTGTTACTTCAACTCGAGCAAAGCCAAGTAAGTAAGGGTATATACCTCTATGGTCCTGTAGGTCGAGGAAAGTCTTTTTTAATGGATTTATTTTTCAAAGCGGTAAAATCAAAGAAAAAGAAAAGGTTACATTTTCACCACTTCATGGCTCAGATCCATCAGCAGCTTAAAGAGATTCAAGGCACTAAGAACCCCTTGCAAAAAATAGCTAAAATATGGGCAAAGACTACAAAAGTACTGTGCTTTGATGAGTTTTTTGTGAAAGACATTGGAGATGCAATGATTTTGGCTGGCTTATTAGATGCGTTCATTAAATCCGGTATCATTTTTGTTACGACCTCTAATTCACACCCGACTGAGCTCTACAAAAACGGGTTGCAGCGGTCCCGTTTCGAGCCAACTATCGATTTGCTGTTAAAACATTGTCACGTAGTTGGATTGTCAGGTGAAATTGATCATCGATTTAGGCATGGCTTTCAAAGCCATTTTTATTTCAACGATAACCAAGAGATGTTTGATTCGCTATTTACTCAAGCCTCAGGCTCTAGACATCACTCAAACATAGAACTTTTGGGCCGAACAGTGCCTATAAATGGCTCATCGCCATCAGCGCTTCTATTTGAATTTATGTCTTTATGTTCCTCACCAAGGGCGACAGCTGATTACATTGAATTAGCTAATCGATACGATGTTATTTTTGTTCAGTCAGTGCCTAAAATGGGCTGTACTCCAACTCAAAGTCAGTTAACGCAAGGTGTTGAAGATGGTTATATTCGTCAAACGTCAATGATACAAACAAGTCGTTTAGATGATGAAGCAAGACGCTTTATCGCACTTATCGACGAATTTTATGACCGCAAAAAGCTTGTTGTTATTTCAGCAAACTGCCCTTTAGAGACACTATATGTGGGAGAACAGTTGTCTTTTGAGTTTGAACGCACAAAAAGCAGGCTAGTCGAAATGCAATCTTGGCATTTAACCATTTAACCATTTAACGCTCAAAATAACGCATTATAGCATCAGCTTTTTGTATGCGAGTACTCAATCGAGTATGTGGATTGAAAAAAAGAGGTGGGAATAGGACTAAGTGAATAGTGGTCTGAAATTAAAACCACTATTCACCGATTAGCTAGTTAAACGCTTATTTGTCCAGTTTCAGTTTAACGCCCTTCAAACGGTTTCTTACCGAGCTTACTTTGCTACGGTTCTTGGCTCTCGCTTCACCACTCGCTTGGTTACTCGGTCTATTTGTACGAACTTTTCTTCTTTGGTGGCTCGGCTTCTTGCTCAGGTTTTCTATTAGATTATCTCGGTTTGCAACTTCGTAGCCTGGTAGATAGTAACGCTTGATCTTCTGCCCAATCAAAGTTTCGATGTGCAATAAGAATTGTTCTTCTTCTCTGCTTACAAACGAAATAGCTTGCCCAGAATTACCTGCACGACCTGTCCGACCAATTCGGTGAACATAGTCCTCTGCGAGGTAAGGTAAATCGTAGTTTACGACTCGTGGTAAACCTTCGATGTCTATACCACGAGCTGCGACTTCAGTTGCAACAAGCACGCGTACCTTACCTTCTTTAAACTCTCTTAGAGCGCGACGCCTCGCGCCCTGCTTTTTGTCTCCGTGACATACGGTCGAGGCTATACCGTCTAGTTCTAGCTCTTTAACAATCGCGTCTGCATCATCTTTCATATTTACAAAGACAAGTACTTGCTGCCAATTTTTCTTACCAATAAGCTCTGATAACAACTCTTTCTTACGTTGTTGCTCTACTGGGTAGACAACATGACGTACGGTTTCAGCAGTCGTATTCTCTGGTGCTGTCTGAACTAGCTTTGGATCTTTTAAAACTTGCTTGGCAAACTGTTTAACTTCTGATGGGAAAGTAGCTGAAAATAGCAACAACTGTTTATCTTCGCGCGCAAGGCCTATAACTTTACGCATCTCATCGATAAAGCCCATATCTAACATACGATCTGCTTCATCCAGCACTAAGTGCGCAATATTCGATAAATCAACACTGCCAAGTCTTACTAAATCTAATAACCTACCAGGTGTTGCCACTACAATATCAACCCCTTGCGCCAGACGTTGTGACTGGCCTTCTACACTAACACCACCAAAAACGGCGACCGTTCGTAATGATGTATTTTGTGTGAAAGACTCACAGTTATTCGCGATTTGTTCAGCCAACTCTCGAGTTGGAGCGAGCACAAGAGCACGTGGAGATGTCGACGCAGTGCCTTTTAGCAGGTTGTGAATTACTGGGAGCGCAAATGCTGCAGTTTTGCCTGTGCCAGTTTGCGCAGTCGCGAGTACGTCGTGCCCTTTCCTAATAACAGGAATGGCCGCCTGTTGAATAGGTGTAAGCTCTTTGAAGCCAATACTATCAAGGGCTTCTAACATAGGCTCTGGGAAACTAAACGATTTAAAATTCATAACGACAAACCTGCGACCAATAATGAGGGTCGCAGATTATACGTCATTAATTGACATTAACAAAGCTTAAGTAGTGTTTCATCCACTAAATTTGCTTTTCCGCCAACGATGTATTGCTCGTCAATGGCATTGATCAGTGATTGCCCCTGCATTTGCTGCTCTTTACTTAGAGGTACATATGGCAATCTGAATACTGGGCTAATTACGCCAGTCATTATCAGAGCGGTGTTAATAGCAATTGGGTTTGGTTCACAGAACAGCCAATTTACCAATGGGTTTAATTCTTTGTTTAACGCATCATTGCGCTCATCCATTAACTGTCTAAACAGCTTAGGTACTAGGTTTGAAGTTACTGAAATTACACCGTGAGACTGAGAAAGGTGTCTGCCATCATGTGCTTCATCGTCATTCCCAGACCAACATGCAATGCCTTGTGCTTCATAATGCGCAATTCTTTCATTACCAGCACATTCTTTAACGCCAATGAAGTGCTTACTCTTAGATAACGGCTCAATAATATCAGGCGTTAAGTCTTGTCCAGTTCGACCAGGTACATTGTAAATAAATGCAGGACCTATTTCGAGTACGCGATTAAAGTGTTCCATCACGCCTTCAGTAGAAGTACGGCCATAATAAGGATTTATTTGAAGCGCTGCGTCCATACCAGAAGCAAAACCATACTCCGTCGCCTTTACGGCTTCTCGAGTGTTGTTACTCCCTGTATTTCCAATGATAATAAGGCGCTCAGAGAACTTACTGACGCTGTGTGCGATCAGCATTAAGTGCTCTTCCCAATTCATTAACTGACCTTCACCAGTCGTACCACCTACAATAATACCATCAACACCGGCTTCAATCTGAGTTTCAACCAAGGCGTCATAAGCAACAAGGTCAATCTCTCCATTCATTTTATATGGGGTTTTTATAGCTGTAATTAAGCTGGCTTTTTTTATGGTTTGTATACTTCGCATGCAAATTCTAACTGATTGTGAATATACGATATGTTGTAACACAATTGGCTCACTATGCCGAGAGTAAAAATAAAGAAATGCGAATTTTCTTGCTTAAATATGAGATTTAATACAAAATCAAAACACTGTACATTTAACCAGTATATACAATGCGACTTTCTGAGTACCTTAAAACGAATTTTTATGACACCCAAGAGTTATGCAGCTTGTTGAAAATTAACTTAGCCCAGCTGCAACTATGGCAGGACAATAGTCTGTTTCCAAATGCAAGCTATAGTATTGAAAATCACATTAAGTGCAGTTCTTACTTGGGGCTATATGAATGTACCGAGATGACCGATTATTACCCTCGCGGTCTTACCGATTGGGCACAAATATTAATAAAAAACGCAATCTCACAATCGAGCCATGCCTTTGAGCTCTTTCAGCAAAAGTATGTTACCACTTTGCAAGCCTGCGCCCAAAGAGGCATCGTTTCTCAAGATGCTAGGTTTTCGGACGATTTACCTGAACATATCCAGCAAGTTTGGCAACAGTTTTTATGTAGCAAATATGGCGTTATCAGCTTGAATGGGCTTATTGAAGAAGTCGTTTATATTGACCTTGGCAGAGCCATTGTAGACTCTATTACCGATGATAGAACAAGCTCTTCTATCCCTGTCGAGTTGAGAAGCCAGCTTCACGATGCAATCAAACTACTAAATCGGGCACTCAGTCACCATGCTAGCCATGAGCGAAACGTTTCGTTACGCGAAAAGTACATTGAGAGTTTGATGCAAAAATACGATTTATCAATCGGATAGCATAGTCACAGTATTTTCAATAAATGGTCTGCCATTAAATTAAATTGTTAAATGAACCATCTAGGGTAAGCCACTTAAAACATCAAGTGGCTTTACATACTTTGTTAATAAGACGACACAGGGTTGGGGATGAGACACCTAATTGGCGTCTTCATAATGGGCACGATATATTTCAAAGCTTTTCAATACTCTGAGTTGATCTTCACATAAATTGTCATACCAATTATCAAATTTTTGATCATCGTCTTGTTCACTCAACACTTGATACTGCGCAAGTAATTCTACAATGTCACTGTGATCGCAAGTTAGTCCATCTAGTTGTTGAGCTAAAGATGAATGATCCTTATTTTGCAATTCCGCAATGACACCATTGTCTAATTGTTGTGATTCTTCAGTCACGGCGTTATCCTCTTTCTCGATCTAGTTCCAAGTTATAACAGTCTGATGTCGAAGATCCAGTAACAATTTGCTAATTAGTACAAACAGTAAGCAAAATCACTTAAAAAAATAATTATTGGAATTAATTGAAAACTATTCTCAAATAGAATAATATTGTGACGTTATCACATTTCATAAGGTTTTAGTTTAATATGAAAGCAAATATCCACCCGGATTATCAAGCTGTTGCATTTCATGACACGGCAGTAGACAAGTACTTCATCGTTGGTTCAACTATCAAGACTGATAGAACAGTTGAGATCGATGGTAAAGAATACCCTTACGTTCCAATCGATGTTTCAAGCGCTTCTCACCCGTTCTACACAGGTAAGCAGAAAATCGTTGCTAGCGATGGCCGTGTTGCTAAGTTCAACCGCCGCTTTAAGAATATTGCTTCTACATCTAAGTAATACGCAAAGCACCAAATTGACATCGCACTGTTAATAGTGCGATGTCAAGACGCCTTCTGGCACGTAAAATTTAAATCAAAAGTAAGGAGCATAAGATGAAAGTTTTGAGTTCACTAAAAAGCGCAAAAAGCAGACCTGGATGTCAAGTTGTAAAACGTCGCGGTAAAGTTTATGTAATTTGCAAAACAAATCCTCGTTTTAAAGCTGTTCAAGGCAACAAGAAGAAAAAGCGTTAAATCTCTGGCGTTTTTCAATCCGAGCACTTTACTCATAAAGTGCTTGTCGACCTATCTCATTTCACAACTCAAAACTCTCTCGTAAAATAATAAACTTCCTGTACATTTCATTCCAAAAAATTTATTTCATGACTAAAAACCGATAGCCGAAAAAAAGCGGCTTGCGCCGCTTTTTAAGTTCAATTTTCTAGCTTATCGCTTACGTCTTCTTAATAGTGCTAATGGCAAACTTAACAGTGCTAAGAATCCAAAAGAGCCTGAATCACCATCGTTATCATCATCGTCATTACCTCTGACGTCAATAAGGTTTACGGTAACTTCTGTATACTCCGATGTATTTCCATCAGTATCTTGAGCTCTCACACCAAACTTAATTACACTTTGGAATTCAAAATCGAGGTTGCCCCGTACAACAATATCTCCATTTGGCTCGATGTTGAACGGTGCATTACCGATAACAAAGAACTCTTTAACTGGCGTTGTGTCTGGGTCTGGATCAAAGAACTCTAAGCGGCCAACGATCGTGCCTAAAGCAGCATTCTCAAGAATTTCAAATACCTGCCCTGTAGGGATTACCGGATCTTGGTTGTCAGCCCCTTGATCATTTGGGTCATCAATAACCATAACCTTAACTTTCGTGTAATCCGACGAGTTACCTTTGCTTCCAATGGCTTTGACTGCAAATTCGAAGTACTCATGAGTTTCGAAGTCAATATTATCTGAAACCGTTACTCCACCACTGGTGTTGATTTCAAATGGAACATTGCCCAGTACCTCAAAGGATTCAACTGGAGAATCATCCGAGTCAGCAAACTTAAGCATGCCAATAACAGTCCCTATTTCTGAGTTTTCTACGACCTCAAAAACTTGTCCTTCATCAATGACAGGATCAACTACATCGTCATCAGCAGGATCATTGGAAACAGACACCTTAACTTCAGTATACTCAGAGCTATTACCCATGGTATCTATTGCGCGCACAAAGAAGCTAAACTCACTTTGCATTTCATAATCCAGCTCGGCTGTTGCAAAGATCTCCCCTTTCTCGTCAATCATGAATGGTACTTCATCTAGAATCATAAACCCATCAACTGGCGACACATCAGGATCTGGGTCACTGAATTCCAGCATTCCGACAGACGCCCCCTCGTCGTTATTCTCCTGAATCTCGAACATTTGTCCTTCGTCAATAGAAGGCGCGCGTTTAGGAGGCTCATTTATATCCAGTCTAAACGATTGCGTCGCTTCTAATTCTCCATCACTCACCATCAATGTCATTTGTTGAGTAAACTCAGTAAATGGTCGCCCAGACAGCACGCCATCAATAAATGACATACCAGGCACTGATGGTTCTAGAGAAATCATAAGTTGATCATTGTCAACATCTTCAATGTGTTCTTTAAAATCAATTTCAACTAGCTCATCAATATATAAAGTTAAATCTTCTAACTGCTGTATCATTGGTGCATCATTCACAGCGGCCACTTTTATATCAATAGTATGCTGATTTGCTACACCATCGTTATTTGGCGTATCCGTTGGTGTGTTTGTTGTACCTCTAAACGTAAATGCGTCGTCGCCATTGAAGTTTTCATTTGGTTTGTATTTCACATTTGCAAAGTCAGCCTGTAACACCTGCGAACCGACCTCTAGCACCTGGTCTCCAGAGAGTAACATGCCATTTTCTGACGTTTGAACTATTTCAATCGAGTCGTAAGCCTGTCCAAATTCATTAACTAACACGTCGCTTAACATCAAGTCCGTATCTTCCGAAACCTCTAAACTTCTGTTTGTATCACTTTTGATCCCAACCTTATAGGTACTGCGCCCATGAGTGAAAGCAAATAATTCAGAGTCTTTAATTGCCAGTTTCGCGATATTGGTGTTGGCTAAGCCCGAACCATCTGCCATCCAATTCATGCCCCCATCCACTGACACAAACACACCTAAGTCAGTACCGACGAACAATCTTTGGCTATTCACAGGGTCAACAGCAATCGTCATGGCTGGTACATTTGGTAAACCATTATCCATTGCTTGCCAGTTTTGGCCGCCGTCTGTTGTTTTCCAAACATGTGTCACATCGAAGTTCGACAACGTTGCATAGATAATTTGGTTATCATTAGGGTCAAACGCGAGAGAGCTGACCGTCGCACCAGCCTCAGGTGTCGCCTCTACCCATTGTGTTTGAGTATCTGCCTGATCTGCGCTATATGACACATATATTGTGCCGCCATTAGTACCTGCTGCCACTGCGCTCTCAGTATTTGGCGCAATGCCAATTGAGTATACTGAGCCGTTTAAAGCGCCTGAAGCAGCTGACCAGCTTTCAGCCTGATTGCTTGTGCGCCATAGTTGATTACCACCGATCCAGAGGACTTGAGGATTTGAAGGCGCCATTTCAAAACGTGTAATAAACGGAAATCCGTTATCGCCTGAAATACCGTTTGTCGCCCCGCTGAAGCTTTGACCGCCATCAGTCGACTTTTGAATCGAAAGGCCTGTATTTTCAGCAAACATCACATTTGGATTAGTTGGGTCGATTGCTGTCCAGCCACCGTCACCGCCGAGTATTTCAATCCAATTATTAAACCCGCCATCTTGACCAGATAATGTGCCATTGTCTTGGGTGCCACCAAAATAGCTTTCACCATTAGGCTTAACAGTACCGTGGTAAAATTGGGTGACCGCATACCCATTATTTAATGTAGACCAACTGACTCTTTGCGCTGGATCCGCTGCTGCGTTGCCGCACACTTCAGCAAGGGTTAAACGGCCCGAGAGCGCATTGTCAGTTCTCTGGATCCCCCCGTCATTACCAACAAACATTGTCGTATTAGTTGTGCCGTTGTAATCCGGGTGAAAAACAATTTCGTGCTGATCTGCGTGAGCATATTGAGGATTTGTTGGGTCAAACCACCATACACTCGTAGGTACAAAAGATTGACCACCGTCATCCGAGCGGAATACATCAATACCACCAGTCCAAACCACGTCAGGATTTACTGGATCAACCGCAATAATGTTATCGTACCAACCTTGGTTAAAGAATTGTGCCGTGCCACCAAAACACTGATCAAATAATCCAAATACAGTGTTACTTAAAAGGAGTTTGGTAAATGAATCCGCCGTGTCTTGCGTAACAGTCGTCGCCCAAGTTGCACCCATATCTGTAGATTTATACACCGCATCCATTGCGTGTGTACCTCTGTTAGCAGATAAAGCGTAAATTATATTATTATCAGACGGTGCCACAGCAATCGTCGTACGCCCTTGGTTTGCTCCAGCAATTACCTGCGCCCAGTTAGCGCCTGCGTCTGTACTACGGTGCACACCGCCTGTATTGAAAGAGCCACAAGCAGTCAATAATACATCCACGCCAGACTGATTTAATACGGTAAGATCTGTACACCCTACCGAAGCACCTTGAGGCACGAAAGCAGAGGTCCATGTAACCCCGCTATCGGTTGACTTTTGAACGCCAGTTCTGGTTGCCGCATACATGGTATTGGCATCATTTTTACTAAACGCGATTTTGTTTATGTACTGAAAGTCGCCATTACTGGCCGTACTAGAAATCTGTTCCCAAGTAACGCCAGCATCCGAAGATTTAAATATCCCATCGCCACGAAGCGCATCAAAATTGAAAAAGCCCTCCCCTGTTCCTGCATAAATAATGTCTGCATTGCTAGGATCAAAAGTCAATGTTGTTACTGCTAGATTGGTTGCAAGATCACTTAACGGTTGCCAAGATGCGCCAGCATCCGTTGTCTTCCAAACGCCACCAGCAACGCCCGCTGTATACATTATGTCGTGATTAGTCGGGTGTATGATAAGCGTCCTTGTACGCCCACCTATATTACCGGGGCCAAGCTCTTGCCAATCACCAAGTTCTTGATTCTGCCCATCGGGCGCATTTAACTGAGGTTGATAGTCAAATAAAACGGTGTTTTCGGCAATCGAGTAATGCGGCATATTTTTTATTTGAGCAAGCGCAGCAGAGTACTTTTCCGTAGGCAAAGAAGAAGCGCCAATGGGTAATCTTTGCTGTACGTAAAATTCATGTGCCTCTTTTGGTTTGTCGTACCTTTTTGGCGCCTGTGACTTACTAGCCGCTTTCTTCGCTAGAAATTCCGCTTTCATTTCATACGGAGTTTCTTGAGTATAATTGTCATAGGCTAGATATGTTGCGCCGCCGAGCGCGATTGCCACAGCAAGACTTACGGGGTGGAGAAGTGTCATTGGTTTTATCCCTTTTTTTGTAACAAATTGCTGTCCTATCAGGTTAACAAGATAAGCGATAAACATTACTACAGGTGCTAAACCACAGAGTTCAAAACATACCGATTTACATAGCGTCAAAATTGTTTGAATCTTCACACGAACACATTTAACATCTTTCATAACGATAGGCATCCGAGCAAAGTGTAGTAACAAATACCAATTAATCCACGGTTAAGACAATGTTTATGGAGATATATGATTGAATTATTGGAGTTAGCAGTCGCGTCAAACAACATTGAAGTTGTAGAGGTATATGCTGGGAAGAACTTGCTAAAAGAAGAGATATTCAAAGATTCTACTGTAGAAACACTACCTCCAAGCACATTTAGTTCATCAAATACAAACATTGCCGACCAATTAGAGCGATTCCCGGGCCTTCACAAATCTGGTCAAGGGGGCTTATTCCAAAGTTATAGCATTCGTGGTCTAGGTGGATGGCGGATCAAAACGCACGTTGATGGTATTCCTATTATCACAGACAGAAGAGCGGGTAACTCGGCTTCGTTTTTGCCTCCTTCGCTAGTATCATTTTACGAGGTTAAAAAAGGAGCTGCTTCCATGATGCATGGCTCTGGCGCGATTGGAGGAGTCATAAACCTTACAACTAATAAACCAGAGCAATCAACGCTTAGCCTCATGCAACAAATACCAAATAGCGCTTCGAGCTTTTCCATTGGTAGTGGCGGCATCTCTAATTCGCTTTTGGTCAGTTATCGTCAGGCTAATAATCAAGAATCGGCCTCCGGGGTGCCTTTAAATACTGGTTATAAACAGCTCGCTACGTCGCTTTACCATCAAGGTAGTTTGCCCGGAGGGCTTGATTACAACATTAGTTGGCTGCCTTCATTGGGTAAAGATATTGGAAAAAGCAGCGCTAAGTACCCGTCCTCACAAATTGCCATTTACCCAAAAGATGACCACAGTCTATTTCAAGCCACATTAAACTCAGATAGGTGGTTATTCAGAGTCTTTCACCACTACCAAAATTGGGACAGCCTTGTAGAGCGCATAGGAGAGCGAAAAAACCTAACGAGCTACCAGTCTCATACATATGGTAGCAATGTGTACTCAAGTAAACATACACAAAGCGCATCGTGGCGCTATGGAGTCGACTGGTTAGCGCGAGACGGAATAAAGATTTCTGACCGAGAAACATCCAATGATTCAACGGTGCAAGGTCAATTATTAATAAATGGCAGAACATTGAATGTCGCTCCTTTTATCAGTACCGCCTTCTCGCTTTCTGATGCCAAACTGAATTTGGGCGCCCGGTATGATTACTTCGAAGCGAAAAATGACAAGAAAAACAGGTCAGATAATTACCTGTCTTACCAAAGTTCAATAGAGAAAAAATTTCAAAATCATTTTTTAAAAGCTGAATATGGAACTTCGTTTAGGTTTCCTGCAATGACAGAGCTTTATTTTAATGGTGTCACCCCTCGCGGAAACACGCTTGGTAATCAACACCTTAAACCTGAAGAAAGCAGGACGCTAGAATTACATTATATTTATACCCATGCCTCTTTTTCAGGCCGGTTCAATGTATATCAAAGTACCTTAAATAATTTTATTGAACGAACAAAATTGGAAAATGGCGATAGAACATATAACAATTTAGAACAGGTCAACTTGAAGGGATATGAATTCACATTAGAGTTTAAGCCCACACCTGAACAAAGCGTCAAATGGCTTGTCGCCAAGCAACAAGCGAAACAAAGTAATGGCAATCATGTACAGGGAATAGCACCGCTAAAAATGAGTGTAATTCATCGTTTTAACTGGCACGAGTTAGAGCTATCAAGTGAAATATCTCATCACTTTAACAAGCATCAGGTTGGCTCAGGAGAACAAGTATTACCGAGTTCAACGATGGTGAATGCCTATGCGAGGTGGCAAATTACAGATAACCTCCGTAGTACATTGAGGTTAGAAAACGTATTCAATACTGAGTATAGAACCACAGCAGATGAAGACGCGCCATTCGTTCCTCAACGTCAGCTCTCTTTACAATTCGATTGGCATATCTAGCGCCCGAATAACAAGTCCCAGACGCTCGGCGGCTCATGTAATTTATGGTACTCCATACGAAGCTCGTCTATTTGTTTGAGTCTTAACTTCGCAGATGCCAGATCATTATCGCCAACCAACTGCTTTGCTTGCATTGCAAGTTTGATTGTTTGGTCTAGGCCTTTTAGAGACTCAATCGCTTTGTCTTGTTGAAACTTTTGCTTTTTGGCTAGTTCTACTAGCTCAATAAAAGCGTCAATATGCACTGACATTTCAATAGGAGCTTGTGACTTTATGGCGAGTTTATATTCGTGGCCCATCTTTTTCATGATTTGATTTAAATCTTGTACTTCATCGCTATGAGCAAAACCAGACAATAAAAGTGCTAGAATAAATATAAACTTCATAACCCCCCCTTCTTAGATTGCGCTAGTATATATAAATATGCAAACTGCACAAGAACAACCGTGTGTAAAGGGCGTTTACATTTTGAAAATTTATAATTATTTATATTTGTTTGTATTCAGTATGTTTTATTTGCTCCTTGGTGTATTGAGCATGAGTACTTATGCCTCTCAACCGCTGAAAGTAACATTCGTCAACCCAGGTTTTAACAATGACAACCCAACTGGCAATTTTTGGTTTAACGTTTCAAATATAATGAATGCCGTCGCGGAAGACACAGACATTGAATTAACCACGTTGTTTGCTGAGCGCAATCATATTCTTATGAAAGAACTCACCAAGCAAGCACTAGAGTCTGATGCACAGTACCTTATACTCGTTGATGAAAAACGTGTGATCACTGAAGTGCTTTTATCGTCTGATAAACCCCACCCAAATATTCTTTTTTTGCTAAACAGCCCTAATAAACTTGCACTAGAAAGACTTGCTGCCAAGGGCTTTGGTATCAAAGCATCGATTTTACCAGACAACTACCAAGCTGGCACAATGCTCGCCAGAGAGCTAGTACACAAAGCAAACCAACGCAACTCGAATAAACACACTCATTCTATGCTCGCATTTTTGGGTGACATTGCAACCAATGCCGCAACGGAGAGAGAACAGGGGTTACTCAGTTATACAAATAGAGCCTCCAATGTCACGCTGGTCGATAAAATAGATGCACAGTGGTCAAAACAACGTGCTTTAGAATTATCTCGAGGGCTACTTCGCCGCTACAGAAGTGTAGACTTGGTATGGTGTGCTAATGATGCAATTGCTTTTGGTGTTAGCCAAGCTGCTGTCGAGCTTGGAATAAGAGATAAGCTACAAATTGGGGGCGTAAACTGGGACAACGAGCATGATTCAAAATTGGATGTGTCCATAGGTGGACATGTTTTATTGGGCGGTTACTTACTTATCGAGTTAAAAAAATTACAGCTTGGGCTAGTGAAATATATTGGCACACAAAAGATAGCCATCTTTCGACCTTATAAACAAGAATTTGCCCCTATCTACAAAGCAATTCATGAAGATAGACTTCGTCGCGTAGACTTTTCTCAATTCATCAATGATAAAAAAGATTACAATATTATGACTATCAATGACGAATTAAATTTCTAATCTTTTAATCCAACCAAAAAACAAATTCAATTCAACGGCCAATAAATAACCAAATATTTAATCTAAATTAAACTTATGTTATAAATACATTAATCACACCGTAAAATTGAATATTTTTCACGCGGTTGACACTGAGAAGAATACCTGTTTTAGTTAATTTGGTTAACAACATGTAACTAGGACAAACAAGATGAAACACAACTTTCTAACAAGCACTAAATGTACTTTACTTGCCCTTGGCGTTGCGTCTGCGCTTGGCACTGCCACAGCACACGCGTCTAATACCGAGCGTATGATTGTTACTTTGAAAAGCGAATCTATGGCGAACACATTGCCTGTTGCGATGTCTACAGCTGAAATTTCTGAGTTCAAAGCACAATCACTATCGCTGTTTGCAAATGATTTAAATACGACTGCAATCAAAACTCTACCAAATATCAATGCAGTTGTAATGGAAGTAACGCCTGAGCAGTTGGCAGAGCTTGAGAAAAACGGTGATGTAGAAACAGTTGAGGTGGATCCAAAGCGTTACGTTCCTGAAGTAATTGAAGCGGGCATTTCACCACTTGCTGAATCTACTCCTTATGGTATCAACATGGTACAGGCTAAGCTTGTAAGCGACGCAGCGGCTGCTAATCGCAAAGTTTGTATCATGGATACAGGTTATCATCGTGCACACGAAGATTTAGTGAGTGCAGGCGTAACAGGTGATGATGGTTATGGCTCCAATGATACTGGTCTTTGGTACAATGATGGTAATGGTCATGGTACACACGTTGCGGGCACAATCGCGGCGCTAGGTGGAAACGGAACTGGCGTTGTGGGTGTTAACCCATCGGGTAACCTTGGCCTTCATATTGTTAAAGTTTTCAATGACTCTGGTCGCTGGGCTTATGGTTCGGACCTAATCGAAGCCATTAATCAGTGTGAAGCTGCAGGATCTCACATCACAAGCATGAGCTTAGGTGGCAGTGGCAGCTCAACAGCAGAGCGTAATGCTTTCGATCAAAGTTATCAGCGCGGTATGCTGCATATTGCAGCTGCAGGTAACGGCGGCAACAGTGCACTAAGCTACCCAGCATCATACAACAATGTTGTATCTGTTGCGGCAGTTGATAGCTCAGAAAACAAAGCGTCATTCTCGCAATATAACAGCCAAGTTGAAATTGCAGGTCCTGGTGTAGGCGTAAACTCGACGTGGAACAACGGTAGCTACAGAAGCATCAGTGGTACATCAATGGCAACGCCTCACGTGTCAGGTGTAGCAGCACTAGTTTGGAGTAACTTCCCACAATGTTCAAACGCAGATATCCGTGCAGCGCTTAATGCAACAGCTAAAGACAAAGGTGCTGCGGGCCGTGATACGTCATACGGTTACGGTATTGTTCAAGCAAAAGCAGCTTATGACTACTTAGCACAAGGTTGTGGCGGCGGTGACCCAGTTCCTGTTGCAAACTTTAGCTTCACGACTCAAGGTTTGAAAGCAACATTCACAAACTCTTCAACAGTAGGTTCTTATAACTGGACGTTTGGTGATGGAAACTCTAGTACACAAGGCTCGCCAAGTCACACATACGCGCAAGCAGGTACTTACGATGTAACACTTAAAGTTACTAATTCTGCTGGGGACTTTGACAGCATCGTTAAGCAAGTAACTGTTGACGACGTTGTAACACCGCCGGGTTGTAGTGGCCTATCAGCTTGGAGCGCTTCAACGTTCTATCGTGTCGGTGACAAAGTATCTTACAACGGATACGAATACCACTCAATCTGGTGGTCACGAGGTGCACGTCCAGATGTATTCTCTAATGTTTGGAGAAAAGTAGCTAAGTGTAACTAATCACATAGAAAATAATACACTCGTTACTAATATAACCCCAATGCAGGACCACTGTGTTGGGGTTAGTTTTTCTTGAAACAGATATACCCCAATCAAGCCAGCACCGATAATGCCAATAGCCCGCTTTAGTGCTTCCAAAATACCCGGCTGTATTTCGAGTAATGCGATAAATTGAAATGTAACAGCAAGGGAAAAACAAGCTGCAGCACTCAGCCACAGCCACATATATTGCGTAATTTTTGCTAGACACAGTTTGGGACGAAACAGCAGACCGTTAAAAACGAGTACCACTAGCGTAATATAAACAATGTGAAATTCTATTGAGCTCAGCTTGAGTGCCTGTTTATCAAATACGATGCAACAACCCCAACAGATAGCAGTCAGTAATATATAACCACTACCAGGCTCCAAAAAAGTCAGCTTCCCGCCCTGTAAAATAAATGAGGCACTTACCAAAATAGCGATCGCCAAAAGCTCGAGTCCCCCCAATGACTCACCGAGCCAAAACCAAGCGAAAACACCTGAAATTACGGGAGTTAAACAGAGCATAGGCAGCATAACCGCCACTTTGCCAATCGCTAATGCACGAATAAAACTGACGCTGCCAATGCCAGCTAACAATCCGCTGATTGTTGCAGGATAAAAGTACTGAATTGTAGGTATAGATCTATCTTCGAAAAGCCAATAAATGAAGTAGCACGGCAATACTAAGGCACTGAAGACGACCGACATTAAAGGCGCTGAAAAAAAAGCAGCTAGGCGCTTACGAGTGTAATCGAACCCAACCCAAAATAAAGCACTAACAAGAGCAAACTCCATGAATGGTTCATCGCCTCTTAATTAACATGTGAGCAGACTGCGCCTTCATATAATCGTTGATTTTTGGGTGCTCTGGCTTCCAACCAGCTAAAAAACGGTGAAAATCGACCCATACTAACGGCCACAAGGCTCGCCAATCATTTTCGACGTCTTTTCCTACTATGGCACTTTGATTTCTATTCAATTGTGTCGTTAGCGCTTGAAAGTATTTGTCTAATAATAATTCGCAATGCTTTTCCAAACCTTCACTGTCTAGCACGGTTGTTAGCAATAACATCACATCTGACAACCCAATGCCCACACCAACATGCTGAAAGTCGTAGCCAATAACCCCCTTACTACCAAAAGCAAAGTTTGCCAGCTTCGCATCCCCATGGATCATCGTTTTGTATCTTGTTGACGTTAAAGCGACATCAAGACGACGCGCGTTCTCTTTAAGTAAACCTGATGGCATTTTTTCAAACTCATCGGGGCGGGTTTTTAGGTGCCAATAATTCCCTTCTCCGTATTCTTCAAATTGGGAGTGAATCTGTGCTTCCTCTAACCATGTAGCATGAAAATGCGCAAGCCATTCAATGACTTTATTGATATCTTCAATATTAGCAGTATTTTTATTTATAAACCCTTTTGCTTCATAATCTTCTAGCAATGTAACAAATATCCCTCGCTCAGCATGTAACTCAAACATTTTTGGCACAATGCAAATGTCTTTTAAAACATCTACACACTGCTTGTAAAACAGTTGTTCCTTTTCGTAACTGCGTACCTTTCTCTTAAGGGAGAAACTCGTTTGTTTGATGTTCTTGTGCTGCAAATCCTGAGGAACTTGCGTCACTTTTGCAACATAACATTGATTGCCAAGAGTGAACTTTTCCAACGTACCACACCCATTCCAAAGGGCTATGCGTTGATCTTTACTTTGAGTATTAAGAAACTGTTCGTATAGAGAAGAGGACTGCATACATTTTCATCGTAGTAACTTTTTGTGCAGTCTATATGAAACACCCGCTTATAGATATAAGCGGGTGAAAAGGCGTGTTACTGATTAACTGCCGTTTTTAGTCTTTCGTCCGTTTTTTCATCGGCGATCAGGTTTAAGTCAAAATCGTACTCATCAACGCGAATCGCTTTTTCACGTTTGCGGTTATAGTCAACCAATTTAATGTATTCTTGTTCATTAACAATATTGGCAACAAACGCATTGCTTAGTGTCTCGTCAAAGGTGACACCCGCTTTTACCTCTTTACGGCGAAGGGCTTTTTTGACTTTTGCGAGTGAATCTAAGCAAGCCATTTTAGCTTTGTATGCTTGTTCATTAATATCATGTCCGTCGCCTTGAGTTGGCGTCACTAAGTGCGTAATTTGCTGTTTGAATGCAGTATCAAGCTGCGCAGCTTTCGCTAGTTCACGGATCATATCATCGCTAATTTTAGGCATACGATGACTGAAGTTCATTGTTGCGACGCGCATAAAACGTCTGGCTGCTGTGCTCGGGAAGTTATCCAAGAACTTGTGTAATGCTTTTTCAGCCTCAGCGAGTGCATAACGAGTCGCATAATGGAAATAAGGTGATGCTTGAGCTCTTTCGCTTTCAGAGACTTTTTGCTCGTAATAACGAATTGATGCCATAGCTGCATATACAAAACTCATCACGTCGCCAAGCCTTGCTGACAATAACTCAGCTTGCTTCAGTTTGCCACCTAGCACAAGTAAAGAGAAATCAGCATAAACAGCAAGCTTCGCAGATAACTGTTGTGCAGCTTTTTCATACTCTACGACTTCAGGCAATCTTGACGTACCTGACGCTAGGAAAGGAAAAGCACCTAACTTAAACGCTCTAAGTCCATTTCCTACGCTATAACCGATAGTCTTTCGAAGAATCTTATTGAATTCTTTATCAGCGGTTGGCGATTCACTGTGAATTGACTCAACCATACTTTGTAAATATGGGTGACAACGCATAACCCCTTGACCAAATATCATCAGGTTTCTTGTGAGGATATTCGCACCTTCAACCGTGATTGCGATCGGCTGAGCTACGTAACCACTTGCTAATGTATTCTGTGGGCCATTTTGGATGGCTTTACCCGCCAATATATCCATTGCAGAGTCTAAAACATCTCTACCAAGTTCAGTCATGTGATATTTTGCGATAGCAGTTACCACTGAAGGCTTTAAGCCCATGCCTAACCCTTCGGTCGTCAGTACTCTCATTGACTCTTGTAAATATGCTTTGCCTGCAATATCCGCAAGCTTTTCTTGAATGCCTTCAAACTGGCCAATGGCTAAACCAAACTGCTCTCGTACAGCAGCGTATTCAGATGCTGATTTCAGTGCGACTTGGCTAGTCGACACGCCAAGTGCTGGTAGAGAGATCCCCCTGCCCGCTCCAAGACAGCTGACAAGCATTTGCCAACCTCGTCCGATGTTCTTCTGACCACCGATGATAAAATCCATTGGAATAAACACTTTCTTACCACGAGTAGTACCGTTATAAAAACGGATACCCATTGGATCATGTCTGTTTCCTAACTCAACACCAGGGTGCGATTTAGGGATCAAAGCACAAGTAATACCAAGCGACTCTTTACCACCTAGCAAACCCTGTGGGTCAAACACTTTGAATGCTAAACCAAGTACCGTAGCGATCGGTGCAAGTGTTATATAACGTTTGTCCCAAGTCACTTCTAAACCAAGCACTTCTTTGCCTTCGAACATACCTTTGGTGACGATGCCTTGATCTGGGATACCGCCGGCATCAGAACCAGCCTCAGGGCTAGTCAATGCAAAGCACGGAATATCACGACCATTTGCAAGTCTTGGTAGGTAGTGGGCTTGCTGCTCAGCAGTGCCGTAATGAAGTAGTAGCTCACCTGGGCCTAACGAATTTGGCACCATCACGGTTACCGCTACAGCAGATGACTTAGTTGCTATTGTGCCAACGATGGTTGAATTTGCATAAGGGCTGAATTCTAAACCACCGTACTGCTTTGGGATAATTAGTGAGAAAAATTTTTCTTGCTTCAAAAAGTCCAAGATGTGCTCAGGCAAGTGCTTAGAGTTTTGAATCTGATTTTCATCAATCATTGACATCAAAGTTTTAACTGGCCCATCCAAAAACGCTTGTTCGTCTGCAGAAAGCTTAGCTTCTGATACAGATCTTAACGCGCCAAAATCTGGCTTTCCTTGATAGATAGAACCTTCTAACCAAACATCCCCTGCGTCTAACGCTTCTTGTTCTGTAATTGAAATGCTTGGCAATATTTTTCTTAGCTGTGTTCTTAAACTCATAATAAACTCATCCGACCAGATAGATATACTTACATTACGGCATAAAATTCAAATTAGATCAATTGCTCAAATGAAAAAATTAACGATATTTTTACTGAATTTGCTTATTTATATGGAAAAGTAACCCAGAATTAATAGCTTACACGTGTAAGCTGAAATTAGTGTTCGCTGCTTTTTTTGTCCTGTAGTAGCGATGTTAAGACTGGATAAACTAAAATGTGGCTAGTTTTGCTTTTGTAATTGCAATTAGAATGTCTGGACATATTGAGATTTCTAGACCTCGACGCCCACCACTAACATAAATATTAGGGTATTGTTTTGCTGTTTCATGAAGGACAACTGGAATATTTTTCTTATGGGCAAAAGGACTAATTCCACCCAGTAGATAACCGGTCGCAGTTTGCGCCCGATTTTTATCAGCCATTTGAGCTTTTTTACCACATATTGATTTTGCAAAAGACTTTAAGTCAACTTGTTGATTTGCTGGTGTTATTCCAATAAAAAGCTCGCCATCTACATCAATAACGAGTGTTTTAAAGACCTGATGATGGTCCAGATTGAGCTTTGTTGCCGCTTCTTGTGCATAATTGGTAAGACTCGGATCGTGCTTAAATTTTAATACTTCAAATGCTACTTTCTGTTTTCTCAATAAGTTTATAGCGGGAGTCATGGTTCCTCCTTGGCAAAATTACCGCAGTTCTAAGTTAGGCATTCAGCCTGTTCTTGCTCTGTTCGAATGTCTTTTATGCTTCGCTTTCGAATCATTATCAGAGGGAAAATAAAGCGCATATTATACTAAAATATGCTCGACAATATGGGATTGTCTACTAAAGTAGTATATACCGGCAAACGCTTATAGAGCAGGTGTTATAAAAGTCAGGCTGTATTGTTTGATGACTCTATAAGTACCTTTAGCCGAGTGAGAAAAGTAACATGAGTGTTCAGGTTGTAAAAGCATTAAGCGTGTCGATTTTTGCATGTTTAGTAGTGATTTTTTTAAGTAACGAGTATCACTTTTGGCTTGACAGGTTAGCGTGTAATGAAAAATGTGAAGTCTTAGGGTGTAGCTCTGGAACACTGATTTCAGGAGAAGACCGATCGGACCTACTGTGCCGATGCAACGATGATATGGATTATCTCGTAATTTTAGACTGAGAGGTAAAACGCGCCAATGGCGCCGTTTTGATTAAGCTTTCTATTTGGTTAGGTCATCAAAAAACTTTTTAACGCCATCAAAGAAGCCTTGAGCTTTAGGGCGATTTTTACTGGTATCACCGCTCATACTCTCTTCGAGTTCACGTAACAGTTCTCTTTGACGCTCATTCAAATTCACAGGTGTTTCGATAACAACCTTGCAAATTAAATCACCTACAGAACCACTGCGAACAGATTTAACACCCTTGCCTCTCATACGGAACATTTTACCCGTTTGGCTTTCAGAAGGGATCTTAAGATTTGCTCTGCCATCTAGTGTCGGTACTTCGATTTCACCACCTAGTGCCGCGGTAGTGTAGCTGATCGGCACTTCACAGTATAAATTGTTACCATCACGCACAAAGATTGGGTGTTCACGCACAGTAACTTGCACATACAAATCACCTGCCGGCGCACCATGCATACCTGCCTCGCCTTCACCAGAAAGCCTAATACGATCTCCCGTATCAACACCTGCTGGGATCTTAACAGACAGTGTCTTTGTCTTCTCTACACGACCTTGACCATGACATTTGTTACATGGATCTGAGATAACTTGGCCAGTACCTTGACAAGTAGGACATGTTTGCTGGACAGCAAAGAAACCCTGACGCATTTGGACTTGGCCTGCACCATGACATGTTGTACACGTTTTAGGTTTTGAACCCGCTTTTGCACCACTGCCATCACAAGGCTTACAGCTAACCCATGTAGGCACTTTGATTTCTACATCTTTGCCCTTAACAGCCTCTTCAAGCGACAGATCTAAGCTATATCTTAAATCGGCACCACGTTGCTGTCTCGATTGACGACGACCGCCTCCGCCGCCACCAAAAATATCACCGAATACGTCCCCGAAAATATCGCCAAAGTCGGCTCCACCACCGAATCCGCCATGGCCTCCACCACCGTTTTGTTCAAACGCTGCATGGCCGTATTGATCATACATCTGGCGTTTTTGACTATCCGTAAGGACTTCGTACGCTTCTTTTACTTCTTTGAATTTAGCTTCTAAGGCTTCATCACCCGCAGTACGGTCTGGGTGATATTTCATAGCTAGGCGCTTATACGCCTTTTTAATATCACGTTCGTTAGCGTCTTTTGATACGCCTAATACTTCGTAATAATCACGTTTTGACATAGTTATCACACTACTCTTACAAGACAACTCTTCGGATATAACCCGATATACTGAGCCAAATTTTAAAAACACTAAGGGCGCATCTGGCGATATCGCCGCGCGCCCTTAAAAGTCAACAATTACTTATTGTCTTTAACTTCTTCAAACTCAGCGTCAACTACATCGTCGTCTGCTTTAGCTGAACCTGACTGAGCACCAGCTTCTGGACCTGCTTGCTGTGCTTGTGCATTTGCTTGTGCAATCTCCATTAGCTTTTGAGACTTTTCAGCAAGTGCTTGAGTTTTAGCATCGATATCTTCTTTGCTATCACCTTTAATCGCAGCTTCAAGTTCTGTTAAAGCGCCTTCAATTGCTGTTTTGTCTTCAGCTGGTAGTGCTTCACCTGCTTCTTCTACTTGCTTACGAGTTGCGTGTACAAGTGCGTCAGCTTGGTTACGTGCACCTACTAGCTCTTCAAACTTTTTGTCTTCTTCAGCATTTGCTTCAGCATCACGTACCATTTTTTCTACTTCATCGTCACTTAGACCAGAAGAAGCTTGGATAGTGATTTTCTGCTCTTTACCTGTATCTTTATCTTTCGCAGATACATGTAAGATACCGTCAGCATCTACATCGAAAGTAACTTCGATTTGAGGCGCGCCACGTTGAGCTGGGCGAATACCTTCAAGGTTAAATTGACCAAGTGACTTATTATCAGTTGAACGCTTACGCTCACCTTGTAGTACATGAATTGTAACCGCAGATTGGTTGTCTTCAGCTGTTGAGAAAACCTGTGACTTCTTAGTTGGGATAGTCGTGTTTTTCTCGATAAGCGCAGTCATTACCTGGCCCATAGTCTCGATACCTAGAGACAGAGGGATAACATCAAGAAGAAGTACATCTTTAACGTCGCCAGACAGTACACCACCTTGGACAGCTGCACCTAGTGCTACGGCTTCGTCAGGGTTAACATCTTTACGCGCTTCTTTACCAAAGAACTCTGCTACCTTAGTTTGAACTAGAGGCATACGAGTTTGACCACCAACTAGGATGATGTCATTTACATCGCTAACTGACAGGTCAGCATCAGCAAGTGCACGCTTTAACGGCTCGATAGATTGGTTTACTAGGTCTTCAACTAAAGACTCTAACTTAGCACGCGTTAGTTTAACGTTCATGTGCTTAGGACCAGTCGCATCAGCTGTCACGTAAGGAAGGTTAACTTCTGTTTGCTGTGCAGATGACAACTCAATCTTAGCTGTTTCAGCAGCTTCTTTAACACGCTGCATCGCTAAAGGATCAACCTTAAGGTCAATACCTTGCTCTTTCTTAAACTCTTCTACTAGGTAGTTGATAACACGGTTATCGAAGTCTTCACCACCAAGGTGAGTATCACCATTCGTTGCTAGTACTTCAAATGTGTGCTCGCCATCGACTTCATCAATCTCGATGATTGAGATATCGAATGTACCACCACCAAGGTCATATACTGCAACTACGTTGTCGCCTTGCTTTTTGTCCATACCGTAAGCAAGTGCTGCGGCAGTTGGCTCATTGATGATACGTTTAACATCTAGACCCGCGATACGACCAGCATCTTTTGTTGCTTGACGCTGTGAATCGTTAAAATATGCTGGTACTGTAATTACGGCTTCAGTCACTTCCTCACCAAGGAAATCTTCAGCTGTCTTTTTCATCTTCTTAAGTACTTCAGCAGAAATTTGTGGCGCAGCACGTTTTTCGCCACGTACTTCAACCCACGCATCACCATTGTCAGCTTTAACAATGTTGAATGGCATGATGCTGATATCACGTTGTACTTCTTCGTCTTCGAAACGGCGACCAATAAGTCGTTTAATTGCATAAAGCGTATTTGTAGGGTTAGTAACCGCTTGACGCTTAGCCGGTTGACCTACTAATGTTTCGCCTTCTTCTGTAAATGCAATAATCGACGGGGTAGTACGATCGCCTTCAGCGTTTTCAATTACGCGCGTGTTCTCACCATCTAATACTGCTACACAAGAGTTAGTAGTACCTAAATCGATTCCAATAATTTTACCCATGTGAATCTTCTCCGACCTCAAAAAATTCGTTGTTCTGTTAGATGAATTGATAGATAAGGGCGGTAATCTCTAATTCAACCTTAAATTCGAAAAAAATTTCATTTTTTTTCAATTTTTTTTATTTTTAGGATGAACAGAGCAAAAAGCAGACAAAATAACTGTATTTATTGAGTTAGAGTTTATATTCTAATTCAATAAATAATAACATTTGGAAAAACCATGGACTTTCAAACCCTCATTTCATCTTCGCAACTACATGAAGCGCATCCCCTAATTACAGTTCCAGATACTTGGAGCCAAGGGAGAACTGTATTCGGCGGGTTAAGTGCAGCACTGATGTTAAAACACATGTACCTTCGAATTAACGATGACTCTCGAAAGCTACTGTCGTTTAACTGTAATTTCGTCGCCCCTTTATTATCAGAGACACCTTTTACTATTTCGACGAAAATTCTCAGAAGCGGCAAGAATGTCACTCAAGTCGAAACTATTATTGAGCAAAATGAATTGACATGTTTGGTGTCACTGGCATGTTTTGGCGTTGAGCGCCAATCAAGCGTCAACGTGCCCGCACACGAAACACCGGCTAAATTAAACCAAAGCATCAACCCAAAACAGACGCTCCAATATATAGAAGGGCTATTCCCCGCTTTTATTCAAAACATTGATTTGAATTTACAACACGGTGCAATGCCATTTAGCGGAGCAACCACCACTGAGATCCACGGCTGGATGAAGTTTAAAGGAGAAGAAAAAGGTAATTTGAACGAGTTACATGTTCTTGCGCTGGCTGATGCATGGCCACCAACTTTACTTCAACTGTGCAACTCACCATCCCCTGCCAGTACTGTATCTTGGTATATCGAGTTTTTACAACCTCTTGCATCAAATGATAGCCAATGGCTTGGATATCAAGTCTCTACTCACCAAGCTGGCGGGGGATATGGCACTGAAGATGCCAAAATATTCTCGCAAACTGGGGAACTAATCGCGTTAAGTAGGCAAACTGTCGCCGTTTTTGATAGTTGATATTCTTTTAATGGTCACTCACAATAGAAGGTATCATTTATAGTACTGCATTTTTATTGTGATAATAGCTTGCCAACATTGCGACCACCTTGTTTCTATCGCACACATGGGCAGACAACAGCGCGCTGTTTGCCCTCATTGTGGGAATGTGTTGGCTCATTGCCAAGTGAATTACAACCAAAGTATTAATGCATTTGGACTGTCATCGATTTTATTTCTTTTAGTGAGTCTACATCCTCATTTTATTTCATATGCACAACATGGGTTAAAACAATCTATTAGCCTAATTGAGGCTATCTCGCTGCTTGCTGAAAACTTCAGTACCCTGCTAGCAGGACTTTTGGGTTTTACTATTTTGCTCATGCCACTGGCTGCATTACTGCTTATTTTGTTAGCCCACTCTCCTTTTTGGAAGCATCTCAACCCCCATAATGCCAGAGTATTTGTTAGAGCTTTAATGATACTTAAGCCACTTAATCTCGCTGATATTTTCTTAGTTGCAGTGCTTATAAGCGCATTTAAGTTAACAGAGTTCGCCGAGATTGAAGTTGGGTTGGGTTTTTGGGCTTATGTATTATTTGTGTTGTGCTTTGTAGAAACTCTGTCACTGCTAAGCAAAGAACAGCTTTGGGAGCGAGAACAACAGACTTTTTGCCCAGACGAAAGAACGTGCTCTGCGCGAGCACTCCAACAAAACTTAAAACAATGCCATGTCTGCGGACAACTCAGTGATTCAATTCACTGCCCTCGTTGTATGACCAAACTAAAATTTAGAAAGAAGGACTCACTGGCAAAAAGTGCCGCATGGATGGCAACAGCAATGGTTCTGCTCATACCCGCCTTAGCGCTTCCTATTATGGATACGATAAATTTAGGTTTACATACTAAAGCCACAATATACAGCGGCGTAGAAGTGATGTGGAATGCAGGCTCTTACCCTGTCGCCATTCTTATTTTTCTGGCCAGTGTTTGCATTCCAATAATTAAAGGTGTTGCACTCTTCTACTTACTTTACCAAGTCAAGCGATGTACCCACCCCAAACTTGCGAGCAAGCTATATAGAGCGCTTGAATTTATGGGAAAATGGTCAATGATAGATGTATTCGTCGTAATTCTCTTGGTTTCTTTGGTACAACTTGGTACTGTTTTAAGTGTTGAGCCTCAATCAGGTATCGTATTTTTCACTGCTATGGTCTTATGTCAAATAATCTCCGTTAATCACTTCGACCCGCGCTTACTTTGGGACAATCTAGAACAACAATGAACGAACAAGCCTACATTGAATCCAAGCCGAAATTTTCAGTTATCTGGATTGTACCCATTATTGCCGTTCTCATTACTGGTTGGATGCTTTATCAACACCAATCTAATAAAGGCCATGTCATATTTCTTAAGATGGAAAATGCAGATGGCATCATTGCTGGAAAAACAGAAGTTAAAGTGCGGAGCGTGCAAGTTGGTTTAGTTGAGTCTCTAAGACTTCAGATTGAGCAAAATGCAGTGATCGCGACGATACGTATAAATAAACATTACGACTCGTTGTTGACAGAAGATGCGAAGTTTTGGACTGTGAAACCGCGCGTGGATGAGACCGGGATCTCGGGGTTAAACACCTTACTTTCTGGAGTTTATATCGAATTGTTACCTGGTGAAAGTCGCAGTTCTGCGAATTTATTTACGATGCAAGACCAACCAGCTCTGATATCCCCTGATGTAGATGGGTTAAGATATAGTCTAACAGCTGCAAATGCAGAAGTTTTGGATGTTGGTACAGGTATTTTCTTCAGAAATTACAAAATAGGCCAAGTAGAGTCCGCCAAATTTAACGAAAAAACGCTCGAAATGGACTACGGTATTTTTATCAATTCACCATATGATGAGCTCATATCAAAAAATGTTATTTTTTGGGTAAATTCAGGAATAGAAGTTGATTTGTCAACAGAAGGGATCCGAGTCTCTACAGGCTCTTTATCAAAATTGATTAAAGGGGGTATCTCAGTCGACTATCCTCCTGCCGCTGAGGCAGACGAAACGGCCCCCGAAAATACCCAGTACAAGCTTCATAAAAATTTTGCTGTTGCATTAGAGCGACGTTTCGACCTATTCGATCTCTACCTCATAGAGTTTGAGCAATCAATCAAAGGCTTAAGGCCTGGTGCTCCCGTTGAGTATAGAGGTATGCGCATAGGTACTGTGGAACAAGTACCAGCACAATTAGTAAGAGATGGGCAACCACTTTACTTCCAGCAAGACAATACCTCGATCCCTGTCCTTATTAAGGTTGAGTATGGGCGTATATATGACATTGATGAACAAGCTAAACAATATTGGCAAGGCAACATAGAAAAATGGATTAAAAATGGCCTTCGAGCATCGCTAAAAAGTGGCAATTTGTTAACAGGTGCGGTATATATAGAGCTAGACTTCTATAGTTCTGCTAAGCCCGAGTCGATTGCCAAGCACTCTATTTACCCAATTTTACCGAGTGTGCCGAGTGGCTTTACGGCTTTGTCTGAACAGGTCATGGCACTATTAAACAAGTTAAACAAGCTGCCGCTAAACGATACCTTAGGCGAAGCGAAAAACACACTCACAGCTTATAAACAATTGGGCTTAGAGACTGAAAAACTCATAAAAGAATTAAACAACAAAAAAGTATCAGAAAAAGTGGATAAGAATTTAACTCAATTACAAGGCACGTTGGTTCAATTAACTGCAAGCTTAAAGCAATTCGAAAAGACTTTGACAACCTATCAGCAGGGTTCTGGCGTTATGGAGCAACTTACAGACACATTAAGTGAGTTAGAGAGCTTGTCAAATACGTTAAAGCCGGTGACCAAAAGTTTAAATGAGCAACCCAGCATGTTGATTTTTGATAAGAGCTCTGGCCAAGACCCAATCCCGAGGAAAGGGCAATGAGATTAGCATCATTACTTGGCGTATTGGCTTTGTTTTTAGCAGGCTGTAGCAGTAACGTCGACTCTCATAAATACTACAAGTTTTCGGTCACAAGTAATGGCAATCCTGCACAATTATCGGCGTCTAAGCAAAGGGTTTATATTGACACAATATCAATTCTTGGTGCGGCGAATCAACAAGCATTGATTCAATATACTGATGAAAACCAAGTCAATATAGCTAACTTTCATTATTGGGCTGAACACCCCAAAAATATGCTCGCGCAAGCGACAAATACTTATTTAGCTAATGAGGGGATTAACGCCATTCCACTTAGCTATGCAGGCGATGATTTAGAGAAACACCTTACGCTTAAAATTGTTGTTTATGAGTTTGCGGGCCATTATAACGATGGTGCAGTATTAAAAGGCAATTGGTATATATATCGACATCACAAACGCAGCAAAGTGCTGCATAGTAGTCGTGCGTTCTCACTATCAAGTTCATTAGAAAACAATGGTTTTGAGCCGCTAATAGCGGCGCATAAAAATAATTGGCTACTGCTTATGAAGGATGTTGCACAGCAACTGCATCAGCCAAATTATGAGTGAATAGTTTAACTGGGTCATTTTGGGGATCTATCTTTAAAAACCCTATTTCCATAAAGCCCAATTTAACTAGCAATTTTTGACTTGCTGCATTACGAATATCTGTAATTGCATTAACCGCCTGTAAAGCTAACTCCGTTTTAGCTAAATTCATTAACGACATACAAGACTCAAAGCCATAGCCTTTACCAGTATACTTATCAATAAAAGCATAGCCCAAATCGGGGGCCTGTAAGTAAGGCCTCTGGTAAAACCCCGCGACACCTATTGACTCCCCACTACTCAAACAAACAATAAATGGGGCGATGAGACCGGACTGATAAGGCGTTAAAAAAGATTTCTTGATATATTCATTGGCACTATGAACATCAAACACGTTCTTATCACCAATATTATCTATAAAACTCTTTTGGTTAAGTAATTGGATGATAAAATCAGCATCGGACAATAACGCCTTTCTGAGCATACATCTGTTTGTGCTTGCTATGATACCTTCAGCCAAGTTAGCTCCTTGTTAAAAATATGAATAAGCGAATACTTTTACTCTAATATATTTCAAATATACTTATAAAGCCCTACTAAACTTTATTACCTTAAAGGCTAATACGCAAAACAGCAACTATAGGATGATATCGAATGCCTATGAAGGAACCTTTAACGACTTGACAGTTTTAACTTTCTAGAGCCCTCCAGTATTACCTTTTTGATAGTCGCCAACTTTGGCGATGTTACTCTTCTCTAGTAAGTTCCTCCCTTACAGGGAGTGCATTCGAATCTTTTGTCTTAAAGTACTATAAACGGCAGTTGAATATAAAACAAAGAAGATGGCATCTATTAACAGAAATATGCTTTACGAAACTCCGTCGATTTAGGCGAATATACCTTCGCCAAAAAGCCTAAGCTATGTACAGGTTTCAACCAAGGAAGTACATGCTCTTGCAGATTGAGTCAAATAAGCAGAACGCTTATCTTTAAATACAGGATTAGGTAATGGCTTAATGGCCATAAGTAATTAGGTTGTGTGTATTTTCTTGATCAATAGATACTGGCGGCTACCATTAACACGTTTGTAGCCGCCATAATAGTTTATTTAAAGTCTGCCATTTTATACAAATCAGAAATATTTTTTATTTGCTGCTGATTTGGCAATGTTGCAAACGGTTTGTCAGCAAACTTTCTTCCTCGTACTTGTATGTTTAAGCGTGCGGCATCTTGATTGAGTAGCGTTTCATTGTAATACGCCTGTACGTTTTCTAAAGTTACCTGCTTTGCAGCTTCAATTAGCTTTTCTTTTGAATCGAAAGTCAGCTTGTTTCTATACCAATCAGACAAAATTGGTTGAGCCTCTTCAGACAAATTCTTTGGCTCCTCCATTAAATTGGCAAGAACAGAAGATTTGATTTTATTAAACTCATCCTTTGTTAGTTTATCTAATTCTAATGCGTAGCTTTTCTTAAATTCATCAAAGCGCGCTTGCATATCTTGCACACTTTTAACTGGCGTTTGAATAAACAACCCTATCGCTGAATACTCGTCGATGCTTGTGGACAAGGCCCCTACAGCGTAAGCGAGTTGTTCTTCCGTTCTCAACGTATTGAACGCTTTTTGGCGAAGGTGTGCTTTCAAAATTAACGCAGCTGCTTTTTGCTCATAACCTGGCGTTGGGTGAACAGCAACATCTACGATTGCTACGTCAGCAACATCTGCATCTTTTTGCCAAACCAGAACTTCGCCTTTTTTCGGTTGCCAAAACCCCGCTCTCACATAATCAGATTGACTTTGAGCGTCTCCGACTTCTTTTTTTAGAATAGCAACAGCATTGTTTATGTCTTCATTGCTGTAATTGCCGTATCCAAAAATTCTGATTAAGTTGTTGTCTAACATTTCATCACGATACTTAGCGAATGTCTCCGGGGTCATTTCCTTTGCAGTGTCGATCAGCAATTCATGGTCGAAATTTCCTTGTCTGGTTAGTTGGCGGTAAGCACCAAACGCTTGATAATAAGGGATCTGCTTATCTTGGTTTTGGATCTGACGTACATACCTATCTACCGCTTGCTCTAATTGCTTAGCTGTCGGTGACACTTTAAAGTCCACGAATGCTTGCTCTAGCAACAAGGGCTGTTTATCTGTGAAACCCGACAAAGACATGACAAGGCCATTGGAGTAAGTCAGATCCAGCCCCATGCCCGCAACGTGCGCTTCGGTCATTAGTTTTGCTTTTTGAATGTGGTAGAGATCTACCCAAAGCTGTGCGGCCACTTTATTCGCCACATTATTAATTGGCGTAGCGCTATTAATGACAACTTCAAGTGTGCCTTTGGGTTGTTGCGCATATCTCTCACTTGATTTGCGCCAGGCGTGAATTCTCTTACCTTTATATACCTGTTCGACACTGTTACCTTGGCCTTTTTTCGCTAACTTTAAATCAAAATTTTCAGGTAGTAACCTGTTTACACTCGGTAACGCAAGTGCCAGTTGACTCGGTTTCGACCACTGTGCAATTTCTTGATCAGAGATCTCCTCAACTTTATATTGCCCGTCATAAAAGTGTAGCTTGCTGTCTACAGGCTCATCCTTACTGATATACCATACTCGCATTGATTCGGGCGTGAGTTGTTCTAATACTTGGTTTATCGCGCGAGGTTCAAACTTAGCAAAATGGTAACCCGCATTCACGGCATGATTAAGTGGATAATCTTGCATGTTTGCAGCTAAATCACTGACATAATCAAACTCATCTTGTTTTTCTAAGAATCTAAATTTATTGTCCAGTGAAGTTTTAATTTCTTCAAAGTATTTAGCATCAACGCCCTTTTCTTTGATGAGGTTAATATATTGCATCACGGTCGCAACAATCTGCTCTCGATTTTTCATGCCCTCTTCTGTCAGTTCAATACCAACCGTTATCACACCATAGTTTCCATAGTGATTCGGCGCGTCATAGGCACTTAATGATGCAATCCACCCTTTATCTTTAAGGAGTTGAGCTGGACTTCCTTGCATCTCATTACTTAGAAGATAAGAAACAAAGTAATTTGGCTTAACAGCAAAGTCAGACATGTTATTTTCAATAATAAACTCTATATTGAGCGACTTCACATCTTGATTTGGTTGATAGTGAATACGTTTTTTTCCAGCTTGCTGAAAATCAATTGTTTCATTTACGACTGGTTCTTCGATATTCTTGTTCTTAATACTACTAAAGTGTTTTATTGCTTTTGCTTCCATTTCCGATAGAGGAAGGTTTGATATCATGGCAAGTTTCATGATATTTGAAGAATAATACTTGTCGTAAAAATCGACTGTTTCTTGATGCAAATTGCTGTTTGGCTTATCACCTAAAGTTTCAAGGTTACCGATTAGAAATCTATTTGCGGGGTGTTCCCCCAGTAGTGAACGCGCCAATTTAAACTGGCCGAAAAAGTCCATTTCACGTCTCATTGACCACTCTGCATTAACTGCATTTTTTTCTTTTTCTGTGTACTCTGGGTACAGCTTTGGAGCCTTAAAAAAATCCGAAAAACGAGCAAGCGCCTCTTCATATGCGTCATTATTAATTTTCAGCATATAGTTAGTCACGTCTAACCATGTATAAGCATTATGGCTACCGCCGTTTTTCTGCATAAATTCAGAATATTCATCCGGGTTTGGAAATTGCTCGGTTCCCAAAAACAACATATGCTCAAGGTAATGGGCCATCCCCTGTTGCGACATAGGGTCATGCAACAATCCGATGCCAACACTTAGCGCTGCAGCAGACTTTTCTGCGCTAGGGTCAGACACAAGTACAACGTCTATCCCATTTTCGAGCGTCAATACTTTATACTGTCTGTCATCACTTGGACTAACAACCAAGTGGTCTGCTATGAGTGAATTTTGAGAAGAAGAGAAGTTGGTCGCTGAGCATCCCGCTAGCAAGCCCAGAGTAATAGCTCCAATAGCAAAAAGTTTTTTCATTCGTAACCCATATTTTGCGCCAACCTTTGAGGTGAAAGAAATCACTAGTTGGACAAGTTTTTGATAAGTTTAGATTCTATTAATATTGATTGTAATTTATCGAGTGCACAACCATTATTAAGAAAAAAGTGTAACTGATTGTGAGACGCAACTTAAACCTCTTTATCTGAACTGTTAGTTAACAGTAGTTACCTATAAATTTTCTTGAACACACCAGATATTAATTTTTTTGATGAAAAGTATTTTTTTTGTTACCAATAGACATTAAACTGTCCAGTAATCACACTGAGTACACAACGACTTATTACAAGGCAAGTATTAAAAAGTGACAACAACAGGGGCAATTAATATGACTGACGAGCAGATCTGTGACTTCGGACTTCACGCAGGAGAACCATACAGCAAACTACCCGCTTGTTTTTTAAACTGGATGATCGAAACAAAGCACAGCAAGCAAGATATCGCTAAAACGGAGTTGAATAGAAGGGAACTCGCTGTTTCCGCTTCACGAGCTCAGGTAAATTCGTCTACTTTGTAATTCCATTTTCGTGCAATTGCTTTAAACTAGGCGCATAAATAAATTTAGAAGTATAAATAATTTATGCGCATAATAATTTCAGTTTTACTACTGTCTTTTTTGGCTGCTTGTCAGCTACTTCCAATTTCACAAAAAGAACAATACCTTACCGTTCTGCATACCAACGATCACCATGGTAGATTTTGGCACAATGAAGATGGCGAGTACGGTATGGCTGCTCGCAAAACTCTAATTGACCAACTTCGCCATGAAGCCACACAACAAGGTCATAATGTTATCCTGTTATCAGGTGGTGATATTAATACGGGTGTACCAGAGTCTGATCTACAAATAGCTGAACCAGATTTTAAAGGTATGAGCCTTATTGGTTATGATGCAATGGCCATAGGTAACCATGAGTTCGATAATCCTCTGTCTGTATTGGATCAGCAAATTGCATGGTCAAACTTCCCTCTATTATCAGCAAACATCATAGACAAAAAAACCAATCAGCCTGCTTACCAGTCATATGCGATCATTCAAAAAGGTACGCTTAAAATAGCTGTTGTAGGTTTGACGACCACAGACACCGCAAAAATAGCTAACCCTCAATATATCGGACATTTAGATTTTGTGACTCCGTCTGTAGCGACTCAACCTCTGGTTGATAAAATCAAATCTAAATACAATCCGGACGTGGTTATCGCTGTAACGCATATGGGTCATTATCACAATGCAAGTCATGGCATTAATGCACCAGGAGACGTAACCTTAGCCCGAGCGTTAAAACCAAATACACTAGATATGATAATTGGTGGCCACTCTCAAGAACCCATTTGTATGGACAAACAAGGCAATCCTGATACTAAATTCAAAGCAGGCAAAGCGTGCTGGCCAGACAAACAAAACGGTATTTGGATCATGCAGGCGCATGAATGGGGTAAGTATGTTGGTAAAGCAGTATTTAAGATTTCAAACGGTGATAAAGCACTTGTAAGCTACGAGCTTATTCCTGTAAATCTGAAAAACGAGCATGGCCACTTCATTTCAGAAGAAATCGCGAAAGATGAAGCACTATACAACTTTCTACTGCCTTATCAGGAACAAGGCGCATTAAAATTAGCCGGCTCTGTAGGTTCTGTTGACCAATACCTAGACGGGAAACGCAATACAGTGCGTTTCGAGCAAAGCTTGCTCGCCGATTTAATCATCAATGCTCAGGCTGAGGCTGTTGGTGCAGATTTTGGCATTATCAGTGGTGGCGGGATAAGAGCGAGTATTAAAGAAGGCGAAGTAAGCTATAAAGATATTCTAAAAGTACACCCATTTAAAAATCGCGTTGCTTACATTGATTGGCGCGGACAAGATCTCGTTCAGTACCTCAATGTTGTAGCAAGCTTTCCACCGGATGCTGGGGCTTATTTACAATATCATAAAATTGATTTTACCATTAACAATGGCGCAGTTACTGTCAAAACAATTAACAATAAGCCATTTGACGTAAATAAAACTTACAGAATGAGTATCAATAGTTACAATGCTTCTGGCGGTGATGGTTACCCAGTAATTTCAAATTATAAAAACTATCAAAGTACTGACGTAACGGATGCACAAGCACTACGTATATACATTGAGAAACACTCCCCTGTTAAAGTCGAGCAACTTTAATCAAATAGGGCGCTAATTTTATTAGTGCCCTTCTCTACTTACCCACAATCTCAACATCATCAAGCGTAATATTGGACAAGGCATAACTGTGAAGCTTTGATCTAGACCCTTCCCCGTGTGCCTTCGGTGGGTAATACTTGGCTTTAAGTTCTGGTGTGTTCGCTAATAGTTCATCCATCGCAGCTCTAATTTCGCTCAACGTTTTTTCTAAACTATTCGAGAAGTTTGGTCGTTTGCGTATTGTATGGCCCAATGAAATCAATCGGTGAAAGTACTTATCAGCAAGTTCTAGTAACTCTTCTGGTAGCTCTTTGTTTTGATTCAAGGATGCTTCAGGGTTCGCTTCACAATATTCAATCAAAGCTAAGTAGAAACACATTGGTTTGTTCGCTAGCTGAACTTTTACCTCTTTATTGTTCGAAAGGTGTAATGCTTTTGAGTAAAGATCAATATGTAATATGGGCTTTTTTTGTTCAGCAGGTGCTATATTTTTTGTTTTCAGTGATTTAACCCTGTGTCTAGCAATGCTTTTCAGTGCTGCAAAATTAAGAAGTGAAAACATAAACGGAATAATATAAAACGGGAGCTTATGGCTCTCATCAACACTGAACATCAAGTAGGTCTCATGGGTAGTCCCTGACAACACTTCAACGACTTCGTGTTCTTTCGCATGTAGCTCTTTACTAGAAACCGTAGTCAAACGAACTCGGCTCTGCTGCTCGGATAAAATCTCATTTAATGAATATATATATTCTCCTAGTGCTTCCTCATCACCGGAGTAGTTAAGGTTTGGATCCTCAAGAGAAAGACTTGACCGATCAATTGCCACTCTTAATTTTACGCTTTGTATATCACGTAAAATATTCTCACTAATTGTGTATTTATTTGAGAGGTTAAATATAGTAAGAAAAATAATTAAATAAAGCGTAAACATAGAAACTTGCTTTAATGTAATCATTGATTTTCCCCTAAATAATTGTAAGGAAAAGTATTGCATTGCCAATATTGATTTACACTATTGAAATAACTCGAACCACCATCTTTCGCTACGCGCTGCAATACATTCTGTAAAGAACATGCCAGTTCAGTATTGTCATTCAGCATTTTAAGGTACCACTTACTACCACTTATGTTCTCACCAATTGGTGTGATGTAATTCTTTGAAAAAAAGCGCTCGTCTGACTCGTTCCAATAACTGGCAATGATATCTAACTCACCAGCAGCCAATTTATCACGCAATATTTGGTGGGAGCTTACATATTGAATGTTTAAGGCATCTACGTCTATATCCAAACTTTTGAATGCCTTTTTAGGAATAATGTGTCCTGACCGACTTGTCGGATAATCAAGTAACCCAATCTTTTTATCTAGGAAGTAAGCCTTCTCATACTTAGGTTTTTCTCTGTTTGAGATGAAGAATGCAGTATAAGTTGGATACCCGATAACTGGCATATAACTGTATGTTGACTCTGCCATCAAGGCTTTCATCACGTTATCTTTGGATAGAGTCAAATCCGCCAGCCCCTTTGAAATAAAGTCAATTTGCTCAGCAAGGTTACCGCTCCACCACACTTCAACCATACCATACTGCTTTGCCAATATAGGGTCTTCACAGAGTTGTGGGGCTAGAGACTCAGCTAAACTTTTAATTGGTACATGTACGCTGAAAACTTGTGCATTCGAAACTGAGCGCGTTTGGCACGCTACATACTTTTGCATTACAGGCGGAAACTCGAGCCCAGCACGGTTATTCAGCTGGTTTGCCAAAAACCAACAGCCCAGAGCGGACAGAAACAAAACTGTAACAATGGTTGTATTATTGCTTAAATTGAGATTGTATTTCACATTGATGATTTTCTTTTCCTTCAACCATGCTTATTAGATCAATTTTTATTACTTATTGCAATAGGTAATTTTACCAATAAAGTTTAAACCTTTGTTTTTTAAGCTTTATTAATAAGAAATTATGAATCTCATTGACTCCTTTTATTTTCCGAAAAAATCCGGACAATTGACCTCATTGAAATGACTGGTTACATCCAGCTTCACAATGTATAGAGTTAGTAATGTTAAGAAGTTCAATTAAAGTTTTAGCCGTTTCTTGTGGGTTATTAAGTAGCTCGGTTTTTGCGTGGGGCCAAAATGGCCATCGAGTGATTGGTGAGCTCGCGCAGAATAACCTTACCCCAACGGCATCTTCTCATGTTCAGCTTATATTGGGTGATGACTCATTAGCAGAAGTATCGACGTGGCCAGATGAAATGCGCTCAAATCCAGAACACTTCTGGCGCAAACAAGCTGGGAAATGGCATTATATTAACATTGATAAGCCAGAACTCATGCATGACCACAGTAACGAAAAAATTGCAGACCGACATCAAGTAAAGCATATTCTAGATGGCATTCATTACACAGCAAATGTCCTTAGAGATCCTTCCTCAGACTTAATAGACAAGCAATTTGCATTAAAGTTCCTAGTACATTTAGTCGGTGATGCGCATCAACCGTTTCATGCAGGCAGAGCCGATGACCATGGCGGCAATAAAATTAAAGTCGAGTTTTTCGGTAAACCATCAAACCTACATAAAGTCTTTGATACCGAATTAGTAGAGCATGAAAGGCTTTCTTATACTGAACTTACAAAATTTTTATCTACATCAGATAAAAACATAATTACTGAATATTTAAATAGCTCCCCTTCAGACTGGTTATTAGAATCAAACCAAATTGCAGAAGAAATATATGAAAGCAATGAAACTGAAATAAGTTGGGGTTATATATATAAACATTCGCCAATGATTAAAACCCGTCTACAACAAGGCGGTATTAGATTGGCAGGTTTACTAAACCAAATTTTTGACAAAAACTCAAAACCTTTAGTTGATGCACTTGCAAAACGATAAGAGTTTTGAAAAATGATATTTAAACTAACTGATAAACCTAATAACACGGGAAACAACATAATGAAAAACGTTCGCTTAACTAAGGTAGCTGGTGCTTTAGTCTTAGCCCTAGGCGTATCTGCTTCAGCTTTTGCTTCAGACACATCATCTGCGATGCGAGGCAAGATAACAACACCTGAAGGTAGCGCAGCCGCAAACGTTAAAGTAACTGTAATTCACGAACCTACTGGTACAGTGAGCCACTTCGTAACAAATGACTCTGGTGCATTCATCGCTAAAGGTCTACGTGTTGGTGGTCCATACAAGGTCATCTTAGATTCTGACGCTTACAGCGACACAGAACTAGACAATATCTTTCTAGACCTAGGCCAAACTCGCCGTGTAATTTCTCAGTTAGAGCCTAAAAAAATTGAAACTATCCAAGTTTCTGGCTACAAAATTGTTCAGCAAGCTGGTGGCTCATCAAGTGTTTTCGGTGAAGAAACACTTAAAAATATGCCAAGCTTCAATAACGACCTTAAAGACGTTGCACGTTTAAACCCGTTAGCTTCAATTAACGGCAATGGCGAACTAACAATCGCGGGTAATAACCCAAGAACAAACAGCTTCACCGTTGATGGCATTGGTCAAAATGATGACTTCGGTTTACAATTTGGCGGTTACGCAACTCAACAACCACCAGTAGCACTTGATGCGGTTGAACAGGTATCAGTAGATGCTGCTCCTTTCTCTGCTAAAAAGGGCAACTTCGGTGGCGGTACTATCAACGCTGTAACGAAATCTGGTTCAAACGAGTATACGTTTACTGGTTTCTACGAGGTTTCAAATCCAAGCCTATCGGGTGATTTGCAGTCAATCAATGAAATCGATGGATTAGATAGCGATCAACACCGTCAATATGAAACGGTTGAATCTGATTCGATTGTTGAAGAAAACCGTTTTGGCTTTAGTACCGGTGGTGCAATTTTAAAAGATCAATTGTTCTATTTCGTAAACTATAACTCATGGGAAAAAACACGTGAAATGAGTTATGGCTGGGACGATTCAGGCACAACTCACGAACATGATGTAAGCCAAGCTGACTACGATCGTTTCACTAACATTTTGAACAACACTTATGGCCTTACTGATGAACTTGGCGGTGACCCAGTAAGTACTAATGATTCATTACTTGTTAAATTAAGCTGGAATATCAGTGATGCACACCGTGCAGATTTTACTTACCAATGGCAAGATGACACGGAAGACCGCAATGTTGCAGAAGGTGGTAATACGGTAAAACTGGCATCAGGTCGCTACACAGAAGAGAAGTCGTTCAATAACTTCGCAACTAAAATATACTCAGACTGGACAGACAACCTTTCAACAGAAATTGGCTTAGCATATAAAGATGTTAACAGTGAGAGTGCCAACAACTCTGACCTTGGTACTGTAGAGGTAAGTATTGCTGATGGTCGAGGTCCGGGCTTCCATTTCGGTCGTGATGAGTTCCGTCATGAAAACCAATCTGAAACAGAGACAATTGCGTTTACTTTCGACGGTACATACTTCTACGGTGACCACGAAATTAACTTCGGTACACACTTAGAGAGCCTGCGCCTTTATAACCTATTTGGTGCGAATACTCGTGGCTTTTGGGAATTTGAGAGCTTAGAAGATTTCGAAGCCGGTAAAGTTAAAGAGTTCTCTTACCGTAACGCACATACCAATGACGTAAACGACTTGGCTTATGACGCGACGCGTAAGCAATTCGCAATCTACGTAGAAGATAAGTTCTACCCTACTGATGACTTAGAATTAAACGTCGGCCTACGTTATGAGCGTTTATCTTCAAGTGACAAGCCTGTACTTAACCAAGCGTTCCTTAACACTTATGGTTTTACAAACCAAGAAAACCTAGACGGCTTAGACATCATCCTACCTCGTATTGGCTTTAAGTATTACGCGACTGAAGCGCTTACAATCAGTGGTGGTATTGGTCGATTCCAAGGTGGTATTCCTAACGTATGGTACAACAACCCATACCAAAATGACGGTGTAACATACGCGTCTGCGCCACAAAGTGCACTTGACGCATATGTTGAAACAAATAATGCAATTGCTGCTGGCAACAGTGGTAATATCACGGCAGATGGATTTGGCAGCGTACCTAAGTCAGTACAAGACAAAATGGTAAGTGGTGCTGGTAGCACAAACTACACTGATCCTAATTTCGAGCTACCTTCGAGCATCCGTGCTCAAATCGGTTTCGACTACGAGTTTGATTCAGAGCTTTTAGGTGATGGCTTCAAATGGTCTGCTGAACTTTCATACCATAAAAAGCAAAATGAAGCGGTATGGTACAACACTGCATTGATCGATCCGCCGGCTGGTGAACTAGCTGCAACAAAAGATGGCCGCAAGATTTACACTTCTCGTTACGAAGGTGATCTAGCAGAGAACTTTGACATTATGATGACCAACGCGTCAGAAGATGCTCGTTCTATCATCTTCACGACGTCACTAGCTAAAGAGTGGGATAACGGTCTATACGTGTCTGCGACTTACACACACCAAGACGTAGAAGACATCTCGCCGGGTTCTTCTTCACGTGCACAAAGTAACTACAAGCATGCAGTTACAAAGAGTCGTAACGTAGACCACATTTCTACTGGTCACTATGAAATTGAGCACAGCTTCAAATTAAACCTAAGCTACAAGACTCAGTTCTTTGATGGCTATGATTCTCAGTTCAACGTGTTCTTTGAGCGTCGTTCTGGTCGTCCATACAGCTACGTCATGGGCTTCTTTAGAGATGGTGACTATGGTGATACACGCGACTTTTACTCAAACAGCGCATACTTGGCATATATCCCATCAGGTCCAAACGATGACAACGTGACGTACAAAGACGGTTTTGGATGGGCTGATTTAGAGAAGCTACTTAACCGTGCTGGTATTTCAGAGCGTGGTCAAATCCTAGACCGTAACACTTACAAGCAGCCATGGGTTACGACAATGGATATTAGCTTTAAGCAAGATATCCCTGGCTTCTACGACGATCACAAAGCGCAAGTTTACGTGATGATCGAGAACTTTGCTAACATGCTTAACAGCGATTGGGGCGTTGAACGTCGTTTACGCTTCACAACGCAAAGCATCTATGACTTCGGTGGATACGACGATGACGGTCGCATTATCATCGAGAATAAGTTCCGCGGTGCAGACGTACGTAACTACAGCGAAATCGAAGATAACAAGTCAGCTTGGCGTGCTAAAATCGGTGTTCGTTACACATTCTAATATCTAACTTAAACATGTAATTAGATTCCAAAGGCCAGTTTTAAACTGGCCTTTTTTATTTCTTGCACTTATTAAATCTGGTCCAGCTATAAATATTCAATTTTTCGAGTTCAACACAATCTGCCTTAAACACATTGAATGGCGTGATACTTAGTAAAACACCGTTGGATAAAGCCTTGTCTTTAAAAAGTATAGGACGTGTATCAAACCTCAGACTCAGATGGGCAGAACCCGACAGGACTATTGCGCGAGTATCTAATTTCCCTGTTGCGAGTTACCAAATTGAAATGTACGGGATATTATAAAAGCGGCGACCACGCATTGCGCTCAGTTTGATATTACGACCCACCTTCTCAGGAGTATTCGGTAAGTACAGCAAGCTCGAAGCAGCATTTTCTAAGCAGGCATTGATTTAGAGCCCGCTTTCTTGCTTGTTATATTTCCCCTTTCTCTTCTACTGATCTAGACAATTTAGCGATCAGCTCTCTAAACACAGCTTTCTCATTGTCTGTAAAGTTAGATAAAAGCGCACTTTCCCACTCTTTTGCTTTTGGCGTTAGCTGTTTGTAGAGTTTTAAGCCCTCTTCAGTTGCTTGTAATACCGAGGCGCGTTTGTCCGCCGGATGCTTTGTTAGACGTAATAACTGCTTTTCTTCTAACTGTTTAATCGCACGAGAAACCGTAGATTTATCCATGTTAGCCAATTCACAGACTTGTTTAGCGGTTGCGATTTCCAAATTGAACAGGTGGGACAGAACGCGCCATTGTGCCTGTGTAAGACTAGCTTCGGCGCTATAAACCTGTGCAAAATCATCACTGACTTTAGTCGATAAAGATACTAACTGATAAGGTAAAAACTGACTTATGTCTAATATTGATTTATTGCTCACAGTGGAAAGGGCCTCTCACATTTCGTAATTATTTTTTTACAGTACATCTTTATCGGGATGTTTGCAATTACTCTCACATGAGAGTATCTTACAGGAAACATTAATGGAGTCTAAGTAAAATGAGTACAGAATTCGAATATATGACAGGATTCGGTAACGAATTTGAAACCGAAGCATTACCTGGCGCGTTACCTGTCGGTCAATTTTCACCGCAAAAAGTTAAATACGACCTATACGCTGAGCAATATAATACAACAGCATTTACCGCCCCTCGTGCTGAAAATCGCAGAAACTGGTTCTACCGCATTCGTCCGTCGGTCCTGCAAGGCGAATATGAAGCGATGGATAACGGCCTAGTTCGAACTGGCCCTATTACAGAGGTCCCTACTCCTCCATCGATGTTACGTTGGAACCCTGTAGATGTACCTAGCGAAAAAACCGACTTCATTGATGGCTTAATCACTATGGCGGCAAATGGCAGTGCCAACAGCCAAGTAGGTATCGGTATCCATGTTTATGTGGCAAATGCTTCAATGGAAGGCCGTTATTTTTATAATGCGGACGGCGAATTATTATTTGTACCACAACAAGGCGAATTAGTTTTACACACTGAATGTGGCAATTGATATCAAGCCTGGTGAAATTGCTGTGATACCTCGAGGTTTAAAATTCAGAGTTGAATTAATCAGTGAAACTGTAAGAGGCTATATCTGTGAAAACTATGGTCATCCATATATTCTTCCAGAGCGTGGTCCTGTAGGTGCAAATGGTTACACTAACGAACGTGATTTCCAATACCCAGTCGCTGCTTTTGAAGACTTAGAAGGCGATTTCGAGCTCGTCGCAAAATTCAACGGGAACTTATTCCGTTGTGATATCGGTCATTCTCCGCTGGATGTAGTTGCTTGGACTGGTAACAGCGGGCCGTATAAGTACGAACTATCACGATTTAATGTCATGAATACGGTTAGCTTTGATCATCCCGATCCCTCAATTTTCACAGTCTTGACCTCGCCATCTGGACAAGAAGGCGTCGCAAATGTTGACTTCGTCATCTTCCCTCCACGTTGGATGGTGGCAGAGAACACATTCCGCCCACCTTATTACCACCGTAATATCATGAGTGAGTTTATGGGTTTGATAGAGGGTGTATATGACGCAAAAGAACATGGGTTTGTGCCTGGTGGTATGAGTTTGCATAATTGTATGTCTCCTCATGGTCCAGAAGCTGACGTATTTGAAAAAGCATCAAATGCAGAGTTAGAGCCTCAGCGCTACGAAAACACACTAGCGTTTATGTTCGAGTCCCGCTACGTCATTTCTCCGACGAAATATGCGCTCGAAGGTAAAGAGCGTCAGCCAAATTATGCTGATTGTTGGAAAGGCATTAAAAAATACTTTAAAGGCGCTTAATCTACTGTAGATTAAACTACAACTAGAACGCTTTAAATTGGCCACTTCATGTGGCCTTCGTCGTGAAAAAGGATCAACAATGAAACTGTATACTTATTTCCGTTCATCTGCGGCTTATAGAGTACGTATCGCATTAAATCTTAAAGGCATAGAGCATGAGCTTGAAGCTGTTAACCTATTAAAGTCTGAGCAACAGCAGCAGCCTTACACGGACAAGAACCCTCAAGGTTTGTTGCCAGCAATGGAAACTGAGCAAGGTACACTGGCACAGTCTTTAGCAATATTAGAATGGCTAGAAGATACACACCCAGAAATACCATTGCTTCCTAGTGACCCGTGGGAAAAAGCACAAGTGAGAAACTTCAGCTATGCGATTGCTTGTGACATTCACCCAATTGATAACCTTCGTGTTTTGAAATATTTAGCGAATGAGTTAAATGTCACGGATGAACAGAAGACAACTTGGTATCAACATTGGATCATAGAAGGATTTAAGAAATTAGAGCCAACGCTTGGAAATGGGCCGTTTTGTTTTGGGGAGCAGCCGACCCTAGCGGATCTTTGCCTAGTTCCACAAGTATTCAATGCATTACGCTTCAAAGTTGATATGGCACAATTTCCAAAAATTGCCGCTGTATACGAGCACTGTAATACTTTAGATGCATTTATTAAGGCTGCACCTGAAAACCAGCCAGATGCAGCTTAATCTGCTCATGGCGCGCTATTTAAGCGCGCCATGTACTTGATCAATGTGGGCCAGTAAATCGTGGCCCAAGTCAGTTAGATATCCCCCATCCGGGCGATCAATAACGCCTTTCTCAAACAATCGCTCCGCTGCAGCTAAAATGCTCTGATCAGCACTACTATGTATTTTAAGACCTTGGTGCAAACTGCTCCTTGGAAATTTTGCTAAAAGTTCTAGTTCCGCCATTAACTGAGTGTCAAATGCCATACTTCCCCCTATTACAATCAAGCTACCATTCGGGCATGACTTGTGCTTACATTTAGATATAACTCGTTCGACGAGGTTGCCGTCGAAAATCCCTTTGACAGTAGTTCAAACAAGCAAACATGCTACTTAATATTATTGTTGTTTTAGCTACTTTGACTTAATAAACATTAGCCCAGACTATGAGTAATGCCATGTATAAGATCAATTTTTTAGCATTTTTAATACTTTTTTTATTTATCAGCCCCATAAATGCAAAAGAGCAATCAGCCAGAGTCTTTATTGATGCGCCTGAACGCGTTTGCTGGTTCAATTCTTCAAAGTACAGTGAAGGCGCACTTATTAAGCAATTTGATCAAGTTTACATTTGCAGCCATAGATACACAAACCAGCCTGACAGCCCTTTGGTTTGGTTGCAAATGAATGAACGAGGAGAGATAAAAAGGCTGGATTTACGAGGCAAGATACGAGTACACTAGCGCGTCGTAACAAATGAGACACACTATGAGTAATGAACAACCGAATAACCCGCTCCACGGCGTGAAGTTACAAGAAATTTTAGAACGTTTGGAAGCAGAGCTGGGGTGGCAAGAAATGGCCCAACAGGTCAGCATAAATTGTTTTAAGTCAGATCCATCAATCAAATCGAGCCTAAAGTTCCTACGTAAAACACCTTGGGCACGAGAAAAGGTTGAGCAGCTTTACTTAGACACTTTTCATGGTTTTTCTTGGCCGACCACACCTAAAAAGTAATTCGGCAGTTTGGTAGCACTTTGACACCTGTCACAACTACTCAGCTTGTTTGTATGCATGCTTTATCTTTTTCACTATGTGTGGCGCTAAGTTTTTGTTGCAGGCAAAATAAAGCTGAGTATTGAGGTTTTTCAGTGTTAATACGGGCTCTAGTTGAGCGCTCTTTGGCTCATGTTGTTGTTTAAACTTAAACTGGTTATCGCTTAAAATGACCAGATCAACAAAACCTCTGCGAGCTTCTAATAGCTCAAATACTCTTTCAAATGAGTTTATCAAGACCAAGTTGTAACCTTCGATAAAGCCATTTTTTATCAAAAATTGGTGACTGTAGTTGTCTTTGATAACCGCTACTTTGTATTGCTTGGCATCCTCGACATCCTCTATCGTAATTTTTGAAGATTTCAGAGCATAAAATGACGTAGTAAACTGACTAATAGGAAAAACCCAATCAAACTTTTCCCCTCTCAGATCATTTTTTGCCATCGAAAAAATACAGGTATTATTGTCTCTTGCGGCTGTATTGTAGGCCGTCGTCCAAGTTTGTACACTGATGTGATAGTCAATTTTCGCTTTACTGAGTACAGCCCTTACCTTATCCGCCGCAATACCAACTAACTCTCCTTCCCCATTAATATATTGAAAATTAGGAAAGTTTTCAGTCACCACATTTAACTGGTATTGAGCTTTAGCACCACCAACATAAAGCATCAAGAAAGCGACAAGCAAACACTTAAACAACTTAGGATCCTTCTACTATATCAACATCAATCTAAACTATAGGAAAAAATAACTAGCGTGTGAAATAGGACAGTCAAATTTGCTACGTAGGAAAGAAGGTTGTTAAAAAGGCTTAATTGAAATTACAAGGGAAGAAAGAGAAGGAGACTATGCTCCTTCGGTTTAAGCATTATGCTTTGTTCATCGCATCAATCAAGAACGCTGACAATTTTGCGCCCTCTCTTAATGTTGTCTCTGAGCTAGATTGGCCAGCTAAAGAGCTATCTGTGAATGGGGCAATTTCCATCATATCAGCCCCTGTAATTGGGAATTCGTCAGCTAACGCCTTAAGGATAGTCATCGCTTCATCAGGGGTTAGTCCGCCAGTTTCTGGGGTTCCAGTTGCCGCGGCAAATTCCTCGTCTAATGCGTCAATATCGAAGCTGACATATAGTTCATCTACATTGTCTGATTTCAGTTGTTCGATAACTTGTGCAACGATTGCCTCAGCACCTTGAGAGCGGATTTCATGCGCCCAATGCTGCTTAACACCAAATGTGCCTTCCCAGTGCTCTTTTGATTTGCCGCTAGAGCGGATACCAAACTGAATGAGATGATGCGGTGCAGGTAAAAACTCAAGAATATGTGTACACCAAGAGCCAAAACACAAATCAATACCTAGCCTTTCAACTAGTAAGTCAGTGTGCGCGTCAAAATGAATAATCGCAGTACGCTTACCTTGCTCTCTTTTCGCTTTCAAATAAGCTTTTGTCAGTGGGTAACTGATGGAATGATCACCACCAATACCAAACACGCCCTTGTCAGGGTAGTGTTTGTAAAAGCCATCACATACATCTTCGGTGATGGATAATGGCGCGACAAAGTACTCGCTATTCTCATCTTGATAAAGTGCTTTTTGACAGTTTGAGATTGTGCCTTCGTTCAAATACTTGTCGTGCAATAAATGAGGAATAACACGTACGTCACCCAAATCAAAAGCAGAAGTCTGTGGCTGTTGCTCTATCAGCGTACTGCGTAAAAACAGAGGGCCCCAGTTTGCACCACGTAGAATACCACCACCGCAATCCGAGCTAATGCCCAAAATCGCTGCTTTGTATTCGCTTTGCTCTAATGTTTTTAACGAGTCTTTCCAAAGGGTTTCTACCCCTTCTGTTTGCCCGTATAGCTTCTGTCGAAGTGCTTCTTTTCTTTCTTTTGCCGTATTTACAGTGAATACACCATCGCCCGGTGGGCACAAACAATTTTCTAGTTTTTCAAGGTATTGTGATTTACTGTTGCTCATAGCGTGCTCCTCAAAAATTGCATAATCATGCTAGATTAACTCTATCTCAATAACGTACGACGCGATTGAATTCAGCTGACTTGAACTTAAATTAAGGCACATAACACTTTTTCTTAGAATAGAAAAACTAAATATAAACAATACCTTAAATATATTACAAGATGACCTTAGAGAAAATCAAAGTTGGAATATGGCTGGTATAACACGGCTGATTTATAAGTCAACCGCTGCCACGAAATGGGGATCGGTGTGCAGCGGTTTATTATTCATAGAACCTGTCTACTTATTCGTAACCTCTGGGCTTTTTGGTTTTGATAATAGCGATATATCCGTGCCAGCTTGCATATGCCAATAAAGGCATAATCACAATGAAACCAGCAGCTCCAGTTAAAAACCCAATCAATACCAAGGTAACAATCGTTGCTCCCCAAACGAACATCGCAGGTGCATTTGTTTTGACAGCGTGCACAGACGATACCACCGCAGTCATAATATCTACCCTACGCTCCATCATGATTTGAGGTGTAAAAGCTGAAATTGCAAAAACGCACAACATCAATACGCCTCCAACAATAGACCCTAACGCCAAAAAAGCCTGTAGTTGTTCAAAAGTTGGATTGGGCACATTGGGATATAATGCATGGATGAGCGCTGCTAATCTCATCCAAACAATCATAATAACCATCAGTAAAATCGCAAAGCCCCACTCCCCCGCAGGGTTTCTAAACATGGACTTTAAACTATGCATCAGCGTAGGCTTATGGCCTTTTTCTAACTCCCAAGCGACATCATAGAGGCCAGCTGCGAATGCTGGCCCAATTAAGGCGAAAGCGACTGAAGCGGGTAATATCACTAAATGAGTACCTGACTGAAATACTAACCACATTATAAAGGCAGGAATTATGCTAAATACCAAACCATAAATCAGGCTTAACATTGGGGCTCTAATTATATCTTTGCAAGCCAATGATAACCAATGGAATGGAGCTAGCGCACTAATTTGGTTGCTCTCTAAACACCGAGCAAACTCTTGGTTCTTATCGATAGGTTGAGATGTTGGCATAATGTTTCCTCTCTACATTGCTATATTAAGGTTTAGATGAGCACTGCCTAACATGCAAGCATTGCAATAATTGACTGTTAAATTTGTTAGAAAATAATCTCTATAACAACTCAAACGGCCATGTTATTCATGCTCAGATATAGTTACGCCTAAATTGGGCTATTTAGTTAATGACGTCAGTGATAGCGGACATGTGTCCTGTACTTAAAAGCCCGTAACTTTAACCATTACGTTTTAGAACATAAAAAGGTTTTTTATGGAAAAGGTATTTCATTTGGGGTTAACCCAAGCAGATCTTAAAGGCGCAACGCTGGCAATTGTTCCGGGTGACCCTGAACGCTCTAAGCGAATCGCACATCAACTAGAAGAACCCATCTGCTTGGCACAAACCAGAGAGTTTCACGTATACCTTGCAAACATCAAAGGTCACCCAATTGTTGTTTGCTCTACAGGCATCGGTGGTCCTTCAACTTCTATCGCGGTAGAAGAGCTTGCTCAACTAGGTATTAAGACATTTTTAAGAATTGGAACTACAGGCGCTATTCAGCCTCATATCGATGAAGGTGATATTTTGGTAAGCACTGCGTCAGTAAGGTTAGATGGCGCAAGTCAACACTTTGCTCCGTTATCATACCCAGCTGTCTCAGACTTCCATTCTACGCAAGCGATGGTAAAAGCGTGTGAGCATGAAGGTGTGCCGTACCATACGGGTATCACGGCTTCTAGTGACACCTTCTACCCTGGACAGGAGCGCTACGATACCTATTCGGGTTATGTTTCAAAGGCGTTCCAAGGCTCGTGCGAAGAATGGCAAAAGCTCAATGTCATGAATTACGAGATGGAATCCGCAACCTTGTTTACGATGTGTGCAGCCTTAGGGTTAAACGCTGCCTGTATTGCCGGCGTACTTGTAAATAGAACAAGGCAAGAAATCCCTGATGTTGACCATCAAATGGTGGAAAAACGCGCAGTGTCCGTCGTGATTAAAGCGGCTGAAATCCTCGTTACGCAAACAAAGTAGGCACAGGCCTACTTTGTTTCAAATACATGGTGTAGCAAGGATGAATCACCATTTAAATTAGTCAAAACCGCCTCAGCAACTGCTTTTTGATTCTCACAGCCTTTCGTTTCAACTAAAGTCACACGTTCAACTTTCGCATCCGCCAGCGTCTCACCAGCTAAAGCGAGTTGACTCAGTACGCTACTCATTGGAGATAAACTTGGGCTGTATGCAGCATTTTCGGCATATCGACCATAAAACACACGGCCATCTGTTAACACCAATTCGGCCGCACTCATATTTTTGCTATACGGCACATATGCCAGCCTGACTTGCTCTTTGAGTTGCTCCGAAATAGGGAGAGAAATTTCAACTTGCTCGGCACTTTTCGCCATCAGAGCTTCTTGGTTACCCAAATCTTTAGGGCCAAAATCACATGGTAAAAGTTCTTCAAGGGAGTACCTACCAGTCGGCAGCAAAATCTCTAATGTGCCTGCAGTGCTCAGTTCATTCATAAATTGGCGACAAAACCCACACGGAGCGGCATTTATTGCAATAGTGGTGATCTCTTTAGCACCATTAATCCATGCGTTATTTATCGCGGCTTGCTCTGCATGAACGACCAAAGACAGTGCTTGGTGTTTAAATTCCAAGTTGGCGCCGAAGTACATGTTGCCAGTGATTTTGTCAAAAATGACTGCACCAACGTAAAAGGAGGAAATTGGGGCTTGCGCAAACTTTGCAGCTATTGGTAACAACGCTTGCTGTAAGGACTCTACATCACAATTCAGCTGTGATGTTAATTGATTGACCAAGTCTGCTTTGATCACGCCATGTGACTGCTTGCACGACTCGATAATGAATAATTCAGTTTTATCGTCTATTAATGCCATAACTTTTTTATTATAGAATATGGCATGCCAGTTTACGCACCTTTTAAGCGTTACTCAACCATTCCTTTGCCGATTTAAAACATTCAAAATTTTCCGCGTGGATACCAAATCGTTTTACTTTCTGTAAAAACAAATCGTGCATATATCCTTCAAAGCCAACAACACGCGCGATTTGCATATTTGAAACGTAATGGGCTACTTTAGGCATTACATTTACGATATCGATTGCAGCAAATTTATGCTCCAACTCAGAGACATCCACCAGCACTTTATTGCTGCCATGCGACTCAGAGTATTTCTTCACTGCTTTATATGCATTTAATACGTCTTCCACACCGGCACAGCCTCTCAGTGTCATCATAATTAATGAAGTAGATTTGTCGTAAGTAATGCTAGTCGATAACAATGACATTTTTCGCTCGATATATTCAGTTAAACGTATAAAAGTGCTTTGTGGCCGTGAATTTTAATTTATAGAGGCTGCCTGTCAATAAATTACGATTTAAAAACTAGAAAAAAATAAAAAACCAACCCTAATGGATTGGTTTTTTATTTCCAGTTGTTATTTAAAAGTTTACTTTTAAAACTTTTAGGAAAATAGGATTACCCCGTATTGCGTAATCCAGCCGCTATGCCCATCATCGTGATCATCAAAGCACTGTCCAATTTCTGATCCTCAGACTCTCTTGTGCGCTTGAGTAACTCGACCTGCAATAAATTAAGCGGATCTGTGTATGGGTTTCTTAATTTAATTGACTCTTTTACCCAAGGCTGTGCCGACAGTAAACTCCCTTTCGGTGCTAATCTTTGAACGCCTTCCATTGTTTCTTTTAATTCGATACGCAGCTTTTCACCAATCGGACGCAAATTATCTGGAACTAAACGTTCATCGTAATATTCTGTTAGCCAAAGGTCAGCTTTGCAAAACACCATCTCAAGCATTTCTAGGCGAGTCCTAAAGAATGGCCACAAGTCGCTCATTTCTTCAATTAATGCTTCACCGCCTAGATTCAAAACAGCTTTAATGCCTTCATTTGCACCTAGCCAAGCCGGTAACATTAACCGGTTTTGGCTCCATGCAAAGATCCATGGAATTGCTCTCAAACTTTCAATACCACCTTGGGGGTTACGCTTTGCAGGTCTTGACCCAAGTGGCAGTTTAGCTAACTCAATTTCAGGCGTCGCACTGCGAAAGTAAGGCACAAAGTCAGGCGTATTGCGCACGTACTTGCGGTATTGATCACAGGATGCTTTACTGAGCAGTTCCATCGCCTCTCGCCACTGTGATTTTGGTGTTGGGGGTGGGAAGAGATTATTTTCAACAATAGCACTGGCGTACAAAGACAAACTTTGGATAGCGACATTAGGCAACCCAAACTTAAATCGGATCATCTCTCCTTGTTCTGTGACGCGCAAGCCATGCTTCAGCGACCCTGGCGGTTGTGAGCGAAGAGCTTGTTGTGCCGGAGCGCCACCTCTACCAATCGTTCCACCACGGCCGTGAAAGAGCTTCATTTTAATGCCATGCTGCTCACCCAAAGAAATTAAAGACTCCATGGCACGATACTGAGCCCAACCAGCGGCCATCATACCTGCATCTTTCGCCGAATCAGAGTAACCAATCATAATGTACTGCTGATGTGCAAGATGTCCCTTGTACCAACTAGAGCTCAAAAGCGCTTTCATCACCTCTGGAGCACGATTTAAGTCATCCAAGGTTTCGAACAATGGCGCTACCGGTAAGTTAAATCTGACCCCACTTTCTTTTAGCATTAATTGCACAGCCAAAACGTCTGAGGCATTTCTCGCCATTGATATAACATATATACCCAGTGCAGCTCTGTCCTGTGCCGCGATTGTTTCAAATGTATTGATAACCTCTTGAGCAGCATCACTTGGCTGCCATTGCTTAGGAATAATGGGTCGTCTTGAGCTAAGCTCTGACAACAAAAATGCCTGCTTGTCGGCTTCGGACCACTGTGCATAATCACCGATACCTAAGTATCTCGTGAGCTCTGACAATACTTCTGTATGGCGGGCTGAGTCCTGCCTAATGTCGAGTTTACATAAATGCACACCAAAACAATCTAAACGGCGCAATACATCTTGTAATAGTCCTTTCGCTATAACTTCCATACCTTGTTCATTGAGCGAGTTAAAACAAACAAGTAATGGCTCCTTAAGCTGATCAGTGAAGCGGATCTTGTCGCTGCTCGAGCTTGGGACACCTTTGATTTTATCTTCTAAATGATTAATTGTTTCGCGTAAATCCGCCTTAAGTGTCTTCAATAACTGGCGGTATGGCTCACTACTACCATTAGTCATCGAAAGCAGTGTCTCATTCGCTTCGCTCATGGATAACTCAGCGCTTAATTTGTCCAAGTCACGGAAATACAAATCAAGTGCCATCCATCGGCCATGATCAAGTACACTCTGTGTCACCTCTGCGGTTACATTTGGGTTTCCGTCTCTGTCTCCCCCCATCCAAGAAGCGAGTTTCACTGGCGCATAGTTAAGAGGGAGATCGATATTTAGATATTGCTTTACGAGCTTACCCAAGTTGTCAACAAACTGAGGAATGGCGTGCCACAAGCTGTTTTCAACAACCGCAAACCCCCATTTAGCCTCCTCTAATGGTGTAGGTCGTTTGTCGCGAATTTCGTTGGTATGCCACGCTTGGCAAATCAATTGCGCGACACGTGACAATATACGTTCTCTTTCGATACTATCTGATTCATTATTCTCAAGCTGCTTTAAACAATCACTCAGTTCAACGTGTTTACTGATAATCGTTCTTCGGGTTACCTCTGTAGGGTGCGCAGTTAAAACCAACTCTATTTGTAAGGCCTCAAGCGCCCCCATTGCGTCCTCTAGTGAGCACTCTCCTTTTTCAACCCGGACTTTAAGCGTTTTTAAAGTTTCTTCAATCGTTACAAAGGGGCCTTGTGGCGCACCAGATTTAGAGACGGTATGATACTGATCTGCAACATTCGCGAGATTTAGAAAGTGATTAAACGCTCTACAAACGGGGAGCAACTCTTCATTACTTAGAGACTTCAAGATTTCAATTAATGTTTGACGAGCTTGGTGATCTCCGCTTCTAGACGCTTTAGCTAGGTGTCTTATTTGCTCTACTTTTTCTAGCACTTTTTCGCCTTGTGCATGCTCGATAGTTGCACCCAGGCACTCACCAAGTAAGCTCACATTGCGGCGTAAATTTGTATATTGCTGATCCATACACACTCCTTGAATACTAATTAATCAACCCAATATACTGCCAAACCAATGGAAATGAAAAGACCATTTCATTACAGCCATCATAGTGCTTGTAAGGTGCCAAGCCACTCTATATTAGATATTGATCCAAAAGCTGAAGTTGATCGTAGTGTTAATAAACAATTTAGTTTGAAAGCGATGAATCAAGATATAGCAGTTGTTATCGGTGCCAGCGGAGCGATTGGCAAAGCAGTTGTAAACGAAAAATTGAAGCACAACATGCACGTTATCGCCGTTAGTAGGTCCCCCGTAAACATCAAACATCCGTACATGACTATGTACGAATGCGACTATTCCGCTCAAAGTATTCTCACGATAGCAGAGAGGATTGGTCGGATTTATCCCAAGGTAAGGTCGATAACGGTGTGCAATGGGGTATTACACACCCATGAAAACATGCCAGAGAAGAAAATAGAGTCCTTTAACAACGATTACTTCGCCACGCTCTTACACGTGAATACCACGATCCCATTTAGCTGGCTGCAAGCATTCATGCCCTACCTAGTGTCAACCGAGACGCCCTGTGTCTTCACGGCTTTAAGTGCACGGATCGGCAGTATCAGCGACAACAAATTGGGAGGCTGGTACAGTTATCGTGCATCAAAAGCTGCCTTGAATATGTTGTTTAAAACTGCATCCATAGAACTGGCGAGGCGTAAATGCAACGCTAAATTGATGCTATTTCACCCCGGCACAACAGACTCAGAGTTATCGAAACCATTTCAAAGTAATGTTCCCTCGAGCAAACTATTTACACCTGCCTTTGTTGCCGAACAGTTGAACAAGTTCGAGCAAAATAGAGAGTTCAACCACGAGGTAGACTTTATAGATTGGCAGGGAAAACCCATAAGTTGGTGATACCATGATTTTAAAAAATGCTGATTTAGCACAGTTTCACGAGCGCTACAGAGCTCATTTCGTCAATTCGCTGTCCGGCTATAAAAGTGCAAATTTAATTGGTACTCGGAGCTTGCAAGGTGATGAGAACCTATCTATTGTCAGTTCCGTTTTTCATTTGGGCGCGAACCCACCTTTGATGGGCGTTATTTTTCGGCCACACAGCGTTAGAAGAGACACATTAGAGAACATTATTGAAACAGAGTCCTACACAATAAACCATGTTAACTCGTTGATATGGAAAGAAGCACATCAAACGTCAGCAAGATATGATGAGCTTCAATCGGAATTCACAGAAACTGGCTTAACACCTCATTATCACGATGATTTTGACGCCCCCTTCGTGGCACAAAGTCAGGTCAAGATCGGCCTCAAGCTACGAGAGTATCAAACGATTGAACTTAATAAGACAGTTCTGGTGATCGGCGAGATTGTTCATGTGGAAGTGCCCAATGGTGCAGTGAATGAAGATGGATATATCAATATTGAGCAATTAGACACCGTGGCCGTATCAGGCCTAGATTGTTATCACACGACTCAAAAGCTCGCACGTTTAGAATACGCTAAACCTGAAAAGCAAGTATCAATAAAGCATCAATAATTATCAAAGGGCCTAAGGCCTGTCAGGCCCTTTGAACAAAACGCTTATTACTACACTGAACCGTACATAGCTACTCTAAGGTACGCAATTAAGCTCCCAAGGAATGCCAAATCGGTCATTAACTATCGCATAGCTTGGTGACCAAAAGGTGTTTTGAGGCGGTAAAATAACCAGCCCTCCCTTTTTAAAAGCGTCAAACAATATCTCTACTCGCGCTTTCGAAGGCAACCCGAGTAGTAAACAAAAACCTCTAGGCTGCTCGTATTCTTCTGGGACTGTGTCGGAACCAACTAACTCAAAATTATCAATCGCTATCACACCATGAATAATTTTTTCTTGCCATTCAAAAGGCACGCTGTCTTTTAGTGGTGAGTCTCCATACGTTAAGAGCGTGCCAATCATGCCATCCAAGTACTTCTCGTAAAATGCAAATGCTTCAGCGCACCGTCCATCAAAGTTAACATGAAAAGATACTGTCATTTCTCACTTCCTTGCATAATAAAAGCTCAGTTCCAACATCGCCCTTAAGCAAATCTAGTACTACTCAATCAAGATGCTTCTCTTTTGAAGCATCCTCCCCCTAAAAATTAGTGTGGTCTATACACCTGAACTATGCTTCACAGCTTAGCTTTTATTAACTCATCAACGATATCTATCCATTTATGTATCAAACTGTCGACCTTACGCTTCTGAGCTGGTGAGAGAGTTTCTCTCAAATTGATAAGTAGTTTAATTTGTTTTTGCACCCACTGCGACCGAATACGCTGCAAGTGAATCGGCGCATCGTCCATTGAGTTAAAGACAATGCGAGCCAATGATTGGCGTTCAGCTGGTGTCAGTGGCGTGTTCAAATTCAAGAGCGATTCAAGCCGCTTAAGCCTGCTCTGCGTATGTAAGCTCCACACCTCTCGATTGTACTCTGTATCATCAAAATATTCGGCGATTATGCCGCGCTGTTTTGACGAAAGATGGCCTAGAGTATCTTCAAAGCGCTCAATCGCGCGTTCTCGTCTATCGCTATTTTTTGCTCGGCTTTCGGCCCGTTCCTTGAGCGTATTGATTAATTGTTGTTTTTGTTGAACATCGAGCGCGAGTAATACTTCCATTGTTGGCTCATGTATACGCTGTGTAATCTCAGACCAGTGTGATTGAATTTCGTCAGAAAGCTTTGTGAGCTGCGACTCATTAAGCACTTGCCATTTGCTTTTTAACACTGCTAACCACTTTAAATATTCTGGCATGTACTCTTTTTGATGGGTTAACTGAAAAGCATTGAATGACATTAAAAAGTACTGCTCTTGCTCATCTGTTAGCTCAACAATATCTTCTAATCGGTTCAAAGCTATCAGATCTGCATTTTTATACATGGTTTCGTATAAGCACCCGCTCAAAGTGAGCAATGCGATAAAAACAATCAGGTATTTTCTCATCAAAATCTCAAATACAATTAATTATCATTTTCAGTTGACATCAAGAATAAAGTTATTGATAATCATTCTCAATGAAGCATAAAGGACTGGTTATACGCACTTCGCTTTTTGTTTCATGATAGTGGAATAGCTACTCGACCCAGTTATTTCACGTACTCATTTACTTGCTACATTACATTGCTCATATCGGTGACGGTTGATATGAAACGAAAAAGCCCTAATAGGGCTTTTTTTATTTCCCTTCAAAAGCTTATAATCTAAACTGGTAAATTGCACTAGGTGCATTAAACTAAATTTATCCCCCCTGTGCTATAAGGAGAAACGCCATGTGGCAAAAAATAACTCGAACCTTTGTGTTAACGGGGCTTATTACCTGCTCAGCCCCTTCCTTTGCGACCTTAGAAGAAGGCATTGCAGCTGCCAATATGGGTAAGTTCGATGTCGCACTGAAGGAATTTAGATACCTTGTTGATATGGGTTATGCGCCCGGTATGTACGAACTCGCCAAAATGTATGACGGCGGCTATGGTGTACCAAAAGATCCCAGAAAAGCAGCCGAATTGCTAAGACGCGCAGTAAAACTGGGCAGCTCTGATGCTATGTTTGCGTTGGCGGTTATGTATGAAGAAGGCAGAGGCGTTAAACTAGACAAACAAAAAGCGGTCGATTTGTTTTCTCAGGCTGCCAAGAAAAACTTACCTGCCGCCCAATATAATTTAGGTGTTATGCATGCCAATGGTGATGGTGTAACCCAGGATTACCTCCAAGCGCGGTTTTGGTATGAAAGAGCAGCGGCAAACAATTACACTTTAGCAATGTATAATTTGGCCTTGCTTTATTACCAAGGTTTGGGTGTTCAAAAAAATATCGAGCGCTCTTATATTTGGAATACGTTAGCAGAATTTAATGGATATCAGCCTGCAACAGAAAGTAGACAACTAGACGAGCAAAGCATGTCTAGATCTCAAATTGAAAGAGGTCAAAAAATAGCGAACGATATTTATCATAAGATCCAATCAGGTACATATATAGCTGGAAGTGGATTTATGGAGTAGCCACGCAATCACTTAAGGTATAGCCATGTCAGTATTTTCCCAATGATGTGGCTATATCTATCAAACAACCTACTACGCCATGCTTTGTCGCTAGAGTGAAAAACGCCTTTACTGTGGCTAAACGTCTTAAAACCCTCAACGGAATGATACTGACCGATCCCTGAACTACCCACACCACCAAATGGCAAATCTGCAACTGCGACGTGTAGCAGCATGTCATTGATGCTCAAAGACCCACACCCCAATCGATATTTAACATCATTTTGCGCACACTTATCGCTTGTATATAAATAACATGCTAATGGTACTTCTGTGCTTCTAATAATGCTTTGGGCGTGCTCGAGATCCCGCACTTTATAAACACTCAATACAGGACCAAAGACTTCTTCTTGCATTACTTGCAAGCCTCTGGGAGGTTCAAAAACGAGGTGTACGCCAAAATCATCTGCAACAACAGTTTCCATAGGCTTAGAGTGCCACACAGACACCCCTTTGGATTTAGCCTGTTCTAACATTGCAAGCAGCCTGATCTTATGACGCTCATTTAACAGTCCAGTGCGCTCGTTATTATTAGGTACACTTTCGAACTTTTCTTTGAGTTTACTGACAAAAGTGTCATAGATTTCCTGATGCACTAAAATATAATCCGGTGCAACACATATTTGCCCACCGTTCATACGCTTTGCGAAAGCTAAATCTAAAATTGCTTTCTCGATATTGGCATCACTCAAAACAATGACGGGAGACTTTCCGCCTAATTCTAACGTGACAGGGACCAAATTACTGGCGCCTGCTTGATACACTTTTTTACCTATTTGGGTCGAGCCAGTAAAAAACAAATGATCAAAAGGCAGTTCACTGAATTCACCCGCCGTGTTCCCGTCACCTTCTATGACTATGCATTCATTTGATAAGGAAGACAAAATAGACTTGATGACCTTATTTACATTGGGCGTATGCTCGCTGAGCTTTAACATAACTTTATTGCCTGCCCCTATTGCCGTCGCCAAAGGGACAAGTGCAAGTTGTATGGGATAATTCCAAGGCGCGATAATGCCAACAACACCTTTTGGAACATATTCTACATATGCTCGCGAAGGCACAAACTCTAAACCTGGATTACGCTTATCTGGCTTCATCCATTGTTTAAGGTTGCGACAAATATATTCAATATGATTCACAGTTGGAATCATATCTGCCATAACAGTATCTAACTCTGCTCTTTGACTAAAGTCCTTCCGAGCTGCGCCTACGAGCTCAGACTTATAATTAACAATTGCGGATTTCAACACTTTTAGCTTTTCAATTCGCAATGCACTTGACGTGTATGGCTCTGCTAGAAAAGAAGTTTTCAAACTAAATAACTGTTGCTCTAGTTCTGAGTCTCGTTCAGATTTCACAGGCGCTTCCTCTATTTTCTAGTTGTCCAGCTGAGTTGATGGTTGCCTTAATTCACTATTGTGCCTTTAAATACGCCAGCAAAAGTGCATCGGTTAATATCAGCACTTTATCGGCATGCTATGAAAGATAGTACCAAAGAAATTTATGAGCCACTAGTTTGTAAATAGTCTGTAAAAAGTAGGGGTGGTGAGAAATATATCGCTATGAAAGGCAGAAACTTGGAGCTACCCTTTTGCAGCTCCAATAACTGAAAAGATCAGAAAACAAATACCCATTTGGCGACAGTTAATGTCAACAGGCTGATCATGGTAATCGCGATTAAGTTCAATACAAACCCTGCCTTTACCATATCCCTGATCCGAATTTCACCTGAGCCAAAAACTATCGCGTTTGGTGGCGTGGCAACAGGCATCATAAACGCACAACTTGCAGCCATGGCGGCAGGAATGATCCAAATGAGAGGAGTGCCTGTTACTTGCTCTGCTACAGGACCAAGCAGAGGTAAGAACCCAGCTGCGGTTGCAGTATTACTAGTTAACTCTGTTAAAAAAGTAATTAAAGCGGCTACAGCAATAACACCAAGAACAATGGGGATAGCACTCGCACCAGCCAGTAGATTTGCGATATATGCCGCGAGCCCAGAGCCTTTTATTTGGCTTGCGAGAGTTAGCCCACCACCGAATAGCAATAATATCCCCCACGGGACATCTTTGGCAGCAGCCCAATCCATGACCTTTTGTCCTTCTTTATTAGCTGGCAGAACAAACAACAATATAGAGGCTGCAATCGCAATCCCTGTATCTGTTATGTCTAACCCCGTCCATGTTTGCAAATAGGGCCTTAAGAGCCAACCAAATACAGCGAACAAAAATACAAACAACACATTCTTTTGCGCCAATGACATTTTCCCAAGCTCAGAAAGTTGTGACGAAAACACATCGGTTAATGCCGCGCTGTCGTCCTGTGGAGTCAATTTAAATGCAAACTTTGTCAACCACACCCAACACAACAAGATCATGCCAAAAGTAAAGGGCACAGCAACAATCATCCATTGTGCGAATCCAATTTTAATCTGATAGTTGTCCCATAGATATGCAACCATCAAGGCATTGGGCGCAGTACCAATTATAGTCCCAACGCCACCTAAACTCGCACTGTAAGCAATTGCTAATAGTAACGCCTTGGCATAATTATCACAGCCATTGCCATTACTTTGTAGTACATGGATCACCGAAAGTGCGATCGGTAATAACATCAAGGTCGTAGCGGTGTTATTTATCCACATTGATAAAAATCCACTTACTAGCATCATCGCAAGGATTTGATACTTAGGATTGGTACCGCTCTTAAGCATAGTTTTTAGTGCGATCCGCTTGTGCAATTGCGACTTTTCCATTGCGATTGAAATGAGAAACCCACCCAGAAACAGAAAGATCAATGGATGAGAATAAGCAGAAGATGTACTTTTAATATCGTTGATACCTGCAAGCGGCACCGCCAATAGAGGAACTAAAGACGTTACCGGAATTGGGACTGCTTCACTTACCCACCAAACGGCAAGCCACATTGCCAAACCTGCGGTTCTCCAACCTTGCTCTGATAAACCTTCAGGGCTATTCGTAAAACATGTCAGTAAGAAAAGAAAGGGGCCCAAAAACAGCCATAATTTATTTAAATGCGCACTGCCTTTATTCATTGTTTCTGTCATTTTTGTGTTTTTTATAATTATGCGTTGTAAATAAGGAGGCAGTATGAATGACATCAAGCGTGACCACAAGGCAGACCAGACTCTAAACCGCGAAAGTCATCGCTATTTAAACAGTGTCTTTGTTCACATTTAGCTGTAAATAGCTGGTTGAATTTCTCTTTTACATCAAAGTGCTAAAGAAACTCACCAGCTATTATGCGTATCGTGCTACTTTGCACTGTAAGTCAAAGACACACCAGAAGACGTTGAATAGCCTCTGATATCCAAGTACCAAGTACCAGCCTCAGGCGCAGAGAAAGTACAGCTTTCACTATTTCCATACAAATAAGGTCTGCACCGATAACTCGATGTCGAAGACGCCGAGCCAAAATTGACATATAGATCGGCATCTCCAGTGCCACCAGAGATAGAAACCTTTAGTTCTTGATAACCTGCGCTAAGTGCCAAACTATAACGTTTCCATTGACCTGACCCAACGTTAATTCCACTAATGACTTCATGAATGGGTGTAGGATCAGTTGGTGGAGGCGGAGGCGTACTTCCCGCAGTTTTGGCAAGCTCGGCGACATATGCAGCTGCTAACTTAGCGAAATTAATAGAGTGACTGGCATCAAATCCGGTGTCATTAGAGGTATGAATACTGCGATTCGCTTCCCTCATCCTTGATTCAAATGGAAAAGAGGCTGCAAAACCCTGCTGATACCATGAAGCATGATCAGAGCATCCATAGCCACAACGATCAAACCCATAATTCAGATTTGGTAAATACGCATCGAGCAATTGACTCATAAATGTATTTTGAGCACTGTTGGTGTAGTCTGTGATAAATACAATGTCATAGCTTCCTCCTTTATTGCCTGACATATCGAACTGCGCCATACCAACTACATTTTTCCCCTGTGCTTTGTAATCAGCAGCAATGGCTTTAGAGCCTCGCAAGCCGACCTCTTCAGCAGCATACCCCATTATTTGTATGGTTCTCTTTGGCTTAAATCCTGAGTCAGATATTGCCTTTAATACTTCACTCAGTACCGCGATTCCTGAAGCATTATCATCTGCACCTGGTGCCCGACCATTGCTTGAATTGGCACTATTGATTGAATCCAGGTGACCGCCAATAATCACGATTTCATCCGCTTTTTCACTCCCCGGTATCGTAGCAATCACTGAAGGCTGAGCCCAATCGTGACCATACTGCTCTACCGTTATATCCGCTCTATTCTTTGCGATATCTGCCCAGTGTTGTTTGACCCAGTTGGACGCATCAACACCTGATTGTTGCGTATAATAGCGATTGTAAAATGCCATCAAAGAATTAACTGTACTATCAAGCCCTGTTGTCGACACGCGTGAAATAAGATCTTGAACAGTTTGTCCATTATCAATGCTATAAGTTTGGCTCGGCTGTACTAGGTGTGCTTGAGCAAGTTGCGACAAATATTGCTGCGCCTCAAGCTCGCTTTCATGAGCAACAAAACCACCGCATCGATGGTAATGGTCATGCATAAAATGACTGAGTTGGAAATGCTCTTTTTCATCAACCAACAGAACATCTACGTCTGGAGAATTTGATATCGCACTATGGTAGGCTGTGCCTTTTACTGCATTTTCGAGTTGATAGTGATGACTTGCTTGAGACTCTATTGTAATCCATTTGGGTGCGGTGTGTGTGTTTGCTATAGCAGGCAAGGCAATGCACGCTGCCATGGTTAATAAGGCTTTGGTACACATAATTGTTCCTTTATACAAATGTATAATTGAGGCGGTAGAACACCGCCTCTAAGAGAAAAGTGATTAGTTGGCTTTGATATTTAAGGTTACCCCAGTGGCGCTGCTATAGCCTCGAAGGTCAATGTGCCAAGTACCACTTTGAGGGTTAGTGAACGAACATGACTCACTGTTGCCGTTTTTGTAAGGTCTACATTGGTAAGTCGATGTTGAAGAAGCTGATCCAAAGTTGACATACAGATCCGCGTCGCCCGAACCACCTGAAATCGTCACCTCTAAGCTAGAATAACCTGCACCAAGCTGCTGTGTATATCTCGCCCACTGTCCTGAACTTACCGAAATATTACTCTCTGTTCTATCAATAGGTTGATTGCCATTGCCGCCTGAAGAATAAGTACCCGTTAAAGACACACCTGATATTTGGTTCCATGCTTCAACCATCACGTAATAAGTACCTGCTTGGATATTGGTAATCGAGCAAGTTTCGTTGCTTGATGAAGTCGTGCTTTTGCAGTCGTATGTTTGCAACGAAGGACGACTACCAAACTTAACATAAAGATCGGCATCGCCTGATCCACCTGAAGTTTCAAACTTTAAGCTGGAAGCATCCGCTGGCACATTTAGCACAAAGAATTGCTGCGCTTTAGAAGCACCACTTATTCCAGTGCGAGCAACACCATTGGTCAACTCTTCATCTGTTGGAGGTGTACCACAATTACTACCTGAACTCAGTTGTGAGTTGACTCCAACTTGTGCCAATGCTGCTTTTACGTCATCTGGGTTATAACCCAAATCACATGCGGCATCCATTACACCGTTACCGGCAAGATCCCAGTCAGTACTAGCAGTCCAGTACATCTGATTCGCTTTAGCCATAACAATAAAGGCTTTTTTAGTATCCCACCCTGTTGTTGTCGCAAGGTTATAGAACGCTTTATTGAACACACCTGACGAGTGGTGAACATCCATACTTGAGGTGTAATTAGACTGATGGTCAATTGAACGGCCGTCTTTAGTCGGGTCATTCATATATCTAAGCGCACCACTTCCTTTAAAGATGTCTTGACCTACTAGCCAGTCATTAGTGCCTTTCATATAAAACTCAGCAGCTTCACCAGCCATATCAGAAAAAGCTTCGTTTAAACCACCCGATTTATATCTGTATACCAGGCCTGAGTTTTGTTCGGTGAACCCATGACTCACTTCGTGAGCAGAAACGTCAAGGCTCACAAGCGGGTAAAATCGATCTTTACCATCGCCAAACGTCATTGAGCGGCCATCCCAAAATGCATTTTCATAATTGTTGCTGTAATGCACCCGCATTTGTAATTGGAAGCTCAGTGGCGCAGTGCCTAACCAATCGTTGTACATATTAAATACAACGTTGCCAAAGTAATGCGCATCATTTAACGGAGAGTAGGCGCCGTTAATCGTTTTTACAGTATTTTCTGGGCACGTAAAACTATGGGCAGAAGACCCACTTGAGCCATGGTTAAGGTTAATCGTCTTTACGTTCGCATTGTTCATTGTACAAGTATTACCGGACTGACTAACATCTAAATGACCATAGTCTGTACCATAGTCATAACGCCCGGTTTTTGTGTTTCCACCTGGACCTGTCGCATTTGCATGCTGAATATTATTATAATTTACAAGGACTTCACCTGAGTTCGCATCCACTATCATATAAGGCCGAGCGGGCTCATGACCATACGTTACATACGTCATCTCATAGACCAAACGAGCAGTTCCTGACTCATCTAGCCAAACACCCAGTCGACTTTCTTCGTTGTGTTTTTGAATATGCTCACTTGTCGACAGCATTTGAGATTGCACTGCTTTTACAGCGTTTTCTAACTTTAAGCTCGGTGTAACAGACGCTAAATCGGACTCAATGCCGTACACAGCAGCGCCGTGGGCATGTTTGAGCGCACCTTGGTCGTTGAAAGTGAGACTTACCGTGTCCCCAATGACCGGTAAACCTTGATACATCTGTTGATAGCGGTGTGTAATTGAGCCATTTTTGTGTTTAAAAGACTTTAATACTTTTAATTGGCTCTGATTGCTAAGTCCAATCATCTGCGCAGCAGGCGCAGAAAGGACAGCAGGTGCGGCCCCCTGCAGCATCATGCTTAAATTTGTCTCGTTATTTAAGTATTGTTTTTGCGCAGCAATCGCGCTCCCTGACATTACAGCCAATGCAGATAACGTCACTGTTGTTATCGTAGATAGTTTCACTTTTATGCTCCTTGATTGTGTGTTTTTTATCTCAAACAAAGCCGAGATAGCATGCTCGATACGCACGCTTGATTGAGACTAGACAATCACAACAAAAAACACACTTATTTTTAACATTTGTTGCATTTTTAAAGAGGCATATATTTAAGTAAAGACTTCATTAGCTTAGCTTTTTTCTATCAAATAAATAAAGCTAAGCCCCTCAAAATTGTAAATTTTATGATACAAAAATAGTAATAATACTAAGACAGAGAAAGTGTAGGTTAATTTAATTGACACAATTTATAGACGGTTTTATCAGGCGATTATGGGCGTTATTTAGTCATATCGCCCATAAGAAAAGGTAGATATGAGCCCGGCTACTGATCCTTACATGCAACTTCTGAAGCGAAAGAGTTATTGACTATCATCCACCCGATATCGGAAGACTTTAGCGCATCTAGGGGGGATGACTCACTCGAAAAACACTTGAATGTCTCGCTGGGGTATAAAATTAAGGTTGTTATTGCATACGCCAAATCATCATCATTAGCGTCGGATTTAAACTCAATTTTACGCAGTGCAAATCGCTCTGCTTTTGGGAAGTTTACAGCAACACTCTTTACGATTGTAGTCTGGTTTTGTACTAAAGAATCGCTTAAAGCACGTTCAATATCGCGCCCTATTCCTTCATCAATCGCAATCCCAACGGCAATGCCCATAGGCCCCATAGCGCCCATTAACATTGGACCCGCAGAAGTACCCCGTCCAACATAAGATACTTCTGGAAACTCGGCGTCCATCTGCAACTGTTTAAGCGGCACACTACACCCAGATACCAGAAAACCGCTCAGACACAAGAGCACCAGTTTCAAATTAAACAACTTCATATGTTTTTAATAATTAAATTGAGTTAGCAATAGTTTTATATATATTAGTTATTTACACAAGCTAAAACTTATAGGTGTAGCGCATTCTAAGTTGCCGCCCCCTTTGTGGTACCCGGCCATCATATCGCCTCGGATCAAAGGCGTCGGTTTCTTTATCAAATAAGTTTTGTACTTGAAGTGCGACACCCTGAGTGTCGTCTATTTGCCAACTCACAGTTGCACCAAATAACCAATGACTTGCTTGTCTATACGGCGAAAACTCAGGGTCATCAGGTAATTCGAATGGGATAACGGTGATGCCATCTCGCCATAACCCGTTAACCGAATATTGGAACTGCCCAGATTTGAAATTAAAGACCAAAGAGCCAAACTTTTTATAGCTAGGGTTAAATGGTAAATCAATATACTGCGTAAATGTGCTGCTTAACCATGCATTGTCTGAAATATGCAAAGTCCCATTAAACTCGATTCCTTGCATACTAGTTTCGAATACGTTGTCAAAAGTAAAACGTGTTTGCTCCTCATCCACTGGGATTAAGTTGATAAAGTCCTCTAACTCATTATCAAACACAACTAAATCAACTTGCCAGTTTTGATCTTGAATATGCCAAACCAACTCCGTCGTTTTAACATATTCAGCTTTTAGGTTGGGGTTGCCCTGAGTTACCTCGTCATTTGAGTTAAGCTCATTGCTGACGGGCACTCTAAACGACTCTCCGTACTGTAATTTAAATGTGTGTGTCGGATTAAACTGATAAATCACAGCCAATCTTGGTGAGAGCTTCTTGTCGATATCCAAAACATCATCAAACCTCGCCCCTGCAAAGATAGTAACGTCTTCATTCAAAATATACTTTGCCTGTAAGTACGCTGCGTAAGAGTCAAAGTCTTGCTTAAGGGAGGTGAACGGCGCGTAGTTATTTATTACCTCTAGGCCACCAAGGAAAAATTCTTCGGCCGGAATAACTTCTTGACGTACGGGGTCATAATAATTGGTATAAACGTCTGCGCGTGATTGTTCTTCCCAAGAATACTCACCACCCACAATGACATTTAGGGACTCACTGTGGTCATAACTAAACTCGCTATTTAGGGTTAAATCTCTCGATTGCCATCTAGGCCCGACAAATAAGCCGTGTTCTAGCCCCAGCTGCTCAGCCGTTGCTATCTGGCCACTGCTTTTAATGTCGTGTTTAATGAATTCTAATTTCGTTTTATTACTTAAAGAATCACTAATTCTGCTTTCAACCTCTAGCTGCATGCCGAGATTACGGCTCGTATATTCGTTCTCTTTTGATTCACCTGACAAATTTATAAACTCATCCAATCGCGTTTCTGTATTGTGAACAGCAAGCCGCCAGTTCTGCCACTTTAACTCTATTTCCAGAAACCGACCATCAACAGGATCCTTCACTCCTGCGTCAAAATACGTGTCTCCATCATCACGGTACAAAGATGCGTTGGCATTCAGAGTGATGCCATTTTTAAACTCTTGATGCATGCTCATCGCACCTTGATACATGCCTCGATCCCCTACCGCAACCATTAAGACATCGTCACTTTTTCGAGTAACAATATTCATAACGCCCAAAAACGCATTACTCCCGTATAATGCAGAGCCCGGCCCCCTTATAAACTCAACTCTTTCTACCACCTCTACGGGAATAAATGGTGCGTATACAGATGCCTTCCCAAAAGAAGATTCATTTAGCCTTTGGCCATTTAACATGACGAGTACATTACCACTGTCTAAATAAATACCACGTGCGTGCTCTTTTGGAACCGCCCCCACCCAATCTCCACGGGTTGATTGCATGCCTGGCACAAAATTCATGAGCTCATAGACATTGGCAACACCTAATAGTTGGATATGTTGCTGATTAAAGACCGTAATACTAGATGGCACAGAAGTAGACGTTTCTTCGGTTTTAGTTGCTAAAGTAATATTAACATCAAGCAGCTCTTCAAAACTGAGCTCAAATATATCTTCTTGAGAAGCTACGCTATTTGCGCTTATGAGTGTGGCGAGAATTAGAGGGACTGTTTTTTTCATATTGAGCCTGACTACTTACACCATAGCAAGCTCATGTTTAAAAGAAGAAAAACTTCATTTAAAGTTGGCTTACACAGTTACCTTCCATACAGCTTAATAATACGCATGATATGCAACTGTGCAAGTTTTTGCTTATGTTTTTACGCCGTTTGTAGTTTCTTAGCTTTGAAATATTTATAAAGGCCGATAAGCGACGCGGCTATCCAGAATAGTTCAATAACGAAACTTGCAAGGTTAAAGTTATAACATAAGCTTATGAGCAACAAGATTGCTCCAGATAGGTTCATGAGGTTATATTTGAGGCCGTCTGGTGCGACTTTTTCAAGCTGCAGTAAGAAAAATGCTCCAACAACAAGAAAAGTGCCGGTCATACCAATAACGTCAAATAAGATATCAATCATGTTTTTGTCCATAAATTTTGTGGATACTCACCCAAACACGCTGGCCCTAATCCGTGGGAAGGGTGACTTTCAATCGTTGAAACAGCACAAACTTTGAAAGTATCTCTGTTTTTAATTGTGTACTACAGGATAAATGTCCGCCTTGATATCACTTAAATGTCACTTTTTTGCCGACTATTTTCAGTGCGGGTGTCCCTCTTATGAGCGTTCTTCTTGAAAACTCTTGCTCGCAGTTAGGGCAATGAGTTTGATTGTCAGTATGATCAACTGTAATTCTTTCAACAAAGCACTTGATCAAATTGCCCTTGCCTCCTTTCCTATATTTAAACAGCTGGGTTTTGCATTTAGCACAATAAATATCAACTGTCCTTGTAGGCCCTTTTTTATTAGGCTTTGCCACTTAATTAAGACTCCCAATTACGAAACCGATTAATGTAAATTGCAACGTGTGGTACCCCGCATTAACCAAAAACAGCTTTAATGGTCGTTGTTCAAATAGGTAACTAACACCAAAAGATGTGCTTACAAACACGATACCAATCCCCATACCATATAACATCGCATCTAAAGCGGATGGAGACTTGCCAACGGTTAATGCCACCCCTATGGAGGCGAGCAAACAAAATGCAAATGCGCCTAGAAAAATCAATTTATGATTCGCACTTTTTAAATCCAGCTCTGTAAGCCCAGCTCCCTCAAGCCATGCTTGTTGAAACATAAGAGGAGAATACCACATGCCACCCAACACAAAAGAACCTATCGCGCTTAGCAATACGGCAAATATGTTCACTTCAAATACGTACATTGATACTTGCCCCACTATCTCATTAATTTCAATTTAGTTAATAACTGAGAAATGAGCAATGTATACGAGTATCTCGATCTTACTTAGAAACCGGACGTTTTTGTAACTTGCGTTGCAATGTCCTTCTATGCATGTTTAACTGTCTGGCAGTTTCGGAAACGTTACCACCATTCGCCTGCAACGTTTGTTGAATATGCTCCCACTCCAATCTTTCGGGGGACATCGTAGAGTCGAAGCTATTTTCGACCTCAATTGTTTCTCCTAACAATTTTTTAGCAATGAGTTTTGTATCGGCCGGTTTTGTCAAATAATCATCAGCCCCCAATTTAATCGCTTCTACAGCAGTTGCTATGCTTGCAAATCCAGTCAATAAGACCAATTTACAAGTCGGTAAGGTCGCTCTAATATCAGCAATATAGTGCAGCCCAGATGAATGCTCTAATTTCATATCCAGCAATACATACTGTGGCAAAAACATCTCGCATTTGTCGATTATTTCAGATTCAGTATTAACACATAAGCATTCAAAGCCCAACTTGGCCATCCGTCTCGCTAACGTATTTGAGAATGCAATATCATCTTCAATGATCAGTAACTTCATCATGCGCCCACAATAGGTAATTTAGCAGTGGATAATACACCACCTTCCGTCATATTCTCTAGTTTTAGCTCGCCTTTGACGCGTTCTAGTGTCGCATGAGTGAGCAATAGTGCCATACCAAAACCACTGTCGCTTTCAACAACCGATTTACCAATCGAGTCTAACTTTTGTTGCGTATCCCCTTACCTTGATCCTGAATAGTCAGGTACCAATATCCCTCTTTTGTGTATGCATTTAAGGATATATGAGTTTTGCCAGCGCGTTCATTCGCCTTTGCGGCATTGACAACTAAATTTAATAACGACGGAATGAGCATTGGGTCGCCCTGAATAAACACAGCAGATGTCTTTTCGACAACATCAATAGCCTGTTTTGGGTATTGCAAGGCCATTAGCTCTTCGAGCTGCTCTAGTACAAACGCGGTTGATTGTGCCTTGGCTTCCCCCTTCAGCTTGAGCAACTCCGTTTGATCTCGAAAGCCTTCTAACTGTGTACAACACTGAGATATCGGGCTGCTCATTTCCTTAACGGCGGGATGATCAGGAAAGTCTTCTCGCAGCTCTTCTAATAACAAATTTAAGTGGGCTATGGGGGTTGCTAATTGGTGTGTCACCTGCGCAGCGGCGCTTCCCAGTGCCAATAACTGCTCTTGTTGAAGCTGTTTTTCCCGTGTTTTAGCAAGCAAAGCTTCGCGCTCACGAATGCGTTTCACAAGCAGTGCTACAACACCCACAGTTACAACAACCATAAAAACGAAATTCACAAACATACCGAGCAAATGCTCACCCATATGCATCCCGTGATGATGCATAGGCATGGTGACTGCAATGTACAAATAGCCGTAAGCTATGAGGGCACTCGCAGAAACGAAGAGCACGTATCCAATTGATACTGTGACCGCAGCAATAATGCAAGGTAATAGTAATAAAGAAACAAAAGCGTTACTGGCTCCACCGAGAAAAGAAAGTAACACTGACAAAAATAAAATATCCGCAACGAGTTGCAAAGTCATTGCTTTTTCTGAGATCTCTCTTGTTCTTCGATATATAAAAATACTCAAAAGTTGAAACGCTGACTCCAACGCGATAATAGTAAATACGGGCTTATGAGGAATATTCTTATCGAGCAGTAAAATGGAGACGAGCACCAGAACGAGTTGCAAAACAATCGCAATTGAACGCAGCAATAACAATTGCCCTAATGCCGACTGAGGAGAAAACGCAATAACCATTTCAAAAAGCCAAAATCAAATGATGGCGTACTTTACATCAATGCTCAGACAAATCCCAGCACCACTATAATGTCGCTTTTAATCGTAATTCAAAACAAATTCAGGACTTGGTGTGCCTTGATGAAAAAGTAGCTGCCAACCGCAATTGTTCTTGCGCCAAATAGACATCCTCAATGAAAATTGTAAATTACTATATGCATTTCGGCGATACGCCGCGTGATAAGTCAACTGAGCGATATTATCTGCCAACATCTGTCCCCTAAAATCTTGATTATAAAATTGAGGTACTTTTTCGCTTGGCAGCCGAGACAAAACATGACGTTTATCAAACAGTAAACCATTTGCAGATATTTCGTAAAAATCATCGTCTAACATAATAGACAAACGCGCTTTGGATTCACGGACGCTCGGATCAAGGAGTTGACGTTCAAGTGCAATCAGTTCGTCTAGTAATTCTTGTGTGATTTTTTGAGTCATAAAGTGCTGAAATTTAGTCAGTTTCAGATTTAATTTTAGACAAATGTAGCAATTCAACAAGGTTATCTTTGTGTAGATTTCCATTGTTTGTTATAACTGTCAGATTAACCAGGTAGTCAGGTTCGACAAAGAGGCAATATGCTATACGCGAAAATTACAGGTTGGGGTAAAGCCATACCGCCAGCCTCTATAAGCAACGATGAAATTAGTGTTGTTGTTGATACCAATGACGAATGGATCGCAGCCCGAACTGGCATACGCGCTCGAAGAGTCAGCCACGTCAGCACTGCGGAATTAGCAACCATTGCAAGCAAACACGCAATTGCCTGTGCGGGTTTAGAAGGCCATGATATAGACCTCGTTTTATTGGCAACGTGTACTCCTTCTACAATTGTGGCTAACACAGCATCTCTTGTACAAAAAAATATCGGCGCAACCGGCGCAGCTGCCTGCGATGTCAATGCAGCATGTTCGGGGTTTTTGTACGCACTACAAAATGCGACGGCTCAGATACAAGCAGGTATGATTAAACGTGCTGTGGTTGTTGCCGCTGAACGCATGACTTGGTATGTGAACTGGGCCAAACGTGACAGTGCCGTACTTTTTGGCGACGGAGCCGGCGCAGTTGTGTTAGAAGCAAGCTCAGAACCAAGTGGCCTGATGGCAACTAAAACGGGTTGTGATACAGAAGATAGAGACATTTTACACATCTCGAATTATGGCTCAGACCAAGATAAATATCAGCCTGTTGGACCGTCAGATATACAGTTTGAAGGAAGGGAGATTTTCAAGCGCGCAGTGACAGGAATGAGTATCGCTTGTGACGACGTAATGCAAAAAGCGAGCTTAAGCTTGGATGACATTGATGTCTTGATCCCACACCAAGCCAATTTAAGGATCATACAAGCAATTCAGAAAAAGTTGGCAATTAGTGACGATAAAGTCATGGTTAATATTGATCAATATGGGAACACGTCCGCAGCGACTGTCGCCATTGCACTTTGCGAGGCTGTAGAGCAAGGCTTAATTAAACCTCATGCAAACATTATGTCTGCTGCTTTTGGAGCGGGACTGACATGGGCTGCAAGTTATATTCGTTGGGGTGAGCGCACAGCGCCCATTAAAACATGCGACTACAGCTTTCCACCTTGTCAGAAGTCTGGTTTAGAACTGATCAACGATGCGGTACAAGCCTGCAAATCTGCTGATTAATCCTTCTTTTTGCGAGCAGTTAGAGAAGCATGGCTGCTCGCTATCACACCTAATAGGTGCTAAAATCTGAGGCGTTTGATACAAATTAACAACGCTGGCTCTGTATCAAAATGCTTTATGTCTTTACTTCACTCACCAAGTGTATTTTACTCAGGCAAAATCGTCATAGAGGGATAACTTACTCTGTAGTGATCCGCGTCATGTATATTCAATATGATATGACAAGCTACTAAATGATAAGTGGTAAAGACCAGCAATGGAGTTTGGCGATACTCACCTGACTACGTAGGTGTGTATTCAATTTTATGACAACAAATTAGAATCGTATTAGGGGAATAAGGTGTTTAAACCACACTCAGAGATAAGCAATCTAGAGCCACAAATTGTATGGCAGTTTTTCGACCAAATATGTTCAATCCCTCACCCTTCAAAGCATGAAGAAGCGCTTGCTCAATTTATTGTTGACTGGGCGAGCTCTCAACATCTAGCCGTACGTAGAGACAAAACGGGCAATGTATTTATTAAAAAGCCAGCGACTAGTGGCATGGAAGACAGAAAGCCAGTAGTGCTTCAAGCCCATATCGACATGGTTCCACAAAAAAATGATGACACGGACCATGACTTTGTTACAGACCCTATCAGACCTTATGTAGATGGTGATTGGGTTACAGCAGATGGTACGACGCTAGGTGCGGACAACGGAATTGGTATGGCTTCTTGTTTAGCTGTGCTTGCCTCTGATGATATTGCGCACGGACCATTAGAAGTGATCCTGACCATTGACGAAGAAGCTGGCATGACTGGCGCATTTGGCTTGGAAGCGGGCTGGCTTGAAGGTGAAATTCTCCTAAACACAGACTCTGAACAAGAAGGCGAGATTTACATGGGCTGTGCTGGTGGTATTGATGCGAGCCTTAAGCTCAATATCGATAGACAACCGAAGCAAGACGACCAAGTGTTTATTCAAATTGCACTGAAAGGCTTAAAAGGCGGACATTCTGGTGTTGATATTCACACAGGAAGAGCAAATGCGAACAAGCTACTTGCCCGCACCTTAAAGCATCACTTTCAAGATATCGAGTTTCAAATTGTTGAATTTAAAGGCGGTTCACTGAGAAACGCAATTCCTCGTGAAGCATACGCCACAATTGCTGTTAAAGATTGTGATGTAAATAAAATCAATGAGCACATTAAGCGTGTAGAGCAATTAATGCAACAAGAGCTTCAAGCTATCGAAACTGGCCTGAGTTTTAATACGCAACAAGTTGAACACACATGTTCACCGCTTTCAACTGACAGTACAGCTAAACTATTAGCCATTTTAAACGCATGTCCAAATGGCGTGGTCAGAATGAGTGATGACATAAAAGGCGTTGTAGAGACCTCCCTTAATTTAGGTGTGATCACTTCAGCGGAAGATTCGATCGAAATCTTGTGCTTGATCAGATCTCTGATCGACTCTGGCAGAAAAGATGTTGAAGGAACGCTTTCTTCACTAGCAGAATTGGCTGGCGCAGAGATAGAATTTTCTGGTGCATATCCGGGCTGGAAGCCAGAACCAGACTCCGAACTCGTACATATTTTCCGAGATATGTATGAAGGTATATACGGTAACAAACCAGACATTATGGTGATCCATGCAGGTTTGGAGTGCGGGCTATTTAAAGAACCATATCCAGACATGGACATGATATCTTTTGGGCCGACGATTAAATTCCCTCACTCACCAGATGAGAAAGTGCATATAGGCTCAGTCGGATTATACTGGCAACAAATGCAAGCTTTATTAACCAACATCCCAGTGAAAAGTTAGTCAATAAAAGCAAAAAAACGGCTCCCTATGGAGCCGCTTTTTTACAAGGTAACGTTAATTGGCAAACCGCTTTTGTAAATAGGCGAGTGTTGCTCTGAGACCAAGCCCTTCACCACCAACTGGTCTACCTGGTAAATGACGCACATTCCACGCCATTACATCAAAGTGAAGCCAAGGCGTAGTTTGAGGGTCTACAAACTCTTTAAGGTAAAGCGCCGCAGTAATTGAGCCGCCAAATGGCGTTGAGCCACAATTCGAAATATCTGCAATATCGCTCTTAAATAAACCTTTATACTGGTCAAACAGTGGTAATTGCCATACCGGATCTTGATGGGCTAAGCCCTGCTCAATGATGTCGTTTGCAATTGCCTGATCTGTACTATAAAACCCTGGTAACTCGGTTCCCAATGCAATACGACATGCTCCCGTCAACGTAGCAAAATCGATCAAAAGCTCAGGTGATTCGCTTTGCGCTTCTGCCAACGCATCGCATAGCACCAAACGCCCCTCGGCATCAGTATTGTCTATTTCAACAGTGATGCCCTTACGGGTTTTAATTACATCGCCAGGTCGAAAAGCATTTTTAGAAACCGCATTTTCAACTGCTGGAACAAGTACACGCAATCGAACGGGTAAATTGGCAGCCATAATCATATGAGCTAAACCGAGCACGTGTGCTGCACCACCCATGTCTTTTTTCATGTTACGCATGCCCGAAGCAGGTTTTAAATCCAACCCCCCCGAGTCGAAACATACACCTTTACCGACCAACGTAAGTTTCGGCGCGTCAGCATCACCCCATGTCAAGTCCAATAATCTTGGCTTGTTATCGCTGGCTCTACCGACCATATGAATAGTTGGGTAATTATGCTCGAGTAATTCATCACCTATCAGTTGGTTAAACTCACCACCAAACTGCTCTGCCAACTCAATGAATGTTTCAGCAAGGTGCTGAGGCATCATGTCAGCCGCAGGCGTGTTAACAAGATCACGAACCAAATAAATGCCAGTGACAACCTGCTTCACTCGATTAAACTGAGATTCTTCAGCTAACGCCAGTTTAGCTTGTATAGGCGCTGATTTTTTATAAGCATTATATTGATAAGCACCTAATGCATAACTGGTTGCCGCTCTTTCAATAAGCTCTTGAGTGCCTGTAAATTGATACGTTCCTTTTGGCAATTGCTTGGCAAGATCTCCTGCAATCCATTGATCTTCTAAGGACTCCACAATACAAACAACACATTCAAGCTCACCACTATTCAAATTAGGAACCAGTAAAACATTTTGTCCTTCTTGTCGAGAAGCCAACACGAAACTCTGTGCAGCTTGCGCATGCTCAGAAAGCCAACTATCTAGTTGAGACTCTGTGGTGAAATGAATCGGAGTACCTTTATTGGAGTGAATGAGTAAAGTGCTCATACGTGCCTCTTATTGTAAGTTGTATTATTTTAAGGATACCAATTCGCGACTCACAATTCACTGGTATAAGGGTAAGTTTTTTCTATATTTATATAATGAAGATAAAAAGCTTTTGGGGAGCTATCCCACAGATACTAGATCCCAAAAACACTTTATAGGTAGGAAACCAACAAAATTAAAGTATGCGAACTATTTGGTTTTGGAATCTTTCTGAATCGAGAATGAGCTTGGCAATACATCAACGCCTAACTTGCTGCCTAATTTGATGATAATCGGTATAGTAATGGGTGCAAACGGTAAAATGGCAAACACCCCTAAACCAAGCCCTTTTAATACATCTACAAATTGTTTATTTGCAACTTTCAATTCGTCTTTCGATGCCTGACCTTGGGTGTAACGTTTATAAATATCGAGCATCTCTTCAGTTTCTTGTTTTTCTTGTTCAAGCGCACCTTTCAACGCAATCAAAGAGCGTTTTAATTTCAGTTTTTGCCTGTTCTTACTTATTCGAACAACTCTTATAGGCGCCTTGTGCGCAACTTTTATTAACCTCATTGATACTCAACGTGGGGGGCTTTTACTTGATTCTAGCAAAGTTTACCTCAAAAATCGTGTAGATATTTGGTCCAAATAGTTTCTATATACCTCAGCCGCGTGATTGTTAGGTAATCATTAATCACTTCCATTCAGAGAGTGAATATTCACGATTACCAAATGAAATAAGCACAATATTTAACCACTCAACATTTTTTCATAACTAGTTAAATATAATAGAAAAACTATTATTTTTGGAAGAATATTCAGTCTATTACTGTCTTAATTTAGTTAAAAATCTCAAATTACACACGTTATTGCAACATGTTCAGTTCCTAAATAGTTAACATATTAATTATTATATTTTTGGCTTCATCACTTATAAAAAATTCTCTATTAAAGATAAAAAGCAATTAAATCAATCAAAAAGTTGAAGTTGAAAAATTCAATGCTACTTTTATTAATGTGTTAACTAATTGATTGACAGTATAGGCAAAAACCGTTTGTAATGTTATCTTAATGTTAATAATGTTAAGCTGAAAATCAGCAATAAAAAGTTAAAACTGGGGAAACAGGATGAAACTACAGAGATGCAAACTTAGAAGTGCGATTAAATTTGCCATTTCAACTACAGCCGCTATTACCACATTAGCGTCGTTTAATACTTTGGCAGATGCCAGAGAAGATGGAGCAAACAAAGACATAGAAAAGATAGCCGTAGTCGGCTCAAGGGCTGCACCCAGATCTGTGGGTGAATCACCAGTACCAATCGATATCATTGGTGGTGATGAATTAAGCAAAGCAGGTGGCGACGATATGCTTGAGTTGCTTAAAGGCTCAGTCCCCTCTCTTAATGTACATGCAAACCCAATAAGTGATGCAGCAAGTCTTGTACGACCTGCTAATTTACGTGGCTTGCCAGCTGATTCAACATTAATTTTATTAAATGGTAAGCGCAGACACCGCTCGTCTGTAATCGCGTTTTTAGGTGGCGGTATCAACGACGGTGCACAAGGTCCAGACATCTCTGTCATTCCAAGCATCGCATTAAAACAAGTTGAAGTACTGCGTGATGGCGCCGCTGCACAATATGGTTCGGATGCCATCGCGGGGGTATTAAACTTTGTGTTAAAAGATGCTTCTGAAGGCGGTAGCTTCTCGGTTAAGCAAGGTGAATACTACGAGGGTGACGGTGATACGACCACTATCGAAGGTAATATTGGTTTGCCTTTTACCGACCAAGGCTTTGCCAATTTAAGCTTCCAGTATAAAGAAGCTGATGCAACAAGCCGCAGTGTACAAAGACCTGATGCGCAGAAATTTATCGATGCAAATGTAGAAGGTGTTAGAGATCCAGCGCAAATCTGGGGTGCTCCCGAAATAAAAGATGATATAACAATTTTCGGTAACGTTGGGTTAGAGCTGAGCAACAGTTCTGAATTTTATATGTTTGGTAACTATTCTGAGCGTGACGTGAAAGGCGGGTTTTATTATCGTAACCCGCAAACTCGCCCACAAGTATACTCAAATGACGGTGGTGCGACGTTACTCGTAGGTGACTTAGATGGGTTGAACAATGGTATTGAATGCCCTACCGTCAGTTTGCGCGACAGCGACAATAACCAAATCTACAACGTAGCTACCATTGCTGCATATCAACAAATTGCTGCAGACACTGAGTTAGGCAGAAACTGTTTCGCATTTAACGAAATCTTACCTGGTGGTTTTACACCAAACTTTGGCGGTAACATAACCGATACTTCATTAACCATTGGTACCAAAGGCGAGTTTACTGAAGGTTTTATGGAAGGCGGATTTTATGACTTGAGCGGCTCTGTTGGCCGAAATGAATCTCGCTACTTTATTACCAATACTGTCAATGCGTCGCTCGGTCCTGAAACGCCTATGGAGTTTAGCCCTGGTAAATACATTCAGTTAGAGAAGAATTTCAACTTGGATGTGTCTAAGGGCTTTGACTTTGACCTTGCATATGAAGTAAACGTGGCTGCGGGCCTCGAATGGCACGAAGAAACATTTGAAGTAATTGCTGGTGATGAAGCATCCTTCATCGCTGGTCCATTAACACAACAAGGTTTTGGTATCGGCTCCAATGGTTTCCCAGGATTCCAACCTTCAGCGGCAGGCGAATTCTCACGCAGAAACTATGCGGCTTATATTGATATTGAAACGCCTTTCACAGACGACTTTTTAATGGGTTGGGCACTTAGATTCGAAGACTATGATTCATTTGGGTCTACCACCAACTTTAAAGTAATGGGCCAATACCAACTAACTGATGACCTTTCAATGCGCGGTTCAATCAGTACCGGCTTCCGTGCACCGACCGTTGGTCAAGCGAACGTAAGTAACGTCCAAACCAACTTAAGCAGTGGTGTATTGGTTGACTCCGCACTATTACCACCTACAAACCCGGTGTCTGAGATTTTAGGTGGTACAGAGTTACAACCGGAAGAGTCAGAGAGTTATACACTTGGTTTTGTATATCAAACGGGTGATTTGTTCTTGACTATTGATTACTACAATATTCAAGTTGAAGATCGCTTAAGTCAGTCAGACAAAATTGACTTAACACCGGCTCAAAAAGAAGCTTTGAAAGCTGATGGTGTGCCAAACGTAGACAGCATTGCACAGGTATCATTCTTTACCAATGACTTTGATACTACGACGCAAGGTGTTGATGTAGTTGCAAACTACTCTATGGACCTGCTCGGCGGCTTTGCAACGTTCAGCATGGCTTATAACTGGAATGAAACCACGGTTGATAAGTTTTCTGCTATTACAGGTGCTTTCAAAGTAAAACGCCTTGAGGAAGACTTACCACAACACCGTGCGACCTATACTTGGACGCAACAGTGGGAGGATTTCTCTGGTTTCATCCGATACAACTACTTCGGCGAATACCAAGGTGTACATGTTGACTATGACGCCACTGCTATCATGGCTGACCCAACATTTACCTTCGATGCTGAGTTAACCTATTACGCGACTGAAAACCTCAGTTTGACCGTTGGTGCAAACAACATCTTTGATCAAGATGCAGAGGAAATTATTGATTTCTACGAAGGTGACAACACTGAAACAACACCTAAAAACAATTGGGGTGGTATCTACTATGAAACATCACCATTTGGCATAAATGGCGGTTATTACTATGTCAAAGCAACGTATACGTTCTAAACTTTATCTGTAACCCAGAAGCAAAAGAGGAATTAGCGATGGCTATTTCCTCTTTTTATTTTTATTATTTAGTTAAAAATAAAAAGCTTACGATTTATGCTACTTTTAGACCGCGCCACAGAACTACTACTTGAAAACCGACTCCGAGAGGCGGAGTTCATGTTCAAGCAAGTCCTAAAACAAAACCCCAAAAACGGAAAAGCACTGTTTGGTTTAGGTAGGATTTGTATGCGCTTAGAACAATATGATAATGCAATTTACTACCTTAAACGGGCATGTGAACATTTACCTAAAATGCTCGACCCACTCTATGCCCTTGCAGATGCATTTATTGCAGTTGGCTCCCCTGTTGACGCCAAGACAGTGTTAGAGTACGCCCTAAGTGTTGCGAGACACAATGCACAAATTCACTATCACCTTGGTCAATTTTACCTCGATCATGGGTTTATTGATAACGCGAAACAGGTCTTTGAAAAAGGTCTAGAGTGCCCTCCCTCCGGCGTATCTATTTTTATGATATTTGAACTCATGCAGCTCCAATCAGCCGCAGAAATACCCGCTTTAATGCAACGAATAACCGAGCTTGAGGGAAGCTATGAGCACCCTACATTTCATATTGTTGCCTATCACGCAATGGCAACAGGACATCAAGCCTTAGGAGAAAATGAGAAAGCATTCGAATTTTATCAAAAGGCGAACGACCTGCAGCTATCTCAATGCAAATTTAAAACGGCTGACATGCTGCCATTTTTCAATCGAGTCTTAAATACATTTAATCAAGACTATTTTGGTAAACCCACAGACAAAGTACAGTCGACGTTTACGCCTGTGTTTATTGTCGGATTGCCGCGTACAGGCTCTACACTTCTAGAACAAATTCTGACACAGCATAGTCAGGTTGGTAGCATGGGCGAAAGTGTGATCATCAGTGATAAAATTGTTCCTTACCTTGAGATGAGAACGGAGCGGGCTTTTCCAGAGTGTGCACTGGAACTAAGCACATCTATGCTAGATTACTGTCGTAACGTATACGTGGACGAGATAAAAAAACACCGGGTACAAGAGGAAGTTGTGATAAACAAGCTCCCAGCCAACTTTCAAAATATTGGACTCATCTACAAAATATTCCCACAGGCTAAAATCATACACTTAACCCGAGATTTTATGGCTAATGCTTGGTCTGTATACAGCAATCACTTTGCAGAAGATGAACCTTATTTCTGTTCACTGACTGAATTTCAACATTACGCGGCGATAGAAGCGCAAGTTATGGAGCACTTCAAGCCACTTTTAAAGCGCAGTATATACACAGTAAGCTACGAAAAACTCATAGAAGAGCCTGAAAGAACAGTGCAAAAAATACTTAACTTTACGTACCTCAAGTACGAACCTGAGTGTATGGAGTTTTACAAAAGCCGTAGCAAAGTAGAGACATTGAGTAAAACACAGGTAAGGCAACCTTTACACGAACGCTCGCTCTCGAGATGGAAAACATTCGAAAGCGCAATGGAAAAAGCGTTAAACAATGAAAAAGGCTAGAGTTAGCTAGCCTTTTACTTTTATTTTCTGTGCAACTCAAACCATTTTAGTAAGTCTTTGAATTGCTCATCTTGCGCTTTGGGGTGGGTTAACATATCTATGTGGCCATAGTTATGCGCATGTCCATATCGCTTACCATAAATATTGAGCGACTGGATACCAACACCAGACTCCTTCATAAACATTTTGATATCTATCGGCTGAGCAAGCGCCTTATCATTTACACCTGCAATATGCAGCGTTGGCGGCAACGCTTTCGACTCTAGCGCCTTTGCATAGTCAAAATTATCGTCACTATCTATCCATGGCTGCTTTTTGGCCCATTGTGCACTTTGCCAATGAGACTTAACAGTTTCATTGTCAGAGCCCCATTTCAGCTTACGGGCAGGTAAATACCCATGCTTTTTTGAATAGTAGTTTGCTAACCAATACCACATTAAGTTGGCTTTAAGCAGCTTTTCAGGGTGGTTATTATAAAGACTCCGCTTTGAGCCGAAATAAGCACACGCATCAACAAATTGAATCTCGTGAGGGAATCGAGCAAAAACACTGTTCATGATCACACCTCCCCAAGAGTGTGCCACCCAAAACTGGGGCTTCTTTCCTGTATTTTGCTCTATAAACTGGAGCGCAGCTGGCACATCTTCAAGAATGGATTCGGTCTGTCCATAGTCGTGACCGGCATCTATTAAAGGTAAACTCCCTCCTCTACCTCGTAAATCTAGCACAAAGCAATTGAAGCCATTTAGCGCCATATATGGCGCAAGACCTTTGTTGCTCTCAGTGTAAAAAATTTTGCCATTTTCAATTGCACCATGCAGAAACAAAACAACAGGGCCTGCCTTTTGTTCATGATAAATATGCCGTAAGTGCAAAGATACCCCCTTAGCTAAGGGTACCGATAGAGATTCTTGTATGATCATGACTATTTAAAATTATTTTTTACTCATCGTACCAGTTAAGATGACCGAAAGTAAACCTCGTAGTTGCAGTGATGAAATTAAGATATAATACGTTTATCATTTAGCGCCAATATTTTTATATGCACCCAAGAAACAAACATCTGTCCGGATATGACTTCCCTTTACTGCTTACTTATGTGCCAGAATTAGAAAAGCACTTAATCACCAAAGAGAATGGTGAAAGCACATTGAATTTTGCAGATAAGACAGCAGTACTTTTGCTCAATAAAGCACTGCTGTTCGCGTTCTACGACATTAAGTTTTGGGATTTACCTGAACAGTTCCTTTGCCCGCCAGTTCCTGGCAGAGCAGATTACATACATGCTCTGGCCGATCTTTTAGCGAGTGATAATGGTGGAGAGATCCCAACTGGTAAATCGATTCGCTGCCTAGACATAGGGACTGGAGCAAATTTGATCTACCCGATATTGGGCCGCGCTTTATATAAATGGCGATTTGTCGGATCAGATATCAACGAAATTGCAGTGAAAATAGCCCAAAATATCTCGCAAGCCAACAGACTGGATATCAAAATCAAGCACCAAAAACAGGCTAATGCGATTTTTTCTAGCATCATTGGGAAATCAGACTATTTTGACATAACAATGTGTAATCCACCGTTTCATGCTAGTGAAAAAGAAGCCCAACAAGGAACCCAAAGAAAGTGGAAAAACCTAGGAATTGACAAGTCTGAAGGTAAAAATACATTAAATTTTGGAGGGCATGCCCCTGAACTTTGGTGTGAAGGTGGTGAACTCGGCTTTGTGAAAAACATGATTTGTGAAAGTGCGAACTTTAAAGAGCAAGTAGGATGGTTCACATGCTTAATTTCCAAAAAGGATAATATCCCGCTACTCACCAAAGCTTTGCAGCAGCAAAAAGTGGCCAATTTCAAAACAGTAAAAATGGTGCAAGGAAATAAGCAAAGTCGATTTCTTGCATGGCGTTACTGACCTTGTGCTACGCGATAGAGCAAACGTTGGTTTTGCTCTATTCTACTTTTGGAATGTAAACTTCGAAACAACTCCCTACACCCAAGTTAGACTCTACTTTAATTTCTCCATTATGGTGTTTAGTCAGCACAAGTGCGATAGTGAGCCCTAAGCCCAAATTCTGACCAACTGGTTTTGTCGTGAAAAACGGATCAAATATACGGTTGAGACTCGCCTTTTCGATGCCATCCCCGTTGTCCCGCATCAATACCCTAATGCCACGTCTACTAGACCCTACTTCAATTGTAATCCCCTGCTCACAGCTACCAGCCTCAACAGCATTTACATACAAAACATTTATTATTTGGATAATTTGACCCGGATAACATACTACTTCCCAGTCACAACCCTCTTCTAGGTCAAAGTTAATTGGCTGTGATAGTTTTAATTCTGATGTATATTCTTCTACTAAGCTCTTTAGATTAACTTGAATGCTTTTTTCACCTGATAAACCGTTAAAAATAGACAATGCTTTTACTATCTTTTCAATACGGCTTAAATCACCCCGTGTATCATCCAATATTTCTGTGATTTCTACTAAATCCATATCAAAATCAGATGTTTTTAGCTTAGCTAAGCTTGTTTTAAAACTGCCAATATAATCATTCAGTACATCAAAATTACACTTCATAGCGCCTAAAGGGTTGTTTATTTCATGTGCGACCCCTGCAGCCAACTGGCCTATTGACGCCATTTTTTCTGATTGAAGTAACGATTGTTGTTGAGAAATAATTTGTTGCTTAGCCTGCACTAGTTCCAAATTTGCCAGCTGCAATTCAGAGGTCCGCTCTGCGACTCGCTCTTCTAAGTTATCATTCAAGTCTTTGAGCGCTGAAATAAGTTCGGCCTTGCGCTGAATATCTTCATATGCACGCAATGCACTTGTCATAACGATGTATAAACGGGACTTAGTTAAATCCACCTTGTTTTTATAATCATTAATATCGTACTTGAGCATGACTTCGTGTTCTGGAATGGTGCTTGGTTGGCCAGTTCTTAGGATTATTCGCACATCTTTGTTGTTTAATGTGTGTCGTATTTCTTTCACACAATCTAGTCCGGCAGTATCAGTTTCCATTATCACGTCAAGCAAGATGACGCTTATCCCGTCTATTTCTTGCATCACCTCTAATGCTTGCGCTTTAGAGTATGCATGAAGGAACTCTAAAGACCTATTTTCATAAGTAAAACGAGACAATGCCATTTTAGTTACTTGATGTATTTCTGGCTCATCATCAACAAGTAATACTTTCCATGGTGGTTTTTTGGGGCTATCCGCAATTTGCCCAGATTCACTGGCGAGAAATGAAAAGGAAGAGTTAGACATGGCTACCAATTTTTTTGACTGATAGCCTAAGCATGGTCAAAAACCACAGAATTACAACTTATTAAGCTCTGATTTATAGTGTTTTCTACATACAGAAACGTACCTATCGTTTCCGCCTATCTCAACTTGATTTCCACCAGAAATAGCATTCCCCTGCTCATCCAAACGCAGAACATGATTTGCTTTTCGGCCACAATGGCAAACTGTTTTTAGCTCAATAAGTTTATCTGCCCAAGCAAGAAGATACTGGGCGCCTTCGAATAACTCACCCATAAAGTCCGTTCTAAGCCCATAACATAGTACTGGTACACCTAAACTATCCACAACATCTGTTAATTGAGATACTTGCTCTTTGCTTAGGAATTGGCTTTCGTCGACTAAAATACAGTCTAGCTTTTGCTCATGATGGTGCTTACTTACTAACTCGAACACATTCGACTTAGGCTCAAAGGTATGCGCATCTGCCTCCAAACCAATTCTTGAAGCTACTTTACCAACTCCAGAGCGGTTATCTATTGCAGCGGTCAAAATAAATGGCGTCATTCCCCTTTCGCGATAATTGAACGCTGATTGTAAGAGTGTGGTGGATTTGCCAGCATTCATCGCTGAATAGTAAAAATAAAGTTGTGCCATAGTAGACTCACAGAGTGTAACAGTGCGCGATAGTCTACATAAAGATAACTTACATGACCACAATCAATATCTTGGCAACTTGTGATTTATTGGGTTGTTTACATAGTCCAGATAATACTGGTGTAGAGGCATACTCCCTAATTTGTCCCAAAGCGCTTGTGCGACCAGGGGGTTTTGCGCCATAAAATCTTTTGAAAGCGCCAAGTATCCGTAGCTTATATCTATCGGTGGGAATATCGCTTGTAGTTTGTCACTATGAGGGAACCCAGCGACTTGTTCATCATATACTTTGCATAATCCGAGAGAGCCATCAACGAGGCTCTTTAACACCAGTTGATAAGCATCTTCTTGCGAGTCAGTTAATATCACCTTATACAAGTCTTGTTGAAGGGTGCTTAGCACTGCATACCCTCTTGGTACGGCCAAGCTCAGTGGAAAGTTTCTATTTGCCACATCAGTAGCCAGCCCTTGCTGACCAACCAGACATGTGCCTAACATGCTAATTGCGAGAGATAAGTTAATACTGCCATCAAGATTTCTAGGAAAGCGCAAGAACTCACTGCGCTCTGAGCGGTACGATGCTATGACCGCATCCACTTTGTTATTTTTAATATTCTTTAAACAGCGTTGCCAAGGCTTGCGTACAAATACGAAACGAACAGTTGAAACTTGCTTTTCTAAACTCTTGAGTATTTCAATCGTAGCACCCGGTCTTTGTTCAGGTACATCAAAGCCACTTCCCAGAAAAAATGGCGGTGCGTTTTTATCTTCGTAGCATACGGTTACAAAAGTAGTAGCCGAAGCGAACGAAGAAAATACAACAAAACAAAAGGTGGCGATTAGGCGCATACTATCCACGTCAAGAGATTAAATTTAGCATTTCGCTACAAAAACTTAAATGCCAATGACTATCTTATACTATAGCGCAGAGTTTTAATCACGTCTCTTACAACAGTTCAATATTTATCGGATAACGGCGCTGAGTATTTAGCAAAAGAAGGGCGTTACGGACAAAGCACTGCATAACTTATGCTACACAGTGCTTGAAGTTATGATATTAGCTCGCTAGCGCTGCTTGATAACGCTTTTCAACTTCTACCCAGTTGATTACATTATAAAATGCGGCGATGTACTCAGGTCTGCGGTTTTGATATTTTAAGTAGTATGCATGTTCCCATACATCTAATCCTAGAATAGGTGTTTGGTTGTCCATTAATGGGCTATCTTGGTTAAGTGAACTAGTCACTTTTAGCGCACCATTAGCATCAACTACAAGCCATGCCCAGCCACTGCCAAATCGGCTAACCGCAGCAGCTGTGAACAATTCTTTAAACTGGTCAAAGCTGCCAAATGTATCATTGATAGCCGAAGCTAGTTGGCCTTCATGTAAAGTACCGCCATCTGAAGACATAATAGTCCAAAACAGACTATGGTTATGATGACCACCAACATGGTCACGAACGGCACCTTTAAGGTTTTCTGGTAAGCTGTCGATGTTTCTCAATAAATCCTCAAGATCGCGGTTTGCGTGCTCAGAGCCTTCTAACGCTGCATTCGCTTTGCTCACGTACGTCTGGTGATGCAAAGTATGGTGAATTTCCATCGTTCTGGTATCAATATGTGGTTCCAAAGCATCATACGCGTACGGTAGCTGTGGCAATGTAAAAGCCATGATTTTTCCTCATTTACTTTAGTGGACTATATGTGGACGGTTAAAGCCCCCATCCATTGCTGCATTGACTTTCTCAATTAGCTCTGGAAGATGGGGATGACAAGAAGCAAAGTTAATCAATTCTTGTCTTGTTCTATGTAAGTGGTGACAAGCAATCTCTACAATTTCTACTGAGGCATTTTGGACTAAATTAAGCATCACGGAGTGTACTTCTATCAATTGCTCACAGGCCCTTTCAGGGTTTGACAAAGCAATAAAGCAATCAGCTAAATTATGAGCAGCCACCACTAATGCTGGGCAACAATGCTCTATGGCAACCAACTGTTCGTCACAAGCTTCGCTATTAACAAACCGTTCTAACAAGTGACCTGCGAGATTTAATGCACTTTGATATCGGTCTCTTGCAGAATTGAACTCACCATGCTGAAAAGCTTGGTTTCCAGATTTAATCGCGTATTGCCATGGCGCAAGCGCATACTCCAATGGCGTCTCAACAGAAGTTTCGATTTGCTCAATTAGGGCCATTATGCTCCCCTTAGATTGCTTTACACTGGACAACTATAAACAAAACCAACACCTTAATGCAAATTGTTTTTATTTGCATTATTGGGATCATTTGTATTTCACCACATATCCGACCGCTAGATTTGCCAGCTATACCTCGCACACAATAGCTAATAGAATAAATGACAACGAAAATGAGAATAAGAATCAATTGATAAACCATTGATTTATAAGGATTTTATTGACTTTGAAATCAATCCATATAATATAGCCACAACAGTCAGAGTTTGAGGAAAGACCTATGAAAGGTAAACAAAAGATCATTGATGCATTTAATGCGCTACTGGCAAACGAGTTGGCAGCTATAGACCAGTATTTCATCCATTCTAGAATGTATGAGGATTTTGGGCTTAATAAGCTATATGAACGCCTAAATCATGAAATGGAAGAAGAAACTACCCATGCAGATTGGTTAATCAAGCGTATATTGTTTTTAGAAGGTGTGCCAAACATGACTAAGCGTCGTGACCTTCTTATCGGGCATGATGTTAAATCAATGATGGAAAATGACCTCACTCTTGAGCTAGAAGTTGTGGCTTGCGTGAAAGACGCCATAAAAGCATGTGAAGAAGAGCAAGATTATCAATCACGTGCGGTGTTAGAAAAACTGCTGTTCGATACTGAAGAAGATCACGTTTATTGGCTAGAACAACAACTTGGCCTGATTGAAAAGGTTGGTATTCAAAACTATCTACAGTCTCAGCTAGGTTAAGGAGCAAACTCGATGAAAGGCGAAAGAGAAGTTATTGTAGCGCTAAACAAAGTACTCGCTAATGAGCTTGTTGGTATCAACCAATATTTTTTACATGCTCGCATGTTTAAAGATTTTGGCTTTACTAAGTTAGACAAGGCTGACTATAAAGTATCGATTCAAAAAATGAAGAATGCTGATAGATTAATCGAGCGCATTCTTTTCCTAGAAGGGCTACCAAATTTGCAAGACTTAGGTCGCCTTAACATTGGTGAGAACGTACCTGAAATGATCAATGCAAATATGCAATTTGAAGAAGCCTCTCTTGTAGATCTACAGAATGCAATTGCGTTATGTGAAGAAAAACAAGATTATATTAGCAGAGAAGCATTAGACAATATTCAAAACGAGCAAGAAGAACAAATTGACTGGTTGGAGACACAGCTTCAACTGCTCAAAACTACTGGCACTGAGAATTATCTACAATCTCAAATGTAAGCTTTAGATAATAAAAAAGGGCCTTGAGGCCCTTTTTTATTATCTAATCTTTTTTACGCGACTTGTTCAGTCACATCTACAATCTCAATAAGTTTTTCATTCAATATCTTTTTAGTACAATTACAGCACTTACCACACTGAGTGCCTACTCCAAGATCTTTACTTAGATCTCTCATAGATCTCGCGCCCTCATCAATTGCTTGTGCGATTTTATTGTCAGTAACTCCGTGACAAATACAAATATACATGAATGAAAACCAATCTCAATTACATCAACTGAGACTAAGTTTAATCTAAACAAAAATAGTTATCAACAAGCATAAGCATAAAAATGAGAATAATTACTAATAGCATTGATCAATAAGGAGTTTTAATTGGCCTAAAACGAATAATCACTTTTGATTTGCGCAATTAATCAACACTACTTTTCGTCACTTTCGTTTTTATCTATGCTGTTCCAACTTTTCAGACAAGAGTATAAAGTAATCGACTCTATTGGCTTTGCAACAAAGTCATCCATACCAGCTTGCAGACATTTTTCTTTGTCTTCTGCAAATGCATTTGCTGTTATCGCAATAATATAAGGGCAACCATACGTGCTCGGGCTTTGACGAATAGTGCGAGTACATTCAAAGCCATCCATATTAGGCATTTGACAATCCATTAAAATAATGTCGAACCGCTGCTCTTCTAGGGCTTTGAGTGCTTCAATACCATCCATTGCTTTTGAGATAAAACACCCTGTTTTTTCTAAAAATTGAGTCGCGACAATCTGGTTAATCGGATTATCCTCAACAAGTAATATTTTCACATTTTCAAGGTTTGGAATGTCCGCACTTACCGATTTCAGTTTTGGCTGTTCACCCAATTCGGCAGGGATCTCAACGGTAAACTCGCTACCCACATTTTCGGTAGACTGAAACCGCAGTTGCCCCCCCATTAGTGCGACTAAACGTTTGCAAATAGTCAACCCTAACCCGGTACCACCGTATTTTCTTGTCGTAGACAAGTCCGCTTGCGTAAACTCATCGAATAAATCCTTTTGCGCACTTTTAGCAATACCAATGCCTGTATCTTTTACTTTAAGTCTCAGAGAGCCTTGGTAGTAATCCACTGTAAAGTCTATTTGTCCATGCTCCGTAAATTTCCCCGCATTACTAAGTAAGTTATTAATAACCTGACTTAATCGAAGATCATCAAATATTAAGACCTTGGGCACTTGCTCATCCAATGTATGATTAAACTCAACATTAGGCTTAGACAAAGACTTCTCAAACGCAGTAGAAATGGCAACAACAAAATCGGATACGTCCGTGTTGTGCATAGAAAGCTCCAATGCACCCGCCTCTATTTTTGAATAGTCCAAAATATCATTAAGAATTAATAACAGTTTATGTGCAGATTGGTGAATAATATCTAATTGCGCTTTGGATTCAGCATCAAATTCATTATTTATCAATTCGTCTGACATCCCTATGATGCCATTGAGAGGAGTACGAATTTCATGACTCATATTTGCTAAGAACTGGCTTTTGGCCGAGCTGGCTTTGTTAGCTTGCTCTAACGCTTTAATGAGCTCTTCGGTTTTTTCACTGACTTCTTGCTCTAAATGTTTATTAAAGTCTTTTAATTTTCGATTGAGCTGTTCGTTTTCCTCATTTGCACTATTTAACTTAGCGAAACTCGTCGACAACTTAAACGCCAACTGGGAAAATTGCTGCTGCAAGGTAATGACCTCTATACAGCTCCCTTCAGCCGTGTTACTTACCTCTGACATTTTTTCATTGGGATCGAACGAGTTAATACTGTGGCTCAAATCAACAATTGGCTTAGTAAATACCCTTGTCATCCGATTCACCAAAAAACTACTAATTGCGATAATGAACAAGGCTAAAACAAAGGATTGAATCCAGGCGGAAGCAACTGCCAAATTTACGTGCTTGCGCTCGATTAGACTTATCACCCGCCAATTAAAAATGTCAGACTGCACACTTTGGCGATAATACACATCTCGGTTATTACTAATGAAAACTTGGTCGGTGGACTCAGTGAGTGCGATTAGCTGCTCATTAGCAACGTTATCTAGTATGTTAAAATCAGATTTCAAAGAGCTAAAAACAATATTATTTTCATGATCAACAATTAACAGATGCCCTTTTTGAGCGAGCACTTTAGGGATAAATTGCTCAAATGACTCAAAAAATAGTGAACTCTCTACTATTCCCTGAAACTCACCATCTTCATACAAAGGTGCCGAGACCGCTACTACGGGATCATTGCCAAACCCCCTACCTTGAAATATGCCCGACACATAACCATTAGGGTAATAAGGTGCTTGAATAAAGTATTCTCTATCAGCTACTGAAGGCACCTCTCCAACGAGGCTTGTTTTCAAAGCGTCGGGGTAAAAATGGGTCACAAATGCACTTTGGTCTGCGACTATTGCAGTCCTAAAATTAGGATAAGTATCGACGAGTCGGTTAATTACCTGTTGTTTATCTACACCTGACTGTATATCTTGCGCAGCAATATTGATTGCCCTGCGATAGCTTTCTAGATAATCGTCAATTTGTTTCAATGCACTCACTGACGCATCATGGAGCTGCGCAGTCACTTCAAATTCGATGCGTTTGTAATGGCTATTTGTCAGAACGATTGTGGTGATAAGAACAACTAGGATTATCAGGTGACTAATCATATAGTTTAAGATCTGGTACAAAGACTTTGCTTGCCAAACCCGTTTAAATAGAAAAAGCGATGTGAGATCGACAATCGCCAAATACACCGCAGCATTTATCATATATTTTGCAAGAGCGGTGAAAATAACTAACAGGGTCAGCCCTAAAACAAACTTGCCCATTATAAATAAGATGGGAATGCCGAAGAGCACCCAAAACCCTAACCCTCTTATGAACAGGGGTTTATTGGCCCGAACACAAAAAACTTGCAACCACAAAATTTCGATGAGAAATACGACTGAAGGTAAACAGTGCCCCCAACGGTACAGCAAAAACATTGCACCAATCCCAACGGCGAGAACGGCATATTGCCAACCTAATGCTAATAAGCAAAGGATGACAAATAGCTGCCCAAACAGGAACTCTGAGCTATCTAAAAACCAAATTGGTAAAAGGTTAGCAATACCACCTAAAACGCCCAAAAAGAGCGCAATAACCAACTTTGGCAACTTTGAAATGTGATTTAGCAATACCAGCTCCTTTTATATTCTATTAAAAAATAAAGGAAAGCTGGGTATTTGCCAAGTTTAATGGTGGGGACAATCGTGACTTTCTATTTGTAAAACACACTTTTCAACTGAAAATAGCTGTTTTAATCGCGCTTCTACTTGATATCTGCATGCGTCGTCGTGCTTTTCTATTGTGCAATGATGCTTCAAAACAATATGCGCACCAACCATTAAAGCGCTGTCTGAATTTGAAACTGTAACATTGTGCACACTTTCAACATGTTCAGTATCAACAATAGCTTGCTCAACACGTTCAACGGCAGGCAATGTGGTACCTTTATCAAGTAGACCAGAAATGCATGTCTTAATTACCTTCAAACCAGTAAACAATACAAAGCAAGATATCAACATGCTAGACAGCACATCGATGATGTTCCACCCCGTCAAATGGATTAGAATACCTGCGATAAAAGTCGACACCGTTGACAATAAGTCAAAAAATGAATGCAGAAAAACGGCGTATACATTAATGCTGTCTTTGCGGCCTTTGTACAAAACCCACGCAGCTAAACCATGGAATAAGAAGCCGACACCAGCCACTGTAGACATTACAAAAGTATTAACTTCATGTACATGCCCTTGTGAATGAAGTTCAATTCGCTCTGTCGCTTCAAGGAGAATGATGATTGCAATGGACAAATACAGGACACCGTTTAACAGGCCACCTGTAAATTCTGCTTTTTTATACCCTTCATTAAAGTTTTTTGCCAGCTTTACAGCAACCGTTGACGCAATTAATGCAATGAATAAAGAGCTGTTGTGCACAAATAAGTGCCCAGCATCCGCTAAAACAGCCAGTGAATTAGCATAATGTGCTGCCACCACTTGTATTAGCATGAATGTACATGTTATGGCGAGCGCGATTAGTAAGCGCTTACGAGAAGCCTCATGAGTTGTAAGATCGGTCATTCGAGCTTGAGAAACCTTTGTAACTAGTAATTAGAGGGTGATAATGGTAAAGGACATCAATTGTAACCCTATTTTCTATCAGACGCATCAAAAATCATAATATTTAGCAAATAAATACGTAATTTATACTGACGTCCCAAGCCTATGAATTACTTACCAACTGAGCGTTTGTATTAAGTCTGCTTTCTGCCGAATAAAGGCGCTGTTCAAAATACCTAAGCTGTTCATAACTAAACATGAACTGGGTATAACGCATAATCTCTAACGGGGCTTCTTTGCTTGTAAAGCAATTGAACGGTTTACCAGGAAAAAATTCAGTTCCCTCATCAAATACAACAAGGTACCTCACACCACTTTCAACACCAATACATTTTGCCAAATTTGCCACACGAATTTTCGCTGCATTAACTGGGTTCAAAAAGAAATTAGACGACCCTTCTTCAATCACATTCCACATTTCGCCCTGAATATCTGCTTCAATCACACCTGACTGAGGACAGAAAACCATCACAAACACACCAAATGGAGAGAGTACCACGCCGTCTATATCTAGCTCTTCAAGCATAGGACTCATGCTGCGATAAAGAACAATATACTTTTTGTTGTCTAGCTTACTTGTTAATGTTTTATAGGTTTCTTTAAATGTGCGCTTGCGTGTGTTGTGTGTTACTTCTTTTCCACGGAGCAAGAACTTCAACAACTCAATAGATACATATCCGACAATAAATATACTGAGCCACATAGTAAAACGGTCATAATGACCCTTCTCGGGCTCTTCATACAATACTATCGGTACGTGGTCTTCTTGCGTCTCCGATATTGAGTGAGTAGGAAGGGTCGTAGCTTCCTCTTGAAAAGGCTCTATCGCCTCCCCCTCAATGCCAATCTGGCGTTCATATTTCATAGAACGCTTTTTCTGCGCAACGTCTTTTTGAAGCCGAAGCTCAAAAGCCTCTCGCTGCGCAGCGACTTGTTCGGCGCACTTTACCGCACTCGCAAAATCTTGCGCTCCATGGTGACAGATCATGGGCTTGTGAAAAAATGCCTGCCATTTTTTGCGAGTTGCGTCATCTTTGAATGAAGAGATCCCAAAGGAACGGCTTACTTCCTTATCTGGTTCAAGCGAATTTGAAATGTTTACCCTAGGAGACTGACAATATGTTTGCAAACGTTCAAGTAGTCTTCTTAATCGTGCGTCTTCGCCTTCTTTTAGGACATTATTTTGACGCAAAAACTGGAGCTCAGCGGCAAACCGTTTGCACTGTCTTTGGTCAAGCTGCTCTATATCTGCAGCGACGCAGCTTGAAAATATGATAAAAAACAAAATCCATCTGTTCATCGTCTCTAAACCTAATTGTAAGTTGGTACTTAATTTTGGGGTTAACCCAACACAAATACCGCGCTATGCTTATTTAGTTGCAAGCATATTTAATGCCCACTCCTCCAACAATCCATCACTGCTGAGTGTTACAAGCTTTTCTCGACTTGGTGCATACATATCCACTATCGTTGCACCGGCATTGAGCGTATTAATTTGCCATGTCCCTAGCTCGTTTCCGCTTTTAGTGTCCCATATTGTAAGATGTGATTTTGAAGAGGAAGTCGCTAAATAAGCACTCTGTTCAATGAACAGCGCTTTGCGAAAAACTTTAAACCGAGCCATGTATTTTAGCTCACTTTTATCTGCCCCATCTAAAAGCGATGCGATTACCTGATTATCTAGGGCGTCAGATACAAAGAATTCAGAAAAATCTTGTCTTACAGCAAGACTGGTAACACGGTGATTAAACTCTTTGGTAAACAACGGTTCTGGAGAGCCAAATTGCCAAAGCGCCAACTTGCCATCTTGCGCAGCTGTCATTACCATTTCGCCTTTGTCATCCCACTGTACATGCATTACTGGTCGTGAATGCGGTGCAAACTGATTGTTGACTTGGGTGTGCAAATTCGCCATATTCACGGTGCCATCAGACATTGCCACAACAATTTTATCCATCGTTGGTGCCAGTGCAACAGAAGTGATGTGTGCATAACCTGAAACACCACTAAAGCTCACTTTGGTTACCAATTTTTGCTTCGGTAACGACCAAAATTGAAGTTGATTATCACCCACCACAATCAGCATGGTATTGTCCTGAGAGAGTACGACCTCACGGACTAACTCAGGCATTTTGTCTTGGGGGACGGTAAATTCAGACGTACGTGTTTGAGTACCCCAAACATGTAGCAAATTAGTACTGTCCACAGTGACCATTTTGCTCCCGTCAGCTGAGAAATGCCCTATCAGGACACCATTATCCCCCAACTTATCAAGTGTCCCTTTACTCAATGCAACGTCTTCGTCGCACCCAGCCAGTAACACAGAGGCAATTATTACAAACAGTCTAAACAACATGGCTTTCGTCACTCTAAATCTGCGGCAAGATCAACCGTGCTGGTGATAGTATAGTCTTTTATACAATTGTACAGATGAATCTTGCAATTTGTTCGCGCTTGATTTGACAACACACGACAGGTTAGCTGGAACAGCAAAGTTCAGGCCACTAATTTAGTGAGCTAGCTAACGTATTGATATCCCAAAACTCCACGATTCCGTCGCTACTTAAAGTCGTCAGAATGTTATCTTTACTAAAGTGCATATCTAAAATCATGGCGGTAGATGTTGCCGACTCGATTGCAAAAGCGTCAATTTCTCGGCCGTTCTTTGCATCCCATAGCGTCCACCAATATTTGCTTGAACCTGTTGCTAAATAGTCACCACTTGGGCTCAAGGCCGCAGCTCGAAACCAACGAAACCGCTCGTGATAAACTAACTTAATGGGTTCGCGAGTGTTTGAAAATGGCCTAAGCAAGAGCTGCTCATTTAATGCATCTGATACGAATAAAGTTTCATTTTTTAGCCCAGTAGCAGCACTGGTAACACGCTTAGGTAAGGTGTAGCTGAATTTAGACTTCAGAGAATCTATGTGAGACAACTTAACTTGCCCATCATGCCCTGCGGTCATGATTAGTTGCCTGTGCTCTCCCAATTCGAGGTGACTGATCCGTGCTTCATGTAGCTTAGCCTGTTTTGTAAGGCTATTTTCAAAGTCAATTAAATTCAGCGTCCCGTCAGTCATGCCAACCAGCACAAGCACTGGATTAGCATAAATAGCGACTTTAGATATCTTGGCGAACTCCGAGAGGCCCGCGACAGTAAATTGGCCTAATAGAAGGCTGCTCTTTAAATCCCATACATTCAATGTATTTTCAAAGCCCACAAGAAGCAGATTATTGTCTTGAGAAAGCGAGATGCCAGTGACTTTTTTATACTTGTTTAACTGAAACTGATTTTTTATTTTAGTCGTATTAATGTCCGACACTGTGACTAAGCTGCCACTCAAGAACGCAACTGCCGCTGCATCGTTTGAGATAACCCCTAGGTCAATAGGTGCTTCTGTTAAGTAATTAAATTCATTCTGCGGGTCCTTCTTAGCCTCTGAACAGCCCAAAAGTACCAAGCACAACATGGATACGACAGCATATATTATTTGCTTACTCACCGATTTCACTTTGCACCTGCTTCAATGCTCTGCATCACTTTACGTTTAGATCAAAAAACTTGCTTTTAGTTCACTAACACATAACTAATCTTGGCCACAATGCCGCTAATTAGGCAAATTTTTAGCCTCGCTACACGGACAACCTAAGTTAAAAGTACTATAATAGTAGTAATCCAGCTTAAAAGATTTTTCAATTAAGAATCAATGTATTGTCAAATTGAAAATGTAGATCTTATGTAAAGCCAGTGGTAAGAGGTAGGTATGTGCAGTGCTCCACGAGTTAGGCAGCCCTCTAGAGGTAAGCCTTTAGATTATCAAAGCTCAATGAATGAAACGTTAAGCGCTGAAAAACGCACAGCTTTTGCTAAAAAAGCAAATGCAGCATACGAGCGGCGCCACCCAGATGAGGAATATGAAGTGCCACATAGAAAGAATAAAACCGAGAAAAAAACCAAAGCCATCGTGCACCGTATTGAACTCATACTGTTAGTGGTCGTCATTGCTGCGATTGGTATACGAGTGCTATTTATGACCGATTAACTTTAAGAATTGCTCCCCTTCCACTAATTGCAAATAAATCGTGCACATCCTTCCAATACCTATCACAACATAATTAAGTATCGTTTCTCATTTTAATACAAACAACGGCACTATTTTGCAATATCCCCCTTGCACGCTAGCAACGTTATAGTATAACATAATCACAATTGTTACTTTATAACATCTCTAAAGCAGTCGTATTGTAAGGAAACGCGCAAACCTGCTGAACATTACTCTAATAATTGAAAGTAAAAATGAAACACACATATAAATTACTCTCTGTTGCAGTAGCAACGGCTCTACTTACAGCTTGTGGTGACACTAAAACAACGATTATTGAACATGAACCAGTCGTTGAAGAAGTTAAGAAAGATGAAGGTAAAGACCATAATCATGATCACGATCATGGCTCAGAAAATGCCGCTGGCCGTCTTTTAGTAACTTCTCCAGATTCAAATTCGATTCATATCCTAGATATCGAGCATAAGGAAGTCGCCGAAGAGCTAACATCATCACACTATCCTAAATATGTTTATACAACAGCAAGCAGTCGCTATGCTGTGCTTGTTCAATATGACAATAGCCGCGTTGAGTTTGTGGATGGTGGGATCTGGGAAGAAGACCATGGCGATCATATGCACCCATATGAGGAAACACCAAAACTGAGCAGCGTGTCATTTGATAATGTAAAGCCTGCGCATGTAACAAGCGGAGAAAGCAATACAGCCATATTCTTTGATGGTGAGGCGGGTCAAACCAACGCACAAGTTGCAGTTTTCTCAGAAGCTTACCTTGCAGGTGACGCATCAGCATTAGCAGAAATCGAATACGACACAAATATGCACGGTGCTGCTCAAGCACGAGGTGATTATACTCTGAGCACAATTCGTGAAGCAGATACTCACCCTGTATTGCCAAACAAAATTGCACTGTTCCACAAACACGATGATCATTTCGAGCAAGAAAAAGTATTCGAAGCAGAATGCCCTGTTTTGCACGGTAGTGCGCAAAACCACGAGCACGTGAGCTTTGCGTGTGGAGACGGTGTTGTTGTTATTACTGAAGAAAACGGTGAATTCACTGCATCTAAAATTGCAAACCCTGAAAGCTTTGCTGAAGGTCAACGTATTGGCACATTAAGAGGCCATGAAGATAGCCACCAGTTTATTGGTATTGCAGGCACAGACTTAGTCGTCATCGATCCTGAACATAACGAAATTGAAAAAGTAGAATGGACAATCACTGAAGGACACAGCATTGCTGGTGGTGATTTCAACTTCGATGGCTCCCATGCTGCCGTTTTAGATACCGCTGGCGTGCTTAGCATTTTTGAACAACACACAGAAAATGACGAGCACCATTGGGAAGTTTCTCATACGGTAAAAGTACATGAGCATGAATTAGACGCTTTACCTGAAGGCGCGGCTTTCAGAATGACGTTCTCGCAGGCTGAAAATATGGTATTTGTCATCGATTCAGCAGCAAAACATGTTTTAGGTTATGACCTTGAAAGCGCAGAATTAAAAGTAGAAATTGAACTAGATTTCACACCAGACAGAGCTGTTTGGTTAGGTATTGAAAAAGGAGGCGAGCACGCGCACTAATACTCCCGAGTATCACGTGTATGTCTCTTGATTGTGAGCCAAAGTGCCTTTTTTAAGGCACTTTTTTCGTTTATAGAACCGGTGTTTATTTTTAAAAACTAAGATTAAGCGAGTTGCAACAGTTTATAAAAGCGACTAACGACACCATTTGTCCACCCAAACCCTTGCTGTACCAAGTACTCGCCGCCTTTCGCTATTTTGCTTGGGTCAACAACATTGTACTTTTCGAGCAAACACCCGGTATGCGAAAACGTATTCTCTACCGTATTTACCCACTTTTGCGCCACTTTATTCGCTTCATCGTGATAGCCATAATTCAGCAGTCCTTTTACGCCAAACCATTGCAGAGGCGCCCAGCCATTTGGACTATCCCACTGTTGTGCAGTACTGCATAACGTTGTCACCAACCCACCCGACTTCAAAAACTCCGACATTAGGCGTGCGGTCATGTCTTTCGCGTTACTGATGTCAGCCAGTTCAAAAAACATTGGGGTAAACCCTGCCATTGATTCAACGGTTGTCTGGCGTTGCTTTTCAAAATTGTAATCGAAGTACCAACTAGAATTAGGCTGCCACATATATTGTTCAATTAATTTGGCCCTACGCTTCGCTTTGTTTTGGAAAGAATCTCTTAATGTAGTGACGCCAAGCGCGTCGTAGCAATGGGATAACTGACACTCCATAAAGTACATTAAACAGTTGAGATCTACAGGCACAATCGCAGTCGTCATGATTGAATTTAAATCATCAGCATTTTCAAGCCAGCGGCTACTGAAATCCCACCCCGACTCGCAAGCAGCCCGGATATGTCGATAAAAACTAAACTTTTGCTCTTCATCAGCTAGCTCTGCCGCATCCGAGGTATCCTCTTTGTAAGATTCGGGCCTTGCAACAGCCTCATCATCCCAGTAACGATTAAGTACGCCGCCACACGGCATTCTAACAACTCGACGATGCGATTCTAACTCACGCGAAAGTGAATCCTTATCTGACATCCAAAATTCGTATTCGCTCACAAGCGCTTTGGTCACAGTGTTTAGCCATTCGTGATCCGACTTATTTGACTCCCATAACAAGTCAATCATCAAAGCGGTTACTGGAGGCTGAGACCGAGTCCCGTAGTAGCTCCTGTTACCATTAGGTACATGCCCTAACTCATTTATGAGAAAGCAGAAATTAGTCAACATATTCTGGACGAGATCGTCGCGACCACAATCCATCAACCCTAATGCAGTAAAATAGCTATCCCAATAGTATATTTCGTTAAAACGTCCTCCGGGTACAATATACCGCTCAGGTAAGGCAAGCAAAGAGCTCGAGTCTTGTTGTTCTGGTTCTCTTAGTAAGCGATGCCATAAAAGATTTATATACTCTGGGACACTGTTTAAATCTGGTAAAGCTTCAAGTTCAGGTTGAGGCCTAAACTTGAAATGCGATTGAACAAAAGCTTCCAGATCTTGTGGCTGTTCAAGGTCGTACAGCTCACACACTTCTTGCCAACTATGCAGAGGTATGGCATCCGCAAATGTCTTACTATCGGCAAAGATACCGCTTAATTGCACCTCTTTGAAAAGTCGGCTGTGCTCAAACTTCATGATGTTTCCTCGACTATACTGCTGACGAGCACGCTACTTGTTGAGCACGCTTTTTAAATAAAAATAGGGTTAGGGTAATGATACCCATAGGAATTAAGGACATATAAAATGCATGTTGACCGCTCATATATTCAAACACGAAACCCGTAATAAGCGATCCCGTTGTCCCGCCAAGCGCTGAAAAAACCACAATCAAGCCTGTCATCGCTGCGTGTCTATGTTTTTCTAAGCTACTTAACATAATTGAATTAATAACCGGATAAATCGGTGCCATCAGCAACCCAATTAAAGGCATGAGGTATGCGGCAAGTGGCGCATCAAATACGCTAGTAACAGGTACTGTCGGTAAGTTTTTAGTCATTGGCAGAGTCAGTAGCACCAGCGTCGCCATACCCGCAATACATATATTGAGAAAAATATACCAATCAACCTTTTTAAGGATCTGCCCAGCCAGCAGTCGCCCTAAAGCGAGACTTGCGGCAAAGATACTACTGAGCTGTACACTTACATCGACAGGTAAATTAAGTACTTGATTGTTAAACGTGGGTAACCATGTCCCTACTCCCTGCTCTATCAACACATATAAAAACGCACTAATAACGAAAACCAAAACAAGCGGTTGATACGTCAAGCGCAACATATCGATAAAGTCATTTTTTGGACTGTGTTCAGCATTGAGTTTTGGCTTTTCAATCTGAGCGCTGAAAACCAGTAAGAATGTGAGCAATGACAGGCCTGCTAACAGGTAGTATACATTCAACCAATTGTTAGAGGCTACATCATCACTTAAAAATGCAGCGAACACCCAGTAGCCACTGAGTACCCCAACCATGAAAACACCTTCGATGGTGTTTAATAAACTGGAATGCGACTTTGCAGAGTCAGTTACTTGACCAATTAACGCATAAACAGAAACTTTTACAATCGCGAATGCACACCCAACAGCTGCAAACAGCGCTTTCAGTGCCCAAAAACTACCTGCGATAGGTGTGACTAAACACATCACGATAACCAATGAAAGCGCGGCCAGTAGTGCGACCTTGTAGCCTATCCGAGGAATAAACGACGCGACAAGAAAAGACACAATAGCAATAGGGATATCCTTAAATCCCTCTAAGCTTGCCGCTTGCGCTTTGGTTACACCAAACGTGTTAATAGCTTGCAAGATTACAGTGCCAACACTATTAAGCAATATTGCAAATAAGAAGTAACTGACCGCCATGGCCATAATGATTCGCATGTTCTGCATTACATGACTCATAAATACGCTAAGATTATCTCAGTCTAGCGCTCATAAAAGCACAATGCAAACGTTTGCAATTTTAATTTTATGTTAGGTACGTTTTAAAATACGTTGTAGAACGTGATTGTTCGTTAAGCGTAGACTCGCTGTAATCGATTAGCTTGATTGACGCTCAACCAATGAAATAGCCAACTGACTCGAAGTCACCGCCTCTCCAGCCAGTTGTGCCAGCAGCTTTTCAACCAGTAATTCTCCTGCTTTTTTCGTGTCCTGCTTAACGGTTGTCAAAGATGGAGAACTCACATCTGCCATGGCGATGTCATCAAATCCGACAATCAGCACGTCATTCGGAATACTAACATAACGCTCTTTAAGGGCTTTCAAGGCACCAAGCGCGACCATATCACTACATGCAAAAATACCATCAAAGTCAAGTCCATCGCTACGCAGCTTTCTATTGATGCTGTCGTAAGCAGCTTGACTTGTTATATCTATTTTTAAGAGCTGAGCTTGATCCGCTAAACCCGCGAGCTCTATGGCATTCCTAAAACCTTTGTAGCGTTCACCTAGCTCAGCATGCTCAGGCTCGCCTAAAAATAAGGGCTTTTTGCACCCTTTATCGAGAAGATGCTGAGTTGCCACTTTACCACCCAAAAAATTGTCACTTCCGACAATAACATAGTCAGCCTCTGTCTTTGGATCGCCCCAAACGACCAAAGGCATACCCGCTTCAGAAGCTCTTTCTATGAGCGCTTGCTGTTTGCCCTGACCGACCACTATCACACCATCGGCTCTTCGCCCGTCTATAAAGTATCCGTGCCAATCTTCTCCGGCCATAAATGAGTTTGATAACAATAGTTCGTAACCTTGACGATTAACCGCAAGGTTTATATCACTCACCACTTTTAGCAAAAATGGGTCATCAATTGATTGCTCTGTTTCAGCATCAAGATTAATTAAGACCGCTATTACCTTAGTCTTTTGTAATCTCAATCGGCTTGCAGCGGCATTCAAGCTAAAGTTATGGGTTTTAGCCAACTGCTGAATGCGTTCTCGCGTTTCCAGCTTGATAATCGGGTTATCATTAAGCGCCCGAGATGCAGTAGAAGTAGACACCCCTGCTAACTTTGCTAAATCGGCTAACTTTAATTTCTTTTGCGGCATGACACATCCATTACATCTTGAAAAAATTGGCTTGAAAATAAACGACTGTTTTTTGAGCCTAACGGTTTACTAGTCCGGATAACTGCACTTCTAACAGTTCATTTAGCGCGAGTTATTTTCTTATTATAATTCGGCCTCGTCTATCAGTTTCTTAACTCTTTGTTTTTAATATACCAAAGTTCTTAATCATAGGTAAAAAACCTAGAGGCCCTAACTAAATAAGGTAAATGCTAGGTAAAAAAATATCACCCCGCACTATTGCAAACGTTTGCATTAAGTTCTATTTTAGAATAACGCCCAGTGCAAACCAAACAAAATTTTACAAAGAGCGCGCATTATTAGCCCCTTTGTAGCGTGGCGGAAAGCAATGTTGACGTATAGTCAGCCATTATGACAACAAATGAAACAACCAAGGGAGCAGCTCCTGTGAACTTAGGCAAGAAGTATTCAGCACTGACAGCAGCGGTTTTATCCGCCCTCGCATTTTCAAATGCGGTAAGCGCTGAACAAAATAAAAAAACTGACGAAAAAGTAGAAACGATCATCATCTCTGGTACGCCAGGCGGTATGGGGATCCGTAAAGTTGATGCAGCTTACGCTGTTACCAATGTGGATGAGTCGCTCATAGAGCGCCTTGCGCCTAAAAGTACAGCTGACTTATTCAAAGCTATCCCAGGTGTTTGGGTCGAAAGTTCGGGTGGTGAATCTGGCGCGAACATCAATGTACGAGGGTTTACCTCTAGCGGCGATGCTCCTTTTTTGACTGTTAGCCTAGATGGTTCACCTGTATACCCTGCCCCTACACTTTCATTTTTAGAAAATTCATCCATTTTCCGTATTGATGAAACCATCTCAATGATGGAAGGCTTACGTGGCGGCCCTAACCCAGTTTTATCCAATGGCCAACCGGGTTTAACAACAAACTTTCGCCTAAAGCGTGGCCAAGAAGATACCGAAGGGACTTTTAAATACACCACTTCAGATTATGGCTTACAACGTGTAGACGGTGTGCTCAGTGGCGAGCTAAGCGACGACCTATATTATATGGTCGGTGGCTACATTAAACGCTCTTCTGGGATCCGCGATGCCGGCTTTACCTCTGAAAGAGGCCATCAATTTACAATCAAGCTTACAAAAGAGTTAGAAAACGGTGAAATTAACGTTTACACCCGTCAAACTGACGACACCGGTGCTTGGTACTTACCAACCCCTTTGAACGAGCAAGGTGTTGACGCCGAATTCACACAACTGGGGTCACTCAATCGACAAGCGACAATTTACGCTGGCAATGGCAAAGCTGACATCGATTTAGGTGAAGGCCGTGGTTGGAAAGGTCATGTGTCTGGCGGGAGTATCTCGTTTGAATTGGGCAACGACTGGCACTTTATTGATAGATTCAGTCTAACTCAAGGCGATGCAAATACATATGGTTTAGTACCAGGTGGAAATGTCGTTAACCTATCTGATGTAGCGGACAACGGCGAAACTGCAACTGGCGCTGTTACTGGCACGGTATACGACGCAAACACGCGTGTGCAAGATTACGGCCGTTGGGTTGTACTTAAGGATATTGAGGCATTTACCAATGATCTTGCCTTTAGTAAAGACTTTGGAAAAATCAGCAGTGCTTACGGTATGTATACAGCGACAACCTCAGCAAAAGACTGGTGGAGTTTAGGTAACTCTGCTTACCACGTGCTTGCGCAAGGTGGCGAAATGCTCACTGGTATTGCATGCAATGACTCAACCGAAGGGTGTGGTTTTAATTACGATATAAATAGTACTGGTGATGCGACAACAGTGGCTTTTTATACAACACAAAGTTACAAAGCGACAGATGCACTCACATTAGATCTCGGACTGCGTAGCGAACGCCATGAAGTCGACTACTCTGTCGACGAAGGCTTAGACGGAAAAATCACGAAGTCAGTCGATTACAGTGCGAGGAAAACATCTTGGACAGTCGGTGCAGATTATAAACTCAACGACATCAGTGGTGTCTTTGTTCGCTTTAATAAAGGCTTCAAGATGCCTTACTTTGATGACTTCAGAGATAACTTTGACACCTACACCAGTGGTGACCAATTAATTAAAGAAGTATCTCAAAGTGAGATTGGCTACAAGTACATGGGTGAAAACATGGACTTCTTTGCCACTTTCTTTGCAAATGAAGTCAAAGGAGAATCATTCTCTACACGTCCAGATCTGCCTGCACAACGCTTCACGACAGAAGCTCACGGAATAGAGTTAGACTTTAACTACAACCATGACTCAGGTTTCAGCGTCAATCTAAACGGTACGCTACAAAATAGTGAAATTGCAGAAAGCCCAGATAGTACACTGACAGGTAATAAGTCTCAGCGTATTCCGGATTGGCAGTTACGTATCACGCCAAGCTATGAGTTTGAATTAGGTGATATGTTCGCAACCGTTTACGGCACAATTTCAGCAGTAGACTCTCGTTATAGCGATATCCAAAATACACCAAGTGCTGTACTGGATGGCTATGAAAAAATCGATATTGGCCTAACTCTTGAGCCTATGGAACAGGTTCAGCTACAGTTAGCGATTGACAATTTGACCGATGAGCAAGGCCTTACAGAGGGCGATCCTCGTAACCCTGCCGCTGCTAATGGACGATATATCTTACCTCGCAGTATTAAATTTAGTGTCGCTTATAGCTTCTAAACGACCCAATATTTCACGAAGTATGCTTCGTAATACCAGATAACTAACACCAAAGCCCAGCAGGATCACCTTATTACTGGGCTTTTTTCTTTCTGACTTCTACACTTTAGTTTTAATACCTCTGCACGAAATTAACGTATCTCGGCATCTTGCTCATAACACATAATATGCTCAAAATATGTCGAAAATTTGGGAGTTTCACTATGAATATTGAAGAGATCCGCAAAGGCGAATGGCTTGAGTATCACGAGCATCCTGTTGAAGTCTTATCAGTCGACAAGCAACACAGCATGGTCACTGTTTGGGATGAGAAAAACCAAAGTAAAGTTGATTTACATGTTGATGAATTAACCGCTGACCCACAATGTCACTGTGACTCGTATTTGTACTATTAATCTGAAATTGAAAAGAAAACCCAAAGTGCCAGCAGCACTCTGGGTTACCCTATTTTAGAATGACTTCAATTGCCATTGCGCATTGGTGTTGTGTGCTTTTCCTGCACGAGTCAGGTGCACTTGACCCGACGAAGGGTCCGCCCAAACATATTGTTCCCAGTACGTATTTTTCAAGTTAACTGCATGACCTTGCTCTTGTAAATAAAAAGCAGCTTGATTTGGTGACGTCCACAGCTTTGCATCGCCGCTTGAAGTACTTTTATAACTCAAGAATAACTCGGCATTGTCTCTCGTACGGAAATATACCGTGTTTGGGCTAGTCTCGACTTTGATAAAAGCAAGCGGTGATCGGTCACTAATAAAGAGCTCCTGGTTTTTAACAGTGTGACCATTATCGCTAATTGCATGTCCATTTAGCATACTGGTCACGTGCACTACTTCGCCTGTATCTGCTTTAACTTGCTCTGGCTGCCAATCTGCTGGGGGCGTTTTCCATGTTAAAGAACGCCACTTCCAATTGTAAGGCATATTGATCAGAGGATCGTTGACGTCTGAATACCCTTCCTCAGCTTCAATATTGTATAAACAGTGTCTGCGCTCTTCTTCTAATTGCGCGACTCTGGCTAACTGATCTGTCGTACCAACATTCAACTCCTCCATGCATTGAATGAGCGTTTTACCCTTTCCAGACTCACCAGATGCAAGTACATAAGTATGATCTCGCTTGGATTCATCTGCATACCAAGCTAGCATGGCTTGTTCGTCAAAAGATAACCAGTTATTCACTAATTGCTGCGCTTCAACTTGCGCCTTTTCGCGACGCTCTTCTTTAGGAAGTGCCATGGTACGAATAAATGCAGCCCAAAGGTCCTTACTCGCCTCTAATGAAACAAGCGCAACCGGCTTAATGTTGCTCGGTTTGTAGGCTTGCCACCCAGTTTCTCCGCGAGACTCTGGCTTCCAGATAACATCGCCACTTTGATAATTCAGTGCTTCTTTAGTGTCATGAGTATGTTGTTCAGCACCTTCCGAGCAAAGGTACGCTTTAACTTGCCAAATCTTTTCATAGTTGTCGGCAGGTAACCTTACTGTATGCTCTGGGCTGAAAGAGTCTTGGAATAAGTGGACTGCACGTCCAAATAGAAAATAGTTGTGATCAACTTCTACCGCTTGTGCGTAACCGCCCCCATCCCAAACTTTGATTTTTTTGGATTCGGCTGTCGCAGCGTTTATGAAATGATTAATAAATCGAGCTTGCGCTCTTTTTGCTGCGTTAACACCACCTATACCACCGATGTCGTCATATCGACGCATAAAGTGATCTTGCTGAAGATCGGCTGGTTCTTGCGCCACGGCATTAAAACAATTTGGGCCTGTAGGATCTGTACTCGCATTGGTGACGTTAAACCCTGCGATATCGACCCACCTTTCGCCAACTATTGCAGCAAAAATCGCGTCGTACTCAGACCAATATGTCCCATCTTCATTTTTGTTAGATAGGATTTTGCTCACTTCTGCCTGCGCTACGTTTAATTCGATAGCTTTAGCAAGGCCACTACTCCAACCCAGTCTAGGATCGCTGCTATCTGATACTTTGGTATCTTGTCCCATGACTTCAAGAGCAGAGGTACGCGTTAACCACTCATGACCTATTGGCATAATTCCTGCGCCACCCAGTTGTGTAAATGCGGTAGCCGAAGAGCTGATAGTCATTGTCGCTAAAATGCTGCATAGATATTTGATTTTCATAATTACTCCTTTTAAAACGGAGCAATTCTTACATAAAAATTAATAAAGATCACATTTTAATGAATTATTTATTGCACCAATGTTACTTAATCACATTTATAAACCACAAAACACCCAAAATTAAAAATACTAAGACACTGAAACTATTTACGCTAAAGACAGTTCAACAGCTTTTTCGGCATGGACCTCAGTAGTATCATAAAGCGGCAGAGTTGTATCACCGTTATTAACAAGTAAGGCAATTTCAGTGCATCCCAAAATCACAGCTTGGGCACCTTGTACTTTAAGTCGGGTAATAATGTCTATGTAGGCTTGTTTTGACTTTGGAAGTGTTTCACCAACACATAACTCATTGTAAATAACGTCGTGAACAGTGTCTTGATCTGAAGGTGCTGGCACTAACACATCTATATCAAATAAATCTTTAAGTCTTTTTTTATAGAAAGGTTTTTGCATAGTGAACTTAGTGCCGAGTAACCCCACTTTAGTGATGCCATCTCGTTGCAACTGCTGTGCAACTGCATCGGCAATATGTACAAGGGGTACTTTGACATGAGCAGCAACTTCGTCAAATACCAAGTGCATCGTATTGGTGCCAATGAGAATAAAATCAGCGCCTGCGCGCTCTAAATCCTGCGCTTCCTCTCCCAGCATACATGCCATTTTTTGCCAATCGCCAAGCGCTTGTAGCTCTGCTATGGGTGCAAAATCGACACTCTTTATTGCAACTTTAGCTGAATGAAGGCCTCCTAATCGCTTCTTCACTCCCTCATTTATATAACGATAGTAATTTGCCGTTGACTCCCAGCTCATTCCACCTATCAGACCAATTGTTTTCATATATTTCTCCTTTCTAGTTCATTCTTGTCTTAACTAGTTCAGCGCACTGCCCAATTACAGCTATAAAGACATTATGAAAAACTCAATTAAAATGGAATAGCCAAAAATTGTAAAAGTATTCGTTTTGGCGATAAGGAAGAGGGGCAGACTAACTTTTTGGGTTATTTTGTAATAACCCAAAAAGTCCAGAAGGTACTAAATGACAATTTGAATAGGCACACTGACAAAGTGTTAGAAAGAATATCTATACATTAGTGCAGATTGATCAAAATCCTTTCCTTTAAAATATTCCAAGCTGACACTTGAAGCACCAAAATGGGCTTTGAGTCCGCCACCAACTCGAGCGCCACTGCGTTTTGACACGTCCGTCGCATCGTAATTCTCATAACCAAGTTGCGCAAAAGCAGAAATGTACTTGCTAAAACTATGCTCGTATTCGGTATAAAACCTTGCCAGATCAAACTCAGTTGTGCGGTTATCTATCTTGATATCCATCTTGCCTAAATTCGCTCCAATGGCGAATCGACCATTTTGAGTTTCATGCACAAGGTAACCAACTTCAAATATATTCTCATCAAATTCAACATCCGTCTCTGTTAGAAAAATGCTTAATGTATCTTTTTGCCTTTTATAGTTAAAACCAACAAAAATACCATTCTCAAACTCGTAACCAGCACCAGCTTTATAACCATTAGCATCGTAGTCCGCGTCATCTAAATCTGTTTGAGAGTACCCAATCTCTAAATAGGTTTTATTCAAATTTGCCGCTTGAACATTAAAACCCAACGTTGCACATAGTGCGAGTAACCATCTTTTCTTCATAATTTATCTCCACATAATTTATGGAGAAAATCTTAATCTTTTCGCATCGTTGAGTCCGTAATAAAGCATTAACTCTAACATCAAATTTTGGCCAAAATTATTTAAAACTCGGACAAGTCATTTACTTTCTTTTACATAGAAATGAAAATGTAGACATAGAAAGGTTCTGTGCGATTAAAAATATATCGATAAAATTCAGATAGATAAAAGACAATCTAAAGTGCAGCAGTATAAAAATTTACTCTTGTAGTACATAGCTAATAAAAGCAAATGCACATGGTTAATGACCGATACAAATATTCATTCGGAACTTTAATAACTGCTGAGCTAATAACAACACAAAACTATGATATGGAGTAAAACATACTCCAGCCTTTGACTGAAAGCACGATGAAACAAGGCGCACTATAGTGCGCCAAACGGTAAGTTATAAACCGATACTATGTTTTAGTGTAACCTCACATGGGTCACCATCACGACCAAATGCAGATTGTATGAATAGCTCATCACCTTGCTTTAAACTAGTCAAAATGGCTTTCGTTGTATCATAACGACGTTTAGCAACTTGATCATTGAAATTAGTGGAGTTGTCTTTATTTACATCGTAGTAAATATTACACCCACCTGTTGCACCGGTGTTTGTTGTCCACTTCAAATTAACTGAGTAGTTAGACACACTGTAATTAAACTTGGCGTTTTGATTTTGCGAATATACGTCGTCAACTTTAACGGTCGTCCAACGTGCTTGAGGCACACCCGGTCTAGGTTGCTCGGTAATACTAACACCGAGTGCTGCAGCTTGAGCCGCTGAGGTAAGAGTAAGAGCGGCAAATAGAACCGACGTTTTTAAAATTCTCATCACTAATTTCCTTTTAATTCATATTCTTTACCTCGGACACGATGTCGCGAGGCAGTACCCATATTAGATAACTCTCACAAGAATGTAAAATTAAAGTTTATTTACGTTAATAAAGTGACAAAAATGACCAGTCAGAGACTTCAAAAGTCGATTAAAATGACCACTAAATAAATATGATAGAGACATAATACATACGACTTATCTTTCTTTAGCTGTGACACATCGCGTACGCGTAAATATGAAAAAATTCCAGCAAAGACTATCGGTATTAAAACCAGTTTAATAGGGTTAAACACCCTGCCACTGCGTACATTTAAGACACAGTGGCAGTTGCATTAACACCATGTATTAGCTTTTAAAATAGTCTTTTGCCTTGTCGATGAACATATCAATGTCACTGCGGCAAACCCCTGAATGGGTCACTAACCGCATTCCCTGATAACCAGGTGTGATGTTAATACCTTGCTTAAACATCGCTTGAGCAAAATCATTTATATTAATGTCTTCACTTACATCAAGAAAAACTAAATTGGTTTGTACTTGGTAAGCACTACTATCAAACCCCGGTAATTCGTTCACTCTTTGTGCTAAGTATTGTGCATTAGCATGGTCTTCAGCTAAACGTTCAACATTATTCTTCAGTGCATACAATCCAGCTGCAGCTAAAATACCCGCTTGCCTCATACCACCGCCTAGCATTTTTCTGATCCTTCGCGCTTTGGCGATTAATTCCTCGTCACCTAACAGTAAAGACCCAACAGGAGCGCCTAGACCTTTGGATAAGCACACAGTCATTGAGTCGAAATGTTTGCTTATTTCTTTTATTTCCACACCCAAAGCAACTTTGGCGTTATAGACTCTTGCACCATCTAAATGAAGCTTAAGTCCATACTTTTTAGTAAAAGCACGAGCTGACTCCAAGTAACTTAGCTCAAGCACCTTTCCCCCAATCGTATTCTCCAAACTAAGCATTTTAGTTTTTGCAAAGTGACAGTCATTGGGTTTAATCGCTGCCCGAGCTTTCTCTAAGCAAATACGACCATCCATTTCATTGTCGATCGGTTGAGGTTGCACAGAGCCCAGCACAGCAGCTCCACCCGCTTCATATCGATAATTGTGCGCGCTCTGCCCACAAATATATTCGTCTCCCCTTTCACAGTGAGCCATAATCGCAAGTAGATTCGCCTGAGTTCCAGAAGTGACGAAAAGTGCTGCATCAAACCCATGTATCGTTGCACTATAATGTTCTAATTCATTCACGGTAGGGTCATCTCCATAAACATCGTCGCCTACCATTGCATTACTCATTAATCTACGCATATTTTTGCAAGGCTGTGTAACCGTATCAGAGCGTAAGTCGATCATAAAACTTCCTTAAGTTTCTTAGAGAACTTCATAATATGGCCAAACCAAACGAAATTAAACACCCTAAGAAAACGACCAAGGGTGGTGTGGTACTAAAGCAAAGGAGGCTTAATCTCTTCAATGCCGAATTGTTCGTTAAGCACCGGACACGCTAGTTGCTCGGTACGCTCATGCTTAAAGCGCTTAAGTGAATTTATCGGTGTGCCGTCCATTTTTATCATGTTTTCAATGCCTGATGGAGTGTACAAGATTAACATTTCCACATCGTTATCCGTGTTATTGCGAAAACCTCTAGAAGCACCTTCTGGACAAAATACAAAGGACCCTTCTGGTGCCAAAACCTCCTTTTGACCGTCATAAAAAGTAAGACTCCCCTTGGTTATATAAAAGGACTCTTGCTCATTTGAATGAGTATGGATCGGTCCGCCTTGACCAGGCTTTAAAATAGAGAAAATTAATGAGAATCGACTATTGGTTTGAGCCCCCGAAGCGATGATTCGATACAAATTGCCAGCTGAAAGGATGTATTGTGTATCAGTCGGCAAGTCTACTTTTATTGATTTAGCATTCATTATTCTCTCCTTTAAATTTCAAAACCAAGGCTCGTTAATATCAAAATTGATAAATATATCCCTATACCAAACATGATATGCGCGGTTACACTTTTAAGACGCGCAACATAAGGTGATGGAGTCTTAGAAGCTGCAATGCCAAAACCAAAGCTCGGTTGCATTATAAAAAAGGGAAAAGCCACAGTTATAAGGCCAAACATGACACTGGTTGCAAAACCTTCTGCACTGCCCCCCATAAGTTGACCCCAAAATAGAAATATGGCGCTAAATACCACACCAATTATATAGTGGCACACCCAGCCAACAGTGGTTTCGTGTCGCATTCTTGGGGATTGTACAATGTTGTCATGCCTCAATTGACGGTCTAAATACAATACCCACCTCCCGACCAATGCATAGTCTAAAGAGTGAACCTGAAACACCCGCTTTAAGGTATAGCTATAAAGATCCATAAACAGGGTTGCGCCAATGCCGATTGCGACCGCATAAGACATAAAAAAATTAAAATGAGAACTAAAGAGCATAGAGCTTTCCTTCAAGATTTATTGAATAAACTTCTAGATGGCTATATTGACTATGCCACTTAAAGTCGACTTGAGGTCAAGCATTTTCTTTTATAAAAACAACGTCTCTTTTTTGATTAAAAAGGCAGGCGACTATCGTAGTATTACACTTGTGCAAAAGACAAATACTTTGAAAGTGCAGTAATTAAACTCTCTAATTGAATTGGTTTGGTTATGTAGTCATCCATTCCGGCTTCCAAGCAAGCTTCTTTGTCCCCTTTCATTGCATTCGCGGTTAGTGCCAAAATAGGAATACCCAAATAAACGTCTCCCCCGACTCCCTTTCGGATCCGCTTAGTCGCTTCAAACCCATCCATCTCAGGCATTTGACAATCCATGAGTACCAGCGCGAAGCTATTCTCTGCGCTTTGCTCTACCAATACTTTAATTGCTTCTTTCCCGTTGCTGGCAAGCTCTGGTTTGAGTCCCAGAGAGTCCAACATTTTTTTAGCCACTAACTGATTAACTGGATTATCTTCTACCAGAAGCACCCGTTGCCCAGCAAATCTGTGCTCATTTATTGGGTTATCATGTTCGCCGCTTGGGAGTTTTCTTTGCCGACTTTCAATATATTTCTCAATATCTTGCTGAGTAAAGGGTTTAGTATATTTGCTTGAATATCCTAATTTTTTGAAATACTCACTATTGTCTTTATCACTGAGCATCGTCAACATAATGGCCTTGGTCGTCGGTTGTAATTCCCACTTTTTAAACCAGCTGTCTGTTTTTCTCCCACCAACTTTCCGACTGACAATAATCAAATCTATATCGTTTTCAAACAAATGGGTTTGTGCGCTTCTAAATGTACTTTTTACATCTACCTGAGCCGAATAACATTCGAGTAACGCTTTAAGCGCATTCGCTGACGCTTCATGGCTTTCAACAATTAACACACATCCAAATACAGGTCTTTTTTGTGGTGACTCTTTAACCGCTTTACAGAGCAAAATGTCAAAGCTAAATGTACTTCCTTTCCCTAAACTACTTTTTAGCGTCACTTTCCCCCCCATTAAGATCGACAATGTTTTAACAATAGCAAGACCAAGCCCAGTGCCACCAAAACGTCGTGTTGTTGTAGCGTCAACCTGAGAGAACGAGTCAAAAAGCTTGGTTTGTTTATCATCTTCGATACCTATTCCAGTATCTCTAACTACGCCTAAAAGCCTTACTTTATCTCCTTCTAATACTGTTTCAAGGGTAACGACCACCTCTCCTTCTTGTGTAAATTTGAGTGCGTTTCCGACAAGGTTGCCTAGTATTTGCTTAAACCTAATAGGGTCACCAATAACCATGCGGTTATCGACTAAATGTGTTTCCAATAAAAGTTCAAGGCCCTTATCATGAGCTGCATGGGCATGCGTCTTTATCAAAGCGGCACCTTGCTCGACAACATCAAATTCAACTTTATCGATTTCCAACCGACCAGCTTCTATTTTTGAGAAGTCTAAAATATCATTTATCACGACCATTAACGCATCTGCACTGGACTTAGCGGTTAAGACGTAATTTAGCTGAACTTCCGTGAGGCCCTCTTTTTCAACGAGATCAAGCATGCCTATGACACCATTCATTGGCGTTCTTATTTCGTGGCTCATATTCGCTAAAAACTCGGACTTATGCCGCGAAGCCTCCTCCGCTTTTTTCTTGGCAAGCCCGAGTTCATAGTTTGAATTAAGTAATGCCTGCCTAGATTGTTTATTCGCGAAGTTGTGTAGCTCCCCCACCATAATTGCAAAGCCAAAATTAAAAATGAGTTGAGCAACCATAATAGTTATAAAGAACAGTTGGATATAAATACTGGTATCATCAAGAATACTTGAAGCGTTTTGACTAATCGGCGCACTTACTCTGAAAATACCTGCCGTATTTAGGCAACCAAGTCCCAATACGACTAAAGCACCAGAAACCTCAAACCGGTTTCTGCGATGCTCGACCAAAATAGCCACAATCCAAGCTGAAGTAATAAAGATCATTGATACAGCAAGCTTCAGTCGATAAGTATAGGAGTCGTGCCAATAAGTAAATAAAGACAGCAGTATGAGAAAGGCGGTCAAATAACCAGCCAATACTCGCCACGGAGGTCGCCGCTCTACGGCATAATAAAGACCAATAAGCATCATGATTAAAGAGAGTTGGCCACAGAAGTTCGACGCTATATGCTTAAAAAAATAAGGCAGTGATTTTTGAGCAGCAAACAAGCCAAAGTTTGCGACTAGTAACCATGGACCAACGGCCCAAAAGACCGTTGCTTTTATGTCCCTGTTTGCCATCCATAAAAAAGTCAAGGCAGTTGCTGACGCTACAATCCCCACGGCACACATAAGAAGTATTGTCTGGGTTGAAAGAACTAACATCGCCACCTGCTTATTTTTTTCATTGCAAACCTCTGGATTTTCCTTACTAAAAAGTAGGAGACAGGTGCTTTAAAGTAAAGTGTGAACACCTGAAACTTCAATAAATTAGTGGTCTTCAGTCCTTCAAGTTAACTTACGTAAAATCGAAACATATCCCAGTTAATATAGGTATCGCGCAGCCCGAAAGTCTCTAACAATATGATCTACTGGCGTCCAAACTGTCACCCTTTGAATTGGGTATGTCCACTGACTGCTGGGACATTTCAAGGCACCCACCTAACTATATCGACAGCTTCATAGCCTCTTGTTACTCAAACTAGTCCGCCAACAACCTCGTTGCATAACTGTGCATAATCCTAAATTACGCACTATGATAATTTGACAACTGCGTTAGCAAACTTAAAAAATGGACCTAATTGAACTTATTTATATTAGTACTGTGACTAAGCCCCTTTGCGATGAAGAGCTAGAGCTTTTACGTAGGCAATGTGCAGCAGCTAACCAGCTACAAGGCATTTCTGGGATGCTGCTATATGACAGACATCACTTTATGCAGGTTATTGAAGGAGATAAACAAAAAGTTGACGACTTGTTCGAGCGAATAAAAAAAGACCACAGGCATAGTGACGTTTCTGCGTTGATTTGCAACCCGATAGAAAAGAGAAACTTTCGGCGCTGGGCGATGGGTTTAATCGATTTGGATAAAAATGAAGCATACCGAAAAGTTCGGAAAAGCCGCCCACATAGAAGACTTCCGTTAAGTTATAAATTGCTAAAATCTTTTCGCAATCACGAATTTGAAATAGAGGATCACATCGATAAATCCTTCGGAAACTAGCGATGCTTTTCCTTAATGAAACCTTAGAAACTGTCGCGATTATTGTTCCAAGCACAAGACTAAAAGTTGAACTAGTGTAATTGCCTGTAATGGAAAAACATGAGTTTTAGGAGAAAAACACATATTTCGTCCATTTTTGTGGTTTCTAATCTAATCCGTACATTTCCCAACTATTTTTCTTTTATGAACAATATTTATTTAAGCATCGCAATAATTGTTGCAGCGATGAGCTTCATCGCACTGATAAGGACCAATCAATTACGTAAAAAGGATTTGAAGGTCTTAAATGAAATCAAAAAAGCTAAAGATGCGCTGAGCAAGTCGGTCCTTTATCATGGCAAGAGTGATATACCTAACTACATGTTTTTTATGCAGAGGTTGATGAAAGTAGATCGCAAATTTTCTCGCTTTCATGTCTCACTGATAAAGTTAGGACGTACACCTGTGTTTGATTCAATCGAAGGGAACATTGATTCACTTTCGGAGTTGTTTAAGGACATAAGCAAGGCTTGTCAGCCGTTTGCTTTGGCATTACATGACTCAGAATACCTTGTTATGGCTTTTGTAACGCATGATACCGACTCGAGCCAACAAGAGGCACAATCAAAACAACTTGAGATTTTAGACAAGTTACCTAAACAAGTGTGGGTCAATAACACTCAAGTACCTATTGATTATGCGATTTCTTCTATGAGCTTGACTGGTCAGTCATCCCTGTACGGCATCGACAAAGTGCAACGCCGATTAACCTTCTCAATGAAGTTTGCACTCGAGTCTGAAAATGGCGCTTTTAACCACAATGAAAAGCTGTACCAAGCAGAAATGTATCGAAAGCATGTACTTTTGAAGCTAATGAACAGTATTTCTTTTAACCCTGATGATTTTTATCTCGTATTTCAACCTATGTTTAAAACCTCAAACCTCGATCAACCCAAACGTTATGAGGCACTTGTGAGGTGGAGAAATACTAAAAATGTGGGACCTAAAATGTTTATGCCAATGATCCAAGATAAACCAGAGCTGCAAAGTGAGCTAACCAGGATTGTTGTTAATCAGGTTTACTCAATGCTAAAAATTAAGCTAGATGCACAGGAAAAGCTAAAACCCATCCACTTGAATATTTCCGTTGCCATGCTTGAAAACGAGCAATTGCTAGATTATTTGAAAAAGGTCATTCGCGATACACCATCCCTCGCAGCTTTTATAACTTTTGAGATAACCGAAGGAAGTGACCTTAATTTAAGTGCCAATGCTCAGAATACACTCAGAAAAATGTCAAACTTAGGGTTTAGTTTTGCTATTGATGATTTCGGGAAAAGTACGTCTGACACCGAAATACTAAATAGCAGATATTTCAACTCTGTTAAAATTGATAAGGCGTATATTTCGGACGTTCAAAGCAAGTCAGATCAAGCACCAAAACTAGACGCAATAGTCAAACTAGCTAAAGCAAGTAAAAAGACAGTAATCGTGGAAGGCATTGAAAATCGTCATCAATATGAATATGTTAAACGATTTCCGAATATTTACTTACAAGGTTATTACGCATCAGTGCCGCTGACAATGAATGAGTTTCTTTCAAACGAGGCAGCTTAACCCTTCTCTTGCTTCCTCGCAGTCATTACATGCGAGGAAAGCAACCATATCAGTCACTTGACTTAAGCCAAAATAAACCACCATTAACAGAACACCATGCCTTTTTTCCACCTCGATTAATATATTCATTAACCGATTCTGCACACAATTTGGAAAAGCCTTCCTCACATCCCTTATGTGGGTCAAATAACAATTCAATAGCTGGATATGTGGCCTTCAACTCTGTTTTTAACTGTCGTGCACTGTGTGTGTCTCCTTCTTTTGCAAAGGTCAACAATGCGCGTGTCGCCAAATCCCCAAAACTGCCCTCACTTTTGGACATCAAGAGTTCATCTAAAGAGCACCAACTTTTTTGTTTAATATAACAATTATAAAGTTGATATCTATTTTTATATGTATCGTTTAATGTAAGTGTTAACAGAGTCTCTAACTCATCTGTCGCGGCTTCAATATCTCCCATATTGAAATGTATTTGTGCTTTTCGACTACGCAAAATTAAATAAGGCTGAGTTTCATACAACTTGTCAAACTCAGACATATGCTGAACCTTGAATTGCTCTGTAATTAGCTCTCGTTCAATAACTAAAATCAGATCATTTATCAATGACAGCGTAGATTCATCATCTCTATTGAGGATACTTTGCAGGTGCGATTCAACTTCTTCGCGGTTCACCTCTTCAATGTTCGCCGAGTTCTGTGCTTGCGCTATACATTCATCAGAAAACCGCATCTCATGTATCGTGCTACTTAGCCTCTTTGTTAAGGCTTGCTCAGCTTTTTGGGCTTCTTTTTCAAAATCACACGGACCATGACCGAACACATTGCGCGCATTTATATAACTGCTGAACCCTTTCAAAATAAGGCACAACCAATCGAGCTCTTGTAATTGTTCTTGTCTCAGTGCATCTCTGTCAATAAAGGCTAACGCTGCAAGCATCCCTTTGCAATAACTTGGTAATGGCATATGGTCTTGAAGTGCCGCTTGAAGATCTGATGATGGCAATACACATTTTTTAGGTAATTCAAATGTATTACACATTATGCGATCCATACATAAATTGTAGAAATCCATCAGAGACTTAAGCTGTGCGTCATGCTCTGCTGACATTTCACCGAACAACCTATTTATCCATAAACTAGGGAGAACTGTTTGAGGTGTGACTCCAAGCCCCATTATATAGCCTTCAATAAAAAACATATTAGGCTGGAGCTCTGACTGGAATGAGAGCTGTGTTATGATTTTTTTAATGCTCTGCAATAGTACAAACCACTATATTCTATGTATATATTAATAGCATACATGATCCTTAATAAGGTTCATACATAAAAATAACGAGGGAAGTTTATTTATATTCATTTTTTTTACACGAAATCAAAAAGCATACATAAGAAAAAAAACGAAAAAAGCGAAGTCTAGAAAAACAAAAGCAAATACACATCAAATAGTTAAAAAAGATTCAAAGGTAAACTCCTAACCTAGCACCATACTTTATTTCTGAAAAACGATTTGATGATCAAAGATAATCAACATTACCCTCTTAAAATAAACGCTTTAAGAAATTAGTTTAATCCACAGCCTGCTTAACTATTCTATTTTTGTAAACACTGACCCCATCATAAATAGCAAAAACACCGCACATGAGTCGTTTTTTTGTATTTTAGTAACAGTAAAAAATCTGGTAACTTACTAATTTTAATTGTATAAAATTATTTAAATAAAAATAAATAACAACATAAACATATAAGCTTGTTTGGTATCAGGTATTATTTTTATTTAAAACAACTGAAAAAAGCGGTTAATTTTCGTACGAAAAAACGGAGGCGCTCTCTTCCAATTCCATCATTGCAGCCTCATGGCCGCTCAGTGCGGCCTCTTTGAGCCATTTAGCCGCCTCTGGCGTTAATTGATTACTATTTTGTTTTTTAAGCAGCATAGCAAGTTGATACATACCTTCAGGTAACCTGACATCGGCCGCCAATTGCAGCCACTTTGCCGCCTCTATTTGTGATGCACTGTTAGCACTATGGCTCGCATAATATTTACCAAGTAATAGGAAACTTTGAGAATAATTCTGATTTGCAGCTTTTAATAACCATTCCAAACCAATTGAAGTTTGATCTAACTGCAAGTTTAAAGCTCCGAAGTTATACATTGCATCTGCAAGCCCTAACTCAGCAGAGCGTTTAAAGTAATCAAGCGCACGAGCTGTATCCACTTTTACTCTCAATCCGTCACGATAAATGACACCTAGGTTATTCAACGCGATATCATCATTTTGTTTTGCGGCTAGCAAAAAATACTGCCGCGCTTTACTAATGTCCTCATCTATATTGACCCCATAGTAGTAATGCTCACCAACAAACGATGCCACATTGTAATTTCTCGCTTCAGCCAATTGCGAGATAGCTTGCACTGCACTTTGTTCGTCGCGACTAGTACCTTTACCATACCAATGAAACTCAGCAACCTTATTTAGTGCATCCACTTGCCCGTTTTTTACGGCTTGATGATACCAATATAGCGCTGTTTTATACTCTTGCTCTATTCGTCCACCAGCTTCGTATAGTTGTGCCAGCTTAACAGATGCTTCTGCATTACCCTGTTCGCTTGCTTGTTGTAAAATTTGTATCGCATCTTGTTCAGTTTTATCGTCAAGTTTCCCAGCAAGTACGATTTCTGCTTGCTTGACAACACATGCATCGCACCCTTTTTGCAACCCTCCTTCAAGCAGCCTGTAAGCAGCTTGCGGGTCTCGGTCTAATTGAGTTAAACACTGGCTATATTTCGTTATCACGTCATCATAATTCAGTGCATAGGCTTTTTTGTATAGCTCACATGCACGTTGAGACAGTGCATGTGACTTTTTCTCCCAAAAAATGTCCGCGAGATTCACCATCGCAAACACATTGCCGCCATTGGCTGCGAGTTCATAGAGTTCAATGGCCTTGGGAATATCTTGTTCAAACACGATTCCTTTTGAGTAAAAGGAGGCTAAGTTATTTTGCCCTAACGCTGACCCCTGTTCGACGGATTTAACATACATAGACGCTGCAATTTGAAGATCCTGAGCAACGAGTTTACCTTCTTCATAGATATAGCCTAAGTTGGCATATGCCATCCCCTCACCTAATTCACCAGCACGTAGGTAATTCTCTTTGGCCTTCAAAAAATTAACTTCCTCTCCAAACCCGCCATAGTGGTAAATAATACCCAACTCACGATATGCCAGCGCAATTCCCCTATTCGCAAGGGAGATGAGCAAAGTCACTATTGGTAGATCTCGTTCGTTTCGAATACGCATGTAGTTTGTCAATTTTTCAGCGCATATGCCTGCACCTAACTTTGCGCCTTCAAAGTAATAGGACTTTGCTTTTGGCCAGTCATTTGCTAACTCCAAATCAGCCACTTGGCAAAAAGCCGCCGCATACCCCTGATTTGCTGACTTTAAATAATACTCTATCGCTCGCTCATTGCTCTGCTCTTTACCCTCACCATAAAGATAAGCATTCCCTAGATTGAATGCAGAAAAGCGGTTACCTCGCAAAGTCGCTTGCTCAAAGAGCGCTAGCGCTCTTTGACGGTTTTTTTCGACGCCACTTCCTTCATTAATCATACTGCCTAAGTTATGCATCGATTGAGCATCACCAAGTTCAACGCCTCGCTCGTAGTACTTAATCGCTTGTTCAATGTCTTGCTTGACGCCCTTGCCTTGCTCATACAAACGGCCTAGGTTTCCAAAACTCAAAGCGCTGCCAAATTCAGATGCTTTTTTGAAGTATTGCTGAGCTTTTACAAAATCTATCTCCGCTCCTTCACCATTGTTGTGCATCATACCTAGATTATTCAACGCATCGGCAGAGCCAGCAGAAGCCGCTTTGCCATACCAATGGTGCGCCAGCTCAAAATCAATGGCCACCTTGTGATACAAATAACCTAATTCAAATGCACAGGCTTTATACCCTCTAATATAACTGACCTCAAAGTACTCAGCTGCTTTAACTATATTTTTTAACTTGCTGGCATTTTGATAGACTCGCCCAAGGCCACACAACGCTTTGGCCTCGCCGTAATATGCTGCATTTGCAAGTAGCGCCTGTGCTGTCTCATATCCTTTATCGGTTCTCCAATGATTGAGAAAAATATAACCCAGCTCGGTCGCTGCACTGGGATCTCCCAAATCAATTGCTTTTGCATAAAGCTCCATCGCTTTTATCAGGTCGGCTTCAACGCCTTCCCCGCCATGTTGGTACCATTTAGCTAGATATAAAATTGCTGGGATATACTCGTTGTCAACAGCCTTTTGAGCCCACTCCAGTGCGGTGCCATCTACATATTCAGCACCATGCCCTGAAATGAGTTTTTTGGATATTGCTAGTTGTGCTGGCGCGTATTGATGCTCGGCCAGTTCGTTTAAAAGTGCAAATTCCTGATCATGGTTGTTTAGGCGATTCGCTTCTTGAGATAACAACAGGTAGCTCTGTGCAACTAAAGCATCACCTGAAATGTCACTTTCTTGAACAAACATCAAGTCAGGCTCAACATGATTAGATAGCGATTTACAGCCTGAAAAAAGGACAATAACTAAAGCTAAGGTGAAGAATTTCATATAAAAATCTAATAAGTGCACAAAAAACAAAGACTGCCAGCAATAATATAACCTTGCAAGTCACCTCACTAAATTCTAGTCAAGACCTTCAACATTAGCAGCCCTTTTTATAACCTGATAGACAATTTGCAGGAATAGACAATTTGATTACAATGGGATTAGTGTTCAACACTTGGACAATTAAATGGATTTTTCTATAAAAATAAACGCTAAAAGACCGTACAAAGAGCACGATAACTTATTTATAAGTGTAGAAAGCGACCGTGGGCGAATACTAAATTGCGCGGCGCTTCGCAGGCTGCAACAAAAAACTCAGGTATTCCCGCTGGAGAGAAATGCCGCTGTTAGGTCGAGGCTGACACACTCTCTAGAAGTACAACAAAATGGCCGCTTTATCGCTCAGTCGATTATTAGAGAGCTCAGTCAACAAAGCAATCAACCTCAATTGCTAGACTCCCAGCATGCCGATGCACTAATAAGTTTGGTCGAAATGGCGTGTATCATGCACGATATCGGTAATCCGGCTTTCGGCCACTTTGGTGAGGCTGCGATTAATGATTGGTTTAATAATTACTTTTCAACTCATCCAAGGTTTTCATCAGCATACAAACACAGTCAACACAGTGAATATAACGGTAAAGATTTTGCGCCTTTTTTAATTCGAGATTTATGTCAATTTGAAGGTAATGCACAGGCTATCCGTATCATAAAAACCCTGTCCAACCTTAACTTAACTTATTGCCAAACAGCTTCAATCTTGAAATACACGCGTTGCGGGATAGAAGCTAAACCATCAAAAGCGCGAGAGAAAAATTACCTTAAAAATAAGGTTGGCTATTACTATAGTGAGCAAAGCTTTATAGACGAACTTTGTGACAAACTGAATATAACGCAGGGCAATCGACACCCTATTGCTTATATCATGGAAGCCGCTGACGATATTGCTTACTGCCTAGCGGATATCGAAGATGCCGTTGAAAAAGGGTTGCTCAGTGTAGAAACAGTGATTAATTTACTTAAAGATGAATACATAAAACAATTACATAGCTTTCAAATAGAATTGCACGAGGACTTTCTCGTTAAAGCATGTCAATCAGCTCAAAAACGCGCATGGACTAACCCCGATAACTACGCCACTGAGTTTTTTATCTATCTTCGTGTCGAGCTCATCCACCCTCTTGTTAAGCATGCGACAACACGCTTTATCGATAATATTGAGGCGATATACCACGGTAGTTTTAATGCCGCACTGTTAGAAGATAACAGCTATCAACATGCAATTACCAACGCATTAAAACAAGTGGCATTGAAGCATGTTTTCTGCCACGGGGAAGTCGAAGAGCTGGAGCTGCAAGGATACAAAATTACTTCAGGTATTTTAAATGAATACCAACGACTATTGGATTTACCAGAAGAACAATTTAAATATATTTTGAGCTTCAGTCGTCACTACCCAATTGAAGTCAGGCTATTGAAGCGAATTCCTGGCCAATTTATCGGGGCTTATAGCAAGTCTGTAAATCAGCTTACCCGCGCGCAATCAGCACAGCCAATTTACGAGTTTTATTATCGCTGTCGCCTAATACAGGATTTTATTAGTGGGATGACTGACCAACTCGCATACGATACCTACAGAACTTTGTTGGTCATTGATTAAGGCCTTTTAGTGCAAACGCTATCTCAAATTTTAAAATACAGAGGTAGTATGCATTGCACGGTGAACTCATCGTCGTATCAATGGCGACGCACCAAGTGTTTTTAGTGCATACCAAAATCTCAGTTGCACTACGTACTTGTTATAGGTACATTTGGTTGCCGCCTCAGTATCTCCGAAAAAAGTCGGTAATACTGTTATGCTTGGGAAGCGACTCAAAAAAGCAAAAATGTTTATAAGGAAAATTATGATAAAACAGACAGCAATAACATGCGTACTGCTCGCAACGCTGAGTGCTTGCACACAAACCAATCAATCGGCAAACGAATCGGGCTACACACAGCCAGTAGCAAACTTCAACACATACTCAGCTGAAACCTTTTACAACACCACCAGCATCGTTGGCAGCGCGTTCAGCCCTGATGGAAAGCGTATTCTAGTAAGTTCAGACAAATCGGGCATATTTAACCTATATGAGGTCGATGTAAAAACTGGCGATAAAGTGCAATTGACCGATGCGTCGGACTCCATCTATCCACTTAGGTATTTTCCTAACGATAACCGTATTTTATTCACGCAAGACAAAGGCGGCAATGAGTTGATGCATGTCTTTGTTCGTCATGAAAACGCTAAGGTACAAGATTTAACACCGGGTGAAAATGTCAGAGCTCGCTTTATCGGCTTCTCTAAAGATGCCAGTGCTTTTTATATACTGAGCAACCAGCGTGATCAGCGCTTTATGGACCTCTATCGCTATGATGCGAAAACACATGCCAGTGAGCTAGTCTACAAAAATGATAAAAATCTAAATGTTCAAAGTGTGAGCGAAACTGACCGGTATCTCGCCCTCATCAACTCGCAAGGTAATAAAGACAGCGACTTGTTCTTGCTCGACTTAACAGATCCCAAAGCTCAACTTATTGAAATTTCAAACGTGTCTCACGAAGCTAACTTCTCAGCCTCTGCGTTTTCTAAAGATGATAAATACCTATATTACGGCACTGACGCCCATGGTGAGTTTTACCAAAATTGGCGCTACGAAATTGCAACGGGTCAACACACGCCATACATTGAAAAAGACTGGGACGTTCGATTTTTATATTTTTCAGACTCAGACAGGTACCGAGTAATCGGGGTAAATGAAGACTCTAGCATCAAAGTGACAGTCACGGACTTGAGAACCAATCAAGATATACAGCTCCCGAAGTTACCTGCTGGCAGCATCAAACGCGTCGATTTCTCTGACGATGAAAAGCAAATGTCTTTTTATCTCAATTCAGATACCTCTCCAAATAACCTCTATGTGTGGCAGGTTGGTTCAGACTCAGTTAAACAGCTAACCTCAACTTTGAGTGACAAAATCAATCCAGATCATTTGGTTGAAAGTACCATTGCTCGATTTAAGAGTTTTGATGGCCTAGAAGTACCTGGCGTGCTATACAAACCCAAGCTAGCAAGCTCTGCCACTAAAGTTCCTGCTTTGATATACGTACATGGCGGTCCAGGTGGGCAAAGTATGACAGGCTATAGCGCACGCGTTCAGCATTTGGTGAATCAAGGATATGCTATTTTTGCAGTAAACAATCGTGGCAGCTCAGGTTATGGTAAAACATTTTATCATTTAGATGACAAACGCCATGGCGAAGATGATTTGCAAGATATTGTTTGGAGTAAAAAATATCTTCAAGAGTTAGACTGGATAGATCCTGATCGTATCGGCATTATGGGGGGCAGTTACGGAGGCTATATGACAGCCGCGGCGCTGGCTTTTGAACCTGACGAATTTAAAGTCGGCATCAATGTGTTTGGTGTCACTAACTGGGTAAGAACCTTAGAGTCTATTCCACCTTGGTGGGAGGCATATAGAAAGGCGCTGTATGAAGAGCTTGGTGACCCAGCCGTAGATGGTGAGCGTTTACGTCGTATCTCTCCTCTTTTCCACGCGAAAAATATAACTAAGCCACTCATGGTTGTTCAAGGCGCTAATGATCCTAGAGTGCTTCAAGTTGAAAGTGACGAGCTAGTAGAAGCAGTACGCTCAAACAATGTGCCTGTTGAGTATGTTTTGTTTGAAGATGAAGGACATGGTTTCACGAAAAAAGAAAATCGCGTCGAAGCATCGCAAGCGTATTTAGACTTCCTTAGAAAACATCTCTAGTCATGCATTAAAATCAATATGACAAAGCACAGTTCACAATTTAATTAAGGATCTGTGCTTTTTAACTCATTGATTATCCAGTTTCTGAAGGCCTTTATTTTTGGCCATTCGAAATGCCGCTCTGGTGCAACTAAGTAGTATCTATACTCACATTTCCACGCAAACTCGGGATGAATTTCTAACTGGCCTAACGCTAGCGATTGCGCCACCAAGCGCCTGCGTACTAGTGAAAACCCCTGCCCAGCAACAGTGGCCTGTTGGACTAGTGCCGCATTATCTATTTTGAGATTGCTAGATGCTTGGCCACTTAGCCCCAATTGATCACAAAGCTCAAACCAAGCTAATTCGTTATCTCGACCTTCGTCATAAATAAAATTGTGCTTGGACAGTTGAGCACGCAAGGGTTTGTTAGGGTCGATTAACCCTGGCTGATAGGCAATCACGAGCTCATCTTCGGCAATTAACTCGCTTTTTAAACCACTATAGTCACCAAGACCAAAGCGGATCCCTATATCGATATCATCTTCATTGAAGTCAGCCAATTGCTCGGTTGGGTCAATGCGTAGCTGGTAGTCTGGCAACGCATTATTAAATTGAGCAAGCCTTGGTAGCAACCAACAAGAGGCAAAAGAAGGTAACACCGAAAGGCTAATCGTACTTGGATTTGGGTCTGCTTTTAGCGTCGACAGGCCCATATCTATTTGTCCAAATGCTTTGTGTAAATAAGGCAGTAGATCTTGCCCTTGTTGTGTCAGTACCACTTTTCTCGTTTGTCTTTCAAACAGCGTACAGCCAAGTTGTTGCTCTAAAATTCGGATCTGCTGACTCACTGCCGCTTGCGTGATAAATAACGCCTCAGCAGCTTGCTTAAAACTACCTAACTGCGCGGCAGTTTTAAAATACCAGAGTCCTTTTAATGGTGGTGATTTCATGACATTTATACTTAATAAAAACTTAACTATAAGCCAGATTTTCTCGTTTGTCAGTTTTCACTAAGCACACAATACTTAGCGATGAATACAGACACACAAGGACTATTTATCATGAAATATGCAATTATCTTCGCTTTTTCCACTATCGCATTTACTTCATCAGCTCAGCAGGTACAAACAGAAAAAGTATTCACTAATGCAGGATACCCCTATAAAAACTTAATTATGAAGGCGGAGCGAGTCGAGCTAATTTATTCAGAAGATGAGGATAAAACAAGCTGCCGAGTGAAAGTTTACAAATCTGGAAATCTTCATGAAAGTGCACCTATTGAAGTATCCACTAAAGCATTTTCTAGTGATCCTGTTCAAAGTTGCTTGGCGAGACAAAATGCGAAACAGATATTAAGCCAACTGTGAATTTTTCGCTCTGAATTTTCGGCTGTGTATCAACCAAAAGCTTTTACTTGTTCATGTACAAAGCTTTTGGTCAGATACTACAACCGCTGAGGCTTGGCCTGAGCATTTAAAAACATGGCGTATGCGCTTTGCATATTTGGGTAACTGCCGTTTAAAACACGCTTAACATTGGCGTAATCCAATGAGCTACATGGCTCTTTTTGCTCCTGTAGCATCAGCGCTTTGAGACTTTGTTTTCCATGACTAGAAGACATTAAAAAGTGTACAAAAGCCCAGCTGCTTCTATATAGGGTGGCAGGGTCTGAGGATTGCCATGTGTCCTCGGCTCCAATAAGTTGGCTTGGTCTAAGCACTTGACCTTTGATGTATCCGCTCTTTGCAATGTGATTATTCGGTTTAACTTCCCCTACCTGCATCGATACTTCTACGGTTTCAAAGTATTCAGCGAGTCCTTCATTCAACCAACGTGGTGAAAAACCTATCACCGCTTGATTGATAGCATGTACGGCCTCGTGTATTGCGGTCTGCATTGTGGCTTCATATGAGGTTTGCTCGACAAAAGCGGTATTCTTAGTCCCGAAATACACTCCAGCCGTGCCGCTTGGCTCTCCACCATAGGCTTTAACCGTCCGCTCATAAAGCCCTCGTGAAGGCAGTACCTGAATCCTAAGTGTGACTTTTCGCATCGCTTTAAGTCCAACAATGCCGGTATAACCTCTAAAAATGGCGTTCAGCCTAGAGCTAAGCGTATTTTTGAACTGGTTTGAAATGGTTTGTCCGCTTATTTCAAGATCAAAGTAGTCCAATACTCGACTACTGCGTGGTTGATACGTTTTTGCTCCGCGGGCAGGCTTTTGATCTGAGTAATTTGTGACGCCATTACTGTCAACCCAAGTGTAAATCCCTTGCTCAACTCGGTATTTTACGCGCTCTCCGACGTGAGGCTGGCATCGACCGAAACGCCGAAGTGCATGTTGGTGGTCACCACGTGCTTGGTGCGTATATTGATCAGCTTGCTTTTGAGGCGTCCTAGATTGTACTTTCGTATAAGATGAATCAGTCTGGCTATCCGGCTTTGATGCTGTGTTCGCTTGTTGTGACAAATAAGGCTTAACCTCTTCTAACCAAAACTGCCGTCCATCAAAAAAGAGGTATAATAATGCTGAAAATACAACCAAACACGCCTTAAAAATAGGCCCCGTCCATGTGTTCCTACTGTGTTTCATTCCTTTACTTTTAATCCTTTATTTAACTTGTATTCACGCGCACATCAAATTAAGTCTTAATTAAAGTTTTTATGCATGCTGCGACAATGTAAGCGGTGAACATTATCACTTTTAGCAGACCAAAAACACGACCTAGCGCAATATTTCTCCAATATGCTTTTTATGCCAAATGGTGCATGCCATGAGCGTGAGCAGCCCGCTCGTATAGGTGATATACAACGGCAGTGACGTCGCGGCATCTTCTGCATACATAAATACACTCGACAACACCCATGCGGTAATCGCGCCGACAATCAGCCAAATTGCGGCTGACAACAGTTTAAATCGAGGCGCACTCACATAAGCAGAGAAAACCACGCACGCTGCGGCAACAGCACCAATCATCGGCTTTTTCCAAAGCCCAAGCGTCTCGGCAAATAGTCCCGCCGCAATAGCAGATACAATGAACACGATAATGACAATAAAAATTGAGATCAAAAAGCCAAGTGTCTGATTCATATAAAGCCCCATAGTTAAATACTGGTATTAGTCATTTAGATTTGACACTCGCCTAGTAAAAAGCGGATATCCCTTAGTTAATATAGTCAACAACCGATACTGATCTGAAATTAAGATGTTTTTCTTGATGTTGCCGCGACTCCATCACCACTGATAAATACGGTGCTAACCGCATTTTTTCATCTGAAGACAATGCAAATTCCAGCTTAAACTTGCGTTTACTGCCCAAAGGCACAGTAAAATAATCTGAAGTTCTAAAACTATACCGTTGCTCACCAATATAAAATGCGTTTACTCTGGCATGACTGTCTTTGTGATCAATTGCATAGCTATCTGAGTCAATTCTAAACTCATTGTCTTTGGGCAGCAGGTTAATCGCATAAAATGAACAGGTGAGATTTTTACCGCGCTTCTCGCACGCCTCCTGCTTTACTTCAAACCCCGCATAATTTTGAAATGTTCGCACCGGGCCATGGTATTCATCATTGAGCATTGAAAGCGACAACCAAGGGTCTTTTAGAAACATACCAGCAGTAAAAAACGCAATGCAGACACTAGCCGTAAAGATTGATTTAAACATTTTCTTTAAAGTGCTATCTGTCGACTTTTCATAACGGTAATATAAATAGCCCACGAGGCTTGTACCGAGTAAAACGATTGGCAAAAACCTGATCACACTACTCCCAGAATAAAGCACATACGCTTTGAGTGTTTCGACAATGTCTGTCGCATACGCGCCAATAATGATGCTGATTGTAAAAACGCTCAGTGCCAAAAGCTTTTTAAATGAAAACAAGGCCGCTTTTTTAATTTGACTAGGTTGTTGCGGTGCTGACTCTTCCATAGGTTTCCTTCCTAAGTGTAACGCCCTATTTAGACCTGCAGGGTTGAATTGGGACAGTAAATTTACATTTCAATTACATTTAGTGCAAGTAGGTTGATGGATTTATACCATCGCCATTCCATAAATATTGGTACAAATCGGTGGATAAGGACCTGGTTCAAAATAACAAAAAGCGCTAAGATACAATGGCTTTCATAGACTTAAGAATAAAAACAACAGGACTTGGCCATGCAGCAAATTGGCATTTATGAACAACTTATAACGCAAGTTGTTGAGCAAAATTTAAATCGAGAGCAGTTTTACATTGGTGAACGCCAACTTGAGGTGGCTGAAGCTTCGATTTGGCTCTCTCGATTTTTATCCAAACTCATTTCTCATGCGATTGATGCCATACCAAGCTCAGACGACAATCGCATTGCCAAGCAAATTGAGCTGGCCAACAAACTGGTATTTTGGCTCAAAGATCACATCAAAGACGAACAACTTATTGATGAAAACCTTATCGATTCTCAAGGCCGTATTCTGACTGCGCTCTTTGATAAGCAAAACCCTATTTCTAGCGATCTGCCAACTTATAGCAAAGACATTTTTCCTCAAACGGGCCTCAGTCAAAGTGAGCTGTTTTCTGGCGCTAATGCGGGCATTTCGCTCGAAAGCGAATTGAAACGAGAGATTCTCTCTAGCGATACAATTTATTGGCTGGTGTCTTTTGTGCGTTGGACTGGCCTGCGTATATTCAAAGACGAGTTAAAAAGGTATGTGCAGAGCGGGAAAAAGCTCAAAGTCATAACGACATCTTACATGGGGGCGACCGAGCAAAGAGCAATCGACTTTTTAGCAAGCCTGCCAAACACACAAATTAAAATTAGCTACAACAATAACAGTCAGCGATTGCATGCCAAATCCTACTTGTTTCTGCGTAACAATGGCTTTCATACCGGTTATATCGGTTCGTCAAACTTGTCAAAAGCTGCGCTTTCCAACGGCCTTGAGTGGAACCTAAAAGTCACAAATCAAGAGGTCCCGCATATAATTCAAAAAGCCTTGAGTACCTTTGAGACCTACTGGGAGTCTGACGACTTTGAGCTATATACAGGTAAGCAGGAGTGTCAAAATAGACTAGGTCAAGCGCTTAATGCGGCAAAAGATAAGCCGGCGGATAGCAATCACTTTTATCTCGATATTCAACCAAAACCGCATCAAAAAGCCATGCTTGAGCAGCTCGTAGCCGAGCGAAACGTTCATGGTCGATACAAAAACCTAGTTGTAGCCGCAACAGGCACTGGCAAAACCTTGATATCTGCATTTGATTTTGCGCGCTTTATTAAGCACAACCCAAATGCCAAATTACTATTTGTTGCACACCGAGAAGAGCTTTTAAAACAAGCGCGAGCTGCATACCAAGCCGTACTCAAAAATAACCAGTTTGGCGAACTTTGGGTTGGCCAGCATAAACCGAGTAACTTCAATCAACTGTTTGCATCCATTCAAACGCTTAATAACAATTTGAATGCGCTCAACCTGACTCATGACTTTTATGACTACATCGTTATCGACGAAGTGCATCATATTGCTGCAAACAGTTACCGGGGAGTAATTCAACACTTCAACCCGCGTATATTACTCGGGCTCACTGCAACACCTGAGCGCCAAGATGGAGGAGATATTCTCAGTGACTTTGATAATGTTATCGCTGCAGAATTGCGCCTGCCGGAGGCCATCAACAATCGTTTCCTTATCCCGTTTCAGTACTTTGCGATTGATGACGATACTGACCTTAGCCGTGTTTCGTGGCAACGTGGCCGCTACGACATCGGTGCACTCACTCGAATTTACACACAAAGCGATCACCGAGCATTTAAAATCATGCAAACATTGGCTGACATTGTCACAGATGTGCACGCCATTAAAGCACTGGCCTTTTGCGTGAGTAAACAGCATGCAGAGTTTATGGCTAAGCAATTTAACATAAAAGGGATCAGCAGCGATGTATTGACCAGTGACAATGCCAAAGACCGATATGATAAACAGCTAGCACTTAGACAAGGCGAGATACAAATACTCTGTGTGGTAGATATTTTTAACGAAGGTGTCGATATTCCAGAGGTCGACACCCTACTATTTTTACGCCCAACAGAAAGCTTAACTTTGTTTTTGCAGCAGCTTGGTCGCGGCTTGCGTCTAACTCAAGACAAAGAATGCTGCACCGTCTTAGACTTTGTGGGTAATGCACGACCAGAATATGACTTTGCCAATAAGTTTCGAGCCCTTGTCGGTAAAACCAATACTTCAATCAGCCAAGAGATTGAAAGCGGATTTGCACATCTGCCTTTAGGGTGTCGCATTGAATTACAAAAGCAAAGTAAAGACATCATTCTTAAAAATATTAAAGGTGCAATTAACAACAAACGTCGATTACAAGCGCTGCTCAACCGCTATCATCAAGACACTAATTTACCGCTCACACTCGCTCACTTTTTACAGGTTAACCCCAGCGTGACCTTGGAGGATGTATATAAACTCTCTCAAGGTAAATTAGGAGGATGGCATTGGCTAACCAATCAATGCACCGTAATGACGGAGCTTGAGCAAGTCCAAATACAAGCCTATTATCGCGCCATCAACACCCAGTTAATTACATGCAACTCGCTCAGTTACTTGCAGTTTTTACAGTCTTTATGTAACCATGATTTTGATTTGACTGAGCTTAAAAGCACGTCAAACAGCGCTGCATTTACCTTAATGACGCACTATAACTTTTGGGAAAAATCAGGTAAGCAAACAGGGCAAAAAGACATTACCACCAGCTTAAAAGCACTTGCCAATAAGCAACTACAAGCTGAGCTCAGCGACGTGCTCAACATTTTAATAAACCGTATTCATCACCAAGAGCAATCACTGTCGGGCTTACCAAATACAGCCTTACAGTTACATAGCCGATATTCCCGTGAGCAAATACTCGCCGCGATTGGCGCAAGCACCTTTGAGAAAAAATCACCCGCGCGTGAAGGCGTATTAGAGCTTAAAAGCCACAATATCGAGCTGTTATTTGTGACCCTCACTAAATGCGAGAAAACCTATTCCCCAACCACACTATACAAAGACTTTGCCATCAGCCCCACTCGCTTTCATTGGCAGTCACAAAACAGCGCAAGGCCGGAGCGAGGTAAAGGCTTGAGCTATATTACCCACCAAAAAACTGGCAAGCGCATCTATTTATTTGTACGAGAGCAAAACAAAGACGAAAACGGTCGCACTATGGGCTTTGTTAATTTCGGTGAGGTGCAATATGTGACGCATACAGGCAGTCAGCCAATGGACATTACGTGGGATTTTCACCACCCCATGCCAAGTGAGTTATGGCATGAGGCTGGGAAGTTGGCGGTTGGTTAAGCTAACATTGAAAATTACCTAAGATTTTAGCTGCGCTGATTCATCGCGCGCAAACACAAAACTGTACTGCAGATACCAGTACACTAGATTCAAAGTAACCCTTATTAGGCAGATCACTAAGAAGTACAAATTGGCAATAACCTAAAAAAGCCCACATACGTGGGCTTTGCGACATAACATCTAATTGCCAGATTAGATTAGTTGCATGAGATGGTGTTACCGTCTTTGTTGTAACATTGCTGGCTTTGGCCGATTTGCCAAACGCAACTATAGGCAACGTTGTCCTCCATACAGTGAGTGTATGTACCATACACGCCATTACCTGGATTAAACGACACTTTCCACTCGTAATATGACCAAGGCGTTGTGGCACGATTGTCTAACCAGCGGTAAAACACCGATGATGAAACGATATCGTACAGGGCGTGAGGCTTTTGGTTTTCCTTGTAGCTACGCCAGCCGTTTTTAAAACCAGTGTGTGAACCGTCCATTTCTACTACAGCATCGGCAGCGTCAAAGTATGGGTTTTTAAAGTTACTGCGCTTATCCACTTTTGACAGCAAGCCTTGGTAGTCATCTACCCAAGTTGTGCCTTCGCATTTATCTAGTAAGAACATGCCCTTGTCATTGCCTTGACCGCACGAACCTTGTGGTGCACTGTCGCCAGTCCAAATGTAGTCGCCGTTTTTGCCGCCTTCAATTTTGGCATCATACCCAGTTGAAAGCGCGATGATCACATCGTTTCCTTTACCCCCTTCTTGATCGGAGAACTCGCCGTTGGTCACGAGGATATCGTCTCCGTCATTACCCCATGCTTTGTGCCAACGCTTGTTGTTTGAGTTGCCGTCGCCATCTTCAAACAACGCATCATCGCCGTCGCCACCATGCAAGCGGTCTTCACGGCCTTCGTTGCCCGCTAGGTAATCGTCGCCGTCATCACCATATAAAGTATCACTCCCTCTACCACCGCTTAGCACGTCATGACCATTACCGCCGTAGAGTTTATCTGCGCCATCTTTGCTGTGGTCACAGTGCGGTGCGTCGTAAATGTCGCCGCCATTGGCGTTCTCAAGCACGCAACCACCACCAATGTAGTCGTTGTCATTGCCACCATAAAGCCGGTCTTCACCTTGACCACCCATGATTAGGTCGCCGCCGTTGTCACCTAAAATCGTGTCATTGTTGTACGAGCCCAGTAGTTTGTCATGGCCACTGCCACCACGAATGGAGTCGTTGCCATAGCCACCATCCACTTCGTCATTACCATTGTCACCTAAAATAGTGTCGTTGCCGCTGTTACCAAAAATCGTATCGTTATTATTTCCACCGCGAATATAATCGTTCTGACGACCTGTGGTAATGTGATCATTCCCATCTCCGCCATAGACTTTTTGAATGACGTTCACGTCTTTACCATTGTAGGTATCGTTACCACTGTTAAGCACGGCATAAATATCGTCAATTTGGCTCAAATAAAAACTATCGCAGCTACTGCTGTTGCCAACTCTTCTTGTTACTTTTAAGTTGTCACCGGACACACTCAATGTAAATTTCTCGCTGCTGTTTGTACCATTGATCTTAAGCGTGTCGCCATCAATGTAAGCCGATGCTCCATCGCTTAGGCCACCGCATCCCGCCATTGCATAATTAGACAGCCCAAGAGCTAAAGCCGCGCAGAGTGCACTTTTATTAAATGTCATTTTTATATCCTCAAAGTGATTGATTAAAAGGCACTTTTACTCCTTCATATGCCCGTCTTTGAGGAGACTAGAAAGCAAATAAGTAAGAAAAGTGGAGAGACTTTGCGTGCAAGAGAGGTTGGCACCATCGGTATGCATTTTGGCGCGATGGGCTGGTTTAGCCCCTATTTTACTGCCTGTTTTGATTTTGCGAAAAGCCCTTTCTATTTTGCAAATTGCGAATCAAATCGTCGTTTTGCGCGTTTGCAAAATGCAAAAACTGTTCAATTTATAGCTGTGCCTTTAATTAAAGCTAATTATTAATATCTGTTTTTACGGGCATTTAAGCTTAAAACTCGCAATAAACTATGATTTGGAGTCATTCTTGCAGCGTATGAGTAAATAAACTCAAGACGCGTGGCTATCTATGGTGGAACAAGTAACAGACAAAGCAGTTTCTCTACTCGAAAAAAAGCTTCAGCGAGCGCTTGCAGGAAAAGCGCTTGCAGAGAATTTATTAGAGTCAAAATCACGCAGTTTGTATAAATCTAACGACGAACTGTCTAATGCAATCAAGTCGTTAAAAAGCCAGGAGGCGCAATTGATACAACAGGAAAAAATGGCTTCACTCGGTCAGCTATCTGCTGGTATTGCACACGAGCTGAACACGCCCGCGGGTTACGCTCGGTCTAACATTGAAACGCTCAAAATGTATTTAGTTACGCTATTGGCTTATCAAAAAGATTTAGAAAGCATGGTCAGTGATGAACAAGCCATGCTTGATTTGAAGTCCAGCTATGATGTTGCAATTATTCAAGAAGATATACCCGCATTAATGGATGAATCTATCTGCGGATTAAACAAAATCGCCTCAATTGTCTCAGAGCTCAGAAATTACACCCACGTCGACAACGAAGATATGGAGCTTGAAGATTTAAACTTAGTACTAGATCAGGCAATAAACCTTGCCCACAGCAGCTTTAAACATCATGCAACTTTAGACACCAATTTGAGCCAACTGCCAAAGTTAATGTGTAATCCAAATAGGCTTTGCCAAGTGTTTGTAAACCTCTTAGTAAATGCTGGCCAAGCCACTGAGAAAAACGGGAAGATCACTATCACCAGTGCTTATGACGACAACTACATTTACTGTACCGTTGAAGACAACGGTGCTGGCATATCGCCAGTTAACATGCGCAATATCTTCGATCCTTTTTTTACCACTAAACCGGTTGGCAAAGGCACAGGCCTCGGGCTTTCTATTTCATACAAAATCATTGAGCAGCACAATGGCCATATCTCAGTTGAGAGCGAGGAAGGCTGTGGCACGACTTTTACCATTACTCTGCCAAGAACAACGGAGAGCAATGAATGAAGGGGCACATTTTTATGTTACTAGAAGACTTCATCTCTGAAGTGGCGGGGGATGAGGTTTTGTATGAAGCTTTAGAAGAATGTTCGTTTGATTCGAGTAAAGGGTTTGTGCGAACGGAAAACTACCCCGACGAACAGCTTGTAGAGCTGGTAAATATTGTTGTGGGCAAAATGGGCATTTCAATATCAGAGGCGCATTTTAGTTTTGGCCAGTGGCTATATCCAAAACTCTCTAACCTACTACCGTCTCAATTTACACAATACCCTCACCCGGCACATGTACTTAAACAATTGGATGACCTTCATCACGTCGAGTTAAAAAAGCTCTACCCTGACGCGCAACCACCTGCTTTTCAATATAACGTGACCGGTCCCTACACAGCACAATTGATTTATACCTCACCTAGAAGGCTCTTTGATTTAGTAAAGGGGGTGCTTGCAGGAATGAGTAGCTACTATGCTGTAAACATTGAAGTTGAGGTACAACACAATTGGCAAGGCAACAACAACTGCGCAAATTTTTTGCTGAAATATAGCGAAAGTTGTGACCTTTAGGAGATCTGTGGTCTTCTATTTGCTTTTTTAATTCTCTGATAGACAGACTTAACAGGGAAAGAGACGAATATAAAACAACATATTGTTGCGTAAAGGCTGATCATGAATCTAAAGTTTTCAGACGTTATGAGCGTTACATCATAATAGCCCCGTGAAATCAGTTGGATCAAATAGAGCGTTATGGGTATCAACCCCAGACAATAAGCACTGCGTGTTATCATCGAGAAAGAACACCCACGCATTACATGCAAAGCATACAGTGATACGTACAGTAAAATGAAAAAGAATATTTTACTTAAATAAAACAGCTTTCTTCGCAGCAGGTAATCTGTATCTAGCGAGATAATTAAGCCTGTCATTATCGTATCTATATAGTTAAACAGTGTGTAAACGATCAGTGTAAAGCACCAAGAGATAAAGTCATGATCGCGCTTACTTTTTAGCTTATATCCACGATGATAAAACACGCGAATACCTGTTTCTTTGACACGAAAGACAAGATAAACAAATGATATGAATAAAACAACATCAACAGCTATGTAGGCCACATTTGCATATAACTCAACTAACGACTGCATCAACTACCTACCGCAATATACTACGTCCATTAAGAACTAGATCTTAAGGTCTCACTGTAAACTATTGATCGATATTAACTAAAAAAGGTAAACAACACATCATTAACTCAAAATAAATTTAACTTCACCCCTATAAGTCCTCATTTATGGATAGGTTCGGAGCACGTCTCAATTCTCACGAATTATTTGGACACAATAACCAACAATCTTCAAACGCAGGTGCAATGCCTTTAATTTTTTCACCCGAGTCAACGGAATCAAGACACGTTAACTGATAGTCTGGCCTGTAATATTTCCCAATCGTAATTTCATCGATGGAAAACGGTGGACCGGGCACTAAGCTCTGATCATAGCGATACCCTACCAAAAGCTGAGGTGCTGTCTGAGAAAGCGCCATAAGCTTGCGACTGTAATTACGCAACATGGAAGCAGGTAACGCAATAAACGCGGCTCTGTCATACACCGCATCTACACTATGAACATGCGCAGTCGTTAAGTTAAAATAATCACCAACATATACCGTTAAGTTTAAACTTTTATAAACCTTAAACCCAAGAAAATTATCAACTAAAGGCTCAACATGTAACTCTTCAAAAAGCTCTTTAACTGCCTCTTCACTTAATTCAGCACCCGTAACTTTGTACCCCTTATGCAATAGCCAAGCAATGTCTTTTGTTTTTCCACACAGTGGCACAAAAACATGTGATCCATCTCGTAATTTTAAAGTGTCAATATGCTTTTCAAGTAGCTTATTTACTTTGCCTTCATGGAATGCGATATCTCGTGCCTGCCATTTTTCAAACCAAAATGATGCTTTCATAATTAGACCTGTTTAACTAAAACTCCTCGCCAGCTTACTACTTAAAGTCGACTTTAAGTCAAGCTTTTAGTTGAGTTACTTAGATACTTAACAATGCTTAGTTTATATGCCAAGGTAAAGATGGAAGACAGGCTATTAATCAGGTAGGTAACATGCTCGACATTGGAAAAGTAACAAAAATGACTGGAATAAACGCTTCGGCATTGCGTTACTATGAATCTAAAGGACTAATTCAACCGGCAGGGCGTAACGGTATTCGGCGTTACTATAGTGAGGATGTCATCGAGCAACTATCTATTATTGCTTTGGGGCAACTCGCAGGTTTCTCTCTCGATGAAATAGCCACTATTTTTACAAAAGATGGCGTAAATATTAGTCGAGAAAAGTTAATAAAAAAGTCCCACGAAATAGAAACAAAAATTAAACAACTCCAAGCTATACAAAATGGTTTAAAAAAGGCTGCAAACTGCCCACATTCTAACCACTTAGACTGCAACAACTTTAGAAGGTTAATGAAAGTTGCCATTAATGGTAACAGTTAATAAAAGAATTTATTGATAAAATTAAAATTTGTGATAAGTTTATTACAGAAGTAAATAAGGATATGAGTATGAAAATAAAGATTATAAAAAAGTCCACAAGGCTCCTATCACCTCGGACTAAACATCTTCCTGTATTTCAGACTCCCTATGTTGGCAGCCGTATATGCATAATCAAATCAATCAACACGATGCTTGGACTGAGTAGCCCCAAGCTAAAATTTAACATATCCTTATTTTATTCATGACCTTACAACCCCACTCCCTGGAATGAGTGCCCCAAATCGCTGGTGGTATGGGGCACTTGTTTTTCCTTTTTTATTCTTATTTGGAGTCAATACTCATTGTCTTAGATATTTTAAATATCACCAATGAAGAGTAAAAAACTTAATTAGTTCAATTTTCAACCACACCTAATTTATAATTACGTATATTAAACGTATGTTTATATAAATTCATTAACATTACAGTTTAAAAAAACAGCTGTAACATCCTGTTTAGCGTGATTAATCTGCTCTCCTTAATTTATTTAAACCTGAGCAAGCTTTGCGCTTTTTCATCAACCAATAACAACTTGGTACAAAGAAAAAAGACAATACTGTTGTCAGTACTGTTCCTCCCGCAATAGCAATTGCAAATGGTGGCCAGAAACTCCCGCCAGCTAAGATCAAAGGCAAGAAACCGCCAACGGTCGTGATTGTTGTCGAGGTGATGTGTCTCGCGCAGGTCATTACAGAGGTGACAATCTCTTCCATTTCAGTGGCATCGTTAGCTCGTAATTCCGATAAAATTACAATTGCCGCATTAATCGCCAGCCCCATTAAACCAAGCAAACCAATGATGACGGTAAAGCCAAATGGGTGCCCAGCGATGTAAACACTTAAAATCCCTAACATAGCAGATTGAAAAGCTGTAATTAAAATCAGCCCGGTCGTGGTAAATGAATTGAAAGTTAAAACTAAAACTGTGATAAGCAACACGAAAATCACCCCAACTTTACCCAGTAAACTGCCTACTGCCTGATCCCTTTGTTGAGATTCTCCCCCTATTTCCAACCTATAACCTACTGGCAATGAAAGTTGCGACAGCTCTAGTTGCTGCTGAATATCTTTCAGTACTTTAGCTGGCAAGACATCGGTGCGCAAAAAGGCTTCAACCACATTCACTCTCTCACCATTTCGGCGATGGATCGTACTTTGTTCAGGCACGATTCTGCTCGTTGCAAACGCAGACAACAACAGTGGTTGACTACCCATAACTTCTACATCTGCCAATCCGTCTAAATCTGCACGGTAATGGTCATCGAATCTGACTCTAACTGGCACAGTTTCCGTCCCCTCCAGCACGCTTGCTACATCAACACCCTGAGACTGTGCTTGCAACTGCGCAGCAACACGTTGCGCTTGAGCGCCTGCATGCGTTAATTGGGACTCCAATGCAAGCACTTCTACTTTCGCTGCGCCAGATTGTAAGGTCGTTCGTGTGTGTGTTACATCTGGATGAGCAATCACTGTTTGCTTCACTTTTTTCCCAATCTCCGACAGCTGATTTAGTTCAGGGCCAAAGATCCGGATCTCGATAGGTGCGTTGAATGGTGGGCCTTGCTCCAGTTTTCTGACTAAAGTTTGTGCCTCAGGAAACGCCCTGTCTAATTCAATCTGCAAGGTTTTTATTAGTTCATTGGCGCGCTCAAAATCAGTTACTTTTACCATTGCCTGCGCGTAGTTTCGTGCGCCTTTATCTCTTTGCAATAAGTTGTAGTAAAAAATGGGAATATTGCGGCCAACCATCCAATCAAGCCTCTCAATCCCCTCATGCTTGAGGATCTGCTGCTCCATTTTTTCTACTAATCTTTTAGTCGCCTGAATACTCGCATTGTCTGACAATCGGACTTCAATATGGAACATGTCTCTATCAGCTGGTGGGAAAAATTGCTCAGTCAGCTGCCCCGCACTGATAAACCCCAGTACAGGTAAAACCATCACGCCCACAATTGTGACCAATGGTCTTTTAAGCGCCCGTTTCAAAATGTTCTCAAAACCAGAGCTTAGCTTTGAAATTGTGAGTCCTTGTGCTAATAAACCATGGTCTTTCGTATCTCCAACTATTACATATTTACCAGCAAACACCGCAATCAAAGTATGTGAAATCAAATAGGAGCCTATCAAAGCGAAAATTACACTTAGGGCAATCCCACCCACAAACTCACCAGACGGTCCTGGCATTAACACAATCGGCATAAATGCCAAAATGGTCGTCAAGGTAGAGCTCATTAAAGGCATCCAAAAGTGATTAACCGCTTTTGTTACGGCCTCTAGCGCTTTCATACCCTGTTGCCGATACCGTTGCACCGCATCGGTAATAACAATAGCGTTGTCCACCATAATACCTAATGCCACAACAAGCCCAGTGACTGATATTTGATGGATCGGTAGCCCATATATATTCATGCACGCTAACGTAAACATCACTGTCAGTGGCAATGCCAAGCCAACAATGAGTGCTGCACGTAACCCTAAAGTCAAAAACAGCACCGCCAATATGAGCCCAAAGCCAACTAAAATGTTGTTGAGCAATCCACCGAGTCTTTCTTCGGTATATCCTTTTTGGTCAAATAAACTATGCAATTGAATATTGTTGGGCAGCGTTTGACTGAATTTCGTTAATTCTTCATCAATCTGATCCGAAAACTTATCAATACGTACATCTGGCAGCATCCTAATACCTAAGTACGCTCCGGGCATGCCATCTATCCAAGCAATCTCAGGCTGAGGGTCAACCAAGGTACGCTCTATGGTAGCGATATCCCTTAGGAGCACTTGGCCAAAATGCACATCGCTTTGGATTGGAATAGCAGCTATTCTTTGCACAGATGTGAACTCGCCGCTTAGCTCTACTTGCATCTGAATTTGTTGATTACTCAGTATGCCCGCCGCCACTTTCGCGTCTGCATTTTTAATCGCTTGCGCAACTTGCTCAAAAGAAAGGCCTGCTAATTTTAGCTTGGCAGGTTCTAGCGTGATCCTGATTTCTTCGTCAGCCACCCCAAACAAGTGTACGACCTCAACGCCCGACTGATTTCGCAGCCGATTGCGCAACTCTTTTGTATATCGGTTAACCGCCACTTGTTTAGCTTGCTGAAGTGACATTGAACCAGCCTCTTCGGGTTCAATGGTCAATGCCACAATCTTGGTGTAAGCATAACCTCTATCATCCTCTAACAGCGGAGAAGAGGCTTCTTGAGGCAATTCAATTTGCACATCTGCCAGTAAGTCTCTCAACCTTGACCATACTGGTAAACTATTAGTGATATCATCGCCTAACTCGATGCTAAGCACAGATATACCCGAGCGAGACATGCCGACAAGCGTTTTAATTTCCGACTGCTGCTTTAGTTTTTGTTCAATTTTTTCTGTAATTTGCGCCTCAACACGCGCAGCAGATGCACCGGGCAAATAAGTGGTCACAAACGCAAAACGATTATTGATTCTGGGATCTTCTGTTCTTGGCAAACTATTTAACGCGGCGAACCCAGAGACCAACAATAAAGCGACAAGCAGCGCTTGAAATCGCGCGTTGTTCAGCAAGTACGAAATCATCGTTGCTCACCTCGGGTTGCCACCGATTGTACAATATCCACTTTTATATTCGCAGCAACCTTATGTGTGCCATTGGCTAGAATCGGCATTCCATTTTGCAAATCGCCGTCGATATACGCATATTGGCCGTCACTATGTAACAACTCAACGGCGGTTGGCCTAAGGTGTCCAGATACGATTTGATATACCTGCCAAGTACCTCGGGTACCGTTCGTCAATGCGCTCATCGGGATCCAATACCCCGCTTTATCTTGTCTTTTTGAAATGGTCATTAATGCCATTTGTCCAGAAAAAACCCGCGCATCATTTGGCAGGGAAAAGCGCAATTGTAGTGTTCTAGAGATAGGGTTTAAATTGGTGCCACCTGAGCGCTTAATCGCCTTGTAAACACGGCCTCCAATGTTTATTGGCATCTCATCTTGAATATTTGCCAACAACCCCTGCGGTACACCAATTTTTACTTCGGAATTTCCTTGCTCTAATACGCGAATTGCGATTTGTCCGGGTCCAACAATTTCACCTACAGCAATCTCTCTTGAAGCAATTACCCCATCAAAAGGCGCTTTTAACTGAGCTTTATCTAAACGTACGTCCATTCCTCTCAACTTAACGTTTAAAACCTGTTGCTCCGCTTTCAATACAGCGATTTGAGATCGATTCTGATCCAGTTGCTGCTGAGCTGAATAGTTAGATTTACTCAACTTTACCAGTCTTTCACTGTCTTGCTGCGCAAGCGTTAGCTGTGCTTTGACCTTATCAAGATTGGCCAATAATTCTAACTTTTCTATTTCCAACAGCTGAGTATCTTGTTTTGCGAGCACTTGTCCACGCTGCACTGAATCCCCTTGATCAACGTAAAATGACGCGACGACGCCATTAAACTCGAACCCGATCTCAGCCTCTTGACGTTTAACAACTTGACCGGTTACTTGTCTCGTTTGATAAAAACCAGTGGCTTGTTGCAAGCTGTACGCAGCAACAGGCAAGCCCTTACTCTGGGCATCATCATTGCCCTGTGCCAATACCCCTAAGGCATTCACCAGTAGAAACAAACTCAAAAACACTTTCATACAAAATCCTTGCGATCTTCTTTACCCTTTATACTTCTGTAACCAGCCAAAAGTTCGTATTTGGCACAATCTCACTCTAGAAACACTTAGCGTACTGTAATCAAAATGAATAAAGCGGGCTAACCAAACAGCCCGCATTTTATTCCAGCGTTTTTTTTAGTCTAGAATAAATACCCTAGCTTTCATTGTAACGCTGTACAGCTTATATACTACAAATATCTATTAATAAGACTTTAGATTATTTCATTTTTCCACCGGCAGACTGACATCTCCTTTAGAAAAACGCTTTAATGCGGCCCCCAATACCCAACGCCAGCGAATCATTTTTAATGATTTACTCAGCGTTTTAAGGTGAGCTTTGTTTGGATAAGAATAATAGCTGCCCGCTTCACTTTGCGGCAAAGCAACACCGTCCCCAACAGCGATTTTGCCGATTACACAATCATACATCTTTGGTAGCCAGTTACTTACCTGCCTATCTATGTCTAACAAGCAGGTGGCATGTGGCACTTCAATCTGTTGCTGAGCAATAATAGGGCCAGCATCTATCTCTGTATTTTCTATCCAGTGTGCCGAGATACCGTATTGTCTATCGTTATACAAATAACTGAACATGATCGGAAATAGGCCTCGACAACTAGGTAGTAATGCAGGGTGAAAGTTCACGACCCCTTTACGGGGTGCCGCTATCACATCCGCTTGCAGTATTTGGTCGAAGTAAAAAATAGTCAACAAATCGATTTTTTTACTTTTCAACATGGCGACAACTTCACTGGTATTGATATCTTTAACGTGAATATAGCTAATGCCAAGTTCTTCGCAGCGCTGCTCAATACTCGGCAACACTTGCAATCCAAATAGCTTGAGTAAAGGCCTAAACACATTTAAGAACACCATTTTCACAAATAGGTACTCCGTAAACCGATAACCACGAAAACATATGTTTTGGTAAGCTTGGCGCAAAAATCCTCCATTTTTTGCTGAGTACGGGTTACTGGTGATCACCAGTGAAATCGCGTCTTTATGATTTTCAATCACTTCTAAAATAGCCGGCTGAGTTGCCATATTTTCGATATTGCACAGCGCTAAACGCATTACACCATCTCCAACTGTTCGCCACTAAAATACTGATTTAACGGGCTATACATTGCTTGCTTAGCTGGAGGGTGAAAATTGAAAGCATGCACAATTTGGGCAATGGTGCCGAAATACCCCTCGTTTATGTAGTTAATCCCCCCCACTAAACTGAGCGTACTTTGGGTTACCTGTGCGAGCACATCTTGCAGTTGATAGCGTATAGCTAAAATCTGCGCTAACGTATCTTGTGTTTGATTGTCCATCTCACCTGCGACAGCCTTCAGTGATAACGCACTGGCCTCTAACTGAATATACGCTCGAGCCATATCGTCTCCGCTCAAACGTCCTTGGTCACACGCTCTGCTCACCAGTCCGTACACCATGCCCAGATATGATGCGCACGTGACCAGTTCAAACCACACAAATCCAGCAATATGCGATTGGTAAGCTGATTTTTCGTCTACATTAACGATCATTGAATGGGGAACAAACACATTATCGAGTATGACAGCCTCACTTTGACTCGCTTGCAAAAACGGCGCTTGCCAGAACTTTTCAACTGAGATCCCTTCAGTGGCTTTATGGATCATCGCCACCGCGAAATAAGGCTCCCCGTGCTTAGGTTCTACTTGGACACTGGCCGTTAATAAGTCCATGCAATACGCCAAACTACACGGTTTTTTTATACCTGATATGACGTAACCTTTGTCCACTTCTTTAGCTTTGATTTGACTTTTCAAAATGCTCTTTGAAATTTGACCTTCACTAAACGCAGAAGAGACTAATAAATTAGAACGAGAAATACCTTCAAGCATCAAAGATTCTAAGCCGTTGCCAACTTTGGCCATTTCTTGCAAAGTCGCGATTGAAAACTGATGCATTCCAGCCGCTATGGCAAGTGACGGAGACGCGCCACCGATAGCTAATTGCAACAGCACACCTTCCCACGCTGAAAGCCCTTTCCCGCCGTATTTTTCTTTGACAAGGGTTGCAACCCCGCCTGCATCACGAAACACGTCTATCGCCTTACTTTGCGCCCCTTCCAACACCTCAAAAGGCGTTTCTTGCAAGTAACAAGCTAAATCGGGCAAAGTATCTCGTAACAGCTGTTGCGCATGTTGATAAATACTCATGCCACAGCCTTATCATTCGACGTAAAAAGCTCACTCAACATTTGCTCTACGTTCTGTTTTATCGCCGACTCCGCAATGGGTTCTAAAATATCAGCGAGTGTTGGGATCCCCATGCAAAAGCGTGCATCAAACGTCACCTTAGACTCAGACTCATTCACAGTTTCAATCGTCCAACGGCCCTCGAATACATCAGCATCTCCCTCAATTTGGACAAAGTCGATGGTGAGCGCTTGCACATCAAAGATATCTCGCTCGCTCCAAGACATCTTGCCATCGTGAAAATGTACAAGCCAGGTTGATTCAGACTCATTGTCTGAAATGGCTTTTACGTCTACAGAAATGACCGCTTGGCAATGACTCTCAAACGATTTAAAGTCCGCTATTTTCTCGAAAGCGACTTGTGCTGAGGCTGCAACAGTTTGTGTGTAGTTAACTTGTCTCATGATATTTCCTTAAATTTTTTCCAGAGCGACTGCAAACGCGTCATATAAATGGGTCAATTGTTGGTCAGATAAAAATGCACATGGCGTCAACCTTACTGTTGATGCATTGCTAAGGGAGTGGCTAGTTAAAACATGCTGACTCAGCAGAGACAATGTGAGTTGACCTGCCCGAGAGGGTGTTTGAACATCAATCCCAATCAATAACCCTTGAGCCCGAATAGTTACTTTTTGCGGATGTGTTGTATTATACTTTTCGGCGATTTGGGTTAACCGAGCTGCGATTTTTTTACCCAATGCCTTCACGCGATCTGTGACTTTTTCATTAACAAGCACATCAATGGTGGCTTCAGCCGCAGCCAGTGCGATGGGTGAACCACCGAATGTACTGGAGTGGAGCATAAAATCCTGATTGAGAGGCGCAAAAGCGGCCTCTGTAGCGACAACTGCGGCACAAGGTACCACACCACCGCTTAACCCCTTGCCAACCAACATCACATCTGGCGTGATATCAAATTTATCAATCGCCCACATAGAGCCCGTTCTAGCCAAACCTGATTGGATTTCGTCACAGATAAATAGCCCCTGAGATTGTACGCAAAGTGCTTTTGCTTTATGCATAAATTCATAACTCAGCGCATAAACACCGCCCTCCCCCTGCACAGGCTCCGCGATAAAAGCCACTTTCCCCGTACAGCTATCAAAAGCCGCTTCAAGTGCGCTTACATTGTCTCTTTCTACAAATCTAACATTGTTAAAGAGAGGCATAAATGGCGCTCTAAATTCATCTCGATGCGTGACAGAGAGCGCACCCAAAGATTTTCCGTGATAGCTGCCTGTAACTGCAATAACATGTTCGCAGCCATTAGCACGCGCTAATTTCAAAGCAAGTTCTGTTGATTCAGCCCCTGAGTTTGTAAAAAAAGCATACTCCAGTGAGTCAGGGCAAATATCCACCAATTTCTTACTTGCGCTGGCCAGTACTGGGTTAATCAAGGTGCGCGAGCTCATGGGCATACAATCAATTTGCGCCTTAACGGCAGACACCACTTGGGGATGACGATGACCCAGAATGAAGACGCCAAAGCCACCACAGTCTAAGTACGCTTGGCCGTTTTCATCAATTATTTCAGCACCTTTGGCACTTGTCTCGATTGGCAAATTCATTAAACTAGAAAGCCTTGCCTTGGATCGATTACTATGCGCTTTTAATATTTCTAATGTTTCAGATCGCACCTCAACACTCTCCCTCTAGCGCTGCAATGAGCGGGTGTTGATGGTCATAAGCAACCAAGTTTTTCGCCAAAGTATGGCGAATGTCATAGTGATAACTTTCTCCAGCTACTTCCGCGAGGGTGTTAATATCAGATTGGAAGCCTTCTGACATATCAAGGTATTTAAGATAGATAGATGTTTCCTCAAACATTCGTTTGAAACGTTTGGGTAACGCTGGCATAAAGACTGGTTTTACAAGCCTTTCAAAAGTCGTGGGACTCATTAGCTTGGGCGCTTTAAAACCAATGTCATAGAGGGATTTTAGCTCTTCATCTTCTCCTAATGTCAGTAAATCGCCGAGCGTTTTTGCCAAACCACCCGCAGTTAACCAAAACTCACCTTTTAGATTTTTATCTACCACTGTCAAAATGCATTTGGCTACAATATCTCTTGGGATTACATCCACTAAAGTATTGGCGTCCCCTGGTACAATTGGTATGACTTCTTTCGTTGCCAGTTTTAGCATGTTGTGGATCCCTTGCTTTTTCGGCATTAATCCAGTGACACTATCACCGACAATCACCGAAGGACGGATCACGGTAATATTATCACTAAGACATGCTTCGGCTTCGCGTTTACTCTGCTCATAATTGTTAAAATCATGGCCGTTACGCCCCTTTACAAAAGCAGTGCTAATATGGATCAGAGGGACATTGAGTTGTTCAGATAAATCAATGGCATGTTTTAAGCCGGCCACATTGATTTCAGCCAAGACTTGTGGATCAGCAGTAAAATCTGTCAGTGCTGCACTGTGTACTATGCACTGAATCCCCTTTAACGCTTCAATTTGGTCTGCGTCTAATCCAAACTTTTCTTTACGAATATCGCCTTGAATTTGACGACTCACTCCAACTGGTAACTCTTTGAAAGATCGTTGATTAACTAGAATAACAATCTCATCATTGGGTGATAAAAGCTCTATCATTGAGAGCCCCACGACACCAGTCGCGCCAGTCAATAAAAATCTACGAGACATAATTACTCCTTAATCATTAAACGTATAAGCGTCACTTAAAATACCAAAAGTACCTTATACAGGTAATAATGATAATGATTTTCAATTTGATATCAAACAATTAATTTACTAAATTTTAACCTTGGTAATTCGTTTAATATCAATACGGGAAATTGTGTGTAAACGTTTGCCTAAACGTTTTACGCAAAGAAAGTGCAAACTTTATGTATAAGGGAGAAAAATGAGATGGGAATTTTGTACCAAGCAAATCGGTTACTGAATACCAATATGTCGCTAAAAGTGGACCAGATAATGGGTTATCAGAGTCCACTTTTTGATTGTGAGCTTTCTGTCTGGTTATTTGTTCACAACTAATGTGTAATCACCTGCGCCAGAATAAGAGTATACGATGATGCGATAGTAGCCACTTGTTGCGCTGTAAGAAATAGACTCTACCGATGTAGGAGTCTCAGAAATAGCGACTTGCTGCCACGACCCACCCTGCCAGCGTTCAAGTTTTAAATCGAAGTCGGCTGAACTTGGACCTGTAAGATCCAATTTGAGCTGCCCTCCGCCATACTGAAACCAACTACCATTCGGCTGAATTTGTTGCGCTCTATTTGCGAGTGTGCCTTTATATATATCTCCTTTTGGTGGCTCAATAACAGAAGAATCGAGGTCGAAATATATCGTCTTCGCAGGATCCGAAACGCCTGAAATCGACAACCCAGAATCACTGCCATTCCACCAAAGTGCGTTAGTTCCTCGAGACGTCAGCGCATTGGGTAACACACTGCTAAACTCTCCATTAACGCCGTAAAGATCTGTACTATCGCCGCGATTTCGGTCATATTCAGGATCGCGATTGCCATCCGCATGTTCCATTTGAATATAAGGGTACCACTCGTTTGAGTTGTTGCCGCGACTATCAACATGCCAAATCGCGAGGCCTTGGCCTGGCTGCTCTGAATGTTGCCCTGATTTATGAATCGCCTCAATGTAAAAGGCTTCATTATTGTTGCTTGGATTCGTCCATTTGTATGACGTATGTGTACCAGAGGTATGACTCAATCGCCCTGTCGGTGCGTTGGAATTAATTGCAGGGTTGAGTTCAGTTACCGTATCCCAACCAGCGACGGCTCTAAAATGAGCAACAGGTGGCGTTGGTCGAAACTTATTAGTTGCGCCAATTGCACCAAAGCCCATAACGCCATAACTCGCGACAGAACCTTCTGAACTGCCATCATAATCATACAAATCAGGCCAGTTTGTAATCAAGTGCCCAGACTCGTGAACAAAAGTCCCGATGGACAAACTCGCTCGCATATCTGTGATCTGATAACGGTCAGTACATACCCCGTCGGCACAAAACCGTGGGCTCAATCTCGCCATATGAGGCCAGAGACCCTTCGACCATGAACTATCAGAATTACCAGCATAAAAAATGTTAAGTCCACGAATCTGACCGCTACTATTTGTCGTCAGTGTTGAGAAATTAAAGCCTTGCTGATACTCGAGCCAATCCAAAGCTTCTTTGATAAGCTCCTGAGACCGGACGGTAGAGCTCAAGCTGGAGTCTGCATAATACGCTTTATTTTTCTTTGCCGTATAATATGCTGTCACTGTATTTGTATAATCTAATTTCTCGCCTGACACCTCTATAAAGTAGCCCCTCACAGACTGCGCATTGCCAAACTCAGTGTAATCCCTATCATTTAAAAAGCGCTCAACTTGAGATTTTGAGATTGTGCCTCGCTCATCTGGAAAGTCGATGATGATCGTCAGCCCTTTAACCTCTCCGCTAATTTGCGTATTTACAGAGCTCGTCTGCATACGGGTCATTAATGGGGTTTCTATGGCTGGCATCAACTCTTGTTGTTTTTGTAAAACCAGTGATTGAACTGCTTGTTGTGAGAGGCCTTGTTGCTTTATCACAGCAGCGTTTATGGTATTCGCTTGAACAGCACTTAGTTCAGAAGCAAGTTTGCCTGTTGACACAAGATGTGTACCATCATCGCTGACTTTCGCATAAGCCATCCCTTTGAGCTTCGCATCAAACACCAATAACGCGCCTGATTTAGTTCTTTGTTCAGCATAATAGGTATTACCATTCAAATATACAGAGAGCACTTCACCGTTCGGCTGAGTAAACTGATACTCTTCGTTTTGATATGGAATTGCAGCTTGCGAAAGCATCGGGAGGGTTAGCGTAGATATCGCCAACATGGTTTTTATTAACTTCATTATAGTTTCCTTTACAAGTTTTCCTGATACGGAAACTGAAGTATTGACCTTTTTTTAACCAAATACAAATAAATTTAATAATCTGAAAAATATTTTCTTGCTACCGAGTTGTTAGAACACCATTTATCTAACCGCACTCTTATGCCTGTAGGATTTTTTATATCTTTGATATTTGGTGTTTTTTCTAATTGTTCTTGAAGAGCTTTTTGAAGTTGTTGGTTTTTATAAAGTCTTGTGTATAACTCTAAAGAAGGACCCAATTCACTCTTTAGCAATAATGGTATTGACTCAATTAATTGTTTTGCAATTTCACCTGAAAGTTCAGTACCATTTTGAATAAAATCATATAGGTGCCACTGCCACTTATAAAACGCGTTAAACACAGGCTGATTACTCGACTTAATTTCTAGTGCCACAGAGCTTTTATATCTCATAAAGCTTTGCCAATCTCCTAAAAATATTTGAGTATTAAGCAAATTTAGACCTGTACCAGCAGCATAGCCTGATTGACCTACCTCTGAATGAAACCGAAACGCTCGCCGATACATGAGTTGTGCATTGCGATATTTCTTTTGATCAAAGTAGATGTTACCTAGGTTATTCTTTATATTCGCGACGATTTCTCGATCATCTGCCAATAACAAAGACTCTTTGAGAATTTTACTGGCTTTCGGCAGTTGGTCACTGTACCGATAGACAACAGCCATATTGTTTGCAACTCTCGCGAATTCTTTGGGATCTGTCGCATATGAAATCGCGCATTCATTCAGTATTTCGGCTTGCTTATAGTCATGGATACGTCGATGATAAATTGCAACTGAACTGACAATATCAAGTTCCCCACCCTCGACCACACTTTGCCAAGGAGTTGAAGCAAGAACAGCAACGATACCACTGACAATGTCAGGGTCTTGAACACGCACACCAGATTCCAAGCCAATTCGATATAGCTCGTATAATCCCCTACTGGGCTTCCTAGGTAACCGCTTTTCAACAGAGCGATACAATTCAGCGGCTTGAAGAGGGTTTTTAATGTTAAGGTCTTTTAGCTGGTTTAATGTTTTAAACATCTCACTTGGCGACAAAGCCACTGTGACTGAAAACCAAATCGCTGTTAGCATATCTTTGAAATCTTTCTAACTCCCGAGTAAGCATGGTATATAAAGTGGTTTATTCCAAGCTAATCAAAACGGAATTTTGTGGGTGCGACATGATCACAGCCTAGATTTTTTAGTTTGTTTCTCGGACTCCGCTCATTCCCCCCAAGAAAAAATAAACACATTTCATTAACATTTAAAGTGATTAGTAGAACGAAATCAAAATTCAGCAAGAAAACGATACACACATAAACATCTAATTTTTTTGAATATTAATTTCTTACCAATAATTTGGATTGATAAAGGTACAAAAATAATCACCTTTACGAAATCACTTATCTAACTGTAAGTATTAAGTTTTAAAATCATTATATGAATTAATACATATAAAGTATTATTTTGAACACATTTTATACATATAAATTACATGTGAACTTTTTTACCCCAAAAGTATTTACAAATAAAAAACATAAGTGTAGGATGGCGTTGTTCCTTTGGAGAGTACACTTAGTTTCAAGTACCTCCTAGAACTCCCGAGAAGTAGAGCTTACTGATAAGGATGTTGGTTTATTGGGTATTTCCTTTGCACAGAATGTTGCTATTGGAGATTGGGCAGGCGTTTTGCCTGCCTTTTTTTTGCCTATCATTCAGTCTCTTAATAACTTCACTTCAAACTAATCAAAAAACAACGCGCTTTCGTACCAATTTGGTACACTATATTTGATTTATAAAACTACCGGGATTGGACTATGCTACGCCAACCAGCTTCTGTGCTAGTTGTTATTTACAATGAAAATAGACAGTTTTTGCTATTACAAAGAAAAGACGACTGTGAGTTTTGGCAATCTGTAACTGGGGGGATAGATTTAGGTGAATCCTCAATAGAAACCGCATACAGAGAACTAAAGGAAGAAACAGGCATTGATGCCAAAGCACTTAATATCGAGATAAAACAGCACCATACAGAAAATCACTACGAAATCAGGCCGCAGTGGCGACATAGGTATGTAGAAGGTGCACTTATAAATACAGAGCATGTATTTAGCGTGTGCGTGCCGACTCAAATTGAAGTTAAACTGTGTGATGAAGAGCACACGGACTTTGTATGGTTAGAGCAAACAGAAGCTGCTAAGAAAGTTTGGTCAGATAGTAATCGCCAGGAAATATTAGCCATTTGACCTGCTAGTGGTACTAAGCGTGCACCGCACGCCTAGCAGCATGACGTTAAATTGGTCTAAATAATATGGTTTGCCACTTAGTGTGATGGCGGCCTTGTGCGTCATCTTCTTTTGGAGTGATCTCATAGCAGATCAAATCCGCACTCTTTGCCATCTCATCTAATCGTTTGGCTTCTATATTGACTAAACCTCTTTTTTGCAACTCAGCGTCATCTTCGCAGTGACGCAATTTCACTATAAACAACCCTTTGGGCTTTAATAAATTGCGTATTGTTAGCAATGCCTGAATGCTGGCGTGTTCATCTAAATAATTAAATACTGAGCTTACGAGTATGACATCAAACTGTTCACAGTGCTTTTTTACTTTATATAGGCACGGCAACTGATCTCTGTACCAATCAATTGGTAAATCTCTTGTGTAGGCTTGGCCAAGACGATTTAAGGAACTGATCGGCTCTACGGCTACCACCTTTGCTTGTTCGACATTTTCCGCAATGAATTTTGCATCTCGGCCTGCACCTGCTCCAATGTCGAGAAAGGTCATTCCTTTTATAGATAAGAAAGGTTCTAAATGGGTAAGCCAATTCGCGTGTAAAGATTCAAAACAGTGAGACTGGTAAATTTTTGCCAGCTCCAACGCATTGTTTTCATAATATTGCGTTGCCATAGTGCCAATGCTTCCTTTTTTAGGTTTGCTCACTGTACGCATGATAGGTAATTTGGATAACAATAATATGACAGTTAAATATCTTAAAATTATAACCAGTCCAAGATTTGTTATTAGCAATATTAGTACAAAATAACTGAACAGTTAGTATTCTTTACCTAACTACATTCTACTCTCAAACACAACGTGCTATGTTAGGCATTCACAAGCATTAAATGGAAATTATTAACATGGACCCAATATCCTCAATCCTAGAGCTGCTCTTCTCAGTAGAAGCCGTACTATTAATTTTTGTCGTCGTCATTTTAAAAGGCTCAATCAAATTTGTTCCGCAAAACCGGGCTTGGATTATTGAAAGGTTTGGAAAATACCAGTCTACAAAAGAAGCAGGCCTTAATTTCATAATCCCATTTATCGATCGCGTTGCAGCCGATCGCAGTTTAAAAGAGCAAGCTACAGATGTGCCCTCTCAATCGGCTATCACCAGAGACAATATCTCGCTTGTAGTTGACGGCGTATTGTATTTTAGAGTGCTCGACCCCTATAAAGCCACTTATGGCGTCGACGACTATGTTTTTGCGGTAACGCAACTGGCACAAACCACGATGAGAAGTGAGCTTGGTAAGATGGAGCTTGATAAAACCTTTGAAGAAAGGGATATGCTCAACACCAATATTGTGACTGCAATTAACGCTGCCTCAGAACCTTGGGGTATTCAAGTATTACGCTATGAAATTAAAGACATTGTACCGCCTAACTCTGTTATGGAAGCAATGGAAGCACAGATGAAAGCCGAGCGTGTAAAGCGTGCTCAAATTCTTGAATCTGAGGGTGATAGGCAAGCCGCTATTAATGTAGCCGAAGGTAAAAAGCAGGCGCAAGTACTCGCAGCGGAGGCAGAAAAAGCAGAGCAAATTCTTAGCGCAGAAGGTGAAGCCAAGGCCATAATCGCGGTTGCAGAAGCCCAAGCAGATGCACTTAGAAAAGTTGGTGAAGCAGCGAATACCGAAGAAGGACAAAAAGCAATTCAACTTGATTTAGCCACCAAGGCAATTTCTGCAAAAGAAGCCATTGCAAAAGAATCATCGGTTGTTTTACTCCCTGACAATGCGACCGATGCAAGTTCTCTTGTTGCTCAAGGCATGTCTATCATTAATACATTAAATAGCAAAAAAAGTGGTAGCTAAACATGGAGCTTTTATCTAGCAATTTACCTCAAACACTCATTGTCATGGGCTTAATAGCACTCTGTGTGGAAGTCATTGTTTTAGGTTTTGCCACTTTTGTACTGTTTTTCCTTGGTTTATCTTTAATCATCAGTGGTACATTCATGCATTTTGGGGTTTTCGAACCAACGTTGCTAAACGCACTGTGGATTAATGCGTTAATTACGTCTGTGCTCGCTGCAGTTTTATGGAAACCTCTAAAAAATATGCAAGAGCAACAGGAGTCAAAGTCTGTAAACAGTGATTTTGCCGACCTGCAATTTACGCTGGAGCAAAACCTGAGCACAGACAGCCAAGTCTACTATCAATATTCAGGTATTGAATGGCAGCTCAAAAGCAAATCAGACATTCCAAAAGGCACACACGTCAAGGTAGTCGAAAAGTCAGTAGGAATATTATGGGTTGAAAAATCAGAGTAACGCACAGCCCAAAATTAATTTAACTGCAACCTTTCAATAAGATGCGAGCAAGATATACAGCTCGCATCTCGTCTACTCACCTCATAAGCAAGCTTTAAGAAAAACTGAAAGTGCCATTTTAAGTTTCTGGAAAACACCTCGTAAATGATTACCGTATTCCCCGACTTACCTTACTCAATCACATTTAACACCAGGGATTCATTTTAAATTTTGACTTTATTTGGTCATAAAACAGAGACAAAATAACGACTCGCTTAGCACTTATAAAGCTAGCTCACCCAAATTACAAATGTGAACTTGAAATTAATTAAATGATAATTAATTGTAATTCATTTTGGCTTTAGTTACATTAATAGCCGTCAAATCGACATTATATTTTAAGGAAAAAGTAAATTATGAAATTGACATCTATAGCTATGAAACTATTCACAAGCGCCGTCATTTGTGCAGCTTCTTTATCTGCACACGCAGGATATAAACAGACTGGTAATGTAGAAGTTTCAAGTACCACAATCAAAGGCTCGTTTGGTTCTGCTAGAAATTCAAGTGATAGCAAACAAATCTTATCGATATCTGACTACGGTAATTTTGTGCTGATTTTTGCTAAAAATTCTGCAGGTTCAATTAAAACTTGTACGACAAGTGACCAAACTAAAAAAGAGCAATTACGTGGAGCTACTTCTGATTCATATTTGATCATTGGTTTATCTGGTAGCACGTGCTCAAGCGTTTATGTGGACAATTCTTCTAAACATGAAGCAAAGCGGTAATCACTTTATGCAACGTTCATTAATCGGTTTATATCTGGGCGTTGGATTTATTGCTGGACTACAGGTGTTTCACCTGTGGTCCGGTTGCAATAGCCACAACTCGAATCAAATCGCCACACCGCAAAGTCAGGAACAAAATAATATAGTTAGCTTGGCAGAGCCAGCCAACGATAACAGTAAAGACCTCCCATCCAATCAATTGTTACAAGAATATATCCAAGCGGAAATCGCACATCAGTTTGCTCTACAAACGGAAGAGATCAAGCACTTAATTAGTCAGTTAGAAACACGGCCAGCATTAATTCCCGGACAAACGTTTGAAGAAAATGAAGCGGATGCTAGGCAACAAGAGACATACATACTCTCCGTCAATACCTTAGACGCCAGCATTGCAGCCGAGTATTTTGACGAAGCAACAGCCACTGAGGTTATGTCCGGCTTTAATAGCCTTTCGGATGATCAAAAGCACCAACTTATCACCATATATTCAGATGCAATAAATGCTGGAAAAATATATTTCGAAAAGCCATTAATTGAGTTTATAAACTAAAAACAGGTTAGATCTTAATTGCATAACCCAGCTGAACTGCAGCAAAACAACACTTCTTGGCCAATATCACTTTACAGTATCCAACAGTGAAATTGCAAGGTAATATCAATTACTCTAATAACTCATGCTGACTAATAAATTTACTGAGCTTAGTCGCAATATCTAAGTGCTCTGCACGTGTTGGATGCCAAATACACCCTTCTAGAGGAGAAATAAACGTATGGGAATACAGCTCCTCAATACCGGCTTCTTCTAATTTCGTTTTGGCTTCTAAGGTTGCAGGTATAATAAAGTCATAAGGGTATGCTGGTCTTGGCATAAAAACGATTGGCGCATCAGGATAACGATAGCGAAGCTTACTGGTAAACTCTATCATTGTATTTATCCAGTCAGCTTTTACATCTTGAATCGTGTCCCATGGCTCATGAGGCTGCGGATCGGTACTAAAATCGTTGGTCCCTACCTCCAATACAATCAGATTGGGGTGAGTATCTTCAAATCCTTGATTATCTCCAAATACTGCCGAAACTTTGTCGTAGTAAGTACGTAAATCATGGTGGCTGTCGTTGCCGTTCCAATTGCGGATGAGGCCAAGACCCGAGTAAGAAACCTGAGTGAAACTCGCATTAAGTTGAGTCGCAGTGACATATGGAAAAGCCACTCGAGCATTACTACTATTTACAATTTCGGGCCATGTACATTGCCGCTTAGTTGACTCACTGCCAAACCCTGCACTGATAGAGTCACCGATAAATAAGATGTGAGGCTGTTGCTGCCAAATACCTTCTATTCGACCATCAGCACTGAAACTCAGTACTTTCGTGTTGTTGCTGTAGTTTTCCCAGCGTTTAACAACCTCAATTGTTACTGCTTTAGGCTCGTTTTGCTGGTAAATAATATGCTCTTCAAAATTACCGCTTTGACTCGTAACTAAACGTTTATGTAGTTTGCCATCCACTAATACGTCAAATTGGTCACCAAACCCAGCCATTGTCATTTTTAAAGACTTACCAATGAGTTTTGTTTTCAGTTGGGTACCGGGCCAATTGAACTCAACTTGCCCTTTACCATAATGCTTGCTGACTCTGCCTTCATACACAATAGCATGGTGTGTCGCCTGATAATTTTTACCTATAACTGTGAGTGGAAAAAGTGCGCCGATAATACTCGTTATGAATACTACCGTAGATAGCTTGATTGAAAGTAACCTTAACATGTGTCATTCCTTAATGTTGTTGTATCCAAGACTGTACTTTTTCTTGCCACTATGGGGGCGAAACCTAAACGCTCGCCGCTTCAATACAAATTCATTACAACTACATTAGCGACTAGGGTTTGAAATAAATTCATACAACACACATCGGTTCATTTCTCGACCATGTCACTATTGTAAAGACAAGAACGATGGCTATAAAATACAATCATTCTCATTTTAGAAGACCCTTGCCAGTGAACAACCATATATTAGTCGTAGAAGATGACATCACGCTCAACCAACAAGTTTGTGCATTATTGAGTAATAGAGGCTATCAAGTGGATTGTATCCACGATGGAGAGCAAGGGCTTAGCCAAGCACTGGCTGTTGACTACGACTTAATCATCCTAGATATACGATTGCCAACAATGGAAGGGTACGAAATTCTAGCACAGCTCAGAAAAGTGAAGCACACACCTGTGCTTATTTTATCGGCGTGTGGTGCTGAGCAGGAACGTATTAAAGGGCTCAGTTTAGGGGCTGATGATTACTTATCTAAACCCTTCAATCTAGATGAGTTAGTACTTCGAATTGAAGCAATATTGAGACGTGTGCATGCACTGCACACTCAAGCCAAAACACCATTTGAAATAACACTATTAGACCTTCATTTAAATAGGCTGCAGCAGCAAGCCTACTTTAAATCAGAACCTGTGGACATTACTGCAATTCAATTTAAATTGCTGTGGCAACTGGCGCAAAACCACAAAGAAACCCTGAGCAAAGCCTTTTTATATCAAAGCGTGTTAGAACGTCAATTTAGCCGCTATGACAGAAGCTTAGATATGCACCTAAGTCGGCTGCGTAAAAAGCTGGTTGCCGTTGGTTTAAGCGCAGAATCAATCAGTACTGTGCACGGAAAAGGCTACAAGTTACATGTTTCAGTTTAACGCTTCTTACTTTTTTCGCCTCTGTACGTTAGTGATAGTGGGATCAATCATTTTATTTGGGGTAATTGACTACCTAGTTAATCACACCGAAATTAGAATGAGTCAAATCAAAGCGGAAGACCAGCAAACGCTTATTGAGATTGGCGCTCAAGCAGAACAATTGTATCTAGCAGGCGACATGGAGGCTCTGAGCAATTACATCAAGCAAATTGAGCAGCAACATAATACATGGATTGCCATTGTTAAACGGGAGTTAACACCTCTAGCCGGCACGCACTTAAAGCAATACTATTTGGATGAGTTCGTACTTGGCCGTGATGTAAGGTGGAAAATCCACCTGTATTTTGCACGAAACCCCGTGATGGACATTCCTTTTGCTGAAAATGGTACCCACTTTATCATTCAATTACCGAACAGCATGCGCCCAGGTAATTACTGGCAAATCACTTACCTCATGTTACAGTTTGGGATCCCTTTAATTGTACTCGCTGGAATATGTTTAGTCCTGTACCGTGCAATCATGAAGCCACTCAAACAACTAGAACAAGTCACTCGCGCATTTGCTGAGGGAGATTTGGATAGTAGGATTGGCGATCGTATCTCAAGTAGAGACTTTGAATTTAAACAAATTGCCGCAACCTTTGACAAAATGGCCGACTGTACCGCAAATACCATCCGTGCACAAAGGCAGTTTATTGCGGACTTTTCCCATGAAATACGTACCCCAATAGCACGTATAGAAACCGCCATTGATTGTCATAAGTCTGGGTTATCAGAGACCGAAATGTTAGAGCGCGTTGCAAAAGACACGGCGACGATGCGTGAACTCGCCGAAAATACCCTGACTTTAACATGGCTTGAGAATGAACGGTTCTGTCCAAACACAGATACAGATAACGCCGACTTTGACGTAGTCGATTTGGTAGAGTGCATTGTTGATGAGGTTAAATTTGAAGCACCTCACATAGAATTCAACTTAATGCTACCGGATACACAAGGAATAACCTCAGATGCAAGAGTGTTAGGACAAGTAATTGAAAATGTTCTAAGAAACGCAAGCCGTTACGCGACACAACACATCAATATTCAATATCAAAATAACCAACTTTCGATTTGGGATGACGGGCCCGGTGTGCCAGACGGCGAGCTTAAGTGTATTTTCAATCCATTTTATCGCAGCCATGGATATTCTCACACACAGCCAGACAGTCACTCTTTTGGACTGGGCTTGGCGTTGTGCAAAAGGCAAATGGAGCGAATTAATGGCGGGATATACGCGCGCAATATGCCTAAAGCAGGACTGTGCATTTTGATCCAACTTTAGGCCTTTCAACCTCAATTCAATTAAGTGTCATACGAGTGAAAATCAAAGTGTCACTGTAAATGTAACAGTTGTAAAAGTACTTTGGTTTCCACAGATTTTGTGAATAATACGCATCGTATTGATAACTATTTTCATTTAAGATAAAGGAACACACCAATGCAGTTTGGTTTTTCTCGCTCAGCAATCGCACTTGCCGTGGCTTGCGCAACGGTTAGCTCACCAATCGTTTTTGCAGACGATCAACAACAAAAAATCGAAGTCATCGAAGTACATGGTAAAGTGTCTGATGCAGACATGATCATCGACCAAACTGACCTAACACAGCTTCAAGCCAATGACTTGTCAGATATTTTTAGATCTCTGCCTCAAGTCTCAGTTGGAGGGTCAAACCCGATTGCACAAAAAATTTATGTGCGAGGCTTAGAAGACACTATGCTCAATGTCAGCATAGACGGTGCACTGCAAGCGGGTTATTTGTTCCACCACCAAGGTCGTTTATCAATTGAACCTGAGCTCTTAAAACAAGTAGATGTTGTCGCAGGCGCTGGTGATGCAACGTCTGGCTCAGGCGCTTTAGGGGGTGCGCTTAGATTCAAAACCAAAAGTGCTGACGACCTACTTGCACCAGATGAGCGTTTCGGAGCACTTTTCAAACTAGGTTACTACGGAAATAGTGATGGCTTCAAAGCGAGTTCAACTCTATATGGACGAGCCACCGACGACATTGACGTCCTGTTATCTTTAATCAAGCGCGATACTAAAGACATGGAAGATGGTCATGGTCAGGAAATTCCATATTCGGCGTCCGAACAAGAAGTTGGTTTTGCCAAGATAAGTGGAGACTTAACTGGCACACAATCGTTCAGTTTTAGCCACGACGTACGCCATGATGATGGAACTCGCTTATTGCGTGCTCATTGGCACCCAAGTAAAAAGAACTTCCCACTGGCTCAAGAAAGCGAACGCAATACGAGCACATTGAATTATTACTATGCCCCAAAAGGCGATTTAATCGACCTTGAAGTAAGTGCTTACAGAACACAGAATTCGATCACACACACTCACCCTAAAGGAACAGACCGAGCAGGTAATGTTGCCCAAAACACTTACTTTGCAGAGTATGACTCAACAGGGTTTGATGCACGCAACACGTCTATTTTTGACGCGCATAAAATTGTTGCGGGGCTTGATTATCGCAGTGACGAAGCAATGCTTGAAGACCAAGGACTCGTATATGAGCTTTCAGGTGTAGAAGAAGGTAAAGTATACGGGGTTTACATACAAGATTACTTCCAAGTAACCGAACAGTTTCAGCTTAGCGCTGGTGTTCGCTATGATAAATATGAACTGACTGACGATGATAAACAGGATTTTGACTCTAGCGGATTTAGTCCTAATTTAAACTTAACATATGAGATTACTCGCGAGTTTTCAGTAAATACAGGCTATGCAAAAGCCATTCGAGGCCAAAAAGTAAAAGAGTTATTTGTACTTGGTTACTATGACAACGATAAAAATATGCGCAAAGAAGTCGCAGAAAACGTCGAACTTGGTTTCAAGTATTTGGGAGATAACCTCGTTGTTCAAGCAGATATATTCCAATCTACCATTGATGATGCAGTATCAACGGCTAAAAACCTAGAAACACAGTCACCTTATTTATTTAGCAATGTCGGTGATTTAGAAAATAAAGGTTTTAACATTAACGGTCGTTATAGCTTTGACCAAGCAGCTGTTTCTTTCGCTTACAATAGCAGCAGACCAAAATGGAAGTCACACATCAACCCAGCGCTTGTTGGCACTGCAATCTCTGACCAGGATTGGTCTATTGGTACCTCTGTGGGTGACACGCTGACACTTGGCGTTGATTACTCGCTGACTGATGCACTGGAAGTAGCATGGCAAGCTCGTTTCGTTAAAAGGCTAGATGACGCAGGCACATATGTATGGGACAACACACAGCTTCCTGAAAAAGCTGGCTATAGTGTGCATGACTTGAAAGCCACTTGGTACATAACGGATAACGAAAAGGTCAAACTGGACGTTGCTATCAAAAATATCTTCGACAAGTTTTACTACGATCATGCGACTTACGCAGCACTTGGACCGATTGATACCGGAGTTGCTGAGCCTGGTAGAGATATTCGTGCCACAATTACTTGGCAACTATAAACCATCACTTAGCGGGACTCGTTAATGAGTCCCGCTCGCCATTTCACCCTTTTGCATTTTCAAGGTCTTCAAGTATCTATGAATTCTTAAAATAACATCGCTTTACTTTTTGCTGTAATACGTTGAAAGATACTTTTCTACTAGGGCATACTAAAATTCCTTTTGGTATTTTAGATAAAGGAACACATTACATGCGGCACAAAATTCACGTCATTAACAATAAAAAAGTCCTCGCACAGTTTTCATCTGTCGCCTTCGGAGTTTTAGCTCTGTCAGCATGCTCATCTATCAATTTAACATCTCATGAGATTGCAAGTCAGCACGTCACTGCTCAGTGTAGGGGTCAGATTGAACAGCACGCTGAGTTGCAACTTCTCCCCAATGCACAAATACCACAAGGTGTCGTTCAGCCAGTCGGCAAAGGCGGTTTATGCAAAGCACAGGTCTTTATTGCTAAAGAAGATATCACGATATGGCGTGCTTGGAACAGTGAATACAGTGGTTCAAAACTTGGAAAGTGGTGGACTTTTAATAAGCCACTAGGCTCTATTTCAAAGTACCGCAGAGAGAATGTAATTTGCCCAAGTTATTCTCCTTTAGATATGTTGGTGAGCTGTAAATTGAAAGCGGGTACTCAAGTTGTTATCGGCCCCGGTCAAAGTGCACAATGTAGCGAATATTTTACCTACCCAGCCTCAAAAACAAATCAAATCTATGTCGCGGATGCAACAAATGTAGTGTCAGAGTGCCAAACCTATGACGGGCGATTTTCTTGGCAAACCGAACCCACACAAAAAGTACAAGCAACGGACTCACAACTACAATAAGCAAGTCTGGTGCTGCACTTTTGTTTCGGCCCCAATACAGCGAGTAACCCATAAAAGTTACTTGCTAATCAAGCTCGCAAATCAGCTTAGTGCAAGATTTACGCACAAACATTGTCCATAAGTTCACATGCCAAGCGTCGTCTTTATGTCCACTTGGTAATTATGACTTACATGCAATATTTAATTTATTCAGTTAAAACTCATGGTTGATGAATTATTTTTGTGTTTTACAATTAAAGAAAGCTACAAATTCATAACTATACGGCCAATCTCAACATTGAAATTAAAAGAACGTTTTGGTGCTTTGACTAAAGCACAACCTATCCTAATCAATCGTTACCCTATGTACGCGGCATATCTCTTGCTGCTGACTTCTGCATTCTTGTGCTACTACCCAATCCATTATGTGATGCAACAAAAATATGCATTAGGTATGGCTGTGGTGATTGTCATTGCCGTTCTGGTTTTAACAGCAGCAAGATTAATTCAAGGTAAATTGAGTGTTTGGAAGTGCTTTTTGATTTGTGCCGTTGAAGGCGCAATGTTGATATACCTATCCATACAATCACCACTCATTTCCGTCATTTGGCTACCAGCCTTTCTGGTCGGCATGTTTATGATGTTTCCTTTTAAAATGGCTTGCGTTATCACTTCTGGGTTTTGGCTAGTACTGACCTATCTGGGCTTTTTACAACTAGATGTTGAACTCGCACTGCGATCTGCGATGTCATCTTGTCTTGTCATGATGCTGTGCGCGGTGATAGTAAAAACCTACAATGATGCCATAACGATAGCGGAGAGCGTGGCTGTGAAAGATCCGCTCACAGGCGCACTTAATCGAAGAACCTTGGTTGAACAAGTCGAATTAGAATCAGAGCGTGTCAGCCGCTATGCACAAGTGTGTTCAATCATCATGATAGATCTAGATAACTTCAAGACTTTAAACGATAAGTTAGGACACGGTGTCGGTGATGAAATGCTCGTTGGATTTGTAGAGCTTATCAATGAGTATACACGCCGCAATGACAAGCTGTTTCGCTTAGGTGGCGACGAATTTATGCTTTTATTACCGGGTATGAATGAAGAAAACGCCAATGCATTTGTCGCACGTCTACAAAATTTAGTTCCTAGTAAGTTAACAATGGATTCGGTTTCTTTAGGAATGAGCTTTGGTGTATGCGAGATTACCGCAAATACTTCAGTAGAGGCACTGTTAGAAAAAGCAGATAAAGCCCTTTATGAAAATAAACACCAAAGAAAACAAGAAAAATAAATTTTCAGTTTAAAGTTAGATACCCATGAATTTTATACTTTTAATTTTCAATCATGAAACTTAAATTACAAAGATAAATAACATATAGAATTTTTTAGTTTACTTTCAAAAAACATAGTTCTAACCTGAAAGAGCAGTTTATCTTGCATAAGGAAATAAAAAATGAAAGTACAATTAAAAAAGAAAAGCCTAAAAAAGCTCAATGAAAATAACCAACTCGGCAATCAAGCAACACCGCAAGTTGCTGGCGGCGGTACCGAGTACTCTGTATTCCCACAATGTAGACCATCGAACCCAGTTATCTGCTATACCGAAGGCGGTTGGCAAGGCTGTGTTCCAAAATAAGATACTATCGCTTCTAAAAGCTTAACCAAGGGAGTGATACTCTGTATCGCCCCCTTCAACCAAGCGCTTTTACTCGTTAAATTCGGTTCTGTTTTCCTAAACGCAATTCTTGATTTAACTGCTCAAACCCTATTTCACTTATTTTAAGTACCAGACTTTGACGCTTAACACTTAGCTGAGATACTTGCCTTGAAACTACATCGTAAATACGCCATTGACCTGCTTCACTTTGCCTGAACTTTAGGATCAATTGAGCATCGCTCTGATTAGCCCTATTTATTTTTATTGCAGCCTCCGCAAACTTGCGGCCTTTATTGGTTTGTAATGTGCTGAGTGCAATTTTAGAATCTTTATATTCAATTAAAATTTTTGCATACATTTTAATAAGTTGGTTTTCTATTAACCCCGTAAACTCATCCATCTGTTGCTTATCTAAGTGACGCACATGTTTACCTAGTAACTTTAAAGATGAAAATCGCAAATCTAAATAAGGGGCAAGTTCATTGCTCACGATTTGTCGGGCTAACGCTTCTTGTTCAACTTCAGGCGCTAGATTTAAATCTTCGATTCCATTCATAAGCTGTGAGCTCAGTTTGTGAGCCAATACAGAAAACGGCTCTTGATCGTGCGTTTCAACGGGTTGCTGAGCAAACACCTTTGCGCTTGTAGCTAAACTCCACAGTAACAAAGCAGTAATAATCAACTGGCTGTTCATACGCGCCTTCCTATTCAATAAGCTTTTTATGATTTACATCATACAGCGTAATTAACCATTAAAAAGACATCAATTAGCACATTATTGATTCCTTTTAGGCACCAATAAAATTCGTTAATAAAATCAAAAAGCTATTATATAAGTGCCAAATTGACACTAATGAATTGAGTTTTTATATACATAAATCAACAGAAAAACGAAGGAGAATACGCAAAAACATTAGGTACGGCCAATATGAAAAAGATCTCTGCTATTATTCTTTCATTGCTAATCTCAAGTTCTGCAGTGGCGTCAAACAGTCATGGTTATGGCATACATTATATTCATGGTGAAGGGGATGTTCGTGGTATAAAACTCGCCTACGAATACCATGCTGCTGAATTATTACCAAGGGACTGGCACAATCTCAGTCTGTACTTTGAATCAAGCGTCAACTTTTGGCGGTTTGGAGACAGTGGTGACTATGACCAAAATCTTGTATTAGCTATGTCACCTGTATTCAGATACCCAATCGCAATGTATCACGACAGGCCTTTACAAGTTGAGTTTGGAATCGGCGTTGCCCTACTTGAAGATACGCAATTTGCTGGGAAGAATGTCAGTACCCATTATCAATTTGAAGACCGAGTAGGGTTAGTTTATGAACTCGGCCAAGCTAATGTGGCACTTAGGTATATCCACTACTCTAATGCAGGTTTTAAAAGCCCAAATCCGGGACTCGACTTTTTATCCCTTTCATACTCTTCAAAATTTTGATGTCACTGTTGGAATGAAAATGAACGTATAAGCTGTCAGCTCCCTCAACTTTTTTGTGCTATCAAGTCTAAACGCCAAAACCTTAAGAACGCACCTTCAAAGCGACATACCGCACGCAACTTTGGGGTACCGGCAGCAAGTAATGAATACACAGTGAGCGAAGATGGCTCAGATAATGAGCGCTGCTAATTTCAGCAAATTGAAAAGTTAGAAGACGATTCCAAAAAGCTGAACCGTTAGCATTCAATTAAAAAGCCACATTAATATGTGGCTTTTTAATTGAGCTATTTATGCTCTATTTTGATGACTGGTCGCTTCTGCCTTGCACTTGTTAACAGTGAAGCCAATGCCTCTTTGACACAGTCAGCATCAAACTCAATTAGCTCTATATCTGGTACTTTAATTTGCCCAGAGGTAACATCCGCCAGCAACTTTTGCCCCATAAAACTTAAGTGCTGTTGCGCGCATAAACTGTTTGCAAGCCAAGCACCACCAATTGAAACAACCCCAATATTAGGCGCTTTTTCAAATAAAAGATCCTCAGGAATATGGCCAAAACCATTAAGGCAAGCCATACGGCCGCAAAATCTTAGATGCTTCAAATCTTCTATAAATGACTCGCCACCTGGCGTATTGAGCATGCAATCAAATCCACCTGCACCGATTTCGCGCTTAACCTGATCACATACATTGTCTGACTCACAATCAAATGCGAAGTCTGCACCAAGCTTACGCAGCCTTTTGTGATGCTGTTTTTGAGCAAAAGCAAACACTTGAGCACCTTTTTGCTTCGCATACTGAATCGCAAAATGGGCAACAGCGCCTTGTGCACTATTAATCGCCAGCGAGTCCCCTTCTTCTAGCTTTAACTTTTCTATTGCTAATAGTGCTGCCATTCCTGCATTGGGTAATATAACGGCCACTTCTGGCGCGATATCATCAGGCAACTCACACACCGCATGGTTTGGTACTACAGCGAACTCTTTTAACATGCCTTTTTGTGCCAAATTAGCATTAAAAAGCACCCGACTACCTGCTTTTGGAAATACACCTTTGCCCGCTTTCATTACGGTGCCAACTGCATCGAGGCCAAGAATATGAGGATATTCCCACTGACTAAAACCATCTCTAGCCATACGTGCATCCAAGTGATTCAAAGCAACGTACTCAATCGCCACAAGCAATTCATTATTGCTTGGCTCTGGCATAGCGTGCTGGGTCATGACTAAGTTAAACTCAGCACCCGGTTTTAGTAATTCTATTGCCTTCATACTCGCTTTTTCAATAGACATAATTACACGTTTCTCCGCAATTGGCGCAATGTGCGAGTATTAAATACTCGCAATAAGTGCCTGTGACCATTGACCGTTGAGCTCACCGTATACGTCAACCGATGCATTCAGTAGCTTATTTCGAATGGCCATTTGTGATTGTTGCGCTATTAAAACATCTTGACGCGCATCCAACAACTCAAGATACCCTAACTGCCCTTCTTGGTAGCCAGCACTCGCCTGTAAATACGCCTTATTTGCTGCATTCACTTGAGCATCAACATACCTAAGTTGTAACTTTGTTTGTGCCAATGCTCGAAGAGAATACTCGGTCTGAGCGAGCACCTTGGTCAATGTCTGACGGTACTCATAGTAGCTCGCTTCTGTTATCGCTTCTTGCCTATCCATTTGCGCTAACAACTGAGGATAGCTAAACAATGACCAGTTTAAGCTAGGCGTAACTTGCCAGCTAGACTGCGTATCATTGAAATTCGCACCTGTCGGGTTAAGTACGCCAGCAAACGCAGAAAAACTGATGTCTGGATATAAGGCACGTTCAGCACTTTGCGTTAACAAGCTCTGCTGTTTTAAGCGTGCAACCGCACTTTTAACATCACCCCGTTGCATTAATGCATCTGAGGCAGATTTTACACTGACCGATATAGACAACTCTTCAAACTGCGGCTTAGTCAGTACCACTAAATTTAGTGCGTCAACTTGCTTGTTAACTAACACCGCAATGGTTTGCTCCACAGCAGCAAGTTCAGTTGCAATTTCTGGCAACCTCTGTTTATGCTCAAAGTACTGGGATTTAGTCCGATTGAGTTCAAGTTCAGTCGCGACACCTTCTGCCACACGCACTTCAATGATTTTTATCGACTCTTCTAAAGCATTTAACTGTTCAACAGTTAGTTGACGAGTTTGCTGTAACGCCTGCCAATTTAAGTAACTTTGAATACTGGCGGTAACCAGCTCTCCAACCAACGCTTGGTACTGCGCTTGACTAGACTCTGCGCTGGCTGCGGCGGCATCTGCAAGCTTGGCAATACGCCCTGATAAGTCGACTTGCCAACTCAGCTCGCCTCCCGCAGTGATTGATTCCTGCACACCGCCTTGAGGTGTTAGGAGACTTGGGGTATTTGTGCGCTGCGCACTTACATTCAGGTTACCTTGTGGCAATCTTGCGCGCTGCGCTTCAGATAACCCAGCTGCGGCGGCGCGCAACCGCGCCGCTGAAGCCTTTAAATTTTGATTCTCGGTTAGCACTCCTTTAACCAAATTATTAAGCGCAGCGTCTTCGAGCTGTTGCCACCACAGGGCTTCGTCCGCTTTTGCTACTGACGTTAAACGCGCCATGTTGATTACTTGGTTGTTAAACGAATTTTGGCTTAGTGCTACTTGTCGCTCATAAGAAGTACTTGTACATCCAATTACACTCGCCATTGCCAGACCTAGCATTGAGATTTTAATCAGTTGCATTTTATTGCTCCTTTGGTGTGACTAGGCGATAAAAAACAGGTGTAAACAGCAGACCGAATACGGTCACACCAATCATGCCAAAGAATACGGCATTACCCATTGCCTGACGCATTTCTGCACCCGCGCCCGATGCTAATACTAGCGGTACGACCCCTGCTGTAAATGCAATGGAAGTCATCAGAATAGGACGCAATCTCAAACGACATGCTTCAATAATGGCTTCTAGGTGTGTTGCACCTTGTACATGCTTGTCTCTTGCAAACTCCACCATTAAGATTGCGTTCTTCGACGCCAATGCGACCAGTACAATCAAAGCAATTTGCGTAAATATGTTGTTGTCGCCACCTAACATATAAACCCCTGCGAGTGCTGAGAAAATAGTCATAGGCACAATCAAAATAATCGCCAGTGGCAAACGCATACTTTCATACTGTGCCGCCAGCACCATAAATACTAAGACCACAACCAGAGGGAACACATAAACCATTGTATTACCGGCTAAGATTTGCTGATAGGTTACTTCTGTCCACTCAAAAGCCATGCCGTCAGGCAGTGTTTTTGCCAGTACTTTCTCAATCGCTTGCTGCGCTTGATCTGAGCTGTAACCCGGAGCTGGGCTGCCATTTAATTCAGCCGTAACATAACCGTTGTAGTGCATAACTCGGTCAGGACCCGTTGTCGCTTCAACCGTCACTACCGAACCTAGCGGTACCATGTTACCAGCAGCATTGCGGACTTTTAGGTTATTTATTTGTTCTTTCTTGGCTCTAAATTCTGCGTCAGCTTGCGCTTTAACCTGATAGGTTCTGCCAAACAAGTTGAAATCATTTACGTAAACCGAACCTAGATATACTTGCAGTGCATCAAAAACCTCTTGAAGTGGTATGCCTTGTATCAGCGCCTGTTCACGGTCGATATTAATGTCCATTTGCGGTACTTGAACTCTAAAGCTTGAGTAAATACCCGTTAATGCAGGGTCCTGCTGCGCAGCACCAATGGTTGCCTGCAATGCTGCGAATAACGCTTCGAACCCTTGGTTTGCACGGTCTTGAATTTGCAATTTGAATCCACCCGTTGTACCCAAACCTAGGATTGGTGGCGGCGGAAATACCGCAACAAACGCTTCATCAATGGCCGCAAAGCGCATGTTTAACTGCATGGCAATTGCCTGAGCCGACAAGCTTGGATCATTACGTAGCGCAAAGTCATCCAATGGCGTAAATACAATGCCGCTGTTAGTACTGTTTGTAAAACCGTTTACTGACAGCCCTGGGAATGCCACCGTATTTGCAACACCCGGCACTTCAAGAGCAATTTCTTGCATTTGACGTATCACTTCTTCAGTTCTGTCTAAACTTGCTGCATCAGGAAGCTGAGCTACTGCCACCAAATACTGTTTATCTTGCTGCGGAATAAACCCACCCGGAACCGAGTTAAACAAACCAATGGTTGAGCCAACAAGGCCTAGATACACCACGCCCACAAGGACGCTCATGCGGATTAGCTTTTTAACAAGCGCTTCATACCCTTTTGCACCTTTGTCAAACATACGATTGAACGGTTTAAACAACCAAGCGCCAAATAGCTTGTCTAACACGCGTGTTAGTCGATCTTTCGGTGCATCGTGTGATTTAAGTAAAATGGCTGACAATGCCGGAGATAGCGTCAATGAATTAAATGCTGAGATTAAAGTCGAAATGGTAATCGTCAACGCAAATTGCTTATAAAACTGACCTGATAAGCCGGTGATAAATGCTGTTGGGATGAATACCGCACATAATACAAACGCAATGGCAATGATTGGGCCAGTAACTTCAGTCATGGCAATTTTAGTGGCCTCATATGGGCTGTGGCCATCGGCGATATTACGCTCAACGTTTTCAACTACAACGATGGCGTCATCAACGACGATACCGATCGCAAGTACTAAGCCAAATAGAGACAGTGTATTAATGGACACACCTAATAGTTGCATCACTGCAAAAGTACCGACTAAAGAAACAGGCACCGCAATTAATGGAATAATAGACGCACGCCATGTTTGTAAGAATACAACCACGACCACAACCACAAGCAGAATGGCCTCAAGCAGCGTTTTAATTACCGCATCAATTGAACCACGTACAAATACTGTTGGGTCGTAAGCAATCTCGTAAGTCATACCTGCAGGGAAGCTTTTTTCAAGACGCTGCATCGTGTCACGTACATCGTCCGAAAGCTCTATCGCATTGGTCCCCGGACGCTGAAATACCGGCATCGCAAGTGCAGGCTGATTATCTAACATCGCACGCAGTGCGTAGTTTTCTTGGCCAAGTTCAACACGCGCAATGTCTTTTAAGCGAGTTAGCGCACCGTTTTCACCAACTTTAATGATGACTTTTTCAAACTCTTCGATGCTTTCTAAACGACCCTTTACATTTAGAAGAATCTGAAATTGGTTTTCTTCCGGCGTAGGCTGTGCACCTAATGAACCCGCCGCAACCTGTTGGTTTTGTGTACGCAGGGCGTTTACGACGTCTGATGCAGTTAAGTTGCGCGCAGCAAGTGCGTCTGGATCAAGCCATACACGCATCGAGTACTTCGCGCCACCAAATAGTTGTAAGTCACCAACGCCAGGTAAGCGTTTTAACTCATCTTTAATGTAAAGATCAGCATAGTTTGCCATATACGCCGTGTCTTGCTCACCATTAGGAGATACCAAGTGTACAACCAATGCTAAGTTTGGAGAGGATTTTTGGGCAGTCACACCTAAACGTTGTACCTCTTGTGGTAAACGAGGCAACGCATTGTTTACACGGTTTTGAACCTGTACCTGAGCTTGGTCAAGATCTGTACCTAACGCAAATGTCACAGTCAGTGTTAAACGGCCATCACTGGTTGCTTGCGAACCATGGTATAGCATGTTTTCTAGCCCATTGAGCTCTTGCTCAAGCGGGGTAGCCACAGTTTGCGCAATGACTTTCGGGTTTGCACCAGGGTATGTTGCATTCACAACAACCGTTGGCGGTACAACTTCTGGATATTCGCTGATCGGTAATTGAAACAGTGAAATCGCGCCGGTGATGATAAAAATCATCGACAGCATGGCCGCGAATATCGGCCGATTTATAAAAAAGTGGGAAAATTTCATGACGTTCTCTTAGTTTACAGCGCTTAATAAAACAGGTGAAGAATCAGACTGCTTCAGTACAAATTGCGTATTTTCAAACGCTAGGCTCACAGAGTTTGGCGTGATAGGCATACCAGGTCCTACTCTTGCTGGGCCATTTACCGCAATACGGTCGCCTTCCACTAAGCCGGCTTTAATAGCGCGATATGCACCGTATCGCTCGCCAAGCTCCACTAAGCGATATTGCAATACGTTGTTTTCATCTATGGTCAATACAAAACGATTTTTAAGATCTGTACCAATGGCACGCTCTGGGACAATTGCCATGATTTGTGGGTCTTGTGCACCAATAGAAATACGCGCAAACGCACCCGGTTTTAGATTATGTTGCTGTGCATCGAAAACTGCTCGCACGCGCAAAGTGCCCGTTGTCGGGTTGATTTCGTTATCGATGAAGTCTAACTTACCTGCGATTTGCTTTGTTTCACCTAGACGTTGTAGCTGCACCGTCACTTCATCTTGCGCAGTGACGCCAGCAAATTGGCGGCTCCAAGTGCGCTCATCCACATCGAAATAGGCGTAGATCTCTTCATCCGAAACAATCGTCGTTAGCTCAGTCTCGCCGCCTTTGACATAGTTACCTTTGGTGACAACTGCGCGCGAGATTTTACCTGTGATTGGTGCTGAGACTTGGCTGAACTCTAGATCAAGCAACGCGTTTTGCAGCTGTGCCTCAATGGCGTTTTTGTTGGCGATTGCACTGCGTAGTGTTGCATTACGCTGCTCCGCTTCTTCTGTAGAAATCGCCTTTTTTGTAACTAAACGATTAGCACGCTGCGCTTCGCCTCGCGCCTGCTCTAACGTAGCTTCTGCGCTGCCAAGCTGGGCTTTAAGCGTGTCAATTTGCGCTTCAAAAGGCCTAGCGTCTAGACTGAACAATAACTGGCCTTTATTAACTCTTTCACCTTCGGTGAACGCCATTTTTTCAATTTGGCCAGATACGCGAGGTTTCAAAACAACGCGCTCGGGGGCTTCTAAACGTGTAGTAAACGTGTGCCAAGACTGAACTTGTTCCAATTGTACATTGGCAACATCAATGGTTAGCGGTGGCGGCTGCTGTCCTTGCTGTGCATTAGACTGACCACAACCACTTAACACAAGTGCGAGGGCCACTGCACTTAGAGTAAAACCTAACTTTTTCATTTTTTGCTCCGCTGGGAATTTGGTATATAACGATCCTACAGCGGTAATTAATGTCGAAAAATAGTAGTTTTTTAAAAACATTAATGCCAATATGGCACCAATAAAACACAACTTAATGTCAATCCATGGATACAACTAGTCGCTTAATCATGCTTTTAGAAGTGGTTGAACAAGGCTCTTTTTCCAAAGCAGCAGAACTTAGAAATATAGATCGCTCTGTAATTTCAAAACAAATCAGCAAGTTAGAAGAAGAGTTGGGTGTGAGGCTACTTAACCGAACTACACGCTCTTTTTCGCTGACAGCGGCTGGCGCTGAAATGGTTAAAAAAGCGGCTGAGCTGAGATTGTTACTTCAAGATACTGTGCAGATGGCAGAGAATTATCACCAAGAGCCAAGAGGCTTATTGAGGATCACTTCATCTAGCTACATTGGTAAATACTATTTGCTTCCCGTGATCAATGATTTTCAAAAACGATTTCCGCAAGTAAATATTGAGCTGAGATTAGATGATAGGGTCATAGACATGGTCTCGGAGGGGTTCGATCTGGCGTTTCGAGTTGGTGAACCTAGGGACTCTTCGCTTATTGCACGCAAAATTGCACGCAACCGAATGCTCATTTTAGCCACACCTCAGTTTATCGAGACCTATGGTGAGCCCCGAACAATGTCTGATCTAGCTGAGCTTCCAGCAGCGGCTTATACCAGTAACCATATTCGCTTTGAATCCATTAGTTACATTGATGACAAAGGCAAGCATCAAGAGCAACCGATTAACCCAGTATTTAGGTCCAACGACGGAGAAGCTTTGCTAGAGAAAGTGCTCTCGCACACCGCCTTTTGCACATCGCCCGCATTTTTCTTTGCCGATCATATAGATCACACACAATTGGTACCGCTGCTCACGCATGTCAACTTACCTGACTACAGCGCCATGTATGCGGTCTATCCGCATAGGGATTTACCCGTTAGAACAAGATTATTTTTGGATGCGGCGAGACATTACATTGGCGAATCAGTACCGAGGTGGGAGCACAATATCCCCGGAATTAATGAAATTTATCAACCGTCAAAATAGATGCTGTGCTGTATTGACGTTTTATATAAATTTTAACGTTTACGAACAAAGCGATTTTGGCAGATCCCATTGCCATATACCTCAGATGAGATGCAAGCAAAACGCAACGACTGGCCCATTTCACCAAACAAACTTATTCCCCCACCTAACACGATCGGGATGGTTGTAATGATCATCTCGTCGATTAAATCTTGCTTTAAGAAGTTTTGAATTGTGATACCACCATCTATATATAACTGCTGAAATCCTTCATTATTCAGTTGTAGTACAATCTCTTTTAAATCTCCTCTCACTAAATTCACTTTTCCTTCGTAGCCCTTAGGTATTTCAGCCATTGTATTACTGAGCAAAAAAACAGGCTTGGTATAAGGCCAGTCGCAGTCAAAGCTGCAAACAAGTTCAAAAGTATTGCGCCCCATTACTAATGCATCAGTTGACGCTATGTGTTTGTCGTACCCTAAGTCCAAACCTTCCGTTTCTGGGATTGAGTGTAACCAATCAACACCATTGTTTTTGTCTGCGATATAACCATCTAAACTAGTTGCAATAAATACGATATTGGACATAGTAACCTCATGATTGAATAGAATAACGAAAACAATTATTCTACACCGTAGAATTAATTCGTCAAATAATGAGTTTTTAAATGACTAGCGAAGTTAAAAAGCGCGGCCGCCCACAAAAAGTGCAAAATGGCTTGAACAAGTCTCTAATAGTCACAACCGCAAAAAAAATGATGGCGCAAAATGGGAGCATACCAAGTATCCGAAAGTTATCGGCACAATTAAATGTCGATGCTATGGCTATTTACTATTATTTTAAAAATAAAGATGCATTGCTCGAGGCAATCACGACTTCATTGATTGAGGATATCCACACACCAGCAGACTCAGGAGATTGGAGAAAAGAGCTATTGACTCTATCTAAAAGTTACTTGGCAACACTGAGCAAATACGATGGATTACTTCAAACGCTGTTAAGCATGAAATCCGACAGCCCAGCCGAGGTATTTATTGGTAGATTCGAGAAAATTATTACTCCATTAAAACTTGAAAAAAAGCAACAGAAAGCTTTTTTAGACCTGCTAGTAGACTATTTGCATGGCTTCTCTTTGGCTATGAGTTGCGACAAGTCGAATACACTCACCATCGATGATATCGATATATCTATTTCGTTTTTATTTAATGGATTGGATTTTCAGAATGACTGAAAACATAGGTGCTGGTTAGATATTGGAACCAACAAGCACCTATGCTAATAGACTTTAATCGTTTATAACAAGGTAATTAAGCGTCTGCAAGCCAATGCCACAACACGGTTTTTTAGCAGGTCTAACTGATAGATACTTTAACGATGCCTAGCTTTATAAGCAGAAAATAGACCACCTCACTCACCACAATTAGGGGTAGTACAACCTTTAACCAATATCCTTCAATCCCATAAAAGGCATACAGTATCAAACCTATCAAAGCGAATATGATTGCCACCGCTACCCAACCAGTCACACCATGAATTTTTATACCTTCTTTACAATTACTGCACTTAAGCCTCAACGGATTTGGGGAATTCAGCACGGACATAAAAGTGATATTTGCATCACATTTGCTACATTTACTCATTATTTACTCTCAACATCATTAAAGAAATCCTTTGCATCACTCATATACAGCCCCCACGCAACGAGTAGTGGGAAAACAGCTTTATCAAACACAATTTTAGATGTGAGTAAGAGTTCTCCGCCCTCGAAATAAGTTACAAGTACATCACTCAACCATAGAATGACATGTAATGCCATGATACTAAAAAAGATATTTAATCCTTTGAGCCTTCTTTTAAAAATGTGCCACATCGCATATATCTGCACAATCACAGCAATTCCCCACAAAGTTGTTGATATTGCCGCTGTTGATTTATCTTCTGACAACCAAAGTACAATCGCGGACAATTTAAAGGGCAAAGCCGTGTATAACCAAAAACACACAGGTACAATCATTAGTACAAAAAGTTTATTCATTTAGATGCTCTACTACAAAGTTCAATACTCACGTAAACTTTCAGCCGAAAAGGTGATTTAAATAATCTTGACGAAATTTAAAGTCATAAATATCAGAGGTGTTTTAGATTTCTGATTGCTCTTATTCAGGTCTATGGAAAGCTGTACAAATTTCAGTCGTACAGTATATCGAAAATAGTAATGTAAAAACACGCAAAGCGGGGCTTGCGCCCCTTTTTATTTAGTAACTAGCATGTATAACCATTCACTGAACGTGGACAAGAGTAGTCAGGATCTGAGATCGGGCCACAGCCATAAGCTGAATAACCACCCGCGATTTGGCGCGTTTTATCTTGGTTTAGCATGTTTGAGTTTTTAGATAAGCTTTTAACGCTTTTTTTGTTGAACTGAAGTTTCATGATTTTTCCTTTACAGTGTTGAACCAAAATTGGTTACACTGAGTTTGTCTCGATTTTAAGGATAAAAACACTAGACAAAAGTATAAAAAATATACAACTTCATAAATGTGTCATATTACGTATTGCTAGATAATGAAAGGTTTGCTTTGTTCTGATGACACAACTCCCTGTGATAATTCCATGCACTAAATACGAATAATAGTGGCATGTAACCTCCTTTAAACCTCAGACCTCGTAACAATAGTTTTCTTGTTCATTTAGGTGATAATGAATGGTGATTTAATTATCTGATTTATCACTTATAGAGAGAAAAAAGAGCCAGAAAGCTGGCTCTTTGGTCCTATTTCAAAGGGAAATTATTTACACTCACCAAGGTGCTTCCACACAGCCCAGCGACTTGAGTATTGCGCAGGGTTTTGATTGCGAGTCCACCATTTTGCTTGGTATAACTGACCGTCAAGGCTCGCCTGCTTACCAGCTGTATACACTCGACTTGCCTGCCACGCTTCTACCTCACAACTAGGCTTACTGCCGGTAACTTTGAAGCTGTGAGTTTGCGATTGTGTGCTCAGGCCTTCTGCATCTGTTGCGATTGCAAAGATACTGTAGTTGCCGCTTTTAGCTGTATAAGAGGCGCTATAAGGGACGGAGCTCGAAACAGCAACTTGTTTACCATTGACGAAATACGCCACCTGTTTCAGATCATTGTCTTTATCACTGGCGATCACTGAAAGCGTAATTTTATCACCGCTACTAAAACTACTGCCATTCGCTGGGCTGGTTAAATTCACGCTCGGTGCTTCTGGTGTAGGCTGTGGCAGCGGCTCATTCACTGTAATCGTACGGCTCACTTTGGCGGATTGTGCACCGTCATTATCAGTTGCAACCGCGCTCAAGTGATACGTTCCAACTTCTAATGGCTGATAATTGAATGCATACGGTGTGCGCGTTAATTCTGTGAGAGACTTACCATTAACACTCACATTAACCTTGGCAATCTCACCGTCACTGTCATTGGCAACAAACCTTACAGATACTGGTTGTCCAAGTTCAATCGAAACATTGTTGGTTGGTGCGGTCATACTCAAAGTCGGTGCTTGGTTTGGCTTATCACTAGCGCCACCACACTCAAGCCCTTTTTTCCATACACCCCAAGATCCCGAGTTGCTCGCTGGGCTTTGATCTCTGTTCCACCACTTGGCTTCATATTCAAACCCGTCAAATGCCACCTTGTTACCTTGGGTATAAACCTTACCACCCTGCCATGGTGCAGTTTGACACTGGCTCGGATCTATAAGGTTAAAAGATATCGCCGAAGCGTCTGTTGATGCCCCTTCATTATCAGTAACACGTGCAGTCACTGTGTATTTGCCAGTATTTTTGCTATTAAATCTAGCTTCAAAAGGCGCAGCTAACACAGTGTCATGCAGCTTGTCATTGATGAAAAACTCGACCTTTTCTACGGCACCATATTCATCCTGTGCATTCGCTTTAAGGGTAATGTCTGTGCCAATCATATAACGGCCGTTATTGTCTGGGCTGGTAATCGAAATCGTTGGCGCTTTGTTCTCAGTACACGCAAATACCCCTACGACTTTGAATGCCTCACCAACAGCTTTGGTATCATAGCCTAAATCCGCAGCCGCATCTGTCACACCACATGCCAATGATTCAAATTTTCCGTTGTATACCCAAAAGTTTTTATTGGCGTGAAGCATCACTTCATAGGCTTTTTTTACACCCCAGCCTTCAGTATTAGCAAGTGTATAAAAAGCTCGGTTAAATACACCTGAACTGTGGTGTACACCCATACCTATTTCAAACTTGCTTGCATGACCAATCGAGCGTCCATCGCGCTCTGGGTTTTCCATGTAGCGCAGTGCTGTTCGATTTTTGAAAATGCTCGCGCCGATTAACCAGTCGACTTCACAAGTGCCGTCTGGCTTTTGATTCATGAAACACTCGAGCGCCTCTGAAGTCATATCTGAAAATGACTCGTTCACACCACCCGACATGTTGCTGTACACTAACTTTGAATTTTGATGCGTAACACCATGACCGATTTCGTGGGCGACAACACCCAGTGAAGTGAACGGGTAAACACCGTATTTATCGAGATCACCATCGCCAAACGTGACTTCTTTACCATTCCAAAAGGCATTTAAGTAGTCTTTTCGGTAATGAATTCGCATGACTAAGTCACCAGACAATGCACGGCTGTCAAACCAATCATTGAACATATCTATCGTCGCTTGACCATAGAACATCGCATCATTGAGCGGCGAGTAAGCCCCATTCACATGTTTGTGCGTATTCTCGTGACATGGAAACTGATAAGTCTCTGTATTTGTTGTGCCATGTTCCATATCTATCACACGAATATCTGTATGTGACATTTCACAATTACCATTGCCCAGCTCCTTTGCATGAAACTTTGGCATGTCCTCACCATAATAGTGCTTACCTATTTTCTCGTTGCCACCTGGGCCCATCCCTATTTTCGAGTGGTTAAGTGTTTCAACGCGCGAAAGTACTTCACCCGTATGCGCATCGATAGCAAATTCCGGACGAAGTGGTGCATGCTCGGTTTCAGCAAAAAGCGTGACCAAATAGGCCAACTTCGGAGTACCATTGTGTGGGAAAATCACAAGTTCAACGTGCTCATCTGACGATGAATGCAACTCGGCAATTTGCTCCTTTGCAAATTCAATGGCTTTTTTCTCTGAAAAACTTGGCTTTACCGTATCCAAAGATAAGTTGGGTACGACCGAGCCACTCATTGAGGTTATTTCTCCTTCTGGCTTAAACCAGACACTTAGAAAACTTTGCTCGTCATGATGCGTGACGATTTCACCGCCATATACTCGTACACCTTTATAAAATTGGCTACGACGCATATGTCTACCATCTTCAGTTTTATGGTGGGTCCTAAACTCCAGTTCTGACTGTGCGTCAGTAGCAGTAGACCTGAAAATACTTTGATTTTGAGACAGCTGTGATTTAATTGTCGCCTTCAGTTGTGCGTTGTTATGCAAACTCACCGGTTCTTGTGCTAAAGCTGCAATACTCGAAAACACACCAACACTTGCTGCGACCAATACAGCGATTTTTTTTGCTCTTAACATGGATATTTACTCTGTACTTGTTGTTTTTTTCGTTGTTAGAAAGGTGCCTCCATGCACCTGATTTGAACTTTTTTGATTCAGTTTGTTATAGCTTGCGCCACACAGAACTGCTGCCCGGTGCTTGGCCACGCGTCCACCAGCGGGCTTGATACGTTTCGCCGTTATGCACGACTTTGTCACCACCGGTGTAAACTAAATCACTGCGCCAATCGCGTACCTTGCCATCATCTGGAATGATCTCAGCCCACACGCCGCCATTGCTTGGAATAGCACCACGGGTCCACCAACGCGCTTTGTATTGAACACCCTTGTACCAAACAGTATTGCCGCCGGTGTAAACCTTGTTGGCATCCCATGTTGTTTTACCATCGCCCGGTGTTGGCTCAGGACTCGTCTCAACATTTTTCACCGTAACGTTGAATTGACGCGTCACACTGTTCACGCCGTCAGAAACCACAACCGTACCAGTAATTGTTTGTGTTTTTGTCACCTCAGCCGCTTTTATAGTCACCGTACTGCCTCTGCCAACCACTGTGTGGCCTGGCACTTTCCAAGCAAAACTCAGCGTTTTTCCTTCAGGGTCGGTCGCTGAAATACTGACTGATTGACTGGTGTTTTCGTCTAGAGAGATTGCAGAAATGCTGCCCACTACCGGCGCTTTATTTTCAACAACAGGTGCTTTTACAACCACTTTAACTGTGCGATTTACAGTGTTCACACCATCGCTTACTGCTAGGTTTACAGTATAAACGGAGTCGTTTGTCACACTCGGCGCAGTGACGATAACGCTGTCATTTTCACTTTGAAGATTTAATGCAGCATCACCTTGCCATGAAAATGAAAGCGCTTTACCTTCAGGATCAGACGCTTGCGCCGTTAAAACATGAATATCACCGGCATTTAACGTAATCTCACCAGCCACAGATACCACGGGTGCCTTGTTTACTGGTTTAGGAGGTGTCACTTTGCCAGCCAGACCTTCGTGCATCGCATTGAGAATGTCACCGTTATCCGCGTCAATTTCCCATGCGAATAGGCCACCTAAATTATGCTCACGTACATAACGACCTTTTGCACGCACAGAGCGAGGGCTATCGTAGGTAACCAAGGTGCCTTTTTGGCGATTCCAAACATATGCAGCTTCAGCTTGTTCATCGTACCCTACTTCAAAACCGTTAATGCCTTGCTCATCATGACCTATCATATGAGCCTTAAGTCCCTTGTAGTCGATAACGCCTGCTTCCCAAACACCCTGAGACGTTGACCCGCGCAGCTTACCATTGGCGGGTGCCGTCATTGGGTTGTCCGCAATTTGTGCGTTTTGTGGGTAAACGCCTTCCCAACCTCGACCGTACATCGCAGTACCAACAACGAGCTTTTCACTTGGTACACCCTGTGCGAGCAGCAATTTGATTGCATTATCGAGCGTGTAGGCTGGCCCTTTTCTCGCCTCACCATTTTCGTCAACACCTGTTCCGTTGCATTCATCTGTAGACATATGCGTGCCACAGTAAATTGCCGTTTGGTGCCCTGTTACATTGTTCCAGCCGCCAGCAAAGTCATAAGTCATGGCAAAGATGTAATCCATGTACTGAGCTGCTTGCTGGTAATCAACGTCTTCTATTTTGTCGTAGCCTGTTCCAATCGCGGATGTCAGCTCAAACTCACGACCCATTTCAATTTCAAGCTCGTCTAGCATCGCGCGGAGCTCTTTCATTAGAATGATATAAACTTCGCCATCTTTGTCTGAGCCCAAGTTTGGATTTGCGCCATCACCTCCTGGGAATTCCCAATCAATATCAATACCATCGTAAAACTTCCACGTCTTTAAGAACTCACGCATTGAATTAACAAACGTGTCGCGGTTCTCTTTTACATCAAAGTCAAAGAACGGGTCTGACAGAGTCCAACCCCCTACCGAAGGTAAGATCTTCAGATCAGGGTTACGCTGTTTAAGTGCCATTAGCTGTGCATAAGTCCCACGAATTGGGTCTTTAGCGCTGATCCCTGGCAGTGCTTTTTGCACGGCTGCCCATGGGTCATGTATCACAACTTCATAATCTTTTGAGCTACCACACGCTAATTTAAGCGCGCGTAAGCTATTGCCATTTTCTATCTCTGCAAGAGAATCATTGGGACCACATACTGGGATAAATCCGTATAGTAAATGCGTTAGATTGTCCGCAGGGATCTGAGTGACATCGAACTTACGACCGTAAATGCCCCACTCAACAAAATAAGCACCAACCACTGTATTTGGATCTGTTTCAAACTTTTTGTTGTTTGGATTCACGTTCAGTTTGAGTGGCTCTAAATGACCGCCATCCGTATCTGCAATTACAATTGGTTTAGAGGCTGACATTGCGCAACCTGACGCATCACATAAGGCTATTTTTAATTCGTGACGTCCTGACTTGTGATAAGGAAAGCGGATTGTGCCACCTGTGGTGCCTTCTGCCAGTGTGCCTTCATTGACGACTTCATTGTCAAAATACACTTTATAGCTGTTGCCGCCTTTTCCGGACCATGCATTCCACTCAATTTGAATGTCTACAACGTCTTTTGCCTGAATTAACTGTTTGTATGAACCTCGACCATAGATATTCACGTCTACAAACGAATAGTTCTGCGGTTTCCAGTTAATACTCGGTGTTGAAGGTGCTGCGACCGCAGCGACACTTGCAAGCGCAGCACCGACCGCTGCAGCAGTTGTTAAATACTTAAACATGATTAGATTACCTCTTAGATTTATTTATAGTTTTTTCCAAACCGAGTGTTGGTCTGGTTGTTGATTACGCGTCCACCAGCGGGCTTGATATCGCGCGCCATTAAACGTGACGATTTCACCGCCTCGATAAGCTTTATTCGCCTGCCATGATGTGTTGCCTGCATCTGAATCATCGCCCGTTTTTACAAGCTCCCAAGCATGACTTGATGTTGGTAATTGACCACGCACCCACCACTTGGCGCGATACGTTTTACCTTGGTACACAACGGTGTCGCCTGCTGTGTATACTTTGCTAGGCTCCCAAGTATCATCGTTTGGCGTATCTGGGCCTGTTTCGATGTTTTTCACATTGATAACCAACGGTACCGATTTGCTTAGGCTACCGTCAGACACGGTCACTTTGCCGTCAAAGCGCGTATCAATGTCCACCTGAGGCGCGGTTATTGTGATGGTGGAACCCACTCCAGAGAAGCTCAGCGCACTGGGTAATTGCCAGTCAAATTCCAGCGTTGCTTGCTCATCGTCAAAGGCATGTACATGTAAATGTTTGTTTTGGCCTTCATCAATTGTCAGCGGTGCAGGCGTGTGTACTGTTGGCGCTGTGTTTTTAGGTTTAGAAATGACCGTTAAGTTATAACTGTTGGCTTTATCAGCTAAAAACACCTGATTACTGCTAATCGTATCTGGGTCAAAAACAATATTGCCTTGCGCATCTTTGACACCAATGCGAACCGTTTCTGCAAATTGTTGGTTTAGTCTAGAAGCAAATAGAGACTGCCAATGTGTTACATTGCTATCAGTAATATCCAGTTTCTCTTGAACAATTTCGTTGCCATTGCCGTTAAAGACACGTACCCAAACAGTATCACCCGCTTTGGCGTCTTGCCCTTGATTGACAAAGTACCCAGCTGAGTGCCATGTATCAGGCGTAGGAGCAGGGTCCGTGCTGCGTAGAATGGTCACGTCGCTACAGTTATAAAACCCTTCCCCGACCACATCATCACGCTGCCAGCGGCTATATAAAATAGCGTCGCCGTTGAACTTTTCAGGAATTGCAACTTCCATTTCATAGTAGCGCTTGCCATCTGGTGCCATAAAAAATGGGATGTTGCCATGTTCTTGCACGAGCTCTAGATCATGCCAAGCAAGTGGGTTTTGTTCGAAATCCACACCTGGCTTAGTTAAATAAAACTGCCAAAAACTTGGGTTATGCGGGGTTGTTGCACGATAACGGATTTTCACTTTGCCATCGGCATTTGGTGTGATTTCCGTTTTTTGCCAATCTTTGGAAGGTATGTTCATACCTGCTTTTTGAGCGTCGCCTGCACCACATAATGTGCCATTTGGAATATTTGCTTCTACCGCTGTTTGATTGCGAAAGTCTGCGGTATTTGTTGCAAACTCATGTTTTTGAATAAACTGCACATGTTCAGATTGCACATACGCTGCGCGGCACGCAGTATTTGGGATTTTAGAACCATCTTTTGGCCACCAAAATCCACCCTGCTCCTGACAAATTGCCTGCCTCGCCTTTGGAAAATCCATGTATCCATGTGCGTTCACTTTGCCAATGACGCCCACGCCTATGGCTACGCCCAGCGCGCATAAGGTTACTTGTTGTCTCATAGTTTTCTCGTTTATTGATTGTATGAGTGATCCGCAGATCACTCTGGTTGGGAATATTGAACCTAGTTACAGGCTACATACCTTTTGCCATGCACCACCGTCACTCGGAGTGCCATTAGTCCACCACTTAGCCTTGTAAACCGCACCGTTGTGGATCAGCATATCGCCACCTACAGCATGGCTAGGGTCGCCAGCCCAGTTAGTGCGCGGCCAATTTGGATAGGTGTTGATGTTTTCAATTTTTACGCCTTCACACTGCGTGCCGCTTGGCGGGGTTTTGTCACCATCTCCGGGGGTTGGAACGTGTTTTTTAGCCACGGGTAGTTCAGGGTATTCAAACGTAAACGCATACTCTTTACCGTCTTTTTCAACGACAAAGTTCACAGGGCCCGTGATCGGCATGTAGTACATCACTTGCGCATTGACGGTCTCACCAGGTTTAAATGACTCAAGCTGGCCGCCCCATTCATTTTTGAAGGTGATAGAGAAACGGTGAAATTCGTTCTCGAAGCCACCAATATTGTTGCCTGCACTGTTAGAAGCATCATGTGTCACTTTCATACCGAGCTTCTTGCGCGCATTCCAATTTGACTTAAAGATGGCAGACGTTGAAGTTGGCACATTGAACGTGATCGTGGCACCAGTTAGGTCAATCTCAGAGTTGTTGGTAAAGGCAAACGTCGGGCGAATTGGGTAGTTTTGGTCACCCACTGGAAAATCTTTTGCTTCGAATGCAATGTCCACCGCTTCGCTTGGTACAGCAAACTCATCGTCACCAATATGTGCATCATACACCACACCACTTTGGTTAAATGTGTCATATGCCAACGCTGTCATTGTCGAGCCCATGAAGTACTCGCCTTTGTCAGCGTGGTAGTCAAAATCACCCGCCAGCTCCCAGAACATTACGCCACCAAGTCCCTTATCAACTACGTAATTTAACTTGGTTTTCATAGACTCGGTGTCTTCCATTGATAGGAAAACCTTTTTCTCGGCGTTATATAACCAAGGCGCGACAGCAACTTCATCGTAGTGTCGAACATAATCACCGCGAAGTACGTCGTCTGCATCAGTTTCAGGGGTTAAACCATATACTTCTAAATAGCTTGGATTAATTCCGTGTTCCAAGTTTTTAGCGTGCCAAAGAGGGTTAGAGCCCGCCGCTACCTCTTGACCATTTTCTATGTCATGCCATAGGTTATCGATACCAATTGCGCCGTTACCACACTTGTTCTTTTCCCCAATACCTGTGCCTTTTGGACAGTTATTTTGGTTAGGCAGTGGCGCACGTCCCCAAAGGCCATTTTCACCGCCGCGCACATCTCTAAAACCACGGGTATAGTATGGAATACCAATATTGATTCGGCCCGCCGGCAGTGCACCTCGGAAATAGTTCACAGCCCAATCGGTATTCAAATAGCCAATTCCGCCAAACTCTTTAGTCCCGTATACATTCCAAACTTTAAGCTCGGTATCTTTGCCGGTGTCGTAGAGCGGCGCGTTGTGACCAACATGATCGTTCCATGCACCGTGAAGGTCGTACGACATGATGTTCACAAAATCTAAGTACTGAGCAGTTTGAAAGGTTTCCATACCACGCAGCAGGTAACCTGATGACGGAGACGCGATAGTCAGCATGTAATGCTTACCATCTTGTTCACCCGCCTTATCAAGTGCCTCGCGCAGATCTTTCATTAAGACTTGGTAAGATTTATTCAAGCCTGCTCGTCGTGCATTACTCACAGGAAAGTCTTCTGGGTGGCCAGAATCTTTCATTGAAGAAGGATATTCATAGTCAACATCCAAGCCATCAAACCCATAAGTTCTTAAGAACTCAACAGAGCTTTTAACGAACTGATCGATGCCTGCTTGATTTACGCTGCCATCAGCATTTGTGGTCATCGTATAAAAACCACCACTGTTTACACGTTTACCGCTCTCATCAAAGTAGCCACCAGTTTCGGCCCAGCCACCTACGGAAATCATGGTTTTTACATGCGGATACTGTTTTTTGTATTTATTCAGTAGGTTGAAGTGACCTTTATATGGCAAGCTTGGGTCCATCTCTGCACCAGCAACACCCGGCCAAGTCATATTTGTCGCTGCGTTACCTTCTGCATTTGGGTTGCCAATGCTAATTTCATTTTGGCTGTTGACATGGGCAAACGCATAATTGATATGGGTGATTTTGTCCCATGGAATGTCTTTAACGAGGTAACTAGGTTGATCATTTTTACCATGACGCCAGCTGGTGAAATAACCGATCACACGCCTTGGATGATCAGCCCCCATTTTTTCTCGACCTTCGCTATCATAAATATCACAGTAAGCAGGTGTCACACCGGGCGTTTGGTATAAGCCCGCAGGCCGACAATCTTCATGGCTCGTTTGCGTGTCATCTGTCGCCTTCACTGTGAACGTACGAGTGACGGTTTCAGACTCTAGGCCGTGCTCATCTTTCGCTACCAAAGTAAATGTTTGCTGACCTTTTGCTTTTGCCGTCCACACAAATTCGTATTCATTTTGTACGGTTGAGACTAGCTCCACACCATTCAACGAGAGTGATTGAGTAAGCTGATCCGACTCTTTGTCATTGGCTATTAATGTAAATACGATTTGGCTACCCACTTCCAGCTCACTGGGTAATTGGGCCGCTAGTCGCGCAATTGGTGCTGTATTAACATCAACAGGGGGTAGCGCTTCAACGCGCACTTTTCGGCTCACCGACTTAGCCGTCGCACCGTCATCGTCGAGTGCCACTCCATGAAACTCATGGCTACCCTGCTTTGCTTGCCATGTGAATCTATAAGGTGCTTCATTTAAGACTTTAACTAATTGATCATTATGATAAATAGCCACATGCCTTACTTCACCGTCGCTATCCTGTGCTGAGAAATCGATAACGACTTCTTCATTTTCAACTACCGTGATATCCGCAATGGGTTTAAGCAGTTTAATCGACGGTGCTAGGTTTACGGGTTCTACTCCTTTACACTCCCCGAGTTTACTCCACTCTTGCCACTGGCCAGAACGAGCTTGCGGTGAGGATCTATTCCACCAGTTAGCTCGGTATGCAACGTTATCTTGTTGCACCTTGTTGCCGCCAACATATATTTTTCCTGATTGCCACTGGGCAAGATTACTACAATCAACATTTGCAAGTGCTGATGCACTGAATAGACCCATAGTTATGGCACTGAGTTTAAGTGCTCTATTGGGTAGGATTGACACGCTCATTATTATTTTCCTAACTTATTTGATTTTATATTCACAAAATTACATTCGGTAACATATGTACCTAATGCAATACTGAGCGAAAGCGATTGTACCGATCCAAAAAATCACCACAAGGGATTGGTTGAAATTTAAAAACACATACTAAATAACCATAAAAATAGCTAACGGTAAGAAAGGTAAGAAATTGTAAGCCATTGATACACCTGTACTTGTTGATTTAAACACAACAAATATCACGCTATATATATTAACAAAATTAACACTCATTTTGTTTACCTTCGTTTACATTACAAAAAGGTCCAACCAGAAAATACAAACTTTATAATTGGCTATTTTTTAATTGATAATACTTTTTCATCTAAATAAACATCAAAACCCAATGTAAAACGAGGCGGAACTATAAAATAAAAACACCAGCATTAAGTTCATAAAATTGAATAAATTAGTAAAAACAGTAGATTGGCAATCAATAAAGGAAAGGTAGAGTTGCAAAAAAGAGAATTAAAAATATCAATACGAATTTTTACCTACTTACAGCGTGGTTTTTTTAAATAAATGTGCCACACAAATGAATTTAACAAAAATAAAACATTCTTAAGTTGACACGACTATTTGCCACGCTAAGGTTAGGAAAATAACTTCAGATTAGAGATCCGTATTTCATGCGATTTTTGTTTAAATTAATGTTTACAGTGTTGGTTTTTTGTTTTGGGTTTGCGATGGGCGTCTATTCTTTGCCCATTATGATGGCTCCACCAGCGCCAACTCAAACTGCGCTTTCGGATGTGGCGAATGGTGCAAAATTTACCGCGCAGTTTACAAAAGACTTGCAAGGATCTGACTTTTTGCACTTTGGAGAAGGTGACGTATTTATAGGGGATCAGAGTATAGGCTTTGAAGGAAGACTTGCACCAGGGCCAGATTATCGCCTCTATTTATCTCCTACTTTCGTCGAAACTGAGCAAGAATTTGAAAAACACAAAAGCTCGATGCAGTTTGTCGCTCCGATTTCCAGCTTTAACGGCTTTATTGTTGATGTACCCCAATCTATCGAGATAGACAGATACTCGACGGTGGTGGTCTGGTGTGAGTCATTTGGTGAGTTTATTACTGCCGCAAAATATCAGTAACGACTTATTCTCATAAAGTGTTAGTGTAGACCTCCCTCAGTGCATAGCTTAGGGGGCTCAGCATTTCTTGACAACCATTGCGCTAGAGATGATAGCATTAGTAGTTAGCCCCTAAGCTATTGGCAATATCATTATCACTGCTTTTGTATAGTCTTCTTGAAGTATATTGGTTGTGCCCATCGTAGAAGCTGTGTACGGATCCCCAATCACAGCTTCATAGTAATTTCATTACTCGTACTAAAGTAACAAACTACAGTAGCAGTCTAAGGGAGTGCAAAGTAATACTCCCGATTTATGCTAGATGGGTTTAATACTGGCCCAAGTACGAAGCACAGCCTTCTAACTCATACGCTTCCATTCCTTTGTAATAGGCTCGAATATCCCCGACTTTCTCTTTGCCACGTTGTGCTTCGCCATAGAATTCAAAACTCGACGTATCATTGCCTTTAAATAGAGTAATTCGCTCTACTTTAGACTCTTTGTAATGCTGTAGGTTTAGCTTCAGAACCGCATAGTCTTTTGCCCCTTGATAGCTCGCTTTATAGGTGCCCTTACCCATGAATTCAATACCTTTGTACATTCCATCATAAAGCGAGTTGGAAGCAATCACAATGCGCTTAGTCGACTTTACACACACCTTAAGGTATTGCTCAAATGTTCCAAAAAATGGATTGTCGCTCTTTTCGATGTATAACACACCTTGATGCATTCGATTGCCATTAATTGGGTTCAAGTCCGTTGTAGGGAATGGAACAAAATCAGAAGGTCGCCCGTCATTTGGAGCGCCGGCATCACTTGAATCACCTGCACCGAATGAATCACCTGCACCGAATGAATCACCTGCACCGAATGAATCACCTGCACCGAATGAATCGCCTGCACCGAATGAATCGCCTGCACCGAATGAATCGCCTGCACCGAATGAATCACCTGCACCGAATGAATCGCCTGCACTTTGGAAGCTGTTAAACTCTGAACTATTAAAGCCTTGACCAACTTGGGCTGGTTTTTGGTCGTCAGTGTAGTATTCAATCGTTTGTGAAATCGCTTTGCCCGAGTGAGCTGCAACTAACGCGATTGGCAAAACTGTTTTTAAATTAAACTTCATTAATTTCCCTTAATTTAAGTTACTATTGGAGAGAGTTTTTGTAGGACTTCAGCAAGCATAGTGTCTATGTAGTCACGCGTTTTTGATACATACTGAGGCCACAAATTAGTAGGCAAATGATTGATATGACTGGCAATCGTTGCCGCTACATATTTAATTGTTCCGCTTAAAAGTAGCTTATTTATTTGATTATGACTGGTATATAAGGCTTGAACGGCCAAGTTCAACTCATTAAGAATGTCAACAATGGACAGCGCTGACTGAACAGTGTTTTTCAAAGCTTTTATGAACAAAATCGCTTCCCCAAGCAAATCAATATCACTTGTGCGAGCCCTTTCAGCAGTTTGAGTATAAGTGAAAACATCATGCATAACTTTATGTTTTTCAGATGCTTCGATGGCTATGTTGTCATAATCTAAAGGCTTAGCACCTATAATTAAAGCGCCATCACTGGTATTAGACACATCTAATGTCGGGGTTAATTTAATTAACTTTTCCTGAGCAAGTCTAGCTTCATTAAAAATACGAGAGGAATATACATATTCTCTGAAATTGCCCTTAACTTTTAATTCAGCATCAAATTTAGCCTGAGATAAATCACTAGCACTATTAAAATAGTCTGACAACTGACTATGGTGCGCACTTGGATCAACGTAGCCATAATCACACCCCAGTAAAACTAGCTTATTAAACCCTATGCGCGACAGTGCAGCGGCAGCCATATTCGTAACTGTAGGGTTGCAATGAAAAAGCGGTTTAATGGCCGTTAATCCATTTGAAAATAGCTCACTACCCAGATCATTACCTTTGGTAAATACTATTTTATGTTGAAACTGGTTGATAAGCTTTGGAAAGACAGTGCTTAAAGTAATCAAGACCACGTCTTTTAGCCTAGGATCCGTTAACTGGCGCTCTTTCAAATAATAGTTTGCTGGCGTCCGTTCCATCTCTATTTGAAAGTCGGGAATAATTCCCTCTTTCAACAATACACCGAGTGCAGTACCACATGACGCGATAATCATATTCGCTGAGTCTTGTCGTAACTTTTTTAGGTTTTTGTCTAGTGACGGGCCATTTCCAATTACAGCGACCGGTATATTTGAATGGCTATCGAACACATTTTCATGACTACTTACTGCACAGAGCTTGCTATTTTCTATGCTGTGGGTAAGGCCCAATAATTCATCTTCGAAAAAACCCCACATGCTCGCTAAATTATTGCGCCACTGCTTAAATTCTGTATATACCTGATCGAATAAAGGCGTGCTGTAATGCCGATATAAACTGATGTCTACTAATGTATGAGCCCCCCTTTTAATGACATACGCTCTTAATTGGTCAATGAGTTGCTCATAACTAGTCGGGTTGAAAAAAGTGAGAGAGCCATGACGTTTTTTACATTCACGCTCAATGCTGTTTAGATCGATATTTGCACACGCTGTTGCATACTGCTCTATATTAGATTCAACAACGATCACATCCGTATAATGAATTAAAGAAAGCAATTTATGAATATGATATCCAGCGCCAAGCCCGAGCACTATCAAAGTTCCCCTTTGCGGCTTAGAGTTGGGGTTGCAACCTAGTTCTTCTGCAACCAAATTGAGCGCATTGATACATTTTTGATGCGCATTCTTTGTCGCATTATCTGAAACGTAATTTAATCTTAGATGGGTTGGGTGCTTTAAAAAAAGTGAAACTTGCTCTTCGCAGCTTTTTTTAGCGTCCGAGCCATAAAAATTATTTTGAAAGACTTGAGTGTCATTAGTATTTTGGCACAACAGCTGGCGATAAAAATCATGCGACAAATGTTGTTTTAATAATCCATAATTATGATTAATAAATTCCATATCCTTTATTTATTGTAACGCAATTAACGTTGCGCATTCTTCCATAACCATTTTGTATCGTCAATCAGCAAAATCTATTAAAAACAATAAATTGACAATTACATAGTAACCAAATAGTTAAATTTGATAGTAATAGGATATATCTTAGCTAGCTATTATTAGATATAAAATAACTTACGTGAAAATATAAATTATTTCATCAATTGCATTTATGAACTATATAAAAAAAGCCACGCATAAAAGCGTGGCTGGAGACACATTGCATGGGTGTATTGCAATGAATTAAGTCGGGCAAGGTGATGCACCTTACCAAAGGGAATATTTAAGCTGCTTGATTGACTGAATCCTGTGTTCGGATCAAGTAATCAAAGGCACCTAAGCTAGCTGTCGCACCACTCCCCATTGCGATTACAATCTGTTTGAAAGGGCTAATCGTTACATCACCAGCAGCAAATACGCCTTGCATACTAGTAGACCCCTTATTATCAATTTCTATTTCACCAAATCGATTTAATTCTACATCCGAACCTTGTAACCACTCCGAGTTTGGCACCAAACCAATTTGGACAAACACACCTGCAACCGTAATTGAGCGCTGTTGACCTGAATCACGCTCTAGATAGTGAAGCCCTGTTACTTTTTGGTCATCACCCGCTATTTCTGTCGTTTGTACATTGGTATGAATCGTAATGTTAGGGAGACTCTTTGCTTTATCTATCAGAACTTGATCGGCTTTTAACTCACTTGCGAACTCCAAAACCGTGACGTGCTCTGTAATATTTGCGAGATCTATCGCCGCCTCAATACCTGAATTACCGCCACCGATGACTGCCACCGGCTTTCCTTTGAACAAAGGCCCATCACAATGTGGGCAATAAGCAACCCCTCTGCCTTTATATTCTGCTTCACCGGGCACATTCACAGACCTCCAACGCGCGCCTGTGGAGATAACAACGGACTTTGCTTTCAAAGTTGCGCCATTTTCTAATTCAATATCCAAATACTCATTACGCTCGATATTGGCAACCTTATTACTCCCCATAATATCAACGTCGTATTGTTTAACGTGTTGCTCTAACTGCGCGACCAATTTAGGCCCTTCGGTCTCTTTAACGGAAATAAAGTTTTCGATACTCATCGTATCAGCCACTTGACCACCGAATCGCTCTGCTACAACGCCGGTGTTTAACCCTTTTCTTGCCGCATACACGGCCGCAGATGCACCTGCCGGCCCACCACCTATAACCAGCACATCAAAAGGCGCCTTGTCATTGAGCTTTTCGACTTCTTTTTGAGCCGAATTACCATCCAGCTTTTTCAGGATATCAGATAGACTCACTGCACCTTGGCTGAATAGTTCACCATTCAAATACACACTGGGTACCGCCATGATGCTGCGTTCGTCCACTTCATCTTGAAACAGTGCGCCATCTATCATGGTTGTTGAGATGTTGGCATTATTCGCGGCTAAGGTATTGAGTGCTTGAACAACCTGAGGGCAAGTCTGGCAACTAAGTGACACATACACCTCAAAATTCATTGGCTGGTCAATGAAGTGAATAACATCGAGTTCATCTTTACTTAGTTTACTCGGATGTCCACCAGCGTGTAGTAGAGCCAGCACCAAACTGGTAAATTCGTGACCCATTGGCACACCTGCAAAACTAATTTGCGTATTAGTGTCCTTCGCGTTGATAACAAGTGAAGGCCGTCTAGCATTCATATCGTAGTTTTCGACCACCGAAATATGCGCACTCAACGAAACAAGGTCTTGAGCAAGCGAGTTTAGTTCATCGGACTTATTACTGTTATCCAGTGCGATTTTAAGCTCTATGGGTGATTTAATTTGTTTAAAGTGCTCTTGTAATTGACTTTTAATTTGCGCGTCTAACATTTTTAAAATTCCTCATTGAAACGCTAAGCACATGCTTGCTTTGTAACGGAGATGCAAATTTCGCATGGTAGCCCGCTGGTAAAACCAGCAGGCTAAAGGCAATTAGCAAATTAGATTTTGCCAACTAAATCAAGAGAAGGTGCCAATGTCTCTTCGCCCGGCTGCCATGAGGCTGGGCATACTTCACCGTCATGTGTGGCAATGTATTGTGCTGCTTGAACCTTACGAACAAGCTCTTTAGCACTGCGACCAATACCTAAGTCATGCGTTTCTACAACTTTGATCTCACCCTCTGGGTTGATAACAAACGTACCACGTAGTGCCAAACCTTCTTCTTCAATCATTACACCGAAGTTGCGAGTAATTTTGCCCGTAGGGTCGCCAATCATTGGGAATTCGATTTTTTTAATTGTGTCTGACGCATCATGCCAAGCTTTGTGGGTAAAATGCGTATCCGTTGATACTGAATATACTTCTACGCCCATTTCCTGGAGTTGAGCATAGTAATCAGCTAAGTCGCCAAGTTCAGTTGGGCATACAAATGTGAAGTCTGCTGGGTAAAAGAAAACAATGCTCCACTTACCTAACAAGTTTTGCTCAGACACATCTACAAAGTCACCCTTGTGATAAGCTGTCGCGTTAAATGGTAAAAGTTTAGTGTTAATCAATGAAGTGCTCATAACTTTCCTCTTTAAAAAGTATGTAATTTTGTCTACAGCCTTAGCGGCTTTGCTTGAACACAAAGATATAAGCTTGGATGAATTAAATAAAATTGATTAAAACTATCATTGCTATCGAATAATTTGATTGAATAATCTGAACAGCAGATTAAACCTTAGGTATAATCAACACGTAAGAATGAAGGTAACTGTAGAAAACAACAGCTTGCCCGAACAACACGATTGTGCACAGCAAAGAAATTAACCCATATAAGAAAAGAGTATTTATGCATCCATATTTTAACCACATACAGCTAGGCTACATGGGATTTATTCCATTTTTATTGTGTATCGCCTGCACGCTCATGCTAGGCAGTTCTGAAACCTTAGTTGGCGTGTTTAGTTATTACAGTATGGGTATACTTGCGTTTATGGCGGGCACATTATGGCGCGCAGGAGATCAACCAAAGTCACACGCAGTGTTTGCAGTCGCAACGGTAATACCATTTCCATTGCTGTCACTTTTATCTCCAACGCTTATGCTTACCTACTTAGCAATTTGTTTTTGGGTCGTGCTATGGACAGAAAAAGCCATGCCCAAATGGCAAGAAACACACAAAGACTATAAACAAATGCGCTTTATTTTAACATCTGTGGTGTTTGTGTCTCACCTCTTCATGATATCTCAAGCAATTGAATTAACTAGATAGAATAAATCCAACCAAAAGAAAAGAGTTTTACATTTCGACTATTCCTTTAATCTAATGTAAAAAAGCTACAAGTTCTCAACTTGATAGATTACCATGACTGAATAGTAACAGGCATGTGTACCTTGTGGTTGATCACTCACAGGCCACTGAAATAGCCCTAAGCACTCAATTAGGGCTTTCCTGAAATAAAAATAATTATTTTAAGCGACTGAATAATTGTAGTAAGTTTATTTGCAGGCGAGCAAATCAAGGCGATAGCTGCTATAAGTTAGAAAGTAGCGTTGGGAGTGCAATTTATGTATCAAAAGCTGCTTTATGCCGCGATTTGGGTCTTTGTTTTGGGTTTCTATTTCTGGATGCAGGAACAGCCGGGCAACTTACTCGACTCACTGGAAGAGTTATTTTGGTTTAGCATTGCTTCAACCATGATCGTGTATTCTGCCCCCCACCTAAAGAACCGAGTACTTATTTGTGCTTGGGTCATATATTGCTTAGGTCTGTTACTGGATCTACTTGATGACTTTATTGCTGTGGATATACTGCCTGTCATTGTACTTGATACGTCCTTCAAACAACTTGGCTTTCTGCTCATTTGCTATGCACTGTACACCATGATAGTGCGAAAGCGTGAAACCATAACTCAGCTTAATAATGAAATACACCAGCGCAAACAGCTTGAAGACAAACTGAAGTTTGACGCAACACACGATGAGTTAACTAAAATAGGTAATCGCAGAGCCTGTTTTACACAATTTAATAAGCTATGTCAGCAGCACCCTACTCTCTTTTATTTTGATTTAGATGACTTTAAGTACGCGAATGATAAGTTTGGACACAATTGCGGTGACACCATCTTAAAAAAAATAGCGACCTCATTAAACGATGTTTTTGGCAAAGATAACTGCTTCAGAATTGGTGGTGACGAATTTGTCGCGTTTGGCTCTTTGAAGCAGAATAATGATGAGCAACTGAGAAAAAAGCTACTTGAAGAAGTGTTTGAATATGGCGTAGGGATCAGTATCGGGCATACGGAGACTGATCCGCAAACCGCACCTGACAAGCTGCTACATTTGGCTGATGCAGCAATGTACAACAATAAAAGCTTAAAATCGGTGCGCTCACGGCCTCGGCAAAGTTAAATAGTGTACCTCACTATAACCACATGCTTTAGCAACATACCTTATCGACATACCTAGTTGATATACTTTAAATTAAAGAAAATAGTTCTACACCATCACATATAAAATACTTCATAAAAAATTTGTGTCACAATAGCAATCAATGCAATGTATACATTGTTTGAAAATTTGAACGAGCTGTGTAATAACTTTTTGCGACACACTCACGCATAATAAGCGAAAATATAAAGGGGACTAAATCTGTGTTTAATAACTTATTCTCTAACACCGATTTTAAGGAAGAGCTACACCGCACAAAATCAGAGCTTGCTGCACAAGTTCAAGAAAATCAGAGATTGGAAGCTGAGAATCAACGTCTTCAAGAACAACTCGTCGAAGCTCAAGAACAACTCAATGACAACACCGATAACCAACTATTACAATGTGCTTTGTCTGGTATGAACCAAATTCAGGGGATCCGAGAAACCGTACTTCAGAGCTTTTTAAATATTGAACAAGACAGCTCTGCAATTTCAGAGGTCAATCAATCTTTTGAAACATCAGAAGAATCTTTAGCTAAGATACTTACAGGTATGGGTAAACTCTCTGAAAATATGTCTAGTATGACAGACAATATATCGGGTTTATCTCATATGGCAGACAACATTCACACGTTTGTCTCAACCATATCTAAAATCTCAGACCAAACAAATTTATTGGCGCTCAATGCGGCAATAGAAGCAGCAAGAGCCGGTGAAGCTGGGAGAGGATTTAGCGTAGTGGCAGATGAAGTACGTGCGCTGGCAAACAATACCAATGCCTCGGCCAATGAAGTTTCTGATCTTGTGACTAAAATAATCGATACGACTCAACTCACAGTTAAGGATGTATCTGTAATTCAAGACTCTAATAAAGTACTTTCAAGCAGTATTGAGCACTTGAATGATGAGTACGGCCAAATCGTCACAAGCTGCGGTTCAATGAGAAACACTATCTCTAATGCTACACAGCAAACATTTATTCAAACAGTAAAACTTGACCATGTAGTTTGGAAAAGCGAAGTGTATAACGTTATCACTGGCAGTAGTCATAAGGCAGTGACTGATTTTGCGGATCATACCTCATGCAGACTGGGGAAATGGATTTCGGGCGAAGGGGCAAAATTATATTCCGACAACTCTGCTTATCGACGCTTAGAGCAACCACACCGAGAAGTGCATAAAGCAGGTGTTGAAGCCGTAACTAAATTTAAGAATGGCGACAAGCAAGGTGCTGTACAACAACTAAATAGAATGGAGCAAGCGAGTATAGACGTGATGCACCTGCTGGATGAGTTAAAGAACGCATAACCAACACTACTGCGCTGTTAAAATATATAAAGATCACCTAAACAGCGCTTCACCATATAGTTTGGTTTGATATAATCTCTCGTTTTAAATTACCAGTAGTTTTTTATGAAGCTGAACTCACAGTGGCGAATTCTAACAGTAGGAGATGGCGACCTTAGCTTCTCCTATTCCATCCATAAACACCTTAAGCCCAAATCACTCGTTGCAAGCATCTATGACAGTGAATCAGCATTACGTGAAAAGTACCAAGATCATGCTTTGGATAAACTACTTGGCTCTGATGTACCCGTGCTCACAGAGTTCGATGCTACCATTGCGCACTCTTGGCAGCGACTAAAAGGGCAACAATTTGATGCGGTTATTTTTCAGTTTCCTTTAATTCCCGCATTTGCTTCTCATGACGAGTTTAAACAAAATCAGCTAAGTATTAATACACTCAACCGACGTTTGTTACGTTACTTTTTAGTTCACTCCCAACTGTATGCGCTAGATAAACAAGGCCCGATGCTCAGCATAATTACATCAAAAGACGTCAAACCTTATTGTGAATGGAACTTAGAACAAACCTTGAATCAGGGGCTAGACATCAACTACTTGGGGCAAATGGACTTTAAGATAGACCAATTTCCCGACTATAAAATAAGGAATGTAGATAGAGACAAACACGTAAAAGATACTCGTGGTGTAAGCTATTTTTGGTCGCCTAAAGCAAACACAGACCAAACGCTAATATTGGGATTACCAGACTACCTGTCAGATTCACATTGTAGTATGTGCCGAGCTGGGCCATTTTTGACGGAGCAAGATAAAAAAGCGCACTATTCATCAAAAAAGCATAAGCAGATGTCCGCCCATGAAAAATCTTGGCAAGCGTTTTTATCCGCTGAACAAGATTAAACACCAGCACAATTCACTTACCATAATGTTGCAAAAACCAGGATTACAAAACACAAAATCAACCTAAAAAGCACATAAAACACACAAGTTAAACATAAAAAGATGGAAAAAACGCGATAAAGGAATAATGTATACAAAACCATTGAGCGCGGTAGCCTAAAGCATTAGACTACCGCACTCTTAAAGCCAATAGGTGTATCAATGCAAATTCTGGATAAGCGTTTTTTGTATGCGATTGCATGCCTTCTTTTAGCCATGGTGACTATCCAATCTGGCGCATCAATCGCAAAGCAACTATTTCCTTATGTCGGTCCTGAAGGTACAACCGCTTACAGGCTAGGTTTTTCAGCGCTCATTTTGTGTCTCATTTTTAGGCCTTGGAGAAAGCTGCCAGCCAACTGGAGGCCGGTCATCCTTTATGGTTTGTCGTTAGGTATAATGAACTTGACCTTTTATTATGCTATCGAACGAATTCCATTGGGGATCGGGGTTGCACTTGAGTTTACGGGACCATTGGCTGTTGCACTCTTTTCCTCGAAAAGAAAACGAGACTACCTATGGGTGCTACTCGCAATTGCGGGCATTTTGTTACTATTACCAGATATGAATGAAGTTGACGGACTAGATCCTATTGGCGTAATCCTAGCGTTAGTTGCTGGCGCATGTTGGGCAGGTTACATCATCTTTGGAAAAAAGAGCGGTGGGCAAGGTTCCGGCGGTATGACCGTCGCTTTAGGGATGAGTGTAGCCGCTTTTGCTGTTGTGCCTTTTGGTATTGCTTCGCAAGGAATGGCATTATTGGATTGGCAACTAATCCCATTGGGGATAGCAATAGGTCTACTTTCCAGTGCGTTACCTTATAGTCTAGAAATGGTCGCGTTGCGTAATATGCCAGCCCAAGGTTTTAGCATTATGATGAGCCTAGAGCCAGCTATAGCAGCCTTAGCAGGTTTAATGATCTTAGGAGAGCTACTGACACTCTGGCAATGGTTTGCAATCTTTATGGTGATCGCAGCTTCTTTGGGCAGCTCCATCACGCAAAAAGAATAGTTTTAGAGTTACTTAACGTTGACGAGAGGCCCAAAAGGGCCACTCATTATTAATTCCAAGGAGAAGGATATTGAAACTCTTGTTGAGGCTCTGGCAGTTCAAATCTCAAAATCTCAGGTACTGAGTCGGTTTCTTCAACAGTTGGGAGTGGTTCAAAGTGCAGCTTGAGCCATGTTGACTGTTCATAAAGCATATGTAGCACTTCATCATTTTCAGCGTAAATATGGCCACTTTGCGGCAGCATCACCAACTTTACTGATTTACCCAAATCATTCATTGCGCTAAACAACCTCTCCGATTGAACGGGAAAGCTGGCTTCTCCTCTATCTTGATAACCGTGCACTAATAATAGCGATCCAGTCACTTTATCTGCCTTGAATATAACTGAATTATTTAAATACTTCGATTGGTTCTGCCACAAGCTATTGCTGCCTTTACCAAACGCAAATGGCGTAAGCGTAAAGTTGTAAGCACCACTTCTTGCAATACCCGTGACAAACAAGTCCGTACTAGCGAGTAAATTCACAACATTTGTTGCGCCTAGGCCATGTCCGCCAATCGCAATCTTCTCTTTGTCAGCAATACCTTGCGCAATCAGCGTTGAAACAATGGCTTGAGCACTATCACGCAACTGTTTTGTCAGCTCCTCCCCCTGTAGTTTCTCACTAAGTACCGGTAAGTTATGAATATTCAAGACAGCGTAGCCATCATGGACAAAGGGCACTCCACTTAGCGCATCTTGCTGATTAAAACGATATGGTGACCTTAACCCCTTGGTGTTCTTTGGCTCCTGCGAATTAAACCAAATAAGTACAGGGAGTCGTCCATTACTGGGGTCAAAATCATTAGGTAAATAGAAGTCTCCCTCGATGACACGACCGCCACTCACATTGAAGCTCATAAGTTCTTTGCTTATGCTACGCATACTTGGGTATGGATGCGTATTTCTTGTCAGCTGTTCAATCGTGTCAAAAGTTAGGTTTCTCGAAAAGTAATTCGCAGGGTTATCTTTGGACTCTTTTCGCGTGACGAAGCGCATGCCGTCATCAGAAATTACATCGATTACCTGTTCAAAATAGGGTGCGCTAGATTGCCAAATAGAAGTAAATAAATTGCCTTTGGCATCAAATCTGGACAAATAAGGTGTCACTTGGCCATTGTCATGATTGACACCTTTAACAAACAGATATCGGCCCCCTGCGACTTTTAAAACATCAACACCGAGGTCGTTTTTAGTGAAAATTAATTCACGTTTATCACCCGGCTTTAAGTCATCGAATAATTGTAGTTTCACTCGTGAACGATCGGGAGTTAATGGAGAAAAAGCATAATAGGTTTTTTGACCATTTGTTTCGTTCATAACTAAAACGGCTAACTGGTTATCACCCCACAGGATTTGGGATACTCGACCTTCTGTAACAGCATAGAGTCTAGGTGCACGCTTAAATGGTGCAGATATACTGTATAAGCTTTCGTTTTCATCACTGTCTGACGACTCAGCCCAGACCAGCGTAGCGCCTTTGTCTGCGCGCCATTTAAAAGCTCTTTTTATAGTCGGTTGCACAAATGGTTGAGAGAGCCTATCTGTATTTTGTAATGTGTGTTGTGGACGGTAAACTTCATACAGAGGCACGCCGCGCATTCCCCAAATCTGCCAAACGCTATTTCTTTGTTCAATAAAGTCGTCTTTTTGCATTTTCGAAAGCGTTCCTATATCCATCATGGCTACCAATAGATTGGTGGCATCTGGAGAAACTTTGAAATCACTAAAGTAGGCGGGTTGGCCTATCGCGACTGCGTTACCTTGCAGAGAGAGTTTGTACAGCTGCGCCAAAGCATAAGATTTAAACTCATCTTGTTGAACTGGCCCAAACTGTATTTCGTTTACGCTGGCAATACCCGCTGTAGAACTTACGACCAAAGGAGCTTGAATAATTGGGGTACGTTTGCTCGCTTGATCCACACTAGGACGAGTGACTTTGATATTTGCAATTAAGCCTGAACCATCAGCCAACCACTCGAAAGGCTTTTTTTGCGTGAACCCATTTAAAGGGAATTGAGATAAAATACGGCTCTTTTTTTGTTTAATATCAAAAACCCATAAATGGGCTGCCTGCTCTGTTTCCAGTATAAAAGCAAGGTGTCTGCCACTTGCGCTCCAAGAGGGGTGCAGGATTTTACCCTCGGGAATACCTCTCGGCCTAATTACCGCGCCTGTGTCGATGTGCTTAAAAGAGACATGAGCATATCGCGGAATATCTGAATGTAGGGTGCTGAGAGGGTTAAACTCAATGCCCAGTATGCTTTTGGTAACAGCAGGCTGAGATGGTCCGTTTTCTAATAAGGCCATCCAGCGGCCCTTAGGGTCCACCACTGCATCGGGCACACTATATTCATTTACAAATTCAGAAATTGCGTCTGACGGTTGCTTATAGTCCGATGCATTTGCATTGGCACTGTGAAACATGGAAAGTGCAAACCCAAACAGTATTGCTTTAAACAGTAATGAACCGGCAGTATTTATCACTTCTGAAAACCCTATTCTATTTCCCATAGCAGTCCATGATATAATGATTTTATGCTAAGTGCAGTATTTTAGAGACATTTGGCGTTCAAAAATATGATTTTTAGGCTATTGTTTTAGAGAAATGGGGCGCAATTGAATTGTAAGTTGCAGAGTCGAAGATTAAAAGTTTAAACTATGCAACCGTCATCAGCACAATGTATTCGATCAGGCACTTATGAATAACGACAAAAAGCCAGAAAAAATAACAATTTTTGATGTTGCCAAAGAAGCACAAGTCTCCAAATCTACCGTTTCGCTTGTATTAACTCACTCAGATAAAGTCAGCGATAAAAGCAAAGAAAAAGTCTTAAAAGCAATAGAAAAGCTTGGTTATGTCTACAATCGTGACGCCGCAGCACTTAGAAGTAAAAAATCGAACTTAGTTGCAGTTGTCATAAACGACTTAACAAACCCCTACTCAGCACAGTTAGCTGTGGGCTTAGAAAAACACATTTATGCGTTAGGCATGGTCCCAATGCTGGTGAATACCGGGGAAGACTTTCAACGCCAACAGCAAGTCGTTAACACGCTAAAAGAATACAACGTCAGCGCTTTTGTTATGGTGCCTGCACCTGGCACAAGTAAAGAATGGGTCAATCAATTAGTGCACTCTGGTTTTCCCGTAATAAATATAATGCGTGAAATTCAGTTTGCTGATGCACCGTGTATTCTCCCTGATAACCAAAAGGGAACACATTTAGCCACCGAACATCTATTAGAGAAAGGGCTTGATAAGTTGGCATTCTTGGGGGGAACCACTGAGATTTCTGACTATCATGAACGTGTAGCTGGTTTTCGCTCAGCAATTGCAGCGCGCAACTCTGCTTCGCAAACTCATGAGATCACAGCCCCAACAAACCGCCAAGGCGGTCGTGATGCCTTTCACCAATTGTATAAGGTGGCGCCTGATACACAGGCAATCGTTTGTTTCAGTGACGTAATCGCATACGGCGCTATAGAGGCAATGCGTGAACACAACCTAGTTCCAGGTAAAGACATCAAAGTGATCGGCTTCGATGATTTAGCCGACTCTAGGCTTATGCGCCCAGCACTGTCTTCGGTTCGAATTGACGCTGATGACATAGGTAAACGCACCTGTCAGGCACTAAGCGAAATACTTAACAAATCCCAGCCTCCAGTTAGGACACTGGTAGATATTACATTACAAATAAGAGAATCATCTTCTTAATTGCACAAGCCTCTGTGATTAGGTATGTCTGTTCTCTATCCCATTTGGAGCAGACAAAAAAGGGGGTCGCAAAACAATGCTCATGACTCCCCTGTGCCAGACGCTGTCACCACAGCAGAGATAAATACTTCATTGCTATAGCATGGTTTTATCGTACTAATCGAAAAAGAACACGTTTAGGCTGTGGGAGCTTTTAACCTGGCAACACATGGGCGAGAAAGCCTAGAAAAGTGGCTTTATTTTGATGCAAGCAAGTTATAACCACGTCTGGTTAATAGAACAGTTACAAAACAAAATCACTCATAACAGAATACACTCCTGTACAAAGCTGAATAAACAACTTTTATGACTGAATGCTTGGATAACGCACGCTGCGCAGTACTCAATACATGTTACCGAAGAATGAAGAAAAAAACGCAAACAAAATGCGTTGAAAATACAGCAAAACTGGTTAGAATGCGCGACGTAACTTATTATTGATTTTATGGAAATTTGCACCGAGTATGTTCTGGGCAGTTTCTATAAAATTAAACCACTGTTCAATCGTTAAAAATTTAGATTTGGCAAAGTATTTGTCTTTCTTAATTTAATCGTTCAGATTTGTAACATAATTGAGCAGTAACATTACATCATTAAAGTCACGGTATTCAGTGTATTTTGGGGTTTAAGCACTAACGCTTAAATTTTGGGGCTTGGCCCTTAACTACTCAACTAATTAGGTATTGCTCAGTTGAACTCAGCGACGTTTACGCAAAAGCGCAAGTTTATTGTTAAGCTTGGCAAAATGCTTCACCAATATGGCACACCAGCTTTTCGCTTAGAAGCACATTTAATGGAAGTTGCCACACACCTTGGATTAAAATCATCCTTTGTTATGTCACCTACTTCTGTCACTTTTGTGATATGGACTGATGGACATGAAGAAGAATACACGCACGTAGCACGAGTCGAGCCGGGCGATCATGATTTAGGGTCACTGGCAAATACTGATGACGTGGTGAACCGAATGCTGGCAGGTGAGTTGACTATCATTGAAGCCGACGAGAATTTAGACCAAATTCAAACCGCTGAATCCCCATACTCTAGATGGCAAATGGCACTTGCATTTGCCGTTTCTGGTGGGGCTTTTGCCATGCTAATGGGCACCAGCTGGGGCGATGTCATTTGGTCGGGTATCATCTCCATCTTAGTTTATCTCTTTATCTTGTGGTCTGAACACTCAAAGCGTGTCACCCACATGTTAGAGCCAATGGTTGCCATTGCATCCGCTATCGCTGCGTGCGCCGTATCCGCATATATTGATCCGCAGTTAAACATCCGCTTAGTCGTATTGTCTGCCATTATTGTGTTTATCCCAGGCCTTGCACTGGCACTGGGTTTCGCAGAGCTTTCAGCGAGACACCTAGTGTCTGGAACAGCGCGCGTGATGGACGCATTTATGCTGTTGTTTAAACTATACTTCGGTGCTTTTTTAGGCATTAGTATTGGGTTTTATATATTTGGCCAAGCAGATTTTGTTGAACCTGACACGATCCCAAAATGGACAGCGTGGCTGGCGGTATTCCTACTTTGTCTGAGCTTAGTTGTTATATTCAAGACCAAGCTAAAGCATGTTCCTTGGTGTATTACATCTGGATTTATTGCATATGCAGTTTCTGTAAGCGCGGCAATCTACTTTGACTATGCGCTGGGAACATTTGCAGGGGCGTTCGCTGTGGGTATTTTCAGCAATATATTCAACCGAGTTGAAAATGCACCAGCCTCAATCGTAACGATGAAAGGCCTCATTGTTTTGGTCCCTGGTTCCAAAACATATATAGGTCTCAACTCACTTATTGAAGGACAAAGCTTCGTTATGGCGGATCACATCGGGCAGCAGACATTCTTAATATTTATGTCACTCGTTGCAGGTTTGATATTTGCAAACGTTGCACTTCCCCCTAAAAAGAGCCTCTAACCCGGCTCTTTTAATAATATCAATCTATATTAATGCTCAGCGTTAGCAGCGAACTTGCGCTGAGTTTTCAATGCACACACTGTGCGCTCCCCCCCTTCTTCAATTAGGTAAAAGCCCTTTTCTGCAAATTGAAATCGATTTTGTAACCCCCAGCGAGGTCAATTGATAATAATGACTGTTCATTAAAGATCAAAAGCAGCACACATCATTTCCTACCTTATGATTAAATTCCAAACTTTAAACCTTAACCTAAGCGTTATAAGTTGTGAATGTAAACATAATTTTAATAGATGAGCTATAAGTAAATTTACTTTAGTCAGCTAATTTATAGACAAAATTATTTTTATATCATTTAAATACAATGAATTATACTTAACAACTTTTTTGTTTTTACGTTTCACATCAATTCATAGCCATTCAAGATTTAACATTCCTCTCTGTTGTTAAATCTTCACTGCACTAAAGCGATTACGCTTAATTAACATCCAAGGGGATTGGTAAGATGTTCAAAAACAAAAATAGACTCGCGGTAGCTGTTGCCTCGGCACTGATGGGGTCAGCTTTATACACACCTGCTGCTGTTTACGCGGCCCAGAGCAATGCATCACAAAAAGAAGTCGAAGTAATACAGGTTCGCGGTATTAGAGGAAGTGTTGTTAAATCGCTTAATACGAAGCGATACGCAGACGCCATTGTCGATGCAGTAACGGCCGAAGACATCGGTAAGTTTCCTGATCAGAATGTAGCGGAGTCTTTGCAACGTATTACCGGCGTATCATTGACTCGAAATTTTGGTGAAGGTGAACGGGTCAGTATCCGAGGTACTAGCGAAAGTCAAAATAGAACACTATTAAATGGTCAAGCGGTAGGCTCTGCGGATTGGTGGACAAATTCAGCAGCAAGTCGTGGTTTTAATTATACGATGCTTCCCTCTGAAATTGTTGCAGGCCTAGAGGTTTACAAATCACCTGAAGCCGATATTGACGAAGGCTCCATTGGTGGTACCATCATCGTAAAAACCAGAAAACCTCTTGATTTAGAAGCAAATAAAATTGCTGGTTCACTTCTAGCCCAATACAGTGAAGTATCTGGCGAAACAGATCCTCAAGCATCTATCATGTACAACTTTAAAAATGAAGATGAGACATTTGGTGCACTCTTCTCAGTAATTCGACAAGAGCGTAATCTACGTCGGGACGGTATTGAAGCGTGGAGCTGGGCTGATAGAACAATCACAATGAAGGATGGGACTGTTCATGAAGACGTTTATAGTCCTGGTGGTGGAGGTTCTGCTATGTTCTCTCAAGAGCGCGTCAGAACAGGGATCACTTTAGCACTCCAATACCAACCAAGTGATACCACTGACATCACTTTAAATTTACTAGATTCAACTCTCGATGCCGACAATGAAAACCAAAACTTCCTTTGGTTACCAGAGCGAGGCAATTCTAAATACACCGACATCACCATTATTGACCATAACAAGGTTGGCAATATGGTTGTCGGTGGCACTTTAGGACTTTCTCCAGACAGTACAAATATTCTTGATGAGACCAAAGTCAGGAATTCACAGCTTAAAACGAAAGCTTATGACCTAAAAGTCGAACACGAAGGCGAAGTATGGCAGTCCTCTTATCAATTAGGTTATACCGAAGGTACCGGTGGCTCTCAAGCTGACCGTTCAGTTGGCTGGGTTGGCAACTACGTCCATTCATTTGACGCTTCACAAGCTGAAGATATCAAAACGTCATACGGCGCGGATCCTACTGACGGGACTAAATGGGACCTTGGATTCTTGCGCTATGACAGTAATGACGCAAAAGATGACGAAACCTATATTCAAGCAGATTTTAAACGCCCTATCGATATTGCTGTCTTTAGCGAAATAAAAATGGGTGTAAAATACCGAGATCACAGTCGATTCAATACGAAGCATACGACGGATAACCGTACCGACTTAGGCTGGAGTCTTGCTGATTACTCGCTCGCAATGCCAAGTGATTATCTTTCAGGGTTAGGTTCTTCAGGTACATTAAGAGCGTATGCAATCACTGACTCAGATAAAGTTCGTCGCGATGGAGACGCCTTAGCATGGGATTACAGAGTCTTAAAAGCCAGTACTTTTGACATCAACGAAAAAATATTGGCAGGTTATGTTAAAACGACGATAGATGCCGATGGTATGCGTGGTAACTTGGGTGTTAGGCTAGTACACACCAAACAAGAATCTTCAGCATTCTCAGGTGAAACGGGTGCAGAAGTTTGGACAACCCAAGACAAAGACTACTTTGATATTTTACCCAGCATCAACTTGGCCATTGATCTGAGTGATGATCTTCTCATGCGATTCAGCGCAGCAAGGGTTATGTCTAGGCCCGATTATGCCAGTATGACAGCTTCTACATCTTACAATGTGGAAACACAAACAGGCACTGGTGGTAACCCAGATATCGATCCATTCAGAGCAACGCAGTTTGATACCGGTATTGAATGGTATTTTAATGAAGCGGGTTTATTCTCGGCCGTGTTTTTCTATAAAGATATTCAATCATTTTTAGATAGCACACCCGCATTTGAAATACACGACAACACTCGTATTCGCATTAGTCGTCCAAGCAACGGCCGAGCGGGACGTATTCAAGGTTTAGAGTTTGGTTATCAACAAGAGCTACTCGAAGGCTTTGGTGTTTCGGCAAACTACACCTATGTTGATGGCGAAGCAAAAGATAAAGATGGTAACGACGTTACCATCCCAGGAAACTCCGAGCACACCATAAACTTAAGCGCTTATTATGAGAACGACGACTTTAGCGGTCGAATTTCATATAACCACCGTTCTGGTTACGACTCAGGAAACGACTGGCCTGGATACATTGATGCCTATGGACAAGTGGATGCCAACCTCACCTATAACATCAATGAAAATCTTGCAGTTGTACTAGAGGCAATTAACCTAACTGATGAACATACCTTTAGTTATCAAGAGGAAGGCGTTGAGCAAGCACTCACTGGCGTCTACGCTGACGGGCGTCGCTTTGTCGCTGGTATTCGATTCAATTTTTAAGTAGATCCTTGTTATAAATTGCTAGCACAGGATCCACATGGCTATGGATGGCCTCTCCCTGCCCAGGAGACACAAGCTGAAGGCGGTATTGCTGCCCTTCAGCTTTTCTTTTTATCTGTTATCAATATGGTAATTGTTTGTAAAAGCTGTAGAATCGGTCGTTTAGGTGTTGGTTTTAACACTGTTCATTTGGTTATTTAAGGCCTACTTTTTAAGTTTGGTTATCGATACAAGGTGACGTATTAGTTAGCATGTTGCATTTTAGGACTTTTCGAATTCTTTTATTACTTTTGGCTATTTTGCCCAAGGTAAGTTTTGCAGATCTGTTCACCGCGACCCAACACTACCAGCAGGAAAATTACACAGAAGCTTACAATGAGTTTTATAAACTTGCTGAAGTCGGCAATGGCGACGCAATATATAATCTTGCAGTGATGTCACTCTATGGACAAGGAACCGAAAAAAACCTCACCCTCGCCTATGCTTATTTTACAATTGCTGCAGAGTACGGTATTGCAGAATCACAAAAAACAGCACAGCTCATTGCAACTCAATACCAAGATAAACAAGCTCTGAAACAAGTTCTCGAGCAAAAAAGAGCGCTCTTTGGCTACCCGTTCATGAGCCAAAAATACTCCCCAAATTTTACAGAGCTGGCGTTTTCAAATGACCCGATAGAGAAAGTTTATGAAAAAGTACCGGCTTATCCTGAACAAGCTGCAAGGCAAGGATTAGAAGGCTGGGTATGGCTTGAATTTGACGTTGGTGTTACGGGTGCTGTGAAGAATATCAAGGTCATAGATAGCTACCCTAAAAATATTTTTACCAGTGCGCTCCTCAATGCCGTAAGCATTTGGCGTTATAAGGCCAATCACCCAAAAAAGAATCACTCTCTGGTGTATCACTTCACTACTTTCAAAGGCAAGGAGTATCAACGCACACTAGGGTTCCAGCAAAAAGATTATCGCAATGAAATCAAAAGACATATTGACGCAGCTGAACAAGGTAATGCTCAAATTCAATATTACGTTGCCAATTGGCTAAGCTCTGACAAATATAATGCGAGCCAATTGCTAAAATACCACTGGCGTGATGACACTGCACACTTAACAATGCTGTTGGCAGCAGCCAAAAATAACTATCCAATCGCCCAGTACAAACTTGCAATTGAGCTATTATCTAACACCCCTTCGACACACCAATTCAATGTCGCGGTGAATTGGCTGTACAGAAGCGCCAAAACATTTGCACCAGCCCAATATAAACTCGCCACGCTCTATGCAGATTCAAACAACGAAATATTCGCTCCCCATAAAGCGACCAATTGGTATAAACAGGCCGTTGCTCAAGACAATCGAGCCGCAAAAGCGCTTTCTCTGCATCTGTTTAAGTACTCTCCAAATTCACCACAAATCACCAAGTGGCTGGAAACCGCATTAGGAAGGGACCGTGGTGACCCCGAGCTATTGCTACTGAAAGCGAAATTGAGTAAATCAAACGATCCCCAAAAGGCACTGCGCCTCGCAAAAACCGCTTTAAGAAATGCCAAAGAAAGAAACTGGGATGCATCCCCTATTCAAACATTTTTACGCCGGGAATAACGCATAAAATCGCCCTATTTGGTCAGTGTAAAAATTCAGCGAGCGATCGAGTGATTATGAATAGGCGAATTGCAGTGATGAATGACTGAAAAATGCAGTAAACAATCACATTGACCAATAGATGACTAGCTAGACGGTTGCTCTGAAAAGTATCGCTCTAATCGACTTTTTTTAGCTCAATTTGGTTTTCAAGTAATTCAGACCAAGGTATATAAAACGCAGTTTGTTCACCAGTATCCGATGGCAATAAAGCCACTTTTGCGATTTGATGCCCAAAGTAACAATCGAATTCCAAGCTCTCTATAGACTCTACTTTCACCCCCCTAAACGCGTTAACTCTGCCAAATAAAAGCGTATCACCCTCGATTCTTGCGCGACAGGGAACAGTAAAACTTTCAAAAGGAATTGCTGCCATCACACTTTCAGCTGCATATAAAGAACTACTGTCAACAGAAGTGCCTATTTTTCGTAAAAATAGGCTGTATTTTGTTCTTCGGTATACTCCGCCCAAATAGCTAACTAACAAAACAAACAAGCATGAGATAATCACAGCGCTAGTTAAAGAAATGTGTAAGCCAAAGCTTAGTGAAACAGTTGAAAAAACCAACGTTATCAACGATTTAGACATCTTCAATATTGAGAGTTTTACCTTAGGAAAGTTAATCAAATACAAGCCCTTATACATATTAATTTGGTGCTTTTAAACAGGGGAAAAAGCTCAGTGCCTTTTGCAATAAATCACCATTATCATATGTTCATGTCGACAACACAAACTTAACGCTTTCTCACCGCACAGGTGTATTAACGATCGATTTCTCACAATGCACACCCTCATTCAATTGAGAGCCACAGAGTGCCGTATTTATAAAGCCGACATCAATTACGAGGGCACTTATATCTATATTAGGGTACATGCGACTTAGCAATGTTTGGTCGTGTTTCGAATTATCAAAAATTGATAAGCCTATGACGGCTTCGCTCTTCTGCGCTTTTTCAGAAAAATGAAAGCGACCTATGTAGTTTACGTCACCACCTTTACTTAAAAACGTACTGCCGACTTCACTCACGGAGGTAGATGAATAAAGGGTACTTACTTTCCAACCCGTAAGTGTGTATGAACCAGTAGGTAAAGAAAGCGCAAAAATTCCCCCTTTGGCGCCTTCAATTTTAACGAGTTCAGCTCTAACAAAACCAGTTTCACCAGTATGGTTATTTTTATAGTGTAACTGGTAGTCCGCAAACTGACCTTCATATGAAATCGTGCCCCAAACCACACCACGGCTGGTATCACCTTGCACCTTATAATCAGGATCAATACTAGGTGTCGCGCAACCAGCTAATAAAGTTACAACACCAAACAGTATGCACTTGAGTAACAGCCTCATACCCAACACTCCTTTAACAACAATGTATTACTCGCTTTACTGTGCATTTCGTCAGCAAGTTATGCAACACATTTATTGCAAATAATCAGCACTTGTATATTTATGGCTTTGCAAATTTTTGCAAAACGATATCCATCTCTAAGTTTTCAACCCGATTCAAAATAATTTGATTGCCATCTAATGTAGAACTCAGCCCTAAGTCCACATTCATGTTGTAAAGGTGCAAGCCTATATCAGCAACAAACTCATTTTTTTGCATAAAGCTATTAAAATTATAAAGCGATAACTGATGCCCCTGTTTAACGACATAATAAATCCCGTTTGTATGCAAAGCTGGACGGTATAGATCAATAGAGTTTGATAACTGCTCGAGGCTAACTCGACCTTCAAGCACCTTAAAAAGATACTGCTTCAACGCCATGGTAAACCCATCAAAGCTAATATTTTTTTTCAACAATGGGAGCCGTTCATTGTCCGCGTCAGTTAATAAGTAATTTGCAGCGCTTCCCACATCGTATCGCCAATATTTGAATTCTTTCGACTCCATAGTTCGATAATAAATTGATTTACCATCGTCAGCCCAATATATGTTACTCAAACTATTGTTTTCCTTCACAACAGCGACCGGAGTTTTAGCAAATACATTCACGATGTAGAGCGTATTGCTCTCACTTAAAATGGCTAAATACTCCGCGTCCGATGAAAATAACAACAGTTTTGGCTTGTCTGACTTGGGCATTTTAGTCAATAAGCTCGGCGTTGCTTTTAAGCGATGTTTTATCCAGATTTCCACATGATCTATTTGAGGGTCAACCCTCGGAGCAGAAGACACATAGGCCAGCTGCATACCATCAGAGGAGATACTCGCAAGCGTATCTACTCTGGCATTTGACGACACCGCTTGAAACTCAGTTTTGTTCCGATTAAATAAGTAAAGGTTTACTTCAGCAGTGCCCTCAGTGTGAGCCAAATAACCACTTGTTCGCTCAATTGCTAGCTCAGTAATTTTTCCATAGGGTTTATAAATTGAAACGGCTTTTTGAGCGCCTTTATGCAATTGTAAATCTCCGCCGATACTGACTATTTCCCCTTGTTTTAACCCAAAGTAAGGTTGACTAATTTTGTCCAGGTCTGGCAGCTCACCAACCGTGCCATCAAGGCTTGCATATGCTTTAAATACTTCATCACTCGGACTCGAATAGAGTAAGCTATCACCCAGCACATCATAGTGCTGAACGCCCCGCAGAATTTGAGATTCATGCAACGTAAATTGTGCATTTTCATCAATATGCACGTCGTATCGAACCAAAGCTTTTTCCCCAGAAATAGTGCGATTTACAAGTAGACTGTCACTAGAGTGCCATATTATTTTCTCTGGTTCATGCGCACCATCGCACTCCATCAAGTGCTGCTCTTTATTTAATCGCCACAATTCTATGGCATTGTTCACTGGTAGTGCACGCACCTCACAGCTAAAGGGGCCAAAGCGATAATACAGCAACCAATTACCATCCGCTGACCACGCTGGAAGTTGTTCGCTATACCCTGTTGATTTGACGGTGTGCGTAGTTTGGGTCTGCAAATCATACACTGCGAGGTCAAATTGACTCCGACCAGAACCTATCTGGCTGTAAGCTAAATATCGACCATTTGGGGAAAAACTCAGCTGTACTTCAGCACCTGGCGCTGATGTTATCCTCGAAATATATTCTACTTTTCGAGTTTGGTCGTTGCTGCCCCAATCTAGAAATACCAACAGCGCCAGAAAAAAGCCAAAAGCGATACCACCAAACATCCAATTAAAAGGAATATGCTGGTTCGGTGTTTTTGCTTTGTCTATGAGTGAGGGAGTATGTGAGTATGTAGCAATGCATTGATAACCAATTTTGGGGACTGTTTTTATAAATAGGGGCTGTTTGGATGTATCACCCAATACCTTACGCAATTGCACAATGAGCTGACTGACCGAATTATCACTTACAACTAAGTTTGGCCAAAGTTGCTCTATAATTTCGTCTCTTGTAACTGGCTCTGGGGCTTTGTCTATTAGCAGTCGTAATAACGCTAGCTGCTTGTGTTCAATTGGCGTCCACAGCCCCGCCACTTTGACACTCATTTTTTTGGTATCAATTAATACATCATTTAATAAAAAACGTTCAAACTGCATTGATTGATCCAACAAAAATTTGCTACCTATTATTCAGAAAGTCACAAAACAGACATCTATTCCCTTATCATCATACTATGTTATGCTACTTGAAAAAATAATTTACCTATATGTAACCTTGATCCGTTTGTTCTTGCGTTTTAAAACATAAGTGCAAAAAGTGTCACGATAAGTTAAATGCTTTATTGCAGGAGTCGGAAATAATGATTTTTAGCAGTCGTAATAACCAATTTCTGATTACCAGTGGTTTAGTTGGTGCTTTATTACTTACTCAAAACGCCTATTGTTCTACTCAACCCCACAAAGAAACACCGCGCTCAGATAAGGCTTCCGACTCATCAAAAGACCCTTTAATTCATATTCAAATCAGGGGCTTTCATGACAGCGTTGTCAAATCTCTCAATAATAAACGCTATAGTCAACAAATAAGCGATAGTATTAGTGCACAAGAGATTGGGAAATTCCCCGACAAGAATGTTGCCGAGGCTCTGCAAAGGATAACCGGGATATCTTTATCTCGAGTACAAGGCGAAGGTGAACGAATTGGCGTCAGAGGAACAACGCCCGAACAAAACCGCACATACTTAAATGGCCAGTACTTGGCATCGGCAGATTGGTGGATATCCTCTTTGCCGAGTAGAGGGTTTAACTTTACGCTGCTTCCTGCTGATATTGTTTCTAGTTTAGAGATTTATAAAACCCCACAGGCAAATCAAGATGAAGGCTCTTTGGGTGGCGCCATCAACATAAAAACAATTGACCCACTGTATGCAGAGTCAGGAACGGGATCAATTACAACGCAGATTCAATATAATGACTTGTCCAAGCAATATGACCCCCAACTGTCCGGCGTATATAGTTGGAAGAATCAATCGAAAGATTTCGCCTTTTTAATAACGCTTAACCATCTACAGCGCTCTTTAAGACGCGACGGATTAGAGTCGTGGGGCTGGCATGAAAGAAACTTGGATAAAACGTCCAATGGTGAACTTGTAGCATCAACTCACCCTAATGCCACATACAAAAATATATGGACACCTGGAGGTGGTGGCTCCGCGGTATTTTTACAAGACAGAGTACTCACAAGCCTGACATCCAGTTTTACTTATCAACTCGATCATAATTGGGTGCTTCGTTCACACCTACTCCACTCTGAGTTAAGTGCAGATAACAGCAATCAAAACTTCCTTTGGCAGCCAGGAAAAGCACTTGATGCACGCAGCCCAATTCCAGCCTATGAGATCCGAGACAATACGTTGGTATACGGAGAAATAGGCCACGCTACCTCCAAACCCTTTAATACCAGCATGGAAGCAATTTGGAGACAAGCAAAGATCCAAACTCAGAGCTTTCACCTAGACCTAAATTACACTGGCCCATGGTGGGATGCCCAATACCAAGTAGGTTATACACATGGGCAGGGTGGCACCAGTGAGGATAACACGGCACAGTTTTCAGCCAACACTCTGTATTCATTTGATACTCGGGTACCACAAAACATCCAAACACATTATGCCACTTCTCCTCTACAAGCTGACAAATGGTTTATTAGTGAAGCCCGAAGCGACAGTCAAGATGGCAATGACACGGCTTATTTTATACAAAAGGATTTTGCCCGAAATTTGACTACACCAGGCTTAGAAAAATTAAGCTTTGGCGGCAAATACAAGCGCCATAAACGCGATTTTATCAGAATGCGGTCAATTCACGGTGGCCTAGACGGCCTTGCAGCCCAGCTCGGAAGCAGCCTAGCTGATTACCCTGCACCTTTTGTTGATGATTACCTTCACGGTATTGGCAATGAGCAAACTTTAAAACGCTATAGTTTTGCGAATATTTCGGCCCTAGAAAAAGACTTCTCGTCTTTAACATTTGTTCAAAACGAAGAGAAAAATAGTCGATTTTACATCGAAGAGGAAACACTCGCAGGGTATTCCATGCTCACTTTAAGCGGTTCAAGTTATAGCGCAAACCTTGGTCTTAGATTAGTAAAAACATGGCAACAAGCACAGGCTTATGAGCGCATTGCAACATTGCCAGATACCACCGCAGACTACAACTGGCAATCAAATACAAAAAGTTATACTGATTTACTGCCAAGTGTTAATCTCCAAGTCGACTTAACCGAGTCTCTCATTAGTCGTTTCGCCGTAGCAAGAGTCATGTCTCGCGCTCAGTTTCACCATCTCATGCCATCTACAAACTACAACGTGACCCAAGCTCAGGGGCAAGGGGGAAACCCCGATTTAGACCCATATCGCGCAACGCAGTACGACTTAAGTTTGGAGTGGTATTTTGCCGAAGCAGCCCTAGCTTCAATTGCGATATTTAATAAAGATGTTGAGTCCTTTATCGAGTTTAAACGTCAATTAGAGCTGCACGAAGGTGTTCTCATGTCCATTGATAGGCCTATCAATGGCAACGGCGGGACTATTAGGGGTATAGAGCTGAGCTATCAGCAGGCCATAGCTTATGGATTTGGCATTATCGCAAACTATACCTTTGTGGATGGTAGTAGAACATCTCAACTAAGTGGCTTAAAGGATTGGATCCCGGGAACTTCAAGGCACAGTGCTAACCTCACCGCCTACTATGAAAATAATCAACTCAGTATTAGGCTCGCGTACAATTTTAGAACTGAATTCGCGACTGGGGTTGGAGAAACAAAAATGGATGATTATGGGCAGTTAGATGGTAATATCACTTATTCACTCAATGATAACCTTGATCTGGTGTTTGAATTTTTAAACTTAGGTGATGAGACTATTTACACGTATGACCGTAATGAATACGCACCCACTGCGGTTTATAGAAATGGCCGACGCTTTTATCTTGGCGCGCAATATCGTTTCAATACCAACTAAGGTAAAGGGTTTTAAACTAGCTAAGCAGGTATCTCAAAAGCATTTCAACCGATACGAAACATGGCGTGTTTAAACATCACCAATGTGAAAAGGGGGACCACATCAAGTAGCCCCCGCAATTCATTGACGCTTTGGGTTTTTGATTGCGCCTCCCTAGTTCTAATTTGCAAATCACTGGTTCATAAAAGTATGTGTGAATGAACAGTCACCTTTTCGCCTTTTACACAAATCAAGCGCTCCATATATCAATAAATTATCGAACAAAAGTCAGTAGCTAAAACTAATTACGTGATTATTTACTCAACTTTTGCACTGCTTTATGCAGCTAACGCACCACTAATCGCATCACTTATACACTTTGTCGCAAACACTGGTTTTCTGAACTCCCCTACGTAAAATGTGCTAAATTTTATGAGCTAGGCACCTGTGCTCAGCTCAGTTTCTTATTCAAGGTTAGTACAATGAAGTTGATAAAAACGACGCTTGCCCTCGCTATTGGGTTAGCAAGTGCGAGTAGTATCGCCAGCAAAGCTGATACCATTACCATAGAAGATATCCCAAAAATTCAAAAAGTTGTCAGTGCAGCGGTCAGCCCAGATGGTGAGTCAGTTGCATTTACTCGCTCAGTTCCACGTGAGCTGTATGTAGACAAAAATGGTAAAAACTTCACTGAACTTCACCTCGTTGATGAAGATGGTGTGGAGCGCCCCTACATAACCGGCAAAGTCAATATCCGCAACATATCTTGGTCGGCCGACGGTAGCTTCATCTACTTTTTAACGAAAAAGAAAACAGACAAATTTACGTCACTTTACCGTATTGCGGTAAATGGTGGTGAAGCACAAAAGGTATTCTCGCTGGCTGGGACATCAGTATCTGCATACCGTTTAAGTCCAAATGGTAAACACGTTGCTGTGCTTGCCATGCCTGCAAAAGATGCGTCTGAAAAAGAGCTAAAGAAACTGGGCTTTATGGCGGAAGTATACGAGTTAGGCCTTAAAAACAAGCAACTACATATTATCGACTTACACGCCAGTGAAAAGCCACTTAAACCAATAGCAGTGAATATTGAAGGCTATGTGAGTGACGTAAATTGGTCTGATGATGCAAGCAAATTATTGGTTAAAACTCAACCAACGGCATTGATCGATGACCAGTATATGAAATCCCAGTGGCACATCATGGATGCAAACACCCACACGATTACCACCTCTTTTAAAACAGAAGGCAAACTTGGTGAAGCAGAGTTTTCTCATGATGGTAAGTACATTGCGATTTTAGGTGCTGAAGACAAGCATGACCCAGCAAAAGGTCGTTTATATATTGCGAATGCTAAAACAGGTAAAGTCGAAGAGTGGATCCCGAACTTTATGGGCCATATCGGCGACTTTGAATGGTCAAACCGTAAAAATGTCTTGAATTTTGTCGGCCACGTTGGCGCAGAGAGCTTTGTCGGTCAAATCAAGGTTGGATCTCAGAAGTATAAAAAGCTCATTAAAGAAGGTAAGTTGATTGCGGGTAAACTGTCAGTATCTGACTCCGACAAAACAATTGCTTTAACGGCTAATACTGCTCAGCACCCAAATGAAGTATACATGGTAAGGTCTAAACGCCCTACGCGTTTGTCTAACTCAAATGAATGGCTAAACACTAAGCGCTTCGCCAAGCAGGAAGCGCTAACTTTTAAAGCGCGTGATGGTGTAGAGATTGGTGGTGTTTTAATCTACCCACTCGATTACGAAAAAGGCCAGCGTTACCCATTGATCATGTCAGTACATGGTGGACCAGAGTCACATGATAAGAATGGTTGGTTGACTAGCTATTCTGACCCAGGTCAAATGGGCGCAGCAAGAGGGTATGCAGTTTTCTACCCTAACTACCGTGGTTCTACAGGAAAAGGCGTTGATTACTCTAAACTTGGCCAAGGTGATTACGCAGGGAAAGAGTTTGACGATCTAGTAGATATGAAAGAGTACCTTGTGAATATCGGGCTAGTAGATACCAAAAAAGTCGGTATCACTGGCGGTTCATATGGCGGTTACGCATCAGCTTGGGGCGCTACTAAACTAACCGAGCATTTCGCTGCCAGTGTCATGTTTGTAGGCGTTACTAACCAGTTGTCTAAGTTTGGTACTACTGATATTTCAAATGAAATGTTCCTTGTACACGCGCGTTCATATCCATGGCAAAAATGGCAATGGTACTTAGAACGCAGCCCTATTTATTGGGCTGGCCAGTCAAAAACGCCTCTGCTTATAATGCACGGTAAAGATGATCCACGCGTTCATCCTGCGCAGTCAATGGAGCTTTATCGCTACATGAAAGTACAAGGTAAAGATGTACGCTTAGTGTATTACCCTGGTGAGGGGCATGGTAACCGTAAGGTTGCAGCACAGTATGACTATAGTATTAGACTGATGCGTTGGATGGATAACTATCTAATCCATGGTAATAAAGAAATGCCAGATTACGTAATCGATCATGCAGCGAAGCTCAAAGAAGTAAAAGCAGCTCGCAAGTAAACGACTTCCATGTCAAAAGAGTAAAACGACTGAGTCAATGGCTATGTCGTTTTGCTCTTTTATTTAGTAACCAAATCTATATCGCCCAAAAACAAGACTATCTGAGATCCTTCAACCTCGGTAAATTCATTGACCCCGTCCATGCGCCTCAACATTAGTGACCGTATTTAGCAACTTTAGAGGTAGAAAGCAAAGATAGCCTCACTTTTGAGCTGTACCCATATTAAACCAAAAAGAACACAAATAAAACATTTTATTCACAACTAAATTACAGGGTCGAAAAATACTTCAATTGGCTCCGAGCGGCCTTTCAAATTTACCTCCGCAGCCTTCTTTAACGAATCTAACTGTGATTGCTCGACACTCACCTTGCTCACTAGCAACGGCGTTTTGAGGTCTTTGGTTTTGCTTTCAATTCGCGCTGCCACGTTTACTGTATCTCCAATGACGGTGTAATCCATACAGCTAGAACTGCCAACATTACCCGCGATTGCTTCACCACTATGAACACCTATTCCAATCTCTAGTGCTGGTAACCCCTCTTTTAATAGCTCTTTATTTAGCTGCTCAAGTGCTGATAGCATTTCTTTAGATGCTTCGATGGCGTTTCTAGCGCTGTTTCCTTCGTCTTGAGGCGTACCAAAAATTGCCATAATGGCATCTCCAATGAATTTATCAATCATCCCATCATACTTAAAAATGATCGTACTCATCGCCGAAAAATAACGATTCAGCAGAGCCGTAATGACTTCGGGCTCATGCTTTTCACACAAAGAGGTAAAACTTCTAATATCAGCCATTAATACTGTGACATTGCGGCGCTCTCCACCGGGTTCAATATCGACTTTCCCTGTTTCGACTGCACTGACTAACTTTTTTGGAAGGTAACGTAGCAGCCGCTCTCGATGTCTAAGTCGAGTATAAGTATTTGTGATATAGCTTGAAATTGACCACGCCAATAAGCCAGAGAATAAGATAATAATTTGCTCATGTAACTCTATCGCTCGCGCGGTATCACTGTGCTCTAAAATCAACGTGCCTGTTGCTAAGCAACACAATGTGGAATAGTAAATAATTAACTTACCTTGTCTGAATGCACTCATAACATTAAACAGAATTAATGCGCTCATGAGCATCAGTTCAAACTCAGTGTTATGCATATCATGCAAAAAGTGACCAATCTCGGAAAGAAACTCCATCTCTAAAGTAATAATTAAGATAATGAGGTAATCAAACAAAATCGAAATGTACTTTAACCAAGGTTTGTATTCTTTACTCCTAGCCCATTTGGCAACCACAACACACCAAACGGCTGTCAGCGCCATGGTGCCGAGATCCACGGCTATCAAAGTCCAGTCGATTCCGCTATTGAGCAAACCGATAAACAATTCGATAAGAAATAGCGACATCAGGCCGTAAAAACGTATCCGATTTATATGCAGCTCCATCTCCATTTCGCGTTGCTGATAGCAATCAGTCAGCAATGCATCAAACGATTCGTCAATATCCTTCAGCCATTTCATGTTAATTGTTCACCGTTTAAAATTACATATTTACCAATTGGAGCGCTACTAAGTTATGGATAGTAGGCTGACCAATTTCGACAACTATAGTGTAGCTAAGCATTTTTAAATTAACATAACAGCAATAGGCGAATAGATTGTATGTAGTTAAGTCTCAATAATCACATGCCTAACAGGGACTTACTAGGGTTGGCTATATGGAAGGTTGATGGTATGGCTGTACACTTCACATTTGCGAGATATCGTACAGCCATAAAAGGGGTTGTTACTTGTTGCTAGCAGGATATTGCACACCGTAGCGATAAAGGCTTGATGCAAGACCATTTAACTGGCTATCAATTTGGTTTTTACCAAGAATAGCGTCCTCACCATTTGCTAAAATAATCACACCTGTTCTCGTCTCTTTGTTATAAGACATGCTCGCATGTGTGCCTGGATCTCCGCCATTGTGACCAAAGAAAGAGCCGTCCCAATACCAGAACACACCTTGCTTATAAGGGATAGTAAATACATCACTTTGCGCACTAAGCATCTTTTCAACACTGGCTTGTTGCAGAATACGTACATCGTCATATACCCCATTATTCGCAATAGCAATTAATAACTTGCTCAGATCGTGACTACTTACATTCAAATCACCATCATAGAAAGTCGCATAGCTATATTCAGGCAACGCGTGTTGCACACCGTCATTGTCAATACTGTATTGAATCGCTTTAGGGTTATTTTCTTTTAGATTCGTGTGGTACCAATTTGTATTGTCCATTTTAAGCGGTGAGAAAATATGTTTTTGCATATCTTTTGCTAAATCAAGCCCTGTCTTTTGCTCCACGGCATGTACAGCTAAAGCAGATCCTACATTTGAGTACCCTAGTACGCGATTAGGAAAGCCACTTTCCTCATCATAATAGATGCCACTTCCGACATAACGGCCATTCAGGTTAAAATAATCATGGGCCAAAAATGTCTTAAGATCTTGAGTGACTGGCACTGGGTCATCACATAAAGACGTGCCAAATGTCTTTGCCAGTGGTAATCCGGTTTCATGCACATAATAAGTGCACAGAATCATATCGCTATCCTTTATACCCGACGTATGTGTCACCAGATTTCTTAGGGTAATTTGGTCGCCCGAATTTTCGGGGTTGTTTGGGTCAAAAGTGAGATTCATTTCTGCAACACTGTCATCAAGGCTAACGGCACCTTTCTCAATTTGTTGCATTATTGCAACCGCCGACACCGCTTTACTGATTGAACCAACATTGTAGGGGGTATGGACTGTCGCCAGTCGATTTTGAGCAATATCGGCAAAGCCAACGGCTTGCTCGTATACAACTTGGTCACCCGAAATCACAGCAACAGACAAGCTTGGTAACCCCGTATTTTTTAGGGCTTCATGGAGCGATTCTTCCAACATTGCGACATCATATTGGTGTGTGGTCACCTCATCCATTGTTTGAATAACAAACTCTATGGGTGTATCTGTATTTAATTTATGATCAACACTGGCATACGCAGGCATCAAGACATCCGGTGTAACACCTGTCTTTTCTAAAACTTCTCCCGCTTTATTTTTATAAACTTGATGGCTTAGACTCAACTCCCAACCACCGGGTAACTCATGAGTCAAAGAATCTGAAACACTGCCATTTGTCGCTTCACCCACGAGCGTACTCTGCGGTAGTGCTTTAAGTGCCTCTGCTAATACCTCTCCTCCACTGCCCGTGTTTTCGCCCGTCAGCACATAAATAGGTTTTGTAAACCTTTGAGATTCACTGGGTGTAACCGTTAGCTCGATTGGCGTCCCCTGATGGGCTTTGTTAGAGACCTGTTTACTACCAAAGCTATACGCCTCAGCAGTGAAGTACCCAGCAATTTTGCGCGACACATTGTCGTACCCACCTCCGTTATACCTTAAATCGATAATCATCGCCTCAACGTCTGTAAATTCGGTTAAGACTTGTTCCATGATCTTATCAGTGTTCGCAAGGTCGCGCTCCACTGATGGAATAATGCCGTCACTTGAACTGTCCGCCACCATATCCGACACTTTATCAATGCGCACATAACCTAGCCGTTCAGAAATCTTGCCATAAAACAGCGCATCACTATCTTCATAAGTGTGTAACTTCCCATCCTGCATTAGGTGTTTTAGCACTCTAAACTCATTGTGATTCAGTTCTGCCTGCGCCAGTTCCACATTCTCATCATCACGCAGTAACGCCTCTTTTAATAAAGTATCGATTTTATTACCATCCGCACTAAGGCCGTCATCTGAGCTTAGGCTCAAGTGCCCGTCTCCAAATTCAGTAAAAATATCATCCATGATCGCTATAAACTCACTTTGCGCCATAGAGTCCGTCACTTTAGGCTTGTAATCCGTATGAACTTGCTGCCAATCAATCCCTCTTAATTCAAAAAACGCGTAGTACTCATTTAAGGTGAGCCAAACATAATCAAACAATTGCGGGTATGTCATCTCAGTCGTTAATTGACCATCTTGGCAAGGCTCGGGAAGGGATGTCAGCTTACTTAACGTTAAATTAGAAGACGCTGGACTTACAAACGTAAGCTTGTCTTGAGAGTCTGATAAAGACAGGTACTTTAACGCATCTTTTAAATCTTGCGCTGTCTCTGTTTCAGCCTTGATGCAGGTTTTGCTGTTGTAGTTATATGTGGTGAGACTAGACTCATTGATTGACCAAATTTGCCCGTGCCCTCGCATATCCCATTGCCCTGCAAAGTCTGCCAGCACCGCCGGCCTGTCCTTGTCCTGAGTTTTGATAATTTTAACGCCATCACCATTACAACCCGATAACAATATTGCCGAAGCTAAAATACTTAATGTGAACCTTTTCACTTTTCTTTCCTTAATGTTGCAAGTAATTGTGTCTATCTTAGGAAATAGTGAGGCTCAATAGTGTGTTTAACTGAGTACTTGATGTGAGATTCGGTAATCGAATGTAGGTGATTAACTACGGTTTTATAATCTTTCAAACATTAGGCTGATAGTTCAAAAACCATACAGCGCGAGCTTCATTGAGTTTATCGCATAAATCCTGAATTCACGTTTTGGTTGCGGTAGTTTAGTTTGAGCACCCAACATCAAAGGATTCAAATGAATATCATACATAGCCTTGCAATTACCTCTATACTCACCAGCACGTCAGCGTTAGCAAACATCAACCTAACAGCCAAAGACGGTTTCACGCTCAAAGGGCAGTACTTTTCTGCCCCCTCAAGCAGTGACAGTGCGGTATTAATGCTCCATCAATGCAACTACAACCAAACAATGTACAAAAACATTGGAAAGCAACTTGCGAGCAACCGTATCCACGCTTTAAGTATAGATTTTAGAGGATTTGGAGACAGTGCAACCACCCAGTACGACGTGCGAACATTATCGCAATTAAGCACAGAGCAACGCAGAAAAGCATGGCAAGATATGACAGCTCACTGGCCATCAGACGTTCAAATCGCCTATCAGTTTTTAAAAGATAAGGTTGGAGCACAAGGAAAAATTGGCGTAATAGGCGCAAGCTGTGGTGGCTCTCAGGCCATAGAGCTCGCACTGAATAATCAAATCGCCGCGATTGGCTTCTTCTCTTCGGCACAAAATGACAAAAATATTGAGAAGTACACGAATTCATTGTCAGGCAAGCCCACGCTCATTATTGCAGCTGAAGAAGATGGTAGAACCTATACCAGTGCGCAAGCATTATTTATTGAGGCAAAACACAGCAATAGTAAGTTTTTGGCGTACAAAGGGAAAGACCATGGTTACCCGCTATTAGACAAAGACAGCAACCTAACTCCCGCCATCGTGACTTGGTTTTCGCATCAAATTAACTAAGATTTTGGTTTGCTTGAGCATCCCAAAGCTCAAGCCTATCCACTCTCGTTATTTGCGTATAACATGCATCAGAAGCACTTATTAGGAAGCAATCAATTTTGACTCACGCGATCATTGTACTTGGCAATAAGAACGATAATTATGGAAACCTATCACCTATTTCAAAATCCCGCTGTGAACTGGCGTATAGCCTGTTGATTGACAAACCTCACAGTAAGCTGATTTGTACTGGCGGCTTTGGTCGCAATTTTAATCAGTCTCCGCGCTCTCACGCGAGCCTCAATCGCGATTACTTAATTTCTTTAGGCATTGCTGAGCAGGTGTTCTTGGAAGATGCCTTGAGCCGATTTACAATTGAAGATGCCACTTTAACAGCGCCTTTAGTATGCGCACATAATCTGCAATCGGTTGACATTGTGAGCTCTGATTTCCACATGCAGCGAGTCAAATTAATATTTGATTATTTGCAGCCTAGTCTCACAAAGCAGTTCCATTCTTCAAAAGCTTTTATCCCTGAGCGCGAGCACGTGAGGCTTCAATCTCATGAATCCCACGCAATCCAACGAGACTTTAAGTCTTTGCAAACTCATTACCGGCCCTTAGTTTAATCAATTAAGGTCTGTACAATTAGTGCAGTCACAATAAAAACGCAACAAACTAAACTTTAATAACAATACATATCAATTACTTATGATTTAATTTGATTTGATTTCATAAAAAATACCTTTCTTTTGTTATAAATTGAAATTTCTCTCGTTTTATTAATTGACCAATAAAAAAGTCATCAACGAAGGGAAAAAATAATGAGAACTCTGTTAGCTCTATGTCTGGGATTGTCGGCTGTTTCTGCTGGTGTACAGGCTGCACCACAAGAGTGGCAAGGATTTTTTAAAGGTAAGTGTGAGTTAATCGCACCGGGACATGGCTCATTGTATGAGTTTCCAATGTCATTAGAGGTGGGCGCACCGATTGAAAACAAAGCCGATTGGATCATTACATATGGTGAAGGTCCTAATGCACGCCCTCGCAACTACACATTAGTGACGTTAGATGAGAAAAAGGGTCATTTCGCAGTAGACGAAAACAACGGCATTGTGATCGACCAATATCTTTTCGAGAATAAGTTTGTCAGCCTTTTTGAAATTGGTTCGAGCAAATTGAATGCAAGCTACGAATTGCATGGTGATGGTTCACTAGATGTTGAGATCATTACTTACACGTTCGACACCATCCGTGAAGCGCAAGTGGGACCTTACCTAGTAGCAAACTATGGTGGTAAAAGAATTCAAAAATGTAAATTATTTAAATGGTAATTTAGATAATTTACTGAACGATTTTGCATTGCCACTCGCCTACTCGGGAGCAATGTAAAAAAACCAAGAACATGCCCGTCACTTGGTTTTATTGTGTGAGCTGCTTGGTAAGAGCAAATAATGATAATAATAAAAGCTTTTTACCAAGCAGCATCCACACATCTTTATCTACATCAAGATGCATAATTACTCTGTCTGCAACGCAACCTGATTTAACAAAGCTTGAATTAACGGCTCTTTTTCCCGTCTCGCAGATACCACAAAAAATAATGGCAAATCAAAATCTATAATACTGGTTTGATGTACGCTTTCTGGTAACCCAACGAGATCGCTCTCATCCACAAAACTGGCTCCAAAGCCCTGTGAAACCAATTCAATACGCGTTAGCTCATCATAACTGGAATAGTGACTGATTTTTGCTTTAGGTAACCTTGACACCAACTCATTGTCGAACGGACAACTGGTGCCCATACCAATCCAAGTGCCATTTTCAAGCAGCTCAAATTCGCTTTGTTGTGAGTTAATCCACACTTTTGGCATCACAGTCGTAATATTACGGTTAGCGATAAATTTAGCCAAAAATTCACTACCACTTTGGTCAAATGTATAGCCACCATCTAGCTTGCCAGCTTCAATGTCACTGAGAATTTGTGATGAATTACTGGGACTTAACTCAAGGGAGATATTAGGAAACTCGGACTGCATCTGCATAAGCAGATCTTGGCATTTTAGTACTCGAGGAGACAGATTCAATCCTATTTTAAGGTGACCTGTCAAAGCGGTATCGGTGAGACTGGCACTTTGGATAAAATCGTGTGCGCTGTTAAGGGTATTCTGGGCTTTTTCTCTTAATGCGATCCCTTGCGGCGTGAGTAACATGCCTTTGCTGGTACGCTCAAACAAGGTTACATTCAACTCTTGCTCAAGCGCTTTAATATGCGCACTTACCGCTGGAGGCGTGGTGTGTAGCTCCTTTGCTGCCTTGGTTAAGTTTTGAGCTTTTGCAACCGCGACAAATGATTTGAGATGATAAAACTCCAAGCACGCCTCCCAATTTGGTAAGTTAGATTTTATTTGATGCCTAACTTATCTTTTAACCAACGTAATGCCGGACGTCTGTAACGAAAGTCAGCCATTACTTTTGCATCGGTATACAAACACTTACCTTTAAACTCTGCAACTAAGCGCTCAGTTTCTTCAAAAATATACTTACGAGGTTTTTTGTGCCAATAGTGATAAACGCGCTTATGTCCGACCTCACTCAGCGATTCATGGCGACGTAAAATAATACCCAACGCAAACTGTTCAGCCGTATGGATAGTCGTATGCTCATCAATTAAAGGCATTAACCACAAAGCGCTGTCTAGGTGTTTGCAATGCGTGTCACAAATCCCGATTAATCCCGAATTATACATGGGCATACTTGATTCAATCACCCAATCCCCAAACTCAGGATGAGAAAACTTCTTGCCTATCACTCCGGCGTGCTGCTTAGCAAAACGTTTTCCTGTTAAATCACCTTCTTTTTCATGCAACAAGGTATTCTTCTCAGATATTTGAGAAAACAGGTCCATAATAGGTGCCTTGACGAGCGTATCAGTATCTAGAAATATGATTTTTTGCGCATGTTTCTCTAGCAAAAACTTCAAGCCTGCAAGCTTAAGCTTAAAGTGGTAACCATCTTCTCCCATCCACGCTTGTTTCATTTCATCCGTTAATGGAATGACTGTAAGCTGAGGATGCTCGTCAAAGAGCGCGTAGCACTCTGCTAATACACAAACCTGCGCTTCTGGATTGTGAAAAATGAGGCTGGCAATACTGAGTTGTGCTTCGAGATAATGGCGCTCTTGTTTACCATAGATGATGTACACAAAGCTCTGCGCTTTTTTTTCTGAATGTTGTTGTTCCAAGGCAATAATTCTTCCATATAAATCACTGCCCGAAATTTACCATAAAGTGGAATAAAAATCAGCATAAAGCAACCATTAACAGCTGCGTTTTAAAACAAAAAAACAGTCTAAATTTGCATTTAAAATCCATCACATAAAATATAATACCCGCCTATTCATTGGCTCCTTTTTTCCCCAAGTAATACGCTTATTCAGCTACTTGAAATTGGGTATTTAGACTTGATTTACTCTGTTAACTAAATAGTTTAAATTTTCAGCACAAGTCCACATATTACATACAAACATATATCTTAAACGTAATTAGTTTACCTTTCTGTTACTTTAATAGCGCACAAGCTTTTATCCAAAATCAAAACAATAACGGAAGAAGGAAACGAAAATGCAAAAGGCAAAAGGCGAAACCTCCATTGACCATAAAACAATTTACGACCTGATAAAGTGGCAATATGAACTAACGCCCAACAGCATCGCAATAATTGATGGAGAAAATAAAATCACTTATTCACAGCTAATGACTGCTGCTTGGCAAATTACTAAAGAGATTGAAATACAACAAATTCCAAGGTCTTCAATAATTGCAGTATGCATGTCTAGAACATGGCAACTATTAGCTGCCATGATCGGGATTCACAAAGCAGGCTGCGGTTATGTGCCACTGGACCCTAACTACCCTAAAAACCGTGTGGAATACATGCTTTCGCATTCAGGCGCTAAAGCTGCTGTTGTAGATAGTGAGCACACTTTGGCACTTTGTACAGGCGTTGAGACGCATATAAATACTCAGCAGCTAACTGTGCACACCCCATGCAATGAACCCACTACATACCCAGCTGCCGAAGATTTAGCCTATGTTATCTACACTTCAGGCTCCACTGGCAAACCCAAAGGGGTTGCCATCGAACATAAAAACCTCGTTGCAATGAGCCATGCACTGAGCAAGTTGTTTGGTCCGACTGAACTGCAAGGGGTTTTAGCAGCGGCATCCATATGTTTTGACACCTCAGTGATGGAAACGCTCGGGACCCTATCATTAGGAGGAACGGTTATATTGGCTCAAAATGCGCTCGAACTTACCTCACTGCCGTATGCCGACAAGGTTAAAGCTTGCGTTATGGTCCCCTCTTCTATGCAAGCGATACTCAACTCGGGACCCCTGCCGAAAAATATAGAATGCGTGGTATTTGGTGGGGAAGCGCTAAAGTCAGCTTTGGTAGAAAAAGTGCATACACTCACCCCGAGACCACGTGTTGTGAACGCATATGGCCCAACTGAAGACACCGTATTCTCCACATTAAAAGACATTAAAGTGGGTACCAAAACTATCACCATAGGCCGACCTGTGGAAAACTCAAGCGCAGTGATATTAGATGAAAAACTTCAACCCGTTTCTAATGGTATAGCGGGAGAGCTTTGCCTTGGTGGGCACAAATTGGCTAGAGGATACTTAAACGATGCAGAACAAACTGCGGCTCGCTTTATTGAAATACACGTAGGTAATGAAACCACAAAACGACGACTGTATAGAACTGGCGATCTATGTCGCTTTACAGAAGCTGGAGACATCGAGTTTTTAGGCAGAATCGACCAACAAGTGAAAATCCGTGGGTATCGAATCGAGTTGGGTGAAATAGAGTCGGCACTCGAGTCCCTGCCGTTTATAAAAGCTGCTGCGGTAAGTGCTTTGGAAAGTGAAACAGGCCAAAAATCGCTTGTTGCGTATCTTGTCGAACAACCTGACGCCCCAAACCATGACGTATTAAAATCACAACTTCTAGAACATTTACCAAGCTATATGGTGCCGCAACTGTTCATGTCTTTGGACACCCTCCCTTTTCTACCTAATGACAAGCTCGATAGAAGTAAGCTGCCCGACCTAACACAGGTGCGGCTGGCGAATCAAAAAACACATCAGGATGAAGCTACACCTCTTATCAATGATAAATTAGAGATAACGCAATCGATTATCCAACAAGAGGTCGCGGCATTACTCAGCATAGCGGAGCCCACTCTCATAAACCAAGACACCAGTTTTGATAGCTTAGGTATTGACTCACTTAACCTGATGGAACTCTCCAGCAGATTAAGTAATGCGCTAGGTACATCGATATCACCAGCAGTCATCGCGAACTACCCTACATCCGCTTTGCTTGCTGCACACATATTCAAAGACCAAGCAAAGGTAAATGAGCAGCAAACGAAGACACACATCGAAACATTAAGTCAATTTCAATCATTATTACAATCAAGCCATCCGACTTTCGGTTCTGCAAGTGTTCACGCATGGGACATAGATGACAAGAGCCTATTAGTACAAGCAATTTTGCAGATGGTTAATAGAAACGGGCGCAACCCTTACGGCAAAATATTGCGCACAGGTAGTTCAGCTAGAGGCCGCATAGGAGATAGCTACAACGACGATGAACGAGAGTCTATTATATGGTCAACTAACCTGTATTTTGGCTTTAACCGCGACCCTCAAGTTATTGCCCACGCCACAGAAGCATTACAAAATTACGGAACAGGTATGGGGATCTCTGCCGCAGCAACAGGTATGACAGATCAGCATGTCGAGTTTGAAAAAGAGTTTGCTAACTTAGTTGGGAAGCCAAACGCTTGTTTGTTCCCCACAGGTTACACTGCTAATTTGGGCGCTATATCAGGTATACTCGGTCCAAATGATATTGTGGTTATCGATCAACTTTGCCACGCTTCAATTGTTGATGGGGCGAGATTAAGTGGCGCTACAATTCGTACTTTCAAACACAATGATAAAGATGACCTCGCGACGGTTTTAGCCGCTGAGCAATCCCCTTATCGTACGACCTTAGTGGTGTTAGAGAGTGTTTACAGCATGGGTGAAGGCACAGCGCCTGTTGCTGATATCGTTCGCACCGCCAAGCAGTATGGGGCCTTAGTGCTGGTAGATGAAGCGCACTCTTTTGGTTTTTACGGTGAACAAGGCGCAGGCGTTTGCGCTGAGCAAGGCGTTAGCCATCAAGTAGATTTTATCATGACTACATTGAGTAAAGCGCTGGGTAGTATTGGCGGCGTTATTGCAGCCAGTGAAAAGCACGTCAACCTACTCAAATCAGCCTCTAGAGCCTATATCTTTCAAGCTTCCATTAGCCCTGCCGATATCGCTGCGGCGTTGGCTTCTTTGCGCATATTGCAACGTGATGACTCAATGAGAGCGCAGCTTTGGGATCGCACTCGCTATATGCGTCGAAAATTTAAAGAAGCAGGGTTTGACCTTGGTACTGGTGACGGACCAATTGTCACACCTCACTTTGGAGACAAAGAGAAGCTTTACGCCATTGTGCAAAGTTTGTATCAGCGCGGAGTACAAACTTTGGCGGTCACCTATCCCATTGTTGAAAAAGGACGCGGGCGCTTGAGATTCATTTGTTCAGCTTCTCATACCTATGAAGATATTGATTATACGGTAAAAGCACTTATTGAAGCTGAAAAAGAAGTGAATGAAAGTTTCATTCAAAGCACGCAAAATCTAGACTGCTTAGAGGCAGATGGATTAGACAGCGCACTGCCCATGTTGAAAAACTGGGTAAATAATTTTGTCAGCTACCTTACATTACACTTACAAAGCTGCACTGGGCCACAACCAGCTCTTGCCGTTTCGATAAAACTTGGTACCGTTAAAAAACCATTTACGATAAAAGTTGAACAAGAACAAGTTCAATTGGAGCGAAGCTTGAACAACAGCCTACCTTATTGCGAATTGCATTTAACCAGTAACACCGCACTAGAGGCACTGACAAACAACAATGAACAAGCTTTGCTGGAAGCGGTATGCCAAACAGGGTGTGTTTTAAATGGGCAAACTGAAGCATTTGTTTGGTTTATGGCAAGATTGATTGAACATAACCAAGATAAAAGTTTAAGGCCACAAGCGCAATCTTTACAAGTGCCGGTTTAGACTACTCTCACCAATAGAATCTTTCTTAGTTTTTCGTCACTGATAAGCCAAGTTCTCTAAACTTGGCTTTTACAAATTTCAAAAGCTTATTGCGTTAATCATTATTTATTGATAAAAAGCAAAAATATAACTCTTATTTCAAGACAAAGATTTACTATGTCATAATATACTAAACAACCATGCAAACTGCGTATAATCTTAATGGGTATAAAAACGAAGAATTAGTCTTCAGAATCTTATTGTTTTAGACTATTTTAGGTAGTATATCCCCACAGGATTAAATGACGTTTGCTACACATAACACGTCAAGTTTTATACAGAGAAAGAACATGAAGAATTACCTATTAGTAGTAGCCTTACTTTTCATTTATGGCTGCTCAAATATAACGCCAGAATCAATACAACATACGCAAACAAATAGATATTTCATCATTGAAGAAAAGACCGAACAATCTGGTGTATACGGTCTTGGCGTTACTTGGATTGAAGGGTTGGAACCAGGAGTATATAAATCCATTGGAATGGATCATAAGGGAGAGTACTTTTTAGGGCCAAATGCAAGTTTCTACAAATATGGCAAAGGTACCATGCCAGTCCACCATGTCGGCGGAGTCTGGATACCAAATGACCCAGCTAAACCCCCTTATTTTTTTAGGATAGGAGGAGCAGTGCAAAACCTGAACAACGCAGATGGGCTTGCAATAAGCAATTCACTTGGACACAGTCAACATTATGCTGTATCGGGTCTAGGTGCCGGTTTGGGAGTTGGCATTGTAAATATGATAATTGCAGCCGATCATGGGAAATTGGTGCACGACAGAAAAGTACACAGCAAAGAGATTGTAGATCGCATTTTATCATCGCTCGCTACAAAAGAGCCCGAGAGTTAAAACATATTGGGCACTCGCTTCGGTTGTTACTCAATCTTTTGATAAAGACAGCTTAATATATAAATTAAGAGGTTTAACAGTCAAATTAAGTTGCATTTATCAACTTAGTTTGACTGTTTTAAAAATCGACTAAACAGAAAAAATAACTTACTCTGGCCTCAGAGGCCACTCAGGAAACGGGTCAGGTAATTTCGCCCAAAATGCCTGACCTTGAGCAAGTTCCTCTGGGGCCAACAAACATTTATCCAATCTACTGGTAATGTCTTCTTTATCTAACCCTTGGCCAATAAACACCAGCTCTTGTCGCATATCGCCAAATGGTTCTTCCCACATATCTGCGATTGCTTCAAGATATTCAGGGTCTTCAGGCCATTGTTCTTTAGGCACCGCTTTCCAAAAAAGTCCGGCCATACCATATCTCGCCATTCCACCAGCTTGACTCCAGCTACCAGCAATATGTGGGCGTGTTGCTAACCAAAAAAAACCTTTTGAACGCACTAACTTGCCGCTAATCTCTTTACAGTGAAGAAAGTCGTAAAACTTTTTTGGATGAAACGGGATTCTCGCGCTGTAGACAAACGCACTGATCCCATACTCTTCAGTTTCGGGTATATGCTCTCCCCGCAACTCTTTGAGCCACCCCGGTGCCAATTGTGCTTTTTCAAAATCAAATAAGCCTGTTGCGAGGACTTCTTTGATAGGTACTTGGCCATTTTGAATTGCAACTTGCTTAGCTTGGGTATTCAGGGTTTTTAATATTCCTTGCAATCGCTTTAGGTCGTTTTCGGATACGAGGTCAGTCTTACTAATCAACAAAACGTCCGCAAACTCGACTTGCTCAACCAACAAATCAGCAACGCTACGTTGATCTTCTTCTCCTAAACTCTCACCAGTTTCTTGCAACAACTTAGCTTCATCGTAATCTTTTAAAAAATTCAGCGCATCGACCACCGTAACCATCGTATCAAGCTTGGCAATATCTGACAGGCTATTGCCGTTTTCATCTGCAAATGTAAATGTTTCAGCAACGGGTAAAGGCTCTGAGATACCCGTAGATTCTACAACCAGATAATCGTATTTGCCTGCTTGCGCTAAACGTTGAATTTCCTCAAGTAGATCTTCACGCAAAGTACAACAAATACATCCATTACTCATTTCTACCAGCTTTTCTTCGGCACGATTTAAGCTGACTTCGTTTTGCACAATTTCAGCATCGATATTTATCTCGCTCATATCGTTTACAATTACCGCAACTTTCAGTCCTTCTCTGTTGCCAAGAATATGGTTTAACACGGTGGTTTTGCCTGCCCCTAAAAACCCCGACAGAATGGTGACCGGTAACAATGACCTTGACTCAGCCATAAGTACTCCTAAATTAACTTGCTGTTAAATAGAGAAGTTGCCACACCTAAACTTCATGCACCCCAATAGGCAGCAACTTAATGATAAATCTAATCAATGCTTATAGAGATGCTCTCCGACCTCTTTGAGGTTTTTTACATCTGCACAGAATTCTGTGGTAGGTCTAGCTAACAACCTAGGAATACCAATGGGTTCACCTGATTCCATGCAGTAACCATACTCGCCCAAGCGAATACGCTCTAAAGATTGAATAATCTTTGGTAAAAGCTTCTGCTCCCTCTCTACAATGCGCATCGACAGTGCCCACTGTTCCTCCCAAGATGCTCTATCATTAAAGTCAGCTAAATCTGGCTGGTCTTGCATATGCTCTTTGACTTCCCTGATCCTTTCACGTGTTGTGTCATGCAGCTCAATCAATCTTGCTTTGAAAAACGCCAATTGTGCGTCATTCATATAATCTGATTCCGGAGCCTCTAAAATTTGCTGCTCTGTCAACAGAGGTAGTTCTTTATTTTCGCCAGTCATTTAATAACTCAACTCACTATTTTGTTATAGTATAACATAGCACATAAATTTGATTTATGTACTCTCGCAAGGAACAATTCGTGTGGCATATTGCCAATTAACTAACGAAATGTGTCCACGTTTCTAAATTTCATAAATGCGGTTTTACTCTAATTGGCTATAGAATCTCAATCGTGAGTATGACTCAATGGCGAGCCTCATGCTTTGGCAGGTAAACTTCATCGATATGGTGGCGAAATTCACTAAGTTACGACAGGTGCGCCAACACCACATGCTCAATTTGGGTCAGTGCATTTTTCACTGAGTTTGAAGATAAATCGAGTTCAAGCCAACCATCTGTTCCCATGACTTCTACCTTGTGATAAATAATGCCACCTCTTAGCTGTGAATTACCTAACTCCCCCGTTAAACGCAAAATTCCGATGCTCGTTTTCAACCGAGTTATATGAAACGGCTTCACCATTTAGCCTCCTCTTAGCCAGAGCGCCATTAACGCTACCAATTCACTTTAAGATCTATTTTATGAAAAATATAATATATAAATAAACCACCAATAATTACAAAAAATAAATAGCCAATAAAACCATTTTACAACACATAAAAACCACAAAAAACAGTTCAACTAAAATCTAAATGAGTAGTAAAATATCGTTAATAAAATTCAATTTACAACCTTCATAATAAATGGGAGTTTAAATACCGGCCACATAAAAAATGGCCGAGTAATAATACCGGCAAATACAATAAGGAAATACAATGAAGCTTAATATCCAAAAAAAGACGCTAAAGTCACTTCAAAACAAAACCATCTCTGAAAAGCAAACGAATGATGTGGCGGGTGCAACAGCTGCTCCTCCAGGTTATTCGGTACAAGCAATGATGTGCCGCTGGACAAAAGACTTCTGTTAATTGTTTTTTGCAGAGGCTAACGTGCCTCTGCTTTCTTTCACCTTGTAAAACCAGTCAATGAATACAGATTACAGATACTCGTGGGCTTCTCAGCGATTTATGCGAAGGCCAGACCTATTTACCGCAAGTTCTCCGACAATCAATCTAGGTAATCGAGTTAAAGCGACCTCTTTTTTAGTCACCCAGACAGCAACTAGGCTCATTTATTAAATTTACATTTAACTTACCAAGCATTCGAAAAGACACCATAGACTTCTCCGTAAACATAACCTTTAACAACCTGCTTGCTTTAAAAATCAATACCATACTCCAGAATAATGTTGATACTTGTTTCACTTAACATCAAAAAAGTAGTGAATCCACGCAAAAAACCAGCACTTTAAAATTAGAAATACAAAAACACATAATGAAAAAACATTGTTAATTTATCTAATAATGCTATAAATGGGTAAGGCAATATTGAGGAAATCGAAATGAAGTTACTCGCCTTACTTATGGTGTTTACATTTTTACTGTCAGCCTGTGGCGGCGGTAGTGACACGAATAACAGCAATGTGACGAACGAAGACAATAACACAAGCTCTCCCTCCCCCCCAGCAGACACCAATACTGACAATCAAACAGGCGACGACGCTCAAACTCCTGATGCAGGCAATAATGAAGACGAAAACCCGGATGCAGGGGCAGTAGGCACGGCACCTATTGTGGATGTCAGGGCTCCCGGCAGTATTGTTCGTAAAGGCACGACGATTGTGATTGAAAGTGCCATCACTGGCGGTGATGAACAGCTCACCTATTTGTGGGAGCAAATTGCCGGCCCCACAGCAGTTATAGAGAACCATCAATCACCGAGCCTGACTGTAACCTTGCCTGAAACACACTCTTCTACCCAAGATGATTTTGTATTTGCGCTGACAGTAACAAATCGTGAAGGGTTGAGCACCTATACTGAAACCACAATTGAGTCCATCAACGCGATGACCCAAAAACAAGCTGCAACGCTGTTACACCAAGGCACATTGGGACCGACTCATGCAGAGATTCAAGCGGCAACAGGAAAAAGTGAAGAGGAATGGATAAACGCACAATTCGCAAGCGAGACGACTTACCACATGCCTTTTTTGGAAAACTACCCAAATAAAGAGCAACCAAATCATATCAATCGCATCGATGCGTGGTGGAAGGCTAGTTTAAGTGCGCCCGATCAGTTAAGGCAGAGAGTCGCATTTGCGCTCAGTCAAATATTTGTTGTTTCAGACGCCAACAGCGCGCTAAGAGGCGAGCCAGAAGGTATGACAAATTATTACGACATGTTGTTGAAAAATGCGTTTGGGAACTTTCGTACGTTACTTGAGTCAGTCACCTTATCTCCGGTCATGGGGGTTTACTTAAGCCACCTTGGCAACGAAAAGGCCAATTTAGATAAAAACATACGCCCTGATGAGAATTACGCAAGAGAAGTCATGCAGTTGTTCACCATAGGGTTAGATGAGCTAAACCTTGATGGCACAGTAAAGCTAGACGACAACGGTAACACGATCCCGACGTACTCTCAGCTTGAAATTGGCGGATTTGCAAAAGTATTCACCGGCTGGACATTTGCATATTCTGCTCGCTGGAATAGACCGAGTAAAAATTACACTCTGCCAATGCACCCCTTTGAAGATTATCATTCTAATCTTGAAAAGCACTTACTCAATGGTGAAGTAATTCCGGCAGACACAGGCGCTGAGGCGTCAATGAAGTTAGCGCTAGACAACTTATTTATGCACCCAAATGTTGCCCCTTTTATCTCAAAACAGTTAATACAACGATTGGTAAAATCGAATCCAACACCTGCATATGTTGAACGCGTTGCAACTATTTTTAATGATAATGGGCAAGGTGACCGCGGTGATCTTACTGCCGTTGTTAAGGCCATTCTCTTAGATGAAGAAGCGCGAAAGTATTCGGTCGTGTTAGAACATACTGGCAAAATCAAAGAGCCTATACTCACTAAACTGCACTTTTGGCGAACACTCAACGCAGCCTCTCAGGCCAATCGCTATTATACGTGGAATTTATCTACGACATTTGGTCAAGGCCCCTTGCTGTCTCCGTCTGTATTTAATTTCTTTAGACCCGACCACAGACCAAGTGAGCTACTTGATTCAAACTTGGTGGCTCCTGAGCTACAAATAGCCACAGATTCAAATATGATTTCTACGACAAACAGCCATTACAGCGATCTGGTATGGAGAATGGCCGAACGTAAAAGTACTTTGAACCCCAATACCATCTATATGTATGGAGAGGCACATATCTCTTTACTCGAAAACGCAGGGTTAGAAGCTTTGTTGGACCACTATGATGTCGTCTACTTTGCTGGCATCATGTCAGACGAAACGCGTAGTGCGTTAACTGATCTAGACAGCTACTTTGTAAACCGCACACCCGCCGACCGCATATCTCAATTGTTGTACATGATTTCTTTATCGCCAGAATTTAATTATCAAAACTAGGAGCCTGACATGACAACCTACAATGGAAAATCAAGAAGGGCTTTCTTGTCCCTGTGTTTAAAAGGTGGAGCATCCGTTGCGGCCCTAACTAGTTTACAACTACAAGCGCTCAGCAATACTTTAAACAGCGAGCCGCTAAGTGATTATAAAGCGCTCGTCTGCATTTTTTTGCACGGTGGTAGTGACTCTCTCAATATGCTCGTACCGACAAGTGGCCAGCATCGCACCAATTACGAGCAAAGCAGACAAAACTTGGTTGTAAATGACGCAATTAACCTCACGACTAAAACCCAATTTGAAGGAGGTGTTGGCCTACATCCGAGTATGGGAAACCTCACTTCTCTATTTGACAGTGGACAGCTCGCATTTGTGGGAGGAGTGGGAACATTAATCGCGCCAACAACACTCGCTGATTACAAAAACAAAGCGGTTAGCATACCAAGTCACTTATTCTCGCATAATGACCAACAAGCCACATGGATGCACGGGCAAGAAAAGGTTTCTCTGAACACCGGCTGGGGTGCCCGCATGCTGGAGAGACTCAATCAACATAGTGCTTTTACCAGTAACATATCTCTTGCAGGCTCTAACCCTTGGCAGTCAGGCATACAAACCTCGCCATATGCCCTAAGTCGAAATGGTGTGATGAAGATAAACCCCCTGTCTGGTTATCAACCTCAGGTCGACCACGTCAAAAGCATTATGGATCGGCTACTACAAACCAATTCAAACAACCCAATACAAGACGCATATGCCAGCCGATTAAGCCGCTCAATCAGTAATGTTCAAAGTATGAACACCTTACTTGAGCAAGCCCCTGAACTCACTACGCAATTTAGTGATAACAACTTATCACAGCAACTTGCTGCCGTTGCGAAATCTTTGAGTATTAGCAACCAAACAACCTCTCAAAGGCAAATCTTCTTCGTTTCACTTGGCGGCTTTGATACACATGATGAACAGTTGACCACACAGCCTGCGCTATTTTCAACTTTAGCAACCGCGCTTTCTGAGTTTCAAAGCGCGCTCAACGAGCTTGCTCTACAAAATAGTGTCACGACTTTCACTATGTCTGATTTTGGCAGGACCCTCACATCAAATGGAGATGGCACAGATCACGGCTGGGCAGGCAATCAACTCATTATGGGTGGCGCAGTCAATGGCTCAGATGTACACGGTATCATGCTAGACCAACAAGTCGGCGGCCCGTTGGATGTTGGCGGTGGTAGGCTAATCCCTCAGTTTTCAAATGAACAGTACTTTGCTCCCATTGCAAAATGGTTTGGGCTGTCTGAAGCTGACGTTTATGAGTTGTTTCCAAACGCTGGAAATTTTGACGCATTCACTTTGCCGCTATTTAACAGCTAATGTGCTCCACCTAAGTACTGCCCATCAATAACATTTGCACTAAAGTTTAGCGGCTTGCTCAATCACGATGCCATGGCGTTTAGCCAAACGCTCATGGTCCTTGTCATAACCACCACCAATGACTGTCGCCACTGGCACCCCTTTCGATTGACAGGTTTTGAGTACAGTGCGGTCTCTTTTTTCGAGGCCTTGCCAGCTGATATCTAATTTTCCTAACGTATCTTGTTGCCAAACATCAACCCCTGCATCGTACAATACGAGGTCAGGGTTGAATTGCTCGATTAGCTCAGTCAGTGTCGACTCAATGACAGATAAGTAGGCATTGTCATCGGTACCAATAGGTAGCCCAATATCCAGATCACTGGATTGTTTTCTAAACGGAAAGTTCTTTTCGCAATGAATGGAACAGGTAAATACGTATGGATGATGGGCAAGCATTGCAGCTGTACCATCCCCTTGATGAACGTCACAGTCAAAAATTAATACGTTATGTACTTTATTTTCGTTGATTAACCGTGTAGCGGTATAGGCGAGATCATTGACCATGCAATATCCTGAGCCAAAATCATAATGGGCATGGTGCGTACCACCAGCTAAATGACAAGCAATTCCATGCTTTAAGGCAAGCTGAGCTGTCAAGTAAGTGCCAAGTGGCGCGGTAAACGTCCGTGCCATTAATTGTTCTGACCAGGGTATGCCAATGCGACGCATCGCCTTATCACATAACAAATTATGATAAAGATCATGTACATACTGCTCACAATGCACCAACTCTAAGTCATTGTAGTGCCCTTCAGGCCCTTGATATAGGTTGTTTTTTACAAGGCCTTGTGTCTCCAAATAGTGTTTTAGTCGCGCAAACTTGCTGACCACAAAACGATGTTTGGGATCAAAACTAAAAGAATAATTAGGATGATAAACAAGGGGTAAGTTTGGATTGAACATACAAAAGCATCATTATAATTCTCCTTATTAGTATCTCATATTTCAAACCACTTAGGTATCAGTCACATTCTAGTCGACACAAACCCTCCGTTGTACCTATACCGCTTAATCTCAAACCCATACTCCAGAATTAATCAGCTGGTTTAGAGTTTCTCTGTTCAAACTTTAAACACTTGTATTCTTTGCACTATTTCTAAATTCACAGATTAAAACCTCCCACCCGAAAGTAACAAAAATGCAAAAACATACATTATATTGTATACAATTAATTTTCATTGAGGTAAGTTAAAAAGCGCTTAATACACAAAATGTGTAATCAAAGCGCGAATAATCAGCGCATAAGCGATTAATAAAAAACAGAAAAATAAATCACAATCGAGAGGTATAGGCAGCAATGCCAATTGTTAACTTAGATACGGGCGTTAACTGAATACGTATCACCTGTTAACAATCATAACTACAGGAGAACAACATGTATTTGTCTAAGCCGGTGATAACTGCGTCACCAAATAACAAAGCATTAAATTACATTACAGCCGCATTACTAACAGCTTGCGCAACAACCCCTGCTTTTGCTGGTGAAAGTGCCAAGTCGCCATTATCAGCTGTTGATCATGTATCAAGTATCACTGCCCAAACGCACCATACCCATTCAGGGCAAATTTGCGGTACAGATCATAACGCGCAAAGCTGGTCCGCCATTCAAAAAGAGAATGCTCGCCAAGCAAAAATAAGTACCAGCTTCGCCTCACAAATCATGTCAACACTCGCAACACAGGCAGATCCCGCAGCTGAAAATGGAAATGGCGTACCCGGTAGATATTACATCCCTGTCGTCGTGCATGTTTATGGTGACAGGTATAACTGTGAAACAGGCACATACTGTTTAACAGAGCAAAAAATTATTGATGGTCTGAATAAATCCAACCAAGATTTTTTAGGCCTTATAACTGATGATGGCCCCATTGCACCTGAATTTCAGGCGATTAGAAAAAACCTCAATATTGAATTTGTACTCGCAAAAAAAGACCCAAATGGTCAGCCTACAAATGGTATCGTGCGCTACCCAGACAAAGCCGGATATGGTAAAGGCAGTGGTGTCGATGACCAAATCGCAGCGGATGCATGGGACAACTTTAAGTACATGAATATTTATGTTCAGCACGACCTGTACGACGATGGTTCCACAAATAACTCTGGCGTAGCTTGGTACCCGCAGCTTAGCATGTCTCAAAACGGCCTCTCGCGCGTGGTTTATAATGGTGATTACATCGGCGCAAATACCAATGAAAACTTTCGCTCAGTTTTGACCCATGAGTTTGGTCACTGGCTCAATCTTCCGCATACTTTTGATGGTAGTTGTACCGTCCATTCAGAAGCTTTCTGTAATGCAACTGGTGATGGTTCGTGTGACACACCGCAAATGAGTAGCAGCATTTTACAAGACAACGCAAAGAACTGTCTGGGTCAGCCGACCAATACTGAAAACTTCATGCACTACTCAGACAATTATGCCATGTTTACCAAAGATCAAGTTGATCGCATGACAGCGGCGCTTCATGGCCCTGCGCGCGCAACCATTTGGTCAAACGCAAACCTCATTGCAACCGGCTTAGGGGAGTATACCAGTGATGCCGATCACCCATGGGATGGTACGTCAGGAGCGGTTGTGCCACCAAAAGGCACGGTCGTTCAGTCGTTTAGCGACCTGTCAGCACAAAAGGGGGAAATAGATAATTTTGAGATCTCAGTGCCCGAGGGCACGCAAGCCGTAGCTTTCTATCTTGATGGGTATGATGAAGACCCTGATATGTACGTCTCTAAAGGCAAAGCACCAGTTAAAAACGGTGACTCATGGGAGGCCGACTTTATTTCCTTTAGAAGCGCTGGTTCTCCTGAACTTGTGACACTTTCCGCGCCATCGAGCACAGAAACTTACCACACGACAATTGATGCATTCAGTGCATACTCGAATGCCACCTTAAGCATTATTTCGGGCACTGACACTACATTATGCCAAGGCTGTGAGCGTGTGTTTTTATCTGAAGTAAAAGGCCTGAAGTCAGCTAAAGGCGCGGAGCCTAAAACATATCAATTGGATATTCCAGCAGACGCAATTCGTACTGTTGCAGTCATACCTGGAGGCTATCAAGGTGACCCAGATATGTACGCCAGCATGAATAAAGTGCCCACAACTGACAGTTTCGATTGTGGCCCATTCAGTGCGCCAAGGCTCAGTGAGTATTGTGAGTTTTCTGCGGGAGGCGGAACCCTTAACCTGTTGGTCGATCCATTCCTTGAATATAGTGATGCATCACTTGTTGTTTACTATGAAAGAGCGACTGATTCAGAACTACCTGTAGCACAAGCCAATGGTCCGTATAATGGTCTAATTGGTGAGAATATTTCGTTTAGTAGCGCTGGATCTTTCGATAGTAATGGCAGTATAACGAGTTACCTATGGGACTTTGGCGATGGCAATACGTCAACCGATGCCAATCCAATCCATACTTATCAACAAGCTAACACGTACACCGTTAAATTGACGGTGACAGACAACGACAATAACACAGCCAGCGATATGGCCACGGCTCAGATAAAGTCTGAAAACCAAGCTCCTGTAGCTAATGCAAATGGCCCCTACACTGGTCAAGCTGGAAAATCTGTTAGCTTTAGTAGCGCCAACTCCTCAGACCCCGACGGCAATATCGTGAGCTATCAATGGCAGTTTGGCGATGGCCAATCAAGCTCATCTGCAAACCCGACTCATACTTATGCCGAAGCAGGCGACTATACCGCTTCGCTTACTGTTACAGATAACGACGGGTTAAAACACACCGCACAAGCCAGCGTTAACATCGCAGGCATGGATTACTGTGAAGCGGATGGTAATACAAGATATGAGTGGATTGCCAATGTTCAATCTGGTGCTTTTAGTAACCCTTCACAAGCCAATGGTTACAGTGACTTTACATCGCAGGTGATTAATCTAAATGAAGGCGATAATCAGTTCACGCTAACACCTGGTGGCAACTACACAGAACATTGGGTCGCATGGATAGACTTTAATGAAAATGGTCAATTCGAACAATCTGAGCAAGTAATGAGTGGTGTTTCTGGCAAAGGCGCTGTCACGGGCACCGTTTCAGTGCCATCTGGTACTGTGGGTAAAACAGTCAGAATGCGCGTCGCAATGAAATACGATGGCGCACCTACGTCGCCTTGCGGACGCATCGGAGATGGTGAAGTTGAAGACTACACTGTCACGATCAAGCCTAATGATGCTGCTAAGCCAGTACCAAATGCATGTGCGACCCAAACGCCCATCACAGGTGGACGCCTTGAAGCCGGTAAAGCAGCCTGTCTGGGTGGCAATGGTACGCTTTGGTTAAGTATTGGCGATATTAATACCGCACAAAATATCGCCATCACCACAGCGCACGGCCAAAGTAATTTGCATGTTTTATATAAAAACGGTGGTTGGCCCAGTGACAACGATAAAGATGCAGAGTCCAACTCAGGCACCACAACAGAGTGCATCTCAGTGCCAGCTGGCACGCAGTATTGGTCTTACTTAAAAATCACAGGAGATGCAAAAGACACAAGTATTATTGTCGATTTTGATAGCCGTCAATGTAGGCAGTAAATAACGAAAAGTTTCATCCTTATTCTCACCAAAAGCGCTGAATGAAATACGTCGGCGCTTTTTTTATCTTTGAATAATATTCAAAGGTAGCGTGATATCAAAAGTGACACCCTGCTCGGTGCTGTCTCTATAATTAATTTGTCCATCAAGCACAAAATTCACCAGATTAAAGACCATGTATAAACCTAGCCCTACATTTCCCTCACTTCGGGCGGTGGTAAAAAAAGGTTCGAAAATATGCGGCTGCGCGTCAACTCCCATGCCAGTGCCATTATCACTAAAAGTAATTTGCACACCGCCATCATCGACATGCACACTGACATTAATTCGCCCTTTTTCATTGCCAAAGCCATGTTGCAGAGCATTTTTACACAAGTCCTCAAATACCTTACCTAGCGCTTGGGTATCACAATTTACGTGGATCTCTGCAGGGCAAGTTATATCAAAACTTAGCGCTGTTCCTTTGATATTATGTGCAATCATTGCATCTATAAATTCTTTTAACTGCACCGTTGTCGCCGAGCTTACATATTCATGTACCGATGCATGCTTAAACCGCTTCACAAGCTCTGCCGCTCTGCCAATATTGCTCTCTATAAGTTGAGTGCCCGATACAGAGACTTCTATAAAGCTTTTAGTGTCACTCAGTGTTAATTTGCTCGCTTCTAATTTTTCTTTAAATATGGCCAGCTCTTCTTGCAGCACCGAGCTGGCCGTAACCGAGTTGCCCAAAGGGGTGTTAAGCTCATGAGATACACCTGTAACAAGGCGGCCAAGCGATGCCATTTTTTGCGCCTCTAGTAACGACGACTGGGTCGTTGTGAGCTCATCGAGCGTTGACGCTAGCTCATCCCTTGATTGTTGTAGGCTTATCGTGCGTTCTTCCACCCGTTGCTCTAATGTTGCATTTAGTTCAGCAAGTGCGAATTCCGACGCTTTTATTTGAGATATATCCTTTATGGTGCCACTCACGCGCAAGGCTACGCCATCTTCACTACGTGCTGTTACTTTCCCGCGATCCAATACCCAAAGCCAGTCGCCGGTTTGAGTCATCACACGATAACTCACCTCATAAAAATCAATTTTTCCTGCCAAGTGCTGAGAAAAACACGCCTGCAAATGAGTAAAATCATCTGGATGAACGACCGACTTTATCTTATCTAAATCAGTGCCTATATATTCATTAGGTAAACGCAAATCGCGCGCTTGATTATCTCGGGTAATGACACCGGATTGCAGATCCCAGTCCCACAATTCATCCCCACTGCCCCACAAAGCAAACGCTAAACGTTCTTTTGCTTCACTCACTAATTTAAGTGCTGATTGCTTCACTTTTAACTGCTTATTTTTGCTGCGCCAAAAATAAGCAAATGACAAAATACTAAACAACAGTAATAGGCTGATGAATATAAACAGCTGACGCGTCGCTTGTTGTTTAAGCTCAAGATCCTTAATTTGATTCTGTTGCTTCAAACTCGCAATTTCGCGCTTTTTCTCTGCAACATCAAACTCAATGGCCAATGCACTAATTTGAAACTGACTATTAATAGTATCCCACTTAGATTTAAGACGATTGTGCGCTTTTAAAAACTCAAGAGACTGTCCAATATCCCCTTGAGTTTCAAATATCGAAGAGAGCTCAGCGTAATACTCTATCAGCCATGCGTCTCGTTCATGGGCTTTGGCCACTTCTATTGCCAAAAGGTAAGATTGAATGGCCGCTTTTGCATTATTTTTTTGCAGATGTAACTTGGCAAATGCATGGTGAATTTCAGCGAGTCTATCTTCCCAACGGGACCCCTGATACAAAGGTATACTCTTTCGCAAGTAATCTTCGGCCAGTTCCAATTGCCCCGTTTGAATATATAACCTGCCCAAATCAAGAAAGGTGGAGACATTTGGATCGGGCCGTTCGAGCACTTCCTTAAGCGCCAAAGCTTTAAATAGGGACTCTTCTGCTTTTTGGTAATCTCCTATTAATCGATAAACGCTACCGAGCCGATTGTAAGTATGGATAACCCCTAATTCATATCCCAACTTTTTTTTCAAGGACAATGATTTATTATGCATTTCTACAGAGCGCTCATAATCAGAGACCTCTTCCAAATATGTCCCCATATTGCTGTAATATATTGCGAGATTTCTTTCACTGTTCAATGCCAAAGCGTTATCAATTGCTTGATTCTGGTGAAATAACACCTTTTCATATAACCCCATTTTTCTGTATAAAGAAGCTAGCCTTTGATGCAAAGATGCCACACCTGATAGCTTATTCAGCTTTTGGAATAGATCTAAGCTATGTAGATAGTCTGCAAGGGCCGCTTGATAGTCTTTTATTTTGGAATTGAGGCTTCCAGAAATTCGGTATGCAGTTGCAAGGTGTGAATCATGACCAATGGAGGTTGCTAACGAAATGGCACTTTTGGTCAATAAATTTGCTGACTCTACATTGTTCCTTCTGGATTCAATATCAGCATTGACTAGCAACGCTAATAGTTGCCCTTCTGTATTATTACTCTCTTGGGCAATTGCTAAGGCTGTTGTCGCAAGTTCATTTGCCCGCGATAGATCCCCAAACGCAAAATAAGCCTTGGCCAAATAACTGTGCAATTTGGTTGCTTGATCTTTGTTTGCAAACGTATCTAACAGCTTCAACCCCGCCTCACCATGTCTTATAGAAGCTTCAGAATCAAAGTGATAATGCGCTTTTACAAAATCAATGATGGCAGCCACTTTCGCCGCCCCTTCACGACGTTCAATATTACTATGCATAGCCTCTACGCTATCTTGCGTGCTTGCAAGACAGCTTTCAAAAGACAAGAAAAGGCTCATTATAAGTAGGAGAGTTTTAATTATTAGATTTGGACTTAGCATTATACGACCCGAACTACCTACCGCGAAGACTACCACTCTTTATAGTCCCTTAAATGAAAAATGCCTAGTTTTAATGCGCTAATCTGGTTGCAGAGCAGACTAAAAAGCTAAACAAAGTCATAAATTTATTAGCAGTAAATGAGCGGGTGAACGCACTAAGTTCAGAGGTCAAAAAATGCAAGCGGATGGCTGAGGCGCGTCGAAGTCACTGTATGTGAAAACCAAAAACATAAAGGCTGTACAAACAGTTTCATACAGCCTTTATAATTTTAGAATTAGCCTTTTGAAAAAACGGACATTTAAATCAATGGCAGTCCACCGATAAATAAATGTAGCGCGCCAAGCGCAATGGCTGCTAGCCCGACGACTTCTTCGTGTGGCGTCAACGCATTTTTGGCCTTTACAAACAATTCAATTTGATTGAGTTTAGGCTCATTTTTCAGAAGTAAAACCCCACCAGCAAGCGCGACTGCTTGAGCCAGGCCACCACCAATTATCGGAGCAAAAGACAATAAGTCAGTTAAAAAATCTAAGATCCCTAATCCAACCACAGCATATCCCACATAGAGTGACTTGCCTTCAATGGCTGAAACCGTTTGGCCAATTTGTGGCACTTTCGCCAAGACACGGCTTTTTGCAATGAGCAAGCCTGAAGACATCATAGCAAGTGCTAGCAAAAGTTGATTTAAGCTAAAAGCAACAGATCCGGAGTTCGCTTGCAATGCCTCCTCTCTTGCCTGTTTCATTTGGGCTTCTGTCTCAAGTCGCTGCTCTCGTGCTTTTGCTTGTTGCTCTTCTCTTTGGGCTTCTCTTTGCGCTTTTAGTTCAGCCTGTTGCTGCTCTCGCTCTAGTCGAGCTTGCTCTTTCTTTTGCTCAGCTTCTAGCTTAGCCTGCTCTTTTTTGGCTTGAGCTTCTTCCCGCGCTATACGCTGCTGCTCTTTGCGTTGTGCCGCCTCTTTGGCTCTCTGTTCTCTCTCAGCTTTTTTCTTAGCTTCCGCAGCGAGGCGTTGTTTCTCTCGCTCTCTTTTGCGAATTTCTTCAGGATCTTCTGGGTAAATCGCACTTTTGGCCAACGTGTCTAAATTGTCAGTGCTTTTTAAAAACCAATTCATTCCCGTATCACTGTAGATATTGTCTACATCATCACTCAGCTGACGACCTGATCTAACAATTTTTCCATCTTTTACCTCAAACGTGTAGGACTCGACTGGAATATTCGTCTCTTTATAAGCAATTATGTGATATTCACCATCTTCCATGCTAGTGATTGCAATGCGCCCACCTTTTTCTTCATGCGGCTTAGAAAACGAAACACCAGTAAACTTTAGGCGGCCAGGATAGGCCTTCATTGAACCGCGTCCCTCACCAATTACTTTATCTTTATATATAAGGTGAAAGTTTAGGCGTGTCCCACCAGGCGCGCTATCTTGCGTGTTTGGTACTGGTTTGATTAATTCCAACGAACTTGCTTGCCAAATATCCATCCGCGCTTCACCAATCGCGGCATAGTCATCCCATAAACTGGCAACTTTTAGATTTCTTGATCCTTTAACAAATTCATTCTTTTCAAGCGCAAACTCGTAAGACTGAAAAAGCGTACCTTTATGGTAAAAGTTCATGGTATACGCTCTTGGTTCCATGTCTATATACTGGTAACCATGCATCGAGCCCTCTCCGGTACAGCTCAAAAAGCGCGTGTTTCTAGGCTCATCTTTAGAGTAATCTACATTCGTGTTGCACAACCAAGCGGCATGTTTTTTACCACCTTGGTCCAGTAGCTTAACTTCAACCGTATTTTTACCTTCTTTAATGTTGGTTACTTTAATATCACCAATTGACAGCCTGAATTTATTGGCATTGGTTGATTGATCATTTTGTTGAAATGAGATGCCATCAAAGTAACTGTAAAGGTCAACTTGAGAAGAAGCTGCCAAAACACTGTTGCTGTTTAATGTAGAAAATGCAGCTAAGCCGCATAGTGACGAGAGTAATAGCTTTTTCACTGTGAGTCCCTTTCGTAAATATATTAGCTAAGACGTTAATTAAACCTCAATACTAAATTACAAATACCAAAAAAGTCCACAACAAAAATTAACAACCGAGAATATATAAATATAATAATAAAAAATTAAATTCATTATTTAAATAATTGGCAACAATCAAAAATAACACAATAAATATAAATCATTTCATATAACCTAAAGCATGCACCACCTTCACTCATCAAATAACAACAGAGACACATATTAGCCACTTCATGACAAGCCTCATAGTTAACTGAACACGCCTTTAAAATCCTTAATAAAAATACACCTCAAGTAATAACTCATAATTATTAAAAAAATAATAATATCGAGAGTTCATAATTTCATTACCCCCAAGTATCACCAACCACGTTACACCCTAGCATTTAGAGCGATTAAAAACAGAGCTACTGCTCAAACTAAAATTACCCAGAAAGAATATAAAATAATTTTTAATTTATACTTTAACCCTATAATAATATGGGCCTATCTGTACTTCCTAAAACAGCGCGACATTGTTTAAGCGGGATACATCGTTAAGATCTGATGCAGTGAAATCAACCAGTATCAATTACATGCTAAATGTGGGACTAAGTGCATACATCATTCGAAATTATTCATCGTAGCGCGTTTACTGAAATACGGGATCATGTCAGTTCCCATAATTACTCAAAAAGAGCGTTGCCTTATGATGTAAAGTCGCTCTTAGCCTGTCGCAATACACGTGTGTAATTATCAATAGTGTCGTGTGATCACTAGATAAAACTTAGCCCTAGCAACACGTATCCACACACGGCCAGAAGTAAACCCCCAGTGAGCCGATTTAAACAGGTTATATAACGTGAAAGAGCAAAGGTATCGGACATTTTTTTGCCCACAATGGCCCATAAACTTAAACTTAGAAAACAAATGATGGCGTATAAGCTCACAAATACAATAAGCCCCGATAAGTGCCCCTCTTCGACAAACAAACTTGTGCCAGCAATCGCAGCTAACCATGCTTTCGGATTTAAAACCATTAAAGCAGCGCCAGACCAAAACCCAATTTGCGATTTCGATGAAGACTGTAAAGGTGAGTCTGATTTAAAAAACTGTATTGCCAAGTAGCAGATAAAACCACAGCCAAGTAGTGCAATTAGGTTTGTCAGCCAAACATATTGTTGAATAAGCAAACTGAGCCCAACCCCGGCACTAAACAGTACACCACTAAAACCCAACGTGGCACCAAGCACAAAAGGTATTGTGCGGCCCACCCCCACTTTTACAGCACGTGAAAATATGATGATATTGACTGGACCTGGCGTAATTGACATCGAAAAAGCATACAGACCCATAGCGAGTAAAGCTGACATTTTTCTCTCCTTTTCTAAATACAGGTTCAGTGTACACTTGCGCTTTTTATATGATTAGATGGTATAAATGAATTTAACTGTTCTAAAAACTTACTCAATATGATTGATGATTTAAAAAGTATCGCCATTTTCGCCGCGGTAGTGGAGCAAGGCTCTTTTCGAGGGGCTGCAAGAAAATTAAAACTGTCTCCTTCAGTAGTCAGCTACCATATTACTGAGCTTGAACAAAAGCTTGATGTGGCACTGTTATATCGCTCGACCCGCAAGTTATCTCTGACAGCTCAAGGGGAGAAACTGCACCAAGTCAGTGAAAAAATGCTTGCCACTGTTGAGCATGGGCTGCTATCGATTACCGAGCAAAGTGATGTATTAAGAGGTAAGTTAAGTATCAGTTTACCAACGGCATTAACTCGCTCAAAATATGCCCATACACTGGCCGACTTTTGCAAAAGCCATCCACACCTTGAAATCAGCATTATTTATAGTGATGTGTTTGAAAACCTGATAGAAAAAGGAATTGATTTGGCGATACGTGTTGGTAACTTACCAAATAGTGACCTGAAGAGTAAACGACTGGGCGAAATCGAGAGAAAACTGGTCTGCACGAGTGACTTTTTAGCACAATATGCTGTCCCATCACACCCTCGAGAGCTTGCACACATTCCGTGGGTGAAACTTGCTAGTTTGCCAGCAAAACGTAGCCTCTTTCACTCAAAGTTAGGACATATTGATATTGAGTTTCCCTATCAAGTAACGGCCAATAGTGTTGAGGGGATGACGCAGCTATGCAAGGACGGCCTTGGTATTGCTACACCACCGGCATATTTAGTGAATGATTGTTTGCAAAGCGGCGCATTAGTTGAACTCTTACCGGGTTGGCGAGTATCTCCGATCCCTGTGTTCGCCATCTGGCCTAATAATGCAACGAAAAAGAGCGCGACCATGCGATTGGTCGCGCATCTTGCAAAGGCTATAACTTAAAAGAACCCTAAAGGACTTTCACTATAGCTGACTAGAAGGTTTTTGGTTTGCTGGTAATGATCGAGTGCTTTTTTGTGGGTTTCCCGGCCAATGCCTGAGCGCTTGTAACCACCAAACGCCGCATGAGCTGGATACATATGGTAGCAATTTGTCCACACTCGACCCGCCTCAATTTTACGACCAAATTGATATGCGCGGTTCATATTCCGAGTCCAAACTCCAGCACCAAGACCAAACTCACTGCTATTAGCCATTGCTAACGCTTCTGCCTCGTCTTTAAATGTACAAAGAGAAATCACAGGTCCAAATATTTCCTCTTGGAACACACGCATGTCATTATGACCTTTGAGCAAAGTTGGTTGAATATAGTAGCCCTGCTCTAATTCATTATCGAGCTTTTCAACCTCTCCACCTAAGAGTACTTGTGCACCTTCTTGCTTACCAATATCAATATAACTCAATATTTTATCAAACTGCGCTTGCGAGGCCTGTGCCCCCACCATTGTGTCAGTATCGAGCGGATTGCCACGTTTAATTTGCTGCGTCCGCTCGATTACTTTGGCAATAAACTCATCATAGATATCTTCTTGAACGAATAACCTCGACGGACATGTGCACACTTCACCCTGATTAAAGTAAGCAAGTACAGCGCCCTCAATACACTTACTTAAATACTCGTCATCTTTTTCCATAACATCACTAAAGTAGATGTTTGGCGACTTGCCTCCTAACTCTACCGTGGAAGGAATGATATTGTCAGCCGCACATTTCAGAATATGTGAGCCCACTGGCGTAGATCCAGTAAATGCGATTTTTGCAATTCGATTACTTGTCGCGAGTGCCTCACCCGCTTCTTTACCAAACCCATTAACAATATTCAGCACCCCAGATGGCAGCAAATCTTCGATCAATTCCACCAACACTAAAATTGACACGGGTGTTTGTTCCGCGGGTTTTAAGACAACACAGTTACCAGCAGCAAGTGCAGGAGCAAGTTTCCATGCAGCCATCAGCAATGGGAAGTTCCATGGAATGATTTGCCCTACAACACCTAAAGGTTCATGAAAGTGATAAGCAACGGTGTGTTCATCGATCTCTCCGATACTGCCTTCTTGGGCACGAATACAGCCTGCAAAATAACGAAAATGGTCCGCTGCCAGCGGTACATCCGCAGCCAATGTTTCACGAATGGCCTTGCCGTTATCCCATGTCTCCGCCACAGCTAAGTATTCGAGATTTTCTTCGATACGATCAGCAATTTTCAGTAAAATATTACTGCGCTGAGTAACCGACGTTGTTCCCCACTCTTCTTTTGCCTGATGAGCCGCGTCGAGCGCAAGCGTGATATCTTTTTCATTAGAGCGCGCAACTTGGCAAAAACGTTTACCATTCACAGGGCTGATGTTTTCAAAGTATGCGCCATCCACAGGAGGAGTCCATTTACCACCAATATAGTTCTCATACTGAGGTTTAAAATTAACAATGGCTTCTGGTGAATTAGGATTAGCATAAATCATAGGTGCCTCTTCAACTTAATGTTGTCATTATTTACTGGCCACATTCTCGTGGTCTTTTTTTCATTTGATTGACATTAATCAAAAGGCAGATTAAAAACTTAACAATCCGTACAAAAAGTTTGCGCAAGAGTCCAAACAAGGAAAATACATAAATGCTAGAACAACTAAACAAGCAAAGACAAAAAGTCTCTTCGCTGGTTGAAAATCGAGTTCATTTTGCTGCCAAAGATGTCGAGCTGAGTATTTATGATACCTATGAGAATGCAGAACATATCCGCCTTTGTTCCAGTGAGATTTTATTTTGCGGGATGTTAACGGGTAAAAAAGTAATGCACGTCAATAGCTGTGACTATCACAAACCTTTTTTGCCAAACGAAAGCTTTGTACTTGCACCCAAACAGGCTGTTTATATTGATTTTCCAACGGCTTGTCTGGACAAGCCCACGACGTGTCTAGCAATTGAAATAAGCAAAGACAAAATTACATCCGTGGCAGACAAACTAAACTATGAACACCATGCACATCAGCAAAATCACTTTGAGTACCACAGTGAGCTTGTACACAATGAGCATAATGCACAAACCCAGCAGTTACTAAATCGGCTTATCCTGCTCTTTAGCGAAAATGACCCACAGCGCGCATTTTATATCGATTTGGCGTTAAACGAATTAGTCGCAAGACTCTTACAGCAGCAAAGTCGGGACTTCTTGTTTAAACAAATCAGCCAAGGCCATTTGAATACTGGGATACACGCCGCGATTGATCATATGCAAAAAGACTTGTCACAGCATTTGGATATCGAGCAACTCTCAAAAATAGCCTGTATGAGTCGCAGTAAGTTCTTTGAACAATTTAAAACCATGATGGGCACGACACCACAGCAATGGCTGCATGGGCAGAAATTGATGTCTGCCCGCAATCAACTCAAACAAGGTCAAAATGTAACGAGTGTTGCTTTTTCATTGGGGTTCAGTCATCCCAGTCAATTAAGTCGAGTTTTAAAAAAGCATTTAACCAAACTCCAAAGCAATATCAAACGCAGCACATCAATCGCCACCAAGATTAAGGCTGTGCTTGAAATTGTCGATGATGAGCCCCTTTGAGTGTCATTCCTAAGTATTCAAAGGTTTTTTGTAGCATATCGATAAATGCACTTGGGGCATCTTTATGAATGGATGTAGATAAAATCGAAAACTGTTTATTGCGCAGTCCCCTGAGTTCAGGCTGAAGCTCTGCATCGTCCATAAATTCAGTAATGCGGTCTATAAAAGCTTTCATTCTCGGTGTGACAGCGTACCAGTATACAGGGGATGCAAATATCACGTGATCAAACTTGAGTACCTCTCTGAACAAGCCTCTAAAATCATCGTCTTTATTGGTATGTTCGTAGCTATAGTCATGAATTAGATAGTCGTCTAGAAATAACGTCTGGGCATCACATTCGCTCGCCAACTCCTCTACTGCTTGAGCTGTATTACCATGTTTACTTGCACTTGAGTACACAATTATTGTCTTCAAAGTTGTTCTCCTATCGTTGATTTGCTGATAGGCTAAAACCTCAACCAAGCTTTAGGTAAAGATTTTTTTAAGCATTTTTTCAAGGGGCTATAAAATGACTTTGGCAAGTGAAAGAGATGAACCCAGGCTCAGTGTTGGGCAAGTGGCAAAACGTGCAGACGTCGCCGTTTCAACATTGCACTTTTATGAAACGAAAGGACTAATCCGCAGTTGGCGCAACGCGGGAAATCAAAGAAGATACAAAAAAGACGTTTTACGGCGTATTGCTGTAATAAAAGCAGGGCAAAAAATGGGCATTTCATTAGTTGAGATAAAAGAGACCCTATCAACCCTACCTGAAAGTCGCACCCCAAACAAAGAAGATTGGGCGAGAATGTCGCGCTTTTGGCAGGCACAGCTTGATGAAAAAATTGCATACATGATGCGTGTTAGAGAAATGGTCGATGGCTGTATCGGTTGCGGGTGTTTGTCGATGAAATCATGCCCAATGTATAACCCAGAGGATATTGTAGCTACAGAAGCGAATGGCGCAGTCTGGCTTGACCACCCTGAGCAAGCCAAGGCGGCAAAAAATTGCTATGATAGCCAAAATTAAAAAATAGGAACAAGTGAATGAAAAAAACTGCGCTTACCCTTGCCGTCGCAGCTGCTCTCACATTAGCTGGTTGTAGTACAAGCAATACAACGACAGAAGTTGAATCAAAACCTGTAGTACAAGCCACTCAAAACCAAGCATTTAAGGCATTTTCAGAACAATTTATTGAAGACTTATGGCGTCAATACCCTGAACGCTCTCAGTACGCTGGCTATGGTAAATATGATGATGTCATCACAATTCCAAACTCAGCAACGCGCAAAAGCAATGCCAAATTCAGTAAAGAAAAGCTCGCTGAGCTATACAATTTTGATCTCAATACGCTAAGTGGTAACCAAAAAACTGATTACTACCTTATCGAAAACAGCTTGAAAAAGGCGATTTGGGACATCGAAAAGTTTAAGAGCTGGCAATGGAATCCGTCTAATTACAACGTATCATACGGCTTTGCAAGTATCTTAAACAGCCGCTTCAAATCAGAAGCTGAAAAGTACAACGCGGTATTAGAGCGATTAAAGTATGTGCCAGATTATTATGCTGCAGCCCAGCAAAACATTGACACACCGACACTTGAATACACTCAATTGGCTATTGCACAGAATCAAGGTGCCTTCTCCGTTTTAAAAGATGACTTGCTTTCGCAAGTCGATGCATCTGAGGTACTAACCGCTGCAGAAAAAGCATTGTTTAAAACTCGTTTTGCAGACGCAAAAACGGCCATCAATGGGTATATTGACTTTCTGACTAAACTTGAGAAAGAACTGACAGAAAATGGCAATGCGCGTAGCTTTAGGATCGGTGAAGAGCTGTACGAAGAGAAGTTTGCATTTGATATCCAGTCAGGTTACACAGCCAAAAAGATGTATGAGAAAGCGCTTGCAGACAAGGCTCGAGTTACCAAAGAAATGGTTAAACTCACCGACCAGCTTTGGCCTAAGTACTTTCCAGAGACTCAAAGGCCCGCTGATGATACACAAGCGATTTCAAAACTTATCAAGCACCTATCACAAAATCATGTTGCAAAAGAAAATTTCGTAGCAGAAATAAAGCGTCAGATCCCATTACTAGAAAAGTTTGTCATGGAAAAAGACTTGATCACGCTTGATCCAGAGCGTCCGCTTGTTGTGCGTGAGACGCCAGAATACATGCGCGGATTTGCAATGGCATCGATTTCTTCGCCAGGCCCTTACGACAGCAAAGAAAATACCTATTACAACGTTGAGCCGTTGGAATTGCAAAGTGAGGAGCAAGCAAGCTCAATATTGAGAGAGTATAACCACTGGATTTTACAGATCCTCAATATTCATGAGGCCGTTCCAGGTCACTATACGCAGCTTGTATATGCCAACAAATCTCCTTCATTGGTTAAAAGCATCTTACGTAATGGGGCGATGATCGAAGGTTGGGCGGTATACACTGAGCGCATGATGCTAGAAGAAGGCTATGGTGATCATGAGCCTGAAATGTGGCTCATGTACTACAAGTGGAACTTACGTGTTATCTGTAACACCATTTTAGATTACGGCATTCAAGTAAAAGGCATTAGCCGTGATGAGGGCCTTGACCTGTTGATGAATGGTGCATTCCAAGAACGTGCTGAGGCCGAAGGTAAATGGCGTCGTGCAACATTAAGCCAAGTGCAATTAACCAGTTATTACAGCGGCTATCGTGAAATCTATGATTTACGCGAAAAGCAAAAAGAGAAGCTAGGTAAAGACTTTGATTTAAAAGCTTTCCACGAAGAGTTTTTAAGCTTTGGTAGTGCACCAGTCAAATACATCAATCAGCTTATGAACGACTAAGCACAAATACACAGAGCCCCTTCATGGGGCTTTGTTTCATCTGTGTCACGAACGTCCCTTTCTCATCCCATCCATTTAAAGCTGACTGAAACCTCTACCGTTAGCCTTATTAAAAAGCTCTGACATCTCCAACAGTTAAGCACTTTTGATTCATAATAAAGTTGTCATAAATAAAATTATAAATTAGCTAAATATTTAAAAAACGTCGCCGTCTTTATTCTCAGTAAGTCAACAAGGAACCATTATGAAATACGTATCACACTTACTTGGCGGTGTCGCATTAGCGGTATCTGCAACTGCCAATGCTTCTGTTTTTCCAGATCCACAAAACCTACTTACTCATTACTTGAGCGGTCAACCTACAGACGGGGATGCTCCGTTGACGGCAAGTATGGGCTACTTTGAAGCGCACGATCAAGCGCTAAGAGAAATGCTTAACACTCAATCTCCTGAGATTGAACGCATTTTACGCGGCGCAAGTTATTGCTATGCCGCAGTCGCCACTAAACCAGCTGTTACTCAACTTCCCAAACTGTTCAGTCAAGATGGACAATGTAAAGAAGTACCGGCACATACGGCGACAAGAGGCTGGTACTATACTGACGCACAGTGCACCAGCGCAATTGAATATAAAAATGAATCAGACACTGCATTTTGTCTTAGAGAGTTTGACTACAAAGCCCAAAAATACGGCAGCAGTGAAGATTTAAACTATGTGCGCGATGCATGGATGCCCGGTTATAGTGCAACACTACCGGTAACTACCCGTCCGCAAAACTTCTCTGAAGTGCCTTTGGTGCAGCGTACCACTTACAAAACGACATACAGTGAGCGAGGTGCTTGCCACTTAGAAATGCGTGTTTATAAAAATGCTAACAATCATAATGCCACGCCTCTTATGATGATCCATGGTGGTGGTTGGTTAGAAAGGTTGGGCACTGCGCGCACAGCTGAAGCGCAAATAGCGCAATTTACAGATGCTGGATTTGTGGTCTATATGCCTTATTATCGCCTCGTTGAAGATAGAGAAGCTGGACCTGCATGTAACCAAGTTAATATCGAAGACAGCAAACGCGATATTCGTGATGCCTACCTTTGGGCCCTGTTTAATAACTACAAATATACCCACAGTAATAAGTCTATTCGCTTAACCGGTCAATCGGCTGGCGGCCATATGTCAGTTTGGTTATCTCAGCAATTTCCGTTTATGATAGAAAAAATCGCGCCCATGTTTCCGGTACCTGATTTTGCACACCAGCTAAAAGAAGTGCAAGACGGTACGTATGTTCATGGCTACATTGAAAGAATGATTGCTATCTTGTCTGGTAAGTCAGACTGGAGAGAGTTAACCGGTAATGAAGCGGTCATCGTCAATAATAGCTTGCTTGAATACATTGAAGATTACCCGTTTTTGGCACCTGATATGTTCATTAGCCATGGTATGGCGGACACCATCGTATCCCCTAGTCAATCATTGAGACTGTGTAACGCGCTAGCGGGTGACATCCTACATGGTCCAGCACAGGCCAATGAATTAGCGTTTACGAAACAATATGCGCAGATCCAGTGCCGCGCTGGCAGTGAGCTGCATTTACTGGAAAAAGCCAATCACCATTTTGACGGTTGCGGCTTAGGTTTATGTGATGTAGGTGGTGCGGACGGTCTAGCCTCCACACAAGCGCTCATCGGCAATATGATCGAATGGTTAAAATAATCTAGCACGGTTAAAAATTCGCCTCCGTTTGCATACGGGGCATCCTCACTGGGCCACACAGTTTAAAGTGGCAAAACAATGATACCTACCAAAGCAAGGCTTCGCCTTGCTTTTTTGTTGGCAACTATCTAGCTTGTTAGAGCTCACCTTTGCCTACGGTCATTAAGATGAACCATACACTCCAACCAATAAACAAACTCAAGCTCGACAAGCCAAACGCGTAGGTACGGCGTCTAATGTTTGTACCACTTACATGCTCATAACAATGCCAATACCTTGCTAAGACGAAGGCAGCCGATAACACATACCACCCCACTCCCGAGACACCCTCAACATGCAATAATAGTAATAAACAGATAAACAAGACGGGCTGTTGGTACTGATTATCATAACTGTTACCCAGTAATCGTGTTCGCGTACTCATTTCTTCTTTTAGTACAAAATTCACTGCATTTAAAGACAGCTCTTTGCGTCGAACCGCTTTGATACGCATGCAAGCAGTCGCCAACCAAAGCCAGAGAAACAGTATAATCAGAGTAAAAATTGGGTATTGAATCCACATCAGTTATTTCCTTTTGTTAAGTGTATAACTACTTTACAAGTACTATCTCGCCCCCTAAAGTGGCGCTAGTGACATATTCAGAGGTAAAAGTGACATGAAAGTAGCGCTTCTATGCCAAAAAGGCGTTATGGCCAGTGCCCTAACCGGCATCGTTGATGTACTCAATGTGACCAACCATGTGATTAAGAAGGAGTTCTATCAGTGGCAAATCGTTGCTCTGGAAGACAAAGAGATAACGAGCAGCCAAGGGCTTGTTTTTAAAGCTGACTGTCTATTAAATGAATTAGCTGACTTTGATGTTTTAGTCATTATTGGCAGCCAGTATCAAAATGACAAACAGCTATGGCAAGAGTGCCTGTTATTCTCAGAATATAAAAAGTTGTTACACGGTAAGCTGAACAATAAATCTCAATCAACACTCGTAGCGGGATGTTGTGGCGTCGCCTATGCTGCGGCACTAGATCTATTGAGCGACCAGAAATTCACTGCGAGCTGGTGGCTCGAAGCGTTTTTTAATCGCTATTATCCTCACTTAAAACTAGACACGAAACCAATTTACCTGTGCGATCAAAACTTATATACCGCAGGGGCAGCGCATAGCTACATGTATGTTGTTCTGGCTTTGATCACTCAACAAATCGGCAGTAATGTGGCAAATAAGGTTGCAAACTGGCTTGCAATACCTGAACCCCAACTTCACCAAACTGCATTTTTGATGAGCAGCGCACTCGAGCAGCACAAAGACGCTACAGTACTTAAGGTGCAGCAACATATTAAGAATCAACTTAAGGCTCACCATTCACTCCAGCAATTGTCTATATTAGCCTGTGTTTCTGAGCGTACGCTCATTCGGCGTTTTAAATCTGCTATCGGTATGACACCATTTGAATATATCCGCTTACTGCGGTTAGAAAGAGCCAAAGAAGAACTGATCTATTCAAACAAGCGCATTGGTGACATTGCAGCATCGGTTGGTTACCAAGACACTCAGGCCCTCGCAAAACAGTTTAAAAGACACTTTGGGAAATCTATTAACGAAATACGAGCTCAACTAGCAGTCTAGCCACCACATTTAGGCACCTTTACCTAAAAACAGCCAAACAATATTTATGGTTTGGAAATAATTTACTTATAATTTGTTAAGGAAATTCATCAATAGGCTGCAAGGATTGAAGTGTGGCAACAACACATAGACTGACTTCACTGGATATTTTACGTGGTATCATCATCGTTTTAATGGCATTGGATCATACTCGCCATTACTGGGCGATCACGCCTTTTTCGCCAACCGATCTAGAGCACACCACACCCGCATGGTTTTTTACCCGCTGGATAACCCATTTTTGTGCTCCTCTATTTGTATTCTTAACGGGTATCAGCGCGTATATGTACGGGGCAAAGGTTCAGTCAAAATTGTTGCTGCGCAATTATTTGTTGAGTCGAGGACTATGGCTGGTTTTTTTAGAGATAACAGTAATCAGCTTCAGTTGGCAATTTGCTTTTGATTTTGTATTTTTGCAGGTCATTTGGGTTATCGGCTGGTCTATGATCCTGCTAGCAGGGTTAATTTACCTGCCTTTAAAGTTGCTAGCCGCCGTAGCATTGTCTGTCATCTCACTTCATAACCTACTAAATGATACAGAGATTCTTAATATTCTTGGGCCTCAGCTTGCCTGGCTTTGGCATTTATTACATGTGCCAATGGTCGCGGGTCAAGATACTCAATTACAAGTTTTTATTGTCTATCCACTCATTCCTTGGTTTGCGGTCATGGTGCTTGGTTATTGTATCGCCCCTATTTTTAAGGCCCCCAAAGCACTGAGATATAAGGCACTCGCAAGCTGTGGACTCCTCTCTATCGCGCTTTTTATATTACTAAAAATCAGCAATATCTACGGGGACCCTATTCAATTTTATGTTCAGAATAGTTTGATTAAATCGCTTATGTCATTGCTCAACAATACCAAGTACCCGCCATCCCTACTTTATTTGCTGATGACGATAGGACCGGGGCTACTATTACTCATCGCCATAGAAAAAGTGAGCAATGCCTACCCCAGAACACCTTGGATAAATTGGTTACAAGTATTTGGTGGCGTACCATTGTTCTACTATTTGCTCCACATCCCCGTTATCAACTTGAGCGCACAACTGTTCGCATGGCTTCAATATGGACGCACAGTAAACTTTCTTGAAGGCCCAGAATCATGGCCTGCCCTATATCAGCCTAATCTATGGCTTGCATACCTAATGTGGGTAATACTGACCCTAGCTTTGTATTTACCGTGTAAGTATTACCTTAACACCAAACGCACGAGCCAAAGTTGGTTCGTTAAGTATCTGTAGCGGTGTTTGACTGAAGTGGTGAAATGGAAGGCAGCCACTTCAGTGCTAAGAAAGTGAATACGCCACAGGCAAACCAGAGAACACTCGCTACCACACTAAACAAAGTGACAAGCTCCGGTAATACAAAACTTCCCCCAATACCTGCTAAACCGCGCAATGTACACAGTGTTGCGATAGTCATTAACGCCAACTTTGTTAATGGTAGCCGTTTCATATAGCCAGCCCCAGCTAATGCGTATGCAGCGCAAAGAGCAAATAACCCCGACACGAATACAGTCGCGATGGGCGCCAACAATGTGCCTTGCCTCGCAGATTCAATTAAAAATTCTGGTGCCAATTGCGCTCGGTAACACGCTTCCCCCAAAGGAATACACGCCATATGGGCGACGACTGTAATAACAGCCATGAGTGCTACAAATAATAAACCGAATATTGCTACTTTTTCTTTATTCATGACTTCTCTCAAGTAACCTATCTTTTAAACGAAAATACACCCTTTTAGATACAACACCCCTTCACCAACTAAAGTAACTCGGGCTGAGTCAATGTCCACATCACAAATCAAATTCCCGCCACGGGCTGATGCTTGGTAGGCGTTCAATGTGCGCTTGTTGAGTTGCTCTGCCCAAAATGGCGCAAGTCCAGTGTGGATAGATCCTGTAACAGGGTCCTCATCTCCTCCGTTAGCTGGCCAAAAATACCGTGACACAAAATCTGCGTCATCACCTTTTGCTGTCACGACGACATCAAAAGGCGCCAGTTGCTTCAATAAATCAGATTGATATGTCACCTGTTCAACGTCGTATTGCGTGTTATACACAACGAAATAAGCTTGGCTATTTTTAAGCACCTTATTTGGTGCAATTGAGAGCCCGGCTAGTAGCGCTTCTGGCACATTTAAAATTGGCTCAGGTTTTTGCATTGGAAAATTCATCACAATTTTCCCATCGTTTTGAGACGTAACAGAGAGGCTGCCTACTTTATCAGTTGTAAACTCAATCTCGTTATTTACACCTAGGTGATTGAATAACACAAACGCCGTAGCAAGTGTTGCATGGCCACAAAAATCGATTTCGGTTAGGGGTGAGAACCAGCGAATATGATAGCTGTTACTTGAGTTTTTAACGATGAATGCGGTTTCAGAGAGGTTATTTTCTGACGCAATTTTTTGCATCAACGCATCGTTAATCCAGTGTTCTAGCGGCACAATAGCAGCTGAGTTACCTTTAAATTGTGTATCGGTAAACGCATCCACGATAAAAATATCAAGCTTCATTTTATTCTCACTGTAGGGGGAACTGTTACTGTGAATGTACCGAAATAAGCTGCTGAAATATAGCTCAAAAATAAACTTTATCTATCGTAATTTTCAATTCGTCACTTCGAAAAAAACAAGAAAAGCCATATTGTCTAGGTGGAGCGTATCTGTGATAAACAAATTGAGTATTGCCATCTGCCATAACAGGTCAGAGATACTTCCCGACAGGAGTGTGTTTTTCAGATAAAGGTTTTAAAAAAAGAAAAGGAGATGATTGAGATTTATCAATTGAGAGAGGGTTCATTGGGTGTGATTTAGCAACCACACCCAAACATAACTATTTATACAACAGTTACGTTTTCAGCCTGAGGACCTTTAGCGCCCTGAGATACTGTGAAGCTAACTTTTTGACCTTCAGTCAAAGAGCGGAAGCCTTCAGATTGAATTGCTCTGTAGTGAACGAATACGTCAGGTTGACCATTTTCTTGAGCGATAAAGCCAAAACCTTTTGACTCGTTAAACCATTTTACAGTGCCTGTTACTTGAGACATAATTGAACCTATTTAGTTAAAATTTAAAAAAGATGTACAGTATTGGAAGTAAAGTGAGTGACTAAAATTAGGTTTTACGAACAAAACAGAAACTAAAGCAAACAACAAATAAATCAAATATCTTCATACACGGCGTAGGATACACTGAATAAAACAGTTGTCGAGTACTTTTCAATAGTTTTTTCGCAGATTTACACAATCTGACAGCCTGAGTCATTGATTAATAATTAAACATTCCGAAAAAACACAATTCTGAATGGATAGATTGTCTATTTTCCTTTATCTTTTGCGTCTTTTAGCGCGAAACGAGCCGTATTGATTACGCACTTGTTCATCATAAGTATTAAACAAAAGACCGAGGCGATGCGTGTAAAGCTGAGCAGAGAAACAATGCTTTCAACAAGAAATGCGGTTACTGAGAGTATAAACAAGCAGAAACAAATACGTATAACCAAATAGACCCTTTAAACACCACGGTTTATTTACTTCATATCTGTACACACTGGCCATATAAATTACTTAATATTTTTTCAGCTACCATCATTTGTCAAGCACCTTCGTGATAGACTATGCATGACCCTCCAGATATACCACTTCGTATAATCAATGCATATTTCAACTTTAGATAAACTAGGAGTACAAAGTTGATAGATAATAACGCAGCTTTACAAGCATTTATTGAGCAGGGAAATAGCCCTAAATTCGTTTATTTCTGGGGCCATCAAAAATCTAAAAACGGCATCTCTAAATCATGTTTTAGTCAATGGTTTGATGCGCCATTTACAGACAAAAACAAGCGCTTCGCAACGGCCGAACATTACATGATGTACGCTAAAGCAACCCTGTTTAATGATCATGATATCGCAGCTAAGGTGTTAACCTGTCGTCACCCAAATGAAGCCAAAAAGCTTGGTAGGCAAGTAAAAAACTTTGACGAACAATTGTGGAATGCAGAGCACTTCAATATCGTTGTTAAAGCAAATTTACTCAAGTTTGCGCAAAACCCAGAGTTAAAAGCCTATTTGTTAGGAACGTCAAATCGCGTGATCGTTGAGGCAAGTCCGGTCGATAAGATTTGGGGCGTTGGGCTTGCTGAAGACAACCCTTTGATAGTGGACCCTAAGAATTGGCAAGGACTTAACTTATTGGGATACGCACTGATGGTTGTACGAGAAGAGCTTGCATAAGCGTACCCTGTACACACTAAATAACCTTACGCGTCTACCGTGTTTTGCCAGCGCATAATCAACTGCTGCTGGCCTGTTACCTGCTCTAACTCCTCACCAGCAATCACAAAACCTTGCTTTTTATAAAATGCCACGCTAGCAATATTGCGCTTATACACCGCCAACTGAAGGCTGCTACATCTAGCCTTAGCATCGGCTATTAATTGTTTACCAATACCCTGACCTTGGCTTTCAGGCAGTACAAAAATAGCCGCAAGCGTATTATCAACCAAAGCATAAAACCCCACGATTTTATTCTCTTTTACATAGACATAGTTTTTTGAGCTCGGCAAATAAACATCTTTCATCGTATCTAATTGTTCTCGCCAAAATGCCGCAGGCACAAAATGGTGGGCTCGCTCAGAAGCCGCTAGCCAAACAAGTAAAACTGACTCTAAATCGGCTTTAGCGCTTTTTCGTATCATGTGCCTCTCCAATACTCATACTTACCTGCATTCTTTTAACGTTACTCTCTAGTAAAGCGTATTAAAGTTTAATGTCTATTTTTTTGCGTTCAGTGTTAAATGCAACGGCGTAATAACGTAGTCTCGGGTGCTCAACATTCCACAGGTTTAAAAACTCTTCATACGTTTGCACCACACGTTTAGCACCTTTTGCATCATTGAGATAAACAAGACGTTTTGCTTCATCAAAACCAACAACTACGCGATAGTGACTTTGAGATTTGGGCAGCTCCCAATACTGAAATACAATGACAGGAATTCCATTAGCAACATACGCCTTTACATGGTTAAAAAGTTTTGCACGCTTTGCATCTATTTCACTTATAGGTGGTTTGTTGGAGTTTATGCTGAGCGTTTTGCCAAAGCGTTGTAAAAAACCTTCTAAATAAGTCATTTTGATACCTGGATAACTGGTCCAGTTACGGGGGTAGTTGTTTAAAATACCAGATTCAATAAATACGGGCGTATCTTCGTACTGATGAAGTATAGATTCCGCAATATCATATTGACTGTACTGCTTTACCCCCCAGTACTTAAAGATCATCTCTATCGTTGCAGGGCCGCATAGCTTTTCCCCCTGCTCTACAAGTGGCACATTTAAGATTATTTTTTGGGTAGTTTGTGCAATTGAAAATAAAGGCAGTACAAATATCAAAAAAGCAATACACCTGTTCACGTTTCTTCCTTGCTATTTTTCGCAGATAAATGATTAATAAACGCGCTATATTTCGCCGTAAACTAACCATAGGAACTCGATTGTACAGAATAAAAGCGACAAATGTCGGTATAAAACGCCCCTTCATTCGGGCTTGAAGTTTCATTATTAGTTTTATTCAATTTAGTGACTTATAAATGAAATAAGACGGGCCTTAAATCAAGACTCGCCTTTCAGGTTCACTATACAGTTGATTAAAATATTAAATAAACTCATTGAGAGTTAAAGTTAATAAAGATTCATTCACCTTGAGTAACTTAAGATAGCTTGAATTGCTCAACGCTGGTTTTAAGACCATGAGCTAACTCACTGATCTCATGACAAGCTTGTGAGGTCTGGTTTGCACCTTCGGTCATTTCTACCGCTGCACCGTTGATGTTTTCAATATTGCGATTCAACTCTTCCGATACAACTGACTGCTCATTGCAGGCAGCAGCTATTTGAGTGCTCATTGCTGCAATGCTATCAATCTCTTGCTCAATCTTGTTAATTGTCTCGCTGACCGTTTCGGTTTGCTTGACACAAATATCAATTCCCTTTTGGCAGGTCCTTGTTGCTTCGCCAGTCTCTTTAGACTTCTGCTGTAAATCACTCACTATTTCGACGATCTGAGTCGTCGAATCTTGAGTACGCTGTGCCAAAGAGCGAACTTCATCTGCAACGACAGCAAAGCCTCGACCCTGCGCGCCAGCCCTTGCCGCTTCAATTGCAGCATTGAGCGCCAGTAAATTAGTCTGCTCTGCGATTTCGCGAATAACATCAACAACCACATTAATATTTTGCGAGTTCTTTTCAAGATTAGCAGCAAGTTCACCCGCATGCGTTACTGTCTGTGCCACACTTGAAATCTGGGTAATATTGCTCTTTAAAGCCGTGCTACCTTCTCGTGACTTCATGTTTGCTTGATTTGCAGATTCAGCGCCCATTTCAGTACTTTTCGCAACCTCTGACACCGCGGCTTGCATCTCGGTCATTGCAGACGCGACAGATTGCAATTCGTTTTGTTGATTTTGCATACCCGACGCATTTTGAGCTGAGATCATATTAACTTCTTCAACAGCCGTGGTCAGTTGGATAGCGCTGTCATTTATCTGTACTACAAGTCCGTTAAGTTGCTGGCGCATCTGCTCTAAGGAAGTTAACAAAGAGCCAAGTTCGTTCCCACCAACTTGGCGTATATCGATACTCGTACTCAAATCACCATTTGCAATATTTTTTGCCAAATGCATTGCTTTGCTAAGCGGTGTTTTAATTGCTCCACTTAGTACAAAGCAAATCAGCGCTATCATAATCGCTGACACAATCGTACAAATCACGATCACCGTGATGACTGTTTGCACTGCGTTAATTGCTGAAGTTTCTGCATTACCTACATTATCACTGTTAATCTTAACGAGTTCAGTTAACTCATCCATGGCGTCTGAAAAATGCGGGTAACTGTCTAATACAATTTGATTTGCTCTACTGACTTCATCGTTTCTAACAAGCTGATTAAATGAAGAAGTTGCAAATGTATACTTACGCCACGCACTTTCAAACGCGTCAAATTGGCGTTTCTCTTGGGCTGAAACATTGAGCGCGCTATACAAAGACACCTTTTCGTTTACAGCTGATTTCAACTCATCCAAAGTTACCAGCCATGAATCCAGTTCTGGGTGATTGGGGTTTGTTGCCACACCAAATTCGTCTTTTCTTATGGTTGTCAGATCAACTTGTATGCCTTTGACAATCTCTACAGAAGGTATGCTCGTTTGAACAATAAATCCGAGATCGTCACTGATCCCTTTTAAGCCTTGGTAAGTCATAAGACTCACACCTAAGAAAACTAAAAATACCGACGTAAAACTTATGCCGATCTGTTTAGGTATAGACAAATCTTTTAATGCCATATTTATTTATAAATCCCTAAAATTACAATGACTGAGTACCATACCTCCGACATAATGACGCGGTAATATGTGTCACTATGAGTAAATAAAGGCTGGTATTTAAATAATTAAGTGAGCGATAAAATGGTAATCTCGAACACTAGAACACATGTGATCAGCTGCTTCAGGATGAGTGACAGCTTATTTCGCAAAGCCGCCTCAGCTAGATGAAAGGTTCATATAATAGAAAACTTGAACATTTTAGTACGATGATCAAGCCAGCAGTATTATATTGGAAACAAAACTCAGTTGGAATAATTTAATTATTAAAAGTTGGTTTTTTATTGTTATTAAATTATATTTTAAAATCGCAACTTTGATCACAAAAAGATCAAACTCATTAATGCAAAATGAAGTTTGGTTTATTTTCATATATATCTATTGTTAAAATAAAACATATGAAACGAGTAAAGTTACAATTCAAGGTAATAGTGGCCTGAAAAAAATAACCAGACTAAGATTATAATAGGTGAATATTAAGCTTCAGAGGAAATACGAATTTACCATTCTAGCGAGACTATTTATTAAAAGCCCTTTGTTCACGCCTTAAACGATTGAGCTCTAATATTAACCAATCTTGACTACGAATGGCTTCTTTGCCCGAACAATGAATTTTGTAATACTTTCCAGACAATGCGCTTTTGCTTGCCGCATAATGTATAAAGTCCTCTGTCGAATCAATATCATCCTGATAGTACTCGTACTTCTTCATTATGTGCGCTCGAGCATCTGCTGCCGAATGAAAGCGCCCATTTCTCTCATATTCACAGCCTGATTGTTCAACGTACTCCAGCAAATGTGTTATTTCCGAGGGTATCTCAGCAGCAACACTTGCAGAGATTAATAGTGTGGTGATAATGGCAAGTTTGTTAGCTTTCATAGCACTCCTTGTCGTCATTTTATATATAGTTTGCTCCCCAATGAGACGTCGTCAAACATAAAAAGGTTTCAATATAAATTAAAAAAGCGACTTTTATCGCTAAAAGTCGCCATCATATCGATAAAGTCAAAGGTTATTCTACTGTCACTATGCCAGTTTTTGTGTCGTATAGTATCTTACCGGCCTCGCCAGACGCATATCCGTACTCACAGACACCTTTTCTAGCTCTTATTACTTTGTAAGCACCATCTGCCGTCGAAAAATACCACTTGGTGCTCCCATCACTTTTCTTTCTTCCTTTACCATTTCTGTTTAACGTATATTGATGGTCTAAAAAGTTATTCCACATCCGTGCACACCGGTTGGCATTTGGATGCTTGGTAAACTTGTTGTGTTTATTGAGCTTGTCTTTCGCTTCAACAGGGAAACCCGCATCATTAAAGTTTACGCTGTTGTCTTTAAACCCTGCTAGGTTTGCAACTTTTCCTGTTTGACCATCTCCAAGCCAGTACTGATTCGCCTTATTGACCTCAAGCTGCAATGCGTGTGCAATAACGGGTAATGTGTTTCCACAGCCTTGAGAATAACTTAAGTCAGCAATATGTTCCGGCCCATCCATGTGATATGTCGCTTGCGCCGTTTGCGGGTCTAATGTGTAAATTTTCGCATTTTCACCTCGTTCCCTTGCGGACACATAGATAACCCCCTGATCATCTACGGCGAGCCCCGAAGCCCAGTGCAAGTTGTGATCGCCAATTTTATCTAGCGTCATATCGCCATCATTTAATACGTATAACGCCTTGGCGTTGAGAACATAAATCAGATTGCCGTCAGCAGAGTACGCGATGTCACCGTGGTCAAAGTCGTCATATACGGCGTCACTCGCTTTCATTTTTCCCATAATGGTTTTTTCACCCGACGATAGGTCGAACTTGTACATATAAGTCTGGCTCGTGGCGAGCAAGTATGCACCATCCGGTGAAACTGCCGAGCGCTTAATCGGATAACTCGTTGTCGTCGCTATTTCGCTTTGCTGCATTGTAGCTGTATCAAACGCATAAATTTTCGACGCGTTGCTGTTTTTGTCATGCCGTTTAATTGTATATAGCTTATCACCACTGCCTGCTAAATTACTTGCAGGCATGCTAGCACCCGGTATTGCTCTGACGCCTTTACTGGAGGGGTCAATATGATATAGAACGCTCTCGTCTGTGCTTGCGTACCTATCGATGGCGAACAGGCCACTTAAACATGATGAAGAGGCTGATGCTGTTGTGCTGCTGACAGCCGCAACCATCATCACGCTCAAAAAACCTAATTTATGAATCGTTTGCTTCATGGGCACACCCGAGTTAACTTTGCTTACCGTAATCAAGCAAATAACAAGCCAAGAAATTTAAATTCAAAGCAATCAATATATTGAGAATATAATTTGATATCGAGCGTGTTTTTGTCTCCTTTAAAGAGCGCTCGCGTCAAAGAACTATTGCAAATTGCAAAACATTTTGCGAAATGCCGCTCGCCAAGGCACAGCGAAAACTTGATTTCCTTAGAACTGGCGTGTGTTGCGCCCACTCACCACCTTTTCTATTTTGCAAAATCGTTATTTTGCAAAATACGAATGTCACTCACCACTGGTAATTACAAGCGCCACAAACCTGTTTGAAGTTATCTTGTGAAGACGAAAGGCTACCTTCTGATAAGGTAGCCTTGTCCGGTCTTATTTAATCGACCAAATGGCTAGCCGCAAAATACATCGCGATAGTCTGTGCCCGCAATTCAGGTGGAGATAAATTAAATTGCTCTAACCATTGCCAAGTTTTTTGACTACTAATCGGAGCAAACCCAGTATCAGTATTTGCCATCATGTCGCCAGTAAGATTGCGCATATCATCGATGAATAGATATTCTCCATCGACTCTATTCCCTGAACATTTGAAATCCACAAGTGACTCAATGAACCGAGTATAACTTGTCAGCTCAATCGGCGTATCAGATACCTTATTTCTGGCCCTGACTAGATCGGCAAAATATATATCTTGAGAATTCGCTAAATGATACACAGGAAGTACGCTCGGCTGCATGGCCAATGTCGTCAGCGCTTTAGCAACATAGTCCACAGGTAAAATGCTTGTCTGAAAGCGATTATCCTCAAAACACATTCCTAGATTAGACGTTAGCTTCATAAGCATCGTCAGCCATTGCTCTTCATCACTTAGCCCTGTTTTCTGGCACCCTGATGTCAGTCCAAGCCTGACAACACTAATATCAAACCCTCGCTGTTGCGCTTGCTTGATCAAAAGTTCCGATGCCCACTTAGTTGCGATATACCCTTGCCCCTGAACATGTTTTTGTGTGTCCAAAGGCGTATTTTCATCAGCCAATCCAGGTTGTTTTAGTACAGCGGTGGTTGATACAAAAACCATCCGTTTAGGCACCCCATGCTGTTGTAGTGCTATTAACTCTACCGTACTGCTTACGTTTGCCGCCTTCATTTGGTCAAATTGAGCTAAATGGTCCATATACGTCGCACAATGAATTATCAGATCTACTTTGTTCGCTATCATTTGATAATTCTCATCACTAAGACCAAGTCGACTTTTCGCCAAATCTCCTATTACCACCCTTATCCGGTGCTCAAACTCTACATCCCACAAACGTGCTTTTTGAAGGCTTTGCTTAACTTTCAAAGAAGCATGCGCTTGATTGTCAGCCCTCACTAAGCAGTACACGGTGAGGTCTGTCTCTTTTAATAATTGAGCTAGGGTATAACGCCCTACAAACCCCGATGCACCGGTTAGTAATATCGATTCAAATCCACCACTTTTTGGTAAGGTAGCACTAGTTAGCGCCACTGGTAGAATAAACTGAGCCGGGTCAATAAAGTCCGGTTGTTCTGGTTTAAACTCCGCAAGCTGTCTCACCGTTCGATGGCTGTATAAATTTCGTAATGTAAAGTTTTGCCCTGTTAGTCCCTCAATTTGATGAGCGAGTTGCATGGCGAGCATAGAATGTCCACCCAGCTCAAAAAAGTCATCATCAATGCCCACTTTTCGCACACTGAGTAACCGCTCAAACACTGAGCAAAGCTGTCTTTCAAACTCGTCTCTTGGCCCTGTGTAACCTCGTTTGGATTCAAATACTGGGACTGGTAATTTGTCAGTATCTAACTTGCCATTGAATGTCAGCGGTAAGTCCGCAACTTCAATGTATACACTTGGGTGCATAAACGAGGGTAATTGGCTTTCAATATGTAATTGAACCTCATGTACTTGATCTTGGCTTTTTGACATCTGAACATAGGCCACTAAGAGAGTTTGACCTTGATGTTTGAAGTCTATAACCGCAGCATTCTTAACATGTTTATGCACCAGCAACACACTTTCAATCTCACCTAATTCAACTCTAAATCCACGTATTTTTACTTGCCCGTCATTACGCCCGCAAAACTCTAACTCACCATCATTTCGCCATCGTACTAAATCGCCTGTTTTGTACATCATAGCGCCGGAATGTTTACCAAAAGGGTCTGGAATAAATCGATCTTTTGTGAGCTCAGCCCTGTTTAAATACCCCATAGCCACCCCCGCTCCTGCGACATAAAGCTCCCCTTGCACTCCCTTGGGTACCAAGCGCTGAAACTGATCAAGAACATACACGCGTCGCGTATTCACGGGCTTTCCTATGGGGACATTAGAGCCATCAAAGCTGTTGCAACGGTAGGTTGTCACAATCGTACTTTCGGAAGGTCCATAACCATTTATTAGGTTTTGTGGACAAGCATTTGACGCCCGTATTTGTCGAATCGTTTCACTGTTTGCCGCTTCTCCACCAAATATGAGATATTTCAAATTGGCAAAGCAGTGCGGGGCATGGCTATATAAACTGTCCAGTAATGATGTTGTTAGCCACAGTGTTGTGATCTTCTCTTGCCTTAAAATAGTGAGAATATCTGAAATACTTGGCTGTATTTTATCTGGGATAAACAATGTCGCCCCATGGCAGAGCGCGCCCCAGATTTCAAACAGCGCCATATCAAAGTTGGGATTTGCCAATTGAACCAGTCTGTCTTCCGCACAAAATTCAACATATCCATTATTCTGGATCAAAGACACAACGCCGCGATGTGTCGTTTGCACCCCCTTTGGCGTGCCCGTGGTACCAGATGTGTAAATTAAATACGCAAGAGCGTCGGCACTTCCAGCTATATTTAAGTCATCACATGCACTGTTTTTTCCAAAAAAATTGCTATAGCAAACGGCCTCATAATGATGCTGATTTAGCGTTTTTATGTTGTCTTTATCCGAAATCACGAATAAAGGGCGACTGTCCTCTAACATCGCCTTTACACGCACAGAGGGGTACTCCGGCGAAATCATCACAACGACAGCGCCCAGTTTAAGAATCGCCAGTGTACTTACAATCATCTCTACACCTCGCGACTGAAATACCCCGATATGCTGCTGTTGCAAATTCATCGACTGTGCGTACTGTAATAGAAGACCGTGTGCAAGCTGATTGGCGCGTTTGTTTAGCTCCCTATAACTGACTTCAACGTCTTTGAATTTGAGCGCAGATTGGTCACCTCGCGTGTTAACCTGTTCTTCAAAGAGCTCATGTATTCGTAACTTTCGCAGTGGTACGGTGTTTGAGGGCCCGCTCCACTTATTTAACAACATATCTCTTTCATTTTCAGGGAGCACATCTAGATCATTCAACAAAGTGTGCGGCATCGTGGTTAACTGCTCTAAAACAATTTGATACATGAGCGCAAATCGACCTATGGTCTCACACTCAAAAAGCGAGGTCGCATAATTCCAATCAATCACAATGTTATCGTCACTGTCATCAATAAGAATGGTCATATCATATTTCGCAGCGGTATGAAGGTGCTGGGGAATTATTCGCATTCCTTGCGGTAAGTCTTTTTGCTCCGTAAAGGCTTGCACACTAAATAATACTTGAAAAATTGGCGAGCGAGATGGGTCAAAATCCGCGCCAACCGCTTGAACAATGTCATCCAATGGCAACGCTTGATGCACTCGTACTTTCGCAACGCTGGCGATGGTCAATTTAAGTAATTCCAACATCGTCACATCGCCCTTTTCGATTTTCACGCGTATTGGCAACGAATTCACAAAAAAGCCAATTAATGACTGCGTTTGCTGCACATAACGATTTTCAAAAGGCGTCCCGATTATTAAGTCATCTTGTTGAGATAGTTTTTGGCACAATGCAAAAAACGCACTGAGCATTACATGGTAAAGCGTGGTGTTATGCGTTTGAGCAAAAGTTTTGAGCCGACTCGACAGCCCTGCGTCCAAAGTGACAAACTGGCTTTTTCCAATGTAATCAAAGTTTTTTCGCCTTACCATGTCATAAGGAAGCATCATATTTTCTGAGCCGGCTAAGTAACCCCGCCAAAATGCATGCAGATCAAGGCGTTTTTCTCCTGCAAGCGCATTACGCTGCCAACTTGCATAATCTCGATAGGTGACATTGAGTGAGGGTAACGCACCTTGCAGATGATAAAAGTGAGCTAACTCTTTAAATAAAATACTTAGGGACCACCCATCAACCACAATATGATGAATGTTGAGCACCAAATACCGCTCTTGTTCTTTCTCAACAATGGTCAACTTAACCGGCAGCTCATTCGCTAGGTTAAATACTTCATTGGCGTATTTCACCTGCTTGTCATAAAGCGCCTCATCCGAACTGACCTTGACACGCCGAAGCGCAAAACTTTGCCCTGACACCCAAGGAAACGGTTGTCTATTGCGATTCCAGCGATACTGAGTTTTCAAAATGGTATGTCTTGAGGCAACCTTCTCCATTGCCCGCATAAATGCGGTACACTTGAAATCTGTGCTCAATTCAAATAATAAAGGTGCATTGTAGGCCGTTTCTGCGCCTTTGATTGATTGAATGAACAACAACCGCTGCTCTGCAAAAGAGAGCACCTGCTCATTCACATGCGGAATATCAACAGCCTGATTGCTGTTTACGAGTTTGGATAAAGACAAAACGGTAGGGTCTTCAAACAATGCATTCAAAGAAAAGTCTAGGCCCAATTCTTGTTGGCAAAGCGACTGAAATTTAAGCAGCTTTACGGAGTTTCCGCCAAGGTGCAAAAAGTTGTCTTCTATGCCAACATCAGCCACTTCAAGAACCTGCTCAATCAGGGAGCATAGCGCTTTTTGAACAGGTGTGCAGGGGGCTACAAATGACCTTTGAGGACGCCTCTGGTACTGAGATACAAGCGATTTGTCATCTACTTTACCATTGAGCGTCAGAGGAATTTCTCCAACGCCAACCAGATCACTGGGCACCATGTGCGCAGGAAGTTTAAGCTCTAACACATTGAATAAAGACGCTTTAGAATCTACATCCAGTCCTTTAAAGCAGTCTTCCAACTGTACAAAACTCACCAATTTTTGGCCTGAGTTTTCCCCGATAGCAAGCGTGTGCGCATTTTTCACATTTAACTGGCTCAATAAAGCCTGATTGATAGCAGCAAGCTCTACGCGATAGCCATTGACTTTAACCTGCCCATCCCGCCGCCCCAAAAACCGAAGTGCACCTTGGCTATCAAAATAACCGAGGTCACCTGTTTTATAGGCTCTCAACCTGCCTTGCTCTGTATCAATTTCAAAAAACGATCCTGTCTCTTGCTGTTTATTTAAATAACCGACCGCTAGCCCCGAACCAAAAGTGATAACCTCGCCAACACAGCCTTTGGGAAGAAGCGAGCCTTGGTGTGTTGCAACGATGACACCAGTGCCATTAATTGCCTGCCCAATAGGAAGTGGGATCTCACTAGGCCAATTTCTGGGTATCAAAAAGCAGCTTGTGAAAACCGTGTTTTCGGTGGGGCCATAACCATTAGTAATTTGGATTTGAGCGTTGTGCTCATAGACTTGTGCAACATGGGTAGGTAACACAACATCTCCACCCACGATGAGCTGTTCAAGCCCGTTAAAAATACTCGGTTCTATTTCAACTAAGGCATGAAATAAGGCCGCAGTCAAAAATGCAGTGTTCACTTGGCGATTAAAAAGTTCGCGCAGGTACTCTGGCCTAAACTTGGCCTCTGGCACCATATGCACGCAACCGCCGTTAAGTAATGCTCCCCAAAACTCAAACACAAATGCATCAAAACTTTGATTGGCTGCGCAAAGCATCTCTGTATCACGGCCCAAAGCAATATAATTTGGATTTATCACTAACCGCGTTACACCTCGGTGCGCGCAAACAATCCCTTTTGGTTGTCCGGTAGAACCAGATGAAAAATTGATATAAAGAGGCAACTGAGCAAACAGGTTAACGCGCCGATAAGATGCCGCCTCTGACTCTGTTAGTTGAGTTAGTGAAAATCTCGCAACTTTACTATTTTGCTCGTGACGTTCGCCAATAATCACGCGCGCTTCACTTTGCGCTACGATAGTTTGTATGCGTGAAGCCGATTCTTTTGGCGAAATCGGCACATAAACGCCACCAGCATATACAACACCAAGTATTGCTTGTGCCAGCGCAATACTTCGTGAAAGCGCGATAACCACTTTGTCGCCAGGCTCTACGCCAACAGACTGTAAAGACGATGCGATACGCATTGCTGCGCACGCCAACGCTTGATAACAGAGCTCTTCACCATCGCATCTGAGTGCGATTTTTTGTGGGAGTTGATTCGCGACTCTTTCAAAAGCGCTTAAAACGTCCAGCTCATTGTCTGATGTACTCAGTAACTTTTCAGGTAATTTATGACATGCCAAAGCGTGCTGAAGCAAATTAGACTCAAAGATATCTGCGATGGTTTTTAGTGAGTTTTCACTCATAGATTTACCAAACCAGTGCCAAGTTAAACTCAAACCTTGTTCGTTTAACTGGATAAAAATGAGCGCTTTACTCTTTGAGTTTGAGGCAATTCTTTGCTTTAGTTCGGCGTTATCATTATTTTTCAACCATATGACTTCTATGGCCTCTAACGGACAATCGGCTCCATTAATACCCAACGACTTGTATATCTTTTCAACGTCCACATAGCCTGTAGCCAAGTCTTGTTGCAGCTGGATGTGAAATGTCGGCGCAGATACCAGCACTCCAGATTGGCTTAAACGAATAGGACGCTTAAGCGAACCACCTTCTTGTTCCAATGACACATATAAAACGACATCAGACTGCCCACAATAGGTCGAGATGGCCTCACCCAAACGATACAAAATGGCGGTTTGCATAGACAGTTTTTGACTACTGAGCGAGGACTCAAACCGCGTAAACTCTTCACCATCAATACATCGAGTGAAGCAACCATTATCATTGTTTGGCATACACATGTTATGCAAAAGAGCAGGCTCATACCCCAAAAACCGAGAATGCCAATAAGCATTGTGTGACTGGATATAATCACTTAGGATTTGCTCATAGTTACGCACGAGCAAAGTGATTTCATCAGATACTGGCACGGGTGATTGGCAGGTAATTTCGTCATTTTGGAGAGATAGTGTGACTCCCTCAGCATATAATTTCTTTAACACATTTTTAGCGTTCATAATTAACCACTGTATTGTTTTTCCTTGTTGATTTTTGTTTTCACGCACCACAATGTTGAGCTTTCAAAGAGGTCTCTGACCTTTGAATAAAAACATTTGCGCAACAATAATGTAATTAGTTGCTTTCAGTAAAAACAAGTAAAAAACAATAAAGTATTACTATTAAGTAGGTGTTTAGGTAATTCGTTAGTAGGGGATATTATCGATTAGCGACTAGAAGGAGGCTTAAACTGCTTAAAATATACTATGCCCTCACCCGCAATTAGCGCTTTAGATTATTGAAAATAGTGAATATAAAGCTGATACAGCAATGTAGAGGCCTACATTGCTGCGTTCAAGCGTCGGTTACCCTCGTTGCTCTAGTAAATTTGTTACGCTTTGCTTGAGCTGCTTTCGGCTTAAGCAAATGCCACCAAAAGCAATCACGAGTACAATGGTCAGCGCTTCTAAAAATAACATCAGGTTGTTTGGTCTATAGGTGAAGCCAAACCCCTCTTGATAGATCTGCCCAATAAACAAATATACTGAGGCAAGCGCACAAGCCACCGGTACAATGGTCAAAATAGCCCATTCAACTATCAACATATTTCGACCTTGCCGTTCGCTTAAGCCAAAGCTCAATAACAACCCATTTTTAAGCTTATCTCTTTGTAAATGTGTCTGAATTGACGCAATGACCAGCAAGTTACTCATCAAGCTAATAAAAAAGCCGTAAGCCAGCATAAGGTACATAAAGGTTTCGATCGTACCGCGTACTCGAGAGAGCAGCTCTTCTACCCTCAGCATTCTGATACTAGGGTGTGCTTGCCAAATTTCACCTAAGTGCTCAAGTCCTTCTTGGGACAAGTCAACACTGCCCATGTATAACGTTTGTTCGCTGGGGACAGGTACATCAACCTGATGCACAACAAACCAAAACGTAATCGAATCCTTGCCAGAACGGTAGTGGTGTACTGTGGCAATGTTAAATTTCTGGCTGTGGTTACCAATTTGCATTGTAATTATATCGCCCATCGACAAGTTAAGCTCTTCGAACACCTCTTGTTCCATTGAAATTGCTGGAATGTCTTGTCTCTCATACTGCCAACTTCCCTCTACAACCTTAATATTGTCAGGTTGGTCCTGCTGCCAATGTAGGTTGATATTACGCTCCAATCGCGTCCGAGAATCACTCGGCGGCGCATCTATTTCAGAAAGCACTACATCATTAATATGTGTTACACGTGCACTTTGAAATGCCTTAAATTTTTTAGCTTCACCACCATGTTTAACTGCAAATGCTTCCATGGCTTGTTTTTGAGCAAGATCCGCCTGCGTAACAAAAACGTTCCCTTGGTCCTCAAACAATGCGCGCTCTAGTGCACTATTCACATCTTGACCTATGCGCAAGCACAGCAAAAGTAAGGTCGCACTGAGGCCTAACGCCAATATTTGAACCATTTTCACGTTCAACCTTTGCTTCATAAGCAATAGTACAAAAGCTACGACTCCTCCCTTATTGGCAAAGAAGCGATTAGCTAATCCCAGTAGTCCCCAAGTGAGAGCCAGCAGCATAATAAGACACACTCCCAGACCAGCTAAAAGCAGACCAGTTAACACCCAATTGTCGGTATTTATTAATACGACAACCAATAGTGACAACAATGGACATAGCCCACTAACAATAAAGGTAACCGCATCGCTCTCTCGCTTTTCGAGTAAGTCTCTAACCGTACTTTTTAGCAGTTTGACCCAACTTGGAATGGTCAATAAACCGTACAAAACTACACTCATCAGCAGAGCCTGACCAACGCCAGTCATGTCCCACATAAGCTCGAAGGTTTCAAACATATTTTGCTGAACAAGTTGCTCAATAACGACCGCAAGAATTAATGCTAGGGCCATCGCAGGCAAAAAACTGATCAGTAGAATGCAGGCAATAAGTGTTAACACTAACACTGGGATTTGCTTATGCGTTACTCCATTTGCCAGCATCACAGCAAGCACCGATTGAATCGGTTCAACATGACTACGCTGGCTTAACCATAAGCATAAACACGTAAGTAGCACTATCACAAAACTGATAAGTCCCATAAAGTTTTGTACACGCTGCCAAGCATGTGCCATTGGATAATTGTTTAGCAACTTACTCACAACACGCATATCTGCGCTACTGGTTTGCAGCTGTTGTAGAATAGCTGGAGACAATGTACTGGTATGATTGATCAATACCTGTCTCTCTGATGGCTGTATATTTAGGCCCTGCAAACTTTGCTCAGAAACGAGTGCTCGCCTATCACTGCTATAACCTTGAATGATTCTATCAGGTTCATTTAATAGCAGCCCGCTCACCAATAGTGTAGTGGTGCCTAGATTGACTTTATCACCGACTTCGACTTTCAATGCCCGAGCTAAATGCGGTTCTAACCAAACTTCCCCTTTTTTAGGCCCCGTTGACATCAAAGTAGGTGTAAGTTGTTGATCGGTAGAGATCGTTATATGGCCATTTAGTGGGTATGTTTGCCCCACTGCTTTTAACTTCGTATGGCTGTATGTTCCATTGCCGCTCAGAGTGATGTCATAACTCTCGATATAACTGTGTTCAACTGCATTCGTTTTTACCCAGTCAATCTCATCATGATGCCAATCTCGACTCACACTAAGTTGTGTATCCGCACCGAGCATTGTTTGTAGATTGTGATTTAAATACTTATCCACCCCTTGTCCGAGCACGCTGGTCAAGCTTAAATACAAAAATAACAGTGCTAAACTGAGCAAAGGAATTAAATGCTTCCCTTTTCGAACTTGCACGAAAAAGATTTTGGTCAACAACCAGCTCGCGCTAGTGCTGCTCAAGGTAGATCGAGGCTTGTGCACGTCCTTTGGAATATAATCATCCATCATAACCTAAGCTCTCCATTTTCTAAGTGATAGATTTTGTCTAGCTTTGCCGCTAAATTCAGGTCATGCGTCACCACGACCATTGTCGTGCCAGACTGTTTAGCACCGATTTGCATATGCTCGAACACCTGCTCTGCGGTAGATTGGTCTAAGTTTCCGGTGGGCTCATCAGCAAAGATGATTTTTGGCTCACTGCACAATGCTCTGGCTATTGCGACCCGCTGTTGTTCACCACCACTTAGCTTGGTCACTGGCTGCAAGGCTTGATCTTCCATTTTTACAATACGTAGTTTTTCAAGCGCTCGTTCCTCGGCGCTCTTTTCGCCTCTTAGTAACAGCGGTAATGCCACATTTTGTAATGCGTTTAACTCGGGTAGTAAATGAAAATGCTGAAATACAAAGCCAGAGACATGATTGATTTCATTTAGTTGCTGATTATCATGTTGATAGTCAATGCGTCCATGTTGCTTATTTTCAAGTCCCGCTAACAATGACAACAAAGTAGATTTTCCAGAACCAGATGCACCTACAATAGCGATTTGCTCACCCGGCTCTACCGCCATCGAAATAGCTTTTAGCAAGTGTAGCTGGTTTCCATTTACCAATTGAACCGTGTGATCTAAACGGCTTACATCCAACTTAATACCCATGCTCACTCCTTAAATAATCTTTTACTGATTTGATAAGTGCAGCTTGAACGTCTGGACGTGAAAAGAGTGTGAAGCGCGATTTAAAGCTAAGAAGACGGCGATGATAGAAGCGATGCAATAAGCAATGTGTTGCAGCTCTAATCATCAAAAAACATATTTGTTTAAATTGGCAATTGGAGTACTGATAAAACTAACGCTAATATTGGCGTAATGGACAGAGTAAAACTCTAAAATTTGTTTTACAGCTAACACTTAGCTAGCTAAGTATTAGCCTTTATTAAACCGACACACCTAGAAGGAATAGGGCAAGTGATTTCACATCTAACACTGGGTACAAATAACCTCGAATTAGCAATAAAATACTATGATCAATTGCTTAAGCTGTTTGGCGCTAAGCAAATTGCTAAAACCGACCAAGTTGTGTTTTACGCATTTGCAGACTCCAGTACTAAATTCGCAATTACTAAACCCTATGATGGGCATGTCGCAACATCTGGTAATGGGACGATGCTGGCACTGAAAGCACCGAATGAGCAGCTTGTAAATGAAGCTTACAACCTAGCCATTAATCTTGGCTCTGAATGTGAAGGCCAACCTGGGCCCAGAGACAATGGCGCGTACACTGCTGCGTATTTTCGTGATTTAGATGGAAACAAACTCGTTGTATTTTACCGCCCAGATAAATAATACGATGGCTAATAATGATGACAGAGAAGCGTCCACTCTCCGGTAACCTTAGTACACTTGGTTTTGGTACTGGGCTGGTGTTTGGCCCACTTTTTTTGGCGTGTTGAGTCAGTGCACAAAACTGCGTGAGTTGTATACAAATTAACGAACAGAATTTCGTAGTCGCCACTTCAGCTTCTCACTGAGAATTGAATATCTGGTATCCAACGAATTACACTGAGTAAGTCGTTTTGTTGAAAGGCTATAATTTTCTCGTAGGTGACTGTCAGATCTAATAATCCCAATTATCAGAAGCCAACAGTCCGTATTAAAACTGATGCAATACTCAAACTAGTTTGAGCATTGCAAATTTGGCAGCTTAATGTCGACCCAAACTAATCGGTGATCTGAAGACGCACCGCGGTTTGCCACAAGTTCTGCGCCTTCACTGCCTTCTTTGGGCCAAAAAACACCGCTGTTCAGCACAGTTAAATCTGCCGAAGGGAGTACATAATCAGCTCGCATGCCCCAATGTGCCGTGTGGGTAGAGCCATTCACATTTTCTGGCTTGTTAAATTTACCGCCCAGTGACTCTGGTGCTGCATAACTATTAATGCGTTTATGCTTTAATAACTGATTAATTGCATTTGGATGTGCGTCACCATCGACAGCGCTAGCATTCAAATCGCCCAAAATAACAAATGATTGATTGATTATTCCACCTCGCTGACCTTTATCATCGTATAAATAACCATTACCTAAGTCACTAATGTAGTCTTTCCATAGACGAATTTCGTCGTGGTTTCGTCTGCCATTCCTGTCTTCAGGCCCATCAAAGACCGGAGGTGTCGGATGACTGGCCAGCACATTGATTTGCTTATCACACACATTAACGGGGATGTCCCAATGAGATTTAGATGACAATCTCATAATTTCGTGTGCTTGCTCACCAAACCAACTGCCACCTTTATCATCAACTGGCATCAAGTTGTTAGGCATATCTTTCCACAAAAAGTTTTGGAAGGTGCGCACTTGATTTGTATCTATTGGGTATCTAGACAGTAGCACCATACCGTATTGCCCAGGGTATTTACCAAAGCCAAAGTGCGTTAAGCGAGACTCTTTACCTGATAGATGGGTTTTAACACCTGTATTGACTGGCGCAAGATATACATAAGGATATTCAATAGACGCAAACCCATTTTGAGGCACTTCAAGATAGGCTTTTTTGAATAGCTCAATCCCCTGTTTAGGGTCTGCTATATAGTCAAACTCATTGAGCAAAATGACATCTGGACGTGTTCTTTGAATGATCTGGGCGATGTTATTGATCTGTTGGATTTTGCCACTTTTTAAAGCATTGGTCAGCGCATTTCCTGAAACATCAATGTCGGCATCACTATTGTAATTAGTGGCTTCCATACTGACATTAAAAGTCGCAATTCTGATAGTTTTTTCATTTTTATTTGCGACTTCAGGTGATTGCATAGAGGTTTGCTGACACCCTGCGCCAAATAGCGAGGCAGCCAAAACAACTGATAAAGAGAAAGGTTTCATAGATAACCTAGTATAAACTGATAAGGCCCCTATTCTAGCGCCCTATATTCAAAACAGGTGTTAATAATATATTATTTCTTTGGGTAAAAGAATAACTTAAAGGTTCCTTCATAGTTAACTCAACGAGTCTACAAATAGCCACTAAGACGTCAACAGGTTTTGCTAAAGCGACGGTTAGGCAATGTCAAACTGGATTTAAAGTGTGATATGTTTGTTTATACTAACCAAGCTGAGGGGCCTATTAGCAATACTAGGGTCAACTGAGTGCATTACATCAACCTATTGGAACACATCAGTTTAATAAAATATGGAACTCCTGACTCTGACCATTGTTATCACCGCCTTTTTGTGTGTTTTTACCTTGGAGGTGGTTGCGCCTGCATCAAAAAATGCCTGTGACCGTCGATGGATGATACTGGCTTCTTGTATTAGCCTGTTTCAGTCAGTCACTGCGATTGTGGCAGGCCTTGTATTTATTGATGTACTCCAGGCAACCTCTCTCTTTAATCTAAAAACAGAGCATGTGCTCATTCAAGGTGGACTGGGGTTTTTACTTACCAGCTTTATCGCTTACTGGTGGCACAGAGCCATGCATAAGTTTGATTTACTGTGGCGTATTTTTCATCAGCTCCACCACAGCCCTAGACGAATTGAAGCGCTAACTGCATTTTATTTACATCCATTTGATGGCATTGCAGCAACGTTTTTAAATGCACTTTGTTGCTACTTGCTACTAGGCTTAGACGCCTATGGGACTGGAGTCAGTTTAATTATTGCTGCTTTGTACAACATTTACATTCATGCAGACCTAAAAACACCCTATTGGCTCGGGTATATTATACAAAGGCCTGAGATGCACAGAGTCCATCACAAACATATGCATCATGCTCAAAACTATGGCCTAGCAATTTGGGATTTGCTTTTTGGGACTTTTTCAAACCCTAAAAAATACGTAGACGAAGTAGGTTTTGATAAAGCAAGAGAAAATAGAGTTTACGAGATGCTTAAGACAAAAGATGTTTATAAGCAGTAGCCTACCTCTTTCTCTGAGTCGATTGGCAAGCTACAAGTTGACTAAGGTAAGCGAAAAGCAAAGCTCAGCTCATGTGCTTCGGCTTCACAAGCAATATGCCCCTTTTTATTAGATATGAGACGATATTTGGAGCCCTTAATCATGTCTTTAATTGCACTTTCAGGTATTCCTTCAGGATAAACTTCAGTTATTTTAAGGTTACTGAGTTTGTTGTGACCAATGTCTGCAATAAAAGTGACATAGCCTTTTCTCTCATCAAAAGAATGTGATTTTTCAAGTACAATCGAAGCTTGCTTCAAAACGAAAACCTCCACGTCTTTTGAACAGGGCCTACAAGCTTCTGCGTTGATACTCACAAATATCATAGTTAATAACGAAAATGTTATAAGCGCTTGTTTCAAACTAACTCCTTGTGTAAGTCTAAGCGGTGATTATTTTAGCCAAACATGGTCTTTACTGTTTCGCATGTTTAGTTGCCAGTTTTAATTAGAACATCGAGCACATACTATTTCAATGTGGCACTCAACAATTATAATGAGACAATCACGTCACCGGTGTTAACTAATGCGATTATCGCGACACCAATTAGACCAATAACCATGCCAATTAATTTAGCTTTAATACCCTTTAATACAGTCCCGGAACTTTTGACCCCATTACTTACTACAATTTGCAGTTTAACCTCTCCTTTTAATAGGATGTAGACTCCAAAAATAATCAGTGCTAAGCCAAATAAATCATCAGTTGTTATATTCATATGTGTAGACCGTCAAGTTGTTTCGGTAGTTGTTAAAATGTCTCGAGACGAATCAGTTAAAATTCTGTAGGCAACTCAAAATGCTTTCGTGAATATCACAAAGATCGCCCTTCCCTGCAACTTCAAGCAAGTAGGGAGTTCTCGCGTTTTTTCCCATGAAAACCTTCACCTGCGACAAAGTTGGGGGACAGTTTTATTCTCAGCTCATCGCCCCCTTGCCACAAGGCGTACTCCCCTCACCATCCACTTTGTCTATTGGATAATTCAATAGAGAATGCGTGCGCTAGCTGAGCTTTCAACCTTACGTAACTCATGTTTTTCGTGGCATACAACAGCTCTTCAACTAGTGTAGTAACCACCAAAAGTTAATCTCTTCTACTCACTAGAACCCATAAATTTTCGGTTTGCATACAACTGTTTAGCGACGTTCCGAACGCGTCTATTTATGCCATTTTCTTGTAGCCAAATTACGTGTTTGGGTAAAAGGCTATCTAGTGTAAGAATATACCCCTGAACATAAGAATCGCGCGTTTCTTTTATTTCGAAAAAACAATCATCAATAGAGGTGCGATTGACTTTTCGAATTAGCAGCTCTCGAAAGTACCGTTTTTGTATAGGCTTTTTCAAAACTTCTGGATATATTTCTAGCAAATTCAGTTGGTCATCACTAAGAATATTGACATGTATAAGTTGTATAATACGATCTTCATGCAAGTTGCAGTTGTCGGGACCATTATCCCGCAGCTTAAATACGTTGTGTACTTCGAAGTCGGTTAGTTCTTTTTTAGAATTTAAATAATCTGTAAAAGCACCACATCGATAGTGTTCAGCATTTTTGTCTTCAGAGTTTTCAATTTCAGCATATTGCGCCAAGATATAGTCTTCTGTAAGTATTCCCAAAGAGAGCCATTCAACTGAATACCCCAACCTACTCATTGCTGACTCTACACTCATGATGTCTTGTACCTTAACTCTAGTCGCACAAATGTTTGCTACTTTTTAAATAACCGAGACAAAAAACCACTCACACCTTTTTTGACTTTGGCGTTTTCCCAATCAATCTCTCGATAGCGGTCAATTATATCTAATTGGCCATCATAAAAGTATATTTTTGAGCTTGGATATTTCACGCTTAAATAGCTTGTCAGTGACTGATACATATCTTGACTGTCTGTAAATATCTCTGTCACTCCCTGAGATATAGCCTGCTCTAAAAGCGTGTTCATTGGCTGAGTATGTTGATGTATAAAAAGAGGCTTTTTAAATTTGATAGACGCTTCTAATATGGTTTCCCAATGTAATAGCAATGCCCTAAGTTCAAACTCAATGCACTCTTCATTTACTAATTCACATCCGTTATTAAGTTCTATTTTTGTATAAGAGTCTAATGCTTGCTTGCCTGATGCCTTAATATTTTGCGCAAGTTTTGCTAAATTACTCTTTCGAAGCTCAACTTTTTCGTTCTTACTTAAGGTGATTGTTAAATACTCACCAACAAGCCGTATTGTTGAGCTCAAAACAAGGTCTTTATCATCTTCAATAACCTGAACAAGTACTAGATCACCAACCTTGATTTCACGATGGTTTAAAGGTTCTCGACTTATCAGTTTGTGACTGGTTCCCCCACCAATATCTGCCATCATGCACTCAGCACTCATGGATGTAATTTTTCAATTGTAAATATCCAGTTTTCGATCGATGTCTAAATGCACTGGCCGATAAAGAGCCCCTTCTAGTACACCCATTCGCAACGAGGTGTCTTTCTGCTGAGCGCTTATTAGTAATCTTTTCATACTCATCTCATTTGAAAATTGATCTTTTGCGCGCTCTAAGCCCGTCAAATTAAGGCACTGTGCGTACTTGCCGTAAACAGTACTCTCGATGGTGAAGGAGTTTGGGTTTTCACCATCGAGATGATTACAACTATCTAAACCACAACAAAGCCGAACGTGTACCGTTTGAATTTGTCCCATTACACAAACCCGACCCAGTTCCGCCAGCGTAATCTCCTAATGCAACCCAACAAGCAGCGTTGTAGATATTTCTCTGCCAGCCCACTACTGTGGGGTTTTTATACGCGACATTCGAAACACAAGCAGGGTAATTCGCATTATAGTTGGTATAAGAAGTAGAGCAATTAGGTACAACATCACCATTGTCGTATTGCGCTTGTTGCTCCGTATACGCCCACGAACGTCTGATTATTTCTAGCTCGTTTTGTGTTAGGTTCAAGCCATATACACTCTTACAATCAGACGCTGCGCAACCGACTTGCTCTCTGACTGATGAAAATGCAGATAGAACACCTTTATACATACCCGTAGCACTTGGGTCATGCGGCGTGATATCAGGAAGGTCGTCATACTGACTCAAATAGGCCTTTCCACCCGGAGTCGATTTGGCATATGTGCCGATTAGTGTCCACCCCCCATCATCAGTTACCATGTCACAGTACGCCTGAAATGGATCCACACCATTTTTCTCACCGTCAGGATCAATGGTATAAACACCAGAAGGTGACGATGGATTATTGTCTAGTATTTCCTTACACGTAGCGCCTTGCGCACCAAATACCTTCTTATTTAAAGCATCAATTTCTGCACGTTGCTGATTTACAAGCGCAACTAAGCTGTCAATCTGAGCTTGTAGATTGCTCTGAGTGTTGGCATTTTGAGTGTCAGAGTAACCTTTGGTCACCAAGTGATTATACTGAATTGGTGGATGAGCAATGGCATGACCAATAACCTCTAATGCAGCTGCCGGAGCACTAGTACCAATCCCTACTTTAACTGTCGTTGTTACTTCGCTTGCTCCATCATTCCAATGACTCGTACCGGCTACACCTTGAGGGCCTTGTGGGCCCTGTAACCCTTGAATTCCTTGGGGACCACGAACTCCTTGAATACCTTGCAGACCCACTGCACCATCCAAACCTCGCTCACCCTGCGGCCCCTGAGCTCCCGCTACTCCTTGAAGCCCCTGCTCGCCCCGTAACCCTTGTAGACCTTGCTCTCCTTTAAACTCACGCCATGTTGCGCCATCACAAATTAAGATCTGATTTTGGCTTGTATCAAAGTACATAGCACCAGCATGATTAGCCACACAATTGACGGGGGCAGCTGACTTAGGTGTTAAGCGTAAAGCGCCTTGGATTTCGGTATTACCATTATTTGTATATGGATAATCGGTCAAAATGGGGGATTGAATTAATGATACATCGTCAAAAAAAACGGTACTTGTAGATGAACTTGTATTGGTCAACTCCACATGAACATTAGTGCCAGAGTCAACTAAAGCTTGATGGCTTGCATTGATTGAAATCGCACCCGACACTGAGGTGAAATTGCCTTGACTCGGCGTACCTGAGATTGTTATTGGTAAATAGCGGCCATTAACGCGCAATCCCGCGGCATAGCTACCTAAAGTTGATAAATGGCTTTCTCCCACTGCAAAGTTAATAATGTATTGAGTATTTGCTTGAAGCGAGACACCTAAGTCTTGAGATAGCGCCTCCCCTTGTTCAGCAAAGCCCACATTGCCAATGCCCGTCTCATTTGTAAAATCGCTAATTGTAGGGTTGTATAAACCAGCTCCATTCGTTGCGACCCAATCATTTACACTGTTTGACTTGTGGCTTTCATTTAAAATGTTATGTTCGAAATTTCCATTGTTAATCAGCTCTTTTGCACTTATATGAGTTGAAAGTAGCGCAGACGAGATAAGCGTGAGAGCCCAATAAGGCTTTACTGTTGGATTCATTGCTTAGATTTCCTTTAAGGTAGTTTCTGTAGCTAAATGGTGAGTCGCAACATTTTAACGCGCCATAAAGAAAACACCACGAACCATTTAAATAAGACCGAATATTATTAAATAAATAATAAACTAGCTCAATTGACACCACTCACTCAAAAAGCCGTTAACACTACAGCTAAACTAAAATAAAAACTCTAACAATTTAAACATAAAAACCATTGAAAAACATATTGCACACAATTAAAACACGCTAAAGACCAAGGAATTATTTAGCAGAATTAAATACATCCAACTTTTGCCAATCTAACAACAAACCTCCTCGCAATGAGTAAAAGCTCTAACTCATAGCCATAAAAAATCAACTGCAATAATTGCTATTAATCTGTAAAACCATTTTATAAATTGGGTTCTGCATCTAACTGAAAGCCTGATTAATTTACCTTTTAAAGAAACACCAAACACTGAATTCAGAAGCTACCTTCGAGCTAAAACAATGGGAAACACGGAAGGCACTTACAATTGTTAAATTTTGGTTTTTAAAACGCTAATTTAGATAAAACCCTCAAACCATAGAAAACAACCAAGAGCATTGATAAGCATAACCTTTACTGATAACTTACCACTCAAAAGAGAAGCTGATTAAAGGCATTTAAATGTTAACAGGTGCAATCTGTTGATGTTTTTACAATAAAAATAAGCTTAGCGCAAAACATCAGCTGGAATAACTTTTTAGATGTATCCGAGTTTTAAATACTAGGCTATAGGCAATCACCTTATTTCATACTAACCTAGAATCTTAAATTTGATTTTATATTAAGCCAGAGAGTTAATTTTTATAAAAAATGTAATTTTAATTTAATTAATAAGGAGAAATTTAATGAAAAAATTAATCGCCCTGTCAATCGTTGCGGCTTCTTTTAGCACTTTTGCTACCAATGCTGACTCTATTTCTACTGTTGAAGTAGAAGCAGCTCAAAAAGGTTGGGGAGAAGGCATTGTAAAAATTGGAAAAGCAAAAGACCCACGCGCAGCAGCAGTAAAACACTTAGAAGAGTTTTATGCTTTTGGCCAAGGTCAAGTTTTGTTCAAGCCAACTTTAGCTTCGGTTGACCAGTTTCGTGGTACACAAAAAGAAGCTTTATCTTATTTTGTAGGTCAAGACCTTGCTGAAGACAAAGGGTTTGCATTGGCACCTTATACAAAAGTACGTTGGGAAAACGAAGGGATCATTACCGACGGTAATTCAGCGATGTCGATGGGTAATTACTACTTTACTAAAACCAATGGCGAAGAGATAAAGGTAGAATACTCATTCGGATATATTAAAGGCAAAGATGGTAAACTGAAAATCAATTTACATCATTCTTCTTTACCATTTAACCTTCAATAAGGTTAATAATATAGCGCAGCAAGACTGCGCTATAAAAAAACAATTAAATGTAAATATCATCTTAATCATATCCACTTTGCCACTTACCACTTTCTGACTAATTAATATCACTAAAACTTAGAAAATATATTTCTAGGTTATATACTATAAATCTCTGCGGGCTTAGATATACAGAAAAGAAGAGGAAGTTATGTCGCAATTGTCACATTTTAAACTTTTGGCGAAATACAACTTATGGATGAATAAAAAGATCTACGAAACCGCTGACACACTGCCAGAACCGGTGTTAGAGAAAGATCGTGGGGCATTCTTTGGTTCAATTATAGCTACCCTAAACCATATTCTTGTCGGCGACACCATTTGGCTTAAACGCTTTTCAAACCACTCTACCCCATTGCCTTCACTTGAATATATGAAGTGTATCGAGTACCCAAAAGCACTTAATCAAGTAATCCACCCTCATTTTAACGATTTAATGCAAGCTCGCTATAAAATGGACAGGCTCATTGAAGAGTTTGCTTCAGAGCTTACTCACGACATGCTTAACGCTACTTTAGCTTATCAAAGCACAACAGGAGCGCACTTTAACAAAAATTTCGGGCACTTAGTCCAACACTTTTTTAATCATCAAACACACCATCGGGGTCAGGTGTCTGCACTACTTTATCAAGCAGGTGTAAACATTGGCGACACGGATTTATTGCTTTTGATCCCTGAACAATCGCCAATATGAACCGTTTTGAGTTTTACTTTCCCTCAAGTAAAAAGAGACAACTGAAGATTGTAAAGGCTCGCTTTAATTTAACTGGCTCAAAGATACTCAGTCTCTAGCGCGCATGTTATAATCCGCTTTTATTCCACAAAAGATGATATTTGTTTTGTCACAGCCGCTATTTTCAACTTTACCACTTTCGAACGCCCTATTGGACAACCTTGATTCTCTTGGCTATACCGCCATGACTGAAATCCAAGCTCAGACACTGCCCAAAATTTTGACTGGCATTGACCTTATCGGACAAGGGAAAACAGGTTCAGGTAAGACCGCTGCATTTTCTCTCGGCTTGTTGCATAACCTCAATGTTAAACGCTTTCGCGTGCAAGCTCTGGTCGTTTGCCCTACCCGAGAATTGGCGGACCAAGTTGCGGTTGAAATACGAAAACTTGCGCGTGCAATTCATAATATCAAAGTGTTAGCGCTATGTGGTGGCGCACCAATGGGGCCTCAGATTGGTTCATTGGAGCATGGTGCTCATATCATTGTTGGGACGCCTGGTCGAATCGAGGAACACTTACGAAAAGGTAGGCTGTGTCTTGATGAAGTAAATACATTTGTCCTTGATGAAGCTGACCGAATGCTCGAAATGGGCTTCGAGGACTCAATACAGTGTATCTTAGAACACTGCCCTCGCAATCGCCAAAACTTACTTTTCAGCGCTACATACCCGCCAAAAATTGAACAACTGGCAAAGCACATTATGGACAATGCCGAAAAAGTTACGGTGACTGCCACACACGATCATGCTTCCATTGAGCAGTACTTTTATGAAGTTGAGAGTAATGATGTGCGCTTGGATGCCGCACAAAAACTACTCTTAAAATTCCAGCCAAGCTCTGCCGTTATATTTTGTAATACCAAAGCAGAGTGCCAAACAGTATGCGATAGCCTCAAACAACTAGGCTTCGACAGTGCCGCATTGCATGGTGACTTGGAACAAAAAGACAGAGACCGCACCCTAGTGCGTTTTGCCAACAAAAGTTTAACCATCTTGGTTGCAACTGATGTTGCAGCACGAGGTATTGATGTTGACCATGTCGATATGGTGCTTAACTATCATATTGCGCATGATCCAGAAGTCCATGTTCACCGCGTCGGTAGAACTGGCCGTGCTGGTAATAAAGGTATCGCGTGTTCACTGATGAGCTATAAAGAGTCTCACAAGGTTAATGCACTAGAAGACTACTTAGATAAGCGCATTGAGCCAAATGACTTACCCGCTGATGATGTGCTGAACAACCAAATAGCACGCGCGCCCATGGTAACATTACAAATTGATGGTGGAAAAAAAGCAAAGCTGAGACCTGGCGATATTTTAGGCGCACTTACAGCGGACAAAACCATACCCGGTTCCCAAATCGGTAAAATTAAAGTCACAGCCATGACTTCTTACGTTGCAGTAGAAAGAAAAGTAGCAAATAAAGCTCTGAAAATGATTACAGAAGGCAAAATGAAGGGCCGTAATTTTAGAGCGAGAAAAGCCACGCAATAGTGGATTAAACATCACCGCATAGTGATCGCTCTAAGATCACTATGCTTTCTCCGGTTTATCATTTATGGTCACTTTAAACTTCAGGCCAGAAATGTTCTGGTTGGTAGGATATACAGTAGACCCAGTTAAGGTATCAAACGCCCACGATAAGCATTTTCCCTTGCGCCATGCCTTCTCTCTCACAGCTTAAATCCATGCGGCTGTCCAATGGATATTTGTATAGAAGCTCAAGTTTGGGGTGAATGCTATAGACACATTTACAGCTTCTCACATACAAACTCATCTTACTTTGATTGTCTAAAAACGCATACGCAGTTTTGCTCAAAGCCTCTTCACATGCAGACATAATCTCTTCATTGATTTGATTCATATGAATTGCTTGTAACGCTTCTTCATTCGGTATAATTTTTACGCTGCTTGCTAGCACACATGCCGCATACACGTCCAATACCCCGATAACGCGTACTTTTTGACTACCTCTTTCAGCATAAACCACCATTACACAAGGCAATTTGCTTTCATCTAGCACCTGAGAGCGTATGGGCTTTAACGTTAAACTATCGCTGATGTTCTTTTGCATTAATCGTTCAAGTGCATCTGTTTTTGGTAAAGCTAGGCCATCTTTTAGTGGTACCTCTTGTTCGGTAATAAACTCTTGAGCTTCTAATTCCAAAACTAATGGTTTAATAGCATCCAATAACTCGTCATCTGTAAATGGCTTCGACAAAAAAAACGCGCAACCAAACGACTTTGCATAGGAGATTTGCTCTTCATCATCAATGGTCGAGATCATGCCCACGGGAATTTCTGGATGTTCATCTACCACAGCTTGTACAAGATCAATACCTGTTTTCTCGGGCATTTGCCAATCTGTTAGCACAATATTTGGCTGCCAATCTTTCACCAAGGCCAGCGCATCATCAACACAGCTCGCACATGACACGAATAATTTTCTATATTCAAACTGTTGAAGTGCACGCCGGATGATTTCGCAGGTCGCATGGCTGTCGTCAACTATCAGAACCTTCACATACACCTCGAAATTAAATTTTCATATTCAGTATAGGCAGATTTTTGTACTAAAACTAAACTTATCTTATTGATAATAAATGAAGCGAAGAATTTTGAGCATGCTTCCAATTGAAGTTTACCAATATATTGCCCTGAATTTCGGGCTGCTTATACTCGCAGCTTGGTTCTATATCTTGTTATTGATTTTGCGGGAATTCCGTAAATTCGCGGGAATATTCATGTCAGGTCAGACTACAAATGCGGGGTCAGAAGAAGTCATGGCGCTATGTAAAGATTCGGTCGATAGAGCAAGCCAGTTTAATATCCAGCATGAACAAACTATTTCAGAACTACTGCATGTTCAAGCAAACTTGGAAAACCAACTTGCTCAAATACGCGCTTCAACCGCAGATCACATAACTAAAGAAGAACAAGCTTCAATCAATGAACTGAATAAAAAATTATCGCGCTCCCATAAGTTAATTAGACGTTTGAAAGGCGATCTAGACGTCAGTGGTAAAAAACTCAAGTACGCGAAATCAAAACTCGAAGACCAATTTCAGTCGGTCGGTAACTTACAAGAACAAAACAGCAGCCTACAGAGAGAGATTGAACAGCTTAAAGTTGAAATTAAAACCGTACACCAGTCTTCCGGCCCTGCCAATGACCAAGAAATACAAGCCATCGTGCAGCAGTATGAAAGGCAAATAGAAGAGCAAAACCAGCTCATTGACCAACTTTCGGTTGACCTTCCACAGCAAGAAGGCGGCAATACCGAGGCACTTAAAGAAGAACTTCATCACGCTAAACAAAAAATCAAACACTTATCAAAAGAGAATAAGTTTATAGAAAGTCGCTATTTGGAGGCCGTAAAGCAAGCTGATGCAGATAAAAAAAGGACTAAAAGTAGTGACGCTTAGCTCGCTGTTTATTTTGAGCGAAAGCGAACGCTTGATTTCAAATGGCCCAAAGCGTGTTTAACTGCCTTAGGCCATATTGAACAACAGAAACTAAAGGGCTATTTTGCCACCCGACATGACCGTGATTAAGAAAGGTGTAAACCCTAGCATCCCAACCAACATGAGCACCGTTAGCATGCATAGGCAGCCTGACGCTATCCACTTTATTAAAGGACGTTTCGTTTCACCCGCCAGAAAATACAGCTCGGCCATGGCCAAAGGAATCGCAAAACAACCAAAGGTCCACATTGGAAAAAATGGGTCGCCAAATTTTGGGTCTAGGCCCAACGTCGTGCCAGTTACAAGATAGCTAAAGACACCCAATCTCAAAAACCACTGTGCATTTGAAACAAGAAACAACCTCACCGCCCATTTTCTATGATTTCGAATATCTTTTTTAATGGCTGTGCGTGCACAGAAGAATGTAAATGTAAGGATCAAGATACCATTAATACTTGTTCCAACACCGTCTAAAGTAATGGGGTTTTGGTCTCTTATCCAAACCAAGTAAAAGCCAGATACAGAGAGTGCAAATACGGTTAAAAGATAAAGGTAGCCATTGGCTTTATGAAACTTAGGAAAATAACGACGCATTTGCGGCAATAACTGTAAAGCCCCACCAAATGCAACGAAACCTGCACCTATCGCGTGCGCAGCAAAAGCTAAATTACCAGCGAAATCTCCTACCTTATAGGGCGTTTTTCCAAAAACTTCCCAGCGATTCCAAATCTCCATATTGTCATTAATTACCGAAAATCCATAAAATGCGATTATGTAGTAAAAGAAAAACCACTGACCCGCTAACACGGCTACAAACCAAAACGCAGTAGAATACTTTAACCCTTGATTTGCTGCTTTTAATGACGTTCTCGTTTTAGCGTCTGTGTGTTTTATGTCTTTTGTTGTCGTGGCTTCATACATACCTAATGCTGTTCTTTCCATTGTGCCCGCCTTCATAAATGTGGAAACTGAGAGCAATATTACCCCCCCTCTTGATAAAGGTCGTTCCACTGGGCCTATTCACACCTTTTTATACAAAAAGACAAAGACTCAACTTTATAAGCATAAATATCAGAAACTTATAAAAACCGTTAAATTGGACGAATTAAGTAAAGTGGGGCTATTCGAACGCTTTTTTTAGAATATCGTTAAACTTAAGAGCCCATTTTTGATTGGCAAAGCACCGTAATGTAGAGATAGGTGATGGCTGAAAACGTATTGTCTGTGTGTACAAAAACAAAGCCATTAATCACGTAGCAGCAGGATCATTCAAACTCGCTTTTTATTGTTTTCACCACGATTGATTTATGACGAATTCGAATGAGTACGTGCTGTACCATCAGTATAAGTTGCTGGCTCAATGTCGTCTTGCCACATATCCGCAATGAAGTCGATAAACGCCCTCACAACGGGAAGCTGGTAACTGCGCGACAAGTATACAGCCCATAGTTGGCTGCTATTGATATGATAGTTACCAAGTACTGGAACCAACACATTTTCTTTAATGTATTTACGCGCAATATCATAGGGCAATAGAGCAACACCACTTCCATTGATCGCTGCTGCAACAATGGTGGTAACGTCATTACATACCAAAGATCCTGACACTTTAACCTCATGCACTTCGTCTCCACGCACTAACTGCCAGGTATCGTTGGCCAGATGTACCAAGCAATTATGGTTGAGTAAATCTGTTGGTGTCATAGGCTCAGATTGCTCAGTTAGGTATTGCGGGGAGGCACATAAACAAGCCCCAATTTTCATCAGCGGTCGAGCAATTAAGCTTTCATCAGGTGTGTTTGTATAACGCAACGCTATATCAATTCGTTCTTCAACAAGGTTAGAAAAGCTATCACTGGCATGAATATCAATTTTGACACCTTTGTGCTGTGCGATAAATTGACTGACCGCCTCAATCAACATGGTCTGTGAGAACCCAATTGGACTTGTGATTCTTATAGTGCCAGCTAGTTCAGTTTTATCTTGATAACTTTGCGCGATTAATGCGCTGGCCTCATCTAAGATTCTCTCAAAGCGTATCAAGGCTTTGTCACCTTGTTGAGTCAAGCTTACTTTTCGTGTTGTACGATGTAGTAAACGCTGCTTTAACCATTGCTCTAATTCTTGAACATGACGTGATACTTGCAAGCGACTCAAGCCCAGCTTCTCTGCGGCTTTAGTAAAGCTAGACAAATGCGCTACTTCAACAAAACTCTTAATCGCTGTAATTCGGTCCATTATATTAGCTCAATTATAGATACAATATGCATCAATTAATGGTGATTATCTCATATTAGTTTTCTTTTAATCTGAGCACAACTCAACATAGTTCAATAAAAGAGGAAAAATTATGAAAGTCGTTGTTTTAGGCGCTTCAGGTTGGATTGGCAGCCATATTGTTGCTCAGGTAAAGTCTAGAGGCCATGAAGTTACTGCATTAGTTCGCAATTCGGATAAGTACGATACGTCAGGTGTGACGGTGAAAAGCTTTGACTTAAATAACCATGACCAAGACCTATCGTCCATTATTTCTGATGAAACAATTTTTGTTGCTGCTATCGGTGGACGAGCGCTTGGAAATCATGAAATCGTCGCTAACACAGCTTCAACGCTATTGGCGCAACTGCCAAATACCAGTATTGAGCGTTTGGTTTGGGTTGGTGGCGCCGGTTCATTAGAAGTCGCCCCTAACTTAAAGTTGATCGATACCCCAGAATTTCCTGCAGAATACAAAGATGAGGCAATTGCACAAAGTCAGGCACTTACAGTGTTTAAATCGACACAAAGTCCTTTAAACTGGACTTATATCAGCCCTGCAGCCGAGATTTTTCCTGGAGATAAAATGCAAGCTTACCGTGTTGGATTCGAGCAATTATTGTTAGATGATGACGGGAATAGTCGCATTTCGGTTGCCGATTATGCTACCGCCCTTGTAGATGAAATCGAAAAAGGTGAGCATATCAATAAACGTATTGGCATCGCTTATTAATCGCAGTTTTTGAAAAATTGGGGCTGTAATCTACAAGCCCCTTGCTCACTTAATTACATATTTCTATTACTGAAAAGCTGTTTCCACTTGGGTCAATTATATGAGTCATCTTTGCGCCCCAAAGTTGTATTTCTGGCATGCCAGTAAAACAAATGCCCAGCGCTTTTTTTTGCTGGTAAAACACATCAATATTTGTAACTTCTACACTGAACCCCAAGTACCGACTTGCTTCAAACTCCCCCTTTTCTTCAGGTTCCAAAATCAAATCAATCTCACCTAGCTTAAAACCGATTACAGCATCAACTACCCCACCAAAAGCCCACTTAAGCCCTAATTGATGTTGGTAAAATTCGACAGATTCGCCAAGGTTTGTGCATGGGATCCGTATGGCGTTTAACTTCATGGTGACTTCCGTTACTTTTGTGCCAAAACAAAGGAGCCCTTGGCTCCTTTATCATTTTAGTGTGCTCGCTTGTTACCGAGTACGCTCACCAATAGCGCGGGTAAAAACGTTAAACTTAGGAACGTTGAGAACACTATGCCACATAATACGATTATACCAACACCGCGATAGAGCTCCGTCCCATCACCCGGTATAAGCACTAAAGGCGCAAGACCAAACAAGGTGGTTGCCGTAGACATGAGTATAGGCTTGAGGCGTGTGGCGACCGCTTGCTTCACCGCAGCGACCACTTCCATACCCTGATCGACGATCAACTTACGAGTTTGGTCCACAATTAAAATTGGATTATTGACCACTGTTCCCAACAAAATAAGGAAGCCCAGCATGGTGATCATATCAAACGGTTGATGAAACGGGGTCATGCCAAAGTTGGCAAGCAGCGCGTTGATACCGTTTACGGATATCAAACCAAGTAGCCCACCAGCCATGCCCAAAGGGACAGTGGCTAAAATAAACAGTGGATAGCGCCAATGCGTAAATATCGCAACTAGCAGCAGATAACTCAGTACCAAGGCCACAATAAAGTTGCTCGATAAGGATGCCTGAGTCGCTTCTAATTGATCCGCAGCCCCGCTAATTGATAACTTAGTACCTTGTGCAATTTTGCCCTGTTGCCAAAGTGTCGGTAACAACTCTGTTCTAACCATTTCTTCCGCGGTTTCAAGTGCAACGTCTCTAGGAGGAATAATATAAACAGTCACCGTTCTCTTACCATCGACGCGGCGAAGACTGTCACTATTTTTACTTTCTACCAGATCAGCTAATGCACTCAACGGTAAAACATCGCCTGAAGGGGTTACGATTGGCGAAGTTGCCAGTTGCTCTATAGTTTGCTGCTGTTTTTGATGGCTAAAGATGAACATATCAATCTTGTCATCATTGAGAATAAATTCATCGACATAGGCGCCATCACTCAACGATGAAATGGTATAACCAAACTCATTGGGGCTGATGCCTAGCTCAGCCAGTCGCTGCCACTTTGGCTTTATCTCGATCAACGGTTGATCTAAACTCAATGCGCGAGGATCAGAGTTAATTTGAGGGTTGTCGAACGTAACCTGTGCTTGCTGATATACAGCTTCTGCTGCGCGATATAAATCAGTTAAGTTATTGCCTGCAATATCTACCGCTACAGCACGTGTACCGCCATCGTTGCTAGAAATAATTGAACCTCGAGCCGAAAAAGCACGCATATTGTCATAGCTTCTAAACTTAGCTGTAATTGCATCCATCATTGCTTGGATATTATTGGGATCCGTGGGTGCACTTAAAAACCAAATGCGGCCGATAGACACCGACATTGAGTAATACGCCAACGGTGGCATATCCGTTTCACCCTTGTCAAACGCGTCGCTGGACGCATTAACATGGCCATTAAAGTAAACCCGCAACTCATCGCCAATTTCTTTCATTTCGGACAAGTTATAACTCGGCGGTGCAATCATCATTGAAAATGCTTTTGGTTCCTCACCCTCAGGCAAATACTCAGCGGCTGGCATAAGTGTATAAGCCGCGCCCAAAGTTAGCACAACAAATCCAGCGGTAATAGCCGTTGCCCGTGTTCTCGTCGCAACACAAAACGCCACTAACCCCAGCCAACGTTTTGAAAGAGAAACGGTTTTTATTTCTTCTTTGCGATTAGGCAGATTTGCCAAAGTGGTCGGTACAATAAAGATGGCCACTAACATGGATGCAATAATTGCAGATGAAACCGCTATTGCGATGTCTGAGTAAAGCTGACCTGCTTCTTGTTCAACAAATAAAATAGGTGCAAATACCAATACCGTTGTCGCTGTTGAAGCGAGCACCGCAGGCCAAACTTCCTTCACCCCTTTTATCGCTGCATGCAGTTTACTCGTGCCACGTCTGTTTGCTTGCACAATTGCTTCAAGCACGACAATGGTGTTGTCGACTGTCATACCAATCGCGAAGGCAACTCCTGCTAATGAGATAACATTAATCGTTCTGTCGAATAGCATTAATCCCAAAAATGCTGCAACGGTACAAATAGGAATGCCTATCACGCCAACAAGTGTTGCGCGACCCGAACGTAAAAACCAAAACATAACGAGCGTGGCGAGCAAAGCACCCAAAGCTAGATTCGTCCATACATTTTTTAGGGAGCTCTCAACATACTGGACATCATCGCTCATCAGCAGCAACTCAAGGCCATTCTGCGCGAGTAACTCTTGGTTTATTTGCTCAATAACCGGGAGCAATTGTTGCTTGATATCAATAACATTTGAACCACTTTCACGTCTTACCGACAGCCTCAAAGTACGTTCACCATCGGAGTAGGAAATACCTCGTAGCTCAAAGTGATCTAAAGAAACAACCGCAACGTCTTTAAGTTGAGTTGTAATGCCGCCTTGTTCAGAAATAATTAGATCTTCCAACTCATTTAATTGCTCAAAGCGACCCACCATGCGCAGTAAATAACGGCTAGAACCACTTTCGATGTCACCAGCTGAGGCATCGCGGTTACGTGCTCTAATTGCACTCCGTAAGTCTGTAACACTTAATCCTCGCTGGGCTAAGCGGCTAGGATCAACATTAATTTGAACCTGTCTGGCGGCTCCACCACCAACACGTACCTCAGACACTCCCGTTACACTTTCCATGCGTGGTCGCACGAAATCTTCAGCAAAGTCTCTCAGCATATCAACGTCAAGATCTAAGGGATTGCCCTGCTGCGGCTTTAAAACAAAATGCATGAATGCGTTAGAGGAAAATGAGCTGGAATAGAGCCTAGGTTGGTCGACGTTTTCAGGGTAACTCGGCACTTGGCTCAACGCATTGTTTACGCGAATAAGCGCGTCATTCACATCGACACCAAATGGGAACTCAAGCTCAATTCTCGCAGAGCCCATTTGTGAATAGGACACCATGCGCTTCAAGTTCGGTAAGCTTCGCAAATAACGTTCTTGCTCTACCAAAATTTCTTTTTCTACGTCTTGCGGAGTAGCTCCTGGCCACCCTGTTTGCACGGTGATGGTTCTCACTTCGAGATCTGGGATCATCTGCACAGGGATTTTCAGTGCCGTGACCAAACCCAATATACAGACAATTAAAGAGATTACGGCAACTAGAGTACCGCGTTTAACGGCGCTTTCTATCATCTTCTTCAGCCCTTATTAACCACAATCTCACTGCCATTTTTGAGCAGTTGTACCGCAGTCACAATAATTGGCGTGGTCAACACATCGTTATTACCAGAAACTGCTGTAATCATGACTTGCTCACCACGTTGCTCGAGAATTCTAACCGTGTGCCTTTGCGCCTTATTGTTATCTGCGACAAAAACACTCAGCGCACCGTCTGGATGATATTTCAGCGCCGATTTAGGCACCCACACCGCTCGCATACCTGTATTTGGAAGCACAAACCCAACTTGAGCTGACATACCCGCCACAAAGCCAGCCTGAGCAGGCACTTTAACGTGAACTGTAAAACTCCGTGTTGATGCATTAATTACTGGGACCACTGCCTGAATGTGCCCTTTAATCAGTGTGCTCTGCTCATTGTCAGGTTGAATGTCTAATTCTGTTACCATGCTATTTGAAAACGCGCGAATGTACTCCTGAGGCACGGCGACACTGAGTCTCAACTCGTCGGCAGATACAAGTGTCAGAGTATGCGTTTGCGTTGTAACCCACTCTCCCAAGTCCACATCTCGCTTCATTACAATGCCTGAAAAAGGCGCGAATAATGTTTGTCTTCTTAAGGTTTCTTTATTAACGGCTAATGTCGCTCCCGCTTTTGCTAATTCAGCTTGAGCGGCTGCCACACCAGCTCTGCGTTCAGCCAGTAATGTAGGAGCAACAAATTGCTTCTTAGAAAGAGACTCTACTTCTTCCAATTGACGCTTCGCTTCCAGCAAAGCAACTTTAGCAGCTGAAACAGAAGCCTCACTTTGTTCTAATTCTAATTGAGCCAAAGTTGGGTCAAGCTTCAGTAGCGCCTGCCCCTTGGTTACGGCATCACCCACTTCAACTAAGAGGGCATTCACAACACCCGCCTCTAAACTTGCCAGTGTTGCATTTTGTTTTGCTTCTACCGTGCCACTGAGCACCAGTTTATTTTTATATTGAAGATCCTGGGCTTCAAAAACCGCGACTTCTACTGGCGCGCTCCAAGTTGCTGTTGACCAACTTAGTAATAGGAATGTGGCCAATGCTGATACCGATGCAGACATACAGCGCATTTTTACACCTCAAATGATAATTGTTTTTAGTAAGATACTATGAATGAATCTACCGAACGTGCTAATTGCGACAAACCCACTGTTCTAGAAGTTAACGGTCAAAAAGTGCATAGGATTTCATTTTAAAACACTCTGTTATTTACTTTTTGACCGACGACTAAGACGCAGCAATTCTAATATACGCTATGTGTAAAAGATGTGAATTCCCCCAGTTGCTGCCGAGAATACTATTTGAATGAGTGAGTTATTTTACTAGCGCCGGCGTCAATGTTTTGCCATCACCATCAATCTTTGACAATAATTTTAGGCCCAAGATATTTGCAATTGTTGGGTAAATATCAAGGTTATTCACCTCCGATAGCTTCACACCTTGTTTAAAAGCGGGACCATGCGCAACAAACATCGCAGCCATGTCTTTACTGTAAGGGTAACCATGAGCACCTTTAGACGTAATCTGCTTATTTGTACCAAATGCATAAGGCGGTGTAGCCTCGATAATAATCTCTGCGGTGGTATTGTCGATCACAACGCCCCTTTCTTCCAATATATCATGACTCAGCACCTCAAAACGCTTACCTCCGACTTTCGAAAAATACTTTTTGAGTTGTGCAATATCAACGTTTGAATGTGGCTTTTTGTATAAATGTACCCGCGTAGTCCCGTTTTTCACTTCAAAATCGTCAAAGTCAAAATCAAGCTCGCTAAGCACAATTGTTTTGTTTGGCTCTACCGAGACCATGCCATGATCGGACACCAAAATAAGATTTACATCATGCGCTACTTCTGTTTGCGATCGTGTCCAGAGTTGTCCTATTAATTTATCAACGACCTGCACTGCATCGTAAGTCTCTTTTGCATCTGGACCAAAATCATGTCCCATATCGTCGACAAGTGAAAAGTACCCGGCAATAAACTTTGGTCTTTGTGTGCTTTCCAATTGTAGCCAAGCAATGATTTGATCAACGCGTTTTTGATAACTTCCGTGTTTTGAGTAATGCATATAATAACTCGGTGTCCTGCCATTAAAACGCGCATCTGACTCCGGCCAAAAATAAGTGGCCGCTTTTACACCTTGTAGTTCAGCAAGGTTCCATAACGGTATGCCATTTAGCCAAGTGCTATCTTGCAGCCCATTACCCATTTTATAACACGCTTCTCTGCGCTTATTGCAAAAGTAGTTATCAATAATGCCGTGGTTAGAAGGCAACAACCCCGTAATAATAGAGAGGTGGTTGGGAAAGGTTTTTGTAGGATAAACAGGACGCATATGACTCGCTCTGACACCTTTGTTGGCAATTTGAGCTATGGTTTTAGCGTCATGCTTTTCAATATAGTCCCACCTAAAACCATCAAGAGAAATTAATACAACACTTTGCTCATCTTTAATATCAGATGAAAAAGCATTAAAAGAAAAAAACGTCAAAATCAAAAATACAACTACAGTGTAATAATACTTCATTATTATTCTCGAGAATTTAAAATTTTCGATACTGTATATTTTAAATATTTCAAATTGGAAGGGCTATTGACCCCCAAAGGCAATATTTGAGGTATATAACTTAAATATAAGACAAACGACGATATGAAGTTGGAGCGTGGCATTGCCACCTCCAATTAAATCAATGTTTGGGTAATACTTCCTTGAGTTTGTGTCAGCTCAACCTCGGCTAAAGCGCCATTAACTAAAGTTAAGTTAGGCGCTAGGTGACCAATATCTACATCATAGACCACAGGAATTGGAAGATCGCCAAGTGCCATGGTTAATGCCTCAGTGCCACTCACTGGATCTGCGTCGTTATCTAATACAGCATTACGGCCAATTAATATGCCTGATGCATTTTCAAAAGCGCCTTGCAGTTTTAGCCCTTGCAGTGCTCTGAAGTATTGTGTTGGTGATAATTCTGCATTTTCAAAGTATAAAATAAATGGCTCATTGTCGCGGGCTATTGGGTTAAAGAACTCAGAGCCATAAAGCATCATATGAATATCTAAACAGCCGCCAGATAAGCGTCCTGAAAACGTGACTAAGCCCTCTTCTTTTATGTCTTTATTCAATACCTTCCATTTTACGGGTTCAGTTAAGTTAAAAGCTGCTTTAGGATCTTTGCTGTAATCTGCATATTGCGCTTCATAAAAACTAGCATTGACCTGCTTAAAGCCACTACCTTCGGCCAAGCTCAAAAAATCAAACACTTTTGATGTTAGCGCATCGGTTTGATTCAAACTTAATTGCATTAAGTTGGTGCCATGGCAAGTCGCCCACCCCAATTTAGAAAAGACAGCTGTCAGTATTGTACTGATGTCTGAAAAGCCAAGTATCCACTTGGGTTTGACATTTTGTAATCGCGCCCAGTCCAACATAGGCAGCAAGTCCATAGCCATTTCACCGCCCCAAGGCGCCAGTATCGCGTCAATACTCTCATCACATAAGAATTGCATGAGCTCACTGGCTCGCTCTTCAATACGCGCGCTCACATGCTTGGTATTCTCTCTCAGGCATTTGCCCTCAAGTACTTCAAACCCTCGAATACGTAAATCATTTAACACCACATCAAGTCGCGGATGCAAAGCAGCTGGCACGCCAGAAGAAAACGCCGTAATTGCGACTTTACTGCCACGAGATAAGGGAGCTGGGTACAACATAAAAACTCCTTCCTTATAATAAATACGAAATTTCGGCCTAAAAAAACCTAAATACCCCTGATTATCAAAGGCGCATCAACCTATTTAAACAATATATAAACTCAGCGTACCAGTTAAAGTATCAACAAAGTGTTAATAAGATGATTTTGCAATTTAAAAGCCAAGTCAAGAATGCTTCTAAGCCGCTGAAAATAATAAAAACATCATCGGTAAACACTACTTCAAAATATATAAGATTTGCAACATAAAAATGCCACTAACTTAATTGCCAAATTGGCTGTACGAATTACGACCATTTACTATGCTTTAGTGAGCGAAACATTAAACCATACATAATCTGCACAGATTGTATCGTGCGTTTCAAGAGGAACAATAATATGTTTTATTCATGCAAACGGATGCATCTTGTCAGTACTTTGGTGCTAAGTATGCTTGTTGCTAGTTGTGGCGGTTCGTCAGGTGGAGACTCCGGTTCTCCATCCACTCCAACCCCGACGCCAACACCCACACAGCCACAAAACAATGCACCAACGGTTTCAATTAGTGGCGAGAACTCCATCCAAGAAAAAAAAGAGATTTCACTTACTGCTCAAGCCAGTGATAGTGATGGTTCGGTTGAATCATTTTCGTGGCAAATTGTGTCAGGCCCGACAGCAACCCTGACAAACTCCACGACACAAACAGTTACGTTTACAACGCCTGATATCACAGAAGATACAACGATGACACTTCGCGTCACCGTTACTGATGATGATAATGCGACAGCAAGTGCAGATTTTAATTTAAGTGTGTCACGGATTGTCAAATCAGTCACCATTACTGGATTGGTGACTGATGGGCCAATCCCCAACGCAGCTTTAACCGTCATAATCGGCGACAAGAATTTTGAACTAGTTGCTGATGCTGAGGGCAAATATACTTACACACTGGATGTGGACGAGTCTATGGACAATGATTTAGTTCGGATCAGAGCTAAAGGGGGTACCACGCAGTCAGAAGTCGAGTTTTACTCGCAACTACCTAGCTTCGCTTCCATACAGTCACAAGCAGGTGAAGACGGTATACTCGACAAAGATGACAACTTTGGTGTAAATATCACAAACGTCACCACATCAGAATATGCACTGATCACCAAGGAAGTTGGCGTACCGCAATCTCAGAGTGCGCTAAACCAAGCACTCGTGGGCATAGATGCTGATGAAAAGCTCACGCTGGCAGCACTTATCAAAATCGTGGTAGATGGCGAAGGTGATGACGCATTTAGCTTGCCCCCAGGTGTAAACTCAACATTTGACTTAGTCTCGAGTCAATCTGCGGTTGACGATCTGACTAACACCATTAATGAGCAAAACCCAAACCTGATTGACAGCACGAAAAACGAGATAAAAGACGATGGCGACCTAGTAGATAGCGGCCCATCTGGTATTACTGGCGACTTTTTAATCGGCTCAACCAGTCGCTATGAAGACTTATTTTTAGAAGCTACGTTCAACGCCGACAACACGGGGACTTTTGCCGACTATTCTAGCGGCAATATTTCTTGGAGTCAGAACGAGCAAGGTCTTGTAAACATTACATTTGTTGGTGACGTCCGTAGCAACGGTTTTCCATGCACCGACAGCGGCGGCATGCAACTCGTATGTCAATTCAAGTATAAGAGCGCAACTTTTACTATTGTCGATGAAAACCCGGTTGCTAAAGCCATTAGCATTAACTTCATTGGGGACGAAATAACAGTCGTTAGCGAAGGTGAAGGCACTGTATTACGTAGTGATATCTCTCGCCCAGCCGAACTTTCAATGATTGATAAAAACAACACAATCATGCCTGATGACAGTAAGTTCAGTGGCGATTGGTATATTAATGCGCTGTATTATATTGATACAGGCACCTATGCGAGTAAAGTCACCTTTAACAGCGACGGTACAGGCAGTGCACAAACACCATCTGGCGAATCTCGCACTCTATCATGGGCAATCAATAATAATGTTTTGACTATAACTTTGGCGGCGACTGACTCACTTGCAGCAAAATCATTCACCTATTGGATGATTAAGAGCGTGCACACAGGGTATCAGTTCTGGGCTACCACCGAGAAAACAGAGTCTGAAAGCCATAGAAGGCGCAGTGGCTTAATGCTGCCAGAGCAACAAATTACACTGACTGAAAGTGATGCTTTAGGGCGCTTTAGAGAACATTATGGTTCGTCTGAATTACGCAATAATTTTATCGACAATTATGTAAATGGCGCTTCTTATTACTTCTTGAGTAACTTAAGAGATGCATGGCATGTCTCTGGCCGAACGCTTGATATGGTGAACTACCTTGATAGCTCTTCAGGCACTAGCATGTCGGTTCGCCAATGTTCTGAAAATGCCACTAGCGAACAATGTACACTCCAGTGGCACCAAAGAATTGAAGTGATATCGCGCAATAACAACGCGTGGTTTGCACGTGTTAGTTACCCTGCGTCCAACCAAAACAACTCAAGGGTTGTGCAGTACCTTAAAGGCCAATCAACCTTGGCGCAATTTGACTATTTTTGGTTAGACAATAGGTTTATGTATTTTATTGAAGACAGCCAAGTGCTCTCCAATCAATTCACAACAAAAACCAATGAGGATAACTCAACATCTCGCGTCGTTTTAACTAACGGCAATGAAATAGGCAGTTACTCCATTGATCAGGGGCATTTGAAAATAGATCAAATGGGCGCTGTTGGGGTTACCGAGCTAAATATGTTCGATAGAGACTATCTCAATGTTTGTGGCTACCCAGAAGGTACCAGTTGTGATTCAGGCGAGGTTCGAAATCTATACTTTGATTTTGCCTTGGCATCTCGAGCTCTGTCGACCACTCCGCCCACAACCACGCCAATGGCCATAGATGGTACTTGGTATATGCCCAGCTCACCAGATTTTGTCATTGTGATCCGTGATGGCGTATGGGTGCATATGGAATTGAAGACAGATCAAGATCCGCAAGGATTTGCTGGGCTAGAAATTGGCAGTCTAACTTGGAACGAGTCTACTGGAGAATTGATGGTATCTAAGGTCATTGATACTAATGGCGTTTATGGTTTTGATTCCAACCTCATGCACGTTGCCACTGTTGCAAACAATCAACTTACACTCGACGTTCAAGGGGAGAGTCCCACCGTTTTAGAACGCTTAGTAGACGCAAACGAGCCGAGAGTGGGTGGCTTTATAGAATATCCACTTAGCACCGACAAAATCTTTGTAAACGCATTTCTACCTGGTAATAAATTCTTTGAAGCAGAATACAACCCTGCAATGTCGGATGGCCCTGGAATTAACTATGGCTCCTATGTGTACAATGCTGATTCAGGTCTTACCCAGCTAACTTATGAATTAAACCAGCTGAATACCGATGACACGACCTTCTTCTTGTATCAAGCAGGTCCTGATGTATTGCATTGGAAAGATACCGATGAAGTGGGAGCAGTAGTTCGTGTTAAGCCTAATAGCACTCAGCCTTACTTGGACCCATACAAACTCAAATATGAGCGATTTGCGCTTAAAGATGGCGATGTAACCCACTACATTGATATGTACAGTAATGGTACAGCAGATTTCATATCAAATGGCCAAACCCGCTCCTTCACATGGACAGTGACGCTTGGTCAACTTAACTTGAAAGCAGTCACCCCCAGTGCAGGCCTTGCAGTTGAGGCTTATGTCATTACTGCGACATCTAAAATAGACGATGGCTGGAATGTGGATGTGATTAAGCTATCGCACCCAACTGTGCTTGATAATGAAGATAGCCCTGACCATCACTCGAGGTTCAGTGGCACGCTTCGAAGATAACACACAACAAGTCGGCGCTGTTTTATAACAGCGCGTTTAATTTCATAAATCGCAACAAAATGGTATGTATATTGCTGAGTATTTACATACTTACTCGGGTGAGTTGTGAGCGATGAAATTAACGCAAGACGAATTGGACTACATACATGAAATTGTAGAGCGACCCTACTTGGAAAAAATGAGTAGCCAAGTAGTTTCTGATTCACAGCAAAGGAATAAGATAAAAGGGCTATTGGCGCAGCTGATACTGTTCGATCCGCTTAGTCTATTGCTGTCTCATGATCAACATATTGCGCTACAATCATTTGACACCAACAGCCTACTGACACTGTTTGCTAGAGGTATGCCTCAAAAGCTGCCACATGAAGCAAACGAGAATGAAATGGCTTTGCTCACCCTCATCGACCAATTGCCGAATATCATTGACGACCATGGTTTTCCACGTAACTGGCGCTTTCATCCATCCCCTAGAATTTCAATGAAACTGGCTAGTAATAGTGAGAGCCCCAAGCTTACATTTACTGTAGACAGCCTTTCACTGTCAGGGGCTTGCGTTATTACCTTTCCTCTAAACAGCTATATGTGTGTCGAACTATTCTTGCATGGGCAAGCCTGCCTAGAACTCACTTGTGGGTTAGAAATTAATATTCAAGTAGAACGTGCAGTTTCTAGAGCGAAACACCAAGTCGCCCTGGAGTTTTCTAAAACTACTCGTGATAATCCTGTACTTAAATTGCTCATATTGAGTCAATATGTAAAGAGCCGCTCTAAAGGCGCTAGCTTTTGAGCGGCAAAAGGCTGCCTATAAAATCTTTGCGGTTAAATAAGTCATCTTAGATTAGAAAGTTTGATATAGAACTCTTGCTGCTAGCAGTAAAAAAGCAGCGCCCAATACTTTTGAGATAACAGACTGGCGAGACTGTAAATTTAGCTTTTCATTGGCTGACGATGTAGCAATCGACACAAAAATAAACCATATCGCATCAATGGCAAATACTGTAAAACACATCAAGAAAGCCAAAGCTACCGTCATAGCTTCAGGATCAATAAACTGAGAAAACAATGCGACAAAAAAGATTGCTGTTTTAGGATTGATAAACGCCACCATAAACCCTTCTTTCGCAGCGGTTAGCCAATTGCTTGCCACCCGCTCATTTTGCGTGTCGTTGCTACCAGTCGATTTACTTGTAAGGATTTTGAACCCTAGATAAGCTAAATATGCAGCCCCCAAGTACAATAGCCCCGTATACAATACTGGAAACTGAGAGATTAAACTGGCAAGACCCAAAATAGACAGTGCCGCATAGCTACCTACGCCGAGCGCGTGTGCCACGCTGGCTGCAATGCCAGATTTAGCTCCCCCATTGATACTATGTCGAACAACGACAGCTAGACTAGGGCCCGGCGACATTGCCCCTAAGGTACAAATCAATGCCAAGCTCAACCATGCAGATAATTCCATATTCACCTCTTTGAAATTGTGAACGGCGAGTTTACCTAAGTTTCGTAAGCTTAGCTAACACAATTAGGCGTCTTAAAAAGTTTAAACAATACCCTACAGGCCTTGCCCATGAAACAGATGCTACATGACTAAGATCTCTGGAGCCTAAGCCATGACTATCCACATTGTGGGCAGGCTAATTTTATCAATGAAAAAGCTTGTCTATTTCCATTTATTCGCGACTTCTATATTATTTCGAGTGCTGGCGTCACATTAAATTAAGTAGAGTAAAGCGCATTGACCAATTTAACTATCAATAAAAAAGTCCTGATATTACTCCTCATTTTTATTGCACTGTCAGTAATGGTCTCTCTTCGCTTTTTGCCAAAAGAGATACCGCAATACCAACCCGCAGTTGCACATACTGAGCGTAATAAAATCGCTCTTTTACCCCAACCAAATAACAACCTGACATCACCACATGAGCACGTCGAGCCTGTAAACATCGAAGGCGAAACTGACGCACGAACAAACGATTCAGGTCAACTTAGAGTCATGGACAAACCTCAATGGAAGTTACCCGATAACTTTTATAGTGTATTCACGGCTTTAAAAATCGCTGCGGAAAATGGAGATGCAGAGGCAAAATACGTCATCGCAATGAATTTAGAATATTGTCTTTCCGTACCGCTAGACGACACTGCCCTGCAAAAAAAGCTGGATGAATACGCCAGCGATGGTTACGGCACGTCATCTATGGACACCGTAATTGAGCAGTTCAATTATTGTAATTACATATCTCAGTCAGAGCGCAGCCAGTTTTTCTCATACTTGGAGGATGCCGCAAACAGCGGGTCGGTCGCAGCGCAAGCGCACTTCTCCAAGATAAGACCTGAGTTTTATATGGAACTTCAAGGATATAAATCGCTAGCGCGAGATGAGTATATACATAAACGAGATACCTACATGGAGCAAAGAGTCTCTTTTTTGAAACAAGCGGGTTTGCACGGCAGTGAGCAAGCACTAAAATATTTATCTTATTTATACCACTCACATCAACTAAGCCAGAATAGCCTTGCGAACGCTTATGCCTTGAACAAATTAATTGCGCAGATCACTGACAATAGCGACACACATAACCGCTACGCAAAATATGAGCAAAACCAATATCTACAACTAACAGCTGAAGAGCTAGACACTGCCAATGAAATTTATGAACGCTGGATTTCGACCATTCGGGCTAACGGAACCTATTACCCAAGTAAATATTGATATCTTGCATACTCTGTTTTTGCAACCGCCCCAAAACACAGACTGCATCACTAAATACGACGAGGCTCCTTTTAATAAGCAAATACAATGTTGCTCAGAAGCCCCGTATAATGCGGGTTATTTACCAGAGTACAAGCACTCAGTACTAAGCGCTGCTTTACTCGACTGCGCTTTTATTAACACTTTCTCTCTCTACGTACTGCGCCACTTTACTTGTAATTTGCCACTTTTTACCATCAAAGATTAAATTCAAATAGTCGACATAACCGTGCTGTTTATTGTCACCCCAAGTGAACTCGACAGTTGCATTAGCTGCATTTTTAGTTCTCAGAAGCTGAGTGATTTCAATCTTGGCATTCCACGTATTTCCAGTATCGACCATTTTAACAAATTGGTTTCGATCATAATTATGAAACTTGTTTCGCCCATCAAAAAATTGAATTGTCGCTGTTTCCTGAAATGCCGCTTCTACTCGCTTACCAACGCCTTCACTCACCCCTTTAATGTATGAGTTAACGGCTGCTTGTGGTGTCGTAAATTCTTGTGCACTCACATTAAACACAGTGCTTGATAAAAACGTTAGGCCTGTTGCTAAAATAAGCGTTCTAATCATTATTCTCCCCAATTTTTGTTGTTACTTGTGATACTGTTGACGTATACGAGTAAAATTTATTTTGAAACTTTTCAACCCTTCCGATTAATAAGAAGCAGGTGTTCAGTTAGACATATTTCTATTAATCGGTGCAATTTGCAACTTTTAAAAGTCAATTGTCCCTGTTTTGATATTGGAATTATTTCTTATCATTAAAGTCCATGAGTTTAGCTCTATTTAAGCTAAAAATGGGTAAGTAAAAAAGCAAAAGTGCATTAAATTAAACATAAAATGTATATAGATAGGTACCAAAATATTATTGGTTTTCTGATAAGCATAAGCGCAACCTAAACCTAACAGCGAAGCGATCACAGTGTACGCCAATCCCCCGGGTAAGTGCACAATCCCAAATAAAAGGCCTGAAAACACGACTGTAATACTTTGCCCAAATCGATGGTGCAGTTCAATTTTTTGCATTTGTGATTGCAAAAACCCTCGGAAGAAAGCCTCTTCGGCGTAACAAGTAATAAACAAGTTTGTTATCACCCAGCCTACCAATATTGGGCTCAATTTAGGGTCCCACTCAACTAAACCAGAAAGAACACCACCCGCTAGCCCTAAGAGAATAACAAGCGTTGATACAGAAAATACCTGCTTTGTTTTTGCATTTTTAGGTGACTTACAGCGTGGGACAACCAGAGCCATGAGCGCAATGGCCACCATCAGTTTGTCGAAATTTAAATGCTTAGAAAAGGGCACTGCATTTTCACTCACTAAATACGACTCAATCACTAAAGGGTTATTAAACCCCGGAAATGCATGTATAAAAAATAAGATTGTAAAAACAAATATGCCGATCCCTAGTATCCATCGTACAGCTATGTGCTTGAAATAGTTAAAACCAAAACACATTAAAAACAAACTGGCGACCCCAGCTACACCGAAGGCATCAACAATATTAAAGTGATAGGCAAATATGAGTGACAACACAGCTAAGGCTAGCGAAGTTCGACGCATTAAAATAGTAAGGGCACAAATGGCCAACAATGCAGGGAGAAAAGCAATCACTATGCCCGCATTTAGCGTTAAGCCAAATAGTTCAAAAGGTGAATTCATTTCAAATACTACTTATTCCATGGTTTTCACACACAACTGCGTAAAAATAATAATTTTTACAACATTGTACGTTAAAGCTGTCGATGAATTGCACAAGTTTTTATCTTAAATTTTAGCGCTGGCTGGTGAATGTAAATAGAGTTTGCTTAGTGCTCGTGCTACAAACAATAAAATTGTTCGAAAAACGCCCCCTCGATTACAAGCCAGACTAAATTTCAAATTTAACTAAGCTGACAACGCATTATCGATATATTGCTGAAATAAGTTAATGCAGAGGGGTACAGTTATGATATCGACTGCCCTTTTAGGTCCCACAAAACCTTCATCAAAAACACTTTTGGTAGCACATTAAATAAGTACCGAAACAAGGCCAATGAACGTTAGACATAACACTCACTCTAGCCTTTAACGCATTTAAAAAAGTGTTATGTCTATTTCAACTCAGATAGAACAAGTAACTGTTAAGTTTTTTCTGAATTAATGTCCTGCAAAAACTTTTGTATCGCTTCGCTGTCGTATCGAGATAGCTCTTTTGCAGCGAGTTGCGCTTCATACGTATTCGGGTTTTGCTCTATTACGGTTTTTAAGTAGTCAAAACTGAGTTCTTCTGGATATTGCCCTATTGCCGCAATAGCTGCTCGCTTGAGTGCAATATCATCACCGTTCAAAAACTGAGTTATATCTTTGATTAATTTAGGGTCACGGCTATTTCCCATCGCAGTAACTATATAATCTTGACTCATATTTGGGTGCTCTTTAGCCAACGAACGTAATTTGAGTCTAATCGTTTCTTTGTAACTATCAGACTCCTTCAATTCAGCCCCAACGCCTGCATATGTTAATAAAGCAGTTTCGTATAACTCTGACGTATTATCGTCCAAGTCTGTCTCGATTAAACTCCGCTCTACCATCATTTCCAGACCACCTAACAGTTCAAAAGAAGGTGTTTGTATGCTTATAGACGAAGCTAGTGCATGTAATCGCGAATAATTATCGAGATCCTCATCTAAGAAAACTTGAGTCAACAGTCGCTGAGCAGGTTCTGATTGATTGTCTCCTAGCACAGCAAGTGTTGCTCCTTTTTGCCAATCAGGTACTGCCTCGTCTCCAAATAGCTCATACAGGGCTAAAGCTTCTTCTGGATTTTGGCTTAAAACGCCAGTGAGAATGGACATGTAGCTACCCACCATCTCTCTGTCGCCACCTTGTGCGAGCTTAGTTTTCATTTCGTTAAGTAGCTCATTGATAGATATAGTACTTTCTTGATTATTGCGTTTATATTGTCGGTAGCTACTCGCAACTTGTTCACCCGGTTTGTCAAAATATGCATTCAACATCGTGGGTAAGTCTACTTTCCCTGTATGCCAAGGTGTATCTTTAGCATAGTGAGCATCAACCTCCTTCACTAAGTGAATATGATTTTTTAGTTTGGAGACAAGCTCACCTTCACGATAAAAGGAGTACATATCTAAAGCGGTGAGTTCAGCAAGTTGATGCGCGTCAAAGTGATACTCGGCGTGTGAATTTGTGGGGTTTGCTTCAATCCCCGGAACTGCAAATTGCGTCGATAAAACCTGTGCAACCGACTTAGTAACGAGACTGCCTTGTGCTGAATAATTTACACTAACCAGCCCCATATCTCTCTCTTCTTCAGCATACCAAGTTGTGGTAGGTTTTGTATCCGGTTCGATAAACTGTGCTGTAGAAAAAAAGGAATAAAAGCGGTTGTAATCACTTGGTGATAATTGCTTTTCTGTATATAAAGCAGATAATTTTCCTTGCTTGTCAAAGCCTACAATGACGGGCGTACTAAATACTTCTTTTAACTCTGCGGCAGATTGACCGTCAAATAAGGATTCTTGCACCGAAAAATACGCCCCAGCGTAAGACAATTGTTGTAACTGACCCAATGGCTGCATCTGTAAGTTTGCATGGACTTGATACGAAGTCACTTTTTTTTGACTAGCTTGACTATTCATACCTGTATTTGTAGTTCGATATTTTGTTCTATGTTTGCTAAATAGCTCGCTTTAGTCAAAAACGGAAGCTGACTACCATCTTGGTTGATTTGTTCATTAGGTTGGTAATTTGCAGTTTGTTGCTGTGAAAACTGAGTTCCTATGACTAATGCCCCAATAATGGCTCCACTTGCCAGTATCGCGAATGCTGTTAAGCGTAATTTTTTCGAGTTCATTGAGAGTCGTCGTATCCTTAAAGCTCTTTACCAGAAAGGAGGGGAATCCCCTCCCAATTTTTAGTCAAATATTACCAGTACCAATCGGTTTCATAGAGTTTCTTGTGTTTCCAGGAGCCTCTTTCTTCCCATAGATCAGCACATATGAATCCATAACAGCCTTCGACTTTACCTGACGGAGTATGGTATCTAAGGCTTGCTTCAGCCCATACCTCATGTTCACTCGCGTCATATCCAATGCCAACGTCTAGCTTTGCTTCAATGAGCGGATCAGCTTTACCTTCTAGGTCAATGCTGCCAAACGAGCCATTTACGTCAAACCAAGTCTTTACGTATGGGTCGAAATTAGCATACATTTGCTGCTTCCAAACAAGCGCATCCAGCGAGAGCGCAGCTTTGTAGCCGTAGTTTGCTTTTAGTTTAAAGTCAGCCGTTACGTCACCCCATTTTGTGTCAACGGTAGTATCATGCTGCCACTGCTCAAAATAGTCCTTTTCAAAACGTTTTGACCAACGCAGGCCAGGCTGTATTGAGTCATGCGCAAACTCGTCCGACAAACCACCTTGATAGTAAGCAATTCGGCTTCTTAAACTCGGTGCACAGGTGTTAATCGTGCCACTGATTGCATTATCAAGAATTAGGCGCTTTATGCTACGCGTACTGCGACTCTTGAACATACCGAACCAAGAGTGCTCGCCCTTCATCGCTTTTTTATGACTAACTTGAACCTGATCTCTAAAACATTGTTTTGCTCGGCTTGTATAACGAGCCATTTCACTAAACATGCCATTGAGTTCACTTAGGTGGAAGTTAACACCCACTTTCTGGTTTTCGCCGTGGCTCCAGTCATTTCTCCAAATAACCTTACCATCATGATTTTTAAGGTTCGCGTCAATTTGACTTTGCTGAAGCTTATAACCGATAAATAGTTTGTTGCCACTGACCAAGTCAGTTTGAATAACGGCTTTATGAGTTTGGTCGATATTAGCTTGAGCTAAGTCTCTTAAACGCGCTTTCCAAAGACGAATGTCCAAAGAGGCGTTGCGATTTGCAGTATAAGAACGGCTTTTACAACCTACAGAGTCCTTGTCACACCAGTCGCGATAACCTTGTGTAACTTTAATGTTTCCATAGACTTTACTACTGCCGCCAATTTTGTAGTCCGATTTTTTTGTTCTATCTGAATAAACTTGTTGCTGTGCCATTGCGTTGCTAGACAACACACCAACTAAAATAGCTGCACTACTTAATACAACTTTATTACTGTACTTCATTTTAAATTAATCCTTTTAGGTCAAAAGTAACCGGGGCACATACTAATGACAAATTATGAAAAATGTAATAGTAACAATAATAATTTTTATTTATAAATGTAACAAATTATTTCATATTTTATTCTCATTTCAACTTGGTTAAACATTTATTAAACCAAAACACTCAATCACCCCTTAAAAAATATCTTTCATACAATCAAAACGTTAATTTAGTTTCATGAAAAAATTAGTAGACTAATTAGCAACTAAGCTGTTTTATCAAGGCAAGTTCAGTCATACCATTTGCTGTAAATACTGAGTGAAAATTACACTAATTAGCGGACTGTGTACTTCTAAGCATTGTCGGTCACTGGACATTCTTAGGTGATCAACATACCTGTTGCACACTCCTGACACTCCCTGACATGACCTTTTGTTTTAATAAAGCCTCCAAACACAAGGAGCTATAAAATGAAACAGAACATAATTGAAATCGTAACATTCAAGTTAAATGCCGGCGTATCGACTGAGCAAATGTTGGAGAAAAGTGCAGCTTTTGAGGAATTTGCAGCCAAACAATCTGGTTTTTTATATCGTTCATTGGCTCATCAAGCGGATACTGATACATTCATTGACATCAGCTACTGGGAAACAATAGAAGATAACAAGAAAATGCAGGCTGCATTTGAGGAAGTGGACGTATGCCAAGCATTCTGTGCTTTGGTCGATAAAGAATCAGTTGGGATCAGCCATCATTCTGTATTAGCTAAAAGCTGCGATGCTTAAATAAAAGGGGTAGATTGTGCATAAATCAGAGCGATTATTTCAACTTGTCAACTTGCTAAAAGGGCGCAAAGTTGCAGTAACAGCAAGGCAGTTAGCTGAAAAGCTCGACGTGTCTGAACGCACAATCTACCGCGATATCCAAAATCTACAAACTTCCGGTGTCCCAGTTGAAGGAGAAGCGGGAATAGGCTATTTAATTAGCGACTGTGATTTACCCCCTTTGATGTTCTCCATGCAAGAGCTCCAAGCCTTGCTGATTGGCAGTCGTATGCTCAGTGCATGGACCGATCCCGAACAAGCTAAACATGCACAATCTGCAATCGCCAAGATCGAAGCTGTTTTACCCACCCAACTGAAGCAGCTCAATGACGCACTTCCCTATTATGCGCTGGGCTTTAAGCATGATGAAACATGTCAGGCACACAACAAAGTATTGCGCGAAGCCATTGAAGCTAAGAATCATCTATCCATGACTTACATAGATGTGAAACAAGATACAAGCGAAAGGACAATTGAACCGCTAGGACTCGTTTATTGGGGTGGAAAGTGGACTGTTATTGCATACTGTTTACTCAGGCAAGCTTATCGAGAGTTCAGGCTTGACAGAATCGTTGCGTTGTCAACGCTTGATTCGCATTTTGAACACGCGGTAGATAAAAACTTAGCTCACTATATTGAACTCGTAAAAACTGCAGCATGTGAAAAAGAAAATACCTAGTTTTCAAGCTCATATGACCAGTAGCCTGTATTTTAACTAAATATACATTGATTACATTATAAATTATTTATTCAACTTAAATTATAAATAAAGAAACAAACACAAACCATTCAAGCACACCAAAACAACATATAGAAAATTTATTAACACTCCGTAACTTTAGCAACTTTTATTAAACGCAAATGAGAGTTGTTATCATTTGCCATCACTGTTAGTATGCGCGCTCTCTGCGAATAAACAATCATATTGCGTAGTATGGAGTGTAATATGCAATTCTCTCGTTCACTAAATTCAAAAAGTGTCGTCGCAACTGCGGTTAAAGTTGCCTTGCTTGGTGGTGTTGTTGCAACAGCACATGCTGCCGATAAAGCACAAGCTGACATTGAGCGCATCAGCGTATATAACAAACACAATGCATTGATTTTAGAATCAGGCACTGCGACTAAATCGAACATGGCGTTAATGCAAACGCCTGCTGCAGTTGTTGTTGTAGACAAAGAGCTACTAGACTCACAAACCGCAAACACCTTACAAGATGCAATCCGCAATGTGAGTGGTTTTAGCCAAGCGGGTAACAACTACGGTATTGGTGACAACCTAGCCATCCGAGGCCTTGGCGTAAATTACACCTACGACGGTATGTACGGTGGCGCAAGCTTGGGTAACAACTACAACCCTACTCGCTCAATGACCAACATTGAGAGCATGGAAGTACTAAAAGGGCCTGCTACAGGTCTATACGGTATTGGTGCTGCGGGTGGTGTCGTTAACTTAATCGAGAAAAAGCCTCAGTTTGAAGAAGTTTATGAAGTAAGTACCAAAGTAGGTAGCTGGAACACATACGGCATCATGCTTGATGCAACTAATGCAATTACTGACGATTTAGCGTATCGAGTAGTGGTCAACCACGAACGCAGCGATGGCTACCGTGACTTGCAACAAGATCGCGATGAAGTATATGCAAGTGTTAAATTTGTCGCATCAAGAGATCATGAATTCCTGTTCTCTTCAGCTTACATTGATGATGCTGTTCAGGTTGATTCAGTTGGCGACCCGGTAAGAATCGTAAATTGGGACAGCATCAAAGGTGCACCAAGAGCGCTAACAGGTGACGATGTACCTAACGACCCTAAATTCATTATTGATAAAGATGGTAATAAGAAATACCTAGGTATTCAACTTTCTGAAGCACAGCGTGAACAGCTGGCAAAGTCAATTTCAATGACGGATGGCTTAAGACCATATGACTTGGGCGACACAAGCTTAATCTCACCGCTTTCTACACCAAATGAAGGTCAAGAGCTGCGCTTTAAAGTCCGTCATGATTGGCATATAGATGAAGACTCGACGCTTACTCAGCAAGTTTTGTGGCGTAAGTATGAGTCAGATTTAGTACGCCAAACAGGTGCATATAATTATGTATATTGGGATCGCGCTGACAGAACCCATGGTTCAATCATCAACGCAGACCCTCGTGGCCCACTTGTTACTGAAGATGGGGAACTGCATCCATTTGCGGCACGTCGTCAAGAGTACCGTCGTGCAGTCTCTGATGAAAAAACTTGGCAATACTTTGCTGATCTTCAGCTGGGTTGGAGCTATGGCGATATCAGCGGTGAGCACCTAGTTAGCGCTAATTATGAAAACCGTAGCATGGCATTTAAGCAATGGTCTGCTTACGATGGCGACGGTAATAAGACAGGTAATGCCATTCCATACATCCTAGACATTCGCAACCCAAACTGGGGAACCGGCGAATTTATGGATTACGACCCAATTGTAAGAAGTAATTACAATAAATCAGTACAAGCATACGGCATTGGTGTACAAGAAGTTCTGTACCTAACCGACGCGCTTACTATGAGAGCTGGTTTTGCATATACGGGTATAGAGCAAGAATACCAGCATTTAGGTACAGCACGCACCAAAGAAATTCTACCAGAAAATGACACTGATGATGCGGGTACTACCTATACATTTGGTGTTAACTACCAAATCATGCCTGAACTATCAGCGTTTGTGAATGTAGGTAAGGGACGCACAGCTTTCGGTATCCTTAACTCTGTAACCGACGGCGTAAAAACGCCAAATCCACCTGATTCAGAATCAGAAACACTTGACCTAGGTATCCGTTTTACAGCATTTGACGAAGACCTACTTGGTTCACTTGTAGTATTTGAAACAAAGCGTACAAACTTGAGATATTCAAATCCTGAATATGACGAGCAAAAAGGTCCGGAGTTCAATGCTGGTATTCCTCAATACAAATACGATAACAACGAAACAACTAAGGGCGTAGAACTAGACTTAAACTTAGCGCTTGCTGATGCTTGGAAACTAAACGTCAATGCCACGTATCAAGACGCCGTAACAATCAAGAAACAAGAAAGCGACCCTGCCAAACGCGAAGCAGCTAAAAAAGGTGTGCCCGAAAAGATGGGTGGCGCTTGGCTAAGCTACACAGTACCACACTTTACATCTGGCGATTTCGAGATCAGCCTTGGCGTAAATTATGTCGGTGAGCGTACGGTAAACCATCCTTCATTTGGTCTACCAACAGCTAAAGTCGACAGCTGTACACGCTGGGATATGGCTGCGGCATACCACTTTGATGCCTACCATGTTCAGTTTAATGTTGAAAACTTAACTGATGAAACTTACTACAGTAAAGCACTATTTTTAGGTGGTTTACCGGGTGATGAGCGTAATTACAAGCTGACTTTCAACTATCAGTTCTAAACTACGTTAACTGAGGCGGCAAATTGCCGCCTTTTTTTCGAGTCACCTTTTTACCGCCCACCTTACATTCTCCCTTTTATCTATTATTTTCAGGCATTGTTGTAGCCTCAGAGTCCATCTTTAGCTCTATGACTAAGTTGGTTTGCTTATTGCTTAAATTTGTTTAGATAAACGCGCGATTTGCTTGCGCGCTTAGCATGCCTCAAAAGGATATATTGATGAACATCGTTACAACACAAACTAACAACCAACTAGAAAAAATACAGCAATCAGTCACTCAAAGTAGTATTGATAAGCACGCCGCATTTGCAAAAGAACTGCAAAACGCATTGGTTGCTGAGCCTCAAAATACCAACCCTGATTATGTAACGCCAATTTCACTCAACACCAACTACAAAGAAATTTCGGTGCAAGCCAAAAACTACTACAACCAAGCCATTGAAACTGCTAAAGAGCGAGTAGATTCAAGTGCTGACTTGCGCGTACAAGAGCGACAACTATACCGAGAAACTATGATAGAAATTATGGATATGCCCATTGAAGTTGAAATAGAGCCCCATGAGGTAAATGAGGCCCTATTGTTTGGTAGTCTTGGTATTGATTTCTTAGAGTACAAAGAGGCTGGGATTCGCATAGAAATGCTAGACCTAGCTGAAAAAGATATCATGAACTCTCAAGTTTTGACGACGTCTGACAAAGAAAAGCTGAAAAAGCTTATCGACGAGCAAAGAAGTACTTTGGAGCTACAGCGAGAGGAAATGCTCGCAGGCACTTTCATCAAAGAAAAGACCGATCACCGAGCTAACATAGAGCAGCAATATCACAACCTCAAATTCGATCAGTAAGTCAAGGTGAAAGCAGCCCACACCTTAACCGCAAAATTGTTGTTAAAGAAAAAATAAAAAATTCAGTATCCATTCTAACACCCTTTAAAAATGGAATTGATATACATTATCGTTTTTATTATCATACCAATAAATTCAACTATCTAACTTAGTTACGAATTAACCACACTTTGTCGCACCAAAACTCAATCAACAAGCGAACATCATGATATCTAAAAAAAAGCTGCACAAATTGCATGGCTGGCTAGGGTTTATTTGCCTATTACCATTTGTTCTAATTAGCTTTACTGGCAGTGTTTTAGTGTTTAAAAAAGAGTTAGACATGTTGCTGATGCCTAATTTTACTCAGGTAATACCCAGTAGTGAAAGGCTCGATGTAAACACGCTGATTAAGCATATCAACACGCAATTGCCCGATTACGAGCTTGGAAGCTGGGAAATTCTCAGTGAAGCTCATTCTGCCTATACGGAAGCTGATCGAATATACCTTATTAAAAAAGGCACTGATCAGTGGTACAAATCCCATTTAAACCCATTTTCAGGTCAAGTAATTAGCGCGCCCGTTACACTTAATCACTATCTAACAGACTGGTTGTTAGAGCTTCATTACACGCTACTTTTAAATGATATAAAGGGTTTAGACAAAGACTTGGGCACAGCTTTCACCAGTATATTTGCGCTGGTACTGATCTTTTTAGGTATTTCAGGGCTAATTATTTATCGACATTTTTGGCGTCGTGTTTTCACCTTACGATGGAATGCTAGATTGTTAGTCGTATTCAGCGATGTACATAAGATGGCAGGCACACTCGCATCCCCTATTCTGCTTATTCTTGGTATTACTGGTGGCTACTACAATATCGCGATCTATCTACATGAATGGCAAGAGCATCAAGACGGAGACGATCATCATCATGTTGTTGAACGGCTCTATAATGACGCCATTGATTTCGATAGACTGTTTTCTCAAGCAACCAATCATATACCAAGCTTTGAAACGACATATGTATTGATGCCCAGTGAACCCAATCAGCCAATCACTTTGTATGGCAGAGTAAATCACAGCAACCCATTAATTAGTGATTACGCAAGCACGGTTTCTTATGATGCGCTTAGCGGCGGTTTTGTCTTCGCATATGACATTCGCGATCAGGCATTTTTACCAGTAATGGTCGACACTTTTAGAAAACTACATTTTGGCAATTTTGGCGGCTATTACTCAAAAGTCTTCTGGGCCTTCTTTGGCTTTATGCCTGTAATACTCGCCTGCACCGGTGGGTATATTTGGCTATCAAGAAGGAATAAGCGCAATCGATAAGTGATAGTCTCGTTTATTACGTTGCAGTCTATAACCAAAGTAGCCTGCAACTTTCATTTCTCGCCAATGCCCTAACCTATTAATTTATTGTCTTTTAATTTCTCTCGTTCAATTCGATTTACTATAAATAACAAACAAATAACAACGTCCTCTCGCGAGGAATTCTAAACTTGTAATAGAGAAGCCGATGATTAGAGGTGCGTATGCTGAAAAAGTTACTGGTCATTTTAGTCTTGCTTCCTTTGCTTGCGTGGTTGGTGTGGCTGCAAATTAAAGTTCCGAGTGAAGACAGAAAGTTCGCGGTACAAAACAAAGCAGTGCCTGAAGACAACTTTCTGCTGAGTACCACTCCTCATATATCTTTGATAGAAAGACCAGTGGAGCACTTTCAGTTTCCCATCGCAGTTGGTGAGGTTGGACCTAAACAAAGCCTCTACTCAGGTCCCAATCAATATCCATTCTATTGCATGGCTAGAGATTCCCTGCTTGGCCAACCTGAGGTAGACAACCAACAGGGCCTCGGTGTGCCAGTATACCGAAATGAGAAAACCGTAGGTTACAGCAAAGATTGCTCAGTAAAAACGACTATCAGCTACTACACGCTTGTGAAACATGGCGAGGAATTTAGAGCAACGAAACTTGATAACCCTTCAGCAGCTAGGCAATCCCACTTGCCACTTTTTAGAGTAGAGCAAGGCTCCATCAATCGTTTTATTTATACCATCGTTATGCCAGTTAGTACGCGAGAAGTTGGGGATAGACTAGCTCAGTCTAAATGGAATAAGCGGCTAATTTATCAATTTAATGGTGGTTCAGGTATTGGATTTCGGCAAGGTAGACAAAAAGCATCTAGGGTAATGACTCGCCAAGCAAACCAATTGCTGGCGGGCTATGCTGTGGTCAGCTCCAGTGGCAATAAAACCAGTTACACCTACAATATGCTGTTGGCTGAAGATACTGCTAGGCGAGTCAAGAAACAGTTTGTAAGCCTTTATGGAAACCCCCTTTACACGGTTGGTGTTGGGGGCTCTGGCGGCGGATTAGCACAATATTTGATTGCTCAAAACAGCAAAGGGATCCTAGATGGATTAATTCCTCTTTATAGTTACCCCGATATGATTACGCAGACTACCTATGCCCTTGATTGCGACCTGTTGAATAATTACTTCACTTTCAGGGCGAATGATAGAAAAGCGTGGCGCAACTGGGAAAGGCGCAGACTTATTGAAGGCATGAACGCCATAAATGACTTCCCCCAAAAAGCCGGTTTTTTGCAACCTCTAAATCAATTGATGTCAGGATTTGTGCCTAGCTTCCCAGAGGGAAATAGTGAATGTATCAATGGCTACTTTGGTTTATCTGCTTTTATTAATAATCCCAGACAGGGATTCATCAGAGAGTTGTTTGCTGAACATGTTGTAGACTCGACTAATTGGAGCTATTGGCAAGATATGTCTCATGTGTTTGGTACCGATGAAAGTGGTCTGGGACTCAGTACTTGGGACAATGTAGGCGTACAATATGGCTTAAATGCGCTTAAAAACAAGCAAATATCGATTGAAGAATTTTTGCATATAAATGCCAACATTGGGAGTTGGAAACCGCAAGCACAGATGCAACAAGAAAGTATTGCGGTGCCATTTGGTCATAAAATTCCCATATGGCTGACATTATGGGGCAATCATAATATTACTACACCAGAAAACCTCGTTGCCCCTAGACATCAAGGTTCGATTCATGCGATGAATAAAGCCTATCAATCAGGACAAGTGTTTATTGGTCGAGTCAATATCCCGATAATAGATGCGAGACACTATCTTGAAAATGAGTTAGACATGCATCATATGTCCGCCTCTTTTTACAGTCGACTAAGAATAAAGCACGCGAATGGTCATGACAATAATCATATCATTTGGGTTGCTCACAAAGATCATGACCCGACTCAACATGCATTTGATATGATGGATCAATGGCTAATGGCATTGCACTCTTCAAAAAACAAAACGGTTGCCTCCTCCAAGCCCCCTTCACTTCAAGACAGCTGTTTTAACGCAGACGGTTCAATATATGCCTCGGGAGATCAAGTGTTTAACGGTGCTTGGAATAATCAACCAAATGGTGAGTGTCAAACCCGATTTCCGATGTTTAGTACAAGTCGTATTGAAGCCGGGGGCAATTGGGCTGGCACGATGTTCAAGTGTCCTTTGATTCCAGTAGATCAAGCGATTGCCAGAGGCGTATATGCGCCTATTGATATGCGCAAAAATATCGCGGACCTAACCAGAACCTTTCCAGAAGGGGTATGCGACTACCAAGGAATTGACCTAGGAATTCCAAACCATCCAATATTTATTAAAAATCAGGAAAACAGTGATAATAGAGTTGTAAATTTATCATATTAATTTAATAAAAACAGCTGGTTACCAACCAGTTTCAACCATGTTAGATTGCTTCTCTAAATAACATTTTAAGGAAGCTTATTCTATGCATGCCCTTTTTAGTTATGGCACCTTGCAACAACAACAAGTGCAAATAGATACGTTTGGCAGAGAGCTCGAGGGATTTTCCGATAAACTCATTGGCTATGAGTTAGGTGAAGTAGAAATCACGGATGAACAAGTGATTGCATCTAGCGGCAAAAGGTTTCACCCCATCCTAAAACAGTCTTCAAATAAGCACAGTGTCGTATCAGGCACTGTCTTTATGATTACAGACGATGAACTCAAGCAAGCAGACAATTATGAAGCCGATTGCTATAAACGCATAGTGGCACCTCTTGCTTCAGGTAATTCATGCTGGATATACGCAGAAAAATAATCAACTTATACCACGTATTCATTCCCTAAAAATCCATTTTGTATTCATATTGTTTCAATATTATGTACGGGATTTTTACGGAGAACATGGACGTTCTATTCTCTAATGAAACCTGCCGTATACCTTGACTCACCTTTTATGTAAAAGTGCTTACGATTTTGTTTAAAATTGTTAAGTGTTATTTCAGTTTAAAGTGATTATTACTAAGATTAGGTACACATCTCAACCATGGGTACCAATATGAAACCAATCAAACTCTCAGCTTGTGCACTCGCCATTTCTGCTTTGTTAGTTGGCTGCTCAACGTCGACAACAGAATCAGAAAATGTAAAAACGGAAGCAATTTGGGCTGACATTTACGTCACGTCACAAGGAGAAAGCAGCAGAGTCATTGCCGAACTGAATGTTAGCAGTCGCAATGGTAACAACATACAGCTGTCTGACAAAGATAAGCTTGAAGCAACCGCTGCTGGTGTTACAAAAGAGCTCGAACAAGACGATGACTTTTTTGATATCGACTATCGCGCTATTTTCAATACAGCTGAAGAAGACACACAGTTCACCGTGCGCTTTGTGCGCAGCGAGACCAATGAAACATTAGAAACAACGCTTAAGCTTCCTGCTCCAATTAAAATAATCACGCCACAAAAAAACCAGTCCTTTTATAGAAAAGAAACCGTGGAGATTAACTGGACCCCTGATGATGCGACGGACACGATACTCGATTTAAGGCTAACAATCACATGTAAAAACAATGCAGGTGATAATACCAGCACTGGCACCACCGTCAGAAGCATCGACGATGATGGGAGTTACAGCATCAATTTAGAAACCTTGGATGGCCTTGTCGACCCACAAATAAACCCAAAGAAAGCATGTGAAGGTGAGGTTTTCATGGAACGAGTTAGGCATGGCGTACTAGACAGTAAGTTTGCAGAAAGTAGTCGTGCGCGCGCGATTCAAGAGCGCTATTCCGATAAATTTGAGGTTAGACTAGAGCAGTAACTTTTACTTATCAATATTCAAAGGTTTTGACTAAGCAGCGAGTTGCCAAGTAGTACACAGATTCTGGCAGCTCTACCTTATATGTATTCACAGTATACACAACCGAAAATCTATACTATTGACATACACCTATTTCCCATTTTTATTGTGGTTCGAATACAGGCCACAAATCATCCATTTAAATTTCAGATATAAAAAACCCACTCTTTAAAATTAGAGTGGGTTTTTAAATTAACTACAAACTTGTTTATTACTGCTGAACACAGTATAAACGCGCTGATAGAGAGCAGTTCTGGTTTGTTTTGCTAAACCAACCAGAAAATGTAATATCGCTCGAATCTCCAACTTTTGGTCCATTGAAACTATAAGGGTCGTTTTGAAATGCGCCTGTAAAGCCATAACAAGCAGAATAATTATCAACATAACCCGTACTCTTAGTGTTTGTCCAAACTGGACCACTCACTGTTTGACCCTGCGCATTCATATTCAAAGGAGATAGTAAATTACTTACACTAAATATGTTAATAATACCTTTATCTGCCACCATTGTTCCATCTACTTTGTGGTATGAATAGGAATTGCTAATTACATCTCTAGCATGCGATCCTCCAATAGACAACAATGCTTTGTACGTGCCTGCCGGTGCATGATCGCTTGCATCGGCTTCTTGTTGGCAAATTGCATGGGCTCCATTGATTCCCCCAAGTGCACCTGTATGGGTACTTTGTGTGGTAAAGATAACTTTTTTGTTCGTATTTGCGGTTGGATTGCCATTTAGCAGGAAAGCCCAATGCTCTGTATCAATCGAAGGAGCCGAGTTGCCAGAGCCACTTATCGCTTTAATGGCTACGTAAAGATCACCTGTGAATTCAAACCTTGCAACTTCACCTATTTCATAAGTATGATTTGCAGCCCATACAAGCTTGCTAGTATTGAACTTAAGTGCGCTTTGCATCGCAGTATCTACTGAAGTTTGATCTGCTTTTGCCGCCAGCTGTGTATTCACTGTCGCCGTGTCTGCTTTTGCATTAAGTGCCGTTGTCATTGCCGTCTGATCTGCTTTTGCCGCCAGCTGCGTATTCACAGTCGCTGTGTCTGCTTTTGCATTAAGTGCCGTTGTCATTGCCGTCTGATCTGCTTTTGCCGCCAGCTGTGTAT
>NZ_MAUJ01000003.1:0-14709 GCF_001696455.1 Pseudoalteromonas luteoviolacea
TGTCCGGCCAATTGCGTATTAACCGTCGCGGTATCCGCCTTCGCTGCTAACGCAGTATCCATCGCTGCTTGATCTGCTTTTGTCGCCAACTGCGTATTAACCGTCGCGGTATCCGCCTTCGCTGCTAACGCAGTATCCATCGCTGCTTGATCTGCTTTTGCCGCCAACTGTGTATTTACCGTCGCGGTATCCGCCTTCGCTGCTAACGCGGTGTCCATCGCTGCTTGGTCTGCTTTTGCCGCCAACTGAGTATTCACCGCAGCGGTATCTGCCTTTGCTGCTAACGCAGTATCCATCGCTGCTTGATCTGCTTTTGCCGCCAACTGAGTATTCACCGCCGCGGTATCCACCTTCGCTGCTAATGCGGTGTCCATCGCTGCTTGGTCTGCTTTTGCCGCCAACTGCGTATTAACTGTTGCAATATCAGCCTTAAGAGTCAGTGCGTTATCAAACGTTGTTTTTTCGACTTTTGTTTCGAGTAAGCCTGTCACAGTAATGCTATCTGCTTTTGTAGCTAGGCTGGTATTAAACTCAGCTTTAGTAACATATACAGTGAAGTCAGGTAACTCTGCCTTTAGAGCAAATTTGGTCTCGTCATAACTCGCCCCCTTTGCCAGCATTTGCCAAGGTTGTTGAATGTTTCCTTGAGGATCTGTGGGCGGCACACCTACAATGGTTTGAGTAGCGATATATGCACTGCCTAAATAAGTTATGACATCGCCTGATTTAAATTCAGTAACAAGGTTATAGCCTTCAGAAATAAACTGAATTCCGCTGTCGCCTTTTGCAACCAAAACATGCCATTGAGCTAAGTTATCTTTTGGCGTCCCATTTTGGGGCTCACCTTCTACAACCACAGGAATTGCAACCTTTGCGATGTACGCACTGCCTTCATGGGTAACAACATCATCCACTTTGTAGGCAAGTTTAGACGACCAAGCTCCAACAACTTGCAGCCCTTTGTCACCTTTCGCACCTGGTTCACCTTGAGCACCATCTTTTCCATCAACGCCATCTTTACCGTTGATACCCGGTGCACCATCTTTACCGTTGATACCCGGTGCACCATCTTTACCGTTTATACCCGGAGCGCCGTCTTTTCCGTCAATACCATTCGCGCCATCTTTTCCATCAATGCCATTGATGCCGTCCTTTCCGTCTTTCCCGTCCTTACCGTCAAGACCGTCTTTTCCAGCTAAACCAGAACCCACACCATTAAATAATAGTAACCAACTGTCGTTAGTTTGTGATGGAGGCAAATTAGTTTCATCGCCCTCTACAACTGCAGCAATGGCAGATCTAGCAATATAAGCATTGTTTTCGTGCACGACAACATCATCGATATCGTACGCTACTTCAGCGCTCCAGTAGCCTTTAATTACTAAGCCACGGTCGCCTTTATCACCCTTATCGCCTTTTTCACCTTTGGCACCATCTTTGCCGTTTAAACCATCAATGCCATCTCGGCCATCTTTGCCGTTTGCACCGTCTTTTCCATCGATACCATCGCGACCATCAATGCCGTCTTTTCCGTTTTGACCATCGCGTCCATTAATACCATCTTTACCGGGGGCACCATCTAAACCGTTAATACCATCACGACCATCTTTACCTGGAGCGCCATCTAGGCCATCTTTACCGGCAAGGCCTGAACCAACACCGTTGAACAATAATAACCAGCTGTCATTGGTATTTGAAGGTGGTAAATTAGGCTCATTACCTTCTATCACTGCTGAAACAGTCATACGTGCAACATAAGCGTTATTTTCAAAGACGACCACATCGTCTTGATTGTAGCCCTCTGTCGCGCTCCAATTACCTTTGATAATTAAGCCACGGTCACCTTTGTCCCCTTTATCGCCTTTCTCACCTTTGTCGCCTTTTTCTCCCTTTTCGCCGGCATCGCCTTTATCACCTTGGTCTCCCTTATCGCCTTTTGCACCTTGCTGTCCTCTAGCACCTTCTTTGCCATCTTTTCCGTCTTTACCATCAACACCGTCTACGCCGTCACGGCCCGGCTTTCCATCAACACCATCTTTACCATTAGTGCCGTCTTTGCCATCTAGCCCATCTTTACCATCGATGCCATCTTTACCGTTAATACCGTCTTTACCATCAACACCAGCTTCACCTTGAGCGCCCTTAGATACTAACAATGTCCAAGTACTAGAATCTGTATCTGGGGTGAGATTTGCTTGGCCTTCCTCAACAGCACTCACTGAAGCTACCGCAATGTATATGCTTCCTTCAAACGAGACGACATCATCTACTACATACGCAACGGATTCACTCCAAGCGCCTTTAACTTGAAGGCCTTTATCTCCTTTTTCGCCTTGGTCACCTTTCTCGCCTTGTTCGCCTTTTTCACCTTGGTCACCTTGGTCACCTTGGTCGCCCTTATCACCCTTTTGACCAGGCGTCCCCGGTTGACCATCATCTCCTTTGTCGCCTTTTTCACCTTTAGCACCATCCTTACCATCAGCGCCGTCTTTACCGTCAACACCGTCGCGACCATCTGCACCGTCAGCTCCTCTTAGGCCCGTAGTAGAACCGAGCCACTCACCATTTTCATTAATAATGACATTCCCGCCAACGGAAACTTGAGTCGCGTCAACTTCCCCCTCAACTTTGCTTGCTACATCCGCATGATAGGCACTTGGAGCCGTATCAATTTTTAAACGAGGGGACATTTCAGCATCATCGCCAATGGTAATACCCAGCTCTAAATCTCGATTTTTAAAAATAGCAGCATCAATGTCATTATTTTCGCCCAATCGGACCGCATACGACCCATCAACGACTTCGACTTCTCTAACAATTTCCCAAACTACTTGCTCCTGCGCATATAATTTGAAAGTCATTGAAACTGTGCCATTTACAGCTTGTTGTGTATTAGAGTCTGTTAAAGTACCTTGATGATTTAACTGAGCAGCAAATGCAGGCACAGAGACAGCGCTAGCAGCGGCAATAACCGCTGCAATTGCGTTTTTAGTAAACATATAATCCCTTTATTTTTAGTTTAAATTAATTAATCTCGGCATCAGACAGGCCAAAGTTTTCTGAATTTGCTTTTTGGGTAACCACTGTCACCGATGCAGACACATCATGTCTTCCAGACGTAGCTTTTTGGACGCGGGCGCTACCCAGTTTCGAACGCTTGACCGAATGCTCGGCAACTTTCTTACCAGGGTTTGGGTCCGGTTTAGTAATTGGAGTCTTTTTTTCGTTATTCGCAGCTTTATTATCATCGCTTCCGCCACAGCCGACTAAGCTCAAACAAGCACACATAACGATAGTTAAACTGTAAGAAGTGCAAACTTTCATTTATATTCCTTAAATTAGTAATTCGTTCATCAGTGAACTTCATCTATTATCTAAAAGTTAATATTCCAAATAGAAGCTCAGTAAATTTTATAAATCATTCAACACCCTCATCTTTACCTATACTCAAAACCCTCTCATTTGCAGGGTAAATTTCCAGCACTTTATTTTTATATCTTTTAAATCTCTCAAAATCTCCTAACTTGTAGGAGATTTCAGCTGCTTGAACCATAGAAAACAACATGTATGGATATACCTCCAATGTATTTTCCAAGCTATTCAATGTAGCCTTAAGGTCTTGCTCTTTATGCAAATATAAAAAACTAGCTCCTAATAATGCTCGATGGTTATAACCATTAATTTCTATCGCCCTTTCTACCATTTGTGTATCGCCAATTTTCAAACCTAAATTAGCCAAATAGTTTGAGCCAACCTCAGCACTCCTAATAAATAAGATTGAAAGTGCAAGGCCAATTGAAAGTACAATAAATACACTTCTTTTCACTATGAGCTTCTTCACAGAATATTTGGCTCTTGATAAGACCACAGAAAAAAGCAGCATCGAAAATAGTAAACTCACTGGCGTTAAGAAAACTGAGCTAAACATGGCGTGAAAACAGAGCGAAAAAACAGCCATAAAAACCCAGGTATCAACATAGTTGCCAAACAAGAAGTTTTTAAATGAAATGTAAAATACAGAAGATAAAACAATTAGAAAAACACTACCAAACAACACACCTAATTCACTATAAAATTTAAGAATAATATTATATGGCGAAACTAAAATCCCATACTCAGAAAGGTATGGTGAGGTTTGCTCTGTGCCCATTTTGGCGTACTTTGGATGGATGTACTGGAAATTACCCGCACCTACGCCGTGGGGGTTATCAACAATCATATCTGCTGTGTTTGCAAAGACAGTTTCTCGTCCAGTTTCTAGATTTTTTATAGAATTGACATGCCCTTGTAGCATTTCCGGCCCGAGATCTTTGAGCATTGTAAAGGTTCCAACTGACACCAGAAGCCCTGCGGAAACTGCCATATATTTTACTGGAAATTTTTTAGTTTTAACTAATAGCACTAATAAGATACATACCTCTGCACACAACAAGCCAAGGATCGCGCCGCGTGTGCCAGACTCTAATAGCAAATTCATAAGAATTGCGGTGCTGAGTACCCCGGCAATTAACCTTACTTTTGAGTTTCGGTGCATATAAATTGACAGTATTAAAATTGGTATCCATACATTTAGGACTTGCCCCAAATAATTAATAAAACCAATGGGAGAAAAATCGGTTACAGAATACGCCTTCCCGACAATGTATCTTTCAAAAATCAAAACAGAACAAAATACAATTGAAGAATAAAACACCCCATCAACTAAGATTTTCAAAACTTCATCTTTATTAAATGAACTTGAAATTATAAATATCGCAAGAGAGAAACAGGCAAACCTTAATGAAAAGCTAACTGCTTCAAATACATTTGGTGCCCATAATGAGCTCAAGAACATATAAAAAGTTAAAGCACATGTTAAGAGCCCCAAAGATCCGACTTTAATTTTTTTTGACTTAAATATAAAAAAGGAAAGAATGATAGTTAATAGAGAGTCAAAGACCACCCACTTAGGGCCACTAAAAATATCAAAAAAAACATCAATACTAATTACAGATATAACACAAGAGCATAGTACAACCATCAAAAAACAGGCTGTATAACCATCATTCCATTTTATTTCCCGACAACCTAAATAACTTAATTTATTTAGGGCTCCCTGCATAGTCGCTTGCATTTTATTCTTCAACAATTAAAAACCGACGACTTTATACATTTATAAAAATAAAATTTCAATAAAATCACTAGGCAAAAAATAAAGATAAATATTTTCATTGCAAAGAAAATAGGAAGAAAACATCTCATTTAACTTATTTAAAACAAACCAGGTCAAAAATGAACACAAAATGTCCCCAAAAAAGAGGTCCGACCTTAAATCATCCCTTTAATGTAATTAATTAATATTTTGATAAAATTCGATGTGAAAAATGGAGAGCCCAAAATATATAAATATATTAATAATTAATGTAATGAAGGTTGGTTAAGGGTATGACATAAACAGAAGCTTAATTCTGAGGGGTAAAGCTTTTTAAACTTGTAAGTCGATAACAAATAACATTACCGACTTACAATTGCCGGGCTAAAATTTCATACTCAATGAAAGCGAAAGCTCATTGACTTTATTTTCACTGATATCGAAGTGCTTGTACTGCAACCCGACTTCAAAGGCATTATTAAACTGGTAACCAAGCTCAGTGCCCATAAACGCATTTGTTTCGGCAGTTTCATAGCTTTTTAGAAAGCGGCCATCTCTGGTGCTATCTATACGATACTCCCAATCAAAAGCGCCGAGAAATACTTCACCAGTAAAATTATGCCAATTGAACACATCGTAATTAACTTGAAGCGTAAACCCTTCGGGTAATACCGGAGATACACGGGACAGCTGTTGATGGACCTCATCAGGGGTAAGCGTCTCACCAGAAAAGTCTACACTGCCTTGCCCTAAGTCCACATAGCCAATCCCTACGTGCCAATTTGGGACTAATTCATAGTAACCACTGACAGACCAAGAGGCGCTAGAGTCATCGACTTTCCCTATCTGTAATCCGCTGTTATTTGGTATGCGATCTTGAGCTTGAGCCTCTCCGAGAGTGCCTTTTAAAGTCCATGAATCTGCATAAGCTGAATAAGGCATTAGACAGGCTAACGACACCAAAGCATAGCTTGGTAATAATGTCTTTCTTCTGCGCAAAATGAGTGCTGAGAGTATCACAATAAAGGTTCCTCCTAGGCTTCCTGATGATTTATTTTCAATGCTAACTGCTTTGTAAGCAGTCACGGTGACACGAGCAACACCTTGCGATACCCCGCCTTTAGAGTCCATTATGGTGTAAGTGATGATATCGACACCTTCAAACCCTTGCTTGGCTGTATACAATAATGTGCCATCAGTATTTATTTTCACCGTACCATACTGAGCAGATGCCTCAATGAGCGATATCTCATCCCCATCGGCATCTAAGTCATTTGCCAATATATCGAGAGTAATACTGGATTTATCATCGGTTGATGCTTCATCTAGTTTTGCTGACGGTGGCGTATTTACGGCAAGATTTACCGTTACAGTGCTATTGGCTGTTCCGCCTTGACCATCGGTAATACTATACTGAATAGTGGCTGTACCAACGAAGGTAGCGGGTGGTATATACGATAATTTATTGTCTTCTACTGTAACAACACCAAAATCCACACTGGCACTTGTGATGACAAGCCCATCACCATCGGCATCAGTATCGTTTGCCAAAACATCAATCACTATTGATTGGCCAGCACCAATGGTCAGCTCATCTGCTTTCGCAATCGGTAACAAGTTATCTGTCTTAACAACAGCAACCCCGCCAGGATCAATAATACTGCCATTTGCTATGCCATCATCATCATTTGGCCCGCCATCAACAATTTGTAACTTAACGCACCAATCCCCTTCCTGAAGACCCTCTTGCCAGACATCACTGCCAGGAGGAGCACAATAGCCCGGTTCGCCTAGAGACGAATAGATCTTATTGGTTTCATTAACCACAAAGTCAACCCATTGGTCATTTTTTAATTTTCTATATACTGCGTTGATAGGTATCGGTTTTCGTTGCGGTATTACAATACTGTATGTATCCCCTGCTTGCGGTAAACCAGTCGCGATGAAATCAAACAGACCACCAATATTTATTGCACTGTCATCTGCTTGTAACTCTTCAGGGAGGAGTTGCACACCCCCTGTACTATTTTGCGCAATCGTTACACCTTTTCGAATACATACACCGGGCTCACCTTCAATCAAAAATTGATTGGCTTCTAGTACCTGTTCCTGCATAACATTACAGTCAGTAATCGCATCCTGATAATCTGGAATACCATCATTATCCGAATCACTGTACCCTTCCTCATTATCTGGTATCAAATCACCATCAGTATCTTGACCAGTCAAAACGCTGAGTGAAGGCACTACTTCCAAATAAATCTGCGCAGTTGAGGACAAACTGGGGTTTCCATTATCTGTGGCAGTTACTTCCAGTCCATAAACCCCGGAAGTAAGGGATTGTGGTGAAAACACAAACTCATTATCTGATGTGCTCAGATTTTGTAACCCAGAATCGAGCGCTCTCCATTGCAATGAAATAATGTCTCCCTCATTTGCATCGCTGGCGAATGCCTGAACGCTAACAAGTTGTTCGTTTGCTGTAACTGTGGTTCGCTGCTCTGTATTCTGAGAGGCAATCAACTGAAGTTCTGGCGCGACATTATCCTCGACGATTGTGATTTGTGTAGAAAATTTAGCCCCTCGATTCAGTCCGTCACCGAGTGTGATGACTATCGTTTCATTCCCTTCTACAATGTTATCCGTTAATAAATCGAACGAAATAAGTCCTTCTGTCCCTGATGCTATTTGAATGGTTCCATCCACTAATGTGTGATCCGCAGAAGAAGCACTTCCAGAAACCGTATAGGGCACCAGAACAGGGTATTGTGGTGATTCACCATTAAGGTAAACACCTAGGCTGAAGCTTTGCCCTTCAGAAAGTTGCATATCTTTAGAAAGAGAAATCAATGGGTTTACAAAGATATTCTGTGTAGCAAATGCACTCAGGCCATTGTTATCTGTAGCCTGCCAAGTGGCCAAATGACGCCCAGGTGAAAACAAAGTATTATTGTCGACCAGCGAAACGCCTATCACATTACCATTATTGTCTGTCGCGGTGGCATTACCTAGTTCTACTTTTGTGTATAACGCAGTAGCATTGACTGTCACATCTGGCGGCGTGATAATAGCGGGAGGCTCTCCGGTACTGTCATTTCGATTTATCGTCAGCTCTGCAGTCGCCCTGCTGATAGCACCCGCCGCATCTTTTACAACATACTCAATGATCACGACACCATTAAACGTATCTTCTGGCGTATAAACAAGCAATGGCCCTTGAACCTCAACACTTCCCACAGAGGGCATGGCGCTTAAAATCGTTAAAGCGTCGCCTTCATCCACGTCTGTATCATTGCTCAAAACTGCAAGTCGATAAGTCCCCGTCGCTTCATCAAATGTTTCTTCCGAATACTGATCATCCGAGGCAACTGGGGCATCATTGATATTTTCAATGGTCATCGTCACCGTTGCGGTATTGGATAAAGCGCCTGAAGTGTCTCTAAACGCATAGCTAAACGTATCATTGCCCACTTCGTTGGTGTTTGCGACGTAGACAATACGGCCCAAAGAATCTATCGACACTTGACCTTTATCAGGACTAGAAACCACAAATACCGTCTCGCTGTCTATTTCGTCATTACCATCCACATCTAGGTCGTTGCCCAGCACATTAACTGCAAAAGAACCTTCTTCTTCAAGTGCTGCAATGTCATCGTTTGCAACTGGCGCGTCATTGACAGGGTCAATAGTTAAAGTGACTGTGGCAGGCTGCGAAGTCAACCCCTCACTATCCGTTAACACATAGGTAAAGCTAAACACGCCATTTTGATCTTGCAAAGGATCAATTTGTAAGCGGCCATCAGCCAAAGTGGAGACCGTAGCAAAGTCGAAGGTGCCACTATTTTGCAGTGTAATGTTTGCACCATTGAAAGCGCTATCTTCGACATCTGAGTCATTGCTTAAAACGTTGGCAATTACTGGCGTATCTTCTGCGGTAGTCACCGAGTCGTCCATTGCAGATGGCGCATCATTCACTTCGCCAATTGTGATTGAAACTGATGCAGGTGCTGAGTCCGCACCTGTGCTATCTGAAATGGCGTAACTGAAGCTATCACTGCCCTGCTCATTGGCGTTAGGTGTATAGTTAATTACCCCAAGTTCATTATTCGCTTCAACGTTACCTCGCTGCGGTTGGCTCGTTACCGTAATACTTCCCGTAGGAATACCATCTTCTATATCTGTGGCGAATGCCCTCACAGAAATTGGGGTCGCGATCGCATCCTCTTCAATATTCACTGACAGGTTTTGCACAACAGGTAAATCATTAACAGGCAATATTACGATTGAAACCGTCGCTTTTTCCGAGTTGTTTGAGTCCTGATCAGAGACAATATATGAAAATACATCGTCACCATTGATATCTTGATTCGGAGAGTAAGTAGCAACACCATTACTTACGGTGACAGACCCAAAGCTAGGCGCATCTATGACTACCGCCGAAGATGCCACAATGTCACCCTCAGGATCTGAGTCATTTTCAAGTAAATTGATGATGACAACCGTATCTTCATCGGTTTGAGCACTGTCATTGACGGTAATAGGTGGTTCCGAAACAGGTGTTATGTTGATGTTAGCGGTATAAGTTTCTGAGATGGAGCCAGACGCGTCTTTAATACGATAGGTAAAGCTGTCATTTTGCGTTTCAGAGTTATCATGAGTGTATGAGAAACTGCCATCATCGCTCACATTGAGTGTGCCGAATGTTGGTTGACTGAACTCAGCTATAGACAGTACGTCCCCGCTGTCTAAGTCATCGTCGGACACGAAATTTGGGTTGAGTAATCCAGTGGAAGCGTTTTGAGTTAAATTGCCCCCTTCGCTTACCTCAAAGCTGCGATTACTGCCCACGGGAGCGTCATTGGTATTTATTACCTCGACATTAAACGTGTCGAGCTGAACTGAAGACTGCCCGTCAGACGCAGAAATGACTATATTTGTGTATGTCCCGACATGGCTGTCGTTAGGCGTACCTGTCAGCGCCCCAGTGGAAGCGTTAAACAGTGCCCAAGCTGGTTTATTTTGAATGCTAAACGTCAACGTGTCACCATCAACGTCATTAGAAGAAGGAGTGAAACTATAATTACTGTCTTCGTCCACGCTTGAGGCAGGCGTACCACCTATCGTCGGCGCATCATTTACGTTACTTACGGTAATACTGAATGCACTGAGTGATAAACTCTGTTGGCCATCAGATACGCTGATCTCAATGTTATTATATATACCAACATGTGAGTTGTCTGGCGTACCAAATAACCGTCCTGTCGCACTTTCGAATTGAGCCCAGCTAGGCATGTTATTAATACTAAAGGTTAGTGCATCACCATCTACGTCTGATGCAGTAGGTGTGAATGAATACTCACTATCCTCCTCGATTGAAGGCGGCGGGTTACCTGAAATGACAGGCGCATCATTTGTATTAACGACTGTTATCGTAAACGCAGCAAGAGAAGCTGACTCGGAGCCATCAGACACACTGATCATGATGTTCTCATAGCTCCCGACACTAGCATTGGTTGGGACACCAGATAAGAGGCCGGTATTTGTATTGAATTCTGCCCAGCTCGGTTTGTTTTCGATGCTGAAAGTCAGTGAGTCGCCGTCTTTGTCTTCAAATATAGGTGCAAAGCTATAGGTACTATCTTCATTCACTTGCGCAATGGGCACGCCGGAGATTGTTGGCGCGTCGTTTATATTGGCCACGGTGATATTCACCGTGGCAGTTTCGGAGTCAACCTGGCCATCATTTACTTTAAACGTGAAGCTATCTGAACCAAAAAAGTCAACATTAGACGTATAAGTAACATTATTTCCGTTTTGGGTATATGTACCGTTACTTGGCCCACTCACTATAGAGTAGGTCAAGTTATCATTGTCTAAGTCTTCCCCTAACAACGTGATTATCACAGCAGCTTCTTCATCCACATTAATAGACTGCCCAGACACAGTTGGTTCGTCATTTACTGCATTAACCGTCAGGTTGACGGTGCCGGACTGCGAGTCAAGAACGCCATCATTGGCCACAAAAGTGAATAAGTCGTTGCCATTGAAGTGAGCCGTTGGTGTATATAACCAAGTAGTATTTGTTTGTGCAACAAGCGTCCCATTCGACACATTGGTGACAATGCGGTAGCTCAATGGATCAGACTCTTGATCTGTCGCTGACAATGATATCAATAGGCTGCTGTCTTCATTGAGGCTCAACGCTTGGTCGTTTGCAACTGGCGCATCATTTACCGGCGTTACTGTCATCGTCACCGTTGCTTTGTTGGAAGTTGCGCCCGCCAAGTCTTGTACGGTGTAAGTAAACGTATCATCACCAAAATAATGCGTATTTGGCGTATATACAATCGCCCCCTGAGTATTCACAACAGCCTGACCAAATTGCGGCTTATCAACGACTGTTACACTAGCTAGATTGAAACTGTCATTGTCATCTACGTCCGTATCGTTACCTAATACATTAACTTCAAAGGAGCCCTCTTCTTGCAGGCTCGCAGTATTGTCGTTTGCCACTGGCGCATCATTGACGGGCGTTAAGGTAACCGTCACTGTCGCAGGGTCAGAGACGAGCCCTTCACTGTCTGTTAATGTGTAACTAAAAGAAAATACCCCGTTTTGATTTGCTTCTGGAGCAATACTAAGTTTTCCATCAGCGCCAATTGTGACTTTAGCTTTTGCATAATTGCCAGCGCCATTGCCTTGATCTTCTAGCGTGATGTTCGCCCCGTTAAAGCCTTGATCCTCAACATCACTGTCGTTTGCCAGAATCGCGACCAATACACCCACATCTTCATTTGTGGTTACCGCGTCATTAGTAGCAATGGGTTTGTCATTCACTGCCCCGATGTTCACCGACACTGTCATAGGTGCCGAAATACCGCCCTGACTGTCTTTAACGGTATACGTGAAGCTATCTGTGCCGCTCTGATTGGCTGCTGGTTTATAAACAAATGTGCCAAGCTGCTGGTTTATTTCAACGACACCTTTTGAGGGTTGAGTCACCAATGCCAAATCTCCAGTGGGAATGCCATCTTCAACATCGGTTGTTTGAGCCCGCACTTGTAATGCTGCGGAGTCCGTATCTTCGGACGTATTAATCACCAACTCTTTGGCTATCGGTAAATCATTTTCAGCTGTGATGGTCACTGACACTGTGGCAGTGTTTGATGTGTTTTGTTGTGCATCCTTGACGTTATAGGTGAAGCTATCTGCACCCACCGCATTATCGTTGGGTGTATACGTCGCAACACCATTAAGAATGGTCACGCTGCCCTTCGTTGGTTGACCAATTATGACTGCCGAAGATGCGACCATGTCTTGTTCTGGGTCGCTGTCATTTGCTAATAGGTTTATGGTGCCGGCTGTGTCTTCTGTAACGGTCAAAATATCATTGTTGGCGGTCGGTGCGTCTGCGACAGCGGTGATGGTCAGTGTGACTGTATACGTCGCTGATGTTTCATTTGAAGCATCTTTGACTCGATAGGTAAATTGATCGCTGTGGTTTTCGCTGCCATCATGTTGATAAGAGAAACTGCCATCTTGATTCAAGGTTAGCTGCCCATAAGAGGGGGCCGAAACTTGTTCCACCGTTAGGCTATCCCCCTTGTCAGAATCTGGATCCGTTGCTGTACTTAGTAACCCTGCCGCTGAATTAACAACGAGCAAACCAGCTTCAGCCGTCGTGAAGGTAAATGCTGTGCCACTAGGCGCATCATTTACATTGGTTACTTCTATATTGAAGCTCGCTAATGAAGCTGAATCGGTACCATCGCTGACAGATATTTGAATGCCATTGTACTGACCAACATCTGCGTCTGTAGGTGTACCAGAAAGCAATCCAGAGCTCTGATTGAACGCCGCCCAGCTTGGCAGATTCGTTATACTATAAGTGTGTGTATCTTGACCATCGGGGTCAACCAATGTGGGAGTAAAGCTATATGCTTGGTCTTGCGCAACGCTTGTTGCCGGCTGCCCACTGAGAACTGGGGCTACATTGTATTTTTTAGTCACTGTATCCGCAATCGCATCGCTGCGATTCCCCGCAGTATCAACAATGGTTACAGAGAGTGTCAATGTACCTTCAGCAAGATTACTGACATTGATGCCAGTTACCTGAGTTGTAACAGCTGATATATTACCATTACCAGTCACCGACTGGTTATTTGCATCTGTAATGCTGTACTCGAACGATCCTGTGCCCTCCAAACCGGTTAAAGAGAAGCTCAGTGCGGATTCATTGTCTCGGTTGATAAGGGTTTGATCTATGCTTACCGCTTGTCCACTCGGGGCTTTTGTATCTACAGTCAAAGTTAATTGATTTGCCGCAGTATTCGGATTGCCAGCACTATCGGTAAACTTTGCAGCACTGATATCAAGTGTTGCTGCAGATTCTAAGTTTTCTGTGGGCGTAAACAGTGCGGTGTATTGCGTATTTGAAGTTGCGGAAAAATTACTTAGACCACCTCCTGTCACGCTAATATCATCAACTGTAAAATCATTACTCGCTTCGCTGAGCACAATGCTAATTGTCGCTGTTTCACCAGCTTTGAGATTAGTATCAGTAGCGGAAAGTGTATTAACTGTTGGACTTGCTGTGTCTAATTCACTTGTAGAAGTCACTGCTGTCGCGGCATTGCCTGCGGTATCCGTTAAAATCACAGATAAGGTCAAGGTGCCATCATTTAGGGCACTGAGATCTAAATTGGTGAGCTGTTGGCCTGCCGACGTCACTGTACCGTTGTCCGTGACATCAGTGCCTCCATTGCTGCTCGAAATGGTATAGCTATAGGTTGCCCCCACTTCTGCGCTACTAAAGGAAAAGGATGCCGCGCCTTTTTCCGTGTTCGAATACAAGGTGTCGCCAAACGAGACACTGTGACCGCTTGGCGCTTTGGTGTCGACTGTAATGGGCAGTTGTGTCGCGGCGGTATTGTTATTGCCCGCTGCATCGGTGAAAGTATCTGCTGCAATATCCAGTGTCGCGTTAGCCTCTGAATTCGCCGTAGGTGTAAATAACACGCTGTACTGTGTACTCGATGTAGCACTGAAGTTACTCAGTGTACCGCCGCTCACGGTGATATCGGACGATGCAAATGTGCTGCTCGCTTCACTCAGCACAATGCTGATTGTCGCCGTTTCGCCCACTTTTAAGTTGCTGTCCGATGCGCTGAAGGTGGTCACCGTCGGCTTGGTTTTATCCAAGGTCGCTGTATCTGTGACCGCCGTGGCTGAATTACCTGCCGTGTCGCTCACCGTCACTGATAAGGTTAAATTACCATCATTTAACCCACTGATATCCGACACATTAACGGTTTGCCCTGCGCTGGTGACCGTCCCATTGCCCGTCACCGCCGTACCGCCATTATTACTGCTGAGGGTATAACTGTATGTGGCGCCCACCTCGGCACTGGTAAAGCTAAAGTTCACACCGCCCGTCTCTGCGCTGCTATAACTGGTGTCATTTAAGGCCACACTGTGCCCACTGGGCGCTGCAGTATCTAACGTGCTATTGGCTGTCGCCGCCGTTGCCGCATTGCCTGCGGTATCCGTTAAAATCACAGATAAGGTCAAAGTGCCAT
>NZ_MAUJ01000003.1:14734-553934 GCF_001696455.1 Pseudoalteromonas luteoviolacea
GCCCACTGGGCGCTGCAGTATCTAACGTGCTATTGGCTGTCGCCGCCGTTGCCGCATTGCCTGCGGTATCCGTTAAAATCACAGATAAGGTCAAAGTGCCATCATTCAGGGCACTGAGATCTAAATTGGTGAGTTGCTGGCCTGCCGATGTCACCGTCCCGTTGCCAGTGACATTGGTGCCGCCATTGCTGCTCGAAATGGTATAGCTGTAGGTTGCCCCCACTTCTGCGCTACTAAAGGTAAAGGATGCCGCGCCTTTTTCAGTGTTCGAATACAAAGTATCGCCAAACGAAACACTGTGACCGCTTGGCGCTTTGGTGTCGACTGTAATGGGCAGTTGTGTCGCGGCGGTATTGTTGTTGCCCGCTGCATCGGTGAAGGTATCTGCTGCAATATCCAGTGTCGCGTTAGCCTCTGAATTCGCCGTAGGTGTAAATAACACGCTGTACTGTGTACTCGATGTGGCACTGAAGTTACTCAGTGTACCGCCGCTCACGATGATATCGGACGATGCAAACGTGCTGCTCGCTTCACTCAGTACAATGCTGATTGTCGCCGTTTCGCCCACTTTTAAGTTGCTGTCCGATGCGCTGAATGTGGTGACCGTCGGCTTGGTTTTATCCAAGGTCGCCGTATCAGTCACCGCTGTTGCCGCGTTACCTGCCGTGTCGCTCACCGTCACTGATAAGGTTAAATTACCATCATTTAACCCGCTGATGTCCGACACATTAACGGTTTGGCCCGCGCTGGTGACCGACCCATTGCCCGTCACCGCCGTACCGCCATTATCACTGCTGAGGGTATAACTGTATGTGGCGCCCACCTCAGCACTGGTGAAGCTAAAGTTCACACCACCCGTCTCTGCGCTGTTATAGCTGGTGTCATTTAAGGCCACACTGTGCCCACTGGGCGCTGCAGTATCTAATGTGCTATTGGCAGTGACTGCTGTCGCCGCATTGCCTGCGGTATCCGTTAAAATCACAGATAAGGTCAAAGTGCCATCATTCAGGGCACTGAGATCTAAATTGGTAAGCTGTTGGCCTGCCGACGTCACTGTACCGTTGCCCGTGACATTGGTGCCGCCATTGCTGCTCGAAATGGTATAGCTGTAGGTTGCCCCCACTTCTGCATTGCTGAAGGTAAAAGACGCCGCGCCTTTTTCAGTGTTCGAATACAAGGTGTCGCCAAATGAGACGCTGTGACCGCTTGGCGCTTGCGTATCAACAATAAGTGATAAACTACTCGCCGCACTAGTCGTATTGCCCGCATTATCAACCGATTGTGCCGATACAGTATGGCTGCCGGCCTGTAAAGTTGAGGACGTAATACTCCAGGTGCCACCAGAAACGGTGGTGCTCCCAATGTTACCATCTAAATTGGATGACAAGTTTATCGTGTCACCGGTCGTGCCCGTACCGGTGATCGTCGGCGTGGTATCATTGGTAATATTATCTGTATTTGAATTACCAGAGTCGCTACTCGAAGATAGATCAGGGCTACTGGGCGCGCTTGGTGCAGTCGTATCTATAGTGACACTCAGGGCATTTGAAGCACTGCTTTCATTATTGCTAGCATCAGTCGCTTTTGCGGTGATGGCATGTGTTGTCGCGGCTAATGCACTCGTTGTTATTTGCCAGTTGCCGCCTATCGCTGTTGCACTGCCAAGTACTGTAGAGCCGCTTTGATCACTGTAGAGTCGAACTGTGCTACCTGACTCAGCTGTTCCGCTAAACGTTGGTGTGGTATCAGAGGTATTGTTATCCGTACTTGAAGCGCCAGTATCTGAGCCAGAGGTTAGATCTGGTGTCGATGGTGCATTTGGTGCGACGTCATCCGATACTGTTACTGTAAATGACTTTTGAAATGTAGTCGTTCCATCATTGGTTTGAATACACACAATGTAGCTACCAGCACTAAGCGCCGCCTGTGTTTGCAAGTTGGAGCTGCTGATTTGGAAACTACTGTTACCCGAGTTCGCGGAACAAGTACCACTTGCGCTGCTACCACTTGTAACAAGGGTATAAGTATGGCTATCGCCACCGTCTACATCTGTAGTAGAAAGACTACCAACGTTTGTAGCCGCAGCGGTTGCTGATTGATTTATTGTGGTAGATGACAGAGCGATGTCTGTAGGTGCATCGTTTTGAGCATTAATCGTCACTACTGCCTGATTGGTGCCCGAACTATTCGCCGTACCATCGTTAAAAGTATAATTAAGTGTGACACTTGATGGAGGACTCTCTGAATTATTTACGTAAGAGATGGACTGAATCACACCATCAACAATTGCAGAAGTTGCACTGGCATTAAATGCCAGTACCAACGTACCCGCAGAATTCGTCGTCACAGTGCCGACATTAGTACCGTTATAAGTAAATGTACTGCCCTGTGTTAGGGTGCCCAATAAATTTAAATTAGCAAATATATCCTGTGCATTCGCACCGCCATTTCTTGATATCGTTAACGAGGCTCCGTTATAGTTACCTACGCCGCCATTAAGCGCATCGAGCTCTGTGTCAGCGACAGTCGCATCATTGTCAATCGCTACTGCAGAGCCGTTCTCTGTGAAAGTGGATAGTCCATTAAGCGAGCTAAAAACAGGCACATCATTTGCTGCAATAAAAGTGATCACCGTGTTGGCACCACTGTCAGAGACGGTAAAATCAAGCCCAGCTCCCGGCGAGCTCGAAAGCGTTAATGCAACTTCAACACTCGCAAAATCTGTGGCATCGGTATCGACTTGTAATGTGCTATTGCCATTAAAACGAACATTGTTGGTTGTTAAACCTGTCACACCTGTGACTGTGACCACATCGCCGACGGCAAGGTCGGCGATCGTGTCTCCGTTTAAGTCCGACGCACTGCCAATAAATGTATCGTTACCACTGTTGCCAGTCATCGAGTCAGTACCTGCACCAGGTCGCAACGTGTCGGTGCTATTACCGCCAGTCAGCGTATCGTTACCTGTCAGATCAGTGGCTGAAATCACTAAACTATCGCCAGCAAGAGCGGATGCATTAATAGTGACACCAGCGTTGATTGCAGAACCAGATGAATTGCTGATGGTTACACTTCCCCCATTTGCAGAGAAGTTATCGGTAATGGTCAATGACGTAACACTATTTGACCCCAGTGAAATATTTTCTACACTCGATACACTAGTAGAACCGAAGTTAAAGGTCCCACCGCCAACAAGATTTAAAGTTTCACTGCCCGCGGCACCATTAATAGCTGTAGAAAAGTCGCTGATATTCTGAGCATCGATGGTCACAGTCGCACCACTTGCTAAAGACAAAGTCCCCACATTGGTAAAACTCCCGCCGGATGTATCCGCGCCATTACTCGCAGATAAGATATCTGCTACCGTGGCTTCACCGGTTAAGCTACCCGTAAAACTTTGCCCCCCGATATCGAAAGTTACGGCGTCAGTTGCAGAGGTTGCATTGACCGTCGTTGTCGCACCAACTGTGACGGTTCTGGTGTTTGAAGAGTCATCACCAATTGTGTAATTTTCAATACCTGAAAGTGTGGTTATATTTCCATCACCACTTATGATAACGGTTTCAGAACCGCCCGCTGTCACAGAGCCGCTAAAATTACCATGTTGACTGGCAGTCATGGTCACTGATGCACCGCTTACTAGCGAAAGGTTAGTCACATTGGAGATTGTCGCACCGCTGATGTTTGCGCCATTCGACATGCTTAACGTATCGGCGTTAGTGTTGTCTCCGGTAAGCGTGCCCGTATAGGTTAATGTGCCAATATCAAAAGTGATTGCATCACTCGTGCTATTTGCTGTCACTGAGTGGTCCGCAGCAGCAACAGTCACAGTTCTTGTGTTGGATGAATCATCACCAATCACATAGTTTTCTATGCCCGAAACCGTTGCCATATTCCCGTCACCGCTGACAGAAATTGTTTCCGTTCCAGCTGCCGTAACAGTGCCCGAAAATTGCGACAACTGAGAAGCACTGATTGTTGCCGATGCTCCGCTAGACAGGGTTAAATTTTCAAAACCCGATACCGTTGCACCGGCGATACTCCCGCTATTTCCGACTGATAACGTATCTGTACCTGTACCGCCCGCGAGCGTGCCCGTTGCCGTTAAAGTTCCAATATTAACCGTGTCATTGTTTGTACTGCCGGTAATATTTTGGCCAGCGGCACCTAAAGTGATTGAATTGGCCACGGACAATATGTACGACTCAATTGCTGAGTTACCCGTTAACCCATCTGTTGCAGCAGATATCGTGATTGTATCCGTGCCTGCTGCCGTAAATGTACTGAAACTATCATGTTGGGCTTCGGTCATGGTCACCGACGCACCTGAGTTTAATTCCAGTATTTCAATATTTGATACGGTCGCACCTGCGATATTAGCCCCGTTTGACAAACGCAATGTATCACCGCTTCCACCTCCCGCATTCAATGTGCCCGTTGCAGTTAAAGCCGCGGCGTTAATCACGTCATTGGCGCTACTACCAGTTACATTTTGCGATGCGCTTCCCAATGTCAACGTCATCGCCGCGTTCAAAACATAAGTTTCAATGTCTGCGTCAGCGGTTAATTCGCCATTACCATTGGCACTGGATATCGTAAACTGATTTGTATTGACGCCATTTATTGTCGTAAAAGACTCATGTTGAGATTCTGTCAGAGTCAGGTTGCCATTGTTTGCCGCATCTAGTGTTTCAAAGTTAGTCAGTGATGTAAGCCCACTGATATCGACTCCATCAGACACGCTAAGCGTATCTGTGCCGCCACCACCATCTGCTGTAGAGCCTGTTGCATGTGAAGTTTGCGCAATGCTCAGCGATTCATTCTCACTGGTAAATAAAATAGCTGGATTCAAATTTGCGCCAGTTGTGGTATTAAACGATGCACCAGAAGAAGTCGTCGATGTGACGTTGGTAACACTCACAGTTGACGTACGCGTAACACTGTTATCAGTGCCATCATTGACAACCACAGTTACAGTCCTCGCCGTCGTATTTGGCGTAGACGATGTGTTGTTATATGTGATTGCATCCAAAAAAGTTTGAACCTGTGCTAAGGTCGCAGTCGCTCCTGTAATCGATATCGTGTCTTGCAAAGTAATATCTGATTTGCCGCTCACGCCATTCAAAGCATTTTGAGCTGCACCGGTTACATTCAAGCCTTCAGACGCGCCATCCTGATCATTTGTGAGTGATACGGTAATCGATTTTATTGTATCTGACTCAGCATCCGTCACGCTGGCACTATTGGTAATACCAACCCCACCACTCCCTTCAGAAAATGCAGACGACCTATTATTGCCACCAGCCGCAGAGTCTAAATCCACTACCGGTGCCGTATTAGCAGCCGTCACCGTCGCTCCCACTTTAAAAGTATAGGTACCCTCATTTGGGTCATTACTGGTTATGGTAACTGTCGCGTTGGGGGAGCCGACGGTTGTTGGGTCAAGCTGGACAACAAAGGTTGTGCTTGTCACGCCATTGAGAGAACTAGAACCTGGCTGGCTCGAAATAGAAAAGTCACTAGAAGCTGAAATACTGACAAGTGGAGAGCCACTTAATGTCAATGTGGATGCTGCTATCACATTTTCAATTGTGAATGTGCGGGTAAAGTTACTACCGCCAGTTTGATGCGAACCAAAATCCGTGTGATTACTCGCGCTTAAAGCCGTGGTCCCAGAAGTAATCGATTGACCATTGCCTTTCAAATTGATGTCAGGGTCAGGAGCAGCCGCGGTACAGTCATCGGTATCCGGAAACCAAACACCTGGACCCGGACCGGCTTCACAACTTGCTTGGCTCCCATAAGCTGTTGTACAACCAAAGCTTACTTGGCAAGAGGCGGCGAGTTCTTTAGCAATGCTCACTTCCCCATTGACCAGCGTGGAATTCATACCTTCACTATCAAGCAGACCTTGCTCCGCTAAAAACGCCAATGTGTCAGTCTTTGCCGCTTCTTGCACAACCGATGGTCTATTTTGATTTTTTATATCAAATATTTGCGATTTTTTCCGCTCGTCCGTGGTCGATTGCCGAAAATACTCAGCATCACCAATTTTAATGGCGTCTAAGCTTGGCACTTCATGAACAGATGTGAAATAGCTATCAGTAATGTTAGGGGAAGCGTTAGCAGCAACGAGAGAAGGGACCATCACGCCCAAGATAGAAGTCGCCATATCAAGCTTTTTCATTACAATACCTCCTGTGTATATTCATACAAATGCGCTGAAATCGCGTCATCACCACTGATCATTTCGGGGTAGTTAGAATTCGGTATAATGCACAGGTCATAGAGCTGGCTTACATCACCTTTGAATTGCAATTTAGATAGGATCTTGCCGTCATGTTTGTTGATTATCCATATACCACACACAGTATCACGCTCAGTGTATGATTTGGTGAGCGGTATATCACTTACGGCTTTGCTTGCTCTCACATGACTGGTTGCCACTAGCATGAGATCACCAAAAAATGTTAGCCCACGGGTAAAGCCAGGTAGGGTACAAACAATGTGCTTTTCGTGTGTTGTTGGATCGAACTTAATCACTTCTCCCGCCCCAGAGTTACACAGATAAACCTCTCCTTCATGGCATCTGGGTGAATGGGGCATAGACAAGCCGCTCAGTAAAATTTCGTTTTTTTCCACGTCCATCAAGGTGCCATTGATCTCGGTTCGCCAAGAGTCTTGATGATCAAGGGTGTTAAATGTGGTGACATACTTTGGTTTTCCGCTTTGCATCGCCATGCCATTTAAGTGGCATCTATCTTCGGGCGCTAGCTCGCTGATAAAATGAGGTTTCCAACGGGCAGTAAAGCCATTTTCGGCAGACAAGGTCGCAAGGCAAGAAAAGCTCGAGTTAACAACCCATAAGCCTTCATCACCCCAAGCTATATCGTGGTTGTTTAGGGTACCGGTGGTAAGCGATGAGCGCTCAGTGAACAGCACATCGCACTGCTTAATTGCATTTATCTGCTCAGCTCTGAGCGTTTTAAATGTCGCAGTATCACGCTGTTCATCGCGCAGCTTACTGGCCAACGAATCGAGGTCATCCAACTGCCCGCTGACCACACTACTGCGTGACATACTACTGGCTTTAAAGTTGACAACCCGATTGACAGTGCTGACCAAAAATCGGTCTTCACTGACACTTAGACCCATTGGGCGAACGAATTTCTTAACGCTACAGCTAAGCTTATTTTCTCTACTTCTGAGCAACATTACGGCATGTGACTGGTAACTTGAAACAGCCAATGAAAAACCAAGTGCTTGGAGAATCTTAGGAAGATTCTCGCTATACTCACTTGCAAAATTTATATCGACGAAATCAGTTTCGTCGCCGGTGCTTCCGTAGCCTTGTTCCTTATACCCTTGCATGTCTATACTCCTTAGCGAACGGCCTACTCTATCCGTTCGACCATCAAACAAGCTTGTTTTAATTTTTATTTTTTAGCCCAATCTCACTGCTCGAAAGGCCACAACCTAACAAGTACGAAATTTCCCCTGTCACCATTGCAGCTGCAGAGGAAGTGCCACGAACGGCCATATTTACAAATTGCTTTTTAAGTAAAAAATCGGCAGGTGCATATAAATCTACACATTTACCATAGTTAGAAAACGCGGCGAGTGAACCATCCTCAGAAAGCGCCCCCACTGTTGTCACTCCTTCAATCTCAGATAGTCTATTGCCAATACAGGCGTCTTGAGCATGATTACCTGCTGATACAACAACAAACGAAATACCGCTATGGTTCAGCCCATAGCGAATAACGTTACCTAAGAGTTGAGAAACTAAAGGTAAGGTCCAACTACTGTTAATGATATCTACCTGCATTTTTTGAGAAACACTGAAAGCCAATATCATGGCTGAGTTCAGTGTACTGACTTGGCGAATCGCCACGAGCTCTGCAATGCCTGTTGAACTTTTCTCTAATCTGGATTGCAATTGAGCCGCAATCACGCCCGCAACCATATTGCCATGTCCCGTGACTGCCTTTTCTTTATTAGGGATAATCCGCTGATTATCAGCATCATATTCGAGCATCACATCGAATGCTGAAAGCCAAGGTTTAGAGAGATCAAAGCCATCGTCAATAATTGCGATACGTTTAGGCTTTACAGAAGAGCGACACTTGAACTCCTTCAAACGTTCAAGTTGTTTGTTTTGAATTTCACGGTGACGGTTTTTTTCTGACTGATGAGTTTTTCGCACTATCGCGAAATCTGGCTGTACAGTGCCAATATAAGGTAAACGTTCGATTCGATTGTAAGTTTGTTTAAAGGCACCAACGGCTGGCGTTACCAGAGCAACTACATCCTCACCAAGTTCAGCCAATACCTGCGTTTTAATGACGCCATCAACTTTATCCAGCTGTTCTTTGTGCTGCTTATCAATTTGGACGACAATTTTTTGGTTTAGGTAAAATTGCAACCCAACATTGCTGTTAAACACACCTTCGTGTTGTGATGTATACAACTCAATACTTTGTTGATAGTTGTGAAACATCATATAGGGTTGCTTGGAGCTATCATATGCGATAGCTCCAAAGCTCATAAGCATTATTAGACAATAAATCAGTTTCACTGTCTGATTGCCCATCTAACTTCTCGGAGGGAAAATACCATCCATGCAAATACAAAATTGTACAGCTAAGTATGGTTGTCTATTTTCATGGGCTTGATTTTGTCCGTTGCTCAAAATCGCTTGCGGATTTAACGTGATATTCGAACCCCCCAAGTCATCTGAACTATAGACTCGCGCCACACCTCCAGTTGTTGCTCTGGCAGCAGATAACAGCCCTGTGCCATTAGACCTGTCAACAAGTCCATCCTTTATTGTCTTACCTGCGTGTAGTTCATGCGTATGCGAAGGTAGCTCACTCTCCATGAGCACCACATCTGGTAAACCCACCCTATTGCCTAAATCTCCTGGAGATAAGCCCGGTCCTGTACCAAACATAGTTGGACTTCTGCCTTGTAAATCAGGCATTTGCATATTAGTTTGACCATTGCCTCCATACGTAGTCCCAATAACAGCAAAGAGCGCTTGATTTTGGGATATATCTACAAACTGCCCATCACAAAATGTATAACCAACCGGAGCGAAAGTGTAAGGCAACATATCAACCTGACCAATAAATGGATCCATTGTAATACTCCTTTTAGTTGCGAGACGGATATAGGCCGTTCATACAAATAATAAAACCGAGATACAGCATCGGCATTCTGTTTTCATGTGCTTCGTCGCCGCCAGTTGTGCCAATCGCTCGGCTGCTAAATGGGTTTGTTTCTAAACCAGCCGTCGAGTCGGGTAAGAAATGCAACTCACTGCCCACATAAGACTGCCCATCTACAGGCGCTTGTAATTCAGAAGTGGCACTTGTCACCTGAACGGTATGGCTATGCGCGGGTAATTGAGACGTTGATAACACCACTTGCTCAACACCAAAGCGCTGGCCTAGCACTCGGTTTGTCAGCCCAGGGCCTTGGCCATCACCCACAGGGATCCGCCCACGCATATCCGGAAGACCGTAAGTGGAACGCCCGTCGCCGCCATAATTCGAACCTAACAAACTAAATAAAGATTGATTGTCTGTTATCGCCTGAAGCTGACCAGCGCAATAAGACCAGTGGTACGGAGAATATACGCCCGCAAACATGCGAATTTCGCCTAAATATGCATCACTCATATTATGCTCCTTGGGTTAATTTCTTGGCGGGTACGCGCCGTTAAGTGCGATGACAAAGCCAATAACCGTCGTTGGCTGAATATTTGTGTGTGGCGCATTGCTTCCGACTGTACCTATGCTTTGAGATGATAAGGTATCTAAACCACCCGAATTCTGCGCATAAAACTTTTTAACTCCGGTGGGAAATTGCGTGTTAGCAGTCGAGATCGTATATCGTGCAGTTGGGTTGGCATTACTAAAAGGCAAAAAGCTATCTCCTTCCAAGGAGTCAACTTGAAAATCATGATTATGGCCAGTTTGTGCATTCGTCAATGTCACTTCTTCAAAGCCACTCTTCTGACCCTGCTGAACTATGCCATACTTCCCCTGATAAACAGGTGCTCGCCCTCGCATGTCTGGCAGGCCGAAGTTCGTTCGAGCGTCTCCACCAAAGGTATCTCCAAGTAGCGAAAATAACGCGGGATTATCATTCACAGGGATGAGCGCACCATTGCAGGCAGCCCAGTGTACTGGTGGAAAGTTAAAGGCAATCATCTGCATCATGCCCAAATACGGATTAACCATAAAAACCACTCCTTACTTTTGACTCGGGATCAGTTCACTTCTTGATTACGCTTACGAGAAATAATGATCTGGTACTTGTCACAGTCATAAATACTCATAAACATTGAGTATTCCCCAAACGCGCTATGTTTAAAGAGGTAATTATCTTGAGGCAGTTGGTTATTAGGGTCTCCAAGTAAACAAATACTGAAGGACGAAAACTCTTCCGTATCAATCCTGCCATTTTCGACCTTGCTTATGGCTAGCTTTCCAACTTGTTGCTCATTTTGTAACGAGAATACATCGACTTCTTCACCAACCAACGAGTGCATCAACTCTTGCGTGACTATTTCCATCTATTGCTACTCTGTGTGTTTAGTTTAAAAAATAGGCTTCAATAGAATTACGAAACCAAGTTAAACGCCAACAATACTTTTCATCGCCGGCGGATACCAAATCATCAATTCATGCGGAGGCTGAACCTCCAATACTTGGAACCCTAGCGATAAATACATACGTTTTACGCCCAAATTGTGACTGACCACAGATAAGGTCAATGGCACTGCTGACTGCGCCGCGCAGTGTTGAAACGATTGAATAATTGCTCGGCCAAACCCATGACCTCGCGCAGCAACCAAAAATCCAATATCTATCAATCGAATTTCATTGTGGCCAAAATCCAAGGTTGCTTTACCAATCGGCTCACCATGCTTTTCGATAATAAAATACATAGCATTGGGATACTGAGCGCCATATCCTTGTGTTTGCGCTTTAAGCTGCATGTCTACAATCGACTCAATGAAGTCGCGTTCTCCATCTATACACTGCAAATCCTGTCTTACTTCTCTGTGCAGCTTTTCAATAAATGGTTTATCGCTCGCTGTAGAAGGGCGAATGTGCAGCCCTTCTGGTATGGTAAATTGCACCATATTCCTTATCCTCTTTTGTGCATTTATTGAGTATATGCAGCTTTAAAATTTTTGCTCGGAACTTTTTATGATCTTTTTCAGCCAATCTTCTACTTTACAGTCAATAACCAAATTGATTCTCGGTTCAGCACCTCGGTTAGATACATAATGTTCTAAATCCGCATTCATATACCAAACTTCGCCGCGCATCATGGGAACTGTTGACCCATTAATGACAAAATCCACCTCATCAATTCCAGTTAATGGCACATGAATACGCGCTTCACCATATTCCAGTGCAACCTGTTGGTCGTTATGAGGTAAGATTTCACTCTGAGGATGCAGTCTCATTAACCTGACTGACTTCAGTGGGCATACAAACTGCGCTAAAAACTGTGCTAACACGGGTAAGCGCTCCATAATCGGTAAAGGTGAAAATGTCACGTTGGTGTGTTCTATAGAAAAGCATTGAAGGATCGGATGGGACTGTAAATGCGCGGTTTGAGCATATAAAGGCAGCACATCCCAAGCCCCGTTATAACATGCCTGATTTACATGCATACACCATTGTGAGTCATCAAGGTTGTTAATTTCAGTATTAATCGCCTCAAAATCACAACTCAAAGGCAACTTTGCAAATGAAAGAATCTGTTCAACGCCTTTGAGCTTTGCATCCATCAAGATAGACCCGTAGTCCTGCCATACACATCCAAGGTATAAACAATATCTTGAAACTTTCCACCCAATAGCCGAATTGTTTGATATCCATCAATAGATGACAAAGTCGTATTCTTAGTAAGTAACTTTGGCCCATAACTAAATTGATAGACGCCTTGCCCATCAAACACTTTTACGTCATTTGTATAAGCGTTCAAAATATGAAGGAAGCCTCGACTATCTGAAGTAATTGATTTAATACCACTTAACTGGTGAGGTAGCTCAACCCCATACTCACCAAATGAATTTAAGAGCTGGCCGTTAAAACCAATCACGTAGATTGAATGCGCATCACCACTGGCCACAAATAAACGCTGATGTTGTTCATCGATAGCAAAGTCTTTGATATGTCCTAGTCTCTTAGGTAAGTGTATTTCCCCTACTTTTTCTCCCAAACTGCCATAAATTGAAATGTGCTTTGAAAGTTCAAATAGGATGTACACTTTGTTTGAATAGCGTCTCGCCACAACGGGGTTTAGTGTGACTTCAATAAGCGTGTTTTGTGGACTTTCTACAAGTGACGTTGGGAAAGTAAACTGTAAGGCGTTTAAGTCACTTTCAGTCAATCTTTGTGTATACGAAACTGCATTTGATTCACCTACCTGAGCCCATACAGACCCTGTTGCCAAAAATGTACTCGCTGCACATACGGACATTGATGACTTTAAAAATGAACGGCGCTTCATAACAATCCTGTATTTTTATTAGTCGATTTACTCGATTATTACAAAATACAAAACAATAATAAATTACACGACATTACACCAACATAAAGGACTATAAAATTACTGAGTAATTATCTACCCAATTAACATTCAACCATACTGAGTGACGAATTATTTGAGTTAGTACGGGTTTACAGCTCAACAATTTACAAAATCACAACCATAAATCACAACAAAAAAAACTTGTTTACATCACCAAATTAACCATGTATACCTAAAAAATAGCTGACATCACAGCGCACAAGGGTTTGGTACAATATAATCAATAATTTTGAAATATAGATCACTTAAACTTTTATTTTGACTGCCCTTTTATTGAATAGTTAATACCAAAATTCGGGATAATCCGTGTGGCACCATTATTTCTTACTAGGCAAAAAATCGTATGTTTTTCAGGTGTCAAATTATTTAGAACTTGTCATCGTCATCCACAGTAAAACGATGTAAGATTCGCACGAACTAACAATAACAATCATTTTCTGGCTGCAGATAATTAACTCGAAGAAATAAGTATCATGTCACTAACTCATTTTTCTGACCCATACATAGAAAACCGCTTCGACTCGGCTCAATATGAGCTCCTTTATAAAATTGGTGAAGGTGGTTTCGGCAAAGTATTCAAAGCTAGAAACAAAAATACTGATCAGACTGTTGCGATTAAATTTCTCGCTCTCGAACCTCATTTAGAAGAAGCAAAAAAGAAACGATATATAGAAAGGTTTAAACGAGAAACAGCATTAAGTGGACAACTAGAACACCCACATATTGTTAGGTTATTAGACAAAGGCCAAGTTGATGAGCACTTACTATTTGGTGTTTTTGAATATATTGAAGGGCAATCTCTGCGCGAATATTTAATGCAAGAAGGCGCTTTGGATGCCGTAAATGCAACCGATATAATGCTCCAAGTGCTAGATGCGCTTATTCATGCTCATAAAAAAGGGATCATCCACCGTGATATCAAGCCAGCAAATATTATGCTTACTCAAGCTGGCGCAAAAACCCATGCAAAAATCCTAGACTTTGGTATCGGAACGCTCACACAAGAAAACAGACATCAAGACTTTTCGACCATCACTTTAACGCAAGAAACTATAGGCACGCCATCGTATAGTGCGCCAGAGCAGTTAAGAGGGGAGCCGGCATCGGAAAAGACCGACTTATATGTTTGGGGCTTGGTTTTGTTAGAGTGTTTAACAGGGATGCCAGCGGTTACCGGTTCAAGTGTTGCGTCTATTTACCACAAGCAATTAAGTGATGTTCATATCCCCATCCCCAGCGCATTACTGGGGCACCCGCTATCAGGCCTTTTACGTCGAGTGTTACAAAAAAATGCCACTGAGCGGGTGATCTCTGGCCAAGAGATCTATTCTGAATTGAATTTGATGAACGTCTCTAACTTAGTCGGTATTCTAGCTGATGTTCAAGCGCAACATGGTTACGACGACAACACAGTTGTGCTAAGAAATGACGACCCAAATAGCCCACTAGCACATGACTATACGACTCTCACAGAGCGCAAACAAATCACAGTACTCGCGCTTAGGTTAAGTGCTAAAAGACTAAATGACAGCGCAAAAGATTTAGATATCATAGATACGCTTTTCAAATCTCAACGCAATCATTGCATTGATATTGCCACCCGTTTTGGCGCATACCACGTAGGTAATCTAGCTGATACGATGCTGTTTTATTTTGGCTACCCAGTTGCCAGTGACAATGATACAAGGCTGTGCGCACGCACCGCACTAGAGGCGATTAGTGAGCTTTCTAAGCGTAATGCATTGATGCAAGAAGCGCATGGTATTCAGCTCAATGCGCATGCTGGAATTAACTCGGGTATTTTTGTGACATATGCAAATGCGGTTCCCGAAGGGAATGTTGCCAATACTGCAATGGAACTTGCGCGCCTTGCTGGTGAGCGCCAAATTTTGTGCTCTGCGGAATCGCGTTCTATTTTAGAACCCTATAGTGATTTTGACTATTTCGACAACATTCAAATTGGTTTATCTTTTGAGCAACTTACTCTATACAACCTCAAAGGTGAAAAACGCATAGAAGCATTTGGCTTTATGCGCGGAACCAAAACTAACCATAAATTGATAGGTCGCCAATTAGAGTTAGATAAAACACTGTCTGTCATTAATGGTGAAAATAACACTCGCATTGCACATATCTATGGCGAAGCGGGTATTGGTAAGTCGAGATTACTGCAAGAGGTCAGAGACAATGCCAGCAAATACCAGCACTTAGTCGCACAATGTTTGCCAGAGCATCAAAACAATGCGCTGTATCCGATTTTAAACCTGATAAGATATTTATTTAATACTGACAACGTCCCTGCTACAGATATCGCGCTGTTATTTAAAGACTTTTTAGAAGAGCATGGGTTAAGCAAAGAAAATATTGAAGCCACAATCCCTGTACTTATGGCTTGGCTTGCTATCCCGCTTCCAGATGAAGCACAAACATCATCTCACTCACCCGATGAACAAAAAGCGCTTCTATTTACGGGACTGAGCGCTTTGCTTCTGTCTCGCAAATCCAGTATCACAGAGTTTAAGCTGTATATTATTGAAGATATTCATTGGTCTGATGCCGTTACTCTCGAATTTTTGCGTCATTTTGCAGGCCAGTTACAAGATGGCAGCGTGATGATAAGTACATCTAGACAATCATGTCCTAGTAGCCTGCATGATTTAACGCTGCTTGAAGTTGAACTTAATAAGCTTACGAACAAAGCTACGACCGATTTCATTGAGCAACTTTTCGAATGCAAACACGTTTCAGAAAATGTCCGCTCTGTGTTGGTCAAGCGTACTGACGGCATTCCTCTATTCATTGAGGAACTCGTGGGCATGCTCAAAGATAAGCGACTTGTACACGAAACAAATGGTTCAATTACGTTTATCAGCCCTGATAGGTTAGAGCAAGTGCCAAGTAGCTTGAGGGAGTCACTACAACAAAAATTAGATAACTTGGTGCATGCTAAAGAAACAGCACAGCTTGCAGCCACTATAGGCAGAGAATTTAGTTATACACTATTGGTTGAAGCATCAACACTCAGTGAAGACCAAATACAGAACGATTTAAATGAGCTATTGGAAAAAGAGCTTATTATACAGCAAAGGCGTGTAGAGACTGATAGCTATATATTTAAGCACGCTTTAGTGAGAGATGCGGCATACGATTCTCAGACCCAGTCCGAAGCGATGGCAAAGCATGAACTGTTCTTGGGCGCGCTTGAACGGTTAGATCTCTACAAAGAGCAGCCATTCATTACTGCTTTTCACTTACAAAAAGTGAAAAAATTTGAAAAAGCAGCAAATTTGATGATCGAATCCTCCAACTCGGCAAAACAGTTATACGCAATTATCGAAGCGGAATCGTTTTTACAAGAAGCATTGAGAATTTGCCTTACTGGAGAGCTTAGTGATTCAGCGCTGTATATAAAAGTTAAAAATGATTTGGCTTCCATTCGTATTGCCGGAAATGGGTGGGTTGACGAACAGGCTAATCATGCTCTGCAAGAAAACTACAAAGTTCTCTCTGAAGACACTGATGCGAAAGAAAGATTCACAACAACTCGTGGATTATGGCTACAGCTCTATGCAACAGGCAAAACTGAAGAAGCCCATGAAATTGCATTAGACCTTTATCATAATGGCACCTGGGTACCAAATGAATTTAAACCTGTCATATACGAAATAATTATACAAACATTGTTCTCAAAAGCTGAGTTTTCTGAGATTTTGCGAATACTCGATGAAATTCCAGACAACTTCTTTAGGAATGACTCAGAAACTATCTCAAATAATTTTGGCTTTTGTTCTGAGCTGGTCTGTATTGGCTTTAGGGCCTTTGCCGAATTACACCTAAGCAACCAACAAAGTGCTGACACCCTCATAGAAATTCAAACACAGCTTGCAGATCAAATCGGCATTATCGATGTATTAGCTGCCACAAACGGCTTTCAAGCTGAGTATCACCTCAACAAGGCATTGCTCTGTGAACAAAAAGCCGAATTTTTAGACTATATCCGTGCAGCTCAATTTAGCGCTCAAACAGGTATAGATCTAGCAAAAGAAGCTAAAAATGAAGGCTGGCAAGGTTATTGCGAAATGCTTCATTTTATAGCCAGTGTTAATGTCGATACGACCGTCGAGCAGTTTGAAGAAGGCATAAAACAATTTTCTGGCTATTTATCTCACCGTGCTTTCTACTACTCTGTATTGGCAAAAATGACCTACTTACTGCGCGGCGAAGTAAACACTCAATTCCTTGATATTGCTGAAGAATCATGTGAAATATCAAGTTCATTCTATGTAAAACCTCAACTAAATACACTAAGGAAAATTTAGATGAAAACTTATCCTAAAGGGTTACTTTCTTTTACCTATAACGCAGCTAACGATCCAGAAGTAAGAGAGCTTGTGCTACAAAACCTACCTCAGGCAATGGCTTTATTTGACCTCTCAGAGTCACAACAAGAGCTAGTTCAAAAAGTAGTTAAAGAGTCGTTTTTAACAGACGACCTTTGGTCACAATATTGCGAAGAGCTTCGCCCTGAAATTGACGATGATATTGCCAAAATCTGGTAATGGAGACAAACGGGGCAATAGCCCCGTATCACCTTATGAATAATCTATCTCAACTACATCAGCAACTATGCAACTCCCATGGCTTTTTGATTAACCAAAATAACCAAGAGGCAACAAAATACTTAGCAGACAAAATTCCACAATTTACTAAAGGTGTATGTTACGAATACAGAGCAGCTGAGCTTAATCACCCATGTGACTTTCTAGTCGCTTATGATACGTCAGAACAAACGATGAGGCAGCTTAGGGAGTTATTCTCTTCAATACAACAGCATCAATCACAGAGTATCAATCACTTTTTAGATTTATACTATGAACACCGCTGTTTAAGAGACATACAATTGATATGGTTAAGCTTTGATTGGAGTAAAAACCATTACCCAGTTATTCCCACTTTCTATATAAGCACACAACATTACAGCTATGTGAAAGGGGAAAAACTCTACGATACCGTACAATACGCGTTATCAACTTTAGCACCTCAATCCCTAGTGTTAGGCAATGCATTAGTTAGAAAGTTAGATTTGGGCAAACTAAACCATATCGGATTTACCTTTGCTAGAGAGAGTTTAAAAACCAAGTTTACAATTACACTTGATTGCGACAAAGTGTTACAACAACTTGAAATGTTAAACTGGCAAGGTTCAGTCAACAAACTCAAACCCATTTTAGACATCGCTTCACAGCTGTCTAAAACTGTTCAAATTAGTATTTCATTTACGGATGTTTTAAGTAACAAAATTGAAGTCGAACTACCATGGGTTAGACAAGCCTCTTCGAATTATGTGGACACTAATTTTATTGATAATGTTATTCACATCTGCGGTGATGATACCAACTACTGTCGGCTGACTGAACTTGCAAAATGGTTAGAAAACAACCCTAACAATAAAGCCTTTTACACCAAGTTCTCAATATTTGAAGACGATAGCTGTAACTTAAAAAGCTACCTCCATTCTAGCCCACAACCGAAAAAAAGGTTATTTGGATGATTAAACCACTTTATCTGTTTTCAGGTGCAGCTATATTAAGCCTGTTCAACACAAATTTGTTTGCGGCACAGCAATATGCAACATTTCCAGATTGGCTAAGTAAAAATAGCTGCGACTATGAAAACCACAGTTTATTTCTACCCGATGACATCACTACCTTACCTTACTTTCCACCAGATGCGTATAACAAAAAAATCTGTAGAACAATTAAGCCTCTGGCTCCAAGTGACAGTGATTACTCAAAAAAGCTATCGTTTCTTACCAATCAATATGACCTATTTTCATGGGCTCAATTTATTACGTTAAACCGAGAAGTAGATAAACAATTTCAGGTCACTGCTACAAACCTGCAAAGTTGCAATAGTGGTGAATGTAACACGCCTATTTGGTTTCATTGGAGAGATACAGACAGTGTTTTCATGGAAAACGGTTGCACACCAGCCAAATGGGATTTTACCAAAAATGCAACTATCAACCCGGCATTAAAGGCAATAAGTCAAGTAGCACCGTCGGGCATGGACATCAGCCAAGCTATCTTAGTAGATCAAAATAAGCAACCCGTTTATTACCAAAAGCTTTTATCACCTAACATCTTTAATTTGGTGACCCAATTTGAAAACCAAAGCGCGCTCGTTAAACCTTATCAACTCTATAATATAGATGGTCAAATAGATTACTTAAAGAGTTATGGGCAAGTCATCGCCAATACTGGCGGATACGTCAATTGCCCTGATGATGTAAACAAAATTTGTAATAACATTCCAGCCTTGGAGGAATACGGCCCTACAGACAATACTGGTGGCTTAACCATAAAAGTGGCATGGAAATTATTAGGTAAAAATGACGACCCAAGTAAATTCATACATACGCAAAAAAGTGTACAAGTCTACGATAATATGGATAAAGGGGAGCAAAGTAAGTCCTCAAAAACAATAACGCAAACTCTAGGGGTTGTTGGCTTCCATATCATGCATAAGACAGTTTCTTCGCCAAATTGGGTCTTTACGACATTTAGCCACCAAGACAACATAGCAGGTAATGCCCCTCTATTTAATGATCGAAATTGTCCTACATGTCCTGTAAACCTTGCAAATGGAGGAAAAACCAAAACACAGGTAACAAGACTGGAACAGATCAACCCTATTACGAAAAAAATTAATAGCTTTGTAAAACAAAAGTTGGCCGCAGAAAATTCCGTTCTTCAGTATTACAATTTAATTGGTACACAATTCTCAACTGATAGCAGTGATCCAGAACGCCAGAGCTTACCAGAGAAAATAGCTAACTATTCTGGCGGGTCTCCTTACCCTGTATTCCTCACCAATGAGGTGCTTGAAACCTTCCTTCAACTGGGTAATACACCAATGGGTAAAGACAATGAATTGTTTTATAAAAGCTCATCCTGTATGAATTGCCATGTCAGTGGTGGTTTTGCAGCAGCGGCAATTAAAAATGTACCTGAAGATCAGCGTAAGACTAGCTATTCAGTTTCGCCCACTGACTTTATGTTTATATTTGAAGATGCACATTGGTTAAACAGCCAAGCATGTCAAATGTAAGTGTGAATAATGCTGGACTGTGTCAACAGTTCAGCATTATTTAGTGCACTTGACTCTAGAATATATCGAAGATATTTTTAAAAAAAATGCATTTCGCAAAGCTTGGATAGTCAAAAGTTTTCCAAACTAAAGGTGTTTAGTTTGCTGGAAGGAAGCCTCAAAATCGGTCAAACATAGAGTATATTTTTGGTAATACTAGTTTTTATAACTTTATCTGCAGTTCAATTTTCCAAGCTAGAGGACTCGTCATAACAAGTCATTCCTAGCAGACAAGTCATATCCAAAAGTGTTAAAAGTGATTCTATTAGGCTGTATGATGACACTAATATTCAACAACTCTCCCAATTTCCACGTGACTTCCTAGACAGTACCTATGCCCTTTTCATAAAAGAAAAAGGTTTAAAATTGAATACAAGCCCTAAACCGCCCCCTGTCTTCTAGTTGAAAATCCCCGAAGCAAAATTTTTACATTCACTCAATAACAAAACTCGTCATGAAATTGGTGTGTGACTATAAAATCATGTTAGACGGCCAAATCGACCAACAAGCCTATTTTTGTATTCAAAAAAACAAGCAACAAGAAATATCTATGTTTGCTGATTTACGTAAAAGTGCGCTTTAACATGCTTTGCAACCCACCCTGTGCATTTATTAACCATTTCATTTACTCGATTGATACCGTAGTGGTGAGTACATATTGAAGCCATCCAAAAAGAGGTAAAAAGCCTAATTTCAATCAGTATAAATAATAGAAGCATACCCGAAAAATAAAATGTAAGGATATAAACATGAATTTCAAATATATAGCGATTGGTCTATCCGCACTGTTAGCAAGTCACGTCGCAAATTCACATGAACAAGTGAGCATAACGCAAAGCAACAAGCTTGGCCTAATGCAGCTGCTTTACAACCAATCAGCTATTCCAGAATTGAGAAAATCTACAAACGAATTGTATAGCAAATTAAGTTCCGATAAAGACGTAGCAAACCACTTACTTGTTGACTACTACATGCCATATTCAGAATATTCAGAACATAACCAAAATGCTGGGATTGATGAGCATTACGGAAAATTCCTTGTTAAAATCAGCGGCCATAAAGACGCAGAACAACATGTAGGTGAGCACCTTGGTAAGATGGCTTTCTCTACGGCTCTGTCTTCAACAACTGCTTCAAGTGAAAAATTTAACATGGATGTCGCTGATTATGGACCCGATTTAGACAATGAGCAAAGGAAAGCGCTCGTATTTGCCCTTTGGGAATTGTCTTTCAACGATGAGTTACGTGGTCAATTATTAAAGACAGAAGGCACGTTAAATAAAGCTGCGTTATTATCTGCTATAGAAGTAAACGGGTACTCTTTGGACTCAACGTCTTCGTCTTGGATAGCGCAACAACTACATACTGGTTCTAAAGGTCAATTAGAAAACTTCCTAGGTTACAATTTATATGCTGCGACTTGGTAGTTCATTACTGCTCTTTGGAATAGCGTTTAGCTGCTCAGCAGCTAAACCATTGCCAAACCATCAACTGCCAGATGTTGATTGCAAAGATTATGCTTCAGTCATGAAAGATCCAAGCCCTTGCTTTCCTGCCGCAATAGGCGGGGGTCAGGTAGGCAACGACCAAGGGTTTTTAACCTACTCACTTAAACAATTTTACGCTATCAATTGGCCAACAGCAGAAGGCAAAACGATAACCAATCCAATCAATCTGAACCAAAGCTACAAACCATTTTGGTTCAATTGGCCAAGTTATGATGCCAATGATGGCGACTTTTATCTGCCGTCCGATAAAAAGCGTATTCAAAAGTTAGTAAATCAGCATTGCATTGGCTCAAATTTACCTCATCGATTTCAAGCATTGCACGATAATACACCTCTGCTAGTTATATCCCCCTCTGAAAACCCTCAGGGTCAGGTGCTTTACGACAGGCAAAAAAAGCCTGTTTATTATAAGACACACATTAATTCAGCTGCTTACCACACTATTACACGTTCATCTGAGAATATTCCGCTAAAGCTACCAACAGGGTCTGAGAGCGTTTCACTGCAAAAACGAGGGGCTATAGTTCTGAAATCAGCATGGAAGTTAGTGGATAGGAAAGATCCTCACACTTACATCACGACACCAGCTTTAATTGTCTCAGCGCACTCAGAATACAAGTGTGAACTAAAAGAACTGGCGCTAGTCGGCCTTCATGTCGCCAGCAAAATGGCACCTTTGAGGTATAGCGAACACTTTTATCAATATACAAATGCAACCAAGCGTACATTGTTAAATGCCTCTTCTTGGTCATGGGCAACATACGAACACAAGTTTAATGCGCCAACAATCAGTGATTTAAAAGACTTATATTCAAGTAAAAACACTTACTGGTCTCTCTTTAATGCTAAAAGTATTGACTTCAACACTGCGACAAAAACATGCTTTAACAGTAGTGGTGACTTCGATATGAGCCTAAAAGCACAAGCCGCTTGTATCTTAAACAACCCCTTACAAACCGACGCTGGTATAACAAGACTAAAGCAACAAAACCGAGACATTAAAATGGAAGAGGTTTCTTTGGCATCTTGTAAAAAGTGTGTGGAGTTAGATCAAAATGGAAATTATGTTAAGCAGTGTGACTACTTAGATAATACCGCTTGCAAACCTGTATTTGATGCAAAAAAGAGTTCATACAAACACTTACAGATACTAAGCAACTACATTTTAGGGGATGTACAGTGGGTCGACTCTAGAGGTGTGCCGAGGCCTATTGTAAACAATCAGGGTGAAGCATTATTGAGGAATACAGCATTAGAGCCATTCTCGTTAGACTCTAACTGTGTTTCATGCCACGCAAGTGCACAAACAGGTGATTTTATGTTCACTCTAATGAACCGCTAAATTATTTACGATCACGGTGACATTTATAAAAATGAAAATTGGGGGCATACTTTATTTTTTCAGCCTCTCCTTTTATTCATTTAATTATGCCAAAATAGCCGCAGACCAGCATTTAAGGACAATATATGAAAAATATTCTTTGCCTGATTACCAGCCTCGGTTTATTAAGCTCTGCAAACGTTGCATTCGCTGATGATTCTGGGTTTGGTGTTTCTGTGTTTGGCGGTTACTCCACCAACCACGATCTAACGACAAGTAAAAACTTTACGATTGATCTTGAGGACAATAGCCACTTTGGATTTTCTGCTGACCGCATAGTGAATAGCACTCGCTACGGGCTATTCTACAGCTTTAATGAAACTGAGTTTGCGGACAATGCTATCGCCAAAGTAGATATGGAATACTTGCTATTTCAAAGTGCCATTGAAAGACCAATCAGCCAAAATATCAACTACTTTATCGGCGCACAAATCGGCGTAAATAGAATTACCCCAAACTTTGCTGAGTCAGATGATTTCTTCGCTTCAGGTTTATTCACGGGTGTTGATTACTCTATCGGCGCAGGATTCCACGCTTTCACAGAGCTACGCTGGATGGCGACCATCGTCAAGAATTCATCGTCTGTTGTTTGTGATGATGATCCACAAACCACCGATAACTGTATCTGGCATTTTGATGGTGACGTATTAAACCAGTTTCAGCTAAGTGCCGGTATCAATTACCGTTTTTAACTGCCCAAGCTGCGTTTAAGCTCATCAATAAAAAGTCGAGTTTTATAGGGTGTGAAGCTGGAGTTGGGATAGTAAGCCCAAAGCTGCTTCACCTCTGACCTTAAGTTAGGCAATACGGGCACTAGCGCACCTTGCTTGATCTCTCTCGCAACGTATTGAGGCGAAATAAAAATAAGCCCCATGCCCTGCACCGCAGCTTTCATCATGGCATCTAAGTGATCCGAAACAAAATTATAATTATTGAAATCAAATAGCGTCCCATCTTCTAAAATAATGCCACCTTTTTTCTGATAATAATTACTCAACAGCATCTTATGAGATGCCAAATCCGCCACAGTTCGGATCTCCTCACACTGAGACAAATAGCTTGGCGCACCAAACAGCATCATTTGATAATCAATTAATCGAGTGCCTTTATGGGCCGCAGAGTCAAACTCCTCATGGTATCGCGTTATCACAAGGTCATGCTCCAAATCTGGCGGGGAGCCTGGCGTCAAAACATTGAGATGAATTGTTAAATCAGGGTATTGCTCCAAAAACCGCTTTATATTAGGCATCAATACACTACTTCCAATCGCCTGAGTCGCTGCAATTTTTAAAGTGCCTTGAGGTTTTAATTCACTGCCCTGCGCCTGCTCTAACATATTTTCGAATTGGTCAACCCACTGCCTTGCATTAGGTAGAAACTGCATACCATTTTCATTCAAGCTCACCTGCCTTGTTGTTCTAATGAACAAAGTTTGCCCGAGTTGCTTCTCTAACCAATCAATTCGTTTGCTCATTGCCGAAGCGGATATTCCCATAATCTCAGCAGCCTTTGTGAAGCTTTCCATATCTGCAAGCACTACAAAGCTGCGCGCTGCGCTTAACCAGTCCACATTAATTCCCCAGAAGAAAAAGTCTTTTAATTATTACCTTATTTTTAGGACATTAAAAGCACGTTATATTACCGCCTACATTTCCCAGTCGTATTCCGGAGAATCATGAATAGGTACATCGCATTGGCCGCTTTATTGACCGCTTGTTCTCAACTAGCGAGCCAAATTTTTATGCCTGTCCTGCCGGATATAGCAGACAGCCTTGCTTTGTCAGCCGGTGCTAGTCAAGCAATTATTATCAGCTTTTTCCTTTCTTTAGGCTCAGCGCAACTCCTTGTCGGGCCACTGTGCGACAAAAATGGCGAACGGCCAATATTTGTCGCTGGCCAAATCATATTAATTGTTGGCACTTTAGTTTGTGCTTTTGCAAATGACGCAAGCAGTTTTATGGTTGGCCGAGTATTACAAGGTGCTGGCTGTGCTGCGCCCATTCTAGTAAGCCGTGCTGTTTTATACTCATGTTTTCAAGGCGCAAAACTTAACAGTGCAATGGGCAGTCTAGCTATTTCAGCAAGCCTTGTAGCACTTATCACGCCGTTGATTGCTGGTACGTTAGCGGCGCAATTCTCATGGCAAGGCATGTCTTTGGTGTTAATTTGCTTTTATATCTGTATTTTTCTATTTGGATTGGCGACGTTCCCAAAGTCCAAAAAACGTGTCATTTCATTAAAGCCCAATGCATTAGTGGAGCAATACAAAAAAATCGCCACAAGTCCCGCGTTCATACCCGTGGCATCGCTAAAGTGGGCGCCAACATTTTTATACTTAACATTGCAGCTCTACTTGCCTTTTTTCTTGCGTAATGAATTTGCCTTTTCTACAGAACAAATAGGACAAGCCATGATGATTGCTATGTCTGGATTATTGGTTGGCTCAACACTTGCCAAATTCATGCAAAAACGTACGCATCATCTAAAAATCGCGATGTATTTATGGCCAGCGCTGCCAATAAGCGCCCTTACCTTTTTGTTTTTTAGTGAACATGTGCACGCTGTCATTTTTGCCCACTGCGCCATCATGTTTATTTTTGGCAGTTACTTTCCCAGTTACATGTATTATGTTGGCCACTTTTATAAATCGCGATCGAGTACAGCAAATGCATTAGTGGGGGCAACCGAATTACTCTTATTTTCAAGCATTGCTTGGCTTGCCAATCAATACATTATTACAGGCCCAAGCTCTATTGCCCTTTTAACGGCGGGGTGCGCAATGCTTGTACTTATTTGTTTAAAAGCACTCAAAAAACAAAGTAATGAAAAAATCAGTCAAAAGGGAGTTAAGTTATGCAATTCGAAACTGCAAGGTTAATTGTTAGGCCTTTACAACAAAGTGATTTAACGGATGTATATCACTCAAGGAAAAACCCAGATACGTCGAAATATATTGGTGACCCTGCAACATTAGAAGATGCCAAGCTGCGTATAGAAGAAGCAACGCAACCTTGGCAGGGTCATGATCATCAAAAAATGATGCTGGCAATCCGGTGCAAAACGACAAACCAGTTTATCGGTGAATTGCTATTTAAGTTCACCCAAAAACAGTGCCATATTGGTGAGATTGGATATCGCCTAAGCTCACAGCACTTGGGGAAGGGCTATGCATTTGAAGCGGCAAGTACGTTTATCTCAAGTTTATTCGACCAATTTGAGCTCAATAAAGTCATCGCAGTTTGTGCGATAAATAACGTTGCATCATGGCGGCTAATGGAAAAATTAGGCATGCGCCGAGAAGCAGAATTGCGCGATAACATGTACTTACAAGGCAGCTACCAAAACAGTTTTATGTACTCTATATTAAGGCGAGAGTTACAATAATGGCTCTTTAAGGCTCATTTGAGCCAGCAGCGCCCCTAAAGTACGCAATTTGTCCTCTCGTATATGCAAAACCATTACCAATTTAGCAATATATCTCATCGTTAAATTTCTTTATATCTCAATTACACAGGTTAGAAAACAGCATCTATACTGTTTAAAAGCCAAGTAGTTGGAGCTATATATGAGAATGCGACAAAAGCTGATCGGCAGCTTTGTACTGACAGTCATTATTCCTATTCTAGCAATATCAATAATGAGTATTACCCGCACCAAGCAGGAGTCGAACACCAGCTTTATTGCAACTTCTGATAATGAAATCAGACAAGTAGAGAACGCATTCATTTTGTTTTTTGAACAAATGAAGAATAACGCGCGCTTTTTAGCGCAAAGCGAAGCGGTGGTGAGTGTCGCGAAAGACACCACCACATATTTCGGCGATGAAAAGATGATGGAGCCAGCCTCTTCAGGACCTGAAGAGGCTGCAATATTTAAACTTTTCGAAAGCTTTGGAGTCACCCATCCAGAACTTTTGTTTGTGTATCTTGGTACACAAGATGGTGGCTTCATCCAGTATCCAGCAGAACCACTAGGTGGTTATGACCCACGTAAAAGACCTTGGTATCAAGAAGTCACCCGATCCCAATCAGATGTTGTCATTACCGAACCCTATCAAGGGGTTACAGGGCAGGCGATGGTATCTATCGCTACAGCGATTAAACGTTCAGGGAGCTTAGTTGGCGTACAATCACTCGATGTGACACTGGCCACTTTGACGGATATTGTCAGTAATATTCAGCTTGGACAAACCGGCTATCTCATGTTGTTAGATGGCAATGGTACGGTACTGGCCGACCCGAAAAACCCCGACAGTAATTTCAAGAATATATCCTCCCTTGATGGCCCAAAATACAAGGCGATTAATAACCCCTCTGACGAAGCCTTGATAAGAATTGACACTGGTGATGCTGTTTTGCAGGCTAGGCTTTATCACTCTAAAGCACTCAACTGGACCTTTGTGGCCCTCATTGAAGAGGACGAGATTCTCTCTTCTGCCTATGCGATGTCATACAATATTGGACTCATTTCTGTCGTCATGCTGGTGTTGTTTATTTTCATTGCTATTGCGCTGGCCAATAAAATTGTATACCCCATCGAAATGGTGTCTGATGGTCTTAAAGAGATTGCACAAGGTGAAGGTAACCTATCGAAACGCTTGCAGGTCATAGGCAATGATGAAATAAGTGAGCTCGCTTCTTGGTTTAATCAATTTCTAAACTCTATTAATGGCCTAGTTAGAGATATAAAAAGCAACGCCAGCAACCTAAATGCCCAAGCGCAACAATCTCATAGCAGCGTAGATGATATTCGTGGTCAGTGTCATCATCAAGCAAGCACGTCTCAGCAAACTGCGGAGCATACACAAGCTATGGAAAATATGGCCATGACCGTTAATGACAATTGCACTCAAGCATTGAGTGAGATATCAAATACAGACAGTCACGCCAAGCAAGGTAATGCGCTTATCCAAAGCACTGTGAGTCAAGTGGCCACACTCAATGATTCTCTTGATAGTTCTGCGCAGGCAATGAGCGAGCTAGAAGGGCAAAGTAAAGACATCACCAATATTTTAGAGGTGATCCGTACAATCGCTGAACAGACCAACTTACTCGCTTTAAATGCGGCAATTGAAGCAGCTCGAGCAGGAGAACAAGGACGTGGATTTGCGGTTGTGGCAGATGAGGTACGTACTTTGGCACAGCGCTCCCATGATGCTACACAAGATATAGAAAAGGTACTCACTAAACTGACAGATCAAACCCGCTCGGTTTCAAAGCACATGACACTCAGTGTTGAGGAATCAAAAACGGCCATTGAGCAATCAGAGCAAGCGCATAGAGCATTTGAAGAGATTGCGAACTCGATAGAAAGGGTAACCCCGATTATTGCCAATATATCTCAACAAGCAGAGCAGCAAGGTGCCTATGCAAGTGACAGTAAAACCCAAATAGAGGGGATAAATCAGTCAATTCAACAAGTCAGTGGTTCAGCCGATTCTTTATATGATGGTGCAAAGCAATTAGTTAAGTTTGCTAACAACTTAGACGAATTGGTGGGGCGGTTTAATGTAGATTAAGTCAGTTGATACACGCCCATTAGGTACGCTTTAATAAGGTTGTTGTGGTTAATAATTCGCCGCAACAACCACTTGGGTTCACAATCTCTGGGGAAAGTCCTTAAGAATCCATGCGCTCATACTTAAAGAGCATGATTTCAAAGCGATCCATAATCAATGACTCTGACCCCATTGATTCCAACAACCACTTGGATTCACAATCTCTGGGGAAAGCCCTTAAGAAACCATGCGCTCATACTTAAAGAGCCTGATTTCAAAGCGACCCATAATCAATGACTCTGACCCCATTGATAAAGTCCTAATAAAAGACCAGTCTAATGAGAAACATAAACAAAACTGGCGCGACGAATATTAATACCAAAAGCTCTAAAATTTGATGCTTAAAAGTGCTTTTAAGATAGTTTGTAAAACTGGTTATTCCATTTTTTAGTTTGTAGAAAAGAGAAGGCTGAACAAATTGAGAAGGTTCAACATGAGAATATCGATAGGTTTTATTCCAAGACTCGTAAGTCTCGACCCGTATCCCACCAAACCGGCGTCGCTCTCCGGCAACACACTTTACATTAGAGATATAGCAGACGGGGTCTTCTGAGCGTTTACCTGTTTCTTGGCACTCCATAAAATATCCGCCGCCCATACCTTCATTGTAAAACTTAACTTTACGTCCTTCACGGTTTACCGCTTTTTTTACACATTCTCGGCAAACCTCTCGTTCAGTATTTAGCCCTGAAGGTTCTCTACAAATTGGACATCGAATCATCATTAACTACCATTAATCGAATAATATGGATGTGCATGACATTTCCACTCGCTTTGCCATTACTGTTCTCTTTTCTATAAATAAAGGCGCACTCGAAGTGATTAATTTTTTACTCTTATTCACATGCTGATGGGCCAATAATTGACTCATTTCTGGTAAATTTCTTGGCCACATTAGGGTATCGAGTTTCAAACTCTTTATAAGTTTGTACACGCTCATCTTTAACTAATATTGATGAGTTATGCGTAGAGAAAATAATATAATTGTTATATCCACCTACATCAAAGTACACATCACCGATATAATTTACAGTTCCCGGCTCTATTGTAAAAGTGCCCAAACAATCTAGATCGGGATCAACTAAGCCAGACCCCTGCATATACAAAACTTGGTCAAGCGCATGTGTTCCAGCTGACATTGGAAATACAAATAACTTTTCACTGCCTTTCATCGCAAAGCTGTAATTATCTAAAATTCTATTTGTATTTCGGGTTAAGAAATTTGCAGAGTGTATGCCAGACATCCTAAATTTTGCGACAACTAACCCTGTATTTTCTTTGAGTGGCTGAGTGGGATCATACGTTTGAGCACACGCTGTTAAAATCAATGACAAAATAACAATCAAAAACCTAGACATTTAAACCTCGAAGAAGAACCTAAAACACAAAATCAATCGTTATATTAACACGTTACAGCCAAAATGTTAACATTCAAGCTGGTCGCTTTTATTCTATCTTATTGAATATTGCATTAGGGTTTAAACCTATCGTCATTCGAGCTGCCAATTGAATCGTGTAAGATCAGCGAGAAGTTAAAGTAATAAATTTACTAGCGGCCAAAATAGGATTTAATAACCATGTACTTTAGTAAATTTGGGGTTGATACCGAACTGGTTAATTCTTAGATTAATCCTCCTGCTCCAACGCACTTTCAAGTGTCGTACAAAACTTATACCTCAAATTACTATTTTTAAAAATGGATGCTATTAGCCCATCATACATATTACTCTTTGTTACATAGACTACCTGCCGACACTGGTTAATTTCCAACCACTTAATCAAATCAATCACTTCATCAATTGAGTCAGGCGTTAATAATGTTTCAGGGGCTATGGTTATCACTAAATTCCAGTCTGAAAATAAGCCATTAAGGACATAGCTCTTAAGTTTGTTGTTGGCATTTACCACCCCCTCAAAATTAAAGCCTCCTTTGAGATTTAAAATCACATTATTTTGAACACAGGTGGTCGACGATTGCCCATGAGGTGCGTTAGGCATAGAGAACTCTCTTACTTTTTACATCAGTACTTGGTGATTAAGTTACTTAGAAGCTAAGTGTAGTACATAGCACTCATCGTACCCTGAGCGTTGATGCCATTTGTAAAATATGCAACATAAAACTAGCACTAAACAAAGAGTCTGAGTCGCCTTAATCCCAAACGCAAGCGTATTGGCCAATTCATTCGTGGTTCTTTTAGGCTCCCATTATTTATCCTTGACCGAGCTACGAACTTTGACATTACGTATACTTAGTCCATCTCTCAAGTTAAGAGACATCAAAGTAATATTTAAGAATCCCGCGATAAGCTCAACACATTGAACTATGTAAAAAGTGCTGTCAAAGCTTCCTGTAACAGCCAGTGTTTTTAAGTATATTGCACAAGGTACAAGGACCAATACACCGTTAGCAGCAATAAATGGCATTCGCCTTTTTTTTCTTCCAATTATGCCACCATGGGCTTTAGGAGCCAGTTTATTGCCCGTAATTCCAGCTATTCCCATCAATGGAATAACAACCCAAATTAAATAGAATATTATTGTTTTCACTGTTTTAGTGTCATCATAGTCACCAAAAGCTTCTGAAATGGAGGTACTTACAAAGAATGTCGAAATTAGCAATAGTGCCGATATTGCCGAAACCGCGTGAACTTTAATTAGTTTTTCTCTCATAACTTACCTCTATTACCTTAGGGACCGATATTTCTAATGACACGAACGACAAGTAGACCTAGTTTGATCTAATGTACTTTTTGTTTGCTCGCAGTTTTGAAGTTTTATTACTTCAGGTATGTACATTGGCTCAAGGGTCATGCTGCAAATCTCTTATTCACTCCCCTTCTATTTCCCGATGCCATTTCCTTACTACACCATTGACCATTTGAGTTTTCAGGAAGCACTTTTCTTAATGTAAGTGCAATGCTTGAAAGCATTTCCGCTGAGTTAAAAACTTTACCCGGCTCTCTCTTTTCTTATGAATTCATAAGCTTGTATACCGCTCAGCCCTGCTATTGCGCATAACTTTTGCCTCTTTTCCACACCGCTTTGTTTTGTTCAACACAACACAAAACAAAAGCATGTGATGGCTTTGCACTTCTTGCCACTTCCTATCGTTGAATTGACTAAAACATAATCAAACAACAATGACACTATACTTAGCAAATGATATATTTGCAAACGCAACATTATCAAAAGCAAGTTTTCCTTATCCAAAGTTATTGACACTTTGTCTTTGGCTACAAGCTTGTCTATTTGCCAGGGTTTGACGAGACTGAGGTTTTTAGTGCGGGTGTAAACCCCTCATTTTTAGGCATGTTGTGATTTTGACTTATCACTCGGCGAATTCTATGAGCTATTCATGACAGTCGCACTGTAGGTATTGGCTCAGTTTGTACCAACAGTAGACAAATTAACTACTTATCTGCGTGATAAAAATGTGACTTACTCGGGCCGTAACCTAATAGGCAATTTAATGGTTGTATTTTTATCGATTGTACCTTTTCGAATGTTTTGCGGTTTATACCCTGTTTCGTTGATATGTGATAATACGCTTAGCTTTAAACAGAAAAGGGGATAAGAGATACAAACCATGAATTCTTTAGTTTTAATAGGAGGGGTTTTTGAACATTTGCGAGCTATAATACCCATAAAATCAAAAGGAAGTCCCTAGCAAAACCCGCGATAATGGGTATTATCGTGTCTACAGTACCAGTGCCCAGCAGAAATTTACACCTAGATTGTTTGCTTTAGCTCTGTTTTTATTAAGTTTATACGTTGTGTTGTGATTGTTTTTACAGCAATCAATAATTAGGAGATAGTTTTGGACGAAGACCAACAACCTGCACTACCTAGACAATCGAGCTTTGGATGGTTGATTGCAGTTTTGAGTGCTGATTTAGCTGCAACTCTTGATGAGAGATTGAAAGAAATTGGGCTCAGCTTAAACGTTTGGCCTTCTTTATTCGCGCTGTGGGAGCAGGACGGTCTAACACAAACAGAATTAACAAATCGATGTAATACTGCACACTACACAACAACTCGCCTATTAGATACTCTTGAAAAAATGCAACTCGTAGAAAGAAGGCCTCACCCAAATAGCAGGCGAGCGCATTTGGTATATTTGACAGAGAAAGGAAAAAATATAGAGCATCAAGCAACAGAGATTGCAAAAAGCGTCAATGCTGAGTTCTTAGGTGATTTAGAATTAAATGAGCAACAGCAGATATTTAGACTAATTTCCAAGGTTATATCAAAGAGACACCCTGACCTGATAAAATAGCCGTGTTTGAACGCCTTCTAACTACGAGTCATGCCACTTAATCGTTTATGTATTTTTATTAGAAGAAAACCAATGCATGCTACCAAAGTAAGCGCGCTCTTTAATACCTCATCTATGCCATATTTATAGAAACGACAACAGCACCTTCTTGCATGCTTGCGCAACTAAGCGTAAGCAGCCAGAGCCCAATAAGTGAAGCAAACGTAGTATGCAACTAGCCTTTAACTTTTAAACGATGAATCCATTGGTATACACAGCTAGCAAACACTGTCCTCTTTGCATTCGAACACTAGTTTTTGGCGCCCGCTAGCTGCTCTAAAAAAGCTAAACTTGCCAACTCTTTTTCACTGGGTGCATAGGGTGTGCGATCTAACTTTGAAATATCTACATCCAATAAAGCAGCTACCGATATGTCACTTGTGCCGTAGCGAGTGCCTTCTCCAGGTACGGACGACATTCGTTCAATAACAAATGTTTTTAATCCTAGCGCAGTGGCACTCTTTGGAATAACACTTTGATGCGCTCTGAGAGTGATGATTTCCCCACCCTCTCCCAATTTACGTTTGCCAACTAAGTGCGCCAGCGGTAACTCACCATCATAGAGGTTTGCCCTAACACGATAAATACCAGCTTCTTCCACATCCATTTGTAGTGAAATCACTAAGTCGCTTTGCTCTATCCTCGTACTAGCAACACCCCGTAATCGCGCACTCGGTTGCATGTATTTGGCATGGGCGACCAAAATCACTTCTTCACCGCTAACATCCGCAATGGCCTTAATACTGATGTCGCCTAAAGGTAATTGCTTAGCCCCCAACTTAGTTTGTGCACGCCCGCCTATCACTTGCATTTCTACACTGTGAATCGTTTTCTTTTCACCTACGAGGCCGACTTGTATTTGTGCTTTTTGAATCCCTTCCCCTTCTACCCATACCTCGACAGGCTCCGGTTTAATAAACCTAAACTTATTTAACGATAACGAAATGGACGCTTCCTCACCGAATAAAGGGGTTGAAACAGGTATAAACTTATTGGGGTTAAGTCTATCTTCGTCATTCACTGTAAGCGGCTGTGAGTATGGTGCAAACTTTAAAGATTCGCGGTAGCCAATCGCAATATTCTGCGCTGCAGTTTCAACTTGCATCTTTTCTATTGGCTCGTTGGGCTTAAGCTCAGCGACTTTGTTTTCACTCACTTCCAGAGCGGCTTTAGATTTATTCTCCACCAGTTTAGTTTCCCCCAGAACCATCGACTCCGCGTTGACATCAGGGGTCATAGAAAACCAGATGATAAGTGCGATCAACGCACTTATCATCATCGACAAAGCCAAAATTCTCATGACTTATTACTCAGGCAATGCTGCAAACATCAACGCAGACATACTTTGGTTATCTGAGTTACGAACGTACGTGTATTGCTTTTTCCACAGCCAAAAGCCTTCATTTTTTGTATAGGTATCAAAGGCAACTCGTTTATTTGACGCGATATCAATCGCCGTGTTCGCAGCAGTTACTTTGCCCTTTGCGTTATCAATAATGATTGAAAGGTGGTCATAATTATCACTCATGAGCATCGGGTAATGATACGGCAAGAAGTGTCTTACCCCTTTGTCTTGAGACGCTACTTTGCCATCTGTCGCAATATTCAAACTACAGCTATCAAAAGATCCTGCCTGATTGGCCCCGCATGCAGAGTGCGTAGCCACAACACTGTCATCTTTACCGGGTAAAAATAGTTTTGTCGCACCTAGGAATAAATCACCGTCGGCCACAAAGCGTAATCTTGGCGTACGGCTATCTGGGAAACTGGCGATTTGACGTGCGTTATTTACTTTTAGGTCGTTTAACACCCCAAGTGTTTCGCCAATTGAACGCCCTAACCAAGCTCTGATTGCTGCTTCTGTAAGTGGGTTAGATGCACCATTTGCAACATTCACAGCAACATCAGCAAGTTCACTTCCTCCTCCAGCACCTGCAACATCAAATGTCGCAACGATATTAAGCGGTTGCAGTCCAGCATTCTCCAACCAGTTTGCTTGATTATCGATAATATATCTTGCAATCAAATCTCCTGTAGAATGCGTCAGTAAAATACACCCAGGTATACATGTACCTTGCTCAGACATCGACTTTAATTTGGGCCACAGATAATCACTCGCGATCTTGCCTTCGACACGTTCAAATGACGGCCAATCGATACGCTCATCTGCAAGCGCGCCCCAATAGTCAGCCCAATAGGCCTCACCATCACTTTCCAATTTACCCGAATCAATGGTAAACAGTTGCTGGGCCTGAAAACCATGAATTAACACGGTTTTGTATGCTTTTGCCTGAGTGTGCGAACTGACACACAGTACAGTCACTAAAAAACTAATAATGAGTATGTGGTTTGATAATTTCACTACTTATGCTCCTATTGTTGTATCCAATACGCCAACACACAACATAACTTCGTGTTCAACTCATCAAGGTTTATCAAGTAAATACTCAAAAATCAAACTTTATAAACAATTTGGTTACTTATTTATTAACTAAAATGCATCTAAAGTTTAATGAAAACTGGTCTAATGTGTTGATTTATAGATGTATAAAATTCAAGCAAAAAAAGTAGGAAATTAGGTATTTTTATTTAGAAAAAATAGTAGGAAAGTTAACAAAAGGCCTCTCAGAGGCCATGAGAAATGACTTTAAGGTTACCCTGCTACTTCAACTCGGTTTCGACCATGGGACTTGGCCAAATACAGTGCACGATCAGCACATTCAACAAGGCTGTGCCAGCTCATCTCTTTACCATATAGTGCAATACCAAAACTTGCAGTAATGTGTTTTAGTACTTCACCCGATTCTTTGTCTTTGATAGATAGCTTTGCGATATCTTCTCGGATTTTATTTGAAAACCCAACCGCTTCACTAATGCTAGAAAATGAAATTAAAATACAAAACTCTTCTCCACCATAGCGATATGCCTGACCTGAGGTTTCTGTATGCAACCTCAGTTTTTGCGCCACCTTGCGTAAAACATCATCACCCCGCTGATGTCCAAATTCGTCATTAAACTGCTTAAAATGATCGATATCGATAAAGATCATCACTTTCTGAAATGAACTGGGCTCATTGCAAAACTTAACGATATCATCGTCAAACTTACCGCGATTATACAACTCAGTCAGTTTGTCTGTACTCGCTTTTGCCTGAGCATCGGTAAGCGTTTCTTGGAGTTGTTTAATCTCGCTGTAAGCAACTTCTAACTTCTTCTGAAAACACAAAGCATTATGCTGCATCACAATGGACTCTTGTGTCAGTTTAGAGACATAGTTCAACACGTCGTTGTATATCTCTGGGCCGGCTTCAATACTTTGCTTTTTTAGCTGGTGCAAACCCACATGGCATTCAGATAACACGGCGGAAAAATCTTCAGAGCGGCTTAAAGTATTGTTAATTTCAGTTTCAACATTATTTAAGGTGTCTTTCACGAGATCAGACATTTCATGAAAGAGCGCAAGATCTTGCTCACTCAAAAACTCATCAAATAATGCTTTGGCTTGTTCGGGAGGGCACGTACTGTGTTCAGCAAGTACCTGTTCTAACTTCTTATTTAATTCAGGTTCTTTTCCCAACACATAGCAATACCAAATCGCATAGTTCATTGGCGACAGCGGTATTTGGTACTTAACCATAAAAGGTACAGCTTGTTTTAAACAACTTGCCGATTGAGCGAAGGAGCTATTTTGTTCCATAAGAGACCCATCAAGCCGTTTCGCACAAAAACGGCGTGTATTATTAATTTTTGTTCTGCTTTGAGAGCCAATAAATTCAATACTAAATAATTAGAAAAAATTAATCAATGTTGTTTTTTACACTCTAATAACAATGGCTAATTTTGTGAAAATTGCATACGAATTAAGTACAAAGAATTACATAAGAATAAATTATCTATAGGTTTTCAACATAAGATCCCATTAAAGGTACTTTGATTGCAAATTATTCAATAAAATAATGGGGCGTTTTTTACTCTTCCAAATTAAGGGGGTTTCTCAACATATTTTTAAATTGGCCTAATTGCCATGGACGCATGGCTAAAAGTAACCCAACCCCCTGTCGCTTGTTGAGCGGCAATTTAATATCCTGCTCGTTAAGTTGGGCAACTTCTTTGGTCAGCTGCTGTAGTCGACGTTTGATGGTAGAAATGGTGGCGTCACTATAGCTGCCCCTTAAATAGAATCGATAGCTATCTTCTTGATTAAAATCCCCCTGAAGAAACTTCCCTAAAACTTGTTGCTCAATGTAGCGCTCTAAAGGCCCTCCGGGGATCCAACTAAAGTCCTGTGCTATTAAAAGCTTGTAATTATTGTTTGGTAAAAGCTGGATCATATTAAGCTTATCAAGCTTTGCTAACAGCCTGACGCACTCTAATTCTTCAATGCGATAATGCGTCACGATATCTTCAAATAACCAGCCATCACGCACACATACCGCGACTAAAAAAAGTTTTGGGTTGTCCATTAGCTCCTGTTCTTGCTGTACCGTTAGCTGGCTAATTTGCGCCTGTTGTGCTTGAGATAATTCAAATAAGTCACACAGAGTAAGCTGTAATAACTCGCAAATGCTCTCTAGTTTAGAGAGCGAAAACTGTTCATTTGAAAACATCCGCTTGATTGTTGCTTCGCTCTGCTCTAGGTGAATAGCGACATCTTTGTAAGTAAGTTTACGCTGTTTTAATAACTGCTTAATGGTGCTCGAGATTAATGGGATCTGACTCATAGTATTAAATATTGATACCTTTGGTTTCTAATATTAATACAATTTATTATTCAGTATACAAATCTGACCAGTTTGTTAGTTTAGTAACCATCAACGAGAAATTGGAGTTTTCACATGTTCAAACAAAAGTTAAAACACACACTGGTAGTAAGCACGACTATAATGGCTATTCAAATGGCACCGCAGAGCTTCGCGTCTGACAATGCCTCAAATGCAAGCTATCATGCCAGTCAGGGAAGCAAATACAGCGCATTGACAATTGGTGATAGCGCGGTAGCAGGTGCGCACGTCTCAACAGCCGTGATTGCAATTCCATTGGCCATTTCTGGTGGATTAGCTATGAGCGCCGGGTCTGCAAGTGTATCCATTGCAGAATCAATGATGAACGCAACGAGCAATAAGCCACTACCAATTTGCGAAGAAGTGGTTATCGCAGGCCCCCCTCCTTCAGAGTCATTGTAGGGAGTCATAGCCATGCGTAATTTCTTATCCTTTGTGCTCGTAGCACTTTCGCTGCACAGCGCTCAAGTACAAGCGGGCAGTACACAAACAGGTGAACCAAAGTTTCAGCCAAAAGAAATAGCTCATTTCGCCAAACAGGTTGAACGCTACAGCGCAGCGAAACGTGCCCATGTTTTTGTTATTGCGCGAGTTGGTCAACCTCAAGACACCTTGCCTAAAGGGGTAGAGTTTACGCATGTTGCACTCGCCGTTTATTCACAAATTACGATGGCAAATGGCGAAGCAAAGCCAGGCTATGCGATACACAATTTATATCAATTACATGATGATCCAGCTAAAAGCAGCTTGATTATCGATTACCCAACAGACTTTTTCTGGGCGGTCGAGGATCTAAAGGCAGGTATTGCAATTCCTACTTTAGCCGTACAAAAACAGTTATTGGAAGCCATCAATAATGATGTGCCCAGCAAAGTGCATAACCCGCGTTATTCACTTATTGCCAACCCTTTTAACAATCAAACACAAAATTGTACTGAGCATACTCTAAACATTATTAATGCGGCCCTTTACAAAACAACCAACATGGCGCAATTAAAAGCAAATACAAAAGCCTATTTCGATCCACAACCACTGTCTGTCAGTCCGTTTAAGCTATTACTAGGCAGTGTGTTTAGAGATGAAATATACAAAAAAGACCACAAGGGCAAAGTGAAGATTGCCACTTTTACGACAATTAAAAATTACTTAGCAAAACATGGTTTGCTAGCCCATTCAGCCATCTTAACACCCGATATGCTGAGTGACGTGAAGAAATCCGAGGAGATTTAATATGGAACAGCCAAATAATTCATTAAACGCACCAAGCAAAGCGTTCAGTATCGCATCTATTGCGGTATTAGTTATCGGTATCGCTACTTATGTTTTTGGCTTATTCAATGCAGATATGCTTTTGAATGAAAAGGGATACTACCTGATTGTTTTAATGTATGGATTATTTTCAGCGGTATCATTACAAAAAAGCATCCGTGATAAACAAGAAAACATCCCGACTTCAAATATCTATCACTTACTCAGTTTAGTGTCAGCAGCTTCTGCAATCTTGTTACTTGGTGTTGGATTATATAATGCCAATCTATTGCTAAGCGAAAAAGGGTTTTACGGTATCGCATACTTAATGAGCTTATATGCGGCTGTTGCTGTGCAAAAGAATGTAAGAGACAAAGAAACAGCAAATCATTTAGTTGCAGAAGAGGCACACGACTCGAAGAGTACTGAGTTGGATACAGAATAAACAACAAGGTCGACCAAGTTTCTGGTCGACCTATCCTAGCAACTGTCTTCAATACTTTTGTGATAATAATTCATTTCCCACAAACAATGCGCCAGAATTTCTTCATATGAAAAAAACACTAAGGTGGATTGTTCAACACGCATTCCCAACCAAATCCGCCAAGGTAAAAAAATTAGGCTAAAGGGCACCTCTTTATCTGCGTACTCGCCATGAAGGTTAAAGTCAAAGTCATCTTGCTCACGGTATAAGGTGCCATCCAAGCCAGATACATCAATAAAAAACGTCCCATCATGCGTGTTTTTGAAATCTTAACACGCCACGACGTCTCTTCGCTGTGCGCCTCTTTAAGCTGCTCAAATATAGCCGCGAAGCACTTTATTTTTTTCTTCTTTATACGCTTTTTAAACTTATTAAAGTAGTAACCATAGTATTCGATAAACAAGGGCTCTACTTGAACCCAAGTCACTTGTTCTACTAGGCACTTTAACTTCTGTCCCATATGTTACTCTAGCAGCACTTTTATTAGGCTAACTTAATATCAGCTAGTTACTTGTATCATATGCCATAATCGACTTGTCACCCTCTTTAGCAATGACGCTAAAGCCGAATTTTTTATAGAGATCGATCAAGTGGCTCTCGCATTTTAAGTTTAATGTTTGACAATCTAATTCAACTGCTTTTTGCTTTGCATATGCCACCAAGGCGCTAGAGATACCTTTTCCTCTGTAAAGGGTATCAACATAAACGCCATCTAACCAAGCTGTTCCACTTTGGAATTTAACCTCTGCGGCGCCAGTCAGTTTGCCATCAATGGCTGTGTAAAACCCTATTTTATTTTTTGTTGATGTCACCAATGCAAGTACATCGCTATACGTTGTTGTTGCATTTTTACTATCCCACTGCTCAAAATACCACTTTGCAATTTGCTCAGCTTCTATAGATTGACCTGTTATTTCTGTGACTACTAATTGAGACATCATGTTCTGCCGATGGCGCTCACGAGATATTCTCTCGAAAAAGCCATATTCCTATTACTTTAATTGTTATTTTTAAACTGTCTTGTGCATTAGACATAATTTTATATACTCCCAAATAGTCAAAGCCTCTTATGTTTGGATAAAAGCGCTTCAACTACATAGCGTATGTCTTGACCAACTCTGGCATCATATAAGACTATGTAGTGCTGCATCTATCTGGGTAAATGGACACGCAAAAACTATGTGCTCTGAACTTCCTAATGCATATACTGAAAGCCCAGTGTACCTAATACCAGCAAGCGATGCATGCTATGTTTTGAAGCGGTAAGATTTATTGACATAGAAAAAATGGGTAACACAAAAGAGAAACGCGCTCATATGAGCGCGTGTTCAGTGCCGTGGCGAAGGGGTGGACTCCAACTGCGCTTAGCGCATTACAAACCCTTCAAGTAGTAAAACGTAGCAACCAATCATTTAGATCACACAAAGTGATTTTTAATTCGATTTTAATAGAAATCACCTATTCCCATTCATGTTTTTTCGGTACTCACTGGGTGACATAGAAAAAGTTGCTTTAAAGCTTTTCGCAAAGTGCCCACCATGCTTGAAACCAACTGACAGTGCTATCTGGGAGACTGGCAGTTCAGTTTGATGTAAAAGCTTTGCGGCTTTATTGATTCTCAGTCTTGCCAAATAGCCATATACCGTGTTGCCATACACTAACTTAAATTGCTTCTTCAACTTGTTATCATTTATCCCTACAACTTTAGCAAGTGTTATGATACTTGGCGGATTTTGCATGTTTACTTCAAGGTACTCCGCAGCTTTGTAAACGGCTAAAAGATCACCATGCTTTATCGATTTGAACCTACTTTTCTGCTGCTCGTACAGCGCAAATAACGCAGTCATTAGTTCAAGCATTTTTGCTTGAATAAGTAACTTCAAACTTTTACTGGGTAGCTCGCACTGATAAATTTGCGTAAGCAAAGACTTTATCTCAGCATTTATAGGGATGCGCACTAGCTTGGGAGGCTCATTGCCCTTGTCAGTTTCACACGAGGTATTCCCTCCTCCCCACACGTATTGGGCTGCTAACTCCCCCATTAACGTCGACCCAAGTGTATAGTTAATAATTTTGCTATGGCCTGCACTATAGCTGCATCCGCAAGTTTGCGAGCCGAGCATAAAAATACAAGCATGTCCCTTAGGCACGACTTGTTGCTCAATCCCCTGTATCTCTATAGAAAGCGTCCCTTCTAGGACAAATAAAGCGCCATACAATGGTCCGCGACCATTGGTCAGTTTTATATCTTGATAAAAATAGAGGTCGCTGATTTGTAGCGTGCTGTTTTCGCTATAGGAAAAACAAAAGCTTTTGCCATGGCCATATTCATCCGGTAAAGCAAAAACACTGTCACAGCTACGTGATAGCTGATCACATGCAGCTACGGGAGGCAAATCAAAACACAAAAAACTGTCCACAGTCATTTCTTTCATCGCTTTACACTCCTTTTCGCTGCGAATCCTTAAAAGCTCCCTTTGCTGACATTTTTACTCCCTTAATGGCCTCCCTGTTTATATTAAATAACCCATTGATATTGTTAAATGTATAAAGATAACAACACGCTATTACCGACTCAGTTTGGTATTGATACCATATCACAGGGAGTAAGATTTTGGATAAACTTGATACAGCTCAGATTGACGGTTATCTATGTGAAAAATTTAGCCCGATTCATCAGGCATTTGAGAGAAACTTTGTACAATTTAGTGAAACGGGGGCTGCTGTATGTATATTTCACAAAGGTAAATTAGCCGCCCATTTATACGGTAGTTATCACTCTCCAAATGGGCCTTGGGCAAACTCAGACCGTGTTGCTTTTATGTCGTGCTCAAAAGCGCTGCTGGCTATTTGCATTCACTTGCTTGCTGCAAGAAAGGTTATTTCCTTAGACGCCCCAGTAAAAACATATTGGCCAGAATTTGCCAATAATGGAAAGCGTAATATCACTATTGATGCAGTACTCAATCACACCGCAGGATTGCCCAGCCATAACACTGGTTCAAGTGGCGATATATTTGAGTGGCAAAAAACAATACACAATATTGAACGTGCTAAACCCATTTTTTTGCACCAACAAAAATTGGCGTATCATGCGCTGACATTTGGTCATATTTTGGGCGAAATAATTCGCAGGGTCGATGGCAGAACGCCCAGTCAATTCTTCAAAGATGAAATTGCGGTGCCTTTCGATATCAACTGCGCCTTGACAAAAGACCCACAATTTACACATCGCGCTATCATCAACACCAAAGCATTTTCTCCGTCTTTGCTGTATTTTATGTCCCATTGGTTGCCCATTATTCCACATTGGAAATGTCAATTTTTCCGACAATGCAATACAGAATACCACCCCAATTCTCTTAGCTGGTCACAAGGCCAAATTCCAGCGGTAACTGGACATGGGTCAGCATATGGCCTAGCAAAACTTTACGCATTTTTAGCACAAGATGGCGCTTTAAATAATCAGCAACTATTACCGCGCGCGCAAGTTCGCAAGCTTAGAGAGCTGAGTATCGCGGGCCGGGAGTTAACAACCAATATGCACTGGAGAATGGGCAGTGGCATTATGCTTAATTCTCCTCCTTTTTGTGACATGGGCCCCAACCAAGAAAGCTTTGGTCATATGGGAATGGGTGGTAGCATCGGCTTTGCAGATCCTAAAGCGCAACTCTCATTTGCCTTTGTGTCAGAGCACTTTCACCAGCCTCACAAAAACGACCCGAGTATCGGGGGAGGGCGTATGCAAAACCTCATCAAGGCTTGCTATCAATGCCTTTAATCTTAAAATAAAGCGCCCGATAGTACCTAAAAAACCCCTTGCCGTTCAGTAAAAAAAACAATGAACTAAAAACAAAATTCCGCGTCATATCATTTAACGCTTTTTAATCAAGCGCTAACCATTAAGGAAAACAAAACTGTGATTATAAAAAGTAAAAAAATGATTCTAGGTACCATCAGTGTGCTATTGCTACTTGGTGTTTCTTATTACGCTTCAATGGAAGATTACCAAAAAGAGAATTTGGCGCGTTTTATGGAACAGGTATTTTCATCAAAATAACAGTTCTCAGGGTGATACAATCAGCGCCTGTGTATCACCTTTCCAAAGATTAAAACACCCCATTTGCGTTTTTAACTTTACCACCAGCAATTAGGTTATATAGTCGCATTGACAAGTCAAGTGCCTGAATCGCGTCCCAATGTTCTACAAGTTTGCCATCGACCACCTTCCAAGTATCAATGATATTCATTCCCTTAGATTCATCTCCCCGATGCTTTGCTTTTAATGTGGCGTGAGAATGAACAATCACATGTTCACCATCGACAAAGACATGCTTAACGTCGTAACTAAACTCCGGCGCTAATTTTGTAAAATCACGCAAGGTGGTCACAACGCCCGAAATGCCATCCGCCATACTTCTATTATGTTGCTTATAAGTGTTTTGAGCATATCGCGCTGTGATCAGATCAAAGTTATGCTCATTCATGAGTAACTGCACAAATTCAATAACCGCTTTGGCTTTTGCTCTATCTGTCTCACTCCAATGCGGCTTAATCAACTTTTCAATATTAATGTTCGGTTTTTGCATTTGGCTTTCCAATTCTATTTTCAACGCCTAATTAGCGGGCTAAATTTAACTTTCAAAATGCAAGTTAAATTATTTGATTGCAAAATGCAAGTGAATTATGATTTGCTCATATTCATCAAAGAGACACATTATGCCGACACGCTCACAATGCCCGATCTCCAATGTGCTAGACCATGTAGGAGATAAGTGGAGTTTGCTGATCATCAGAGATCTGATGTTTTTTGGAAAACACACATACTCTGACTTGCAGAATTCTGAAGAAAAAATGGCGACAAATATTCTTTCTAGCCGACTCGAAAAGCTAGAAAATGATGGGTTGATCAATAAGCAAATTGACCCAACAGATAAGAGGAAAAAAGTGTATAGCCTTACCCCCGCGGGGGTCGATATATTACCTATTTTGATAGAAATGATCATATGGAGTAGCAAACATGCACCAGATCTCAATATTCCAACAGAGCTCGTAGCCAGAGCCCACAACGACCGCTCTGGCTTGATACAAGATTTGACTTCAAGATTGTTAGCGTGACCCCAACTTTTTATTTAAAAACAAGACGTTCTACGGTGGCGGTGGTGCCCGTTGCACCAGCTTCCACCGCGCCGCCCAACAAATAGATTTGTTGGTTTAGCGACACAGCACCTAAACCATGGCGCGTTGACGTCATCGGTAACGACTCTGTGGACCAAGCATTTGACGCAATATCATAACGCCAAATTTGGTCAAAAGTGCGAGTTTTCATTTCACGTTTTCCGTCGTTCACAGTTACAAACTCGTATTCCTCCCCACCAAACGCATAAATCTGTCCATTTATTGCGGCACTGGCGAGCCCCGCGCTGGCTTGAGGCATGGACGCTAATTGATCCCACTGGTTAAGCTGAGTATTATACCGCCAAAGCGTATCTAGATTTTTAAAGTCCAATGTGTTGACTCTTCCTCCCATCACATACCATTGATTGTCCACAACAACGGAGGCGGCAGAGTTACTGGCAATGGGCAGCGGAGCGGCTTGGTGCCACTGACCAGATTTCAATACCCAATGCGCGCTTGTATCCGTCAATTTACCAGCGACTTCGGTGCGGCCACCCGCCACGTGAATTTGTCCATTAATAACAGCATACACCGACTCTCCCATTGGGATCGGCAGCTTAGGACCGCTTGTCCAAATACCAGATTCGTCCTCTAAGGCAAAAACCGAAGACTGAATTTGCCAAGCATCTGATTGGGTCGCGTTGAACCCACCAATCGCGTAAAGTTTATTGTGATTTGTAATTAGCCCTAGATGGTGACGAGGCTCTGGCAAAGTGGGCCCGGTCTTCCAGGCTTGAGTATTGTGGTCAAAAATGTATGTTTTATCCGACGCTTTGAGATGTGCCAATACCGCCAACTCTTTTTGAGTTTGCTCAAAAGCGCCTGCCACGACTATTTTATTGTTAAACACTGCTGGATAGACTTCTTGCAGTGGTGTTGGAAGCATTGCCGAGCGTTGCCATGCGACGCCTTTATCATATGTCTTGTGAGCGATAGTATGTGATTCTGATGAACAGGCTTGAAGCATAAATGCGATTAAGCTGACAATGATTGCTTGGAAGCGATTAAAGTGATTCATGGGTGGCCTCTTTAAAATGCATGTGGCCCTAGTTAATCATAACTCCCCAAATTATATTCTGACTTTTTTCTCATCTTAGTGAATTCATTAATTTATGTATAACTTTTAACTGTTTATATTATTTCAGAACCTGATCATACGTACCAGTATCACTCATGGAACGTCGTATCAAACTTGATTGGCAGTGAGTGAAATGCATGCTTAAAGAAAGCGACCTAGCGTTTACAAACACCGTTTTCACAACGCGACTTTCCCGTGAGCCAATATGAAATACGATACCTGTTTTTCGCGAATAACAAATACAATTGATCCGCAACTGGTTTTATTACAGGCCATCGCAATGGCGCATAGAGCCACCCCATGCCAACCAATTGCCACGCTTTATGCGTTACATCAAGGCCCAAAATTAAATTACCCTCTTTATCTATGGCATGCAAATCGTGTTTGCTTTGTCGGGGTCTATGTTCTCATAACGGCTAAATTCGTCAGAGTAAATATCCACCGTATTAATGTGCTTATGCGTGTCTCTTTTAGTAAGCGCATTCATTTCTTTCACGCAAAGTGGACATGTGCCATCATAAAATATTGTTAGTTCACTCATGCTCATTTCCTATACTTTGGATACTAATACGCGCTTGTGCATCGATAAGATCACCACCTATATCAACTACATGAAGTGTAAGCAATACAGCTGAAAATTGATATCGTGTATTTCAGACTATGGCCGAATCACGAATACGCGTCCACTGGACTAAGCCACTGTCATATAATAATTTAAAAAAAGTGATGATTAATTTCGTCCTTTTATACACCTGCGCGTCTTATTGAGTATTATTAATTTAGGAGACGTATATGAATTACCTGAACAGTGTCGAATTTAACTTGCTTCCACCAACAACACCGTTAAGTACCCACAAGCCTCGTGTATTAATCTTATATGGTTCACTTAGAGAGCAATCCTACAGTAAGAAGGCGGCGCTTGAAGCAAAACAAATACTTACTCATATGGGTGCCGAAGTAAAGCTGTTTAACCCGACTGGCCTGCCGATGTTTGATAATGGCGACAGTGTCATGCATGAGAAAGTACAAGAGCTCAGAGAGCTGGTAAATTGGTCTGAAGCGCAAGTATGGAGCTCGCCCGAGTTGCACGGCAATATGTCTGCGGTAATGAAAAATCAAATTGATTGGATCCCTTTATCACTGGGCGCTGTTCGTCCTACCCAAGGGAAAGTACTGGCGGTGATGCAGGTCAGTGGCGGTTCTCAAAGTTTTAATGCCGTGAACAATATGCGTATTTTAGGCCGTTGGATGCGCATGCTTACTATCCCAAACCAGTCTTCAATAGCCAAGGCAATGAATGAATTCAACCCTGATGGCACGATGAAAGCCAGTAACTATAGAAACCGGGTTGTAGACGTGATGGAAGAGCTAATGCGATTCACATACCTTACCAGAGACAATAAGCAGTTTATGGTTGACCGATACAGTGAACGTCAGGCAGAGCAACAAGCGCTGATCAACAATAGCAAAGGCTTGGCGGATATATTAGAGTCGCCACAAAAAACCAAACCTGTTACCAAAGCAGGATGCTGCTAAACTTTTCAGGCAGCATATTTCTGTGCTGCCGTTTTTGAGATGACGATATGACCATTGAACAAATTTGGGCCCAATACCGACAAAGTTTAAAAGCATTTTTGCACACAAAAGTCGCAAACCCAGAAGACGTGGAAGATTTGCTACAAGACGTATTACTTAAAACCCATTTAGCCATTAAAAACTTACACAAACCAACCAGTATAAAAGCGTGGCTATTTCAAATTGCCCACAACACCGTGGTTGATTACTATCGAAAAAATGGCATGAATAATAATGCCCAACAAGAAGTGTCTTGGTACACCGAGGAGGAGCGTAACGTCAAAAAAGAGCTCGCACAGTGTATAAAGCCTTTTATCCAAGAATTACCCGAGCAAAGTGCCTTTCTTCTTGAGGTCATTGAGTTAGAGGGTAAAACACAAAAACAGCTGGCAAATGAAATGGACGTCAGTTACTCCACCCTAAAATCTCAAGTGCAAAAAGCCCGTAAAGAGCTACACAACGTGTTCAACAGCTGCTGCCAATACGACATAGACAAACAAGGCAACCTGATTGAATACCACAAAAAACGCACTGAAGATATGAGCTCATCAAGCCGTGTTGAAAATGAGACTACTGTTCTTCAAAAAAATAAAGCCAATTGTGCTGACTGTGGTCGACGCTAATTGAGTAAGTCAATAGTCCACGTACTTAAATCCAGGTTAATAACAACAGCGCTATTACGTGCATTGCTTGTCTAAAACTATAAAAGACAAAAAGTTAACCTCTAATGCGTGACCTCTTCAAATAATATTGGCGACAATAAACTTGGTAATCATGCGCTTTTAAGCCTGCCTTTTATTTGGTTTCGTCAATACAGCACTCATCTTGTAAAAAAGCGATGACGGAAAGTAGCTTATCGTATTCAACTGAACAATACAGTACTCGACCTTCCCTTTGTTGCTTTATCAGACCCGCAGATACGAGACTGGAAATATGATGCGATAACGTTGAGTTTGGAATGCCTAACTCATCTTTTAAGGTACCTACACTCACCCCTCTTTCGCCAGCTTTAACTAATCTTTTAAAAACCAATAATCGGGTTGCATGGCCTAACTCTTTAAATGCCTTAGCTATTTCTTCAGTTGTCATAATTAATGTTCTCCAAAAACATTTCGATATTACTAGAAATATATTGACACGTCCAATAACACGCCCTAACATTTCCACATTACTAGAAATATAGAGAATTTAAATATGTCTATAAACCAAGAAATGATAGTCAGTACTATCAACATGTTTGCCTTTTTAGCTGTAGAACTCACCCTACTTTTTTTGCTTATTAGTTATATCGTTGGCGTTTTGCAAGTGTACATACCACCTGCAAAAATACAGAGCATTTTAAGCAGTAAAAAGGGTAGAGGATATTTTGTTGCTGGCTTTCTTGGCGCAATTACGCCATTTTGCTCATGCTCTACGATCCCTTTTTTAAAAGGGCTTCTTCGCGCCAAGGCAGGGTTCGGAACCATGATGGTCTTCTTGTTCGCCAGTCCCTTACTTAACCCGATTATTATTGGTTTGTTTGCAATTACGTTTGGAGTAAAAGTCACGCTCTTTTACTTTGCGATAGCAATGGGAGTTTCAATTATTGCTGGAATAGCACTAGAAAAGCTCGGGTTTGAAAAATATGTCAAACCGGAAGCGTATGTCGAACCCGATAAAAAAGGATGTGGAACGACTTGTGGTAGCAATACCCAACCTGAAAATAGATGGTTAAAAATTTGGAGAAGCACTTGGGAAGATTTTAAAAAGGTACTGCCTTATTTATTCGGAGGCATCGCCCTAGGTTCACTTATTTATGGCTTTATGCCAACTGAATTTGTAGCGAGCGTAGCCAGTGAGAGCAACCCTTTTGCGATTCCTTTTGCGGCAGTAATTGGCATTCCGCTGTATATTAGAGCAGAAGCAGTCATCCCATTAAGTGCTGCACTGGCAGCAAAAGGAATGGGGCTTGGCGCGGTAATGGCATTGATTATAGGAAGTGCCGGCGCAAGTTTAACGGAAGTGATACTACTTAAGTCAATTTTCAAAAACAAAATGATCTGGGCATTTCTATTTGTGATTTTATCTATGGCGATTAGCGCTGGGTTTTTATATCAGTATCTCTTTTAATTTCGATAAACGCGCTCTTTCTGAGCGCGTTAAAAGTATGAGCGAGTCGTAAAGACTTCAAAGTTAATAGGTATTTAAAAGCCCATGAAATTCCATGAAAAAAGAAAACTATAAATACAGAGCAAACTTATCGATACACAAAGGACAACTGCAGATCTATGACTTCTCATCAGTCTTGGCGCGCTTACTACCTCTATCGTACAAGAAAAAATGCACAGCAAAACGCCGATTAGTATGAATATATCTGTCGCATTCTTCTCAACCAGATAAAAAGGAACATCTTGTGCCCAAATACCACTTTGTGGCGAAGAAAATGGGCGAATCACGTAACTAATCAAAGTTGCCATAGTCTGCGAAGCATTGAAATTTTCATAGCTCACCTTAGTCATAAACATCACTAGCAGCGACATTGTCGCCGAGAACGAGCTGAGCAATTTCCACGGTGTCTAACTAAACATAGTTAAAACTTACTTATCTAACTTGCACTTTTTTTTCGGCCAAACAGCTTTAACCAAAATGCGCCTTCAAACACAAAGCCAAGAATAATAAAGCCAAAAAGGCCTGCGCTATTTCCATAGCTATACGCACTAATTGCGCAAATCAATAACACCAAAGCAATTAATATTCGATATACAACACTCATTGTTCATTTCTCCCTTATTTGTATAAACATCAGTTTATATCTGATATACGTTATTATCATACATATGCATGCAATTGCGCTGCAAATTCTTTTGGTAGCTCAAACACGCGAAATTGTCCGTCAAATTGACACTTAAACTTTGGTCTGTTCGTTTTTACAATACATAACGACGTCCGCTGCCTATCAGTCGGTAAATCATCATGAGGGGACCAGTGGCAGTCTTCTATCGGGTAGCAAATATGAAACATGCTCATACTTCTCTCCTTTAAGCGTAATCGTGCTCCGAGATCCAACTTTGTGGTAAATTAAAGCTACATTACCGATTCGTAATATTATTTAGATTTGTTCACTGTTTATAAATTTCAAGTATTGCAAAGACGGTAAGTAAATTTAGATTCGCGCACAAAACACTTTTATCTGGCAATATTCTAGTGAGGCAAGCCTCAGAAACCCCAAATGCCAGTCAAAAACCAAATGTAACCAAACAAAATAGCTATCTTAACTACAGGTACATCGATTTATGTTATAACATATCGATTTTAAACCCATTCCAATCCAACACCACCTCGTGTCTTTTGAACAGTCAGTTTCTAAGAAACCGGTTTTTGGTGTAATAAGGTAAAGTTGATGTCAATTCCAGTTACTATTTTACATGGCTTTTTAGGTTCAGGAAAAACCACACTGCTGCGTAGTCTCCTATCTCAATCAGCTAAATGCGGTGTTATTCCAGGTGTCATTGTCAATGACATGAGCGAACTTGATGTAGATGGCGTCCTCATCAAGAACACCGAGGTCTTCGACGATGACAGCAATCACTTTTTTACCATAAGTGGCCACAGTATAAGTAGTGCAAAGGGTCTAAAAGAGCTTAAACCGGCTCTAAAGACTTTGAAAAAACAAGCGCAACTACCGTGGCTCCTCATTGAAACTTCAGGTAGCAGCCACCCATTGCCATTAATTGAGTTTTTTAAAGGTAACAAAGACTTTGCTTTAAAAGGGGTCGTGACTTTGGTCGACGCCACTTGGCTCAAAGACGATTATCAGTTTGCCCAATCCCTTATGCCAAAATGGCAAGAGAACTTAAGTAATCAGATACGTGGGATAGAGAACTTACTCGTAGAACAAATCCTGTTTTCAAACCAAATATTTTTAACCAAAACCGATAAGATCACAGACAAAGCGGTAGAGCAGATTGCGCAAGCTATTCACCCGATTAACCCCTACGCTGCCATCTCAGCGACTGCTTGGGGTAATATGGACGTGGCACAATTTCATCAATTACCTGACTACAACTTCTTTTTAGTTGAACAGTTGATCACTGAACTTCGCAGTACCGTGAACGCTCCTCTTACGCTCTCAGGCAAAGAGAATCAAAAAATAATCTCCAAAGTCATTAAAGACGATAGGCCATTTCACCCGACTCGCTTATGGGAAGTGTGCCACAAGCACCTTACACATGGTGTATTTCGCAGTAAAGGGTTCTTTTGGTTACCTACACGAGATGACATGTCTTTGCTTTGGAGCCAAGCAAATGGCAGTGTCGGATTAGAAGTCATCGGCTTTTGGCGTGCACCGATATTAAAAGACGAAACACAAGATCTTGAACAAGCGCACTATGATATCCTTAAAAAGAAAATCGATAAGATTGATAGCCGATTTGGTGACAGGCGTTGTCGTCTCACGGTTATAGGTCAAAAAGACGAAGCCTCGAGCTTTGTTAAAGCCTTAGAAGCCTGCTTTTTAACTGACGAGGAACTCAACTTTTGGCGAAATGGCGGTTCTTTCGAAGATCCTTGGCCAACGAATGTTGCTAAAATTTAACGCATCTTTGGCTGCAAACGCATCAAACAAGCAGCGCTGAAAATAAACAGTGCTGCTTGAGACACCGTTTAATTTGACTATTCATATTTCGTTCGAAACTATATCGGCAAACATATCCGTGCAACAGCGCCCTGCTTGTCTTGACGGTTTTCGAGTGTTAACTCCCCAGCTTGACCGCGCACAATCTCTCGGCTCAATACCAACCCAATACCATTGCCTTGGTCTTTGGTAGAGTAAAACGGCACAAACAAGTTATCTGATTGACTCACGCCATGACCATTATCAATGACATCTAAACACCAAAGCTTGTCACTGCGGCCAATTGCCAAAGTAATTTCACTTTCTCCGGCAAGACTATTCGCTTGCTCTGCATTTTTTACCAAGTTCAACAACGCTTGTTCAAGTTGTTCCACATCACAATAAATGGATGGTGTACCTTCAAATAACCGCTTGACGTTCACCTTTGGAAACAAAGCTTGCAACCTGTCACTCAATCCGACTACGCAAGTAGACACCTTATCAGGTTTGGGCAATTGCGATAATTTAGAATAGCTGGCCACAAATCCGAGCAAGTGCTCAGAGCGCTTTTCAATCACATCTAGCATGGTATCTCTTAACTCCGCTCCGCCTTGGACGGGAAGCGCTTTAAGAGATTGGGCCATTGAGTATATTGGCGTCAGCGAGTTTCTCACTTCGTGATTAAGCACGCGTACAAGCTTTTGCCATGCCTCTTGTTCGTTACGCCTTAAAGAGAGCTCAATTGATACGTATACCATCAAATGGTATTTTCGCCCACCTCTGTATAACTCATGTTCAACCACTTTAAAACGCTGATTATTATGACTTACCTGCCATTTGCCATTGTTGCGCGCTAATTTAAGGGCGTGAATATCACACCCCGTAATTTGACAGCCTTCATAAAAGTCTTTGGCTGCCCCATTGAAGTGATAAACCTGGTAGTGATGATCGAGCACTAATATCGGTAGCGCCAACTCATTGATAAAATCAAAAACAAACGCCTCATTTTGGGCGTACTCATAACGTTTATTTTGGATCCGCTGTGCAATTGTTTTTAAGTCACTTTTTAAGTTTGCAATACTACCTTGTCGATATTGTGCTAGCTGCCATACGGTAAACTCTTCGTTGGCAATGCTGTCGAGCTGCACAGCAATTCTGCCAATCGTATTAAAGACACTTTGATACGCTTTGTATAATGCAAATATACTGGGGAACAGAATTACCATCATCAGCGTCAAAAATTCTAGCCAGTCCAAAGTGAAATGAAGCGCAATGCCAATCACCATGATTGCGACGGTGGCTATCGGCACAACAAATAATTTAGTCAGGTTTGCCTCGAGTGAATTAGATGAAAACCTCATCATATTTCTTTCACTTGAATATTAAACTTTTCAATTCGACGATATATGGCCGACTTACTCAATCCTAAAAATTCACCTGCTTTCACTACATGCCCATCGAAATGACTGATGGCCTTGGCGATGAGCTTTTGCTCCGCTTGTTCCAAACTCATTAAAGGCAACGTACCCGATTCTTCCCCATGGTTTTCAAGCACAATGTCATGGGCATCTATCGTGTTTTTGTCTGCCATTATCACGGCGCGCTCTAACACATGTGATAGCTCTCTGATATTACCAGGCCAATGATACGACAACAGTTTATTACAAGCCTGTTCACTTAAAGTTAGTTCAGCTAAACCATATTTTTTAGTGTGTGACGTCACAAAAAATGCCGCAAATTCAGGCAATTCAGACAGACGCTCGCGCAAAGGCGGAAGCTCAATTACCAGCGTATTCAATCTAAATAGTAAATCCCGACGGAAGATGCCTTGTTCAATGAGCTTATTCAAATCCGCATTAGTTGCAGATATGATCCGCGCATTGCTTGTGAGTGTGGCAGAACCGCCTACTTCTTCATATTCACCACTTTCGAGCACGCGCAGCAACTTAGCTTGCAACGTTATCGGCAGACAACCCACCTCATCCAAAAAGAGACTGGCATCATTTGCTAGAGTAAAGCGCCCTTTTCTATGCGCTTTGGCATCTGTAAACGCCCCTTTTCGATGACCAAATAACTCACTTTCGAACAAGTTTTCTGGTATTGCCGCCATGTTAATGCTCACCATAGCTTGCGTGTTGCGCTGGCTATGCTGATGAATATAGGCCGCTAGCATGCTCTTGCCGGTCCCATTTTCCCCCGTGATCAACACATTGGCATTGGTTTTGGCAATACGCCGAGCTTTTTCAAGCAGCTGCTTATTATTCGTTTCAAAAGCAAGAGGAGATGTTTCGCTTTCACGATTGTCGTCACTAACCAGAGGCAGTAGCTTCTGAACCGACTCTAGCAAACGGGTATTTTTCCATGGCTTCTCGATAAAGTCACACGCCCCGTACTGCATCGCTTGAACAGCCAAGTCAATTTTTGCCCAAGCGGTTATCACAACCACTGGAATGGTATAATTCAACGATTTTAATTGCGTCAAAAACGCCAGCCCTTCCTGACCCGAAGTCGTGTCTTGACTGAAATTCATGTCTAGCAATATTAGGTCAACTTGATTCTGTCTGATGGACGCAATGGCAGAGTCTGGGTGATCGGCTTCAATACAACGATAGCCATGAGATTCCAACACAATACGCGCACTTAAGCGCACGTCAATTAAATCATCCACTATTAAAACTGTTTTCATATTTCCTTACTGACTCTGTGATTTCACCGGTCGGCCTTGTGAAGCAGAGACACATGGGAGTACCTCTGCTACCGTATTTTATTCCTGACGCAGTGACGCCATTGGTTTAGCCCGCAGGACTTTGCTCATTGGATACAAAGTTGCAAACAAAGCAAACCCCAATATACCAATACACACACCCGATAACCATAACGGATTGAGTAGCATATAATCCTGAACTTGCTTTCCAAACAACCTATAACCTAAGACACACAAGGTCACCGCACAACCAAACGCAACGGCAAGCGGGACGATGGTATCTTGGTATAACTGTTTATAGAGTTTTTTGTTTTTCGCGCCCAGTGCCATGCGAATACCGAGCTCATAACGGCGTAGCCCCAAGTTATAACTCAAGACCCCGTAGATACCTATGCCCGCTAAAAACAGGGTAAAAAGCGCCAACATGATACAAAGGTTACGCGTGATGCGTTCCATATAAGTCATCAAATCGTATTCTTTTTCGAAGTCAGTCAACCTCCAAAGCCCAGCTCGCTCATCTACGGTATGTGCAGCTTGGAAAACGAGCTCGCGATTGAGGACTTTTCCTTCTTCCATTTTAACAATATACGGAAATGCGTAAGCCTGTGATGCCCACCAAAAGTGACGACCTCGGTGTTTGCCAAATGATTTCGGGTGATTGAAGTTTTCAGTTATCCCAACCACTTCCACGGGGTTATCAGGATCAAAACTTAAAAACTTTTCACCTAATAAACTACCACCGGGTTTAAGTAGGTCGTTAACAGCTTTAGTCACTAAAAACTCGTGCTTCTCTCCGCGCAGTGCCGCTTCACTAAAAGTACGCCCTTCAATGATCTTAAGGCCCGTCATATCAAAGTAGTCTTGCCCAACCCACGCCTGTGGAATAAACACGCTTTCTTTACCTGACATATCTGTGACCGTACTCGCACGAATATTGTACTCTACGGGACTGCCACCATGGCCGACCTTGGTAACACCTTCGATTTGATATAATGCTTGCCGATATAACTCTATGTATTTATAACGCGCGCTTAATTCCTCATCCAATCCAGGTACATAAATTTGCACCGCATATAAATTATCGATGTCACTACCCAGCGGTCTATGCAGCGTTTCAAGGCTTTTGCTTAACACCATGGTTGAACCAATCACCAGGCAAGAGGCCACAAAGAGCTGCACCGCAATCATGACTTTGACAGTTTTACCGCTAATTTGGCTAACGGCCCCTTTTCCTGATGACTGTACTTGAGACCTTAACTGCGAGAAGTTAATTAATCGACTCGAAACCCACGAAAATAGCCAAGCAAACACGACACAACATAATAAAGCACTCGCCAATACCATAAAATCAAGCGACAAGCTGGACACCAACGGTAAAAATCCCATGCCTAACGATTTAAAAAGCTTAATGCCCCACGCTGCCAAAAAGAGGGCAATCACAACTGACAACACCATAAGTACTGATGTCTCAAGTAAAATACTTTGAAAGATCACCCGACGTTTAGCACCAAGCACAGCTTGCAATGCAAGTTGTTTGTGCTTTACCACAGCGCGCGAGACGAATAAATTACTGACATTAAGCAATGCAATTAACACCAAGCCAACGACCCCAGCAAACAGTAAAATAGCCAAGTAATTATTATCACCCAGCTCCGCCTTTCGAAAACTTGTGACAATAGGCACCAAATCCACAATATTTGGAAATGCTTCTTTCCATTGTGCTTTTATTGCGAGCAACGATTGGTGCAATTGCGCTTGTGCAGAACTGATTGTCTCCCCTTCTTTTAAAACACCCACCAATTTGAGCGTGCCAAAAAGGTTGTACCAAGGACTTGGGTTTTCTTCGTTGTAGTAACGATTGTCTGCACTGAATTTAAACCAAATTTGCCCTTTACCTTTATTAAACATAAACGGGTCACTAAAGCCTTTTTCTACCACGCCGACGATGGTGAACTGCGCATCATTGGTCTGTATCGTTTTACCTATCACTGTATTTTCGCCATCGAAATACTTTTGCCAGAAGTTGTAAGATATAACTACTTCTTGGCGCTTTTCGCCCAAATGACTCACAGCATCAGTATGTCTACCAAGTAGGATAGGCATTTTAAATAGCGAATAGTATTCGTCGGATGCAAAAGTGACCTCAACCTTAGGCTGGCCCGGTAAATTTCTGATGATCTTCTGACCTGAAATAACCGCCGCGGCCTTTTCGAATACTTGGTTGTTTTTATACCAATGCTCTATAGACTGGAAGCTTTGATATCCTGGGCTGTTCATATCCTCATAGACATTGTCTTGCTCAACAATCACTAAGCGCGTTTCATTTTCAACGTTAAGCGGTTTAACAAAATAACTGCTAACAAGACTCATCACGACAAAAAAGCACGCCAACGTGAGCGACAAGGTTAAAACAATTGCGCCAGAAAACCCTTTTGCCTGTCGCAGCGACTGCACTGCCAGCTTCAATTGATTGTTGAAACGGATTAAGTTCATAACACCTCCTCCGCTTGGTAGTCTTTGGCTTGCTGCTCTACAGATTGGTCCTGCAGTACTTCACCATCTAGCAATTTAACTTGTCTCTTCGCATAGCCAGCGTAGCGCGGGTCATGCGTTACCATACAAATGGTCGTGCCTTGTTCATTTAAGTTGTCCAAAATTGCCATGACGGCATCGCCATTTTTTGAATCTAAGTTACCTGTCGGTTCATCCACCAGCAATATGCTCGGCTCCCCCGCAAGCGCACGAGCAATGGCAACTCGCTGCTGCTGACCACCAGATAATTGATTGGGTTTATGCTGCGAACGGTGAGCAATTTCTACTTGTGATAGGGCTTTATTCACTCTGTCCGCAATTTCTTGCTGACTTAACGATTCTTCTCGGTAGATTAAAGGGAGGGCAACGTTATCAAATACACTCAGCTCATCAATCAAGTTGAATGATTGAAATATAAAGCCGATATGTAGATTTCTGAGTTCAGCCAAAGTGTCCATATCGAGGCTTTGCGTATCAACGCCTTCGATTTTATAACACCCTTCGGTAATGTCATCGAGTAGTCCCATCAAACTTAAGAGGGTCGATTTTCCGCAGCCAGATGGGCCGCTGATTGCCACATAATCGCCTTGATGAATACTTAAACTAATATCGCTCAGTGCCTGTGTTTCGACACCGCCACTGACATAGACTTTTGATACATTGATTAACTCGATTACAGGTGTGTTAGCCATGATTGATTCCTTTATTACTGGTGATTTATTGTTATTTGCGCGAGATGTTTAAAATCAGACATATCCGAAATTACGACTTGCTCGCCGGCTTTGACACCTGATCGAATTTCGATGGCGTTGCCTGCGAGTTTACCAAACTCCAATTGAGTTTTAACTAATTGATTTGTGTCAGGGTTAAGAACAAACATTGCGCTACGGCTCTGTTCAGAGATGTAACTCGGCTTTTGAATAGAAAGTGCCGATGCTCGTTTTTCAGTGATCACTTTACCTTCTATGGATAGTGCTGGCCGCGCGTTGTCCGGTAGCTCCCCTATCAATTCAAGCTCAACTAAAATGCGCCCTTCTCTCACCACAGGGTCAATTCGATTGACCTTTGCGCTGACTTCTCCACTGAAGGTATTGATCGTCCCCAGTTGTCCAATTTCGACTCGGCTTGCTTGCTTTTCTGGTACTTGAAGGTCGGCTAATAACGCACGTTCGCTGCCAACTAAGGCCAAAGGTGCTCCGATTTGCACGGATTGTCCCTGTTCAATATTTACTTCCATCAGCATGCCATCAATGCCCGCTCTTACTTGTAATTTGTCGACATCTTCTTTGGCAGCCTGATAGCCCAACTCCAGCTCATTGATTAATTTTCGCTCCACATTCAACCGCTGAGTATGCAATGCTTTAGTTTGCTCTAGTTGCTGCTTGGCAAGTTCAACCCGCTCACTGAGCTGCTGAACCGCCAACTCAGATCGCCTATGATCCAGCGCTGAAACGATCCCGCTGGAGATGAGCTTTGCTTCTGCTTCTTCTCTTAATTGTGCATTCACCAGCTCACTATTTAGCAATGTAAGCTGACCTTGTTGAGACAAAAGTTCACTTTTTTGACTCAGATTCAATGCTTCAAAACTCGCTGTTTGTCTTGCCAATGCCAAGCGGCTGCGCATCAATGCCTGCTGAAGGCTGGGGTTAGATAGACGCATGATGATTGACTCAGAAGTCACTCGGCTACCGGGTAACAAAAGAACTTCCTCTACCTGCGCTAATCGGCTCGAAGTGATGAAACGGCTGTGCTTAGAGCGTAAATGCCCAAACCCTGAAACGACAAGCTCTAGTGGCCCACTTTGCACTTGCGCAAACACCACATTTTGATGCTGAACACTTTCCCCTTGAAAGTCGGTGAATACGAAAGCCAAACATAAAAGTGCACTCACCACACCTATGGCACTTCCTTTGACTGGCAGTGCACGCTTTTTATTTTTTTCTAGAGAGTCTTTGATATTCATACTCGCCCTTACTATTCAAAATTCAAATAGATAAGAGCGAAATGTATACCAACATGTAAGACTCTGTTTTTTATATCGTTTAAATTTATCTAAGACAGTTTTTTATCCCGTATATGGGACTCAGAAACAAAAGTGGGAAAATAAAAATTGTGGAGAGCGTAAATAGAAAATCCGATATGGCTCTAAAATCAGCTTTAATCGTGCTTTAAAATACAAAAAAGCCGACGTCACCGCCGGCTTTTTTATTTCCTAATGCGTTAAAGCATATAAGGATTATCGCCGCCTTGAGCCGAACTTTGGCTGCCTGATGGCATGCTTTCTATTCGTGCAAGGCGCTCTAAGATAACATCCACTTTACGGCCAAGTTCGGGGTCGAGTCCACTTGGCTCGTTGGCACTAGCAGCCAACTGCGGCAGTGTGTTATTGACTAACTCGCTCAGTGCAATCGCCACCTCATCACTTGGGGTAGACTGACGTGCAGTTGCCATTTCGCTTACCTGCACAATCTGCGTTATCAACTGCTCTAGCGCCATGCTTTGAGCTTCAACTTTGCTCGAAAACGCTTCCTGACTTTGTTGCTGAACATCTAGTACATTTTGCAATTGCTCAGCGCTCGATGCTTGATTTTCTTTAAGCACATTAACAAGCTGCGACTCAAGTGTACTTTGAGACTGAGCTAATCGCTCGGTCAGCTCCGTGATGCGTTGTTGCGTCCCTTGCTGAGACGCGGCATTTTGCAAAGATTCATTGATTTGCAATAGCAGCTCTGCTTGCTTTGCTTGGTGCTGAGCTGGGTTTTGCGCTTCATGTAGATTGGCTATTTTAGCCAACTGTTTAATGATACTCTCACGAACTGATTCTTGCTTTTTAGCATGCGCGACCTGCGCCTGTTGCGATTCATAGAGCTTGTTCAATGCATCACTTACTTTAGAAACCGCAAGACCTAAATGTTCAGAGTAGGCCTGTTGCGCATCCGCAGCATCGACCTCATTTTGTTTCACTTGTTCCACATGCATTTGCTGTAGCTCTGTTTGCTTCGCTAATGCTTGAGACACCTGATTCAGTTCGCTACCTAATCGCGTGAATAACGCATCTTGCTTATCCATCGCATGCTCAGCACTTTGCACTTTTTGCGTCAGCAATTCACCGTGCTGATTACCCAGCAATTCAGTCAGTTTTTCAAATGACGCTGTTAAAGGTGAATGCTGTACACCTTTATCGAGTGTTTTGGCAAGCGTCTCAATGCTTGGCTTAAGATCCTGAGTTTTCACCGTGCTCGTCAAGCTTTCGAGCAAAGGAGAGTAATCATGACTTAACTGCTCCTTATCCAGCTTTGTTGCAATGCTCGATAATGACGCATTTAGCTCACCTAATTGCTCAACCGCTAACAATACCGGGCTACCCGCATCATTTGCTCTATTTAAGAGCGCATAGTCCGCTAAAATTTGCGCCCATCTTGTGCGCTCTTCATCCGTTAATGTCTCCCTTAGCTCAGCCAACTTCAGTAAATTCTCTTCACTGCCTTTACTTAAGGTTTGCGCTTCACCGCGATAGTGATCTTGAATGAGGTTTTCAAGCTCCGCTTCATTCATTGCAGCGACCACCTTTTCCGCCATCTTATTCATGTTACGGTAGCTCCCCTGTAACTTAAATGGCGGTTCAGTTCGGTAGTCATCATCTTGCGCCGCAGAGGCAATGTATTGCGCATTGACTTTCAGCACTGTATTTCTGATGGTGATCAGTTTTTGTAATACTGAGACAATTTCATTTGCTTGTGCTTGAGAGTAGTTATGCTCCAGCTCATTTAATGAAATGTCTTCACCTTCACTGATCCTCACTAGCTTATACAAGTCCGCCATATTACGGTTAGCCAAAGGCGCAAGAACGGCATTAGATGTCAGCGCATTTTCTATGAAGCTCATTGCGAACTCCTGCTCACACCCAGATAAGGTATCACCCAAATTGTATATATCGGCACGGTTCGCCAACATGTCTGGAATTTTAAAGCTTTCACCCGATTCAGTGTACGGGTTACCCGCCATCACGACAGCAAACTTTTTACCGCGTAAGTCATAGGTTTTGCTTCGTCCATTCCAAACGCCGTCAATGCGTCTTGAGCCATCACACAGTGAAATAAACTTCTGCAAAAACTCTGGGTTAGTATGTTGAATGTCATCCAAGTAAAGCATGACATTGTTGCCCATCTCAAAGCTCTGATTGATTTTCTCAATTTCTTTTGCAGCCGTGGCATTAATCGCTTGCGCCGGATCCAGTGAAACCTGATCGTGGCCAATAGATGGACAGTTCACTTTAACAAAGGTCAAACCCAACCGGTTTGCTACATATTCTATGAGCGTCGTCTTACCATAACCCGGTGGTGAAATAAGCAGTAACATACCCATCAAATCTGTTCGCTTATTGCTACCTGACGCACCAATTTGCTTGGCGAGGTTGTCTCCAATAATTGGAAAATACACTTTGTCGATAAGCTGATTACGAACAAATGAGCTCAGCGGTCTGGGCTTAAATTCATCTAGCTGTAGACGCGCTTTCTGCTCCACCAAAATCTCAGATTTAATTTCATGATAATGCGCAAATCCAGCGACATGCTGCGTCAGATAATCTGACGTTCGCGCATAAAATTCTGAATAATCCAGAGTGAGTGCTTGTTCATCAATTCTACTATGTTGCCCAAGCAACCCATTAATAGAGTTAGAAATAGCGACGTCTTGAGCCACAAACTTGGCAACATTAAGGTGTTGTAAAAGTAATACGTTCGCAGCTTCAAGCAAGACATCTTGAGCAATTTCGGTGTTGGAAGCTTGCTGCAGTCCATAGGCATTTAACCAGCTAGCCATCATAATCGCTTGCTCTTGTAAACATGCGAGCGTATTCAGTGTCTCGTTAAGAGATTTTGTGAACCCTTTGGTTTTGGCCACACTCGTAAACTGCTCTGATACTTTTTTAACTTTATCAGACATTACAAAACAGACGTCTTTTTGCTGATTTGCAAGTTCTTTAACTAGGTACTCTGCGCTCAAATTAGCAGAGAGCTTAGGTAAGTAAGCCAAGTACTTTACTAATTGTGTGCTCGCAAAGGCTTCGATTTCAAGACTCAAAGATTCTACGAGTTGGGCTTGGAAACGCGTATCTCCGAGCATGCGAGACATTAACTCAGCTTGCTTGGATTGCTCTTTCCACTTGCCCTGTATTTGGGGCTCAATTTGGCAGAAAAACAAGTGTGCCACAATACGTGCTGAGCTTGGGTAAATAAGCAGTCCCAAGGCTTTCTTTTGCCCCAGTAAGTTACTCAAAATCATCGCTGCATCATGATCATGAATACCTTTTTCATAGCCTTCTTGATAGCGAGGTTCAGCAAATTTTTGCACCAGTGGCAAAATGCGCTCTTCTTGGATTGCCGTCTCTAGTTCAGTAAAGGTCAGACTATGAGCGGCTTCATTTGCAGCTTTCAATACTTGGGCTGCTAAGAACTCGCCGCGATAAATATCGTGGTTTTCAGAGACTAAGTTTTGCTGCCAATAAGGGCGATAAGTGAGTAATTTATCGCGAATCTGTTTGTCTTGAATTGACTCGAAGTACTCCGTACCAGTCAAATGGAACATCAAGTCTTCATCACGAGGTAGCAAAGTGAGGTCTAACAACTGTTTGTTCACACCAAAGCTGTGTTTACCAATTTTGACCGAGTTTCCACCATCGCTATATATATCCTGCTTATCTCGCAGTGAACGTATGCCTTGATCTTTACACGCTTTCAGTTTCGCTTGGATATCGTCAGCCTTGATCTCATCGCCCAACTCTTTGAGTTCTTGAGTCAAACTACGCAGCTTGCTGATCATCGGATCCGACGCAAAGTAGCTGTTGATCTCGTCTATCTCAGTAAAGCTTTGAGACCGTCTGGTTACACCCTGAAGAATTCGCTCTGCGGCATTTGCAAGGTTTAGCGCTCTGCGCTGCCTTTCATCAATCAGTTGCTGTTTATGCGCTTCAAAACTTTCGTAAACATCATCACGCTTAGCCATGATTTCAGCGAGATATTCATCGTATTCGCTAAACTGTGATTCCAACTCTTCGAGTTGGATCAGCAAACGTGACAGCTGTTCATCACATTGCTCTGGTGTACGTGCATTATTTAAGCTGCTGGTAATACTTTGGCTGAACAACTTGAAACGCGCCGCGAATTCGGCTTTGGCTTCTACGCTACCTAAGCTCTTTCTACGAATTTCGATGCTGGCTTTGGCTCGATTGACCAGCGCGTAGACCCCACTGACATCTTCTAAGATTTGAGTCCTAACTCGGCTGTCATCTATTTCAAGGTCAAGCATTGTGTGATTGAGCAGGTCCAGCTCTCCACCTAGCGTATCAAGCGCTTCCAAAAAGCCATTTAATTCAGTGACACTGTCACTTTTTTCGCTCAGTTCAGTCAGCTCATCCAACTTTTCGTGATAGGGCGCCAATGCTGTATCTTGCTGCAAGAACTGCGCAGTTGCCTGGCTTAAGTCGAGTGTTTTTTCGTCCAACTGCTGTTGCAGTTCACCAAGCGCCTCCAGATTAATATATTTAACTTCTTCGAGGCTAATAATCTTGCCTTTGAGCTGTTTTAAAGACTCAAGACCGGTGACAAATTCGGTGGCAAGTTTAAAGCTATCTGGACGTATTTCTTTGGTGGTATCTTTATATTGAGCTTGAATATCAGCCAATGCTTTTTTGGCAGTCTCTTGAATTTGACTTACTTTTTCAAATTCATCCAGCACTTGCTCTGAAGTTTCAAAGATTTCATGAAGTTGCCCATTGAGTGCTGCGAAATCGCTTTCAACCAACCAGTGATATCTGTCTAATATGCTGCGCGTGAGGGAGATAAGGCTTTCGTAGTGAGACACGTTCGGGTTTTGTTCACTGATCGCTTTACATACGCTGTACAGATCTGAGATCCCGCGGACCAAATCTGGGTTACCAATCTTGCCCAGCATACTTGTTGGCGTCGGAGCATTGGCCGCATACTCTACCGAGCAAAATGGGCTATCCCAAACCTGAATCGGGTGTACTCGCTCTGCTTCTTCTTTTTCGGCTTTGAACGTGATAGTTAAGCCATCGTCATATACGCCATAACCATGACAGTAAATCGGATTTTGGAGATTTTTCTCAATAAGGTTGTACGCAAACAGCGCGTAACGACCTTCTGTCGGCTCATAAAAGACGTACAGTACATCTTCGCCGTTGGGCGACTTGATTTGTTTATGAAACTCTAAATTTTCAATTTGGTCATCGAAATGCCGTGTTTGTCCAGACTGCAAGTAGTAGCCACCCGGATAAATCACCCCATGATCGTCGGGCAACTGCACACATGCATCTGAAATTGCATCTTGGCGAATCACCTTTTGAGTAATGCAGTTGAAAATATAGTGACGCCATACTTTTTCTCGATATGGCAGCACCTTCAGCAGAATGATTTCACCCAACTGCGCATACTCAACTTCACAATCTGCCAGCGATTGATTTTTATCATCAACGGGTTCTGCATAGATCCCTTCGCCACTTTCTGTATTGCTTTCAATTTTAATGGTTAAGTCGCCACCAACCGTTTCAACAAAAACACGGTCAAGAATATTAATATGTGGGTGGCGCCCTTCCACATGATCAGAGCGATCGGTCTTTATCCATTCGAAATCATAATCTTGATTACCCTTGATATCTCGCTCGCCACGGTTATCAATGTAATCTAGGGTATTATCCGCAGCAATTTCCCAACGAAATACTCGTACGTCAGTGAGTTTGTCTCCAATCTGAAATACAGCGAACAGTTTACCATTTTGCTGATATAAGTGTTGAAGGTGCGTTTCTTTGTAATACGTATAAAGCTCTTCAAAATCGCGTAAAAAGCGATTATCAGTCAGAAATTTTGTTTCACTCGGATAGTCTTCAACTTCATAGTGATCATCCTGATAAACCAGTTTTTGAACACTAAAAACATCGCTGACATGAATATTTTTTTTAAGGCCTAAGAAAACGTTGTAGGCAAATATCAGTTTATCGCCAATGAGTACGATATCGCGAGGAATACAGTTATGTTCGGTTCTTACTCTGGCGCGCCCTTTTACTTTGATCTCGGTGCTGCCAAATGTGTCGATTCGGTTTTGATTTAAGGTGTCAACGTCTTTGCGAAGCTGAGCACCTGAGTTGCTCAATCGGCGCTTGATTAGGTCGTATGAGCCTTGCTCAAGTGCGGCATTGTTTGCAGAATCCGTCATAGTTTACTGTCCTGTTGTACACGGAGGGTAAATGGAAAGGTAAGTTGGGTGTGCGTTTGGCCGCACACCCAGAATATGTCTGCTGAGTTTATTCTTGGCCTTCTGACTGACCAACAGACTTGGCATTACCATTTAACGTGTTGCCTAACATCGCTAATAACTGTTGTTTTTCAGCGTCTGAAGTATTGCCTAGTTGCTGAAAAAACTTGCTCATTGCGACGTTTTTCATTGTTTCTGACGACGCGTTTGCACCACTTAACACCCCTTTCAAGTCATCCATGATATTTCTTTCGCCTGCTAGGTGATCTTTAAATAACGTTTGTACTGTGTCACTTTCACCCACAAGACCATCAATTGATTTACCTAGCGTAATGGCCTTCATAAACTGGTTAAAGAATTGACCGTCACCACCCATGATATTGATGTCTGCATTGCCTAGCGTTTTCGCTAAGATCTCAGATTGGTGTGCGGCAATTTCTTTCTCAGCTTCTAATTTAGCCAGCGTTAGCTCTTTTTGCTGATTCAATTTCAGCGTAAAGCCTTCATAATCTCTCGCGTCTTTGTCCATCGCATTTAGCGCTTCAAGCTTCTCTTCAAGACCTTTCGCTTCGGCTGTCATACGACGCTCTAACGTAATCGCCTCGGCTTCACCTTGCTTCTCGATTGACTCAGCCATCGCCGTTTGCACTTCGGCTTCTGCAAAGCCAATATCTCGCTTACCTTTGGCTTCTGCCGCCAGTTTTTGCTCTAGGACTTGTGCTTCAGTTTCACCTTGCTTAGCATTTGCTTCAGCTTTGGCTTTGATAACTTCAGCTTCAGCCAATCCAGAAGCCGCTTTTTCAACTTGCTCAGCTTCTGCAAGGATTTTCTTAGACTCGGCGCTTTGGTTAGCAATGCGTAACTCTGCCTCGGCCATTTTTTCCAGTTCACGTGCCTTGAAGTCAGCCGCCTGTTCTTGCGCTTTCGCTGCTTCAATATCTTTTACAAGCGCTTCCTCAGCTTCAGCTTTCGCTCGAATGACAATGGCTTCTTTCTCACGCTCAGCAGCAGCCAAAGTTTGAACATCTTTTATACGTTCTTGCTCTTCAGCAACGGTTTTCTCAACCGCCACTCTGTCACGCTGTACCTCAGCGATTTCTTTACGCTCAACTTCTAGCGCTTTTTCTTTATTGATGCGCATGATTTCAGTTTCTTTCTCGCGCTCAATCACCTCGATTTCACGAGAACGGGCAACTTTTTCTTCTTCGATTGCAAGTACACGTAGGCGGTTTTGTTCAGCAATATCAATCTCACGCTGTTTGTTTTGCTCTGCAATTTCAAGCGCTTCGTCGGCTTTCAGTCGCGCATCTTCTGCTTTCATGCGTTCTTCTTGTTTAACGCGCTCAGCTTCTGCCGACTCTCTCGCACGTACAGTTTCAATCTCACGCTGCTGCTTTGCTTTGGCATCTTCTTTTTGACGCTCAATTTCTAGAGATTTCTCAAGTGCAGCTTGGTTTTGAATTTCGATTTGTGCTTGTTCGTCACACTTCAACTGGTTTGTTTGAACATTTTGTTCAGCCGTTTTCTCCGTGATGCGACGAATACCTTCAGCGTCTAGGATATTGTTTTCATCCAACTTATGAATAGAAGTTTGCTCTAAGTAATCAATGGCCACGTCTTCTAACGTGTAGCCCGATAGGTCCTGACCAATCACTTCTTTAATCGCGTCTCTGAATTCATTGCGGTGAGTAAACAGCTCTTCAAAATTCATTTGTTTACCAACCGTCTTTAACGCTTCAGAGAACTTCGCTTCAAATAGCTCTTGGAGGGTTTCAGGCTGAGAAGCACGGGCACAACCGACCTGCTTTGCAACGCGCAAAATATCTTGCTTGTTTTCGTTTACACGGATATAGAACGTAATGGCAATATCGGCTCGGATGTTATCTTTACAAATTAAGCCGCTGTTTTCTCTACGCTCTAGCACCATGCGCTTGGTAGAAATATCCATCACTTCCATCTTATGAATAACTGGGTAGACAATGCCACCGGTCGTCGTCACATCAGGTTCGTTCTTCATTTTGTTGATGATAAGCGCGTGACCCTGATCCACTTTTCGATAAAACTTACCAATGATCATAATAATCGCGAATATAACAGCGATTGAAACGCCAACGATTGTTAAAATAGGTCCTAGATTATCTAAAAATTCCATGCGTGTTCCTAACTAAATATTTGGTTTCCCGAGATAACTCTGTTTTGGTTGTTTTCACTTAAACGCAAAACAAAGCCACTATTTGTTTCTTTTGTTAACAATCCAATGCTGATTGGACCGTCATTTATGATTACGCTTGTGAGCGTTTACTATCCTAGTAGATTGTTACCAAGGCTTGACAACAACGACATAACTATTACGCGTTTCGTCATGTTCTATGAGCAATCCTGTATCGCCCAGTTTAAATTCATTCTCTTCTTCACAGCGCACTTCAATGAGCTGTTCAGTTCCCTGAAATTGCACTTTTGCTTGTCCAAAGCTATTTGTTACCTTGCCCGTTGCGATGACACATTCGAGGCCAATAAACTCATTTTTAGACGCGGTTTCTTTACTGTCGAAAAAGCGTCTGAGCGGCCTAACCATAAGTGCTGTCAACGGAATGGAGAGAACAAAACAGCCAAACATCACTGCGGCTCCAAGGAGATAAAAGACCACTCCTTCACCTAGCACGTACTCAAATAATTGATGTGAGTAAAAACTGATCACCCAACTGATGAGTACACTTAGGCTAATTGAGATAGTCAGTGGTACGCCGCCAAATCCCATTTGAAATATTGATTCACCGGCATCGGCTTCGAGCTCCACGTCTCCCTCTAACATATCAATGTCAGCGAAACCCAGCAGCGCTATCACCCAAAAGCCAATTACAATAAGAAGTAGCGTCGTAAATACAACGGTCGGAAAAGTAAAAATTGTATTAAGAAAGTCCATAAGCCTCTGTATACCTCCACTGCGTATACTGCAATGCACTAGTTCGATTCACTGAGTGAATCACTTTGTTTCTTTAACATGCTCGATGAGCAGATCTGCGACTCTTTGTTTTACCAAACGCTTGTCGGCGTTTGGTATATCGAACCGCTCTGCAAGCAATGCTATCTCTTCATCGCTTAAGTTAAAACTGAGCCTCTGTCGCGTCTTTTTTGACTTGATTTCAAGCCCCAAAATTCGCCTGATCATATCTGAGGGGGTCAGTTCTTCGTCAATTGCACTTTTTTTTATAAACTTTTGCACTTCAGAGCTTAAGTCAAAAGCAAGTTGCGTGGCTCTTACCGCTTTCTCTTGCTTTTTCCATGCGTTCTTATTGTCGGTCATCGCAGCTATTTACTCTGTTTCGCTTTAATGCGCGCTAAAATATCAGCTCCTTTTGCAGTTTCTTCACCAATGCCTGCCGCACGCATCTTGTCATGTAGAGATTTATCACTGCTTTCATCAGCGAGCTGTTGTGCTGCGTCCATCTGATCTTGCTTATCCATCTGGCGTTGCTTGATGCGCTCAAGAGACTGCTTAGCTGAAGCCATGGCAGAATCACCTGATGCTATATTGTCATTTACCGCCATGGTCGCCTTTTGCACACTTTCAGTGGTTTTCACCATACTCAGCTGACGTTGATTCTCCACTATGGTTTTTTCTGCGATCTTTACTTGCTGCTTTAATTTAGCCACACTTGCAGTAAAGGTCGCCAATACTTCTTGCTGTTCAGATTTCTGTTGTTCAAATTCTGCGATTTTACCTGCAATCTCCAGAGCAAGAGGTTCTTCCCCTTTTTCTAGCGCCTGACCTGCGTAACCCTCGTGTTTTTCAATCTCGCCATCTAATGCTTTGATAGCTCTTGTGGTTTGCATTTCTTTGGCCATGACTTCGGTTAGGCTACGCTTTGCTACTGCAAGTGCCTCTTGCGCCTCTCTGATCTCTTGCTCGAAAATCAGAATTGCATTAGCATCAACGATGCTCTCACCAACCTCGTTTACACCACCTTTAACCGCGGTAAATAACTTCTTAAAAATACTCATTTTGAATACTCCTTTTATTCGGTCAAATAGTCGCTTATAGCTTCTAACGCATCGATTGAATTAGCAGCCAAAGTAATAATTTCATGACTTAATTGCTCAATTGTCGAGCTTGTAGAAAGCGCACCGAAAACGGCATATTTGTTGTCAATTTTGGCAAAGGCACTCAACGGCATTGGGACATTCAAACGTAGCAGCGTGTCGTTTAACTCCGCATGTTTATCCGCGTTGATTTCCTCTTCAGAAAACAAATAGCAAATACACAATATTTGCTCATCGGTGCGTGTCACAAAGATAGGAAGCTCATCGTTTCCATCCACAATCACTTGTAGTACTTCTTGACCAACATCATTGATAAAAAATGACTCGAAACTCGATCCCTCAGTTTCATACTGAGATAGTTTTAGCGCAAGCTCATTCAATTCCATGTAAGAAATTCCTTATGTCAAATGGTGCTTTTTTTTTGTGAAATCGCACCGGATTGATCGTATGAGTTATGCTCTAACTGTGCCTATTGAGACATAATATGTCAAGCCAACAATCAAATTTTGTACCGGAAAACAGCTCAAAAACCCATTTATACTCCCTTTTTACTCCGCAGGAACATAGGCTTATTCTCGCTTTATGAAAGTATTAATTTTTTATAGTTTTGACGAAAATGACGAAAAATAAACGAACTTATAAGAAGAAAGGCATTCAAAACAGAGCGGAAAATCATGTTATTTGGCACTATGAGCCAAGATAGAAAGTTTAAAAATATGCAACAGCCCCATTAAAGAGCGTTATATACAGAAAAGAGCACGATTTGTGCGTTGATAAAAAATAGTTTGCCCACTGACATGGGCATCACTTTCTTACAACTGGCCAACGACTATGAGTAACGCTCTATTTTGGCTAGTAAGTTATTTTTTACCGATGGCCATTCATGCGCCAAGATAGAATAAATTGCAGTATCCCTGATAGAACCATCTTGCATAACCTGATGACTACGTAAAACACCATCAAGTTTCGCGCCCAAGCGTTCTATTGCAGTGCGAGAAGTTTGATTAAAGAAGTGTGTTTTAAACTCAAGAGACAATGCGCCACTCGTGTCAAACAGATATTTAATCAGTAAGTATTTGCATTCTGTGTTTACTACTGTTTTTTTAACCGCATTCGCATACCAAGTGTAGCCAATTGACGCTCTACGGTGCCGACCTTGTACATCGTAAAATCGAGTTGTCCCAACCACTTTGTTGTCGACTTTCGTTTTAACTACATATGCAGGCGCACCATTTTTAGCCGCCTCAACCGCCTTTTCAACATACTCGTGCATTTGCTCTGGCGAAGGGACCGATGCATACCACAACTCCCAACTATTCCCATCCTGAACGGCGTCGGTTAGTAAATCAACATGTGTCATTTTAATGGGTTCAAGTACTACGTTAGCCCCTTCTAGGACTTCACTTTTTAACCACATCTTACAAAACTCCTTATACTAAAAATAACACGTTCCACCATAGTGCTGCGCAATGATTGAATCGCTGCCTTACTATGAGGCAACATTATTTGATACGCTCAATGAGCCTACTTAATCGTTTATCCTGTTTGGAAGAAAATGACTGATATACAAGTTCAAATCGCGTGAGATTATCAGCTTCGTCTAAACAATATTTCGTGTAATTTAATCCGGTATTACTATACCTTTTTTCACTCAAATGCGCCTGCCAGCACTCTCTTTTTAATTCGTCATAGTTGCTGTCCTCAACTTCGCCGACGAACCGCTTTATATCAATCATTTCAACCGTTTTTAATGAGGCCTCTTGCTTAACCTGTAATTTACTTTCACGATTAGTACTTTCAAAAATCAAGTGCTCTCCAACTGGCATAGATAGCCCCTGACTGTCTCGCAGTGAGATGATATTTAAGTCTCTGAGGAGTTGCGACTGAATCAAATCAAATAGCGTTTCTGCAGGCTCTCCTGAATACTTAGCAAGCTCTTCCAGTATTAGTAAAAGTGCGTCGTTAAAGAGCGTGTTTTTAGCCAATATAAGCCCTATATCAGGCTCCTCTATCACAAGAAACTCTGAGAGTTGCTTTGTACAATTGGGTAGCATATTCGCCAGCTCACCAATCCCTGAGCAGGAGTTTAAGAAGTTATGAAACCCATTTTTAAATACTACTTGGTACTTACCTGGTTCTTCACTTCGAATTTCAATGCTGTAACTGTGTGTCGTATCACGCCCAGTTCCATTACAACTTGTATAAACTTTATCTTTTATTTCAATGTGGTAATTACCAATCACAACAAAATCCCTTATAAATTTTAACTACAAAAAAACGCCCAGGTGGACGCTCTTTACTGTCAATCTCAAACCTGACTCAGACCTCTTGGTAACATGCATAGCGAGTACGGCCTGTTACTGAATAGCACTCGGTAACATTAACACCATCGGCAAATTCGTTCGTTTGACCTTGTGTAAGTGAGTTGTTGTTATCTGAAGATTTCTTGATACTTTTTTTGCGTAATGCGCATTCCATCACACGCTCCATTTTTATTATTATTATATACTTGCTGCATCAATCTAATGCTTAGCATCTAAAATGTAAACAAAAATCTTATTTCGTCTTTTGTCAAATTAGGACGAAATAAAAATAGTACAGATAGTCATTTGGACATGAAATATAACCAATAGAATTTTAGATCTCAAAATAGTTACTAATATTCATGATCAAATTAAATAGGTAGGCGGTTTATATTGAGGTTCATTATAAGTAAAAACCAGTCTACACAACTGATTTAAACAGATTAATATTTTTGAATTAAAAATACATTTTTTGCGAATTTTTTCAACTGACTATTTGCAAATTCGAGGAGTGGAGTATTTATTATCTAGTTAATAAACCAATCAGAATGGGATCTATCAATGAAAGCACATGGCGATCTGCCCCAAGTACACGCTTTTTACTGTCACACTGCATTTGTATAAATAACTTAAGGCTCAAAAATGCCTGCTATAACACGGTATTTAAGTCACAATGAAACTTCGGTATCAAGGCCAAACCGCCTTAACCAAAGAACAGTAGGCACATATAAGTCAATTAGTTAAGAAGCGCAAAGCGTAGATTAAACACACCTGTGGTAACTTCTTCGACCTCAATTGCCGCCGAGTTTCGATACAGGTTTAGCTCAGTTAACAGCTTAATGCGATCTTGCTCCGACACTGAATCTTCGTCAACCAATAGCGTCGCATTGATATGATGTTTGGTCAGGTCTGAGTTCTCAACCGCATCCACCGCATACTCATCAAAATTTATTTGCTCAATTAGTTTTTGGTCCATAGCCTGTCTTTATTGCAAGTTACTAAACAACAATAACTATATAAAAGTCCTTTCCTCTCAACTATTACAAAGTATTACACGTGAATAAAAAATAGTCTACCCACATTTATTTCTATCTTCTTGATAAAAAAGTCAAACAAAATACTGATTTAAAACGTGCTTTATTAATAAATAGCGTACTAATCAACCATGACACGGTCTAATCTACTCGCAATATTAAGCGCTCTTATGCTTTCTTGGTTATAATTTCAACTTTAATAATTTCGTTAGTCTGAGGCAAAAAGTAAAGTAATAACTCCAATTTAGGCGGCGCACTTTTATGCTCAGAAGTAAAGGTGACGCGAACAATTTCTCTATTGAAGCTTTTTTCAATTTTGACAGTTGTTGCGGCGTCTTTTTTCTCAACAAACCAATCTATTTTCGCCCTTTGTTGAGAAAATTTAACGCCAAATCGTAGACCTAGCTTGTTCGGCGCATGATAAATGCCAAAGTAGTTAGCCAGTGCAAGTATTTGGGACTGTTCATCATCTTCAAGATTCAAAGCAATAAGCGGCTGCCTAGTACTTTTATCATCGCAGCTATCAAACCCATAAAGAAGTGAGTGGAGACGCATTGACCCCTGAATGCGCTCGATGCGATACCCTCGGCAGATAGAATAAGCAGATACAATTGGAGAGATATCTACAGCACCATCAGAACTTGTGAGCCTAAGCTCTGTCGCCCAAGCCTCAAAGTGTACTGTACCAATAAGCAACCAAACAATAGCAAACCACATAACTTTATTGTGTTGTTTTGACTAGTAAGCAAGTGACAGCCTTGTTGCTTGATTAATTGCCAATTCCAGAGTGAATGAATCATATACTCAGTGTATTGATAACGTGCTAAAAAGCAAGCTCTTGAAACCTAGCTGTTTCAGGCGCTTAAAATTACAACCTTACGCTATTTAGTGATCATTTAAATGCGAACAATACCGTATTTTAAAAAAATAGAGCTAACTTATAAGAGAGTCTATTTGCTCGTTATTAACGGTTTATATAGCTTACGCTTGTGGTATAGAATCAATTAGCGTATCTAAACCCAATTCAATGTTGCATCAGTTAACTATCTTCACTTTTAAGCCATAGTGGACCACTCTTAATTAAGCATACTTATTTTTAGTTCTTCCAACAAAATGGTAGGCAATATATCAGCTCAACGTTTTCTAGCCACCTTGATTGAGGCTTGGCTTCATTCACGCTGATGGTATGTTTGACATTATGTTAACTCTGGGGCCTTTTAGTTCTTATTCAGGCCTTGCCCCCATACACGATACCCACACATAAAAAACGGCCTGATTTAATCGTCCACTAACGACCTTATGAACACAGAGCAAAACCTCTTAGGCTGCCACCATGATCTGCACATTTTTCAATACAGCAAGAAATATCAAAAAATGCTTCCTCAACTTCTTTAAAGTTGCTTTATCAACACAGCATCTATTCGAGGAAACATTATGCAAATCACTAAGAAAGTACAAATTAATAAGCCTGCTGAGCAAGTTTGGGACTTAGTCGCGAACCAATTTGATAAAGCGCATCTGTGGATGGGACCAATCCCCAATTCAGTTGCAATGGGTAGAGGAAAAGGACTAAGTGGAGCTCCTATGGAGGGCCGACTTTGTGACTTGAGCGACAACCCAAATGGGCCGAAGGTAAAAGAAGTCATTACTGAATACAGTGAACAGAATAAAACGTTGGCATTTGATGTTTTGCCTGTAAACAACCCCAAAGTGATTCCTATTAAGCAAAACCATGTAAAAATGACCGTCCGATCACTGGGTCAGAATAAATCAGAGGTCATCTGGACAGCATCCCCTCAACTAAAAGTGTTTGCATATCCATTTTACCCCTTGCTTAGACTGGTATTTCCTGTGGCTTTTGGCAAACTATTGAAAGGCTTAAAGGTGTATGCCGAAAACCATACACTGACCGCAAGTGCGGCTTAATGACTTCAATTAAAAAACTATGAGAGGTATTGAGATGGATCGTTTTTTAAAAAGTATTGAATATATAGAAGCCCATTTGAGCGAAAAAATAAGTGTGCATGAAATAGCTCAATCCTCACATTATTCAACGTACCACTACAGCAGGGTGTTTAAGGCATTGGTTGGAGATACACCAAAAGAATATTTGCGTAAGCGCCGCTTAACCCTAGCGGCCAAGCGGTTGCTTACCGAAGAAGTTGGGATTTTAGAACTTGCGTTAGAATCCCAATTTGAATCACAAGAAGCATTTACGCGAGCTTTTAAGGCGCTGTTTGATATGACGCCAGCGCAATATCGCAAAATTAACGAACCTTTCAGGTTGCTCTATAAAAAACCGTTTAATGAAGCTGATTTAGACTTTTTACAAAATAACCTCAGTATGGAGCCGGAGATCGTTTCTCAGCCTGCGATGAAAATTGTTGGAATAGCCACTCAGTATGATGACGGAGACCTGAGTTTACCCAAACTCTGGTCAGGGTTTAGGCCATATCGAGATAAGATCCCTAACAGAGTAGGCACTGACTTTTTTGGCATTTACGAATGTTATGAGGAATCAGAAGATGTAACTCGCTTTGTTTACATCTGCTCTGCACAAGTTGAGAACTTTGACGATGTTCCTGAGGGCCTAATTACAAGAGAGCTAGAAGCGCAAACTTACGCTCGATTTACACACATTGGACCATTATCAAAATTAGAGGATACATTGCGCTATATATGGGGTAGTTGGTTACCAAAAAGCCAGTATGAATATGCGAATAAGCCCGATTTCGAGTTATTGCCTGCCAGTTTTAATGATGCCGACCCCAATAACAAAATCTATTTGAACATCCCAGTTACACAAAAAGCCTGATTAAATCAGGCTTTTTTGCGTTGCAAATACAACCTTAGGATGGTCGCATGGTTAAAAATAAATCCGAAAAGGGCTAGCTCACCCTTCGCGTGTCAATGTACTTTATCTCTGGCGAATTGAAGTCAAATTTGATCACATAATAGCCGTCCATGTTGAAAGACCACAGAATCTAAATAAATCCGAGTTTAAAGGCATAAAAGTCGTCAAAACCACGTAGTGTGCAGCTGTAAACACCGCAAGAAATATCAAAAAATCGAACACCTAATTCACTATTCTATGGGCACTTAAACGAATTAAACGAACAGAGAGTAGAATTATGATAAAGCGAGTATTAATTACCGGCGCCAACGCAGGTCTTGGGAAAGAAACAGCAAAGCAACTCGCGGCCCACCCTGAAGTAGAAGAGATCTACTTAGGTTGTCGAAACATTGACAAAGCACTTGCGGCAAAATCGGAGTTAGAACGCATTACAGGTAAAAGTGTTTTCCGTATCATTCAAATCGATGTATGTGACCATTCTTCAATAAGGGCAGCAGTACAAACACTTGACCGCAGTATTGATGCACTCATCATGAATGCAGGCGGGACTGGTGGTAAAAGCTTTGACCGAATCAACAGTGATGGCGTTACCGAGATTTTTGCTGTCAACTTACTGGGTCATAGTCTACTCACTCAAGAGCTTTAAAGCTGGAAAACTAACAAAATTGCAATTTATGCAGGCTCCGAAGCAGCCCGTGGCGTAAAAGAAATGGGTATGAAAAGGCCTGATTTGCCAACCTCTTCTGAAGCAGAATTTGCCGCAATTTGTGATGGGTCATTTTTTGGAAAATCGCAAGATGCAACAGTACCTTATGGTTCAATCAAATACATGGGAGCACTTTGGATGTCAGCAATGGCAAGACAACATCCACAAATAAAGTTTATCACCATGAGCCCCGGCGCAACCACCGGAACAGAAGGCTTTAATACGCTTCCCATATTTAAACAATACATGATGAAAGGCATGATGCAAGTCATGCTGTGGCTTGGTAAAGTGCATAAAGTAGAAGTAGGTGCCGGTCGATATATTGAAGGGCTCTTTAATAAAGAGCTAAAATCCGGAATATTTTACGCCAGTAAAAAAGGGCTAACCGGTGCAATATCCGACCAAAGTACGTTATTTTCGGACTTAAGCAACGAAGCTTATCAAGATAACGCATATCGCGCGATCCAACGGTTTTTATAATCTTTAGTCGCAGACTTATAATCTATGTTGGGCAACTTAATCCGCCTTATAGACCAAACATAGTCATCTGCATGAATACGCTAGATAGCCCTTTTCTCACTCTAAATAAGGGCTTTTTTCATCATAGTGTCATGGTACAAAGCAAGAAAAGTTGAGGTTAAAAGGAATGAATTATACTCAAAGTCCTCGCTATGTACTTGTTCCTCTTTGTTTAAAGTCGATTTAATCAGGGCGGTTATTTTAACGGTCGTTTAAATTTGGTTTTTATACCAATCATATTCTTAAATATAAGCTAAAACACACGCAGCAATTTCAACAGCATGAAGACTAACTCAGTATTTACACACTAAAGAAAGGAATATTTAAACTTGAAATAATAAAAAATATAAATAAAATAACAGCAAGTAGAGTCAAAACTCTACTTTATGAATTAATTTATTAAGGATGAATCGTGAAAAAATTATTAATTGGTTTAGCTGCACTTTGTGCATTCAATAGTTCTGCACAGACAGATGAATTATCAGCAAAGATCTTATCCAATAAGATCAAGATTGTTGCATTTGGTGAGAGTGGTTGGGACGCTAGGTGGAGAGAGCCTACGTGCAGCGTAACAAAAACAGACAAAGATGAGTCTGGTCGTCCATACATGTATAGCCACTACGACATGTGTACTTGCCAAAATAGTATCGCCGCCAAATACCTAATTGAAGACACTCAAGATAATCCGCAGCATGAATTAGTTGTTTGTTACGTAAATAACAATTAATATTTTTGCCGTCTGAGGCTGGGTAAGTCCCAGCCTCAGCAACTCCTTTATTGCGACCTAAAACCTCTAGCAATCTATTACTCATAAAATTCGAAGCAAAATTATCTATCAAGAACTAGTCCACTTGTCGCTCTTCACTTGGCAAACCGATTCTTATTTTTTGCCTTTAAACACTTTACCAAAAGATAAAAAAGTTATAAGTTAAAACAATTAGGAATAAAAACTTACCTAAACCCACCTCAAAGTGTTACACTATAACAATAATCGACCCAGTTACGGGTTAAAATAGCTTTACAGGTTCAAAATGGTACTTCTTCAATTAGAAACATACATTAAACATCACAAAATTATTGCGCTTATTGCAGTGCTCATCAGTATCTCGGCCTGGGCGGTCGAATTAGCTGGTGTTGTCTACGTTTGCCCTTATTGTCGCGCACAACGTACAGTCATCGGCTTATTAGGTATTCTGTTGATTTTACCTACCGCCTATCACTGGATCACAAAGTATATCGCCTTAGTTATCGGCTTTTTTGGCGCCGTAGTTGCCGCAAATCAACACTTTATGGGTTGGAAGAAAATCTCCGCGGGTACATTCAACTTTCACGAGCACATTGCGATGGACCCATTTTTATTGTCAGGCTTCGCATTGACAGGAATAATTGGCCTAGTTTTTTTGATACTCCAGCAAACAAAATCAAGCTAATCTACTCAAGCATAGAAAAAGGAGGGATTTGCCCTCCTTTACACTTCCGTTATTTTACAGCCCGTACACGCTAGGTTGCCTGCCATCATTGATGATTTTGTTTTTCAACTCTGCTTTGTACGCTTCGTCATCAAGATCATTCTTCCAGTACCAACGTCCAAACTGCTCAACGGCAATTCTCATTAAGGATGCTTTCGCATTGCTTACCCCAGCGCTACGCAGCATGTCATAAAAGAGCCCGTCCGCAGCGACTCTGTCGATTTCATGCGTATGATAAAGCCAGTCATGCACAAGTGCCGCTTTCATGTATCTTGGATTAAATGGGGTGCCCACGAAGTAATAGGCAAGCGTGGGAATACTTGCGCCATCATACTGAAAGTACTTTGGTACCCATCGAACTTGCCCGTCATGCTGATAAGGAAAGTCTTCGATAAGTTCATATGCTGTTTCAAGTTTATTTGAATGCGTTACTAACACGGGTTTAAGGTTAAGCACGTCCATGGTTTACCTTTTGGAATTGTCCATCAATTTATAACGCGATTAAATCAAAAAGATGTGTCATTTTTGTGCTTAGAAATGATTTAACCCAGTCATGACTACAAAAGAAAAGGATGGCAGCCCAAACAAAGGGCTGCCACATAAGCTCAGCTCTGGAAAAGTATATATTTTTGTTATTGTGACTTTGATATGTGCCAACAAAGTTCTCCCCGAAATAGCTTTTGTTGGCATCCAGAACTCAGTTATTTCAACTTTCTACTTTGTATACGAACCAACCCATATTAGGTACACACTTAAACCAAAGTCAATAAAAAACTTTGCAGTACGCGTATAAAATGTAAACGTATTTTCAAACTTTCCTTCTTTCAACCGGACATTCGATGACCTATTCGCGATGCACGTGAATGGTACTATGTTATAAAAATCATACATATAGAGAAATACATGTCCAATGTTCAAGAAGTAGTACACAGGTGTATTCATCCACTGACCAAAATAACATCTAACCAAGCTCGTTGGGTAAACAAGCACGGCTCATTAAAATTAAAAGATCTTGTTCCTGAAGGCGATTTTCAATGGCAGCTTGCTTTAGATCCTTGCAATGATAAAGCCGCGACTTTACACAGCATCAAACTTGCCCCCTCGTCTTCGTTTACAAATAGAGCGAATATAGATCAAGCTGCAACACTCACGTTAAAATTACATATGCAAGATCCACATTGGGAATTTACTGAGATCATTTTTAATCCTGATGCGTCTACACGTGTATACACTGAACTGCCACAGCACGATGCTCCCATAGGCAACTTAATAATGGCTCAAGTAGATCTAGCTGATAGAAAGTTAGCCACAATTACCATTCATATCCCTAGCCAACACCCACAAATGGACTTATCACCTAGCTCACCAGTTTTTGAGTTTTTTGTTCGAGGTAAGCATTTGCAAACAGGTCAATATTTCTGCACGGAAGAAATCAACATACTCACATAGCTTATTCTTATCACCAAACCGATGAGGCGTAACGCTAAAACGCCTCAACACTTGTTTTCCTTGCCCGTGTCGAGCGCAACCGGCAACTTATGATGTTTTCCCTATATCAATACTCACTTCATTTTGGAAAAATTGTTTAAACGTTTTTCTTGGGCTGAAGTTTCGATAATCCTTTTTCTTATATAACTCTGCCTACTTTTTAGATATCAGACAACGCCTACCTGGCAATCAGTAAGCCACCTTTCTCTTAACAGCGCAGCCTATTCTCATTCTATCGATTAAACAGTTTTTTATTCGGTTGTAACGATTATACTGGTTTTGTACTTAACAAAATGCGGGCGTATAACAATGAAAAAAACCGATTATTTATCAGTGGTGCTAAGTCTTTTCTGCATCAGTCCTTTGATTGCTTCAGCCGAATCTAAAGTAGAAGATGTATTTAAAGCGAATTGCGCTTCGTGTCACGGCGCAAACTTGCAAGGAGGAATGGCGGGTTCTTTGTTGGACTCAACTTGGGTAAAGGACGGCACAGATAAATCACTGACTGACGCCATCAAACTCGGCATTAAAGAGAGAGGAATGCCCGCTTTTGGTTCTTCCCTATCCGATGAAGCAATTCGTACTTTAGTTGTTTATATTAGAGAAGCTGGCTACCGTGCTGAAACACAAGCCATTCAAACACCGACTTTGAACAAAAGCTTCGATACTCAATATCACTCTGTTAACACGAGAGAAGTTGCATCTGCAGAGGGTATAATTTGGGCAATGGACTTTTTACCCAGTGGCGATTTACTTTATACGTTAAGAAAGGGCGAGTTGTGGCTGTTAGGTAAAGATGGAAAGAAAGTCCAAATAAAGAATACACCTCAAGTATGGCATCGCGGACAAGGTGGTATGCTAGATGTAATGCCAGATCCTGACTATGCCAAAAATGGCTGGGTTTATCTTTCCTATAGCAAACAAACTGGTAAAAATAATGCCGGACAAAATGTCGGGATCACCGCAATAGTTCGAGGTAAAATAAATAATAACCAGTGGGTTGAGCAACAAACCTTATTTGAAGCACCAAAACAAACGCACAGAAATAGAGGTTGGCATTTTGGCTCACGCTTCGCCATCGTTGGTGACTATCTATTTTTCAGTAATGGTGACGAAGGTCACCAAAATGATGCACAAGATTTAACAACACAAAATGGGAAAATACACAGAATATACAAAAATGGACAAGTTCCCAAAGATAACCCGTTTTTCACTCAACCGGGGGCACTCAAAACGATTTGGACTTATGGAAATAGAAACCCACAGGGATTAGTAAAGCACCCTACCACTGAGCAGATATGGTCAACAGAGCATGGTCCAAGAGGCGGCGATGAGCTGAACTTGATCTCAAAAGGCCTCAATTATGGCTGGCCAAAAATTACGTTCGGCATGAATTACGATGGAACCCCAATTACGCCCCATACAGCATTGCCTGGCATGCAACAGCCCATTCACCAGTGGACGCCATCAATCGCTGTCGCAGGAATGAACTTTTATACGAACACCGTATTTAGCAAGTGGCAAGGCGACTTGTTTGTTGGCAGTTTAGCGAAAAAGCAGTTACACCGCTTGCGTATAAAGGATAACAAAGTCATTGAAGACGAAATCATTTTAAAGGGACTCGGACGAATTCGAGATGTGGTTACCGCACCCACAGGTGAACTTTACATAACAATGAACGATAGGCAATCTAAAACCAGTAAAATCGTAGCCCTAACACCCGGTAAATAGCCAATAGGCACAAGAGATCAGTTACATTAGCTGTCGTAGTGTGATTACCATCGGAAGCAGACGGTATAAGTACCGAGCGATCGTGACGTAATCACACGATAAATGTTGCCGAGCTTCAGCAAGTTTTGCTCACCGTAACACAGTGGATTTCCCTTGGTAATGCGCGATTACGACAGAATCGCTTGGTAACTAAAGTACGACAAAATCGCTTGGTGTTAACAACATTAGCTGTAGTGGCGCATACCTGATCTTACAGTTTAGGTGAATACGTTTAGACTTCATCTGACAGGCAAGTATGAGCGAGGAATGGTCGTCCAATTCAATTTTTGTGGGTTGATAGCTGAGTAATCTGAACAGTGTTTAAATAGAGCTGCACGTAGAATTGTCCAAAAACGTGTAAAAATGGTGCATATTCACAATACTATTAATAACTTAATGGTCTAACGAAGGTTTTTTTTGAATTAACATTTACTTGTGGCTTTACGTTAAAACCAATACGCTTGCGGTTTTTAAAATTGTATTGATAGATGATTCGATTAATTAAATATGTTGTGCTTGCTGGCCTGATACCATTCGTAAGCTCTGTGTCAGCTGGCGTAGTTCATCTGCAAAACTACTCCTTTTCTAAAACCCAAGTAAGTTTACTTAAAAACCTGATAGAAACCTCTTCAGAGCTCACAAAGCAGCCCGATGTAGTGTATGTAAAGCATAAGTCGCGTGATGATTTGAAATCGATAGTGGTCAATAAAGCAATCTTGGACACACCATTTTCCTTTACTGGTAAATCACATGAGCTTAACTTGGCAGGGTTTCGCATTGCAGAAATCGATGTAAGAAAAGATAACTCACTGTATCGCATTAGTTTGGTATCGAATACGTCACCTGATTGGTCAATTTTTGTAGAGTTTGAAGACATGGTGCTATATGACTATAGATTACAAGGCTTTCTACTTTCTATAGTAGGCCAACACCAAACACATCATATCCAGATTGCCAAAGACTACAGTGTACTTAAAGCAACAGCTGCCCTTCATTAATCTTTTTAAAAGTGATCAATGGGGTCAGAGACGTTGATTTTAGCTATTTGAACCAGCGTCCGCCTTTGGCACAAAGCTTGTGTTCACTGTCAGATTTGATACACACTAAAATCCAAATCTGGAAGCTTATTCACATTCGCGACTTTAAGCTTTGCCTCACTTTATCGTGAGTTAAAGCTTAAAGAATGCCGCACTTGCCTGTAAATTGTTAGAAACCTTAACAATATCTTGGACCGAGCGGGTCAAGCTATTACTCGCTTGGGTGTTTCGCATTGTCGCCGCATCCACAGCTTCGACAGTCTGATTAATTTGCTCTAGACCTTGTTGTTGTTGCTTGGAAATATTCATCATATTTTGCACAAGATCCGAGGTTTTATTGGCCGCAGGAATTATTTTTTCAAGCTGCTTACCAGCAACCTCAGCTAAACTGACGCTCTCAGTGGCTGTCTCTCCTATTCTTTCCGACGCTTGCTGACATCGTTCTGCTAACTTTCGTACTTCGCTCGCAACCACTGCAAACCCTTTACCGTGAACACCTGCGCGTGAAGCTTCAATTGTTGCATTCAAAGCTAGCAAATTGGTTTGATAGGCAATTTCATCAATTATCTTGATTTGTTGCGCAATGGTTCGCATTGCATCAATCGTTTGTTTGACTTTCCCCCCGCCATCGTCTGCTTCTTTAGTGGTGTTAATTGCTACACCATCGGTGGCTAAAGCATACTCACTATTGGCTTTGATCGACTCACCTATTTTTAAAGCCGCATTTTTAGTATTTGAAACACTCTTCTCTTGCTCTGCGGCCGACACAGCCATCTCTTTTGCGATTCGAATTACCAATGTAGAGATATTCTCCAATGATGAGGAGCTTTGTTTCACCTCTTTTATGACTATCGCAAATTGTTTGGACATGCCTTGCAAAGCTCTCAACAAGCGTGACGTTTCACTATCACCTATAATTTTTTTCCTCATCTCTAAGTTGCCCGCAGCCAATGAATTTGCAATTGCAACAGCTTCATTAATGGGGGTCGTAATTGATTTAGAGATAATTACAGCAAGGAGAATCGCCACTCCAAAGCTAATCACGCTGACCGTCGCAACTAACGTTTGTGAATTACGATTGTCTCGTTGTAGTGCCGGACCCATTTGATCTTGACGATCTTTGATGCTCAACTTAAGCACTTCAATTTGGCGTGCCGCCTGCTGACCTAATACATCCAATTGCGCTCGCTTGAGCCTATTTCGTGAATCAATCACCAAGGTTAGATTATTGAAGTGCTCAATGTATTTAGGCGCAAGACGCACTAGGTTCACATAGTAACTTTGACGACTTTTCCCCTGAATCAAGGAGCCAAGTTCTCTAAGGTTATCGCTAAAGAGCGCATATTCGGTTTGAACACGTTCGACTTCCTCAGAGTCGTTCGTATCTAAGAACTTGACGACATGCAGCCGTGCAATCAGAAGGTTTCTGAGCGCCGCGGCTGCAAAAAACGCGGTTTCCATATCGCCATCTTGTCTTGCGTTTAACAAAATTTGAGACAGATCTTGCTCCATTTTCGGACCTATCACATTCAACTTTTCATGTACCAAAGTATTACGCTCGGCAATTTTTCTCGCCACTTGTTCAAATACAGACGCGTATTGGTTTGCCAATTGCTCAACGTCATTAAACGTGTTTATTTGTTCTTCGGTTATGGCGTCTTCGTGGGCACTTTGCAATAATTCTTGCAAAGCAGCCATGCGTGATAGTTCTTCTCTTAATGCCTCCGCTTTGCCGTTATTTATGTAGTGTAAAGCCGCTATTCTTAAGCTGAGTAGGTTCGCCTGTACTCGCCCTGCATTATTTGTATTTCGTGCAAGGGAGCGATAATCTCTAAATCCTTCAGCTGCTGTGTTAAGTGCTTGTATAGAGACTAAAACAGCGCAACTGAACAGTAGCAGCAAAACAAAGAAGCCAGCCCCCAAACGGTTTGAAATTTTTAGCTCCGCAAACATGTTTACCTTCAAGTCCCATAGGGCACCCTTGCTGAACGATTCTAAAAATATAATACAAACTTTGCGTGCTGCTTATTTTATTGCTAAAAAAACAATAAAATATTCTGCATCTCATCCTGTGTTTTCACACACTGTCACCGACGGTTCACTGACTTCAACAAGCTGCTTTTCTTTCGGCGCTAATATTGTTGCAATCCCAAATACCACTTCCTGTTTTTTTTGGTTAGTGCATTGGCAATCTAAAGTGACTACTCTGCGGCTCAAGTCTTTATCTATTACTGTAATTTTCGTTGTTATTTCGTCACCGATTTTCACCGGCGCGACAAACTTTAAATCTTGAGATAAATAAATCGAGCCGGGTCCTGGCAGTGTGGTGCCTATCACTGCAGAAATCTGAGCGGCAGTCCACATACCATGCGCGACGACACCATGAAACCGAGTTTGATTGGCATACTCTTCATTTACGTGCACGGGGTTAAAATCCCCAGTCAATGCTGCAAACCCCAATACATCATTCATTGTGACTGTACGAACAACAGATACGTTTTGCCCTATCTCTATTTCATCAAAAATAATATTCTCAAGTTTCATAATTCAACCCACTGCGTGATAACCATTATCAACGTACAGGATGCCACCAGTGATGGCCTTCGACAGGTCACTCACTAAAAACAGCGCTGTACCTGCTACGTCTTCGATAGATAAATGCCGATTTAAAGGCGACTTTAGCTCACTCGTTTCAAGTAACTGTTCAAAATCTTTCAACCCCGATGCAGCTCGGGTTTTGATGGGTCCAGGTGATATTGCATTGACTCTATGACCTTGCTGACCAAGCTCCAGTGCCATATATCGAACAGATGACTCCAGTGCTGCCTTAATTGGCCCCATTAGGCCATAATTCTTAACCGCTCTAGTGCTGCCCAGATATGACATTGTTATCAAACTGGATGATGGATTTAAAATGGGCTCTAACAGCCTGACCAAACGGACGAAAGATAAACAAGAAACGTCCATAGCCAATTGAACCCCTTCTCGGTGTGCATCGATGAGCCGCCCCTCTAAATCTTGCAACGGCGCAAAAGCCACGCTGTGAATTAAAAAGTCAATTTTCCCAAAAGTGGATTGGGTAAATGCGATAAGGTTTGCAAGTTGCTCATCACAGCTCACATCACATTGTTTAAATAGCACATCAGGCACAGAGTCTTGCAATGGCAATACAAAAGGCGCTGCTTTCTCGTTGGCATAACTCACAATCAACATCGCACCTTGCCTGTCTAATATTTTAGCGCACGAAAAAGCGATGCTGTGTTGATTTGCGACCCCTACGATAAGGCCTTTTTTCCCCTTTAAGTCATACATAAGCGCACGCTCCCTTCGCTACCACGCTAATTTATGAACCACATTTCACCAATAATATGGGGCAGACTTTTCATTAATAAGACAGCAAAGAGATAAGTAAATATATGCCATCAATTTAAGCAAGCGTTACAGTTATTCACGTAAAAAGCAGCACTCGCAAACATAAATAAAACACAAAAAAAACAATTCTAACAATCTATAAATAGCTATATATAACAGTGCTTTACAAGCCATTTATTCTGTGTAACATGCGCTATTTTTAAGTAAATAAAATAGGGACTATCATGAAGTCGTCACTTTTTGCGCTAACCATCGCACTCTTCTCTGGCAGCACTATTGCAGGTAATACTATTAAGTTTGATTATGTGGGTGCAGGCTATGCGAAGCATAAACTCGAGGACATGCCTAGCCAAGGTGGCTATACCGTAGAGGCAAGTAAAAAATTCGCTGACCGTTGGGTGGCTTCTGCACAATATTCAAGCACGTCAGATACGGGTGACTTTTCATCGAGCATCGAAATGGAAACAAACACGGATTATTGGAGTATTGGGGGCGCATACCTAATTTCGCAAGACGACAATTCTGTGTTCGAATTGGCCGCTAGTTTTAATCGCTTAGAGATTGATAATAAAATTATAAAATCTAAGTATGACTTGTATATAGACAATGCCTCTATCGGGCGTGGCCAGAATGTTAACTACAGATACACAGATCACACCAATACTCATACTTTAAAAGCTAATTATCATTACGCCTTTGCAGAAAGTGTCAACCTAGTTGCGGGGATCGGCTATGAATACTTAACAAACGCAGAACAAAAACACGAGTTGTTTTATCAAGTTGGCGTGAATTACAACTTTGCTCAAAACTTCACGCTTAGCGCGTTATACCGCAATATCGATATCTATGAAACTCAATCAATCACACTACGTTATAACTTTTAATTTGTAGTGTCAGGGAGCTAGCAATCTAGCTCCCATTTTATGATTTGCATTGTATGTTGAGAAACTGAGTGAGGCCAAATTTGCAGCGTCTCCTGATAGACTCCACTGCCAAAAAGCTCCCGCTCCTACGCGTTTTTTTCAATAATATGTACATCCCGTTGTGGGAATGGAATTGCAACATTGGCACTGTCTAACGCAGGTTTGATGGCCCGGTTTGTATCAAAATATACATCCCAGTAATCGTCCGTTTTACACCATACCCAAACAGTTAAATCAATTGAATTATCGCCATAGCCCACCACACCTACAAAAGGCGGAGGGTCTTGCAAAATGCGGCTGTCATTACTCGCCATTTTCAATAGTGCTTGTTCAGCTTCATCCACACTGTTGTTGTAACTGATTCCAACAGACAAATCGACACGTCGAATTTGCTCATGGGTGACATTATTTACCTTTTCACTCGCAAGTGGCCCATTCGGTAAAATGATACGGCGGTTATCTAATGTCGTTAGGAAGGTACAAAATACATCAATTGCTTCAACAACACCTTCTTCACCCTGCGCAACAATGTAATCTCCAACTTGAAATGGTTTAAAAATTAAAATCAGTACGCCACCAGCAAAGTTCGAAAGACTGCCCTGAAGTGCAAGACCAACAGCTAGCCCTGCCGCACCTAAAATGGCGATAAATGACGTCGTTTTAACTCCCAACATCGAGATAACAGATATAAATAAACATGCTTTTAAAAGCACAGTCGCAACACTGCTCAGCCACTTTCTTAGTGAGACATTAAACTCACGCTTTTCTAGCAAAAAGTCTATCGCTTTTCCGACTAACGAGATCAGCCATAAGCCCACAATCAAAGTGAGAATTGCGAGCGCGAACTTTGGTGCAAACTCAACGGCATGAACCGTTATCAAATCGATAATTTTTTGCATATCTATTTCAGCAATATCCATAACCATCCTCATTAATTAAAACTTAAGAACTAATCTTAGTTAACAAAATGGTTTTCATGCTAACTTTTTATTAATTTCAGAACCAAAATCGCCGAATCAACAGGTGAGTACCTCTTCCTATATTGAGATTTTTATTAGCGCACACTGTGTGGGCTTCACTCCGAACATACGTTTTACAATAGGGAGAACTAATCAAAAACCACTCACAACTTTACTAATATTCGCACTGAACTACATATCATTTCTTAGTAGCAAAACCGGTGACGATGGGCCTAGAGGTAGTATTATGCCCATACTATCGTTTACAGATGGCGCACTCACGGTACCAGAAGCGTTCAACATAACTGCGACACAAGTGGACACAAAGATATTGTCTGAATCGCAATCACTATAAATGGTGGGGATAAGAATTGGCGTCACGAGGCTTCCCAGAAGCCGCTAACGGAAATACTCAGCAGACTCTGTTTGGTATGAACTACCACAACTCTTTCCTAGAGGTATTACTAACCACAGGACAAACTTTATATCTAAACCTCTGTGGTGATGTGATTCGCCCGTGGGTTTTAGGCTTGATACGCTCTAGCTTTTAACCCTTATGATTGCCTAGTCGTGTCGATGCTGTATGAGAAATTGCTTGGGCGTCACGCCATAGGTATTTTTAAACGCCGTTGTAAAGTTACTAACATGGTTATAGCCTGCTCGATATGCTGCCTCGCCAATACTTAATTGCCCCAACATAATCGCTTTTTTTGCCTCATGTAAGCGTTGCTGCTTAGCATATTGCTTTACAGTCGTATTAAAACGAGATTTGAAAAAGCGCTGTAAGGTACTGATGCTCATACCCAACTGTTTAGCAATTTGCTCTAATGGCACATTGTTTTGTAGCAAGAAGACTAAATTTTGACTCACTTCCTCAATCACTTCAGGTGCATGCGGCCGCGCTCGGACAGTTTGCACCACTGTATTATTTTCAGTAGCCAGTAAATCAAGCACCTCAGGAACAATACTTAATATTAAGCTTTCTTGCTTTATTAATCGGTAAGGATCTGAGTCTACTTTATGCAAAGACATTATATTGAGTGCAGCATTAATCGCAGACTTTGACATTTTTAAAAGCGACACATGACTTGATTTGAGCAGCGGTTGATTGAGTATCTCCTTGCCATGCTTGTTAGATAGTTTTGCAGCGAGCCAAGGAAAACGCACGTCAATCGTGACTTTTCTTACCATTCGGCCCGTACTGAGAAAGCGTGTAAATACCTGAGGTTCCGCCACCATATTGACGAAGACTAAAGGGGGATCCGTAGCCTCCAAAAAGTACTTTCTTTCACCAACACTAAATTCTAGTGTGCCCTGAAATAAAAAGGTAATGGCCATACTTGGCTCGATAGCTGCGGTGCTTGTCGCATCTTGCGATTCTTGCATCTCAGTGCAATGAACATTCAAATGATGGTGAAGCACATCAAATCGCAATGATCCATTAGCCAGCTCACTGTCAACTCCCCGCCTCTGTGGCTTCCTAGCCAAGTGATGCTCAACGCCTATTTGTTGTAACGCTTCAGCTAGATCGGATTGTTTAAACGCGGGCATAAGGTGACTATTTATAATAATTTAATGACGATTTTGCACAATAAATGAAGCCAACTCAAGTCTCTTTAATAATTACAATATTGCAATTGGTAATTATTTTCATTGTATTTAACGGAGAGAAATTGTGAGCCTTTTCCAAACTAGATTTAAGCTAAGCCTGATTAGTGTAGCCATCAGCGCATTTTGCCCTTGGGCAGTCGCGAGTGAGCAAAATATTGAACAAATCAGCGTTTGGAGTACACAAGTAAAATCCTCAGCCCCATACCTGCAAGGTCAAGAGATCGCAGACAAACAAGCAGATCACATCTCGGATCTATTGAGAACGATCCCAGGCGTCGATGTAGGTGGCGCGCACTCTTTAAATCAACGCATCACAATCAGAAGCCTTGATGATAAAGACCTGAAGGTGACAATAGACGGGGCCTCTCAAAACGCCTATATGTACCACCATATGGGAAATCTACAGGTCCATGCCGACATATTAAAATCTGTAGAAATTCACACCGGCACCAACTCTGTCGAAAATGGCGGATTGGGTGGCGCTGTCAGGTTTACCACCAAACAAGCCAAAGATCTATTGCAGCAAGGAGAGCAATTCGGCGCCCGACTCAGCGCTGCGACCGGCGACAACTCAGGCCAACAATTTTCATTTACAGGCTTTGGTCAGCTGACAGGTGAACTAGATTTTTTGATTTATTTCAATGACGTCAACAAGGATAATTTTAAGGTTGGTGGAGACCAAATTCTTGATGAAAATGGCAAAGTCGAGCCCGACACCGATGGTACAGTGCGGGGTCTAGCCGGTGATGTGAAAGACACTCTGATTAAGTTTGGATGGGATATAAACCAGCAACAGCGCCTGTCGATTGGCTATGAGCAATATGAAGACAGCGGTGACTATAGCTACCGCCCTGATATGGGCATGTCGACAGACGTAACGATCGCCACTGGCACACACACACCCTTAACTTGGCCGACAAAATTTACCCGAGACACTTTAACTCTTAGTTATGAGCTTAATTTTGGCCACGCTTCGACACTGACGGCCAATCTTTTTGATAATGTCAGTGAGCTGTACAGAGACGAATCAGGCTGGGGACTCTCAGGCAACCCAAGATATACTCGCTTTATTGGCCAAGTAAACGGTGAAGCTCAAAATTCAGGGTTTAACCTGCTGGCACAAAGTGTTTTTGATACTTCACTTTTAAACCAAGAAACACACACAGTTACCTACGGTATAGACCACATAAAACACCAAACCAAGTATCACTTCTCTCCAACTCAAGGGCAAGCACTCAGCGCTCAAGAAGAAGCCAAATCAACCGCTTTTTTTATACAAAACCGTATTGATTTAACAAGCGAATTAGCAGTTGTTCCAGGTGTTCGCTTTGAACAAGCCGATGTCAAATCAGCTGTCCTTGATAACAATTTCAACCACACAACTTTTGCATTGGCGGGCTTGTACCAACTAACCCCAGATCTGCTCATTAAAATGAGTACAACGGAACTATTTAAAGCCCCAGAGTTGAGCGAAGTTTTTACGGGAGCGGGACTGGGCGCAAAGCCAAACTCTGATTTAAAAGCAGAAACCGGTATCAATACAGAGATCTCCATCGCCTACCAATATTCCGCGGATTCAGGCCGTTATAACCTAGGTGCAACTTATTTTGAGACCCGCATTGAAGATTACATTCATGATTACGTGCCTTACCCCAATGGTGGCCCAAGAGATACTTATAAACAAAATATTGGTCACTTAGCCATTGACGGCTATGAAGCATACATGAGCTTTGATGCTGGCCAATTGGAAATGACTCTAAACTACTCATCTTCAAGTAGTGAGCTAGATGCTTTTGATACTTATGAAGCCCTCTACGATGGTGCACGCATAGATCGTGAACAAGGCGATACCCTTGCATTCAACCTGCATTATGAAATGCTCAATTTTCCGCTTCACTTCAATTGGGAAGTGCATAAAGTCAAAAGCTTGAGCGCTGGACTAGATTTAGACGGGCGTGCGAGATTAGACAATTCAAAACCGGGCTTTACAGTTCACAATATCGTCGCTGTATGGCAGCCTAAACTTGTGAGTGGGCTGGAACTACGAATAGGCGTAGACAACCTTTTTGATAAGTATTACGCCTCTCAATCCTCAAGAACCGGACTTGGGAACCACCCTGTATTCGGCGAGCTTTTCTTATTGGATTATGAGCCAGGTAGAAATATCAAGGTTTCTGTTTCATACCACTTTTAATTTATAAACAGCGTATTTGCAAATAAGGCATATTTTTATATGCCTTTTAAAAGAGCGGGCAATAAGCCAGCTCTCTTTTAATATCCTGTTGAAGCCGCTCTTCGTTAAATTCTCCGTGTAATCACTTGTAATTTTCGCTATTAACAAAACATGTGAAAATGTTAATGCAATTTAAAAACCGTCAGAGAATTTTATGCCCCGTAATTACCCTATTGTCTTGAGATGGCTACTCAAAAAGTGGCCATGGATTATATCCGCAGTCATTGTCATTACCGTGACTTCTTTTGCCTTTCGCGCGATCACAGCACTCAGCGAATTAAAGTATGGCCTTACCCCACCCACGCTGCCTAAATATCAGCATTTAGATACCCAATTTCTTAATCAAAATGGTTGGCTACCTGAAGGTAAAAATTACGATCATAAATGGCCTTACCATGCGTCACAGGGCACGGCAACGCTGCCCATTCCCTATGAATGGTTAGCAGCACTTGAAGCACCTAAAAGTGTCCCGTGGTTCATATTATTCTCAGCAGAAAAAACCTTTTTATCTGAGTACATATACCGCCTAGGGTTTATAAATTTAAACGATGCAAATACGCCTTACTCATCTAAACAGCAACTGCCTCTGGGTTTAGCGAAAACCGCCAGTATCAATATGCCGGGGTTGGACCGCAAAGCCACCGCCATTGGCTTCACCTGCACGGCATGCCATACCGGGCAATTCACATATGACAATACTCGCTATGTGGTAGATGGTGGTCCCGCCATGACCGACTTGGGACTATTGACGCAATCGCTTGGTGCCGCGATTGGTCAAACCGTACTCTCCAGTAAACTCGCCCCATTTGATGGCCGTTTTGAGCGTTTTGCACGTAAAGTGTTGGGCAGTAACTACAACGTTGTCAGCAAAGCAAAACTAAAAAGTGCGCTACAAGATACTGTTGCTCAGCTCGCCAAAGGACAAGATACAATCAACGTAACCGAAGGGTTTACTCGCCTTGATGCGCTCAACCGAATCGGAAATAAAGTGTTTGCAGACAATATGGACCGTCCTGAAAACTATAACCCAATCGAGGCGCCTGTAAACTACCCGCATATTTGGACAACTTCTTGGTTTGATTGGGTGCAATACGATGGTTCCATAATGCAGCCTCTCATTAGAAATGCTGGTGAAGCGCTTGGTGTAGAGGCATTTGTTGATATGCAGATCCCCACCAATTCTTTGCAACAAGCAGCCACTTTTTCGAGTTCAATTCCGATAGAAACACTTTATCAACTCGAAAAGTGGTTGGCAGGTGACTATCCACTGCAAGACTATCAACCCGGTGAGTTAGGTAAGATAACCGGTTTGAAGGCACCTAAATGGCCACAAAGCCTCCCTAATATTAATCATAAGTTGGTTGAAAAAGGTAAGCGCCTTTATGTAGATAATTGCCAAGGCTGTCACCTTCCGACAATGGATACCCCTGAATTTTGGGCAAAGCATTGGAGTCAAATTGAATACGAGCAAGACGGACAGGTAAAGCAAACAGAGAGAAAATACTTACGCCTTACGATGATTGACGTAAATGAAATTGGGACAGATCCAGCACAAGCACAGGTTCTTTTGGACCGCACTGTAAATACAAAGGACCTCGGACTGAACACCGATTTGTGTGTGCCTGTAAATAAAAATCAAAAAACTGCACTCATGCAATCGAAACTACAGTTTGTTAACGTTCAAGACAGTGCAACCAACAATTTCGCTTTAGCCCTTGGTGCCGTTGTGGAACAAACCAATCAACAATGGTTTGCACAGAATTACACTTCTCAAGCTGCGCAACCTCGCTTGGAAGGTGGCAGACCTAACTGCTTGCGCAATGGCGCTGGCTACAAAGCCCGTCCACTCAATGGTATTTGGGCAACCGCGCCTTATCTGCATAATGGTTCTGTACCTAATTTATATAGTTTACTCTCTGAGCCATCAAGTAGACCAACATTTGTTGAACTAGGCAGCTTAGCATTTGACCCAATCAATGTTGGTATAGTACAGAGCAAGCAGGTTATTAAAATGAATAACCAATCCAACGCATTACCAGCAAACCAGACTGACGATTATCAAGGTGGTTTTTTCATCCTTGATACAAGACAAGCTGGAAACCTAAATACAGGTCATGCATTTACAAATGACCCTACTGTTCAAGGGAAAATTGGCAGAAAGCTAAACCATGACGAAAAGATGGCACTCATTGAATATCTAAAAACGCTATAAAAAAGGTGGGGGGTGTGCACATTCGTTCACGCCCCTAATTCCGCTATCTAATCTGATTAAAAAGCTTTTACTCAAATTTCTTTTTAGCTCCGCACTTTTTTGGTCAAAAAACAAACTAAACGTCACCTTCATGCGTATATGGACAATAGCCATCGGGTTGGAGGTACTATGAACCATTATGTAATCAAAGGGCACGACTACGACGCCTTTCGCGACGCCCAAGACGAACTTGTCGACTTAAGCGTAGACACAGAAGATATCAGCGCTATTTGCGACAGTAACACGCACCCCCTTCATGACTTTTTAACTAACCATGTAGTGAAAATTATTAAGTCAGAATGTGTGTTCTTAGCTGTTTTAGCTGTTAGCGCGTATTTTGCGGTGAGCTTGGCAGCAATTCCTGTGACAGCAATCATCGTCGCCACGGTCATACTAGGCATGTTCAGTATCTGGGTCAGTGGTATGATTGGCTCTGATCTAGTGAGATATTATTCTCTTTGCAAAGCAACAACACTAGGTGAAAAGCACCCACTCGTTTTGCACGTTGAAATCGAAGACAATCAAAGTGATATACTTAAAAAGGTTGTCGCAAAAAGACCACAGTTACAAATGCAGAAAGTCTATTAGGACAGCTATAAAGCGGTGAGATATTGATCTAAAGCCAGACATGCGGAGCCCACACACGGGCTCCAATGTGTGCGTTACTACTATTGTGTAGACGTTTCTTTTTGGTCAGTGAGTGCTAATTCAGCTTTGCGCGCATCTAGAAATGCTTCATATTGCTGTTGCATTAACGCAATATCAATAACCACTACAGATTCCCAACTCTCGCCAAAATCATCGGTCTTGACGACTTGCCCCTGCTCACATAAAAAGAATAATACTGCGCCCTGAGTCAGTTCAGGCAGTAATGTTGTACAGTTAGACTTGACTTCACCATGAGACTGCCAATTAAACTTTTTGCCTTGTTTATTTAACGAGGCTGAGATAACTCGGAGTTTCTTTTTTCCTTTCTTTTTATTCTCTTTTACTCGACCAACTGACACGATGCGATTGCCTGAAATCAATGCAGGTAAACTAGCATCAGTCTTATGATCACCAAAAAAGCTCAAAGAGCGATCGATTGTGTGCCAACTTTTACCATAGTCAACAGATACGACCTGATCACCAATGCCATCCCATTGACTAACTTCAAGTGCTACAAGCTCACCGGTTTTTAATTGCGAAAACTTCTTGAAGCTCTCATATTTTGCTGACTTCCATTGTCCTGATGCCTCGTTGTAAGTCAGCAACTTGTTATCATTGATCACCTTAAGTTCACCAGCGTCATCAAAAAAGACAAATAGACCGCCATTTTGAACAAGCCAATTGTGCCCGTCTTTCTTTTTAAATGAGCCTATTTTCTGCCAGCCTTTGTCCAATTCAACAAATCTGTACAAAGAGTGCTGCTTTTCAGAGCTTGTCAATGCATAACCAAAGCGGTCATCACTTCCTAACCAGACAAAGGCTTCCGTTGCAGAAATCGGTTGGTGTTGCAACCAGCTACCATCTTGTGATTGAGAAAATAAAACCCCCCTTTCACTGCCAATGAGCAAAGTATCATTTATTTGGCCGCTTGCTGTAAGCTGAGATGCCGTTGGTAACGATTGTGTCTCTACATTGCCCGCGGAGTCTACTAAGTGCAATTTTCCAAACCGTGCAGCAAGCACATTGTAATCGCTACCTCTCACTGAGATGGCTTCATCGCCATAAGCATTCGCGCGAGACAAAGCCCCCAACTGGTTTCTTAATTTTGAAAATGGATCATCTTTCCAAGAGTTGACCTGTGATAAATCAAGCGAATTATATAGATTTTGATAGTGATGATTTACAAAAGGCGCTAGCGCTGTGCTTTCTTCTAAACGAGTTACGTATGCGCGTTGTTCTGTTTTATTGCTCCAGAACGAGGCTTTTTTGGTATCAAGTAGCGGCTGAAAAACCAGCGTACCTAGGTTCGTTAACTGGGCGTTTTTTACTTGAAATACACCTGCAGACTGAAACACTGGCATGTTTATCCAAGAAGACATGTTTCCGTCACTGTAAAAGCTGTATAACAAAGAAATAATGTACTCACCTTCGGGCATTGCACCCACAAAGACCTGACTATCTACAGTCCCTTTTGAGTTAGCCCTTAAGCTGTAATAGTCATGTTCCCAGTCAACCTTTTCAGGGTCAAATTTTTTACCGTTTTTCTTCGCTTTCTCTTTTGCTTTTTGAATGGCAGCTTGTTTACGCTGTTCTTCATTATCTATACGAATGACAATGACCTCGTCCCAGTTTTTATGAAGGCTGGCGAGGCGATCTGTATTATTCACCAACTCAAGCGCCACAACTCCCTGTCCGGCCTGCAAAGGCTTATTATCGTTTATTCTCGTGCTATGAATAGTCGATTGACAACCAACCATAAAAACACACAGCAGTGTTACCAAAAAGACATTTATATAAATTCGTTTCATCTTGATTATTCTTCCATTTTTACTTAATGAAGTAACTCACATCAGAGCGTGTCCTGCTGCCCTGTTAACCAACCCTTATGTTAAACAAACTGCTCCCGTTCCACAAAACTTTTAACCGTCAGATTGGATTTAAAGCTTTTAATAAACAATCATTTAAAATATTTGATCAATTGAAAAAGCAAAATAGCGCTAAATATATGGCAATCACTGTGTGCTGTTGAGCTAAACGCTTTTTTACCTAAAATCAGAGCATCACGCAAATAGTACGAAAGATCCCCATGCATCCAATGTGTCTCTATAGGTACCTTTCGCATAGAGTACGGATTGCTGCCTATTAAGTGTGTATATATCGTTTCTAAATCAAACTTTTAAAATTTTACCCAGAATCACCAGTATGGTGTGTTTGATATTAATCCTGGCGGGGCTTCTTATCTACTTAGAACGCTGAATAAAGAAGAGTACCCCGTCAAGGAAAGCCAAAGGCGTTGAAATTACGTCTGATTTATTTTCGACTACGAAGGCGCTAAAAAATTAAGAGCACAGAGAATAAGTGTAACTATCAAGAAATATGAAAGCCGTATAAAAGCCTGAAATCACCGTTTATTGTGTTAAGAGAACGAAAATCTCGCAATGATAAAGGTCATTCAACCAACTCATTTTTTGGACATAAACAATTTGGAGTCGAAGGACGGATATGTGCCAACAACTGACATTCGTAACGCTCGATTAACGGGAAAAAATTGTGGGCTAAAATTGAGCGAAGCGAATAGCCCGCAAGTTTTTATCCCTGTTTTTTGCTTGTTAGGTTACCGTTCCTGAAAACTATACCTTTACTTGATTTTTGCCAGCCATCAATCTCAGGGTGATTGATTAAGTAACCATGAAACCCAAAAATAGAATACTTTTTACGGATGCGCTCTGTCCAAAGTACGCCAATTAACGCTCCGATAAAACTTGAACCATAAATGATGTTAACGGCAGTATCGTAATCTGTGTAACCCACAGAAAATGCCGAGGTTAAGGCAAATAACACTGTGGGCACTAATACTATTTGTAAATAGAAGCTGATAAAGACGCCATAACCAAGTAATGTTATAAATAGTTCAAATGGAAAGACTAAAATACTTCTAATTATCTTGAACAATTTACCACCTCCTTTTGGTAACCTAACAATTTAATATCGACCCATTGGGTCGTTTTTCTACCGAGCCAAGAGTCATTTTTATCATTGTACCAGTTCTATCACAATAACTAACTTGTTGCTAAAGATATATTTTTAATCATTATAGAAAGGATAAAAACGACCCAATGAGTCGCTTTCTTCACTATAGAAGGAACACAAAACAACTGAGCATAAGATCAGTGCTTTAAAAATAATATTCTAATGGCCGCTATTCTTTGAGGCATTCGACTAAACACGTTTTTGGGCACTTCTGAGTTACGAAGTGCCAACTGTGAAGGCTCTAGACATTTCCGTTTTAGAGAAGTAACAAATTTAGAAAAAACACAAATTACTATAAATTATGACAAAACTTGTTTTCTACTTAGCTATTTTTTCACCTAAGCCCCGTCATAATTTTGTTAGACCACCGAACGTTTAGTCACCCAAAGTCACTTTTCCCTATTTTCTTGATTTATAAAACAGCAAGTGCAACAAAAAATTGTAACCACCTAACTTTCCCCTGATTTGTAAGCAAATAGTCCAATTGATAAATACAACTAACCACTAAGATAGACTTAGCAACAACGCTGGTAGGGTTACCCTACGTTTTAAAAGGTCACGTAGATATGGCAGTTATACACAGCAATCAACCCGGCAAGCATTGCGGGTTAAGTGGCTTGGGAGGGTAAAGAGCGGCGTCACTATAGCATTAGAGCAAGTGGTCACACAGGTATTTAACAGCGCGCTGGGAAAAAGCTTAGATACCCAATTTGTTCTTCAGGGGTTTTATAGGTGCTGAGTTGGGCTTTTGAGTAGTGGCAAAAAGCAAAAACAGGCCCAGAAGTGATGAAATTGTTGTGTTCAGAGAAAGGGGAGAAGAGGTATGTGTCTAAGTACTATAAACATAACACTTCTTCCCTAAAACTTGAGTTAAAAAGTAAGAGGAAAAACATATGGCTACTCCAAATACAGCATTATGGAACAATGTGACAGGGGTTGATGGTACTTCCCGAACTATAAACTTCTTGGGGGAAGACCTAGGAACGGAATGGCATGCGACTAAAAATCCGAAAGGTCCCCGGAATATAAAAAGTGTGCTACGCAGGAATGGACAAATAGATGTGCAAACCACAAAAGGGTTAGGCGACAGTGTGTATTGGTTACCATGGAGATATGGGTATATGACAAGTGCGACATGGCAGATGATAAAAAACTCAGGATGCAATTTGTTCTTAACATCGAGGTTTACAGGTTGTAGATTAACCGTGGATTCCGATAGGATAGCACACACTGCGCATTGGGTGTATCCGAAAGGCGATGCAAGTAAACCAGAGCGTAATTCTAGCGCAGCCCGTGATAGAATCGAAGCAGCACAAATGTCTAGTAATCCATTAGTGATGAATGTCCGTAGGAGAGCATCTTTCACAACCACTAACGTGGGTGGTGGCAATATTAGTTACGATCAAGGTGCTGCTATTGGAGCTGGTTATAAAGATAAAAATGGTAAGTGGCATGTAAGATTTAGAACTTATGTGAGAAATGGACTGGGCGCTAATACAAATTGGGTCACTTTATGGGAGGAACAAAAACACTAAAAAAGGAGAAAGTGTTATCCTCGAGACAATGGGGAGGCTGATAGAAATAAAGCTTATTACAGCGATATTGCGATAACTTAAACCTAAAGCGGCGGCCTAATTTAGCGCAGTGTCAAAAGTTGTTGGCATAATTCCAATTGAATTAAGAGCTAGCTCATCCTGACGAGTTAAACAGCTCGCTCATGTCGTTAAGAAATTATTTATATAGAACAACAGGGTATCATAATTTTTTATATCGTTGTCGAGCCAATTTTCTGTCGCGATTACTGGCCAAAACTCTCATGCAGTTGGTATAGACTGGGGGCTCAGTTATGGTAGGTCAGTTGGGCTTTTGAAATTAAGTAATAAACGGGGACATGCAGTCTAAAAAGGCGACCGAGACGATCTTTAAAACCCCATCGACAGGTCGATGACAGTTTGGAGTCCGGTAAGTTATTTGGAAAATTCCCAGTGCATTGGCGTGATTTTAAGCAGTTTTACGCTTTTTAAGGCGAGTGACATAGGCAAACCCTACTTTGATAGAGGTTGAGAGGGCGGTAATTGGGACTCAGAGGTCGTGGTTAGCTGTCAGGAATTCTAGATCCGGAGGCTTGCTTCTTTTGAGTATCGGTAGAGCATGCTTTACCGATACTTCTTTACCAATCACATTCCCCCCTTTCCAATCAACTTTTGTTAGTTTCACTTACTCCTCTCAAACCGAAAAATCATTTTAGGTTCAAAGCGAGCCGCCTCTTCTTACCACCTAAAACCAAAGTTCTGTAGTAAGTTTTAAGAAGCATAGTTGCTGTCAAACACATCGGCATAAAGCTGGGTTATGCTTTGCTGCTTGAGTTGGTGGTTAAACTACTCAATGGCTAATGAAGCAAAACTTTTACGCTAGTAAGGAGCGGAAATCCAGTAATAGATAAAGGCGTGAGGTTGTCTCTAGTCAGTGTGAAGGTAGTAGCCCACACAGCCAATGAGCCCAAACTCATGATGAAATACCCCTTACCGAGTATGTGGCTTGCCACTGTTTTCTAACATGTAATTCTGCGCACTTTTAATGGTGTTTATCAGTAGGCAGTTCAGCGCTTGGCAAATGTCTTTGCTCATGCACTTTAGTATGATCGGGGCATGCTTAAGGTGAATGGGTGTCAGCTGAATCGTATTTGGTTGTGGAATTACATTTGTTTTGGCAGTTCGCTTTTTGACGTTGTGGTTGTTGAATTGTTTTAAAGGACTAGTCTGCGTAAATAAGAGTTTGATAGTGCCGCAAAGCGCCTAGCTTCTCACGAAGTTTTAGTTGAGAGTTAATGTAGTACTAGTGAGTAACTTTCTCTCCGTAGATCCAATCAATTACTTAGTCTAAATAACGAAATTACTACAGGCCCCAATATCACAGAATGGGGCAAGAATGAGTTGGTTGGTCATCCGTATTGCATAGTAGAACCAATGACACCGAATGGCGGTAACCGTCTACTTGTAGCTCATAGCCAAGTGCTAGATGAAGTTTAAATCTATTCACCAGAGCTAGAAAACTAGGGGGAGCAAGCACACGCAGAGCTTGTCATATACGATGAAAATTTAAAATAACCGGCCTAATATCCCTTGCACCCACTACCTCTTTGCAACCCTATGGGAAATTTCCTCTATACTGAAGAAATAGCGTTCGAGAGGTATCCTATGATTAGATCGCTCCAAAACCTGCTGTACAGTGCCATTAACATTGGTTGTGACAGTGATGAAGCCAATATTCACAAAGTGCGGATCACTAATACACTGGCATTTGTCGCGGCGGCCATCGCATGTATTAACATTGTGCTGTTCGGCATGCTTTCACATTCATTGATCACTGGCGTCATGAACACTGGGCTATTAGCTATTTGTTTAAGTGCAGTTTATTTACAACACCGTCGGCTTTATTACGTTGCTAGGATGGTTTTATTACTCAGTATCATCGGCTACATCTTTATTCATGCCAATTGGGTCGTTGGAAAGAACCTTGGTGTACAAAGTACCTTTTTTACCCTCCTTCCACTGCCGTGGTTACTGCTGGAAGACCATCGAAAAAGAACCAAGATCGTACTGTCGTTTTTGTGCTGTAGTTGTTATTTTTACATTCAATACCATCAACCACTTACGCCTCTTATTACTTTTCAAAGTAACTACCAAAGCGTCTTGCAGGTCGGCTCTGAGTTACTGGCTATGTTGGTTTTGATTGTTTTAGCCATTACCTTTGATAATGACCGCAATAAATACGAAAACAGACTGAGACAGCTCGCGACAGAAGATCCTTTAACAGGCCTTGCCAATAGAACTAAATTGCTCGCCGAAGGTAATCGTGTATTGGCTTACGCCAAACGCCATCAAGAACCTTTGTGCATCGCTTTACTCGACATCGATCACTTTAAGAGTGTAAACGATAAATATGGTCACAGTCATGGTGATACATCTCTAAAGATTATTGCCAAACTTTTAGCAAATAACTTACGAGAGAGTGATTTAGTGGCCCGTTATGGCGGCGAAGAGTTCGCGGTGATCTTACCAAGCGTCACGCTTAATCAAGCGACCAATGTATTAAATAAGCTCAGAGAGCAAATAGCACTAACTCCCATATGCTATGGGGGCGTATGTATTAATTGCAGTGCGAGTTTTGGCGTCACTCAACTCAACAATCCAAAGCAACAACTCACAGAGCTATTCGATCAAGCAGATGAAGCATTGTATCTGGCTAAAAACCAAGGTCGTAATTGTGTTGCAGCGTTTAATGCTGCTATTCAAGCGTAACTGCTTTTTATACTAATTATGAAACAAGAGGCCAAGCGACATATCACTTGGCCGTTGCCTCTTTAATTAGCAGGCACAAGTGTGTATTTCACGCGTTCTTTCGATACACTCTGATTCATTTGTGTTGCAATAAAATGGACCGAAAGAGTGTTCACGGCAAAACATATTTTTTGTGTGTGGAGCCCAGCCGCCCGCTACTTCTGGAGTTGCTTCAGCTGGCACTGATTTAGAGATTGAAAGTGACTTGATTTTCTTTTTATTCAATTTTAATTGCATGATCAATTCCTTGTTAAAATATTATTGCTTTTAAGTAAAGCAATTAAAAACTAACAAAAGAGCAATAATTGAACAAGTTATTTTTTAAATAATTTTACAAACCGAAACATTAATTTTACCACGCCATGTCAATACCAGAAGCAGATAACCTTCTCAAGTTTTAAAAATACTCCGTGCCCAAGCACCCTATGAAGTAATCGCTACATAGAGTTACCTAGGGTTTTGTACTAGGTAACTCAGTTTATGAATTAAAACGTGAAGCGCACGGTGACAGAGTGATGACTTGATTCTTTAACTTTGACAAGTACTTTTGCACCATCTGGAATGGTGGTATTTGCAGTCAACTTGTTGTCGCCAGCAAAGTTAAACTCCGCATTCGTTTTTTTGCCATCCGCTAGCACAATAATGCTTCCTGTCACTTTTTCACTTGGGTAAGGTTTACCGTGATCACGAAGGTATAGACTGGTACCGGTTTCAGCACGTACAAGTTCAAAAACCATTTCGTGCTCCACTTTCACTACCCCGCCATGAAGGGGCTTTGTACTGCCATGCGCGTTCGTATTTGGGGTGAAAATAAGTGCACTGAGCGCAAGTAAAATAACTGTGATAATTGAAGTTTTCATATTTATAGTCTCTTTATATTTATAGTAAATGGCGCAGCAAACTTTGGATAAATTACCTAGGCGTTGCTGCACAAACCTGTTAAATCAACTCTTTCGAATTGCTGCTGAGCCATAGTTCGGTCGGCTTTTTACCAAACTTCCAATAGAGTAATGGCGTCAATAAAATATCGAGCAAGGTGGAACTTACTAGGCCCGAAAAAATGACAATGGCGACTGGGTGCAAAATTTCTTTACCAGGCTGATCGGCAGCCCAAAGCAACGGAATAAGCGCAAACGCTGTCACCATGGATGTCATTAGGACGGGAGATAATCGCTCCTTTGCACCGCGAACAATGAGTGCTTGGTTAAAGGTCGCTCCTTCGAAACGGATTAAGTTAAGGTAGTGACTTATTTTTAGAATGCCGTTACGTGCAGCAATCCCCGTTAAGGTGATAAATCCGACAACCGACGCGACAGAAAGCGATGTTGAGGTAACCCACATAGCGACTACAGCACCCACCAGCGCCATAGGCAAACTGCACATAATAATCGCGGCAAATACGAGGGATTTATAACGCATGTACAACACCAGAAATATCAGTGCGAATGACAAAATTGACAATGTTATTAGCAATCGCATGGCTTGCTCTTGCGCTAAAAACTGTCCCTCTATACTGACAAAGCTGCCTTGTGGTAATGAATGAGCAGCAACGATTTCCCGTATATCACGCAACAGCGCTTTAACATCGACATGCTCGCTATTGGCATAAAGCACGAGGCGACGACGGCCATTTTCTCTGAGAATTTGATTTGGCCCATCAAGCAGTGCGATATCTGCAATATAAGAAACGGGAATTGCCCCCGCGGGAGAGGCGATTAACGTATTGCCAAGTTCTTCGGGCGTGCGGTTTTCGTCATCAAGCCTCAACACCAACTCAAAACGTTTAATGCCATCGATCACATCCGTCACCCCTAGGCCCTCTGTTAGCATGTTTAGTTGGCGAAGTGCAGATCCTGGCGTCAGTCCAAATTTGGCGAGTTCAGCGTATTTTATCCGAATACTGAGCTGCGGTATTAACACCTGTTTCTCAATACTGATATCGACAAGACCAGGTACCGACGTGAGTTTATTGCGCAGTGCTTCAGCACTAATACGTAGGCCCTCTAAGTCTTCACCAAACAGTTTTATCGCCAGTTGCGCGCGGACCCCTGACAACAAATGATCCAGACGGTGCGAAATTGGCTGACCAATGGCCACTTGACCTGGCAGCACAGAGAGCTTGTCGCGTATTTCAGCAAGTACTTCGTCTCGACTTCGCTGTGAAGGCACTAGATCAACATCGACTTCTGAAGAGTGAACCCCCTCTGCGTGTTCATCTAGCTCCGCTCGGCCAGTTCGCCGACCCACTTGCGACACTTCAGGCACAGACAGCAATAACGACTCCGCCAAGTGCCCCATTTTGTTTGACTCAGCTAACGAAGTACCCGGCTCAAATATGATCCCCAGCACCAGCGAACCCTCATTAAATTTGGGTAAAAAAGCGCGAGGAAACTGCGAAATACTCGCCGCAGCCACAACCGCAACTAGCGCAGCTGTGGCAATAAGCGGCTTTGACTTAGGCAATGCCAACTCAAGCCAATTCCCCTGCCAACATTTAAGTTTGTTGACTAACCAGCTGTCACCTTGATGGATAATTTTTGCATTTGGCAGTAGGTAATAACAAAGTACAGGGGTGACTGTCATTGAGACCAGTAAAGAGCCTAAAATCGCAATGATATACGCCAGTCCAAGTGGAGAGAAAAGCCGTCCCTCAATACCCGGTAAGGCAAACAAAGGCAAAAATACCAACACAACAATTGCGGTTGCGTAAACGATGCCAGAGCGCACTTCTACGCTCGCGTGCCAAATCACATCAAACACTGGCTTGGGGACTTGCGATTGTGCGTTGAGCTTAAGGCGTCTCAAAATGTTTTCTACATCCACAACAGAGTCATCTACAAGCTCACCAATAGCGATGGCCAAACCTCCTAGGGTCATCACATTGATACTTTGACCAAGCCACTGAAAGATAAGTACTGTCACCGCAAGCGAAAGCGGAATTGCAAACAAGGAAATAACCGTCGTTTTCACAGACAGCAGAAAAAGAAACAATACAATTGTAACCATTATGGCACCATCGCGCAGAGCCTCGGTTACATTATCAATTGACGACTTAATAAAGTCCGCTTGCCGAAACAAAACTTGTGGTTTTGCTAGTCCCTGTGGAAGCCCTAAACTTAGCTCTTCGAGGGCCATTTCTATTTGCTGGGTCAACTGAACCGTATCAGCACTGGGTTGTTTTTGAATATTAATAACGACCGCAGGTTGACCATTGAACCCGCCATCGCCCCGCTTTTCTGCCGCAGAGTAACGCACTGAAGCAATCTCAGATAACAATACTGGACGCTCGTTTTGCCAACCAACAGCGAGGTTTTGTAAATGGCGGATATTTAACGTTCGACCCTGATGACGGATCAAGTACTCTTGATTGTTGAGGTCGATAAAGCCCCCACCAAAATTTGCTGCAAAATCGGCCAGTGCGCTTTGTAAATCTGCTAACTCAATATCAAATTGACGCATGCGCTGTGTATCTGGCGCAACTCTTAACTGACGGACTTCCCCGCCTATAGGAATAACTTGGGATATACCCGGTATCGCAAGCAACCTTGGCCGAAGGACAAAATCTGCGTACTCGCGGGCCTCCATCGCATCCCCTTTTCCATCAGTATCAATAGGTAATGCAATCAACATCACCTCACCCATAATAGAGGAGACAGGTCCCATCACAGATGTGACACCTATTGGAAGTTGCTCAGCAGCTAAATCTAAACGCTCTGAGACTAACTGGCGATTTCGATAAATATCCGTATCCCACTCAAACTCGATATAAACAATCGACAAACCAATACCGGACGTAGACCGAATACGCGTGACACCAGTCACACCATTGAGTAAGTTTTCTAGTGGAAAAGTAACAAGTTGCTCAACTTCCTCTGGCGCCATTCCACCCGCTTCCGTCAGCACAGTAACAACGGGTTTATTCAGGTTTGGAAATACATCAACTGGCAGTTTTTGCCCCTGTATCACACCATACACAATCATCACAAAGGCCAGAAGTAAGACAATCAAGCGATGTTTTAGACTCGATTTAACTAATACATTAAACATACTTTGGCTATCTCACTTGATTCAATAAAGATGCACCTTCAATCACCACGCGATTGTCGGCCCCAAGCCCTTGGGTAATAAGTACAAAACCCGGTTGCAAGTGTTCATATTTGATCGGTTGAGGTAAAAAACGCTCAGCAGAGAGCTTAATCCAGACCTGAGGTAGATTGTTCTGGCTCAATACAACCGCACTTGCCGGTACGACAATGCCTTTCAGTGATTCATTGATTTGCACCTGCACGCTAAGATCTTGATTAATCAATATATCTGTTTTGTCGCTACTGTGTTGCAGCTCAAAGTTTAAATGGACTAAGCCATTTACAAGTTGCGGTGAATGGCCAACATAGCGCAATGACAAATCTGGTCGCGTCATCACTGCGGCGCTCTCCAACCGATTTGGCAAACTTGGGTCACTGGTGCTTGCTTCAATTAGCAGCTTATCGGCAGAGATGATCTCAAATAAACGCTCCCCAGCTTCTACCCACTGACCTCGAGACACCATGTGATTAACCAATAAACCTGAAATTGGCGCAATTAGCACCTCTGGCTTCTCCAGCCCTTTTTGTAGCGCGGCAGCTTGCTGCCTAAAGCTTAGTAACTCTGTTTCAAGCTGCTCTAACGCTTGTTTTGAAGCCAAATCTCCTAACTTTTTCAAACGAGAAACATCTCGGTGGGTTTGAGCGATTTGATTTCGAATCGCAATCAATTCACTGTTTTGGCTAGCAAGTTCGTAAGCAGTGTCCTGATAGCGAATTAGTCCTAGAATGTCCCCAGCATGCACTCGAGTGCCACTGGGGAGAATGCCAGCTTCTGGCGCATCGAGTCGACCATCACTGCTCGATTGGATCTTGGCATACCCATCAGGGTGAGGTTTAGCAATTGCATCTAAGCGAACATGCTTTTTTGCTGTGGTTTCGACTACAAACTGAGTTCGAATACCCAGTAGTGCCTGATGCTTCATTGGCATGCGCACAGAGCCATCAGCTTGTCGGCCCAAATCACCAGATGCCTTATTCTGTTTTTGTTCAAGATGTTCACCATTTGGGCCATGCGCCCCCGGAGAAGCCAATATTGGCAGTGAACACATACTCAATGAGAGTGCAATAGTACGCAGTAACCTCACGATTTACCCCCTTTTACTTGACGGCCTAATAGAAACCCGCCAGCAAACACAGCAAGGCCTACCACGAAAATATGCCACGGGAAATGTGCATGCTCCTCATTGTCGTGACTTAGACCCCGGACAAGCACGCTAGAATTATCAAGGGTTACAAACAGTAAGTCGCCACTCTCTTCAGTGGTGATGGTGAGTATGATTTCATGTATACCCGACTGCTGGAGTTTACCCAACAAGGCTTGTTCACTCAGGCTGTAAGCGCCCAATTGTTCTGAGAACTTTGCTTGTGCAACTTGACCATCAAGGTCTAGTTCAATCGAGGCATTCTTAACGGGTACATTTGTTTTGAAGTCATGGAGGTAAATCAGCACTTGATCATTGAGCAACTCGCCGACCAACTCATATGCCTCGGTGAACCCTTCAAACTTGGGATTAACCAATGCTTGAACTTTATTAGGGGTATCTAGGTGCTCACCATTAGGTCCATGGGCACCGGGTGAAGCCTGTATGCTGAATACGATAAATATTGATGAAAATATGATAAGTAGCTGACTACTTATCATCGTCTGCATTTTTTGCAGCGAAAATAAATTTAATAACATAATAAATCCAAAAAACGACAATACGAGCCAGTGCAAAAGCGCTGACTAGGAACAGTGAATTTGGATTAAGCTTTAGGGGGTGGCGTGCTATGTTTTAAAAAAGGAGGTGACCAATTCGCGCCCAAAGATATGATGGGGCCCATTGGCTTAATTTCAGGTGTTGACACAGGGGCGACTTCGACAACAGCTGTAATGCAGCATTCTAAGTCTTGATTGATATGTTTTACCGCTTCTTTTGAAAAAGACAGCGTATAGTCAGTTTCGTCATCATGGTCGTGACTATGCGGTTGACCAATCTCATGCAGTAAACTGTGCTCATCACCTTGCGACCTATGCTCTCCTTCATGCGCAACCATTCCGAATACCTGAGTACTCAGAATGCAAAGCATCATAAATATAAGAGTTAGTTTGCGCATTAGACGATCTTAAAGTGTCAATTTGGTCTGATGCTACCACCGAAATAAAAGAACCTCAATTTTTAAATGTATCTAAATAATAATTCGTATTACCGCCGACGACTTTGATTTGTACTAGACCGACCTTGGGAGAAAACGTCGACCGTTTTTCGTTTTCAACTACGCTCAACTTCTTTGAAAACTAATTGGATAGACATTTTGGGGTGAACAGGCATTTGAATTAATAGACGCTATTTCAATGAGCATCGTGTTTTTGATTCCATACGCAATTAAGGTCAATGAAAAACTGAAAAGGTAAATTTCTTAAAATTTTTGTCCACCAAATAGTGCTAATTTAACATTACCCGCGTATATTTCTTTGTTCTCTTTATTTTGTAGTTACAACGTGATGCGCAATTATTTATTCTTAGCTTTGTTGATACCTTTTTCGAGTTACTCTGCCACCATGCAACTGGCGTTTTTGGATGAGTTTATCATTCCCGCAAATTTACATGTTAATGGTGATGAAGTTGGCGGATTATCGAGTATTGAGTACGTTGATAGTAAGTACTTATTGATTGCCGATGATGCTGATAAACCACGCTACTTTCAGGCAAGTATTGATATTGAAAAGAAGCAAATTACACAAGTAAAATTTGAAAAGTCTCATGCACTTGTGAACAAGGGCGCTAAATCAGGTTTTGTTGACCCTGAAAGCCTCCGTGCTATCCCCAACAGTAAAGACATCGTATGGTGTAGTGAAGGCAGCGTGAAATATCAACAAGCACCTGCAATCTACTTGCAGTCAAGCGATGGACTTTCTTCATTTAAGCTGCCAAAAATGTTCGATATTTCAGATAACGCTGGCCCAAGGCATAACGCGGTATTCGAGGGCTTAACACTGGCAATCTCAGGTAAAGGTATTTGGGCCTCAATGGAGGGGGCGCTCAAACAGGACGGTGAGGAGGCAAACATCAAACATGGCGCTATGGTGCGTATTTCACACTTTGATTTTGCAACTAAACAACTGGACAAGCAATTTGCCTATTATCTAGAACCACTTGTAAAGCGACCAGAAGCAAAAGCAGATGCTTTTCGCACCACGGGCTTGGTTGAAATACTTCAAGTCAATGAGCATCAGTTTTTAACCATGGAGCGCTCATACACGTCTGGACTGAAAGATGGTGGAAATAGCGTAAGTATCTACCTTATAGATATTGAAAAAGCGACAGACATCAAAACCATGGCATCTCTCAAAAATCAGCAATACCGCCCTGCTGAAAAAACGTTGGTGTTAGATATGGAAACAGTTAAAGCGCAATTGGGCTCACAGCATATAGATAACTTAGAGGGGATGACGTTTGGCCCTAAACTCGCCAACGGTAATCAAAGCTTATTAATGGTGTCTGATAACAACTTTAATGTACATGGTAAGCAACTCAGCCAAGTATTATTGTTTGAGGTTAAAACAAAGTAACCTGCCTCCTACTGGGCACGCTAAGTGTGTGTTGAAACGAGCAACGCCTTTATAGCTCGTTTCAACAGCGGCTTTATCCAATTGTAAAATACGGCAAACTAAATCTACATATTCCGATGACACTGTTGCCTATGCTCAAGGGTTTTCGTGTTGTGGTATTTAATTTACGGGTATTTGAGATTGCCACTTTGATACAGGGCAGAAACCATGCGAACTCGTCTACTTAACGTCGACACTTATTCCCTTAAAATACCTCACTCACATTCATTCTAATTTAATAAAAGCGCATGGGCACGATTATGTAGACAAAGTTAATCCGTCTAAAAATCACTCACCTCATCATCCAAAAAATAAAAAACACCAATAAAAAATTAACAACAATAAAACAAATAAAAAACACACGCTATATTTATTAAAATTAAAAAAACCAAAAAACATTAAAATAAAAATCAGATCAATAAATAGAAAAATACATATTGACTTTAACAACCAAAAGAAAAATCATAAATATATTATTTATATTAAAAGGAACTATAATGAAACTAGGCAAGAAATCATTTGCGCTCGCATTATCATTTGGTACAGCATTCTCAGCACAGGCAATTGAGTACCTATATAGTTATGATAGTGTATTAAATGGCTTAGATGATAAAACCAATATTGCGTATATAGATCTTAACAGGCAAGGGAGTATCTTACACGGCACTAGTCCAGATGGTGGCGTTTTATCTGGCACAATTGAGCAGATCAATAACACACACTTAGGCTCTGGTGAGGTGGAGCGCTTCTCATTTAAACTACTCGAAAATGGCAGCCTAAAATGGTTTACAGGCCATGCCACAAATACGGGCTGGCGTGGCGCATGGTTTGGTCCTAATGGAGAGCAAGGAGACTTTACGATCGATGCTAAAGCGCCTTCGAACATTGTACCTAAGGCGGCTGATGTACTTGAATTTAAAGCAGATACAATCTTTTCTGGTGGTCGTTATGACAAGCACAATTACTGGAACGAAGACTTTTTAGTTGATTTACACGGTCTAGGGCCTATTCCGTTTGCCGACGTAGATCAGCGTAAAGGCGTTTTGGTGCAATCTGATAATGGTGGCTTGCCTTTCCCAATGTCTTTTGAAATCACATTTAAAAGATCTTTTACGCTTCAGACGTTTAGACTGGGCTCAATCAACAATGGGCAAGGAACCAGATTAACTCAGTTTAACTTTGATGTTTGGGACGGAACTCAATGGGTGAACAAGGGTAAATTCAATTTCCCAGCCATTGAAGAACGCAGAACATTCGAAAAAAATGAGTTCACATTAGATGAAATTGTAACAACCAACAAAATACGAGTTTCAGCAATGGGGACAGCTGATATGTCAACAAATGGACGAGTTTTCATGTGGGGGTTGTCTTTCCACTAAACTGACCAAACGATCACAATTAGTGGACACTCAATATACGGTCCACTAATTTACAAAAAATAAAGTATATAAAATAGGCTTGTACAACAAAAACGCAAAGCTAATAAAAATTAACTAATAAAAACCGCACATCAATTAAGAGAGAGAAAAAATTATTAAACAATTAATATTCCCTCACCATAAAATCATACCAACTCTTATGTTTTATTGAAAAACTACCCGCAATAAAACTTTTGCGCACAATTGAACACGTATAAAAACGATTTATCCTACTTTCTCGACAAACGTTAAGGAATTAACATGAAAAATCCATGGCCTTTATTATCATTTGCCGTAATAAGCAGCAGCGTATTTGCACAGCAAGCACAGTTTGATGGAACGTATAAACTCAAGATGGACTCCGAACATAATGGTGTTCTCTCTAACGAAGTAACATCTGAGTATGCTTTTCAAGGGTTTAATACGCACTTTATTGCCACCTCTGTTGAAAAGATTTTATCAGGTGCCACTAGCGCAAACGGTACTAGCATTCGATTTGAAATAAGCGATCTAGTATCTGGCCAAAATCAGTACTTTTCTGGGCATAAAGGTCCAAGCGGTAGTTACCAAGGTAGTTGGCACAGTAATGATGGTACCTCTGGTGATTGGGGTCTTGTGAATAATCAGCAACAGGCCTTTACAACATGTAAGCAGATTCTAGACGCTGGTGCCAGCACTGGCGATGGCATCTATGAGATTGTTGACGACAATAATGAGCCCATGTCGGTTTATTGTGACATGACTTCTCACGGCGGTGGTTGGACATTAGTCGGAAGCTACCCAAGCACAGCAGCAGGCGGGGTTAGACGGATCACAGAGTATGGTCAATTACCTGAAACTAACCCAACTAATCCGACAAAACTATGGCTATATCAGGGCGACCTTTCTAGGTTCAGCGATGCAAAAGAACAAGTTGCTTGCCCTGTTGGCGCGTATTGTGACAATGGCAAAACAGCCTTTGCGGACAATCTAACCACGCATGAACTTGGCCTAGTTCGATACTCTTGGGGTTACTTAGACCGCGTGGATCATATGCCAGAGCTGATTAAAATTCCAGCTTGTAGAACCGATTACAACGATGCGAGTACATTGAAAACAGCCTGTGTTAACCCTGCGTACCTACAATGGGACGACACAGTTTACCGCCCAACGTACCAAGTTGGTTGGCAGATTGATTTATATGGTACGACTCACTGTTGGGTAGCGCGTGGTGAATACAAACAGACTGGCAAAGGCTCTACACGATGCATTACAAACGCAGAACCAAACGGCTCTACGTTCGCCTTGCTTTGGATGCGTTAATCACTCGGAATACTAATTAAGCTAGGGCTATTTCGCCCTAGTTTAATCCCTCTGCGTACTACACGATCTAGCCTACAACACTTAGCGTTTCTTGAGCGTTAATTTGCTGTTTACTCTGCCAAAATTTAGAGTCTAGATAGCGCCTTTCGCGACGATAATGTCCCAGCAATTCATTTAAATAACTGTTGTATATATCGGTCATCGTTTTGCTGTACATGCCGAGAGATTGTTTATTACCTTTAAATAAGTCATCTATCGCAATTGCCGCTTTTTCAGCCATATAGATTGCCGTTGTCATTCCGTGTGAAGACAGAGGGTCAAATGACATTGCCGCATCGCCAGCCAGTAACCAATTATTCCCACTTAATCGACTAACAATATGACTGCTTGCATTTAAGACCTTCACCTCAAAAGCGCTGTTCGGTAGTATCTTTTTAAACCACTGCGTTTGACTGGCAATACCATGCCAATTTTTGGCTTGCTTTAACTTGCCAAAGTCTGGCGTATGTTGATTGCAAAATATGGCAATCATACTTTCTTTATCATTTATTTTTGATACCAGTGTCCAACCATCCTCAATCGACTCTACGACCACTGATGGCTGCGCTTTTGAAGGTGTTTGGACAACAACATTCGCGACAAATGCACTGAGTTTGTCAAATGTGTGTCTATGCAAGTTTAAGATTCTTGGCAAGTAACCTTGGCGACCACTGGCATCAAGTAAGAATCGAGCTCGGACCTTGATGTCGGTCTCTGTGACGTAACTTCTAACAATACACTCCCAACCCCCCTCTTGCTCTGAAACTTCCTTCACTTTACCTGAGATCACACATGCACTCGGCAGTTGCGCCTTCACTTGCCTTACCAACGCGCGTTTGTCTACCTTCCAACCATGATGATGCGCCACCAAAGGTGCTGCTTGTAGTATATGCGTGCCCCACGCTGAAACCATGCCCGAATGTTTAAAATGCGGTGACACGTTAAGCAAATCGAAAAGCCCGAGCCGCTGAAGCATAGGTTCGATACTTGCAGGGAGACTTTCCGCCAATCTCAATTGAGAAGTGACACGATCATCGATTAGCGCAACCTGATAGCCTTTGTCGACTAGCTGCTTGGCTGCAACAGTCCCAGTAATACCGCCACCGACGATTAAACAGTCATACTCTAACCCATCGTTCATTGATACATCCTTTTGCTAAAGGCACCAAAGTGCCTTTAGTATTTGTCACCTTTAATTTTTATCAGCTTCGCTGTAAGCGACATAAACCACATTGGGAATGCCAGACGCACCGGGGTCATCAACAGGCCTTGCCATCACCATCCCCATTTTTTTCCACTGACTTACCATCTGAATGAGCCCATTGGTATAGCCCCCTTCAGCGTGATAACCAACAAAACCTAGGTCCGCAGTATGGAGCCACTCCAAACGCTGTGAGAACTGCTCTAAACGCATATGTGCGAAGGTCTCTGCTGACATGCCTTGCGCAATATTGTGTGTCATGCCATTAATTTCGGGTAGATCGGCTGATTGGCTGTCTTTGAACTTTTCATATCTAGCAAGTGGCAGTACATGCACCGGCAAATTAGCCGCCCACCATGAAGGGATTGGAAAATCTTCAGGCGTATATACCGCTTGGCAACTCGCCGCATCGGATTGCCAAGGGATCCCCATCCACTTGGTTAAATCACCGGGCGTGCTTCGCCACAACCACGCCGCTTCTGAATTGGGATCGACGGACTCCGTAACGTTGTCTACTGCAATCACATGTCCAAAGTCTTGATACATATTCGGTGAATTTAGTCCCTGTAGATCTTGCTTAAGCCTAAACTCTCTTAGGCCTAATAAATTGATCTCTGGTGTCACGCCACTTACATACTGGTTATCGCTATAAATTAAGTTGTGACGCATTGGCCAAGTCAGTTCAACACCCGGGTGGAACCCGCCACCATATAACGCATCGAGCGCGCCACGCGCGCAGAGCAATGCGCTGTTTTTAGCGTGTTTGAATTGTTCACTATAAAAGATGCCAAGTTCTTCAATCGTCCGTGAGCTGTCTTTTTCGGCTTGTGTGACTGTAAAATCTCCCGTCGCCCAATTTTGCAAGTGCTGATACATAAATGGCGGGATAGCAAACCACTGAACAGGGCTTCCTGGGTAATCTATACCGTCATTTGGATAAAACGGTAATTTCAATGAGGACGTTACTGGACGAGGTGCAATATCGGTCATGTCCTTACTGGGAATAATCCGACTATTGTTCACCCATTCATTGCTACTTTGGTTAGGGTCAACGATGTCAACATCTTGGTCAAACAAGGGGTTTCTAAATTGATTGAAAATCCCTTCTCTTAGCGACTTTGCCGACGCAGTATTATCTAACAACTCTGAAAAGCTCAGTTCGCTATTTAATTCCCGAATTTGCGTGTTAACCGCATTATCTGAAAAGTCAGCTTGGTTTACCCACTGCATTCTGTAAAGTCGATACAAGATAGGAAACACATCACTAAATTGGGTCTCGAGTTTGTCTAAGTCCTGCTCTTTTAATGCCGCACCGGAGACCATGTCATACATAGTGACAATAGGTTCAATTTGCGGTGCATAATCAGGAGGTGTCGTGGCTATCCACGCGCTACTTTGTTCATCACTGACTTCAAATGTATCGCCATTTTTAAGCTCAACAACCGCAGTCACACGACCATCACATATGTCGTCAAACCAATTTGAGTTATCTGCAAAATCCGTATTCTGCGAAGAAGGAGACAGAGCTTGAGAAACCCCATTACCAGCGTAAAATCTCAACACACCGTCATTGCTGCACTCTAAAGAACCTTGCAGTACATTGTGGCGCTCTGACAAGTTAAGTAGATCGCTTAAACGGTTGTTTTTATCAGGTTCGTTTGCAGGGAACTTGCCACTGAGTTTGACCTGAGTCTGGCAATTACTCGATACACTCCCTTGGCTTGAGATCACCAGCTGCTTTCTGAGGCTATTGGTAATCACATTTGGGTTTCTTCGCTTCGCTGTCATCGCAGGAGCGAGTCTGTGTTTGCTGACATTTTTACTCAGATTACCACTACCCTGTGTATGCAGTGACAGATCCAAAGCGTTGTTGTAGTCATACCAAAATGACTTTTTATTGGCCACCTCAACATACCAAGTGACTTTATCTCCCTCTTCCAGCTTCAATTTTTCGACTGGATTGCCCTGTTCGTCGCATTTATATACGTAAAAGTTTTGTGCTTGCTTTTTGACGGCATGTAAATAGTGGTCATTCAGCACCTTAAGTATTGCATCTTTGATTTGTTGCAATACAGATTGATAATTTCCCACCTCTATAAATTCTAAGTTATCAAGGCTGCGCACAAGCTGTGATTGCGGTACCAAATTTGATAACTGAAGTACGTTAAGGCATTTTTCGATATCTGCTAATTCGAGGTTGCAAGTATTATTAGCAATCAGTTCTTTATGGACTCGTTCTATTTCCGGTGTAGCTCGCACATCAAAGGCATTATCGACTAAAGATTTGAGTTCTTGCTCCGTAACTAAATACTGTACATCAGTATCATACAAATGAGCCCAAGGTACCTCAGGAGTGGACAGAGATAGTGACTTGATTGCGGGACCATTACCAACTCTCGCAATACCCAGAGGCGGGTAAATTTTATACTGACTATTTGTCATGGGTTGTCCTTAAAATAACTAAATATGAAATGTTAATGAGCCAAAAACACGTCTTATGTCGAACTTATGGTTGTTCAAATTCAACTTGGACTCACACGCTGGTTTACTTCGCTATTTTGAGTTAACTGCATAGCGCCGTTATTGAGAACTTCAATCCTTAAAAGCGCAATTAAGCTATGTGACATCATCTATTTAATGAAAAATTCACAGCCTTAAATTTTATTCGAAAGACATAATTGCTTTGAGAGAAGGCATTTAAACCATTGCCCGCTACAAATATGACTTGAAAAAGATTTTTCATAGCAACCAAAGACATAGTCTCTCCTTAGAAAGTTGAAATACGCATTCTTTCAATTACGGGTAGGACAACTAGTTTAGTAACAAATACAAAACATTCCATTACATATTATTACGCCGAGTGCAGACAATTCGCTCAGCCCCATTAATGCGTAACACGGTGTAATAGTAAACATATGCATAATAAACTAAGTTTAAATTTGAATTAGGCAAAGGAGTATCATTGATGGCTTTTCCGACCGCAGTTAACAGTCAAATTACAGATTCAGTTTCGCAAGTAAATACTAAGGTGCTGGGTGACGCACCAGCAGTTGCAACAGGTAACTTTATGATTGCAACAAGCCAAGCGCTGTCTAACGCAGCCCACAACGCAACCGTGGGGCAGCAAAATAACGCTGTCACGGCCCAAGCGGCTTTAGTTCAAGGCGTGAATACTTTGTATTGTGTGGACATGAAAGCGACATCGAAAGGGGTTACCATGATCTATCGCTAAGACCTTCGAGACGCATACTTATTTAAAAAAGAGCGTAGAAGTTATATGTCTATGCTCTTTTCATTTTACTCCTTAAAAGTTTGCCCAATAAGCAAGAGATTAACCCACCACGCTCAGGGTATGCGTTCCATCGCGATTTTATCCTCTCGCCTAACTAGTTTGTGAGTATTGCTGGCGTGTTGATTAATCCCCTTCCTTGACTATAACCCTAAAGACAAAAGCGTTACTGACCTCAACGTCTCGTATGTTCCCCCGCATTTATCCTTAAACCCACCAATTCCAACCCAAAGTAGCAGCTTTATCATAGCTAACTAAATATGCAGCTCAGGTAATACCCATTCGTAGTGCAAAGCACTTTAGTAAGCACTGCAATTAGATCTCAAAAGAGGAGAAAAATATGGCAGGACTCGTATCAATGGCCCAGCAATTCAGTGGCTTACCAATGAAATCTCTCATTGGTGGTCCGCTGAAAGCTGCGACAGATGCAAACGGTATGATGGCCCGAACACAAACTCAGTTTATGTTGAGTACGTGCTTTGAAAATGGAGGTGGCGCTAATTCACCACAAGCCAGTGGCAGTAAACTGACGCCTATCATGGTTGAGTTTGAGCTCAGTCGCCCGGTGATAAAGGCGGACGGAAGCAGCGGAGATGACGCAAAAATTACGTTAAAGCTGCCACTACTCACTTTAATTCCGCTCAACTCTTTGGCAGTCGATGATGTAAAAATCCATTTTGAAATGGAAGTCTCCAGTTCAACATCCACTGACAATGAAAAAAGTAGTGAACAGGAAACCGCTGCCAAAGCTGATATTACAGCGAAGTACAATGCGGGCCTTTTCTCCGTTGAAGTACATGGGTCGGTTTCTCATAGCAGCAAGTCTACTTCGAAGCAAAAAGAGCACTATGAGGCATCAAATAAAGCCAAATATGAAGTGGATGTTCACGCAGGGCAATTACCTCTGCCAACAGGCGTAACCACCATTATTAATGCCTTTACCAAGAACATTGATCCAATCATTGAAAAAGAGTAAGCACCTACTGACACCGAATCGTGGTTACTCTGAGGAAGTTAGCAGCTTCCTCTCTTAAATAACGATAATAAGAGACATGCTATGATCGAATTTCAATCACTAATGAAAGCCATACATAAAGGCGTTAAAGACGCTGCTAAGTCTGTTGAAGGCGAAACGATTGACTTTGTTAAACGTTTTTTCGATGAACATGAAAATGACGAAGGCAAAGCACCAAGTTACTCTCCCAAAACATGTACGATGCAATTTCCAAGTAGAACTGAAGAGGGTATCGATACAGTAGAAGCCGAAGTGCCACTTCTCGCACTCGTGCCCATATCTTCACCAAGGATCACGGAAGTGAAGTTTAAAACAGACTTGGAAATAAGCACAAATGAGCAAGACAAACTCATGGTCACTTTCGCCAAAAACACGACAAAATCAGGGTTTCGCGACAAAATAATCGGACCAAGTGGTGGAGAGAACACCGCCAATGCACAGCTAGAAATCACTTTAACCGGTAATGAGCCCCCAGAAGGCCTTAAAAAGCTCATTGAAGGTTACGAGCGCGCACTTCGAGCACAAATTCCAGGATAAGTTATAAAAAGGACTTCGCATGAACAACAATATTGCCTCACAGTTTTCTGGATTGCCTATGAAAGCGCTGATTGGTGCGCCGCTAAAAGCCGCAACCGATGCAAACGCGATGATTGCAAATGCACAGACTCAGTTTCTCCTCACAACCTGTTTCGAAAAAAGCCCAGATGATGATAGCCAGCTAGTCCCAACAATGGTCAACTTTACATTATCTCGTTCTGTTATTGATAAAGATGGCGTCATTGGCAAGTCTCCGATTAAAATGGATATCTCTATTCCGCTCATGACCTTAATTCCCATTAATTCGCTCGCCATAGAAAAGCTCAAGGTGTCTTTCAACATGGAAGTGAAAAGCTCGAGGGAAATAAAAAAGAAAGAGACTCTAGAACATCAGGAGGAGAGCTCCACTTCAATTCGCAGAATGCGGGGGCGAGCGCAGGGGCGACCGCAGGGGCGACCGCAGGGGCGACCGCAGGGGCGGAGACAGCGCAGAACCCAATCTCAAAAGCAAAGCAATCCACAAAACACACAACCAAATCAATCACATGAGTTTGAGACTGAATTGCATGGCTCGCTCGCCAAATCACACCAAGGAGAACAGCAGCAAACTAGCTCGGCCCACGCAAGCTATGAAGTTACGCTTGAAGCTGGTCAACTCCCTTTACCCAATGGGATCACCACAATTTTAGAAATATTTTCAAAAAATATGATGCCACTCCCCAGTAAACAATAAGGAACTAACTATGAGTATAAAATCAAAAATTGACTGCCCTGAATGCACTATGCCAATTTACTTCGAATCAAATTTGCTTTTAGCAGGACAATCTTTTTCCTGTTCAAACCCAAATTGCGATGTATCTATTGCGCTCACAGCCACCGATAAAGAGGTTGTATCAAATGCGTTTAATAAGTTTGAGCAGATCCGTGAAAGTGCCACGACACAAGCTGGCCGCCATGACTCGTAGCCCAACTCACCCAGCGTCATCATCACAGTGTGGGTTACGTTTTATGAAAACAGATTTAATGGTTACTTGAAAAAATACCGGCTACATAATGCCTGAGTGCCTAAAAAGAAACTTTGCGTATTAAAGTGAATGAAAAGGCCTAGTTATTATGATGGAACACACTAGGCCTGAAGTATTTACCGAGAGGCTATGAAGGTAAAACACACCCTGTGCATTACCTCATATTTGAAGTTTTGTCTTATTGAGAGACAACCACTGTGTTATTGGGGTGCAATACAGGGCAGTCCCATAAATGTGTTCTAGTGCCGTTTTGACCAGAGGGCGCATCAACACAACGCGATGGCTCTAATACTGTTTTAAGCTGCTGATTTATGTATTTAAATGCTTGAGTCGGACTGTTGTTACAATCCCAAACCATCAGTCTTTCCCCATTGCTTGTCGCAGAGTTTCTGTAATCTAAACACTTGTTGTAGTTCATCTTGCTTCTAACTTTGCCGTCATTAGTAAATAACCACCTCTGATTTGCACCGCCGTGACAATCATGTACAACAACGTCCTGTCCATTTGCTGGATGAGCGTACCAAATATCCAAACACTTACCGTGAATTTTAAGCTCGACGTGTTTTTCGATGCCTAGGTAATTGTCATCCCATGTATGTGGATCTGCCGACTCAAGCCACCTAACCGATTTTTGCATATTGGCTTTGCCTGCACTACTCCACGAGAACAAGAAGTCTGAATCCTGAGGTAAACACAAATAGTTGTCTTCCCACGTGTGCGGATCAGCAGATTCTTTGATTTGTGTACAGCGCATCCCATTAATCGGCCCTGCATATGACCATTTCATGCCAATATCTTGCGACGAACAAAAGTAGTTGTCATGCCAAGTATGCGGATCTGCGGGCTCTAACGTTTGGACACAGTACATACCCGGTACAATACCAAAAGATTTAAATACAAATGAAACACCACCAACCGATGTATGTTGATCGGTTTGAGTCACACCCGTGATTGAGCTGATAGACAGATCTTCATTAGGGTTGTTACAGTTACCAACCGCAGTTTGAAGTCGGCCATTTTGACACTGTTTAAACACAACCTGCCTAGATGTACCGCCAACTTGCATGTTTACTGACTTGCTGCTCACGCCAACCGCCGTCATTTTATGCTGATTTCTCAGTGACGTAATATCAAATAAATTCAATAAGCTACTTGTACTAAGCGGCGCGAATGCCAAAGTTACTTTGAGATTTTTAACCGTATTGGCAATACTAAAACTGTTCCCTGTGACGTCTTTTGGCAAGCTCTTATGATAACCAACCGCAAATTTAATAGCATTGTCCGGTGTTCCAGGGTTCACGGCTTGTACGAAGAAACTCATAATCGGCTGGTCGCGATGCGTATGATGACCATGCTTTATACGTTCTAATTCATTGATATCAACAGCGACACCGACACCAACATTACCTTTATTTACCATAAACATAATTGACTGCGCGTTATCGCGGTTTTTTACTTCATCTGCAACCCGCTTAAGGTTGTTGTAGTCGATGTCTCTGATTAATGTGTAAACGACTTCTTTTGCTAGTTCAACGTTGTTTGAGTTAATACCATCAAGTAAAGACTCTAACTGGGTTACATAGTGTGCATTGCCAATTGCAGTGCTGGCAAAACTTTGAAGGTGTGCTAATTTCTGCTGTTCTGATGTAAAATATGTGCCCAGTTGATTTATTGAAGTGAGGCTTTGAGCCACAGCAATTGCCTGTCCTGTAATCGCTCTTGAATCTACACCTACTGCATCTGTGGCTTGGTTAACTACATTGGCACCTTGTTTTAAAACTGTAATGGCCACATTGGTCACGGGGCTTGTTACATCCTGAACAACCGTCGCTACTTGGCTAACCGCACTCCCAATTGACCCAACTGGATCTTTAAAAAAGTCTCCGATACTTCCCCAGCCAAATGCATTCGCTTGATTCGTAAATACTAACGAGCCAGTAGCCAATGACGCCACAACTGCTGAACTTACCACCCCTTTTCGTAAACCCATTTTCAAACTCCAAAATTAATGTAAAAACAACACAAGAGCAAAGCCCTTAACATCTGCTCCGAATCGTTTAATAAAGTACATTAATGAATTACCTAAAACCATTACACGGCATTACAAATGTAAACCCGCTGATAATAAATAAACAAAAGACCAATACATAATACCGAGATAAATGACCTTAACTTCTGCAAGGCAGAATAAACTATTGCAAAATACGTCACTTCAGGCACGAAAACTTTCGGCACCACGATATGACGCTGATCAAACTCGTATCGTCTGCTGCACATTATGATTAGTTAACATAAGAAAGAAGGTTAAAATTTATATATCTCATAGTGATAGAGGGAAAGTCCATGGGTAGTTGTATTTGGAGTGACAGCGCAATACAGTACGCGAAGTCAGCAAAAAACATTTCTTTTTACAAAGACACCGCTAGATTTAGCGCTGAGATTATAGGCAAGTATGACTACAACCATTTTGTTGATTTAGGCTGTGGTTCATCTAATTTAGTTCTGGACGCCTTGCTTAACTTCCACCCAAATAGAAGAGTCACCTGTGTGGACGCAGCCAAGGGGATGGTCGCAGTCGCCAAACATAATAGCTTGCACACCAATGCCGAGTTTATGTCTGGTTTCTCAGAGAACATACACTTTGCTCCAAACTCCATCTGCTGCTTTCTCGCAAACTCTGCATTTTGGATGTTCGATTTTGATAAAACACTTCCGCTGATTAAGTCTCAGCTAAAACATAGAGGTGGGTTACTCGTTAACTTTTCCGAGTGGGATCTGCAAGGCCCTGTGCAAGACGAGTCGCGATACATCGCGATAGATCAGCAGCTTAAAATACTTGGTTTTGAACAGAAGAAACACAAAGGTACACCAAAAAAATACTGTAAAGAGCATTTGATTCAAATTATTGAACAGTATGGTTTTACAGTATCTGAAGTCATTACGAAAACAGTGACTGTGACAAAACAAGATTGGATTGAGTTTTACAAAATTCCCGCCATCGCTAGAAAGAGCCTACCTCACCTAAGCTTAGATGATGCCCTGACCACGCTTAGTTTGGCAATGAATGAACTGCCAGAGAGTTACACTCATCACATGAAGTGGCTTTTTATAAAAGCCGTTAAAATATAGGACAAAAGCGCTTTTAAACGTCAAAAGCGCTATGAGCCAAATAAACCTGATTTAATTGGCTTTCTTAATCTCTAGAATTAGATTATTTTTATGATAGCTAAAATCTGTATGACTTAAATTTCTGCCATTCACCCCATAGACTTTGTCAAACGGTGTAGAAACTGAATTTGGATTAAATGAAGAGGTCATATCATTTGTATTTAGATCTAATGCACTTGCAGTGGTAATAAATGTTGGCTTACGATTATTAGAAAGTAGATTGTTCGTCACTCTGCGAATATTGCCATTCCCGTCAAAAAACTCTTGCAGCATTTGCCCTGTAATCGTATATGAGCCAGGTGCATTATCGAAGTTATGGCTTCTGTAATAATGGCCCATTTTGTATTTACTACTTATATTAAGTGACTTTAGAGTATAATAGGTGTCACCATATACACTATAATCTACTTCAAACCTCGCCATTTGAGTATTGGTAGGTAACCCTGCTGAAGTGCCCGTATAACTACCATTTGAAAAGGCAACATTATATGTTGATGGATAGCCTTCGTCTGCTAACTTTCTGAAGTACTGGTAGCTTTCCTTACCTGTTACCAATAGTTGAGCTGCCACTCCCTCTGTCAAGCTTGCATACATGCGCCTTGCGTTTTTGCGAGCTCTGTCGCAAGAACTGCTCCAAGAGCACCCTCGAGCATCTTCTAATCGACCTTTTATTCTTCCGATTGTTTCTGTAATTGTATAAGGAATATTGGCCCCTTTATGTGGCGTATCAATAGAAATATAATTAAAGACCTCATGGTTATATCGACTTGACTCTATAAAATTCAGCGCTTTCTTGGCAAGTATGCCACCATAGCTATAACCAACCATTGAACTTTGATGGTTGCCCCGCTTCATCTTAGTTTCAATAAAGTGAACTAACTGCGCGGTGTGCGGGACTAACTTATCACTTGTGTTGACATATTCTATGAAGACGATATCTCTTCCGGCGTTAAGTAACGGTATAAAAACATCGCGAAGACGATAATCATACCAATACTTATTAAACTCATGATGGCCAGTACTGATCCCATCAGCCGTCACATTTAATCCTTTGATAAAATAAACTGGTTTATCGAGCACACCATCTCTCGACTTTATAATACGAGCGTTTAGTGAAGCTATCGGAAAGCATGCTGCTTGCCGACACTCAGGGTATGATGAGTAAGACAAGTCAAGCTGTTGATCATTTTGAACATTATATTGCTGACCACTATCTAACTTTATATACTGCCCTTCGCGCATTGGATAGCCCACATTATTGTACCACATGTAGTGTTCAACATATTCCAACTCACTTGATGGGTAACCCTCCACTGTACTTGCTAGGTTAAATTGAGAGTAAAAAGCAAGTGCTAAAATTGATATTTTTTTAATACTGATCATTTTTCTTCCTTGCGAGTAAAATCGCATTAAATTAATACACAAAATAAAGTGACCATAATTTAGCCACAAATCTAGTGACGCAAAGCTCATTAGTTAATTTAATAAAAACTGCAAGAGTAAAAACTTTAAATAATTAAAAAAGCAACAATAAAGTTTGAAAATAATCAACAAGCAAAAACCAAACAAATATTAAAACCAGCATTACCAAAAACTTAAAAAATCAAAAACATATATACCCCTCTTTTAATCCTAATCTTTCAAACATTCATTCCAGAAGAAAAAACAAAAAAAGGTGCTTATTTTTAAGCACCTTTTTTTGTTTTACAATGTTACCATTTTAATTATCTTCGCTACCCACTTTATAACTTTATTGAGGGACCATAACTTGGCGGTCTGTTTTCAACAGCCCTGCCGAACGCCTTATTTGGCTCAGTACTTAATGTAAAGTCCAGAGTTACGGATTTATTAATATATGATTCGTCAATCCAGCTATTCAGCGTTTTAGTGCCATTTACTTCAAGCGAGTTGATATAAATATGATCGCCAGATGCACTCGGCGCATTGATAGTTAAATTACCAATTTCTGCTTTTGAAAACTGCGGGCTAGATAGAACGAGATCAGCGCGCCCAGGGTATTTAGGATACAAGCCTAAACTACTAAATACATACCATGAAGACATTTGGCCAAGGTCATCCTGACCGGGTATACCATCTGGCGTATCTAACCAAAGCTGTTTCATGGTTTCTCGCACCGTTTGCTGAGTCTTGTACGCTTCGCCGGTGTGTAAATACATCCACGGAGATAAAATAGAAGGTTGATTGGATACATCTGAAAACTCAGCTGAATCGCGATAGAGCACCCAAGTCCCATCAGGCTTTCTGAAGTGGCTGTCTAATCTCTGGCTCATTGCTTTACCACCCCCAATTGTTTTTGCAAGCCCAGCGCCATCATGAGGTACCATCCACAGATATTGAGCAGGGCTTCCCTCAACGAATAAGTGGCCAGAGAAGGGATCAAACTCATCTTTCCAAGTTTTATCCTGGTTTCGCCCTTGAATGTACCCCAAAGACTCCGTTGCCAGTGGGTTGTATAGGTTTCTCCAGTTGCCCGCTTCCTGTACGAACCTTGCTACATCTTCTTCTTTACCTAAGCGCTCTGCAAGTTGTGAAAGTGAAAAGTAACTCGAGGCTTGCTCTAGAGTTTCAGATGCCCCCTCCCAGCTATTAGACTGATCGGAGATATATCCTAGATTTTGCCATTCGTCTAACGAAGGTTTCTGACCACGACAAAATACGGGGCAGCCAATGTTAGACAAATCAAACTCGGTAGGCTGGGTGGCAGCTTTACGTAAAGAGGCATATGCGCCGGAAACATCAAAATCGTTTGCGCCAAAAGCAACAAAATTGGCAATCGCAATCGTTGAAGGGTCACCGCTCATTACGCCTGTCGGCCCTGCATTGTGGGTCCAGCGGTCCCAAATACCATTGAATTGGTTAGCTTGATTAAACAAAGACTGAGCGATATCACTGCCGCGCTTTTGATCCAATAGCGTGACTAGCTGTAACTGTGAACGATACACATCCCAACCTGAGAAATTAGCATACTGCACGTTTTGTGACTTGGACACGGTATGCACTTTCTGATCAAACCCTGTGTACTGGCCATTCACATCTGAGAAGACATTTGGATGAAATAAGCTATGATAAAGAGCCGTATAAAATACTCTCAACTTGCTATCATCATTCGAAGCGACTTTAACCTTGGACAATTCTTCTTCCCAAGTTCGGTGTGACTTTTTACGCACATCCGCAAAACTATACTCGGCTTGCTCTTTTGTTAAGTTTTCCCTTGCGTTTTCTAAACTAACATAAGAAATACCGACACGCATTTGGACTGTTTCACCATCTTTGAGATCTAGGTTTACCCATACACCAGAGCCTTTACCAATATCGGGCCAACCATTGTCACCATATCCCATACCACCTTTTGCAGTATTTGCTCCGTTCAAAATTTCACTGTCTTTCCATGCGCCAGTTCCGGTTATGGCTTTATCCAATTTTGCAACAAAATGTAGGGTGTAATAATCCCTTTGATTGTACTCACCAAGGTAGCCACAAAAGTTACCTGAAGTAACATAACCCGTTACCTCTCCTTTTTCTTGGTCTACTTTGGCATACGCATCGCCGCTGCCTAATTGAGAGTATGATGTTCTGAATAACAGCTTCGCGCCCACTGCTTTCTCAAATGTGAAATTTGCTATACCTGTTCGAGTCGTTGCAGCGAGCTCAACATTGACACCATTATCCAGTCCAACCTGATAATAGCCCGGAATAGCTGTTTCATTATCATGGCTAAACCCTGCACTGTAGTAGCCATTGATTGGATCCTTTGCAGGCGAAAAAGTAACCTCTTTGGTAAAAGGCATGACAGGAATATCGCCCGATGCGCCTAAGCAACCTGTACCTGATAGCCGCGTAAACGAAAACCCTTTGACTCGACTAGCCTGATAGTTGTATCCGCCAGGTGATACTGGAACGCGTTTATTTTCCTCCAATATTTTTTTAGAGATCCTTTCTGATTCAGCTAATAGGTCTTCTGTATAAGCATGTTCGGGTCCGAAGTTAAACATGCCAAATGGTACTAAAGCGCCAGGCGTTACATTACCAGCTTGCCTGTGATTAAACGGCCCTTTAGTGCCAATAAGTGGATCTACATAAGAAACCACCTCGGTCACGTAATTAGGTTCTATTTTTACTTGTTCTTCTGGACCTTGTTTACTATCGGTTGGCGTCTTTTCGCACCCTGCCAATACAGCACAAGACAAAGATAAAACGGCCAGATGTTTAACTTTTTTATTATGAATCATTCTAACTCCGCACCCACTTGGATCGTTCCAATTTTTATTGAAATATGTATTTGGTCACAGGACACTCTGCCATTATTTTACATGTTTGTACAATTTTAATGCGATTATTTGATGGATACTAGCGATGGATAACATTGTGTTAAGCAACCTACATTGCACAAGGCCCACATAGATATGCCAAAAATGCACACAATCAAACTCACTCAAGGCTTAAAAGTCATCCAATCTATAAATTTATACAGTTTTGACAATTGAAACGCGCAATTAATAAGGTAAAAGTACTTTATATCAATAATCTAATAAAAAATGAGACAAGGGATGGCGAGATCAAGGTTTAACATACTCAATGCCATCACGTCTAACTTGGTTGCTGACTTTTAAGTACCCACGCCTTTAGTTTCTCTAGTACTTTACCCGCTTCTATCGGCTTGGTGATATAATCGTCCATACCTGCGTCAAGGCATTTTTGTTTGTCCCCCAACATCGCATTCGCGGTCATTGCGACAATAGAAATATCAACTTGGTTTGAACCAGCCGCCCCTGCTCTGATATTTTTTGTCGTTTCATAACCGTCCATTTTTGGCATTTGACAATCCATTAGTACAATGGAGTATGGTTGCGAGCTATCGACTTCAGCAAGTTTAGCCAGTGCCTCAACACCATTTTCAGCAAGCTCTGTGGTAACACCTATCCCATTTAAAATACGCATAGCAACTATCTGGTTTACTTTATTGTCTTCAACCAGTAATACACGGGTACCGTTCGCCCAAATATTATCTTCAACGAGCGTATCTCTGTGTTGCTTCTGAGTACTGTCTTGTATTGCCCCACTGCTATCTGCCACGCCTTTTAGTGTAGAAAGCGCGGCTAATAAATCATTCATAGTTGCTGGTTTTGAAAAGTGCCCATCTAATGTCACTGAACTATTCTCAATAGCATCATAATGCTCGCTGAGTAAATTCATCATTACAAGCTTAATGTCTTTATACTTCTCTTGTTTTCTAATTTGTTTGGCCAATGATTCTCCACTCATATCAGGCAATGCTTTATTAAAAAAGACAATATCGATATGCTCAGAGGATAAAATCTGCAATGCTTGCTCTGCGTTGGTTGTATCAAATGTCCTAACCCCCCAATGTGCCAATTGCCTGCGAATAGCTTTGTTGCTAGAGGTAACTGGGTCGACTAGTAATGCGCCCAGATTTAAGCTTGCAAATGAGGTTGATTGTTGATTTTGCTTGTCACTTTTTGCCACCAAACAAGTAAACTCAAAGCAACTACCATGATTTACTTTACTGGAAACACTGACATCGCCGTTAAGTAACTGACAAAGTTTTTTCGTGATGCTGAGCCCCAGTCCGGTTCCGCCATACTTACGCGTCGTCGACGCATCGACTTGGATAAAAGAGTCAAATAAGCTGGACAATTTCTCTTGCGGAATTCCAATCCCTGTGTCCTGTATCTGACAGGTCAATAGTAGGTTATTCTCAGTTTTAGCTGGCTCCAATTTCGCGCTGATGACAATTTCACCAATCTCAGTAAATTTAATCGCATTACTTAAAATATTAGTAATTATTTGCCTGATGCGACCAGGATCCGAATTTACAAGTGATTCATTAACATCAACTAAATCAACAATGATACTGACGCCTTTTGACTGCGCAGAAAGCGCCATTGACTCACATAGCTGCTCTATCATTTGCTTTAAGTCAAAGTCGATAAGCTCCAATTCCAGCTTGTCTGCTTCTATTTTAGAAAAGTCCAAAATATCATTGATTAAGGTCAGTAGAGAATGCGCGCTCGTGCTCGCAATACTAACAGAGTGAGCCTGTTCAGGTGTCAGGCTGCTATGCTTCAAAAGCTCTAACATACCTAATACACCATTCATCGGTGTTCTAATTTCGTGACTCATATTGGCCAAAAATTCAGATTTCAAGCGCGTCACTTCTTCTGCTTTTTTGAGTGCCACTTCAAGATCTTTAGCTTGCATTTTCAACGAAGCTGTTTTTTCAGACACTTGCTTTTCAAGTTGAATAACAAACTGTTTTTGTCTGTCTATCTCGGCTTTTTGTAACTTTGTGCGCAGGTAAATGACGGTAAAAATGATCAGTGCAACGCTCAACCCATAAAGACAATACGCCCACCAAGTTTTCCAAGGGGGCGGTGCGACATGCAACTGAATAGATAAAATGTTTGCGCCCCATTGCCCATTGCTATTCGTGGCCTTGACTTGAAAAGTGTATGTTCCGCCATCCAAATTGGTAAATGAAGCTGTATTTCTATTTCCTATTTCTATCCAGTTATCGTCATACCCATCTAACTTGTAGGCATACTGGTTTTTACTTGGGGATACAAAGTCCAATACCGAGAATTCAAAAGAAAAAATATAATCTAAGTAAGAGAGATAAATATCATCTACATGCGCATAAGGCCTATCAAGTTTGACCGGTTGACCCATTTTATTAAACCCAGTCAGTACCAAATTAGGATCATTGCGATTTGATTTTAATGGCTGCGTACTAAAATACTCTACACCGCGTTGACTGCTTGTGAAAAGGATATGATTTTTGCCCTTTATCAAACTGCTGGGATAATAATTTAAACCGAGGACCCCATTGCGGCTGTCAAAATTTCGTACAACTCCTGTAGATGGTGAAAACTTAGTGATCCCCTTATTCGTCGTTAACCACAAATTTCCTTTTGTGTCGTCTGAGATCGCACGGATTAGATTACTGGGCAGACCATTTTGGGTACTATAGTGTTTAAAGGTATTTGTTTCTTCTTGAAACAAGTTCAACCCTTGCTGAGTCGCAACCCAAATAGCCCCATCTTGTGATTGATGAATGTCTTGAACAATACTGCCAAGTAAACTATCAGCTTTGTATTTATCATTTACAAACGACTTAAACTTCTGCCGAGATTCCTGCCACAAATTGACCCCGTCTCCAGTCCCAACCCAAATATTCTGAGACTTATCTTTGTATATGGTCAATACCTCGGGGTGTGATAAACCATAAGATGAATCTAAATGCTTGAAAGTATTTGTATTTGGATTGTAAATATACACGCCATTTTTGTAGGTACCAATCCATAGATTGCCATGATGATCTGTTGTCAGTGCACGGATCTCTCTAAATTCTCTATAGTGTGGTTCAGTACTGGGATAATGTATGAGCTCACTGGTATTGGTATCTAAGTAGAACTTAGCGATTCCTCTGTCTAAAGCCAGCCACAAAATGTTTTGTTTATCTAAATGCAAAACAGGGCGCTCAAGCAGCACATTGTCTTCAAATCCATTACCTTTGTTAAAGACAGGCGGAGACAATTGGTGCAAGGTTTGTGACGACACCTCCCACTTCAATAGCCGAGACTCCGAATTGACAATTAACAGATCTCCGCTTTTATCGGCGGTAATACCATTTGGTGCTATCAAATCAGGGCTATTAATTGATTTAAATTTACGGTGGGGTACCAACTTGAATATGCCGTGAACTTCATTGGTGATCCAGATGGTTTTTGCGCTATCTTCAAATATGATTCTAAGTCCATTGTTATGCTCAAGTTCTAACTGTACTAGTTGATCACTGACATTAGACTTTCTGAAAACGCCTTTACTTGTCACAAACCAAATAAACCCCTCTTGATCTTCAATCATTGAGTTCACTTGGCCCAAATGAACGCCATTCACGACCCCGATTTCCGAAAACTCTCCCGTTGATAAATCAAATGAAAAAGGGCCAACTTGCGTACCGACAAAAAGCATCCCTTGCGAAGTTTTCAGTATATGTCTTATTTCATTGGCACCTGTTGGCGTATCATTACTAGGATCAGGAAAAAAGTAGCGAAAGGTGTTGTCGGTTTTATCATACAAGTTCAAGCCGTAACTCGTTGCAATCCACAAGCTGTCGATATCATTATTTTCTATGTCCCAAATACGATTATGTGACAACCCTTCATTGATGCTCGAGCCTACTTGAATGTGTTCAAAGCTATCTTTTTCTATGTACTTATTTAAACCTTTATCATACGACCCTAGCCAAATAGACCCGTCTAGATCGTGATACAGAGACTGTATTCTATTTGCAGAAATGGAGTCAGACCGCTTGGGGTCGTGTACAAAATTCTCAAATTGGCCAGTCGTCGGATCGTAGCGGTTCGCGCCTCCTCCCCATGTTCCCACCCATATATTACCTTCTCTATCGAGCATGAGATTGCCAGCATCATTGTGAGACAGTCCATTTGCATTGTCGCTGTCAAACTCAAACAAAGTGACTTTACGCCCATCGTAACGCATCACACCATTTTCAGCAGTGCCGAACCAGAGAAACCCTTGTTGGTCTTGGATAATTGAGTAGATTTCAGAGGACGCGAACCCCTCTTCAGCGGTCAGTTTTTTCACCGAATATTGATTAGCAAGTATTGGGATGCTTCCAAAGCAAATACTCGGAATGACAGTCACTAATATCCATGTGATATGTAGAATTACTAAGAACTGTTTTCCCATAGGCACTGAGCAACCGTCGGAGGCTTTTAAATTTGGCTTATCGTATTAATAGGCTAGTTTATATTGCCCACGATTTCTACGCATTATGTTGTTTATTCTATAAAAATGTTAAAGGTACGCCCAGTTCATAATCAAAGTCGCCTCAGCACAACAATGCGTGCACTCCTTCGTATCCAACACAACCAAGTTTGAGGGTTTATATCTCGCACATCTAGCTATCATGTACATAGATACAAGATACTGCTACGACGAACCTACTTAAAGCTAATAATAAGAGCTTATATAAAAAGCATGATGGAAAAAACTACGAAAATTAAATAATTCATCAAATTTTCTTGACGATAAAATTTAAAAATGTACTATCAAAAAACTGAACAATATTCAGAGATTAAAATAATAAAGGAAATAATTATAATGAACTTAAAACTAAATAAAAAAAGTATTAAAAAGTTATCTTTATCAGGAAAAAAGTTAGACAAGGGAAATACTCCCCTAGTAGGCGGTGGTGCTGGTGCTTGTTCAGGTCGACCTAATTGCGTTATGGATGATCAGCCATACGATACTGCCACATCTACAAGTGTACCAGTTACTTTCTAATTACACTTCAAATAAAGTGATAATATTGAAGCAGACACTACTCTATTATAAAAACAGCAGTCTGCTTCATGTAGGTAAGTAAAAATCCGAAAATACGCTTCATCATTTACTTTACTAAATAATTCACCAACCAGATATTACCTTTTAAAAATAAACACATGGTAAACAGCCAAAAACTGTAAATGCTACGACCTAAAATTTCTCGTTAAAGTTGTACGTATATAATCAGTTTTTACATTTATTTTATTTGAATTATGAAAATCGCCCCCAGTGCTCGTAGAGGGCGAATTTAACACTTAATACTAGTGACGCTCAAACCAATCCAATATACGCGAGAGTCTTTCAACTAAGTTCGTTGGAGTGCCACTACGAGATAAAGAGTGCGTTTCACCTTTGAATATCACCATTTCAACAGGTACATCATTAGCTTTCAATGCGTAAAACCATTCTTGCCCTTGACCAATTGGCGTGATCATATCCGCATCACTATGAATTATAAGCGTTGGTGTTGAAACTTTATCTGCATATTTAAGAGGTGAACTATCCCAATACGCATCAAAATTGGTCCATAAATTACCACCAAACTCTTTTGTCATTTGATTTGGCGTATACTCTTGAGTACCGGCTTCTGAAATCCAAGAACTGACACTACGTTGTGTAACCGCAGCTTTGAATCGGTCTGTTTTGGTCGTGATCCAGTTCGTTAGAAATCCACCATGACTACCGCCAGTAATATACAGCGACTCTTTATTTACCCATTTATTTTGTGCAAGTACCTCATCAAGAAATTGCATATTATCTCTGTAGTCTGCACCACCGTAATCTTTGCGCACGGCCTTGCTATGCGCAATGCCATAGCCACTGCTTCCCCGATAGTTTACGTAAGCCACGGCATAACCTTGCGCCGCATACATTTGGTTTTCATGAAACCACTGATGCCCCCACATACCACCTGGGCCGCCCTTGATGTTCAAAACAAGGGGGTAAGACTTATTTTTATCAAAGTTCAAAGGCTTGTGAATAAAACCTTGAACTTCCATCCCCTTTTCATTGGTAAACCAAAGCGCTTGGGCTGGTGACAAATCTTTTTTAGAGAGAAGCACTTCATTAAACTTTGTGAGCTGAGTTAGCCCCTCTGATTTAATGTGATATCGATAAAACTCCGGTAATTCAGTCGAACTCTCCACGGTAAAAACCAAGTATTCACCATTATTAGACACAGCTAGATTTTTAATACTTCTATTTCCGTCAATTAGCTTCGTTACTTCGCCGGTTTTTACTGACACCGAAAAGAGCCTATTGGCACCATGGTCATTGGTTGTGAAGTAAAGCTGCTGATTATCTGGTGCCCAAATAGCGTGTGATGCATTCCTATCGAAGTTTTGGGTTAGATTTTTTACTTTTGAATTTTTTCCTGTAACGACCAGATCTGCTTGTTCAAAAGTTCCTTCTTGGTGCACATAGGCCAATAAGTCGTTACTTTTAGATAAGCTAACGCTGTATTGTGCATGGTCGTGATGAGTCAACGCGGTGATTTTTTTTGTCGCGATTTCTAGACGAAAAATGTCTGAATTTGAATCGCCTTCGTACTCAAGACCAGTTCTATTTGCGTGAAAATAAACATATTTGCCATCGTTAGTCACAACAGGGCTATTCGCGTTCCAACTTTCACCGGAGGTTAACTGCGTTAATTCTTTCGTTTTGATATCAAATAAAAACAGGTGCCTACGTTTGTCGCTTAAATAGCCAGATCCATTTCCCATATACTTGGCCTGTTTCACGACGACAATGTCAGGTGCAGCACGTTTTTTTGATGTACTTTTTAATTCAGAGTCGTTCACATCACCTGGGGTGTTATCCTCTGCGCTAACACTCAAAGTCAACAGCAGCTTGTCACCTGATGGCAACCACTCAAATCCAGAGAGGCTTTGTGTCAATGCGGTAACCTGTTTGGCTTCTCCACCGTTAGCTGGCATTATAAAGACTTGAGGCTTGCCATCGGCAGAACGGATAAACGCAACTTTACTGCCATCGGTAGACCACCTCGGTGCGCGATCGCCTGTGCCTTGCGTAAACTCAGAAACCGCGCCTAATTTATTGATTTTATAGATCTGACTATGACGACCGCTGGCATCTTCATTTACTGTTCTTTTCACAAATAAGATGGATTCATCATTGGGCGCTATTTGAGGCGAGTCCATAAATACAAAATCAAAATAGTCCTCTGGCATCAAACCGCCCTTACCATCAATGGTCGCTGACACTTCAGCATGCCAAGTGACCATAAGCGTAGGCAGTAACACACAGCTCAATGACTTAAGAGACTTGAGTTTTTTTATCATATCAATACTTCCAAAAAGCGAAACCTGACCTGTCAGGCATACATGTTGTGGCAACGAAAATCTAATTTCCTGAGTTAAGAAATGATTAATGTTCGGTTTATTCCAGCTTCTAGGGTATTAAACACAGGTATCAAAGTCTCAAAAATTCTGTGAACTGCACCTAATACGTGGTCAATTCAGGGAGAACACATAAGGTTGGTGGCGCTAAGACTAGATAAATTAAAGGGCCTACTTGACTATAAGTCACCTAGTAGGCCCTAAACTAAGTTGTCGTCAATTAAGCTATTCTTTAATTAATGACTCAATATATTTGTACGCTGTGTTTTTAATCACATCGGTATTATTTCTAATATCTTCCACGGTTGGGTATACAAGCACATCAGGTTGTACACCCACACCAATCAGTTTACTCCCATCAGCTTGACGAACTTCAGCCCCTGTAAAATAAACAACCATTCTATTCGGTCCGCTGCCGCCGAAGAGTAATTCTGTCACGTCTCCATTGATCCCGTTTGTCACTTCGCCGACCACTGGAATATTTAGGTTTTGAAAAAAGGCCAATACAAATTCATTGCGGCTAACACTATACCTGCTACTTAACACGACCATAGGTTTGTTTAGTACCTTACTGATCCCTGACCTCGATACGTTTACTTCGTGTACATACCTCTGTTCATAGTCAGGGTGGTTGGATATACGGTTGTAATACGCAGGCCCTTCAATTTCTCCATCATGAATTACCATCAAGAAATTCTGCCATGCAAGCCAATCGCTTGGATAACTACGAAGATCAACAATTATCCCGCTAGCTTGTTCAAGCTTGCTAATAAAGCTAGGAAGCTCTTCGTTTGTTACCTGACTTAAATCGAAATAATGAATGTTGTTATCTAGTATCTGATGCTTAGCTTGACCACTGTGTTTATACCTAGCCGCGGCACGATTGTAGCTTTGATATTGTAATTGATCCGTTTTAAGTTGCAGCGATGACAATTGATTGTCTTTATTTTTAACATCTAACGTAATGGTGTCTGTTGGATTGGCTCTCAGCATAACTTGAGTGCCTAAAACCTTACTTTTAGCTGTTTTTTCAGTAGCCATAGAATAGGCCAACTTTTCTTTAATTAGATCATGAATGTCCTGCCCATCAACAGCTACGAGCTCGTCACCAACTTCCATTCCTTCGATGCTCGCACCTTTGTAAATCAAGATAGGCTTACCCTCTACCATTTCAAATCCGGCATCTGGCCAATAATATTGAGTTGGAATATCATAGGAAAATAAATGTATATGATTATCTTGTAGCTTGGTTAACGAATATTTCAGTGCATCACCTATTTTTTGTCCGTCTTGGGTCAGGCAAGCAGTCAGTAAAGGCCTCAATTCAGATTTCCAATTGACTGGAATATGATGAAAATATTGGCCAAAGTGCTCCATTACGCCCCAAACTTTGCTCATGTTACCAAAACAAAAATACGGATTTTCAAGCGTGTTTGGAATATTTACATTATCAGGTATTTTAAAAGGTACACCTTCTTTTGCAGAGGTATTTGCCATAAGCAGCATGGGTACCCTGACATATACACCATTTACCTCGGTATAGTACACCTGTTGCTGAGGTAAGAAAGGCTCAGTATGTAAGTCCCCGTATTTTATGGTGTTTAATTGCCTATTAAATAAGTAATGGCCTCGTTTACCAGGATAGCCATTATTTCTCCACCCTGCGACTTCACTCTCTCTGCTCAATCTTTCAGGCTCAGTGAGGTAGTCATTGAAAGTGACATGCGGTGCCACTTCACTAAACAAATGCGTTAGCTGTGCAGCAAAGTCTTGAGATAAGTTTTGCTGAATATAATAAGTGCCATATTTAGAAAAAGCCTCCCAATTCGTTGCTTTAACAGAATCACTAGGATGATAATACTCCACAATATTAGAGATTTTAGCGAAGGCCTCAATTCTATCCAATGCATATTCACGCTCGTTGTCGCTACTTGCATTAGCTGCAGATGTGCTGATTAATAAAATGGGAAGTATAGCTTTAATATTATTATTCATGAAATATCCTTTTTATTTACAAGGTGAAATAAAAATAACCTCAAAATTTAAACTTAGTCAATTAACCTTGATAAATTATGCATAAATTAATCAAAAGACCGTAAAAGCAATTTTATTACCAACAAACACGCACCCTTAAACATAAAATAAAAAACCCAAAAAACAGATAAAGAAAAAATAATTTACCAAAAATCACAATCGTTAAAAATTAATGAGAAATAATTCAAGATATCAGACAGTTATAAACAATTATAAACGCAGTTAGAAAAAGTAAAAAATATTAAAAATCACATAAAACCTGCTTTAGCTAAAGGTGGGGATGATGAAAATGATAAAAGCCAGTTGTATTTCAATAAACCGGCCCGAGCTCAAGAAAACTAGCTATAAAACCGAACGCTGAGTTCATTCGTTGTATAAACAATTATTTCAATAGTATATGAATTAAAAAAGACGAAATGGCCGCCAAAATATGTTGGCCAATGAACAGTGCCCAATACAGCACATAACCAACTGAATAATAAGAACGCTCAATACCTGTGCTGCCACGACCAATTTTTTAATGAGTCTAAAAAAGTGTTGTGCGCATCAAACAACAGCTCGGAACATTCCTTAAAGTGTACATCATTGGATACAAGAGACTTTTTGAGTCTGCAAGTTTACTGTTCAATCAAGATTGGCTAGCGGCCATTCCCCCAACTCGAAGTCGTTAGGCGACCTTTTCAATCAAAAGTGATTTAGCTTGTTTTTTATACAATAAATTGTATATTTTATACTGACAGCGATGTCAAAACACTTTCCAAATACAACATGAAAAGAGAAAGATCATTATGAAAAAAATTTCAATGAAGGTTTTATATGCTGCCTTGTTTTGTGGACTATACAATCCAGCCTCAGCGATACAAACAGTTGACCTAGAGCAATACCGTCAGTTAATGCCTACATTTCAGGGCACTACTGACTATCGAATTCTACTGGCCGATAAGGTGACCGTTAACTACCACTGCGAAATAATTGAAACCCCTGACGGCGGGTATGATATTGATAGAGAGGGATGTAATAAACCCGGACAGTTCTATCATATTGACTGGCAGGGTGAATTCCCCAATGAGATTAACCTAAGCGTCAGAGGTGCAACCACTACAAGTACGATTATTGAACATAAACTGTGGGCAATCGCATTCGCACATGTCAGTGCTTCTAGTCGTATTCAAATGCAGTATGGCCTTAGAAAGGGACCAACTGGTACCTTTGATCTAACAAAACCCTTCGCAACGGGTGAACACTTTGGGGATTATTTCGAGCGGCAAATGAACCCCAACTATTTTGTGTCAAAGGGACTACAAGAAAGCTCTCTTGGGAAGGATTTACCTGCCGGTGTTGACGAGGACGATGGCGTTTTACAAATAGAGTATCCGGGCAGTGCATGGGCCGAGTTACAAGGGGTCGTGGGCGGTGGTTTCCCTCTACCTTTCAAAAATCTAGACCCAAAAACCGTACTGAGTTCACATACAGGACCTGCAAGGAACATTTTAGGCTCCTCACTTAGCAGTGGGTTTTACAATGGATCAGCTTTAGCAATTGTCAGTGGCTCACTCCCATGGAATCAAGGTTCTGATTTATCACAAGATTCCATGCATTTATTCCTCCAGCAATCCAAGGATCCTGATGCACTCTCGATGTTAATGTCTTTTATGTACAACAGAGGTCCTTACGCGGCTAAAGACCAAATCCTGCGCTCTCAAGAGGTGTTTGATCACTGTGTTTCAATTAAAGAAGACCTTGAAGACGATTGGACTTGCTTCCAAAAGCAGAATGATTTTGGCGCTCGCTACATTAGACAGATCCCAGATGTTACCAATACCTTAACCAAAGCTGCTGCTCAAGGTAGTACTTACGATACTCAGCTGACTTGGAATGACATTTCCAACTACCTATCTCTTCTACAAAACTATGGTTTTTATTCTGAGTCTGTGATCAATAAGGCGAAGTTAGCCGCTGAGCAAAAGTTCAACGTACTGCAAAGCAACGGGGCCATTTCTTACCAGTCGCAGTTTGGCCAAGTACTGGAACACATTATGATTAACTTACCTGTATACGAACTAGGCGAAGGCGGCCCATACGACGAGCACGGGAAAAAGCAATTTTACCTTTACAATTACTCGCCCAAAACGTCTCTCGTTGTCACGAATAATGAAGCAGGTCAAGCTGACGTCAACGAGTTTGTTCTCTCACAAAATCGCGTTGCCGTTGATCTTAACGGTCAATTTACTCAACTTAAAGCCAGCGATGGCGCATACGATTGTACAAATGAAGCCAATGCGGCACTGGCTGCCTTAAAGGCAAGTACAGACGACACTTATGTGTCATTAAGTGCGCAGCTTAAATTTTCATTTTTAGACAATGCGTGTGCCTTTGAGCATGGACCTCACACGCCTCCACCACCAGTACAAGACGGATATTGGGATCCAAGTAAACTTTATGACCAGCCAGGTGAAGTGGTGATCGATGCGCTAGACTGCCATGAATACCGTAATGAATGGTATATAGTTGGCGGCAATGCCCCAAGCGTAGCATTCAGCCAAGATCCTTGGGGTGTATGGAGAAAGCTATCCGAGCGACCTAACAGTGCTTGTCTCAGTGATACCCCTCCGGCGGAAGGCGCTTAAACCTATTTAGATTGATCGAATTTATAAGTGTTAATTCATTCATATTTACCTTGCATCAAAGGGCTCCAATTGGACCCTTTTTTAGTTTGCTCTAACTATGTAAAACTTGCTTATTTTTATATACGTATCTTTGCAGCCACACTATATTTTGGGGTTTTTAGGTAGTCATACAGCAGGCATTGGCTACAGGCTTAGGCTCGTGTTCTCTCCAATCGAAGGTGGATTAATCTTCATGGTTTGAGTAAAAATAGGCTTGGTCAGCCATCAAGACCTTGAAGTCAAATACTGAATAGCTGTAATCACTATACAGCATCATATTCAAGCTAATTATCTATAACGTTACTTTGCCTTTTTTAAATTTTACTCAATAAAATATAGGTATAACTTTTGCTTCTTACCCTCCTCAATACGCTTTCTTGTCAAAAAACTAACAATTATGAATATTAATAACTTAAACACGGGATATTCTGGATACAACCCTCTTTTAAAATCCAATGAAGAGGACATTGAAAAATCCAAAAAAGAGCTCGCTTCAAAGACCGAAAAAGTGAGCTCTGAACCAGAAGTAGCAAAGACAGAGCAAAAAACCACAGATAAAAAAGAAGACAATAAAAGTGAAGAGGCTGTTTCTAAAGACAAAAAAGTCAGTAATATTTTATCACTTCAACAAAAAATTAAAGCCTTGCAGCTAGAGCAAAAAAAAGACGGTGTTGATAAGAGCGCTGAGCTGACAACGTTACAACAAAACCTAGAAAAAGAACTCTCAGAAATTCAATCATTGATCAGAAGTCAAGCCTCGACATATGTTAGTGGGCTTTTTTCTAATGCGCCAAACTCAAGTTCAACCCATCGAGGTATGTTCTTTAACAACAGGGCATAACCAATATAGCAGTACACGCTAATACCATTCTCAACGGGTGGTCATATCTTGTTAACGGCGCACGATTGACCGTCGAGTTGAGGGATTTTAAAGCGTGAAAAGCGCGTATCAACGACTCTGACCCCATTGGTTTTTTAACAACAGGGCATAACCAATATAGCGGTGCACGCTAATACCATTTTCAACAGATGGTCATATCTTGTTAACGGCGGACGATTGACCGTCGAGTTGAGGGATTTTAAAGCGTGAAAAGCGCGTATCAACGACTCTGACCCCATTGATTTGCATTTAGTCAAAAAGTTACCTGACAGTGATCAACTACAGGGCGATTAACTTAGTTTCTGAGATGCATTTTATCGCAGCAAGTTTTCTAAGTGCTTTTCCAAATTCATAAGAGTTAGATTTTCGCTTGTACACATATCTAGAGTTAAAGAACTGCTCAGGTATTTTTCGCAGAGTATTAAGACGATAGCTTGGGTTGACAACGACGTCGAGCACCATACCAATGTCACCTTCATCCCACTCATAACCATAAATCGGGGTGATACCATGACGTAGATAGCGAGTCCAGGTCTCTTCTATCACGTCAGCCCAAATCACATACGCTTGAACAAAGTGCGTTGTTTTATCCCGCATTACATATATTTTTGCTCTTTCTATCGAATAGTCTATTAAACGAAAATCGTCGATGCTTGTCTCTAGGTTTAACCCGGCTCTAAAACGCATGATGTCGGCCAAAATCGTGTTTTTATCAAGTGTGCTGTTCATATAACACCCCCTCACTTAGCGTATTGACAACATTAAAATAGCGTAAAAATATATCCCGATGCGCATTGAAAAAAGGACATGTTATCCCTGCTCCATCCAATAAATGGTCAGAGCCATACTTTCCTTCACCCACCGTCCTTACCTTTAATGAAACGCCGTCAAAAATGATACAAAAGGACGCACATGCACTTTGGTAAATCACCTCTTTGGTACCGAATTCATCATCAAACACCCACATTGCGCTTTGGTTGTAAGCGTCAATTAAATTTTGAACTGGTTCAGCGGCAACATCTTCAAGTACACACGCCACATTGTTTTCAACGTGAGTTCTAAAATAGAGCGCCGTCAATAAATCCCGTTTCATTGCTTTAATAAAGCAAATCAATACAAACCCTTTAAATGTGACACACTTATTGTGTGCAAATTGGGCATACGCCGATTTGTAAAGCGCGCATTCGGTAGAGCTTTCATTCTGAAGTGCCGTACGAATAATCGATGCCAAAGGTGTTTTAAAGGTATGCGAACTTTCATTTCCTAAACTGCCAGTAAAGTAAACTCGGCTTTCTTTATTGAGTGCTTTTTTGAATTTGAACAATAGCTCATAAGCTTCGTCACTCAGCTCTACAGACTCAATCGCTTCCCTATCTAGCCCCAAAATATATGGTAAATGATAATCAACACTCATATCGAGGGAAGAGGTATAGTAGTCATGCAAAATGGACGTATCGAAAGTAACGTGGTTAAATTTAGCGTAGGTATCACATAGCTCTTGTGAGACTTCGAGTGCAATGGATGGCTCCTGATAAAAGGTTAAATTCGCGACGCGATAATTTCTGCCTCTATCAACAAATGTTGGCGTCACTAAATCTATCCAACGACCATCCATTAAGATGTTAGAAGGTGTCATTGCGCCATGGGTAATCCCAGCTACACGTGCAAAACCAAACTGCTCAGCACATCCTTGCAAAAATCCAGCTACAATCTCGAGAAACCCTTCAGCAGATCCACAGTCGTCTGCAAGCGATTTAATTACATGTCTAATACGCTGTAAATCAGACTCTAACACTTGCGCGTATTCAGGTTTGACTTTGAAAGTCGTCGCTCTCAAATAATGGGCTGGGCGCACGCTCTTTTCTCTGATAAATAACGCCCCGTGGGTTTTCTCCAGCTGTCCTTCTCTCGTTTCATCAAACTCAAAAGCGGTTTTAGCGCCTGTGCAAATCACACCATGAAAGTCAGCAACACCAACTGGCAATACATTTTTGAGCACTTCAGAGTAAACGGCTTCAACCAAAGCTTCACTCAAAGGCACAGTCCCGTGATTGTAGTTGCTTCCCTCCATTTCTCCAGCAAGCGGCGTCAGCCCAACGCCTTTTACTTGGTAGTCACCGTAATTCGCAGCCCTTGCGCCACCACCGTGATTGCTAATGCTGCGACCACCATAGCGCTCAAATTCAGGCTCAGAAAAGTCTAATTCAGCCAGTGATTTATTTTTATATATAACGAAACTCTCTGGTAACTCAACATGACTTAAAACAACACCTTCAACTTTAATAAAGTTGCTCATTGGCGACTTTCCTCAACAATGTTCATAAATGCTGCCGTATCTCGCATTCCCCACAGCCGTCCTTCTGAAATGGCTTCTTTCTCTGGCTTTCCAAGCAAAAAGTAGTGGTATATCGCGACTAAAATACCAATGCGATTTCCGGTTTGACAGTGCACAAAAGTGGACTGATTTGCACAAGACTGCAAAGTTGCCATTAATGCTTCTGCATTCGCAATGGTGATACCAGAAGCGCGGTCAAAACCAACGCACATATATTCCATGCCTAATCGTGATACTAAGGCTTGTTCATCACACGTTTGCTCGTATTCAGGAATACAATTTACAACTAAGCTGATTCCATAGGACTTCAACATGAACAAATCTCGTTCAGATGGTTGCGCTCCGACAATCAACTTATCGTGTATCACTTGGAAAAATCCGACGGGTAAGTCCGATCCCATAAGGTTTTGTAAGTTACTTTTCAAAACCTACCCCTTCACCGAAAACGGATGAAAAGATTGTCTAACTCCATCTGGGTATTTTCACTTACTAATGGATACATATTTTCAAACATAGTGAGAATATCGTCGTGATACATTTCAACAGTTTTATTTCTCGCCACGTCTAAGTCATTTGCAATAGTTAACTCACAAAAATCATTGAGTAACTCAGCTGGAAAAGGCGAACTTTTACCAGTAAAGCGGTCAAAAAAGACGATGGCTGACACTGTGCCAATTTGCGGTAGTACTCTTGGTTTATCGCAAGAACAAAATAGATATACGAGCTTTTCTGCGCGTGTACCTATCATATTCGCGACTTCAGACCTTTTTTCTACACCTAATAATTTAGAGCGCGTCGGATCCGAGCCGTATACAGCATGAAAAAGCCCTGCTAAACATAATTCTTCACGTAGCGCCCAACTTTTCAATAAGTGATAAGTACCAAGCAAGTGTTTAGTCAAAGTACCGTTAATGTGTTCAATTTCTGAGCCTAAGCTTTGTAGTTGCGCTACTCGCTCTTCCAAGTTGTCTTTTCTAATTTCCATTTTTTAAGTTCATCTTTAAAGTAGTATCTACACGGTTGGTGCTTTTCAGCCTCTTGCAGTAATTTTATGGCAGTATCTATATCAAAACGGTGATAGCGAAAGTACAGCGCTGCTTCACGGATATTTTGAATGTGAAAACGTGGTTCTGTGCTACCTCTAATTTCAGCAATGGGCTCAAACTTCGCTTCGTTTAAAACAACACCATATCGAGCTAAAAAACGAGTCAATTCATGCACACTGTTACTTGCATGGTTATAGGCAAAGTAATTTTCCTTATCGCCGAGTCGGCTCACCACTTTGTCATAATAGGTAAGGTAAAATTTGCGCCAATATTCGATTACTTTTTCTTCATCTAAGTGAAGTGACTGCATGGATTTAGGTAAATAACCATAACAATTTTTTCTTTGCTCTACCCATTCATCTATAGGTAGGTAATTGAAAATAAACAAAGCATGGGGCTCTTCTTCAACTAATTCCTCAAAAATCTGCTCATGCGTATAAATAAACTGCCCGCGCTCATTCTCGTGCTGAATTTGCGTAAAGAATTGACAAGATTCAAAGCCAGTTACAAGGGGCAAGCCATTCTGGAGATTATTTAAAGCCGTCGTAGAAAACCCATCTTCATCACCGAACGTACTGCAATATCCATTGGCTATAAAATATCGGTGCAGCCCAAGCCCACCACTTAAATCAAAACCTATGAGATATACTCTAGCGCTATTTTCCATTGTCACTTAAACACATCATTTCTTTTAAGCAAGTCATCTAAATACTGTGTATTTTCCATTTCAGATCGTAATAACGCTTTTTCGGCACCTTCAAAGTGTGCCAGCGCAGCTACTCGACCTTGCTTGTTGAAGTTCAAAGAAGTGTGATACTTTGCAAGAACCGGATCCGTGAACGCCTTACTAGGTGAAATAATTTTCCAGCCTTTACTTTTTATATGTGCCACCAAGTCGCCAATGAATAATGCCGCAAGTTCGTTTTCATGGAGCAATAAAACGTGCTTCACCTCTTTTTTAAGATATTGAGTTGCAATCTGATCATAAAACTCAATTGAACGCCAAATGGTGTCGACATAAACCTTTTTAAGATTGTCATAATTAATTGTTTGCTTGTTGTTGACCGCTTCCAATAATTTGCTATTGAGATACCAGTCAAAATTATCCACTGTGACGTAGCCAATCTGATACTCATATTCCTCTAACCCTATTTTAATTTGATCCCTTTTTTCTTTTGTTTCTCCGTAATGCAAAAACGGGAAGCGATGTAGTTTTAAAACATTGTTATAACCTTGAAGAATCGAATGAGATTGATCAAAATCTTGCAAATAGTCACTGCTGCTAGACTTATTAAGGGACATGTGTCGGTGACTGTGATGTCCCAAATGGAAACCAGCTCGGGTATATGCTTTTATTCTCTGCGCACCTTGCTCATCTTGAATATTTCCAGTGGTGACAAAAAACAAGGCGTCATCCACTTGTTGCCCTTGTAACCCCTGAATGATTCGGTGTGTTTTTTCTTCACCGCTCATCAAACTGCTACCCGGTAAGGGCGCATCATCAAAGGTGAGTGCTATTTCTTTACTTTCTGCAAAAACACAAAAAAGCAACCCGATCCACGTGCCGAGTAAAGCTTTCGCTTTCATAGCATTAAACCTCTATGGCCAGCGCTTCCAAGACCTGTTTATAAGGCCGTCTTTGCGCAAATCTATAATCCACTTCCGTCAACCAGTTAAAATTTTTGTTCTCAGTGTGCTTGCCCTTTACGATGCTTTGTATCCACGAATTTTCATGTGGCATAAGGGGGACGGAACGGTAAATAAGCAGAGAAAAATGCTCGGTTGAACAGGTGTTATGACTATGCACTTTATAGATATATAGATGGGGGGAAAACATTAAGGATAAATCCTGTTCTAGCGCTTGAAGCAACGGCGTATCTTCTCCACGATTTAAGCTCGGATACCTTATTCCGTTGTCATTAAGAAAATTTCTACAACAAAAAAGTGTTCCCTCCCACTCTCTATAAGGCGAGATGTATGCTTTGCCATTACTTTCATCAAACATTATCACGTTACTGAGCGCCACCGCTGCGACATTCAGTCGCCGTAACTCTGACAAGCTCACACTTAATCTATCAGGGTGGTAAGTGTCATCATCATCCCAAATGCAGATGTATTCACCCTGAGCTTGCTCAATTGATAAGTTTCTTAGATCTCCTAACGTGAGTTCATCTTTGTTATTTACTATGCAGGCTCTGACACTCGTATCTTCTGCTTGGATCGCCTCTACATATTCAACGGTTGGAAAGTCGTCATCACTACATACCACTACAAACTCTTTGTTTTTGTAGTTTTGATTTTTATAGTGGGCGTACGCATTTTTGAAATCATCTATCCTGTTGTTCGTCAAACATAAACAAGATACCTTTGGTTCTTCAATTACGTTAAAGTTTGTCATAATTTATCTCATCATGGTTTGAAACAGCGCTCACACTTTACACAAACGTCATACTGACTAATTTCATTTTTCTTATGTGCTTCTATAAAGTTTGTATATTTTTCACTAGCAAATACCTCTGACAATGGCTGCCTTCTTAAATTTCCAAATATCACGGATGAATTTGAATCAAAACAACACGGAATGATGTCCAGATCCCAAGTGACTTGTAGAATTCGTTTTCGAAATCCCCAAACCACTGAACACACGCCTTTTGTTTCGGGCTTGTTATAAGACCGACCGCCGCCATAGTTATGAATTACATTTTGCCTGAATACTTTAACTCCCTGTTCTTGAAGCCATATTGCAAGTTGTTCTTTTTTGCTTTCGACATAGCCAGGCTGAGTGATGTCATCATGCGTTGGAAATTCTCTGATCACTAACTCCAGTGTTGACCCCAATGCGTGAATGCGAGACATAATGCGTTCAATATTTTCTTTAACTCGCTCAAACTTATTAACACCATGAGATGCCTTGTATGAAGCAGCATCAACACCATAAAAACTGACCTCAATGGTACCCAGTCCACTCATCACAATTTCGTCAATTGTGTTATCTTTTAATGGCACACCTAAAGTAGAGATGATCCTAGAATGAGACTCCGGCCACACCTGTCTGATGAGGCTCGCTTTTTGCGCTAAAGTTCTATCAAGCAAAGGCTCACCAAAACCATGTAAATCTACTCTCCCTGTGTATCTCCCTACTCTGTCCAATACAAGCGCCAAATCCTCAATACTCATAAAACCACGGTCGCGAGTAAGCTCTTCCCTAGGACAAAAAAAGCACTTGTATCCACAGTGGTTTGTATTTTCGATTCTAATTTCTTCGTAGTTATTGGCTTCTAAATCGGCACTTATTTCTGCTAACACAAACACACCTCTCTACAAACATGTTTAAAATCATCAAATAAAGTGCCATAGAGATTATGGCTTTCATGTTTTTGAGAGAAAAGCTGTCGATTTTCCAATCTCATTTGAGAGACAGAATCACAGTGGTAATTTCTAGTTCTTACTTCATCAGAATGGCTCAAATGAATAGCATGAGCTATTTTACGGGGCTCAACGTCGATATATTCAAGCCGCTTTAAGAAATCGACATCTTCCATACCCCATCCAAGGTAGTCGCTCGAGTAGCCAGCTACTTTTTTGAAGTGTGCAGACTTTAACAAGCAAATCCCAGGGCCCTTTCTTACTTCGCCATTGTCTGATTCAATAACAAACTCTGGTGAGAATACACACTCTATAAATTGATTCGTTGTCCAAACATCAAAAGCAATTTCAAAAAATGCTTTATCTAATAATACATCTGCGTCACAGATTAACACATACTCATTCACGACAAGTTCATAGCCTATATTGATCGCGATGGACTTATTGAAATACGCTTGTTCAGTAACAAAGATATATGAAAGATCAACGTGATTATTAAGTTCTTCAATTTGCTTGAAATTCATAGAAGGAGAGGATTTATCGAAATCAACGATAATGATTTTCCCAAAAAAATCTCCCAAGGAGATAAGGTGGTTGATGACTTTTTCAACCTCTTTCTTATTTGTGGCCGGTATAATAACGTCAATCATGAGTCACGGCCTTAATGTATCAATAAAGGAAGAAAATTTTTCACTGGAATGATTATAATTAAATATAACGCTATCAAGTGGGCAACCCCTTTCATCAGTTCTAGAGTCAAGTAAACATGCATATAACTCATCTCTAGATCTTGTAACTGGTATGCCTAAGCGCTCATATACTTCAAACCTAAAGGGTTTATTCTCTGTCGGTTGGTACGACACCGTTTTTTTACCCATTTTTTGGGCAATGATTAAAGTTGTGGAGTATGTACTTACAACCACATCACATGAAGATATAAAATCTATTATTGACGCATCTGTATGACTAGTTATCTCACAACTTACTGAGTTAGAGACTAGATGGTCATACTTACTTGAGCTGTGTTCTTTGGGGTGTTTTCTAATGACCATGTCCATATTTAATTGCTCACTTAAGCGGAGCAAGTCTTCTGCGACTTCCGTTTCAACATAACCATAATCGCTTCCCCAGTTTTTGAAATCATTTTTATTTGGAACAGTTAAGTAACCTATTTTTTTACTGTGATTGCATTTATTTACTTTATTAAAGTCTTTAAATAAACTATCTAAATATAAACTCCCTAAAGAAACAATTTTACTTTTCGGTATCCCTATATTTAAAAGGTTTTCATATGTGAGTAAGTCAGATACACAAATGTGGTCAGGTAAGTGCAAAATGCCTTGAAACATGAACTTTTTTGCATCTCCTGAAATATCCTGAAGCAAAACAACTGATTGAGCACCGGCATCCTTTGCTTCTCTAAAGATTCCTCTCTCTTTATCGCCCGGCCACATCATCCCGGTGATGACGATATCTCCTTCCTTCAGGCCAATACCGTTTGAAATATCATATTCTTTAAGTGAAGATGAAATAAAGTCGCTTGATAAAGTAGGGAGTATACCGTCCGTCAACAGCACAATGTCTAATTCAGGGAATTTACTTTTAAGTTCATCAGCTGCTATTAACAATGTCTCAGCCGCAAGATTACCTGTAACAAAAAAATAAACTTTCATTGTATCGTCCATAAATCATTTAGACTTTAGCTATAAATAGAAATTTTCTATAGATAGTAAGATTATCTAAATTATATTCTATGAGTATTTATTTATATAGATAACGGAAAACTGCATGACTAAACGAGGGTCTAAATAGGCTTAACCAGTCTTTAATACAGCGAGTTAAGCCCCATGCTTCATAACGTGTATTAATGAATTGCGTTAAACTCTGACGCATCGACACGTGCAGCGCGGTAGTTTTGGTTAGCAACGTCACCACCAACGACTTTTTTAAGTTCAACTAAGTTGATTTTTTTAACTTTAAGGTTCTTCTTGTGCTTCATTTCAATATCCTTGTACATGCATTTGTTAACATCAGCTTTAAAATTATACAAAACAAAATACACAGTCAACACAAATTTAAATTTAGCAACAGTTAAAGCTCAGAGGTAAAGAAAAGTAAAAGAAATAAACACTTTCACAATCGACATTAATTATCAATTGCATTTAAATGCTGTGACTCTATATCTCTCATGTTCACCCGTAATATTAATAAAGTAAAAAATAAGATAATAAAATCAGATAGATAAGAAATAGTGCCACTTCAAACAATCAGACTTCAAAAAACGAACATACTGGCAAAAAAGAAAAACTCGAACGAACTATCTCTTGAGAAGGTACCAAAGCAGGTATAAATGAAAAAATGTTATCCAAGCGACATGAAAAGTGGCATCGTTTATCTGTGTAAGCCCCATCACACGATATGACGAGGCTCCTATAAAACCCGTTAGTTTGCTCTGAAGTATAGAGGAGGGCTAAAAGGTTTAAGCTCTTTCGCTTCAACAACTTGCCCATTTTCCAGCATTCTGTTTACCGAAGGCAGTAAGGACTCTTCTTTGCCATTCATTCTGAATGCAACTGCTACTTCATTACCTTTAGTACCAACATCCAAGCATTGCTTTACTTCTAAGGTATTGCTGTCTCCACGCCACTCACACTTAAGCAGTACTTCTTCAGCCCCATCAATTATGCGCCTTTCAGGAAACGGCCTAAAGTAAACTGGATCTACATCACATGCATCCGATGATGGTTCATTGACTACAGCAACTCCACCATCAAAAAGATTGAGCGCTAATTTGTTAAAATGCAATATACAAGACGCCGAATTATTAGCCTGCAACTTAGTGGCAATGTGCACAGGTTTTTGTTGGTTATCTACATCAATGCACATGAGTTGATGGGTGTTATTTTGGTTCTGCTCCCAGTTACAATCCATCAATGCCTCCTCAATTCCATCAACGATTCTTGTTTTAGGAGCCGGTATAAAGGATACTGAATGACCATAGCAGGCTGATGTTGAACCAGTTATTTGCACACTACCTTTTAGCTCTGTGCGATATCCGTCTAGTCTGTTTACATTACAAATGCCATAGCTAGGAATGAATGCTCTGTTTGCAACTAAAATGTCAGGAGCTGCTGCATCTACAGGGTTATTACAATATTGCTTTCGAAGTACCAAGGTCATTTTGGTTCGTGATTTGCCAATGACATGACATTGGTTCTGCATTTTGCGCATAAGCAAATGAAGTAGAAGCGCCAAGCATCAAAGTAATTATTTTTAGTGTTTTATTTAGTTTAAATTTCATACTAATTATCCTTTTTAGTAATTATTTTTAAGAAAATGCTTAAAACAATGCTAACAACATAAAAACAAAAGATAAATAGGCCATAACAGTTACTTACAACAAATTACCTGACACTAAAGTTTCTATTGTATGAGTTTTTTAATATACACATTAAAAAACAAATTTAATTTGTACTTTTTTATAAACCAGCATCCATATTATAAAATTCATTTTTCATTTTTTGGCACTCACCATCGAGACCAAAAAATCATCTATGAATTTTAATATTGTTTAATCATCATAAACCATGGGAGAGTCATACCCTCTGGTTCTATTGCACTTAACTTCGAGGGATTGCATTTTTATTGGCTAATAAAAAATGACACCGACTGAGAGGAAGGTAAAAACAACAATTTAACGTAAAATTTTACGTCAACTAGAGTAAGCGAACAGCCATTTAGAGAGGATTTATTTTTCTTACTAGTTAGAGCATTCAAGCAAGCTTATGCCTAAAGCCCTATACACTTATATCTTAACCCAAATTAATTCAAAGTTTACTAATAGTATATTGCATCTGAAGAGTGATAAATCACTCTTCAACTTACCTTAAAAATTAGTAAGGCTTACACGGATCTTCTGGGAAACAGCCTGAATTAGACCAGCCACCGCCTATTTTTTTGGTCTGATCTTGGCAAAGAATATCTTTTGCTTGAAGTTCTCTAAGTTTCGTTTTCTTTAACTTAAGTTTTATTTTCATTTTAATTTCCTTTTCATATTAAAAAGCCGAATTAATTATTACACCAAAAGACAATCAAATGAAACAAAAAATATTATATTATTCATAACCTCATAAAAAAACCTATAAAGCCATTGATTTTATTGCCATTTATTTTCTTGGTAAGATTGAATACTTTCACCTAGAACAAAACCTAGTCGATACCAGACTCTAATTTTAATTAAATCCCGATTACAGGTAAAAACCATTAATTTAAGCCACTTTACGACATCAATATGTTCTTAATCCTTGCAGGTTAATCACCGAAAAATCCTTCATAGGCATTACTAAAAGTCACTTGTTCCTAGTACATAGCTTTTAGAAAGCATAATACTAGAAACAAGTTTTTATAAATCAGCCAACTAGCTCACCGTAATAGTTGGGTCCCACTGATAATAGCCCAATAAAGATTGACTTTGTCCATCTGCATCTAGCGTATATAACGCAAACTGTACCTGAAAATTCTCAGTACCAGAGTTTCTTACTTTAGAATCTAATGTTATAAAGTTAGTGCTCACATGTGCAGCCGGCAGACCGTTATTACTACTAGAGTCGACATTTGGTACAGCGGCTTCGGTTCTATTTACGCTATTTGCAACAAACTTATTAAAGACCTGAGCACCACTATACTGCTTAATGCCATACACAATAACTGCATCATCGGCATTGGCATAAATAGATGTGCCAGTAAAAGATACACTGTCCCCAGCATTTGCTTTAAAATTAAGATCGGCAGTGCCCTGTCCACTCACAATGCCCCTTGGGTCGTTCGCTATCATAAACTCACTATTGTGGTTTATTGGTGTCGGGTTGTTCTGATCTTTGCTTGGGTGTGGGTAATGTGCTTTTACATATTCTGTATCGATTACTATTAATACATTTATATCAACAGCTGAAGCGTTTAAATTTGACATGATATTTCTCGATAAATTACTAATTCCATTAGAAAAGCAGTCTGTTCTCGCCAACTCCATAATATAAGGCAACAAACCACTCATGCTGTAAATGACAAAGCGACATACTCAACATTCAGGAAAATAATCCGCCCTGGCACTATCGTTTATCATTTCATACTAAAAAATAGCGCGATCCACTCTAATAGTTATTACAATTTATTACATGTAATCAATATCACAAAAATTATAAAAAACCCATTTTGTTTATTAGTTAATATATTTGGGAATTCACTTTATGAGAAAGTAATGTCTTAGTCAGCTATAAAATCTAAATTTTATATTTAAAACATATACTTAATCTTTTTGAAAAAATTGACCCGGTACTCAAAGCTGTCTTTCATCAGTGCTGTTAATTTGTTAATTATAACAATGTTTCGAGCGTGAACCTCGATAGTTCGCTGGTAGTAGCTAACTTATTCAGATCGACCAGCTATTCAATAAGCGCAAGATGTTTGGCTGAGTAATGCGTGTTTCTAGAGCCAAAGCCAAGCTGGCTTTAGTCAAAAAAACAATCTACACAATGATTAATAAGGGAGCTTTCAGGCGTGCTCTACCATTTAAAATGTTTTGCAAATGACAGGAATAACGTTGCATAAATACATAGGGTTTTTGTCTTTCAGCTATAATTAAAGCACCAAAGCGATCCTGTGGTAGTTGAGTATGCCAGCTTCTCCAAGTTATGAGTCAATATGCCTCCCTATAGAGTTTATGAATGCGCTCTCTCGCTCACAGGATTTAAGTGAAACTTTAAACCTAATCTCTTATTGGCTACCTAAGATTATTGAATCTGATCGTGCCAGTGTTTGCTTAGGAAATAGGCCTGACAATACATTAGAGGTTTATGCTCTATTTGGTAACACTGCCATCAAAGCAAAGACAATCTTACCAGTCAACGGAACAATGGTTGGCAGAGTTTTCCAAAATCAAAAACTTGAGATACAAAATAACATGAGTGAATCTGAAGATTTAGACTGTATCCGATTGCGCGAAGGTGGGATACACTCATGTATTGATGCTCCGCTACAAAAATTAGGTAATTGTTTTGGCACACTAAACATTGGTAGATTAGCCGAAAATGCATACCAGCCTCGCGATGCAATCATGCTTGAATGTATTGCAAATTGGTTAGCAAACTACCTGCACTCACAAATGGAAATATCAGTTCAAAAAAAGCGTGCCGAAACAGATCCATTAACCGAAACAAGCAATAGGCGTAGCTTAACTACAGTAGGAAACGAGATGTTTGTTAAATGGAAGCATGAACATCAATCCTTTTCTATGATCATGATAGATATAGATAATTTTAAAGGCATAAATGATATTTACGGTCATAATGCTGGCGACCAAGTGTTGGTCCATTTTAGCCGTGCAGTGAGTAATGTGATCAGAAAATCCGATCTCTTTTTTAGAATTGGTGGAGAAGAGTTTGTCATTTTAGCTAGAGACAGCGGCGCATCTATTTCCAAGCATGCAGAGCGGATCCGTAAAACCATTGAGCAAATGACTGTTGAATATAACAATCAGACCATTAATATCACGATTAGTTGTGGTGTCACTACTGTACATGATGAAGATGATTCGCTTGAGTGTGTGTATTGCAGGGCAGACCAAGCGCTTTATCAATCAAAGATGAATGGCCGTAACATGACAACTGTCGTGCAAGCACACAGCTGAAACTCTGTTTCCCGCCACTTTTCAACGCATGAACTCTCTTTCAATTTAAGCAAGAAGTAGGGGTCAATATCCTATACAGATTTTTATATTATGAATTTTACTATACAAAACAAAGCATAAGCTCATTTTTTAAGCTATATTGGAGTGCGTTAGTTAGTATCGGTAAATCTTTTTTAGCTTTTACCTTACTTGATAATCAACACACCTCCTAAGTCAGAGTTTACAAATACCAATCATTACCTAGGCTATCCCTGCTTTTGTAGGTGTTAATTTTAGGGCTCCTTATCCCATAACCCTTCATTTTTAAGGTTTTGAATAAGTGCATGCTGCCAAGCACAGTGTTCTCTATTTAAAGTGGTTAAGTAATTTTCCAATTGTTTAGAAGCTTTATAATTTCCGCTGTATTTTGCATGAAGTAGCATGATCAAACTCACCCCACACTGGTCAGGCTCGTAATCAATTAAATCTATGTACTTGATAACATCAGATACGTCATATGATGCGCTTCGCAATAATTGAAAAACCTGCTTATGGTTCTCATCGGTAGCCGACTCTATTGCTAAATCTATATACTTACTATTTTGAATGCCTTTCCCAAAAAATAGCACATGGGACATAGCAAAATTAAGCCCTAAGTGACATAACCCCTTCTCTTGCTTTATGTCTTCTACTTTTTGGTTTAACTGGTCTCGTCTACTCAGCCACTGCTCCCAAGTTGCGCCTGTCGCCACCTCAGGAAAGTGATATGCCATTTCAGCCAGTGTACTTGCGGAGAAGACACCTGAACATAAATAACTAGTTCCCGTATTGTAAGTGCGTTTGTGCCATAGAATTGATGCATTTATATCGATAGATAGCCCATTCTCACCAGTAAACCGATGGCTAGCCATAATATTCATACAGCCAGCATGCTCGAGAGACGCACATTTCTCCCAGTATTTATATGCTAAAACAGGGTACTTAAGTAAATGAATTGCTATATGGCCTGCGGTATACATCAGTCCTTTAGTATCTCCGCCAGGGTCTTTTCGAATAACAAAGTCAAGATCTTCGATTGCTTGCTCCGCTTGACAGGTATCTACTTTTTCGCCTGAGTGCAGCCGGACAAAATTGATCTTTTTAATACTAAGTGCCCGCGCAGCTCTGGCCAAAAGCAGATCTTTTTCACTCAATTGATACGTTTCCATCAGCTCAGTTAGCGTATTGACTGCTTTTTCAGACTTCACGATATCAATAGCTCCTTCATCGAGCTCATACATAGTATGTTGCCTCAAATAATCCAGACTTTGATTCGCTTCATCCAGCAGTGTTTTAGCCAGCACAGAACTGCTGGCTAAAAAAAACAAACCGACCCACACAATCTTAAAAGAGGTTAACTTCATTCCATTCTTTTTTTTATATATTGACGCTATCTAACCTTTTGTCGGGATAGTAACAAAATAAAACACCATAAACCCCCGTCGCTTTATTCGCACGGAAGCTCAGAGCAGCTCAAAACCATCAGAAGACGATCTTTTATGTGATTTATTATCACCTTTCTATCTTTAAACCTTTATGGTGTAGCCTTACTAAGGCAAAAAGTGGGGCTCCCTAATGCCACCCCAAATAATATAAAGCCTGCACCGATTTTCTTCCTTAGATTGAGTCATTTATTTCTACCAGCGTCGAAAACCAAGGCGCTTTATTTGCTAAAGCAGTCCCGAACCTATGTGCACTACGGATCACTTTTAGTTCATCACATGCTACAAATGGACAATAGCCTCTTGTACTGTATACCTGCCAAGAAACCAGATATATACATATTTTGTAAACTGGGCATTCTTTTCTCTCAAAGTCTGATGATCCACATAATTTATCCACCCTGTGAGTGATGGTTTTTGTATCTATTTATTATTCAAAATTGATAAAAGCGAATACAGCACATGATATGAGCAGGTTTCTATTGCCTGCCCTTCAGGGGTTATGCTTTTTCATTGCCTCGAAAAGAAAAGTAAAAGCCAAGTAAGACGAGAAAAAAAGAATCGTGCAAACGGTCGTGGATACACCTTTATTTTCTTCTAAGTAGTAAGCATAGTAAAATGCCTGACCACAGCCTCCATAAATAACCAATAGTATGGAATATAGCTCTGAATATTTTTAAAAAAAACGGGTCTCAAAAAAACCTTGTAAGTAAAAGCCAAAATTAACAGATCAACCAACATTAATAGTAAGAAATTTACACCACCATAGAAGAAATCAACAAAAAAATTAGAAATCGAATAAATAACAAAATATATAATCACTAAAACAGTAGCTTTGCTTATTACTAGCGACCTTTCTAGGTCCTCACCCTCTGTGTTCATCGTCACCTCTATTGGGTCTATAAACTAACAACTGGGCGCTATCTGTAGAGCGAGTGAATTCGCTTTTAACATGTTCGAAAAAGTCCCTATTTTTAGATGCTCACCATGTCACTATACCTAGGCATTATGAACCTATATAAAAACATTCACCCTATTCCCTACTGAAATAACACTAAATCAATAAAGGGACTTTAGCCCTTAAATCATCCCCTTAGAAAAAGCCAATTACTTATACATTAGCGAAACTCTAACCCAAACCATATCCAGTTGATATATATAGAAATTTACAATAAATTAGTTTCACCGACTGAGATTGGCATGACATTTTAGCAATAAAGAGCGCTCTCCCCTACCATAAAGTGCATTATGGGCCAAAAGCTAGTTTTTTGATTGGATTTCTTGAAATAAATCTTCATATTTTAGTCACTATATTTAGAATATTGCAGGATAAACCTGACTCTAAGTAATGTCGTTTGACAAAGGTTTTATATTTCGCGTCACTCCTTTAAAGTAATCACCCAACACAAAGGAACATTAAGTCAAATCGTCTCGCTTAGAATTCGATAAACAAGCAAAAAACCTTACTCGCTATCAGAGATAGCAAGTAAGGCCGTTAACGTCATTTTAGCGGTCTGATTGTTGAATCAGTGACTCCACATATTGTGTCGCAGCTCGCTTGACCGCATCGACATTATTTATAATGTCCTCTCGTGTCGGCGACACCTGAATATCTGGTTGTACGCCAACACCAATTAACTTGCTGCCATCAGCCTGTCGAGCTTCAGCACCTGTAAAGCGGATCCGCAGCATCTTTGGGCCACCGCCAGAAAAGTATAGATTTGTGACGTCACCATTTATACCCATTGTTACTTCACCGACAATAGGTACGTTGGCATTTTGGAAATGGGCTAATGTTAACTCATTGTGACTTATACTATATTTGTTGCTCATCACAACTACTGGCATGTCGAGCACTTTTTTCGATCCCCGTATGGATAAGTCATAACTTTGTACATACCTTTGCTCATAATCTGGGTGATTGGAAACACGCAAATTAAATACAGGTCCTGCGCTTATCCCATCATGGATGGCATCTATAAATTGTACCCAAACCCTCGAGTCATCGGGGTAAGATCGCAAGTCAGCGACAATGCCACTGGCTCCCTTGAGCTTTTCTATTAACCCGGGAATATCTTCATAAGTTGTTTTGCTTAAATTTATGTAATGGATATTATTTTCTAAAACCTGATAGGTCGGCTGCGAAGCATGAATATAGCGGTCGACGCCGTTGTAAAAGCTATTAAAAATGTATTTATCTGTTGGCAGTTGGATTGAAGACAATTGATTATCTTTATTTTTAATGTCGATAGTCACAGAATCTGTTTCTTGGGCTTTACTCAGTATCTGCGAGCCCAATATAATACTTTTAGCAACATGAGTTGATACGAGTGAGTATGGTATTTTTTCTTCGATTAGCGTGTCGATACTTCGGCCATCAACAGCGATGAGCTCATCACCAATTTCTAGACCAGCGACACTATCTCCTTTGTATACCAATATCGGCTTGTCATCTACCATTTCAAAGCTGACGTCTGGCCCATGAAACTCACTGGGGATATGCGTCGAATACATGATTAAGTGATTATCTTGTAACTTAGTGAGTGAATATTTAAGTACATCACCAATCTTTTGACCATCCTGAGTAAGACATACATTCAATAGTGGCCTCAGTTCAGACTTCCAATCGACAGGGACATGATGAAAGTACTGATAAAAATGTTCCATTACTCCCCAAACTTTACTCATTGCACTAAAGCAAAAAAATGGATTTTCAAGAGAGTAAGGGATACTAATATTATCAGGGGATTTAAATGCTACACCATCTTTAGCAGACATATTTGCGGTAAGTAACATGGGAATTCGTACGTATACCCCATTGAGCTGCGTATAGTATATTTGTTGTTGAGGTAGCCAAGGCGTCGTATGTAACTGACCATAGTTTATATTACTTATATACCGAGTATAGAGATGGTGTTCTTCTCCTGGGTAACCATAATTTAACCACCCCACCACTTCGCTATCGCTGGTCAACCTTTCTGGTTCTGTGAGATAATCATTAAATGTAACATGCGGAGCCACTTCACCAAATAAATGCTCAAGCTGCGATGAAAAGCTCTGTGATGGGTTATTTTTAATATAATGCGAACCATATTTTAAGAATACTTCCCAGTCCGTATTTTTAACTGCATCGCTAGGATAGTAGTACTCAACAATATTAGATATCTTGGAAAAAGCTTCTATTCTATCGAGTGGATAGTCATCAAGTTTATCGTTACTTGCACTAACGACTGCCGTATTGATAAGAAGCGCTGGAAGTATAGCCTTTACTTTCTTGTTCATAAAATTTCCTTTTTACTTATAATCTAATTTTAAAATAACCTCCATTTTTTACACTCGTCAATTACCCTCTTTAACTTTATGTATAAATTAATTTAATAAAAATTTATAAATAATTTTTAAAGCTACTTTAATTAACCGCCAATTTAACTCGAGGCCATAATGTGCTAGCTCATTATCAGAAGTATGAATTTATAAATTATAGGAGGATAACCTCTTAGCATCTGGCGGATGCTTGCCTAAATTATGGAAACAAAGATTGACACAACATCAACGAAGCCGATACATTGTATATTGTATTCAATACTGGAAAGTCACATCAATTGGTGATGCTTATTGAGTACTGACAAAACATAGGAATAACTTAAGGATAAAAAATAATGAAACTAAAACTAAGTAGTAAGAAGCTCAAATCATTGTCAGATAGACATGTCATAGGTGACAACAATACACCCGCAATAGCAGGTGGTGCGAATACTTGGACATGCCACAGCCACATCGGTCCACCGGGAGCACCACAGCATACTTGCAACCCAAGCTATCTGGGTCGATGGTGTTAATCGGGCTACTATTATTCTATCTATCAACACTCGAAACAAAGCTCAGATCAATGAAAGTTAATCAAGTTGTAAGGGGTTGATATTAAGTTAACAGGGTACCCTGTCACTAGAATCATCAGGCGCATAGCATCTTGGGTGGGTACCCTTCTTGTCAAACCGCTAGATCCATTACTTTTACACCTACAGATGCGGGGTTTACGATGATGAAGTATGACTGTTTAACTCACTAAGATAAAAGCGGCATGTACAGCATATACCGCTTTCAGTCGGAAACTAAATGTTAAAGACTTAGCGTAAACGCGGATACACTTCTGGGATCACAACTTCATTTAGCCCTATCATTTGATAGTATGCTGCTACCTCTTCTTCAGTTAAGTCACCTAACTGTATTTCGACAAACATTTCATAACCTGCTGATTTTTGCGTACTAGGTACTGCACCCAACTGATAGATGTAATCTAAATAGTGGATTGGGTCTACATCGGATCCCAATAATGCATCTTCTAAAATGATTGGTGTTATACCCGCCTCAATTAGCTTATAGACAGCGTCATACAAACCAAACTGAGAAACCACACCCGATATAACAGCTTGAGTCTTTCCAGCTGCTTTTATATCAGCAACCACAGGGTCGATATTTTTATAACTAATCATACTGGGACTTTTACGATATTTGGATGTATAAGCCTTCCCTTTTTTATTCACATGAAAGCTCGGTATATAGTCAAATAAAAACTCCTGCTCTGAGCCTAAATACGTAAACCTGGGCTCTGTTGCTGGTTTGTTATCATGTTCCGCATTAGCCAGGCTCGCATCATCCATATTAAAATTGATCTTCGCCATTTTGTGACGGTCGCCTTGATAAAGCTCATCACGTTTGCCCACCGCATAACGCGGACTGTAGATTAGCCTGTCTTTGGATTCCATCGATTCAATAATTTCACTGGCCTTTGCCAACTTTACACCTGCTTGCTGTAACCGTTTGAAAGTAGGCCGCTCGTAGATTTCAGTCGAAAACGTCGCATCACTTGCCAAATAAACATCAAAGCCCATCTTCTTGAGCCCTAAAACAGTTTGCATAACGCATACATCGGTTTCAGCACCCGCAACGACCACTCGAGAGATCCCTGCATCAGACCAAGCTGTCATCGCAGCATGAATATCAGCTTCTAGTGTAGAATTAAACGTTTGTTTGAAAAAGCGTTGGGTATTCTCATCGAGCGCTTGGGCAATACGCGTAATATAAGGCGTATAATCAAGACCTTGATCAGAGCTAAACGCTTCGTAAGTAATGGTTGTTGGCATATTTAAATCATTGGCTTTTTGCGCCAATTGCGCAATACGATCAATGCTGGCATGCAATTGAGGATCTACATTTTGCGCTGGTATTTGATACTCTGGATAGAACACCTTGACCCAAAAGTCATCACTGTCCATCACATACCCTTGCTGTGCATCAATAATGAGTAATCCCGTATTTTGGGCACTCAAATGAACCTGTTCACTCTTTTTTGTTTCTGATGCAAATTGTAGCCTGTCATCAATGTTACAAGCCGACAGTCCAAACGCCAATGAAATCACCAATAGAGACTTTTTCATAAATCACCTTTTAATTATCCTTATTTCACAGTAAACGCACGATTAAAATTTGAACAACCATCGATATTTGAACGTTTTGTTAACAAAGTCAATTGAGGATATATCAAGTGCGTAATTTGCTTTTTGGGCTGGCTGTATGCGCTATATGTGGTTTAAGCTGGCGTTGTAGTGCAATGTAGAACAAGAAAAAGGAGTTCAGCACAAATGATACGTAACTTTTACAAGTGTGATAAAGAAACAGACAAAAATAGCCATGGTGGTGTGGGTTCAATTGATATCTATCGCGCTTTTCGGCGCAAAGACTTTACCGGAGCTTGGGATTTTGCCCTTCGTGTTGTTATGCCACCAGGAAGCTCTATGGGGGAACATGCTCACGGAGATGATGAAGAAATGTACATCATTTTGAAAGGCGAAGGCACCATGACCATCGAAGGTGAAGCGAGAAAAGTCACTTCAGGGGATATGATTGTCAACAAACCTTTTGGTACACATGGTTTAGTAAATACATCGAGCAACGAGATTGAGTTGCTTATCATTCAAGCAAGCCTCAAGTAGACAGTGCTTGCCTGACACCCAAATTTTAATTTAGAGCACGACTACAGGCCTGTATTGAAATTTGGGTGACTTCTTTTATCTGCCAATACCTTTAGCTATAACTAGAAAAGTAAACATTATCTATTGGCACTTTGTTATTTTGAGAAAACTCTTAGCCATCATCATGAATATATCTATTGAAAACGCGAAGGACATTCTCCTTGATAATTGCCATCGCATTGGTAACTATAAGAGATTCTTTAATACGGTATAAAGAGCTATATCAGCTGCAAATGCTATTAGGTTGGGTGACAATTAAACCCCATATTCGTTACTCAGGTTGGCCAGACTGTATTGCTTTTAGTTAAGCCAGAGATGCACCTGTCTTATCCAACCTCAATTTAGCTAGGATATTTCTTACCATTTATCGTAAGGCCACCCAATCGGGAAGAGTTTTTATATTGGTCAAATATTCATTACTTTCATAACCACTTCGCACTTTAAAGAAGACGTCAATTTCCAAGAGCATGCTTCTTAATTCTGAAAAGTAGTCTTTTCGATGAGCCTTTGAATATTTGGAAGCAACTCATTCTTAAAACCAACGACTGGCTCTTCTTCCAAATAGTGAATCAGTGAATTTCAAAATCCTTCAGTAATATAACGCGTCGTTTAAGTAAATCCCCATGATGATGTCGTAGGTCATCCAAGTACAACTCGTAGTTTAAATGCTGTTGAAAATAACGAAAAATAGTTGGCTAATTTTGAGAATCACGAAAAAAGCCAACTATTGTTTATCTGCGCTTACAAATTTATTACAATTTGCTGGGCATATACTTACAACAGCTATTTACTGTTGCTAAACCCTGTTCGAAATTACTCAGTGTTATATCATGAGTGTTGTATGCGGCGGCCCCGAAACCAGCAACGTTAGTTTCCCCACCAAACTCTATAAAGTAATACTTTCCTGCATCAACATCCAAATCAATTGTTTTTCCCGGTGTTAATGCTAAGAATGGCCATTTTATTTCTATCTTGTGTGACCCTGCAGGAAGATATGTCCAAGAAAAAGCATTATTAGGGAGAGTGGCAAACTCTTTTCCATTTACTTTGCTCGTGACTGAATACATCACAGGAGGGACGGTTTTACGATATAAAACCAAAACTGCATTATTTTCATTCGGTGAGCCAACTTCAGCATCAGAATAATTCAAAGCATTTTTAGGGGGCTGAGCGCAGCCAGCTAAGAATAACAGAAAAAGGCAATATAGGTATTTCATTAATGCTCCATAAAATTATAACGCCCTCATTAATGGGCTAAAATAGTTGGCTAGAATACGTGACAAAGGTATAAAAGCCAACTATACCTTTCCTATTTAACAGCTTGTTAAAAAGATAAAAACCCCCAAAAATACTCTTTACAGGGTAAAACAACCCTTTTCTCTTATTGAAGAAGGCTTCTATTCCTAGAAAGTCATGGCTCATATAACCAGTATTGATTACCATTTTTCTAAGTAAGCCTTTTGAAACAAACCTAGAGTTTTAGATGAATATGTTGGTTTATTAATTTCAGGTAGCCTGTACAACATTTTACATCATAGTTACCTGTGGATTTGAGCACTACGCGGTAAGTTGAAGTGAAGTGAAACGAGTTAATTTAATGATTAATTCAAAGCGCCTGTCACCAACAAATGACAGATTAGGTATTCATATAATGGCTAGAGTGAAAGTCGACTTTATCATGAGTATATCAGGCCTTGCTCACCATTGCACAATGGCTTGTTAAAATTAGCAACGTAGGCGAACAAACCAGCTTTATTGTATCCATCGTTTAATGATTTTATTAAGTGCTATAACTTTAAAACACTTCAACCAAAAGTGGCATTGTATATTTTCCAGAGGGCATATATCATCAAACTCTCCAGAATGAGGATACTCACCTGCATCATAAAACGGTTTGTGGTAAAAAGTAACCACTCCAAATATATATCATACTAAGCACAATAATGACACTATAAAAGTCCGCTATTTTTGTTTTAAAATCACGTAAATACAGTACCATGCAAGTCATTGCCAGCGTTATACATATCATTGCAGGAATCTTTAATGAAAAATAAAAAGGTATAAAAGTAATCATGAAAAATAATACTCCTAGTATCTGATAAAGCACTTTCACTATTTGCCCTCCGACCCGTAATACGTCATTGCTAACACACTCTCACAACGCCATATCAGTGGCCATTTTCATCGTTGAAACTTAAATTCGTGTTTTCCTAGCGCCACCCTCGTAGCGCACTGGCACAACTTACTATGATTGCAGGGAAAGCCGCAACCGATTCTACTGCTAAATTGCGCCCAAAGCGCTGACATGTATGAACAGTGTAGGACAAAAAGACAGGTTGGTTTTCTTTGGGCATTGAATACGCAAAGGTTAGCTGTTAACGTGCTGAATAGTATTAAATATATGGTATATGTCTTAGTTTGGGTCAGCGAGGCATCTACTAATTCAAGCCAGTATACGGTTGAGTTTATATGAGCACATATTACGAAATTGACGAACCTGAAGATTCAGCACAATTATACGAGCTAAAAGACGGCCGTTTTCAAATTGTTGGGCCAGGTGTTCTATATGATATCCTACTAGTTAGTGGATATATTTTAGTCAGCGAAAGTTTCGCTGTGTTTTTAGATAACTTAAAAATTAGTGGAATCAGACTAGAAAGCGCTGTTATTTACAACCCAGCCAATAAAAAAGAAATTTATCCTATCCAAAAAATGGAAGTACTAAAAAAGTATAACAAGAAAAATATGAATCAAATAATTGACTCAACAATTTGTAAAATTGCTCAATATGGCAATGGTTGCATATTCGTCAATGCGCCTTTAAAAACTGAAATTGAAAAGGTATATAAAGATTATATTTTTCATCACGAGTTTAGCTATTATGCGGAATAATCAGCTTAACAAGCTGTTTAAAGGTAGACAAAATTATGCTGATTTTGTTTCGCCGCCAAATCATATTTTTCCAACATAATTTTCCTAATAACAACTCGTTACCATTGGGTACAACCCTGGATAAATACTACACACGTATCTGGCATGTACTTCCACCGAAGCCTCTGTCATGTGCGTAGTCAGAGCCAGTGAAAGCTATTATGCACCCATCGGAGTATCACCTTTAAACTGCATCCGTTTAGCTGGCAAAGTTTATAACCATAGAAAAAAGCTTGTGCTGCTCAATTTAGGGCTATATCTAGACCAAGTTGATTGGTTGGAATAATTTAAGATGAGGCCCAACTTGCTCTTAAGGAATAGGTGATGTCAGCATCATTGGTAAAGTTTAGATAGGTATCGTCTATAGTTTTTTCTCTTCACTTCCTTTAAACCAATGCTTCGCTGGTTAGTTTGCTAAATTCAATAATGCAAACTTTACCAAGTTTATTTTCCATGCTCTTAAAAATATGCTCAGTTTGTAATAGTTCCTGTTTTACAAATTTTTTACTTAAAACGCGCTATCTGATGAGATTATCTGTAAATATTATTACCTATAAAACAACAAACTGAATAAAAATCACTCTCCGAATCATGAATCGCCGACCTGAGTTTTTAAAGGTAATTATTCTTTTTTTGAGGATCTGAAGTTTTAAAAGCGCCTCACAATCTTCTCGTACTTCTTCAATGATAAACTTCATACTAATGGACTCGACTTCTAAAGTTACTTTGAACTGCTCAGCCTTCATTTCATTAAATTTGCTTAGATTGTTAACTAAATAAAAATTAAAAGCAGAATTTTATCATTACACTATTATCTTTAATTAAATAACGACCTCACCGCCCTACCTTTTTACCTGAAAAATACTTAACTATAATTCATTTAAAGATAAAAACTCATTAAATAAACTATAAATTTCATTTTTTACTCAATTATAATAGGCCAAATACATTGCCAGAACACACCGAATAACTGACATATGGCAATCTAACTTTAACGCATTTGGAGTATTCCAGTGACACACAAACCTATTTTCTCTACGGCAGTTATCCTATCTCTTTTTCTGATTGGCTGCGGCGGCGGTGGTAGTAACAATAATGACACAGTTACTTCTTCTCCCACAAAACCTGCGGGAACTTTTACCCTGAATACTAATATAAACGGTGTTGGCAGCGTTAACCCTGCCACACAATCAGTACCTAAGGGTTACGGTACTAGTTTAATATTGTTTCCAGATGAGGGCTATTACACAGACTCTGTTACTGGATGTGGCGGCACACTGAGCGGTGACACATATACCATTGAAAACATGCAAGCAGACTGTATTGTTGATATTCAATTTAAACCTAGAACTGCGCTTAGTGAACTGAATATAGACCCTACACTTGCACAGTGTTTAACTTCTACTAATAATTACCAGTACGTTGATGAAGTCACCTACTTGAGCTGTGATAAACCCATTAATAATACTGAAGCTATTAAGCACTTTAAAAAGCTTCATGATTTAGACCTGTACAATCAAAACTTGGTTAGCCTAGATATCTCAGAGAATCTGGAGCTGTCCTCATTGAGTATCTCAAGCCCTTTCCTAGAAACGTTAGATGTTTCGGACAACACCTTACTCAACTCCCTACACGTGAGTGATAGTCAGTTACTCACTTTAGATGTCTCCAAAAACAAAGCTCTCACAGCTCTACATATTAGTAGTGCACAACTCAAATCGCTGGATTTATCACAAAACGATGAGCTTAGTTACCTTAAAATAGGCGCCGCCCAATTAGAAACTTTGGATGTGTCAAACAACAAAGCGTTGATCAGCCTAAATATAGAGAGTCATTTATTAGCCAGCTTAGACCTCAATAAAAACGTAAACCTTGAAAAGTTGAGTGTGTACAATACGACATTTAAAAACCTGAGCCTCTCTGACAATACTAAGCTAAGTCACCTCATGCTCAGTGGCGTGGCAATTACAGAGCTGGACCTATCGCAAAACGCAGCCCTAACGGATGTCTTTATTTACAGCACTCCATTAACCAACCTAAACTTAGCGCATACGCAACAACTGGATAGCCTAGATCTGCATTTCAACCAACTGACCAGTTTGGACATTTCTGACGCTACGCAACTGAAATATTTGACCGTGACCAATAACCTACTCTCTGAAGTTGATCTCAGCAAAAATAAAGCGCTGGAGTCGATCAACCTGTCCTCAGTTGAATTGACAAACATTAACTTGCAAAATAACCCGCTATTGAAATCACTAGACCTGCATAATAATGAGTTAACCGCGATAGACCTGTCTAAGAATCCAGAACTGAACTATTTAAATATTTCGTATAATCAGTTCACCACCCTAGACTTATCTGCACTACCTAACCTCACAGAGCTCAACATAGAGAATAACCAGTTGACTGAGTTAGATATCTCTCAAAGCCCCAAGCTAGCTGCACTTTTGTTGTCGAATAACCAGCTAACGCAATTGAGCTTTCCTGTTAATGAGGCACTGACTGAGCTGTCAGTTTCTGGTGATGGTTTTACCGAATTGGATTTTTCTAATTTCAAAGCACTTACAGAACTGTCGGTGTCTGGGTCCCAGCTGAAAACCATTAAACTAGACCAAAATACAGAGCTAAAAACGTTAAGTGTAATTGCAAATAGTTTGCAACAATTGAATGTGTCAAAAAACACCGCACTTACCCAATTAACAATTGAAAGCGAGTTACTCGCTGCACTAGATGTAAACAACAACACCGCACTGCAAACACTGCAAATACAAAATTCACAACTCAATGTGCTCGACATTTCTTCGAATAATTCGCTCACAGAGTTGTATGTCTTGGCGTGGCACCTTAGACATCTGGATACGGCTAATAATCCGTTACTTAAGAAGCTAACAGTTATAAGTAAGGAGATAACTAAGTTCGACTTAACCAACAACTCACAGCTTGAACATCTAATTGTTGATGGCCCGCAACTGACTCAATTGGATCTCTCTGTCACCCCCCTAGTCAAGGAGCTCAGGGTAAGTAGCCATCATCTAGACGACTTAGTTCTATCTAAGCTTACACAACTTGAACATCTGGAATTGAGTTCAATGCCAATACAAGTACTAGATTTATCCGCGCACCCTAAACTCAGTGAGTTATCACTTTTCAACTTGCCACTTAACAGCCTAAACCTGTCGGTTGTGCCTGAAATCAACAATCTGCGTGTCGAGTGGTCACCACTTACTAACATTGACCTCTCGCACAATTCAAAATTGAGTTACATAAATGTAAGCCACAATGCGCTGAAAATGCTAGATGTTTCCAACAACCCAGAATTAACGGATCTATACGTCAACGGTAATGCACTAACCACACTAGACCTATCTTCAAACGGTAAGTTATTCTATCTACATGCTCAGGAAAATGGGCTGACCAGTATTGACCTATCTCACAATGCACAATTAAGGGACGTCTATTTATCCAGTAATAAACTTACGCAATTGGATGTTACCAATAACACAGCCTTGGCTAGCTTAGGTGCCTCAAACAATCAGTTGACCTCAATCCACATTACAAACCAAACTGCAATACAAAGTATTAATTTAAATGAAAATATGCTAGATAAGTTGGTAGTAAAAAACGCACCTTCTCTACGCTACCTTCATGCAGATGAAAATCACCTCACATCCATCAGTCTTTCGGGTGTAGACTCGCTCGAAATGTTAAGGGTTGGCGACAATCAATTGACTGAGCTTGACTTATCTGCAGCTTCAGCATTACTTACGCTAGATGCACGTTTAAACCAACTATCTTCACTCGATCTAACTAATAACAGTCAATTAGACTACCTTTACTTGCATGACAACTCGTTGTCGCAAATTGACGTAAGTTCAATTGAACAGATGTATTATTTTTCGCTAGATCGCGGCGTGTCTTGTACTGGCGACATGTGCTCAATGGCGTATTATTTTAACTAGGCAGCCTGGCGAAAGCTGGCACATACAACATGTGCCAGCACCTCAGATGACAAATACCCTAATACGGTCACATTGCTGTATGCTAATTTCGAATCAATGTGACATCCCACTTGATCCACCAGCTCAAGTTGTTGAATTTGAAAAGGCTAATATGTGTAGTGTGTTCGCGACAAAGAAAAATGAGGAAATAGACTAGCATCTTGTTAGCTTTGTGGTGAGTGCCATGGGGAATGTAAAAACATATTTACCACTCAGATAGCATTCTTCAACTCGACATGTGCGCTGAGCATATAGTGCCCTATTCATCTTTTAAATGGATAAATACCAGTCAACACTTTAACGTGCGAGTCCTTTGTTACTAAGACGATACGACTGTCTGGCGATTCAATGTTGTCCGATGCTGCTAACGTCAGCGCTTTACCCAACAAGGGGAAGTCAGCTCCCGAGCGAAATGCCTCTTTTATCAATTCTATAAGGGCACAATCAAACCTGTCGGGTTTCGCACTTGCCATGTTTGACTGAGTGCCACCAAATTCACATATCAACTCCAATGTGCATCGAACTCACAAACGCCAGTGCCATACAAACATGTGTGAGCCATGTCTCCATGGTTACAGCCCTCAAACGCTTGCGCCACTGTATAAGTTAAATCGTACCTGTACTATAGATTGAACACGTTTGGAATTCAGTTTAAAACAATCCCAATAACCAAAATGACCAAATTAACTATCTGAAAAATAAACTAATATAATTACTTGTTCATTTTTAACTAAAGAGAAACATACGCTTTTTATGCCGTATAAATTGGATGAGCGCTGTAGGTAAATTAATAATTTAAAGGAGCAATAAAATGACTTATGCACGCATCTTACTGTTAGCATTATTAGGAGTGTCGACTCCATTTATGGCTGCAAGCAGTGTGAAACTGCCACTGCCAGTTATTGAGGAAACGCATAATATCGAACAGTACGCTATCGAAGTAAAAGATAGTTGGATGACCTATTTAGAGCAAGGTGAAGGTAAAGCCGTGGTGTTTGTTCATGGCAACCCAACGTCATCCTATTCTTGGCGTAACATAATGCCTTATATTTCCGATACACATAGGGCCATTGCAGTTGACCTTATCGGCATGGGTGATTCTGGAAAGCCTGATATTGATTATACGTTTAAAGAACAATATCAGTATTTCAGTCGCTTTATAAATAGACTAGATCTCGATGAAATCATTTTAGTTGGCCATGATTGGGGGGCAGCAATTGCTTGGCTCTATGCGAAAAGACACCCGAGAAAAGTAGATGGGCTTGCTTTTATGGAGGGCGTTTTACCTCCACAATTTCCAGCCGAAAGCTATGAAAGCCTAGGCCCTGTTGCTGACTTTTTTAGAACACTCAGAGATCCTGTATTGGGGCCAATGTTGGTCATTGACCAGAATATGTGGATTGAGCAAGCTTTGCCAGCTTCTGTTAATCGCACATTGGGTGAGTTTGCGATGGAAATGTATCGTGCACCATACTTTGTTCCTGAGTCTCGAAAGCCGTTACTCGCTTGGCCAAACCAATTACCTATTGCTCGAGAGCCCGCTCAAGCCGACCGCTTAATGCGCGGTATTAAACGCTTTATGCGTAAAACTAACATGCCGGCTTTGTATATTTACAGCTCACCAAGTGTTGAGCGCTCGCCTCAGGTACTTGATTGGTATGTAGACAATATTGAAGAATTAGAGACGGCCTATGTTGGACAAGGGCTGCATTATCTTCCTGAAGACCAACCAGACGCGATTGGCCGTGCACTAGATGAATGGCTACGCCAATTAGATGATTGACACGTCACTGGGGCAACCCGCTGAATAAATAGACTCTGATAATTTGGGGCTTTGTGCTGATTACGGCCAGCCCCTCGTCCTTTTTACTCTTTAATACATCAAGGTACAATCTAAACTTTCCTTCCCTTTTATTGTAGCGATATACACTGAGTATTAGAAACCATCATCTTTGTACCCTTTACATTCTTCCATTGTGCGTTAGTGTATTAAGATCAAATTACCTCATTGTTTATAAAAGGATTTAACGTGATAGCAGAGTCACTCAAAATACTTTACATTGTATCAGCTGCTTACGTTGTGTTTGTAACCATTGCACTGGCATTGATCCAAGGTAGACTGGCGGTTGAACAAAAGATAGCGCTATTTATATTTTGGTTGCTGCTCTCCACACCTATGTTGGAGTATATAGGTCTTGCCTTTAATTATATGCCGTACCCGTTTATCGCATTTGTGCATTCATCTCTGCTTTTACTTGGTCCTGCTATATATTTTTACATCACTTTTAAATCAGAAAAGCATTTTGATTATGCTAAAACACTTCTTCATTTGTTTCCGTTTGTTATCTTTTACACAGGCAGGTTAGTAGAGCAAAAAGAGATCCCAACACTTTTAGCTTTACTGTATTTTTTTCATGTACTCTTTTATCAGTTTTTACTCGTAAAGATGACTTGGTTTGGTAAAGATGAGAACATCAAAGCAAGCACTCAGCTATTGATCAGTAAGAAAGCAATCGTTGTGTTTTTTCTGGTCGTTTCCAGCGCTTACTTTGCTCAAGTAACACTTCACAAAATGGGGTCAGAATATTTACGTTTACTTTGGGATCTGAGTAACACACTGACTTTTATCTATATTTTAATGCTCTCTAAAGGCTTTATAGACATCCTGAAAATAAAGCAGACAAAGCCAACAAGAGTGTTGGAGCTTGCCCCCGATTTGGCAAACCAACAAAAAAAGCGATTGGTCGAGTTGTTTGAAAAAGAGCAGCTTCACCTGAAGAATGAACTGTCGTTGAACTGTTTGTCAAAAGCGTTAAATTTGACTAATAATCAGACATCAGAGTTACTCAACGAACATCTAGATACCAACTTTTATGAGCTCGTTAATAAATATCGAGTTCATGAAGCTGCGCAAATTCTAAAGCTCGCGAACAAAAAAACTAAAGTGTCAGAACTCTATTTAGACGCTGGATTTAACAACAAAAACACTTTTTACCGTGAGTTTAAAAAAGCCTTTGATATGTCTCCTGGCGAGTATAAAACGAAATTCAGCCAGACCGCAAAGCAATGATTTATTGAGTGTACCCTTATGGTTTTCCTATATTGACTTACACGGAGTGACCAAACAGTGCTTTTCTATCCTCTTTATTTGACTTTTAATGGCTTGATCCGAGAGCTTGTCACTTTTATAAAAGTCTAATAAATCATCAAGATGATCATGGTAATTTTGATATATAACTCTTACAGCTAATTGGGGGAGTGGTTCGCCAAGAGTATTACTCGTTCTATCACATAGAGCAATAAGTACCTGAACATCTACGCCATATTTCTTTACCAAAAGGCGCTCCAAGGTAACTACTTTTAGATGCTGAAATTTATCACCTTCTAAAATAAAGTTTACGTACTTATATCGCGCTTCTGCTGGTAACCACTCCAGCAAACCATTAAAAACAGGCTTATGCAAATGGATACCCTGTACAAGTACAAACAGTAGCAAATTGATCAACGTAAACTTTTTATCATTCGAATTCTCTGCGCTACAAGTTCATTTACCCAATAACGAAAAAGTATAAAATACACACATATCCATACCCATCAATTTTGGTTAGAGGCGCTTTTTAATTCTTGCTGATATGAATGGCTTCCACTCTGAAGCCTTCCTTTTTATCATTGACCTTCAATACGATTTCTTCTTTGCCATCTTGGTTAAGGTCATAGCTGTAAATATCGCCTGAAGACTCCGGCAGCAAGCGTTTAATGCGTTTCGGTCTACGCGATAACCCCCTTTTTTCATCGCCAAAGTAAACTTTAAGCTCATGGGTATCTGACCTTATCAATAAATCAGTTAAGTCGTCTCCATTGAAGTCTTTGAATATAATGCCTTTACCAGTAGCATCACTTGACTCACTCATATTCATTGCGATTTCAACACTTTTCTTGGAGGCCGCTTTTTTTGAAAACTGGTTGTTAGCTTTTCCCTTAAAAATACTGATAGTGCTATCAAGTATCACTTCTTCATTCTCCATCGCTGCACTGGCGATTGAAATAATATCCATAAAACCAATATCGAAAGAAATTACCGCTAAATCATTTAGCCCATCACCATCAAAATCACTGATGTTAGCAATGGCGCTTGTTTCCTCCAAAGTAAGTTCGATATCTGGACTGTTTTTAAAAACCAACCCATTGCTCATTTGCTTCGAAAAGAAAATTCTGTGGATACTTTCGCTGTCTAAATCTTTCTCTTTATCAGCACCTTCGGAGAGGCTTTCTATGACATGAATATCCGGAAGACCATCATTGTTGAAGTCCCTTAACCTTTCAATACGCTGCTTGCTGGTATTATCAATTGTAAAGAGTGTTTTCCGCTCTTTACTTGGACCTTGGCTGGTTGCCAAAAAGTACTGTATGGATTTTGGCTCATGAAACATCAAATCATCGATGCCATCTCCATTTATGTCAGCAAGTGTAGGAAATTGAGGCAATGTATGACTGACCATCAATTGTTTTTCTGTTGCATGCGTGACTGTTTTTGCACTCAACGGCAATGTAATTGGTGTAAATTGACCACTCTCCTGCTGGACATAAACAGTCTGCGCTTTGACACCGGGTAGATAAAAGTCAGTCAAGTCATCACCATTTGTGTCTAACGTAAATGTTTGATATTTAAACTGAGAATAGGTACCAGCTTTAAACAATGAGTCTGCATTTAACAATTTACGAGCTTTTGTTGTACCCGCATGAAAAATGCCCTGTTCTGTTAGCACAAATGCTTGAGGACCTTTGAGGTTTGCCAGCTTACCAAGGCTATACATAATCGGATTTTCTGGTAAAACCAACTGAGTTGCTTGTTTGCTTTTCAGGTCGACTTTCTGTAAGTAGGCCGAATCACCATTACCAGCGACAAAAGCAGATTCTGTCTCTGACATGATGAGTTTACCATTGGCATTGTATTGTAAATCGATTGAGTCATATGCATAAATCAAACTGCTGAATAAAGTAAGAGGGAGTAATCTTTTCATATTAAAAGTCCATTAAAAATACGTCTTAATTATTTGTAATATATCGATATAAATTCTTTGTAGATTCGCTTAGTGGCTTTCTCTTTTATGCCTAATCTATGCTTTCGGTCATTGGCCATTTCCAAGCAAGCCAAACCGTCATTAAAGACAACAAAACTTCCAGTCCCGTAAGATAAAGATAAAAGCCCCACACGGTTTCCAAATTAAGGGACACAAGTAGCACAACAAATAAACTCGGGATGATGATGTTTAATCTACGATTGATACTAGGCTTTAATACTAAAGTTAGAAAAACCATGACACTTGGTATGGACATTAATAATGCGACTGCAAAGAATTCAAATTGAATGCCCTCTTTGTCAGCACTGACGAGCAGCGCCTCAGACATAATGCCAGGTACAAACACTTGAATGTAATCACCGTAGACATAACAAAACATCACAGCAATCCACAGCGCTGAAATCTTCAGCTTTACGTTTATTTGGTAATCTTCAAATGGAGGAGAGGTATCCTTTATTGTATTCATATTAGCTCCGTTGTTTTAATTTAAGCCCTATGTTTGGCGATAGTTGACGGAACTAAACGATATAACTTATAAATAGTTAGGTCGTCCGAGACTATAAGCGCGGACACTTTTTTATATTTAAACCTCTAAAAGACAGAGTGATAGAAGGAACAGAATTTGGCCGACCCTATAGAAATGATTCTGACTATGATAATTGTTGGCCAAGTTTGTATTAGTGTGCCTATTCTTTTATTACGAGTAACAAAGCACGCTATGAATTTACCGTTGGCACTATTTTTATTCGCCAGTGGTATTTTGGCCTTAAATTCTACCATTTCTTCTGTGTTATCTGATTACTACCCTTTGTACACAGCCTTTGCGTTTCCAGCCCTCTTTTTACTTTGCCCGTCATTGTGGTTTTATGTAGAAGGACTTACAGCAGACAGGCCTTGGCAGTTACAAAAAAAGCAGCTGAGCCATTACGGCTTAGTAGCACCAGCCATACTGATTTCTATGATGATGTTGTTTCTACCTGAGCACATTCATGCAGCTATCTTCATCCATGATGAGGATGTCGAAGCTCCTTTTGTTAGCATATTACTGGCCTGTATTTTAATTATGATGCTGCTCTGGTTAACACAATGTGCGTATACCTTGCTAAAGATTTTACGTAGGTTGAATCAATACCGAAAAAGATTAAAAGACATTTTTTCGAATCACGAAAATAAAGAGCTTAACTGGCTGAATTGGCTACTTTTTATTGCTATTGGAGTATGGCTTTGTTCTGTTGTGACAATATTTACCTCTAATTTGTTTGATCACGCCATGTTTAATAGCAATACAGAGTTGCTGCTGTCTCTACTTTTAATCTGGTGCATTACCCACTTTGGCCTACAACAAAAACCCGTATTAGTTATGCAAGCCGGCTGTGTCATTAAAGAAATGACCACAGAACACGGCAATACGCCCCCTAAAAAGGACCCCACCACTCATAAATATCAACGCTCAGCCCTTGATGAAGCACAGTCAGCGCGGATTGCAATAAAGGTCAACTCAGCGATGGAGCAAGATAAACTCTATTTAGACCCAAATCTGTCATTACAAAAACTATCAAAGCACCTTAATATTTCGCCAAACTATATTTCACAAACGCTGAATGAAACATTGGCTATCAGCTTTTTTGACTTTGTTAATCAATGGCGTATTGAAGCTGCAAAGCCGAAAATTTTAGCCAATAGCAGCACTGTACTCGATATTGCACTGGAAGTAGGATTTAATGCCCGCTCATCCTTTTACAAAGCATTTAAACAAACCACAGGTAAAACCCCCAGTGAATTTAGAAAGGCGCATGTGAATAGCTAAAAAGCTGACTTACAGTGGGTCTATATAAGTAAGATGGGTTCAAATTTAAATGTGTATAGTCGCAGCTTATTTGCAACATAGATAGCTGTTAACACTGATAGATATCATGACTATACATGACTTATATGGACACTCCATGTATGTCACTGCATTCACTACTTTTATAAAATGTGCCCGAAGCGCTGGCTGAGGTGAATAGTCTATATTCTAAATTAAAGTGCACCACCTATAGTTTATTTTAACAATGATAGAGGTGCACGATGGGTCAAAAATACTCGCTTTTGAGTTACACAGAACGAAATCTGATTTTTAACTGGTTTCACTATCAAAATAAAACTATCCGTGAAATTGCGAGGCTACTCTTCAGTTCTTTCAACGGAATACGAATGAATTATTACTTCGCCAATCTCTTCTCCAATTACTAAAATTGGCAATGAAGTATTTTCTAAAAAACTTTTCTCCATTCCGCCAATCCAGCGAGCACTAACCGAACCTTCGCACTGCTCTCCAATGTTAAGTTTTGCTTTTTCCATGTCATAGAGGTTTGCAATAACTTTGCCTTCATCTGTGTCTATATCAAATCTGGTATTTTCTCCTAATAAGATTTCAGGAAATTCAGAGTGCCTTTTTCTATATTTAACTGTTACTTTGGCAAGAAATGTATCTACTATCATCTATCCTACCCCTATGCCCCGTCATCGGGCGTCATATCACCATTGATTCTATCTAAAACCCCGTCAAATAAAATACTGTCCTACATTTACTTTGAAACTGCCCAGTAAAACACCCCAAAATTTATGGTGGCTGTCTATTTAAATTATTCCTTTGAGCCTTTGATAAATTGATTAACTTGATAACTTTGTCGGGATTTCAGACATGACTAACCACGTAACTTTTAAAAGTCACGTTAAAGTTGGCGTGTTACGGTATATTAAAGACTAAGCGAGTAATTCACTACACTGAGTGAGATTGCCTCGTCGTTTTAACTTTAAGTGCTCACAATACTTTTGCTTAGCATCAGGCCTACCCACGGAGCCTTTGAACACTTTAGTAAACTGAGTGGTAAGCTTTAACCAATTCTCTGGTTGGATATTGAGCCTTGCTAAAATGGGCTGAGCGTCTGTGATACATCCGCGTTTGCCCGTTCAACAACCCTCTAATTCGATCAGGAACACTATTTTGATCAGGAACACTATTTTGATCTACGAACTTCTTACTAAAAAGGCCATTGAGCTGAACTTGATTCGTGACAACACTTCTAGCAAAACTCTGTTTCTGAACTTCATTTGCTTTTCAGAATTACCTCTTCTCGTTCATTTTCTTTTTGACCATCCTACACCACCAAAAAGCTTAGCTGAGCTCAAAAGACAGATACTCGAAGTCCTCTAGCGAATATAATGACAATTACTATGGGCATTGTTAAACAGAAGAACTAGTCACATCAATACAGTAGAAGAGATTAAAATAACCAGTGCCACCAGTTAGTGGCGCTGGCACAAGTTGCGATAGTTGCTGGATAAGCGTAATCAATTCTACTGCTAAAATGCGCCCGAAGCGCTGGCTAACATGAATAGTAAAATACCAGAAGACTTAAAATAATTGTCCAGTTAAATTTTTATTATTCATGAATGGAACTAATAGCTAGAATACATAGTCAGTTTTCAGTGTATGTAACACTACCAGTTGAGCAATCCCAGCCATAGTTAAAAAACTTAATATCCAATCCTAAACTAGAGAGCTCTGCTATACAGCTATTATCAAACAGAGCCCTGTACTTCAAAATCAGTTCTTTGGTAGCAGCTTCGTTAAACTTTGGGTCAGTATCATAACTATCTTTAATTTCGTCAAAGTGCGAAAAAAAAGGAGTCACTTGTAAAATTACCTGCACGCCGACTTCTTCTTGCAGATCACTTTGATCGCATAGATATATATAAATCAAAGAAGTTTCAAAATGAAAGCTAATATTTAAGATCAAGTGATTTGGGATTGGCATTTTCGATTGAAATACATCTTTCACCATCCCAATTATATCTTGCAGTCCAGTCAAGCTTTCTATTTTCTTAAAGTATTTTTCGCAATACGAATCTTTTTGCACTTCAGTCCATACCTGTCCCATTTCATCTCCTATTTATGTTTACCTAATTGACGAGAACTTGAACTTAATATTTGCCTAGCTCTATCAGCATAGCCTTGCACTCTTTGAGCTGCATCTCTAGGTGTCATCATAGGGTTAGCTCTTAAATCTTTGTCCATCAAGTTTCTTATAATCCTATTGTACTGTCTATGTCGTGTTGACCAGCTATGATTTCTCATTATCATCGCATTATTAGAGCCATTAATATTAAACCCTCCTTTCGCGGCAAGCCTCACCATTTTATGCTGTCTAAGCTGCCACGGGATCAGGTGGTGAACTTGTCCACTTTCATTCTGCCCACCAACTGAGTTTCTTAAATTTTGTCTCGCTTTATAATCCGTAACTCTTAATTGGTCTGAAAAGTCTTCATCGTCCGGAGGTGGCGGTGATGCAACCCCCCCTGCTAATTCCTTGAGAGCTTTAGTGAGTGCAATAGCCATTTGCTCATTTCTCTCTTTTTGCCCTGTTACGTCAGCCATACCAGCAATAGGAGGAAGAGGTATTACTCCACATACGGCTGCTGCAGCAGCAAATATACCACCACAACCTCCCCCGCCACTGCCTGAAATATTGCTACTATTCTCGGTTGGAGTATTTGCTATGTTGTTTTGTGACATCAAATCTGGTAAAGCAGCTTTAAACGCACCAGCGATTTGAGAAACTCCCTTGCCCATTGCTGCTCGCACTTCAGCACCATTAGCGAAGTTTACATTTTGTACAACTGTTGACGCTTTTACAGTTCCACCATTAGATGTTTTAATCTCAACATCGACCTTCAGGTCACCACACCTTTTAATCCTGGTGCCAGTTGCAGCTGAGCAATACCCAGTCGGATCCGTCCCCGCGAGTGGGTTGTTCATAATATACGAATAAGGGTTAATGCTTTGAGAGTTCTTTGGACTCTGAATCACCGGATCAACCGACATAAACCGCCCAAGGTTATAATCGTACACCCGACCGTTCATATGGATTAATTCGAGTTCATCTAAGTGTTCGTGGTCGGTAAAGCCTCGGTTTGTTCGGGCTTTGCCTTTGTCATCCAACCTCGCGCTGAACTTTAAACCACCACTTGCCGAACGTGGTTTACCAAACGGATCAAAGTTACGCTCTACAATCACATTGCCATATCGGTTTGTCATTACCCTGGCGCTACCTAGGCGGTCTTTGTGCATATAGCGGATTTGGGCTTGGTAGTCTTCTGTTTTACTCACCAGCGCCACACCTTCTATAAATGCACGCTGTGTTACCTCACCGTTTTCTATCTCTAGTTCATAATGCTTGCCCGCATAGTAAGTCGTCGTGTCGCCAGTGACTTGCATAAAGCGCATATGATCAGGACCATATACAAACTCAGATGTCATACCATTTTTGGTGATAGCCGTCGGCTTATCTAGGGCGTTGTATTGGGCTGAGACAAGGCCATCCCCTTTGGTCATATTACCGCGTGCATCATAACTAAACCCGACCCATTGACCCTGTTTAAATACTCGCTTAACGGCATTGGGGCCACCTCCTGTATGACCACTCATACTTGTGTCATAGTCATACTCGCTTGCATAGTCAGACTTTTTGAGTAAGTTACCCATCGCATCATAGTCATAACTTATCGTTGTAATGCCCGCGATTGCATTAGACTTGAGGCGGTGTAAATCATCATAATGATAGGTTTCTTGATAGCTATGTTGCAGTCCCACGTTACCAGAAATCACCTCCATGGACTTCAAATTACCAAACCCATCGTAACCGTTATACTCAATACCCAGTAAATTATGGCCATACCTTTGCGTGTAATGTCCGGTCATTTGACCTGTCACTGAGCTGTAGTAGGTTTTGTCTACTACGCCATTACCCAGTGTTTGTTGTTCAATGTTGTTCAGCACATCGCGTTTAGTAACGGTCTGATATACATAACCCGTATGCAAGTTGGAGATAGACTTACGGTTTCCATATTCATTGTATTTGTACTCCAACGTTAAGCCATTTGGATAGCGCATACCGCTTACACGGCCATAGTTTTCATCGTAAAAGGTATAGGTGATAAAGCGCTGCCCATCCCCAGTAACATCATGGATGGTAGGTCGCCCTAAATTATCGTAATAATATTTGTGCGTGACCCCATTTGCCGATGCTTCTCCTAACTGCCCATAACCTTGTGTATCAAATACAAATGTTTGCGTGCCTTCACCGGTGGCTTTTCGTGAAATAACTCGGCCTAAGCTGTCATAATAAAAATTAACCGTTTTATTATTGCTACGCTCCTCTTTTGCTACCTCTCCAAAACCATTGTAGGTAAAAGTAGTCTGCCCTTGGTTCGGGTCATTCACTTGAACTTTACGACCCATGCCATCGTATTTGGCTATAATGCTATTACCATTGGCGTCACGTACAACAATGGGTAACCCCATGCTGTTATAGGCATAACGGGTGTAACCGCCTAGGGCATCTTGGGTTTCAATCAATTGCTTATCTATGCTATAGCTTCTCGACATGGTGCCCAGTGCAAGTCCATAGCATGTTTCGCTCACGCTTATTTCTGTTGTTAAACCAATATACTCATAATGCGCGGTCATCTCGCCATGGCTGTTGGGACCACAATATTGCGGCGTGACTTTAGATTTAGGCCTACCCAATGCATCAAAGTTTTTATATTCAATGTCATAACGCGGATTTGAATATAGATATGGCCTAGACTCACGCGTTTTATTACCCTGTTTATCATAGCCTGTGTCTACATAAACCCACTGCCCAGCATCGTTTTGGGTCGCGATTCGCAGTACACGGTTAAACTTATCTAAATAGGTTTTGGTCGTAGGCTTCCCTGCAGATTGCGTTGTAACTTGCATTGCTGAATAGCTAGGTGCATTGCTATCTGGCTTACTTGTCACTTGATAAACAGCAGGCAGACCTGAGGTCTTTTCTGTATATGGTCTTGTGTAGTTATCGTAGCTATATGTTGTTGTCACATAATCATACTTTTTAACTTGGGTTTTTACCGACTTTGGTGACCCAGTTGCGGCATCAGTGACCGTTGTTATTGTATGGCCTTTCGCGTTGCTAACCGTCTCAACAAAATACCCATCATCCGAATAACTTAGGACCTCAGTTCTACTACTATCGTGCCAAGTATCACTTGAGGAGAGTATCTTAGCGGTCGTTGTTACCTTAGTTGGTAAACCATAATTATTTAAAGCAGTAGAAATTGTTTTGCCTTTCCCTGATGTGGCACTTTCAACTATCTTTTTAGGTTTGCGGCTCGTGTGAAAGTCGCTCATAACACGCAGGATATGAGTTTCGATGTCTAAGTCTTTTATATTGCCCTGATAGAGTGTGAGCGCATCGTTATTATGACGGTTCGTTGCCGCATACTTCGTGGTTTCTGTTTGAGTCAATTTATTTAACCACCAGTTTGTGCTGTCATTGTCATAAACGTTAACAATTTGGCTTGAGCGTGTATTCCAGCTATCCGATATACTCGAAAAAATTTCAGTGGGGTTACCATACTGGTCTATTTTGCGTGTTTCTTGGCTTTGCGTACCAATAATCGTATTTAAATCATTAATATCGCGCGTAACCTGAATACGCTTACTTAAATAGTCATGATATACCTTGCCCGATGCAACACTATGTGATGGATTGTCTACCCATTTAAATTCACTGTGGCTAATCGCCTTTGTCTCATTTTTGGCATCTCCTAACAGCGGTGCTGTATAGTCAAAGTCACCGGCTTTAAACGTTGCTTTTGTTTTTAGTTTGCCATGACGTGGAAAATCCTGCGAAAAGTCTGACTGCGTAATTAAGCTTTTATCTACGTTCTTTTCAATGATGCTTCTAAAACCCAAAAAGCCTCTGCCATCGGCACTGAATACCGCCCCTTTATAGGCATACTCTATTGCTGACATACCACCGACACCGTTACTTTGTTCAAAGCGCGATACCGTATACATGCTGGAGCTAAAATGGAATGCGTTATCTAGAGCGCCAATATAGCTATGATCTGTTTCATAGTGTGGCGTTGTACCAACACCACCTTGTGAGCTCGACAGAGGCAGTAACTTCCAACGGGCTTTACGGCCTAACCCATCCTGTATGGACTCAACAATTGCGTTGGGCTGGTAGGTGCTCAGGCTACTTGCACTCGATACCGAGCCGCTGTTGCGGTTGTAGTATGCGTGGTTGATATCCTTACCTACCATTTTTGAACCTGAAACCGGGTCTTTGTAATAACATTTAGCTGGGCCGTACACACAATCATTATCCTTGTATAAGAACACTAGATCAGTCAGTCCTTTACCAAAGCCATCTGCGGCAAAGGTTAGCCCAGCCCTGCCAACAATATCGGTGTTTTTCACTTCAATTGCGTATTCCCCTGTCAATTTGTTATAGGCAAAGTGATAGGCATCATATTTGTATATGCTTGAATCAATCCCCGGTTGAAGGTTGACTCGATTGTTCGTGCCACTGTTATAGTATCCATACAAGCCTTCGCCACACTTTTTAACGTAAACACTCGGACTAGATCGGACGTTGACACAATATTCTGTATCTATCTTTCCTGGCATAATTAATTCGGCTTTACCGTCACCATCCACATCAAACGGAACTAAACCATTGAGGAATTTTGGTATGTGGTATTGCCCCCACTCAGTTTCTCCACTCCCATTAGTAGACTTTTGGTAATGCATGGGTCGAGTTACAATGCTTTTCCCCAAGGAATAAGGCGCTCCAAAGGTTCTGTCTCCCATATTCATCGCGACATGAAGATTACCATCAGAGCCACTGGCATTACGCCAGCCTAACCAGTCCATTAACCCGTCGCCATTCACATCAAATAACATGCTAAAAGCGCTTTCATCGCCACTGGCACCACTATACTTAATGTCTACTTCACTTGTGCTTAAGTCACTTGCTGACCAGTTTAAAAAGAGTGCTTTCGTCAATTCATGTGTAAATATTTGCCCACCTGAAAAAGAGACTTCAACTGGCTCTGAAATAGCAATATCAGGAATGCCATCCTTATCTAAGTCACCTGGAAATGTCACCACATTTTTATGGTCATGAGAGCGATCAACATACCAGCTGTGTATCACATGCTTATTTGACTCCTCAAATGTTGTACTCCCTAAAACTTCTGAGTTTATATACAACTGAAGCTCAGCCGTTCCTCCTTTAAAGTCCGTTCCTCTGTAAATAACAATGTCAGCATAACCATCTCTATTAAAGTCAGAGATATTCGTAATCGTATCGTATTTACCCAAAGAGATATCTGTTTCAAACCATTCGGGAGTTGTATCGAAGCGAGCAAAACCAAGTTGTAATTTATCACTTTCGTTTTTGACCCATAAGTCTGTCAAACCATCTCGGTTAAAATCACCAGATGTACATTCCGCCTTCATCATGCCAGGTCTTACTACACAGGTTGGCATACTCAAGCTGTGTTCTTTGCTATTACCCTCAGGGTCTACAAAATGCTTCGGCCAATCCCTTATGCCATCGCCATTGCGATCGCCATCTGGCAACCATGCTGCGGGGTAATTAGATGAAAGCGATTTTGTGAGAGTATTCCCCTTGCGATCCGCAACTTTTCTAACATCATAATGTATTGGCTTATTGTGCCAATTGATTTTAGTGGCCGGTAAACAGTAAGAATTAGTTGCAAAACATTGGGTCACACTCGACAACAGTTCGGTGCTATTTGCCTCGTTATTTTCATACTCTAAGTCGTAGCTATTAACTTGAGTGTTTGACACTTTCGTTGTGATCATTGCCAATCGTTTGGTGGACTCAAGTCGACCACCAGCCACATAACGCAACGAACTTTGACGCTTATCTTGGTAGGTAAATTCAATGGTATTTCGACCTTTGCTGCCAACCGCATCACCCGTATAGGAAATAGTACTAATAAGTTGTTCACCTGCTCCCGCGGTAACATAATCATAGTGAATAAAGTTCTTACCACTGGCATCAAACTCGTACTCAATCATCCAGCTGTAAGCCGCGACTTTATCACCATGAACAACTTTACTATGATCTTCAGAGCCAAAATAAGCTGTTCGACCATTTTTATAACGTAAAATGAAATGAGTAGTAGACTCATTAATATCATTCACTTGTTTAACCGACACAAAACTATCAATCTCAGTTCGATAAACCGCACCATTTTTCCCATACGTGCCACTTACAGCAATCAGACGTTGACCATTCAAGCAAAGCTTATCACTTGCGCTGTACGACGGAGTTGCGCTGTAACCGTCTTGCGCTACGGTTGCATCACATCGGCTAATCGATTGAAGACCCGACAATGACCAGCCTCTTCCAGCAATACCAACGCCCGACGAAGAAGAATAATTTAATGCTATATTGGGTTGCATTTCCGCTCTACCCGGCGGCAGTTTTACGGGGATATGATAAGTTGCAGCTCCGCCATTCACCCCTGCTTTAGCAGCAATCGCGCCTACGTTTTCGACACTCGGTAACTGTGGTTCAATAAGCGGTTGAGAGTCCGGCACTGTGAAATATGGAGTTGGCTTCACAGCCTTTGAAGTGCTTAAATCATTGCCACAACCATGATAATCACAGACACGTACTCTCAGCTTTTGAAACTTGCGCATTGCGTCGTCAATTTCAACACCATATTGTGATACTGTTTTTATCGTGACCCATTCGCCAGCCTCTGTCAGGCCTTGAATTTCAAATTCAGTGGCATCTATGTTTGTACTCCAAAGTAACAACTGATTACTATAAGTTATGGCGTCTACAAATTGTTCACGAATCAAAAAGTCATTATTGCTAGAAGCGTCAATGCTTCTAGGCATCATGAAAAAAGTACCATTAAAGATTACTGGTAAAAGTTTAGGCTCAATGATTTGTGGGATAGTGAAAAACTGTCCAGTTTGTGCACTAATGTAGATCTCATTTGATGTGCCCAACTGATTACAACCGAAGTAGTTACAAACCCCTATCCTGATTTTTGGAAAGCTCAATATTTCATTATCAACTTTAATGCCATATTGATTTACTTTGCGAATGCCAACCCATTTACCGTCTTCTAAAAGCCCTTGTACTTCAAATTTAGCTGCAGCAATATCTCTGTTCCAGAGTATATATTTATCACCATTATTATCTGTATTAAACGTAAACTCCCAACCTGTTTGATTAGTTACTTCTGGTAGCTCTTCATTAGGAATGAGCAAAGTTGGCTTCATACCAACTGGCACAAATATGGGTAGTTCAGTTTTTGGAATATCAATGACACCATTATTGCTGTTTGCTGCGGTCGCCAAGCTAAAAAGCGAAGTGACAAAAAATAAAAACAAAGCATAAATAAAGTAAATGGAACTTTTCAATTACTCTTTCCTTACTGAGTACTGGGTGCGATAGGAAAGCAGAATAGTACAGTAAAGGCACGCCAAAAAAAACAATTTGATTACAACACAAACAAAATGTAAATCAGCCCAGTTAAGTATGATTATTTTCATATTTAACCAGAAACAATTACCAACTTTAAACTAGGCTATTAACAACTATTGCCGCTTAAATTAAGCCAAGGACTATTAGCAAATAATATTAAAAAATTCACATGATAAACGCGCCTTTAAATAGGAATAGGCACAGATACAGTTATTGATAGCTTATTAACAAACCAGCAGCGGTTTATAATTTAGTTACCCTTCAAGCTCGGCATCCGTTCTTTTTTCAATTTTGTGTTGCTCTTCAGTGCAGCCATATTTCCAGTAGCTACTGATATACATATCTTGCTTTTCGAAGTGCCGTTCTCTTTTTAAGTAGCGGCGAATGATACGCATTGTTTCAAATTCACACGCACACCATACAAAAGGCTTTTCAGACAACCCATTACTATTTTTTATTGCCTCGAGCAGCTGACTATTTTTACCCGGCGTCGGATTTACCACCCAAGTTACATCAATATTATCGGGCTTTTTTAGGGCGTGAATATCAGCTTCACTGCACACCTCAATAATGACATTCCCCCTCGCGGTTGTGGGTAAATATTCTAAATTGCAGCTGATTGCTGGCAGTGCAGTCATATCACCGACAAACAAGTATGCTGCGGCATCAGGGTCTGCTAGCTTGGTAGCCCCAGGACCACCAACAATGATTTCATCTCCTACACTTGCTGATTTTGCCCAATCCGACGCGGGAGCCACGCCTTTTTCTGCGCTATGTAATGCAAAGTCAATCGTCAGAGCTGCCTTTACTTTATCAAACGCCCTCACCGTATAGGTGCGCATCATGATGTTCTTTTTAGTGAGCTGCTCGAATGCCTCATCTTCTCGCAAGGCTCTACCCTGTTTGGTAAAAAGCAGCTTCACATACCCACTCTCATAACCACAAGGAAAGTTACTAAGGTCAGGTCCTGTTAGGACCACCCTTTTCAAGTTTGGCGTTAAAAATTCACTTGTGAGCACAGTTGCTTTGCGATAATTACCTACAGCCATTTATTTAAACCTATTAAAGACTTTGATATATGTAATACGTTCCTCACCGTGAAATATTTAATTCATTACATTAACTTTGGTCAGATTTTGCACTTTCCATTAAAAGCTTCATTAATTTTTGAACCATTTCTTTTCTGTGAGATTCGCGTAAGGTGTGCATATATTCCGACTCTTTGGGCACCCTAATATCAGGCAAGACGGTTTTTACTATGTCGATGCCCGTGTTATCTCTAGCTGTATGTTTGGGAAAACTCAGTCTGAATTTGATGAATTTATCCTCAGCAATGAAAACATAGGCCTCTGAGTGATAGGGTGCGCCGTTTTGCAGTTGCATAATAAACTGCGCTTGTTTCCCCAAGAATTTTTTGCCTTTGGCTTCAAACTGCACCATTTGCATGGTTATAGATTGCACCGCTTGATATTTACCAAGCTTTTTAGCGGCTTCTATCTCTTCCATCACATGTTGCAACTCTTCTGTTACCACTTCTTCTGTGTCATCCCAACTCGTTTTGGCGATCGGGTAAATGTAAACAGTGATAAAATCCGCCGGAAAGCTCTCATCTACATATTTTAATGACGCCCCATATTCGGGTTGCTCAAACACTTTTTTATCAACAAGTATCAGCTCCCCTGCAATTTTTGGCGCACTTAAATCTTGATCGTAGTCACTGGCATTGGTCGGACGGCTAACTTGTTGCGTAGTTTGACATGCCGCCATCAGTAAAGTTAAAGCCCCGATTAAAACGTGTTTTTTTATCATTTGTTCCCTTGTACAGCGATTATGTTATTTCAGAAAAATAGTTTAATGAGTTAGTGTCTAACAATGTGAATATATAGCAAAACGTGCTAGGTCAAAAATTGGGGTGAATAGATGTGAAATTTTTTTGAACGCCAAGCTAAAGTGACTTGGCGCATAGTTGAACTAAATTAGAAACAAATAATAGGCGACGTTGTTGGACATGCGCATCCCGTTAAATCAGGGCTACGACTTGGGCATGTACCTTCATTATAAGTGTTTGGCGCACAATCTCCCATTGTTGCTGTATCTGCGCCACCCGCGATATTGGGGGTTTGCTGCGTTAACAATGCATTTTCGTGAGTTAGTTTTTTTAAGTGCTTTTTATTTAACTTCATTGTAATTTTCCTTATTTAGTGTAAATGCACGAATAAATTAGAATAAAACCAGACTTAAAACAATGCTTTTTAATTAGTTAATATACTAAAATTAATGCAAAACGTGTAAAAGTTATCCGTCATCACTTACAAAGCTTGTTGACAACATCGTATTTCCCTCTAGAATAACCTCATTCGAATGATGTTCGAATAGAATTCAAGAGACGTAAAATACGGAATAAAATATGGCACCAGCACCCAAATATGATCAACAAACTCAACAGCAAATGATCCTTCAAGCTGCTGAACATTGCATCAATGAGTCTTCAGTAACAGACTTTACCATGGCTAAAATAGCGCGAGTCGCGGGTCTTTCGATGGGCTCTGTGTATAAATTTGTGCAGAGCAAAGAAGACATCGTACTTGCACTTGCATACCAATCTTTTGTACATGTCTCTCAAGTTTTTGATCAAGTGCTAGCCTTACCAATAAGTACACCTGAAAAAATACTCGCTATCAGCCTTATTTCACCGCAAAAACTGCAGTGTTTTGAATTTGATTATGAGCTGCAAACGTATGCTACAAATGAAGCGGTTATCCGCAAAGGTTCCGCCTATTGGACAAGTAAAATCATTGAAGCCAGCAGCCGCTGCGAAAGCTCCTTTAAACTCGCACTCACCGACGGTATTAACTCGGGTGAACTCAAGGACGTGCCTAACCTTGCACAAGTAATTGAGGAAATCATCATTAGTGGGTGGGCAATGACCGTCGGTTATGAGCAAGTTCAGCGTGTTCAGCAGACGAAACAAATTGTCGAAGGGACAGACTCCCTGCAACAACCCCTTGAACTCGACCACCCAATTATTCGAAGTTCGGTGCGCCTTTTGAACAGCTACCCTTGGCAAAAGCCACTAACCAATGACTCGCTCATGCAAATTGAGCAACAACTTATCGCGCTCAACCTGCGCTAACCAAATTAGGAGGCCTTATGAACATTAAAGGATGGCTGAGTGCCATATTTATCGTCCTAACAGTAATAGCTGGTCTAGGATTTATTAAGTTCCAACAGGTGCAGGCGGCAATTGCATTTGGCGAATCATTCCCTGAACCTTCCGCGACGGTAAAAAGTACCTATGTGCAAGCAGTACAACATACCCAGTATGTAAAAGTTATCGGCCAACTCCAAGCCAGACAAACCATTACTGTGAGTAACGAGTATGCTGGCCTGATTACCTATGTTGGCTTTAAACCCGGTGATATTGTAGAAGCAGAGCAAGTCTTACTTAAACTTGACACCAGTATCGATGAAGCAAACCTACGCGCAGCCAAAGCACGCGTAAAACTTGCTAAGTCAACTTATCAACGTGTTGTAAAGCTACTCGAACAGAAGCGCATTAGTCCTGATGAAGTTGACAAAGCAGAGGCTGATGTTGCTGTAGGAGAAGCAGACGTACAAAACTTGCAGGCATTAATCGCTAAAAAAACAGTCCGTGCTCCCTTTGCCGGGCGTACCGGATTAGACCAGTATCAAACGGGTCAATTTGTTGATGTGAACACAGCCATTACTTCACTGGTTGGTTTAGATGATGCAATTTGGGTTGACTTTCAAGTACCACAAACGCTTACTCAGCCTAGCATCGGCAGTAAAGTCCATGTCTCATTTATAGGGGCAGCAAAAAGTACACTGCACTTTGCAACGGTGATTGCCAAAACCCCGAGCTTAGATGCTCAATCTAGACAGCAAAGCTATCGTGCGCTCTTAGCGAATCCAAACAATAAATATGGCCACAACCAAATGGCAACCGTTGAGGTACCGACTGCGCAAATTAACGCCGTGAGTGTGCCTACGAATGCCATTACTCGCAGCCACTTTGGTGAGTTTGTTTATGTTTTAGAAAAAGATGACAAACAAAACTGGCGAGCTAAACCCGTAAAGGTGACTTTGGGCGACAAAGTAAAAGACAATCAAATTGTATTGTCTGGTCTGAGTGGCGGTGAATTTATCGCCAGCGAAGGCGCATTTAAGCTGAAAGAAAACCTCTTGGTATATATAGATCAAATAGCATCAAGTGAAGATCAAAGCGGAGCGCAGTAATGAGTGCTTTACATGAAAACAAACCCTCTGTAATGGACATATTTGTCAACCGGCCGTACTTGCCATCGTACTGTCATTACTCATCATTTTGGCAGGCCTCAACGCTGCAAAACAGATTTCGGTTCAGCAGTATCCAAAAATTGAAAGCGCCTCTTTGGTGATCAATACCGTTTATACGGGTGCAGCTGCGGACGTAGTTAAAGGTTATGTGACGGAACCTATCGAGCGTGTCGCATCAACCGTACCGGGTGTTGACTATGTGGATTCAGTCACTACATCAGGGCTTAGCAAAGTCACTGCGTGGTTAGACCTTAACCACAATACAACCGACGCATTGGCTGAATTGACAACCCGGTTAAATCAAATCAAGTTTGAACTGCCAACAGGTGCAGAAGATCCAGCGATCGAAATTGTGCGAGCAGATAGTCCATACGCTGTATTTTACCTTGATGTCGAGTCCAAAGGACTCCCTCGTAATGAAGTAAGTGATTACTTAACTCGCAATATCGTTCCTTCCATGTCTGACATACCCGGCGTACAAAAGGTAACCCTTGAAGGGGGAAGAAACCCAGCAATGAGAGTTTGGCTCGACAGCGACAAGCTCGCTGTTTACGATTTAAGCGCCACTGACGTATTTAATGCGCTACAGTCGAACAACACCATTGCGACAATTGGTTACAGCGAAAATAATCGCCAGCGCATCGATTTAATGGCAAATACTAGCCTCAAAAGCGTTGCTGACTTTGAAAACTTAGTGGTAAAAGAGGTTGATGGCACCCAGCTTAAACTTGGTGCGATTGCCAATATCGAAATAGGCGAGGCCGAAGGCTTAGTCACTGCTCGACTTGATTATCATGACACCGTGTTTTTGGCTGTGTGGGCCTTACCTGGAGCAAACGAAATTAACATCGGTGATGCGCTATACACAAAACTGGATGAAATTAACCAGATCTTACCGAATGGCATGAAGATCTCCATCGGCTACGATGGCACTTTGTATATGCGCGATTCCATCAAAGAAATCTTTACCACTCTCGGTGAAACAGTACTGCTTGTTGGTATTGTGGTTGTAGCGATGATGGGCTCTTTTAGAACCGCGATGGTGCCACTTATTACCATTCCAATTTCTATTCTTGGTGCGATTGCCGTCATTTATGCGATGGGCTTTTCTTTAAATCTATTAACTATTCTAGCGATTGTACTGTCGGTTGGTCTGGTGGTGGATGATGCCATTGTTGTGGTTGAGAATGTGGCGCGACATATGCGAGAAGGTAAACCAAGACTTCAAGCAGCGCTCATTAGCTCTCGCCAGCTATTGGTACCAGTGATAGCCATGACGCTGACACTTGCAGCAGTCTATGCACCGATTGGCTTTTTAACCGGACTGACTGGATTTTTGTTCCGTGAGTTCGCATTTACACTCGCAATTGCGGTGTTAATTTCAGGTCTTGTGGCAATCACGCTTTCTCCTATTATGAGTGCGTATGTCAATCCGGAAGGCGGTAAAGAGGGTAAGCTAACTCAAAAAGTAAATAGCTACTTTGACAAATTACAGGCATTTTACTTTAAGACTCTGGACGCGCTTTTTAAGTTGCGCCCACAAATTTTCTTCGTGGCAATTACCTTTTCTTTGCTGTCAGTCCCCTTTTATTTGCTGTCGCAAAAAGAACTTGCTCCCATTGAAGATCAAAGTAGTATTCAAGTCGTTATTGAGGCCCCACCTGAGTCTTCTCAGGCTTACACTTCTGAAAAAATGAACGACACTGCACGGGTCATGAATGCCACAGAGGGCGGTCAGTTTACATGGCAAATCGTCACTGCTGCTGCTGGTTTTGGTGGCGTGGAGTTAGCACCATTTGAAGAGCGTGAAAACTCTGTGCATGACTTACTATTTGATTTGTATGCAAGGCTAGGCAGTGTCACTGGCCTGAGCTTGTTTCCTATCTTACCGGCATCGTTACCAACAGCAGGCCAGTTTGATGTGGAAGTTGTCCTACGCTCCAGTGATGACCCAAAAACCATGAAATTATACGCCGACCAGATCATGGCAAAAGCAAACCAAAGCGGTAACTTCTTATTCGTAAACACAGACTTAAAAATCGATTTGCCACAAGCTGAATTGAAAATTGACCGTGAATTAATAGCCGATCTTGGCTTAAACCTTTCGCAAGTTAATGAACAGCTCAGTGTGTTGATGTCTAACAACTTTGTGAATTACTTCAACAAAGACGGAAAAGCATATCGTGTTATTCCAATTGTCGGGGATGAAGAACGTTACAACCCTGAAGGTATTTTAGATATGCAGATCAGGACCGATGCAGGTACGCTTGTGCCTATTTCTGCATTTGCGACCCTAGAAACGTTCACCAGCCCACGCGTGCTTGGCTCATTCAATCAGCAAAACTCATTTAGAATTCTTGCAGGGGTATTGCCGCATATCACCAAAGAGCAAGGGCTGGGTAGTATAGAGCAAATTGCAGCAGAAATATTGCCAGCACATTACTCGATTGATTATGCAGGTGAGTCAAGACAACTGCGTAAAGAGGGCAACACGATGGTCGGGGTTTTGTTAGTTGCCATGATTGTCGTTTATTTCTTGCTGGCAATTCAGTTTAATAGTTTTAGAGATCCACTCGTTGTGCTTCTCGGCTGTGCGCCGCTCGCTTTAGCTGGGGCATTAATGCTGCCATTTTTGTCGCTGACAACCGTGAATATTTACAGTCAAATCGGCCTCATTACGTTGATTGGATTAATAGCTAAAAATGGGATCTTGATTGTAGAGTTTGCCAATCACCTTCAGCTAGAAGGTAAAAACAAATTCGATGCAGTAAAAGGAGCGGCAGCCACGCGTTTGCGTCCAATTCTAATGACAACAGGCGCTACAGTGTTAGGGCACTTCCCACTCGTGCTGGTGACGGGTGCTGGTGCCGAAGCTAGAAATAGTATCGGTATTATTTTAGTTGCGGGGATGTTGATTGGTACATTTTTTACTTTAATCGTACTGCCATTACTTTATGAAAAACTCGCGAAAGATCACCGCGGCGAAATGGAATCGGAACAAGCCCTGACTGAAACTCAGTTTGCCAATCAAATATAACCTCTGGCGCGTTGTCGAATATACTGATTATTCGACACGCTATAACCCTCTTAAATTCTACTCTGTCTTCCCGTATATATTAAAAAAACCTGCCGAGTAACATTAAATAACATTTATTTAATTGTACCCCAAGCCACAAAGATTAGAATAAGCCTAACGTGAAAGTGCAAAAGGAAGTCACAAGGTGAAACGTAAAATACTTTGTATATTAACACTCATAACCACATTAATTGCCTGTGGTTCCGACTCGTATAACCCCGATTTACCGGTACCAAACACAGATAAAACCATAGTTGTAAATGGATTTGATGTTCAAGTATATCAACGGCAAGAAAATACAAGCTCTGTTGGAGATAGCATTATTCGTGGCACTGTGTATTCTAGCAATGATACTGTGGCCTTTAATGATGCCATTATCGGCATTGATACACAGACTGAATATGTACAAAACTCTGCTAAAATAATGCGGTTTAAGCCCTTTTCATTAATGAATAAAGCATACGCGCTCTCTCCTGTACCACCTCAAGTAGCACAAAAAATTAGCGCTATTACGGTTACATCGGCCTATGACTTTAGTGATGAGTATCCATCAGGCAGCAACTTAAATGATTTATTTCTGGTAACAGAAGCCAGTGTTGGTAATCAATTTTACACGTTCGAAGAGGACAAGCGCGCTTATTTTACAGTCACAGAATATATTGAAAATAATATCCATAATGAGCATGCCCACGCTGGGTTTATTCTAAATTTAATGCTTAATACTGCTCCTGAGTTAGATAGCAGCATCACTTTTTACATCGAGATTGAATTGGACAATGGCAAAGTCTTTTCTCTAGAAACCACTGAGATCACCTACCAGATGCCTCAATAGACTGGCATGTAAAATCAGGCAGTGACAAAATGCCACTGCCTGAATATGACTGATATACGCTATCTGTTATGGCTCAAAACCACAACGGAAAACGCGTGTCACTCGCTGTTCAGTACGACAGTTCGTTTCAACTGTGCGTGTACGCTGTTCTGTATAGGTCTGCTCTGAGTTTCTGAATAAGTGACCTGAGTATGTTGCCCAGTCAGTCCTTGAGAAGCCATTGCTATCCTTGTACCAGTAAATTTCAGATTCAGATGTATAGATTGACGTCGGACATGATGTTACACCACGTCTAGAGTCAGACTTATATTTCACCTGAGGAAGTGGAAAGTCAGGTTGATTCCAAAGGAACCCGAGAGACAAGTGACCTGAATAATTACAGTTTTTCAAAGTAACTGTATAATTTTCAGTGCGTGTATCACATACACGTACATTTCTCACAATTTCATCCCAATACCCTTGGCCACCTGGACAATCTCGTCTTGCCTCAGCCGAAACACTGGTTAAAGTAGTAACAGCAACAGCTGTTAACGCTAATAACGTTTTCATGATTTTCCTTATTATTTATCGTTTATTATGTTTATACTCTCAGAGCATAAGGCTCTGGAGTTGCTCTTCAGTTAACACAGATTTTATTGCTTCAAGCTTTTCTGAGTTAATTGAAATACTGCCAACGCCATAAGGACTTCCCATTGAACCAATGTTAATATTATCAGTATGATACAGTTGATTCGCCAGCCTAGAGATCTCTTGTTGCTGATACTCATCTAGGTTTACCTTGGTCAAAGAGTCCTGAAGGTGCATTAATTTTTGTTGCGCTAAAACTTCCGCCTGTTGGCGCTCCGTTCGTACGTATGTTGCAAGCTGTTCATCCGTGAGAATTTCTCTAACCGATTGCGCATAGTTGTGACTGTTTTCGTTAAACAGCTCCGTTAATCTTTGCGTATCAACCGGTTGCTGTGATGCGTCGGGCTGATTATTTAGCCAAACCTGATAGTCACGCTGGGCTTTTTCCAAGAGGAGTGTTTGAAGTTTACTTGCCGTATTTTCATCTAAGTTAAGCTGTGACTCTAATCGTTTAGCAACGGGTAGTACTTGATACATTTCGATTGCTTTAACTGTCTGTGCATAAGTCACAGGGGCCGGTGACTGAGACACCTCATATACTGGTTCCAAAGTTTCTATCTCTGGTAATTCTTTTGTGTCTTGGCGTGCTATCTGTGCAGCGTTTGAACGAGTCTGCGCGATTTTTTGTGTGGCGTTATCTAACTGGGCTTGTAGATTTTCATTGTCCTGTTCAAGCTGCTCAAGTTGTGCAGCTAACTGCCCCATTGCCGGTATATTATTCAGCTTAGGTTGAGGCCCATCGGTAGTCATTACTGTAATTATATATCCTGACAAGCCCCCTAAAAGAAAAGCCATTACTGTATTCTTCATAACTTACCCCAATAAAACACAACGAGTAACATGTTGCTTCTCATACCTTTATCTACGCAATAAATCTTTTAAGTTAATATTGCTTATTTTCGTATGTTTTTTGAACTGTCAAATCTACCAGTGACAAAAGTGCTCAGGGAAGTTACTGGATGCGATACGGGGGATATATTTGAACAAGTCGTCCAAATATTAAAAAGGGGCTTGCGCCCCCGAGAGAAGTAAAACTAGAAATAACCTCTAAAACCAAGCGCAAAACTTCTGCCTGGCATGGGCGCTTTGTCTTTTAAGAATGAAGTATGTACACGGGCCTCAGTATCTGTAAGATTATGTCCCTTTAAATACAAGACCCAATCTTGGCCAAACGCCGAGAAGTCGTAGTTTAGACTCGCATCAACCAACGTATAACCTGATGTCGCAGTTTCATGTTCCGCGATGTGTGTTTGCTTTTGATAACGAACTACATCTAGGTTGACAGTAAACATGTCAAGGTTATAGCTCAATTTGGTACCAAATCTGACTGGTGAAACCATGGGCAGGTTTGCGCCGCTATTTAATCTCGCGCGAACCAAGTCTGCAAAGAGCGTTGCATTAAGCGCATCTGTTGCCTGCCATGCCAATTCAGCTTCAAATCCGTGCGTTGTTACATCATCAGTTTTAAAAACATACACAGGCAAACCGTGCGCTTCATGTTCCGTTTCATTGTGCTCATCATCGTGGTCATGGTCATGGTCATGGTCATGGTCATGGCCATCGTCTGCCATCAAGCCTGTATTTGTCTGGTAATAGTAGTTATCGATTTTGTTATAAAACGCATTTAATACAAATCCGAAATCTCCCTCCAGCTTACGCCAAGTAATATCAAGATTATGAGAGCGTTCTAAATCAATATCTTGCGGGTTCAACTCAAAAGCTAAGCTATCTTGTTTTTGTCTAAATAGCGCTCCGACTTCATAAGTGCCAGTACCAATATGTGGCCCAAATGAGAAGAGCTCTGACGCCGCAGGTGCGCGCTCCGCACGTGATACAGACACACCAATGTTATAACCGGGCTGGTAATCCCATACTGCACCTGCTGATATGCTTACTGGCGTAAACTCATGATCTACATCGAACTTTCGATCTACAACACGCTGGCTATGGTCGTGGTCGTGGTCGTGGTCATGGTCGTGGTCGTGGTCGTGGTCATGGTCGTCGCCATCGTGCTCATCTGCTTGCAAGTCACTACCAGATAAAAACACATTTGGCGCATCCAGCGTCACACGCTCTACCCGTGCACCTAACTGAACTAACACATCACCAAAGTGACGCTCTTCCATCAATGCAAGTGCAAACGTCGTACTCACAGAGGGAGGGGTGAATGCCTCGGCACCCTGTGCCGAAAAGTCGCTACGCTTGTAATGTACGCTCAGCCCCCCGCGCCAATCCGCAATTGGTTGATGCATTATATCGAGGCGAGCCTCTTGGCTTTCGTTGGCAAAAATAGTCCCGACTTCACCATGCTCTATCTCACTGTGTTCATAATCAGTGTAAGCCGCACGGAAGTTTGCTTCACTTAAAAAGGTATTATCAAAGCTATATTTACCGATTAATTGCCAACGGTCTTGGTCTAAGTCGGCATATACATCAGGGGCTTCGTCACCATGACTGTGGCCCGGAATACCATACTCTCTCGCCATTTTGCCATAAGAGACACCGATATAGCCTTGCTCAAATAAATACGAAGTACCGATAGTTGCCCCGTGGGAGTCTTCCGCGCTATTTTCAACCGTATAGTCCCCAGTCTTACTCGGCTCTTTACCTAACTCTGCCGGTACTGGTATCTCATAGTCGTTGGACTCTCTAACAAAGCCATCCAAATGCAGTGCAAGATTTCCAGTACCCGTATTAAGGCTAATCGCAGCCAGCTTCTGGTCGTCCCCTGTCGCACGCTCAACTAAAAACTCGCCGTGAGTATCACTGCTGGTTGGCACACGCTCATCGACCACATTAACCACACCGCCAATAGCCCCACTGCCGTAAAACAAAGTTGCCGGACCTCGCAAAACTTCAACTTGCGTTGCTGTAATAGATTCAGACGCGACGGAATGATCAGGTCCTACACGCGAAGCGTCACTGACGTCTAGACTATTTTGCGTAATCAGTACTCGCGGTCCGCTAAGGCCTCGTATAACTGGTGTACTCGCAACCTTTGCATGAAAGCTCGTATGCACACCCACTTGCTTAGAAAGTGTATCGCCCAAGGTTGCGGCTTGTTGCTCTCTCAGGGCGTCGCCAGAGAGCACACTCACCGGCATTGAGGACTCCATAGAGGAGGCATGGAAAGGAGAAGCTTTAACATCAATCACTTCCATTACCGATGCATTTAAGTTCACGGTGATGGTAGAGGCACCATTAGATTGTGCTTTAACCAATTGATTTTTATGCGCAAAGCCTGAAGCGGTGATGTGTAATTCAACGTCACCACTTTTATTAGTTTGCAATGTAAACTTACCAAATTGGTCCGATTTAACTGCTTGTTGGCTGCCCATGACCGAAATAGTTGCATTGGCAATGGCTGCACCATTTTGATCTTGAATTTGTCCACTGATATTTTGAGCAAAAGCTTGTACTGAAAGCGGGGCTATCAAGCCAAGCATCAATGGCGAAAGTTTAAACATAATAATCCCATACATTATTTTTGTTATAATATAACATATCAATATATTTATGTTTGCAAGTTTTTTGTCGCGTTTTTTGCACCACGCAACGAATTAACTTTTACCAAAAATCATAAATCAAGAGAGATACAATTCCAATAAGCCAGAATGCTTGAATTTTTAATTCATTCCAAATCATGCACTTAATAAAATGTTTCGAATTTTGGTAGAATTTGGATTGCATTTATTTTGTTACAATATAACATCTCAAAAGTCACAACTAACCGCTTTCTCTTTAAATTAAACAAGTTCGTGCAAGATCTAGGTCCTCCCAACCGATTACATGCATAACAATTAATGACCTAAAAAGCAGGTTGTTGGTGCGCTTTAAACCCAGCACTACAGAATCTCGGAAATTAAATATGATTAAAACAACAATTGCACTGGCTGTTAGTTCAGTCCTTTTATTGGCTGGCTGTAACAGTCAACACGCCGCGCCACAAAATAGTCAGGATAGACAACAAATCGCTGCGTCAAATACCCTTGATAATCCCTTGCTACGAAAAAGCTCACTGCAATATCAGGCACCGGAATTTAACCTTATCCACGACGGCGATATTAAGCCTGCTTTTAAACAAGGCATAACTGAAAACCTAGCTGAAATCGAACAGATTATTGCGCAAAAAGACGTAACTTTTGCCAACACCATCGTTGCACTAGAGAAAAGCGGCGAGACTTTATCTCGTGTGAGCAGCTATTTCTGGAATATTAGCCTCACAGATTCAAACCCTGAACGCAGAGCGCTTCAACAAGAACTTGCACCGCTATCCACCCAACATAACGACAATATTTATTTGAACAAAGCGCTGTTTAAACGCGTTGAGCAAATACACAACAACCGCGACAACCTAAACTTAGATGCGGGGTCCAAAAGACTCGTAGAGGTTTATTACAAACGCTTCATTCGTGCAGGTGCAAAGCTCACAGCGGCGCAGCAAACTAAAATCCGCGCATTAAATAAAGAGCATTCGCAATTAACAACTCAGTTTGGCCAAAACTTGCTACAAGAAACCAGCAATATCGCAGTCACTGTAGACAACAAACGTGAGTTGAAAGGGTTAACAGACACGCAAATAGACTCGATGGCTGCTGCTGCAAAGCAAGCAGGAAAAAACGGCAAATATTTAATTAGTATTACCAATACAACACGTCAGCCAATTCTTGCCCATATCGAGAATAGAAGCCTGAGAGAACGCATCTGGCGTGCTTCTGCTGAGCGAGCACAGTCTGGCGAAACAAACAATATGCCCATTATTAAGCGCCTTGCAGAAATCCGTGCACAGCGTGCAAACTTGCTAGGTTTCGACAGCTGGGCAGCATACGGACTGTCTGCACAAATGGCACAGACACCTGAGACCGTGTTCTCCATGTTTTCAGGCATGACTGATGCTCTAATGACAAACGTAGAACTTGAAACTCAGGCAATTAAAGCAAAAATGGCTGAAAAGGGCGACGAGTTTGAATTACAGCCTTGGGACTGGGCTTTTTACGCTGAGCTTGTACGCCAAGATAAATACGCATTAGATGAAAACACGGTTAAGTCATATTTCGAATTCAACCGCGTATTAGAAGACGGCTTATTCTTTACAATGAAAGAATTGTACGGTGTTGAATTTAAGCATCGCCCTGATTTACCAGTGTATCACCCAGATGTAAAAGCTTATGAGTTGTTTGATCATGACGGTACTAGCCTAGCAATCTTTTACGCAGATTACTTTGCACGTCCGGGTAAACGCGGCGGTGCTTGGATGAGCTCTTTTGTTGACCAAACCCACCTACTTGCGCAAAAGCCGGTAGTAGTAAATGTTATGAACATCGCAAAAGCCCCAGAAGGCCAACCAACACTCTTGAGCTATGGTGAAGTAACGACCATGTTCCATGAGCTAGGTCATGGCATCCATGGTATGTTCTCTGATGTAAAGTACCCTTCACTGGCAGGGACTTCAGTGTCCACTGATTTTGTTGAGTTCCCTTCTACCTTTGAAGAAGATTGGGCAATTCACCCGAAAGTCATTTCAAACTACGCTAAGCATTACAAAACAAATGCAGCAATTCCAACAGGCTTACTTGATAAAATTGTGCGCTCTCGTAGCTTTAATCAAGGTTTTGATACATTGGAGTATGTGGCAGCTGCCATTGTCGATATGGAGTGGCACTCGTTATCACCTACCGATAAGGTAGAAAACGCTGAACAATTCGAACAAGATACGCTGAAAAAACACGGCTTATACGTGCCTTATATTCAACCTCGTTACAAATCAGCATTTTTCTCACATTCAATGGGAGGTGGATATTCAGCGAGCTACTATGCCTATATGTGGAGTGAGATCTTAGCCGCTGACGCATATGCTTATGTTCAATCTCAAGGCGGCCTAGACCGAAAAATTGGCGATCACTATCGTAAGAATATTCTTGAAGTGGGTAATTCGAGACCATTAATGGATTCATACAAAGCGTTTAGGGGCCAAGCACCAACAACTGATGCATTGCTGACACGTCGAGGTTTGCAAACCACGAACTTGTAAAGTTAAACAACTGGCCTCATGATGAGGCCAGTTTTCCAACCAATAACAGGCCTACTCTCCAACTTCAAAACAAGTTGCGGCCCTACAATTGCGAGATAGTTGTAGGATGGCGTCATAAGTTCCGTCAGCTTTAATGGCTTGAAGCGTTTTATCAAATTGGGCTTTGAGTTTTTCTCCTTGCGCATTTTTAGAAAAAGCAAAATAACTCGGTATCGACAGTTCATATAGAGGATTTGGGACGACTGTATTTTGAAGCCCCAGCCGCTGTACAATATTCATTCCCCCCAATTTATTACTAATCACCACATCAACTCTGTCTGCTAGCAACAACTTGAAGCTTTGTGTGCCAGAGTTAGTCTCTACAAGCTGGTCGATCACACCCGATTTTATGGCCGCGTCTATCTCAGTACCATAGCTTACGTTGCGTACTAGCCCAACCCGTACCTCACCCAGCTCTCTGATGTTGCCCACTAATCTGATGTCTGTATCTTTTCTAGTGAAAATAGAAACCGACTGCATGATTAACACTTGGTCTGAATAGAGCATGGTCTGTTGCCTATCCTTAGAAAAGTAAATCGTAAAAATGCCGTCTGCATGGCCACTTTGGAGTTCTCTAATTGCTCGGCCCCACGGCAAAAACTGAATGTTGATAGGTTGCTTTAATCTCTTGAATACTTCGGTAACAATCTCAACACCGATCCCCTTTGGCACGTTGTTTTCTAAGTATTGATAAGGTGGATATTCAAGCGTCACAATGCGCAATGTTTTTGCATGCACAAGCCCGCTCATGATGATGCTAAAAACACCCCACATGAATATATAGAGCGAGTTAAATGCCCTTTTCGTTTTGCGCGCCCCATTACCAATCATATTGATTATTTTTAGACTCACCTTTGTGTTTGCTAAAATCCTACATTGAGTTTTATATATGCCCTTCGTCCTCTTGGATCACCCGTTCTGGGGTCATAACTGCCTGCAATATCAACAAAAGGAGGTGGTTCATCAGTTAAGTTTAGTACTCCAACAGCAAGATAAGAGGTAGTTTCAAGTCCAAATAGGTTATCCAGTTGCAATGCATACTGTGTATCGAAGGTTGTAAATGAGCCAATGCTATCTCCACTGACGTCATTTTCATAACTTGATACATGCCGCATAAAAGCAGCTACGCTATGATTGCTGTTGTGCCAACGCATACCAATACTGCCCCTTAATCTTGGTGAGGGGTTGCCCACAGTATTGCGATTGAGTTTGCCGAGGCCATCTGACACATTCCCAACATTATCGGTCAAATCGTAGCTGAGCACATAGGAAGCGTAGATCTCAGGGACGAACCGACCGAATTGTGTGGTCATCGTATACATGCCAATCACATCAAAGCCTGACGTATCGATTGCTTGCGCATTAATAAACTTAGTATTAACGATTGAAATGGTTCCGGCAGCTGTACGGAACACCCGATTTGGGTCATCAGGCGCAGCATTCACCACGGCTTGATGACTTTCTCTGGTCAGTACATCATCAAATGAAAAACGCCAATAATCGACATCAAGATTCACACTTTCATCAGAAAAAGAAGCCCCAATATTAACGGCTGTTGAGGTTTCTGGCACCAACCCATCATCACCGAGCGTTCTGTTACCACCGAATGTGGTAGACCCATCGGCCGGATCGGTGATGTTCGCAAAGTTCGTCTGTACTCCCTTAAGCTGATGTACAGATGGCGCTCTAAAGGAAGTACTGTACGAACCTCTGAGCGAGAGGTTGTCCGCTATGTGCCAAAGTACAGAAACTTTTGGATCTGTGGTATCTCCTCCCAAACTGCCATAATCTTCATACCTTGCCGCTAAACCCAATTCAAAATTGGACCAAATTGGGATTCTTGCTTCAGCAAAAATAGCAGTTACGTCACGAGAGCCGTCAACATTCTGATTACCAATAAGAAAAGCAAAGCGGTCTTGCTGAGTCAAAGCGTCATAACGTTGTACGATAGACTCTTTTCGGATTTGAGCACCGATTGCCAAGGCGATAAATTCGTCCCCAAACCCCAACACTTCATCAAAGGAGACGTAACCTTCCAAAATTTGCAGTTTGGACTCAAGGTTACCTATATAGTCTCCTATAATGAATGATCGCAATCGCTCATTATCTGGGTCAAACGGGTCAAAGGGGTTGAAATAAATACATGAGCCAATACCTGCACTTTCCACTTTGTCGCAATTGGTGCCGCCAAACCCATGAAGTGCTTGTTGAAAATTATCCGCAATGACATCTCTTGGGTTCAGCAGTGCATCGTTGGTTGCATTCACATAAGCTAGCTGCCAGAACATATCTTGGCCTATATCACCCTCTAACCCGAATGCCACACGTGTGGTTCGATGTTCATAGTAATTTTGCTCCGTGGGTTTACCCGCTCCGTAGGGTCTCCCCCGAAAAAAGACATCTTCTGAAAACGTATTATCAGGATGGGATGACAACACACTTGGCGCATTCAGTACGGGGAAACTGGGTGAAACTTCTCTTGATATTTGATTGTCAGCGTGCCCCGCTTCAAACCATAATCGTATTCTGTCGCTCCAATCCCATTTTGCGGTAGCAAAAAATTGTAACCTATCTTCATTGGGTACTATCGTAATTTGGGGAGCAAAATCGAACAGACAAAATGAGTTGCCATTGCTGCCTAGCGAAAATTGCCCGCCGCTTTTTTCACAATTTCTATCCGCAACGGTTAATCCTTGTGGGTTTTGAGCAGACGCCAAAGAGGGGATCACAAAGCTGCCTGGATTGCCAAAACTGCTAAAAGCAGGTTTATGCCAATCAACTTCACCTAGCAATAAACTAGCACGCTCAAGAACACTGGCAGCAAAAAGTATATAACCCGATTCACCGATATCGGCGCCATAGGCAAAATCAACTTTTGTTTCATCTTGACTGCCTTCACTCACTCTCTGACGGTATTCATATTGCAGTTGCGCACCATCAAGGTCATCGCGGCTAATAAAATTAACCACACCCGCAACGGCATCGGAGCCATAAATCGCTGACGCACCATCACGCAAAATTTCAACTCTTTTAATGGCCAGCAATGGGATCAATGATGCCGTATCCACAAAGCTCGCTCCTTGGTCGGTGACGACCGACGAAGTAACTTGCCGCCTGCCGTTGAGCAACACCAAGGTTGACGAAACTCCTAACCCCCTTAAATTAACGTTGGCAGTCCCTACGGTGTAATTTTGCGATAAATTATCAGAGTTATTTTGTGCACCTGCATTAAAGGGCAAAGCTTCAATCAGATCCCTCGTACCATTGGCCCCCATATCTGAGAGTGTTTTGGCGTCTACATTAGACACTGGGGAAGAAGAGTCAGCCTGTACCGAACGCTTTATTCGCGAGCCAGTCACTGTGATGGTCTCAATATCATTAGTGGCTTTCGCTATGTTTGGAAACGTCAAAAAAAGTGTTACAGCGCTGCATAACCAGAGGCACTTCTGAGCTTTATTCATCCACATTTGATAATCTCATGTGCTAGGCGATAAGCCTTTAACACGCACTTTCTAACATTATCTAAGCATAGAAGAATTTTAAGCCCACCCCCTCTTTTTTATGCTTTATCAAACAGCCTTATCAACTAGAGAAGAGAGGCACTCTGTGCCTCTTAAGAAGTGGCTTATTTACAATTGGTCAGCAATTGCCAAACTTGTTGCCAATTACTTTTACTACTGGTTTCACTGGGTCTATCGTTATAGCTCCACCAGTTTGCTTGATAGAGGTTCCCCTCAAAAGCAACTTCAGAGCCTTTGATGTATGCTTTGTCAGTCGTCCAAGGCTCAAACTGTGCACAATCGGCCCCTTTTGAGAAATTGGCAACCAAGGGCGCCCACTCATTGTGCTGACGCGCATTGTCATGCTCTGTTGCCGTGCCGATAAATTTGCCATTAAACTCTTTTCTTGGTGTTGAAAAGTAGTTAATCCGAGGACAGTCTTTAGGTCCATTGATCGCACTGTTATTGCATCGGTAACTCATAATTGTTCTGAACGACCAATCTTCAGCATCATAGAAGCCATGCGCATATTGGGCGATATAAGGGATTTCTGCAGTATTCTCCCAATTGTGCTCAGCACCAAATAGATGCCCCATTTCATGGGCAAGTGTATATCGTTCAAAACACTGCATATTCGTGATTGCCGTTGAGTATTTTCGCTCTGTTGCACCTATCGTGCGAGCAACCCCACAGTAAAACTCAAGTTTGTAACTAATGAGCATGTCCATATCAGAGCCATACTTTTCACTTTGCTTTAACTCTTCATCAAAATGATCGAACTCCCATACATAATCCACATCACCAAATAGAAAATCTAATGTGCTTAAGTTCTCGCCTTTTTTCAGCCAAAAATCGGTCAGGACGTCAATACTGTCAACTTCGTTATAATCGACATGCTCGATATTAGCGATTTCGATTTTGATGTCGATGTCACTGTTCGCATAAGCTTGATTCGCTTGCGCAATAGCAAAGTCAAATGCTTGTCTTGGGTTAATTCCCGCTTCTTGGTATACATTTGCCACATCGTTGGTGTAATACAAAGATACTCTTACGACACTTGGTTCTGATTGGCTCGCAATACCCTGACGAGCGAGCTCAATCGGTAGCGTTGTATAACCTTCTTCCATCCTGTGCTTTGGCATAAACTTATGCTCTAAGTCTTCAATCAGTTTTTCTGATGGTTTCGATTCCATCGTCACTAATTTAGCACCGCTGCTTATCAAGCGAAATTCACCAGCGGCAACGCTTACCTCACCTTGCACAAATCCATTGCGGGCAATACTGATCACACCTTGCTGCTCTCCCTCTGTATCACGCAAGTACAAAGTGCCGTTAATCGCATCAATATCACTCGTATTAAACTTCAAGGTGTACTGACGATTATTTGGTAATACGCCAGAATAGCTGACCGACTGCGCATGTAACGAGCTTGCGGGAGTAGGACTTACTATATAATCGACATTTTGATGACCAGATAATAGATTAACTAACTTGTGTACTGATGTATCAGCGTGCGCATTCATCGCGAGCAACATACTAGAGGCAAGTAAAGAAAGTGTTTTTCTCTTCATATTAATTTCCTTTAATTTATAGAGACTGAAAATCTACACATTAAAAATGTGCGACTTAAAAATACAGACTCAAAATTTAAGAGAAAATAACAACACAATTAAAATATAATAAAATAGAAAACATTAACAACTTAAAATTATCAAGTAAACATCAATAAAAAGCCCGGTAATAACCGGGCTTTAAAAGCTTCTTTTTGTGTCAATTACCACATTTTTGACAATTTAACACTTGCTGTAGAACCATCTTCGGCTTGATCGATAACTTCAAATATAAGACCTAACTTTGGTAACTTTTTACCCGTTGCTGGTCGAATATAATTTGTGTAATCGTCCCAATCGATAAACTTAGGGTTCGCATTTGTGTATGGGTCCATCCACTTACGCTCAAGATAACCACCATTTGCGAGATCGGTGCGAACAGTTTTGCCCTCATCACCTAATTGAGGCAACGTGTTAAATGCAGCGTCTTTAATTTGCTTTCGGCTGTTCAAAGGCGTGATGTTTCTGTCAGCAACCCACTGACCCGTACTGCTATATTCTGTTTCATACTCTAGAATAGGGTTTCTATCCGCATCTACGATTCCAATCCATCCTTCACCAGGGTGAGCTGCAACATGGTTATCTGCGCTCGGTACTTCAAAATATTCAATAACATAAGATGGATCTATATACCAAACCAGTAAGCCTTCTTCCATGCCCGCATCTTTTAAGCTCGCATCAAATCCAACATGCTGACGCCACTCTAATAAGTAATAAGGCGTATACTCAACTGTGCCGTCCGACAACTTGGCAGCAAATTCGAAAGCTACTTTTTCTGGCGTGTTCGACGTAATTTCATTTAGTACCTTAGAACCATCTGAAACCCGAATGTTATCAACTGCCACGAAAGTAGCGTCACCGCCGATAGCATAGTTCTCTAATGTGAAAATTGCGTCTTCAAATTGGGCTAAGAAAGAAATATCGTAGTTTACTTTTGTCCACTGTGAGTCTGTTGATCGGATCTTTGAACCGTCAGAGCTCATATTTAGGTCCGTGGTATTACTGGGTGACAAGACGCCAGAAATGCCGGCACTTGGTACATCCACACGCAGTCTTAAGCCATATGCATCATTCAGAGAAAGTGTAGAGTTTAAATCAAAGCTTAATGTCGCTGCAGTTGTGCCCTGCACAGATTGAGGAAATGAAATCGTCCCATAGCTCGTTAGATCGAATGCTTGATTATGGATGGGCTGGTAAACCACTTTAGATTGTGTGCCCAAATTCACTTTGATTAGGTCATTATGCTGACCTTTAATACCCGCTTGTGAAAACTTAACTGTCATCCCTTTGCTATCTAGTTCAGAGATATTAATCTCATCAGAAATGATCCAGTTACCACCGAACTTATTCTGTAAGAACAATTTAGCATAAGGGCTATAACCCGTTGGTTTCGTGCCCCCAATCACACCACCCCAACTACCGGACGACATTGAAGAGTATGAAGAAACTGTTTCGCCCACGCCACCAAACTTGTCTTTTGAATAAGCAATATCGTATTCATCTGGTAAGCCAAGGTCATGCCCTAATTCGTGGGACAGTAAACCAATTGTTGCGTCGATAGGCTGAATAACGTAACTGCCTATTCTTGCCGTTTTTCCGACGGTTTCATTAATAACATCTTGGTTGACGACATGTCTGTGCGACCAGATGTAGTTATTATATGGACTGTTAGGATCGCCTCGTAGATCTCTAGGTTCCGATTCTTCCCCAAGTGTTGAATGAATAATACTTAAGTGATCGATTTGTCCATCATTATCAGCGTCGTAGTCGCTTAGATTAAAGTTTTCATCAGCAAGCACATTGTATACGGCTTCTTTGATTAGGTCGTGGGTATTCGCTTTATAGTGCGGATGTGCATGCTTAGACTTATACCAACCAAACACTTCACCACCTAGATCAAATGAGCCGCCACTTTGATCTAAAAAATATTCCCTCATACTTGGTAAAGTTTCACCATTTGGGCCTGTATAACCATTTTTAGAAAAGCTCATTTGACGATAATGCTCAGGGTTATAGTCCTCATAATAATGTTTATTTGGGGCATTATCTGGCTTCAGAGTATTATGTGGAATATCAGAAAACTCCATTAATATCGTCAACACCTTCCTCTTAGTAATAGGGCCATGCCATTCACGTTCCTGTGACATTTCTCCCTCATTATTAAGAACGAGAGGTGCATTAAAATTTGCACTCAGGTTACGATGTAAATTAGCATCTTTCTGAATTTTTTTTACTTGAACGGGATCAATAGTCACACTTTCATTTGATGTTACATGTACAGAGTGTGCATTTGCATACCCGCATATGGCACATATAACTGCCATAGATAAAGAGCTCAGCATATATTTTTTCATTATTTTTTACCTAATTTTTCTTAATTGTCAGCCAAAAGAGAGATATTCCTTGGAAATGTTCCGTTTCGCTCTAAATAAATTAAACGCCGAATATCTAAGAAAATAACTAGGAAGATAAAATAATAATCATTAAAGATAAGTTTATTGCATTAATAAAAACAAAAGATATACAAAGTTTATGAGCGAGAAATGTTGATTCTGAGCCCATTAAATTACCTATCCGTCACATAGTCTCAGTTGCACAACCTTTTCCACCGCAACGACATCATGTGAAGCACCGTCTAAGTGGTCACATAACCACTCAAGAATAATTTCGAACATCACAGAAAAATTAATTATTTCATATATATACAAGTTCAAATGGGTTGCTCATAAGCGTCCATTAAATGTAATGGAAAAAGTCACAGTTGTAACTTTACCTATATTTAAAACATCTATATGATGCACGAATTTCACACACTACATACGAACGGTTATTTATGAAAAAACTGCTACTTATCAGCACTATCGGTCTGATTTTACAAGGATGTTCGGGAATGAAAAACATTCCTATGACACAAGAAACAAGGGATGCAGCAAAGCAAACCAATACTTACAACTTGGTACTTCAAGATGAAGTTAGGCCTGCGGTCAACCTGTCTAACAGCGTCGGCGCGGGAGTTGCTGGCGGTTTAGTTGGCGCGCTAGTCACGTCAGCCATAGACTCTTCAATTAACGAAGACAGAGCGATTGGTGCATTTGGTGTTGCGGCCCCATTATTAAATAACACGCTCGACCTAAACTTTCGTAAGTTAATCGTAGAAGAGTTCAACCCTGTTCTTATTTCTGAATTTAACGCTAAAGACACGAAAGAAAGCGCTGAAACAAAGTTTCTTAAAGACGATAAAATAAAAGCACAGATTTCTGCTTTGAAAGAAGGTGAGGCTGCACTTTACCTTTTCACTCATTATCAATTCTTCGATAACTTTAAAGTCGTTTTATTTGAAACAAATGCAACGCTTTATGTGGCAAAACAAGGTAAGGTTTCTGTATCTAAGCCTGATTATCGTAACTCGTTTACGTATATTTCAGACTCTATTGGTAATGGTGGTATGGATTCTATCCGTCTTTGGAATGACAATAACGCCGACTTATATAGAACTACCGTAAATACCGCATTGTCTGAAATCAGAGAAATGTTACAGCACGATATTAAGGTAGCTCGAGAAGAAGCTTGTATAACTGGTACTAGGTATACTCGATTTAATGCGCTAGGTGAATACAACAGTCTTGGTAAAATCACTGAAAAAGAAGGTAATCGCGTTCAAATTAGAGATAACAATGGGTCATTAATCAATTTAGCTGATAACTTGCTTATTAAAGAACTACCGAAAGAATGTAAGGCGTAAATAATGAAAAAACTAACGACACTTTTACTTCCTCTTGCCCTACTTTCAACAAATGCGCTGGCTGTCGTCGATGTCGAAATGAAAGTCAGTAAACTACCGAAAAAAGTAAGCAAAGAACATCAACAAATCGCGGCTGAGCTGGCGAGTTCAAATTGTGCATACGTCGTTAACCCAGTATCAGACATCCGTCAAAACAAAGATGCTATCAGCTGGAAGGTCAATGCGACGGGGGTCCAGCAATGGTTTAACACGATACATCATGATGTTGTTATACCCCTTATTCCGCTGGTAACTAAGGCGACTGTTGTGGAAGTTACACCAAAGTTGAACATGCTTTATACCTACAATGAACAATTGAACATTAATGGTATGGCGGTATCTACAGTAGAATACTCAATCAATGGTAACCATGCTGGAAAATACCATGTTCGAGGCTTCAACTCAGATACTAACTGGGCAAATGGCGACGGCGAATTTGTTGGCTCAGCGGAGCATGCAGCACAGCACATGATCACTAGAATCTTGAAGAAGCTGCCAGAAATTTGCAGTAATGCTGAGTCTGCATAAGTACGCTAACAACAAGGGGCGATAACAACGCCCTTTGTTGATTAGTGTTTGAATTTTTTGACGGTTATTTGAGCTCTGCGATTTGTTCTGCGACACGAATACCACTTCTTACAGCACCTTCCATGTACCCGAGGTAGAGAGTGTCAGTATGCTCACCAGCGAAATAAACTCGCCCTACTGGTTGCTGGAATAGTTTCCAATACTTAGTTATCTGACCCGGCCCATAGGCAATAAACCCACCTTGAGTCCAAGGTTCTGCAACCCAGTTTTGAACTTTCGCGTCCACCAAGTATGATTTTGAGCCCGGATACATCAGCTCCATCTCTTCCAACCGAGCATCAATAATTTGCTGGTCGCTCCAATCTTTTTGAATCAGACTATAATCACCTGATGTGTACGCAATGAGGATACCCCCAGTTCCCTCTTGACGCTCCGTTGTTTCCCAAGTCCAGCCCGTAGGCAAACCTGTTACAATGGTTTCGCCACCCAGATTTTGCTCAAGCCAAAAGCGTTTATTGTATTGCAGCAAAACTTTCGAGTGCGAGCCATAGTTGATGCTTTTTGCAGCGTCAGTATGCGCTTGCGGAAGGCGAGGCATAAACTCTATTTTATTAAGTACAGGCAAAGGCACAGTTACAACCACCACATCGGCTTGGTAGCTGTCCCCGGATATCGTCTCTACTGCAACACGATTGTCAGTTTCGGAAATCTTTGTTACAGCTTGGTTTAAGTGAATGTCTCCTTCAATATTATCTGCAAATGCCTGCGCCATCGCTTTACCGCCTTTTAGGAATCGGTGGCTTTCTACATCATCTTCTGAGACATTCTCATACACTCTTGCATATTGAGCTAAGTGCAATAACGATAAATCACTTGGCTCATCAAATTCGCCACGCACAAATTGCTCAGCAATTAGCTTTGCTGAAGGGTGAAGCTGCATGTCATCAATCCACTCTTGCACATTGGTTACATCATACTTCTTGGCGACTTCTAACATAGCGGGATCACTTGCGTCAGGTACGGCATCTACCAGTATACTTAATGCGTCATTAAAGCGGTTATAATCATTCACGATTTCGCTATCAAAATTTTCATCGAAGTCTGTGTAACTCACGAGTTTACCTTCGATAAAATACGCCCCGCTTTCAATTTCACCCCAGTAGCCTGTATCCGCTAACTCTACATTAAATAAACTCGCATAACGGTGGATCTCTTGATGAACTGTCGGGCCGTCAATAAACTCTCCGCCCAATTCACCATGCAGATTGCCCATTTGCACAGTTCCAATTCTGCCGCCAATCCTATCCTTTGCCTCTAGTATGGTTACTGAATACCCGATACTCTCTAGCTCATAGGCAGCCGTTAAACCGGATAAGCCAGCACCAACAACAACTGCTTGGTTTGTTACTACCTGTGGCGGCTTTTTGTCTTGCACTTCAATGACAGTCTGTGGGTCATTACTTCCACAAGCAGACAGAATAGAAGAAAATACCACACAATTTACTACAACACGCAAAGAGTCCTTTCTCTTTGAAACGTTCATATATACCTCATTAATAACTATAGTAACCTTAATATAAAAATCTTAATCGGCTTTTAAAGCCGAGAGCACGCTAACATGAGGTTGCTTTATTAACAAGGACAAAAATCAAAAGCCTACTCCTGCAATTTAATTAAAAGCAATAAACCCAATAAAAAATATAAATTGGCATGGTTATAATCAAAACAACATAACTCAATCAAGGATATAACTTTAGGTTTAGGACAACCCCAAAACTTCTACACCCACGTTCAAACTCATAATTTTAAAGCCTTATAAAATACAAACCAGAACCATAAAAAGCTTTATTTAAGATGGCATTATCACAAAAAACCACCTACCCATTTCGATTAAAAAATAAAAACAAAGAATAACCGTAAAATAACCAGCCCTAGTTATTTAAAATAAACAACAAAAAAATCAAAAGTTGACTAAAATATACACTCCTGATAGAGTGCCGCGATTTAAAATTTAAGTCTAACTGCTATAAAATCACCCGACCTAGAAAAACAGTTAAGACATATAAATTATTTTATAAAATTATAATTACAGTGAGTTTTTAAATTATGTTAATAAGACGATTAGTGCTTGCAACAATGATCTTCTCTTTGGCGGGTTGTATGTCACACGTATATCAGCCGTACAACATCCTGAGTGGAGGGTTTTCAGAGGAAAAAATCAGTGAGAATCATTATTCCGTTGAATATGAAGGCAATCCGAATTTAGAACGTCAAAAGACGATCGATTTTACCTTACTTCGTGCCGCCGTCATTGCACAAAAAGCAGGGGCTCCAAGCTTCCAGTCAAGTAGAATTGATGCCAAAACAACACGAGTTCATAGTCAATATGGAACTTCGGAATTCACTAATACTGCGCTCTATTTAGAGCTGTTAAAAACCAGCGTAACCCCTAAAAAGTCCGGCTGCTGGGCAGCCCATTTTAAAGTAGGAAAAGCGCGTGAAGATATTAGATTTATACACGATACCGCTTCGTGTATTGAAGAGTTGAAAACCAAGTTAGAACTAACTGACGACCAAATCTTTAGAGAAAAGTAAATATGCTTCTTTTCTATTAAGCACAGCCACACAAATAAGCGCATTTTATAGTCCACGTGAACTGCGCATCATATTTGCATTTTTGAGCGCCGTACTATGTGTTTTATTGCTCTTTAACTTGGTATGATTAGCATAATTTGGACAAAAGACGACAAAATGGAGTCAATAATGAAAAAGCTTCTTCTCGCCACAGTGACAGGCGCAGCAATTGCGTCAGGTGCTTATGTGGTTTCGCAACAGGAAAAAGGTTATACGCCTCTGCCGCAGTTGGACTATGTACCAGCTGACAGTATCTTTTTTTGGTCGCAGCTAGAAAGCTTCCCTTACTTAAATTACCTCGATGTATTACCTGAAGCCTTCAAGAGCACATATCAAGTCAATGCATTTGTAGAAGAAATGAAGGGGCAAGGATCAGAGCTTGATAAAAACGCGCTGTTTTTCCTGAATTTGGTTGAGCAATACGCAAAAAGCCTCGAGTCGTCAACCAACTTTGCAAATATTTGGGGCGCCGACAATGAACTAAAGTTGTTGTCATATACCGTTGGTTTGTTACCCGTATTGAGAGCCGAATTGGGGAATGTTGACGCATTTAAAAAGACGCTAACAGAAGCTGCCGATAAAGCTGGTGTGACGTATACAGACAGTGACGTCGATGGCACGCCCGTAACTAAGTTCACTATTGAACACGAGGGCCAAAAGGTTTTTGACCTTGTGCTCGCAACTCAAGGCAAGTGGACAACGATTACGGCGGATACTCCGTTTAATAGCCCTGAAGACTTAAAAGTTGCATTGGCTATCAGCAAACCAGCTAAAAGCTTAAGTTCGACAGGTAAAGTCGAACGTTACATCAAAGATTATCAGTTTGATGGCGCGTCACTTGCGTACTTGGACAATAAGTTGTTGGTGGACACCTTAACTGCCAAAGACCCTCAAAGCACCGCAGTTAAAATGCTGGACAATATATTAGCAATGGCTGGCAACCCTGCAGCATTGGATATGGTCCGCAATGAAGCTTGTCAAAAAGACTTCTCTGACATGGCAAATAAATGGCCAGCGGTTGTTTCGGGAACGAACCACTTTGATGTCACTACAAACCAAGTAAACATCGATGTTTCTACTATTGTCGCTTCAACCGACCAGAAAATCCTCAATGCCATTTCGAATTTAAGAGGGTTTGTGCCCGCACATACCCAAACCGCAGAAAACGGCCTTGTCACACTCGGGTTAGGGTTAAATGCAGCTCAACTTTCACCAACTGTTAATACACTCTGGGCAGCATTTTCAGGTGCCGAATTCACTTGTCAGCCACTGGTCATGGCACAAGCGCAAAGTAAAGATGTCAACCCGGCGATGCTTGCAATGGCAACAGGTATGCTTGGCTCTCTACAGGGCGTTAGCTTCAGTATTTTTGATGTAGATATTGCTGAGAAAGTGGACCAACCCGGCGAAGTCGAATTTTCTAAGCTAAGTGGGCTTGTCACTGTTTCTGCTAATGACGCTACAGCACTGTTCAACATGGCGAAAAGCCTTGCACCAGAATTTTCGAGCGTCAACTTGCCGGAAGATGGCACCCCAGTGAAAGTAAACGACTTTTTGCCACCGGAGTATGAATTAGATAAACCACTGTACTTGGCGTTAAAAGGGCAACATATCGCTTTATATAGTGGCGAAGAAGCAACAAAGCATGCTGACGCGTTAACGGCTCAAGTAGTCGAAGCAAATGGGATGATTTCGTTTGGTTTAGATGCTAAAAAACTTGTGCCTTTGATAGAGAAAGGTTCAAAACTGAGCAGCGAAGAATTTCCTGAAGAGCTACACAACCTATTTGGTGACGGTTATCAAATGCATTTAAATTTTGATGCCAATAACCAAGGCTTGGTTACAGACGTTCAAATGAACGTTAAAAAACACAATTAAGCACGCTTTATAAGTGAGCATGTTTTGCCATGCTCACTCTCCTACCATACCCTCTCAAATATTAATTTACACGTATAAAGAGCAGTCATTTCAATTGCCTAAAAATTGTGCTTATTATAGTTGTGCAATTTATTAGACAAAATAAGGAATGTTATGCAGCTCAAGAACAAAACTAAATTACTGCTATTACTGAGTGCCATGTGGGCCTCAACAAACAGTTTCGCACAAGACAAATCTCAAGAAGCCCCTCTGTTACTCATCGGCGCTTCATTTGCCAATGGTTCAATGCCCTATTTCGACAACTTGGAAGCGCCATTGGGCGGTATTGCCATCAACGGAGGTCGATACCTTTCCCTTGGCAACGCGCTTATCCGTGAGCGCAGACTTTCAGGGCATTTGATCAATGAAGGTCAGGCGGGCGCGACAACCTTTGATAGGCTCACTTGCTTTCCCGGGCCTGAGTGCGTTGGTCCTGGATGGGAAGGCTATGAGAAGCAATTAACCAAAGCACTAAGTCGCGTAAAAACAGCGCAAGGAAGTTACACAGCAAAATATGTTGTCATTATTCGCGGCAATGATTGCAATCACCCAGATGCTTTTGGTATTCCAATGGCTGAAACGTCAGAATGTAGCGTTGAACAAATGCATCAGTATACAGATACTTTTGTAAACGTTGCAAAGCGAGCACTTGCAGCGGGTGTCACGCCTATTTTTTCAAGCCCACCAAGGTATGAGAATATAGAGTGGGAAACACTAAGGCAGCGCTTTAACTGGCCTTGGATTGTGAGTAAAGATAACTACGAACAATTTGCTGAGATCCGCTTGAACCGCCTGAAGCAAGAAGTGCCTGAGGCACTATTTTTGGATATTTGGCGAGGTTTCACGCCAATGGACGATGGTTTGCACCCTGATAGAATAACAATGCAACGTGCCGCCAAACGCATCGCAAAAGCCATCAAGAAACATCAAAGACAGCAAATAGATACTGAATAGTAAATCAGCTACATATTAAACAACTAAGCGCTCAGGGCAAATTGCCTAGAGCGCTTCATTCAGGGAGTTTTTAAAGCTGTTTAAAAAGTGTACTTAGCGCGAATATAAAACGTTGTACCCAAGAAAGCTGCACTGTATGCTCCAATTGAGTTTGTGTTACCAGCCGATCTGCGCATAACCCTTCTAGGTTCAGTATTGAACACGTTGTTGATACCTAACGCATACTCCCAATGATCGGAGGCGATGTAGTTCACATTTACATTCGAATATGACCAACCGTCAATGGTGTACTTGGTTGGCTCACCTTGCTCAGGGCGACCGTCTGTTTCTGCTTCACCCAAATAATACGTAAACCAGTTCGCAGAGATATTGTCATACAGCCAATTAACGCTGAAATTCATCTTGTTCTTTGGCTGGAACCCACCATTACTAGAATCGGTACCTACATAATCAGTCACGCCACCATCAAAGATACTGATCTCATGCTTGAGTGCACGGTGCCAGTTCACACCAACTCTAAAGTCGCCATATTGTGAGGTTCTAAACTTATAGAATGCTTCACTATCAATACCACGATAGTGGGACGCATTTAAGTTTTCATTGTAAGTATCCACACCCAGTAAAACACCTTTTAATGGGCCTGATTGATAACGATGTATATCATCACAGAAATCACCTGTTTCATTACACAGCTCTATCTTTCTCTGAGCCCTAAAGGTCGAGATTGTATTTTCAAGTTCGATATCGTAGTAGTCGAATGTCAGAGAGAGTCCGTCAATAGCTTGAGGTGTAAACACTAAACCGAATGTCTTGATAACAGCAGTTTCAGGCTCAAGATCTGGGTTTCCGCCCGTATTGGTTCGAATCATATCTAAACCATCTCTAAAGCCTGAAGCAGGGGCGCCCGTTTTCAAACATCCCGCGTCGTTTTCTTGAGTCAATGGCCTAATTGGCCCATCAGCGCCGGTTTTACATGGATCGGTACCGTTCTCGAACGAAGGAAGTTGGCCTTTAAATAGCTCTTGAATATTGGCCGCTCTAAATGCTTGGCTGATCGTCGAACGTACACTGAATTCATCATTCACAGTCCAAAAGATAGATGCCTTAGAGTTCGTCGTGTTACCTGCACCTGTACTGTAATTTGAGTATCGGCTAGCGAGGTTAAGCTCTAGCGAATCGGCAAACGGCGCACCTGAAAGGAGCGGAATATTTAACTCAACATATGCTTCTGAGACATTATAGCCCCCCCCTGTTGGTCTACCATTACCATCAGTAGTCATCGCGTGGACGGCATTACTGTCTGTTTGCTTTAACCCTTCTAATTCCATGTAGCTAACGCCGGAAGCAATGCCCACGTCACCTGCTGGTAACGTCATCAAAGTGCCTGTTACGTCGAAAGTAGCTGTTTTAATTGATGAGTAACCATAGCTGACGTTTGCCCAATCACCAGAGACATATTCCATTGCCCCTTCTGGCTGAGTTTGTCCTGGTTGCAAAAAGATATTCAATGGTACACACGTTGATGAAATAAATTTCACAACCTCCGGTCCAACACCACATCTGAGTGTGCCACTTTCGTCAAAGTGTGTTGGTCCAACCGCTTCACGCACACGCGCCCAGTTAAATACTCCCTCACGCGTTTCTTGGCTCTCATAGCGACCAAATGTGTAGCCTGCCTGCCATGACCACACCTCATCAAAATCACCACTCAATCCTAACGCGATATGGAATTGATTGGCATCAAAACGACTTTGGCGTGGGCCAAACTCATTCATACGCTTAGACCATTTATAAATGTCATAGCTTTGACCGTTTGCATCTTTAGGCCCAAATTGCTGATTATAATAATTATCCTTTGAGATTGGGATATCATCATAACCACCAATCCATGGGATCAAGGGCTGTGCTGCCGAATTTGAATCATTGTTTCTATGGGTATACAGCACTTCAAAATCGAGTACTACATTCTCTGAACTGAACGCTTGCCCAACATCATAATTAGCAAATGCCGACATACTGTAGACTTCTGTAGGCTGCTGGAGAAAAGACTGTTCGAAATAGTTATAAGAATCGGCACTTGTGTATTCATGAAATTCACCGTAATCAGGCCCTTGTGTTAGGCGTCTACCATCGGGATCAGTAACCGCAGTCCAAGGTAGCCAATAACTTCCATCAGGTACGAGTGAACCGTCATTTTGTAATGCGACTGGCGCTTCTGAGAATGGAATGTCTTTAGAATGAATCACATCATCTTCTGAGTAACTAGCCGAAAAGGTCACACTACCTTTATCAGCAGCAAAGCCAGACACCATCTCAATGTGTTTTTTTGCACCATCAAAATCAGTGTTATTGCCATAACTGGCACTGACTTCTAAGCCTTCAAAGTCTTTTTTGGTGATGATGTTAACCACGCCAGCAATTGCGTCTGAACCATAGATTGCAGATGCACCGTCCATCAGTACTTCAACACGCTCGACAATACTGGTAGGGATTGCACCGAGGTCAACAGAAGAATCAGCACCTTTACCACCGTATGGTAAACGCTTATTGTTTAATAAAACGAGTGTCCTGTTCGTACCGATACCACGCAGATTAAACCTAACGGCGCCACTGCCATTTGCACTCAGTGAGTTTTCTGTAGGCTGTGATACCGTCATCGTTTGTAGAATATCACCAATATTTTTATATGGGCTCGCTTTAATAGCCTCTTTATCGATAACCGTTACAGCACCTGCAGACACCAAATTCGTTCGTGCTATGCGCGACCCTGTAACTACAATTTTCTCAACTTCATTTTCTGCTGTTTCATTTGCTTGCGCTTCGTAAGGCGCAAACGAACTCAATATAGCTAGGGATATTAAGTTGTATAAGAATGATGTTTTCTTCATTTTTCTTCTCTCACCGGAACGTTCCAAACTGATAGTGTAAATCCCTTCTAATATTCTATTTATTGGGAATCTAACTACTTGACGGCCACACAGCAGAACTAACTCAGCAGTGCTTATTGTTATTTAAGCACCAATAGGAACGTTCAAAAATTATCCTTTAGTATATGTATATATTATAAATGCATATGTCATGTATATAGCGCTTTCAAGTTGAATAGTGACCTAAAAAATATTTATTTTGACGCACTGTTAAAACGTAAAAATGTATTTTCCAATCAGCCCAAAATGAAGTTATTCATACTTAAACGTGAAAGAAATATACAAACACAGCAGCGTCATCAGCTGCTCACAGTGAAGGGAAATGTGAAAAAAGCGGTTTTATAGGTGTATGGGTTTTACCCACCTACCTTCATGAAAAATAGCTAACATTATGATTGGCACATCATATTCCTTATCATATACCTGTAGCGGAAAATGACTTTATACTTAGATATTTCAATAAGTTAACAATAATTTGATAGGTGATTCCTGATATATCTCGCACCGAACGTTAGGTAACCCTCAAAAGAGTTAAAGCCCACTGCTCCACCCACCTGTGGGGTATTTTTTACTGGTAAAATCTTGTTTTCAAGAGAAAGGTTTTCATCTTTTTTTATTGATCACTAGTTTCATGTCCTCATTCCTTAAATCGATCATAGTTCTTTGAACATGTTAAAAAGCCTCCGCAATTTATTGAGTTCATAATTTGAGTAAGGACTGTATAGAGGGGGAGTCAACTTAAGTAACTAGGTGTGCTTGGTAGAGGGAGTTATAGGTCGAGCCCTGATGCTCGACACTATTTACGTTGGAGATTTCAATTCAATATTGGCTGTCTAACTGTTACCACGCCACTTTTTGAATGCTGATGAGTTAACAAACTCAACCCCATCATCCAATTCAACCAAATCTTGCTTAAGAAAGTTTAATTCATATTTTTCTTCTGCCACACTCAAAATCTCAACGGCATATTCAAACTCTTTCATGTTAATCGCTAGTTGTGCAGCAAAGACATAATTTATAAAGTCTTCTCCACCCAAATAAAACAGATCATGAATACCACGCCATACGGCAGAATAATCTCCAACTTCCAAATGAATAGCACTTTTCTCTAGGATATAAAATGGATCTCTCTTAAGGATGTCCGGTGCGTCATTCAACAACTCAAGCGCTTGTCTATGCGCTTTTTTACGTTTGTAGTACTGAAGCCAACCTATATTTGTGCGGTCTTCTGGTTTTATGATTTTCGCTAATTCGTCAACAAAGGAATGCGATTCATTGGAGGGGGTTGCCTGAGCCAGCTTCCAAAGGCTGACCTGAAGAAGTACGTTTTCTTTAGCTGCATCAGATAGGCTATTCAATTGCGACTGCGCCTGAACAAAGTCCTTGCGCATCAGGCTGGCAATAATTTTTGCGAATATTTCTTGCTGGGGTTTCTCCAGTTTGGCTTGCGAATTCGCGATAGCAGCAAAACCCAAAACGCTTTCGGATAAGCTTTCAAATTTCACATCGGTTAGATAGCGGCCATCTCTCCACACGAGATGAAAGTAAAAGGCCCCTTCATCTGTTTCAAATCGATAAAAGCTTTGCCAGAAGCCTTCCCCCTTTTCATCTGTGCCGAGGTAATTAAACTCTCCAAGCGTATCAAGACTCTTTAAACCTTTTAGCAGCCCTTTAGTAAACACTTCACCACTGACCTCAGCGTGACTGTCATAAGCTTCTTTGTAATGTCTTAATGTGGCATCAGCGTCGATAAATGAAGACGCCCCCATAATCCCATTCTGTTTAATTGTCGCGAGAAATCGCTTGTTAAGTTGGTATGGTGAAAGGCGCTCCCCTTCAGCCATAATGGCAAGTTTAGGTGCTTGTATTACTTGTACGTTATTGCTCTTACATCCCACCAGCAATAAGTTCAACAATCCAAAAACAAGTACAACGTAGCTATTTCTTAACATTCATTATTCCTCAGATTGTTGGGCATTTTGCTTGATGTTATTGAGCATCACATCAAATTTAGCATCGACAGGCTGTCTAATGACATTGGTTACCATTCCCCAATACCCTTTGAGATCATTTATTTTTTTCAAGTTTGATATATGCTTTGCCACATCTGATTTAGGTACATATGAGCTGAGGCTGCGATACTCATTGGTCAAAGTGAGTCGTTTTTTATCGTATCTCAGCTGTGAGCTATATTGTAAGTATTTGCTGTTCACAACTTCGCTAAACTCTTGATTACTAAAATCTATATCCTCCGGTAAATGTAATGTCACCGCATGGACAACATCCACAGGAAAACTCGTATGGAGTGGCGAACTTCTGCGTATAGATTTTGGCAACTTGGTGTAGTCATGAGCAAAGTTGGCATAGAAGCCAAATTCAGCCTCATTTTTCTCGTTAACAACCCAAAAATTAGGTACTGAGTAATTTTCCTCAACTGTGATCGTGTTTGTCACAGGATCATCCAATACTTGCATTTTTTGCTCAACTTCTAGACTTGGATAACTATTCGCGTAAAAATTTGCGTAACTATCTGCGATTGCATCTATACCTTGCGTCGCCATGCGATAGCGAAACGCCTCAGCATCAGCCCCTTTCATCGACGTTCGAATGTGCCACACGACTGGCGAAAAGTAGTTCGCAGAGAATATATCCTCTTTAACAATCACTTTGCTATTTCTAGTAGTCGGCGTCGCATCAATGATTGTCTGTTTTGTCTCATCAATGAGTAATGCTTTACCGTAATCAGGCTGATACAAGCTCTCTATATCACTGCCTTGGTATGACATGGTTGCATCAACAAAATATTGGTTGCCATTAAATTCAATTCTGTTAATAACATGGTTAAATGCTTGATGTGTAGGTAGGTAGTCGGATATTTTCTCACGCTCAATAGATGACACAAGAACAGGCGAAGCTTTTACTTCTACCGCATCTAACAAGACTTTTAATAGCAAGGCTTTGTCTTTGCAATCACCATATCGATTTGCGAAGACTTCGTCAGGGCTGCGAGGAAGGTGCGAATTTACACCCAGTTCTAATCCTAAATAACGAATGTCTTCTTGCGTAAATCGAATGGCCTCGTTGACTGCGTCGCGCTTTGCCATCTTCTGTAATTTGGTGATGTATGCCAACAGCGCTTCGTTTTTAACTTGGGTGTTTTCAAATAGGCTATTGGCCCACTCTTTTAGATGTTGCCAGTTTTGGTATTGAGAAAACTGAACATATGGATACGGTGTATACCAAGACGGCATATCGCTGTCTGCTAATATTTTTTTACTATCCAATACTTCAATATGATATAAAGTCCCGTGCTCTGTGCTGCGAATCGTAGGCTGTAAGCTTTCTTGTGTCGTTTTTACTTGGAGTTTTCTTGTAGGATCTGTGAATAGATTGAATGACACCTTGTCGATATCTACACTCCATCCAAAACTAGCAAAGTGTCCAAAGTTGCCATTAAAAACTGGATTCTGCCCTTTCATCGTATAGCTGTATTCAAGTTCATCTCCAACTCGAATATCCTTCAATAAAATCAGCGCCTCATACTCACCCGAGTATAGGTTTCCCTGTTGCTCGTCTTCTGCATTGATGAGTTTTACTTGCTCTTTACCAACACTTTGTATGAGCTTATTGTTTCGATACACATGGACTTTATGGAAAGTCAGTTGTTCAAATGCGGGATTGAATCTAATTCTAATAGCAGCATTGTCTTGAACACCTGCACTATCAGTATATTGATACCGACTACGCACAAAGTAGGCAAAGTTGGCTTCTGTATTCACTTGCCTGTCAAGCAAACGGTAATGCATTGGTTTATCTAATTGAGCCGGGAGCTCAGTTAATGCAACATCGTTAACCCAGTTTGGTACTTGCCCAAAAGCAATTTCAGGTGCTTTATCAATCGCCTTAACCTGCCATGCAGTAGAAATAAAGAAAATTAATACAATATAAAGTGGCCACTTTGTCATCATGATTAGCCCTTGGATATGCCTGACGTCTAGTCGTTGTTATAAGACAAAGTACTGTACCTAAACACGTAATTTAATAGCAAGGTTTTTAAAAATAAATAATTTGTTATACCTCGCGTTATCACATTAATCACACAAGGGTGTGTACTCAAACCAACGTTAATCACAGCACAATGGGCTATCAACATCCAACATACGGCGACTGATGCTCAGTCGCCGAATAGGGTTCATCAAAGTTAAACTTGCCTCAGACCCTCACCGGGTTCATAGGAGGTAATTTTCTTACTTGGAATATAAGTTGCGATTAATACCATCACGGAAATAAGTATGGGCACTCCGACTAAACCAATTGCAAACCCGCCTCCACCTATCAACATAGACTGAGATATACGATATATGAGCCATATTGAGATGCTCATTCCTACGATCAATCCCGCGGTTAATTGCAAACCCGCCTCTTTCAATAAAAAGCGAACAACGTGCCCATTACTGGCACCTAATGCTCTACGAGTAGCGATTTCTTGGCTCCTTAAAGAAATACTATTCGCTGAAACAGCGTATATTCCAGTCGCAGCTAAAACAAGCGCAACTAAGCCACACCACAAGAAGATAGTATTTATCGCGTCTATCAACCGCATAGGCTGCGCTATCAGTTGCTCATAGCTTTGCACCTGATCAAGCGTTACTTCAGGGTCCATATCGGCAACCGCTTTGTGCAATGTAGCCATAGCTTGCGCCTCAGAACCCGAATAATGAACAACTAATTCCATTGTCCAAGATCGCAAATCCATTAACCCATATCCTGTATGCCAAGCGCTGGTTGCCTGCATTGTCGGGCCATGCACACTGTCAGAGACGATGCCGACAATGGTGCGCCACTCAGTGTGCCAGTCTCCTTCATCAACGGTTCTAACTCGCTGCCCTAGCGCATCACCAAGAGGAAATAGCGCTCTTGCCATTGAGTCATTGATTATCACGGGAGATTCGCCACTATCAAGATCGCGCTCATCGAAATCGCGACCTGCAATGATCTTCATAGCAACCGTTTCCCATGCACCTCGACTCACCACTTCAAAGTTCCACAATGGGTTTTCATTGTAAACCAATGCTTCTTTACCCAAAATCTCAAAGTGCGAACTGCCCCCTCCGGTACCTGGCAAGCTCGTAAAGTAAGCCACGCTGTGTATATTTGGAGACTGTTCCAAATTGCCTTTAAGTTGATAGTAAAAGTCATTGCGCTTTGTCCTTGGGTTTGTCCTTGGGTTTGTCGGATAGACGCTGGTCGGTAACAATATTTGGGCTGTAATTCGATTGTTTGTATCTACACCATAATCCGCATTTTGAGCGTTGAAACTGGTATACAACAGTATTGATGCGATCATTAACACAACGGAAGACAGTGCGATTTCGGTTATCACTATAGATTTATTAATACGACCGTTAATTTTGCCAAGTGCACCTCTGGTTCCATCTCTTAAAATCGCATTCATATCACCTGTTAGAGCCCGCCAAGCTGGTAATAGGCCGGTTGCAATCACCATGAATATCAGCGTTACCACCAACACAACAACAGCGTCAGACTCTAGCTTTATATGCCACCAAAAAGGGCGAGCTTCACTTAATGCAAAAATGCCATTCAACACTTCATTTGTGACTTGTACCCCTATAGCTACCAATATCCAAGCAAGCACACCTCCCACACCACATATAAATACACTCTCCCATAGCATTTGAATGACGAGTCGTTCTTTCGATATACCCAAAGCAATACGGATCGCCACCTCTTTAATGCGTTCATTTACGCGCGCAAGTAGCAAGTTCCCTACATTTATACATGTAAGCAATAGGATCAATACCACCACCAAAAATAAGGCGACAAATATAGACGACTTTTGCGTAATGCTGTCATCGGTATATTTGAAAGGGAATACGCGAATATATCCACCTGGTGATGACGTTCGCCATGCAAACTCTTGTGGGAGTAATTGAAAGTGCTCGGCTAATAAGCTATCGACTTCTGAAAGAAGTTGACTTAGCGAAACCCCATTTTTAAGCCTAGCAACACCATTTAACGAAGCGCTGTAAGCATCCGATGGCGCACTCGTCTGTATCTGTGTAATTACAAGCGGCGCCCAAATTTGCGCGACGGCAGGAAAAGAAAAGCCAGCGGGCATTACTCCGATAATCTGTTTTGGTGTGCCATTGACGCGTATTGAAGTACCCAAAATATCCGGATTTTGCCCAAAGTATTTGGCCCAAACAGCATGGCTTATAACAACTACGGGGTCGGCCCCGACTTCTTGATCTGCTGGACTAAAGCCACGACCTAATTGAGGTTGTACACCAGCCACTTCAAATAAGTTCCACTGACTATAACTCGCATGTAACTTTTTAGAGCCCGTCATATTGTCCAAATCACTCAAAATAGTGGAACCTGTTCGATACAAACTCATTCGCTCAATTAATTTGGATTCTGCGCTGATATGATTTAAGTGATATGGGTCGGCGCGCTGTCCACGGCCATGCTTTTCTCTGAATTCACCCTCGATGGCTACCAGAGGGGTTGTACCTTGCAGCGTTAAAGGTTTAAAAACGATTTGAGTTAGCAATGTATAAGTATAAACCGTTAAACCGAGTCCAAAAGCCACAACTAACACTGAAATCAGAGTAAACATCGGCTTATTAGTTAACTGCCTCAACATATATTTGATATCAATCCAAATGGTCATGATGATTCCCTATACTGCGACTGAAGTAGGCGTGAAGTTGTATTTATCGGATATGATCTCACCATCAAAAATCTTGATTACGCGCTGTGTCCTTGCGGCCGATGCTGGATCATGAGTGACCATACAAATGGTCGTGCCTGCTTTGTTTAAGGCCTCTAATAATCGCATTACAGACTCAGCATTTTTCGAATCCAAGTTCCCGGTAGGTTCATCTGCAAGAATGATTGAAGGCTTGCCTGCGATGGCTCTTGCGACGGCAACTCGCTGTTGTTGACCGCCTGAAAGTTGCGCAGGGAAATGACTAGCACGATGTGCCATATCCACCTTTTCCAGGGACATGCGCACCATTTCTTCTCGCACATGCTTGGATAAATCATCTCTGTAGGTTAATGGCAACTCAATATTCTCTGCCACGGTTAAGTCACTGATCAAATTAAATGACTGGAATACAAAACCAATCTCTTTATTCCTCAGTCGCGCACGTTCGTTAGAATGAATATGTGAGGCGTTGTGACCCGTTAATAAATACATGCCGCTTGTTGAAGTATCCAGCAACCCAAGAAGGGACAGCAATGTTGATTTACCGCACCCTGAAGGGCCTGTGATCGACAAAAAGTCTCCCTCATAGATTTTTAAATTTATGTTATTCAATGCGCGCGTTTCTAAATCCTTGCTGAAATAGGTTTTTGTGAATTCAGTGAGTTCAACCAAGATTTTTTTATGACTGTTATCCATGGGTTTCTCCTAATTGATACGAATTTGATTATGCTGGGCCCAAGCAGATACATCAGACACAATGATTTGTTGCCCTTCAGTTAGGCCGTGCTCCACTTGAATATACTGGGTAGACATATGTCCAAATTGGACTGCGTGTTTGTTTGCTTGCACACCTTCACCATTGATCAGGTAAACATCAGATCCACTGAAGCTGTTTGCAAATATTGGCCGCTTAACAAATAGCGTGTTTGGAATTGTGTTAATCTCTATTTCGCCGTCAACGGTTAATTCTGGGCGAATTTCTCGAGGAAGCTGATCTGTCAATTCAACATCGACCTGAACCATGCTGTTAATCACAGTTGGGGCGATACGCTGAACTTTTCCCTGCAATTGACTAGTGCGCGTATCTAGCAAGACCTTTTGACCGATAACGACATCTTTAATCAGCTTTTCTGGTATCCGTAATTCGGCAATAAATAAGTCACTGCGTGCTAACAGCGCTAAATTAGTACCCGATGTAACTTCTTGTCCAAGCTCCATAGGCATCTCTTGTACAATACTGTCCATTGTTGCCGTGACTGTTAAGCTCGCAACTTGGTGCTCTATTTGAGCAACACTACGTACCATCATTTGTAATCGGGCCTCATTCGCCTCAATTTGCGCTTTGAGGTTTTCACGGCGTTTTACCAGCCGCTGTTGTTCAAGCTTCCAACGCTGCTCATACTGGCGTACATTCATTTTCACTTCTTCAAAATCAATTTTTGAGATCGCATCAAACCCTTGATCGATTAATTCCTTCTGCGCATTGAGTGTTAATGCATTTCTCTCAAAATTTAATTTTTCGTTCATCACTGCAATTTGTTGATCTAACAGTTCTGATTCCAGAGAGATACGACTGGCACGTGTTTCTGACTCGAGCGCTTGCAGCTCCCACTTTGCTTCCGCAAGCTGCTGTTCTAGGTGCGGGTTACTCAGTTCAAATAATACATCTCCTTTTTTTACAACCGCGCCCGCGTTTTGGTAAATGCGCTCTATTCTTCCGGGTACATTGGTTGCAATCCAGCGAATATCCTTCGGCACCATAACCCCCGTGCCACGTACCCTTATGTTTAGCTCCCCACGCTTTACCGTCCCAATTAAAATGCTCTTCCTGTCAACTAGATAATCGCTATTATTGGTGTTGTAGAAAATTATCGAACCGGCGATAAGCCCCCCAATTAACAAGGCCCAAATGTAGGCTTTTACATTTTTAGTATTTTTATGTTTGCGAACTATATCCATATGCAACTCGTTATTTCGTTAATCTATTGATTCGCCAACAAGGTCAGCTGATGTGGAAAAATATATCGAGTGGGCGTTCTATGAAACAGGCAGAAAAAGTAAAAATACGAAGGCTAAAAGTTTACAAAAGTTTGCATTTCTTTTTTAAACGTTCTTGGTAAAATACATAAAAGCCATTGAAATAAAATGACTTTTATTAAATAAAAAGAATAATAAAGACCCATTTTACTGCAAGGAAATAGTGTGAGAGTGAAACCTAGATTACTTATCGTCGAAGATGAACCAAGCATTTTGAGAGGCTTGACCGATTTGTTTGTTTTTCACGGTTATGACGTAGATAGCGCAGTGGATGGTAAAGAGGGCTTAACAAAAGGACTGACCGGAAATTACACCTGCATTCTTCTGGATGTCATGCTCCCGTCGATGAATGGGTTTGATATTTGCAATGCGCTTCGCGAGGATTCTCGTACACAACCAATCATGATGTTAACTGCAAAAAATGAAGAACACGACATTATCAATGCATTGACACTGGGCGCTGACGATTACGTCTCTAAACCTTTTTCTACCTCGGAGCTCGTATTGAGAGTCAATGCATTGGTTAGACGCTCGGGGTGGACAGGAGCAAATGATCGTCTCGAGCTCAGTCATCAGGTTTCAATTTGCCTGCAGACTCTCACTGGCATGTCATATCAAAAAGAAACCAAGTACACACGCAAAGAAGTAGAAATACTCGACTATTTACACCATAAAAATGGACCTGTCTCACGCGACGAATTATTGAAAAATGTGTGGGGATATAAAGAAACGCGAGACATAGACACCCGAACGGTAGATATACATATCGCCAAGATCAGAAAAAAAATAGAAGTCGACCCAAAAACGCCAAAGCACTTACTCACCCACAGAGGTGAGGGCTATCAACTGTACAAACTTTAAGAACCGTTATGCTATACAAAAATAGGCATTCGCTGAGCCACGCTCAAAAATTAAAGCGATTGCAGGTCTCAGTCATTTTATTTTTGCTCCTCTTGATGGTGCCTCTATCTTCTTTGCTGTATTTCAGCTATCACCAATCACACCAAAGCCAGTTAGCTGACTATGAGCAAGAAGCTGGCAATTTAGCCAGAGTTATCAATCGGAAGTTATTCAGGAAGCTTTCCGTTAGCAATCAAATTGCGGTAGATGCGTTTAATTATTATCAATTTATACATAACCCAATCACTAAACAGACTCATCAACTTCTATCACCGCTAGCCCAACTCACACAAGAGCCCCAGATCCATGGTTTAGTGGGGTATTTTCAATTAGATAGTCGTGGCAACTTTAACTCACCGGTATGGCCCTCCCCACTCTCGGCGAGTGACCTCCAAAACACACAGATTGAACCACATAACCTAGAGCTAATCACCCGTCGTGACATTGCAACTTCTGTATATCAAGCCGTCTTTCAATCCCAAGCGGTTAAAGCGCATATACAAAATGGCCTAACTCACAATGAAAATCTGTTTAATATCATTTTTGACGTACCGGAATATCTTATTTTTTACCGAATAGTCCAGTTAATCGACAAACCGGTTATGCAAGGGTATGTGGTCGAAAAAGGCCCTTATTTACACCAACAAATTGCTGAAATACTGGAGCTTAGGCGCTTTAATACCCCCATGCTGGTAACACTTGAAGAAGCAAACCAACCCAATAACGATAAATACTTTTTTTACTCGTTGGTTAACGGCGAGCCCCACATAGACCGGCCAGCAGAGGTCAACAGCAAATACCAAACGCAACTTATTTACACAGCTAAGCTGCATTGGCCATATCGCAACTTCACCATATCGTTGTCTTCAGATGCCATTCCTGTCTCCACCAATGTGATATACAGCACCGTTTTTAACGCCGCTCTGATTTTGGCAATCCTGTTTGCTTGTTACGGTTTTTATCGGTTTAGTATCAAGCAACTTGAGCTGGGTGAGGAGAGGTTAAACTTTATCTCCTCGGTAAGCCATGAGCTAAAAACGCCTTTGACTTCGATAAAAATGTATTCTGAAATGCTGAAATCTGGTGCTATTGCCTCAGAGACGCATAAAGATGATTACTACGCGTTTATTTACAGTGAGAGTGAGCGTCTTGCCAGACTCATTGATAACATTTTGCAACTTTCTACATTTGGAAGAAACCCAAAGGTGCTGTCGCCTGAATATACAAACTTAACCGTATTACAAGACATAGCTCGTTCCAAAACTTCTTCATTGATAACAAAACATAATTTCGAGCTTAATTTCGAATCCGAAGTCGCACACTTTGACAGTATAGAAGCGTGTGTAGAACCCGATGCGTTTACCCAAATCGTGATTAATGTCACTGATAACGCAATTAAATTTTTTGAATCCGCCAAAATTGATGACCTAAATAGAAGAGTGATTGACTTTACATTTCGTAAGCATCCAACGCTAAAATGGATGATACAAATCGAGATCCGAGACTATGGCAATGGCGTATCAAAACAACAGGCAGAAAAACTCTTCGATCTGTTCTATCGAGGCGAAAATGAGCTGACTCGCAATTCGCAAGGTACAGGCATTGGGCTTGCTTTAGTCCAACAATTGGTTTTAGCTCATCAAGGTGAAGTTCAGGTACAAAACAGGCATCCGGGACTTGCTATCTTGGTTTCATTTCCAATGCGAATGCTAAAGGCACCATAATTCGAAGGGTTACAATTGTTTAGTCCGGCCTTGTCGATAAAGCGTATCCTCACTACGAATACGCTTTGATGCATTCAATTTAGGGCATGTTATGCTGAGTGAACTGAGCCGATATAATCCGCGACACCGTCTGTGCATGAACGTGCATCATCGCCATCGAATTCTTCTAAAATATAGATACGCACTTTCAGTTGAAAATTGTTTGCGGTCGTTAGCTTATCAAGCATAGAACCCAAGTTTGGATCTTGATAAGAGATTGTAAGCGTATCATATGAGCGCCAAGTTGTCGGATTGTAGGCCTTTACTACAACACCACGAGAAGTGTTTGTTACACTGTGAATTTCAGCGACACAAGACGTTGCTGCAGAAGCACCGAATGAGGATGCCAATGCAACAGCTGCAAAAGCTAGCTTTTTAGTTAACGATTTCATGATATTCCTTTAATTTTTATGATATTGGTTATTTATAAGTACTGCCTCGCGCGTTAACGCGCAATAAATATACAATTTCAATATGTTGTTCACATGACGCTGAAGTGAAATAAAAAGGCGGTGTTAGTTTCTATACTCTGTTGAGCATACGGCGATGACGAAAGACTCAGTCAGCGAAAAAACTCACCATACAATTAAGCATTGCTAGACATTTCAACAGTAAAGTCATTTGTTAGGTGAATTTACGATTTAAATCCTATTAAAATACACGAAATCATGTAATCACATTAAAACTAGATATATAACAACAATGACCAATAACCCAAATGAAATTCTCATTAGAACAGCAAGCGTTGAAGACAAGGCAACTTTATTGAATTTAGAGCAGGCTGTAGTGGGCGCGGAAAGGCCCTTTAATGCACAAATAAAACCCGCTGCACATTATTACAATCTAAACGACTTACTAAACAGTACTGACTCTCACGTGGTGGTTGCGGAACATAACGGTACAGTCATCGCCACAGGCTACGTTCAAATTAGACAATCCAAACCCTCTCTCGTACATGAAAAACACGGCTACCTTGGATTTATGTATGTTAGCCCAGAGTTTCGTGGACAAGCGCTCAACCAGCGTATTATTCAAAATCTAATGGCGTGGGCTGAATCAAAAGGCATCTTTGATTTTTATTTAGATGTCTACAATGACAATCAGGCCGCTATCAATGCCTATCAAAAGTTAGGGTTCGCGCCTTCATTATTAGAAATGAAAGTAAACACAGCCAAATAGAACAACACATTTATTCAGCAGCCCCCTCAAGTCAAACTTTGAGGGGGTATTCGCCCTCAGTCAAAGCGCTTGCCCTCCTTTCGCACACGATTGGCATCTCAAAATCGGCTTTAATTTCTATAAATCACATGATCTCGAACTATCCATCATAGAACAACAGTAGGTATAAAGGCCGAGATTAAGACAGTCCAAGCAGAGACTTAAGTTATCCTAAAAAGAAAATTTTCGTCTACACTGAAATTATTCTGCAGCTCACAAGGTCTTTTTCAGCAAGTCGTCCGGAGCGCAATAAAATTGCTTTTTTTGTATCGCGCGCATTTGCAAAAAAAGCCAATAAAAAGGGGTAGTCTGGGTAACAACTGTAATTAGAACACAGTCACCAGCACTACTCGCAACTTTGGCATAACCAAAAACACGAGGAAAATACAATGAAAGCATTAACAGGCGCCGCTATGGCAATGATGGTTGCGGGACTTGTTGGCTGTAATTCAACAAGTGACTCTGGTGCAACAAGCAACGCGAGCTCAGCAAATACAGGCGCAGCAAAAACTGACTTAGTACATTGTTACGACGTCAACGTATGTGGTGGTCACAATGACTGTAAAACAGCCAGCAATGCTTGCGCTGGGCAAGCTTCGTGCAAAGGTACTGGATTTGTTGGTATGCCTTCAAAGGCCTGTGCAGATGTTGGCGGAAAGCGCAAAGATGATTGGGTAGGCAGTATTGCTAAAGCAGATTTAGTGCACTGTCACGACGTCAATATCTGTGGTGGACACAACGACTGTAAAACAGCGAGCAATGCATGTGCTGCGCAAGCTTCTTGCAAAGGCACTGGATTTGTAAACATGCCAGAAAAAGCATGTAAAGACATCGGTGGCAAAGTAGGCAGTTAATATTTTAGGGTGGCCCAACTCCGAGAGTTTGCGCCACCCAAACCTGATAATAGCGAGTAAAGATTGAGTAATACACCCCACCCTTATATCGGATTTGGTCTTGGTTTACGTACCTGTTACTTTGAAGAGATTTTAGCAACACAACCCAATGTCGACTGGTTCGAGATAATCTCAGAAAACTACTTTGTTGATGGTGGTAAACCTTGGCATTACTTAGATCAAATTAAAGAGCAATATCCCATAGTGATGCACGGTGTCTCTATGTCGATTGGCAGTACCTCTGATATTAATTTTGACTATTTAGGCAATCTCAAAAAAACCATAGATAGGGTTCAGCCCATGTGGATTTCAGATCATCTCTGTTTTTCATCTTTAGGTGATTTTAATAGTCATGATTTGCTGCCTATGCCATATACCGAAGAGGCAATTGACCATCTGGCACAACGCTTGAACATCGTTCAAGATTACCTACAGAGGCCATTAATACTTGAGAATGTGTCGAGCTATTTGACCTATCAAGCATCTCAGATGAGCGAGTGGGAATTTTTATCGGAGCTGCATAGTAGAACACAGTGCCGTTATTTGTTGGATATTAACAACATTTATGTCAGTGCTCGTAATCACGAGTTTGAACCAGAGACATTCCTTGATGCAATTCCACAACAAGCCATTGCTCAGATACATTTAGCTGGCCACAGTGATTTTGGTAGCCACATCATAGACACACATGATCAACCGATCTGCGATCAGGTATGGCGCTTGTTCGAAAATTTTGCAAAAACGCGTGGCCCGATAAATACCATGATAGAACGAGACGACAATTTTCCACCATTTTCAGAGTTGATGGCAGAACTGGATCATGCCAGAGCTATCGCACCAGAAAGTTGGAGCGTACATGACTTCGCTTGAGCAACTACAGAAAGATTTTGTCGAGATGCTCAGTCAGGACTCGCCAAAATTTGAAGCACATATCGCTGCGCAATCGGGTCTAGCCCCACAACAGCGAGCAGAAATCTATCAAAATGCATATCGTATCCGGTTAACCAAAGTACTGGAGCAAGATCACGAAATGCTGGGGCTGTACTTAGGAGATGACCTATTTGAAGAAATGGTCAAAGGCTACTTAGCAATATACCCTTCTTGCGCACCGTCACTTAGAGAATTTGGAAACAGACTGCCGCACTTTTTATCTTCGCAATCGCCGTTTAAAGAGCATGGTATACTTCAAGAGATAGCACTTTTTGAAAGGCTTTTACTCCGTGCTTTCGATGCAGCCGACAGTGACACATTACAGTTTACGCAGCTACAGAGTATCCAGCAAACAAGTTGGCCAAACATTCAATTTCGGTTACATCCCAGTGTTCAGCTACTTACTTGCCATTACCCCGCCGTTGAAAGTTGGCAAGCACTTAAAAGCGAGCAATCCCCTCCCTCTCCAGAAAACACGACTGAAAGGTACTGGATAATTGCACGAGAACAAGACAAGCGTACCGGGTTTTACGCTCTTTCAAAGTGCCACTACGAATGTTTGAAGAGTATACAGTCCGGGCTCCCTTTTGGCTTTGTTTGTGAAACTGCTGCCCAATATACAGACTCTGAAGAGCAAGGCATGATGCAAGTTATGGAACTCCTCCAAAAAGGCATTGAATTGGGTTGGCTGCAAAGCAATATTGAACTACTGCAAGCTTAGGTACTTAAAATGAGAATGAGGCAAAAATTACAGCTTTATCAAATAAGCGTTATATTCAGTATGGTTTTTGCCTTAATTGGTTTCAGCTATAACACTTGGCGACTCGAAGTTACGGAGCACAATAATAACATTAGACTTGCAAGTTTTGAGATTTTGAAGGAATTGGCAGCGCTAGAGCAATTAGTATACATCGCCCATTATGACGGTGACATGGTGATGGCAAGCCCCAGAAAAGGCTGGATAAAAGTGGGCTTGATACAAGATTTTAGCTATTTAACGAATGAAAAAGTGAAAGACGATGCAGCCTCACTGCACAATACTTGGTCTAGCAACTGGGAAAGCATCGCAACCAGCAGTCAGTCGGTGGAGCTTATCGTTCAAGATATCGACAATGTAAAAGCCAGTATCAAAGCACTGTTAATCACCCTTAAATAGCACTAAAGGACTGTGCGCTTCTGCGATATAAAGATTCAGTGACTTCAAAAAATATTACATACGGCGATTTTTTCGGGCAAACCCCACAATAAAAACCATCTGTTTTACGAACAAACTAAATAAGGGCTTCACAGCTATATCGCAGGCTTTGATACCCCGATTGACACTGAACCCCTGCCATCAGTCTCCGCTATGCATTTTTTTGCAGTGTTTAAACATTCGCAAGTTATAAGCTTTCGCAAAATTATATCGGGCAATACGGTCTCGCTTTGCGTCTTCTCCTCTAATCACGTCTCCTGATTCAGATAAGTATTTGGTTCCACAAACTCCCTTGATAGATTCGATGGAAGTCTGCTCCAAACCTGGTAAAACAGGGCGTCTGCCCTGCGTTAAGTACAATCGATAGTCTTGGCGCTTGATCGCTTGCTGTACAGCCGTATCGACTTCATCAATTACTTTTTGTTGTTCCATGTTAGGACGCTCAAGCGCTTGATTTTGCTGCTCTGTTGCGCACCCACTTATCATCCATAACCACAGTAATGGCAAAACTCTCATATTCTTCTCCTTCCTCTGTGCTCAAACATACAAAGAAGCATAAGGAGGCTCAACAGGTATGAAAACCCGCCGGACGACCCGTCAGAGTTTGACTGTGGTATTGAAACCGATATAGTCACCTGTGCTGTAGATTCAGCACCATTTGTGTCGCGGACCACATATGTTAGCAGCTCAGAGCCAATAAAATTCTGCGCGGGTGAATAAGAGATCTGGTTGTTAGATACGAACACATTGCCATTTCCCTGATAGCTAATACTTCCCAATGCCAACGTATCTCCATCAACATCACTGTCATTGGCAAGAACATTTAATAAATTGTTCCCACTGTTCTGTGCAATGTTGAAAGAGTCATTGGTTGCTTGTGGGGCATCGTTCACTGCCGTAACAGTTATTTGTGCATTAAAGAGCCCACTGGTTAGTTCACCACGCGTTGCGGTCAATGGTACTGACAAGACACCATTAAAGTTCGCATCTGGACGAATTTCAAGCCCAGTGAATGTGTAGTTTTCGCCGTTTTGAATCGTGAGCATTTCGGCATTCAAGCCACCCGTATACTTGAAGTTGTCTATTGCTAGTACAATGCTGTTATCTTCTGGAATTGCCAGTGTCTGTTGCGCTGTGATCTCTGGTGCAATGGGTTCACTCGAACCACTCAGTGATATTAAACCATCACTCACCGCAAAGAATATGTTGTCTGCGCACTCAATTTTCACCTTTCCCTGAGATGAACTGACCAATTGTGCCAATGTAACACTCTGCTCTCCATCATTGGGAACATTATCTGCAATTATCGTCGGAAATGACGCGCCTCCATCTAAAGAAAGTAAGATATCGACTTGCTGGCAAGAGATCGGCGCATTTTGAGTGCCTGCAGTATTCCACGTTACCAATTGCTCTCCTAGCGTCCACGGTGTATCTACACTCGGTTCAATCACTGAAAAGCCTTGTTGATTACCGACCACATTGATCACTGCCAAATCATCTGCAATGTTACCCGCGCCATCTCGAACGAGCAGCTTAAAAGAGAGTGTACGAGTGGTTGTCGGCAAGGCTTCACCGTAGCTTGTTTGTCCTGATAAGATATCTGATAACTTAGGAAATGTTCTTTCACCATTCTCTATGGGGTTAAATACCCTAAATAATGGCCCACTGCCATTGTCAGTGGCATCGTCTTGCGCACCACTTGTTGCGCTGCCTAAATCACTTTGTTGCCAACTAAAAGTCAGTGCGTCACCGTCATTGTCGGTCGCAATGCCTTGGAGAGTGAACGGTGTTCTCGCTGGAATTGTGTAATCGGGCCCGGCATTCACTACAGGCGCTTGGTTTGTTTTTGCAGTGCGAGTGCCACAAGTACTTCCTCCTGTTTGGCGCGTGAAAGCAGCCATTTGCTCAAGCGAGTGCACATGAAAATAGGGATCAGAGTTAGTCTGTAAGTTTTGTGATTCACAGATCCCAGTATAAGCCATGATTGTAGAGCCACTACCCGGCTCAAACGCAGAAGCGTCTACACGATTTCCAGCACAAGCACCGGCCAATCCATTATAAGTGTGATCCGCACCTAATTGATGGCCAATTTCGTGCGCTACATAGTCAATGTAAAAAGCATCATTTATCGGCTGCGGGTTCCCTGTTACTCCTTCAGCTTTTGCGCTACTGCACGCCACACCGAATCCAGCTAAGCCACCACCACCCGTGCCTACGAGGTGTCCAATATCATAGGCTTCAGCGCCAATGGCACCATCAATAACCGTACTCAGATCATCTATATCGGTATCGTCATTTACGAATGGATCTGTATCCGGGTTTAAAAAAATGAGGTCATCATTATTGGCTACCAATTCAAATGAGATGGACAAATCACGTAAGTAAACCTGGTTAATTCTATTTACTAATGTCACCAAAGCAGCCATCACGCTTGTTTTGGTCCCACCATGAAACTGGCCGTACTCACCAGTTGTTGTGATAGCTAATCGATATTTAATGTCATCCGTGAAGGGGGTTGAAAAGCTAGGTGTAATACTCGAGATAACGCCTCTATGCGCTTGCAAGGCCTCGTGTTTTATAGGTTTATGGAAAATATGCTCGCGCTCATTTAGAGGCCTAGTAAGCGCATTTTTATAGTACACTTGATATTGGTTAGCTTCGCCAGTGTCGGTAAGTGGGTCAATATATATTGTGCGCCCTGCTCGCTCATACACCCCGAAAAAGCCATTTGGAGAGTAATCAAAAACGCCTTTCACACCAGCGTCATCTACTTGCTCACCCAAATATGTTTTGATGCTGGGAAAGCGGCTTTGCAGTGCACTTGGCATCACCGAATATGCCGTCAATTTAAAACGCTGCAATGTGCCTTGGGGATTTGGAATTTCAATAAATATAGTTTGAGAGGACAACTGCTGTACAAGGCGCTCAGTATTTAATTGAGCGCGAAGGCTACTTGAATGACTTATTTGCGCTGATTTATGATGTTGAAATGACCACAAAGCTTCTTCACTTTGGGCTGAAAATACAACCGTACAAAACACGACAAAAACAGCAACAGACTTTATCATGACAGTCACCAATTATCCGCTCTCGATTATTACAGCATAGTCATATTAAGACCAATTGCCTGAAAATAGTTTATTTTTTATAACCCCGCCATAAAGAATACATACGCATCAAAACCCTTGTATGCCAGAAGTGTTCAATCAAATTGGATAGGTACACACTGTCGACAATACACAATGCCAAATATATTTGGACAATGCATACTTGTGAGATATTTCTTACATTGAGTGTAAGTTAAGCCTGTAACAAGTTGTAATTACGTACAAAAACTCATCAGACCTCTTGAAACCATCAAGCAAAGACTCTAGAGTGCAGGACATTAACTTTGCAAAGGGAAACGCAATGATATTTTTAATACGATGGATAAGTTGTATAGCTATGACAACGTTATCACTAATCTATTTGATAGAAGGGGAGTTTTTATACACCATACTGATGGCAATATTTGCTTTCATATTAAACCCCGGTACCAAAGCTTCGCCAGTTGAGTACGAAAATGGCAAGCGCCTTTTTGACAAATACCTCGTTGACAAACCCAAACGCAATCGTAGTAACGTTAAACCTTGGTGAGTTAATTAGCGACCTAGCGCATCATTAATATTCAAGTAGTATTAATGATGACCTAAGGCCCCACGAACATTTTATTATGCTCTGCGAGCGCTCGTTTAACTCTGTTAATCAATGTTTTATCCGTATCTAGGTTAAATGCCATACAAGCGCGTCTGTCAGACGAATTACGCACTTCAATAACCGGATCAACTTGACTGTAGTCAACGCCCATTAATTTCAAACGTTCGTACATGGTGTATTCCGTCGTTAGTAAGAAGTCGATACGCCCAGCGACAAGCTTTTTTTGCGAAGCGCTGGGGTCTGCAGTGATATCTAAGTTCACTCCTGCTTCAAATCCTTGGTTTACGAGAAACTCATGAACAACGCTACCGCGTACGACAGAAATGACATAATTTTTTGCATCTTCGATGGAGTTGACTTGTATGTCTGTGCGACTCTTTAATTTGAACAAGTATTGACGCACTGGCCGCATCAATGGGCATGCCCATTCAAAAAGCTTTTCGCGATCGGCGTTTCTATATATGGAATAGATCATGGTATTGGGCTGTGTTTTCGCGAGCTTCATAGATCTCGCCCAAGGATAGAGATTGATGTCGTATTCAACGCCCGCCGCGTCCAAAACCTCCCTCACTTTTTTGGTTGCACGCCCGACAATCACGCCATCTTCATTTGCATAGTTGTAGGGCACCCACTCTTCTGTGACAACTTGAAGCTTTGGCATTGATGCGCTGAGCCAACTAACAATCAAACAGCAACACAATATAACTAACCGTGCCAGTGCACTAAACACGTTTAGACCTCCAAATATTTACGCTTCACACTACACCCGAGTTAAACTCAATGGTTCTATAGATATTAGAATAGACGTTGTGCGTGAATCGTTAAAAATAAAAGTACAAAAATGTAAAAGCAGTATGCGTTATCATCCTTGCACTTTCTTACACGAGATCCTGTAGTTACTGAGTCTTCTCTGTTACATTAGCGAAAAAATACCACTTTATGAATCTTACCATTTTCAATCTGGTAGCTAGTTACAAACTCAGATCGTTTATCTACTACATCTGGCTTTTCAGAACAGATCTCAGATGTCTCATGGTCAATAACAATGTTGCCATTCGTGATCCGTTTAATAGATGTCGCTTTTAAGCAATGCATTTTCTCAAACATAAGACCATAGCGCTTAATTAACTGCTTCTTGCCTTTGAACATGAGTGTTTGTGGGTAAATATAAAACTCAACATTTTCGTCGTACAAAGAGATAAACTTTCTAATATCTTGTCGGTTGTAGGCCGAAATTAATGCGTCTACTACGGTTTCAGCTGCTTTTTCTTCATCCGACTTTTGCAAATTATACTGACTCGCAGTCCCTTCAAAAGCAGGATTTGCAGTAGTGATACAAGAAACAAGTAGCAAGATAGTTGACAATAAGTACCTCATAATTCCCCCATTTTGGTACATTCGGCGAAATTATAACAAGTTTCAGCACTTTTATATAGTAAGCAATGTATGCTTAAGTCGGTGTTACCAATATTGTTCTACTGTGATATGCCCAGACTCCGCCCTTCGATGCTTCTTAAACCCCATTTCTTGCAACATTGCTGTTGTATCTTTCACCATATCTGGATTACCACACAGCATAAAATGATGGTCTTTGGTAAATTGTTCTATATTGCAGTAGGACAGTAACTTTCCATTGTTCAACACATCGGTCACGCGCCCATGTAGACCATTTTCAGGTGTTTCTCGGCTTACAAGCTGGACATACGTGAACTGGGGGAATAACTTTTCTGTCGCTTTGATCTGGTCTTGATAACATAGATCCGTGTTGCGCCTTACACCGTGGACTAACACAACGCGATCGTAGTCACGCCATAACTTGCCATCAGCTAGGATTGATAAAAAAGGGCCGATAGCCGTACCAGTCGACAGCATCCAGAGTGTATTTGCCTTTGGCACTTCGTTGAGCACGAAAAAGCCACTCGGCTTTGTATTAACCCAGACACTGTCTCCCTCTACTAGCTGCGCGAGTTGACTTGAAAGTGCGCCCTTCTCCACTTCAATTAAAAAAAACTCCAATAGTGGATCTGCTGGTGCATTAACGAAAGAATATGCCCTAGCAACTTTTCTATTATCGATCTCAAGCCCTAATTTTGTAAATTGTCCGGCGCTAAAAGGCTCAATATCCGCGGCGACTTTGAGGCTAAATAAACTCGGTGTCCACCAATTCACTTCAACAACTTTTCCTTCCACCCAACTCGACATAGTCGCACCATAAAAAATGCATATACTAAAACAATGGCATAGAATCAAAGGTTGTCAAAGATCTTGACACCAAGCACTTCCCAACTCGTTTTTTATTTTAATTTCAGGCGGAGCAACTTCCGCTATTTTAGGGACCAAATCTCCCGCTTCAAGACTCTCAAGCAGCTGCGCAACATGCTCTGTATAGCCATACTCGATCAGTTTTGGTACATGTTGGATCGTGTAACTTATGATGTCAGCTGTCATACTGTTTTTAATGACACTTTGGTGCATTAAATCTAGCCACGCCAAATACTCTAAATCACTCTCAGGCAAGTAATCATCAGGCAACTTAACGAGTTTACTGCGATAGTGGTCAAAGATATCTAACTTTCTCGAAATAAGCGCAGCCCCCAGTAAATTAACCGTCACCCTTGCGGCACTTCTTTTGTGCTGAACCTTTAAATAATAATTACGCGCTTCACTGAAATACCTGACTGCATCACCCGCCTTGCCCAGCACCACTGCTGTATTTCCTTTCACCACTAACAACCCAGCTTTTCGGTTACCATTGAGAATGGCTTCATCAATACTTTGTAAAAGCTGAAAACTAATTGCAGGTTGTTGCATCATGCGATAGGCGATGGCCAAATTGACTTTTACAGTCATTTTATCAATATCATTGAAGGCATACTTAAAAGTACACTTATATGTAGCAATCGCATCATCTAGCTGGCCATTTCTTCGGTATGCGACCCCAATAGCATTGGTAACGACGAATAAGTAGGGTGTAATATAAGGCTCAAGCCTCGGTGCTGAAAGTAGGTCTACCATCTGCTCAATGAGTTTCATATTTTGCGTACTACTTGCTGAAATGAGTACATCTTTATATATCAATATTGTTTCTGGGCTATCTTGAGTTAACAATTTCGACGCGATTTTTTCATATTCTTTTATCGCCTCATAAGGCTGATTGCGTGCAAGATACTTAATATTCTCTGCGATAGACTTATTGGCATGCGCAGTGGGACTCTGACTCAGCATCGTTATCACAGCCATGGTATTCATCCAGACTTTTAGAATCATGCCCATCTTACTCTTTATGTTAAACAACTATTTAAAACATAGTACATTGAAGGAAAACTCGAATCCAGAATACTAAATTATGCAATAAAATCGTTCACTTTACACAAATCAAAAAGTGAAGCTGAGTAAGCTGCCTACTCCACTTCTTCGCAATATGCCCCCAATCATAGCCTGAGCACCTGGCATCTCTGTGAGATTGTAATTATCCAATACAGGACTCAAAGTAAACAACATACGTCGATGGTGTACGATTAACTATTGATTGCATTACACTTTCCAAAATAAATTTGAAAAATATCAATGCTATGTAGGACGGATCATAGAATAAAAAAAAGCCGCACTATGTGCGGCTTTTTGGGTGTGATTCGCTTTGTTTTAGGCGTGTCTCCAAAACTCTGCGATTACGTTACCAAGGAACTGTTCTAACAGCACTTTTCGTACTGCTTAAAATTTAAATCGATTCAAGCGCGATTTTAACCATTTCGTTAAACGTGCTCTGACGCTCTTCAGGTGGTGTTGCCTCACCAGTGATGACGTGATCACTTACAGTGAATAATGCCATTGCTTTTGCGCCGTATTCAGCAGCAACACCGTACATACCCGCTGTTTCCATATCAACAGCCAATACGCCTAGTTTATCTAGTTCGTTATAGAACTCACCATCTGCTTGATAGAAAGTATCTGTTGTAAATACGTTACCCACTTTCGCTTCGATACCAAGCTTACGCGCAGCATTTACGCCACTTTCAAGCAAGCCAAAATCCGCAATAGCGGCATAGTCGTAACCACGCACTCGTGCTCTATTCACGTTAGAGTCCGTGCTTGCACCTTGTGCAAAAATCACGTCGCGAATTTTTGTATCTTGGCTGATACCACCACACGTACCAATGCGAATTAAGTTTTTAACGCCAAAGCTTACAATCAGCTCACGAGCGTAAATAGACATTGATGGAATACCCATGCCTGAGCCCATGATACTTACAGGCTTGCCTTTGTATGTTCCCGTGAATCCAAACATGTTACGAACGTCTGTAACTTGTCGAGCATCTTCTAAAAAGTTCTCAGCAATATACTTTGCACGTAGTGGATCACCCGGCATCAATACCGTTTCAGCAAAATCACCTGGGTTTGCATTAATATGCGGAGTACTCATAACATGTTTCCTTTAACTTAAGCTGTAACCAACTTGTCGGCAAAGCCGTCACCATATTCTAACGCTTCAAGGTTAAACCACTGGGCAAGTGTTTGACCTATATCTGCGAAGCTATTTCTTTCACCTAATGGAGTATTGTTCATTCCATTACGGTATGCCAACACTGGCACATATTCTCTTGTATGATCGGTACCAGGCGCTGTTGGATCGCAACCATGGTCCGCAGTAATAATCAGCATATCGTCGTCTTGCATCTTTGCCAAAATTGTTGGCAAGTATGCATCAAATTCGGCAAGCGCTTCCGCATAACCTACCGCATTACGACGATGACCAAACTTTTCGTCAAAATCGACAAGGTTTGTAAATATCAGGCTATTATCAGGTGCAGATTCAATCACTTCGCTGGTTTTATTCAACAAGTTCATCAAGCCCGGAGCCTTGTGTTTTTGCGTAATGCCTTGGTGCGCATATATGTCTGCAATCTTACCAATGCTGATTACTTCGCCACCGCTATTAGCTAGCTTATCCAACACCGTAGGTGCTGGTGGCAATACAGAATAATCACGTCGATTTCCTGTACGAATAAAGTCGGCACTCGAAGTGCCTATAAACGGCCGCGCAATCACTCTACCTATGTTCATTTCATCAAGCAGTGCCCGTGCGATTTCACATACTTGATAAAGCTTTTCAAGGCCAAATGATTGCTCATGAGCGGCTATTTGAAAGACGCTATCAACTGAGGTGTAACAAATTGGCTTGCCTGTTTTGACATGCTCTTCACCCAGCTGTTCTAGAATTACTGTGCCGGAGCCATAACAATTCCCTAAAATTCCAGGGATATCCGCTCTTTTACACAGCTCATCAATAAATTCTTGCGGGAAACAAGGTTGCGTATTTGGAAAATAACCCCAGTCAAATAACACCGGTACACCCGCCATTTCCCAATGACCTGAAGGCGTGTCTTTTCCGCTCGAAAGCTCTTTGGCATAACCCCAAGCCGCATTAGGCTGCTGACGTTCAGAAACTAAGCAAGGTTCCCCCCCTGCCGCTTCACACGCATCGATTAAGCCTAGCTTGCTAAGATTCGGGATTGCTAACGCTTCACCTTTTTCCTCTTTATAAGCTTTTAAAAGATGAGCAAGTGTATTGGCGCCTACATCACCAAACTTATCTGCATCTGGCGCTGCACCCACACCAAGGCTATCTGCCATTAAAATAATTGCTCTTGCCATATATCACCTCTCATCTTTTGTCTGGGCCATATTTTATTTTTATAAAGCATTTAAGCTCCCAGAGGACGTTACTTTATTGCTACCTAAATATATCGTACAGGACATTAGTCCGCTGTCACAAAACAGTAATATAATAATCACTGTACCTATTTTACCTAAAATAAAAATCTGGTTATACCAGAGGACATAAGTCCTGTTTTGAGAACCTTAAAACATTTAAATTTGATCCTTAAGCGAGGCAAAAGAGATTAATCGTGTCTTTTTTGCTATTGTGATCTTCCAACGTTAACAATAGCTGGGTGTGAACTTTAGTGACACGAACAATTATAGCCATAGCTGGCGCTTCTGCGTCCGGTAAGTCTCTTTTTAGTCAAACAATATATAATGAATTAGTAAATGAACTTGAGTCAGGAGCTATTGCCGTTATAGAAGAAGACGCTTACTATAAAGATCAATCGCATTTGCCGTTTGAGCACCGAACTCAAACCAATTATGACCATCCGGATGCGTTTGAGCATGCGTTGATGAAAGAGCACCTTGAGCAATTGCGAAAGGGTAAATCTGTACAAGTTCCAACTTATGATTATGCTCAACATACACGCAGTAGTGAGACACGCACGGTATACCCGGCAAAAATATTAATTGTCGAAGGGATATTACTGTTAAGCGACCCAGCATTAATAGAAGAATTTGATATAAAGGTATTTATTGATACCCCACTTGATATTTGTTTACTACGCCGTATGCAGCGTGATATCGAGCATAGAGGCAGAAGTATCTCCTCTGTCGTAGAGCAATATCAGGCAACGGTAAGACCGATGTTTTACCAGTTTATCGAACCATCGAAGCACAATGCCGACTTGGTCGTGACCCGTGGCGGTATGAATCGCGTTGCGATTGATATTATTAAAAGTAAAATAAAATATTTGCTGCAAGAATAAAACGGGAACATTTTGGCATGACAACAATAATGAGCCTAGTCGGCATGATGATGCTACTAGGTATTGCTTTCGCGGCTTCAACGAACCGCAGCGCAATTAATAAAAGAACTGTGGGAATCGCATTCCTTATGCAGGTCGTCATTGGCGGCTTTGTATTATTTATAGAAGCGGGTAAAAACGCACTGGCTGCGATGTCATCAGCCGTGTCGTCAGTGATTGGTTATGCCAATGACGGTATTAGCTTTTTATTTGGCCCTCTGGCTGCACAAGAGTCCATCGGATTTATATTTGCAATTCAGGTTTTACCTGTAATTGTATTTTTCTCAGCGTTGGTAGGTGTTCTATATCATCTGGGAATCATGGAATGGATAATTAAAATTTTAGGTGGTGGATTACAAAAACTACTTAAAACGTCACGACCAGAGTCTCTGTCTGCGACTGCGAATATATTCGTTGGTCAAACAGAAGCGCCTTTGATAGTGAAACCGTTTATTCCGAAAATGACACAATCAGAATTGTTTGCGGTCATGGTGGGCGGCTTAGCCACTGTTGCAGGCTCTGTGATGGCAGGTTATGTAGCAATTGGCGTTGATCTGAAATATTTGATCGCTGCAAGCTTCATGGCGGCACCTGGTGGCTTCTTAATGGCAAAAATGATTGTGCCAGAAACAGAGAAGACAAAAGAGAATTTAGCCGAAGTAGATAGCGGCGAAGACAAGCCTGTAAACGTGATTGATGCAGCAGCAGCTGGTGCATCAAGCGGTATGCATTTAGCACTGAATGTAGGTGCAATGCTTTTAGCGTTTGTCGCTCTAATCGCGCTGATGAATGGCTTGTTAGGCGGTATTGGTAGCTGGTTTAATCACCCAGAGCTAACGCTGCAAGAGATTTTGGGTTATGTCTTTGCACCTGTCGCTTGGATGATTGGTGTACCATGGGCAGAAGCCACAACGGCTGGTAGCTTTATCGGTCAAAAATTAGTAGTCAACGAATTCGTTGCTTACTTGGACTTTATGAATTATCGAGATGGGTTAAGTCCTCATACTCAAGCAATTGTCACATTTGCGTTATGTGGATTTGCTAACCTGTCATCGATTGCAATTTTACTAGGTGGACTAGGCGGTATGGCCCCTAGTCGTCGAAAGGATATCGCACGCTTAGGGCTCAGGGCGGTTTTAGCAGGGTCAATGGCTAACCTAATGAGCGCAGCAATAGCAGGTTTTTTCCTCTCGCTAGCTTAGAAACTTAACGAGATATGCCGCTTTTGCAAAACAATTGGTTGGTTACCTTAAGGGGTTAGGGTAGCCATACTAACTTGAACGATACTTCACCAAAGGGCCTATATGGCCCTTTTATCGTTTCTATCACTCACATATTCAACCCCTCACTAATGACACTGCTTAATAAGCAATTTACCTTCAATAATAACCACCTTCTCCAAACCCAACTGGACCAACCTTTTTGAAACAACCAAGCAATATCACCATTTGATTTTACATTTGATACACAACCAAATATCATTGCATTAATCAAAAGGGAGGAAATAGAGACAAGAGGAAGGAAAAGGCCCTCTCAAGTTGATTGCCTCCACATCAAAAAACTTATTAAGGAAAGTTAAGTGTCACCAAGCAACAAGCGCAGTTTGCTTGCCATATCCGTAGCCGCTGTACTAAGTGGTTCAGGATTTGCCAACGAAGATATAAGTCGCACTCAAATTGAAGACTCGAAATCACAAGCACCCACAGCTGAAGAAAGCGAAAAAGCCGAACGTATTGTTGTAACCGGCTCCCGCATTAAGCGAGACAGCTTTTCAGTAGCAACTCCCATAGCAACACTCTCGAAAGATGCGTTGAGTGACGCGGGGTTGGGATCATTGTCTGAAATCCTCGTCGACCAAATGCCACAAATTAGTGAAGGTGCAAACAACAGTAACTCTCAAAGTAGTGTCCAAAACACCGGGCTGTCCACCGTCGACCTAAGAGAACTTGGAATAAACCGTACGCTTACATTAATCGATGGACGCCGTGTCGTTTCTAATAGCTACTCAGGTAACTATGTGAGCCTTTCAACAATTCCGACCGGCATGGTTCAAAGAGTTGAAATCATCACAGGTGGTGCGTCAGCAGCCTACGGCTCTGATGCAATTTCAGGCGTTGTAAACATTATTACGCAACAAGACAAAGAAGGTGCCTCATTTAACGTCAGAACGGGCGAAAGTACAGAAGGCGGCGGCCGAGAACTTACCTTTGATGCGGACTTTGGTACCAGCTATGCAGATGGCCAAGGCTACCTATTTATGAGTGCCTCATATGATGAGCAGTTTGGACTAGAATACTGGGATCGTGACCGGGCACAGCAACAAGATTACTGGGATTACGACGACAAACGCATGTGTAACACCATGCTCACTGCGATTTATGATGAAGAGAACAAAACGGCTTTTCAGTGTATGCGGGACATAAAGCAATCTGATTGGCGCTCTTTAAGTGACTCAATACCCGGTGGCGTATTTGATGAAGCAAGTAGCTTTAGACCTAATGCAGGCTTTTGGTATGACGGCACAACGTTAAGAGACGACTGGCAAGAAGAAAAGCACGGTATTCACTTCAATCAGTTTACCATGCTTAAAGTCCCTGACAAGGCATTCAGTGCAGCGCTCAAAACCGATTTTGAATTTGAATCTGGTACACAAGCTTATTTCCAATTTCACCTGAGCCAAAATGACTCCACTAACTTCAAATCTCCAGAAAGTGAAGATGAATGTGATCCTATCGTCACGTACGACCCACAAAATGGTGAATTTGGTTCAGATTGTATGGGTAGAATTCCATATGATAACCCATATATGCCAGAAGCCATCCGTGCCCAAGCTAGTGAACGCGGCGTAAAATGGGACCGACTTTTTCAGGAGGTTGGTAATGTCGTCAACAGCAATGACCGTACCACAATCCGCTCTTGGACTGGGTTAAGGGGTTATGTATGGGAAGATTGGGAGTGGGATGTTTCTCTCGGTTACGGAAAATTCACTCAAAAACAAACCCGTACAAATGAAATTATCGTAGCACACGCAAAATATGCGCTGGATGCTGAGAAACTCGACGATGGCACTATTCGCTGTAAAGATGCCGCAGCCCGTGAAGCAGGGTGTGTACCTCTCAACCTATTTGGCGAGGGGTCAATCACGCCGGAGGCCGCTGACTATCTGAGGGTTAACGCTGAAATCAACACCGATATAAAACAAACGACGTTTGCTGCGGTGCTTACGGGGGACTTGTATACACTGCCAGCGGGTCCTATTGCATCTGCATTCGGTTTTGAATATAGAAAAGACGAACAAAGTGTTGCAACCAATGTGCCCAGAGGGGGGATCACATTTAACTACGTCCCTGACTTCTCAGGTGATGTCAGTGTATATGAAGCATTTGCAGAAGTATCGGTACCGCTATTGAATAATGCGCCTTTTGCAAAACATTTAAGTGCTGAATTTTCAGCTCGAATTGCAGATTATAGTTGGTCCACAACGGGTTTAATCCAAAGCTATAAAGCTGGTTTCATCTATGAGCCAATTGAGGGTTATTCAGTTAGGGCAAACTGGGCAAGAGCAATGCGTGCCCCGACGATTACTGAGCTAATGTCACCTCCAAGGGGGGATTATAATACCTTCAGTGACTTCTGTGATGGGGTAACGGCAACGTCAAACAATCCTGGTCATGATAATTGTCGTCAAGAGTCTGGCATTCAATCAGCGATCGCCGCAGAAGGTGTGTTTGAAGATGAAAATAACAGCTACTCTCCCAATACGGGTAATTCCGAGTTGCACGAGGAGACAGCTGATACTTACACACTTGGCGTATCTCTCGCACCGGAGTTTATTCCCGGCCTAAGAGTTGCCATTGATTATTATGATATACAAATACAAGATGCTATCACGGCACTGTCTAATGATGACATCATTACTTTCTGTTACAACTCAACAATTGCATATGGTAGCAACAACGAGTTTTGTAATGACATACGTCGTGATGAAGAAGGTCAAATTGTAGAAGTTCAACAGCGCCTGATCAATACTGACGAAATACGTACCAAAGGCTATGACATTGCATTGCAGTACGACTATAACATCGGTGAATACGGGGATTTAACCTTCAAATTAGATTGGGGCCATGTTATTGAATATTCTATAAAGTCGACAGGTCCAGATGGCCAGTTTGAAGACTTTGAAGAAGGCTTCTTAGATAGAGATATTTTTGAAGACAAAGGCTCTGCGTCACTGACATGGCGAAGAAATGGCTGGCGTGTTCGTTGGAGTACACAGTATAAAGGTGCTATTCAACGTGATAAGGACGATTATGAAAGCTGGCTCAAAGCAATGGCTAAAAACCAAGCGCGATGCAACGAGCAAGCAGATACCTGTATCACAAACCCCGAATCACTTTGGGGCGGCGACCTCCCTTCAGTAACGACACATGGCCTAAGCATGTCTTACACCATGCCTATGAGTAATGACAGTGAATTACGCCTTTACGGAGGAGTAAGAAACCTCTTTGACGAACGAGGGCCATTTATCATCTTTGGACCAGGTAATTATAACAGTGCCTATGGTGGTGGCTTGGGTCGATTTGCCTTTATTGGCGCCCAATATACTTTTTAATCACTTAAAGTGACCTAATATAAAGCCAGCTTACAGCTGGCTTTATTGTCTGAGATACTACTTTTCTAATATCGGTTAGGCTTCGCGCTACATTATTTGTTTAACTGCGCCTTCGCCTCTTCTACTTTGGCGTAATCTAACCCTAATTCAGAAACTGCTTCTTTGATTAAACTGGGGTTTTGCATCACTAGCCCCATAAGTTGCTGCAATTTTTCAGGTGGAATCGCCAACTGCTGTACAGTTGCCATTGCCATTAATGGATTCTCTGTCAGGGCCTGAAAAACGTCCTTTATTTGCTCGTCGGAAATATTGTGCTCTTTTAGCAAAGCAATAATTGGATTCATGATTAAACCTTTCAATTTTGATCCGAGTTAGTACACAATACTGAACTCTATAAACTAAGTATGATGCCTTAGTTATTGGGACTTTAAACTTTAACTTCAAGACCTATTAATTATTCAGCACTATTTTTCACTAACAACGCGCCGTAAAAACCATCGAACTCAGAGCTAATACCAGGTAATAAGCGCAATTCACGCTCAACGGACCAGTTAGGATTGTTATCTACAAAGCGCTTCACTTGTTGTTCGTTCTCTGACGGTAGTATAGAGCAAGTCGCATAGACTAGCTTTCCGCCAACGCGACACATTTGGCTGTAACGTTGCAAAATATCTTGCTGCAATGCGATTAAATCATTCACGCTTTGCTCTTCTAGATGCCACTTGGCATCGGGGTTACGACGTAGCACACCAGTACCCGAACATGGAACATCCAATAGTACCCTATCAAACTTTTCTTTTTGCCTTTTAATAGTCTTATTATTTTGAATAAGTCGAGTTTCAATAACATGTGCACCCGCCCGTTTAGCTCGCTTTTTCAACGTATCTAGTTTGTGCTCGTGAATGTCTAGGGATAATACTCGACCTTTATTTTTGAGTAGTGCAGCTATGTGTAAGCTCTTGCCACCAGCCCCTGCACACGCATCTACGACCTTCATGCCGGGCTTTAACTCAAGAAGCGGAACTATCTGCTGAGAACCCGCATCTTGCATTTCAAACTGGCCCGATTGAAATGCATCAGTACGGAACAAGTATCCCATTTGCTTCACTTCAAGCGCATCGGTTACTCCTCCAACAGGTATAGCTTTAATACCTTGCTTTGACAGCGCTTTTGCGACCGATTCAGCGTCGGCTTTTAAGCCATTCACGCGAATAAAGTTACTCGCACTTTGATTAAGCGCTTTGGCAACCGTTGGCCATTCACTTTCTAACTCTTGCTGTGCTCTCTCATGCAGCCATCGCGGCATGCTTAGTTGGATGTCCAACGGCGCATCTTCAAGCGCTTGTTGGATATCTGACGCGCAGAATGTCTCTAACTCAGGGTAGTCGGGCACTTGACCTTCTTGCAAAAATGTCAAAGCTCCCCATAAATGCCAAACATCTTCTATGGTGCAGTCGCCAATCGCATCCACTCGTGATTTGCGTCCTGTTAGCCAACATAATTTGCGACTGAACCGGATCAAGTTGTATAGAGTTGTAACAAAGTATGCTCTTTGTTCCAATGTCCAACCACCGTTGGCAGCCAAGTGTTGTTGAATAACTTTATCAGCGTATTGCTCCAAAGTTACAGCCTGTAAGAATGCAGTATGCAAGCAATCTAGCAATTGGCGGGTTATTGTCACGGTCGTTCTCTCTTTACAAGTTTAAGGCGCGGATTGTAACGCTTTTCATTATTTGACTCCACTTAATGCCATACATTTGGCCGGATTAAATCACAAAAATTTACATCCTGAGCATTGAGCATATTCACTTCCTTCCCTAGCATGGATGAAATAATAAAAAGATAAGTTGGGCTAACTTGGCACATTGGCACATTGGCACGAATATGCACTTGCTTACTGGCAAATATATTCAAGTGCGTAACCTAAACAGTCATGTATAGCATCGCCACTTAAATAATATACCGACTAAAAATCAATAGGATTTTGAGGATCACGATGATGAAATCAACATTACTACTTTCAGTTAGTTTTATTTTCGCAAGTCAGCTGTACGCTTCTCCTATGTCGCTGAAGCTAAAAACTAAAAGCCCACTGCAGCTTACTGATTCACCCATTGTGTTTGCACTTAACAAGGATGCCAAGCAACTAGAACGTATTGATTTAAGTACCGGTCAATCCACGGTGATCCAAGCAAGCAAAAACGCTAAAGGGTTTCACTTTGGTCATATTGCCAATCGACAAAGCATTCAAGCCTTTATTATTGATGAAAAAGGGGTCTATTTAGCGACTAATAAAAGCTCGACGCGTATTATCAAGTCAGAGAGCTTACTAACACGATTACAAATAGATGATTTTAAAAAAATTGACTTTGTTTTGGATGTAAATAATGACGGCTTAAGTGATATCTATCTGCCCGGGTTTACACACAGTGAACTGTATATTCAACAGCCTGACGGCCTGTTTAACAAACATCAATTTAAATATTCTTTACCACTTAGAGCTCATAATTACAGCGACAGAATGGAAGTAAGCACAAACTTCTATTCACTCCCTACCATTCACGACTTTGACAAAGACGGTAAATTAGATCTTGTGTTTCGTACCCGTGAAAATGTCTCGGTGCTTTACGCGAATGAGAGCGGATTTAAAAGTCACATAGAGCATATTCATTTACCAACTTCATTTGGTAAAACAGATAATAATGCGATTCGTACGACGCATGAGCTGCTAGATATTAATCAAGATGGTAATTTAGACTTGATCACCAGAACTCGACCAATCACAGAGGGCATATCGGCACTTGAAGCCAAAATAGAGTACGATCTATATTTAGGTCAACCAAAAGGGTTTAATTCTGGCGCAATCAAATTACCGCATACAATTGGTGCGGGTGGCATGCGTATAGAGTATGACTTTGATGGTGACGGCTTGCTCGACCTACAAACACTGAGTGTCGATATTGGACTCACCACGATTGCAGCAATGGCACTTGGTGGGGGGAAAGCCGATGTCGATGTCGAAATGCATTTTTTTAAACAGCACCCTCACACACTCTTTGCAAAAAAGCCAAGTACAGAAAAAGAGGTTGAATTAGAAATTGATATGAAGCGCTCAATGCGTGGAATCCCCTTCTACACTGGCGATCTAAATGGCGACAATAAACACGATATTGTGTTCAAATCTGGAGATAAGACGCTAAACATTTACTATGGTACGAGTGACAACTTACTCAAAAAAGAACGTAGAAAGATCAATAAAAAGCTGCCTGAAAATGCCAACGATATCGTCTTAGTTGATATTGACGGGAATGGTAAAGAAGACTTTATATTCAAGTACGCAGACGAAGCTGGCCAAGTTAGATTGGAAACCCTGCTAAATTGACGACATAGTTTAAGTGGGCTGGTTCCATAAAATATGGTTTTCTCAGCCACACTCGCGTCTATATGTTATTTTTCATAAACAATTGATTTTAGTTTAAAAATTAACCAATATGATATATGGTTCACTTTCAGGAAAATTCATACCACGAAAGGAACTGTACTATGGAATTGAAATACAATGGCTTATTTTTAGCAACGGCTGCGGCACTGTACTTAACCGGCTGTGGAGGCAGCAATAGTAGCGATACGCCACCCGCTACAGAGAGGCCTACCCCACCTCCGACTGTTTTCTCCACGCTCTCATTAAAGGCTTTACAACAAAATAGCTGTGGCAATTTGCCCGTCGTAGCTGATGTGGTGTTTCATAAGGCGAACGGAGAATTTATTTCCAGCCAGCAAACGCAGGCAGATGGTACTTTACAGTCTACAATCCCGTTAGATGCGCAACATGCTTCATTTGTTTACAGATCGAACAATGATAAAGGCGACAAGTATTTACAAATCCAATCGGTATTAAATATTAAAAATGGGTTTGAAGTCGATGCACTTGTATTTAAAAACTACGACGACTGTGGATGCAATGCCATCAATTATAATCTAGAAGCATTACGTGCTGAAGTACCTGACCACCAGTTATACGGGGCTAGCGTTTTACCAATACGACTTGGAGATGCGGCAGACGAAGCAAAACTATGTGCCGATGCGCAGCAGCAGTTACTATTTACCCGCTATGAGGATACGAGAAAAGGCGCCATATTTGATACTTCACAGCCTACGACAATTACGCTTTCAGATGCAGAGTTTACAGCTGCAGGGACACTATTAGATTTTGGTGACCACACTTTTGAACCCAGAGAGCTCATTTCTTTGTCATCGTATATTGGCAACGTGCAGGTTTACAATGAACACGTAAATGAAGCCCGTTACAATCATGAGTCATACAAAGAGCAAAACGGTCTTGTGATATTCAATGATCTCAATACCGTAAACTATGTATCAACATCCAGATTTAATGAAACAAATGGCTTTGGTATTTCAGTTTCAACAAACTCTTATGCAGTCAGCAAAGTAGGCAGTGAAGGTAAGTTTATTGAAACGCCGCACATCACCGATGATGAAAACCTCGTACGCGGTTATCAGATTTTAGCCGAATCAATGGCCGACGAAAGTGGCAACGATGTTGCCATAATCAACTTTAGTGGCGCAGATGAGAGAATTAACACAGCTTCTTTTACTCTCGATTGGGAAGACGCCCAACAAGGTACTGCAAAATGGCAAATTATAACGGACGGTGATGACTCCATACCAAACTTAATGTTTGGAGATATCATTCCAGAAGATAGTGTTACGCCTATAAATATGTCCATAAATATTACACTGCTTGCACTAAATTCTGAGCTGAGCTTTGAAGACATGAGAGAAGCCATGATAGAAAGCCAAGAGAGCTTTGAAAAGCGTGTTGAATCAAAGCTATATGATGGGGCTGCAGTTTATTCTATAACTGCCGAATAACGTATATTGTTGTCAAAGGGGAAGCCGCTTGGCTTCCCCTCTAACTTTTACTGCCTCATAATTTATGGCATTAATTTCCAAGGACCGTTAGGGTTGGTTGGGCTTGGCGTATTACCCTGCGTCCACCATTTAGCTTCGTATATACGGCCTTCATGGCTTGCTTTGTCCCCTTTTAGGTAAACTTTCGCAGCATCCCAAGCTTTAACACCTCCTACAGGCGGTTTATCGTCAACCGGTGGTAAAGTGTCCACAGCAGTGACGCTTGGCCATCCTGTATGTGACTCATAAAAGTTCGTAACGCACTTTTCATAATCTCCCGGAACAAGCGCTGAATAAGCCGTTTGATAGCCTACTAACTTACACTCAAATGAATGACCACCTGGTCTGTCAGAATAATGCGCCCAATTTGCTTCCCAGTTTGTGTATAGTACGCCGCTAGCCCCGTCTAAATTAAGGCTACCAAACGGGGTTTGCTGCCAGCAGGTGTTTTCTTCATCTGTTTCGATAGGGATATTGTAATAGTGTGATAACCCTTCCCAATACTTAATTCGATTTACAGGCTGCCCTTTGTAACGGTTATGCTCGCCACATTCAATGCCACCATTAATTACGTTGATCGTTGTACCAAAGCCATAGCCGATTCCCGCATTGAGCTCGACTTGAGAAGGAACCCAAGTTCTATCAATTACATGCAACATCGCTGGTTTTGGAGCTTGAGGGGTTAAGAAGAACCAAATTGCTGACGCTAAGTTAAGCCAAGAATCTGCGACTCTACCTGGGTCGTTAAGTAAAACCGTCGCATCACCATCAAACATTACTTCTGAAAACATACCGTAGTTGAAATGGTATGACAGCTGCTTAGCGCCACGACCGAAATAACCTTGCCCAGCGCCACATGGCCAGCGACGGTTTTGCCAATCATTTTGGCCACACCCAGTGCGATAACCACCTTGTCCTTCAGACCATCCCATTTCGCGAACATGTACCAAGGCTTGCTGCCATTCTTCCAACCCATTAGGGTTATCTGAGGTATTATCCTTTGAAATATGGCCACCTGTTTCTTGCGCAAAATGAGCAAACGCTGTCACGATAGACTTTTTACAAATAGCATCCGAGTTTCGTCCATCCGTATACGTGCCACAAAACGCAGGGAACTTACCAATCGCACGAAGAAAGCGCGTGTAAGTGTATTCTGGCGCAGCCATTTGCGTTAAGAAGTCCCATTGCGCCTGCCCAAATACGCGCTCTACACGCTTTACATTCTCAGGGTTAGCTGCAGCACCAGGCACAATCGCCTCCACGATGGTATTGCTGCGAGTCTCTAGCGCTTTTGACCATATCGCATACATAGGATCAGACGTCAGTGCATCTTCAGCGGCTTTCAGATCAACACGCGATACAACGTATCCGTTTGGGTTGTTTGGATCTGGCTGTACGTTCATAGCTTGAGCGAATGTGCTAGCACATAAAACTGGCGCACATAACAGCGCCAGTTTAGCGAATTTGCCTACCTTAGCATTTGAAATATTCATAATTTACCTTTACATGTTGTTGAAATTATTGAATTTGAAAGTCAATTTTTATCGTTTTCAGTTACCAATTTGCGCTTGCTTATTGGCTTTAAAATTGATGAATATCAACATTCATCAATTTAACAAATATTACACATTGACATCGCTGTCAACGTGATTTACCTAATTTTTATACAAATGGAAACTTGATTCCTGCAATTTGTACTGCAAAATAAGGAAATATTATTAATAAAAAGAACACACTACCGTCATGAAGATTGAGCAATTAGAAGTACAACATTTTTCACAAGTAATTCTGTTAGGAAACTTGGTACACGGTGAGAATTATCTAGACAACGATAAACTGAAAAAAATTTATAAGATGGGCCTTAAAGACGGCCTTAATGCGTCCTTTGTTGCACTGAATGAACAAGCGCAAGTAATAGGCTTCAGGCTCACTTATAGCGCAGGCCAATGGCCAATTGACAAATGGTGTACACCCGAAAAATGGCCTGTTAATCAACCCGATATGGCTTATTTCAAATGCATCGCGATACACCCAGACGCACAAGGTAATGGAATTGGCCCAAAACTCTTGAACGCATCTGTGCAGGTATTAAAACAACAAGGTGCTAAGGCTGGCATAGCTCACCTTTGGAAACAAAGCCCTGGAAATGGCGCTGTGAAGTATTTCACTAAAGCAGGTGGCGTACTGGTTAAACTCCATGATGATAGGTGGCTAGAAAACTGTCTAAATGAAGGTTATGAGTGCCCGATATGTGGAAACGAGTGCCACTGCCAAGCCGCTGAGATGGTGTTACGGATATCATGAGCATATACGATCCACTTTACAAACCAAACTGCCAAGGTGAGACATTTGCACCAAGTTACTGGTCAACAACAATTCAGCTAGGTGATCCTGCGCCTCCCCCACAAACGGATCAAACTTATGATGTCATTGTCATTGGTGGGGGCTTTACAGGTTTATTAAGTGCTTTTTATCTCGCAACGCAATTCAACAAGAAGGTCTGTGTCGTAGAGGCTAACCAAGTTGGATTTGGGGCCAGCGCGAGAAACGCAGGCTTTGCTTTACCCTCTTCAGGCCGTTTAGGCGTGCTACAAATGAGCAAAAAGTGGGGAGAAGATACGGCGCTGCAAGTTTATCAAGAATATAAAAATGCGGTAACGCGTGTTCACGAGTTAATTGAAAATCATCAGATCGATTGCGACCGCCAAGCTAATGGCTACCTAAAGATCGCGCATTCTGATAACGCACTCGAAATGCTCAAGAATGGGCTTGAGTACAGTCGAACAGTCCTGAAAGATACCTGCCTGTCTCTAATCACAAAAGATGAACTACGTGCAAACTATATCGATATGCCAAGTAGTTATGGTGCTGTTAGAACAGGGCATGGATTTGGCCTAAACCCACTAAAATTATTGCTCGCTTACAAACGTTTAGTGCAGCAAGCTGGCGTTGATCTTTACGAGCAAAGCCTCGCTCAGCAAATCATTAAGTGTGGAGGTACCTATCAGCTTCGGGTTAATGAGGCACGATTGACTGCGCGCAAAGTGATCGTTGCTGGCAATGCTTATAACAGCAAACAAACACACCCCATTATAAATAGTCGCTATTTACCTATATTAAGCAGCATTTTAGTCACTCGCCCACTGACACAATACGAGTTGCATGCAACTGGCTTAAAAACTCACCAAGTCATGATGGATACTCGTACGTTAAAATACTACTATCGACTGCTACCAGATAACCGTCTGTTGTTTGGTGGAAGAGGTGCGGTGTTTGGCAAAGATCAAAATAAAATAAAGTATCGAAATCACCTGCAAGCCGCATTAAAAAATAGCTTTCCGGGATTATCCCAAACTACCTGCGAGTATCACTGGCATGGTTACATTGCCGCAGCCCTAGACGATCACCCCCACATACATTGTGAGGATAACATTGCGTATGCTATTGGTTATTGCGGCTCAGGGGTTGCATACAGTGCACAAGCAGCCTTTCGGTTAGCTCAATTGGTCTCTGGCCAGCCTGTACCTAAATTACCCATATACCAAACTCCTGCACCTAAGTTCCCTTTTGCGACACTCAGTAGGCTAGGTCAATTTGGCTTTTACAATTTAGCTATTTTAAAAGATAAGCTCTACTGACACACCCTGAACAAAAAATACACAAAACGTACATTAATTTTCAATATTACTCGCGTTAAATGGACTCGAAACAACTACTAACTAAGGAAAAGAAATGAACAAAATGATTGTTTTGGGTCTATTAGCTGGCCTTTCGAGCGTTGCATCTGCACAAACAATAAATCTTGAAAACGTAGATAATGGCTCTGTGGCTTTCGAAAAGGCTGAAGTAACTATCGCTGCTAACCAAGGCGTTTTTGCTTCTGGTGTTGTTACATATTACAGCCCGCGTGTATGGGTTAATGGTCGTTTACAAAGCTTCTTCGTTGGTCCAACTAATGGTAACCAATTTTGTGAAGAGCGTGGCCATAACCAAGAAGTAAGTGGCAGCACTATCAAATGTGGTGAAGACGAGTCGTCTTACGCTAACTACGACTGGTATGGTAAGTCTTGGGTTTATAAAAGCACTGGCAGCAAGAATCAGTGCTACCAACTATATGCAACAATTAAGTGCCAGTAATATACCTGCACTTACTTTAAGCCCACTCAGTTAGTGGGCTTTTTTTGTAATAAAATTTAACCGTATAACTTTCACAAAAAGCGATAGGTTTATGAAATCTATATCGTCGCTTCTGTTTTTTTGATCAATCCAAATAGCTCGTCCTTCAAATGAACACGCTCCATCTTTTTAGTATCTAAGTACTCGTCAGTTGTATTTTCAACACCATCTTCAATACGGCGTACTTCCTTATCTAACTCATTGTACTTGTTAAACAACTTGGCAAAGTGTGTGTCATTCATCTTTAGGTGGCGAATAGTATGATGATGATCTGGGAATTCATGTAATAAGTCGTGCTTTTCAATGCTCATCTGAAGGTCCTTATAAGTTAATGATTGGTCTACCTTCATTATTCTCCTAAGCTAGAAATAGTTATTGATCTGCATCACACATTAGATTTGCAAGGTATGTAATTCTTATTTTTAATTAGTTGAGGTAGCCTTCGCAAGGCCAAAACAATTGCCCCCTGTAGATTATGCAACCTCAAATTTAAAAGGGCCGAATTTAAAAACTGACATATCACCTATATTTTTTGTGAACACGAAAAGCATGGTTTAAGGCGTGTTATTTATCAACTCTTCATGCAATTATCTTTATTATATTTCTCATCCATTTTATTATTAATAGTTTCATAACCATCAACCCTTTTATTACTCAAACTTTGGAGAAATAAAAGTAATTATGCTCCAACACACAAAGAAACCAAGGGCCAGTACAGTACTGGCTCTTAATTTAATTTGGCCTTCGTGATTTTATACACTGAGGGTACCAATTTGTATAAAATTATTGGTTTTTAGACTCGAATGGCGCTACGACTTCACTGCGAGGCTTCACCTTATAACCAGTGCCGCCACCAGCTCCACCCACAACCTGCTTTAACTGACTATCCGTTAATAAAATCATTTTATTATTCCTTATTTATATTAATATTAGAGTAGTAAAATCACCACTACAAAGCACTTTAATATATGAATGATGAACTGTACAGGTTTCAAATTAACAAACACCACCAATTAATTAGACATTCACTCTAAAAAGGCACTATTTATTGATTTTAAAAACCCTAATAAAATATCGAAAACAGTTCAAGCATTAAATTAACCTCTCCACCTAAACGACCTTTACCTTCCATATAAACCATAACGCTTAGATTTTACTAAAAACGGATATATCGAAGGATTAGCGCCATAGCAAATTTATTACTCAAAACATTTTCACTATACTTTAAATACATAGCTATTTTTGTGTTAAAAATGCTTCAAAAAAACGCTGTGTGTCATTGTTTCATATCATTTATAAGTAATATATTTACCACGGAATTTTACTACCATCGAAACTAATAAAGCTGCCGCTCTCAGGGTCAGTCAAGTTATCTATCACTGCCTTCAATCCTGTTGCTGATTCTTGAGCCGTAATGAGTGCATTTGGCCCACCCATTTCAGTTTTCACCCACCCTGGATGTAGCGCAACGGTTTTAATACCTTCCGATAGCAGGTCATTCGATAAACTTTTGACTACAGAATTCAAAGCCGCTTTTGAGCTGCGATAAATGTAACCACCACCCTTAGTGTTTTCTGAGTGACTGCCAACTCTTGACGAAAGCGCCGCAAATATTTTTCTATCGCCAAGTTTCAAATTAGTATAAAACGCTTCTGCCAACTTAGCTGGCGCAATCGCATTGACTTCCATGACCTCTCTCCATGCTTCAACATCACAGTTCCCAAAGCCATATCCCTTTGGCCCGTAAAGACCCGCATTATTGATGATTAAGTCTATAGGAACTCCTGCCAATGTATTGGCTAGTTCGCTCAGTTGTTGGTAATTTGTGACATCCAGCTCGTATATCGCTAAGCCAGCACTTGCATCTTGCTCACCGAGCTTCTTTAGCGCCTCAGCTTTTGATTGCGCTCTTACTGTTGCCAACACTTGCCAGCCACTTGCCAAATACAACTCTGTCAACGCTAACCCGATGCCCCTGTTCGCTCCAGTGATTAATACACGTGCCATAAAGTCCTCAATTGTGTTTGTCCGAATTTGCTCGAGAAGTCATTGTGAATAAGGTAGAAAATCTATTCAAGTAAATGAAGATATAAGGTCGTACAGCAGTGTTTGATAATGGTATCAGATACCTAGGAAACTGCCTCTAGCCAGGTTTTTGCAGCGTTATTTCCAGAAAAATAACGCGTTTGCCCGCCAAGTATCCACCCGCCAATGGTAGACGTTATACGATGCAATCGACTGTTTCCAATTACCGCCGTTTTTGTAAATTGTTCACTATACTGAAACGCAATTCGCATGTCATTGAGTGCCTCACCCATCTCCCACCCTGTCAACTCGGTGATATCAATAAGCGCATGAACGGCATTACGCTGATTTCTAGCAATCGCGTGATCTACTACTGGTAATATAACCAGATAGTCTTTGTGTGTCAGTTTACCGACCGCTTTAAAGCTCAGTAATAACCCTGACTCTCTCACCTCAGTAGTGACAGAAATTCCGTGGAATTCATTCATTGCAATAACCGTTCACCCAAGTAAATTTTTAGTAAACAAACCGCATTATTTTAAAATAGTTCAAAATGACAAATCGCGCACATTTATTCAAATCGTCTATGCTTAAACTTAGGTATTTGTCAGCGATAACAACTAAATTATGCTTTAAAAATAGGAAAAGCCTTTGAAAATACTAATAATATTGATACTCAGCCTGTGCACTTCTCTTTGCTTTGCTAACACCGACAAAACGTGGTTTAACCAAGCGATGTATACCAAATTTGAGGATGCTGATGTCCACTCTTGGCAACTAAGCAGTCATTATTATTTTGCGCCCCAAGCTTATTTTGGGGTTTGGGATGATTTCGGCTATCTGGACACAGACAGTAATATACTGCTGACATACACCAACGACGACGATGTATACACGGGCATTGAAGGAGAGGCCTTTTTCGACAATTGGTTTATTCCTTTGGGCATAGCAGACTTAGGTAACGTTGATGACAATTACTCAATCGGAGTTGGTCACCTGTTTTATGACAGCTTTAAAGCGAGTGTCAGACATCAACACATTAAAAATGGCGAAAACATCACATGGTTTCAAGGCCAGCTAAATATCGATTTAAGCAACGAAGCGTATGTTGGTATCACAGCAAACAGTGATGACTCCCTAGATGATTGGACTGTTGAGGTTCGTTATTTTAGAGGATTAGGAGAACAAAGGTTCTTTACTTTGGATCTCATTCATCAAAATCAAGCAACTAAAAACCACAATGACTTTTTAGCCAATTACTATTTTAATCAACACTTTGCTCTGGGTGTCGGTAGCCATGCATCACATCTTCTTATTGAAGGTAAGTACTTTGTAAATCATAGCTTTTTTGTCAAGGCACGCTATCAAGAACAAAGTGATGATGAACAGTCCCTTGAAATGTCGATGCAAGCGCAATTCTAACAATCTCAGAGGCTAAACCCCCTTATAGCGCAACGTCTGTGATCTTTTCTAAACACTGCTGATTGACGGCTGTAAGTTGTTCTTTATCCAATGGACCAACACGCTCTAAGAGCCAAGTTTCAAAGTCGCTAAACCTCTCGAACTCATACATTTTACTCATTATTTCACGTGCGTTCAGTGACAGAGCATCGTATAAACAAAGCTCTCCTTGCCACTCCTGCTCAGGAGTAACGACTCTCTCACCTCGCTTAATCAAATATGCTCGCTGAAAAGCACGCTTAATTTGCACAAGACCAAGTGCGCCAGTATCACTAGACTGCGGCAGTTCAAAATTAGCTTGCTTCCATTCTGGTTTGGGAAAAACGACTGAAAAGTCCGGACTATCAAGCTGAACATATTTAAATACAATAGGTTTGTTTGACGTTAAAACAGCATCGTAAGGGCTAAAAGTAAAGGCTATGTTTAAACTACAATCGCCCTCATGCAGGGACAGTTGGCGATAGACCAGAATGTCTGTTGTCAGCTTCACAACATGCTCTGCCCAGTCTCCCTCAGGGATAGTAAGCTCAGAGCAAAAACTCGCCTCATCTCCTTTATTTAATGCCTGTGCCCGGCTTTTATCTAAGCAAAAGAACTCTCCAACGAATACGTCTGGGCCGGCCTGCTTAGATTGAGGCGTGAGCCAAGTCCTTAAGCTCACTCGTTCAGGTATTAATACACCATCAGCCTGTAAGTACTGTACTAAATGTTTAAAAATAAAAACTTGTGGCTCGCGCTTTAATAGCGCAGTCATAGTTTCAGAAATGATAATGTCGAAGTACTGTTGTTCGCTTTTAGGTCGCCATTGTGTTGCATCGCCATGTACTAATTCAATGTGATAACCCTCCAAGCCAAAATGCGTAATTAAGGCTTCAACCGCTGCTATATTTTCTTTATGGATATCCAGTAACGTTATTTCCAGTGGAAGCTGTTCGGTGCTAGCAGCCAAAAGTGGTAACAGTAAGGTTGCATAGGGGCCTGTACCAGCATAGAGAATTCTGATAGGTTTTATGGCTGCTGTTAATTTGTCAGATATTGCTTTTGCCACCCCTTGTGCAAACATTTGAGTACGTATCGTTTCTTCAAAACACTTTGCGGCCTGAACAGGAGAAATCGCGACACCACATGCCGTTTGCGCTTTTTGTGAGTCGTTCATATCCGTATCGGTAAATACCTGCGTTACTTCCCCCAAATAAGCGACCATAGCCTTCATCTCTGACTTAGTAATGGCCCCCTTTTCAGAGTTCAGAAGTTTATTGACCGCCTCTACAAATTGTATTTTGGTTTGACACATAGTATCCCTACAGATTTTTCTTATATTATTTCAGAGGATAGAGTGACAAAGAGCAAAAGTAAAACCAGTAAACTCGCAAAAAATACTCTTAAATGCTTAAGCTGTTTATTGGTTTTCACCACTCGGTGCAGTACCCCCCCTAAATAGAGCCATAGCGTATCGACAATAATCGCAACCAAAAATAGAATCACTGCCGCGACAAAACCCGCCTGAGCCTTAGAATCTAAAGGGATATTGGTGTTGGCAAAAATGGCAATACATGCTGCGTACGCTTTAGGGTTCAATAGATTAAGAATAAAGCCATCTTTAAACCCTAAAGGTTGGTTGCTTAGCTCTGTTAGTCCGCTGTCATTAGTCGCTATTTTATAAGCTACATAAAACAAATATACGAGTGCGCCTATCTGTAAAACTTTGGTCAGCTGAGGGAAGCTTAGTAGCAAGGCTCCGAGTCCCGTTGCCGAAGCGACTATCGCCACCAAAAGCCCAGTTAGAATTCCAAATAAAAAAGGCTGACCTGCTCGTACGCCAGCACTTGCGCCAACCGCAGCAAGTGCGAGTGGTGCGGGCCCCGGTGAGCCAAGCAAAAAAAATGTTGTGAGTGCCAAAGACAGTAATGCTTCATGCATAATACATCTCCAAAAGATCCTTTAGGAATTGCAAAAATTGATTAGAAAATGATAGGAATAGAAAATTTATGGGGACACACAATCTTGCCCCCAAAACAAGGGTTGTTTAGGCTAATTACACAATATCAGGAATGCGCACGCTACCTTCCATTAGAACACGTGCACTGCGGCTCATAATCGCCTTTTTCGCAAGCCAGCGTTCGCCTTGTAATTGCGCTTCAGCGCCAACTTTCAAAGTACCTGAAGGGTGGCCAAAGGTGATTTGTGTTCTGTTACCGCCGCCAGCAGCTTGGTTTACCAAGGTGCCCGGAATCGCACCTGCAGTCGCAATTGCCACCGCCGCTGTTCCCATCATTGCATGGTGTAACTTACCCATTGAAAGCGCACGTACACATAAGTCGATGTCTTGCTCATTGATGGCTTTCCCACTGGATGCCAAGTATTGCTGAGGCCCGCTCACAAACGCAATTTTTGGGGTATGTTGTCGTACTTTCGCTTCTTCCAGAGTGGAGATCAGCCCCATTTTTAACGCCCCATGAGCACGTATAGTTTCCATGCGCGCCAGAAGCTCTGCGTCACCATTAATGGCTTCTTGTAATTCAGTACCTTCAAAGCCAAGGTCTTGTGCTCTAAAAAATAAGGTTGGGATCCCTGCGTTGATCATGGTGACATCAAAGTGCCCAATATCAGGCACTTCTAGTGTGTCGACAAGATTGCCACTCGGAAACATGTCCGCATTTGCATCTGCTGGGTCTAAAAATTCCACAACCACTTCAGCAGCAGGAAAAGTCACACCGTCTAGTTCAAAGTCACCTGTTTCTTGTACTTCACCATTGGTAATAGGGATATGCGCAACGATCGTTTTACCGATATTTGCTTGCCAGATGCGGACTACGGCAATGCCATTTTGAGGGATCCGTTCGTCTGAAACTAACCCATTGCTGATGGCGAACGCCCCAACCGCAGCGGTTAGATTGCCACAATTGCCACTCCAGTCGATAAAAGGTTTATCGATTGCGACTTGGCCAAACAAATAATCGACATCGTGATCAGGCTTCGAACTTTTCGATAAAATAACCGTTTTGCTAGTACTAGACGTCGCACCGCCCATACCGTCTGTTTGCTTAGCATAAGGATCAGGACTGCCGATCACTCTCAATAGTATCTGATCTCTAATTTCTCCAGGCTCTTGGGCAGCTTGCGGTAAGTCATCCAGCTTGAAGAAGACCCCTTTTGAGGTACCTCCGCGCATATATGTCGCGGGTATTTTGATTTGTGGTTTAAAGCTCATTGTGTTTCCTAACGAAAAGCCCAAGCATTGCTTGGGCTTTAATTGATGACAGTGTTACGCGTTTGCTTCTAAGAAGTCTTTCGCGAATCGTTGCAATACGCCACCGGCTTCATAAATTGACACTTCCTCAGCCGTGTCTAATCTACATGTTACTGGCACTTCAACAACCTCACCGTTTTGTCGGTTTATCACAAGCGTTAGCGTGGTACCCGGCGTACGCGCACCTTTTACATCGTACGTTTCTGTACCATCTAAGCCTAAGGTGAGACGAGTCGTTCCTGCTTTGAATTCAAGCGGCAAAACACCCATACCAATTAAGTTGGTTCTATGTATACGCTCAAAGCCTTCAGCGACGATAACCTCAACACCTGCAAGGCGCACACCTTTTGCAGCCCAATCCCTTGATGAGCCTTGGCCATAATCTGCACCTGCAACAATTATCAGCGGCTGTTTACGCTCCATGTAGGTTTCAATCGCTTCCCACATGCGGGTCACTTTCCCCTCTGGCTCAACACGTGCAAGTGAGCCCTGCTGCACTTCACCATTGTCTTTGACCATTTCATTAAGTAGTTTAGGGTTCGCAAATGTTGCCCGTTGTGCTGTTAAATGATCACCTCGGTGAGTTGCGTAAGAGTTGAAATCCTCTTCCGGCAATCCCATTTTCGCCAAGTACTCACCCGCTGCGCTACTTGCTAAGATGGCATTAGATGGAGACAAATGGTCCGTTGTAATGTTATCGCCTAGAATTGCCAGCGGGCGCATCCCCTTCATGGTGCGTTCTCCAGCAAGTGCGCCTTCCCAGTATGGCGGGCGACGGATGTAAGTACTCATTTCTCGCCAGTTATAAAGCGGATCATTGTCCTCACCATAGTCAACACTCAAGTCAAACATTGGATCATACACTTCTCTGAACTGCTCAGGCTTTACACTTTGCGCAATAACGGCATCTATTTCTTCATCGCTTGGCCACACGTCTTTAAGGGTAACGGGGCTGCCGTTTTGATCATGACCCAAGACATCTTTTTCGATATCAAAACGCACAGAGCCAGCAATGGCATAAGCCACAACCAAAGGAGGTGACGCCAAAAATGCTTGCTTCGCATATGGGTGAATTCGTCCGTCGAAGTTTCGGTTGCCAGATAAAACCGCCGTTGCATATAAGTCCCTGTCGATGACTTCTTGTTGAATTTTAGGATCGAGTGCGCCACTCATGCCGTTACAAGTAGTACATGCAAACGCTACGATACCAAAACCAAGCGCCTCTAATTCAGGGAGTAGCTGTGCTTCAGTCATATAAGAACGAACCGCTTTTGAGCCAGGTGCAAATGAGGTTTTGACCCAAGGTTTACGTTTTAAACCCAGCTTGTTTGCATTACGAGCCAGCAAACCAGCCGCAACGACGTTGCGCGGATTACTGGTATTTGTACAACTGGTAATGGCAGCGATAATCACTGCCCCATCGGGCATTTTATCCTCTGTCTTTTCATAGTCAGCAACAATACCCTGCTTTACTAGGTCTTGTGTTGCAACCCTGCGGTGCGGGTTCGAAGGCCCAGCCAGATTTCGACCTACACTCGATAGATCAAACTTCAACACGCGCTCATACTTCGCCTGTGTCATGGAATCAGACCATAAGCCTGTTAGCTTGGCATACTGTTCTACAAGCTTGACTTGCTCATCATCACGGCCTGTCAACTTTAAATAATCAATCGTCTTTTGATCGATATAGAACATTGCAGCTGTGGCACCATACTCAGGCGTCATATTTGAAATTGTTGCACGGTCGCCCAGGGTCAAGTCATCAGCACCTTCACCGAAAAACTCTAAATAGCTCGAAACCACTTTTTCGTTTCGTAAAAACTCGGTGATCGCCAATACGATATCTGTTGCGGTGATCCCCGGTTGGCGTTTACCTACTAGCTCAACACCCACGATATCTGGCAAACGCATGTATGACGCACGTCCTAGCATGACGCTTTCAGCTTCTAAACCACCGACTCCAATCGCTATGACACCTAACGCATCAACATGCGGCGTATGACTATCTGTGCCAACGAGGGTGTCTGGGAACGCCACACCGTCACGCGCTTGAATAACAGGTGACATTTTCTCTAGATTAATTTGGTGCAAAATGCCATTTCCAGGCGGAATTACATCGACATTTTTAAATGCAGTTTTGGTCCAATTGATAAAGTGAAAGCGATCATCGTTGCGGCGGTCTTCAATAGCGCGATTTTTCTCAAACGCATTTTCTTCATAACCCGCATGCTCTACCGCTAAACTGTGGTCCACAATCAACTGAGTAGGAACAACAGGGTTGACCTTCGCCGGATCTCCACCTTTTTCAGCAATCGCATCACGTAAACCGGCTAAATCAACCAATGCAGTTTGGCCAAGAATATCATGGCACACAACGCGTGCTGGGAACCATGGGAAATCCAAATCACGACGGCGTTCAATAATTTGTGTTAAATAATCATTTAGCTTTTCAGGTTCGGCTCTTCGAACCAAGTTTTCAGCCAGTACTTTTGATGTATAAGGTAGTCCTTCATAAGCGCCGGGTTTTATTGCTTCAATGGCTTCACGCGTGTCGTAGTAGCATAAAGTTGAATCAGGTAATCGTTTTCGAAATTGGGTGTTCATAACTGCTTATTCCAACTGAGATGTGACGGTATTTCCGCTTGAAGTGCAAGAACACTTCAAGCGTGTAAAGGTCCAACATGTGGACCTAGCCTGCTTATCTTTCAGAAATAGCAGGTACTGGGCGTAATTCTTCACCTGTATATTCGGCTGAAGGGCGAATGATACGGTTATCTGCACGTTGCTCCATAACATGTGCAGCCCACCCCGTCAGTCGCGACATCACAAAGATTGGCGTAAATAATTTAGTTGGAATACCCATAAAGTTATAAGCAGAAGCATGGAAGAAATCCGCGTTACAGAACAGCTTTTTCTCACGCCACATGACTTCTTCACAACGTACTGAAACAGGATAAAGTACTGTATCACCAACATCAGCTGCCAGCTTTTCTGACCATAACTTGATGATCTCGTTACGCGGATCGGATTCAGAGTAAATAGCATGACCAAAGCCCATAATTTTTTCTTTGCGCTCTAACATGCCCATCATTTCTTGTTCAGCATGGTCAGCAGACTCAAATCGTTCAATCATTTCCATTGCAGCTTCGTTTGCGCCGCCATGTAACGGACCGCGTAGAGAGCCAATTGCACCCGTAACACAAGAGTGCATATCAGACAGTGTTGAAGCACACACACGCGCAGTGAATGTTGAAGCATTAAACTCGTGTTCTGCATATAAAATAAGTGAAACATGCATAACGCGCTCGTGAAGTTCTGAAGGCTTCTCGCCGCGTAACAAATGTAAGAAGTGTGCACCAATTGAGTCGTCATCGGTCTCAACATCGATACGTACGCCATCATGGCTGTATCGATACCAATAGCAAATGATACTCGGAAAACATGCCAACATACGGTCAGTTACTTTACCTTGTTCGTCAAAGCTCGCTTCGCCTTCAAGGTTACCTAGCATTGAGCAGCCAGTACGTAGCACATCCATTGGATGAGCATCAGCAGGAATACGTTCTAGCACATCTTTTAGTGCTAAAGGTAAGCCTCTCATCGATTTAAGAAGTGATTTGTAATCATCAAGCTCTGTTTGATTTGGCAAGTTACCCTTTAGAATCAAGTACGCAACTTCTTCAAACTGGCACTTCTCCGCCAAATCTTTTACATCATATCCACGATAGGTTAAACCTGAGCCTGACTTCCCTACAGTTGAAAGTGCGGTTTTCCCTGCAACTTGACCACGTAAGCCAGCGCCACTTAGTACTTTAGCCATGATATTCTCCTGAAATTTTTACCTGCTGAATTTATAAATTTTAGTACGGGACAAGCAAAATAAGGCTCGTCCTCTATTATTTGTTTCTATGCTTACTTATTTTTGCCTTCTGCAAATAACGCATCGAGCTTTTGTTCGTAGTCGTGATAACCAAGATAATCGTATAAATCCATACGCGTCTGCATTGTGTCGACAACCGCTTTTTGATCACCATCATTAAGCAATGTTCTGTATACTAGCTCAGCCGCTTTGTTCATCGCTCTAAACGCACTGAGTGGATAAAGCACCATACCCACACCCCATTCGGCTAACTCTTGTTTGTTCCAAAGCTCTGTTTTACCAAACTCGGTCATGTTTGCTAAAATAGGCACATCTAGCGCCTCAGAGAATGCACGGTAGTGTTCTTCTGTTTGAACAGCTTCGGCGAAAATACCATCAGCACCAGCTTCAACGTATGCTTTTGCACGCTCAATGGCAGCCTCTAAGCCTTCTTGAGCGAAAGCGTCTGTACGAGCCATGATGAAAAAGTCTTTATCAGTACGCGCATCTACTGCGGCTTTGATGCGGTCTACCATTTCTGCCGTCGAAACGATTTCTTTATTCGGTCTATGGCCACAGCGTTTTTGCGCAACTTGATCTTCAAGATGAACGGCTGCTGCACCCGCTTTTTCCATATCGCGGATCGTCTTTGCAATATTAAACGCGCCACCCCAACCCGTATCAATATCAACCATCAAAGGTAAGTCACAAGCCGACGTAATACGTTGAACATCTGCAATCACATCATTTAAAGAGGTCATGCCAAGGTCGGGTAAGCCATAAGAAGCATTAGCGACACCACCACCTGAAAGATAAATAGCTTGATGTCCGATTTGCTTAGCCATCATCGCACTGTACGCATTGATGGTGCCTACAATCTGCAATGGTTGATTTGCTTTTAATGCGTCGCGAAATTTTTTTCCTGCACTCATGATGATGATATCTCCTGTGATGATCTTTTACATTTTGGATAATTTGACGGCAATATTATTTTTTGAATATTGAATGTGGCGTCTCATTAGAATTTCAGCCAATTCACCATCTCGATTTGCGATGGCCTTAACGATATGTTTATGCTCGTCATATGCGGTTGTAACACGAGGGCCAGTCATACCTAGTTGCACTCGGTACATTCTCGCTAAGTGGTATATACCATTACTTAACATAGTGATTAGTTGTTGATTTTGACTGCCAACAATAATGCGGTAGTGAAAATCTAGATCGCCAGCTTCTTGATAATATGACTGCCCTTGCTTTACTAGTTCAAATTGATCGTCGAGGAGGTTAGAAAGCTTCTCTATTTCTGTTTCTGGCATATTTTGTGCCGCTAAGCGCGCAGCCATCCCCTCTAATGCCTCTCTGATCTGATAAAGTTCAAGCAGTCCCTCAGCGGTCAAAGTAACGACTCGCGCACCGACATTTGCTTTTCGCTCCACAATATTACACGCTTCCAAGCGATTAATTGCTTCACGAACAACAGCACGACTCACTTCGTATTTTGTCGACAATTCAACTTCACTAAGCTTCACTCCAGCAGGAATTTCGCCCTCAACAATTTCTTCTCTTAAACGAAAAAACGTTTTATCTGAGGATGTTACAGCCTGCTCTTGGAAAAAGCTCATTATCAACCTATGTGTATGTAATCTGTTAATGCCAACAATATAGATACACTTTACGTTAACGTCAACCTAATGATTGGCAAATTGTCGACAATTTCATTATACAGAGTATTCATACGATTTATTTTTATATGACTGCTTACATACAACAGTCTGTATCGAACCCATTATAGGTTCACATTCATGTCTATTTGATTGCATATACCTATTCTGAATCGGCAATATCAATAAAGTAGTAAAGCGTGGGCGGGTATGTAAGGTAAAAGTTGAGGGGATAAATTCTGGGCATTAAAAAAGCAAGCTAAGCTTGCTTTTTTAGGTGTTTAAACTGTGACAGTTACAGCTTAACGATTTCTTCAGCCTGAGGACCTTTTTGGCCTGTAGTAAGTTTAAACTCTACACGCTCGCCTTCAGCTAATGTACGGAAACCGTCGCCTTTGATTGCACTGAAGTGTGCAAATACGTCTGGGCCATTTTCCTGAGCGATAAAACCGAAGCCTTTTGACTCGTTAAACCACTTTACTGTACCTGTTAAAGTATTAGACATAATAATAAATCCTGATAAAAAATATAAATGCCAATCCTTAAAAGCAAACTCTAAACTGCTTAAAGAGAATCTATTTTTACAAAACTGGCAAACCTATGCCCTTGTGGGCGCATAGACCTAAATTTTGCCGGTGATAAAACTTCAGGACGGTACTACTACAAGCTAACACTTATACAACATCGTAATGGAGATTTATAAACACTGACCGAAATTCTGTCTATGTTCATCTTATAGGGATGCCCCTCTAAGTCAACTAATTTTTAAACATATTTATGAATGCTTAATGACATATTCTCATAAGCAATGTGAACAATTAAATACAGTTCTATAACACCACTAAAAATGCGGGGTGCGACGGGATTGACGCAACTCAATCTTTATTGATTTTTATGCACAAAAATATCAAAAAAAAGCACTTTTTTAAAAGCAGAAATGTATAATCAATCAGCTGAAAGTTACTTGGGAATAACATAGTTGAATATTGTTATAATCGGATTAATTTTGATGTTCAGTATTGCATCTTACGCAACAGAAAATGTAGCACCACCTGCAAAGCTGACTATTTCTTATATCGATCATCCAAGCGTTTTACATCAAGCGCTCCCTCTCGTTGCGCAAGCTTACCAAGCAGAACGTATTAACGTCGACTTTGTTGCTATCCCATCTCATCGCTTAATCAATGAAATTCAGGCACAACATATTGACGGCGATGTCATACTCGCTAAAGAGATATTTTCACCATATAAAGAGCTAATTTCAGTTGGACCACCACTCACAAAAGTTCAATTTGTATTACTGTGTGTAGAGGGAGTACCTTGCAATCAGCAAGTGTTACAGACCTCTCCAAAAACAATTTTAGCAACTGACGAATCAATGCGGGTAATCCTCAACAAGTTCCCAACGTCGAGAAGGAATAGATATTACCAACTTAATCAGCTCGGCAGATTGCCTCACCTGCTACAAGAAAAGCGCTTTGAGTACGCGATATATGTGATGTCCTCTTCATGGCCAATTCCACAGGCCTTAGAACACCTCAATAGACATACATTGTTTGAAACACCGGCTTATCACGTTATTCACAAGAGACATGCCGCGATAGCGGATAAAATTGCCCCTCGCCTCACGGCTATTTTGGCCAAACAAAGGAAGTAATAATAGACAAGTCAGTCAGTACGCAATAAGTGCTCCATTTCATCCAATGCAAGTGGTGTGGTAAAAAAATGCCCTTGTAATTGATTACAGCCATGTGCCGCCAGAGTCGTCGCTTGAAGTTCACTTTCTACACCTTCAGCAATACAATTCACACCCAAGCTCTTTGCGATATTAATCATCACTAGGGCTAAATCATCCTGTTGCTCCGTACCATAAATTTCACTCACAAAGCTCGGGTCGATTTTAATTGAATCAAAATGAAGCTCTTTCAATAACGCAGGGTTTGTCTGCCCTAACCCAAAATCGTCGATAGACAATTTAAACCCAAATTTACTCAATAGGACCAACCTTTCAGACAACTCATCTGCATTTTCAAGAAGCGGACGCTCTGCAATTTCAAGTTCAAACTGGCAAGGGCTTAATTGGTGCTTTTCCAATAAATCGATTATTTGCTCTGGAAATGAGCCATCTAGCAAATGCCGTACAGAAAGGTTCATGCATAGCTGCAAATTCGGTTTGCGGGTAACCAAATCAGCAAAAGCAACTATAGCCTGTTCAAATACTTGCATACTAAGTTGAATACCAATTCCCGCTTCTTCAGCTGTTTCAATAAATTGTTCTGCTGCAACAATATCATTCCCATGTTGCCACCTTGCTAGCACCTCTAGTTTTTCTATTTCATGAGTTTTTGCGTTAACAATGGGTTGGAAGTAAGGTAAAAACTCACTGCGAGCTAAAGCGTTGACGAGCTCTTTTTCACGTTCAAGGCAGTATTCCGCTTCTTTATCTAGCATGGTACAGTAAAATTGGTAGTTTGAATGGCCAACCTTTTTCGCCCTATACATGGCGCTGTCAGCGCATTTCATGAGTGTGTCGGCGTTGTCCCCATCATTGGGGTACAATGCAATACCAGCGCTAAATGAGATATTGACTGAAGCTGTTTTCACATCATATTCGCCGCTGGCTGCTGCAAAGATCTTATCAATCACGTGCCGCACATTGCGTCTATCTTCCATTGCATCAATAAGCAACACAAACTCATCACCACCGATGCGAGAAACCGTATCACATGCTCGGATAGTAGACGTCAGTTTTTTTGCCACCTGCTTGAGTAACTCGTCTCCAAAATCATGTCCATAGGTATCATTGATTAACTTAAATTTATTCAAGTCTAAAAAAATTACAGCAAATTGATGCTTATGCCGTTTTGCTCGCTTACAGGCTTGGATCAACCTGTCTTGCAACAACAACCTATTAGGTAACCCTGAAAGTGCATCATGGTGTGCAAGATGTGCCATTTTTTTTCTGAGTAATCTAGACTCAGTGACATCTTGAAAAACTAACACGGCTCCTGCGATATGCTCTGAACTTAAAAAAACTGGTGAACAAGAAATCTCAATAGCAAACTCTAACCCCAAATGATTGCGAAAACAGGCCAGCTGAGTCAGTGACACTGTCTGCATTTGCGTCATGGCAGATTGCATTGGGTCATCGATAGGCTCTTTACTTTCCTCATGGATCAGAGGCATCACTTCATGAAATGGTTTTCCAACAACTTCTCTTTCTAGTAAAGCGAGTACCGCTTCTGCAACAGGGTTCATAAAAGAGATATTGCCATCAATGTCCGTACATATTACGCCGTCTCCAACAGAACTGAGTGTTATTGCGAGCAGTTCATGCTGTTTTTGGGTTTGCGTTCGCTCGTAGTTATCTATTAATTGGCCAAGGAAAACACCGTTAAGGTGGGTATGATTCAAGCTCACAATAAAGTGTTCCAAACCGCCACGATGTGCGCTTAGATGAAGTTCCAGTTGCTCAAACTCCTCTCCCGCGTCTTGCCACTTTTGGAACTTCTCAAAGCTTGATTCATCGACCAGCCCCTTCAAACTCGCTTCGATTAATTCGGCCTCTGGCATTTTTAAGCGGGCGCACATACCCTGGCTAACCGCATAAAAAGTGCCATTTTCACACACTAGAAATTGTGCGCTTAGAGTTTCTTTAAAAACCTCGTAATACAACTCACCATGCTCTCCAAACCCTATTTCTTGTTGTTTTTTCCGCGCAAGAAAGATCACACCACCGCCAGTCACTATCGCCATGACGAAACCAACTATGCCTAAAGAAAAATAGTTAAACAGTTCAATCAATGCTTCGTTGCCATAGATCCCAGCTTCTGCAAATAACAAGTTTTCAATAAGCTGGCTAATCTGAATACCAAAGGATAAACCAACCAACAGGAAGAAAAAGCTAAACAGTAGCTTTTGGGTCACTCGATTCATTTATGTGTCCACAGTAAACGGGATTTAAAAAGTAATTCTTTTGTCAAATTTAATATTAGACAAAGTCACATAAATTGGATAGCCAAGACAAAACAAAGAGATTGTTTATATTTCTGGAATTAAATGGTTTTTTGGCCTACATCTAATAGGGGTGTAATCTTTGGAAAGCAACTATGATGAGCTTAAGCGATGATTCTAAAGTGGTGGAGAATTTTGTGCGCGTAGCGCAGATAATTGCCAATTTAGAAGCGATTTTGAGCCAAGCGAAAAACCTTTCATTAACAGCGAAAAATGCACGAGTGGTCGCTTTGCGCGCAGGAGATGCTGCACTTGGATTTAAGCCCATCACCAATTTTATCGATGAGTTTTCAGAGCAAACCATTTCTTCAACGACCAAAATTTCCAATCTATCTAACCAGCTTTTTAAAGTTGCGTTAGAGTTGGTGAGATGTAGCCAGTATTACGAGCAGGTTTGCAAGCTAAGAAAGGAAGTACGCTCCAACCAAGTAGAAAATATGTACGTAAAGGCTGTTAAATCACAGCGGCTCGCTGCAAATCATTTGTCTCAAGCCTTAAGTGAACTGGAAAATCATTTTGAAGATATTCAAAAACAAATGCAAAGTGCGGAGTACATCGCGGTCACAAGCCGTGTTGAAGCCACCAATGCAGGCGAGTTTAGCGACAGCTTGCAATCTGTTTCTGATTTTATCGCCAGTGCGGCTAAAACAATTAAAACAGCTGTAGTTTATAACTTGAGTGAAATTCATACATTGCGAGGACTATTAAGGTGAAACTAACAGAACTGCATAAAACAAAAACTCACAGCTGGTTAATACTTGAGCGCAATGACGATATGCTCAAGACACTTGGTTCGGTCAATCAGTATTTCATTCATACTCAATATGAGTCTATGATCATGGATCCCGGTGGAATTGAGCTCTTTTCTCCCATGCTCGCTGCCATCTTACAGCAAACAGAACTTGATAAGCTCACAACTGTTTTTGCTTCCCATCAAGACCCGGATATTATATCAACGCTGGGGCTTTGGGACAAAGCAGTACCCAATGCAACTTTGTATGCTCCCGCTCTGTGGGACAGGTTCATAGACCACTTTGATTTGGATAATCTTAATTACGAAGGCATAAATGATGATGGCGGCGAAATCCAACTCGGTGGCGTTAGGCTGAGATTATTGCCAGCTCATTACCTGCATTCTGCAGGAAACTTTCACCTCTACGACCCATCCGCCAAGATTCTGATGTCTGCAAATGTAGGGTCAGCAATAAAATCCGAAACCAGCAATCAATTTGTCGAAGATTTTGCTCAACACATCAAGCATATTGAACAATTTCACAGACGATGGATGCCCTCAAATAAGGCCAAGGAAAATTGGATAGCAAGAGTAAAAGAACTAGACATAGATATTTTGGCGCCCAATCACGGTAAGCTCTACAAAGGAGATCAAGTGCATGAGTTTTTAGAGTGGTTCGCAAAATTGGATGTTGGCAGTGCGGTACGTTGAAGCATTGAAGTCCTAACGAACAGGGCTGAAAAGCGACGTTATCAATGCTTCTGGGGATATTATCGTTCTTGTTTATTTACTTTAATGCAGACTATGTTCTTGATGGAAGTCATGCGGGTCTGCTCAAACCTCATCCACATATTCTTAGAACATGACGTCACCCCCTGTATAGAAAGGCGCTATTCATAAATCCTGTGCTATTTAACTAATTCCCATCCATCATTGCTTGATGACATGGTAAAGTAATCGCAAAACCCTATAAATATAAGTTCGTGCGTATTTTTAAATTTTTCAAACAATTAGGTTTCATCTCGATTATGACAATCAGCCCTCTTTCAAGTGCACATGATGCTCAGCCAAATTTACGTGAAATGGTTGGCCAAAAACTGATGCTGGATTTTCGTTACTTTTGCGAGACAGGCAATGCCAGCAAATGTCGACAACCAATGACACAGTTACCTCCCCCCCTTCAAAAGTTATTGCAGAAATACCACATTGGTGGGGTGATATTGTTTGCTGAAAATGTGCAAGATACCGAACAAATTGTCAATCTAACAAACACCTTACAGCAAATTAGCAAGACCCCGATATTTATATCAATTGACCAAGAAGGGGGACGTGTTGCGCGTATCAATCGAGCTGAAGCCACCTCATTTACCGGCAATATGAGCATTGGCGCAACCTACGATGAACACGGCGATAAGTATGCAACTGGGGTAGCTACGGCGATTGCTAAGGAATTGTCTAGTTTGGGTATCAACGTGAATTTTGCACCGACAGTTGATGTTAATGCCAATCCATTGAACCCAGTCATCAATGTCCGATCATTTGGTGAAGACCCCAAGCGCGTAGCTAAGCTAGGTGAAGCCCAAGTTAGAGCTTTTGAAAAGCAGGGCGTAGTTTCAGCTTTGAAGCATTTTCCAGGTCATGGTGACACGCAAGTAGACAGCCACACAGGACTGCCCAAAGTCACTCACTCTCTTGCACAAATAAAACAACGCGATTTACTGCCATTTGAGCACGTAATTCAGGCCCAACAACCAGGTATGATTATGACGGCACATATTCAGTACCCAGCTTTAGATAGCAGTCAAGTACTCAATAGCCAAGGTGAGCGCATGATCCGCCCCGCAACCATGTCCAGAGCGATAATGCACGATTTATTGCGCAATAAAATGGGCTATAACGGCGTCACTATCACGGATGCACTTGATATGGCAGGGATCAGTGACTTTTTTACGCCCACAGACGCGGTCATAGAAACATTCAATGCAGGTGTTGATATAGCACTGATGCCAATACCTGTGCGCACATCGTCAGACATTGAAAAGTTCGAACGCTTTTTTGACACAATTTTAAAGGCCGCCTCAGACGGTAGATTACAACAACAGGAAGTTTTCGCATCGTATCAAAGAATTATGAGCCTAAAAGCGCGCATCGCAGAGCAACAGTTCACAGCAACAACGGCTATTGCGAAAGCAACCTTAGGCAACCCACAACACCGACAACTAGAAGCAGAACTTGCTTTGGCAGCAATTACCAAAGTCAAAAATAACAATTTACTCCCAATCAAACCTAAAAAAGGCTCGCACTTTCACCTAGTTATGCCTGACAGGCAAAAAGCCACAGCGTTAAAACAAGCATTGCAAGCTGCGACCTCTGCTGAAATTAAAGTCACCATTACCAGCTTACAAGCCTACAAACCCGAGCGTGCTCAGCAATTTATCAAAGATGCTGACGTTGTGATCAGTGCCCATGCCTCACCTCAGCAGAGCGCCGCTGAAATTGGGGGGATGGATGATGTCGCGGAATTGAAAAGTTATGAACTCTCAAAACAAGAACAACCCAAAGCATTGCTAAGGCTGATGCAATATGCTCACTCACTAGAAAAGGCGAGTATATTTATCAGCTTGCGAGCGCCTTATGAAATTTCAAAATATGTACAATACAATCAGGCAGTTTTAGCAAGCTATGCCTATAATGTGGATGTAGCTCTAGAAAATGATGTGCGCGGCCCAGCTTATACTGCACTCGCTAACGTGATTTTAGGCAATGCTGAAGCACGTGGACATTTACCAGTCAGTATTGAGTTAGAAACTTTGAGAAAGTAAACACACTTTTACTTTGCCCGCGCTCGATAATGACATGTATTACACGTGGGGGAATTATGGATCCAAAGGCGTCCTTAACGGCACCTAATGCGATTCGAGAAATGATAAGAGCAGGTGACTATTCGGGCCCTACCAACGGGTTTGTGCCCGGTTTCACCCAGTGCAATATCGTTATTTTACCCAAAGCCTATGCATTTGACTTTCAAAAGTATTGTTTACAAAACCACGATTGCTGCCCACTTTTAGCAACCAGTGTTACGCCGGGAGATCATCATTTAGATGCACTTGGCGGAAATATCGATATTCGCAGCGATATTCCAAAATACCGTGTTTTACGCGACGGCCAGCTCATTGATGAAGTCAATAATATTCACCAATTGTGGCGTGAAGACTTTGTCACTTTCGCACTTGCCAGCTACGTCGCTTTTGATTACGTACTGCACAGTTTTGGCTTTTCTCATTCGACATCTAGCCCAGCGCATACACTGCCAATGTATATAAGTAACATACCCAGCTTGCCTGTAGGCCCTTTTGCAGGAGACAAAGTCGTTTGTTTAAGGCCAATGGATACGCAAGAAATCATCAAGGCGATTCAAGCGGGCAGTATTAGCAGAGTTCCTCACGGTATTCCTGTTCATTTTGGCGATCCAAGTCAGATTGGCATAAAAAACTTGAGCAAGCCGAACTTCGGCGAGCCAATATTCTTCGCTGAAGACAAGCAACCCGTGTTTTGGACCACCAGTTTGACAGCTCATCTTGCAATTACCCGCGCAGCACCAGAATTGTGTATTATAAACAGTCCACAACATATGCTGGTCACCGATAGGCCAGATATGGACCTATTAATACAGTAAAATAAGTTGGGTATATGCTTTTAAATTGTGACTTAGGGGAAAGTTTTGGCGCATGGGAAATGGGCCTAGACAGCGAAGTAATGCCGCATATCGATATGGCGAACATCGCCTGTGGGTTTCACGGCGGAGATCCAAGTGTACTGGCTAATACGTTAGAACTTGCAAAATTACACAATGTAACGATCGGTGCACATCCGAGCTACCCTGACCTGCAAGGCTTTGGTCGCCGTTCATTGAATATGTCTCGTCAAGAGCTTATCCATTGTGTGCACTATCAAATTGCAGCCGTAGAAGGGATGGCAAAGGTTGCTGGCACCACGCTGTCTTACGTAAAACCGCACGGCGCGCTTTACAATGATATGATGCGCGATGAGCGTGTTTTACTATCCCTTATCGAAGCTATCAGCTTGTACCCTTCGAACTTAAAACTAATGATTTTAGCCACCGCTCAAGCTGCGCATCATAAGTCTCTAGCAAAGCAATTTGGCGTGACTCTGATTATGGAGGCATTTGCCGACAGGCTATACACGGACGAAGGTTTGCTTACACCCAGAACCGAAACGGGCGCTGTCCATAATAAAGAAAAGTTAATTGAACAAGTACAACATCTTGCACGCGATGGTGCAGTGATAACCGCTGGTGGCAAAATCTTACAACTACCCGCACAGACCCTCTGTGTACATGGGGATAACCAAGCCGCAATAACACAAATAAAGCAGATCAGAGCTATTTTAACTGGCGAAAAATAGCGCCCCCAAAGTCACAGGAAATGAAAAGGATACTCGATGACGCTTTCAACACCGCGTTTAAAGCTCAGGCTGCTAACCAATAGTGATTGGTTATTTTTTAAAAATTTGAATCAAAACCAACAAACCATGCAATACGTTGCTGATATTGAAGATGAACAAACCCTATCTGCTCTATTCGAATCACGCATCACAGCGAGAGAAAAAGGGCAAGAAGGCTGGCTTAGTTTCGTTATAGAAATGGCTGATACGAACGAGTTAGTTGGGCTACATGGTCTTAAAATGATAACTGAAGGTCAGTCTCAAGCTGAAATTGGTTTTATGCTGCACCCCGCTTTTCAGGGTAGGGGGCTAGCTTATGAGGCAACCAAAGCAATCATTGATTTTGCCTTTAAAGAACTAAACTATGAAGCACTGATAGCAACCGTCACGGCGGGCAACATCGCATCGGTCAATTTGCTAGAGAAGCTCGGTTTCACTCACATTGAAACTATTAAAAACAATTACCAAATCAATGGCAGATGGTACGACGACTTAATACTCGTTTTAAGGCAAAGCTAAACTCACACAAAAAAGCGTCACCTTGCGTAAAAAGGTGACGCTTGGTCCCTTAGAGAGTTAACTCAAAGGTTTGACATGTACGAGTTAGAACGGGCCCATATTTTCGGCTGGATTTTGCCATAAACTTGACCAGACGAAATTACCATGAACATAATAAATTATATCGTCATGAATAACGCCTCTATCGTCCGAAGCTCGTACATAAGGAACGCTTTGTGAAGGTGTGTCATAAGTTGCAACGCTGCTACCTAAATAACTCAAACTAGGACTGCTTCCAACGTTTACTTCAAACGCAGCAAGTTCGTTTTTGTTGCTCCAAATCATATCTCCACCCACTTCTTGCTCTGTTTTCCATGTCTCAACAGGCAATGTCATTCTGAATTGCTCATCGCTAATTTTTAAGAAACTGAAAGCGTGATGATCAAACTCGACGGGTGAGTATCCGTTAGCAAAAACATGCTCGTTTACCAACTTGGGAGAGCTCATATCTGAGACATCAAACAAACTGACTTTGGCACCTATTTGCGAATCATTGTCTGACTCAGGCGCTGCCCAAAACCACTCATCGACATTTTGTCCTATACCAATCAAGAGAGACTCAGATACTGGATGTAGATAAGCTGAGTAACCAGGAATTTCCAGTGCACCTGCAATAGTGGGTTTTGAGGCGTCTGCCAAGTCAATAACATAAAGAGGGTCAATTCTTCTAAAAGTAACAATATATGCCTTGTCTCCGACGTATCGTACTGCATATACATTTTCTTCCACTTGACCGTTTGTCTCCACTTTGCCAATAGGTGTAGGTTGTTCATCATTAGGTAACTTAGCCAATACACTTAGTTCAGCACCCTGCTGTTCTAGAATAAACAACTGATGAACAAGTCCAGCCGTGGCGCTGAAACGGGTCGTCAACAGCCTTAGTTTCCCTTCGTGCTCACTGAGTCGAAACGCTGCATTGCTAATGCCGCCAATAACAGCAGGCTCAATAAAGTTACCACCACCAAAGCCTAGTGAGCCAGGTACTGCTCCTGAAGCGCTGTATGAAATATCTGTATTGGATATATCAAATTTATGCAAAGCAGTTTGTGTTAAATCTTCGACACTCGCCACATCATTTGGCCAAAAGCTATTGTATAGATAAATGCTATTCTGAGCGGCATAGACACCGTCACTCGGCGTGTTAATACACGTAGACTGCAGTTGTGTAGGATCATTTAATGAAACCCGTGTAATAGTGGTAATTCGATTCGCACTGTCTAAGGATGTTGTGTCTGCTGGAATGAAGCAATTACTGGGCTCAAAAAGCGGTGATGTAGCCCCAGAACTTAGGTCCGTTATTTTTGGTAGAAGCTGAGAGATATCGGCTTGATATAATGCTTGATAGGCTGCGAGTGCTTCCGTTTGGGAAAATTCAAAGTACGCGCTGAAATTACTGACGACATATAGGTTTCCATCAATAACACGACTATCAATAATGTCACCTTCAATTCGGTATTGTTTCAATATTGAAGCTTGCTCTGGAGATGTTACATCCGCAATGCTCAATTCAAAAGTACTCGGATAAACATCACTGACAGGCGATGTTGCCGCAGTTGAATCAGAAGTTGAATCGTCTGTATTTAAAGGCGAGCTGTCCATTGTATATACTGGATACTTAAACACTGAAGCTAGTCTGTTTTCACTTAAATACAGCTCCTGATGGCTGTATAAACTGTCTGATGCTTCTATTTTTGCAACTTCCGCTATCCCTTGCTCAGTACGCTTCATTACACGCACATACTGTTTAAATTCATCTTGAATAATGACATCTTGCTCAGAATGCCCAGCAATGTACAAATATGTGCCGTCATATTCAATTCTATCTCCCTCATCAACACCCGCTTCTTGTACATTGGTTGTCGAGAAGTTAGTAGAACCGCTGTCAGCTTCTGGCGCAGCATTGGCCACCTTATCCGTGTCATCTCCCCCTGATTGCCATCGGCTTAGATACATACCGTTCTTGACTAATTGATTAAACTCACTTGATGAAGCCTGACGTAATGTCGATGATGATTCCGCTAACCAAGTTAATTCAGGAACTGAATTTGGCACATTTGAATTTCCCTCTCCTGGCGTGTCATCACTACTGTTGCTTCCCCCACAAGCGACAAGAGCGGGTAATGCAACAACAAAAATGCTGCTCCTTGCAATTGGGTGGGAATATCTAAAGTACAACATAGTTTTTCTCCTTGACTGAAAGTAATTCAACTTTAATACATCAAGGTCAATCTTCTGTTATTTAGCTCGATCTATTTGTTATTTTATGTAACTACTTCTGGAAATTGATAAAATTACTGGTAAATTTAAGCCTATCTTTTACAGGAGTCGACTGATTGAAACATTTCTTCTTTTTGCTGCCCATCTATTTGCTCTTGATGAGTCCACACAGTAAGGCAAACTGTGAGGAAGGTAATGAGCAATGTATTGAAGTTGGACAATGGGATTTCGCCGTTGCGATAGGTGCTGGGGTTATTACAAACCCAGTAAGGGGCGGAGACAACGTGCCACTGGTATTACTGCCATATATAAGCTATTACGGAGACAAGTTTTTTGTCGACAATACGAGCCTAGGCTACACATTTTTAGAACAGCCAAGATATGATGTGAGCATTGTCACACAGCTCAATACCGAGCGCGCTTATTTCGAACGGTTTCACCCATCCAATATCTTGGTCAGTAATAGCTTTACCAATGAGTCGAATGCTCCTTCGAACCCTGTCACAGATCCACACCCAGATACGGGTACAGATTCAGATGAACCAGGAGACGTTACCGGAGGAGATAACGACAAAGGTTCTCCCGACGATAAACAATCCCCAGATGTGATTACAATTGATGATATTTCAAAGCGAGACTGGGCATTGGACGGCGGCATACTGGCTCATTGGTATTTTGAGGAATACGGCAAGCTTTCAATACTTTGGCTGCATGACATCACCAGTACCTATAAAGGCCATAATGCACGGATAGATTATAGCTTTAATGTGCCACTGGGTATGCCAGATGTAGCCAGACTTAAGTTAAAAATAGGTGCCGAGTACAAAGATCAGAAACTTGTGGACTATTATTATGGTATTAGTTCAATAGATACAGAGTCCGAACGTCATCTATACAATGGCAAGACAGCTATCAACCCATTTATTAGCATTGCTTTTAATTACCGCCTCAATGAGGACTGGCAAATCAAGTTTAGTGCAAAACAAACTTGGTTGGATTCTGGGATAACCGACAGCCCATTAATTGATAAAAAGTACACCTCCAACATCTTTATTGGAGGCTTGTATGAATTCTAAGTGGTCATATGCACTTATGGCTTCAGTCTGTCTGGTAGCCACAAAAACAAGTGATGTACATGCGGTAGCTGAAAGTAACGCAGAACTAAAAGTTAAGCCAATGATATGTATGGTTAAGTCAATCGGGCAAATTTGTGAAATGACAATCGCCATTCAGTGGCAAACAGCAACGGCTCAAGATGTCTGCCTATATCAAGACAAACAACAATTAAAATGTTGGCAAGGGACTCATCAAGCAAAAGCAAAGTTAAACATTTCTCTAGAGCAAGACATGACCTTTTCACTCAAAAATGCACGCATGGAGACGCTAGCTTCACAAAAAGTAAAGGTAAATGCTGCATTAAGCAGAAAATATAGACGCAAACTAAAATCTGATTGGAGTTTTTTCTAATGGCCAAAGTAATACTTGTTGAAGACGATGAAAGACTTGCGCAGCTTACTGGACAGTTTCTAGAGAGCAATAACTTTGCGGTAACGCTGGTGCATGACGGTGCACAGGCTGTAGAAAAAATTGTGTCGACGCAGCCGGACATTGTGATTCTCGACATCATGCTGCCAAATATGGATGGGTTTTCAATTTGCCGCGAAATCCGCAACTCATATACAGGCCCCGTACTATTCTTAACAGCCAAAGACAGTGACTTTGACCATGTCAGGGGCTTGGAAATTGGCGCTGATGATTATGTCATTAAGCCTGTCGAGCCCTACGTTTTGTTAGCGCGGTTAAATGCACTACTGCGCAGAGGAGGAGGACCGATAGCCAGCACTGACACAATAAAACTTGGTCAATTAGAAGTAGATAAAGCAGCCAGAAAAGCTTATCTGGCTAAAGAGGAAGTCGAGCTCACCAGCTATGAGTTTGACCTCTTATGGGAGTTGGCAAATAACGCCGGCCAGACTCTTAGCAGGGAACATATATACAAATGCGTTGTCGGCCGAGAATATGATGGTTTAGACCGAAGCGTAGATGTACGTATATCGCGTCTACGGAAAAAGCTTGGTGACAATACCGATCAGCCGTTTAGGCTAGTTACTGTTTGGGGCAAGGGGTACCTTTGTTCAAAATCAGCATGGGATTAAACACCGCATGCTAAGACTCCTTGCTAGCCTGTATCTTTTTGTGTTCGTCAGCATCGTATTTATTAACCAAAGTAGTGAATATATATGGAAAAACTGGGGAAACCAAACGCCGAACGAACTAAGTTATGCCAAGCAAGTTGCATTAAACTTAAAAGCTGTACTGGATGAAATTGGCATTGAAAACTACGCGCAAAGTGAACAGTTCAGTGTAATCAATATCAATGACATCGCATGGTTTCCCGAACAGCTAGAGACCTTATACAGAGGCGAAGTTGTCGTTTCTTTTGATACCAATGACCACTACCAACTCAGTATGCTACTGGATGACGGTCAGCACCTTGTACAACTGGGGCCATATGCCCCAAACCAAGCGTCTTTTTTCGCGCAATATGGATTTAGACTGGTTTCGTTCTCCATCTTAGCGCTGCTATTAGTATTATGGCTAAGACCTTTATGGCGAGACCTTACCCAACTTAAGCTGATCACGACAAAGTTAGCGACTGGCCAGCTTGATATTGAAACAAGACCTTCCCGTTTCTCGGCTATATCAACACTCACCCAACAAATCCAAAAGCTGGCATTGCAAACTGCCAGTTTAATGCAAAATCAAAAGCACTTAGTCAATGCGGTATCCCATGAGCTAAGAACCCCCCTTGCTCGATTAAAATTTGCCCTTGCTATGCTCGCTGCAAAGGATCCTGAGCAAGTAAAGGCGATGAATAATGATGTATTGGAAATGGAACAACTAATCGATGAAATGCTTAGTTATGCAAGACTTGAGTTTTCTGAAAGAGAGATGCAAAAGAGCCAGATAGACTTTAGCCAGCTGCTCAATGAGTCGATAGAAAAAGCCCAAATCAGCACCAGTAAAAAGATTCAATGCGATATTCAGCGCAACCTACATGTACATGGAAATAGCCACTACCTTTCTCGTATTCTACAAAATTTACTGCAAAATGCGGATAAATACGGAAAGCATGAAATACACATTTGTCTTGATACAACCAACGAAGGTAATTTACATTTACAAGTTAGCGATGATGGACCTGGTATCCCTCAAGACAAACGAGAGAACGTATTTAGTCCATTTATACGATTGGATAAAAGCCGAAGTAAAGAAACCGGTGGTTTTGGACTCGGCCTTGCAATTGTCAAAAAAATTCTCGATTGGCATGAGGGACAATGTTGGATAAGTGATTCTGACTTAGGCGGCGCAACGTTTAATGTCACCATTGCACTGCAACCAAATTAAAATTTAACAGAACGTCGCATGACTTTTGTTTGAGCCCGCTTATTCTTGCTGTCTAGTCGCCTTTTTTGTGACCCTTTAGTTGGCTTAGTTTGCTTGCGTTTTTTTTCCACTTTAATGGCGTCTAAGATCAATTGCTTCAGCCTAGCAAGCGCATCTTCTTTGTTTTGCTCTTGCGTTCTGAAGCTTTGTGCTTTGATAATGATGACGCCCTCTTTATTGACTCGACTGTCTGAAAGCGCGAGTAAACGCTCTTTATAAAACACGGGCAGGCTCGAGCGATTAATATCAAACCTTAAATGAATTGCTGAAGACACTTTATTCACATTTTGCCCACCAGCGCCCTGAGCCCTAATTGCCGTGAGCTCTATCTCCCAAGAAGACAGCTCCACATTATTTGAAAGTCTCAACATTTTATTCCCACCACTTCTTAAGAGCGAGTTTTATACCAAACCGTTACAAGCTTAGCCACATCCAATTTGCAAAACGTTCAACTTACATGTGACTTCAAAGGAAAGTTTAAAGTAGCCCAATATTTGGAATAAAAGTACCACCGAGAAATCACGTACAACGATTGCTAAATACGGATTATATCAATCTAGCCAATGCATTGACTAGCGCAGCTCAGCCAGAATGCTGATATTGGTTATACAATTCTCGTCGCTACCGCAGGAGGCAGCTGAGCGGCACGAAATGCGGGGTAAAACACTGCAACTTGACCCAAGAGTAAAGTACACACACTACCATATATCATGTAACTCATAGGTACCGTACCCAGCTCAAATACATTGCTAAAAGCAACGCTTAACACAATCGCCGAAATGATACCCAGTATCACCCCGAGACATGTCAATATGACGTTTTCCAACATAAAGTAGCGAATTATTTCTCCCTTACTCGCTCCCATAGCACGTCTGATCCCTATTAGTTTAAAGCGCTTTACAATGCCATATCTAGATTGGCCATAGATCCCCAAAGTCGTTACCAACAAAAGCCCTGCAATGACGCCTAACAGCGTTTTACTTGCAGCATTTTCAGCACTGTATGCGCGCGCTTTAACGTCAGTAAACATCTCGACTTTATCAATTTTACGCCCATGTGTTTCCATCAGATAAGAGAGTGTCTGATCAACGACACTTGTTGGTACACCGGACTCAGTTCGGATAACAAAATTGACTATGCCATCTGTTTCCTTGACTGCTGAAATAACGCCATGTTCGACAACTACCCAAGATGGCCAAGCTGACTGGAGAGTTTTTACTACGCCCACTATGCGCTGCGGCTTGTTGTTAATGTACAGCGTTTGACCGACGATCTGCTCCCAACTCTCATCAAACAACGACTTAGCCAACGCTTTCGTGACCATTGCTTCAGATGCAATTTTATAACCGTCTACTCGTGCCGTCAGCTCTTCTTCTTTTTTAAAATGCCTGCCCGCGATAAGCTCCACACCGAAACTCTTAACCAATTGTGCATCACCACCATAATACCCAGAAAAGGTATCATACTTAGTATCAGGCTTAGTTGCGACTTCCACCAATCGTCCCCATCCCGTAAGAGGAAGGCCGGTAGAAACCGCAGCGCTTGTCACCCCATTGATGGCATTTAACCTTAATAAATCCTGTTCAAGCAGCGCCTTTTTTTCTGCATCTTTTACCGGTAAATTAGTCGCAACATAAAAAATATTGTGCTCATCTAAGCCCGATGGTCTCGAGATTACCTCTCGCTTCTCTAATGCTAAGAAAATTGCATTCACCAATATCGTAAAAGTAATTGCAACTTGCGTAATAAAAAGCAGTGCGGCAATGTAGTTGCTCTTTAAAGACTTTAAAATTGGCAGAAAATCTTTCATCCTTGGCCCCTACAAGCTTTTAAGTTGTTTAGCTGGCTGCACACCAATCGCTCTAATTATGGGAAACAACCCAAATAGCAAACTTGATACAACTGACAAAATCACCGTCGCTAGCATCAGCTCAACACTCATACTCATAATGTCTTTACTTAAATGCGTATAAAGTTGACTCGATACATAAAGGCAAATGTGAGTCATAATTAGCCCTAACACACCGCCCAAGACTCCAATGATACTGGTTTCCAGTGTATATTGTTGGACCAAATCAAAGCTACTGGCTCCTACCGCTCTACGCAAAGCAACTTCAGCTGCTTTACCTTGAAACTTAGTCATAATAATGCTCATTGCATTCAGTAAACACAAAACCAAAAAACAGCCAGCTAGCCAGACTGCAATTTTGCTATCACTAGAGTAAGCTCTGCGCTCTTGCATATACTCTGCTGCGGTTTGTAGCTCATTTATAATCGGTCTTTGAAAACGTCCTAACGCCTGTTGTTCTTGTACATAGGCGTTTAAAAAGGCTAAATATTCTGGCTTTTGTGCTTTGTCACTGAGCTCAACCCAGAAGAACACCCAAACGCACTCTGATGCCCAAAGTGCTGCGACTGTGGTGTTTTCTGGTTCTTTCCAACATTCATAAGACTGAAGATTTGATGTCCACAATTCTAAGTTTATCTGAGTCTGAAATGGCACAAAAATATCTCTTGGTGCCTTAAACGCGCGCATAGAATCGCCATAAAAACGAGGAAGTGCAAACCAGTCATCCAACACGCCAACAACCTTGAATTGATGGTCTCCAAGCATCAGAGAACGACCAATCGAGTTTTCACCAGCAAACAATGTTTGATTCATTTTTTTAGATAAAACAACCACCTGCTCACCATTCTCATCGACAGATTGCGGCCATTCTGAACCATACAAGAAAGGGACTTCAAAGGAGCTAAAGAAATCTCTTGAAGTCGCGCGAACAAAAGTCATTTCAGCGTCGATAGCACCTTGTTCAGGCAGCTTTAGCATATCTTTGAAGCCTGCAATGGGAATATGCCCCTGTGCTTTATTTTGTTTAATTAAGTTAACTGTATCCTGAACAGAAAGATAAGTAGGCGGTCGCTCCTGCGCCCGGTTTCGGTATGCAGCCTCAGGGCTCCAATTATTCAGCCGAACAAGGAATACACGATCACTTTTAGAAGGCAGGGGATCCTTAGTCATCATATAGTTAATCGTATAAGTCGTCATTGTCGCTGAAATACCTACCGCTATAATCAAAATAGCCAAGATACTCAAAGAACGAGTTTGCCACAGACTTAAACACGCTAGTTTAATGTAATAAATAACCATATAGCTCCCTCTAAGCAATTGCTTGGGCAGGCCTTTTTACTTCACTGATCGAGCCATCTTTCACTTCTATAATGCGGCTCGCTTGAGTTGCCTGCTCGAGGTCATGAGTCACCATAATGATGGTCGTACCCGCTGCATTAATTTCCTTAAGTAAAGACATGACACCATCGGCCATTTTTGAGTCCAAATTACCCGTAGGTTCATCGGCTAACAAAAATGCAGGTGAGCCAGCGAGTGCCCGGGCAATCGCAACCCTTTGTTGCTGTCCACCTGACAGCTGAGACGGGAAGTGACTATGTCGACTCCCCAGCCCAACCTGTGCCAGTGCATGGTTTACACGTGCTTTTCTCTCTGCACTGGAAAGCTTTCGATACCGTAGTGGCATTTCAACATTATCGTAAATGTTGAGCTCTGGAATTAGATTAAAACTTTGAAAGACAAAGCCAATCTTTTCATTTCTCAACCGAGATTTTTGTTTGTCATTTAAAGCGCAGACATCAGCGCCATCGAGCCAGTACTCCCCTTCTGAAGCGGCTTCCAATAACCCTGTTATGTTAAGAAAGGTTGTCTTGCCAGATCCCGAAGGACCTACAACAGCGACAAATTCACCTTGTTGTACTTCTAAGTCAAACGGTGCTAGCGCCTGAGTAATTACAGTATCTGTACGGTAAGTTTTCGCTAGTTTACGCATTCTTAACATACTCACTCCTTTATTGAACGATTCTTACGCTACCTGCTTCTTTAAAAACACTAAGGTCAGAAATCACCACTTTTTCACCCATCGCCAAACCGGATATCACCTCCACTTGGCCCAAGCTTCTCGACCCTAATTTGATTGGCTTTTTGACTGCGGTGTCGTCTTGTACCACGTAAACATAACGCCCCCCACCGGTCTCTGCAAATTGACCTCTTGGTAAAAAGTAAACATCACTTTTTTCTTCCAGAACGACGCGGCTCGTCAAGCGCTGATTTTGTCTCAAACCTTTAATATTTTTACTTTTAAATCTAATTTTACCTTCAACTTGACCATTTACTATTTCTGGAGAAATCGCGATCAATTCGCCTTTGTAAGTGCTGCCATTGAGCGTCAAATCTGCACTCATTCCCAGCGCCAAATCATCCGCATAGTTTTCAGGAATATTAACTTCCACCTCGTATTGAGACAGATCGACCACACTCAACAGTGGTTGGTTTTTAGAGACGGTATTCTTTTGCTCAACGGCTAAATTACCCACTATGCCTGCTACTGGCGATTTTATGGATAGTGCGGCAACTTGCCTTTGAATTTCATCTACGATGACTTGTTGTGCTTCCCATTCTAATGCACGCGTTTGAATTTCAAATTTTTGACTTTCTTTAAGTAGGGCAACTTCCTTAATGGCGAGACGATGTTCTCTTTGTGCATTTTCAAGGTCATCTTTGGCTTTTTGAAAATCAATATCGCTGACGACTTGGCTTTTGTGCCCCTCTTCATTTCGTCTCATTTCTCGCTTTGCCGCGTTTAGTGCAACCTGCGCCTTTCCAATGTAATTTTCTTGCTCCAGATTCTGCTTTTTGCCTTGAATTTTTTCACGCTCAAGTTGCGTTTTTAACCGAGTAAGTTCAGCTCTCTCTTGCGCAAATAAACTCGTCAATTCAGGGCTATCAATCGTCGCTAATTGTTCACCAGCTTTCACCGTGTCACCCGGTGTTACATGGTAAGTTACCGTACCTTGAGCCGGACTATAAAGAGTCGGTCTTTTGGCTGCTACTACCCTACCTTGAACAGAAATATCCCTAACAAATTGGCCCTTTTGTACTTCAGCAACGCGTATATTCTCTAATCGAATTGCCCCCTGTCCACCAAACCATACCGATAATTGTGGCACTACCCACACAAAAAATACGATGATACCTACAGCGACAGACAAATAGAGTTTGTAATTCCTTTTCTTCTCTATTTGCGTGTCTTGAGCACTGGTATCAGATATATAAGTCATTTTTTACTTCCTTGAGGATCTCGTTACAGCTTTACACTGTATAAAATACACAACAGAGCCGTGATTGTCACCAATAATAAACATTTTATTAAAGAGTTTTATTTAGCCAATTCGCCAGATTATGAATTGAAATTTGGCTAATAAATAACTAGTTAGAAGGCTTTTAGTTGATTTTTATCATTATAATTAAAATATTAATTACAAGGAATAATGAACATATTGGCTATAAACAAAGTGGTTTGTTAACAAATGAATATGAGCACCTGTAAAATAATGTCTTTTTTGGGATAAAAAGCGCAGCTTCCGTGCCGCAGCAAGTGCTTGGGAGTGTTACTTAGTAGTATAAAATCATTGATAAAACTGCCAACCCCCTGAGTACATTGGAGTACTCAAGGGGCTCAACAGTAACATCACAACTTTTGCGTCAATACGGTTTCGCTATTAGATACCGCCCGCTTAATTGCTTGCGCGAAGTCTTTTCCCTTTGCTTTGACCATAATGCTTGGCAAGCCAGGAAGCAGTACCTCAATGCGGCATTGGGTCAACGTGCCATGAAGTTTCGAAGGTACATCGTCTATATGTACTTTTACCTTACGAATATTAGTAACGTATTTGGCAAATTTGGTGGTAATCAATTTTGCAGCAGCGTTCTTGGCACTTGCGCCTAGGGTTTTGCCCGTCATACGTAAATTTAATTTCATATCTGTTGACCTCGTTCAATTAAACGCTTAAAAGCATCATTCATAATGAAATTACTGATTGCGTCGATGAATTAAATCTACTAAGGTGGAATCAAAGATAAAAGCTGATTAATTCTTAGTTTGGCATCGAAATTTACGAAGTATTATGAATATCAACTATAACCACCTGTACTATTTTTGGCAGGTAAGTAAATTAGGCAGCATTGCAGCCGCCAGTAAAGTGTTACACCTGACCCCTCAAACTATCAGCGCTCAGATCACGAGCCTAGAGCAGCGCCTAGGAAAACCCTTATTTGTCCGCGAGGGAAGAGGACTGCGGCTTACCGAATATGGGCAACTGACACAACAGTATGCAAATGATATGTTTAATGTTGCAGAAGAATGGCTCGAGACAACACGAGGAGATCTCGACAACCTAAATCGAACGTTAAAGGTCGGTATTTCTGACGCCCTGCCTAAGTCACTTGTTTCAAAATGGCTTTCTCCACTTATCAAGCATGAACGGATCACAAACTTGCACTGTATTGATGGTCAGCAGTCTGAACTATTAGCACAAATGGCAACACATAAAATCGATCTCGTTCTCGCGGATAAACCGCTGGACAGTTCAACGCCATTCAAAGCGTTTTGTCATGAGATAGGAAAGAGCCAACTCGGCCTTTATGGCAATTCCAACTATTACGCAAAATTGAGCAAAGACTTCCCTAATACACTCAAAGATATGCCCATTATTTTACCGGCAAAGACAAGCCCTGTTACCAATGCGATTCAGTACTGGCTCGAAGACCTTGAGATCAAGATGTCCGTCGCTGGACATGTAGATGACAGCGCCCTAATGAAGTCACTTGGACAACAGGGATTTGGCATTTTCCCAGCCCCTTTGTCAATCAAAGAAGAAATAGAAAGACACTATGATGTCACTTTCATTGGCAGCATAGATAACGTTTATCAACACTATTACGCCTTTACACCTGATAGACTCATTAAGGATTCAATTTACTCCGAGTTTGTGCAAAACGCACAAAAAGAAGGCGAGTAATTAACTCTGAACAACTTGAATAATAAGATTTGAGCGCAATGGATAAACCAAAGATTACAATTCACTATTGTGTATTATGCCAATGGCTTTTAAGAAGTGGTTGGCTTGCTCAGGAGCTGCTATCTACTTTTGGTCAAGATTTAAAAGAAGTCGCACTTGCCCCTGCTTCAAAAGGCGTGTTTGAAATTTACTACAATGACCAGCTTATCTGGTGCAGAGTCAAAGACGGCGGATTCCCTGAAGCCAAAGAGCTAAAACGTAGAGTTCGAGATTTGCTGTGTCCAGAGCGTGATTTAGGACACATAGATAAACACACGAATTAACTAAAGGCGCAGAGTAATGACACCCTGAAAGAGTTAACATCCTCAATGCTCTTTCAGGGTATATTTGATTATTACCTATTTTGTGATTGGTAAATAAATATCAGTGACCATCTCACGCTCTGCAACTTCAGGGAAGAAACGTACTCTTTCCAAGAAAATAGGGAAGTCTCTCAACTGATATGAAGAATCAGCTAACCACGTTTCATAAAGAAAATTGACCGACGCCCCTAAAGTATCATCACTCCCCACATGCCTCAAAACCGCACATTCCCCTGCCGGTATCCGTTTGGTGACAACGCCATGAGCATTATCTTGCACAGGTAAGTTAATAGCACACCCTATGTCTAATTGGTATTCATCGTCACACACTAAGTTAGGATCACTATAAATTAGGTTAAATGTTTTACTGGAACTGGGCGGCAAGTTATTTTCTCGCCGCCAATCAATAAACCGCCTAATGCTGTTTCCTACGAGTCTGGGGTCACCTCGGTGCTCAATCGTCGCTATCAAAGTTTCCTCAAATGAGACGATATCAATATTCGGCATCAGACTTGTAGTCTGACACCGTCGCCGAACCGCTATAATATCGTCATATTTAATATGCCATTGTGTCCAATCTGGCTTATTCCTGAAATTTGTCGGGGTCAAGCTAAAGTATTTTTTAAAAGCACGAGAGAATGCTTCATGGCTTTCAAAACCCGCATTCAATGCAATATCAACAACTTTCATCTCATTTCTGAATGCTAATTGGTACCCCGCACGCTTAAGGCGCAACAACCTCACCAAAGAGGCAACAGGCATACCAAAATAAGTAGAGCACTGTCTGTGAAAGTGGTATTTGGATAGATGGGCAACATGGCAAAGCTGGTTTATATCCAGCTCGCCATCAAGATTAGCTTCTATGTAATCTAGTACCTTGATAAATTTTTGGTGCATCATCGGCCTATTTTTCTCTTAAAAAGGCGATGTTAAGGTCTAATAATCTCATATACTTGACTAAAGTTGCGCAATCACCAACTAATATCCAGTACCTATTGGCCATCATATTGCCTGTAAAATAAGGGAATCTATGATGAATGCGAATGTTGAGAAGGCGATATTATCGCCCTGCATCTCGACGGATCTGCTCCAGTAACTCATCATCACTGATCAAACGCTGCATAACTAACTGAGCCTCTGAACTATTCGAATTGTTGTATAAATCCAGAATATCACTTGCAAGTTGTTGCTTGAGCTCTGGAGATGACTCACCAGATTGATAGTACTGACCAATCAGACCTTCAGCAGCCATAGTCTTCATATACTTATTAGGCTCTTTTTCAATAATATCTTGCAGTGATTTAGCGATACGCGTATCGACCACGGGCGTGTGTGCGACCACTTCTAAAGCCTGCACTTTTAATTTCTCATCTTGGCTGTTGCGACTAATCTCAAGTACTGCGTCAACCGTCTCATAGTCAAACATCTCGCCCTGAGTACGATTCAGAATATACATATTCATTTGCAACTGGCCCATTGCCGACAGGCGCTCTGTAGGTGAGAGGCTCTCATCAAGTACTTTGCTACGCAAGTCTTGACTGACTTTCATTGCAAATTCGGGGTCTGTTTTTAATTTGAGATCATAGTCTTTTGGAAGATCTTCATAAAAGCCATATACCGGATTATCTTCTCGATTTTGCGCTTTGTCTTTGCGTTCTTTTTCTTCTAGTACTGCAAGGATGACTTCCTCCATACCATCCACAGATGGCGTACTCGAAAATGCACGATTTTCTATGTCGAGAATCCGTTCCTCTAAATACTCAATGCGTTCAATAAGCGCATTTTTATCCATTGCTCCAAGATCGAGGTGACTTTGGCTGATTTGCGCTTTCGATAAGGCGTCAGTGTTCGATACGTGATGCGCACTGTCTTGCAAAACCGCTATAGCGGGTTCAGAGCGAGACTGAGATTGAGTAAATACTTGGTTATACAAAGACAGGGCTAACGCTGCTGCAGCGATACCTAGAGCTATATTACTTTTAGTTTGAGACATTGTGTACCTACTATACCCACTTAGAGGTTTTATATTGATAACGCTTCCTTGGCCAAAACTCGATTCAGTAATGTAGTTTATTTGACACTAAAAAACTGTTAAAAGTTGTACACCAAATTTAGCCATAGGTCAGGGGGTAATTGCAAATCATGAGTATAGATAAATCATTTTTATCGCGCGCTGCTTTTTTAGTATGGGTGATATGTGCAGCACAAACAGCCTTTGTTTTATCGGACTTGTGGCCCTATTCCAAAGCTTCTCGTTTGTACCAGCATGCATTAGAAACCCTGACAACCTTTGCTATTGTGGCTATTGCCGCAGCTACATGGCGTTCTTTGCTCACTCACTGTGAAAACCGAGAAACTATCACTTGCGCGAAGCTGGTTGCGTTAGGAGTTTTATTTTGCGCGTTTGGAGATTTAGTTAATTTCAATCTTTTTCAGCATGGTTATCGCTACGATCCGCTAATAAAACACGACTATTTAATTGACTCGATTTATGTTTTCTCAATAGGCTACGGGTTAATTTTGTTGAGTAGTTATTCATTTCTTAAACGGCTAGCAATTACACACCGCCAAATCTTTGCGGTAGTTTTAATGGTGAGTAGTGTAACTTTACTCTCATATGCACAAATGCGATTGCCAGATACTGCTCCCTACGTATCTACCTTGGCTGGTTTTTACGCTTTGTTGGTTGCACAATGTGCCAGCGTTGCCGTCTTGCTATTGCTAAAAGCAGCTAAGTCTGGGGCTCCCAAGCGTTACTATTTACTTGTCATTGGTCTACTGCTCGCGACATTAGCAGATGCACTCATTGGACAGTTTTGGTTATTTGGCAATCAGGGACAAGGTTACTTCCCATTAATTAGGACCGTTAACTGGTTTATATATATCAGTTCGAGCCTGCTTATTATTCAGCTTCCGTGGGTTTTTCAATGGTTAATCATTTCTGAGAGACAAGCTGTGAACGCGCAAATTGAGACTTTAACCAATGGGTGAGATTTCGCATCAGTGAGCGTTGTGCACTGTCCTTTGGCATCACCAAGTGATAAGAAAAGGGCAGTTGAACGGCTTTAAATGGGAGCTTGACTAGCGCTTTATCGTGTAACAAATCACTTGTAATATAATGCCACCCAAGCGCAATGCCCTGACCGCATTTTGCCGCTGTCAGTGTGTGGCTGACATGGCTAAAGCGCCGATAGTTAAGCTGTTTAGGCATATCCAACTTCTGACTTTTAAACCACATTTCCCAGCTCATATTACTCGGCGCGTCTTCTGCTCCACCTTGGTAGGCAAGAAAGTTGCTGAGTGCATTGACTTGACCATTATAATTTGGCGCGCAAACCGGATATACATATTCATGCGCCATAAAAATACACTCCAGATCTGTATGCTGTCCATGGCCAAAGTGTAAATGTCCATGAATATGACGCTGATTAAAATCTACCAATTGATCTGCGGCAATCAACTGCAACTCAACGTTAGGAAAACAATCATAAAAGTCATTTAACCTTGGCACTAACCAACCGTCCAGCAGTGACGGGACCACCGCAAGTACGAGGCGCTGCACAGATTCGGGTTGTGTCGCTGCGTCCACCCCAAAATCGATTAATTCAAACCCCTTATTAACTTGTTCAGCCAGTTGTTTGGCCGTATTGGTTAATGTTACCCCTTTTGACTTTCGATGAAATAAGCTCATACCAAGCTGTGACTCAAGCAACTTCATTTGATGGCTCACTGCACTCGGAGAGATATTAAGAACTTCTGCAGCCTTTGAAAAGTTGAGTTCTTTGGTGACAACTGAAAACGTCTGAAGCGCAGTCAGTGAATAGTTTGGCTTGCTCATGATGTGAAATTTACTCAAATCAGTTTGAAGTATTATCGCTTCTCAAAGCGGCTTGTCAAATGCATACTAAAACGCAATTTCACCCTCAAATATAACCATCAACCTCAGTGCAGGGAGTATCTTTCATGGCAAAATATATTGCGCAAATTTCTTGGCAACGCCCTCAAAATGACATTTTTATAGATCAGAAATACAGCCGAGTACACACGTGGGCATTTGACGGAGGTATACAAGTCATGGCGTCTGCGTCACCAACCATAGTGCCACTTCCTTATTCTAATGCTGAACACATTGACCCTGAAGAAGCTTTTGTAGCTTCCCTTTCTAGTTGCCATATGCTGTTTTTTCTACATTTTGCAGCCAAAGCGGGACTCGTGGTAAATCGCTATGTGGATAGTGCTGAAGGCCTCATGAAACACAACGCGCAAGGAAAGCTTGCCATCACAGACATCATACTCAAGCCAAAAGTCGAATGGCAAGACGGCGCTACTGTGGCGGCAACAACCTTGCATGCTTTGCATCATCAAGCCCACGAAGCGTGCTTCCTTGCTAATTCTGTGCTCACAGAAATTGAAGTTCAGCCTCAATAGTCAGAAGATGACTTCGAGCACGTATCGCTCACCATGCACAGTGCTCTTTACATACCAGCCAAAGCAATCACACACCTGTTTAATGATTTTGCTCCCGAGACCAAAACCACTAGATGGGTGATTCCCCCCCACGCTATTTTCAAAACGTAAGCCTTGATCAGATGCGTATACGTCTAATGCGCCTTGCCCGTGCTGCAATGCATTTTTTGCGACTTGGGTTAGCATTAAACTGAACAGCACAGTATGTAGTGCTTGAATAATTTGGTGCTCTTCTATTTGCAATTCAATTATCAATCCATGCTCATGCCACTTAGTACGCCAACGCTTGAGCACATTGTTCAAAGCATGATTTTGCAATTGACTCGAGTTCGGTCTGCTTAACAGTAAGATACCCTGTGCTATTTGCGACAATTCACGCTGACTCACCTCCAAGGTATCCAGCACATCTAGTGCCTCAAGCGGAATGTCATCGATTTGCTGTATTCTACTCATACAGTGGCTAATCTTTGTCAAAGGTGTGCGTATTTCATGGCTTAAAAAAGCAGCAAATAATCGCTCTTGATCAAGCGCATGCTGCTGAGCAAATTGAGCCGTTTTATACACAGTTGCAAATTGGTCGAATTCAGAAAACTGAGACGGCTTTATGACTTGATTTGCGACACTCTCTAAAACATTGTCTGCCTCTTTGGAAACATGGGCACCAATACGCCAGATAACAAACCCAAGCGGTAACAGCATGGCGCCAGCTAAGATGATAAAAATAGGCATCAAACTTGGTGAGTCTTGTACTGAAAAAAAGTGGACAACATACAATGGCTCTTCATCTACACCTTGAGCTTTAAGGATATACATATCTCCAGACTGGGTGGCAAATAACGCGGTATGGGCGAACATGATCTCAGTACTTTCCACTGCTAAGCGGTACTCTGTCGGCATCTGGTCTAGCGCACCAATATATTTACCTTCAAAGTGATAAGGCAAAGCCAATTGCCCACTCAAAGCGAGCTCTAAATCTTGATGCAAGTAAAACTCGGTCGTATCATCCCACGCATAGTGGTAAACCCACTTCGCAACCAGCGTCCATACCAAAACGAATAGGATAAATAATGCGCCTATCCGCTTAGCTAAATAAGCTGTAATACTCTGTTTTTTATTCACTATGCTTCCTTAGCATAAGACCCTGACCTTTAATTGTATGTACCAGCTCAAGCTCACCATCTTTACTTATGTTTTTCCGTAAACGCGTAAGTAGCGACTTATACATGTTATTGTTCACATCTTGATCTGGCCAAACATTACATAATATTTCTTCTTTGCTGAGGGGGTTAGGTGCGTTTTTTGTTAGTAAACCAAGTAGTACCCATTGCTGTGGCGACAATACTAAAATACGCTCTCCGCGCTTGGCAATTTTCGAATTAAAGTCAACAAACAACGTATCTAGCTCAAAAACATGCTCAAACCGAGTCTCTTGTTTCTTAGCCAAGATTTTCAGACGCACGGCCAACTCAGGTAAATCAAAGGGCTTGGTTATGTAGTCCAATGCACCTGCTGAAAAAGCAGCAAGCTTATCTTCCAGAGCAGTCGCAGCAGTGCAAAATAACACTGGAACACCTTGCCCTAACATTTGCTCACCGACCAAGCTGATGCCATTGCCATCAGGCAAATCCATATCTAAAATTACCGCATCATAGCGACTATATCTTATTGTTTGTGCAGCGATCTCTTTCGCGCTTCTAATAGAAGCGGCATAATCCACCTCAATATTTTCATGTTGCAAAAAGTCAATCAATTGAGCAGCTAACGCAGCATCGTCTTCAACAAGCAAAACCAGCATAAAGCCTCTACACTGTTACCTTATGGTTACCATGCCTTTGATAGTGTAGCGCCATCTAACAGGAGTCAACTATGCGAGTAACAAATATGCCTATTTTTCCCTTATTGTTAGCTGGTCTATGCCTATCAGGGTGTAACTCAGATTCAAGTAACCCGACAAATAGTTCAAACAATAGCAACGATCCCCAACCACCAACAGCGGCAGAACAGGTATCTAACGAGTTCGCGACACAGCTGTTCACCAACGGTACTATATATACCGTAAATGAGGCTAAACCTTGGGCACAAGCTGTTGCTATTAAAGGCAATAAGATCATTTTTGTTGGCAGCAATGAAGATGCAAAGCAGTACATAGGTGACAGCACGCAAGTGATCGACCTAGCAGGAAAAATGATGATGCCGGGCTTTCATGATGTTCATATGCATCCGCTAGAATCAGGTTCAGATGCCACACAATTTACCATCCCAGAATCAGCATCCACCGACACATACATCGCTTTAGTAGAAGAAGCTGCATTGCAGAATCCAAATGCCCAATGGTTGATTGGATACGGCCATAACATCGGCACGTTACTTGAGATGCAAGACAGCCCACTGGATGTACTTGACGAGGCAGTTGCTAATCGCCCGGTGATTATTATGGAGCAAACATCACACTCAATGTGGGTTAACAGTAAAGCTTTGGAGCTTGCTGGTATTCATAGCGATAGTTTAGATCCGATTGGCGGTGTGATCGGCAGAGATGAGCAAATGCGTCTCGATGGGATTCTCTATGATAATGCCGGTAATCAAGTCATGGAATTGGCCATGCGCTCATTGAGTAACGCTCAACAAAATGATTATTTGGGGTTAATAGAGTATACAATGCCAGCCTTAAATAAAGCGGGGATCACGTCAATTAGTGATGCGCGAACCTATTGGCAACGTGGACATTTAGAAACATGGCAACGTGTAGCAAATGAAGATAAGTTAACGCTACGCGTGCATTTGGGCTTATGGGCATATCCGCAAATGAATGATGCCAGCCAAATAGCCAAGCTAAAGTCGTTGTACCAAGCGCAACCAGATAGTTTACTCAAAGTAAACCAAGTTAAGTTCTATGTGGATGGGATTTTAGTCAATACAACTGCAGCAATGCACGAACCTTATCATCAAAACTGGCTAGAGCTTGAGGGTAATAAAGGTCTAAACTATTTTACGCAAGCCAGGTTAGAGCAATACATCAAAGCACTCGAACCTACAGGCTTTGACTTTAATATTCACGCTATTGGCGATCGAGGTATTCACGAAGCGCTCAATGCCATTGAAAATGCTTCTACAGGTAAATCTCGCCACAGATTAACGCACCTAGAGGTGGTGGACCCGGCTGATTATACACGGTTTGACAAGCTCGGGGTAATTGCTGATGCACAAGTCGCTGGCGATTTTACTGATCCGAGTCATTGGCCTGAGAATATTCCGCTGCTTGGCAATGAACGTTCGCAAGATTTAGTGCCCATTAAAAGCTTGATCGCAAACAATGCTACATTGACACTTTCAAGCGATTGGAATGTAAGCCCTTTTAACCCATTTATCGGCATTAGTAACGCGATATCGAGAACGCCACAAGCAATCACCTTGGCACAAGCACTCGAGGCTTATACGCTAAATAGTGCCTATGCCATGCGTCAGGATCACCTTGTAGGTAGTATAGAAGTAGGAAAACTGGCTGACTTAGTGGTTTTAGATAGAAACCTGTTTGACAGCACAATACAGGAAATTGCCCAAACAAATGTTGTGATGACACTGCTAGACGGAGAGGTCATCTATAAAAAGTAGGTGAATAAGACTGTGACACACAGGTGTATTAAGTGCCTTTGTGTCACCCAATTGAAATATATTAACTCACGCACAACCTTTAAGACTATTTTATTATCATCGAAGATCTACTTACCTAATAACCATTACTTTTATCATACACGCACCACACTTCATCAACACTTAAGCTACGCACAATCACATTTAATTATTTAAATATACTGAATAATGACTAGGTTATTTTGTTTCTACCAGTGGTACCATTGCGCAAATTTTAAACCTAAGTACCCATACCATGTTCAAATCATCCGTAATATCAAGAATATCAATCGGATACACGGTAGTTCTCCTGGCAATGGTTGCCATAAGTGTGTTTTCTTTGTTTCGAATGACAGAGATAAATAGCAACTTGAAAAAGGTGACTCAGGTCGCCCAGCCAATTGATATTAAAGTAAATTCTGTAGAAAGCAAACTGGACCAACTCAATTTATTTGTTTATCAACATTACTATACAGATAGCATTTCTGAGCAGTTGAAATTGGAAGGTTCCATTAAAGAGTATAAAAATGCCATTCAACTTGAGTTGGACGCAATGTCAGCCTTGTTTGCGAACTTACCAGACAATGAGGAAAAGTTGCGCGTATTGGAAGACTTCGAGCTCAGCAAATCTCAAGTTTTTATTGCACAAAACAAGTCAATGACTGTAGCCAGTGCCGCCCTGAAAAACAAAGCGACTTTACAGCAATATCAAGCACACATTGACGCGCTTGATAAACAATTAGCTGATTTAACTGGGCGCTATCAAAAATACAAACAGTCTCAGCTCATCACCACAGCACTTGGTCAACTCAGGTATGGCGTATCCATCGCGAAACAGTTTTTGCTGATTAATGAGTTATCTGACTTGCAAGCGCTTTCAGCTGAGTATAAATCTTGGCTGAACGATTATGTAAACACAGGCTATCAGCTAGAAGCCTTGGGAGCCAACAGCACATTAAAACGCAATATACTTCAGCCTTTAGGCAATATCGCCACTGAGCTTGCTTGGACAATGGGTCAGCAAGACGGTATTAAGTCTCTGCAAAGCAGCTATCTATCGAGCAAAAACGTACTGATCAACAATCTGTCACAGGTTGAAACCGGCTTGCAACAGTTAAAGTCTGATATGGCGCAGATCAGCGAATTAAGCCGCGCTTTTAGCGCCAAAATGGAAGATCAAACAACATTATCTGTTGAGTCTAGTTTCGTGTGGATTTCACTCGCAACAGCAACGACACTGCTTTTTGGCATACTTATGGCCTATTTTATTACGCGCAGTATCAGCAAACCATTAAAGCAAACTGTTACAGACATCGAAAAGCTAGCGACAGGAGATCTAAGCAATGAAATCGACGTCAAAGGCGAAGACGAAATATCGCAACTACGTCTTTCTTTACACAGCTTGCGCATTGCTTTTGTAAATATTATTACGGATATAAAAACTCAGTCAGGACAAATAAACCACTCCATTGAGACGCTCTCTCAAAGCGCGCAACATACTACCATCATCGCAAATCAACAGAAGGACCAAACCACGCAAGTTGCCAGTGCCGTATTGGAGATGACAGCGACGTCGAGCGAAATATCTGGCACAGCAGAGCAAGCCACCAACTTAATGGCACAGGCTGACAGCTTGGCAACTCAGTCTCAGGGGTTGGTGCAACAAAACCAGCTGCTCAGCGAGCAACTGCGCAGTGAAATGACTTCGGCAGCAGAGGCTGTCGCTTCTCTTGACCAAGAATGTAAGCAGATAGAAGAAGTCATAAATGTTATCGACACCATTGCTGATCAAACCAATCTACTGGCCCTTAATGCAGCGATTGAAGCTGCTAGAGCAGCTGAACACGGCAGAGGTTTTGCTGTAGTTGCCGATGAAGTTCGTACTTTAGCCATGAGAACCCAAACCTCCACAGAGCAAATTCAAACCAAAATAAATCAATTGATGCAATCTTCTGATCTCGCGGTTAAAGCACTAAATAGTTCACTTGATAACACTCAGTCCAGTCGTCAAATGGCGCAGGAAATCGACGTGCAAATCAAAGAATTTGCTCAAGGTGTCAGTGATGCTCATCAGCTTAATGAGGTCATTGCTGAGGCTGCCAAGCAACAACACATCGCAGCGCAAGAGATCAGTACCAGCATTGAAAACATTGATGCGCTGTCAATGCAAACCCTTGCACAAATCCAACAAAATAATGCTGCTGCAGACGAGCTCGACAATGCATCTGATGCATTAGTCGCTATGAATGAACAATTTAAAGTGAAATAGAGGCTGTGATGTCCAAGTATTTATACCTCCTCATAACTGTACTGCTTTGGCCAAGCTTTACCTTTGCAAAACAACAACTAGATCTTTACACATGGCGGCAACAAGAGCGGCTATTGTGGGAAAAGATTAACCAGCGCAACCTTATTGACGGCATCCACGTCAATGTCAAAGTCATCGATTACGACACGTATCAGGCGCATGTGCAATTAGCAATACAAAACCAGCGTGTCGACTTATTTCAATGGTCCCCGGGCCCTGCAGCACTCGCACCGCTTATTGAATTTGGACTAGTAGCGCCACAAACAAAAACGCTGCCCACCATTAATAGCAATGCGTTACCCGCAGCCACAGGTGCGGATAACAAACTCTATGGCGTTCCTTTCGCTATGCAGCTTGAAGGGATCCTCGTTAACCAAAAACTACTCACCAAGCATAACTTGGCTTCGCAACCGCAAAACCTTTTGCAATTAGAGAGGCTGTTCACACACTTGTTAGATAAGGGTATCACTCCACTGCAAATGGCCAGTGATCAGTGGTACTTGTCACAGGTTGTTGCAGAAGTAATGACTGCAGGGTTACTAAAAGCTTCGCATGCACAGGCACTTATTCAAGGTGAAGCATGCTTTACTTCAAACGAGTATGTCACTGTTCTAAAAACCTTACAGGATTGGCACAGCAGAGGTTTTATCAATCAAGATGTCCTGACGCAGGATTACCACGGTATGGGCACGAGTAAAGCGCTGGGTAACTCAGCCTTGGCGTTAGATGGCGGTTGGCGGGCCGGCCCCAACTCCGTGTTTTACCAAGTAGACAAAAGCTATCAAGTAGAATTTTGGCCCGTACCAGGTGCCAGTGGTAAGTTTTACGGATTTGCAGATGGTACGTATCAAGCTAATGCCCTTGGTTCACATGCTGTATTGGCCCAAAAAGTACTAGACTTCACCACCACAAAGGCTTTTGCTAACTTATTTGCCAATACCTTAAACGAAGTACCAGCATATGCAGGGCATGTTCAAATCAACAGCCAAAATGTGAGAAAACAAGCCAGACTACTGAACGAGCAAAGCTACAGTGCCAGTTTATTTACCGCTACTTCGTTAAACCAAGGTAGTCCAAACTATCAGCAGCTTGTCACAGAGGCCATTAAACAGGTTTTTAAGGGCGCGTCCGCACACTCAGCAGCTTTACATATTCAGAAAGGATTAAATAGTTGGCAATATATTGGTGTTAAACACTGTCAGGTTTAAGCTGATAGAGTAGATAATTATTAGACGCCTAAAAGAGTAATATAGGTGTGTAGAGATAATATGATGATTCTACTCTCCATAACACATATCAAAACACACCTTAGAATACAGTTGCCAGAGTTTAATTAGTCAACTGTATTACAGGTCATAAGCGTAGCCAAAAATCAAAAAATATCATCACAATTAAATATTTTTCACGTTACCGATAATTAGGTAGCGTGGCCCATCATTTTACTGTGCAAATCACAACATAATCACTATTTAAATAATGAGTACAACACAATAGAGCGTAATATTAAATATACCTATTAAGCTTGGCAGCTAGAAGGCCTTCGTATATTAGTGCTCTTGCCATGTACCATTAACATAGCTTAACCGTTTGTTTATCAGTTTATTCTCACTCTGCTCATATAGCCTCTCAGCAGCCTGTTTTGCTTGGTTCATAGCCTCTTGAGACTGCTCTCCGGTGCAAATAAAACTGTTGGTAACCGGGATAAAGACATGCAGCTTCCCACCCAAATGTTTTTTTAACCCTTCTATATATGGTTCACACAGAATAAGAGAGGACTCATATGTCCCATTGGCAGTTACAAATCCACACTCTTGATTATAAATTGAGGTGTGCTGTAAATTTTGTTCTCTAGCAAACTTAGCCATATTTTGTTTTGCTAACTGAAGAAGCTCGTCTCGATGTAATCCCAGTGCCTTTATATGGCTGTTTGACAGCACCAATTCCACATCACCTTCAGGCATGACAAAAATCGCAGACAGTGATTCGGTAATTGAATATGCTAATACGGGCGTGTGATGGTTAGATGCGACATCATCTGGGTTGACTTCATCCGGTGTCGTAGCAGCAACCAAAAATAGCTGCCCTTCTGCAGAAAACATTGTCACATAGGTGTCTGCAGGATAGCTTTCGGTAAATTCTTGAATAAAATCATTGGTTACAATACGTGGGTAAATTTCAAGGTTGGGTAATTGCCTTGATTGAGGTTGGTTGCGCCTTTCGCTGTATAAGTACAACACACAAGAAACGCCCAATAATAACACACACAATAGTAAGTACATCTATCACTCCACAATACTTCTAATGGACAAGTCAAATTGATATGCCAACCAAGGACTAAGTGTAACGCACATTACGCATTAAGAAATCATCCGCACGCCAATAAATCAGGCTTAAAAACCTAATATGACCGTTCAATTAAAATTTACCCTTGTATTAACAGACAGGCAGGGTATCGTATAGCAAAAATTTGTCCCGTTTCTTAATTGGAAGTCAGATGCGTAAACTGTTGTTATTACTTTTGTGGTTGTCGACCCCTGCGATGGCCTACCAAGTTCAACCAATGATTGTTGACCTTGCGTCGCACGGAAAAAATTCACTGGTCACTTATCGTCTACAAAATCCCAGTGACAGCGCATTGCCAATTGAAATCGAGGTATTCAAACGCACTTTTGATGCAAACCAATCTGAAGTATTAGTGCCAGCAGAAGATGATTTTATCGTCCTCCCTCCACAGGTAGAAGTACCCGCTAAAAGCTATCAAGTGTTTCGCGCCAAATACTTGGGTTCACCGGAACTTAAAGAAACAACTTCATACCGCATTGTCTTCAAGCAGCTGCCATTACCAAACGAAGATGAAAAGTCTGGTGTAAAAATGGTGTTTAATTTCGCAACTTTAGTGTTTGTTAGTCCTGAAGGGATAAAGGCTCAACAAAAAAGTACGATAAACTGCGAAAAAATAGACTCTTGTATGCTGACTATAAGTAATGAAGGTGAACGCGTATTAGACCTGTCGAACTTTGACTACCACTTTCATGACGGCAAAACTAAAGTGAGCTGGGCTCAGTTTCAGTCAGTGACACCGGGTCGCTTCGTTATGCCTGGACATTCAGTTGAGCTCGACATCAAGCCTTTGTTAGAAGACAAGCCAACGCCAAGTGCCGCGCTTATCAACTTGTTTGACAAAAAGTAAGACAACGCATGTTAAAAACGGGCTTATATACTCAGCCTGCTCAGTATAAGTGTGTCATTTTCTCACTACTTTTGTTTTGGGCTTGTACTTCAATTGCCGCAACATTCAATATGGATTTCCCTGTGCGGCTAAATTCTGCCGAGGTAGGGCAAGTTTCTGCCGCCACTAATGGCTTTGAATTAGCTTCTATCTCTGCGGCTGATTTTAGAAACAGCCTACAATCTGTGCTCAGTGAGAGCGTAAATGATTGGCTCACGAGCAAAGGGGATACCCCAATCACACTGGAAGAGTTCGCAGCCAAGGGCATCGAACTAAAAATGCAGCCGCAAGATTTAACCATTGATATGACTCTCACCGAAGCGGCCATGGCCACTGACAGCCTCACCTATGGCAGACAAAAGCACTTTGATAAACCAAAGGGTGAAGCAAGTTGGGCCATGCTCAACAACTTCAATTTAAACCACGAACGTAGCAATAACAGCCATGACCATAAATCTCAATTAGAGTGGCTAATGAACGCTAATTTAGGTGGTGGCGACGGCGTGAACATGCGAGGCGCATTATTTTGGGAAAACGGCAACACCCAAGACAGTGATGTATATCGTGGAGATATCGCCCTGTTTTATGACAGGCCAGATAAGCCGTTGCGCATTACACTTGGAGACACGCAAATTAATAGCTCTGGGCATCTTGCAGGCGCTCAGCTTGCTGGCATTAGCTTCGAGAAAGCCTATTCGAGGCTTCAACCACAGCGCAGGATCACGCCTAGTAACAGCCAACAGTTTGTTTTACCCCGTGCGGCAAACCTTGAGATTTACATTAATGATTTCTTGATTTCACGGATCAGATTGAAAGCTGGGCGCTATGACCTAAGCGATTTACCGCTTACATCAGGGGTAAATAATATTCAAGTAGTTGCAACCTATGCCAATGGGGAAACCCAAGAGTTCTATTTTACTACACATTACAACTCGAGACTACTTGCCAAGGGGCTAAGTGACTACTCACTAGCATTAGGGAAGCTTTCGACCTTAGAACAAAGACGTTATGAGTATGACGACGAGCTGTTCGTCTCAGGCAATTATGAATACGGTGTTACTGACAAACTCACTTTGGGCATGAATGGTGTTTCACACCCAAGTGGTCATGTATTGGGAGCGATAGCCACAGTAAATAGTCCTATTGGTAATATTTCGGTCCGCTACTCCAAAAGTAAAGCCAGTAATCAGTACGGTGATATCTATTCTATCGAAACGGAACATAGTGTTTTTGGCCATGGTAATTTTGGTTCACCCAATTTACGCTTGGGCTATGAAGTGAGAAGCGACTTCACCAACACACCTTGGCAGGAATTTGATACTATCTCAAGTAGCAGCAGAGCATTTATGGATTACAGCTACTTTATTAGTGATAATTTAGACTTTAACTTCAGTGCGTCTCGTGCCAAAGGCAGCGACAACTTCGTTACGGAAAACGCCTCCATTGAACTGAATTTACGCTATGAAGAAATAAGGGTCCGCGCAGGCTTTGCGCATAACGACAGTGAAGATGCCCGAATTGTCTCTGACAACCAGTTTTTCTTAAATTTTACTTGGAATCACTACGACAGAAACTCCAGTAATCGCGCCCGCACTCAGTATAGCAGCAGAGATAAAGTCGCCAGTGCAAGTTATGCAAAGACAAACAATAACTTTGTCAACGACTATGGCTACGAGGTACGTGCAGAGCAAGGTAGTGACTTTAGGCAGGAGCAATTAGAAGCCAGTTATACTGGTGCGTTTGTCAGAGCAGATATCAGCGCCACTAATAATACACGCAAACAACAACACGCTGACAGCAGTGCGAGTATTAACCTATCTACCAGTCTAGGTGTTGCCGACGGCCATATAGGTATGGGTGCGACCACCACTACCCCCTTTGCCGTTGTGACAAAGCATAATACCTTGAAAGATGCTGAAGTATTAGTAAATGTGGACCGCCAAGGCCGCGCACAAACTAAACCAAGCGGGGATATTGGCGCTCTAATTGAACTGGGGAATGGATACAGCAACTCTCAACTCAACATTGATGTACCTGATGCCCCACTTGGTTATGACTGGGGTCCTGGCATGTACGTCGTGGTAGGTGGAGCCAGCACAGGCCACCACATTCAAATAGGTTCAGAGCTTTCTTATACTATCATCGGCAACCTTTTGGACGATAAGGGCATGCCAATTGCAATGAAACGCGGGCGTGTTGTAAAAGCTCAGGTATCAAGTGACAATGATTTAGCACCATTGAGCGTGCCGATATTTACCAACCGCACAGGGCGATTTGTGGTCGAAGGGATCAGCGTCGGCGATTATGTTGTTGAAATTAATGGTATGACTGGACAATTTAGTATTTCTGATGAAGAACAACGCTTTATAAGAGTGGGTACGCTTACACTAACCAAAAGTCAGCCTGAAGGAGGCGAAAACGAATGAAATCCGTGATCTTTACTTGGCTGATTTTAGGCTTTTTGCTGGCCGCCCCCAAGGCGATGGCGAGATGGAACGACTGTTATGGCAGTATGTTAGCCACTTCTAATCCTTCGGAAATCATTGAGGAGCACAACAACCGTGTCACGGTGTATATACCTCTAAAAATAAAAGTGTCTGATAGTTTATTGGACTGTGCCGATGAAATATGGGTTGAAGACGTCTACTACTACTCAATGGTGTTTTCAGGACCCACACAAGACAAGTACGCTAAGCTGTACGACGCCCAATTCAAAAAGATCAAAGTAAGAAATGGTATTTGGCGTTCTGACCTGAAAGACCGTTCTACGCAAATGTGGGTCAGATTAAGACACTACAGCCTATTCCCTGCTGGTGCCTATACAGGCCACGTCATTGTGTCTGTCGTCAAAAACAATGAAATCATTGATGAGCAATATGTCGATTTAACCTATTACTCCGAGCCACAAGTTGCGATATCTCTTTCCAATTCCAGTAAAGGCAAGGTATCTGGCAGCAATGGTAATTACCACATTGATTTAGGTGAGCTTAAAAGTAATATGCGATTTAACTGGGGCATAAAAATACTGAGTAACAGCTCTTACGATATAGTTGTAGACTCTGAGTACAATGGCTTACGGCATGAAACTAACACCCAAGCGCTCATTGACTACTCAATTCGGTTTGATAACACACAAATCTCATCATCTGGCAGACTCCATCGCAGTTATAACTTTTATCCCGGCGTTAAAAACAAATGGTATGGATTTGAGTTTAAGCTGGGCAATGTTGAACTGATGCCTGCGGGTACCTACCAAGATAATTTATCATTGACCGTTTACCCAAGGTAATCACACTGCAGCTCCTTCGCAATCCTCTTGTATAACGTAAACCGGATAGGGAAGTCGTGTTTTGACACTTCCCTATCAATCTATTGGCACACACGCCACGATATAAATCAAACGGAAACAATATCCATACTTAATGTCAGAAAACGGACAAAGTGCGTGCATTTCACCTAATCAGTTCAAAAAAAGACCACTTTGTTTGGTAACTCGATGAATAGCGTCATAAAATTAACGCGCACCTTAATTAATTACCTCATCACCATCCCATTATCGTCAAAATACCGTCATTAAATATAAATCCCCGCTTATCAGTGACTTTTGCCGCGTCAAAAATTCGTGGTACGAGTTTTGAAGTCATTATTGAGCAAGCTCGTTCAGTAACCCGGAGAAGTTTTATGAGATTTAACAAATATTCTTAGACAGGCAAGCAATTGATATTAAAGGGATACTTTAAGAAAGCTTCACAAAAAAGAAAAAGTGACGAAATATTTTTTCACTATTGGCACGCCCTGTGCATTTAAAATATCAACTAAGGTGACAACACCTAATCATGAAAACTAAATAAAAAACCAATTCTGTGTTTTGTTAAGGGGAAAAGCCATGAACGCACTACTTAAATCACTACTAGCTGCAACTGCAATCACTTCAATGGGCGCTGCAGCAGCAGTTTTAGATACAACAGGTACTGAAGCAAAATTCACTTTTGAAGGTACAATCCAACCAATGTGTAAAACAAGCAGCGGTAACAACAGTGTTACAGGCCTAAAGCTTGACTCTTCTCAACAAACTCAAGAAATCGGTACTTTAGATGTTTGGTGTAACACAGGTGAAAATGCAACAACTGAGTATACTTCTGCAAATGGCGGTTTCTTAGTTGCAAACAATGCTCAAGGCAGCAAAATCGCATACACACTTAACATTGGTGACACAGCAGGTATTGACCTTCAAACAGGTGCATATAAGCACTCTAAAGCAACTTCTGCTGGTACTGGTACTACAGGTGAAACAAAAGCAACATCACTAAAAATTACACCACAGTCAAACGGTCTAAATGATGCAGGTACTTACTCAGATACTATCACTGTAACTGTAAGCCCTAACTAATTTAGCATTTAGGCAGCAAAGTTTATGGCTTAATCTATACTGCCTAAACTGTAAAAATCAGAGCGAACTAAAGCAGTTCGCTCTTTTTCATTCTAAGCGTGTTCTGGCGATTCATGGCAACCATGTTTGTTATGAAACACAATACATTGCTTACCGCTAACCCCGCGCAGTTCATCTATTACCGTCTAGCACATTTCAATTTACAAAAAACTAATTAAATAATTATAAAATACATCACTAAGAATAATAAAATTACACATTGAAATTAAAGTAACAAACACCTAATTATATAATTTAAAAAACAAAACCACATTAAAATAGATAAAAACGAGATTTAAAATTCCATTCAACTCTCCAATAAACAATATTTAACTCATCTATTTATAATAAAGTGTGCTGTGTATTTTCGAGCTTGAATAGTCACAATTGAACTAGTCGCTAACTAGGCATCGGCTGATATAAGAGAAGTAAGCTTTTATTATATAATTAGCCGCTGATATTAACTAGGTAGGTTTAACAGGAATCAACAATTTTGCTAGGACATCAAGGGATGTAGGCTGCTTAACTCACTATATAAATCAGCCCCAGCCCCTCAAAAAAACAGCACCGTTTTATAGAAAGAAGTAATAACCAATCCATAATATGTTGGCGTCTACCAAGGTTTTAATACTTAAAACTGTCAATGGCGTAAAACGTATCTAGACCTCAGTTTGACACGCGGCCATACCTTTCAAAAACGATAAAGCCTGCTCTTTAGACATCTCTTCTGGGTCGAACTCAACTTGGCCATTTTTACGCAGAAGCTCGTAAAACGCTTCGGAACCAGCAGCATACCCCATTTTCCAGAGCTCAAAGGTTGGTTGTTCAACTTCATCATAGCTGAGTATGGTCGCACCTTCATGTCGCGGATCATCCGCGATATCTAGATACAACTCATTCACTGTTTCTCTTTCTCCTTCGAGTGCTTGCAAGAAAAACTCGTTTTCAAAACACAACATGCCGCAAACCTTTAATTCATTGTTGTTAGAGCGGGCAGTCTCTAAAATATTGCGTAAGTCTGACAAGTTCATGGTTCGAGAAGCCTGACTGTAATACACCAATCTAACCAATTTCATTTTATCACTCTCCTAGTAATTTATTGACGCAGCTGATCTTTCGTCCAAAATTTAATCATTGGCTATAGTTAAACAAAAAACAAGGCAAGGTGCGCTGAGTTATGGACAATTTAAACAACCAAATAGTCGTGGTATCTGGCTCAACTTCTGAAGAGTTAGAGGCCATTCTAGCGCAATCTCAATGTGAAACGCGCAATGCAGAAAACTTTAAACTTTTTAAAAAAGCCTATAGAAAGCACCGCCCCGGCGTCTTAGTTTTATATGTGAATGATACTGAGTCCGAGCAATTGGCCAGTCAAGTTTTATCGCATGTCCGACATGCCATGCAAGACAAAGACGCAATTTTTGTTGTCGCACATCCACCAGAGCATATGCCAGATGCGTTAAACTGGATAGAGGAATATAGCATTGCTAGCTTTATTACTTTAACCACAGACAAGAGAGCGCTTAATCAAAGCGTTATTGACCGCAATATCAAAGCTTGGCGACGCTTTGTACAAGTCACTGAACAGCATCAAGCTGAGAGCAACTTATTAATGAGTGTCGCGCACTTACACCGAAATAATAACAATGTGAACGAAGTCATGCATCAGTTTATGCAAGCGCTATCTAGTATTGCTTGCGCTTCTGTACAATGCAGAATCAAAATCAATGCGCAGGGAGAAGGAACGATAACCAGCTGCTCTCCTGACTTAGACGAACTAGAAAATACGTTAAACCAAGCGTTTCAGCTTCCCACTTTACCTCCGTACTTGCAACGGGCCCTCAATGAAAAAAAACCGCAAATTGACTTACTGCCAAGCATTGATGCATTTTCCGCCTTGGGCCAATTGCTCAAATTAAAACTAAGTAGTTATCTTATATTCCCCATTGTTGTCTATGGTAAGGTATTGGAGCTTATGGTGTTTTTCATTGATGAGAATGCGATGGAGTCTGTCTCCATGCGTCAAATCGATGTGATCAGCAAAGCAGCCGAGCAGCTCACTATGCTACTTGAACGTAAAGAATCTGAGAGACGGCTCAAAAAGCAATGTACACGACTCAAGCACGCTTTGATCGAGCTAAAAGAGACACAAGAACAGCTTGCGCATAGCGAAAAAATGGCCACAGTAGGGCAGTTTGCAGCGGGTATTGCCCATGAAATCAATAACCCTTTGTCTTTTGTCCTCAGTAATTTTGGTTCGATGGACAACTACCTTGATAGCATTTTAAACCTGCAAAATTTGCATGACCAATTTTTAAGCGCTGTAGAAGTTGGCAACCAAAATAGACGTGATGAGATTAAAGATGAGATAACCCATTATCGGGGCCAATCGGAAATTGACTTTATCTACGACGATATGCGCGAAATTGTAGCTCAATCTCAGATGGGCCTATCTAGAGTCAGTGAAATTATTAAAGATTTACAATCTTTCAATGGTAAAGCACAGCGCACAGAACTTGATCTAAAAGATCTGTTATCACAAAGCCTTACGCTCCTTCGTTCAACAAATGTTAGCGATATCCCTATTAAGACTCGCTTCACGCACCAGAGCGAAATCGTTTCAAATGCAGGGTTCATTCAACAGATCCTAACCAACTTAATCAAAAACGCCTATCAAGCATTGGCAACTCACCCATCAACCGAGCCCGTTATTGAAGTCAGCTCAGAAGAAACCAACGGGGCTATTCACATTTCTGTTCGAGATAATGGTCCTGGTATCAGTTTTGAAAAGCAAAAGCATGTTTTTGATCCATTTTACACCACCAAGGCAGTGGGTGAAGGGACGGGACTGGGGCTCTCCGTCAGCTATAATTTGAGCAAAAGGCTCGGAGGCAAATTACTCGTTGACTCACAAGAAGGCAAATACTGTCAATTTACTCTTGTATTGCCGATACAAACTGAAGGTTCACCCCATTAAAACTCTCGGTGTATTTAAAGAATAAGGCTTTTTATGTGTCCATCTGCCATATCCTTCCTGGATCAGGAAGATGGGCTCAGCCACCAAAAGAGCAAGGCAGTAAACGGTAAAAGTTGAAATGACTCATTACCTAACAAAACACTCACATTTCTGGTTTATTCCTTAAGCTCCAATTTAGTCCCGTTAAGAAAAACAAACAAGCACCTTAAACACTTGTTTTGTAACTAATTGTGAAAATTATTCCTTTAGAGCCAATGCGATGTATTCATTATTACCACTACAACGCAGATGGCAGAAAAATGCTCACCGTTAGCCCGCCACTTTTACGGTTGTAAAAAGACAGCTTACCTTGATGGGCTTCGATAATTTCTCGACAGAGTGCAAGCCCAAGGCCCGTCCCAGCGTGTTTTGTGGAGTAAAAAGGCAACAATGCATTCTCCAAAACTTCAGGTGCCATACCAAGCCCAGTGTCTGAAATCTCTATGCTAATACCATGCGGCTTTACTGCCGAAATAGCCATAGTCACTTGTGATACTTTATCCGTCTCTGATTGTGCCTCATGAGCATTTTTTAAAATATTAATTAACACCTGCTCAATTTGATGTTCATCTGCATATACTTCGACATTAGGGATATCCGTGATCAGATCAAACCTGTACAACGCGCCAATCTGATCAAACAACGTTGTCCAATCAACAAGACGTTTATCAGGTATTTTTAGTTTAGACAGTGCCCCATAACCTTTTATAAACTCGTTAAGGTGGCCAATACGACGCGATATTGAGCTAAATACACGGTCTAATCTCGGCTCATCAAGATTCTGCGCTAATAATTGCCCTGAATGGCACATGGAACTAATCGGCGCTATTGAGTTATTAAGTTCATGACTGATCACCCTGATCACTTTTTTCCATGTTTGAACTTCTTGTCGACTTAATTCATTAGTTATGGATTTAAGTAAATACAGCGTATTGTTTGCTTGATGGATCCGCACACCAGATTTCGCTAGGTGCCAAGCTTGTTCTTCACCTTGACTGTTTTTTAGCGTGAATATACTTTCACCACTTTGTTGTAATGCCTGCACAAAATCAGAGTTTAAATTGGTGCAAACTTCACTCCAGCTATACCCCAAAATTGAATTGCCATCATTAAACATCAGCTCAGCAGCTCGGTTTGCAAAAATGATTTTTTGATTAATATCTACCAAAAAGGTCACAACAGGCGACGTGTTGAGCACCTTATCAAGCAGCATCTCTCGCTGATATAAATGCTGGCGTTCTTTTCTTAACTTATCCGCACATTGATTAAATAATTCAAAGATTGGACCGCGATTGTCTTCTTTATCAGTTGGGATACTGACCGAAAAGTCCGAGTCCATTAAACTCAACAGGCCTTGCTCTAAGCTTCGATCAGCATTTTTAATTTGTTTTGACCTTTGGTGAAACATATACCCAATGACACCATTAAAGCTGATACCAGCTATCAGTAATAACCACGGGTGTTGATTTACATATAAGTAAGTCGAGACAAAAAATGCAATTTGCCCAATAAATGCCACCCATAACATACTATTGTTCACCCTTAAACAATTTGAACTTTTCTATACGGCGGTAGAGAGTTTGACGGCTTAAACCAAGCTCTTGTGCAGCATGCGCTATTGTCCAATCGTGTTTTTCTAACACGGCAGAGATGTGCTCTTTTTCACTTAAAGACGCTGACTGTGATAGGCCACTGAATGCACTGGCGGTTACTCGCCCATCTTCAGCAAAAATCAACGCACGCTTACAGGTGTTTTCTAACTCTCTTACATTACCTGGCCAGCTGTGTTGTAATAAAAATTGTTCTGCATCCTTGGTGATAACCGCGTCGCCACCAAGAAAGTGCTGAGCCAGAGGCAAAATATCGCCTTTACGCTTATGCAATGGCAATATAGATAACTCCATGCCATTTAAGCGATAATATAAATCCTCTCTAAAAGCGCCATTTTTGATGTCTATGAGCAAATTGGCATTGGTCGCACTGATTACTCTGACATCCACTTTTTGCGTTACATTCGAGCCCAATCGCTCAAACTCGCCCGTTTGTAACACGCGCAGTAATTTCATCTGTCCAGACAAAGATAAATTACCAATCTCATCGAGAAATAAAGTCCCCCCGTCAGCCGCTTCGAAGCGTCCTGCACGAGCTTGATTTGCACCAGTAAAAGCGCCCTTTTCAGCACCAAATAACTCAGCCTCCATTAAATCTTGCGGAATTGCGCCCATGTTTACTTTGACAAACGGCTCATTCGCGCGCTTCGACTTTTGATGAATAAAATCCGCGAGTTTTTCTTTTCCTGAGCCATTCGGCCCCGTGACTAAGACATTGATCTGCGCCGCAGCGACTTTGGTGGCGGTAAAAATCAGTTCAGCCATTTCTTTACTTTGATAAATGAGCGCATTGTGTTCATCTGGCTGACTTTTAGTAGCAATGTGCTCCGCGATAATCTCAAGTAATTTTTGATCATCCCAGGGTTTAGGGAGATAATCGGCAGCCCCAGATTTGATTAAAGTTATGGCTGTCTCTAACTGGCTCCAAGCCGTTATAACAATAATGGGTAAAGCCGGGTTAAGCGATTTTATTTCATAAAAGAGTTGTTTACCCTCTTCTCCTGACGTGGTGCCTTCACTAAAATTCATATCTTGAATCACAAGATCAATTTTCTGCCGAGATACACTCAGCAAAGCCTCTTTCACACTGGAAGCACTTAATACCTTGTAATTATGTATGCTCAGTAGTAGATCTAATGCATCCAATATATCTGGATTATCGTCAACAACGAGAATTGTGTTCATAACTTGCTATCAACCCTGCTCGCACATTAACAAGCAGGGTTTGTCCTTTTTTATACCGTTCGGGTGGCCGTAACGGGTGCGATTTTTGTTGTTTTCCAAGCTGGTAGCCAAGTTGCCAATGAGCCTGAGATAAACACGATAGTAACACAACTTAAGTAGCTGATAACATCGGGCTTAGGCATTGAAATTACCTTACCTAGCAACATGTTGATGGCAATGACACTGACAACACCAAGCCCTGCAGCGACCACACTAATTAACCAGTTTTCACTCATTACATAGAGTAAGACATCTTTTTTACGCGCACCCAATGCCCGTCGGATCCCAATCAACTTTTGCTGTTTTGATGCGTGGAAATGCGCATGTGCAAAGCTACTGATCATTGTCACAAATAGCATGAATGCTGTAAGCAAGCTAAACAAAACAGCCAAGCTCGTCGCCTCTTTATAGTAGTCACTGTGGTGCTGCTTCATAGTGATGATATCTTTAATGTCACGCTCAGGATGCACTTTTTTTAACGCTGCAATGGCCTTGGTTTTAGTTTCTTGCAGCTTTCCAGGCGCGACTTTGAGCAGGTAAAACATTCTAGCTTGCGCGCGTGCCATATTTCGATATTTAAATATGCCATGATGAGCATGTTCTCGCGAAGGCGTAATGGCTATATTTGACACCACCCCAATTACACGGCCTTCATTTGTTTGCTTACCAATTGCAGACTCGCCGGGGTACAAAGCCTCCGCGAGCGAACGCGTTAAAATAATGTTTGCCTCAAAATCCGTATTTTCTAAATATCCACGCGTTGCATCGTCTGACGCTTCAAAATTTCTCCCTTGAAACATGTTTGCGCCCAACAAGCGGAAGAAGTCTTTACCCGTGTAATACGTTGGTATGCCACTAAACTGATCGTCAATGGGTACATCTTCAGGGTGATTGATGTCTTCAATAGAATGATAGTTACCACCACGCATCAAAGGTAGCTGATTCGTATATGAAACAAACGAAACCTCTGGTAACGCTTTTAACGTAGCCATATCTTCATCAACGATAGACAAGAAAAAGTCTGCATCAAGAAACGCTTCTGAAGTGGGGCGAATTTGAAATGCCACAACATTATCCATCTCGAACCCCACGTCACGAGATAATTTGTCGTTCGCTTCAATGCTTAACAACAAGCTGTTACACGCTAACCCAAGGGTGAGAATGAGCTGAAATATCAGCAACCCTGTCGCAAACTTTCTCAGCAACATAGACTTAATTAATGCTTTGATATTCATAGCGACTCCCTATTTTAAAATGCTTGCAAGTGATGTACGAGTACCTTGAATTAGTGGATATACCGTACTCAGAAGGCTAGAGGTCAAGGCAACCCCCAAGCCAATTACTAGCATGTGCAGTGGTAATTCCGCTACTGGTGCGAGTTCATCAAATAACTGCCTATACAGGGCCAACAAACTAAATGCCAAAACAAAGGAAAGGAGTGCGCAAATAAAACCGAGTATGATACTTTCGACCACACCTTGAAAGAATACTTGCTTTTTACTCGCGCCAACTGCACGTCTTAAATTCGCTTCAAACTGACTTGCTTGATATCGCGATAACATCAAGCTATTGGCATTGAAAATACAAACCAATAAAAATAAACCTGTCGCAATCGTAAAAGCCAGCAGATCTTTATTAACGACCTCATTTTTATCCAGCCACTCATTAACGTTGTAGAGTCGATTATCAACTTCGTGGCGGTGGTTCCCTTTTTCTTTTAGTTGATTGGCATAGCCATCTATGAAAGTCTGAAACGCAAGGCGTTGCTTGTCATCTAATAGCTCAACAAAGACTTGGATGTAGTACGCGTTGATTTGGCGTGTTTGATCGAGCCTTGTATAACTGTCAGTAGACATGGTGCGAGCAAACACAGCCCAATTGTTGTCGATCGCAACTTCAATAGGAACAAAAATATCATCGGTCTTATCAAAAGCTTTTCCTTCCGAAGCGTGGTAAAAAAGCGGACGCATTTCCCAAGGTTTAAGCACCCCCACAATGGTGTAGATTTTGCCTTGCAGCTCTAGCTTTTCTCCAACACTATTCTCGCCACCGAAGAGCTTACCGTTTAGTTCATGGCCTATCACGATGTTATTGCTATGCTCATTTTTCCAAGGTTCTCCATAGGCAAATTCCGCGCCCATTACATCAAAGAATGAGGCCGTGGTTGCGCGCGTTGGGCTCGCATAACGGGTAAGGTCTTGTGCGTCTGCTCTGCGGCTGTAAACCATGCTGGAATAGTGCATGACCGCGTTGTTTGCAACCTTCGAGTCTAAAATCGCTTTTGCATCACTGTATCTCAGCACGTGCATACTGCCAAACCGATTGTTTGCCCCAGCGTAGGTATTCATGTTTACGTTAAAGATCTGTTCGCTCTTACCTGGGATCGGATCTTTAGACATCAGAGATAACATGGATAAATTTGCTAGCAATGTGCCAATGCCAATCGATAAAGTTAAAATTACCAGCGCAAAAAAGAGTGGCGTTCGTCTCGCATTGCGCGCGAATAAATGAATGTAATATAAAAACATTTCCATGGTTAGCTCCGTTCTTATGCTGGCTGTTGCTTATCAAGCGCAATGCTCGAGTCTGGCTGCATTGGGGCATAGATGCTGTAATCTGTGATTTGGCCATCAATAATTTGTATGTTCCGGTTCACCTCTCTTGCCTGATCGGGGTCATGTGTAACCATAATAATCGTGCTTCCCTGAGCGTTAATCTCTTTGAGTAAATCCATAATTTGCCTAGCCATCAAAGAGTCCAAGTTACCTGTTGGCTCATCCGCCAATAGGATCTTAGGCTCCCCAGCTAATGCCCTCGCAATAGCAACCCGCTGCTGTTGACCACCGGACAACTGGCTCGGTAGGTAATTATGTCGACTGGCCAAGCCTACTAACTCAAGCGCATATTCTATTCGGTTGCGTCTTTGTTTCGCACTGAGCCCGCGATAACGTAGCGGCATGTCAACATTGTCAAAAATGCTGTAGTCCGGAATGAGGTTGTAATTCTGAAAAATAAACCCTATTTTTTCGTTTCTTAAACGTGAGAGGTCATCATCAGTTAAGCCACTAACGTTAGTGCCATCTAAGGTGTATTCGCCTTGTGTAAAGCCATCTAATAGACCTGCCACATTTAGAAAGGTTGATTTACCTGAACCTGAAGGGCCTGTCACCGCAACAAACTCCCCTTTTTCAACCTCTAAACTAAAATCCCTCAATGCATGGGTTTGAATCGTTTCACTTCTATATACTCGGCTGATATTTTTCATTGAAAGCATGATCTTGTCCTTTATAAATTCTGTTTTTTATTTATCAATATTGAATGTCTGACTTTGGCTAAATGCCTCATAATCCGAGATAATAATTTCATCCCCTTCTTGTACACCCGCCGTTAGCTCGATGTACTCCACACTCGACGCGCCTGTTTTAATTTCACGTAAATCTGCAACGTTTTCGGCAATAATAAACGCTTTTTTGCCTCCATAAGCGTTAAGAAAAGGCCCCCTTTTCACTTGCAATACTTGTGGCTTTTTCTCAAACTCAATCCGTCCATTGATGCGTTGATTTTGGCGCAGCTTCGTACCATTGTGGCTTGATACTTTTACACGTACAGCCACCTGATTTTGATTGATTTCTGGAGATACTGAGCTGACTTTTCCAGCCAACCGTTGGCCTGCTAGCGTCAGTTCGACGTTCAACCCAATACCAAGATCATCCGCATAAAACTCTGGCACGTTAAGTTCGGCTTCGTATTCAGATAAATCAACGATGGTCATCAGCGCTTGTGCATCTGCCACTTCTTCCTTTTGCTGTACTAACCAATTTCCTACGATGCCGGATACGGGGGCTTGCACATCTAGCGCACGCTTTCTGCGTTTGAGCTCGTCAAGGATTTGAGTTTGACGTTTTACCGCAAAATCTCTGGTTTGCGCTTCAAAAGTTAAACGCTTTTTCGCCAGCTCCACACGCTTCTGAGCATGCTGATACATCAAGTCGGCTTCTAATAAAGTATCTTGACTTCTTGCGTAATCTAACTGGCTAATCACCTGTTTTTCAAACGACTCTTGTGACCTAAGCTTTTCTCTTTTCGCTGCGTTTAAGCGAACAGTCGCCTCATCTAAACTGCGTTCTAAATCTAATTGAGCCTCATCGTCGGCTAACAGCCCTCTATCAGCCTCAAGCTTCAGTTGCGCCAGTAAGGACATCTGTTGCGCGATTAATGCATCAAGCTCGGGGCTCTCAATGCGTGCAATGAGTGAACGTTTATCCACTGAGTCACCCGGTTTCACCAATAAAGTCACTTGTCCCGGTTCAGGACTGTATATCTGTGGTGCATTAGCCGCCACTAAACGTCCAGATACAGAAACATCTCGAATTAAATCTTGTCTAATTACTTTTGCAGTCAGAAGCTGCTCATAAGATACGGTTTTAATCCCAGCATACCACTGACTAATTGCTGGAATAGAAACAACGGTCATCACTGTCATTAACAAAGCGATTAAGGCATATTTCACCTTGCCTTTCGTTTTATTTGGCGTAATCAATTCATCTTGGGACTGCGTTCCATCTATCATAGTGTTCACCTTTTAACTTTCTATGCAGAGATAAAAGCGAGGACAGTGCCAACATTTTAAAAAAATTAACACACTGATATAAAAGACTTTTTTGTTTATTCCTATTTTATAAGTGTCCGAATGGACACTTATAACGTCCAAGCGTGTCCGTGTTACACTATTTTGGACACATAAAATCAATAGCTTGTAGACTAGACTTCACACCGTATGATTTCAGATCAAAATTGAGGCCGCAATTTACAATTTACATATGCCAAAGCCTAAATGTGAATTAATCGGTGGGCGTAGCGCATGAACCGGCATGAACCGTGTAAGTAAAAAAGACGACGCGATATCTGTTCTTATTTATCAATCTGACAACAACTCCCCCTATTCGTTACCGTGCCTAAAAAACCTCTACAAGGTACTAACCTCATACCATTCAACTCAATTTACATGGAAAGCTATCCGATCAACTGCTCAACTATTGAACAGTTTCGAAGTGCTTTTTAACCTGTACATGCAACATAAACATACATTGAATAAGGAAACGTTATGTACAAACTAAAATTTATATTATCCGCGGTTCTTATCGCATTTGCGGGCAGTGCCAGTGCTTGGACTACCGTACCATCGGGCGTCGTTGAGAGTTGCTCTTGGCAATATGTCACTACTTACCGGGGGACTGGCGTGTACATCGTAGAGTATCGTTCTACTGACTCTTCTTGCCGCTATAGAACAAAATTGTATGACTATAGAGTAAGAGAAATTCGTTATCACTAAGTCGATAACCCAGTCAAATACCCATGGCGGACGGATAATACATGAGTGTTATCCCTATATTTTCATATGGGTATTTCAACTTGCAAATAAGTAAAAAAATACCTTTCAACTACACTTTTCTTCGAACAAAAAAATAGCCAAAAAATTCAGCCTATTAAATTACAAAGCCGACCTGTAAATTAAATAAAAAATGTTAAATATTGCAATAAAAAAGCAATCGTTTTTTAAAAATTCATGATCTTATTTTAATACCTCGCCGTATTGCCGGAAAATTAACCACTCCAACGGAGATGATCGTGAATATTATTGCTAAACTCGCACTCGCCGCTGCAATGACGACACTCGCAGCTTGCTCTGACGATGATGACCCCATCATCACACCAACCCCTGATCAACCAGAAAACTCAGTGTATGATGCAGCCAAAGCGGCGGGGTCATTTACGACATTGGTTGCAGCATTGGAAGCAACAGGCTTGGATGCAACACTCGACAACACGAACAACAAATTTACCGTGTTTGCACCAACCGACGCAGCATTTGAATTGTTGGGCACAGATACCATTAATGGCTTGCTCGCTGACACCGACACACTGAGTGGGATTTTGACATACCATGTTCTCAACTCAGAAGTAAACGCAGAAACCGCACTGTCACTTGCAGGGCAAACAGCCGACACTGTCAACGGGGCTAAAGTTGCATTATCACTGTCTGGTGATAACCTGCTGATCAATACTGCCACCGTTACTCAAACAGACATAACAACCGATAACGGCATCATTCATGTCATAGATGCCGTGTTAATGCCACCAGCCCAATCAACATCAACACAAAATATAGCTGAAGTCGCAACGGCTGCGGGCTCGTTCACTACCTTACTCAAAGCGGTCGAAACCGCAGGCCTCAGTAGTGCCTTAACGGGTGCTGGACCACTTACCGTGTTTGCGCCAACCGACGCAGCGTTTGCCGCATTGGGTACTGATACAATTAACACATTGCTCGCCAACCCTGATGTACTTGGCGACATTCTGAAACAGCACATTGTTTCTGGTAATGTGGACTCAGTCACCGCCATGTCACTCAATGGCAAAAACGCCACAACCCTACTCAATAACCAGTTACCAGTCGCAATAGATGCCACAAAAGACAGGTTAAAATTCGCAGGTGTCACTGTCACCCAAACGGACATTCCCGCATCTAACGGGATCATTCACGTGCTGGATGCGGTCGTTGTAGCCGATATTACCGTCCCTGAATCTCTAGGATTAATTCCGCAAGTAGCGCAAAACGATGGCTCCTTCAATACTTTAGTCAGCTTACTCAGTGCCACGGGGTTAGATCAAACGCTCTCAGATCCAACAATTAAATTTACGGTGTTTGCACCGACCGATGCCGCATTTGCCGCTTTGGGGCAAGACACCCTTGATGCGCTTGCAGCTGATACACAGAAGCTTTCAGACATCCTGTTGTATCATGTGGTTTCGGGCCAAAGCATCATGTCTGATGCCGCAGGCGCGGTCGCATCCTCGGATAATAATATGGTAATGATGGCCAATTCAGATAGCGCTGCACTGAGCATGGTCGATAGTAAGTTGTTTATTGACGATGCAGTGATAAGAACCGCTAATGTGAACGCAGATAATGGTGTGATACACGTATTGGATAAAGTGATCATGCCACCAGTAGAGAAAACAGACACCACAAAAACCATTGCAGATGTGGCGGTAGAAACAGACTCTTTATCCACTTTAGTGAGCGCTTTAACTACGGCAAACTTAGTCGCAACGCTATCTGACACGAGCAAAAAATTCACAGTATTCGCGCCAACGAATCGTGCCTTCGAAAAGATTCCGGCTGCAACACTCAATGCGTTACTCGCAGATGTACCTGCGTTAACTCAAGTATTAACTCAACATGTGCTGGGTCTTGAAGCATCCGCCATGACCGCTTTAAAACTCAATGGCAAACAAGTAGAAACACTTGCTACCAACATGCTTGATATAAAAGTGGTCGACTTTGCCGGTGCGACGAATACTGACTCAGATGCCGTAGCGTATAATGCAACCTCCCAAGTGCTCGTGACTGGTAACGCCCAATCAAAAGCTGGCTTTACTCTATATGTGTTTGACAATGACCTTACTTTTTCTCAAAGCCAATGTAATGATGCGTGCGCAACAAGTTGGCCACCCGTCATTGCAACGGCAGAGCAAATCTCTAACATCCCGGGATTGTCACTTATTTCGAGACAAGATGGTTCAATGCAAGCAGCCTATCTAGGAAGACCTTTATATATGTTCAGCGGCGATACCGAGGCGGGACAAAATACCGGTAACGGCGTCAACAACCTATGGTGGCAAGTAACTCTGCCAACGTCTGGATTGCAGATTGAAGGCAGTAACGTCACACAAAAAGATATTTATACTGCCAACGGCGTTGTGCACCTGATCGATACCGTGATAACGACGGTTGATTAAAGTTAATTTCCCATCGACTTTGGGTATGGCGATGAGCCATACCCTGTTTGCCTATCATCAAGCAGATTGAAGGTTTGTTAGTTCAATGCGGTAGCGTTGATAGAACAGTTCACATGCACCGACCAAGGCGGCATGAGGCAGAGAGCTAATACAAATTTTAAGGTGTTCACACTGTTCAAACTGTGCAAAGCGAGCGTGCATCGCGGCTTCGAAAAGATGGTAAGCATTAGAAACCGACCCTCCCAACACAATCACATCAGGATCATAGGCCAATTGCATATGTGCTATTGCCACACCTAAGTGACTACCTAACTGTTCGAAAAGGCGCAGTGCGCGTTGATCGCCTGCAAGTGCCAATTCATATTCTTTCGCACCATCCGTACCTAAGTTGCGGAAAAACTGGCCACTACAATAATCTTCAAGGGTATTGTTCAAATAAGGGGCACTACCAAACTCTCCTGCAAGCCCGTGACGCCCTTCGTACAATCTACCTGAAATGACAACGCCCGCACCCAGTCCGGTACCGAGACAAACGCCTAAAATGGTTTGGCATGGCAAGCCATTATCAAAATGCGCACCATACTTATATTCACCATACGCAAAACAATTAACATCATTATGTACCATCACGGGTACCTTAAATCGCGCCCCCAAAATGCCCGTTAAGTTGATATTGCGCCAATTAGGAATATTAGTTACTTCAAAGATATAGCCTGTATCACTATCAACCACTCCAGGAATGCCGATGGCAATGCCAACGCACTCATCTGTTACCGTTTTATCGATCAGATCAATGATATAGTCAGTCATCTCGTTTTTCGAAGCGGAAGATGGCACAGGGTAACGTTTAACATTTGCCACTGCACCTTGATTCGCCAACCCACACAGCGCTTTGGTACCACCTAAATCAATACAAACAATTTTACCAGTCATCAATTATGCTTCCTGCTCTGACGGTTTTTTACTAAACAAACGTATCGTGTGATTATTTACGATTGGTTTTGCCACGCTGGCAACATAGAGAATGTACCCAGTCGGGAGCAAAAGAATGAAAAGCGCCATTTTTAATGAGCCGAACACTTGTGCGAATAAACCAATAATAGGCGATGCAATTGCCCCACCAATTATACCAGTGCATAAAATTCCAGCGATAGCGCCATGTCCTTTTTCAAAAGAGTTTAGTGCCAATGAAAACAACCCGGACCATAAGATAGAGAGGAAAAACCCAGCCATGGGAAACGCGATTACCGCGATCTCGGCTGTGCCCATAATTGCCAACGATAGGCTCAATGCAGTACCGATGCAAAACCAAGATATTAACTTTCTCACATCGTACAACTTCATAAGTGCCAAACCAACGAAACACCCCACAGTCAGCATCATCCAAAACTCACTCACCACTGTCGCCCCGACCAGTTTTGTATCCAGCGCATGTGTTTGATAAAGAAAAACACCTATCGAGTTTGCAATACCTTGCTCCAAGGCTACATATGCTGCAATCGCAAAAAAGAACTTAACCACCGTAGGGTTTTTAAACAACGCAACACATTCATGCCATGTAAATTTAGACTGCTCTGAGCGCGTATCTGCATGCTCAAGTTGAGTCCCTGCAACCCAGACCAGCATCACAAAACTCATCATTGCAAATAGCCAATACATACTCAGCCAACCCATCGTCTCTGGCACTATGGTGCTAAGTAGCGTACTTTGGTCTTGTGCCAAATCAGAAAGATTAAGGTATACAACAGGGGACAATGTCGCCCCCGCGCCAAACATTAATTGCGCCACCACAGATAACAGTGCAAAGTGTTGACTGCCACCGCAACGCCGTAACAATGGATTGATAGAAACCTGCAACAGTGCCATTGCGCTACCGATTAAAAATAGGGCGGCCATTGCAAATTCAAAAGACGGAAAAATAGCAAACAAAAGTGCGCCAATAGCCGAAATGGCAAACGCTAGCAAAATGACTATTTTTTCATTTGTGCGCTGCACAAGAAGTCCGGCAGGTATAGACATCACACCATAAGCTGCAAAAAATGCAAATGGGAAAAAACCAGCTAGGGCTAATCCAATATCGAAACTGCGGATTAACTCAGGAAAGATGGGACCTAGAATGTTTGTAAAAAAGGAAATCACAAAAAAAGTTGCGAGTACCATGCCCACGGCAGGCAAATTCTTTTTCATTTATAGCACCTTATTTTAATAAAAAGGTGATGGCAAAAATAGGATCTGATTGTTGGCAGACAAATGATCCAAGGGGAATCCGCCATCACCTTAACTCGTCAAATAAGGTTAGTTTGCCGCTAAATAGCAATACTTTGCGGCACTTTTCAATCCTTTATCAATACAATTCAAGCTCACAATTATGCTTGTTAAGGGTCACTAATTTAGTACTAAAGTGAGTACTTAAAAAAGCATCAAATAAACTAAGACTATTTAAGAGAGATCAAATAACTACAACTTAAAGTTCGCGCTTTTTTAAGCATAGCGTCTGAATTTATAACTATGGAGAGTGCTTCAAATACCACCTTTCTAGACGTGAATTTAGTTCATATAATCACGTCAAAGAGATTCATTCTAACGTCAAATTATTCCAAAATAAAATACAATATGTAATTTTATAGTATTTGAATGTATGGCGAATCCCATTGATAAATATTTTTAAGCTATGTCCAAAGGGGTCAGTTAAGGGCGATTATTAGCAAATAACTAGGTATCAACTGGCGGTTCCAAGTAGATCCTTTCGTATTTTAATTACACTAGGGGGGATAATTGAAATAAAGTGAGTGAGTAAAATTAACCCAGAAAAAGAAAGGCCACGCAGGGCCTTTCTCGATTAGGAAATACAATTAGATTACCAACGTCCACGAATACCAAATGTGAGACGTCGCTCATAAATATTTTGCGCCATACGGTTATCTTTCCACTGCGCGTATTGAGATTCATATTCCTCAGTTAAGTTGCTACCTGACATATACACTGTGAAATGATCATTCACATCATAACTGGCTGACAAATCGATATAGGTTGTCGGCTCTGTCCAAATACCAATGTCGTTCATGGCGCCCGGCGTAGAGATGATATGTAACCGCTTCGAGCGGTAATTGGCTGCCAATCTAAATTGAAATCCATCACGTTCGTACCATAACACGGCATTACCTGATTCCTTTGAATTATCAACCAACGGCATTGCTTCACCGCCAAATCCTGTCTTACCACTTTCGCTTTCTGAGTAGGTGTAGTTAAATGCTGTACCAAAACCACTCCAGAAACCGGGCAAAAAGTCGAAAGCTTGTTGATAGCTTAACTCGGCACCTTTCATCGTACCGCCGTTACCATTTACTTGACCTCTTACAGTTACATTTCTGCGTAGCACACCATCAGCATCTTCAACGGGTATCTGCCACTGTGCTGACTCGATAAAAGACTCTAGGTCAATATGAAAGACAGCTGCGCTCAACAAAGCACTCGGTGAAAAATACCATTCGAGCGTCACATCCGTATTTTCTGCACGCCAAGGCTCCAGATCAGGATTTCCTTGCATAGTTGCATTGGTCGCGATTAATAAATCAGGGCTGATCCCTTCTGATGCAGCGAGCTCATCACCAGCACGTGCTCGGCTGATTGTTAAACCGCCGGCGAGTTCCTTCAGGTCAAGACGCGTCATCGTCTTACCCCAAGATGCGCGTAAGATAAGGTCTTCTTGAAGGTTAAATGCCACATTGACCGATGGTAAAAAATCATTGAACGAACGGTTTGAGATAATGTCCCCATCGTCTTGTGCCACTTCTGCTGGACAGTTACTACAGATGGATGCACCGACTTGATTTTGTAAGATATCGAGCTCTGTTTTTATATATTGGAAGCCTGCATTAGCCCGATAAAAATCATTAGAGAAATCGGCTCGCCAATAGACAGATTGTGTTTTTTCTTCAACCGTGTAAGAGCTTCCGGGTACCCCACCTCTAATATTGTTTGGATACAGGCTATTTTGGAAAGCAAAAGGGTCATCTAGCTGGCGTGGATCAACAAAATAGTATTCACCTAAATTAACAGGGCCGAAATCATTATTTGTTTTCACCCATCCTTGTGGCAATCCACTAAAATTGAATGGCGTATCAGCCCCCATGGTAATGTCTCCAGCCGAAGCACTTGGTGTGCCACCACTGCCATCGGTGTCAAATGCCGCAAGACCTTGGTCTTTCCACATCACGTTGACACTGCCCTCACCAACTGGGTTAGAAAATGGAGCCAGTAAAACATATTGGTTTCGAGTGACATCTCGCTGGCTCGCCCTGACTCCAAAGGTCATTTTTTCTAGGTGACCAAGGTCAAAGACATACTCCCCATCGAGTCGTAAAATATCTAGGTTGGCCTCTTCATCGTAGTTATTTTCAGAATACGTAGACACGATCGCATAACGATCGATGTTTGAACCAAATACTTCCCCTTGAACCTGCCCTGGCACAGACAATGTGGGATGCTTACCTGTAAAGTTTAATCTCATAGGTATTGGATCAGGCCCATAACCATTTGGATTTACAGCTGTAGGGCCAGAGCCATCATTTCTTTTAAGGCCATGAGCAAGACCGTTCGTCATATAACCCTGTGCCACATTCTCGGTATGACTGCGCTCTGCATCTGCGGTGATAAACCTCATTTTACCCGAGAAGTTACCATCTCCCTTATACTCCAATTCAAAGTTAAAGTTGGTCGACTCACGTTGATTGGTATGGCTCTCTGAGTGCGATACAACACGCGGAGAATGTAAGGTTATATCTTGTGCGGTATACAGGTTATGTCCATTTGACAACATGCCGCGATTGATTGGATCATGTTGTTCTTGCCAATCCCAATGTCCACCCCATGCGTTGTCTGCCGTGATCCCCATTTGTCGATCAGCATCATCCATATCTGTATAAAAGACATCACTACTAAGCACCCAATTATCGCTTAGCTGCGCCTGAAAGCTGACGGTTGCACCTGTACGCTCACGTTCTGTAAAGCGGTTCATAATACCGTAATTGACATAAGTAAACTCCGCATCATCAAAGTCACCGTCACCTGTCATATCCGTCGTCGGACAAAACCAACACTCCGCACCTTCATCATTTTCATAAGGCGCATAAGCCCAACCATCGTTGAGTGTACCGAATCGGTAGTTTGCCAAGTTTACTTCATCATGAGAGACGGTCGCTAAAATTGCAAAGCGCTCGCCATTGTAACCAGCTGAAACCATGAATTTAGGGTCAGATTCTTCGGAGTACGATCCTGACGACACTTCAGCCAACGCTGCGCCACTAAAGCCATCTTCCAAATCAAATGGTTTTCGAGTCAATAAATCAACAGTGCCAGAGATCCCTCCTGCCAACGTGTCTGAAGTAGGCGATTTCATCACATTCATCGCGCCAACTAGACTGGAAGGAATATCAGTAAAGTCAGGCTGAACCGTTGAAATGGAGCCTGCACTTAGAAACTGTTCACCATTGAGTAATGTTGTAACTTGAGGCATACCGCGCACATTAATGGTCGATCCCTCTCCCGCATTTCTGCGAATTTGGATCCCCGGTACACGCTGTAAAGAGTCAGCAATCGTGATATCGGGTAATTTACCAATGTCCTCAGCAGTAATAGAATCTACCACGCCATCAGCAAAGCGTTTGGTGTTTAAGCTTTTTTCAGTTGAAGCCCTGATGCCTCTAACCTCAATGACTTCAACTTGCTCTTTTTGAGCTCCCACCGATTCTGCCACCGCACCTGTTGACCACACACTGATTAAAACCGCAGATGCAAGGGGGGACAGTTTAAATGGAGACAATCTATGTTTCATCATTATTCTCTCTGATTATTTTTATATCTGTTATCGACAAGAAAATTAGAGAAAGACCATACAACTTAAGACTCAGTAACCACATTTACCTGTCATTTTAATGAACAGCTAAGCTGAAAAATCTTTCAGAAAAGGCGCTACTAAAAATTAACAACTCTAATTTCATCCGTTACTTATTTGAGCAGCCTCAGCGACAAGGTGTTTGCAATTTCTATCTCATGTAGGTACAAATCTATCAAGTAACAGCGTTGTCATCTTTTAAAAGCGGCGGATTAGGAAGATGTTAGGTAAGTACTACAATCGATTTGAATAATATTACTTAGGTATCTAAATATGATGAAAACTTTAATTATATGTAACTCATTTAACCAAATTAGAAACAAGTAAAGACCATTGCATTATTAATAAAAACCGAAAAAGCCGTTAAATTGACCATCAAGCGGTAGCGATTATTAAAACAAAAAATTAAGGATAATGTTATGAAAGCGATGTGCGAAAAGGTAATTCCATCATCCAATTGTTCATGGCGATACTGTTTGTACCAACTTAATGAAATACCGTTCAATTGGCACTATCACCCAGAGTATGAAATTTGCTTGACCTTGAATAGCCAAGGGGTATGCCACATAGGTGACTATATCGCATCCTTTGGTGATTATGACTTAGTATTGCTTGGCCCTGAACTTCCTCACACTTGGCAATCTAAACCAAATTCAGATGGCAGTATACAGAAAGTGCATGTTGCCCAGATACCTGCCCTCTGGCTCGAACAACAGCTCAGGCTTAATCGAGAATTAGATAGCCTCAGGTCTTTACTTTTCGAAGCTAAATGCGGGTTGAAATTCGATATACAAGTGGCCAAAGAAGCAGAAGCACTGTTTATTCAAATGGGTGATGCTAACCCGCTTGAGCGCTATGTGCTGCTATTTAATTTACTCAACTTGATGGCAAGTAACACCTATCAAACTTTATCGAGTATGGAGTTTAATTTTTCGAACCAGCAGGACCCCGCCAAAGATAAGTTTGATAGGGTGATAAACTTTATTTATGAGAATTATACCGAGCATTTGAGTGCCGATATTCTCGCTGAGCAAGCACATATGAGTACTAACCACTTCCATCGTTTTTTTAAAAAACGCACTGAAAAAACCGTGACAGAGTTTATTAATCAGCTACGCATTGCTAAAGCTTGTAAGTTACTAATTAACTCCCAAGCACCTATCACAGTGATTAGTGATCAGTGTGGTTTTAATAACTTATCTAATTTTAACCGCCGATTTTTGGCCCTAAAGTCATGTACGCCAAGCCAGTTTCGGGCGCGAGTTCAGCATAAAGCATTGATTTAATTTAGCTTGTATCGGTGGCTGACTCATAAGCCGATAACACCAATTCAGCACTCAGTCAGATAGATGTTTATAGTATGCCTGCAACAATAATAATCAAATAGGTGCATCATGCGCTCACCAATATATTTTTTATTCAGCGGCCTCCTTTTAACAATCGCCACTCCCACACTTGCACAATCAGGTTGTCAAAAAAGCGAACGCTGTACCATGGTCGTTTACAGCGAACGGTCGGATACATGGCAAATCATCAATAAAGAGCGAGCTGAACGCGCATTTAGTCCATTTTCTACATACAAAATCCCAAATACGCTGATTTTATTGGAGCAACGAAAAGTTGATACAACATCAACATATCAAGTCGATACGCAGCAATACAAACCCGAAAAGTGGTGGCCACAGACTTGGTTAAATGACGATATCCGCCTCAAAGACGCTTTTCACAACTCCGCATTGCCTCTTTATCAAGGCTGGACGAATACTTTGACTAAGCCACAGATCCAAACACATTTGGATACCTTTAGCTACGGAAACCAAGATATCAGTGGACCACTCGATGCATTTTGGTTGAACTCCAGCTTGCAGCTATCAGCCATTGATCAGATAGACTTTTTACGTCGACTGGATAATCAAACACTCGGTCTAAGTGACAAGACTTATCGCACCTTTGAAACCATATTTTTAAAGGAAAGCACCCAGAATCATAAGCTATTCGCTAAAACTGGTACTGGACCCATTGCGAAAAAAACGTATGTTGGATGGTATGTCGGCAAGGTAGAAAATGCACAAGGCACACATTACTTTGCGTTTAATATGTATGCACCGACGTTTAGAGAAATGGTTAAAGTACGTGTCAAAAAAGCCCATGCGACGCTTGAACAACTAAACATACTCTAACATGTCAGTGAGTGGGCTTGGAGGCCCACTCACCGTGTAAATACCCACTAGGCAAGCTTGCGTAATAACCCTTGCGTATTTTGGCGCATCGTACTGGACACCATAAAGTACCCGATTGCAGCAACAAACGCTGCGCCGCTAAACGGCCCTAACGCCCAGATATAAGGGTGTAATTTTCCTTCCACGTCAAATAGCTCTCGCTGAATGATTAGCAAAGTAACATCACTCACCAGTGCTGCCACGAACCCAGCTAATGCACCGAGCAATAAAAACTCATATAGCGTTGCTAATTTGATCAAGCGCCCTCTCGCACCCAAAGTACGCAGTATAACGATTTCTTGCATGCGCTCTGCCAGACTCGCTTGTACTTGAGAAATCAAAACCAACGCTCCACTGGTAAGTACGATGGCCAGCACGAAACTGATGGCCAGTGAGACTTGCGCAATCATGGATTGAGCTTGTTCAAGCTGGCTTTTAATATCAATCATGCTCATTGTTGGGTTGGCTTTTAGTAATTCACTGATAGACTTGGCATCTTCTTCAGCAAACTTAGCAGCGGTAAAATAAGTAACCGGGAACTTCCCGGCCACAACCGGGTTGAAAATCATCACAAAGTTAGGTTTTAAAGAGCCCCAATCAACACTACGAATACTGGTCACCTTGGCATCAAACGTACGTTCATTGACTAAATATGTCACCGTATCACCGACTTTGATACCAACACGCTCAGCTAAGCCTTTGGAAACCGACACCTCAAGCTCGGTGCTGTCAGTACTAAACCATTCACCTTTTACGATTTCATTGCTTGATGGTAGCTCACTCATCCAAGTCAGGTTAAGCTCTCTACCAACGCCTTCTCTGGCTTCCTCATCCTGCTCTTCACCCTCTTGCTTTGAGGTTCTGCGCGCAAATGTTTCGCCATTCAAGCCATTCGCTCTGCCACGGAAAATTGGAAAAATATCTTCATGGATAATATTGTTCTCAGCAAAGAAAGACTCGATGTCCGCAACTTTTGATTCATTGATATTAATTAAGAACGCGTTAGGCGCATTTTCTGGGACTTGCATTTGCCAATCAGAAATTAAATCGTTCTTTAACACAAATAAAAACAGCATCAGTTTAATTGCCAAAGCAAAACTGATAAGTTGCACCGCATTGGCGTTCGCGCGCTTTTGCAACGTCGCAATAGCCAACGACCAGCTGCTGCCTGGGCTTAAGCCGAGCTTTCTACCGGCACTAAAAAACAGTCTAGACAGGCCAAATAATACCGCCATCAATACCGCGGTGCCACCAAACAAAAATACCGTTGTTTTCAGTTCACCACTGAATAACCACATCAAAGAAAAAATAGTAAATATAGAAAGCCCCATATGCACTTTACTGATTGCCAACTTATCGCCTAGATTACGACGCAGTACACGCAAAGGGGGGATATCAAACAGGTCAAGAAGTGGCTTCAGTGAAAACATTAACGCACATACAACCCCAATTGAAATTGCTAATGCCCAGGGTTTAAAACCTGCTTGCGGTAATTGAGCATTCATGAAGTTGGCTAAGTAATCCGTTGCGAAAGACTGCAGTGCAAAGCCGATAATCAAGCCAATCATCAACGAAAATAACGTCACCAAGGATAAGTGCAGCAAAAATATATTACGAATGGTACGGCGACTTCCCCCTAGCGTTTTCATCATTGCCACCGGGTCATATTGTCGTTCGCAGTATCTTTTTGCCGAAACAGCCATTGCCACCGCAGCCAACATAATGCCGAATAAGCCCGCAAGCAGTAGGAAGCTCTCCGAACGCGCTAAGTTTTCCCCTAGCGGAGACTGCCTGTCTTTAATTCCCTGCCAATTTTGGTTTTCTCTTAGCTGTGGCTTTAACCAACCGTAGTAGTCAGTTAATGCCTGTTCGCTACCAGCAAACAGCATGCGATAAAAAACCCGGCTACCAGGCTGGACCGCTTGCGTTGTTGCGATATCATCATAGTTCAATAACACGCGCTTGTTGCCAGCCAATGAGAAAAATGGCGCGTCGGGCTCGCTGACCAAGATTTTGGTTGCCCGAAATACGCCTGCCCCGATTTCTACTTCATCACCAACCGACAGCCCAAGACTGTAAAACAGCCCTTCACTGAGCCAAACTTCGCCCAATTGAGGCACACTTTGCACTTCATACTCAGATGCCACAAAATCATCTTTGAGCGTTACTTGACCACGTAAAGGATAGCCCTGCGACACCGCTTTAATTGACCCCAAAACCAGTTCGTCATTAGCAAATAACATTGAGTCAAAAAACATTTGTTGCGCAGTGTTTAACCCGACATTGTGTGCTTCTTCTAAAAATGCTTGGTCGATTGGGTGATTACTCGCAAGGCGTCTGTCAGCTGCAATAAAGTCCGCCGACTTTTGTTCTATGTTCAGCCTGATCCGCTCTGTTACAGAGGACAAACTAAATACGGTCAGTACAGCAAGTGCAATTGCTGCAAAAATAATTGTTAACTCTCCCCGACGTAGCTCTCGCCAAAAAAGAGTGAGCGCTAACTTAAACCACATATGCCTTTGCTCCTTCTCCATCGCGAATTTTTTCTAGCTGACCACCCTCAATATGAATAATGCGATCACACTGCTTAGCCAGCGCCTCATCGTGGGTTACTAATATCAGTGTCGTACCGTTTTGCTTATTTAGGTCAAATAAAAGCTTTTCAATTAAGTGGCCATTTTTACTATCCAGATTGGCTGACGGTTCGTCGGCAAATAGAATTTTTGGTGACCCAATAAACGCCCTAGCTATGGCAACACGCTGTTGCTCCCCCCCAGATAATTGTGATGGATAATGACCAATACGGTGTGATAGGCCCACTTTTTCAAGTAACGACATGGCTTGCGCTTTTGCGGACTGATCACCGGCCAGCTCAGCGGGTAACATCACATTTTCCAAAGCTGTCAGACTTTGTACTAACATAAATGACTGAAACACAAAGCCAACTTTTTGCGCTCTTAATCTTGCGCGTTCCTCTTCGTCTAGCTTGTGAAGTGCTTCACCATCAAGGAACACCTCACCCGCTGAGCCGGTATCTAATCCAGCCAGTAAACTAAGTAAGGTGGATTTACCTGAACCAGAAGTACCAACAACGGCCACAGACTCTCCTGACTTGACAGTGAAATTTATATCGCTAAGGATATCTAAGTCACCTTCAAAGGTACTTACTGTCTTATTAAGTCCTTTGACCTGAATAATATTTAACTGAGAAAGTACTGACATGATTCGAATTTTCCTAAAACTTGTGGTGTTACTCGCCTGTCTTTACCAACCATTTGCTGCGTATGCAAGCGAGACTAAAATTATGATCATAGGTGATAGCTTAAGTGCGGGCTACGGACTTAAACAAGACCAAGACTGGGTTAATTTGTTACAAAATAAGTACGCTGAAGAAAAAAAATCGATCTTACTTATCAACATGAGTGTCTCTGGCCAAACCACCGATAATGCACTGTTAAATATCGATGCACAACTGAAAGCGCACAAACCTAGCCATGTTTTAATAGAATTGGGCGGTAACGATGGGATCCGAGGATTTCCAATTAAACTGATCCGCTCCCATCTCACTCAACTAGTAGAAAAAAGTAAAAACAGCGGTGCGCAGGTGGCCATCATGGAAATTCAGATCCCGCCTAACCTAGGGCCGAGATACACCAAGATGTTTACGGGTAATTATCAAAAGGTTGCACAAGCCACTGGCGCACACCTAATGGACTACTTTATGGTACCGGTGGCTGTAGACAAAAGCCTCATGCAAAACGACAATTTACACCCAAATGAAAAAGCCCAACCAATTATTCGCGACTTTATGGCTGAGCAGTTTAATCAGTGGCTCAATTAAGTCGGGCTGCTTTTGACGCTTAAATTGCGCCTTCTAAGGCGCAATTTAACATCCGTACATCGACTAGTTGTGAGATGGACAGGTAATTATAAACCGGGTACCCGATTCATTACTGTGGTAATCAAGCGAAATGTTCAACCTTTGACACAAGCGGTGCACTATAGAAAGGCCCATGCCTAGCCCTTCACTGCCCTCTCCTTTGACACCTGAGCTAAACAATTGTGACCTGATTTCTTGAGGAATACCCGGCCCTGTATCTTCCACGCTCAAAACCCCATTGTCATACCTTACGCAAACTTGCCCTGACACGATGTGCGCAAATGCATTCCCAATTAAGTTGCTCAACAATAAATTTAATGCGCTTTCACCAATCGCCATGGTTGCGCTAGATGGGACTTCAATCGCAATCTCAATGTTTTTATCTGCTATTTTTTCTGCTTGCTGTAAAACGCAATTCTCAACAATAGGCAGCAATTTCACTTCTTTTTGAGTGATTGTTTCTTCTCTTGCTAGCGCCAGTAAGGTTTCTACACTCTGTGCCATTTGCGCTTGGGCAGACATTGCGCGAAGGATTAATTGTTGCTGTTTATCATTTAATTCAGACTGATTTAATAACGTTAAAGCACCTTGTGTGACGGCGATCGGGGTGCGTAATTCATGAGATGCATCTCGTGTAAATGCTTGCTCCCTATCTATGAATTGACGTATTCGGTCAAGGGCTCGCTCTAAAGTCTGGGCAAACTCGCCGATTTCATCATTCACAAATTGTTTGGAGAAGTTCTGCGGGAGCTTTTCAACGGGCGCTTCAGCGACAATATCAACGAGTTTGTCTAATGGTTTGAGTAGCTTTTTAGCCATTGCCAATGACAAATAGGCGAGTATTACTGCAACCACTAACACAACAGCAAGCGCAACGAGTAAGAAGTTCAGCATGCCTACTTTGATTTTTCGCACCACCAGATGTTCACTTACTTCTGCAAGCAACACACCTTTTTCCATTCTAACCATGTGGTAATGCTTATCATCAGCTCCTGCAAACTCCTTAGCTCGCGGCTCCTGTGAAAGCGCATGCTTTATGAAGTCAGGCAATTCGCCCTCACTCTCTAGGTATTTAATAAAGCCCAACCTAGGTATTGGGGGATTGCCCGCTTCCAATTGTTCCGTAATGTAAGTTGCTTCATCTTTAAGTAAAAAGTTGAACAAATGATCTTCGATTGTATAAGCGAATAAAAAACAAACAAAACCAAATAACAGGCTAATAAATACAGCAACACCTACAAAATAGGCAATAATTCGGGTACGTAACTGACGTGCTTTCATGGGTTACTCAATATCTAATGCAAGTCCAACACTGTGAATTGTTTTGATAACAGCTTCATCGAAAGGTTTATCAATGGCCTTGCGCAACTGATAAACATGAGAACGCAATGCATCTGAATCAGTGGGTTCATCTCCCCATATTTTGTCACTGATTTCACTACGGCTTAAAGGTCGAGGGTGGTGCTCCATGAGCAGTTGTAATATTTTGAAAGGTATTGGCTGCAAAATAATGCTTTTATCAGCGCGATTCACTTGCTGAGTTTGCAGGTTTAGACTGATCTCTTTACTGCCTTCGCCAAGTTTTAGCGTCCGCTCACTGTGTAACAAATGGCGCTTGGCAAGTGCTAAACATCGTACTAATAGCTCTTCCAATGCAAAAGGTTTGGTCAAGTAATCATCCGCCCCACTAGAAAAACCGACTAGCTTATCATCCAATGCATCTCGGGCAGTGAGCATGATGATGGGGATATGCCGATTTGCCTTTTCTCGGAGTAACTTACATACCGCCAAGCCATCCATCTTAGGCAACATGATATCGAGGATAATACAGTCGTAGTATTGGCTTAATGCCAAGTCCACGCCTTGCTCCCCATCATAAGCAAAGTCCATGATCATGCCGAATGGCTCAAAGTACTCAGCAATATTACTGCTGATCTCCTGATTGTCCTCTATAACCAGTATTTTAAACTGCAACTCTGTGTCACCATTGGGTGATTTGTAGTGAGACACTACGCGCTCCGTGAACAAGTATTTTTGCACAGCTTAACATGGCGACTCGTGAAATGATTGTGAAATATGGTTAGGCAAAAAGTGACATAGGAGCACGCATTTGCTGGCGATAAGTAGAGCCAAAACAAAATTATGCTCAGGTTAAAATACTTCTAATGCAACTAAAGAGTGAGCAACTTTCTTGCTCACCCGAGATGCAAAGCACGACTAATGAATATATTTATTTTTATTCTTATTTTTTTAGAGCTTGCTCGCTCTTTCCTCCCCCATAATCAATGGGTCTATTACGTTAACTTTCCTTTATTTAGTAAGGTTTGGCTAAACAATCTAGATAGCCATTGAAACAAGCTGGGCCTAGGATCCAATTGAACATCTAAATTGAAGCTATACCCTTTTTTGTAATGTGTTCTGATTACTTCACCCTCGAATTTGTGTTTAGAAATACTGCGACGAAGCTCTGACACAGCACGATTAATCGCGTTGTTATCAACATATTCTTGTTGCCAGATTTCTCGACACAATTCATCACGGCTAATGACGCGATCTCTGTGCTGAATAAAGTAAACTAACAGGTCATAGATCAAGGGTTCAACTTTCACCCTTTCTCCACAAAATGTTAACGAACGTTTCCTTTTATTCAGTGCATAATGACCAAATACCGCAAAGGTAAAGTCAGTATTTTCTTTATCACTTAAACTCATGATCAACAATATACTTCCTTTATATATGACTTTAAAAGCAATTATATTTTATCGCTCACAGGGTCAATTTGGAACGAATTTAAGCGCAAATTCACATGACTTTTTGTTAATAGCAACATATGACTAAATTGCCCACAAAAGAGACAAAAAACCTTAACAGTAAACCGAGAATAAACAATATCTATACAAAAAATACACATAAGCGAATAAAAAACCTACGCATCATTTTATTAGATCACTCTTTATTTAGGTATTCATGACAGTTTTTAATTTAGTGCTTTTTGACACACTTTAGTAAATTTCATGATGTCTTATTTTTTTAGTATTTTAGCGAGTTTGAGCCAGCAGAACTGGCCCAACCTTTCTTTAAAGAGACGCAATGAAAGATTTTATTTGTTGGTTTTTAGGGTACAATTTGGTGCTTTTATTCAGCAGCGCCATTGCTTTCTCTCTTTGATTCAATCGTACATAAGCTTTGGCTAAGGTAAGCTCCATTACTGGATGCGAAGTTTTAGTGAGAATGTAAGATAAAAACCGCGCACTAGATTCTACTTGAAACTCTGTCTCGGCATGCCTAATTTGCAGCACACTCATCATAGCCAACATGTTTAAATCATAATACTCGCTAGAAGACTCATATTTCTTCTTAGCAAGCTCTGGATTTCGCAAAAATAATTCATAAAGTTTTACGCTAGCATCATCTTGATATTCTCGCAGCGGCAGAAGCTCAACGCCGAGCCCTGAAACCATTGCTCGCGCAGTATCCACCGTCGAAAATGGGTTTTGACCAGTGATCAAGTTCCCATCAATCGTTACTTGATTAAGCATAAGGCCATCCTTTTCAAAATGTGCACCTCGCTCAATCAACTTATCCTCCAGTAAAAATTCAAATTTATCTCGCCACTTTTTGCCAAATGCTGACTCTTCTTGATTCGTAAAGCCGTTAACTCGTTTGCCATCAACTAGGTAACTACCATCGCTCAACTTTACATCGACCAATGCTGCTGGGCCATGGCACACGGCACCAACAACACCTTTGCTTTCATACATTTCAGCTATGATTTCTTGTAGCGGCTGATGCTGGTATAGATCAAACATAGGCCCTTTTCCACCAACAACAAAGATGCCGTCAAACTCACTTGGGTCAATGCTAGCCAATGAAAATGTATTTTTTAGCGCCTTCATCGCGACGGGATCTTGAAGAAATGCTTGGTTATACTTAACGGATTTATCATATTGATCTGCAATAGGTTCTCCACCAGATGGGGACGCTAAGGTTACTTCAATTCCATGGCGATTAAATACGTGATACGCTTTGCTCAACTCGCCGAATTCATAGCCTGGTTGCACCAATTTTTGCTGGTCGTCCAGTTTTCCATGGCTGCTCAGTACCATTAAAATTTGAGGTGCTTCTGTGGCAAGTGATGCGGTACTCACTAACGCCGCACAGGTAAGGGTAAGTAGCTTGTTCATAACATCTTTCCTTCTTAGTTGGGAATGCCAAAGTACTAGAGAAGATGTGAAAGCAATGTGAAGTTTCATGCAACTATACACAACACATCAATTGCATTTTTCGAATCAAAAATGTACAGCAATTGAAAGCGAGTCAGGTTATGTATTTAGTAAAAAATAGACATAGGGAATGCCAAAGACACACTATGTTGTGTCCTTTAAAGACTAGAGATTTCTCCTATATAATTGGTGTTAATTCAGAATGGTAATATTCAATTAAAAATGATAGATACCACTTTAAAATCAGCAGATATTCCATCACCACTTTGGGATATATACAAAGATGTTTACTTCGCACCGTGTAGTGCAACTCATCATTATCTAAATGGTGCCATCATCAGCCTATGGAACCCCAATGGGAAAAGCTTAAATAATCACCAAAACAGTTTTTTTGCTAAAAAAAATATTTCATTAATTTCCCGCCAACAAATATCAATAAATTACTTGTATGGGGGTAATGAAAATATGTCATATAGAGAATTTAGTATCTCAATCAATACCTCGCTGGCTAATGCTCAAAAAATTGCGCAGAGATGTCGCCAAAATGCTTTTTACTACCTTAGCGAAGGGCAGATAACTTTATACAACAGCATGAAACTGACGCAGTATTGCCGACTAAACGCACACTTTTTATCCCGCTTATGCCGTACTTCTATACCTAAAAGTAACGCTGCGATTAGCAAACCAACCTTTCTAAAGTAAATCGGTCCAAATACCTCTTATTCCTTGATTCAGCCCGCCCAATGCATGTTAATAATCCGCTAAGCAACCCCAAATCCTGAAGCTAAGTTAACGCCAATTATGCTACCACTGACCAATTTTTGAAAAAGCAGGGCTCAAAACATTCACATATGAATAATCTACATTCGACCCACTTCGGTAGTGTCGAAAAAGGTGTCACAGCAATGATAACACGCAGTCCCATTCTTGGTTGTGTCGTTATGATCATCGTTAGATATTGTTTTATTTAGCTATTCTTATCTTCTAACCTGATCATAAAACTAAATTATCACTATCAAGCGACCAAAGTTTTGATTCAGAATAATAAAACGACAGCCAGCCTATAAATCGAAATAAGCGATATTCAATTGCCTTAAGCTCACATGCTTCATTTGCCCTCAGATAGACAAATTATTGACTAAACTTAAGTACAAATAGACAGCAATACTTGCCTATGCAACTCAAAACTCGATTACCGCTTGTACTTGCAATTACAGCACTCTTACCTATGCTCGTGATTTTTTTTATCGCTTTGATACACAGTGCTAAACAAGCAGAGGAAATGAGTATTCGCGCAGCACAATCTGAAGTACTGAATGCCGCAGCCATTTTTAACAACTACTTTTCTTTACGAAAGTCAGAAGTCGCTACTTTAGCTCGTCAAGCGACGCTTCGCACAATGCAATTTGACAGCATTAAGCCTATTTTATTACGCGAAAAACACGCCCATAAAAATACCTATGAAAAGTTTATACTAGGCAGAGCTGACGGCAGTTTTCATAATACTGAAGGGGGCAACCCCCATCAAAATATGCTCAGAACCTTTGACGACAAGGACCCAAGTGCAAAATTAAAGACCATCGCCAAACGAGACTATTGGCAATACACCATCAGTAACAACATAGAACAAACAGAAAGAGTATATGTGTCTGAGCCGATGATTTCCTATACGACAGGGGTTACCCAAATTGTCGTCGCGGCTTCCATTATCAACGACAATGGACAAGTCGTTGGACTACTTGGCGGCAGCATTCCATGGCGAGAGGTTGAGCGTCTGGTGGCCCGTGTCAAAGCACATGTATTACAACAATTTGGTGAACAAGCTAAATTCATGCTGGTTTCTAGTGTGGGCACTTATATGTATCACTGGACAAAAGCAAAAAATATTCAGTACAAGCATGAAGATGGTCGCCATGTCATCAATGAAATCGGAGAAAAGGCGAGTATTATTTACCAGATCACCAAAGAGCGAGATCCAAGCCTCAGGGACATTGGGGTGAAAATGATTGCAGGATTTGAAGGCTACGGGCGCTTCTCAATGGATGATAGAACCACTGCTTTTACGTTTTATGCACCTATCACTTCTGCAAATTATAGTCTTGCCGTTGTGCTCCCTGAACCAGTCGTTTTCTCTTCTGTTTACGCATTACAAAATAAATTACTCTGGATACTCGTTATCGCCACTTTTATCAGTATGGGGATAGCATGGTGGATAGCTTATCGCCTTTATTACCCTATTTCAAAACTGACTTATGCTGCTCAATCTCTCGCCAAAGGCCAATACAATATTCACCTAAAGCCCAAAGGCAGTGATGAAATTGCAGAGTTGAGTCGGACATTCGAGTCCATGCGCGATATGATCTCCAAGCGTGAAAGCGATTTAGAATACCGAGTCGAAAAGCGAACACAAGCCCTTGTCAAAGCCAAGCATCAGGCCGAATTAGCGGTATCGGCCAAAAGCCGCTTTCTCGCTAATATGAGTCATGAGATCCGAACACCTATGAATGGCATTCTGGGTACCATTCAACTGCTAGAGCAAGAAGAGAACTTTAGCAAAGAACAAAAACACTTACTCAAATTAGCCAGTATTTCTGGTAGCAACCTAGTTACACTCATCAATGATATTTTGGACGTATCAAAGTTAGAACAGGGGCAAATTCGGTTATATGAAGAGCCGTTCAACTTGCGGACAGCCGTTGACCACCTGATGCAATTGACACAATCAAAAGTTGATTGTAAACCCATCACAATGTGTTACTACATTGATACAGGTGTACCAATAGAGTTGGTTAGTGATAAACACCGCCTACAACAAGTACTGCTGAACTTACTCAATAATGCTTATAAGTTTACGGCTGAGGGAAAAATCACGGTGCACATTCAGGTGCATAAAAGTAACCCTCATTTTTTGCAATTTTCAGTAAACGATACGGGGGTCGGGATTTCTCCCGATAAACAAACCAAAATTTTTGACCCATTTTGCCAAGAAGATGACAGCACGACAAAACGCTTTGGCGGTACAGGACTTGGATTAAGTATCTGCCGGCAATTAGTATCTCTTGCCGGCGGATCGATAACGTGTGACTCAATTCATGGAAAAGGCGCCACCTTTTATTTTAGTTGGCCCTTTACACCCTGTTGCTTGCTCAAACAGTCAAATGAAAAGTCATCTTGTACACAATTAACAGGCCATGTTCTGTTGGCTGAGGACAATACCATTAACCAAGTCGTCATCTGCACGATGCTCGAAAAACTGGGTCTGAGCGTCGAGCTTGCAACCGATGGTCGACAAGTACTAGAAAAAGTGACGCAATCTCGATTTGACTTGATTCTGATGGATGTTCATATGCCAAATATGGATGGCATAGAGGCAACTAAAAGGCTGAGGTTACAACCGGAGTATAACAAGTTGATCATCATTGCTATTACAGCGAACGTGTTTTTAGAAGATATCGCCACTTACTATAGTTCGGGCATGGACGATTTTATTGGTAAACCTGTTGAAATCACTAAACTAGAAACTGTTCTCAGCAAGTGGTTAAGAATAAAAAACAGCTAACCAAACCGTTTCTTCATCGGGTTTTGTCCAACTGACTTTATGCTTACAGTGAGCTGGAATATTAATATGTTCCCCTGAATGCAGTCTCACGACTTGGCCATTTTCAAAAGTGAGCTCTCCCGCCCCTTTCAGTACCATAACCCACTCGTGTTGGTCTTGGTCATACCAACCTTCATCTGGTGAAGTGTGGCCCTTTGACACAATTCGCTCAATCTTTACGTCACCGTTACCTGCAATCACTTCAAAAAACTCGTCATTTAAGTGAGTGGGAATTGCTTGAAATAGGTTGTGTTTATCTATAACCATTGAAAGCCTCGTTGCGGTGATTATCGGTGCGCAGGTTATGTACTGAACAAGTGAATGTATACAGAGAAGTTTGGTGGAGCTAGGCGGGATCGAACCGCCGACCTCTTGCATGCCATGCAAGCGCTCTCCCAGCTGAGCTATAGCCCCAAACAAAACACATTGATTTTATTACGTCTTTTAGATTTGTAAAGTAGTTTTTTGGGAAATGAATAATACTTGTACGCCCAAGGCCACTCGTCTAGTCGGGACGCTGGTGTTCTTCACACCAACGTCCTCATCACTATCGGAAACCACCTTAATGGCTTAGTTAGTCAATTGTTTTAGTGCGTTCTCTAGAGCTGCGTCTATTTCGTCATTAGTCAACTTGCCAGCTTCTACATCAAAGTTATCAAAGAAGCTTGGCACTGACAGGCTAGCTTTTACATCGGCCGCAAAATAAGGCGCTGAATTTACCGCAGCCCCCAGTACACTTTGCGCACCACCTGGACCAGGAGACGTGGCCATCAGTAGCATTGGCGTATTTTGGTAAACTTTCATATCAATACGAGAAGTCCAATCAAAAATGTTTTTATACGCCGCTGTATACGACCCATTATGCTCAGCAAACGAAACAATGATGACATCGGCAGCACCGATTTTGTCATAAAACCTCTGCGCCTGTTCAGGAATACCGCCTTCACTCTCTCGATCAGAACTATAAATAGGCATTTCGAAATCATTTAAATCCAGAATTTCTACTTCTGCATTGTCAATTTTAGACGCTGCGTATTTTACAAGCTGTTGGTTGATTGATTGACGGCTGTTGCTCGCTGCAAATGCTAAAACTTTCATAGTGCTCTCCAAATGTTCAGGTGATTCATTTTTTATGTCTCTCGACTTGATGACAAACAGTGTAGATTAAGTTTTAATAAACATTAATAGGGCAAATATAAAGTAACTATTTCCATATGGATTATAATCTATTTGAAGGCATCCAGGTCTTCGTTAAAGTCGTACAATGTAATAGCTTCGCTTTAGCGGCAGAGCAACTTGGCCATTCACCTTCTCACGTTAGTAAAGTTGTCAATCGACTAGAAGCGCGCTTGGGGTTGCGGCTGCTCAATCGCACAACCCGGACACTGGCTTTAACACCAGACGGGGAAGTTTACTTCCAACATTGTCAGCAGTTAATTAATGATGCCCAACATACCCTTCAGTTACTGACGCACAAAGATGATAAACCCAAAGGCGTGCTCAAGATCAGCTGCCCGGTCGCATTCAGTCTTGACTATTTGCGCCCTGCAGTGGCGCAATACCTTCGCAAGTACCCCAATGTAACAATTGAGTGGGACATTAGTGATCGCGCCGTGGATGTCGTGGGAGATGGCTATGATTTGGCAATTCGTGCAACAGCGCAGCTAGAAGAGTCCAGCCTGATTTGCAAGCGTATATATCAATGTCGCACTCTAGTCGTAGCAAGTCCACAATATATAGAGCAATTCGGTAGGCCCTATCACCCGAGAGAACTCGCCAAGCATCATTGTGTCTGCTACAGCAACCTCAAAAACCCCGAGCGATGGGAGTTTTCAGACCCGCATGGCAAGCCATTTTCCGTCGATGTAAGAAAGCGCATAAATTGTAATAATGGCCGAATGCAAGCCGCAATGGCGATAGATGGTTTGGGTATTACTCGGCTTCCCGAATTTTATCTCTGTGACGCTTTGAATAACGGCGAATTAGAAATCTTATTTGAGGAATATTTACAAAAGCCGGTGTACGTTTACGTGGTATATCCAAGCCGAAGACACCTTTCCCCTAAAGTGCGATATTTTATCGACATGCTCAGTGACCACATAGAGCAATAATAGCTTTAGTGTTTTAGCGTCGCACCGTAACGCGCATAAATTACTGCAATTTCATCGTGCTCTCGCATCTGTGTGAGCGCCTTATTGAGCTGCTTTTGGAGTAAGGTTAGGTTGGGTTGCAATCGGATATATACGGGCAAAGTGCTAATTTCATAGACCTCTTTAAAAGTTTGATAAGCCTTCACAGTGCTTTTGTAGTAATCCGCGGTGGTGTCACCTAACATCACAAAATCCACCCGTTCATAGTGCAGCTGTGATAGCAACTCTTTTTCTGAAATATTGTCGTATATTAGGATTTTCTCTTGGCCAAAGTGCTGTTCAAAGTCGCCGTAACGGTAGCCGCGCACGCGGCCAATGACTTTTCCGTATAGCTGAGTTGGATTCGTAACAACGACATCACTTCGTCGCCCCAATATCACTTCTGTAGAGAAGGCATAAGCGTTTGTATAAATTCCTGGCACCAATCTATGTGACCGCCAGCTTGGATGTACACCCGGCTCAATATCAATTTTTCCTTCATCAAACAACTTTTGGCCTTTAGCGACTGACCAAGGAACTAGCTCGAAAGTGTGTCCAGTTAGCTCCCCGAGCCGTTGAAATAGATCTTTGAAAATGCCGCTTTGCTTGTTATCTGCTAAGAAGTTATAAGGAGGGTTTGCACCGTGATACACCAAAACAGTGTAGGTCTCTGCACGTACGCAAAAAGCACTTAAAATCACTAATATGCTGAATATATGACGCATAATGTCCTCAATTTGACGCCTTCTTCCTCAACTTAGCATAAATTTTACACTTTTAAATTAAAACACCACTTTTTGTGCAAGCAACCGTCAGTTTAATCGACAAATCGTAATGGTGAGAAAAGCCGCATTGGAATTAATTGAATCAATAATTCATTAAACTAAATATTCAGACTATTTAATACCCATTTATTTCATAGTTTAAATTTATTCTTCATTTTTTTGACTTTAATCATAAATATTATATTCATTAACTCGTTTAATAATGGTGTGCAACGCGAGACATACATCACGCAGTCCAAACTTGTGAAGGAAATAGCACGAAGAGGACGCAATCGCACACAAAATTTTATTAACCGAGCCAACTAGGCTCTCATTCTTCAGAAAAGGAAAAAAACTATGAAAACTGGCGTATTATTCTCACTGATTGCTACAGCTGCCATTGCGAACGTTTCAGCTCAAGAGCTGCCTTCTCAAGACGGTTACGCAAGTGTTCAAGAAGTGTTGGAATATGGTCGTAAGTATCAAACTATTAGGGCACATTTAAAAGATGCAGGCTATCGATTCCATAGCTGCAACCAGCAAATGATTTATTATTTTGTGACGCCTATGCAAGCTGAATATCTTTATGCGCAAGCTGAATGCACTTACTCAACGCCAAGTGGTGGTAACTTCTCGCTACAAACAGACTATGCAACCGTAAAAATTGACGTAAACTTTAACCAAGAACATGGTGTTTACAGAGAAGGCAATGTGACTGTTAACTACACGACTGTTTACTAAACATTGTACACACAGCAAATATTCACACCGGTTAAGAATATAAAGCTGTGATTAAACTCCCCAAGTAGGAGTATCTTGCGATGCTCCTATTTAGCTAACCTCTCTAATCATATCTATTGTGTATAAAGCACACCAAATTACGCCAACTCACAACCCCTAATATGGAATTAATCATAAAAGCTCAAATTTGTATGGTGAAATAGCTGATAATATTTAACTGTGAATCAATAACATATATGATACACCTCATATTCCAAACTGACATTTAGTCAATTCAAACGTGAAAACATACGGACTTAAAAATCCACATTACATCCGCTTGTCTGAAATAAAACACCAATGTACCGAGTGCTAAGGCAATTTGCATTTACTCAAAAATGCCGAAGGAATGAATATGGATCACAAACAAAATAACGGCCTACATTTATTGATCGCTGATGATCATCAATTAGTCAGGCAAGGGCTGTGTGCATTGATAGTACAAGCCAGCCTTGGCTACACAATCACTGATGTCGCAAACGGTGAACAAGCATTTCACATTATAAAATCTCGCACCCCAGATATCGCAATTCTAGATATTACGATGGGGAAACTGAGTGGATTAGAGGTATGCGAACTAGTTAAGCAACACCAGCTAAAAACACGCATTATTTTTCTCAGCATGCATGACAACATAAAAATAGTAGATAGGGCGCTAAACCTTGGCGCATATGGCTACATACCAAAAAGTGAAGCATTTGGCACCTTGATAAAAGCGATACAAAATGTCTCTACAGGGGAATACTTCATTAGTCCTAGTCTGCAACAACAGTTGCATGATTTTCGAAAGTCCAAACGAGACTTTATGCTTACCACACGAGAACAAGAGATAGTGACCTATATTTCAACGGGACATACTAACCGTGAAATCGCCGATGCTCTCTGTATTTCCATCAAGACCGTCGATAACCACAGGACCAAGGCTATGAAAAAGCTCGGCCTCAATAAAGCAGCAGAATTGGTTAAATTTGCCTTTAACGAAGGCCTCGTCGTTTAACAAAAAACGTTTCAAATTAGGGTGTATACCCTATTTCTATATTGGGAACGTGAGGTTATGCTACGCAAGTTTACGCTAAGCACAATACGCTTAAATTGACTCTGAGTAGCTCTTGGGTTATCAGCCATAGGGTTTTGCATACGTCTCTAATTCGATGGCTGACCAGTTTAAAACGTATGTATTGCTTGGCTCAATTAAAAAGGACATTTATGAGCATTGATAGTAATCGTTTTTTGTCGGCAGCAACTCAGCTGAAAAAAGCACTGGCCTGCATTTTATACACTACATTTTTACTCGGCGGGCTTCAGCCTAGTTTTGCTGCGAGTCCCACTAAAGTCGGAGATAGATTTACACTGCATCCGCAATCTGAGCAATGGCACACCTATTATTCTATGGCGACGCTCAGTAATGGCGACGCGATAATTACAAGAGCTCGTAGCCTGCCGGGTAGCGGCTTTGAAATTCTGGCACAACGATATAGTCAAAATGGGCAACCTGTCGGAGAAGCAATCACAGTCACGCCTTTGAAAGGACCTAATATAGGCGCAATGCAAGTCGCGGGGCTCAAAGATGGTGGGTTTGTCGTTATATGGAGAGATAACAAACCTCACCCTCAATTAGATGGAACTTTTGGCCAAATATTCAATTCTGACGGCTCAAAAAGGGGAGGCATTTTTGATGTTAACGCAGACAAAAAAGTGTTCCATGTTGGAGCCAGCATTCTAGGATTAAGAGATGGTGGGTTTGCTATCGCTTATTACCCTGCAACCCCGCTGCCCGACGGTAAAAAAGGGATCTTTCTTCAACGTTTTAATGCTGACGGTAGCTTAAACGGCGCGGAGCAACAACTAAGCAGTACTACCACAGATACAAGTTATTTGTTCACAACAATGGCATCTCTCAACAATGGCGGTTTCGTTGTTGCTTGGACCCAATCTAAAGCGCAAAACAGTGATATATACGTTCAAAGGTTTGATGAGGCGGGCAACTTTGTTGGCGCTCCTTTTATCGCAGATAACCATGCAAATGGGATTCAAACAAGCCCAAGCCTAGACACCCTCCACGACGGTAGCTTAATTTTGGCTTACACTCACTATGAGGAAGGCATCCCTTATACATACTTCCAAAGATTCAACGCCGATGGCACTTTACTAAATAATGCGAAAAAGGTAAAAAATCTCGCTTTGGGCTCTTCACGTTCCCCATCAGTTTCCGTTATTAGTAATGATGCATTTGTGATCTCTTGGGCTGGTCGTTCGTTACACAATAGTGAAAACGGCATCTTCGCACGTGCTTTTGCTTCAGATGGCACGGAAATTGGGGAGGAGTTTAAAGTAAGTGGCTCTGCTAAAGGCTTTAAACATGGCCCTTTGACAGGTTCGTTGGGTAATAACAATTTTTTGATTATCTGGACTAACTCTGATTCATACAATCACGCTTATAGCATGAATGCGCAACAATACTCGCTCATTTCCCCATCGAAAAATGAACTGGCAGCTTTTTTACCATCTTACCCAGTGTATGAAGGCAATCAAATTTCACTACCATTAACAGTAAAAGGAGAGGATGTTTATGGCATAGACGCGACTATTTCCCTTGATGCTCCTTCAGTCGCAAGCTTCACTGGCGGCAGTTACGGCGAGTTTCTGCCTTCACATGAACGTTTAACAATCCCTTTAGATTATATTGATGACCAATGGCAAAGTGCCGTAAGTATCAAAGCACCTCACAGCGCAAAAAGTGGTGAAGGCAAATACGCAACAGCTGAGTTAATAGCGCATCAACCTGGTACTCTAAATTTGACTGTCAACGCGCAATTTACAGCTCAGAACGGCACATACATATATCAATCTCAAGAAAACTATACATTAACCGTATTAGAGTCGGTTTTCTTGTCGGGCAATGTCGCTGATTTAGCTATCAATGGCGATTACACGCAAATCACACTCTTCATTAATGGTTCGCCTGTGCACATACAAAGTGACGGTACCTTTAAATATCAGTCTGCTCTTGGCCCGGTTACCTTGAGTATTTCGGCACCGGGCTTTCTGACAGGTGAGAAAAAGTTAGCGCTATCTCCAAATCAAGCGGATATAGACTTCGGCGCAATTGCGCTCGTTGCAGGTGATCAAAATGGTGACAACAGCATAGATATTGCTGATTTAACCCAATTAATGAGCGCATACCGTTCAACCAGCCTTGATCCCGAATACCACCCAGCAGCAGACTTGAATCGAGACAACAAAATCAATCTGCAAGATTTAACTTTGTTGGGCAAAAACTTTGGTAAACAAGGACCCTTTTCGCTGTAACCAACACGGAATGAACACAAGAAAATAAAATGGTTTAATTTTTAAAAGTTAAACAGAAAGAGGAACCTATGTGTATAAAAATAAAAAAATTTTTAAGTTCGATAAATCTACCTAATAAAATTAATCGAAATATAGTTGCAGCAGGTGCTATAGCAGCTTCTCTATCAGTAAATGCAGAGATCCTGAACGCTGTTGGAGAGGAATTTCAAGTAAATACGTACTCGCAATTAAGCCAAAACGAATCGAACATGGCACAACTCAACAATGGTGATTTCGTCGTTACTTGGACAAGCCATGAAGAAGTAACTTTTGGTACAGGTATATTTGCAAAACTGTATTCGGCAGCAGGGACACCCATAGGGCAAGAGTTTCTAGTAAACACCTTCACTACGGGTTATCAAAGGTACTCGTCAGTAGCCGCCTTGCATGATGGGGGCTTTGTCGTTGTTTGGGTTAATTTAATGAGTGATCCAGCAAATCCTCAGGGAATTTACGCCCAAAGGTTCCATGCTGATGGCACAAAAAATGGCGAAGAGATTCAAATTGATGCAGGTTCAGATTATAGACAAGAGTATCCAAATGTAAGTACCGTCGATACGGGAGGATACGTCATTACCTGGTACTCTGAACAGAACATTCCAGATGACGAACAACGCATCATATTAACACAGCGCTTTAATGCCGATGGCGGTGCGGCCACGGAAAAAATTAGAGTGAATACGTCCGCAGACGAGGTTTTAAATAAGCCGCAAGTGACAGTTCAAAGAGATGGTTCCATTTTAGTTACTTGGCAATATTCTAAACTTGGTGAATATAGAAGCAATATCGCGATAAAAAAGTTTAATGCTAACGGCACGCCAATCGGTCAAGAGGAATTGGTAAACACAATAAACACACGCCAGACGCGAAGAGCTGACAGCCAAATAGCGAGTTTTGATAACGGTAGTTTTGTTGTCACTTGGGTTGATAATATTGGGTCTGGTAAGCCTTCTGCAATTCATGGTCAAATTTTCGGTCCAAATGGCGTACCAATTGGTACTCACTTTACAGTAGAACACGCTGAGCACATCGAGCAACGACAGCCGAGAGTCCGTATTATTAGCTCTGAGGTATTCCTGATTGCATGGCACGAAGCCGCAACAGATTCACAAACCGGTTCAGATATTTTCGTACAAGCTTTTTATAAAAATGGGTTATCTGTGGGCCCTAAATTAAAAGCTAATATTAGCGCACCTAATGACCAAGTTGAACCCGCGATTATCGGCTTATCAGATAAGCGTTTTATGGTTAGCTGGACAAGTAAAGAGCAAGATGGATCTCTGGATGGCATTTTTGCACAACGATTCGGAATAAACCTACCACCTATCTTTTCTCTTACAGCCTCTACCCCGCTCACACCAATCTATGAAGGCAATCAAATTTCGTTGCCATTAACAGTAAAAGGACAGAGTGTTTATGGCATAGACGCGACTATTTCCCTTGACGCTCCTTCAGTCGCAAGCTTCACTGGCGGCAGTTATGGCGAGTTTCTACCTTCACATGAACGTTTAGCTATCCCTATAGATTATATTGATGACCAATGGCAAAGTGCCGTAAGTATCAAAGCACCGCATAGCGCAAAAAGTGGTGAAGGAAAATACGCAACAGCTGAGTTAATAGCGCATCTACCTGGTACTCTAAATTTGACTGTCAACGCGCAATTTACAGATCAGAACGGCGCATACATATATCAATCTCAAGAAAACTATACATTAACCGTATTAGAGTCGGTTTTCTTGTCGGGTAATGTCGCTGATTTAGCTATCAATGGCGATTACACGCAAATCACACTCTTCATTAATGGTTCGCCTGTGCACATACAAAGTGACGGTACCTTTAAATATCAGTCTGCTCTTGGCTCGGTTACCTTGAGTATTTCGGCACCGGGCTTTCTGACAGGTGAGAAAAAGTTAACGCTATCTCCAAATCAAGCGGATATAGACTTCGGCGCAATTGAGCTCGTTGCAGGTGATCAAAATGGTGACAACAGCATAGATATTGCTGATTTAACCCAATTAATGAGCGCATACCGTTCAACCAGCCTTGATCCCGAATACCACCCAGCAGCAGACTTGAATCGAGACAACAAAATCAACCTGCAAGATTTAACTTTGTTGGGCAAAAACTTTGGTAAACAAGGCCCACAATCTTTTTAACTCAAAGTAGCAGTAGAGCACGTCCCGCGTGAACTACTGCTTGGTTACCAAGATAAAAAGGAACAATATGAGATATCTATTTTTAACCCTATTAGTCATTCTTAATACTGGTGTTTTGGCAAATGAAGGGCAAGTGCACCTGTCTACCCCCGCACAGCAAGCTAAATCAGGCAGTGAATTTTATATTGACGTACGAGCGAGTGAACTTCCAGAAGTCTATGGCATGCACTTAGTCATTAAGTTTGATCCAAACCAACTTAATGTTGTTTACAAAGATGCTGAAAACCCCTCTTTGCCGATAGAACATGGCAACTTTTTTGATAGTGGCAGGCTGTATGTATTAACTAATTCAGCCAATGCGCAAACAGGTATCGTCGAATATATTGTTAGCCAAGTCAAACCCGCTCAAAGCGCTTCAGGTATTGGCCGTTTGGCTAGAATCTTCTTCGAATCAAAAGAAAGTGTCACAGCGGCAACAGTATCAATTGATAAGATAGAATTTGGCACCCAGAATGGCGAGAAATTTAGTTATGAAGCAAGCTCTGAATTGAACTTTGCATTTGATGATAATTATCAAGTGCCAGCGGTTCCCCCAACAGACCACTCATTCACGTCGGTAGTCACTGTATTGGGAGTCATATTAGTCAGTTTAGTGCTGGGTTTATTACTTAAATCTAGAGGAAAAACAAACGCACATACCGCTATTAATGGATAAGGCGCATCATTTGATGCACCTCGAATTCTTACTTAGTTCATTTTTCAAATATATGGATATAACCATCGAGATCTGGCACCAATACCTTAGTGTTGCTCACAGCAGGAGAAGCGTACACCCCCCCATGAACAAATCCCGCGATTTTGTTTGGTTGATATTCCCAAACAATCTCACCTGATTCGACATCAGCAGCTAAGAAACCGCGTTGAGTAATGTACCAACCTGGCTCATCATGGCCAGTGGAGCCAATATAAACATGGTTTTTATGGACCACTGGCTGCCCCCAACTCCAACCTGGTGTTGATGTTTGCCAGACGATTTCACCGCTTTGTGTGGCCATTTTGAATAGTAACTTAGCATCTGAACTGCCAATATAGAAGTAATCGTTATCTTTCCCTGCCACTGCGCTAGACTCAACCCAAGAGCCACCAGGCAAGGCTTTTTTCCATATGATATTTCCGCTTAGCGGCTCAAAGCCATATAAATTGGTGTCTCTTGAACCAACCACTAAAATATCACCAACCATGGTTGACTTGAAGGCACAGCACCTTGCGTCTGATATTGCCATACCACGTTGCCAGTCAATTTATCGAGCGCGTATACAGTCCCTCCCCAAGTAGTGACATATACGAATCCTTGATACAGTGAAGCAGTAGAGCGAATTTTACCGTCCGCTTTAAACTTCCAACGTAATGCGCCTGTGCGTTTCACAAACGCATAGAAATGGCCATCGGCGCTACCTACATAAACGCTTGTTCTATCAGATATTGGGCTCGATTTAGTGTAATCAAATTCCCATGGCGCATGATTTGCTGGCAACACGCGTGCATAGTCAGCATCGTTTAAATTTGCCTGCCAAATCGGCTTTCCCGTCCAACGATTAAGCGCGTACAGGTAACCATCGTCACTGGTAAAGTACACGCGATATTGATCGATTAATGGTTTTGAACGAACTTTGTCTCCACTCGAAAATGACCAACGTAATTTTGCTCTGTCGATATCTAGCGAGTACAGCTTGCCATTGTCGCTGCCAAAGTATGCGAGATGACCCTTAAGCGAAATACTCCCCCAGTTTTCACTACCCGTTTGAAAGCTATATAAATAGTCACCACTTTTGGCATATAACTGACAGGACATGCCCCATAAAAAAGCCATCATTAGAAGTAAATAAAGTGATTTTTGTCGTTGCATTGTGTGCTCCTTATTAGAATTAGAGGCACACTAGCGAGCTGGAAATAATATGTCCTGAATCAACTCTAAAACATTCTTAAGAATTATTAAGCTTATGATTTATCTGATTTTAAAATGTATTTACCGACCATTTTATTAAATGATTCGTCTTTTCTTAGTGATAGGAAATGCGGATCTGCCCCTACCCACATAAAAGCGTATTGGCCTGCAAGTCGAGACTGCTCTAAATAATGCAGTGCTAACTGATTATCACCAATGGCAGCTGCATATCGCGCCAGTGACATTGGGGCAGCATAGTGTCCAACATCGGCTTTACGCGTATCTTGAAATAGCAGCCACTGATAAACCCCCTGCATACCATGACGACTAAACTGATTACGCACAGCTGCGAGCTCCTCGTCACTATACCCTTCATAATTCATGACCCACATGAGCTCATTAAGTGCCAACTCGTACTCACCTAATTGCTCATAAATCGCTCTCAAGCATACATGGTAAAAACGATTACTCTCTGAGTATGGTCTTAATTTTTCGAGTGCGGCATGCGCCTGCTCAAATTCAGAGCTCATCATGTAAACCCACGCTACGCTCTCACTTGAAAAGCCATTTGGGTCAAGTGACTGATATATTTTGATATGTTTCAAAGCCTCTTGAATTTTGCCCTGTGCTAGCAAATACTGACCGTACATATGATGGCCTTCACTACTAGGCAAAGATTTTTGAAAATAAGGCTCTGCATTCGCCACATCCATACCTCCCATAAAGACCAATTTAGCAAACAGTAGGTTTGCGGCTTTATGCGCGGGCTGCGCTTTCAAAATGCGCTGTAAAATCACTTCCAGGTGTAACTTGTCACGATCATAATGACTGGTTTGTGGGTTAAGAAGCATAAAATGCGCTTTAGCCAACCAGTACAAGGGCTCAATTAAATCTGGACTATCTACCGTTATGGCTTGCAGTAAATCTATTGCGGTATCCAATTCCTCTGGGTGATTACCAATAATAAAACGTGCTTGATTGTATGACTCAGCCAAATGCGCTGGGATCTGCTCTGAAACAGGTTCGCGGGGTAGCTGCCAAAATAGTATCAATGCGATGATTAGCAAGCCAAACACCGCTTTCAATAAGTAACTATCGAGTATGGAAGGAAGGGCTTCTGTGATTGGCGGTCCAACCCAACGATAACCGACACCTGAAATGGTTTTAATATATTTGGGAGATTTAGCATCATCACCAAGGAGCTTTCTCAATCCATTCACAGCAACATATATAGCATCTTCGCTAACTACTCGTTGGCCCCATACTTCTGAAAGGATTTGTGTTTTACTCACATCTTGATGCTTAAACTTTAAAAGCAACACCAGCAAGGCGTATTGCTTGGAGTCAAGCTCAACCACTTTAATGCCATTTTCTAGGCTTAGCTGCCGATGATTAATTACCCACTGTCCTTTATTGGCGGTCTTCAGCATAATTCCTACCTGAGAATAAAAATTTATCGTTAATTAATTTAAGAATTTCTAGGATGAGATATCGCCAATAGCATAATGGACTTGAAGTGACTTGTTAAGTTTTTGTTTACATTAATTACAAGTTGAAACATTTAACCATAATGGAAGGTGGCTAAATAACCACCTTGGGAAAGTATACATTAATAGTAAGAAGTACTGACCTGACCCGATTGATTTAATTCTGTCACGCGCCACTCATCTACTAATAAGGTTGTGCCACCCGCATTACTGCATTTAATACCGTAAACTAATGTTGAACTATAAGCGTCATAACCGGTTTTAGCTCGTTGGCTAAAAAAGTTACTGTGAATGTTGTTCACCTGAGCTTCGCCATTAAACAGCTTTGGCCCAGCCGCATTAAATTCAACAATGTTGCAAAGGCCATCTGCAGCATACGTATTGATTGCCAATTGCGGCGATATTGTAACATCTGCAAAATATCCTGGCGTGCGATCGCCCGCCGCGACCCAATTGGCTACATCTAGAGTTCGCTCATAACTGATACTTGGCGCAGCGGGGACTTTATGATGAACAAGATAACTGCCATTGTGGTCATGACATGTCAGTTTTAAAACCTTTGATAGCGCTTCATAACCGGCGTCAATCGCGCCATAGACCGCTTTATTATCAGAAACCTGCAACTGAGAAACTAAGTTGGCTCCCCCTTCATCGTAAATGGCTGCTGAAGTACAAGTGGCCTGATCACGCGTTGTTATGTACGCCGCTAAATAATGTGATGAGCTCGTCTGCACACTTACAGAACTCACAGGGCCATAATTGAATTGAGTTGTTCTACCTGCGTTGCTATCCGCGTCATAAATAGATTCTAACGCATTTGCGTGACCCATGACTAAGACACTTGCTGCCATGATATAGACCAATTTCATTACTATCTCCTTTGAAAATACACGATCTTATAAGTCAATTTGTTTTACTAATTATTAAAAGCGCAGCGATAAACACCAACTACGCTAAGTTGGAGTCCAAGATCTCAAACTACGAGTCAAAACCAACCACTAAAGATATTTCACAGCGTGATTTCGATTGACCAATTTTGCTACTTCACAGCATGGATAAGATGCCATGCTGGTTTGCTGTGCGCTTTTCAATAATGACGACAAAAAACAATAAGTCAAATAATTTTACTTATTATCTTTGGCAATCTTCAATAGGTAATGAATTCACCCATCAAACCTAATACATTGAAATTTATAGTTATATTTAAATATTCTGATCTTTACTTATAAAAAAAGCAAAACTTTGAGTGTTTTAGCGTGATGAAAGCAGATTTAATCTACAAGGTTTTGCAATGGTAAGTTAGCCACACAAGGCCAAAAAAATTGGCAGTTTACTGAGCAGAGTACGGTATCTATACTCTGCAAAAATAATAAAATTACTTTTCTGGCTCAACTACAAAGTGCTTACCCGACTCAATGCGCGCAAACCATGCTGAGATAGATGGAAAGTCGCTCAAGCTAACACCTGCTTTTGCAGCAAGCTTGGGATAAGTGTATAGAGCAATGTCAGCAATTGTCGGTGCGTCTCCGACTACGTAGCGCCTGTCACTCAGCAGGTTATTGAGATACGTAAAAAAGTTAATCGTCCTATCATACGCCAATTCAAGGTCGCCAGGTTTACCAATATGCTTAATTCCGCGATAAAGGTTGGGCCCATTCAATACTTCCCCTGCGGACATGGATAAAAACTTTTGTACTTCAGCTCTTAACTTTGCACCTGCTGGGTACCAACAGCCTGTTTTATCATAGTGTTCTGCGAGGTAAACTAAAATCGCATTTGAGTCACAGATCACTGCATCGTTATCAATAAGTACGGGAACTTGGCCAAGTGGATTAAGCGCCATAAACTCTGCCGATTTATGCTCTTTTTGGTGTGCATCCAGCAGCTTTGACTCATACTCCAAACCTAGAATAGACAAAAAGTGTCTGATTTTATGGCTGTTACCAGAAAGTGTAAAACTATATAGTGTAATGCCTGACATACCAAAAGGATCCTTTTCCTGTTGTTAAACATATATGCTGACTGCACTACACGCACTCAGCAGCGCGGTTAGTTTTTCATACTCCTCAACATGAGTAAATTAAGTATTTTTGAACATTCAAGCGCATGCTTAATCACTATTGCGCTGAGCGGGCAAATCACTCAGATACTCTACAAACTCGACCTCAAAGCCATCAGGGTCTATAAAGTAAACATTTTTTCTGTGCGGGTGTGCTTGGCCGTCTTTATCGACCTTAAAACCCGCCTGAGACAGCCGAGAAATAACACTGTCGATACAATTTACCACAAAAGCGAAATGCGCAAAGCCCACTTGATGGCCTGATAAATCTCTGTTTTCACCTTCACCATGGTCACTAAACGCCAAATAGTGGTAATCGTCGCCAAAATGCAGCCAGTGTCTTGGTTTGCCATACCACTCGCTATGGCCTTCACTTCTTACCTTCCAATGAGGAAATGCTGCGCGATAAAACTTTAAAGACGCTTCGAGATTTTTTACCACTAAATTGACATGTTCTAAATACATAGTCTGCTCCTTCTACAAATTGAGTTGCACTTTAAAAACTCAACTTAACTTGAGGTAAAGCATTTTTTACTATTAAATCATGCCCAATCGTTCGGTAAAAATCGTTTGGATAAAACTGACAAATGCACGTACCTTAGGGATATTCAGTCGGTTTTTAGGGTAAAGCGCGTACACGTCAACCTCAGGTAATTGCCAATCGGCCAGCACGCTAGTTAATGCGCCTTGTTGAAGTGCCTGCTGGCACATGTAGTCTGGTAATATCGCGATGCCAATACCTTCAATGACCATTTGCTTAAGCACTAAGTAATCATCTACACGCATTCTTGGCTGAAAAGCGATTTCACACGCCAAATCACCATTTTTAAGGGTCATAGACTCAGCCTTTTGAATACTGCTCATCAACAGTACATCCAACTGCGAAATGGCCTCAGGCTTTGTAATGGATGGACGCTTTTTTAAGTAGTTGGGACTCGCGTATAAGTGCCTGGTGACCTTACCCAATCGCTTTGCAACGAGTCGAGAGTCTTCAAGCTCACCAATGCGGATCACCAAATCGAAGCCTTCTTCAATGACATCGACACGACGATTGAGTAAATTAAGCGACAAACTGATTTGCGGGTACTCATGCATAAACTCACTGAGCACAGGTTTTAAAATCTCATGGCCCATGCCCACTGACACGCCGACTTTTAGCTCACCAGATACGCTATCCAATGCTTTCGCAACCGCAGCATTGGCGAGCTCCACTTGAGACTTTATCTCTTTGCAATGTGCCAAGTAAGTGTGGCCTGCTTCGGTTAAATGCTGTGAACGCGTTGTCCTCTCAAGTAACGTGATCCCAAGCGATGCCTCCAATTGAGAGATTTTACGACTTAAGTTCGCTTTCGGCATGTTGAGTCGTTCCGCGGCCAAAGTAAAGCTGCCTGCTTCAACCACAGCCAAAAATAACAGCATAGTATTCACATCATGCTTTTGCATAGCGCACCAATTGTTGTTGAAAATGGAAAAGAAATTCTAATTTATAGGTATATATAAAACAACCAGCTTTTCTTAGACTGATTCCATCAAGTAAAACATTGAGCAAATTTGAGGAATTCAACATGAACATACTTTCAAGAAACACACTTAAACTAGGCGGCTTTGCAGGTATTACTGAACATCGGCTCGTCACCGACAGCCGCGTGTTTGCCGGGCGTAAAAAACCTGAGACCTTTGAGGGCATCGGTAACATGGTGTACCTAGCTGACGCGCGCTACTTACCCAAAGGTGAATCGGGTATGCACCCACACAACGAAATCGATGTGATATCCATCGTGCTTGAAGGCAGAGTCAGCCATGAGGGATCTTTGGAGCATGGCAAAGATCTTGTTGCGGGCGATGTACAAGTACAACGTGCAGGCGGGGAAGGTTTTAGCCACAACGAAATTAATCCAGACGACCAGCCAAACCGCATGCTACAAGTTTGGGCATTGCCAGAAGTGGCAGGTGAACCAGCTGGGTATAAGTCATACACACCAAAAACTAAGGGGACAACACGTATTTATGGTGGCAGTCGAACGCAATCAGACACTTTTGCCAGTAAAACGACCATGGATATAGTGCATCTAGATACTGATGAGCATATTGCGCTAGAGCATGAGGCTTTAGTTTATGTCATTGCAGGCGATGCGCAGCTTCATCACAACAGTAATGCAGTGACTATTACTGAGGGCGACTTATTCAGAAATAAGCAGCAAAAAGTGGTCGCCAGCACACATTTACAGTTACTCGTTATCTCTCACGTTTAATACAGTGGTATAGGAGAAAAGTACAATGAACAGATCAGCGCCTAATGCACATATCATGGCAGCCATAAACTACTTTGCTTTACTGCCTCTGGTGTATTTTATACCCGACTTGGTCGCACCTTTTACTGGCTCAAATAAACTGGTACATGTCGCGGTTGTATTGGCGCTGATAGTGCCAGTCATTTCGTATATTGTCATCCCTTTCGCCATCAAAATACTTACGAGAATTACGAAGTGATACAGCAAAATAAACCACCCACATTGCGGGTGGTTTACGCTTACAATAGCAGCATTGTTGCTTTACTTAGCAAGTATGTGCAGTGCTAAATCATCAAGTAATACAGTCAAATCTTGTTGGTTTTGCTGATAAATGAACTTTAGGTTCACCAATTTGATTTTTCTGTTTTCATCTAATGGTAGAAGAACATTAAATGGCGTTACCGCGCTGCCATTGCCAGAAAGTGTCACACGCTCATAGATGTAAGGATAGTTACCATCGTTATGATAAGTGACATGGGCCTCTGCAATAAGAGACTCGGTCTCAAAACCTGCTAGCATTTTTACTAAACCACTAAAGTTCAAGCTTTTTAGCTGCGTGTTTTCAGGGAAAACATAAGTATGGTAGTAAGGGCTATACACGCTAAAGTCAGTAAAATGTACTTGCGCACTTTGCTCACCACTGATCGGGGCTTGGTTAGTTAAGTAAGCAACACCCTCACTGTTTGAAGGGAAAATAAATAAATTTTCATTTTCAAAGTCACCATGCGGGATCAAGTTACCATACCCTTTAGGGACGACATGCAAGGCTAAGTCATCAAGCAACACCGTTAAGTCTTGTTGATTTGGCTGATAAATGAACTTTAGGTTCACCAATTTGATTTTTCTGTTTTCATCTAATGGTAGAAGAACATTAAATGGCGTTACCGCGCTGCCATTGCCAGAGAGCGTCACGCGCTCATAAGTGTAAGGGTAGTTACCATCGTTATGATAAGTCACGTGGGCTTCTGCAATAAGTGACTCGGTCTCAAAACCTGCTAGCATTTTCACTAAGCCACTAAAGTTCAGACTTTTTAGCTGCGTGTTTTCTGGGAAAACATAAGTATGGTAGTAAGGGCTATAAACACTAAAGTCCTTAAAGTGTACCTGCGCACTTTGCTCACCACTGATCGGGGCTTGGTTAGTCAAATAAGCAACACCATCACTATTTGAAGGGAAAATAAATAAATTTTCATTTTCAAAGTCACCATGCGGGATCAAATTACCATACCCTTTAGGGACCGCGTGCAAGGCTAAGTCATCAAGCAACACCGTTAAGTCTTGTTGATTTGGCTGATAAATGAACTTTAAGTTCACCAATTTGATTTTTCTGTTTTCATCTAAGGGTAGATGAACATTAAATGGCGTTACCGCGCTGCCATTGCCAGAAAGTGTCACACGCTCATAGGTGTAAGGATAGTTGCCATCGTTATGATAAGTCACGTGGGCTTCTGCAATAAGAGACTCGGTCTCAAAACCTGCAAGCATTTTCACTAAACCACTAAAGTTCAGGCTTTTTAGCTGCGTGTTTTCTGGGAAAACATAAGTATGGTAGTAAGGGCTATAAACACTAAAGTCCTTAAAATGCACCTGCGCACTTTGCTCACCACTGATCGGGGCTTGATGAGTTAAATAAGCAACACCATCACTATTTGAAGGGAAAACAAATAAATTTTCATTCTCGAAGTCACCATGCGAAATTAGATTCCCCAAGTTTGGAGCACTAAATACTTCGCTCGTATTCTTATTCTCGTTTGCAAACGAAGAAACAACGAAAACAGCACAAATGAATGTTAGCAATCTAACATATATCATTGATAATATTCCTTTTATATTATTATTAATCAAATGTTTTTGATATTTTAAATCCCAATGCAAACACGACGCTCGCTTTGGTTCTCATAAATGAGGTGTACAGAACTCACATCCCGTCATCCCACACAAAGAGAATATCCGACAAGTGTGTATCTGTAATGAAGAAGTAAAAATAAATTAATGTTTATCAGAACCAAGTTTAAGATCACGCACCAACCACTACGCCAATAGCTTTGAGTCACCCATACAGTGGGCGATTCAAAGTCTTACATTATCCCTCACAGGGCTTTACAAAACGCCAAACGCCAAAAGTGCCTGAATTAAGGTCGGGCCTTTCACCTTGGGTCCACCACCGTGCTCTGTAGATTTTATTTTCATAGGCTGAGTATGCGCCGAGTACAAAGACTTTTTCTGCGCCCCATTGTTCATGGCGACAGCCCTGCTCTTTAAGTGATAAATAAGCAACTTTTAAGTGTATTTCGCCGTGTGCATCTTCGACACGTAATGTGACTTTGTGCTGTCCCGGTTTATCAAAAGTATGCGATGGATTGGATTGCGTCGACGTATTTCCATCGCCAAAGTCCCATAAATAAGCAGTAATACCTTGATCATCAACCGACGTATCGCTAAACGAAACGACAAGATCTTGCGCCGTATAGGTAAAGTTAGCTTTAGGTCCAATATTGCCATCAGGTACGCAGCCACTGTCATCTTTTACACCCCCACTAAAAATACCAGCGGCTTCGAGCGCAAAGATCACATCATTGACACAGTATCCAAAATCTTTTGCAGCACGATACATACCTTGCCCAGCACTATCAAAGTCGCTATCAACATGCCAATAAAGTCGGTTTGCCTGCGTCATCACGTCAAATGCCTTTTTGATATTCCATCCGTCAGATGACGCGATACGATAAAATATTAGGCTGAAAATCCCACCATTTGCGTGCTGCCCTGCGCTGTCACTGTATTCATCTATATGCTTGATTTTGGGGTTTTTCATATCGCGCGTAAAACCGCCATTTTTACTGAGCTGGTCGCCAATTTTCCAGTTAAACTCACCATTGAGAAAATCATGCATGGCCGCAGCGGTCATATCGGAATAGGCTTCGTCCAATGCGCCTGAAATGCCAAAATATCCAAGCCCAGCGTTTGCATTGGTGAAGCCATGGGCAAGCTCATGGGCGACCACATCGAGTGTCGTGAACGGATAATAATCTTGATTGCCATCGCCAAAAGAAGCGCGATTGTAATTCCAAAATCCCCCTACCAAGTTCACTTCTCTATGAACTTGTATTTGGATTTTTTCAGGATACAGATCCGTGCTAAACCGCTCTTTATACAAGCGAATGGTTTGCTGTGTAAAACCGTGGGCGTCATTGAGGGGTGAATACGCCCCATTTTTTGCACGCTGGTCATTTTCGTAACAGCCAAAGCGATGGATCTGGGGTTCGCCTTGACTATTTTTTAAATCCCAAGTGGCAAATTGTGCAGTCTCCAATCGACATACTCCGTTTTCTTCTGTCACATCCAAAGCTGGGTAGCGCGCTTGTGGACCAAATCGATAGAGGCCTGTCACCTCATTTCCACCTGGCCCCGTCGCTTTTGCAGTGACTGCTGATTGAAAGCGACGCAGATCATCCCAACTTTTCAGTACCTTACCGCTATGAGCATGCACAATAAAATGGGGGCTGGCAGGCAGCTTATCTTGCCATTCAAAAAACCCAATTCGCCAAACTAGGTGTGCTCGGTTATCACTATCGAGCCAGACATATAGGGTTCCGTGTGTATTTTCAAGCGCATTTTTGTCTAAATGACGGCCAACAGACTTGACGGCAATCTGTAGTGCCGTGTCGTAACTCACACTCGGCTCAACACTGGCTAAGTCGTCATCAATCTTGGCGACAAATTGGCCAACAAAATCATACCGTTGCCCTTGCTCGTCCGTGCTCGCCACTACCGTTGCGCCATGGACGGGCACGCCTTGAAAATATTGCTGATACTTGGCGCGTTTATGGCCTGTTTTAACCAATGACAAGGCCTTTTCTTGATAAGTATTTGCACGATTTTGTCGTGCAGTACCCTGATTAAATAACTGCTGTGACAGTTGATGATGCGTACTGAGCTCAATTTTTTCTGCCGCATTGAGCTGTGCAGTCATCGCTGCGCATATTACACACAATGTCCATAGAACAGGTTTCGTTGTTCGCATGAGATGGTCCTTATTTTAATTTGTGACTTGGGTGTTTGTCGGCACGCTCAACAATCTTTGCGAAACGCACCTGTGCGAATGAATCCGTGTTTATGAGGCGTAACAACGCCCCAACTTCAGCCATAAATGGGGGTAGAGATCAGGCCGAATACCTGCGCCCCAATGCAGTGCTCGATATTTGAAGTTTTGATAAAATACCACGTCCCCGATTTGATAACTTATGTGAGATAACCACGGTTCATGACCTTCACATTGCGGTGGCAACCCACTTTCAATGGCTATATTTGTGACCTTAATACGGGTTTGATTATCTGAGTCTGTAACCATGAGGCTTACACGATACTCACCATCATTGCGATATTCATGTATCGGATTGGGTTGTGTCGATTGTTGTCCATCTCCAAAATCCCAAAGGAAGGCCGTCACTTGCTTGTCATCGTCACTTTGTTCTATGAAAGAGACACTGCGTAATGAAATGGCATAGTCAAATGCAGCAATAGGCAGTGACGCATCCGCGTGACCACAACCCATTTTCTGCAAATAGAGGTCGGCATCATAGGCTTGAACCACACCAAAACCATACTCACGGTCCCGCCCGCCTTCGCCTTTGTCTGCTGCACTAAACTGCATTGCGTCACGTACTTGGGCATTGTTGCATTCAGGGTGTTTGTTCCATAAGAGTGTCGCGATCCCCGCTACATGGGGACTGGCCATGGAGGTACCACTCATCAATTTGTAGCTTAAATCATTGCTGGTTGACTTAACTTGTACACCGGGTGCTGCGAGCTCTACGGCGTCGTTGAACTGTGAAAATCTAGCTTTATTACCTGCACTATCCACGGCAGCCACCGACACAACATGAGGGTATGACGCCGGATAGCTTTTGATGCTAGTACCATTGTTACCCGCCGCGGCAACATGGAGCATGCCTTGTTGATAGGTTCTTTCAAACGCAAGGTGCTCTGTTTGTGAATAATGAGGTCCGCCTAAACTCATGTTGGTAACACGACCGCCTTGGGCTAAGCAATCCTCTATTGCGGCAATAATGTCTGAGCCATAGGCACCATGCCCTGCATCATTAAATACCTTGGCAATATGCAGCTTCAGCGGTGCATTACTATGAATGCCAACAACGCCAATGCCGTTGTTGCCAAGCGCAGCAATAGTGCCCGCAACATGCGTACCATGACCCAGCCCATCTTTGCGCCAATCACCGGTTTCCAACGTGCCAAAATTACTTGCACCAGTTACATTCTGGGTCGGTAAATCCGGGTGTTGATAACTATATCCGCTGTCGAGTACACAGATTTTTTGGGTGCTAGTTTGCGGTGGACTTACAAGGTTTGCTTGGGTCATCACAATGCCATATGGCAGCTCTTCAGCAAACGCGGTTCGGATAGGATCGGGTTCAATGAATTCGATGCTTGGATGACTTGCAAGCTCATTGAGCTGCTGCTCTGTCAACTTAACGCTCATAGCACTAACTAGGGTTAGCTTTTTTTGAATGTGTAAGTTGGTGTCTGCTGCGACATGCTCTAATCGCTCAGATGTAAAGGCCGCAACACGCGCAGGGTCAAAAGGCGCGTACGCTGCTGTCGACCAAGATCCGTCTTTAACTTTCACGATATATTGTTGAGGCTCAGCGTGAGCCAAGCTAATTAAGCTGGGCAGCATAAAAGCTGCGATCAGTGGGGAATATTTAAATGTGGTCATGCGTTGTTCCCTTTTCACGACAATAAACAGCTTGTCCGATAGTGTGACGTCTGCGCCCCAGTCTTATCCTTGGCGCACTCGCCCAGCCAAAGTGAGCAATTTGCTGTTTATCATTAACATTAATGAATACCTAGGCCTCACCATGTGTGACCTAGGTATTTGGAATAAAAAGGTGGGCGAACCCACCCTAGGTTGGTTAGCTAATACCAAACGGCAAGCACAGTTACACAAAGTTGAAAGCGACATCATGCCAATCATTGGAGAGACAACTATCTCGACCTATTTAAGACAACGTGTCACGTCCGATTTTGTGCGCCTGTAAATGCTGATTGATAAGTAATGAAACTGCTTTAATCGCACAAACCATTGTTGATCCATACGTCCCAACGACCTGAGTTTTGCGCTGGATTTTTACGTGTGGACCACTTCGCCGTGTACTTGATGTTATTGAGATGCACCTGATCGTCCTTCACATAGGTTTTATCAGCTTGCCACGCAGGCAACCCGCCACATGTTTGTACATCCTGATCAACAGTCACCGTGACCTCTTTGGTGCTTGAAAGCTGAGCCTGATCTTTTACGGTTAGCGTGATGGTGTATTCGCCTTTGTGAGCATAAGTATGACTTGGTGACGCCGCAGATGAAGTGTGACCATCACCAAAGTCCCATTGATGGCTCTCGATGCCATTGTCATCCCATGAATTATTAATAAAAGTCACACTTAAGCCATTTGCCTGTGCGCTAAAATCAGCCGTAGGTGCAACATTCTCAGCATAGCAGCGCCCCTGCTTACGCCAAATATCAGGATAGCGTGTCGGGTAAGTCGCAAAGGTTTCCTGCTTAGCAATGTACTTATAGTTTTGGAAAAATACTCGGTCACCTGCGTTATACGACTGGTGCACTGAAAAAGCAGGTAACCCTTCACACTCATCGGGTAAACCACTGTCTACAATCACTTCTTGCTGGCTAATACTGGCTTTACCTTGGGCATCTGTTGCAAGCAAAGTGACGAGGTAGCGCCCATCATTTACATAGGTATACGTTGGGTTTTGCTCGGTTGAGGTATCATTTTTGGGGTTATTAATATCATTAAACTGCCACAAATGGCTTATTACAGCGCTGTCATCTGAGGACTGATCAAAAAACGATACGGTTTGTGCTTGCGCTGAATGACTAAAGCTGGCAACGGGCTGTTGATTTAACTGGCCTTCACATCCATGGGCGGTTAGATAATCACTGGCGGCTTTCGCTTGCACAATACCATAGCCATAATACTGATCTCTCCCCTGCGTGCCTCTATCCTGTGCACTTAACACTAGCGCGTTGCGAATATGTTCATTTGAGCAACCTCGATGATTACTCCAGACCAATGCTACCACACCTGTCACATGGGGCGTCGCCATTGACGTGCCACTCCAAGCCGCATAGCGATTATCTGGTAATGTTGAATTCACATCAACACCGGGTGCCGCCAGCTCGACCTGTCCATGGTACTGAGAAAAGCTCGCTCTATTACTCTCTTTGTCCACCGCCGCGACCGAAATCACGTTGTCGTAGGATGCTGGAAAGTGCTCCATCGATGAACCGTTATTACCGGCCGCTGCCACATGCAAAATCCCTTCGGCGTAAGTTTCATTAAACACATCATTTTCCACCGCAGAAAAAGAGGTACCACCTAGACTCATATTAATAATGTCCGCGCCAGCATCAGCGCATTGCGCTACGGCATAGGCAATTTCCGAACCATAAGTCCACTCGCCCTTGTCATCAAATACTTTAACAATATGCAACCCCAGCGTACCGGATGGGTTAACACCCACAACGCCGAGTCCATTGCCCCCTAACGCCGCAATCGTACCTGCAACGTGGGTGCCGTGCCCGTGGCCATCATGAAACCAGTCGCCGGTGTCATACTCTCCATGACCATCGTCCCCTGTTACACCATTTTGAGGTAGATCAGGGTGCTCAGGCGTGTACCCTGTGTCCATAACACACACTTTGACATTACTCGCTTGGGCATCTGACAGCAGCTTTGCTTGCACCATATCAATGCCATAAGGTGTTGTTTCACCAGCGAGATATCGCTTAGGATCAACCTCTATATAAGCCGTGTTCGGGCTTTTAAGTAATGCGTGATACTGGCTAGCTGATAAATTAGCAGCAAACGCATTTTGTTTGGGTAACGCTCGTATCACTTGGCTATTTAGGTCACTGGCGATGTGCTCCATCAATTGACTTTTAGCCTGCTCAGCGTCCTTACCTTTTAGCCCTTGAAGGGCGATAGATTGCGAAAGAACGGCATCATTCAATTTTACAATATAGCGCTGTGTACTCTCGCCTGCGAATGCTTGACTAGATACCAAAGCACTCAATAACCCCAGCTTGATCAGCGATAATTTACCGCTTTCATGGTCTTTTTTACCAACATACTCTTTGTTCATGATGACTGTCCTTTATGCTCATAATTATGTGGTTTGCATGCACTTGTGCTGCATGTGCTACAAAACACACCTCAATTGAACTCAATGTTGAGCGCGGCAATTTTGCTCGTTAGCACCTGCAACTTGCCACAAGCTTCGGCGTTAAAATTTACCCAATCAGCTTTTGCGCATAACGAAGTTCAAAAAATCGTCTTAATATCTGATTAATACGTCTTTAGAAATCACAAGCTGAATACAATGTATACAATAAACAATTTATTGTATACATATTTTTAACCTAGAGTTTACACATCAATGTGGTTACATCGGTTTGGTAGACACTTACGAGGGTGCAGTAAATGGGGCTGAGAATGGATTTACGCGGTGTTTTAACCAGACGTACCATGGACTAAGCGTGGCTATAAAACTTCCAAGACAAAATACGTGCTGGCAATTTAAACCACGCATGAGTCACCATTTATGTGGGTGGTTACGCTCATTAATGCAACGACTTTAGACTCGCTAAGCTTGTTTTTGAGCCCAGTTTGCAATGATTTCATGAATGGCCTTCACCCCATCGGTGAGTGCCGCGGGCCCGGGCTGAAGAATATCGGTAGAGTTAATCTCATATACATCATCAGTTATGATTGCCGGAATTTTATCCCAGCCAGCGCGGTTTACTAGCTTATCCTTGTTGAAACGCCGGCCACACCAAGAAGCAATAATGATATCTGGCTGCTTGTCTATCACCTCATCGGTGTTCGCGATGATACGGTTTTTAGCCAACGATTCACAGGCAAACTCTTTATAACAGTCTATGCCGCCTGCAAGTTCAACTAGCTCACTCACCCATGTGATCCCAGTAATTAAAGGGTCAAACCACTCTTCAAAGTAAACCCGAGGTTTTACCTTTAGCTGAGCGGCACTGCTATGAATGTGCGTCAAGGAGTCATTTAATTGGGCTACGAGTTTTTCGCCTTTTTGCGGCTCACCTATCAGTGCAGAGAGGGTGCGGATCATTTGCATGATCCCCGCGATACTGCGGTGATTGAAACAGTGCACATCGACACCTTGTTTTACCAAATCACGGACAATATCTCCTTGAATGTCGGAAAATGCCAATACCAGATCGGGGTCTAAATCGAGGATTTTTTCAATACGTGCGTCAACAAATGCCGACACCTTAGGCTTTTCTTTTTTAACCCTCTCAGGTCGCATTGCGTAAGCCGACACCCCAACGATACGCGCATCCTCCCCCATTAAATACAATGCCTCGGTGGTTTCTTCGGTGAGGCAAATAATACGCGTTGGCCATTTGGGCTGCGAAAAGTCATTTGGCTGATCTGTGTGAGCATGTGGGTTAATTGGCTTGGTCATGGTGTTCCAACTGTAAGGTTTGATTGAAAAAGTGAATAAAGAATGCAGGGCAACTATCAAAATACCAGTGCATGTATGAAGCCAAAACGGAGCCGCCGTGATAAATATACTCGCCTTCGCGCAAGCTTGGGTGGTATAAACTCCGCGCGATGGGTTCCAGGGCAATATTAGCACTCGAATAGTGAAAGCTATGACCGCGCAGAGCAAAATGCGCCTTGTTTGCTGCAATGGTTACACCTTGCTGACCCACCGCACTGAGGCGTGTATGCATCTTTGCTGTGCCAGTGAGTACACCACACATACTAAAGTGAGTGCTTTCAGCCTCAAGGTCGTCCAACAAATACAGCATGCCGCCGCATTCCGCTAACACAGGTTTGCCCGAGTCAGCGAACCGTTTAACAGACGCAATATAGTGTTTGTTTTGACTTAGTCGCTCAGCATACACCTCAGGGTAGCCACCCGGTAAGTACAACGCATCCCCGTCTGGCAATGCCTTATCACACAGCGGTGAGGTATAAATCACGATTGCGCCAGCACGGATGAGCATATTGACGTTAGCGTGGTACAAAAAGCCAAAAGCCGCATCTTTGGCGATGATGATTCGCTTGTTAAGCAGCGCATTTGCAGTTTCATCCCTTTCAGAAGCGGCCCATTTGGGCGCATGAAACTTCACAGCAGGTGGCAAGGCTGCAAATTCACTCTGTGCCACTTGGTTTGCAGCGAGATCCAACCGCTCGGTGATATCTGTCAGCTCGCTAGGTTGCATCAACCCAAGGTGTCGCTCAGGCAGGCTTTGCGCCATATCTCTACTGAAAAAGTGGTTTTTTAATGCGCACTCTTGGATGCTGTCGAGCACTAACTTGGCGTGATATTCTCCCGCTATTTTGTTCGCGATTACCCCATAAAATGACAATTCAGGGCTGTAGTTCACCATGCCGTGAACCAACGCACCAAAAGTTTGCGCCATGGCGCTACCGTCAATCACGGCGAGAATGGGGATGCCAAACTCTTTACTTAAGTCCGCACTGTTGGGGCTACCATCAAACAACCCCATTACCCCTTCAATTAAAATCAAATCGGCGGCACTCGCAGCATCAAACAGCATTTTTTGACACTGTTTTTTGCCCACCATCCATAAATCTAACTGGTATACAGGCTGCCCAGACGCAACCTCTAAAATCATCGGGTCAATGAAATCAGGCCCAACTTTAAACACCTGAACCACTTTGCCTTGGCGAACAAAATGACGAGCAAGCGCAGCCGTCACTGTGGTTTTACCCGAGCCAGAACTGGGGGCTGTCACCATCAATGCTGGGCAACTGTTAGCACTACTCATCGCTTTGCGCTCGGCGTTGCCATGTAGGCAATAAATAATGGCAACCTGATGCGATCAGCATGGCTAAAATCACATAAGCAAACGGGCTTTGTACATACGGCATGTAGTACTGGGCAACCCTATCGACATACTGCCCCAAAGATAACTCAGCAAACTTACCCGATAGCCAATAATAACTGCCATTAGAAGTTAAAAATGCAACCGAAGACGCGCTCCACAGCATAAACAATGAAAATGCATATTGGCGTGTCCAGTCGGTTATTGTCATCGCTTGAGTAACATGAAAACACCTCAAGCCAGCCCACCACATAGCGTAATAGCCGACTACCAAAAATGGGTAAGAGGGCGTAATGCAATCCCCAAACGCGCCTCTGGCGTAACTACTCGCTAAATCAATCAGGACACTCAAAACAAAAAAGGCCGCAAACATACGGTGGGAGCTACGCAGTAAACCACATATGAAGAACACCGCTAGGCTAGCGCTGGGCAGGTTGAGTGCCGAAGCAAAGTGATAGGGGCGTGTTGCAATCATTAACAGTGCGAGTAATGCGAACACCCCAACAGTCAGTGGGCGAGAGCCCGCCAACCGAGAAGTTGGTATTGATATAATTTTCGACATGATTTTATCCGTGAATCAGTTTCAACGGATGGGGGACCCCAAGCGCCATAACGCCACAGCATGCAGGCATGAACATCTCGGAACTCACCGCCCACCGCAGTATTCGAGTTATTCAGGCCGGTCTCCGGGCTCCTGATCATCGCTTTGGCATAGCCTTCCCGTTTTCACAGTGGATATACCGCTCACAGTTACCGTTGCGGGGGCAGCACCAGATTTACACTGGTTTCCCGTTTAAATTGCACCGCTTTACAACGTGCAATCACCTAAACAAAGGTCTAAACCGCTAATTTAAATGAAAATAGGGGCCTAGTACAAGCCTGACCTGTTGATTGAATAGTCTGATAAGCACACATCAATTGGCAGGGGGTAAATCAAACGACTCACTAAAACCCTTTAAGTGAGCGCATCAGCTCAAAGCCTAATTTTGTCACTTTTTGGCCTTTAAGTTTATGTAATCCAGAAATGTTAGATAAAATGATATACCCCGATTGCGAGTCCATATCCAGTAACATGACTGAGCTGTAGCCACCTGTGCCACCATCGTGAAAATACAAGAGATCGCCCTGTTCTTTGCTGCCTAACACAAACCAGCCCAACGCCACTTTTTCTAACCTCTTTTCAACCAAGATCTGTTGTTGCAACGTAACCCAAGGTTCAGCTTGCGCAAACTGCACTTTTGCATACTGCGCAAGATCTTTAACACATGACAGCACCGCCCCTGCACCTTGCAAAACGCCTAAATCCCAATTGTTCGTTGGTTCGCCATTTTTGCCAATTCCAATGACGAGCTCACCCGCAACATCTCGCCAGTTTGTAAATGAATGACGCATATTGAGCGGTTTAAAAAGGCGGTTTTGTAGCAGCTGCGCATAATTGCGCCCCTCTAATTCTGAAAGCACATACCCCAGTAAACCAGCGCCAAGATTGGAGTAATTCACTTTATTTTGCGATCCAAGCGTGATCGTATGGGCTAAATGATGTAATAAATCATCACGTAGATAAGCTTCATAGGGGTTATGCTTACGTTTAAACAGCGCTTGCCATAACAAACCAGGGGGTAAGCGAGGTAAACCGGAGGTATGGGTTGCCAACGCCCCATAGGAAATAGATCGGTTGTCACGAATTGGAATATCTAACTGACTGTTAATGGCCTCATCCAATGTAAGTTTACCCTCACTAACCATTTGCGCGAGGACGGAGCTGGTCATGAGCTTAGTCAACGAGCCAATTTCAAATACTGAACAGTGATTTTCAACAGGTTCAGCACCTCGCACCCCACACCGTGTACCATAATACTGACACTCACCTTCCACAAATTTGGCCACAGCCAACTCTGTGTTGGGTGCAAAACTGGTGACAACCTTATTAATGGCGTTGATTTCTTGGTCCGTGAACTGCATAGCTTCCCCTGTCGCTTGGATTCAAAACCATTGCAGCACACTCTGATATAAACAACAAAATGTATAACGTAACCAAATGTTTAGAATGAAATCATTCATTCAACTAAGGCATGGCTTGTCTTCAACTTGCTAACTGCTCTCGGTAGCTGCCGGGTGATACCCCATGCCACCCTGTAAAAGCTCTAATAAACGAGTTAGATTCTTGATAACCCAACAAAAAGGCGATTTCGCCTAACGTAACATGGGATTTAGACAAATAGTGCTCAGCCAGTTGAGAGCGGACTTGTTGTAGTACTTCATGATAACTGGTTTGTTCATCGGATAATTTACGTTGCAACGTGCGTTTGCTCATAGAGAGCTTGGAGGCAACCACATCAATCGCACTTTCACCCGCAGGCAGAGACTCAACCAACACCGCGCGTACGCGCTCCACCGTGGTGGCGCTACCTGAGAGATCAGCCAATTTCTTTTTAAGCCCTTCTTCAAAGTAGCTCCACATGCTTGAATTGGCGGTTAAAAATGGTCTCTGAACATCTTCATTTTTAAAAGTAATAGACAACTCATTGCCTAAAACAGGTTTGCAGCCAAAAAATGCTTCATAGGCTGCCATATTGTTAGGTAGCTCTGGCAAAGTAACCTTAACTGGCACCACGTGGTGGCGTGTTGCCATTCTGGCTAGTTTGGTAAAAAACACCATTTCAGACAGTGCCAACACATTTGGCACAAACCCATCAAAACCATAACAGTACAGTGACATTTTGGTGGTTTTGTCGTCACTGTCTAAATCCATTTTCATGGGGCCTCTCAGAGGCTTATACAATTGAATGCGCTTAAGTGCGGTAAGCAAATGCGGACTACACATTGCCGCAAAGAGCGGGGCATCAAATACCTCGACAGACAAATGCTCAGCAACCAACAGCGGCACATCGCGCCCTTCGGCCACTTGCTCTATGGCGGCCCACCACGCAAAGTATTCTTGTGGGGTCAAATAGGCTATTTCACGATTTAAGATGTCCGCCGGTAATTTGGAATATGCCACAACCGCTTGTACATCAATATCCATATCTTTGAGTAAGATTTTACAATTGGCATAAATACTAAATTTGCTGGATATTTTCATATCTTGTTACTTTTCCATTGATTGGCGAGACAATTTAAGCACCATTTTTCTTGGCAGCAGTGGCGTTATCCAGTTCAATAAAAACTGCAATTTGCGCTCGTTAAAGGCAACGAGTTTGCCTTGTTGCATAGCTTTGTAGCCACATTCAGCCACAGAGCGCGCTGATCGCGCATTTCTCCACACATCTACACCATCTAGATTACCTGCCGCCACAAAACCGGTATCCACAGCACCCGGACAAAGTGCTGTTGCCGTCACACCCGTCCCCGAAAGCTCCTCGGCAATCGCTTGAGTATATGAAGTGACAAAGGCCTTTGTGGCATAGTATACCGCTTGAAGCGGGCCCGGTAAAAAAGAAGCAGTTGACGATACATTTAGAATACGCCCCGAATTACGCGCCACCATACCTTTGACAAACAAATGCGTTAAATCAGTCAAAGTAGTGATATTCACTTGAATCATTTGCTGATCTGCCACGCGTTCGCGCTCATAGAATATGCCATGGCCGCCAAAACCTGCATTATTGATGAGCACATCGACTTGCAAATTTAACGCCTCTGTTTTGTCAAAAATACGCTGTGCTGAAAGCGGGTCCGACAGATCTTCGCTGATCACTGTCGCCGACACGTTATATTTGACCTCAATCTCACTCGCCAACGCCTTAAGCTTGTCTTCAGAGCGCGCCACCAACACCACATCGCCACCCTGCTGCGCGTGCAGATGTGCCAACTCTAAACCGATGCCGCCCGATGCGCCCGTTATGAGTGCTGTATTTGCCATGTGTTTTACCTTCTTTAATAAACCTCGTTGACTGATGACACACAGTATATGCAATCAAAGCGCGCCACACACTGACAGATCACGACACAAAATATGCAAAAGGTGACACGAGAATTTGGTCGATGACGAGACCCCCCGCAGTATGGCTTCATGTAAGGTGAAATAGTGACTGTGTATGCATGACAAAATATTAGGCGTTTAAGCTGCACTTAAAGCTAAGATAAACTTATGAGGATATCTTGTTAGGTTCGAAAATAGGCACATCAAAACGTAGCTGTAATGCTTAGCCAAATAGATCCATCTGTTTTTTAAGCTTCACTCGTTTTAACTCGGCGACGTGAATATATCTGTGTTGCTTGCTTTCGTACCACGTTGCGTTTTGCGCTATCAAATTGCAGGACGTAAATTAGGGGGCAAAGCCCCCAAATCTTCATCAGCACTTAGCGGTTTTAGAGCTAATTAGTACTCGGAACCACATCAATTAACGCTGTTATAACCTGTTTAAAGTTATTGAGATTTTTAGCGTCAAAATCACTCGCCTGTATTATTAGTAGCTCTGTATCTACTTTAGTACCAAATAGCTCGAGTTTTTGTAGTAAGACTTTGAGCTTTAGCTTGGACAGTTCAACTTCTTTCTCACTTTTGCTGTCATCAAAATAAATAATATCTTGCAGCTTATTAAACTCACTCTTTTCTGCCGCTTTATATTTCTTAAACTTTTGATCCAACTGATCCAGTAAGTTATTACCATTGCTATCTTGAATGGCTTGAATTTTAGTTATCTCCGCCGCAGTTATTTTGCCACTTGCAACTAACTTATCCAGCGCTTTATTAAAGTCATCTTTAACATTAGTGAGGTCTTGTGAAAATGCATTCATAAGCCTATCGCCCAATGACAATTGCTGAGTTTTTTCAACTTGCTCTTCAGCCAATTCGGCATATTTAAAGTCAGTGGGTGATACTCCCGCCATTACCTCTTCTAGATGCTTGCTACGATATAAGTTTTGTGCGAGCACTTCATAACCTGGGTCTTGTAAATTATCTATCGCTTTACCCGCGACCTCTAGTCCAGTCAGAATATTGCATGCGCCATGAAAACTGATTGCATCACCTATGGCGTTAAATAACGAGTAACTTTTGAGTGAATCGTTTTTTCTTTTCTGCATTTCAGACTTTAGTTCATTCCTTTTTAAATCAATCCCTTTAGCGATCAGTTCAGTTGCTTGATTAGCTAAATAAGCCTGATTAAACTCCGCACGTACACCACTTGTAATGCCAGCTAGTCCCGATAAAATTCTGGTCGCGCTTTCATTTGTAAAAATAGCCCCAGCCCCTCCAAACAAGGTCGTAACCGAGCCTAGCCAGAAGTTATTGCGCGATTCAACTCGCTTTATATACATTTTGTACAAGTTGCACCGCTGAGTAGACGCTGAAATTATTCGATCTTGAACAGTATTTCGGATCCGTTGCCTTTTGTTTTTGTATTCATCCGAATAAAATAAAGTAACCGCAAAATTTAGCTCTTCTCGCGCCAAAATACAGGCCTTGTCATCAATGCTGCTGTCGTTGGCACACACATCATAATCGCTTAGTTGATTTAATAAGCTATCAGGTATAGAAGTATCATTACTCGGAGCCGTTATTGTCTTTTTCGCACCATACGACAATTCATACATTTCATGACCCAGTTGACTTCTCGTCATATCTGCAATGAGGGGCGCTAAATCAATCGTCACAAAACTATGTTGTGATAATAGTTGTGCAGCTCCCGCCATATTGACTCTGTCATCTCCACTATATGAGCCTTCGGGATTTTGATTTAAACTACAAGCACCGAGAAAAAGCGTACCAAGTACTGAAAGGAGTAATTTTTTATTGTTTATCATGCTAGGTTGGCCAATTATTTTCCTTATAAATTAATTACAAAATACCAACAAAGAATAACAAATCAACCATAAACCTAATAAAAAATCATTCCTTAAGTTAGGCTCATTCATTGCGTAGATAACAAAATTGACTTATGAAACAGTTCCATAAGTGCCTAAACCCCGCACCTCAGCCCTTAGAAAAGATATCAGCTTGTTAGACTCATTTTCTTGTATAAAGCTTACTCAACCCATTTTAACGTGACCATAAACTCGTCTCTTTAAGTAGTCCCGTGCTTACGGGGAACACAGCCGATTGAATATCATAAGAACTGCGAATAACGGTTTAGCCCAATCGTACGGGGAACACGCTCATAATTGCGCGGTACTAATACCGCCCTCCAGTTTAGCCCCGTGCATACGGGGAACACGAAGTGTGTGAAGTAGAGAAATACAGTCAATTCGGTTTAGCCCCGTGCATACGGGGAACACAGGATCTAAATCGAATACTGCAACTTTTAATCCGGTTTAGCCCCGTGCATATGGGGAACACTCGTTCAACTTTTTATAGTGCAATTTTTACTCCGGTTTAGACCCGTGTGTACGGGGAACACGCAGAAATTGAAGTAAAGCAGATGTGTGAATTCGGTTTAGCCCCGTGTGTACGGGGAACACAGTGTATGAGCAAAATAGTGTTACGCTCGACGCGGTTTAGCCCCGTGTGTACGGGGAACACGACCAGCGAGCTTTACGCAAGTCAGTTAAATCCGGTTTAGCCCCGTGTGTACGGGGAACACACCCGAAGTTAATTCGAGAATATCCGCAATCGCGGTTTAGCCCCGTGTGTACGGGGAACACTCAGCGGGTGTTTTTAAGTCCATTACATATTCCGGTTTAGCCCCGTGTGTACGGGGAACACTCGGATGAAGCGCCAAGGCCAACAAGTCTATGCGGTTTAGCGGGGAACACCTTTCTAACCCCTCTTACAAGCTCAGAGATAGCGGTTTAGCCCCGTGTGTACGGGGAACACAAGTATTTGAACATAGAGCCGATAACGATATACGGTTTAGCCCCGTGTGTACGGGGAACACGACAATGTTTTTGGATATATTATATTGCCTCGCGGTTTAGCCCCGTGTGTACGGGGAACACTCATTCTACATACTGAACGAAATAATCCTGGTCGGTTTAGCCCCGTGTGTACGGGGAACACTTTGATTGATTCAGTAAGGGCAAACTCGATAGCGGTTTAGCCCCGTGTGTACGGGGAACACGTTAGCAAAGAGCGACATTTTATCCTAACAACACGGTTTAGCCCCGTGTGTACGGGGAACACGATGAACGGCTGAACAGAACCAATCTGATACACGGTTTAGCCCCGTGTGTACGGGGAACACATAAACAATAAAGCCACCTCCTCAACTACGACCGGTTTAGCCCCGTGTGTACGGGGAACACGCGGTCAAAAGTGGCAAAGCAAATCGTGATCCCCGGTTTAGCCCCGTGTGTACGGGGAACACGTTATTAATTGTAGAAAATAACAAGTTCACTACGGTTTAGCCCCGTGTGTACGGGGAACACAAAGCGGTGAGTGTTGATGTGTTCATTGCAAACGGTTTAGCCCCGTGTGTACGGGGAACACTTGCAACAAGCCCGGGAGCGGGGAAAGCAAGCCGGTTTAGCCCCGTGTGTACGGGGAACACATTCAGAAGAGCTGATTCATTCAGTCCTGGTTCGGTTTAGCCCCGTGGTGTACGGGGAACACCCATCCCTATCCATTTTTAAATCTAATTTGCACGGTTTAGCCCCGTGTGTACGGGGAACACGGTTGGTCACTTCTATGAATTCATCACTTAGTCGGTTTAGCCCCGTGTGTACGGGGAACACGGTCAAGTATCATCCATCAATTACTCATTACTCGGTTTAGCCCCGTGTGTACGGGGAACACATATCGCTGCAATGCAAAGTCCAAGTCGCTGCGCGGTTTAGCCCCGTGTGTACGGGGAACACCGCTCTTAAATATTACGCAAACTCCTATATTGGCGGTTTAGCCCCGTGTGTACGGGGAACACGCCAGAGGACGAGAGTATCGGTGACGCAGTTGCGGTTTAGCCCCGTGTGTACGGGGAACACTATACGACACAATTACAGGCCGTGTTCTCAAACGGTTTAGCCCCGTGTGTACGGGGAACACTTGAAATGACCTCCATCATAATACGGAGCCGCCGGTTTAGCCCCGTGTGTACGGGGAACACGAGTTCAAACCGCAAACCCTACAAAGTTAAAGCGGTTTAGCCCCGTGTGTACGGGGAACACTGGCCGAGAGAAAATCTCACGATACTGGCAACCGGTTTAGCCCCGTGTGTACGGGGAACACTTGTAATTTATGATTGCATGTACTGGCTTAACCGGTTTAGCCCCGTGTGTACGGGGAACACTTTCGCAAACAAATCCCCCGTAGTAACTACATCGGTTTAGCCCCGTGTGTACGGGGAACACTGCAAAGTAAATCGGCCCATTGGCACGCAGTTCGGTTTAGCCCCGTGTGTACGGGGAACACACCTTTATATTCCAACTTAGCCCCCCTTAGTTCGGTTTAGCCCCGTGTGTACGGGGAACACCAGGGCGATTAAAGTTACACCAAACTAACGTGCGGTTTAGCCCCGTGTGTACGGGGAACACAAAACCGATTTAGAAAACATCATCGATGAAAGCGGTTTAGCCCCGTGTGTACGGGGAACACTCTAAATTTATACCATTGATTTGTATAAGTAAATTTAACGAATAAAAATCTACCAAAAATTTTAGGTACAATACGAGGGTTTAAATAGCCATATTTTTAAAGAGCAAAACAATTATTCATCATCAATAGAAGAGCTTTCTTGCGGTGTATATTTCACTAACCTCAATCCGTCAAAATCAATTGGCATTCGGGCGTTTTTTCCGTAAGTGACAAAGTCAAAACCGGACTCAGTATTAGTTGCCCATGCCATCACTACATTACCATTTTCGGCTAACTCGCCGACTTGAAACCACACCATTTCTCTAACACGGCGGCTAATGTCGCCCACATATACGCCCGCTCTGATTTCAAGCAGCCATACAGCAAGCCTTCCTCTCAATCTAGGCGGTACAGCTTCTGTTACAACAACACACATACTCATAACGGACCACCGCTGCGATGGCCATCATCACCAATAGATTCTGGTTCAGGAATTGCCGGAGGCTGTGCATCCTCATACGGCTCTGGTGGATTAATCTCTCCAGCAGCTAATACATCTTCAATTAAAGGAATTAAGCGTTGCAGTACTTTGTCTTTGCGAAAAGCCTCTCTACATGCAAGCCTGACTTGACGATCTGGCGAGTGTGGACGCTTTTTAGCTGCTTTAAATGCTACGGGTACAACTGTGTCAAACTTGATGATATCCGCGATATCATAAACAAAAGATAACGGTTTCCCGGTATGTAAAAAGCCAATAGCCGGCGCATACCCAGCGGCTAAGATCGCCGCTTCGGTTACGCCATACAAACACGATGTAGCGGCGCTAATGCACTGGTTAATAAGATCTCCTTTTGCCCAATCTTTAGGGTCATAACGACGACCTTGCCAATTAACTTGATGCTGTTTTGCAAGTAGCTCATAAGTTTTTCGAACTCGAGCACCTTCGATGCCACGGAGCTGATCCACACTTCGGCGCTCTGGTGCTGGCTCACCAAATCTTAACTCAAACATTTTTCGCACGACCTTCAGGCGTAAGCCCTCATCCAGTGCTAACTTTGCTTGATATAGCAACTTATCTGAACGGGCACCGCCGGGTTGACCTGCGGAGTATAAACGCACACCTGCTTCACCAACCCAGATCAGCAAAGTACCCGTGGTTGCTGCTAATTTTACTGCAGCATGGCTCACTCGCGTGCCGGGCTCCAACATAATACACACCACAGACCCCACGGGAACTAACATGCGCTCGCCGTTCACTTCATCAATCACAGCGAAAGCGCCATCACGCACATCAATCCGGCCCATGCCGATAAATATCATGGAGCTTCTGTCTTTAATAGGTATTGGTTTTAAGGGAAGAAATGCCATTCCTTGCACTCCAAAAGATCAGGCGAGCAAGCTCGCCTTTGTAATTATGACAAAGGTTTTATCAGTAAAAGTCCACAGCCAAACGCTTTTGAGCGGCCGATGCCTGACAACAGCACCTGCTCTAGCTTTTGCACATCCGTCACTTTTGCGACACCAAAATAGTCTAAAGTGCTTAAATGAATGGCTTTTAAGCTATTCTTCTTCACGATTTTATGCTGCTTATAATTGTTAAACTCAATGCATTGACTCAACAACTCCAGGCCACCTTGTTTTAGCTTTTTTTCTAGCCAAGTTGTGGCTGCAGTATCGACAGCTTTACTCACATCCACGTTAGTTTTTTGAGCTTGCTTTTTAGCATGCATCAACACATCATGGCGACGAGTTTTGTCCCCTTTCAGGGTGATATCCACGGTAGGGTTAGCGCGTAATGAAAACTGCACCAAACCTTCACCTATATAGTGCTTAATATCTTCACTCATCAGGACCTTCCAACCTTGGATCGCTTTTTTTAACTGCCGCTTCGAACGAATAAAAACTGTAGGCACTGGTAGCGTCATGTCCACACGAAACATAAAGTCAGCTTGAGTCAGATCGCTTTGCTCAAAACAGCGCCAAACCCACTGATGCTGTTGATACAAATCCTCTGGATGCAAAAAGCCTAAATCTTCGCCTTGCTGCTCAGTGTCAAAATACAAGCGCGTTTCATACCAAACTTCTTCAGACATAAAGCACTTCCTCTGTATCAACTCGTCCCCAGCTGCTTTTCACACATCGAAATGTGAAAGCCCGATGATTTAGCTCAAAACTCAACGGCACATCATGCCGCTGCTCTGTCCCAGCTTTGTGCTCACTGTCGTAGACATACTTTACGGGGACATCGGCAAGCGTTTCATGCTCGGCTATCATTCTGGGGGCTTGCTGCAGGGCTACCTCTAAAGACACATCAACAAGCGCATTACGTGGATCAACCAGAGGTACCCCCGGTAAATAGGATTTTCGACCCAAAAACTGCGGCCATACTGGATTAAGTAACGCATCGTATAATTGTTCAAGCAGCGGTTTATCACCTTCAAAACCAACCCAAAAAGCAGCATCAGCAAGATAAGCACGATGCGACAACTGGGTATCTGGTTTTCCACCATCCGCTTTCGCCACATTAAGTGCGGTTTGATAGTCAAATGCTAAATCGCCCGGTTTATCTATTCGAACGCCCATACGCAGCGAGGTCAAATCTTCCAATGACTCGTTGCGTTCTCGGCCAAGTGACGCACACAAGAGACCAATAACCCCACTTTTAGTCGGATCAAGCTGGGTGTTACGCAACTCAAAGGCACTCTTCAAACCCCAAGATTGCATCGGACCCGCGAGCCGGATCAATAATGTGCTCATTTACACTCCAAAGCACCTTGCAGTGCATCGAGCATATGCGCTTCAAGTTGAGAGATTGTGCCGCAGTCTTTATCTTGATACTCCTCAAGGTTATCAATATAGGTACTGCGCCCTTCAAAGATAAAGCCGCTCTCGCCATACATAGACGATAACTTTTTAGCGAACATTTCTAATTTTTGTGCCGATTGCTGCTCTAGTTCTACTTCATCAGGTTTATCAATCACTACTGCTTGCGTAAATGCATTACTTAAAGACCAAGGCGCACCATCTTTTCGTACGTTCACCTTGACATAACTCGGGGGGTTTTGTGCCGCAAAACTATTTTGTTTACCAGACGGAACAGCTTGTACGAGCGCACGGAAAAACCCTTGAACGGCGCCAAACACTTGCTCGTTGTCATGCCCGAGGTTTGCAGCCAATTTATCAATATTAATTTGCGCATATCGGTAATAGCACGCACTGTTGAAGTACACACCGCCCATCATCCCAGAGCCTTGCTCACCCGCTTGCAGCTCATCGTCTACCGCGGTGAAAAAGTCCATGGCAGGGGTGACAATATTAGTCGAAATTGCATGTGCGACCTGACACGCTGCGTCAACATTGATGTTATTATTATCAGCGACCATACGACCAAATAGCGCAATATCTGCTGCGAAAGATTTACCGTCTTTAATAAACACATCATTCACTGCTTTGGTGATGGATTTATCTAATTTTTCTTGTTGAAGTTCGTCAAAGTGCTCTTCAGCAATCGCCTTCAACGCCGCTATTTCATTTAACCCTAAAAACAATAAATACTCGGTTTTAAATGGGTGCTTTTTCTCTTTACTTAAACTCAATTTAACCTGTGCTAACAAATTTTGTGCAACGGCCTCGCTTTGCGTTTCTGACTTGCCTAAAGCCACAAAATGGTCGCGAATATCAATGGCTAATTTACGTGTACGTACGGCACGGTCTCCCTGATGCGCAACAACGGCATCATTAAATGCTCCATGAGTACGAATTGCACGTTTTTGACATTGACTAGAGATACGTGCTCGCTGTGAACCACCAAAAACACACGATTTTGGTGTATTTGTGTCATCACGGTTTAAGTTGCTTGGCGCAAAGTTTTGTAATAAGTGAAATTCAATAAATGACATAAGAAACTCCTTTTTAATGTGTTGTATCTGCTGAGCTTTCAAGCTCTTCCGATTGAATTGGTTTAGCCCAGTAATCTCTGGCCCATTTTAATTGAATGCGTTTGTCGTCGCAGTCCCAATGGTAAAGGTCTTCCATCAAGGTACGGTAATCAATCGCGATGTCTTTGCTTTTGAGAATTTGTACCATTTGGCGCAGTATTTGTTTTAACTGATCGCCATTGGACTCTAGGAGGCATTCAAAGCGAAAACTCATACCTGGGCGTTGGCTTTCATCCGCATGACGCCACAATGTGCCTAGGCTTTTGTGACTCGATTCTTCATAGATTTTATAATGGCTGGCAAATAACCCCGCTACATAAGCTTGCATCTCTGCACGCTCACCCTGTTCAGACAGTAAGGAGCCTAAGTACGGGACACTGGCAAGCTGTGCGCTTCTTTGAAGGTCAAGAGATTTACGCAGTGCTGCCAAAATATCTCTCCTCGGAGTATCTGGGTTTCCCCATCGATATAATTCTTTTACGATTTCTTGTGTATCTTGGCTCCAATAGACATGTCGCTGCCAAGATCTGCCATATAATGTTTCTTCCAATTGCTGTTTAGCGAGACTCAGACCTTTTTGTGCTTTAACGCCACCATAACACCAACTTTGTGTTGCGCCTTCAAATGCTGCCATCGCGATATTTTGACATGCCTTTCTCCAATGAGATTTCGCGTCTACGCTATTGCTGTTGAGCGCCCAAATAAACTGTTCGAATGATTCATTTAACTTGGGCCAATAAAAGCGGCTGGGGTTGATTGATTCCACCTTAGTCGTCACATCCTGTACTCTCGCGCCTTCAGGGAGTAAATGTGAAGCAAAAGTACGTACTGCACTGAGCAACTGAGCATGAATTGCTTCAGCAGTTTCTAACCCTTTAAGTAAATGAGTACTAAATTGATTGTGTGACGCGCGATCTTTTTCAATCAAGTTAAGTGATAACGGTAGCCGCTCCTCAAACCAACACAGCGGGTTCGCTTTATTATTATCTAAACCAACCAATAAACAGTTCAGTTTAAGTGCATCTATTAACTCGTTATCTTCCGCAGCCAATAATTGAATGCCTGCAGATCTTAAATCTTCAGGGTCTATGCCTGTTTTCTTAGAACGTGCATATTGCAGTAAGTTTGCAGTGTCTCGCCAACACGCTCGCTCAAAGCTTAATCTTATTGGTAGTTTTTTATCGTCTTTATTCAAGCGATAAGCAAAGTAGGGCTCTTGTTCCATTTCTTTTGGATTGGGCAACCCCTGAGCAAAAAACATCCTAGCTACCCGCCCATCACTGTCTGGGATTAGACGCACATGACGAGCTCGCCAAGTTAGATAGTCGGTCAGCCCCTTCATTGGGCGAGTTTGGGGCTTTTCAGGCTCAGTTTGCTCCCAAATAGGCAAGTCGATTGTATGTTCTAGCCACTGTTCATTTTTCGGCATCTGTAAATTGAGCATCAAGGTTTGGAAAAGGTTTTCGCCCTCAACCAATACAACTGCCCCGCCAACCAATGGCGCATTGGTTAGATTAGGGTGTTTACCAAATTGTACAGAGCTGCCACTCACACCACCTCCTAGGCTAAAGTACTGACAAACAAGTAGCTGAAGCGCAGCCTCTTTAGGTGACAGTGAAAAATTATGAGTATCTGAAATGTGATTAAACAAAGTTTTATTGTTGCCGCTGGCCAAATCTGGAGAGAGCTTTTTAACTGACGTTGTCACCCCTTTGTCTTTCGTGAAATTCGCAGTTTGAAAAAATGGATAACGCTCTGAAAACAAATCAAAGCGCGCATCACAACGCGGCGATGACAGGTAATTGGTGGCTTGACTGCCAAACTCAGCGGATTCGAAAATCTCATCCCACTCGTCCATATCGAGATAGCCATAACTGCGATATAAAATAGCGAGCAACAAACGCTGTACTGAGGCCACAACTAGTGGCTTGTCGTGAACTATCCGCTGCAACCTTGGTGCAGCTTCCAGTATAGAGATAATTGAATAATCACAAGTGTGACCATCTTTATCCAAAGCTGGAATCCAGCTTTCTTTTAGTAAATCGTATTTCATAGACCTCAATTCTCCATAAACAGTCTAAATAAATAGCGCGAGAATATCCTTGACTACCCAAGTAAATGCTGTAAAAACAGCAAAAAACACAAGGAAATAAGTTCGCTTGTCCATACTTTTTAATGCTTCAATTACGCTAACGACTAAGTCTTTCCACTCCATGATCAATTGCCTAATTCTTACGGTTACAGCTCACATTAAGTGAAGTACAATTTATAGTCAATTAAATTTTCAAGTAGGTAATGCAAGATTTTTACAAAAACAGTAGCATTAATTTTATTGAACTTGCATTTTCTCTATCCACATGTGATTCTTCACAGGTTCCCTGGTTTGGCAGGGATGAACCGTAGGTTATGCAAGATATAACCATGTTCCCCGTATTCACGGGGCTAGCCGGTAGCATTAACACTACCGGCAAAATTACTCCATCCAATGTTGCCTCCCTTTACTCACAATAAGACCCAGCTTCGGGTCTAATTTAAGCTCACCTAACCCTTCTACTTGGTAGACAAGGCTCTTATTCAAGATCACGGGGATACAATTAAATAAACTGGGGGCGCGCTGCCATACGCTTTTAGCTACAAATGAATAGGGCCATTGCGCTTCTAGCTCTTTAAAATGGGCGACCCATTTACTATGGGATATAGAGATCATGGATTGTTTTAAGCGAGCAATATCTCTTTTTTGCAAACATTGCTTACCTTGCCAGTCAATCTCATATTCTAGTTCTTGTTTGAATTCTGATAATGGAAACTCTGGTCCCTGCACACCTTGCTTATAAGTCAAAAACTCGGTTACTGGAATCACCTTGCCTTCTTCAACAACGAGAAAAACCAATTGCACACTGATGCTGGTTAAACGCGTACTAAGCACAACTTCATCATGGTCAATTTCACTATTGTTATACTTTAATAAGTCCCTAACGCTTTTTTTATCCGCATCAAACATCATATTCTTAGCAAGCGTAAACTGCGTACGTTTATCTAACCTGTACTCAAACGCTTTATCATACTCCTGCTCAAGCCACGTTACTTGCTGCTCAACATCAGCGTAAACACGGTTGATCCAATTATCCATATCTCGATTAATATCAATCTCAAATGCATTCTCTTCGACATTGGCACTTTCCCATAACAAACGCGTCGTAACAGCCAATATGTGTGAAGGATAAATAAGTACCTCACCATGACCAAACCAGTCTCCATAGTCATTCGGGATTTTATCCATTGAAGGTAAGTAAACATTTAATCTAGGTACTTGAGTGAACTCCGACCGTACTGGGTTATTGACCTGATGACGCCAAACCCGACCAACTCGCTGTAGCAGCAAATCAATTGGGGCTATTTGGGTGAACATTTCGCATGCATCATAATCCAAGCTTTGCTCTAACACTTGGCTTCCTATCAGAATTAAGCATTTGTCTTTCACAGGTCGATTTGGGTTAATTGAGTTGTGTTCCTCTGGGTGTTTACCAACTAAATGTTCAATCATTTTTTCTATCGATAAACGTGTAGCTAGCGGGTATTTTGCATGAAAAGTTAACAGCTCGATGCCACTGTGAGGGACTTCACTGCAATGACGTGCAATTAATTTCGTCAGCTCTTGAACTTTAGAAACAGTATTTAAAATACAGACAAATACACCTGTGCCCGCTTTCTTTGCTGTCGTTAAAACATCACCTGCCATTGTGCTCACACATTGAGTTGGCGACGTAGCATGCAACTTTATCTCGTACTGACTAGGAGGTCGGCTCACACTTTCTTTTTTATAGGTTTCTTTATCATCATTAATTGTGTGGGAGTGTGCTAACGCCCCAGAACTATATGTTGTGACTCTTGGGTATGGCTTATTTTCAACTTCAATCTCTTTTGTCACTGTTTGCCCATATGCTTTAACTAACCCAACTAACATAGTCCGAGGTAAAGTAGCCGACAGTATGATGACCCTGACTTTTAACTTAGCCATCCAATGCAAAGTGTTTTTCAGCAGATCTAGTTGAAAGCTCTGTAAAGAATGGACCTCGTCCAGTATTAAAACTTTGTTTGCAAGGCCAAATAGCCTGACAAAATTATGCTTATACAACATTGCTGCCATCAGTAGCTGATCAATAGTGCCGACACAAACACCCGCCAACAAGCCATGCTTTTTTGACGTAAACCATTGGTTTGCTCTAATAGAAAGTGCGCTACTTTTCTCATTTGAAGAGTCGATACTGCTCAACCTTAATGCTTCATAGTTTGGCTCAAAATCAGCATTACTGTGCTTTAGATGCGTTTCAACATTTTGATATCCCAACGCCTCATTTTGAAGGAATTTTAGCATGCGCTTATATAGCTGATTCGCCGTTGCCTGTGATGGCATAGCGACATAAAGGCCAGAATGCCCAGCTTGGCGTATAAAATGATCTGCAAGTATCTGCGCGGCTTCTGTTTTGCCACTGCCCATACCACTTTCGATGATAGTTATCCAAGGCAGCGCTTTACTCTCAATAATGTTAAGTACCTTTTGCTGTAAAGCGTTTGGTTTAAAAGCAAACACACCTGTAAACCTAAAGGGATTATGTGCAGCGAGGATACGTTTAATGTTTAATTCATCAGCAAGCGCATTTGCTTTACGCTGCCTTTGTTCACTGACATATTCCCGCGCCTCACAATAGCAAAAATGAGACTTATCTGAGCCAATCCAATCAGCAACGGAACATAAACCCGCGGTATACGAAAACCAAGCAGGCGTCAAAGCTTTAGTGTGCAAACCATTTATTAAATGAAGATCTACGGAAAAATGACTTACAAGCCATTCAATGGCAGTCACCTGCACTTGTTCCCAATTATTATTACCACATGGGCCACTTTGAGTTTTATTTGCTACAAATACACCATGATGACTGGCCACAGCAGAAATCATCACTCTGGCGGTGTTTTTATTGACAGCATACTTGTCACATAGATAGTCGTGTAGAATTACAAAACCAGCAGTTCCATGTTTTGTTTCTGCGCCTTCACAGTTGCTAAAATGATTTATATTAAACAACTTATCGATTCGCTCAACAGGTAGCTTATATTGAAAACCCGGCGTGATTTTACCGATATCATGCAATGCGATAAGCAATACGACGATTGAAGTGGCAGCTTCTTCATCGACGCCTTCAATAGATAAAAAAGGGCCAATTAAGATTGAACGCTCTTGCTCTGCAAGCTGATTGATAATTGCTCTCGCAACAAAAGCGACATCCAGCATATGACATACCGCAGGCAACGTATTATGTTCATCTGCTTTACCCCAAAACTGAAAAATATCATTGTTAAAATCACTCACACTGCACATTCCTTGACTTCGACGTGATTAGATTATTCCTGAAGTATTTGCTCTGCAATTCTGCTCATTTAACCAGTAAAAAACTTACTAGGTTGTTGATTACTAGCTATTCCAAAGCAGTTTATTGTTCCTTAATTCGCGAAAACATTCAGGGTCCATTACAATTTGCTGGGCTTCTGGGCTTGGGTGCTGCACATCTAAACGTAAAATGCTGATTAAATAATTAAGCAGTGCCACGTTAGTTTTGAGCTGTTTTCTATTACCGCTCATATCGAAGTCATGGGCAATGACTTGCTGGGCATAGTCACTTAATCGCGGATCTGGCATGATGCTTAGCGTTACTTCCTGCTGCCATGCTTCATCATCCTGTTTGTACTTTTGTGCCTTACATTTAAATTCAGGGCAGGCAGATAAGATGCGAGATAATGAAAAGTCTCTAAACCCTTTTGCCTTTTCACAGTATGCTCTTAAGTGATAACGAAGGCCCGAGTTCACCAGTGTGTGAGGGCGAATAACTCGCTCAGTTTCTCCACCATCTTTTATCGACTGATAACGAATATCAAGCACACTTTGCCGACGGCAAGCGTTTAATATAGGCCGTAAAATTGTAGGGTTTAATTTTCTATGGGGTAAAGGCAGCGTTGCGATGGTCGAAGTACTTAAATTATGTACGTACTGCTCACCAATTAAATTGGCATACTCGGTAAAGTCTTGGGAAATATAATTCGGTGTAAAGGGGGTTGCCAATACATAAGCTTTTTCAGACTCGTTGTAATGTGCGTCAATGTGATAGCGTGCGATAAAGTCTGTTAAATAGCGTCTTGCGACGGGTCTTGATAGTTTGAACTTATCTTGAAAAGTGCCTGTTTGGATTTCTCCGTGCCAGAATAACACCGCCTCAATGTATCGAAAATATTGCTGTTCCTTAGCCTGCATAAATCACTTTTGGTAATATAAAAGTAAATAAAATGTATCAAAACAAGGCGGTGAAGTCATTGACCTGCGACAAAATTTAAGCACTGCTCATATTGTGCTTGTGTTCAATTGCTCATACATTCTGTTAAAGACTAGCCTCAAGTGTTCTCGCTTTTGATCAACATAATGGTTTTTTAGACAAGCTCAGACTGACGCGATTTATATTGTTAGTGTTATTCAAAAAGATACAAATTCTTGCAGCTCTAGTTATCTCTGGGTTTAGCCCCGTGCTTACGGGGAACACTTTAATATAACGCGCATCGCAGAGGCTTTTGACGGTTTAGCCCCGTGCTTACGGGGAACACAATTTCTGCAAACACAATATAGAAAAAAGAGACGGTTTAGCCCCGTGCTTACGGGGAACACTAGGAAGGTAAACTATGAACCCGAATGAAATACGGTTTAGCCCCGTGCTTACGGGGAACACCTCTTCGCATTGCACAAAGCGTGGGGGCAATTCGGTTTAGCCCCGTGCTTACGGGGAACACCATGGTGATGTCTGTATTAGCTGCAGGGTTAGCGGTTTAGCCCCGTGCTTACGGGGAACACATTTTATCTCTCAGGAGACCAGCATCGATGTCCGGTTTAGCCCGTGCTTACGGGGAACACGACCTGCCATTACAGCACCTCACTGATATATGCGATTTAGCCCCGTGCTTACGGGGAACACCATTTTGCCGCAGAGCAAATTGAAACAAGTCACGGTTTAGCCCCGTGCTTACGGGGAACACCACTCGGGTATCAGAACTATCATGCGCATATGCGGTTTAGCCCCGTGCTTACGGGGAACACGCCAGCAATACGAGTGCGTTCTGCTGTGGCATCGGTTTAGCCCCGTGCTTACGGGGAACACATTACCAGGTGCAGATGAAGAAGACACAGAAACGGTTTAGCCCCGTGCTTACGGGGAACACGATTTTCGCCATATTGAACACGCGCTCTTTGCCGGTTTAGCCCCGTGCTTACGGGGAACACGTATAACTCAACCACACCACAGGCGTTTGCTACTGGTTTAGCCCCGTGCTTACGGGGAACACATAAATCAGCGTCAGCAGTCTGGTTTGAGTTACGGTTTAGCCCCGTGCTTACGGGGAACACGCTAGAGAATCGTACATGATGTCCAAAATGGGCGGTTTAGCCCCGTGCTTACGGGGAACACTTCATAACCCCTCCTATTGGGTGCAGGATAGGCGGTTTAGCCCCGTGCTTACGGGGAACACCCCTGCCGCGTTGCGCGCCCTGCTTTTAAAGCCGGTTTAGCCCCGTGCTTACGGGGAACACATTTCTCTCGGTCTAGTCTCTTTTTCCAAGCGCGGTTTAGCCCCGTGCTTACGGGGAACACCAACAAGCATCGAAGAACAAATACAAAAAGAGCGGTTTAGCCCCGTGCTTACGGGGAACACTGCATATAGCGAGTTTTCAAACGGAATAGAGTGCGGTTTAGCCCCGTGCTTACGGGGAACACTTCAAAGCTATGCCATTGGGCCAGCGCCCTAGCGGTTTAGCCCCGTGCTTACGGGGAACACTCTAAATTTATATCATTGATTTATTTAGGTAAAATTAGTTATTAAAAATCTACCAAAAATTATGGGTACTAAATTTGGGTCAAGGAACACTGAAGTTTACAAAAACCCTCCCCTTTATTTCCCAAATTTTTAAAGAACAAATCAGTTTTACTCTAAATAAGTAAAAGCTCTCCAAGCACTTACAACCTTATCTTTTTGATGAAAAAAGATACAGACTTAAATGACTCGCGCGTTTTTAATTATGCGTTTTGCTTTTCATTAAACGTATACCCCCTCACTCCTCACAAATCACGGGGGCTTCGAAGTCCAAATTCATCAGGTCAAAGTAGTTTTGGCCAAGGGCGATATTGCGAAATGCGTTATCGTCTAAAAATTGGTTGATGTAACTCGTCAGCTCAACTTCTTTGGCATAGTGTTTAAAGCGTTTGGTGTCGGTTGCTACAAAGTCGGAACCGGGCAAAATTCGGGTGGAGTATTGATTTAAAAAGGCCACATAGTGGTCACGTATTACTTCGTGTTTAAAATATTCGTCGTATAAAACACGCCATGAAATATCCAGCATCAGTTTAGGGTATTGATCAAGTAGTCGAGATAAAATCTCGGTATGGCGCTTGGGGTCTAGGTTGGTAAGCTCTCTGGATAGCCCCATGTGCACCCAAACGATGGGGTTATCGGGGTATTGCTTTAGTACTTCTTCCATTAAGTACAGGAACTTTTCAGGTTCTTTGTTGGAACCGATATCAGCATGAATGGAAATAGGAATTGGCGAACTGTCGGGTCCGCGGGGGCTTCGTAGCTTAGCCATAAACTCATCCCACTTGGCGATGTTTTCGATGGCGGTCGTGCGATGACGATTAATAAAGAGCGCCTGTTTAACTAAATTGACCTCTCCCATCCAAGTAAAAGTATTTGGGTATTCCTGCTCCAATAGATCCATTTTAAAGGCAATATCTTGCGGTGCATTTAGGTCTGGAAAGCTCATTGACAGGGTTAAATGGGTGCCTTGCGGTGCATACTCGTAATAATTTGCGGCATTGCTAAAGTCATTTTTAATACTGGGTTTTACCTGTGCGGTTGGGCAGTTATAAAAATAGTCGCAGTCCAAAGGCACCATCTGGCCAATACCAAAGACATTTACAAACAAAATACCTAAGCGCTCAAAATAAGTGTTTAGCTCGTTGATTGGTAGGGCCTTCCCCCCAAACGGGCGAAAGTGATTGTGTGCATCCACCACAAAGGTATGGGGCATCGTAGCGCGATTGTAGCACTGGGTATTGCCTTTTTTAAACATCTCAATGTTGCGGGTATTTTGAGTTTGCGCACAGCCACTCAACAACATTATTACCGAGCTCATGACTCCCAATTGCTTTATCACCGCTACCTCGCTTACTTCCTTGGGATTTAAATCTGATTAAATAATGACACGGTAAAAATAAATCGAAAGGGAAACACGATAACTTGCACATGAATTGAAATAGCGCCCTTTTGAAAAAAGGCGCAGCTGTCAATCCCCTTTACGCAGCTTGAACTTCCTGCGCTTTCCAGAGGCGAGTATAATGCCCTCCGAGCGACAACAAACAGCGGTGACCACCCGACTCCACGACTCTGCCTTGCTCTAGAACAATGATGTTATCGGCGTTCACAATACTCGAAAGACGATGAGCAATCGTGATCACGGTGCGATTTTCTAGCAAATTACTCATGGCGCTGACGACTTCAGCTTGCGTGATAGGGTCAAGCGATGAGGTTGCCTCGTCTAAGAGCACAATGGGCGCATCCTTTAACAATGCTCTGGCAATAGCAATACGCTGTCGTTGGCCGCCTGACAACAATAAACCGCCGTCACCAACACGGGTGTTCACCCCCTCTGGCAACTTGTTGATAAACTCTAAACAGTTAGACAAGCGGCACGCCTCCATTACTTCTTCATCGCTGGCATCAGGTCGACCAATACGAATGTTTTCAACTATGCTGGCATCCACCAGCTGAATATCCTGAAATACCATACTAACCACTTGATGTATGCCTTTAGAGCCAATGTCTCTGAGATCTGATGCACCAATTCTCACACAACCCGAATTGGGGTCGAAAAAGCGGGCACACAAGTTTAACAGCGTCGATTTGCCACTGCCTGACTCACCAACAATTGCGGTAGTTGTCCCTTGTTTCACTCGAAAGCTCACTCCATCAATGACCTTTTTATCACCATATTTAAATGACACGCGATCAAGCTCAATATCAAAATACTCAGGGTGTTGTGGGTTCTCAGGTTCTGCCAGCACAGGCTCGTTTAAAATGGACTCAATTTTGTGCTCAGACTGCACAGCGATGCGTAATACCGTTAAGTATTCACCCACTTCATAGAGCGGTTCGAGTAGCTTCACCAGTAATAAGGCAAATAGTACAGTGGTAAAATCTATGCCAGTAAAACGATGCTCGGGTAAAGTCATCGCCAGCATAATGACAAACACACTGAGCGCCATATTGAGCACCACTCGATAGGTTAAAACTGGCCCAGCTCCCCACATCTCAACTTGCAAGCTATGCTGTTTAGTACGCTCCAACTGTTTAGCGACCCGCGTCAGCCAAGTCTCTGTTTGACCATACAATTTGAGGGTTTTTAATGCCTCAACGTAGTCTGTGATCATACTGCCACTTTGACGGTATGACTGCTGCTTAGCTTTGGCCACGCGTGCAAACTTTTGCTTTGATACCTGCATCACCCAAAAGGCCACTGGCAGTAATATCAATGCACCAAGTGCATAGAGTGGATTAATAAAAAGGAGTATCACCATACCAATCACAGGCGCTACCAAAGCCGAAATCAAATCAGGGGCAATATGAGAGAATATACTTTCAATTTTTTTAATATCTTCTGTGAGCAACTCTAAAAATTCACTGCTGTGAGTACGGCGCATGCGCCCAAGGGGCAGCTGCCTCACGTGGTTAATCAGCTTTATTCTATAAGCATGTACAACACGATAACTGCCCACAAAGCTCTGATATTGACCGATATAGGCACATACCAATTGCAGTAAAAAGAAGCCACCCAAAACCATCAAATAGTCCATTGGCGTTGACAGCCACGGTGCACTTTGTGCCGTGGCCGAAAACTGCTGTTGCAACCAATAAAAACACAATAACAACGGCGCTATCGCAACACAGCGCTCCATTACACGAAAAGCGACACCAGTATAAAAACTCCATTTTCCAGCGCCGGCATGGCCGATTACTCGACCAATACTCAATGATGCTTGTTTATCCATTTAAATCTCATAGCTTATCTGTTGGAAGTCTAACGGATGCCCTTTGGTACTCGGTGTATCATGGTCTCGCTCTTGTAATTGCCAACTTTCACGGTAATAGTCACAGCGCGCCAGCAATGCCTCATGAGTGCCTTGAGAGGTAATTTGACCGTCTTTTAAAACAAAGATTTGCCCGGTATTTTCTAGCCCCAAGTACTTATGAGTAATTACCAAAAAAGTGGTATGCGGATAGTGACCTTGAATGGCCTGATAGAACTTAGATTGCGTGATGTTGTCCATTGCCGCCGCAGCTTCGTCCAAAATGACTAAGGGTGTATTACTTATCAACGCGCGGGCAATTGCAATACGCTGTTTTTCGCCCCCCGATAAGTTTTGTCCACGCACTTGCACCGGTGTTTCTAGGCCATTGGGCAACTGGTTGATCCACGGTTTGAGCTGGGCAGCGACGATGGCGCGTTCGAGTTCATCCGAGCTAATACCACTGCGACCAAATAAGATATTGTCGCGCAATGTGCCCTCAAACAAATAGCACTCCTGCGTGACCACACTCATAAATTGCGCACGCGCACCATCGGTTAACAGAGACACATCTTGCCCATACAATTGCACTCTGCCCGATGAGGGAGAATGTAGCCCACATGCCAACATTGCAAGCGTCGATTTACCATTGCCAGAGGCACCCACAATGACATTCAATGTATTGGGCATCAGTTTAAAATGCACGCCGTTTAAAACCTTATGAGCTTGATAGGCAAAGTCCACACTGTAAAACTGCATCAGAGGGTGTTTTTTATCTGTTTGAATCTGCGTGTTATTGAGTTTAGGCGTGGGGGCTAAGTAGATTGGTGTAACGCGCTTAACGCCTGCCAATAGCTCATTGGCTTCCATAAAAAATCGACTGACTTTGATGATAGGGTTAAGCATGCCTACCGCTAGCAACATACTTAAAATAACCTGCTCAGTGCTGACAGACTGCGTACTGTGCAACCCTATTGCAGCGGGCAGCAGGCAGACAAATGACGCGCCTAGTAAGGCAGTATAAAGTGTCCAGCCCGGGACAGTTTGGCCCGTCAACTCCAAAACCAGCTTGTGGTAGCTATCTAATTTGCGGTTTAAAACTGCAAAGCGCTTGCTATCCAAGTTGTATAGCTTCATCAGTGGAATGTTTTTAACGTAATCGCTCAAAGTCGCGGTTAAATCCTCCGATACACCACTAAATTGCTCATATTGTGCCGCCGTCTTGTGCATAAATAAGCCACTCGCTAAAAAAGCCAATGGCACAACAGCAACGGCACTGAGCGCAAGCCGCCAGTCGATAAAAGCAATCACGGTAAAAACCACTAAGGGCGTTAGCAGCGCATTGAATAGCTCTACACTTTGGTGGGCTATAAAGTTTTCAATATGCTCAACATCTTGAAGAATGTTCTGTTTGAGCACTGCGGGGTTTTGCGCGCTGAGCCAAGTGAGTGGCAGGTTTGCCAGCTGAGTCGCCAGTTTCATTCTAACTTCAGTCAGGGCGTTAAAGGCAACTTGGTGACTAAAGAAATAAGCCCCCATAGAACACCCTGATTTGAGTACGATTGCACCACAAATACCCGCGGCTATCCACAATAACTGCTCAGCAGATGCGGTCAAAGGGGTGAGCAATTCTTGTATTGCAAGAAATAATAAATACACCGGTAAAAGCTCAAAGACAGTCACACATGCCATTAAGCTCAAAGCCATAAACATCTTGCCTTTGTAAGGTGCACAGATCGCAAATATGATTGACCAAGGGCTTTGAATTCCCTCAGTTTCATGCGACTCAACACGCATATACCTACTCCTTTAAATGCGGTTAAAAATCGGCTAATTAAACCAACTCAGATAGTTATTGAAATCGCCCTACAAAGCAATTATGACGCCACTGGTAACGCTGTTTGTTGATATATCATTGTTTTATATCAAACAAACGTTCCAATTTTACCAACAAAATCAATCATTAAGGACTAGTGTAGACTACAATTTTATTCATTTTTATCAATGTAAAATTGTTTATTTTCACACCAAGTCTAAAACTTCATGCTGTTGCCAGCGACCATCAAGCCCGTATATCAGGATAATTTCCGACCTTCACCACATAGTGATTTGTCTAATCGCAATAAAAAATAGCCGCAAGACTACTGGAGTAAACCCGTTTGCTCTCCCCGCATCCGTGAACTAACCCCCAGATCGGAAATAAGTGTGAAACGCCCGTAAATGTACGCCAATTCCCCCGAAAAAATTACCGATAGGGGCATACAACAACTTTTAGGGGTGGGAACAAATTGTTCCAGCACCTATTTTTTGAGGCCGTGAAAACTTCATAAAAAAATAACACTCGCAGTTGTCGCTAACCAGAACACAAACCGCGATCGTGCCTCATAATCGGAGAACTATTGTGAAAACAACACCAGATACCCCAGTCCGGCCAAAGGCTGAGCAAGACCTCTATATTGAAAAAAATATATGGCAGCAACAAAGCCTTGGCGCCCTCGTCACCGAGTGGCGTTCTCAATTTTCAGATAACGTCGCCTTGATTGAGGATGAAACAGCGCTCACTTACACGCAGTTTGAGCAGCATGTATTAGCGCGCAGTGCCGGATTTTACAATTTAGGATTAAAAGCAGGTGACCATGTGATGGTACAACTGCCAAATAGCTTAGATTTTGTGATTAGTTGTTTTGCTATGTTCCGGTTGGGCATCATTCCGATTTTAGCGATGCCTGCACAGCGAGAGTCCGATATTGCGGCGCTTTGTGAGTTAAGCAACCCCGTGGCATACATCGTACCCAATAGCTATTTAGGTCACGATTACATTGCCATGGCCGAGCGTATTGTATCTGCATGTCCAACCATTCAACATGTTTTGGTATCTGGTAACGCTCCAAAAGAAGCCGTTTTTACTTCTCTGTCTCAATTAGACAGCACTGACGCAATAACGGCTGCACACATAGATCCTGCCTCTACGGCATTAATGCTACTTTCTGGTGGCACCACAGGCACGCCGAAGCTCATCCCGCGCAGCCATAACGACTATCACTACAATGCCACAGCCTCTGCCGAGTTATGTCAACTTGGCCAACAGACCACGTATCTGGCGGTTTTACCCATCGCACACAATTTTCCGCTGGCTTGCCCGGGGATTATCGGCACGCTGTCACAAGGCGGCAAAGTGGTGCTTTGTCCAGCACCGGGGCCAGACGAAGCTTTTCCATTGATTGAGCAACACCAAGTAACGCATACGGCACTCGTACCTGCATTAACTAAACTTTGGCTTGAGGCAAAACAATGGGATGACACCGACATCAGCAGTTTGCAGCTGCTACAAGTTGGCGGCGCAAAATTCGCTTCTGAGCACGCTTTGCAAGTACCCGAAGTGCTAGGTTGTCAACTACAGCAAGTGTTTGGGATGGCTGAGGGGTTGTTGTGTTTTACTCGTCTAGATGATCCACAAAATGAAGTGACACATACCCAAGGTCGTCCGCTTTGCAGCCTAGACCAAATTCGTATTGTTGACGAGCATGACAACCCTGTGGCGCAAGGTGAGATTGGTGAGCTACAAACCAAAGGCCCCTACACCATTGCGGGTTACTACAAAGCACAAGCACATAACCAAACAGCCTTTACCGCTGATGGATTTTATCGCACCGGTGACTTGGTACGTATGAACCAAACTGGCAATTTGATTGTTGAAGGACGAATAAAAGAGCAAATTAATCGAGCTGGTGAGAAAATCGCAGTGGCCGAAATAGAACAGCGCTTACTCTCACACCCGCATATTGACGAAGCCATATTAGTACCTGTACCAGATGCGCATCTCGGCGAGCGCAGCTGCGCATGCATTATTTCTAGCCAACCTGTTTCACTCAGTGATATTCACCAACTGTTGAAAGAACAGCAAGTTGCACGCTTTAAGTATCCGGACCAAATCATTTCTCTTAGCTTTTGGCCACTTACCGCAGTAGGAAAAATCAATAAGACAGCACTGGCAAAACGTGCTGAGGAAGAATATGTAGAGACCACCATGAATCACGCACAATCAACACCCTATTTTGAAAAAGTCATTTCAGTTCAGTCCGTGCCCGCGCAATTAGCCCCGAGTATTTCTGAGTTAAGCACAAACCCGTTCAAGGCCGTATATGAGAGCAAATCAGCGTGGTCAGTCGGTATTGGTAAAGTGGCAGAGTTATACTCCAATGGCAGTGAAATTACCTTACAGCAAGGTGAAAGAATCACGCAGTTTAGCGGCGAATCATTCCCCGAGTTGATGGCACAAGCTCTGCAAAGTATCGAGTTCGAAAACTGGCGGTTATATGGCGTGGCTAAATTTGAATTGGCCAGCGTATTTCATGGGATCCAAGCGCGTACCGAGCATGATAAGTCTCTACAATTGTTTGTGCCAGCACAAGAGGTGCGACTTGAAGCAAACCAAGCTACATTGCGTGCTTTAAATGAAGCCGACCTCAATGTCCTTGAAAACTTGGTTTTAAAAGCAGATGCAGCATCTGTCCACGCTGAAAGTATCGCTGATCTTGAGCCTCTGCAAACGCCCCAGATCAATACCCAATATAAAGACGAATACAAAACATCTGTCGCCAAAGCCATCGAAGAGATCTGCAACAAGCAATATCAAAAGGTGATCTTGTCACGTCGAATTCATGTGCCCGACAGCGTGTGCTTAAACAAAAGCTTCCGCTTTGGCCGCTTAAACAATTCGCCCGCACGTTCATTCTTATACCAATTAAACGACTTTTCAGTCGCAGGTTTCAGCCCAGAAACCTTACTCGAAGCCAGCAGTTCAGGTTATATCAGCACGCAACCACTGGCAGGCACCCGCGCTTTAGGTAGCTCACCTCAAGAAGAGCAACAACTGCGTGAAGAATTGCTTAACGACACCAAAGAAATCGCAGAGCACGCGGTCTCGGTAAAACTGGCGCAAGAAGAGCTAGAACAGATTTGTGATCCCAGCTCGATTTCAGTCAGTGAATTTATGGCTGTGCGCCGCCGCGGTAGTGTGCAGCACCTTGCATCACGCGTTTGTGGCCAACTGAGTGAAAACAAAAACCCTTGGCACGCTTTTCAAGCGTTATTCCCTGCGGTCACCGCATCAGGGATCCCAAAACGTGAGGCCATTGAAGCCATATTACGCTTAGAACCAAACCGCAGAGATTGGTACAGCGGTTGTGTCATGATTGTGGATAGCGACGGGTTTATGGACTCTGCCTTGGTACTGCGCTCAATTTATCGCGCGAACAATCGCACCTGGTTACAAGCAGGTGCAGGGGTGATTGACCAATCAAAACCTGAGCGCGAGCTCACTGAAACCATCGAAAAACTCAGCTGTATTGCCAACTACCTAATTGAAGAAACAACATTAGAAGAGGCGGAGCGCTAACCCATGGCACAAACAAAAAACACTCAGCTAAATAAAGAACAGCTGTTAGAGCATGTTCAAGCGTTTGTGCAAACACCGCTTAAAGATAAGTTAGATGCCAACCTCATCGAACTTGGTTTGGATTCAATGCACATGATGCGCTTGGTCAATCAGTGGCGAAAACAAGGCGCAAAAGTGACCTTTTCCAAACTCATTGAGCAACCCGTACTCAGCCATTGGATGACTCTTTTATGCACAAAAACAGACTCTGCTCCAGAGGTAATTCAAGCACCTGAACTACCTGATATCGATCCCTATGCCGAGTTTGAACTCACCGACGTGCAATACGCCTATTGGATTGGTCGTCAGGACGACCAAGAACTCGGTGGCGTCGGGTGTCATGCCTACCTAGAAGTAGACAATCAAGACATCGATCCGCTCAAACTTGAGCAAGCTTGGCATACCCTTTATCAGTATCATCCGATGCTACGTGCGCAGTTTACTGAATCTGGTACCCAGCAAGTGCACTCGCCACTGCCGGCACCTGGGCTGGCAGTCAATGACTTTAGGTCGCTAACGCTTGATGAGTCCACGCAAGCGGTAGAACAAGTTCGTCACCGCTTGTCACATCGTAAATTGGGCATTGAGCATGGCCAAACTATGGGGTTGGAACTGAGCTTGTTGCCAGAGGGAAAATGTCGAATTCACTTTGACGTAGATCTTCTAATAGCCGATGTACAGAGCTTAAACATCTTACTTAAAGATTTGGCCGTGCTTTATCATGGCGGTACACTTGAGACCGACCCAAATTGGAGCTTTGCCAAATACTTAGCCTATGAAAAAGCACAAAATAAAACCAAGCTCGAAGAAGACAAAGCTTATTGGCAAACCCGTTTAGCCACGCTGCCTTCCGGTCCACAGCTACCACTATGTTGCGACCCACAAACCGTGACAAAACCGACGTTTGCGCGTCGCTTACATACCTTGACGCAAACCCAGTGGCAAACGCTTAAAAACACCGCGCAACAGCACCAAGTCACGCCAGCTATGTTGCTTGTCACAAGTTATGCATATGTGCTTGCAAAATACAGTGCTGAGCAAAAATTTACGCTGAACTTACCGCTGTTTGATCGCAAAACCCAGCACCCGGGCATTGAAAATGTGGTTGCGGATTTCACCAACTTATTGCTATTGGATTGCGATTTTAGTGACACAAAAGGCTTCATTGACCATGCAAAAGCAATACAAAACCAATTTCACCAAAATGTTGCCCACAGTGATTACTCTGCCGTGCAGATCCAGCGCGATCTTGTCAAACAGGGGTTTGCACAGGGGGTGAGCGCACCGGTGGTCTTTGCGTGTAATTTAGGTACTCCACTGTTATCGCAACAAGACACCGTACTGGGTCAATTTAACTATATGATCTCACAAACCCCACAGGTTTGGTTAGATCATCAAGTCTATGAAGTCGATGAAGGGTTAATGTTGGCATGGGATGCGGTAGACGAGATCTTCCCTGAGGCGTTGATTGATACCATGTTTGCAAGCTATGTCGCATTGCTTGAAAAACTGGCGGCACACAACGATGCATGGCACGCGCAGCACCTTGTTGAATTGCCTCACCATCAACAAACACAGCGAGCAGCCGTGAATGACACCGCAGCACCGTACACACCTCATACACTGCATGAAGCGTTCTTTAAAGCTGCGCAAACACACCCAGACAAAACCGCTTTAGTATTCAACAACCAGTCGTTGAGCTATCGCTCCGTTGCCGACAAAGCCTTGCGCGTGGCAGCCTATTTGCAACATCGAGGATTACGTGAGTCAGAACCCGTCGCCGTGACACTGCCCAGAAGCACTGAGCAAATCGTTGCGGTACTCGGGGTATTGGCAGCGGGAGGCTGTTATGTCCCCATTGGCACCCACCAGCCTCAATCGAGGCGCACGAAGATCCATCGCACTGCCGAGATCACACTGGTAATCGCTGCGCATGACGACTCTGAACATGACCCTGCGGCTACATGCATTGATATTCAACAAGCACTACAAGCCGAGCCACTGGCATCCGCTGCCATCGCCAACCCAGCGAGTCCGGCATACATCATTTTTACCTCAGGTTCGACTGGCGAGCCCAAAGGGGTTGAAATGAGTCATCAGGCTACCGCCAATACGATTTATCAGCTCAATAAAGACTATCAAATCGGCCAGAACAGTTGCGCTCTTGCAGTATCCGCATTGGATTTTGACTTATCTGTCTATGATATTTTTGGCTCGCTGGGTGCTGGCGGGAAATTGGTGCTTGTTGATGAGCAACAGCGCCGTGACGCGCAGGCGTGGCTAGAGCTGGTGCATCAACATAGTGTCACTGTATGGAATACCGTACCGGTATTGCTGGATATGCTTTTGACCGCCGCAGAGCAAGACAGTCGCCAGTTGAACTTTGAACAGGTCATGTTATCTGGCGATTGGATAGGCCTAGATCTGCCACCTCGACTCCAGCATATCAGTGCTACCAACCCCCCTATCATTGCGATGGGTGGCGCAACCGAGGCCGCCATTTGGTCAAACTATTGTGAAGTGCGGGCACCATTGCCACTACATTGGCATTCTATTCCTTACGGTAAACCACTGCCAAATCAAAAATACCGAGTTGTTGATAATCATGGCCGTGACTGTCCAGATTGGGTGCCGGGAGAACTGTGGATTGGTGGCATAGGTTTGGCGACTTGCTATCGCGGTGACCCAGCACAAACCACTGCGCGTTTTGTTGAGCAAGGTGGCGAGCGCTGGTACCGCACTGGCGACCAAGGTCGTTACTGGCCTGACGGCAATCTGGAGTTTTTAGGGCGCATCGATCATCAAGTGAAGGTACGCGGGCATCGTATCGAACTGGGTGAAATTGATACCGCACTGGCTAACATCGAAGGTGTTCAGCGCGCGGTAACCGTCACCATAGGCGAACCCAAAAGTCTCGCGAGTGTCGTGGTTTTAGCGCCTCAAAGTACGTTAGACAGCATGGCAATTCAACGTCAATTGCACACTCTACTGCCAGATTATATGGTGCCAAGCCATATTGAGTTTGCACAACAGATACCACTTAGTGCCAATGGTAAAGTAGACCGAAAAGCACTGACCAATCAGTTAGCTGCCACACAGCAACAATCAGCTGAGCGCTTAACTGCCCCGCAAACAGACAACGAAAAACGCCTTGCTAAAATCTGGCAATCATTACTGGGAATTGAGCAAATTGGTCAGCAAAGCCACTTCTTTGAGCTAGGTGGAGACAGCTTGATCGCCACTCAGCTCATTGCAAAGCTCAAGCAGCAGGGTTTGGCCTCTCCCAAACCACTGCGCGACCTATTCTCAGCTCCGCAATTAAGTGCTTATGCCGCGCGCTTAGACAGCATCGTGTCGACCCCCAAACTTGAAGTTGTGCCAGATCTAGATAATCGTTTTGCACCTTTCCCACTCACCGAAGTGCAGCGCGCGTATTGGATGGGCCAAACACCGGGATTGCCGCTTAACTGTAGCACCTTGTATTTACTTGAGTTGGAAGGTGAAAACGTCGATCTACAACGCATGGCGAAAGCTTGGGATCAACTCGTTGAGCATCACGAGATGCTGCGCGCCGTGATCACCCCAGACGGTCAACAACAACTGCTCTCACATTTGCCTGCGATGTCTATTGCACAAGTAAGTTTGAATTCAGAAACAAACAATCATAGTGATGCGGCACGAGATCATCTCCATCAATTTTGGCGTAAGATCTGCCAACAGGCACAGCAAAGTCACGACCAAAGTGAGTCGGTGACGTTACCTAATCATCGTATTTGTGCGGTGCATTATGGGGAGAATAAGACCCGTTTAGGGATCATTTTTGACTATCTAACACTGGATGGATTTAGTATTAAATTGCTGTTAGATCAGCTTGCAAGCCTGTATAACGATCCCGCTTATCACCTACCTGAGGTTAATGTTTCGTTTAGAGACTACGTGCTCCAAGTGCAACACGATGATGCCGAGTATGCAGCCGCACAGGCATACTGGCGTGAACAGATAAAAACCCTCCCCCCTGCGCCACAATTGCCATTGGCACAAGACCCGCAAAGTATTACCACGCCTGAATTTGTGCGCCGTGAAGCCCAACTCGATGCCGATACTTGGCAAGCTCTCAAGCATAAAGCACGCTCTTATGGCATTACGCCGTCAGTTTTATTATTAACGGCTTACAGCAATGTACTGAGACGTTGGAGCGAAGGCGACCACACGCTCAATTTAACCTTGTTCGATCGCCAAGACGTTCACAACGATATCCATAAAGTGTTTGGTGACTTCACCACATTGGCACCCATTGCATTTCGTGACAATGCGGGCAACTCGTTACTGGCACAAGCGCAAGAAGCCCAACTTCAAATCGCGCAGGCCATTGAGCACAAGGCGATTTCATCGATTTGGATCCAGCGTGAACAAGCTCGCCATGGCACCCTCACATCGGCGGCGCTACCCGTCGTATTTACCAGTACCTTAGGTCTTGGCGGTGGCTTGTTTGAAAACTCTACCGGCAATTTCCCTCAGATTGTACCCGGCGGTTTGTCACAAACACCGCAGGTTTGGTTAGATCACCAATTGTATGAATTTGACGGAGCACTGGTTTTATCTTGGGATGCAGTGGATGCGCTATTCCCTACAGGTATGATTGATGACATGTTCATCAGCTATGTGAGCGCACTCAAAGCGCTGTGCCACAACAGCTGGGAGCAAGCACTGCCATTACCGTTACCTAATGCACAAGCGCATACCCGCATAGCAGTAAATAACACCGAACGTCCACAAACACCGCGCACTTTGCATCATGCTATTTTTGCCCACGCTCAACAGCACCCTGACGATACTGCATTGATATTTGAAAACACGGCTGTCAATTATGCACAGTTATGTGAGCAGGCATTAAGCATTGCAGCCCTATTACAGCAACACCAGCTCAGGTTGGCTGAACCGGTTGCTGTTACTTTGCCACGCGGCATTAATCAAATTGCAGCCGTATTGGGCGTCATGGCTGCGGGTGGTTGTTATGTGCCAATCGGGATACATCAGCCAGCCAACCGTCAGGCAAAAATTCATCGTACAGCAGGGATTCGACTCGCTCTGACCAACTGCGAACACTTGGACGTTGAATCCATCGACTCGGTGACAAGACTGGATATTGCTTCAGCGCCTGCGCCGCTTTGCAAGCCTGTAGAGGTGTCTCCAGATCAACCTGCGTATATCATTTTTACTTCGGGTTCTACTGGTGAGCCGAAAGGCGTAGAAATGTGCCATCAAGCAACCGCAAACACCATAGATCAGCTCAATCAAGCCTATAACATCGACAATCACAGCTGCGTGTTAGCGGTGTCTGCATTGGATTTCGACTTGTCTGTTTACGACATTTTTGGCTTACTCGGAGCGGGTGGTCAGGTTGTATTGCTAAGCGATGAAAACCGCCGCGATGCCAGCACGTGGTTACAGCTCGTTCACCAGCATAATGTCAATGTCTGGAACTCTGTCCCTGTCCTGCTCGACATGTTGCTAGTTGTTGCAGAGCAAGATGACAGGCAGCTGCCTTTCAATCAAGTTATGCTGTCGGGTGATTGGATTGGCCTTGATATCCCGCCGCGTTTACAGGCCAAAAGCAAAGCTGGCATCCCCCTGATAGCCATGGGCGGCGCAACAGAAGCGGCCATTTGGTCCAATTTCTGTGAAGTACGAGGTGATATTCCTGCCCATTGGAACTCTATTCCCTACGGCAAACCACTGCCAAACCAAACTTACCGTGTGGCCGATGCACAAGGGCGCGATTGCCCAGACTGGGTTGCCGGTGAGCTATGGATAGGCGGCGTTGGTCTTGCCAGCGCTTATCGCGGCGATGACAAACTCACCGCTGAGCGTTTTGTCCATTATGAGAGCAAACGTTGGTATCGTACTGGCGACCGAGGTCGATACTGGCCAGATGGCAACCTCGAGTTTTTAGGGCGAATTGACCACCAAGTAAAGGTGCGCGGTCACCGTATTGAACTGGGAGAAATTGATACCGCTTTGGGCCGCATTGAGGGCATTGCTCGTGGTGTTGCCTTAACTCTCGGTGAGCCAAAAATGTTGGTGGCGGCCTTAGTCATGGACGAAAACACGGCGCTAGACACCGATGCGGTGCACAGCGAGCTTGCCCTTGCCTTACCGGATTATATGGTTCCGAGTCATTTACTGGCTGTGGATGTACTGCCACTGAGCGCCAATGGGAAGGTAGATAGAAAACAACTTGCCGCGCAGTTTGACGGTCAGCTTAGTGCCGTTGATGTGGCTATAACGCCACCGCAAACAGATAACGAAATGCAAGTCGCCCAGCTTTGGGCTGACTTACTGGGCGTGACGGAAGTGGGGCTAGAAAGCAGCTTTTTTGCGCTCGGTGGCGACTCTCTGCTTGCGACTCAATTTCTAACTCAGCTCGCCCAACAAGGGCTATCAACGAAGCAACCTTTGCGTACCTTGTTTGCCAACCCAACACTAAGCGCATTTGCAGCCACGCTAGAGACGCAGCAAGCAGCACACGGCCAGCAAATTGTGGCCGAACCTGAACAGCAGTTTGAACCATTCGCGCTCACTGAGGTACAAAGTGCGTATTGGTTAGGACAAACACCAGGCTTCCCGCTTAATTGTGGCACCCACTACTTGCTCGAACTCGATAGCTTAACGCTTGATATCGAGAAAATGATGAACGCGTGGCAAACATTATACGCACGTCACGACATGCTGCGCGCTCAAGTGAGCGACGATAATCAACAGGTTGTGTTGCAGCAAAGCCTAGTGCCAAAACTGGAAATCGACTCGTCGACTTACGCTAGTTTAGACCAAGCACGCGGGCAAATTAACGTTTGGTGGCAAGCCCAAAATAGCCAGCATGTACATGATGCAATAACCATTAAGGTTGCCCGTTATCAAGCCGAAGGCACTGAACGTACGCGCCTTGCGCTAATGTTTAACTACATGACTTTAGACGGCTATAGCATCATGTTGCTATTGCGCGAATTTGCGGCTTTATACCAAGCGCCAGATACTGAACTGACTCCACTGTCCATAACCTTTAGAGACTATGTCACCCAAGTGCAAAACAGCCCGCAAGCAATCGATGAGGCACAAGCATACTGGCAAGAGCGATTAGCGACACTGCCGGATGCTGCGGCGCTGCCATTGGCACAAGATCCTCTGCACATTGAACACAGTGAATTCTCCCGTCGCAGTGCTCGGTTACCAACAACCAAGTGGCAAGCCATTAAGCAAGCGGCCCGTTCGCATAACGTGACCCCGAGTATTTTAGTCCTGAGCGCCTATGCGGAAGTACTGAGTCAGTACAGTGGTGGCCATGCCCATACGTTGAACTTAACGCTATTTGATCGCCAAAATGTACACCCAGAAGTGGGCAGTATTGTGGGCGACTTTACCTCGCTAGCGCCACTGGCCTATTACCCTGATGAGCAAAATACCATTGCACATCATGCAAAGCAGCTGCAAAACCAACTTGCGGATGTGCTTGAGCATCGTGCGGTTTCATCAGTGTGGGTGCAAAGAGAGCGTAGCCGAACCATGGGACGCACCGCAGCCGCACTACCCATTGTCTTTACCAGTACTTTAGGGATGGCTGACGATTTACTGGCAGATTCATTCAATGAAGACTTGCCACAATTTACCGATGGCGGGTTGTCTGCAACGCCGCAGGTTTGGCTCGACCATCAAATGTATGAGTTCAGAGGCGAGTTAATATTGTCTTGGGATGCCGTAGACGCGCTATTCCCAGCTGACTTGCTAGACAATATGTTTGCTCGCTTTTTAACCCTACTTGACGAGCTAGCGGTATCAACGGACGCACCATTTAGTCATGCACTGCCAAAAGCCCAACAAGTGGTACGAGACCGTGTAAACAATACCGAAGTAAAACAAACGCCTCGCACACTACATCAGGCTATGTTTGACTATGCCTGTCAGCACCCAGACGCCGTAGCACTGATTACAGATACGCAAACAGTCACCTATGGCCAATTGGCAGACAAAGCACTGCGCATAGCTCACTTACTGACTCAACACGCATTATCGCTGGGAGAGCCAGTGGCCGTGAGCTTGCCAAGAGGAGTCGAACAGGTAGCTGCCGTATTTGGCATTATGGCTGCAGGGGGCTGCTATGTGCCAATTGGTGTACACCAACCCACCAGCCGCCAAGCGAAAATTCATCGCACCGCGGGAATTCGTTGGGTACTGACGGATGAGGCACACATCAACCAAGATGTTGAGCAGGGTGTAACTCGCCTCAATGTGGCAGATGCTTCGGACTTAGCGCCTCTGGCAACCCCCTTGACAGTTGCCACCGATGCACCTGCCTATGTGATCTTCACCTCTGGCTCAACCGGTGAGCCAAAAGGGGTAGAAATGTGTCATCAGGCGACAGCTAACACCATTGACCAGCTTAATCAGCACTACGCCATTGACAGCAGCAGCCGAGTACTCGCCGTGTCGGCACTCGACTTTGACTTGTCTGTTTACGATTTATTTGGCTTGCTTAGTGTCGGTGGCAGTGTGGTGTTGCTCAATGAGGAAAACCGCAGAGATGCGACCACTTGGCTCGAACTGGTACACCAGCATCGCGTCACAATCTGGAACTCAGTGCCAGTGTTGCTCGACATGTTATTGGTAGTCGCCGAAAACGATGCACGTTCGCTGCCATTTGAAAAAGTGATGTTATCGGGTGATTGGATTGGTCTAGATTTACCACCCAGATTACAGGCCAAAACGCACTCAGAGATCCCATTAATTGCCATGGGTGGCGCCACAGAAGCGGCAATTTGGTCAAACAGCTGTGAAGTCAAAGGTGATCTTCCTGCCCATTGGGCATCGATCCCTTATGGCAAGCCTCTGCCCAATCAAACATATCGCGTGGTAGACCCATTTGGCCGTGATTGCCCAGACTGGGTGGCGGGTGAACTCTGGATTGGCGGTGTTGGCCTTGCCAGTGCCTATCGAGGCGATGAAACGCTCACCGCGCAGCGATTTATCATGGCAAACGGCAAGCGCTGGTACCGCACAGGTGACCTTGGCCGCTACTGGCCGGATGGCAACCTCGAGTTTTTGGGTCGAATTGATCATCAAGTCAAGGTGCGCGGGCACCGAATTGAACTCGGTGAAATTGATGCGGCGATGGCTCAGGTTGAAGGCTTAAGCCGTGGTGTAGCCCTGACAATTGGCGAGCCGAAAAAGCTTGTTGCTGCCTTTGTTAAAGCACCCCATGCCACACTGGATGCACAGACGATTACCGCACAGCTTGAACAACAATTGCCTGAATACATGGTACCTAGCCATTTATTAGAACTCACGACATTGCCACTTAGCGCCAACGGTAAAATTGACCGCAAGCAATTGGCCAACGAATTTATTGAATTGGAGCTGGAGCAAGCCGAGTTTGAAGCCCCAGAAGGCGAACTTGAGCAGCAACTTGCCGAGATCTGGCAAACACTATTAAAACGCGCGCAGATCTCACGTCATGACGACTTTTTTGCCATTGGTGGTGACAGTTTAAGCGCAACACAGCTAATCCAAACACTGCAACAACAACACATTATTCCTACATCTTTGTCACTCACAACGCTATTTAGCGCCCCAAGCATTGCCAGCTTGGCCACCGCAATAACACACGCGTGGCGCGAGCTCGGCGGCACAACTTGTGACACGGATGAATTATTTGAAGAGGGTACAATATGACCATCGCCAGTATTATCGCTGATTTTGAAAGTCGCGGCGTTTACCTATGGGCCGATCAAGGTAACTTAAAATTTAAGGCCCCTGCTGGGGTCATGACGCCAGCACTTAAAACACAATTAAAAGACAACAAGGCGGCGCTTATCGACTATTTAAGCGACCCAGTTATGGCGGCCATCGAACCGAATCACGCCGATCGCCATCAGCCATTTCCGTTGACAGATTTACAGGTCGCTTACTTAGTTGGCCGCAATAATGCCGTCGAGTACGGTGGCGTTGGCTGTCACAGTTACATTGAATTGGACCTACCAAATATTGATGCAAAACGTCTGCAAACAGCATGGCACAAGTTGGTTGAACGCCACGATATGCTGCGCGCCATCATCAACCTTGATGGCACCCAGCAAATTGTCACACAGGTGACACCAAAGGCTATCCGTATCCATGAGTTTGCAGAGTGTGACCCACAGACTCGCCAAGATAAGCTCTTAGAGCTTCGCGAACAACTGGCGCACCGCCACTATCAACCAGATAAATGGCCACAGTATGACTTACACCTGAGCCAAACTGGTGAAGGGTCTATACTGCATTTTTCTATCGATTTGCTTATTGCAGATTTTGCCAGTATTCAAATTATGCTCGCTGAACTCGGCGAGTTATACAACCATCCAGAGCGCACACTTGCGCCTCTGGGTGTGTCTTACCGCGACATTGTGATTGCGCGCAAAGCCTTGTTAGAACACCCAAAAACAGCACAGCGTTATGAGCAGCACAAAGCCTATTGGTTAGAGCGTATTAAAACACTGCCTGCACCACCCGAGTTACCGCGCGCAAAGAACACGGGTAATGACGAAAACGTGTCATTTTCTCGCTTGCATTTTAATCTAGCGCCTGACCTATGGCAGCGCCTTAGTGAGCGCGCAAAAAGTCATAAATTAACGCCTTCTAGCCTTGTGCTGGCGGCATTTACAGAGGTGATTGGCCGCTGGTCACGTCGCCCAGATTTTTGTTTGAACCTCACCATGCTAAACCGCGCCAATGTGCACCCTGATGTGCGTGGTGTGGTCGGCGACTTTATTGCTGTTAATGTGTTGGGCGTGTCGCCTGATCCACAAGCAGGCTTTGCACAGCGCGCGAGCCAGCTGCAGCAGCAACTTTGGCGCGACTTAGAACACAGCGACTTTACAGGCGTTGAAGTACTGCGTGCGATGAACCAAAACCAGCAAAGCAACACCATAGTGCCGATTGTTTACACCAGTACCCTAGGTTTATCTGGTGATGAACTAGATAGCAACCAATTTATGCACGACGCACAGCTTCGCTACGGTATAACTCAAACACCTCAAGTGTGGTTAGACTGCCAAGCAACAGAGCGTGCTGGTGAACTGGTTGTGGACTGGGACATCCGCCAAGGCATTTTCCAAGATGGCGTTATAGAGCAAGCACATCAAGCATTTTGTGAGCTACTGCGTGCACTGGCGAATAACGATGCACTGTGGCAGTCCACTAGCCCAGTGAATTTGCCAGCGCAAACACAAGCACATATTGCAGCGCTAAACGATACCAAGACAGAGCAGGCTAAAGGGTATTTGCATTCTGGCTTTGCTCAGCATGCTCTGCAATCTCCAGACCAAGTCGCGGTAGTGGATCAAAATGGTGGCATGAGTTACCAACAACTTGCAGAATTAGCACTGCAGATCCGACACACCTTTGTCGACGCTGTTAAACCAGGCGACCATGTCGCCATCGTATCTGACAAAAGTACTCAGCAAATTGCAGCGGTGTTGGCTGTCTTGTTTGCCGATTGTGTATATGTGCCCATTGAAGCGCAGCACCCTCTGGCACGTCAGCAATCGATTATCGCTAACTCTGGTGCTAAAGTTGTGCTGACGGAATCAGTTTATTTAGGCCAAGACTTTGGCCCAGATGTTTCTGTTATCCCATTTGATCAGGTGCTGCCAACTATACCTGCTCACGACTGTAAACAGTTACTGGATGCATTTGGGCAGCGCAGACAGCAACAAACGTTTGTCGACGCACCAGCCTATGTGATTTATACCTCGGGGACGACAGGTCAGCCCAAAGGCGTGCAGCTGTCGCACGGTGCGGCATTGAATACCGTGCTAGAGGTTAACCGCTTGTACGATGTCAGTCCTCAAGACAAAACCTTAGGCTTGGTAAGCTACGGGTTTGACCTTTCAATTTGGGATATCTTCGGAACGCTCTCGGCGGGCGCAACACTGGTGTTACCAGATCAAGACTTACGAGGCGACCCAAACCATTGGCATCAAGTGATTGCCAAGCATAAAGTGAGTCTTTGGAACTCGGTCCCCGCACAAATGCACATGCTGATGACCAGCTTACCGTGGGCGGAAGATCAAAACCTCAGCACACTCAGGTTAGCCATGCTCTCTGGCGATTGGATCCCCGTCCAACTCGCACAACAAGTCGTCCAACAGCTGCCACACATTTGTTTAATCAGCCAAGGCGGCCCAACGGAAACCGCAATTTGGTGCGTACAACACACCGTAACAGAAGTTGCTTCTGATGCCGTCTCGGTGCCTTATGGCAAACCTTTAGCGAACCATCAGATCCACATTTTAAATGACCGTTTAGAGCCTTGCCCTACTTGGGTCACTGGTGAGATGTATATTGCCGGTGATGGCTTGGCAATAGGGTATTTAAACGATGCACAAAAGACAGCAGAGCTATTCATTACGCACCCACAGACAGGTGAAAGACTCTATCGCTCCGGCGATTTGGGCTGCATCATGGACGATGGCATTATTGCCATTCAAGGTCGCGAAGATGGTCAGATCAAAATAAATGGCCACCGCATAGAGCTCGGAGAGATTGAATCAACTATTGCAAGCCATCCAGCCGTTAAAAGTGTTGCTGTGGTCAATCTATCTCGCGATGGTAACTTGGCAGCGGCACTGGTGCTCGAAGACGCGGCTGACAATGAAATGGCGATCAGTGATTTAGGTAACTTACTCAGTGAAAAGCTGCCTAAATATATGCTGCCCGCGCATTACTTTGCTTTAGACACATTACCTCTGAGCCAAAACAGTAAGGTTGATAGAAAACAACTTAAGGTACAGCTCGCGCAATTACAGCAACAGCTGACTACCCAATTTGAAGCACCGCTCGACAATCATGTTGAGCAAACCGTTGCCCAAATCTGGTGTGATTTGCTCGGAGTGAGTGACGTATCTCGTCATGATGACTTTTTCCAGCTTGGCGGCACCAGTTTAAATGCCATCAACCTGTTGAGCGCATTTTTAGCGGCAGGCTTTGACGCGGATATTGACCTCATTTTTAACCATGCCGTATTCAGTGACATGTCCGATGCACTGGCCAAGGCAAACGAGGCAAAACAAGCGTGGCTAGATAGCATTGATTTAAATGATATGGCCACCAAGGCGTTAAGCGGCCTTGCAGACGCCCTACCGTACAATCCAAGCTCTGAACCAAAAACCGTACTTTTAACTGGCAGCACAGGTTATTTGGGCAGCTATGTGCTGCGCGAGATGTTAGATAAAAGTGATTATCACATCGTATGCTTGATGCGCTGCGATGACGTGCAACATGGCTTCTCGCGCTTAGCGCAGGCCGCAGCAGAAAAAGGCTTACCGACCGGTATTCCACAAGAACGAATTACGGTAGTAAGTGGCAGTATGTCCGACGTCAACTTTGGACTCAGTGACCGTGATTATCAAGCCCTCAGTGCACAGGTCGATGTGATAGTGCACAACGCGTCAATCATTAACTTGATGGACCCACTGTCAGCGCTATACCCGACTAACGTGGAGGGGGCGCGCGAAATCATCCGTTTGGCAAGTTCACACCAAGTGAAACCGGTGCATTATATTTCGACTATTGGTGTGCACCATGCGCTGCCTGCCGATGTACCACAACCTGTGGTTGAGCAAACCCAGGTCGTGCCATGGCGAGAAGTGGACTTGACTTACGAGCAGTCAAAAATCATGGCCGAGACGTTGTTCACAGAAGCCAGAAGACACGGCATACCAGTGAATATTTTGCGCCCGGGCACCATCACATGGGCAACCACAGAGGCCCCCTTTATTAACGACGATGCGTTCTTAAAGTTTTATCGTGCCTGTTTGAATATTCACGCCTACCCAGCCTCTGAATTAGCGGTCAATATTGTGCCTGTTGACTATGTGGCTACTTGTATTACGGCCATCTTAAAAGGGGCAACAGGACAAAATAGTAACTTCCACTTGGTGTCAGACCAAAGCACCGACGTTGCACAGATCTACAACTGGTTTAACGAGCTTGGCTGTGATATTCAACCCCTTGATTTTATAGACTGGAAAGACACGTTGAACGACAACTTTGTCCGCAGTTTTGTCGAGCTGTATTTCAAACAAGGCATGGACTCAGGAGGCCACCACCAATACGCCACAGACAATCTAAAAGCTATATTGGCCCAGTTCGACCTGCCTAACTTTGCAGTCGACCGCGATTACCTAAAACCGCTTACGGAGAAATATAACAATGCTTAATGCACAACAGACCCATCATGGCGCGTGTTACCGTATTTTCAAAGCGCGCCCAAATGCTTCTAAGCGTTTAATTATATTGCCTCATGCGGGCGGCTCTGCGAGCTACTTTCGCCAGTGGGCAAATATGGCCGACCCAGACTTAGAAATTGTGGTCGTGCAATACCCCGGTCGTGAAAACCGTATGGCAGAACCCTTAGTGTCAGACATGAATCGCTTGGTTAGCACTTTGGCTACTGGTTTAAAGCCATTGCTCAATAAACCCTATATTTTGTTTGGTCACAGCATGGGCGGTGGCATTGCGTACGAGCTGGCGATGCGTATTCAAGCCTACCGCTATCGGGCACCGACCCAACTGGTGGTTTCTGCCGTTGAAGGACCAAGTTGTCACCATGCAACTAACGTACATAAAGCCAGTGATGAAGTGATGCTGGACGAACTTAAGCGCCTCAATGGTACAGGCGTTGATCTCAATGCCTTTCCAGAGCTATTAGACATGATGCTGCCGCTGCTACGCAATGACTATAAGTTGATAGAAACCTATCAGCCAAACCTCAATGCACCCAAATTACAACACCCACTCACGGTGATGCTCGGTTCAACTGATACCGAGCTGACCTACGAAGAGGCCGAAGCTTGGCAGCAAGTTTGCACCCAACCTATCAGTATTGAAACTTACGAAGGTGGTCATTTCTACTTGGCCGACCATATTACGGCTATCCTCTCCCACTTAAACGCATTGTTCCCAGTACCAAAAGCTTGGGTATGTGCGCCATAAACGATTGACCTGTAAGGGGTGAAATTGTTCAAAAAAGGAGCTGTATTCGCAGCTCCTCAAACCCCACCTACTTTGCAAAAATTATCTCTTTTGGGGAGAAGAAACCCGATATGGGTAGTGTTTAATAAATAACCACTGCACAATAAGCCAGTTTACTTCCATAAATTTTTTGCAAGGAATCGCTAATGCGCCGCTTTATTTTGCTTTTCTGTGTATTTGTATCCGCATTATTATCTCACAGCGCTAACGCCCAGTTCCCAATAACCGTAAAAGATGATCGCAACAAACTGGTCACTATCAATTCAGCGCCAAATAAGGTTGCTGCGGTCTCTGTATTTGGTGCAGACTTGTTAAACGCGCTTGGCATGCAAGCCGCTGGGATTTCAACGCTCAACCACCAGCGCTCACCCTACCTTGGCGACCAAACACAGCATATGGTCGATCTTGGCGAAATTCACGAGACAAACTTAGAAGTATTAACCGCTTTAAAACCAGATCTCACCATTGGACTGCGCACTTATACCGAGCCCTTTGCCAGTAAGTTTGAGGAAATAGGCCCCTTTTTAGCCTACGATTTGGTCACCAAAGCTGACTCCGACCGTGCGATTCGATCTGCAACCAAAGCGCTAGGTAAACCAGCACAAGGGATAGAGCTTAACCAGTCATTTAATGCTCAGCTAAAACGTTACGCATCGGAGCCGCTCAAACCGCAGTCAGTGGTATTTTTATGGCATTGGTCGGATGTTCCCTACGCATTTTTTGACCACCACTTCACGGTACAAATGATGCACACCTTAAACGCTAAAAATGGTGTGGGTACTTCACCGCAGCCAAATTTAAAGAAGTTTGATTCAGCGCCCATTTCGATGGAGTCTTTGTTAAAGCTCAACCCTGATGTGATTATTTCTTTCAAAGGGGAACCGGGGCCATTCAAATCTCACCCCGTGTGGCAGCAACTAAAAGCCGTTAAAAATGGTCGCGCCTATCGAGTTGCAGATCATTACGTCATGCCCCATGGCCCTATTGCGAGAAGTTTAATATTGCAAGAGTTGGCGCACCTATTCCATCCGGATAAGTTTTCTGCGCCCACCACTTTGATAAAAGAAGCACGTGCCACAACAATGCAGTTTGGTGAGTTATAACGCTGATTTAGATTATCGATTATGAACGATGTTGTTTCTCGCACAGTGATATCGCCCACAGGGTTATGTATGGTGGGCCTAGGTATTTTACTGCTTAGCCTGCTTTTATCACTGTCTATTGGTGACTACCAACTCTCACTGCACGAGGTATGGTCGGTGCTTACTGCGCCTTCAGACTCTCTTGCCAGCTTCGTCGTTTGGGAGTTGAGAATGCCTCGATTAGTATTGGCAATCATTGCAGGCGCTACGCTGGGGACATCCGGTGCTATCATCCAAGCCGTGACCCAGAACGAACTCGCCTCCCCAAGCTTGGTAGGCGTCTCATCCGGTGCAGCATTAGCCATTGTCATGGTTATCGTCTTCACAGGCTTAACTGCCCATTATTACTTTCTTGCGGGTATCCTTGGTGGAGCAGTTGCCATGACGATTACATTGTGGCTATCTTGGAAGCAAAAATTGGAGCCGGTGAACCTTATTTTGTCGGGTCTGTGCATTTCTTTGTTTTGTGCAGCGGCAACAACTTTACTGTTAATTTCAGTGAGCACCGATACGCGAGGCCTGTTTTATTGGCTGCTGGGCAGTGTCGCCAATCGCACTTGGCAGCATGTCTCGTTACTGGCCCCCATCGCCCTAATTGGTTTCGTATTGTGTATATTTTTGGCACGGCCATTAACGGTGTTGCAGCTTGATACCGCAGTGATAAAAAGCATTGGTGGACACGTAAAACGTTGGCGTGTTCAAGCGCTGGCCGTTGCCGTCGTACTCACCTCAGCCACAGTTTCAGTGACAGGGCCTATCGCTTTTGTGGGGCTAGTTGCGCCGCATATTTGTCGCACTTTGTTGCCCAAACACTTAGCCTATGAGTATCGCTACGTATTATTTGGCAGCGCACTGAGTGGCGCTGTGCTTGTTAGCGCCTCCGATCTATTGGCCAACTATCAAGAGATCCCTGTGGGCATTTTATGTGTGCTGTTTGGCGGCCCAAGCCTCGTATGGTTGATCCGTTCCCGATACCAGAGGGCTTCATTGTGAACCAGACTATGACCTCTTATATGCCATACAGTACCAAAGTTTGGCCGTTTTACATGCTAGTGATGGCGCTCACAGTCATACTTTCAAGTCTCTTTATTGCTGCGTTGTGTATGGGCTCCGTTCCCCTCTCAATCAATGAAATCTGGCTAGCACTTAGCACATCAACATCGCACACGAGTGAGTCAGATATACTCTGGCAATTGCGTCTACCGCGCTCTGTGCTGGCAATGATTGTTGGTGTTCATTTTGCGCTGGCAGGGCTAATTTTACAGGCCGTCATACGCAACCCACTGGCAGATCCCAGCATATTGGGCGTCAACGGCGGCGCCAGCTTAGCCATTGTGTTGTGCTTACTGGCCGTTGACTATGTCCAGTTGCATATACTCAATTTGAGTGAACCTCGCTTTGACTTTGTATGGCTACCAACCGTCGCCCTACTCGGTGGGATTTTGGCAACCGGTTTAGTATTAAAACTTAGCTGGCAACAACAGCTTCAGCCCAACCAGCTTGCACTCAACGGCGTGGCCATAGGCGCTGTACTCAACGCGTTGGTAATGTGGGCAATTTTAGCTTGGGGTGGAAACCGCACAGAAACCAGTCTCATTTGGTTGGCTGGCAGTTTGTATGGCAGAGATTTTAGCCAACTGTATTTGCTTTTACCGTGGACATTTGTCGGCGTCATCGGCTGCTTTTTACTGCTCAGACAGCTTGCCATACTCCAATTAGACAGTGAAGCTGCGCACGCCTTGGGCCTCAATGTTAAACGCTGGCGATTAGTGAGTTTATTTGTCGCGGTCTCGCTGGCTGCCAGCGCGACCGCAGTTACTGGGCCGCTTGGATTTGTAGGCCTCATTGTGCCTCATTTTGCTAAGGTGTTACTCGCCCGCTTTGGCCTTGGAGCTAGCCTGCCGCACCTTATGGTGGTATGTATTTTATCCGGTGCAACGCTCACACTCGCAGCCGATATCGCCAGTCGCACACTTATCTCGCCTTTGGAGATCCCAACAGGCACACTCACCACCTTGATGGGCATTCCCATCTTGCTCCTGTTGATCCGCCGTCAAAGTTAGGATATGCCATGTTACAAGCAGATAAAGTCTCGTTAAGTTATCAACATAAGCCCATCCTACAAGATTTGTCGGTTTCTATTTCGCGTCATCAAATCACCGCGATTGTTGGCCCCAATGGCAGTGGCAAGTCAACGCTGCTGAAACTGCTCGGTGGCCTAGCCAAACCAAACGAAGGCGACGTATTGCTAAGCCAAAAGCCACTGCATAAATGGCGCCCTAAATCCCTAGCTAAAACGCTCGCTTTGCTTGGCCAGAACCCACAAGCCCCCGGAGGCATGTTAGTCAGGCAACTTGTCGGTCATGGCCGGTTTCCTTATCTAGGCTTATTCAACACCTTATCGCAACTTGACCAACGTGCGATTACGTGGGCACTGCGCAAAACGCAGCTTGAACATTTGCAGCATCAACCTTTGGAGCACCTCTCAGGAGGTGAACGACAGCGCGCTTGGCTTGCCATGGCATTGGCACAACAGTCTGAGATTTTGCTACTGGACGAACCCACCACCTACCTCGACTTGGGGCATCAGTTTCAACTGCTCGATCTCTTAAAACAATTACAAGTACATGAGCGAAAAACCATCGTGATGGTGCTGCATGATATTAATCAAGCCAGCCAGTTTAGTGATCGCATCATTGCTTTGAAAAATGGCCAAATTGTCGCCGATGGTACACCGCAACAAGTCGTCACTGAGCAAATCATCAAACAACTATTCAATATAGATGTCTCCGTAGTGCCGCAGCGTTATGGTAATGCGACCAAGCCACTGTGTTTACCCATAGACAGCCAAAATCAGTTAACCCCTAACTCAGCGGTGCCACTGCGCAGCGCAGCAATCTAAAATCAACAACAGAAGCTAGTGAGATGGAATTAGAAATTCGCGACGTATCAAAAACATATTCAAATGGTGTGCATGCACTGAAAACCGTCAATTTAACCATAGGTAAAGGCATGTTTGGCCTACTTGGTCCAAACGGTGCTGGTAAAAGTAGCATTATGCGCACCATTGCCACACTGCAAACGCCGGACCGTGGCGAAATACGCTTTGATGGACAAAACATCTTTGCAAACCCTACTGAGTTTCGTCGCCAATTGGGCTACTTGCCTCAAGACTTTGGCGTTTATGCCAATGCCTCTGCAACAGATATGTTGGACTACTTTGCCCGCTTAAAAGGCATAAAAAACACCAAGGAGCGCAAAAATAGAATTGACGAGCTGTTAGAGCTCGTCAACCTCACAGAGCATTGTCATAAAGCAGTCGATACCTACTCTGGCGGGATGCGCCAGCGCTTTGGTATTGCACAAGTCCTGCTCACCAATCCAAAAGTCATCATTGTTGACGAACCGACTGCGGGCCTGGACCCTGCCGAGCGCAATCGCTTTTACAGTATTTTGCATCAACTGACTGACAGCGCCATTGTGATCCTGTCAACGCATATTGTTGGCGATGTGACAAACCTCTGTAGCGATATGGGTATCCTCAACCGAGGCAGTATACTTGCGCGCGGCAAACCAGATGAACTCGTCGCATCCATTGAGCGACAAATTTGGCACAAGTCGGTATCTCGTGACGAATTGGCCCAACTTAGACTATCTCACAAGGTGATTTCAACGCGCATTGTTAAAGGTGACATCCAAGCCACGATTCAAAGTGAGGCCGCACCCGCAGCAAGCTTTACACAGAGTACTCCTGATCTTGAAGATTTTTACTTCAGTTACGTCCCAGAGCTTGCGGTTTAAGGAGCACGCATGTTTTCAACCAGCTTTTTGTTCGAACTTAAATATCGCTTGCGCTCTGTTGCCACTTGGGGTTGCTTAGTCGCGATGATCATCATGGGATACCGTGAGATGCTTGGCGGTGAATGGGACGCGCTGATGCAAAGCGGCCGAGTTGCCCGTAATTCACCATATGCTATTTACTATTTGTTTATGTATTACACGTTTTGGGCCGCAACGGTTGGCAGCGCCTTAGTGATCCCAACGCTACTGAGAGATCTCAACTCAAAGACTGCGGACTACCTGTATAGCTTTGATATCAAAAGCAAACATTACTTTATTGGCAAGTACTTGGCGTGCTTATGTATTGTATTTTTGGTGATGAGTTCAGTTGCCATTGCGATGGTGACGCTGCCCACCGTATCGAACCTCTTTGGGCTTTACCCTGCCAGCGATTTTATTGCCACTTCATGGCCACATATTATGCATGCGTTGCTGCTGTGGGTGCTCCCCTCATGTATTGTTTATACAGCCATTCCGTTTGCGCTCACCGCGCTGACTGGACGCGCCACACCAGCGTATGCCTCAATGATGATGGCCGTAGGCATGTTTGTCTTGATCACCGCCTTGTTCGGCGACGGCGCGCCACAGGCTCCTTGGCTACAAATTGTTGACCCTTTGGGTAAGGTCACCGTCGAAGGGCAGATATTCTACTGGACAGCAGAGCAAAGAGTGACGCAATTTTTGAGCTTAGACGGCGCGCTGCTTTATAATCGTCTGCTCTATTTGGCTTTGGCTATCTCCCTGTTGGCATTTGCATGGTGGCGATTTGATTTGGCTAAATTTAGGACAAGCAATAGCCAAAGTGCCGTAACCAAGCCAGTAGCAAATACAAAACAACACACGCACCGTTCAGGGAAGCTGAGCTTGACTCCGCTTACGCTCATTACCAGCGATGCTGTCGCCTATTGGATTAAGTTCAGCGCCCACGCAGGTTACTTGCAAGCGCGACAAATTATGACCAATAAAGCATTTTACTTTTCGATGCTGACCTTATCGCTGATGCTAATTATTGCGGGATTAAGCTACCGCTTACCGGGTATTGAAGGCAGTGCAGCAGTCCTGCCAAAAACGCACACGCTCCTTCCGGTGTTAATTTATCCAAGCTTGATCTTCACCATGTTGGCGGCCTCGTTCTTTGTCGTAGACCAATGTCACAAAGATCATCAGCTCAATACTGCTCAGCTCGTCGCAGTCTGCCCAGCCCCTGATTGGCAAGCGCCACTGAGTCATATCGTGTGTGCTGTAATAGTTGCATGCACACTGACGTTGGTTCCAGTTTCTGGTCTGTTGGGCTCACAATTGTTGCAAGGTTTTACCGACCCAGATTGGCAAAGTTTACTTCACTTGAGCGGGTTAGTGTTATTGCCGTTAATGCTGGCGTATGTGTTTATTGCCATCATCAGTTACGGGCTGGTTCAGTCAAAAATTGCCGCACAGGTTATCGCCGTTATGCTGTGTATTTCACCAGCTATTTTCAATGAAACTCACGCAATCGAAAACTTCATGTATTTATGGGCTTGGCCATCAATAGCACAATTGTCAGAGCTTGCTTCGACTGAGCAGTTTATCGTGAGAGATCTAAATATCATGGTCTATTGGCTCAGTTTTTACTGCGTCTTGTTAGTACTGATCAGTTGGTTGTGGCCTAGAGGTATGATCGCACCATTTATGGACAGAGTGAGGTCTCTACCGCAAAAGGTCGCGCCGCGCTCACTGTCTATTCTTGTACTGGCGAGTTTGGTGTTTACCTATCAGGCATATTCAGTTTATGACGAGATGATTGTAAATGGTCAATTTAAAACTAAAGCACAAGGGTATGCGCAACAAGCAGATTATGAAAATCGATACCGCCAATACGAGACACAGCCACAACCTAAAGTTCAGCATGCGGACATCACATTATCACTGGCCCCCAGTGCTCGTGCGCTGAATTACACTGCGCACTTAACACTCACGAATCCTCACCAGCTTGACATTGAACATTTATTTATTAATACCGAAGAATCCGTGTTTATTGAGAAAGTCACTGCAGATGGGCATGCTTTAACACCCACAGTTAACGACCCAACACATCAGGTCTCAATATGGCCACTTAATAAACCTCAACAGCCCAGTCAACAAAGTGCAGTTACACTCTCGGCATCAATGAAGTATCACGGCTATCAAAATGTTGCTACGCAATACCAAGGGAACATCACCAAGGATGCCAGTTACATCAACACTGAACTCTGGCCTGCGATTGGCTTTGAACGCGATAAAATAATCCAAGACAATGCACTGCGAGAGAAATACCAGCTGCCCACTTTGGCAGCGCGTTATTTCACTCAATCAAAGACGCCTGATGTTTATCAGAGCAATGATGCAGATCTGATGACTTATAAACTTTCAATCGAAGCGCCGATTGATCAAGTTGTGGTTGCGCCAGGAGAGCTGATTAATCATCAGGTAAGCCAATCACGCCACACTTATATTTACGAGATGGCTATAGCCAGCCACTGGAAACCAGCCATTGCCAGTGCGCAGTACCAAATGAAACGCGCTACATGGGTTAGTAAACACAACCAAAAAGAAGTCATTATCGAATTGTACTATGTTACTGCCAATCACGCGGTACTGGATGCAATGCTGCAAAGTGCTACGCATGCGTTAGAACAAGGTGAAGCTGTTTTTGGCACTTATCCTTACGACAGTTTAAAAATTGCAGCTGTGCCACAGGGTATGGGGGGGCAAACTGTCAGTGCAAACTTAATCCTAATCCCAGAGATGTCAGCATGGCAACACAACTATCAGCAACCTCCCGAGGTTGATTGGTTAGGGTACAACTTACACCATTTGGTCGCGCAAGTTTGGTGGCAAACTGTCGCCATCGCCAACACTGAAGGATACCCTTTACTATCACAGGGCGTTCCAACTTGGTTTGCTTTAACGAAAGCGAAGCTAAACAGTGAAGCAAAGCAACAACTACTCGCCATCATCACAGATGAGTATTTGCTTGAGCGTACCAAAGAATCAAGCATTGAGAAAAGCGCATTGACGTTAACTCAGCAGCCTTACGCCGCCAGCAAGTCTCAACTCGCGGTATACGCAGCATCTCAGCTCATCGGTGATACAAAGTTTCGTCAAGTGATAAAAGCAGTGCTGACCCACTATGAAGACCAACTTGGTCAACAATTTCTCTCTGCGCCGCTGTTTTTTAAGCAATTAATGCGCTCGGTGCAAAGTCCCAAGCACAAGACGCAACTTCAAGCTTTGTATCAGCAAGTGGTCCTTCACGACTTTACGGTTCGAAACGTTCAAGTTGAGCAGCTTGATGACAATTACTTCAGTTTAGTTGCAGAGCTCAAAGCGGTGAGGATCGAGCAAAGTGCAGATGGTGCATCTCGTGTGCCCTATTCTGGCGCAGCCACAATCAACTTGCATTTCGAGCCGAGTGATGAAGCCTCCCCCCATGTTCGCGAGGTGTATTTCAATAACGGCAAAGCCGAGTTGAGGATGTTTTTACCAAAGCTCCCAAATAAGCTGTTCATTAACGAAAATGGCGCGTTTGTCGATATCGCATACAGCGATAACGTACGACAACTGTAATCCCCCTTTACAAAATGGCTACTGGCAGATACGTTTATCGCAGTAGCCATTTCCTTACGACCAACTTCCCCTTAAAAAAACCCGCATAGAGGGGGTATTGACCCTTTTCGGGTAGTGACCAAATACCCTTACTCACACAATAACGGGCAATAAAAATAGGGCCCGCCATAAGGCTGCTGCATACACAGAAACCACAGTAATCAGTTTCTGATGCAGCAATACATAGCGCCCAACTACTCTACTACTCGTTGTTATTAGGAGCTCACTGAATATGTCTCGCTACAAGCTGACACCTGCTGCCAATTCTGGTCACTCGCTTTCCACACTCAGCCGTCACGTATCACGTGCATTGCTTGCACTTAGCTTAGGTGCCACGTCTTCCGTGTATGCTGATGAACAAGCTGCACAGATCGATTTAGAGCGCATTGAGGTCACCTCTGAAAAGCGCACAGCTAACATCATGGAGGTAGCCTCTAGCGTTACTGCTATTTTCGGTCAAGAGTTGGCGGATTCAGAAGTCTATTCGATTACGGAATTGGGCCATGAGATCCCGAGTTTACACGTATACAGTTGGGGCGGCAGAAGAGACAGTAACGTTTTTATTCGAGGCATTGGACCTGGACTATTTACCGAGCCAACCATCGGTTTCTACGTTGACGGTGTGAATTACAGTAGCAACAGCATTTTTGATTTAGACCTCGTAGACATCGAACGCGTTGAAGTCTTACGAGGCCCACAAGGTACACTTTATGGGGGAAATTCGCTTGCAGGTGTGATTAATATAATCACCAAACAACCTGATGAAGTACAAGAGTTCTCGGGCACGTTTTCGGGAGATAACTTAGGCTCCAAGCGAGTTCGATTAGGCGTCAATACGCCGCTTAATGACGAAAATCTGTTCCTTGGTGTGTCAGTATCCGCGCACAATGCAGATGGCCACATTGAGAATACATACCTCAACAAAGATTTTGGTGCTCGCGATGATATCAGTGCAAGAACGAAATTACGTTGGGTCGCAACGGATAACCTCGAAGCCAACTTCGTTGTCGATTATGAGCGTTTTCGCGGCGACTCATACGCGATGGGTCTTATTGAGAAAATCAAAGCAAACCCAGATCAAGTGGAGCACGACTTTGAAGGCGTCGATGACCGAGATGCGCTTGGCGCGTCAGTCACGCTTGATTACGCTGGCGAAAACATGGACTTTATCTCAATCACAAGCTGGCGTGATTGGGACAACTTCAACACTGCCGACCAAGATACGGGGCACAATGCTGGGTACCAGTTCCACAGTAACTCTACTGAAAAGTTTGATCAGCTCTCCCATGAAATGCGCTGGAGCTCAAAAAACACTGATGATTATCATTGGCTAGTAGGCGTATACGCGTATCAAGCTAATACCCACAATACAACCAGAAATGATTTAAATTTTGCCGCGATGTATCCAGGTAGTGGTCCTATGGTTGACCGCTCAATCACAGTTAAAGACGATCAAGCTTGGGCGGCATTCGGACAAGTTGATTATGCAATCACCGAAGACATCACTGTCATTGCAGGTCTGCGTTACCACAAAGAACAACGTGAAGCTGACATTAACATTAACTCTCAATCAACTGGGGTCACAGCTCAGTATGATGGCGAGAAAAAATTCAGTGAAGTACTGCCAAAGCTAGCGCTTTCATATCAAACAGGCAGCGATGACCTCATTTATGCCTCTTGGAGTAAAGGTTATCGAGCTGGCGGTTTTGACACCCTGTATCCAAACTTAAGTAAACCAAGCTTTGAGCCTGAATACAGTAATAACTATGAAATCGCCTATAAGGCGTTAGCACTGGATAACCAACTGAACTTCTCGGTCACGGCATTCTATATATCTTTAGACGATCAGCAAGTTCAGCAGATGTTAGAAAATACGACTGTGATCACCGACAATGCAGGTAAAAGCGCCAGTCGTGGTATCGAATTCGAATCTCGCTACCAACCTCACCCTGACTGGACCATTGGCTTCTCAAGTAGCTATGTAGATGCGACTTATAGTGAATACGAAAGTTTGAATTTCGCTACGGGCGTGGTGGAGGATTACGCTGATAATCGCCTGCCTAACACGCCAAAGCTCAGTGCAAACTTATCAATCAGCAATCGTACTGAGTTAAACAGCGACTACACCCTGTTCACGCAACTAGAAAACATTTACATGGGAGAGCATTACTTCGATGCGGGCAACCGAATGAAGCAATCGGCCTATCACCTACTGAACGCAAAAGTGGGCCTTGAGACCGACAATTGGTACGCGCACCTTTGGGTGAAAAATGCACTCGATGAATATTACTCAAAAGTTGAATTTAATTTTGGTTTTGGTGTGACTGCTGAAGCGGGTAACCCAAGAACCATCGGCCTCACAGTAGGCACTAATTTCTAAATCGATGAATCGTAATCGGTGGTGCAACTGTGTTGCGCCACTTTTTGCGTTACAAAAACACTATATCAATGCGTTGATACGCTTAATAAGGGAGTTACCATGCAATCTCAATCCGTGTTATTGCTCGGTGGTACTGGTCAAGTAGGCTTAAAAGCAGCAGAATACCTGCTCCAGCATACCGAAGCAACGCTCACATTCGCCTCGCGTAGAAAAGCCTCATTGCCCAGTGCAATTTTGCAATACCAAGACCGTATAAGCACAGTGCAATTAGACGCCCAAAATACCGACGATCTAAAAGCCCATTTAGCTGGCATCGATCTGGTCGTCGCGTGCGTCGGTCCATCAGGTATCATCGGTGACCAAATTGTTTTGGCGTGTAAAGCAGCCAATGTACCAATCATAGATGCAGGCGGCTACGACCCCGTTTATGAGTCGTTGCACGCCCATGAGAGACGCAAAACCAGCGAAGTGCCATTGATTATCAATGTCGGTTTACTGCCAGGTCTCTCTGGTGTATTCCCCGCCTATCTCATCCAACAAACCAGTGAGGGCAAGCCCATAAAGTCATTGGATGTGCAGTATGTTGGCCGCGATGCATGGAGTTACAACTCTGCATGGGACATTATTCATGGACTCGGCGACTTTGGTCACGAGCGTGGATTTTGTTATTTAGAAGATAACCAAATTAAATCAGAAAAGTTCTCCAAGGCAGGCACCAAAGCACACTTTCCTAAGCCCATAGGAACGGCGTCAACCATGCTTATCTATGCTGAGGAAATAGTTCAACTTGCAAATGAAAAAGGCATAAATACAGCGAAGGTGTATGGTGCAAACTTAGGCCCCCGCGCAATGTTTGTTTGCATGGTTGCCAAAATTTTTAAAATGTATAAAAACCCTAAAAGTATCGCTCGCGCCGCTCGCTGGTTGACAAAAGCTTCCGCCAAAGATATGCGAAAACTGGACCCTGTTTATGGTGTCGATGCGCAAATTGAATGCACTGACGGCAGCATACAACGCGGCCAAATTATTTTAGAAGACACCTACCAAGCCACTGGGTTCATCATTGGCATTACGGCCAAACAATTGCTAAACAAGCAGATCAACAAAGTTGGCCCCATGATGTTACATGAAGCCGTTGACCCAAGTGACTTTATCCGCGACTTAGAGCTAGCGGGTGTAGTCGCAGGTCTTTCTCTTACAAACGCTGAAATAACAGCGAATCCGGAGGCAGCATGAGTAAAGAAGTTATCGTTTTAGGCGGCACTGGAGAGTCCGGAAGACGGATCATTCAATTGCTCTCAACCCGTCACCCTGAGCTAAAGATTTGCTGCGGTGCAAGACGCGCGCCCAAAGCCGGTGTTTTGCCAACGCATATTGAACACGTGCCCTTTGACATCACCGACAAAGGCCACAGTGTAAAGACGCTCGCGCGGTTCGATTTAGCAGTCATTGCGCTCGGCCCGATGGACAAATTTGCAATGATCGCACACCAGCTGTGTTTAGAAGCCAACATTGATGCTATAGATATCAACGATAGTTTGCATGCCGCTGATCAAGTGTTTACTTTGCATAAACAGGCACAGTCCCAAAAACGGCTACTACTCACGGGTATGGGATTTTCACCGGGTATCTCAACTTTGTTACTGACAGAGCTTGCACATCAAAAAGCATCACCTCAAGGTCACTATCAGTGTCGACTGTACATGGGTGCAGCATATGGCGGAGGTGAAACAAGCCCACAAGCTATTTTAGCCAGTTTTACCAATCAACTTGCATGCTGGCGAGATGGCGCTCGCCAGCAAATTGATACACCTTGGCAAGACGACCAGCATCAATTTGATTTTCCAGCACTACAAAAACCAGTCGACCTTATTCCATTTGCCACGCCCGAAGTTGCGGGCCTTAGCAGTGAATACGTAGCTGAAGATTTAGATATTAAGCACCTCGATAGTCGCTATCATATCCAACATCTCACGCTTGGATTTGCTAAGTTTATGAGCAAGTATCGTCTTGGAGAGCGTAAGAATGAGTTTTTCTCCAATATGTTTTTTAACAATGGTCAAAAGCTTAAAACTAAAAAAGACTCAGATCCGGATACGTGCCTCTGGGTATACCCCGACAACGATCCACGTGCAGGGCTCATATTACATGGGGTCGTTTCTTCTTATGAGCTCACAGCGAAAATGGCGTGTGTGGCAGTAGAAAGCTGGTTGAATAATGTGTTTGCGGCAAATTACGGTGTAAAAGCAATCGAACATTTACCCTATGGTACACGCCAGATCATGCTTCAAACACTTGCGCAATACGGCGTAACTGCGAGATCTGCCGATGAGCAAAACATTCATCAAGCTGATCAGGAGTTTGGTTGGGTAGATAGTGTCTCTTCAGATCCCTCCAGCCTTAGAAACCTCGGGCTAAATTGGTATACCGTTACCAAACAACACCCCAAAATGGCGAAACGGCAGCAAGAGTATCTCTATAAATCTGAGATCTGGCATGCCCTTAAAGAGGCCACTAACACGTTTAGCTTTACAAAGTTTGTCATCTCTACGCTATTTGCGTGGAGCCGCGACGGCAAGCGTTTACAACATTGGCGAGACAAACATCAGGGCGAATATCACGACGTTTGGAAGTCCATAACCAAAGATATGAGTATGTTTACCTCTGGATACGGCAACGCGAGAACGCTCCTTGGTAAGGAAAAGGCCTACCAGCTATATCGCGCAATGTTTTTGGAAACGGGTAAAATGGAAATGCGCTGGTTGTGGCCTAACCCTGAGTCTTTCACTATCTTTGATGATAAAGAAGAGGCGATTTTGCAGTACTGGCTGACTTGGCTACGCAATTATGCAAAATTGGGGTTATTTACGCTCACGGAGTCACAAGAAGGCCCTCAGAAAGTCACGATTACAATTTCTGACTGCGCGTATGCTGCGATGTTTAAAGAGCTTGACTGCCCTGAGCTTGCCAATATGGTAAGAGAAATGGAACAAGAAGCACTCACCTTTTTGGCTAATCGGAGTAACTTAGATATCACTTTTAATATCAAAGAAGAAGGTGAAGCCGAAATTCTGTTGGTCAAGGCGAACAAGCTGCGAGCGGTTAGCTAACGAAAAAGCAAAGCACAAGTGAGAAAATGGCTCACTTGTGCTTACTAGTATACCGCTCGGTATTTTTCGGCTGGAGATGAATCTGGCAAAGCGTGTTGCCAATTTCAGATATAAATATCAATTTCCCACAATCGTGGGGGCCAAATTAAGTCGCGCTTCTTTGGGCAGAACACCAAATTGCTTTCTAAAAGCCACACTAAAGTGACTCACATTGCTGTAACCCAAAGAAATCGCTGTTTCAGTTACATTATTGTCTTTTAGCAAATTCATGGCTTTGTGCATTCTTTCCTCTTGGAAGCAACCATAAACGGTATTATTAAAAAGCGCCTTGAACCCTTTTTTGAGTTTACATTGGTTCAACCCGACAGCTTTTGCCACATCTGAAATTGTTGGCGGGCAGCTTAGATCGGACAATAAAAAATCTCGTGCAGCAATAAGCTGCTTTTTTTCTCGAAGCGGGAGTTGATTGCCAGTATCCACAGATTTTAGTGCGGTCAAATGCCAATACAAATAATCTAGGGTGGCCGAGTGAAGTAACAGTGGCTTAGTTTCTTGCTCTCTGATCAACTTTTGAATGCGGTTCGCACATGCACTGACTTTGCGGCTAGGACCGCTTTGCTTAACAAAAAAAGACATGCTTTTACCGATATCGATTCCACTGAGCTCTTCGCCAGCTAACTCAGTGAGCACCTCTGGTTTTATCATGATTTCAAGGTTACTAAAATCATTGCTGTGATAAGCACAGAAGTTTTCTCCACCAGAGAAACCAATATTGAAGTCGCCACAACCACATTGTAAAAGCTGGTTGCCTACCGTCGCTTCAAATTTTCCGGAGAGGACACTGTTTAAGTGAATATATTGATCGTCACCGGGAAATACATGTTTGGTATCTGCAGCCCCCATATCTTGTGCTGTTGACAAACTAACAGAAAGGCCAGGCATTAATTGTACAAAGTTATGGCCAACCGTGCTCTCATTTTGCTGTTGTTCACTTGCTATGTTTATTTCAATGTCACTGCAAAAAGTCATTTTAAAACCTTATCTATCCTTCGCCGTATCACCCTGACATATCTGTTCTAAACACCTTCGAAAATCAGTCAAAAACACCCTTTCGAAGATTATTTATATTACCCAGAACCACTACACGCGATACTATATCACAACACACATACCAATGATAATAATTTTCATTTACATTGGAGCGTACAATAATTGTTCATATTTATATCGCCCAAATATGCCACGATTGCTGAGTATTGGTAACAAGTTGCGCTCAAATTATTCATCACATCGCAACTTTAGAATCAACTAGTCATGCTTATCACTATAATTGATACAATATAACATCATATAAATTCAACTGCTTCAAGACGAATTTATATCTAAACAAGTTTAGTTGTGGAATAAATTAAAAAGCTGCCAAAAACGCAATTATGCAATCAGAAGAATGGCTTATATTATGAATTTTTTTATGGTGAGTTAAGAAAAGACTATTTTGGTCGTTTAAATTGAGAGGGTCATCTTTTATTCTGGCTATATGATAAAGCCAATCTAAATAACCCTCATGAATTGAGCCGCAGTCAACAGCCCTAACTGACGTTCCTACTGGTACCAAACACATAACCCAACAAGGCGGTTAAGGTTGGGAATAGCACGTTAAGTAAAATAAGCTGCAAAGTATCAAACCAAAATGCCCTAAACTCACTTCTTTGTTGCGCTAATTCAGTAAATAAACTCACTGTTTTATCGGCTTCATAGCCCCCGAGTTTGACTTCCTGCATGGACATGAAAAATTGATATTCGCCCCAAATGAAAATGCTCAAAATGACCAGCAAAAAGCCGATCAGTATGCAGATGATACCCCATGTCAAATTAACACCCGCTTTTTCTTTTCCGGTCAAAGGCTCTGATACAGGCGCAGCTTGAGGTGTGGAGTCTTGCGCTGAGGCTAAATCGATATCTTGCCAAGGCTCGCTTGTTGCGTTTTGCATTGATTCTGAAAGTGTGCTGTCCTGTGCACGCAATGACATGGTCTTATACTCTTTGTTCTTCTTAATTATTCTGAGAGATAGTTTTTAGATATTTGGCTTGGAAATATTATTAAGCTCCGGCATTACAAGTCTATGAATATCTTTGCCCTGCTTATTCGCCGACAAAATCGTTCTATCATGTACCACTTCATCCGATGCCCAATCTAGCAAAGTTAAGGCAACTTTCGTTAAGTCACTGGACTTTTTTAACCCCAGTCTACTTTGTAGTGCAGCTAAATAATCTGCATCAACCGAAAATCTTACCTCTGTTTTCTTTGCATCAGCCATAGTATCTCCAAAAAATATCCAAGTTTTATCCGATTGTAGTGGAGATTTTTAGGACGTGCAAATGAAAATACAGTCAGCCATAAGGTCAACCTTCGGTAAATTAGGCCATTCGGTCAAAATTCTGGGATTTTACTAGGGCTTTTATCGACGAATCGACACCACTGAGGGTATCAATTAGCTGATCCGCGACACCAAAATCCGACTGCACACGACTTTGAGCTTCGTATATATCGATGCCATACAGTAACTCACTCCAACTCATCAAGAACCCACTATTACATTTATTGCCTATGCCTTTTAGCGTAATACAAACCAAAACAACACCCTGCTCATGCACTTTGTTCATTGCCCAAGAGGACAGTGCTGGGTGTATTTGCTGTCGCAGTTCATTAAGCCTACGGATTTCATACTCGCCAATTTGTGCATAGATCACCCAAATTGGCGGTCTTTTGTTATATAAGGCCTGATATTTTACCACCGGATAGTTCACCGGCACCGACAGGGAAACTAAGTCAGACGTAACCTGATTTTGGATCCGTTGTTCGATATTTAACTTAAACTTAATTGTCAATTTAATATCATGTTCTATCCTTGTCATTTACTTCCACTCCTTATATAGTATTTACATACGTTAACATTTTTATAATAAATGCTTAAACATCAAAAAATCTTTAGATTAGTAAACATTTTGACTTTTAGGGAAAGACATTGAATAAAATTGTTAGGCAACATGATGAGCAAAGCTTAAGTGATTTGAAAGTGATGCGACTTGCTGCAAACAAGACTCAAAGGGAAATGGCAGAAGTGCTCGGTACGAGTGAGGCAACAATCATTAACTATGAGAATGGCGTAAGCGACATCAAGTACAAAGACTATTTAAAATGGTCTTTAGCTTGCCGCTTTGACCTCAGCGCTATTGAAGAGCAACTTAAAACTTTACGGACATTAGTCGTGGAAAACAACCTGCATCGTTATCGCAAAGTGAATAAGCTCAAACATCAAAAATAAGAAATATTTTACGACCTAAGCACTAACCAGCCCAAAAACTCAATAATCGTTGCATACAAAAGGGAGCAGTTATGAGTAGTTCATCAAAAATGACTAATTTACCTCCGAGTGTCTGCCGTCGAGTTGCTGCTGGGTATAAAACGAAAAGGCCAACTTCTAAACCGTCACAACCTCCAAAATCTGACAATCAGGCTAACTAAACCTAACAATTATGAGCATATTTGGTATCGTCAGTGTGATATGCCTGACACTTATACTCATCTTTGTATCCACTTATGACTGGATGTTGATGTCATTTGTCACAATGATCTCCTGTTGTGGAGTCTTGCTATACAGAAAAGATAACATCAACGCCGTTTCAATCACGATATTAATATTAGTGATGTCCATACTAGAGCTGGTTGCATTTAACTATGTGATACCACTCGAGTCAGACACACTGCCGATGATTTGGCTAGGCTCCATAGTCTATGGCACACAACTGATTCTTTTCGCGTTAACCTGTCTACTTATATTATTGCGCATTCGGTTGCTGCAAAAGCTTTTCCGCTGCGACAAGACCGTTGCTCCTACATATGCAGAGGGCCTAATAGCCCTATCGCTATTTTTATCCTGTATTTTAATGACGTTGATGTTTATTGAAAATATCATCAGAAATGCTGTCGATCTTGGCTTTCAAGGCACATTTTTTAGCGCATTGACGAAGCTCACCCTGATTTACGACAACTACGAAATTTTGGCGTTTTCCATTCGTGCTTCAATTTGTGCATTAATTGCTTCTATGTTGTTTGCAGTAGAAATCGATACGACAAAACTCAAAACATATAGGACCCGATAAGCCAATTTAGGTCATTATGGACTGCATACCTACCTACTTAAAAAAATAGTCGTCACTTTTAGCCCGAGTACCTACATCTTAAGTCCTTATCAAGTTCAATCCCGATTTTATGAATAATATCATTTTATTGATAAAGTACGTTTAATAGTGATAATTTTGGTGACAAGCAAGTTCGTATCTGAGAAAATCCGCAGCCTTTAAAACGCCGAATAGTCAGTATTCACTTTCAATAAGTAATACATAATTAGAACATCTTAAAAAATGCGTTACACCATCACTACACTATGCTTGCTGTTTTCAACTTATAATGTCGCCGCATTAGAGCCTCAAATAACCACAGGCTATCACGCTAAAAAACATAGTATTAACATAGGCGATATTTTTTCATTCCAAGAAAATGGGGCGTGGCAAGCGCTAAAAGTCCTCGATACGCATACAGATGAGTACAACTCTACCACTGTACATGTATTGATCTATAAACCGAGTACCACAAAGCCAACTCTCAAATCTTTGCGCAACCAACCGATACTATCGTATCACGCGCCTTTGTCTCATACGTTGTTTACCTCTGATTGGCAATTCGTGGGTCATGCTAGTCCTTTAAGCGCTGAGCTGAAACCATATATAAACTATTTGAAACACAACGATTTCAAAAAGTATGCAGCGGCCACAGATCAAAAAATAGACGACCTCATTTTTAGAGCAAATACGCAGTACACAAAAGGCTACGCACTTAGCCAAGCCGCTCAGTATGAACAAGCGATAGAGGCATACAAACAAGCGGTAAACATTTTTCCCTTATATTATGAAGCCATCGATAACATAGGCTTTGCTTACATGGATATGGGTGAATTTGAAAAAGCGATTGAGTATTTTGACCGCTCACTGGGTGTTTACCCTGAGGGAGCCACTGCGCTTTACTACAAGGGTATGAGCTATATCAACCTAGAAGATGCAGCCAACGCGATTGAGACCTTCAAGCAAGGCATAGAAGCTTTCCCAGAACGAAAGCAAGCTTTCGAAGAAATGTATAACTCATTGCGAGGATTAACACGCTAAACATAGAAGGGGGCAAACAAAATCCCGTTCCCGTAGCTAAACCAAGTTCAAAGATTAGACGATTTATTGTATGATATAGCCAATACCAAACCATATCAGAGTTTGGTTATTTAGAGAGAATTTAAAGGCTTATTATGCATATGCGATTTATACATTAGTACATTACATAATCTGCTTTTGGGTTTCCGCTAAGTTCGTGCCACAGGCCCTATTACATAGTTAGTTCATTGCAATCTAGTCCGCTAGTTCAGCACTGTTTGAGCATATTTCTTTAATCAATACGGTGCAAATTTGGCTGAATTGACTACGTGGTGTAATTACAAAGGAGCAGGGAATTGTTTGAAAACGTCGTCTTATTGAGTGGGTTGCTATCGGTTGTTTGGATAACAGTCGGTGTCATAGTAGCAGCAAAATTTTACCCTAATTACAATCACTACCAGCAATTTTGTAGTGAGCTAGGCGCAGCCGGAAGCCCTACCGAAAAACTATCTCCCTTAATTAATAACTACCCACTTGGCGTGTTATTTTGTCTATTTGGTTGGTCTATCACTCAACAGTTTGGCGACAGTATACTACTGTCTATTTCTGGCTGGTTAATCATTGTTCATGGTATCGGAACCTGGGTCGCAGGCTTTTTCCCAATGGATAAAGACCCATACACAAAATCCCCCAGCGTTCACTGCCAAATTCATTCATGGGCAGGGCTTATTATGTTGTTATCACTGCTAATAGCGCCATTATTAGTGACATTTAGTGATCTACCGGCCGAGTTTCGGGTATTCTCCCTCCTCTGCGCCATTGTTGCCTTTTATTTTTTAGTTAAAATGGCCCGAGCAGTGAAACAAAAACAAAATGTCGGCTTGTTCCAACGCCTATCTTACTGGGCCAAATTACTGTGGCTCGCCGGGCTATCATTATTACTTTGGAGTGCATAAATCACATCGATAAACAGGCACCACCACGCTCAGTGTATCGCCAAGATCACCCTCGTGTTGAATCTGTCAATGCTTGCGTCATACGCCCTGCACGGACAGGTTCAGCTCTATCAAAGTGTAACTCACGGATCATTTCCATATCTTGCCATAACAACTTATAGCCTTGCGTAAAACGCAACCTGCGAACACGCTTGTGCCATCGAGCTTTTTCAGTTTCTGTGGCTTTTCGCAGCACACCCGCTGTGCCATATAATCTAATGGCAGGATAAGTACAAAACCCACCTTTACAGAGTGACTTTATCCAGTACCATGGGCTTGAATTAACCGCCAATACACAAATACGCTCATGTTCTTTAATATTGCGCGGTAGCTGTTGAGTGAATTTTTCGAAATAGTACCCTTGGCCAGCCCCACATAGAATGAGTGACCCTATGGGCGTTAAATGAGGTTCTCCTTCGTCAGAGATGCTCGCTATTGAATAATGAAATGAAGAACGAAACGCTTGTTTAAATATTTGCTTAATTTGCGGCCAATCGGTTTCAATGTCCATTTTTGTTCCTAATTTTGAACGCGAGCTCTATTTTTGACGGATTCGACTGGCAGAGTCAAGCATGAATTTATTTATATATTACTAATTATCGCTTTTCTTTTTTAGTAAGTTTGCGGCATAAAACAGCGTATCCATGTAGGGGTCCTTGATTGCGTAATATGCTTCGATGTCATTTGCAAAGCGTTGTGCAAGCTCGTATTTAACCTTACCATATGCCTGCTTTATTTCTTCATTTTCACGCAGAAAATCACGAAATAGCAGCGGATATTGTTGATTTACTCGCCCTATTTCCCGAACATGTATGTGAGCCGCTCGACCTCCTTCGGCCTCTCTAAAATAAAGCTTCATTAGTTCACTATCACCCGCTTGATAACCCACTAAATTGTCTTGGTTTATTCCTTCTTTAAATACATAACCAGCCGCCACCATTAGCTCGATAATTTTAGGATCGTCAAGGGCCTTTACACTCACCTGAATATCAATAATATCCTTAGCAGCCAATTCGGGGACCGCTGTTGAGCCAATGTGATCTATCTGCACAGCCAAAGCGCCTAACAGCATACTTAACTTATCCTTGATTTCCTGAAACTCACGGGGCCAACAAGGCTGGTATTCTAATATTTCAATTTTTGACACAACTATCTCTCAATTCTCGCGCTGTTTAAAACTAAACTTTGACTTTCTCATCGTTCAGAACCAAGGATTTACTGCCAATTACATTGCGATACTTTGCGAAACCAGTCACTTTGAAAAGCTCTGGGCGCGTCTAGTTTGTGATTTTGAGGCTTAACACCCAATATCGGTGCTAAATGCTTATCTACAAGCTGTCGAACTTTGCTGCTTTCTAACTGTGCATACGCTGCCATAAGGTCTGCTTTTTGGCTCTTTGGTTGCTGCGTACCCTGTTTTACCTGATAAGCGGCATAAATCCAAGCCAGAAACGCCTTTTTGGATTGGTTTGGAAAAGCTTCGGTCAATGTCGCTACCGGACCATACAAGCGCTGAAAGTTAATCAGCTCTCCTTTGAGCACAAATACAAACAGTAAATTTATGCCTGCCGTGATATGCCCTGAACGCTTTGCAACATTTTGGTAGCCCTTTAGCGCTAACCTAAATTGCAATTCAGCAAGGTTATAGTCACCTAAATCCAGTGCGATAGCACCGAGGTTATTGTTGATAGTGGCAAGCGTTGATTGATCTTTCAGTGCAAGTGCGATTTCTTCGGCTTGTTTATAGAGCGCCGTGGCCTGTTTATGCTTACCCAAGTGGCGTGCCACCAGCGCACGACTGTTGGTCAGTAATAGACGCTGCCGCTCTCCTTGGGCATGTTTTAATGCGCATATAAGGCTAATATCCGCCTCTTTAAAATGGCCTTTTCGCCTCAGCCAAATACCAAGCGCACTTAATACCGTAGATAGCCTATCGTTAAAGTAAGCGTGGGAATCATAGTTAAACAACTGCTCTAGAGATTGTTCGACAAGGTCTAATTGATTTGTTGTGACCGCCGCACGCACTCGAATAATGTGCCAGCGGATCTTTAAGGCCGTCGGGAGTGACTCTCTTGACTCCATAGAATCGAGTATTTGCAAAGTATGTGATGGTTTTACAGACAAATAATCTCGTGCTTCTTTGAGCAAATCCATTTGCTGCTCAACAGACTTTGATGCCATTGTCATTGAAGAATATAACAGCAGAAATATGAGTGAGATGACAAATCTATGCAAAGCCAAGTGCTCGATAATTCATATATCATTTCACTATAGAGGGCATTACAAAAATAGCCAAAATAGGCACTGATATTTTTCTATATCAATGCCTTATACCCACCTAACATTTGCTTGCCTAATCAGCTAGCAAACCCCTCTGGCATCGCAGTATCGCCATCGTTAACAGCCAATCGTTCGATCACATCTGACATGCCGCTAAATTGCTCTTTAAGAAGGTCGTGATCAGCAGCTTCAAAACAATCCCCTGTAAACCCGGGGGCCATGGTACAACCGAATATTGCATACTCACTATTTTTCAAGACCTCTCCAGCTTGCCAAACCCCAGCAGGTATTCGATATTGCAAGTGCTGGCCTTTGGCAAAGTCGGTCCCCATGACAATAGATTCAACCTCACCATCCGGGAATAACAAGTACAAGTTAAATGCATCGCCAGCATAAAAATGCCATATTTCGTCATGACTCAGACGATGAAAACAGGAGACGCTTTTCAAAGTATGGCAGTACATACCTATCATGGCAGTCCCCACTGGTTTTTCGTTCGCTAATTCAGTTGTTGCACGCCATGTGCTCTTATATAACGTACCTTCAACTGGGAGCCTTGAAAATCGATAATGTGCAAGCACATCTAGCAAACGATCGCTTATATCCTGATGAGAAAAATGCTGGTACTCCAGAATATCCACAATGGCATTGGTGTTTAACTTTCCAAATATATGAGGAAATGGCTTATCATTGCCGATAGGCTCTGAAGGTGATTCATATTTTATTTCTGCACTGACCAATCTGGTATCTATCACAGCCACAAAGACTTGGCTTTGTAATGAGAAAAACTGCTGATATACCGCTTTCACTTGCTCTGCACAGCAAGCGTGAATAAAGCCATCACTTTGCAATGAACTCGGGCTGAAATAGGGTAAGTCGAGATCAATTTCATTCTCCGCACAAAGAATGAATATTGCGTTAGAGTGCATTCAAAAACTCCTTAAAGGTCATAAAAAGATACACACGGGTTCAATACAAGGTGATTAACGTTTATCGCTCACCACCTCAGTGCTTGCTCCTATCCAATCTCAAATGAAGCTACCCCAAATGTTCGTTCTAAAGGAAGCTTCGGCGCTTCTTTTGTGTACATTCTCGCCGTTTCAAACACAACAGACATCCCCAGTGACTCTGCCAATGCAACGGCTTGTGGGTTGCACTCAGGTACATCTAAGTAGACTTGCGACTTCATCATGGGTCGCCACTTTGGCAATCAGGGAAACGACCAATGATTTAGCATACTGCACAGTATCGGCGTACAACGGGCCAATTTTGTAACCACTTTTGCAGGCCCGAATGACCCCATACCCCTGTATTTTGTCTTCAGTACTTATCGCCAACGCATGTGCATTAGACTGCGTCCGCCACTGTTCATTAAAACGATTTCTTTGGGCTGGAAAAAACGGCTGCTCATAATCTTGGATTTGCTGTAAATTGAATGCTGCCGATACCAACGTGGAGGGCTGTGTGTCCTCCATCTCTAACGCTGAACTGAACGCCCCTTCATACCTCACATTTCTATAAGCTAATTCAAAACCCGATTTACGATAATTACTTTGTTGATCCACAACGCCATCTAAACCCACATTACAGCCATTGAGATAAGTCATAGCGGCTTGCCAAAGGGCAAAACCATACCCTTTACCTCTAAATTGCGGTTTAACAATATAAAAGCCAATAAAACCAAACTCTTTATTGTATTTAATGGCTGAAATGACAGCGACAGGCTCATCGTCAAGCAACCCGATTAAAAAGCCAGTGGGGTCTGCCAAGTAGTAGCTATGTGCGTCATTGATGCCCGGATTCCACCCTTCATCTGCAGCCCAGTTAACGGCAAGTTCCACTTCTTCCTTGTTCATCGGTCTGATTTGGTAGTTTTCCTTGCTCATAAGTCAAATTCCTAAGTTGTAATTAGTGACACTGTAACCGATCTGGCCAATTAGTTTAATCAAAACGAAGAAGTATGGACATGAAGATAAATTTCAGCAGCAAAGATATGCTGCTGATGGCAATCACGATTGACACGCAGCTGCAGGGAACGTATCTACCTGCGTCTCAATATGTTGGTAGTAATGGTTAAGGTTTATTGGCGTAGTGCCATAATGTCCGGCATCACTGCCTATCGTAAAGCTGTTTTGTGCACCTAACCCTGCTCGAATAAATGCCTCAGCGTCAGTTTTCGCGTTACCGTAGGCACGCACAATATCTAAGCCTTGAGCTTGCAAGTAGTTAATTTCACTTATTTTATACTCAGCTGTACGAAATAGGCTTGTTTCATTGCTCAAAGAGGTTCTCAAAAAACCCTGAGGCAGGCCCATCCAGTCTAACCATTCACGTGTGCCTTTTGCATACCAATATACTCTCGCGGTGAGATAGACTGGCTGATACCCTAAATCGAGGTAGCGACGCACCAGAGAGTACGCCCCCTCTTTTTGGTCAGCTCTATCTATTCCGGTATAGTCTCCAATTTGTTCAGCATCAGACTCAGTCAAAGTACCATCAATATCAAACAACACAGCTGGTGTATTAGGCTCAACAACGGTGACATATCCTTGAGCGCCCGTTCCATCAGCGGGCACGCCGGCATATATTCTATACTGCCCTGCATTTAAGCCTGGTAACGACAACGTAGCTTTACCATCACTATTTGTCACTGCATTAGTTAAAAACCGCCATCCGTCATCCTGTTGACCTCGAATGTAAAACTTCACAGTTTCATGTTCGAGATCTTTATGCGCCACAGCGCCATAATCAAATTTAGCCGTCACTTGGAACGATGCACCCTGCGCAACGATTTTGTCATGTACCATGTGAAACTCAGGTAACCAAGTAATTAGCTTGTTAAATCGATTGCGATAATCCATATGTGGCATTGTCGGTGCAGCCATCTTTGTTTCTAACCAAGCTAAGTCAGGGCAGGTAGGTAACGCACTGACTGTACTAGTAAAACCGGCTGCTAAAATCCCGTAACCAAGTAGTTTCATTCTTATCCCCTTATTAAAAATTTTCAGAGAGAGTAAATACACTAGATTACAAAATTATTAACAAATATTTATCTTTTACAAAATTTTTAAGAAATTTTTTTAAACCTTATGGCGGAGATTATGTGTATTTTGAAGGAAAATTGACTGATATAGTGCAGTTTGAAGTGGGTCAACACGCGATGCTTGGCCCGAAAAGTACAATACCCATTGCGCGCACAAAGTCTTGCTATTTGCGCGCAATAACCTCTAATTTTTTTTCATTTTCGGGGTATTTCAAGTAACGTCTATGGCCTTCGAATTCTGATGCTATCCAACCATATTGCGCATGAGAGCGAAATAAATACTCTCCGTTTAGCGATTTGAAACGCCCGGATACAGATAAACCTGACAATCTTAACTCTAAAGCCGTTCGCTGGCTCTTATCTTCATGTAAGTGCCCTAATACAACTAAGTTACCCAGTTTTTCTTTACGCACACCACTTACTGAAATAATGTAGCTGCGCTGAAGTTGAGGCACATAAAAAGCAACAATATCATGCTTTTTCAACTGTTTAATACGTCGAATATCAAACTCTACATAGGCCTGACTAATATATTGATGGTTTTTTATAAGGGCTTTTTTGGCATTCGAGGAGGCTTTGTTAATAACGAGATAGTTTTCCCGAGGTGTCTCAAGCAACGCATCTAGTTGTGACTGGGGCGACATAATGTCATGTCCAGCAGTACGCATAGCATAGTATTTCAATCCGTTGGCACATACATCACTAAAGGCTCCCCAAATGAGGCATCCTGTCAGCAATAATATTGCGCTGGCTATTCCCTTATACATATCACTATTTTAACAATTATCGATTATTTAGGTACAATAAATGGTGCGCTCAAGTTATTCAAGTTATTAGTGCCATTTTATAATCACAAAATATTCACATTGATAAGGTGACTTACGCTTGACTTATGCAACTCAATAACTTGAATAAGAATTTAAACTTTACTTTTGTTTACAAACAAAAAAATTCCACAGGGGAGTTACTGTACTGGATGAGAAAAGTACTGTGCTTTATGTGGTTCATTTGACAGTGTAAAGTGCCACCATTCTTCAGTGAGTCCCATAAACCCAGCACTGCCCATCACCTTCGCAAGCAACATACGATTGGCACGTTGATTTGCCGTTATCCCTTGATAACTGGGCCATGAAACGGGAGAGAAATAGTCCCATCCAGAGCCCATATCGAGCTCAGCTTTCGTTTTTAAGTCAATAATAGTGACGTCTAGGGTACTTCCTCGAGAATGGCCTGAGCGAGCGGCAATATAGCCTCGTTTAAACAGCTCACTTTTTGGCACCTCAGGATAAAATTTTGCTTTATGTTTGGTATCTTCCAATGCTTTTGCCCAGCGCACAAAGTGATCCACTGCGGGCTGTGGGCGGTAACAGTCAAAGACTTTTAAACCCAAACCGAACTCTCCCAAAGCATGCTGCGCTTTAGCAACTCCCATCGCGGCCTCTGAACTGAGTAAACACTTTGGTGCCAGATAGCCATCGATACGTTCGCCGACAAAATTGTCCGCTCCGAAGTATCTAATTTCGGTTTCAATGCTAGGCACTTTCGACTTGATATCAACAAACTCAAAAGTCGATGCTTGTGAAGCACATGCCCCTATCATAGCGATTAAACCCAGTACTTTCTTCATAATCACACCAACAGTCAAATAACACTAAGGGCCATAGTTTGAGGTTAAATTATGGAATAAGTATGGACAGTTTCAAGACATGCCCCACTCAAAAAGACAGTAATCACCGATGCTAATTACTGTCTCCTTAACGTTTTCAATACCGATTACAACTTATTCAAAACTTATTATAAGCAAGTACTCGCTTACACTTTTTAACTTGTTTTGTACACTCTTTGACAATATTTTTAGCTTCATGACCTAGACTGTGAAATAGACACCTTTGGGATGGAAACATGCTATATGCATACCTTATTCAAGGACGATGCCTTTTTCTGCGTGACATACCTTCACTCTTATATAAAACCACTGCGAGCATCATCAAAATAGTACTAATGACTGACAGGACAAAAAGGTGAAAGTAAGTGCTATGCCCTTGCCCTAACCCAACACTTGCTAGCCCAAGTTGAGATAAGTGGTAACTTGGTAATATCCAAGCAAATTGCTGCATAAATTCAGGCATTAAAAAAATAGGCACCCACAAACCTGACAACATAGCCATCGGTAAAAACACCAAATTCGTCATGGCAGATGCCCCTTTTGCACTAAATTTAAGCCCAATTACCAGGCCCAAAAAACAAAACGGAATGGTACCAACAACCCCTAAAGCAAATAGTTTAACCCACACTATCCAAGATAACTGGACATCACCGAACATCCAAGCTGTAGAAAAGAGCAGCACAGAAATAAGCAAGGTAAACGTTAAAGCACTCAAACATTTTGCAAACAGGTAATATGAAGCTGGTAGTGGTGATATCAATTTTAATTCTAACCAACCACTTTCTCTTTCTTGCGCAACATTGGCGCCAAAGTTGAACAAAGCCGGCGCCATTAAGCCAAACACCATATAGTTAATTAAGTTATAAGTACTTGCCTGAACACTGTCTTGAAGTTGTCCCTGTACCATAAAAACCCCAAAAAATAGATAGAGTAAAATAGGAAATATAACTGCAGGTACAACAAAACTGGGCGTTCTCAGGCCTGACAAGACTTCTAATCTTGCCTCTAGCAACAACGAACTTAAGAATTTTATTTTCATCACTCTCCTCCTCTCGTGATGTCCATAAAAGCTTGTGCTAAGGACAAAGGGGTTACGGATAAGTCATACATTGTCACTTTGTGCTGCCGCAACAGTGAAATCACGTCAGGTGCATCATCGGTTGCAATGTAAATTTTCTGGCCTTCTGTATGCACCGCATAATTGGGTAACAATGATTTGATAGTCGCTTCCGATGTATCACTTGCAAATCGCAGTTCACTGCGTTGCAAGTTAGATTTAAGTTGACTAGGCGTGCCCTGTGCAACAATCTCCCCCGCCCTCAACACTAAGACCTGATCCGTTACCGACTCTACCTCCTGCAAGTTATGCGTTGTTAATATCACAGTAGTCCCCTGCGCTTTAAGTTGTACAACTTTTTCCCAAATTCGTTGCCGCATATACACGTCCATTGCCAATGTCGGCTCATCCAAAACGACGAGCTTAGGTTGACCAATTAAGGCTAATGACAACAACAAACGCTGCTTTTCTCCTCCTGATAATTGACCAAAGAAAGTATTTTTTTGCGCTTCTAATTCAGCAAACTGTAAAGCCCCTTGCCAACACATTGGTGAGTCATAGTAGCTTTGAAATAATTGAATATATTCAACCACTCTAATATTGCTCGGTAATGTGCCGACTTGCAGCATCGCACCTATGCTGTTTTTTACAGCCTGTGAACCAGGCTGATGACCCAACACAGAAATTCGACCTGATAACGGTGCCAGCCTCCCTAAAAGCAACTTAATCAAGGTTGTTTTACCTGCACCATTTTCCCCTAATAGGCTGTACACCTTATTCGGTTTAAGCTGGCAAGTAAGGTCTTTAATCACCGTTTTGTCGAAATAGGAAAAATTGACTTGCTCGACATTGACTACCCAGTCCATAAAGCTTCCTTAGGCCATTGATACACGGCCACTCAATATGAAAGGCTTCAAGTATGGAGTGAAAAAAGTGTTTTAATGAGTGAGGAATGTCACAAGATGAACATGACTATTGTCAATACAGCCAGCCCCACAATATAAGTGTATTACAGGGCAGCATCTGCACTGCGACATAAACTGTTTCATGGGGGCTGGAGCAAACGCTTGATATTTATACGCTATTGGCAAACAGCTCTATTGTATTGACGGTTCTTCAAACCGAGCAAACAGGTCAGCCACGTTCACCTTCGCCCCAAGCCTTGCGGCAATTAAATACAATCCCGCCAGCTTGCGATGAATAAACAATGCATCAACTGGAGGGGTATGCCATTCGCCCTCTCTTGTGCTCAACGACATCCCCTTATCTCGGATCCGCACCGCAATATCACTTGTGCCAAAATCATAGGGTTGAGGAGCCCTTAATGGCTCTGTTGCCATAAAAAATAACTCGAGCACGACTTCTTGATATGCTTCATCAATCTCCTCACCAAAGTAACCAATTTGCTGCACAGCTTGCACCATTAACGCTCTATTGTTGTCTACCCCTGCTTTTAACAATTTCCAATATCCTGATGCCAAGGATTTTTGAATACTGCGAGAAGCACCAAAATCTAATAGCACTAATTGCTGCTGTTGCTCATCAAACAGGTAGTTAGCCAAGTTCGGATCGCTTTGAATCGCTTGTAATTCAAACATTTCAATGAAAAACAATAAAATTAAGTCGCTGGCAATGTTACACCGTAACTCAAAGTTGCTACCTGCAAAGTCATCTAGTGGCTGACCATTAACATATTCCATAGCGAGAATATTATCGGTCGAGTATTCAGGTAAGAACTGAGGTACTTTAAACTGTGGGTATTGGCTGAGCCCATCTGCAAACTCTATCAGCCTCTGTCCTTCTACTTGATAGTTCGTCTCCACTAATAGCTGCTTTTTAGCCTCATGCATAAGGGGTTCGAGCGCCACCTGTTTTGGCATTAAACCTGACAACTTGATTAACATGGCAACATTGTCCACATCACTATCAATGCTATTGGCAACCCCTGGGTACTGAATTTTTAATGCCAACTTTTTACCCGACTCAGTTGTCGCTTCATGTACCTGTCCAATTGAAGCCCGCGCAAAACTGCGCAGCTCAATGTGACTAAACTTATCTAGCCAGTTAGGCCCCCAATTATCCTCTAGTAACGCTATCAATTGTTTGTGCGGCATTGGCTGTGCGTCCGCGCGTAGTTTCTCTAACAAGCTCGAAAGCTCTGGAGGTAATAAGTCACCAGCATCCATGGAAAGTAACTGTCCAAGTTTCATCGCCGCGCCTCTCAAGTGCGCTAATTTATCTGCTACAGCATGAATATTCTTAGGTTGTAAAAGTAACCCCTTACGCGTCACAGGTTTTCCCGATAAAACCTGTTTCGCACCACCCAAAACAACATTTGACGCGACTTTCCCGGCTAAACCACCCAAATGTGCTAACCGAGATACTCGTGACGAGGGGACTTTTTTACTTTTTTCTGCCATATATTCCTCAAAACATGCTGATAAAGATAAGAATGGAATTGGTTAAAGGTACTTATTTCGTGCCACTAAGGATCATTCCAAAAGCGACCGCCATAGAACCACCATGCAAAAGCGCAACCCAGTATAACAAACTCTCTAATCACGTCTGCTTATATCAATGTAATTAAGCGTATAACTTTTCTTAGACTTTCAGTACGCTATACTCATACTGTTTAAATCACTAATGCCACTGTTGCCAAGAATGAAGTACCTGTTTATTGTCCTGCTATTCATATTCTCTAAACCTCTGTACGCTGAGACTTACCATTTTGCTTCAATTAACTACCTCATTGAGCAAGAAATTGGCCGTATCGTGCTACCAGAGATATACAAACGCTTAGACATTGATATCACAATCACACCACTGCCTGGTAAAAGAGCACAATTTGAAGCTAAAACAGGTCTGAAACATGGCGAAATCATGAGGATTTTTAGCTATGGTATCGAAACTCCCAGCACTGTGCGCGTACCTACTCCCTACTATTATTTAGAGACGATGGCGTTCATTCGCAAAGACAGTAAGATAAAAATCGAGTCTGCAGAGGATCTGAAAAATTACCATATTGTCAAAGTAAGAGGAGTTAAACATACAAATAACATAACCAAAGGTATGAAATTTGTCGAAGATATGGATACTACCAAGCAAATCCTGCGACTCGTCTCGGCAGGTTTGGCTGATGTTGCACTGACCAATCGCATTGATGGTCTAGTACACTTAGATGAACTTGGCATAACCAACGTAGTACCTATTAAGAAAAATTTAGCTGTGCTTGAGCTGTTTCATTATATTCACCATTCACAAAAGCACTTGGTCCCACTCGTTAATGAAAAGATTGTTGAAATGCAGCGCTCAGGTGAACTCGACAAACTTATTTCTCAAGCGGAACAGCAAATTATCAAAAATACGCAATATTTTCCTTAAATTACTGTCAGCTTAGCTTCCTTACTCGTCCTATCACAAGCCCTTTAATCATTCTTCTAAACAGAACAAACCCATCGCTTTTTATCAATTTTATCCTATAGAGAATAACGCTAAAGTAAGCTCATTAACAAATTGAACTTGAGGTAACTATGAGAGTATTAAACGTTACTAAAGCACAACCAACACAAGACGGTGCAGGTGTCAAAATACAACGTATTGCGGGTTTTGATGGCAAAAGTATTGACCCGTTTCTGATGATTGATGAATTAAAATCAGACGTTCAGGATGATTTCATCGCGGGGTTTCCCCCCCACCCTCATCGTGGCATTGAAACATTCACTTATATAATAAAGGGCGGGTTTGAGCATCAGGACCAAATGGGTAACAAAAAAGCCATCAGAGCAGGTCAGGTTCAATGGATGAGCACAGGTCGAGGTGTCATTCATTCCGAGATGCCACTTGCAGATACCAAACATGGTATGCATGGGTTTCAAATTTGGCTCAATATGCCCGCGAGAGACAAAATGAATGCGCCCAAATATCAAGACTCCAGTGAGCGAACACTTCCCAGCATCGTAAATCAGTCAGGTGCAAAGTTAACGGCCCTCGCTGGGAACTGGCAGTTGGAGAATCAACATATTTCCTCTGGGCTTAACGACTTAGCAGGTGATGGTGCAATATGCGATATAATAATACCAGCTGCTGGCTCGCTACGCCTTGATTTGTCCCATTTTGGTAAAGTAGTCGCTTACGTTCACACAGGCGAGCTCAAAGCCAAGTACTTTACAGCCGGATATATGGTAACGCTAGACCCACAGAGCCCCATTGAGCTGCATGGCAAAGAAGCCGAGTCAGGCCTGCTTATTCTTGCAGGTCAGCCAATCGAAGAAAAAATTGCCCATATGGGACCATTTGTTATGAATACGCAAGAGGAGTTGCATCAAGCTGTGCGAGATTATCATGCGGGCAAATTTGGTCGTATCTAACCAAATAAGCATACAACCTCTGTCCAATTTTGACTGTAAAGGCCATTTACAGTCAAAAAGTTATTATTTTTACTTATTAATCATAAACCTATATACTTCGTATAAAAATCATAAAAGGATCTTTAATGAAGCTTCCCCTCATTGCTTTACTTTTTAGTATGGCAGTATCGACCGATGCTGGTGCCACACAAATCGAGTCACTGTACGACCAACAGCGACAAAGAACGGTACCAGTTAGCTTAACACTGCCCCAAGAGCCCACCAGTTGTAGTCGCGAAAAACCGTGCCCAGTTGCATTTATTAGCGCAGGCTACGGAGTGCCACATCAAGAATACCAATTCATCAGTAGATTATTATCTTCACAAGGATACCTATCTGTCGCTATCAGACATGAGCTGAAATCAGATCCCCCCTTATCGGTATCTGGTAACCTATACCAAACTCGCCAAGAGAACTGGCAACGAGGTGCGGCTACACTTCAGTTTGTTAGAACGCAATTGGCGAAAACAATGATACATTACGATTTTGACCAAGTTCTACTCGTTGGCCATTCCAATGGTGGAGATCTATCTGCACTCCTTATTAACCAAGGTGCGGATTTTGTTACTGGGCTTATTACATTAGATCATAGAAGGGTGCCGCTTCCTCGTGATAGGTCGATTTCTGTATTTTCGATTCGCGCCAGTGACTTTCCAGCGGATCAAGGCGTGCTATATACAAACCAAGAACAAAACTTGTACAACCGCTGTGTAATTACAATACCGAACGCCAAGCACAATGATATGACGGATAACGGCCCCGAGTGGCTTAAAGGAACGATAGCAAAACTGTTAACTGGTTACTTGCAACAAAGCAGCTGTAAACAGCTCAGTTCTTTAGTAACGCCGTGAAATAACACCGGTTATATGCGACTTTGATATGTAACGCCATGGTGATTATTAGGGCACAACGGGCAACAAGGTAAAATGAGTCCCCCAGTATCCACACAGAAACAGTGCCACTTTTACACGCGGTGGCACACTTGGTGGCGCACGCAGTGGCGCAACCAGCCTCTCCCTTTAATAATCATTTATAGCAATAACTCCCCTTCAATGGGGTTGTAACGTGTCGCTGCGTTGATAAGGCTGTTCGCGGTCAATGCTTCAACACCAAATACTTCGACTTGGGTACCAAACTTCTCTCTAACCGTATTGACTAGAATATCAAAGTCTCCATCACCAGACACCAGAATAACGATATCGGAGTCTTTAGCGCACTCTAAAACGTCAATGGTAATACCTACGTCCCAATCACCTTTTGCGGTTCCATCGGAGCGCTGAATAAAGGGCTTTAATTTCACTTCAAAACCAATGGCTCTGAGAATATTTTGAAACTGGAGCTGTTTTTCATCCCCTCTATTTATCGCGTAAGCATAGGCATTTACCACCTGCCGATCTTTTGTCGCCAACGCCCAGAACCGATTGTAGTCAAAGTTCCTTTTAAAGGCGCTCCGAGTTGTATAGTAGACATTTTGAACATCGACAAAAATACTGACTTTTTCCATATGACCTCTTTGCTCACTCTAATTAATCTATAACGCCTCAATGGCCGCTTTTCCCGTATCTAGCCAAGGCCCTGCTGCTGGCATTGGGCATATAATGTATCAATAAAGACTCGTACCTTAGCAGGTACAAATGCTCGACAGGGATACAACGCATGTAATGGAAACCCCTTCAAAGGCTGGTCTTTAAATAACTGTACAACATCCCCACTAGCAAGCGCTTCATTGAATGCCCACTTAGGCCCTAAATGTATACCTTGTCCTTGTAGCACCAAATCTCTTAATGCACTGACACTATTCACAATAAAGCGGCCTTGTACTTTAACGGACTTTGCTCCTATTTCAATTGGCTTTTGCGCTTGAGCACCAGAATAAAAAATAAAATCATGTTCACTTAACATTGTAATATCCGTAGGTACCCCTTTTCGCATCAAGTAGGCACTTGAGGCAACCAACACACGACGAACTTCACCTAACTTTTTACTCCTTAAACTTGAGTCAGGTAACTCCCCTACCCTTATCGCTACATCTATTCCCTGTCCAATTAAATCTTCGTATTGACTCGACAATGTTAATTCTATGCTTAGGGATGCATACAGTTCGTTCATCTGGGTAAGTACAGGTAATACAAATTGTCTCGCGAAATCATGCGGTGCAGCGACTCTCAACTTGCCACTGGGTATTTCATTAGTTTGCGAGATCTGAGATTCCAACGCTTGTTGTTCATCTAATAATTTTCTCAAGCCTTGGTAATACTGCTCACCGGCTTCTGTGGGGTAAGAGCGTTTCGTGGAGCGTGTCATCAACTTTACATTTAGTCTCTGCTCCAGAGACACAATTCTCCTGCTGACCAACGAGGGATCAATACCAAGCTGCTCTGCTGCCGCTTTAAAACTACCAGCTTCTACGACATGCAAAAATAACTGTTCATTACTGAGTTCAATGGCCATCACACTTATTGCATTTTTTGCATTTAATAAATGAGAAATTACTGTATACCCAAACTATATGCAATAAGTATATAGTTATTGATGTTCAATGTATTACAAAGGAGAAATTCATGAATACACCTTTACTAGGCAAAGTAGCATTGGTAACCGGTGCGGCAAGAAATATGGGTCGAGCATTCGCATACAATCTGGCGGAGCAGGGCTGTGATGTTATTGTTCACTATCACAGCGAAGCATCTCTGAAAGATGCAGAAAAAACAGCTAAGTTGATCAACGATTTAGGAAGAAAGTCGTTAATTATTCAAGGAGACATTAGCCGCGCCTCTGTCGCTGAAAACCTGTTTACACAAGCTCTAGAAGCTTTCGGAAAGATTGATATCGTTGTGAATAATGCAGGGGCAGTATTAAAAAAATCGTTCATTGATTATACCGAGGAGGAGTTTGACTCATTATTTAACATAAACTGTAAAGGTGCATTTTTCATCATGCAAAATGCAGCTAAAAAGCTTGAGGACAATGGCAGGGTTATCAATATAGGCACTTCTTTGCTAGGTGCATTTACAGGGGGTTATGCATTGTACGCAGGTTCAAAAGCGCCGTTAGAACAATTCACTCGAGCACTTGCCAAAGAGGTTGGGGCAAGAGGGATCACGGTCAATACAATATGCCCAGGTCCTATCGACACTGCGTTTTTTCATGCTCAAGAAGATCCACAGTCTGTCGCGTACCTCAGTGCCGCAAGTGTCTCAAACAGGCTAGGTAAGGTAGAAGACATAGTTCCTATGGTGAGCTTTCTTGCATCGGACCAATCACAATGGACCACTGGACAAACGCTATTTGTTAATGGCGGATTTGTGGCAAGATAAACCTTTAAACCAGCATATGCCGATTGCTAGCTAATCGGCATGACTAAATTAATAAAAGCTACAAAGACAGATATAGTTTGAGTCTATCTTTATGTTGTATGCCTTGTTCATAGAGTGGCTCATTATAATGCTGTACAAAATAATCAACCTCGACACACTCTACCCGAAACCCCATACGCTGGTAATATGTCAGTTGATAGCCAAATGTCCCCGTCCCCAACTCCACTCTTTGATATTTTAGGGCACTTAACTGAGTCAAGACATAAGACAATAATTGCGTACCAACCCCTTTTTTCTGCTTAGAGGGCCTGACAGAAATATTACAAATCTCACATTTTTGACTGGAAAGGGGCTTTACAATACAAGCTGCAATAATTTCATTATTTTGTTTCGCTACAAAGTGATGAGAGCCACTGATATATGACGCAATTTCCGTTTCAGATGGATCTGCTTCCAGTAGAAGGTCAAGTGGCAAATCTGCTTGCGCCTGTGTATAAATGATATCCGACATGGTGGCTCCTTCAGGCTTTGCACATAATACTTGCCTGATAAAAGGCCACTTATTTTGTGTATAAGCCTCTCTATCATGCGCATTTTCATGAGCAAGCGCTTGCTTCAACTGGATATATTGCTTGGCAACTTCCGCGTCATGGCGCAAAACATCCCGAAATTTTAATCGTTCATGCCACAGCGCACTTTGGAAGGGCACTAAGTGAACATGGTGTGTTCTGAAATCAGGGGAGGGCGCACAAAGCCAGTGCATTACATGCTCTTTATATGGGTAATAACAGTAACCATTGGCGCTTAGTACCTCAATAGCAGGCTTCGAATGCGCTAGGCTTTTCACACCTACCATAATGTCGATGATAGGTTTTGCCCACATCCCTTTAACGGCCGTACTGCCCACGTGCTCAATGCCGCCTTCAACCCAAGGGGCCAAAAGACATTCGAGCTTTTGCTTTTCGAGCTCAAAGCTGTGTGGCCAGTTTGCATTATAAGGAGAGAGTTGGATTTTCAATTTAAGATTCCCAGAATAGTTATGCAACTACCAATCACAAGACCCAAAATACTGAGCCCACCAAAGCCTAATTAATAATAAGTAGTCTGAGCAAAACTATATTTGCATATAAGAAGGCGTTTTGTCATTTTTGTATTTTAGCTTAGAAAGACAAGCATTATTTAACCCTATGATAAAGGACAGGTTGAGTATGGAAATAACGCTAAGACCCGCAAAAGAAGAAGACAAACCATACCTATTGGCTCTTCGCAAGCAAACTATGACAGAGCACCTTGAACGCCAAGGCATCTTTTTAAGTAATGAAGCACACCTCAACCGTCTGGAAGACCATTATAAGTGTTCACATTTAATTATTGTAGATGGGTCTAAAGTAGGAACATTAAAATATCTGCTTACTCAGGAGTCACTCGAAATCATGCAATTGCAGATTATGCCTCAATGCCAAGGGCAGGGGATTGGCAGGGCAGTCATTCAATACATTGTCGCAGAATATTCACACCTTCCGACTTATCTTACCGTCTTGAAAGAAAACCCCGCACAGTATCTGTATCAGAGATTAGGTTTTGTAACGACTAGCGAAGACGAATATGAGTACCATATGGTGTTGCCTGCAACTACCGTATAGTAGCAAGCTAGGTGCGTTGTGCTGTCAATCCCCTTTACATTAATCACCGAAGCACTTTGTACTTAGATTGAACGAGCTGGTTGAGCAATACTTGGGAAGAAACTAATTCAAGTTTATGGGGGACTTTTGCATCAGGCAGCCAACTAATGCCACCACCCAATATCACTGGTACAGTGGTCACGATCAGTTCATCAATTAAACCGGCTCGAATGAAGTTTTTCACCAGTTTACCGCCATCGATATATAAACGACTATGTCCTAAACTGCTCAACTGATTTATTAACTCTCTCTCTCCAGCCCTTATTAGGTAGGCCTTCCCCTGAACTTGAGGGGGAAGTTTTGCCAAGCTATGACTGACAACATAAACAGGCTTATCATATGGCCATTGTCCAAAACTGATGACTTGTTCGAACGTGTTTCTACCCATCACCAGTGCATCTATTTCAGTCATAAATTCGGCGAATCCCAAATCACTATGCTGTGGGTTATCTATCGCAGATAGCCAATCAATCCCCCCCTGTTGATCTGCAATAAACCCATCAAGGCTTTGAGCTAGGTATACCGTGTTCTTTGTTATCATATTCCCTTTCACTTACTGAAACTCATACACTGCATATCGGCCGCAAGGTTGATTTGATTAGAAAAAAGTTCGAATAAATGCATTGCCATAAATTACGCGACTATATTTCGCTCCAGCGATAATCCATTTGATGTGCCGTTTTCTTCGCGACTTCGTAACCAAAACGTTTTTTAATCATGTCCAAACTCATATCAATCCCAGAGGCAACACCTGCCGAGCTCGTAAAGTTCTGGTCTGTCACAAAGCGTTTATCATTCACCACATTTAAATGTCGGTATAGCTCGCTTAACTCATCGATGCGTTGCCAATGCGTTGTGACCGTTTTACCCTCAATGAGCCCAGCTTTCGCAAATAAAAATACGCCGCTGCAGATCGACGCACAGTGGCGCGTATGCGTTGCGGTTTCGGCTAGCCAATCAAGTACAGCTTGATTATTAATGACACGATCGAGTTTGCCACCTGCAACAATCAATAAATCGAACCGAGGGTGACCGTGTATACAAAAGTGGGGGTTTATCGAAACATCACCACGTGTCCGAATAGGAGCCTGACTGGGTGCGATCAAACTAACATTAATCGGTCTGTTGGCGATACGCGAGGCGGTGGTAAAAACCTCAAGTGGACCACAAAAATCCAGAGCTTCTACACCATTGTATATAAAGATACCAATTTCCATGATTTCATCACGGGATCAGAGCATGTGTTAATTAAAGTGGCTCAATTTTGACCAACAATCAAGGGAAACTTTTGTTAAAAAAATCACGGGAAAAAAATCTCCCTTATAAAATTTAAAAGTTCACTAAATTTACGATGAACTATTCCCAAAAAGCGACCAACTGACAATTAAATAATCGAGTCACAATTTGCAATACTTTTCTCCTGTATCTGTTTGGCACTTGTGCCCGATTACAGTAGTATGTCCCCCAAATAGCAAGCCTGAATTACCATAAGTACGTGTTACAAGCACCATTTTTGGTCAACATTGCAATTCATTTACTCACAATTAAGAAATCAGAGCATACTGAGAATACTATGAAATTAAAGATGTCATTTTTAAGTGCGGCGGTCTGTTTAGCACTTGCAGGGTGCGGAGCAACACCAAGCTCACAAGAGTCAGCAGCGGTCGAAAAAGTTCAAAAACAATATACAAACCCACTTTTAAAAGAGTACACAGGTCCTTATCAAGGCGTGCCTCAATTCGGTGAGATGAAGTTAGAAGACCTAGTCCCTGCTGCAGAAGCAGCCTTAGCTGAGCACCTAAGCGAACTAGATGCCATAGTTAATACTCCAGAAGCACCGACGTTTGAAAATACCATTGTCGCGCTTGAGCGCTCTGGTAGTGCAACAGATAGACTATATGCATACTTTGTGACATACATCACAAACTTATCATCCGCGGAAGTACGTGAGAAACAAGCACAAGTAATGGCAAAGTTTTCTGAGTTTGATTCAAAGAGAAATCAAAACAAAGCATTGTTTAAGCGTGTTAAAACAGTATACGAAAGCGCAGAGTACAAAACACTGTCGCCAGAGCAGCAGCGTGTAACTTGGACACAGTACAACAGCTTTGCACGAAATGGTGCAACGCTCGAAGGCGAAGCTGCAGCACGTTACGCCGAAATTAACCTTGCACTGTCAGAGCTATACACTCAATTTGGTAATAATGTCCTTGCAGACGAAGAAGGTTATACAACTTTCTTAACAAAAGATCAGCTTTCAGGTTTGCCTCAGGCATTTATCGATTCAGCGGCAAGCGCGGCAGAGAAAAAAGGGCAGGCTGGAAAATACGCAATTACCAATACTCGCTCATCTATGGACCCGTTTTTAACATACTCAACAGAGCGAGAACTACGTAAGCAAGTTTGGCAAAACTACTATAGCCGCGGTAACAATGCGGGTGAGCATAATAACAAAGCCGTGATTTCAGAAATTTTAAAGCTGCGCCGTGAGCGCGTAGAATTGCTTGGCTATGAAGACTATGCACATTGGCGTCTTGAAGATCGTATGGCGAAAACGCCAGCCAATGCGATTGCTTTGATGGATAAAGTTTGGCCTGCTGCAATTGCTCGCGTGAAAGAAGAAGTTTCAGACATGCAAGCGATTGCCGACAAAGAAGGGGCGAACATTAAGATCGAACCATGGGACTACCGTTTCTATGCTGAAAAAGTGCGTAAAGCAAAATACGATCTTGATTCGAATGAAATCAAACAGTACCTGCAATTAGACAAGCTAACTGATGCCATGTTCTATGTCGCTGGTCGCCTGTTTAACTATGAATTCTCACCAATCACAGATGGCTCAGTGCCAGTTTATCAAGAAGATGTTAAAGTCTGGGAAGTCACGGACAAAACAACTGGCCAGCATATTGGGTTGTGGTACTTAGACCCGTTTGCGCGTAAAGGAAAGCGCTCTGGTGCTTGGGCTGTATCATTCCGTAGCCATACATCATTTGATGGTAAAACAAACGTATTGAGCACCAATAACTCAAACTTCGTGAAAGCGCCAGAAGGGCAAGCAACTTTGGTATCTTGGAGCGATGCAGAGACTTACTTCCATGAATTTGGTCACTCACTGCACGCGCTATCTTCAAATGTTAAATACCCAAGCTCTAACTCTGGGGTTCGTGACTACACTGAGTTTCAATCTCAGCTATTAGAGCGCTGGTTGTCAACGGATGAGGTCATTAACCGTTTCTTATTACACCATGAGACAGGCAAACCAATGCCTAAAGCGCTAGTTGAGAAAATCAAACAGTCGGCCACTTTTAACCAAGGTTTTGCGACTACGGAGTATCTCGCATCTGCAATCATGGATATGAAGTTCCACACAACAGATCCAGACAAAATTGGTGACCCTGTTGCGTTTGAAAAAGCACAACTAGAAGCCATTGGCATGCCTAGTGAAGTGGTTATGCGCCACAGAACAACCCAATTTGGGCACGTATTCTCAGGCGAAGGCTATGCGACCGCGTATTATGGCTATCTATGGGCTGAAGTACTCACATCAGATGCAGCAGAAGCTTTCGCAAATGCCCCTGGTGGATTCTATGACCAAGATGTGGCTAAACGCCTTGTGGACTACTTATTCTCAGTGAGAAATGCGATGGACCCAGCAGAAGCATATCGTAAGTTCCGTGGCCGTGACGCCGATGTCAGTGCGTTAATGCGTGACCGAGGTTTCCCAGAGACCATGTAATGTAAAGGCCCGTAAAGGCATGCCCTCTGGGCATGCCTTTAGATTAAATCGTGTTTAAGTACACAGTTGACCATTAGCATCTAAGATTTTAATTCGCTGTAACTGCTTCACCAAAGTGGCCATGTTAAAAGGCTTGATAACAAAACCATCCACCTTGTGCAATAAAATTTCTTGTACACGTTCTTTGGTGTTTTCACAGGTCACCATCAAAACCGGCGTCCGCGCAAGCTGCGGTGTAGAACGCATTTTATCCAATAATGTTAAGCCATCAACATAGGGCATATTTAAGTCTGATATAACCAAATCGTATTTACGTTTGCCAAGTAGTGTTAATGCTTGCTTACCATCAGTCGCTTCATCTATTTGACTAAACCCTAGATTACGCAACATGTTAATCATTACATGACGCATCGTTGTTATATCATCGACGACGAGTATTCGCATTGCCTGTCCTTAATCACTGCGTAATTTGAACTATTTCTTTCAAAGCTAGCCAAATATCGGTTTGTTGTCTATTCAAAAGCAAGGTACATTGGTTGCAATGAGTGTTGCTAGTTAAGCGTTGTGCTGTATTTTAAATGAGAGCATAAGAAAATAAGGGGAAAGCAATGCGCTGTGAACATACTGACTATCTTGAGCTTGCTTGCATCAAAGGGTTTGAACTGAACGTCACAACACTGGATGGCGAGTCTTTCACAGGTAAAGCAAAAGACATTGTATACAATGAGCAAAAATACCAATGCCTAATACTCGTTCACGACTCAGAATCAGTTGCTATACCGCTAGAGACAATTGCAAAGCTTCAATCTCTAACACCCAATAGCTTCTTTTCAACTTTAAACCTAACGGATTGAACTAGTTTGTCTGCAAAGACAGAGACATAAAAACACTCAAAGGGTTGTCTCGGTATAGACCAAATCGCTCACAGCGATCAAATCCTAAGGATTCATACAATTTAATGGACTCTTCCTGCTTTACACCCGTCTCAAGACGAATTAAAGGGATCTGTGCATCACCAGCATAGTGAAGTAATATCTGCATAATTCGCTTAGATAGCCCTTTACCTCGGTAATTAGGTTTTACATACAAGCGTTTTATCTCGCCGTAAAGCGTCTTGTCGAACTGTTTCACGATGGCACCGCAAGCAACAATTTCTTCTTCATTCATCAGTCCAACAGCACGTACATTTGGTTGGTTCAACTCTTCGAGTGCCAAAGACTGGTCACTTGCGATGGGGTAAAGCGTGTTCATTAAGCGATCGATTTCAGAAAACAAATCCACCACATTAGGATCATCAGGCTTTAACTCGACTAGCTGCATAGGGTCCCTTTTACATTGTTATTTTGAGAGTCAAGATGACACAGTACTGCCACTTTAGACATTGGTTTGGCATGCATTTGCATTGCGTTAGACCAATAACGGACAGTTAGGTTCAAGCACACAAGCACCAAAAGTGCTTGTAAAAAGAGTCAGGTCATCTGAATTGAGGCAAGTATAACGGAAAATATTTAAAATGTTATAAAAATGCGATTTCTTGCAGCTAATGGGTACAAAAACACCCAAAAGTCTATTTATTATTCATACTTAACCCGCTGACATCAGCGCATACGCTCCCCCAATGGCATCATACTGAATGGTGTAACAAACTTTAATCCTGCGCGCTTAAACGCACTTTGCTCTTCTTTACAATGATAATGATATACCCAAACTTTTTCTAAGATACAGCTAGGGTATTCACGCACTAAATCATCGATACCACTATGACTAGGGTTACCTTTCACACTACAATCATGAAATATGGTTTCAGCACCAGTTACCATATGTGTCAGTAATTCAGGGATAGGACGCGTGTCACCACTGTAGAAAACCACACCGGGAAGATGCAATGCATAGGCAGAGTTTGGGGCATGGTGACGTACTGGGTAGGTCCATAATTTAACACCTTGGTGCCAAAAAGACTCTGACACAGGGTGCAATATAAATGTATTCCAAATATCTGCTTTGCCTTCTGACAACTGGGTATATCTCAGCATGGCACATAACTGCTGCACTAATAGAACCGGTACATATAACCGGACTTGGCTGCCTGATAGCGCAGCTTTGAAAAATAACTGCTCTAGGCCACCAACATGATCATAGTGCAAGTGCGTGATGAAAACATGGCTGGGAAGTTGGTTAGAAAAAGTACGTTTATACTTGCTTACGGTGTCATGACCACAATCAATCAACAGCCATGGTTCGTCATTTTTGCAAAGCACACAAGCTGAATTTCCGAGACTTTCTGAGCTGGCATCCCCAACGCCTAAAAAGAGCGCTGATGTGGGCACCATCGGGGGTTGATATTTGCTTTCCCAACACTCACCTTTAGATTGAGGTAGCGCAACATCAGTCAACATGTGGATGACTCCAACGAATATTCACATCTCAACGTAGCCTGATGAGTTGACAATGACATGACACATTTTGACTATTTTGTTTGCAGAATTCTAATATTTTGGCGAATCACGCCAACTCAACGCACTCAACAAAAAATAAAAGGATTAAATATCAGACACTTAAAAGTTTATAGATTTGGCATCTCAATTGCTGACTGTAAATAAAATTTCAAATAACTAAAGAGAAAAAATCACCATGTTGAAATCCTTGTCTCCCGTATTATGTACGTTGTTACTGAGCGGTTGTATTGTTCATGTAGAGTCAAACGCACACGAGTCACATAAAGAGCTTACTCGCTCATTGACGCTACCTTCGCAGCATCTAACCCAGTTGAACATTGATAATAGTGCAGGCGATATCGTGATTTCTGGCGCCTCAAATATCAATGAAATTGAAGTTACCGCTAATATTATTACTTTTGAAAACCGAAGCTATACATTTACGTTAGAGCGCTCAGGAACGCAAGCAAACCTTGTCGCTAAGCATGACCCGCACGTTGGTATACTTTGGTACACCAATAAAAGCCCACGAATCGATATTGATGTGAGAGTACCTAGTCAGTTTTTAGTTAATGTAGAAGACGGCTCAGGGGCGCTGACCATCACCGATGTAAAAGGGGTGACGATCGACGATGGTTCCGGTCATATCACGCTTAATGATATAAACGGTGCGACTGAAATCACCGACGACTCTGGTAGCATTACCATAGATGGAATAGAAGGTCATTTGCGCATTGACGACAACTCCGGTGATATCGATATTAGTGCGGTGACAGGGAATATTGACATTGAAGATGGCTCTGGCGATATCAATATAACCAAAGGCGACAAAGTCACAATAGAAGATGATTCGGGTGACATTGTGATAAAACAAGTCACAGGGGCCGTTGATTTAAAAGATGGCTCAGGCGGGATTGAAATAGACGGCGCACTTGCACTCAAGGTACGAGATGACTCGGGAGATATTGAAGTAAAAAACATTCGTAATGATGTCTCGATTGACGATGGCTCTGGCAATATCTGGTTAAACCAAATTCAGGGAAGCGCACAAATTGAAGATCAATCTGGAGATATCAATGTCAGTAACACCCAACAACTAGAAATTAAGAGTGATAGCTCTGGTGAAGTACATATTTCCAATGTGGGGACTGTCAAAAACGTGAATTTGAATTAGTAAGCGCGTTTAAAAAGCCAATTCAGTGCCATCTGAAGTACTTTTTCAGTGGCACACGCTCTTTATCACACACTGTATAGAAAATGGAAAAATAGAATGATAAATTCTTATGTAATGAATAATACATAATAACTAGATACTAGCACTTATAATTTAAGTGTATTAGTGCTGAAAAAAATGCATATTAAGTCCTTGCCGTTAATAATATTTACCGATATCACCTCCTGCGCAGTTACCATAGTATTGGCATACTATACAAAACAATGGAATTGACGTGTTCAAACGACTACTCGCCGCGAGTATATTAACAATAATAACCACTGGCGCATCTGTGGCCGCATCGGACACGTTTAAACAATATAAAACGCTATCTGAAGCTCAGGGAAGGAAAGACAGAGTTGCATTACTCAAAACCGCATCAGAGCTTTTGCAAAGTAACACACTTAGCCCAGAGCAAAGAACGTATGTGTTACATCGAAGTGCATTACATCTCGTCAGAGAAAATCAATTTGAACACGCACAACAACGCCTAGCCCAGCTTGAATTACACTTAAAAGACTTTCCAGATGTTAATCTACAAGGCAAATATCACTGGGTCTCTGGTGATTTAGCTTTGTTACTAGGCAATAACCAATCGGCAGAATTTCATTTCAGCGAAGCTGTGGCACTGTTTAAGCAAACAAACGACATGCGAATGTTAAGCCATGCTCACCGTCTATTGGCCAATGTACTCTCTGAAAAGGGGGATTATTTTCAAGCCGTGTCACATGTATTTCAAGCAAAAGACACCGCCTTGAAAACAGAAAATGTACAGTTGTTCTATGCAGCTTTGAGTACCGAAGCTCGCATTTACCGTGATTTTAAGCAGTTCGACAAAGCACTAGATGTACTCAATCAAAAACTGCAATTTCAAGAACAGCAACCTAAGGTCAACCTAGCGCATTTGTCCTCGACTTATTTCAGCTTGGCCGACATATACCAAAGCCTGTCTGATCATGATGCTGCTTTAAGTGCACTGCAAAAGTCTTACGAGTTAGACACCCAGCTAAACGACAAAAACTATATGGGTGTCTCACAGTTACACATCGCTCAGCAATATTTGCAGTTGAGTAATATATCCGCAGCAACCGAAGCGGTGGACAGAGCACTCGCTTTGTTCAAAGAAGTCAATAATCGCCACAATATAGGACAAGCAGAGGCAACACAGGGTCAAATTAAGTTAGCAAGTAATCAGTTCGAAGAGGCTGTAGAATTACTGCAAACTGCTTTAGAGAAAATCAATACATCGAATAACCCCCAACTCTATAGCCGCTATCAATCACTTTTAGGACAGGCTTTATCACATATTAGGCCACACGCAGCAATTAACCTGCTTAAGCCTTTACTTGAATCAGCGGATGAACAATTTCGCATTCGCATTTTGAGAAGCTTGTCTCGTGCGTACAAACAGTTGGGTGAATTGGAATTGGCCCTCAGTTATCAAGAGCAAGCTTTTAACTACAAAGAACAACTGACTGAAAAAGACATAACAACACGATTAGAGGCCAAAAAGCTTAATAGCGAACTTGGCTTAAAAAATATTGAAGTAAACGCCTTGCAAGCCGGGCTTGAGGAGCAACAGCAAGATACAAAAACAAGAACGGTCATTCTGGCCTCTGCCATCATCGTATTAACTAACTTTTTGCTGCTGTTTTACCTTTACCACTTAAAGCGACGTCGAGTTATGGAAAAAGAGGCTGAGCTGCTAAACCAAAGCTTAAACCTCAAGCAACAGCTGTTGGCTGACGTATCTCATGAACTCAGAACCCCACTTACGGTGCTTAAACTCAATATTGAAGCGCTGGAATATAATTTAACAGAAGATCCCAAATCGACCTATCAGGTTCTACAACGTCGATTGGACATGCTCAATACATTGATTGCTGATATCTATGAACTGGCACAAGCCGACACCAATAATCTTCGCCTAGAGTTTGAAACCCTGCAAGCGAGCGCTTTGTTTGATGAACTAATCATTGCCATCGGTCCGATCATTGAATCTCCTGATCTGGAAATAAGTTACCTCAATCAACTGCCAGAATCACTCCAAGTGGAGTGCGATATGAGTAGATTAAATCAGGTCTTTAATAACCTTGCGAGAAACAGTATCCACTACACGGATAGACCCGGCCAAATTAAAATCAGTGTATTCCAACAGCATCAAACTGTTGTCTGTACTTTTGAAGACAGCGCGCCAGGCGTCAGCTCACATGCACTAAGCAAACTGTTTGATCGCCTGTACCGTTGCGACAAGTCTCGCAGTAGAGATCTTGGGGGATCAGGCTTAGGCTTGTCTATTTGCGAAAAAGTCATTGAGCTACATCATGGGGCTATTGAGGCAAAACACAGCGAACTCGGTGGCGTGTTAATACGCTTCACTTTACCCATCAAAAACACTTGAGTATAGCCAACAGCACCTTTGCAGTGCGCTTGGCGCTTTCATATTTAACTTCATCTTACTGGACAATGTGTGCATGTAACAGCATTGCTATGCATTGCAACTCCGTATCACAAGAAAGCAGTCTACCCCTAATCAATTTGTCATTTAGCGTCTATATTTTTAATAAACTGGGTCTGCGCACAAGACCAATCTATTTTTTTGATTGATTTGATTTATTCAATCAAATATACAAAACGATCACACAACGACATAATAGCTCCATCAACTTTCGAGGAGAATAGAAAATGCTAAACAATATTGAAGGTAAAACTGTACCATCTGTCACTTTCCCAATTCGCGTTGGTGAAGAATTTCAACACATTACTTCAGATGAGCTATTTAAAGGTAAGACTGTAGTCGTTTTTTCGCTACCCGGTGCTTTTACGCCAACTTGTTCATCGACGCATTTACCTAGATATAACGAGCTAGCACACGTATTTAAACAAAATGGTGTAGACGACATTGTTTGTCTATCGGTCAATGACACCTTTGTAATGAATGCATGGGCCCAAGACCAAGAATCAGAAAATGTCACACTCATTCCAGATGGTAATGGCGAGTTTACTGAGGGTATGGGCATGCTAGTAGACAAAAGTGACCTTGGATTTGGCAAGCGCAGCTGGCGCTATTCAATGCTGGTTAAAGATGGCGTAATTGAAAAAATGTTTATTGAGCCAGATTTACCGGGCGACCCATTTGAAGTATCGGATGCAGACACGATGCTTGCTTACATCAACCCGGAACAGAAAAAACCTGAGCCAGTATCTATTATCACAAAACCTGGCTGTCCTTTCTGTGCTAAAGCGAAAGCATTACTCAGTGAACAGGGTCTAGTATATGAAGAGCTCGTTTTGGGTCAGCAAGCTAGCTTAACAAGCTTAAAAGCATTATCGGGTCGCGAGACAGTGCCACAGGTATTTATCGGCGGAAAACATATTGGTGGCTCTGATGATTTAACAGCTTACTTTGGCAACAACTAATCACAGTACTGTAAAGGGGTTTGACAGCCCCTAAATAACCCTTTTCATATTTAAGTGAGGTAATAATGAAACAGCTTGAAACAGATGTCGTTGTAATTGGTGCTGGAACAGCTGGCTTAAGCGCATATCGCAATGCCAAACAATACACTCCCAACGTTTTAATGATTGAATCAGGGAAATACGGCACAACCTGTGCACGTGTCGGATGTATGCCAAGTAAACTGTTAATAGCTGCTGCTGAAGCTGCACACAGTGTCGAACACGCACCGCAATTTGGTGTGTTGACCGAAAAGCCACAAATAGATGGCAAAGCTGTGATGGCTCGCGTTCGCAGTGAGCGAGATCGCTTTGTCGGTTTTGTAGTTGAAGCTGTGGAAGAATTACCTCAAGAAGACCGCATTATCGGCCATGCAAAATTTTTAGATGATAATCGCTTACAGATAGACGATCACACCGTAATTACGGCGGAACGATTCGTAGTTGCCACAGGTTCAAGGCCAAACATTCCTCCGCCATTTTTAGCTTTTGGTGACAAACTCATCATTAACGACGATGTGTTTGATTGGCAAGACCTACCTGAATCAGTCGCAGTATTTGGCCCAGGCGTGATAGGGCTAGAGCTCGGTCAAGCACTCCATCGGTTAGGCGTGAATGTGAAGTTGTTTGGTGTGGGTGGCAATATTGGCCCTTTGACGGACCCAGTGATCAGAGATTATGCAAATACTGTCTTTGCTGAAGAATTTTATGTCGATACCGATGCCAAAGTATCGGATATGAAAGTCGTCGATGGTAAAGCACAACTTACTTACATTGATAAACAAGGCAATACACAAACTGAGCAGTTTGACTATGTGCTAGCCGCAACCGGCAGGGTACCAAATGTGGATACTCTTGGCTTAGAAAATACCTCTGTTGAATTGCAAGATCACGGCGTACCAATTGCGGACCCTCATACAATGCAGTGTGGCGAAAGTCATATATTTATCGCAGGCGATGCCAGCGACCAAATACCTTTACTGCATGAAGCCGCTGATCAAGGCACCATTGCTGGCGCCAATGCTGGTCGCTTTCCAGATATTAGAAATGGGCTGCGCCGCACACCAATTGCGGCAGTATTTAGCGACCCGCAAATCGGAATGGTCGGAGACAATTACGCACAACTAACCGCGAATTATGGCGAGTGTGGGTGCTATGAAATTGGTGAAGTGAGCTTTGAAAATCAGGGCCGAAGCCGCGTCATGTTAAAAAATAAAGGACACATGCGCGTTTATGCAGAGCAGGGGACCGGTCTATTTTTAGGCGCTGAGTTTATTGGTCCAGCAGCTGAACATATTGCACACCTCTTAGCATGGGCGGTACAAAACAAAATGACTGTCCCGCAAATGCTCGATATGCCTTTTTATCACCCGGTAATAGAAGAAGGTGTGAGAACTGCACTCAGGAATGTGAATGCCAAGCTCAAATTTGGGCCTGATATTATTCAGCACTGTTTAGAATGTGGTCCCGGCGCTTAGTAGCTCGGATGCAACATACAAAAGTCGGAGAGGGTGACCGTACTCACTCCGACTTTGAATAGAAATATTCTGGGTTAAAGATTTCAGGCTGGCGCTGCCTAATTGCTTTTAATGCTTCATTCATTTGATCAACCAAGCGCTTTCTCACACCTTGATTACAGGCAAATCCTAGATAAGAAGAGCGCAATGGTAAAACAATACGGTAGTGAGATGGGTCAATACCCGCGCGTTTAAACTGATACCGTGCAATGACATCCCCATATGCAATTAAATCAATACGCTTTAGTTTCAGCATTTGTACTAACTCAAAGCCCGATGCCAAAAATACCAGACTTTCTTTACTCACTCCCGCTTGACGCAACAGTTGATGACCGATGTCATTTTTCACCACCCCTACTTTAAGCTCACCCAAGCTTTTTAAGTCGGGTAATTGATACTTAGTTTCTTTATGCCCAATAATCGCTACGTGGTTATCCATGGCAGGCCCAACAAACTGAAATAATTTCGCTCTTTCTTCTGTATAAGTCATAGAGAATATACAGGCATTGTGATTTGACAGGGTCATATGATAGGCCCTTGGCCAAGGCAATAACATGACCTCATTTTCATCAAAGTTCCAATTGAGGTCTCGGTAAATCGTTTTTAATGCATTTATAGCGATACCTTCCACATTACCATTCACATGATAATTGAACGGGGGATAGTCTTCGGTAAACCATATCAGTTTGGGATCTTTGGCCTGTGCCTGAATGCTGAAAAGCATTATTCCCAATAAAAGGGCGTTGATAATCTGCATGCTTTTTCATCCTAATGTCACTTAAAGTGTAGATGTAAAAACAAAGTTTAAAAGGCGATGATAGTAACAATCTGACTATTTTGTTTGGCAGCTTATTATTGAAAAACAAAAATGGACATCTATTGGTCGTCATATAACGTAAAAAGGCAGCTAATTGCTGCCTCTTGCGTCATATTCGCGACTATGCTTTCTTTATCGCTTTTTTAAGCTTTATAATTTTTGCTTCATGCTTAGCGATTTTTTTAATACGCTGCTTCACTTCTTTTTTTAGCTTCTTAACTTCAACTTTCTTCGCCATTGTGATCTCCTTTATGCTGCTTTTGTTTTGGTTTGTTTTTATTAACAAACCTTTTAATAAACTTTCTTATCTCTCGCGAAGAGCTGGTATCCAACTCATTACACAGGGCTACGAACTCATCCCTTTGGGCTTTGTTAATACGCACAATCAACTGCGCATCTTTATTTTTAGCCATACCCGCCCCCTTTTTGTATATACAAACGTATATACAAAAACATATCTTGTCAACACGGAATTGTATAAAATTCATACCTTGTTTATCTGCACATATACGTGTCTTAATTTGTCCTCACATTGGCAAAAACAGGTATCTACGCGTGCCCATGCAACGTTTATATTATTTAGCAACGATATGTCTAATAGGAGATAAACATGACAAAGGCACTTATTATCATCGATACACAAGACTCTTTTTTTGAAACGGACTATTGGCAAGAAAGTGGTTTTGAAACATTTAAAAGTAACCTTTTAAGCCTTATTGATAGCTTTAAAGCGCGTAACCAGCCTATTGTGAAAATACTCCACAGTAGAGAGGATGCAAATAACAGCCCGTTCAATCCAAAAACAGGACTCGTAAAACCAATGGCTTTTTTACCACAGGAGTTCACTAAAATATTTTATAAGTCTGTGCACAATGCGTTCACCGACACAGGTCTGGCTACTTGGCTCAATCGCAATGGCATTGAAACGGTAGTAATAACAGGGATCCGCACAGAGCAATGTTGTGAAACAACCGCGCGGATAGCATTTGATTTAGGTTTTAAGGTGGAGTTTGTCACAGATGCTACACTCACTTTTGACATGCATTGCCCCGTGACGAACACGCATTATTTGGCAAAAGACATTCAAGCAAGAACTAATTTAGTGCTTGCCAAGCGGTTTGCTTCGATCCATGCTCATTCCGATTATTAAAATGATTACTGCGCAGCAGCATAATCTAGTCGACTCGCCACCATATCATAGATGGAAAAGTCGATAGGCAAATGCCAAAGTCAATCACGCCAATGCCTTTATACCGCGATTGGCGTGTGCAGCCAGAAAATATGAGAGTACGCGTGACAATTTATTTTGTTTTATTATCAGATACCCTACCACTTGATTTTGCAGGGCCCCTTCAAGTTCTAATAGAAGCTCGGCGTTTGGGGGTTTCATTTGAGATTAAGTATGTGAGTGCATCTGAACAGTTTTCTTTGGATGGTGGATTACAATTACATAACCTCGACCCACTCCCAAATCGCTTGCAGCCCGAGGACGTCATAGTGTTGCCCGGATGTAATCGCGCATTTGCCGCTTACTCAACCGAGTGCGCCCTCAAAACGATATGCTGGTTAAAACGCAACGTCACCAACCAAACTGTATTAACCATATGTTCAGGCGCCTTACTCGCAGCAAAAGCAGGCTTACTGGGCAAGAAATCATATACAACACATTATCAGCTTATCGAGAGAATGCGCACAGCATTTCCCGAGTGCCGGGTTTTGGAAAATCGTATTTTTGTAGAAGACGACAACTTAATTAGCAGCGCAGGTATCAGCTCGGGCATAGATATGGCACTGTATTACGTGACAACGCGATTTGGAGAACACATTGGAGCACAAGTCGCACAAGAAATGCTGGTATATTTTCGCCGCACCGGACAAGATCCTCAGCTGAGTAGCTGGTTACAATTTCGCAATCATATGCACCGAGGTATCCACAAAATTCAAGATGAAATTTGCAATAATGTCGAGAAAAACTACTCACTTGATCAGCTTGCAAACATAGCATGCCTGTCTCAACGCCAGCTTAGTCGATTATTTACGTTGCACCTAGGGATCACGCCTCGAGAATACTTACAGCATATAAAAGTGGGTCATGCTAAGCAATTATTACAATGCAGCAATCACAGTGTTGAACGCATTGCGCAAAGTTGTGGCTACTCAAGTAGTCGACAATTTAGGCGAGTATTTGCCAAAGAGGTTCAAATAAGCCCACAGCAGTACAGGCAACAGCATAGCCCGTATTGAAAATATATTGGTGTTATCACAAATCAATATATGAATATTCTTTTGCGTTAAAGTAAACTTCTCTTGGTGTTTTAAATTTTGATGAAAATAGCTAGACTCAAATAAACGATGAAATGAGGAGAGTTTATGAGTGATTTACAGGTTTGTATCCAGTTGCGCCTCGAACCTGGATGCATGGGGCCGCAAGGTAAAGACCACATAGAAGCATTTTGCCAAAAAGAAAATACGTCGCCTTGGCAAAATGATTTTGCCATCGTCAGCGTTGTTCCTAGATATGACAAAACACTACCCGAATGGGAATACCGACTTAAAAATAAACTATTAAAAGTCGATCAAGCTATTCGCGTCATTGAAATGCACAATACGTCAAAAGCGGATTTAGAGGAAGAGATAGAGACACATATAGCACATGAGATTGATCGCTATATGGAAGGAAAGTTGTAAACAAAATGGGCATCTGTACAGTAAACAGAGAGCCACAAGTTTAGGACCTGTATTTGTTACGTTATAAGAGCAAGGCGCTTCAAGGTATGAACACGCCTTCGAGCAATCACTAGTAAAGATTAAGGGTGTAAACCCCCTGTACATCCAAGCGATTGTTCTTGATTCTGCATAAATATTGTCACCTCAGCGACAACTAAGCCAAACTTTTTGATGTATGAGCGATTCATTAGCGTGCATTGGTCAAAAGCCCACATCCAATCGTCGAATGCCACTCGATATGTAGTATCATCTACAGGTAAGTCCATTTCGTACTGCCATCGCAATGCATTACCAAATACATCACCAACCGCTTGAGTAGCGATGTCATTAGCATTGCCTATGAAGCCTCGCTCTTGCCGTGAGATACGCCATATTCGATGCTTAACACCTTCTCCATAACCGTATGTAAACGTTTCATCTAGTTCGAGCACGTTGTCCTGTCCGATTACACCTTTAATGTCGACTTTAAACCTTTGAACCAACTGCCCACTGCGATTTTGTACAATGCCCCACGCATATACCTGTCCTTCAAAAAACCCAAACACATCTATATTCGGTGACATCGATTGGTATTCATTACTCTTTATCGATGACTTGCATGCCGTGATTAGCAAAAGACATGTAGCGATTACAAACAACTTCATGATTTTTCTCCCAATAACGTGCGTCTCATCTTAGGTTCTGAGGTCTTGCTGCCAAGCCATATATCAAAGAACCACTTTGTGAATAGCGGGTCTTCAATTTCACCTAACAACCCTTCAGCATTGTAAAATTGTGTCGTACCACTTGCAGTCCGCACGCCATACAGCGAATAATTACTTTTTACGTTGGGGAAGATACGCTTCATTCTTTCGAGCCATACCTGACCGATTTCTTCATTCTGAAAACCTTGTTTCTCCATTTCTTCTAAAGAGCGCTGTGCAATATCATTTCCACTCAGATCTCTTAGGTACGTGAGCTGCAATATGAAAGGTGCTAACGGCTCATATTTTCCACTCGATGTATACAAACTGATGTCGTACACATCCCAGAAAAGGTAAGTCATTCGAGCTGTTTGCCCGACTTGTGTCATGCCATTCTTAATGTTTTTGACGTCAAAGCTTGTACTGTTTACAAAACAACTAAAAAGCATCAGTAGCGTGAACACACCCAGTTTAACTTGTATCATTTTAAGTCCATGTATATCGCTTTTACGCTTATACGAGCACAAGAATGATTCCGTTCACTTTATTCACATCGATGCATGTTGTGTGGTTTTCTAGAACTTAGTGCTACTTTATATCCTAATTTAAGTTGTGAAACTGTCGAAACTGCTCAATGAACCACTGTAACTTAGGGTCATGATGTCGAGTACGGTACCAGTACAACTTCACGTGGTAATTGGGTACCTTTAAAGGGGGAGAGTGGATTGCTAAGTTCAATCTCGGTGCAATTTGCTTAGCATATTTCGCAGGCATCGTGAGCAACCAATCAGTGTCTTGGACACAGACTGGTGCGCTCAACATATGAGGTGTTGATAATATCACCCGCCTCACTTTTTTTTGCTGTGCCAAGGTTCGATCAACAATGCCACGAGATTCATTCCAAGGTGCAATGAGTACGTGGTCACGCCTTAAAAACTCTTTCATCGTCAAGTTTAAAGGGGGTTTAGTATGCTGGCAGCAAAGCGTAACATATTCCCCTTCAAACCAATCGAGCTGAGCTAAGCTCTCTGATTTTTCTTGTTTATGCTCAAACCCACAAACAATGTCTAGCTTCAGTTCTTTAAGAGCCAAGGTTGGAATGCGCTGCTCCAGCTGTATAACTTGTACTGAAATATTAGAAAATTGCTTCAATAAATCACTTAAAAAAGGTTTTAAGCACCACGCCGTATAATCTGTCGCGGCGATTGTAAAGCGATGATTATCAGCAGGATCAAAATCCTTCGATTCTTTTAACCCTTGAGTAATGACGTTTAATGCGGGAAGCACTTCATCAGCAAGCCGGTGCGCATAATTGGTCGCCAACATTTGGTTATTAACTCTGACAAATAGCTCATCATTCAGGCGCTCTCTTAAGCGAGTTAATGCATGACTACATGCAGACTGGCTCATATGTAATATTTGGGCAGATTGCGTTACGGAGCCTGTCTCGTAAAGCACAGCAAATAACTTCAGTAGGTTTAAATCGATATTGGGTATGTTACTCATGTATTGTATGCATATAGTATGTGCATAACATGCACTTTATTCATGAACAACTACACATTACACTGATGTCTAACGAAGTCAATTTTTACAGAGAACGATCAAATATGAACTTAACGATACGCCCAGCACAAAAGCAAGATGCCGCAACAATACTGCACTTTATTAACGAGCTAGCCATATATGAAAAAGAGCCAGATGCCGTTCTAAACACAGTACAAGAAATCGAAACTAAGTTGTTTGGAGAGGATGTACGAGCACATGCGGTGATATGCGAACAAGATGGTGAAGCCATTGGATTTGCAGTGTATTTCTTTAACTACTCAACTTGGCTTGGCAAATACGGCCTATACCTCGAAGACCTATATGTTGCAAAAGACAAACGTGGCGCAGGGGCTGGTAAAGCATTAATGAAACACTTAGCACAGCTTGCTGTACAGAAAGACTGTGGCCGATTCGAATGGGTTGTTTTAGATTGGAATAAGCCAGCTATCGACTTCTACCAAAGTATTGGCGCTGAACCACAAGACGAGTGGATCATATACAGGTTAACAGGACAAGCACTTAAAGATTTTGCACAGCAGCCTTAAAGGTCGATGTACTTCTCCTTCATCGCATTCAATTCAGGCGGTAAATCAATACCGTCTCGCTGCGCTATCGTGAACATAGCGCGCTGAATATACCCACCATAAATATTGCCCACATCATCTGTGATTTGCCAATCTTCGATGTCATCGAGTTGACATACAAAGTTGTGCGCCATCTTTCCACTGTGTGTAATTGGGGGCGTTACAAGAAACACACTCACTTCATTCCCTTTAATCGTTTCGACATGCGCGCCTAAATGTTCCACTACGCCATGATCACTTTCAAAGCCCAGTTTCACAAAGGCATCTTTGGGATATTTTAAAAATAGCGCTTTGAATTCATCTATCGATGCTTTTGCTAGTTCAACGGCCTCTAACACCAGAGGATCATCGGGGTCAGTCTCCAGCGGCGGAAACGTTTCTGACGACGAGCTATATCGATAATGTAGCCATAGCCCTAAAAGTAAAGCAACAAAGAGTAAACCCCAATACATATCGGCTCCTTAACAACAAGATTCATCAGCTATAAAGCTTGCTTTAGCAGCAAATTTAAACATTCTTTGTGTGTTGACAGCTGTCCTGAATTATCAAGATAAAGTTCTTATGGATCATAAAACAAGTGTAGTGAAGGCAAATGAAATCACGTAATAAAATACGTATCTATTTCAGATAAATAATATGGATAAGAAGAAAACAATTAGGCAAGTTACGCCCGTCCCTCAAAGTACTCAGCCTTTAAGTGTAATTGCAAAGGAGAACTGCTATAACAATGTCAATGAGATTGTAAAAATGCAAAAAGCTGCACATTTACATGCTTTTACAAAAGTACTAATTATCTATGTGTTACAGAGCAGTATGCTTTTGCTGGCGCTTCTGTTGCTTTCTACGCAGGTTGTTACCAAGTAAATCTTCTCGGCTCACTAAAAACCCACAGATACTACTCACAACAATATAAATGCCATACATAGACCCTATGTAAACCCAGTTATTTTGGCTGGTTAGTAAGGCGATATTGGTTCCATCATTCACGAAAAGTACATTAACAACAGACAAAGCAAACACAACCCGGTAATAAAGGACATGTCCTAAATGACTGGCAAATGCCGCGACAAGCAATGCAAATAAGCAAAGATAAAAGCCAATGACGGAATTCGCACCCGGTTGGTAGCTTGGAAAGATAGCGAATATTGAAATAAGTACCGAGCTCCATCCCGATATATGATAAATCATTTTCAGTTCCCTTGAATTAAATTGTTATTTTTTGTAAACCGCTACGTATGAAGCGATTATGGTAGAAGTAAGTCAAATTGGCAACTCCTTTAGGTTTATATCTTAGTCTGAGCTAGTCATTTATTATGGTTTCAACCCGCTCTTTTAATGCAGGAATTGCATCGGTCTCAAACCATGGGTTATTTTTCAACCAATGAAAGTTACGCGGACTTGGATGCGGTATCGCGATTTTTGAAGGCAAATATTTTGACCATTGCTGCGAGCTTTTCGTCACATTATTGAAATCCTCTAAATGATATGATTGCGCATACTGGCCGATCAGAATAGTCAGTTCAACATTCACAAATTCGTTCAGTACTTTTTCTCGCCAAGTTTTCGCACATATTTTGGGGGGAGGATTGTCTCCACTTTTTCCTTTTCCGGGATAGCAAAAAGCCATCGGCACAATTGCAAATAAGTTTGGGTCGTAAAATTGTTCCTCACTTACTCCCAACCACATTCTCAAACGTTTACCACTTGCATCGTTAAAGGGTTTACCAGTTTTATACACACTCAGGCTCGGCGCTTGCCCGGCTATGAGTATTTTTGCAGCGTTCGCACCTTGCACCACTGGACGGGGCTCAAAGCCAAACTGCTTATAGCACAGACGGCAACTATTAATTTCATCAAGCAAATTCATCAAATTATGCCTTGTCACCACATTGAATGGCTTTCATTACCCAAAAAATGATTTAGTCTTCGTTATAGCAAGACCTGAGTTCTTACAAAAAAATTTCTTATGAAGTGAATTCACCCCAACTTTAATCCTTAAAAACTTTTTCTCAACTACTTCAGTAAACTAGTGAAAATAAATTATTTTCACAAAAAACTATGTTACTACCAATTAACTCGTCATGTATTCCACATGTAGCAAAAATTTTAATATAAAAATTCCAACTCATTCAAACGTCACTTTAACGCATTTAGCAATGATAATTACTGTCATTTGCAAAACTATTCGTGGATAATCAAGGATCTCAGAAAAAACACTAGGAACATTATGTCACAAGCAGACAATGCCTTGACTCTTAGATATCGGCTAAGCGTATTGTCCCGATTTTGCGCTGCAATATTTGGCGGTTATTTTTTTACTGCATACAGCGTAGCTCTGCTTAGTTTACTTATACCAACCACAAAGGTAGACGCTGTCTTATACAGTGTTTGCGCCAGTATATTAATTTACAGCTGCATTTTTATCGCAGTATTTGGCGTTCGCTCTCAAAGATGGATTTGGTCATCTTTGGTGTTAAGTATTTTAGGATTGGATTTACTGACTCGATATATCCAGGGGGGAATATGAAAGAGAGCTTTTTTCGCTCAATGACTTGGCTGCACACCTGGGTAGGTTTACTACTATGTTGGCTATTATTTTTAATTTTCTTTGCAGGTACTATTAGCTTTTTCCGCCATGAAATTAGCTTATGGAATCAGCCTGCAGTCCATAGCATTGACCATAACAAGCAGCAGCAACAGACACTCATAGAGTCGGGGTTAAAGTATTTAGACAGGGCCGCACCAGAAGCTAATAGATGGTGGATTGGGCTACCATCAAATAGGCAACCAGAGCTTCAAGTATCGCACCGACACACTCAAGGAGAAGGTAAACGAGATAAATGGATTGATGAGCGGCTCGATCCCAATACCCTCTCTCCAGTTGAGGGGTTGATTGAAACCAAAGGCGGCAACTTTTTCTATCGCCTCCATTTCGATTTACACTATATGGATAGAAAGCTTGCGAGGTGGCTCGTTTGCTTTGCATCTTTGTTTATGCTGATAGCCCTTATTTCGGGCATTGTCATACACAAACGTATTTTTAAAGATCTATTCCAATTTAGACCCCAAAAGGGCGTTAGAGCTTGGCTAGATGCGCATAATCTATCATCTGTATTGGCGCTACCATTTCACCTAATGATCACCTATACAGGCCTGATCACCTTAATATTTATGCTATTTCCAAACCCTGCTGAAACGCTATATGAAGACGGGCTAAAAGGATTTAGAGCAGATTTTTATCCAGAGAGACAGCGCATTGACGCATCCGATATAAAGGTTAACTATCCCGCGTTTACAGCGGCTTTCACTCACTTTTATCAAAATTGGCCAGAGCAAAAAATTAAACGCGTCATAGTTGATCACCCTAGTAATGCTGCAGTTAATATCAAAATTTACGGCGATAATGGCACTTTAATTCGAGATGAATACCCATATTGGCAGTATTCAGGTACTACCGGAGAATTGCTTAAAACGGCTCGTCTCGATCCTAGTAACGCAGAAGTGCTTTACGGCGGTATGATAGCAGTACACAGTGGCCGACTTGCTCACCCAGGCCTGCGTTGGCTTTACTTCATCTGCGGTATTGCCGGCTGCATCATGATTGCCAGTGGCTGTATCATGTGGGCAAAACGTATCAGAGAACGTCTAAAACCAACTCAAACCGCAAGCTTTGGACTGAAGCTTGTTGAAACACTGAATGTCGCTACGATAATGGGATTGCCGTTGGCAACCGCGGGGTTCTTTTACGCAAACCGATTATTGCCAGCAGATATGGTAGCAAGGGCTGATAACGAAGTTCTGACCTTCTTTTTAGTTTGGTTAGCGACCGCGTTGTTCACTTGTGTATTCAGAGATAAACGTGCATGGCATTGGCTAGCATACAGCAATGCAGTTGTTTGGTTGTTACTGCCCGTTTGTAATGCACTTACCACTGACGGTAATTTGGTGACGTATATCCTAGATGGTAAGTGGATCTTGGCCAGTTTTGATTTAGCATTTATTGCAACCGCGTTGGTGTTCTACCTACAAGCAAAAAAACTTGCTGCGAAGGTGACTGTCAACAAACGCGTTGTAAATAAGTCCCCCCGAGCAACCGCGGAGCAGCGCGCATGATGTATAGCTTCGCAATGCTCCTTTGCTTAGGGGCTTTTTACGCTTTTGCAATGACCAAAACAGCACACTACAAGAGCGTCTTTGGCACGAGGCCGAATCAAGTGCAAACCCAGCGTTTTAACAGAAGTGGATGGATCATTATTTTACTAAGTTTTATCGTTAACCTTTCTCAAGGGGTAGGGTACGGTAGCTTGATGTTCTGTGGACAAATGGCCCTATCCGTTTTACTCCTTGCTGTGTGTTTAACTTATCAACCCAATTGGATGAGATCACTTTTATACCTACTTCCCTTGTCTGGTTTGATTGTGGTCGTATCTGGACTGGTATTTTAAATGCCTGAGCTGCAGATAGCGCCTTATCTGCAGCTCAGATCACGATTTTACTACCTTTACCTCTCTATTTTCTCAGCGCCCTCTTAAAATCCGTCAACAAAGTTAGTAAAAAGCTGATCTCTACGTAATTTGATGCCTTTGACTTAGTAAATACGTGATCTATTTTCTCCGAATTGGATACCTAAGTTAGTAAAAATACGATCTCTAAGATATATGTTGGTAAAAAGGTGATCTCTAGTCGGCGATTTCAACCTTTTGGTTAGTAAAATCATGATCTCAAACAACTATAGGTACAAATGAATTATAATTTTCTAGTAAAACATGACAAATCAAGGGGCTATTTCTATCACTTTAGCCACTCTATGTTAGTAAAAATGTGATCTGTCTAATACCAACCCATGTTTTTACCAACTAAGCGCCACCAAGTTAGTAAAATCACGATCTGAATACCCCTAACTTAGTAAATTAGTGATCTCTGAGTAATAAGGCATACATTAAAACTGCATTTTTAGTGATTGAATCTTCGAGAAATTGGAGCTTAAATAATTGATTTTAATATAGATGAACTCTTTATTTTGGTGCCATGACCACACAGCTGATTAACAGAGTCGCTAAGTCAATGTAAGTAAAATCCTGATCTCAAATTAAACGACCCACTAATGGCCATGTTTAATCTGGGCGAAGAAAGAAGGGGGAGCTCACTCCCCACCTAAATTTAGTTTTTTGACCAGTCTAATTGCATATCCCAAGCAAATTGCTTGCTTTCTTTTAGGGGCGCTTGAGCGTCGTCTACTTGCTGCAATACGTTCTTCGCTTTTACTAACGTTGCGTCACGACCAAATAAATAACTTTGCTCCTTTACAATCGTTAGGTAAGCCTTGTTCAATGCAAGTGCGCGCTGTTTTGATGGTGTGATCAACTCATATAAGTTAACCGCAGATTGCACTTTTTCCATATCGACTTTGCCACCAGTAAACCACTTTTTTAGCATTTCTTGGTTTTGACGAAATTCATCACCGCCGCCGACTCGGTCCATATAGGTTAAGAATTCTCCTTGCTGCTCTCCCACATTTGGTACATCTTTTTGCGTGCGCAGATTGATGTAACCCCATCCTTCAGCACCTTCTACCTTTCGGGCAAATGAAAAGGTTTGATCGTAGGTGGAGCCAACCGTTTTATGACAACCATTACAAAAGGCGAGTTCTTGCGCATGCTGTGGTCTCAACTCGCCATTGCTGTCTTCAATATAGCCATTGATGGTCCAACCGAATGTATTATTGACGCCCCTATCTCCTAAGTACATGGTCACAGGCATTTTCTCGAACTCTTTCTCTTTTGCTTCTCGATAGTAGGAAGCCGCGATTTCCTGATTGGACTTGAAGTTATGCTTTTTCATATAGCGCAACTCTTTGAGTCGCGGTGCATTATAGATTTCACCACGCTCGTCAACACCCAAGTAGCGTACTGTATGCAAGAACTCCGTACCTTCAGGGTAAAGCATATGTGCTAACATTTCCTCGCTGTCTCCGACATACTTAGGCTGTGTAATAATTTTGGAGACATTCGTCAGCTTTCCATCACCGTTGAGATCTTGGCCAACTCGTTGTTCAGAGATTTGAGGCACACTGATTTCCTTTAACCCTTTTACAGCCAACTCTGTTAAACTCAAATTAGCAAGATAAACATCTTGGCTATACGCGCCATTTAAGGTTTGAAACGCGCGAGGCAGACGGATCATCACATCACCCGTTGAGCCATTCGTTGGCCAAAATGTGCTGGGAAAAGGCTTGTAGTTAAAGGCGACCCAACCACTGCCATCACGAGCAAACCCCAATTCATCAAACGCTTTTTCAGGAAATGCTAAATCTTTAATTGGTGTTATCTCACCTTTCCAAGCCGCATTTTTAGAAATCTTTTCTATGAATGGGCTGTAATTATCCTGCTCTACCCAGTTAGTAATTTCTTGATCTGAGATCTCTTTAATAAGCTCTGTTCGGTCAATAAATAAGTTCTTCCAATGGTTAGTCAAACCGAGATCTGAGAATTCATAATCACCTTGAAGGTCACCATCATTCATTACATTAGGGCGATTTTTCTGTTCATGATATGACTGGTGACATGCATAGCATGGGTTATTAACCCCATCGGTTTTAGTGTAACACTGAGGTGGGATCACCGACTCGGGGTTATAAACTTCTTCATGCTCAATATAGGCTGTAGCTGGGATGTCGTCACCCGATTTATATGGTGCCTTGGCGACTTTTTCTGCAACCTCAGTTGGTAAAATTTTGCTCTGCTGTGGCATGTCAGAACACCCACTTAAAAGCAGGGCTGACGTAATGGTAGTAATAAGTAATTGGTGTTGCATTTGTATGACTTCCATTTTTAATGCGAAAAAAGCGGTGCCTCAGCACCGCTTTGGTTTTTAGTTGTTATTATTTTGATTTCGGGTCATACATCCACAATGTATTGTTGTACTTCCATGATGCGCTGTGGTCTTCACCGATTAAAATTCGTCCGTCACGCATAACAATAACGTTGTCAGGCTGTGCCAACTGGCTTGCGTCACAACGAACATCTGACGTTAATGAAGAGCGATAAGTGGAGCCCATTACCACAGGTTCGATACGCGTTAAGCTGTAATTCTCATCGATATGTGCACGGTAAACACCCCCACAATCTTTAACGCGTGAAGAAAGTTGAATATCGCCTTCGCCATCAATCATAGTGTTGTCGATATCAGCAATACCAATATATAAGTATGCTTTTTCAACGATCTCACCTTTGATCACGTCTTGACCTGAAACCGCCTCCAATACACGATCATGGTTAATTGCCAAACCTTCTAACTTACGCCACTCTGCTGTAGCACCTTTGAGGCGTGCCGCTTGACGCGCTTCAAGGAATGCCACGCGGTCATCCATCGGTTTACCAGCTGTAACTGGAGAACCGCCTTCTTCAGCGGTCGGGTAAGTGGCTTTACCGTCTACCCATGCCTGTACATCTTCCATAGAGATGTAGTTCGTTTGACCATCCACATAACTGTCCGGCGCAATGCCATCGTACTCGCTGATCCATTCTAAAATCGCCGCATTTGTGCCAGTGGCAATCTCAACCCACTCAACGTCGAATCCAGTTACAGCAGGATCTGAAAGGCCTTTATCCTGTGTCAATTTAGCGCCATATAGCGTACCTGAACTTAAGTCTTCAGCGTTATCTGCAACGAATTTGAATAGTACACCACCTGTGTCATCTTGAGACGAGTAAACAGTACGACGGTCAGGCATCACAACCGCATTTTCGTGCTCATAGCGACCGATGGTGTAGTGTTTTTCTACGACTGGCGTATCAGAAAGCGGAGATTTCACTTCTGCAATATAGCCATAACGGTAAGGATTTGGTGACTCTGGTGCTAAGAAGTCTCTGAATTGCTGCAATCGGGTACTAACAACTGGTGCATTCCAATCAGGGCTTGTTGTGGTATCCACAGTTGAGTTAACAATCCACTCTTCTGAAGTCAGCGGTGTGCCCCAAGGAGATACTGAGCCAAAGCAGTTTGCTGCGGTGCCTTTCACCGCATCAAAATCGATCATCATCGCCTGTTCAACGCTCCAACGACCTGTTTCGCTCTTGCTCATTTTCAAGCGACTCATGCCACCTGGGTAGTCTTCCCAGTTAGTAAATAAGTAACCTGAGTTTTCAGACTCAAAAATAAAACCATTGAAATCAGGCATGTCATTTTTAATGATTTCTTGGCCAGAAGTCATACCATAAATAACACCTAAACCACCCGCTAAGCCATCTTCTCCTAAGTCGGCATATGTATCACCACTTTGACCTAGAATTTGGTATTGGCCGATAGCGGTAACGACTGTTTGTGCTTCAAACTCAGTCTCGTGTAGAGGCGCGTTGACCAAGTTGCGAGGAAGCTCGTTAAAGTTAACACCTGTTAGCACACCCACTGTGCCCGTATTAAATGGGCGATTGTTAAGTGCGTCTACCGCTGTGTTTTCGTCGCTTGGGTGTTGCGCATTAAAGAATAAGTCGCCTTGCTCAGTCAAAAATAGTCCAGTTACCTCGGAACCCGTTGGTACCGTTGCAATACGTACAAGGCCAGAGCCCCCATTTATACCATCTGTGCCGTCAACGCCATTTTGACCGTCGGCACCGTTCTGACCATCCACACCGTTTTGGCCGTCAGTACCATTCGACCCATTGGTACCATTTGCTCCATCCTTGCCATTTGTGCCATTGCTACCAGCTTGTCCCGTTTCACCTTGAACACCTTGTTCACCCTGAATACCTTGTGCACCGTCATCTCCATCACAAGCAGTCAAGGCCAGAACAACAGCACTGGCAATTAACGAATAGGCTATGCGCTTCATTATTATTACTCCGATTAGTTTGCTACATTGGGTTTATTTATAAGCGGACATAGCCTGACCGGAGGAAATGACATTAGAGTTTATGATCTATGAAACTTTTCCGACAAAAAAGTGACTGATTTAATGCAACTGTAAAGGGGGCTTACAATTTCATCGCGGCAGTATGCTTCATATAAATGAGCTCATCTACAGAATAACCAAGTTCCTTTACCGTGTTTTGAAAGTCCTTCAAGACAGCTTCTGAGACTTTGGGCGTTCGAGATAACAGCCACAAATAATCTTTGTTATAGCTCGTGACGTAAGCATATTCATAGTTCTCTTTGTCTAGTTTAAAAACCACATAACTGCCATAGAAAGGGCCAAAAAACGACACTTTCAGATGACCTAAAGTAGGATCTGAGACAAACTTCGCAACGCCCTCTGCTTGTTTCCACTGACCATCTTCAACCACATAACCTCGATTGAGTACGGTTACAGTGCCGTCAGGTTGTACCTCATACGTTGCCGTTACACTGTCCATGCCTCGTTCAAAGCGGTGGTCTAACCTTGCAATTTCATACCATACGCCTTGATAACTTTGAACATCAAAACTTTTAACGGGCTGCACTCCCTCTGGGAGGCCTGTACAGCCAATCACACTCACACCAACCCAGACAACAAAAACAATCCTTAATAATTGACCTTTCAACATGATAGACTCCATGATTCTGATTAAATCTACAGTATTGCTATCATTTCATACGGCGCTAGTTCCGCATGCGATCGCTTCACTGAAAAACATAAGCCATTGAAATAAATCATAGATCATGAAAATACCAACTCAAGGATTTGGCGCCACTCGTGGCCTATTGGCCGTCTATGTAGAAAATAGACCTCCTTTGGAAGAATACAAAAACCTCAATAAAATTATACCGTTACAGTCAGGTGAGATAGCATATATCAACCAAGAATGCGGTAATGGGTGGCGTAAAGTCTTTAACGTTTTTAGTAAATTCATCGCCGAACTGAGTCATCCAGATCACAATTTTACTAGGTTAAATAAATCAGATAAACGGTGGCAAGATTATCGCGATAGCACCTTATTGCAGGCCCATAGCCAAGAGGCACTGATATTCAGTCCGCCAGATTTAGCGCAAAACAACTATAGCTGGCATATCATCGCTGGTCGTACTTATGCAAAACAATTATTAAAAGATCAGATTTTTACCAACTCACTTGTTTGGTTAGATGAAGAGTTTGCACTTGATGAAGTGAATAGATTGATAGTATGCCCATACTTTGATTACAGACAACTTAGCAACATAAAAATTGCTAAGTTGGTTACTTTAATTAGAGGCGGGAGAGGGGCTACGCATCAATATACTTAGGCAGACAGCACCTATCAAATACACTTGTGACTACTAAAAGCGCTAAAGCCCAGCGCTTTGAAGTACACCAATGGTGTCGAAAATCCGGCCTTATCGAGTAACGTATTTAAGCGCTCTAAGCCAATAGGATAAAATTCCTCGACGAAGTTACGGCGCATTTTTTCGACGCCTTGTTCAGTCAACCCCAACGCGGTATGACAAAACAGAAACTGAGCCTCACGCTCAAAGCCACTCTCAGGCGTCATCAGGTCAGCTAAATAAAGCCTGCCTTCGGGCTTGAGATTGCGGCTAATCTGTGCGAGTAAATCATCTTTGTCGCCATTGTCCTGAACGAAATGCATCACCAGTAAACACAATGCGGCATCCGCTGTAAACAAATTGTCAGTGACTTTACCATGATGAATCGTTACACGATCGGCAATACCCAAGTTAGTAAAATTCTGATCTGCTATCTCTAACATATCCGCAGACACATCCTGCGCGATAAAATGCCAACCTCGATGCTGCGCCGCAAGCTCTATAATTTCACGGCCCGTACCTGCGCCAACCACCAAAATGGTCGCATCAGGCGCCAAAGTCACGCTAAGCTGAGCGGCCGTAATTTGATGTAATAGCGCATAACCTGGTACCAGTTTGCCAATTCGCTGGTCATAATTGAGCGCTTCTTCACCTGTAAAAGTTGGCATTTTTCTCTCCTTATTTATAGGGTCAATCCCAGCCGATATTCACTTCACTATCAACATTCGTGGGTCATCACGGTCGAGTACCCACCAGCTTGCTTCTTGATTTGAACTTGTGTCGCTACCCGCTCGGTCATTTGCGCTACGTGGGAAATCACGCCCACTTTTCTTCCTTGCGATTGCAAGGCATCTAATGCGTCCAACGCCACACTGAGTGTTTCTGGGTCCAAAGTACCAAAACCCTCGTCGATAAACAGCGAATTGATTTGTACCTGGTTAGAGGATAAAGATGCCAGTCCCAGCGCCAAAGCGAGCGATACTAAGAATGACTCACCACCAGACAACGTATTGACGCTGCGCTGTTCATCAGCCATATCTCTGTCGACAATGGCTATTTCTAAAGATTGACCGATCACGGTCAACCGATAGCGCCGAGATAAGCTACTCAAGTGGTGATTTGCATAATGAAGGAGAATTTTTAACGTTTGCGTCTGCGCCAAGTTACGCATTGTCTTACCTGTCGCATCGCCTAATAATCGATTGAGTAGGTGCCAATTTTCGTAGTCATTTTGTAATTGCAGCAGTTCACCTTGATGGACTCGTATTTTTTCAACGTTGTCATGATGCGTTTGTAAGCTCACCGACAATGTGATGAGTTGTCCGTTGAGTGCCTCCTGCTGCTGACACAATGACGCTAGCTGTTCATTCAGTTCATCTTGGCTTTGCTCTGGGCTCTCTATCGCGCAATGCTCTGCCATATTTTTGTCTACATGTTGCAACTGAGAACGCTTTTCTACCAACTTAGACTCGAGTTTTTGCGCCTGTTCAATTAACGGTTGCCATTGCGATTTTTGAAGCGAAAGTAATTCATCAACTAACGCCTCATTAAGCTCGTTATATTGCTCCGTTACTCCCTTCAACCAAGTCAAAAACCGTGCTTGGTTATCGTCGAGAGCAGCTTGATACTCCTGACATTGCGCTGTTAGGTGCTTTAGCTTGAGCGCATGCTCATCTTGCTCTTTAAGTAGCTGCTGCAACCTATCCTTTTGTGTCTGCAATTGTGCTTGTGCTGTGGCTTCTGATGCCTGCAATTGCTGCTGCCATTGATCCGCGTTATGCTCAAGCGGTAATACAGATGCTCGCTTATTTTTTGTTGTGTCACACAATGCAACTTGCTGTGAAAGTAGTACAGATACATCCGCAACTTGTTGTTTAACTTGTGCAAGTAACTGCTCTTTAGCATGAAGTTTAGGTTGAATCTCGGTGATATTCTGCCCTAGTTGATTTAGTTGACTGATTTTTTGCTGCTGTAACTGTACTTCATTCACTAGGGTTTCCGTGGCCTTATGTGGTTCCAATTCAAACGATGATAACCACTGAGGCTCAGAGTACACCTCTGAAATACGTGCTTTCAGACTTTGAGCTAGCGTAATCAGCGCTTCATTACGCTGTGCCTTGCTGGTTAATAACTGCGTATACTCTTGGACTTGAGCTTGATGTTGACTCAAAGTTGCACGCACGGTGTTTAATTGTTGTTGTAGTGCTTGTTGTGCCTGAAACTTCTGTTGTTGTGCTTTACTCAGCACGCTATATCTCGATAATCGTTCCTCTATTTCAAGCAGTTGCAATTCATGCTTTGACGCATCAGCAAAAGTTGAAGGCAGATCATGAAGTAGTGCTTTGTTTGCCTGTTGCTTTTGCATAATCTGTGCATTTTGTTGCAATGAGGCCTGCAATTGCCCATTAACTTGCTCTAAATGGGACACCACCTCATGATAGCGAGTTTGTGTTTGAGCACGCGCTTGTTCAGCTGCTTGATACTGACTTTCAAAGTCGTTGATCAACTGCTGCCAATGCGTGTCGATATGGTCGACATGATAAGGGTGTTCAGTTGCACCACACACTACACACTCTTTACCGTGCTCTAACTGTGCCCTTAATGCACTGATATTGTCACTCGCACGCAGCTTTACTTGATGCAAGTTATCTTGTGTGATGAGTAACTGCTGCCTTGTCAATTCATCTTGATGCTCTGCGTCTTTACGTTGAACATTTGCACTGTGCTGCTGATGTCTGAGGCTGTCAATGTGGGTTTGCAATTGAAGCAACTCATTATCCAATTGAGTTTGCTGCACAATCGCTTGCTGAGCTTTTTGCACCTGTGACTTTTGAAATTGCAATTGCTCATAATCTAGTTCAGCTAGCTCTCGCTGGATCTGAGTAAACTCAACCTGACTTTGATCTAAACTCTGTTCAAGTTCTTTGCACTTGGGCTCTGCGGTTTGTAATGCAGCTTGAGCAGCCTTTAGCTGAGAATCTATAGACTGTTGTGCACCGACAATCTCGCTTTGTTCATCAAATGCGACCAAGTACTGTTGTAATACTTCATGGATCTCTTGCCAATGCTCTGTTAGTTCAAACAGGGCAGGTTGCTCAGCCAACGATGCTTTGGTTTCGTCATGCTGCATCGTTAAGCTCTTCATCTGCGAGTTCAGTGCTTGATGTTCAGCGAGATGATTTTTCTCTGAGTTTTGCAGTTGAGTTAACTGGCTTCGATGTTGCTCTGCAAGTGCAAAATGTTCGGCACAAATACTGTCGAGCTCTCTAACACGTAAAATATCAGGACCATGTTTTACGAGGGCTTCTTGAGCACTGCTAACAACTTCCTTTGCGGATAGTAGCGCTTGCTCTTGCGACGCAATTTGTGGCTGTAAGTCAATTTGTGAGAGCGCTTCGATTGCTTCTTGACCCCGTTGCAGCACCTGTTGTGTTTGCGACTTTTGCGCTCGATTATCTGCAATTTGCTGAACGACCAACGCCAATTTAGCGCGTTTAAATTCACTTTGTTGCTTGGACAACTCAGCCTCAGTGATAGAAACTTCCTCTGCTAACTCATCATGCTGTTGCTGTAGCTTGTGTTGTGTAACATACCAAGCCAATTGCAGCTCTGTCGCTTTGATCTCACCTTTGAGGGTGTTTTGTTGCGCATTTAGGTGCGCTAGTTGGGTGTGTTTATCAGCCAGTTCTTCATCACTCAGAAGTACGATATCGCCGATTTTTTGTTTAAATCTGTCCAGCGTTTCAAGTTTACCTTTGTGGGCTTCATAAATGGCTTTGCCAACGTGGCTGAATTGCTCCGTACCCGTTAAACACTCTAATAACTGAGCCCGCTCATCCGCATTGGCTTTTAAAAATGCGGCAAAATCATGCTGGGCGAGCAATACCGCACGGGTAAATTGCTCAAAATTCAGCCCCAATAACTGCTGTAAAAGCTGCTTCGCTTTTGTTTTTTGCGCCAAGACCTGTTCATCATGTAACCTGAGTACCACATGTTCAGCGTCTTTTATCCTGCCATCAACTTTGTTTCGTGCTCTGGCCACTTGCCAGCGAGCAAGGTAACGCTCCCCATCTTGTCCAACAAAACCAACCTCGGCAAACCCAGACACTGTGCCGCGACGCAACAAGTGACGCGGGTCATTGAGTTTAATATCGTCACCATTAAATTCTACTTTGTTTTTAGAGTCCGACTTTAGCCGCGCGGTTTTGCCATAAAAGGCCAAACATATCGCATCTAACATGGTACTTTTACCAGCGCCCGTCTCGCCAGTAATGGCAAACAATCCGGTATCTTTTAAAGGTGCAGTGGTAAAATCAATCTCGGCCTTGGGTAAAGACGCCAGATTCTGGATTTTGATTGTTAATATTTTCATTATTTCTCGCACTCACTCAACGAAACCAAAACCTCTTCCAGGCATTTTTGGAGTGCGCTTGATGGCGCTCCTTGCGGGTCGACTTGCTCTTTATATGCTAATTCCAGTAAGGTTGCTGGCGCAAGCTCTGAGACTTTCCCTAAATCTTCAAAAACAACTTCATCTTCATTTAACGCTTGTTGAGTAACACGCTCAATACCACAAAAGTGCACAGGTTTATTTTCTAAAGCCTGTTCAATTTTGTGACGGAATTGACTGTCCGTTTCATTGGCATTTAAACGTAAACGCAAATAGGGCTTGGGGGCGCTTTCACTGTCAGGCAAATCAAGCGCGTTTATTGCTTCACAAAGCTCTGTCAAAGTCGCACCTCCTTTTTCGGGAAGCAGAATAACCTCTTTGTGCCTTGGCACATACCGGGCAGACACAGCCTTAACTTCTGACTTTTCAAATTCAACAAGTACAACTTGATGTTTATAGTTCCGCTCAGCAAAAGACATAGGCATAGGCGTTCCGCTATAGCGAATACAGTCATTGTTTGCCACCTTTTGCGCTTTATGTAAGTGCCCTAAAGCGACATAATCAGGTAACTCGCCAAACACATCTGCATGGATTGAATCAAACCCGCCAATGGTAATGTTGCGCTCGGAATCACCAGAGATGTCTCCACCCTTAGCATGTAAGTGACCCATTGCGATGATGGGGGCATCTCTTTCACCAATTGATGCGTACGCACTGTCATAAGCCAACTTAACCGCATGGGCGTAGCTGCTTTGATCATTATCTAAATGGGTAATATCGGCACTGCGTAAGAATGGCATGGCCACAACATTGACTGTGCCCACTGGCATTGTCAGAGTTTTAACCACCTCGTGTGGGTTATGCTTATCAAATCGCCCGACGACATGGGTGTCAAACTGAAGAAGCAAAGGCTTAGCCGTCTCAATGCGGTTTGCCGAGTCGTGATTACCGGCAATAATGACGATATGTAAGTCTGGTAAAAGGGTTTTTACTTGTTTAATAAAGGTGTATAGCTGCTGCTCGGAAGCCGCAGGAGGTGTTGCAGTATGGTATATGTCACCACTGACGATTAGCAAGTCAGCCTCAACCAGCACCAGCTCTTGGCAAAGCCAATCTAGAAATGCTTGATGCTCAGTATAGCGACTGTGTTCATAAAATTGTTGACCGAGATGCCAGTCAGACGTGTGTACAACCTTCATGCAGCGTTCCTTTCCTATTTAGGAACGCTAATATAACATTGCTTGGGGCTATTTATTAATAGCTCAAACGCCACCACATAAAAATTATTACAGGTAAAGCAAGTAGCAACAGCATAGGCGCACGATAAAGCTTGTTTTGTTTCGCTTCTAGACGCTTGATAGCTGAACGTTCATTACATGCAGCCACTTTATCAACATAACAGTAACCGTTTTCAAGGTACTCTTTACAGTTTTGTTCGTCAGCAGGTATCGCAACCAGCTTCTCTTGTTTTTTTAGTATGTAAAAGTCCATACTGCTCACCACATTTCTTTTTGATAAACGGGTATTAATAAATGAGCAAAACTAACGCCAGTTTTACCCAAAATGAGAAAGAGCGCGATTTTAATGATAATTCCAACCAAATATCAACAGTCTTATTAGGGTTTTTGAATTTTTTTTCAAAATAGAGACAATAAATTTGAAAAATGCACAATTGGCATACCCGTCAAATTGCTAATTTATCATCACTTTGGTCAGTTTTAAGCCTAGCTTTGCCTTACTGAATCACTTCTGAACCGCTTTTAACGTTGTACAAATTTTTACCAACTACCAATACCCAACTGAATTTATTACGTAAAATAACAGCAAGAGATAAAAATTAAATTGTAGACATTGCTAAAAAGGTCAAAAAGTCGACAGTTTTACTTCCCTATTCAATAAAAAACCACAATAATCCTTCTCCACAATAATTAAAATAAAGTAGACTATAGGTAAGTGAGTAAACACTATCAAATCCTGAGAAGGAGTTATTTTATGCGAACTTGGCTCTTCGCCGGGCTCTGCTTGATGTTGGCAAATTCAGCTCAAGCGCACAAATTAAAAGCATCAATAGCAACAGCAAACATATTTCCAGAGCAAGGAAATATTCAAATTGAGTATCGCTTTCATCTGCATGATCTTGAGCATGCCTTAGTACACCTGTTCAATGAGCACAAAAATGTGTACCACAATGACAGAGTTCAACAAGCATTTGCTGATTATGTCTACACACATGCTTCACTCAGACGGCTTAGCGGACAAGCTTTGGCATTATCGGCAGCGACCGTAAAAATAGATGCTAAGTACCTATGGGTTTATCAAGAAGCACAGTTTGCCAAAGGCACACCACTTAAAGGGCTACAAATGCGCCACGGGGCCTTAAGAGATATTTGGCCCGACCAAATTAACTTGGTGAATTTTAGAGGCATTGGCAAGGTCAAAACGATGCATTTTGACAAAGATGATAATTGGTTGACGGTCGAGTTTGATTGACCCCTGATTGATAACCTTACGCTAAAAAGGGGCGTTGTGCCCCTTTTATTCAATTACTGACACACCTGCTCACCACGCGCAGAAAACTGCGAGTCGCAGCGTAAAAAAGCCTCTCCTTGTTCATCAAAAAAGCGCCCGTACCAACCCGTATAACGGTCCAGCTCTAGCTCTAAAAAGCCAAACCTCGCCTGTTCATTACCATTGGCTTCTAACCCGTCCACAACAGCCTCAAAATTAGTATATGGCAGCTCTTCACTTAGGGTAACACCACTATTTCCAACCACTATTTGTGGCGGGCGTTTGTACTGTTTATCAAAACTCAAAGACTGATAAATATGCATGTGACCAGATAAAAGCAAAGCCACTTGCTCAGGTAAACGACCTAACGGCGTATTGGCTAAAGCGCGCTGCATCATGATATTTAAAGTATTGTCGGTGGCCACATTATTCACTCCCCAAAGTGGCCTGTGTGTCACTGTCCATATTGGCTTATCGGGATGTTTACTGGCAAACTTTTGTAACCCTTCATATTGCGCTTGATACTGCGCAGTCAAATCGTTAGAGAATCTATCATCACACGCATTCGCGGTGTCTTGCACCCAAATATTAAGCTTTTCAAGTTTCAACATATAGGGGTCAATCATCGCAATTGAGGATACCGCTGTCGTAGGAGGGTTAGAAAAACTACCTTGGGCTGGGCAAGCCCGTTGAGCAATGCCACTTTCTACACTTGAGCCGGGGCCAAAAAAGTAAAACCAACCAAGCCCAGCTCGACTGCACAGCTCATGATTCCCTCTTGCAAATACCCAAGGTGCTTTGGTTAAAATTGCATCGGCAGAGCTAAAAAAGTCAGCTCGCCATGCACGCCATGTATCGGGTTTTGGGCTGCCTGTCGCATTTTGGCTGTAGTAGGTTTCTTCTAGGCCACAGGTTTTTCCGCCATAACCCCCATCCCCCGCATCATACGCGTAAACCCCTTTGCTAATGCTGCCACTGGTACCGCGATAGTTGTAATCACCCATATGCAACAACAGGTCTACTTCACGCTTGGCACCTTCATCAATGAGTGTTTTAAATGGCTCAGCAGGCCCGTTGCCATCACAGACATGCGCTTTACAGCCCGAGTCACCATACACTTGGATACGTTTTGGATTGAGCGTCATTGCCTCGAATTTAAGCTGTGTGCCACCAACAAGGTAAGATTGCCCTTCAGATACGCGTGCTTCACACACTGTAATAGGGAAGTTCACGCCTGGATGCATGCCTCGAATACGCATTTTACTACGCTTGCCCTCTGAGTCTTCAAGCTCTGGGCAAAGCGCTGCTTGATTTTGGATCCCGGGTATTATGGCCCGAATATAAAGCAGTGTGTCACCTTGGTTACTTGGCGCAAGCATCGCGTAAGCAGTGATCACTTCAGCTTTTTTTAAGGGCTTTTGGCTGCTGCAACCAGCCAAAATAGCCAATCCCAATATCATACTGACGAATCGCATTGTCGTTTTCCTTCTAATCGCGTCACTAATTCCTTGTTTAGTGTAGTAAAACCTCTGTAAAGGGGTATTACAAAAGCTTACTTACACACCACGCATTATTTTGCCGCTGCAATATCTCGCCACTTAATATCAAACTTGGCCAAGTACTTTTGTAACCGACTTGAGTCATTACTGGTGGCTTTTTGAGTCCTGCTAACGTCAAACATTACGCGCCCAGCGGCAGCCATGCTAGGGCTTTGCAAACATACGGTGACTACATACTCTAATTGCTGACGATCAAACATATCTAGTTGAGAAATTTGCTCGTCACTCATTACTAACGATAAGCAAGATCCATGCTGCAATGATTGACTCGTTTGCCAATCACTCTCAAGCCGCTTGATCTCTTCTGCCACATCCTCTTTGCTGATCCGCGAAGAATCGGCCAACGTGGCTAAACGGATCATCGACGATCCCAAATCCCTAAAGTTACCTTGCCATGTGGCTTTCACACTATGTGCAAATGCCAGATAAGCGGCCCTTGCCTCTTTGTTAAAGCGCACTCTTCGGCCTTGGTCTTGGCTGTATTTGTCTAGTTCAAAATCAATGTTAGCGTCAATATCTTCGCGCCTATCTTTTAAAGCTGGGAGCTGATAGGTCCAGAGATTAATACGAGCAAGTAAGTCTTCTCTGAATGTTCCCTCTAATACACACGCTTTTAAATCCCGATTAGTACCCGCAATCAGCTGGAATTCACTCGTCACTTCTAGATCGCTGCCCACAGGGTGAAATTGCTTATTCTCAATCGCACGCAACAACATCGCTTGCTCCTCAAGCCCAAGTTCCCCGACTTCATCCAAAAACAAGAGTCCCTGATCCGCCGCTTTTAAAAAACCGTCTCGCGCCTGCAAGGCCCCGGTGAACGCGCCTTTGGTGTGTCCAAAGAGGGCTGCCATCGCATTTTCACCTTTGAGCGTTGCACAGTTCACAATCACTATCTCACCTTGCAAGGTTTTACGCTGTTTTTTAAGCTGAAAAATCCGCGAGGCAAGCTGGCTTTTTCCGGCACCCGTTGGGCCAGTCAATAAAATGGGCGCCGTAGAACGTATGGCAACTTTTTCAATTTGGGCAATCAAACGGTTAAACGCGCTATTTTTAGTTTCTATTCCCCCTTTGAGAAAGCTCTCACCTTGACGGCGCTCAATATCAAAACGCTCAGCCAATTGGTCATATTTTGAAAGGTCTAAATCAATGGTCTGCACTTGTCCCACTGACTTATTCTCATTGTGCGGGTCGGGTGATGTTTGTACCAAACGCCCCGGAAACTGCCTGCTTTCCGTTAACAAGTAACTACAGATTTGTGCGACATGAGTGCCCGTGGTGATATGAAAAAGATATTCTTGCGCATCCAAATCAAACTCAAGTGTGCGACAAAAATCATACAATTTAGCGTATACCTCACCGAAATCCCAAGGATCGTCAAAATTGACTTCAACCAAATGCACGGTTGTTTCGGGTGATACGGTCTCAATGTCAACGGCAACATTATTTGCTAAACGTGTACTCTGCTTACCATGCAGCAGGTACAAGCGATTTATGATCAAATCGTCTTGGCTTACCAATGAAATATTTGGACGCCAGCGATGCCAACGATCAACCCGTTTACCGATAGCGTCTAATTGCGTACCAAGCAAGCTTACAGCCACAACTTTTTTCAAAGCACACCTATCCATATAGATATAATAATATCTATATGGAATCATTTTTATGATTCAAACGCAATTAGAAATAGACACTCCGACTCAATAAAAATTAATTTTTATCTTTAAAATCAAATTATTAAAAACAATTTTCAACTTTTTAAAAACCTTTGGCACGTCAATTGATATATCAAGCTCGTAGTTTGATAGCGTGTTTCTAAATAACACCGCGGTGCGACTTACTCTGTAAGCACGTATTCCGAGATCAACTACTTCAGTAATGGATACTGACAATGGCAACACTTTAAGTGTGGGGTTCGACTCCCCTTATTTGATAGATAGCTCAATGGTAGAGCCACGAAATTTGTAATTCGTTTGTTGCGGGTTCGATTCCCGCTCTAATCACCATAAGTAAAAGATAGAAACATTATTAGTTTTTACATTTAACTGCGCTGAAAAGCGCTGAATTATGCAAGTAGCCGCCACTAACACTAAAGTGGGCTTCGCTGATTAAATTTCGTAAATGGCAAGCTGGATGCTCCCCATTTATGCACTTATTTAGCCAACCCCGCGATAATTAGCTGGCCGCTGCGACGCATCACAAGGAATAAGAAATGAAATTTAAAAAACAACAAATCGTAGCAGATACACAACGTGTTTTCGTATATAAGAACAAGCAGCTTAAGGGTGTACTAACATCAGGCAAGCACACTTTTTGGGATTTTAAAAATGAACTCGAATTTACGACACACAGCATCGACACGCTGTTTTTTATGGCACCAGACGCTGAACGCTTATATCACTCGAACCCAGAAGTTCAAGCACACATCAGCCACTACAAATTAAATGAGCAAGAAATCGGCTTGTTGTACTTCAATGACACTTTGAAGGGCGTTGTAGCGCCAGGTGAGAATCTCTATTTGTGGCGAGATGCAGGTGATATCCATTTGGAAAGAGTGGATATCAGCAATGACTTTTATGTCGATGACAAAACCTTAAAGATCATAGAAAAAGCAGGATTAAACCTCGCGTCAAAACTCATTAGAACCGCGAAAACCACCGCTTGTAAACCGATTTACCAAATACAGATTGAACGCGACCACATCGGCTTGTTGTTTATAGACAATAAGCTGGTCAAGGAGTTGCCAGCAGGGAAATACGGTGTGTGGCAGTTCGGCCGTGAGATTGAATTGAAAACGTTTGATAGCAAAAAAGTATCGGCTGAAGCGGCCAAAGAGATCTACCAAAAAAACACTGCAATGCAAAGTATCACGCATCAAAAACTGGGCGCTGAAGAGGTCGGCTTACTGTATGTAAACGACATCTTAAAGGGCATTGTACCGCCGGCGGAGCACGTCTATCTATGGAAAGAAGCGGGAAATATTCACTTAGAAAGAGTAGATATCAGCGAGGATTATTATGTTAAGCAATCCACTTTTACTCAAGTGAGTAATGCAGGGCTAAACAGCGCAACAAAACTATTCACACCAGCGGGCGCTGCATGTCAGCCTATTATAGATGTTGCTATCGAAAGTGAGCACATCGGGTTGCTGTATGTGAACAATCAATTGCAACAAGAGTTAGCACCAGGGCGTTATGGTATATGGCAATTTAACCGAGATATTGAGGTGAAGATCTTCGACTTGCGTACACAGATGACAGAAGTCTCTGGACAAGAAATATTAAGTAAGGACCGAGTCAGTCTTCGTATTAACCTCAGCGCCAGTTTTCGAATTACAAATGCAGTGCAGGCGGCTTCAAGCGTTGAAGATGTCGATTCATTCGCGTATAACGCCCTTCAGCTTGCTTTAAGAGAAGCGGTAGGCACACAAAACCTTGATGATCTGCTGCTCGATAAACTGTATATCAACGAAACGGTGAAAGAGCTGGTGAGTGAGCAACTGGCTGAAATAGGTGTGCAGCTAATCAGCGTCGGCATGAAAGACATCATTCTACCGGGAGAGATGAGAGCAATCCTTAATCAAGTGGTTGAAGCGCAAAAGGCTGCCGAAGCCAATGTCATTAAACGTCGGGAAGAGACCGCTGCGACAAGAAGCCTGCATAACACGGCTAAGGTGATGGAAAACAACCCAACGCTGATGCGCTTAAAAGAACTAGAAGCACTAGAAAAGGTTGCAGACAAGATTGAAAGTTTAACGGTTTATGGCGGCTTGGAAGGGCTCATGAACAACGTAGTAAACCTAGGTCAAAAACAAGGAGGCCAACATGTGTAAGTCACAATACGAGCTACTGGACAATAACACCAAACATCCGATAAAGGCGTGGACAAAAGGCGTGCCATTTGAACCCGAGGCACAACAACAACTCAAAAATATCGCATCGATGGATATCGTACACAGCCACATCGCCGTGATGCCCGACGTGCACCTAGGTAAAGGCGCGACCATTGGCAGTGTTATTCCATCGGTGGATGCGGTTATCCCTGCTGCGGTAGGCGTGGATATAGGCTGTGGTATGGTCGCGACCAAAACCACCCTCAAAGCAAGTGACTTACCCGATAACTTAAAGTCGATACGCAGCGCTTTTGAAGCCGCAGTACCGCATGGCCGCACAACGGGGCGCGGGAAGCGTGATAAAGGCGCTTGGGGAAATATACCCAAGCTAGTACAAAAAGAGTGGCTGACGTTGGAGCAACGTTTTGCTCAAATTTGCGCAAAACACCCGGCAATCGCCAAGAGTAACCATGTAAACCACTTAGGTACAATGGGAACAGGTAACCACTTTCTAGAGCTTTGTCTAGATGAAACGCAAAATGTCTGGTTGATGCTGCATTCAGGCAGCCGTGGCGTGGGTAACCGAATTGGTACTTACTTTATCGAGCTGGCCAAAAAAGAAATGCAGCGCCATCAGCTACATTTACCCGATATGGATCTTGCCTACCTAAAAGAAGGAAGTGCGTATTTCGATGACTATGTAGAAGCCGTCGAATGGGCTCAGGACTTCGCGGCAAAAAACCGTGAGATCATGATGTTCAATGCATTAAAAGCTCTTAAAGATGAGTTGCCAATGCCATTTGAGACTATGGATGTGGCAGTTAACTGTCATCACAACTACATCTCCAAAGAGGTGCATTTTGGCAAAGCTTGTTACGTTACACGAAAAGGCGCACTACGTGCAGAACAAGGAGAAATGGGGATCATCCCAGGAAACATGGGCGCCCGTTCATACATAGTGAGAGGGCTTGGCAATGCTGACAGCTTCAATAGCTGTAGCCATGGTGCAGGGCGTGTAATGTCACGTACTAAGGCCAAAAAGGTATATAGCATTGCTGACCATGAAGCGGCAACACAAGGGGTGGAATGCCGCAAAGATGCAGCTGTGATCGACGAAATTCCGCATGCCTATAAAGACATTGATAAAGTCATGGCAGCACAGCAAGACTTAGTAGAAGTCGTGCACACATTAAAACAAATCGTTTGTGTAAAAGGATAAGAATGATAACCAAAATAAACAAACCAACCATTATTATTGACGGCTCAAAAGGAGAGGGCGGTGGCCAAGTACTCAGAACCGCACTAAGCCTGTCGATGTTGCTCAATCAGCCCATAGAGATAAAAAATATCCGAGCTGGACGAAAAAAACCGGGGCTGAAGCGTCAACACTTAACTTGTGTACTGGCCGCACAGAAAATATGTAATGCACATGTCACAGGGGCTGAACTCAATTCACAAAACATCACTTTTGTGCCAAACCAAGTACAGGCGGGTGAATATGAATTTAAAATCGGCACGGCTGGCAGCACAGTACTCGTTTGCCAAACCATTTTGCTGCCACTGGCGCTAAGCGGTGAGCCGTCCACAGTGTCACTGCAAGGGGGTACTCACAATGGTATGTCACCTTCTCTGACCTTTTTTGAGCACTCGTTTATGCCTGCGCTGAAAAGTATGGGGTTAAACTGCGAAGTAACAACACATAAGCTCGGGTTCTTCCCTGCAGGCGGTGGCAGTTGGCAAATAGACATTACACCACTGACGTCCCTTAAACCTTGCCAATTGGAGCAATCCGGTGCAGAGTTGGAACTGCAACAAAACAATTGTAATGTGCTTTCTATTGTCGCTGGGGTAAGAGATTCCGTCGCTAACAGAGAGATAAAAGAAGCTCAAGCGCTACTGAACTGGGCAAATGCAAACACCGAGATTGACAGAGCGAAAGCCTATGGCAATGGTAATAGCTTTCATTTGAGCGTGGGACAAGCTAAGCAAGTCGCTATGTTTGAACAAATTGGCGAACTTGGCCTCTCGGCTGAGCGAGTAGCGGGGCGTGCTGTTAAGTCACTCAAGCATTACTTAAAGTCCGGTGCAGCAGTGGAAGAGCATTTGGCAGACCAGCTACTATTGCCTATGGCCCTCGCTGGGGGCGGAAGTTTCACCACCACAGCACTGAGCAGCCATACAACAACGAATATTGACGTTATTGCACAGCTCAGTGGTATCAAAATTAAAACACAACAATTAAACGAACACCTTTGGAAAGTATATTTGGACTAATAATGGATAAAGCAGTTACATCAATAAGCCCAGAAGCGCACAGCGAAATCATGGCGCGTATAAAAAAAGCTGAACAATCGCACAATGTAAAGGTCCTTTACGCAATTGAATCTGGCAGCCGCGCTTGGGGGTTTGCATCACCAAATAGCGATTATGATGTGCGCTTTATTTATGTTCATCCAAAAGATTGGTATTTGTCCGTGGTGTTAGAGGACAAACGTGATGTGATTGAATACCCGATAGTTGACGATATTGACATCAATGGCTGGGACCTGCGCAAAGCACTTAAGCTTTTAAAAGCATCTAACCCTGCGGTAGGTGAATGGCTCAACTCACCGATTGTCTACATTAATGATGAAAACTTTAAGTCGCAAGCACAGGCGTTATTTGCCCGCTACTACAGAACCGAGCGCGGTCTCTATCATTATATAAACATGGCTAAAAGCAACTATCGAGGCTATCTCAAACAGGATAAGGTGCCTTTGAAAAAGTACCTGTATGTATTGCGTGCTCTATGCGCTGCAAGGTGGATTGAAAAACACGATAGTCCACCACCAATAGAGTTTACTGTGTTGGTAGAAGGTGTAATTGAAGACACACAGTTGCTTGCACAAATACACGCTGTTGTTGAGAAAAAACAACAAGCCACGGAAAAGTCATTGGTACCTAAAATAACGCCTTTAAACACGTTCATTGAGTCAGAGCTCGATTTTTTTGAAAACAATATCAATAAATCAGATAACCACGAGCAAGACCCAAGCTACTTAGACGCCTTTTTTCAACATAGACTGTCGCAAGCTACCAGTTAGTAAAAATTTGATCTGTAGTGGTAGTTATATACCACTACAACAAGTTACAAATCTCTTGCACCACTGTCTCGACGCGCTTTGGCCGCGATGAGCTTTGCCTTTTGCATAAATATACTGTTTCGAACACTGGCTGCGCTAAGCTATGAATGGCTACCTTTGATTGCTGCGCAAAGGCTTCAACGGCGTGAGCAGGCAAAACAGTAAACCCAAATCCCATTGCAACAGGCTGTAAAATGAGGCCAATTTGATTCGAAAAGCCTTTCTTTTTTAACATATTTGCATGCCCAAATTCAGCATAGTTTGCGCCCAAGAGTAAACTTGCATGATGGTTGCCATCAGGATGGTCAATAAAACCCAGTTCATTGAGGGATTGCCATGTAGGCTGTCCTGAGCCAGCAGGTGTTATGAGCAAAAGCTGCTCTTTAGCAATTGCCTCACTATGCACTTCTTCCAGCTGACTTTTTACCGTCATTAATCCAATATCGACTGATTTATTTGAAACCGCTTGCTCAATTTTCGTGTTCGGAGCAAAACGATGATCGATCACTAATTTCGGATACTTATCTTGCAAAGCCAGTAAGTAAGGGTACAACTTTAAACCCAAACTGCCGGGAGATTGAATACGCACACAGCCTTCAAAGGCGGGATCATCACCAATTGTCTGCTCTAAATCAGTGAGATCATCAAGTATAGAACGCCCTCTAATATAGAGCTGTTCGCCGGCTTGGGATAACGAAAACTGCTTCTCTTCACGTTGAATCAGCGTTTGTTTTAATTGCGCTTCTAACTTACTTATATGCTGACTTACGCCCGACTGCGTCATATGCAGTTTTTCAGCAGTCCGTGTGAAATGCCCTATATCAGCAAGGGTACAAAATGTGCGCAACCATACCAAATTAATCATTACAAAACGTTATTGATTAAATAATAAATGATAATTTCACATTATAACTCTGGATTTGTAATCTGCCCATAAATTATGAGGAGCACATATTATGAACAAGGTATATCCACGCAACTTTTCCCACATTGGTATTTCAGTGCCAGATCTAGAAAAAGCAGTTAAGTTTTATACTGAGGTCCTAGGCTGGTATTTAATCATGGCACCCACAGAGATAACCGAAGATGACAGTGCAATCGGCGAGATGTGTACGGATGTATTTGGTGCGGGCTGGTCACATTTTCGCATTGCACACCTCTCTACCGGAGATAGAATTGGCGTGGAGCTTTTTGAGTTCAAGAACCAAACGAACCCAGACAACAACTTTGAATACTGGAAAACCGGAATCTTTCACTTTTGTGTACAAGATCCCAATGTGGAGGAGTTGGCAGAGCGCATCGTTGCCGCTGGTGGCAAAAAACGAATGGAAAAACCTCGCTACTACTACCCCGGACAAAAGCCCTACCGTATGATCTATATGGAAGACCCGTTTGGCAATATCCTTGAAATTTACAGCCATAGTTACGAGCTGATTTACAGTGAAGGGGCTTACTAGTACAGCGCATCGAGTGCAACTAACCAAAACAGCTAAAATCTTTAATTTTAATACTGCCCTTTACCACCTCACGTGGGCTGTTTTTTGAGTGTAAAGGGCATTGACAGTTTTACACATTAGCAGCATCAAATATTAGATTTAGCGCCTTTCTTCTCAAACAAGCTAAACATGCCGTTCATCCGCATACCCACCTAATACACCGTAAAGTGTATTTACATCAATGGGTTTGCCAATATGAGATACAAAGCCTTGAGACAAGTATCTATTAACGTCGTCCACCATAACGTTCGCTGTTAGCGCAATGACCGGCGTTGCGCCATTGAGGGCTTTAATTTTCTGTTGAGCCTCGATGCCATCCATTTCTGGCATATGGATATCCATCAACACTAAATCATATTGATCTTGCATAAAGGCTTCCACGGCAAGCTTACCATCCGCAACGAGCGTTAACTCAGCTTGAGTTGGCCGCAGCATAGCTCGAATGAGCGTTTGGTTGATGGCATTGTCTTCTGCAATTAAAATCTTTTTCCCCACCAAGTTAGGCGCAGTGAGTGACTTCTGAATGGTGGATACGGTATCGTCTGCCGCTTTCTCCAAGGGCAGTGTCACCTCTATTCGGGTTCCTTGACCAAACTCACTGAATATCTTGATATCTCCCTGCATGATTTTAATTAAACTAATGGTTATTGACATGCCTAGACCAGTCCCACCATATTTACGTGTTGTAGATGAATCCGCCTGACTAAAGCGCTCGAAGATGCGCGCTTGTGTCTCTTCAGTCATACCAATACCAGAATCTAGCACCTCGATCTTCACCGCTTGTTGATGCGAGTTCGATATTCGGCTGAGGACCACTCTGACTTCTCCCGTGTTGGTAAACTTAACCGCATTGGATGCGAGGTTCAGTACGATTTGCTTTACTCGCACAACATCTCCCATCCAGCCATCAATAAACCCCTCATCAACAGAGGTGATAAAATTGATATTTTTGCTACTGACAAGTGCATCCAAGTCATATTGAACAGACTCTAGCACTTTGCGCAAAGAGAACGCGTTGTGCTCTAAAACCAGCTTATTGTCTTCGATTTTTGAGTAGTCCAAAATATCATTAATAATGGTCAACAAGCTTTTTGCAGAATAGGCAGCATTGGAAAGTATGGTTTTTGAATTTTCATCTAACGATATATTTTCCAGTAACTGCAAGCCACCAAGAATTGCATTCATTGGCGTACGGATTTCATGGCTCATATTAGATAAAAAGTCCGATTTGGCTTTTGTAGCCAGCTCCGCTTTTTCTTTTGCTTCTTTTAATGAGTTTCTGATCTTTACATTTTGATCGATATTGGAGATCGATCCAGCCATCTCTTTTAGATCGCCAGAGCGGGTATAGTAAGGTGTTCCTCTACCTCTAAACCACGCGTATTCTCCCTGTTTGTTGCGCACGCGATATTGGATCTCAAACGTTTGTCTGTCTGCAATAGCTTGATTCACTTTATCCAGCGTTTTATCGACATCATCAGGGTGCAACATGGTCTGGAACAACGCGAAAGTCGGTTCAAACTCTTGCGGTTCAAAGCCCAGCATTGTAAAAAAGTTATCCGACCATTCTACTTTATCGTTAACGGGATCCACCCAATGCCAAAATCCATCCTGAGATCCTTGCGCAACTAGTTTTAATTTATTCACTGCTAATTTGAGTTCTTCTTCCTTGACACGCAAGTCTGAAATATCTCGAAAAATAGACACCACAGCTCCGGTGTAGCATTGAAAATATACAGTAGAAAAGACGCTGTCGATCCGCTCGTCGGCATAAGTCAGCGATTCATAATCAAAGCTTCCTCCTGTGCTGGCCACCTCTGCCATACGCGCAGGTATATCTGTTCCAGCCAATGCTGGAAAGGCCTCGACTAATGTTTGGCCAATCAAGGGGGCATGCTCAAACCCTAAAATGTTTTCCGCAGCGCTATTAAACCCTTTAAATGCGAGGTCCCCCGCCTCATTGAGTTCCCACAAATGGTAACCCATAGGCATGTTACCAACGACACTCTGGCTATAGCGTATTTGGTTTTCCAATTCATCTTGAACACGCTTCAAATCGGTAATATCGGTCCCACAACCAATCATCATTCCGTTTGAAAGCCGAAAATTAGCCCATAATTGCCGCCTTTCTTCTTTGTTTTTCACTTGTACGGGATATTCTCGAAACTTTCCTTCGGTGGCTGTAATATCGATAAACACTTGCTGGCGAATCGCATCATCAGGATAAAAATGCTGCATGAGATCTGGGGTGTTTTTCGCTTCTTCAAAGCTGTAGCCAAGTTGGTTCTCGCAAGAGCGATTCCATAATAAGCATCGCCCATTTTCATCGAATGAGTTAACCATAATGGGTAACAAGTCGACGAGCTCCTCAAATAACAGGTGTTGCTCTGAAGTATTCCTCTCTGCATGCTTCTCTTCTGATACTAATGTTGATTGCTGTGAAGCCTTTACTTCGTAACAAATACCCGATAACGCAATCAAGCTGTTATGCTCGTCAAATTCAGGTAACGCGAGACAAGCAATCATTACGGCAGGTATACGTTCGTCTTTGGCCAAGCGAAACTTTACATCAACCTCTTGGCCTTTATTGACAGCCAAAAGAAATGCTTGCTGCACGACTTCTAAATCGTCTTCATGACAGTGCAACACGATAAATTCTGGTGCGGTTGTGCCTGTTCGAGTATTCATCGATTTGCCTTGCGACAATCCGAACAGCTGTTCAACCACATCATCCACCAGCGCTTCACCACTTTGTAACTCCCACTTCCATTGCCCACCGCCCAAGGATTTGGTGAGTAAAGAAAGCATATTCTGAGCGTATTCCATGTGAACAACCAACTGTTTATAAAGGGATAAACAAAAACTTATAGATATGAAGTGTGGTTGAACACAGAGCAATAGTAAAGCAAATAACGCATCGTTTTTGTAACGCACGAACGGTGCTAGAATTTGCGATTAATCGTTAGTAAATTAATTCACTTTGCGGGTGTTAGCATAAAACTTAGACACACACAGCTTGAACAACCAATAACAGCTTTAGATACCTGCGCAGTATGCCAATAGGTAGCTTGGGTGGAACAAGTGCTCTTTTAAGTTGCTAAACAACATCCATTGGTAATCGACAGCAAATGAAATGAGTGCGCAAAGTGCGGCATAAGACATCGTTTTTCGATATACCCATGAACCAATCAAAGCAGCAAACATTGAGGCAAACCCTTGAGGGTATAACACACTGTATAACTGTAGCCAAAACCCCCCCCCAGGAGCAAATGGATAGGTGATTGAGTCATAATAAAAGGGGTGAGGCTTAACGATGTAAAGCCCCATAAATGCACACACCAAAATTGCGAGGTGCTGAATTAAACTAATCAACCGATGCACGCCATTAACCCCTTATAAACCCCAATACGTTATTGGCCCATTGTCACAAATGTGCAGAGTGGGTTCTGTGATAATCAGTCCAAAATAATCCATCTTTTCGAAGCGCTAATCATCGAGCCCAAAAGCCAGTTTAACTGTGCTTTTCGAGATAATACTCAGCTTTTCCAGCCTCACCAGAGGTAAATTGCCCCTGCGCACCGACTATCGAATGTTTAGGCTCACAGCTCACGACTTCAAACTCACTTGTGGCAACCCCTTGACTAAACTTGCCCTTATGCGAGAGTACCAAAATATGACGTTGCGCACCCAATTCTGTTTGTATCAGCTCGATACCGCTGAACAGGGCATTTCCTTCTCCGTCATACACCATACTGTACTGGAGTTCACCAGTGCCTTTTATATCCCCTTGATACTCTTGCTTCACAACTGCGGTAGTCAGTTTGCCGACCGTCAATACAAGCATTGACTCACGCACTTGCTCTTGCCAGTCTGTGATTTGAAATTCACCTTGCCACTTCATATTTCTCTCCGAGATGTTTTTAACTTTCAATTACATTAACATGGCGCGGTATGGTGGTATTGTAAAAACGCGTCACTCGTTGCTAGTTATGGGGACTAAATCATGGAACAAAACAATCAGCTTATCAGTGGTGTGCTACATCAAACCAAAAGTGCCCCAAATTACACGTTAAGACGTTACTTTCCATCACCTCAACTCTCGAGCCTAGTTGAACAGTACTGGTTGGTTAATTGGGATTTACCCGAGGACTCACAACACGTCCAGAGAAATTTGCCAGATCCAAACTGTCATTTGACTTTTTTACCGAATAAATGCGAATTCCTTGGCCCTGTTAGTAAAGTCTACGACTATACAATGCATGGGCAAAACGGAATCATAGGCGTGAAATTTAAACTCGGCGCATTGGCTTGCGTATTACCAAACCCGATTGAACATTACATGGATACCGTTATTTCAATGCCCAGCTTTTTACACTGTGACTTAGCTGCTCTGTCTAAAACTTTAAGCCAAACAGACAATGATAAGGCCCGAGTCCATGCGCTTGAACAAGCCCTTGAGCCGCTTTGTGGCTATGTGAAAGTGCACCATGTTCAACAGTTAAGTGCGTTAGTTGAACGTATAAAAAGTAATGACGATATATACACAGTCGAAGATCTCGCACTGCAAAGCGGAGTGTCTAAACGCACCTTGCAAAGACAGTTCAAACAATACATCGGTCTTTCCCCAAAGTACTTGATCCGTAAATATCGACTGCACACCGCTTTAACGCTATTAGAGCGACACCCCAATGACATACATCATTTGGTAAACAAGTTAGATTATGCTGACCAAGCTCACCTGATCAAAGACTTTAAGAATATCCTTGGCATGACACCTGGCGCCTATATTGATGATATCTAACCTTTATATTCAGCTCATATTTATAAATGTATTCAAGCTGATACAAAAGCCTTGTTGTGGTTACAAAATACAACAAGGCGTCACACCCCTTTGCATGAGATTGGATGATTGCAACATGCAATAAATTTATACTTTTCCTCGTTGAGTAAGTGCATACCAGCTACCGCGCTTTGTAACCCAAGCAGGTATCCATGCAATTGTTTAACATGTTGATTTCCCCATGTCTTTTAAAGACTTTTTGGCGCGCAGTCTCTGCGCGCTTTTTTTATTGGTTTTAAATCTTGCCACTTAAGTATTCCCCAGTGAGATTTTTTCCAATTAACAAAATAACTTAACACTCAAATCCACTGGCACAACGCACAATATCAACTATATTTTTGCATACATCTAATACGTAATGACTCGGTGGCATATGATCTTTTCATCAAGGACAGAACGTCTTAAAAGACAAACAATTCAAACGAAATACGACCTTATTTTTAATAATCAGCCCATATTGACACTAAATGATGATGGTATGATCAAAGAAGTGAGCGATGCACTTCTCAAAAAACTCGGTTACCAACGCCAAGAGTTAATTAATAAGTCATATAAAACCATACTCAAAACAACGTTAAATTTTGATCGTCACAGTATCGCTAACAACCCACCCACTGAAGTGCAAGGACTCAGTAAAAATAAACAGCCCTTGTGGTTTCAAACAACCCTGTTAAGCACCTATGATTACACTCAAAACAACACAACACATGACGCAACTTTGTTATTGGTGCTGCACGATATAACCAATTATAAAGAGGCAAACTCAGACTATGTCGGCAAGGTCGATGCAATTGACCGTTCACAGGCCGTCATAGAATTTAATATGGATGGCACCATCATTCATGCAAATGACAATTTTCTGCAGGTCATGGGTTACGAACTATCCGAAATAGTGGGTAAACACCATAGTATGTTTGCCGAGCCTGACTATGCAATCAGCGAGGAATACAAACAGTTTTGGCAGAGTTTAAATCGAGGCGAATTTAGTAAAGGCGAGTACAAACGGCTTGGAAAAGGCGGCAAGGAAGTTTGGATCCATGCATCTTACAACCCCATCTTCGATCATCAAGGGCAGCCCTATAAAGTTGTCAAATATGCTTCAGATATAACGCCGAGTAAGATACAAGCAGCCGATTTTCAAGGGCAATTACAAGCCATTGGCAAGTCGCAGGCTGTCATTGAATTTAATATGGATGGCACCATCATACACGCCAATGAAAACTTTCTGCTGACGATGGGATATACATTAGAGGAAATTGTGGGGCAACATCACAGTATGTTTGCCGAACCTGATTACGCGGCAAGTTCTGAATATCGAGCGTTTTGGACAGAGCTAAACGCGGGGAATTTTAGTTCGGGTGAATTTTTACGCAGAGGGAAAAACGGCAAAGAAGTGTGGATACAAGCTTCTTACAACCCTATTTTAGATTTGAATGGTAAACCGTTTAAAGTTGTCAAATATGCCTCCGATATCACAACTCAAAAAGCCCAAGCCGCAAATTATGAAGGCCAGCTCCAAGCCATCAGCAAGTCTCAAGCCATTATTGAGTTCAATATGGATGGCACCATAATCACAGCGAATGACAACTTCTTGCAAACAACAGGGTATACACTTGAAGAAATCCAAGGTCAGCATCACCGTATGTTTGCAGAGCCGGACTATGCGAACAGTCAAGCCTATGCTGACTTTTGGCAGCAATTAAATCAGGGTAAGTTTGATTCAGGTGAATATCAACGCGTAGGTAAAAACGGCAAGAAGATTTGGATCCAAGCAACCTACAACCCTATCTTTGATTCACACGGTAAACCCTTTAAAGTCGTCAAGTTTGCTACCGATATCACAGCACAAAAACTGCAAGGCGCTGACTTTGCTGGTCAGCTTGCGGCCATCCATAAATCACAGGCCGTTATCGAGTTTAACATGGACGGCACCATTATCGATGCCAATGACAATTTCCTAGCGACAACTGGCTATACACTAGATGAAATTAGAGGCAAACATCATAAAATGTTTGCGCTGCCTGAATATGCCAACAGTGCAGAGTATCAGCAATTCTGGCAGCACTTAAAGCAAGGCCAATTCGACAGTGGTGAATATCAACGTATTGGTAAAGGCGGTAAAGAGATTTGGATTCAGGCTTCCTACAACCCAATCTTTGATACAAACGGAACGCCTTTTAAAGTTGTTAAATACGCAACGGACATTACCGCAAGAAAACATGCAATCTCCAGTATTAAAGCAGCAATTATGGCACTCGCAGAGGGCCAATTGAACCATGGGATTGATGATGACCTCGGTGGTGAATTCAATATCTTAAAAGATGCAATGAACGGCTTGATGAGTAATCTAAATAGTATGGTACTCGAAATCACAGAGGCTTCTAATCAGGTTTATCAGGGCGCACAAAGTATCGCCTCAGGCAATGAACAATTAAACAGGCGCACAGAAAATCAAGGTGCTAGTTTTGAAGAAACGGCTTCAACCATGGAGCAATTAACGACAACCGTGCAACAAAATGCCAAAAGTGCAAAAGATGTTTCACTCCATGCCGAAGAGGTCATGAAAAAGGCCCAACAAGGCGGCGAAACTGTCTCGGACGCAGTAAATGCGATGAGTGATATAGAGGCATGCAGTAGCAGCATTTCAGATATTATTGGCGTCATAGATGAAATAGCATTTCAAACCAATTTATTGGCACTCAATGCTTCTGTCGAGGCTGCAAGAGCTGGTGAAGCAGGCAGAGGTTTTGCGGTTGTGGCAAGTGAGGTGCGTAATTTAGCACAGCGCAGTGCATCTGCTGCCAAAGAGATTAAAGGGCTCATTCAAGATAGCTCCGAGGCCGTTTCAAAAGGCAGTTTGCTGGTGGCGGCATCGGGCGATACATTTAAGCAACTCGTAAAAGTTGTTCAAGAAGTAAACTTGATGATTTCAGAGATCACAGAAGCAAGCCAAGAGCAATCTGATGGCGTTGCTGCGGTTTCATCCACCATTGCGCAAATGGACAACGAAACACAGCAAAATATTCATTTGGTTGAGCAATCTACTCATGCAAGCCAAGTGTTGATCCAGCAAGCCCAACATTTATTGCAACAGGTATCTAGCTTTAAGACCAGTTCCAATCAAGCGCTATTGTTGGCCCCTGAGTCTAAAGGCACACTGAGGTTAAGCGCAGGGTAAAGTCGTTGGAATAAATAGCGATACTTTTTCAGCTACCGAAAGTATCGCTCTTATTTCATTATTACCATTCGTATCCATAAACAACGCAGGCTTATTCATCGGTCATACACGGCTATAACATGGCATCAATTTCATCCTCTTTGATATCTAGGAGCGCTTCCAATTCTAATAGGCTGATCTCTCTGAGTTGATATCTACGTTCCTGTTCCAAAATATACAGCACATATGATGAGCTTGTAATAAATAGCTCGGGCATAATACTTTTTGCACGTTTCATCACAATTAGTCGCTCGCTCAACTCGGTCAACGACTCCTGTGATAAATTTTTAATGAATATATGCTGAGACATCAAGGCATCCAAATATTCAGGGTATACCAAAGGGTTTTTCTCAAAAAACGCTGCTTTTTGTTCTTTGGTGACGCTGTTACTTGATTGCCCTTGATAATGATCAAGCAATAAGGTGCTGTATTCTTGGCTTTCTTTAACAACCGCTTCTGCTGCATAGAGTAACTTTATCAAGTCCTCTCGCTCTTTCTCATTCGCGTCATAGTTACTGATGGCAATCGCCAATAATACACCGATCAAGGTAGCAACTAAGGTTAACGCAAAATTGCTTGCCAGCTCATTGCGAAGCGTGAACTTTTTGAGTTTAGGGATGAACAATATGCTGCTGCATAATATTAAAACCGCTGTGGTGACTAGATAAATCATGTTCTGTTTTCTTGTTATCTTATAAATAAAGCAGAGTTCATTGACTCAGATAATACTTGATAAGTGATCTACAATGAAAAACTAAATATTGGCTAGTTCGCGCTGTAACCAATCACTGAATGTTTTAATGCGTAATACGCGTGGTGACGCCAAATCATACATAAGACGATACTGCGCTCCAGGTTCAAGCCCATTGGAATAAGGCTGTACTAGCATACCTTGCTCAATGTAGTGTGCAGCTTGTTTGGCTGAACCTAAACAGACACCGTGACCTGCAAGTACAGCACTCATTGCAACATCAATATTATTGACTCGCAATACCTGACAATGGCTGATATCGGGCGCTATGGATACATGTTCAAACCACTGTGGCCAGTACTCTTTTGCTGCATAGTCGATTAACCAACAGCGCTTTAAACTGCCCGGATCTGTCGCATCTAGCTGTTTCGCAACACTGGGGGAACATAGCGGTACGATGGGATCGTCAAAAAGTATCTCACAGTGATATTCAGGATAAGGGGTCCTTCCATAACGAATAGCGACATCAATCGTACCTTGGCGCAAATCTTCTGTCTCTTTAGAAGTGACTATTTTCAAAGTAATGTCCGGGTAGGTCATAGCAAACTTCCACATCCGTGGAACGAGTACTAAGGACGCAAAAGATTGTGTCGTCGTAATCGTCAACTCACCTGCAAGTGACTCATATTGAATTTTTTTAAGGCCATCAACAATACAATTGAAGCCTGTACAAATAGCCTCATTCAATACTGCGCCTTGTCGAGTTACATGCATACTTCGACCTTTGCGATAAAACAGTTTGCATCCTAATTGACCTTCAAGCTTACGAATTTGTTGGCTTATCGCAGCCTGTGTAACGTGGAGTTCTTCAGCTGCTTTACTATAGCTTTTCAGCCTTGCAGCCGCCTCTACCATACGAAACCCAGAAACATTAACCAGCTCTTTATACATAACTTCTGCTTATATTAAAGTTAAATTTATATCGTTCGAGTTACCCAGTTTTATATCACATAATTTCACTTTCAGCAGCCAGCGAGATAGAAAAATGAAATATAAAATGACTGATAAAGATATAAAAAATATAGGTAAATCCGAGAACTTACTACAAAAGTGGCTTAGGAAAATTAGTCGAAAGCTAAATTTAGAACATATGAACACTTACAAATAAAATAAGCTGAATTTATATAACTTCATCAACCTAGTCACCTCAGGGAGAAGCTTAGATTTACGCGCTTTAAGGTCAATAATCTGACAAAATGGTAAGGCCAGTGACTATTCGAACTATTTTTGACTGTGATCTTTGCAACCTGATTTCACGTACTCTATGTTTAAAGCAGACACTGTAGTCTTGCTATGGAATAAGAGGTAAGAATCGCATGATCAAAGGAATTATATTCGACTTGGATGGCACACTTGTTACTTCTAGCTTGGATTTTGCGATGATGAAAGCACAGCTAGGGTGTCAAAGAGAAGATGACCTATTAGAGTTTGTCGCCTCACTCCCTTCTCCTTACATGCGTGAGGAAGCCATGTCACTCATACATCAACACGAGCTGCATGACGCCAATCAGTGTTCATTTATTCCCGGAGCGCAACAAGCGGTTGAAACTCTGCACAACCAGGGCTTCAAATTGGCTATTGTGACAAGGAACTTTTCAAAGGCTGCTCACATTAAGTTACAACGTTGCAATATGCCCATCGACATTATAGTGACGCGAGATGATGCCCCGGCCAAGCCAGATCCGTCAGCACTACACAATATTGCAAAACGTTGGAATTTACACAGTAACGAATGTATGTATGTGGGGGACTATTTATATGACATCCAAGCTGCACATAATGCAGACATGGTGTCATGCCTTTATGTCCAACAAGACGTGCCAGATTATGCACGTTTCGCTGATTATATTTTACCTGACTGGACGCAATTCCCCGATTTAATCGCACAAATCAACATAAAAGCATTACATCAATTGGCGTAAAAAGGCCAAATTGCTACTTAATCTTGAAGATAGCTTCTCTCAAACCCAATAGGGTATAGCCCAAAGCCTTCAGTCTTGCTAGAATCTTGGCCATTAAAATTTCAAATAACGAGAATTAAGATGGGTAGAGCATTTGAAGTCCGCAAGAACGCCATGGCAAAAACGGCAGCGGCAAAAACCAAGGTCAATTCTAAATACGGTAAAGAGATCTACGTTATCGCAAAAAATGGCGGTGCAGATCCTGAAACAAACCTATCCCTTCGCCGTTTGATTGAAAAAGCTAAAAAAGATCAAGTTCCAGCACACGTTATTGAAAAAGCAATCGAAAAAGCAGCTGGTGGCGCAGGTGAAGATTACTCACCGGCACGTTACGAAGGTTATGGACCGGGTAACTGCATGGTTATCGTTGACTGCTTAACAGATAATCCAAACCGTACTATCAAAGATGTACGTTTACCATTTACCAAAACAGACTCAAAGATTGGTAGCCCGGGTTGCGTTGCACATATGTTTGACCACTTTGCTATTTTAGGTTTTGCTGGCGATGATGACGAAGCAGTCCTAGAAGCACTGATGATGGCTGATGTTGATGTCACTGATGTGGAAGTTGAAGATGGTAAAGTGTCAGTATTTGCGCCAAATACTGAATACTTCAAAGCTAAAACAGCACTGACTGAAGCGTTTGAAGGCATCACGTTTGAAGTGGATGAAATCACATGGATCCCACAAACACACGTTGAAATCGAGAATGAAGACGACGTAGCAAACTTTGAAAAGTTTATGACGATGCTAGAAGATTGTGATGATGTACAAAACGTTTATCACAACGCAATCGTTAAAAAGTAATTATCCATATTACTAAAAAAGCAGCGTATGCTGGCTTTTTTAATGACAAATTAAAGGTCAAATGTTCGAGAAACTGAAAAAGCAATTCGTTCGTCAGAGGTATCAGAGTCTATTGACGTATCTTGCGCGGCTACCTCTATGTCGAAATTAGAAATACTCGTTGAATAAGCTAATTCATAGTAGTGATAAGATGTATCACTGCCATCCCAGCTAAATTTGTCACCATCTAAAGAGTTTGAAACGGTATAACTAACCGTGATGTCGTGATTTTCTGCAATTGAAAAAGCATGGGAAAGAGACGTAATCGTATGACCTGCTTCTGTACCTGCATAATCCCAACTATAGAAAAAGTTAAAGCTCGTTTGACCCAAAGCATTTTCGTAGCCAAATTTTGTATACGCCTCAGGGTAGTTTAAATCACTGGAATCATCCCCCCCATAATAGCTGTAGTAAGCTATTCCAACATCTAAACTCCACGTGCTACTTAGATCAAAAGTGCGTCCAAAATAGATATCAACTTCAACATCAGTACCATCACTAAAATCAACGTTTGATGCCCAAGATCCTGCGTACCAATTCGTTTTTGTGTCGCTGTAATCTAGACTCGCCTGAATAGCAAAGTCATTTTCTGTTTGGCTAATACCGTTAAATGTATAGTCTGATGCACCTGAAATAGTGGAAGACCAATCAGCCACCGCCAAATTAGACATCAGAGCAAAAGGAAGCACACAAAGGGGAGTTCGCAGATTTTTTATCATATTATTTATCTCAATGGACGTGAGTATATTACTACCACGATATTTCACTGTGATTTTAAGACCAACTCTTTAAATCACATTTTTACTTTTGTTGTTAAAGTTTAGTGTAATTGGCAGGTTAGACAAGCGTTTTCACCTAGTCTTACCTTGCATTTTTTACAATTAAAATTGTTATTTTAGCAATTTTAATTCAGATTATAGTTACTCAATGAAGACGAATCAAAAAGAAAAAAATAACTAATAAAAAACTATCATTTACAAAAAAACCATAAAATGCATTAAGTTATAAATAAAAAAGCAAGAAGACACACTTAATACAGCTTTATTTCTCCCCTAATAACACCTAAAACCCCAGAATATATTATTTACCATTTCGCATTTAAATAACCTAAATAGACACTCGAATCATATAAATGAAATCAAACTTTAACTTTTTGCATATTAACTATGCTAAAAAAGCAAAAGTTAGAGTATTTACTTATGAATATATCCCGTCGTAGTTTTATCAAAGGTGGCGTTGTGCTATCCAGCTTGCCGTTAACACTCTCTTTGTCTGGCTGCACATTTTCTGAGAGTCCATTTAGCCACGGTGTTGCCAGTGGTGACCCACTTGATGATCGCGTCATTCTTTGGACTCGAATTACCATACCCAAAGAAATTAGCGACAAAGTTGACTTAGAAGCACTCTCCGTCAAGGTCATTTGGCAAGTAGCCTCCGATACGAGCTTTTCGTCTATCGTCGCCTCAGGCCATGTAATTACTTCTCAAGAAAACGACTTTACAGTGAAAGCCGATGCCACCGGACTTCGTGAAAACACCCGCTATTTTTACCGATTTATTGTCGATGAGTTAGAAAAGCCCTTGATTTCTCCTGTTGGCAAGACGAAAACGCTCCCAAGATATGATGTATCGAAAATAAAACTCGCCATGGCATCTTGCTCTCATTTTAGTTATGGCTACTTTAATGTTTACGCACGAATTGCTGAAATTCCTGATCTTGATGCCGTACTGCACTTGGGGGATTACTTATACGAATACGGCAACAAAGATATATATCGCAACCCCTTTCTTTGGAATCGCAAAGTAGTACCTGCACATGAAATGGTTAGCCTGTCAGATTATCGCCAGCGCCACGCTTGCTACAAAACAGATGAAGATTTGCAGACACTACATCAAACACACCCCATGATTTGTATATGGGATGATCACGAATTTACCAATGACACATGGCAAGGTGGCGCCGAGAACCACAATGCAGGCGAGGGCACTTGGCAAGCCCGCAGCCAAGCGGCAATCCAAGCGTATTACGAATGGATGCCAATCAGAGAGCCAAATAGTCACAGTCATGAAAAGGCATACCGACGTTTTAAGTTCGGTGATTTAGCCGAGCTCAATATGTTGGATACACGTTTGGTTGGGCGCGATCAGCAAGTTGAGGTCAATGATCCAGCCAGACTTGAAGCGCAGCGTACACTGCTTGGCCATGAACAAGAACAATGGTTACAAGACAATTTATTCGACGCCAAACGCCAAGGCGTAAAATGGAAATTATTGGGCCAACAAGTACAAATGATGCAAATTCAAATGTTGGGTAAACCCATCAACACCGATGCGTGGGACGGCTACCCTGCGGCACGAACAAGACTGTTAGACTTTATAGAAGCGAATAATATAGACAACGTCATCGTCCTCACAGGAGATGTGCATTCCTCATGGGCAGCGAACATATGTAAGGACCCTTATGACTGGAGAAAGTACAATCGATTCACTCATGATGGTGCGCTTGCCGTTGAGATTGTTACATCTTCCGTCACTTCTCCATCTATCCCAGTACCAGGACTACAACAACTTGTCGGTGATGTTGGCAAAATATTAATGCCAGAAAATCCACACATACGTTATGTAGATTTGGCCAATAGAGGGTTTGTTACTTTAGATATCAATTCGGAGCGGTTAACCGCAAATTGGCACCACGTTCCATTTGTTGGATTTAAAAACGATCAGGTACATATTGGCAAACAATTTACCGTATACGCGGGCAAAGCAAAGCTACAATAGCACACATAAATTCATCAACCTCCCTTGAAAGCCCGGCATACGGGCTTTTTAAAATTATTTTTATTTTTTTCAGTTTTTTTCTTGAAAATCATTTTGACCGTCCATAGATAGTGTATTGAGGACGCCGATAGGGTCCCAAACCAAATTAAGAAAATTGTTTTAACCTTGTTTGCTGGTTCATGCGAAGAGTAAACAAGCATTATCGCTTTAATTGAGGATATATTATTATGCGCAACGTAGATCTAACTCCACTTTACCGTTCATTCATTGGTTTCGACCACCTAGCTTCACTTATGGATCGTGCAGCCCACAATGGCAAGCAAGCAAGTTATCCACCTTACAATATTGAAGCCCTAGACCAAGACAAATATCAAATTACCATGGCGGTCGCAGGATTCACCAACGATGAATTGCATATTGAGTCTGAAAACAACACACTCAGAATAAAAGGCCAAAAAGCCGATAAAGAGCAAAAAACCGAACGTAAATTCATCCATCAAGGCATTGCAGAGCGCAACTTTGAACAAAGCTTTCAACTAGGCGATCACGTACGAGTGATCGGCGCAGAGTTAGAAAATGGCTTACTTGTCATCAGCCTTGAAAGAGAAATTCCAGAAGCATTAAAGCCGAGAAAAATAGAAATCGGTAAAGGTAAGCTTCTCGAAAACGAAAGCTAAACCAACCAAAACTTGATGTTGATTACCCCTGGATAAGCCGCTTTTGCGGCTTTTTCTGTTTCATGTAAACCCCCTTTACATTTTTTAAATATTATTAATAGAGAACATTGAGTTCGGTCTTCCGAGGTTTACTCATTTAAACAGGTAAGCTTTACGGATGTCAGCTGAGTGATTGAATACAGACGTCATGGCTCAAACAGCTATTCCAATTTGAGTTAAAAAATTGTTTGGTAATGCAGATAATAGGCATCTTTGGATTTATGAAGATGCTCTGATGAGACGTTAATTTTTTCGAAATTGACATACCAATTCAGCTTTCATAATACAAAATCTGGCATATATTTATTGATATGAAAGAAAGTGTTTTGTTTTACAGTGAGACTATTTAAAGTGTCCCTTTAGCTCAAAGCAAGGTGAAAAATAAACAAGCCCGAAAATTGCTTTTCAGGCTTGATGTAATCACCGTTTTATAGGTCAACTTTACTGCATAAATCCATATTTGCCTTATCTTTTAATTTTAAGCAATACATCGACGTTTCATTTACTTCAATGCCATTAAAAGCAAAAGTTGAGAACCAGCTAAATACCAACGCTAAACTGATCAAAGCGTACTTTTTGTAAGGAGGGAGTGTTGCCATTTTAATTACCTAGAATCACTTCTTGACCAACTGCTAACAGTTGGACTCATTAAACTTTTATCACACGCCTGTAATCTTCATTCGAGTTACAAACGCATTGACATTATTGGAAAATGCGTACGTTTTTAATTTCACCAATAAAGGGATAAGTACCTTTTACAGGAGAGCCGATACTGAGCGGAATATCATTTTGCTCCGGCAGAACCACAGCTTTTGAGCCAAGAAACTGACCGTCGATATATAGCGACAGCAGATTTCCATTTAAGTGCATGACCAGCTTGTGCCACTTGCCGTCTGCGTAGTTGCCCGCGTTGACGCCTTGACCATTAACTCGAGCGCTTATCACGCCTTGTTTATTAACTTGAATGTAGTAGGGGTTTTTCGTGCCATAGTTCCCTTTAGACAAAGCAAAACCAGCCTTTTGAGTACTCCAAGTATCGTATTTAAACGCCAATTCAATGCGACTGAAACGGTCAATATCGCCCAACTCGACACGCTGACCGGAACCATTGAATGACCCTTGATAATCGCCAAACACTTGCCCATGAAGACCATTACCAGATAGATCACAAACACTTTGTTCAAGTGACCACGCACCAGCAAGACCCTCGCCAGTGATGCGTTTTGCACAGCGACGCTGATTTAACTGAGCATCGAAAAGGCTATCAATATCCGTTACAGGCTGAACATGCGCTTGTGGCTCATCAGCCAAGCTTAAATCATACCTTTGTTGGCTTTCAAAGCCGTTAAAGCCGGCACCATTTAAACCCACAACATACGGCATAATCACTCGACCATACTTGCTGTCATGACGCATAAATGCCCACTTTTCGATATTATCGTTTTGCGCTGTGTTGGTTACATTCCAAAATACTAAGTGCTTTAAATGATTTGGCTGAGACCCCTCCGAGCCCCCCATAAACCCATAGTTCCATCCGCCTTTGCTGTTCTCAATAAGATTACTGTAGGGCATATTTGCATGTAAGTTGTGAAAGCGTTTCTCTGAATGCGTTGAACCTGAAATCACATTTCCCGTAGCTTTATGTGAAAAACCAGCCGCATGCCAATGTTCAGCTTGGTCATCAATATCACGAGCCAATACATGGGTAGACGAGTTAATATCTAGACTTAAATGCCCCGGATTTCCGATAAATTTAATATCTTGTAATGTCATCGCGGCACCATTTACCACAGTAATTCCTTGGTTTACATCGACAATATCCACATTTCTCAGCCAGCCATTTGCAACACGAGAAATGCGCAATGCACTCCAACCTCCATCATGAACACCGCTTAAATGGTGCTTAAATGCTGCCTGCCAATTACCTTGGATAGTGAGGTTTTCAATACCGATATTTTCTACTAACGTTGCCTTTTTTAAACCCCAGTATCCATCATTTTGAATCTCATGATGAATTGGCGCCGCAAAGGTGATTAACGCACCGTCAATAGCAGTAATTTGATGGTACTCTTGGGAACGTAGTCCTTTTTTAATTAGTCCCCACTTACCGTCTAACTTGTATGGTGATAATGCTTTGGCGATTGTTTCTTCACGAGGGTCAAAACGAGACAATTGTACCCACTGTCCTACTTTTAGCAGGCGACTGTCACTGACTCTTACTGTACGAGTTGAGTGTCTCGGGTGTGCAGACGTAATATCAGTGATAAACCTTTCGCCACTAGGAGACACCACTTTTTGGCTAACTCCCTTAACGCGTGGGTCACGGTTGTCGTAGTTATACCCTATTTCGAATAAATAGGGACTTGTCCACATTTTTGATGGATAAACCAAATCAAGATGCTTATCCATATATAAAATACTTTGCTTGCTTTCACCTCGTAAAATCATGTTGCCGCGAGACACCTTAATCGATGCATTTGCGCGGCTTTTTCTTCCAGCGGCAGTATCGGACATATCAAGATGAGCAATATCAGCGTGTGTATTTAAATCATATATTCCGTTGGGAAAATAAATAATTGCACCACTTCCGCCTGCATCAATGTATTTTTCGGCCGCAGCAATCGTATCTCTTATAGCTTGCTTATCCGATTGGCCTAACTTGATATCAGCACCAAAGTCGGTCACATCAAATGTGCGATACCCTAAGCTGTCTACTTCAGGAATAGGGTGGTTTGAAAATTGGAAACCTGCATATGAGTAGTTTGCTAAAATCTCGTCATCCAAGATTTTAGAATTGGGATCTCTTAGATCAGATTGCTCAGATCTGGATTCCAGATAGGTATGCCAAAAATCGTTTGCATACCCTTGTATAGGGAACGAACTTGCAATAGCACAGAGTGCCGACACAAGCGTTTTGTTTGGAAAGTTTTTCATCTCTAACCTCAATTTGCTAGTGATATAGCGATATTGAGTAGATCTGGCACACACATCCTTCATGCGTATTCATAACATTCCATGATTATGAAGCAACCCCGCTATCGTGGACTCTGCATAAAAATACAGCGCCTTTAGACCGGAAGCTTTGCGTCCTAGGCTTTCACCCAGTTTGCCAGTAACTACAGTTTGTGTAAATTTTAAAAGGAATTTATAGGAAGGTTCCAAATACGTCAAACGAAAATTAGAGCAAAAATCCTAATTCATTGTTCAGTCGGGAATTAAATTTCGTACTAACTCGCTTTAGACACATTTTTACTTTCTCGTAAAAACCACACATACCCAATAAAGAAACAAACATATTACTTGTTAAAGCACATGACAAGAATTTTTTATCTATGCTATCTAAATAGCCAACCAGCACTCGAAGGTGAATTTTAAGTCAAAATAAACGCATAAGAATTCACAATGTATACAATAAGCCATATGCCTTCATGGCTGACAACGAAAGGGCTATTAATGCATAACAAAGTCATAAGCTTACCCTTGAAAAGCGTAATGTGAATCGTGCACCACCTAGCAATGGGCAGCTATCAACCTCAATTGAGCCAAGATAGCGCTGTACTATTTTGGCGCTAAACGCCAAGCCAATACCAAACCCACGCTCTGCGCCTTGATTAAGCCTGACAAAAGGCTTAAATATTGCCTCTCTTTGTTGTGCATTAACGCCATTTCCATCGTCACTTATTGTAAATATGACGCATTCTTTCTCTAGTATTACTTTTAGTAAACATCGAGTGTGGCCATATTTAATGGCATTTTCGATAATGTTAGAAATAGCCATAGATAGATAGCTTTGCTCAGCTTTAATATAAAAAGCAGAGTTTGGCATTTGCACTTCAAGTGCATCATCAAAATTGCTCATAACATAGTTATTGAGCAACTTCTGTCCATCTACCGTCACAGGCTTGGCTTCATCTAAGCTATGTTGAAGTCGAGCAAAGTCAAGCATATGAAGCAGTAATCTCTCCATTTCATCCAATTGATTATTAATTCTAGCTTCGTATTTTCCTCTAAGTACTTCATCATCGGTTTCAACTAGAGTGTCTAACCCCATTCGGACTCGTGCCAAAGGTGTTCTAAGTTCATGAGACAAGCCACCAGCGAGCAGCTTAACATCATCCATCAGAACATTAATTTTCTCGGCCATTTGATTGAAAGACAGTTCAATATCACGCAGGTACCAGAGAGTACCCACCTTCAGACGGATATCCAGTTGCCCCTCACCAAATCGAGTGGCAGCTTGCCTTAGTTTTATAAGACGTCTTATAAATGGCGCAATAAATGCCAACATAACTGCGATCAACAACCCGTAGAATGAGAGTGTTAGGCTTAAACTATGATCGTTTTCAAGCGGTTGCTTATCATATTGATAAATAAGGATTGCGCCCCCTTTGGTTAAGATGTGGACCATCACTTGCTCTTTCGTTTCCAAATAAACGACCTCACCAAGTTTAAGCTGTTGATTGAGCTGCTCAGGCAGCGGGTAAGCATCCTGCTGTCGTATGATAATAGACGCACCGCGATTATTGTCTTGGGGAAAAGCACTCAAATCAATGTTATCACGGGCGGCAATGGCACGAAGTAGAGGTAAAACAAGCTCAACCTCCTCATTTGCAATAGGTTGAGCCTTTTCGATATCTGACGTATAAACCTGCTCAATCACCTGACCTAACAAAATATTCGCGAGCAATAAAACGCCCACCAGTGCGACAGCAAAGCGCCACATAATGCCTCCTTACCAAACATCTTTTGCGAGCTGATATCCTTTTCCCCATACGGTGGCGATTTTATAAGGCTCTTGTGTATCCCCTAGCTTTTTGCGCAAACGTGATACGCGCAGATCGATTGAGCGGTCGAAGCCATCATATTCGAACCCGCGTAGCTGTTGGATCAGAGCATCCCTTGTCACCACTGAACCAGCATGTTGCGCAAGCACCCATAAAACATCAAACTCGTTACTGGATACTTTGATATTGAGTCCATTGAGCCTGACATTTCTGGTATCCGGATTCACTTCAAGCTGACCTAACACCAATGATGAATTCGGCATTGCGCTACTCGAGGTGCGCCTGAGCAGGCTCTTTATCCGCGCCTCAAGCAGCCGACCTCTCACAGGTTTAGTAAGGTAGTCATCTGCCCCCATTTCTAACCCTAATATTTCATCGACTTCTTCATCTCTGGCAGTAAGCATCAAAATAGGAAGAGCCAGCGAGCTTCGTAATGCTCGACAAACATCTAAGCCATCCATGCGCGGTAGCATTCCATCTAAGATCACTAAGTCGGGTGGGTTGAGTTTTATCCCCTCAAGCCCAGAGATCCCATCGTGATACACGGTAACCTGATATTGCTTCACCTCAAGATATTCCGTTATCCACTGCGCTAACTCTACATCATCTTCAACTAAAGCAATCCGAGTTTGATCCATTATCAATCCTTAAAACATGCGCCAGCGTACGGCTTTATTTTTGCGCTTTTTATATATCCACGCATATTTTACTTTGCCGCTGTAAATCATTTGGTGATTGCTGTCTTTCAAGCTCACGGCAACATCGGTTTTCATTTCTAACTCATTTTTCCACAACCCAGCTTGAGTGGACTGCCAGCACTGAGCTTTAACATCATCGACAAATAGACAGAAATCGCCTTTTAACTCAGTTTGCCACTGCACTTCAATATCAATAAAGCAACTTTGGCCTTGTTCAAGTGCGACACATTGGTCAGGCTTTAACATAAAGGGGGCTGTTTTTTGCTCAGCGTTTACAAAGGCAGAGAAGAGCAAAAATAAGTATGTATATTTAATCATAATACCCCCCTAAAACACGTAGCTCAGCGTCAATGCGATATGACGACCAAGTTCGCTACGGTTGGGGTTATATGTTTTTGCTAGCTGTGAATAGGGGCTATCATCGATGCTACTGGCGTAGTCAGTGATTCCAACGGTCCCATCTAATACCCAAGCGTCATTTAGAGGTTTGGTAAAGCCAACTTTTAAATGCGTGTTAACGCCACCTGAGGCATCATAAGGTTTAAGCATTACGGCACTATCAGGTACGCCATAGTAGTAGTCGAGCATGTTGCTATTTCGATACTGTAGCCCAATCGACCCATAAAAATGCCAATTTTTATATTGCCAAGAGCGAGCAAGCCACGCGGACGCATATAAACCGTCGTTATATTCGCTATTGTCAGCATTAGGTGCAAAAATTGCCTGAAATTGATAATTACCTACCTCACCAGACATTCTCAACCCGAGATAGGCAGTGAGGTCTTTGTCACCACCCTCTTTTGGGTGAACACGATACTCTAGTGGCCCATGCGCCGATGAGTAAATTAAATCAAATTCCCAGTCATCGGTATTATAAAGGTTGTAACCCATAGCCCAACTGGGTTCGAACTTGTTTGCGTTACCTGGCACCTCAATAAAAAGTCCATTTTCAAAATAGTAGTTACCACTGACAACCAAATTGGTTCGAGTATCGATATCAGACAACAACCCGCCACCGTATGAGAAACTGGCACCCAGCGCTAAAAACCCGCCGGCTTCACGTTTATTACTAAACCCTTGCCAAAAATCGGTCTCAGATTGGGCATGCACATTACCAGACAAAAGGCAGGCAAACATACCCGCGTATATAGGCTTATTTTTAAATTTAGATAACATAGCAATTTCTTTTTATTGTGTACTTGCTAATTAATATATTGAATGCGCTGCAAAAATAGCGTGTCTTATTATACCAATGTGTATCAGTTTGTATCTAATAATAAATTATCAGGTAAATGGGGCAGAGTGACTCGTCAAGGGGGTTTACACCTTGTTACTTTGCATAGCAGACAAGGTGTAAGCAGAGCGATGATGATTACGTCGTGCTAAACGTCCAATGCCTTTCGCTGACGTCGATATGAGTGGAGCAATGGTTCAGTATAACCATTAGGCTGATGTCTTCCTTCAAATACCAATGCTAACGCAGCTTGATATGACAGGTTTTCCGCGTTTGGATGGCCATTACTACACATAGCTTGGTAGTTGAGATCGGCACTATTTTGACTATCTACAACGCACGCCATTTTAGCAAAGGTATGATGTACTTGCTCTTCCGTGCAGATACCATGGGCAAGCCAATTGGTAATATGTTGGCTGGATATGCGCAATGTTGCTCTATCTTCCATTAAACCAACATGTGAAATATCAGGCACTTTAGAACACCCTATGCCTTGATCAATCCAGCGCACTACGTAACCCAATATCCCTTGAACGTTGTTATCTAGCTCAGCTTGTATTTCTGACTCCGTCAACTCATGATTTATCATTAAGGGGGGAGACAGCAATTCTGCTAAACTGTCTGACTGGTAGTGCTTCATCGCTTGCTGACAAGCTCTTACATCAACTTCATGATAATGCATTGCGTGGAGTGTCGCCGCAGTGGGGGAGGGCACCCAAGCAGTGCTTGCTCCAGCACGCAATTGATCGGCTTTTTGTTCCATCATGAGTGCCATTTTATCTGGCTTTGCCCACATTCCCTTACCAATTTGCGCTTTTTCAATAAAACCGTGTCCTAGACCTATTTCGACATTTTGACGTTCATAAGCAGCAATCCAAGGCTGAGATTTGATTTGCTCTTTTGGTAACACAGCCCCAGCATACATAGAAGTGTGGATCTCATCCCCTGTTCTATCTAAAAATCCAGTGTTGATAAAGACCACACGTGACTTTGCGGCATAAATACAGGCGCTCAAATTGACCGAAGTGCGGCGCTCTTCATCCATAATGCCCATTTTAATCGTATTGGTAGGCAAGGATAGGAAGCGCTCTATTTCGCTAAATAAAAGCTCGGTATATGCCACTTCTTCAGCACCGTGCATTTTAGGCTTTACGATATTAATACTGGCAGCTTTGGAGTTGCGGTGCCCTGCTTTTTTTCGTAGGTCATGCAATGCGGCAGTAGCTGTAAAGATCCCATCAAGTATGCCTTCATAGACTTCATTACAATTCATATCAAGTATCGTCGGAGTCGTCATCAAGTGACCAACATTACGCACAAACATCATAGCTCGACCACTCAAATTGAATTGCTCACCATCCAATGATGTATACGTTCTATCTGGGTTAAGCTCACGCGTTATTGATTTACCAGCCTTTTCAAACTGCTCTTTTAGTGTTCCCGTGTTGAGCTCTAGCCAGTTGCGATAGACTTGGATCTTGTCTTGTGCATCTACTGCCGCTACAGAGTCTTCACAATCCATAATCGTTGTAAGTGCAGACTCTAAGATCACATCTTTGATCCCAGCTTTGTCAACCTTCCCAACAGGATCTTCTGGATCAATGATCAATTCAAAATGCAACCCATGATGCTTGAATAGCAGTACCGTTGGGTTTTGAATAAGCCCTTGATAACCAATTAATTGCGTCGAATCGGATAGCCCGACTTGCCGGCTATCGTTCAAAGTCACTACAAGTTCCTTATTTACAATGGCATAGTGCGTGCTTTCTATATGAGAACCACTACTCAAGGGCAGTACTTTATCCAAAAACTGCCGAGCGTAAGCCATGACTTTGAACCCCCTCACAGGGTTGTAAGTGTCACTTTTTTCAGCGCCATCCTCCTCAGGTAACATATCTGTACCGTATAGCGCATCGTATAAAGATCCCCACCTAGCGTTTGCGGCATTGAGAGCAAAACGTGCGTTATTTACAGGAACCACTAACTGCGGAGCTGCAACAAGCGCGATTTCGGGCTCGACCTGCATCGTTGAGATATTGAAATCAGGCGGCTCTGGTTGCAAGTAACCAATCGTTTCTAAAAAAGTCCGATACTTTTTAGCATCCCATACTGGATTCTCGACATGAAAACGGTCGATTTGCGCCTGCATCTCATCTCGCTTAGAGAGTAGAGCTCGATTGATAGGCGTGAGTTTATTGATGATGGTTGCGACGCCTTGCCAATAGGCTTCTTGATTTAATGATAGCCCTGACAAAAGCTCTTGATTCACAAATTCATAGAAGCAGCTATCAATTGTTAAGCCGGCTTGTTGGATAGTTGAGCTCATAGCTGAGGTCCTATTAACGATAATTTTTTGAACGGGTTATTCAAAAATAAATCAATTTGTACAAAAACAAACCCCCTGAGCCATTCATTGAAAATATACTCATAATAACAACTATAAATTTAAAAAATCTAAAAAGTCATCCTAGTGTTTAATTAAGCGCCACGGCACCTCTCACATTTTTACACTGTGGCAAACCGAATCAACTTAGCGTACTACTCGTTCGAAGGATAAAAACCATGAGTGACTATCAAACACAGATCGACCGCTTCACGACACTTTGCGAGTCAAAAAACCTCAATTGGCAATCAATAAACCCTGAGTTTGCAAGCAGAATGCATTTGCAAAATCGATTCAAGACAGGTCTTGAAATCGCTAAACACACAGCCAAAATCATGCGAGAAGACATGGCTCGCTACGATGCTGACCCAACGCAATATACCCAGTCATTGGGGTGCTGGCACGGTTTCACAGCACAACAAATGATAATGGCAGTGAAGAGACACAAAAAAACCACAAAAGGAGCATATGTTTATTTAAGTGGTTGGATGGTTGCAGCGCTGCGCTCTGAATTTGGCCCGCTTCCCGACCAAAGCATGCATGAAAAAACAGCGGTTCCAAAATTAATCGAAGAGATATATACCTTCTTAAAACAAGCTGACGCCAGAGAGCTTGATCACCTTTACAAAGCGTTAGATGGTGCAAAAGCTAACGGGCAAGATTACAGTGCTATCCAATCGGAAATTGACAATTATGAGTCACATATTGTGCCTATAATTGCAGATATAGACGCGGGATTTGGTAATGAAGAAGCCACTTACCTGCTGGCAAAACAAATGATCGAAGCGGGTGCGTGTGCCATTCAAATCGAAAATCAGGTTTCAGATGCAAAACAGTGTGGTCACCAAGCTGGTAAGGTAACAGTTCCTCATGAAGACTTTTTAGCTAAGATAAATGCGGTCAGATATGCATTTTTGGAGCTAGGTGTAGAAGATGGGATTATCGTTGCTCGTACAGATTCACTCGGTGCCAGTTTGACACAAAAAATCCCTGTATCTCAGCAAACAGGCGACATTGCAAGCCAATATACTGCGTTTTTAGAGACACAAGTCATCGATGACTTAAGCCAACTACAGGATGGTGATATGGCCATAAAACTAGATGGCAAGCTACAAAAACCGACACGCTTAGACAACGGCTTATATCAATTCAAAGAGGGCACCGAAAAAGACCGAGTGGTCCTCGACTGTATCACGAGTCTTCAAGCTGGCGCTGACTTACTGTGGATTGAAACCGAAAAGCCTAATGTTGCCCAAATCGCCGAGTTGGTTAATCGTATACGAGAGCAAGTACCGAATGCCAAATTAGTGTACAACAATTCACCATCGTTTAATTGGACCTTGAAGTTCCGAGAGCAAGCTTATAATGAGCTAAAAGCACAAGGCGAATCACTAGATGCTTACCCAGACCCGAGCCTTGATCCAAAGGCACTTATGGCACCCGAGCTAGATGGCACCGAACTTGCGCGTATCGCAGATGAAAAAGTGAAAAGTTTCCAAATGGATGGGGCTCAGCAAGCTGGTATTTTCCACCATTTGATTACATTACCGACATACCATACCGCAGCACTCAGTACGGATATCTTATCCGAAGGATACTTTGGCGAGCTTGGCATGTTGGCCTATGTCAGAGATGTACAAAGGCAAGAAATTAGAAGAGAGCAAGCTTCAGTAAAACACCAAGACCTTGCAGGTTCCAACATTGGTGACACGCACAAAGAATATTTTAGTGGCGACAATGCACTCAAAGCAGGCGGTGAAGCCAATACAATGAACCAGTTTTAAACAGTGTTATCCCAACAATGAGGGCCTCAGGGCCCTTTTTTGTGCCACGCCCATTTGTAGAACTCAGATCACCATTTAACTGACTAAAGGATTATCGGATCAATAAAATACTAGCTAAGCTCGTTTTTATATTTGATGACTAAACTGCACAGCAAAATATCAATTTTCAACAGGTTTTGACCCAAATCCGCCCTAATTAATGCAACTAGCAAAATAATTGCGCACAAAATCCCCATCTCAAGCGACCGCAAACCAAATTTTTACCAACTGCCTAACTATGCTGGATCTCATTTTTACCAACCATTTCTGATTAGAAATCATTTTTTTACCAACGTGGCTTTTTTCCGAAGCAAAATTTTACTTACTCAGCGATGTAAAGCCCCTTTACATAATCCATATTTATCACACATTTGTTGCATAGCATGCGACAGTCTTGATTTAACTTGAAAAATTATGAAGAAAATATTCGTTCCTTTGTTACTAACCTACATATTCTCTGCCCAGAGTGCCTCAGCGAGTATCGATGTAGAGGAATTAGAGAACCTAGAGAAGCAAGGAAAGTATCAAATTGCGTTGGATTTAATAGAGCCTTGGCGTTTAGAAAATCTCAGCCAAGAAAAAGCGCTTGAGGTCTTATTGTTACAAGCAAAAATCTATCGCAAGCAGGGACGTTATGAAAAAGCGATATCCACTTTGGATTACATCGAACAAAACCACTACTTAAATACGCCGCTAGTCCGCACGCTCAACAATGAAAAAGGCATTAACTATCGTCGAATGTCTCGTTTAGAAGAGGCTGAGACACATTACTATCGTGCATTGAAAGCCGCGCAAGAGCTTGAGAATAATACTTTAATAGGTCTGGCTTACAGTAACTTAGGCACATTATACGACCACAAAAATCAGCTCGCACAGGCGATGCAGTTTCAATTGAAAGCTCAAGATTACTTGAAGGGCAGCGACGACCATTCGATAAAAGCTAGCAATTTCTATAATCTAGGTGATATCTCTGTTAGGTTGGATGACTACGAACAAGCTGAAATTTTCTTTCGCTGGGCACTGGCAGAAGACAAAAAGCATGGCGAAATAGTGGCCATTGCCGACAGCGCCCTCAGGTTATCACAGGTATCATTCAAAAAAGAAAATCACCTATTGGCCATAGAAAACATCAACGAAGCGCTCAAATATCTGACTCAGACCAACGCCAATGAAAGTCTTTCCCGCGCCTACCATATGCTGACCAGTAGCCACTTGAAATTGCAACAACCTGATGAAGCGCTTGTTAATGCCCACTTAAGTTTAGATTTTGCAAATAAAGCGCAAAGTTCTGTCCAACTAATTTATGCGCATATTAGTGTATCGAAAGCTTATCTCAGCTTGCAACAACCTCACTTAGCCCAGAATTATGTGACAGAGCTTGCAGATTTAGTTGCAGAGGAAGCACATGCGCCTCTTGCTATACATTATTATGAAGTCGCCGCGGAACTCGCATTCCAACAAAAAAAAATGGATGTGGCATTCAGCTTCATTCAAAAAGCACTTAATGCGCGCAGGTTAAACGATGTGAAGGTTAACAACCAAAAAGCACAAACATACAGAAATAGCATTAGCAGCTTAGTGCAACGCCAACAATTAGAAGTATCAGAAAAAGAAAAAGCGCTGGCGCAAAGCCAGTTGCAGCATAACAAACTGATGCAAAAAGCCTGGATCATAGCCGGTTTATCCGCCCTTTTTATCTGTGCACTGCTGACCTACATCTATTTTATAAAACACCGCTCAGCCAACCTTGCAGCTAAACTGTATCAACAAAATTTAAAGCAAAAAGAAAAGTTACTCGCCGACATTTCCCACGAACTGAGAACACCATTGAGTGTTTTAAAGCTACATATTGAAGCACTGGAACACAACCTATTTGACGACAATAGTCGTGCATACAGCAAGATTAACGATAAAATATCCCAGCTCAACGCCCTCATTACTGATGTATACCAACTCTCTCAAGCTGAAAACAATGCGATAGAGCTTAATGAGCAAATTCAATGTGTCAGAACCCTCTCTGAAAACTACAGTTATGACATTCAACGCATGACCGAGAGTCATAAACTTGACTTTAGTAGCGAAATTAACATTCCCCAAGGCGCCACTATAAACATTGATAAACCGAAGTTAGATCGTGTAGTTACTAACTTGTGTAAAAACACCTGCCTATACACCGATAGCCCTGGGCGTGTCATTTTTAAAATGTACCAACATAAAGAGCACCTCAATATTGAGCTTCAGGATTCTTCGCCTACCGTAACCGATGAAGAGATCCCCAAACTCTTTGAGCGACTTTATCGAGTAGAAAGCTCACGCAGTCGCGCAACAGGCGGCTCAGGACTTGGGCTATCAATTTGTAAAAGTCTCGTAGAATTGATGTCTGGCAGCATAGACATTAAGCGTGGCACATTGGGTGGATTAGATATTTCTATCTCAATACCCATTAAGTAACGAGCACATTGCAACAAAGAACTTGGAGCGTTGCAGCCGCCAATGCTCCAAATTCTTCCCCGCCATAAAAATACGAAAAAATAACTAGTTTAGGAAAATTACTACCCAACTGATCCGAGCACTTTAGCTTTCGTACTTGCTCCATTTTCTGTCCACATTGCCCTGTTTTAATAAGCAACATGAACGGGAGGAATTAATTTATGTCACAGCGTACAATGAAACATAACGATTGGGTGAAAATAGCCGAGCGAAAAAGAGGTAAGTCAAAAGTACGACCTAAAACTAATAAGGTTTTACCATTTTGGTCTTTATTGCTTGCGGGCTTTCTGATCTTAGCGTCAGCATGGAATTATTGGGCAGATAGCAACTCAAAAACAATTGTACATGCAGACATAAGTGCCGAAGCGCAAAAGCGCATCAACCGCTATTTTACCAAGCAATTTATGATGGGTAGCTGGAAATTAAGTCGCATTAATTTTGATGATGGAGAGCTGAATGTATTTATTCAGATCCCAACCCGACTGGCCATGACAAGCAGTGAAATCAAAGGTTATATACAGCAATCTCTATGCCCTCATCCAAGCAGTAAAGTATGGAGTGACGTTAGGAACAATGCGCTTTATATTTTCCTCTATTCTGATAAGCCAAGAAATGGCGACTACGCATTGTGTACTAGATAACAAAAAAGGGCCTAAGGCCCTTTTTTAATGCAACGATAATTACTCTAACTCTAGCTTTGCTTTTTCAAGTAGTTCCTCAGGTAAGTCTTTAGAAACTGCCACACCTAATTCCTTAAATTCAGATGCTTGCTTAATTAGATTACCTTTTCCAGAGTAAAGTTGCCCGAGTGCTTTATCATACGTTTCTTGTGCTTTCTCAAGTTGTTTGCCTACTCCCTCCAAGCTATGCAAAAAACTATTTAGTTTGTTGTAAAACTTTTCGGCACGAAGGGCGAGCTCTTTACTGTGCTTACTTTGTTCCTCAAATCGCCATAATTGCTTCACAATATTAAGACTCGTCAAAAGGGTGGTTGGTGTCGCTACCAGCACTTTATTTTCAAGTGCATATTCGTAAAGATCGGGGGCATACTTTATGGCTTCAACAAAGGCCGACTCTACTGGAATAAACATAATGACCACCTCGGGTGAATTGAGGCCGGGCAGCCGTTCATACGATTTATCACCGAGTTCTTTGACCCTTGCTTTAACCGCAGTCACATGATCTTTTAATGCTTGTTGGGCTGGTAATTCTTCTTGTGCGTTGACGTAACGCGTATATGCATTTAACGATGTTTTTGCATCAACTACTAGGTGCCTATTTTGCGGTAAATATACGATAACATCAGGACGAAATTTACCTTGTTCAGTGGTAAAACTCACCTCTCTTTTATAATCATAACCCGGTCTTAGACCCGCACTATCAAGTACATTTTCCAGCATTAGCTCACCCCAATTACCTTGGGTTTTCGTTTGACCCTGTAACGCGGTTGTCAATTTGCTGGCCTGATCGGTCATCGCCTGATTATTCGCTTGCAAGTGAAGTAACTCTGTTTGTAAGGCCGCGCGCTGCTTGAGCTCTTCACTATGGATTGCTTCCATTTTATCACGAAAGCCTTTTATCTCTCCTTGAACAGGAGTCAGAATATGCTGGATTTTTTCTTGACTCCGACGTGCAAACTGCTGGCTCTTTTCTTCGAAAATCTTACTGGCTAAGTTTTCAAACTCTTGCTTTAAAGTTTCTTTAGCCTGTTCTAACTGCTGTATTTGCGATTCAAAAGCGCGCTGTTTTTCGGTGAGTGTTGTTTCGGTATCTGTCAGCCTTAGTTCTAACTGATGCGCTCGATCTTGCTCACTTTTTAGCTGGGTTTGAACTTGTTGCCACTGGCCATAATACTCTTTAAGCTGCGTGTGCTTTTCAGCAAGACGTGCCTGATATTGCTGGGCCTCACCATGCAATTTAAGCTGCTGTTGCTTAGTGTCATTTAGTTCAGTCTTAATTTCTTCATTGACTGCTTCAAGCATCACTAACTGATTTTGTGTCATTAGCAGTTCATTTCGGCTTTTTTGTTTAATAAAAAAAATCGCGACAGTAAACAACATTGCAGTTGAGAGCATGCCAGCGCCAAATAAGGTCGCAATGGTATTCCAGGGGAGTGAAGACAAAGTAGTCCAAAACATAGTATGACTCTTTAGATTAAATCTTTTTAAATCATACCTGAGTCGTTCAAATCATTCACTTAGATAGGCATTGGAAAATAGAGTTTTATCGGAAAAGGGCAAGAGTTAACCAAGAAAGTTAACTCTATTAAATCAGTTGTTAGCTATCGATGTGTTGCTCATTAAAGCGATAGCCTGCGCCATAAACAGATTCAACAATCTTCGGGGAAAACTCAATATTTTTAATCTTCTTTCGGATATTTTTGATATGGCTATCTATAACTCTATCTGAGATATCAAAATTATCTGGTTGAATATGGTCAAGGATCTGCTGTCGAGAAAACACTCGATTCGGGGCATGATAGAGCATGGCAAATACATCAAATTCAACCTTAGTCAGACTCAGAGATTTACCTTTCAAAGAAACAAGCAATTGACCTTCATTCACTTCAATTGCTGGCTTTTGGGGTTCTTGTACGACGCTGCAACGGCGTAATATTGCTTTTATTCGCATTACTAGCTCTGCAGCACTGAAAGGCTTGCAAACGTAATCATCAGCGCCAAATTCCAAACCCTTAAGGCGATCGGCTTCAGAAACTTTTGCTGTTAACATCACGATGGGCACCATAGAAAACTCTCGGATTTGCCGCATACATTCAACGCCATCTTGGTTAGGCAACATAATATCCATCAAGATAGCATTTGGACGATTAGCTTTTACCCAATCAACCACTTCTGCACCGTCGGCAATATGTGATATTTGAAACCCAGATGCTTTAAAAAATAACATCACCTGTTCAGCAATATCAAAATCATCTTCGACAATCAAAATGTGGCTTGTTTCTTCCATTAGTTTCTCTTTTTAGCTTTTAATACTCTTAGTTGCTGCTTCACTTGTTTCTTTAAGCTAGAAGACAACGTATCGTCAAATAACAACATAGTTAAGATACTTGCCAAGTCTTCAGAGCTCGCAACTTCATTAATTAGATCATAGTCGCACAGCGATTGAGGTTCAATAAAGTTTAATTGTGAAATTGAGTTTTCATAGCACAACATAGTTTACCCGCCTTAAGTCCAATTCATTTGGTGTTTTTTTCCTATGTGTGTATTAAAAAGAAAGAATATGGATCAAATGTGGAACAAAACCAGAAAAAAGGCTAATTGCAATTACACAATATTACACGACGCCGAAATATTGCTGTTTAAGTCTATTTTCTTATTTATGCGGTTCCAGAAAAAGAAAAACCAGCTCAGATGAGCTGGTTTATTACAAAAAAACGTAACGTAATTAATAAGGGGGAAATCAACATGTGCTCATTGTTTAACTGCTCTAACAACGTGCATTAAAGTAGACCCCCGCATTTTTCAAAAGTTCAAAATTAATTTTAACTTTTTATCAATTCAAGCATTTGAGCTTCATTAAACTCACTTAAATTTACGCCAGCGTCAGCAAATAAGGCGTCTACGAGCGCTTGTTTATCTTTTTGCATCTGGAAAACTTTTTGCTCAATTGAGTTTGCAACAATCAATTTATAGACAAATACAGGTTTATCTTGCCCGATTCGATAAGCTCGATCTGTGGCTTGATTTTCAACCGCAGGATTCCACCACGGGTCAAAGTGAATCACAGTATCGGCTTGAGTTAAATTCAGCCCCGTACCACCTGCTTTGAGCGAAATTAAGAAGACGTCCACTTCACCCTCGGTAAACCTTGCAATGGCTTTGTCTCGCTGTCTCGTTTGCCCAGTGAGCATCGTAAAAGGGATGCCTTTATCTTCACAAAGCTCAGATATCATGTCGAGCACAGTCGTAAATTGGCTAAATATAATTATCTTTCGCCCTTCTTCGAGCAAAATAGGTAGATGCGCGCCTAACCACTTGAACTTAGCGCTCTCAAGGTACTCTGTGGCCTTATCAACCAGGCCTGGATGACAACAGATCTGCCTTAATTTCAACAGCGCATCCAAAAAGGCGAGCTTACTGCTCTCGACGCCTTGCTCTTTAAACAAGTCGATTAGACTCGATTCAATTTGACTCTGCACCTTTTGATACAATACGGCTTGCTCAGAACTGAACTCTAACTTTTTAATCAGTTCGGTCTTTGCAGGTAACTCTCGTACAACCTCTGATTTGGTTCTTCGTAATATAAAAGGCGCGATTAAGGATTGCAGTTCCTTGGCCTTACGGCTGTCACGCTCCTTTTCTATTGGAATTTGAAAATGTTGCTTAAATTGTTGCTTGGTACCCAATACGTCAGGCATCACAAAATCTAATAAAGACTTGAGCTCCATTAAGTTGTTTTCGACCGGAGTACCACTTAAACAAAGTTTGAATTCAGCAGACAACTGTTTAACGCACTTAGAGATCTGCGCAGTTTCATTTTTTATATATTGAGCTTCATCTAATACTATTGAGTCAAAATGCAACTCAGAATAGTGCGCCAAATCACGCTTTAGCAAAGGATAGGTCGTAATAATAAAACGGGCTTGGGAAACTTGATTCAATTGTTTATCACGATTTCCCCCATGAACGGTTAAAACCGGTAAATGTGGAGCAAACCGATTAAATTCACTTTGCCAGTTGCCAACCAAAGAAGTTGGACACACAATCAGCGAGGGTTTAGTAACCAGAGTATTATGCTGTGAAATAAAATAGGCAATGACCTGTAAGGTTTTCCCTAGCCCCATGTCATCAGCCAATATGCCACCTAACTGATGACGGTTCAAAAACTTGAGCCAATTAACCCCTTGCAACTGATAATCTCTAAGAGTGAACCTGTCATTGCTCGACCCGACCAATGACACATCTTCGTTAACTGGTTTGTTTAACTCTTCAAGGTAATCCAGCAACCTTTCGTCACTCGAAACACTTTCAACGGCATCCAATTCGAATAGTTTTTTTGCATAAGACAGCGGAAACTTGAATTGAGAGCTAGACAAGTAATAACTAAAACGAGATTTTAAAAGTAGTAGCTCTTCATAAATACTTTTTGAAATCGCGTAATGCTGCTCTGCAATTTGGACATATTGAAACACATTTGCGATTGAGTTGACTTCATGATTGGGCACTTTATCCCAATCTAACAGGATCAGCTTATCATCAAACATCACTTTGCCTATCACATGGTGTTTCTTGTCACGCTTTAGTTGTAACGTAACTTTAGGTACCTGAACCTTTTTAGTCTGCTGAATCTCATCAACTTGCCACATTTTACGCTGCAAATATGGGCGAACCTCGCAGTTATACCAGTGATACGCCACTTCATCTTCAACAGGTAATCGAAATCCGTCGCTTTGTGCTTCAAACCCGAGTCCTAAGAGCATTTTTTCACAGCGGTTAAGCTGCTTTTCTGTGGAATATTTGGTTTGAGAGTCAAACAGCGACAACGCTAAATGCTTAAACTCGCCTTCAGTCACACCCAGCTTTGCAACCAATTTATTTTTATCCAACAGATTCTCATAGCCACTTGGCGGGGGAATAACATTGTCTGCAAAGACATCTTGAAACCGTTTAATCACGGCTTCTATTTTATCTTTTTGAATGCTGGGCATCGTTTGCAAGTGTGCAATCTCAGATGCGCTCAGCTCAGACTCGATACGCCCAAGCAACATCTTTTCAGTATCCAAGTATACTGGAGGGTCAGATTTAATTAAGAGCCACTGCTCAACGCCTGTCAGTTTACTCTCTAGCGTGAAGGTGTCTTTTTCTACCTGCCACGTAAAGTCTAAATGTTGCATATGACCAAACTGCAGTGGTTTACGACTATTGCCGTAAAAACACCGCTTGGTAGCCACAAGCTGTTGCAGTGCAGCAAACCCCCAACTTCCGGATAGCTCAAAATGGCCCGGCGTATTTTGAGAGCGCACCCAACTGAATAGTTTATAGTCGCTTTCTAATATATCTTTTGGCGGAACATGTGCGTTTAATTGCTTTTCAGTTAATGCTCGTCCAAGGGGATAGTGTCCATCGGGTTTATGAGGCGACATTTTGGGGTTGACTAGTAACTCATTTCCGCGGTGTTCTAACACAAACAACAATACGTTTGCCGCGTTCAAATCAGAGGCTTGTTGAAGTAACGACAACTCATTGAACCAGTCATTGACTATAAATGACTCACCAAAGCCACCAGAATGCTCAACTTTAAGCTTTAGTAATACAGCAGCAATATGACGACATTTAGCGTTATTCGAACATGAACACTGCGCTTCAACGGACGGGGTGCCCTTTATTTGCTCAATTTTTATATGTTGAGTGAAGGTATTTCCATAGTTACCCAAAACTTGGGCATCGATCCGTGAAAAGTCATCGGAATGTTCTAAGAAACAGATCTGATCATCATTCAGATATTCTTTTGCTTTGGCCAACATAGCAGAACTAAAATACTGCTTGAGAAAGCGCTCTGATAACGGGAACTGTGAAGACTGTTCCTGCTTAATTTCTTCGAATAAAGCTAATAGCTGCTCTTTAGATAACTGCGAGGACATTTTTTAACAAGTAACTAGGCGTAAAAGACCAGTATATGAAATTACGGATTTGAGCTAAAGAGGGAAAGCCAACAAAATTACGAAAAACTGACTGGTTGGATGTGAAAAAGGCATATGTATGGCCTAGTAGCCTAGGCCTCTACAACTTAGTTAAAACTGCTTAACAATTTTTGCAACTGTTCTAATCGTTTTTCAGTCAGTACCTTATCGTCAATTTTTACAGTGACAGCACCTGAATTTACGCTTCGTTGAACCTTAACAAATCTATTTTCTAATAAGCACTCGTTTCGATTGGCAGTGTCTGATTCAAATGTGGTCAGATATTTAGTGATCTCAATTGCGCGCTTTTCATCACTCATCGCTTCGCTTTGAAATGTAGCTTGAGCAATCTCGGATACTTTATTTGCAAACTGCTCTTTATTTTCTTTGATTGCCGTAATCAACTTTTTGGCAACCTCACGTCCCAAATGATTGGGCGTTGGATACATTAGCACTATTTGTTTATCAATTTGCTCGAAAGCCTTTATTGAATCTGCAACCGCCGTATGAGACACGCCTTCTATCGCTGCAATTTCTCTGTATGAACCTTTCTTACCGCTATCTTGTAGCTTTTGACGCGTTTGTTCATATGCTTTGCCAAGCTCCCAAAGGCTAGGAGCGATATATTGGTCAGACGACACTGCTAGGGCTTTCGCATCGTCCTCTGTGAAATCTTCAGAACTGAAAACTACATAATCCGCTTTTGCTATTAAACATGCTTTACGGCGTCGTGATCCAGATAATACAAGCAACGAAGTATCTGTTTTCCAGCAAAGTGCTGGGTGCATATTCTTACCGTCTTCACTAATCGCTGGGAGAATATCAGCGACAGACTTTTCATTTAGTAACGACTGTTCACGGCGGTTTTTTCCATAAACAGATGTTTTAGCTTCAATACTTTGCCAAGGGATAACTTCACAAACCAATTTAATCTTACGGTTCGGGTCGCTGGGTGCCGGCATTGTGACTTCTTGCCCAGCTGACGCTTGACCCAATAAGTCGTCAAGACTACTGCTTTCTACAGGTGTTGCAAAAGGGTCTATTCTTGTATCGTTTTTACGTTTTCTTGCCATAACTAAGCCTGTATTCTGTTAGTCTAAACTTGACTGGGTTGACGCCCAATTTGAGCGAATGAGCATTTCTAATTCATCAACCACGTCTTTTATATTCTCTTGTGATTTAATCAATGATTCTCTACTTGCTAGAGAATCAGACGTTTTTTGATCAAAAATCGTGTTGAAAGATGACGAACTTGCGGTGATAGCAGAGCTGTGATTTATCGGATAGCTCATTACCTGTCGTCCAAACGCTGTTCTTACGTCTTTGACGATATCTCTTTGAGAGTGATTACCTTTTACATAGTTTGTCACTAGGAACTGCATAAAATCCCACCCCTCATGACCTAATGCAGCTACCGTGTGATAGATCTCACCTAAACGCTTCAAATATTTATTATTAGCATCAAAGTCTACCGCTTCAGGGTGTACTGGAATAAGCATCGCCGTAGAGGCCATGAGCGCGTTGTAGAACATAAAGTTCAGTGATGGGGCAGTGTCTATCAAAATAATGTCAAACTCGTCCTGAACAGGCTCTATAACGCGCTCTTTAAGTTTGTGGTAATGTCTTGTTTGATCATAACCTGATGACTCTTTTAGTTCTGTTGCTGTTTCATGCTCGAAGTAAAAGTCATCCATACCTGAAGGCAAGATCCGTATATTAGGAATATGGGTATTTTGAAATGATTCTGATACAAGCTGTGGCCAGGTTTCTCCTTCATCTAACTCAATACAGTCTCTCATTAAATCACCAACTGTGATTGGTTCATGATCGTTTGAAGGAAAGAAGCTAGAAGATGATCCTTGAGGATCGAGATCGATGATACCAATTCGATATCTTTTGATATTTGTTGTGGCCAAAGCCGCTGCTAAGTTTACCAAGGATGTTGTTTTACCACAGCCACCTTTAAGACTGTTGATCACAATGACCTGTAACTTGTCTTGATCCGCCCTATGATCTGATGCGATCCCAAGTGTATCTGCCATAGCGAAAATATTACTAAGCGTATACGCGTAATGCCCATTCGCCCCTTTTTGAATACTTAAGTGATCAAAGTCGCCTTGATCATGGCGTCTTTTCAAAGTTCGATTATTGACACCCAAGAGATCCGCAGCAGCTTTTTGCGTATATGTACGGAGTTCTTTATCTTCAGATTTGAGATGAGCGCGATAATGCTGAATTCGACCTTCAAGGGATTTTTCGGCAACTTCAGCTGTGGCTTTCAACAATTTATAAGTAGAAAGAGCATTGCTATTGATAGACATACTAATATTCCTTAACCTGATACCTATTATTATAATGTCCATTAAATGAAACGTAAACATATAAAAAGCATGACATCATTAAAAAACATATTTAAATTTTCCTATTAGAATAAATAAGAAAGCTTAGATATGTTTAAATATATAGGTATTTAAAGGCTAAGGTGGTCAACTATGTCCATATCTAATTGTTTTATATATATTTTTAAAAATATTAGATCACGAAAATACGTAGTACAGATCAGATCTTTAACTACTGAGAGATCAAAAATATACTAACTAAAAATTGAGCAACAAGGATAGGCACAGGTTATCAACAGTTTTATGAACATTTTGAGGGTGCTAGATCAATAAAATACTAACTAGATCTATAATTGTATCCACAGTTTCAATTAAATTAGTGCAAATTAGCTAGTAAAGATCGGATCTATACTATGGATAGATCTGATCTTTACTAATTAGTATGGCATTTATACACAATGGAGCGATTAGAAGGCGCTTCTAGCTAGGTTTATCGCTGAATTTTCGTTAAATAACATTGTTTCTTTGCTAAAGTTAGTAAGATCTTGATCTCTATTTTACAATATGTTGGTAAAAAACTGATCCCTATAAAAACTTGAAGTCAGATCACTTTTTTACTAACTTAATCATTTAACTTTTTCCTTTGAATGTGTTGTTATTAGCTGTCGAAAGAATCTGGAAGTAAAAAAATGAACCGCAAGGTAAACATCTCTGTTGACAATCTACCTGACTCACTTCGAGGACAAATCCACGGGGTTGAAAGTGCCATTGATAATGAAAGCCTAGCACTGTTCACTGACAACAAAGATGTAAGAATTTCTTTAGAAAGTACAAATCATGGCTTAAGAGCGTACTCTAATACTTTCAATCACTATGACCTATGGGGTCGATTTGTTCGATCTGGGCATAAAAAACTTCCTTTAGAAGAAGCGCCAAAAAAAACGATTATAACGCGTAGAATTTCTGAAAAAGTAGATGGTATTCTCTATGATGGAGAAATAAAAATTACTCCGGCGGTTGTTAGCAGCAAAAAAGACGGAGAAGAAACCGAATTTTTAGTATGGCCTTCGGACAGAGAAGAAAAGGTTGAAAGAGCCTTGATCCGACTTGCTTCGAAAGGAAAAATCGTAAAAATTAATTTTAAGTCCGGTATTCAATATGCCGTAATATTTTCGATGAATGAATTAGCTCAAGAATTGAAAGCGGTAGGGCAGTCAATGCCTTACCCGCAAATAAAGGAATCATTAGAAGCGCTGCAGGGTTCAAAACTATCATTTAAATATAGAGCTACAGATACCAAAAATAGTGATGTAGATGATTCTTTTTATGAGTCCAACATGAACTTTCTATCTTCTTTGCACTTTAGTGGTAAAAAAGGGCAGGGAGGTAATATTAAATGTGTAGCGTGTTTAAATGCGTTTGTACATAATATGATCGACAATTTAGAGTATAAAGGATATTACTTTAATAGCGCTCAAGAGCTAAAACGAGGGTTATCTCGTTGGATGATGTTAAGGCTTTATCATTTGTGGCGTTATGCTGCTCCAGGTAAAACTTATCACTTTAGATTGCTTTCAATCATGGAAAAATATGGCTCTATATATTCTACTGATGAAATTACTGACAATAAATTGAAAGCACTTCGTAGAGATATGACTACGACAATGAAAGATTTGATTGAAAAAGGTGCTATTTCTGAATACAACATATCCAATGTAAAAGATGATCAATCGGGTAAAATTATAGATTATGTATATGAAATGCATCCATCGGCACAATTTTGCGAGGAAATTCTGGCATTAAACAAGCACAACAAACGCATAGAAATTCAAGGTGGTAAAAGGCTTGTAGAAACTGCCGAAATAATTGATGAAGATATATTAGAAGAAATCGTCAAAAAGTAACTCACCTTTAGGACGGGAAATTATGTTAAATTAACCGTCCTAAAACTTTTCCTTGAGAATTAGTCTAGATTTTCTAAGTAAATTCGCTCTATCAAATAACTGTAATCTTTTTTCCTGACGTCTACATTTGACGAACTGTAGTCTGTCAGCGCTCCAATTTTTGTTTCTTGTTGTGGATTTAATAATATAAAAGGAAGTGCGGCACTTACATGATATCTATTTTTAGCTGTAAACCTAATATTTACCTCAGGCGTGACCCTAGTTGGACGTTTTATTCTAAGTTTACTTTTCTCATTTAAACTACCTACTCTTAACTTTTCCGACTCAACTATTTGCATCCAGTTTTGTTGATCAATAACTCTAGGATTTGAATAACCGGAAGACTTATTGAGCATTTCTAGTGCTTCTTTTTTTGATAATGTTAATGAAGAGTGTTTTTTCATCCAAGTAAAACGCACAGAATATGGAATCGCATCTTCAAAATGAATTTTTCGGTATGCTGCGAGTGTGATTAGATTGGGAACTGCATTGTGAACTGCTTCAAACCTAGCATCATTGTTATTAATTTCCAAAATGCTTTCTTTGAAACTTTGTTTTGCTTTATTGACTTCGACTAGACGAGCCTTTAAAGAAAGATCTGGGTCATTTATCGATATTATTCCTGGATGTCGAGTTAGTATTTTCCCACTTTTTTTGTTGCCGACAAAGACATCTTTATATCCATTCAAACATTTATCAAGCGCATCTTCTCCTGTGACTTTTGAAACTGGAATATTATCAGGCGCTTTTTTTTCGTCTTCTTCTGTTACTTCGGGAAGTAAATAGTAGCGGCAGCTCACAACGTCAGCGTGTTTTATTTCTTCACAAAGAATATTTATTTGGTCAAATAGATAATCAAAGGTACTTCTTAAATTAAACTTGGAACTCATAAATAACTAATAGTATGATGTGTTCCTATTATTATAGCTTACTTTAGCTTATCTCTCCAAATTTACTTTCTTTAATTTAGGTTTATTTACCCACACAATTAGAACACATCATACAATGGGATTACATCATGAAACGTTTTAATCTTGGGTGACTAATTAATTTATACTACTCTTATTTCAAACTTATCGTACATCTCCCATAAGTATGATGTGTTCTCACAATTATAACTGCGCAAGTATATTAAGATCAACTCTTTACTAGATTTGACGGGTGTCGACTTTCGTAAAAATAGTCGTCCTGAGGTTTAATTGTAATAGTTCTTTGGTTTGTAACTGAACATCAATTTACACCGAATCAATCTATTGCCGCTAATTTAAATTTACATACTAAATATAAGCAGAAAGGAAGCTTTTATCTTAATTTAAGAGAAATTTTATTCCTTGATAGAGTTTCAGATTAGAGTTTCAGATTAGAGTTTCAGATTAGAGTTTCAGATTAGAGTTTCAGATTAGAGTTTCAGATTAGAGTTTCAGATTAGAGTTTCAGATTAGAGTTTCAGATTAGAGTTTCAGATTAGAGTTTCA
>NZ_MAUJ01000004.1 GCF_001696455.1 Pseudoalteromonas luteoviolacea
GGCTTTCCCATGTGAAAGTTGGGTGAAGGCGGGGTTAGGAAAGTGAATAGTTTCACTTTCCACCGACTGAACGCGAGGCCTCTGGCCGTCAGCCGGACCATTGCCAGCAAAGGTTGCCCCGGGCAATTAAAGAAACCCGTTGCAGAAATGCAGCGGGTTTTTTGCGTTTATGGTGCTAAATCGTGCTTTAGCGCGACTTTAGCGTAAGGTGAAGCAAGTAACTTTCACTGGCATTGATATGGACTCTAAGTATCATTTAAAGTCGTTCATAATGGATGGATCACCAATCCCTCATCAGTTGTTAAAATCGCTTATTTCACCTTGCGCAAAGCAAACGTATTCGCTGCGCTCATTATCGTTAATCCTTTGCACTACATTGCGCAAAGGAAACGCGCTCACTGCGTTCGCTGTCGCTAACCCTTTGCACTTAATTCATCCCTGAAGCTAGATTACAGCGCGCATTTATGCACTCACTTCCTTATGTTGCAAAACTTCATTTCGGTCATTCGTCACCCTTTCTACGATAGGGGCTGATGGAGGTAGGGGAGTCAAAAAGGAGTAAGTAAGGTATGTCATTTGACAAAGCCGTAATGGCTTTAAGAAAAGGAACAGGGAGCTGCTGGCTCCCTGTATAAGTGAATTAAAGCTCGAAAGGTGCGACACCAACTGCTTGCATTGTGTAGCCCGTTTGCGCAAGCTCATTCTTAAAGCTCTCTACTTTAATTGTGCCAGTGACTGTAATGGCATCGTACAGGCTGTCGATAGGCACCCCATTTTTAATCTTAACGTGCACAATTTGATTTGGGGGGGGCGGTGGCACGTGAATACAAGCTCCGAAGTAAGGCACAAGCAAGAATTCGGTAATAACTTCACTGTCTCCTTCTAGTGGCACTACAAATCCGGGTAAGCTAATACTCTTACCATCTAGACTTTTGACAACGGGAGCATCTAGATCAGGTTGCACCCAGTTTTTATCATCACCATCATGATTGGCAGCCTCTTGATTGCTAATCTGAACATGCCCAGTAGGTATGAGGTCATCCCAAAATATTTCTTTTGGCGGTGCAGCTAAGGCTGTACTAGACACTAATATCATCATGGTTGCTGATACTAACCACGATATGAATCGAGTTGAAAACATAAATAACCTCTTAAACTTTGACACTCATACCATCATTGAGCGAGTAAAAATAAGCACGTATTGCGGGAATTGCACCTATTGCTGTACCTGACACCATGATAACGCCAAGTAACATCAGTTCATAGTCACTGAGCAGAGATAAAGAAATGGCAATACCAAACTGGGCTTGTAGGACCCCTTTACCTATGAACATGACAATATAGAACATAGCTACGCCGATAATGCTTCCTAGCGCTGTAATAAGAACCGCTTCGCTACACATTAAAGCAAAGACATGCTTTGGCCTTGCACCGACAGAGCGCAGTATTGCTAATTCTCGTCGACGTTGACTAAGCGAAGAAAGTAGTGTCGTGAGCATACCCAGTAGACTGATCAATACGACAACCGCAGAAAATAGCATCAGTATTTTCTCCACGATATCTAGCATACCCCAAAGCTCTCTAAGCGTGACGCCTGGCATAATAGCCGACAGCGCCTCAGGCTTGTATGTATTAATATTTCGACGCACTTGCAGTGTATAGAGCGGTGAATCAAAGCCCATTAAAAACGCGGTGAGTTGTTTTGGTTGGCCAATCAGGTCTCCAGGTTCGCTGTCTAATGCACCATGGTTATGTTCACTATGGTCATGATGATGTTCATGTTCATCATGATGTGCGTGATTTTCATTTTTACGGCCAACCACATGAGTTGTAGAACGATGACTTGTGCTGTGCATCTGCTCAATTGCTTTAAGCGGTACATGTAGGGTTTTATCAACAGGTGTTCCTGTCGGCTCTAAAATACCAACGATGGTAAGTGGGTTATCATCGTGATTATGAAAGCTGGTATTCCCCATACCATGGGCGACAACAATCTGCTGTCCAATGTGGTAATGGAGTTGTTTTGCAACTTCACTGCCAATCACGACCTCTTGTGCATTGTGATAAGCTCTACCATTTGTAAACGCGAGACTTTGCTTCTTGCCGTAACGGTAATACTTAAAGTAGTTGTCGTCACTGCCTAGCACGGAGAACCCTTTGTGACTATCACCAAGGCTTATAGGGATTGTCCAAGCAACACCACGTTGCGCTTTGATATATTCATAGCTTTGCCAAGACAGTCCGTTGTTAGCATGCCCAATTCTAAAAACACTTGATAACAAAAGCTGGATGTCGCCGGTACGAGCACCTACGATTAAATCTGTTCCCGATATTGTGCTACTAAAGCTCTGTTTAGCTTCTTGACGTACCCTCTCTATGGAGAGTAGTAACATGACACTGATTGCGATGGTGAACAATGTGAGCAATACGCTGGCTTTTCGATTTGCAATACTCTTGAATGCGAGCGTCACTAGTTTCATTGTGCTACTCCATTAATTTCTCTGAGGCTGATTTGGCGGTCAAATAAATGAGCTAGATTTGCATCGTGACTCACAAACAAGATAGTTGCTTGGTAATGTTTGGCTTGCTCAAATAACTGATTAATGAATACATCGCGGTTGTCAGCATCAAGTGCAGATGTTGGCTCATCAGCAATGATGAGCTCTGGCTGGCCAATAAAAGCGCGCGCTGCTGCCACTCTTTGCTGTTGACCAATACTGAGTTCACTTACTGATTTGCTGCGCGTTTGCTTATCTATGCCTAACTCTTCAAGCAACAAATTAGCCTGATGTTGAGCTGAAGTGTTTGCACTACGCAGATTAGAGGCTCTTCGCTTGGAAAAATTGCAGCCCAGTATGACATTTTCAATCGGACTCAAATATGGGAGAAGGTTGAAGTTTTGAAAGATAGTGCCTATATGGTCGGCTCTAAACCTATCTCTTTTAGCATCACTCAGTTTGCTCAAATCCTGATCTAAAATAGTAACACTGCCTTGTTGAGGCGTTTGAATCCCCGCTAAGAGGCTTAAGAGGGTCGATTTTCCGCTGCCACTCGGGCCATGAAGAAATAGCTTTTCTCCTTCAGCTATTTGCAAGTCATCAATATGCAGGGTAGCTTCAGACTGGCCCGGCCAGCTGAAAATCAGATCTGTAATTTGGATCATTTAATTATCTCATTGTACCGAGTTTTAATTATGTTATCCCAGAACAGAGCCACGCTAAACTAAGTTACGCTCGGTTCGCGTTGTAATGCGGTAAACAATTGTGATTTTTGCTGCGCTCGACTATTATACACCCCTCTAACCCCCTCTGTATTTTGCGTCCTTTAGCAAGACGCAGCCGTTCTCTATGGAGATACAATGAGTAGCTACAAAGTTCTAGACGTCAATGACGATCTACCAATACGCACCAAAGGTGCAGTTCACAGTGGTAAAGTACGTTCGGTTTACTGGTTAACCGACCAAGACAATGCCAGATTAATCGAAGAAAAAGGCTATGATGTTCCAAAAGGAACTGAGCTTGCGATCATGGTAATTTCAGATCGTATTTCAGCGTTCGACTGTATTTGGCAAGGAGAAAACGGGCTAAATGGTGTGCCAGGTAAAGGCATTGCATTAAATAGTGTTGCCGCTCATTGGTTTAAATTATTTGATGAAGCAGGTCTTGCGGGAAATCACATCGTAGATATTCCTCACCCGTATGTATGGATTGTAAGAAAAGCAAGCACGGTTCGTGTCGAGGCGATTGCTCGCCAGTACATTACGGGCAGCATGTGGCGTGACTATAGTAAAGGTGTACGAGAGTTTTGTGGCATAAAACTGCCTGAAGGCCTCGAAGCACATCAAAAGCTTGATGATGTACTGATCACCCCATCTACCAAGGGTATTATCTCTGGCGTTGACGGGGTTCCGGAAGTAGATGATGTAAACATCACCCGTAGTAATATCACTGATAACTTAGAAGCATTCAATTTTAAATCTGAGGAAGATGTTGCGCGCTACGAGCAACTATTAAGTGAAGGGTTTAATTTGATTTCAGCACAGCTTAACAAGCTAGACCAAATCTTTGTAGATACGAAGTTTGAATTTGGCTATGTAGAGGATGCGGATGGTTCGTCGCGCCTTATTTATATTGATGAAGTTGGTACACCAGATTCATCTCGTATTTGGGATGGGCCTGCATATCGTGATGGCAAAATCATCGAAAATTCAAAAGAAGGTTTCCGCCAGTTACTGATAAACAACGTTCCGGATAGCGATGTGTTATTGAATAAAGATCGTATGCCAGAAAGGGAGGCGCTTGCTGAGTCGTATAAGCTGCCGCAAGAAGTGATGATGTCAGTATCAGAGACTTACGTTGGCATTGCGAGTAAAATAGTGGGTCAATCGTTAATGATCCCTCAAGATCCGCGTTCAGAGGTCATTGCAATCTTGGATAAAGAATACGGTCTTATCGATTAAGCAAACTCACTAAAATGCCTAGCAGTCAGTTATTTAAAGGATTGTTAGGCATTGCGACATGAATTCCTTGCATTTCCTCTCCAAGTCACTTTTACTTAGTATAAATACATGTGCGTTCACAGGGTCTGGACGGTAGAGTTTCGATGTTGCTACTTTTGAGATTGAAGAAATAATCGCGTACCTTTTGTTGTGTGATTCATCACTTCATTCGCGCTTTTTTAATGACTAGCAGCATTTTGCTTCTCCATATTTTAAGCAACACCTTAATAGGGCACTCTTTTCCTTTCAGACGTGTAATTGCATAAAGTTTTTCACCGATTTCATTGATGCTGAAATTAAATGCCTGACAGTAAGGTCTGTCATTAAGGGTATGCGTTGAATAGCACAAAATCGAATAATCATAGGGTTGGTTACAGTAAGTTGTAGCTGTGGGCCAGAACACTCTGGTTCTGCTTAAACTGAATAATTGTAGTGTTAAAGGATCGCTATGGGCACGAGTTTTAAAAATCGCATTATAGTGCTGTGTGTTGGCTTGGTATTAATTACCGCAATTGCCAGTTTGGCTGGATTTTGGTGGTCAACGAGCCAGTTTAAAGAGCGCCAGGTTCAACAAGACATTCAAAAAGCACAGAGCGTATATCAACAGTATTTAGTTGCTAGAGAGCGGTTATTGGTTACAGCAGCGTCTGTGTTGACCCAAGACTTTGGTTTTAAACAAGCGGTTGCAACAAGAGATGCATCCACGATTAGCAGCGTACTATACAATCATAGCCAGCGTATTAATGCAGAGTTGATGTTATTGCTAGATATGCGTGGCAAGTTGATTTCAACTAATCAAAATCAATTAGTTTTACCTCAGGATATGCGGCCTTTAGTAAAAGAACTGTTGGCACATGAAGACCGCTCTGCATTTGTAGTACTCGATAAAAAACTCTACCAAGCCATTATTCTTCCTGTGAAAGCCCCAAGAACCATTGCGTTTACAATTGTCGGATTTGTTGTTGATGAACCGATTGCAGAGCAACTTAAAGGACTAACGGGTATGGAAATGAGCTTTATCAGTCTTGGTGAAAAGATGAAAGCGAGTTCCATTCAGTTGCCCGAAGACAGAGATTTGTTTGCCTATTTACACGAACAAAAAATTAGCAGATGGTTTGGTGAGTACCCTCTGTATATTAATGCGGAAGTCGCATTGCCGTCTTTGTCTCAAGTGCCTGTGAGCCTAATTTTAAGTGCAGATTTACGTAGTGAATATGAAGAGTTTGATCAATTAGTACTGACCATCGTGTTTCTGTCTTGTATTACGATGTTGTTTGGCTTTCTTGCCAGTGGTTTTTTAGCCAAAAATCTAGCAACGCCACTACAGCAATTAACTGTCATGGCGAGGCGCTTTGCTAAGGGAGATTATAATGCCGAAATTCATGAATCGCGACCGACAGAAGAAATCTGCCAGTTGGTCGACGCATTTCATGAAATGGGAGACGATATCCAAGCGCGTGAGAAGCAGATCCGGTATCAGGCAAGTCATGATTCGTTAACGGGGTTTTATAATCGGACTTCTGCTCTACCCATTTTGGATGCTTTGGTGTCTACTGATCAGGTCTACTATTTATTAGCGCTGGATATAAAAGGGCTTAGACATATTAACGATAAGCTTGGCCCCCGTATTGGAGATAGCTGTATTGAGGCGGTTGCTAAGCGGATTGAAGTTGTGACGTCTAGTTTTGAAGGATTGAACATTCGCCTTGGCGGGGATGAATTTTTAACGGTATTACAAGCTAAACCCGATTCAACGATGGAAAATTGCGTTAATAGCTTCCTCTCTGAACTCAGCAAAAGCTACACCATCCACAATTTTGAAATTAATTTGCGTTTTAGTGTTGGCGTGGTGCACAGCCCTGAGCAAGCAGATAATGCGGATGACAGTATTCGTCGGGCCTTAATTGCGGCAGACAATGCGGCGCATGGAGTGGAAGATGTCTACTTTTATCAAACAGGTGAAGATGAAGCTTATCTAGAAAGACTAGAAATCATTGATGAGTTGAAACAAGCTCTGATAGATGATGATGGTCAATTGTTTATGACTTACCAGCCTAAATTGAATATGCGCTCAGGTATGGTGGATAAAGTCGAGTCTTTGATCCGCTGGAAGCGCAAAAATGGCGATTGGGTATCGCCAGAGCTTTTTATTGATTTAGCAGAGCAATCTGGGCTGATTGTCGATTTGACCCAATGGGTGTTGAAAACGGTAGTATCTCAAATCGCGCATTGGGAAGGACAAGGTGTCACAATGAAGGCCGCTATCAATGTCTCAGCTCAAGATATTGCAGATGCCGACTTCATTCCGCATTTGCAAAGCATGTTGAGTGAGTTTGCCGTTGCACCTAGCTTAATAACGATTGAGCTGACAGAACGAGACATGATTGAAAATGAAGAAAAGGGTATTGCAGCACTGTTGGCATTAAAGGAACTCGGGGTGCATATTTCGCTAGATGATTACGGGGTCGGACAAACGTCTCTTGGCCGATTGAAAATGTTACCTATTGATGAACTAAAATTGGATAAGGTCTTTATCCTTAAATTGTCTGCGTCACATCAAGATCAGTGCATTGTCCGCTCAACGATCAGCTTAGGTCATCAATTAGGCTTTTCTGTCGTTGCTGAAGGAGTAGAAGATGCTGACTCATTGCAGTTACTCAATGAAATGCAATGTGATTATGCTCAAGGATACTACTTAAGCCGACCTCTCAAAGCCAATGACCTAACGCAGTGGTTGGGGCAATACCATAAAGCGGGTTAGTGCGGTGGTTGACACAGGAGCGTACTTAACGCTTGAAAAACCTTCTCTGGCGACACATCCTGAATCAGATCTACTTCATTCAAGGAAGTAGATTTGTGGGTCAACGCAATCAAATTCTCGGTCTTAGGCGCAACCAGAGACCATGGAGAGGTACCATGCCCAACGATGGCAACACAAGGAACGCCACACGCCGCAGCGATATGCATTGGTCCAGAGTCAATTGAAATAACGGCATCCATTGCACCGATATTGTCTACAAGTTCAGCCAAACTCATGCTACCGGCTAAATTATGTAAAGTAATCCCCTTACTTTGAGCCAAAGAAGTGAGAGAGGTCATGTCGGACTGTTCAGACTGATCACCTAACAGAAATATATTTATATTTTTGATGGTAGAAATGTGTTGTACGACTTGCACGGCCAAATGTTGTGGGTAATAGCGTGTTCCTTTGACTTTACCGCCTAAGTAGAGCGCAATATTACATTGCGCCTTAGAAAGCGCTAACGTTGATGGTTGGGCCGTGAGCTTAGGCGTATCAAAGTGTGTAAACGGTCTGCCATGTGCGTCATTGACTAGTTTACAATAGCGATAAATATAATGGTGGCATTGGTTTAATTTAAAGGCATGGCTTAAAAATGGTCGACGTGCGTTTTGCGCGTAGCCGATCACATTTTTTATACCCGCTAATCTTGCCAGTACAGCATCAGTAAGAGATCCTCGAAATAAGACCGCCAAAGCAAAATTTTGATGCTTGAGTTGGCTAGCCATACCGTACAGGCCACGATGCTTACTGCGACAATGACGGTCATCAGATATGACTTCTAGTCCATACTCGCTTGCACGTGAGAATATTTCCGTCAGATGTGGCCTGACGAGCACACAAATACGTTGCGTTGGGTAGAGTTGTTTAAGTAGTGCCAAAGCGGGCAGCGTATTAATAGCATCACCGATAAACTTAGGTAATATGGCTAATACAGCCCCATCTAGTCGATTTGAAACAATTACTTTATTACCCATACATTAACTTGAGCTACAAACTTATCCTATCTAGTATAACGCTAGGCGTTTTAGAAATTAACTAGAATCAATGAAATAAGTGTCTGACTATGACAAAAAATATGAAAAGCTGTCAATGGCTGTTTGAAAACTTATCAAACATAATTGTGCTCGATGCAGGGATAATCAAACCAGGAGAGAAGGGCAGATATCGCCCTCCAGCAATAATTCCTGATGCGCGGCGCTTTGATATTAGTAACAACTTAAGTGATGAATACTCCAACATGCCAAATATGATGTGCTCAGAACAAGTCTTTCAAGCCGAAATGCGCCAGTTAGGGATCAATGATACCGACACGGTTGTGGTATATGATGACAAGGGGTTATTTAGTGCGGCTCGAGCTTGGTGGATGTTTAAGGCGATGGGGTTTGATCAAGTTTTTATTCTCGATGGTGGCTTAAAGCAGTGGATGGCATTGGGCTATGAAACGGTCACTGAATATGCCTCTGTGGAACAAATCGGTAACTTTACAGCGCAATCTAGAGCACATTACTTTATTGATAAAGAGCAGGTTCTGGAAGGTATCTCTGATCCTGAGGTGATGATGTTGGATGCGCGCGGCGAACAGCGGTTTAAGGGCATAGGGAAGGAACCTAGAGCTGGTATGCGAAGTGGGCATATTCCTCATAGTGTTAATTTACCTTATACCAGCGTACTGACAGAGCAGGGCTTATTAAAACCTCTACCTGAGCTAGCGCAATTACTAAATAGTTTAGGAGTTAATGAGCAAGTAAAGACATTGCAATTTAGCTGTGGTTCTGGGATCACGGCATGTATATTAGCTTTGGTGGCTCTAGAATGTGGCTATTCGAGTCTGCATGTTTATGATGGTTCTTGGAGCGAGTGGGGTCAGTTAGAAGATTATCCAGTGGCTGTCAGTGAGAACTAACGGGGCGTCGCTTACGCATAGATCAACTGTTGCACTTTACTTTGTAGGTAAGTCGGTGAGGTATAAAGTGTTTGCATGTTTTTATCATTGAGCGCCGCATGCAAAGGCAATGTTGATATGCCAACCATTGAGACTTCATTATTGTTGGGCGCTTTAATAAGGCGCACGATATCTCTGTTGCCTTGCTGTGCGATAGAGGGGATAAAAGGTCTCAATTGAGAAATCAAGTAATCTAGGCACGGTTCCCCTAAATCACCGCCAAGAATAATTGTCTGGGTATTGAGAATGGACTCCAAAGTATGAATTGCAATGCGCAACGGCTCTGTAGCTTGAGCTAGCCAGTTTTGACATGCAGAGTGTTTTATTGGATCTAAATGCTTAACCGACGTTAAAGGTTGCTTGTCATGCTTTTCAATGTAATGCCTCAGTGATACGAGGGATGCAAAATCATTCAATGTTCCCAGTTCACCTGTTGATTGATTAATTTCCGGAGTAACAAAAATATCACCCAGAGCGCCAGTGAGACCATTTTGTCCGAGCATAATTTGACGATCATGAACGACCGCGGCTTCAATTTTGTTACCAAGATGAACGTATATGAAATTATGAAGTGTTTTTGCCTCACCAAATAGCATTTGGTAAGCAGCACATGCTGAGGCAGTGGTCTCTATTGCAACTGGCATGACGAGCTTTTGGCTCAGCTCTTTTTGCAGTTTTTTACCTGCCTGATGCTGAAATAGAGTATCCCCTTGCTCTGTTTGCAAAGATAAACCCATTGCCAAAATCGACGGATGTTCAATATTACTTTCCCGTACCAATTGCTGAACTTCATTTGCAATGTTATCGCTGCTCCAAGCAATCTGTTTGTGAGAGGTTCTTTTAGCGAGGCATTCACCATTCAGAAAATAAAGGCCAAGCTCAAACATGTCGGGTGAAATACGCACAGCTAATGTATGGCATGCTCTTTTGTTTAAACATAACATTTTAGAGGGTTTACCCGCTCCTTCAGCGCGTTTAATACCAACTTCTTCAATTAAATTTACACTCAGTAAATCTTCTACCATGTTGGTAATGGTTTGTTTTGTGAGTTGGGTATTTCGTGCAATCTCTGCGCGGGAGATAGGGCCGAGTGTCACAACTTGTGATAATACTAAACGTAAATTAGCGGCTTTGTTTTGTTTAGCATTTAACCCTTTCAATCTACTTCTCCGAGCTTGCCTGGTATGATTTTAAAATCTGGAAGAGCTCTATCTTATTACACATATGAAAATTATCGAATAGTTTATCTCATTCAACTAGGCCGACTTTGTCGGGGCAGTTAAGTAAAACTAATTGACAAATATACGGCTGCTGATTAAATGTACTGAGTTAGGATTAATTAAAGGAACATTGTGTGTCAAGGAAAGGGCTCAATCTACCTACCACAATGCGGTTTACATATTTCGTCAAAACAGGTTGGCGAAGTTTTTGGATAGGTGCACTTGTGTTTCCTATTTTAGGCTACTCATCAAGTAAGTACATGCTTACTCCCGATCAATCTATGCAAGTAAAAAGATCCAGATTGACTGCTGCAATGGCATGGCATGGTTCCAGTCCTTGGATAAGCGCTGTAACTCGGGGAGCAAAAAGCGAGTTTAGACGCTTGGGTATCGATGTCGTCGCGGTGACTGAAGCACACTATGACCCCGCAAAACAAGTTTCTGACTTGGAGACGTTAACGGCTTTGGAGCCTGATATTTTGCTCTCACTGAGTGTAGATGGATTGAGTACGAAACCAAGTTATCTACAGATGGTGGACGCAGGCACCAAGCTCGTGCTCCTTAGTAATCCGATTTCAGGTTTTAGGCACGGTGTTGATTTTGCCGGTATCGTGAAAGATGATGTGGATGGGATGGGGCAGGCCGCTGCACACTTGGTTGCTAAAGCCATTTTGGGTAAAGGCCAAGTGGGTGTCATTTATCATGAAGCTAATTACCCCATAACAAATCGACGAGATAGAGCTTTTAGAAAGGCATTGCAACGCTACCCAGAAATTCAAATTGTAAGCGAAAAAGGGTTCACCAAAAAAACGCAAACGGCTCAACTTACTGCAGCAATGATGATCCAGCACCCCAGTATTAATGCAATATATGTGTCCTGGGATGCCGCGGCTGAAGGAGTCATAGAAGCATTGCGTATAAGCGGCCATAAACACACAAAGGTGATCACCCATGATTTGGGATTAAACAATTTGATCGACATGGCGTTGGGCGGGAATATGTACGCTACGGTGTCTGATCGACCCAATGAGATGGGGAAACTAATGGCAAGGATTGGTGCCGCAGCGGCAATTGGTGCTCAGACACCATTATATACGCAAGTTGACTTTAATACCGTAACACGCGAAAACATTGCCGCATCTTGGCAAATCGCCTTTGCAACCGACTTACCAAAGCTACTGCAACAAGTACTGAAACCTAACGAACGGCAAAAGGTATCTAAACAATGAGTTCAGTTACACAAGTGACGGCAAAAGCACTTGTTTATTATGCTTTTGTATTGACCGTGGTGATCTTCACTTTTGTATTGCATAACAGTGCATTTTTCTCGGTAGAGAATTGGTTGAATATCGCGCGTCAAACCGCCCCCGTTGTGATCATGGCTATCGGGTTGAACTTTGCCTTATCTGTTGGGATGCTCGACCTTTCCATTGGTGCGGTTGTGGCTTTGTCGGGGCTGGTGGCCGCGATGTTATTGCCTGATTATGGGGTTATGATTGCCTCAGTGGTTGCGCTTAGTTTAGGTGGTGCTATTGGTGCGTTTAATGGCTATCTCTCACTTCGTTTGGCAATTCCTTCTTTGATTGTGACCTTGGGTACTATGGTCTTTTTGAGTGGCTTCGTGCGTTACTTATCAGGTCTTGAGTCCATTCCCATTTTAAATAAACCTTTTTTGATCCTCTTTGGTGGAGGTAGTTTGTTTGGCTTACCGAGCCTGTTATTTTGGGTTATAGGGATCGCTGCTTGTGTTTATTGTATTTTTAATTATTTACAGCTGGGTAGGCGCTTGTTGGCAACGGGCGCGAACTCAAATGCTGCGCAGGCTATGGGGGTTGATACGGACAAAATACGTATTATCGCAATGTCGCTTTCGGGAATGTTTGCTGCATTAGCTGGGCTGCTTTACGCCGGAAGAATGCAAAGCGCGCGATATACCTTGGGTGAGTCAGAGTTGATAACAGTCATTGCGGCGGTTGCAATAGGTGGTGGCAGCCTAATGGGTGGCCAAGTGAGTATTTGGGGAACGGTGTTAGGGGTCTGGCTTATTGGTGTGTTGAATAACGGGCTAATTTTATCTGGGTTCTCAAGCAATGCGCAGATGATGATGAAGGGCATCATCCTTGTTGTTGCTGTAGGTATCACTTATAGGGCCCGTAAGTCATGATACGCACAGCATTAGATCAAATTGCGATCCAAGTGGTGGATTTACATAAATACTTTGATGACGCCGCTGTGCTGAGAGGCGTTGATTTTACCGTGCATCGAGGAGAGGTTGTTGCTTTACTGGGTGACAATGGCGCTGGCAAGTCAACACTCGTTAATTGTATTGCAGGAAAACTACTGCCAACCCGTGGTGAGATCCAAATAATGGGGTCCTCACACATTATTAACTCACCACACAAAGCTCAAAAGTTGGGAATTTCGGTCGTTTATCAGGATTTGGCATTAATAAAGGAAATGACCGTGGTTGAAAACCTATTTCTAAATAGAGAGATAAAGCACCGTAACCAGTTTTTAAAGCGCTTGGGTTGGCTCGATAAAAAAGCCATGAGACAGCGAGCTAAAAAGTTATTACGGCGCTTGGGAAGTGAGAATATTGAGTTAGAGATACCAGTATCTAAGCTTTCTGGTGGGCAACAACAAATAGTGGCTTTGGTGCGAAGTGTAATTTCAGGTGCTGATATCATCGTTATGGATGAGCCGACCGCAGCGCTCGGTAATGAACAATGTAATCAGGTTATTGAGTTGATCCGCCTGTTGAGTACTCAGGGGGTTACGATTATCCTGATTAGTCATAATTTAGGGCAAGTAACCAAGCTCTGTGATCGAGCTGTGGTATTATGTGAAGGACAAACGGTGGCGGATGTCGCCGTTAAAGAGGTTGACCAACTAGCGCTACTTGCCTTGATGAGTGGAGTAGAACCAAATCGCTTTTCTGCCTGAGGGGTAAATATGGAATATGTTGAGGCGTTAAAGGCGTTTGCACAATGCAGTGAGAATAAAGATGAGGCGATGTCTGTTTTGGTGAAGACCGCAGATGGCAATGGTCGTTTTCATGTCACAGCACCTATGTTCAAAGCGGTTCTACAACAGGCCGTAGATGAAAAATTAAGTTTAGATGAGCTAGAGTTCTGGGCTTCAATCTTACTTCAACGTGAAGACTTTAAAGTGGATGAACTTGAAGGGAGCTTATATGCATTATCGGAGCCCGAGCTAATGGGAGGGCTAGATAAGGCCAAAATAGAGCGCTTGATAGCGCTGCTAGATTGACCTCATGGTAAGGGTTACTTGTGGTAAGTCAAACAAGTTTCCACTTCATTTTTAGAGCCTAAGATCACCGCAACACGCTGGTGGATATCATTAGGTTCAATATCTAGAATGCGTGACTCTCCCGTGTGAGCAAGGCCGCCTGCTTGTTCAACAAGCATCGCCATTGGGTTTGCTTCGTATAGTAGCCTTAGTTTGTATGGCTTTTCTGGGTTCTTAGTGTCTGCAGGGTATGTGAATAAACCACCGCGACACAAAACGCGATGTACGTCACCAACCATTGCCGCAATCCAACGCATGTTGAAGTTTTTCTGGCGTGGCCCTTCGTTTCCAGCCAGTAGATCAGCGATATAGTCTTTCATTGCTGGTTGCCAGTGGCGTTGGTTAGAGGCATTGATTGCGAATTCTTGCGTATCTTCAGGGATTTTCGCAAAGTCTTCAGTTAACAAGAAGCTGCCATGCGTTTTATCTAGTGTAAAGATGCGTGTGCCTTTACCAGTAGAAAGCGCCAGTGTGGTAGATGGGCCGTAGAGTACGTAACCTGCGGCTATTTGGTTTTTGCCTGGTTGCATGAAAATAGCTGGATCAGCAGGGTCTGATCCTTCTGGTGCTTCCATAATAGAGAAGATAGTACCCACTAAAGAGTTAATGTCGGTATTTGACGAGCCATCTAATGGGTCAAAAGAGACAATAAACTTCGCATCCGGATTACCTGCAACTGTGTAATCTTCTTCTTCAGAGGCAATGGCTTTAACATAGCCAGACTCCAGCAAGATGTCCTTAATCAATTGATTAGAAAGCACATCTAGCTTCTTTTGCGTTTCACCTTGAATATTTTCATCCAAAGTTGAACCTAATACACCAGACAGTGCACCTTGTCCTACGCGAAAAGAGATTTCTTTACAAGCGGCTAAGATAGTTCGGATAAGAGACACTAATTCTCTAGAACAACCATCTTCAAATAACACCGGCGGTAATCTACGCATATTTTAAATCCTGATAACGTTTGTCGGGCCGCAGTGAAGTGTATGTGAGAGTGTCACTGCAGGCTGCGCTGAATTTCGTCTTGATTCACTGTTTTTTGTATACAATTTTATATACTAGATAAAAACAATCACAAAACATGAAATAACAAAGACACAATTATGATAAAGAGACGTATGACACCTTATCTCGTTTCGGCCTTGTTGTTGCCTATGATAACGCATGCTCAGGCAGCAATTAAGTCCATAGACGAATTTACTGATAAGTTTAATCACTTTCCGGGCTATTATTCGTTTTATAGTGACAATAGCAGCGGCAAAGTCTACTTAGATGTAGATAAACTTGCTCAGCCATTCTTATTACAGCATAGCTTGCCTTATGGGGTTGGTTCAAATGACATTGGACTCGATAGAGGCCAACTAGGCGGGACGCACCTTGTTCAATTTGAACGATTTGGTGACAAAGTTATGCTTCGAGCAAACAACACCTACTATCGTGCTAGTGCTGACAACAGTGCCGAACAGCAGAGTGTCAAAGAAGCATTCGCTTCAAGTATTTTGCATGGATTTAAAGTTGTCGCAGAAGACTCAGACAGTGTACTTATCGATTACACACCGTATTTACTTTCAGATGTACATGGTGTGAGTCGTCGTTTAAAGGCCACTAAGCAAGGTAGTTATAGTCTGGATAAAAGCCGCAGTGCGGTATATGCATCTCGCTCAAAAGCATTTGTAAAAAACACGGAGTTAGAAGCAGTATTAACCTTTAAAGGTAAAGACCCCGGCAAGTATGTGCGTCAAGCGGTTGCAGATCCTTACGCCATTACTGTGCATCAAAGACACTCTTTGATTGCTCTACCTGATAAAAACTACACGCCGCGTAAATTCCACCCTCAATCTGGATTTTGGAGCATCGAACATAAAGACTACTCAGCACCGCTGGGCGAGTCTATGTATGTACGTTACATCCCGCGTCACCGCTTGGAAAAGAAAGATCCAACGGCCAAAATATCTGAAGCAGTAAAACCCATTGTTTATTACTTAGATCCGGGTGTACCTGAGCCTGTAAAAACGGCATTGCTTGATGGCGCACGCTGGTGGGAGCAAGCGTTCGAAGCGGCTGGTTACAAAGATGCGTTTCAAGTCAAAATGCTACCAGAGCATGCTGATCCAATGGATGTACGCTATAACGTGATCCAATGGGTACACAGAGCCACACGAGGTTGGTCATACGGTGCATCTGTAGTAGACCCACGCAGTGGTGAAATCATTAAAGGCCACGTAACCTTAGGGTCGCTTCGTGTGCGCCAAGATATTTTGATTGCTGAAGCCCTTGCCGCACCATTTATAAAAGGCGATGAGGTAACACAAAAGCTGCATGAGATGGCGCTAGATCGCATTCGCCAATTGAGTGCGCATGAAATTGGTCATACTTTGGGTATCGCCCACAACTTTGCCGCTTCTGGTAATGAGCGAGCATCGGTGATGGATTATCCGCACCCATTGGTACAGTTTGATGGGCAAGGCAAGCTTGATGTCAGTGAAGGCTATGCGAAGGGCATGGGTGCTTGGGATATTCAAGCTGTAAAATATGGGTACAGTGATTTTTCAGCGAGCAATGAAGCAGAGTCGCTTGCGCGTGTGATCAAAGAGACCAAAGATCTTGGCCTTGGTTATATTTCTGATGCGGATGCACGACCAAAAGGGGGAGCTCACCCCAGTGCGCACCTATGGGACAACGGTGCAGACCCCGCGACAGAGCTGCGCAGAGTCCTTGGGATCCGCAAGCAAGCTTTGGCGCAATTTGGTGTCAACAACATTCAAAATGGGGTGGCGCTTTCGCAACTTGAAGAGAAGCTGGTTCCTCTTTACCTATTCCACCGTTATCAAGTTGAGTCTGTCGTTAAGTTGATCGGCGGTGTTGATTATCACTATGAAGTGCGTGGCGAGGGGTCATTGAAAGGTGCTGAAGTTGTCGTGAAATCAGAGCAAGCAGATGCATTACAGGCTCTATTAGAAACAATTACACCAGACGCTTTGGCGATTCCTGAATCTGTTTTAGCGGTAATACCACCAAAAGCTTACGGAGAATCTCGTAATCGGGAAAGTGTGCATGGGCGCACGGGGCTGCCACTGGATGCAATGGCTTTGCCTGAAATGGCGAGTTTACACACACTCAATCTGCTATTAAATGCAGAAAGGCTAAATCGTGTTGCTCAGCAATATGCAAGAAACCCCAAGCATCTTGGTAGTAATGAATTGCTGACCAAACTGCACACCGCTGTGTTTGAAAGCACTGCTAACTCGCCAATGGCAAAGAAATTAAATGAGCGAGTTCAATACCTAACAGCACATAGAATGGCGACGCTGAGTGCGAGCTCAAAAGTCGATCCAGAAGTACAAGCGCAACTACGCTTTTACTTACAGCAAGTGGCAGATGAGTATACCGACCAATCTATGTTCTCAAGCGCTGATAAAGCAAAAGCATTTGAGCAATTTCTAGGCGAGCATATTCAATATTTCTTAAAACGAGGCAAGTGGCCAGATAGCTTTAAACCGCTAGCGATGCCACCCGGTTCACCGATTTAAGCAATAAAAAAAGCCCCTTAATAGGGGCTTTTTACTACGAATATTGGGTGAATAATTAATTAAGCAATTTGCTTTTCCGCGAGCTTTAATTCCATGGTTGCCTTTAGTAGACGGTATAAATTAATAGAAGCGTCTATTTCTTCTTTACGGTTGGTTAAGCTTTCGATGTTTAGCCCAAGAGGTACATCTAGCTGAGCACAGCTACGCAAGATTAAATCCAAGTTTTCACGACAGATTTTAATCGACTCCTTTAGCGTATTTTCCGCATCTAACATGCGCCATTTAGTTGCTTCCGGTACTGAAATACCTAACCACTGCATAAACTCAAGAGTTTTCTGTCCACCACAAGGCGTAAAAGTTAAAATAATACGCTGTGGCTCAATGCCTTGTTGGCGACATGTACGGGCATAGCTTGTTAATAGATCTATGGTTGCTTGCGCATCATAAACAGCTTGAGAAATAAAGAACTCACAGCCTTGTGCTGTTTTGTCAATTAAGCGCTCATGTTCATTACGCTTACTAGAATGGCGCTCGGCAATAGTCACACCGCCTAAAAAGAAATCTTCTTGGTGATCTCGTAGCGTTTGGTAGGCATCTGGCAGGCTTAATTTAATATCCCCTTTTGATGATGGGCTACCCACCAGCACAAGGTTACTTAGACCAAAATCTTGTTTTGTTTTATGCAACCATTGTGTGAACTCACTGTGATCCCTTTGCGCAACACTTTTATATGTAATCACATCTAGGTTAGACAGTTGGCTAACCACTTGACTGTACTCACAAGGATCAACCGTTTGTTTAAATGGGAACGGACGGGTGACTTCAGTGCGGCTACTTTCATCTTGAATATCGTAGATAACAACGCCGTCATATTCAATTTCATGCAATCGATTCAATAGCTTAGTTGCAATTGCTTGTACTTGTTCTTTATCAGTCCCGAGTTTGGGTGGTGTAGTACCGATTAAATATACCCCTTGATTCGGGTCTAAGATTTTCTCTTGCAGTGATAATGCCATGGTTCTCATTCCTGCCAATTCGTAGTTTATGGTGTAAATATAGCAGCCATTTAGACGTCTAGATAGATCTTTTTAATGAAAGAAATTCAATTAACTTGAATTTCTTTCATGTTGCAAGGCGGGAAAAGTGATTTTCTACTTGTTTTTCAATACTTGGTAACTCTCGAATTTTTGGGTTTCTGTCGTGATTAAGCAGATTTATTTAGGCTTTAATGCATAATTATGTCACTGACAAGCGCTCACAAAAATGTGTGCATTTAAATACATCAAGAGAAAGACTAGGGACACATATGAAATATAGGCTTTTAGCGACCAGCCTAGCGGTGACATTAGCACTAGCGGGCTGTGTATCAAATAACACATCACACTCTTCGGCTTCTCAAAGCATCGCTGCTGTGCAGCAAACCAGCAACAAAGTTTTTGCTCATGATTATGTGCTTGAAGAATTAGACAATGGTTTACGAGTGATGGTAGTCAAAACAGATTACCCTGATGTTGTTTCATTGCAGATCCCCGTGTCTGTCGGTTCCAGAAATGAAGTCGAAGAAGGCAAAACAGGTTTTGCCCACTTTTTTGAGCACATGATGTTTAAAGGCTCGAAAAAATATCCTGAGCAAATTTATAAAGACATTATTAAGAATTCAGGTGTCGATAACCGTGCATACACCACGAATGATTATACGAATTACTATCTCAGCTTTTCAAAAGAGCACTTAGATAAGGTGCTAGAAATACAAGCGGATATTTTCCAAAATTTACATTTCAGCGAAGAGCAGTTTCGTACAGAAGCGCTGACGGTAAAAGGTGAGTACCTAAAAAACAACGCAAACCCTTTGCGAAAGTTACTGAGTGCCGTTCGTGATAACGCGTATGATGAGCATACCTATAAGCACACTACGATGGGCTTCTTCGAAGACATTGAAGCGATGCCTGATCAAATGGCTTACGCAGACTTATTCTTTGAGCGCTTTTACAAACCCGAATATGCAACGATTATTATCGTCGGTGATATAGAGCCAAAAGCGACCGTCGATATGGTCAAAAAGTACTGGGGCGAGTGGCAGCGTGGTGAGTATCAAGCCGATATTCCTGTGGAGCCAAAACAACAAAACGCAAAGTACAAGCATGTTGTTAATGAAGGGCAGCCAGGTCATTGGTTACTGGTTTCATACAAAGGACCTGCTTGGGAGCCGAGCAAAAAAGATCGCGCCGCGGTCGATTTGATTTCAGAGCTTTATTTTTCGGAAAACTCAAAACTGTATCAAGAGCTTGTGGTCGACAAGCAAATTGCGACGCAATTGATTACCTATAATGCAGAAACAAAAGACCCTGGTCTATTACATGTGTTTGTCAAAGTTGAAAATGAGCAAGACTTAGCCGTGGTGCGTGATGCGGTAAATCGCACTTATGCAGGTGCACGTACTGAGTTAGTAGACGCAGAAAAACTTGCGGCACTTAAGTCAAACCAGCGTTACAGCTTCGCAAATAGTATGGACTCTTCGAAAGCCATAGCGTCAACACTGGCAAGCTATGTTCATTTTGAACGTGATCCAGAGGTCATTAATCAGATGTATGCAACAGCTGATACCATCACCCCTGAAGATATCCGCAACATTGCAAATCAGTATTTTGTTGATAGTGGTCGAAACACCGTGACAATGTCCTCGCTAGAAGCCATTGACGGGTTCGACACTGAGGTTAGCCTTGATGCACTGGCTGCTGAAATGAGCGCGCCTGCGCAGCAATACTTTACGGTACTTGATAAAACATCAAACTCACCGCTGGTGGACGTAAACTGGCTATTTTATACTGGGGCGGCGGCAGATCCAGAAGGTAAGAAAGGTCTTGCCGCATTAACTGCTGCAATGTTGGCAAAAGGGGGGAGTGCCACCAAGTCTTACAAAGAAATTCAAAAAGCACTGTACCCACTAGCAGGCAGTTTGTCTCATCAGGTAGACAAAGAGATGATCTCTTTGCGTGGCCGAGTTCACAAAGACAATGCTGAACAATGGTATGCATTGGTCGGTGAGCAATTACTGAATCCAGGTTTCAGAGAAGATGACTTTAATCGCCTGAAAAAGGAGATGATAGATGGCATCAAGTCAGGTTTGAAGTCTTCTAACGATGAAGAGCTAGGGAAAGAAGTACTCTATCACAAGCTCTATCAAGGCCATGTGTACGAAAGCTTAAACCTTGGTGATTTATCTGACTTAGAGGCGTTGACGCTTCAAGATGTAAAAAACTTCTACGCGACTCAATTTACCCAAGCAAAGTTAAACTTGGGACTCACGGGGGCACTCAATAGTCAGCTCAAGGCCAAGCTGATTGAAGATTTGACCAAACTGCCGCAAGGTGATCAAAAGCGTTTGAGTGTGAGTGATGCGCCTAAATTGACAGGTGTTCACGCCACCGTTGTAGAGAAAAGTGCAAAATCAACGGCGGTTTCGTTTGGTTTTCCAATTGACACCATTCGTAGCAGCAAAGACTGGGCAGCTCTGTGGTTAGTGCGTTCATATTTTGGTGAGCACCGTAACTCAGGCGCTTTTTTGTTTGACCGTATCCGTCAAACTCGCGGGATGAATTATGGTGACTATGCGTATATCGAGTATTTTCCTCGTGGCATGTTCCAAACGATGCCTGACGCAAACTTAGGTCGGTCTGAACAGATTTTTCAAGTTTGGCTACGTCCACTGCGCTCTAACAATGATGCACATTTCGCGACACGAGTGGCGGTGTATGAACTAGATAAGTTGATCAGCCAAGGCATGACAGAAAAAGACTTCGAAGCAACGCGTAACTTTTTAAACAACTACGTACCGCAGCTAGTTGCAAGTCAGGATAGACAACTTGGCTATGCACTAGACAGTCAATTCTATAACACGGATGAGTTCGTGAGTTTAGTCCGTGCTCAATTGGCGTCTTTGAGCTTGGCAGATGTCAATCGTGTTATTCGTGAAAACCTGCAAACGGACAATATGCACTATGTGTTTGTAACCGGCGATGGTGAAGATATGAGGCAGCGCTTGGCCAATGAGCAAATTTCGCCATTGAAATACAATGTGAGCAAACCGCAGGCTTTATTAGATGAAGATAAGATAGTTGAAAGCTACGAGCTATCTGTACCAGCTAAAAATATTGAAGTCATAAAAGCGGATGAACTATTTCAGTAACCGTTGATGCACCTAAAACGCCCCATGTTACGGGGCGTTTTAGGTTTACCCACCTGTTTTCCGTCCAATACCTGATAAATGAATAGAATGTTGTTATTTTATGGTCAGACGCTTGGCTTATGATTATAAATACACCATTATAGGAACCTTAGGTTATATTTAATAACGATAAAATTGCCTGACAGTAGTGCGTATTGGAGAAGATGCGCGTTAAGATGAGTAGTAAGTAGTTAACGATAGACATGTGGTTATTATGAGACACGAAATTTGGCAGCAATTAAGAGACGAAGCGCAAGAATTGGTTAAACGAGAGCCATTATTGGCCAGTCACGTTTATTCGAGCGTATTGAACCATGAATGCTTGGGTGCCGCTTTAAGCTTTATTGTGGCGAATAAGCTCTCAGACGCTGTAGTATCAGCATTTACCATTCGAGAGTTGTTCGATCAGGCGTTTGTTGATTGCGACCGGATGTTGACTCATGTGGCACATGATATAAAAGCTGTTAAAGATCGAGACCCCGCTGCCGATAGTTATCTTAACGTGATATTAAATCTTAAGGGTTTCCATGCATTACAAGCACACCGTCTCGCTTACTGCTTGTGGCGACAACAGCGCAAAGAGCTCGCCCGTTTCGTACAAAGTCGCACCTCTGAGGTATTTGGTGTTGACATCCATCCTGCTTGTAAAGTCGGTCATGGTATTATGCTTGACCATGCGACTGGTATAGTCATTGGTGAAACCGCCGTTATTGAAGATAATGTCTCAATTCTACAATCAGTGACACTAGGTGGTACTGGTAACGAACAAGGTGATCGCCACCCGAAAATCAGAGCTGGTGTCTTAATCGGCGCAGGTGCTAAAGTCTTGGGTAATATTGAAGTGGGGGAAGGCGCACGCATTGGTGCCGGTTCCGTTGTTTTAAAAGCGGTTGCTCCTCACACCACTGTTGTTGGTATTCCTGCCAAAGTCGTTGGCAAACCAAATTGTCCATGTCCTGCTGAAAGTATGGATCAAAACTTTTTAGATGACACTATCAGTCGTATCAATGACTCTCATACGAGTGCGATGCTTTGACCTTGATAAGGCCTAACACATGTTTCGCCAGTTATGTTTAATAATCGGCGCTTTTTGCTTAGGAGTGGTAGTGACACTTGGCTACCACCATCAACAACGTAAAGCCCCCGCCGCAGACTTCAAAAGCACGCACAATCCAGTTACTCAAGTACGTTTCGACGATAACCCCGACGAAGGCGAACTTGACCCTCGACATGATACTCAAGCACAAAGTAATGGCGATGAGCCAATATTGCGCGAGGATGCATGGTCAGCGCTCGAACAGGAAAACGCGCAGTTGCGCATGCAGTTAGCGCAGTTACAGCAACAAACAGTGCGAGCTAAAGCGACGGGTAACGTGGCAAAGCAACTGCAAAGTATTTTTGAGCATCAACAGCGGGAAGAAATATGGGCCTCTGAAGTAGAAATTCAAGCAGCGGATTTTATTTACGTATCCGAATTGCAAGATCTGGTCGCCATGCCCGTGGCACAGTGTAAAGCGCATGTATGCCAATTAAATTTTCAAGCGGTTCAGCGTGAAGATGGCAATAAGCATTGGCAGCACGTCCACAACGCGCTACTTCAAATGCCTTGGGTGCGGCAATTTAAGACCATTACTGCGGTGCAGAATGGTCCTTCAATGCAGGTCCATTTGAGTTTAAAACGCAGCAGTGAACTCAAATCAGAGTATTAGCCTATGTGCTACTTTGGTTCAATGCGCATCACCGTTGAGTGAATTTGGCCGTCACTGAGTTGTGTGGTGATGACCTCTCCTTGTTGAGTGTCCTTTATCGAGTTTAATACACCTTGATGAGTTTGTGTGATGCTGTAGCCTCGTGAAAGCACCGCTAAAGGGCTAACGCTATCCAGTTTGGCAGCTAACAATGCGAGTCGATTTTGACGCTGTTGATGATGACTCTCCATGCTGTTTTTTAATGCGACTTCTAGTTGTTCAAGCTTAGACTTGGCAATATTGAGTCGTTTTTCAGGGTGGAACTGCAACAGCCTTTGATGTAATACATTTACGCCATTGTGGTGTTTGTGCTGTTGATACTCAATAGCGCGGGCCAATCTCTGTTGCAACTCATCGACACGCTGCGTCTGTTGCATCAATTGACTCTGTGGGTGTTGCAACCTCAAGCGCTGTTGTAATCTTGCAATATGTTGCTGTTCATTGAGTATTTTGCGGTTGAAAGCCTGAAGAAGCCGATGCTTTCTATCTTTAACAAACGCAATCAGCTCACTACTATCGGGACTGACTAACTCTGCAGCAGCCGATGGTGTTGCAGCACGCATATCCGCGACATAATCACTGATAGTGGTGTCTATTTCATGGCCTACGGCACTGATAATGGGGAGGTCACTGGCATAAATGGCACGTGCGACAACTTCTTCGTTAAAGCTCCACAAGTCTTCGAGTGATCCGCCGCCACGGCCAACGATGAGCACATCTACTTCGTTGCGTCTGTTTGCCAGCGTAATTTTCTCAGCGATTTGCGCTGCGGCTTCTTGCCCTTGCACTAACGCTGGGTAAATGAGTACCTCTAGCTGTGGAGCTCTGCGTTTTAGCACGGAAAGGATGTCTTTGATTGCGGCACCCGTTGCTGAAGTCACGACGCCAATGCGGTTAATAGCTTGAGGGAGCGGCTTTTTATGGTGACTGCTAAAGAGGCCTTCGGCGGCGAGCTGCATTTGTAGCGCTTCAAACCTTTGTTTGAGCAGCCCTTCACCCGCTGGCGCCATATGTTCTACTATGAGCTGATAGTCACCGCGAGGCTCGTATACAGATACACGGGCTTTTACTTGCACCTGAGCGCCATTTTCTGGCCGGTACTTGCAGTAACGGTTGTTGCCGCGCCACATGGCCGCCTTGATCTGGGCTTTTTCGTCTTTTAGCGAAAAATACCAATGGCCAGATGCCGGAGCGACAAAGTTTGATATTTCGCCGGTTAACTCAAGAGACGCAAAGCCTTGCTCTAAAATACTGCGAATTTCGCGGTTTAGGCGCGAAACGGTATAAACTTTGTTGTTTTGTGGCAATGACATACCTAACTCCATAAAAAATTCACAGACACTTTACCATATTTTTTGCTAAATTTTGTTTACTCGCATAAGGAACGCTGATAAAATGCGCACGCAATTCCTTATACTCAGAATTCACTTGAGAGAAGCCGCACACATGCTAAGAATTGCAAAAGAAGCCCTTACTTTTGACGACGTACTATTAGTACCCGCTCATTCAACTGTTCTACCGCACACGGCGAGTTTAAAAACACGCCTGACGCGTAATATCGAGCTTAACCTGCCACTTGTTTCTGCGTCAATGGACACAGTTACTGAAGCGCGCTTAGCGATTGCCCTTGCGCAAGAAGGCGGCATTGGTTTTATCCACAAAAATATGACCATCGAAGAGCAAGCAGATAACGTTCGTAAAGTTAAAACGTACGAAGCTGGTATTGTTACTTTCCCAGTTACAGTGACTGCGGACAAGACGATAGCAGAAACAATCGCCCTTGCCGATGAAAAAGGTTTTTCAGGTTTTCCTGTAGTGGGTGCTGATAACCAACTAGAAGGCATCGTGACTAGTCGCGACATGCGTTTTGAAACGCAGTTAGACAAGCCTGTTTCTTCTGTTATGACTAAAAAAGCGGACCTTGTTACTGTAAAAGAAGGCGCTGGTCGTGAAGAGATCCTTGGTTTAATGCATGAACACCGCATCGAGAAAATCTTAGTGGTCGATGATGTTTTTGCACTTAAAGGCATGATCACAGTTAAAGATTATCAAAAAGCACAAGAAAAACCGAATGCATGTAAAGATGCGCAAGGTCGTCTTCGTGTCGGTGCTGCTGTAGGTGTTGGTGCAGGTACTGACGAGCGCATCGCTGCATTGGTTGAAGCGGGCGTGGATATTTTACTTATCGATACCTCTCATGGCCACTCTCAGGGCGTTATTGACCGCGTAAAAGAAACGCGAGCGGCCTACCCTGAACTGCAAATCGTCGCAGGTAATGTTGCAACTGGCGCCGGCGCACTCGCATTAGCAGATGCAGGTGCGGATGCAGTTAAAGTAGGTATTGGCCCAGGTTCAATTTGTACAACACGTATCGTAACGGGTTGTGGTGTACCTCAAATCACAGCTATCTCGGATGCTGTTGAAGCATTAAAAGACCGTGATATTCCAGTTATCGCAGATGGCGGTATTCGCTTCTCTGGTGATATCGTAAAAGCGTTGGTTGCTGGCGCATCATGTGTCATGGTGGGTTCAATGCTTGCGGGTACTGAAGAGTCTCCGGGTGAGGTTGAGCTTTATCAAGGTCGTTACTACAAGTCATACCGTGGCATGGGTTCATTGGGTGCAATGAATCAAAAAGACGGTTCTTCAGATCGCTACTTCCAGAAGAGCAATCAAGCAGACAAACTTGTACCAGAAGGCATTGAAGGCCGTGTTGCTTACAAAGGTCCAATTGCAGCGATTATTCACCAGCAAATTGGTGGTATCCGCAGTGCAATGGGTCTAACGGGTTGTGCAACAATCGTAGAACTAAACACTAAGCCTGAGTTTGTACGTGTAACGTCAGCAGGTATGGGTGAGTCTCACGTTCATGACGTACAGATCACCAAAGAAGCGCCTAACTATCGCTTAGGCTAAGCTGGCCAACGCGCGTTGAGCCCGCAAAATTGTCAGGGCTAGCAGCAGCTAGCCCTTTTTAATTCTGGTAAAGCAGGTTAGCTGTGCTTTACTAATTTTATCGTTTCCTAACTAACGAGATTATCAATGAGCAAAGACATCCATGATTCCCGTATATTGATCTTAGACTTCGGTTCTCAATACACGCAGTTGATCGCACGTCGTGTACGTGAAATAGGCGTTTACTGTGAACTTTGGGCTTGGGATGTAACGGAAGAGCAGATCCGTGAATTCAATCCTCAGGGTATCATCCTGTCTGGTGGTCCAGAGTCAACCACAGAAGAAAATAGCCCGCGTGCACCTGAGTACGTATTTGAAGCCGGTGTGCCTGTCTTGGGCGTTTGTTACGGCATGCAAACAATGGCTATGCAGCTTGGCGGTAAAGTACACAGCTCTGATAAGAAAGAGTTTGGCTATGCTAAAGTTGAAAAAGTTGGTAACTGTGCACTATTCGAAGCGATTGAAGACCATATTGAAGAGGGTGTTGGCCAGTTAGATGTGTGGATGAGCCACGGTGACAAAGTTGTTGAGATCCCTGATACTTTCGTAACAAGTGCAAAAACGGATACTTGCCCGCATGCGGCGATGTCTTGGGAAGAGAAACGTTTTTACGGCGTACAGTTCCACCCAGAAGTTACACATACACAGCAAGGTACACGTTTACTAGAGCGTTTTGCCATTGATATCTGTGGCTGTGAAAAGCTTTGGACGCCTTCGCAAATCATCGAAGATGCTGTTGAGCGTATCAAAGAAAAAGTAGGCGATGATGAAGTTATCTTAGGTCTATCTGGTGGTGTTGATTCTTCAGTTGTTGCAATGCTTATCCACCGTGCGATTGGTAAAAAGTTAACGTGTGTATTTGTTGACAACGGTTTACTTCGTTTAAACGAAGGTCAGCAAGTAATGGAAATGTTTGGTGATAAGTTCGGCCTGAATATCATCAAGGTGGATGCTGAAGAGCAGTTCCTAAATGACCTAGCTGGTCTGTCTGATCCTGAAGATAAGCGTAAAGCAATTGGTCATACCTTCATTGACGTATTCGATGCTGAATCTAAAAAGTTGAAAAATGCTAAATGGTTAGCGCAAGGTACAATTTACCCAGACGTAATCGAGTCAGCGGCATCAAAAACAGGTAAGGCGCACGTGATCAAGTCTCACCATAACGTCGGTGGTCTGCCGGACGATATGGAAATGGGTCTAGTAGAGCCACTTCGCGAGCTGTTTAAAGATGAAGTACGTAAGATTGGCCTAGAGTTAGGTTTACCTTACGATATGCTTTACCGTCACCCATTCCCAGGACCTGGTTTAGGTGTACGTGTACTTGGTGAAATCAAGAAAGAATACTGTGATTTGCTTCGTCGTGCAGACGCTATCTTCATTGAAGAGCTACACAAAGCGGATATTTACCACAAAGTATCTCAAGCATTCACTGTATTCCTTCCAGTTAAATCTGTGGGCGTAATGGGTGATGCGCGTAAGTACGATTGGGTAGTCTCACTACGTTGTGTCGAAACTATCGACTTTATGACGGCGCGTTGGTCACATTTACCATATGACTTCTTAGGACTTGTTTCAAACCGTATCATCAATGAAATCGACGGGATCTCTCGTGTGGTTTACGATATTTCTGGCAAGCCACCAGCGACAATTGAGTGGGAATAACCTCTATATAAGTTGTTGCAAATAGCGTAAAAAAAGGGCGAATATGATGAATATTCGCCTTTTTGTTTATTTATAGTGCAAACAAACAAAAAAATGCATTTTTTCTCTTTACCTTTTTCGAAAGCTCATTATAATGCGTCGACATTGCAGGGGCGTAGTTCCAATTGGTAGAACAGCGGTCTCCAAAACCGATGGTTGCGGGTTCGAGTCCTGCCGCCCCTGCCACTTCAACTCTCTACACTTCATTGATTCTTTTTAACCTTACATTTAGACTCATTAAAAAAGTGTTTTTATCATGCATCCAATTCAAGCTCAATTGCTCGGTGTCACACCATTAAAACTCAAAGCTCAATATTCAAAAGACAGCGATGTTGATGATGCGCATCAAATAGATCTGTCACCAGCTCCATTGGTCTTATCGGAGCAATTACAGAATGATATTTTACGCGCTACACTTCAAGATGCGCTAGAGGTTGTGCAAGGCGAACACATTATCTTTACAGGTAATAGTTTGCAATTACCTGAGGCGAAGCTAAACGCCGAACAGAAAAAACAATTATGGCGAGTGATTTGTGATGCTAATTCCAAGTAATGATTTTCTGAGTCAACATACAATGTCTGACATCATGGCCGTAGAAGTAGCCAGTCATCCACATCCGTGGAGTGAAAAGACACTGGCTTCATGTATTGGCGGGCGTTACTTTAATGCGAGCCTAACGTGTGATGGTGAATTGATTGGCTACTATATTGCTGAGCGGGCAGGCCCTGATTACACACTGATGAATATCTGTGTGCACCCACAAAAGCAAGGTCAGGGGTTAGCCACACTTTTAATGCAGTCATTGATACAACGTTGTATTGAAGAACAAGCAGAAAACTTATTTTTAGAAGTGCGTGCTTCAAATACCACAGCCATCGCACTATATGAAAAAATGGGGCTAACGATAATGGGTAAACGTAAACACTATTACCCCACAATCGATGGCAAAGAAGATGCGATTTTGATGGGACTGCAATTTGCCGCGCAAGCGAGCGAGTAACCTCGCTTATCGTGCAGCTTGCAGTTGTACCTCTTCATTACTCAAAGTGTATTTAATGGCTTGTACGAGGCTAAGTGTTGCATATTGCCATTGCGCTTTATTGTTGTCTCTGAGGCTATTTTCAAGCTCTCCAGCCGCGCTGTGAATATTGGTAAAACCAAAACAGCCAGCACTGCCTTTTAGGCTGTGTGCTAAAGCGCGCAGTGATTCCCAATCTTGTTCACTATACAATGACTCTACAAGCTCCATTTGCTCCGGCAGCTTTTCGAGATAGTTTTGACTTATCTGCAAAAACTTCTCACTTTCGAGTAAGTTGTTCCACTTAGATAAGTTATCATTGTCCACTTGCAAAAACTCAAGAAGTACCGCGCCGAGCTTTTCTCTGTCAATAGGTTTACCAAGTGTGGCATCACACCCTGCCGCAAGGTAGTTATCAATGTCATTTTTCATAATGTTGGCGGTCAGGGCAACGATAGGGCCATCATAGGCCGCATGTCTCAGCATTTCAGTTGCTTCTAGACCACCCATGACAGGCATTTGCATATCCATGAGAATGAGGTCGTAGTCATTCACCAGTGACATTTCAACGGCCTCAGCACCATTGTTGGCGATATCCGGTACAAGCCCCCACGTGCTCAATAATAACGTAATGAGCTCTTGATTATCTTTATTGTCTTCGGCCAGTAATATATTGGCTTCAAGTTGCTTTTCAGCCAATTCTTGCGTGCTACTAATCTGATTGTGAATATATGAGTCGCAGTCTATCCATTCAATATTGGTGGTTTGATGGTTGGCAGCGATACTAATTGAAAATACACTGCCATTACCTTGTTCACTGGTGACCTGAACATCACCGCCGAGTAATTGGGCTAGGTTTTTAGAAATACACAACCCTAGACCGGTGCCGCCAAATCGCCTCGTCGTGGTGGTATCTGCTTGCTCAAAGGGCTTGAAGACTCTCTCCATTTCACTTTCAGACATACCAATACCTGTGTCCTTGATCACAAAAACAAAGTGATCTGGGCCTGTTTTAAAGTCTACGCCAATAATGATGCTGCCCTGTTCAGTGAATTTGACAGCATTACTGGCAATATTGAGCAGGATTTGTTTCAGTCGCGTTTCGTCGCTATTGAGCACTTTTGGTAGTGGGAAGTTATAATCGAGCATGAAGTCGAGCTGCTTTTCTTCAGCCATTGGTAAGATAATGGACTCAACATCTTTGAGCAGCGGAAGGAACTCAATTTCATTTTGCTCAACTTCCAGTTTCTCAGCTTCGATTTTGGACAGATCAAGGATGTTATTGATCAGTTCTAATAAGTGTTTTGAATTGCGTAAAATAGTGTCGAGATGGAGTTCTGCATTTTTTGCTTGTGGGTTGTGCAGTAACTGCTCCGTGAAGCCCATGATTGCGGTAAGCGGGGTGCGGATCTCATGACTCATGTTGGCTAAAAAGCGGCTCTTGAGCTGATTGGCCTGCTCAGCTTCTGTAATGGCGACTTCCAACTGTTGGTTCATCTCTTCTAGCGCGCGAGTACGATTTTCTACCTTTTCTTCAAGGTGTAGTTTGTAATCTTCAAGCTCGCCTTGGAAGTCACGTATTTGCTTGACCATGTGATTAAAGTCGTCAAACAGTGTCCCAACCTCATCGTCTTCGTGGGCTGGCAAAAATACCGATAAATCACCGTCACCAACACGGTGACTCGCTTCTCCCAGCAGTTCGATTGGCGTTAAAAGCAAATTACGAACAACGATAAAAATGAGCACAGGCAGCGTGACTACAGACAAGATAACAATCAAGGCGGTAATGAGGCTAATGGCCTTCCCTGATTGGTACAAAATACTCTTGGGGATCGTTGAAATATAATAATATCCACCACTCAATTGGGCACTATAAGTCATGCGCTTAAGTTCATCCACGGAAGGCAGCACAATTGAGTCGAGCTTACCGCGATCTGCCAATGAGCTGATTTGTGCCATTTCTTGATCGCTTAAATAACTTTGTGTGAAGTGCCCATCGGATGAAAACAGTACCTCACCTTGCCCTGAAACAAGTAAGTTAAGCGTGTTGTCATAAGGTGCCTCTAATATGCTACTTGAGATGATAGAAGGGGCGACTTGAACAATGATATAACCTTGACGTTGGGGTCTTTTTAGGTGGAAGTTTACGCTATAAATTTGCTGTACAAAATACAGTTGCGTGCCGCCTTCTTTCGCAGGCAGCATGTATTGCTGCTGACGTAAGTTACTTTTAATTACTTGATCAAAAAACGGATATTCTTCGGGGGCAAAGCTTAAGTTGCTGGAGTAAAATGCCGTGCTGTTACCTACCGAGTCCACTAAATTGATACTGATAATATCGGGGTAAGCTTCACTATAGCTGGCAAAAACGTCCATCAAGGCACCTAACCTTTTGGTCTTGGTTTGGTTTTCATTAGGTGCTGTGATTAAAAAGTCACTCAGGACAGGAGAAGTAGACAGTAACTTTGTTGTGGACTGATAGATTTCCATGTAGTTGAACATTTTTTGCTGTTGTTGTTCAACAAAGCGACTAACAATTAATTTAGCCTGTTTTTGCGTTGAGCTAGTGACATTGGTTAGCGTAAAGCCACCCAAAAATAAAAGAGGAAGGATCACCAGTGGAGTGATATACCACAGTAATCTGATACTGAGCTTACTGGTTTTCATCTATCCTGATATCCATATTTGCCTGTACTAGCCGAATTACTATCCATTAGAAGTCCAAACACAGATCATATGATGGCTAGCTGAATTTCTCAAGTTTTTGAGAAAAAGAGGGAGGGCATAGCGCTTACTTGCTCGCTTTAGCTAACAGCTTGCACAAAAGACACGCGTGTCTTTTAACTTACGAGCAAAAGAATAATGGTACGCTTAAATCTAAAACGATATTGTCTTTGACATAAATCGCATATTGCTGCTTTTTATCAACATGGAGTGACTCATTGGTAGAGCCCAATATTTGGCAGGAAAAGCATGATATGGTTGAAGCTGTTGAAAAAGACGGAAAGAAATTCAGAACCCGCTTTTTACAATACATCAGGGAAGTGTGTCGATACGAATCATCGTTTTCGACACTTTAATGATTCTGCTAGTGAACCTAGTTTAAGGGTAAGAAATGCGGAAATAGCAAATGGCTGTTCCCGAGTTACAACTCGTTGTTCAATATCAGGTGATGGAATCTGAATGACTGATATTGCAAGTTATACCTAGTAGTAGCAAGCAGGTACTCTTAATTACCTTCATTATTTTAAGATGGAAAATGCACAAAAAGGGAAGTGCTAATGTCTAGATTTATATATACCTTTTTACAGTGGCTGGCTGTAAGTTTGATTGTTTGCTTGAGCACGTTTATGCATCAACTTCAGAGTCTCTCCCCGAATTCAAATATCTGATAACTTGTCATGGTTGTGATGATGTTCAATCTCGCGCCAGTGCATTTAGGTATGTTACAAACCCCAGCCGACATGAAGATCTCATAGAGCGAATATACTATAAACAGCTTGTTGCGACTCAGCATACTCTACCAAAAACGTATGCGGCAGGCCTTGGTTCGGCACTGGAAAAGCTGCGCAAACAGGCTTCTGATAAAGTCAATGCGAGTTCGGGTTACCCTGCAACTATTTATGTTTATGACCATACAAAGCCGTCGTTAACTAAGTATCAAGCATCTGGCGAGCAGCTCTTTAAAGTACAAAAGATCACTCTTTTATCATTAAAAGAGCAAGCTGCCATAGAAGTAATACGTGGAGTTTTTGAAAAGCTCACGCATAAGAATAGCCATTTAACCGAGGGAGGTTATCTTTTGAGTGAGGTACTAGCAGAAAGTAACCCCTATGGGGAAAATGCCAGAGATTTGATATTAAAAGCGGCTTATAAAAAAACACTTTATTGGCGACACCAGCGTGATCTTGAGCGAGAAGCCAAGGTCGAACTCGAGGTGGCTCAAACGTATTTGGCGTATCTAAACCCCAATAACTTTCAGTATAAGCTATTGCACAAGCTGGCGTTTAAAGATGATAGCTTCGCAATCGTACGTATTGACAGAGTGAATAATCAATTTGAGCTTGTTTATGCAGAAGACAGTAATGGGAAGAAAATCTACCCTCATTTAATTGATGCGCCATGAATGTAGTTTAGAAATGGCGTTACTATAAATAGGACATAAACAATGCCAATTGCAGTAAGTACCGCAATTGGCATTGTTATTAAATTTATAACGCGCTAAATAATTCTATTTCAGCAAGCTGTAGTAGATCATTGCCATTGGCATCTGTGGCAGTGTGAGTTAAGTCAATTCGATAGTGACTAAATTGTATTTCATTTTCGATTCTGAACATCTTGGTTTGATTACGTGCATCAAAATGCTCTTCGCTGCGTGTATCTAGCGTGTGCCAGTGAACACCATCATTGGAGCCGAGTAATTCCCAACTGGCAGGATCGCGCTCTGGTGCGTCGTTGCCACTGGTGATGCTATAAGCATGTAATACGTGCTGTGTGGGCGCTTCAAATTGTAGCCAACCACGTTGCGTGAGCGCGACATATTTATTGCTAAAGTCGCCATCGAAAGCACTCTCAAAGCCTTCCCCCCATTGAGCGAAGCCTTGGTGTTCCGCACTGAGTTTGCCACCCGCAAGTACAAAATTATCGAGCTCAAGCGGAAGAGTCGCGGTCGCTTTATCTATCAGTAAGTCGATATCCGCAATCTGAAAAACCTCTTGCCCATTTACTTGTGGACCACTGTTCACAAAGCTAAATTTATAGTGACTATATGGCACGTCGAGATCCAATACAAAATCTCGGGTTTCTAAGCGGCGGCTAAAAACTTGGTTTGATTGTGTATCGATAACATGCCAATCAGCGCCATTTTTTGATGCAGATAACGTCCAGCTACTTGGATCTCTGCTTGGCTGATTCTCCCCAACCGTTAAGCGATAACCTTTGAGCCGACCCTCGCCATAACCGGAGTAGGAGATATCGGCCCTCGGTTGAATTGTTAAATATTTTGAGTAGCGATCTCCATCAAAGGCGTTTTCGATAGCATAAATGGGATCGACAGGAGGTTGTGATACTGCTGCGTCCCCACCGATTTTTACCAGACTAATTTGATCCGCAGGAATTGGCGGGGCTTCAGGTGCAGCACCTAAAGTAGCCTGATATTTTTGCCACAAGACTTTGATATCTTGGTTTAAGATACGCTTAAGTGCTTCTTCAAGCGTCCACTCCCAACCCTCACGCTGACTTGTGAGCACCATTTGATTTATTTTGTATGTGAAATCCGCATCGTAGTTATCCTGTAACCAAGATAGGAAAAAGCCCGTGTTGGTATAGCCACCTAACCAGTTTCTTGCAGGAGATGGTTTACGAGTAGCGTGGTACCCAGCTCGGATCCGAACTAAATCTGCAATGCCCTCGATAATAGCGTGAACTTCGCCGCCGTCTTGCATCGCACCTGTTGGGAAATGTTGATAACCATGGACCAGTTCATGCCAAAATACGCCAAGTAGCTCGTAAATTACCTCTTCATCACTCGCGTTTGCCAGTGACTCTGTAATGTACTTGGTGCTAAATGCAATCTCCATGTTACGGCCTGAACCTGCGCGATAAGCTAACGTATCCATCCATTTTAAGCTGAAGGTCACTGAATCGAATTCAGGAGACTCTCCATAGTGTTTATAGAGAAATTGGTTTACTTGTAGGGTGACATCATTGATGGTTTTTTCTAGATCAGGGAACAATCGATTAATTCGCTTGTAGCCTTCACTTTCGGTGTCTTCATGGGCAAATTTAATCTCCGGGTAGTTAAAGCCTTGCCAAGGGTTTTGTGGGTCGACCACTTTGACTTGTTGGGTCGCGACCTCGCTTTGCCCGTGCCAGTTATAAGAGGTTAGTTTGACTGATTTAACACCCGGTGTTTTAAATACGACTTGTGGGTTTTTAGCCAGGCTCGTTTCAGGGGTGCCGTGCTCAAATTGCCATTCAAAACTATTTGGTACATTACTGCTGGCATCATTAAAAGTGATGGGCGTATTGATAAATACAGTATTAGTGTCGCTGCTGATATTGGCTATGGGTAACTGTGTCTTAGCAAACAAATCAATCTCAGCGATTTGAAGTAGGTCGTAGCCCCAGTTATCGGTGCCTTTGTGACTTAATTCAAAGCGATAATGTTTAAATTGAGGTGCCTGCTCGACTTGATAGGTTTTTTGTTCGAATCGTTGATTGAAAACCTCTCCTTCGCGGCTGTCTAACGGCTGCCAACTTTCACCATCATTGGAGCCCAACAGTGTCCAATTATGTGGGTCTCTCCCTGGAGCATCGTTTGCGGAAGTAAATTGGTATTGCGCAATTTGCTTCGGTTCTGCTAATGATACTTGTATCCAGCCTTGAGGCTTCAAGGTGACGTACTTAGTACGAGGATCGCCATCGAATGCATTCCCCAAGCCTTCGCCAGCAGGGGAGTCTGCTTGTTGTTCTGTTAGCTCGGTGTGAGCGTTGACGACGCTGTGCAATGCGCTAGGATCGTTTCGTTTATCGTGGGCGAGCTTTTCCCAAACTTGGCTTGTATTTGGTTTGTCATTGCGAGTCCACCAACGCGCTTTGAATAATTCACCTTTGAAGGCAACAACGTGGCCCTTTGTATAGGTTTGTGAGCTTAACCATGGTGAGTTTGATTGGGCAGTGTCATTTACAAATTGCAAGAGTTGCCAAGCGCCTGACTTGTTTTCTCTTGGTGTATCACCTTGCGTCCACCAGCTCGCTTGATAAAGCGCACCTTCAAATAGTGCGCGCTGGCCTTTTTTATAGGCGATTTGCGATTGCCATTCTAATGGAGAATTTGAGATCTGTTGACGAGGTTGATGTGTGTGTCCAGAGTGTGCTTGAACAGCCGTCGACTGAATTGCTAAGGCGATGGCACACAATGCATATTTCTTCATGACTAACTCCCATTATGTCATTTTGTTATTATTGATTGGAACGTTCCATTTATTATTGGCATAAGTTAGCTTGAAAGAAAAGTGTTTAATAAATCATCGGGGAAGAATCAGAGAAAGGAACTAGGATTGAGCAGAGGGATGGGATAAAAAGCCGACCAAGTCGGCTTTTTTTGACAATTAACTGTCAGCACGGCTCATGAATTTAACTTCAGCTGTGTTGATCTTAATCTTGTCACCTGTCGAGATGTGCTCAGGCACCTGAACAATCAAACCAGTCGTCAATGTAGCTGGTTTTGTGCGTGCACTGGCCGAAGCGCCTTTGATTGAAGGAGCCGTTTCTTCAATTACGAGTTCAACACTGGATGGCAAGTCAACAGAAACAGGCGTGCCTTCAACGACGACTACAAGTAGACCTTTTGTGTCTTCGTTGATGAATAAGACCTGCTCCGAGATAGCTTCCTTGTTAAGGTGATATGGGGTGTAATCTTCCTCGTCCATAAACACGTACTCTTCGCCATCGACGTATGAAAACATGGCTGGACGGCGTGTTAAATCTGCCAGTTTTAGCATTTCTTCAGCTTTAAAGGTTTCATCTACCTTTCCGCCATTGACAACATCATACATACGCATACGGTAAAGACTACCGCCAGCACGACCCTGAGGGACTGAACGCTCAATATCGCGAACAATCATTACACGACCATTATATTCGATCGCTGCGTGCTTTTTAATTTCACTGGCCTTAGGCATAGTAATTCCCCATTTAATTTTGTTTTGCAGAAAACTAGCATGAAGCTCGGTCGAGGCCAAGGTTTAAGGTAATTTTATTGCTTTGCAAAGCAGGCATGCGTTAGCATGAACCAGTATTAAGACGCTGCATAAATGCTCAGCTTTTTGATAGCTTATGTGTGAGGAAACGGACATGACCCAATATTTGGATATACGCTGTGACTGTGGTGCTTTGCAGGGCAGAGTTGCATGCAGTGCGCACTTTTTTCAAAATCGTGTAATGTGTTATTGCGATGATTGTCAGGCGTTTGTTAATCATCTCGGTCATGAAAGTTCACTCAATCAATATGGCGGTACAGATGTGTACCAAGTGAGCGCATCACAAGTGTCTATTGTGTCTGGACATGAACATCTAAAGTGTTTAAAAGTAACCCCAAAAGGTGTTCATCGTTGGTATGCGAGTTGTTGTAATGCGCCGATTGGCAATACCATTGGTCCTCAGTGGCCATTAGTGGGATTCATTAGTTCAGTTATTGTACAGGACTTGGACAGCATTGTTGGGCCGATTAAAGGTAGTGTGTTTTGTCAGTTTGCCAATCAGCCTGTTCCAAAAGAGGTAAAAGGCCGCTGGTCTCACAAACGCATCGTCGCCACGATGGTCATAAAGTTGCTTGTGTGGCGTATACTTGGCAAAGCGCAACCAAACCCATTTTATAAAGCTGGCAAAGCCGTCAGTAAACCTCATTGCCTTGCCAGTGATAATACGTAATTACAGTGCGTAAAGCGCCGCCATTTCATGGTATGCCAAGCCAAATTGCTTTTTAAACCAGCTATTCACAAACTCATTATGTGGTGCAATTTTGCCGCAGCGCAGTATATATTCGCCGTATTGCGCGCCAATTAAGCCGTTGCAATGGGTTTCTTTCCAGACTCGTTCAAGTTGCACTTTAAAATGCGATTGTAAAGCACTTAACTGCTTATCTATTCTGGTTTCAACATCCAAAAAAGTCGCTTGCATAGGAGTTATGTCGAGTTGAGGAAAGTCGGCATGGTGACTTTGCGTGTAATGAGTTTGGCTGTCGTCAACTTTGAATTCGATACTTTGTCTTGCCACCACCCCTTTGTAAGTGGCATCGATACTAAACTGTTCGGTGAACTCGGTGACAGGGTAACTGTATGCTTTCTTTACTTCCACATCTAAGGTGTCTTTTGGATCTTGTGGATTAATGCGTTCTTCTACAGTCGTGTAATGCTTTTGTCGATTGACCAGTTTGGCATCACGACTGTGTTCCAGTTTGGCTTGGAACCCTAATGAAAAAGTTTGTTGACCAATGGGGCTATACCACAAGCTTTCTCTAAAAATCTGCTTAAACGCTAAAGAAGCGGTGTTAAGTGTGTTGGCTTGTCGGCTGGTCTGGTGCAGTTTTACGGCGAAGTCGGGAGATAAGCTGATACGTGAATAACGGCTTGGATCTTTGCTAATTGGTTGAAAATTTTGAGGTAGCGACCAAGACATGCAGTATTTTTCAGCGAATTGACGTAAGTAAAAGCGTCGTTGGGTCGCCTGTGAGGCCATTTGTCGACATTGTGCGTGCGCTTTGTTTTGCAAAGATGCTCTGTGTTGAGCAAATAGAGGCGCCAATTGTGCGTTGCTGATTAAAAATGAATAGCTGTGCTCAAAATAACGAAATTTGTCGGGGTAGTGTGACTGTGAAAGCAGTTTTGCTTGCTGTTTTAGCCATTGAGCAGCGTAAGCAAGCTCTTCACTTTGGGTGTTTGCTATGGCACCCAATGGTTCTACTTGCCAATCAATTTGGTTGCGCAATAATGATTCTAGTCTGAGTGTTGCACCGGTTTGGTTGCCTCCAAGTCGAAGCATACGCACATCTATTAGGCCTTTATCGAGAATTTTATTGCGTGCTTGTGCAAGCCCTTTTTGTGCTTCGATGTTGTGGGGATCTTCAACCAGCGCCTGTTCATAATATTCGGCGGACTGCGTATACATACCTGCTTGAAAGAGATTATGTCCTTTTTCTACTAAACTTTTACAACCGACAAGCGCGACCGTAAACACACACAAAGCGAATGCTCTTTTCATGTTTTTAAATTCCTTGTTGTACCACCAGAGGCCCTAACTTTAATCACATTTTTGCCAAGCAAAAAATAGCAAACAGGCATACATGCTTAGCAGTTTATGATAATCGTTCAGTTGTTTCGGTGTCTATGGCTATGGGTGAATATTCGTTTAAATTTGTAAAACAGTAAGCTCGTCGCTAGGGGGAATATAGGCTCGCTGAGGAACCTTCTCCTCAGCGCCTGAACACAGTGTATTAACTATAAATCAGTACTTAACTGGATAACCGTGCTTTTGACTTTGTCACTACAGGTATTGATAAAAAAGTGGTCGCCATTAAAAGCATGCTTTGTAATTGGAGCCGCAGATAAACTTTGCCACGCATCAATCTGTTCGGGCGTAACGTCAACATCATCGGTACCATATAAAACATCAATAGGTATAGGCAAAGCATTGCTCTGTGCTTGGTAGCACTCGGCAATCTCAAAATCAGCGCGCAGCAATGGTAAAAATAACTCCATTAACTCGGTGTGTTCAAGAATTTCTCTAGGGGTGCCATTAAGCGATTTTAGTTCTGCAACGAACTCATCGTGCGGCAGATCGTAAAATGGGCGTTTATTGCTTTTTAGATGTGGTGCACGACTCCCTGAGGCAATTATTTTAAGCGGCATAGAGCTGTTTGCCTGAAACAAATTATAGGCTAACTCATAAGCGATACGGCTTCCTAAGCTGTGACCGAAGAAGATGCATGGTTTTTGAGTTAAGAATGATTGCTGCGACATAAGCTCTTCGATCATGGCTTGCATTGTCGTATGTGCAGGTTCCGTCAATCGAGAGCCGCGGCCGGGAAGCTGTACTGCGACCAGCTCAATATGGGCAGGCAAGTCATTTACCCAAGGCATGAAGATACTTGGTGCCCCCCCAGCATAAGGGAAGCAAAACAAGCGCAGCGTTGCATATGGGTTTGGTTTTGGGATACTAAACAATTTATTAGTCATGATGTCGTTATTTTAATTATATTTTTTAGCATATCCTATCAATTTGTCTGGATTTGTATAGTGGTGAAAAATACGAGTAGAGGCTTGAAAATTAGAAATTTAGAGAACAAGGGGCAGTTTTACAGAAGGATTATAGTGGTCACTTGGTATGGTTGAGGCAAATTGCATCATAGGCACAAGTTGCCCTTCAATTTTTGCAGTGTATGGCAGAGATATTATCTGTAATTTGTCAGCCTATAAGTTGTTAAAATAGTCAGGATCGGAGACAATACGCGGATATGTGTTCATAGATGAGTGTATTGAATTAGCGTTCGCACTCCTAAATGCCTAAAGTAGAGTTTTCAATGTCAAATAACAGTATCCAGCAAGAGGTCTCGCTACGTCGTACTTTTGCCATCATTTCTCACCCGGATGCGGGTAAAACGACTATCACAGAAAAGGTTCTTTTATTCGGAAAGGCGCTACAAAAAGCCGGTACGGTAAAAGGGCGTGGTTCAAACCAGCACGCAAAATCTGACTGGATGGAAATGGAAAAAGAGCGTGGTATCTCGGTAACAACCTCGGTGATGCAGTTCCCGTATAATGATGCATTGGTAAACCTACTAGATACCCCGGGACACGAAGACTTCTCGGAAGATACTTATCGTACACTGACTGCCGTTGACTCATGCCTAATGGTAATCGATGCGGCAAAAGGTGTTGAGGATAGAACACGTAAATTAATGGAAGTTACTCGCTTACGTGACACACCAATCGTGACTTTCATGAACAAACTTGACCGTGATATCCGTGACCCAATGGAAGTGATGGACGAAGTCGAAACAGAACTGAATATCATGTGTGCACCTATCACCTGGCCAATCGGCTGCGGTAAAGAATTTAAAGGCGTGTACCACATTCATCGTGATGAAACGATTTTATACGCAACGGGTCAAGGTCATACCATCCAAGAAAAACGCATCATTAAGGGCTTGGACAATCCAGATCTAGATGCCGAAATCGGTGATGAGTTAGCCGAGCAGCTCCGTGAAGAGCTAGAGTTGGTAATCGGTGCGTCAAATGAGTTTGATCATGAGTTATTTTTATCGGGTGAGCTAACACCAGTTTACTTTGGTACAGCATTAGGTAACTTTGGTGTTGACCATATGCTTGACGGTTTAACAGAATGGGCGCCAACGCCAATGCCACGTCAAACTGAAGAGCGTGAAGTAAAAGCTGAAGAAGAAAAGTTCTCAGGCTTCGTATTCAAAATTCAAGCGAATATGGACCCCAAACATCGTGACCGTATTGCCTTTATGCGTATTGTATCAGGTAAATATACTCAAGGTATGAAGATGGACCATGTTCGTATTGGCAAAAAAGTCAGTATCTCCGATGCGGTAACCTTTATGGCGGGTGACCGTGAGCGTGCTCAAGAGGCATATGCGGGTGACATCATTGGCTTGCATAACCACGGTACAATTCAAATCGGTGATACCTTCACGCAAGGTGAGAAGCTGAAATTCAGTGGTATTCCAAATTTCGCGCCAGAATTATTCCGTAGCATTCGTTTAAAAGATCCACTTAAGCAAAAGCAGTTGCTAAAAGGCCTGGTACAGCTGTCAGAAGAAGGTGCGGTACAGGTATTTAGACCACTACAAAATAACAGCTTAATCGTAGGTGCGGTCGGTGTACTTCAGTTTGATGTGGTTGTAGCACGTCTTAAAGCTGAATATAACGTAGATGCAATTTACGAGAGCGTGGCTGTACAAACGGCGCGTTGGGTGACGTGTGACGATGATAAGAAGATGGCTGAGTTTAAACGTAAGTGTGAAGCAAACTTAGCCCTGGATGGGGGTGATAACTTAACTTACATTGCACCTAGCCGTGTAAATTTAAACTTATCAATGGAACGCTACCCTGATGTTCAGTTCCACCATACACGTGAACACTAATAAACGCTTAAATTGAATCAAATTTAACCTTGCTGGTTTGATGGCTGGCAAGGGTCACAGGATAACAAATGAACCTCAAAACTCTATTAATCGAAAAAGCCAATACAGCGATGCAAGCTGCGGGCATTCCTGAAGGCACAAACCCTGCGGTCACACAATCTACTCGCCCGCAATTTGGTGATTACCAAATCAATGGCGCAATGGGCGCCGCAAAAGCACTCAAAACGAATCCGCGTGAAGTTGCACAAAAGATCATTGATAACTTAGATATCGACGATGTTGCTGCAAAAACTGAAATTGCAGGCCCAGGTTTTATTAATATTCATCTAAAACCAGAGTTCTTAGCATCAAGCTTAGAATCAGCCAACCAAGATGCAAAGCTTGGTGTAGCGCAGCACGCGACCCCACATAAAGTCGTCGTGGATTACTCTTCGCCAAACCTTGCAAAAGAAATGCACGTTGGTCACCTTCGTTCAACCATCATTGGCGATGCGGTTGTACGCGCTTTGGAGTTCCGTGGCGATCAGGTTACTCGTCAAAACCACATGGGTGACTGGGGCACACAGTTTGGTATGTTAATAGCGCACCTAGAAGACTTACTTGAACAAGGTATTGATCTTGAATCTGTGGCACTTGCCGACTTAGAAAGCTTCTATCGAGATGCGAAGAAGCGCTTTGACGATGAAGAAGGCTTTGCAGATAAAGCGCGCGATTACGTAGTAAAACTACAAGGTGGCGATGTGCACTGTGAAAAGCTGTGGCAGTTATTTATCGACACCTCAGTGAAACATTCTGAAGAAGTATACAAAAAGCTTAACGTAACTTTAGGCCGTGAAGACATCAAAGCCGAAAGCGCTTATAACGCGCGCCTTAATGGTGTGATTGAGCTATTGAAAGAAAAAGGCATCGCGGTAGAAGACCAAGGTGCTCAGGTTGTGTTCCTTGATGAACTTGCTAACAAAGACGGTGAACCTTCGGTCTTTATCGTACAAAAATCTGGCGGTGGTTTCTTGTATTCAACCACGGATTTGGCTGCGTGTGATTATCGCTCAAACGAGTTAGATGTAGATCGCATTTTGATTTTTGTTGATGCAAGACAGGGGCTACATTTTAATCAAGTAGAGATCACTGCTCGTAAAGCCGGTCTTTTAAAAGACAAAACAAGTTATGAGCCAAGTTTGTTTGGCACCATGATGGGCGACGATGGTAAGCCATTCAAAACACGTACAGGTGGTACAGTTAAACTTGCTGATTTACTTGATGAGGCGGTGAGCCGTGCAGCCGATAAGCTCGCAGATCGTGCTTCAGAGCTATCTGAGGAAGCGCGCGCAGAAATCGCTCGTAAAGTGGGTATTGGTGCGGTGAAATACGCCGATCTATCTAAACACCGTACGAGTGACTATATCTTCAACTGGGATACGATGCTAAGCTTCGAGGGTGCAACAGCACCTTACCTTCAGTACGCATATACCCGTGTAAGAAGTATTTTCCGTAAAGCGAACGTCAACAGCAATGAGCTAAAAGGTCAGATTGAGATCGCTGCACCACAGGAAAAAGCGCTTGCGCTTAAGTTGTTGCAGTTAGAAGAAATCTTAGATCTGATGATCAGTGAAGCAACACCGCACGTATTGTGTGGGTACTTATATGAGCTTGCAAGCTTGTACATGTCATTCTACGAAGCCTGTCCAATCTTGAAAGACGATGTAAGTGAACAAACTCGCGAAAGTCGTTTAGTACTATGTAACTTAGTGGCAAAAACGCTTCAGTCGGGCTTAGACCTGCTAGGTATCGAGGTTATGGAGCAAATGTAATGTTTGCTTTGCATGATTGATATCTTAGAAAGCCGCCACGATTGGGCGGCTTTTTGTTATTTTATAGCGACCTGATAGAGTTTATTAGGTAAAGATTGTTGGGAATTGCTAAGGAGTCGCCCAGATGAAATTAGATGATATTCGCAGAGAGTACATTCAAGGCGGATTGAACAGAGAGATGCTTGATAAAAACCCCATTGTCCAGTTTGAGCAGTGGCTACAGCAAGCAGTAGAAGCCAAGTTTAGTACCGATCCCACAGCGATGGTCGTTGCGACGGTAGACGAAGAGGGGCAGCCTTCACAGCGTATCGTACTACTCAAGCAGCTTGATCAAAGCGGTTTTGTATTTTTTACCAACACGGGCTCAAAAAAGGCACAAGATCTCGGTGTAAACAACAAAATTTCACTGCACTTTCCTTGGCATGCCATTGAGCGACAAGTCATCGTATACGGTGAAGCACAACCTTTGAGCACCGCTGCAGTTGCGAAATACTTTTTGTCCAGACCCAAAGAGAGCCAACTTGCTGCATGGGCATCTCAACAATCTCGTCCCGTGTCTTCTCGTCAAGCATTGATGCAGACCTTTCAGAGCATGAAGAGCAAGTTTGCAAAAGGGGATATCCCATTACCTGATTTTTGGGGAGGCTACTGTGTAGTGCCACATAAAATTGAGTTTTGGCAAGGTGGTGAGCATAGACTGCACGACCGCTTTATGTATATCAAACAAGCGGATGATAGTTGGCAGATAGAGCGTTTAAACCCTTAGTCATGCGTTTTATAGACACGCATTGCCACCTTGATTTTGACGAGTTAAGTGATGAGTTAGACACACACATTTGCGATGCTGCGAATGTTGGCATCACGGAGTTTGTGGTGCCAGGTATTACGTTATCGCAAAGTGAAGCGCTACTGGATTTCAAACAGCGCTATACACAATGTCACATCGCTTTTGGCCTGCATCCCTACTTTTTAGTCCCCGAGAGCAATCAAGCGATGGCGCAACTTTGGCAGCTTGCACAGTTACATCGGGGTACACTCAGTGCCATTGGTGAGTGTGGTATTGACGCCAAATGTGACCACTTGGCGCTACAACAGGCACTGTTTATTGAGCACATTCATTTGGCTAATACATTAGCGTTACCACTCATTGTTCATCATCGGCAGAGTCACCACTTGATTGCCCAAGCGTTTAAGGTCGTGAAACCTGAATTTGGTGGGGTAATACATGCCTTTTCAGGCTCTGTGCAACAAGCCAACTACTATGTTGATATGGGGTTTAAGTTAGGGATAGGTGGCACGATCACGTACCCCAGAGCACAAAAAACACATGCGGTGGTTAAAACTCTGCCTCTGACTTGTTTTGTGTTAGAAACAGACGCACCGTCTATGCCTGTTCACGGATTTCAAGGTCAGCCCAATCTGCCTAAACGTTTGTTGAGTGTATTTGAGCAATTTTGTCAGCTGCGCCCTGAATCAAAGGAGGAGATTGCCGAGCAGTTTTACTCCTCGTCTTGTGCGCTCTTTTCAATTTGATTTTTGACTTCTCTGCGAGTTAATGCCCGGCCAATCTGCCAAGTAAAAATCCCTACAATGAGCAGCATTAATAGTACTACGCGACCGAGTTGGTGAAAGTGCTTGTGGCTCTCGCTCATCGCCGCATCGGTTAAATATTCAATACTGACAAAACCGATAGTTTGTTCGTTTTCCTCAATGCTGCTTACGATGGCATCTTTGCTTGGGTTTATCCCTGCAAGTCCACTTGGCAAACCCGTAAAGCTAGGCGGCGCACTAAGTCCATCATTACCCATTATAAAGTGTCCTTGCTGGTTATACACTGCCACAGAGAGGACGTATGGGTCGCTGGCTAGGTGATTGCTCAACGCCCTGAGTCTAGGCGTATCTGAGCGTGACAGTGGCTCAGCAGCATTCAGTGCGAACTGATTCACTAAGCTTTGCGCTGCATGATTGGCATTGGAGTGCAGTAATTGGTGTGAACGAAAGCTGGTATTGCTGGCAATCCAAACTAGTGCCAGTAGGCAACTAGCTGCGACCAGCAGACGCAGCATGCGCTTACTTTTAGAGGATTTTAGAAACTCGCTGGCTTGTGTATTTTTCATAGTTAAAAGTTGCTGGCTGACATTGTCGGCATTAGATGATAAAAAGGTCACCTACCGTTTCTAGGAGTGCTCCATGCCAATGCAAAATGTTTTTGATATCAGTCAGCTTGATGTCCGCCCTATTGAAAATCAACTTACCTTAGCAAAGTGGTATCCATTTGAAAATGGCCAATGTTCCGATGTCAAAGTAGAGCAGAATGCGACTAGACGATATATCGTGCTGTTTGGGTGTGAATTGACAGGTAGCCAAGTTGCCAAATTTATTACTTCTTTAGACTTACCTCTAGCGTATCATCGTATTTGTTGCTTTGAGGCGCATCAGAGCTTACCGCTGGGCGTCGCAATAGAAATATCTTCAAGCATCGATATCAAGCAATCTGTGCGTAATACAGCGAGTCAAGTGGGTTGCCAAGGCGCGGTATTGCATACGCTCCCACAATTGTCAGTTGCTGGTCTGTTAGTTATGGATATGGACTCCACAGCCATTGAGATTGAGTGTATTGATGAAATTGCACGCTTGGCTGATGTATATGATGAGGTTGCAGCTGTCACAGCGCAGGCGATGGCTGGGCAGCTTGCATTCAACGACAGCCTGCACCAAAGAGTTGCTAAGCTTAAAGGTATACCCCTTAGCTTGATTGAGCCACTAAAGGCTAACTTGCCGTTGATGGCTGGTATTAAAGCGTTATGTGTCGAACTGAAAACGCATGGTTGGCACTTGGCGATTGCATCAGGTGGCTTCACTTGGTTTGCACAAGCGGTGCAAGCGCAGTTGGACTTAGACTGCGTATTTGCCAACACCCTAGAAATCGCGGATCAGCATCTAACAGGCAAAGTATTGGGTGACGTGGTCGATGCACAAAAAAAAGCTGAGGTTTTAAAGTCGTTGCAGGCTGAGTTTAAAATTGCCCCTGAGCAAACCTTGGCAATGGGGGATGGCGCGAATGATCTGGTGATGATGGCTGCAGCTGATCTCGGCATTGCAGTGCATGGTAAACCTAAAGTTGTAGAGCAAGCTGACACGGCAATATGCCACGGCTCGCTATTACAAGTCTTGTACTTTCTCACCGTGCCAAGGCCAGAGTAAGTTCGATTGCACTTGCTTTAGGTTAGAGGCGGCATAGATTGGCTCCTCTTCAAGTGTGGCTCACCAATCTATGTTTTGGGCATGATGGATTGACCTCGGCCTCACTTTGTGCAAATTATATGCAAATACAGATGTATTAGATGTGTAAATGGAAGAACTATCGTGATGAAGTACACAATATTAATTACTTTCGCTATGTTGCTTGCTGCCTGTGGTGGTGATGCAGGCTCAGATTTAGCACAAAAACAACCGCCAATAGAATCTGTGGACTTGGTGGACAATAAACCGATACCTGATAACCATGATGCGCAGGCATACTCCGTCGCGCTGATTGGCAATAGTCATGCTGCTGCGTTAGTCCCTTATCTTCAAGATACGATTGAGCATTATGCTCCGGAAAAGTCGGTGTCTGTCGAGGCGCTAGGGTTTGGGTTTACGGATGACCTATATGAAAACCCTGCGGTGCAGACAAAGCTTAAATCAGGGAAGTGGACACACTTAATTATTCAGGGCCAAAAATACTCCCAGTCGGGCACTGTTTTGTATTCGACCCAAGCAACGCAACAATGGATTGCGATGGCAAAAGGTTTGGGGATCACCCCCATTTTATTTCCAGAGCACCCACAAAAAGGCCGAACTCAAGAAGCTGAATATATTATGGGGATTCATCAAGGTATCGCCAGTAAACAGGCGAGCTGTGTTGCGCCAATAGGATTAGCTTGGGATGCGGCGATACAGCATATGCCTGAGGTGCCTTTTCATACTGCTGATGGCAACCATGGCGCACCCTCTGGTCTGTTACTGAGCAGCTTAATCTTCAGTGAAATAATCACCGCAGAGCGAGTAGATACAGGGCCCATTTCAATTATTCCCAATACAATCCTTCGCATTGAGCAACAAGGTGCGTTAAGTCAAATTGCATCGCAAGTCTTGGTTGAACAGCCCGCGTGTGACTAACTCAGCGGTGTGACATTTTTGCGGTCATTAGCATCGACACGAACTGAGTGAAATATAACAGCCTGTTTTCTGAAAAAGTCAGGCTGTCTCTATTGTACATTGTAAAGACGTGACTGAAATAGTGCGGCCTTTGATCCCCGACTTAGATTAATGCTTTTTCAGCTTCTTTCTACGTACTTAAAAGTTTCCCAATCCATCTGGTCTGACCATTTTTATTTTTCTTTGCAATCAATTTTAATTGTATAAAGTTTAATCTGAATGAACGCGCAAAAAGGATATTCAAATTGATGAAAAAGTGGATTTTTGACAGCGCCGCTTGATTTTGATAACTTATTGTTCAAATTTGGTATGACCAATTTACCTAACAGGTCAAAATATACTAAATTTTCAAGTAAATATTGCCAAGTTTTAAGTACTTACAGTTAACCAATGGAAGTGCTGAGGCTTTGCTGGTGGATACAACCCAAATTGGCGTGTTATCAATGTCTTTGAAAATTAAAGCTGCAAAACTGTCAGATGTGATTTTAGAGCAACTGGAAAATATGATCTTAGAAGGGTCATTATTACCTGGTGAAAAGCTACCTCCTGAGCGAGAACTAGCTAAGCAGTTTGAAGTGTCACGCCCCTCTTTGCGAGAGGCCATTCAAAAGTTAGAAGCCAAAGGGTTAGTCACACGTCGTCAAGGCGGTGGGACATATGTAAAAAACCAGCTGGAAGAAGGACTGACTGATCCGCTGTTTGATTTGATCAGTAAGCACCCTGAATCTCAATTTGACTTGTTAGAATTCCGTCATGCGCTTGAAGGTATAGCAGCCTACTATGCTGCGCTTCGTGGCACAGATAATGACATGCAAAAAGTTAAGCAAAGCTATGACAATATTGCCAAAGTTGAGGATGATTTGACTCTCAAAGCTAAGGCAATTAACGCGTTTCATTTCACTGTAGCAGAAGCGTCACATAATGTGGTGTTGTTACACTTAGTACGCGGAATGCAAACATTACTTGAGCAAAATGTATTGCAGAACTTAACCGTATTGGTGCAAAAGTCAGACGTTAGTGAGCAACTAGCGCAGCATCGAGCGGTGTTGATGGATGCTGTTATTCAAGGTAACCCAGAAAAGGCAAGGCTTGCGAGTAACGCACACCTTGCCTTCATTGAAGAAGCATTATTAGAGGCGGGCAGAGAGCGCTCTCGTATTGAGCGAAGTCTGAGACGTACTAAACAACAATAAGTTAGGTAAATTCGGTATTTTTAGCAAAATCAAGCGCATAGTGCTTGATTGCGCCGTAGGCGCATTGAATAAATTTGCATTTTAAACATAAGGAACACTCCATATGTCTGAGGTCAATAAAATTGACGTTGACGCGTTAGAAACCCAAGAATGGTTGCAAGCGCTTGAGTCAGTCGTAAAAGAAGAAGGCGTTGAACGCGCGCAATTCCTACTAGAGCAAGTGTTAGAACAAGCTCGTTTGGATGGCGTAGACATGCCGACTGGTATCACGACTAACTATGTGAACACTATCCCTGCGGATCAAGAACCAGCTTACCCTGGTGATGTGACCGTTGAGCGTCGTATTCGCTCTATCATCCGCTGGAACGCGATCATGATTGTTCTACGTGCTTCTAAGAAAAACTTAGAGCTTGGTGGACATATGGCGTCTTACCAGTCATCGGCTGCTTTCTACGAAATGTGTTTTAACCATTTCTTCCGTGCGCCGAATGAAAAAGACGGTGGTGACTTAGTTTATTACCAAGGTCACATTTCTCCTGGTATCTACGCGCGTGCATTTGTTGAAGGGCGTTTAACTGAAGAACAACTAGATAACTTCCGTCAGGAAGTAGACGGTAAAGGTATTTCTTCATACCCACACCCTAAACTAATGCCTGAATTCTGGCAGTTCCCGACTGTATCTATGGGTCTTGGCCCGATTGCTTCAATCTATCAAGCACGTTTCCTTAAGTACCTTGAAGGCCGTGGTCTTAAAGAGACCAACGAGCAGCGCGTATATGCGTTCTTAGGTGACGGTGAGATGGATGAGCCAGAATCACGTGGTGCAATCTCATTTGCTGCGCGTGAAAAGCTAGACAACCTTTGTTACCTAATCAACTGTAACCTACAGCGTCTTGATGGCCCAGTAATGGGTAACGGCAAGATCATTCAAGAGCTTGAAGGTCTATTTAAAGGTGCTGGCTGGAACGTCATTAAAGTTGTTTGGGGTTCAGGTTGGGATGCGCTACTTGCTAAAGACACAACGGGCAAGTTGCTACAACTAATGAATGAAACAATCGACGGTGACTATCAGACATATAAGTCAAAAGACGGTGCATATGTACGTGAGCACTTCTTCGGCCGTTACCCTGAAACAGCAGCACTTGTTGCTGATATGACCGACGAAGAGATCTTCGCGTTGAAGCGTGGTGGTCATGAGCCTTCGAAACTATTCGCAGCGTTCAAAGCAGCGCAAGACGAAAAAGGCCGTCCAACGGTTATCCTAGCTAAAACTGTAAAAGGTTATGGCATGGGTGAAGCGGCTGAAGGTAAAAACATTGCACACCAAGTTAAAAAGATGGATATGTCTAGCGTTGAGCACTTACGTTCACGCCTAGGTCTTGAAGATCTTGTTTCTGACGAAGAAATCGCGAACCTGCCTTACCTTACGCTTAAAGAAGGTACGGCTGAGTACGAATACCTACACGCACGCCGTAAAGCACTACACGGTTACACACCGCAGCGTCTGCCTAACTTCACACAAGCACTTGAACTACCTCAACTAGATCAGTTCAAGCCGCTACTTGAAGAGCAAAAGCGTGATATCTCAACCACAATGGGTTATGTACGTGCACTAAACATCTTGTTGAAAGACAAGGGTGTTGGTAAAAATATCGTACCAATTATTGCGGATGAAGCGCGTACTTTCGGTATGGAAGGTCTATTCCGTCAAATCGGTATTTACAACCCGCATGGCCAGAACTACACGCCTCAAGACCGTGACATCGTTTCTTACTACAAAGAAGCAACATCAGGTCAGGTACTGCAAGAAGGTATCAACGAGCTAGGTGCAATGTCTTCATGGGTTGCTGCTGCAACGTCATACAGCACAAATGACCTACCGATGATCCCATTCTACATCTACTACTCTATGTTCGGTTTCCAACGTGTTGGCGACATGGCGTGGATGGCGGGTGACCAACAAGCACGTGGTTTCCTATTAGGTGCTACAGCAGGTCGTACAACGCTAAACGGTGAAGGTCTACAGCACGAAGATGGTCACTCGCATATTCAAGCGGGTACTATTCCTAACTGTATTTCTTACGACCCAACGTTCGTATTTGAAGTTGCAGTTATCCTGCAAGATGGTATCCGTCGTATGTACGGTCCAGAGCAAGAAAACGTGTTCTACTACCTAACGCTGATGAACGAAAACTATCACCAGCCGGCAATGCCTGAAGGCGCTGAAGAAGGTATCCGTAAAGGTATCTACAAGCTTGAGTCAAATGCAGGCGAGAAAGCGCACGTACAACTTATGGGTTCAGGTACGATCTTGAACGAAGTGCGTAAAGCGGGTGAAATCCTAAGCGAAGAGTACGGCATTGGTTCAGATGTATTCTCTGTGACGTCATTCAACGAGCTGGCTCGTGACGGTCAAGATGCAGAGCGTTTCAACATGCTTAACCCAGAAGCGGATGCAAAAGTACCTTACATCTCAACTGTACTGGGTGAGTCTCCAGCGATTGCAGCGACCGACTACATGAAGAACTATGCAGATCAAGTACGCGCATTCATGCCAAGCAGCTCTTACAAGGTACTAGGTACTGACGGTTACGGTCGTTCAGACAGCCGTGAAAACCTACGTCGTCACTTCGAAGTGAACGCAGGTTATGTGGTTGTTGCTGCACTTAACGAACTTGCTCAACAGGGCAAGGTTGAAAAATCAGTTGTTGCTGACGCTATCAAGAAATTTGATATCGACACAACAAAAGCTAACCCACTGTACGCATAAGAGGCAAAAACATGTCAATTGAAATTCATGTTCCAGATATTGGTGCCGATGAGGTTGAAGTAACCGAGCTCCTAGTAAGCGTAGGTGACACGGTTGAAGTGGATCAGTCATTGATCACAGTTGAAGGCGATAAGGCTTCAATGGAAGTACCCGCAGCTGCTGCTGGTACGGTAAAAGAAATCAAAGTTGCTGAGGGCGATAAAGTCTCAACAGGCTCTTTGATTATGATTTTTGACGCGGCGGGTGCAGAAGCACCGGCTGCGGCACAAGCGCCTGCTGCTCCTGCTGCAGCGCCCGCAACTGAGGCACCAGCTGCTGCAGAGCTTAAAGAAGTACACGTACCAGATATCGGTGGCGACGAAGTCGAAGTTACAGAGATTATGGTTGCAGTGGGCGATGCGGTTGAAGCGGATCAGTCAATCTTAAACGTGGAAGGCGATAAGGCTTCTATGGAAGTACCAGCACCATTTGCAGGTACTGTTAAAGAAATCAAAGTGGAAGTTGGCGGTAAAGTGTCAACAGGCTCTTTGGTATTCGTATTTGAAGTTGCAGGCAGCGCGCCAGCTGCGGCACCTGTTGCAGCAGCACCTGCGCCAGCGGCGGCACCAGCGACGGTAGCTGAAGCAAAAGAAGTACACGTTCCTGATATTGGTGGTGACGAAGTTGAAGTCACTGAAATCATGGTATCAGTCGGTGATTCAATCGAAGAAGAGCAGTCTCTTATCACAGTAGAAGGCGACAAGGCTTCTATGGAAGTACCGGCACCATTTGCAGGTACTGTAAAAGAGATCAAAGTAAACGCGGGCGATAAAGTATCGACCGGTTCTTTAATCTTCGTATTTGAAACTGCGGGCAGTGCTCCAGCGGCAGCAGCACCTGCTGCAGCACCAACAGCAGCGCCAGCAACAGCGGCTCCTACAGCAAAACCAGCTCCGGCAGTAGCACCGGCATCAGCACAAAAAGATGACTTTGTTGCGAATGATCAGTATGCGCATGCTTCACCAGTTGTTCGCCGTCTGGCACGTGAGTTTGGTGTAAACCTAGCGCGTGTTAAAGGTACAGGCCGCAAGAGCCGTGTACTTAAAGAAGACGTGCAAAACTATGTGAAAGAGCTTGTTAAGCAAGTTGAATCTGGTCAGCTGTCTAAAGGTGGTAACACGGGTGGTGGTGAGCTTGGTCTAATTCCTTGGCCAAAAGTAGACTTCAGCAAATTTGGTGAAGTTGAAGAGAAGAAGCTATCTCGCATCCAGAAAATCTCTGGTGCAAACCTACACCGTAACTGGGTACAAATCCCGCACGTTACACAGTTTGATGAAGCAGACATCACGACGCTAGAAGCGTTCCGTAAGGAGCAAAATGTACTAGCAGAGAAGAAGAAAATGGGCGTGAAGATCACACCATTGGTCTTCGTGATGAAAGCCGCAGCAAAAGCACTTGAAGAATTCCCAACGTTTAACTCTTCGCTTTCAGAAGATGGTGAGAGCCTAATTCTGAAGAAATACGTGAACATCGGTGTGGCAGTTGATACGCCAAACGGCTTGGTTGTTCCTGTATTCAAAGACGTGAACAAAAAAGGCATTATCGAGCTTTCTCGCGAGCTGATGGAAGTCTCTAAGAAAGCACGTGACGGCAAGTTGACTGCTGCTGACATGCAAGGCGGTTGTTTCACAATCTCAAGCCTTGGTGGTATCGGTGGTACTTCATTCACACCAATCGTGAATGCACCAGAAGTGGCTATCTTAGGTGTGTCTAAGTCTGAGATGAAACCGAAATGGAATGGTAAAGAATTTGAGCCGCGCTTAATGGTGCCGCTAAGCTGTTCATACGACCACCGTGTCATTGACGGTGCGCTGGCAGCACGCTTTACTGTGACACTTGCAAACTACCTGAGCGATATTCGTCAGCTAGTGATGTAAGAAGAATCAAAACCGCCCAACCTAGGTTGTGCGGTTTTGTTGTATTTTTAGTGTCCTGTCTGATAATTGGACGGGACATTAGTGAGTGCGAATGATACACTTTCGCGCACAAAAAACTCTCTCTGTTGGTTTTGTCCTAATTTGGCGACTGGCAGGCAAATTGGGTGCGGATACTCAGTTGAGTAGAGTCCCGTTCGAATAATAGTTAAGGTAATAACATGAGCAACGAAATCAAAACTCAAGTTGTTGTACTAGGCGGTGGTCCTGGTGGTTACTCTGCAGCATTCCGTGCAGCAGACCTAGGTTTAGATGTTACATTGATTGAATCTCGCGATACCCTAGGTGGTGTTTGCTTGAACGTAGGTTGTATTCCTTCTAAAGCACTTCTTCACGTCGCTAAGGTTATCGACGATGCAGCTGAAATGGCTTCTCACGGTGTAACTTTCGGTGCTCCACAAATCGATTTAGACAAAATCCGTACTTGGAAAGAGTCTGTAATCGGTCAACTTACTGGCGGTCTAGCTGGTATGTCTAAAATGCGTAAAGTTAACGTAGTTAACGGTTACGGTAAATTCACCGGTTCTAACACCATCGCTGTTGAAGGCGCTGACGGCACTAAGACAGTGACGTTTGACAATGCAATTATCGCAGCTGGTTCACAGCCTGTAAGCCTTCCGTTCATCCCACAAGATGAGCGTATCATTGATTCAACGGGTGCACTTGAGCTTAAAGACGTCCCTGGCAAACTACTTGTACTAGGTGGTGGTATCATCGGTCTTGAGATGGGTACTGTTTATCGTGCGCTAGGTTCAGACATCGACGTTGTTGAATTTGCTGATCAGCTAGTACCTGCTGCTGACAAAGACATCATCAAGGTTTACCAGAAGTACGTTAAGAACAAGTTCAACGTAATGCTTTCTACAAAAGTAGTTGCTGTTGAAGCGAAAGAAGACGGTATCTACGTTTCATTCGAAGGCAAGCAAGCACCTGAAGGCCAAGTTCGTTACGACAAAGTATTGGTTGCTGTTGGTCGTACGCCAAACGGTAAGCTACTTGACGCTGACAAAGCGGGCGTTGCAGTTGACGAGCGTGGCTTCATCAACACTGACAAGCAAATGAAAACAAACGTTGATCACATCTTCGCGATTGGTGACATCGTTGGTCAACCTATGCTTGCGCACAAAGCGGTACACGAAGCACACGTTGCTGCAGAAGTTATCTCTGGTAAGAAACACTACTTCGATCCTAAGTGTATCCCTTCAATCGCTTACACAGATCCAGAAATTGCATGGGTGGGTGTCACTGAGAAAGAAGCGAAAGAGCAAGGTCTTAAGATTGAAACTGCGGTATTCCCGTGGGCAGCATCTGGCCGTGCAATCGCTTCAGCACGTACTGAAGGTCAAACTAAACTTATCTTTGATAAAGAGTCAGGCCGCGTTATCGGTGGTGCAATGGTTGGTATCAATGCAGGTGAAATGCTTGGTGAGATCGGCCTAGCGGTAGAGATGGGTGCAGACGCAGAAGACGTGGCACTAACTATCCACGCTCACCCAACACTGAACGAGTCAATCGGTCTAGCTGCTGAAATCTTCGAAGGTTCAATCACTGACCTTCCAAACAAAAAAGCAGTTAAGAAGAAGTAATTAACGCTTCTTTTTAAATTGAAAAAACCCGGCGATAAGCCGGGTTTTTTGTTTTCTCCCAAAAGCAGTGGCTTTTATATTTAGCCTGCAACCAGTCAACCCTAGCTTGTCGTGTTTACTCTGGACTCAATACACGCAGAAATTGCTCATGCAATCATCACGACCGGGGCCCAATCACCATACGTCAAGCAACTCGGTTTAACAGCCAGGCACTCGCCTGAACAATGATGCGAAATAGGACACATATATGCGTTTGAATTATAAGGTGTGGGCAGAAAGTAAGATTTTTATGTGATGGAAGCGGGAGTAAGTAGGTTTAATTCGAATACAAGTGCTTTGTGAATTGAATGTAATTATTTTGTGTATTAAAATCGGATACAAAGGAATATGTTTGCTCGGGCGATATCTACCCAATTAGGAGTCAAGGATTTGTTCGAGCTGTTGTTTAAAGCCATTAGGAGACTCGGCTGTCATGACTCTTGTAAACTCTAGAAAATACTTTTCATTTAAACACACGCTCATTGCTACTGCTTTGATCACCTTATTGTCCGCCTGTGGTGGTGGCAGTAGTTCATCAAGTAACACGCCTACGCGTGATGAGAATAAAATACCCAATGTCACTATAACCTCTATTGCTGAAGTAGAATCCGGGGCAGAAGTACGCCTATTAGGCGCAGCCAGCGATACAGATGGGACCATTGCTAGTTACCAATGGTCACAAAAATCAGGGTTTGGGGTGACGATTCGAGATAAAGATCAAGCGAACGCTTCTTTTACAGCCCCGGTTTTGGATGCTGATGAAACCTTAGAGTTTGAGCTTATTGTTACAGATGACAAAGGTGGGAAAGCGACGGATACGATCAACGTTAAAATAAAACGAGCGGTTCCGACAATTGAAAACAAACTACCGAATGCCGCTATTTCTGCTCCAGATTCCGTTAATCCTGGTACAGAAGTTCGCTTGGTCAGTTCTAGCACTGATGCTGATGGACAGATTGTGGGTTATCAGTGGTCACAAAAATCAGGCTATGGCGTCACTATTCGAGACCAAGATCAAGCGAATGCGTCATTCAGTGCACCGGTACTTGAAGAGGATACCACTTTAGAGTTTGAGCTGGTTGTTACCGACGACAAAGGGGGTAAAGCGACGGCGTCATTTAGCCTTGCGGTGAAAGCGGCCATTAGCCCGAAAACGAGAGCGTACTTGACTTATAAACGCTGCAATGTAGACATTGCGAGCGCTGTACATACTGACTTTCAAAGCACGCAGGATGTAACATCAAAGGCGTCACTTATCAATTGGTTATGTAGCGCACAAAGTGATATTGGCACACAGTTACAACAAGATATTGTAAATACTTTTTCTGCCGATGGTGGTATTAGTACCGTTGAGGAATGGAAAGAGGCACATTGCTCTATTGAAGATAAGTCATATCGTGTCAGTCGTGCTGCGCATTCGCTGATCCAAGTAGCGGGTGATAACGCGGTTTCAAATTGGGTTCAGTGTATGCAGGAGACGAGTGATCATCCATTAGTTTGCTACGCAAAAGAACAGCAAGACTCAGTGTTAATGCACATTAATATCAAGCCTGAACAAGGGCAATTTGTCGTGAGTTCTATTTACGCTAACAACTTAACGAATGTTGATGCACTACCTACCACCCTTAACTCAGGTGAAACACAGCTGCGTTATCAGCGTGATAATGCCCTTTCCAGCGCCTATTTTGAGGTGAGTGGTGTTGATAACCAAGGTGCAGAGCACAGCTGTGCGTACAGCATGGCTTCACCTGAGCAAGTGGAGGCCGATGAGTGTGAGTTGGTTAGGCAGCAAGCACTTGAGCAAGAGAAAATCACGGAAATCCAATATATTCACTATAGAAACTTTGATGTTGTGCCCGTATTTAGTCAGGGCAATGGTGGCAGCGCAACACCAAGCACAATTTCTTGTGCACTATATAAGCAAGAATAGTTATTAATTTGGATAAGAGCAGCTTTGTAGTTGCGTTTTGGGCGAAAACTACAAAGCTATCTGGATATTTTCTGTAGAGAAATCAAGGATAATGATTCGATAATGTCTAATTTAAATTTAAGAAAATCACACAAGCTTATTTTGTTTAGCGTCGTACTCACTAGTTTGCTGTCTGCATGTGGTGGCAGTAGTAATGGGACGACAAGTGAACCCGTCAAAAGAGTAGAAAATAAACTGCCAAGCGTAGCCATCTCATCGACAGCTGAAGTAGAGTCCGGAGCAGAGGTACGTCTGAGCAGCTCTGCAAGTGATCCCGATGGCAGCATTGCGAGTTATCAATGGTCACAAAAATCTGGCTATGGTGTCACCATTCGAGACAAAGACCAAGCGAGTGCTTCATTCACTGCGCCAGTACTGGACACCGATGACACACTGGTATTTGAACTGCTTGTGACGGATAACAGCGGTGGGACCGCGTTAGATACATTCAGCATTAAGGTCAAGCGTACAGTCCCAGAAAATGAGCTACCAACTGTCTCGATATCTGCTCCAGCAGAAGTAGAGGCTGGCGCAGAGGTTCGCTTAGTGAGCGCTGCAAGTGACGCTGATGGCAGTATCGCGAGTTACCAATGGTCACAAAAATCAGGCTATGGCGTAACCATTCGTGATAAAGATAAAGCGAATGCGTCATTTACCGCGCCGGTGCTTGAAGCGGATGAAACGCTCGAAATTGAATTGGTTGTCACCGATGATGATGGTGCTACAGCGACAGATATCTTCAGTGTAAAAGTCAAACGCACAGCGCAATCCCCAAGTCTTTATGCGAGTTGTAACAGTGAACTTGCTCGAGATGTGTTAGATATCTATACCCAGAATAAGAATTTTGAGTCGAAAATTGCACTGAAAAAGTGGCTTTGTAGTACACCAACAATTGAAGATGCGGAGTTCACGAAAAGTGTCAGTAATATATTTTCACTAGAGAACCACGACTTAGCGCTAAATGAATGGAAAACCGCCTATTGTTCAGAAGATGATAAGAATTTTGCCGACAGCAAGTCATCGCATGTATTGCTACAAAATGCGAGTGAATCAGCGTCTTCAGCTTGGACGCTATGCATGCAAAATACCAGCGCGCTCGCATGCTATGCAACTCAGAAAGACAGAACAATGTCAGATAACCCACAGTCTGTTGTGCTGACAATTAATGTGCCCGCAGATGGGGGTCAGTTGCTCAATACAGATATCATTACGACCAACTTAACAGCCGTTGACAGTGTGCCAACTACACTAGAGTCTGGAGTAACGAATCTGAACTTTAATATTGATGATGTGAATAGTGAGTCGCACTTTGAGTTGAGTGGTCATGTTCACAATGAGAATGTCTCCTGTACTTATGATGTTCCGCTGAAGCCGACGATCGATGCCAATGCTTGTGAGGTGCTACGCGCACAGTCACTGGCACAAGGAAAGCTTTCAGAGCGAGATTATGGCTATTTGAAAGATACCGATCAGGTACCACTCTTTAGTGCCAAAGATGGCAATCTAATCGGGCACTATCCATGCGCGCTTTATAGCAATTAAATACTGAGTGCGTTCAATTACAAATGTTTGGAAAGAGCACGGTAATGCATCCGTATTACCGTGCTATACCGATATTAATCGATCAAAGATAAGGGGAGCGTGTCACGCATTGCCAAACGTTGCCCCATTTCTAGCTCACCATTGTCAGCTAAATAACCAGATAAAAACCCTTGCGTGATCACTATGTGGCTTTTACCTTGGTGCTCGGCATCTAGGGTGTTGAGTTGCGTATTGTAGCGTTGTGCTGCAATGGTCGACGTTGTTATTGAGGTGATATTGTCTAGTTCCCCATTTTGTGCAATTAAGGTGTCTTGCGTACTTAAGTATTGGGCATTTTTTAATATCCCTTCTGCAAGTAAAAGTGGGTGGTCTTGGGTAACACGTAAGGTTTTACCACTTTGGGTGTGGATCGTTATTACATCGACTTGTTGCACAGGTGCTTTCTTTGCGGTGATTGACACCGTTTCCTCGCGATAGTACAGATCATCGAGTGTGGCTCGCTCGTCTACAATAACCAACTGCTGCACTTGTTGGGTGTAGGCATCGTAAACGGTGAGCTCTCCCGGGGCAAAAAGGAGCTGAGCGCTGTCAAAGTGACTGATCGACCGACAGTGATACATTTGATTGTAACCATGGTTGTCACAACTGGCCATTTTCACTCTCGGGGCCGCGATCCAGTCGGCAAAGTTACCAGATTTCGAATAAGTCGGGTAGTATGGGAGTGTGCGCCTATTACCGTAATCATCATTGACATTAAAATCATAAGTTCTCGGGCTTAAACGTTTACACCGTAAGGACCAATCATTTCTACCTAATGCTTCAAAAGGAGTGAGTGAGTCTTGAATATCACATCGTTTCTTTAATTCAATCGGAGTCGGGTAGCCTGCATAAGAAAGGCCACTGAAAGCTGCCAACAAAGTGATTAGCATTTTCCTGTTATATGGGTGAATCATTTTTCATTCCTTGACGATTGTTTTACAAATAGCATGAACTGTGATGCTATTTTGTCAGAGTGTTTAACGTAGAAGCGTTTCAGGGAGGCTGTCTCGCAATACTAAACGTTGCCCCATATCCAATTCGCCATTGTCAGCTAGATAGCCAGATAAAAACCCTTGCGTGATCACCAATTGGGTTTTGCCTTTACGTGCCGCGTCAAGGGTGTTGAGTTGCGTAGTGTATAGCTGTGCAGTGACGGTCGAAGTTGTTATCGAGGTGATTTGGTCAAGTCCCCCATCGTGTGCAATTAAGGTGTCTTGTGTATTTAAATATTGGGCATTTTTTAATATACCTTCTGCAAGCAACAGTGGATGATCTTGAGTAATGCGTAGGGTTTTACCGCTTTGGGTGTGGATCGTCATCATGTCGATTTGTTGTACAGGCGCTTTCTTTGCAGTGATTGAGACCGTATCTTCGCGATAATGCAGATTATCGAGCGTCGCCTGCTCGTCAACAACCACCAATTGCTGTACTTGTTGAGTGTAGGCATCGTAAATGGTGAACTCGCCAGAGGCAAATGTAAATGGCGAGGTGTCAAAGTTCTTGTTAGACACACAGCTGATTAATGGGCTATAACCATGGGTCTCACAGCTGGCCATTTTGGCTCTAGGCGCGGCAATCCAATCGGCAAAATTTCCGGGTTTTGTAAACGACGGGTAGTATGGGAGTGAACGTTTGTTGCCAAAATCATCATTTACGAACCAATCATATGTCCTTGGGCTTAAATACTTGCATCTTAGAGCCCAGGCGTTTCTCCCGAGTGCTGCAAAAACGTCCAGTGAGTCTTGAATGCCACATCGTTTTTTTATGAGGGAGAGATTCACTGCCTGCGCGGTTTGACTGAGCATAAGCAGTGAGGTTGCCGTAATAGCAAGGGCACTTATTCTAATCATAATCAATTCCTTTGGTGTTGTGTCGTTATCAGAGGCATGAATAACACCATGTACTCAACCTCATATAAAATTTTTAATAAAATTAACTGCTTACTTTCTATTGATAATAATGATTACGCACGGTAAAGATGTTTTCTTTGCTCTATTCCTTTCTTTGTGAATAAAAGCACAATGGGGCTGAGTTCAAAGCAGAAACTCAGTGGTTATTTGGCGAGCAATTATGAGGTTCTTGACGTCACACACTGCACAGATCTATTTTCAATGCCAAATAGGTCACATATATCAATCCGATGCGGTTAAAGTCAGAGGTATCTTGTCACGAAGGCTTAATCGCTTGCCCATTTTCTGAACGCCATTAGAGACCAAAGAACCGGATAAAAACCCTTGAGTAACAACAATTTGGTCTAGTTTAGTCGCTTGCGCATTTACGGTGTTTATTTGTGTGTTATATAGCTGTGCACTGACTTGAGAGGTCGTTTTATTCACAATTCTATCTAACTCTCCATATTGGTCTATGAGGGTATCTTGTACGCTTAAGTATCTCGCGCTTTTTAAAATGCCTGTTGAGAGTAGTAACGGATGGTCTTGAGTCACCGTGAGCGATTTACCACTTTGGGTATGAAGGGTGACGATGTTGATTTGCTCGACTGACGATTTTTCACTCTGTAAGGTGACAGTTTGTTCACGATAGTGCAGGTTGTCGAGTGTCGCACTGTCTTCAACAACGATGAGTTGTTGCACTTGTTGGGTATAGGCGTCATAAACGGCCAATTCACCGGGAGCGAACAGCAATGGTGCAGACATAAACGCATTGCCAGAAGTGCAAACATGGGACGCGGTGTAGCCATGGCGCTCACAGTTTACCATTCTTTGTCTTGGAGCTGAAAACCAATCGCTGAGTTTGCCCGGCCGATAGTAGGTATCATAGAGTGCTCTATGGCGCATATTCCCCACGTCATCAAACATATAGTAGTCGAATGTTCTACTTGAAATATAACCGCAACGTAAAGACCAGTCATTTCGCCCTAAAGCTTCGAAGAAAGTCAAAGCATCAGCCTTGCAGCGTTGTATGACGTCTGCATTACTTTGGGCATGAACATGGCCACAATACGTAACAAGTAAGACTGTCAGTATCATTATGCGCGTTCTTAACATGTTCATAAGTCCTCTATTTTTTAAATTTAGTGTTGTTACTGTCAGTAACGTACGCATATGGATAGGAAACATGAATTTGATCAGGTCCAGGTATCGATCCTTCTATCATTGCGGAGCGACACACTACGCGGGCTGTGAATTCATGTCGGTCGCAGCTTGCTTTGTAATGTGTTGATATCGAAAATGGCTGAGTTGGATCTTCCGGGTTGTAATAGGTGCTGTAGTACAGCTTATATCTAATATCGCCATTATCAGCATACAGGTTGTATCTATAGGTGCGGGGGGAGATATGCTTGCAATAAACATCCCATGCATTTCTTTGCGCCGCTTGATTATGCGATAAGTGGTCGTTGCGGCACATTGCCTGTTCTTGTTCTGGGTGAAGTGCGTATGATGGATTACTTAATATAATCAATATACTTATAATTATGAGAATATATGATTTAAGTGTCATAGGAAAACCTGTAGTGATCTCATTTTAGGCTTCAATAGCGAATAGTTAAGCCAAGTTTTGAATCAAGTGCCGGTTGAGGCGAGATACCTTTAGTATGCTTAGGGCCTTCGTTGACAAGCTTTGAATGTGCAATGAAATCACGCTGTAGTGTGAGGGCTTTTTCTGAGTTGGGAGCAAAGTTTATGTCGGGCAAGCTGACAGCCAAGTGGGTACAACCTGTGTTGTTAATATTCGAAAACGTACTGCAATAAGTTGATGTTTTAATAAAAGAAACGGGCACCATAGACGACTTTTTATGCCCGTTTAAATGGTAATACGGGTTGTAAATCACTTTAAATCGAGCTTTGTTTGATTCCGGGTATGTATATAATCTGTCTGCGCTTAGCAACATATGTTTGCAATATACTTCCTCAACTTTTAAGCTTTTGGCTTGGTCGTGAAATTGCTTGATACTGCTACAGAGGTGCTGAACTTGCTCAATAGGTAATGCATATGAAGCGCTACTTACTTGTAAAAGTATGATGTTAGTTATAATGCATATTTTTGATATTGTTCGCATTTTATTAAATCCATTTAAAAAGGTGCAATTAAAATTGCACCATAAACTATATTAGTTGTACTCAGAGCAACTATAATAGCCAATCATTTTATGTGTTCGGCTAGAGAATAATGGTACCTGCTCTGTTGCTTTTAAGTACTCATAGTCATAGGCCGTAATTCTATTTTCTATAAATGATTGCAGTCTAAAGTCTTCACAACGCTGCAGTTGCTCTCTTGGTAATGAAGTGTCAGCAAGCACAGTACAAGTAAGTGCTTCTGTATACTGACCTAAATTACAGCTCGCGCCTGCATTCGTAGGTGCTTTAAACCAGCTGTAGAAATCATACTGTTTGTGGTAGCTATTATAATTGGGTGTGCTTTTCATTGTGCCATCTTGGTTATACATATAGTCGTTATATGTTGCGCGACTAATATGACCACACTGACGAGCCCAATCATTACGAGCTTTCGCTTGTGAAGCTGTAAGTTTGTCATCAATTTGACAGCGTTTGTCTTTTCTAGAAATACTTGCATCTGCATTTAAGCTTAATGCCAGTAAGCCCATTAATGTAAGAATCTTGACTTTCATTATTCTTCCTTAATTTTTTTCAGTCTTTGTGCTAGTTTGAGCGCGTTGTTGCTGAGCTGTTCAGCTTTTACTAGCGCCATTTGATCTACGTATTCTACAAATTTTGCTTGTTTATCACTGTGGGTCGCATTTTCTTTATAAGACTCCCATGCGTCTTCGTGATAAACCGCTAACACCATACCTAGTTCGACCTTGTCACCGACAAGAGATCTCTTTAAATCAGTATCTTGCTCTGGTTTAACGTTGTCATGATAAAGCGCTTCCAAAGCGAGGTCTTTTGCATTATCTAACTGAGGCGAGTTGTACTTACCAACAAGCACCGTTGTAAGATACTCAATAGCATCTAAGCGCTTTCTCTCGTGAACGAGATCGAGCTCTTTTTCATTCACATCTCTAAGTAAAATTTTTCGACTAGCCTCAACTAATTTTGTTTCATACATAAGTTGAGAGAGTCTGTCTTTATCAGCGATGCTCATTAAGGGCTTATTCGTTAACTCCATGAACTCTTTAAATTCAGGAGTGACTTTTCGCCATTCAAGTTTATTTTCTTCAATTCGGTTTTCACGAATTAAGGTGTCAACTTTAGCGTCTGCAAGTTCATTATTTACAGCAAGCTCAGAAGCAGGGGTATCAGAAGATACTTGTATTTCTTCTAATTGCTCTGCTTGTTTGGCATTGCTTGTTGTTGTATCAGCCACTGACACTTCGGTTTCGTTTTCACTCTTCCCAACGAAAACAAAAATCGCTAACGCAACAACGGTTACTACCAATATTTTCACAAATGATTTCAAATTAACCTCCAATCTAATAAGCAGGCCGAAGCCTGCTTTAATTCAATTAGATCAAATCATTTGGTAGGCTATCGCGTAACAATAATCTGTTAACGTGATTAGCACCGGTGTTTTGATAGTACATTGAGCCAGAAAGGAAGCCTTGCGCTACTACGATTTGACCGTTTAAGATCACGCCGTTTTCGCTGTCTGAATCAGGACGAACGTTGTAAACTTTACCGAAAAATTCTACTTCTTCGATTGAAGTGATTTCGTCGAACTCACCATTTTCAGCAATTAAAGCATCGCCAACTTGGATATCTTCAGCATTTTTCATATGACCTGAAGATAAGATCAATGGGTGGTTAAGTGTCACTTTTAAAGAACCACCGTTTTGTGTTTTGATCTCAAGGATACGGTGAACAACGTCACGCACAGATTCACTGTAAGCATCAACATTACGTACTGTGTAAGAAATGTTGTCTAGGTTAGCGTCGTCATCTAGGGTTACGATACGGCTAACGCGACGAGAAAATGCGTCATAAATAGCAAGCTCGCCTTCAGCAAATAGTAGCTTTTGATCTGGTGTGTAACATGAAGAAAGACACGTGATCATCGCTGTGTAAGCGCCACGGTTACACGTTGCGCCTTTAACTACTGGAGCACGGTACCATGAATCAAAGTTGCCTGGCTTGTAGAAGCTTGGGTAGTAAACGCGTGAACGACGGTTACCCCAGTCATCATTGATGTTGTAGTCGTATGTACGTGCTGAAATATATTTACATTGTAATGCCCAGTCGTTACGACCAACACCTTGAGTTGTATTGATTGAATCATCTTCACAACGTTGCTCGATACGAACTGGGTCAAGCGCAAATGCAAAGTCTGATACAAGAATTAGTGCTGCAGAAGCGGCTAATAATTTTACTTTCATCGTAAAAGTCCTTTTTAGTTAGTGAACAATGAACAAGGGTAGTTACCAATTAAGCCACCGTGACGGCTGCTAAATAGAGGTACTAGGTCATAGTCACGTAGATAGTTGTAGTCATAAGCAGAGATTTTGCCTTGAGTAAGAGACTGCTTTCTGAATACTTCACATGCGTTAGCATCGATAGTTGCTTTTTTAGGTACTGTGTAAGAACAAGAAACGTTCTTATAGTCAGTATTACCATTCAAATCGAAGTAAGCTTCTCGGCTTTTATCGTTAATGGTGTATCTGATGCTTGTTTCACCCGGCCATAATTCAGTAGGTATGCGGTTGACAGCAGTCATGTTAGTACCAACTATGTCGGTGTTTTGAATATTACCGCTACCGTACTGCACATCGATTTTCATCAATAATGAATCGTGTGTTTCTTTCGCGTAGCAAGATAATGTGTTGTTGTTCTTGTTCTGCATACACTGAGACCAAGCATTTACGATTGTATCGCTCGCCTTTTGGATTAGAACGTGTGATGCTTTACTTCCTTCGTATGACATATCGTCTTGAGAGCAGTTTTCTCTTTTCCACTCTTTGACGTTACCGCCACCGCCGCCAAGGGTGAAGATACCGATAACATCTAAAGATAGATTGCCACCTGCATCGCCTTTACTGTACTCAGAGCTACATACCCACTTTTTAAGTGCGATTTTAGATTCAAAGTTTAAGGTTTCTTCGTAATTATCGAATACACCACCAGCAAGAACAGCGTTACAGCTTTCATATTGATCAGCCGCTTGTGCAGAAACAGATGCAGCTAGAGCGGATAATAAAAATGGTAAAACATAATGTTTATTTTTCACGATTAATTTCCATATATAAACTTAAAAACTTAAATGTCGCGCATTATTTTTTGGGTTGTTCAAATGCCGACACCCCTGATTTCCTTGTTGGTTAAATGCATTTTTATTGCACCTAAATACCAACGAGGAAAATGGTAACCATGCGTTTTTGTTTTGGCAATACTGTTTTTTTGAAGTTTTTTTGGTTTATTTAGCTTTTTTTGATGTTTTTACTTTGTGATTTATGTTTTTGGTTTTTTGTTTTTATATATTGTTGTTTTGTTCAGGACTTTGTTTTTCTTAATGTGTTGGTTGGCATGAATATTTTTTTATTGTTTCACTGTGGTTGTTTGTTTTTTCTATTAATGAGTTTTGCGGTTTTTTCTTTTTTGTTCAGGATATTGGTAGTAAAAAATTTATAAATTCATATATGTGGTTTGAAATTTTATAATTTTGCAATCTGTATGGCTATTGGCATGATGTTTTTGACATTGTAAAAATGAATTAAAGTTGGTTATTTTTATTTTTACTCTTATTGAATTGTTTTTTATGAGAGACGTGAGTTGGCTGGTTATATGCAAAGGGATTGTGGTTTATTTTATGCATCACTGAACATGAGGTTTTCATCGTTTTAGGTAATGTCTTTGTAAGTTAAGAAAATACACCATAGAACTGAAAGTGAGTTTATAAATGTTAAGTGTATTTGCTGTTATAGATGTAAATATGCGCTTCCATAACGGTAAGGTAAATGCTCAAATTTTCGAAGATATAAATTTAATTGATGTTCATTGATGTGGGTCAAAAGAACGTTGATTGCATCATTTAAATCACTTTTTATGGATATTAATCAAAGTCACTGTCATAGAGATGATTTTTTTGGAAAAGGTATCAATAAAAGTGATTATCATAGGTGTAGTTCAAAGGGGTGTTTATATGGCAGGGTTAAGAAAGTTACCATCAATAATAGCTGATGCTAAAATAATATGCCTTAACTTTTATGTAGATATAAATTGAAAGTGTGAATCTTTATAAACCCTAGCAATAAACCAGGGCTTATGATTAGACTTAAGTATAAGAAAAAATGTTAAATTAAGTCATCGGGTATATTATCTCGCAGGACGTATTTATCTACATAGCCAAAGCCCGTATTTTGATAATACATAGACCCTGATAAGAAACCTTGCGCTACAACAATTTGGCCATTCAAAATGACTTCGTGTTCACCATTTGAATTTGGTTCTACATTGTACACTTTGCCATAGAACTCAATTTCTTCAATCGACGTTATTTCGTCAAAGTCACCATTTTCGGCAATTAGAGATTCACCGATTTGGATATCTTCGGCGTTTTTCATTTGCCCATTCGATATGATTAGTGGGTGATTAGGTGTGACTTTTAAAGAGCCGCCATTCTTTGTTTTTATGACCAAGATCTCATGTAAAACATCAACAACAGACTCACTATATGCATGCACGTTTCTCACCGTATACGTGATATTATCGAGGCTTGCATCATCATCTAAAGTGACAATTTTACTTACTTTTCTGGTAAATGCATCATAGATAGTCAGCTCCCCTTCTGCGAATAGCAGTTTTTGATCTGGGGTATAACAAGAAGCTGTACAAGTTATGGTGGCCGAATAACCAGATCTTACGCTACACCCAGCAGTTTTTGATGTCGGGGCAATCCAAAAACTGGTGTAATCGTTTGTCTTAGTGAATGAGGGATATTGTGGCCTAGCTTTAGGGTTGCCATAGTCGTCATTCACATAGAAATCATGTGTTCTAGGCGTAATAATACGACACTCCAATGCCCAATCTGTTCGACCTCTTGCAGGCGCTGGCGCAAGAGAGTCATTTTCACATCGTTGTTTAACAATAACAGGGTCTACAGCGGCTACCGCATACATACTTGCGAAGAATGTGGCGCAGGCAGAAAGCACCAAAATTTGCGTTTTCATATTCATATCCTTATTTATAGAAAGTCTTTACAGCTATACATGGCGATAAAGCGGCCATTTTCGAAGTCGAATACAGGCACTTTGTCATGCTCTTTCATATAATCGTATTCGCGTGCTGAGATTTTACCTTGTAAAAAAGACTGCTTACGAAATACTTCACAGGCTTCAGGATCGAGTGTTGCAGGTGTTGGAATTTCGTATGAACAAGACACTGGTTGGCTATTATCTTGACCATTTAACTCAAAATAAGCGCCACTGTTTTTGTCATTTAGTCGGTACTTAATACTTAACTTACCGGGCTCTATGACCGTCGATTCGGCAGCTGCCGGATCGCTCAATTCAAGAGTAAGGTTGTTTGTGTAAGTTGTTACATCCACGAGCTGGCCGTCGACTGACTGAGCATCAATATTCACGACAAGTAAGTCGTTTACCTGAGTCGCATGGCAGGTGAGGGGGGTGTTATTGACTTGCTGCATACACTGAGACCACGCATTTACTGTGCTGAGACTCACTGACTGAATCAGAGCATGCGTTGCCTTACTACCTTGATATGATTTGTCATCCTCAGAGCAGTTATTGTTTTTCCAATTGTTGAGGCCACCCACATGTCCATCAACGGAGAAGATGCGTGCTGCATCTTTAGCTAAATTACGCGCAGAATCATCAGAGCTGAAATCTGAACTACAAACCCACTTTTTTAGCGCAATCTTTGTTTTGAAAAACATGGTGTTTTCATAAGCATTTAGCGCGTTATGAGCGAGAATTGCATTACAGCTTTCATATTGCTCGGTGGCCGATACCTGTATGGAAGCCGCTGCACAGGTGAGTGCAAAGGGTAAAATATAAAGGGTGTTTTTCACGTTTAATTTCCATTTAAATAATTAAATAAAATGCCTTCACTATTTAATTTTTAGTTTCGACATCCTTGAATTAAATGTTGGATTTTAATTCTATGATTACCTTTCGTTCTCCAACGTTAAAATGTTATCTGTCAGTGTCTAAATTAGCAACAGGGCTAATTCTCCCTTATTTTTCTTTTGTTTAGTTTTTTTGTGTGAAATTTTTACTTTCATGCATTTTGGTTTTTTTGCATTAGTGTGTTTACTTAAAATGAATTTAATCAAGTGATTGAAGGGGAAGTGTATTTTTTATGGGGTTGTGTTTGTTGTTTTTTTTGATCAATTGCTCTTTTTAGATTTGGACCGATTTTTGTTTTGTGTTGTTAAACATTAATTTTTTAAAAAAACTTCCCTTTACTATTGCCTCTTTTTATATGTGATATCCATATAAGGTTTTATTGCGGGATCTTGTAAGGTAAAATTTTCTTTTATCTCTTTAGTGATTTTTACTATATTATTGATATTAAGGGTTATTTAATTGGCTTATTGCTTTGATGGTGGGGCTTTTAGCACGTAATTGATTAAAGGTTAGGCTTTGAGCTAATGATCTACGAGGATACAATACACAGCCTATCAACTTCTGTGAATGTACTAATTGATAATCCGGTCCCCCATATTGTGAGTTTTCCAGCCACGATAACAAGCGCTTTAAATGAGAGTTTTGAAACCGCTTTTTAGTTGCTTTGTTGGAGGTTGCATATACATCTCAAGTTGCAGTCTAAACTTTTTCGCAGGGTGATACGCTGATCTACTTTCCTTAAACACATCCTATATGTATAGAGGTTTTGCTACTCAATCGAGCGGTACAAGGTTTATGTATATAAATGTGGCAGGCTGAGTTTTGATAAGTCTATAACTAAGAACTTATATTTTAAAAAGTTGTTTAGTGAATAAGTTTAGATTTTACCGACGGCGAATTCATTTTTATTGTGTTTATAGCATTAAATATAATTCAGGCTAAGGGCTGGTTTTATGGTTTTTATATCTTAAAACTAGTGGGTGATAGAAATGATATTTATGTTTTCTAAAATGGTAGGCTGCTAGGGTGGCTTTTAAAATCTACCAAAAAAGTTAATAATATTGGCACTTAACTGCGCCAGGCTCTCCGATTGTATTTCTGAAACCAATTGCATTAGTTTGCCATTTAGTTAGTTTTTTATCGTTTTAAAGTTCTTTAACTTTTGTTTTTGTTGATTTTAATTTCATGACTTGTTCTTTTTTACTTTCTTAATATTAAAATTTTCTTTTGCTGCTTAGTGATAATAATTTTTTGATGTCTTTGTTTTTTGTAATTTATAAAGAGATGTCTGTGTATGAAATTACAATTGTGTAGATGTGGATTGTTTTTGGTGATGTTTGATAAACTTTATTTTTACTGTATCCAGATTTAATCTGAGCTGGCGCGAGATAACCAACTCAGACTATTGAGCACTTATATTGCTAAAAGTGCTTCAATTCTTTTTAATTTCAGTTTATCCATTTCGATTCTTATCTCTGGTCCTTTAGCCCCAAGTGTAATAACCTCTTGCGCTTTTACACTTTTGCAAGCCTCGTAGGCTTTTTCCATTAACTTGGTTCTGATTGTGCAGGTATCGTCGATGACGCGTGCGCTATTGATAAATACGCTTAATCTTTCTGGGCGCCGCCAAGCGTCCAACTGATTGAAAACTTTCATGATGGTTTCTGCGCACCAGCGCTTTGATTGGACAAGCGGTAAGTTGGCTTGTAGATCGCGTAAGCTATCAGCATAGGCGCTTGGGATCTTATAGTCTTGTTCCAAGTTGTAGTCACTGAGGTCTGCTTGATACTGCCACAAGCTAAACGCAGATCTCAGATAGGTTTCGGCATTCTGATCTAAACGCGCCAACTGCTCTGATACAGCAGACGCTTTGTTGCGATCCCAATTACTTAGCCAAGGAGTGACAAAGGGGAGGGCATCTAGATCGGAAAGCACATTTGCGAATATCTGAATGGCACCATCTTTAAGAGACTTCTCTATCTCCATCCAAACACGTTCTTTTGTCAGCGTTTCAAGCTCCCCCGCAGCAACCATATTATTCATTAACTGAGTGGTTTCGTCTGCAATGGAAAACCCTAAATATGCATAGCGAGCAGCAAATCTTGCAACACGCAGGACCCTCAGCGGGTCTTCGCTAAATGCGCTACTGACATGACGCAGGATCTTATTATCGAGATCGGTTTTCCCCTTGTAGGGGTCGATTAAGTTACCCTGATCATCTTCAGCGATCGCGTTAACGGTCAGATCGCGACGGATCAGATCATCTTCTAATGTAATTGTTGGCGCAAAGTCGCAAATAAATCCGGTATAGCCTTGCCCTTGTTTACGTTCTGTGCGGGCAAGCGCGTGTTCGTCTTTGCTCTGTGGGTGCAAAAAAACGGGGAAGTCTTTACCTACTTGTTGGTAGCCAAGCTTTAACATATCTCTTATTGTGGCACCAACAACCACATAATCTCGCTCTAAAATGGGTCGGCCGAGCAATTTATCTCTAACTGCCCCCCCTACCAAGTACACCTTCATAGCCATCCTAATTACATCTTTTGTTAATAATCTACTATGGCACTATCATCTTGAGTTTAAAATGTTTGTTCCTAAATTAATGAAAAATTCAGGGGCGATTAAGCAAACAATGTTTTAACTTAAAGTGATTTTTTGCCATTATAGGCAGCATTCTAACAATAAAGAGACATATCGTGTATTTACGCTACTTTGGTTTAACGGAAAAGCCGTTTTCAATTGCGCCGAATCCTGAGTTTCTGTTTTTAAGTGATCGCCACAAAGAAGCATTGGCACATTTAACCTATGGGCTTGGGGACGCTGGCGGCTTTGTATTACTAACAGGGGAAGTGGGAACGGGAAAAACCACGGTAACCCGCAGCATGTTAGCTCAGCTACCTGAATCAACGCAGGTTGCATTTGTATTGAACCCTGCATTATCAGAGATGGAACTGCTTGCCAGTATCTGTGATGAGCTAAACATTGAGTACGATGCCAAAGAAGCCACACTAAAGTCTTTAACTGATGTGATAAAAGCAAGGTTGCTAGCAAACCACGAGCAAGGTGGGCACACGATGCTCATTATTGACGAAGCACAGCATTTGGCGGCTGAAGTCCTTGAGCAACTGCGCTTATTGACTAATTTGGAAACTGATCACAAAAAGTTGCTGCAGATTGTTTTAGTGGGACAACCTGAACTACAGCAATTATTACAGCGCAATGAGCTACGACAACTTGCGCAACGGATCACCGCGCGATATCACTTATTACCGCTGACTGAATCGCAGGTCTTTTCGTATGTTAAGCACAGGCTCAATAAAGCGGGGTGCAATACGAACTTATTTAGTGATCAATCTATTCAGTATATTCATCAGGTTACAGCAGGGATCCCGAGATTGATAAACTTGCTTGCTGATCGCTGTCTATTAGGCGCTTATTCTGCTCAACAACAAGAAGTGAGTAAACAAATAGCCCAAGAAGCAGCTAAAGAAGCACTGCCCCTGAATCTCATCCCAGAGCACCAAAAAAGAGCACTTAACATGCCCGCTTTGGTTTCCGGTTGGGTTGCAGCGATGTTTGCTTGCGGCTTTGGCCTTTCATTTTTATTTTAATGGTGCACTATGTCTTATCTTGTCAATGCATTAAAACAATCACAACAACAATCAAAGTCTGAGCAAGATTATGTGCAGGCGCGACAAAGTGCACAAGTGGCGTTTTACAAACGTCTTAGCATGGGATTAGGGGGGGGACTTCTTACCGTCTGCGCATTAGGTGCGGGTTATTTGGTGGGTCAGTCAGTGCAGTCGGGATCATCTCTAGAGCAACCGACAGCCCAGACCTCAGATGTAAAAACTGAGAGTGAAAATACCGCGGCGCAGTTACCTAAAGAAGAGCCAGCTGCAACGGTGCAGCCAGTATCCACAGCCGCGACACCTGCAACGGCGACACCGGTATCGACTGTCGCTGTGCAACCAACTCCTCAGCAGGTGATAGCACAGGTACCTGTTCAGATGCAACCACAGTTCAACGCTGGCGTAAACAATCAAATGAGCTATCAATGGATGTCTGTACAGGTCGGCTTCGATGCCAGTGGCCGCGCTGTATATTCACAGCAGTTAGTGCCTGTAAACAGTCAAGGTCAGGTGTTGAATGTCCCCGTGCAGGGTCAGGTCCCTCAAATGCAGCAATTTGTTCCAAACCAACAGCTAATTCAGCCTACGATGGGATATGCGCAGCAACCTATGACAACGATGAATAATCAAAATATGGGACAATACCGAGTTGTGGGTGCGCCATTAAATTCCACCGGTCAAAGTAATACATCTACGGAGGCACAACAAGATGAAGAGCTAGAGGGCGTTTCAGACGAGCTTAAGCAAGCTTTTGCTCAAGCCGTGGCAGAGACACAACCTACAAGCTATCGTGAGGAGAATGCGGATGGTGATGTGGTGTCGAGTAGTCGTGGTACCGCCAACGCAACACCGATTGAATTGTTGCCTCCCAGATTGCAAAATAGCATTCCCTCTTTGCGTTATCAGGCACACATCTATGCCACAGAGCCTGAAAAGCGCTGGATTAAACTCAATAATCGTGAGCTTTATGAAGGTGATAACCTAGGTGCTTTGACGATTGTAGAGATCACACCAGAGCAGGCTTTATTTGATTTTGACGGGATAGAATTTACCTTAAGTGCGATGCAGGATTGGATCCCTTAACGTAAATTGTTAGCTACCTTAGTGTGTGCTTCGCTAAGGTAGCATCGAATGACGAAAGAATTTAATCAAATCTAAGCCAAACTCTTCTGGTTTGACAGCCGCCTCTAACTCATCATCGATACGCTTGTCACTGAGATCGACATCTCTTACTTCAACATGAAACATATTCTTTGCATTATAAAAGACTTTGACGACGGGTTGCAGTGGTGAGTCTGGGTTACTAGCAGTGACAATACCAACGCGGTGACTTTTAAGTTTCACCAAGGTACCGACGGGGTACATACCAATACAGTGGATAAATTGATTGAGTAGCGCTTCGTCAAATTGATGTGGGCAGCCAGCTTTAAGCTTTTTAAATGCTTGAATCGGGGTCATGCCTATCTTATATACTCGCTCAGCAGTTAAGGCATCATACACGTCAACAATGGAGATCATGCGCACATATTGAGATAGCTCTTCGCCTTTTTTAGCATACGGATAACCAGTGCCATCTAGTCGCTCATGATGGAACCCAGCAATTTCCGCAGCTATTTCACCGAGTCCACTATCTTTGACGATATCATGGCTATACCTAGCGTGTTCTCGCATGATTTCAAACTCATTTTCACTGAGCTTCTCAGGTTTTTGGAGAATATCATCGGGGATTTTGATTTTACCGATATCATGCAGCAAAGCGCCAGTCGCTAACTCTTCAATAAGCGCTCTATCAAAGCCAAGGTGTTTGGCTAAAATACTCATCAAAATAGACACATTGAGCGAGTGCTCCAAGAGATAGCCATCTTTGTCGCGGATCCGCGCAATGCAGGCCAAAGCGTCTTGATTTCGAAATACAGAATCAATAAACCCTGATGCTGTTTCTTTAAATTCTGCCACATTAATGGTTCGGCCATCACGAATATCCGTAAAAGCTTTTTCTTGTAGTTGCTTCGCTTGTTCGTACATCTTTGTGGCTTGCCCAAGCTCTGCCTCTACGGGCACCGACTTGTGCCAAGGGTCAATTTTGCTTGGTTGAGAGACTTCTTCAACAGCAGGGATCTCTTCCGGCGTGTGGTTTAAGGTTTTGTCAGGATCAATTTCTACTTCGAGTACACCGGACTGGATAAGGTGTTTGATCCCTTTTTCATCTCTTACCCAACCTTGGTTTTTTACTCTGACATGTCCCGCTTGTTTGATCACGCCCACAACAAACATGCCAGGTTCTAAATCTTTGATATTTATTGTTTTCACGGTATGAAAATCCCCCTATAGAGATTTTAAGCTTAGCAAAGGCCGCGCAAAATGGTAGATCAAAAGCAGCAATCAAGAGGAGTTTGATCCAAACCCAATAGTGGTTCATAAAGTAGTTGCAATTGTGTTCTTTTGTTTGCAATCTGGTGTGACTTATAGGCTCACTAATAATAAATATATGAAAACACTAATCACGTCTCTTGCGTTACTTTGCGGTGCTAGCTCCGTTTTGGCGAGTACATTGGATCAACAGGTAGCGCGTGCGATGCCAGCGCTTGAAGCGCTGTATCTCCACCTTCATCAAAACCCTGAGTTATCTCTGCAAGAAGAAAAAACAGGCGCGCGGCTAGCCTCTGAGCTAAAACAATTGGGTTTTAATGTGACTGAACGAGTCGGTGGCTTTGGCGTCGTTGGCTTGCTAAAAAATGGTGAAGGCCCAACAGTGATGATCCGCGCAGATACTGATGGGTTGCCAATTGTTGAACAAACAGGGAAGCCTTACGCCTCTAAGGTTAAAGTTAAAGACGCCAACAATAATACTGTTGGTGTAATGCATGGCTGTGGGCATGATATTCATATGACAAGCTTTATCGGTGCTGCCGAGCAGCTGGTAGCGAATAAAGATAAATGGCAGGGTACCTTAATGATGGTCGCACAACCGGCAGAAGAAGTCGGTGCAGGTGCCAAAGCCATGTTAAAAGAAGGGTTGTTTAGTAAATTTGCTAAGCCTGATCATGTGCTTGGCCTTCATGTGAGCGCGGCATTACCTGCGGGTAAGGTTGCGATCTCTCCGGGTTATGCATTGGCAAATGTAGACTCTGTAGACATTATTGTAAAAGGTCAAGGTGGCCATGGTGCGTACCCACATACCACAATAGATCCGGTTGTGCTGGCATCGCGCATTGTGCTTGGGATCCAAACGATCACCAGCCGTGAGATCTCGCCATTAAAGCCTTCTGTGATCACGGTGGGATCGATTCACGGTGGATCGAAACACAACATCATTTCAAATGAAGTTAAATTGCAACTGACTTTACGATCTTACGATAGAGAAGTTCGAGATCAACAAATTGCCGCGTTGGAACGCCTGACCAAAGGCATTGCGCAAAGTGCGGGGTTACCAGACTCACATGCCCCTATTGTTTACGTGCACGAAGAAGAGAGTATTCCATCGACATACAACGAACCAGCCCTCGCTAATCGAGTGAGCGACAGCATTCGTAAAGAACTGGGAGCATCTCAAGTGGTCAAATCTGAACCTGTGATGGCAGGAGAAGATTTTGGGCTGTATGGCCGCACAGAAGACAATATTCCGATCACTATTTTTTGGTTAGGTGGCGTAAACCCTGAGGCGTATCAGCGTGCGCAGAAGAGTGGCGAACCGTTACCTTCGTTGCACTCTAGTAAGTTTGCGCCGGATTACCCACTGGCTATTAGCACTGGGGTAAGAGCGATGACGGCCAGTGCTTTAGATCTGTTCAATCAATAGTATTGACTGAGCACCAGGTTTAGAAAGGATCTGGTGCCTCAAAGTGCATCATGTCGCCACTTATCGGGTGGCAAATTTGTAACATTTGAGCATGAAGCTGCAGCCTTTTTTCAGCGGCTAGCGCGTCGCCTTGGGCATACAGTCTATCACCCAAAATAACATGTCCTAGAGATAGCATATGAACACGCAGTTGGTGAGAGCGGCCTGTGATGGGGGTCAGGGACACACGTGTCGCATTGTCTTCATGTTCAATCACTTCAAAGTGGGTCAAAGAAGGTTTACCAGACTCATGACAAACCTTTTGTTTTGGTCGATTTGGCCAATCGCAGATGAGCGGCAAATCCACTGAACCGTTTAACTGTGCTAGTTGGCCATGCACCCTCGCTACATAGCGCTTCTTGGTTAACCTATCTTGAAATTGAATGCTCAAAAACCGGTGTGCTTCTTTGTGCATTGCCAAACAGAGCACGCCAGAGGTGGCCATATCTAATCGGTGTACTATTTTGGCATTGGGATAAACACGATTAATTCGCGAGATGGCACTGTCTGCATGCTTTGGATCCTTGCCCGGGACAGTTAACAAACCACTGGGTTTGTTGATCACAAGCATGTGATCGTCTTGATATATAATCTCAATATACGGATCAAGTGGTGGGTTATAGTTTAGAAGCACTGCATTATTCCAAAGTAGATCAAAACCCGCCTATTTTAACTGCCAATACGTAAAAGGCCAAGCAAGCAGTTTTGGCACGTCTATTAATCAGACACCACTTCGAGCGCTATACCTAGCTCGGTGATACTTGATTGCACATCAGGACGCAGTCCTTGATCAGTAATGATGTGATGGATCTTCTGAGCGGGCACGATCTGATAGGTCATAGTTTTATCTAGTTTGTCGTGAGGGCCCATTAATACCGTGCGATCCGCTTGCTCAATGGTTGCTCTTAGCACTTCCGCTTCTTCAAAGTAGTTAACGCAAAAGCCATGTTTAACATGAAATGCGCATATACCCATAAATACTAAATCAAAGCGGATCTGCTTGAGCATCTCAATTGCATTATTACCTACTGTTCGCATAGCCGGCTTGAACATGCGGCCACCCAATTGGATCACTTGCACTTGAGGATGTTGCATTAAATCTTGAACAATGAGTGGGCAACCTGTGACAACCGTTAATGGCAAATTGGCAGGTAAATTTTGTGCAAGGTAGCGGCAAGTTTCTCCGGAATCAATCACAATTGTTTGCCCTGCTTCTAGCATCGCCAGCGCGGGTTGTATAAAACGCTTTTTAGAGGGATCTGGTGTGTTTAATCGATCGAAGTAGTCAGGCGTGTTCTCTTGCAATACAAGCGCACCACCATGTACGCGGCGAAGTAGCTTTATTTCGCCCAATTTATTGAGATCTCGTCTGATCGTATCTTCGCTGACAGCCAGAAATTTTGCGAGATCAACAGAGGTGATCCGGCCATGAATATTAAGTTGTTCTAAAATCAATTGGTGTCGTTCTGCTAATAACACTTTGCATGTTCCTGCGCTTTTTTGCCGAATTTTACTTGATCTTTGGGGAATGGCAAGGCTATTATTTGCATGTTTCAGCCTGTTTTTGCATTTATTTATACTTTTATGCATGTTTTTGCATATTGAAAAGGAGGTAATATGGAATATTTCTGTGATCTATCTGGGTATCTCGGTGTGATATTTGATATGGATGGTACATTGGTAGATTCTGATAAAGCCATTGCTAAGGCGATCGCGCCTTGGTGCAAAATGCATGATCTTGATCTGGACATGGTATTAAGAGAGGGAAGAGGCATTCGTTTTGAAGATTTTATCAGTCGTTTCGTACCGCATTTAGATATTCATCAAGAAGCGCGAAACTTAGAGGGGGCTGAAACGACATTTGCAGACAATGTCTGCGAAATTATAGGTGCAAATGCATTTATTGAACATTTAAGCCGCTTGCAATTGCCTTGGGTACTGGCGACCTCTGCAGATCGTGAAAATGCCGTGAGCCGCATGCAAAATTGTAACCTGCCAGTCCCTGCCTTAATGATCACCGCCGAAGATGTGCTACGTGGCAAACCGGATCCTGAACCATTCGAAAAAGCCGCAAATAAACTGGGTATATCCAGTCGTAAATGTTTAGTGTTTGAAGATTCCATAGCTGGGGTAAAAGGCGCGCTGGCTGCCGGTTGTGATGTGGTCGTTGTGGGAGGGTTTTGCCAAGTCGAGCACCCCAACATTGTGGCCAGAATTTTAGACTACAACAACTGGAATGAGGCTTTATCAGCAAAGGTGAACACATGCTCAAATTAAGTTGGTCAAATTTCTTATCTAGTAATGCGCGATATTGGGACATTGCTGGTATTTTGTTTGGTGCTATTGCTGGAATCGCACTGCTTGGGCAGCTATTGAGTGAGATGGAGCGACAGGGAGACAGTACGCTATCCATGACATTTTTATTTGGCTATGTTGTGGTGTTCAGCTTTTGGTTGCTCTACGGCATGCGTTTCAAACGGCCTGCAATTATTGTCACTAATCTCGCATGTTTGGTTTTACAGTCTTGGATAGTCGTGGTGGTATACACTTAACCGTTAGCTTCAGGGGGATAAAGCGCCCCTGAAGCGCATGTATTAATCTTCTATATAAGGCCCTGCGTCATGGCTAAATTTAAACACAGCGGAGTGTCCAGTGAGACAGCTTTGCCCATCAGGGTAATAACATACTTCGATGCCATCACGTCTAAACTGAGTCATTTCGTACACCATTTTTTGTTCATTGATTAAGGTGTGCAGTTTGCCATCAATGATAGAAAATGTACCAGTTCCCTGTGGTGAGGTGACTTCGGATACCGCGTGGCCATCAGGGGTTGGCATCATATTGAAGAAATAAGGTATGCTTTCTCCTTCTGATTCTAATGTCATATTGGTATAGCCAAGAAAGCTGTCGGAAAAGGCATTTGCCCCTAGCTGATCGCGTACTTCAACTTTAATGATCCTTTTCCCCTGCATTTTTAAAGGGCCCTGTGGGTAGAATTCGGAATAGAAGTAAAAATTGACATAAAGCGTATTCCCTTTTTTCGCCAGTAATTCGTAGTAAAACTGACAGCTGACATAACAGCTATTGTCAGGGCAACGCAATACAGTACCTAGCTCCGGGTGATCGAGCTTCTCTCTGTTCAGTTGTCCCAAATTGTCGATGGACCATTGTGAGGCGGTGTGCGCGATATTGGCCACTGCAATTTGATCTGGGTAGTAGTCATGATATCGACCAAATGCATGCCACTGACCTACTACTTGCTCATGAGTCAGCACAATATCTTGTTTTTCTATCATTAGACCGTGTAACCAACGCGCCGATTTGGTTGTTTTGTTGACTTGTTTGGCCACAAAACTTAGCCCAATATCATCAATATAGTCTATGACCCTAAGTACATATTTAATCGGTTTATCGCCACTGTGATATTGAAGGATGAGTCTTTTTCCTCTCACTTTCCAAGTGAGCGTGCTCTGAGTATTATCCCAATGTTGAACGCTGCCCGTGCCATCGTCATTAAAAGTCACTCTGGCTGTGCTGGCGGCTTTAAACCAAGGGACGTCGTCATGCGTTACCTCATCCATCACCTCGATGTCCCAAGTTTTGTTGACCAGTTGTGTTTGCCACTTTTTAAGCTGACGTTGCTTCATCAGTTTGGCACTGTTTGTTTGAGTGTATGTTCTGAGTACCTTTTGCGCTTCTTTGTGCCAAATTTGAATATGTTGAGTGTAGTGTGTGTCTTGCCCTTGGTTTTGAGTATTTATCGTCAAAGCTGTTAACCGATAGACATGTGTCTCGTTTTCAGCCATCAACTGTTCATATTGAGTGAGGGGCCTATCGAGCTGAATGTGAAGTTGTTGCTCAGGTGTCCATTGCCACTGGCCAGTTGTTTCCAGATCGCCAAACAGCGTCACTTGTTTATTTGGTTTAAATGTGAGCTTATAGGCCTGATTAACAACATCGTGATCTATGAGAAAGTAGTGCCCTTGGATTTTACCGTGGTGTTTAGCGAATACAGTTGCTGAGATAGAACTCAACAGCAGCATAGCGCACAGAAGTAGTGAGTTTATTCGTGTTATTTTCATTATTTATCGTTTCCTTGATTGTATAAATCTTATTCAACTTAGCAATAAAGGATTTGATATACAATGTGCTGGTTATGAATTAAATAATAAAAAAGTATGGGTGTACTTTTGTATGGCAGGAATGAGAAAACGGATGCGTTGTTTGAAAGTAAGGTAACGAAACGGTGTTTCGTTACCTTATGAATTTGTAGCAGCTTATTGGTTAGACACCACGATTAAGCGAATGGCATCTAGTTTCACTTGTGCTTTTGAGATGTGTTCACTCAATTGGGCTTTTTGCTTATCGAACACCTGAATCTCTTCATCACGAATGTTCGGGTTGATAGCTTTAAGCGCACTTAAGCGGTTTTGCTCCTCTTCTAAGCGCGTTTGCATATTGCTTTGTGCTTGAGTTTGCAACGTATCCAATTGTTGGTTTGCAAGTTCATTTGCCTTAGCTATAAGTGGGTGGATCCCCGACTGTAAAGCGTTTGCCAGCTTACTCGCTGTTTGACGTCCAACGGCTGACAGCTGCTGATTAAATGCATCAAAAGCGACATTGTCTGCTAAGTTGTTCCCCGCTTTATCCATGAGTACACGGATTGGTGTCGGTGGCAAGAAGCGACCAATTTGTAACGACTTAGGTGCAGATGTCTCGGCAACAAAAATCAGTTCAACAAAGAACGTGCCGACAGGCAGTTTATTGTTTTTCAGTAGAGCCACCGAGGCACAGCCAAAATCATCGTCACAGATCATATCCATCACGCCTTCAACCATTGGGTGGTCCCAGCTGATAAACTGTGCATCTTCTTGAGACAATGAGGTTGAGCGGTCAAATGTGACTGTAATACCATCATCCTTTAAGCACGGGAATGACGGGTTAAGCATATGCTCTGTGGGCTTGAGGATAATGGTGTTTTCACCTTTATCTTCTTGGTTTACGCCAAAGGTATCAAACACATTGATCATAAATGCCGGCAGAATAACATCGTCATCTAGTTGCTCTATTTCGCTGACAATCTGCTCTGCACGGCCTTGGCCACTAGAGTGTAGTTCAAGCAAACGGTCTCGACCTTGTTCCATTTTTGCGCGCAATACTTTGTTCTGTTTGGCAACTTGTTCCAGTAATGGATCTAGCTCTTCTTCATCACAATTATGTGCGCCAATGAACTCCAGTAAGTCTTCGCTGAATTCTTTGTACAGGAGTTGGCCAGTCGTGCTGGTGGTTTCAAACGCATCAAGGGCTTCGTCATACCATCGGAGCAATACTTCTTGTGCTGTATTACTGAAATAGGGCACATGGATATTCACATCATGCTGCTGACCGATGCGGTCTAAACGACCAATGCGCTGCTCTAATAGATCTGGATTCAACGGTAAATCAAATAACACAAGATGATGTGAAAATTGGAAATTACGGCCTTCAGAGCCAATCTCAGAACACAGCAATACCTGAGCACTGTCGTATTCATCGGCAAAGTAAGCCGCTGCACGGTCACGCTCAATAATCGACATGCCCTCATGGAATACCGCAGAGCGTATGCCCTCGCGTTCTCGCAGGGTTTGCTCTAAGCTGATGGCTGTTTGAGCTTCAGCACAAATCAATAGTACCTTCTCGTGTTTGAGCTCTTTTAGCTTTTCGATTAACCAGCTAACGCGCGGATCAAACTGAGTCCAGCTGGCACTTTCCCCTTCAAATTCTTGGAAGATTTTTTCTGGGAACAAAGCTCGTAATGCGCTCTTTTCTGCACTTTGAATGCCCCCAATATTGCCTAATACAGACATGGCTGTTTTGTACTGCTTTGGCATATCTACGGGGTATGCATGGACTTTACGGCTTGGGTAGCCATCAATGCCACTGCGGCTATTACGGAATAAGATACGCCCAGTACCGTGGCGATCTAGCAGCATGCTTAGCAATTCTTGTTTTGCACTTTGCTCACCGCTATGGACTTGACTTAACAGCTCAGAAATATCCGTTTCTTTGAGTAATTCTGTGATGGTTTGCGTTGCGGTATCATCCAGCGTGCCATCTTGTAACAGCTTGTTAGCGGCGTCTGCGATGGCCTTGTAGTTACTTTCTTCGTTTACGAATGCATCGTAATCATAAAAGCGGTCCGGGTCTAACAACTGTAGGCGCGCGAAATGACTGCGGTGGCCGAGTTGATCTGGTGTTGCAGTCAAAAGAATAAGCCCTGGTATATCTTGGCTCAGCTCTGCGATACGTTGATATTCAGTGCTTGGCTTGTCTTTTTCCACCGTCAGGTGGTGAGCTTCATCAACCACGAGTAGATCCCAGTCAGCCAGTGTCGCCTGTTCAAACCAGCGACGCTTTTTGGTGATAAACTCTAGGCTCACTAGCACCAGCTGTTCTGTTTCAAATACATTCGGAGAGTCGGCGAAAGCCTCGTCGCAACGTTCTTCGTCAAATATAGAAAAACGTAAGTTGAAGCGTCGTAACATTTCAACGAGCCACTGGTGTTGTAAGCTCTCTGGCACAACAATAAGCACACGGTTGGCACGACCCGTTAAGATTTGCTGATGCAGGATCATGCCGGCTTCAATGGTTTTACCCAATCCCACTTCATCTGACAGTAAAACTCGCGGAGCAAAGCGCTGACCAACCTCGTCGGCGATATATAGCTGGTGTGGGATCAAGCTCGCACGTTGACCAATCAAGCCCTTGAGATGAGATTGTTGACGGTTAAATTGATGCTGCCAAGTTTGGTAGCGCAGCGTGTAGCGATCAAAGCGGTCAACCTGACCGGCAAAGAGCCTGTCTTGCGGTTTGTTGAACTTAATAAAATGATCTAGAAAAGTCTCTTTTAGGCTAACCGTTTCTTCTGTATCTAGACGAACACCATGATAGCAAAGTAAATCTCCTTGCTCTTCAATGCTGTCGACACGCATTTCCCACTCTTCAACACTGCGGATCACATCCCCAGGGTTGAACGCTACGCGAGTAACCGGCGCTTCTTGTACAGAATAAACGCGGTTTTCTCCACTGGCGGGAAACAGAATGGTTACTTGTCGACCTTCTAAGCCGACAATGGCCCCTAAACCCAAATCTGATTCAGTATCGCTTATCCAGCGCTGACCTAAGGAAAAATTCATGGTTTTCTCATCTTCGCAGAAAAAAGGCGGCTATGTTACCGAGAAGCAATGCCTTGTTCAAGATTGTAAAAGCACATTAAATATGCCTTACCTCAGGTATTTAATGTGGTTTTGCACAGCGTCTTGTACACAATACAATTTTACGTCTCAGTAATTATTTTTTATTACGCAATATTGGTTCTTAAGCATAGCCAAAGTTTATGTGCATTGAAGATAAAATATACGAACTTGCGAGGTAAAAAAAGTACTCTGTGGTGATTTTTGTATTTGCTATGGGAACTGTTGCAAGCGGATCGGTTTGAGAAGTTTCTGTCATAAAAACGACTTTTGTGACAAATAGACTAAAATTAAGTTAGAGCTTTGTTTTGTGTGGCGAGCAGCACAAAGTTCATTCATAGAAATTGCAGACGAATAGGAATGCACTATGGGAAAAGATGACCTCGACCGGAAAATTTATGTTTTAGACACCAACGTTTTACTTCACGAGCCCCTCGCTTACCTCTCCTTTCAAGAACACGATGTAGTTATCCCTATGACAGTGTTAGAAGAACTCGACCATATTAAAGACCGCAAGCGTGATGTGAGTCGAGATGCACGTGTAGCGATCCGGAGTCTAGATGACGTGTTAACCAATGCAACACCAGAGCAAATGCTCGAGGGGGTTGATTTACCAAAGGTACAAAGAGATCCAAACAAACCCGCTAGCAGCGGCAAGCTGATTATTGTCAATGATCACCTCTATCCAGACAGTATTTCAGGCTTACCTGGCAATGAAAATGACCACAGCATAATTAACTGTGCGCTGCAGTTACAAAAACAATATGCAGACAAAAAAGTAGTGCTTGTCACCAAAGACATCAATATGCGCTTAAAAGCCAAAGGGGTGGGTCTGAAGTTTGTTGAAGACTACCGAACAGACCAGTTAATTGATGACATCAACTTGCTCACCTCTGGGTACAACAAATTTGAAGGGGATTTCTGGGCCACCGTAGGGGAGTGTCAAACTGAACAACAGGGCCGCTATAGCTTGCACAAAGTGCCTAAATCACGCATGCCGGAAGTGTTTTATAACGAGTATCTGTTAGATGGCAGCGAGCACTTTGCAGCAAGGGTAGTGGGGTACGATGAGTCTTATGTGACATTAAAAGACATTAGCGTAGAGCGACTGTTACATCAACAAGCTTGGGGAGTGAAACCAAAGAATGTGTATCAAGGCATGGCATTAGATGCTTTGTTGGATCCAAATATTGAGCTGGTGGTACTGACAGGGCCAGCGGGATGCGGTAAAACTTTGTTGGCGCTTGCCAGTGCACTTGAGATGATCATCGAAAAAGGGGTGTATGACAAGGTGATTGTGACACGAAATACCCCCGAAATAGCCGAAAGCATCGGGTTTTTACCCGGTACGGAAGAGGAGAAAATGGCGCCATGGCTTGCGGCCATTACAGATACTTTGGAAGTGTTACATAAACACGATGAAAGTCCGATCTCCAGCCGAAATTACATCATGGAAAAGGCCAATATCCAGTTTAAGTCGGTAAACTTTATGCGTGGGCGCAGTATCCAAAATGCTGTGGTGATCTTGGATGAAAGTCAAAATCTAACGGCTTCTCAGCTAAAAACTATCATCACGCGTTGCGGTGAAGGCACTAAGTTGATATGCACGGGAAACTTGGCGCAAATTGACAGTAATTATCTGACGCCAGTGACCTCTGGGCTTACCTATATTGTCGAGCGCTTTAAAGATTTTGAAGGCAGTGCGACGATTAACTTAAATGGCGTGGTTAGAAGCAGATTAGCCTCCTTTGCCGAGGAAAATTTATAACCTAACGGTGGTGAATTTCGTCATCATTTGTACAGTGTCACGCCAAAAAAGCTGCCTTTGATATGGCAGCTTTTTATTGCTAGTCGTAAATTTACTGCTGGTATGGAGATTAACTTGCTTATCGAAGTGGGGCTCGCTAACCTTTCAAAAAACAAGGAATAATTATTAACGGGTCTTTTAATGGACATTTTGTCAGAATTCCTGCCGCTAAAAACCTATCGTCGTTCAATTTGTGTTGCGCTATTTATTCCCCTAATTTTGGCGGTTGTGCTGTGCTTTCATTTATTCAATATCAAGCTTGAACGCCAGTATGAAATTTATCAGCTGCAATTCTCTTCGGCACTCGCACAGGTTGATCAGGCTGCGAGTGCTGCAAACACGGTTATTGGCAGTATCAAAAGAGGCTTGGACACGCCAATCAAATACCACCTGGATGACAGTGTCCAGCAGCAAGTACGCCAGCAACTCGGTTACTACTATCATCAACTGCCCGAACAGGGGGGAGAGCTTATTGGGCTTGGTACATATCAGGCATCCCCCCGAGTCATCGAACATTGGCTGCACGTTATGGCATTAGGGCCAAGTTTTGATACTGCATTAGCACTGATTTCAGAGTTAGAAGCCGTTGCTTATTTTAACGAGTACGGGTTTGCGTTTGTAAAACGCCGAGATAATGCGAAAAGTCATCTATTGACGGCCATCGTTGAAGGACGGTTTAGTCCTCGCAGAGGCGTAATTTCAACGCCTGACAGCAAGCATAGTCGTATATTCGGTAATGAATATTTCAGTATCACACAGCCGGTTAGTAGCGGTGGAAAATCACATATCATTTTAATTTACAATGCGGATAAAGTGACCGACTTGCTCGATGAGCTAGTATTTAGTGGCGGCGCCTTGGCGTTGGTTGACCATCAAGGGCGTGTATTGGTACAAAGTCGCAATCACGGCGCGCCCATCAACCTGCATAATAAAGAAAAAGCGTTGCCTTGGCGTGGTGGCGTTGAATTTCAAGGTGATACACAAAGTGCGCCATACACTTTGCGGTTCTCTCAATCTGAGTCGGATTTTACGGCCAGCGTTTATGTCGAAGTCTTGGTGGAATTGGGCTTTTTAGTCTTATTTATCTTGTTTACATTTTTCACGTTCACATGGCTTAACGGGCAGATTTTCATTCGTCCACTGAGGCACTTTGTCAATTATCTTACTAAGCAAGACTTGGTTGAAGAGCAGACCTTAAACTATCCAGTCCCAAAAGATTGGCAGCCGTGGTTTAGTGAGATTAAACGGGTAGTTTCACAGCGACAAAATGTGTTTGCACAAATGGAAACACACAATGCTCGACTAGACGAGCAAGTACAAAGGCAACGCCAAGCTCTTTCGAGGAGTTTTGAAGCCAAAGAGCGCCAAGCGGCGCTGCTTAATACGGTACTTAACTCAGTCCCCGATTTAATCTATTTCAAAAATATAGACGGCTCCTTTATAGGGTGTAATCAAGCGTTTGAGCGCTTTATCGGGGTGTCACAAGGAGAGTTAGTTGCTAAAGAGCATCATGAGGTGAGCCAAAAGTATTTTGATTTGCTGGATCTAGAGCATGCTATGGAGGTGCATAGCATTCCACTGACAGAAACGTTTAACTTTGATGATAAGTCTTATTTAGTTAGTGTCTCACCTCTGTTTGATGAGCAGGGCAAGCGCATCGGTAGTTTGGGTATTGCGCGAGACATTAGTGAGCAGCAGCAGGCGATGACAGCCTTGCGGGCCTCTGAGCAAAATTTCAGAGCCGCCATTGAACATGCACCCAATGGCATATTACTTGTTTCAACAGAGTGTATTGTACTCGAGTTCAACCGTGCAGTTCGTAAACTGTTAAACGGTGTAGAAGTGGGAATGCATATCGGTGGCTTATTTGACACAGAACAGTTAGACACCTTAAACAGTGTTTTACAGCAACTTTTAGAGGAGCGCAAAGGTGCCAAAGTACTGAGTTTGGCGCAGGTTGAGCTCGCCATCTGGTTACAGCTAAGTATTTCTTTGGTCTGGGATAAACAAAAAAATCCTAAATATTTTGTCATTCATGTTCAAAATGTCACGGCATTGACCCAAGCCAAAATTGATGCCGAGCGCGCTAACAAAGCCAAAAGTCGCTTTATTGCCAATATAAGCCATGAGATCCGCACACCGCTTAATGCGATATTGGGCCTGGTTGGCATTTTAAAACCCGCTTTGTCAAAGGCCCAAGATATCGAAAAATTGTCGCATATTGAAGGTGCCGCACAGCAACTACTGACCATGCTCAGCGATATTTTAAGTTTTGCTCGATTAGAAGGTGGACGCGGCAAGCTCAATCAAAAAGCTTTTTCAGCGATTAACTTAGTCAATAGTTTAAGTGCGTTGATCCAACCATTAAGTGACGCTAAAAATCTTGCATTACGATTGCAAGTCGGCGCAACCGTTTGGCCAGAATTTGTAGGCGATGAAGCGCGTTTAAAACAAGTATTGGTCAACTTACTGGGCAACGCGGTGAAGTTTACAACCAGTGGAGAAGTTGGATTGAGGGTCGAGTCAAAATGGGGAAAGGAAGGCGAGCAGTGGCTGTCATTTTCGGTGTTTGATACTGGCCCGGGCATTAAAAAAGCGGACCAAAAAAGGTTGTTTGATGCCTTCACGCAAGGTAACGAGTCTAATTCACGTGAACACGATGGGATCGGTTTGGGGTTAGCCATCGTGAAGCAGCAGGTGGGCCTGCTTGGCGGTAAAATTGAAGTGCGTAGTGAAGAAGGGTGTGGCAGTACCTTTGAGTTGGAGCTGATGTTACAAACAAAACCAAGTGCATCGTCGCAGCGAGAAACATCGATTTGTTTGATTTCGAGTCAGGATCAGCCCGCTTATTTAGATGAATATCACATTCAACATTTTGCAAATTTTGGTGAGGCTTTACACCATTTAGATGCCTTTACTTATGTGGCATGTGACAGTTTTGATGAATTGACCTATCTATGTGATCACTACAGCGAAACAGACACCTCGACCTGTAAGGGGCTGGTCATACCGGATAACTTGGACACCAATAATCATACGATTCCCTTGCCGACGTTTAAATTGCCAGCTCACGCTTTCTATCAATCTCTGTGTTTATCACCTTTTGAGTCCACTCTGACACCGTCAGAAGAAGCGCAAAGTCTATCCAATGCCCTGTGTGTCGTCGTAGACGACAACGAGCTCAACCTAGATATTTCTAAAACGGTGTTAAAGCAACATGGCGCAGCGGTGGTGGCATTAACCAGTGCGCAGGGTATTGTAGACATTTGCTCCAGATTACAACCGGATATGGTGTTGATGGACATCTATATGCCACATATTGATGGGTATCAAGCAACTGAATTATTACGTCGAGAGTTTGACCAAACGGCCTTACCAATCATTGCCTTGACTGCCAATGCCCACGAGCATGAGCGAGAAAAAGCGTTTGCCAAAGGTGTCAATGAGTTTTTGGTCAAGCCGATTTCTCCGGTCGAGTTAGGTGCTGCGCTTAAGCCATTTGCACGTAGTCAACACATTGTATTTGATAAAGACTTTGCATTTAAGCAACTGATGGAGAACCAATCATTGGTTACGGCAATGCTAGAGAAGTTTGCTAAACTGTGTGATGAATATACTGATCGTATTAACCAAGCGAGTACCCATAGTGAACTTGCAGATGTGGCACACAGTATTAAAGGCGCCGCAGGGGGGATTGGATTATTACGTTTAGCTGAGTGTGCAAAAGATGTCGAAGCAACAGCGAGACAGCGGGCTAAAAGCGTCCCTGTAGATAGTGCCCAAGTAAATGAAATTGCCGAGTCCAAAGACAGTCGAAGCGCAGAGTTAGCCTCGTTAGTACGTCAAGCCCAGCAGTTTATTTCATTCGAGATAAAAGGAAGTTAAATGCAAAAATCAGCCAATATCTTAGTGTTAGACGGGGACCCATTGAATCGTGTGGTGCTTGAAAACACCCTCAGTGAAGATCATCTTGTGATTAGCTGTTCAAGCAGTGATCAGGCATTTGAACGCTTGCTAAAAACCAAATTCGATTTAATCATTGTGGATATTTTGATGCCAGATGATGAAGGTCTCGACTTTTTGCTACAGCTCAAAGCCGATCCTATGTGTTATCAAATACCTGTTATTGTGATTTCAGCCAGTAACAGTTATCAAGATGAAGCTCGCGGGCTAATGCTGGGGGCGGTTGATTATATTGTGAAACCATTCAGCCCAAATATTGTAAAAGCACGCGTTAAAATACACCTCGCAATCAAGCAAAAAAATGATTTATTAGAGCGGCTTGCAAATATCGACGGCTTGACAGAAGTACCTAATCGCAGGGCACTAGATGAAACGTTGGCGCAACTGTGGTACCAAAGTCGTGATCAACATGTTTCTTTATCTATTTTGTTGGTCGATATCGATTACTTCAAAGAGTTTAATGACGCATGTGGCTATAGTGCAGGTGATGAATGTCTCGTGAAAGTTGCCAAAGCACTTGAAAGCATTACACAGCGGGTCGATGGTTTTGTCGCGCGCTATGACGGGGTGAGGTTTGTCGCCTTAGTCAATAAACGAGGGGCTGAGCAGGCGTTAGCCTTGGCTTCGGCAATGCATCAAGCGGTAGATGCCCTAGAGATCCCTCACCCGTGCTCGCCAATTTGTGCACATGTGACCATCAGTGTTGGGGTTGTGCATGTCAGTGATGACTTTTCTGGCGATCAAACTGAGAGTTTGGTTGAAGCTGATGAAGCCTTGGTTAAAGCGCATCAACTGCAAGAGCGAGTGGTACTTGTCAATCGATAACTGAGCAATAAAAAAGCCGCATTGAGCGGCTTATAACAGGGAAATTTGTTACGGGTTTTCGGTTGGTTTTATAAGTAGTTATCAACCGCAGATTGACCAAAGCCAATAAGCTTTTTGTCTTTAAATACAAGTGGTGTGCATTCATCTTTTGTGGTTTTGCCATCTGAGTGTTTGCTATTGGTGGCAAAGTAAAGCACCTGATATGTGTGGCCGTCCTTTGATACCGCTTCTGTAAAATCAGGCGTATCGAACTGTTTAATGACGTCTTTGTATGTCGTGCCCAGAGTAAGGTTGCTTATTTTTTCTCTGTTACTTTCGTGTGTGGCTTCCCAGTTGCTGTTGTAATGGCGCATTTCACCATCCGATACCGCAACGATACAACCAGATAAAAGAGTCGTGCTTAATAACGCAGTGGCAACAAGTAGTTTTTTCATTTTTATATCCTCTGTAACTCAACATATGGCGATGTGTGATGCCAAGTTATCCATTTGTTTTTCAATTTTCTTAATAGATTGCAAATGCTTTGCCAATTATTTTTGTTAAATAAAAACAATGAGTTATCTTTTCTATCGAATCTGTAAATTGTAATAAAAACAAAAAAATAACAAAAACAATCAAAATGTAGTCGATTAGACCACTTAAAATTAAGTCGCCAACACCTCAAAGTTTACTTGTTATATCACGCGATTTGTTTGACCACCATTGAGGTAGCTGTCTATGTTGTCTGCAATACCGGCAATGAGTCTGTCAATAGACTCTTTACTTGCCCACGCTGTATGTGGTGTAAGTAGCAAATTATCGCCCTGATACTGTATGAGTGGATTGTCGGGTTGCGCAGGTTCTGTAGATAAAACATCAACCCCAGCTGCCGCGAGTTGTTTGTCAGATAACGCTTTTGCCAATGCCGCTTCATCGACAATACCGCCACGTGCGGTATTTATTAAAATGGCATGCTTTGGCAATAGGGCCAAGGTGTCGGCATTAAAGACGTTTTCTGTTTGTGGCGTGAGTGGGCAGTGAATTGACACAATGTCTGCCACTTTCAAAGCTTCTTCGAAAGCCATTCTGCCACGACGCACCTCTTTACTATTAGGACGCTCTGCGACAATTACGTGAGCGCCAAATGCTTTTGCAACATTGGCGACTGCTTGACCAAGGTTACCGTAGCCCACGATAACAAAGCGCTTGTTGGCAATCTCGGTGATGGTGTGATCTAAACGACAAAACATTGGGCTTTGTTGCCAAGCACCATTACGGCAATCTTCAGCATAACGGTGGATATTGGTCATCAAATTTCCGAGCAAAGTAAACGTATGCTGGACCACCGAAGGCGTTGAGTAGCCTGCGACGTTGGTAACAGCAATACCTGCGGTTCTTGCTGCGGCCAAATCGATATTGTTCGTTCCTGTTGCAGCAACGCAAATCAACTTTAACTGAGGCGCTTGAGCAAAATGGCGCTCATTCAATTGCACTTTGTTGGAGACAATAACGTTGGCGTCTTGGATCCGGGAAGCAATTTGCTCATCGACTGTGTGCTCATAAGTGGTGACTGTGCCAAAATTCGCCAAAGGAGACAGATCTGCGCCAGCTAACGTGGCCGCATCCAAAACTACAATATTCATATTTTTATCTCGTTATTGACCTTGGAGTAAACACCAAGGTTTATACTTTCTATTAGGATGAAATATGCAGATCGCTTGAGCGACGTTTCTGTAAAAGTGAGCATTACCGCGAGATTTGCAAAGTTCATTAAGTAAAATTCGAAAAAGCGTTGCGCAGTTTACCACTTTTCAACCAAAAGTAGGGGGATTGCGACAATTGATTTTGTAATCGCCAATGTATAGCTGTGATGGTAAATCCAGTGAATGATTAATAAGGGAGCAGTAAGCATGTTTCGAATAGGGCAGTTAGCAAAGCAATTAAATGTCTCGACAGACACTCTCAGATATTACGAGCAGCAAGGATTATTGACGGCATGTGAAAGAAGTGCCGCTGGATATCGTCTCTATGATAAGCAAGCTGTAGACAGAATGCAGTTTATTATTCGCGCAAAAGAAGTCGGATTTAACTTGAAAGATATCCAAGAATTGTTGAGTATCAAGATAGATAAACAATTACACAGTTGTGAAGAGGTGAAGGCATTGACGTTACAAAAGCGAGACTGGATCAGAGAACGAATTGCCCAGTTGAGCATATTTGAGCGCTCTTTGACTTTGCTTGCGAGCCAATGTTGTGGTGGCAGTGAGCCTGCGGATACGTGTTCAATTTTAACCGCATTGGAGGATGTAGATGGCGCTAATTGATAATTTTTGGCAACTATTTGTGGTGTCGGCTCCGTGGTTAATGCTGGGACTATTGTTGGCAGGTTTACTTAATGTGTTTATTCCAAAGGACTTTTTGCAGCGACATTTGGGCAAAGAAGGACTTTGGACAACGGTTAAAGCAGCACTAATTGGTGCACCCATGCCGCTGTGTTCATGTGGCGTTATTCCGGCGGCCATTGGGCTTAGGCGCGCGGGGGGGTCTAAAAGTGCAACAACTGCATTTTTGGTCTCGACGCCTGAAACCGGCGTCGATTCTATTTCGGTGTCTTATGCGCTATTAGGCCCTTTTATGGCCATTATTCGGCCGATTGCGGCGGTAGCCAGTGCCATCACCGCAGGGCTGCTGGTGGGCAGAGATAATCGTGAGAATGAGCCGCTTGAAACTGCACAGCATGCCGCAAGTTCATCGCCTTGTTGTGGTAGTCAACAGCACACAGCGCCTCCTGTAGTGCAAACGTCATGTTGTGGTACAGAGGCGACACATATCGCGCCTGTTGGTGTTTTGAAAAATGGCAGTACAACCGCTGTGGAGTCCAGTTGCTGCGACATTAAGCAACCTGAAACATCGGATACAGCGCACACCTGTCATTCAGATAAAGAAGACACACAGACATCTCAAAGTTGTTGCGAGCGTGACATCGAACCGAAAAAAACGGCATCATGCTGTTCGACCGAAACACCAGGCACGCCGCGCTTTAGCAGTAAACTGTGGCAAGCAACTAAATTTAGTTGTAACAAGCTGTTATCTGATACTATGGTTTGGCTTTTAATTGGTATATTCTTCGCAGCATTAGTACAAACGTTTGTGCCAACAGAGTTTTTAGCTCAGTGGGGAGACGGTATTCTGGCTATGCTGGTGGTCATTTTAATCAGCATTCCCATGTATATCTGTGCAACAGCGTCCACACCAATCGCTGCGGGCTTGTTGCTCGCGGGCGTCTCGCCAGGCGCGGTGTTGGTATTTATGTTGGCAGGGCCTGCCACCAATGTGGCCACTATTGGAGTTGTCGCAAAAGAGCTGGGTCAAAGAGCTGTGGCTGCTTATATTGTCGCAGTAATTGGTGTTGCTATCGTGTTTGGTTTTTTGACCGATTATTTAGTGGTACAGTTTGGCTTTGAAGTTGCGCCAATGGTGGGCCATGAACATGAAGTGTTGCCCAGTTGGTTAAGCCAAATGAGTGCATTGCTCCTCGCTGCCTTAATGCTGCGTTTATTTATAATCGATTTGCAACAGCGCTTGGCCAAATAGTGTGGTCAGACTTGATATTCTTAGCATCTCTTTAGAGAGCGGGATAGAATAGGCCGTTTTTTGTCACACGATCCAGATCAGTAAGAGTAATTTAGTGGATAAATACGCAGATATAAGACCTTATAACGATGAAGAAGTACCAGCTGCACTGGCTAGGTTACTAGCCGATGAGCAGTTTTTGGATGTCATTGCTGAACATAATTTACCAAAGTGGATAGCATCTTGCCCTAAGGTGAGTCGTCCACTCGTGCGGGCGCGTTTAAAGTTCAAATGGCGCACAGTAAATAATGTAGAGGCTGTTCAAAATGAGGTTGCCACTTATTTATCTATGCTGATTGAACGCACAACGGATAACGTGACCTATTCAGGCTTAGAGCAACTGGATAAAGACAGTGCCTACTTGTTTATCTCAAACCATCGGGATATTGTTCTGGACCCTGCTCTTATGAACTGGGGTCTGCATCAAAACAATTTGCCTACGGTGCGAATAGCAATAGGTGATAATTTGCTGCAAGTTCCTTATATCACCGAATTGATGAGGCTAAACAAAAGTTTCATAGTGAAGCGATCAGCAAAAGCACCCAAAGAGATGCTTAAAGCTTTGTCGCAATTATCGGGTTATATTCACGATTCTCTTGATGAAGGCCACTCTATCTGGATTGCTCAGAAAGAAGGGCGAGCGAAAGACGGCATTGACTTTACAGATCCGGCACTACTGAAAATGCTACAGCTACATGGTCGAAGACTTAAGCTGCCATTTTCTGATTATGTGCGTAAGTTAAAGGTGGTGCCAGTTTCTATCTCTTATCAATATGAGCCATGTGCTTTGGCAAAAGCGAAAGAGCTTTACCACAAGCAGCAGTTTGGTGAATACCAAAAAGCAGAAGGCGAAGATATCAAGAGTATCATTGATGGTTTCAGTGCTGATAAAGGCAATGTCCATGTTGCATTTGGTACCCCGATTAATGATGAGTTTGAAACGCCAGAGCAACTTGCAGAGATCATTGATAAACAAATCATTGAAAACTACCATCTTCATTCAAGCAACTATTTAGCCGCTGGAGAAGCGGGACAAAGTAGTCACGAAGAGACGGCATGTTTCAATAATAATCTTGAGTCTGTACCACAAGAATTGAAAGAATTTGTGCTATCTATGTACGCACAGCCAGTGAAAAGAAAGTCGTCGATTTAACCTGCTCAATAACGAATTAAACGAAGCGCTCAAGGGGAAACTTTTGGGCGTTTTTTGTATGTGAAATTGGCGTGAAAACGCATTTTACTAGATGGATGTTGAAGTGTCCCCGGCTGCGCGGATGCGGATATAAGTCCTTGAACCCTAAGGTTCAAGGCGGAAGGCAACAACCCACCGTAGGCTTCTCGGTACCTGCCAAGCTTGCGCAAAAGTGGATAAACTGCATCCCTTAAAAAAGTTTATCGGCTCAGGGACATAATCCACTGTCCGGCGAGCTAGGGAACGCTTTAAGTATATAAGACATCTTGGCCAGCTTAAACCTAAATTTGAAAAAATCTCGTCTGTTTGCTGTGAAAAACAACACTGAATAAATAGTGGTCTGATTTTGCTGGTTTTACGTACATACACACGCACGTGAACGGGGGGATAAACGCTTTGGTCGTTCGCAAAGCACACTGGTTCGTAAAAATTGTGTGGGAATAATACAAATGGTAATTGTGAGATATAAAACAAGGGTTTTTTCTCGGTATGACAGACAATTCGTTGGAGTTGCTATACTTCGAATGGTAGCATTAACGCTATCAAGTGAATGAGAATTAAGCCTTATGATCGAACTAAAAGACTATCAGCAAGCACAGTTATTGCTAGAGAAACACGGTATTTTTGTAGCACCTTCAGAAGTACATGGCACCATTAGCGGCATTTTAGCCTGTGGCCTAAACATAGATGAAAAAGAGTATCTTGGGTTACTCAGTGATGTGTTTAACGATGGTCAGGGGTTTGGTGTTGAGTTAAAAGTATTTTTAGCTGAACTATATAAGCTAGTTGTGGAACACTTTAACGATCCTGAATACACGTTCGAAGTGTATTTACCACAGGAAGAAGAAGCGCTTATCGATCGTGCCAATGCTCTTGTGGCTTGGGTGTCAGGCTTCTTACTGGGTTTTGGTTTAAAACAAAAAGACTATGGAAAGCTGTCGGCAGATGTAAAAGAAGTTATCAGCGACTTTAGTGAAATCACTAAGCTTGATACGCACTTTGATGACACTGAAGAAGATAAGCAGGCGTTCCATGAAGTTGTTGAGTATATTCGTGTGTCTGCGCTGCTATGCTTTGCTGAAATGGGCCGAGAGCAAGGCGACGCCTCCACTTCAAAAACAGTGCATTAATTATGATAAAAAATGAAGAGTTTGTAGCCCGTCGTCAGCGTCTGCTACAAAACCTAAAAAACAATTCTGTGGCAGTGATCCCTGCGGCGTCTGAAATTACACGAAGCCGCGACACTGAGTTTCCATTTCGCCAAGACAGCGACTTCTTTTACTTAACTGGCTTCAAAGAGCCTGATGCGGTATTGGTATTGAGCAAAGACAAAGCAGGTGCGGCAAGTAGCATTTTGTTTTGTCGCAACAAAGATAAGTTGGCCGAAATATGGCACGGCCGTCGTATAGGCTTTGAAAAAGCAAAAAGCCAATTTGCGATGGATGAAACTTATGCGCTCAGTGAATTAGACAACGAGTTACTCACCTTTATCAATGGCCGTCAAACGCTGTACTTTGCGCAAGGCACGTATGATGCATTTGACGATAAGATTTGGACTGCACTATCAACGTTGCGCGGCGCGCCAAAAAAAGGCTACCGTGCGCCAGAAGTGATCCAAGATATTCGCCCGCTCATCCATGAAATGCGTTTGTTCAAATCTGACGCAGAAATAGAGGTGATGAGAAAAGCGGCAAAAATTAGTGCTGAAGCGCATATCAGGGCCATGCAGTTTGCCAAAGCGGGGGCGACGGAATACCAACTAGAAGCAGAGATCCATCATCATTATGCAATGAACGGCGCACGTTACCCTGCGTACGGCACCATTGTCGGCTCTGGTAACAATGCCAATATTTTACATTACACCGAGAACAGCGACGAACTAACACAAGGTGATTTGATCTTGATCGACTCAGGCTGTGAGCTTGAAGGGTATGCTGCGGATATTACGCGCACCTTTCCGGTCAGTGGCCAATATAGCGAGGCGCAAAAAGACATTTATAACTTAGTGCTAAAAGCACAGTTGGCAGCGTTTGAGGAAGTGAAGCCCGGTGGAACTTTAGTGCAAGCGAATAATCGTGTGATGCGTATTCTCACAGAAGGCTTGATTGAGCTTGGTATCCTGGCGGGCACGGTTGATGAATTGCTAGAAGCGCAGGCGTGCAAGGCATTTTACATGCACGGCCTCGGACACTGGCTCGGCTTAGACGTGCACGATGTTGGCGAGTACAAACTAGATGAAGCCGATCGCCCATTTGAACCGGGTATGGTGTTAACCATTGAACCAGGCTTGTACTTTGACGAAGATGCAGAAGTGCCTGCTCAGTTTAAAGGCATCGGTGTACGTATTGAGGATGATTTGCTTGTCACTCAAACGGGTTATGAAAACTTAACAGTTGATGTGCCAAAATCTATCGAACAGATTGAAGCACTGATGCAAAAAGCCTAATCGCATAGTTTAGGAGTATCGGGCTTGCAACACTTTGATGTGCTAATCGTAGGCGGCGGTATGGCTGGAGCAACCGCTGCCGTCAGTATTAAAAAACAACACCCGCATTGTCGTATTGCTGTCGTCGAGGCTTTCGCACCAAAGGCCGACACGCACCCTAGCTTTGACGATCGCAGTATTGCGTTGGCGGAACAGTCCATTGATTATCTGAGTAGGTTAGAGCTTTTCAGTAAAGCGTGGCGTTTTGCCGAGCCTATTTTACAGGTCAATGTGTCAGACCGTGGCCACTTTGGTAAAACCACCATCGAACCTAAGGCATATGATGTTGAAGCGCTCGGGTACGTGGTTGAAGTTAACCCTTATGGGCAATTTCTTCATCAGCAACTTAAAAATCACGATATTACGGTATTTTGTCCTGCGACGGTGTCATCATTAACTCAGCATCCAGACTATGTTGAGGTATCGATTGCCATGGCATCTTCAGCGCAGGAGGTTCACCTGCAATCCAAGTTGTTAGTCGTTGCCGATGGCGCACAATCACCAACGCGCGCACTACTGAATATCGGGTTTAGCAGTTTTCCATACGAGCAGGGGGCCTTAATTGCCAATGTTAAAGTCGCACAGGGACATAAAGGCCATGCTTTTGAACGCTTCACGCCGCAAGGGCCAATGGCATTGCTCCCAATGAGTGACGATAGGTATTCAGTTGCATGGTGTATGAAGCACGAAGAGCTGGATGAGGTACTGGCTTATGACGATGCGCAGTTCTTAACGCGACTACAGCAAGAGTTTGGTTATCGCGGCGGAATCTTTGAAGCCGTGGGGATGCGTTCTAGCTACCCATTAGTGCATGGGCGTGTGTCAGACGTGGTGCATCATAGAGTTGTGATCATTGGCAATGCTGCTCATGCCATACACCCCATAGCAGGACAAGGCTTTAACTTGGGCGTACGTGATATTCAAAGCCTAAATGCGTGTCTAAATAATCACGATGTCAGTGAATGGGGTAGCCATGCATTCACTCAAGCCTATAAGGTTGCGCGAGAGCGTGACATCACGAGAGTGATGACGCTCACCGATGGGTTAGTACGCCTATTTTCAAATCATTCACGTACGGTGGCTTTTGGACGCAGCTGTGGACTGCTGTTGATGAGCCTGTTTACCAATTTCAAAGCGCCATTAGCCAAGCAGCTAATGGGCCGAGTTAAATAAAGGACGCGTTATGCAACAAGCACAAGTTTGTATTGTCGGCGGTGGTTGTGTCGGATTGACCTTGGCACTTGGCTTGGCACAAAAAAATATCTCTGTATTGGTTTTAGACGCTGGCAAAGCACCTGCCCCTTTGGGTGAGCAATACAGTATGCGCGTCAGTGCAATTAGCTTGGCCAGTCAGCAATTATTTGAGTCCTTAGATGTATGGCCCGATATAATCGCAAGCCGTGCAACGCCATATTCCGCGATGGATGTAAGAGACGCTGACAGTTTTGGTAAAATCGCGTTCGACGCCGCTTCTCTCGATTTACCAGAATTGGGTCATATCATTGAAAATGATGCGATCCGCTTTGCGCTGTATGAAAAGTTACAAGCATACAGCGACGTGACTTTGGCCTTTGATAGCCGTTACAGCACCATTCATCAAACCGAGACCGATGTGCTGGTGACGTTGGACTCTGGTATGCCAGTGATGAGTAAGTTGCTGGTCGCTGCGGATGGCGCAAATTCTGGTGTGAGAAGGTTGTTTGATATGCCACTGAGCTTCTGGGACTACGACCATCATGCATTGGTGGCAACTGTGAAAACGGACTTGCCCCATGAGCATGTTGCCAGACAAGTATTTTTACCAACTGGTCCCTTGGCGTTTTTACCTTTGCATGAAGACAATATGCATTCAATCGTTTGGTCGACTTCTCCAGAGCATGCCGAGCAGTTAATGTCACAGGACCCACAGGCATTTAATAAGTCGCTGTCGGCGGCCATTGATATGCAATGTGGGCTGTGCGAAGTGCAAAGCGACAGAGCGGTATTTCCCTTGACGATGCGTTATGCGCAGCAATGGCTTAAAGGCCGTGTGGTATTGATGGGCGATGCCGCGCATACGATTCATCCATTGGCTGGCTTGGGCATGAATCTAGGGCTCAAAGATGCTGCACATTTAATTAATGTGCTTACGAACGAGAAGGGTGAGTTTGCGGCGCATTCTGTGCTGCGAGCATATGAGCGCACTCGCAAGCTCGATGCGCAAAAACACATTGCGATGATGCAGGGGTTAAAAGAGCTCTTTGAGGGCAGTCACCCAGCTAAAAAGTTAATTAGAGGTTTGGGGCTCAGCATGGTGGATAATTTAGGCCCAATCAAAAACCTATTTGTAAAGCAGGCGGTTGGTCAATAAACCGCCTCAAGGTACTATCCAAGGCGCAGTGCAATAAACTCGGCCAGTTTGTTCACAGCATGTGCCGATTCTTGGGTATTTTTAATTAAGCTGATGCCGATTTGCCCCAAAGCGGGTAGGTGAGTCGTATGCTGCTGATAGGTCAACTCGCTGGGCACAGTACTCTTTGCAAGTACGGTGATCCCTAATCCCTCTTTTAATGCCGCAGTTAGGCCGGTGAGATCGGCATTACTATACACAATACGAAACGCCCGGCCGCTTTCTTGTAATGCTTCAATGGCTCTGCGGCGATAAATACACCCTTCTGGGGCGGTAACTAAGGTGACCACCTCTTGTTTAGCGAGATTTAAATCGCCCACCCATACCAGTTGATCGCGCATAAATACGGGATGCGACACAGACTCTAGTTCTTCATTCAGCGCTAATACTAGATCAAATTGGTCTTGCCTTGAGATTGATAGTAAATGCTTACTTAGTCTTGACTTCACTTCCAATGCTACATCGGGATACAAAGACACAAAATCACCAATGATGGCGGGTAGAATGCGTGCGGCAAATTCGCTGGGTATGCCTAGGCGCACACGCCCAGTCACACTTTCAGAGGTAAATTGTTGCAGTATCGCGTCATTGTATTGCAGCATTTGCTTGGCTTGCGGCAGCAACAGTTCGCCATAATGATTGAGTACTTGCCGTTGGCCTTGTTTTTTAAACAGCTTGCAACCGAGCAAGTCCTCTAGTCTTCGGATCTGTAAACTAACCGCTGGTTGAGACAAACCCAATAGTTCACCTGCTTTGGCAAAACCTCCGACCTCTACAACCGTGACAAGCGTGCGTAGGCCATCAATTGATAAGTTCTTCATATTTAAAAAAGCTATTTATAATTCTAGAATACATTAATATTATTTATCAATTGATAAATAATTACAATTTGTTGTTGGTTATCTGCCACCCTATACTTTTGCTCATCTTAATTTCACTAAGGTGGCTGTATGACGTTTTCACCCATTATTTTTGCCAAGCACCGTCAGGGCACTGTTCCTGCGCAAAATGCCTACAGAAAATTGGAATGTCAGGTTGTGATTGATTTCAGTGGCTTCGAAACGACCCCTTTTCTTAATAAAGAGCTGGGTATCAATCTTAATAAGCTGATTGCACCTGGGCTCGGTATTCAAGGCGTGTTTGCTAATGGCGACAGTTATGCCGTCTACTACTTTAGTGAAACTGCATACCGTTTTGTGTTAGGCCAAGAAGCCGCGAATACATTAGTTGCTTTGGTTGCTGAACATGAGCATGAATACGACATCGAATTGATGCGCCGTGATGACTTAATGATTGGCCAAATCTGTGGGCAATCTGCGTTTGACTCATTACTCACGCATTTTTCGCTGACACCGGGTTTGGGGATTTCAGATCTTCAAGCTTGCTATGGTAAGCAAAGTGGTGATGTCTTTGTAACGACATTATTGCAAGATGGCGTACAGCAGCATCAACTGATTGCGCAGTCTAAACCGTTGACGGTTTGGCAAGAAAAACTCAGCGCAGACGGTTTCAGTATCAATTAATTCCGTGCATTTGAGTTGCAGCGCAACTCAAGATTAACCCCGTTCGAGGTCTTGTGATCTTGATATGTGTGACTACCGTATGTGTTGGTCGCATTAGACAAAAAGTGAAGGACAAGTATGACTTCTAAAACAGTACTACATGCTAAGCACCTAGAAGCTGGCGCAAAAATGGTTGATTTCCATGGCTGGGAAATGCCGATCAACTATGGCTCACAAATTGAAGAGCACCATGCTGTGCGTCAAGATGCTGGTATGTTCGACGTGTCTCACATGACAATTGTGGACGTGAAAGGTGCGGATGCGCAGGCATTTTTACGTAAGCTAGTAGCAAACGACGTTGCTAAGCTAACTGTGCCTGGTAAAGCACTATACACAGGCATGCTAAATGAGCAAGGCGGTGTAATTGATGACCTTATCATCTATTTCTTCACTGAAACTGAGTATCGTCTAGTTGTTAACTCTGCAACACGTGAGAAAGATCTTGCGCACATCGGTACTGTGGCAGCTGACTTTGAAGTAACAGTTACTGAGCGTCCTGAGTATGCAATGATTGCTGTACAGGGTCCAAATGCAAAAGAAAAAACAGCGACAATTCTAAGCGCTGAGCAGCAAGCAGCTGTTGAAGGCATGAAGCCATTCTTTGGTGCACAAGCTGGTAATTTATTCATCGCAACAACAGGTTACACTGGTGAAGCGGGCTATGAGATTGTTGTGCATAACGACGATGCTGAAGCACTTTGGCAACAATTACTTGACGCAGGTGTGCGTCCTGCTGGCTTAGGCGCGCGTGATACGCTACGTTTAGAAGCGGGCATGAACTTATACGGTTCGGATATGGATGAAACCGTATCTCCACTGGCTGCAAACATGGCTTGGACCATTGCTTGGGAGCCAGAAGATCGTGATTTCATCGGCCGTAAAGTGGTTGAGCAGCAACGTGCAGACAAGAGCACGGATAAGCTGGTTGGCCTAGTGCTTGAAAGTAAAGGCGTACTACGTGGCGGTTCTAAAGTTATCGTAGAAGGTGGCGAAGGTGTTATAACTTCTGGTACATTCTCTCCGACTTTAGGTTTTAGCGTTGCATTGGCACGTGTTCCTCGTTCAACTGGGGAAACTGCACAAGTTGAAATGCGCAAAAAGCTAGTAGACGTTAAAGTTGTGAAGCCTTGCTTCGTACGTAACGGCAAGTCAGTGATCTAAGCTATCATTGTAACGAGTAGAATAATGGGCAGTTGCCCAAATAAATGACCAAAGGAACAAAAAATGAGCAACATTCCTAGCGAGTTAAAATACGCATCTTCACATGAATGGGTTCGCGCTGAAGGCGACGGTGTATTCACTGTAGGTATCACTGAGCACGCACAAGAGCTGCTAGGTGACATGGTATTCGTTGACCTACCAGATGTTGATGACGAAGTAGATGCTGGCGAAGACTGTGCAGTTGCTGAGTCTGTGAAAGCAGCTTCTGACATCTACGCGCCTATCACTGGCACTATCGTTGAAATCAACGAAGAGTTAGAAGATTCTCCAGAGTCTGTTAACAACGACCCATACGGCGACGGTTGGTTATTCAAAGTGAAAGCATCTGACGAGTCAGAGCTTGCAAACCTACTTGACGCTGAAGGTTACCAAAATTCAATCGACGAAGACTAATTCGTTGTAGAACTTAAAAGCCCCAATTTCTGGGGCTTTTGTTGTTAAATTAAACCGTTTTGGTTTGGTTTATCTCAAAGCATTATTTTGTGACTGCGTTACCAAGGCCTTTGCTTGGCAATGTTTGCTAGGCATCAATGCAGGACACACCCACTTAATTTGGATCATAGGAATCTGGACTAATGTCAAACGCCAAATCTCTTGAACAATTAGAGCAAAAGCAAGACTTTATTCGTCGCCACATCGGCCCGAATGCCGCACAAGTAAGCGAGATGCTTGCTGAGCTTGGAGTATCAAGTGTTGAAGAGCTGATCGGTCAAACGGTACCTGACTCTATTCGTTTAGAAACAGGTCTTAAGATTGGTGAAAGCCGTACTGAAGTTGAAACGCTAAGCTACCTGAAATCAGTAGCAGGCCAAAACAAAGTATTCAAATCATACATCGGCCAAGGTTATCACCCAACACACGTACCTAACGTAATTTTACGTAACGTGTTAGAAAATCCAGGTTGGTATACAGCGTATACACCTTACCAGCCAGAGATCGCACAAGGGCGTTTGGAGTCACTTCTTAACTTCCAAACTCTAACTATGGATGTGACTGGCCTAGACTTGGCAAGTGCATCATTGCTTGATGAATCTACCGCAGCTGCAGAGGCGATGGCCCTAGCGAAGCGTGTAGCAAAAGCGAAAAAAGCAAACATCTTCTTTATCGCAGATGACGTACACACACAAACAATTGACGTAGTAAGCACACGTGCTGAACAGTTTGGTTTTGAGGTTGTGGTTGCCCCTGCGAGCGACGTGGTCAATCACGAGATCTTCGGCGCACTATTCCAGTACCCATCAACATCTGGTGAAGTTGTTGACGTCACAGACCTTATCGCACAAGTACAAGACAAAAAAGCGATTGCCTGTGTTGCTGCAGACATCATGAGCTTAATGCTATTAAAAGCACCGGGTAAACTAGGCGCAGATGTAGTACTTGGTTCTGCACAGCGCTTTGGTGTACCTATGGGCTACGGTGGTCCACACGCAGCCTTCTTCGCAACACGCGATAAGTACAAGCGTTCACTACCGGGTCGTATTATCGGTGTTTCTAAAGACCGTTTAGGTAACGACGCACTACGTATGGCGATGCAGACGCGTGAGCAGCACATCCGCCGTGAAAAAGCGAACTCAAACATTTGTACAGCGCAGGTATTGCTCGCTAATATGGCAGCGTTCTACGCGGTGTACCATGGTCCACAGGGCCTTAAGACAATTGCACAGCGCATCAACCGCTTTGCAAGCATCTTGGCAACGGGCCTTAAATCTAAAGGCGTTGCACTGAAGCACGACACTTGGTTTGATACCATCACGGTTGTGGCTGAAGAAGCAGACAAAAATGCGGTTGTTGGCCGTGCAGTTGCAAATGAAGTTAACTTTGCAATTAACCACGCAGGCGAGTACTCAATCGCACTGAACGAAACAACAACGCGCGCAGACATCGCTGAGCTATTCGACATCATCCTAGGCGAAGGCCATGGTCTTGATGTGGCTGCGATTGACGCTGAAGTGGCGGCAAACGACATCACAGGTATTCCAGCGAGTTTGGTACGTGATGACGAGATCCTCACTCATCCAAACTTCAATGAGTATCACAGCGAAACTGAAATGCTGCGTTACATCAAGCGTTTAGAGAACAAAGATTTGGCATTGAACCACTCAATGATTTCTTTGGGCTCGTGTACTATGAAGCTAAACGCGACAGCGGAGATGATCCCAGTAACCTGGCCTGAATTCGCTGAGCTTCACCCATTCTGTCCACTTGAGCAAGCACAAGGTTATCAAACTATGATGACTGAACTGCACGACTGGCTTGTAAATATCACAGGCTACGATGCAGTATCACTACAGCCAAACTCAGGTGCACAAGGCGAATACGCGGGTCTTATCGCGATTCGTAAATACCATGAATCACGTGGCGAAGGTCACCGTAATGTATGCTTGATCCCAAGCTCTGCACACGGTACTAACCCGGCGTCTGCGCAAATGGCAAGCATGAAGGTTGTGGTTGTTGGCTGTGATGACCAAGGTAACATCGACCTTGACGACTTACGTGCTAAAGCTGAAGAAGTGTCTGAGAACCTATCTTGTATCATGGTAACTTACCCTTCTACACACGGTGTATACGAAGAGACTATCCGCGAAGTCTGTGACGTTGTTCACCAACACGGCGGTCAAGTATACATGGACGGCGCGAACATGAACGCGCAAGTAGGGGTAACGAGCCCAGGTTTCATCGGCTCTGACGTGTCGCACTTAAACCTACACAAAACGTTCTGTATCCCTCACGGTGGTGGCGGTCCTGGTGTTGGTCCTATCGGTGTTAAATCACACCTAGCGCCATTTATGCCTAACCACAGCATCATCAATGTTGCGGGCACCACAGAAGGTAACGGTGCCGTTTCAGCAGCACCTTACGGTTCAGCAGCGATTCTACCTATCTCATGGGCATACATTGCGATGATGGGCAGCGAAGGGCTTAAGCAAGCGACTGAAATTGCAATCGTAAACGCGAACTACCTAACAGCGAAATTGGCAGATCACTACCCTGTGCTATACCGCGGCCGTAATGACCGTGTAGCGCACGAGTGTATTGTAGACTTGCGTCCGCTTAAAGAGGCCTCTGGCATCACTGAAATGGATGTGGCGAAGCGTCTTATGGACTATGGCTTCCACGCACCAACGATGTCATTCCCAGTAGCGGGCACACTCATGATTGAGCCTACTGAGTCTGAGTCTAAGGTTGAAATTGACCGCTTTATCGAAGCGATGATCTCAATCCGTGAAGAGATTGCAAAGGTTGAGTCAGGCGAGTGGTCTGTAGAGAACAACCCACTTGTATTTGCGCCACATACGCAAGCTGACGTACTAGGTAATGAGTGGACGCGTGCATACGACCGTTTCTATGCAGCATTCCCAGTACCTGCTGTAGCAAAAGACAAATTCTGGCCAACGGTAACGCGTATCGATGACGTATACGGTGACCGTAACCTGATCTGTTCATGTCCAGCTGTTGAGACATATGCAGAGTAATTGATTTTAGGTCGGGCTAATTCCCGACTTGGAATTTCGAAAACCGCCTTAAGAGATTAAGGCGGTTTTTTTGTGGGTGGGGATTGGGTTCAGGATCCACTTTTCTGAGCTGTTAGTTTTTATCATGCATTTGTTGGTAATAGCAGCCTTCAATTAAACATTTTGTCGCGTTGGCGACGACAACCAAGGGGCGGCTACCGCTGGCCTCTCGGGTGCGACCTTCGCCTTGGAACCCCTCTGCGCCCTAACTATCACGCTTAACCTTCAAATAATCACTTGATGAAGGTGCAAAATATACGTTGCGAAGCAAGGTTACTTTTGCGCAAGGTGAAATGAGCAACTTACACAAATATTAAAAAATACTGATTAGCACATCCATGTGCCAGCGTGGCTAGGCTCGCATCCATGCGTGCGCATAACTCATCAATTACTTATTTTCAGGCGTGATAGAAAGGGGAGTGGAGTTGTCTGTGGGTTTGGTTGCTTGGGTTGAAATATCAATGACTCTGACCCCTTTGATTCCATGTAGCAATAATATACATTAAATTTAACGTGTGAAAAATATTCTGTATTTGGGTGAGATTTACTCTAAGTCAAAGCGCAGATTATAAAAGTAAGTATTATTTTGTGCTTCAACTTATAAGGATAGAATTTGAATGAATAGCGAGCTTTATAAAGCATATATTGATTTAGCAGGGCCAGAAGTTGTGCAAGTTGAGGAAGGTTTCATTGCACTGGTAGATGCACAAACAGGGTTAGGGAAAACCTATCAAGCTACAGAACTTCAGTTGGAACACTTAATCAGTGACTCTCGAAAGAAAATCATCTATACAACCAACTTAAGAGTTAATGTTACCGAAGCTTATGAGGCATTGATTCACCGAGTCAATTCCGATGATGGACTTACATCAAGTCAAAAAAAACAATTTCTTAATAACATCATTCATATTCCCTCTCAAGAGAGCTCAATTAAATTACTTCATGAAGATGATTGGCAAGTATTGCTTAGTGAAGTTGAAGGAGCACATTACCGCAAGATTATTACGCTAAAGGATAGTATTAAAATACTGACACAAGCAGCTCAATCATTAAATCATAACCAGTTAAATGATGAATTAAGTGAGCGTTACAGTAAGTTATTTAGAACTATCCAATCAATATTCAAAGATAAGTTAAATAAAAAAGAGTTTTCTAAAACGTCCATAGTGAATGGCGTACTTGAAAAACTATTCCCTGCAAGTCGAATTGATGAAGAATCAACCCAAGTTATTTTTATGACGTCGGCAAAGCTATTATATCCTTGGCATGCACTTAATAAGAATCACAGGGTTAGTGATGTTCTAAAAGATTCGTTGATCATTATCGATGAATTTGATCGTCAACAGGGTGAGTTCCTAAGTCATCTATTAAAGGGGGGGAAAGATTTTGATGTGATATCACTCGTTAGAAGGCTTTATTCAAGTTTTCAAAGTTTTAAGGTTCAAGGCGATGATGAGTTTGAAGGTGTCGATAAGAGCTTCAGCAAGTTCCGAGAACTGCTAACAGAGTTTGATTCTAAATGGAACGTAAACCTTCGACCCTTTATAAATGACGCTACCATTCAGGCAGGCATAGAAAACCAGAATAGAGTGTTTACCATGCTATCTGACAGAATGTCGTTGCACACGATTAACTTTAAGCATGATGAGCTTAATTCTAAAATAGACGAGTTTAATGGATCACATGAAATAGGAGCCGGAGGGGGAAAAAGTTCAATCACTTTTGTGAACAATGCAAGTCAAGTTGTCCGTTCTTTTTGTAATGCCATGCTCAGCGCCACAAATACCTTGTCGAATAATTTACGTAAAACTGACGGCAGCAAGCCACACTCAACCGAAGACCTTATTGTTAAAGTGCTAAACCATTTCGGTCTAGCGGAACTAAGCAAGGATGTCATTTCCTTGTTAAGTGCTAGATTGAGTTTTCGTGTACAAAAAGACTATAAGTCTTATAGCTATCATGACAGTGGGTTCGAAATAGCTAAGGTTAGTAAGTTTAGTGAATTAGATAATACCGCGACAGCAGCAACTTTTGAATTAGCTCTTACACCGACAGGATTACTAGCAAACTGGGTATTGGAGGGAGCCAAAATACTGGGTATAAGTGCAACTGCCACTAGCCCTTCAGCTATCCATAACTTTGATTTAGCTTACCTTGATAACGTATTGGGTGACAAATTTAAGCAGTTAAGTGAGCTTCAAAAGCAAGGAATACAACGAGAGTATTTATCAAAGCGCCGGTATAAAGAGTGTCAGGTTGACATCAACGTGCTATCTATCTCTGAAAACGAATTGCGAGGAGGGATTGAGTTTCTTTACAAAGAGTTTTTGGGGATCAATATTGATGAGTTGATGTTAGAAAATAGATTATGCCAATTACTAGAAGCTTCACCAAAATCAATTTCGTTTGCAAAAAACAGGGTTAATAAGTTAATCGGGGCTATTAAAAGGTTTTCAGAACATCACTCTAATCGATATCTGTTTTGCATGTTAAACAACAGCTACAAAGGTAATGAATTTTTTAAGTTCATGGAATTTGTGGGTCGCAAATATGGAGTCAGAATTTTTGAAAATATAAATGCTGCCTCTTTTAGAAATGAGAAGTTTAACTCTGTTCTTCAATTGCTAGAGGAATCAGAAGAAAAAGTTGTAGTAATAACCAACTATCAAGCTACTGGGGCTGGGCTATCACCATCATATAAAGTAAATAATATAAGTGATTTTATTTATATTGGCCCAGAAGATGAGCCACCGTTGCAAAACAAGACAGACATTGACTCTATATATATTGAGCAACCTAAGAGTCTTATTGGTAGGTTTATTTTTGAAGATCAACAAGCGGAAGATAGAAGTCTTGCGATAAAGAAAAATATTCACGATGCACTAATGCTCCATGAAAAAGAGGTTATTGTTGCCAATGATGTGAAACCAATTTTGAATAAATTTATTGCGACTAATGTCAAGGGTATGTCAGTAAGTTCTTTGATCGGTTTTTATAAAGATACTGACGACTATAGATATGCCGTATTTAGGTATATTGAGCAGGCGTTAGGCAGGATGTGTAGAACTGAGTTAAAGCAGAAAGAGATAAGCATCATGTTTGATGCTGAGTTTGACTTTATTCAAACATTGGCATCAGATAACCGAGACTTGGCTTATTTATCAGTTGAGTACTCTTCTCTAATTTCCAAAATAAAATCTGACTGTAAATATGAAGCAAAACAGAAACTAACCCATTCATACTCGGCTAAAGCGAGCCGAAACCACGCTCATATTGAAAGGTTAATTACGAGTGTTTATCGCCACCAAAATAGTGATGCAATTGGTCAATATAATCGATTGAGAAGTCTAGTACTCCAAGCACCAACAGCATCAGAAATGCCAATTGGTGAGCCGAATAGATACTACATTCGGTCAGAGGTATTAGGAAGTTATAGTTACCATATTGACTATAAAGACGAAAACGGAGTAACGCAGGTATTTATAAATTCTGACGATTATGCGGGGCAGAAAATAGTATCAGGTTTATCTGCTAAGTTGGATGTTCTCATGCAGAATAAAGCCGTTAAGGAACACTTTGATGAAAGTAGGTTCGCTACCTCATTTGGAAAACATGAGTACCTAATTGCACCCGCTATGTATGATATCTACATGGGCGCATTAGGGGAAGAAACAGTTTTTGCCATATTAAATGAATTTGGCTACAAGGTGGAAGAAATGCCAGAGGGCACCATTGAGTGGTTTGATGGCTTTTTAGAAATAGGCTATAGAATTTTACTGATTGATGTGAAGCATTGGGATGTTGAGAAGTCATGCTTGCAAAGAGACGACACGCTAGAAAAGTGCAAAGCTAAACTAGAAAATATAAAGAATGAAATACCAGCCCGTTTCAATGGCAAGAAAATACAAGCGATGTATATCAACGTGTCTTATGAAGACGGCAGCACAATAAAAGGATCAAATTTTTACAAGGGTGGAGAGTTGCTTGTTGAATCAGCTAAGTTATTAGAAGCAGATGTTATCGATGTGCCCGGTATAATCGATATCAATACGGGACAGTCTAATACTCCACCAATGGAACAACTATTAAACTTTCTTGAAACTTTAAAAGGACTTAGTAAATGAGCAGAAGCCTTACGACATTAATCGATGTGTTCATTAACCATGCTGAATTATCCCAATTATTCGATCTTTACCAAGTCAGTTTTAGCGCAGAAAGTCAGCAATTAAGTTGGGGGAAAAGGCTATCTAAAATTGATAAACACACATCGCCACTTGGTTTAATCTCGCATGGTGGAAAATATTGGATACTTTTAAATAAAGGTGCAGAAGCACCAAAGAAACTCCCTGATATAGGGTTTGTGTCATCAAACTTCGTAGATTGCGATGATCTATTGATAACTCGTTTGCTAACTAGGGCATTAGGGAAGTTAGCTGGAGAGCAGGTTTTTTCAGGATTGGGTGAGACATATTTTTATTTAGAGCCTGACACTTTCAAAAAAGAAGCCGTTCATAAATGTGTAAGCGTTGATATTAAAGAAAGTCTTCGCTTTGATTCATTGTTTATTGAGCTTAAAGGGACAGTTTTTTGTCCAATTGAAATGGTTTTTAAACCTCAAGCCTTTATAGAGCAAGCTCCTAAATTTTCTTTTGACCTGACAACAGGAATATTGAAGCGGGATAAGGATGGTTCACTTATGATCAATAGTCCGGGAAAAGGTAAGTTTACAAGTAATGCTATTGATATATCGGGACAAAAAACAATTTCCCTCAGAAAGTCTAGGACTGGTGCGCTACATCATTATGTCACTCTAATGAAAAAGGTGTTTAACGGTGCAGTTGATATGAGCTTAAAGCAGATTAAGGCGGATTGGCGACAACATTACGGAAATTCAGAAATTAAAGCTGTATACAATAAAATTTACGAAGTCGTTGATACCGCTGGTGGTATTAATATTGTTAACGCTTCCCTGTCTGAAGAAGGCTTTAAGAAGCTTCAAGATGAAGAATGGCCTGTAAAAGTTAACTTCATTTCTGATGATGAGCTTAATGATAAAACGCCGACACTTGTTGTATTAGATAGTAAAGCAGAATATGAAGCTGCTGGATTGGAAGATAAAAAACAGTCCTTTTATGGTCAAAAAAAGGTTGTGCAAAGTACTTACAACACAACTGTCATAGCCAAAGATAGTAAAGCTTTAAAGGTTCTAATAGATACTTGGGTAAAAGAAATAGCAATTAAGCTGGAGTGCAATCAGGACCAGTTTTTGATCCAAGAGTTTAATGATGATTACTGGTTTGTGTCGGTTGAACAGAGATATAAGAATGACCCTGTTATTTATCATATTCTCAAGTGTACTGATGGTAACTTCACATATGAGTCAGGTGATGAATTTTATTTTGATGACTTAGGGATAGAGTTACCAGAAAGGCAGCGCTATTTTGAAAAGATACACTATGTAATCGATATGGGTTCGGGTGAGCCTCAAGTATGTTCAATCGTTCATGAGGGGATTGCTGCAGTCCCTGATGGGGCGGTGCTTTTTGATATTCTCAATCAATTAGAAAAGAGTAGTGTTGAGGGTATTACTAGAGATTATATTGATAAATTTTTATCTGCAAACAGTAAGTCTGTAGATCCATTAACATCACGCCTCCAGTCTTTATTGGAACGATTTCCGAGCAATAGCGAGTTCTACAAAGACCAAATAAAAAAAGAAGGTATTCAATATCGCTCGAATGCTGAAAAGTCCTTTTTCGATGGATACTTTGAGGAGGCTGGAATCTTGTTAAATTATTCACTTAAGGGGCAGCATAACGAGTATTTGGAATCACAAACAGGTCACTTTTACGATGCGGAACACTCTGCATATTTTGTTGGTATACCAAAAGGTGGTTTCAAGTTTAGTCGCGGACAATTTAATCATATTCGCTTTTTGGATGGTCCTGAATATTTGAAACGAAAATGTGTTGAAATGACAGCTAGTTATTATATTAGGAATAAAGTAGCAACTGTTTTACCGTTTCCTTTTAAAATACTTACAGAGTGTATTGAGGGCCGCAATTTTTAATTTTCGAATTAAAAATAAATGTCAATTAATACCTGAAACAGTAAATTAAGCCCTTAAATATACTGTAAATACAGCCAGTGTAAGGGCGTTATGAGAAAGTTTTTAGTGAAGGTGTCTTGGAGCTATATTCAAGCTGAGCAAATGGATCAAAGGGTCAGAGTCATTCGATCCTGATTCACAATCTTATTAGCGTTTGATTGGGGTAAGAGTACTATGCATATTTAAAATCATTAACTCTGACCCCATTGATTACAGTAACATAGCTGCTGTTTTGTTGTATTGGCGCCTTTTATTATAGAATTTATCACGATAATTACACCGTAAATATCAACCTAAAAAGGGTAATGATGAGTGATTACCCCTTGCGATTGTGCAAGTACGGTGTAAGCAAGTGGCAATGAGTGTGCAGATCAACATTCGGCGCCAGTCGTTTTGACCTATTACATAGCTCCTGGCTCAAAGTGCAAGGTGCCTCGGTTGGTGATTTCAATCACTGGGCCAACTCCGCCGTTTAATTCCTGAGCCATGTTATTACCATAGTACAAAATGACCGTTCTTCCCTGTAACCCCAATTCGGTCAAAATGACCTGCACCACGGCTGTGTCTGCCCACAACATGGTGCCTAAAGGTATACTGTGAGGTGCGTCCAACAGAGTGTTTCTGATATTTTGGATGTTGGTGGCAGTTAGATTGACACCAGCATTTTCAGCGATGGCTTCTATCAAACAGTTGTTCCAATTGATGGTATTGTTGTTGATGGGGGGGGATTTACTGCCTGCTGCCTTTGTGGTGGTCACTTTTACTGCGGTAACATCGCCCTGTTGAGATTTTTTAAACCAATCGGGCACCCTTAATTCGACTACCGTAAGATAGTGGTCTGGGGTGATATACCATCTATCATTGTCAAAATCGTAAATCAGCCTTCCTTGGGTACATCCTTCAGTGTAGCCCGTGGCATTGATTTCGATATAGTTGGCGGCGAATTTCAGCTTACGCAAATGGTCGTGAAATTCAGCTATTGTGTCGAACTGGTAGGTTGTTGCTATCTTGTTTTGAAATGCCCGATTGTTAGTCATATCTTTAGCCCATTCATTTGTGAATTGGGTTTGTAGTGGGTAACGTGCGACTGCAGGCCGCTTTTTATTGTCGATAAACCTCTTAACATCACCTTTGGTTATTTTCAGGCTGGCTACAGGCAATTTTCCTGAACCGTTCAGATGCCAACTGCGTATCTTTCCGGGAGCATCCGGTGTGATTGAGCGATTTGATGGGCTGCTGTATTCCTTGGCATCTTCTATTTTAAAATCAGCGTGGTAAAACGAACCGATTAAATCGATGATGGGCAGAGGGATTTCACCACCGAGCAAATCAATGTATTCAGGAATACCGCAGATATAACCTGATTTGGGGTGATAGTTGTCGTTCCAGTTTGTTAAGTCGTCCACTTGATGACTGACATGGGTGAGCAAATGATTGCGAAAAGCATCACTATCCTGATTGCGAATTTCGTTACTTCTTACCACCAGTTTGGTGATCATTTCAAAAGCAGGTTGTACGGTATGCTTTAGTTGACGCAGGTATTGGGCCTTGATTTTGAAATCTGTGTCCATGGTTTTTTTAAAATTCGCTGCGCGATCGAAAAGTTGCTGACACAAATTGAACAGTGCTTGCAGATAAGAGCCTTTTTGGTTACCGTTGTTTTTAATGAATATATTAGCGGCTTCGATCATTTCTTTTTTCTTAACCGCCAAAACCTCACGCTGTGCGTTGATCTCTTCATCAAGAGTCGCATGCAACATTTTATTTTCCTTGTCGACTCCTGATGATTGCTGATTGACGGTTTCACCGTCTAGGTTTTGCGACAACGGCGAGAGCATGGATTTTTGTCGGGTTAAAGTCAGGGCGTTGCCTTGTTGTAAAGGAGGCTGCGAACTTGTGGCTTTGGCATCATCAAAAGAGTTGCTTCGTTTCATCGTATTGTCCTTGTTATTAACAGTGAACGCAGTCTAGACGAAAGGATTGGGGTAATACTCGTTGTTACAGCGGTTACTTTTGGGCTAATGACTTAATTGATTCCACTCTAAAATATCACTCTAGTTAACACCTCGAAAGAGTTCATAAATTCCAAATATATAAGAAATACACAAATACTTAATAGTGCTGGCCTGTTGGATTAAAACCTTAATTAGCCGCGCTGTAATACTTTGTAATAACGCACACCGTTTCCACACTCTACGCTTGTAATCACATAAATGAGGAGCTTAAAACGCTTCTCATTAATCGTTAGATGTAACTATAATCTCACTTACTTAAAGGAATTATTATGCCAATCCAGCAAGCGTTACAATTCTCAGATCTCAGTGCCCTTGATTCTAGCCCCAATGCTGTTAGAGACTGGTTTAAACACTCTTTTTCAAGAAATCCAAAAGAGGTGACCCCGGATGGGATATCTGTAAACAGTGAAACCTATTTCAATGCTGTTACCCCTGCAATAACTGAACAGTATAGTCACCCCGCATATAAAACCCTCGGGTCTATTGACTATACGCAGGGCGAGACAACCGGAGATACACAGGCAGTTCTCGGTTCTAATTATGCAATAAATAAAAGCAACCAAGAGCAGACCATTACACTTACTGTGTCTGGCGCTTGGCAAGAGTCACAGACAACTTCGAGCTCGGTAACGAGTGGCATGTCATTTACCGCTGAGGTTTCGCTGGAAGGCGTGTTTAAGTTAGGTTCAACTTTTAGCACCTCAATTACAGCGGGAGAATCAAATACCAATTCGACAACTAGAACGAGCACTGCCAGCGCCACAGTGAAGGTTCCACCAAACTCAAAGATTAAAGTCACGATGGTTGGTACAATGAAGACGCAAACAGTCAATTTTACTGCGCCTATTCAGGTTAGTGGGATGTTCGGTGCGAATTTTCCCGATCGAGTGAGTGACCATTATTTTTGGTTTGCTGGAGTAGAGCAGGTTCTTCCTAAAACCACAGGAACCCTTAGTGGTACGATTAAAAACACATCAGCTTTCGATGTACAAACAGAGATTGGTGAAGCAGAGCCTTTATAAGAAATTCTTTTAATTAAGGGGTCAGGGTTATTTGATCCCTTTCAAAAATTAATTCTTCAAAATAATGTGTGAACAGCTCCATAACTAACGTAAGAATCAAAGGAGCAGAGTAATTTGACTCTTTGGAATAAAAGGTAGCCCTAGATTAACTCTGATATTAAAACTGATAGGCAGCACTTTTTTCTTTTAATCACCCCCTTAAAATAATCAATTGATAAGTAATCGCTTCGTTTGACGGCGTATTGCCCCCGATATATCCAAACACCTAAGCTACTTTAGGCTATGTGAGCCAAATTATGTTGGTGTATGGATGTGTTTATGAGGACTTTTTACTATTTGTGAAAGTCGTTCATGTTATCTTGCGCAAAAGTCATTTTACTTCGTCGCATACATTTTGCGACTGAACTGCTCTTGCTACTGGTACGATGAGTTGTTACTCTCAAAATAAATAACCATAATTTGAGGCAGCATCATGCAGGAGTTTTTCGAAAGGTTTGCAATTAATACAAAAATTAATGTGGTATGGGGGGAGATGGATGCATTGGGGCATGTGAACAACGTATCGTATTTTCGTTACTTCGAGACTGCACGCATTGATTTTTTAAAGCAAACCGGCTTACTGTCGATTTTATCTGAACCCAGCCATAGCCCTGTGCTGCGTGATACTTATGCGCAATACAAACGACCCGTGACTTTTCCAGACACCTTATATATTGGTTCATATATTACTGACATTAAAGAAGACCGCTTTACAATGCGTTACGAGGCGTTTAGCGAATCACAGCAAGTAGTATGCACAACGGGGTATGCCACTGTGGTGATGTTTAATATGAAAACCGGACAAAAAGCGCTGATCCCAGACAATATGCTAGCCATACTTAGGCAATACGAGATGTAATCAATGGGGTCAGAGTCGTTTGATCCTGCTTTCAATTTATCAGCTGCGCCTGTCTGGATATAAGGGGACTGTGAGAAGCGTAAAGTACATTTGAAAAATCATGTACTCTGACCCCATTGATTCAGACCCCATTGATTCAGTTTTTTATGGCGATATCATATAAGGTTATGATATCGCATTTGCTGTTTTTACTTGGTTGGTTTTGGGCGAAATGAACCAAATTAAACAGTTTTATGTGTATCCACTATATTGATTTTAAATATAAATGTCTGGGAGCTTCTCAGTTTAAGGTATTAGGTGCTGCGATGGATGAGACTAGAATCTCCAAAATAATCTTAAGGATCACATGTGGTTCGTACATCATTTGGGGTTTTATCTTCCTTGCAATCTACGCAATTTCAAATACTGAAAAGTCCATAGAGTTCAGCCCTTTTGTTGTAAAGGTCTCCGTTATTTGTGTTTTATATGTTGTATCAATATTGCTTATTTATACATTACCCGACAAGAATCTAAGGCGCAGGACTTGGTCTTGGGGGTACTCTGCTATTTTCCATATAGGTTTATTGGTCTACATGTATTTCGCTAGCAAGTTAGGTTTTCTTATATTTATCATTCTACTCGCTGAAATACTTATCGCAGTTTTGGTTCTGATGGGGTTATATCAGGCGTTGAAAGCAGGCTATGACTTAAAAAATATCTAACCTCGGTCAATCAACTCATGCCAACGAGTGCATATTTTCATAACCTGATTGAGCGTCACAAGCTGAGACCACATAAATCATCCATGACTCTGACCCCATTGAAATCCTACACATTTTTATACAAAATTCTTGGTGATACCCACTTGTCTGAGACTGAATAAAGTGGGTACAGTGTATTCTTTACGCTTTTTTGGTTTGATGGAAATAACCTCGTTTTTGGAACCGTATGAAAATTAAATTACTTTTCGTTTTTTTATGTTCTTTGTTAGTTGCAAATCCTGCGGTGAGTTCAGAAAATCAAACGCTTTATGTATCATTAGATACTACGAATAAACATATGTTTATAAAAGCGAAGTTAGGCAGCAGTGTGATTAACTACTCGCTTCGTGAGCCCTCACAACAAACGCAATCTAATTTTAATTCGGCGTTATTGAAACTGAATAGTTGGGAGCTTGATAAGGCGTTTCTAAATCAAACTCTTGGTGACTATGAATTAGCGTTGTTTGAACCCATCAGCCCAATGCTTGATAAAGCGAAGCATATTCATTTTATGTTAGATAAGGGCAGTTTTGATTTCGCATTAGATCTTATCTCATATAAAGGGCAACCACTGTTCCTACAATACCCCGTGTCCTTTAGTTTTAAGCCTGTAAAAGTGACTGATGAATATCACTTTAATGAACAGGGTAATGGCTTGACTGTTAAAGATAAGACCACCGACCCTGAAAGCGCCTCATTACTGATATCTGAGATATTAACCAATACTAAACATTATGAAATGGAGGATATAAGCAAAGACCAACTGGTCAATAAGAAGAAACTAGATGTGGCGTTGTTGAGTTTGCATGGTATCGCAGATGAGAGCGAAGCCTTTATGCAATTGAATGATGAGCAGGTATATGCTGTTGATTTACTAAACCTTAATAGCGAGTTGATCTATTTAGATTCTTGCCAAATGGGATCGTCATATTCATTTGCAGCGATGTTTGCACAAAGCCCGATACAATTTATTGTGGCCCCGCTGTTTGATAACGAAGCCGGAGGTTCTTCATCACTCACAATTCAGTCTTTTTTTACCAAACTGAGTCAGAATATTGCACCAGCCAAAGCTTTATATTTGACAAGATAAGCATTGTTTAATCGATACAGCAAGGCAGAAAACTTTACCACAGCGATTTGGAAAGCTTATCCATTTCGGGTGATACAAACTCGTTAGAATCAATGGGGTCAGAGTAAATCGATCCTGCTTTCATAATTCCACAGCCCTTTTTAAAGCCTGTGAAGCTAAGGAGGGTAGGCCGCGATGCAATTAAAAAATCATGTACTCTGACCCCATTGATTCCGGTATGATAATGGCATCAACCAGTTAGCAAAGTTATGAATGTCAAAATTAACCGCGAAGCAGAACATCAAAGCGATTGTGACTGCAATTAACGCCGAAGAGACATCGCTTAGGGCGCGTTACCCTATTCTTAAATGGCAAAACGGTATCGCCATGGTCATTTTGCTGTTGTCATTGTGTTCATTCATAGGCGTTGCGACGCTATATTATGTCGCGGCGATACCGGCGTGGCTGTGTATTGTATTGGTAGCCTTGATTACTTCCATTGCCCATGAGCTTGAGCACGACTTGCTCCACAAGCAGTATTTTAGTAAACACCCGCTTATACATAACTTTATGATGTTAACTGTGTGGCTAATGCGACCAAATACGGTAAACCCCTGGTATCGTAGAAAAATTCATTTACACCACCATAAAGTGTCTGGTACCTCTCAAGATTTAGAAGAGCGCTTAGTGGGTAATGGTATTCAGTCACCTTTTTTGAGAGCGGTGGTGATTGCTGATGGGTTGCTTGGTTTATTACTCAATACAAAGCGCTTTAGTAAAGAAATTCGTGGTTTTAAGTTTTTACAGGTATTTAATGCCGGTGCGCCGCTTGCGACCGCTTACTTTGCGATTTTATATGGTGTGATTGCTTACTATGCGCTGCAATTTGTTCAGCCATTTGAAGTGCCTGGCTGGGGAGTCGAGTTACTTGAGGTCGCTGAGCTTTTGATGGTGGTGCTGATTTTGCCAAATGTTATCCGCTCGTTTTCGCTTAATTTGGTGACCTCTTCAATGCATTATTATGGCGGTGTGAATAATGTCTTGGAGCAAACGCATGTGATCACCAGCCGCTGGTTTTTACCTTTTCAGTTATTTTGTTTTGACTTCGGCCGTACACACACCATTCATCATTTTGTGTCTAATCAGCCATTTTATATTCGACAAATGATAAGTAAAAAAATACGGCCAATTATGGCCCTACACGGTGTACGATTTGATGATTTGCAAAGCTTAAAACATGCAAACCAGTACCGATAAAATCAGGTAAATCAAAGGGGTCAGAGTCATTTGATCCCTTTTTAAAATACCTAGCTTTCATCGATTGTTTAAAAGCCAAAGAGCACGTGCGTTCATAGTCTGATTGAGGTCAGTTGCCTTAGGCTGCCAGAACAATCAACGACTCTGACCCCGTTGAAACTAATGCACGGTAATTGGGTTATCATTGACCACCAAAGACTGGCCATTTTTTTGGGCACGAAGAAAGCTCGAAACCAGAATATCATTGGACAAGGTATTGATATCGTCGACCTCTTCGACCATACAAAACATAATGGAGTCCCAGCCTAAATCTTTAATAAAGGTTTTGAGTTGCTTGATGTTATCTTGGTAGTTTTCATCCGTTGTTAAAAGGCCGATTGAGTGCTTATTGCCTAGTTTGTACTTTCCTTGGTGAGTGGTTGAGCATTTGGCATACCCGCTTAAAACATACACTGTATTTGCGCTTTTATTCATAGTGGAGACATTATTTAATCTAACTTTGATTTTGTAATGCACATTTCAAACCAAGATAATAACTACCTCTTTATTTTTGTCTTAAGAATTGAAAATAAAGAGAATTAACCTCTATTCTAATCAAGTTGCAATGTCACCTAAGGTGTCAATTTTTTGCTAGTGTAGCTTAAATCAATGGGGTCAGAAATCAATGGGGTCAGAGTCGTTGAATACCTTCAAAAGCTCCCTATATGCGTCAATGCATAACAAGCTAAAAGGTGAGTAATATTATCGCTTTCAATAAGAATGGTACGTGAAGTTTATAGCAAGCAATCAATTGACTCTGACCCCATTGATTAGACTCTGACCCCATTTATTAGAAATTCGGGTAAACATGTGACAGCAACTTATAGCTATTTTCACCAAGCTTCAATTTGAGGAGCCTCATAAAATGACGGCAACATTGAAGCCAGAGTGAGAATTAATATGCCAGAAAAAGTACAGTTTATCGGTTATGCCATCAATACCGGGCCAATAAAAGTCGGATCAAAGAAACAGTACCTTGGTCTTGCCGACGAAGTTGAAGACTATACTGCGCGCGTAGCCCTATTAAAAACCGTATTCGACAAAGCAGCTGCGTCGAGCAAGGTCGATGCTGACGCCACCAAGGTCTTAGTGATCCCTGAGTTCTTTTTCCGAGGTCAAAATGGTGCCTATAAACTATCTACGGTGAACGGTCATGGCGACCCAAAGAAAAAAGGCTCTCGGGGGTTGGTCGGAGAGCTGCAAGAGTTGGTGAAAGACAAGAAATGGGATAAATGGGTGTTCGTATTCGGTTCAGTCATTGCCTATAATGCAGCAACCAAATCAAAAAGTGTCCAAGTTAGCGACATTATCATGCCGTTTTACAAACCTACTGATACCACCAAGTTAAACGTTGATAAACCAGTAGACAACAACAATTTCACAGTGGAAGAGTTTTTCCGTTTGATAGTCTTAACCACAGAGTTAAAAGTTGCTCTGGCAAAAGACAATCAAACTAAGTTATTGGGTAACTTGGACTCATTAGCCAAGTTAACGGCGACCAACCTGATCCGCAAAGAAGCCATCGGTAATGTTGAAGTAAAAAGAGTTGCTGATGCGGTAAATACTGAATGTACCAGAGATGTCTTTACTAAGGTTATCGACAGTAAGTCACAACAAAAATATGCCAAGAAATACCCTTTTGATTGGACATTTTCCGAAGATAAAAGCAAAGCTCTGGATGCTTATAATATTTCCTTAATTATAGAAGGGGGGTTTGAGCAGATAGATCAAGGGTTCAAAAATACTCATATCGCCATGAAGAAGTACAAGTCTCCTATTGATTTTATTAAGAAAAAAGATGTTGATAACTCGGTCGCCGGTCTTTACAAAGGCAATGTTGCTGATGTGATAGCCGATTTAAAAGGCGGTAATGATGACGAAGTCTCCCACATTGACCCTTGGCATCTACTTAAATACACAGAAAATGCCGACAATATAATCAGCAAGGTGGACGTTGATACTGCTAGCGAGAACTACAAGGCCCTTAATAATGCCAAAGACTATGGCGAAACCACCAGTACCAAACGTTCCTGGGTGTTTTTCACCAAGCAAGTTACAGGCTTCAATGACGCAGCAGAAAACTTAGATCCTTTGGGATTTTTTAAGGTCAAAAACCTCACTTTTGCCATTGATTTGTGTCTCGACCATGCTAAAGGTGTCAGCAAAGCCATAATCAATGGACTCAATGACAATGAAATGAAAGTCGTTATTGACAAGGTGCTGCCAAAAGCCTCACAAACTCTTGTTCAAGGAGCTACAGCCGGTGTGGATATTCATTTGGTACCTTCTTGTGGCTTGAGTATCAGTGCCTCAGGCAATGTGGCAAAAACGAACGGGTACATATTTAATTGTGACGGGCTCAATTATAAGTATGAAAAACATACCAACATCAAACCTGGAGATACATTTCGGTTAGATATTAAAGGTGGTCTGCTCGATACGGGCGGATATAAATCTATGGCCAACACTTCAACTACCTTAGGCATGGCCCATACTGGACTGATGAAAGTAACTAACTTGGATATGGGATTAACCAACAAAAGCACATTTGCGCCAGTCAATACCCAGACAGATATGCACCAAGAGCCGATGGCGATAACCGAGATCTCCTTAAGCGGCTCTCCAATAAAAGCCGTGGTGTCTGGTGGTAGTCCTCTATCAACCATCACAGTTGATACCTTGTTTAACCAAGGCAGCACTACAAAATCTTTAGGTAACTTACCAACTTATTCTCACTTGAATGTATTAGGTACTATCAATGATGTTAAAAAAGCCGGTTGTCCAGGTGGTGCCCTACACATTTATAAAACAGTAACAATTTAAAATAGCCATAAAACAGTGGCTGCGACAACTTGTAGTCATCTGGATATTGCTGGATTAGCATCAAGTATTAGTCAGAATTATACAGGTGACTACTTAAACTCGGGCAACAAGTTTTGGAGGCGCGTCATTGAGCCCGCTATAAAGTTCTCATTGCTAATTAGCACTTCAAAAGCTCAAGAATAATTGATGTTAACCCGTTTCAAGGCGATTAAATAATAGTTGATTAAGGGTCATATAAGCATTCAAAACCACTGGCTTCGTTGGTCGCAGTCAACGAAGCAGAGTCCAAGTTTCTTAATTGTCTTTATTCAGATACTGTGTTTGATGTTTTCAAACGCGTTATAAGTGGTTTGATACAAAAATGTGCAAATACAGAAGCCGCGACAAATAACACCACACCAACAAATGGGATCATAGGGCCTGTAAAATATGCCCCTCCTAGTACATAACCGACAATGGCCTCAATTCGATATAGCGGTAAAAAGAGCGCAATCAGTATGAGTAACATCAATATAGATACCGCGGCCGTTGAATAACCTAGTATAAAAACAGTCGATTGAACAAGACTTATAAGTAACATGGCTAAAAAGCTAGCGTAAGCCACTTTATTAAATTTAGAGTGTGTCAGCCGATCATTTAAATGTTGACCTCTTTGCTCAATACTATAAGCGGTTATCCACACTAAAAACGGTAGGATCACAAGCCCCCACCAATTTGACAAACCAGGCATGTCCTCTCGTGCTAAAAAGTGATGGGTGACAACGCCGCCATTCAAGCTCTCCCATATTAATAGAGCGATTTGGCAAGCAACAACAGTCGCCATGAGGTAATTTCTTATTCTTTTTATATCCATAACACAGTTCCTTATTTCATACAGTCAGTGCAACATAACCATACTGAGCAATAAGCGCACCAAATATAAAGTTTAATATTTTCAATGGGTTGTTTTTTATTCGGTGGTGCAGTTTTTCTCAGCTACCAATTGTTAGTGATTTTACTAAATAAGTAGTGTGATTCAGCATGGAAGAATCAATGGGGTCAGAGTCGTTGATCCCTTTAAAAAGCCTCAGCTCTCAATATGACTTCAAAGATAAAGAATGGGTGGCTGCTTAATCTCAAATGAAGCCCATAGGTCCAAAGCCAACTAAGCGGTTTGTAATCAAGGACTCTTAATTACAACTTCTCTTTGTAAACTCAGGTAATCGTGGCTTGTAGGCGGTTTAATATGGTGATAGCGTACCGAAAACTTCATTCATATTAGTTTATTTGCTCGAAATAAAGTATTTTGGTGAATGCTAGTACTCAAAATACGCAATGGCACAAAAAGTATGAGTTTTTCAGACAGACCTTACCTCAGAGAGATTCAATTAAAGCGCGACAAGATAGAGAGCTTCGAGGTTTATCCTTTTAGTATTCCAGCGATCAACGAGCTAGATCATTTAGAGTTTCATCCCGATGTGACCTTTTTTGTAGGAGAAAATGGGTCGGGCAAGTCAACGCTGGTTGAAGCAATCGCAGTCGCTATGGGGTTTAATGCCGAAGGAGGCACTAAGCAATCAACGTTTGCTACCAATAAAACCCATTCGGTTTTGTATGAGTACCTCAAGCCAATTAGAAGCTTCAAGCACCCAAGAGATGGCTATTTTTTGCGTGCAGAAAGTTTTTACAACTTAGCGACCCTGATGGATGAGGTTGGATACCTTCAGAGTTATGGAGGGACGTCTCTGCACCAACAGTCACACGGTGAATCATTTATGGCGACTTTGGTGAACAAGTTGCGCGGTGATGGCTTATACATTATGGATGAACCCGAGGCTGCGTTATCACCTGCGCGTCAAATGGCTGCAGTATCTGCTATCCACCAATTGGTACAGGAGAATTCTCAATTTATAATTGCAACGCATTCACCAATTTTATTGGCATACCCAAGAGCAAAAATCTATCAGTTCTCACAGGCTGGCATACATGAAGTGGCTTACGAAGATACTGAACACTACGCAATTACGAAAGATTTTTTGAATCATCATGCGCAAATGATGCGCGTACTGATGGAAGACTAAATCAAAGGGGTCAGAGTCATTTGATCCCATAAATGATTAACTCGTAGTCCTCGTAAGGGGGAGTTCCTTGTGAGGGAGAAAGTTGCGTATGGAGCATCAATGGTGATGGCGCTGTAAATCCGTTATTCGATGTTGTTATTTTTTTGGCACGAGCTAGTTTGTTAATATAGTAACTATGCACCAAAGCAAGCTATGGAGAGACTTGTGCTAAAAGTTTGTAATCTTTCTAAATCCTACAAAGGGTCACTGGCGTTAAACAATATAAACCTCACTATTAAAAAAGGCATGTTTGGGTTGCTTGGCCCAAATGGCGCGGGTAAATCATCTCTGATGCGCTCGATTGCCACATTGCAATCAGCTGATTCAGGCTACATTGAATATGATGGTATATGCGTGTCAGCTCATGCTCATGAAGTTAGACGGAGGTTAGGTTATTTACCACAAGATTTTGGTGTTTACCCGAATATAAGTGCAATTCGTTTACTGGATCATCTTGCAGCCCTCAAAGGGTTCGCTAACAAAAGCCAGCGAAAAGAGGCTGTGTCATCGCTATTAATTAAAACAAATTTATACGAGCAAAGAAAAAGGGCAGTATCAACATTCTCTGGTGGGATGAAGCAAAGATTTGGAATTGCGCAGGCATTACTTGGTGATCCAGACCTAATCATAGTGGATGAGCCAACTGCTGGGCTAGATCCGCAAGAGCGTAATCGGTTTTACAACTTATTATGTGAGTTGTCTGAAGACAAAGTTGTCGTATTATCAACCCATATTGTTGAAGATGTCTCAGAACTTTGCACTGAATGTGCCATCATGAATCGGGGAGAGATTGTTCTGCAAGGAAGTCCTGCTAATTTAATCTCATCTTTATCTGGGCAAGTGTGGCGTGGTGTTGTTGCTAAAGAAACGCTTTCGCAGGTTGAACAATCATACAATGTGATATCCAAAAAAAGATTTGCAGGAGAAATCATCGCATCTGTTGTTCAAGATGAGCAACCTGAGGGTTTTTTACCAGCTACAGTCGATTTAGAAGATGTTTATTTTGCTACCTTAGCACAAGCAAAAATCCAGTAGAGTAGGGATAATATAAATGTTTATCAATACTGTACGATTTGAGCTATTTACTATTTTTTCGCGCTGGATGGTCTATGTTCTGGCTTTGTTACTCGTATCACTCTCTGCATACGAAGTGTTTGAGTACGGGACCAGTTATCAAATTGTGCCTATTAATGCGCCTTATACTTATATCGAGCTTGCAAGGGGTGCAAGTATTATTCTAATGGTTCTCACGGCTATATTTGTCGGGAGGGTCGCTCTGAGTAATCATACCTATTCAATGCAAGAGCTGATTTTTTGCCGGCCTATTAACCCTTGGAAATATCACATTGCGAGAGTTGTCGCAGTCTATTTTGTGATTGGTACACTGTCTTGTTTAACTGTCATAATGAATGCAATTAGCGCCTACATCGGTTGGAAGTGGAGCTTACTGTCATATGATGTGGTCGGCCCATTTCAATGGCGTTTTGTTGTTTCTCCACTGGTGCTAATTATGCTGCCCAACGCGCTTTTTTATACTTTACTATTTTACGCCATAAGTATTGTGATTAAGAGCCAACGCGCGGTTGCTGCGGTGTCAATGGCACTTGTCGTGGCAACCGCTTTACTCTTTGCTTGGGCGGAAGTGGCTAGGCTTGATGAAAGCAGATATATGCATGAGTGGCTGATGGTTTTGGATATGTCGGCTTTGTCTCATATTGTGGATCAAACCGTTTACTGGAGTGCCAGTGACAAGCAGACTCAAACCCTCGGCCTTGAACCTATTTTTTTGTTAAATAGGGTGTTTTGGCTAATTGCCACGTTAGCTGTTTTTATTGGGGCAATCAAAATAAGTTTAGTGCAAAAGAGCTTGGCTCCATATAAGCGCAAAGACATCAACGAAATGGATAGCCAAAATACTTATCCTGAGCAAGGCATACATGCAATAGAAAGTCTGCCGAGCAATATTTGGTTTTTTTATCGACAACTAAAATTTGAGGTATTGCACGTCGCTGCAAAGCCTTCGTTTTGGTTTGTTTTAGGGTTAAGTGTATTTCTGACACTTTGGTCTCCTATGGAAAGCAGTTATGGTACACCACTTTGGCGGCTGACTTATGCAATGATTGAACATTTAGGTGACGTGTTACTACTGCCCATCTTTATGGTTTTACTCTTTTATTGTCCCGAACTGATATGGCGAGAACGAGAGTCTAGAGCGGGGGCTATTTTAGAGTGTTATCCGATAAAAAACTGGCTGCTGTGGAGCGCTAAATTTATTGCTGCACTGTTTATTGTGATGGCTATTTTGGCTGTTTCAGTAGTTGCGTCGGTGAAACTGCAGCTTGATAGTGGAATAGAAGCCATAAATATAAATCAATACCTGTTTAGTGTTGGGGGTCTTCATGTTTTTCAAGTGGCGTGTTTGCTTTCTCTCACATTCTTCGTTCATGCGATTAGCTTAAATAGGGCAACAGGTACCGCCGCGATGGCTGTGTTACTACTCGCGTTTCAATTTACACCGCCCATGCTTAGTTTTGCTAATTCTCCACCTTTGACCTACTCAGATTTAAATGGATATGGGCAATCTATTGCGGAAACATTAGTCTACTTTACTTATTGGGGTAGCCTGTCTGTAATTCTGGCTGTTTTAGGTTATTTACTTTGGCCTAGAGGGGAAAGTACAGAGTTAAGGACTCGGTTGTCATTTTTGCCTCAGCAATTGTCTATCAAAGACCAAAAGTTGATTTTGCTAAGCAGTATCATGTTCGTTGCTGCGGGGTCTCATATTTTTTACCACTCTATTTTGTTTCCCGCTACATCTGTACTTGATGTGGATGAGGATGTTGTTGCGGCTTACGAGCATGCGTTTATATCTCATCGGAACAAAATACCACCTGTTGTTCAGCGGGTTGATATCCATGCTGATGTTTACCCTAAAGTACCCAGTATTAAGGCGACGGCTAAGCTTAGTTTGCTTAACTCACAAAATACACCTGTGGATAAAATGATAGTCAACAGCCCACTGTTTATGGGTCAATGGAAGGTGGAAAGTGGCTATGGGAAGCTAAAATCGGTTGGCTTAGAGGTTGGTAGTTGGTTTGTCTTTAATACACCGCTGCAACCCGGTGAGACAGCAGATCTTGAAATCACTGTGGAGCTCGCCCCTAATATTTACGACAACGTGAGCCAGATTGTAGAAAATGGCACTTTTATAAACAATAAAGAGTTGTTTCCATTCTTTGGCTATGACGCAACCATGCATATTACTGATCCTGAGAAACGCAGTGAGTATGGTTTAAAAGGGGAGGTAAATGTCGTTAATGACATCGATGATAGCACTTTTCATACTGATTCATTGATAGGGGAGGCGGTTACATTCCGTGCGGAGTTAACAACGGATGCTGATCAACTCGCTTTAGCCCCTGGTGTGCTCACAGAGCATAGGATAGATGGTGATAGAGCCAAATATACCTACACGATGAAGCAGCCGATGGTCAATTATTACAGTATTCAATCCTTTAAATTAAAAGTAAAACGTGACCGCCATAAGGGAGTGGATTTACAGATACATTATCACCCTGATCATCAATGGAATATTGATACAATGATGGAGGCTGCAAAGGATTCTTTGGACTATTTCTCCAATGCATTTGGCCCTTATCAGTACTCTGAGCTTCGTATTATAGAATTTCCACGCTACAGAAAGTTTGCTCAAAGCTTTGCCAATACGATCCCTTTTAGTGAGGATATTGGTTTTCGCCATGATACGCGAAGAGCCAACACATACAATATGCCTTACTATATTACGGCACATGAGGTTGCTCATCAGTGGTGGGGGCACCAACTAATTGCGGCAAATGTTGAAGGTGCTGACATGCTCATTGAAAGCTTAGCTGAGTATTCTGCATTAAAAGTTGTGGCACAAAGATACTATCATGGCACTTTGAGGCAATATAAAAAATACGCCCTTGATCATTATTTAACTGAACGAGGTCGAGAGCTTGAGTACCCTCTCTACATCACTGCATTACAAGGCTTTGTTCATTATGAAAAAGGTGCTTTAGCAATGCTAGCGCTGGCGCACAGTATTGGAGAAAGTAAACTAAATCAGTTGTTGAAAAAGTTTATTGAAGAACAAAGAGTTTCATCAAAGTTTGCCACAACCAATGATTTGATCGCACTGATTAACGAGCATGTTGATTCTAAGCAACAAGCACTCGTTCATGATTTATTTCACGAAATAACTTTTTATAGTCTGCGTGTTGATAATGTAGTCGTCGGTGAGAAAAATACAGAAACAGGGCGTTACCCAGTGACCATCACCATAGACGCTAGAAAGTTTTATGCAGATGAATATGGCAAAGAGACTGAAGCTGAGCTAGATGACTTAATCGAAGTCGCATTAGTGGCAGATAGCCCCGAAGATGTAAAGCGTTCACTCAATGAATATCATCGTCAGGATTATCCAATTAAATCAGGCCTCAACACAATTTTGATAGAAGCATATAATCCATTCGGAATGTTTGTGGTTGTTGACCCCTATATGCATCGTATTGATAAAAATAGCAAAGATAACTTTTTACAGATAGATTACGCCCCGTAGCTAAAGGTGGGGAGTAGTTGACCCATATATATCAAAGATGTCTAAATCGAACGTCAGAGCTAAAGTCTGCTTATCATGGGCTTGGTTTTGGAGTGGTCGAAGGAGAGGAAAATCGACGACAATAGATATATAGATACAGTCAGAATATCAATGACTCTGACCCCATTGAATTGAACATATTGCTAATTGGCTATATAAACAGCTTTACCAAAATAGTTATTACTTTTTACTTGTTCAAGTAAAAACGCCGCTAAGCTGTGAATAGATACGTTGCCTCCTTGGAATTTCTTGTGGCTCGTTTTCAACGGTTTTGTAGTTTCAGCATCATCTAATTTTGCAGCGCGGGCAATGGTAAAATTCACTTGACTGTTTAATAGTATTCGCAATTCTTGTTCGCGATCTAAGTAAATATCACCTAGAACTTTGGGGGCAAGTTTGTTTAATAATAGTCGCATGAAAAGATTATTTTCATCATCAGGATGTTGCAAGCTCGCGCCGCCCATCAATATTAAGCGGCTAATATTATGCTTATTCATTAAGGGTAAAATGGCTTGAGTACTTTTAGTTGAACCAAACTCTTTTGCTGAAGACTTAGCTAATTTTATACTGTGGTTTATCCCCGAAGGACCCAGTGTAGACACTATTGCATCGGCACCGGTTAGCAACTTATCTAGGGCTTCTGGATCTGTAGCATCACCTTTTATTACGCGGATTAGTTTATGCTCTGTCACCTTTTTAGGATTTCGTGCTAATACATTTAACTGGTAACCAAGTTCTAGTGCTTGTTTAATCACCTGCTGTCCAACGCGACCTGTTCCGCCAATAATTGCTAGTGTATTCACTATGTATACCTTCTAAATAAATTTGATAAATCATTATCTACGTTTTTATTGGTGATTATTAGTAGGTTAATACTTAAATTACTGATACTTTTTTGGTATCAATTAGTGTATTTTAAAACGAAATAGGTAATTAAATTGGAGAAGGTGCTGTGATAGTCAACTATTTAAAAGCTATGGCAATTTTTAGTTTAGTGGCTGAAACCGGTAGTTTCACTGCAGCAGGTGAAAAGCTCAAAATGCCAAGGGGAAAAGTCAGCGAACAAGTTAGCCGACTTGAAGATTATTTAGGAGTAAAACTACTACAGCGCAGTACGCGAAAGGTTAGCATTACTGATGAAGGCCGGACGCTTTTTCAACAAGTGAAAACACTACTTCCTACTGTGATACAAGCAGTGGATGAAGTTAAAAGTTTTAATACCGAAATTAAGGGCAAGATTAGGTTAACCACGACTCAGGATCATTATGAAACGCTATTAGTACCTCTATTAAAGCAGTTCAGCCTCCAGTACCCTCAAGTCCAGTTTGATTTGCTTATTAGTGAGGAGCCGCTTTCAATTATTGAAGACTCTATTGATTTGGCTATTAGATCGGGAGAGTTGCCCGACTCCAATTTAGTATCATTGCCACTAACTGCTACCCAACTCAAGCTTTACGCTAGTCCCTTGTTAGATGAGTTACCCAAGAGGCCTGAGGAATTGTCTGAGTTTCCGTGGGTGACTATTTCGAATACGCAGGCATTATCTAATTTGGCTTTAAAACATAGAGGGGGGGAATTAGTGCACGTAAGACTTGAGAGCCAGCATCAAGCTAATAATATTGCTAGTTATCGGCCATTATTAGAACATGGTTTTGGGATAGGTGTGTTAGCGGAGATCACAGGGAATGAATTAGTGAAGCAAAAGCGTTTAGTGCCAGTGTTGCCAGAATGGCAAGCACATCATTTGCAATTATCATTAATTTACCCAGCAAGATTACATATGGCACAACGAACTCGATTGTTGATAGAATTTATACGTGTCAATTTAAGCGACTAGCAAGTTAAAGGAGTGGTCGAAGGAGAGGAAGATCGATGGCATTAGATATGTAGATACAGTCCGAATATCAATGACTCTGACCCCATTGATATTGGCCACGGGCGTGTGGCCAATATGATATTAACTAATTAAAAGCACTTGTACTCTTCGCCGCCATTAATGTAATCACGTTGCCAATAGCAGGTTTTAGTGATGCGTTCTTTACAAATGTGGGCAAAATTGTGGTTAAACACATATTGGTTTGTACCACCTGAATCTTGAAGGATAAACAAGTACTGGGCGAACTGATAGGTAATATCCCACCACATTTCTGGGTTTGTAGGTGTGCCGCGATAGCTCCTATTGCGTCTATTAACCGTATCGACACCAGCGCAATCTATTAAATCAATCGTCGTTGAAAACTGACCTTGGCTATCTGCAACTAGACCTTGAGCCCCTAAGTTTTGACCTTGATGAGATACAGCGGCTAGTACCACTTGAGCAAAGGGGACTGCCGCACCCGCTGCATCAACAACAGTTCCAGACATGCCCAGTTTATTGTGCGCTTCAAGTAGTGAAGGGGATAATAAGTTAGTTAGGTTTTCATTATTCCACACACGGGTGTTTGAAATTTTTACGCCAGCATCAGGGTTTGATAGCGTGAAGGCGTATTGTGCAGATACAGGCGGCTGGCTAGTAGGGTTTGCGCGTGCGCGAAGTACCACGGTTGAATTACCCGTTGTATTTAGATTTACCAATTGGTTATTAGGCGCTTGTAACCAAGAAGAGCCACCCCAAATTTCTAAAATAAATTGATTGCTTGCGCTGAAGTTAAGTTTAACCTGACTTTGATTTGCCGCTGTTTGATATGTGAAAAAATCTAAGTCATTTTGATTGTCTATATTGCCTTGCACCGTTGCAATAGGGCTTAGTACAGTCGCTTGTGATAGTTTGTCGTTCGATTCATTTGCATCAAAATCAGGGTGGCTGAACCAACCCATGATAGCGTTATCTGCAGCAGCCCATTGCGTTGATTCTGCCGCTAGAATGTAGGCTCCGGGATCTACTTTATAGAAGACCTGCTCATTGACTGCATTAGCTTGATTTGACACATCCAATGGGGTCAAGCTGTTGTCATCTTCTAGCTTGAATAGGAATAAGTTGTAGTCAACATTTGCTGGAATGTTTACCATCACCCCTTCAATTTTTGTTGCTGTTGTCACATCTACGCTATAGCACTGGATCTGCCCTTGTGCAGTAAATGCAGTGTATACCGCATTGTTTAAATCTAGATTTGGGCAGCCACTGCGCTGTGCTGGTGTCGATGTTGTCGTTGATGTTGTCAATGTTTGAGCGGTATTAAGTTGACCTAGCTGGAGCTGCGCTTTAATTTGCTTGGGGTCTTGGACCTGAACTGACAAAGGTTGGCGTTCTAGATTAGGGTATACCTCATTGAGTGTGCCATCCTGCTGCACGGCACTGGCTATATCTTCAATTTTTAATTGTGGTTTAAAGTTTGTCTCAATTTGCAAATTATGTTGATCAATAGCGGATGCAGTAAAGCTCGCTAATATTGACATAGATGCACTTATTATTAATTTATTCACGATCTAAGTTCCTTTCGTTAAAATAATAAATCGCATACCGTTTAAAAAATATGCATTTTTACTGTATTTAATACGTGGACTATTAGCAATATTGTTGGGTGAAAAATAATCATATTTATTGCGTGTGATCAGTTTTTCCTCTTGTGAGAGCCCAGTTTTTGGGCTATTTTTAACACACTAATATTTTTTAGATTAAGCTAATTATTTATATACGGCTTTCAAGGATTGGAGCAAAATGATGGAAATTAATCGAAACAGCATCGTTACGAGCCAGCAAGAGCTCACTCGCAGCGAGCAATCTTCACTTACAAAGCAACTGAAAGAATCACAAGTTCAATCTGAAGCGCCAACGGCCTCGTCGAAAGTAACTATGCAAACCCATGTTGGTGTTAGTCAAGAGCACATTAAAATAGCGGAAGACGAAGCAAAAAGAATCACGCTCGCGTATGTTGATGTAATGGAAAAGACGCAAAGCGCACTTAAAACGAGCTTGGATGAGTTTGATAAATTCAAAACGGAGCAAGCTAGCAAAAACCCTGGTCTAGATTTGAGTGACCTAGACTTATATCAAGACAAAGAGGGAAACTTAAAGCTGAGTAGCGATAAGCTCTCTGCTTCGCAGCTAAATGACTTGGAAACGGCGTTGTCTGGCAATGAAAAGTTGAAAGACGCTTTTACTCAAGTACACAGCGGTATTGTTGAAAGCCTCAAGCTTAAAGACTCCTATCAGTATAGTGATTTAAATTCATCTTCTTTAAATGGGTCAATCAGATTAAATGAATTGACTGAACAGTACAGTAAACAATTTCACCCTGAGGGCTTTGGGCAAGAATATAAAACACTCTCTGAGCGCTTAAATGTAGACGCAGGGATGTTTGGCCACTTTTTATCTGAAGCCATGAACCCAACAATACGCACATTCGCATAGTTAACATCAAAATCAAAGCGGTCAGCGTCATTTGACCTCTTTGATCCTGCCTCCATTAATTCATTGCTAAGATCTGGCCTGCTCAACTTCTCACCACTTGCTCGCGAGGTTTCCAGCCATTATGCTCTTCATTCGCAATATATTGGTGTATTATGGTCGCTATTGTTTATGAAAAAGTTAGACCGTGAGAGCAGGTAATATGGCCAGTACAGCACATGCCTTACACATATTGGTGAAGCATAAAGAGCAAGCACAAGATATTCTTCAACAATTAAAAAAAGGGGCCAAATTTCAGACCTTGGCAAAGAAATATTCAACCTGTCCATCTGGTAAAAAAGGGGGAGACTTAGGTGAATTTAGGCGCGGCACTATGGTCCCTCAATTTGATAAAGTGTGCTTTTCTTGCGAAGTGCTCACCCCGCAATTGGTTAAAACCAAATTTGGCTGGCATATCATTAAAGTATTGTACCGCACGTAAATATCAATGGGGTCAGAGTCGTTGATCCCAATTTTAAAAACTCAGCTATAGTTAACAGTCTAAATACTAAAGGATTAGTGATACTATGGCGAGACTCCCCAGACTAAACTTACCCAATATTCCCCAACATGTGGTTCAGCGTGGCAACAATAGGCAAGTGACTTTTATTGAAAATACTGATTATGCTGTTTATTTAGATAAGTTAAAACAATATGCACAAGAGTATGATGTGCACGTGCATGCCTATGTTTTGATGACAAATCATGTGCATTTACTGCTTACACCAACTACCGCCAATGGAGTCAGTAAGCTTATGCAGTCTTTAGGGCGTTATTATGTACGCTATTTCAATCATGCTTATCAAAGAACTGGTACGCTTTGGGAAGGGCGTTATAAGTCAACTTTGGTAGATACCGAACGCTATTTTTTATTAGTCAGCCGCTACATCGAGCTAAACCCTGTACGTGCCAACATGGTGTCCCATCCGGCGGAATATATTTGGACAAGCTATCATCACAATGCACTGGGTAAACAAATTGAGTTAATTACAGAGCATGCATTATTCAAGACGCTTGGATTATCTGAACAAGCCAGACACGCGTGCTATCGCGCATTATTTAAAAGAGAAATACCCGCAAAAACGTTGGCAGATATACAGAGTGCTACTAACAAGATGTGGGTACTAGGAAGTGAACATTTTAAACAGCACGTTGAGGCCTTGACGGGGAGAAGAGCCACACCAGTGCCTCGAGGTGGAGACAGAAAGTCAGAGGCTTATAAGAAACAATTTAGTGATCAATGACTCTGACCCCATTGATTTTGTAGTATGTCGGCAGGCTTGCCATCTCTAACGATTTTGCCATCCTTAATCTCAATAATGCGATCCATCATGGTAAGTACATCATATGAGTGGGCGATAGAAATAACGGTTTTTCCCTTCATAAGTGTTTTGAGGGTGGCAATAAAGTTGGCTTTTAAAGCAGGATCTAGAGCGCTTGTTGCTTCGTCTAGTAAAAGTATATTTTTATCTCTTAATAGTGCTCTGGCGAGTGCTAAGCGCTGACGCTGGCCACCAGATAATTGCCCGCCATTTTCACCAATAAACGCGCATAAGCCTTGGCGACCTCGGGCGTCTTTGTAGCTTTCTACAAACTCTAAAGCATTGGCTTTTTCAAGCGCTTGTTTCACCGCTTCCCGACTGGTGTTATTTAATCCGAATGAGACATTCTCAAAAATGCTTTGATTGAAAAGGCCAATATCTTGATTCAGGAAACTGATCTCGCTACATACACTGTCGGTAGTGAAGTCTTCGATATTTTTGCCATCAATATAAATTGCACCCTCTTCAATTTCATCAATACCAGAGAGCATATTGAGTAGTGAAGACTTGCCTGCGCCAGAAGGGCCTATGATCCCGACCTTTTCGCCTGCTTTGATTTTTAGCGATAAATCGGTAAAAAGCAGCGCTTTGTTTTCATAGGCAAACTCAACATTTTTAAAGGTAATTTTCCCCCTAGTTACATTAAAGTTGCCTTCTTCTTCAATAGGCTCGACGTCTTCAAGAAACTCATTGATTAACTCCCTACCGACAGTCACTTGACCCCAAGAAACAAAAAACGCATCAAACTCATCTTGACACCATTCTGACAGCGATATGACTCGGTACACTAAGGCTAACACCATGGAAAACTCACCGATAGAAATGCTGTTTTGCTGCCAAAGCTGCAAACATAACGCGCCTGTACCAACGATTAAAATGCCGTTGAGTAATCCAACCACAGACGCAAAATTTGAGAATACACGATATTCTTTAGCGACGACTCTGCGGTGTCGAGTCGCCCACTTTTCTGCGAATTTTTGTTCATATGTTTTATTCGATAGCATCTTAACCGTACGAATGCGTGCGAAGCGTTCAGTAAACTTGCCTGTGATCTCTGCACAGCTCTCTGCTTCAAGTCGATTCGTTGTTTTGGCTTTGGGTATCCACTGAAATATTAGTAACGTCAAAAATATACCTGTCCACACAAGGAAAGGAGTCATCAGCCAGCCGTCAATGTTACCAACATAAAACAGCAGCGCGCCCATAAATGCCAGCAAGAAACCAGCAAAGCCACAAAACTGCAATACCACATCAATGATGGCTTCTGACGTGTCTACAATCACAATTGCAGTAGCGCCAGGGTCATCTTCTTCGTGGTAAATGGCCGGCGAGGCAATCAGTGTTCGATATAATTTTATGATGGTATTTTTTTGTAGGTTTGGTCCCAACAGTTGATGAAAAACGAGGTTTTTAATGAGGGTTATTGTGGGAATAACAACGGCAATGGCAATCGCGACGAGCGCCAGATCATAGCCTTTATTATTCAGTAGCGTACGATTGTGTGCGGTATCCAACCAGTCGACTAACTCTCCTAAAAAGTCGAAGGTTACGATCTGTAACATGCCGCCGAGTAAAGCGACCGTAAAGGCGACAGCTACCCAACCTGAAAACTCCTTTGCGCACTGACGAATAAAAGGCAAGTTGTGTTGAGCCGCTTTTAATTGACTGTCAAAAGTGTCTTTGTGACCTATTCTTTCAAAGAGTTTAAATAATGATTTCATCGCTTTATATCACATCTGGATGTATGGGCCTGATTCGGATAAGAGAGCCAGAGTTCAGTATAAATAAGCCACTGATTAGGATGTGGATTCCTCGTATCAGTGGCTTTTTCTTCAATGTTAATGTGTGTTTATGGCAAGTTAGATGACTAACTAGTCTTCGCCTTCACTTTCATTCGATGTTTCTGGTGTATAGTCGTCCCAATCACCGGCTTCTGGCATGGATAACTCATCCACATTTTCACAATTGACGGCTTGGTTCACATAGTCTCGCATGTCTTTTGACAAGAAGAAGGCACCAAAATGCGCCTCAGGTGAGTAGTACTTAGTTTGAATATCTGCTTTGGTAAAACGTGATTCAAGCTCTTCAAGCGAGAGAGTATTGATGTTACCCGCTCTTGTTGCCCAAATAAATGCATGTGAACCGCCAAAGTAGTCGTAGCAACCACCCATATAAATGCCGGCAGGATTATTGAATGCTTGAGTCAAACGAGAGACCATAGATTGCATCATGTAAGGTTCAAAATAAGGGGTGCCGCCCTGTGCGACCAAAATGCCATGGGCTTTAAGTGCCTTTAAGCAGTTTCCAAAAAAAGATTGGGTGAAAAGTGTTTCTGATGCACCGCCATCTGGATCGGCTGCATCTAAGATGATGAGATCAAAACAGTCATGGTATTGGGAGATAATGTCGGCACCGTCTCCGATACGTAATACAAACCTTGGATCATCAAATGCCCCATTATTGATTTCTGGCAAATACTTGCGGCTCAATTGAATTATTTGCTCATCAATGTCCACCATGACCACGTTTTCAACACTGCTATGCTTTAACACCTCACGGGCGCTGCCACCGTCGCCACCGCCAACAATCAGCACATTTTTAATATTACCGTGAAATAAAATGGGAACGTGTGCCATCATCTCATGATAGATATGTTCGCCTTTTGTGGTGACCTGAATGCCATCATCGATGCGCATGACTTTGCCAAGGTGGCGAGTTTCAAAAATACTCACGTCTTGAAATTCGGTTTCCACCTCGACTAAGTCTTTTTCTGAACGAAGTGCAATGTGAACGCCACTTGTCATTTGTTCATAATGCCATTTTATATTAGTCATTTGCGTTAGTACTCCGTTTTGTTATGCAGTTTTGAGGGTTGCTTGTAACTTGTTGTGTAAAAGAGGTTGGAACTCTCCAAAGCCAGTGACCGTGCCGCCTCTTGTGAGGGTATTAACGACCATATTTCCCGGTTGGAAGTAGTGTTCGATTACAGGTAGGCACAGCTCTGGTTGTGCATCACCACACATGAAAATGTCCATGGCGGCGAAACTGAACTCCGGCCACGTGTGAATTGAAATATGGCTCTCAGCCAGAATAATCATGCCCGAAACCCCACCGTTTGTTTCAAAGGGGTGTATATGAGTTTTTAAAATTGTGGCGTTTGCAGCATGGGCACACTCAATCATCATGTCTTCTATGCGCTTCTCACCTACTAAGTTTGAAGCATCGAATATATCGACAATAATGTGCTGACCCAAAGGGTGAACTAACTGTGGCTCTGAAGAGGGTATATTCATTCTTTTACTCAGTGTTCTTCTTTAAAAATACGCAATAGAGGGGCTTACAGATAAATACCTCACTACTAGATATGCAGATATTCCAGCATTGAAATGTGCAGCGAATGTGGAACGTAATGAGTAATGGCTGAGTTCAGTCAAAAGGATTACAGAGTGCTAAATCTTATAAAAGCACAATATTAAAGGTATCAAGCAATGCTAAAGAATATAGAATTTCTACATTGGAGTAATTAATTCTGCTTAGTGTTCCTATTTTAAATCTGGTATCTTTAGCATAAGAGATATAGGAAGCTGAGGAAGTCGAGTCAGATGCAAGCGTTAGATACTAAAATAGATTTTTTTATATCTCAACTTTCCATTGGGGAAAAGAAGGATGAAATTTATTCAAAATTATACCAGTTTTTCAAAGGTGAAGACCCTCAAAAGCATGTTATCTATAAGCGTTCAATAATTTATTTTTATTATGGTAGCGACATTGTGGAAACTTATTCTTGCACCCCCGTAGAAGTGGAACACTCAATCTCATTTGATGGTTCAAAAGTTTCAAAAATTGAAAAGTCTTATTTTACAGGTGCATCTTCTAAATCAATTTTTGATGTCGAGTTTGAGATGTCGAGTAATAATAACAATAATAATAACAACAATAATAATGGTAATAATAATGGATGATTTTAAGGGGGGTTATGGAGCATAATTGGTTTTATATCGTAGCGCTAATTTCTTGTAGTTCAATCATTGCTGTTAACTTTTTCTATACATTTAAACTCTTAAATAAAATACTCTATTTTTATAGAGCAAAATCAATAACGGATGAGCTAAACATAGGAGACTATGTGAAAGTTCAAGGTGTTGTAAAAATGCCTACGATAGAATCCCCCTTCTTTAACTTAGATTGTGTTTATTGGAAAAGCTACGTATGGGCTTCATTCGAAACGAAGCGAAAAAAGCCCGATACAGGAATGCAAGAACACACCCCGCTCCTAGAAGTAAAAGAATCAGTCATGCCTCCGTTAATGGTTCGTCAGTCAGACATGCTAGTGCATGTAGATTTCTCTCAGAAGTCTTCTTTAATGCTTAACCTTGAGAAAAGAGTAAAGAGAAAAAGGGCTCCTCCGAATGAAACCACGGCAAAGTTAGCCAAAGAAAAGTATAAAATGTATAAAGTGCATGAATATAGCTTGCCAGTTGACGCAAACGTGGCTGTTTGGGGAAAAGTAGATAGTATCAGTAGCAATGTCATCACTATCATTGGTTCCAATAGTGATAAGCAACCTTGTTTTTTGTACAACGGCCCCACGGCTTCAGTTTATAGATTGCTAAAAAATCGAATATATTTGTCTATGAGTATTGTTTCTATCAGTGCCTTCTACTTTTTTATTGTTGAATGGGCCTATAGTAGTTCTTTTCTTGTTTTAGCCCTGTTTTTATTTCTTATTTTTTATTTACAGAAGTTGTCAATAAAGAAGTTGTTTTAAATATAATGAAAAATATCGAACCATCACGTTTCATTCATCTGTTATACGCCCCCACAAACTTTTGTAATATGGGGTGTAAATATTGCTACCTTGGAACAGGTACTGATGAGAAGTCGACATTAAATAAAGTTGTATCGACTCTAGATACAGCTGTCAGTGGCTTTTTAGCAGAAGGAATTATACCTTTTAACTTATCTTTTCACGGCGGAGAAGCGACATCCATACCTAAAGAGATATTAGTAAATTTGTTAGATTATTCATATGAATACTACCTTAAATACGGTGATAAGATTAAAGCGGCAGGCTACCCTTTGAATCCTGTTCATATAAAGACGAATTTATTTAATTTTGACAAGCTATATGATGTTTTTGAAAGGTATAAAGTTTCTATAAGCGGCAGTGTTGATTTACCATTAAAACTGCACGAAAAGTACAGGACAGATAAAAGAGGTAGGTCAACTTTAGAGAAAATAACAAAAAACCTTAAGTTGTTAGCGACCTATCCTCATCATAAGAAGATTTCTTGTGTGGTAACGCAAGAGCACTTTCACCAATTGGATGACTTTATCGATGACATAAAGTATATCCACTATGGTATTGGTCTAGACATGACTAAGTTTAATATCATGTTCTCCTTTGATAGTCACAAAAACAAAGACAAGTTTGGTGGTGGGATCATTGGCACGGAAATGCTCACGCAAGATCAACAAGTATTATTTTATAAAAAACTATATGAAGAGTTCGAAGGAACAGAGCTAGAAGAGGGTCTAAAGCAGCATTGGTTTAAAGAGTTTACACCGGAATTTTGCTGTAGTGCAGTAAATTGTGGTGATAAATTTTTTCTTTTACAAAATAATGGTGATGTTTATGCGTGTCCTAGAGGGCAGTCATCAAAAAAATTTTATTACGGAAATTTATTTCAAGATTCAGTATTGGATATTTTAAATAATGGATGGCAAACAATAGAGTCCATTGAAAATAGCTTACCAGCTGATGAGGAATGTTTTACTTGCTCGTACTTGCCTTACTGCAATCAAGGTTGTGTGTTTGTAAGAGAGCAAACTCAGATGACAAAAAGTTACACGTGCAAGCTGCAAAAAGAATTGTATAAAGCAGATTTAGAGCGTTACCCCCCTTATGATAAGGGTTACATTGAAAGTTACGCTGCACAATATAAGTATCAAAACAAAATTAATAGTTTTAAAAAGAATGAGATCTCATTGGAAAAAAATAGATTTATTACAAACGAGTTAGAGAGTGAAGATAATTCGCTAAAGAGTTTACTTGCTAACGACCCTATACTTCAGTCTGTTTACGCCAGTACAAACTTTGGTCTTACGGTTGATGGTACAGACTACAAACTAACAAGTAATACATTATCTAATAAAACGGAGTTGGTTTTATTGCTTGAAGGCAGTCAGGTGGTTCTTAAGGTAAAAAGAGATGTTTTAGAGAAAAATAGCACCGAACTAGTAAATAACCATTTAATTTTAATGGTGACTAGAAATACGATGGTAACCTATGGCGATGAAAAACGACGTAAGCAAGAGCATTTATTTGATTATCATCTCTATGCCAATTCATTACAAAATAGCTCTGAAGTTAAGGGCGATTATTATCACCTAGATATTACCAAAATCATAAAAATACACAGCGATTTGTTTTTAAGTGGTGTAAGGAATAATTTTTTCGTTACTACAAAAAAGTTGCGTGAGTATCATTATGAAAAGCAGAGGAAAAATGCATTCTATCACATTCAAGCTATTAATTTGCCATTTCCATTTATTGAGTTTTATTGGCAATAGAGTTTAATTTTTTAATTATCAATATGTGTAGTGTCGATTGTTTTATTAATAAAGGGAACGGACACTCCCTTTTCCTTCTTTAGCTCGAGTTCACCATTCTTATAGATTGCTTTGAATTAATATTTTTCATTTGAAGTTATATTCATGATTTATATAAGTAAATGGGTGGGATATGGATATATTAATTAAAATAAGAAATACGCCAACCTCTTTTTATTGACAGTTCAAAAACTAGTCTGTTAGTAATAGTTTTGAGCCCATAAAAGGAACTTGGTATATGAATATTAAAAAAAGACATCTCGCAGGTCTCATTTCTGCGCTGCTTTGTGTTAGTGCTGCGGCTACAACAGACAGAGACTATGAACACCGCTGGCTAGATCCCAATGGCGACCCAATGCTGGAGTTGCAGTGGAATTTGCTCAATTCTGGTGTTTTAAGTAATACGCAATCGGGTATTGATTTAAACCTCTGGCAAACACATCTCTGGGGCCATAAAGGTCAGGATGTGTTAGTTGCGGTAATTGATACGGGGGTTGATATGAGCCATGGTGATTTAAATGCCAATACGCTTAAAGACCCCCAGATAGATGCACAACCTCCTTCATCATTTGATAATCACGGCACTATGGTTGCTGGGATCATTGCTGCCGCACAGAACAATATCGGCGTTAGAGGGGTTGCACCGCTTGCCAAAGTGACGTCATTTACCAATTTTGGTGGAACCTTTGAGCGCCATGAGCAGTGGAAAGTGAGCCATGGGTTTGACGGCAACCACGCAGATAACTCAACCGCAGACAAGATCCGTATTTTTAACAAAAGCTATGGTATGAACCCCGCAGTCAGTCTGCCTTACACTTTTTCGAAAACCATTAAAGATGCACAAAACGAGGATGTTTTGTTGTTTAGTCAGCCTGAGCAGGAAAAAGTCTATGAAGCAGTTACGTTGTCGACTGAGCTTGATCCTCGTACCGCGGTCTATGTACAAGCCGCGGGTAACTCTTATCGGGACTCTCGTATTCATTATTTCACCGATCAGGGCGTTGAATTTTTAGGCTTTAGCTTGCCATTTGGAAACAATCATGGACTGCCTTGGGCTAACGGTAATTCGCGCTACACGCCCGCTAATTTTTGGAATCTGACCGTCAGTGCACTCAGCGCCGATGGGGTATTATCTAATTATTCAACGGTTGGTAGTAATGTCTTTCTCACAGCGCCAGGAGGTAATGACAGAGGGACTCCTGGACATGCTACAACTCGAATATCATGCACGTGGGTGGTTGATAATGTAGACCCCAATGTTGATTGTAGCCAGCATGATGACTTTACCGTACGTATGAGTGGCACTTCTTCGGCTGCACCGAATACTTCGGGTGCAATCGCGTTACTCTTATCTGCAGCTGCACAGCAGAAGCACGATCTTACACCACGCGATATCCGGCATTTACTAGCGCGCACGGCCACGAAGGTAGACCCTACACGTGCAGATATCAAAGTTAACGGTATAATTGGGCTTGAAGGCTGGTCGACCAATGCAGCGGGCCACACGTTTTCTCCATACTATGGCTTTGGCTTACTTGATGTGGATAAAGCAACCGAGTTGGTTCGACGCTATGCGATTGAAGACTTACCATCAGAGCTGGTGAAAACGCCTTGGTATGGTCTGAATACGCCTATAAATGCGACGATACATGATGATACGACTCGGACAACAACGGCAACCATTCATGTTGAAGATGATTTGTTTATTGAAGGTGTACAGATCCGTCTAAATGCCAAACATGCCCGTATGTCAGACTTAAAAGTGGAGCTCGAATCTCCAAGCGGTACACGCAGTATTCTTATGTCGCCTTTTAATAACTTAATTGGGCAGCACTTAGATATACCGGAGCAAGCACCGGGAAGTGCTGATGGTTATAATGATCATCTGATGCTTAGTTATAAATTTTGGGATGAAAAAGCCAATGCGGGAACTGGTGATTGGAAGCTACACATCACTGATATGAGCAGTGAATCCTTACTATTTGGTTTCTACGATATCGTGCATGGTGGCCAAGATCAGCGAGTAGAAAACAACTCAGAGCCAGGCACATTTGAGAGTTGGTCTATTCGTATTCTAGGCCACAAGCAAAAGGTCACCAAGAAAAAAGCGCTTTAACCCTACAAATCAAAGGGGTCAGAGTCGTTGATTCGACTCCTTTGATGTTTGCCTATTATCACTGCCTAAAACCGCTGTTTAGCAAAGGTTCAATATGGCAGCCAATATCATATATTCATCGGCTGATGGTGTATTTTTCTCACCTTTGTTGATGCTGATAGCCCCATTTTGGCGTAAACTAAGCAAGTTAAATTCCTATATCTCTGTGAGTTCGAAGCTCGCACTTGATAGATACACATCTTTTACTCAGTCAGCCAATGATAGGCTTGAGTATTCCTTGTTTTGAAGGCAACTATGAAAAAAACATTTGAGTTAACTCACCCAAAAATCAAATTAGCAAGGCGTGTTGATGCGGTTAAGTATGAAATTAAAAAATACCTAAAACGCGAGCGCAATAAGACTTTACCCGCAGGGGCGGATTTTTGGGATTTTGACTGTAAGTTTGGTAACACCGAAGCGGAAGCGCAACCAGTTCATGTATCACAAATTAATAAGCTGATTGACCAGACCCAACAAGAAAATTTGACCTCATTTTACGTTGAAATTTTGGCTAAAGCGGCTCATCGACAGGCGCGTATGGATGACGATGAGTAATTAATTAATGGGGTTATGCAAGTTGATTTAGCGCCTTGAAGCGCTGAGAATCATTGACTCTGACCCCATTGATTTCTAGTTGACGGCTTGCTGCGTCTTAGCGGCAGCTGCCAATCGTGTTTCTAAACGTTCCAACTGCTCAGCTAGCGCATTTTGTGTCATTTCAAGTTGCGCGAGCGTACCGCCGATCTCTACTTGTTTAGCATCCCTACCACGAGATTGAGATTTCAATTGATCTAAGTCGGTATTGATTGAAGTCAGCTGGCTTTTTAGCGCTTGGGCAGCTTGCTGTTGCTCTTCTAGAAGAGACAGTTTAAAAGCTAAATCAGTTTGACTTTGAGATAGTGTTGCCACTTTTGTTGCTACGCCCGACTGAGTGTTGGCTTGATCGGTTTGGCTTTTGGCAAGAGCACTTGTTTGCTCTTTTAGCTTTTTGATTTCAGACTGATTTCTGCGCCAAGCGGAGGCCCACAGTTTATCCATTTGTGACCAAAGTTCATCAGTACGTTCACTTAAAGCCGCTAACTTTGCCTGTATCGCGCCAGCCGACTCGCCCATTTCTTCGCCAGTTGCAGAAAGCGCGCGTTCGAGCTGTGCAATGCGTTTTGATGATTCGAGCAATTGCGCCTGTGTGGTTAGGTTTTGTTGATAAAGTCCATATGATCCCGCAGCCAATGCAATAATTGAAAGTGCACCTAACCAGCTCATCACGCCTGCTTTTTTCGCTGGCGTAGCGTGTTGTTCAGGGCCCTCACCTGATGAGGAAGGGGGATTGTTAGATGGGTTGAGGGACTGTTTATAGGTTTCAACCTGATCTAAGTCTGGCGTAATACTGGGTAATTCAGGTTCAATTCTTTTATCCAACGCACTTTCCTCGCTTGGGTTTATATGGAATGGGGCAGCTTACTTGAAAATAGCCACAGATGGAATCAACAAACGATGAGAGTGAGTGTCTCAATTTATACTGAATGCACTCTTAACTTGTTTGATTTAGTTAAACACTGACGTGTTACATAACGAGCATGCAAGACAAGTCCGGTTTCGGCTGACGATTGTTTATATAACGGCATGATTAAATTAAAGTTGATTATTCAGCTTATACACGCCTGACCATAAAACAGCGCGTCCACTTCACTACGCTCTTTTACGCTGGTACTTAACGATACTAATCTTTCTTGTGCATCTGTGATGAAGGTGAACTTACCGCCTTCAAAAAGGGTGTGTCTTTCAAACTCATTACCCGCTTTTTATTTGCTGACCTTACGTATCGAAAGCCGCAATAGCGGAGTGAGTTATACGCTTGTCTGGCAAAAATGAGGTCGAATTTACAACCCTATTTTGATCAAACACGCCGTGTATTGAATGAACCGTGCCGCTGTAATAGCGGTAAAATATCAAAAAAAAGGCAGTTCACAATCACGCCCGTCTATCAACCTGAAGAATGCTAATAATTAAACTTTGCATTGTACCGAACAATCGCACTGCTCCGTCGCTGTCATATATTCTACAAACTCTCTTGCAAGCCCTGTAAATACTGGATAACTGCGTGCCTGCTTGCGCTTTATTGTAATGACGCAAATGTGAATTTTTTAATAAATGCGTGTTTTTCATTATTCCGTACTGGCGGGTAGTTTTCTTCCTGCTACTTTTTTGTATGAAACAGCACTAATGAAATGATTATTAGTTACACCGCCAAGGATCTGTCCGTTGTATTGGCAGAAGCTTGACTAAATGGACTCTTTTACAGGCTAGGTACTATGGGGATCTCATACCACAGTTATATTGGTACGACTGTTGACCAGTTGCCACAATTACCGTGTTCGTCAAACGGGCACCTTTCTCTTAGCACGCCAGTTGGAAGCTGCGTAGACAAATTCGGTCGCATTTGGTTGGCTGATACGGCACATAATCGCATTTTGGTGTTTGACTCAGATCTAGAGCAGATACTTGCAAGCTTTGGCACTGTGGGCTCGGGGTCCGGTCAATTTAATATGCCTTTTAGGTTGCTGGCTCATCCAGAACAGCAGTGGGTATATGTCACCGATATTGGAAATTGCAGAGTACATATACTGGAATACACCGAACATTTAGATATTAAGCCAATAACAGCATTCGGTAATGAACCTGAGGTCGCATTAAAAGGCCCCAATGGCATTGTTGTGCATGACGGCAAAGTGTGTGTGGCTGATGAGTTTTATGAAGGGCCAAATAGCCAATCTAGATTGGTGATATTCAGCGAAGATGGCAAATTTGAAAGGGCCATTGAAGAAATTGAACCGGAAAATGGCAAAGAGCCCGTTCACCTGCTTTGGCCTCAAGGACTGAGCGTGGATAAAAATGGCCATATTTATATTGCTAATACAGGGTTTGCGACCGTAGTGCGCTGTGATTGGCAAGGAAAAGGGGTGACTTTCAGTGCGTCGGGTAAATGCTATGTCGACGGACTAGCCTTATCTCGTGGTGTGTCTGTTATTCAAAATCGTATGCTGATCCCAGGAGGAGAACCAAACGCGATTTCCGTTTATGACTTAAACGGCCACTTTATGGGAAGTTTAGAAGGTTTCTTCGCGCCAGTGCAGGTGACACAAGCGACGGAGGCCAACACCATGCTTATCACAGAGCCATTCTTAGCGTCATTACAAAAACATACAGTGAATTTATCTACGCTCAAAGGGGGCAAGTCGCGAGCGACTAGGGTATTAAAAGCTGTTGGCGATGAGCGAGATAACCCCGGACAGCTCCACTTTGTGACGTCAGTCGTGGGGGATGTGACCAGTACCCAGTCCGGCTATTCGAGTAATGCGCCTATTTTTGAGCATTGGGTTGAACATCAGCTCGCGCTTCAAGATCAGCTTTTAAAGGTTATGCAACCCCCAGGACTTCCCTCTTGGCTGAGCATTGCATTGTCAGCGCAAACTGAGTGGGTGCAAAGATGGCAACAGACCATGGTACGTATCTTTTTAAATGATAAGTTTGACGACCCTGAAGACCTACTATGGATGATGGACTCCGGCAATTATCAACTACAGGCGACAGAAGATGGTAAAAGTGACTCTGCAAGGCCTATCAGCTTGCCAATGTTACCGGGGTCATTGGGGATAGCGTCTTTGACGCCAAAACAACCTCTACCAGGTCAACTTGACCCCGAAGTCCCTTTACTGGTCGTAAGCAACTATCTAAGTGGGATTGTTACTGTTTTACAATACAACGACACATTGGGTGAAATGGTGCCTTACACCGTTTTTGGAGGGCTAGGAACTGGGGACGAGCAACTTAACAAGCCTCAAGGGATTGCCGTTGACCCAACCAATAACGATATTTTAATTGCGGATTCAGGGAATAATCGCATTTGTCGTTGGCGTCTGTCTGATGCTGGTGGTCCTTTCTTAGTCCATACATTTGGCCGTCTGGGTTCAGAGCATGGCGAGTTTCATACGCCTTCAGATATTACTGTAGATGCTCGGGGAACTTGTTTTATCACCGATCAAAATAACAACCGCATTGAAGTCTATGACCAAGATGGTCAGTGGGTACGTAGCTTTGGAGAAGAAGGATACGGTACTGACAATGGCAACTTTTTATTACCTACGAGTATTGATCATGAAAATGGCTATTTGTTTGTTTCTGATCTTGTGAATCGAGCAATCAAAGTATTCACCTGCGCGGGCGAGTATAAGGAGTCGTTCAGTGGCTTTGGTGCTGATAGAGAGAAAGGGCAGTTATGGTTACCTTATCTCCTTCACGTCAAAAACAACAAAGTCTACTTACCGGATTGCGCGCTAAACAGAGTGAACGTTTATCAATTTAACATTTAACAAGGACTGTACGCACGCGTCAAAATTACATTACGACGTGAGGATATGTACAGGTAACGCCAGGGGGAGTTATGGAGAGTGTATTCAAACGGGCACAGGGAAAAAAGCTGTCGCATCGTAAAACACAGGAGCAAAAGGGGGTTTGCCAGCAGTCAGAGGCACACTCACAGCAGTTGATGCAGCAATTTCAAGAAGTGATCCAACACGTTGAAAAAAATGGCAAGGACGAAGACACATGTCGAGACGCATTACGTCGCCTTTATACCAGTCACGAATCCTGCTTTTCATCTCAAAAAGTGACTGATCCGCATGAGTAGCAAGGAGGCTCTATGAACTTTTCAATTCATAATGCACCTATTAGTGCGCGCGCATGGATGATTGTGGTGTTGTTTGCGGTAGGGTTATTCGCGAATTCTTTACTAGATGCACACAATACCAACAAACATATGCGTGCCAATTATGAGTATGGTGTGCAGCTCATTATTGAAAGTGCACTGGGGGTGATTAACTTTTACTATGAGCAAAGTGCCAGCGGTGCTTTGACAGAAGAAGAGGCAAAACGTCTGGCGCTCGAGGCGATCTCGGCCATGCGATTTGATAATGGAAACTATATTTTTGTCTCCGATAAAAATGGGATACAGCTGGCATCAGGGTTAAAGCATTTGTTGGGAACCAATATCTTGCCGCTGAAAGATGGAAACGGAAAACTGTTTGTTGAAGAGCTTTACGCTACCGGTAAAAGTGGTGGTGGATTTGTAGAATATTTGTGGAAAACCTCTCCGGATGCCACAGAGCTTACCCCTAAAACGAGCTATGCTGACTATTTTCACCCTTGGGACTGGATGATTGGTACAGGTATCAATATTACCGCGTTGGAGGAAGATATTGCGCAATCTCAGATGATATCGCTTATGAATGTGGTGATGGTTCTGGCGGTATTATCTACCTTAGTCATTTACTTTATCAGAAGTATAACCAAGCCTATTAAGAACACGGTGTCTGCGATGCGAGACCTTGCTAGTGGGGAAGGGGATTTAACACAGCGTCTAAAAGAGGAAGGGAGTAAAGAGTTGATTGATTTGGCTCAGTACTTCAACCGCTTTGTCGGCTCGATTCAAGATATTATGCTCAGTGTCAGCGCTGCGGGCACACAGCTTTCTGACTCGGCTAATCGGCTGTCGTCCTCAGTATCGAGTGTTGACATGAACCTAAATCAACAAAGAAATGACACTGAGGAACTCGCTGGAGCGATGAATGAGATGCTTAGTGCTGTGACGGAAGTTTCTGGTCGAACGGTAGATGCATCTGAATTTAGCGTAAAAGCTGCCAAACAAACGGAACAGAGCTTAGAGATCATTGAATGCAACATTCAAAAGTCACAACTGTTAGCCCAAGATATCGGCGAGGCCAGCGAGGTGATCGCGCAGTTGGCGTCAGATAGTCGCAATGTCGATACTGTACTTGAGGTGATCCGTGGTATTGCTGAGCAGACTAACCTGTTGGCGCTAAATGCTGCTATCGAGGCTGCGCGTGCAGGGGAAGCGGGACGTGGTTTTGCGGTCGTTGCCGATGAGGTGCGTACTTTGTCGCTTCGTACACAAGAGTCAACCATCGAAATTCAAACCATCATCGAGAAGTTGCAAGCGGGTGCTGAGCAGGCTGTGGAAGTGATGAGCAAAGGCGCTGAAAAAGCATCAAATACATCAGAAATTTCATCTTCAGCAGGTGAAGCTTTAAATGAAATTGCTCAGGAAGTACATGCTATTCAGGGGATGAACCAGCAGATCTCGGCTGCGACAGAGCAGCAAACCATGACGGTTAATGGCATTAATCAAAATGTGTCAAACTTGAACGATGGCTCGTCTTCTCTGGCAAATGAGTCAACCTTGATGGCAACAGCCAGCGAAGAGCTTAGCCAAGTTTCTGATAACATGATGAAGATGATTAATCGCTTCAAGTTAGCTTAATTTACGTTGACAATGTTATGTATTCAGTACATTAGGTGGCTAGTACCTGCTTTACACCTAATGTACTGCTTGTCATTGCATGCTTGTATATTCAGCTCTTTTTATTTTGAAAAACGGATGTCCAAGGTATCTTTGGCGCGCAAGCGTTTAATGTTCTAACCACTACACTCAATTTATCCCTCGTTCCCGATTAAGGGGTATACGGCTTTTTTCTATTTTTCTTTCAGAAGCTTGCCCAATTATATTGCTCTGTAAATTAAGAGCGCTTAATCGAGTGCACTTTAAATGGTGTTACTTATTAATTCATAAAATTCGTATGATCCCAGTTTGTTTTATTTACAAAAGCCTGTGCTGGGTTATTATACGCGCGCCTATGTAGCGTTAGGGTTAACGTGGTTTGACATAGTGTTATTATACCTCTTCATACAATAATTAAAGGAAGTAGTATGCAGATGCCTAATCTGATTTCCTCTTTAGTAAAAAAGTTTATAACGATATCAATATTGCTTTTTTCAGTGTTCAATTCTTATGCACAAGAAATACCCGCATCATTGGTACTTAAAGAGTCGTTTGGCTCCGACCCCTATAATGATTTAGCTTATCATGACGGTTATATTGTCGTATCAGGAAAATTAGGGGCGGGCGCCCCTGATATGAGTGCGAATCTAGATGTACTAAAGTATGGCAATAATGGCTTTGAGCTGGCTAGCCAATTCAAGCTGACAAGTTCATTCGGTCAGGGCCTTCGAATTGACGTAATCAATGTAGAATACCACAGTGGATATTGGTTAGTGCTTGCTTCCAGTGATATTGGCCAACATGTGTTTTCAGCTTCAATAAAAGACGGAAACCTAAACCTCGTAGACGAATTATATTTTGAAAAATATCAAGGGCCTTCAAAACTTTTAGCAGGTCATAACAACAACTTGTATCTGACTAAAGCCAATGTTCATGTAACTGTTACACATTTATCAATAGACGAAAGCGGCAAATTACAACAAAAAGAAACGGTAAAGCTGGGTCGTACGGTAGATGAGGTCCCTTATGATGAGCACTTCAGTGTTTCGTATGATGATCAAGCATTATACGTGACCAAGAATCAAGATAATATTAGTGCAGACTTTTACAAGTTGCCTTTGGCGAATGATGGCACGTTAGAGCAAATGGTTGAGCTTAAGTTGGATGACGCAAAACCAAGTTATTATGGCTCTTACGTATCTGGGAACGTGTGGCTCTTGTCTTACCACCTTACGGGCTTTCAAGTGGCACGTATTGAGGGGAATAAATTAAAAATCATCTATGAAAGTGAGGAATCTTGGTACCGCAATTTTGAAGTAAAAGGTAACCAAATCATAGCAGTTGACACTTTTAATTTTATTGATGTTTATGAAATTAAAGATAGCGAAACAGTGCTGTTTAAATCTCGGCTGAACACCGAGGGCTTCCTAAGTGATACGACGATGGTTGATAACACGTTGCTTGTTACAAAAGATTATACGGGTATTGAAGCCATCGAACTTGACGACAATGGTACTTTGACGAGCCTCCATGCCTTTAGCCAGTCCGGTGAAGTGAGTGATATCGCTATGCATGAGAACGAGCTTGCTGTATCTGCTTTTTTGAACAATTTACACTTTTGGCGTACAGATTCATCAAGGCCAATTAAATTTGAGTCAACATACAAGACGTTCAACGCTATTCAAGGCGTTGAATGGCTCGCAGATGAAGTCATTATTAACGCAGGAGCGTATTTAGAATCTCACCGAGCTGAGGACTTAAAAAACAACCTAAATGTTGGTATTCGACATGGGAGCACAAGTGGTTCTGGGCCTGACGGCCATATCGTCAAAACTGATAACGGCTTCATTGCTAAGTCTTTCCGTGATTTGATTTTTATTGATGACGATAAAAATATTGTATCGAATTTAGAGTTGGATTTTTGGTATAGCTACATAGCAGTTTCGAATAACTTACTCTTTGTAACTAATTTCGACTTTCCTAATAGTATATTCACAGAAATTATTATTTATGATATTTCGGACCTATCGAAAGTAACTGAACTGAGTCGTATAGCGCACGAATATTTCTCTGCTGGTGAGGTTGCCGTGAAAGGGCATACCCTTTTCGCATTTGGTGCTGAAGAGTTACTAATCTTTGATATTAGCGAACCAAATAAGCCAGTTAAGAAGCGCAGTCTATCTCTCAGTGCTGATACAAGGCATTCCTTTTCGTATATATATGGTGACTATTTGGTCGCAATTTTAGAAGATAAAGGCATCTTGTTTGATATATCAACGCCTGAAAATCCAATTCAACTATTTGAAAACAATGAAATGAATACAAATGGTATTGGTAATGGCTTTGGCAAAGAGATTTACACCGTCGCTAGTCACAGTGCCGGACGCATCAATCGGATCAATATTAACTATGCGCCAACGCAAAAAGACTTGCAAATTGAATTAAATGAAGATGAGCAAGCAACAGTTGCGCTCACCCCTGTAGATGCTGAAAACGATACGGTGACGATTAGTGTTGCCGTTGAACCAGAAAAGGGCATTGTGTCCATTCAAGATGATAACAAACTAGTGTATGAGGGGATGGCAAACCAAAATGGAACAGACCACGTTAAGCTATTAATCCAAGATACGCATGGTGGCGCAAGTTATTCCAGCGTCGCAATTAACATTAAGCCTGTTTACGACGCTTTATCTTTTAAGAGTGACGTTTTTAATATGTCTGTGATTAGCGGTGAAACCGCATCTTCGCTCTTAGACGTCGTTAATGTTGATGGGGGAAAACTGCAATTTGAAGTCACCGAACAAGCGGCTAACGGTACTGCCACGGTTAATGAGCAAGGCTTGCTGACTTATACTGCGAATGCTGGAAGTTTAGGTACGGATCAATTTGTGATTACAGTTACTGATGAAATGGGTGCTAAGGTCTCAAGAACCGTTAACGTAAATACGACTGGGCAGGCTAATAATTCAGACAGCGGCGGTGGTAGTTTCTCGTTATTTGGTCTTTTTGCATTATTTATATGTGGTGCCAGAAGAAGATTTTACGTTCATAACTAAAGTTTAGTTAATCTTCTAGAGCCTTTGTATTGAGCCAAAATGGGGCAAAATACAAAGGCTTGTTTTTATAAAACATCGTCACTTATACATAGTCGCACTCATTTTTTTCAGTGTGGATGTCCACTTTATAATAACCCTTTCCTTACAATCCGCTGAAATTGCTATCAAAGATAACCGCTTTATCCCTCATTTCTCTCATAAATTTGGCCACGAATACTTACGTGTTATTGAGGTGGGATAAAATATACAAAAAAGAGGTAAAGTGCACTACGAGTGGCTAAGATGTCATGACTTTTTAAAAAAAGCCTTTTAGTTTATATGCTATTAGTAGTGTTAGTTAGCGTTTCTAATCTCTGTGATTATTGTGCATTTGCGCAGTAAATTGGGAGCAATGTCGACGAAATAACGGAGCTAAACTGGCTCTGCGTTCATTTGGTGGACTGTTTTATATCAATTTAAAAGGAAATTTTATGTTAATTAAACGTGTTAATCTAATCGGTTTTTTAAGCGCTTTGATGGGCTTGTCGTTATCGTTCGGTGCAGCAGCTGCTGAGGTGTCGCCGTGGGACGATCAATTCAACGTCTATAAGTACCTTAAAAAAGCCGACGGCCAATGCCTTTATCCCAAACAATCATGCAGTAGTTTGGGCAATGTGTCTGTTACGCAATTTAAAAAAGTGAATCACTTTAATGGTGATACATTTGGCTTAAATCAGTTATTTGCAGCTGATGTAAATGGTGACGGGGTGAATGAATCGGTGCCTAAATATTCAGGTAACTTAAGCACCTACACGACAAAGCACTACCCTATGGCAGTTAAGCACAGTAATGGCTTGGTATATTTCACCTACTCGGGGCCTGTGAAACTCGATGGGACATCTACTTATGCGTCGACCGCAGGTCAAGGACAAACAACAACGCCAACTAAGTTTCTTGATCCGCGAGGTAAATCACGTGCACTGGGGATTTATGTCGCGAAATATGACCCGCGCACCGACAAAGTATCTAAACCCGTGCTTGTACATGCTAAGTATACGGACGACCCCCATGATAATGCGGTAGTGAACATTGATGACAAAGGTTATGTGTATGTGTTAATCGCAGGAAGAGGCCAATCCAGGGGGGCGTTTTTATACAAGAGTACGACGCCAGGGTCAATTGACGCATTTTCAGATATCACACCAGATAACTATGATTACACATCATTTGATAGTCGATTTGGCAGAGCTGGGATAGCGTATCCCAAATTATTTTGGGTAGACAGTGATGGTGGCTATTTCAGGCTGATTTACACCGTGTACTGTAGTACGCCTGATTGCGGTAAGCGCAATGTTTTCACAGCCAAGCTTAATGTTGATGGAAGCAAAGCCAGACTGGAAGAAGTGGTCAGGGTTGCTGGGTTCAAAGGCCATTACTCTATTGCAAATGCAAAGGGGAATGACATCGTTATGGCTTTTAATGTCCATTTGAATAATTCTGTCGACCATAGAACAAACTTGTATTATATGCACTCTAATGATGGCGGAAAAACATGGAAGAACGCGCATAATCAAAGCGTTGTGCTGCCAATGCTAACTTCCGCATCATTGGACCAAGTCGCTGTTCGTGAGTATTACCATAATGGTCAAACTATTGGCCGTCGGATCTATGTCAAAGATATCAACTTTTCAGGGACAGGTAATAGCAAGAAGCCGATGATCCTCTATGTGGGTGTGGTTGGCAATAATGGTTATATACCGAGCACGACTGCTGACCATTATTTGGCGAAAGCATTTTATGACGGCTCTAACTGGTCACAAGCGCGGATTTCCAATGACGTCGATAATAACTATTCCTCAGGTGCACTCATCTCAGACGGCAGTAATAGTTATGATGTTTATTTCCCTGGTACGCCTGAAGCGCACAACAATGCGCTCGGCGGCGGTGCAATTGCTAAAACGTTTACCGTAAGCGGATGGAACCAGCAGTACGCGGTTAACTATATAACACCGTCTCGATCAGCTTCTGACTATAGAACGCCAGCAGACTATCTCAAGAGGATGTGTGATTTTAATTATGTCCGTCCAATTCATGGCAATACCAGCAAAACAGGGTTAATTGGTATTAGTGCTGCGGGCAACCCTTATCAGTATTCAACAGCGTCTTCAGCGAGCCCAATCGTCATGGTTAAACACAACCAGATTAGAATGCTGCCGCACAGTTTCTCTGATAATCAGGTGATCAATGGTTTTGTGGCAACGGAAGCCAATCCACAATTACTATGTGACCCTCATAGAGATCTATAATACGACTCTATAAAAATGAAAAGCCCCCAATTACTATGGGGGCTTACACGGTGAAGCGCTTTGTATATTGCGCAAGCGAGCAGCGCTTTTACCTAGTTGAACCAATAGAATGACTTATGACGGGTGGCGAGTTGGTCGCAAATCTTCAATGAGCTGTGCATCTATCCAAAACAGATCTGACTGTGCGCCTTCCTTCCCATTTTTATCAGGCACCATTCTATTGAAAAACAGGTACTTTCCATCAGGTGTAATGTGTGGACCTCCCTCCTCAGCAGGCGTATTTACTTTGCTCCCCAAATTGATGGCTTTACCCCAAGTCCCATTGTCTTGGCGAAAACTAATATAGAGATCGCTACTGCCATAGCCACTTTCTCGTACACTATCCCAAAGAATATAGCTTTCATCTGGCGCGATAAATGGGTGTGCATTCCATTTACCTGTATTGATTGTTTTACTGAGCGGTTTAGGGCTTTGATGTATGCCGTTAACAAGCGTCGAATACCGAAGCACCCCTTGGCCATCAGAGGTTCTTTCATCCATTACTAAAGTCCCTTTGGCTGAAGCGGAGAGTCCCATAATGGGGATCTTCTCAAAAGCTGGACCTAGACTCTTCATGTCAGACCACCCGTTTGCAGTCAACTCCCTATATTTGGCACCAAAATATTTTCTTTTACCATCGGGAGAAAAGATAGGCTTTCGAAATCCTTCTGGCATGATGGTTTTGTGCCATACATTGTTCACATTCTCATAAATAGCGGACTTAGGTTGCTTTGCATCCGCGGTGTGGCGCCATCTGGCGAGATAAAATGTGTTCATATCAGGAGAAAACCCGCCAGCATCTCCCCATTGCTTTGTATTTACAATGCCAGGCGCAAACGGCTTTGCAGTCACGCCTACGGGAGGCTGTCCAAGATATGGGCCTGTTAATACTGATTGGCTATCTGGGGGATTAGCTATAGCGATATGAGCAGTACATAGCAATGTTGGTAAATATACGGCTTTCATAACTGTCCTTAATTATTTTTATGTCGAGTAGCATTGTTTTGGGTTACAAAGCAATACGATTGTGTGAACAAAGCTTCTGCACATCATTTATATAAATGCGGGGATGACATGCTTTGCAAGCTGTTCAAAAATGGTGTCTTCTCGGTCATAGCCTGTGATGACAATGGATAAATCCAGCTCTTTTACAACGATAAGGCGCTGGCCACCGCGCCCCACGCAATGTTGGCATTGTAGGTTTTATTCTTTACTTTGACGTCTGTTTGATACCAAAAATAGCCGTATGAATAGTGATCTGGCATCCAATCGATGATTGGGCGAGTTTGCTTTTGCATTGCCGTTGCTAAGTACTGGGGTGAGATCAGCTGCTCTCCTTGCCATTTTCCACCATTTTTGACCAAGTTCGCCAGTTTAAGCATATCTCGCGATGTCATAGATACTCGCCAGCCATCTTCAGGTAGACCGCTTATCGCTGTTGCCCAGCGGTAGTCGCTGATCCCTATTTTGTTTAATAGCTCTTTTCGAATGAAATCTGCTGCTGAGCCGGGCACGACTGCTTCAATGACCTGCATGACCAACGTTGGATTATAATTGCCATAGCGGTAAATTTGAGACGCTGGCGTAATGGGTTTTGTGTGCTCTAAGATCTCTTGAATAAAGCCTTGGCCTTGGAGTCTTTGTAATACTTTTTTGGATAACTCGTTACGGCTTTTGGCGAGCTCTTGAGACTTTTCATCGCTGATCTGCAGTCCGCCGCTCATGGTTAACGCTTTATGTAGAGTAATGTTGTGTGCACCTTGAGCTAGACGAGCAGACTTCAGTTTAGGCAAGAAATTGATCAAGGGCTTGTGCAAATCATCCATAGTGAGGTAACCAAGTTGAATCGCCCTACCGAGCAATAAGCTGGTGTAGCCTTTTACTGCGGACGCTTGGTCGTGTGGTAAATTGACTCGACCGCGAAGGTAGTATGATTCAAAGACGAGTTGATCCTTGAATGAAATAAGCATACTCGTATATTCACCGTGCTTGTTTTGTGCTATCTCGTTAGCGAACTGCAATACGGCTTGCTTGGCTTGGCTATGGTGACGTAATGTTCCGACCTGATGGCCATCTTTTCTATCTTCTGGTGCTGAGCTTATAAAAGCATCTTCAAGTTCTGGTACTTTCCAAAAGCTGCCTTGTACTTGTAATAGAGTTGCTTCTGGAGTGAGGGCATCATTGAGCGTGTTTGCACGGGTATCGATGGGTTCAGCCATTCCAGTGTTGCTTACCAGTAAAATTAAAGAAACAAAGCTTTTAAGTTGTAGTTTGATATTCATAACGAGTCTCTAATCGAACGCAATTAATTAAACGCTACAAAATCTATTTATTTCGGCAACTTAAAACACCTTAAATGTTCCAAAATGAATCGAGTAAGTTTTAATATGAAAATATATCCTTATTTTTCATTGGTTTATTTGATATATGTTTTTGTCGGTGGTTAAGGCTCAAACGCACTGATTGATTTATTGCAGAGCTAGACTTCAAATCTAGGTAGGTTACTTGGGTTTTGTGGTTCACTTATTGTGATTGATATTCATCGGTTCAGTCTGCACAATGGTGTTGATTTCCAAGATATTAAATTTGGTCATCACTTTAGACGAAACAAAAATAAGAACAGGTCTTTAGATGAGTGATAGTCAAACGGAAGTGGTACTGAGGTTGTTTTTGGGGTTAGTGCATGGAGCATAGTCGGCAATATCAGTTAGGTATTTGGTGCATATGCCCAAAAACTAACAGTATAAACAGTAAGTTTGATACACGTACCCTCGACAATAAGAGCATGCAATTATTACTGCTGCTAATCCAGCATGCCGGGAACACGGTCACAAAGGATGAAATCTTTACACGCATTTGGAAGGATAAGTTTGTCACGGCGGATATTTTATCAGTCACGATCAGTAAAATTCGTAAAGCGCTTGATGATGATGCTCGTAATCCGTCTTATATAAAAACGTTACCCAATGAAGGCTATGTTCTGATTGCGCCGGTCAGTGAAGTTAGCAGCGTTAAACCCAGTCGCTTTAATAAGCGGGTTATGTTTTGGTTTCTTGCCGTGTTCAGTATGCTATTAGCGGTACTTTGTACTTGGTATTTTACTGATGTCAGATTAAAGCCGAATTCAAACCCTACAGTGAAAGGGTTAAATATTCAATCTATAGCTGTGTTGCCGTTCAATGACCTTAGCGTGAGTCAAGATAACGTGTATTTTACTGAAGGGTTATCTAGCGCGATAATTCATCAACTGGCGAAAGTTAAGCAACTTAAGGTAATTTCTCAAGATTCTTCATTTTTTTATCGAGACGATATTAATTCACGCGAAATTGGTGAAGCCCTAAACGTAGAAGCGATACTTGAAGGAAACATTCAAACACTCGGTGAGCAAACACGCATCAATGTCAGGGTGGTTAGCACCCAAAATAATCAACTAATTTGGTCTCAAACCTTTGATAGTGATGTACCAAATAGCTTTCAGCTGCAAGATAAAATCAGTACCGCAGTTAGAAAGGCTTTACATCCTGAGTTTAGCTCGCCGACAGTGTTAGCTAAGAGTATTAATGCGCAGGCTTATGAATGGTATTTAATGGGCCAATACCATTGGCGACAGCGCACGCCGAGTGAGTTGAACAAAGCGGTCAGCTACTTTCAACACAGTTTAGAGTTAGAACCTGACTATGCAGAGGCACATATCGGGTTGGCAATCAGCTATGCATTTTTACACACCTACGGCAGCTGGGGAGAGTTGGCAGCAATCGACGCGGCTCTTCCACATATTAACAAAGCGCTTGCTCTCAAGCCTCATTCTGCACAGGGGTTGGCTACATTGGGCATGATTCTGTCAGATAAAGCAAAGGCCACCGGAGACGACAGTCTTTATCAACAAGCGCGAGTGGCCTTTACGCAATCCTTACAGCTAGAAAGGAACGCGACAACCCATTTATGGTACAGCACGCTATTGACTCGGCTTGGCCACCAAGAAGAAGCCGTAGTGCACTTAGAGCAGGCAATTATTTTGAACCCTCTGTCTGCAGCGCTTAAACGTTCATTGAGTTATCTGTATAAGTCAATGGGGAAGCAAAACTCCGCAGACTTGATGTATCAGCAAGTATTAAAGCTAGCACCAAACTCAGCGTTGCGCCCATTCGAGAGGGCTAAAGTGAAAAACCATACTCGGGCATCAGTTTTGGCAATGGCTCAGTGGCAAGTGGCGAGTCCGGACCTCTTTGCGTCGTGTGCCAGCATTGAAATATGCGAGCAGCAAGTACTTGCATATTTAAGTGTGGGAGCTGAGCAAGTTGCAGAAGATTTGCTTGATAAGATGTATCCGCTCCATGGGCACTTTCGCCATTCATTGAGTTTGATTGCGCTTGGCGAGGCGCAAAATGATGCACTGATTTTGACGAAGATTCAAAACCAAGCTTTTCGTATTCCTTTTAGCAAAGAAGCACACATTACGCTAGCGAGAGCACAATTTCGTGCGGGGCACTTTGTGGAAGCCAAAAATACGTTGATACAGTTGTATCCACATTGGCAAGACAATGAGGCCGAGTTACAAAGTAATATTGATGCGGACAATTATTTTGTGGTGACCTTGTATGCTGCATCTTTGATGCAACTAAACCAACCCCAATTAGCGATGCGTCTGCTAAACAGTGTTGCTGCCTTTCTTACGCAGAACCACGTACATGATAAAGTGCAGGCTAAGTTTGTGCTTGCAGAAGTGAATGCGCAGCTTGGTAACAGTCAGCTGGCACTACAGCACTTAACAGAAGCTTTAAAGATGGGGTGGATAGAGTCGTTTAACTCACAGTGGTGGTCACTATCAAATAACCATTTACTGAAGCCATTGCACGAAATGTCTGAATTTCAAATGTTGCTAAAACAACATATAAAAAATCGCCAAGAGTTACGGCAGAACATTATGCGTCACATCAACCGCAATGTCAGTGACCATTCTGAGCTGAAATGATGAAAAATGATGGTGCTAGATAAAGATAATGGAGTAAGGTCATTGAGGGCGGAAAACTTTTCAAGCCCTCTATACAGCTCAATCGTCAGGTCCATTGATGGTAAACACGAGATGTTTTCGCATATCTTTTAAGATCACGCCTTTTTTAACCATGGCGGCACTCAAACGTTTTTGCCATTTTAAGAGGTCAGGTTTCGCTGCTTCTAACGCTTGCTCGTTTTCAAATTGAAAACACAGTAATAAAGAGCTTGGAAATAAATGAAATTCCATATCGAACCAGCATTGCAGCATGCCTGGGATTTCTTCAAGCGCCTGCGCTTCTAATTTATCTGCAACAGCGAGTACAAGTGCTTGTTGTTTTTCTTGCACTTTTGATAGTTTTTTCATGAGGGCGTTCCAATTAAAAAGCCTAATGTTAGACCACAAAGGCGATTATAACCGAGCTTAAGGTTTGCCAACAACTCGAATCACGTCCGTTATCTTGCGTCAAGGTTGACTTAGCCTAGTGCGTGTCAGTCAATAAATCATCAGTTCAATAACTCTAGAATATATCTCATTCCCAATCATTCTTTTCCATTGGGCAATAATTTATTACTGTGCATGCTAGAAAAAAATTCGACTTATCTTCTTAGTTAGATTTTCTCCCTTACAATCATTTAAAGGTAAATTTATGTCCTTCATCGCTATGGTGAGCCTTGCCGTTTTTGCTGCAATTCTCATTGTATTGTTTCAATCGCAGAAAAAAGGTGCAACGCTATCTCGGCTCGTGCTTATTGGCCTTTCTCTGGGAAGTGTATTTGGTTTTGCGTTACAGTTTTTGCTCGGAGAGGGCCATCAAGCCATTGAAGAAACCTTAAACTGGACGAATGTAGTGGGTAATGGCTATGTAAGCCTGCTTAAAATGATAATCATGCCCCTTGTCTTAGTGTCCATGATTGCCGCGGTGGTTAAACTTGATAAATCCGGTGCGCTTGGCAAAATCAGCGGGGTGACCATATCTGTGCTGGTGGTCACGACCATGATTGCGGCACTGATAGGTATATTTATCACTCAGGTTTTCGGGCTGAGTGCAGAAGGCTTAACAGAAGGCGCGCGCGAAACGTCGCGTATTGCGGTGCTGGAGTCACGCAGTGAGACTGTCAGTGAACTCTCCATTGCACAAATGTTGGTGAGTTTTATCCCAACAAATATTTTTCAAGACTTGGCATGGGAGCGTTCAACCTCAATTATTGCGGTGGTGATCTTTGGTATTTTAACCGGTGTCGCTGCACGCAAGGTGATGAATGAACGCGAGGAGCTAGAAGCGCCTATTCGTACATTCGTAGAAACGATCCAAGCAGTCGTCATGCGACTAGTGAAAATGGTGATTTCGCTCACACCATATGGTGTAGCGGCACTGATGGCAAAGGTTGTAGCGACTTCAAGTTTGGCTGATATCACGAACTTGCTTGGTTTTATTGTGGCATCCTATTTGGCCATTTTCTTGATGTTTATTGTACATGGCCTACTCGTTGGGTTGGTTGGCGTAAGTCCAAAACAGTTCTTTCAAAAGATCTGGCCAGTACTGACATTTGCATTTACTTCGCGCAGCAGTGCTGCGACGATCCCATTGAATGTAGATACGCAAATCAACAAGCTTAATGTTCCCCCTGCAATTGCGAATTTATCGGCGTCATTTGGCGCGACGATTGGGCAAAATGGTTGTGCCGGTATTTACCCTGCGATGTTGGCGGTGATGGTGGCACCTAGTGTGGGCATAAATCCAATGGACATCTCGTTTATTATGTCACTGGTTGCGATTGTTGCGATTAGCTCTTTTGGTATTGCAGGCGTAGGTGGCGGTGCAACTTTTGCTGCGTTAATCGTGTTACCTGCAATGGGCTTGCCTGTCACAATTGCAGCGCTTTTGATTTCAATCGAGCCGCTGATTGACATGGCACGGACAGCGTTGAATGTCTCTGGGTCAATGACGGCGGGAACCATAACGCATCGTATTTTAGGAGACAAGGCACAAGCTTCTACACCAACAGAGTCTGTTGCTCAGTCATAATCAATGCTTTAAAAAGGGGTCAAATATTGACCCCTGATATCACTCCAAAATTTCCTTTTTCAATTCTGTTGGATAACGTGTCGTCAAAGGCATATATCTTTTTCCACCCAAGAGATGAACAAGAAACTTATTTCATACACCCAAATGATATGTCAGCAATGATACTAGTAAAGTAGGGCTTTCCGTGATCCTTATAAAGTAAGGTAGGATGACGTTTTTTTTCATTCAGTGATTTAATTAAAATATTAATACTTACGTATATTTGGCTCTAATCTATTTGGTTAAATAGAAGGCTTGTAATAATATATAGCCAGTTTTTATTCCTGCTTATATCCTATGAAGTTACTACTCTGTATTTTACTATTTGTTTCGTTTAATGGGGCTGCCAAGCAAATCTATGCTCAAAATAGTGAGTGCCAGTTAGAAAATGCCGAGCCCATTAAGGTGGAACAGGATTATATTGAGTTTATTAATCGTTACAACTATACGCAAGTGGTTGATAGGCTTCGTTCCTTTCTTTTTGACAAAGCGGCATGGCATAGCAGAAAGCATCCAAATGGTTTGAAGGTTAAAAGCTTTAATATTGAATATAGCGAAAGGTTACACACCGTATCTTATGCGTACTTCATTCTACAACCTGTTAAATCATGCTCAAAACCCGTGATAGTTGATCAGGCTAACTTAAAGCTTATTTCTCTAACTAATCAGAAGTATCTAAATAAAAGCGAGCAAGATCCTAACCCTTTATACATCAGAACCAATTTAGTCACGCCAGAAAGTGCTTTTGGTGCAAAATTGGGAGAAAGCTATGCTGAAATCATTGAGCGCTTTGGTCGCTTCTCATTATTGTGGCCAATCAATGACACCATCTTTATGGCGGTACTGGGGAGGCGGCATGCTTTTTTATTTGAGAACCAAAAGTTCGTTGGTTATCACTATAACTCCAAATTGCTTCCCGTCTCGCTGACAAACATGTTAGAGCAAACGGATGCGGGCGAGATTTCGGTGGATGGGAAAAATGCATATGAACTTGGAGCTGGACCAAGAGGGCAAATTACCAAAAGACATATTGAGTTGTTTAAGCTGTATTTTGACAATCTTGACTGGTCAACTTGGGAAGATGGGTATGACCCGACTGAGAAATTTATTGTAGTGAGCGGTCTGTCAATTGGTGATTGGAAGATAAGCAAACATAAAGCAAATCCAATTCCTTGTTTTGACTTTGAAAAAGACGTCGAGCAATTTGTAGGTGAAAACACAGGGAGGCTGATATCGTCTGTAGACAAAAAAGGCCGATTGAATTATCTCACAGGGTGTATGCAGCAAATTGTGATCGAACATGGGCAGGTTTCTGAGGTCAATTTACTAGAGCAATGGACAATCTCGAGAGCTAAATTACTGATTAAAGAAAATACTTTGAGCCAACTCTCACCATGGCAGTTTTTAACAGTTAAAGAAGGCGATCCGGAAGAGGTATTGAATGGGGTGGGGTATACCGAATATAGTCGTGAGTCTGTGCCGTTTATTTCAGCTAAGTGGCAGGGCGAATTTTTAAAGTACGATGGAATGGTGTATGCCGCAAAACTAAAGCCTGTGACCAAGCAACTAGAAGAGAGTGATGATTCGCTTTAGAGGGAATCAAAGGCCCTAATTAGTGAGGTCGGTATAACTATTACATTCCCTTAAGGTTTGAAATAGGTGAGGCTATTCTCTAAACGCAAATACAAGCATAGGGACCAAGTTTTAATGGAGAAAAATATAAGGCAGCTATGATACGGAGCATATTTTTTGTAGTAGTGAGTTTGTTTTTTACTTCTTCACTCGCCGCACCAGCAATACCACATGGTATTGAGTCCGTTGTATTTGCGCACTCATATATTGAGAAAGTTGGTGGTGAGGTTATTGTCGAAGAAACGGCTGTTAACGACATAATCAGCATCGGTGACAGTGTTAAAGTTTTACAAGAACGAACTTGGATTATCCCCAATAGGCTGGGGACGGGGTTTGAAATTGGTGTGGCTTTTTATTCTATTCCTGTGCAAATACAATATTTTGATCTTTTGATAACCTATCCTGAGACCACTTTACCCTCTGGTGAAAAAAAGTCTCGGCTGGAACGTAAGATTGATATTTCGGGGCATCAAGGAGAATACGTTTGGGGGTTTGGCTACTATTTTGATTTCCCCTATGAAACAACACCCGGAGACTGGCATATAGAAGTACGAGCAAAAGGGAGTTTAATACACCGCTCTAAGTTTACGGTGGTTGCCCAAAACTAACTCATGTATTTATCTAACCAAGGTGGTGCAGATTGAGCCGTAGCGAATTTTTTTACTCCACCGCACCTAGTTGATTGGCTTTATGACTCTGAATTTTTGTCGATAGGCCAAGGTCTCATGCTATAAAGCACTTTATCTTTTAGTACCAGCTTGTGCCTTATGGCTGCCCCAATGTGTAATGCGACCAATGCTATTAGCCCTTGGATACACAAAACATGAATCGCACGAAATGTGTTAAACAGCTCAGTGTCATGATTGCCATTAAGCAAAATACTGCCAAAAAGCTGCACTGGTAAGTAATGGAAATTGGCGGTTGTATAGCCGGTCAACGGGACCAATACCATGAAAACATACATGGCATAATGGGCTGATTTTGCCATTTTTGCCTGCAGCGTTGATTGTGCATGTTTCGGTCTTGGGTGCTTTAAGGCAAACCTTTTACCAATGCGTATGAATAAGATGGCAGCTAGGCAAGCCCCAATGCTCGAATGGCCTATTAGCATGATGGTGCGATCTGCATCACTCATTTTCGGATAAAAGCCAATAAAGGCAAAACACATAAGGGCGAATAAAATGGCGGATAGCCAGTGCAGTAATTTATAAGACCAACTGTAAGAACTCACCGCTTGTCTCCTCTTAAAAAATAGTAATAGGTTTAAGGCTGAGAGATTAATTGATATCTTTAATTAAATAATCATCGAAATTTACAAAAGATTGTTTTTATACATGAACAATGATTTGAACCAAATTCGTATTTTTTGCAAAGTGGCTCAGCTACAAAGCTTTACACAAGCTGCACAAGCACTGGACATTGAAAAGTCGACAGTGAGCAATAAAGTCAATCACCTCGAAGCGCGTTTAGGCGTCAAACTGCTACAGCGAACCACTCGCTCCGTAAAATTAACGGAGGAAGGAGCGCAGTATTTACATTTTTGCGAGCAGGCGATGTCGCAATTGGCGCAAGGAGAAGCTTTTTTAAGTGACATGCGTCAGCAGGTTTCTGGCCATCTTAGGGTTGCAGTACCGCAAAATTTTGCGGATTTTATGGCTTCAACGATTGTTGTGCCATTTTTGCAAGCGCACCCAGAAGTCACTTTGGAGGTGCAGCAAGGAGCTCAAAATATGGACTTAATTAAAGATGGTTTTGATGTGGCGGTGAGAGCAAGCTTTAGTGACGTGGAAGACTCTAGCCTCGTCTACAGAAAAATATATCAGTCGCAGCGCGTGTTCATCGCGTCACAGCAGCATGTTGCCGATTATGGCGTTGCCAGCACCATAGCACAATTACGCTCACAACCTTATATCGCCAGCTTTGCTGGCGCGCGCAGCGATGAGTCATTCAACCAAGTATATGCGCAAGATAAATGGCATACCCTAAATGCACGGCTAACGGTCAACTCGACAGCCGCGGTACTCAGTGCTGTTGAAGCTGGGCTGGGATTCGCTATTATGCCTATTGGCATGGTAAAAGATAAAATTGCATCAGGTGAGTTTGTACAGATTGCATCCGATATAACCTTAACGGATTCAGTGATTTATTTAGTGTACCCAAGCAGAGTGGGGCAACCAGCCAAATTGAAAGCCTTTCTCGATATGATGGTCAGTTGGGGAGAGGGGATGATGCAACCAAATAAAGTGAAGTAGCCTGTATTTGGTTGCATTTGAATCGGGTTTTGCGATGCTGTTTCAGTTAGGATTAACTCATTGAATCGAAGGTTCCTCGTCTGGCGAGCTCCACTCCTTTGTTGCCAATGAGCAAAAACCTATGTGCTTCGTTAAAACACGGCCACTGCAATTTTCCTATTTGCTCTGAAATAACCTGATTGTCTACGCTAAATCGACGATCTTGATTATTACGTCGCAGTGACTTGTCACTTAATTGAAAGGCGACCAAGGTGACAAGTGCACCGTAATTTCTACCCAGATCACAAACAATACTCCTGAAGTCTTTACGAATATTTGTGGCGTCCCACACCACATTACGCTTTTTGGCGAGCGCTTGCTTTAAGCGTTTTTTGGCAAGTTGAAGAACTTGTCCACGGTTTTTTTGGCAGGCTTGGTGACCATTTAGCTCCTGCCGTATGCCGTCAAGAGAAATAACTTCAAATCCAGCAAGGTGTTTTTTAATCCAAGTGGACTTGCCGCTGCCACTGATGCCACACATCACATACAGGTGGCTATAACTTTGACAGGCGTCATAGTTCTTAGCGATAGCTTCCTCGATGGTACTGATTTGTCCATGTGCCAATTGACTGATGGCAAGATTACTTAAATATGTTTGCTGAGAAGGAACTTTTTTCACTTGAATTTTGGATAACAGTGTCAAAGTAGCGTGGTCTTGCAGTCCCCATAATTCATAATCTTGCGCAAACATTTTAAACTCTTCAAGCATGCCAAGCTGTAGTGCAAGGTCATCACAGGTCCTGCCTTTCATATCTGCAACTTCAAGCCAATATAAAAGTTCTAGGTTGGCATTTAAGGCTAAGTGCAAATAATCTCCATAACTTTGGTTCTTTATCACCAGTAGCTTCAATTGGTTGTGAAAACCGACTAATCCCATAACCGTGGAAATGACACTATATGCCAATGGGAGCGCGATTAAGCGAGTGGCCAAGTAACTGGCACCCATCTCTTCATGTCGAGGAGCGACAACGCGCTCTATACCCGCAATTTCTTTGCGCCGAGTAGAGCGTGGCTTGGCAATATCATGAAGCAGTGCACCGAGAATAAGCGCTTGTCGGTGGACCCCTTTTATATGGCATGCCTCATTATTGAGCTCTGTGTATAACGCTTTTAATACCATATCGGTATGAATCGCGACATTGCCTTCAGCATGCCAGATAGGGTCTTGTTCTGTATCCTCGAATTGTAATAATAGTGGAAAGTAATCCGCCAAGTAATCAAGGCACTCTTGAAAGTCTGGTGTGTGATCTTGCGTGAGGCTGTTTAGCCAAGCTTCGAGCGCGCTCATTTTCGAGTTCCTTTCAAGCGATTGGGAATAACGTCAGTGTGCATCCAGTGTTTATTGGTTGTAACATGGTCACGCCTGACCCACTTCGCCACAGACTGTGAAAAAGCCTTAAACGCAAAGCTGTCGGCAAGACGCACCACATAGCCTTCTTGTTTTGAGGTATCCAGAGTGATGCTTTTAATTACCTGCTCATCCCAAGGGCCGACGTACAACTCTTTCGGTGCACTGAGCCCAAGCTGCTGAAAAAAGACTTTGCTATCATGCCAGTTTAGAGACTCATTGCGTTCATTCCACACCGAAAAAGCCAAGAAATAGCTACTCAAAGCATCGTAACCAATGGCGTGTTTGGCATACAGGTTTTCACCACAAATACGCCAACCTTTCGGTATTTTGTAACCTATTTGCGCTTGCAGCGCTTTGACCCAAGCTCTAGATGGGTGAAAGCGACTGTCTAACGACCGCGCGTGAATATAGTCGGTGTATAATGTGGTGTTTTCACCATCCATTTTTTCAGTTACAACGACTTGCTGGCCTTCAAAAAAGTGCGCATGTGTTTGTTGTAAATCATCTGGTGTCGCACCCGGCGACCAAGGTAGGTGCGGTGTACGGGGGTACTTTACTCTCATAATGTAATTCCAATATTTATGTCAATGATGGCCAACCGTGAGACTGGCCAGTACGCAAAGGGCATAGGCACATATCGCTTCCAAAATTAAAAGCACTCGAGATGCTGAAGCTATGTGCAAAGGTGGAATTACATGGTTTTATCCTCTTTAAATCTGTTAGGCATTGAAGGGATATGAGATACCTAAATGCATGCTTACAACTTCTTTGAAAAGTTGAACAAGTGCTGGGTCCATATACCTGTATTCATCGGGTACATCTAGCACCCGTATATCTTTGTATTTTGTTTGGCGAGCAAACTGACCTTTCAATCGACACTTATGCTTTTCTTCCATGGTAAAAATGATATCCGCCCATTGGATATCTTGTGTGTTGACCGTCTTTTTTGCTCTTGGGCTGGTGCCAGCTGAGCGCACATTGATCGCTGAGTGATTTTTCCATACTTGCTCCCCTGTTGGGCTACGCCATTGATTACGGCTACAAATAAATAAAACATTACACATAATTTGCTCCTTGTTAGGGAGTTGCAGGGCGCATACTAGTGCTTGGCGACAAACTTTGGCCCTTTAAAAATCCTCACAGGGTCGCCTCGTTCAACTTTCTGATGCTGTTGCCAACGCGATTTCTCTTGTGCGTGCACTTGTGTTTGCTGAATTTCAGCCAACTTTTGCAGAACCAATGCTCGAGCCAGCTTTTTATTAGCATGTTGGCTGCGCTCACTTTCAACGCGTACCGAAATCCCCGTTTTAGCATGCGTCGCTCTGACGGCTGAATCGGTTTTATTCACATGCTGGCCACCGGCTCCCGATGCTCGGCATGTTTGAAAGGTGATCTCGGCGTCAAATTGATACTCATCTAATTCATACATTTGGCCACTGAAAAACCAGTTTTTACGTCTATGGTTTGGACGAAATTGGCTTTCGCATACCCACAACATCGCGCCCTGCCAACTTTGCGCAAATTGCTTTGTGGCCTGTATATCAGGTGATGATAACTTCACCACGACTGACTTGTAGCAGGCTTGCTTTTCTGCGGGTGTCAACTCAAGAGTCTCGCAGACTATCCCTTGAGATTTGCTCTCTTTTAGTATTTGAGCAAAAGCTAGACCAAGCGCTTTACAGCATTCAAGGGGGCCTTGCCCAGAAGACAATTGCAATAAAATCATTCTGAGCAACTCCCATTGGTTTTAAACGTGAGTACAGGGCGAAGTCTGGCAATGACTTCAATTAATTTTGCATCAATGAGATCACTGATGATGGTTTCGCATTTTTTATAGGCTTGGGGTGCTTCATCGTACAGCAGTTCTTTGTTGCCACATATCACACGGCTCCCAAGTGCAGTGCGATACAAATCATCACGTTTGTATTTGTGACTCAAGCGCCCCTGACAATCACCACGTTTCCATTTTCTGCCCGCACCATGGGCCAGCGAAAGCAAGTTAGCGTGCGCTTGTTCACTGGTGCCAGTAATGGGTCTAACTAGGTAACTGTAATCACCTCGAGAACCAGGAATAACCACGCAGCCTTTATCGCTCGGCGTTGCGCCTTTACGGTGCAGCCAGCCAAGGGTGTTACCAATCCGTGTTTCACAAACTAAATTGTGATTAATATCTAACGTGCAGTGCCCAGTAGCTCGGATGGCATCTAAAAAGCGCAGCGCAATCAACTCTCGGTTGAGCTCGGCCCATCGCAGCGCCTCGTCGTGCGCCGTTATATAGTCTTGAAAACTCGCCTCATCGATGTGCAACCCGTCATGATTATGATGTTCAATGTGGTTCACTAAAATGGATTGGCCTAAACCTCTTGAGCCGGAATGCACTAATAGTTGCAGCTGCTTTTTGTTGAGGCCAAGCGACTCCAAAGCGTTTTGGTCATACACTTCGTCGATAGCTTGGAACTCAGCAAAATGATTGCCACCGCCTATTGTGCCTAGTGCATGGTCAAAGCGATGAGTGACAATGTTTTTTTCTGTTTTACGTGTCTGAATTATTTGTTCCCAGCTCCCATCAAGAGGCTGCTCTACGTGTGCAAACTTTTTAGTCAGCTTGTCTAAGTTGACCTTAGCGACCTTCACGGAAGTTTGCCAGAGCGACATGCCACAGCCGATATCGTTACCGACAAGTGCTGGATAAACTTTATCTTGAGTAAAAAACGCTGCCCCAATAGGGTAGCCTCTTCCCGGGTGTAGATCTGGCATACCAGCTACATGGTGCATACCTGCAAGCTGAGAAGTTTTAACTAGTTGCTGGATAGCTTGCCCTTCAATCCACGTATCATCGGACGCAATGAGGGTCGTATTTTCTGTAATTTTTTGGACGGAGTTGCCCATAATACCAATACCTTAAAATAGTATTTAAAACGAAAAACGTATTGGCAGGCCGTACTCACTTTAAGTGACCGGAGGTAGCTTTACACGAAAGCTAAAAATGTAGTTAGCTTCGAGCTACTTAGCGGATTAGACCTGCAAAGGATAATAATGTATTTGTCATGATTTATACTCCTCTACAGTTAGGTGATAATGAATAATTCGGCGCAATGTTAGTCCCTTTTTTAAACCAATGCAAACACAAAGTTTATATTTGTTGGTTCAATAATGGTGAGTACCAGCGCGGGGGTAATGTACAAATTAAATTTAAGACTTTTTTAAGTGTTTGTTTATTTTGATTTTATAGGCTTGGGGAGAGACGTGACAGCTCCCCAAATGGTCGTGTAATTTCTATTCTGGTTCGTGGAACATCTCTTCAACCGTTAACCCTGTGAGCTTCTTGAGGGAGGTTAGGAGATAATAAAGCGCAACAAAAAAGATGATCATTGTAGGCAGAACAATGACTGGGTAACTCAAAGCGGTCATACGACCCAATTCGCTATTGTAAGCTTCAGTGCCAGCTGGGCTGACGACGATCATTTTTGCCAAGACGTAGTTTAATACCGACGATAAGAAAAAGGATGCGGCAAGAATATTGGATGCGACAACTTGCACTTTTGACAGCTTTTCGGTGTTGCCTGCTTGCTCCAGTGCAGACTCTATTTTTTTGATGTCCATGATATTGTCGTTAAACATCATTGTTTTAAGTAGCGGGTATTTAGTGTATTGGCTTACTACGATGGCAATCCCTATGATGCCCGGTATTAAAGCTTCTTTAATCGCAATGTATTTTGCATCAAGTTCTAATAAGCTAATGCCGCCAGTAAGTAAAACAGAAACAATCCCTAGTCCAGAAATAAAGTTGAATTTCCCTGTTCTACTGCGCTCCCAAAGGCCAAAACCGACAGGGAATGCAAGGGCGACGATAATGCCCAGTGTTGGCCCAAGAGAATCTTCACCGGACAAGCGAGTCAGCACGACCACAGGAATAATGATATTAAAAAGCAATTGGCTAAACATGCCAGATTGTTTCTTGTCAGCTTTAGGCACAAGCACCTCTTTAAAAATAATCCGAAACTGATAAGAGTGTACGGCAATTTAGGCCTGCGCGGCAATCTTCGAAGTAAGCAATGAGGTGAACCAACCGGTTTACTGGGACAAAGTACGGTTGTTGGGAGAAATAACATAGTTTGCATGCTTATTCATTTAAATAACACGCAGAATTATTGCTGTTATTAAGATTGTAAAATTTAGGGAGAGATAAAAAAGCACAATTAAAGAATAATAATTCTTTAATTGTGCATAATAATTCTTTACTATGTTGGCTAACTTGTTCGTGTTTAATCACTCTGCATTTAAAAGGTAAATACAGTGCGTACAACTGAATTGGTGGCAGGCTTTCGCCAATCTACCCCCTATGTCAATGCTCACCGAGGTAAAACGTTTGTCGTTATGCTGGGGGGAGAAGCGGTTGATCAACCTGGCTATCGAAGTATCATTAATGACGTCGCGTTACTGACAAGCTTAGGTATTAAAATAGTTTTGGTGTTTGGTGCGCGACCGCAATTTGACAGTGCTTTGTCCCAAGCAGGTCTTCAAAGTGAGTTTCATAATGAAATTCGAGTCACTGAAAGCGAATCTCTTCAGATCATTAAGCAGGTCAGTGGTGCGATGCAGTTGGATATCACCGCAATGCTTTCAATGTCGCTGTGTAGTACCCCAATGTCGGGCAATTCATTAAATGTCGTGAGCGGAAATTTCGTGATTGCTCAGCCGCTTGGGATTGATGATGGGGTTGACTATCATCACTCTGGCCGCGTTCGTCGTATTGATGTGGATGGCATCAGGCACCAATTAGATAACAATAGTATTGTTTTGCTTGGCCCAATTTCTGCCTCAGTGACAGGTGAGAGTTTCAATTTGACCGCGGAAGAAATTGCTACCCAAGTTGCACTGAAGCTCGATGCGGACAAGATGATCGGGTTTTGCCATGAAGCCGGTATACTGGATGAAAATGGTGAGGCGATTGCTGAGTTGATGCCAAACGAAGCCGTTCAGTTACTGGCTAAACATCATAGCAGCAGCGAAATTTGCAAAAGCGCTGCTGCATTCCTAAATGCTGCAATCGAAGCATGCCGAGGGGGTGTTCATCGTTGTCACCTTGTTAGTTATAAAGAGGATGGTGCACTGTTACAAGAGCTGTTCTCTTTGGATGGCATTGGTACACAAATAGCACCACAAAGCTCTGAGCAATTGCGCAGCGCGACCATTAGTGACATTAATGGAGTATTAAACTTAATCCGCCCACTTGAAGAGCAAGGTTACTTGGTACGCCGTTCTCGAGAGCAGCTGGAAATGGAGATAGAGCAATTTAGTGTGATCGAACGGGATGGGTTAATCATTGCGTGTGCTGCTTTGTATGCGTTTCCAGAAGAGGAGGTGGGTGAGTTTGCCAGTCTCGCCGTTCATCCCCAATATCGAGATGCGGATAGAGGCAGCTTTTTACTACGAGTAGTGATCAATAAAGCGAGAAAACAAGGTTATAAGGCGCTATTTGCCTTAACAACTCGCAGTATTCATTGGTTTTTAGAACAGGGCTTTGACTGTGCAGCCGTGGATGATTTACCAGCCAAGAAAAAGTCACTTTATAACTACCAGCGCCGTTCAAAAATACTGAAATTAGACTTAACCCGTTTACCTAAAAACCGTCATTTGTAAGAAGGGCTATGGATGAGAGGAGGAAGTTTAATAGGCTGACTTCTCTAAGCATTCTTTTAAAGGGGGCGCTCCTTGCTGCTCTCTGTTTTGACTTTAAATTTCATATCTAACCTTGAAGCACTCGCAATGCGAATTTACTAACTGACAAAACACCCCATATTGTGAGGCGCATAACAATGCGTTGATTTGAATAGGCGATGCACCAGCAATCACGTATTCGAGTTATCTGTTTCTCCATATGACTTAAATAATGCCACTTTACAGAGTACGGCTTTGTAGAGGCTCTGTGGGAAGGGGTTTATCAACCATTATTAAATGATTAATAATGTACCTATTATGGGTTTTTATTTTTATTTTTCTAAGGTAGGGTTACTTTACTGAGTCGCTAAGCCTTGCTTTGTAAGGTTGTTTAGTCACTCTGTGTCTTATGCATGCCGAAATATAACAATAACAATAGCATTTCGGCTGCAGCTTAATTTATAACATGGTAAGGAATGACCACATGAAATTAAAATTACAAAAAAAACAAATAAAAAGCCTATCTCAAAAAAATATCAATGATGGCAAAGCGCTAACTCCGAACGCCGTAGGTGGTTTGGGTAAAACGCATCAAACGGATGGCAATATTTGTCAAAACTTATCACTTGCGCCTAAAACATGTGGATTCATAGAGTAAAAGAACGCCCTTGATGGATTTGGTTGTTTGAGAGTATCACGCCAGTGATGCTCTTTATCTCAGTTGCAAAGTCTTAAATTGAACCGCATTTAGCGTGTTTATTTCACGATTGTACTAAACCCGTTTACAATTGTTTGTTGTATTATTTATCCCCCATTTCAGAACTGTTATTCTATCGATATTGCATATCTAGTGAGCCAAATAGCATGATTGATGATAAAGAAGAAATTAGCACTTTAGTAGAGTTAGAATCATTTTTGACTTTAGTAGAAAGTGGAGGAATGGGATTGGAAAATGTGGCAGGCATTGCACTTGCAACACATAATAGCAGCGGTAGGCCGTTTGTCGCGGTGTTAGATGATAAACATCAGCTGTTGCTAGGGCGCTGGGTTACCCAAGAAGTGTTTGAAAATGGTAAAGACCTAGTGAGAGTAGGCCCTAAAAAGCGTCACTGATCCTATCCAACCTGTTGAGCTAAGAGTCTTTTTCTTAGCTTTGAGCACGCATAGCCTATGATGAAAGGTTGTGCGTGATACAAGAAACCAGCAGCTTGCCTTAGTTTATTAGAACACTTTGCCTTCGTTGCATTGAATCTGCCTCAAACCTTTTCTCAATTGTTACTCGAGCAGTTAGACAGGCCCTTAAGCACATGTTTGACCAGCCTATCAAAATCGCTGAAAGTGTATAAATAAAAGGAAAATAGCGTGTTTACTGTCGAAAAGGCAAAACACCATGAGCGCGGTATTCCCCACCTAATTGAATGCATCGATAAGAAAACTCAAAACGCGATATTCGATGACATTGCTATTACCAGCGCGTGCCTTGTAGCACCCAAATGCACTTTATCACTGGGATAATTTGTAAGTGGTAATGATTTGCGTTAGCATTTATTGAAATTAAACATCTAGGTATCCAACATGAGAAAAGAGCGGCCAACTAATTTGGCAATTCAAACCATGGCGCTACCCATTACTGCGTATGCTTCAATTTTACACCGAGTAAGCGGCGTTATTGTATGGGGAGCGGCTGTCGTTTTATTGCCATTGCTTATTTTTGCAATGCAATCAGCACAAAACTTCGACACCCTAAGTGCTGTTTTTAACGAAAACTTTTTTGCGCAATTCGTGGTTTGGGGCTTGTTGACGGCGCTTGGGTACTATTGTTTAGGCACGCTTAAACATATTATTCAAGAGTTCGGTTACTTCGAGGAGTTAGCCAGTGGCTGCATGATTTCTCGCGTAGCAATTGGTTTAGGTGTGGTACTGAGCATCGTTGTAGGAGTGTTGATATGGCTATAATGAACATTGCGCGTTCAGGTACTAAACAATGGGTTTTGCAGCGAATTAGTAACGCAATAATCGTCGCATACAGCATATTGATTGTTGTGTTATTGTTATCTGAGCCAGTTACCAGCCACCAAGCCTTAGTGAATATGTTCACACCGATGTGGTTTAAAGTTCTAACAACGCTCAGTGTGTGTGTGTTTGCTTTTAACGGTGTGATAGCCGGCTGGCAAATTGCGGGTGATTATGTCCAAGGTGGCACCATCAACAAAATCTTTAACCTAGCTTGTGTGCTGCTGAGTTTATCTATGATCTTAACCATGATAAAGCTCATCTGGCTATAGCACTTCATTCAGTCATACTGCTCTTCTTCCAACGAGAAGAGCAGATCAAATAAAGGCGCTATGACGCTGACGGCGATTAAAGCAGCTGACAATGCCCAAATATAGTTGAGCTCAGTATTCGCCTCAATTACCCACGATACGCTCATACTGAGCCAAAACACATTAAACAGCATAATGCAGAAATTAGGTTTCAATGACTTTGCGCAATGTTTACAGCGAACCGCCTCTCTATTGAGTAAAGGCATACGTTCACTCAATGTCAGTGGCTTATTGCAGCAAGGGCAAGTACGTGTGGCAAAACTTTTTAGCATGATACAGACTGAATGATAATTATTATCATTCAGTCTAGTCGTTTTATACTGGAATTGAAACCTTTAATTTAAAGGTACAGCACTTTTTATTGAGGGACGTTAAGGTCGTCACCTAAGGGGGCCTAAGATCGAGCGGAGCCCTTTTTTATAAGTATCGCCGGACAGGCTGGCAAGCTTTCAATTGAACAGTCTCACCATTTCTTAAATGAACCCCATGCCAAAACCCGCTAGCATAAAAGTCAATACGAGCCAGATTATTGGCAGTTTAAGCTGTTTCATCAAGAAAAAACCAACGAGTACAAGGGCTAAATCCAGCGGCTGTATTACCGCACTGATGAACACGGGTTGATATAACGCTGCCACTAACAACCCAACAACAGCGGCATTCACACCACTCAGAGCCCCCGCAACACGTGGCATTTTTGCCAGTGATTGCCAATTTTTTAAAACCGCGAGAAGCAATAAGAATCCTGGTAGGAATACGGCTAATGTCGCGATAAGCGCCCCTGTTAATGGGGTACTAGGCATCAACTCATAGCCGATGTATGTGGCAAAGGTAAACATCGGTCCAGGTACTGCCTGCGCTGCGGCATAACCGGTTAAAAAAGCATCCTGGCTAAGGTTATCGCCTACGATATTTTGCAAAAGTGGCAGTACAACGTGGCCTCCGCCAAAGACTAAACTACCCGCTTGATAAAAATCGTTGAATAAGCCGATGGCTGGCGATAGAGCAGCTAAAAGGGGTAATCCTATGAGTAGAGCAATAAATAAAGCTAATGGTATGTAACTCGGCTGAAAGCGTTGCTGCGCCGCTTGAGACGTGTCTGATTTTAGAAAGTGAGCCCCTAAAATCGCTGCGAGTACGAGTACGCCAATTTGAGTCATAATGCTGGGCGCTGCAAGCAGCGCGATGGCTGTGGTGACGCACAACCCAACGGACAGTGTATTCTTACAAAATTTTGTACATGCCCCAAGCTGCATCGGCAACAACGACTACAGCCAGTAATTTCAGCCCGTGTACGACACTTTGAAAGGCGCTGGTTTCGATGACCTGACTGGCCAGCAATGCAAGTCCAATCATGATTAAGACCGAAGGCAGTGTAAAGCCCAAAAATGAGGCACAGGCACCGGCTAATCCACCGCGTTTATAGCCCAAAGCAAACCCGACTTGGCTGGATCCTGGGCCCGGTAAAAACTGACTTAGGGCAACAATTTGTCCATATTCGTGGTCATCTAACCATTTGAGTTTTTCGACAAAGGTTTGTCTAAAGTAACCTATGTGTGCGGCTGGTCCGCCAAAGCTGACCCAACCGAGCAAAAAAAACAGTTTGAATATTGAAAACATGATGGAGGTTTTTATTTAAGTGAATTTTTAATTGTGCGTATAGGTTAAAAAATGGATTATAATTAATCAAATTAATAGTATTTATTATATCTATGAATAAAATAGGATTGTTGTGAGCTTCTCAGATTTTCAATGGCGAAACATAGACTTAAATTTATTGGTAGCCTTTGCATATTTATATCGATATGAGAGTGTGAGCAGTGCCGCTGAAAAAAGCTGTGTGAGCCAATCTGCTATGAGCCATAGTTTGGCGCGTTTACGGCGTTTATTCGATGACACCCTGTTTGAGCGTCAAGGTCATAAAATGGTGCCGACAGAACTGGCCCATGTGCTTGCACCAACGGTGAATCAAATACTCGATTCTGTGACACATGATCTTTTAACAACAGCAACCTTTGAGCCAAATCAGTATCAGGGTGTATGCCGTATTGGTTTGACTGACTACGCAGAGGTTATTTTTGCCCCGTTGGTTTATGATGCGATCCGTCAACAAGCACCTTGTGCACAGGTGAGTTTTCTCAATGTTAATCGCAGCAATTACATTGCATTAGCTGAGCAAGAGAAGTTAGATGTCATTATCGGCAGTATGCCTGAGTTACACCACTCATTTCACCGAGAATACCTTTATACCGAGCGCCACGTATGTGTGGCCGACCCTAAGATGATCGATTTTAAAAAAGGGTTGAGTATCGCGCAGTTTGCAAAGATTGAGCATGCATTAGTTAGCCCAGATGGCCAGCTTACAACACAGGTTGATAAAACGCTTCAAGATATTGGTTTGTCTCGTAAAGTGACCGTGGCAACTCGTAATTTTTTAACTATTCAGTTTTTGTTGAAGCAACGGCGTTTAATTGCGATTGTGCCGCAAAAAATGGCTGAGATAGCATGCGATAGTAATGAACTCGAATACTTTTCGCCACCCATATCTGTGGCTGATTTTGACATTTCCATGTTGTGGTTTAGCCACAAAGAACGAGATGACAAAAACACTTGGTTACGTCAACTGATAAAAGATGCCATGGCCTCGTCGCTCAAAGCGGGGTAAGCCATGCTTATTCGAGCATGGCTAATACTTAATTACTCCATCAGCTTTATAGTGATAAAGCCAATGTTGTCAGCATTTTGAAAATGGACCCCTTCCGCAAAATCGGTATCACTGCGAGCGCTACTCAGTAAAGTGATTGTACCTTGTGGCTCAGTTGCAAGGTTTGCAGCTGAAAACGTAGTGCCGCTGTCACTGCCTGCATCATACACTTTCAATTGGATGGTCTGTTCACTTAGCCACTGGTTATCATTGAATAGGGAGAGGCTATCGATTCCAATAAACCAATCGGGGCTAGGGGCAACCATGGAGACGACGCTGAGCAATGGAAAGTCTTGGCTCGCTTCGAATGTCATACTGACACTTTGAGAGTTGGTGGATATGCCTGACTCGTCGATAAGGTAGTTAGAATAGCCTTGATTTTGAATATTGCTGATTTCTTCTTTCAGTGCGGTTTTTGACCCTGTCTCAGCCATACTCACTATACCCGCTGATGCTGACTCTCCGCGCTGAAATATACGCCCCTCGGCGTTATGTGTAAGTCCGACGACCGGAGAAAAGTGGGTACCACTAGGATAATTGGTTGGAAAAGATTGCGCGTCCCAAGTACGGGTGAATGTCAGTTCATATGTTGCACTGCTTGATGCCGCTGGTGGCGTTGTGGGCGTTGTTGGCGTGGTCGCATTTTCAGAAGCCGCTGGTGTGTTCGTGTCACTACTGCTGCTACCTCCACAGCCAGTTAAGGAGAGTACAGCGCTGAGAGTTACTAATTTGAATACATCATTCATATCTAACCTCTAAAGGAAAGGGGGCCTGTGAAACACAGACCTAGCATTGCACAACTATCTTTCAAAATTTGAATAAATAATGTTCTATTGGGTGAGTTAAAGTTTAATCGCTTTTTGCATGATGTCTCTGCCCTCTGTTTCAACATAGTTGAGAAAGACGTTTGCAATGGGTGATTGCACTTTACGTTTAGTCCATGAAAACGACCATTTTGAGCGAATAGGCAGAGATTCAACATTGATGACTTTTACATCGTGTATTTCACCAAAAGCGAGTGTGTGTGAAGAAAGAATGGACACGCCCAGTTTTGATAATACTGAGTGAATGATGGCTTCGTTACTGGCGATCGTCATTTTTATATTTGGTTTTACGTCCTTATTGTGGAAAAAAGCTTCTGTTGCATAGCGCGTACCTGAGCCTGATTCACGGATTAAGAAATCTTCTTGGCAGAACTCTGTGAGTGTGACGCATTGCTGATTACTAAATGGGTGAGACGCAGGTGCAATGGCCACTAAATCATTAGACATAAATTCAATCACCTCGAGATCAAGACCTTCAGGTAAGTGACTGAAAACATAAAAATCATCTAAGCCTTGTTCTAATCGTTCAATAACTTGTTGTCTATTTGCAACGGTAAATTGAATATCAATACCTGGATAGCGCTCGCAAAAAGGCCCTAACAAATGGGGAATAAAGTATTTTGCCGTGGTGACACTAGAGAGCCTCAAAGTGCCTGATTTAAGTCCTCGTAAGTTTGACAGGTGCATGTCTAACTCTTCGCAGCGTTGCAAGATTTGTTTGGCTGTTTCAACTGTTGCGAGCCCTGCATCGGTAAACTTCAATTGTTTGCCAACTTGTTGATAGAGTGGAAAGTCGATGGCTTCAGCCAGCTTTTTCAACTGCATTGATACCGTGGGTTGCGTTAAGAAAAGCTTTTCAGCAGCGGCCTTTACACTGCCACCTTCGTACAATGCCAACAGGATCTCTAGCTGCCTAAATGTGCCGATATGCGCATGTAATCTGGATGCCATAATTCCTCACAGGTGGGTTTGTTAGATTTTTACCTATGCATTGCATAGTTACTATCTATTTTTATCTATATTTGTATTTTTGTAAAATCCTCAAAAATAGCGAGGAGAAGTGTATGACATTTAAAAATCTGGCGTTGCCGTTTATAACGAGTTTTTGTCTTTTGGCCTTTTCTTATTTCAGTGTGCAGATTGGTTCAAGTGCCCTAGGGTTTATTATTCTTGCGCTTTCTTTGTTAGTTGCTGCGGGTATACATAACTTCAATGTCTCAACCGCTAAGGAGGCGACACCTTATTCAACAGAGGTAAAGTCGTAAATGATAGACGCGGTAGTTGCATTTTTTGTGCTCGGTATTGTTGCGCAATTACTGGGCGCTAAAATTCCATTTTCAGATGGCCTATACAAATCCTTAAGTATGTTTTTGATGATAGCCATCGGCCTAAAAGGTGGCATCGCATTGCAGCAGCATGTTGATGCTTCTTTGTTGCTGATGTCAGTTGCTGTGGTTGGTTTTGGTTTGTTATTACCACTTTTGGCGTATCCGTTACTGAGATATTTTGGTCAGTTGGACAAGACTAATGCAGGTGCAATTGCTGCACATTACGGTTCTGTGAGTGTCGCAACTTATGCGGTCGCAGTGGCACTGCTTGAGGCCAATAAAATTAATTATGAAGCGTATTTCCCGCTATTTGTTGTATTGCTTGAAATGCCGGCCATTGTAGTTGGGTTGGTATTGGCTAAAGGCAATTTCAAAATTATCAATCGCGCCTTTATTAAAAAAGAGTTAGTTGCAAATCAAAGTATTTTGTTGATGGTTGGCAGTTTAATCATTGGTTTTGCCGGTGGTGAAAGTGTGCAAAAGTTAACCCCATTTTTTGTGGTATTGTTCCCTGGCATTCTCGCCTTGTTTTTACTCAAAATGGGTTTGGTAGCAGGAGAGCAGTTAGGCAGCTTAAAGAAGAACAGCGTGTTTTTGATTAGTTTTGCAATCTTAATGCCCATGCTTGGAGGGTTGGCTGGTACAGGTTTGGCGTTACTACTAGGCTTAAGTGCCGGTGGAATTGCGCTGATGGCCGTGCTTGGCGCAAGCGCTTCTTATATTGCAGTACCTGCGGCAATGAAAGAAAGCTTGCCAGAAGCAAATGCGGGTATGTCTATCACCGCATCACTCGGGATCACATTCCCATTTAATGTTTTAATTAATGTCCCATTCTTTATTGCGCTCGGGCAATTCTTAGGCGTGTAAATACAGTCGATACTGCAATTAATATGCTGACGTTCTCTGAACGTCAGTGTACATTAGTGCGCATTGCTTAAAGACATCGATTAAAGGTAGAATTTCGTGCCTGCAAAAAACTTACTCAAAGCGGAGCGTGTCGCATATATTCTTGATGAATTGCAAACGCGTTATCCAAACCCGCCCATTCCACTTGATCACAAAGATCCCTATACCTTACTGGTGGCTGTTTTATTGTCAGCGCAATGTACTGATGAGCGCGTGAATAAGGTGACACCTTCCCTGTGGCAGTTAGCCGATAACCCGTTTGATATGGCGCAGCAGCCTGTTGAAGCTATTCAAGAAATTATTCGTCCTTGCGGCTTATCGCCTCAAAAATCAAAGGCGATTAAAAAGCTTTCGGAAATATTGGTTGCTGACTACGACGGTATTGTACCCACAGATATGGATGCACTCGAGACTTTACCCGGTGTTGGCCATAAGACCGCGGGGGTTGTCATGGCGCAGGCTTTTGGTGTGCCCTCGTTTCCTGTCGATACCCATATTCACCGGTTAGCTCAACGTTGGGGATTAACCAATGGTAAAAATGTGACTCAAACAGAGAAAGACTTGAAACGCCTGTTCCCTGAAGCGTGTTGGAATGACTTACACTTGCAGATTATTTATTACGGTCGTGACTTTTGTACTGCAAGAGGCTGCGACGGCACGGTATGTCCAATTTGTACCACTTGTTATCCAAATCGTAAAAAACCAAAGTTGGTTAAAAAGCCATAGTTGTTTGCTCAAGATCTGTTTAGGCATAGGGTCTAAACAAATATGCCAAATGAGATGCAAGGTATTACAAGTTGAACCACTGCACCTTTTTGAAAATGGGTTTGAAGATAAATTGACTGGCTCGAACCCGCGCTTTAACGCGATATTTGCGCTTTTTACCCGAGTAAGAAAAAACACCTCGCACTATATTAAGCGTGTGAGCCAACCACACCAAGGCGTGTTTCTCTCAGCACTCGGTTAAGCAAATATGAGTAATAGAGAGCACGCCTTTTTTATGTGGTGTCGGTCTATCTGTTTGGGCCATTGCTAAATAGATTACTGCACAGCTGCAAGCTCTTGATGAATGGACTGTACCAGCTCTCTGGGTAAGCAAAGTTGTTGAGCAAGTGCCTGCAAATATTGCTGTGATACGCTCTGATGTAAGTCAATGGCACTGGCACTGGCGGCATATACCTCTATGCCAGTCTGTGCATTGGGCACCGCTTGGACTAGTTCGGTTAAACTCATTGGTTTTCTTAGCTCGTCAAACAGCATTGCTTTTTCAGTAACGCTTAACGCCATAGTCTCGACCTGGGCAAATATTTTTTGTCGTTCAATTTCATCGATGTGGCCATCGGCATAGGCTGCTGCAATCATGGCACGCATTATAATTAACTGGCCAGAACCCTCTTCATTTTCAGCAACTTCCTCAAAGCTTTGCTCGGGCATTTTGGCGGGTGTAAAGTCGAATGTGCGATTAGGTCTACTGCGCCCAGTCATGGCTTGGTCATAGGCTGCGCTGTCTCTTTGCTGATTGGATGCCTGACTTTGCTCTGAATACTGTTTGTATGCTTTCCACGCCAGCCCCCCAACGGCTGCCAATGTGCCATATTTTACGGCTTTTTTACCGGTTTTTTTTCCCTTTTTACTGCCCAGCAACGAGGTCAATCCACCGCCAGCAACCCCACCTAAAAATCCATTTAATGCGCCAGATTTATTGAGGCTTCCTACGAGTTTTTGTAATTCTTTCATCGCTGTCTCCTTGTTTTTGGTTTTACTCAGAGTAGGGGAAATGAGGCGCTTTGAAAACCACCATTTTGTTACAAATCGATTCAACCACTGAGTGGTTTTGCAGCTAAGTTTAGAGGCTGAGAGAGGAGTCTTGGGGCGCGTTGGTGCGAAATCACATTGTACTTATCACACTAAAACTCAATTTGCTTCTACAGCATTTAACTCAAATTGGCGCGTCGCTAAGCAATTCTTTTATTGGAATTTGATAGAATAAAGCAAGCTGTCTGGCTGTGCGATGGTAAACACGATACCCGCATTCTGCACGCTTTAAAGTGGCAATTGAAACACATAAGGCGCGCTCTTGGCATGCACATGCGAGCTTTTCTTGGCTTAACCCCAAATCCCGGCGTAATTGTTTCAATCTTTGACTGTTTAACTGTACTCGGCCATCCATTGTTAGGTCTCCTTACAAGAGGTAAGTAAGACTAGCAATGACTTAATCACTTCGCCAATCACGCAAAATAAAGGGGTGTTTTTGAAAGTGTACGGTACTGTCAGAGATGTTGCACAGCACCGTGTTTATTCTCATCTTGGTTGATGCCAAACTGATACTAACCTGATACCGATAAGTGCTGAAACGGTGTCTACACTTGGAACCAAATTCAAGGCACACTGATTTCCAGTGTGCTGTTCACTTAAAGAGATAAAAGGAAAACGTTATGTCTCAAGCAAATCGCATGTTAGGTGGGTATGGTCCAGTCGTTTTAGCACAGGATTTTGATAAGGAATATATCAGCGCATTTGAGCATATTAATCAACGTGTAGGCGTTGATATCAAGCCATTAGCTGGTCAATCACAAGTCGTCAATGGCACAAACTATGCGTTTTACTGCTTTGTTTCACCTGTGGTTGCACCGGGCATTCCACAGGTTAATCGCTTAGAACTGATTGTGATAAATCAGCAAGGAGATCAATACACTGAGCTTAAAGATCGGGTCTTCAGTGAGCCAGTATTAGTGCCACCTATTGGCTCATTTGATTCTGTTGCGCTTCGTCATGATTTTAGTGATGCCGAGCGCCAAACCGCAGAGAAAATTGAGTCTATGATCGGGGTTAAATACGACATTTTGGCAGCTCAGCAACAAGTTGTAGCGGGTTTAAATTTTGCGTTTTACACTGTGGTTGAGCCTATTACACCAAACGCTCAGGCATTTTTCGCACGCCTAGATGTGTATGTTAATTTACGTGGCGAAATTGAAAACGAAAACCTAGTGCATATTCAGCCTTAATTTGCACGCCACGGTTTAGCGCATACTAAACCGTGGCCGTTTAATTGCTTAAATGCTTGCCAAGGAAACCGGCGCACTGGTTTGAGATTTTACCGCATCCAGCACCTGAACTAAGGTGTTGTGCTCACTTTGTGCATGGGCCTTCAATCCGATCGAAGTGATCTCGCCTTTGGCTGCCACTCTGGCGATGTTAATGGCGATGGCATCCACATCGATTTGCCTTCCGTTTAGAAAAATTTGATTTTTGTCATCAATATTGATTTGTGGTGTCAGTGTCGGCGTGAGCGAGCGAGCGGCTTTGTCTTGCTTACTGATATCCAGTACAGGTTCTTTAGAAAAACTCGCTGTAACGATAAAAAAGATAAGCAGAATAAAGACGATATCAAGCATCGGGTTCATATCCACATTGGCACTAGGTTGCATCGCAAGTTGACGTTTTTTACTCATTATGGGCACTCCTTATGGATAGCTGCGCAGATTTTTTTAGTTCTAGTATGGGTATAACGCAGCGCCAACAAAAAAGGGGTGAAAAAATTCAATTTAATTGAGATTACCCTCATTCTTGTGTGTCAATTTTAGTATTAACATTCAAAACTAAACGTATTTCATACAAGTGTTTGAGCTTGTTACACAAGCACACAGATAGAAAGGATTTGTAACAGTGTTGTACACTTTTTGACTAGGCAATAGAGGAGGCGCGTGATGGAATAATTGTAATCCCAATCAAAACAAGGAAAGAAAATGAAAATGTCTATAATTGCTGCTGTGGTGTCTACGACCATGTTGTTTGGTGCTACTAGCGTATTTGCCAGTGATTCAAAGGCACATAAAGCGCAGTATCGTGCGGTCCTTAAAAATGAACTTTCCAAGAAGCAGCCCGGTGCGGTTGCACTTATCAGTCAAGAAGGTGAGGTTATTTTTAAAAAGGCCATTGGCAGTGCAAATCTTGAATTGAACGTGCCACTTAAAGCCAAAAATGTGTTTAAAATAGGGTCTATCTCTAAGCAATTTACCGCCGCCGCAATCATGATCTTGCAGGAGCGAGGCAAGCTTTCAGTACATGATGATATCCATAAGTATGTGCCGGATTTTCCAACCGAAGGGCACGTTATTACCATCGAGCAGTTGCTAACCCATACTTCGGGTCTTGCCAATTACACCGAAGACAGGGAGTTGATGCTAAAAGAAATTCAGGCACCTGCAACACTTGACGAAATTTTAGCAAGGTTTGCCGTCCACCCAATGAAGTTCCAACCCGGTGATGCGATGGCTTATTCAAATACCGGCTATGTGCTGCTAGGTAAAATCATCGAAGTCACCAGTGGCCAATCTTACGCGGACTTTATCGACGAACATATCTTTGACAAATTAGGTATGAATAATAGTCACTATGCAGGTCGCCAAATTATCAAGCACCATGTATCTGGGTATGAGCTAAGCGCCGAAGGGTATGTGAATGCAGGGTATATCGATATGGTTTGGCCCCATGCTGCAGGCGCGTTGTCATCTAATGTATTCGATTTAAATATCTGGTATACGGCGCTTGCGAACGGTTCATTGATCAGTGAACAAAGCTATCAACAGATGATAGCGCCAGTGACTTTGAATGACGGTAGCAAATCAAGTTACGGCTATGGTTTGGTTACCACCACTATCGGAGAGTATCAGGCCATTGGTCATGCTGGTGGTATTCACGGTTTTGTGTCTGATGCAGTGTACATCCCTGAGAAAGAGCTTTATGTTGCTGTGCTTGCTAATTCCACAAATCGAAACCCACAGGCATTGACGCAACGTCTGGTTGCAAAAGCGCTTGATATACCTAGCCCAAGCTATAAGGAAGCCCATTTAACATCATCGCAATTGAAAGCGTTTGAAGGTGCATATCAGTTTGAAAGTGGCGCTGTGCGTCGAGTTGAGTACCACGATGGCAAGTTATATACGCAAGAAGGAGATGGTTATATTGCAGCACTCACGCCAGCTTCCTCAGAGACGCTGTTTTTTGATCAAAGCACAGCATATATGAAGTTTGTGACTAATGATCAAGGGGATACAGTGATGAATTTGTATGTGAACTTCTCTGAAACACCATTTCAAGCGATAAAGAGTCGGTAACAATAGAAAGCCAAAAGGAACGTGGTTCCTTTTGGCTTTAGAAAATATCGCAGATTAATTTAACAGGGTTAAATTGCTTACACTGCGCACACCTGGATGACTCATATAGTCGTTTTTAATTCCCTCAACACGAAGGCGTTTACCAATCAGTTCAGGGTTAAGTAAGGGACTAAATGTATCTCGCTGAGATGACTCAAGCTTAATATAAAGTTTGTTGCCTGCATTGTTGGGATCCGTTAGCTCCAGTGCGTACTTGTTATTGATTGCTGCGGTGATAGTACCGCTTACAACAACTGGTTGGCCGTTATTCAATGCCAATACATCAGACACCGACAGATCACTGCCTTGATCAGGGTTGCCATTGCCATTGCCCGATGAAAGGGTAATGCTAGATACTTGGCGAACGCCCGGTTGACTCATGTAGCTATCTCTTACACCTTTGATAACTAATGTGGCATTTAAAATGTCTGGGTTCAGTTGTGGGCTGAACTGCGCACGTTGGCTACTTTCAAGCTTGATATTGATGGTGAAACTCGGGTCGTTCAAGTCTTCAAGAATGAGCGCATAAATACTGTTTAGGCCAGATTTAACACGCCCAGTAAGCTCAATTGCTTCACCTTGTGCTGTTGCAAGCGCCTGCTCAACAGACATGTACGCAGGTGCAATCTGTAGATCTGTCACATAACGGATCCCTGGCTCACCCATATAGCTATTGCGTTTACCCGTGACAATGATGTTTTTATTAAGGATCGCAGGGTTCAACTGTGGGTTGAAGTCCGCTCTTTGGTTGCTCTCAAGCTTCACATAAATATGGGTTGTAGGGTTGTTAAGGTCGCTTAACTCCAATCCATAGATCCCATTGATAGCGGCAGTTACTTTACCCACGACAACAACAGGGGTATTTTGTGCAGCTGCTAATGCATCCGTTACTGAGATTGCATTGCCCGGAGTTGGGGTCGGATCTGGATCCGGGTCTGGGTTAGTTTGACCATCGCCATAGGGTGCATTGAAAGAGTTGTTTTTATAAGTGTCTGTGTCCCAAGGGTTAAAACCTGATGCAGGAGTGCCCCAAGGTTGACCATTGTTTGGATCAGACATCTCCTGAGATGCCATAGGTGTAGGGGTGAAAAAACCGCTGTAGTGACCATTCTGACCGTCGAAATACTGATAGCTTTCAGGTGTCGCTAACCAGTTAATAATATTTACGGCAAGCACAGAAGCATGGCCTGGATCTGTCCATCCGGGGTATGTTCTTTTGGTGTTGCCGTTGTCTTGACGGCGATATTTTGGTGTTGCATCTTCAATTGGTGAAGAATCACCGATGAATGCAGCTTTTCCTGCGCCCGACTTGGCAATCGCGGCATAAGGGCCTTCTGCTTTACCACCAAAATACAAACCTTGGTCTTTGGCATGACGCCACTTTACTGGTGTGTCGGTCTCAGAAAAATAGACTAGGCCCTTCGCTTTTTGCGGGTCTACGATGGCCAATGTTGCGCCTGCTGCCATCAAAATAGGATCTACCCCTTGGGTGATCCCTTCAGTTTGCGAGCTAGGTTCAACACCGCTCACACCCTGTTTGTAATCAACACCGTTGAAGCGAAAACGAATCCCGAAGTTTTCAACTAACCAACCTGCATTCGCAGCTTTTGGGTTACGCCAATCACCATAGGCGCCGCCCATGTTGTATTTGCTGAGGTCCGAGCGGTTGTAGCCATTGAAAACTTCCGTGGCATCCCATGTGTTCAGGTTACGGTCTGCATCGTAGTGATCGGCAATGAAGAAGATGCCTTTACCACTTGCAATATATTGTTCTAGGGCAGCTTGCTCTGCGAGTGTAAAAGGACGGTTGGTTTCGGCCAGTACAAATACATCCGAGTTTTTAATCGCGTCATAGGTAATAATCGCTTCGTTGGTATTGCTACCATTGGTGCGATCGTCGTAGAAACGAATACGGCCATCATTATTCAAATCTACACCGCGGTATTCCTTAACGGTATAGCCCTCTTGAACTAGCGCATCGGCAAAATCGGAGAATGCGCCGTCGATTACCCAGTCAGCGTTACCTTCTACGCCGCCGTGTGAGACGTCAAAGTAAACGGTCTTACCATTATTATTGGCAGCAGATGGCACCTTTACTGGTGCTGTGTTATTCCAATCATATGCTGCGGCAAGTGCAAAGCTACTTTGAGCAAGCAAGCCTGCACCGAGCAATACTGATAAGGTCAGTTTGTTCACTGTCATTTTTTCAATTCCCGTTGTAATGGTTTATTTTTGGCAGCCAACTTCCTAAATAGCTGCCAATGGGTGGCAATGGTGTGCAATAAATGAATTGCACACCAAAATAGGTAGAGTCTTGTGTTATTAGTTTTGTGGTTGAGTCAGTTTTAGCTTATAGAGCGCGAATCCAGCTTCGTTGGTTTCATTCAGTGGCTCGATATGCTCAAATTGTTCACTGTATGCTTTGGCTTCATCACTGTTGGAGCTTGTGAATTGGATCTGCGCATTATCAATGTGGGCAAATGACCAGTTCATGTCTGCAGACGGATCCAGTCCTTTACCGTCATTTTGCTCACTTTGGTATGTGATGTAGTTAGCAACAACTTGGCGATTCTCATCCGGGGAGTCGACCACGATTTTATCCGCGCCGATATTCGGGAAGCTACCGCCGCCTGAAGCTCTGTAATTATTTGTCACGACCAAGAATAACTGGTCATCCGCAACAGGCTTGCCTTGATATTGCAAAGCGACGATACGTTGACCGTCAGACGCTTTTTCACCTTTACTCGTGTAGCGAGCTGGTTGGGTAATATCGATATGATAGGTGACACCATCGATGACATCAAAGTTATAAGAAGGAAAGTCAGGGTTGATTAGAGACTGCATTTCTTCGCTTTGAGGGTCGATTTGATTAAACTGCCCAGCGGACATTTCTAACCATTCTTTGACTTGTGCGCCGTTGAGTTTTAGAACTTTTAGTACGTTAGGATATATGTATAAATCAGCAACATTGCGGTATGCGATGTCGCCCTGAGCAATATAAGTATAATCGTCAGCGCCACCGCGACCCGCTCTAAATGGTGCGCCAGCAGATAAGATCGGTAACTCAGAAAGTTCAGTCCCTTGCACGATTTTTTGGGTATACCAAGTCTGTGCATCGGTAACAATTTGAATCGACGGGTCGTCGTTGACGAGTGCAAAGAAGCTATTTACCTGACTCGTGACTTTTGCGAAAGGTTTATTAACCCAAGTACGAGTTTCTTCATGATCATCATGGGTCGCCGCTTCGATTGTTGCGTCGTTAGTCACCAAAGAAATGACATTTCTATCAGCATCTTGCTCAAAAATGGGCTTCAATGTTGATTGAGAGTCAGTGACTTGCCAGCCACTCTCTTGATATGTGAGCGTTAAATCAATGACCCCTAAATGATTCCCCCAGAACCCTGGCATAACCGCAGCCACGCCGTTAATGGTGCCTTTTTCTAGGTCAATGCCTTTGTCTTCCATACCCGCATAGCGAGCGCTTGGGAAGTTCGCATGTGCGTGGCCAAACATAATGGCGTCAATGCCCTCAACTTTTGAAAGGTGATAACTGGCATTTTCTTTTTTCTCAGTATGATCAGAGGTATCTAAGCCCGAATGCGGAATCGCGACAACGATATCAGCGCCTTCTTCTTTCATTTTAGGGACATATTTATTGGCCATGGCGATGATGTCTTTGGCGATGACTTTATTTTCTAGGTTAGCTTTGTCCCACTGCATGATTTGCGGCGGCACAAAGCCAATATAACCCACTTTAATTGTTTGCTCTTCACCATCAATGTCTTTGAATATTTTTTCTTGAATTAAATAGGGAGCGAAGAGCGGCACGTCATTGGTTTCGTCATCATCACCATCATATTTAAATACATTGGCAGAAATATAAGGGAAGTTGGCATCATCAATGGCTTCGTGTAAAAACTCTAGGCCAAAGTTAAACTCGTGGTTGCCAATATTTGCAACATCATAGTCCAGCGTATTCATTGCTTTATAAATTGGGTGCACTTCACCTTCAGCTAGGTTTTTGATTTTGGCAATGTAATCTCCAAGTGGACTACCCTGTATTAGATCTCCGTTATCAACTAAGACTGAGTTTGTTGCCTCTTCACGCGCTTGGTGGATCAAAGCCGCCGTTTTGACCAAACCTACCTTATCGTCTTGCTTGTCTGAAAAGTAGTTAAAGTTAAGTACATTGGCGTGAAGATCGGTGGTTTCAAGTAAACGTAACTGTAATTTTGTGCCGACCTGCGGGCCGGGCTCAGGATCCGGCTCTGGCTCTGGCTCAGGTGGCGGTGTTGGCACTGGATCTGGCTTATCAGTTCCTTGCGTCGGCGCTGGTGGTTTAACTTCTACTTTATTGTCATCTGAATTAAAGCACCCGGAAAGTAGCACTGAGGTGCCACATAAAACGGCCAGCGGCAGTAACTTAGTTTTCATAATCCCTTCTCTTTTTTGATTTTTGAGCGGCTACTATAGAAGGGAAAAAAGACAATTAAGCTAAGAAAAAATGGCAAGTTAGTTCCAAAAATATGACATTTTCTGAAGTGCTTATAAGCGCTGGGAAGCGTGATAAATAAGGCTCTCATTTATTTTTAATATATTAATTTATATGAATTTATTAATTTTAACTGGGGGTGGTAATATGAACTTATTTATCTTTTTTTTACCGCTCGATACTAAGTCGTGCAAAACGTTGCATTAGTTTAAAACTTGCGTACATTTTATGGGTTGTAAATCAGTAGATGTGGGTCAAGTTATGGTTTCATTTGAAGAGGAAGTGAGACAAGTAGAAGAACGGCTGGATAAGCAAGAGTTTATGGGGGCAGCCCTAGGGAGTGTTATAGGGGCGGCTATTTCTATCGCTATTTGGTTTCAACTTTATTTGTTTAACCCAAAACTGAGTTTCATGATGTTCCCTGTTAGCGGTGCTATCATCGGTCAATTTGTACGTTTTTTTGGACGAGGATATCACGATTGGTTTGCTACGATAGCGTGCATGGTATATGCGGTGACAGCGTGGGTTGCTTGGTATATGCAAATCGTCGTCAGTGAGCGCATGTCTGTCAGCATATTGATTGGCCTCTTCTTTTCTGGATGTGTAGCAGCTAATTACTTTGCTAAATTAAGTATGCCTCTTGAGTTAAGTGAGGCTTTCAAACATCTAATATATGAGGATCGTTACCCTAAAAAAGGCACGAACATTAAAGGCTTTGCAGCCGTCATTTTTGCGAGTACTTTAGCACTTGGTGTGACCTACGGCATCACATTCATGTATGTCATTTTTAATCATCAACTTCAAAGCGCGAAAGCCGCCTCTGTCGAACAAGCTCAGCAGCAACGACCTACACTGAAGGGGATAGAGGTAACAGAAGATGTGTTGTCTCAATTAACGACGAGCCAAGCACTTTTATATGCCCACGCCTACTTTAGTGGTTATAAGTTTAACGAATTAGGTAGCTATACTAGAGGGTTTCCTCGCTCAATACACAAATCTCAAATGATTTTGGAATATCTGATGAAAGCGCGCGCAGATAGACGTGCTCAATTTATTTTAGGCGTTTTGTTGCAGGGGAACCGAGGCGAACGCCTTGTAAATACGGCAGCAGAAAAAGGAGACCATTATGCCGTGCTCTACCAAGCATTTTATGCAGGCTGCAATCAGGATAGCGCGGCAGGTAACCGCATTTTAGATACGATTTATCCGCTCGTGACAGAATCAGCTATCAAATCTGAAATAGAAAGTGTGCGCTCTTATGGCTATGAACCAGTATGTGACGAAATATCCATGGCGCATTTTCCACACAGCTTTGTACGCGGCTACATTGGACAATTTCGACGGTAGACGAGTACCAAAAGTACGCATTGATTTATGTACAGCGCTGATTTGAAAGCGTGAGGCGCCGATATTGGTTTGGTGTTTTGCCCGTGTATAATTTAAAAGCGCGGGTAAAAGGGCCAACAGAAGCAAACCCGCATTCAAGGCCGATAACTAACACCGGCCAATGCTGTTTTTCAGGGTCTGTTAACATGCCTTTAGCGTATTCAACCCGCAGTGTATTGATGAACTGATTAAAATTCTTTGCCTGCAATTGGGTGCGCAATGCCTTGCTGACTTTGTACTCCGGTATTTCTAACTCACGCGCGAGATCCGCGACTTTGAGGTTCGGCTGTAAGAAATAGCGCTGCTCTATGAGCAGAGCCTGTACTTGTTTGGCAAGTTTTATATCGCCGTCAATGAATGTGTTTTGTGATGAATCGCTTAACTCTGGTTGAGAAAATGGTGGTGTACCCTTTGCGCTTTTATGCGTATCACTGACCGTATTAGAACGCCAATATAAAAGAAATTGAAGGCTGACCAATACACATAAGGTTATGCCTGACATGATACTGGCGAGAACTTCTGGTTGTGAAGCAAAGATACCTTTTGCACTCTTGCTAGCCAATACCGCACATCCAAAGGCCACCATAAATAAGATGCGTTGCTGTCGGTCAGTTGTTTGAGCGTGTTGGAAGCCTCGTAAAGACTCCCAGAATGATAAAACTAAAATACAGGAAGACAACAAAACCGTTGCTTCTCGAAGCAAATGACTAAATACCGGAAGCCAAGAAGGACTCAGTGTCCAGTGGTGCGTTGCAAATAAATAACCCTGTTGGATCATAACAAGTGCTGCAATCGTTAGGGCAACCGCAATATGGCGCAAGCCGAACGGGTTCTTTTCTCTAAATAAGGCACGCGAAAATAACCAAATACAATTGCAAGTGGCGCAAGTAGCCATACCAATCAAGTATTGGTAAGGGCCGAGTGTGCCACTCGAAAGCTGTTTCAGTGCCACCATAGAGACCGAACCGCAAAAAATCGCAAACAATATATGTGCACTGTGTTTTTCACGGACAGTTAATTGCGCCAACAATAAAGTCAGGCTGACTGCGAGCAGTATGTAATGAGCGTGATCAGGTTGCATAAAAAATCCGCATAAATTAGACCTGTACTATGGTAATGAAAACCCACCCCTTGCTCAATTTAGCTTTGTAAGAAATCTTTACTAAAAAGAGTGTGCCGAATTTCAAATTCGGTGCGACGAATAGATTTTTTATTGGCACCTTAGTAATTAAATCAATAAATTACATAGGGGCTAGAATGATTTCTTTAACTGTAAATAAACTTAGGAGCTTGTCGTTCAACGCGGATAATACCCTGAGTGGCGCAATTAAAACTTGGGTCGTCGTGGCTTTGGCTGGGCAGTGGTTTTTTGCAATGTATATTTTGAGTTTGTATGCACTGCCTTTGATGTTCGGTGCGATTGAAAAGGCACAAATGGTGTCTCCTTCGCAGGGGTTGAATAGTAATATTGACTTAAACTCGACGATGTTTTTTGCCCATGTACTACCTGCAATTTTAATGGCCATGAGTGGCTTATTGCAATTAATCCCAAATGTGAGAACGCGATTTCCTAAGTTTCATCGTTACAATGGACGGATGTTTTTTACACTGGGGCTTATGGGGGCATTTACAGGGTTATATTTGACTTGGATAACAGGGCATAGACTCAGTGATATTGGCTCGATAGGTGTGACAGTAAATGGCATCTTGATCCCAGTTGCGATTTATTTTGCTTGGCAAGCGGCTGTGAAAAAGCGTTTTGCGCAACACCAGCGTTTTGCTGTACATAGTTTTTTATTGGTCAATGGGGTGTGGACTTTCCGTCTGTACCTGATGGGCTGGTACATAGTCAATCAAGGTATGAACGGCAATACGCTAACGCTAGATGGGCCTGCTGATATTGCGCTTTCCTTTGCGTCTTTCTTACTGCCGATGGCAATCTATGAAGTTATTTTATGGGGTAAAAAGCAGCGTAGAGACAGCGTCAAGTGGGGCATTGCCGCGCTGGCTTGTTTTGGCACGCTCATCACTTTCATTGGCGTTATCGCAGCAGGTATGATGATGTGGCTGCCCAAAATCAGTAACATTCTTAAAGCGTTGTTTTAGACAACAAACCGAGAAAAGTGGCAATCAACGATTGCCACTGCCGTGCTTTATAAGTTTCCAGCGTTCACTAAGTTGTGTAACTCTTCTAATGAAGCGGCGATTTTTACACCCGGAATATTGGTGCCAATCGTTGCTTCGAATGAGCCTTCAACCTGAGAACGAAAAGACGTAAATGAAATACGATAAACGCCCCTGACTAGCGACTCAGTTGGGTTGTTGAGGTTGGTTGTTTGTCTCAACAATGAGTTATAGTACGAACCACTTGGGTTTGCTGGTAACTCACGCGTGTCATCATTGTACCCCAATGGCTGCAGTACTTTGCCGCCTTTTGCAATTTTGCTGCTATCAATGATGTTCATGCGATCAAATACGATATAGGTGTCAAAAAACTTGGCTTTGTCTTTTTCCATACCTGGCGCGAAGTTGTTGTGCACAAAGTCTTTATCCGTAGGTTTAGATTCGACCGGCGATTGCATGGAAATACCAATTTCGTCAACAGCTGCGGGCACCCAAGCGTATAAGTAGTAGGTATCTTTACCTTTGTACTTGCCTTCAGGTTTTACACTTGCATCGACATAGCCATAGTAATTGACGTAATTTGCATAAGGTGCACGGACCTCTAATGGCCCAACGCCTTCAGAGATTGAGCTTTTTAAGTAAGGGCCTGAAGAGGTGCTCATGCACGCAGTAAGAGTAGTGAGAGAAAGAACAGCTAAAACCTTTCCCGTAGTTTTAAGCGTCATTAAATGACTCCTTGTCCTGATTAAAATCAAGGCAAGTCTAGCTGCAATTTAAGCAATTGCAATATGAGTTGGGAGGATTTTTTCTGATTTATAAAATGTTTAATAATTCTACTGTGACAATCAGCGAGCGTCTTTAATCTCGTGTATCAATGTGCTTTTGGAGTGCCTCTAGTTGTGCCAATATGGCTAAAAACTGCTCTCCAAGCTCGGTAACTTGATATTCAACTCGGGGCGGTAGCTCGTTAAAACTGACTTTGTTTAAAATACCAAACTCGACGTTGCGCTTGAGGCACTGGTTAAGCACTTTTGTGCTAAGTCCATCGACTGCCCGCACCATTTCTCCCGGTCGATTGATACCTTCTTGTAACAGTTGGTAGACCGTAAGAGACCATTTGCATCCGTAAATTGTTTCAACCATACGCGCACTTTGGCTGGGGGCAATTTTCTGTGAAATTTTTTTTGCTTTAGTATTCATAAATATGTACCAAAAAGTACCTAGCTTACCAATTTGTACTTACTATTCAGTAAGTTCGCCTATGCCTAATATTATCACGAATCAACAAACTCTGTAGGTGAACAAATGAACTTTACAAAATCTGGTCGCGCTTTGATAGTGGGTGGCTCAAGTGGCATGGGCTTTGAAACAGCAAAAATTTTACTCAACCACAATGTACCCGTGACGATAGTTGCAAATAATGCGGATAAATTAAAAAGTGCAGAGCAGACACTCAAATCTCAGGGCGATGTGACAAGCGTTCAACTGGATCTATACAACCGCCAAGCCGTGCAAGATTACATTGTATCGCTGTCGCAATCGGGTGAAGAAATCCGTTATTTAGTCAATGCCGCAGGGTATTTTTCACCATTGGCGTTTTTAGATCACAGTAGCGCAGATTTTGATCGCTACCATGAATTGAATCGAGCCTTGTTTCTCATCACCCAATCAGTTGCGCACAATATGATTGCCCATGGCGGTGGCAGTATCGTAAATATTGGATCTATGTGGGCAAAACAAGCCATTGGTGCCACACCTTCCTCAGCATATTCTATGGCAAAAGCAGGCTTACATTCATTGACTCAACATCTCGCAATGGAATTAGCTGCGCATAACATCCGTGTTAACGCGGTGTCTCCTGCGGTCGTCAAAACCCCAATTTATGGCGCTTTTATTGAACCTCAAGATATCGAAGAAACGTTAAGTGGATTTGATAATTTCCACCCAATAGGCCGTATTGGCGAGGCACGTGAAGTTGCGCAAACAATTGCTTACTTACTCAGTGACAGTACTCAATGGGTGACTGGGGCCAATTGGGATATCGATGGCGGGGTGATGGCTGGCAGAAACGCTTAAACACACTGAGAGGTTCCCTTTGATGTGTGATTTAACTTCGAGTTGGTCACTTATAAATAATGATTACTAGCATGAAAAAATGCTGGTAATCACCTTGTATTTGAAGGATATTTATCGCTAAACAAAGCCTTTTAACAATGAAGGAGTAAAGGCGATGAAAACGGTGGTAATACTGGGAGGGTATGGCAATTTCGGGAAAAGGGTGGCGATGGCCCTTGCTGAAGAGGGGGCCGTTCATCTTGTCATCGCTGGAAGAAATTTGTCCAAGGCGCAAGCATGTGTAGATAGCTTAAGCACAATGGCAAAAGCCACACTTGAAGCGTGGCAAATCGATATTTTCGCTGTTGACTTCGCACATCAACTGCAACAGCGTTCGCCATTTTTAGTCATTCATACCGGGGGACCCTTTCAAGGTCAGGGGCATGGCGTTCCTCAAGCCTGTATTGATGCCCATGCCCATTACATTGACCTTGCCGATGATAGGCAATTTGTTTGTGACATCACTCAACTAAACTCAGCAGCCAAAGCGCATAATGTGTTAGTCGTCAGCGGTGCGAGTTCTGTACCAGGGCTCTCTTCAGCCGTTATCGAGCATTACCTGTCTGGGTTCGAGACCATCAATAGCATAGATATTGCCATCGCTCCGGGCAACCAAGCGGAACGAGGTCTGGCGACGATTGCCGCAATTTTGTCTTATACGGGTCACCCCTTTCAGGCGTTTAATGAGGGCCGGTGGCAACCCGCGTACGGTTGGATGGACGCAAAAGTAAATGACTTTGGCGGCATAGCCAAAAAACGAGGGCTAGCCAATGTGGATGTCCCGGACCTGTTGATTTTTCCTGAGCGCTACAAGGTCACTGAGAGAGTCTCCTTTCAGGCGGGGTTAGAGTTGCCGATACTACATTGGGGTATGGTTTTTATGGCGATGTTGGCTAAGCGTGGGTGGGTAAAAAACTGGGCTCCTTATGCAAAACTGATCAGCTCAATGAGCAATGTATTGTTGCCTTTTGGCAGTGATATTGGCGCAATGGAGGTGCGTATTTCAGGAGCCGCAAGGGCGCATAAGGAATTAATTTGGCGATTATATGCACCAGGCGGTCAAGGGCCTTACATTCCAACCCTGTCGGCCATTATCATTGCGAAAAAACTACTGTCAGGCGATATCATGAAACATGGCGCTATGCCATGCGTTGGGTTGTTCGAGCTGGCTGATTTTGACGCATACTTTGCAGCGTATGGCATTTATGCTCAAACGGAGGTAAGGCCGTGATGGAACCTTATTTTGTTGCCAAACTCATTCATATATTGGCTGCGGTTGTTGTGACAGGAACAGGCGCAGGGATTGCCTTCTTTATGTTTATGGCAAACCGCTCGAACAATCCGCAAGCAATCTATATTACAACAAAGCTGGTTGTTTTGGGTGACTGGCTGTTCACAACCCCTGCTGTAATCACACAAGTGGTTAGTGGTGTGTACCTGATGCATTTACTTGGTTATTCGTTTGATTCTGATTGGTTTTATGCAGTGGCAGGGTTATTTACCTTGATTGGAGTGTGTTGGTTACCAGTGCTAAAAATTCAGTATCGTTTGCGCGATTTAGCGCAGCTAGATGCAAACAAAAATCACGTTTCGAAAGAGTTTAAATCTTTGATGCGGATATGGACTCTTCTAGGCATTCCCGCGTTCGTCGCGATATTAGTCATCTTTTGGCTGATGGTCTTTAAACCGCTCTCGGTCGTTTAATTTATGTGGATAAATATGAAACCCATTTTTGACATGGCCTGTTACTCTTTGGCTTTGGTATGGATTTTTACTGGGTTAACTTCGATATTTTTTGCCCCTGAAGTTGGATTTGAGATTTTGGCACGGGCGCAGATAACCGGTGTGCTTGCCCAAATAGCAGTGTATGGGGGCGGGGTACTTGATATTGTTCTAGGGGGATGGCTTATCACGCGTTATGCGCTTGGATTTTGCTGTCTCGTTCAAATTGTAACCATCTGTACCTACAGCATATTGTTGACATTTATCGATGCCTCTTTTTGGCTTCACCCCTTTGGGCCTGTGACTAAAAACTTACCCATTTTGGTGTTGATCGCTTGGTTATATCAAGCTGACAAGGAAGCTCAGGTTGTTGAACAAAAACGCAAAGGCACCCATCAGTGAGTTTTGAATAATATGAAATTGCTATCTATAGTGTAGGAGAGAACATTTGTTGGAGAGGTCGTGTGCGGTTAGCTGGGTTTGTTTTGTTGCTTGGGCTAATTTGTAACAGTACAACTGCCGCCACCATTGATGATAAAATTAAAGAAGCGGAAGATTACCTGCGTATAGATCCATCTCGTTCACTGACGATTCTTAATGCCATTCCACATATCCATGCTATGACAAACGCGCAACAAGTACGATGGCATATTGCTGCAATGCGTGCAGCAGTCCCCACCGGTGACTCGAAGTTACTTATAGATTCTTTAGAAGTGGTATTTCACCACCAAAAGCACCCTTATTTTATCGACAAACTGGTGTCTATTACGAGTGGGACTGGAATATGGCTACGTAAGCATGATTATCTACAGGATGCGCAACTAAGCTTTGAGTGTTCATACAAGTACGCCATAAATGATAGACAGCGACTGACTCTGACCAATAGCCTCGCATTGCTGGCTAGGCAGTTAAATGACTTGGAAAAAGCGAAGTCGCTCTATGTGAAGGCAAAAAAGATGGCGCGCTTAGCAGACAGAAAAAACCTGCTCGCAATTATCGAAAATAACCAAGGTATGATAGCCCTAGAAGAAGGCAATATTACATTGGCTGAGCAGCACTTTAGGGCAGCACTTGCGGGTTATCAAAATGTGGACAAACGTTCGGGGCAAATCTCTGCTGGGGTCAATTTATTGTTTGTGTTTGTGATCCAGCAGCAATGGATTAATTTTCAAAGATTATACCAACCGACAGAAACACTGGCCCAAGCTTTTCCAAATACGGCTAAGCAATCGCTCCTAATGTGGTTAAATACACGTTTCAAACATATGCAGGGTGATCCGCTCAGTGAACAAGAAAAAACCACGCTTTTATCTGCATTTGAGCAACTTGATGACGACAGGATTAGGGCATTAGTGAGGCTGCATCTCGCTGGCGCAATGGATGTTGTTTTACCTAAAAGGACCACCTCAAAACCCGTTCGATTCAACCGGCCTTGGTTTGAAAAAGTAAAGCAATGTGATTGGTGATTTGGTTTTAATTATCACTAAATTAAAGAATTATAAGCATATTATATTATTGAATTCATGACAGTGTATGCCATCATCGTGGTGATTTAACAATGATAAAAAGGACTATCATGACCCAATTAACCGCGCTAATTTTAGCCACGCTTTCAACTTCAACGCTCGCCTCGAATACTCAGTGGGAATTACATACCGATACTCAGTTAAATGGTGTACTTGAGCCGAGTGCTGCGCAAGTACAGAAACTGACGATAACAAGACATGCCAATCAATTTAACGCCGTTGACAGCGCGTCTCCAGATACGGCTGTGATTCAGGGTGAGCTTGAACACCCTAACACGTTTGAGCTCGGCTCTGGTGTGGTGCAACGAATCCAATTTTCAATTGCTAAAGCAGGCAGTCGCATTTATTTTCTCGGTCACGGAAGCGAGCAGCAGGGGTACCAAGGTACATGGTATGGACCAAACAATGATGCAGGTGATTTTAGGCTAGATACTAAATCAGCAGATGTATCAGTGCCGATTAACTGTGCACAAATCCTAAGTGAAAACCCTGAGGCATTGTCGGGTATTTATACCATAGATCCAGATGGCGCTGGTGCGCATGAACAATTTGAAGCCTATTGCGATATGGAAACAGACGAGGGCGGCTGGACGCTCATTGGGACTTACAGCAAGTCAGAGCCCGGCGGAAAGCAATACATCAGTGAATATGCGCCTCAACCAGATACAACGCCGACAAACCCTGCTACAGGTTTATATCAAGGCTCAATGGGGTCTTTCAGAGATATAAAAGAGCAGGTTGCATGTGACTTTGCGAGCTGCAGAAATGCATACCAAACAGCAATGAGCGAAGCTGAGCTAGAAATGGTACGTTACACATGGGGTTATTTAGATCAGCAAGAAAAGCAGAAAAATACACCGTTGCCGGATTGCCGAGCAACCTATCAAGCTACTGGCACGACGTTCACACATTGTTTGATTAACATTGATAGAAATAACACCAATGTTGTGGGTTGGCAGCGTGATATTCATGCCGGAAATCATTCTTGTTGGCTGGCGCACGGCGTGTATAGACCCACTTCACTTGGCTCATCACGATGCAGTTACCTAGCTCAGGCAAACGGGACCCGTTGGGGGCTGTTGTGGGCTCGATAAAGTGACAGGCTGAGTGCGGTCACCCGTTTAATCGCGCTCTTCACGAATGAATGGCAAAGTGCAGCGTCGCTGTTGCTTTGCCTGTTTGTTGATAAAATACATGCGTTAACTTTGTGCCTTCTAATCCAGATTAAGTGTGATCTCTGCTTAAAGGGTGTGGCATAGACGACGTTGACACCACTGTAGATCAAACACATCGCATTATTAATGATTGGCAACTAAGAAGCGTATGAAAATTAATGCCGTACCGCCGATACCGGCATTGAGAAGTATGATAAGTCTATTGTCTACACCCTCTATGCGGAGTGGTAATACAAGGACCATTTGTCCAACAAGGCATCTGCCCTGATTGACACCAGTAGTCTTTTGAAGCGATTGCTCCACCTCCGATTTCGTTTGTAGCTTCTTGATTTAATTGTTTACTACTAAGCTGTTTAATGTCTTTCTTATTTAACTTTAATTTCACTTTGAATTCCTTTTTGGTCGTTTTTTACCCACGTTTAAGTTTGCAGAATGTGATAGCGCTGTCAATTGCAAAGTAAGACATTACCCATAATACAAGTTGGCATTGCATTTTATTCATAGGTGTATACACGAAATTGATATATCTATTTGTTTTTTATTAAAAAATTATTTCACAAGCAATTTTTATTCTTTGGATGAACGCAAAAGCTCGCCCTATATTTGGGAGGCTAGAGTGAGCTGACACATTATAAATTACGATATTTCAGGTAGTTGGTCGCAATAAGCTTTTATTTGTACGGTGTATTGAGGCATCGTTATGCTCAATTGAGCAAATTGTGGTACACGGTCGTGTACTCAAGGTGACGCGTTTAGGGCATTAACTGCGTTGACTATTACAATCCCCACGAGTATGGATATGAGAAAATACAAAAACTTACACGCAGCTGTTTGTGTGGCAAATGTACTTGCAGCTACGTCATTTATGGCTAACAGTAGTCCAAATTTACCGAGTGATATTTGGCAATACGAAGATGTTTTTAACATCGAATATGCTGCTTCCCCAGAGGTTCACCCAAGCGGGTATAAAGTACTATATGAGCGTCGCGCAATGGACATTATGTCTGACAGTGTTCGCGCTAACTTGTGGGAACTAGATTTAAAGAATAAAACACACAGCCCATTATTATCTGGTAATAAGCAATATCGCAGTGCGCGTTATTCACCAGATGGCACGCGTGTGGCTTATTTGACCAATGCTGAAGGTGACAATCAACTTTATGTTCGTTGGTTAGAGAGTGGTAATACTGCTCGAATTACGAATGTTACGCACAGTGTGAACAACCTAAGCTGGTCACCGGATGGTAAATGGATAGTGTTTACTATGTTTAAGCCCAAAGCGCACAGTGGTATTTTTACAGAAATGCCAAAGAAGCCAGAAGGTGCAACATGGGCGGGTGAGGCGACCTATATTGATACCAAGCTTTATCGCAGAGACGGTGGCGGCTTCATTAAGCATGGCTATGAACATATTTATATTGTGCCATCAGAAGGTGGCACGCCACGGCAGTTAACAACGGGTGACTTTCATCACCGCTCACAGTTAACGTGGAGTGAAGACAGCAAGTCTATTTACTTTAGTGCTGATCGACACAAAGATTGGCAAGATAGACCCAGAGAGTCTGATATTTACCGCCTAGATGTGGCGACTCAAAATATTACACAAATAACCAATGAGGTTGGACCTGAGTACGGGCCTAAAATCAATTACCAAAGAAACAAGGTTGCCTACCTTGGGTTTAAAGATAAAAAACGTTCAAGTCAAAATGTCGATATATATATGATGAGCCTAAATGGCGAAGACGTTGTGAACTTAACTGGCGCTTTAGATCGTCCTATCCAGTCTCACCAATGGGATAAAAAGGGTCGAGGTTTATACTTTAGCTACGACGACCACGGCCAGCAGTACGTCGGGCATGTTACTTTAAAAGGCAAAATTACGGAAAAAATAGCCGCATTAGGTGGACAATCCTTAGGTCGACCATATACCTCTGGAGACTTTGCTGTTGCAGGTAATGGCCGCCTCGTTGTAACAGCGGCGAATACTCAACGACCGGCTGATTTGGCTTTGGTAGACAAACGCCGTAACGTATCTATGTTAACTGAACTCAACGAAGATTTTCTCGGCCATAAACAGAGTGCTGAGGTGAAGGCGTTGACGGTCAAATCTTCTGTGGATGGACGCGATATTGAGGCTTGGTATGCATTGCCCCCCAATTTCGATAGCAGCAAAAAATACCCTATGATCTTAGAAATCCACGGTGGCCCGCACACGGCATATGGTCCTAATTTCAGCACTGAAGTACAGTTAATGGCTGCAAAAGGGTATGTGGTTGTGTGGTCTAACCCCAGAGGAAGCACCTCATATGGAGAGGAGTTTGCCAACTTAATTCATCATGATTATCCCTCGAAAGATTACAATGATTTAATGGACGTTGTTGATGGTATGGTGGCCAAAAAATTCATTGATAATCACAATTTGTTCGTAACTGGTGGTTCAGGTGGCGGGGTATTAACCGCCTGGATTATCGGTAATACAGATAGGTTTAAAGCTGCGGTAGTCGCAAAACCCGTGATTAACTGGATCAGTTTTGTGCTGACAGCAGATGCATATAATTATTATGCGAAATACTGGATGCCAGGTATGCCTTGGGAAAAAACAGAGCACTTATGGAAACGCTCGCCGCTCTCTCTCGTCGGTAATGTAAAAACGCCGACGATGCTGCTAACGGGTGAATTAGATTATCGAACCCCGATGAGTGAAACAGAGCAGTACTACCAAGCATTGCAGCTACGTAATATTGATACCGCGATGGTACGCATTCCTAAAGCAGGTCACGGTATTGCGGCAAAACCAAGTAACCTTATTCAAAAGGTTGGTAATATTATTGCGTGGTTCGAAAAATATAAAAATCAGCAATAAATCACGCTAGTGAGGGCATTTCATGCTCCACTGAGTCTATTTAGGCCACAGCAACCTGTGGCCTTCCTTCACTGCTAAGTGTTCGTCTAATCACTAAATATAAGCAAAGTGTCGTCGCAATACTCATCATCACAAAAATAGCAATCATGATCATCAATTGATATTTAATGGCAACCATAGGGGAGGCTCCCCCTAATATCTGGCCTGTCATCATACCGGGAATTGTGACCAAGCCAGTGGTCGCCATAGTTGCTAACATGGGCGCTAAAGCATGCTGTAGCGCGTTTTGAACGAAAGGGCGCGTTGCTTCTATGGGTGAGGCCCCTAAAGATAGGGCGGCTTGATATTCTGGCCAACGTTCCTTAAGGGAAGAAAAAAAGCTCTGTAGACAGACAATGTTACTCGTGAGACTGTTACCAAGCAGCATACCTGCTAGCGGGATAGCGTACTGCGCATGGTAATATGGGTCTGGCTTAATGACTGCCGTCGCGAGTATCGCCAACAGTGGAAATAGCCCAGCGGCAAGGCTCATTGCAACTGGCGTAAAAAGTGTTTTAAGGGGAAGGTTGGTTTTACTAACAATCGCGGAAGTGCCCACCGCTACCATGATGACCAGCCAGCTTAGATTGACCCAGAGGTTGTTTAATTGGAATAAAAACTCTAAATACAACCCTATCATGATTAACTGTAAAGTCATTCGCCCTAAACCCACCAAAGCATCTTTGGCAAAGCCTAATTGATAATGAAAGTTAATATAAAAAGGAATGAGCAGTGTGAGGCTAAAAACCGCCAATTGCCACCATTGAATATCTATGACGCTTTGCATAATCGACACTATATTAATCTGTCCAACACGGGTTAGTTATTTATGATTCAAGCTGTGATTAAGCTAGCACTGCAGCATGACACTTTTATTGACAAAACCAGTATGAAAGAAGGTCAAAGGTGAGAAATGGGGCAAGTGTTGATAAAATTGCCCCGCGCTATTTTTATAATTGTTTAGCCCCCAAAAACTGATAATCAGAAAAAACCGTCTTTGAGGTTTCTTCAATATCAATAAAAAAAGAGAAAGTCCCACTCATTTCCATGTAGCTGCTTTTAGGCAAAACGCTGTCGTTAATTGTCTGAAATTGCATGTTTAATTTAAAATGACTAATGTCCGCTAGGGCTACGGGACTAAACTCGTCCGTGTTAATGATATTGACTTCTTCAATACTGGCAGAAGATTTATTGATTTTGACCGTTCCCATTAATTTTCCGATCGCATCTTTGCCCAGATCCGCAAGCTGGACAGGGTAAGAGAATGTGATGGTTTGGGCTGTTTCTTTTTCTATAGAGAGTGACTGTGGGTTGATAAGCTCCGTAAGTTTGATACTGTAGCCTTCATTTTCGCGCTTGGAGGCAAAGTCTTTCACTTGTTTTTGGGTCGGGCTCGCCCCATTGAGTTTAAGCAACTGCCATCGCTCTCCACGTGGGTTTTGTGGAAAATACTGCGCATAAATATCGGTTTTTTCTCCTTCCTCTATTTCATTATGATGATAAGTGAAAGCCCACTTGCCGCGTTCAGAGGCCTGAAATTTAACAATTGCTTTTTCCACAAATTGTTGATGTGTATTGGCAAAAGCCCATGTTGAGAAAGTGACAAGTAGGCAGGTAAATAAAGCGTGTTTTATAGTCATCACAAGTGCTCCTTTTTATTTAAGTATTGGAGCTAGGGTGTGAAATAGACGTGAAATGCGGTGTGGATAAAAGCCTATTTATAATCACAAAACAGGCTTTTGATATTTGCTTTGGTCCGAGACTAGCAGGTTAACCATTTGCACGCATCCGTGCCACAGGTTGAGATAGTGACAGGGTATTTACCTGCTGCAATGTGTTTCGTTAACTGGCTAGGGAGGCGTTTTTGATCCGCGCTGAGTGTTTTTAGTGCTTTCGCTTTTAATTTCAACTTCATGATATTTTCCTTGTTTTATCAAAAATGAGTTATTCACATTGATATCCGTACAACTATCAATCAGACATCAGCATTGTTGCTGTGAAGTTAAAAATTAACATGTTTGTTCGTGGTTTCTCAATGCCTTTTTGTACAGCGCTCTCTGACTATGTATTGAACTAAGCCTTTTTGAAGTCTTCAATACTGAGTAATAGCTCTCGCCGTAAAACTTCGGTTAATCTTCCTGCTGTGTAAGAACCAGATAGGTGTCTATCGACGCTCGTTGACGCGGCGGGATCATAGAGATTATCAGCGCCTGAGAGCTTATAAAACTGATTAACAATGGCGGTTGTGTGCTGTGGATCGGCTTCCACCATAATCATAGCTTGTGCGAGAACGCCTCTGTGCAACCCATGGCTATTTGAAGGCGACAGCGTAATGCGTTGAGCAGTCCCTGTGACCTTGAGTGATTCAATATTTAAATTGAAACGTCCATCACAATAAGCTCCGGGAGTTTCACCATATTCACTCTGGATACCTAAGCTATTTAGTGCGCTGCGAATAGGTTCACATAATGCGATGTAAATTTCATCCACATCGAGTGTGTGAGCTTTGGTTTGTGCAAATATCAAAGAGAAGTTTAAAATCCCCGGGCCGTGGGGGACAGCAGTGCCACCGCTATCTCTCACTGCAACAGGCCAATCAAGCTGAGACAATGTTTGGCATGCTTGTTCAAAATGAGGAAGCTTCGCTTCTTTGCGGCTTACAATGAGTGATTGCGGGCATTCCCACAAGCGAATTGTTGCAGGTAATGCGCCTTTGGCGATTTGTTTTAATAAATCAGCATCCAGTGCAAGTGCTTTGCCTGTATTTTGTGCAATAGGCTCGTTGAGGATACGCCATTGGTGAGATTGATATAATCGTTTTGCGAGTGCTTTCTCTGTCATGAGCCATTACTTCCTTTGATTAACGTGTTACGCACCGTGGTTTAGTGTAGACGTAAAAGCCTTATGTGTATTTAACCTTTATCTGGCAATGCTAAGTTTGATGTCGGCATCTTCATACTCTGGTACCTGAGCTCACCTAGAAATGCCCGCGCCGCAGGGCCTAAGCTGTCACCATCAACAAAGGTAAGATGCAATTGAGCTTTACGGGTGCGTCCAGATTGCAAATCTAACGGAATAAGTTCACCTTTTTTTAGCGCTTGCTCTATCAGTGGGACAGGTAGCCAAGCAAAGCCGAAACCCTCTTTTATCATGTCTATAGATGTACGCATATGGCTAACTGTCCAGCGTTGGGATGCTTGCAACCACCCTGAATCATGGCTTTTGGCAACGGCGGAGTCTCGTACAACAATTTGTCGGTGCGACTTGAGATCTTCTAGGGTAAGTTGTCGCTTGGCTTGATGCAGTGGATGCTCAGGACTGGCGACGGCAACAAAATCGATCTGGCATAACTCTTCGCTGAATAGGCCTTCTAATGTAAAAGCGGAAACTGCGATGTCTACGAGCGCATTTTCAAGTTGCTCATTTGCACCGTTTAGCACGGATTCAACTAATTCAATACGTAAAAAAGGAAACTCACTGGACACCTTATCAAGTACTTGATACAGCATGTGTGAGGGAAATATCTCGTCAATGGCAATGCGCAGCTTTGTTTCTACCCCTTCAGCCAGATTGGTGCCAATGGTTTCTACTTTGGACGCTTCGTCCAGCAGGTACTCCACTCTACGCAGCATCATCTCACCCGCTTCCGTCAATACTGTTTTTCGCCCTTCGATGCGAAACAGTTTCACGCCCAATGCGGTTTCAATTTTATTAACCGAATTATGAATACTGGACTGGCTTTTATGGATTTGCTGAGAAGCTTGATTGAACCCCCCAAAGTCAACAACCGCTTTAAACATCCTCCATTGCTCTAAGGTGACTCTGAGCATGATAATTCCTACCTTTTAATATCTGGTGAGTACGATAAAAATAAACCAACTCGAATGATACACTATCATAAGTATAATATTCATTCTCTATTTGAGAATAGTGCGGGATGCAATATGGTGGTTAATTGAACAGTCTATTTTAGGGCTTACTTTTCAATTTAATTTATTCTATTCAGTTACAGTACAGTCGGTTACGTTAAAGTCTAAGCTCCCAAGCACTGGAGCTCATCGGTTGATAGGTGGGCTTTTTTCTCTCGCTTTGACGTGGTCATTGGTGCCTATCAATAGTCACTGCACATATTATTGCAATGGTTCTTTCCCCCAATCTGGCTTTTGTGCTTTTTGCGCTAATTTTTTGGCACGTTTTGCTTCACTTTTTCGTACATGTTTAGAGATCCATTTGATCAGTTTAGGCGTGAGTTCGGGTGGAAAGTTATGGCCCATTCCCGGTACGATTTTGAGTTTGGACTTGCGGATCTGCTGAGCTGTTTTTTCACCTTCTTGACTGGGAATGATGGGATCTGCCGCACCGTGGATCACCAACGTTGGTGCCTTAACTTTTGCCATCAGATTTTGCCGACTGCCACTTGCAGCCATGGCGGCAAGCTGTCTTTGAAAACCGTGCGGGTTGTATGCCCTATCAACTGTCTCTATTGCTTGTCGTTTAAGTGTGCGTTCGTCTTGTGGGTATCCGGGGCTGCCAATTAATTGATTAAGACGAATATTGTAGTTGATGGCAGCGTCGCGATTGGTTTTGCTGGGCCTCATGCCTGCCAACTGAACAAATACTTTTAAGTTTGAGTGAGTGAGCTTTAATGCAGAAGAGGTGGACATAATAGAAGTTAAACTGAGCACCTTTTTTTTCTGCTTAGCTGCAATAAGTTGCGCAATCATGCCGCCCATTGATGCGCCAACCAAATGCGCGCGCTTAACTTTAAGTGCTTTCATGAGTGCGAGCGTATCTTCTGCCATTTCCTCCAATGTATAAGGTGCTTTGGCACGCAAAGGTAAACGTGTACTGAGCCATGATTTTATCAAGCTGGGTTTGCCATAGTGCTCTAATTGCGTGGAGAGTCCGGCATCTCGATTGTCGAAACGTATTACTCTATACCCAGCATCTGCTAAGCCGTAAAACAGTTCGTCGGGCCATAGGGTCATTTGGGCACCAAGTCCCATAATCAAGATAATTGCAGGGGCCTTTTTGTCACCTTCATCTTGATAGTTTATTGAAATACCGTTGTGAATTGAGACTGATGACATAGTTACGCTTAAAGTCAGTCAACTTACTTAAAGCATTTTAGGCATAAAAGTTACAAAATGCCTGCACCTTCGAAAAAATGACGCCTATATACATAATTTCTTTCATAAATTGGGGTTCCTCTATCTTGGTATATGGGTTTCGACATGATAGTGCTTGCGCAGTGAGTAGTGAGCATGAATAATAATGCTGCACATAAAAATCAATTTAATATGGAAACATGATGAGTAAAAAAACACCCCATGCGCATCAGCGCGGTGAGATAAACGACAATGCGCTTAAGGCATTGGTGACCAGCCCGTTGTTCAAGAGCAAGGTAGAAAAAGCGAAAAAAGGCAAAGGCAGCTTTCGCAGAAAGGCGAAACATCAAGGCCAAGAGCCTTATTTTATGGCAGCGTAAGATAAGCTACGGCGAGCTATAAAATAAGACTTTTGAACTTTCATGCCCACTTTTAAAGCGACTGACTAACTAGAAGGGATTTATCATGTATCGTAAGTATGTGCTTACTGTTATTTTGACGCTATTCTTCCTGAGTGGATGTCAGTCAACTACATTCACGTATAACCCTGAAAACCATGCCCAGAGCAGTTTAGCTGAAGTGCTTTTAGAGCAGGGACCTCGTCGCTATGCGAATGATTATCTAGCCGAAATAGAGTACATCTGGAATGAGCAGGGGGAAGAGTTAAGTGGGCGGTTACCCTATGTCAGTGCAACATTTTCGACCATGAAAATGCAGCCCGGTGTATACCGAATTCAAGCTAAGTGCGCCAATGCGAAATTTGCAGGCAGTGTAGAAGGGATTTTCAATTTTCAAGCAAATGGCCAATATCGTATTTACTGCGAACAAAAAAAAGACCGCAACACACTGGGGTTTGCAGTCTCTACTCATGTGTCCTTAAAACTTGAAACACGCAAGTGACAACTTTGGTTAATTTGATAACTGTTTGTTTTGCACCTGCGTTTGTGGCGGTTCATCAAGTGTTGGGCGTCTGCACCAAAAACTTGCCAAAATAGAACCACTGATATTGTGCCAAATTGAAAATAAAGTGCCTGCTAACGCTGCGCCTGGGGCAAAAAACTTCATGGCAAGGGCGACCGCGAGGCCTGAGTTTTGCAGTCCGACTTCAAAAGCTATCGTGCGACAAATACGCTCTGGGCAGCCACACCAACGCGCGACCCAATAACCAGATAGGAGGCCAATACTATTGTGTAGGATAACTGCAATTAGAATAACTGGGCCAAGTGAACTGATCTGGGCTTTATTTAATGCAACAATGACTGCAATGATAAAAATGATGGCAAGCATTGATATAAGCGGTAATACGGATTGAATCGTTTTTACTGCCTTTCCAAAAAGCATATTTATTGCGAGCCCTAGCATGACTGGTGCGAGTACAATTTTTACCAGATTGAGCATCATCGCCATGACAGGAATATCCACGAGTTGCCCGGCATAGAGTGAAATTAAATAAGGAGTTAAGACCACGCCTAATAAGGTGCTGACAGCGGTCATAGAAATTGAGAGCGCGACATCCCCTTTAGCTAAAAAGCACATCACGTTGCTGGCTGTGCCGCCTGCAACACAGCCCACTAAGATCATGCCAATACTGAGGGTCGTATCGAGTTGTAAAGCATAAACAATCCCTATCGCAACGAGCGGCATAATCAAATATTGCAGCGACACACCAAGCGCGACGGCTTTCAGTGATTTGGCAACACGGCTGAAATCACGCAGCGTTAGTGTTAGGCCCATACTTAACATTATCAGGCTGAGCAACGGAATAATTGCGGATTTAAACTGTGAGAAACTCTCTGGCGCTGTATATGCAATCGCGCTTAATAGTAAAGCCCATAGCGGAAAGAGCTGAATAATACGATTTAACATGGAATATCGACTCGGTTGATTAGATGTGCCATTAAACCTCAACAATGTGTAGTGAGTGTGGTTGTATTGATTAAATGGTTAATTTGTACAATGTTTACACTGTTTGGTATGTTAACAATCAGTTACTTCAAGTCAAGCATGCAAAGTGCTTGTGGTAAGCATTAAATCTAAGCAACCAATGCGCTGATCAAGGTAGGTATTATGAGTGAGTATATTGTCGGGCCTATGAACAATCTTTTGTGGGGAAATGGTCAGCTCCTTATTTACGTTTTATTGTTTGCTGGCGTTTGGTTTAGCGTGAAGTTGCGCTTCATCCAGTTGCGAGACTTTACGCACATGTTCAAATTACTAAAGCAAGATGGCCAGTCAGATCCTAAAGGGATTAGCTCGTTTCAAGCTTTGTGTACGGGGTTAAGTGCGCGTGTTGGTACCGGTAATTTGGCGGGCGTAGCGATGGCTATCTCGTTGGGTGGGAGCGGCGCGGTATTTTGGATGTGGGTTATCGCACTGCTTGGAATGGCAACTGGATTTGCTGAGAGTGTCCTTGGCCAACTATATAAGGTGCGAGATAGTCATCAGGAATTTCGAGGAGGGCCTGCCTATTACATTCGTTCTGGACTCAACAATAAATGGCTAGCTGTGTTGTTTTCACTTTGCTTATTTTTGGGTTATGGCGCTAGTTTTAGCGCGATGCAGGCAAACACTATTGCCGAAGCGTTGAATAATACCTTTTCAATACCAACCCATATCAGCGGTCTGGTCATAGCAGCTGTTGCGGGTGTCATTGTGCTTGGCGGCTTTAAACGTATCGCGAGATTTGCAGAGTTGGTGGTCCCTTGGATGGGATTGGCATTTATTGCGACGGCGGTGATTATCGCTGCGATGCATATCACGGAAATTCCCGCACTGATTTTCGATATTGTCATGTCGGCTTTTGGCTTGACCGAAGCCTCTGCAGGCGCACTGGGCGCGGCGATAAAAAGTGGCATTCAGCGTGGCATGTACTCAAATGAGGCGGGAGCAGGGAGTGTGCCTCATGCCGCAGCTGGGGCTGCACCAAAGCCGAACCACCCTGTGGCACAAGGTTACATTCAAATGTTGGGTGTATTTTTAGATACCATTGTACTGTGCAGCTGCACCGCTTTGGTTGTGTTGCTTGCCGGAGTCGGTTCTACAGGCGAAATTGCAGGTATTGGCGTAACACAATATGCGATGTCTCAGCATTTTGGCGAGTATGGTGATGACTTTATTGCAGCTGCTATTACGTTGTTTGCATTTACGTCTGTGGTTGCCAACTATGCTTATGCGGAGAGCAATTTGCACTTTTTTCGTTTAGACAATAAATGGGGGAAGGGTGGATATACGCTGATATATTTATGCATGGTCGTTTGGGGAGCAAATGCCAGTTTGAAAGAAGCTTGGAATTTAGCCGATATGTCACTGGGGCTGATGACCTTAGTCAACATCTATGCCATTGTGCAGTTAACACCAACGATAGTGAATCTGCTGCGTGATTATACCGCGAAAAAGCGTGCGGGTGGAGCGATGGAATTCCGTTGCAATGAAGTCAAGATTCAAGGGCAGGTTGCTGACAATGTGTGGAAAAATTAAATGATAAATTGGTTTAAGCGCTACTTTTCTAAATCACAGAGGACGATTGACGGACAACTTTTGGATGTACATTGTTGTTCAGCCAACATGTTGGGCCTGAGTAAGGTCGCGGTGCTGCAGGCTGTATTAAAAGACTCTTTGGACAACCCGTTTATTACGGTGCGTTATCATTTAGGAAGAAGGCGCACAGATCCGCTCACCGCCGTGTTTGAAAGCGTCGCACTGGTAGATATCGACAAACTACTGACTTCCAATCGTTGGGAAATCCGCGCAGAAAATCAATGGCATAGAGGAGTGTATACCCTTGTCTTTGGAAAGGATTGCCTTATTGATATTCTAAACACTCGGTCGCTTATTTACACAGACGCAGAGCAAGGTGAGGTACTTTCATTTTTAAGCCTAGATAGCCAAACGAGTTTAAATCAACCTATATATCGTCATATCATCCCCCTCATGCTGAAAAGCTACGGACGTCAATTTTCGAAAAAGCAGTCTTCTGAGCAGACATTTTTAGAGGTTAAGATATTGAAAGTGCTTATGGAAAGCTACCTTGAAACGATGACAGGCTCGCAATCTCAGTTGTGGGATGAGCAGGCTAGAACCTTGACCAAAAAGAAGTTTATCGAGTGTTTAGCAGCCAATCATGTTGGCCGCTATACTGATAAGCAAATCACACAAGCGTGTGAAATCTTGGAAGTACTTTCGTGACGAGTTACGCGCTAAACCACTCATTTAACTTGGCTTGGTAGGGAGCAATATCCCCAATTTGCTCTTTAACCCACTCTGGATTGTAATAAGTATCCAGATAACGATTACCGCTGTCGCAGATAAGCGTCACGATTGCCCCACCTCGATTGTCATTTTTCATTTTTTCAGCGGCACACAGTGCGCCCCATAGGTTTGTTCCAGTAGAAGGGCCGGCTTTTCGACCGGTAAACTCTTCTAGCCAGAGCATCGCAGCAATACTGGCTGCATCTGGTACTTGCATCATATGGTCGATTACATCAGGCTGAAACGATTTCTCTACTTTTGGACGGCCAATACCTTCGATGCGGCTCGATCTTCCGGTACAAACAGCGTCATTTTTTTGTGTATAGCCCTCGTAAAATGCAGAAAATTCAGGGTCAACAACCATCAGCTCTGTCTCATAGCCCTTGTATAAAATATAACGGCCAAGTGTCGCTGACGTACCCCCTGTTCCAGCACCCATCACGACGAGATCGGGCACGGGGTGAGGCTCATACTTCATTTGATTAAAAATACTTTCAGCAATATTGTTATTACCGCGCCAGTCAGTCGCTCGCTCAGCGTACATAAATTGGTCCATAAAGTAGCCATTGAGCTTTTCCGCCAACTCGACAGCTGCGTCATGCATATCTGTCGCGCATTCGACAAAATGACACTGCCCGCCGTAAAATTGAATTTGATCAATTTTGCTTTGCGCCGTTGAGGCGGGCATTACCGCGACAAATGGCACACCTATCATTTGTGCAAAATACGCTTCCGATACCGCAGTACTGCCAGAGGATGCCTCAATGACAGGCGTGCCTTCTTTTATTTTGCCATTGCACAAGGCATACAAAAAAAGCGAACGTGCCAGGCGGTGTTTTAAACTGCCAGTAGGGTGAGTGCTTTCGTCTTTGAGGTACAAATAGATGTCGTTGAACTGGGGAATTTGAAATTTAAATAGGTGTGTATCAGCGGAACGGTTTTGATCCGCTTCTATTTTGGCGATGCTCTGTTTTACCCAGTTTTTCATTTTGTCTCACTCCTACTCGCGTTGGCCTGTGCACTAAGTGTAGTTTAATTTAGCTTATATTCTTTTTGGTTATAACTTATTCTACAATCAAATTGTGTGTATTTTAAGCTTTATTTCAGTATTTTCTCCAGATGATCCAATTGGAATGGTTGTTTTTTTACAGACTGAGCTGTGGCAAACTTAGGGGGTAATCCTGCTGTCGATACCATTATTTCCTTGACGACGGCCCGCACGTTTTTGAAGTTAAGGGGTATATAATGTGTGCACAACAAACTCAGCCCAAGCGGGCTTATACTAGCTTGCTACCTATTTTGTCATTTATTAAACCCTACAAGTGGGTTGGTGTATTGGCGCTATTAGCTTTAATTGTCACTGCCGGTCTGAATTTATCCATTGGCCAAGCTGTTAAGTTTGTTATCGACAATGGCTTTATTGCAGGCTCAAAAGAAGAGTTAACCGAAGCCGTAAGTGGTCTTATCATACTGATTTCATTGGTGGCGATTGGTACATTTAGTCGATTCTATTTGATTAGTTGGTTAGGAGAGCGTGTCAGTGCCGATATTCGGCAGGCGGTTTTTAATCAAATTGTTCACTTACACCCCAGTTATTTTGAAGAGAACCGCAGCGGTGAACTCATGTCTCGTCTTACCACGGATACGACGCTATTGCAGTCGATTGTTGGATCCGTCCTCTCCATGGCACTCAGAAGTTCGTTAGTTTTAATTGGTGGCCTCGTTATGTTAATGGTGACTAATTTAAAACTCACGTTGATAGTCGTTGCGTGTGTGCCCGTAATATTGGTGCCCATCATGATATTTGGTCGGCGGGTGCGTAAATTGGCTGAAAATAGCCAAAGTGCCATTGCGGATATCAGTACTTATGCTGGTGAGGTGATTCAACATATCAAAGTTGTGCAAAGTTACACCCATGAAGAAAGGGAGAAAGGAGCGTTTGGTGGTGAGGTTGAAAAGGCCTTTGATGTTGCCAAGCAAAGAATTAAACAGCGAGCGTTGTTAATTGCAGCTGTGATTCTTCTGACCTTTAGCGCGATCAGTGCCATGTTATGGGTTGGTGGTATGGATGTCTTAGAAGGCCGTATGAGTGGCGGCGAACTGGGGGCATTTGTATTCTATGCCATCATGGTGGCAATGTCGGTGGCAACGATAGCTGAAGTCTACGGTGAATTGCAGCGTGCAGCAGGGGCGGCAAGCCGCCTTGTAGAGATATTGCAAATAAAAAGTGCAATCAAAGATGCGACAATACCCGTCGAGATGAAAGAGGGTGAACCTACCGCAATTGCTTTCAACAATGTGAGTTTTAATTACCCTTCAAGGCCGGACTCACCAGCGCTAAAAGCCGTAAATTTGGACATTGAACAGGGTAAAATTGTCGCTCTGGTTGGCCCATCAGGTGCCGGTAAAACCACGTTGTTTGAGCTGTTGCAACGGTTTTATGACCCGCAAGTTGGTGAAATCCAGCGTAATGGAGAAGCCATTAAATCGCTCTCATTGACCGATCTTCGACAAAGCATGGGAATGGTTCCACAGCAACCTGTGCTGTTTAGTTCAGATGTTTGGCACAATATTCGTTACGGTAACCCGGATGCGTCTGATGAACAAGTTATTGAAGCCGCTAAGAGAGCACATGCTCATGACTTTATAATGCAATTACCCGAAGGGTATGGGAGCTTTTTGGGGGAGCAAGGTGTAAGGCTATCAGGAGGCCAAAAACAGCGTATTGCCATTGCTCGTGCAATATTGAAAGACCCAGATGTATTACTGTTAGATGAAGCAACCAGCGCGTTAGATGCACAGAGCGAGTTTCACGTTCAGGCCGCTTTGAATGAATTGATGCATACCCGAACGACCCTGATCATTGCGCACCGTCTTGCTACGGTAACGCACGCAGATATGATTGTGGTGATGGATAAAGGAGAAATTGTTGCCACGGGGACACATGAGTCGCTATTAGAAAAATCTCCCTTGTATCAAAGACTATGTGAATTGCAGTTTGAGAAAGCCAAATCGGGCTCGATATAAGGAGCTCGGCTGCCATTAGTTGTGGCGTTTAAATGACATCGGACGCACTAAAACATCTTTAAGTTTGCGGTGATATTCGGCTCAGTATGTCTTTCACAAACGGAGATTTGGCTTTTCCATACTCGTCTTGGTGATGCTTACCAGCAGCTAGTACCGCTTTTTTTTGCGCTTCGTAGGCTGCTCTGTCTTGTGGGTTTGCCAGCATATGCGTTTTGTAGGTGAGCTGTTTTTGGTGCTCTGCGCTATTGAGCTCAATGACATGCGCGTGAATATTAAACTTTTCATCTTTAAAAAGCACACCAATGTCTTTGCGCGGGCGCGTGTCAGGAAATGGAGTGTCGCTATGTTGTGCGACAAAACCAAAACTCTCTAGATGCTCAACCGCTTGTTCACGCGCCCCAGTGTGATAAAGAATAGAAATATCAATGATGCCTTTACCAGCAACTTTAAATGAAGAAGAGCCGAAATGGATAAACTCAAAACGAGGGTCGGCCAGTTGTGTAATCACGGCCTTTGCGACGTCAAGGTATACTGGACGCCAAGCATTGAAACTGGCCGGTACTAATTCATAGGGACAAAACTGGAGCATGATCGTATTCTTAACTGTAAAACTTGTCCTAATTCTGCCCGTCAAATACTTAAATAACAAATAACTTGAGTGACTAAACGCCACTTTTATTCTCTCCTTTATGCCAGAATGCAAAGTAGTGTTCACTAATTTATGTTTTAATCTAAATAATATGAGGATTAAACGGTTATGTTATAAGAGGGATTGAAATGAAAAAACAAACATTATGCGCAATAGCGTTATTGCTGCTAGCTGGCTGCTCAGATAGTGAAGTCGGCGATGTTTCTTTGGGTTTATTTACATTAAAAGACATAAAATTAGACTCAATGATAGATCCTGTGGTGACGGGAGTCACTTGTCATGTTGCCAGTGTTGAGGCGGATCTAAGCTTATCTGATCCAAGCGACAGCTCTATTTCGTGTCGTCAAACTGGTGAGATAACTGCGCAAATGATTGCACAGATAGACAAGTCAAAGTCGGGTGAAGTGGTATTCAAAAAGTCCAAAAGTATCTTCTTAAAGTCTATGAAAGTGCGCCGAATCTATGACCCAAAAAGTCAGACTTTGATGTATCTATCGTATAGTACAAAGGAAACGTCGGGCAGTTTTAAACACAGCCTTTCCACCGTGCCTTTGTGGGGCACTCAGGCTTATATTCAGCCATCAAGCAAGGCTGAGTAAAATGTAATATGGGCCGCCGTTTTTTAACATCGCCGGCCCTTTGTACAAGTCGCTTATTTTTCGCCCTGTACTTCAAACTCGTCAAATATCAAACGCGCTTGTCCATCTTCTTCAACGATCCAGTGCTCTTTATGCACCACACCATACGCTTTATTCATGGTCCACTTAGAAGTTAACAAGTAGCCCCCTTGTGGTGATGCTTGCCATTCGACATCGGTATAGTCAACATTACTAAACCCTTGTGAAATAATATCTTGCCAAAATTGCTCAATTTGTTCACGACCAGTGAATGTGCCAAAAGGGCGGGCGTGCATGACAGCATCAGAGCAGTACTGATCAGCGCAACCTTTGGCGTCTTGAGTGTTAAAAGCGTTTTGCCATGCAGCGATGCCAGCTTTACAGCGCATGAGTGCTTGTGATTCAGTCATTTTGTTTGTCCGTTCAATTGAATTTGTCACAGTTTAGAAAATTTATTAACGTATAAAAACAGAGTAAATAGAACTCATTGTTTAATTTAAAGAGACAATAAATGAATAAACTACGTCATATGTCTTTGTTTGCACATATAGTCGAGAGTGGTTCAATTACCGCCGCAGCACAATCGCTAGACCTTTCTAAGTCCGTTGTGAGTCAACACTTAAAGTCTTTGGAACAGGACTTGGGGGTGGCTCTATTAAAGCGTACGACCCGAAGGCAGTCTCTGACCTTCGCAGGAAAAGCATTCTATGAGCAATGTAAGTTACTTAATCAAACCGCTCAGTTTGCGTGGCATGAAGCGCAGCAATTTAATCAAATTGCGAAAGGCAAAGTGAGAATAACGGCACCAAACGCGTTAATGTCTACCTTGGTTGCGCCTGCAATTTCTGCTGTATGTGTTGAGCACCCAGAGCTTGAGCCTGAACTGATTGCGGACGACCAGCAATTAGACCTACACGAACAGCATCTCGATCTGGCCATTCGAGTGGGTCACTCCAAAGACAGTGATGCCAAGCAGCGTAGAATTGGAGAATTTAAAGATGTCCTGTGTGGGCTGCCTAGTGTGGTAAAAGGCCATCAGCCTGAAAAAATAAGGTATATTGCCAACCTTTGGCAGGGGAAGGATATTGAACATGTCTTCACGAACGCGCAAGGGGAGCGTAAGGAATTTGCAACCCGTGCCAGCTGTATCGTCAATTCATTTGATACGAGCTTTGCTTTGGTAACAAGTGGTGCAGGGGTCGGCCTGGTGCCAGAGTTTAAACTGACTGAGCAAAGCTGTGAGTTAATACCTGTATTTCCCGAGTATCAGCTTGCCAGTAACCCCGTATTTGCGCTGTATACCTATGGCAATCAAATGCCATTGAGTATCAAAGTATGTTTACAGGCAATTGAAGCAAAGCTAAGTCAGGCTATGGTATAGATAGAGCACGTTATATGCTCTATCTTAAAGAGGTGATTACTGTTGTGAATAAGGGATATAGTCACTTTGTGTGACATATACTGCATATCCACGACTTGGTGCACTAAAATAGCCTCTCCCATCTTCATAAATGGTCACTTTATCATTTGGGTCAAATGCATTGACGAGCGTTTGACCTGCCAAGTTAGTAAAGCCGTTGCCGTGCGTGGTGACCCACAGCCCTTTTTGTTGTGTATTGTGATTATTAAGCACCACAATGGCGCCTTGTTTTTCACCTTTACCGCCACGTCTTGCGACATAAACATGATGCACATCCCCATATGGGTTACCTGATTGAGATAAAACACTGAGCGCACCATCTGTGTAAGTATTGCGCACGAACATGAGTCGATTGATATCCTGCTGCAAGGATGAGGGGGCTGTAATAGCGCGGCTTGGGTCATGGTAATCATATTGCTTGACCCCGTAGTAGTGGGAGTAAAAAACGGTGGGTTTGCCTTCATGGGTCAATATGTAGGCATACGCCATTTTAAAGTCTTTATGGACCCATTTGTCATGTTCTTTGCCCGTATCATGGTTTTCAACAAAGGTAACAACAGCCGTACTTGCTAATTGGTTACCGGCTTGGTTACGCACTAATCCTGCATGATTAAGTGTACGCATATCAAAGCTCTGATTTTGGTTACTCATTTGCGTCAACGTTGATTTGAGGGGGAAGTCGAAGACCGCAATGTCGGCGCCTTGTGCATTGACCGTCTCTACCCATGTTTTGATACTGCTATCTCCGCCCCAATATTCAGCGACTACAAAGGGTTGTCTACCATCTGTTTTTGGCAGGTTATTGACCCATTTGGCGGCAAAATCAGGTTGAAACCCACGTACAAAATCAAGGCGAAAGCCGTTAAATTTATGCTCGTTTTTAAGCCACTTTCCCCAATCAATGAGTTTTTGCTGTACGCGTGGGGAAAAAGTATTGCTGTCATTGCCAAACATTTTTGTATTGGTGATGATGTTATCGCTGCCTAAATCGCCAAGCCAATCGTGCTCATCAACAGGGTGAAAGTCGGTGTATTGCCAGCCATTATCGGAACTAGGATAGCTGCCATACTGATTGCGCTCAGGGGGCGTGATTTTGGTATTAGTGAAGGCATACAGATGTGTATCCGTGATTTCTGTTGCGGGTGTATCAGGGGTTGCTTGCTGCCAAATTTCAACCGGAAAAAAGCCGTTGCTTTGCGCGCTGTCAGTCCAATGATTACTGCTATTAGGCGTGCCTTGTTTCGCCTGAAGTTTGATGAACAAGTCTTTTTGTGTTGGTACATCTATCCAGTATTCGTCTATGTCTTGTTTATCAATAATTTGGCCACGCATAGCTGTGTTTAGGCCTGAATAAGTATTGTTGCCGGGTCTTATTGCTGAAAATTGACCATCATTTGGCTCTTGCTCTACGTGAATGTGGTTTGAAATTTTAGCGTCTTTCGCATCGCTGATTGTGAGCTGATAACCGCGTTGATTGATATCTTGATCCCACGGCATGGTCGCGCCATAGCCTTGAATTTTAATGTATATTCGCCCTTGAACTCCCTTTAATTGCCAGCTTATTTCATTACTGGGATAGGCTACATGCACGTGATTATGGGCTTTGTGCATCGCATAGGCTTTCACCGCCGGGTTGGGTTCACTGTCTTGCTCATTGGTGTAGATATGATTAAGGACAACATCCGCGTATACATGAATATTGTTTTGCTGAAGTTTGGCGACCATATTTGTTAGTTCTTGCTGGCTTCCAAAGCGTGTTTCTATTGTGCCTTTTTGTAGGTAGCTGCCTAAATCATAGTGGTCGTAGATCCCATAGCCCATATCGATAATCCCCCAGTTACCTTTTGATGGCGGTGGGATCCAAATGCTGGAGAATCCAGCTTGAGAGAGGGTCGGTGCTTTGCTGGCGAGATTGTCCCACCAAAGGCCATTTTTGTTTTTTTCATCGACGGGGACATCCCAATAAAAGCCTTGCAGCATGACATCGTCAGTCGCATAACTTGTGGTTGATAGACCCATAGACATACACATTGCTAAAATATAGCGACGTGCATACTGGGTGGTATTCACATTACTTTCTAAGATACACATGGCTGTTCCTTGCAAACAAATATCGCGTGTTTTTTAAACACAGGGATCTGCTAAGGTAGCATCATTGTAAATTTTTTGTTTTGAATACGTATGCAGAAAGTCGCTTTGAATCGTAGAAGGCTGCTTTTACGCCTGTTTTATCAGGATATGGCGGAGATTCTTGACGCTAACTCTGCGGCATACTGATAAACACTTCTGTGCCGACCTCTTCGTCGCTGCGATATTCAATGAAGCCATTTTGTTTTTCAATAAACTTTTTAGCCGTATAGGTGCCGAGCCCTGACCTATCTCCTTTACCATGTGTGACAAACTTTTCAAAGAACTGATTACGGATTGAGGGCACAATTGCATCTGAATTTTGAATGCTCAGCGTGTGCAATTGTGCCTCACTGCGAGCACTAATGCTGACCATTTTTTGTTTCGTTGAAGCCTCTAATGCGTTTTGAATTAGCTGTGTAAGTACCGTGAATAATAATTGAGCATCTCCTTTTACTTTCAGTTCTGGCGACAGGTTATTGGCAATTTGGATCTGCTCCTTGGAAATAATATGGCTTAAGCCAAGTAACACTTTTTCTACTAGCTCGTAGAGTGGCACAGAAGTTACCGACAATGTGTATTCATCCCGCTCAATTTTTTGCAATGCTTGCATGTTGTCTACATGTAGTTGTAATTGCTGGCAATGTTGTTGGATGTGGTCTAGGTATTGCTGTGCTTTTTCGGGATCATTGAGGTGCACGGATAGCTTATCGCTGGCGTTTTGGATGTCTCGTATTGGCGCAATAATTTGAGTTTGGCTCATGCTCTCAAACTGGTCTTGGAGCTTGGCATTTTCCATCATGGTATCAATTTGATTTCGCATCAGCCGATTGGACTCTATGGAACGGCAGTGGGCCTTAACACGAGAGCGCACAATTGAGGGGTTGGCTGGCTTGGTGATGTAGTCGACCGCACCGAGTTCTAAGCCCTTCACTATATGCTCCGTTTGTTCTAGTGCAGATAAAAAGATCACTGTGATATGTTGAGTCTGAGGGTCGGATTTCAACCTTTTACATACTTCAATGCCATCCATATCGGGCATCATAATATCCAGCAAGACCAAGTCAGGTTGGGGCTCCATCGCACAAATTTGCAGCGCTTTTTTACCATTTAATGCCGCTTTAACTTTGTAATCTTTACGCAAAATATCACTGATCACTTTTATGTTGTCAGCAACATCATCCACCACCAGTACTTGAGTAACATGCTCTTGAGTTGATTGTTCTGATGGGGTGTGTTTGATTGCCCTAACTGGCTTGCTGAGTGCTCTTTGCAGGCGAGATAAGAGAATTTGGCTAGAAAACGGTTTAACAATGTATTCTGACACACCGCTTTGGATTGCTTGCATCACATTACTTTGGTCTATGGTTGCCGAAGTCATAACAAAAGGAATTTGCGCTGTACGCGGGTTGCTGCGAACCCATTGCAGTAAAGAAATACCGTCAAGCTTTGGCAATTGCCACTCAGAGATGATGAGTTGTGCGTCGTGATAGGTTAGTTTTTCTCTTGCATCTACTCCATTTGAGCTCTGGATAACGGTCACATTACCCAGCTTTTTAGCTGTACTGGCAATCATAGATCGTATGGTCTCATGGGGTTCGACAATGAGTACGGTGATACTTTGGCTACAGTCACTATTGGTCATTGGATCCTCCGCGTCGATTCCGTTTAAAAAAAAGTTTAAACGCTAATTAGCTGCCCTTGCGCACGCGACTTCATAACTGAGTGATAGTTAGACAAAAATTAACTGTTCTTATTTTGCACATGTTCTTCAAAAGTGTCTAATAATTATGCATACAGATTTCAAAATTAGATATTAAATTATCCCAAATAGCAGCGTGATGTTGCTAGGAGAATCAAACGGTGAGAATCAAAACTCAATCAAGGAGCAAGATATGAAGCCTTTGCGGCTGCTATTCGTCATTGTAAGTACGTTTGTATTGTTGGTCAGTAATCAAAGCTGGGCCCAACTCAAAGTTGAGAGTATCTCCGCTTATAACGGTTTGGCAAATCCACAAATTTATGCGGTCTCCAAAGATCCACAAGGCTTTATGTGGTTTGGCAGTGCCGATGGTGTCAAACGCTACGATGGATACGAGTTTATTAGCTTCAATCACAATCCTGACGATCCGAATTCGCTTTCTGCTAATAGTGTAGGCGCTTTGTTATTTGATAAACAGGGTCAGTTGTGGGCGGGCACTTGGGGTGGTGGACTCAATTTGTTTGTACGTGAAAAACAGCATTTTATTCATTTTAAACATGACCCGAATGACCCACTCTCTCTGGGAGCAAATAAAGTTCAGTCACTTTTCGAAAGTCGCGATGGCACGTTGTGGGTAGGCACCAACGGCGGTGGATTAAATCGCTTGCGTGAAGACGGTCAAAGTTTTGAGCGTTTTGTACACATTGACAATGACCCGAACAGCTTGGGCAATAACCGCATTTGGAGTATCAGTGAGGACCTCAATGGCGGCATATGGGTCGGCACTTCTAATGGCTTATATCGGCTCAATAGAAATACCGGCAAGTTTCAGGGATTTGGTGTAGCACCAAATTCTTTAGATCATGCAGAAGTTAGACAGGTCTCGGTCGATGAGGTCGGGCAAATTTGGGTAGCCACGAGAACCAGCTTTGGTCTGTTTAACCCAAAAATCAATGAATATACAACCTATAACTTGCCATCAGGCTCATTACCGAGTGTGACCCGGTTAATGCATTTTAATGGCGATATGTTGTTGGCCACATTTGCGGGTATCTATCGCTTTGCTCCCGAACTGGCTCAATTTGTCCCCGTGATCCCAAACGGTAAGTTGACGTTGCTGCAAAATCGAGATGTTCGCCAAGTCCTAATAGATGACAGTGGATTATTGTGGGCTGCAACACGTTATTCGGGTGTACAGAAGGTCTTTCCAAATCCCGCCGCGTTTATTTCTTGGCAGGATTATTTGCAAGATGAGTTGCTTTCTGGGCTGTTTAATCAAGTGCTTACTGCCGAGAAAGCCAGTCAAGGTGGTGTTTGGCTGGGTACTGGCCGAGGATTGGTCCACTTTGATGGCCAGAACCAATTTACCCCGTTTGCCGATGCAGAAACCCTACAAGGAAATTATCGTCTGCGTGTGCACAGTATGGCGCGAGACGAACAAGGTCAATTATATGCGGGAACGAGCTTTGGGCTGTATAAAGTCGATGAGTTGAACAAGCAGCTAACATTAGTCCCACTCACTTGGTTGCAAGACTCGCGCCGCTCAGTGGAGCATGTGAGTTTTGATAGTGAAGGGTACATGTGGCTGGTATTGTCAGGTCGAGATGGGATGATCCGCTGGCAAGTTGGCGACGAAGATAAACGCAGTTATATTCCGCAACAGGATTTAGAATTTGTTTTTCATGACAGTGAGGGTCAGGTTTGGGCGGGTACTGATGGCGAAGGGGTATTTCGTGTAAATCCAGTAACAGGGCAATTTGAGCAATATACAGCCTATGGAGATAAAGTTGGTCCAAACGGGAATTATGTGACGCATGCTATGCAGCAAGGTGGCTATGTTTGGTTAGCCACTAACCGTGGGGTTACGCGTTTTGAGTTGGCAACGAAGGAGTTTAAACAATACGTTAATACGGCATCTCAAGTGAATTTTGCTGTGAAGTCGATAGTTGCTGACGCTGAGGGTTTTCTGTGGTTTGCAAGCGCCAGTGGCGTGTTTAAGTTTGACCCAACCTACGGCATTTTTCACCAGTTCACCACGAATGATGGATTGATTAACCACCATTTTCTTGCGCGTTCTTTTGTTAAATTTGAAGAGCGAATTTTGTTTGGCAGCATTGATGGGATCACCGGGTTCAATCCTAAGTCCGTACAGGTCAATACCAGTGCACCGCCGGTTGCATTTACTCAAGCCTTTATTGATGGCAATCCAATTGATATTCAAAGTGGCCAAGTAGAGCTCAATTACAATGATAAAAATCTATCGATTCATTTTGCTGCCTTGGATTATCAGGCGACTGGTGACAATCGTTATCGCACTTGGCTCGTTGGTTATCATGACGGATGGAGCGCCACCACGCCTGCTCATACGGTTAATTATCGCGAGCTGCCACCGGGGGAGTATCAACTCAAAGTACAGGGGAGTAATAACCACGGTGTTTGGAATCAAACGGGCATTGAGCTATCCATTATCAGTGTGCCTGCTTGGTATCAAACGCTGTGGTTCAGAATTTCTTTGCCAGTTTGTGCCGTGGTGCTGCTACTCCTATTGTTTTGGTGGCGGGTACGTCAATTGCGTGAAAATAGCTTGGAACTCGAGCGAAAAATTGCCCGTAGAACCCGAGATATTGTGGTGTTGGGGGAAGTGGGCAAAGAAGTGGCTGCGACCTATGATATGCATGTCATCAGCGAAACCATTTATAACCATTTAAGCACCATCTTGCACTGTGAGTTTTTTGCTGTCGGGGTGTTCTATGAAGATAAACAGTACATCGATTATATATACGCTATGCAGCAAGGTGAGCTATATGAAGCGCTAGAAAGCCACACTAAAGTGGTGAGCAGTGCTGATGTTTATTGCGTGGCGCATGGTGAAGAGTTTTATGCTGCGACCGACGAGAGTTGGCAGCAAATGAATTTAAAAGCATGTAATAACTTATATGGTGAACAAACGAAATCTGTATTTTGTGCGCCGCTGATTGTTGAGGGGAAAATACTCGGCGTCTTTACAGTGCAGTCGAATAAGCCTCGGGCATATAAAGAAGTCCATCTAAATGTACTGCGCACTGTGGCAAATCACGTGGCTGTTGCATTGGCAAATTCGCTGTCGTACAGCGAACTTAAAGAAGCGGAGCAGCGTCTAGAGTTGGCTATGCAAGGGGCAAATGCAGGCACGTGGGAATGGGACTGCCAAAGCGACAAACTGGTTACGAATGCCATTTGGTCGACAATGTTAGGGTATCAAGAAGGCGAGCTTGAACAGCAATATGGCGAGACTATTAGCCGATGGCGCAGCCTATTGCACCCAGATGACGTGGCACGAGTGGAAAGTGCCTTACAGAGGCATTTGAGCAAGCAGTCAGAAACTTATCGTTGTGAATTTAGAATGCGAACGTCAGATGATAGCTGGAAGTGGATACTCAGTATGGGTCGCAGTGTTAACGTTAATCAGGATAGCCGACGTAAAGAAATGTTTGGTATTCACATGGACATTTCTGACGCTAAAGAGCTCGAAACGGCACTTAAGCAAGCTAAAGAACGCGCAGAGAGCGCAACACAAGCGAAATCAGACTTTCTCTCGAACATGTCTCATGAGATCCGCACCCCGATGAATGCCATCATAGGTATGAGCTATTTAGCGTTGGAAACTGAATTAGATCATAAACAACGTAATTACGTGGATAAGATACATCGCAGTGCCGAGTCTTTGTTGGGGATTATTAACGATATATTAGATTTTTCTAAAATTGAGGCTGGTAAGTTAGATATAGAGCATGTGGAGTTTTGCTTAGAAGAAACGCTCAGCAGCTGTTTGGACGTGATCTCTGTGAAAGCGAAAGAAAAGGGGTTGGAATTATGTGCGCACATTGATGCCGATATTCCCACTTATTTAATTGGCGACCCTCTGCGTATTTCGCAAGTTTTGCTTAATTTAGGCAGTAATGCTGTGAAGTTTACAGAACAAGGCGGAGAGGTGTTACTAGACGTAAGATTGGAGAGTCAATTTGATGGTGATATCACGCTTAAATTTGCTGTCATCGACTCTGGCATTGGGATGACGACAGAGCAACAAGCTAAGCTCTTTAGTTCATTCTCGCAGGCAGATACGTCGACCACTCGTAAATATGGCGGCACAGGCTTAGGCTTGGCCATCAGTAAAAAGCTTGTAGAGCTTATGCAAGGCGATATTGAGTGCCAAAGTGCGCCAGGTGTGGGCAGCACTTTCAGTTTTACTCTCGTGGTGAACGATGCGCTAAAGGCGCCAGAGGCTTTTCCTGAGCTCGGTATCAAACATGCGCTTATTATTGACGATAATTCAAGTTCTTGCCGCAATTTACAGTCGTGCTTAGGGCGTTTGAACATTGACTCTGAATGCGTGGGCTCTGCGCAGGTTGAGTCCTTAACTAAGCACATTGTTGAGCAGGATGTGGTGTTTATCGATGCGCGGATTGAGAATGAACTGGGGTTATTGAAGCAACTACGAGCGGGAGGAGATGACACCGCATGTATTGTAATGCCACTGTACGAAACACAATCAGTGGAGTCCTATTTACAGGTATTTAATCGCGCGACCTATTTACAAAAACCATTTTTACCAAGTGCTGTGGACGAGAGTCTACAGCGAGCACTCGGGTTACAACAAGATCCTGAACATGATGCAAATAAGCCCGGGGCGACAAATACTTCTTTGGCCGGTGCCCATTTATTACTGGTGGAAGACAATGACTTGAATCAAGAGCTCGCGATTGCTTTGTTAAGTCGTCATGGTATTTCTGTGGACGTTGCGGAGCATGGCGCACAAGCCTTAGAGAAATTATCAGCAGGCAATTTCGATGGTGTGCTGATGGATTGTCAAATGCCAGTGATGGATGGCTACACCGCAACGAGAAAAATAAGAGAGCAAGCGCAATATGCGTCTTTACCTATTATTGCGATGACAGCCAGCGTCATGATGGATAACCAAGAGGCGGCCTTAGCTTGTGGTATGAATGACATTATTGGTAAGCCGCTTAACGTGGAAAAAATGTTTGCGACTTTGCAAAAATGGATAGTTGTCAGCAACGCCGAGCAGGTGGCGAACGCGAGTGCACAAACCGCAAATGAGGGGGAGGGTTATCCTAAGATAGCTGGAATTGATGTGGCCGTGGCAAAATCCATATCGCAAGGAGATGTCGCACTATTTACTCGCTTGTTAAGGCGTTTTGCTGATAAACATCAACACTTTAATGAACACTTTGAACAAGCGATGCTGGAAGTTGACGGAGATCCCGATGCACCGATGCGCTGTGCACATACGCTCAAGGGCACGGCGGCTAATATTGGGGCAACAGAGGTTCATACAGTCGCTGGTGAGTTAGAGAGTGCCTGCGCTGAAGGTCAGCCGGTCGAAGCGATAATTGTGAAGGTGCAAAATCAATTGATGCCATTAATTGCGGATATCAATCGCGCTTTGTCGGATCTCGCTTCTAGCGAGGCAACATCATCAAAGAGTGCGCATGCAGAGCTATCTGAACTAGAGATCAGCGAGAAATTAGCACAGCTCACAACGTTGCTAACAGATTATGATACCGACGCTATCGATCTTGTCGGGGAGTTATTACCTGTTTATGAAGGGACTGTGTTTTATGACGCGTTTAATAAATTGAATCACTTAATAGACGACTATGATTTTGATGCAGCCAATGAATTATTAGCTGAGCTTAAACCACAGTTGTTGATACAAGAGCAAGCTTGAGCAAGCAATGTTGTTTAGAGAATTTACGGCGTGGCATTAGACGTGTTCAGTGACTCGTATTAGTATTGGGTGTTTCTAACATTGGTGTGAAAAGTGAGTCAGTTTTGCAAAAGCAGTTTATCAGCTTAGGGTTTCGAGTTGATGGTCGAACATTTAGTGTAGAAAACTCGGCAGGTGAACGGTTGAAAATAAGGCCAAAAACCTGCCAGCTATTGCTGGTATTAATGGAGAACCACCAGCAAATATTAAGCAAAGAACGCCTATTATCACTGGTGTGGCCAAATGTGGTTGTAGATGAGCAAGTGGTATTTCAATCGATAAAGGAAATACGCCAGCTGTTTCACCCGCATGACGTGATTAAAACGCTACCAACCCAAGGGTATCAATGGGTTGCACCTGTGAAATCTAAAGCAAACCTTAACAATATATCGGTAAAACTCACCACCGCAGTGGTTACAGCGTGCTTATTGCTAGGCAGCATTACATATCTTGTTTTAAACGATCCTCAAACAAGAGCTGAACTCAAATCACACGCTCAGGCAAAACTTGAGGGGTCGGTTGTTATTTTACCGACACAAAATCTGATTGCAGGCAATGACCACGATTGGGTTAGGTTAGGCTTTATGGATCAACTGATTCAACGTTTGCCGAGTGAACCATCATTTGGTGTACTGCAAACGGATTACGTGCTAGAGGTTATCAATCGTGCAGGCTTGAGTTTATCTTCTACATCGACAAAAAGTCCTGATGTTACCGGGGATGTTGCAGCCAAGGGAATGTTTAGTGATAGTGAGATTCAGCAAATTTTTACTGTTTCTGGCGCTCAGCTCGTTGTGGCATCTCGATTAATGGGAACTCCTCACGACTATCAACTCAGTTATAATTTGTACTGGCCACAGAAAACCATGCAGGGCGCGATATTTGGCACCGATACTCACGTGCTTTTGGACGAGTTTTCAGCACGTATAAAGCGTTTGGTTGGCAGTGATGTTGTGCTTGATTCTCAGGGCTACCACACGGACTTTTATGATGAAATGATGGGACGTGCGTTAGAGTTAAAACTGCAAGGCGAATATGAGTCAGCGATTAGCTTACTTCAAGCTTTGGTCTTACAAGCTCCGCATAATATGACAGCACACCGGGTGTTGATTGAACTACTGCTTTCGCAAGCTCAATTCGGTCAAGCTGAAAGCCTACTCGAGAAAAGCATACCAATTGCAACTTCATTGGGTAATCATCATGAATTGATAAGGCTCCGCTACCTGCATGCATTACTTGCAGCTATGCGTCAAAGTTTCACCCTTGCTGTATCTCGTGCTGATGAAGTAATCGAATTGGCTCAACAGCATAGAGACTGGCTGTATCTAGCCTATAGCACTGATTTAAAGGGTCACATTGCGATGAAAAATACCCAATTCGACACGGCCCATGCGTTATATCACGAAGCTAAGTCTTATCATCAAATTCTGCGCTGTCCGGTGGGAGAAGCAACCTCATGGCTCAATCTGGCCAAGCTTGCCAAGCAAAGAAATGCAATGGAGCGATACAATGAATCGCTTGACAACGCACGGTATATTGCACAAACGCGCGCTTTAACAAGTATCCTCAATGAAATTAATGAATCTGAAAAATAAGCAATAATTTCAATGGTTTTAAATAATTTCAGGAAGTTTTATTAGCCCTTTTTAGACAATCAATGAGACAACAGCAACTCAATTTAGAGGAGTTGTATATGTCGAATTTTCGGTCCCGTTCATTTATCGGCGTGATTTTGTTTTGCGCGCTACTGGTCATGCTGGTGACATCCATAATTATGTTTTCAAAGCAACACAATGCTCTGATCGCGCTTATGCATACGCTGGTGGGGTTATTGATGCTGTTGGTGTTAGTGTGGCATCTGATCAAAAACATTCGCCCGCTAAAGCAATACCTTAACCCATTTGAAAAACAAACTGGGCGATTTTCTTTGGCGTGGCCTATCGCCCTATGTGTCGTGAGTTATGTCGGATTGGCGCCTGTTTTCCAACTCCCCCCCGCCATTGAGGTGTATCGCTTTGGTCAAACTTTAAAGGCCGCTGATAAGGCCGATAGTGATCCAGAAATTAAATATGTGCAAAGGGAAGTGGAAGACCCCAAAAGCACGGGGCAACATATTACCATTGAGCTTAAAAAAGGCCCTTACTTTTTATGGCCACAGTATGCGCTGTGGATTGAAAGTCTTTCAGGAGAATTTAAACAACCGCTGTATGTAACTGAAAAGCTCGCGACGAATCAATTTACGAACAAGGTAACCAAGAAAGACCCTGACCAAGTTTTTAACACCCACTTACTGGTGGGCGAAGGGCCGAATGCGTGGGATGTACTTGAAGGGCAAGAGGAACCAACGAGCAAAAACAGCCGCATGCGTCCGGAGTCGCTACCGGTGTTTTTACACCAATTGAATATGCGCGCTGACAATGGTGTGTTAGTACCAGACAGTGAATCACTGGCGATCGATGGGTTTAGTGGCGCCACAATGACCGATAACTTTATCTACACAACGCGATTGCAAGCGCCGTTAAACGGCCCTCACCGAGTTCGTTTAGAAGTAAATCACTCTTTTGACTACAACGAATACTATTCAAGTGACCGATTTTTAGATGATCCTATCTATTCGGGAGATGGCTACAGTGCACAACCCTCAGTTATTTATGAGGCGATTATCGACTTTGATTCGCAACAAAGTGGAACATTGGCGGTCATGTCACTAGTAGGGCACGGTCATCATTCAGGTAGAGATGGCAATATATACTCAGATGTAAGTCAATTAACCTCTGCCTTAGAACTGGTAGAAAGAGTGATTGTAAGCGTTAACTAACCTAATTGAAATCTACCTAAGATAAAAAGCCGGGCGTACTAAAAGGTCAGGTATGTTGGCAAGGATGACTAACGTACGCCCGGCAAAACTTTAATAAAGCGGCAAGCTTTATTCAAATTGTTTATTTGTCACCAGTATCATAAGCAGACTGCGTGACGTAGTGATGGTTGTTTAGCTCATGCCTTAACACTTGGTCATTGAGATAACTGATGGTTTTGGGTCTGCCAGCAGCATCAAGTGAGCCATCATTTTCAAACGTGTTTTCTATGAGCTTATGTGCTGAATCAGTATTGACAGCATATAACTTTATGGCATAGCTTTGCGGGTGCACAATGAGGTTACTCTTATAAGAGTGGGGTGCGCCTCCTGATATACTTGAATCATGCTGGGCTCGGTTGCGTGCAAATATGCCATTTTCACCAGGGTAGATAATGTGGTTATTGCGCACGCTGATGTTATCCCCTTCTATCATCATTCCGTTGCCTCCGCTGCGATAAATCAGGTTGTCCTTCACCTCGACATTATCTCCGCCAATCTGGATGCCTGTATTTTGCCAATGAAGATCGAATGGGCTAACGCCAGTGCGATAAATCGTATTGCGTGCGACGTGGGCATTTTGTTTGATGGCGTTGACTTGAATGCCATCAGCCGCAATGTGCTCGAGACGGTTATCGTAGATATGCACATCTTCAATTTTATGTGGGTACACGGTAGTGAGTGCGTTATCGCACATGAGGTTACGAGAGTAGCCGGTATAACCGATATACATACCCTCGCCACTTTCGGTATCGTGAATATAGTTATTATGGATGCGAAGCCCTGTCATAGTGAAGTTTTCAGCCCATGTGCGAGGGTCACAAGTGGGATCTGTTTTGATTAACATGCCTGCAAAGCGTGCGCGATAAATTTCAATGTGGTCGACTTCTATTTGCTCACTTAAAGCGCCAATCCCCAATGTCCCCCCTAACCTCAAACCATACTGTGACTCAGCTTCAACTGGAATAGAGGTGATTCTTAGCCAGCGACTGTTTTCTACGGCAATGCTGTACTCATAAGGAGAAAAAGTGACGACCCCATTTTGGTTGCGCAGTGTAACGGGGGCATGCGCACTTCCTTGCACATTTCTAAGTCGTAATGGACCACGTTCACCCGCTTCTAAACACAGCGTGTCACCTGCTTGAATGGTCATTTTATTTCCATCTACCAAGTGTTGTGTCGTGCTAATGTAGTGATCGCATTGTAAATTTATTGGGTCTTTAAAGTTTTTATTTTGATTTGTTTCTGTTGCAAAAGCGGTGGTTATTGTGAGTAAATTAATGATAACCATAACCGGTTTATATGCTCTATAAGAATTCGCCATTGGACACTCCATTATCAAATGTTTGAATGTATTGTTGTTTCAAAGTGAATAAGAAATTGAGTGTATGGTGTTCATGGAGCGCAAAAAACACTAGAAAAACAGGGTAAATAAAGAGTAAAATCATTTTTACCGGAATTGGGGAACTGTTACCCTTTGATATTTATGGATAAATTTTTTATGGAAGAAAAGGGCTTGAGTTTAGATAATTGTAAAGGCTTATGGTTTGGAACTGTTTATGCAGATTTAAACACTAAAAGCTTGGTTAAAAATGGTGAACAGCAGCCACTTTCTGAGTTGTCATTCTCCTTATTACTCGCATTGGTAGAGCATCAAAATACGCCTCTAACCGCAGAACAATTACAAGATATTGTTTGGCAAGGGGTGATAACCGGAAATGAAAACGTAAAGCAGCGAATAAGTATATTGCGCAAGGCATTTCAAGCTTTGGATGACCAAGAGCAAATTAAAAATATTCGCGGCAAAGGCTATTTATTGGCGCAGCCCGTCAAATTTGATTACATCAAAAGTGAGATTAATTGGTACCCATTTGCACTGGGCACCACATTGATATTATTTAGTTTACTGCTGTGGTCGTTTTGGCCAACAGCACAAAGCAAAGTACTGAAAAGCGAGCAATCTCAGCTCATCGTTTCTCAAGGAGAGATGATAAGCCTCGCGAATAAAAAGGATAATGTGGCCTTTTGTTTAGATGGTTTTGATGACTATGTCGAAGTATATGATGACAATCTTGATGTACATGAAGGTGATTTTTCCCTGTCGACTTGGGTAAAGACTGCATCACTTGGCCAACATATTATTGTTGATAAACGTTATGAAGACCAAGTGTCAGATGTACAGGGGTATGTTTTTTACGTAGACGATGGCTATTTAGCATTGCAGCTCGCAGATGGTGATGGCAGTTGGTATTGCCAAGAGCCAGATTCCTCATGCACATTTTATGACTCCAAAGCTTTTGTTGCAGATGATCAGTGGCATCATGTAGCGGTTAGTATTGACAGAGATCGCAACAAAGGAATCCGATTTTATCTGAATGGAGAGTTCAACAGTGCTTTTGATCCAACTGGTCGACAGGGCTCTTTAAGCAACGAAATGCCGCTACGTATTGGGAGTCGCTCTTCATTTAAAACCGGTTTATTTAAAGGTGCGATTGGAGAAATACAATTCTATCACCGAGTACTCACACCCTCAGAAATAAAGCGCACTTATCAAAAGGGCAATGCGCGTAGTTGCAGCGGCTCTGGAAATAAAGGTGGTATCTAAGTAACGAACACTCTTAGAAAATGGGGGAGCCTCACTGCTTGCCCCAAGTGTTTTTGTCTCTCTCTTTACGCTCTTCTAAAATCATGTCGATCATGTTTGTACGGATCTCGGCTTCTTGGGACTGCAGTTCTCTAAGTTGCTGCTCTAAAATCTCGACTTGCTCTTCAACTTGAGTGTTCTTGTAGAACTTGCCACCTAAGTGTGTTGAATGTTGTTCATCGGGTAAGTCAGGCACGGTCTGCAACTGTTCGGTATGCAGTACCAGAGTTTTTTGTATGGGGGCTTTTTTGAGCTCATTAATCTCTTTTTGCAATTCACGGATCTGTTCTTGAATTAAGGTGACCACTTTTTCTAGGTCTTCATATTGGCTTTTGAAATTTGGATTACGCGCTTTGTAACCTTCGGCCTCTTGGTCCAGTTCTTTGGTAATAATTGGCGGCTCTGTTTGCTCCTGCTGCTCTTGGTGCGCTTGAAGTTTGTCATCTAGACTACGTGATTGCTTATTAGATGTGTCATTCGCACGATTGGAGATAGCTTTCACAGGTGGTTTTTTGGCACTTTGTGCCATTGAGTCTGGATTGGTAATGGCCGTGTGGTTTAGAATTTTCGATAGCATAAAGACTCCTTGTCAGTATTCGAAGTGTATATATGCTTATCGGCCAAAAGTAGATGTTGTTTAGTCTGCTTGATGTAAATGGGATAAATAAGGGGCTATTAGCCCCTTATTTAAGTGTACTAATTAGCTTGTGGTTTTTTATACATTTCAAACCAAGCAAGTGTATGCTCAATCTTAGAGATCATGCGTGATGGCCTGCCTGCGATACCATGGGGTGCACCAGGTACACGAATAAGCACGGTATCGACCTTACGTAGTTTCAGTGCTTGGTAGAATTGTTCAGATTCAGACATCGGAGTGCGTCGGTCTAACTCGCCAGTCATGATTAATGAAGGCGTCGTAACATTACCCACCAAAGATAGCGGCGAACGTTGCCAATAGTGAGCGAGGTTCTCCCAAGGAAGCCCTGGAAATTGGTTACGGATCTGGCCGATGTAACTATCTGCGGTCAGCACTTTACTAATCCAGTTTATGACGGGTTTAGTGATTGCCGCTGCATTAAATCGGTCGGTTAAACCAATGGCGTAAGCCGTGGCAATACCACCAGCGGAGCCCCCTGCAATAAATAGATTTTGCTCATCAATAAAGCCTTTCTCAATCAGTGTGTCCACAGCTGAGTTGTGATCTGCAAAGTCCTCTTTAGAGCTATATTTCCCATCGAGTAATAGCGCGAAACGTTCACCATAGCTCGTTGAACCGCGATAATTTACATAAACTACCACGTAACCTTCCGCAGCGTAGCGCTGTAATTCTGCACTAAAGTGAGGGCCATATGCTAAGTGTGGGCCACCATGGATCTCGACCATTAATGGGTATTTCTTCGACTTATCGAAATTCGGAGGGGTGATGTACCAACCTTGAATATGCTCGCCGTCAAACTCAGATTTATAATTGAGTTCATGGACTTCGCCAAGCGTTTTGGTTGCCAGTAGGTCTTGGTTCAACTGAGTTAGAGTCGTTTTTTTACCCTTGTAGAAGTAGCCCACATCAGCTGGTGAATGGCTATGCCCCTGAGTGAACGCAATCGCCCCATTGTTGGCCATAGTAAAATTACCACTGACATAAGGGCGACCAAGTGTTGTGCCTGACACATCATCTAGCAAGGATTTGATTTTGCCACGCGATGAGACTTTGGCCAAAACTCGCTTACCATGGTCGTCATATTGAACAACGAAGTCTCCTTTTCCGGACCATTGGTAGTCGGCAATGGAACGATCAAGGTCCTGCGTCAGTGTTGTGCGCTTATTGTTTTTGGTCGACAGCAATGTCAACTTTCCATTTATGTAGGGAACAGGTGCATTGCCTCGGCTGATAAAGGCCAGTTTATCGCCTTTATCAGAAAAGGTGGGGTTATATTCACGACCTGGATAATCAGTCAGTTGAGTTAGCGTCAACTCTTTTAAGCTGACTTTATATAAATCCGATTCAGTGGTTCTGTATTCCCACTCAGGGTGGTGGTCTGATGAGAAAACGAGGTTTTGGTTGTCAGGCGTCCATGCCAGTGGGCCGTAATGTTGAAAATCGCCTTGAGTTATTTGTCTTGGCGTTCCGCCATTGGCCGGGATAACGAATACATGACGAAAAGCCGGTTCAATAAAGCCTTTGCCATCAGCTTGATAACGCGCTTTGTCGATGACCTTGACGGGTTCTGACCACTGTGCACCCTTTGGTTTACTTGGCAGCTTTACTGATTTGGCAAACTCAGACTTACCTTGTGGTACATTCATCGTAAATGCAATCTGCTGACCGTCGGGAGACCAAGTGATATTGTTAACTGCTTTGGGTAGCTGAGTTAAAACGGCGAGCTTGTCTTGTTTGACCCAGTACACATGTAGTTGGCGAGAGCCACTACGGTTGCTGGTAAACGCTATTTTGCTGCCATCTGGTGACCAGCGCGGCTGGCTATATGTATATTGATCTGAAAATAGCGGGTAATGCTCTTTTGATTTTACGTTATAGAGCCATAGCGCCCGTTTCGGGGCGTCCTTCATAATATCGTAGCTATTACGCTCATAGACGATTTTTTTGCCATCGGGGCTGATCTGAGTGCTGGCAGCATACTCCAATTGGAAAATATCTTCAGACTTGAGGGGGGAATCGGCGTAGCTGGTGGCAGATGTGAGCCCTAACAAAGTGCCCACAGTCGCGAGAGTCAGTGTTGTTTTCATAGTAGTTTTAGATTTATTGATATTGTCACTACATTAAAAGTGAACAGCGGGAGTGACAAGCGATATGAGATAGGCACACACAGGACAGGGTGAATGGAGGAACTCGAATTGATCTGGGTCAAATGGATGTATTATTTGATTATTGATAGGAATAAAGTGTTTATTTCAGCTTGGTTTATACTTTCGTTCTGAAACATTGCGCTATACCTGTGTATTGTAAGGACATAGCGCATATTGATTGTTTTTATTTATACACTTTTCTGTTTTTTATTTACTCAAGTTTATGTTTTATATAAATTTAACGGAATAGTTAATGGTTGTTTTTTGACTTGTTTTGGGTATTTTATTTCCTGCCATTGAGATGGCGAATTATGAATGTAAATAAGGAAATAAAGATGAAATTAACATTGAAATCAAAAAAACTAGCGAACCTATCAAACAAGCAGGTGGCTGACTCTGCAACAGCAAAAGTCGCTGGTGGCGCGGTGATCACTGGGTGTCACTTTCCTTGTAAGCCACAAACGCATACCGGCAAGTAAATAGAGTTAATCACTTTAATAGCCAATCTAAGTGCGCTATTTATATACTTGCCATTGAGCTGGTTGGTAAACAACCAGTTCATAAAGTGCAAATCAAAGCGATGCTAGACGGTGGGTAGGCGTGTTTCTATGAAAGGTGATGGCCTTTTGGTGATAGCGTTCCATCATAAATTCAGGCTGTTTGACACATTTAAAGCCAAATTGCTCATATAGCCCATGGGCATCATGGGTTGCCAAACTAAAGCGCCGGAGCCCTTGTAGTTTAGGGTGCGTTACAACGGCATCAATCAGCTTTTTACCATGCCCCATACCGCGATAAGGCTCCAAAACAAAGACATCCAGCAAGTTTGCAAAAGTCGCATAGTCGCTAACGACTCTCGCAAAAGCGATAAGTTGGCCGTTATCAACAAGGGCAAAACACAGCGAATTTTCCAGTGCCGTACGTAACTTGTCGATACAAATACCTTTACTCCAATAACTTCTTTGTGACAGGAATTGGTGGACTTCATTGAACTGTTGCTTGCTGAGTTGATTGGTAAGTTTCATTCGTAACCTCTCAATGATTAGCTAATATGGATTAACGGTAGGCAAACCAGTAATAGTGAAGCCATCACATAGTTAAAATATTGCTGGTGCTTGGGGTTTTGTAATTTCTGACTGATAACTTTGCCAAAGTAAATCCAGCTGAAGCCACTGAACAAAGCAACGATGTTGAACATGAGCACGCCGAGTATTGCAGATGGCCAATAAAGCTCCCCAGGCAATGTTAGCGCTGTGCTGAGAGACAGCAGTGTGGCGATACACTTGGGGTTAATCAATTGAAAAATTGCGGCTTCGACAAATGACATTGGTCGACTTTGATCTTGGCTGGTACTGTTCGTTGAACGGCTCAGGCAAATTTTATAGGCCAAATAAAGGATGTAACCACTTGCAAGCAATTTGAATAACATATGTACATTGGGGTTTTTCACGAGTAATTGGCCAAGTCCAATTAACATCACAATATGGATCAAAGTCATGCCGGCGCGAATGCCTGCAATGTGTGGCATAGTTTTTCTGATCCCAAAGTTTGCGCCTGAGTAAGTCAGTAAAATGTTATTGGGTCCTGGGGTAATTGATGCCGCAAGGCTAAACATGACTAAAGCAGGTATAAGGGCAATCAATTCGGTAGCATGCATTGTGGTCCTCCCATATTGTATTGATACAATTATTGCTATTTGCTCTGTAATCTATTAGTGTCATAAATACAATTAGTCATCAATTTATTTATTGTTATGAATACAATTTGGCACCCAGACAGTGACACATTTAATGACCTCGCCCAACGCCAGCCAAAATATATGGCACTGGCTGAGTTAATTGAAACGGCTATTGAGGCAGGAAAACTGAGGTTTGAGCAGCGCTTACCGGCTCAGAGAGCGCTTGCAGACGCACTCGGTATTACCCATGGTACCGTGACCCGCGCCTATGTTTTGTTGGAGCAGCGTGGATTGGTTAGTGCCAAGCTTGGTGCAGGCACTTATGTATCAAAGCGCAATTGCAGTGCCACCACGCATGGGGTAAGTGATTTAGCGTCCAGCGTGCAACCATCAATGGGGCAAGACACGGTGATGGCGTCGGCGATGAAATCGTTATCACACAGTGTGGCGGATCTCGCAGAAGTCATGACATACAAACTTAATGGGCTGGAACGCCATCAACGATTTTATCGAGAGTGGCTCAAACAAAAAGGGTTTGAATGCGACCAGCACGATATCGTTTTTACTCAAGGTGCTCAACAGGGCATTTTTGCCTGCTTGTCTGCTTTGTGTGAACCACAAGACTTAGTGTTACATGAATCACTCACCTATCCTGGTTTTATAAAGGCATGCGAAAGCCTTCACTTACAATATCAAGGTGTACCAGTGCAGGAAGATGGCATTGACTTGCAAGCATTAGAAAGTTTGTGTCAGCAGCACCCTGTGAAGGCAATCTATATTACGCCAAATTGTCAGAACCCAACCAATATTCGATATAGCGATGAAAAGCTTGCCTTGCTGCTTGCCATGAGCCGTAAATACCATTTCTTCATCATTGAAGATGACGTGAATTACTGCCTTCCTGAAAAGTGGCGCTTGCCTTTGTGGCAACAAGCATCGGATCGTATTTTTTATATTGCTAGTTTTTCAAAATATTTTAGTGGCGGGTTGAGAGTTGGCTATGTACTTGCCCCTCTTTTATGGCAGCAGCAAGTCATCAATGCCATTCATGCTCAGTGCTGGTCGGTGTCTATGATGAATTTTGAATTACTCATGCGGGCACTGCAGGGCAAAGAGTATGAATATGTGCAAAATAAACTTGCAGAAGAATTGAGGTACCGTCAGAGAGCGCTTCAAAATGTATTGGAGCGATTTGATTTTCATGCACGTTTTGCAGGTCTTAATGTATGTTTAATGTTGCCCGATGAGCTGAATATGCATTATCTGGCAGCGCATTTAAAAGGTCATAGTGTCTTGGTGCGCAGCTTGGATGTATTCAGTTCAAGGCGTGAGCCGACAACCTTAAATGGCATTCGTTTTACTCTAGGCGGCCCCTCATGTCGGGCTGAGTTTGACCTAGCAATGTCACGTTTACAAGCGGCGCTGTCTCAGCTATCGGAGCGTGGTGATGTAGTGATTTGATGTAAGTGCGTGTATAAATAACACGCACTTTATACGTTGCTAGTCCTGTTTAACCGCGGCAGTAACAGACACTTCAACCAGTAGTTCAGGTCTTGCCATAGCTGCTTCTACACATGCTCTTGCAGGTGCATGGCCCTCAGGCACCCAGGCATCCCAGACTTCATTCATTTGTGCAAAGTGTTTCATATCGCTGATATAAACAGTGGCACTTAAAATATGGTATTTGTCACTATTTGCTTCTGCCAATAGCCCATCTACTTTGTCCAGCATAGTTTGGGTTTGTTCTTTGATACCCTGCGTTGCGTCTTTACATACTTGACCGCATAAATAAATGGTGTCGTTATGCACAACAATACGGCTCATACGCTGGTTGGTATGTTTACGAGTAATGGTCATGATGTTTCCTTAGTTTTACGTCATTCACAATGGCTGATATGACAAATTCGCATTGAGGCTTGCTACTGTATCACATCTAGCCATGTCGGACTCAGGGGATAACAACTAAGGCTGCGAATTCTAGACTGAAATCATCAGTAATCCGATGGCACAAACAATCGTCAGTCCAATAAAAATATTGGCCAAGTTACCCGTATCGGCGATAGGTTCAGGTATAAGCTCTGGCTCGGGTAAACGCTGTTGTGTCATACGATAGTAAAAATTGTCACCGTAGCGCGCTTGAAGATCGTCTCGTTTCGACCATTCAAGTTGTTCGGTTAAATAAATGAGTATCTCACTGGATATCAATTGCTTATCGTCTTCGCAAGTTTTCTGATAATGTAAGATTTGGTCAAAAATGAGCGCGCTGAGATCGTCTCTAAGTGCATGTTCTTGGCCTGCAGGGTGGTCTATCAAAAGTTGCCAAGCAGTGAGTTGATTTCGACGTAATGCATTGCCTAATAGTTGCGTCAGTTCTTCATTAAACTCTTGGTAAAGTGGATGCGCTTGACTCGCTTCGCTAGGCGAAAATGGTTGCTTGAGTGTTTGCAGGGCATCATCGTAAGCTTGTTTGAGCAAAGTGGTTTGTTCATCACGTACTTGCTCTGATTCAGATGCGAGTTCTGCAAGTTTTTTTTGATAGGCCGCTTCAATTAATTGTTGATCTGAAGTCGGTTCAAGTTCTAATACTTTCCAAGGATCAATTGACACAGTTACATTCACCTTTTTCATTCTTGAGCTTAAAAGCCGCGTTAAATCAAACGCGCTAACAACCCAGAGTTTAGCAGAACCGCAGCGAATATCTAAACCTACTGTGGACGTTTGTGTTTGTTTTAGGGAATTTAACCGCATTTAAGCTGCTTATGGATGTATATAAATCGTTTGTGTATCACAGTCTGTATTGATACATGCAGACACCACGGTTTCTCCAAGGTAATTTTTTAGGTGCAATTGAGGAGTTATTATGGGTTTGTGATTGATAAACCATTGAATTTTTTGAGTACTAGATACCGTGAGCGGCAAAACATCTACTTGTGAACGGTAGTAGTGTTGACCGCTTTTCAGAGATGTAATTGCTGGAGCAGAGGAAGCGTGATTCAACAACATGTTAGGTTGTATCGCTTTCTCCGCTACCAGCCATTGGGCAAGCTTAGTGGGCCACTGAGACGAAAGTGTAAAGTTGCCGTAAAGGTCCATACTCGGTGGTGTCATACCATTAATTGTTAGCGCTAGGTGCTGTTCTTTACAGTCTTCTTGTGGCACTTGCGCCAGCGCTCTGCCACTTGGCCAACAGATCAAAGTCTTCTGGACACCAGCGGGCTTTTCGAGAAGGTGTTGGTCTTCCGGCAACAGATCAAAGGCATCAAACATGATCGGTGCGGCTTGTGTGGCTCCTAAATATCCGAGCATCGGACTGGCATCAGGCCGGCCTACCCAAATCGCAACAGTATAATCAGGGCTGACGCCGACAGACCAAAAATCACGATAACCGTAGCTCGTGCCTGTTTTCCATGCAATCTTTCTTCGAGTTGACGGGACCACGCGATCAGGCGCGCTTTGTGAACTGAGCATTTGAAATAAAATCCAGCTACTTTCTGGACTTAGGATTGTACTTGTTTTGGTAGCTCGCTGGTTGTTTAACGGAAGTCGTACTTTGTCTGCCTTAAGCGAATGCAATGTGGTCACTTCACCACGGCTGGCTAATGCGCGATACAGTGTAGCCAGTGTAATTAGATTGGTACCTGTGCCTCCGAGACCCACAGCTAAGTTTGCATCCTGATGTGAGAGGTGAATATTGGCCGCTGCCAATTTATCTTCAAAACGTTGTGGCGTGATGCGGTTAAGAAGTTGAATCGCGGGTACATTGAGCGATTTTTGTAACGCTTGCTCTGCAGTCACGGCACCACTGAAGTAGCCATTCAAGTTTTGGGGCTTATAGCCATTGAAGTTACTAGGTAGGTCGCTCAATAAACTTTTACTGTGGATCAGGCCCATATCAATTGCTTGGCCGTAGATAAAAGGCTTTAACGTTGAGCCTGGGGAGCGAATAGCACGCGCCATATCTACATGGGAAAAACGGCTCAGGTCATTAAAATTAACAGAGCCTTGATATGCGATTATCTCTGCACTGTAATTTTGTACGATGACTGCTGCTGCAGACGCTTTACGTGGCAACTGACCACTGACGCGCTTCATCAAAATGTTGAGACGGCTTTGCAATTCAAAGTCAATGGTGGTGCTGATAGTGTGGTTTTGTGGGTGTTGGTTTTTTAAATAGCGACTTAACAACGGAGCCAAGGGAGTTTGTTTGCGTGTATATAACTGGACAGGCTCGCTAACCAATAGGTTCAGTTGTGCAGCTGTGATTAAGTTACTGCCTTTCAACCTAGCGAGCACTTTATTTCGCATTGCCTTGGCCTTATCTCTATAGCGGTCTGGACGATAGCGAGAAGGTTGTTGTGGCAGTACAACGAGTAGCGCAGCTTCATTTTTATTAAGCAATTTAGGATGTTTGCCAAAATACTTTATTGACGCAGCTGCTATACCCTCAATATTGCCGCCAAATGGCGCTAAATTAAGGTAAAAGTCGAGAATTTCATCTTTAGAATAATGCCATTCAAGCTGCACTGCGCGAGCTATCTGATGCAGTTTACCGGCGATGGTTCTGTCATGCGGATCAATCAATCTGGCGACTTGCATAGTTAGGGTCGATCCGCCGGATATAATTTTGCCATGCATTACCCATTGCCCCGCAGCCCTTAGTAATGAAAAAGGATTTACACCATAGTGATAGTAAAACCATCGATCTTCATAATACAGTAAGGCTTGAATATAAAAGCGATTTACGTCTTGTGACCCAATATGATATCGATGCACGCCTTGAGCATCGCCAAACGCACGCAGGGTCGTATGGTCACTGGCTGTAATACGCGTTGCTGGCCCGTTTGGGTAGATTGGAGGGAGTGGGTTAGTCATAAGCCAAGCAATGCCTACCAAAATCAGCGTGATTAAGACAAATGAGATAGTGACAAAAATTTTTTTGATGGTCATTGCATTACGACTAAGTTAATAGGCAGATAGCAGGGGTTATGCTATCTGCCATGTGGTTGCTAAACAATACTAGCGCTCAATGGAGAGTGTAGAGGGGTATTGCGTATAAAGCACATGCTTTTGTGGACGATACATGGACTCCATGAAACTAGGTGGGTTGCCATATACGCCGGGGACTTCAGCTCTTAGAAGGTAAGCAAATTGCTGCTTTCCTTTACGAATATCTGCAGCGGCGACATATCGGTCACTGCGATACTCTTGATGCTCTGTAGTGGCCAGAATGACACCATCAGGCAGCAACTGTTCAATGTTTAACTCCTGAAGTAATGCCGGGTTTTCAAGTACAAACCCAGCAGGGATACGATCAACCAGCAGCGCATCATGAATACGCTCTTTGCTGTGCACATCGAGTACTACCACAACGCGATCGCCAACTTTTAACGTGAGGTTGTTATCCATAGGATTACCATCTAGGGTAAACCAACGTCGCAGCAAGTGTTTCATGTTGATGGTATTAAATGGGTTCACTTGGTTTGCTATGTTGCCATCATATCTAACATACCCTGTAGCTAACTGCTGAATATACAGACTTTTGCTGCCTGTATTTGTGACCGTTGTGTCAGGCTTTAGCGCTTTTTCCAGCAGGCCAGTGTGCATGAGTTGGTCCTGATCAATTTGCACGTTCAGCGTTTGCAGGTTGTGTTGGGTAGCCGCGACTGCCCCACGCAGCAGTGCAGCTCGTTCTTGTGTGCTTAACCAAGATTGCGCAGTAACTTGCTCTGGCAGTCGTTCAAGTAGGGCGCTACGCAGCTTCTGCGCTTGCTCGCTTAAGTCTTGTAATTGAGCGATATCATCCAAGGCTAACGTAGCTAAGGCTTGATCTCGAATATCACTGCCATAATCATAGAAATAGTGCTGACTCCTTGTTTGCTGTCTGTATTGATTAAGCAATGCGGCACTTTGGACACTTGCACCGGTATTGGCATATGCAGCGGCCAAATGCAGCAAACTCAGTTGAGATGGGTGGGTACGAAGGTGCAATGCTTCAAGATCACTGAAACTTAACTTGCCCATACGACTAGAAAAGTAAGCGGCATAGCTTTTTGCTGCTGTGGCTTCTTCCTTACGGCTAGTCAAGCCATCTACAAAGTCACCGCGCGCATACCTTAATACACGATACTGTGCGTCTTGAAGCATGCTTCGAGGCACTATCTCTGGATAGTTTTTATCAATATGAGTGAGTAGATCCGTTACATAGACAGTTAACCATGGTTTTTCGACGCCATAACTGCCCCATAGTCCAAAACCTCCCGTTGTTTTTTGCATTGTTTTTAAACGTTTCACAGCTGCACTTAAGAAGTCCTGATTGCTTTTGAGCTGGGGGTTTTGACTTAGCGCGCTTTGTTGGAAGCGTTGCAGCTCAGGATGTTTGAGTGCGAATGGCCATGCTTTACTGGTGGTTTGTTCGGCGCAACCATACGGATAAGCACCTAACCCTCTCGCAAATTCGGCAATGTTCAGTATCGGAACATGACTGATTAATAATTTGCCTTCTTTACCAGCAATCATATTGAGCCCTGACCAACTATCTTGGTTAATCGTTAGGGACTTACCGGGCTCAAGCGTATGATTGCTGGCGTTGGTTGCCCATGGCTCTATATATTTGATTGGTACGCGCCAGCTTCTATTCACCTCTATATCTTGACCTTGCACAGTTAAGGTGAAGGTGACGATATTATCAGAGGTGACATTGGAAACGCTAAGTGGTAGCGCATGACTCCAGCGCTTACCGTGTTCAAGCACAATTTGCTGTGCAGCTTGGTTAAGCAATTGAACGCCTGAATCAGTCTGTAGGTTGACGCTGAGTTGCTTTGTTTCGCCGCTGATATTGTGTAAGTCAATGGCAATACTCGAGATGTCTCCGGGGACTAAAAAGCGCGGAACGCTAAGCTCTGCAACCAATGGCATACGAATGATTTGATCTTGGACTAATTGGCCAACTTGTGCATCATTAAAAGCGGTTACGATCAGCTGTGCTTCGCCATTATAGTCTGGCAAGGTGAGTTCAATCAGTGCTTCTCCATTTACGAATTTCACAGGATTAGACATCAACTGGATGGTTTTGCTTTCGACTAAATCGTCATTACGGTTGGTGTTATTGCTGTTGTTGTCGCTACCAAATCTGGATTGCGCGAATGGATTGGGGCGAGGGTCGTATTGTCGAGAGTATAAATCAACAATATCTCCGCTGTAGCGGCGCTGTGCAAACAGAAAGTCATGGGGGCTTTGCGGTGAAAATCGGCTTAGGTTGATGATCCCTTTGTCAACCATAGAGACCGTCACCCAAGTTGCTTTTCCTGCGGTTACGCCAGATGCTTTCACTGGAATAGTAATGGTCTGTAAAGGCTCAATACTCTCTGGCATTGCGGTGGTGAGTTTAATTTCACGATCGGCTCTATCTAATTTGAGTGGTGAAATACCCAAATAGCGTTTTGGTGCTTTCTGTTGTTGGCCAAATACGCTTGCAGTGACATATAAATCGTGACGGTTTAGGCCTGATTTAATCGGTATTGAAACCTCAGACTGGCCTTTCTGCACGGTGCGCTTTGTCGACCACAATACTTGGTCAGCTTCGAGTGTAAGTAACAGTTCGCCGTCGATTGGAGAGTCAAAGGTGATTTTCGCATGGTCCCCGCTCGAGTACGCCGTTTTATCGAGTGACAGTTGTAAATGTTCCGGTTTCGTCGGGGACTGGCGGTAACCGCGATACCAGCCAGCGTAAAAATGATGGATGGTTTTAGTGCCATTAGCCAAATCCACCGCTTCGAGCTTATAGTCCCCCCAAGTGACGGGCAGTTCTACCCGTGTCGTCGCGGCATTTAAGTCGACGACCATTTGTTGCGTTTGTCGCCATTGGTCTTGTTTTTTTGTTGTCCAGCCGATGCCTTCTTCATACATCCAATAATAGCGGCCTTGGTCATAAGACAAAGTTAATTGCACGCTGCCGCTTTCTAGGTGTTGTCCATCAGGACTTAGCAAGGCAACGTCAAAGGTCGCATCGGAGCGGTATTTAAAGGTTTTACTTAATGGCTTGAGTGCGGGAAGAGGCGTATCTTTCCAACTTGTAAATGTTGTACTGCGTTGCACCGCAGCACCGCCTGACTCCTGCAAAGCGAAAAATACTTTCGTGCTGATGGGGCTTTTAATGTTTCGCACATTTGGTGTTGAGATGGCAACCGAAGCAGTGCCTTCCTCAGACATTGGCTGTTTAGGTAAGGATTTGTATCGGCTAGATAAGTAGAAATCTTGTCCGACGATAAAGTCTTTATAGGGACCAGTAAAATGGCGCACGGGATGGTGGGAAATATCAGTGGTAAATATATTACCAGCGGCAGGGCTGCCAAACAGATATTTACCCGTGAGTTTAATGTGGTTTTGCGTACCCGCATAGACAAAAGTTGAAGCCGGTGATACTTGTAAGTCCATACGCTCAGGTACAAACTCTTCAAGTTGAAAATGGAATTCTCCGATAGATTGGTTTGCACTTGGATCTAATTGGACCCCTACGGTATATCGGCCGGTAGGCCAATCATTTGCCGTAATAAGCTGCTTTTGAAATAGACCCGCATCACTGATAGTTAATGTCTCTTTGATGATTTCATCTTGATGCGGGTTTTTCACTGTCAGCGTCAGTGTTTCGCTTTCATGTGCGAATCCATCGTGGTCACGTAATAGTACGTTGACTGGTAGACTGTCTCCTGGCCTTACTAAGTCTCGGTTGCTATAAATATAGGCTTCTACTTCTTGGTAAGGACGCCCTCCAAGTGCATATGCAGATAGATCTAAAGGGACTTCCCGCAAAGGCAGTAATGCGATTTCAGGGGTTGTGCCGTTTTGATCATGTTCCACCAATACGATATCGTTCTGTTCTGCTGTAAAGGCTAAATGCAGATTACCATTTTTATCGGTGCGACCTTGTCTGTGTAGCTTATGATTGCGATAAATACTCACTTTTGCATTGCTGACACTAACACCATCCTTCAAGCGGTTGACACTGAAAAATGCATTGTTTTTTTGAAGGCGAGCTTGTATGCCAAGATCAGTTAGGAGCATATGTTTGACTTGAATATCGTCAAATATACCAGCGGCTTTTACCGTTACTATATACCAGCCCGATGCTAAGTGCTTTGGAATAGGCAGTTTAGCGCTGTGGGTTGTATCTGGGGCGTTATCTGGCAAGGTATACCTGTCAGCAAATACGCTATTAAAACTGTAACTTAAGCGGTCTAGCGAGCTGGGGTAAATAGAGTCATTCAGATAGTGTCTACTTAAAAAGTCATGGGGGCTGGTCAGATGAAGTATTTCGACATCGACCTGTTTGGCATTTTTGTAGCTGATAGGCAATGCCTGACCACTGCCTTTAGGGACGAGTGGACCTGAACCGATTATTGCGACATGTGGTGTTTGGCGAGTTTGATTTTCGGCTTTGAGTGTTGTGTGCCAGCCGAGCAGTATGAACAAACAAAAGCATAGCATGCCAAATGTTCGCACATTCCTTATGTTCATGATTTCCCCTTATATTCTGACTGCGTTTTGAACAATTTTAAGTGGTTCAAATGAATGTGAGGTGATTATCCAACTAATCCCATCTAAGAGTAAATACTGAGAGGGCATCTATAAAAAAATAAATGGCACAGCTCTGTAAGAACAGGCCATTTATCGGATAGGTAAATGGTATTAACAAAGTTATTTATAACCTGTTACGCGCTCACGGAGCATGTTGTGTGTGGGGAGCACTCACTTTGATACATGCGCAATGAAAGCAGCGCGGCCATAAATGGAATACTGAGCAGTGCACTGAATGTCATACCGCCGACAATAACGGCTGCCAGACCGCGGTAGATCTCCGCGCCCTCACCAGGCAACAGCATCAGCGGTAACATGCCGAAGATGCTGGTCCCCGTACTCATAAATATGGGGCGTTTGCGTACAGCAATTGCGTGCATGATGGCGGCTTGTTGGGATTGGCCTTGCTCGGTTGCCAGTTCATATTGATTAATCAATAAAATGGCATTGTTGATAACGAGCCCCATCAAAATGATAAACCCAATCATAGTGATAATATCGAGTGGTTGATTGGTGAATAACCCGATGAGTCGCAGACACAGCATGCCTCCTAACATCGCCAGAGGCATGCTCAGCAGGACTGCATAAGTTTGCCGCCAATTACGTAAGCTCAAACGTAGCAGCACGCATAAAATGAACAAAGACAGTAGAAACATGTGGCTAAACTCAGTAATGAACGTGCCTAATTGATCAGCGCTGCCGCGCCAAGAGGTACTAATTTGATGATATTCTTGTTGAGATAGGAAGCTTTTGGCTTCTTGCTTGATAGCCGCGACAAATTCACTTTGGCTCATCTCCATAGGGGGAGTGAGACTTAAGGTTGCAACGCTGCGTTGATTGATTCGGTTAAGTCTAGATGGCGCGACAGAAAATTGGGCATCGGTCAGTTCGGAAAGGGGCCTCAAGCCAATCCCTGCAATGGTAACTTCGCGACTTAGTAGGGTTTGTAGGTCATCAGAACTCTGTATTTTTAGATAAAAAGGTAAGTTTTGTCCTTGGCTATTAAATCGTCCCAAATACACACCTTGTGTCAACGACTCCAAATGCACTTTTAAGTCATTTAGAGTGAGTCCGTAACGTAACAGTGCGTGGTGATTAGGTGTGAAATCAATTCTTGCAACATTATTAGTCAGCTCACTAACTGCTCTAATTTGTGCTCCCTCGAATTTATTTTGTAGGTGATGGAGCAATTGTTTACCTGCTGATTGCAGCTGAGTGAGTTCAGCGCCGTGGAGATCTAAGTAACTGAGGCCCGCATTGGGTAAGGCGAGTCGTAATAGATCTTCTTGTACAACGGTGACGCGAGTTCCTGGTAAGTCATTCACGACAGATTCTTTGAGCCATTGTTGAAATGAATCGTAGTGCCAATCTTTGGGCGGGTAAAAGTAGAGTAGGCAGAAGCCTTGCCAGCAAAATAACCCCGATAAATCGTAATTTGGGGCTAGGCCAAGCTGCTGTTGTTGAGCTATTCGGGATAAAATAGGTTCGGCAATATGCGACTCGGTTGCCTTAGGGGAAAGTGGATCCTGAAAGCTAATGTACGCATGGACAGCGCGATTTTTCGCTGTGGGTAGCAAATTCATTTGCGGTGTGAGTAACCAAACTGCAAGACATGCTGCGGGTACCAGCGCGAAGACGATGCTCAGTGCCGCTGGGCGAGACTGACTAATAGACTGGTAAATCGAGTGAACTTGGCTTGAAGTGTGACTTTGAGAGGTCGATTTATTGAGTAGCATTCTAGCCATGACCGGAAGTAAACACACCGCGCTGAGTAATGAGATCAGTAACGCGCTTGAAATAGTAAAGGCCAAATCTTTAAACAGCTGTGCTTCAGGGCTACGCATAAGCAATATTGGGATAAATATCACGATACTTGAAAGCGTCGATGAGGTGATGGCCCCCCTCACTGCTTTGACACCAGAGGCAATGGCTTGATTTAGAGGCATGCCGCCACGGCGGTGTTGTTCGATGCTGTCGACCGCCACAATGCTGGCATCTAGCAATAGGCCAATGGACAGTGCCATACCCGCAAGACTAATGACGTTTAAGCTGTAGTCAAATATGGACATGAGTAACACAACCGCGGCAAGGCAGATAGGAATAGAGACAAAAATCAACGCAACGAAACGGTGCTGCTTGATAAAATAATAAAGCACCAAGCTAGATAAAATAATCCCTACAAGTAACGAAATATAGACTTGAGATATGGCATTTTTTACTGCTTTAGAGTCGTCTCGGCTGAGTTTTAATTCCATGTCAAGTGAGGCAAGGGGGCCTTGATTGAGCTGTTTGATGACCTCTTTGGTTTCTTTCAGCGTGGCTAGCACGTTGATATCTGGTGAAGATTGGAAATACATATAAAAGGCACGTTTACCGTTTACTGAAGAAAATAGCCACTCACGTTCTGTGCGCTGCTCAATGGTGGCAATGTCGCTAAGGTAAATAACGTTTGGTTCATGGTAGGCAATAGGGAGTGACATCAGCTCCGATAAGCTTTTTTGCCCTGAAAAGTGAAGTGCATAGCGTCTATCTCCAAGGTGCATGTAATCACCTGAACCATCACTCAGGGTGTTTAGCTGTTGTTGGATTTGCGTGATATCTAAACCGTAATGTTTAATCTTGTCGTATTGCAAAGTGACGTCTACACGTTGTTGAGTTGGGTTGTTACTGGTCACGATACTTTGCACGCCAGTGATTTTACTCAGTGCGGGCTTTAAGTGGTTTTCATAGGCTTGGATAAGCGCTTGCTGTGTTGTGGGAGCGGCGCTGACTAACATCATTGAAGCAAGCGAAGCACTGCTGCCAGAAGCAAAGTTTGTTACGGTTGGCGCCGAGACTTCACTTGGCCAACCGGGCACTTGATTAATGCGATTTAAGGTTTCAAGGTATGCGTCGTCCATGTTGCTGTCAGGCTGAAAGGTTAGATTAATGAATGCGCCACCAGCGTTCACCGTGGTGGAGATGAGCGTACTATTGGGAATGCCATCAAGTACTTCCTCAAGTGGAGAGACTAACACTTGTTGAACTTCCTCAACCCCCTTACCAGGCCAAGTAACGCTGATGCTGATTTCTGGTCTTTTGATCGGCGGGAGTAAAGCACTTTCTAACTGATTGACAACTAAAGTGGCAAATACGCATATCAAGGCTGCGATAGACAATATTATTTTATCTCTTAGGGTCATCGTCTGCTGTGATTGAGGCATGCTTATTCTCCCTGTGCTAATAGCGTGGGAGGAGAGGTTAGTCGAACTTGAATGCCTTCGGTTAGGTTAGACTGACCCATTACGATGACTTGCTCACCAGCGTGTAAAGTGCCGCGCACGATGAAGTGATGTGCTTGGTTTTGCATGACCTCCACCAGGACCTTTTCTATCATTTGCTGATTATTCACGCGCCAAACATAAGCGGTATCTTGTTCAAATATGACTGCTTGGGTAGGGAGCTTAACTAAATCAGGGGTTTTTGATTGCCAGTGAATATTGATGAGCTTACCAGTCGGTAGGGTCAATAAATTTGGAGGCACGTGAAACCATACTGATTGTGTTTGGTGACGCTGATTAACACTGTGCGCATAGCGTTTGAGCTCCAAGGGCTCAGATTTTGATAGAAAAAACACTTTGTCTTGGAAGCGACTATTGCGCTGAGACTGCTTAATTGGCACCTCACAATGTAGCTCTTTGTCATCGGTCGCTGTGAAGCTTAATATTGCTCCCCCTCTGGGAACAAAGCTTCCTATGTTATTATGGAGCTCGGTGATTTCTCCACTGTGTGGGGCGTAGTGCTTAAGCGCTGAAAGCTGTTTTTCTAATGTTTTAATGCGACTGTTCGTTGCCTCAACAGCGTGTTTAGCGAGTTCTAAAGAGAGTGCATGTTCATTTACTGCTGACGCTGAGACGTGTTTTTCGTCCAGTCCCACTAAACGTTGATACTCTTGATTATGAAAAGTGAAATTGGCTTTATGTTGTATGAGCTCATATTGCATGGCTTTGAGAGATTGCTGTAAATAAAACCCATCTTGTTCCGCCAGTAAATCACCGGCCTTAACGTAGCTCCCAGCACTCACTAAGTAATTTAGTTTTGCTTCGCTTTCACTGGCAATTGTGTAGGTATAAGGGACAGACACTTGGCAAGATAATTGACCTTGAATGCCATTTTGCCAGAGGGAAACTGAGGTTGTTTTGACTAACGGGGCTTGAGGGGTGGCAATAGAATACGTGCTGTAAAATAGGCCAAGCACAAATATGAACTGCTGTACTTTTGAGTGTCTAACGGACGGTGATATCGGGCGCATTGTAATTGTAATATCCTGATTTTAAAAATATAGGAGTGAGGTTGCCAAGGTTGAAGTGTGACTGACATGGAATTGTTGTGAACTTATGTGTAGACTGAGAAAGTCACAATTAGTCATTTAACTTGAGAAAAAAATTATATGATAAATCAAAGGATTGAAGAGGCATCCAATGAAGTTCAGCTGGCTGATAATCGAGTTTGTTTTAACTCTGGGCGGGTAGAAAATGGCCGTGGTGAGCAGCGATTGGAGCCTTTGCCTTTGGCTTTTCTTAATTATTTAATTTCTCGAGCGGGTGAAGTAGTCAGCCGTCAAGAGCTGCTGGAGCATGTGTGGTGTAATCGTCAGGTAACTGATGATGCCATTCGTAGAGTCGTAAAAAAGGTCCGCGTTGCACTTGGTGATGATGCCAAAGAGCCAAAGTTTATCAAGACTATTCCTTTACAGGGCTACCAATTTGTTGGCGATGCGACTGTGCCAAATGAAAAGCCTGATATGCCAAGAATTTTTCAAGGGCGTAGCTGGTGGACCCTGTGCAGTGTTGCCTTAATCGCTTTGATTATTGCTGTTTTATTTGTATTTAAAAATGAAGAACCTGCGCACTTTGGTGCAGTTGTCACCCCGCTAACAGAAATATCTGGTTCGGAAATGGGCGGGGAATATAACGCCCAAACAAATACGCTCGTGTTTATGTATCGTGGTAGCAATAGAGAGCCTTTCTCTTTATATGCGAAAGATTTGAACCGCGATCTCTTATACCGCCTAAGTGAGGATGATGGAGCTTATCACACCATATCCATGTCGCCAGATGGTAGTCAGATATTATATCAAAGGGATAAAGGCGATGGATATCAGGTTTTTATCGCGGATTATGTGGAGGGAGTACTGCGCCATCCACGTCGATTAGATATTCCTCAACAAAAGTTAGCGCTGCAAGGGTGGTCCGCAGATGGCAAAGAAATTTTGTACCATGCTTATGTGATGAGTGAAAACCAGTCCCATAAAGCCAGCAGCAAAGCCATATTTAGCTACAGTCTAGAGAACAATATAAGCAGGCAAATCACCTTTCCATTGTCGAAAGGACGAGGAGATGTCTTGGCAAGGGAGTCTGCAGATGGACAATACCTAGCCGTAGTACGAAACCAGCAACTACGTCAGTATCGGTTGCTGGTGTTTGCACAGCATGATGGCAAGTTATTACATGAGACGTTATTGGGTTTTGAAGCTTCCAATTTAGTGTGGAGCCAGGAGCAACCAAACTCACTGTTACTGAGCAGTTTTAAAGGGCAACTAGCTAGGTTTGATGTTGAGCGTGGCCTACTGACTGTATCTGAACAGGTTACTCCCGGTTTAAATGACGTTTTTGGTGAATGTGGTAAAGATTGTTTGCTTATGCGTCGCCACGGCATGAATTACAGAGATATTGTCTCTACCCCAAACCCGTTTCAAAGTTCATCAGTGCCTCCTGTGATGCTTAAAATAGCCAGTGAACAGGTTGAATGGTCACCTATTTATAGCCACGATGGCAGCGCAATCTTTTATTTGAGTCGCGACCAAAGATACAGCTATTTATACCGTTTGAGACATGAAGGCCCCGATGCTGGTGAAAAGACCTTGTTACACCGCTTCGATACGCTAGATGCCATTAATGGATTACAAACGAGCGCGGATGGTAAATACTTGCTTGGCCGACGCGAAGAGCGGCTGTTTATGTACGACATTCATAATCGACAGTTTAAATGGCTGACAGGGGATGACGAGCAAATTGTATATGCTAATTGGAGCGCAGACAGTCACTATATTTACTTCTCCCGAGTTGAACAACACAGTTACAAATTACTGCGTTATAGCCTTGCGACAAGTCAAATTGAGCGCGTACAGGACAATGCCTTGGCTCGTATTGAAGACGAATCAGGGCAAGTATTTGTCTTAAAGGATGACTTTTGGCTTTCTCGACTGCAAGCCGATGGCACTGAGCTTGCGCTGGTACAGTTACCAAGGCTACCAGAGTTGACCATAATCGTGCGTGACAATGCGTTGTACTGGGCTGACAAACAAAGCTTGATTGTGCATTTAAACAAGCTAGATCTGCATACTATGCAACGTCGTGCTTTTGCGTTGAGTCACAACGAATGGACGTTTAATTTTGACCTTCACCCCAAGCTTACGTCTGTGATTTATTCGAAAGAGTTGTTGGCTGCCAGCGATCTGGTTAAAGTCGCTGGCCGAGAGTAACCCAATTAGGTTTTTACCAAAAAGTTGATCTGGGTAAGTAATTCTTGTGGTGCTGTGTCTTTTACATCGTTTAAGTACTCTTCAAACGGAGGGAAGTCAGCGAGCTCAAACTGGCTCTGCGGTAACCATTGCCCGTAAAGCCAGTTGTAGGGTTTTTCTAGTTCCGTGTAGTCACCTTTGAATAGGATACTGACCGTCTCTCCTTCTGGTATGGTGATCAATTCAAAGGCATGATCTTCGGGAAGTTGCTCTAAGTCGACAGAGAGGCAGGCCATCGATCTTAGTGCATCTCTATCAACCGTGTCGGGATCATCGAAATAGATCCCAAAGAATCGTGTTTGTTGATCGATTAGCTGTGCTTTTCCCGCCATTAAGGACAGCTTTTCAAATGCTTGCCCTATTTGCATATAGTCGCCCTGATGTGCGATACCGATTAATGTTAATGATGTAATGTGTTGCTGCTTGACTGAATACATGGTGCAATATTCCTTGTTGGATTTTGGATACAACACAGTGACATTTTGCTGCCTGTCAGCGCGAGATTGACGATATTGTTGAGGAGTTTCGCCATAGTGCTTACGAAAAGCACGATTGAATGCTTCAACGCTGCCATAACGCACTTTCTTCGCAATTTGCTGCTGATTTAAGTCACTGCGCACAAGATATGTCGCCGCCTTCAACATACGCATTCGTCTCACAGTAAGATTGATTGTCTCACCGGCGTATTCACGGTAAATACGATGAAAATGATAAGCAGACATACAGGCTATATCTGCCAAAGTATTCACGTCTAACTCTTGGTCAACATGTTCATAAATATAATCAATGACTTTGAGTAAACGATGCTCATACTGATTTTGTGTGCTTATCTTATGATTCATAAAAACTCGTGATCCGCGTTCGAGAAATACCTTTATAGGTTTTTATGTTGCTGGCGACAAGTCTAAAGTAGCGCAGAGGGGATTGATAATGTTTGCGAACTTTCGTTATAGGCTGCACTTACGCGCAAGGGAAGGGGAGTGGTATCTAATTTTTTTGATACCACTTGATGATAAGTCTATAAATGCTTTGCAAAAAATGGCAGCATATGGTGCTCGAGTCTCGACAGCGCTTTATCGCTGTGGCCACCTGGGAAAACTTCGAATGAAATCGCAAGCGCCTGTTGTTGTGCTTTTTGCTTCAGAGCTAACACCCCTTCAGTTATCCAAATATAGTCGTCTTTGTCCCCAACTTCGATGTGAATTGAGTGTAGCTGTTCGATGATCTCAGGTGTTGTGTAAAGGGAGATAAGTTCGCCAAACCCACGGAACCAAAAAGGCTTTTGAGTTGCGTCTTGGGTAAAGTGAGTGCCAAAGGGGTGTTGTTCAGTACCTGCAAATGCACCTGCGTATGCCATCAGATAGGCGCTGTAACTATTGTCTTGGCCATTATTCCAAATTTCTCGCGCTTGAAAAGAAGCAAATTCTTCTTTCATCACTGTCTTAGGGTCGGTGCTGGTGGCTAGTTTTTGTTTGAACTTTTGATAGCGTGAAATGGCAGCCTCAGATGTCAGGTACGATTTAGCCATGCCTTTTTCATCAAACACACCAGGGCTAAGTGCGTATACATGGCTGAATATATTAGGGTTTTTTGCTGCAAACCTGAGGGCGCCAGTCCCCCCCATAGAGAATCCGGCTATGCCTCGGTGCTTAGCTGTCGCCTTTGTACGATAGGTGGCGTCTACCCAAGGAACAACTTCGTCGAGTACATAGTCACGGAAGTTACCATGGACTTTTGAATTCACGTAAAAGCTGCCGCGCAGTGGTGTATTACCTTCCAGCATTACAATGATCATCTCCATAGCATTGCCGTTGCGTTTATGGTTCTCCAGCATTTTTTCTATGTGTGAGCTATATCGAATTGGCCAACTGTACGCGCCAAGAAAGTACAAAACAGGGTAGCGTTTTTTACTAGTATGATAGTCATCTGGCAAATAAATGTGAATGTCTCGCGTTGTTTTGGTACCAATCAAGCTATTAGCGAGGGCCTTTGATTCAAAAGGGTATTTAACTATCTCTGCGTAAAGCTGGCCGCTCGTTAAGAGCATTAGTGTAAGGATCAGGTATTTCATTCTTGTTCTCCTGCTGATTTAGCTTGCACTAAACTTACAATGGGCCTAACTTAAGGACAAATATTAAAAATTGTTTATTTATATGTAATGAATATAAATTGGCTAGATATAAAAAAGTTGAACTACGTGGTTGCTGTTGCTGAAGAACTCAGTTTTAGCCGGGCAGCACTGCGATTACATATGTCTCAACCTCCATTGAGTCAACAAATTCGTTTAATTGAGAACCATCTCGGGATGGCGTTATTTGAGCGGTCCACACGGACTGTGACCTTAACGGTATTTGGTACGCTATTTGTGGAAAAAGCAAAGCGGGTTCTCGCTGCACATGCCGAACTAGGTGAATGTGTAAGTGCGAGTAAAAAAGGCACTGAGTTGCCGTTAAAAATAGGGTGTATTAGCCTTGCTTTTGAAGCTTTGATGTCTGATGGAATGGCCCTTTTACAGGCGCATCAGCCGTATTTGGATCTTATTATTGAAGAGGGGACTAGTGCTGAGCTAATTTCACTGTGTGACGCACAGCAACTCCATGGTGCCATTATACGGGCCCATGCACCCGATTTATCCCCCTTAACTTTACGACATTTGAAAAGTGAAAAGTACATACTAGCCTGTCCCAAACAGTGGCTGTTAACGGCCTCTAGTGCCTCAATTCAGCTCTTGAATGGACGGCCTTTTATTCATTACCCGAAGCGGGTTCAGCCGAAATTACATGAAGCTATTGAACAGGTCTTTAATGACGCACAGGCGCAGATGAATGTGGTTCAAGAAGTAAAAACTAAGTCTACAACCTTGTCTTTGGTCGCAGCAGGACTAGGCGCTGCAATTGTGCCTGAGTCCATGCGCAGTAAGTACCAGCAACAGGTTGACTTTATTGAGATTGAAGAGCACTTACCCAGCGTTGATTATTATTTATATAGCGCAGATTGGGAAGCGCATCATGGCTTAGAGGCGTTATATAAGGTGCTACGCAACACCCCTAAAAAGTTTGAAACTTAGCGATTAGTTGGGCTATTTGAAGAAGTCGTCTTCATTTTTGGCAAGCATAGCTTCGATGTCTTCAATCAAGGCTTGTGGGTCTGGTTGCGCCAAATCTGAGCTTTGAATTTGAGTCGATATTTTATTGTTCTCTTCTGACCACTCGCCAAGGTCGATGAGTTGACAGCGCTTTGAACAAAAGGGGCGATGTGGACTTTGTGCAGACCAAATCACGTCTTTTTGGCATGTTGGACATTTTACAACTGTAGGCATGGCGAAATACTCATCTTTCAAAACTGCCTATAGTTTACTGCTTTGCAGTAAACTATACCAGTAAAGTGATGCGGCTTAGAAATTGGTTACACGGTTTATTTCAGCAAGGGAAGTGACACCTGAAGCTGCTTTTTTCAAACCAGATTTACGCAGGTTGTCGAATCCGAGCTTATCAGCCAGCTCGGCTATTTCTAGCGAGTTCGCGCCAGCCATAATTTTCTGCGAAATCTCAGGGGTAATTTTTACCACTTCATAAACACCTACTCGCCCTTTGTATCCATCAGTGCAGTGATCGCAGCCTTTAGGTGCAAATAGTGTCAGCTCTTTTATTTGCTCTTCGTTAAAGCCCTGACGCAACAGCTCTTCTTTTGGCAGGGTTTCAGGTTCTTTACACTTAGGGCATAGTCTTCTTGCTAGACGCTGGGCAATGATTAAGCTTACAGAGCTGGCGACATTATAAGCCGGTACACCCATGTTAAGCAGTCGCGTGAGTGTTTCAGGCGCAGAGTTGGTATGAAGTGTACTGAGTACTAAGTGACCTGTTTGTGCTGCTTTAATTGATATTTCTGCAGTTTCTAGATCTCGGATTTCACCGACCATGACGACATCCGGATCTTGTCGCAAAAATGCTTTTAGTGCGTTTGCGAAAGTCATATCTGCTTTGGTGTTGATCTGTACTTGGTTAATACCTTCAAGGTTTATCTCAACAGGATCTTCCGCGGTGCTGATGTTGCGTTCTGGTTGGTTAAGGATATTTAGGCCAGTATACAAAGAAACCGTCTTACCAGAGCCTGTTGGGCCTGTCACTAGGACCATTCCTTGCGGTTGCGCAAGCGCATTCATGTAAAGGTCTTTTTGTTCTGGTTCATAACCCAATACATCGATCCCCAACTTAGCTGCAGAGGAGTCGAGAATACGCATTACGATTTTTTCGCCCCAAATCGTCGGCAGTGTACTGACACGAAAATCGATACTTTTACGTTCAGAGATTTTAAGTTTGATCCGACCATCTTGTGGCTTGCGCTTCTCTGCAATGTCAAGGTGTGACATGACTTTGATACGTGCAGATAAACGACTAGCAAGTGCATTAGGCGGACTGGCCATCTCGTGTAAAATACCGTCAATACGAAAACGCACACGATATTTTTTTTCATAGGGTTCAAAGTGTAAGTCTGATGCACCCTTTTTGATTGCATCCATCAATATTTTGTTGATGTAAACAATGATTGGGGCATCATCTTTTTCTTCATCTTGTTGCTGGGTTTGAGGTTCATCCTCAACATCAAGACTGGCAAACTCTTTAAATTCATCTTCGCTTAAAGAAAGACCCGAGCTATCATCAAAGAGTTGATCGATTTTTTGTTCAAGCAGCTTATGGTCAACAACAACAATTTCGCATTGCAGTCCTGTACTAAATTCAAAGTTCTCAAATGCACCGTAATCAGTAGGATCGGAAGTGGCAATGAAAAGTTTGCGGTCTTTTTTAACTAATGGCAGTAAATAGTGTTGCCTGATCAGTTTTTCTTTAATGAGGTTTTTGGGTACATGCTGAACATCAAAGCCATTAAGATCAAAATAAGGAACGCGGAACAAATCGAGGCATTGTTCAGCAAGTTCTTGGCCACTCATTCCGCTACACAGGCAGATCAACTCTGCTGTTGTGGTGGCTTCAGTGTGTTTTGCCTTAATCTGATCAGGAGTAATTCTACCTAAGGTAATGAATTTTCTCAGTAACGGAGAGTGATGTTCCATAACGTCCTTTAATACTTCAACAACTTACACAAATGTAGCAAATAATTAGTCAAACTGCTTAATTTTGCCTACATGAACACTTTATTTATTGTTCTAATAAATAATACCTAATTTTAGAGATAATAGGTTTAATAATTTTTGGCAGCTTGTAAAAATATTTTATGGAGCGATAGCAATTCGCTTTGTACATCAGCCAACTCTTTATCGTTGTTGACAATATAGTCCGCCAGTTGGCTTTTTTCTTCCCGGCTCATTTGCGCTGCAATGATATTTTTTACTTGTTCTTGAGAGACGTTATCTCGGCTAGCAGTTCGAATAATCTGAACAGACTCTGGCACGTCAATAAGTAAAGTTTTTTGGCAATAGGATTGTAGACCATTTTCAAATAGAAGAGGGGCACACAAAATACTATAGCTGCTTTTTGCTTCGGCAAGTTGCGTTATTATTTGTTCTCTAATTAATGGGTGCAGTAATTTATTGAGCCAATCTTTTTGGGATTCATCACTAAAAATCACTTCTCTGAGTTTTGCTCGGTTTAGTTGGCCATCGTGATTGAGTACTGCTGATCCGAAGTGTGCCTTAATGGCATTCAGACCTGGCGTATTAGGTTGGACGACTTCTCTAGCCACAATATCTGCATCTACGACTTCTATTCCGAGAGATTCAAAATAAGTCGTTGCGGCTGTTTTTCCCGCACCGATACCACCGGTTAAGCCAAGTATCCAGTTCGACAAATCTACACTCCTAATATGCTTAAATACCAGTCTTTTAATGCCGTACCATAAAATAATGTCAGCCAGCCTGCAATTGCTAAATAAGGGCCAAAAGGGATAGGCGTTGCTTTATCTTTACCTTGTATAGAAAGTTGGATGCTACCAATAATGGCGCCAACCAAACTAGAGAGTAAAACAATCGTTATAATTGACTGCCAACCTAGTAACGCACCAAAAATGGCCAGCAATTTAAAATCACCAAAGCCCATGCCTTCTTTGCCGGTTAGTAGCTTAAACAGCCAGTACACACTCCATAAGCTCATATATCCGGCAGCAGCACCAACAATGGCGTCTACAGGAGCAATGGTAAGTCCTGCAGCTGCTGCTAATAGCGCTAGCCAGAGTAAAGGCTGCGTAATCTGATCTGGCAAAAGCATTTTATCTATGTCGATAAATATTAGCGCGATAAGCGCCCAAGTGAGTACGATATAAAGCAAAGCTTGTGGGGTCGCGTCGAAATGCCATGCAACCCAAAGTGAACTCGCTGCAGTGAGCATTTCAATGCTTGGATAGCGAGCGGATATTGAGCTATCACAATATGCGCATCGGCCTTTGAGTAATAACCAGCTTAAAACAGGAATGTTATGTTGTGCTTTGATCTGGGTGTTACAGGATGGACATGTAGAGCGAGGTGTTACAAGGTTAAACGCTGGCTTAGCATTGGATTGTTTATTATCTTCATTGCCCAGTATTATCTTACATTCATTGCGCCACTCTGTTTCCATCATTTTTGGTAGCCGATAAATCACAACATTAAGAAAGCTGCCGATACACAGACTTACCAACCCTACGGTCATAAGAAAAAACCATGATTGTTGTTGCATTAAATGCCAAACATCTTGCATATATGTGCTCTTATTATTATTTACTGAGGTTTAAATGACGGAGCCAAGTTGGAAAATCGGCAAGTACATTGCGATGATTAAACCACCAACTAGCACACCTAAAACAGCCATGATAATTGGCTCTAGCAATGTCGATAACCCGTCAACAGCGTCGTCAACTTCCTGTTCATAAATGCTTGCGACTTTGCCGAGCATGCTATCTAATGCACCTGACTCTTCGCCAATCGCCACCATTTGCACGACCATATCAGGGAATATTTTCGAATTACGCATTGCCCAGTTCATCTGATTACCTGAGCTGACCTCGCCTTTAATATCTAAAATGGCGTTTTTATAAATGATATTGCCAGAAGCCCCAGCGGCTGATTCGAGCGCATCAACAAGGGGGACGCCCGCGGCGAATGTTGTTGAAAGTGTACGTGCGTACCTTGCAACTGCAGCTTTACGTAGTATTTCGCCTATTACGGGGAACTGCAATAAAAGCCTATCATTTGTGTGCCTGACAGACTCATTTCTAATGAGCATCTCTTTGTAGGTGTATATGCCAGCGCCAATGGCGATTAACATGATCCACCAATATTCTTGCATAAATTCAGAAATACCGATTACAAAGCGAGTAAAAGCAGGAAGTTCAGCACCAAATCCTGTGAAGATGTCTTCAAACTGTGGCACCACGAAAATCAATAAGATGGAAGTTACAATCAATGCGACAGTGATAACCGCGATAGGGTAAAACATCGCTTTTTTGATTTTTGATTTGAGCGCTTCCGCTTTTTCTTTATACAAAGCAACGCGGTCAAAAATTCTATCCAAAGCACCCGATTGTTCTCCGGACTCGACTAAATCGCAATACAGCTCATCGAAATACCGAGGGTGCGCACGTAGGCTTTTGGCCAGCGGTTGGCCCGCTTTTACTTCATCGGCGATAGTACCAATTAACTTACTGACACTTTTATTTTTTGCACCTGATGCAATCATATCAAGAGACTGAACCAGTGAAACACCAGCAGTTAGCATGGTAGCAATTTGTCTGGTGACAATTGAAATATCTTTAGGCGTAATTTTTTGCACACTTTTAAAGCCAAATAATGGCTTCGGTTTGCGCTTAACCTTAGAAGGGGTAATACCTTGTTTACGAAGTTGAGCCTTGACTAAAGCAACACTGGTGCCTGTCATTTCACCCTCGAGACGTTTGCCTCGTGCGCTAACGCCAACCCAAACAAAAGTATCTATTTTATTTGTACTGTCTTTAGAAGAAAGAGCCATAGAGTATATTCACGTAAAAAGAAACTGGGCCGAACCCAGTTTCTTTTATTATGTGTTGACAGTATCTTATGGTGTACCAGAAACTGTAGCTGTACAAGTGCTTGGTAGCCAGTTAATTTGATTTTGATTAACTGTAGCAGCACATGTCCACGAGTGGACAGCAAATGAGTTAGTGAAATTGGTTGCCGTCGCAGCTGTGTTTGCTGCGCTGTTAGGAGTAAGCGTCATAACGATACCGTTAAGGTCATTTTGACCAGTGATCGTCATCATGCCTTTCGCATCAATAGTCAGTGTAGTTACAAGGTCAGTTTTGCTGAAGCCTTGTGCACAATTTGTTGGCGCACTACCTAACTGTGCTCTTTCTTCAACACATGCTTTTGGCATGCTTGAAGCTGCTAGCATTTCAGAGGTTTTCGCACGGTTGATGTAATCTGTGTAAGCTGGAAGCGCTACTGCTGCCAAGATACCGATGATTGCAATCACAATCATTAATTCAATAAGGGTAAAACCACCCTGTTGTCTTTGCGTCATGATGTGTCTCCTAGGGGATATTAAGCCCGATGTTAGTTAACACTTACATCAGGGATTTATTAAACCAAATCAACTTTAGAGATATCACTGCTAATTCAGCAGCGCTAACAAATATTCACAGTTTTAACTAGATTTCAGTCAAAAGAATTATTCTAAATCATTAATTTAATTCTTTTTTATTAAATCTTGTTTGTAAATAAATGTCAATGTATTAAATGTACATTTAGTTACAATTTAATTACAACCAAAAATATACTATTCAAAGCGCATCGATAAATCGATGCTTTGTACATGCTTGGTTAGGGCTCCACTAGAAATATAGTCGACTCCCGCCTGTGCGTATTGCTCCAAAATTTCTATAGTCATATTACCCGACACTTCGAGTTTAGCTCTACCTGAGGTTAGTTTAACGGCGTTTTGAATGTCCTCAACGGTAAAATTATCCAACATAATGATGTCACTACCCGCATCTAACGCCTGTTGTAGCTCATTTAGGTTCTCGACTTCAACTTCTACAGGCTTATCTGGATGGTTGGTTTTTGCTTGTGCTACGGCGTTTTGAATTCCACCACACGCAGCAATGTGATTCTCCTTGATTAAGAATGCATCGAACAGACCTATACGGTGGTTTTTACCACCACCACAAGCAACTGCGTACTTTTGCAAAGCTCTTAAACCCGGAATAGTTTTTCGTGTATCGAGCAATTGCGTCTGGCTATTTTCTAGCGCTTTCACATAGTGCGCCGTGGTTGTTGCTGTGCCGGACAAAGTCTGTACAAAGTTCAGTGCAGTTCTTTCTGCTGTAAGAATGGCACGAGCAGAGCCCTTCGCTTCAAAAATACGGGAATTAGCACTGAGCTTATCTCCATCGTTCGCCAATACAGTAACCTCAACACTGGGGTCCACTTGACGAAACACTTCAACAATTAAATCTTTACCGCAAAACACACAATCCTCTCTGGTGATGACATACGCATGGGCGGTTTGTTGTTGCGGTATTAATGCGGCTGTGATGTCTCCATCCGAAGCGGATTGGTAGTTTAAGTCTTCGTCAAGCGCTTGTTTTACGAGTTGAGAGATAAGTTCTGGTTGCATAGCTAGATTCAATCATTATTGGTTATAAGTTAAATTCTACTTTGATTAATGCAATGAAACAATTTTCTTTGTGCAGTTGGCTGAAGTTGGCGACATAAAATTGCCATAGTGCTTCGCATGAAATCTTGTTAAGGTAGGTAAGGTGTAGTGACTATTAAAATTTTTTATGCAAAATCAATATCAATGGCTACCATTTGCGGTTCATAGGTCGTCACCCCATTTCGACGATCGCCCCCATGAAGATGATGTGGATTTACTTGTTATCCATAATATTTCATTGCCAGCAGGCGTATTTGGTACAAATTATGTCGATGATTTATTCATGGGTAGCATCGACTGCCAAGCACATCCGACATTTTCATCTCTCAATGGTTTACGCGTGTCGGCACATTGTTTTATTCGTAGATGTGGGCAAATTATTCAATACGTCCCTTTTTCAAAGAGAGCATGGCATGCGGGGGTGTCTAATTTTTTGGGACGTGAGCGGTGTAATGATTTTAGTATTGGTATTGAAATGGAAGGCACTGACACTGAATATTACACTGATGCGCAATATGAAGCATTAGTGAGAGTTAGTCAGGTTATACTGGCGCAATATCCAAACATTACGTCGGAGCGTATTGTCGGTCATTGTGACATTGCACCAGGGCGTAAAACCGACCCTGGCGATGCTTTTGAATGGCAGCGTTACTTAGACGCGTTATACCAAGAATCAACAATCGAGTAGGAATAATGATATTAATCTCAATACTAGTGGCACTTATCATTGAGCGATTGGGTGCCCGATCTGAATACTGGCAAATTGACTATTACCTAACGCATTATCAAAAGTGGTCTCAACAGAAGATATCTAATAATTGGCTAGATAAAGCTGATATTGGTGTGATGGTTTGGATGGTTGTGCCTGCTTTGCTGGTTGCGTTGCTTTACAGCTTTTCAGATTTTGTTATTTGGGAACTCGCCTTAAATGTGTGCGTGCTACTGGTGTGTTTTGGCTGTGCTAAATATAGAAAGTCATACAAAGCGTACTTGAATGCATTGGCCCGTGGAGATAACGAAGCGGCAACGCTATACGCTTTTCAAATGGGACAAACCAGAACGGAGGAAGAACCTAACGGTGAAACGTTTGGTCAAACGCTCGCCTGGATTAATTTCACCCACTATTGTGCTGTGATGTTTTGGTTTGTTGTACTAGGTGCTCCAGGCGCCGTGCTGTATGCGACTACTCGTACCATGATTGAGTTATTAAAAGATAAAACTAATGATGAGCCACCTGAAAATCAGCGGTTATGTGTAAAGATGCTAGGTAAACATACTCAACGCTTGAGCGTCTTTTTTCACGCTTTAAATTGGTTCCCTGCGAGGCTCGCGGGTTTTGGCTATCTTATTATCGGTAATTTCTCAAAGGGGACGGGAAGTTGGTTGAAGTACTTGTTAGACTTTAAAACTTGCAACCGCAAAGTCGTCACTGAAACGGCTTTGGCGGCCGAGCAGATAGAACAACAGTACTTTGGCTGTACTTATGAGGCAGCATGTATGATGCGCCTCGTGAAGCGTAACGTATTGTTCTATCTTTTCATTGTCGCCGCATTAACGCTTTTTGCTGGGTTAGGCTAATTTAGGCGACACCTGTTAGTGCATTCTGAGTGGTTAGTGAATTTGTCCAAGCCACTCAGATTTTCTCTGTTGCATACGTTCTATCAAGTGATTGTCTATCCCTAAAACAGGGAGTATAACGTCGGTAACATCAACCACATCACATACGCCTGCCACAGACCAAAGCGCTTCTTCTAAGCCTTTTGCTTTGTGTAGAGCATAGTGGCTGACATAGCGCAATTCGTTTGAAAGGTGATCCATGTCTGGTCTACCAGTTTTAGATACGTACAAATGGCAGATAAACAAAATGCCATTTTTAAGCGCTTTTTTCGCAAATAAGAACACCGGTTCGACAGGCTCTCCAAAAGGAATGCATTGGGATTTGACCCCACCATTGGCTTCGTCAGCTTTTTTGCCATCGTAGTGAATAAACAAGGTAAAGCGCAAAGGTTTGTCTTGGCGCGATTTGGTTCTTAAATTCTCAGACAGAATATCTTCAATGTAATTGGCGGGGAACAAGCTACTTGGGAAGAGTAATTCTTGGTTATTTTGTTGAACAATTTTCGGTAATAGCAAAGCATGCAGTGGTGAAGGGTATAATCCGTGGCCAACAGCGCCCACTTCAAGGTGAGAAGCCTTTTTATGCAAGTAAAGCGGCAACTGACAAATACTCTTGGTTACCATATTTCTTAGGGCTGTGGATAATCCTGGGATTTTAGGAGCCTCTTCACTGGGTTGTAATTTATCTTTGTTATTTTCAATAAGCGCGGTAAAGAATTCGATGGCAGTGTGTGGGACATTAGCAAACTGTTTCACTTTGAGGTTGATGATGGTCTTAGATTTACTGACTGCCATAACCTCATATTTCAAATCGGATAATTGATGTTGCTTAGTAATTTTCTGCAAGTCAGGTAAATCTACCGTTACCAAATCGCCTTTTGTGATATCAATGGGCTGTTCCAGTTCCAGTTGTAGTCCCATTACTGAAAAGTCACGCGTGTTTCCGGAATAAGATAGCTGCTCTGCTAAGTTGAGCGTGATCCCAGTTCGATATAAGAAGCGCTTATGAGCTCGCAGATTTACATATTCTAAAGCGACCTTTTCAATTGGTGGGGGAGTTTTCGCTTTACCGTGACCAAACTCCTTGAGACGGTTAATACTTTCCTGTGAATAGTCTAGCTTATTACAATGTGTGCGAAGCTCTTGGGTTGTGATCTCCGTTAAGACCATAAGGTGGTGTACTGGTTCAATCAAGCCCTGAGCACGAGGTGGAGGGCGCTTATTTAATTTCTCGACGTTCTTTCCGGCGCTCTTAGGCAGCGACAAAGGAATAAATGCGTCTTCATGATGACTAGGCATAAGTTGGACCTTAAACACACGCCAGCTTTCTTTTTCGCTGCCAAAGCCCAAGAATAGGCTTTTTAAATCTGGTTTTTGCTCTAGTTCATAGTCAAAAGCGGAATAAAAATAAATCTTGCCAGCATTGGAGTGTGTAAAGGTATAACAATAGGCCTCTTTAACAGGGGTTGTTTGTGTTAACAGCGTTTGTAGGCGTTTGTTATTGAACACACTGTAGAGACAAGAGGTTTTTCTTTCATCTTCAAAGTAGTAATGAATAAAAGCGTTATTCTCATTGGTAAGTACCATGCTGGGTAACAACAGGTTATTAATACGGCTGAAAAAAACAAATAAAGAACTAACCCTAGGTAGGTAGTATTGTTCGTAACCTTTGCATACCACCGCGTCCATGGTGTTATCTAAGTTTATTTTGTAGCGCCGCTTATTGCCATGGATAAAGCTTTCAAGGAATTCATCAAATCCCACGTTATTTTCGACAAATGTGCGTTTTAGCCGAACATAATTATAGTCACTATTGGTTTCTTCAATTGCGACGACTTCATACTGGATGCCTTCTTTGAGTCCTAGCTCAAAGTCTTGCTCAAGACCAACTAATCTTAACGTCAGCAAGTTGCGAGGATAAACAGTATAATTTTTGGATAGTTTTATTTTTGCACCACTTAAAGAGATATCTGATGTACTTGCTGGTACCGTTGTGCCACTTTTTAACTCAACTGTGATTTTGATTGAGTAGTTCATGCGTTCTTCAATTCTACTTTCATAGGATGCAAAGCGAATTAATTGCGCAGCGTGGTCGTATGTCGCCTCAGGCTCAACATCAACTTGCTCCTGAGCTTGTTTTTGCATCACTTTAAAGTTGTTCTCAGTATGCATAACCGCTTCGTATACGGCCATTGTATACGCGCCATGCTGTGCAACTTCCCGCTCGAAAACGCCTATCGCAACGTCATCCATAAAGTGTTGTTTGCCTTCATGCTCGTACGGTTTTACTTCGCCAGATACTTGACCACGCAAGTCAATAAACCTAGCAACAGGTTGAGAAAGACGTGTCATCTCCATTTTTAGCAGGAATTGGTCAGGTTTACTTAATTGGGCAGTCTTTTGCTTGAAGATAAAATCAAAATTGGGATCGCCTAAGTCTTCCTTGAGGGTATTAATAAGATCTTGATGTAGTTCTAGTTTATCTTCACTCATAGCATTTCGTGTTGCGTCTGCGGACAGTCTCTCGTTGTTATTATTTCAGCCTTCGCCAATTTTATGTCAGTATAGCCACATATTTAATCTGTAGCTTAATGGGGCTTTCCTTTTAAGCAATAACTATGCCTTGATTTATATGGGAAAAAAGAAAACCGCATTTGTATGTAGTGATTGTGGAGCGGAATTTGCTCGTTGGCAAGGGCAATGTTCTGAATGTAAAGCTTGGAACACTGTAACAGAGTTTCGTGTACCTTCTGTGAAGGCCGCGCCACGCAGTGCTGGCACGACTGGCTATGCTGGTGTTGTAGAAGCAAAAATCCAGACTTTAGATGAGGTTAACCTCGAATCTCTACCTAGATTCTCCACTGGCTTTAAGGAGTTTGACCGTGTCCTAGGGGGAGGGGTTGTACCTGGGAGTGCGATTTTAATAGGCGGCGAACCCGGCGCTGGTAAAAGTACACTGCTCTTGCAAACCATGTGCTTGTTGGCGCAGTCTATGCCGACTTTGTACGTAACCGGTGAGGAATCCTTGCAACAAGTCGCAATGCGCGCCAAGCGCTTAGGGTTGCCCACGGATAAACTTAAAACGTTGGCGGAAACCAATGTAGAGACAATTTGTCAGTTAGCACTGCGCGAGAAGCCGGCAATCATGGTCATCGATTCAATCCAAGTGATGCACATGACAGACGTTCAATCTGCACCAGGCAGTGTTTCTCAAGTGCGAGAAAGTGCAGCTTATTTAACGCGCTTTGCTAAACAAAACCAAGTGGCTATTGTGATGGTCGGCCATGTAACAAAGGACGGCTCATTGGCCGGTCCAAAAGTGCTTGAACACTGTATTGATTGCTCTATTTTGCTAGAGGGCAGCAGTGATAGCCGGTTCAGAACATTACGCGGTCATAAAAACCGTTTTGGTGCGGTTAATGAACTGGGCGTATTTGCCATGACAGGCCAAGGGCTGAAAGAAGTCAGCAACCCCTCCGCGATTTTCTTAAATCGCGGTGAAGAACAAACACCGGGCTCTTTGGTTATGGTGATCTGGGAGGGGACTCGCCCATTGTTAGTCGAAGTGCAAGCTTTGGTCGATTACTCTCAATTAGCCAACCCGCGACGTGTGACTGTCGGGCTAGAGCAGAACCGTTTGGCGATGCTACTTGCCGTTTTGCATCGTCATGGTGGCTTGCAGGTGGCGGATCAAGATGTTTTCGTCAATGTTGTTGGTGGCGTAAAAGTGAATGAAACGAGCGCCGATTTAGCATTGATCACTGCGCTTGTATCTAGTTTCAAGAATTATGCATTGGATAAACAATTAGTGGTATTTGGTGAGGTCGGGTTAGGCGGCGAAATTCGGCCTGTACCGAGCGGCCAAGAGCGATTACGCGAAGCGGCAAAGCATGGCTTTAAACGTGCAATCGTACCCGTTGCAAATAAACCTAAAGAAGTCATCGAGGGGATGGAAGTCATTGGTGTTTCCAGCCTTAGCGATGCACTAGAAGCTCTATTTTAAGGACGTAATATGAATAAAGTAGCGATAACCGCGGTTGCGGTTGCCGTGTGTGGCGCAGTTGGTGCAAATTGGTATGCAAATACGCGTGCTGATGAAGTGGTAGCAAAGCAAGTAAAGCAATTTTCAGAGCAAACAGGTTTTGATGTCAGCTATGAAAATGTCGACTACAGCTTGCTCAGCAACACAGTTGTGATAGAACGTGTTTCTTTCATGAATAAAACAACTCAACTTCCTCTTATCGATATCGAGCGCCTATCAATTGAGGGCTATGAATCGGATGAAATCAGTCCATATACTGAGCTTGTCGTAAATGGCTTATCTTTGTCGAATGACTGGCAGAATGCGCCAGAGAATGCCGCGACTGTGCCTGAAAGCATTGCAAAAGCGAAATATGATATGGTTGCTTCGATGAGCTTTGATGCAGGCAATGGGGACAGCGAAGTTAAATTTGCTGCGTCAGCGCAAAATATTTTAGATCTGGCTATCGACTTCGATATGACCAACAGCCAAGACCTTATGAGCTTGCAGCGTGAAATTGACCAAATGCACGAACAAGGTGAGATGGATTTAGAAGCTGAGTTACAAATGCAGAGTAAAATGATGAGTGCAATGCAAGCTCTAGAGCCAAAGGCATTTTCATTTTCACTGAGCAATGATGGTGAACTAAAAACGCTGGTCGATGAGCTATTACAAAAAAATGGTTTAGATCATGCTCAGCTACAATCTATGCTTGCAGCCCAGTTGGATGCGGTACCAGCCAGTGAAGAGAATAAACAGGCTGTTAAAAGCTTTATAGCAGGTTTAAATTCATTTGAAGTAAGCATGGCGTTTCCTGAAAAGACAAGCTTGATGCAATTGAGTATGCAAATACAACCGTTAGTTGCCAACCCTCAGGCACTAGAACAATTTTTAAATTTGAAAATGACTGGCAACTAAATTAAAACAGGCGAGGATATCCTCGCCTTTTTACTAAATAGAATTGTTACTTGTCATTCAGTGCAAGCATTAACTCGCGTTTACGCTCTAAACGTACGAGCATTTTTTCTGCCAACGGCTTAAATTTAGCTAGCTCTGCTTTTGGAAGCGGCAGAGACTTAGGTAATTTAACTGTTCTAGGATTGCGGTGTTGGCCGTTTACTAAGAACTCATAATGCAAGTGCGGGCCAGTAACACGACCAGTTGCACCCACCGTACCAATCTTCTGCCCTTGCTTAACTCTTTGGCCTGTTTTCACATGCTTTTTGTGTAAGTGTAAATATTTAGTTGTGTATTGGCCGCCATGTTCAATAAAGACATAGTTACCGTTTAACCTGTTATAGCCCGCTTTTGTGACTTTACCATTACCAGCTGCAACCACTGGAGTACCCACTTTAGCAGCATAATCAATTCCTCTGTGAGGACGAACCTGTTTAGTAACTGGGTGTAGTCTGCGCGGATTAAAGTTAGAGCTAATATATTTGAAGTTGACAGGCGCTCTCAAGAAGGCTTTTTTCATGCTGCGGCCTTCAGGGGTATAAAACTCTCCGTTGGTGTGTCTAATAGCAGTATAGGTATCGCCTTGGTTGATAAACTCAGCAGCGATTATTTTACCATTGCCTATCTCTTCACCGTCTACGTAATGGGTTTCATAAACCAGTGTAAAGGAGTCACCCTCTCTAATATCGTTGGCGAAATCCACATCCCAACCGAAAATATTGGCAAAGTTCATAATCTGCCTTTGCGTTAAGCCAGCTGAAATACCTGCAGTCCAGAACGATGACCTAATCTTGCCACCTGAGGTTTTCTCTCTGGTTTCAATTTCTTTGCTGGTAATTTGCGTTTCGTAGCTATTATCTTCTTTGCGTGTTACGTATAAGGTGTCAGTTTTGGACAACACATATTTGAGTTGTGCCAAGTTACCTTGCGCATCACTCGCAAAGCTGAGTACTTCACCAGGGTGGATTTTAGTGAGCTTCCGTGTTTCGGCGTTGGTGTTGACGAGACTATGTAGAGTCTGTGCAGAATAGCCAGCTCGCTTAAACAACACAGCAAGGCTATCTCCAGATCTAACTTTATGATCTACATAGTCAAAATGGACAACATCTGTTTCTTCTTCGGAGTGTATGTGCTCTGCGCTTAATTCGGTGATTTGTTCTTGTTGTTCTTCCACCTTGATTGGAAGCTCATAGCGTTTGCCGATTTCAAGAGCATCATCTTTGTGATCTCTAGAGGCAGTGGCCTTCTCTGAAGGTATCAAGGCTATCCCAACCATTGCTGCAAGCAAGCCCGCAATGATCATTTTGTGTTTTTTGGGTAGCTTCTTTACTGCAGGTACCATAACGTGCCTTTTTCGCTGTCAAGAATTTTTATGAATAATAGTGCAGCATATACGTAATAAAGCGTTAATACCAGTATTTTGTGCATTTAAACTCCGTGAAATATAGGCTAGAATCGAGCGATAAACTGAATTTTGTGTTGGAGTAATAATGGTGGACATTGAAACTGCATTTGCTGAGATTAAGCGCGGTGCAGAAGACATATTGGTTGAAGACGAGTTAATAGAGAAATTAAAGTCAGGGAAAAAGCTGCGTATTAAGGCTGGATTTGATCCAACAGCGCCTGATTTGCATTTAGGCCACACAGTACTAATTAATAAATTAAAAACTTTCCAAGATTTAGGTCACGAGGTCATTTTCTTGATTGGTGATTTTACCGGCATGATTGGTGACCCAACTGGCAAAAATGTGACGCGTAAGCCGTTAACGCGTGAAGATGTACTCGCGAATGCGGAAACTTATAAAGAGCAAGTATTTAAAATTTTAGATCCTGAGAAAACAACCGTTGCATTCAATTCTCAATGGATGGAAAAATTAAGCAGTGCAGAGATGATTAAGCTTGCATCGCGTCAAACTGTAGCTCGTATGTTGGAGCGTGATGATTTTAAAAAGCGTTATGCCGGCGGACAAGCAATTGCCATTCATGAATTCTTATACCCATTAGTGCAGGGTTGGGACTCGGTGGCGCTGGAAGCTGACGTTGAGCTTGGCGGTACCGATCAGCGCTTTAACTTGTTAATGGGCCGTGAGTTACAAAAAGAAGAAGGACAAAAGCCTCAAACGGTGTTAATGATGCCGTTATTAGAGGGAACGGATGGTGTTCAGAAGATGTCAAAGTCACTGGGCAACTATATTGGTATCACTGATGCACCAACAGAGATGTTCGGTAAAGTGATGTCGATTTCCGATGATTTAATGTGGCGTTACTATGAACTTCTAAGTGCAAAGTCTTTGACTGACATAGAGGCGCTTAAAGAAGAAGTCGCAGGTGGCCGCAACCCTCGTGACATAAAGATTGATTTTGCTAAAGAAATGATCGCGCGTTTCCACAGCGAAGAAGACGCACAAGCCGCACATCAAGATTTCATCAAGCGTTTCCAGAAAAATGCATTACCAGACGATATTGCGGAAGTCACTATCGAGATAGAGGGAGAAACAACCTTTATCGCGAATTTATTGAAAGAAGCGGGCTTGGTAGCGAGTACATCTGAAGCGATGCGTATGATCAAACAAGGCGCAGTAAAGCTAAATGGTGAAGAGAAAGTAACTGACACTAAGCTAGAAATAGCAAAGGGCAGCACTGAAATTTACCAAGTTGGTAAGCGTAAGTTTGCTAAAGTGACAGTGAGCTAAACAAATATCTAGGTCAAGTGAGTGACTTGCTTGGCCTAGATTAGATTAATTCCAGCCCAGATTAACCCTGTCAACCCCAACCAAAACCACCGCATAGTGGCTTGTAGTTTAAGCATATGCTGAATATCTTCTGCGGTAGGCTGACGATCGCTGCCAATGCGAATATTGTCAAAACGCTGACCATGATAAAAGCGCGGTCCTGCGAGTTGCATATTTAGATTTGCCGAGAACAATGCAATGACCCACCCTGAGTGTTTATTGCTGTAGTGCTGTGCGTAATGTTTGAGGTAGTGCTGCGTTTTAGCAAAGTTTTGTGTCAGTGACATAATGAACACGAACGCACGCAGTGGCAACCATTCCAGTACATAAATGGTTCGCTGCACTGGGGTTAAAAATGGATGATTTGGACTCAACGATTGCCGCCAGCTATGATCACACAGCAGCATCAGTTTATAGGCAAGCGCTAAATAGGGTCCACCCACCATATAAAAGATAAGCACTAGATAAAATTGTCTTACCGAGTTAAGGGCCAGTGAATCTAAACAAGCTTTTATAATGCCTATTTCAGATAAAGACTGAGTATCTCTGACTACCATTGAGCTTAAAAGCTGCTTTGCAGAGCCTTTCTGACCCACGGTTATTAACTTTGCGATTCGTTTAGCACGTTTTTCAAAGTGTGTATCCAAACACAGAAAAAGGATCAATCCACCAAACCATTGCGGATAGAAAGAAATGAATGACAGGGCAAACAGCAATACTATGACCGTGGAAATAGGCAAGACAAAAGCAAGTGTGCCGGAAAGAAAATGATGACTTTTGACGCTATTTTCCCTTACTACGCGTTTTGCCAAATTGCTGGAAATAAGATTAAAAAGCGTATTTGGGTGGTAAAGGTTTGATAACCTAAAATAAAAAGCACATAGAATGGCTAAGTAAAATATCAGCAAGCCCTCTTGGGCTTGCAATATTTGTAACACCACTTACAGAGCAACCTGTTGGAGTTTTTCTAGTAGTGCCACGACTAGTTTAGATGAATTGACTGAGGCAACTTCTAAATACTCTTCAAACGATTGTGGTGATTCTTTACCTGCAATGTCAGACATTGAGCGGATCACGACAAATGGTGTTTCAAGCACATGACAAGCCTGCGCAATAGCCGCACCTTCCATTTCCACTGCTAACATATTAGGGAAATCTTGGCGTGTTTTCTCAATACGTACAGGGTCGCACATAAAAGAGTCGCCAGTACAAATTTGGCCAACCATGGTTTGAATGCCTTCAACGGCATGAATACTCTCTTTAGAGGCTTGGATCAGCGCTGGGTGTGCGGCAAATCCGGCCGGCATTTGTGGTACTTGACCAATTTCATAACCGAAAGCTGTGACATCAACATCGTGATGACGAACTTCGTCAGAAATGACAATGTCACCCACGTTTAGAGAAGGCTCAAAGCCACCTGCAGAGCCTGTGTTAATAACACAATCAGGAGCAAAATTGTCAATTAAAAGTGTTGTTGCGACTGTTGCTGCAACTTTACCAATACCTGACTGAACTAAAGTCACTTCGTGGCCACCAAGTTGACCTGTGTAGAAAGTAAAGCCACCTTTTTGTAGCGTCTGAGGAGATTGCATTGTGTCACGTAAAATCGTGACCTCTTGCTCCATCGCACCGATAATGCCAATTTTCATAATTTGTCTCTTACGGATTCATTTAATGCTCATTATATACATTCTTAATTTGAAAGCATTATTTGGAAGTGCAAAATTTAGGAGTGTAATACCGTGAGCATAGCTGCCTGACTGAGCAGGCAACTAACTTGTGGATGGGAATCAAATTTCAGCAAGCTGTGTGCTTGCAGCTTTGGCTTGAGAGGGGGACAGTACAGCTGGTTTGTAATTGCGCTTGCGTACAGGTTTTGTCTGCTCCGGCTTTTGACCAAGTTTGAACAAGATCGCAGCGCGTACCTCTGGACTTTTATAACCAGATTTAATTTTCATGCGAATATGTGGAATACCGGCCGATTCTAGCGCCCCACTGACAAACCAATCTTTTTGTGCTTTGTGCCCATTCTTGTTGGCATTGTTGACCAGATCAACAGCGGCAACAATATTCATCGTACTTTTGTCGACTAAGACATAGTCGAGTTGTTTATTTTGCGCCTTGGTGATAGCCGAGCGGCGAGCTTTTTTAGATAAACCCGGTTTACACTCGATGACGTCTACTAATTTTACTCGGCTCACTATTTTAAATTTATCGCCAACTGCGCGTTCTAAAAGCTGTAAGAATGACGCTTCTACGGTTGAGAATACAGAATCTTTGCGATTAAACGGATAGGGGTTTCCGCCCGCGTCGGTATACTTTGAAATTACAATTGAGGCAACTACTACGAGCGCTAAAATAGCTAACAGTGTAAGTTCCATAAATCACTCCACGACAACAATTTGACTTTGTATTTACTAAGCAAAGAGTGTGCCGAAAAGTGATTTTTAGATTTGCGAAGGCTGAAAACCTTCGCGAAGGGGCTAGGCTTGATAGCCTCCTTGAACACCTTTAACCGCATAAGCCACGGCATCATGAGCGTGCAGTGATTCATAGTGGTTAATTTTGACATAAAAATCAATGTAATGCTGTGTATTAAAGAGTGCTTTCAATTTTCTTGCTGCATCTTCACAGAACATCAAGTTTTGGCCATTTAATCTAGCGAACTCTTGTTCGTCTTCTCTTTTCACCGCTGTTTGCACTGGGGTTTTTAGCTCTTGTTCGACCAAATCAATGAGTCCTAGTATATCGAACTCAGTAATATCTTGTGGCAACTGGACTTTGATATTAGCGATTGAACGTTGTGAATGTGGTGTTGCAACAATGCCTTCTGTCGTGCCTAGCCAATTGATGACAGTTTCATGATCTAATTGCTGACCAGCAAACTTTTCGTCAAATGCATTTTGAATGAGTTGTCTAGCAAGGGCGGCAGAGCAAGGGCAAGTCGAAGAATAAGTTACATCCACAGCCAATTCTAATTTAATTTGATTGTCTTTTAGCGCAGCAGAAATCGTGACCGGATAATTTTTCCAACCTTGTTTTCCACTTAATAAAGAAGCGCGTCGTAGTGGCAGTTCAAAATTAAAGACAACTTTTGCCCCCTGACTTAAATCTTTGTGTGTTGTCAAAAATTGGTCAAGTAATGCTGTTAAAGTGACAGGTGTCAGAGTCTGTTCGCAAGACAACTTATCCAAAGCTAAAAATAATCGCGACATATGAATGCCTTTGGCGTCTGCTTTATCTAAGCTGACAAAAGCATCGGCTTTTGCGGTTACGGGAGTATCATTTAATCCCTTACTACCTAATTGTAAGGGCAGTTCTATGTTTCCCATTCCTACCCAGTCTAAAGTTCCTGTTTTTAGCGCATCTGCACAGTGCGCAATGTCTGGCATTGAAGTTGGCATTTAAACTCTCTTTAATCACGACCTAAAACGCTCGCATATTACACGAAAACAAGACGCTTTGCTGTTGATATTCTGATTTTGCATAAAGAAAATATAGGCTAACGTGCAATTTTTGATACATTATCACATAAACTTTATGGGTATTTATAAGCGCGTTTTTAAACGGAATTTTAGATTATTCAACAAAGTTACAGTGTTAGGTCGCTCGCATATGTGTTCAGCTAAGGTATAATAGCTGCGTTAACAAGGTGACTATTATTATGCTTGATTCTTCTTTTGGGTCCTGGGCTCGAATTCTTTCCAATTTGGTTCGTAAATACGGAGAACGTAAAGCCGGAGCGATCGCATACACGCTGGTGCTCATAGCTTCACTCGTTTTATCCTGTATGTTTTTTTACGTGGCATTAGGCTCGGTGAGCTTAGTGAATGTGCTGTCGGTCGTGGTATTTGCGGCACTGACATCGCCTTTACTTATATCTGTTGCGGTTTTTGCAATTCGACAGTTGGAAAGCTCGAAAGAATATTTAGAATCCGCCACACAACAAGAAAAACTGTTAAACCAGACCCTAAAAGATAATATCAATCGCCTAAACAACGAAATTGACGAAAGAAAAATGGCGTTACATGCCAAGCATCGCGCGATTGCAGAGCTTCGCAATGAAATCACTGAGCGCCGAAAAGCAGAGCAGGAACTCGCTCAGCAGAGTATGCTTTTGCGATCTATAGTCGACTCCTCTCCTGATTTGTTCTACTACCGTGATGAACATGGTGTGTTTGCTGGCTGTAACAAAAAGTTTGAGCAAGTAATCGGAATTGAGAGTGCTGGGTTAATAGGTAAGACGGCAGATGAAATTTTTGCAAAGCACCTAGTACCTAAAGTATTAGAGACAGATGAACAAGTTAGCGCAACACAACAAACCATTTCACTTGATGTTGAATACCCTGTGAGAGATGAGAATCGATGGTTTGAAATGCGCAAGCTGCCCTTTATTAATAATGAAGGGGAATATATTGGTCTCTTGGCTTTTGGCCGTGATATTACCAGTCGTAAAGAGGCAGAGCAGGCGCTTGAAACAGCCTACAAGGACAAGGGGAAATTTATTGCCACCTTGAGTCACGAGCTGCGCACGCCACTTAATGGTATCGTGGGTCTCACTCGGATGCTACTTGATACTGAGTTGACACAGCAGCAAAAAAGTTGGTGTAACACCGTTTTTTCAAGTGCCGAGACGCTAGGAAATATATTTAATGACATCATCGATCTCGATAAAATTGATAGAGAGCAACTAGATATTGCTACAGATAGCATCAATGTGTCTGATTTTATCAATGATGTTGTTAACTTCTCAGACTTAATTGCCGGACAAAAAGGGCTGGAGTTTAAAATAAAACGTACAGGTGTATTGGACATTTATGCTTTATTAGACCCGACTAGACTACGCCAAGTTTTGTGGAACCTAATTAATAACGCAGTGAAATTTACCCATAGAGGGAGTGTTACGTTAGAGTGCCGCCGTGAAAACAGAGAGAATGGGCCTTGGTTGACAATGAGTATCATAGATACTGGGGTTGGGATCTCCGCCGAGCAGCAAGATAAAATCTTTGATATGTATTATAAAGCGCCTGATGCTGACGGTAATAACGCGATAGGTTCTGGTATTGGGCTTGCAGTTACTAAAGCACTCGTATTGGCTATGAAAGGCAGCATTGAAGTCAGCAGCGAAGCAGGCCAGGGCAGCCGGTTTGATGTGGAAATACCGCTGGAGTTGTGCAGCGCCCCGAATCAACAAAGTTATGCGGGACGTGGACTGTATATCTTATTAGTGGAAGATGTCCCTCTCAATGCGGAAATTGCAACTAACTTGCTTGAACAACGAGGCCACGAAGTTATTTGGGCTGAAACCGGTGAAGATGCTCTGTCGTTAGTGCAAACGGAAGACGATTTAGATTTAATTTTATTGGATATGCAGCTGCCAGATCTCAATGGTGATGAAGTCGCCAGACAAATAAGAGATGACAGCCATTTTGATGGACTTCCGATCGTGGCATTGACAGCAAACGTGCGCAGTGCTGAGCAAGAGTTACAGGGTATTAGCATTCAGGGGGCACTAGCAAAACCAATCAACACAACCAAGTTAGATAAAATGTTGGCTGAGCTGTTTGGCATCGATAGTGCGAAAGAGGATGCTGACGCAGGTAAAAATGACACCATTGAAGTGCTAGAGGTTGAACGTAACCTGCTAGATATAGAAACGATTACTGACTTTGTTTCTTCAATGGGCGTGAGCACTTTCAAGCGGAGTTGTGAACTATTCGGCAAGCTCAATCCGACGTATTGTGATGAGCTGAAAGCTGCAAATAGTGCAGACGATGAACAAGAATATGGTTCGGTCGCGCACAAACTAAAAGGTGCCGCAGGCTCTGTGGGCCTAAAGTTAGTCCAACAACATGCTAAGGTAATGGAAACTCAATCTGAAGAGTCAAATAAGGAAGAGCGTGAAATGTGGATTATTGAACTTGAAGAATTAATAAGAGAAGGGCAGGTTGCCCTTCACTCATTAATTGCAAAACTCGCTGAAAACGCTTAGCGAAAGATTACTGCTGAGTATTATCGATTTTGCCGATGAAACGATAGCCTTCACCATGAATCGTGCTGATAAGTTCTGGCGTGTTGCTGTCAGTTTCAAAATGCTTACGAATACGACGAATCGTAACATCTACAGTACGGTCGTTCGCACGCAACTCACGGCCAGTCATATGCTTGATCAGCTGCTCACGGCTAAAGATACGACCTGGAGAGTCTAGCATTAGACGTAGCGCTCTGTACTCACCTTTAGGTAGGCGTTTTGACTCACCAGTTGGAGATGTCAAGCAGCGGCTATTTTCGTCTAGCTCCCAACCGTTAAATGTGATCACACCATTACTATCAATAGTTGACTCTTCTGGTGTAGAGCCTGTACGTGAAATTAAGTTACGTACACGGATAGTTAGCTCACGAGGGTTAAATGGCTTTGTGACATAGTCATCGGCACCGATCTCTAAACCCAAAATTCTATCGACATCGTTGTCACGACCCGTTAAGAAAATTAGGCCGACATTTTTTTTCTGGCGTAACTCACGAGCCAAAATTAAGCCGTTTCTACCTGGTAGGTTTATATCCATGATTACACAGTTGACATCGTCATTTGCTGTCAATTTTTCATGCATATCATCGCCATCAATGGCTTCAATTACCTTGTGACCTTCGGCTTCAAATAAACTAACGAGGTTCAGTCGAGTTACGTCTTCATCCTCAACAATTAGAATGACTGGCGTTTGCATTATTAATTAACCTTTTCGGAATGTTTTATTTACAAAAACTTCGGTGTTATATAATAAAACCGAATGTTAACGATTATAGGAGTATATTCAATTGTTAACAAGTAAAATCAGTCAGGATAGAACTTAGAAACAGCGAGCAGTCGAGAGAGCACTTTGAAATTATGTTGCGCAACTTCTTGTCTGTTAATATATAACCGAATTTTACTCCCTTCTTGAACCAAGGAAGCAATCCCACCCCCTTCCAAAAATTCGATACTTTCACCTACAGTTACCATGTTTAAAGCAATTGTATCGGTCCAAGCAGATAGTATATCATCTTCCTTTGTTTCATCAATGTATGTGATATCGCAGCGCTTAGAAAGTTCCCTTAATGGGTCGGAAATATCGATTTTTGTTACCTCGATAGGCTTGCCTCGTATTTTTAACTTGTTATTTTTATTTAAAATTGCACCGGGTCCATGATTTAAATCATAAAAGCAAAATCGGATCGCTTTTTTATTTTTTTGTTCCGGAAAATCGATCAATTTTGCCATTTGATATAAAAAAGCTGAGCGTATTTCATGGGTAGATTTTGCGTCAACTTTTAAACTACAAAAAATAAAAATAAATGCAGCTATTAGGTACATTATTTTCATTAAATTACCCCTTTTAGAGGCAAAACTATAATAAACTTTGTTCCTGTTTTATTTTCTTCAGAAAGGGTTATTGATCCCCCGAGCGCTTGAGTAATTAAGTTGTAAACTAAGTGCATACCCAATCCACTGCCGCCTTCACCTCTTTTCGTTGTTACAAACGGATCAAATATGCGCTTTTTAATGGCGGTTGATACGCCTACACCATTATCCATATAAACAACTTCAAGGGATTGATTTCTCAGCTCGACGTTGACGGAAATTTGATTATCTTTTAAATCCATAAAGCCATGGATTAAGGAATTGGATAAAAGCTGCTCAAAAACTTGCTGCAATAACCCCGCTTTGGTTCTAATTGTGAGTTGTTCAGAGCACGTTAACTGCCAAGTAACGTTTTTGAGATCCATTTCGGCACGCATGCTACTGACGATTGCACTAAAGAGCTTATTGATATTGACCTCAGAACTCACTTCGACATCTTGGCTTACTGCAACCTTCTTGAAGCTTGAGATTAATTCTGCGGCGCGATTTAGATTACGATATATCAGGTCAAGGTTCTCAATGCCGTCATGAATAAAGCGTTCAAGTTGCTTTGAGGTGAGTGTTTTTTGCTCAAATGCCGCGTTGATATCTGCTAACTTATCTCTGAGCAGAGTCGACCCCGTTACACCTAATCCAATAGGGGTATTTACTTCATGCGCAACCCCCGCAACCATCTGCCCCAAAGAAGCCATTTTTTCATTTTCGACAATTTGGTTTTGATATTGATGCATTCGCTCAAGCGTATTAAGTAGCTCTTGGTTGGCTTCCCTCAGTGCGATGGTACGTTGGTTTACTTTCTCTTCAAGATTTTGGTTGAGCTGTTTAATTTCCAGTTTATCGGCTTGGTGTCTAGCGAGCTGATTTTGGGTCCGTGCAAGCATGATATTGAGGTTATTAGCCAGCATATTCACTTCTTCAATATCACTTTTTGTCGCTCTTGCTGAGTAGTTGTGATTTTTAGAAACGTCTTGTAATAGCAGGGAGAGGGAATCAATTGGGTTAGCAATACGCTTTTGAATTGCACGTGCAACCAATAAGACGAGCAGCAATACAAACAGTGTGAGCGCGATGTCGACGAGTATTTTTTGATTAATGTATTGTGATAACCGTTCCAGCCCGCCGCGTACATAGACATAGCCTTCTACTTTGCCCTCGTATTCGACGGGAATAATGAGCTCAATGTAGTCAGCAGATATTTTAGGTACTTTGAGAGATTCTATCTCATTTACTTTTAGTGGTACTGGTGGCGTTTTGCTGGCGTTATAGCTAGTGAAAAAAACAGGTTTATTTGTGACGTCATCAATGGCGTAGATATGAATGTTTTTTACGAGATCGACTTTATTAAACGACTTAAGGCGTTTTTCTTCCGTTTTTCTATCATCAAAAATGAGCGTAATCTGAGCATTAAATGCAATGATCTCTGCGATCATTTCAAGCTTATTTACAATGAGCTTTTTTTGCTCTTTTACATCTAAATATGTAGAAATAGAGATGGAAAGAGAGAGCGACAGTGCTGTTACTAACATAACTGCACTGATTAGAACTTTTCTTATACTTGTTTTTGTTGCGTGTTTTCCCATTGTGAGCTCATAGTTGGACCTCTTAACAGCTAATCTTAGTTTAGCAGCTTAGTTAAGTAAGTTAACAAAAAAGCGGACAATAACGTAGAACAAGTTAACAGATTGATTCTTTAGTATTGCTTTAGTGCCTCTGTGAGCACATATTTTTATGTTTTGTCTGCGTGATATACGGCAAATTTTGTATTCTTAATGGTCGTGCTGTAGGTACCAAAGTATTGTTCAATAATGGGCGGATATTTTAAAAAGCTATTGGCGACGATTTGCAGACTCGCGCGCTTGTGCATTATGTGTTTCGCATTTTTTATAAATGCTTCTGAGATGCTGTAGTCCGTGCTTAAGCCTGTATGAAAGGGTGGGTTACTTATTATTGCATCATACTTCTCTGTCACCTCAGATAAGCCGTTACTCAAGATATATGTGCCTTTGTGACCGTTTAATTTTAAGGTCTGCTCTGAGGCATATAATGCAAGTGCACTGACATCAAGACAATGCATTGACAGGTTTGGTCGTTTATTGAGTATAAATGTTGCGATGATACCTGCACCGCAGCCAAAGTCTAAAGCTTGTCCGCGTTCTGGTAGGGTAATATTATTAAGCAACAGCTCAGTGCCAACATCAAGCTTACCGTGGTTGAATACGCCGGGAACGCTTACTGCATCGAATTCTTGATCTGCTGCCTTTACCCGAAATTGCTGATGGTAGTGTGTAATATCAAACTGATGCTCTGGAGATAAGTTATTAAACTCATACAAGATACAATGCTTAGCACTATCTAGTTTGAAGCTCGCTTCAGCGTAAGACTTGAGTTGCTTTTCTACCGACTTTACACCACCTTTATTTTCGCCAACGACCAATAGCCGAGTATCGCTTGACGAGATAGCGCGAATGTTTGATAGCATCATTTGCGCTTCAGGTTTTGATTTTGGATAGTAATATATAACCAAATCTAATTGCGCTAGTTCAGGTAAGCTGTGCCCTACAAAGCTAGACACTGAGTTTAGCTTCTGCGCGGCTTGATGAACGGCAAAATTGTAGCTAAAAGCATTTATATTTGCATTTGGGTTGAGTGTGGCCAATTGAGATAAAAAACCATCATCGCTGTGATTTATCACAAGGATATTCTTGCCTGTAAGTTCCTCTTCGTTACGGAGTAAAAGAAGGCTAGGGTTTGATAGTTTTTGCATATTGGGTCTCGAAATTATGAACTGGCCTGAATAAGTACTTGATTTAAATATAGAGGGGGCTACGAGCCCCCAAAAGTAGGTTACGCGTTACGCTCAAACATAAGGTCCCATACACCGTGCCCCAGTCTATGACCTCTTTGTTCAAACTTCGTTAGTGGCCTGAAGTCAGGTCTTGGCACGTAGTCACTTGTTTGCGACTGGTTCGTGTAACCTTCAGCTTGCTGCATTACTTCTAGCATATGTTCTGCGTAGTTTTCCCAGTCAGTTGCCATATGGAACACGCCACTGACTTTTAGCTTAGCGCGAATTTTTTGCGCAAACTCCGGCTGCACAATACGGCGTTTGTGATGACGTTTTTTGTGCCAAGGATCAGGGAAAAACAGCTGTAATTTACTCAAACTACCGTCTGCAATACAATCTGCTAACACCTCAACAGCATCGTGTTCGAATACTCTAAGGTTTGTGATGCCTTGTTCATCAGCTTCCATTAGGCAGGCACCGACACCCGGCCGGTGAACTTCGATACCAATAAAATTTTGTTGAGGGTTGTTCTTGGCCATTTCAACCAGTGATTTGCCCATGCCGAAGCCAATTTCTACAACTACATCATTGTCGTTGCCGAACACTTCACTGAAGTTGAGTAAGCCTTGGCTATGTTCAAGTCCAAGTGTCGGCCAACACTTTTCTAGTGCTGCTGCTTGGCCCTTAGTTAGGCGACCTTCACGTTTTACAAAGCTGCGCACTTTACGGATATATTTACCTTCTTGCTCAGCCTGCTCTAGGGCTTGTTTACTCGATTCGTTCATAGTCATCATCTGCGGTGTAAAAATTGGGCGCATATTATCCCTGTTCGCGCGGATAAGTACAAGAGCTTGACGTTTTTAAAAAGCTTCTTACACTGGCGGCTGGAAGCAAGAAGATTGAGTATGAAGATGTCCGTTGACCGTCAAGATGCAAATTGGTTTGCAACGCAAGTTGTAGATTGGTACCACGTTCATGGCAGAAAAACACTGCCGTGGCAAATAGACAAAACGCCATACAAAGTATGGGTTTCTGAAGTGATGCTTCAGCAAACACAAGTGGTGACTGTAATCCCTTATTTTGAGCGCTTTATGTCGCGATTTCCCACCGTTATTGACTTAGCCAATGCTGAGGAAGATGAGGTACTTCACCACTGGACAGGCCTTGGTTATTATGCGCGGGCGAGAAACCTGCACAAAGCGGCAAAGCTAATTCGTGATAAGTACGCAGGGGCGTTTCCTGAAACTTTTGAAGAAGTGGTAGATCTGCCTGGGGTTGGGCGTTCAACAGCTGGCGCAATTTTGTCGTTAGCACTTGGGCAGCATCATGCAATATTAGATGGCAATGTTAAGCGTGTCTTAGCGCGATTTTTCATGGTTGAAGGCTGGTATGGGGTTAAAAAAGTCGAAAACCATTTGTGGGAGCTAACCAACGCGGTGACTCCTTCTGGTAACGTGCGTGAGTTTAATCAGGCGATGATGGATTTAGGCGCCAGCCTTTGCTCGAGATCGAAGTTTCAATGTGAACCCTGTCCGTTAGTGAAAAAATGTCTTGCTCACAAAAATAACCTTGTGAAGTCATTCCCTAATCCAAAACCTAAAAAAGAAAAGCCAAAGAAAAGTGCGTATCACTTAATGATCAAAGCTAACAATAAAGTGCTTATGGAAAAGCGCCCAAGCAGCGGCATTTGGGGCGGGTTGTTTGGCTTTTTTGAGTTTACAGCGTTGGCTGAGTTAGAAGCATTTTTAGTACAGCAAGGGTTATCCACTAAAACCCGAACGTTAGAGTCATTTGTTCATATCTTTACGCACTTTGAATTAACCATTCATCCAGTTTGCTTGGATTTGGCCGAAGTTCCTGATTGTGTACATGACAATCAACTACTTTGGTATGACATTAATCAGCCACCCGAAGTTGGATTAGCTGCACCAACGAAAAAGTTAGTTAAAGTATTAAGAGCGATAGGGTAAACTTGTCCTAATAAACAGACAGAATATAGGTGAAAAAATGGCACGTACAGTTTTTTGTCAGAAGTTAAACAAAGAAGCGCCAGGATTGGACTTTCAGCTTTACCCTGGTGAAGTGGGTGAGCGCATATTCAATAATATTTCCAAAGAAGCTTGGCAGCAGTGGCAGCATAAGCAAACAATGCTCATTAATGAAAAGCACTTAAACATGATGGACCCAGATCATAGGCAGCTGCTTGAAGAGCAGATGGTCGGCTTCTTATTTGAAAATAAAGAAGTTGAAATTGAAGGCTACAGACCGCCTGAGAAATAAAAAAAGCTGCCTCGGCAGCTTTTTTCATGTATTTATTAATACTCTCTGTCCACAGATAGTTTAGCTAGGGCAATAAGCGCGGTTTTAAATTCTGATTCCGCGAGGCATTCTAGCTGAGCGATTGCTTTTTCCGACTCTCGCTGTGCTTTTTCCATGGTTTGCTTCAGTGCTTGAGTTTCCTCAAGCGTTGCTAATATGTCGGCTAAATCATCAATCCCATTGCCTGATTCAATGGCCGCTCTGATCTGGTTCACTTGCTGTTCTGTACCAGATTGCATTGCGTAAATTAGCGGGAGTGTTGGTTTTCCTTCAGCCAAGTCGTCACCAATATTTTTACCTAGTAACTCAGCATTGGCGCTGTAATCAAGCACATCATCAACTAACTGAAATGCAGTTCCTAAATGCATTCCGTATAGCTTTAAGGCTTCTTTGATATGCTCTGGTTGATTGGAAACAACAGCAGGAAGTAATGTAGCTGCCTCAAACAATTTTGCTGTTTTACTGTATATCACCTGCATATAGCTTTTTTCTGTGGTGTCAGGGTCATTACAATTCATCAATTGCAGCACTTCACCTTCAGCGATGATATTTGTTGCATCCGCCAATATTTGCATGACCTCCATATTGTTGAGGCCAACCATAAGTTGAAATGAGCGGGTGTATATAAAGTCACCAACTAGCACGCTTGCAGCGTTGCCAAACTCGGCATTCGCTGTGGGTTCTCCACGTCTTAGGTTAGATTCATCGACGACATCGTCGTGTAACAAAGTTGCCGTATGGATAAACTCAATGATGGTTGCTAGGGTAATGTGCTTATTTTGGTGCTCTGCTTCTAACGCTTTTGCAGCAAGTAAAGTTAACATTGGTCGGACACGCTTTCCGCCACTATTAACTATGTAAAGACCCAATTGGTTTACTAATGCAACATCAGATTGCATTTGCTCAAAAATAAGTTGATTCACAGAGAGCATATCCTGCTCAATCAATGATTGGATAGCCTTAATATCCATAGTATACCGTGCTAAAGCCTCAATTAGAGATAAACGCCGCAGATTGTACATTAAAATTCTGGCTTACTCGAATTTTATGCGTACAGGAGTTAAAAAAAGTCACTTTTCGATTATTTAGTATGCTATGTGAAGTAAGCTTCTAAGAAAAAAAGATTTTGTCAAGAGTCACACCAAGTTAGTTTTATGAACAAAAAACAGTTTGGTAAAACGAAGTTTTTAGCTAGAATAGGCAAAAATGAATTAATGCTCTCAAACAAGTCAATTTTTATTCATTATTTTGTCTTTAGGGTATTGCGTGTATTGCGACATTAGCGTAAACTTCGCGCCCTATTGAAGAATATTAAGTTGCGTCGATTTGAGGGCGCACAACGGAGTTAAGTTATGTACGCGGTTTTCCAAAGTGGTGGTAAACAGCACCGTGTGACTGAAGGTCAAACTATTCGTCTAGAGAAATTAGACGTTGAGACTGGTGCATCAATTGAATTTGATTCAGTACTTCTAGTTGCTGATGGTGAAAAGATCGAGATCGGTGCACCATTCGTAAATGGCGGTAAAGTGACTGCTGAGGTTGTTTCTCACGGTCGTGGCGAGAAAATTAAGATCGTTAAGTTTAGACGTCGTAAGCATTCTCGTAAGCAGATGGGCCACCGTCAGTGGTTCACTGAAGTTAAAATCACTGGCATTAGCGCTTAATTTTTAGAGGTACAGAAAGATGGCACATAAGAAGGCAGCTGGTAGTACTCGTAACGGTCGTGATTCAGAAAGTAAACGCCTAGGTGTTAAGCGTTTCGGTGGTGAATCAGTATTAGCGGGTAACATCCTTGTTCGTCAACGTGGTACTAAGTTCCACGCAGGTTCTAACGCAGGTATCGGTAAAGACCACACTATCTTTGCAAAAGCAGATGGTAAAGTTGTTTTTGAAACAAAAGGTCCTTTAAACCGCAAATACGTTAGCATCGTAGCTGAGTAATCGGTAAAGAATCTAAAAACCCCGCTTAGGCGGGGTTTTTTGTTTTTATAGCAACATAATATTGATCAGCAGCTAAGCGTATATTGCTATAATAGCTGTTGCTGTTCCAATCCTGTAAGAGAGTAACCATGAAGTTTGTCGATGAAGTAGAGATCCGAGCTGAAGCCGGAGATGGAGGAAGCGGTGTTGTTTCATTCCGTCGAGAGAAGTTTGTCCCAGATGGTGGTCCAGATGGTGGAGACGGTGGCGACGGCGGTAGCGTATTTCTAGAAGCGGATGAAAATTTAAATACTCTGATTGACTATCAATTTGAACGCTTTCATCGAGCTGAACGTGGCACCAATGGTCAGGGTAGAAACTGTACCGGTAAAAAAGGCGTCGATTTAGTGCTTAAAGTACCTGTTGGTACTCGTGTTACAGATGTTGACACACAAGAAAGCCTAGGTGATTTAACTCGCCACGGACAGAAGCTATTGGTTGCGAAAGGCGGCTACCATGGACTAGGCAATACGCGTTTCAAGTCGAGCACAAACCGAGCTCCGAGACAGAAAACCTTAGGTACGCCTGGTGAAGTGCGAAACCTAAAGTTAGAGCTTATGTTATTGGCAGACGTAGGATTACTTGGTCTTCCAAATGCTGGTAAGTCAACATTTATCCGCAGCGTTTCAGCGGCTAAGCCTAAAGTGGCTGACTATCCGTTTACAACTTTAGTACCAAATTTGGGTGTTGTTAGGCCAGAAGCAAATAAATCATTTGTTATTGCAGACATTCCAGGTCTGATTGAAGGCGCATCTGACGGTGCTGGATTAGGTATTCGTTTCTTAAAGCACTTGGAGCGTTGCCGCGTACTTTTACACGTTGTTGACGTGATGCCTATCGACGGCACCGATCCAGTGGACAATGCATTTGCAATTATTAATGAGCTGCACCAATACAGCCCAAAACTTGCGGAAAAGCCTCGCTGGCTAGTCCTCAACAAGATTGATCTACTGGCGGAAGATGAATTAGAAGAAGTGTGTGAACGTATTGCTCAAGAGCTAGATGCAGCGCAAGTTTATCGTATTTCTGCGGCGAATAAATTCAATACACAGCAACTATGCTACGATATTCAAGGCTTGTTAGATACTTTACCAAGAGACAAGTTTGACGAAGAACAGCAAGAAGAAGTTGAATTTAAGTGGGATACGTATCATCGTCAAGCAACTCAAGATAACCAGGATGACTGGGATGATTGGGATGAAGATGATTACGACGTAGAGGTAATCTACGAACGCTAATAAAGGGCCAATAGGCCCTTTTTTAATACAATATTATGATTGGAGTAAATTGTGGTTATATCAATGATAGCGGCTATGGCAAAGGATAGAGTGATTGGCGATGATAATAAAATGCCTTGGCACTTACCCGCTGACCTTCAGCACTTCAAAAAAATAACAATGGGTAAGCCGGTGATAATGGGCAGAAAGACGTTTGAGTCAATTGGTAGACCATTACCTGGAAGAAGAAATATTGTGATCACCAGAAATGCTCAGTATCAAGCTGAAGGTATCGAAGTCGCATCATCTACAGAAGCTGCATTGGCTATAGTAGATAAAATAGACGAAGTAATGGTGATAGGTGGTGGAAATATTTACGAACAGTTTCTACCCTTATGTAATAGGCTATATCTTACCTATATAGATCTCGATGTGGGTGGCGATACGCGGTTTCCTGATCACACTGTAGTGGGTGATTGGACCGAAATTGAGAGTGAATCTCATGAGCCTGACGAACGTAATCGATATAATTATAAGTTCGTAACTTTGAATAAAGGATTATGACTTTGTTGCTAACAATTGTATGGGTTGCTACAATAGTGTTTGTCCTTATGTAATAAAAAAGTGCTAGGTGAATTGGCAATGAAATTTGTACCTGTTTTGTTAAGTGTTAGTATGGGATTAGGCGCGTTTTCTTTAAGTTTTGAAACTAAAGCAAACGATCAGCTTGCAGTAACTTTATGTGAGTACATCGCTGTAGATGACAAAGGGCGTGTTCGTAAAGCGCTTAAGAGCTCACGTGTTAAGATTCGTAATGTTTTTGATGCGATTGAATGTAACGGAAACAACATGCTACGCCACGCAATTGCAAGTAATGCAGTTGAGACGGGCAAGCTGATTGTTAAAGGCCTTCCTAAAAGTGCACTGGCTGATGGCGCAGACATCGCTTGGGCTGAAAGTAACGGCCACGGTGGTTCACCTTTAATTGCAGAGATTAAAAAGCGCGCAGGTTTATAAAACTTGGCACTTATTGAAAAGCTCCCTTGAGGAGCTTTTTTACATTCTGGACCATGGAATTTAATTTTTGAACGTGTGAAATAGGGTGGAATAAGGATTTCTTCATTCGGTTGTGAAAAGCAGCAAAATAGTTAAACCAGACATAAGGTTTAAATCTGACTTAAATCAACTTTATAACAGCGTAATGACATTTTTCTTAATTTACCCCTTGAGAATTGGGTTAGTTGCTCCAATACTTATCTATAGGGTAAATAAAAAAAGGAAGATCCTATGAAGATTAATCTTTCTGGTCACCACGTTGACATGACGGATGCAGTAAAACAACATGTGCATGAAAAGTTCGCTAAGATTGCTAATCACTTTCCATCATTGTTATCACTAGATATTATCATCAGCAAAGAGCATAAAAAGTTTTATACGGAAATTAGTACAAATTATGCGGGTTCAAGAATTTCGGTAAAAGGTGACGATGATGTCATGTACCCCGCAATCGCAAGCGCTGCGAAAAAATTAGATGCATCACTAAAACACAGAAAAGGCCAGTTAAAGGCCAACAAACACGAAAAGCCAGTCAGTACCACACCGCCAATCGCGCATGAAATAATTCAAGAAATGAATTTAAATTAATCTAAAAAGGGGTCTACAATGACCCCTTTATTATTAGTTGTGTACATCCTAACGCGCAGGTTTAGTTATATATTTAAATACGGTCACTTGTAAGTTAAAATCGCGCATTAGATTTTCAAAACTATCAAAATTTTACAGCGAACATATATGAAAGCAGTGATACCTGTTGCGGGTTTAGGAACTCGTATGTTGCCAGCTACGAAGGCAATACCAAAAGAAATGCTACCAATAGTAGATAAACCGCTCATTCAGTACATAGTTAAAGAATGTGTATCAGCGGGCCTAAAAGAAATTGTGCTTGTAACCCACTCTTCAAAAAATGCAATTGAAAACCACTTTGACACGAGCTTTGAGTTAGAAGCAACATTAGAAAAGCGGGTAAAAAGAACTCTGCTAGATGAGATCAGAGGTATTTGCCCTGAAGATGTGACGATTATGCATGTTCGACAAGGTGAAGCCAAAGGCTTAGGCCATGCTGTATTGTGCGCCAAACCGATTGTAGGCGATGATGACTTTGTTGTGGTACTGCCTGATGTGATCCTTGATGAATACAGCGCTGATCAGTCTTCTGAAAACTTAGCTGCGATGGTGAAAAGGTTCCAAGAGCATGGCAGCAGTCAGATTATGCTAGAACCTGTACCAAACGAAGATGTCAGTAAGTATGGCATCGCGGATATCAATGGTGTGGAGCTTGCCCCAGGTCAAAGTACACCAATTAAGTCGATGGTAGAAAAGCCAAAGCAGTCAGAAGCCCCTTCAAACCTTGCCGTTGTAGGGCGTTACGTGCTTTCCAGAAAAATATGGGCGCTACTCAAGAAAACCCCTATAGGTGCAGGTGGGGAGATACAGCTCACGGACGCCATTGATATGTTGATGGAAAACGAAACGGTAGAAGCTTTTCATATGAGTGGTGTCGCGCATGATTGCGGCGATAAGATGGGGTATTTGAAAGCCATCGTACAGTACGCAATGAAAGATGCAACGCTCGGCGCTGAGTTTACCGATTACGTTAAGTCATTATAATAATCGCTTGACTGGGCTGTTGTAATATCACAGCAGCCTAATCTTACTTAGGCCATAAATCTAATATCAAGGCTAATGGCGCTCAAGAAACCGTTGCCAACTTATCTTTGTGTTGACTACGCGTACAGGGTTGACTATTTTTTGTAACACTTCAGAGGCTGGCTTATTAACGGCTTGGCCGTCTTCTTTTAAACCGAGTAAGTAACTCATCGTAGAGCGTTGGCCAGCTTGAATGGCGGAAATATAAATTTGCTGCTCAAAGTTAAGCCTTAAGCTGCTAATGGCGGTTTTTAGTCCTTGCTGATCGATATTTGGTAGGCCACAGCGTTGTAAATATCCCAAACGTTTTCCTTCCCCTGAAAACCAAATTCTGACTTTTTCACTATATCTCCCCGTTTTAGCCGGGAGATCATAAAGAAGTCGTTCATGCCCAAGTTGTTTAACATGCTGAATATAGTCTTCTAACCCTGCATGCCAAAGCGCAGGGTGAATTGGCACGAAACGAGGCTGGATCTTACCATGGGTTGTAAAACGGAAGGTGTGAATTGAGTCGATTTTTTCGATGTCACACAGCGTTAGATTACCCAGTTCATCACTATATGCGCCGGTGTAATATGCCAGTAACGGCAGCCAAAAATGCCAATGCTTAGGTTGCTCTCGTTTTAGTTTCTCATCGCCGTATATGAAGCCATTGAATAAACTGTATAGCTCCATATGGGTGAAGGCGCGTCTACCAAACTGAGATTTCATGGACAAGTGCTATAACTTTCAAAGAATTAATAGGTTAGTTTATAAGTTTTAAAGAGATTGATAAAGCCTTGTTATCATAATTTATTATCAGTTCTATGTAGTATCTTGTTACTACCACTTCAGCTTTTTGACTCTGTAGAATTGAGCAAATAGGTAAGGCAAGATATTCGCAGCAGTGAAGCCAAATTATCAACTTCGCCATGGCGCTCAATTGACTCTTGATAAAGAGTTGAAATAAATTTCGGAACCGTTAAGTTTTCTTGAGCTGCTATTTGTTCGAGCACTTGCCAAATTTGATTCTCAAGCGCCAGACTGGTTACGACCCCCTGTATTCGAATCGACTTCTTACTGACTTGATACAGCTGTGGGTTTTGTGAGGCGTATATTTCACACATAAAATTGGAGGCTCCTGTGGCAAAAATGCTTCACTCAATGATCCGAGTGTCAAACTTAGATAGTTCATTACAATTCTACCATGACTTATTTGATTTAGAGGTGAAGAGGCAAATAGAATTTGAGCAGTTTTCGCTGACGTATTTGGGTAATCATGCATGTGATTTTGAACTTGAATTGACGTACAACTATGCTCAGCAGGCACCGTATGAGCTTGGTAATGGTTATGGGCATCTAGCATTGGGCGTCGATGACCTAGCCATGGTTTGGGAAAAAGCCAGCAAGCTTGGATATGCTCCTATGGATATCAAAGCGCTTTATAATCAAGCGCAGCTGGTTGCTAAATTCTTTTTTATTCGAGACCCTGATGGTTATCACATCGAGGTTATTGAACGAAACGCGACCTTTGGCTAAAGAGTTGTTTGGCTAGGCCATTGCAAATTCACTGCGATTTCCCATCCACCTTAGAATAAGCGGGTCGACACAATTCGTATGATGGCGGAGTAAATCAAATGCAAGCCCTCTAATGCTGGGTAGCATATGCTTATCTCTTGTTAGATCGGCAATTTTTAGGTCGACTAAACCTGTTTGCTTTGTCCCGAGTACTTCACCTGGGCCACGAATTTCGAGGTCTTTTTCTGCAATGACAAAGCCATCATTACTGTCTCTCAGCACCCCTAAACGTTTTTGCGCTGTGTTGGATAGAGGCGCATGGTAAAGTAATAGGCAGTGTGATGCGATGTCACCTCGGCCGACTCGGCCACGTAATTGGTGCAATTGTGCCAAGCCAAGTCGTTCTGGGTTTTCAATAATAATCAAACTGGCGTTTGGGACGTCAACACCAACTTCAATCACGGTGGTTGCGACGAGTACATGATAAAGGCCAGCTTTAAAGTCTGCCATAATCTGTTGCTTTTCTTGCGCTTTCATCCTGCCGTGAACCAAAGCAACTTTGAGATCGGGTAGCTGTTTAGATAATTGTTCTGCCGTATCTTCAGCTGCCTGACATTGCAGTACCTCAGACTCATCGATTAATGTACAGACCCAGTAAACTTGTCGTTGTTGCTCTGTGCACGCATTTTCGACACGTTGTATCACTTGGTCGCGTCGAGTGTCAGGCACAGCGACGGTCATAATCGGTGTTCTCCCTGGTGGAAGTTCATCTATGACAGAGGTTTCTAAGTCGGCATAAGCCGTCATTGCCAAGGTACGTGGTATCGGTGTTGCTGTCATAACCAGTTGGTGTGGATAACACTCACCAAACTTACCTTTTTCTCTAAGGGATAAACGCTGATGGACACCAAAGCGATGTTGTTCATCAATAATAATGAGCGCTAAGTTTGAAAAAGCCACTTGCTCTTGAAATAAAGCATGCGTACCAACAACCATTTGAGCTTGGCCCGTCGCGATTTTTTCAAGTGTTTGAGTACGTTCTTTTCCTTTGGTTTTCCCGCCTAACCAACATGTTTCTATACCTAATGGTGTAAACCACGCCTTAAAGTTGAGCGCGTGTTGCTCTGAGAGGATCTCGGTTGGTGCCATTAAAGCAACTTGATATCCTTTGGCAATGGCGGTTAATGCGCTCAGAGCTGCGACTAAGGTTTTACCTGAGCCGACATCACCTTGCACTAATCGCAGCATGGGTTCTGGTTTTTGTAGATCTTGTTTTATTTCACTCACTACACGACTTTGCGCATTGGTCGGTTTAAAAGCCAGCTGAGCTAGAAATTGTGGTTCCAGTAAATTGGTTGGTGGCAGAGAAACCGCTTTTACCGCTTGGCTTTTTTGCCTAAGTTTTAGCAAGCTTAAGTTTTGTGCCAACAGCTCTTCGAATGCGAGTCTCTGCTGTGCTGGATGTTGCCCAGTCTCTAGCTGCGTTAAGTTCACATCTTGTGGTGGGCTATGCAGCAGCAGCAAGGCGTCTTTTAGGTTGAGCTGATTGGGCCTGTATTGTGGCGGAAGGTGGTCTTCAATATCATACTTTCTAAGTAATTCAACAGCTTGCTCTGCTATGGCGCGTATGCTGAGCTGCTTGAGCCCCTCCGTAGTCGGATACACTGGTGTGAGCGAGTCGCTGGCTGAGCAACTATCCTCTAATGAGTCCATTATATGGTACTCCGGATGTGCCATTTCGGGCCCAATACGGCCGCGACGAACTTCGCCAAAGCAGCGCATAAACTTGCCCGGTTGCATGGCATTTTTTTGTGCTGCAGAAAAGTTGAAAAAGCGCAGGGTTAAGCGTCCTGTCCCATCGTTAATTTGGCACACCAGCATTCGGCGCTTACCAAATGTAATATTCGCTTGTTCAATCTCACCTTGCGCAGAAACATGCATATGAGGCATCAAAGTGGCTATTGAGTATGTTTTAGCCCTGTCTTCGTACCGTAAGGGAAGGTGAAACAGCATATCTTGAACGCTTGAGATACCTAATTTAGCAAGTCGCTCAGCTGCTTTGGGGCCAACGCCTTTAAGATCGGTAATTGCATACTGTGCTAAATTAGGACTAGACATAGTTTTCCTTAAGCTTTACTAAATTTGAGCGTGTTCCAAAACGCCTCATCTGCAACAATTTCGCCGTCATCATCTAATTGTGGGTAAGGTAGTCCTTTTTCGTTACAGCGGTTAGCGATGATAGGGTGGCAGCCTTCGAAAAGCAGCTTATGCTTCACTTGAGGGTCAATCATATCTTTTCTTTCATACATACCTGCAGCATCTCTTTGTCTTTGCGCCTCATATAAAATCAACGCTGCCGCCACAGAAACATTTAATGATTGCACCATGCCAGCCATAGGAATAACAATATGTTGGTCAGCATGTTGGAGCGCTCTATCTGAAATACCTAGCCTTTCTTGCCCTACAATGACAGCTGTAGGTTTAGTGTAATCGATCTCTCTAAAGTCAACCGCACTTTCACTCAAGTTAGTGGCCAATAATTGAATGCCCGGATTTTGCTCTCGGATAGTAGCAACAGCTTGATCAATATCATCGTGCATTTGCGTATCGACCCAGTTCTTACTGCCACCTGAGGTATTATTTGTTAAGCGTCTTTGGTCTTGTGGCCATACAGCATGGACATAATGGCAGCCAACAGCGTCAGCAGTACGGACGATTGCTGATAGGTTATGGTGCTTATGTACCTCATCAAGACATACGGTTAAATCTGTCTGACGTTGTTCTAGAATGCGTTTGACGCGTTGAAAGCGATTCTCTTTCATCAAGTACTGCTCATAAATACAAAATTGGCGGCATTATATCAAATTTATTACTGTATAAGTACACACCCTTTTGATGCTTCTAATTGGGCCTACTAAGGCGTAACTTCACGCATTATTGGCGCTTGTAATGAAATTAACGTTTCCGTGGATTGAATCGCTTCGATCGATTGAATTTTATTGACGAGCACATCGTGTAAGTGGTCCATAGAGCTACTGAGTACCTTGATAAAAATACTATAGTTACCAGTTGTGTAATATGCTTCGACGACTTCATCAAAGCTTTCTAACTGCGCAATCGTATTTTGATAGTCTCTTGCATGTTTGAGGTTAATGCCGATAAAGCAGCAAACGTCATAACCTAGTTTTTTGGCATTGATGCATACTTTTGTGCCTTCAATAATGCCAGCCTGTTTCATTTTTTCGACTCGGACATGAATGGTTCCTGCACTCACCTTGAAGCGTTTGGCCAACTCGGCATAAGGCGTTCTTGCATCTTCCATTAAAGCATGAAGGATAGATTTATCGAGATTATCGATTTGATAATTTTCCATGTGATATTGGGCTGCTAATTATTGATTCACTAAATATATCGGTATTTTATTGATGATTAAAGTTATCTTTCAAAGTTTATGTTTTTGAATGTTGAATTTTATTCTAAATTTGTTGACGATGGATATATCAGCATTGGATGCACATAATCATCAACAGTTTAGAATGAGGTTTAAAAATGAAATCAGATTACTTGGTAACACAGCAACAAATAGCACGTGTAAAAAGCGCATTTTCAGCGCAGTTAACGGAGCGCCTTGGCCTAATTGAAGTACAGGCACCCATCTTGGCGAAAGTGGGTGACGGTATACAAGATAACCTAAGTGGCACCGAGCAAGCTGTTTCAGTCAAAGTGAAAACATTACCTGAAAGTGAGTTTGAGGTCGTGCATTCATTGGCAAAATGGAAGCGCAAAACCCTCGGTGATTATGGCTTTTCAATTGGTGAAGGTCTGTATACCCACATGAAAGCGCTACGTCCAGATGAAGATCGCCTTTCACCTATTCATTCTGTATTCGTTGACCAGTGGGACTGGGAAAAAGTGATTTGCGGTGACACACAACGAAGCTTAGAGACGTTAAAAGAAACGGTCAGCACGCTCTATCAATGCATCAAGGCTACAGAGCAAACAATTACAGATGAGTTTGGCTTAGCGTCTTTTTTACCTGAGAAAATTACGTTTGTTCATTCGGAAGAATTACGCAGCATGTATCCAGATTTCACAGCCAAGCAACGAGAAAAAGCAATCGCACAAGAATATGGCGCGGTGTTCTTAATCGGCATCGGCGGTGAATTAGGGGACGGCAAAATTCATGATGTTCGTGCACCTGACTATGATGACTGGTCAACACCAACTTGCGATAAATACCAAGGACTTAACGGAGATATTATTGTTTGGAACCCGATACTTGAAGACGCATTCGAAATTTCATCTATGGGTATTCGAGTATGCCCTAAATCTTTAGCGCACCAATTAGAGTTGAGTGACGCCCAAGAGCGCACAGAGTTTGATTGGCACCAAGCGCTACTTGCTGGTGAGTTACCACAGACCATTGGTGGTGGGATAGGGCAGTCTAGACTCGTTATGTTACTGCTGCAAAAAGCGCATATAGCCCAAGTGCAGGTAGGTGTTTGGCCTGACCAACTTAAGCAATCAGTTGAGGGTGTTTTATAAACTATTAGGGGGCTTTGTGCCCCTTAAGTTTTAAATTCTATTTCGATTTTTCCTTCTTGAAGTTTGGCAGTACAAGGCGGGTAGCTTCGATTAGTTCGATAGGTTTTGTCAAAAATATGCAATTCAACACCAGAGTGCAATGCATTCGTTGCTTGAAGCTGGGTGCCTTCAAGGAGTTCATGCAGGGTGTGATCCAATTCACTGAGTTTATTTTCCAGTGCTTCGGCTTGTTGGCTATAGTGTGTTTGTGTTGCACTTATCTTAGCCATGAGCATCTTTTTCTTTTCAGCATCCTTTAATTGGTCCGCTTTTTCTACCGCCTTTTGCAAGTTGTCAATTTGCTCGTCTGTTTCACCCAGCTCTCTAATACATTGATCGGTTTTGTTCGTGATCTCAATGCCAGAAGTTGCTAAATAAACAGACATGGTTGCACCGGAAGGGCTGCCTATTTCCCCCGCCGTAACCGATTGCGCATCGAAGATGGTACCGCCAATGAGTTTTCCTCTCGGATTGTCTTCAAGCCCTACGAGGACTTTGCGCAATGCCTTAATATCACAGTGGTTAGCCTGCTTTTGAATGTATACATTACGCCCTTCTAAGTAGGTATACTGACCATGCACAATATTGATATCGCCTTTGGCTACCAGTTTACTTGTGAGGCTTTGGTCATTGTCGCTGTGATCTAAGTGGCCAATAACGCCGCCGCGTACCTCAATATTACCATCGCTAAAAATTTCCCCAGAATCGACAGTGCCCATGATAGTTACGTCTCCGGACGCTTTAACCTTCATTCCCGGTTCAACATTATGCGTCACAATAACGCTGCCACTGAAGTCGATATGGCCGCTTTTAACGTTGACATCATTGATGGTAAATATATCGTCGACGCGCATGCCATTGGCAATGTCTGAAGGGCAACCTGCAATGGTCGCGATTAATTCTAGCGGATTGGATTGGGAGATTTCAGTTCCTTCACCAGCAACTAATTGAAATGTTTCTCCGGGCACGGGTTCTATTGTTTCGCCCGTGACCGTAAAGCCCTCTTTCCCCGGCGTGGCTGGTCTTTGTGTAATGAGCAAAGTACCTGGAGATACGCTCGACAAAGCACCAAAGTCACGCATATCGACTGTGCCATCTTCTCTCAGTTTGGGTTGTTTCAGGCGTTCTTTTAAGGTCAGGACATGAGAGATAAGTTTTGCGGGTAAGCCATTTTCAGGTGGGCGGCCTTGGGCAATGATGCCAGAATACTCAGAGCCCGGTTGAGCATCAAATTGCTTAGATAAAACTTTTTCTAAATAGGCCTGTTTGTAACCACGACACACACCGGCTTTTACAATAATTTTTTTTGCTTGATCGAGGCTTATCAGGCTACCACCTTTTGCAGTTATGAGCTTAGCCGAGGCCTGCATTTTATCGTCTGAGATAGAGACTATTAGCTCAGCGTCTTTTTGTTTGGCTACGAGAAGTTGTTGTTCAGAAACATCACTTTGAAAATATGCTGCGATAGAATCGTGATCTACCTCACAGTCAGCGTAAGGAGAGCACTCTAATGCCTCGACTATAAAAGCTTGGCTAGGTGGTGTTGCTGTTGCAACATCCATTAAAACTTGGCCATTTTTAGTGACTTTAAACACAGGCTTTTCCTTATCGACCGAGCGGCCTTTGCAAAAGGCTCGCAAAAAATCTAACTCTTGTAAGCTTGCAACCGTATTGCCTTTCTTAAACCCTCAAATAAAAGGGGCATTATTCGTAAGACAGGCTTGAGCCAGATAAATTCCATCACCACTCTAATCAGCGGTTTTGTCTGTTTAAAATTAATTAGTGCCAATGCGCTGGTTTATCTTATGACTCACTTCCAGCTTGCTTAATTAATATTATGTAGTCAAGTGGTTAAGATCAAAGTTCAAAGTGCAAATAAAACATTTTTTATAGATAGGTGACGGAGTGTTTGAATTGATTGGACATAAAAAAGCCCGCGTATTGCGGGCTTATTATTGAGTTTACTAAAAGTGCCTAATTAGTAGAAGGCAGCTCCATGATGCCGTCTATTTCTATTTGGACATTTTTAGGTAACTCCTTCACACCGATTGCAGCTCTTGCTGGGTACGGCGTTTTGAAATACTGACTCATAATTTCATTCACCGTTGCAAAGTGGCTCAGATCAGTCAAAAATATATTTACCTTGACCATGTCTTGTAACTCTCCACCTGCCGCTTTGCATACTGCTGAGAGGTTCTTAAACACTTGATGCGTTTGCTCTGCGAAATCTTCAGAAATGACTTCCATTGTTTTTGGAACCAGTGGAATTTGTCCAGACAAATATACGGCTGTGCCCACTTTAATCGCTTGATTATATGTCCCAATGGCTGCTGGCGCTTCGTCAGTAGATATGATTGCTTTGGTCATAATACGTTCCTTTAGCGTTTGCGATAAACGCGTTGTACATCTGGCATTACTCGGATTTTTCGCATGATATTTGCAACGTGGATCCTATCTTTTACAGTAACACCTAGATCAATAATATATAAATTGCTTTCTTTTTCTTCGGTTGCAATCTCAACGATATTTGCCTGCGCGCTGGCGACAACATTCGTCAGTTTGGCTAGCGCACCTTGGTGGTTGATAATTTCAACACGTAAAGCGGCAATATATTCTTTTTCAGGGTTATCTTCCCATTTTACCACACAGTATTTGGCGCGTTCGTTTTCCCAGCCTTTGATATTGCGACACTCTTGTCTATGTACCATTAGGCCTTTACCTTGGCTAACATAGGCTGCGATGGCATCGCCAGGTACGGGTCGACAGCACTTCGCATAGGTGACCAGCATACCTTCAGTACCGATAATGGCCGCTTTTGCTTGTTTAGCAAAGCTCTCTATCCCATCGTCGGCTTGAAGTAACCTTTTTGCAATCAACACACTCATGATATTGCCATTACCGATTTCTACAAGCAGTTCAAGTAAGGTGTTTAGGTTATGCTCTTCAAGTACGCGCTCTATTTGTTCGGTAGGGATGTCATCGAGTTTTTGCTCTCCAAGAGCTGAATCTAGAAGGCGTCTGCCCAATTGAATTGACTCTTCTTGGTGCTGGCTCTTCAAGTAGTTGCGTACTCCTAATCTCGCCTTACCGGTGACAATAAAGTTTAACCAAGTGGCGTTAGGGTGTGCTCCCGAGCTGGTAATAATCTCAACTGTTTGCCCGGTATCGAGCTCTTTACTGAGAGGATACGGCTTGCGATTAACGCGTGCCCCGACACACGTATTACCGACATCGGTGTGCACGGCGTAAGCAAAGTCTACCGCAGTTGCGCCCATGGGAAGCTCAATAATACGGCCATCAGGCGTGAACACGTATATTTCTTCAGGGAAGAGTTCTGTTTTTACGTTTTCTACGAATTCAAACGAAGACCCTGCACTTTGCTGCAGTTCCAGCAAGCTCTGCATCCATTGGCGAGCACGCTGCTGAGCAGTATGACCGGCGCTGTCTCCAGACTTTTTATACATCCAGTGTGCGGCAACCCCTTTGTCCGCCATATGATCCATATCGTGAGTACGAATTTGAATTTCTACGGGAATACCGTGAGGCCCAACAAGGGAGGTATGCAGTGATTGATAGCCATTGGTTTTAGGTACGGCGATGTAATCTTTAAAGCGTGTCTCGATAGGCTTATACAAGTTATGGGCAACACCGAGTACGCGATAACAGGTATCTATGTCATCGACATTGATTCTGAACGCATAAATATCCATCACTTCATTAAACAACAGCTCTTTATTAAGCATCTTGCGATAAATACTATACAGATGTTTCTCTCGGCCTTTTACAGAGGCTGAAATACCGGCTTCTTCTAACCTTGATTCAATTTCGGTTTGAATGTTACTGATAACTTCTTTTCTATTACCACGCGCTTTGGCGACTTCTGATTTCAAAGCGCGATGACGCATTGGGTATAACGCTTGGAAACCTAAATCTTCAAGCTCATTTTTTATGTCGTGAATACCCAACCTATTCGCAATTGGTGCGAATATTTCAAGAGTTTCTCTGGCAATTCTTCTGCGTTTTTCAGGTCTTAAAAAGCCTAATGTACGCATATTGTGGGTTCTATCAGCAAGCTTGATCAAGATAACGCGGATATCCTGCGTCATTGCCATGATCATTTTACGATAGTTCTCGGCTTGAAATTCTTTTTTGTCTTTAAAGTCGAGTTTGTCTAATTTACTGACGCCCGCAACAAGTTCAGCGACGGTTTCACCAAATATTTCAGCTAAGTCTGCCTGACTAAAGTCTGTGTCTTCAATAACATCGTGCATTAATGCCGCCATCAATGTTTCATGGTCTAGCTTCATGCTGGCAAGTATTTGCGTGACTTCTACTGGGTGGGTGATATACGGTTCACCACTTGAGCGAGTTTGTCCCTCATGCGCTTCACGAGCGACAACATAGGCTTTTTGCACCAGTTCAACGTCTTCTGGTGATAAGTACTCTGAGATTTTTTTCTTGAGGCCTTCAAATAGATACATTCACACTCCAATGTTCCAGTGAAGTTAATAGATAGTTATTATTGAATATACGATGAATTGGCTCGGAAGCCAACGCAAAGGCATACAGCTTTTGCAATATAATGAAAAAAAACGCCAGCAAAAGCTGGCGTTCATTCAAACTTTACTAAGACTTGGCATATATAGCCGTCTAAAAGTTTATTTTAGCGGTTACCACCAACGATGGCTGCTACTGCTGCTAGCTCAGCTGCCTCTTGGTTTTGTTGCTCTTCACGGTCGATCATATCCAAAGAGTCTGTTGTTACTAGACCTTCTTCAATTTCACGTAGCGCGATAACAGTTGGCTTGTCATTTTCGGCTTCAACCATAGGGTCTTTACCACCAACAGAAATCTGACGAGCGCGACGCGCTGCAACAAGGATTAAATCGAAACGGTTACCAATTTTATCTACTGCATCTTCTACAGTTACGCGAGCCATCGAAGCACTCCAAAAAATTATACATTTAGCAAAGGGCTAGTTTACTGTAAAGTGCCCGCTTCGCCAAGTGAATGGTTAAAATTTATCGAAAGCAATTGCCATGGGGCGATTGCTTAAGTGTAATAATCAACTCTTAAGCTAACAGCTGTGCTATCAGATCTTGGTGTCGAGTTTGTTGTGCTTTGGTCTGTAATCTCGCAGCAATAACAATGTGTTCTAACTCCGCTAGCGCGACATTGAAGTCATCATTGACAATCACATAGTCAAATTCATCATAGTGGCTGCTTTCTGACTTCGCTTCTGCCATACGACCCGCGATGACTTCTTGAGAGTCTTGGCCACGGTTATTAAGGCGTTTTTCTAGTTCGGCTTGAGAAGGCGGCAAAATAAAGACCGTTTTAACTTCTGGCATGAGATCTCTAACTTGTCTCGCACCTTGCCAGTCAATGTCCAAAAACACATCGATACCATTGTTTAACTGATCTTCAATCGCTTGTTTTGATGTGCCATAGTAGTTTTCAAATACTTGCGCCCATTCAAAGAAGTCACCCTTGTCAATTAAGGCTTTAAACTCATCAACGTTAACAAAGTGGTAGTGCTCACCGTTGTTCTCACCTGGGCGAGGCGCGCGTGTAGTGTGAGAAACAGAAACTTTTATGTTTGCTTGTTTTTCCAATAAAGCTTTGATTAAGCTTGATTTACCAGCACCGGATGGCGCAGATAAGATAAACAGATTACCACGTGTCATTGTCATAGTGAGACCTTTGTGTACTCAAAAGGAGATAAAATAGAGCCCGTTACTGCTCGTAAAAAAGCCCTATTTTAAATCTTTGAGCCCAGAGTTACCAGCGCAGTTATCCGCGTAACCTAAATCGACTGACTAAAGCGGCCAGTTCTTCAGCTTGCTTATTGAGCTCTTGAGCCGAGTGTGCAGCAACTTGGGTATCTTGTAAGGAGCTCTGGCTGGACTGTTCTATTTGCGAAATATCTCGCGCCATTTCACTGGCTACCACGGACTGCTCTTCAGTTGCAGTTGCAATAGATTGGATCATCGCGGCGATTTCACTGGCCCCTGTGACAATGCCTTCAAGCTGAGTCCCTGCATCTTCGGCCATAGTCACACTGTGGTTTACCTGTGAAACGCTGTTTTCCATTGATTTTACTGCATGCTCAGTTTGAGACTGAATTGATTGCACCGTACTGACAACCTCTTCAGTTGCTTTCGATGTACGCTCTGCCAATGTTCTAACTTCATCTGCAACAACGGCAAAACCTCTACCTTGTTCTCCCGCACGAGCTGCTTCGATGGCGGCGTTCAGTGCCAGTAGGTTGGTCTGCTCTGCAATACTGCCAATTACACCGATCACATTACCAATTTGGCTACTTAACTCGCCTAAATGGGTCACATTTTCTGATGTATCTTGAACTTCATTTGAGGCAGATTTAATTTTATCTACCGTTGACGTTACTGTGGAGCCACCCTCTGATGCGAGATTACGTGCGCCTTCGGCATGGCTTGCTGCAACCTGACTTTGTGAAGCAACCTCAGATACCGTTGCACTCATCTCTTCTATCGCCGTTGCGACTTGTGTCGATTGATCTGCCGAGGCTTGGCTGCGAGAGGCTATCTGGTTGTTTGTATCTGCTATTTCGTTGCTTGATGTTTTGACATCATTGACCACATTACTGATGGCTTGTAGTAAATTATTCAGGGAGTTGGACATTTTATTGGTTGCCTCGGCGAGGCTATCAATTTCATCTTTGCCTTGGTGCTGAATGAGAGGTTTAGAAATATCGCCCTCGCTGATCCCTTCGGCAATAATAAGTACCTCACTTAAGCGCGTGACAATCGAGCGGCTGATCACATAAGCCACGGCAATGGCAATAACAGCTGCAATCAGGGTGATCATAATGATGATCACAAGTGTGGTATTGAGCCCTTCTACTAAGTGGTCTAGCGCATTGGTGGCATCGACCTTTTCTTCTTCACTTGAGACACTCAAAATGTCAGACAGTTCGACCATTTGTTTGGACGTTAAATCTCTGAGTTTTTGTTGTGCTTTTATGTAGGCGGTTGAGTCATAAGTTCTAAAAACGTCTTTCGCTTCGCTTTGAATCTCGGCGAACATCTCTTCAATACGTGCGATGTCGCGCAGCTCATTTGGCTTTTGCTCTAATGGCTTCAATAAATTCAAGTAATTTCGAAAGCTTTGTGCATCATCATTAAAATCGGCTTCAGCGGCAGGCGCACCCGTAGTATGAGAAATAATGGCTGCTATCATATCCCCAGCTTCATCCACGAGTTCAAGGTAATAGCGCACACCCGGCAAGTCATCATTCAGTGACTCTTGCAAGTCTGAAGACTTCATTGCGTCATTGAACTCTTGTTCTTTCAGCGAGTCGAGCAAGCCTTCCAACTCTTCACCAGTGCCTTTGTCTAACTTATCAACTCGCTCTTTGACTTGTGCGTAGGCTCTTGGGTCATACTTGGCAAAAATTTCGTTGTTTACATCACGGTGAAATTTTTCTGCAAGCGCCATGATGCGCGCCATTTTCTCGCGATCTGATTGCTTTGCAGACTCGTACCCGTATAACTCTTTTTGTGTGGTTTTAAAGCGCTCGAATAGTTGGTTAAACTGACCTGCTTTACTCACATCTCCATTAAGGTATTCAAGTGCGGTATTGTTGAGTTGATATTCGAGGTGTAAGAGTCGGTTATAGAGGATCATACCCGGCAAATCATCACCTTTAACCTCAAATGCGCGCGCAGTTTCAGTGGAGACCTTAAACCAGACGACAGTGCTTGAAAACACCATCAATGCGATAAGGCAACCAAAGGCCAAATATAGCTTTTTGCTCAAGTTCATATTGTTACCCAAGAAAGTTGTTTACTCCAATTCCCTGGAATATCAAATTTGCCTACCCAAATTATTATTTAAGGTTAAGAAAATTGCGAATTTGGGAATTAATTTCTCAATTGATTGTTCCGTATTCAGTTATGAAGTGATTCATAATTATCTATTCAAGGGACACAGCTGATTTATAATTGGCATAGAGAGCGGGACTATTGCTTGTTTTTGAGGCGACGGGCAATACTTTTAGTCACTAAAGTGAGAAAACAAATAGCCTAAATTACAGCGCTCAGATGCATGTGCTAAGCCTTTTAAAATTAAGCGCTATAGACACGAATACTCTTTTGCAGGTTAAGGCTCATATCATTAGAAAAAACTAAACCAGTGCACGGGCTCTTGGAAGGTGAGGGCTATTGGTTAAAAATATTACCTTAAGACTCATTGTAGATTTACTAACGAAAGCGGCCTTTATAAAGCCTGTTATCAGTGTCTGGAAGATTAATATGTAAATTTTCATAAGAGTAAGCATTAAAACACGCGCTTACTCTTAAAGTCTGGCTGTTAGTTCTTTAATGCTTCGCCGGTGTATCAATCAGTTCGTAGCCAACTTGAGCGGATGCTTGAGATCTTTCTGGTAGCTTAGGAGAGCTTCCATTTGCTCCCCCTTTAATATGAATTAACAGGTCTGTTTTCAGTGATTTCATAATTCAATTCCCTCTAAATTTGCATATGTTTAATTATTCAGGACTTCTTTGATAAGACATGCGTTTTTAGGTAGTTCGGGAGAGCGAGCATTACCACCCTTAACCTCTTCCCAGTACTTTTGAGGTAAAACTTTCATTTTTTTACATCCATTTATTAAAATTTTCATTGATTCGCAGAAACTTTTTAGTCAAACCAATAGTGAAGTCAATCACGCGGTTTTACGAATAAGCTTGGTATAATACTGGACTGCGATATTGCTTGGCTTCTTTTTGGCAAATCTGGTGAACTTGCATATCCACCAACAATAAATTTAATCATTTGTTTATTCAGTGTTTTCATAATTCAATTCCTTCGATTAAGTTAGTAATACATGAGCTAAAAACTCACTGTAATTACACATAATTGCTTCCTTCCTTTATTGAATTGGGAGTTTTTTGTGCTTTATTTGGTTGCCAGTTTGCCATAGATCTATCTGGTAACTCTGGAGCGTTTGCACTTCCACCAACAATGAATTTAATCATTTTTTTATTCAGTATTTTCATAATTCAATTCCTTCGATTAAGTTAGTAATACATGAGCTAAAAGCTCACTGTAATTACATTTAGTTGTTTCCTTTCTTTATTAAATTGGGATTCCTTTGTACTTTATTTGGTTGCAGGCTTGCCATAGATCTATGTGGCAAATCTGGTGAACTACCATTCAATCCACCACAAATTGCTTTTAATTTACTCGTATTCAGTATTTTCAAAATTCAGCTCCTTCGACTTTGCTGTACTAGCATAAGTTAAAAAGCACCCACAAAGAATAAACTGGATTAATAGAATTAAATTGTCTCTTAAATGAAGCTTAATAAAGGCGTTATCAATCAAATAGTATTTGTATGCCAATACCTCAAGCCAAGTAACGACATTTAAGATAATTGACAATGCAACTACAATCGCAATAGTGCACTCTTGTGTGGAGAGCGTTTGTCTTTGGTAGACGTGCAGATAAAACTCTACAGCCGTCTTCCTATGTAGCAGTAATGCTAAGTTCCTACGATAAAATATTGGTATAAAAAAGGCAAGGTTCACTAATGCTTCAAAAATGTAGTAATGGGTATTCCATTGTATAGCAAAATGCATCGTTAATAAGTTAATCGTAACAACTGCTGAATAAGAGAGTAAAAACCATCTAGCTGTTGCTGTCGTCCAACTAAATATCAAACTGATAAATACAACCAATGGAAATATATGGTCAAAAATTGAATGAATATCGTACATCACTATTGCTCTCTTTCCTGCTGCTTTTGTGTTGAATCAGTTGAGACCGAAGACTTAAAATCAAACACACTGCTTAAATCCTTGCCAAATATTAGAAATAGCTCAAACAACTGAGTAAAGGTCATATCCGTTTTACCGGATTCATAATTACTGATGGTTGCCTGATCGACACCGAGCTTTCTGCCCAGCTGTTCCTGAGTCCACTTTTTTTCTCTGCGCAACTGTCGCATAGAGCGCTGCACATAAACGCGAAAGTTCTCTGTTTTGATCCTTCTAGTGCTACCTAACACACCTGTTACCTCTTCCTTAATCCGTCAGCGTAACATATCAATAGATACTATTTTCATCAACTAATTTTTAACAAAAACCCTTTAAAATTAGCATTTTATAAAAGTATTAATAAAAATATGCGTAAGCTTCAATACTTATTATTAGGTAGCGCGGTTTTTGGCTTTTACTTGTTAATAAGAAAGAAGGAGAAGAGCATTGAGGGGGTAATCTTGGTGTCCAAAAACGCTTTAGTGGTCTTAGCTCGATTCTACATATTTGAAGGTACAGAGGTTGGTGGCTTTATATTGCCAAGCCAAAAGGTACGCCTAAAACAGACAGGCAGTAAATTGCTATTACTTTAACTCTAAGGTCCGCGTCCCTATTTATATTGGGCATAACACCGTAATCTTTAGGAATGTAGTGGTCGTAATATCATGTAATACCAAGCCTCCCGGGATTCTTCTAACCTGCCATTACTCAATGAACGGTAAACATGAGGAATAAACCGATGAAGGATGTATTTTTTGGACTAGCAGAACAATACGACACAGGCAGTATTCCCAACGTAGCAATCAATGCTTCAGGTCAAGTACTTGAGGTACATAAGAACGAAGAGGGCTTTAAACTTTACTATCGCTTTGGCAACTTGAATAAAGCGACTGTAAACTGGGAGGCAAGTCACCATTACGATGACGGCAATACGCCTGCCGTTGCAATTAACAACCGCGGTGTTGCAGTAGAAGTTCATAAAAATCAAGCAGGCTCTTCGCTGTATTATCATGTGGGGGATGTATCCTCAAACGGTGTAAGCTGGCATAGTTCCCACAAATACGATAGTGGCATTGAACCCAATGTTGCGGTTAATGACGATGGCATTGTTGTAGAAGTTCATAAAACGCAAAGCCCTTTTAGTAATGGCCTTTACTATCATGTGGGACAGGTTAACGGTAGCAAAGTTGATTGGCATTCTAGCCACGAATACGATTCAGGTTCTGTGCCTCAGGTCGCTCTGAATAATAATGGTTATGTGGTTGAGGTACATCAGTCACAAAGCAAATCAAAAGTCTGGTATCACGTTGGTCGCGTAAATGGCAGCAAAATTGATTTTGGAAGCAGTCATGAATTCGGCTCAGGGACAGCGCCAAGCGTAGCATTGACCGACGATGAAACAGTGATTGCTGTGTGGAGTCAAGGCGGAACACTGTATCAGCGCAAAGGCCAAATTAGTGGAACTCAAATTGATTGGCAAAGTGATGCTGTTGAATTTGATGATGGTCAACGCCCTTCTGTTGGCATTGCCAATAACACAGCAGTACAAGTGCACCCTTCAGAAACAATTTTATATGGATTGTGGTATTCCACGTCCATACTTACAAACCGAGCATCATGGATGCAAGATCGATTAGGCGAGCTGGGTAACAAAACCATATCAGAATTAGCGCTACCAGCTTCGCACGATTCCGGTATGTATAAAGGTGGATTGGCTGTATTTGGCAAAACGCAAGACTTATCAATTAAAGGCCAATTAGAAGCAGGGGTTAGGTACTTCGATTTGCGCCCTAAATGGACAGGGAGTAAGTTTGTTATTTATCATGGCCCAATTACCGGACCAGATTTATCAGAAGTGCTTTCCGACATTCGCGCCTACTGTGAGCAAGGTCATAAAGAGTTGGCCATCCTCAAGTTTTCTCACTTTGATGGCATCAATAGCGATAATTACCCAGCATTTCGTCAACAAGTTGAAGATGCAATTGGTGCGTGGATGGTTAAAACTAAACCTGAAGGTAAGCGTTTGGCTGAAGGCACGCTAAATGACTACGTTAAAGACGGCACAGCCATGATGGTCACCATTGGTAATGATTTATCGATTAATCAGCCACAGCAAGGCTTTTGGGTTTACAAAGATTGGGACTCTAGCTCTGTTGCTAAAGCCGATCTCACCGTATTTGATGAGTACTCTGATACCATTAGTTTTAGTACGATGAAGCAAGATCAGTTCAAGAAGTTTGAAGAATTTACTGGTCAATGCAAAAAAGATCCAAGCGTCCCTTGTGACCTATTTTTGCTCTCATGGACACTCACCCCACCAACCGCGGTATGGCCGGTTTCCAAAGAAGCTAATCGGGCATTAGGAAGTGCCATGGTCGAGCTACCCGTAAAAAACCAATACGGAAAGATAGTAAACCTGCTTTATGTGGATTACGTGGAGTATGCTCGAGCTACTGATGTGGCAATCGCTCAAAACAACACAAATCAGCTTTAAAGTTGTTTTTTAGGTAACAGGAAGAACGTAAAAGGCTCATGTCTTTTGCTTCTTCCCATTTTACGGGCCCAGTAACGCGCACTTAGGTTGAGCTCGATCTTAAATACTTGGTTATTAATTACTACCGGAAGTTTTGCTTGGTTGTTCTTCATCAATTTGGGCGAGTTTATTGACGAGTTAGTTTAGTAATTCTAATCATCTGTGCTCAAGAAGTGGATGAAACAGATATAAAAAACACAGTGTCATAAAAACAAAACCCCGCTAGTAGCGAGGTTTCTTCAGTTGCATATGAGCTTTTTAAAGCCTTGATAGGCTTTTATTCAATATTCTGAATTTGCTCACGCATCTGCTCAATCAAGACTTTAAGCTCGACGGCTGCGTTGGTGATCTCAGAGTTGATAGACTTAGACGCGAGGGTGTTTGACTCGCGGTTAAACTCTTGCATCATAAAGTCTAAGCGGCGACCACATGCACCACCTTTTTTGAGGATTTTATGGGTTTCTTTAACGTGCGACTTTAAACGGTCCAGCTCTTCGGCGACATCTTGTTTTTGTGCAAGATAAATTAGTTCCTGCTCAAGGCGAGATTCATCGATTTCGGCCTGTAGCTCTTCAAGTTTTTGAGTAAGCTTATCACGCTGCCATTTTGCGACTTCTGGCATATGGCCTTCAACCACATCCACTTGCTCTAAAATCGCATCTAAACGGGTTGTGATCATGGTTTCAAGGTTGGCACCTTCGCTGGCTCTTGCCGCTTTAAAGTCGGTGACTAATTCATTGAAACCTTCAAGCAGTGCGCCATTTACTTCGTCTAAATCGACTTCTTCTGCTTCCATTACGCCTGGCCAGCGTAAAATGTCAGCGGGGTTGATGTCGCCACCACTGTGTGATTGAACCCATTTTGCGTTATCAATCAGTTGCTTTGCCAAGGTTTCATTAATTGACATTTGACCAACGTGCGCAGGGTTTGCTGCAAACTTTAAATAGACCTCTACTTTGCCTCGTTGTAGCTGTTTACGAAGGCGTTCACGTACTACTGGCTCTAGTGCCCTAAATTGTTCCGGTGCGCGGATAAACGTTTCAAGATAGCGTTGATTGACTGAGCGGATCTCCCAAACCCCAGTGCCCCAATCTCCTTTCACCTCTTTTCGAGCGTAGGCGGTCATACTATGGATCATATAAAGTTCCTATTTAATTAAGTTAGCGTGGCCATTATAGCCTAATAAAAACGCTGCTCGGTAGCTAAAGCTAAGATTTCTTTTGGTATTGCGTGGCATAGCGCAAAGGATCCCTTTATAATATTGCGAAACTTTGATGATAGGGGAACGTGGATGCGTCCAAGCGAAAGAACTGCGAATCAGATTAGACCTGTAACATTTACCCGTAACTATACAATGCACGCCGAAGGCTCGGTACTTGTAGAGTTTGGTAATACTAAAGTGTTGTGTACAGCAACAGTGGAAGCGGGTGTACCGCGTTTTATGAAAGGACAGGGTAAAGGTTGGATCACCGCAGAATATGGTATGCTTCCTCGCTCTACTCATACACGTAATGGTCGAGAAGCTGCGAAAGGCAAGCAAGGCGGCCGTACAATGGAAATTCAACGTCTAATCGCACGAGCTTTACGCGCAGCGGTTGACTTATCTGCACTTGGCGAAAACACAATTACGATTGATTGCGATGTTTTACAAGCTGATGGCGGTACACGTACAGCATCAATTAGTGGCGCTTGTGTTGCGCTTGTTGATGCACTTACACACATGCGTGCAAAAGGTATGATCAATGCAAACCCGCTTAAGTTTATGATTGCGGCAATCTCGGTTGGTGTATACAACGGCGAAGCGATCAGTGACTTAGAGTACCTTGAAGACTCAGAAGCTGAGACCGATATGAACGTGATCATGACTGAAACGGGTAAGCTAATTGAAGTACAAGGTACTGCTGAGGGCGAACCGTTTTCTTTTGAAGAACTTGATGAGTTGCTAGCACTGGCTAAGCATTCTATTCGTGAAATCATCGATATTCAAAAACAAGCTTTAGCGTAAACATAAAAGGTTAGTTATGAAACAGTATCAAAAAGAGTTTATTGAGTTTGCACTTGAAAAGCAGGTGCTAAAGTTTGGTGAGTTTACGCTTAAATCTGGCCGTACAAGCCCTTATTTTTTCAATGCGGGTTTGTTTAATACGGGCCGTGACCTTGCGCGTTTAGGCCGCTTTTATGCTGCAGCGTTAGAAGATGCCGGTATTGCGTACGACGTCCTATTTGGCCCTGCGTACAAGGGTATCCCAATTGCAACAACGACTGCGGTTGCACTAGCTGATCACCACGATAAAGATGTGCCTTATTGCTTTAACCGTAAAGAGAAAAAGCAGCACGGTGAAGGCGGCAACTTGGTCGGTTCTGAGCTTAACGGTCGCATCATGTTGGTTGACGACGTTATCACGGCAGGTACTGCTATTCGTGAGTCAATGGAAATCATCAAAGCCAATGAAGCGGACTTAGCAGGTGTACTCATTGCACTTGATCGCCAAGAAAAGGGTAAAGGTGAGCTTTCTGCCATCCAAGAAGTTGAACGTGACTTTGGTACTGAAGTGGTGTCTATTGTAAAACTGGCTGACCTAATTACTTATCTTGAGCAAGCAGGCAGTGCGTCTGAACATTTAGATGCCGTTAAAGCATATCGTGACCAGTACGGTGTCGCTTAATCACTCCGATTTAGAAAAATACCAGCCATAGGCTGGTATTTTTTTGTCTGTGCAAAACTGTTTTGCATACAAAGTCAGCCTAGGCTCATGGGAGTGTGTTACCCTAGGAGCAATTTTAATAACTAGCTGAACTTATGCATATTCATATTCTTGGGATCTGCGGCACCTTTATGGGTGGCATTGCAGCCATTGCGCAATCTTTGGGCCATAAAGTAACCGGCTCAGATCAAAACGTTTATCCACCAATGAGTACTCAACTAGAGGCTTTGGGCATTGAGCTAACTCAGGGCTACGACCCTGAACAGTTGGAGCCTCAGCCAGATGTTGTTGTCATTGGAAACGCAATGAGTCGTGGTAACCCATGTGTTGAATATGTGCTAGAAAAAGGTTTGCCGTATACGTCAGGCCCTGAGTGGCTAAAACATCATGTTTTGCAAAACGCGTGGGTATTGGCGGTTGCAGGGACTCATGGCAAAACTACAACCGCGAGTATGCTGGCATGGTTACTTGAGTACGCTGGACTAAAGCCCGGGTTTTTAATCGGTGGCATAGTTCAAAACTTTGGTGTATCTGCACGTGTGAGTGACACGCCATTTTTTGTGATTGAAGCGGATGAATATGACACCGCATTTTTTGATAAGCGCAGTAAATTTGTTCACTATTTACCGCGTACGCTTATTTTAAATAACCTTGAATTTGATCACGCCGATATTTTTGCTGATTTAAACGCGATTCAAACCCAATTTCATCATCTGATCAGAACCTTACCAAGCCAGGGCAAAGCCATTTACCCAGAACAAGATAGTGCAATTAATGACGTACTGGCACGCGGTTTTTGGAGTCAAAAAGAATCGCTAGGTAAAGATTGGTCGTATCAACTATGCAATCCGGATGGTAGCCGCTTTAAAGTGCTGCTTGAAGGCAAGGTTGTTGGTGAGGTGAATTGGCAGGCCATTGGCGAGCACAATGTAAAAAATGCCATTATGGCGATTGCCGCAGCCCGTCATGTTGGCATTCCTGTTGAAGTCAGTGTTGAAGCGTTAGGTCTTTTTAAGTCGCCAAAAAGGCGGATGGAATTAAAAGCGGATATTGCCAATATTCGTGTGTACGACGATTTTGCTCATCACCCTACAGCGATTGAAACAACATTGGCAGGCTTAAGAGCAAAAGTCGGCGATGAAGAAATCATTGCAGTACTTGAGCCGCGCTCAAACACCATGAAAATGGGGGTTCATCAAGATACCTTGATGAATGCACTCGAGGCTGCTGACAAAGCGCTGGTATATGAACCTGAAGGTCTATCTTGGTCTCTGAAAGATGCTGCGAATAAAGCGGGGCGTCAGTGTTTTTCAAACACAGACGACATCGTGGCCGAGGTCATAAAACAAGCAAAGCCAAACCAACATATATTAATTATGAGCAACGGCGGGTTTAATGGCATACATGAGACCTTAATCGCCGAGCTTAACAAGGTAATGTCATAATCACATGTCAAAATATAAAGATCCCATCACGTTAGCGTTTAGCGGTGCATCGGGTGCACCTTATGGTTTACGCCTATTAGAAGTACTGGTTGAACTTGATTATCAGGTTTATGTACTTATATCTAGTGCAGCACGGGTAGTATTAGACACCGAGTCTAATGTCAAACTCTCTGGCAATGAACACAAAGCAACTGAGCAGTTAAGTGCACTTTGCAAAGCCAAAGAGGGCCAAATTCAAGTATTTGGTAAAGATAATTGGTTTAGTCCTGTGGCATCGGGCTCGGCTGCACCCAAGAAAATGGTTGTTTGCCCATGCAGTGCCGGCAGTGTCTCTGCAATTGCTTTGGGTGCTTCAGATAATTTATTGGAGCGTGCAGCAGATGTGGTCATCAAAGAAAGAGGACAGCTCATCTTAGTGCCACGAGAAACGCCATTTAGTCCGATCCATTTGGAAAATATGCTTAAGCTGAGCCAGTTAGGTGTCACGATTATGCCAGCTGCACCGGGGTTTTATCACCAGCCACAGTCGATAGCAGATTTAGTGGACTTTATGGTGGCACGTATTTTAGACCATTTGAATATTGAACACACACTCGCAAAACGCTGGGGTTACGGCGATTAAAAACAGTGAAATACACATCTAGGGGATTGGGGATCCAAATTAAATGACAACTGCATTAAGTATAAAGGGCTTGAAAAAAGTCTATAAAAACGGTGTCGAAGCGGTAAAAGGGATTGATTTAGAAGTAGAGCAGGGTGACTTTTTTGCGCTGTTAGGCCCAAATGGAGCTGGGAAATCGACGACTATCGGAGTGATAGCTTCACTGGTAAACAAGACTGATGGTGAAGTAAAAGTCTTTGGCCACTCAATTGATACCGCACTAGAGGCGGCTAAATCTGAGCTTGGTCTGGTGCCACAAGAGTTTAATTTTAGTCAGTTTGAAACGCTGAACCAGATTTTGGTGAATCAGGCTGGTTACTATGGTGTACCTCGCCAAGTCGCCCATGAGCGTGCTGAGAAATACCTTAAGCAACTGGGTTTGTTTGATAAAAAAGACAAGCAAGCGCGGACCTTATCGGGTGGTATGAAGCGCCGCCTGATGATCGCACGTGCGCTGATGCATGAACCAAAACTGCTGATTTTGGATGAACCAACCGCGGGTGTCGACATAGAACTAAGGCGTTCTATGTGGGACTTTTTACGTGAAATCAACAGTCAGGGCGTGACGATTATTTTGACTACGCACTACCTAGAAGAAGCGGAGCTATTGTGTCGCAATATCGCCATCATTGATAAAGGCACCATTGTTGAACATACCACGATAAAAGCGCTTCTGGCCAAATTAGACAAAGAAACATTTGTTCTGGATTTAAAGGCGCCGATTAATCCTGTGTCACTCAATGGTTACCAATTTACGCTGGTTGACGACCATACGCTTGAAGTCGAGGTCGAGAAGTCGCAAGGGCTGAATGGGGTCTTTACTCAGCTCAGCGAGCAGGGCAATACCGTATTAAGTATGAGAAATAAGGCGAATCGATTGGAAGAGCTTTTTGTCAGTCTATTAGAGCAGGGGCGCAGTGAATGAGTATTTTAAAATATCGGGTTGCACTTAAGAGTATCTGGATAAAAGAGTGTATTCGTTTTCTACGTATTTGGGTGCAAACGCTCGTCCCACCTGCTATCACGATGACGTTGTACTTTATTATTTTCGGCAGCCTTATCGGCTCTCGAATTGGCGAAATGGGTGGGTTTGGTTACATGGAGTTTATTGTGCCAGGCCTCATCATGATGTCGGTGATCACCAACTCTTACTCCAATGTGGCGTCTAGCTTTTATTCTACTAAGTTTCAAAAGAGCATTGAGGAGCTTTTAGTCGCACCGGTGCCTAACTACGTTATTGTACTTGGTTATATGGGCGGTGGCATGGCACGAGGCATGCTGGTGGGGCTTATTGTTAGCCTCGTGAGTTTATTCTTTGTGGATATTCAAATTCATAATATAGCCGTGATAGTCGCGACCGTCGTGTTAACGTCTGCGGTGTTCGCCTTAGGTGGACTTATCAATGCGGTGTATGCGAACAGCTTTGATGATATTAGTATTATCCCTACCTTTGTTTTAACGCCACTGACGTACTTAGGCGGCGTGTTTTACTCCATTCAGCTGCTGCCTGAATTTTGGCAAGGCGTGTCTCAAATCAACCCAATCATCTATATGGTTAATGCGTTTAGATACGGCTTTTTAGGGGTCTCTGATGTCAATATTTACGTCGCCTTTAGCGTTCTAATCGGCTTTATTTCAGTGCTATTTACCATTGCATTGACACTGATAAAGCGAGGAGTTGGTTTAAGGCACTAATTAAAAGCAGAGCAATCGCTCTGCTTTTTGCATCTAAAGCCTCTATTTTGTCATTGCCCTATTTACTTTGCTCTCCAAGATTCTAAAATTGGCCCCATTTACAGATAAAAATACGAGTACTATGGCTGACGCAAACTCTCGAAGTATCACGACAAACCAGACTGAATTGCATGAAAAGCTGGATGAAATCGTCCAAAAGCACCTTAATTCAGAGTTCAAAAAGCCCATCGCAGCACATACCTTAAAGGCATTTAATGAAGTAAATGAAAAGGTACAGGCCTTTGCTGGTCCAATTATTTTAGACTCGTGCTGTGGCGTGGGGGAGAGTACGGCAAATCTGGCAAAACGGCACCCAGATGCACTCGTTATTGGTATCGATAAATCTTCCCATCGGCTTGATAAACATGATGTTGAGTACAAACAAAATGAACACGGCCAGTATATTTTGGTGCAAGCCGATTTGAATGACTTCTGGCGTTTGGCTTATGAGGCTAAATGGCAGCCTACACATCACTATTTGTTTTACCCAAACCCTTGGCCAAAATCTAAACATATTCAGCGCAGATGGCACGGTGCTGCTGTATTTCCATTTATCGTTAAGCTAGGCGCTGCTTAGAAGTTCGCAGCAATTGGGATATTTATGTCAAAGAGTTTGCTCATGCGCTGCGTCTAGCTGGTGTGCATGCGCAAGCTGAGCCTTATCACTGTGATGATGCGATTACGCCTTTTGAAAGAAAGTATTGGGCGAGCGGTCAGTCTAGTACACGCTTAGTAGTCGATATAAAGCAGTCATAAAAAAGGCACCTATCGGTGCCTATTTTTTAGTGATGAAAGGCTGAAGTCTCTCGCTGCTCTTTAATGTGAGGGGCAGCCGCGCCAATATAAGAGCCTTCAAACATGGTTATGTGGGTTTCTTTAAGTTGTTGTAGCTGTGCTTTATTCGTGATACCAGACACAATTAAAGAAATATCACTGTTTTTACACTGCTCGCCAATATGTTTAACGAGTCCTCTAACTTGCGGGTTGTCTGCCAATTGCTCAATTAAAGTTTCTTCCAATTTCACCGCATTAATAGACATTTTCAGCATACGGCTGATTGTCAGTAAACCACTATTGCGTGAATTCACGAGTATATTGACACCTTTGCTACGTAGGATGCTGATAATTGCCGACATATCGTTAAATTGGCTTATCAGCGCTTGCTCGTCTAACTCAAATGTGATGAGACTGGGTTGAGGGTAACGATTGATAGCTTGGCTGATACACTCCATCATTTGAGGGTCGCTTAAATCTTGCGGTGTCAAAGCTAGGCTCCAAGCAACATTGGTTTTTCTGAATTGGGTAACACATAACTCAAGCATCTGCTTCGTGAGTTGAGAGTTCAAACGAGAGTGCTTGATCACTTCTCCAAATGCTTGTGATTTGAGTATAACTCCCTGCTCGGTTAATACACGCGGTGCGCAGTGGTATTGCACAATTTTACCGTCTTGTATGCGAGCGCGAGGTGTAAAATATGGAATGATACGATGTTGGTCAAAGGCACTTTGCACTGTTTTTGCAATGGCTAGATTGGACTCTTGTAGTAACTTTGTTTTTTGCGTTTGCTGACCATAAATATACGTAGTTTGATGTAGCTGTTGCGCTTGCCTACAAGCAATAAATGCATTCTCTAACAGTAAACTTTTATTACCCTTTGCGATACCAGCCTTGAGCTGAATATACAAAAGGGGCTCTTCTAAAATAGGACGAGAAAAAGGAAATTCAGATATCAAATTATTTAAGTAGTGCTCCCCATTTGGTGTATCACACATTAAAACAAGTTTTGATGTGGCGAGTCGGTAAACTTTAAATGGCTTGGTAAAACCTTGAAAATAGCCCATCACATTATGAATTACTCGGTCGCCAACGGCAGCACCATAAAAACTAATGATCTCTTCAAGTTCGCAGATGGAAATAATAGCCAAGCTTAAATGTTGGCGCTTTGAGCGCAATAAATCCTGTTCCAAGGCGAGCCGATTAGCAAACCCTGTTCTTGCATCTGTGGTCAAAGTGCGCCTGTATACCAATAAATACATACCAGCGACGAGCAAGGCAATACAAAAGAAGAAACTTGCAGAGAGCGCAGCTTGGGTCACATTATCCTGAAGCTGGGCCTCTATGTGTGAAATGGTGATATCAGCACCTGTTAGGTAAACTTGGCCTTGCGGAGTAATGTGCGGTACAAAGATCGTTTTAAAGTGTCCCCATTTGTCTTTTGAGACCTCAAAAACTTCCTTGGTAGAGCGAAATGCGCCTTTATTTATCGTTGTCGCTTCAGGGTACACATCTCTAAACTGTGTTACATCGCCATTCGTGATGTCTTCTACTGTGTAGCTTGAAGCAGTAAAGCGCACATTTGGAGAGTCGTATATCATGGTATAAACATATTCGACGCCAACTGCTTGTGCTAGCTTTGTGAGTTGCTCACTGACTTGTTTAAATTCCGCTGGGCTAACCGTATCAAGGTCTTCATGATATTGAGCACCGACAAATAAATTGGCGCTTTGTGCTGCGGTGCGCAGCCTCTGGTCAATGTCTTCCATGATGACGATTTTGGTATTGTGGTAGGTATAATATACGTAACCCGCCAGTGATATTACAAAGGTGAAAAAGCCGACTAAGACCCAAGTGAAAGAGAGGGTACGGTGAGCAAAGTTCCATTTATTCATTGCAATTCCGATTGCCTGAGCGCTAACAATACTGCAAATTTTATAGCCTTGATGCACATTTTACAAAGTATTTCATAAATTGATGGCGCTGAATGTTCCTAAAAAGCTTTATTTCGTTTATTTATACGGAAAATAGCTTTTATGGCGACTTTTTTACGTTGCATTTGCAGACATTCTGGCAACTTTAAAGTAGAGTTAGTCATTTCGTAATAAATTAGCAAGGTAGATGTGCCTATCAGACGCAGCCTCGAGGCGCACACATCTACTTACTCTTTTGTGATTGGGAATTAGAATGGGTCCAAAGCGTTGTGCAGTCGCTTCTGAAGAAAGCTTAATGCGAATCTTTACCGTACCAGAAGCGCCAGGCTCTACACTCAGTAAAATAGAACAAGAAATCTCACATAACCTTGCCGGGTTTTTGAATGAGAACATTGCTGCTGTTGAGAAGCCTTTACACGAGATAGAAAAAGATTTTCAGTCTGCTTCTATCCCTGAAGAGCCGACTTTTGTATCGGATTATGCTCAAGATATCATGGAACAATTAGTGGCGCACTCGGTACATACCGCGTCCCCTAGCTTTATTGGTCACATGACTTCAGCGTTGCCACACTTTTTACTGCCTTTATCAAAGTTAATGGTGGGGTTAAACCAAAACCTCGTTAAGATTGAAACATCTAAAGCGTTCACGCCACTTGAAAGACAAGTATTGGGGATGATGCACCACTTAACTTATGGGCAAAGCGACGAGTTTTACCAAAAGTGGATGCACAGTGCTAAAAACGCACTCGGAGCGTTTTGCTCTGGAGGCACCATTGCCAATATTACGGCACTGTGGATCGCCAGAAACCGCTTACTAAAACCTGATGGGGATTTTAAAGGCATTTCTTCTCAGGGGATGTTTGCCGCTATGATGCATTACGGCTACAAGGGGTTAGCTGTATTGGTGTCTGAACGTGGGCATTACTCATTAGGAAAAGCCGCTGACGTTTTGGGAATAGGCCGAGAAAATTTCATCGCTGTTCGAACCAATGAAAACAACAAGGTAGATGTGGTCGCGATGCGTGAAAAAGCCCTTGAGCTAGAAGCTCAAGGAATTAAAGTCATGGCCATTGTTGGTGTTGCAGGTACCACTGAAACAGGCAGCATCGACCCGCTCAATGAAATGGCACAGTTATGTGAAGAGCTTAATTGTCATTTCCACGTTGACGCTGCGTGGGGTGGAGCAACGTTGCTATCCAATACTTATAGACATCTTCTGTCTGGCATCGAAAAGGCTGACTCTGTCACCATTGATGCACACAAGCAAATGTATGTCCCAATGGGGGCTGGTATCGTGTTATTCAAAGATCCCGCTGCGACAGATGTTATTGAGCATCACGCCGAATACATTTTGCGTAAAGGCTCCAAAGACTTAGGTAGCCACACGCTAGAAGGGAGTCGTCCTGGTATGGCAATGCTGGTCCATGCATGTCTTCAAGTTATTGGGCGCAAAGGCTATGAAATGCTAATTGATCACAGTATTGAAAAGGCCCATTACTTTGCAAAGCTCATTTCAGAGCAGGATGACTTTGAGCTTATTTCTCAGCCAGAGTTATGTTTGCTGACATATCGCTATGTACCAAAAGCAATCAAAGCTGCACTTGCGCAAGCTGATGAACAAGAGAAGATAGATATCTATGCTTCATTAAACCGCCTGACGGCGAGCATGCAAAAAAGGCAGCGTGAAACTGGGCGCTCGTTCGTATCTAGAACGCGTTTGACACCTGAACAGTATGAAGGTCAGCCAACGGTGGTATTCAGAGTTGTATTAGCGAATCCGCTCACATCTTACCAAATGCTGGCTGAAATATTGGAAGAGCAGCGTGAAATGGCGAAGCATGACCCAATCATGAAAAAGTATCTAAGCAAGTATTTATAAATATAAAAAGGAGTGTTTCACTCCTTTTTTTACATCCACAAGAAGAGTGGGTTTATTCTCTACAGTGTTTATGCGTATAACCTAGGCGCTAATATTCCTTTATTTATCGTTTTAGCACTTACATTAAATCAATTACTTAGCTTTACTGTACAGAAAGTCGCAATAACAACAATGTTTACTAAATATTGACCTCAGCCAACCATTCTCGGAATAAGTTCCTCTAACAGGATAAAAATGGGTGATTTTTTATCTGATCGGCGTATTATTATTCGAAGCAGTAGTTTAATTGCTCAGTCCCATTATGGGAGGTGGGGCAATTGTATAGAGCACAATCAAAGTGGCGTTTGGTACCGGCTGAGGCGGGTAAGCGATGGGCTAACTTGGAAACAAGTGCAATACTTGATGTATTTGGGTGAGAAAATTGGCTGTAGACAGTAAAGAAAATGATGGTTTGTCTAATCACAGACATAATGAACTGACGCACGTAACGCAAAGGCTTCGACGCGTATTATCTAAAGAAGTGGACGTGTCAGTTGGTCACCAGCAATTTCTTGCTGATATTATTTTAGAAGGTAAAGCCTTACTCGATGTGAGTCGTGTTTCAATATGGCTATTTGATGATGCTGCGAACCCGACAAGATTAATTAACTACGCAAATACGGACTGGGACGGCTTAGTCTCTGGCCCGCTTCCTGAGCTACAGGTTACTGATTACCCTACCTACTTTCGCACGATTGTGAGTGGCGAAACCATTTCTGCAAGAGATGCTTTAACTGATTCACGTACAAGTGAGTTCAAAGACGGATATTTAAAACCGCAACAAATTTCTGCGTTATTGGACACTGCAATTTTCCAAAATGGACTCGCAATTGGCGTGGTATGTTGCGAAGGGCGCTTTGAGCCCCGTGATTGGCTCTCATGGGAAGTGGTGGCCGCGGAACTAATCGCTGACTGTTGTAGCCGTCGCTTGCTGGTTCATGAGCTTTGGCAAATGCAACAGAAATTGACTGAAATGGCTTTTCAAGATGTATTGACAGGGCTAAAAAATCGTCGCTACTTGATGGATTACGCCAAAAGTGAAATGAGTCGTCACCAACGTGCTGATCGGCCATTAAGCTTACTCATGATTGACCTAGATAGATTTAAAGGGATCAATGATAAGTATGGCCACGATGGCGGTGATGAAGTATTGAAGCGCTTCTCAGACTGTTGCACTAACCTTGTACGCGCAGAGGATTGTGTGTGTCGTTTAGGTGGCGAGGAGTTTATTATTTTGCTCCCTGAGACCGAGGTGGCATTGGCAATGAATGTTGCTCAGCGCCTGCGTGAAGAAGCAGCTGCACTTAAAGTTCACTATGACGGCCACGACATCTCATTTACTGTGAGTATTGGTGTCGCAGACGTCAATTTAAATATGCCTTTTAGCAAGTCACTTAAAGCAGCCGATCAAGCAGTTTATCAAGCTAAAGCTGCTGGTCGCGACCAAATCAAGTTGGCATTGTAGCCCCTATCATCTGGAATGGTTCAATAGCGCTTTCAATTTAGCTGGCTTTAGAGGTTTGGTCAGATAATGTATTTGATTGTCCTTGGCTTGTGCTTTTAATGCTTGGTCTCGCACTGCGGTAATTAACACCGCTGGTATTTCGCTTTGCCATATTTCTCTCAGAGTCTTTATCAAGGTAACGCCATCACAATGTGAGCCTAACTGATAGTCTACAAGTAACATATCAGGGGCTTTGTTGTCCTTGGCATATTGTATGGTGTCATCTACTTGGCTAAACATCTCATGCTGCAATTGCCATTTGTTCAATAAGCTGGACATGGCAGAGAGGTTATTCGGATCGTCATCGATAGCCATCACTTTAAGTTTACGCTTACTATCGGTATGACTCACGGTTGTCGCCGAAACAATTTGTTGGTGATCGCCCAGTGGCACATCAATATAAAAGCGACTGCCTTTTTGAGGAATGGATTTCATTGCCAGCGGAATGCTCATTAAATCACAGAGACGCTTAACGACGCCAAGCCCTAGACCAACACCTCTATTGTCACCTGCTTCAATACGATAAAAGTCATTGAAGATTTTCTGCTGTTCATGATGCGTAATGCCAGGACCAGTATCCCATACCTCGATACGTAAACTGTGAGCACGCTTTCTACAGGCGATTAATACGCTGCCTGAGTCAGTGTACTTAACCGCGTTAGAGACGAGGTTTTGCACAACCCTGCGCAGGTACGTAATATCGCTGTGGACGGTAAACGCGCAATCCCTCACCCTGAGTTTTAAGCCTTTCTCATGACAGATGATGGCATATTCGTTTTCTAGGGGAGCCAGAATATCAGTGATTTTAAAATGACGTGGTGTAGGCTTCATTGCGCCTTGTTCTAACTTAGCGATATCTAATAAGGAGGACATTAAATGGACTGTGGAGTCCAAGCTATTACCAAGCTTATGTAGATTGCCACGCTCCGTATCCGGTATGTGTTTCTCTTCAATGGCACCGAGGTAAAGTCTCGCTGCATTAAGAGGTTGCAAGATATCATGGCTGGCGAGCGCCAAAAATCGGGTTTTACTTTCATTGGCCTGCTCGGCTTCTTTTTTCGCAGCAACTAGATCCTGTTCAATTTGCTCTCGGGTCGCTATCTGAGCCTTGAGGTCTTGGTTTATTGCCCTGATCTCCAACATTCTGGCTTCGATGCGGTTTTCTAGATCCATATTAATTTCTTCGAGTGCATTTTGTGTGGCCATATGCATCGTGATATCCGAAAAGCTGGTTACAAACCCGCCTCCAGGTAATGGGTTGCCCGTCATTTCAAACACTTGGCCATTCTCTCTATGACGAATATAGTGATGAGGAGTGCCATTCTTAAGGTGCTGCACGCGCTTTTCTACGAGCTTTTCAAGTGTCCCTGGACCGCATTCACCGCGTTGAGCGTTGTAGCGGATAATTTCTTCAATGTCTTGACCAACTTGCAGATAGCCTTTTGGGTATTCAAACATTTCATGATATCGCTTGTTCCAAGCGACTAGTTTTAAGTCTTTGTCGACTACCGAAATTCCGTGGCTCAAATTTTCTAAAGAGGTGAACAATAGGTTTTGATTGAATTGTAATGCTTGGGTTGTTTCATCGAAGAAGGTAACCACTTCTTCAAACGCCATTTGTTTACCCGATGACACCGCGTGTATTAATGCCTGTGCAGAGGATGCGCCTAGTACACCTGTGAGTGCGCGTTCACAAAAGTTGATAAAATCGGCTGTTGGAGAGGCATTATTGTCGTCAATGTCTTCATTGAGAGCATAGTGTCCGAGTAGTTGCTGACTGCGCTGAATACCGAGAAAGGTTTGCAGTAGCACTTTAAAGTCATAAACCGTCGCTTTGACTTCTTTATTGAGTTTTTTCGCGAGTGCCGCCTGCTCCTTGGGTTTGACAAAAGCGGTTGCTTGCAACTTATCAATTAATCGCTCGTGTGCACCCAGTGAAAAGCTAATATAACAGCTAATATTTGCCAAAAGCGCCAATAATGTACCGCGCGTGACGATGGATTGTTGAGTTTGATAATCTAATAGCTCGGGCGTAGAAATAATCGGCAGTAATAGAAATAGCGCCCAGCAAATTAGCCCTGCGGTCAACCCTGCATACACGCCATAGGCATGACCTTTTCGCCAATACAAACCGCCGACGATAGCGGGCAGTAATTGTGTAACTAATGAGAAAGCGACCAAACCCATACTGGCCAGTGCAGCACCATGGCCAGCCCATTGCTGGTAGAAATAAGCGAGTAACAGTATCGCAGCGATAATGAATCGCCTCACTAGAAGAATCTGCGACTTGTAATTGTTGGTCAACAAACTCTTTTTAAAGCGCCTTTTCAGAAGTAAAGGTAAAACAATGTCATTTGAGAGCATGGTGCTGAGCGTGAGCGTAGCAACAACGATCATGGCCGTCGCCGCAGATAAGCCACCTATAAAAACAAAGGTTGAAATCACGGGGTATTCGAGGTTGAGTGGCAAAGCGAGTACAAAGCTGTCTGCGGCAATTTGTTGTCCGATTTGAGGGTGAATTGCTGCGCTAGCAATTGGGATTATCATTAATGCAATCAGCATCAAATAAAGCGGAAAAGCCCACCTAGCGGTAGTTAGGTGATTGCTATTTTGGTTGTCGACGACCGTGACATGAAACTGTCGCGGTAAACAGATGATAGCAGCAGCGGCCATTAAGGTCTGACCGATAAAGTTAAAGTCGGAAAAATCGAACCCTTGCCAGTGCTGCCAAGCTATTTCTATATTGGGTTGTGACAGGAGTGCTTGCAATGAGATATAGGCTACGGCAACTAAGGCCAGCAGTTTTATCAGTGATTCGAAGGCAACCGCTAGCATCAGCCCGGAACGATATTCAGTCACGTCCACTTTTCTCGCGCCAAAGAAGATGGCAAACAAAGCCATCATTAATGTTCCTGTGAGTGCTAACGTCGCACCTGAGATATCATCGTTGTTACGTAACAGCTCAAAACTGTTTGCCAGCGCTTTAAGCTGCAATGCAATATAAGGGATGGTTGCCAACAAGGCAATTAATGTCACCATAATCGCAGTGGTTTGGCGTTTGCCGTAGCGGGCGCTAATAAAGTCAGAAATGGTGGTGATATTTTGCTTTTTACTCACCAAGATCAACTTACGTAAAAACCCATGTCCAAATATGAACAGCAGTGCAGGGCCTAATAAAATAGGGAAAAAATGCCAGCTGCTGGCAGCTGCGGTTCCGACAGAACCGTAGTAAGTCCATGAAGTACAGTAAATACCCAGAGCCAATGCATAAACAAACGGATGATGACTGATTTTTTGCGCCAGAGGCGTGTGTTTATCGCCCCAATTTGCGAGCCAAAATAGCAAGCCAATATAGCTTAGAGCAACGAGTATGAGGGCTGCAGTCATCTTAAATCCTAATCGATGTTTTTGATTACACTATTAAATCTATGTGTTGGCGCAGGTTTATCATATCTGGCTTAGTTTAGAGAAGCCAGCTACCTAGAGCTGAGATTATAATACACTGATTTATAAGTAGTATTCTTAGTTTGTTGTGCTATTTAGACTAATGTCTTATACCGTATACGCTGTTAACAAAATGCACATCAGATTGCTGATTGTTTTTTAAGTTGCTGATTTTATTAATTATTAAAGTTATTCAAGTTTGTTGTTTTTTCAGTTTACGTAAACGTAAACTTGTGCGTACGACTAAGGTCTCAATTCAATAATCCATTGCCATTGCTACAGTCAAAAGGTCAATTAATACCAACACATTCGATTCGAATGAGTTAAAGGGGGAGTCAAGAATGGCCTTTAAAAGTGAAGAACAAGCAAAAGCATATTGGTCAGAAAATCTAGCCTTGATGTTTAAATTGCTGACAGTGTGGTTTGTCGTGTCATTTGGTTTTGGCATTTTACTGGTAGATGTTTTAAACGAAATACGTTTTTTTGGATTTAAGTTGGGCTTTTGGTTTTCCCAACAAGGTGCAATTTACACGTTTGTTGCTTTGATTTTTGTCTACGTATCAAAAATGGATGCGCTTGATAAAAAATACGGCGTAGATGAATAAGGAGCGGCATGATGGATGTTCAATCGTTTACATTTTTAATCGTGGGGTTGAGTTTTGCCCTCTATATCGGCATCGCAATATGGGCGCGTGCTGGTTCAACTAATGAATTCTATGTTGCTGGTGGTGGTGTTCCACCACTTGCCAATGGGATGGCAACAGCTGCAGATTGGATGAGTGCGGCTTCGTTCATTTCTATGGCGGGGATTATTTCATTTGCCGGTTACGATGGCGGTGTTTACCTGCTCGGATGGACTGGTGGTTACGTGCTACTCGCTTTGTGCTTAGCGCCATACCTTCGTAAATTTGGTAAGTTTACCGTACCGGATTTCATCGGTGATCGTTATTATTCACAGGTTGCGCGTGTGGTAGCCATCTTGTGTGCAATATTCATCTGCTTTACTTATATTGCTGGTCAAATGCGCGGTGTTGGCGTCGTGTTTTCGCGATTCTTGGAAGTAGACATCGAAACCGGTGTATACATCGGTATGGTGATCGTATTCTTTTATGCTGTACTCGGTGGCATGAAAGGGATTACCTATACTCAGGTCGCACAGTACTGTGTACTGGTCTTTGCTTACCTTGTACCCGCTATTTTTATTTCCATGATGATGACGGGTCACATACTGCCGCAAACGGGCTTTGGCGCAACACTGGCTGACGGTTCAGGTACTTATGTGCTCGATAAGCTTGATGGCCTCAGTGCCGAACTGGGTTTTGCCCAATACACTGAAGGCTCAAAGAGTATGATTGATGTATTTGCTATCACCGCAGCATTGATGGTTGGTACCGCAGGTCTCCCTCATGTAATTGTGCGCTTCTTTACCGTTCCAAAAGTAAAAGATACTCGTATTTCAGCGGCTTGGACATTGGTATTCATTGCTATTGTCTACACGACAGCGCCTGCTGTTGCCTCATTCGCTCGCGTAAATATGATCGATACCATCAACGGTAAGGATGGTAGTGGTACCGCATATGCTGAGGCGCCTCAGTGGGTGAAAAATTGGGAAAGAACAGGGCTAATTACTTTCAATGATAAAAATGGTGATGGCAAAATGTTCTACTCGGCTGGTAAAGTTGATGACCCAGCAAGCGCAAATGAAGTAAAAATTGACCGTGATATCATGGTATTAGCAAACCCAGAAATTGCAGACTTACCTGCATGGGTTATCGCTTTGGTTGCGGCAGGTGGTATTGCGGCGGCGCTCTCTACAACGGCCGGGTTACTACTGGTTATTTCTACCTCCGTTTCCCATGACTTGCTCAAGCGTACACTCAAGCCGGATATCAGTGATAAACAAGAGCTCATGGCGGCGAGGTTAGCGGCGATGGTGGCGATTGGTATTTCAGCCTACTTTGGTATTAATCCTCCCGGGTTTGTCGCATCCGTTGTAGCCTTTGCGTTCGGTTTGGCGGCGGCAAGCTTCTTCCCTGCAATTATTATGGGTATTTTCTCTAAGCGCATGAATAAAGAAGGTGCGATTGCAGGCATGATTTCGGGTATTGGCTTTACAGCCGCGTACATTATTTACTTTAAGTTTATTAGCCCTGAGTTGAATGCACCTGCTAACTGGTTGTTTGGTATTTCACCGGAAGGCATTGGCATAATCGGTATGGTTGTAAACTTTGTTGTGGCGGCTGTCGTGATGAAGTTAACAGCTGAAACACCCGAAGAGGTAAAGCGTATGGTGGATGGGATCCGTAACCCTAAAGGGTCAAGTGCTGCCCACGCACACTAATACTCACAGCAAAAAAATAGCTCAGCTTTCTTGCTGGGCTATTTTGCTTTAAGGCGATAGAGAATATGACGCAAACAGGAATGACAGCAGAACTACAGGACGTTTTGAACTTTGTATCAAAGCAGTCGCCATTGAATGAGTTGCCAAGTGCCAGTGCGCATTACTTTGTAAACCACAGTGAAATGGTTTACCTCACCGCACATAATCAAGCCGATGCGTTGCAGGGAGAAGAAAAATACTTATATCTGGTTAGGACTGGCATATTTGATTTGGTTGATGTGTCGGGAGAGGTCATTACACGGCTATCTACAGGTGACTATTTTGGTTATCCTTCTTTACTCACCGGAGAGGAAATTCAAAGTCATCTAGAAGTACAAAGTCCTGGTCTCATCCTTATGCTGCCTCAAATCAGCTTTGACTTTTTAAGGCGTGAATACAAAGTCTTTGAACAGCACTTTGTAAAAGCACATAAAAAGCGTCTGTTATCCAGTCACTATCAAGAACGCAGTAAAGGATGGTCAGAGCGAAAAATCTCAAAGTTAATGACCAAATCGGCTGTTGTTATTGAGCCTTCGGCCACTATCGTAGAAGCAGCAAAAGTCATGCAAGTAGAAGGTGTTTCATCTGTGATGATCACAGAGAATGAGCGTTTAAAAGGCGTCGTGACCGATAGAGATCTACGTAATCGAGTATTAGCGAGTGAGTTGAACCCAGAGATGCCTGTGTCATCCATCATGACACCAGAGCCAAAATTTATTTTTGAAAACAATCGGGTTTTTTCTGCCTTACATTTGATGTTAAAACACAATATTCATCACCTGCCTGTATTAAACGAGGAACGAGTGCCGCTTGGGATGGTGACCAGTACCGATTTACTGAGATTACAAAACAGCGATCCTGTGCAGTTGATTGGTCAATTATACAAGGCCAGTAGTACTCAAGAATTAAAGTTATTAGCGAAAGAAATCCCCGTACTACTGCGCAGTTTCTCAAATACAGTGGAAGATATTTCATTTGTGGGTACTTTGTTAAGTGGCTTGACCGATGCGCTCATGAGCAGACTCACCGAGCTATTTGCAAAGCAACATGGTAAAGCGCCTTGCTCGTTTAGCTGGATATGCTTTGGTTCTCAAGCGCGAGAGGAGCAAACTCTGGACTCCGATCAGGACAATGGACTCATTTTTTGCAATGACATAAAACCAGCTGAACGTGCTTATTTTGCATCATTGGGGGAATTTGTGACATCCCACTTGGTTGAGTGTGGAATACGAGCGTGTCCAGGGAACATTATGGCAAGCAATGAGCATTGTCGAGGAACGGTGGATGAGTGGACTGCGCGATTTCACAACTGGATGACAGCGCCAACGCCCCAAGCTATGCTGAATTGCAAAATATTTTTTGACCGACGTTATATTTGTGGCGATCAGTCACTGTATCAAGATTTGAATGTACAACTAGGTGAAATTGGGCAGCAAGAATTATTTTTTGCGGCAATGGCGACGGATATTAGCACCAACAGTGTGCCAATTGGCTTGTTTCAACAATTTAAGCTACAGCGTAGTAAAGACAAAAGTAAGTACTTAGATTTGAAAACACGCGGTGTTGCCATCATCAATGACTTAGTGCGGATTTACGCTTTAAAGTGCGGTATTAGTAAAGCAAATACACAAGCACGCCTAAAAGCGCTTAAAGATCACATGCAGTTGAGTAAGCGTGATATTTATAACTTACAAGACTGTTGGCGGTTTTTAACTCAGCTTAGGCTTAGAAGTCAGATTGAGCAGCACCAGCTGCCTGCAAATTGCATTAATCCAGAGACACTGAGTTCGATGGAACGACATCAATTAAAAGAAGCTTTCCATTTAATAAAGCAAGCTCAGCAGGCGTGTGTTTTTAAGTTTGCCAGAGGAAGTTTATAACACCATGCGATGGAAGCTCCCTTGGTTTTTTAAACATGGCAAATCGCAAGATTTATGGCTGGATACTGAATTGGTGGTTGTAGATTTAGAGCTTACAGGCCTAGATGCAGCCGAACATGAAGTGGTGTCTGTGGCTTGGGTGATGATTAAGCGTGGAAAAATTGTCCTCGCGGAGTCGCGGTATATGCTCAATCGAAGTGTGCAGCACCTTTCGCAAAGCCCTGTTTTTCATGGCATTGACGAGACCCAACTTGAACAAGGCCATGACATTGAAGTCATTATGAGTGAGTTAGCAAAGGCACTCGAAGGGCGGGTGCTAGTTTGCCACAATATTTTGCTCGATTGGTCATTTATCAAAAAAGCATTTTTGGAAATGGGAATTGTGACTCGTCCAACCCAAATGCTCGATACTTTGAAAATAGAAAAGTCGAGATTACTGCGTCAGCATCAAGCAGTGATACAAGATCAACTCCGTTTGCCGGTCTGCCGAGCACGATATGGACTACCTAACTATCAAAATCACAATGCCTTGAGTGATGCGCTGGCAACTGCGGAGCTTTTGTTGGCACAAGTGAACCATTTTGATTCAGAAAAACACATTAAGTTAAGCGCATTATTATAGGCGTTATTGGTACGGGTTTTATGTTGGCTCACCGTATTACATAGAAATATTTTTGCATATCCCTTACACATTTGTTCAAGGTCGATTACAATAGCGCCATCTTTATAAGGGAGCGTCGATAACTCCTTTTTTGCATATAGAAATGGGTCTTCTAATTAATGACAATCAAACTGGCAATCAATGGTTTTGGTCGCATAGGTCGCAATATTGTCCGAGCCCTTTATGAATCTGGGCGTCACAATGAAATTCAAATCGTAGCTATTAACGAGCTTGCTGATCCTGAAGGGATTGCGCATTTGATGAAGTATGATACTTCTCACGGGCGTTTTGCCTTTCCTGTTGCCCTTAACAAACCTTATTTAGAAGTTGCCGGTCAGCAAATTCAGATTTTCAATGAACCCGATCCAAGCCATTTACCTTGGCATGCATTAGACGTAGATGTTGTACTAGAATGTACCGGTGTTTATCACTCACGTCAGCACGCAGCTGCGCATATAGCCGCTGGTGCCAAAAAAGTCTTATTTTCTCACCCAGCAGATGCCGATGTTGATGAAACCATCGTATATGGTATCAACGAAGACAATTTAAAAGCCGAGCATACAATTGTTTCGAACGGTTCCTGTACAACGAATTGTATTGTTCCTGTCATAAAAGTACTGGATGATGCATTTGGGATAGAGTCAGGCGCAATCACTACGATCCATGCTTCAATGCATGATCAGCAAGTGATAGATGCTTATCATAAAGATTTGCGACGTACTCGCGCTGCCAGTCAGTCCATTATTCCTGTGGATACTAAACTGGCACGTGGAATTGAGCGGATCTTGCCAAAGTTTCATGGCCGATTTGAGGCAATCGCAGTAAGAGTACCTACGATTAACGTAACTGCGATGGACTTAAGCGTTTCTCTGGACTCAGATGTCACGCTAGAGCAGGTAAATCAAGTACTTGAAAAAGCCGCAGTTGGCAGACTTCAAGGTATTCTTGATTATACGGAAGAGCCTTTGGTATCTGTGGATTTTAATCACGATCCACATTCAAGCATTATCGATGGAACACAGACCAGAGTGAGCCATAAGCGTTTAGTAAAAGTTTTAGTTTGGTGTGATAACGAGTGGGGATTTGCAAACCGTATGCTCGACACCGCAATGGCAATGATGAATGCCAAATAATTTTAGTATCGTTCTTTTAAGGAGATGTCCATGTCAGTCATCAAGATGGCGGATTTAGATTTAAACGGCAAACGCGTGCTTATTCGTGAAGATTTAAACGTGCCAGTGAAAGACGGCAAAGTAACGTCTGACGCACGTATTAAAGCATCGTTGCCAACCATTAAGTTAGCACTTGAAAAAGGTGCAAAAGTAATGGTTATGTCTCACCTTGGTCGCCCAACGGAAGGGGAATACGATGCTCAGTATTCACTTCAGCCCGTTGTTGATTACCTTAACGAAGCGCTCGACCAAAGTGTACGTTTGGTGACTGACTACCTAGATGGTGTAGAAGTTGCTGACGGCGAAGTGGTTGTTTTTGAAAATGTGCGCTTTAATAAAGGTGAGAAGAAAAACGACGAAGCATTGTCTAAGCAGCTAGCTGCACTGTGTGACGTTTACGTCATGGATGCATTTGGTACGGCGCACCGCGCACAAGCTTCAACACATGGTGTTGGCCTATTTGCTGAAGTAGCATGTGCAGGCCCATTGCTTGCTGCTGAACTTGATGCACTTGGTAAGGCGCTCGACAACCCTGCACGCCCATTGGTTGCTATTGTGGGTGGTTCGAAAGTGTCGACTAAGCTTACAGTGTTAGATTCGTTGTCGACTGTGGTTGATCAGCTAGTCACTGGCGGTGGTATTGCAAATACATTTATTGCGGCTTCAGGTAGCCCGGTAGGTAAGTCTCTGTATGAAGAAGAGCTTATTCCAGAAGCGCAGAAACTAAGCGCTGCGGCTAAGGCGAATGAGGGTGACATCCCTGTTCCAACAGATGTTGTTGTTGGTAAAGAATTTTCAGAGACAGCTGTTGCAGTAATCAAAGACGTTGCAGAAGTACACAGTGACGATATGATTTTTGATATTGGTCCAAATACAGCGAATGAACTGGCTAAAATCATCGAACAGGCAGGTACTGTTGTTTGGAATGGCCCAGTTGGCGTTTTCGAATTTGACCAATTTGGTAATGGTACGGAAGCCATCGCACATGCAATTGCTAAGTCAAAAGCGTTTTCAATTGCAGGTGGTGGCGACACACTGGCGGCCATAGACAAGTATGGTGTTGGTGATGAAATCTCATATATCTCGACTGGTGGTGGTGCTTTCTTAGAGTTCTTAGAAGGTAAAAAATTACCGGCAGTGGATATGCTAGAGCAAAGAGCAAAAGCATAATTTAAATGAGGCGCTTGCGCCTCAAACTATTTATTGAACACTCTCTCACTCTTTGTTTAATAAATAGCGGTTGGCAACAACCACAAAATATCTATCCCGTTCAAATAGATGGTGAAAGGCCATCAAAAATTGGAGAAAAGCAATATGGCTTTAATCAGTATGCGTCAACTTCTCGATCATGCGGCTGAGAATGGATACGGCGTTCCTGCCTTTAACGTGAATAACCAAGAGCAAATGCGTGCAATCATGGAAGCGGCTGATAGAACAAACAGCCCAGTGATCGTACAAGGCTCTGCAGGAGCTCGAAAGTATGCGGGCGCGCCTTTTATTCGCCATATGATCCTTGCAGCGGTTGAAGAATGGCCTCATATCCCAGTTGTAATGCACCAAGACCATGGTACATCACCTGCGGTATGTCAGCGTTCAATTCAACTAGGGTTTTCATCAGTCATGATGGATGGCTCACTACTTGATGATGGTAAAACTCCTTCAACTTATGAGTACAACGTTGATGTAACACGTCGCACAGTAGAAATGGCACATGCGTGTGGTGTTTCTGTAGAGGGTGAACTAGGTGTTCTAGGTTCTCTGGAAACTGGCGAAGCGGGTGAAGAAGATGGCATTGGTGCGGTGGGCAAATTGACTCAAGACCAGCTACTGACTGACCCAGAAGAAGCCGCTGACTTTGTTAAGAAAACGGGTGTAGATGCACTCGCCATTGCGTGTGGTACATCTCACGGCGCATATAAGTTTACACGCCCACCAACAGGTGACATCTTAGCGATTAACCGCATTAAAGAAATCCACGCACGTATTCCTGATACGCACCTAGTAATGCACGGTTCTTCATCGGTACCGCAAGAGTGGCTAGCGGTGATCAATGAGTTTGGTGGTGAGATCCCTGAAACTTATGGTGTGCCAGTTGAGCAGATCGTAGAAGGTATCAAACACGGTGTTCGCAAAGTTAACATCGACACAGATCTTCGTTTAGCAGCGACAGGTGCTATCCGTCGTCACCTTGCACACAATCCTGCTAACTTTGATCCACGTAAGTATTTGGCTGAAGCAACCAAGGCCATGACTGAGATCTGTATCGCACGTTATGAAGCGTTTGGTACTGCTGGACAAGCATCAAACATTAAGCCTATCTCTTTAGATGATATGCACGTTAAGTACCTATCTGGTGAATTAGCGCCAAAAGTAAAGTAATTTACCTTTGAGATCATATTGATGCTAAAAGCCCCTTAACAGGGGCTTTTTTGTGCCCGTACAATTTGGCTAGTCGAGCTTTGTTCACTGCAACAGATCGCTAAGGCATAAGTGGGATCATTATCTAACTAAGTAAGCGAGTAGAGATCGGTATCTTACTAACTGATCGCATTTTTAGATCGGGATTATACTTACTCAGCTTATTTGGATCGTATTTTTACTAACGTCAGTTTAGAAGGATCTGTTTTATACCAACTGATCTGGATAAAAGATCCGGCTCAACATGTACCCAAAGTGAAAAAGTAATTTACTAAACATAAATATCAGAGGGTTAGCTTGCATCAAACCATCATTGCGAAGTGAGCAGTGGGTAAAAGTCTGATCCCAGCGAGATCCACTAGGTAAGAATCTGATCCCATTTGTAGACAGTTAGGAAAATAGTGATCTCCAATATCTGAATATTTTTTTGCTATGTAAAAGGGCCAAGCAATACTAAGGTATTCGCCGCTAATTGCATCAAAATGAAGACAATTTAGGGACAAGTGGAGCCTAACTTATTGAAATTGTGTTCATGGGAAATTAATTTACCTGAGATTTATCAGGTAATCTTTCATAAAACTGTCATACTTAGTCATAATAATGAAACCGACTTCGGTAACGTAAGAGATAAATGGGAATGTCACGTAGAGTACTAGTAGTTGATGACGAAGCACCGATCAGAGAGATGCTGGTGTTTGTGTTGGAACAAAATGGCTTTCAAGCGATTGAAGCTGAAGACTATGATTCGGCAATTGCAGCCATGGTAGAGCCATACCCTGATATGGTACTGCTGGATTGGATGTTACCAGGAGGTAGCGGTATCCAGATTGCTAAAAAGTTCAAACAAAGCGAATATACACGTCAAATTCCAATCATCATGTTAACAGCACGTGGTGAAGAAGAAGACAAGGTTAAAGGATTAGAAGTAGGCGCAGATGACTATGTGACTAAACCTTTTTCACCAAAAGAGCTAATGGCTAGAATCAAAGCTGTAATGCGTCGCGTATCTCCAACCTCTTTGGAAGAAGCGATTGAAGTACACGGCTTGAGACTTGACCCTATTTCACACCGTGTAACTTCGGCGGGTAATGAGTTAGAAATGGGCCCGACTGAGTTTAGATTACTACACTTCTTCATGACTCACCCAGAGCGTGTATATAGCCGTGAACAGCTGCTAGACCATGTTTGGGGCACTAATGTTTATGTTGAAGATCGTACGGTAGACGTACATATTAGACGTTTGAGAAAAGCGATTGCACCGTTAGGTCATGACAGACTTGTACAAACGGTACGTGGTGCTGGTTATCGTTTCTCAAGTAAGGTATAAAGCAATAATGTACGCGCTGTGGTAGCGTTATCCTAGCGCTTAATATTTAGGATCATTTTATATGTATAGAGTGATTGATAAACAGGCGTTATTAAAGCGCCTGTTTTTGTATTTTCTCCCCCTAACCCTTATCGGCATATTACTTGGGGCTCCTTTTGTATTGTTGTTTTTGGGAGCATCAGTTTTACTGTTTTGGCATTTTAAACAACTCTATAAGTTGAGTGACTGGTTGATCAATCAACGCAGTTTCAACCCACCAGAAGGATCCGGTGCTTGGGAGCAGATATTTGAAGGGATCTATCACCTGCAACATCGTAATCGCAAAAAGCGCAATGAATTAGCCGCTTTGATCCGGCGTTTTCGTGAAGGTGCCGAAGCTGTGCCTGACGCGGTGATCGTTATGCAGCAAGATCTGAGTATTATTTGGTGCAATCAACTGGCCCTTAAAGTTTTGGGACTACAATGGCCTACGGATCATGGGCAGCGGTTAGATAATCTGATCCGCGATCCAAAGTTTGTAAAATATATGCAGGAGCATGATTTTACCGATCCCTTAGAGCTAGAAAGTGGCCACAATGGTGAGCGTGTGCTTGAGTTTCGGGTGATGCCCTATGCCGAGCAATTAATGATGGTCGTTCGTGATATCTCGAGGTTGAAAAAGCTTGAGCAAATGCGCAAAGACTTTGTTGCCAACGTCTCTCATGAACTGCGTACGCCACTCACTGTGGTAACAGGCTATTTAGAAATGATGGAAGGCGATCAGATGCCTCCGCCTGCTATGTGGCAAAAAGCACACAATACAATGATAGAGCAGTGTAAACGCATGGACAGTTTGGTCAATCAATTGCTGTCTTTGTCTCGTATTGAAGGAGACAGAGATCAAGCAAATGACAAGGCCGTAAATGTGCCAAGCATGCTGACACTTATTCGCACTGAAGGCTTATCTTTAAATCAAGACAAGCATCATGAGATTATTTTTGAAGTCGATGAAACCTTGGACATCAAAGGTTGTATTGATGAATTGAGAAGCGCGTTTTCTAACTTGGTATTCAACGCAATTCATTACACTAAACCCAACGGAAAAATAACCGTTAAGTGGTATTTAGATGGAGAGCGACCAGCATTTTCTGTTACGGACAATGGAGATGGTATTGCTCCAGAGCATATCAACCGGCTGACTGAGCGCTTTTATCGGGTTGATAAAGCACGGAGCCGCAAAACGGGCGGATCTGGCTTAGGTTTGGCAATTACAAAGCACGTGTTGAGTCGACATGACTCACATTTAGATATTGAAAGTACACTGGGAGAGGGCTCTTGCTTCTCGTTCTCTTTCCCTAAAGAAAAACGCATTTTTATGACACATAGTGAAAGTCATAAAAGTGTCATTTAAGAGTAATTTTATTGTAATTAACTGAGCGCACAATGAGCACCAGTTAAACAAATGGGACGAACAATCGGAGTGACCCCAATGAAATTTAAAAGCTTAGTTGCCGCAATGGGTGTGGCTGTAACAACATTGGTATCTACACAAGTTTCTGCACTTGATAAAAACTTACCTGAGTACAACAAAACCAGCGGAATCTCGGGTAACTTTTCATCTGTGGGTTCAGACACGCTAGCAAACATGATGACGTTTTGGGCTGAAGAGTATAAGCGTATTTACCCTAACGTAAATATTCAAATTCAAGCGGCTGGTTCTTCAACTGCGCCTCCAGCGCTAACAGAAGCAACTGCAAACTTCGGCCCAATGAGCCGTAAGATGAAGTCGAAAGAAGTTGAAGCATTTGAGAAGCGTTATGGTTACAAACCTACTGAAGTACGCGTAGCTATCGATGCATTGGCGGTTTTCGTACACAAAGATAACCCTATCAAAGGTCTTCGTATCGACCAAGTTGACTCTATTTTCTCTTCAACACGCAAGTGTGGTGGCGATAAGCAAGTTGACCGTTGGAGTGATGTTGGTCTAAATGGTCCTTGGGCTGCAAAAGATATCCAGCTTTATGGTCGTAACTCAGTATCAGGTACTTACGGTTACTTTAAAAAGAAAGCACTTTGTAAAGGTGACTTCAGAAACAACGTAAACGAGCAACCTGGTTCTGCATCTGTTGTACAGTCAATCTCTTCATCTGTGAATGCAATTGGCTACTCTGGTATCGGTTATAAGACATCTGGTGTACGTACAGTGCCACTGGCTAAGAAAGGCAGCAACTTTGTAGATGCAACTCTTGAGAATGTTGCAACTGGTAAATACCCACTGTCTCGTTTCTTATATGTATACGTGAACAAGCATCCAAACAAGCCGCTTTCACCAATCGAAGCTGAATTCTTAAAGATGGTTCTATCCAAAGAAGGTCAAAAGATTGTAGAGAAGGATGGTTATGTGCCATTAACAAATAAAATGGCAAGCCGCGAACTTAAGAAGCTAGGTCTTCTATAATCTCGGCACGAATATATAGAGCCGCCCAATCGGGCGGCTTTTTTTGTGTTGTTAATTTACCGCAGACAATATCAGTACTGACCTGTTCTAATCTTTGAAAGCTCTTCTGCTTGCGCTTTGCAATTGTTATATTTTTCTACACATTCACCGCTACATATTTGCCGTGTCATCGTTTGTTCTGTCGAGCTTAAGTTACAGTTTTGCTCACACTGATAATTTTGTTGGGCGCACTGATTCAGCTCAGGAGAGTTATTTTGATTGCTACAGGCTGCAAGCGTGACGAATATAAACGGAAGCGCAGTTCTCATAGTAGTTCCTATTATGGCGTGATTTCAGAGAGTTTTAATAATAATTATTTTTAATACTTTATTTAATTTAGCACACTTTATATTTACAAGCGTACCTATCGGGAAAAACTTGAATAACTTCAGTAGTATTAAGTCTTGAGTAGGCATAAAAAAAGCGTCTATTCAAGACGCTTAGTATTCTTAGTATTGGCATTCAATTAACTGATTATGGAGCTACTTGAATGTTATCGATTAGCCTGACTTTGCCTAAAAAGGCTGCCGCTAAGATGACAAACTCGTCATCTTCTTTAATCGCTGGTTTCAGTGTACTGCGGTGTGCAACTGAGAAGTAATCAGGCTTAAGCCCGGCGCTTTCGAGCTGCGATTTCGCATCTTGCTCAATCTGCTTGAAGTCACGCTCTCCCGATTTTAATGCGTTTGCTGCATTGCTCAATACTGTGTACAGTACTTTGGCAACGTCTTTCTCTTGATCAGACAGGTAGCCATTTCTAGAGCTCATAGCAAGTCCAGATACTTCCCTTTGTGTTGGTACACCAATTACTTCGATAGGCATTGATAAGTCGTGTACCATGGTTTTGATGACTTGAAGCTGCTGATAGTCTTTTTCACCAAAGCATGCGAAGTCAGGTTGCACCAGATTAAATAGTTTAGTGACAACTGTTGCAACACCTCTGAAATGACCCGCTCTGCTCCCTCCACAGTAACCTTCGGAGACGCCTGGTACGTCAACAAAGCTCTGTGTATCTAAACCGTTCGGATAGATAGTTTCTACGCTAGGCGTAAAAACAATGTCAGTTTCAAGTTCCGCTAAGCCTTGTTTATCCTGTGCTAAAGTTCTTGGGTAGTTATCTAAATCCTCGTTTTGGCCAAATTGCATTGGGTTGACGAAAATACTTACGACCACTTTATCTGCCAGTGTTTTGGCTTTTTCAACAAGGGAAAAGTGTCCTTGATGTAGGTTACCCATTGTGGGTACGAAGGCGATGCTATGACCTTGCTGACGCCACGCTTTGATTTGGCTACGTAGAGACTTAATTTCAGTAATTGATTGCATTAGTTAAACTCGTGTTCGCTACCTGGGAATGCGCCTGACTTCACATCGCTACAGAACTTTTTCACAGCATCTTGCATATTACCTGTTTCTGCCAAGAAGTTTTTAGAAAACTTCGGAATGTAACCTGCAGAAATGCCGACTAAGTCGTGCATTACTAATATTTGACCATCTACTTCTTTACCTGCGCCGATACCTATCACTGGGATGTTAACTGCGGCAGTGATACGTTTTGCCAAACTTGACGGCACACATTCAATGACCAGCATCTGAGCGCCCGCAGCTTCAAGCGCTTGTGCATCCGCTATCATTTGTTGTGCCTGCTGTTCCTCACGGCCTTGGATTTTAAAACCGCCAAAAACGTGCACAGACTGTGGTGTAAGGCCTAAATGGCCGCAAACCGGGATACCTTGCTGTGTAAGAAGTTTAATTGAATCTACGAGCCAGGTGCCGCCTTCTAACTTAACCATGTTCGCGCCGTTGCGCATAAGTTCCGCTGCATTGTCACATGCTTGTGCAGGGTTGGAGTAAGTCATAAATGGCATATCAGCAATAACAAACAGCTCTTTGCTGCCAGCTCTTACACTGCGTGTGTGATAAGCAATATCTCCGATGGTTACAGCAAGGGTATCTTCACCACCTTGCAGCACCATGCCAAGAGAGTCACCCACAAGGACAACATCAACGCCGTTTTCATGAAAAAGTTTAGCAAAACTTGCATCGTATGCAGTCAAGGCAGTGATTTTTTCACCTTGCTGTTTTTTCTTTGCGAGGGTGGATACCGAAACTTTTGCCATTTTTATGTCTCCTTATTTTGGGTCACAGGCAGCGTTGTTAAGCCATTGCGTGGAAGGTTAGCCGCGATATCGCTAAGTGCTGTGCCATTTGGCAGGCACAGTTTTGAGTCAATCTCTAGCATTGGGAACACGACAAACTCCCTATCGCACAGGCCGTAATGGGGAATGGTTAACCTTGGAGAGTCAATTATTGCTTCATTAAACAACAAAATGTCCAAGTCCAATGTACGAGGGCCCCACCTTTCTTCTTTTCTTACTCTACCTTGCTGCTGTTCAATCAATTGAAGTTGGTCAAGTAAAGGCTCTGGCTCTAACATGGTTGAAAATTTAGCAACCGCATTGACATAATCGGGCTGATCTTGTGGTCCCATCGGCTTCGACGCGTAGAAACTTGAGACGGTCATGTCCTTTATGTCAGGGTGGTTGAGCAGTGCTTCAACCGCTTTATTTAACTGCGCTTGGGGCTCATATAAATTAGCCCCAAGTCCTATATAAACTGTGTTCATGTATCTTGTTTTGGTTTTCTTTTTGGCTTATTACGGTGTCGGCGTTTAGGGCGATCTTTTTGGCCGAGGTTTTTAACCATGTCTTTCTGACCGGTGACATCTTGTTTCAAATACTCAGTCCACCACTCTGCCAATGTTTTTTGATCTGCCTCGCCACTTTCCACACGTAATAGTAAAAAGTCATAAGACGCTTTAAATTTAGGTTGCAAGCTTAATCGATAAGCGCGCTGTCCGCTACGTCTATCTAATCGCTGCTGAATATGCCAAATATCTCGAGCGCCCAATGTGAAGCGTTTTGGCACGGCAACTCGTTGCGCATTTTCGCTCAGAACTTGACTAATTGCTTGCATAAAGGCGTCATATTCGGCAATGCCTTGTTGTTGTAACAACGCGGCACGATTACGTAATGGGAACCATAGTAATGCGGCATAGATAAAGGCTGGTGTGACTTTTTTATTGCCATTTATTCGAGCATCCGTATTGGCAAACATCTGTTGAATAAAGCGGCGTTCGAATTCGCTATTGTCTTGCGACAAAATTTCTTCAAGGCTGGGAAATAGTTCTTTGAACAGGCCGAGCTCTCTAAGCATCAGAAAGTTTGCTTCTGCTTTGCCGCTTAAAAATAGCTTTAGAGTCTCTTCAAACAGCCTTGCAGGTGGAATGTTTCCAAGCAGTGGCGCAAGCTCTGTAATCGGGGCAAGTGTTGCAGGTGCAATTTCCATGTCTAGCTTTGTGGCAAAACGCACAGCACGTAGCATGCGCACAGGGTCTTCTCTGTAGCGTGTTTCAGGATCGCCAATCAGCTCGATTCTTCTCGCTTTAATTGCTTCAATACCGCCCGCAAAGTCCCGTACGCCAAAGTCATTGATTGAGTAATACAATGCGTTGATTGAAAAGTCCCGACGTTGTGCATCTTCTTCGATGGTGCCGTAGACATTGTCACGTAGTAACTGGCCTTGGTCGCTCGCTTTGCTGGTGGGATCTCCCTCTCCAGTAGACAGGTGATGCCCGCGCATAGTCGCAACCTCAATGACCTCTCGGCCAAATACAATGTGGGCAAGTCTGAAGCGACGGCCGATTAGACGGCAATTTCTAAACAGGCGCTTGACTTCTTCTGGTGTGGCATTTGTTACAACGTCAAAGTCTTTTGGCTCAATACCTAACAAAATATCCCGAATACAACCACCTACAAGATAAGCGTCATATCCGCCATCTTTGAGTCTATACAATACTTTGATTGCATTGGGGCTAAATTGTTTGCGTGAGATATTATGCTCACTACGAGGGATAATTTGAGGCTGTGACTTGGCCTCTATGGTTCCCTTGTCTTGCTTTGACCCAACGATTTGTCGGCACAGCTTAAAAATTTTAGAAATAATAACCACTCTCCTAACTACTCTGAGTCCCCACCCGTAGCACCATTTATTGTAACTATTGAACGCCATACATCGCTTTATTTTTGTAAAGTGTAGGCTAATTCATAAGGCTCGCTATGATATACGCAAATGCGGCTAAATTGAAGTTTCCCATGTGAATTAGCGATTAAAATTTCATCCAAGTCGTGCATAAGGTAGTTCAAAAAATAGTGGCGGGGTTTGTTTTTAAGAAAGCAATGATCTTTGAGCGTATTTTACGTATCAATGAATAAAGTGTGTTTGTCGTTGAGGTGGGTTTAGATCTAGCTAGAGTGGGGTAAATTCATAGCGTTCAGTGCTTTTCTGAACCACCTGAATTTCTTTGTTATTTGGAAGTCGAGTCACGTCATAGTGTGAAATAGCCCATTTGAGTAATGTTTCCACGTCATCAAAATGCGCTTGTGGCAAGGTAAAGCCCAAAAACTCGAGTGCTGCAACCAGTGCAGGAAGTGGTTTGCTATTGTCGATTGCTGGAGCGTGGTTCTGCTTGGAGAGCTTGAAGCCAGGCGTTGCGACCGCCAAGGGAACATGTGTGAAGTGAGGGGCTGTATAGTTGAGCTGTTTAAACAAGCTCAGTTGTCTTGCTGTGGGCTCCAATAAATCAGCACCACGGACAATATGTGTGATCTCTTGCTGGTGATCATCGACAACCACAACTAGCTGGTAGGCAAAAAGCCCATCTCTGCGTTTGACAATGTAATCTTCACGCGCGATATCATTGGGAATATGCACTTGGCCTTGTAAGCCATCATGAAATTCAAAAATCGGAAAGCGCTGTTTTAGCCGTAGGGCGTTGCCATCAAAAAGGTGATTTTTAGCTCTACAATGGTTGTCGTAATACCCTCCACGTGCCTTTATTTGCTTTCTTGTACAGATACAAGCGTATACATTTTGCTCTTTTACGAGAGAGTCAAGTACATCTTGATAAAGGTCGTGTCTTTGGCTTTGATAAACTACCTGACCATCCCAATGTAAGCCATACGCATCTAAAGTTGTAAGAATGGCATCAGCGGCCCCGGGGACGACTCTAGGAGTGTCAATGTCTTCCATCCTAACTAACCACTGTCCATGGTTTGCCTTAGCATCCAAATAACTTGCCAATGCAGCGACTAAAGAACCAAAATGAAGTGGTCCTGACGGTGAAGGGGCAAAACGGCCGCGGTAAGGGGGAGATGAAGAGCCCAGAGCATGCAATTGTTGCTGCTCTGGGTGTCGAACTTGCGATGTGTGCATTGTCGGTAAAGTTTAACCTTCGCTAATTTATTCTAGCGTCAGATTAACCTCGACCTTGCTGCTTTTCTTTGATCTCTGCAAGTGTTTTACAGTCAACACACAGGTCAGCCGTCGGTCGCGCTTCTAAGCGGCGAATACCAATCTCGATACCGCAAGAATTACAGAACCCGAAATCGTCCTCTTCAATCAGCTGCAGTGTTTTTTCTATTTTCTTGATTAGCTTACGTTCGCGGTCACGAGTACGAAGTTCAAGAGAGAATTCTTCTTCTTGTGCTGCACGGTCTACAGGATCAGGGAAATTTGCCGCTTCATCTTGCATGTGGTTCATGGTGCGATCAACTTCGTTACGAAGATCATTACGCCACGCTTCTAATATTTTTTTGAAATGAGCTAGCTGTGCCTCGCTCATGTATTCTTCGCCCGGCTTTTCTTGGTAAGGTTCTAAACCGGCCTGAGCCAATAACCCTAGTTTTTTCTGGTCTGGCATAGCATTCTCCTAAATCCTTAATAAACAACCCCAGCTAACGCCGGCGGCTATAAATAGCAAAATCTTCACCCCTTAGCAAACACTTTTTACTCATTAACTGTTCTAAGACAAGCCGTTGGCATGAAGTTTTTAACGGCAGTGATATAAGGGTGAACTTATTTTTTTCAAGTGTCTAAAACAGATAGTTGTTTAATTACTTTTACCTCTTGAGGTGTAACTTGCGCTTTATATGCATATATTTCAACCCCTTGCTGTCGTGCTTCCGTAAATAATTGGGCATATTTTTTATCTATATGCTTTGCGGCTTTTACATTCTCAATGCCGTTATGCATGACAATAAAAAGCAACACTGCACGTTGACCGCTTTTTGCAATGTGCATAAGTTCTCTCAAATGCTTTTGTCCCCTAAGTGTTTCTGCATCGGGGAAAAAGCCTTGGCCTTGTGTTTCTAATAAAGTCACTGATTTTACTTCTACGTAACAATCAGCTTGACCTTCAGAGCTCAACAAAATATCAATTCGACTATTTTCATGGCCGTATTTAACTTCACTTGCAACGTTTTGATATGCCGATAACTCGGGTATCAAGTTTTGTTCAATGGCTTCTATGGCAACCTTGTTTGCCATGCCAGTATTGACGCAAATTAGTTGGCCTTGCGCATTCTCAGTCACTTCCAAAGAGTGCGGGTATTTTCGCTTTGCATTGGAGCTGGTAGAGTAATAGGCCTTAAACCCAGAGTCTGCGCACCCTGTCATTTTTCCCGTATTCGCACAGTGCACGGTAAACTCGTCTCCATTATCTTTACGTAAATCAACTAAAAATCGTTTATAACGTTTTAACAAGGTTGCGCTTTTCAGCTCAGATGAAAATTTCATAGTTTAATCGCATTCGTTTTGGGGCTGCTGTGATGGTGGTGTACACTGACCATAATCTACAAGCGTAAGAGTGAAAACCTATATGTCTGAAAAATTTATTGTTCGCCTAAGTGAACAAGCTCCTGCTGCACATTGGGGCAGCAATGCATCGCTTTCATTTGATGAGCAAGGTGCAACAATTCATTTAGCCGAACAAGAAACCTTAAAGCATATTCAAAAAGCGGCTCGTAGCCTAGCACAGCAAGGTATCCCTGCGGTAGAGCTAAGTGGCGAAGCATGGTGTACAGAGTCCCAGTGGGCATTTTATCAAGGCTTCGTTAGTCCAAAGCAGCTTGACCCTGTTACTTTCGTTGATAACGCACAATCAGATCTTAAAGAGCTAGTCGCTTTGCAGCGTGCTGCAACTTGGACTCGTCAGATGATCAACGGCACAGCAGAAGACATCTATCCTGAAAGTTTAGCAGGAAAAGCAGCTGAATTTATCCAATCTTTAGCGCCTGAGCATGTTAGCTACCAAATTATTAAAGGTGATGCGCTGCTAGAACATCAGTGGATTGGTATTCATGAGGTGGGCAGGGGTAGTGAAAGGCCACCTGTGTTATTAGAGCTAGACTTCAACCCAACTGGCGATGAAGACGCGCCGGTGAGTGCCGCGCTAGTAGGCAAAGGTATTACTTTTGATTCAGGCGGGTACTCAATCAAGCCAAGCGAAGGCATGTTGTCAATGAAGTGTGATATGGGTGGTGCAGCTACGGTAACTGCTGGCCTGTCTTTGGCGATTCAACGCGGTATTGATAAGCGTATCAAGTTATTCTTATGTTGTGCCGAAAATTTGATTTCTGGTCATGCATACAAGTTAGGCGACATTCTAACGTATAAAAACGGCACGACTGTTGAAATCGTGAATACAGATGCAGAAGGTCGCCTAGTACTGGCTGATGGCCTAATGGCTGCGGGAGAGACTGGTGCGCCGCTTATTATTGATGCAGCTACGCTGACGGGTGCGGCATTGGTTGCTGTTGGTCAAGAATACAATGCACTGTTTGGTTTAGACAAAGAGCTTGTAAGTGAAGTACAGCATTTTGCGAGTGAAGAGTTTGAAGCTGCGTGGCCACTTCCTCTAGAAAAATGGCACCAAAATAATTGCCCTTCTCCGTATGCGGACACCGCGAATAGCCGTGCTCAAAAAGGTGGTGGATTCGGTGGTGCTTCTAATGCAGCAGGATTCTTATCACGCTTTGTGCCGAATGATGGCCAAGGCTGGGTTCACATTGACCTTGCCGCATCATTCCAAAATAGCGCTGGTGCTCAGTGGGCATCGGGTGCTACCACGCTAGGTATGCGAACGGTTGCGCGTACATTAATGGCGAAAGCATAACCAAAGATACAAAGTGTAGAAGCCTCTCATTTGAGGCTTTTTTACCATAGTCGCTAAGACAGTAATGCGGCTGCCAAACGAACAAAATCAGAAGACGTGAGTATACCCAACAGTTTACCGTTGCTATCCACGACAGGCATACAGCCGTGGCGATTCTCGACAAAAAATTTAACGACTTCATGTAAGCTTTGGTCGGGCGTAACGCTGGCAAAATCTTGTGTCATTACATCAATGACTTTCTCTTGTTTTTCTTTTCTTTCTAACGCTAATGTTCCATACGTAGCGAGTATGTTCATGACTTTGGCAATCATGATTTTTTGAGTCAGCATACCAATTAATTTGCCATCATCATCAATCACAGGGATATGGCGTATATTTTTTTCACGCATCAAATTGTGTGCATCGTGTAGCGTGTGTGACCCTTTTACCGCAAGTGGATCTGCGGTCATCAGTTGCTCAACTGTGTGCAGCATGGTGTATTCCCGTTAATTTAATCTCCTTTAGGTATAACTGAAAGTACGGGAGTTTGCCTGTGTCTAGATCAATAAAGTAAATAGAATCAGGTGGAAATTATTGTTTTTCACTTTTGGCTGATTGCAATGCAATGAGCTGTATGTGTTTGTTTTCTACAAGTGTAGAGAGGGGGACTAGTTCAAACCCTTCAGCAGTTAAATCTTGCAAGGCTTGTAGCAAAAATTGCTGTGTCTCGGGGTAAGGGTGGGCAATACCAATCGCATAACCTTGCGTTTGTGCGATCGTTTTAAGTTCTTGCAGTTGAGATTGCAAGTTATCAATGCTCAGTTCGTTATCTAAAAAGACATGTCTTGCGATATTATCTACACCATACAAGTTGGCGACCTTTTGTGCCTGACTATACGGTGTTGTTCGACTGTCTAAAAAGTACAGCGAGCGCTTTTTCAGTACTTCCATTGTCCATTTCATTGGTTCATCGTACTGGGTGAGTGCGGATCCCATGTGGTTGTTCACGCCTTTGACATGAGGCAAACTGGCCAGAGCGTGCCCCAAAGTTCGTTGCAGTTGCCATTTGGGCATATCAAGTGTTAACCCGCCAGGCCCTAAAGCTTTGTCATTCTGGGCTTGCATAGGGATATGTAAAATAATTTCTTTATTTTGCTTGGCTGCGTGATAAGCAAAGTGTTGCGAAAACGGAGTGTGTGGTAAAACGGCGTAGGTGAGATTTCCCGGTAGTGACAAAAACGCGAGATCGCGCTGGTGGTTGCCAATATCATCAATGACAATCGCAATTTGTTTTGCATAACAGGCAAATGGCATCAGACACAACAATGCTATTGATATAATTGTATTGCGCACAAGGTGAATCACATTTATTTAATTATTTTATATTTTATATTTTATATTTTATTTATAGCGAGTTATCAGCATCAAAGTTGACGCTTTTATCATCTAACCTAGCATGTTTTTTATGCAGATAAAAGCGTCTGAATGTGCATTAGTTAATGACAGGCGATGGTTTTGCCACCAACTTTTTAGCGGCTTTCCAGTGTTTAGAAAGTCGCACATAAAGGTCATTATTAGCCTCATCGTTTGTCATTATAGCTGTTTTATTCAGCCCCGATAGGGTGTTATTACTGTATTCCACATCGGGCTGTATACCCGTCCCTTCAATCGACTGTCCTGATGGGGTGTAATAACGTGCGGTCGTGAGCTTCAATGCGCTCGTCCCGTTACCAATCGGAATTAATGACTGGACAGAACCTTTTCCAAATGACTCTTGACCCAAGATCAAAGCCCGTTTGTTATCTTGAAGTGCACCAGCTAAGATTTCGGCCGCCGACGCAGACTGTTTATTGATCAGCACTAAAATGGGGGCGCCATTTAAAATGTCACCTTGTACAGCATAAAACTTCTGATTGGCATCGAAGAAACGTCCTTTGGTGGACACTATGACGCCGCTTTGTAAAAACAAGTCAGAAATCGCAACCGCGCTATTGAGTGTGCCGCCGGGGTTGTCGCGTAAATCAATGACCAGACCTTTCAATGAAATACCACTATGGGCAAAGAGCATATTAATGTGTCTCGCAACATCGTGATAACTATGGTTATTGAACGCAGATATGGCGAGGTAGCCAATATGTCCATTTAGTAGCTTACTAGAGACACTTTCTAGCGTGATTTCCTGCCGCCTCAATGCCAGCGTAACCATCATTTCAGCCCGTTCAACGGTGATATGAATAATGGATAACTTAGCCTCTCTGAGTAGTTTGGAGACTTCAGAAATCGTTTTATCAGTGACGTCATGTGTATTGACTGCAACGAGTTTGTCTCCGCCCTCTATACCTGCTTGCTCAGCAGGGGAGCCCGGTAGCGTGTCGACAATAACGATGCGATTCTCTATTTCTTCAACTTCTATACCAAGGCCTGTGTAACGCCCATTGGTGGCACTGAACAACGTTTCAAGTTCATGTTCATTCAAATACTTAGAGTAAGGATCGAGTTGTTCAAACAACTCATAAAAATTATCACGCTTGATATGGTTTAACTGCACCTCTTCGACATAGTAAGTTTGAATGTGGTAGAGGATTTCTTCCATATGGGCATGGCTGATTTGTTTAGCTTGAAGGTTGCTAAAAAACAGAGCGAATAACAATATCAGTGAGCTTATTGCTAAACTGCAATAGCTAGAGGGAGGGGAAATAGAGGCGAAATATTTCATATGCTGCTCCTAGTGAAGGGCAGCATAGGTTATTCATTTAACTTGATCTGCACCATTTAACCGGATTCACAGCGCTTCCTTTATGCCGTATCTCGAAGTATAGTCCAGGATTTTGTTGTCCGCCGCTTTGGCCGACTAAAGCGATTGCATCCCCCGGATTTACATGGTCGCCAACATCTCTGAGTAGCGTTTGAGCGTGGCCGTACAGACTCATAAAACCCTCGCCATGATCTAGTACAATGACCCAGCCAAACCCATTTAGCCAATCTGCATACACGACATGACCTGGCGCAACGCTGGTAATTTCGTCGCCATTATCTCCGGAAATCATAACGCCTTTCCAGCTCATTCCAGCATGCTTTCGTTGACCAAACCGTTTGGTTAAGCGTCCCTTTAATGGCCAAGCCAGTTTGCCCTTAAGCCTTCGTAGCCCATCCAGTTGCGCAATAAACACTTCTTCACTGGGAGCTTGAACCTCAGCTAGCGCTTCTAACGTTGTTTTTAAAGTCGTTTCATTTTCTTCTAAATAGGCAATCGCTGATTGTGTTTGTTGCAACTGTTCGTTGAGGTTTTGTAAATGTGTTTGACGTTGTTTTTGTGCCAGTTGCAGTTCATTTTGCCTAACTTGCTGTTGCTCAAGCAAATCAACCAGTCGCTGTTGTACCTTTTCTAGTTCTTGTTGATTTTTTTCTAATTCAAGAAAGATTTTTTTTAAATCTTCAAGCTGATTAATTCGTGCTTTATTGAAATAATCATAGTAACTAATCGTGCGCTCTAAAGCCGACGTTTTTTGCTGACTTAGCAGCATCTTAGAATAGTCATGGCTGCCCGTTACGTAAGCGCTTTTGAGCTGTGCTGCAAGCAGTCTTTGGAGATTCTTTTTGCGGCGATTCAGCTGTTGGCTTTCCGTTGTTAAGGCGTATTGCTGTTGCTTGTTTTCACTGATCCCTTGTTTGGTGAGCGTAAGCGCTTTAGCGCTACGTGCGATTTCTAGCTCAAACGATTTGAGTCTCTTTTTTAAAGACGTGAACGACTTACTTTGTTTGTCGTAGGCTGCCTGACTTTTTTTCAGCTCGGCCTGAACCGCTGCAAGGTCTGCTTTGGTTTGGGACTCATTGGCAACGCTTGGTAGCGTTGCCAAAAAGCAAGTAAAAGTCAGGCTAATGACGAGTTCACGAAGCATATTACTTTAGGCGCATAATAGGTGAACCGGTCATTTCAGCAGGCTGCTCTAAACCCAGCAAATGTAACATTGTGGGTGCAACATCACTGAGTGTTTTGCTCGCTTGAGGTTCAGCATGACGACCGACATATATAAAAGGAACAGGCTCACTGGTATGTGCGGTATGTGCTTGACCTGTGCTCGGGTCTTGCATCTGCTCTGCGTTGCCGTGGTCGGCTGTAATTAATGCCTCACCGCCACACTCTTCAAGGGCTTTAACAACGCGGCCAATACATTGGTCAACCGCTTCACAGGCTTTAACCGCTGCGCCAAATACGCCTGAGTGTCCCACCATATCGCCATTTGGGTAATTACAGATGATGACATCAAACTCGCCACCATGGATGGCCTCAACAAGTTTATCGGTGAGCATTTCAGAGTTCATCTCTGGTTGTAGGTCATAGGTTGCAACTTGAGGAGAAGGGATGAGTTCGCGCTTTTCGCCTTCAAATAAGTCTTCACGGCCACCACTAAAGAAGAATGTAACGTGTGCGTATTTTTCGGTTTCTGAGATACGAAGTTGCGTTTTGTCATGCTTTGCAAGCCACTCGCCTAACACGTTATTAAGCTTTTCAGGTGCAAATGCAATCGGTGCATTAATGTCTGCTGCATATTCCGTCATCATCACGAAACTACTCAGTGCCGGCGCTTTCTTTTTGTTAAATCCGTCAAAGTCAGCGTCGACAAAAGCGCGCGTCATTTGTCTCGCTCTGTCAGCCCTAAAGTTTAAAAAGAGTACGGCATCGCCATCGTTAATGGTGACGGCTTGTTGGCCCGCTGGCACAATCGTTGAGGCTTTGACAAACTCGTCGTTTTCGTCTCGTTCATACGCAGCTTGAAGGGCTTCAACCCCGTCTGTGTATGTGAATTCAGCATCACCACACACCATGAGATCATAGGCAAGCTCAACACGATCCCAACGATTGTCACGGTCCATTGCATAATAACGACCAATAATGGTTGCTAATCTACCGCTCCCCAATTTAGCAAATGTCGCTTGTACTCTTTCAATGGAAGCTTGTGCACTTCTTGGTGGCGTATCACGGCCATCTAAAAATGCATGGAAAAAGATGTCTTTTGCGCCACGCTCTGCTGCAAGTTCAATTGAAGCAATAATATGATCTTCATGGCTATGAACGCCACCAGGGCTCAACAGCCCCATCAAATGCACCGCTTTGCCTTGAGCAACCGCATCATCAATACTTTTAACTAGGGTCGGGTTATGCGCAAATTCGCCATCGTCGATAGCTTTGGTAATACGCGTGAAATCTTGATATACAATGCGGCCTGCGCCTAAGTTTACGTGCCCAACTTCAGAATTACCCATTTGACCATCAGGCAAACCCACATCCAGACCTGAACCTGAAATCAACGTTTTAGGTTTGGTTTGCCACAGCTCATCAAGTACAGGTGTATTAGCAGCGAGGACCGCATTACTCTGTGTTTCTTCTCTATATCCCCAGCCATCTAAAATCATAAGTACAAGTGGTTTTTTCTTCGCAGTCATTTGGGCTCCTGAATAATGCACGATAGATGGGCATAGAATACCTTGTTTTGCGTAATTATTCAGCCCTGTGCTGGTGATTTATGTTCAACTTTGATTCATGCTTTGGTAACAACCTTGCGATATGCTTTGGCGCAGCGTCAAAAAGGACTGCCTACTTAAACTAAGACTGCGCGCAAAATCCATTACTGAGGCTGGAAGAACAAGATGGGTTTGTACCAAGTGTATTAAAAAAGTATACTCGCTGCACTGTAAGTTTTATCTCCCAATAAGTGGCAAGGTCCATGGAACAATATATTACTTTTTTTTCTAATCACCCAGTATTGAGTATCATCTGGGTTGTCTTGGCGATTATGCTGGTACACAGCTGGTACAAAAGCCGCTTTTCTGCAATTCGACCAATCAATCCTCAGCAGCTAACCCTATTGATAAATAAAGACGATGCTCAGGTGTTGGATATGCGAGGTAAAAAAGACTTCGCTGCGGGCCGCATTGCGGGCGCTGAGATAATGAATGTAGACAAAGCCAAACAAAATGACTTTGGTGGCCTTGAAAAGTACAAAACTAAGCCCATTATACTTGTGTGTAATACAGGTATGACTGCCAATAACATTGCAGAAAGAATGCATCAGCAGGGTTACGAGCAAGTTTATGTGCTATCTGGTGGCATGAGTTCATGGCAAAGTGCAGGTTTACCTACGACTAGTGGAAAATAATCGGAGTGGTTTATGAGCAATGATGTAACGATTTATACAAAAGATTATTGCCCCTTTTGTCATCGCGCTAAAGCTTTACTAGATAGCAAAGGCGTAACATACACTGAGTACGATATTGGTGTGAAGCCAGAGCTACGTGAAGAAATGATCGAAAAAGCAAATGGCAGCCACACAGTGCCACAAATTTTTATCAATGGGCAGCACATTGGTGGCTGTGATGATATGATGGCATTGGAAGCTCAAGGCAAACTGGCATCTTTACTGAATTAATTGAGTAAAAGAAAGCATTACCAGCGTCTAAATTATGCTTATTTTTTACGTCATAGATGCTGATTAAACAAAATTTATAGGAATAATAATGACTGAACAAAATCAAAACGCGGCAGCAGAACAACAAGAAGGCCCACAATTTAACATCCAACGTATCTACGTAAAGGACGTATCGTTTGAGACGCCAAACTCTCCAGCGATCTTCCAAAAAGAGTGGACACCTGAAGTTAAGCTAGACATGGACACTCGCTCTGCGAAGCTAGACGAAGGCGTATTTGAAGTTGTTTTGGCATTGACCGTTACGGCTACTATCGGTGAAGAAACGGCTTTCCTATGTGAAATTCAACAAGCTGGTATTTTCTCTGTAGGCGAGCTAGAAGAGATCCAACTTGCACATATGTTGGGTGCGTTCTGCCCGAACCTCCTATTCCCATATGCGCGTGAAGCGGTTGCAAACTTAGTTAACCGTGGTACTTTCCCGCAATTAAACCTAGCTCCTGTAAACTTTGACGCGCTATTTGCACAGTACATGCAACAGCGTGCAGCGCAAGAGCAAACAGCTGACGCATAATTTATGAATACATCACAGTCTGCTGTGACCGTATTAGGGGCGGGGTCGTATGGCACCGCCCTTGCTATTTGTTTTGCTCGCAACGGTCACCGAGTTACCTTATGGGGGCGTAATCAAGCCGATGTTGAGACATTGGCATCTGAGCGTCAAAACAAACGCTATCTACCAGATATTACTTTTCCGGCATCTTTGACGCTTGAAGCAAATTTAGAGTCTGCGGTAAGCGCAAGCCAAACTATATTGGTTGTGGTACCAAGCCATGCTTTCGCCCAAACACTCAAACTAATTCAGCCGTATTTGCAAAGTGGTGCTCGAGTAGCCTGGGCGACCAAAGGATTAGAGCCAGATACAGGCCGATTACTGGAAGAGGTGGCCAAAGAAATACTTGGCGAATCTGTGCCTCTTGCGGTGTTATCTGGACCAACTTTTGCTAAAGAAATGGCTGCAGGATTGCCGACTGCGATTTCGGTCTCTGCGAGAGATGAAGCACTTCGCTCTGAGCTTGCAAGCTTACTTCATTGTAGTCGCTCATTTAGGGTGTATAGCAATGATGATTTCATTGGTATTCAACTTGGCGGCGCAGTTAAGAATGTAATTGCAATTGGTGCAGGCATGTCAGATGGCTTTGGCTTTGGCGCGAATACCCGTACCATGTTAATTACGCGTGGTTTGGCTGAGTTATGTCGTTTAGGTTGTGCACTGGGTGCTCGAACTGAAACTTTTATGGGGATGGCTGGGCTTGGCGACTTAATTTTAACCTGCACGGACAACCAATCAAGAAATAGGCGATTTGGCTTAGCACTTGGCAAGGGCCAAACTGTCGAAGATGCAATGGATAGTATAGGGCAGGTTGTTGAAGGTTATCGCAATACCAAAGAAGTTTATTTGCTAGCAAAGCGCAGCGGGATAGAAATGCCTATCACGGATCAGATATACCAGGTGCTTTATGAAAATAAAGATGTTAAAGAAGCTGCGATGGCCCTGTTAGGCCGAGAGCAAAAAGCAGAATAAAAAAAACCACCATAAGGTGGTTTTTTTGTCTCTGTTTAGAATGCGTACTTTACAGATAGCTGAAGTCTGTTTAAATCTCCATCGGCACCACTTTCGGTTTCTCTGTTGGCCATTTTGTACTCAGCACCAAAGGTCAGCTTTTTGACCGGTGAATATAAAATATTAGCGCTATAGCTCATAGTTGACTCGGTTGGGTCACCTGTTACGGTTGACAATGTGTTGTCATTATCTGCACTAAAGAATGAATATAAGAAAGTTGAACGCCATTGGTCATTCCAAAAATGTTGGTATGCGACAAAGCCTGATGTGGAGTCAATCGCATGCAGTTCATTACCATCATACACGCCACCATTTGCGACGTTGAGCCCAACGTACCGACCTAGCCCCTGACCATGGGTGACCATAAATTTGACGTTATTCTTGCCAAAATTGACGCGTCCAGAAGCGCTTATACCAAAAGAAGTTTCTGATTCATCCGCAGCACCAATTTTATAAGTCAGTTGACGGCCAAGTGCGGCGACGGTTAAGTGTCCCCAATCGGCTTTGTAATTATATCGCGCGGTAAAATCTGGCATCGATGCGTCATCGGTAACAGTTCGTGCGCCACCAGCTGTTGTCACCGTACTTTCAGGGTTTTCTGCTGAGAAGGACCAATTGCCAACAGTGTATTTGGCCATAGCCTGCCTTACGAATACGGTGCCTTCTGCTGGGCCAACAAAGTCGAGTGTTTCAGGTAGCGCGCCAACATTCTGGAAATTTGACCATGCTTGGCCAAATAACCACCCTTTGTACGTTACAAACGCTTGCCTGATACGCGGCGAATATGAATTACTCACGCGTTCGTTGCCACCGATCGAGGCGATAAAGTCTAACTCAATTTTTGTTTTAATCGTGCTGCCATCATCGAGCTTAGAAGCTGTGCCAAAGTTGAATCGAGATTGTCGAGCATGCATATCAAAGACGGCATCTTCTCCCGTACTAGGTGTGACAGGAGTTGTGCCAGGGACATAAAAATCACGACCGATATGTTGTGACCCGAGTGTGCCATCGGAAAAGTCACTCCAAATTGCATCTAGTTTAATATATCCACCGTAATTGACTTCGGTATTACCGATATTGGCAGCGAGCGCCTGACCACAAAGTACAGAAGACACAGCCATAGCTGCGAGATTTTTTTTCATATTAATTTTAGTTGTCATAATGTTGTTCCTGTATAACTGCCATCTCAGTTGCATCGCAGAGAATTTATTTCATCATTCACTTTTGATGATGGTTGTTATTTGCTCAATTACCTTTTGGTCTATAAGACTAAGGTTGAATGGCGGTTTTTGGATTCGAAAAAGCCTTTGGCAATAATTAATTACACTTCAATATTGACCGCTTTTAACCCCTTTCTAGCTTTACTTCTCAAGAATCAGTATGCTGGTTCTAGTTAATTTATAGTTAACACTTAGCAATTTGAGTAAAGTTAGAGCAACAATTACAACTAAGGTCTAATACTTAATCGCGTAGTTGTAAGTGATCCTTGAGTGAAGCCGTAAGGCAAGTAATTAATATGGAGATAAGTATGTCACAGAGCATTTATCCGGTACCTGAAGCGATCAAAAAGGCTGCACTGGTAGATAACGAGCAATATCAATCATTATACAAGCAGTCTATTGATGACCCAGAGGGGTTTTGGGCTGAACACGGTAAACGCCTCGACTGGTTCACACCGTATAACAAGGTAAAAAACACGTCTTTTGATAAGGGCCATATCAGCATCAAGTGGTTTGAAGACGGTGTCCTTAATGCTTCCTATAACTGTATTGATCGTCACCTTGAAAAAAATGCCGATAAAGTGGCTATGATTTGGGAAGGTGATGATCCTAGCCAAAGCGAAAACATTACTTTTCAGGCCTTACATGATGAAGTGGCTAAGCTTGCAAATGGCTTAAAAAAGCTAGGTGTTGAAAAAGGTGACCGAGTGGCAATTTATATGCCGATGACACCGCAAGCTATTTACGCAATGCAAGCATGTGCGCGTATTGGTGCGATCCATTCAGTAGTCTTTGGTGGTTTTTCTCCATCAGCTATCGCAGATAGAATTAAAGACTCAGGCGCAAAGGTCGTGATCACTTCTGACGAAGGTCGTCGCGGCGGCAACACGGTTCCACTAAAAGCTAATGTCGATGAAGCTGTAGCACAAGATTCGGTTACGACTATCGAGCATGTAATCGTGCACCAGCTGACCGGTGGTGAAGTTGAATGGCATAGTCATGATGTCTGGTGGCATGAATTAACTGCAGATGTACCGGCTGAATGTGCGCCAGAGCCAATGAATGCAGAAGACCCGCTCTTTATTCTTTATACTTCAGGCTCAACGGGCCAGCCTAAAGGCGTTGTACACACGACGGGTGGCTATTTAGTCTATGCATCTATGACGCATGAGTATGTATTTGACTTAAAAGATGACGACGTATTTTGGTGTACAGCAGATGTGGGTTGGATCACAGGCCACAGTTATATGGCATATGGCCCATTGGTTAATGGCTGTACGCAGGTTATTTTTGAAGGGGTTCCAACCTATCCAAGCTCAGGGCGTATTGGTGAAGTAGTCGATAAGCACCAAGTAACCATCTTGTATACTGCACCCACCGCTATTCGTGCCTTAATGGCGAAGGGTGACGAACCTACAGCAAGCTCCAAACGCACTAGCCTGCGTATTATGGGCTCGGTAGGTGAGCCAATTAACCCTGAAGCATGGGCATGGTACTACGAACAGATTGGTAACAGTGCTTGTCCAATTGTAGACACTTGGTGGCAGACGGAAACGGGTGGCATTATGATCACGCCGCTACCAGGTGCAATTGATATGAAGCCAGGCTCTGCAACACGTCCATTTTTTGGTATTGCCCCTGCGTTATTTGATGCCGAAGGTAATACGCTAGAGGGCGCGACAGAAGGTAATTTAGTCATTTTAGACAGTTGGCCTTCACAAGCTCGTACAGTATACGGTGATCATGAACGTTTTGAGCAAACGTATTTCTCTGCGTATCCTGGTGTGTATTTTACGGGTGACGGATGTCGTCGTGATGAAGATGATTACTATTGGATCACGGGCCGCGTAGATGATGTATTAAATGTATCTGGTCACCGATTGGGCACAGCCGAAATTGAAAGTGCACTGGTTGCGCATGAAGCGGTTGCTGAAGCGGCAGTTGTCGGTTATCCCCATGACATCAAAGGTCAAGGTATCTATGTTTACGTCACACCAAATGAAGGTGTAGTGGTAACCGATGAGCTAACAAAAGAAGTACGTAGCTGGGTAAGAAAAGAATTAAGCCCAATCGCGTCGCCGGATATGATCCAGTGGTCACCAGGTTTACCAAAGACACGTTCTGGTAAAATTATGCGCCGTATTTTACGTAAAATTGCCGCGAATGAGTACCAACAGTTGGGTGATACCTCTACATTGGCCGATCCCGGTGTAGTAGATGAGTTGATTGAAAATCGTTTGAACCGTTAATTGAGCGTTAAAAACTTGAAATTAAGCGAATTCTAAACGTACTATATCGGCTGTCTTTACAACAAAGACAGCGATTTTTTAGGAGCTATGCATGAATCAGTTTTTAATTGCGGATGATCACCCCCTTTTTAGAGAAGCGTTAAAGGGGGCATTGCAAAATCAGTTTGACGGACTAGAAGTCATTGAGTCGGAGAACTTTGAGCAGACGTTAGAACGGCTGTCAGAATATGATGACTTAGATTTATTATTATTAGATCTACATATGCCAGGCAATGGCGACTTGTACGGACTTATTCGCATCCGAGAAGATTACCCCGCTTTACCTATCGTGGTCGTATCGGGAAGTGAAGACCTTACTATTATTTCAAAGGTAATGGGGTACGGGGCGATGGGATTCATTCCAAAGGCTTCCTCTTCACAGGATATTGTCGCTGCACTGACGCAGGTATTAGCAGGTGAAACTTGGTTGCCTTTTGATATCAAAGAGAAAATAGAAGATTTGGGTGGTGAAGAAAGAGAGCTTGCACAGCAGATCGCCTCATTGACACCACAGCAGTATAAAGTGCTTCAATATCTTCACGAAGGCTTGCTTAATAAACAGATCGCTTATGAACTAAGTATTTCTGAAGCCACAGTAAAAGCCCATATTACAGCAATATTTAGAAAGTTAGGTGTATATAACCGAACACAAGCAGTACTCATCGCTTCTAAATTACAATTAGAACCAATTGAGGCGGCAAAGTAGCAAAGCGCTACTTTTGCACCTTCTGATGAATCTACTTGAAGACGACCGTTTTATTGCCATTTATGAATAGCTTGTGCTCGGACGCAAGTTGTAATGCCTTGCAAAAAACGGTTTTTTCTATGTCTCGTCCAATTTTAGCCATAGACTCAGCATTATTAGCATGCGTGACTTGCGTAACGTCTTGGACGATTATTGGTCCTTCATCAAGCTCATTATTTACAAAATGGGCCGTTGCCCCGATGATTTTTACTCCGCGTTCAAATGCCTGATGGTAAGGTTTAGCACCAATGAAAGCAGGTAAAAATGAATGGTGAATATTGATTATTTTGTCTTCAAAGCGTGCCACAAACTCGGGGCTCAGGATACGCATATACTTCGCAAGTCCAATTAGCTCAGGAGAGTATTGAGCAATTAAATCGCCCACCTGCTGATCATGCTCACTGCGGCTTAAGCCTTCATGTGAAACACAATGGAAAGGGATTTTAAACGCGCTGACAAGCGGCTCTAAATCAGGATAGTTGGCGATAACGGCCAATACCTCAATATTGAGTGCGTTTTCAAACTGTTTTAACAGTACGCCACCTAGACAATGGGCTTCTTTGGTCGCCAGTAACACAACCTTTACCTTGGTATGGCTATGTAAGTGGGTAATAGCTCCATCGGGTAGGTTAGCTTGTAGTTGCGACAAGAAAAGTTGGCTGGGTGCACCTGTCAGCTCAGTACGCATAAAAAAGCGTTTGCCTTCGGTGTCTACAAACTCATTGTTACGAACAATATTTAAATTGTGCTCATGACATAAACTTGTGATTTTGGCGATTAAGCCGATTTCGTCACGACATTGCGTGGTTAAGATATAACTCATGGTCCTCATTCCAATCGTTTAGCGGTCTTTCAGATTAACCTAATGACATATAAATGCAATGCGACTTTTGAATCGATTATTCCAATTTTTGTGCTTAATAAAATCAAACTATAAATAGGGATAGTTGAACACTAAACGTTCATATGTACTACACTCATATTTCGTTAAAAACAGCCTAGGTCTACAGGTGCGTATGGCCCGAATAAAAATTCTGATCGCGGATGATTCCAATACAATGAGGCAGTTAACATTACAGACGTTGAGAGCATTGGGGTACAGGGAGCTAGACGAAGCTCGAGATGGACGGCAGGCACTGATGAAACTCAACACGTATCATTACGATATTTTAGTCACGGACTGGAACATGCCAGGCCTGAATGGCTTTGACTTAGTTAAAATAATGAAGTCAGATGAACGCTTGAGTCGTATAAAAGTGATTATGCTGACATCTGAAACATCCATGTATAAAGTGAAGCAAATTGTTGAACTTGGTATTAATGAGTATATCTGTAAGCCTTTCTCGCCTGATATGCTCGCTAAAAAGATTTCGCGTCTCAACCTCATTCAGGGCTAAGGTATACTTTTTAGACTTCTAACTTCCTGCGGATCCGACTCAAGGCGATGGGGGTAATACCAATATGAGAGGCGATCATTTTAAGCGGCACTTTGTTGCTGAGTTCAGGGTTGTTGTTGAGAAAATTAAGATATCGCTGTTCAGCACTATGGTGCACGAAAGCATGCTCGCGCTCTTCTTTTTTGATAAAAAGGTTTTCTAATAATTGAGTGTAAGCCTCCAGAAAACCAGCCTGGTGTTTCATGGTGTTAAAAAAATTGCGCCATTCAAACTCTAAACAAATCACGTCATCAAGCGCTTCAATACTGAATAGTGCGGGTGTATTTTTCGTCATTGCTCGCGTTGAACCAGCAATACATGGTGCGCAAGCAAATGATTGAGTAAATTCCTTGCCATCGGCCGAGACATTGAAATAACGGGCGTAGCCTTGGGTAATAAAAAATAAGTATGGAGCGGGGCTGCCTTGGCTCATCAGTAAGGCGCCTTTTTGGTAGTGCTTTAACTTCCCTTGTAGACCGAACTTACTAAAGTCGTCTACTGACAACGGTTTCTGTTCGCTACTGAAAAAAGCTATAAAGTCTTCTAATTGATGTTGAATGTTCATAGCCAAACCCTACTTTTATAATTATGGGTACAATCCTAGGCCTTACTGGATATCAAGTAAAGCGCTATTAGTGTGATGGAAAAGGCGGGCAAACAGGCCGTTAAAGCACCTAACCGACCAATTCCTTGAAACAGCACAACTAAAGCAGGTACCAAATAGGTGGCGGCTAAAAAAGCGTTGGGGCTAAAGTACTTAAGCAAATATTGCTGTAAAAAAAAGGTGCCTAATGTGGTGAAAAGGGTCAAATATATAATGTTTAGCCAAAATGTCCCATTGCACCAAGCGATATGCTCCGGGTGGCCATACAATATGACAAGAGGAAGAAGTAACACACTGCCAATTGTCACGATAAAAAATGTACTTATCAATGGAGGTTGTGTACTTACCCATTTCTTAGTGAGCACCACGTGAATTGCCAGACTAATACACGAAAGCAAAAAGACGCTGTCGCCGCTGAGCCAGGTTGTTGTGAGTTGTAAATCGGTTTGCGCGACCAATAATGTCCAAATAGCGCCAAGGATACCTAACAAAAACCCGAATAACTGCTTGGCCTTTGGTGTCACCCGCAGTAAAAGGTAACTTATGAACACACTTATCAGGGGCAAAAGTGTGTAAATAACCGCCGTTCTTTGTGCGGTGGTGGTTTTTAGAGATTCAAATAATCCCACAAAAAAAAGTACAAGAAACAAACTAATTACCGCGTATTTTACGAGTTGTTTGGAACCAACGTTAAAGACTGTACCAAACCGAATTAAAGGGAGTAAACATACACTTGTTAGCAAAAAGCGTAGCCAGGTTGCAGCCACAGGAGATGCATAAGGCAGCACGTGTTCTGACACAATAAATGAGGACGCGAGGAGACTTACCCATATAAATAGTAATACAGAGTGTGTGAGTGTGGGCTGCATAATACGTCTCCTGATTTTAATTCTCGGGTTTTGCAAACTTGCTAAATAAGTAAGTAGAAACTGCAATGTCTAAGTTGAGATTAAACTGCTGATTGAGTAGCTGGTGGAGCTGTTTTTCACAGGTAATAGGGGTGATTTCTGTATGTTTATGAGTGATATGGTGGTATTGACCATTTCTGAGGGAGTATGTCGTATCGAGTGTTTTTCTACTCACTACCAAGTTTTTCACAAAAGCGGCTTCTGGGTGCTTGTGGGAGTAAAAGTGACTGAGGTCGCAATCAGATTCTGTGTAATTATTCAAATCAAAGGTATATAAGGTAAAGAACTCGCCATTTTTTAGCACTTGAAAGTGATACTCTTGCTGGTTTTTTTGGCTTATTTGAAAGGTCTCATTCTCTTGCTGTTGTGGGGTATCTAACTCAAGCTTTAACGGATAAAAAGCGCCTTGAGGGCCAAAGCCAGCGTCCAAAAGATAATCTGCACCTTCAAAGGTGATTAAAGTCGCTCTATGGGTTCTTGGTACATCAATATCGCGGTTATAAACCACTTTGGCCAACAGGCGTTTTACCTTAAATCCAAGGTGCTGTAATACGATGTATACCAACTTGTTGTGCTCAAAGCAGTATCCGCCATTTTGCTTAGCAACGAGTTTATTATACAGGTGCGGCAAATCCAAAGGCATGGGTTGATTGAGTAAGACAGAGATGCTGTTAAAACTGTATTTGGCAATGTGCTTTCGTTGCAGCTGGTTTAAAAACTCGAGATCGAGCGGGCAATTCGTTAACCCTAGATCGGCTAAATATTGCTGTGTTATTTGAGTGTGATTCATGGGGGCTCTTTATTGACGAAATAGTGAGAGCAAGTTTAAGGCGTAAACCAAGGACTGTAATGAACCTAGGTTTATTACGCACAAAAAGAAAAAACTCAGTGACTAAACCTCGGTTAATTTAACTTGGGGCCAATGTATTTAAAGTAAGCACCTAGTAAAGCGCAACACACATACAGGAGAAACATATGCGTATTACAGTATTTGGTGCAACAGGTAACATAGGTCAAGTTGTGGTCGCAGAAGCGCTCAAACGAGGCCATCATGTCACTGCTGTAACCCGCAGTGCTGCGAAAGCGGCGTTGTTGCCTGCCACGGTAGATGTTGAGGTGGCAGACGTGAGTAATATCTCTGATGTTATTCGGCTGAGCCAAGGCCAAGATCTCGTGATTAGTGCAACAAGGCCTTCAGAAGGCCAAGAAAAGCAATTAGTCGGCATTGCTGATGCGTTATTAGAAGGGCTTGACGAAACGCGTACTCGATTGCTCCTTGTTGGCGGAGCTGCTTGCCTAACGGTTCCTGACACGAATGGTCAATTGGTCCTTGATGACGAAGCATTTGTTCCCCCTGCGTGGAAAAATATTGCACAGGCTTGCTATGAGCAGTTTCAACACTGCGTCTCACATAGAAACCAAAATTGGACCTATATGAGCCCATCCGCATTAATTGGCCCAGGAGCACGCACTGGACAATTTAGAATCAGTGATGGAGAGCTGTTAATTGACAAGCAAGGGAAATCGCATATTTCTTGGCAAGACTTTGCGGTTGCATTGTTAGATGAAGCGCAATCCCCACAGTTTTTGGGCGGAAAATTTACCGTTGGATATTAGTACAACCAGAGCGTTACGTCGTTTTTGCTTGCAGTACACTATTACGATATTTGTGTGGTGTACTAAGGAAAAGTGCTTTAAATGCTTGGATGTAAGCGGCATCTGACGCAAAGCCAAGACTAAGCGCAATGTCTTGTATTGAGCGGGGTGTTGTGAGCAGCTCTAACGACAGTACGAGCCTCAAATGCTGACGCCAAGCACTGAATGACTGATTGAATTCTTTGGCGAACAAACGGCTCAATGTGCGCTCGGAAGCACCGACTTGCTGCGCCCATTTAACCAATGTGAGTTGTGTCGCTGGTTGCTCAATAAGCTGCTCGAAAATCGCCAAAATTCGTCTATCTGTGGGTTTTAAAAGGGGGATTTCATAATTGGCAGCGGACTTGATTTGATCATTTAAAACCCGCAGTAAATTTGAAATGGCGCGATTGTCGAGTTCATCTGCTGTCTTGAGTAACAGTAACACCAGCTCCTTAAAAAAGGGCGTGACGAGGCAAGATTTTAGCGTTCGGCAAAAGGGAGCTTTGGCGGTTGGATTCAGATAGAGCGCAACAAACTCCGTTTGTGTTACTGCCACCGACTTATGTGATGTCCCTGCCGGAATGAATAATAGCGCATTGTGTGGCACCACCATACTAAGGTCTCCGATATCAGATTGGAGTAAACCAGAGACAGGAAAAATGACTTGATGCCAAGGGTGTTGATGATAGTCATCAAGGTAGCCAGCTGGCATGTTGATAGATTTGGCGACAAGCTGTTTGTGTACGTTGAGATTAATGAGGGTGTTTGCATCCATGAGTTGGCGGATTTCATATGTTTTATGTCTTATAGTTTAAATTAAGCCATTGCGAATTGTTATACGATAAACACATATTTAATTTGAAAAGGTTTAAGGCAGGTATGCACCTTCATTTTGTTATTCATGAGTATTTTGAGGCGCCGGGGGCCTTTGAACAGTGGGCATTGCAAGCGCAGTATCAGGTGAGTTACTCCCATATGTATCAAGGTGATAGCTTACCAAGTAGTTCAGAAGGGATTGATATGCTGGTGGTAATGGGCGGGCCGCAAAGCCCAGCGACCACACCTGCTCAGTGCCCTCATTTCGATTCTATTGCAGAGCAGCGTTTAATCAGGCAGTTCATAGACGCAAATAAGTTAGTCATTGGCGTGTGTTTGGGCGCTCAGCTAATTGGTGAGGCGTTGGGCGCGCGCCATCAACCGAGTCCTGAAAGAGAAATTGGCAAGTTCCCCATCCATCTGACAGAAGCCGCTAAATCGCACGCTTTAGTAAGCCACTTTGGAGAGCAGCTTGAAGTTGGACACTGGCACAGCGACATGCCTGGCCTGGCACCTGAGGCTAAAGTATTAGCTTACAGTGAAGGCTGTCCAAGACAAATTGTACAATACCAAAAGTGGGTCTTTGGTTTTCAATGTCATATGGAATTGACCACCGATCTCGTTAAGCTTCTGAGTCAACATGAAGACTTTAGCGAAGCACACCACCAGCGTTTTGTGCAAAAGCCAGAAGAACTTGCAGGTCATGATTATGCACAAATGAACGAGATGCTTTTTGCCTTTTTAGACAAGCTCGCAGAGGCCTTTTCGCAAGGTTAGCGCTTTGAATGGATTGATTGATAGCTCAAGTTAACGATTGTGATTATACTGCGGTTGTTGCTGTATTTATTGGTCATAAAAAATGGAAAAATACGAAGAACTCTTAGTATCGATAAGAAAAGTCATTCGGGCGATTGATCTACATTCTAAGCATTTGAATAAATCGTCGGGTTTGACTGGGCCACAACTCTTAATCATGCAAGAAATTGCGCGAGTAAAAGGGGTAACAGCCAGTCAAATTGCGAAAAATGTGAATTTAAGTGCTGCGACGGTGACCAATATTTTGGACCGATTAGAAAGCAGGGGGCTTGTTGAGCGTGTAAGGAGCTCGCAAGATAAAAGGCGTGTTAGCTTGTTTTTATCCCCGCAGGGAAAGGGGCTGTTGATTGATGCGCCCCAGCCTTTGCAAGAACACTTCATTCAGAACTTTTGTGAATTAGAGGAGTGGGAGCAGTCACTATTACTGTCTTCGATGCAACGTATTGCAACTATGATGGACGCCAATGAGTTAGACGCCGCACCCGTGTTAGAAATTGCCCCGATGAGTCAGAACGAGTCCGGTAAATAAATGTGCTACTCGCGTAGCACATTCAAAAAGTGTAGATGCTTTTGGTACTGTGAAAGTACATCATTAATAATTGCGGTTTCCGACCAGCCCATTATATCGTAATTTTGCCCACCTTCGCTGAGATGCACTTCTGCACAGTAATAAGAGTCACTATCGGTGACATCGCTTTGGGTAAAATCTGGCTGCAGGCGCTTATTTTTATACACACCGTATACAAAGTCGTGTTCATCGCCATGGTGAACAGTAAGAATAACAGCCGAATTATGTACTTTCACCTCAGCGTCTACCTGATTATTTTCAAACTCGTCTTTGATTTTCTTTAGAGCGGGTTTGACTTCTTTCAAGATAAACTTGTCGACTTTACCTTTCGCTGGTGTCGCGATAAGTAGCGCCAAACTCTCTTGCCAAGTTTGCTCGTCATTTACTTGGTTTTCAAACGTCATAGGCATGGTTTGTGCGCTGCGTTTGGCATCGTCTACCCTGAGGGCGCTAATTAGGCCGTAGCAGGCAACCAGTAGCACAATAGAAAAGGGCAGAGCGCTCACTATGGTCAACGTTTGTAGCGCATCTAATCCGCCAGCAAGGCTTAAAGCGGCTGCAACTATCCCAACGCCAATAGACCAAAATAACCTTTGCCACAGAGGTGTGTCATTATTGCCATTAGAACACAGCATATCTATGACCATTGCGCCCGAGTCACAAGAGGTGACAAAGAACACCACAATCATGATGATTGATAGACCAATCAGCATTTGCGACAACGGATAGTTTTCTAAAAATACAAATAAAGCGACGGCCGAATTATTACTGACCATTTGTGATATGTTGGTTAACCCCTGCTCAAAAATCATCGCCAGAGCTGAATTGCCAAAAATAGTCATCCACAGTAAGGTAAAGGCCGTTGGAATACATGTCACACCAATTACAAATTCACGAATCGTGCGTCCTTTAGAAATTCGGGCGATAAACAACCCGACAAAAGGTGCCCAAGCTAGCCACCAGCCCCAATAAAAAATAGTCCAACCACCTATCCAATCTTTCTTTTCATAGGCAAATAAATTGAACGTAGTTGAAACAATATCAGAAAGGTATTCACCGACATTTTGTACATAGGCTTGAAGTAAAAACACGCTAGGGCCGATAAAAAATATCAACGCCAATAGCACGACGGCCAAAACCATATTGGTTTGAGAGAGGATTTTAATGCCTTTATCTAGTCCAGTAGCCACTGAAATAGAGGCCAATGCGGTGATACCAAGCATGATTAAGACTTGGTTGAGCGTTGAAACCTCAAAAGAAAACAGATAGGCCAGTCCAGAGTTGACTTGCGCGGCGCCCAAGCCAAGGGAGGTGGCGACACCAAATACGGTTCCCACGACTGCGAATATATCTACAGCATGGCCTGCCCAGCCATTTATTCTATCGCCAATTATCGGGTAGAGTGCGGAGCGCAGGGTTAAGGGTAAATTATGACGGTAACTAAAGTAAGCGAGGATCATCGCAACGATAGCGTAAATTGCCCAAGCGTGAAAACCCCAATGAAAGAATGTGATCTTCATTGCTTCTTTAATTGCTTCCAGAGAGCCACTCTCTTGTGATGGCGGAGAGACGAAATGCATCACAGGCTCTGCAACCCCAAAAAACATCAGTCCAATACCCATGCCGGCGGCAAAGAGCATCGCCAACCAAGTGGAAAAGCTATAGTCGGGGTCTGAGTGATCTGGTCCAAGCTTTATTTCGCCAAATCGGGACATACTCAGATACACGACTAGGCCTAAAATAATGGCCACCGTTAACACGTAAAACCAGCTCGCGTTTTGAGTGATGGCTGACTGAGTGAATGAAAATAGGGAGGAAGCAGTCGCTGGACTGAGTACGGCAAAAATAACGAGTGCCAATACGACGGCTGAGGAAGTATAAAAAACGGGTAAATTTAGAGACGAGTTGTCTTTTTTCATAGTGAAACTCTAATTATTAGATCACAAATAAATTTGTTTTGTGGTGGTGGGCATTGTAGTGAGAAGTACTGGCAGTAATGTGCGACCTTATACCATCAACTATGGCTCCCATTTCAAAACATAAAGCGCTAATAAATTTAGAGCTCTAATGATTAGTATTGTAACTTTTAACCTTGCATAGATAAAGGCAGGCATCATTTTTGGTGTCAGAATAATCAACCGAGATGCGTTTTTTGGCAGCGCAATGAAAATGTGAGAGAAGAAAAATGTTTTAGTTGTAACTAAATTAGGGATGATTAATTATTCTTGCTCTTCTTGAAGCTCTGGCTGAACAGACTGGCGCAGTTTCTCTTCGAGTTCAGCGGTATAAAAGGGCACATAGCGCTGGATAATTTCAAGCCGTTTGCCTGTTTTATTGAGTTGCTCAAGTGCACTTTGCCACTTAGCGATAATCTCGTCTGGGGTCTCTAATGAAAAAGCCATGTATACGCCTTGGGCTGGCAATTGAATATTCATCGCCTTGAGATGTGATAAAGGGTGTCCGGCCAAGCTGAGGACTTCACGGGTATTCATCAGTGATAACATTGTACAATCAAAGCGGCTTCTCGGCTGGAGCATTAGCTGAATCGCCCGCACTTGGCTCTGTGTTTCATGATAAGGGATGTTGTGTTGCGCATATAATTCAGAGTCCCGCACTTTGTGTTGCGTGATACAAGTCACCTCACTCTGCTTCACATCTTCTAAACTATTAAACTCTCGTGTGTCTTTTGACTTTTGATAGAGGACAGGACCGTCGAATAGCAAAGGGCCCACCCACTTAAAGCGTTCGAGCCTTGCAGGCGTTTGTGCGACAACCAAATGGGCGCGATGGTACACAATGGTTTGGCGGTATCGGGCACTGACAACTTTGGAGCCTTTCTCTAAAATCTTAATACTACGCGCAAAAGAGCCTATTTGGACAGAATGTTGGCGGCCAAGCATTTGCTCCAGCTCATGAAAGATATCAACGACAAACCCACTTTGCACTTCTCCTTGGTGGGTAATAACAAATGGCTCGAGAGGGTGTGCTGATACCAATAATTTATGCCTATAAGTTTGGGCATGAACTGTCTGCGCACAAATCCATATATACACCAAACTGGCAATCCACAATGCTTTCATAAGTACTTACATTACATCAATGTTTGTATGAGTATTGTGGCCAGAATCGGATTTGTCTAATTTAGGCTGGGGAAACTAAAAGAGTCTGATGAAATTCTACTATGTACAGGGCTATGCTTTTTACATAGCCCCTAATAATTGGGTAAACGATTACCTCATAGTCACAAACTCTTCAGAGCCTGTTGGGTGAATGGCGACTACTGAGTCAAAGTCGGCTTTGGTTGCGCCCATTTTCATGGCAACACCAAAGCCTTGGATCATTTCATCAACCGCGAAACCAATACCGTGTAAGCCTACAATTTTTTCTTCTGGGCCTGCGCAAACCAGCTTCATTCTGCAAGGTTGACGGTGTTGCGTCACTGCCGTGTACATAGCTGCGAAAGTAGAGTTGTACACTTTAACGTTGTCTTCGCCATACTCTGCAATCGCTTCTGGTTCAGTAAGCCCAATCGTGCCAATTGGTGGGTGGCTGAACACAACGGTTGGTACAAGGTTGTAGTCCATTTTTGCATTTGGTAATTCTGGGTTAAATAGGCGCTCAGCAAGCATACGACCTGCTTTTACAGCCACTGGCGTTAATTCAATACCGCCTTCCATGATATCGCCCAGCGCATAAATACCAGACACAGATGTATTTTGCCACTCGTCTACTTTTACATAGCCTTTATCCGTGATTTTGACATCGGTTGCGGCTAAATTGATTTTGTCTGTTACTGGCTCGCGGCCAATTGCCCAAATTACTTGGTCAACCGTGTGTGACTCGCCGTTTTCAAGGTGTAGTGTTACTGAACCATCAGCTTCTTTCACAAGCTCTTTTGGTGTTGCATGGGTATGTAGCGTTGGCCCCTCTTTCTCCATCACTTCAGTCAGTGTTTCAACGACCATAGGGTCAAAGTTACGGAGTGGCGCATGTTTACGCACAAATAAGTGGGTTTCAGTGCCCAAGCTATGTAGTACACCGGCGAGTTCAACCGCGATGTAACCTGCGCCAATAACCGCAACACGGCGGGGCTGCTCGTTCAATTCAAAGAAGCCATTTGAATCAATGCCATGCTCAGCGCCAGGGATATTTGGCACACTTGGACGGCCGCCAACAGCAATACAGATATGATCCGCTGTATATTGCTCGCCATTGACTTCAATGGTTTTGTTGTCGATGAATTTGGCAAATCCGTTTATGACTGTCACGCCATTACTGGCAAGGTATTTATTGTAACCTTGATGAATACGACCAATGTAAGCCTCTCGACTTTCCACTAATTTGGCCCAGTTAAAGTTCTTTAGCTCAACATCAAAGCCGTAGTCTGGTGCATAAAGCTTGATGGCTTCAGCAACCTGAGCACCGTGCCACATAACTTTTTTAGGCACGCACCCTACGTTTACACACGTGCCACCCATATGCTTTGCTTCGACAAGTGCGACTTTAGCGCCACGCATTGCCGCACGATTAGCTGATGCGATGCCGCCACTGCCACCACCGATGGCAATGTAGTCAAAATGTTGAGCCATAATTTTTCCTCTTTAGAATTCGCTGAACTAGTCTTAAGGTGACAGATAAAATACATCATTACTTTCAACTAGGTTAGTAAGTTTTACTTGTATTTGCGCTATTAGCCCTTATTTCAAGTTAAATTGGGAAATAAAAAATTGAAGAGAGACATTATGAGTAACCCATTAATCGGTTCAGAAGGATTACCACCGTTTTCAAAAATCAAGCCAGAGCATATTGTACCAGCCCTAAAAGCAGCCATTGAGCACTGCCGCGACACCATTGATCGTATTGTGGATCAGGAGCAGTTTACTTGGGATAACTTTGTTCTGCCTTTTGAAGAAGCGGACGATAAGCTTTCTAAAATGTGGTCACCTGTGTCTCATATGAACTATGTGGTAAACAGTGAAGAATTAAGGCAAGCCTATGAAGAGTGTTTACCGCTGATCTCTGAATATTCAACCTACACTGGTCAACACCAGGGCCTGTATCAGGGCTACTTGTCTATTCAACAAAGCAGTGAATTCGATAAGTTGTCATCGGCACAGCAAAAAACCATTACGAATGCTTTAAGAGACTTTAAATTATCCGGTATTGCATTAGATGAAGCCGGTCAAAAACGGTATGGTGAAATCAGTGCACGACTTTCAGAGCTAGGTTCAAAGTTTGGCAACAATGTGATGGATGCCACACAAGCTTGGCACCTGCATGTAACAGATGAAGCCGATCTGGGTGGGTTACCGGAGTCAGCCTTAGCGCTGGCAGCCCATACTGCACAGAGTAAAGAGCTTGAGGGGTGGGTGTTTACGTTGGATATTCCTTCTTATTTACCTGTTATGACGTATGCGGATAATCGCTCTATGCGTGAGCAAATGTATCGAGCTTATGTTACGCGTGCCTCAGATCAAGGCCCTAATGCAAACCAATTCGATAACTCAGCGTTGATGACAGAAAAGTTAGCTTTGCGTCATGAAATTGCGCAATTACTTGGGTTTGATAATTATGCAGAGCATTCTTTGGCAACGAAAATGGCAGAATCTCCTGCACAGGTCTTCGAATTTTTAAATGATTTGGCAAAAGCATCTAAGCCACAAGCTCAAAAAGAGGTTGCTGAGCTAAAAGCATTTGCGAAAGAGCAACATCAAGTGACTCAGCTGGAAGCGTGGGATTATGGCTATTATGGCGAGAAATTAAAGCAAGCTAAATATGCGATTTCTGATGAGCAATTGCGCCCTTATTTTCCAGCAGACAAAGTGCTAAGTGGGTTGTTTGAAACGGTCAACCGTTTATTTGGTATTTCCGTGACGGAATTAAAAGAGTTTGATACGTACCATGAAGATGTGCGCTTTTTTGCGATCCACGATGAACAGGGAACATTACGTGGCAACTTCTATTTAGACCTTTATGCACGTGAACATAAACGCGGTGGCGCATGGATGGATGACTGTAGAGTCCGAAGAGTATCTGAAAGCGGCACGCTGCAAACACCAGTTGCATATTTAGTGTGTAACTTTAATAAAGCCGTAGGGGACAAGCCTGCATTATTTACCCACCATGAAGTAACGACGTTATTCCATGAGTTTGGTCATGGCATTCACCACATGTTGACGCAAGTTGATGCACCTGCTGTTTCAGGTATTAATGGAGTTGCTTGGGATGCTGTTGAATTACCGAGTCAGTTCCTAGAAAACTGGTGTTATGAAGTGGAGGCGTTGAACTTTATTTCAGGCCATTATGAGACTGGCGAACCACTGCCGAAAGAGCTATTAGACAAGTTACTGGCTGCGAAAAACTACCAGTCAGCGATGATGATGCTTAGGCAAATTGAACTATCACTATTTGACTTCCATATTCATGCGGATTACGACGCTGCACAGCCTTGTCAGATACAAGCGACTTTAGATCGAGTTCGTGCGCAAACAGCAGTGGTCAAAGCGCCTGAATTCAATCGCTTTCAGCATGGGTTTAGCCATATTTTTGCAGGCGGGTACAGTGCAGGATACTACTCTTACAAATGGGCGGAAGTGCTCTCAGCAGATGCCTTTTCACGCTTTGAAGAAGAGGGTATTTTCAATGCCCAAACGGGTCGTTCCTTCCTAGAAAATATACTGGAGATGGGCGGGTCTGAAGAGCCGATGACTTTGTTCCAGCGCTTTAGAGGGCGCGCACCTCAGGTTGATGCCTTGCTTCGCCACAGCGGTATAGATAAAGCAGCCTAATAAATTAGCTAAATCATTAATTGATATATCAAAGCGTCCGAATGGGCGCTTTGTTGTTTTTGCACTCGCAAAATAAGCGTTTCCGTCTATGCTTTGGTAAAGACCTGATCTTGTAGGGAAAGCCATATGACCAACTTAGTGCTTGCCATTGACGATGACAAGCTGATCCACCATGTTATCGAGCAGTCACTATCTCAAAACTGTAAATTGATCCATGCGAAAAATGGTGAGCAGGGCTTAAGGTTAGCGATAAAATATCAGCCAGATATTATCTTACTTGACGTTGAAATGCCCGGAATGTCTGGTTTTGAAGTTTGTGAGCGGCTAAAAAGCGGCGAGCACACCGTTGATATACCCGTGATGTTTTTGTCTTCGAAAGGGGACATCAGTGAGCGAATGCGGGGCTACAATGCAGGCGCAGCAGATTACATTGTAAAGCCGTTTGAAGGGTCTGAGTTACTAGCACGAATAAAAGTGTTAGATGACTATCGACGTCAGTCGGTGACACTCAAACAAGATATGCAACGGGCGCAAATTACCGCTGAAATTGCCATGACAGATTCTGGCGATATGGGGCGTATTATGCGCTATGTGGGTCAGTCATATCATGCGCATGACTTAAGCACGTTATCGGAGTACTTCCTAGAGTTTTTTACGCCACTCAATTTAGAAGTGGCACTGGCTTTTTGGTATCACAATCAAGCTGTGTTTTTCTCTCAAGAAGGGGCTATCCAGCCCATAGAGCAAGAACTATTGGAAACCAATAAAGAGGGGAGTCGCTTTGTGGATTTTGGCCGGCGAACCATTATCAATTATCCAAAAGTATCTTTGCTTATTAAAAATATGCCCACTGACGATCCTGCACTTTATGGTCGGTTCAAGGATTTACTCCCCCATATATTGGAGGCAACCAATGCCAAAATTAAAGACATGGAAGTAAGCGAGGTTGCGCTCAACAAGGTGGAAGAAATCGGCTTGGCTTTTGCTCAACTGAGTGAGCAACTGAGCTGCATTGGGGAAGTGTATGGCACTAAAGTTTCTGAGTTAGAAGCGTTCATTAAAGAAGATGATGTAAAAGCCGCGTTAGGAGAGGAATACAAAGCATCGATGGAAAGCCTTTGTGAGCACTTTGCCTTTGTGAATGACGAGTTTTCAATTATTCGCTATAAACTGGGGGAAATAACGCAAGTACGTCAGGAGCTTATTCAAAGCCTCAATCAAATGGCGAAACCTTGGGGCGAAGAAGAAGTCCCAGCTCAAACAGATATTGAACTGTTTTAGCATCACCGGGCTGGTGCATTCTTTTTTACCTCATTAAACGTTATACTCTGCAGGCTTAAACAACAGGAGTCTGCAGTTGTACATTCATACGCCATTTACTGAAAACCGCACTTACCTAGATGACTTAACTCAGCGTTTTAAACTGGATGCGTTGACTGAGCTCGATAAAGATTTTCGGCTTGTTTACGATGAAGACGGCTTACAGCTGTTTAAAAAAGATGAGCCTAAGTTAGGTGCGATTCGAGTTGACTTTGTAACCGGAGCGAGCGCGCATCGGCGTAAATTTGGTGGTGGTAAAGGGCAAGCGATTGCCAAAGCAGTTGGTTTAAATAAGGGCGTGACACCTGTCGTGTTAGATGCCACGGCAGGGTTGGGTCGCGATGCGTTTGTATTGGCATCGTTGGGTTGTAAAGTGCTTATGCATGAGAGGCACCCAGTTGTGGCTGCTCTGTTATACGACGGGTTGCAACGCGCTTACCAAGACCCTGAAATTGGTGACTGGATGTCAGAAAATATGGCCATTGCATTTGGCTCAAGTCATGAGTTGCTTGAACAAGCTGCCAGCGATGCATCATCAAAACCAGATGTGGTGTATTTAGACCCGATGTTTCCACATCGTGAAAAGTCGGCACAAGTTAAAAAAGAAATGCGGGTGTTCCAATCTTTAGTGGGGGCAGATAATGATGCCGACGCACTATTGCCCTTTGCAACAGCGCTTGCGACAAAACGCGTGGTGGTTAAAAGGCCTGATTACGCGCCATTTTTAAATGAGCAGACACCCAGTATGCAGATCACCACAAAGAAAAACCGCTTTGATGTGTACGTTAATGCGGCCATGAAGTAATGGCATGAGGACGCCAAAAACTCAATTCTTAATTGCAATCACATACAAGTTTCAAAAAACTGTCAAAGTTGTACACAAAAAGCATACGTAAAAAGTATGCTTTTTCACTTGGCTGGACAGGAACTAACCAATTTACATCAAACTGTCATAAAACATTAATAGTCTAGCGCCGAAATCAACTGATAAGGCCTGTAGTACATATGCGTGTTTCGTCTTTCACCCGGTTGCTTGCTATTTTATTAGCGACAGCCAGTATCATTCTTGCGGTAACTTTATTTTGGGCAAGCCAAGTATTTAGCAAGTTGGATCAACAGGACAGTGCGTATACGCAGTTAAAAAATACGGTGTTGATTGACCTCGCAGGCACGATTGAAGACTATTTAAGTGCAGGAGATAGCCAGTATTTAAACCAAGCCAGTGAACAGATTAGCACCATCAAGCGTGTGCATCTTTCTGAAATTTCATCTGATGTTATGTCGAGTATGGTGCAGCAATTAGATGCGCTAGATGCAGATATTCAAGGTAAATATCGAGCCTTGGGTAAGCTGTCTGGTAACGAGTTAGCGTTGCTTGATAACGCCTTGAGACAAATGGCGGGCTCAGCATCCTCTTTAATGAATTATGTCGCAGATGCGAATGGTCATGAACTCAGTCAACGCTATTACTCTTTAGCGTCAGACTATTATTTTGAGACAACGAATTTAAGTATCTATACCTACCAGCTGGTGCTTCACTATGATAAACCAACCCAGCAAAGCTTGAATCAATCGCTTAATCGACTTCAGGAACTTGCGCGCCAAATAGAGCGCTTAGATGACTTGGGTGTGATGACCGAAATTGATGAAGACGAGCTGTTCTTAGGGGAAGAGCCTGAAGACTTAGCGCAGGAAATAAAGGCTGAACTGACAAGTTGGCCAAATCGATTTAGCCGTGATTTACAAAACACAATTGTGCAAGCACAGCAAAGGCAGCAGGGTATTACCGCACTTAGAGATGACATCAAACAGCTTTCCGCTCTGATGCTAGAAGCGGGAGAGCAGTTAAAGAGTGAGCAAGTTGCCGTTAAATCTCAGGTGTTTACGATATTTGGTGCCGCGATTGGGTTACTCGTACTCCTAGCTGGTGGTATGTATTGGGTGCAGTTTAGTCAAGTGCTTACACCACTGCGTAACTTGCGGGACGGATTTGCGTTTTTAATCGAAAGCAATGAGCTGAAGCAGATAAAATGTAAACGTGCCAATACCGAAGTGGGTGAAATTGCCCAGTACTTTAACCAGCTCATTGAAAGGCAGCGTACAGAAGCGCAAGAACGTGAGCAAATGCTGCAAGTCATTAACGACTTTATGCAGGGGATGAATCGAAACTTGGCCAGTATTGGACATCAGTCTGAAAACACCTATGAACAGGTTGAACACAATCAAACGCAACTCGAAGAAATCAAAGTCATTGGTGGCGAAGCGAGCAATATCAATCAGCAAGTAGCGGACAACGCCAGTGACACCTTTAATGCGATGACACAAAGCGTTGGGTTTGCAGAGTCGATGTTAAAGGCCAGCTCCAGTACACAGCAGCGTGTCGAGCAGGGGTTGAGTAGCTTAAATGAACTGCTTGTAGGTGTCGAAGATGTGGGCAAGGTGATTGAAATGATCCATACCATTGCAGAGCAAACCAACCTATTAGCATTAAATGCCGCGATTGAATCTGCTCGGGCAGGAGAGCATGGTAGGGGTTTTGCGGTCGTTGCCGATGAAGTCAGAAAGCTAGCTCGTCAAACGCAAGAGTCGTTGACGGATATTAACGAGCAGCTGAATATTTTAAGTGACAACTCAAGCAAGGTATCTAATCAGATCAGTGCGCTGGCATCCGAGGCACAGCAACAAACAGAACATGCACAGGAATTGAAACGTAACTCTGAAGGCGTTGCCGAGCGCGCTCAAGGTGCAAGCCAAGTTGCAGCTGATGCGATGGCGCTGTCAAATCAGCAAACCAAATTGGTAGACAGTTTCAGTAGTTCGATGGCATCAATGAAGCAGCAGGTCAGCAGTTCCAACCAGCAAATCCAACAAATTCAGCAAAGCTTAGAGCAGCAAATGGCTCAGATCAGAGACAGTCTAGGCTTGTAAGTATTAACGTGAGAGTAAGCGAAAGGCCAAACGTTTGTTTGGCCTTTTTTTATGTATTGAGAATACAGCGCCATAATCGGGTAATGATCAAACGGCCCTAAACGTGATACTGCTTGCAATGATATGAGCAATGTAACCTGTAAAAGGTATGAGTCCCATTAATTAATGCGGATCTATTTACGGGGTGTAACAGTCACAGCCAGCGACCTTGATATCACGCTAAACCGTACGCACAAAAAAGGGCCGAACAATGTTCGGCCCACATTTACTACAAGTTATAGGGGATTACTTGTATTGAGCGTCTAGTGTTACACCTGAGAAAGTGCGGTACGCTCTTACACCGAAGTGCCAAACGCCAGCAGCTGGGTTTGTGATAGTACATGTTTCAACGTTACCACTTTCGTAAGGACGACATTGGTAAGTTGAAGTAGAAGGTGCAGCACCTGGATTTACATAAAGGTCTGCATCACCTGAGCCACCAGAGATTTTTACTGTAAGGCTAGACATGCCAGCTGGTACAGTTAGTTGGTGACGGCTCCAGTTGCCTGTTGATGCTGAAAGGTTGTTTTCAGTTAGGCCACCAGGTTGTGTAGTACCAGAAGTTTCTGCATTAGCAACAAGGCTTACACCGCTGTATGCAGAGTAACCGCGCATCATTACATGGTAAGTACCTGATGGATTGTTAATTGTACATACTTCGTTGTTACCACTTTCGTATGGACGACAGTCGTAAGTTGATGTTGTAGGCTTAGAACCCGCTCTTACGTATAGATCTGCGTCACCTGTGCCACCGCTCATAGTGAAGGTGATTTTGCTAGCATTTGCAGGCGTTTCGAATGTGAAGAATGCTTCAGCATCTTTTGCACCGCTTAGGCCTGTTTTCGCTTCACCGTCAACAAGTGCGTTGTCACCTGGGTTTGTATTACCGTTACCAAGTGCCATATCTACCGCTGCACTTGCATCTACAATACCAGTACCACAGTTAGTGCATGTCGCAGGGAAACTACGAGTTGTATCTTTTAGGATTGTTTCGATTTCATCAGGTGTAGCTGTTGGCTTAGCTTGCTTAATAAGTGCCGCAATACCCGCTACGTGAGGTGCAGCCATTGACGTACCTTGTGAGTACGAGTAGCTATCAGTAGTCGGTGTAGTAGAACCCGCGTTGTAAGTTGAAAGGATACCTTCAGGGTCGTTAGCAAAGCTTTGTGCGCCACCTGGTGCTGCAACATCGATTGAAGAACCGTAGTTAGAGTAGTATGCACGACCACCGTTACGACCAACTGATGCAACGTTTACTACGCCCGCACAGTTACCTGGGTTGTAGTTGTTTGCGTTGTCGTTGTCGTTACCTGCTGCGATAACAACCACAGTGCCGTTTGCACGTGCTTGGTTGATTGCGCTTTGCGTTGTAGAACTACATGCACCACCGCCACCTAAACTCATGTTGATTACATCAGCTGGGTTCGCGTTTGCAGGTACACCTGATACTGAGCCACCAGATGCCCAGATGATGCCATCTGCGATATCAGATGTTAAACCACCACATTTACCTAGTACACGAACTGGTACAACTTTAGAGTCGTAAGCAACACCCGCAACACCTTCACCGTTGTTTGTTACAGCGGCAACTGTACCCGCAACGTGTGTACCGTGCCAGCTTGAATCTCTGTCGCTGCTAGGAACTGGTCTACCTAGGCTGTCTGTACCACACTCACCGCGAGTTGTTGCATCACCCGGGTCACGTGCATCGCTATCACGACCGCCACCGTCATTCGCTACAGATAGGTTAGAGATCATGTCATAACCAGGCAGGATATTTGGGTTTAAGTCAGCGTGAGGACGGTAACCTGTATCTAGTACCGCAACTACTACGCCGCTACCTGTCGCTTTATCCCAAGCTGCTGGTGCATTGATACCGCCCGCTGCTTCAAAGTAGTGCCACTGTGAGCTGTAGCTAGGATCGTTCGGTGTCGCAAATGGTTGTAACATTTGGTCAACTTCAATGTGCTCAACATTGCCTGATGCGATCATGTCTTGCATGAACTTTTGTGTTTCAGATGCACTTAGTTTTTTGTCTGCGCGCATTACGTGGTGGTTTGAAAGCGCCATTGGGCGAACGTACTGTGCTTTAGCTGATGCACGTTTGCTGTTGAAGCCTTTAACGAAACTACGAGCGCGTGTGTTCATCATTGCTGGTGACATGTCTGCACTTGAAATAGACATGATGTCGTTGTTGTTGTTTTTGTACTTGATGATGAACTGAGTGCCAAACCCGCTTTGTGATTCTAGTTTTTGAGCGAGTTGTGCTTGGCTTGGTACGTTTGGACCAAATTGTTCTGCTTGCATATTTGCCAGCTCTGGTAATGCCATTGCCGCGTTTGCAGAAAGTAGTCCTGTTACTGCCATTGAAAGAGCAGCTAATTTGAAATTTCCTGTTGTCATGTTTTTTACCCTTGTTTTACTTATTGTTATCTTGGCAACCTTTACTCGCCAAGAGGTTAACAAAAGTAAACTTGGTGTGATTTGTGTGAAAGTATTGTTTTGTTATTTACACTATTGTTTTGGTTATAAGGGGATGGATAAAAGTCTTTATTATTTCATTATCATTATGTTTTTATTACACTTTATCAAAATATTCCCGGTTAAAGAATAAACTATTTCATAATGTAAACGATTGTAAATGATTTATCTCATATTCTAAAAAGTGATAAAAATATGTCTTTTTGATTGTCTTTTGAACTATAAACTCCCCCTTAAGCTTAAAAATAGTTATAATTGCGACATAAGTTTTTCGTTTCAGAGTATACAATGTTGCAATATGACGTAGTGATCATCGGTGCTGGTGCGGCCGGATTAATGTGTGCGGCACAAGCTGGCTATCGTGGACGCAAGGTAGCCATCGTTGATATGGGTAAAAAAGTGGGAAGAAAAATTCTCATTAGTGGTGGTGGACGTTGCAATTTTACCAACGAAAATGCCCGCCCAGAAAACTACCTATGCGCAAATCCACACTTTGTGAAGTCCAGTTTAAGTCGTTACACACAGCATGATTTTATTGAACTGGTTGACCGTCACGGGCTTGCTTATCACCATAAAACACTTGGTCAATTATTTTGTGATAACAGTGCACAAGACATTGTGGATATTCTAATGACTGAGTGCGAGTGGGCTGGGGTCGAAGTCTTCTTACGTAACGAAGTACTTAAAGTGTCCCGCGATGAACAAGGTACATATATAGTCACAACCTCTGATCATACATTTACCTGTGAATCTTTGGTGGTGGCATCTGGCGGGCTCACCATGCCAAAGCTGGGCGCCTCTCCAATTGGGTATAAAATTGCGGAGCAATTTGGCTTACAGTTATTACCTACCACCGCTGCATTGGTGCCGTTTACGCTGCATGATCATGACAAAGCACGTTTTGAAGGGCTTTCTGGGATCAGTGTAGACAGCTTAGTGACAAGCGATGATGGCACACAGTTTAGAGAAAACATCTTATTTACACACCGTGGCCTATCCGGTCCGGCTATTTTACAGATCTCCTCATTTTGGGAAGCTGGGCAAGCTGTGAGTATCAATTTACTTCCAGACACGCACATTGCAGAGCTATTACATGATTGGCGCCAAAACCAAGGGCAAAAATCAGTCAAAAATTTACTGGGTCAGCTACTCCCTAAGCGTTTTGTGGATGTATTAATCGCAGAAAATACGGTACCAGATAAGCCTGCTAACCAGCTTTCTCATGGCGAGATTGACACCATTGCCAGCACATTAAGTCACTGGCAAATCAAACCTAATGGCACCGAAGGCTATCGTACCGCCGAAGTTACATTAGGCGGTGTTAACAGCGATGAACTGAGTTCCAAAACCTTTGAAGCGAAAAAAGCCAAAGGCCTCTACTTTATTGGTGAAGTGACCGAAGTCACCGGCTGGCTTGGCGGGTACAACTTCCAATATGCGTGGTCAAGCGGCTGGGCATGTGGGCAGGTGTGTTAGTTAGTTTTGACGAATGTAAACAGAGATTTTTGGAATTAAACAAAGAAAACTGGCATTAAACAAGGAATTACTCCCCTTGTTTGCCCAGCATACTCGTAGTTTTATAACTAATAGTTGCTGTTAGGCCTTAATAGGGTTTTACATTTTTCTAACTATGGATATAGAAACGTTAACATAGAGGTGATGTCGTTTTTAATGTTTCTATTCTCTTAGGACTGAAACCACTGCTAAGTAATTCAAAATCGCAGAGTTCAACTGTTGCTTTTTTACCTTCATCGGCAACTCTATAAATACAGCCACTTGCTGTTTTAAGTAAACCTTCCTTGGGGTTGATTTCAACCAATTTTGAGGTGCAAATGTAACTACCCCAACTTTAGTACAGTTCATTAGTAGAATTATGCTGCTTCAAGATAACTCATTGGAGTTTGATCTCCTATTGCATCGAGAGGCCATTCATAATTATAAATATCTAACCATTTATCTGCCATATCACGAACCTGCTGAAGTGACTCAAACAGATATAAAGCCAATACTTCATTCTCGATAGCTGCGATTAAATCGCTCAACAAAACTGTTCTGATATGGGCTATCTGGTTTAATAAACTTAAGTTTTATGCACTTTTCAGCAGCCCAATTTTCCAGAGCACTCTATGTAAATTCAGGACCATTATCCACTCGAATTTGTTTTGGTTTTCCGCGCCATGCAATGACCCGTTCCAACACCCGAATAACTCGTTCAGCAGTGAGGCTTGTATCGATCTGAATCGCTAATGCTTGGCGGTTGTAATCATCTAGTATATTCAGTGTTCTAAAACGATGTCCGTAGTTGAGCGTTTCGCTCATAAAATCCATCGACCACGAATCATTATGTTTGTTCGGTGCGCGTGTTGGTACACGGCGTTTTCCTTTTCGTTTAAGGTTGAGTGTAAGCATGTTATACACTCGCTCAACACGCTTTTTATTCCGTACTTTGCCGTGATGCCTAAGTCGTTTAAACAGCTTTGGCATGCCCCACCTAGGGTGCCGCTCAGCAAGCGCTAACAAAGCATCAATCACATCATCATCCAATGGTCGCTTGCATTTATAGTAATAAACGCTTCGCCCTATACCCGCTACGTTACAAGCAAATGCTACGCTAACCTCAAACCGTGCTCGTAAGTGCTCGACCCAAGCTCTGCGTCTACTTGTTTTTACGCTTTTTTGAGATGATTTCCTCGAGCATTGAGTGTTTTAAACTGAGAGTCGCAATTATATCTTTTAGCTTGCGGTTTTCATCTTCAGGCTCTTTTAAACGTTTTACATCAGAGGCTTCCATCCCACCATATTTAGAACGCCACATATAAAACGTACTTTGGCCAACGCCGTGTTTACGACATATCTCTGGTACAGGCGCACCAGATTCAGCTTCTTTGATCATGCCCACGATCTGTGTTTCAGTGAACTTACTTTTTCGCATCGTAAAATTTCCTTCTTATATTGATAGAAATTCTACTTATGAACTGCTTCTGTTTATGGGGGAGTTACAGGTAGAGAGGAATTTAATCGGGGAACGGTTCAAGAAATTGTAGATGCGCTATTTTAAATCGATTCAATGATAAATTGAGGTGTTGAATTACGGTTTCACCTGTTTCAATTGGACCGGTGTGGAATCTATTCATGTAATTTAGGTGAATTGAATTAGATTTCATCTTAAAGGCCGCTATGAGATTTACTTATGGTCGATATATTTTACTTTTTATAATGGTTTTTAGCTTCCCATAAATAAGAATATAAGTAGGTGTCAATAATAAATTCTAAACTAATAAGGCTTCTAGCTTTTCTGAATTGTTAATTATACCAAATTTTGGAATATTCACTGTTTATATTAATGCTAATTTTAAGTTTTTAAAAACACTTGAATTATTTGTTTCTTTGTGATTATTCTATTTTACCAGCCTTTATTGAAGGCAGTAGATGGAACCTAAGGCAGTGCAGAAAGGATGCTTTTATGTTGTTGATGAAATATGCCTCGGGCATAATGTCAGATAAAAATATTAAGATTATAGTGTTGGGTGCTATAACATCTTTATTTTCTACAGTCTCTTTCACGGTCACTGTTGCTTTACAAGTAATGGCTATTACTGGCAGTGCAATGGATTTGGGAATAACATTTCTAATTAGTACTGTTCCGTATATTATCTTCGGCATAATTGCAGGTATAGTATGCGATCGTTATAACCGAAAAAATATTATTATTTATTCAGATGGCATCAAGATATGTATGAGTGTCGCATTTCTGCTTGCTCTTCAAATAGTGCCTGACAGTGGTATGATATGGTTGTTGTATTGCGTTTCATTCGTATTATCTACGCTTGAAGTCTTTTCTGTTGCTGCCGTCAATAGTATTATCCCGCAAGTTGTCCCAAGAGAGAAAATTCTGGACACCAATAGTATAAAAAACTCTCTTACTCGCGCTTTTTCGGTTTTTGCTCCTGCGCTTAGTGTTATTTTGTTTTCGTTTTATGGGATAGAAGCGACTGTTTTTATTCTGATTTTATGCTATATGGTTTCGTTCATTGTGGAGCGTCAACTTGACTACACATTCGAGCCAAAAGAGGTAAATCCCCAACGAGGAGTTTTTGCACTATTTTCTTCGGAGTTACATGAAGGGGGGCGGATTTATACTCAAGATGCTCGTGTTATTTCATTAAGTGTAAATGGATTTCTAACACACTTTTTTATGTTTCCTTTTCTGGTGATTGGGTTGCCATTCATCATTATTAAAGTCCTCAGTGGTGCTAAAATTGAATATGGTATTGTTGAATCAATCACAGCGATTGGTATCATTTTATCTGTTTTTTTAATTCCAAAACTTCGAAATCTAGGTACTAGCAAAAATCTGTTTATTGGCATGATAGGTATGTTTGTTGGTTCATCTATGTTCTTAGCCCTTTTGCTACCGGAAGCTCAAGCTTTGTTCATTGAAAACCAATTAGCTAGACTGCTTTTCTTTTCAAGTGCGTGCCTCATTATATTTATATCTTTTGGCTTTTATGGCGCTTTTTTTTCCAGTTTTCTACACCAAAACATTCCACCGCATAAACTAGGAAAAGGCATGGCATTTCAAATGGTAATCATGTCGTCTGGTCGAGCTCTAGGTCTCTTGGTTTTTGGATATTTATTTACCGTGTCTTATGAACTGGCCATAGCAGTTATGGTTTTCGGAATGTTTGCAAAATTCATCATCCACATACCCTTCGTGATTGCAGAGCGCAATTTACAAATCGTAATAAAGGAGGCTCAGTAGCATGGACCGAAAAATAACTAAGAAAAAATGGACAGGCAAACGGCAATTTATGCTTGTCTCGTCAGTGGCACTTTTATCCCTTGTCACCTACAGCATGCTAAGTCAGTCGAAGGGGGGCAGTAGTATCGAAGTTGATCCGAGTAGATTGGACATTGCGCAAGTCACTTCAGAGCAGTTCTCTGAATTTGCCCCAGTAAGTGGAGTCGTACTAGCAGAAGATACTGTTTTCTTGGATTTGGAAGAAGGTGGTATTGTAGAAGACATCTTTATCGAAAGTGGTCAAAAGGTTAAAAAAGGCGAGTTAATCCTGAGTTTCTCAAACTCAACGATACAAAAACAAACTATTGACTCCGAAGCCAGAGTACTAGAAAACTTTGATCGCCTGCGCAACACAAAAATTGCTATCACAGAGAAAAAATTACTGCTCAAAGACAAACTCCTTGATTTGGATTACGAGATCAAAGAGCAAAAACGAGAGCTAAATACCTTCATCAGCCTAAATAAAAGTTATGAAAAACAGGTGTCTAGAATAGATGTTGAATCAAGCCAAGACAAACTGGACTACCTGATTGGCAAGCGCGAGTTACTACTTGAACGCATTGAGCGAGAAAACCAACTTCGCGAACAGCAAAACGATCAAGTAGACAAGTCCATCATGCGAGTAAAGCAAAGCCTAAAAGTATTATCTCAAATTAGTGACAGCCTTAACGTTCGGGCACCGATTGACGGTTTCCTCTCCTCCATGAGCGCCGAAAAAGGACAAAGTTTTCAAAGAGGGGCGCGAATTGGCCAAATCGACAAACTTGGAAAATTTGTTGTTAGGGCTGACGTTGACCAATATTTCATCTCCAAAGTGTCTTCAGACCTCACAGGAGCCTTCGATTTTGACGGCAGCAGCTATGACCTGCGAGTAACCAAAATTTATCCCGAAGTAAAAAATAACGTCTTCCAAATTGATTTGGAATTTGTTGGTGACGTAGCTGATGGCATTAAACGCGGCCAGTCGTTACAGATTGATTTAAATCTCAGCAAGACAAGTGTTACCAATGTCATACCCAAAGGCGGGTTTTACCAACACACGGGAGGGCGCTGGTTGTATGTAATAAAGGACAACGGCAAACGAGCTGAAAAAGTAAGTATTCAACCAGGAAAACAAAACCCGAAAAGTCTAGAAGTTGTAAAGGGCTTAAAACAGGGTGACTGGGTTATAACGTCAAGTTATGAGCAGTTTAACGGAGCAGATGAAATCGTATTTTCAGAAGCATTAAATACGATTTTTTCAGGCTAACTGTCAAAAAAATAAGAAAATTGTTCATCAAGTGAGATAGCCAAGTGATTGAGCAAGCGCATTTCTAAACCGCGCAATCACACAAAACTTGATACCCATTTGTAAATTTAAATATGAAATGGACCAATCTCTGCGAGATTAAAGCCAAGAGGAAGTACCACCTAATGTTTGAACTTTCTTCAATACTCAACACGATACAAAGCCATAAACTCTACAATTCTATTCGAATAATGAGTTTAATTATTGGACTCGTAACAAGCGCTATTTTACTTTTCCATGTGGCTGAAGAACTTAACTTTGATAACAACGTCATTGATCAGCCGTCGCTCTATCGAGTCAACACCGACGTTAACATTAGCGGCAATCAATTTAAAACCGCGACAGCGCCCGCTCCACTCGCAGATTTAATGCTGAGAGAGTTCAGTGAGGTAGTTGATGTGGCAAGGGTGCTTGCTGACCTACCTGTAGTTGTCACCTTTAATAATCAAAAGTTCAAGGAAGCGAAGTTTTACTATTCACAGCCTTCCATCTTCAACATGTTTGATTTCAAATTTCTTCATGGTGAAGCACAGTCTAGCCTCGAAAGGCCAAACTCCATCGTCATCACAGAGTCAGTAGCGGCGAAGTACGGCGAGCCCGAATCTCTAATGCATAAGAACATTACGATTAACGACAAGGCATACAAGATTACAGGCATCATCTCTGATCCCGAGAGAAACTCGCATATGTCTCCAAGAGCCTTCATATCGATTTCGTCCATCGGTACGGAGAGAAACGTAGTATGGTCGTCGCTAAACGATCACTCCTATATTCGCCTTGCGAATGGCGTATCGAAGCAGCAAATAGAAAGGGCTCTTCCCGATGTGCACAATAAATTTTCAGAGGAAGTTTACGCTCGATTCAATGCCAAAGTGGTGTTCTCATTGCAAGAAGTTGCAGATATTCACTTCGGTGAAAAACTGAGATACGAGTTAGATCCAACTAAAATTGGCGACATTTCTGATATCTACTTATCGCTGTTCGTTGCTGTACTTATTATTGTGCTTGCGAGTACAAACTACGCCATTTTAAGTATTGCGATTTCCATGAAACGCGCCAAAGAAATAGGCATCCGTAAGGTGCTTGGTGCAGATCGGAAGCAAATTATGATTGATAGTTTACTTGAATCGTTGGTACTAGTTTTGGGTATTCTGGTCGTGAGTGGCGTTCTAATTTACTTATTGATCCCTATTTTTAATGCCGAATTCGCCACCACGATTTCTTACTCCACTTTTTTCAGTTGGGAGTTTTTAGCTGCAGTATTAACCGTCGGTGTGATTGTTGGACTAGTGTGTGCGTGGTATCCAGCTCTTTACTTGTCGAGCTTCGAACCGATTAAAGTACTTAAGAGCCAACAACTTGAACGCAGTTCAAAATTCCCACTTAGAAGCCTTTTATTAGTCGTTCAGTTGTTACTCGTGGTGTTTATGATCGCCTGTACATGGATTGTATCTGAACAATTCCAATACTTGAGAAACACAGACTTAGGCTTCAATCACAAGAACATTATTCAACTGAACTTGGGTAGAGAAGCCAAAGCCAACTTCGAAGCTTTGAAACAAGAAATGAAGGCTGACCATGACGTGATTGAAGTGGCCTCTGCGACTGCGATGCCTGGCGGTGGTGGTGCCATCATTTCAAACTCATTTGAAATTGAGCGCGAAGAAGGCGGCACTGATATTCGTGTTACCAAGAACTTTATGGTTGACGAAAAATTTGATGATGTCGCTGAACTCCAGATGACTGACGGACGCTTTTTCGATAAGCAGTATTCAACTGATGAGTCAGGAGTTGTTGTTAACGAAGCCTTTGTTAAGTCTATGGGATGGAGCAATCCAATTGGGAAACGGATGGAAAAAATCTTAAACCAAAACATGGACAAGAAGGCATTCCGCGTAATTGGTGTAGTAAAAGATTTCCATTTCCGTGGCTTCTATGAAGAAATTGAGCCACTTGTAATGACCTATCAAGAGGCAAATACACTAGCGCTATTGCGAGTGAGTGAAAGTAATTCACCTGCTTTACAAATGCGATTGCGCCCTATCTTCGAAAGAAACATACAGAACCAAATTTTCGAGCCGCAATATGTCGAAGATGGGTTCTACGACCAGTATCAAAAAGAAGAGCAAAAGAGCAGTGTGCTGTTTTTCTTCACTACGCTTGCAATCATTATCTCAGTAGTAGGCGTTTTTGGTATTGCCTCTTACGACATCAAGCAAAAATCAAAAGAGCTGGCAATTCGAACCGTTCTCGGAGCTTCCTCAAAAGAGCTAAGCCTGTTGCTAGTAAACAACATATTCAAGCTAATCGTGATTGCGAACATCATCGCTTTACCACTGGCATTCTTATTTATGCAGGATTACCTGAAGAAGTTTGCCTATCACATCGAAATAGGCGCCGTACCTTTCGTTGTTTCAGCAGTCATCGTCATCCTGATCACAGGATTAACCATGAGCTGGCACATCATCTCTGCGCTAAGAGATAAGCCAATCAACGCCTTGAGAGATGAATAAGTCAACTAATCGAATTAAGCAAAACACATAGATGTTGTATGTGTTGATGGGGCGGAGTCTCTAAAGCGGCCCATGATTACAAACAAGATTAAAAGGAAATTGAAAATGATTGCTATCAAAGAACTAACGAAAATTCATACTACTGAAGAGGTTGAAACTACTGTACTAGACAACCTTGATTTAGAAGTTAAAGAAGGTGAGTTTGTAGCGGTAATGGGGCCTTCCGGCTGCGGTAAGTCTACTTTGTTAAACATCTTAGGTATGTTGGACTCTGCAACATCTGGCACTTTTAAATTTCTAAACCAAGACATCCAACAGCAGTCGAGCAGAGAAAGAGCAGCTGTTCGCAAAGAAAACATCGGATTTGTTTTCCAAAGCTTTAACCTAATCGATAACCTTACTGTCTTCCAAAATGTAGAGCTTCCTCTCGTTTATCAAGGTGTTAAAAAGTCTGAACGAATCAAATTAGTTGATGAACTGCTAGAGAAAATGGGCATTATGCACCGCAGAAACCACCTTCCTCTGCAGCTCTCTGGTGGGCAACAACAACGCGTCGCGGTAGCTCGAGCAGTCGTAAGCAAACCAAAGCTTATCTTAGCTGACGAACCAACCGGTAATCTCGATTCGAGTAGTAGTGATGATGCGCTCGATATCCTCAGAAAGTTAAACAATGAAGGCACCACTATCGTCATGGTAACGCACTCAGATTACGACGCTGGATTCGCTAGTCGCGTCATTCGATTAGCCGATGGAAAAGTCGTCGATCAAGCAGCCTAAAACAAAAACTAAAATGCTTTGGAGAAGTGAAAGTGTTAACGGATAAACCGGTATATTTAAAACCTAACGTTGTGATTGAGCCATTGTTTGATAACTGGTACGCATGGATGCATTTGATATCCCCTGTGACTGCAGCACGCAATGTTGCCAAACGTCACCTACCAATTATGCGCTCGTATGTACAAGCAGAAGCTGTACATGCGGCAGCGACCAAAAACCCGAAGATGAAAGGTGGTCCTTTTGTTGATTATGCCTACTCTAGAACCCAAGAAGTTAAAGACTTAATTCTAGATACAGAGGTGAAAAACAAAGATCTTTTGGAGCTCTCTGACGCCATTGACGAGCTAAATAAAATTGTTGAAAACCACCCGAAAGGTGCGTCCACAGATGGTCTTTATGCGAAAGTTCCAGAGCCATTAAAAGGACTTATTGAACTTGTATTTGATATTCACAACAACCTGTCTTTCCGACTGATTGAACCGCTTTTTTATAAAAGCAAATTCTTTGACAAGAGCGCTCAGAGTGTTTGTATCTGGAAGACAGACAGTCACCATAGGCCTTTCGTTTTAAGTACTCCTCGTATCAAAGATGCAGAGCCTGAAGTCTTACACTTCCCACTAGCATTTGATTCAGAAGTGATCGATATGTTGGGCGAAATGAAATTTACGCCCCGTCCAGCCAGAGACATTTTCGAAAAGCTATCAATGACAGATGAGCAAAAAGAAGTATTCAAGACCTTCTTTACGCCAGTGCAAGAGCGCTCTTATACGCAATGTCCAGAGAACGAAGTCCGAGTAAGGTATTTTGGTCATGCCTGTATGCTTATTGAAACGGCGTCGACGTCGATTCTGATCGACCCAATGGTTGCATATCAACGATTCGAAGCGTCAGAAGAACAATACTCATATGCGGACTTGCCAGACAATATTGATTATGTGGTTATTACGCACAATCACCAAGACCACATTCTGCTCGAAACACTGCTTCCTCTGAGACACAAAATTAAACACTTCATTGTGCCAGCGGCAGCTAGTGGTGCGTTGCAAGACCCAAGCATAAAGCTCGCAATGGAGAGTGTTGGTTTCGATAATATTATAGAGCTACGAGAACTGGAGACAGTTAAGGCTGGTGACTGTGAAGTTACTGGTATTCCATTTTTTGGTGAGCATGCAGATTTAAACATTCAAGCCAAGTTGTGTTTTCTAATTAAAGCCGGTGGCAAAAACATGCTGTTTACCGCCGACTCAACAGTCCACGAATCCAAAACATACGACTTTGTAAACGACATTGTTGGGCGTACTGATTTCATATTTATGGGTATGGAATGTGATGGTGCACCGCTTTCGTGGTTATACGGACCTTTACTTAGTAAAAAGCTGCCAAAAGAGATAGATAAGTCACGTCGACTAAACGGGTCTGACTACGAACAAGCAATAAAACTCGTAGACATCTTCCAACCTGAGGAAGTGTATGTCTACGCAATGGGGCAAGAACCCTGCGTTGAGTTCATCAGCAGTATCAAATATACCGATGAGTCTCGACCCATCGTCGAGTCAAACAAATTAGTTGAAGAATGCAAAGCTAGGAACATTAAGTCTGAGCGACTCTACGGCGCAAAGGAGTTTGTCTATGTATTCAGCTAATTAGCACCAAGCGCTTGTAAATTACGAATTAGTCCACGACCCATAGAGTATGCTCAGTTGCGAGCATTCGACACTGCTTGATCTGACAGGTTACGCTCGAGCTATTGAATTCAGAAAGGTATTACATCAATGGAAAATTTAGCTAGCTATAACGAAGAATGGATTGGCTCTTTCCTTGCCAATAAAGACTACATAACTAAACGCTCTGTATTGAAAAACATGTCTAATTTCGTGCGAAAAGACGGCGCACATTTAGTCAAGATGGTACCTATTCCCCTTATCATGCAAGAGCAAGTATTTAACGGGCTTGCACAAGCGGCTGACCTGATCGTTGAGGCGCAAACCAAAATCTTGTCCACATTGTGTAATGAGTTTAATCACGAACAGTTACTAGATATGTTCGATCTTGCCCCTGATTTTGTTGACTTTGTCGACTGGGAAGAGCTTATCGAAAACAACAACATGATAGCCCGCTTTGACATTATTCCGTCAGCAGACGGGTATCACTTCTGTGAGTTCAATTTTGGGTCTCCCATAGGCGGTTGCGAAGAAGGCTTTTGCCATACTCAATACATCGATCAATTGGACCTGCCAAGTAACCACCCCAAACCCATACCACGTTTTGAAATGGCGGAATTTTTCAAACCACTGATCGAACAGAAAAACATCGACAACATTGTGTTGCTCAGTATGAGAAGCCATCGATTCATCGGTTATTTCTCACTGGAACATTTTAGATCTGAGCTAGAGAAAGTGTTCCCAAACCTCTCTGTCACAATCCATGATGAAGTTAGCTATCCCAAGTCTTTATTAGGGCCTGGTAAAGGCCTAAACACATTGGTTTACAGAATGTTTGTCGCTGACGACGTCTGCGAAAATTTATACTTCTTCACGTCGCTTTGGCAAAGCCAAGCAACTGTAGTTAACTCATTCGAATCAGAAATTCGCGGCAATAAAAAGTGGTTATCAATGTTTCACTCTGCACGCTTTCGGCAATGCCTTGATGAAAAAGAGCTGGCGGCCATTGATCAATATATCCCTGAAACATTATCTCTTGCAGAAAACGAATTAACCTCGTTTCTGGATGCCAAAGAAGATTATGTTTTCAAGTTTGAAAACTCATTTGGCGGCAAAGGGATCGTGTTTGGTGACCAAGAAACTGTCGAGGATTTAAAAAAAAGAATCTACAGTACGGGCCAGCAAAACTGGTCTGCACAAAAGCGCATCGTGTCAACTCAGTTAGATGTACCACACACCATTAAAGGCGAAATCCAATCCCACCATACGGTATTGGGAATGATTATAGTGGGTAATCATCACATGGGCATGAACATAAAGTTAAGTCGCTCTAACAGAATAGTGAACGTGAGTTCTGGAGAAGCGTTAACGGGTTGGGCTTTCCCTATGAGTGAACAAGCAAAAAAAGAAATTATTGCGGCATTACCGTCGAAAGGTTAAGCAGTTAAACGGATTACATAACATGTCAAAAAATAGTCAGAACCAACATTTACTAGAAAAAATAATAACAAATGCACAAGTGTATGCTGACAAACCAGCCATTGTGGACGGCGAAAGGGTCTTAACCTATCGAGATTTACATCTAGCGTCACAGCATTTAGCAAAAACGCTTCAGCAATTGCCTGTAAGTGGCAATATTTCAGCAATTCCAATTATTGCAGAGCGTTCAATCGAGTTTATTGTGGCTGTACTTGCGTGCTGGAAAGTGGGTTGTGCTTACCTACCAATATCTCACGGTACACCAGACGATCGAGTTAATTTCATCTTACAAGAATCAGCATGTCCTTTTTTGTTAAATGGAACATCCGCTGATACAGAAGCAATGCACGAAGCGTTGTTAAATTGGCAGTTAGATACTAGCGACATTGAGCTAGACGAACAGGTTCTATCGGAAGAACAGCTGGCATATGTTATCTACACATCTGGTACCACAGGTAAACCTAAAGGCTGCAGCATTGGTTTCGATTCGTTTTCTCCTATTGCTTCAACGGTTGTCGAACAGTTCGAACTTTCTGAAAAATCACACACAACCGTCGTCGCAAGCTGTGCTTTTGATGCATCAGCATTTGAAATCTGGCCAGCCCTGAGTGCTGGAGCCACATTGCACATTGTTGACCAAACGTCGCTAGTGAACCCAATTAGGTTGAGCGCGTTTTTCAACAACCATGAAATTACCTTCAGTTGGTTGCCGACACCGATCGCTGAAGTGTTGATGAAAAACCCTCAACTGCAATTACCAAATTGCTTAAAAACTATCGTAACGGCAGGACAACGACTAACAGTGCGCCCACCCAAGGAATGGTCAACCGTTGTTGTAAACGCCTATGGTCCGACTGAAACAACCATAATAGCTACGAGTTCAGTTGTTTCGAGTCAAGGTGACTCTCTGCCCGACATCGGAAAACCGATTGCTGGCGTAAGTACCTTTATATTAAACGAACACAGGCTGCCTGTAAAACCAGGTGAAACGGGAGAGCTCTATGTCGCTGGTGCAGGTGTTTGTCGCGGGTACGTTAATCGATCTGAACTAACAACGGCTAAATTCGTTACTTTGGAAAACCTCTGTGAATCACCAGTGAAAGCTTATGCCACTGGGGATTTGTGCCGCGTTAATCATTTCGGTGCCCTAGAGTTTATGGGCCGTGTTGACGAGCAAATTAAACTTCATGGATATCGTATCGAGCCGGGTGAAATAGAATATTACTTAGGCAAATTCGACAATGTTTTACAAGTTGCAGTTTCACTTCAAACGCTGCCAACTGGCAACGCATTGGTCGCCCACTACGTTGCCCAAGGTGACAAAGACATTAACACGGGTGAGGTCTCTGAATTTCTTTCTCAATTCGTTCCTAGTTACTTCTTGCCGAGCCATTATCTACGTCTTGAAAACATGCCGTTAACTGCCAATGGCAAAGTTGACAAAAAAGCACTACCAGAGTTTAAAATAGAACACTCTTTTGAACTCGAACCCAATTTAACGCCAGAACAAAGCCAGTTTCTCAACATATTTAATCAGTTTTGCACAAACCCACTGAACTGGAACGACGACTGTTTTGCCAAAGGATTCAATTCCATTGCCATCATTCAACTCGTACAGCATGTGCAGCAATCGCTTTCGTTGCAACTTATGTTTGAAGATGTTTACCGTCATAAAACGCCTTGCCAAATTTGGCAGCATATACAGCGCCCAGCACATGCCCTTACGAATATACTTGCTAGGCCAGATGAATTCGCGAAAACAGCACCTCTTTCTTCAACCCAACGCGCTATTTGGTTCATTACCAGCTTTGCGCCAGAAGACAGAGCTTATCACGCTAAATCAGTGGTTAAATTCACTGGAAAACTCAACAAAAAAGCATTGCAAAGTGCCTTACAGGACATTGTTGATCACCACGAGATTTACCGTACATCTTTTGATCGAAAGCAGACGGTTCAAAATATTCATGCTGAAATGGAAGTGGTGCTAGGTGAGTTTGATTTCAGCGGTTTTTCAGCGGATGTTGCTGAAGCAAAGTTCGATACGTTAGTTGCAGACACACTAAACCAACCTTTTAATATCGAACAATTACCATTAGTGCGTTGGGCTTTGGTTAAACTGTCCGAAGAGCACTTTGGTCTGATCCATATCGAACACCACTTGGTCCACGATGGTTGGTCATACAATGTATTTTTAAAGCAGCTATTTCAAAGCTACCAGCAACACGTAAACGGTGCCGACAATGTTGTTATAGATGGTGGTATGCAATACGCAGATTACTCTGTAACCCAACAACAATGGCTCGATACCGATGACGCGGCAATGCAAAAAAGTTACTGGGTTGAGCAGTTAAAAGATGCACCTTCGGCAATCAATTTCCCTCAAATCGCCAGCGAAGAAGAAACCGATGCTGGTCGCTCAATTCGTTCGAGCATGAAACGAGAAACCTGGAATCAAATCAACGATTATTGCCAAAAAAAATCTGTCACACCTTTCTCATTTATGTTGGCGGCGTTGAATATCGTTCTTTCTCGATACACAGGTGATACGGATATATGCACTGGCGTAGGGTTGGCAAACCGAAATTGGGGTCAATCGGAAAACGTTATCGGCATGCTGGTAAACACCATTGTTCTGAGGGTCAAGCAGTCAAAGGAATTAACTATTTCTGAGTTTGTACAACAGTGTTTTGACGTCACTATGGCTGGCCAAAATAATCAGGAATACCCTTTCGAATTGATTGTGGACGAAATAAACCCTCCCCGCCCCGAAAATCGCAATCCGATTTTCCAGGTGTGCTTAGGTTTCCACGACTCCCCTGTTCCAGAGATGGATTTAAAAGACATTGAAAATATCCATATCACAGAAGCCATTGACAGTAAGTCAGCCAAGTTTGACCTGAACTTGGTACTGATTCCACGCGAAGGTCAGCTTAATGGTGATGACTTAACGTTGATTTGGGAATTCAACTTAAGTCATCTTAGTTCTTGGTTCGTAGACAACATGATGATGTCATTCCAAAGCGTTGTGCAGCAAATATTGAGCGCAGAAGATGATACTCGCTTAAGCGCATTTCATATTCATTCAGAGCAACAAACATCGCAAATTATCGACTCATTGAGCAGAGGTGCTGACAGCCAGTCCTCAAGCAACATGTTACGCGAACTTGTTGAAGCTCAGGCTTCTGAAAATCCAGACAAGATTGCGCTGATTTGTGAAGAGAATAAAGTGAGTTATGGGCAACTAAATGCGCAAGCGAACCAACTTGCTTACAAGGTAAAAGCGTCCTACATGGCACAGTTTGGTCAAGAATTACGACCAGATACTTTTGTCGCACTGTATTTTGACAGAAACATCGACATGGTTGTTAGCATGTTGGCCGTGCTTAAAGCAGGCGCAGCATATGTGCCAATTGCGCCTAAATACCCAAGCAATAGAGCGCGTTATATCCTTGAAGACACCAAAGCTTCAATTGTGTTGACACAAACCAGCTATTTGTCAACCGTCGAGGAATGGTGCCAAGAACTAGATTGGATTGCTGAGATCATCGCGATTGATGGCGAATCAAGCCTTAACGAGATGCCTACGCACAACCCTGCTCAAGTAAACATGCCGGCAGATATAGCCTATGTCATATACACCTCTGGTACCACCGGACGCCCTAAAGGTGTTTTAGTTCAAAACAACAACATCGTAGCGTTGTTGCGTGCAAATAATTTTGCGACCTCAACGCTCACTTCGTCTTTGTGGACTGACTATGTGTTTGATGTTTCCGCTTACGAGATTTACTCCGCACTGACCTCAGGTGGCGAGCTTCATATAATACCTGAATCAATGCGATTTACGCCGGAATTATATTTGGCGTATGTCGAGGAGCATCAAATTGAAAAGTGCTATATGCCACCAGCCTATATGAAGGCTCTATCTAAGTTAGTAAGTGAAGGAAAGCTACCCAGTATCAAGCACGTACTAACCGGTGTTGAAAAAATCTCTTCCGTCTATGTTGATAGCTTTCTGAGTAACAATGTAACGCTGATTAATGCATATGGTCCAACTGAAACCACCACTTGTAGTACCTCACTTTTATGTACTCAAGATGTGAACAAATACACCTCGATTCCTATCGGTCGACCCAATGATAATGAGCAGTGTTATGTTCTAGGCGAGCACAACACGCTATGTCCTATAGGCGTGCCCGGAGAGTTATTTATTGGCGGCGCGGGGGTAACACGAGGTTACTTAAATCAGTCCGAAGAGACGGCGTCTCGCTTCATCGAAAATCCATTTATGTCTGAACAAGACAAAGCAAATGGGTTCACTCGTTTGTATAAAACAGGGGACAAAGTACGCTGGTTAGCTGACGGTAACTTAGAATTCTTGGGTAGAAATGACAGCCAAGTAAAAGTACGCGGATTCAGAATCGAGTTATCGGAAATTGAATCTGTATTGACTGAAATGCGCGAAATTGATCAAGTCAAAGTGTTGGATTGGCAAAAAGACAGCACTACCTACCTCGTGGCATACATTGAGCGCAAGCAAACTGAAAACCTCTCCCAAAGTGAAATTCGCAGACGACTCGCTCTAGAGTTACCGGATTACATGACACCAGATTCCATCATGTTCATTGATGCAATTCCAATGACCAACAATGGCAAATTAGATAGAGAAAAACTGCCTACCCCTGTTTTCTCAGAAGCTAACTACTTCCAAGCTCTTGAAACCTTTGAGGAGCACCTGATTGCCAAAGTTTGGGGAGACGTGCTTGGTATCGAATGGCATGAGATTAGCAAACAAGACAGCTTCTTTGCGCTTGGCGGCCATTCGCTACTGATTATTCAATGTAAAACGCGATTATTTCAGTTGGGATATGACCTGCCAACTAACACCTTATATGGCACTGCATCGCTATCAGAAATCGCATTGCAACTTGCTATAAGCGAAGATGAATTAGCACCGGAAACAAACATACCTCCTGACGTTGAAATGTTAACGCCGGATATGTTTTCTATGGCCGATTTAGATGCGTCTCAGCTAAGCAAAATTGAAAGCCAAATCGCTGGCGGCATAGCGAATATTCAAGATATTTATCCGTTGGCACCTATTCAGACTGGCATGCTTTATCATGCTCTTCAGGCTACAGATCGCGACCCTTACATCGTCAAAACGGTGTTCGAATGTGAATCTGCGCGTTGGTGTCAGAAGTTATTGGAAGGGTTTCAATTCCTGATTTCTAGGCACGACATTTTGCGCACACAAATAGTGGTTGAGGGCTTAGAACAACCAATGCAAGTAGTACATCGAAATGCGCAATTGTCGGTGGAAGAAATTATTCTGGATGACAACCTTAGCGAAGCCCAATTGCTTTCGTATCTGCGTGCTTTTGAGCTAACTGATGCCTCAGCATTGTCAATCAATAGCACTCCGTTGCTACTGGCTAAAATAGTGAAGTATAAAGATCGCAATTTTGTTGTTACATTCCACCACCACATGGTGATCGACGATCTTACGCAACGTGTGTTCCAGACAGAACTAAAAGAGTACATGCTGAGACGCAGTGAAGAACTGCCTGAAGCGGTACCTTATCGTGACTTTATTTGGCACATGCTGAATCTGGATACCTCTGATGCCGAAGCCTACTTCGCTGAGCGTTTGGCTGGATACGATCAGCCGACTCGTCCATTCTTCGTCGAACTCGATGATAAAATGGAAGACGAAGCCAACCATTTCAGTAGCATACTGCGAGGTGGCATTCCTGAAAAAATCAAGTCATTGGCACAGAGCAATAACGTCAGCATATCTGCCGTATTGCATTTAGCTTGGTCAATTGTTCTGAGCCGTTGCAGTGATCAGTCCGACGTCGTATTTGGTACCGTGTTATCTGGTAGAATGCACTCTGTAAACAATATGGAGCGCATTACCGGGCCTTGTATCAACACACTCCCTCTGCGTATTTCATTTAAGCAGCAATCGTTACCATTACTGCTTAAAGATGTTCATGATAGCTTATCTAACCTGATGCTTTTCGAGCAAACACCGCTAGCAAGCATTCAGGCGCAGAGCGATATCGAGAACGGCAAGCCGCTATTTAACACCGTTTTGAATTGCCGCATGCTGATGCAAAACGATGATAAAAGTATGGCGCAAAGCGATACCTATCAAGTTATCAAGCCGCTATGGGGAAGTGGCCGTGTGCACTATCCTGTCTTCATGACCATTAACACCAGTGAAGATACCTTCCTGTTCAATATTGACTCTCATTCGAGCATTGAGCCTGAACACTTGTATCAATATATGGTGCATACCCTCAACTTCCTGCTGGAACTAGATAGCAAACAAAGTGACGAATTTGCCTTAAGGCAATTCAGTTTGTTGGGCGACGGCGAAATCGCACAATTAATGGCATGGAATGACACTCGAGAGCCTGTACCTGCAACCACCTTGAGAGCACTGTTTGAAGAACAAGCCTCAATAACACCGGACGACATTGCGCTGGTTTATGAGCAACAATCGTTGAGCTACGCGCAGCTAAATGCGCAAGCAAACAGATTGGCCTACAAAATCAAAGCCGTTTACACCGCGCAAACTGGCAACGAAATGCATCCTGAAACCCTTGTTGGACTGTATCTGGATAAAAGTATTGAGATGATTGTCAGCATGTTGGCCGTGCTCAAAGCGGGGGGGGCATATGTTCCAATTGCGCCGAAATACCCGAACAATCGTACTCGTTACATTCTTGAAGATACAAGTGCATCGATAGTTTTAACGCAAGAAAACCATCTCTCTACTATCAGAGGCATGTGTGGGGAGCGTAGCGATTCGATAGAGCTAATAGCGGTAGATTGTGATGAAAGTTATCGTGAGATGCCTACTCATAACCCTCAAAACATAAACACGTCTGAAGATTTGACCTACGTATTTTACACCTCAGGCACGACTGGTCGTCCAAAAGGTGTGCAGATTCAAAATAGTAATATTGTGTCACATATTCACTGTAGTCGCATGGAAACGCCGCTTCTTAGAGCGAGCATGTGGGTAGACTATGTATTTGATGTGTCTTGTCTGGAACTTTACCCCGCTCTAACAAGGGGCGAGGAGCTTCACATTGTACCCGAATCGCAGCGTTTAACACCAGAATCCTTCGTAGCGTTCATGAAGCAATATGATATTGAAAAATGCTATGCGCCGCCTGCATACATGAAGGTACTATCAGACGCGATCTATACTAATAAATTACCGAGCTTAAAGCATATTTCAACTGGCGTAGAAAAAATCCCTACATCCTATGTAGAGAATATTCTGTCACGTGATGACATCACTGTGGTCAATTACTACGGTCCAACTGAAGCTACAACCTTTAGTTCGAGCTTAGTCGTCGATGACAGCGTTCGGCAATACACCGCGTTGCCCATAGGTACACCGCATGAAAACGAACAGTGTTTCGTATTAGACAGCCAAGGAATGCTCTGTCCAATCGGTGTGCCGGGCGAACTATTTATCGCTGGAGAAGGTGTTGCACGCGGTTACCTCAATATGCCCGAGGAAACCGCTTCTCGCTTTGTTAACAATCCATTTGCGACCGAAGAAGACAAAGCTAAAGGGCTTATACGTATGTATAAAACTGGCGACAAAGCGCGCTGGTTACACGATGGCAATTTGGAGTTTTTAGGCAGAAACGACAGCCAAGTAAAAATTCGTGGTCATAGAATAGAATTGACTGAAATTGAATCAGTTTTGGGAGAAATTGATAGCGTATCTCAAGCTGCAGTAATCGATTTTACTCACGACAACCAGATTTACCTAGCTGCTTATTTGATAGGAGCAGAAGGTCATTCACTAGATATCGAAAAGTTAGACAGTGAACTTCGACAGCTGCTTCCTGACTATATGATCCCAGCGACATTCATTGAAATTGAAAGCATTCCACTGACCATTAACGGTAAGTTAAATAAACCACAACTACCCACGCCAACTTTGGATTCAAGAGCCACTTATGTTGGCCCTCGAAATGACTTCGAACAGCGCTTATGCGACGTTTGGGAGAAGGTACTGAATCGCCGTGAAATAGGTGTCTACGACAATTATTTTAATATCGGTGGAAACTCTCTTAAAGCAATGAAAATTGCCACCTTGAGTAAAGAGATAGCTGGGATCGAAATCCCACTAGAAGTGTTGCTAAAACACGCCACTATAGCAGGCATTGCATCAGCGCTAGAAAGCGCTGTCACAGCGACAGTAATTGAAGCTACCGGCAACAAAGGGAATGCATCGTCAGAAAGGACAAAGACATGGATTTAAGATTAGCGGACTTGTTGAATCAATTGGATGAACAATCCATTTGTATTTGGGTTGAAGAGGGTGGTTTGGCCATTTCAGCCGATTCAGACCTTGGTGGCAGCGCGATATTGAAAAAACTAAAGCAATACAAGCAGTTAGCAATGGATTACTTGCAAAGCAACGAAATTTATTCCGAAAAAGCCTTTCAGCAACTTCGCAATACCAATCTTCGTTGCCTCTCGTTTGGACAAGCGAGCTTGTTGTTTATTGAGCGGTTTGAAAAAGGCTCTGATCTCTATCATATGCCGCATTTGATGAAGCTCAAGGCTGATACCGACTTAGCACTTTTAGAACGCGCTTTTGCAGATACCGTGTCATATCACGATATCTTAAATAGCGTCTACCGAACTGATGCAAATGGACTTGATTATCAAACAACTGAAGAGTGCTTTAACGGCATTGCTACAAAAGTGCTATCTTCAAACGAGCGCTTTAAAGAGTCCCTGAAAGGTGACATTGCTAAGCCATTTGATTTGGCAAACGAATCAAGTTTACGCGTCGTAAATTATCAGCTCCCAGAGCACAGCTATCTGTTGATTGTATGGCACCACATTTGCTTCGATGGATGGTCATTCAACCTCTTCATGCAAACCCTATCTAATGCTTATGATTCACTAAAAGCAGGTGAAGAAACCAACTTAGCAAAACAAGATATCTCCTACACGGACTACGCCGTTTGGCAACGCGGTCACTTGCAGGGCGATACCAAAGAAAATCTGCTTACGTTCTGGAAGCAGCAATTAGACGGTTTTTCTCAGCTAAACCTTCCGACCGATTTTTCGCGCCCTGACACAAAAAATTATGAAGGGCAAAATTTGCGATTTTACATTGGGCCAGAACTGTCAGAACAACTGCGTGCGCTGGCAAAACAGCACGAGACAACCTTATTTACTTTGCTTTTAAGCGCTTACTACGTGTCTATTTCAACTCTAGCTAATCAGAAAGACATTGTAGTAGGCAGTGCATTTGACAATCGCAGCCACCCACAAACACAGTCCATCGTTGGACTCTTCTCCAACTTACTGCCACTGCGCGCAAAGATAGATTCATCGATGAGTATCAAGCAATTGATTACTCAGGTCCACAACACCTTGATTGACGCAAAATTGCATCAAGACTTGCCATTCAGTCAATTGATTTCGGAACTTGAGCTGGGACATGACCCTGCCAATACGCCGATATTCAATACTACGTTTGCATTAGAGCATCGAAATTCAAACCCTAAGAGTAACTCGTTCACCGTTGCAGATTTTGAACCAGAAATGCTTTACGAGAGTTACTGCAAATCAAAATTTGACCTCAGTTTAACCTGCTATGATGGTGCGACAGACATAGAGTTGCTAGCAAACTATGCCACGAGCTTGTTTGAGGCAAAGTCTATTTCACGATTAGTGGAAATGTATAAGCGTGTTTTGACGCTTTTTGTTGATGATACGGACATGTTTCTCAGCGAGTTAGATTGCGTCACAGAAAGTGAACGATCTTTGTTACTCACGAAATTTGCTGGCAATACCAGTCCACTCAAAATCGAAGAGCGCACAATCAACCAAGTATTTGATCAAGTTGTCGCTGCTCATCCAGATAAAAAAGCTTTAACGTTTAACGATCATTCACTTACTTACAATCAACTGAATGACCGTGTAAATCAGCTGGCAAAGGTCATTGCTAGCAGTCTGGCGAAATCCGACGCAGAGCAAATGTTTGTCGGACTTTATTTGCATAGGAACATCAATACCGTGGTGAGCATCCTCGCGGTGTTAAAGGCGGGGGCAGCCTATGTCCCTATTTCATTAGATGACCCCGAGATGAGGATCAGGGGCATTGTTGAAGATATCAAGCCTCAGCTGATAATAACAAACAGTGCATCCAAGGAGGTTATACAACAATGCATAGCGTCATTGGAGGTCGCTGTAGAGGTACATTCGGTAGACGATATAGAATCGCATGCGGATATCGACGCGCCGCTGGAAATGCCAAAAGTATCGGCAGACGACTTGGCCTACGTGATTTTTACTTCGGGTACTACCGGTAAACCCAAAGGTGTGATGGTTCAACATAAGTCAGTTACATCGTTAATTTCGAGTGATATCCATTTCGATAAATCCGTTTTAAAAAATTACGCCAGCTTTACCACATATTCCTTTGACCCCTTTGGTGTCGACTTATTCCATACGATAGCGAATAGCGCTTGCTTGCACCTATACGACATCAAAACGATGGCCGGTCAAGACCAATTTATTCAAAGCCTAAACAACAATGAGATTGACAGCTGCATCCTCACAACCTCGTTGTTTCATCAATGGGCAGAGGCAGGTTTACTGCAACAAACCAAACTTAAAAACATCATGATTGGCGGAGAAAAAGCGAATCCTAATTGGGTACAAAAAGTTCGCACTGACATGCCTCAAGTTCGTATTATCAATGCCTACGGACCTACAGAGTCAACTATCATCACGACGATTTCTGATTGTAAAACACCAAGCGATGCGCTGCACATCGGTAAACCTATCGATGGCAGGCAGACATACATCTTAGACGCCGACAGAAAACTCTGCCCTTTGGGTACGGTCGGCGAGTTGTATATAGGTGGTAATGGTCTTGCGACAGGTTATATCAACAATCAGCAGCTAACCGAAGAGCGTTTTATCGACAACCCATTTGCGTCGTCTGTAAAAGGTCAGGCGGGAAGCCCTAAGTTGTATAAAACCGGTGATCTTGTTAGGTATTTGCCGGATGGAAACATAGCGTTTATTGGCCGTGTTGACGAGCAAATTAAACTCAGAGGATTCAGGATTGAGTTAGGAGAGATTTCCTCCTCACTGATTCAGCACCCAGAGGTTGATGACGCTGTCGCTATAGCTCACAAAGATGGCGACAACACGAACCAATTGTTCGCCTATTACACGACCAAGAGCAGCGTTCTGAGCAGTGAAGAGTTGCAACAATTTGCACGTTCAATGCTACCAAAATACATGTTGCCCAATGCACTAATCAAAGTGGATAGCTTTTCTTTGAATGCCAACGGGAAGCTAGACAAGTCAACACTACCAATACCTTCTCATTTTAGCGAGTCGACGTTCTCTCCAGCGCAAGGAGAGCGAGAAGCAACCTTGGCTAGCATTTGGCAATCGCTATTGGGACTTGAACGTGTTGGCAGAGATCAAAGCTTCTTTGAGCTGGGTGGACACTCAATCAAAGCGATGCAGCTTCAAGAAAAAATAAGACTGTTTTTCGATGTTGATGTTTCTCTACAGGTTATCTTTCAAGCGCCGACGATTGCCGAACTTGCGAGGCTAATAGAAGAAAAATCAAACCAGCATTGCAAACCCATAAGTAAAGTAGCAAGAGACGGAAAGCTTCCTCTGTCAATGGCGCAGCAGCGTATGTGGTTTTTACATCACATAGAGACCCATCATAGTTCAACCTACAATGTCCCGCTTCTCACCAGACTGTCAGGAGAGCTAAATCAAAAAGCGCTTTGTAAGGCATTAAGTACTCTGCTTGCAAGACATGAAGTATTGCGTTCTCGCTTTATTGAAGAATCTGACGGTCCAACGCTCACCATAGTACCACCAAGTGACATAGCGCTACCGATTACGGTTTTTGAAAGTGAAGAAGCACTAATAGAAGACTGTTGTAAAGAGGCGTCGAAAAAATTTGATCTGGCCAATGAAAGTTTAGTCCGAATGAGGCTTGCCTCCTTATCTCCAGAAGAAAACTATTTGCAGCTGACCTTTCATCATATCGTTACTGACGGTTGGTCAATCTCGGTATTTTTAAACGAACTTGGTTGTGTGTACAACGACTTAGTTAATCAGCGGGAAGCGAAACTAGATGCATTACCGTATCAGTACATTGACTTCGCAGCCTATCAGAACGTTGAAATCAACGATGCATTTTTATCAACACAGCTGAATTACTGGAAACAAAAACTAGCTAATGTTCAACCTGTGTTAAATATGCCAACTGACAAAGTAAGACCACCAATTAAGACCTACAATGGCACTATTAAGCGATTTCAGTTGAGCAGTAAACTTCTCAAACAGTTAAAAGAACTTAGTAAGGAAGAAGACGTTACCTTATATATGACATTATTTGCTGCCTACAATGTACTTCTTCAACGCTACTGTCAGCAAGACGACATATCAATCGGCTCAGCGGCAGCAAATCGCGATAAGTTGGGCACCCAAAATCTCGTGGGGTTATTCGTTAATACGCTGGTTCTCCGCTCCGATGTAAGCAGTGAGAAAGCTTTCACTACACTGTTAAAAGAAGTCAAAGAAACGGTTGTCTCTGCCTATCAACATCAATACATCCCGTTAGAACTCCTGATTCATGAATTAGGGCTAGAAAGAAACTTAAGCTATGACCCTCTTTTTCAGACCATGTTTAACTTCCATACATTGCCTGATATTGAGTATGAATGGCATGACTTATCACTGGAACTACATGATCTTGAAACAGGTACTGCAAAGTTTGACCTCAACATGTCTTTGGCTGAAAACCAGGATGGCATTGGCGGCTCGTTGGAGTACAACACAGACCTATTTGAAGACGCAACAATTGAACGTCTCGTAATACATTTCGAGAACATCTTGCACTCAATCGTAGCCAATCGTTATCAAAAAATTACTGATATCACATTGCTTGATGAAGCAGAGAAACAAACGTTGTTGTTTGACTGGAATAACACTGCAAGTGACTATTCTGAACATTTATGCATACATGAATTGTTTGAGAAACAAGTTCAGAAAACACCTGAAGCGATAGCGATCTCTTCAGGTCAACAAATGGTTTCCTATCAGCAGTTAAATAGAGCGGCCAATAAATTAGCGCGTCAACTAGTAGAAAATGGTATCAAGCCCAATCAACTAGTTGGCATAATGATGACTAAATCACCTGAATTGATTGTGGCACTGTTAGCCATACTCAAAGCCGGCGGAGCATATGTTCCAGTTGACCCGACTTATCCTGAAGAGCGGATATACCAATTACTGACCGATTCGGGCGTGCAGTTAGTTATCACCGAACACGATATTCAGCAATCTTTGTCGTTAAAAGTGCGTAGCATTTTCTCGTCATCATCTTGGTTGGATATTGATAATAAGGAGACAGGCGAGCAATACGAGAACATAGACAAGTTATCACTTGGTCTTACCTCTAGTGATCTCTCGTATGTTATATACACCTCAGGTTCAACGGGTAACCCTAAAGGTGTCGTTGTTCAACACAAAGCCGTTGTCAATGTACTAGAGTGGATAAACAACGCGTTTGAGGTGACCGAGTCTGACAACTTACTGTTTGTCACATCAATTAGTTTTGACCTCTCGGTGTATGACATCTTTGGCATTCTTGCTGCCGGTGCTTCATTGCACCTAGCCCCGGAAGAAGTGCTGAATGAGCCAGCAAGAGTAGTTGAATTACTCACCAAAGAGAACATTACTATTTGGGACTCTGCGCCAGCTAGCTTAAATAGGTTGACTCCTTACTTTGAGCAAATAGACCAAAGTGCTCACCACAGCACATTGCGTTTGGTTATGCTAAGCGGTGATTGGATACCTGTTCACTTACCAGACACTGTAACAAACGCCTTTCCAACAGCCAATGTGATCAGCCTTGGCGGAGCCACCGAAGCAACCATTTGGTCTAACTACTACAGAATTGGTGAAGTTGCAGAGAATTGGCCAAGTATTCCTTATGGAAAACCCATACAGAACGCTCAGTACTACGTTTTAGACAAGCGTTTATCGCTTTGTCCAATCGGCGTGGTTGGTGACCTATACATATCTGGAGATTGTTTGGCCAAGGAGTACCTCAACGCGCCAGAAAAAACCACAGAAAAGTTCGTTCCTCACTTTTATTTTGAAGGCAAAAAGATGTACGCCACTGGCGACTTGGCACGCTGGATGAGTGACGGTAATTTGCAATTTATCGGCAGAGATGATGGTCAGGTAAAAGTCAGGGGCTACCGAATAGAGCTAGGGGAAATTGAAAAGCGACTCACTCAATTACAGAATATCAGTGACGCTATCGTACTTGCTCACACGGACAACAGCGGTGAGAAACACCTTTGCGCCTACCTCATTGTAAGCACCGGTTGGAGTTTGCAACACACCAAACAGCGACTCGCAAAATTGCTACCCGATTACATGGTTCCGAACTTCTTTACTGAAATTGACAGCTTGCCAATTACACCTAATGGCAAGCTAGATAAGAAAAAGTTGCCAGGACTGAATGTTATTCGAAGCAAACTGACTTCTGAAGATCACGTTCCTAAATCAGTCATGGAGCAAAAGGTATCAGAAATGATTCAGGGTGTTCTTGGCTTAGAAAGCCTTGGGACACGCGACAACCTGTTTGACCTAGGTGCAACATCGCTCAGCTTAACCAAGATAAATGGCTTATTAAACGGCGCTTTTGAGCGCCAAATGTCACTTGTAGAACTGTTTCAAAGTCCTTCAATCAGCGGCATTGTTAGCCACATTGCTGGTGATAATAAAGTGCAAGAAGAGGACGTTGACAGTGAGGAAGAGTTTGAATTTCTACAAAACTCAATGTCCATGTTTGATGATTCTTAATAGTTATTGAGAAATTGCTCAAACATGAGTGGAGAGTTGCGTGAAAAAGTGCCTCTCCAACAAGAATAAGAAAATCAATAACAAAAATATCGCGTCAGAATGGGAACGGAGTAAATAATATGAATAATTCGACAAACAGTATGCTTGGACGACTTGCAATGGAAGCAAGTCAAATGGAATCGGAGAAAGCTTATTGGTCAAATACATTGTCTGGAGTATCCAATCCAGCGAACTTTCCACTGTTAACCAGTCAACCTAGCTCGGGTGTTGAGTCATACGAATTTATCCTTTCTGATGATGTTTCGAGTAAATTAAATGCGATCTCTAGCGGATTAGATCAGCGCTTGTTTGTCATCTTAATGTCTTCACTCAGCATACTGTTGTTCAAATACAGTGACAATCCAGAAGTGTTGTTGGCGATGCCAGCTATAGACAAGAACAGTCAAGAAAAGGTGGCTAATCAATTACTCCCTGTAAGTGTCCCATTGCATGATGAAATGACTGTAAAAGCAGTATTAAGCCTGACAAAAGATGCATTTCGCGATGTATTAGTTAATCAGCAGTATCCGCTACTACTATTGCGAGAAGAGCTCAAGCGGGAAGGCTTTGATTTATTCAACACGTTAAAAAGGGTGCAAATTAGTCTTCAAGGCTTTAACACTGGAGGAGATGGCTCGGCTGACACTGAGCAACAGATTCATTGGCAGTTTGCTAAGCAAAACGATGTCATCTCTTGCAAAATTGATTACAGCCAAGCTTACTTTATGCAAACCGCAGTAATGCAGCTCGCACATCACTTTGAATTTGTTTTACAACAGATGCTCGACAGTCAGGCGACATCATTGAGTGCACTTTCTCTAGCGCCAGAAGAAGAACTGCTCAGTCTGTATCAAAAACTCAATGACACACAGCCCGCGACCTGTGACATGAGCATTTCTGAATTGTTCGACAAGCAGTGCATGCTGACACCCAATAAAGTAGCGCTCATAAGCCACGGCGTTGAGAGCACCTATTTATCGCTCAATGAACAAGCGAATACACTTTGTGCATTTTTTAAAGCTACGTACGCTATTGAATGCGGTAGCAAAGTCGCACTGCTTTTAGATAAATCGACGGATGCAATCATAACCATATTGGCTATTTTAAAAGCCGGCGCCACATATGTGCCGCTAGACAGTAGCTGGCCAACTAGAAAAACGGCAAAAATTCTTGCTGAAACCCAGCCTGAACTGTTTGTCACTGATTCTGAATTTCTCTACGAGTTTGACGAATTTGAAGGCCAAATTTTCATTTATGATTTGCAGTTTGACACCTTGCCAGAGGCAGGCGAGGCGTTTTCTAGCCCAGTCTCTGATAGCTCCCCTGCGTATATCATGTTCACGTCGGGTACGACAGGAAAACCCAAAGGGGTCAAAATCAGACACTCAGGTGTTACTCGCCTTGTGTATAAGACTAATTTTGTTGCGTTAGATACTGATACGACGATTTTATCGACTAGTTCTCTGGCATTTGACGCCTCAACCTTCGAAGTGTGGGCTGCGCTTTTAAATGGCGGTAAACTGGTGTTCGAAGACCAAAACACGCTGTTAAATCTAGACAATTTTGAGCAAACTTTAAACAAACATCAAGTAACCACATTGTGGCTTACTTCGGCGTGGTTTAATCAGTTAGTCGATCACAACCCATCAGCCTTTACGCCCCTAAAACAACTGCTTGTCGGTGGCGATAAGCTATCACCCAACCACGTTCAGCGTGTACTGAAAGAGTTGCCAGACCTTGCCATTATCAACGGCTATGGCCCTACAGAAAATACGACGTTCTCTCTACACCACATCATTAGTACACAAGACAAATCAAGCGTGCCACTGGGAACTCCAATCTCAAACAGTACAGCCTATATCGTAGACAGAGATTCAAACTTATTGCCCAAAGGTGTGTGGGGGGAGCTACTACTTGGTGGTGCAGGACTGGCATCGGGCTATCTCAACGATGAGGAAGAAACCACCAAGCGGTTTGTTAATATCTCAATTCAAGGTCTGCAACAAAAAGTTTACCATTCCGGCGACCTATGCAGATTGGGTTTTGATGGAAATGTAGAGTTTTTAGGCAGAACGGATAACCAAGTTAAAATTCGCGGTTTTAGAATTGAACTTGAAGAGATTGAACGCATATTAATGAGCCAAAACGGGGTTTTGGAGGCGAAAATCACTGTACATGGCGATGTCAGCCAAAACAAATACCTAAATGCTTACTTGGTTGTAGAACGCGACCTTAATGAAGACGAGTTATTGTCTAATGTGGCATCCGAACTGCCGGAATACATGTTGCCGAAGCACATTATTCAGATGGACAAATTTCCACTGACGAGCAACGGGAAAATAGATGTTCGCCAATTACCTGTTCCAGAAGTATCTACTAATGAAAAAGAGTTGCCAGAAACAGAGACTGAAAAGCAATTAGCACAGTATTGGGCTGACGTATTGGAGTGTGACATCGCAGAGATTGGCAGGTCCGACAACTTTTTTGATATTGGTGGACACTCACTAAAAGCAACCTTATTGATAGCGCGAGTTCTTAAAGAGATGAAGGTTAATATCACGCTTAACGATATTTTCGATTCTTCACAACTAAATGAGCTAGCGCAGGTCATTGAGCAAACCGCGACATCAAACTATCAGTCGTTGTCAAAAGCACAACACAAAGAAGCATACATTTGCACACCTCAACAACGCCAGTTGTACTTATTGCATCGATTACAGCCAGATGCCTTAACTTACAATATTCCAATAATTTTTGAGTGTGAAGGTGAGATTGACGTAGCAAAACTTGAAAATGCATTTGCAACGCTCATCAAGCGTCACGAAAGTTTACGTACACGTTTTTCATATGATGATGGCGATATAAGCCAGATCATTGAAGACCATGTCGAATGTCGAATCAACCAACGTCAGGCGAACAGTGATGATTATGAAGCGCTAATTACTGAGTGTATCAAGCCATTTTCCCTCGATATTGCGCCTTTACTGGCTGTCGATTTAATAGGACTTGAGGCACAAAAGCACCTTTTAGTCATCAATGTACACCACATCATTTTTGATGCGGTATCGCTTAGTATATTAATTTCGGAATTAAACCTGCTTTATACTGGTGAAGCATTGCCAGACCTTGAATTTCGATACAGTGATTATGCAGAATGGCTCAATACTCATAGCTCACAAGATAGCCAAGGTTACTGGCTAAACGAATTTTCAACGCCTTCGGCCAAACTCTATTTACCCCTCGCCAATCGGCGACCTAAGGTACAAAAATTTATCGGAAAAACAGTTGATTTTCGTATTGGTTCACAAACGTTATCAACGATCAAAAAAGTCGCTAATGAAAATGGCGCCACTACATATATGCTGCTGATGGCATGTATCAATATTTGGTTGCAAAAACTGAGTGGTCAAAATGAAGTAGTTATTGGCACCCCAGTTGCCGGTCGCACTAACCCAGACGTCACTAACATCATTGGCATGTTTGTTAATACGCTTGCAATACGAAATACTGTTAACGCTGACACGACTTGTATCGAATTTTTGCAACAAGTTAAGCGTAAAACAACCGACGCATTTGACAATCAACTATACCCTTTTGAAATGCTCGTCGAAAACGTTGTCAAAGAGCGAGATACTAGCCGCAACCCACTATTTGACATTATGTTTGCTTGGCAAAATGTAGGCATGACATCGCCAAAGCTAGGCGAATTGAGCTTGAAGCCCATTGAGTATCACACCGGAACCTCAAAGTTTGACATCAACATTTCCGCCAGTGAGCACAATGACGAGCTTTATTTCTCTTTCGAATACAACTCTGTTTTGTTCTCAGAGCAAGCAGCAAATGACCTAACAATCTATTTGCAGGAGGTGATTTCGTCATTTGCCACGTCTCCTGCTCAACCTTTATCTGAAGTGCGCCTAATATCAGTCGCTTCAGAAGAAACACTGTTACATAAGCATGCAAAGAATGAACAGGCTTTCGGAACGCCACGTAAAGTGCATGAACAAGTAGAGACTTATGCGTTCCAAAAGCCTGACGCTTGTGCTGCACATTTCAACGGACAAAAGTTAACGTATGCCCAGTTAAACAAGCGAGCCAATGCACTGGCCAACACCATCTGGCAAGCGACAAATGGAAATAACGATATTGTAGTACTAAACCTCAGCCGTTCTATTGAGCTTCTGGTTTCGATCATAGCTGCACATAAAGCAGGTTGCGCATTCTTAATCGTAGATCCTGAACTACCAAGTATACGTCAACAGTTTATGATTTGTGACAGCGGCGCAACATTGTTGATTGATCAACACCAAGGGGCGCTCACCGTTCAAAAAACGGATACAACTGGCGAGGTTGATGTACTTAGTGTCAGCAGTGATACACACAACCTTGCACACGAGGTAGCGAATGAAGATCTCGCTTATATCATTTACACATCCGGCTCGACGGGCAAGCCCAAGGGTGTAAAAGTTCCCCATCGCGCACTGCTGAATTTCTTAAATGGCCTAAATGGCATATATAAAACTGGACTTGAATCTACTTCTGGCTACCTAAGTTTGACCAATTCATCGTTTGATGTAGCTATTGCTGAGACAATGTTGTCACTGTTTAACGGTGGGCAATTGACCATCGTGCCGATAGAGCAAGTTATTGATGTGGAAGCGATTTCTGATCTGATTTCCACCCAAAATGTTGAGTTCTGTTACTTACCATTAGTGCTTATTCGACCTGTAATCACCGCACTAAACAATAAGCCAAATCAGCTGAGTAAAATGCTAATCGGTGCCGAGCCAATAAAAGACAATGTGTTAGACGGAATCAGGCAACTGTCACCGTCAATTGAAGTCGTGAATGGCTACGGCCCGTCAGAAACGACAATTTGTGCTTCTTTGTACAATTGCACAAACCACATCATAACCGGCGATTACTTACCAATAGGCAAACCGCTAGCAAATAGTGAGCTATACGTCGTAAACCCTTCCTATCAGTTGCAACCTTTTGGTGTTCCAGGTGAATTGTTGATTGCGGGGCAAGGATTAAGTCATGGTTACACCAACAGTGAGCTAAACGCCAGCAGATTTATCGAAGTCGAGTTGTCAGATACCACACCGGTTTATGCGACCGGCGATGTTGTTAAGTGGGACAAACACGGTAATCTTATTTTCCTTGGTAGAAAAGACGACCAAATAAAAGTGTCAGGCGTTCGTATTGAACCAGGTGAGATTGAAAGTGTGCTCAGTGGCCACACGGAAATTAATGAGGTCGTTGTACAGCTGAGACATATCCCTGGTATCAATGCTGATAGCCTTATTGCGTATTACACCTCTAACCAAGCGCTACACAAAGATAACTTGGAAAGCTGGTGCAGTGAGCAACTGCCAAGCTATATGATGCCGAAGCACTTTGTTCACATACAAAACCCGACGTTGACGCTTTCCGGCAAGATTGACCGAAAAGCCCTGCCACTGCCTGCAATAACAAGTGAATTTGAAATAACGCCGCCTAAAGGTGAAACAGAAAGAGCATTAGCCTCAATGTGGTCGGCTGCACTCAATATTCCAAAAGAAGAGTTAAGTACAACGGCTAACTTTTTTGACCTTGGTGGCAACTCTAAAGCTGTTATAGAACTGGTGGCAGCGTTAACTAAAACATTCAACACAAAGGTTACGCCAATAGATTTATTTAGCATGACCACAATAAAAGAGCTGGCGGCGCATATCGCTGAACCACAAGCTAATTTCGCACTGGATATTGAAGACTTGTCTTTTTGATAACCGACAATAAAGCACTAACAATGACAGACGTTTTAACTAGGAAACATAAGGGAAAAAGGAAAATCAAATGAACTATGAAGATATCGCAATCATTGGTATGTCAGGTCGCTTTCCCGAAGCAGAAAATCTTCAACAATTCTGGCAGAACTTGGCTAATGCTAGAGACTCAATTCGAGATCTGCCCGCTACAAGAATCACAGAACTTGAACATATAAAATCAACGCGAGGTACGCGATTTGTTAAGAACGGTTATCTCAATTGGATGGCAGAGTTTGAGCCGGGATACTTCGACATTTCTGCTGAAGAGGCAAAATACATCGACCCACAACAAAGAATGTCACTAGAGCTAATTGAAGAGGCGATTCAGGATGCTGGTTATGACGCCTCAGAGTTGCGCCAGCAATCGGTCGGTATTTTCATGGCCCATAGTAGCAATACTTATCGAGAGTTATTAGAAAACCATCCACTCGGTGTTGTCAATGGACTGGACTCCGCAATGGCAGGTAGGGTCGCGTACACCTTTGACTTTGATGGACCTACGATGACCATTGATACTGCGTGCTCCTCCTCATTGGTTGCCTTGCATACTGCTTGTCTAAATTTGATGACCGAGCAGTGCCAAGTCGCGGTTGTAGGTGGTTGTCAAATTTTCGTCCGCCCAGCAACGTGGCAAGGCATGCAAGATTACCCGGTATTTGCAAAAAACGAAAAATTGGCGGCATTTTCCGCAGATGCTGAGGGAACCCTCGGTGGTGAAGGAGGCGGTGCGTTCTTGCTAAAACCCCTTGCAAAAGCACAGCAAGACAACGATGTTATTCATGCCGTGATTAAAGGCTCAGCATTGAACAGTGATGCCGGCAAATCGAATGGAATGAGTTCGCCGAGTAAAGAAGCACAGGCAAAGTTGATTCGCCAAGCCTTATCTGCTGCCAATCTGACCCCTGATGATATAGACTATATTGAAGCACACGGCACTGGAACTGAATTGGGCGATCCTATTGAGGTTGGTGCAATTGCCGAAGTCTTTGAAAACAAGAAACAGAAAATGCCCATTGGTACGGTAAAGTCTAATATCGGACACCTTGTCGGTATGGCTGGGTTTGCCGGTGTAACCAAGGCTATTTTGTCACTCAAACACCAGCAATTACCGGCGTCTTTACACTTCGACAAGCCCAATCCACATATTGATTTCGAAAACCTGAATGTATTTGTCAATGACATATTGTGCCCTTTAGCAAGTAACAGCAACTCTAAACGAATTGGCGTTAGCTCATTTGGCATTATTGGTACCAATGCACATGTTATTTTGGAACAACCGCCAGTTGCGAAAACTCGAAAAGACAAACAGCAAAATCAACCATTCTTAGTCCCTCTTTCTGCAAGAAGTGACCTCAGTTTATTTAGACAAGTGCAAAACTTAAATGTGTGGCTTGAAACCAATATCCACGCGAAATTAGAGGATATCGCTTACACTTTGTCAGTAGGGCGCAGACATCTCGCATTCAGAGCCGCATTTATCGCATCGAGCACCCAAGACTTGCACTCTCAAGTAAGGGCCTATTTGGAGAGCCCTCCCATTGTAGCAATGAAAGCCGAAAGCAAACTGTTCTTATTTCCTGAATGCACTGATTGGTCTAACGATGAAGCACTCGTTGTAGATAACTATTTATCCGATTTGCCCGATTTTAATGAAAAAAGCAGTTTCACTGAGCGTTTGACGCTTTCTAAATTTACACAAAATGCAGGCATAAAACCCAAAGGTGTACTTGGTTGGGGTAACGGCAAACTTGTTGCCAATATACTTTCAGGAAAACTTTCCAAAGCCAAACTATTGGATGCGATTCAACAAGTAGAAGACGTTAACGAAAGCGAGCTTGTTTCTAAGTTATTCTCAGTATTTGATAAAGGGTTTGACGAATGGGTTTGTTTTGACCATCAGCAAGGTGTATTCGAAGGGGAGTTCAAACAGAAACTGCTCAACAAAGGCATCAAACTGCGCTTTATCAGCGATTTCAAGTCAGCATTAGAATTAATAAGCACCGAATATCAGCACGGCCTACATATTGATTGGCATTCTATGTATCAAAACGTTGATGCACGCAGAATATCCATGCCTGCTTATCAATTCGAACGAACACTGTTTTTGCCAAGTGGTAGTAGCGTAAGAAGCGTTCAAAGCACTCAACAAACGACAACTAGTAAAGTAAACGGAGCAACGCTACATGCCCGTGTTGAACAGATTAGAAAAGTGCTTTTAAGCAACCTAGCAGGCGAGGCAGACATGAGCCTCTCGTTCGAAGAGAATGGTGGTGACTCTCTTGACGCATTGCAAGTACAAGAGCAATTAGCCTCAGCTTTCGGTGAAAAAGTGTCGTTAGAAACGATTTTTTCAAACTCTTCGCTCGAGCAACTTACAAATATTATTTTAACGCAAGTAGCACCAGCCTCAGATTCCAATACCCCTTCGTCCGAGACAATGCCTAATTTTACTGCCCTGAAAGATTTGTGCAGCGGATTTTTAACATCCGAGCCAAATTTGGAATTGTCATTTGAAGACAACGGCGGGGTGTCACTTGATGCCATTGAAATTGCTGACAGAGTCGAATCTGAGTATGGAATTAAGATCACGCTGGAGGAACTCTTCAGCTTCAAAAGCATACGCGAATTAATCGACTACATGCTCCGTGGGGCACACGAGAATGAAGAAAAAGCCCTTCCTGAGCTCAGCAGTTTCTGCCGTGGTCTTCAAGACCCGATTGATAACGACTGCTACAGCAAACATATTTTAATTACTGGCGCTACCGGCTTCTTTGGTGCACATCTAGTCAGTGAATTGCTAGAAGACAAAGACAGCTTAATCTACTGCCTCGTCAGAGCAAGCGACGAATTCATTGCAGAACAACGTTTACGAGAAACGTTGCACGCATATTTTGGCGAAACCTACCAATCAGTATTTGGAGAGAGGCTCATCGCCGTACCGGGTGATATCTCGCAGGACAATCTAGCAATGAGCGAGCAACAATATGTTGCGCTTAGTAAGCGTATCACCGATGTCATAAATGCAGCTGCCGACGTAAGGCAAGTAGCGCGTAAAGAAGAGATGTTTAAGGTTAATGTTGAAGGCACCCAACGACTTATTTCTTTTTGTTTAACGGAGCAACAAAAGTCTCTCCATCATTGCTCAACCTATACGGTATCAGGCCGCACAGCTTCAGCAGCCCCGTTTGCTGAGAATGATTTGGACCGACAACAGTTTTTTCTCGGAAGCAACTATGCAGAGTCGAAGTTTGAATCGGAAAAGCTGATCCATACATACAGAGATCAAGGTCTTCAAGCATCGATATACAGAATAGGTAACCTAAGCGGCCGCTTCAGTGATGGTAAGTTTCAAACCAACTTCTCGTCTAACCTTTTATACTCGAGCTGGAGAGCAATCGGCGAGCTAGGTCATTACACACCTGCAATGGCAGAAGACAAATTGGAATTGTGCCCTGTCGATCTGTGCGCCTCAGCTTTTTGTAAACTCTTACATGCTAAAAATACTGTAGGACATACCTTTCACTTGATGAACCCCACACAGACGTCTTTCATGCAAATCATTACTGCATTAAAAAACAATGGATTTGCACTTGGAGAGTCTTCCAAAGCCCGCTTTTCTGAAGAACTTGAAACGGCAATTGAAATGGGCGATAGCGGTGGGCTATTCAGACGATTAAAGCTATTGTATGGCTCAAAAGAACAGCAAAGCCGAACAGAAGACTTGGTAAGGCCTACCTATGCTTTCGACCAAACTGCTAAAATTCTCAAGGAGGTCAACTTCAACTGGCCTGACCTAGACGCAGATTATGTTGAGAAGATTGTTGAGCCATTAGCGCGCTGGGAACTGCCAGTTTCGGCGTAAACACGGATGAAAAAGAACATGCAGCAAAAAGACTATACAGGAATGGAAATAGCGGTTATTGGCATGGCTGCGCGTTTCCCTGGCGCATCCAATATTGATGAGTATTGGGCTAACCTCTCAGGCACAATTGATTCCATTGCAACCTTAACAAAAGAAGAGCTTATCGATTGTGGTGTACCAAGTGAGCTAGTAAACCACAACAAGTATGTTCCAGCGAAAGGCTTGATAAGCGACTCCGACAAGTTTGATGAACGCTTTTTTGGATACACTCCCCGTGAAGCACACTTAATGGATCCGCAGATTCGACTGATGCACCAATGTACTTGGCATGCGCTTGAGGACGCAGGGTATAACTCTTATTCATATGATAAGAGAATTGGAATTTACGCAGGCGCTAGCTCAAATCCAATCTGGTTACTTTCATCTATGCTCTCTGAACATCCAAAAGTGGCCAGTTTCGTAGCTGATAGGGATTACTTGTGCTCCAGAGTTGCAAATAAACTTGATTTAAAGGGGCCTGCGGTCTTTATCCAAACGGCTTGCTCTACTTCTCTGGTAAGTATTCACATCGCTTGTAGGGCCTTATTGACTGGTGATTGTGAAATGGCGCTTGCCGGTGGGGTTTCGATAAAAGTCCCCAATAAGGTAGGCCACTTACACCAAGAAGGCATGATCACCTCTTCAGATGGTCGCTGCCGTAGTTTTGACGCCAAGGCCGATGGTACGGTCGGTGGAGAAGGTGTTGGCATGGTCTTGCTTAAACCCCTTGCCAAAGCCATCCAAGACAAAGACAACATACATGCTGTCATCAGAGCATCCGCTATTAATAATGACGGCTATGAAAAAGGGAGCTTTTCTGCACCAAGCATCACGGGGCAAGCTGACGCAATCAAACGTGCGCATCGCATAGGTAAAGTGCCTGCTAACACGCTGGGTTTTCTAGAGGCACATGGAACCGGAACCATTATTGGCGACCCAATAGAAGTACAAGCACTACATAATGCGTTTAATACGACAGAGACCAATATTTGTGCACTTGGCTCAGTCAAATCAAACATAGGTCACCTAGATCATGCCGCTGGTGTGGCGGGATTTATAAAAGCAGTACTCAGCCTTAAGCATAAAAAAATACCTGCTACCGCGCATTATCGTTCGCCAAATCCAAAGTTGAACATACAGAGCAGCCCGTTCTTTGTTAACGATTCGCTCTTAAATTGGGAGGCGCCACTGAATCATCCCCGCAGAGCTGCGGTAAATTCACTGGGGATTGGTGGCACAAATGCATATGTGGTGCTGGAAGAGTTTGACAGTAGTAAAACGCGCACTCAAGAGGAAGAGGTTCAACTGTTGCTGCTATCCGCAAAATCTGCAAGCAGTTTAAAAGATAACAAACGTAACCTTGCGACTTTTATACGTAGCCATTACAACGACATCAACCCGGCCGATATCGCATATACGTTGCAAGCTGGCAGGGCAAATTGGGACCACCGAGAAGCATTTATATTTAATAACACAGAGCAACTACTCGCCAACCTTGAAGGTGAAGAAATCGATAGTTTGACGCACACTATTGGTAGCAGCATACTGCAGGAAAGTGACAATAGCGTTGTGTTTGTTTTTCCAGGCCAAGGCGCACAGTATGAGAAAATGGGCAAAGAGCTTTACTCAGAAGTCAAAATATTCAGAGAGTTACTTGACCCATTGTTTGAACAACTAAAGCAGTTCAGCGAAATAGACTTTAAAGCTATCTGGTTATCTGACAGCACCACTAAAAGAGATATCTATCGTACTGAGGTTGCACAGCCTCTCATGTTTGTATTCGAATACGCTCTTGCCAAAACGCTAATTGAGCTGGGCATTAAACCAGACGCCATGTTGGGCCACAGTTTGGGAGAAATAACTGCAGCAGCAATATCAGGCGCAATGAAATTGGAACATGCGCTTGATTTAGTGTGTATCAGAGGCCGCCTGATGCAAACTATAGCGTCTGGAGAGATGGTGAGCGTGCGTTTAAGCGCAGAAGAGATAATTCCGTTTTTACAGGATGGAGTTACCATTGCAGCAATTAACTCGCTAAAATCCACCGTAATTGCTGGACAAAGTGACAAGGTCAGCGAAGTGGTAAAAAAACTCGAATTGGCAAATATTGCATTGCAGGTGCTACCTACCTCACACGCGTTTCATACGCCAATGGTTGATTCGATAACCTCGACCTTTGCCGCTAAAATTAGACATATTCCATTTAGCATTCCCCAAGTTCCCTATGTTTCAAACGTGTCTGGTAATTGGATTAACCCTTCGTCTGCGTTAACGCCAGAATACTGGGTAGATCACATGCGCCGTCCTGTGCAATTTTCAGCGGGCATAGAAACGCTTAGTACTTTGGAAAACCCCTTGTTTTTAGAGGTAGGACCGGGAAGTGCAATGTCCAGATTTATTATAAATCACGATAGAAAGTGGAATGATAGAAGTTTGACATTAGTAGTTTCGAAACACGGCAAGGCGAATGGCAAAGAACACTTTACATCATCGTTAGCAAAACTTTGGTTGAATGGCGTCGACATCGATTGGCACAAATGTGCCACCGAAAGTGCGAAACGTATCTCTTTGCCAGGCTATGCATTTACTCCAACACCATACCCTTTCCCCAAACTAAGCATAAATACCGCTAATAGGCTTTCACCTTTTGAAATACAAGAGTCGGCAACCGTGAAGCCTAAAGGCAACGGTATCACTAGCAATGAAACCATGTTCGATACTTTGCCACTTTCTGCAACTCAATCGAAAATTGCCGAGATCTTTAAGCGAGCACTTGGACTTAGTGAGCTTGAGTTAACGGACGATTTCTTTACTTTGGGTGGAGATTCATTAACTGCAATTGGCGTGATTGCGAGCATTCACAAAGAGCTATCGGTAAAACTGACCATAGCCAAGTTCTTTGAACTAACCAGTGTTGCCAAAATAGCTGAATACGTTGATAGTCACGAAAAGTCCGCACATTTTGTCATTCCAAAGGCGCCGATGCTTGGCTCTTATCCTCTCTCACCTGCTCAATTGCGCTTGTACATAGTGCAGCAAACAGAGTTGGACAACACAGGCTATAACGAAACGTTAGAGACCTACATTTTAGGCAATCTTGATCGCGCCAAATTAGAATCGGTGTTTCAGCAATTAATAGTTCGACATGAGGCACTTAGAACCTCCTACCATGTCGAAGATGCCAACATTGTGCAAAAAGTGCATAGTGCTGTGACATTTAATATGGAGTACTACAAAGCTTCAGAAAATGAAATTGAGATTACGTTAAACAATTTTGTAAGGCCGTTCTTATTAGATAACGCACCATTATTCAGAGTTGCGCTGGTACAGGTGTCTGAAGAAAAGCACTTACTACTGATGGATTTTCATCATATCATAATTGATGGCGTTGCCATGACATTGCTGTTCAAAGAAATGATCGCGTTGTATGAAGACAAAGCGCTACCAGATATGGAGTGTCAGTACAAAGACTATGCACTGTGGCAAAACGGTACACAACAGCGCCAATTGGTTGCCGAACAAGAATCTTACTGGCTAAACAAGTTTACCGAGAATCCAATTACACCGTTAAACTTGCCGACCGACTATCCTCGCCCCAAATTCAGAACCTTTGAAGGTAAACGAATCAGTTTCAAGATTGAAAAGGATGAATTGAATTTGCTCAAAGCAGCGGTGCTAAAAGAAGGTGTTTCTCTTTTCATGCTGTTGATCGGTGTTTACAACGTTTTGCTTTGCAAACTAAGTGCAAAAGAGGATATCCTGATAGGTACAGTAGTTGCTGGTAGACGCCACGAATCGATACAAAGTGTGATTGGTGTCTTTATTAACACGCTAGTGCTACGAAACTACCCCAAAAAAGAGCTTGCCTTTGATTCGTTCTTACAGAATGTTAAATGTGACTGCCTTGAGGCATTCGAAAATCAAGAATATCAGTATGAAGACTTGATTGAAAAATTAGGCATAGAACGCGACTCAAGTCACAATTCGTTGTTTGATGTTGCTTTTGTTTTACAAAACATGGCTGATGGAAAAGACACCCCAGATAAGATGGGAGATACCTGCTTCGTCCCATATCATCGTGATAAAGACACTTCCAAGTTTGACATTACCCTAACAGCTTTCGAATCTGTACACGGAATTCAATTTAGCTGGGATTACAGTACGAACCTTTTCTCAGAAGATACCATAAACCTTTACACACAAGCTTATCTAAACATTCTTCGAACGATAGTTGAGGACCCGCAAATATTGATACGAGACATTGAGCTTATGGCAAAAGCCGACAAGGCTCAGCAAGCCGACTTACAAGAACTTGAAGATTGGGTCTTTTGACAAACTGACAGTATCAATAGAATAGATAAGGATTAAAAATATATGCCTGAAAGTAACTGGTTTGTTAAACCTAAAGTTCAACATGGTGCAGCTGTTAAGCTCTTTTGTTTTCCGTTTGCCGGCGGAGGGACTTCAACCTACGCAAACTGGGCTGAAAAATTATCTGACGATATCCAAGTTGTCGCGGTGCAGCCGCCTGGGCGTTCCAACCGATTTTTTGAACCTGCTTTTGATAGTATGGGTGCGCTCATCGACGATCTTTTGCCAAGGTTCATTGAACAAATCGACGGGCAGTACATGATTTTTGGCCATAGTTTAGGTAGCCGAGTGGCGTATGAGTTAATTACTCGACTGAAAAAACGTGGCGTACAATTGCCCGAACACTTTTTTGCTTCAGGTTCGAGAGCGGCTCATTTACCGTGTCATGATCACGAGTACCATGAGATGAAAGATGAAGCGTTTATTAAAAAATTGGAAGAGCTAAATGGCACACCAAAAGAAGTGCTCGAAAATAAAGAACTCGTGAATATGATTCTGCCGACGCTACGTGCAGATTTCAAAATCGCTGATTCTTACCGAGCGGAAATGAAAAAACTACCTTGTTCAGCCACAATCTATAGCGGGCGCTTGGACAGCTCTATCTCCATGGAAAACCTAAAAGCATGGCGTGAATTATTTGCAGAGATTAATGCTGTAAAGATTTTTCCAGGTGACCACTTTTTCATAAATTCAAGTGAAGATATGGTGCTTGACCATCTGACAAAAGTCATCGAAACTGTTGGTACGAAAGCGCGTTTCGTGGCTCATGTTTAGGCCATTTAGCATTAAATGCAAGCGACTGATACTGAGTAAAAAAAGGAGAAGCCCATTTGTCATTTCCAATACTAGAGACTGACCGCCTTCAATTAAATGAAATAACAAAAGACGATGTAGATGCCATCTTTACCATTTTTTCAAATCCAGACGTTATAGAGTATTATGACACGCCAATCTTCACATCAAAGGAGCAAGCGGAAAATTTAATCAACGTATTCACTGCTCGATTTGAAAACGGGTTAGGTATTCGCTGGGCAATTAGGACTAAATCCGATAATCAGCTCATAGGTACCTGTGGTTTCAATAGTTGGAACGCAAAGATGCAATACACAAATATCGGTTATGAACTAATTCCGTCTTGCTGGGGGATGGGCTATGCGCATGAGTCTGTAAACGCAATTATTAAATTGGCATTTGAAGATAAGCTCCCGTGCGGTCCAATTCATCGTATTCAGGCTGATACCGTTCCAGGTAATGACGCTTCTGATAGGTTGTTGACCAATCTACGTTTTAAGGAAGAAGGACTCAGACGAGAAAGTGGGTACTGGAAAAATAAATTTCATGACCTTAAGTGCTTTGGACTTCTGAGGAATGAATTTAAGTGAGTATCTTGGGCTTTGTTGCAAATAAGGCGAGTTCCGCTAAGTGAATCACACTGGGTGTGTCGGAGGCTAATGTTCTTGAGAGAATTAGCCAATGAAATGTTAAAGAAAGCCGCTGTGTTTTTTGCTTAAGTGGAGCTCGATCGTAAACTTGATACATATCCTGCGTTGTATGGCGCCGAGCTTTAAAGATCGAGCCCTCAAAGTATTACCTGTGTAAGGGACAGGAAGCCAATGAAGCATTGCGTTGTCAGCGATATCATCAGGATAAGGCGCTTAAACCTGAAGTTATGAGTGTATGGCAGAAAGCTAACGTTGTTACGGTGTCAGAAAAGTATGGACGCAATTGAAGCGAGAAGGCTTCATTGTAGCTCGTTGTACTGTAGCCAGGTTGATGTGTGAGTTGGAGGTACAGGGGGAACGCCAGGGTAGCGTTTGTATCACAACTATTTCAGACTAACATGCTGATAAAAAATTAGATTTAGTTAATCGTGAGTTTACAGCGCAAAGATACAATCAGTTGTGGGTGTCTGATATCACTTACGTCACAACTTGGTCTGGCTTTGTTTATGTGGCATTCGTAATCGATGTATTCCCACGGATGATAGTGGGCTGGCGAGTGATGACATCAATGACAACACCGTTGATTTTAGATGCACTGGAACAGGTATTATTGTCACGAGGCAAACCAAAAGGTGTTATCGACCATAGTGGCAGGGGGAGCCAATACCTATCGATTAAATACTCAGATAGATTGTCAGAAGCAGGCTTCACCGTTTCTGTTGGGAGTGTAGGGGACTCCTACGACAATGCATTAGCAGAGACAATTAACGGCCTATACAAAACTGAGATCATCCGTAAAGATGGCCCGTGGAAAGGTGTCGAGCAAGTGGAGTAGGCAACGTTAGACAGGGTCGATGGGTTCAACAACAGTAGACTACTGAGCTCAATTGGTGCATTCCTCCGGTTGAACATGAACAAAACTATTATCGACAATTAGTCGAAGATGCGGCAGCATGACTCAAATAAATCCGCCTCCGAATTTACCGGTGCGATTCACTTGTGACTCAAGAAGGGCCTAGTAATTATCTCATTACTGTCATGTCCAAGTTTTTGATTCGGTGCTTTCATCCATGACGAATTGAACATTGGAGATAAGTAATGAAACAAACCCAAAAGATAGACGCTGAATATGTTGTGGGGGGGAGATACCCACAAGGATATCCATGTTGCTGCTGTTGTAAATCAGTCTAACCAAGTTCTATCCATAAAAAAGCTTTCTCACAGCCAGGCACGGCTAGTAAGAAGATACTGACGTGGATGTCATCATTTGGGAGAGTTTCACGAGTAGGAATTGAATGCTCAGGTACATATGGCTTAGGTTTATTACGTTATAAGTGGGATTGATGTTTTAGAAGTGACATTGCCAGACAAGTCAGAGCGTCGCAAAGCGAGGAAAAAAATGATACTTTAAGAAGTTGAAAATGCGGCTCATGCGGCTTTTAGTTGACTGCGAAATGTCACTCCAAAACAAGAGACGGTATGGTTGAGTCTCTTAGAGTTCTGAAAAGCTGTCGTAAAAGTGCTGTAGCAGCTAGAACAGTTGCATTACGGCTATTTTCGCCCATCCCCCTATATGGTGCTGGATATCAAAATGACTAATTCTTGCTGTAGAGACAATTTGTTACGCTTGACCTTTTGCTATGGCTAAAATGTGCTCAATATTGGTAACCGAGTAAGGTTACATCATATTAAAGACTGCAGCATCTTTAGGTATCACAGATAATTTACTTTATAACTGGAAAGCTACGTTTGAAGCACTGTAATCAGGTACTAGTTGTGAAGAACCGTTCTTAGTTACAGACCAAAGAGGGCACTCAGAACCAAGGTAAACACCAATTTGAATATACTGCTTGTTTCCTAAACATAGTTAAAAGTCAGATAATAGATACGACTACTAATCGCTATATGAGTGGGCATCAGCGCATTCAAAAACGGGAGAAGAAATATCACTTTCTTTCAGATTTTTCTTTTAGTGTACAAACTTTATTGTTCCATAACATTAGTCTAATGAGAGTCGCTACACACTCGTTGTGTGCTCTGTGTCAGGGGTTTAAAGCTGGCTCGTCTTAATGACACAATAAGCTGCTTTGGCGTAAGCCCTGTTTTGTACCCTATTACCGGAGTGTCGGGTTGAACACTCCTTTCAGGTTCATGCCTGATCGAGAGAATACTTTGTACTATAAAGGCACCTTTCCCTGACTTTTTAAGCCTTATAACAGATCTTGACTATCACACTCGTGTAGCTCTAACTCCGATAAATTGCATAATTTATACCTTTTTGTTTTTCTGGCTTGGGCAGGGGTGTCCGAGCATTTAATCATAGCGGCTTGTTTTTCACATTTTATGTTGTCGAGAAGTGAGTAAAAAGCTTCTTGAAATAAGTTAAATAATGGCATGGTTTCTCACAATTAAAGCGTTCTCACATCTCTGGGTAGATTATTACCATACCTTTAATTCTCCCAGTGTGTAAGTACATACTTTTTATTTTTGTTATATATTAAAGGGAGTTGTCACTTCATTTATAATTTATAATGTGTTTTTTATAACCAAAGTAAATTTACATATACTTAAATATTATACACTAAATAGGAACGCTCCTATTTGCATAGATACCTGCACGGAATGATTTTTTATCCGCTATATCCTCAAAGTACCGAAATTACATTCATCTTGGCGCATTGGTATTTTTTATGCGTTGAATTTTTGCACTTGTCATAATTGTATATTTTATACATTCTAATTTTGCTTCATCAAAATGTAACAAATTTCATTACATCAACAAGGGGAGCCTCCAGCCAGTTTGGAGGTGGGAATAAAATGCGAAATACATTTATAAGAAAAACCATCTTGGGCATTGCGATTAGTAGCGCTTTGGGCACGTCACAATATTCATTTGCGCAGGAAAGTGGCGCTGACGATGAAAAAATTGAGAAAATATCGGTTACGGGAAGTCGGATCTTAAGACAAGGCATGACCACCGTTGCTCCCGTAATGGTGATAAGCTCAGATGAACTGAACGTCGGTGGCAACCTGAATGTAGGCGATGTACTTGCGACATTACCGCAGTTTGCTCAGGGGATTGAATCTACAGACAATGCCTACAACCCCGCCAACGCAGGTTTGTCTGTTCCTGATTTGAGGGGGCTTGGTGAAATTCGTACCTTGGTGCTGATTAATGGTCGTCGCCCGGCGCAAACGGTAGATAGCAGTGGCTTGTTAGTCACTGACGTCAGCAATATTCCCGCAAGACTTATTGAACGCGTGGAGATACTCACCGGTGGGGCTTCGTCAATTTATGGCTCAGATGCGGTCGCTGGGGTGATTAATGTCATTTTAAAAGAAAGCTACAATGATTTTACCGTGGATGCGCAAGCGGGTACGTCCGAGCGAGGAGATGCAGAATCACAAAGTCTGACATTAACCTATGGTAAAGAAATCGATGGGGGCAACATTATGATGAGCTTCGATTTCTTTAATCAAGAGAACCTAAGGGTTGTCGACCGTAAAGGTGCTAGAGGGCAGACAAGTTATATTCGTAACCCAGATGGCGACAATCCAAGAAACATTATTTTAAATAACGTGGGTTGGTCGGACTATAACATTACGCCCGATCGTCCAACCTTTATGATTGATAAGACCTACAACTATTATCAATTTCAACGTCAGGACGACGGCCAATTAGGTGAAGGGTATCTCGCCATTTTAGACTCCGAGTTACATTCATATTATAAGCAGTCTCACGATTTAAACCCTAATTTGTATTCCAGCGCAGGCCCGACAGAACCCATTCAGCCATATCAGCGCCACAGTGCCTATGTGACGGGCAACTATGAATTACCGTCTGACATCTATATGACGGGCAGTGTGTCATATAGCAAAGTCAGTGCGACTACCCAGCTCGACCCTGAGTTTATCTTTAGTAACAAGGGGTGGGTAGATATCACCGATGCGCCATTTACCGTGCCGCAGCAAGTTATCGATACGGTAAAACAAGCGGATACGGGTTCTAACTGGATTGCCATCCCGTATACGTTTAATGATTTTGGCAATCGCACAACCGATACAGAGAGAGAGTATTTTGGTGCATCATTGTCTTTTGAAGGTGAATTGGAGAATGGCTGGGTGTGGGATGCATATGTAGCAAGTGGCCAAACAACCTCTCAAGCGACGTCATTGAATCGTATCAACAGTGAACGGTACGATGGTGGCTACACATTGATTGGTGAGTGTGAACCCAACTGTCCTGAATTCAACCCATTTATGCCTTTGAGTAAAGAGGTGGTGGACTACTTACGATTGGACCCTTTCACCGATGAGCGGGTGATCTCGCAGCATACTTTCTCGGCAAATATCACGGGTGATATTCTTGATTTACCAGCGGGTTACCTGTCTTTTGCAACCGGTGTCGAAATACGCAAAGAAGGCATGGAAGTTAACTTGTCAGAAACCACATTATTGGGTTTAAACCGGAACAAGAAAAGCCAGAACAACGATGTGGACCGCACGGTGAAAGAGGCATATGTTGAATTGGTTGTGCCTGTATTGTCTGATGCGCCAGCGGTGAAACAGCTTGATATTGAAACCGCCTATCGTAAGGCGAACTATACCTATGCGGGTACTACAGATAGCTGGAAGTTGGGAATCAACTGGGCTGTCACCGATGATCTTCGTTTGCGCGCGGTTAAATCAAAAGCCGTGAGAGCGCCTCAGTTAACCGAGTTATTGAGCCCAAGTTCGATTACCTTTATTCGCGGCGATGATCCGTGTGATGCAACAGAAATCGACACCATATCGACAGACAAACAAGCAACCCGCAAAGCCAATTGTCAGGCTTTGGGCTTGCCTGCGGATTTCAACGCCGCGACGAATGTCACAACCGGTGTGGATGTTACCGTATCTGGCAACGCGCAATTAGAAGTTGAAACGGCTTACACAAAAACAGTGGGGTTGGTGTTCACGCCAAGCTTTGTTGAAGACTTAAGCTTGACTGTGGACTACTTTGACATTGACCTGAATGACGGGATTGCGCGATTTGGCGCATTTGATACTGCAGAAATGTGTGTTGACTCTGCCACCATTAATAATGGCTTTTGTGCGCAGGTTACACGCGCAGCAGATGGCAATATCACCAATATTAATGACACTTGGGTTAATGCGAATCTACTTTCTCGCCGAGGTGTGGATGTCGGCGTTTACTACCCGTGGAAGTTAGGAGATTACGGCAACCTGCAGTTGAGCGCCTATGCAACACGCATTATCAATTCGACTTTTGTCGACTCTCCGCTAGAGGGAGAAACCGTCTTTGAATATGCAGGCTCCTCTGGCACGCCTGAATGGAAAGGCAGCTTTGTCGCGAAATACAGCTTAAATGACTTATCCGTGCGTTGGAAAACCAATTACGTACATTCTGTTTTATATCGAAGGGATGTTACTGCCGAAGACTACGAGCAACATGTTTTGCCAACGTCAGTTCTTCATCATTTGCGGGTCGGTTATTACTTAAATGATGATTTTGAGGTTTATTTTAACGTAAACAATGTAATGGATAAGGATTGGTTAGGCCATCCGGGCACTAGCTCCGGTGGTAGCACTTATCCAATCACTGGTCGTAGCTTTAGTTTGGGACTGAGTTACACCCTTTAGTGATTTATTAGAGCGCCGTGCTCCGTCACAGATGTTCCCCTGTGCGCAAATGCCAGCAAGCAACCTTGCTGGCATTTTTCGCTGATCAGCAGGCTGCGTAATGTGCAAGTTGTTCAAGGCAAATTCCTTGAACGCCGTCACTCTTGAAGGCGGGTGCTTATCTTGTAAATAAACAAGATACAGTGGAGAGGGCCTTGGCTGCCAATGATCAAACACGGGCAGCAGCTTACCTTCTTTGATTTCAGTCGTGCAGTAAATTTCTGGTATACGAACAATGCCATTCCCTCGTATGGCTGAATAGAGCATTACTCTGCCATTTTTACACGTCAGGTCGCCTTTGATGTTGACCTCTTGTGTCTCGAGCGCTTGTGTATTTGTAAACGTCCATGTTTTCATGCTACCTGTGATGCACTTGTGCGTTATGAGGTTTTTAGGGTGTTCGGGTTTTCCGTATAGCTCAATATATTCAGGGCTGGCATATGTTCCAATAGTGAGGTCCATCAACTTTCTGGCTATCAAGGCGGAGTCGGTGAGTTCCCCCATCCGAAATACAAAATCGAATTCACCAGCAATGAGATCGACTCTTCGGCTACTAAAATCAAGGTTAACGGTGACTTCGGGGTGTTGCTGCATAAAGTCCGCGACCAGTGGGCCAACTATATTCTCACCAATAAAACCGCCAACACAGTTAATTTTAATTTCACCAGAAAGGCGACTCGTCGCCTCAATGGTATTGTCTATCGCTTTGTCTATACCGACAAATGCGCGTTTACACTGCGCATAAAATACCTGACCGGAGGGGGTTAAATGCTGTGTTCGGGTTGTTCTAACGAGCAGGCTTACGCCTAAATTAGCCTCAAGTTGAGAAAGTTGTTTAGAAACCTGCGAGCGTGAACATTGCAGCTTTTCAGCAGCGTTTGTAAAGCTGCCTTCTTCTACCAATACCAAAAAGCTATTTATATCCGCGTAATTTACTTCTTTTCTCATACCATTGACCAACTGTGAGCATGTTTAAATCATAACTATTAGTCATTATTTGTAAACAGTGATGTGAATTTGATCATATATATCATCAATAACGGCTGCCTTAAAATACTCTCCTAAGTTTGAGGGACGATATTTATTTGAGTAGACAAGCTCTGGTTTATCCGTCGTCAAGCAAACTTCTTTATAACAAACAGGCATAGTCAAAGAGGTCAGTATGAAAAAGTTAGTGGTTATTACAGGTGCAAGTTCGGGCATTGGTGAGGCGATAGCTAGGCGTTTTAGCGAAGCTGGTTACCCGTTACTGTTAGTTGCCAGACGCGTTGATAGATTAACGGCGCTAAATTTACCAAACTGCCTTTGTGCACAGGTTGATGTAACAGACCGCACCGCATTTGAGCAGGCCTTAAAACTCGCTGAAGAAACGTATGGCCCAGTTGAGTGTCTCATTAATAATGCGGGTGTGATGTTGCTTGGCCAAATAGACAATCAAGACAGCAGTGAGTGGCACAAAATGTTTGACGTCAATGTGTTAGCTCTTATGAACACCATGCAAGCCGTGCTTGCACCGATGAAAGCGCGACGCAGCGGTACCATTATCAATATCAGTTCAATTGCGGGTAAGAAAACGTTTCCAAACCATGCCGCATATTGCGGTACTAAGTTTGCGGTTTCTGCTATCAGCGAAAACGTGCGAGAAGAGGTTGCGGACTTTGGCGTGCGGGTGAGTAATGTTTGTCCAGGTGCTGTCGAAACTGAGTTACTCAGTCATACAACGTCCGACGAAATTAAAGATGGCTATGAGGAGTGGAAGCAAACGATGGGCGGCGCTTTGCTTGCCGATGATATTGCGCGCACCGCGCTGTTTATTCAAGCGCAACCTCAGCAAGTGTGTATCCGAGAAATCCAAGTCGCAGCGACCCGTCAGCAGCCTTAATTTTTTAGTGTTTGGGTCCGTTAATACTGCGCTTTTTGTGTGTGGTATGCGGACCAAACCGTTTGCTCATAAACTCGCGTGTACAGGTGTTGAATAGCATCCCTTTAGCTGGCTCAGCGTAACTAAAATCATACCAAGATGATGTAACTCAGTTCACAAATTAAACAAGCACTTGGGTGTGTTGTGTCTATACTTACTGGTATCGAATCATAGACGAAATAAGAGTTCAGCAAGGATGTATAAATGAGTACAAGATATGTGTTGCTGATCACTGGGCTTCTACTTTGTATTTGCCTTAGCCTCGTACTTCAGTTCTTTACGGCAGAGCAAAAATATCGTTGGAAGCAAAATACAGAGCGCAGCGTCATCAAAATGCGGTTTTTGGAGCGTGACGTCGATGCGCCGATCCAGCCATTACCTAAGGTGATGGAATATGATTTAGCTTGGGCAAAACTCGGTAAGGCGCTATTCAAAAGTCCACTGCTTTCGGCCGATAACTCCACATCTTGCGCCTCGTGTCACGACTTGTATAACGGGGGGGATGATGGGTTTCCTGTTTCAGTGGGGATCAAGCAGCAATTGGGTGACCGCAATTCCCCAACGGTGATAAATGCGGTTTTCAACTTTCGTCAATTTTGGGATGGCCGCAGTTCTGACTTAATAGAACAAGCACCTCAACCTATCCATAATCCACTTGAAATGGGCACTAACTGGGCGCAAGTGATTGAAAAGCTAAGTGCTCAGCCCGGTTTTGTCAGTAGTTTTAATGCCCTCTCTGAAGAGGGGATCACAGAACAAAACATCATCAAAGCCATTGTGGCTTTTGAAGAGTCTTTGGTTTCCGAAAATACCCCTATTGATGCGTTTTTACTCGGTGATACCAATGCACTGAGCCCCCAACAAAAAAGAGGGTATGACAAGTTTGTAAATTATGGCTGTGTCACTTGCCATCAGGGGCGCAATATTGGCGGTAATCTCTATCAAAAAATAGGTCGGTTAGACAGAGTACCGACGAGTTTGCAGGACGATTTTGGCCGATATGAATTGACTAAAAATGAACAAGATAAATATGTATTTAAAGTACCAAGTTTGAGAAATGTCGCCGACACCTCACCTTACTTTCACAATGGGTCAGTTGATGAGTTAGCTGATGCAATTCGCATTATGGCAAGAGGGCAACTGGGCCTAGAGCTCAGTGATGAGGATGTCGCAGATATTGAGGCGCTTTTACATGCTTTTTCTGGTGAATTACCGAGGTCTTTGACAGAGTGAAATATCTAATCGAAGCAATATTGCTAGGGTTGATATGGTTTTTTGGCTTTGCCGCCATTGATGCCTACCACCTTCTTAACCGACACCAACATGAGCTGGAATTAAAAAGCCGCCTCAACTTGGTGGCAACGGAGCTATCACTTGAAACGCTGTCTGCGATGGATAGCAATATTTACCATTTTGACCGGCATGCGCAAAAGCAATTGGAATTTGAACGTTACCTCCAAGAGTTAGATTTAAATGACTTATTGAACCAAGATGTGGCCACAGAGTTAGATAAATTTCAGGTGACTATCGACACTTACATGCAATTGGCGTCAATGCTAAAAACATCCTACCGATACATCGCGAAACAAGAATTAGAAAGAGGAGAATATGCGCCGCAATCGCAGAACATTATCAGTGAAGTGGTATCGCTAGTTTCAAATCTGATGGTGACTAACTCCATCCCTGTCATTGAACGTGTAAGAGCAAAGCTTGAAGCAACTTTGCCAGCGCTTGAGCAACTTGAAGAAGCTGAGCCTAGATTCAGGATAATGCGACTGCATGTCGAGTTTGTACTAGAAAACGCGTTGCAGGCTTCGAACTTATTAGTGCCCATTCAACAAAGTGAGATTTCTCGTGTCATTTTAAAAGATAACCAATTACTGGCTGAAAATATCAAGGGCACGTACTGGTCGATGATGCGCTCTATTATGCTGCTATTGGCAGTGGTCTTTTTGTTGGTGATCACCGCTTTGGCTCGCTTGATGATGGATTTGAAAAAGGCGAATCAATTGGCTAACCAAGCCGCCGAAACCAAGTCGCTATTTGTATCGAACATGTCTCATGAAATTCGCACGCCAATGAATGGGATCTTGGGACTGACAGACATTTTGCTTAATACTGAGCTTACCGCGATACAGCGAAACTACCTTGAAAAGGTGCGCTTTTCGGCCAATGCCCTGACAACAATCATCAATGATATTTTAGACTTTTCTAAGATAGAATCTAAAAAGCTGCATATCGAGCACGTGTCTTTTCAATTTGAAGACTTGCTCGATAACTTACGCTCCTTGATAACGCCGATAGCAAATACGAAGGGGATCAAATTGATATTTGATTTGGACCCAGAATTGAACGACCAATATGTGGGCGACCCTGTTCGCATTAATCAGATTATGCTCAATTTTGCTTCTAATGCGGTCAAATTCACTGAGCAGGGAACCGTCACGCTTAGCGTTCGCAAAAAACACAAAGCGCAAGATAAAGAGTGGGTAGAGATCTCAATCATAGACACCGGCATCGGCATTGCAGAAGATAAAGTGGCATTGTTATTTGAACGATTTACACAAGCAGAGTCATCCACGACACGAAAATACGGTGGCACGGGCTTGGGGCTCACGATTTGTAAGTTATTAACGGAGCTGATGCACGGTGAAATTCATGTGGAAAGTACAGTAGGGCAAGGCTCTAAATTTACAGTAACGTTGCCGTTGGACACCGTATGTAACGAAGAGCCTGAAATCGTAGTTAACATGCAAGGCTCAATGTTAATCGTAGAAGATGACCCAATTTATTTGGAAGTGAGCACTAACATCGCACGTTCGTTGGGCTTAGAAGTGACAGGTGCCACACGAGGGTGTGAAGCACAGCTGCGCTTGTCTGAATCTCAATTTGATATCCTACTGCTTGATTGGGTCCTACCTGATTATGAAGCCAATGAATTGCTTAAAAAGCTCGAGAGCCTCGACGTACTGCCACAAAGGGTCGTGATATATACGGCGCACACGGAAGAGTTTATTAAAACAGATTTGAATTACCCTATTTTATATAAACCGCTGCTTAAGCGTGATTTAATTGATGTGCTAACGCGCCCCCATGATTGTACGCCCGGTACGGCAAGTCGCTCTGGTGGTGCAACTGGCCGTGATGAAACGGCAAAGCCATCCGGTGATGTATCATCCAATGTATTACAAGGCTCTCAGTTGAAGGTTTTACTGGTTGAAGACAATGAGATAAATCGCATTGTGGCGTTAAAACTACTTGGGCGTATTGATGGACTGGAAGTCGATGTGGCAGTAAACGGGCAAGAAGCGGTGGAAGTCATTAATGCCTGCGACGGCGCATTTGATATGGTGTTTATGGATATTCAAATGCCTGTAATGGATGGTGTAGAAGCCACGAAAGTAATTCGGCAAAGCTATGATGCAGACACGCTGACCATTATTGCACTAACGGCGAACGTGATGCAGTCAGAAATTGATAAATATTTTGCAATTGGCATGAATGGTCATTTAGGCAAGCCGTTTAAAATGAGTGAGCTAGAAGATGTGTTTAAGCAGCATGCAGACTTGGCCGATCAATAATTGAGCGCTGAAAATAAAAAAGTAACCACACCAAATACGAAGTCGTCGTTCGCAAGGGCAGTGTGGCCACTTTAAAGTACTGTTTATTGTGATTAGCGTGTTTTAAGGGCCAGCATATCCTGCATGCCATATAAGTCGTATATATGTTGCATGGCATTTTCAGTGGCGTGATTGACTGACTCGATAATCGGGTTCAGCCCTGTGCCATCGACCGTTGTTCTAAATAGGCGCTCAGCAGGGGCCGTTTGCAATAGCTTAAGCACCGCATCAGCTACCATTTGTGGGTTTGGTGCGTCGTCGGCATCGTGCCCTTGCTCTGTACCTGCCCACATTTTCTCAGGTGCGTCAGCAAATTCTCCATAACTTTGGCTCACAGCAGCATCGCTCGATCTTAATAAGTTTGCGCCAAAATCAGTTCCAAACCCGCCCGGTTGGACGATTAAAGACTGAATGCCAAATTGCGAAAGTTCGACGCGATAGTTTTCAGCTAAGCCCTCCACCGCGTGTTTGGTGGCGTTGTAAGCACCAAGAAATGGTAAAACAAACTGGCCTAAAATACTCGATACTTGAATCAGGGTACCGCTGCCTTGCTGTTTCATGTTGGGTAAAACAGCGCGGGTCATTCTTTGCACCCCAAATACATTAATATCAAACACGCGTTTAAAGTCCTCAATATCAAAACTTTCTTGCCAGCCTAAGGTACCCACACCGGCATTGTTTATGAGTACGTCAATTTTGCCTGTATGTGTCAGAGCCAATTTGACACCCTGCGCAACACTTTGGTCATTAGTGACATCAATATCGACGATTTTAATGCCTTTGGCTTTAAGTTCATTGGCGATTGAGGCATTACGACCCAGCGGGTCGCGCATGGTGCCAATCACGTGGTAGCCTGCATCAATTAATGTATTTGCGATTAAATAGCCAAAGCCACTGTTTGCGCCGGTTACTAAAACTGTTTGTGTCATGGTGTTCTCCAAAAATTGTGTGATAAATGTGTGAGTAGGTGTGGTTTAGTTCAGCTTTTCTAGTAGTGCTTTGGCGACGCCCACGGAAGACTTGTTGTTTTGGCCTGTGATGAGCTCTCGGTCAATCACGATATGAGGCTGCCAATCTTGTTCTCCTCTCGTGTATTTGCCACCGGCTTTAGTAAGCGCATCTTGTGGCCAATAAAAGAGTTCATCACCACCTAGGTAATACTTTGTTGCAACCGCTTCTTCTGAGTTGCTAAAAGTCGTCATTTTATAGCCGTCGTATACCCAACCCTTAGCGGCTGTGGCCTTGCCGTTTGATTTCATTTGCTGCTCGAACTGCTGTGCATTGGGTAAAGCAGAAAGTAGCGCCACAGGTCCATGACAAACGAGCCCTGTGGGTTTTTGCTTGGCATTGAAGTGACGTAAAAACTGACCAAGCTGCGCATTACTGACTAAGTCGCCAAGTGGCGCGTGCCCACCTGGGACAAATACAGCATCAAACTGCTCAATGCCGATTTGCTCGATGCGAGAAAAGCTCATAACGGGGCTATGTGTCTTGTCGTCAATCATTAGCTGATTAAAGAGTGCTTTGTGTGCAGCGTAGTTTTCTTGGCTTACATCTAAAAAATGATCCGGTGTATCAGATACTGGGTCCAACCTTGGTGCCATACCCTTAGGTGATGCAAAGGTCAGAGTATGCCCAGCTTCTAAAAACAATTTAACCGGTTCCATCAGCTCATTCAGATAGACGCCTGTTTCGTAGTTTGAACCATTTTTTAAAGTCATTTGTGCGGTGTCCGACATCACAACCAGAATTTCATCGGCCAAAGTGAGCGGGCTCATTGTGAGTGCGGCCAGTGCAAATAGCGGTTTAAGTTTCATAACGGTTATTCCTAATAGTCTGTATGTCTTTTCGAGATGCATTCAGAATATGCGGTAGAGCTTCATTAATGAAATTAATAGCTGTAATATTGCTATTAGAAAAATTAATAGCTGGTGGGTGTTATGGGCAATATTTCAGATATTGAATTGAATCAATTAAGATTGCTGCAGATTATCTTTGAAACGAAAAACTTAACTCGTGCAGGAGAAAGAGCGGGTTTGACGCAGTCTGCGGTGAGTCATGTGTTGAAAAAGCTGCGTCACAGTTTTAATGACTCATTGGTTATTCGCCAAGGCAATCAGCTGGTATTAACGCCGAGGGCAGAAGCCTTAAAGCCTCAATTGGGGCGCTGGTTAAATGACTTTGAGCGGCACATTTTACATCAAGAGCAGTTTGACCCGGGAACCTCTTCGCGCATTTTTTATATTGCCACCAGTGATCTTGTCGAGCAGATGCTTGCAGGGCCTTTGCTGACGTACCTTGGTCGTATTGCGCCTAATATTCGAGTCGTGTTTACTAAGCTGGATAAACGGGGATTTGCCAGTCAGATTGAAAGTGGTGAGGTAGACTTTTCGATTAGTGTCATGGAGTCAAACCACCCAAGCCTTATGGTAACCACATTGTATCGAGATGATTTTGTTTCTATCGTGCGATGTGACCACCCACTGTTGCAAGGGCCAAATGTGCCAGAGGCTTTTTGCCAGTATCCCCATGTACTGGCTGGCACGGGTAAAGATATAAAAGGTATGGTCGATGATGCGCTTGCACAGGTTGGCTTATCTCGAACTGTGCAGTACAAAGTTGCCAACTTTTCGAGTGCGCCTTATATCGTCGAAGACAGTGACGCCGTATTTACAGCACCACGCAAGTTTATCCGTGCGATTACATCGCGGTTTAAAGTCACTGAGTTTGAAACACCTTGTGCGATACAGGGTTATGCCATGAAGATTTACTGGAATATCAGGAACAAAGATGATGAGGCCATCAACTGGTTGCGAAAGCAGATTGTCGCAGTGACGAAAGCGCATTAAGTTTGGTTTGTGATTAACCCCATGTGTTGGTGGCTAAACGCAATTGCCATTGTAACTAAGGCATGATTCATTATTATTCTCTAAAAAATGATTAAGGATAGTAGGATGCGTTCTATTTCTATTTGTGGTTTATTCGTGCTGATGGGGTGTGCTAATACAAATCTAGATCAAGCATTTGTTGAAGACAATTGGCGCTACGCCACGGATCCACATGGCAGTATAGTTATCCTAAAGGAGCCTCTAGTACAGGCAAATCGGGTAAAAATTGGATTTGATAGGGTGCCTCGTGTCGACAAAGCAAATAACTCTTGGGTGGAGCTGATTTATGACATTCCCGCGGGAGATTTGAGCGCGGTATCGGGTATCGCAATAACCTATGAGAGCGACCGCCCTCTGGTTATTAAGTTGTCGCAAAAAGAGTATGGAGGGGAAGGTGATAAAAGCTATGCGCACTATCAAGCTATATTACCTGTCGCTGCCACACCGACTTCTAAACGCGTCGATATTGCGAGCTTTGCTCGCCCTGATTGGACTCCCGAGTGGTCGCAGGACAAGGGCATCGTAAAAACCTCTGTGTCGGCGTTGTATTTTGTGCCAGATTTGACAGATAAAGCCGGAGGCAAAGCCCAAATGACCATTCACAAATTAGCGCTTTATTGATTCTACTTGGCCAAGTAAGAGGCTGTTTTGGGCTGCAAATGAGTCCACGAGTTGTGTTTTAAAGGCGCGGATCCGCGCCACTTCTCTCGAGTCGTGGTGTGACAGCATCCAGATATCAAAGGCAATGTCCGGTTTGCAGTTTGGCACTCTAATTAATTCAGGCGTTTTATCCCCTATAAAACAAGGTAAACGGGCAATACCTAGGCCGGATTTAGCCGCTTCTACTTGCATCGCCGAATGATTTAAACGGCAGATAGTTCCCAAATGTGCAAATGGCGAGGTTTTTATCCATTCAGGGTAGCGACCTAATTCACCCCAGCCAATGAGCTTGGCGCTACTTTGTTCTGTCCAAGGGTCGTGCTTGGCTAAATAGGCTGGCGTGGCGTAGTAACAGGTAGCAATTTTACCAACCATCCGACCTATCAAGGGTTCTGGTGGCATCATATTGTTGGGTAATATTCGAAGAGCAATATCAACTTCTCGTTCGTTTAAGTCCATAACTTGGCTTGATAACACCACTTCAATATCGATGTCTGGATAGGTTTGGCTGAATGAAGTTATCATCGGCATGAGCAAGTGGTTGGCTATCGCATCTGAGGTCGTAACACGTATTGCACCACTGAGCTGCGCGTCAAGCCCTTGAATTAAGTTACATGCAGTACCAATCGCTGACTCAGCTTGCTCTGCAAAGTGTACTAGCGTTTCGCCTTGCTCTGTTAATTTAAACCCAGAGACGTCTCGCTGGAATAGTTTAGTGCCTAAACTTGACTCCAACTGATCTATACGTCGTGTAATGGTTGAGTGGCTACTGCCTAGCTGCTGCGCAGTGGCGCGTGCACTACCACTTCGCACCATGGCTAAAAAGTAGTGAAGATCTTGCCAGTTCATGTTCGATTTTTGCAACATGATGTTCCAATAATGTCTGTATCGTATCGTTTTTAGTCCGCTTATAGTTACACCAGACAAAGAAATTGGCAACTAAATAAACGGTAAGTATTGCTATGAACATATACAACAAACAGACAATTAACGCACCCATCGAACAGGTATGGAAGTTAGTCGCAGAAGATTTTGCAAATGCATATAAATGGATGAGTGGGGTTGTGCACAGTTACGAGATAAATCATGGCCTAAAAGGTGAAACCCCTGTCGCTGGGCGTGTATGTAACTTAGAGAATCACGAGAACCCATTTCACGCCGTAGAAAATATTTTGCGCTTTGATAAAACATCACACACCTTAGTCTTTGAAGTTATTCCAGTTAAAGAGCGAGGCCCTCAACTACCCATTGTAAAAAACAAAGTGACGATTCAGCTAACGGCCACATCAGGCGGACAGACTTTAGTGCGCTGGCACAGCAACGTGACCCTTAAATGGATAGGAAAGGTGCTGTATCCAATTTTAAAGCTGGGCCTTTATAAAGCATTTTCGGATATTTTACAGGATTTGAAGGCCTATATAGAAACCGGCCACCCCAGCAAGCGCAAAGTGAGCTCAGACAAAAAGTTACTGGCGGCGACGTAGACAAAGCACATCTTTGCGCACAGATGGTTAAATGTAAATACACTCATAGAAGCTGAGTTTGGGAAGCCTTTGGAGGAGTGATTTAAGTACTTTGATAAAACTCAAAGTTGAAAATTCGCAGTTTTTGACGATGCTTAAAGGACTGAATGTTCACCTCAGTAATATTAAAAAGATTTGTATACTCAGACTGTAAGCGCAGTCTGACGTCCTGATCTTCGTTGTATTGCCGACTAGGGTGTGGAGCGTGGCTATTGATGTATCACTTCCTCTTTTTGTTTCGAAGCGCACAGTTGGGCGGGAATGAGTATTAAATACCGTCAGACACCTTGGTTCATGCCTGCTGTATCAGCTTTTTTGGTGCTGATGATTTTGCTTTACTTTAGTGTAAAAGAGCAATCGAACCTCATTGAAAAAGAACTGTTTGAAATAAAGGAGCAGCGGGCATGGCAAGCTGGATTCATTGCCGAACAATTAGAGCAACGCTTGCGCTATGCGTCCGCATCGTCATTTCGATTGGCCAAAGCCGTACAAACTCGTTTAGAGCAAGACAATTTAACCACAAAAAATAGCCTTGCAAGTATCACCCAGCCATACCCCGACGGGTCAATTCGAACGCGAGAAGCTGTATTTAGTGGCTTGCATCAGGCGGGTATATATTTGCCAGCAGGCGTTATGCTCACAGCTGAAAAGTCAAGGCACTTAATGCTTGTCAAAGAGACCGTTGAAATGTTTGGGCAAGGCGCACTTTCAAATCAATTTTCAGATACTTGGTTTATGAACGAAGATGGCGGCATTGTTATTTACTGGCCCCAAGAGCCGGATTTTGTTTTCAAGGCACCGGAAGGGTTTAGCTACTTAGGCAGTGCTTGGTTGGTGCCCAATGCGCCGCCGAGCACGTATTGGACTCCTTTGATGCAAGACCCAATACCAGAGCTACTCATGCTATCGGCAGTGACGCCTGTATATGTCGATGGGGTATGGCGTGGCTCTGTAGGGCACGATATCACACTACAAAGCTTGCTTGATAATGCGCAATTGTTAAAAGGCGAGCAACAAAGCGAGTTTATTCTACTCAATGAAAAAGGTTTAGTCGTTGCATCTGATGTAGCGGGGTTACTGCAAACAGGCAATGATAGAAACTTCGATACTCAGCTTATGGTGCGAGATTGGAATGAAGCTTATCAAAGCCTTTGGGCTCAAAGTGCCACTTATTTAGTCCATAAACAGCGGCTATATACGATGTCTACGATTAACTCTCAAGGTTGGGTATTTATGACCTCCACGCCACTACAACCTGTAACAGATAAAATAAAAAGTGCATTTACCGCATTGCAGAGCATGGCTTTTTTGAGCATTGCGGCAGAAGTCATCATTTTAACTCTGTTGTTTGCGTACTTTCACCGGCGTAATAAAGCGTATGTCAAACATCTTAAAGATGCGTCAGCGCTATTGGCTGAAGAGAAACTCCGTTACGAAACATTAGTGGATAAAATCCCTTCCATTGTGTATCGGTGCCTGAATGACAAATATTGGACCATGCTCTATTTAAATGGCGCGGTGGAGTTCGCAACGGGCTACCATGCCGAGGATTTTATTGACAACAAGTCGTTGGCATTTGCCGATATCATCTATCCAGATGATCAGGGTATGGTGTGGCAAGTTATCCAAGAGGCGCTCGATGTCAGTGGACGCTTTAAAGTAGTTTACCGAGTTATTCATAAAAATGGGCAAGTACGATGGATGATAGAGCGGGGAGGCTATAGCGATAATCAAGAGCACATTGAAGGCGTGATCACAGATATTACTGAGTTGAAAGAAGCTGAGCAGCAGCTGAAAGTGTCAAACATGACATTAGATGAAAAGGTGGCTTCTAAAACTGCTGAACTTCAAACGACCAATGAACAGCTGACCGAAAAAACCGCAAAACTCCAAGACTCGATTCTGACATTACAGGAAACACAAAACGAACTCATTGAAGCAGAAAAAATGGTTTCAATGACAAGTATGGTGGTGGGTATGGCCCATGAGATAAACACGCCGCTGGGGAATGTTGCGACTGCTGAGTCTACCATAGCAACCAAAGTAGAGCAGCTACAGTATGCGCTAGCACATGACCAGCTTAAAAAGTCGGATTTGGTGCAAAGTTTAGAGGTCATTCAATTAAGTCTGCAATCCAATGATGCAAGCCTCAAAGCGTTATTAAGCCTTAGTGAGCGGTTTCAGAGTTTGCATTACAGCCATGATGTAAAATTGGAGCGAGGTGAATTTTCACTTAAGCTCTTAGCAACGCAAATTGTGGAGAAGTTTACGACAACGCTTGGACGTAAGAATATTCAATTTGATATTAACATTGATGAGGGGCTTACTTTACATGGTTCGATTGAAGCCATTGATGAGGTACTCACCAAACTGATTGAAAACTCGCTCAAACATGGGTTTGTATCTTTAGATGACGGGCACATCTGGCTCGATGCCCACTTTGATACGCATTTGCATGCAGCGGTGATTACGTATCGTGACAATGGCAATGGTATCTCTCCCAGCATCGAAGGGAATATTTTTATTCCTTTTGCCTCGCAAGCCCTTAATCAAGGTGGTGGTGGTTTAGGGTTGAGTCGAGTTTATAACATTATTCGCTCGGAGTTTGAGGGCAAGATAGAATTTCAATCTCCCGAAAACCAGCAAGGAGTTTGCTTTGTGATTACGCTCCCCATGACTGAGTAATCTATTTTCCTGCTTAACCCTACATGCCTTCTTGATGACAAACTAGTTTGCCAAAAATCGTGTTTATTGTGTGATGAATCAAAATTTATTGTCACAGTTTCAATGTGCGTCGTGACTATGTATATAAGCTAGTTAAATTGGAGTGATGTGGTAATGTTGAATGATGCACTTGAACAAATGGAAATTAAACAAGAAGGCAGTATGAGCAGCTTAGACGTACAGTTGGCACAATTGGTACAGCAAGCAAAAAATGGAGATGAAAAAGCGTTTTCACAACTCGTAGAGCGACTCTCGAATATGGTCAGTAGCATTGCATTGGCGATTACCAAAGATATTGCCCACAGTGAAGATGTAACACAGAAAGTGTTTATCAAAGTGTGGCAAAAACTACATGAGCTTAAAAACAATGGTAGTGTCTTGCCTTGGGTGCGGCAATTAACACGCTACACAGCGCTTAATCACATTAGAGACTTAGGTGGCTCGCACGACACCGCGATGAGCAATGAAAATATTGAGATACTGTTGGCGCAATTAGCTGACACAGGCGCTAGTCAGGACAAAGCGCTGATTCAATGGCAGCAAAACGAAGTGCTTTATCATTTACTTGAAAGTTTACCCGATGAAAGTCGAGAGGTGGTCGTGCTATTTTATCGCGAAGAACAAAACTCTCGGGTTGTTGGCAGTTTATTGGGGATCAGCGAGAGTCTGGTTAGAAAGCGTTTACAGCGTACGCGTGCTGTGCTCAAGGAGCAGATACTTGCGCAATATGGCAAAGTACTCTTAGCCAGTGCACCGCTTGGTATGTCATCGGCGCTCGTGGCGTTGAGTGTAACCGCTTCACCGGTTGCAGCAGCTTCAACAGGCTCCATGCTGGCCAGTAGTCAGAGTCAATGGTTTATTAAACTGTTTGCTATGTTTGGCGGTGCGGTCTTTGGCGGCGGCATGGCATTGTTTGCAAATAACGTTAGCGCAAAACGGGCCCTCACTTATTTTGACGACCCACAAGTTGTCCGACGACTGCACAAAGAGCGAAGGCAAACCAATATTTGGATTGTGCTCAGTACGGTATTAATGAGCTTAGCCTACATGTATACGTCGGGTTGGCTTATGCCTGCCTTAAGCTTCGTGTTCTTGCTGGTGGGGGTGACTCGGTTTGTACTCAGTATGGCAGCCGCTAATCGGTCGCGTTTGTTGAAACAAGCAGAGTTTGATGATAGTGCATATCAGCGTCTCGTGCGGCAACAAAGAAATGGTTTTTTGGGGTTAGGGTTGGGCGCGCTGGGGGGAGCTTGCGGACTTATTTGGGGTTTGATTCTAAGTGGTCGATTCAGCCAGTTGTTATAAATCTATGAGGGTCAGTCTTATATAGAGCGCTAAGATTGACCCTTGAATTTTAATCTATATGACCGCCCCTTCGGCCTGTGGCCTGTGGCCTTGTGAGTGTGCATACATTTTTGAATGTGCTGTAGATCAGCAGCATAGACAATAAAATGAGCCAAAATAGCGGTGTAAAGCTGACGTTTGGTGTAGAAAAGTGCTTATCAAATTGAGGCAATGTCGAGAGATCGGTGATTGTGGGTCGCGCATTGCAGCCTTTACAAGGAGAAAAGTCGCCATTTTGATTGGCTTTGACTATCTCTTTTGCAAAAAAGGACTTTAAAGCTTGATGATGCATCTGTACCTGGGACATAAATGCGGTGTGCCGCGAAAGCCCATTGCCTGACAGCTCAACTAACATAGAATGCGTCAAAGTGGCTACAGATAAATATTTTAGCCACATGACTTTATCTAGCTGCGCCTGCTGTATTTGGTGGTATTGCACGTCTAATTCTTGCATCGCTTGTTCAACGGCGCTTATGGTTGCTATTTTTTTTGTTGCAAAATCACTTCTCGATCCATTGGCATTGGCAAGTTCTGGGTGATCTTGAAAAAACTGCGCTAACGTTTTTTCGGCGGCTTTTTTGGCTTCATCGGTGTGCGCTCTGAAGCTGTCTAAATATTGCATTCTAGAGGGCGTGGGGTTGGCATGGGTAATAAAGGTATTGATAAGCGCAGGCAGCACGACCACAAATGATAGCCAACACGTGACCAAGATAGCGGCATTGGTGGCGGCACTTTTTCCTCGACTATTCACCCAAGCGCACAACGCAAGCCAAAAGCAGCAGTACAACAGCGCAATGGTGGTAAAGCTCAACAGCACGGCAGGGTCAATATGTGGCCTAACTAATACAAATAACAGGTTACTGATCAGTAAAAAGGGTATCAATATAATAGCGCCGCGCAACAGAATTTGTATCGTTAAAAGCTGACTGGCGGATCCGCCTTGCAATAAAAAGAGGCGCAGTTGGCCGTTATGCTGCTCGTTTGATAGCGCATTAAAGCATATACCGATAATCAGCAAGGGCAGCAGGTATATCAGTACGAAACTGAGATCAAATTGGCCAAGCAGTAAGTTAAGTGGATGAACGTAGTCATATTGCTGAACAACTTGCTGCTTTTCCTGCACGAGCATTCGAAAATAATAGGGAAGTACGTCAGCTTGCCCGATGGCGATTGGGGATTGTGCAAGCGGTGGTTTAGTTGCGTAGTTGAGCATGACATAAAATGCTTGCGCGCGTAGGTCGTAGCGATCTTGCCACCAGTTCACCGGTTCCGTTGTCGAGAGCCTTTCTGGCAACTGGGTTGCAGCCGTTGTGATGCTGTCTTGCTGACTTTGCAAAGCTGTTTTGACGACCTTACTTTGCGTCTCGCTAAAAAGGTGGCCATTAAAAAATGCTAGAATTGCCAATACGGCACTGAATATCACTATGATGAAAGTGACCTTTTCACGACACAGGTGTTTAAACTCAGTACTGATTAATAACCGTTTCATCGCAGTGGCTCCTTTGTTAATTTTCGAACCGCGATAGCACCTAATAATAAAGCGGTCATAAGCCAGAGTATTAAGCCAACCCAATTAACTCGATAGTGATGGGCTAGCGCTTTAAATGCTGGAGGGTGATATTCAAATTTGGGAATTTGTTGCCATAATTCTAGGTTGGCGACATAGCGGCCATGGCGCTTATGCGCATTATCACGTTGATTGTGATTGAGCACGCGTTGCATCATACGTCGATGCTGTTCGGCCTGTGCTAAAAAATGTTGGTGATGATGAAAGTCACTGGCACTAAAAGCCATAGACAGTGATTGCACTGCTACCATAGGGCTTAACAAACTGGCTAAAAAGTAACTATTTGATTGCGCTTGCAACTGTTCTAGGCGCTCGCCAAATAAACGATCAAAGATTGCATCGGCATACTGCTCTCCAAATTGCAGTCTTGCTCCTGCATAGTCAAATGGGAGTTCGTTTGTAGAGTTCACCCCATAATCTTGCAATAAAGACTGCTTAAAGCGCGCCAACGCTAATTCACGTTGCTCGGTATATACTTCGCGCTTTAGTCGGCTCTGGAAGGCTTGGCTTGAATCGAGTGGGTGAGCTGCTGCGCTATAATTCATCGCCAACTTGGGCACTAACAAAGTAGAAAAGGCCCACAGAGTTAACAGTACAATGAGGCTGCGTCTCGTACTTTGTAATAGACAAGAAATCGCTACCGTTACAATCGACCACAGACCTACATAGCCAATATAAACACCAGCTAAACCGGCACTGCGTGACACTAACGTGGTGACACGACCTTGCTCAAATGAAATGGCGAATAGGTAAATCATAACGGGGAGGAGTAAGGCGAATGCGATGGCAAAAAGCACGCAGCATTTAGCGACAAACAATTGCATCGGGTGCACTCCTGACGCCAAAGTTTGTTTTAATGTGCCTTGTTCTTTTTCAGCTGCAAACATCGGGTAGCCTATCAACAGTATCAGCAGTGGTAACAGTACTTGCAGGACAAATGCAGGTGTTAGGGAACCAAAGCGTGCGATAGGGAGGTTGTCTTGTATGGTTCTAAACAGGCCGTCATTTCGGGTATGCGCTTCGAGACGCACTATGTTCCCTTGAAACGCTTGCAGCCCGCCATCAATGGCGATAAATGGTAACGCCGGTTTTATCACATAAATTCCGTAGTGGGCTGCCGAGTGAGGGCCCTTTTCCCCTTGGTTTAGCCAACGCTTTTGTTCTTGCTGCGCGACCTCTTTGGCATCATTTTGGTAACTCTGATAACTTTGCCAGCCTGTAGTACATGCGAGCAATAAAAGTAACGAAGCGATGAGGCATAGCCACCAAAGTTGGCCTTGGCGTTTGGCGTCTAACCACTCTTTTTCGAGTGTTAATTTAAACATTAAGCACCTACCTTGATGTGTTTTAAGTAGTGCGCTTCTAATTGCGTTTCTTGAAGCTGCTGATAACTCAGTGTGTCAACCAATTGGCCTTTGTTGATGATGGCCACTCGATGGGCGTCTTCTTGGGCTCGAAAGAGGTCATGGGTGGCCATTAAAATCGCAACGCCCTGTCTTGCTAGGCGCTGAATCAGTTGGCTAAACTCATGACTTGCGGATGGGTCAAGGCCTGAAGTCGGCTCGTCTAGAATCAAGACTTTTGCTTTCTTAGCTAAGGCAATTGCAATACCGACTTTTTGGCGCATGCCTTTTGAATAACCGGAAACGGGCTTGTCCATAGCGTGATTGGGCAGGGACACGATTTCGAGTAGGGCTCTAAAATCGCTGTCGGCCACCTTCACACCCGCGACTTTACTGAAGTAAGCAAGGTTCTCAAGTCCAGACAAACGCGGATAGAGTGCGACTTGCTCTGGGATATAAGCGAGCTGTTGACGGACCAAAGCCGCATTTTCTTGGGGGCAGTAACCTGCAACTGAAATACGGCCTTTGTCGGGACTCAAAAACCCTAATAAACAATTAATCGTTGTCGTTTTTCCTGCGCCATTTGGGCCAAGTAAAGCGAGTATCTCTCCTTGATTAACTGTCAAGCTTAGCCCTTGAAGCACCGTCTGATCGGCGAATGCTTTGACTAAGTTGTCTATTTGAATGACAGGACGCTTTGGTTGTGTGTGCATCGAGTGTAATCCTTAAAATACTAGAGCTGGGAAAAATCAGGAGATTGACTGCGGCTTAGGCAGGGTCATAAGTCACGCTGATTTTAATTTGTTATAACATAACAATTTGTATCAGGTTGTGGGAATAATTAAAAGAGGAACAGAGAAATCGTACTAATTTAATGGCATCGGCTGATTGCTTACGCCAAACCACATTAGGACCAAGGTACCGTTAAGGGCAGTACCTTTAGTTAAGCTGCTGATAAATAGTCAGTACCTCACTGGGCTCTGCCCGTGACGTATAATCCTCTTCGACAAATGCGTACTGGACGATACCGTCTGAATCAATGATATAGGTCGCAGGAATAGGCAGCACAAACTCTTTAAGTGCCGTGCGCTCGGTGAGGTCCACCCCCCATTTTAGCAACACTTGTTTAAGTGCGTCATTGACTTCATAGACCAATCCAAATTGCTCCATCACCGAAAAGTTAGGGTCAATTAGCACTGGAAAACTCAGGGCATTGTCATGTTGGACTTGCTCAGTAAAGCTTTGCGTTTCGCCAGATACGGCTATGAGGTTTGGCTTTAGAGGTTGTTGATTCATTAATTGCTGCCAAGCCTGTAATTCCAACATGCAATAGGGACACCAACCACCACGAAAAAAAGTAATAATAAGAGGGCGTTGTAATAAAGCATGCAATTTAACAGCATGGCCTTTGTTATCAAAGAGCGTGCCGTTCGGCATGGGTTCTGAAACTTGTGGGCCTTTAGTTTGGCGCTGTTGTTGTAACAGTGAGACATTACGGCTGAGAGTTTCTAATATTTCTGCGGGAGCAGATTGCTCATAAGTTTGCTTGAATTCACGTAAAGCTTGCGCCAGTGATGCCATAAGTTTTCACTCAGTTCGATTTGTGACTAAGGCTAAGTGTAGAGTGTGTATTGAGTTTCAACAATATTGATACGGCGAAGGAGAGGGGGGATTTTTTGGTGACGAGCTGTCAGCAACCGAGCATTTTTATTGTGAGTGATCAGCAATCGTATACAAATGAACATTGCTCCCTTATGCTAGTTTTCATTTGCGCTAAGGCAAGTCAATGATTTTAAATTTTAAGGATCTTTCGCCCAATCGAGTCTATCACACGCTTACTCAAACGGTGGTGCCTCGGCCTATCGCTTGGGTGTTATCAAAAAATACCGAGGGGACTTTGAATTTGGCTCCCTTTTCTTACTTCACTGCAATAAGTTCTGACCCTGCAATTTTAATGTATGCCGTGGGTCAAAAACCGACGGGAGAGTACAAAGACTCTGTCGTGAATGTCGAGGTGAACAATGAACTTGTCATCCATATTGCGGACAGTGATCTAGCAAATGATGTAACACAATCAGCAGCGACACTACCAAATGAGCAATCGGAGTTAGATTTACTCGATCTAAACCTAGTCGAGTTCACAGGCTTTAGTTTACCGAGGATTGAGAAGGCAAAGGTCGCTTTTGGTTGCAAGCTGCATAAGGTGGTGGAGATGGGTGAACTGCCAATGAAATTGGTCTTTGTCGAGGTTACTCAGGCTTATATCGATGACGAAGTGGTTGAGCTGGACGACAAAGGTCGCAGTAAAGTCGATGCGCTTAAGCTCGATCCGCTTGCGCGATTGGGGGGCGCTGAATATGCCAATTTAAAAGCGGTATTTAAATCCGAACGGCCACAATAGCAGTACCATGAGAAATGGGGTGAATGTCACCCCATTTTTAACTCATTTATTGAAAGTTGACGGTTACTTCTTCTGAGCAAACATCACCGTACTGGCACACTTTATAGGTGTAGCTTGTTGCCGCTGCGTTGCGTGAGAAGTCACGGTACTTCCCTGTGTTATTGACTGTTCTGATGGCTTCACCGTCGCGGTAAATCGTGACTTGATCGGCACTAGTACCTGTCCACGCTAATTCAACGCGGATTGAACCTAGACGTGATTTATTAACACGTACAACAGAAAGCTCAGGGTTGTCAGAGCTTACAGAAATAGTTTGAGTCGAGGTGTCAGTATTACCTTGACTGTCAGTCACTGTTAGTGCGACCTGATAATCACCCGAAGCTGCAAATGTATGTACAGGGTTTTGCTCGGTACTTGTATTACCATCACCGAAGTCCCATGATCTGCTTACAATGTCGCCATTTGAATCGCTACTGGTATCCGTAAACGTGACGTCAAGACCGTTTTTAGCAAACTCAAACCCTGCCACAGGTGGTACTTCAGATACTTCACCTAAACCGGTGAGCGTAATTGACCAGTTGTTTAACGTACCTGTGTCAAGATTTGCATTATCAACCACTTTCAGCAACCAATCACCTGCTGCCGCTTCACCATTGAAGGCATCAGAGCTAAAGCTATCTACGATGTCATCTGCACTTCCACCGGCTCTATTGTGTAGTGTTGCAACCGTGCCAGACGGAGATGTTAATGTCACAAGTAAGTCACCAATGTAAGTGTGGCTGATGTTCAGCGCTGTGCTACTACCGAAAATTGTCACATCATCTGCAATGGTGATCGTAGAAGTTACACCTGCTTGGTCATTATCAGGAATATCTGCACTTGTGGTATTGTCGTAGACAAAGTCACGCAAGCCATTTGGTAAAACGCTTAATGCGAGTTGTTTCTGTTGGTTTAATTCGCCTGACACTGCATCTACAGTGAAGTTGTAATTACCCCATTGCGTTTCTGTTGTGGTCGCAACACTGAGTACCGCAGTGTCACCCGGCGTTACCGTCGTTTTTGAAAGTGTTACACCGTTTAAGCCGCCGGTTGCTGACAGGTCGATATCACCTTGCCAGTTTGCCACAGACGTGAAAGTTAATTGATAATCAGCAGTTTGCCCTGCGGTGATCTCTTGTGATACCGGCGTTGCGACGACTCTGAAGCCAGGTGTTGGATCTGCATCAATGAGCATTTGCTGTGCATCTAAACGTTTACCTGAAACTGTTTTACCATCTAGTGCTGCAATGCTTTTACCTGAATCCATAAGTAGTGCTTTGAGCTCAAGTGTGGTCAGATTAGGGTTTACAGATAATGCCAGTGCTGCCGCGCCAGCTACATGTGGTGTCGCCATGGATGTGCCTGAATATGAAGCATATTGGCCACCAGGCGTAGTAGAAAGAATGTCACTGCCCGGAGCACCCATATCAACATGCGTAAGACCCCATTGTGAGAATGAAGACATCGCATCAGTGTGCGTTGTTGAGGCAATCGCCATTACGCTGTCATGATCATAGCTTGCTGGGTAGCTTGGCGATAAGTCATTGTCGCGCGCACCATTACCTGCCGCTGCGACAAATAGAATACCCGCTTGCTCACTGGCCGTGATTGAATCGTATAACGCTTGGCTAAAGCCACCACCACCCCAGCTGTTATTTAGCACGCTGATGTTGTGACCAGCATTCTTCATTGCCACCATGTAATCGATACACTTTATCGCGTCAGCTGTTGAACCGCTGCCTGAAGCGTTAAGGAATTTACATCCGATAATTGATACTTCATGGTTTACACCTACAACCCCTTGACCGTTGTTACCGGTCGCACCAATAGTACCAGATACGTGCGTACCATGACCTTGGTCATCCATTGGGTCGCCACTGTCTGTGATTGCGTTTATACCGTATATATCATCGACATAGCCATTGTTGTCGTTGTCGATACCGTCGCCCGCAATTTCATTTGGGTTAACCCACATATTCGCAGTGAGGTCTGGGTGTGTATAGTCTACACCTGTATCAATGACACCGACGATGACGTCACGAGAACCAATGCTGATATCCCACGCCTCTGGTGCATTGATATCTGCGTCATTGGTACCGCCAGTTTGACCTGTATTGTGCAAGCCCCATAGTTCATCAAAACGGCTATCATCTGGTAGTGCCATTGCTTTAACAGTGTAGTTTGGTTCTACATAGGAAATGGCTGGGTGCTTCTCTAATAATTTAATTGCCTGCTTAGAAGTCATGCCATTTAATTGGAAATGCGCAAGGCGACCATTGAGGACATTTTTATAGTTGTCGTCTTTTTCATCAGCATTGCTGTCTGAAATGCGCGCCTTTACTAAACCCCGTGCTTGTGCGCGCATGGCGGCCGTCGCGTCATTTTTAAATACGACAATGACACTGTCATCTGCCGTTTGGGTTGTTGTGTTGATCTGTATTGCAGCGTGAGATGTGAACGCAAACAACGGCATCAATGCCATTGTTAAAGCTGTAAATTTTGTTTTCATCATTCTTCCAAATGTTAGTTGTTCAGACTTTGTAGATGTATGAGTACATAGCTACATATAAATGACTTCTTTTAGAACTGATGACAGCATCGTTTTTGGCAACGAGTAACAACCTAATATAGAGGAATGAGCCACATCAAATTGAAATTAGTTCAATATTAAAATTTCATTACTTTTTGTGATTTAACTCGGTGTGTTGAGAAGTGGATTGGTACTTTTTTGGTAATTTTTGTCTGGAACGACGTTAAAATTAGGTAAAAATCAACTCATACTTTTTTTGTATACAATTGTGGTGAAAACGGTTTTTTTACTTCTTTGTGTTGTAAGTTTATGATTATAAATTGATTTTTTAACCAAGAAAATTTCTCATTTATCTTCTGCTAGGAGCCAATTAGAGTGAATACGTGACTCAGTTTTTAGTTTATTCGTTACGGATTACGTAAGTACTGAAATAGATCAAAAATTGATGAAACAATAATTACAGAACTTCTAATAAGAACAGGACGCATCTTGATTTATTTTCATAAATGCATTTTTCGAGAATAGGTCAAATTAAGTCAATAGTGCTCAAATATTGAATATCGGTTTAATAAAACTAAAGTAATCTTCGCTATGGCAACGGCAAGGTTAACTGAAGTTAGGTTTTAGAGCTGTAGAGCATGTATTGGCGATTACTCTAATTTCAATTGCGAAAAAAACACTAAGGAGAAAAGTGTGAAGTTTTCTAAATCATTAATTAGCTGCGCAGTGGCTATTGCATTCTCACAATCTGTTGTGGCTCAGACAGTCGAAGAAACAGGTAAAGCACAATCAACTTCAAACCTAAGTCAATTAGAGCGCGGCCTGACAACGGGTAATGCACTTACAATTAAGCAACAGGCCGTCGTTTCAGGCAATACACTGGCGAGTTTTCAAGAAGGCACGAGTAATCAGATCAATGTCACAACAGTAGGCGATAATAATGAAACAGTGACAAACCAGTCTGGTACTCAGCATGCAATTATTGTGTCTACTACAGGTGATAGCAATGTACAAAGTTACGTACAAAGTGGCGAGGCACATGGCGCTGAGTCGAGCGTAACAGGTAACTTCAATAATATCGCTGTGGCGCAAAGTGGCGCGGGACACTTGGGCATTGATAATGAAGTGACCAATCTCATTGTAGGTGATGAGAATGACGTGCGTATCTCTCAAGGTGCAGGCGGTCACTGGTACTACAACAAAAACATGCAAGGTAATCAGAACTCAGTAACGGGTACACAAGCTGGATCTTGGCATGAAATTCATATTGACAGTGTAAGTGGTGACCAAAACTCGATTGAAACAACGCAAGAAGGTGACTACAACAAATCTGAATTTAACACCATTGAAGGGGATGAAAACTCAATTGAGGTAAGTCAACTGGGTGATGATCACCGTGTTGTCATTGAACAAGTTATTGGTAATGACAATGAAATTGAGCTGGAGCAAAGCGAAGGCAATGACAACAGCATCAATATTACGGGAATTGTCGGTGAAGACAACGATTTAAGCGTTGATCAAGAAGGCAATGATAACAAATTTGTCAGTGCGCTTTATGAAGGGGACGACAATGACGTAGCTGTAAGTCAAAGTGGTGACGAATCAGAAGTCAGTATTGATATCTCAGGTAATGACAACACATTCACGGCATCGCAGCAAATCGGTAATAAAAACACGTTATATGTCGGTGCGATTGGCGATAACAATGAAGTGAATACCATTCAGACGGGCACAGAAAACAGCACACACATCGCAGTGTTTAATGGTGACAACAACGATATCGATGTTGGCCAGTATGGTATCCAAAACGAATTTGTCTATCAAACGTCTCAGCCTGATCCTAACATTGAAGCAAACGATAACGATATCAATGTTTTACAACGTAAAACGGGTAACAGCGCTGCTGTCACCATGGGTTATGTAACAGCGAGTTCGAACAACCAGGTTGATATTGCTCAAACTGGTGATTTGAACGCCATCGACTTATTGCTTGAGGGTAACAACAATATGGTTGACCTAATGCAAGATGGCGACAATAACTTCATTGTTGGCATCGAGTCGAGTGGTTTTGTGGTTAGTGGCAGTGACAATGTTGTGTCTATTAGCCAAACGGGTAATGGCAACTTAGTTGAAGGCGGCATCGCCGGTAATGGTCAAAACCTGAATATTACACAGGTTGGTGATTACAACGTAGCAACGATTATCCAACAGTAATTAGGAAGGGGGCTATGCCCCCTTTGCTGCAATGAAAGCGATTTCCTTTATTTTTTTAATTGCCTTGGCGATTGGCCAAGCGCAAAGCAAGCAAATAACCGCTCATGAAGAAGAAGAGCTGGGGGGCTTGGTGATTGATCAAAGCATCAGTCGTTTTGGCTACCAGTTTTATTTTGACTTTTCTCAGCTGTGGCGGGACGTGCCCAATACCTCTGGAGTCAACATCATCATCAAAGAAACCGTACTACCTCGAGCTGGTACGCGCCTGCAAGTGTTGATGAACCGACGTGTTGTATACAGTACAGCAATGGGACGCCGAGGTGGATCGCTAGACGATAGAATTGAAACTGCGCTGTTTGCAGTAATGGATGCAATGGCCAGCGAGCGATATCAACAACGCTCTCCAGATTTAGCTGAAAGTGGATGGTAAAATGAAAACAATAACACTGATTCCGTTTTTGATGGTCTCCTGTTCGGTATTCGCAACCGAGATAGTATATAAGCCAATCAATCCGTCGTTTGGCGGTAACCCTTTAAATGCGAGCATGTTACTCAACAAAGCCAATTCTCAAAACAAACACCGTGCGCCAGTTATCGAAAAGTCTTATGGGGAGCGTTTTCAAGAGTCTTTAGAGCGAACCTACTTAAACCGTATGGTGCGAGAAATCTCGGATATGGCGTTTGGTGATGACGTAGAAGATAGCATTTTTAATGAAGATTCTGTATTTGTCAGCGGTGACTACGAAATTCAAGTCATCACCAGCACACCTGACTCAATCACTGTGCAGATCAAGCATATTAACAATGGGGATACCACCATCATTGAAGTGCCGAGGTTTGGCTGATGCGAAGTGTCGTAGTATTTTTTATTGTGTTAATTGCCAGTGGCTGTACGCAAATGCGCTCGGTTATTCCACCGGCACAAAGCTTGCCGCAAGAGTTAGCTGAAAGTCATGAGTTTCAAGCGCTCAAAGCATTACCAAAGCCATTGGGACGTATTCCCGTTGCGGTCTATTCGTTTCGAGATCAGACCGGACAATACAAGCCAAAAGACAATGTGAGCTCATTTTCTACAGCGGTAACACAGGGGGCTAACTCAATATTGACCCAAGCGTTACACGAAACAGATTGGTTTATTCCCGTTGAGCGAGAAGGGCTACAAAACTTACTGACAGAGCGCAAAATAACGCGGGCAGCGATGAGTGAGGAGCAAAAGAATAATGCGCAGTTACCGCCACTCACGATGGCTAAAATCATCTTTGAAGGTGGCATTATAAGTTACGACTCAAATGTTAAAACCGGTGGTTTAGGCATGGAGTACTTTGGTATCGGAGCGTCAGAATTATATCGAGAAGATGTGATCTCGATTTATTTACGGGCGGTGGATGTGAGAACCGGTCAGGTACTTTTGTCCGTGGCGACAACTAAAAAAGTCTTGTCTATGGAAATGAGAGCCGGTTTTTTTCGCTACGTGAGCTATAAAAGACTCGCCGAAGCGGAAGCGGGTTATAGTGACAATGAACCGATGCATATTTGTGTGACTCAAGCGATTGAAAAAGCGTTAACTATGCTGGTGGAGCAGGGCATTGAAAAAGGGGTGTGGTCTGCTAAATCCTAAACGGAGATTCAATGTTTCAAAGAGATAGGGCGTACATAGTACGCCCTTTTTTAATGCCGCCTCATGGATTCCGTATTGGTATTGAGTGGAATATGTTTTTGGGCCCAATTTGCTAACTCAATTCTATTTCTTGAATTGGTTTTTTTAAATGCACTATAAATATGTGTTTTCACCGTGTGGCTGCTGATATTGAGCGAATCGGCAATATCATCGTTTTTGGCGCCGTTTGCCAATAATTTGATAACTGACTTTTCCCTAGCTGTTAGTAGCTCTAATTCAGTATCTTCGACATCTTGTGGCAGTGAATAAGTGGTGTTGGGTAGCTGTTTGATCAGCATATTAAAAGCTTGTGAAATAGAGGTGCGACAAAACCACAGCTCCCCATTTAATACGCGTTGTATTCCCTTAAAAATGTTTTCAACAGATGTATTTTGGTAAATGACTCCTTTGATGTTCGCCAGAAGCGCGGTTTGCTCATTAACGAGGTGAGATTGGGCATTAAACAGTAATACATTGTGATTGGATGCGAGAAGGCGTACTTCAGCGCTGAGTAAATCTTGGCATTCTCGCTGACTTATATCCACTAAATATAAATAATGTAGGTCTCGTGATGTGGAATCAGGAAGTCGAGTGTCGACTTTGATATGGTGACTTGTGGCTTCTAGAATTTTCACAAATCGGACGAATTCTGACTCTTGCGTATCGGTATCTTTGTGTGTCAAAACAAAAAGACTAACTTCCGTGTTATTTGCTTGTATCGCATTCATTCGTACAACAACCTCTTATTGTTCCTATTACTTTAAATATACATATTTTTCACAATAAGTTTAGCTTTAATTTTCATTTTGTTTTTTGCAGTATCAATTTGTGATTAAAAAGTCTTGGTTTTACAGATGGTGTGGGTTGTTTTGGAAGTCATTGAATAAGTTTCAAGTGGCTAGATTGTTAGCCACTTGCTGTTTGAGAGAGGATTAACGATATAACCTTGACCAAGCACAGGTTTTGTAGCCATTTCTTTCAAAATAGAAACGGTAGCAATTGTCGTCATAATTTGAGTTGCCCACGTCGATGCGATATCCACTTATGTAGGTATTGTGTAACGAGATAAAGCGGCCATTGTAAAGCAGTGAAAAGTGAACGTGTGGCCCAGAAGATTGGCCCCCTTGGCATAATGCCATGGAACGATTATTGGCATATCGACCAAGCCAAGCGCCAGCTGAGATGTAGTCACCGCTGCGATACTGCAGATTATCCATATGATAATACTGGGTTGCATAGCCGCTTGAATGCGTAACTCTGATATTACAGGCTGAATACCGTGTGACCGTGCCGCCATGTGCTGCTTGGACCCAAGGGGTATTGGACCCCCAACCACCAGAGCCATTATTGAAGTCTAGCGAAGAGTAGGGGTATCCCGATCCGGTATTGGAGTGTGCACCGCCGCTGTACCAAGCATAGCCAGATGGCCAGGGTAAATTCATAGAGAAGTTAACTTGTGGCTCTACATTTGCCGCTTCAAACTGTACTTTTTCTGGTGCAAATAAGTCGTTTGAAAAAGTGGTTCTATATTGCTTTGCAAAAGATGCTAACGCGCTCGCGTCGCCCAATAAGCTAGTTAAAGCTGCCGTCGAAGGGTTGCTTTTTTCTGTTTTGTGTTTGGTCGTGTATAGCTCAAACGCATAAAATCGTTGACTTAACTTAAGTGCCACATCCTCTAGCTGCGATGCAAAGCCAACTCTATCAGACCAATCACCGAAAGGCTTAATGTGTGCTTGCTTAGTCGGATTGCTCAGCAGCTGGCTTTTCTGTTCCATTAATGCGAGCAATAACTTTGGGTTAATACTGGTATGCCCTGCCCAATGTAGTAGCACCTCCTGATGATCTATCAGGTGTGGCGCTGTGCTATACAGAATGGCTTGCCAATCCTCGTTGAGTAACTCATTGGTGAAAATGAATTGTGATTCATCTACTTGAATAAGTGGGTTGATTGCCAGCGCCTGAACATCAGATTGGTCAAAATGGAAGGGGGCTATATCAAGATGTTGGCCTTGTGCCGTACTATAAGTTGATGTGAATAACAGGGCGCAAAGTGCGCCTGTTTTGGTGCTTAGTTGAATTTTCATGTTGTATCCTCTTGATTGTTTTTTGTACTACAGTGTTCTGTATATCGGTAAGTAACAAAATTGTAAAATAGGAGTAAACAATCTAAAGGAGGGTCTTTGTACAAAAAACACTACAAACTGACAGGATAATCAATCAAAGTGCAAGAGTGGGAGAGAGAAAACGGCAAACTCACTACGACTATGTATGCAGTGTGCTTGCCTTGCAGGTTAGGCGTCTACTTGCCCTGTAAGGACTAGGTACTTCTCCGCTAAAGTATCTAAGCTTTCTCGATGGTTTGGATCTGGCTTAATACAGTCAATGGGACAAACACTGACACAAGTGGGTTGGTCATAATGTCCAACACACTCGGTACATTTGTCAGGATCGATTTCATATACTTTACTGCCCATATAAATGGCTTGATTGGGACACTCAGGGTCGCACATATCACAGTTTATGCACTTACTGGTGATGAGCAGCGCCATAATTATGCCTTTTTGAACGGGTTGCGCGTGTCTTCCTCATTACCCAAGTTGCGCATTAAAATGGCATGCTCAAGGTTGATGTCTTCGGGCAATGGGATTTGAACGATGTGACCGGAACCTTTCGCGTCGCAAATTGACTCACCTTTTTTGTTTTCCATGTGTTCCAAATTGAAAGCAATGTTACCTTGAGGTGTCATAAGCTCTAAGCTATGGCCAGTGCAGAACTTGTTCTTTACATCAATTTCTACGAGGCCGTTGTTGTTTCTTCCCAGTACTTCACCCACAAACTGTTGTTTATCAGATACAGAGTGACCGTATTCGTAGTTTTGATAGTCCTGATGTGCGTGGCGTTTCAAAAAGCCTTCAGTATAACCACGGTGAGCTAGGTTCTCTAATGTGCGCATTAAGCTTGGATCAAATGGCTTACCTGCAACGGCGTCATCTATCGCTTTGCGGTATACTTGTGCGGTTCTCGCGACATAATAAAAAGACTTAGTTCGACCTTCTATCTTAAGACTATGCACGCCCATTTTGGTTAACTGGTCGACATATTGAACCGCTCTTAAGTCTTTTGAGTTCATTATATAGGTGCCATGTTCATCCTCGAAAGCAGGCATGAACTCACCAGGTCGTCCCTGCTCTTCGAGCATAAATACTTGCTCTGTTGGTTGGCCATCTCCGAGTGTTGGGATCACATCCTTTGGGTTTACTTTATGGACGACGTCCCCAAGCTCGGTTTCTTGACCGGGTTTAACATCATAGCTCCAACGACAGGCATTGGTGCAAGTGCCCTGATTGGGATCTCGTTTGTTAATATAGCCAGAGAGTAAACAACGGCCTGAATAGGCCATACACAGTGCGCCATGTACAAATACTTCTAGCTCAGTATTTGGGCATAGCGAACGTATTTCGGCTATTTCTTCTAAAGATAGCTCGCGAGATAGAATGACACGTTCAATCCCTTGACTCGCCCAAAATTGCACCGATGCATAGTTGACTGCATTGGCTTGTACCGACAGGTGTATTGGCATATCTGGCCATTTGTCTCGGACCAGCATGATTAATCCGGGATCTGACATGATGAGTGCATCAGGCTGCATGGCGATAACAGGCTCGATGTCTCTTAAGTATGTTTTTACTTTACTATTGTGAGGCGCAATATTTGAGACGACGTAGAGTTTTTTGTTTTGCTGATGCGCTTCATTGATGCCGATTTCTAGATTGGCTAAATCGAACTCATTATTTCTGACACGTAAACTATACCTTGGTTGGCCCGCATAAACCGCGTCAGCACCATACGCAAAAGCGTAACGCATATTCTTTAAACTACCGGCTGGTGAAAGTAGCTCTGGTACAAACATAACTAAACCTCATACATTGAACTGGGTGCAAGCCAGCTGCTGGGGATTAAAAAGCGGCGCAGTATAAGTGAGATTTTGCAGTGAGATGTTGACGCAGATCAGGTTTAGTAAGGTGCTATCTCCACACTAACTAAATAAAGCGGGCGCAAAGTGTAGGCTTTTAGTCATAAAGCGCGTATAATTCGCGCCCGTAAATATCAACAATTATTAATGGAGCTAAAAAGATGGCTTTAGAGCGTACTTTTTCAATCGTTAAGCCTGATGCGGTAGCAAAAAACCACATCGGTGCAATCTACAACCGTTTCGAGTCTGCTGGTCTTAAGATCGTTGCTTCTAAAATGGTTCACCTTTCTCAAGAGAAAGCTGAAGGTTTCTACGCAGAGCACAAAGAGCGTCCTTTCTTTGGTGCACTAGTTGAATTCATGACGTCTGGTCCAGTAATGGTTCAGGTTCTTGAAGGTGAAGACGCAGTTCGTAAAAACCGCGAAATCATGGGTGCTACTAACCCTGCTGAAGCACTAGCTGGTACTTTACGTGCTGACTACGCTGACAGCATCGACGAGAACGCTGTACACGGTTCAGATGCTCCTGAGTCAGCTGCTCGCGAAATCGCTTACTTCTTCAGCGATGAAGAGATCTGCCCACGTACTCGTTAATATCGAGTTGAGCAGAAAAAAAGGGCTCTCGGGCCCTTTTTTAATCTCTTTAATTAGCTTGATCGTTTTTAAAAGCAATTGGGGTGTTTCTAAAAGCGATTACATCATTGCGATGTTTGATTGATTTTTGTACAATTGCGCGCTTTTATTTATGTTGTTCAATCCGTCACCTGAACTGAGGTTGTTTCATGGCCACGACTGAGAAAAAAATTAACCTATTAGATTTAAACCGCGAGGGGATGCGCGAGTTATTTGCTTCATTTGGCGAAAAGCCATTCCGCGCCGATCAGGTGATGAAGTGGATGTACCATTTTGGTATTGATAACTTTGATGATATGAGCAATATCAATAAGAAGTTACGAGCGAAACTACAAAGCCAGTGTGAAATCAAAGCACCTGAGATCTCGGTAAAGCAAGTAGCGAGTGATGGTACAATCAAGTACGCAATGCTCTTAGAAGGCGGCCAGGAAGTAGAAACTGTCTGGATCCCAGAAAAAGACCGTGCAACATTATGTGTATCCTCGCAGGTTGGCTGTGCATTAGAGTGTACGTTCTGCTCGACTGCGCAACAGGGGTTCAACCGAAACCTTAAAGTGTCAGAAATTATCGGTCAGGTGTGGCGTGTGGCCACCGATATTGGTCTTAACAATGGTGATAGCACAAAACGCCCAATCACCAACGTGGTCATGATGGGTATGGGTGAGCCATTACTCAACATTAATAATGTGGTTCCAGCGATGGAGCTGATGATGGATGACTGGGCATTTGGTCTGTCTAAGCGCCGTGTAACGTTGAGTACATCAGGTGTTGTGCCAGCGTTGGATATCTTAAAAGAAAAAATTGATGTTGCTTTGGCCATTTCACTGCACGCACCAAATAATCCGTTGCGTGATGAACTTGTGCCTATCAACAAAAAGTATCCAATCGAAGAGTTTTTAGCAGCTTGCCGTCGATATATTGATGGGTCAAAAGCAAACAAAGATGTGACGATTGAGTACGTGATGTTGCAAGGGGTGAACGACAGCACGGATCATGCCCATGAATTGGTTCAGGTACTAAAAGGCACGCCTTCAAAAATCAACTTGATCCCTTTCAACCCATTCCCTGGTAATGACTATGGCCGTTCGAGTAACAGCCGTATCGACCGCTTCTCTAAAGTATTACAAGCAGCAGGGCTGACTTGTATTGTACGTCGTACCCGTGGTGATGACATTGACGCTGCATGTGGTCAGTTGGTCGGTGATGTTGTGGACAGAACTAAACGTGTGGTTAGAAAGCAACAAAACCAAGACAATGCCATTGCAGTGAAGGTGGGCTAAAAAATAGGTGATTCGCGGTGGCTTTCAGGTAATATAGAGTCACCGTGTCTTGGCAAAAGGGTGGTTAATGCCTGCTTTTACTGATGTTTTGCTCTCGAAGCTCACCTGCGTGATGAATAAGCGCTGGTTAGTTGGTGTGGGTGTTCCTGTAATATTATTTGGTTTAAGTGGCTGCGTGACGGAAACCCGTTATGCAAACAGTAATAAACCTGTCGTTCAGAAAAAAACGGATAATCAGGATGCGGCGAAAACTCGAATCGCCTTAGCTTTGCAGTATTTAGGTGCTGGCAACAACACGCAAGCTAAGTACAATTTAGATCGCGCGTTAAAACTTGCGCCAAAACTTCCCGAAAGCCACTACGCACTTGCTTATTATTTTGAACAAGTGGGTGAAAACGAAAAGGCTGAAAGTGCTTACATTCAGGCGCTGAAATTTGGCCCCAATGACCCTAACACACGTAATAATTACGGTACCTTTTTGTGTCGCATTGGCGAATATGACAAAGCAACAGAGCAGTTTTTTAAGGCAATAGATATACCAAGCTATCTGCGCGTTGCTGAGAGTTATGAAAATTTAGCGCTGTGCGCGTTGCGTCAAGATAATTTTGATTTGGCGTTGGATTATCTAAAACGAGCGCTTGATCACAATTCTCAAAGGCAATCAGTACTGATTTTAACTGCCAGTATTTTTTACGCCAAAAGTGAGTTACACAAAGCTGAAGATGTACTTAAATTATATGCCAATAAAGGATTTGTCTCTGCGAGAGGTATGTTGTTAGAGCACTTACTTGTATCTAGAATGGGCCGCCTGCAATATGCTCAAGAATTAGAGACTTTGCTTTTGCAAACTTACCCGAAGTCTGTAGAAGCCCAATTAGTGCTTAATAATACTTTACACTTAAGTGAATTCGAGCAGTTAAAAGAACAGTTTAGAACTTCACAGCTGGATAAAATTACCAGTGCAGATGGCACTAGAGCGGTTGCAAATCCACAAATTAAAATCAAGCGCAAGACATCAAACCGTCAAACGAACCCCATTACTGCGCCTGTTCAAAAGCCGAGTCAGGTTGAGTTGGGGGCATCACGCTCTCTGATCTCAACAGCAACTTCTCAAAAAGTGACGAATGACACTTCAGTACAGCCTGTCGCTAAAGTGTACACTGAGCAAGATGTGCAGAATGAAACAGACGCATTCATAACAGATTCACCAGAGCCCCGTAGAGTGCAGTTTGCGAAGCCTGCTCAAGTGCAGATGAAACAAGCTTCTGAGCCACTACAACAGACGGTGAATTTTGCTACAGAAACATCTAATCAACGCGCTGAGCAAGTGGTCTTCCATCGCACCGATCCCAATGACATTGTATTTACGCCAGAGTCTAGCGCCGTGCCAACCGTCGCTTTTGCTGGTCAAGGCAAGATGCTTAATGAAGAGATACGGATACCCGAGGTACCCTCCCATAGCATTGAAATGGGCGAAAACTTATTTAGTTTGTCGGTTAAATATAATATTAAGCTGGAAAAGTTGTTAAAATGGAATGCGCTTAAGAAATCTGATCGGCTCTCAATTGGGCAGGTCGTATACCTAAATGACCCGAATACAACGCATTCAATTGCCAAAGGTGAGTCATTATTTGATATCGCAATAAAGCATAAATTGCTGATAGATGACTTGATGCGTTGGAACCGGTTAACACCAGATGTCGCTCTAGAGCCGGGGCGACGTATTTTAATAGTAGATCCCAATAACTATATTTTATGAACCAAGAAGAGATTGAAACTACAACCGAGACAGTATCACTCGGGGAAACGTTAGCTAACGCAAGGAATCAGCAAAACCTGAGCCTTGAAGATGTTGCTGCGCGATTGAAGCTTAACCACACTCAAATCACAAAACTAGAGCAGGATGAATATCATAGCTTGGGTCCAGAAACGTTTGTTAGGGGCTATATAAAAAGCTACAGTGCGTTACTTGGTTTACAAAGTGAGCAAGTGCTTGCTCTTTATGAAACCCCAAATATTCCTGAACAAAAGCGTAATATGAAAAGTTTCTCAAGGCGCACTGAGAAAGAAGCTAATGACAGTCGATTAATGATCGTTAGCTATATTGTGTTGATTGTTTTTATTGGCTTGTCTGCATTTTGGTGGTGGCAAACTGCGAGTACTTCGGACACCGTAGAGGAAGGTAATTTTATTCCTGACACACCCAGTGCCACTCAACCTTCAGCGCCTCAAGTTTCAGAATCAGATGAGCAGCCAGAGCGTGAAGTTACTCTGACGAATGAGACGCCAGCAACTGCGCAAGTAGCTGTAGTGGAGAACGCCGCTGTCGAATCCGCGCCATCAATAGAAACGGCCGAACAGCAAATACAAGAAACAGCGCAAGCTCTTGCCACTGAGACCTCTGTAGAGGCAGTGCCTCAAGAGCTCGCACCTGAGGTCTCTGAATCTCAAGTATCTCCTCAAGTTGAGGAAATACCATCGTCTGAAGTGAAGTCGACTAGCCAAGTTGTGATGTACTTTGAAGATGACAGTTGGGTTGAAATTTTCGATGCTACGCAAGAGCGTATTGCATTTGGTGTAAAAAAGGCAGGCTACACTATGACAGTGAATGGTATTACACCATTCTCTGTTGTTTTAGGGAAGCATCAAGTAGTCAGTATTGAGCTGGATGGTCAACCAGTCGATATTTCTGGGTTGCCTCGTAATCGTTTAGCAAAATTTAATTTACCGTTAGCAGAGTAGTCGTCATGTTTTCAGAATCACCTATCAAACGAAGAAAGTCCACGCGGATTAATGTTGGCAATGTGCCAATCGGCGATGGTGCACCAATCGCTGTTCAGTCGATGACTAATACCGATACACTAGATGTGGATGCCACGGTAGCCCAAATTCGCGCAATTCAAGATGCTGGGGCTGATATTGTACGTGTCTCAGTACCAACGATGGATGCTGCTGAAGCGTTTAAAAGCATTAAAGAGCAAGTTGATATCCCACTGGTTGCAGACATACATTTTGATTATCGTATTGCATTGAAAGTCGCGCAGTACGGGGTAGACTGCCTTAGAATAAACCCGGGTAATATCGGTAGTGAAGACCGGATCAGAGCAGTTGTTGATGCCGCACAAGAGCGTAATATACCAATCCGTATCGGCGTAAATGGCGGTTCACTAGAGCGAGATCTTCAAGAGAAGTATGGTGAGCCCACACCAGAGGCATTACTTGAGTCGGCAATGCGCCATGTAGAAATTTTACAACGCTTGAACTTCGACCAGTTTAAAGTTTCTGTAAAAGCATCAGATGTATTTTTAGCCGTGGGTGCATACCGTTTATTAGCAAAAGAAATCGATCAACCTTTACACTTAGGGATCACGGAAGCGGGCGGTTTTAGAGCTGGCTCTGTGAAGTCTGCGGTGGGCTTAGGTATGCTACTCGCAGAAGGTATCGGAGACACATTAAGGGTGTCATTAGCGGCTGATCCTGTTCAAGAGATCAAGGTCGGTTTCGATATCTTAAAGTCGCTGCGCATTCGCTCTCGCGGCATTAATTTTATTGCTTGCCCAAGTTGTTCTCGTCAAGAGTTTGATGTTGTTAACACGATGAATCAGTTAGAAGAGCGACTTGAAGACATTATTTCACCCATTACGGTTTCTGTGATTGGCTGTGTTGTGAATGGCCCTGGTGAAGCCTTGGTAAGTGACCTAGGTTTAGCGGGTGCGAATCGCCGTTCAGGCCTTTACATCAATGGCGAACGTCAAAAGACCCGCATTGATAATAATCATATTGTCGAGCAGTTAGAAGAACAAGTAAGAGAATACGTGGCAAAGAAAGAAGCACAACCAAGTATAGACGTTAAGATAATCGAAGAATAGCACTCACACTGGTTGAATTTATTTCGTTTACGTTTTAAGCGAGCAGGGTATAATGGGCGCATTTTATCGCACTGTACTCAGGATTTTGTTGTATCCTGCACCCGTATTTAAGTGAAAAGAATAGTTAAAGTTTAGGAATTTCAGTGGCAAATCAAATTAAGGCAATTCGTGGCATGAAAGATTGCCTACCAGGTACAACTCAGATCTGGCAAAAAATTGAAACGACGCTAAGAGATACATTAGCAGCGTTTGGTTATCAGGAAATACGCTTTCCAATTGTTGAGTCAACAGATCTGTTCAAACGCTCTATTGGTGAAGTAACCGATATCGTTGAAAAGGAAATGTATACCTTTGAAGACCGCAATGGTGATAACTTAACTTTGCGTCCTGAAGGCACCGCTGTTTGTGTTAGAGCTGGTATCCAAGAAGGCTTGCTTTACAACCAAGAGCAACGACTTTGGTACATGGGCCCTATGTTCCGCCGTGAGCGTCCACAAAAAGGTCGTTACCGTCAGTTTAACCAATTTGGTGTAGAAACCTTTGGCATTGCGACAGCTGATATAGATGCTGAGCTGATTATTATGACGGCACGTTTGTGGAAAGCGTTTGGTATTAGTGAACATGTTCGCCTTGAGCTGAACTCTCTTGGTTCAAATGAGGCGCGTGCAGCATATAAAGATATCTTAATTGCTTATCTCGAGCAGCATCAAGACAAGTTAGATGAAGATGCGAAACGCCGCATGTATACTAACCCATTACGTGTTTTAGATAGCAAAAACCCTGAAGTACAAGCCGTTGTTGCCGATGCGCCAAAGTTATCCAAACACTTAGACGAAGAGTCTCAACAACATTTTTCAAATTTATGTGAACGTTTAGACGCGGCTGGCGTCGAATACCAAGTAAATGAGAACCTTGTTCGTGGTTTAGATTATTATAATCGAACAGTATTTGAGTGGGTTACTGATAGTCTTGGTGCACAGGGTACAGTATGTGCCGGTGGCCGATATGATGGCCTTGTGGAGCAACTTGGTGGTAAAGGCACGCCGGCAGTTGGTTTTGCAATGGGCATGGAAAGACTCGTTTTATTGCTTGAAGAGCTGAACAGTGTAGGCGAAATTCGCCGCAACGTAGATGTTTATGTTGCAGCTATGGGTGAAGCGGCCAGTATCAAAGCGCCAGCGCTTGCCGATCAGTTACGAGATGATATCAAGGGGTTACGAGTACAGGTGCATGCCGGTGGTGGTAATTTCAAAAAACAATTGAAGCGTGCTGATAACAGTGGTGCTGTGGTTGCGTTGATTTTCGGTGAAGATGAAATTACTAACGGCACTGTCACGATTAAATATTTACGCGAACAAAAAGAACAAGTAACTCTGCCAATGGCTGAAGCACAGGCACTATTAGCCGAATTGGCTAGTTAAGAGGTTAGAATGGAAATTTATTCAACAGAAGAACAACAAGCAGAAGCAATAAAACGCTTTTTCAAAGAAAATGGCACATCTCTTATCGTAGGTGCGGTATTAGGTCTAGGTGGTTTATATGGCTGGAAAGCATATAACCAAAACCAGATTTCATCAGCTGAATCAAGCTCAGAAGCTTACAATCAACTAATTGAAAGTGGCGAAATCCTGTCGAAAAGCGATGCGTTTTTAACCGAAAACGCGGGTTCTAATTACGCAGTTTTAGCGGCATTCGTTGCTGCAAAAGAAGCCGTAGATGCGGGAGAGTTAGAGCAGGCAGCAAATAAATTGACCTTTATTGCTGACAATGTGAAGAGCCCTGAGCTACAAGCGACGGCGTTGTTACGTCTTGCGCGAGTTCAGCTTGCTCAATCTAAGCATGATGAAGCACTTGCAACATTGAGCAAGTCAATTCCAGCTAGTTTTTCAGCGCAAGTTGCTGAAATTAAAGGTGACGTATTCTTATCTCAAGGCGATCAAGTAAAAGCGCGTGAGCAATATCAAAAAGCGATTGATGCAGATGGTGCAAACAACAATGCCCTATTGCAGATTAAGTTGGATGATTTAGCAACAGCGTCGAACTAAGGAGCCGCCATGAAGAAGTTGACTATGGCCTCATTGGCGCTGTGTATGGCGTCACTTCTGGGTTGTTCTTCAAGTGATGATGAAGAAGAACTTGTATTACCTGAAATTGTAAATCAGTTTGAACCACAAACGGTTTGGCAGGAGTCTTTAGGGAGTGGTGTTGAACACTATTTCTCTCGTTTGACGCCAACCGTGCATAACCAGCGCATTTTCGTTGCAGAACGAAAAGGGCGTGTCGCCGCACTTGATATTGAGAGTGGTGAGACATTATGGGAAGTTGATACGCGTCAAGAAACATCATTTTGGCCATGGGCCGATGACGACTCTGCTAAGCTATCAGGTGGCATTTTACAGGCATACGGTAAAATTTATATCGGTTCAGAGCATGGCGAAGTTATCGCACTTGACCGTGAAACAGGTGAAACTGTTTGGCGTAAGGCTGTTCCCGGTGAAGCCCTATCCACGCCTAGCGCAGGTGATGGGTTAATATATGTCAACTTAGGCTCAGGTAAATTATTAGCGCTTCACCCAGATACAGGTGAGCAACGCTGGAGTTACGAGCAAGAAGTGCCGGCACTGACATTGCGCGGTCTGAGCTCGCCAACATCAGCCAATGGTGGTGTCCTTGTTGGCGAAGAAAGCGGCAAGTTAACGGTACTTATCGCCGATAGCGGTTTCTCTGCTTGGAGTACTGATATTGCATTGGCTGAAGGTTCATCTGAGTTTGAGCGTTTGGTTGATGTTGATACAAAACCGATAGTATCCGGTGCTTATGTTTACACGATAGCGTATAATGGCAAGCTTGCCGCGCTTGATGTTCGCTCTGGAAACATAGTTTGGGACCGTGAATACAGTAGCTATCGTGATTTGACGATTGAGTTGAATACCATTTACTTGGTAGATAGTGAAGGTGTGCTCTATGCTCTAGATAAAGATTCGGGCACGGAGCGTTGGAGCCAATCAGGGTTACGAGGTTGGTACCTAACTGCACCTGCAATCGCTGGTGATTATGTCGTAGTTGGTGATCAGGAAGGTAACCTGCACTGGCTAGACAAGAAAACTGGCGCGTTAGTCTCGCGACAAGAGTTTGATGATTCAGGCTTTTTTGTAGAGCCAGTCGTGGTTGATGACAAGTTATTTGTCTACACGCGTGATGGTGAAATCAGTGCGATAAAAGTTCCTTAGTAGTTACTAGGTCAAAGATTTTGTAAGGCTTCGCACTGCGAAGCCTTTTGTTGTTTAAAAAAGAGGTAGTCTATGCTTCCTGTGATCGCTCTGGTAGGGCGGCCGAATGTGGGTAAGTCCACATTATTTAATCGATTAACGCGTACTCGTGACGCACTAGTCGCCGACTTTCCTGGTCTGACACGTGATCGTAAATACGGTCAAGCAGATTATGATGGCTATGAATTTATTGTCGTTGATACGGGTGGTATCGATGGCAGTGAGGAAGGCATTGAAACTGAAATGGCAGAACAATCGCTGCTTGCAATTGAAGAAGCCGATATTGTGTTGTTTTTAGTGGATGCACGTGCCGGCATGACTGCTGCCGATCAAGCGATTGCTCAGCACTTGCGAAAACAGGAAAAGAAAAGCTTTATTGTTGCCAATAAAACAGATGGTATAGACGCCGACTCTAGTTGTGCTGAGTTCTATCAGTTGGCTCTGGGTGATATCCACCAAATCGCAGCAGCTCACGGACGCGGTGTAACACAACTTCTAGAAGCAACGCTTGGCCCAATTGTGGCTGAATTAGCGCAGCAAGAAGATGATATTGAGCAAAGCGATGAGAGCATTGCGGAGTTATACCTAGAAGGTGAAGAAGCACCAGAAGAAGGCAAGTCAGGTTTTGAAGATAAGCCTGTAAAGCTGGCAATTATCGGTCGACCAAATGTGGGTAAGTCGACTCTGACAAACCGAATTTTAGGTGAAGAGCGAGTTATCGTTTACGATATGCCGGGTACCACACGAGACTCAATTTATATTCCAATGACACGCAATGAACGCGAGTATGTGTTAATTGATACTGCCGGTGTGCGTAAGCGTAAGAAAGTCAGCGATGTTGTTGAAAAATTCTCCGTCATTAAAACGCTAAAAGCCATCGAAGATGCAAATGTGATTTTATTGGTAGTTGATGCGCGTGAGGGGATTTCAGATCAGGATCTTAGCTTACTAGGGTTTGCGCTAAATTCAGGCCGTTCTTTGGTCATCGCAGTCAACAAATGGGATGGGCTGGACAACTACGTCAAAGAGCGAATTAAATCCGAGCTAGATCGTCGATTGGGCTTTATAGACTTTGCACGTTTGCACTTTATTTCAGCGTTACATGGCACTGGTGTCGGTCACTTATTTGAGTCTGTAGATGAAGCTTATGAGTCTGCAACGAAACGTGTGAGTACTGCCATGTTAAGACGTATTATGGACATGGCGCAAGCTGACCACCAGCCACCACTGGTTCGTGGGCGTCGCGTTAAGTTGAAATACGCACACGCAGGTGGTTATAACCCACCTAGAATCGTTATTCACGGTAATCAGGTACATGACCTGCCTGATAGTTATAAACGCTACCTGATGAACTACTATCGCAAGGCACTCAATATTATGGGTACTCCGATAAAAATTGAATTCAGAGAAGGCGACAACCCTTATTCAGGGCGAACGAACAAGATGACTTTATCTCAAAAGCGCAAACTTAGAGCGTTTACTAAAGAGCAAAGAAATAAATCTTGATAAAAAAATGGCGCATTGAGCGCCATTTTTAATTGTATTTACTCCCTCAACTTTATACTTCACTCTGCCCTTCAAGCTGTTGGTGTGAGCTAAATTCTTTACGCTGCTCATTAATTATGCTTTATTAGTATTTATTTCTTAACTTATTGTTGTGATGCATTTTCTTAAAACGGTCATTTATGTAGATGACGTAGAAGAAGTCTTAGATTTTTATTTTCAAGCTTTTGGCCTGAGTGCGCATTCAGTGACAGAAAATGGGGATTATGGAGAGCTTGAAACGGGTACCGTTTTGCTGGCATTTGCAACCCACCCGGTAGCTCAATCTCAGTTCAAGCAAACTTACATTCGCTCTCAGCCCAAGCAGCCTGCTTTAGGGTTTGAGCTCACTTTGGGTTGTGAGAATGTGTCTAGCAGTTATGACAAGGCGGTTGCGGCTGGGGCAGAACCGTTGTCTGCACCAAGCCAGAAAGGAGTACATACACAGGCGTATGTACGCGCCATTGAAGGGACATTAATTGCCTTAGTCAGCGAGTGCGCGAGCTAGGCTAACAGGCTCAATCTCAACGCAAACGTTATCGTTATTCCAATTGATCCCGATCAGCGCGTTGTCATCTCTAAGATCCTCAACCCATTCATCTAGGAAAGAGTCAAGGTCGATAGCGATTGGCTTAAACTCATCCCATTCTTCTTTACACTGTTCTAAAGCAGCAGACTCGTCAGCCCATAACAATAACACGTCAGATTCTTCGAATTGGTTTGATTCAACAATGACAAAACCACCATCTTCTGCTCCAAGGGCCCATACCTGCTCACTTTGTTTTACGACAGTAACAAAGTTGACCACTTCTGATTCTAACTCTAGATCATTCATATTATTTACCAGTTAAAAAATTAGCTGCGAGGATCCGTTTCTTTTGCACTGGCATGCACATGCCATTTCTCTAGGTGACTCAACAAGCTATTAAAGCCAGACAAATCAGCTAGGCTTCTGAATTGGATCCAATCTAACAAGCAGTATAAACTGATCTGCAGATACTCGCAGTTCAAAAAAACGTCTGTTGTGCATTGCTTATCTAAATAGCTCAATGTTTCAGTTATGCGTTCACGCTGCAAATTAAAGAATAAAACATCGGCATGCGTATCAAGTTCTGAGCGTTGCCCCAGCAATATTTCAATCAAAGAGTCATTACACGCATTGATGGTGGTTAATAGGTTCTCTTGATCCCAGTTTAAATGTGGCAATGAAAACTTATCTTGTAGATAGCGAGCAATTACGTTGGAATCGTTTATGACTTGCTCTCCACAGACTAGAAATGGAATTTTTCTAGCGGGGTTATGCTCAACCAGCACCTTTCGCTCATTGGCATCAAATATGTTCAATGTCTTATATTCGTATGATAATTCGTGGATTGCACAGTACATTCGCAACCTTCTCACGTATGGAGAAGTGTTAGAGCCGTATAAAATCATTGGTATTCCCTTATTTCATCAAATTGCTAAAACGTAGCATGACAAATAGAACAATCAAAGTATACGGAAAAATAAGGATAGGGGCAGAAAGAGGGCTGAGGTTCCACGACAAAGCGGCACTGTGGGGCAATGCTAGCATACCACTAGTTTGCCCACAGAATCTTAGTCTTGTCGACTGGTTACTTCTAGTAAGTGATAGCCAAACTGAGTTTGAACTGGACCTTGCACCTCATTGAGTGGTGCTGAAAATACAACTTTATCAAACTCTGGTACCATCATACCGGGACCAAACTCGCCGAGTGCTCCACCGTCTTGGCCGGAAGGGCAGTTAGAAAACTCTTTTGCAAGCGCAGCAAAGTCTTCTCCATCATCTATTCTCTTTTTGAGCTCTAAACATTGCGCTTCACTGTCCACTAAAATATGTCTTGCACTTGCTAATGTCATGTTCTCTCCATGCTTGCCTCAATTTAGTTCATACAATATTCTAATGCAAAAGTGCGAAAAACGCATGCTTTTACCTTATTTCCTTTTCAATTGCAGTGGTAAGTTCTTCTGATAATGGCTTCGTTCGGCTACCAAAACGCTGAATTTCTTTTCTGTCAGCAGATACTAAATATTTGTAGAAATTCCATTTTGGCGAACCTGCTTGCTCACCCAAATGCTTGAATATAGCGTTGGCATCGTCTCCACGCACATCGCTTGTAGCGATCATGGTAAAGGTTACGCCATAATTTACAAAGCACACTTTCGCGGTGTCTGCTTCATCGTTTTCTTCCTGAAAAAAGTCGTCAGACGGGAATCCAATAACCACGAGGCCTTTGTCTTCGTATTTTTTGTGGAGCTTTTCTAATTCTTCGAATTGACCCGTGAAACCACAGTTACTGGCTGTGTTGACTAACAATAACGGTTTGTCTTTGAATTCACACAAATTGACAGTTTCTTTTGAGCGCAGCTTTCTTAATTCGACATTGGTAAAGTCATTACAGTTGGCAATTGCCACGGGACTGGCTAAGGCGACTGCAACGGCCAAAATGGTTTGTTTTATCATAGTTTTTTCCACGTTTTTTTTAGGTATACGTTGAAGACGGTAAAAAGTTCAGTTGGCGTATCGACGGCTTGCAATCTGTTTCGATATTTTTGCCAATGCACTATAACAAGGACAGTGTAATCGACCTTTTAATTGCAACAAATTTTTATTTGCTTTGATTAATTTCTACTACACTGGATCTTACTATGGATACAGGACGTTGCTATGTCGAATAAGGTTTTGATCATAGATAGTAATAGTGTTTTAGCGATGCGCATAAAAGTACTATTTGAACTATTGGGCAGTGAAGTAGAACATATACACTATGAATCTCTAGACGCTGATATTGCATTTTCTAACTTTGATGTAATCGCCATTGCACATGGGATCCCTCAAGAGTATTTCGAGACACTAGAGTTACTCAGCCAACACGAAAAAATCATACTTCTTGCGCCTAAACCAGAAAATTCAGAACACCTCAGTGCGTTTAGTCAATTAAATCGTGTCCTATCTAATGCCATCGTGATCTACCCTTTTTTCGGCAATAAGGAGATAACGGGCCTTTTGGAGCGGGTATTAGAGATTGGCGAGCAAGCCCAGTTACTGTTACCGAAAGTGTTGCTAGTTGATCATCTACCAAGCCGATTAAAACAGCTGTCAGTGAGTTTACGCGGCGCGCAGTTAGATGTGAAAACGGCCAGCAGTGCCAAAGAAGTTGAGGAATTGATAAAGCAAAATCACTTTGACTTACTCATTTGCGATTTTAACTTAGGCAGTGAGACGGGGTTGGATATATTTGAATTAGTGCGCCAAGTTCAGGTGAATTGCCGTTGCTTACTGATGACGTCGCGAGAAAGTCAGGTCGATATGCTAAAAGCGATCCGACAAGGAGTTGAAGATGTGTTGACTAAGCCTGTTGACGAAAACTCCCTGTTACAATCGCTGCACAAATTATGGCAAACCGAGTTGTTGAGGCGCCATAATCAAGAGCTTGTCGAAAGACTACAAGACACCGTAGATGCATTGATAGAGCGAGATAGTTTGTTGCGGGTGATTTATAAGCATACGCCCGATCCCATTATGCTTTTTAATTTGAAAGGGTATGTCATTGAAGCAAATGATGCCTGCCTGAATTTGTTTGGCCTAAATGCTGAAGAGTTAGAAGCGCACTCTATATTTAATCTCTTTGAAAAAAAGTCGGTCGAAGCACTCCAAGATTGTATAGAGACGAGTTTAATTGCTCGGCATTTCGATTGTGATTTAGTCCTGCCTAGAAATGATGGGTTGTCTATTCCACTCATGGGGACATTCATTGAAATTGATCATCATGGAGAAATCGCCCTCGCAGCTATTTTTAAAAACGTTGCACATTTAAAGCGTAAGCAGCAGTTGCTCGAGGAAGCCAAGGAGGTTTTAGAGGCAGAAGTGCAAGCGAGGACCTATCAATTGCAGTCAGCGAAGGAAGCGGCGGAGAGAGCAAACATCAGTAAATCTGAGTTTTTAGCCAATATGTCTCATGAGCTGAGAACCCCAATGCACTCAATTTTGAGTTTTGCTCGTTTTGGTATTGATAAATTACAGGCCAAAGAAGCACCCATAGACAAATTAAATAAGTATTTATCAAGGATTGAGACCAGTGGAGAGCGTTTGTTGATGTTGCTGAACAACTTACTCGATTTATCTAAACTGGACGCGGGCAGATTTCCTTTTAACCCCAGTGACAATAACTTTGTTTCTTTGCTAAAAGAAGGAATCGAGGATGTTTCTGGTTCAGCAATGGAAAAAGGCATCGTCATCAATTTACATGCAGATGACAGGAGCCTAGCTATTTACTGCGACAGAGATCAAATGGTGCAAGTTGTGCGCAATTTGCTAGGGAATGCCTTGAAATTCAGCCCAGCGAATAGCCAAGTGCAGGTTTACCTCTCAGCCGATGACAGCAAGTTGTACCTCACTATTTGTGATCAAGGTGTTGGCATTCCAAATGATGAACTCGAGCATATTTTCGATAAGTTTGCGCAAAGCAGTAAAACAAATAGCGGAGCAGGCGGCACTGGTTTAGGACTAGCAATATGTAAAGAGTTTATTTTGTTGCACAAAGGGTGCATTTATGCACGAAACAGCGATTCAGGAGGGGCTGAGTTTGTTATTGAGCTGCCAAGGAGTCAGACTAACTAGCGACAGGTAGGATCAGTGTCTATAACTATTAGTAATAAAACTCAAAAGGACATTTAGCGATGGCATTACAACGAATTTTGGCAGTGGATGACGAACCCTTCAATCTTGAGATCATAGAAGAGATACTTGAAGACCTCGACTTCGAAGTGCAAACTGCAACCAGTGGACATGAGTGTTTAGAAGTTGTTGGGGACTTTGACCCACAAGTTATTTTATTGGATGTCAGCATGCCACAAATGAGTGGCTATGAAGTATGTAAAGCCATTAAAGCTGATCCAAACCTACAGCATATTATTGTGATGTTTGTGTCTGCCAGAGGGTCTGTAGAAGAACGCATGGAAGGCTACTCTGTTGGTGCCGAAGACTACATTGTGAAACCTTTTGGCCATAGCGAACTAAAAGCGAAATTGCTTCATTTGGGTCAAATGCTATTGGAAAAGGATATTTTGGAACAACAAGTAGAAGATGCTACTACGACGGCTTTTAGTGCAATGGCAACCAGCAGCGAAATGGGGCAAATTGTTAATTTTGTTGAGCAAGTTGGCGCAATTCAAGATGTTTCGGAGTTAGCTGATGCCTTGATTAGCTGCTTGGCGAATTTTGGCTTGAGTTGCAATATTGAGATGCGTGTTGACGCTGATAGATTACATTTTGCTTCAACAGGTATGTGTTCACCCATTGTGATTGAGCTGTTTGAAATTTTACATTCCAAGGGGCGGCTGCATGAATTTACCAGTCGAATTCTCGTCAACTACGAGTTGCTCAGTGTACTTATCTTAAATATGCCTTCTGAGGATCCAGATAAACATGGTCGTATACGAGATCATATCTGTTTCATTGTGAGTGTTACTGAACAACAGTTGATGTCAATTTTGACTAAAAATCAACTGATTAGTCAACAATCTGAACTCAATGGCGCGATCAAAACTATCCATAGTAAATTCACTGGTTTGCTATCAATGCTGAATAATAACCGCTCTCAAAATGAAGCGATTTTTAAAAGGTTGCAAGAGTTGTTTGAATCTAGGATACCCACAATGGGGCTAGATGAAGATCAAGAAGTGTTTATTTTCCGTCATATTGACGAAGCCATTCAAAGTTCAGTAGCCAGAGAAGAAGCTATTTCTCAGGTAAGAGAGGCATTTTCAGAAATTGAAAATGACTTGTGTTTATTAACCAATAAGGATGCTGCTCAACATTAAGCTAGGCATCTCGAGGCAAGCCTTTTTCAATGATGCGAATGAGTCTTGCCTTTTTTCGCTCATCTTGCTGTTTTTGTTTTTGTTGCGCTAAAGCCCATTGAATGTGTTCTGCGACTAATGGTGTGGCAGAGCGCAGCTTCTGTGAGAGTGCAAGTACAATATTTTCGTCGAAGTCTGCGTTACCCAAACCGACTGCGAGGTTTCTTAGCCATCGCTCGTGGCCTATCCGTCTTATTGGGCTGCCTTCTGTATTTTTTAAAAACGTACTTTCATCCCAGGCGAATAATTCAAGCATTTCTCTGTCTTTAATCGTCTTTCTGGGGTGGAAGTCGGCTTCATCTGTCAGTTGACCAAATCGATTCCAAGGGCAAACAAGTTGACAGTCATCGCAACCGTATATTCTGTTTCCAAGTAATGAACGAAACTCTTCAGGAATGGGACCTTGCAATTCAATGGTTAGATACGAAATACAACGTCTTGCGTCTACGACATAGGGTTCAACAATGGCGCCCGTTGGGCACAAACTGATACAAGCATTACATTTACCACAACCTTCTTCTACTTTATTGCTGTCCGCAGGCAAAGGAAGATCGACAAATAATTCACCAAGGAAAAACCATGAGCCAGCTTGTTTATGAATAAGTAAGCTGTTTTTACCTCGCCAACCAAGACCTGCCTTTTCGGCAATTTGCCGCTCCAAAACGGGGGCTGAGTCAACAAAGGGACGAAAGCCATATTGCCCTACCTCTTGCTCAATACGTTGCCCTAGCTTTTTTAATCTATTTCTCAATACTTTATGGTAGTCACGCCCCAGCGCATAGCGACTGATATAAGCCGTTGAGTTATTTTTTAGTGCTCTGGCAAAACTGGCATCAGGCGGCAGGTAGTTCATTTTGACTGACACTATACTTTTGGTACCGGGTACCAATTCTGCCGGGCGGGCACGTTTCATGCCATGGGCAGCCATATACTCCATTTCACCGTGATACCCTAAATCGAGCCAGCGTTGTAGTTGGTTTTCGTGTTCACTTAGGTCAATATCACTGATCCCCACTTCAGCAAAGCCTAATTCTTTGCCCCAATACTTAATTTTTTCTGCAAGTTCAGTATAGTTAATAGTAGGTCTAGCTTTATCCACGGAATGTCTATTTTGCAAGGTCAATACACACATAATTTACCACAGATTGCTTACTGCGCCCAAGAAGTAAAGCTTCACGAGGAACAAGCCGCGTTAAATTCTGGTACCACGCTCAGAGAGTTAATGCAAAGAGCGGGGCATGCGCTTTATGAATTGATACGGAATAAGGCGGTTAAGAATATTTTGGTTTTTACTGGCAAAGGTAACAATGCTGGTGACGGTTTTATGCTAGCAAATCGCTGCTTGCATGCACAAATGAATGTGACTGTGTGCGCTTTATTCGAGCCGACTTTGTTAAAGGGGGATGCCGCGGAGGCTTATCAACTGTTTTGTCGCAGTGGTGGAAAAGTCGTCGCGCTAAGGTCGTGCTCCGGAAAAAAATACGATGCCATTGTTGATGCTGTATTTGGCACTGGTTTTCGCGGAGAGTTACCAAGTCACGTTAAAGAGGCGTTTTCAGAATACAACTCAAGCAAAGCTTGGAAGTTGGCTGTTGATATCCCCAGTGGCGTTAACGGCACTACGTCGGAAGTGGCACAGGGGACGTTTCACGCCGACACGACATTGACATTTATCGCGCTCAAACAAGGTATGCTGACTGGCGTTGCACCGAGTTACAGCGGTGAAGTACTCCTTGCAGATCTTGGTATCGCGGAAGCTTTTGGTGATCTATCTCACACCAATTGTTGTTACCCCGGCGGTAAATATTTGCGTTCTTTGCGGCCGCAAAGAGCGCCCGACAGCTATAAAAATCAATGTGGACACGTGTTACTGGTAGGGGGCGGTAAGGGCATGGCTGGTGCAATTCGCCTTGCAGCTGAAGCGTGTTTACGAACCGGCGCTGGGTTAGTCTCTGTGGCCACTCACCCTGAAAATCAGGCCAGTGTACTGCAAGGGCGTTATGAGCTGATGGTACATGGTATCTCGATGGTCTCAGAATTAGAGGCACTATTAACCAAGGTGGATGTCGTAGTCATAGGGCCAGGTTTAGGACAAGACTCTTGGGCGCGCAAAATGTTTACTGCCGCTAAACAGTTTCAAGGCGCAGTGGTGTGCGACGCAGATGGACTCAATTTACTCGCTCAAAGCCACTTGCCTTGGCATCGTGCAATCCTGACTCCACACTTAGGAGAAGCCAAACGGTTATTAGACGATCATGGCGTTAATACTGATAAGCGCTTTGAGCTAGCTGAAATGTTAAGTAAGCAATATGCCGCTTGTATTGTACTTAAGGGACCTGGGAGCTTAATTGTAGATGGAAAACGCATAAACATTAACCGCTCAGGCTCTGAAGCTATGGCGAGTGCTGGGATGGGCGATGTATTATCTGGTATAATTGCAGGTTTATTGGCACAAGGCTTGAATAGGTTTGAAGCGGCCACACTTGGTGTGTATATTCATGGTCTTGCAGCTGAACAAGCTGCTCGCGATGGCCATCTTGGGCTGCTTGCGAGTGATTTATTTGTCCATATTAGAGGTATTATGGGATGAACCAAAACAGTACTTTACAGCTTTCACTGGCAGATGAGGAGGCAACAATTGCACTCGGACAGCAATTGGCCTCGGCTATTTGTGAGGGTGCTGTTTTTTACATGCACGGTGATTTGGGCGCCGGTAAAACCACCATGACGCGAGGTTTGGTACAGGGGCTAGGTCACTCTGGCAATGTGAAAAGTCCAACTTATACACTGGTTGAGCCTTATGAGTTGGCAGACAGATCTGTTTACCATTTTGACTTGTATCGCTTAGGCGACCCAGAAGAATTAGAGTTTATGGGAATTAGGGATTACTTTTCAGCGCAAGCTGTGTGTATAGTAGAGTGGCCTGAAAAAGGACACGGGTATATTCCAAACCCTGATATGGATGTTTACTTGGCGTATGAAGGGGAAGCAAGAAGTGCGACTCTAGAAGCGCACAGTGAACGAGGTAAGCAAATATTAGCAGCTATAAGTAGTTATGCGTAGTGCACAGAGTAAATATCTAAATATAATAATAATGTTCGTGCTGCTCGTTTTTGCAGCCGAAACGTTTGCTATAAATGCCATCAACAATGTACGTATTAGGCCTTCAGCCGAAAGTACACGTGTGGTATTTGACTTGTCTAAAAAGCCAGACTTTAGCTATTTTGTTTTGCAAAAGCCATTAAGACTGGTCGTCGATTTTGAAAACACGAAACGGTTGCCCAAACTGCCGGCAATCCCTAAAAGTCACCGTGTGATTAGCAAGATTCGCTATAGTACACCCAAAAAAAAGGGCAGTACGCGGGTTGTCTTTGAATTAAATCGACCAACTAAGCCCGTGATTTTTGCACTGGCGCCGACAGGCTCTAGCTCAAATCGGCTCGTGGTCGATTTATATGGGCAAAAGAAAGCTGCACCACCAAAAACCAGTAATAAAAAACGAGCATTAAAACGCGACCGAGACATTGTGATTGCGATTGATGCTGGTCATGGTGGTCAGGACCCGGGGTCAATTGGTCCGTCAGGGACCTATGAAAAGCACATCACCCTACAGATTGCGAGGCGTCTGGCTAAGCTGATAAATAAAGAACCCGGAATGTCAGCGGAATTGACTCGAGGTGGAGACTACTTTCTCAAATTAAATACGCGAACAGCAAAAGCAAGAAAGAAGCGGGCAGACTTTTTTGTGTCCATTCACGCGGATGCGTTTTCAAGCCCACAACCTAGGGGGGCGTCGGTTTGGACTTTATCGTTACGCCGTGCAAACTCTGAAATAGGTAAATGGCTAGAGAATAAAGAGAAGCAATCGCAGCTTTTAGGTGGCGCTGCTGGCGTAATCAAAGATACTGAGAACGAAAAATATTTAGCGAAGGCTTTGCTAGATATGTCAATGGACCATTCGATGAAAACCGGGTTTCAGGTTGCAGAAGAGATAGTATCTGAACTGAAAAAGGTTGCAAAGTTACACAAAAAACGGCCTCAAGCTGCGAACTTTGGGGTGCTAAAGTCACCGGATATTCCATCAATTTTGGTAGAAACTGGCTTTATTTCTAACCCCCAAGAAGAAAGACAGCTCAAAACAGCATACCATCAGCAGCGGTTAGCGAATGCGGTTTTTGTATCTTTAAAGCGATATTATCAAAAGAACCCACCAGACGATTCATTGTTCGCAAGACTAAAAGAAAAGAAACCTCTTCATCACAAAGTGAAGCGTGGGGAGTCTTTAAGTTTGTTAGCTGCTCGATATGGCACGACTGTATCAGCCCTAAAGAAATTGAATCGACTGAAGAATAATACGTTATATATTGGTCAAGTGTTGACCATACCCAAGGCTTAAATCTATGGCAATCGAGATATTACCTGCTCGCTTAGCAAACCAAATTGCAGCTGGCGAAGTTGTCGAACGCCCAGCATCAGTGGTCAAAGAGCTGGTTGAAAATAGCATTGATGCAGGCGCAACGCGTATTCAAATTGATATAGAGCGTGGCGGCCACAAGCTTATTCGAATTCGCGATAACGGCTCAGGTATCGTCAAAGATGAACTTGCCTTGGCATTATCTCGTCATGCCACCAGTAAACTTAAGAATCTAGATGATCTAGAGGCGATTGCGTCTTTGGGTTTTAGAGGAGAGGCTTTGGCGTCCATCAGCTCAGTATCAAGATTAACGTTGAGCTCAAAACCACGAGCTCAAGATACTGCTTGGCAAGCGTGTGCTGAAGGTCGAGATATGGCCGTCCAAGTTCAGCCCACAGCGCACCCTGATGGCACCACCATAGAGGTCAAAGACCTCTTTTTTAATACGCCAGCTAGGCGTAAATTTCTTCGTACTGAAAAAACGGAGTTTAGTCATATAGATGAACTCGTTAAGCGTATTGCGTTAAGTCGATTTGATGTGGCAATTACATTAACGCACAATCAAAAAGTGGTTCGTCAATTTAGGGCGCAATCTAATCCTCGCAGCATTGAACGAGTCGCACATGTTGCTGGGCGAGTATTTCAACGTGAAGCCAGTTTTATTGAATCAGGTTATGAAGGTTTAGAGCTATATGGCTGGGTTTTACCGCTTGGCAGTAATTCTCAACCGCAATACACTTATGTCAACGGCAGAATGATGCGGGATAAATTGATACTCCATGCAATTCGTCAAGCGTTTGAAGAAGCATCTGGAAGTCAAGAAACGCCAGGATTTGTCGTTTATTTAAATCTGGACCCTAAGCAGGTAGATGTAAACGTACACCCAGCAAAGCATGAGGTCAGATTTCACCAAGCACGCCTTGTGCATGATTTTATTGTCCAAGCCATAAAGCAGGTAGTTGAGCCCCGCAGTGCATCTTTACTGGCACAAACGGGTGAATCAGAACCAATGTATATGGAGCAGACTGCTCAAATTGAGAGTACGGCTCCACCAGAGCAGCAGTCAATTCATCAAGAGTACCGAACGCCACTTAGGCAAAGTGATTCCCAAGTGAGAGAACCTGTTAGCTTTGACACGCACACCGAACAAAGACCTCCAAGGGGGGCCTCTGTAAGTCAGTCAGCGTATTCTTCAGGTCGCACCGTGAGCCCAAGCCGAGATTTTAGTTCAGCTGCTACTCAGCAAAAAAAAGTTAATGTAAATCAGCTGTACCAAGCATTTAATCAAGAGCAAGAACCTGTGCCTTCGGCATCGTCACATTTATCGATGGACGCCAACTCGAGTACAGCGAATGAATTTGAAACGGCTACCCAAACGCAGTGGATGGCACTCCCGCAAGGGGCCATCTTGTTACAGGTGGCGCAGCAATTACTCATAACACATGGCCGATATGGACTGAAACCAATGTGGCAGGAGCAAATCGAATCTGATGGGACTTTATTGGGTAAAGCGTTATTGCTGCCTGTTCGGGTGAACCAAAGTACGGACGAAGCTTTGCTGTTGCAACGAGAAAGCTCTTGGCTAACCCTGTTAGGTTTTGAATTGCTTTTTAAAGACAAGCACGTGATGGTGAAAAAATTACCCGTTAGCTTGTACAGCCTAGATGTTGGGCAGTGTATTTCGTTACTGGTTGAGACGTGCCAAAACCTTCAAGGCCGCGTGTCTGACTTAGACTTCTGGATAGATTGGTTGCTATCTCATACCCCAGATAGTTACTTTTCTTCCCAGCATTTTGAAATGGTTCGTGAAAAAATGCTAAAAAAACAGAAAAGCAAAGCAGCAATTACTGCAAAAGCAGTTAAAATAGAGCCAAATTATATTTTAGATTTATTACCGAAAGGTCGTTAGTTTGCAGAATAAACCAGTTATCACCCTAATGGGCCCAACCGCAGCGGGAAAAACCGCGCTGGCTATTGAGCTGTGTAGGCAGTTGAACACTGAAATTATCAGTGTCGATTCTGCGCTTGTATATAAAGGGATGGATATAGGTACGGCAAAACCTGATCAGGAAGAACTCGCGCAAGCCCCGCACCATTTAATCGATTTGATAGATCCTCGAGAGAGTTACTCTGTGGCTGATTTTCGAAAAGATGCGATAGCATGTATTGACCAACTTCATTCGCAGGGTAAAGTACCTGTGCTTGTAGGTGGTACAATGATGTATTTTAAGGGCTTAATCGAGGGCCTATCGCCGTTGCCAGAAGCGTCCAGTGAAGTGAGAAAGGAGCTAGAGCAGCAAGCCTCAGAGTTAGGATGGCCTGCATTACATGCTCAGTTAATAGACATTGATCCACAGGCCGCGCAAAAAATCAGTGAAAATGATTCACAAAGGATTAATCGTGCACTGGAGGTTTATCGTATAACTGGAAAACCAATGTCAGTATTGCAAAAAGAGAAACAACCTCCGTTGCCATACGACTTTTATCAATTTGCTATCGCCCCCAGTGATCGTAAAATACTGCACGAGCGAATTGAAAAAAGATTTAAAATAATGCTAGAACAAGGGTTTAAAAACGAAGTTTTGGCCTTATATAATCGAAAGGATTTACACTCAGACCTGCCTTCTATCCGATGCGTCGGATACAGACAGATGTGGGACTATTTAGCCGGTGAATATGACTATGATGAAATGGTTTTCAGAGGTATCGCCGCAACCAGACAACTAGCAAAGCGCCAGTTGACTTGGCTTCGGAGTTGGCCAGAGGTAAATTGGTTAGAAACCGGAGAGCAAGAAAACTTGCAACGAATTTTAAGTTCGCTAAGCTAATAGTAGTTGAACCAATATTTTGTTGATATTTATTCAACTAACTCAACATAATAACACCTAGAACGAAGGATAAGAAAATGGCAAAAGGCCAATCGTTACAAGACCCATTTTTGAATGTCTTGCGTCGTGAGCGCATTCCAGTTTCAATTTTTTTAGTTAACGGCATCAAATTACAAGGTAAAATTCAGTCTTTTGACCAATTCGTGATTTTACTAGAAAATACCGTCAATCAAATGGTATATAAACATGCTATCTCAACTGTTGTTCCTGCAAGAGCCGTAAATTTCCAAAACACACAAGGGAATGAAGGCGCGGAACAAAATGAAGATGGTAATTTTTAATAGATATTAGGAGCATGTTGCTTGTTTGACCGTTATGAAGCCGGCGAACAGGCAGTCTTAGTGCACATAGAATTTCCAAATGAAGGTGATCGTGAGGATCTACAAGAACTGGAAATGCTAGTATCTTCTGCTGGTGTTAGTAGTGTGGCGGTTGTGCAAGGCAGCCGTCAGGCACCTCACCCCAAACTGTTTGTCGGAACGGGTAAAGCGGAAGAGATTGCCGAGATTGTCAGAACTTATAAAGCAGACGTCATTATATTTAATCACCAACTCAGTCCCTCTCAAGAACGTAACTTAGAGCATGTCTGCCGTTGCCGTGTTTTGGACAGAACTACACTTATCTTGGATATATTTGCGCAGCGAGCTCGTACGCATGAAGGTAAATTGCAGGTGGAGCTTGCGCAGTTGAGACATATTTCGACTCGGCTGATCAGAGGATGGACTCACCTAGAAAGGCAAAAAGGTGGAATTGGTTTACGAGGACCTGGCGAAACGCAGCTTGAAACGGACCGCCGTTTACTTCGAGAAAGAATTAAAAGTATTCGTAAACGTTTAGATAAAGTGTCGGTTGTGCGTGAACAAGGGCGCAGGGCGAGAAGCCGTAATGAGATCCCTACGGTATCATTAGTGGGTTATACCAATGCTGGTAAATCTACGCTCTTCAATCGAATCACAAACTCTGATGTTTACGCTGCCGATCAATTGTTTGCTACGTTGGACCCGACTTTAAGGAAGTTGGAAATCGATGATGTTGGTGCTGTCATCCTCGCTGATACCGTTGGGTTCATTAGGCATTTGCCACATGACCTTGTTGCGGCATTTAAAGCAACATTGACCGAAACAAGAGAAGCAGATCTGCAACTTCATGTTGTGGATGTAGCCGACCACAGAAGAAAAGAGAATATAGAACAGGTACAATCGGTGCTTGAAGAGATTGAAGCGGATGAAATACCGCAGTTGCTGGTGTATAACAAAATTGACTTAGTGGAAGAGATCCAGCCAAAAATCGACCGAGACGAAAACGGTATGCCGATCAGAGTATGGCTGTCTGCTCAAGCCAATGAAGGTATTGAACTATTATCTCAAGCAATATCAGAGTTACTTGCAAAGAAGATGTTCAGCAACCGATTGGTGTTGCCACCTGCTTTTGGCAAGTTACGCGGAGCACTGTTTAATCTGAATGCGGTTAATCATGAAAGTTACGATGATCAAGGTAACTGGCTGCTAGATGTTCGATTACCCCAAGCTGATTGGGAGCGTCTTAAAAAAGAACAAGGGCCAGAAATTGAGCAGTTTATCGCTCAAAATTGAAAAAATTACGAATTCACCCCAATTCTCTATTAGAATGGGGTGAATTTTGATAGATTAAATTTAATTCATTTTATAACAATGGAGTATAGCTATGGCCTGGAACGAACCGGGTAATAATGGCAATGATAACGACCCATGGAAAAACCGTGGTGGGCGAGATCAAGGGCCACCTGATCTGGACGAGGTATTCCGTAAGTTCAACAATAAGTTTGGCGGTATATTTGGTGGTAAGCCAGGTAACAACAAAGGCGGACTTGGCGGTGCAGGAGTCACCTTTATTTTCATTATTGCGCTAATTGTATGGGCGTTAAGCGGGATTTATACCGTAAAGGAAGCTGAACGAGGAATCGTACTGCAGTTTGGTAAATTTGACCGAATTGCTGAGCCTGGTTTACGCTGGAAAATGACTTTCGTTGAGCGTGTTATTCCTATCGATATCGAAGCGGTACGTTCTTTGTCTGCCTCTGGTTTCATGCTGACGGAAGACGAAAATGTGGTGAGCGTCGAGTTTGAAGTTCAGTATCGAGTTGTTGATCCGACTCTATACCGTTTCAGCGTAACAGATGCCGATCACAGCTTACAACAGGCGCTAGACAGCGCACTGCGTTATGTTGTTGGTCACTCTCGAATGGACCAAGTACTAACGACGGGTCGTGAGCAAGTACGTCAACGTACTTGGGATGAACTGAATAAAATTATTGAACCATATAACCTTGGTTTGATTGTGACGGATGTCAACTTCAAAGACTCAAGACCGCCAGCAGAAGTAAAAGATGCATTTGATGATGCAATTGCGGCGCAAGAAGATGAAGAGCGTTTCATTCGTGAAGCAGAAGCATACGCGAGAGAAATTGAGCCGCGTGCGCGTGGTCAAGTTACGCGTATGACGCAAGAAGCTGAAGCATATAAAGAGCGCATCATGCTTGAAGCACAGGGTGAAGTAGCACGATTTGAAAAGCTACTACCTGAATATGCAGCAGCGAAAGAAGTAACACGTGAGCGTCTATATATTGAAACAATGGAAGAAATTTTAGGACGCAGTTCTAAAGTCATTGTGGATGTAAAAGGTGGCAATAATATGATGTATTTACCACTAGATAAGATCATGCAGCAATCTCAGTCGTCTTCAGCGGTTACTCTGCCAAGCAGAAACGACATTAATCAATTGCGTCAGTCATTAGGCCAGTCACGAAATAGTACCGTGAACAGTGGCAATGACCGCTTTTCGCAAGATCGTTTTAACAGTGGGAGATAATATTGATGAGAAATTTTAGCTTTGTCTTATTGATACTAGGCGGCCTACTGGCTTTTTCTTCGGTGTTTGTGGTAACTGAAGGCCAAAGAGCAATCGTGATGTTATTCAGCAAGGTGCAAAAAGACAGCCAAGACAATGCGGTTGTTTATGAGCCTGGTTTACATTTTAAGGTGCCATTTTTCAGTCAGGTACGCCATCTTGATGCGCGTATTCAAACGCTGGACGGTGCGCCTGATCGCTTTGTAACAAGTGAGAAAAAAGACCTTATCGTTGACTCGTTTGTAAAGTGGCGTGTAAGCGACTTTTCGAACTTCTACCTACGTGCTCGTGGTGATAAGCAATACGCAGAAACACTGCTACAGCAAAAAGTGAACAACGGCTTGAGAACAAACTTTGGTTCTAGAACCATCAAAGAGATTGTATCAGGTGAGCGTAGCGAGTTGATGCTAGAAGCTTTGGCACAAGCATCAGAAAGTGCACAAGAGCTAGGTATTGAAGTTTTAGACGTACGTGTTAAGCAAATTAACCTGCCTAACGAAGTAAGTAACTCTATTTTCCAACGTATGCGTGCTGAACGTACTGCTGTGGCTAAAGAGCACCGCTCAGAAGGTCAAGAAAAAGCAGAAACAATCCGTGCAGAAGTGGATCGTCGTGTTACGGTTATGTTGGCAGATGCAGAGCGAAATGCGCGAACAGTTCGAGGTGAAGGTGATGCTGAAGCTGCGAATATCTACGCGCAGGCATATAATAAAGATCCTGAATTCTTTGGCTTTATTCGCTCGTTAGAAGCGTATAAAAAGACTTTCACAAGCAAGAGTGATGTGATGGTACTTTCACCAGACAGTGAGTTCTTTGATTATATGAAGCAAAAGCAGGCTCAGTAATTGAACCTGAATTTGTAACTGACAATTTATTAAAAAGCCCATCTTTTGATGGGCTTTTTTGTATTTAATTCAATCGTTTTTGAAAGATATCAATTTGGCTGAAGAAAAATCACCCGAAACAGGGTGATTTTCACCTCACTTTTCTGGTAAAATCTGCGCCTAATTTTTTCTAAGTGATATTGCAATGGGTAAAAACGTCGTTGTATTAGGCACCCAATGGGGTGACGAAGGTAAAGGTAAGGTTGTAGACCTACTAACAGATAAAGCTTCTCTAGTTGTTCGCTATCAAGGTGGGCACAATGCTGGGCACACATTGGTTATCAATGGTGAGAAAACGGTATTGCACCTAATTCCATCTGGTATTTTACGTGATAACGTAAAATGTGTAATCGGTAACGGTGTAGTATTGGCACCTGATGCTTTAATGAAAGAAGTTAACATGCTTGAAGAGCGCGGCGTACCAGTACGTGAGCGTCTACTGATCAGTGAAGCATGTCCTCTAATTCTTCCTTACCATGTTGCACTAGACCAAGCTCGTGAGCTTGCGCGAGGCAATAAAGCTATTGGTACAACTGGACGTGGTATTGGTCCTGCATACGAAGATAAAGTCGCTCGTCGTGGTCTTCGTGTTGGTGATTTATTCAACCCAGAGCAATTCGCAGCTAAGCTTAAAGAAGTGATTGAGTACCATAACTTCTCACTTGAGCACTACTACAAAGTTGAGCCTGTTGACTTCCAGAAAACTTATGATGACGCAATGGAAATTGCAGAAATCCTTAAGGCAATGGTTGTTGATGTAACTGAGCTACTTGATCAGACGCGTGAAAAAGGTGACAACATCCTATTTGAAGGCGCACAAGGTACGCTTCTAGATATCGACCACGGTACATACCCATACGTAACGTCGTCAAACACAACAGCTGGCGGTGTAGCGACAGGTGCTGGTTTTGGTCCATTAAACCTAGATTATGTGCTTGGTATCGTGAAAGCGTACACAACACGTGTTGGTTCAGGTCCATTCCCTACTGAGTTGTATGATGGCGTAGACAAGCAAGACCCAGTTGGTAAACACTTGGGTGAGAAAGGTCATGAGTTCGGTGCTACAACAGGTCGTTTGCGTCGTACTGGTTGGTTTGACGCGGTTGCTATGCGCCGTGCAGTTCAGATCAATAGCATCACTGGTTTCTGCTTAACTAAGCTTGACGTACTTGACGGTATCGAGACTATTAAAATCTGTACAGGTTACCAACTTGAAGATGGCACAGTAACAAATGTGACGCCACTTGCAGCTGAAGGCTACGAGAAAGTAACACCTGTATACGAAGAAATGCCAGGTTGGAGCGAAAATACGTTTGGTGCAACATCAGTAGAGCAACTACCAGAAGCTGCAATCAACTATATCAAACGCTTAGAAGAAATTACCGGTGTACCAATCGATATTATATCGACAGGCCCAGACCGCGTAGAAACCATGATTGTTCGCAACCCATTTGGCGAATAATTAAAAAAAAGCTGCTTCGGCAGCTTTTTTTATGCCTGTAGATATGCAGGTTATTATTTGAAGTCGTATTAAATTGGTACAATTATTGTATTATAAGTTCAGGTCCAACAGTGTTTGCCAAAATATGATGACGACTAAATTACGAAATATCTTTTTCCTAGTAGGTGTGGCTTTCTCTTCTTGTTCACTGGCTAATGAGCAAATTGAAGCAGTGCCCCTTTACACTCAGGATGAGCTGATCACGCTCATTAATAATAATGCCCATCTGCAACGCGTTAAAGACGATGATTGCCAACTAGTCCAAGATATCGAAGCCAGAGCTGAAATTATGGGGCTACCTTCCTATCAATTCTTATATGGCGATATGCTGGCCTACGCTGTGTGTGTCGAGCAGGATGTTGAACTTGGCCTGTATTACATGCGCCAAGCGGCCCAGCAAGGGCTTGCCGCAGCGTTAGAACAGCTCGGCCGCTACTATGATGTAGGCCAGCTAGTACAGGCAGACAAAGCGATGGCGATTGTTTACTTACGAGAAGCAGCGGCACTGGGTAATTTGAATGCTCAACTGCGCTTGGTGGGATTATTTAATAAAGGTTATGGCAGTCCTCGCGATTATGAAGATGCTTACCGTTGGCTATTTCATGCAGTGGTTGCTGATAAAGAAGTGCATAAAAAAATTGAGCGCTCACTATCACAGCTTGGAGAAAAAATGCCCGCCAGCGTCATTAAGCGGGCACGTCTACCAAATTAGCTTTAGCTACTTAGCTTTTCGCCTATGGATGCTTCTTTAATCGTTGGGTCTTTTAAAATGGACATCTTGGGCGGTTGCAATGCCAAGATTTTGTCACCTTGCTCTGGGAGCTTCTTATCTTCCGAAGTAAATGGTCTAATAGAAAGAGGCTCATCTTTTTTCTGCTCAGAAATTATAAATAAAGGAATTGCCTCTTTATTCACTTCCAAATATTGTTCCCAACTAAACTCTTCAGACAGTTTTGTCGCACTGACTTTTCCACCTTTAGCCATTAAGCTACTTAATTTCGCATAGTTGCCCGTTTCGCCAAAGAGTATTTGACGGGACAAAAAAGTTGCACTGTCTTTATTCGCTTTAGCATGATTTGTGGAAGATTTGAGTGAGTAAACACTCTCTTCATCTAGTAGATGGGAAAAATACTGAACACCTAGGGCATTGTGATGCCTATTTGGAGACAAGGCCAACACCGAGCGAAGGCTTGTCAGAGGTAAGTAGCGCTCGGCATGTTCTGACTGAGGGTTTCCGTAGTAACAGGGAAGACCATCCATTCTGGCCATTTTGCAGTTTTCCCACGCAGGGTCGGATAAGTACACATCAATATTTTGTTCTTTTAGTCCACATGCAATGGCGCGAGCGACATGATTAGCACCGATAATGAGCAGAGTACTTGGGCAGGGCTGACGAACTCCGAGTAACCTCGCCAAAGGCGTGGCAGTGAGGCTTTGCAGGATGACAGTCACAATTATGACGGTGAATATCAGCGGTACTATCTTTTGTGCATCCGGCGTACCAGATTGCGCCATACTTAGGGCAAAGACGGAGCCAACAGCTGCGGCGACGATACCACGAGGGGCTATCCAAGCGAGCATTAGGCGGGACTTAAGGGGGATGTCACTATTGAATGTAGATACTGCTATACTCAATGGCCGCGCGACAAACAATACAATGGCCAAAAACCAAAAGATACCACTGTCTAGCATCAGTAACTCTTCAACTTTAAGGCGGGCAGCAAGCAGGATAAATAAACTTGAGATCAGTATCATCGAGAGGTCTTCTTTGAACTCAAGGACGGCATCAATTTCCAAGTCATCCTGATTGGCAAGCCAGATACCAAACACGGTGACAGCAAGTAATCCTGATTCGTGGCTTAGATGATTCGACAGGGTAAAGCTCATTAAAACTAGCGCGAGAATACCAAATTTGTGTAATTCGAACGGCAGCCATTCATTGCGAATAAGATAGCTGGTAATCCAACCAGACACGAGACCAACACTCAATCCCACACCTAACGTCGAAAGCAATGCCATAAGCGTATGGCTAAAAACGCCGTCTTTATCCACCAGACTGACAGCTTCAAACACCAAAACCGCAAAAAGCGCGCCTATCGGGTCAATCACAATGCCTTCCCAGCGCAGAATTCTATCGATGTCTTTGGTCGGGCGCATTGCATTAAGCATAGGGGCGATGACAGTAGGTCCGGTCACAACCAGTACCGCGCCTAAAACTGCCGCGACCCGCCAGTCCAATTCTAAAATGTAGATTGCACAGGCTGTGATAATGATAAAGGTGGTGAGCATGCCGATAGAACAGAGGTTTCGGACGACTTTTCCTATGCCCTTTAATTCGCGAAAATGCAGGGTCAGAGAGCCTTCGAAAAGGATTATAGCCACCGACAAAGAAACCACCGGGAATAGCAAATCACCCAGTAGTTTATCTGGGTCAAGTACGCCAGTCACCGGCCCTAACATCAGCCCAGTCAGTAATAAAAATAAAATAGCAGGCACTCGCACAACCCAAGCGAGCCATTGAGCAATCACAGAGCATACGGCGATTGCCGCAATAAAAATAGCTGACATAAACTCTCCAGCTTAGTTAGCGTATTGAATATTAGTATAGTGGTAGCCTCGTTATATCATAGTAAAGATGTCAAAAAAGAGAATAAACGCTTAAAAAATAGATAAATTTTCCGAGATATAAACTGTTTACTTGGGAATTAAGCTTGACAAAATAAGAGCAATATTCACTTTACCTGCAAGAAGGTTCTTGCTTATTATCGGGGGCGGTGGTTAAAAAGACCATGGCTAAATATCAGCAATTTGGGAATGAGAGGAAAATGAGTTTAATAGAAGAACTCGCTAAAAATGCGTCGAAAGCTGCTAAGCAGCTCGCAATTTTGAGCACAGAGCAAAAAAATACGATCCTTGTGGAATTGGCTTCAGCGTTGCGCGCGCAGTCAGAGGAGATATTACAGGCAAATCAGCGAGACCTTGATGCTGCAAAGCACAATCACTTGAGTGCGGCGATGATAGATAGGTTGACATTAACCACACAACGCATCGATGAAATGGCTTTAGGTGTAGAAAAAATAGCAAAGTTGCCGGACCCAGTTGGTAACATAAGGGAGCTTGGACGTCAGCCAAGTGGCATTTTGGTAAAAAAAATGCGTGTTCCGTTGGGGGTGATTTGTATGATCTACGAGGCCCGTCCAAATGTCACCGCAGATGCAGGCGCGCTTTGCTTTAAGTCTGGTAATGGGGTTATTTTGCGCGGCGGGAAAGAGGCGCTCAACAGCTCTTTGGCTATTGCGAAAGTCATGCATCAGGTATTGATTAAGTTTAACTTACCTGAGGAGCTTATTACTGTGGTGCCAGATCCTGATAGAGCGTTGCTATTGGAGTTGATGCAGCAGAAAGATGATATTGACTTGATCATTCCACGCGGTGGAGAGGGCCTAATCGAGTTTGTTACAAAAAACAGCGCAATTCCTGTGATCCAACACTTTAAGGGTGTATGTCATTTGTATGTTGATGCCGAGGCGGACTTAGACATTGCCATGGGGCTTTTACTCAATGGTAAAACGCAGCGAACCGGTGTGTGTAATGCATTAGAGTGCTTGGTGGTCCATCGAGATATTGCAAGGGAGTTTCTCCCACAAGTCAACAAAGCGCTTACTCAAGCACAAGTTAGAATCAATGCTTGTCATCAGGCTGAAAAATATTTCGATACTGCCAATGTATTGTCTGAAAACGAATTTGGTGAGGAATACTTAAGCTTGGAAATTGCCGTTCGTATCGTAGACGACTTTACTGGTGCGCTGGCGCATATTGATAGGTTTGGAAGTCATCATACTGAAGTGATCTGTACTAAAAATTCAGACACAGCAACGCTGTTTCAACAGTGTGTGGATGCATCTGTCGTAATGGTGAATGCGTCATCTAGATTTAGTGATGGCGGTCAACTTGGACTTGGTGCCGAAATTGGTATTGCAACGACAAAACTTCATGCATATGGTCCAATGGGGCTTGAATCTTTAACCACTGAAAAGTATTTGGTTGAAGGTGAAGGTCAAATTAGAACTTAGAGAAGGAAAAGTGGTGGAGCTAAGCAGGATCGAACTGCTGACCTCCTGCGTGCAAGGCAGGCGCTCTCCCAGCTGAGCTATAGCCCCACTTTACTTGGGAATATCGCAAAAGAAATTGGTGGAGCTAAGCAGGATCGAACT
>NZ_MAUJ01000005.1 GCF_001696455.1 Pseudoalteromonas luteoviolacea
GCATGTGTTAGGCCTGCCGCCAGCGTTCAATCTGAGCCATGATCAAACTCTTCAATTAAAAGTTTTTGAAACCGAAGTTTCGTGCTCAATGAATTCTGTATAAATTGACTATATAGTCACTCATAAGAAATTGAGACTCTAATTCTTTTGCTCCTGAATCAAGAGCTGTTAGAACTCAATCTGTACGAGTGCCCACACAGATGATTGCTTCATATTTTTAAAGAACAATGTAACTAACCCTTGGTTAGTTACCGCAGCGTTGCTGCGAAGTGGAGCGCCATATTAACCGCTTCACTTTTAAAGTCAACTAGAAAATTTAATTTTTCTTAATTAAGCTTTCCGTTTAACTTTAACCTTCACTTTGGTTTGCGCTTTTCGTTGCATCCCGCCGTGTCAGTGGGTGCGCATTATAGGGAGATCCAAAATAGGATCAAGTGTTTTTTATAGAAAACTTAGAAAAAGAGCCTTTTCGAACAAAATAACGACAAAACATCTCAAAATAACATGCTCTGTAATCATATTTTAATCAAAATGACATATTTTTTCGAAGAGGACCTTAAGTATTGTACAAATCTGAGATCTTGCAAACATTTTCTCAGCACAATATCTATTGTGCTGAGATCTAATTTGATCAATAGAGAAGGCTATATAACTTACGGCGATAGGTAGCTGCAGTACTATCACCTTCAGGCAAAGAAGCGATAATATCTAAGAACCCTTTCTTTGCCTCGCCAAAAGACAAGTCCTTACTCAGAACTTTAAATAGAGAAGCCAACGCGTCTTCTTTTTTCCCAGCATCTACTTGTGCCTGGGCCAGCTGACAAACTAACTCTAAATTGTCAGGCGCTTCTTCAATTGCTTGGGTCAGCCGTTTTATTTCAGGTGATTCTTGAGCATCTTTCGCTTGCGTAAGCTTTGACTGCAAGTTGTTAAAGTAAGCATCCTTCTGATCTTCAGGGATCGTTCCTAACAACGCTTCTGCATCTTCTAGTTTTTGGATCTGAATACAAATATCAGCAAAAACTAAATTAACTCGGGAGTTACCCTTTGCGACGTCATAAGCTTGCTTAGCATTAGAATATGCGCTGTTCAGATCACCATTGGCCAAAGCTTGCTTAGCCTGTTCTAACAAAATGAGCTCGGGAGATGGAAGGTGTTCGGTCAGTACTTTAGTGAACTCTTCTTTACTTTTTGGACCTGCCAATACATCTACAGGTGAACCACCCTTTAAGACAACTACAGTGGGTAAAGCTTGAAGACCAACCTGTTGCGCTAACTGCCCAGCCAATGCTTGCTGTATATCACAATCCAAAGTGGCGATTGTAATACTACTTGCGTATTGAGTTGCCAATTCATCCAAGATTGCCGCTTGTGCAACGCAATCGGGATGCTGCGCACTAAAAAAGCTCAATAGCACAAGGTGATCAGGGCTAGTTGGCGCCAGCACTTGTTGAATGTTTTCTGGTGTTAATGTGATTTTATTTTCCATAACCGTGCATTCTTTAATTCAATTCTATTAGCTATATAGTGTCAGGTTTACACTTTACAAGCCAATTGTTATCAACTCTTTGTTTTAGTTTTTTGTCTTGGGCTCTTGCGACGTCCTTTACCTCCACCTCTTTTTTTAAAAGGACTTGGTGCCTCAACACCTTTAAGTGCATTTGTATTTATCGATCGAGATAAATTGACTAACTCTGAAAGTTCAGATTCAAGCGGTGTCATAAACTGCATGTAGGATGCGCTTTTGTGCGCAATATTTGTAAGTTGAGATTCCCATAACGCTGTCCTATCAGGCATAGATAAATGAACAGGGATCGTATTTATCAGCCCACTGCCTAATTGGGTTGATTTAATCGACTTTCCCTCACGTTTTAAAAAACCTCTTTTGAAAAGCAGTTCAATAATACCGGCTCTTGTTGCTTCAGTGCCCAATCCGTCTGTCTCTTTCAGAACTTTCTTTACATCTTTGTCTTTTACATACCGTGCGATGCCTGTCATCGCACTCAGAAGTGTCGCTTCAGTGAAAAAATTAGGGGGCTGTGTATTTTTCTCGATAACTACGCCATCAGTGCAATGTAGTGGCTCACCCACTTCCAGTGTGGGTAACTGAGTTTTCAACTCTGTGTCTGCTTTTTTACTCTTAAATAGAACTTTAAAACCTAAATTAAGCACGGTATCAGCTTTGGCGACAAAGTTTCCTCCAGCAATGACTAAATAGGCTTTGGTTTGCGAGTACTCATAAGCAGGGTAAAACTGTGCAAGATATTGTGTACAAATAAGGCCATAGACCTGTAGCTCCTGATGCCCTAATTGCGCTGACTTTAAGCATTTTTTGGTCGGAATAATCGCATGGTGTGCTTCAACTTTTTTGTCGTTCCAACACTTGCTCTTTAATGACGTATTCGCGTCTGTAACTAATTTCTCTTCACAGCCATTGTTATTGACCACTGCAGCCAGCACGTCATTGCGCTCAGAGTAGTGATCATTGGGCAAATAACGGTTATCCGATCTTGGATAAGTAATCAACTTGTGCTTTTCGTACAAAGCCTGACAAATATCTAGCACTTGCTTAGCAGACATCGAATAACGCTTGTTAGCATCTATCTGCAACGCTGATAGGTTGTATGGCAAAGGCGGGTTTTGTTTCTTAGGTACCTTGTCCAATTTTGTTAGTTCAGCAGGTTGATTCGTGATCCTTCTTGCTACGTTTTCCGCTAGCCCTTTAACAAGCACTCGATTTTCTTCATCCATGTAGGGTAAACATGCTTCACTTGGCTGCCACTTTGCTTCAAATTGCTCGCCACTTTCCTTTAATATTTTTGCCGTGACTTCATAGAAAGGCTTTGAAACAAAATTGGCTATTTCCTCATCGCGACGCACTACTAGCCCCAATACAGGTGTCTGCACGCGACCAATTGACAACACACCTTGTACACCCGCTTTTTGTCCTGCGAGTGTGAACGCTCTTGTCAAATTCATACCGTAAAGCCAATCGGCGCGAGATCTGGCTAATGCAGAGATACTTAATGCCATAAACTCTGTATTTGATTTGGACTTTTGCAGCGCTTTTTTAACAGCGTTCGGATTAAGGTCACTGATGAGTACACGTTCTACAGTAGACTTTTTAGCTTTAGAGAGTTTTGCCTCTTGAATCACTTCGTCAACAAGTAATTGCCCTTCTCTATCTGGGTCTCCTGCGTGAACCACCACTCCCGCGCTTTTTATCAACCTCTTTACCGTTGCAAGCTGCTTTTTAGTTTTTGGTTTTGCTTTAAATTTCCACTCTGAAGGCACAATGGGTAAATCTTGAATAGCCCATTTTTTATATCGAGGATCATAATCTTCTGGCTCTGCTTGTTCTAAGAGGTGGCCAATGCACCAAGTAACGCAATCACCATTCCCCACTTCAATGAACCCGTCTTGCTTTTTGTGTGGTTTAGGTAGTACCTCCGCAATGGCCCTACCTAAAGAAGGTTTTTCTGCAATATAAAGCTTCATATAACTAGTTAACTGTATATATTTACAGTTATTCTAGCTAAACCAGCACTATAAAGCCAGAACCAGTTTAGCTACATATAAAGTAAAGGCTAACTCCTAGGTTTTTAAGAAATTAAGCTGTTGATGCTTTTGTTCCATTAACTGGGTCATTGTGCTTGCTGCCTGTTCTACTTCATCTGCATAACCAGCCAGTTCCTTTGCGGCGTCAGCAATGCCCGTCATATTTATGTTTACTTCTTCAGTCACCATACTTTGTTCTTCAGCCGAAGTTGCTATCTGAGTTACTTCATGTGATATATTAGATAACTCAGACACCAATGAACTCATAGACGTAGCAGCTTTTTGACACAAGGTCGTTGCACTGTGGCCTTTGCTGACTGTTTTTTCAATAATCGCCTCAGAACCACTGATCTCATTCTGTAAGTTTTCTATCAATGTACTTATATCATCTGTTGAAGCTTGTGTTTTAGACGCCAACGATCTAACTTCGTCAGCCACCACCGCAAAACCACGACCTTGCTCGCCAGCCCGTGCCGCTTCTATAGCCGCATTTAACGCAAGCAAGTTAGTTTGCTCAGCTATTGACCGAATCACATCCAATATTTTAGATATATCTCCACTTCTTTCTGCCACACGTTGGAAAGCATCCTGAGCAACCGATACTTGCTCAGCGATTTCATCAACAGTTTGGGTTGTATGCACTATATCTTGCTCACAGCTTTGGACCGTCTTTACCGCACTGTCTGTTGTCATCGCGGCCTGCTCCGACGCCCTAGCAACCTCGCCGGCAGTAGCACTTAACTCATTAATAGCTGTAACCACATTGTCGACCTCAATATGCTGGTTAGATACTTTATTCTTTATATTTATTGCAGCCTCAGTCGTAACATGTGATTGCTGGTAAGATTGATGTGCCAACGCTTTAAGGTCTTCAATCATACCTCGTAGTTTATTTGTGAAACGGTTAAAGCCTGCAGCTAAAGAGATCAGCTCTGCATGGTGACTCACTTCTAATTGATGAGTAAGGTCCCCTTCGCTTGATGCTAAATTGTCAACGCGAGATTCAATATAAGATAAAGGCCCAGTAATTGTATTGATTAAAAACAGACTAAAACCGATTGCGACAGCAACCACGATAAGGCCAAGAAAAGTCATCCAAACACCCAAATCATTAGCAGACTCATAGAGTTGCTCGCTAATAATATACGCAGATGCCATAACTTTCTCTTTTGGCACTTGAATAACTAATGACCAAGTGGCGCCAGCCAACTCTATATGCACAGGCACAGAGATAACAATATCGTCTTCCACTTCGGTATAACCACTGCCTTTGTGAAGCGTCAAGAGATTTTGCGCTAGGTTTTTATCAATCACTTCTGCTAAAGGCCTGCCAAGGGATCCTGCATGATGACTCGCTCCCGCAATTAAGCCTATTTCACTGAGCAAAGACACTTGTGCTTTTCCGTCATACAATGAGGAAGACAATTCTTCTACTAACTTCTGTAATTCAGGCAGATTTACATCTACGCCGATTAGCCCTATAAATCGATTTCTATTTTGAATGGGTACTGTCAACGAAGTCATCAGCATGCTGTTGCCTGGAGAGATTTCGTACACATAAGGCTCCATCATACAGGGCGTGTTGTTATCTCGAGCACATAGGTACCACTCAGACTCACGGATCCCAAACTCATTGCGCGTGTCACTATACTTTGCATCCGCTGATTCTATTTGGTGTTGAACAACACCGCTACTTTCAAGGGTAAAGTAAAGCTCTAAGGACCCAGCTCCAGGCGCCGAGTGAGATGCACCGCCAATGAATTGAGCGTCTTTTTGGTCATAAGCATTTTTCTCAAAATGGCTGTAAATTGAAGAAACGTTGCCGTTTTTGTTTATCGCGCCGCGTAATAACGCTTCTACACCAGACCTTTCTAACGGACTGTTTAAAGTTGCTTCGATTGCCCCTGCAAGTGAACTGGGAATACGATAAGCTTCATTTAGGTAACTTGATATCTGTTGGCTGTAAAACTGCCCTTTGGACACTAATCCTGCTCTGATTTCTTTTAAGACTAATGCTTGTACCTGCTCACTTTGTATTTCATTTTCTTCTTGCAAGTGAAGCCAAGTCGTCATAACAAGGATCACAATAATAGCGACAACTAACGCGGTAACAAATAACATCAGCTTTTTTTTAATAGACATCTGCTGCATATACGACCTTATACTTATCTGAATTCCCTAATGTGCAATGAGTCATATAATTAATGCTTATTGCAAGTTTCAAAGCTTATAAAAATCAAGAAATATTATATTTAACATATTTTAAATTTATGAATTTTTTAAACTTAATTCATGAAAAGACAATTCGCAAGAACAAAATAAACATGGAAGAATATTCTTGGCTGGGGAATGTTGATACAAAAAGCTCGACTGAAAGTCGAGCTTTTTCATGAAGTTTCTAGTCTTCTTCTATATTCTCTTTACCGGTTGTTTTCTCTGTGGAGTCAATCCGGTGATGAATTGCTGACTTAATAAGCATATAGCCACTAATCGGTGCAGTAATAAGTAAAAATAGAGAAATTAAAATTTCTTTTAAAGTAAACCCATCACCATACTGGCTAAAATACGCCATTGCAGCAAACAGCAAACAAGCCATCCCAAGTGTGGTTGCCTTTGTCGGGCCATGTAGGCGCATAAAAAAGTCTGGCATTTTAACTAAACCAATAGAACCCACCAAAACCAGTGCACCGCCCATCAAAAGCAAAATTGAAATTACAATATCCATCAATTGCCCTTACTCGATAATGTCGCCACGAAGCAAATATTTACACACTGCAACTGTACTTACAAAGCCCAGTAAAGCTATCAATAGTGCTGCTTCAAAATACAACGATGTGCCCATACTCATACCATATAAAATGATCAGCGCAATTGTGTTGATATACATTGTATCCAACGCCAATATTCTGTCAGGTACAGAAGGACCCACGACTAAACGCCATAAGTTTAGCAACAAAGCTAAACCAATCATGGCAAAAACAATTAAGATGATCGTATCTAACATTCAAAGATCTCCTTTAAAGGCGCTTCATAACGAGATTTGATAGTCTTGATAAGCGCTTCTTCATCATCTAGATCCAAGACATGGATCAATAAGAACTTCTGACATGCTTCGTTTTCGTTTTCAAGCGTTTCAGGCCATGGATAAACTTCTGCACTGACGGTACCTGGTGTCAACGAAACGGTACTTGCCAAAATTGTAATTGGCATAGATTCTTGTAAATCCAAAGGCACTTTTACGAAACCCGGTTTAAGCTTTTTTGTTGGGCCAAGTATTTTTATCGCGACCTCAATGTTGGCTGTCAAGATATCGTATAACACCAACATTAAATGCCTTAAAGCACGAAATGGTCTGACTACAAGTGGCTGCTTGGTTCTAAATGGATGAGTGATCAAAGGGATCACTATCGCCAAAACTAAACCAAGCACGATATGTCCTAGCGCAACGGTGTTATTAAGTAACAACCACACCAAAAATAACAATAGGCTCCTAAAAGGCGTTGGGAGCCATCTGTATTTAGCTTCTAATCTCATTTTACTTGCCTCCTAATACATGTTGAATAAGGCCGTAAAAATTATGTAGTTCTACCGCAGCAAATTGGGCATAGTCAGACATTGGACCTGCGAAAATCACCATCAGAGGCGATGCAGCAACAAGTAACAGTACAGCTATAACTTGTACAGGGTGTGCTTTTTCTTCCGTATTAGCTTCACCTTTACCTGTGTGGTGCCAAAATACCGTACTACCAGCCTTAGAAACAGACACTAATACCGCAAAGCTTGCTATCAAGTAAATGGGCCAAAACCAGTGGCCATGTGTTGACTCAAATGTAGACTTTAGAATCCAAACTTTTCCGACAAAACCTGACAAAGGAGGCATGCCAATAACCGTAACCGCGGCAAATATAAACGCACCACCTAAAAATAAAGGCTGAGCAACTGGACGTCCAGCGGTGATCCTATCTGCAACTTTACCTCTTTGCCTACTGACTAAATCAGCAATCAAGAACAGCGCTGCAGAGACCAATGTAGAGTGAACTAAATAGTATATTGCGGCTGCACTGCTATCTATGGTTTGTGCAGCAACCAGAGCAACCAACGTACCCACAGATACAACCACTAAATTAGCCACCATCTTTCTGAGGTCTTGGCTTGCAAGTACACCAATCGCACCCATTACAATTGTCGCGATTGCCAACCACCAAAGCCAATGTTGTGCCATATGGCTTAATTCACCTGCTTGCTCGCCAAAGATCAAGGTATAAACACGCATCATTGAATACACACCTACCTTGGTCATGATTGCAAATAATGCCGCAACCACAGGCATGGCCGTTGAGTAAGTATTTGGTAGCCACAAGTGGAGTGGCAGTAATGCACCTTTTAGAGCAAAGACAACAAGCAGCAATAAGCCACCTATTTTTGCAAGATAAACGTCATCACCTTGCAACTCCATAACTCTGGTAGCCATATCAGCCATATTTAGTGTGCCGAGTGTGCCGTATAGAATGCCCAATGCAATTAGGAATACAGAAGAACCCACTAGGTTTAAAATGACATACTGTAAAGCGGCGCGCGTATTTCGTTTGTCTCCACCATGCATCAGTAGAGAATATGAAGCAATGAGTAAGACTTCGAAGAAAACGAATAAGTTAAATGCATCGCCTGTTAAAAACGCACCATTGACACCCAAAATTAAAAAATGCAGTAACGGATGGAAAAAACTGCCCTGCTCATCATCTCCTGCGCAACTATACAAGGCACACACCAAACCTAAAAATGAGGTCAGGGATACCAACAGTGTCGAAAGAGGATCGGCTACAAGGACGATACCAAATGGGGCAGACCAATCACCGATTGCGTATACTTGTGTACCGTGTGTTTTAACATACGCCAGTAAGCTTACTGACGCCACTGTGCTCACAAGCCCCATCAAAACAGAAACATAACGTCTTATTTGAAGGTTTTTTCCACATGGCGGCATCAACATTAAGATTGCCGCCAACATTGGCAATAAGACAGGTAAAGATGTTAAATGTTGACTCATGCTTTACCCTGCTCCTTAGCTTGTCGAGAAACAGCCTTTGGCTTATCTGGTACAGTGCCATTTACGTGGTCGTTGCCTAAATCAGCACGACCACGTATCGCTAATATCACCACAAACGCAGTCATTGCAAAGCCGATTACTATGGCAGTTAACACTAGCGCCTGAGGTAGAGGATCGGCATAGCTTTCACTATAACCCAATACTGCAGCTTGGTTCATCGACAGTCTTCCCGATGCAAATAAAAACAAGTTCACGGCATAAGAAAGCATTGTCAACCCGAGCACGACAGGAAAAGTCCTAGCGCGCAAAATCATAAATACACCGCAAGCTACAAGTAAGCCTACGCATGAAGAATACAAAAGCTCCATTAAATGTTTACCTCTTCTTTCGATGTATTTGCTGTGACCTTACCTAAACTCGCTAAGATCATCAGGGTTGCACCAACAACGGTGATGTATACACCTAAATCAAATACTAAGGCACTGGCGAGTTCAATTTCGCCAATCAAAGGAATATCAAAATAATCAAACCATGTTGTTAGGAACGGTCGGCCAAATACCCAACTTCCAAGTCCAGACAACAGAGCAATAGCAATGCCCGAGGCAATTATCTTTCTGTAATTCAAAGTGAAGCGTTCTGCAATCCAATTAGAACCGTGCGCGATGTATTGCAAAATAAATGCAATCGCTGTGACTAGACCCGCAATGAATCCACCGCCAGGTAAGTTGTGCCCACGTAGGAAAATATAGAAAGACACTAACAATGCAAGTGGTAATAAGCTTTGCGAGATAGACGCAAGTAATAACGGATAACGCTCTTTAGCCCAAGGCCTGCCTTCAGAGTCACTTCCAGGCATAAATAACGGCAGATGGATAATTAACTTATAAATGCCCAATGCTGCGATCCCAAGCACGACGATTTCACCTAAGGTATCAAAACCACGGAAGTCCACTAGGATCACGTTTACGACATTCGTGCCACCACCACCGGTTTTCGCATTCGCCACAAAGAAATCGGAAATCGACGTTAATGGGCGCGTAATAAGTGCATAGCAAATACTGCCGACAATGACACCGATTGCAGAAGCAATTCCTAAGTCTCTCAAAGTGCGAATTGAGCTTGATTCCTTAGGCGTTTTTTGCGGCAAAAAGAACAATGCCAACATTAATAGAATAATGGTAACAACTTCTACTGTGAGCTGAGTGAGCGCAAGGTCAGGGGCAGAAAAACGCGTAAATGCAACAGATACCATTAACCCAACAACAGAAATCATCAGCAGCGCAACCATACGAGTTCGGTGCCATATTACCGTACCAATCGCACCTATCATGAGTAAGCCTGCACCAATACCATTATGTATATCAACCGGAGTTAGCTGGTTTTCACCAACTAGCTGACTCATTTCAAACAGTGGCCAGCCTGCGCTTAATAGAACGACTAATAGCATGAGCATTAAATAACGCTGAAGAGAGCCATTCTCAATGGCACTGATTTTATTTTGGCACCATGTCACCACTGAGTGCATGGTTTTTTCAAAGCCTTTTTTCGCATTAATAGGCGGCAAAGAAGCTTGGAATTGGAATAAGTATCTACGCTGAGTGTAAATTAACAAACCACCACAAACGGCTATAGCACTCATCAATAATGGTAAGTTGAGGCCGTGCCAAATTGCGATATAAAACTCAGGCGGTTCAGTTCCCAGTACAGAACCAGAGGCAAGCTGCAAAATACCGTCTACCACAAAGTTAGGGAACATACCGACGATTAAACACAACGCGACCAGTATTTCAATTGGCACACGCATATAACGCGGGGCTTCATGAGGCTCTTTTGGTAAATCAACTGGATCGCCATTAAAGAACACGTCATGAATAAAGCGCGCTGAATATGCTACGGAGAATGCCCCTGCAATCGTCGCCAAAATTGGAATTAGCCATGACATTGACCCAAGTAATTGCTGATGTAAAGTCTCAGCGAAGAACATCTCTTTCGAAAGGAAACCATTGAGTAAAGGCACACCTGCCATTGAAGCAGCTGCAACCATTGCTAACGTTGCGGTATAAGGCATAAATCGCCACATACCATTAAGTTTACGCATGTCTCGAGTACCCGTTTCATGATCAATGATACCCGTTGCCATAAACAGAGACGCTTTAAACGTTGCATGGTTGATAATATGGAAAATGGCAGCCACAGTAGCCAACTCGGTATCAAGACCAAGCAATAAAGTAATTAAACCAAGGTGACTGATAGTCGAGAAGGCTAAGAGGCCTTTTAGATCATGCTTAAATAACGCAATGTAAGCACCGACTAATAAAGTCACTAAGCCCGTCAAGCCGACTAAGATAAACCAAATTTCAGTACCCGCTAACGCTGGATAGAAACGCGCTAGCAAGAAGATACCAGCTTTAACCATCGTCGCCGAGTGCAAGTATGCACTAACTGGCGTAGGTGCAGCCATAGCGTGAGGCAACCAGAAATGAAATGGAAATTGCGCTGACTTAGTAAATGCACCAAGTAAAACCAATACCAATGCGACTTCATACAGACTGTGAGATTGAATAAGTTCACGGCTAGCAAGAATAATATCTAAGTCATAACTGCCAACAATATGACCAAGTAATAACAGACCGGCTAGCAATGCCAAGCCACCACCACCGGTGATAGCCAACGCCATTTTTGCACCCTTGCGAGCTTCCGATTTATGCCACCAATAGCTGATCAACAAAAACGAGCTTATACTGGTTAATTCCCAAAATACCCATAGTTGGATCACATTGTTAGACATAACAATACCCAACATTGCCGTCATAAACAGCATTAGGTATGCGTACAGCTTGGGCATTGAATCATTTTCACTCAGGTAATAGCGGGCATAAATAATAACTAATATACCAATACCTAAGATCATAAAAACAAACAAAAGTGCCAATCCATCCAAACGGAAAGACACGTCCAGATCGAGTATCGGTACCCAATCTAAAGTAGCGCGGATCGCTTCCCCAGCAAATACTGCGGGAGCTAAATTGATGGCCAGTAAAAGGGCCACAGTGGGTGCAATCAAGGTGATTGCAGTCGACTGATTGCGAGATAGCTTACCTGTAAATGAAGAGAGTAAACTGCCTAACAAGGATATCAAGGGTATCCAAAGCAAAGTCATAAAGAAGCCTTATATCTTCGATGCCGTTCATCACTATTAAACGCACGTTATGATTAAGTTATGGCGATCGTGTTCTGTTTATTTTTTACGTGCATTTTTATCACACATAACGTCTACCAGTTATACTTTATTAGTGTTTGACTTGTCTAGGGTTTCACATACTGGCTGTTGAAATTCTAGACAAAATTAACAAACAATTCAGACTCCATTCATAAATTGAGCGCTCATTTAACTAAAGCTGGATCTCTATTGGCAAGTTTATGGTAATAAACTTGATAATCGCTTGGCTCCAATAAACTATGCTCCAATGCCTTTAACCATAAACCTAAATATTGGTTTGACAAGTCAATTGCATGATATTCCATTTTTGATTGTGCTTTACTCGGTTTGTATGATGGCAACTTCCCATGTAAGCAGGTTTTGCTCGCATACCAATTTTTTGGCGGACGCTTTCCCACATATAGATTTGGTGCCTTAAAGCCAGTTGAGGCACACAGCCATTTCGCTTTGTTGGCTGGCACAGGATATTCATCTTCAAAATGCGTAAAGTGCATCAGCTCATGTATAAATAACGCCAGTCCATGGTTATGATTCAAAGTCATAATTCCATGTCGTACATTCGCAAGCCCAGATTGTTCAGACATAATTACCAAATGACGCGCCTTAGATACAACAGTGTTAGCAAACTTTGTGGTATCTAATATCTTTGCCAAGTTACATTGAATAAACTGCCCAGATTCCCCCTGACACTGTACTAACTCTCCAACATAAACCGGTTTACTGAGACAATACGGTAACCGCTTGTGTAACTCACTCTGCTCATAAGCTCGCTTCAGTTCTTCAAGTTTGAAGGTACTTTCTAATGTGCTACTCAATAATGCGATGTGATGAACACACTGCTGAGGGCCCTCGATAAGCGTATTTAATGTGGTGATGCCGAGTTGAGACAACACATCCTGATTTAAACCCTTGACGCCTTTGCCCTGTGCAAGCTGACTCAGAGTATAATAAGGCTCAATGGCTGGTTGAACGGTAAATATATCAGCAATAGCCTGATAGCGCTTTTGCAGCTGAAGTAACCCGAGCATTCTACTCTGCATTGACTTATCTACATCACGCCAATATCTATCAATGAGCAACTGGGCTTGTCGATGCTTTTGCTGTTCGGTTAAACGTATCGCCCATTCAAATGCAAAATGCGCAAAACCCTTATCGCGAAGTCGTCGTACTTGTTTGTTCGACATACGGTGGGAAAGTTTTGACAGTTCAGAGTAAATCGGTGAAGAAGAATTTAGATTTTGACTGATACGGGTAACTAGACTCTCCAGCTGATCGTCACTTAAACTTTTAAAGCTATGGTTATAATGGCTGCTGCTAGGAACAGCCACAATCACGAATGCGAAGAATAAAACCCATCTATGAAACATGGCTTTAGCTGGATGCGTTAGCCAATTGTTCTTCCCTGATTAACCTGAGTTCCAATCGCGCATATTTATGCTCTACAAATTCAAAAACATTTGTGGCCAACGTCAACCTGAAAAATTCAGCCGCTTTCAAGTTATTACCATTTGCCCTGTAACGCTTAGCAATATAAAAATAAGCTTCGCATAAACGCTCTGCATACTCTTTTTGTGATTTGACACCCTGCGAAACTTGCGCCAAAAATTGTGTTTCGCTGACCTCATTTAAATACAACTTAACCAGTTGTGTAGACCAAATCTCATCGCTCAATGCAGCACTATTTTTCTGCAAAGATATTTTCGCGGCCTCAGGGTCAACGGCACGCTCTCCAATAAACAGCCACATAACACGATATGCATCGTCAGGGGCATTTGCAAGAAAGCGCTTAAAGTCATCTACAGCAAGCTCTGGTCGACTGCCGTAATATAGCGCTATACCACGATTCAGATATGCATAATCATAACTGCTGTCCAGTTCTAGAACCGAGTCAAAACGTTCGTACGCCTCTCCATATTCTTGCCTCAAAGTATGATGTATGCCTAAAAAATTATAAACTTCTGCCATGTCTGGCTGCAATTTCAATGCACGATTAAAATCTATTTGTGCTAATTGAGATTGGCCAAGGCTGTCGTACAGTTTGCCGCGAATATGGTATAGCTCTGCTCGTTGTGAACGCGTCAGTTCTGGACTATTTAAGAGCTCACTGTATCGTGCAATCTCTATTTGCGTGCGAGGGTTAGCCTGAAGAGGCTCAGTGAAAGGAATTGGCAGTACTGATTGGGTTACCTGTTGCTGTGTACTCTGACAGCCCATTAAGCTTAGTCCTAGCAAAGGTATTAATAAAAATCTCAAGATATGTCCCTCATTGGGCTAGAAAGTGCGTGTCTAGGGCCATTAAAGCACAAAAAAAGGGGCCATTCAGCCCCTTTTAACGAAACATATTGTTTCTTTACAAATTATTACTCACCTTTAGGTGCTGGCTCAGCAGCAGGCTCAGAAGGCTCTAGCGCTTCTTTGATGCTCAGGCGAACACGACCTTGGCGGTCAACTTCTAGTACTTTAACTTTAACTTCTTGACCAACTTTAAGGTGGTCAGAGACATTGTTAACGCGCTCTTTGCTGATTTGAGAAATGTGAACAAGGCCATCTTTACCTGGAAGTACGTTCACGAATGCACCAAAATCTACGATGCGAGCAACTTTACCGTTGTAGATTGTGCCCACTTCTAGTTCAGCTGTCAGTGCTTCGATGCGTGAAATTGCTTCTTTTGCACTGTTACCATTGGTTGCAGCAATCTTAACTGTACCGTCATCTTCGATTTCGATAGTTGTGTCAGTTTCTTCAGTTAGCTGACGGATTGTTGCACCACCTTTACCGATTACGTCTGCAATCTTCTTCGGTGGAATGTTCATAGTGTAAATACGTGGCGCGAATTCAGATAGCTCTTGTGAAGGCGCTGCAATTGCTTGGTCCATTACACTAAGAATGTGCATACGTGCTGCTTTAGCTTGACGTAGTGCGATCTGCATTATTTCTTTTGTGATACCTTCAATCTTGATATCCATTTGAAGTGCAGTTACACCCGCGCTACTACCCGCAACTTTAAAGTCCATGTCACCTAAGTGATCTTCGTCACCAAGAATGTCTGAAAGAACTACGAAGTCTTCGCCTTCTTTAACTAGACCCATCGCGATACCAGCAACAGATGCTTTAACAGGTACACCTGCATCCATTAGTGCCAATGAAGTACCACACACAGATGCCATTGAAGATGAACCGTTTGACTCTGTAATTTCAGATACAACACGTACTGAGTATGGGAATTCTTCTAGGCTTGGCATTACAGCTTGAACACCGCGCTTAGCTAGGTTACCGTGGCCGATTTCACGACGCTTTGGAGAACCAATGAAGCCAGTTTCACCCACACAGAACGGAGGGAAGTTGTAGTGAAGCATAAAGTGATGCTTGTGAGTACCCACTAAGTCATCCATCATCTGTGCGTCACGCTCAGTACCTAAAGTCGCAGTAACTAACGCCTGAGTTTCACCACGAGTGAAGATTGCTGAACCGTGAGTACGCGGAAGCACGCCAGTCATCACGTCTAGAGCACGAACCATGTCTGGTTCACGACCATCGATACGCTTTTCACCCGAGATGATGCGACCACGAACAATTTTCTTCTCTAGAGAGCTGAATAGTTTACCCACTTCTTGCTCATCTAAATCTTCGCCTTCAGCAAGCTCTGCTGTTAGCTTCTCTAAAACTTCAGCTTTAGCTTCAGAAAGCGAGTCTTTACGTGCAACTTTGTCAGTAATGCGGTATGCATCGCCTACTTTTTGCTCTGCAATTGCTGCAACTTTGTCAGCTAATGCAACATTTTTCTCAGGAGCAGTCCACTCCCAATCAGGCTTGCCAGCTTCTGCTTTGAATTCTTCAATCGCTTTGATGATTGCTTGAGACTGGTCGTGACCATATACAACCGCGCCTAACATTTCTTCTTCAGTTAGGATTTCAGCTTCTGACTCAACCATTAGTACTGCATTTTCAGTACCTGCTACCACAAGGTCTAGCTTACTTTCAGCTAATTCCGTTACAGTCGGGTTAAGTACATATTGACCATTGATGTAACCAACACGCGCTGCACCGATTGGGCCATTGAATGGCACACCAGAAATTGCTAGCGCTGCAGAAGTACCGATCAACGCAACCATATCAGGCTGAATTTCAGGATCTGAAGAAACAACTGTCGCGATAACTTGAACTTCGTTCACGAAACCGTCTGGGAATAGTGGACGAATTGGACGGTCAATTAGACGCGCTGTCAGAGTTTCTGAATCAGAAGGACGACCCTCACGCTTCAAGAAACCACCTGGGATACGACCCGCTGCGTACATTTTTTCTTGGTAGTTAACAGTAAGAGGGAAGAAGTCCTGACCAGGCGCTGCTTCACGCTTACCAACAACAGTCACTAGTACTGATGTGTCACCGATGCTTGCTAAAACCGCACCGTCAGCCTGACGCGCGATTGCACCTGTTTCCAGAGTCACTGTATGTTGACCAAGTTGGAACTCTTTAATTATTGCTTGCACAAAATATTCCTTAATAAATATATTAAAACGCCAACAACAACCAATTACAGTCTTAAATAGAACAACCAAAAACCTTGGTACTCATATAGATCTACTTAAGCACTACAATTGGCAGAAGTATCGGCGCTTGCCTAGCACAATGCTAGAACGAGGGTAAGTATACTGCTAGTACACGCACAAAAAAAGGGGCGAAGTCGCCCCTTTTTTATTGTCGGATAAAAATCCAACAATTCATCAAATTCTTAGCGACGTAGGCCAAGCTCTTTGATCAACGCAGCGTAACGCTCAACGTTCTTACCTTTAAGGTAGTCAAGTAGTTTACGGCGTTGGCTAACTTTACGTAGTAGACCGCGACGAGAGTGGAAATCGTGCTTGTGGTCAGCAAAGTGGCCTTGTAGTTTGTTGATATCTGCAGTAAGTAGTGCAACTTGTACTTCAGGTGAACCAGTGTCGCCTTCTACACGTGCAAATTTAGCTACGATTTCTGCTTTTTCTTTGTTGCTTAGTGACATAATAAACTCCAAATTACATAAATATAATGCTTCAGCCGATCACTAATTCAGCCAAAGCGACAAAGCGGCGGCATTGTATCAGTATTTAACGCCGCTGACAAAATTATTGTGCACTTGATAATGCGCGTTTGGCTTTTAGGTGGCCATGTTTATTGCGTTCACCTATGCCAATAAAGGTATCTTCAGCCATTACCTTGATAACACCTTCAGGTACTTCGCCTACAACAACCGTCTGACCATGACTAAAGGCAATGCCTTGTTCTTGAGTCAATGTAATTGTGGGTAAATCAACCAGCGCAGTGTCCATTGGCAGCAAAAGCTCATCTATATAAGTAGAAGGCTCTATCTCTTCTTCTTTGGCTTTTTGTAACTTCGCTTCCAACTCTTCAATCGTGACCATCTTATCAGATGGATAGTGGCCCACTTCACTACGGTGAAGCATAATTACGTGCGCACCACAGCCAAGCTTTTCACCCAAGTCATCAACAATCGTCCTAATATAGGTGCCTTTTGACACATGGACTGTCATCTGAATTTGTTGTGACTCAACATCATATTCATCGAGTGAAATACTATACACATTGATTTTTCTGCACTTACGAGGCACTTCAATGCCTTCGCGAGCATACTTATACAAAGGTTGCCCTTGGTATTTTAGGGCTGAGTACATAGATGGATACTGATCCGATTCACCATGGAAAGCATCAACGGCTTGCTCTAGCTGAGATTGAGTAATCTCTACCGGGCGCGTTTCAACAATTTCACCATCAGAATCAGAGGTTGTTGTTCTCTCGCCTAACTGAGCTCGAACAACATAGGTTTTATCCGTATCTAACAAAAATTGAGTAAATTTGGTTGCCTCACCAAAGCATATCGGTAGCATACCTGTAGCCAAAGGGTCTAATGCACCTGTATGGCCAGCTTTTTGAGCAAAGTAAATGCCTTTAGCTTGCTGCAACGCTTTATTAGAGGAAATACCTTGAGGCTTGTGTAATAGCACAATGCCATCCACTGGACGGCCTTTACTACGACGCGCCATTACTCGTCACCATCCTCTACCGAGTTTGCGTCATCACCACGCTTTTCTTTATCAGTACGAATAACCTCATCAACGAGATTCGAAATGCGCATACCTTCCATCAAGGAGTTGTCTAGCACAAATCTTAACTCAGGCATAATGCGAGCACGAATTCGCTTGCCCAATAAAGAGCGTATATACCCTGTCGCATCATTTAATATAGCGAGATTTTGTTTCGTATCATCTTCACTTTTACTGTTTAGGACAGTAACAAAAACTTTCGCATAAGATAAGTCACGAGATACTTCGACCGCCGATACAGTCAGCATACCTAACCTTGGATCTTTGATTTCGCGTTGCAAAATAACAGCGATTTCTTTTTGAATTTGCTGTCCAACACGATCCGTACGAGAAAATTCTCTCATTGTCACCACTTTTAATAAGCTATTGATTTTTATGTTATAAAAATCAAAAAAACACAAACACAAATGGGGGCTATTGCCCCCATTTCAAGGTTTAAACCCTGTTAGAATTACAGTGAACGCTGTACTTCAACAGTTTCAAATACCTCAATCTGATCGCCAACTTTAACGTCGTTGTAGTTCTTAACACCGATACCACATTCCATGCCGTTACGAACTTCTTGAACGTCATCTTTAAAGCGACGAAGTGACTCAAGCTCACCTTCGTAGATAACAACGTTTTCACGAAGTACGCGGATTGGAGCGCTACGTTTAACGATACCTTCAGTAACCATACAACCGGCAACTGCACCAATCTTAGGCGACTTGAACACGTCACGCACTTCAGCAAGACCAATGATCTCTTGCTTGAATTCAGGTGCAAGCATACCAGCCATCGCTTGTTTAACTTCTTCAATCAAGTCATAGATTACGCTGTAGTAGCGCAGATCTAAGTTTTCAGCTTCAATTACTTTACGCGCTGATGCATCTGCACGAACGTTGAAACCTACGATGATTGCATTTGAAGCTGCAGCTAGTGTTGCATCTGTTTCTGTGATACCACCTACACCGCTACCGACGATCTTAACTTTAACTTCGTCAGTCGATAGTTTAGTTAGTGAGTCTGAAATCGCTTCGATTGAACCTTGTACGTCCGCTTTAAGAACTACATTAACCTCAGAGATATCACCTTCAGTCATGTTAGTAAACATGTTCTCAAGTTTCGCTTTCTGCTGACGCGCAAGCTTCACTTCACGGAATTTACCTTGACGGTATAGAGCAACTTCACGTGCTTTACGCTCGTCTTTAACAACGGTTGCTTCATCACCAGCAGCAGGCACACCAGACAGACCTAAGATCTCTACAGGAATAGATGGACCAGCTTCAGTAATTTCTTTACCGTTTTCGTCTCTCATCGCACGTACACGACCGTACTCTAGACCACAAAGTACAATGTTACCTTGCTCTAGCGTACCAGCTTGTACAAGTACTGTTGCAACTGGACCACGACCTTTATCTAGACGTGACTCGATAACAACACCTTGCGCCATACCTTTTTCTGGTGCAGTCAGCTCTAGTAGCTCAGCTTGCATCAGGATTGCTTCAAGAAGGTCGTCGATACCTAGGCCAGTTTTCGCAGAAATATGAACAAACTGCGTGTCACCGCCCCACTCTTCTGGAATAACATCCAATTGAGCAAGTTCGTTCTTAACGCGATCTGGGTCGATGCCCTCTTTATCCATTTTGTTAACTGCGATAATAAGCGGTACTTCTGCTGCTTTTGCGTGTTGTACAGCTTCTTTAGTCTGAGGCATTACACCATCATCTGCTGCAACAACAAGTACTACGATATCTGTCGCTTTCGCACCACGAGCACGCATCGACGTGAACGCCGCGTGTCCCGGAGTATCAAGGAAAGTGATCATGTTACCGTCAGTTTCTACGTGGTATGCACCAATGTGCTGTGTAATACCACCCGCTTCACCGTCAGCAACTTTTGCTTTACGAATATAGTCTAGTGTTGACGTCTTACCGTGGTCAACGTGACCCATTACAGTAACAACTGGCGCACGAGGACCTACAGTCTCATCAGTATCACCGCGATCACTTAGTACTTTTTCTTCAAGCTCGTTTTCTTTGACGATGATAACCTTGTGACCCATTTCCTCTGCTACATACTGTGCAGTCTCTTGGTCGATCACTTGGTTGATAGTTACCATCTCGCCAAGCTTCATCAGGGTTTTAACAACTTCAGCACCTTTCACAGCCATGCGTGATGCAAGCTCTGATACTGTAATTGTTTCACTGATGCGCACTTCTTGTTTAACTTCTGCCGCTGGCTTTTGGAAGCCATGTTGAAGTGACGTTGGTGCTTTTAGCTTGCCTTTTTTACCACGTGACTGCTGAGTATTCGTCTCTTTAGCTTGTGGCTTTTTCTTCTTCTTGCGACGTGCACTCTTTTCTTCACGTGCATCAGACTCATCTTCCGCTTCACGCGCGAATGTAGACGTTGTCATATGGTGATCAGCCGAAGCTTCGCGACGCTTGCGCTCTTCTTCTTCAGCTTTCCAACGTGCTTCATTTTCTTCCGCTAGACGGCGAGCTTCTTCAGCTTGACGATTTGCTTCTTCTTCAGCTTTCTTTAAAGCTGCTGCTTCTGCTTCTGTACGAAGGCGTTCTGCTTCGATTTTCTCTTGCTCTTGTTGGGCGCTATCCACTTCTTTACTCTGCTGTTCTTTCGCTTGACGTTCTGCTTCTGCTTTACGTTTGGCTTCTTCTTTAGCTTTGCGCTCAGCTTCCTCTTTGGCTTTTCGTTCTGCCTCCTGTTGGGCATTACGTTCAGCTTCTTCTTTCGCTTTTTGCTCAGCTTCTTGTTGAGCTTTCAATTCTGCTTCTTTGCGCGCAGCTTCCTCTGCAGCTAAGCGTTCTTGCTCTTTTTGCTGCTCGATTGCGCTCTTTTTAACGTAAGTGCGCTTTTTACGTACTTCTACCTGAACCGATTTAGCTTTACCAGTAGAACCAGTAACACTTAAGGTACTCTTGCTTTTACGCTGAAGAGTCATACGCTCAGGGCCTTCAGAACCTGTACCACCATGCTGCTTGCTCAAAAAGTCAAGCAGCTGGGCTTTTTCAGATTCACTGACCTGATCGCCTTTGGCTTTGGTGATCCCTGCATCTGTTAACTGCTGTAGTAATTTATCAACAGTTGTACCAATGTTCTCGGCTAGTTTCTCTATGCTCACGTCTGCCATATTATGCGTTACCTCCCGTTAATAAACTACTCTTCACTAAACCAGCAAATATTACGAGCTGCCATAATAAAGTCGCCCGCTTGCTGTTCAGATAATTCAGTGATCTCAACTAATTCGTCGATACCTTGCTCTGCTAAATCTTCTAGGGTGATTACGCCTTTGCTCGCCATCACAAATGCTAAATGACGGTCAAGACCTTCAAGGTCTAGCAAGTCTTGTGCAGGCTCTGCACCTTCTAAAGACTCTTCATCACGCAACGCTTTGGTTGTCAATGCATCTTTAGCACGCTTACGTAGTTCTTCAACAGTCTCTTCGTCAAGACCTTGAATTTCTAAGAACTCAGCAACCGGTACATAAGCGACTTCTTCAAGCGTAGAGAAACCTTCGTTGATCAGGAACTGAGCAAAGTCGTCATCAATATCTAAGTTATCAGTAAACAAACTGATAAGCTTATCAGACTCTTCTGCGTTCTTACGCTCCATGTCTTCAACCGTCATCACGTTAAGTTCCCAGCCAGTCAACTGACTTGCAAGACGCACGTTTTGACCGTTACGACCAATCGCTTGTGCTAGGTTATCTGCTTCTACCGCAATTTCCATTGTGCGAGAATCTTCATCCATCACAATTGATGCAACCTCTGCAGGCGCCATAGCATTAATAACGAACTGTGCAGGGTTGTCGTCATATAATACTATATCAACGCGCTCTCCGCCTAGTTCCGTAGAAACGGCCTGTACACGTGCACCACGCATACCAACACACGCACCTACTGGGTCGATACGCTTGTCATTAGACTTAACTGCAATTTTCGCTCGAGAACCTGGATCACGTGCAGCGCCTTTAAGCTCGATCATCTCTTCGCCAATCTCTGGCACTTCGATTCTGAACAGCTCCATCAGCATCTCAGGCTTTGAACGAGTCACAAATAATTGTGCACCACGTGCTTCAGGCTTAACTTCGTATAGTAAACCACGAACACGGTCGCCAGGTCTGAAGCTCTCGCGTGGTAACATATCTTCACGGTAGATAACCGCTTCTGCATTGTTACCAAGATCAATGACGACAGTGTCACGTGATGCTTTCTTTACGACACCAGTAACTAACTCACCTTTTTGATCTTTGTACGCATCAACAACTAGCGCACGCTCAGCTTCACGTACTTTTTGTACGATAACTTGCTTCGCCATTTGTGTGGTAATACGGTCAAACTGAATTGATTCAATTTGCTCTTCAACATAATCACCAAGCTGCAAATCAGGTTCTTCTACCTGCGCTGCTTCAATTGTGATTTCAGAATATGGGTTTTCAAGTGAACCATCTTCCAAAGGTTCAGCCACTTGCCAACGACGGAAAGTATCGTATTCACCCGTTTTTCTGTCGATAGAAACACGGACTTCAATCTCACCATCGTGCTTTTTCTTTGTAGCAGTCGCCAGTGCGAACTCTAACGCTTCAAAAATTTTCTCTCTTGGGACTGCTTTTTCATTGGATACAGCTTCTGCAACCAACAAGATCTCTTTTGCCATAGGTTTTGCCTCGCTTGCCCTGGTCCTTCGCACTCAATCTTAAAATTTGGCGATGATATTAGCTCGTTCGATATTGCCAAGCATAATAAGATGCTCTTGCCCATCGACCGTTAGCGTAATCATATCGCCATTAACTGCTACTAGATCACCTTTGAAATTACGGCGACCATCTTGTGGAAGCTTCGTACGTAAACGTACTTCTTCACCTTGCGCTTCCTCATAATGAGCTTGTTTGAATAATGGTCTATCAACACCTGGTGAAGACACTTCTAAGTTATATTCATTTGTAATGGGATCTTCTACATCCAAAATAGCACTCACCTGACGGCTGACTTCCGCGCAATCATCAACATTAATGCCATTTTCGTGTTCAATATAAACTCTAAGTGTAGAATGACGTCCAGCTTGTACAAACTCTAGACCACGTAGCTCATAGCCACAGGCTTCAACAGCCGGCTCTAGCATCGCAGTTAAATCTTGCTCGAGTTTTGACACAAATTACCTCCATACAAACAAAAAAAGGGCTCATAGCCCCATAAATTCAGCTGTTCGCTCTTGGGCCCAAATTGCTATTATCTAGCACCAGACACAACAACGCCCCGAACCAAGCGGGGCGTCACACCAAAAACAAACTGTGTGGCCAAAGGCCGAGCTTGGTTGCGGGCTGTATCAGCCTAAATTAAGCTTGCGCTTAAACGCAAAACGCGCATTACGAAGAATGCGCGACCTTAAGAAATTCAGCGATTTCTTACATTGGTTGCGGGAGCCGGATTTGAACCGACGACCTTCGGGTTATGAGCCCGACGAGCTACCAGGCTGCTCCATCCCGCGTCCATATGCAGTGCTACACTGCTCAATTGGCGAGTATTATAGAGATTGTTCCATTAATACGCAACCACAAACTAGATAAATTCAAAACCAGCAACAACTGCATCGATTAGACAAAAAGGCTTTAACAATCATTAACATTGGACCTTTGTACCCAATCAATATCCATATATAATTCACTTTTATTACAATCAGGAGAAGTTTATATGAAAAACAAAACAGTCCAGTTGACCTTAGCAGTCTTGTCATCAGCTTTATTTAGTGGCGCTGTTGTAGCCAATTCTTGCGCGAGCGCAGGACCTCAAACCCCACGTGATATTGATAACCTTCACGGCGAAAACAAGCGTATTTTTAGTCTGGCGCCACCTTCTGAACAAATGAACCTATGTAATATTCACTTCCATAAAAATGCGGAACACAAAGCCAAAGATTTCTCGGTGTTTGCTGGCGATGGAAAATACGGTGGCTATCAATGTAATGCAACCGCAGACCTAACCCCAGCAGAGCTACGCGCACCAAAGGGCAAAGTATGTAAAAACGTAAAACCAGGTGACACCATTGAAGTCCATTGGGTACACAGTTCTTGTGATGTGAAACCAGGGAAGGGGTTGGGCTCTTGCTTAAATGACCAATGCGCTAACCCAGATTTACGTGTAGAGACGCAAGTATTTCTTGTGGTCAACGATGAAGATGCTCTGGACTTCAATGATTTATCGTACGATGGTAACGTTGCCAATGGCTACCACCAGCCGAAACATATCCCTGACAATACAGGTAAGCCAGTTGAATTCTTAGGCTCTACAACAGGCCCTAGTTATAACGACAAGCAATGCTCACCATTACAAGTGACGTGGAGTGTTCGTCCTGCTTGTGCAAAGATAGACATTAATAGTTTGGCCCAGTGGTGCGAAGACAATGTATTTGAAGAAGATCATGCGCACGGTGTTAGAGAGCTAGTCACAGATCCTAAGCTACTGTCTCCTATCAATTAATTGACGGCTTATCGTAGAAGTGTACACAGTGCACTTCTACATTTCTTTGTTGTTTTGTTTGCAATAGCAAAAATTTCCTGCCTATACTCAAAGTTAGGGCCTAGTTTAAAGTAAAATAACACGGCACCGACGAGAAGAATTTCCCAAGTTTTTTACGTTTTGTTAGTTGTACCGGATTGGATTATGACGAAACAAATTTGATTTAAACTTGAGCACGGATCCGCTCTAATCGTATTGGAGCGATTATGAGTATTTCACCTTACCAATATCAATTACTTAGCCAGACTTTCACCACAATAAAGCCAAATTTTCATTGCTTTTGTGTGAGCTTTAACCATCGGTTGAGTATGCATCCAATGTCAATGCATATTCCTTCTGCTGAGCATCAAATTCTAGCCATCGAGTATCAATTAAGAGCCTTTATTCAGCAAAGCTTACTTCGTATCGCAAACCAAAAAGAACTATGCAGTTATATTGTTGAGAACATAGCATCTATTAAAGCACTCAGACCGTCTGCATGTGACATTAAAATACTATGCAACTGTTTTTTAGACACACTAAAAGTTCACTTAGGTAAACAATTCACGTTGGCCGTTCGCAATGCTTGGAAACGCGCCTTACACATTATTGCAAATGTACTGAAGTCAGAACTATTTGGCATGACAAACGTCGTTTACCTCGAGCAGTTTAGATTGAAGAGGCAATTACACCACTCCTAATCAAGGTGACATTCTAAAAAGGAAGCATTAGACTGGCCCTAAATTAGGTTATTTTAGGTGAGTTTATGAAACGTATCGCTATTTTAATGGGTCTGAGCGCTGTATTTGCGACTGGATGTGATGTATTTGAAGACTCCAAAGCCCAAATTGAAGCACAATACCTGTCTGAAAACCAAGAGTTACAGGCTGTAATCGAGCAAATTCGTGAACAAGGCTTAGAAGCGATGAGTCAAAGCGCTCAAGCAGGTTCATTGGCTGGCTGTGTTGTAGGAAAACTAGATGGTGACCCTATGGGTGCTTTGGTTGAGGTCGAAGGTGCACTACAAGACAGTGCCAGTGTTGCCGATTTAGCTAACTCCATAGCGAGTTTAGGTGACCAAGAGATCAGTTTAGAAACGATACCTGAGTTACTAAAAGCAGGAGCAGAGACCGTTACTTATTTGAAGACGCTGCTAGATACTTATGACCTTGCTGAATTACAAAGCCAATTTGGCACTTTACTGGAACAAGGACAAACTAAAACAGAAGATATCGGTACACATTTACGCGGCTTAATCGAACAGTGTAACTAACTTACCAAGTCAAAATGCTCAGCCGTCCAACTCGCGCTGAGCATTCGCTTCTATAATCATGGGTTAAAACAGTCTCCAACGACGCTTTTTAGCGCGCACTTTATGCACCCAGTTTACTTCGATAGTCGTAACTGCAAGCGTGTCACTCTGAGCTTTTGATATGAGCTCATAGCTAACACTCTCGGCAGAACCAAAGTTCAATGTATATTCAAAATTTGCAGTATTGGCCCAACACTGAATAATTCGCTTTGATTCACTCTCTCTAAGGCAATAATCACCCGCTTGTGGTGCTGAAATTTCGAAAATCACATCAGCGTAGCAGGTACGTCCTTGGTTAAGAGCAACACATTTACTGGGTGTCGCGTTGAGTATTCCTTTACGTTGTTCCTTTGCTGATAAACTCAATGATATCAACACGAAGAACATTAAAATTACCTGAGTGAGTCTAAAATACATATTTCACTCCAGTAAAGATGACACGAGCATAGTTAGAATCAATCAATGGACTGCTTTTAACCCCACCCGAGCCGACTAATACCGACACGCCAGCACTGTAAACCCAATCTTGAGCAATTGGATAGTTTAACTGGGTCTGTACAAACGCTGTTGCGCCATCCCCTGCGGTAAAACCATATAAGTAATCATTTACCTCAGATTGGTCAACACCATAAAAGTAATCATTAAAATTTTGTGAGTAGTAGTTGGCGCCAAAGTTTAGCCATAGGTCCCAGTTTCTCAATTCAAAGTTGCGCGTTGCCTCAACATGAAAAACCCACCCATTTGACTCCCCCAAAACATCATAAACAAGTTCGACAACGGTTAAGTACTCGCCAATGTTTTGGTAATACGCAAAACCAATAGACTGATCAACTTTGCGCTTTTTAATGCCTTCTAGCTCTTTTACTTTATCATCGTTGGAGTAGTAACCGTTTTCCGAAAAAGGGATCTGGTAATTACCAAAAATGACATCGAGCCCCCAACCTTCTCGTTGAACCAATTGATAGCCTAAATCAGACCCACCAAAAAAGTCCCCAGAATGAGTATTAAGGTAAAAATTCTTATACTGAAGTTTTGCATCAATCAGTGGAGCAAGAGAAGAAAACTCATGTTTAGCACCTATCAACTTGGGTAATTTCGTATTCACATAGAACGCACCCAAGCTCAATTGCCATTCAAAATCTTCCTCATCATACCAAGGCTCAGCGTGAACCCTCCCCGTGATGGCTAAACACGCAGCAAAGATCACATATAGTATTATTTTCATTGTTAATTATCTTTTTTACGCAGATTTTGTGCCTATATTAAGTCCCAGATCATACCTGAGCACTTCTCATCCAACAAGAAAACATTTCTCAATTCAACAATTAACATTTTTTAAATCATTCTGTCACAAATAAATTTTTAAATGCGTCTTCTCACAATCGAGTAATCATTCAAATCGAGGATATAGTGAAAAAACTCCTTTTTCTATCTGCGCTTATGGTAAGCACTGGGAATGCGCAAGCGTTTAGTCAAGAAACGCATAAACGCATCGTTATTGACGCTGTTAATTATATGGCACAAAACCCAAATACAACAGAGTTTAATAAGTTACAAAGTTTTGCACAGTCAAAAGGCATGACCGTGACTCAACTAGGCGAGCTAATGGGGCAAGCAGCATTTGATGTTGATGACTTTGAAGATACGTTCTTTTGCGGTGCAATCACAGGGGATTGTGTACAAGCTCCTGTCTGGGGCGTAGCGAAAAGTATCGTTAAATATACCAGCTACTGGCACTTTCAAAACCATACCCAAGGTGCAGACCAGCATGGTAATGATTTTGGCGGCTACAACTACGACAAACTCACAGTTTGGGGCACAATTGACAACATGGCTGCAACCTGGCTAAAGGGAGACTACCTAGATGATGGCCCTGGTGGCGAAACCGGTTGGTTTAGTGCCGATGACAGTGAATATAATACCTACGGCATTACAGAGAAAAATTATCGTATTGATAGCCACTCGCACTATAACATGTACGACGATTTTGAAGAAATGCCATTCCAACCGATCGATAATTTAGGCCAATACTGGTACCAAAGCTATTTGCAAACGGGTAACCCACAAGTACTGGGCTTTGTCTTTCATACTACCGATTTACTGCAACCTCACCATACATGGACAACCTCAGACCTTAACCATGCTGATTGGGAGTCTTGGGTAAAAGATTACTATGATAGAGAAAACCTCAATGACATGCGTTTAGTCGCTCAAGCCATGCAAAACTTCTCTCCTGTCAACGCTCGCGAATCAGATATTCGTCCTTTGTTGACCCAAGGCGGGGCTTTTTCGTATGCACAAGGTGGTATTGTACTCAATTCAAAAGACCATCATGACAGGCTAAATACCGCTAAGTTGGTTATTCCAAATGCGATAGCCATGGTCGTACATTTACTTAATCACGCGATGGTAGCGCGCTAATGCGTGGTATTATTTATTTTTTGGCAGGCTTTTTTAGCCTGCCAAGTTTCGCCGCACTGACCCATATTACGAACGCAGAATTAGGCTTGATGCATTCTCTTTATCACGCTCAAGATAGGGATATTTCTAAGCAGACGCTCCATAAGCGGCTTTTAGAAAACCAATTCCTAATTGCACAAGCTGATAAGCGCGCTTTACCTTTAGTCACAAGACACTCTGATGTCGGATTTAGCAACAACTATCACGTGAGACGATATCTACGCGCCATGCTGACACATTTATATCCAAAGCTGGCTCAGCAGCAAAGTATCAGTACATCGTTAGATTGGACCTCAGAAAAACTCATCGCTGTGCTCGGCAAGTACCCAGATTCGGGCAGGTACAGTGACGAGCAATTACACACCTGGTACGGCATTGAATTAATGAAATCACCCAAGCTAACACTTGGAGACATAATTAACGACCAGTCAATGCAGGGGCGCTTTGCACTGCACCATGGTGATACCATTCAACTGCAAACAGCGATTAATGAGTATATTCGATTTCACAATCTCACAACGCATGCAAGTACTGCCCTTGCCAAAAATGGGTTAACTCTAGAAAGACTCAAGCTCTTAGCACTTGGAGAGCTGCTGCGTCCGCCAATGCAAACCTATTTAGGCATAAAAGATGAGATGCATGGAGAGCGCAGCGACTACGTTGAGGCAATCAGATCATCACTATCGACCAAAGAGGTTAACCAGTTTTATAAAAAGAACAAAAAGGATTTTAAGTATCTAGATAACTTGTTTGCTCTTGCGGTCATTTTTGAAGACCAACAACATGCCTACGCGATATTTAAAGAGGTAAAACGCACCTCCATATCATCAACAATGCAGCGACACGATCTTATAAACCACTTTGCTGAGTCAGATAAAATACAAGCGCCTGTCAAAATCACACGACAACATGCTCAAGCTTGGCTCGCTCAATTTGCCTTTAGCAGCCAATTGGGGCAAGTTTCTCGTCCTATTCGCATGCCAAGTGGGTTGTGGGCAATTGTTTATACTGAACAGCCAACGTTTAAGTTTCATGATCCAAGTAGCGAAACAGTACGCTATAGAGCTTCGCTGTCGTTGACTAGAGAAAAAGCAATGAACAAGTATGAAAAACTGTTTTCTGATTGGAAAAAGCATCACGGCATCAAACTATGACTAAAGTGAAACTCATCTTTTGCGTTTTATTGATCGGCTGTATTGCCACATTTGTATGGTGGATGGCTCATGCCACCATCATCAATCCATTTGAACATAACCCTTCCCTAAAAACAGATCCAGTAAAACACCAAAACACGCAAAAGCGCATACCAACTATTGCAAGCCAATCCCCTCGACAACTGCAGCGTCCTCCCAAACTCACCACTGAGCCAGCTATTGCAACATTGCCCCCAATCCCGCCCCCATCAAAGGAGAAGATTTACATTCCACCTATTGCACAGAAAGCCAAGACAGACTCTGCGCCGAAATATCGAGGCGACCTGAGTGATCATGAGAGTTATAACGACTTTTTACTTGAGCAAGAACAAGCCTTAAAAAAAGACTATATTGCGGCTGTCGATAAAAAGGTTGAGCGGCTATCTCAACTACTGCAAAAAGGTGTCAATGCAGGTCTGCCTCACTCACAATTGAATGAAGCCAGAGAAAAGATTTCGGCGCTAAAGGGAATGAAAGCATATTTAGAAAAAGAGCTAAAAGCACAACAGTAAAATTTGATGTGGTATGTTTGAGACGACAACACACCACATCAACGCGACTATTTGGTGCTAAAAAAATCGTGCAAAATACGCAGGTAAATTGACTCTATCGCATTTAAGTCTGCAATTGAAACATGTTCATTTACCTGGTGAATAGACTCATTTTTCACACCGCATTCAACAACCTGTGTATTGTTATTTGCAAAGAAGCGTCCATCTGAAGTGCCACCGGCGGTACTCAGAGCAGGAAAGTGACCCAACTCCTTTGATATTGCGTGTTCAACTAGTGACAAAAAGCAATTGTTGTCTTTTATACCCGTATAGAAAGACTCACAAGGGCGTTCCCATTGCAGCTGAGCTGAAAATTTAGGTTGCTGAGTCAATGACTCTACAATCTCACATACTTCCTGACTTTTATACGCATGGCTATAACGGATGTTAAATGTCAATTCACAGTTCGCTGGCACAAGATTGTCAACAATATTGGGAATCGTGATACCTGTTACTTGCAGCGTGGTTTGAGAACCGGGCACATCCTTTGACCAACAGAGCTCCGTTAGTTTAGTTACCAATTCTCCAGCAATATGTGCAGCATTGACTGCTTTATCTGGGTACGCAACATGGCCAGCTTTGCCATGAATGGTTATGCGCCCAGAAATAGCGCCTCTACGCCCATTTTTAATGGTATCACCAACCGTTTTGTTTGACGTTGGCTCTCCAACTAAGCAAGCATCTAATACCACGCCTTTGCTTTGTAAATGTCGCGCAATTTCTAAAGATCCATACTCCGCTTCCCCCTCTTCATCGGATGTGATGAGCCAGTAAAAGGTCCCCACACTTGGCGAAGTATCCAAACATAGCTGCCGCGTCGCATTCAACATTGCCGCTATCGACCCCTTCATGTCCGCAACACCTCGACCGTACATTACGCCATCAATCACCTGCCCTGAAAAGGGGTCGACCAGCCACCCTTCTGGCTGCGCCGGTACCACGTCAACATGGCCCGAATACGCAAGAGTGGGCCCATCGCCAAAATGCCGTGTCGCAATAAGATTTTTTACACCATTGCACACCAATTGCTCTACTGAAAAACCCAACTTTTTAAGTTGAAATTCGAGAAAGTTTAAAGTGCCCGCATCATTCGGCGTAATCGAGCGGGCTTGTATCAAGTGTCGTAACACATCGACGGTCGATGAGTAAGATCCTGTAGAAGTTTGCAGTAGGTGAGACATCACAATTTGCCAATCAACCAGTTTCATTACATTAAACGACTTAAAAATGTCTGGTGTATGTCGTGTTGATTGCAATTTTATTACTCAATGAGGGTTTGTACTGAGCTTAAACGACAAGTTGCGTCTCAACCTTACTTGCAAAAATGTAAAAACTTAATCCAAATCAAATTTTCAGATATTTCTGAAAACTGACAAATTAAAGTTGATCTAGAACAGTTTTTCGAACTCACCTTCCCCTTAGTATGGACACATCAGAAAGATTTACCTTGCATAGGTTCAGGAGATGAAAATGAATAAATTAACAGCTGCATTACTTTCAACCCTGCTAGTAACTGCACCCCTTGCACAAGCTCAGTTTAGCGTTAACGTGGGTGCGATTCACGTAAACCCAATCGATAGCGCATCTGCGATTAATGAAAATAGAGCACTCGGACTGTCGGCCGACTCAGACACACAGCTTGGTATTACTTTTGACTACCAATACAATGACAACATTGTGTTCGAACTTGTCACTGCAACGCCTTTTTCTCATACCGTTGAAGGGCAAGGTGGATTGGCTGGTAACGACATCGCTGAGATTAAGCATTTACCACCCACACTGCTCGCTCAGTACCACTTTTTCGACGCAAGCGCTAAGTTCCGTCCTTTTATCGGCGCAGGTTTAAACTACACAGTATTCTTTGATGAAGAAGCTAGTGCAGCATTAAAACAAACCTTAAAAACAGAGGATGTGAAAGTAGATTTAGACAACTCATTTGGTTTAGCACTGCAAATGGGCTTTAACTACGAAATTAATGACAAATGGGGTTTGCATGTCATGGTATCTAAAATGGACATAGATACCGATGCAACAGTCTACGCAAATGGCGTTCAAGCATTGACTTCAGATGTAGAAATAGACCCATTTGTTGCAATGATTGGTGCAAAGTATAAGTTCTAAGTACGGTAGCTGCCCTATGGGGCAGCAATTATAGCAGGGATCGCAACCTCAATCCCCTTGGCCACTTATGTGGCCTTTTTATTATTGATTTTCTTTTGCTCTAACATTTCTTTCCAGTGTATGACTTCGTCAGGCAAAGTAGGCATTTCACCATCAAACTCTGCAAGCGCTAATAGATCCTCTACAGCGACAACCCCTTTTTTACCTCTAAAGACCCCGCGAACATAAGCTATAGCATGCAATCCACTCGGTGAATGAAACTTTTGCTCGATATAAAAGTACTTATGATCCCAGCCAACGACTTGTGTCGTAACGGAAAACTTTTGTAATGGTTTAATATCACGTATGTAGGTGATAGCTGTTGCATTAACAATAGGAAACCATTTCTTTTTGAGAATTTTTCCGAGCAAACCAATCCGTTCTGTCATCCAAGTTCTTGCAATATCCATCATCGCTAAGTACCTTGAATTGGTTAGGTGAAGATTGATATCACAATCACTTGGTAGTGCCCTAAAGTCAATTGTCGTCGGATCTAGCATTCCCTCATAAGTTTTGTTTTTTTTAATTTTCCAAAACAATAGCAATAGTCGAAAATATAAATTCATGTTTCAATTGGTCTAACCAGTAAATTATTGAGCCAGTGTATCATAGCTCTTAATAGCAACAAGCGTGTTCAGTAAGTTAATTCACTTTCTCTTTAAATTCGGCTACTTGCTTAATTTTAGAAACTGAATTAAGTTTTCAGTAATCTCATAATCAGTGTGTATTTATGAATAATATATTCAAATTTGGTTTTTTTATTTCTTCTATTTTCTTCTGTTTCAGCGCATTTGCAGATTTTGACGTAAATGGAAAAGGTGTCGTCACGTACCCAACTGGGGCTGAAAAAAGCTTTGATTTTGGATTTGGGTGGAATGCCAACAATCAGAAGTTTCGTATTGGCAAAAAGTCATACTCAATGTCTCAGTTACCTGAGTCTTATTCTATTGCACTCACGCTGAGTAAAGATGGCTCTAAAGTGTGGATCCAAGAATTCAATGCAGGATATATCGAAGAGTTTGAATGGAAAATTGGCCGACATAAGCTCAAGCTATCAAAAAAGACTTTTAGCTCGCGCGTAAGGGGTGACTATATCTTAACCTTAAACAATGTCGACTATTTTTTATCACGTAATAACGTCAGCATCGATGTTCATTTCGAAGAATCAGGTATTAAATCAGTAAGACTAGATGGTGTAACGAGAAGTATGGGGACCAAGAAGTAGTCGTACTACTTCTTGGTAATATGGCTGTTTAAACTTTTACCGTCTTACGGTTGATGCCATACTCTCGCAATTTATTTGCAACAGCTGTATGGCTCAAGCCCAATCGCTTAGCTAACTGTCTAGAACTTGGGTAAGCTGGGTATAGCTTTCTTAATAACGTTGCCTCGAAGCGTTTTACTGCTTGTTCTAACGTTCCCTCAAAATCAGACTCTAAGTACCCCAAATCATGGGTGAAAGTTGGTAATTGCATATTTTCAATGCGTAACTCTTTGTCATCCAACAAAGACACCGCACGGTAAATGGCATTTTCTAATTGGCGTACATTGCCAGGCCATGGATACTGCTCGAGAAACTCTAGGCACTCTGGGTGCAATGCAGGTACAGCTTGCCCATTTTGTTGCGCATACTTTTGAATAAAATGTTCCGCTAGCGGTTTTACATCGGCCTTGCGATCTCGTAAAGGTGCTATTTCTAGGGTAAGTACATTGATTCTGTAGTATAGATCTTCTCGGAACCCCCCCTCTTGTACCATTGCAGGTAAATCTTTTTGCGTGGCTGCAATGATGCGAACATTTACTTTGACTTCGTTCTCATCACCGACCTTGCGAAAAGTGCCATCTTGTAAAAAGCGCAGTAATTTAGTCTGTAGTTGATCAGACATCTCACCCACTTCATCAAGAAAGACCGTACCGCCATCCGCCTGCTCTAACACACCCCTTTTAGATGGCACATTGTCATCAAAACTGGCATAGCCAAACAGTTCTGATTCCGCCACATCGTCGGGCAATGAAGCACATGACAAAGCAATAAAAGGCTTCAAGGAACGATTAGATGCATAGTGGCAAGCTCTTGCTAGCAGCTCTTTACCCGTGCCAGTTTCGCCAGTGATTAAGATAGGCGCTTCTAGTTGTGCCATCTTACGCGCTTCTCTAACAACACGTCGCATAGCAGTACTTTGGTTGTGAATTGTCGCGAAGCTTTCTTGTCCGTAGCGTCTAAATGCACTTACCTGTTGTCCCAAACGGCTTTGCGATTTGATATTTATTACGGCACCAGCCAGAACGTCACCTTCAGCACCTTGAGGAACTGCAATTGGAAGGATGTCTGCTATATAATCTTCACCACCAACTTCAACGCGTGTTGTTTGGCCAAGTACTTCAGTACCTTCTAACCAACGCGTAAAATTAAACCCTTTTAGTAGCACATTAATACTAGTCCCAATCACTTCATCTAAGGACAAGTTTAAGTCTCTACAAGCAGCATCATTGCAATGCCTAACGCCACCCTTTGCATCAATAGATATCACACCATCAGGCAGTGCACTCAAAAGTGTATTTAGTTCATTATGCTCGCGCTCTGAAGGCAAAAAGGCTGTCGTGCGAACGTCTTCAACACCATCAATTAACCTTATTTCAGGCATGATTTTTTGAAACTGTTCAAACTCAATCGGCGGAAAGCTGACATACATACGACAATTTACAGAATCAACCTCTATCCCCTTTAGGTCAACTCGATAATTTACCAATATATTGAGAATTTCCTGTGCAATCCCAATTCGATCGGCGCAATGGATCTCTAAACGCATCTGTTCCTCAAAACGGTTTTTTACCTCTGTGCGGATCATACTCTAAGAATAGTCATCAGCCTAGCAAATTGTAAACATTTTTGGACAGATATTTTGTCCATCAAAATTAATAGTAATGGACTAAACTAAATATATGAAAAACTGGGCGTTTAACTAGGTAGAAAAGATTGCATGCCAAACCCTTTGCACTTTATAATACTAAATAACTAAACAATGTTAAAATGAATGGTGAGAACAATGAGAATAGAAAAAAATATAGTCTTAGTTCTAACAGCCATTCTTCTTAGTGCATGCTCTGTTGAAGACCCATATGAGACAGGCCCTACTCAAAGCCAGCAGCAAGAGCAAGCTGAGCAAGACAAAGAAAACGCCCAATCTGCAACATTCACGTTGACCATTAAGGATGCAACTGGCGTGGCAGTTAAAAATGCCACTTTAAATATCTCAGGAATAAACTATACATCGGATGACTTGGGGCAAGTCGCTCTGCCTGACTTACCACAAGGCAACTATACCATATCCATTAACAAGCCTGGCTTTCAAAGCTATTTGACAACGTTACAAATAGATGATGAAACGGAGTCTTTTGACCTCAATATTGAGAGTAAGCCATCGCAATCTGTCAGTTTATTTTTTGCAGGGGATACCATGTTTGGTCGACGTTATATGGACCAATCGTTAATCACCATGGGAAATTTTGTTCCAGATGTTGAAGATGCGCTGATCCGTGCAAGTTCGGCTGCCGAAAATGCCATTGCACTCACTCAATACGTTAAACCTCTCGTACAAAGTGCGGACTTTGCTTCAGTTAATCTAGAAACCCCCATATTAAGCACCCCAAACAGCGTTCACCCAACCAAAGAGTTTGCTTTCTTTTCTCTGCCGGAGACACTACAAGGCCTTACGGAGATAGGCGTAGATTACGTCGCCTTGGGGAATAACCATGTTTATGATTACTTGCAAAATGGACTGGATGACACGCTAAAGTACGTCACAGAAGCTGGGCTACTACACAGTGGTGCAGGTAATAATGCTAGTGAAGCCTTTGCGCCTCTTATCACGAATGTGAATGGCCTCACTGTGGGAATTATATCTGCAACCTCGATCACCGGTGAAGATAACCCTATTGACTACATAGCAAGCGCACAAAAAGGGGGAGCCGCTGATTTAACTGATACCACCAGCGTAAGGAGTGCAATGCGAAGTGCAATTGCACAAAGCGACTTCGCGGTTGCGCAGCTTCATGGTGGTGACGAATATTCCTACGCGCCGACTCGCTACATCAGTAATCGATTTAACCTATTGGGCGCTGAAAGCCCAGATCTCATGATTGCTCACCATCCTCACGTAGCTCAAGGATTTGGGTTAATCGATGGCACCCCGGCACTTTTAGGGCTGGGAAACTTTGTTTTTGAACAAAATCGCATTGAAACGCTTTTGGGCGTCGCCGTCATTGTTGAAGTTGACCCGACCTTAGAGCTCAAAACTAAAAGCGCTCGTGCGTATCCAATCTATCTCGAAGACTATCAACCCAAATTGGTTACAGGCTTTTTGAGCGACTACTTAGTACGTAGGCTCGGGGAGTTTTCTGACTCAAATGTTGCTGTCATACCTAAGCAAGGTTTTGCCGAAGTCCTATTTTCACAAACGGTGTCGCCGACAACCAGTACACCAATACAAATTACCCTTCCGGCGGGTCAACATATTGTTGACTTGAGAGCATACGCACCGAGTAATGCATTTTTAACTGGCATACAAAGTTCTGAATCAGCAGAGATGCGCCTAGGCCGAGATTTAATGCTATTTGGTGATTTCGAAGATTGGGATAACGACGACGAATTTGGCGAAGTTTCTCGCTGGGAAAACGACAGTGACAACATTACGCCTTGCCTCACGGGTGCCTACCGCGGCCGTCAGGGCATGTGTTTAGTACGAACGCAATTCGACAACCGTCCCTTGAGAATGCCCTTCAAACATACAATTCGAACGATGCCCATAACCCCTGGTGACTCCACACTTTTGGCCTATCACGAGATGAGCTTATATGGCTATAGCAAAGGCGAAAATGCGGGCGAATTAAGCGCTGAAATGTCAATTTTAACGTCAGAAGACAATTTGGTGTTTTCAGAGCAGACCCTTTCAATAAAAGCTGCGGGCGATTACGACTGGCAATCGTTTGAACATTCCTTCAGCTTGCCCGAAGACTCAAATGTACTAGGACCTGAAAACTTGCCAGCGAGAGCCGTAAAGCTCACATTTTTACATAGCCCTCCGGATGACGGAGAAGCAACATTGATGTTAGATGATATTGCACTGATATCATGGCAAAAAGATATTACACTTACCAATGGCGTATGGGCACAAAACACCATGCATGGTATGGACTTTTTACAAGTTAATAGTCAAAAGGATGTCACAATTAGCCTTACATTCTCGTCTTTCCAATAAAGGAATAATTGGTAGTGTCGATAAAGCAACAGTTTTTCATCATAAAACGGCAAAAGACTTTTTGGTCTACGATGCTGTTAGGCATTTTGATATTACTTGTCACTTTAAGTGGTACATTGCATAGACTGAATGCGTTTATATATTTGGAATTCAATCAACAGTTAAATCGGCAAGATACACAGGTAGTCGTTATTGAGTCAGACAATCTGCTGACCCAACAAAACCAAATTATCACCCGGCTCAGAGAGCAAGAAGCCAGAGCCATCGTCATCTTTAGCCATGTTTCAGGAGAGCAACAGCGTTCTTTTGACAATGTCTATTTTCCATACGCAGATCCCAGATATTGCTTGCCTTCACTTGAGTCGTGGCTTGGGTATGAAATTGTGCTAAAGCAGACTCCTTCTGGCTGTAAGAGTGTTTGGCATGCCGTTTTAGGTGATAAAGACCAGCAACAAGATAATTTACTCGACTTTTCGCTATCCCCTGCGGCTTTAACTAAGTTCAATGCCTCACGCCTGCTCTCGGGCGATGTCTTTGATGCACAAGTTAAAGACAAACTGGTACTCGTGTCACAAAAACAGCTAGAATTTGCATTGCAGATAAGAGCACCCAAAATCGACATTTTTAACGACCCAGTTTATCTCCACGCCTATATTGCAGATAACTTGCTTGAGCAAAATCTTGTCGCACAAATGCCCCTATTACAATCAAGTATATTGCAATTAGTCATCTTAACGCTTTTGCTGATCACCTATCAGCGTAGTAGCTTCAATGTTGCGCTGCTCATTGCCAGTGTTGTGGTCACAGTCAGCTTGTTAGTAGCATATTTAGGTGTGCTTTGGTTTGACTATTTTTTACCGATTGGGCAAATTATTTTTACCACGCTTGTGACTATGCTATGGGTATTTTTTGCGCGCAAATGGGTTGAAGAAATTGAGCTCAATGACATCATCAGCAATGTTCAACAACGTATGATGGGACGTTATCTCCCGCAAGCATTTAGCGCACAAACAAGCCCTTGGGATGCCATTATTACATTGGTAAATCAACAGTTGGCGTTAAGCCGCTCGATCTTTTTAGCTAGGACTGAAGGCGACCATCGGCTGCACGAGATCCGTGCGATTAATTGTACTTTATCCGACATTCACGAAATGCGTCGTGACTATGAGAGACCTCCCTATTCCGATGCCATAAAAGCGTTTGGTGCAATCCATATCACTCGACCTTTTTTCAATGACTTGTCGGAATCAGAGGCCCAATATGTTGTGCCCCTTATGTACGCAGGTGATATTCGGGGGTTTTGGGCAATGACCGTTGAACCAAATGAATTCTTTGATGAAGAGCGCTTTGTGCAAAACGTTAATCGGTTTGCCAATCAAATTGGTGAACTGCTATTCCATTTTCGTATTTATGAGAACCAGCAAAAAGCCAATACCAGCGCGTTAACTAAAGTACTGACGCTCGCATTGCAAAAGCCACTTAGCCAACAAGTTAAATCTTCAATTGGTGATATGGAGCAAAAGCTCTCGACGTTGGAGCATGTTTTCAATCAAATCCACACGGCCGCCATCATGTTCAATTTATTTGGCCAAGTAGTGCAGACAAATCAAAGAATTGAAGAGATTGCAAAACATAATGAAATGTCTCTTTTCGAAATGACCGCTCTCGACTTATTGGAGCGTGTCACGCATTTAGACAATGAAAAAGCCAAAGGTAAGTTGCGCTACATTACGCTGCAGCAAGGCGAGCTATATATGCCTGCACAGCTAGGACAAGCGACCTTTATTTTGAGTATTCGTTCATTGCGCGCTTCACGTACAACGAGCAGTATTGGCGAACCTTTTGAGGTCGGAGGCATCCTATTTGAATTCATTGATATTTCTTACTTAGTTCAACAACTCGATGATCCGACTAAGTTATTGCGTCAGCTTCAAATGCAACAGGTCGATCTTGAGGAATCGTCTGAAATTAAGGCTCAGAGTTAATGGATTGGGCTTTACAGCTATTCCCAAGCGGCAGCGGCCTAGGTCAATCAGTCATCACCACGGTATGGGTGGGTATCGCCGTGGTCTGTATGTTGAATTTACGATTTGGCTTTCCATTAACTGGGCTAGTGGTACCGGGATATTTGGTTCCCCTCTTTATTGTCACGCCGATTTCGGCGGTGGTGATATTAATTGAGGCAATCGTTGTATACGTCGTCATGCTGTCGACAGCCAAAATATTGATGGAGCGCTTCGGGTTCAGCGAAATGTTTGGCAGAGACCGATTTTTTGCCATTATTTTGATAAGCATTCTAGTCAGAGTTGTCATGGACACCTTGTTGTGGCCACTGGTTGCGCTCTATTTAGCTCAATGGGATATCACTTTTGATTACTCGAGCCAGCTATATAGTCTGGGGCTCGTTATCATCGCCTTGACCGCCAACGTCATGTGGAACGGCGGTTTTAAATATGGTATGCGTGTCACTTTAATCCAGTTATTTCTTACCTACTTGTTAGTGCGTTATGGCCTAATGCCATTTACTAATTTTAGTATCGCCAATTTGGCCATTATGTATGAGGCGGTTGCCGCATCGATTATTGCAGCGCCCAAGGCATACATCATTTTAGTTATCACCGCATTTATCGCATCCCGGGCCAACATAAAATACGGCTGGGAGTTTAATGGCATTATGTTGCCCGCACTGCTCGCATTACAGATCATGCAGCCAACAAAGTTACTGACTTCTTTTGCGGAAACCGCGGTCATCTTAATCATAGGCGGATCTATCCTCACCTTTACCAAGTTGCGTCATGCGAACTTTGAAGGGGCTAGGTTGCTGCTGTTTTTCTTTAATATTGGTTTTGCTTACAAAATTGCCTTAAATTACCTCGTTGTGAACTACTACCCGACCCTCAAAGTCACAGACACGTTCGCATTTGGTTATATGCTCTCGACGCTTCTTGCACTGAAGATTTACCAAAAAAATGCATTGGGCTTGGTCATCAGGGCGACCTTTCAAACGTCTATTGTTGGCGGCTTAATTGCTATCACAATTGGCTTTTTAATTATGTTTGTACCCGCCATTTTTAGTTACAAACCTGCTGATCTTAGTGTTGTGAACAACACCGAAATTGAACTGAGCCAACAAATCAGTGCTTATAAAAGCTTTTTGTATACCGAGCAAAGTGACCATGTCTCAATCAGCCAATACCAACAAGCGCAAACATTACAAAACTTTATTAGTGCAATTCGGGTACTCAATCGGGATAGGCAAGACCCAGATAACATCAAGCTAGCGCGTAGACTGCTTGCTCAAGCACAGTTCACCTTGCAACAAGACGATAAATACCTCTATATCAAAGATGCAATGAGCAATACCGTGCGTGGTTTTTTTGCGCTTGCGAAATCGCCAAGTAGAAATCATGTCATTAGCGTGCCACACCCTTCCAGTGAGCGAGTCGCCAGTGATGCCGCAGGGTTGCTGTTCCAATTACTCGATAGCAATGCTTTAGTGCTTGGCACGCAGTTCACCCCCTCTATTGCAACGCAACAGGTATCACAGCAAAGCGCCTACTATCGCGCATTTTTCTCAGTGATAGAAGATATCGAAGTGTTGCAAATTCGCTCTGTAAATCAATACACTCGGATTGACTTACAACTCAGCCCATTTGGATTGCAGAGCCAATTTTGGATCTATAATCAGCTACCGGCTTCTTTATCTCAGCGAGAACTGACGAACCTAATGGGCTTTGAGCGAGGGCAGTTTGGCCTACTACATCGTAATAGCTTACCCACACCGGACTTCACCGGTAAGATGGTCGAAGCTTTTATTGATGGCCAAAGCTACTCGAACTTGTTGTCTGAGGTCGTACTCAACACCAGTACCTCTTCCAATTCTAAAGTCACCTTCACAGATGCATCACTAAACGAGATTATCGATGAGTTTTCTCTGCATATCAGCGCGAAAGGAAGTAATCATTATAAGGAGTTAACCAATAATGAAGCTGCACTTTGGGAATTTGAAATACTGGGGCCACTTTACACTTTGGTTTACGAACAGATCGATAGGGAGTTTAGCCAAGACGAGCTCAATCGATTAGAGCGCATAAATCATATCGCCAATATGATGGGGTACCAGCTGCAGATCCTTGATAAGGCATTGGAACAATACATCGTCATTGCACCGATCAACTCAGCGGAGTATTACCAGCAGGGTCAAGGGCTTTACGTGATTAATATGCACCCCGAAACCATGTTAAATATCCAAGTCCCCAGACCTCTTTTTGAGAGTAATACATTAAAGTTTTCTGGCGACTTATTTGCTCGTTCAAATGCCAAGGCGCTGTTAATTGCTGGCGCTCACCCCTACGCAAACGAGCTTGCTAATGTTATGGCTCCCGCCAATGTGCGTAGCCTCTTTAATGTCGTACACCAAAGCACACTCAGGCATTTCGCCCAAACGCCAATATTAAGTTTACAGGTAAGAAGTCACAGTGCCCCGTCATATATAAGACCGAGCGCCATCGCGTTCCAATTTACACAGCCCAACGCACAGCACACAGGCACATTGGTGGAACTTCAAAAGACACTGATGAATTTGGGTGTCGAATCACAAGTGGTTGCGGGACAAGCGCAAACCCGAGGGCTAGAAATTGGTACTTCCCCACAATCTGGGTATCGATTATTTAGCCCACGCAGTGAACTCGCAACACTGTGGCTTGCTTCGGATTTTAAACAGCACTTCGCAATTTCCGAACAAGCCCTATTGCAGCGCCTTATCGCGGTTTCTCATCTGCCTGAACTGAAAACTTTACGAACTTCGGTATTGGGACCAGACGATTGGCAGCATAGCAGCAACGCTCTACCAATCGATGACATCACAGCGCTAACAGAGCGATATGCTCAAGATCAGCATTTGCCACTGTTGAGCCAATTTTGCCAAACCCACAACCAATGCCGATTACAAGCCGTACGATTAGAGCGTAATCAACAGTTGGCGCTGACTATCAAAATAAAAGATAAATTAGTCGCCATTTACACGCCAACCAGCAATAAAATACTGTCTCTTAAGGATTTCAATTACGCCGCCGGAGGAATTCAACATGTATTGGATTAAAAAGATCCTCCAAATACTATGTGCGAGCACACTCGTATTGGTGGCACTGTGGGCATGTTATAACGGTTATGTTTGGCTGTCATCTGCCGAACGCCTTGAAGAACGAAGCGAAGAAGAAACCCGTTCAGTAGTGCATTGGCTACCCACTGATAAGCTTGTCTCGTTTAATTTTTCCAGCTCTCGCACACTGGCGATACGACTCCTCTCCAATGCGATTTTTGAGGGCCAACAAGTCTTCGATGAGCCGGTCAATTATGCTATTGAGTATCAATTACTCGACCAGCAAGGCCAAGTGCTGGTCAAACATGTATACCACCATGCATCAAAGCTCGTGCTCGCCGCACAAGAGCAGCAAGTAAAACAAATTATTGAAGATAGAAAAGCCCTTTCGGTAGCATCAGGGCAATCCTTTTATGTGGATACCTCTGCCTACCCCAGCGCCAGTCAAATCAGGTTAAAGCTCATTCCTGAAGAGGATACGCTGCGCGGTGTCGTCGTTCGACTGCACGCTAAAACCCCCGCGGATAATGATGGCAGCCAGCAAATTTGGTTAAAGTTGCCTTTAGAGTGGCGAGATAGAATGCTTAATTATCATACTTTAGGCGGCAATGCCTTGGCACAATGGGAACTCAACAATGCCGTCAGCTTTGACTGGCAAAAGCTCGCGCCGCAGGGGATCCCAAATATCGATTTCGTCAGCGACATTCTGTATGAAACATTACCGTACAATGTCATTACCTACGACTTTTCGGCGCAGCAGTTGGACTTAGATAGTTTTTATTCCTCCGAAGAGTTAACCGCTACGTTTAGAGTGTCGAATAATGAAGCGTTGACCTTTTCGAGCTCTACCCCTCTGAGTACGCTGCGTATCACATGGCATGATCTGAAACAGCTTCGCGCACCAAGAGAGCTCAAAGCTGAGTTCATCTCTGAAAACGTTTATAAAATTCAAAACATATCACCGGGCCTAATAACGGTTCAATCGAGCTTGCCTGCGCTGACGCAATGGCGACAGGGGGAGCAGCCCTTGGTGCCACTGCACAGCTATTACTACATAATGGGACCTACAACGCCTGTTACTTATTCCGTGACTGGCAGTAGTGATATCGTGATGGATTTTAGAGATTTAGATACGCTCGGTTCGCAAGTGAGTATTACTGTATTGGACAAAGACGCGCAGCCACTTGAGCAGTACCGATTGGGTTTAGAATCTCTGATATCACAATACGATCGACTGATAACGCCAGAAACACAGCGTCAGACTATTAATGAGAGTCAAAAGTATTTCCTGAGGTTGCCCCCCGATGCTGCGAAAGTGATCATTTCAAGTCAAGACAGCGTAGCAGTTAAACTTCAGAGCAGAAATCAACATTTTCACTACCAAAATGTATTATGCGACCAGCTTTGTGAAAATCCATTACCAAGCTTTATCGAAATTGGCGCTTGGTTTGCGCAAAAAGCAGTAAATGAATTCACGTTTACTGAGTTGCAACAAATTCTAAAAGTCAGGCTATTTGAAGCCCCGCCACTTCCTGTGATTAAAGAGACTAGTTATGTTTCTGAATCACTCTTTGACAAACACCCAATTTCCAATACCGCCCTGCTTCACAGCCCAAGCAATTACTTTGAGCCACCAACAGAGCCCTCTGCCGCCCATTATCGGAAGGTATCTGATCCGCAATCGTTGTCGGTCGTTAAAAATAGCGAACTCAAAACCCCCAAGCTCATTGCCATTAATGACCAAGTGCCCAAGTTCTCTGAGGCTGATTTAAATGCCAGCTCGCTCTCCAATGTGTCATACAAGCGCGGGAATACCCGTTCGATATATACCAACTCGGGAGAAGAACGCGATTATATAAAAACCCGTTTGTTTAAAATTGCTCAGGGCGAAACCTTGTCTTTACAATACGCCAATAGAGCAAAACCCGTGTCGATTGTCATTAAGCCCTTCTTATACCCGGTCACTTCGCACAGTCAGACTGCGTTAGTTATCAACACCAAGCTCATAGGCCAGTATCATAAAGGTCTCAGTGAAGAGTATACAATAGCGGCTAAAAGATACGCATTGATGCCAGCCAATAGCGAAGCCTATATGCTTCATCCTCAATCAACAGATGTTATCAGTTATCCCCCTGTCACAATAAAAATAGGTTCAGACATTCAATCACTTGAAAAATTCGCCATTACAGCTGAACATGATATGTGGATTACCATTTTAGAAGAACACAATGCACAACCTTTAACCCCAATATGGTGGCAAAATGAAAATACATAGCTTTATTGCCATAGTACTTTCGCTCTGTTGTTTATCCTCAGTAGCGGCAAAGCCACAGATCCTGTGGCAGGATATCGATACATGGTTTGTACAACCTGCCAGCATTGGGCCTTGGAAATACCAAAAAACGGGGGGGAGTCGTAATACTGTGCACTCTCTGATAAATACCTCTAATCAATATGGCGGTGGGGTGTTGTTATACCGAGCTTCTAATCGACCCTGCTTCGTGTCGATTCCACATCAATACCATGATAAGTATACATTAACGATAGGACGCTCACTTTTTGATACAAGTTGCAATGTCATGGTTCACAACACACATCATCGTCATAGCGAAAGCTCAGACTCCAGCCCTATGGACTACTCTAAGCGAGCGCAAGGGCTACATGTCGCGGCGGTAAAAGCGTTTCATCATAGATATCCAAACGGACTGATTTTTCAGCTTCATGGGTTTAACCAAAAAAAGCGGAAAACAACACAGGGGAAAAAAGCCGACTTTATCTTGAGTCAGGGGCGCAGTTATAATGCTAAACTGATGAAAATCCAAGGATGTTTACTTGCCCTCAGTGAGCATACCTATATATATCAGAAAGATGTATTTGAACTGGGTGGTACCAAGAACGTACTACATAAAGTGGGTTTAGCCCCGCACAGATTTATTCATATTGAAATCAGTAAGCCAATGAGAAAAAGACTAAAATCACACCCTGTAAGTATGGAGCAATTCAATTTATGCCTCTCTTACTCTGCCTAGTGTTTTTATTTAGTGCGGCAACTAAGCCCGCATTGGCACAAGAAGCGTACTTGCAAGCCGACGTCAGTTGGTATGATGCACAAACTCGACAATTGTCACGTAGTGCAGCGGATGTAAAGATCAAAAAAAAGCAATCTAAGTTCTTATTTTTACCTGCAGGCCAGTGGTTATCTGTTGAGCCTAGTACGCTAGAAAAGGTCGAGTTCTGGCAAGGACAAACGTTCTATGCCCTCTCACACATAAATAAAGACCTGTGGTTATGTCGTAAAAATAGCTGTCAACTACCGGCATCTGAACGCGCTCGCGCGATAAAACTGAGTAATACGACAATCAACCCAATTCAAATCAACGTGTGGCGAGGCCATCAACACAACCATAGGGATCCCTTTCGCCGGGCTGTACGCTTACCGCTACCCGGTAAAACGGTCGCGCTGGCACAAGAGCATAATGTTTTATATCCACTTAGTAACGCTCAAAGCGTAAAAGTTTTCTTTAAACATGCGAAAAAGCTAAAGCTTACTGTCCACAGAGATCTCTACGACCTAAGTGAAGGCGGAAAAGTATTTGCGTTAGTCAATGATAACCCCGTCAGTATCATCAATGTGTCCGGTGCACAAGCACAAGAATATACTAGACATAAATTGGGGGTCGCTAATGTCGATTATTTTACAATACCAGCCAATAGCTATTTGACGTTACAAAGTCACACCAAAACATGGGTAAAGTTAGAGCAAATGCACCGTGGCATTTTTGATGTGGATGCAGCGATAAAACAGCAAGAAAATCTATTTAACCCACACTGGGTCAATAACTTGGATGAGCGCCTTACGGATATTTACCTCAACCATGATATTTCTAGCTTAGTGCAATTTCGACCAGAGCAAGCAACGCCCTTAGCACTTAGACGATACCAAGATCTGCTGAGCACAGTTTCGACTGGTAGCTACCTCTCACCTATCAGTCCATCAAATCAATCTATCGCTATCCATAGGCGAATTGTGCCCATTTACCAGCCACTGCGAGAAGCCAAACAGCAAGTTTTCCAAAGCCACACCAATAATACGCTCTTGTTTACTCGCCTAAAAAAGTCGCTGCACTTCGATCTAACTCAAGAGCAAAGAGTTACACCATGGGCTTTGCTTTATATTAGAAGTAATAAAAACACGACACTGGTTGTTGATGTAGATGGCAAGCGCTCCCAAATAGCGATAGATGCCAGACAAGGCTTTGTACCGCTACAAATCGATGTAGATATGGATGCCAAGCAAATTTCAGTATTTTCAGCCAGTAAGGCCAACATCGATATTGCAGTACAAATTAGAACATTACTGCCGCTTCCAAATAGTGAACTACTGTACGCTCAGCCCAAAAACTTAAGCGAAAAAAGTGTGGTCACAAATAAATTGCTGGCACAAATACAACAAACGAAGTCTGACAGTTATCTCAACAGTCTTTCTTTGTTCAAGATACCCTCACCTACTGGTTCTGAGTTGCCTGCTGACCCTACACAACAAAGTTCAGTAGCACTATCCCATTGGCGATATCAACTAGGTGAAATTGAGTACCTTGCCAAGCGCTCCCCCACCGAAGCTTTGCCCAAATTAAGAGCGCTTGTAAACAGCTCCTTCCCTGAAATTCGCTTACGCGCTTGGCAATTGCGACTCGAAATACTGTCTAGACTCAATCAAGAAAACGCTGTGCTACGTTATTTAGCTGCTTTATTGCAGCAGCCTGATCGGTTGCTCAGTGACTTTGCTGCAAATGAACTACTAAAGCGATACCAGCAAAGTAATCAAGTATTTAATATTCAAGGGTTATGCGCCCTAAAAGCATCCTTAAAAGGATGCCCTGAATTGGTCAGAAGCACACTGTTTGCACAAGGGAAGTTTCTAGAAACATTATGGCTCGATCACGATACCAAATTGTTTTCTCAATACAGTCATCGACTCTATCAAGGGTTAGGCTATGCAAGCTACACAGAGCTTTCCCAAGAAGATCAACCAAACTATGACCTAAATTACTTTGAACAAGTGCAGCTAGTTGGTGATACGGCGACTTACAAAGCGTTTAAAATTGGCAAATCTCCACTGACATTGACCGCGCATTCCCCACTCAATGTAAAAATAAATGCCCGTGTTGAAGGCCAGAGCTATGCAGAAAATGCCATCAAATGGTTGCATGTAGACAAAGAAAACAATAACTATTTTATGCCGCTATTTAGCGATGTACTCTCAACCACTTCGGTGAAAACGCCAGGCGATGAAAGTACACTCTCGATAGCCTCTAGCAGTATGATTACATTGAAAGCGGGCGACACGCTCACACTCAGCAGCAGCGCATCAGTGTATCTGCAATTACAAATATTTGATGCCGCCCATTTTGACCCTTACTCAACACAACAATTGAGCAAGTTTGAACTGGGCACGCCGTTTATGGACCTCTTACATCAGCAGCCCGGCACTAATTTAGACTCGTTAACCACGCTTTTAAATAATGCACTGTACAGACTTGAAAATAATACCTTAGAAGATTACGAGTTTACTGCATTATTCTCCAAATTAAGTACACTGGAAGTCCCCTCACAACTGACTAAGCTCCATGATCGCGTGCAAAGCTTTGGTCATTGGGTGCCAGTTGAGCAATACCTGAATTATGCAGGCACGCAGTTAATTGATTTGTCAGCACTTGAATCTCGCAGTATCGCGGAACAAATTAGCCGACATACTTCTCAAGTATATAACGCCAAAGGCCTCACCATCCGCCCATATCATACACTGTCCCTCGATTTCAGCGCATTGCAATCGCTGCAAACGCGTTTGTTCTTTCACTTTTCTGATGCGGAGCTCATATCTAACGCAGCCGCTTTAGTCTCAATTGAGACGGGCAATGGCAAAGCCGTTTGGCCAATTACGAATAATATGAGTACCTTCGGTTTAAAACAATCGGAACTGGGCAACGGTACCGTTAAAGTTCGTTGGCTAAACCCCTATTTATCGCAAGTTTTACAAGTCGAGGTACAAGTTCTAAACCAAAAAGGCTGGCAAAATATTGAGTTAGACCAACGACAATTATTTTATTATGCGAGTAATACTCAACCAGTATCTGCTGCACTGGCAAAAGATGCGCTCGTAAAAATTGAATACATCAAAGATAATCTGCGTAGGGAAGCCATTGATTTTTACCCTGCAGGTATCATCACCATCCCAAATAGTTATTCAAAATTGGCACGAGTATTTTCATGGCAACTAAATTTAAATCGTCAAAAAATCGCTGTTGCACCTCCTGTCACACCTATTCCGCTCAAACGACCAAAGCTGCACTTTGACAGACTGGCGAGGCACCTTAATACACCTTTAATCAGCGCTAATGGTAATCAAACCCATGTGGAAGGCTTTGTCAGCTACGATCGAGATGGTATTTTCCAAACCAGCGAGCCCATTGAAACAGCCCATAGGCTAGATATTGGCATGAGACTGCGAAACCGCTTCAAACAGAACTGGTACATGCTTGAAGGCGCATATCGCATTAACAACTTGCGCTATGAATCATTGGCACTCAACGGAGTGTACAACTGGTTAGATGATGATACCCCTTGGTATACTGAAGTGGGGCTATATAACCGCTGGCAAGAGACAACCGCCAGTAACGAAACGCACCTCACAAGCCATATCGATGTCACTCTTGGTCAGATTTGGCGGAATGACACCTCAGTCAGGCACCAATGGTGGTGGCAGCCTTACTACTATTACACCAGTATTGATAAACAGGAATATCTTGACGACCCACTCATCAGCCAAGATATGTATAACTTTTATCGCGCCCAACACATGCATGGTTGGCAAGCAGGTTATAGAATTCGTTATCAACCTTGGGTAGATAGCCAATTCAATGGACAAGTCTCTGCTGTGTCTAATGAGGACTGGACAAGCCTAGATACAGTGACATTTAGTGGGAGTTGGCAACAATATTACAAAGGACATATTTTTAATGTTGGGCTCAGTAGTAGCTACGTTTTCGCTGATGACCACCGTCCCAATGCGACCTGGCAATACCTCACTTCTATTGGTTGGCAAACCTTATTTGATTTTAGTGAACATACCGCTGGTTGGATCAGCCTAAACTGGACACAAGATTGGTTTAGGAACAATCATAACGTGCGTTTTGAAGTAACACTTGGCAACTTACAAAACACAGGCTTTGCTCCTTTTGCACATGATGAAATTATCTTTGAGTCACTACAGTTAACGCATTTCTTGGAGCAAGATATAAATGGCAGATAAGACCCTCAGGGATCAACTCCAAGATTTACTGTTTGCAGACACTGAAAAATTTTGGCTCAATCTCTACCAGCATAAATATCAGCAACTTGTTGACGAGCTCAGTGAATGGGAGTTGATCAAGAATAAGCCGGATCACGAACAGACTTCCTATTGGCAGCTGTTACAAACCATCGCTTTTTTACGTCATAAAATCGAAAGCCATTACGGGCGGTTACAAGCCATTGATGCTGACTATAAAAATTTTATAGAGCGGTTGAATAAAGCAGAACTGAAAGCCGAAAAAGAATTGCATATTCTCAAGTATGCCGAACAACTGGGCGCGTCAAGACTACAACTACAACAAGACAAAATCGCGTTTTCAAGATGGTTTGACGAAGGTGCCGTCATTTCGCGTTATCAAAGTAAAGTCGCAGAGTTAGAACAAAACTTAAAGTTTTTAATTTCAAAACTTGGCGCATTAACGAATCGATACTTACGGTTGAGTAAAGATGACCTCAGCGCCGCATGGCAAAAACTAGACCTACAACCTTTCTTTTTACATCTATTGGCAAATAGTAATAGCGTTCACATACGCCACGGTATGATACGCGCTTTGGTCAATCAGGTATCCTTAATCCATGAATTCAGTGCAGACCCAGAGTTGGATGCGGACTTGGTCGCACAGCTCATCGAGTTACTGGAAGCGGACAACACACCGTACCTTGCGGTAACAGACATTTTAGAAATCCTTATCCACCAAAGGCCCACTTTTATCCGCAGCTTCATGTGGGCAAAGGTTGCAGAGTCGGTCAACGATTTTGCAGATAAGCCAAAGAGCAATGATCAACTTTTCATCCTTGTTGCGCTGCCGCGTGTACTTGTACAACAAAGAGACTTGACTGACTCAGACGTAAAATTGCTAGTACAATTGAGCAACCACCCTTATCCGAGGGTGCGTCAAGCAACCATCGAATATACCCCTTATTACGACGATCAATTTGCGTTACAGTTGCTAGAAGATAGGTTCAAATCAGAGACAGCAAACGCAATTCGTTTTACGTTAGTCAAACAGTTGACCGCAGCAAGGTTTGGCAAAGATAACTTTGCAATGCGTCATTGGCGACACTGCATTCAAGGTGAAGAGAGCTTTGAAATAAAACGCATTGCGCTTGAGCAAAGTGCTCGACTTATGCTTAACATGCAGTTGGAGACCGACGAGCCTGACCTCGTCTTTGAAGAATTTATCCAGATACTCAACACGCAGTTAGAAGTCGAACCCAATATCGCGGTGAGACGCTTCATTACCCGTACCCGAGAGCAACTCAATAGCTTTTACTTACAGTCTTTGGTCGTCAGTATCGAAGACCAAATTGGCCTCGATCAGTGTGCCGTGTTAGACGCCAATCAAAACATCGATGATATAGGCAGAGCACTGAGTTTCATTGCACAGTCTGAAGAAGATTTTAATGGCCATCAAAAAGAAGATAAATGGCAAATTACGCTTGGCACCTCGAAGGGTCGCCGTTTTTGGCGTATCTGGCATGAGTTTTTTACGCCAAGTACGGATAAAAGACAAAGCTTTAGTCATACGCAAGCGAAAAAGCCTTCAGCACAACTGTACGTAGCAAGTTGTTCTACTGCCGAGATAAGTGAAACAAATGTCCCCGGTGAAGCGCTTTATAACCTCAAAGAGCATTCTTCTCGGCCCTATTTGCCTCTACCTGACTACTTGCTCTCGATTCTAAGCCAAGACAATATTACTCCAGAAGCCAAAAGCTACACGCCAGATGGTATTTTAACGATTGTGCGTCCGCCATCTTTGCTAAAACGTATTAGCGCGTATTGGCATATCTCGCTGCGCTTTTCAGGGCTTGACCAAATGCGTAAAGGGGGAGAAATCGAACAACAAAATTACCTTGAAGCCATCAGATCTCTGGGCTTTACAGTTAAATTTAGCCCCTACGGCTCGACACTCAATGCACATTTCCCTGTCGAGTCAGGCATCCAAAAACTGTTCTCCAAGGCATCTGTCAGCACAGCGCTTATCAATATTGGGCTAGGATTTAAGGAGTATTTGTACTCGATCTATCAAAACAGTATTAGTCAGTTAGTATTTTTTGTCTGTGCCTTCATGGCATACTTTTGGTCAAGACATATAAAAGTCAGTCAGCAAATTCGTAAAAACCGTAAACACATACCTATCTCTATTGGCGGTTGGGGCACGCGCGGTAAATCAGGAACTGAACGATTAAAGTCCGCCTTGTTCAGTAGCATTGCATTAAAAGTCATTACCAAAACCACAGGATGTGAAGCAATGATGATTTATGCCAGCAGTGACGGGGAGCAGCACGAGCTACCTTTATTTAGGCCCTTTGATAAAGCCAGTATTTGGGAACAAAGCGATGTTTTATCTTTTGCAAAGTCAGTGCGGGCAGATGTATTTCTCTGGGAATGCATGGGGCTCACACCAAGGTATGTAAGAATATTACGTCGCTGGATGAATGACAATTTTGCGACCATCACCAATGCATACCCAGATCACGAAGATATTTTAGGGCCTACTGGGTTAGATGTCGCCCGAGAGATGTCAGCATTTATTGGGACTGATACTCAGGTTTTTACGGCTGAGCAGACAATGTACCCTGTCCTAAATAAATCCGCTGAGCAAAAAGACTCGACGCTCATTCAGGTTCACTGGGGAGATGGCTTCCAAATTACCGATGACATTCGCGCGTTATACCCTTATGAAGAGCATCCAGATAATATTGCTCTGGTATGTAAAATGGCACAGTATATAGGCATTAATAAGGACTATGTATACAAAGAAACGGCCGAACGCATCGTGCCTGATATTGGGGTTTTACAACACTTTGAGCAAGCGCCAATCGGTAATCTGACACAGTCATTTGTCAATAGTATGTCAGCCAATGAGCGGCTCGCAACAATTGAAAACTGGCGCCGTTTAAACTTGTTTGGTACGAGCCAAAAGCCAAAAGTACAAACCATTGCGCTGATTAACAACCGAAACGATCGCATTGCGCGCACAAAAGTCTTTGCACACATTTTGGTTGAAGATCTCATCTTTGATCATATCGTGGTTATAGGTACTAATGTTGATGGCTTTTTGGCCTACTTTAATCAAGCGCTTCAGGCGCGAATTACGCGAATCGTCGCCAACAACGATAGAGAAGATCTGGTAAAACTGTTAGAGCAGTTTAAATGCTTACTTTCTGATCAGATGCTTTGCGATAAATTCACAGCCCTATTACCCGATGTAGAAATAGACCCTCAAGACCTCCATGACACTCAAAAAATCGGCGCTTTACTTGAACAGCAAGTCAGCTGCGAGCGGCAACTTGCATTGCTAAAACAGCTGGCTGCAGACTGGCATTTGGCGCACCAATTAGTCGCGATTGAAGATTTAAAATCGAATGCCAAAACACTCACCGATAGTTTGACGAAACTTTTAAACAGTCGCACTCAACTAATTGAAAACCCTTACATTAGTGCTAACGAACTCACCTTAAAGCTAGCTAAGCTGGGCATTGACGGCCAACATCAGCTCATTGTGGGCATGCAAAATATAAAAGGGGCTGGTCTAAATTATGTTTACGCATGGCAAAAATGGCATCATTTACATCAGACGTGCGACCATCTTCTTAGCCCTATCATTAGTCAGGCACAATTTAGGGCTGGATTGCTAAAACTCTCACAAATATCTGGCATCGGCGTGATTGAACACGACTATTTTAATGCTTTTTTAGCACAACTGAGCAAACTGCCTCATGCACAAAATGAATTTAGCCAGGCGGAAATATCGCACCTTAAAGAACGCTTACAAAGTGATGAAGGTGATCAGCAGGGTGAGACTGATGATGTTAAACAAAACCGAGTAACACGGTTTTTATTACAAGTTGTTGAGTCTTTCCTAGATGCCGGTGCAGCAGTTAAGCGTAAAAAAACCGCACAACAGGTTTATAAAGATATCGCCATGCAACGAATTACCATGGAAAAAGCAATTGCTGTGCTCGCAGCGCTCAATCGCAGTCAAAAGCCTGGCTGGTTGGCCCTACAACAGAAACGAAAAAAGCTCACCTCAGTCAAAAAGTAGTACTTTTTAACTAATTTAGTCTTGAATTCATTTTTAGGAATAATAAATTCCAGTCATTTTTTGTATTTTAATTGACCTGAGGTCCGATAACTAGGAAAATAAGATTAGAAGCAATCAAATAAATTAACAATTTACTAACAACGGATGTTGAGTAATAGTTGGGAGTAGCGTATGAAGTTATTGAAGTCATCTGTTTTATTAATCACCGCATTAACCGCGAGCCAATCTGCATTAGCTGACGATAATCTAATTAGCAATGGATCATTTGAACAATCGGGTAATATCACAGGGACTTGGAAACTTTTTAACGAACTACCAGGCTGGCAAAGAAGCGGCGCTCGTTTTGAAATTCAAACTGACCGCTTAGGACTTATTCAACCGCAAGACGGTAGCCAATACTTAGAGCTAGACTCAACCAGCAACTACAACGCTTATCAAACCTTTGCGACTGAAGCTGGAAAACGCTATGTCATCAGCTTTTATTACTCTCCTCGTGTCGCAAACAATGCACAAACAAACCAAGCAACGGTGAGCTGGGATGGTCAAGTTGTCGCTAACTTAAACGGTACTTCACGTGGTTGGCAGCATGTTACTGTTACCGTGACTGCTAACTCGTCACAAAGCACGCTGACTTTTAGCGGCAGCGGCACATCTGACTCTTATGGCGCATTAATAGACAATGTGTCTGTAACCGCAGATTGTGTAACGGGTCTATTCGGTATCAATAATTTTGGCGATGCAGGAAATGGGTATATCTTCAACTTCGATGTAGAAAATGGCACTTACAGCAAAGTAGCTGGTGTTTCTCACACCGCCTCTAACATCGCATCGAAAGACGGTGTACTGTATTTCATGGAACAAAATGACAAAGCGACTAAAGCATCTACCCTGTGGTCTTTAGATTTAGACGGTAATGTAGAAACAGCTGTCACAAATGCAACGTCTTGGCCCATTTACCGCTCTGCAATTAGCGATGATGGCTTATCTCTGCGCGCCACGAGTAAAACCTACATGTACGACTATGACTTAGCAACTGGTGCAAAAACAGTACTAGGTAAGTTGAAGTACGCAGGCGATGACTTTAGTCACGGCGACATCGCATACTCAGCCGATAACAATGTACTTTATGTATTAACAGGCAAAGCACTTTACACACTAGACACTGCCGATATGACTTTGACTGAAATCGGTAAGCATGGTGTCAATTGGGCGTCAGGATTGGCAATATCAGATGACGGTACACTTTATGTATCAGGTCGCCAAAGCGGTCAAAATGCTAAAATTTATACATTGAATCCAAATACTGGGGTTGCGACCTATATCATGGACGGCCCAGAGCATATTAACGATTTAACCTTTGTCGACAATTACTGTCGTTAATTACAACTTGTTGAAACAAAAAAGCCAGCGTTGAGCTGGCTTTTTTATATCTAAATACGTCTAATCCTAGCTGGTAAGGCTTCCCCAAAGTCTGTCCGCTGGGTATACTGACTCGCTTTTCATGCATAGTTAGTCAATATTTACTTTGCATGTAAGCAATTTGGGAACTGGCCACCCGTTCAAAGTGTGCGCTAATTTGGCTTCATAAAGCTGTATTAACTCACCAATAATATTAAGGCCACAAAACACATTATGATTAAGTTTAGGAAGAAAACATGAATTCATTACCTAATCGAGGCGAGATCCTAGGTCACCCTAAGGGCCTATTCTTGCTTTTCGGCACGGAAATGTGGGAGCGATTTGGCTACTACGGCATGCGTGCAATCTTAGTACTTTATCTAGTAGCGCAAGTACAAAATGGCGGTTTTGGTTGGACTAATGCAGACGCGTTAAGCCTATATGGTACATTTACAATGGCCGTATACCTAACCCCTTTGTTCGGTGGTTGGCTAGCAGATAACGTACTAGGACAACGCAAAGCCATCATCATCGGTGGTATCTTGATGGCCGCTGGTCACTTTATTATGGGTATTCCTCATAGCATTGTTGCGGGTCAAGAAGAAAACGTTTTTTATATTGGCTTAACACTACTTTGTATTGGTAACGGCTTATTCAAACCAAATATTTCTACTATGGTTGGTGATCTATATGAAGAAGGTGATAAGCGCCGTGACGGTGCATTCACTATCTTCTACATGGGTATCAACATGGGTGGTGCCCTAGGTCCACTAGTGGCAGGCTATGTCGCTGCAGTTATTAGCTGGCAGGCTGGTTTTGTTGCCGCTGGTATCGGTATGGTGATTTCAGTTGTGATGCAGATGCTGCTAAGTCAAAAATACTTAGGCGACATCGGTGTTGTACCATCAGCTAAGCTTTCACAACAGCAATCTGCCTCAGGCACTAAAGAGCCATTGACCAAAGTAGAAAAAGATCGAATCCGCGTCATTTTCACTATGTCTGTATTCAGTATTATCTTCTGGATGGGCTTCGAGCAAGCGGGTGGCTTAATGAACCTGTTTGCCAATGACTATACTAATCGTATGTTAATGGGCTTTGAAATCCCTGCTTCTTGGTTCCAATCTTTGAACTCCATTTTCATCATCATCTTTGCGCCAATCGTCGCGATGATTTGGCTTAAGCTAGATAAAAAAGAGCCTAATTCGCCAGTTAAATTCGCCATCGGCCTCGTATTTTTAGCACTTGGCTTCCTTACAATGATGTTAGCGCTTATGACAGAGAGCGCAGAGCCAGGCCAAACATTACAAATTAGCATGATGTGGTTAGTACTATTTTACCTTTTCCACACGCTTGGTGAACTATGCTTATCTCCAATCGGCCTTTCTATGGTAAGTAAGTTAGCTCCGCTACGTCTGGCTTCTTTACTTATGGGAATTTGGTTCCTGTGTACAGCCGTGGCTAACAAGATCGCTGGCTTTGTAGGTTCTTTCCTAGGCGAAGGTCAAGAGGCAATGAACAATGCAATGGGCATCTTCATTGGCTTAGGTGCAACCGCGTTACTATCGGCACTTGCAATGTACTTACTAAGCAACAAACTTGTTGACTGGATGCATGGCGCTGAAGGCGATAACGAGCCTCATACACAAGAGCACTACCTTGAAAAAGAGCTTGAAGTGAGCGGTGAAAGACAATAAACCGCAAATAAAATTTATAAAAAGCCGCGCCATATAGCGCGGTTTTTTTATATCCACACGAAGCAAATGTACAAAGTACTTTACAACCACCGATATTATCAACACACCGGGACTCGGATTATCAGCAAATTAGTATTTATCTGTAAATTTATCCGCGCTAAATAATTTTCATATATTTCTATAACTTATAGATTTTTTGAGGAAATAACCCACTATTTTTTTGTACTATTTTTCAGTTTAATTACAGACTTTCAATCAAAAAAAATTGTCTGTTTTCATTTTGTGTCTAAACACCTGTAAATGTGCAGCCAAATTTACAAAATGTCGTTCAGCCAATTGGCCCTCAAACCTTCCACTTTAGAGAAAATTGATTAATCATCCACTGCATAAATTACAACAAGCAATCCAGTGCTTAATGCAGGAGAATGACAATGAGTGAAGTAAATAATCCTCTTGGCCTTGTAGGTATCGAATTTACTGAATACGCAACACCAGACGCAGATTACATGGACAAAATCTTTGCTGATTTTGGTTTCTCTAAACTTAAAAAGTTTAAAGGTAAAGACATCGTTCATTACAACCAGAACGAGATCCATTTCTTACTAAACAACGAGCGTGAAGGTTTCTCAGCTGAGTTTGCTAAGTCACACGGCCCAGCGATTTGCTCAATGGGTTGGCGTGTAGAAGATGCAGCAAAAGCATTTGAAGTCGCTGTAGAGCGTGGTGCAAAACCTGCAACAGATTCTGCAAACAAAGACCTACCATACCCTGCAATTTACGGTATTGGTGACAGCTTAATCTATTTCATCGATGTATTCGGTGATAAAGGCTCTATCTTCGAAAATGACTTTGAAGATTTAGCTGAGCAAAATATTGTTGAAGATAAAGGTTTCCTTCGCATTGACCACCTAACAAACAATGTTTACAAAGGTACAATGGAAACATGGGCTAACTTCTATAAAGGCGTATTTGGCTTTGAAGAAGTGCGTTACTTTGACATCAAAGGTCAAAAAACTGCACTACTTTCATACGCGCTTAAGTCGCCTTGTGGAACTTTCTCAATTCCTATTAACGAAGGTAAAGACGACAACAACAACCAGATCGATGAGTACCTAGATGAGTACAATGGTCCGGGTGTACAGCACCTTGCGTTCTTAACAAACGACCTTGTTGGTTCTCTAGACAAACTAGACAAAACAAACATCGCGACGTTAGATATTGTTGATCACTACTACGATACAATTTTCGACCGTGTTCCTTGGGTTGCTGAAGATAAGCAAAAGATCAAAGAGCACCAGATCTTAGTAGATAGCCAAAGCGAAAACTGTTACTTACTACAGATCTTCACTAAGAACCTATTCGGTCCTATCTTCATTGAGATGATCCAACGTGTAGATGACGGTGGTTTCGGTGAAGGTAACTTCCAGGCTCTATTTGAGTCAATCGAACGTGACCAAGAGCGTCGTGGTGTGATTTAATCACTTACCAGTTAAGACAAAATAAAAAGCAGCTTTCCTAAGCTGCTTTTGCTATTTAAACTTGGCCATATTCTGGCGAAAGCACAAATTAAAATGCATAGTCATATGCAGTTTGTATAAAAAAGGAAAGACCATGTCTTTTATCAATGAAACACACGATATAAATTTAAAAAGCTGGGTAGTAAGCGCAAACCAAGCAGGTACTGATTTCCCTATTCAAAACTTACCTTTTGCGTCATTTCGTCGTAAAGGAAGCAGCGAAGAGTTCCGCGGCGGTGTGGCAATTGGCGACCAAGTATTAGATCTTGGTGCGGTTGCTGCTGCAAATATCTTTGACGGTGTTGCGCAAGAAGCGGCTGAAGCTGCAAACGCACAAGCGCTTAATGAATTTATGGGCCTTGGTAAAGCACATTGGTCAGGTCTGCGCCTTGCACTTTCTCGTGCACTGCGTGAAGGCTCTGAGCACCAAAGTACGCTGGAAAGTGCACTTGTAGCACAAAATGATGTTGAATATGCATTACCATGTCACATCGGTGACTACACTGATTTCTATACTTCAATCTATCACGCGACTGCAGTAGGTAGTTTGTTCCGTCCAGATAACCCGCTTCTTCCTAACTATAAGTGGGTGCCAATCGGTTACCACGGTCGTGCATCATCTATCGATGTTTCTGGTCAAACTTTCCCTCGTCCAAAAGGTCAAACTAAAGCGCCTGACGCAGAAGCGCCGTCATTTGGTCCATGTAAGCGCCTTGACTATGAGTTAGAGCTGGGTATTTATCTAGGTAAAGGGAACGAGCTTGGCGATGCAATTGGTATTGAAGATGCAGAAGATCACGTATTTGGTTTCTGTCTATTCAATGACTGGTCAGCACGTGATTTGCAAGCTTGGGAATACCAGCCGCTAGGTCCATTCCTTGCTAAAAACTTTGCTTCAACTGTATCCCCTTGGATTGTTACAACAGAAGCGCTTGCACCTTACCGCACTGCATGGCATCGCGATGAGAACGACCCTCAACCTATGAGCTACCTTGAGTCTACGCAAAACCGTGAAGCAGGTGCATTTGACATTCAAATGGATGTACTTATCGAAACTGATAAGATGCGCAGCGAGAACGCAGCACCGAGCAAGGTATCTGAGTCTAGCTTTAAGCACAGCTACTGGACAGTTGCACAAATGGTCACTCACCACACGGTGAATGGCTGTAACTTCTTACCAGGTGACATGTTAGGTTCTGGCACGCAATCAGGTCCTGAGCATGAAGAAGCAGGTTCATTACTTGAGCTATCTCGCGGTGGTAAAGAGTCAATCACGTTAAGCAACGGCGAAGAGCGTAAGTTCCTTGAAGATGGTGACAAGGTTATCATGCGCGGCTGGTGTGAAGCAGACGGCTTCAACCGTATTGGCTTCGGCTCTGTGGAAGGCACGGTACTTCCTGCAAAATAATTGAATAGTATAATTCTATTTAAATCAAAGGCGTGCATAAACACGCCTTTTTTTTGTATTTTTATACTGGCTTTTTGTATAAAAATTGTTAGAGTTAAGCGTTATCTAAATTTTTGAGTGTTATGTTAAGCGTTATCAAAAGCCTAATAGTTCAGCTATTTCAACCTAAACAACTTATGTTGCGTCAAAACGGCAGAGTGTCACTGTTGACTGTGCCAACTTGGCTACAAATCACTTTGACAATAAGTGTTTTTGCAACTTTAATTTGGCTTGGCTTTGCAACAGCTCAATATTTCAAACAAAAACAAGGCATATCACAATTAAATAATTCAGTTGCCTTACGAGAGCAAGATTGGCAATCACAAAAAGCCGCATTAGAAGCCAAGCTCGCGCAACAAAATACTCGTATAGCGCAGCTAGATGCTCAACACGCTGTTTTGAATGAACTGATGGCTTCATTGCCAAGTACAATCACTGAAGAAGCGATTGCTGAACCTGAAGTTCAAGCAGAGCAAACCGATAACGAGCGCCCTATCGAAGCAGAGCATACCCATGAAAGTGACTTTCATCATCACGCTGTAGAGCTTGATGACGCTCAAACCAAATTGCTTAATCAACTACACGGACTGATTGCTAGACGTAATCAAGTCTTAATTGCCAGTATGCAAGAGGCTGGGATTCAAGCTCAGACGTCAACGCAAGCACAAGGTGGTCCGTATCATCAAGTGCAAAGCAACTTATTACCACAAGCCTATTTAAAGGCAATTGATAGCTCAGTGAAGCTTAACCAGCTAGAGAATTTAGTTCAAACACTCCCAAAAAGTATGCCAGTAAAAGAAGACAAATATTATATCTCTAGTGCATTTGGTTACAGAAAAGACCCAATCACGGGTAGGCGTGCTTATCACAAAGGGGTTGATTTGGCTGGCTGGCATAAAACTCAGATAATAGCCCCTGCGGATGGCAAGGTCACCAGAGCTGGAAAGAATGGCGGCTATGGTAAGTTTATAGAAATTCAACACGCTAACGGTGTCACTACACGCTATGGCCATTTACACACGATCAAAGTTAAAAAAGGTCAGCTTATTAAACAGTCTGATGTTATCGCTTTGATGGGCAGCACAGGAAGAAGTACTAGTACACACTTGCACTATGAGGTATTACAGGATAAAAAGCATATTAACCCTGTTAAACTTGCAAGAGTACTGGAACGTGTTCAATAAACTTAAAAACAATAAATCCACTGCGTTATACGTAGCAATGATCTCCCCCAACACCCAAGTTATTGGTGATATCAAATGTGACGGTGAAATCCAAGTCGATGGCACGATCACTGGCAACTTAGAAGTTGAGCACTTAGTGATTGGTGAGCACGGTATTATCGAGGGCAATATTACTGCCACTCAAGTTGAAGTCAAAGGGACTGTGAATGGTTGTATAACAGCCCAACAGGTACGTTTAGAGCCTTCAGCTAGAGTCCATGGCGACATCGTCCATGATACGCTCAGTATCGAAGCTGGCGCGCATATTGAAGGCCAGTTAAAGCACAACACTGACCTATCAAATGTCACCCCTATCGAACAGCAAGAGCAAGCTTAGCTTTTTTCCGTAATATACATCGTGATGTCGGCGTGAAATACTTTTACGCCTTCACTGTTGAACAACTCGACTGGCACGATGAGGTCTTCTTTGTCCCTCCACTGACGAGGCATGGGAATTTGTGCCTGCGCTTTTAAATCCGAGTCCGCTTTTTTCAAATATTGAACCGTCATTCCTTTAGGGATCCACCTATGCGTATGGTTTGGCACCGTAGCGTCAGTCACTACACCTGCACATAATTCCGCAAGGTTGCATTGCGCAATCGCGTGCACAGTCCCTATGTGGTTGTGAACAGCTCGACGATTAGGCATTTCGGCACAGATCCGACCGCTACTTAGGTGCGTTACTTTCGGTTTGATAGTCGCAAAGTAAGGCGCTCTTTTGCATATTGCTTTACTGAATAGCCAATTACCAAAAGGGAGCCACTTGAATTTTTTATACGTTTTTAATAGTGAGCTAGCCATACACTATCCTGATGATTGTTTTTAGCCAAACTAACACATCAGACCAGTTAAAACTAGCGTAAAAATTGACAGTAAATACTTTTGACTTACTCGCTTTGAAAGTCACTGACTTTAAGTCTGTACGTTTTGCTCCTGACAATTTTAATCATTCGAATAAAATATTTTCCAATTTCGGCGTTTTGTCCTGTCTTTTTGCTATCTGCACAATACAATAGCGTCGAAAAGGAGACACCATGCAACACCGTACCAGCAAATCTTTAATTTTTATTCTCGCCCTGCTTGTCATTTTTTGCCCGCTAGGCATTGATTTATACCTGCCTGCCTTTGTCGACATGCAAAATGCCTTGGTCGTTAGTGAGGCTAAAATTCAGCAAACTGTCAGTGTTTACATGCTGGCTGTAGGCCTTGGGCAATTAATTGCTGGCCCGCTTGCAGATAAATACGGCCGAAAACCCATTGCAATCTTTGGTATTGCTCTGTTTATCGCGGGTGCTATTTTGGCAACACTCGCACAAACGTGGGAATGGGTCATGATGGCTCGCGTATTACAGGGCCTAGGCGCTTGTGCCACATTCGTTAGCGCGTTTGCCATTGTCAGAGATAGTTTTGGCCATAAAGGCAGTGGTCAAATGATCACTTACCTCAATGGTATTGTTTGCTTTATCCCTGCGCTCGCGCCCATTTTGGGCGCTTGGTTAACAGTCGAATTTGGCTGGCGAAGTAACTTCTTGTTTTTAAGCGTCTTTGCCGTAATCGGCTTAATGGTGATATTTGTGATGTTTAAAGAAACCAAGCCCGAAGACTCTATTTATCAAGGACACATATTAGATTTTCGCCGTTTCACGCCAATGTTGAGTAGCTCAAAGTTTATGTTTAATGCCTCCATCACCATGGTATGCATGTCTGCGATGTTAGTTTTCGTCGTCGGTGCGCCGGGTTGGATCATGTCTCATTTGAGCAAACCGATGTCTGACTTTACCCTGTGGTTTGCCATCAATGCCGCCATTAGTATCGTATCGAGCTTTATTGCACCACAATTCATTAAGCGTAACAGTCGCAGAGCTCTGCAGTTTGGACTGACACTATTCTGCGGCGCGGGTGTTATTACCTTTGCCTTGCCTCAGACAGATGTCATCACTTACATGCTCCCCATGTATATCGCATCTATAGGGTTTGCCTTTACTCTGGGTGCAGCTGCTGGTAACGCACTTGCAGAATTTCCAAAGCAAGCGGGTACAGCCTCTGCACTGATAGGGTTAATGCAAATGAGTGGCGCCGGCTTACTCGCTGTCGCAACACAACCTCTGGGTTTGATTGCTCCTTGGCAGCTGGCATTACACTTGATTATGGCAATGCCGTTTTTATTACTTTTGTTTTCAAAGTATCGTCATACATTGCACAGCGCGGCTTAATATAAATAACCAAAATAAGTCGTAAAATTGTCACATAGCAGAGGCATACTGTACCTCAATAGCTTACAGGCTGTTGTTTAGAAGACTTTTGACTTCTTTTAGCATTGTTTAGATTGATAGACTCAAGATCCCCCAACCTTGTTATGCGGGCTTAATAACCCGCATAGTTTTTATAAATTACAATAAAACATTTTCAAACTTTTCTTAACACATTAAACTAGCCCCGAAGTTAAAAAAAGAACAACTCCCTATGCTGAACCCCGAATACTTAATTTCTTTCGCTGTAGCAAGCCTTGTTATTGCTGTTGCCCCTGGCCCATCAAATGCATTTTTAATGGCGCAAACCTTCACCAATGGAAAAAGTGCTGGTTTGCAAAGCGCGCTTGGCTTCGCATTAGGTGGAGTAGTACATACTTTATTCGCGGTTATCGGCCTCTCCGCTATTTTGAAGGCTTCAGAGACGGCTTACAGCACAGTACAATACTTGGGTGCCGCTTATCTCGCTTATTTAGGCATTATGACACTCAAAGATACTCTGGCGAGTCAGTCGTCAAACGACCAACAAGATGAACAGGTAGATACCACTAAACCGAATAAAAATGTCACCTTTCAAGCAATGATGACCGAAGTGCTCAATCCTAAAGTTGCGCTATTTTTCATTGCGTTTATTCCTCAATTTGTTGATACCTCTTTGGATGCCTCAACCACATTACAACTGGCTATATTTGGCCTCCTCTACCCCATATTGGCTTTTCCAATCGATTGTGCTTATGTATATGGAGGAGATAAAATTGCAGGGTATTTTCGGGCCCACCCACAAGCACCGATATGGATAGACCGAATATCGGGTGCCATATTTATAGCTCTGGCGATAAACCTCTTGTTATAGAAGGACTTGCTAATGGAACATAAACTATCAATGATTCCCGCTCAAAAACACATCGCGTTAGTCGCACACGATGGTAAAAAACAAGCAATGGTTGATTGGTGCGCCAATCATGTAAATATACTGAGCGGGCACAGCTTATCTGCAACAGGAACAACAGGTAATTTGATAGAAGCTAAAACTGGCTTAGAAATTACAAAATTACTCAGTGGTCCAATGGGAGGAGATCAGCAACTCGGCGCAAAAATTGCTGAACAGCGTGTAGATATGCTGATTTTCTTTTGGGACCCGCTCTCATCTCAGCCACATGACCCAGACGTGAAGGCCTTGCTTCGCCTAGCCGCAGTTTGGAATATACCCGTCGCGTGTAATGAAGCGACCGCCGATATGCTAATGACATCAACTTTTATGGATAGCGAGTTGCCAAGACAACAACCCGACTATAAAGCTTACTTACAAAACCGACTTAGTTAACGATATATACGCTCAGCCCACTTTGTGAGGCCTGCGGTGACACTACCAAAGTTATCACCATTCAACATAGGGATTTCTCCTAAGGCTTCACGTAAAGCTTGTTTTAAGAGAGGTGACTGGGCGCTGCCGCCGGTCAAATAAATGGTGTCAGGCTGCGCGCCAGCATCAATAATCGCTTGCTGAGCTAAATGTGTAATTTGCGATAAACTCGATTGTACAGATTCTTCAAGCTGGGTAACGTTGAGAGATTGAGATAAATGTGTTTCAAGAAAAGACAGATCTGAGCAGTGTTCAACTTGTGTGCTGAGCGCTATTTTTGCCAACTCTGCCTGTCTAACAAATTGATGCGTCATTTTATTTTTATGTATAACTTGTAAGCGAGCCAGTTTTTGGGCCTCTTTCACATCTCGCTGCATTGTTACCAACTCTCTCCCAAAAGCACTACTATAAAAGTCGCTTTGCATTTGAATGTCATTGATTTTGCATGCTTGCCAAAATATTTGATGAGGTAAAGGCAGACCTGACTTAAATTCACTGCCTAAGCCACATATCGGCATCAGTTGATGAAACGCTAAGGCAATATCTAAATCATTTCCACCAATTCGCTTACCTGTGTGCGCGAGGAAGTCATTACTGCGGTCGAGTGCGCCTCTAAAACTAGGACCCATTTGTACAAACGAGCAATCACTGGTCCCGCCTCCAATGTCCACAACTAATACTTTTTGGTCCTGCTGTAAATTAGATTCAAAATCAATACCAGCAGCGAGCGGCTCGAACAAAAATTCGACCTCCTTAAAGCCAGCTCGCTTTGCCGCCGTACTCAAAATCTCTAATGCTTGACGGTTACTCTCATCTCCGCCCACAGCTTGGAAGTTAACCGGTCGGCCAATCACTGTATGAGTCAGTGTTTTTCCTAAGTGGAGCTCTGCACGGCGCTTTAACTCAATGATCATCGCACTGGCAATATCTTCAAAAAATGAGATTTGCTCTGGTTTCAGGCCAATGGCACCAAAGAAAGATTTAGGAGATTTAACAAAATACCCTTCCTCAGGCATTGAAATATATTCTTCAATCGCCTCTTGTCCAACGAAGACGCCACTTTCAGTGCTCTCTAAATCCAGATCATGTCGAGCAAATTGCGCACTTTTAAGAATGCCCGCTCTCGTTTGACGATACGCGTTTTGCGCATTTGTATCTAGCGTTTTGGCAACCGTATCGGATATCAGTGAATTGTGAAGTGCGTATAATGTCGAAGGTAGATAGTGCTTACCTTGTTCCAATGGCACCAAGTTCACCTTGTTTTGCTGCAATACACCCATTGCACAATTTGAACTACCATAATCAAAACCGACAACCATTGCGACCTCACAACTGTTAGGAAAAAGGCCGCGAAATGTAGCATAGCCCGCAAATAATTTAAAGAGGCATTAAGTGGCTCTTTACTGCAGCGACTCCCTTATTCTCAAAAAGCTTGCAAATCTAGGCTTACCGTATTTGGTCTTACCTTGGTATTGAAAAGTGATGGTACTGCCTATCGGGGGCGGAGCCTGTCGCTGCATATCACTAAAACCCGTGCCAATATTAAACGTTACACCGGATGGCATGCGGACTTTGATTGCCCCCATCATCCCCTCATATTTGCCCTTTCCCGGTAAGTGTGCAATAACAACCGCTTCGGCATCAAATTTAGGCTTATACTTCAAGATTCGCGCCGTTCGGCCATTTGAGTGCATGGCATGCTTCTCATGCAACATCACTCCTTCTCCACCGCGTGCTAACACGCTCTGATAAAATGCGTCCAGCTCCAACTTATTATTAAATTGCAACTGCTCAACAGCCTTGACGTGCATACTAGGTAACTCATCAATCAACTTTCTATACGATTGATATCGATTTTCAAAAGACTGTTTGTCATCTGGGGCATCAAATACAAGATATTGTACTTGCAACCAGTTTTCATGATCGGGGACTTTTCGACGAATTAGACTACTCACAAAAGCAAAATTGTTATACCCGGCCCAAAGCTCTCCATCTAGCCAGCGATTGGGCAATACAGCCGTAAACCAAAAAGGCGCATGAATGATGTTGCCTTTGCGGGTTTTGAGATGTTTACCATCCCAAATTGCCCTCACACCGTCATATTTCTCACTGACTAAGTAACGGTGGACGGGTTGTTGTTGAGCGTAGACTTTGGCTAGCTGAACATCTGGTGCTTGTTTAGCGAAAAGAGGGGTCGTTATAAACGCGACAATGATGGCAATAGGCCAAATGATAGGTTGTTTCATGCTACTTCCCTTTGCAGATAAAAACGTATATCCCGTTTAAAAAGTAGCACTTTCAGCTTATTTGTACAGACTATCCACCCGTTATTACATTTTTATAAGCGGACTCTAGATTATCACAAAGCCAAGCAGCCCTTGAAAAGTCTTGATTCTTTGAATGTTTATGAGGAATAACTATCGTTTTTACACCGGCTTCGACGGCGGCCAAAAGCCCTGTATGAGAATCTTCCAATGCAATTGCCTGATCCGGCGATATATTAAGCCGCTGCATAGCTTGTAGATAGGGTTCAGGATTGGGCTTAGGATGCGCTACATCATCTTTGCAAATCACACAATCAAACAGATCCAATAAACCATAATAGGACAAGACAGGGACTGCCTCTGCCGTTGTACTACCAGTCACCAATGCCAGTTTAAATTTCTGGGCACACAGCGACAAAACGTCCCTTGCATGAGGCATCAGTACAGGCTTGTGAACTTTTGCAGTCTCTATAAATTGAAGGTTCTTTGCTTCAGCCAGTGCCTGTGCGGTTTTCAGTAGAGAATAGCGTTGTTGCAATATCTGGCCAGTTTTCACGGTGGGAACACCTGAAAACTCATTGCAGAAAGTCTGCTCCTCAATGTGTACCTTAAGTGGCTTTAAGACCTCACACCAACTCAAGTAATGAAGTGTTTCTGAGTCTACCAATGTACCGTCAAAATCAAATAATAACGCTTGTATACCCATAAACACTCCTTTTCTTTAAATGTAAGTTAGCCTTTTAGCGCAGCTGGCGGCTCAGCATAGGCTTCTTCACCAGTTTCAACCTCGACTAGCTCGTAACCACGTTGTTTTCTAACCACCTTTAATACTGGCTTTTCAAAAGCAGATTTCAGCCTGTCAGCGTCTGCTTGTAAATCTTCAATGGTATGTCCAAAAGGAGCGGCGCCAGTCTCTGACCAATTCGTTACCTTTCCGTTGATGTTATACTCAACTTCATGAATTTGGTATAGCGCTGACTCGTTGTCTTTGCCTTCACAATAAATCACGCGATAGTTCCAAAATCCAGACATGTTTAACTCCTCTTACTAATTACTACGCTGCGACTGTACCAACTAATTCGGTCAGTTGCATTAAAGAAATAAAAAACCCGCGCTATTTTATCAATAACACGGGTTTATAAAGGTTTGCTTCACTTCAGTTAATTAGAAGAAGCGAACCTTAAATTCAGCACCAATGAAACGTTCTTCATTCAACATACCTGTTAGGTTGTTGAAATCAACGCCACCAATGACGCGCTGTGTATCAAATAAGTTTCTTACGAATACAGAAGCTTCATATTCGTTATCACCAGAAGCCCAAGCGTAACCAGAACGTAAACCTACTTCAAATAACTCTTTACCAGTAAACTCGGCTGCTCTGTATAAGAAGAAGTCAATTTTGCTACGATAAGACGCATCTGCATACGTGAAGAATTCACCTTCACCAAGCTCTGTTGAGTAACGTAAAGTAGCATTTGCAATCCACTTAGGCGCATGAGGTAAAGAGTTGCCATCAATATTTGCAATCTCATCCATACCATCGCCATCTGCAGCAAATTGGTTAGGTATTTGACGGAACGGGTCTTGAATTGTACACGCAGAACCACATGCACCGACTTCAAGGTCAGCATCATCTAACTCTGTCTCATTATAACTTAGGTTAAATGTTGCATTCAGTTCGTCAGTTAAAACCCACTCGGTATCAAGCTCAAAGCCGTAACCGTTCGTTTTGTCAGCGTTAAGTAGGCGGTTAAAGTTTGCACCACCACCAACAGCCGTTAGCTGCTGATCGCTCATTTGATAATAGAAAACAGTTGCGTTTACACGGCCTTGGCCATCAAGTACATCAGATTTTACACCAAACTCAATTGAATTGGTTGTTTCTGACTCAGCAACAGTGACGACATCGCCAAATAGGATACGACCCTGAACACTCGGTGCACGGAAGCCATTCGCTAAGCGCGCGAACAAGTTAACGTCATCTGTCAGTTTATATGTAGCACTTAAGTCCCAGCTTACATGGCTGTCACTTGGGTTTGCTGTGCCAACCAAAGAGTCAGCTCTACCTACAGGGCTCTTTGTGCGTTCTGCACGGAATTCTTTTTCATCGTCAGAATAGCGAAGACCTAAAGTCACGTCTAATTTGTCAGACACTGTGTAGTCAAATGAACCGAAAACAGCCCAAGCTGACGTGTCTTGAGTTTGCACTGCATAACCGTTTTGAACACCGTAATTGCCCGCGGCAGTATCGAACGCCAATGTATCATAACTAAAGCTTTCGATTGTCATGTCCTCTTCAAACAAGAACACGCCCACTTGGTAATTAAAGTCACCAGAGTAGTTACTAGACAAACGCAATTCCTGAGTATATTGATCGTGCTCTGGTAAACCATCTGCAGTTTCAGATGGGAAAGCTATCAACCCAGGACCTGACTGAGGTAAAAATACAGCGCCATATCCACCATCGATATCCGCGCGCGAGTATATTTCAGCACTTTCCCATGCAGAAATCGATGTTACTGTGTGTTCAGCAAGATCCCACTCTAACTTCAAACTCAACCCTTGTGTTTCTACCTGTTGAGTTGCGCGAGAGGCTGCGTCGTGGTAGACAACGTCATTGTCATATGCAGGGTTGATATTGTTTGAACCTTTTTCGATCAGGTTCGCACGGAATGGAATTGGACGACCATCTAGATCACGAACGTGATAATTTAATAGACCTGTAAAGTCATCGCCTTCATATAAAAATTGAACGCGAGCAGCTTTTTCGCTGTAACCACCTAGAGAGTCATCTTTTGCGAACTCATTGGTTACACCTTCAGGTGAACGCACATCGATGTAGTCTGGCTGTTCTTGCCACAATACAGATACACGCGTAGAAATTCTATCAGTCAGACCTGTGCCTACAGCACCTTCAAAGTCAACAGACTCACGGCTACCGTATGAAACTGATGCATAACCATCAAATTCTTGACTTGGTTTTACAGAGTCAAATTTAACAAGACCGGCTGGAGTATTACGGCCAAATAACGTTCCCTGAGGACCTCGAAGTACTTCAATACGCTCAATATCAAATACAGGGAAGCCTTTTAGAATAGGGTTTTCTTGAACAACTTCGTCAACAACCAAAGAAACAGGCTGTGAAGCATTTAGATCGAAGTCGGTGTTGCCAAGACCGCGGACATAAAAGCGCGGGAATGTACGTCCAAACGAAGATTCTACCGATAAGCTCGGGATCTTAGCGTTCATAAAGCGGATATCCATACCAGCTGAACTGTAGGCGTCAAGATTGTCGCCTTGTAATGCAGACACTGAAACTGGCACTTCTTGTGCATTTTCAACACGCTTACGTGCTGTAATTTGGATCACTTCCAGTTGATTACTTTTTGCTTGCTCTTCTTCAGCAAGCGTTGTGAATGAAGTACCTGCCACAGCAGAGAACAACGTTGCATTGATCAAAGTTGCTAACGTAGATCTTTTCATTGCTTTCATGTTGGTTTTTGACCTTTTTTATGCACTCTTTGAGTTCAACGGTAAATTGGGCGCCGTTTCACATTGGCTATGGCGTTCAATTTTGCGCGTTAATGACAAACAACGCGGACCTCGTACTCGAGAGTGCAAAGCGAAAAACGAGGCTGAACGCAACGGGCGTAATTATAGCAGCAAATTTTTAAAATGCTTCAAATAAACACATAAATTACACACATTTTTACAACGTTCGACGACGTTAGGTCAAACTTTACAACTTTTAGCAACAAAAAGCGGACATTTGTCCTTATAAAAAAATAAATATTGTGGTCAGGAAATAGTTTTTTACCTATTCTTTAAACAAAACATCAATATTTCGTTGATGTTTCAAAAATAGCTAAGCTATGCACCAAAATGGACAACCTAGCAAAAAATTAATTATAACCGGTTACAATCGCCCAAAATGGTAACCGGTGTCATGAAAGCATGCGCATTCTATCTAAGCCCATTCAACTAAGAGAGGACATTAGACCGCATATTTGAAACATATGCGCCTAGCACAAGTTTATAGAGTACGAGAATTTAAATAGGTTCCAAAAAAACGTTTTTAATTGAACGCGTATAGTTAGATTGCTTGATCTGCCCCAATGCATCAGCAGGTGTCACCTGCCAGATGCCATGAAGAGTGGGTGTAATTAACTGAAGGGGTTATATGCTTGGAGAATGCAAACCCACATAAGAGGCCTTATGCGTATCTGGGTCATATTTCAAAACCGCCACACTGGCTGTGGCAAAAATAGGCATCTCGCCGGGCACTAGCTGATCTACCATGTAACTCACTATCGGCATATGCGCGACTATCAACCAAGAATCAATTTCTTCATTCATGCTTATCAAGGTCTCAATATAATCTACCGCAAATGAGGCACTGCCACTTGGCACAATATCTGTGCAAGTTTCTTCGAACACAAAGTGATTGCTTTGCTTGACTTCAAGTGCCGTTTGCTGTGCCCGAGTATAAGGGCTAACCAAAACAGCCTGAGGAGCGTGGGTTTCTAACAACCACTGACCCATCTCAAAAGCTTGGGCACGTCCTCTATCAGTCAACAATCGAGCTGCATCATCCGCTTGCATTGGCCCAGCTTCGCCATGTCGCATAATCAATAAGGTTTTCATAGCTCTCCGAAAAGTATCGAAATTTTTATCTATATCAGTAGTAAACCTAGTTATTTGTCCGCTATATTAAAACAAAAGATTCATAACCGTTAGTAATTTACGTATTCGACAGACTATCTCACTTATTTATATATCGGCGGCGCACATTTGAAATTAAGTAACAATGATAATAAACAATATAAACACCTGACACTGGACAATGGTCTTAGGGTGCTACTTGTTAATGATCCAAGCAGTGAGAAGTCTGCATCCTCTTTGGCAATAAATATAGGCCATTTTGACGACCCTATCGATCGACAAGGTATGGCGCACTTTATCGAGCATATGCTGTTTTTAGGTACAGAGCAATACCCTAACCGAGGAGAGTTTTCTCAAGTCGTCAGCCAATTTGGTGGAAACGCCAATGCATGGACTGCTACCGAGCACACTTGTTACTTTTTTGATGTACGTGCAGACAAATTTGCGGACATATTGCCACGCTTTGCCGATTTTTTTGTTGCACCACTGTTTGAAGAATCAGCCCTTAACGATGAACGAAATGCCATTGACTCTGAGTTTAACCTCAAAGTCAAAGATGACAACAGACGGATTATTCAAGTACACAAAGAGACTGTCAATCCAGCGCACCCCTTCACAAAGTTCTCTGTAGGGAATCACGATACACTGGGCGATAAAGACGGACACATTCGTAAAGAAGTTACGCACTTTTTTACTGCTCACTACCAAGCTCAATGGATGACGCTGGTGCTGGCTGGGCCACAGTCCCTTGCAGAATTAACCGAGTTAGCACGTATTAATTTCAGCGCGATTTTAGGCTCTGATACTAAAAAGCCCCCTATCAGTGCATCTATGTACCGTCAACAAGACCTTGGATTGCTGTTACATATTCAGCCCCGCAAACACTTACAAAAACTGATTGTAAGCTTTGCCATGCCGGATATTAAAAACCTGTATCGTTATAAAAGTTTAAGTTTTCTTGCACATTTATTGGGTTATGAAGGGGATGGCTCGCTATACGCTATATTGAAAAAAAATGGCTGGATAAACGCTTTATCGGCAGGCGGCGGAGTGAATGGCAGTAACTTCAAGGATTTTAATATCAGTTTCGCACTGACAGATGCTGGCATTGAATATTATGAAGACATTGTCGAAATGCTATTTGAATACATCAGTCTGATCAAAGATAAGAAAGCTTCTTTACCCGCGCTCTATTTAGACAAGAAACGCTTGTTGGAACTGGCTTTTGATAACCAAGAGGTCAATAAACTGATCGACTGGGTTAGCAATGTAAGCGTGAACATGCATCACTATGATGATGAAAACGTGCTCTATGGTGATTATTGTATGGAAGGGTTTAACGAATCACTCCATGAACAGTTATTGGGCTATTTGTCGCCACATAACATGCGTTTGGTCATGATACACCCAAGTGCTACACATGAAACCGAAACGATCAATAAAATTGCTCAATGGTACAACACCCCTTATCAGGTAGAAAAAATTAGCACGGAATGGTTGAATGCATTGGCAAATATCCAATCTCCACTTCCTGAGATGATGTTACCCAGTGTAAATCCGTATTTAGCACACGACAACACCCTATTTGCAGTCGAATCCACAGCACAGTCTCCAACACAGCTAAAAGATAAACCTGGCTTTGAGTTCTGGTTCAAGCAAGATGCTACTTTTAGGGTCACCAAAGGGCACTTTTACCTAGAGTTAGACTCCGAAATATCCATCGCTGATACCAAAGCGATGGCACTAACACGGCTTTTTGCAGATCTCTTTATGGACAGTGTGGCAGAACAATTCTACTCAGCGGAATTGGCTGGGCTAAGCTATCACCTTACTTCTCATCAAGGAGGCTTAACCCTTCACACAGCAGGCTTGTCCTCTTGCCAGCTAAAACTAGCCTCACAATTAGTCGAAGCACTGCAAAAACAGCCTATCAGTGCAACAAGATTTGCAGAATATAAAAAGCAGCTCATTAGGCACTGGAAGAACCACAATAAAAATAAGCCTGTAAGTGAATTGTTTAGTATTTTGGGTGCTAAGCTCATGCCTTGGAACCCAACACCAGAGGCACTGGCGAAAGCACTTAAAAATGTGTGCTTTAACGATTTCAATGCGTTTCGCTCAGCATTATTTAGCTCAATACACGCCAAAGCATTTTTGCACGGGAACTGGCAACGCAAACACGCAAAAGCCATTCAACAGCAGCTATTATGTAACTTTGCGACCAGTGAAATACTAGAAGACCTGAAAAAGCCACTTAATACGATTGAACAACCCCTGTGCGAAGCGTATACCAAAGAAAATAGCGAGCACGCATTTGTTCACTATATACAAGCGCCAACACATAGTGTTGAAGACAAAATTAAGATCATGGCTTTTAATCAATTGGTTAGCCAGCACTACTTTGAACAACTGAGAACACAAAAACAGTTAGGGTACTTAGTCGGTGCGGGCTATGCGCCTTTTAATACAAGAGCTGGAATCGCTTTTTATATTCAATCACCTAAGTTTACAAGTGCAGATCTGCTGGCGCACCATGATTTGTTCATACAGGAATTTGTTGCACATATTGATGAACTAGAACAAACCCACTGGGAGGATGTCAAATCCGGTTTAAAATCACAAATTGCTGAAAAAGACAAAAACCTTCGATTGCGTTCTCAGCGCTTTTGGGTCGCAATTGGCAATGATGACCATACCTTCTCGATGCAAGAACAGTTATTAAAAAGCCTAAATGCACTCACTTTCGAACAGCTCAAGCTGTTTATTATTAAAGTCACTGCCTCTGACTTTCCAAGCCTTACATTAAAAATGAACTAGCGCACTTTATACCTGACCACATAAGGCGGCACTAACAAGCGATGGTGCCGCCATTGGCAGCCATTATGCGAAATAATCTCGTTCCCAACAGGTTTCTAACTTACTCTTTTTGTGTTTCATCAATTTTGCTTTGACTAAGACATGCTGTTTCGATTAGATTAGTGAAGATTACTTCGAACTCTTGCACTATGGTACATAAAAAAAATATAAGCATATTCACAGCTCTTATTGCCCTTTTTATTCTGAGTACTTCAGTGCATGCGCACCCATATGTAGAGCCTATCTTCAGTGACCCCATGCCATTTGTTACTGTGGCCATGGTTGCATTGGCTCCTTTTTTTATACTACTTATCTTAAATCGCAGAGCATCTCGATCTTTATCCAACTTACGTATGTCAGAAAAATGGCTAAAAAGCACGGTTGAAGGGAGTGGTGATACCCTGTGGGACTGGAATATTCAGTCAGGTGAAATTATCCGCATCAATGACAAATATGCACTCAACGAAGCTAAAAGTGAACATTTCATACCTAATGCCAGCCGGATACACCCTCAAGACATACCGATAGTGGAAAAACAGCTTAAACTTCACTTTGCTGAAAAAACAGCTTTTTTCGAAGCCTCTTATCGCCTGAAAGATAATCTGAATCAGTATCACTGGGTACTGGATAAAGGTAAGGTAATTAGCAAAGATGAAAATTTAAACCCACTCAGAATGACCGGCACTGTACGTGATATTAACCACTTGAAAAGTACCGAAGAACGTTTAAACCTGTTCGCTAAGTGTGTCGAATCGCTAACGGACGCGATTGCAATATATGATAATAATTTCAAGTTGGTCGATTTAAATCCCAGCTACTTACGCATATTTGGCGGTAAACGTACCCAATACCTTCATTCTGAATTTCAGCTACCCGGATACGACAGCCGATTTATTAGACAGATTAAGTCTGCTTTAAAAGAAACTGAGCACTGGCAAGAAGAGTTAAAAATATATAACCAACAGGGCTTGATGTTACCGATTGAAGTTACAATCGATGAAATCAAAAACAGTCATGGCCATATAACGAATTATGTTGTTGTCTTTTCAGATTTAACCGAAAGAAAAAAGGCAGAGTCTCAGCTGCATAACCTCTCCAATCGCGATCGCATTACAGGCCTGCCAAACCGCAACTTGTTTTTTACTAACCTTAAGAAGCTGTCTCAGCAAGGCACTCATCATGCCCTGTTGGTATTTGATTTAGATAACTTTAAAAAAATAAACGATTCTCTAGGCCACCAGCTCGGTGACAGCTTATTGTCTAAGCTCGCCATGAGACTCAATAAACTATGTCGGCAGCAAGACACGTTTTATCGCCTAGGTGGTGATGAGTTTGCGCTCGTTATGTCTGGTACTAACGATATTCACACCATAACAAAAGTTGCCAAGCAATTTCTTGCAGCCATCGCCACGCCCTTTAAAATGGCGAACCATGAATTGGTTATTACCTCATCCGTCGGTATCGTGCTCTTTCCAGAAGACGGCAAGACTCCTGAGATCCTACTCAAAAATGCTGATACCGCTATGTATCATGCCAAACAGAAAGGAAACCACTATCTGTTTTTCAATGATTCGATGAACGAGCAGGCAGTTAAACGCCTACAAATAGAAAACTTAATGCGATTTGGTCTAAAAGAAGATCATTTTGTCGTTTATTACCAACCAAAGATGGACATTCGTACTGGTAAACTTGTTGGCATGGAAGCACTGGTTCGCTTTATAACACCAAAGAAAGGCATTATTAGTCCCGGGGTATTTATTCCGATAGCCGAAGAAACAGGCCAAATCATCGAAATAGGTGAAGTTGTTTTAGATAAAGCTTGTAAAGATGTTAAGCGTTGGGTGGACAAAGGGTTGTTTAATGGCCGCGTTGCAGTCAACTTATCCGCTAAACAGTTCAGCTTACCGGACTTAACTGCACGCATTGATATTATCTTGCAAAAAAATCAACTACCTTCTTATTTTCTAGAGCTAGAAATTACTGAAGGGACAGTTATGGACGACCCTCAAGAAGCTATTTCAATTATGCGTTCGTTAAACTCGAGGGGAATCCATCTTGCTATGGATGATTTTGGCACAGGTTACTCTTCCCTCGCTTACTTAAAGCAATTTCCACTGAACACGCTGAAAGTAGATAAAGCATTTATCGATGATATGGGCAGTGATCGAGGCCGTAACATGGTCGATTCAATAGTGACTATCGCCCATAACCTCGATTTGCATGTCGTAGCAGAAGGCGTTGAAGAAGAAGAGCAACTCGCCTTGCTCAAACAACTAGACTGTCAAACATTGCAGGGATATTATTATTCTAAGCCATTGTCTAGTGACGAATTCGAGAGATTTTTAGAGTCTGAATCTGAGCACAAACCGAGCCTACAACTCGTTAATTAAAACTCATTCAAAAGTGCCGAATTACCCAACTAACCTCTATATTACAGTCATTACAGCATAAAAATCGCCAACACTTTTCTCGCTGCTCACATTTAGAACAAAACGCTCATTTATCAATCGAACCAGCCGTATTTAGAGTGGAAATCAGCCAAAATGACATAAATTGTTGCAAAATATTGCATTATTTAATTTAATACCAGCCTTGAAGATACAAGTATTTGTAGGTATTTAGTTCTAGAAATAGGTACTCCAACAGATAAATCAAGAAAACTTCATAAAAAACAACTTTTTATGATTTGCTCAATGATTCGCCTGTTGGGATTGACTGCAATTCGTTCCTTTTCCATGACGGGCGCTTTATCTCACTGACTCTGGGTCAAAGATAAAAATGTTTGGCAAAGCTTTGAATTGAATAAATCGTCAAAAGCCCTATTACTGTAAATCTAAATAGTGAAATCGCTTATACTAAGCTAAAGTTAGTAGTAAGTAGTCAACGCAGTACTTGTTAGATCATTTGGTCATGGTGTAGTTTGCAGCTAGGCCGGTTTGTGTAGTGTGTTTTTTACACACTTGAGGCGATTTAAAGTATATAAAGGCGAACTGAATAAAGTAACCATTATTCACTTGAATAACCGACGGTTTTTCAACAGATTATGAAATTAACTTGTTTAATAAAATCGCTAACGTGAATTTTTGAATACTTATTGAGCGCATACATCACATTGTTTGTGTGCATTAGACCTTACATATTACAGAAATCTCTCAATAGCTGCTAAAATTAGCCCCATGTTGTATTAATTAATATAGTTTTTTCAAGGACACGGGCTATGGATCAGAAGAGTGTACATACATATTTACAGGCAAAGCCTGGAACCTTTATTACAAAGCCGTTTGCACAAGAGGTAGACGTCTATAAAGTGCAACATAAAATGTTTGCGACTCTTTATGAAGGTAAAGAGGGTCAAACAAATGCAAGCGGTGAACCCGTTTGGTGGTTAAATCTTAAGTGCGATCCCGATGAGGCTTTGTTGCTGCGCGACAAATATTCGTCAATTGTACCTGGACACCACATGAATAAGCGCCTTTGGAATACCATAGTGCTTGACGGCAGCATACCTGAAGATGAGCTTAAACAGTTAATTGATGACTCCTACAACATTGTAGTGGACAATTTACCGACAGCTCAACGAGAAGAGTTAGCTCGTATCACCTCTGGTGATAATTAATTTGGCCTCCCTCGCACCTTGTGCGAGGGCCATTTTAACACGCCATAGCCAGCCTATATCCAAAGTTTAAAACAGCCTCTACCCTCTCAATATATTTGCTAAATCTGCAAGTCTGTAATCCTTTCGTCAAACCCCTGTGATTCACTTCTCAAGTAAATTTTTGCTTTAGGAGATATCTAATAATGAACAAACTAATACTGCCCCTTGCACTTTCTACTTTACTCATTGGTTGCGCACTGGATGGGGATGATGGCTCAAATGGCAAAGATGGTGCGGTAGGCGCACAAGGACAAACCGGTACGGCGGGACCCGCTGGCGAGAAAGGAAACACAGGAGATAAAGGGGAAACTGGCGCTACTGGTCAGCCTGCAACCATTCAATTAGTACCCACATTAGTCGGGCGTGCCGTATTGAATGCACAAAGTCCTGAAGGCGCAGCTGAAATCGTCGCTTATCACGCACAAAGCCAACGGATTTTTGCACTAAATAGCTCAATGTCACCAGCTACGATAGAAATCATCAATATTGCCCAACTCGATGCGGATACCCTGACGAAAAATACAGAAGGCGTGATCACCAATACAAACTTGCAGAGCGACACAACAATTAACCTCAGCGAATTCGAAACTGGTGATGCAAACAGTGTAGCGATAAGCGGTAATTTAATGGCCGTAGCTGTAGCCAAAGAAACAGGAACAGCAGGTAAAATTCTATTTTTCGAGATTGCACAAGACTCAGTCAAATTTATCAAATCCGTTACCGTTGGCGACTTACCAGATATGGTCACTTTTACCCCAGATGGCAATAAAGCGATTGTTGCTAACGAAGGAGAGCCCAAAGGTGACTACAGCGCTGATCCTGAAGGCAGCATCGCCATCATAGATACAACTAATGGCGAGATTGCGGACACTGCCACTATGCTAGACTTTAATGCATTTGACACCCAACAAGCCACACTAGAAGCACAAGGCGTTGTGTTTGCGAACCCAACTGGCAGAATTATAAAAGGCAAAACAATCACCACTACGGTTTCTATGGATTTGGAGCCTGAGTATGTGTCAGTAAGCAAAGATGGGCGATATGCTTATGTCTCTCTTCAAGAAAACAATGCGATGGCCATTGTCGATCTTGAAACCAACACGCTGGCTGTAAAAGGGTTCGGGTTTAAAGACTGGAGCAATTGGACACTCGATGCATCAGACAAAGACGACAAGATAAATTTTGCATCCTATCCTGGCCTTTATGGCATGTACCAACCTGATTCTTTAGCAACATATCAATGGCAAGGCGCAAACTTTATCATCTCGGCCAATGAAGGTGACGGAAGAGAGTATTTCTTTGACTCTCAAGATGAAGCCACTTGTCTTGCACAAGGTGGTATCGATTTCGACGAGGACGATGGATGCTTGGCATACACAGACGAGTCTCGTGCAGAAGACCTGACGCTCAGTAGCAATTTTTCATACTTAAATAACGACGACCAAGACATTGGCCGTTTAAAAGTGTCCACTGTACTTGGCGATGCCAATAATGATAATCAATATGAAGAGCTCTATACATACGGCGGTCGTTCTTTTTCAATCTGGGACCACAATGGTCACAGAATATATGACTCAGGTGATGATGTTGGCAAAATCACAGCCGCCATCCATGGTGAAGCATTTAATAATGATGAAGATGAAAACTCAGGAGACACTCGATCGGATGCGAAGGGTGCTGAGCCTGAAGCACTTGCCGTTGGAGAGATTGGTGAGCGCACCTATGCATTTATCGGTTTGGAGCGCATGGGAGGAATCCTTGTTTATGACGTTACCAATCCTTTCAACGTTACGATGAATACGTACATGATCAATCGTGGCCTGCAAAAAGATGCGGATATTAGCGGCGACTTAGCACCCGAGGGAATGGTGTTCATCAGTGCGCAAAACAGCCCTACTGGCAACCCATTGCTCGTTGTAGGCAATGAGATTTCTGGTAGTATTTCTGTGTGGTCTATCGCTCAGCAGTAATCGCTAAATCATTGACATTTAAGCATCGCTGTCTAGGATAAGAGCTAACAGCAAGCTATAGACACATTGGAAGTTTGCCATGAAAAGGTTAGCAATTATTACCAGCGGCGGCGATGCGCCGGGCATGAATGCCGCCATTCGTGCCATCGTGTTATCTTGTCACACAAAGGACATCCTGTGCTTTGGATTTTATCATGGTTACAATGGGCTGATGGAGGATGAATACCAGCTCCTCTCTCCTGAAGTCGTTAGGCCAATCACACAATATGGTGGCACGATTTTAAAAAGTGCTCGCTGCCCTCAAATGCATGATGACGCAGGCGTTAAACAAGTCGCCAGTACTCTAAAACGGCATAAAATCGATGCCCTTATTGTCATAGGAGGGGATGGTTCATTTCGTGGTATGATGGCACTACAAGCATTTTGGTCTGGACGGCTTATTGGCGTGCCAGCAACCATAGATAATGACTTGGCCTGCACAGACAGTACAATTGGCTTTGCAACCGCTGTCAATACCGCAACACAAGCCATAGATAAAATTCGGGATACCGCCAATGCCTTTGAACGCGTTTTTATCGTGGAGGTAATGGGCAGACACAGTGGCCATATCGCATTCAATGTTGGCCTAGCTACAGCGGCTGAGCGAATCTTATCTTTCGAAAACTGCCCTACCGATGATTTCAAGCATGTTGAGCATTCACTCATTGCGCAAATCCAAACGCAGCAACAGAATAACCACAGTAGCTTTGTTATTGTCCTCGCAGAAAACCTCTGGCCCGAAGGCCCACAAGGGCTCAAGAAATCACTATTCGAGTCCGCCAAAATTGAAAGTGCAGTGTGTGTCTTGGGGTATATTCAAAGAGGCGGGAGTCCTTCACCTGAAGATAGAATTCTCGCAACTGAGCTTGGTATTGAAGCAGTCAGTGCCGCTCTGACCGACTCTGGTGTCATGATAGGTAAAGTGAATGGTGTGCTTACCAGAAGTTGTATTATTCGAGCCACAGAACAAAATAAACCGGTAGACCAAGCATTACACTCAGTCTACAAACATTTAACCTATACCTAGGCGCTACATTGGTTTAGCCGTAGATATCGAATAAATCCGCATTTAACCATAAATGGACCATGATGCTGGCTGCATAACCTAGGGCGATAACTGGCGTCCACTTTAAATGGCCAAAGAAGGTATAATAACCTCTCGCTTGCCCCATTAATGCAACCCCCGCAGCGGAACCGATGGATAGTAAGCTTCCACCAACACCAGCTGTTAACGTAATCAACAGCCACTGGCCATGGGACATGTCTGGCTGCATAGATAATACCGCGAACATAACAGGAATATTGTCGATGACAGCTGAAATAACCCCCAAGAACACATTGGCCCCCGTCGTTGACCAACCACCATATAATACATGCGACATTAAGTTTAGATAGCCAAGAAAGCCCAGTCCCCCAACACACATAACGATGCCGTAAAAGAACAAGAGTGTGTCCCACTCCGCACGAGAAACTTTACTAAAAACATCGAAAGGTACAACGCTGCCCAGCTTTCTAAGTCTATCTTGATCGCCTTCTCGTTCAGCCATGGCTTTTTTGCGAGCCAAAGAGCCTGGCAGCGTCACGCGAAGAAAATACCCAAAAAACTGTAAATACCCCAACCCCATCATCATGCCTAATACTGGCGGTAAATGAAGTAGGCTATGGCACATGACCGCCGTTGCAACTGTGAGTAAAAACAAGGTTAAAATTCGTAAGGCACCACGTTTTAACTCAACCACTTCACAACTTGAATTGGGTTTTTTGTCGGCGACAAAAAAGCTCATGATTGCCGCAGGTACAACGTAATTGGCAACCGCGGGGATTAGCAAAACGAAGAACTCGTTAAACTTAACCATACCCGCTTGCCACACCATTAAGGTGGTAATGTCACCAAAGGGGCTAAAGGCACCACCTGCGTTTGCAGCAACAACGATATTTATACAGCTCAAATTGATGAACTTTTTATCACCCTCTGCCACTTTCATGACCACTGCACACATCAACAGTGCCGTTGTTAAGTTGTCTGCAATGGGTGAGATAAAGAAGGAAAGAAAGCCCGTTAGCCAAAACAACGTTTTATAGCTAAACTCTTTACGCACCATCCAAGTACGCAGTGCATCAAACAAGCGTCGCTCCTCCAACGCGTTGATGTAAGTCATAGCAACGAGCAAGAAGAGCATTAACTCTGCAAACTCTAGTAGATTATGACGAAAAGCATGCTCTGTCGCTTCTGGCATACCCTGTTCAACATAGTAGGCACCGATTAAAATCCATATAAGGCCAGCTGCAACCAATACAGGTTTTGATTTGCGCATATGGAGCTTTTCTTCGAGCATCACCAACGTGTAGGCAACGACAAAGATAGCGATGCAAATAAACCCAAGGGTATTTGCAGTTAAATCGAGTTGAGAAGTAGAAGCAAACGCTGAAAAACTCATTCCCAGCAGACAGAAAAATAGCAGGCAACCTATCCCTACATGTTTCATTTCAAGGCTTTTCCTAAATAAGTGAGCACATCTTCGCCAGAAGGTAACACACTTTTTACACCTGTGGCATTGTACACAAGTCTACATTTACAGTTATTTTACGATATGGCATGTAAAAGACTGTCTTTAAGAAATAAGACTTCGTCTGATGTTCAGCTTATAAAATCATTGTGAAAATAAAATTAAGGGTCGAAGAAGATTTAGAGTAGTCGATCGCACCCAACGTGCCCAACATGAAAATGCCGCAAATAGAGACCTATTTACGGCGATATTCGTCTACTAGAGAAAGCGTTAGTTTTTTTGACTAATACGGTCCAAAGTAAGAATTAATACCAAACCAGCTACAGCCAATGCAATGCATATCGCTAATTGCGCGTCTTGGCCAGTTAGATGTGTAAACTCCATTGGTGAGATATTTTTCTGCATCAGCGGCTTTTCAATACCACTGGAGTTTACATAAGTTGTGACTACTTTTTTCCATGGCCACAGCATATTTAACGAACCTATCAAAAACCCTGATAACAGTGCAAACGTGACTTGCTCATACTTACTTAGCAACCAAGATAAAAACCTTGAAAACATCATCAGTCCACAAATACACCCAAGTAAAAATAGACCGATTGAAACCACCTCTTTATTATTCAAAGCGGTTAGAACATGTCCATACATACCGAGTAAAAGTAAAATAAAACTGCCCGAGATCCCCGGTAATATCATCGCACAAACAGCAATGCTACCTGCAACAAAGTAAAACCATGTTTGCGCCTGTGCTTCAGCAGGGCTCATTGATGTAATCACATAGGCGATCGCTGCGCCTAATATACAACTCGCTATGTGGGTTGCCTGCCACTTATCAACTTTTTTGGCGATATAAACAAAAGACGCAATAATCAGCCCAAAGAAAAATGACCACACTAACAGCTGATGGTGTTCAAGCAAATACGTTATCAACTTAGCCAAAGACAGCGCACTGGTGATCAAGCCTCCGAATACGGCCAGTAAAAAACTACCGTCGACATGTTCCCAAGCCTCTTTAAACTGGCCTTTCAGTACCATTTGGAGCGCGCTCAAATCAACACTTTTAATGGCTGCCAATAAACGAGCATAAATACCCGTTATAAACGCGATTGTGCCACCCGAAACGCCAGGCACAACGTCGGCCGCTCCCATGCCTGCGCCTTTAAAAAACAACCATAAATAATCCCGTTTGCTATCTGTCTTATTTGACACCGATTTACCTCCAATAACGTCAACTTTCCCAGTGTATCAAATTCCCTCACCAAAATACTAAAGTTCATGGCTTTACTGTCGATACTTAAGTACAGCGGGTCACTAAAGCAATCTGTAATGAATGGTCTCCGATTTTCTCTTATCTCTTTATGCTACGTATGTTTTGGGTTTTTCACTACGGTGTGCTTCGCCGTCGAACATGTCGCCCCTTTAGCGAAGTCTGCAGTCATTGAATCAGACCTAAATCATTGGCTTCCGGCCGACACCTTTATCACAATTAAAGATGATGAAAGAGAAATCCCTGTTTTATATTCAGAATATATGAGTCACAGCAAACGCGGCATCATCGTCATGTTGCCTGGCATAGAACAGAGCCCTGTACAGGGGAATGGCTTAAGTTATTTAAGAGAAGCATTGAATGATGATGGCTATGATACTTATGTCATACCTTCGCCGAGCTTTAATCATGGCCCCGATCTGATGAAGAATGCGATTTCGAGTACAGACAACGAAGATACCAACAAAGCTACCGATGTTTCCGTTATAAGTGAAACCGCTCTCAATGACTATAAATCCGAACTCGTTGCAAGATTCTCGGCACTTTATAAAACGCTAGCCCTGAGAGAAAGTGAACATATTGCCATTCTAGCATTTGGAAACAGTGCAGGGCTCATCACTGAGTATCTCGCCACACTGCCAAATATTCGCGTAGATGCACTTATTACCGTTAGCGCGCAGTTAGCCAATCCAAATAGAAACAAACATTTGCCAGCGAGCCTTTCACTAGTGAGCCCAGCGCTGCTAGACGTGTATTATTCATATGACAACCCAGCGGTGCTACACACGATAAAAGCGCGTCGTAGATGGGCTAAACGCAATAGCAAGTACGACTATCGTCAAAGGCAGCTGTTCGGCCAGCATACCCAAGAGCGACAACATCAAAGGTTGAGAAAAGAGCTATCGGGATTCTTAAGACAGCTTTGAACTTACTTTTTTTTCAAAACCTCATACGCAGCTTGAATATTCTGAGACTTCGCTTTTGCTATTTCCATCATGTGCTCAGGCAAACCTTGTGAGACTAATTTATCCGGGTGGTGTTGCGCCATTAACTTCCGGTAGGCACGCTTTATGTCTTTTTCGTTGGCGCCCTGCTCTAACCCTAAAACAGCCAACGCCTGAGCTTCAGATACTTCTGACTGTGCAGGTGGTGTATGTGTTCGCTTATGTTCATATTGCCCTTTACTGCCAGACTGAGTGCGTTGCTGAGATTGCCACTGTGCGCGCTGCTGTCTAAACTTAAATTCAGCTTGATATCGCTTTAAGATAAACCGGAAATGCTTCTCACCAATCCCTAAGTGTTTACTTACCAACCTCAAAATATCCAACTCTTGTGTGGCCAAATGCCCGTCAGAAAAGGCCATTTGGATTTGGATCTCTAAAAAGAGCTGAAGTAAATCATACCGTCTAGCAAAGGCTTCTTTAAAATCATTCACTGATTCTTTAATTGAGAATTCAGCACTTTTCCCAGCATTAAAAGCATTCTGTGCCTCTCTTCGTTCCTCACCATGGAGGCGCATTTCATCCATAAACGCCGAAGCGGCTTGAATATGAATTTCACTAACTCGACCATTCGATTTGGCAATATGGCCCATGACAGCAAAGCAGCTAGAAAAAAACAAGGCCTGCCTCTCATTCAAGTCATCGCCACTAAAAAAACCTTGAAACCCGCCTGCTTTATCAAAATCTTGTTTTAAGCTTTTATCGAATAGATGACCTAGGTAAAAGCCCAAGATAGCACCTAACCATTTGCCAAATAAAAACCCAAACCCTGCGCCTAGCAGTTTACCCCACATGTTCAGACTCCATTTCACGATTGATCTGCTCTAGCCGCTCTGGTGTGCCAATGTCATGCCAAAGTCCCAGATATAACTCACTCGATACTTTGTTTTCTTGGATCCCTTCGCGCAACATTGGCCCTAATGGTATTTTACCCTGCCCAACTTGTTCAAAAAATGCTTTATGGTAGAGCCCTATACCGGAAAATGTATATTTCTGTTCATTCATAGGCTGATGTGTCAAACCAAAATCGCCTTCAGGGTTATGAGCGGGGTTTTCAACCAAAACAATATGCGCCTCCCCTTCGTGTAATTCCAGCTTGGTGAGTGCATGGACATCGTAGTCTGTAAAAATATCCCCATTGATAACAATAAATGTGTCTTCTTTACTACACAGCTTGGGGAGTGCTTGCTTGATACCACCCGCTGTTTCTAAGCCACCTTGGGGTTCATGACTATAGTGAATGTGCATTCCCAGCTGCGCTCCATTGCCGAAAAAGCGTTCTATTTTATCTCCCTGCCAAGCTGTATTAATAACAACTTCAACAATACCCGCATTTTTCAGACGCTCAAGGTGGTAGGCTATTAACGGCTTGCCTGCAACCTGTAAAAGAGGTTTTGGCAGTTCCGCAGTGAGAGGCATCATTCGCTGGCCACGACCAGCCGCTAAAATCATGGCTTTCATATTAACTCTGTAGTTTAACCTGTATCATAGGTATTATCTCGGATTGCAACCAAGTTGCAAGCCATTGAAAATCTTTGTAACTATTTCCTACCTCTACAACGTACTGCAAAGTAGGTATGATGTTTTGTAAATACCCGGGTTTGCCATCTCTGAGATACAAACGTACAAAAATACCCGCTGCTTTTAAGTGCCTTTGTAACCCAGTTAAATCGAAGTAATAAACATACTGTTCATAGGCCATATTTTCGAGCAAGTTCGCATGCTTTAGTCGCTGATAACTCTCTTTTCGCAGCGCGACAAACTCCGCATGAGGTAATTTTATATAACAATCCTTAAGCAAAGATACCGCGTCATAACAAACTGGACCGAGTACAGCATCTTGATAATCAATCAACCGCCCTTCCCCTTGGCAGTACATCACATTTCGACTATGAAAATCACGGTGCATAACCACTTGTGGTTGAGAGAGCATTTGCTCCGCCAATAGCATATTCAACTCGACCCATCGCGCGTTAGTCTCTTCAGAGAGGCTAACGTCCAACCAAGACTCAAGTAACCACTGCCGAAAAATATTGGTTTCTTGCTGAATGAACTCTGCATCATAAGGATTCATCCAAGGTGATTTTTCAACCCCGGCAATTTTTGGCAGCCAGCTGATTAATTCGCGATATTTATGCTCATCAAACTGCGTTTCGATTAAATCTGCAAGGTGAGTAGAACCTAAGTCTTCCAATAAAACAAAACCTTGCTGCGAATCGAAAGCGTGAATTTCGGGGACTGCTAACCCACTGTTTTTAAAATTTTCGTTAAGTTTCACAAAAGGCTGGACACTGCCTTTATCAGGTGTAACATCCATCAATATGTAGCGCTCTTGAGCTACCGTGATTCGAAAATATAAGCGAAAACTGGCATCTCCAGTGATTGCTTCTATTGTTGGTAAATCGTGTGCGCTTTCTCTTAGAGGCAAATACTGCTTGATAAACTGCATTCTGTCTTGATTTCTTTGCGCTGTCTCTTCTGAGCTTAACCTCGTCATTTTTCTCACCAATTACTGATCTTAATTACTGTATTTAACACGGTTTTCATTTATCATGTCTGGCTTGAATAGTGGTGCTAGGTAGACAAGGTTGATAAATGAGTAAAAATTGGGGCATTCTAGTCCTACCCCTGATTAGTACAACGGCTATAGCTAATTCGAACACTGTTGGCGGACTCTGTAAAGAGTATATTCAGCCTAAAGGGTGGCAACCAATTCCTGACTTGGTGCCTAACACTATCGATATTCAAGCAAATAAAGTTGAACTGCAAGGTACCGAAAGCGCTGAGTTTTCTGGTAATGTCGCAGTGAATACTGACGCAATGTCAATGAACGCCCAAAGTGCACTGATTGACAAAAGGCAGGGCTTGCTGAATGCCACTGGACCTTTGCTATTTCAAGATGGCTACACCTTAGTGAATAGCTCGGGCATGTATGCTGATCTCAATAATAGTGAATTTAGCTTGCTCGGCGCTGAATATCGCCTCACGCAACAGCAAGGGCGTGGTAAAGCAGAAAAATTACACGCATCTCAAAATCAAGTCGGACTATTCAATGCAAGCTTTACGACTTGCCCAAGCGCATCACCGTTCTGGGCAATTGAGGCGAGCTCCATTATTTTAGATAAAGAAAATGGCTGGGGTGAAACTTATAACACCGTACTTAAAATATTAGACACGCCGGTTATTTATGTACCCTACTTTACTTTCCCAATTGATGACAAAAGAAAGTCAGGTTTATTAACTCCTACTATCTCTAGCTCAAATAGGTATGGCCTTGAGCTTGTTACCCCTTATTATTTTAATCTCGCTGAAAATTATGATGCGCTACTCACGCCTCGCTATATGTCTAACAAAGGACTGCAAATTCAAGGCGAATTCAGGTATCTAACAGATCAACATAATGGCTTAATTGCAACTGAGTTTTTGAGCAATGATAAATCCGAAGCAAACCTTGATGAACGCTACTTAGTCCATTGGCAACAGCAAAGTTACTTTGATGATTTTTGGCGAGCCAGCATAGATGTCACAAATGTCAGTGATGATAATTATCTGACAGATCTCGGCTCTAGCTACGCGAACCAAACAGATACGCAACTTACAAGGAAAGGGCAGCTTAGTTATCTCGGTGAAGATTGGCTCATCGATTTACAAGTACAAGACTTTGAAGTGTTGGGTAATCACTCAGAGTCATACTCTACTTTACCAGAAATTACGATTAAGAACCGCACAGCAGAACAATACTTAGGGTTGGATTGGCGTTTTACAGGCCAATTGAGTCACTTTAAAAACAGCAATGCTGACATAACGGACGCGACTCGACTGCATTTAGAGCCCAGTGTGACCTACAACTTAAGTGAACATGCTTGGTCATTCGACTCTCGTTTTGCGCTGTTACACACGCATTATGAACAAAATGGTAACTTCAGCGCCAATCAGTACCAAGAATCAATTTCAAGAACGTTACCGCAAGTCAGGTTACATGGCCAGTTGAACCTTGAACGTAGTATGCACAGTATTCTTGAAGGTGGAACACAAACTCTTGAGCCTCAATTGCAATATCTCTATACACCAGAAAAGGATCAGAGCAAAATCGGCTTGTATGATACCGTTAAAATGCAAGATGACTTTTTTGGGCTGTTTAGAGAGCGACGATTCTCAAGTGTCGATTATATCTCGGAAGCGAATCAGTTCACGTTAGGCGCAACAACACGCTTTTTAGACAAGAAAAATGTTGAGAGATTCAGCTTTAGTGTTGGCCAGATCATTTACTTGAGCGAATCTGCAAAGCCTACCGTCGCGAACTTTAACAACACATTTCGAGAAAATAACTATAACGCATTATTTGCTGCGGAAACTAAAATACACTGGCACCCTCGTTGGTATTTTTCCGGTGGCCTACAATATGACGCCGATGAGAAGGATTTAATCCGTTCACATATGACTCTAGATTATCGTGGCAACAATAAAAAGCTGGTACAGTTGAACCATCACTATGCAAACGATGTCTCAGGTAACGAGATAGATCAAGTTGGTATTTTTACCAGCTTACCAATTGACGAAAACTGGCAGCTGGTTGCAAGCTATCACAGAGATCTGACAGCTAAACGAAGCGTTGAAGTATTCGCAGGTTTTCAGTATGAATCTTGCTGCTGGGCCATTCAGATTACGGGAAACAGAACCATTGAAACTGACTTGAATAACAATTCGCAAATTCAAGACCCTGTTTTTGACTCGAGCATAAATTTCAATTTTGTGTTAAAAGGGTTAGGAAGCAAGTCTAGATACGATGCCAGCCAATTGCTGAAGCAAGGTATCTTTGGTTACCGTAGACCATATTTTTTAAATAATTAACAACAAAGACTCTTATGAATTTCAAAAAGCTGTTACTAATTCCAATTTTGAGTGCCGCACTATGTCAGCAGGCACTTGCTGAACGTGTACAAATAGATAAAGTTGTTGCCACAGTCAACGAAGGTGTGGTTCTTCAAAGTGAAGTTGACCAAATCGTAAACCGAGTAAAAGAACAAGCTAATCAACAAGGAACTGAGCTTCCTTCTGATAAAGTGCTCAGTATTCAAGCTACTGACCGCCTGATTGACCAAGTGTTAGTCTTACAACTAGCAAACCGCATGGGTCTGGAAATATCAGACGCACATTTAGATCAGACTTTAGCTAACATCGCTAAAGAACAAGGCGGTACGATCGCAGACCTACGTCGCTCAATTGAAGCCTCAGGTGACAGCTTTCAAGCTTATAGAGAAGAAATCAGAAAAGAAATTACGATGAGTCAGGTCAAGCGTGGCGCTGTCGACAGAAGGATTTATATCAGCCCTCAAGAAGTCGACAACCTGAACAAAATATTAGCTGAACAGACAGGGCAAAGTGAAGAATACGACATTGGCCACATTCTAATAAAAGTAGATAGCAAAGCAAATCCTGAAGAAATTGCAGAAGCAAGAGAGCGTGCTGAGAAAGTGATCGAATTCCTGAATGAAGGCAAAGAGTTTAAGCGCATAGCAATTGCCTCTTCTGGTGGCGCAAATGCACTAGATGGTGGTCAACTAGGTTGGATGGGCATCAATGAAATGCCAACCCTGTTCGCTGAAGCAATCAAAGGTAAGAAAAAAGATGAAATTGTCGGCCCATTGCGCTCGGGTGCAGGCTTCCACATCGTAAAAGTTCAGGATGTGAGAGGTAGAGAAGTTGTAGAAACTGTTGAAGTTCGCTCACGACATATTTTATTAAAGCCTTCTATTATTCTTAGCGAAGAAAAAGCACGAGACATGCTTGCGGGCTTTGTAAAAGACCTTCGCGAAGGTAAAGCTGATTTTGCAGAGCTTGCCAAAGAACATTCTGAAGATCCAGGCTCTGCGCTTAAAGGTGGCGAATACGACTGGACCGATCCTTCAACGTATGTGCCTGCGTTTAGGGATACAATTCTTAGCCTTGAAAAAGATCAGATCAGTGAACCATTTCGTAGTACATTTGGATGGCATATAGTACAGTTGCTTGATAAGCGAGTGGCTGACAAAACAGAGCAAGCAAAGCTCAACCGTGCTCATCAGCTTTTATTCAGAAGAAAGTTCAAAGAAGAAAGCTTCAAATGGATGAGAGAAATGCGTGAGCAAGCTCACATTCAAGTATTAGAAAGCCAATAAGAGACACCCTATGTGCTTGAGAATAGCAATTACACCAGGCGAGCCTGCGGGAATTGGGCCTGACTTGGTTCTTAAGCTTGCGCAGCAGAGTTGGCCTGCGCAGCTTGTTGCTGTGGTTGACAAAACCATCTTGGAACAGCGAGCAAAAGAGCTTCAGTTAGATATTGAGCTGTTGCCATTCAGCCCAGAACAACCCGTACAACCGGCCAAAGAAAAGCAAATATACTATTTGCAAGTGGACAAAGGGGTGGATGTCATCCCGGGTCAACTGGATGAAAAAAATGGCCAATATGTGCTGGATACTTTGCGTATCGCATCTGAAAAGAACATGGACGGGACATTCGCAGCCGTTGTAACTGGACCTGTTCACAAAGGTATCATCAATCGCGCTGGTATTTCTTTCAGTGGCCACACTGAGTATTTCGCACATCAATCTAATACACCTGATGTCGTGATGATGTTAGCAACCAAAGGGCTTAGAGTGGCGTTGGCAACAACGCACATACCGCTGGCGTATGTTTCTAAAGCGATCACAAAAGAGCGTTTAACCAAAGTTGCTAATATTCTTTATCATGATTTACAAACTAAATTTGGCGTAGCGAACCACGAATCTTAGTTTGTGGCCTAAATCCTCACGCGGGTGAAGGTGGCCATCTAGGCAATGAGGAAATAGACACCATTACGCCAGTCTTAGAAGCACTGAACCAAGAAGGTAAAAACTTCATCGGTCCATTGCCTGCTGACACATTGTTTCAAGCAAAATATCTGGATAATGCAGATGCAGTGCTCGCAATGTATCACGATCAGGGTTTACCTGTGTTAAAATACAAAGGATTCGGTAACTCAGTTAATATTACGTTGGGGTTACCTTTTATTCGAACTTCTGTGGACCACGGTACAGCGCTAGATTTAGCAGCATCTGGAGACATAGAGGTTGGTAGCTTTGAACTAGCAATACACGAAGCAATTAAGCTTGCAAGCAAGAAATTACAGAATTCATGACAGATAAAGTACATTTAGGGCATCGTGCCCGCAAAAGATTTGGCCAAAACTTCCTTAACGATGACAGTATTATTGATAAGATTGTCACCGCTATCGATCCAAAACCTGGCGATAACCTTGTAGAAATTGGACCTGGTTTAGGTGCTATTACAGAGCCAGTGGTGGAGCTTAGCGGCAAATTAACGGTCGTTGAACTTGATAGAGATTTGGCCGAGCGCTTAATTGAGCACCCTTTTATGGGCAGTAAACTCACTGTGCATCAGGGTGATGCTATGAAGTTTGACTTTTCAAGCTTGGTAGACGAACAAGCGAAGCTAAAGATCTTTGGTAACCTCCCCTACAATGTATCTACTCCATTGCTTTTCCATTTGTTTGAGTTTGCAGACCAAGTTGAGCACATGCACTTTATGCTTCAAAAAGAGGTCGTTAACCGTATGGTGGCGGGTCCAGGTTCAAAAGCCTATGGCCGCCTTAGTGTGATGACACAATACTATTGCCATGCGATGCCCGTAATTGAAGTGCCACCAACCTGCTTTAAACCTGCGCCAAAGGTTGACTCGGCGGTTGTAAGGTTAATTCCAAAAGGTGCAGCTCAACGTAGTGCCAAAAGCACGAAGGTGCTTAATACAGTTTGTTTAGAAGCCTTTAACCAAAGACGTAAGACACTAAGAAATAGCTTGTCAAACTTGCTGACCGTAGAAGAAATTACACAACTGGGTATTGATCCGTCACTGCGTGCGGAGAATATCTCTCTTACTCAATTTATTGAAATTGCAAATTGGATTTATGACAACAAACAGTGAGATCGGTTCGCCGATAAAAGTATCGGTAGAAACATTTTATGTAGAAGCTCAGTCACAACCTGAGAAAGACAAGTACGTATTTGCCTATACCATCACAATCAAAAATCACAGTTTGTGCAGTGCCAAATTGGAAAGTCGCTACTGGTTAATTACCGATGCCAATGGTAAAGAAACCGAGGTCGAGGGAGATGGGGTTGTCGGAGAGCAACCTACAATTCGTCCAGGTGAAAGCTATCAATACACCAGTGGTGCGGTGCTCGATACTCCTGTAGGTACGATGGAAGGCTACTACCTTATGCGCAATGAATTCGGCTCAGAATTCAAAGCCCCCATTAAGGTGTTTCGACTCAACCGACCCGATATTTTGCATTAATAAATGGCAACTTACGCAATTGGTGATCTTCAGGGGTGCTATGTCCCGTTTAAAAACTTGCTTGATCAAGTGGACTTTAACCCAAGTCAAGATCACCTCTATCTAGTCGGAGACTTAGTTGCAAGAGGACCAGACTCACTCTCTTGTATGGACCTTGTCTATCAACTAAAAGATTCTGTCACAGTCACATTGGGCAATCATGACCTGCACCTGCTGGCAACCGCCCTAACACACAAGCAGCCGAACCCAAAAGATAAACTTGCCCCACTATTTGCCAGCGACAAACTTGAAAGCTATGTCGCCTATTTGCAATCTCAACCGCTGTGCTTTTACGACCCTCAATTTGATAGCTTTATTTCCCACGCAGGAATATACCCTCAGTGGGATATAAATACAGCACTCAGGCTTTCTGATTGGGCTCAAAAGTGTTATCAAGGTTCAATGGCAGCGAGCTACCTTAATGCCATGTATGGCAAGCAGTCCTCTGTTGTAGTAGAAACTGACGATAAGCAAGTTAAATTTAATTCGATTATCAATGTGTTTTCTCGTATGCGGTTTTTAACCCGAGACTTATGCCTCGACTTTGATAATAAAGGAGGCTTGGAACACGCCAATGAATTACAACCTTGGTTTTCACACCCGAGATTCAAAACAACCAGTACTCAGTTTATATTTGGCCATTGGGCAGCCCTTGAAGGTAAGACGACTTCGGATAAAGTGGTTGCTTTGGACACAGGTTGTGTGTGGGGAGGCCCGATGACACTGCTAAATTTGTCGACAAATGAACAAATATCCAGCAAATAATCGAAACCTGTCCATTTTTACTGAATTTTCTATTCACATCTGCTATAAAATACTTAACTAATGCGCAATAAATCCGATAAGTAGTTGTACTGCTTTAACTTGATGGTATACCTGTATGAATTTAACCGTTAGCCAACGTATTTGGGGTGGCTTTATAATTATTACCCTACTCTTATTATCCATCGGAGGGAACTCGCTGCTCAGGATCGCAAATATAGATAGTTCTACTCAGCTCGTCAACACGCTTTCATTACCAGCGCTAGACCGCAGCGCCGCACTGCAAATTGAGTTTACTCAAATGAGTAAAATTGCTCAGGCAAGTTTTTATACTCAATCAAGCGGAGATTTAAACAGTCTTAAATCTGCCTTTAATGAGCGCCAGAAAGCTTTTGAACGGAGTTACGCCGACTTAGACAATATCGTTAGTAACGAACCTAGTTTGTCAAGCAGCAGTAAGGAAGTCAGTTCCAGCTTTCAAACATTTTCGGCGTCAGTAAACTCGCTTTTTCAAGACAAAGCCCTCGAGCTAAGCTTGAATAAGCAATTAAAGTCCCAGCTTGAAGAGACTGAAATAGCCGCAGATGACGCCGCGACCGTTGTCGTGGATATCTTAGATTTGGAAGGCTTTGAAAGTATCAACCAAAGAGCCTATCAAGCAGCAAACAAACTTGAAAACTCATTTAGCTCTTTGGCCACCAGCAGTGCCGATATGCTAACCATTGACGAAAAAAGCACCTTAGAGATTGTCAAGAAAGAGCAAAGTTACGTGTTTGAAGATATTAACAGAAATATCGAGCTAATGCGTGCTACCGTCGCTGAGTTAGACGAAGACTTGCTGAATGACTTAGACACGTATTATCAAACGCTTTCAGAGCAACTTTTGAGTAGCAATAGCATACCGAATAATCGCGAGCGCTTGATCACGGCGAGAGAGAACACTCAAAACGAGCTAAACGTTGCTGAGCAAGCAACTGAGAAAGCACTTAAACAATTGGGTGATTTAGTCGCACAATCTAAACAGCTAGCATTTGAAATTCAAAATGAAGTCACTGAAGACGTGTCGTCTGCTAATATCGCCACATGGACTGGTATGATCGCTGCTGCTTTACTGGCAATCGGTATTGCTTATGTGACTGTAAGCCGTATTACTAAACCACTTGCTGAAGTGAACAGGGTTCTAGACATTGTTGCGAAAGGCGATATGACACACTCATTAGACGCTTCAGCGCAAGATGAATTCGGCGAGCTGGCACAAAGCTGTAATACGTTGATTGAAAGTTTAAAAGACCTAATTGCGGGTATTGTTTCGCGATCAACGCAACTTGCTGCGGCATCTGAACAAACATCAGCGATTACATCTGAATCAAGCCACGCGATTAAGAGTCAGCAATCTCAAGTAGAACAAGCTGCAACCGCGACCACTGAAATGAGCTCAACAGCACACGGTGTGAGCAACAGTGCGCATCAAGCGCTTGAAGAAATCAAGAACGCTGACCAAGAAGCTGAGCGTGTTAAAGGGATTTCCCATGACAACAAGCGCACTATTGAGCAACTTGCACATGAAGTTGAGGAAGTTTCGACAGTCATCAACAAGCTGCACCAAGATAGCTCAGCAATTGGTGGCATATTAGACGTGATCCGCGGTATCGCAGAACAGACTAACTTACTTGCGCTAAATGCTGCCATTGAGGCAGCTCGTGCAGGCGAGCAAGGTCGAGGCTTCGCTGTTGTAGCCGACGAGGTTCGTTCATTGGCCAGCAAGACACAAGAGTCAACTCAAGAAATTCAATCGATGATCGAGTCATTACAAGCTGGTGCAGAAGAAGCGGTAAGTGCGATGTCAAAAGGTCAGCAACAAGCTGAATCTTGTGTATCGCAAAGCGATATCGCAAATGAAGCACTTAACAGCATCACAGACGCGGTATCTAGAGCACATGATGTCAGTGAAGAAATTGCGACAGCAGCCAATGAGCAACAGCAGGTCTCTCAAGAGATCAGTGAAAGACTTGAGTCTATCGTAACGATTGCAGAGCAAACGGCGGAGGGCGCAAATCAGACCTCTATTTCGAGTTCTGAAGTCGCTAAGCTTGCTGAAGAGTTACGTCTGTCTGTATCTCAATTCAGAGTTTAAAACCAAACTGAAAGGCCATAATGTGCATTATGGCCTTTTCCTTTCTTTAAGATTCTTCTCCTTTAATTGTTCGCAAGTACTTTTCAAACCTTCTAACTAGAATCCACCTGTCTCTAAGATAAACTGTATAAAACATACTGTAATAGGCATAAAAAAACCGCCTGCAACTCAATGCGGCGGTTTTTGTAATAAGTATCACATGCACGCTAACGGTGACACATGATTTTATATATGCTTAGAAAAGCGCGTTTGCTTTAGCAACAACGTTCTCAACAGTGAAGCCAAAGTGCTTGAACAACTCACCAGCTGGAGCTGACTCGCCAAATGTGCTCATGCCAACAATTGCGCCATTTAAGCCAACATACTTGTACCAGAAGTCTTCAATGCCCGCCTCGACTGCAACTCGACGTGTTACCGCTGCTGGCAGAACAGACTCTTTATAGTCTGCCGACTGTGCATCAAATACATCCGTAGAAGGCATTGACACAACTCTTACTTTCTTGCCGCTTTCGCGTAATTGTTGAGCTGCTTCGACTGCTAACTGCACTTCAGAACCCGTTGCAATTAAAATTACTTCAGGGTTTGAATCACAGCTCAGTACATAACCACCACGTTTAATCGCCGCTACTTGCTCGTCTGTGCGGCTTTGTTGCTCTAGGCCTTGACGCGTGAATACAAGGGATGTAGGACCATCTTTACGCTCAATCGCTTGCTGCCACGATACCGCAGATTCAACCTGGTCACATGGACGCCAGCTAACTAGATTAGGTGTCAAACGCATATTAGCCAGTTGCTCTACTGGCTGGTGCGTTGGGCCATCTTCACCTAGGCCGATTGAGTCATGCGTATAAACAAAAATGCTTGGTTGCTTCATCAATGCAGCCATACGAACAGCATTTCTCGCGTATTCCATGAACATTAAGAAAGTAGCACCATAAGGTACGAAGCCTTTATGAAGCGCAATACCATTCATGATCGCTGACATACCAAACTCACGTACACCGTAGAAAATGTAGTTACCTGATGCGTCTTCAGCTGTAAGACCTTTTGAGCCTTCCCAAATAGTTAAGTTTGAACCAGCTAAGTCAGCAGAACCACCCATAAATTCAGGTAGCATTGGGCCGAAAGCGTTCAATGCATTTTGAGATGCTTTACGCGTTGCGGGGTTTGCTGGATTAGCTTGAAGCTGAGCAATGTACGCCTCTGACTGTTCAGTCCAATCGGCTGGCAGTTCACCTTTAGTACGGCGTTCAAATTCTGCCGCAAGCTCTGGGTAGTTAATTTGATATTCAGTGAATTTAACTAACCATTCGCTTTGGATTTGCTGACCATGCGCTGCTGCGTCCCACTTAGCATACACGCCTTCTGGAATTTCGAACGCGCCGTGCTCCCAACCTAGGAATTCACGCGCTGCTTTGATCTCTTCATCACCCAGCGGAGCACCGTGACAGTCATGACTGCCCGATTTATTAGGTGAGCCATAACCAATTACAGTCTTACAACAGATCAGTGTTGGTTTACCTGTCTCTGCACGCGCAGCTTCAATTGCGGCTTTAATCGCTTCACTATCGTGGCCGTCAACAGCAGGGATGACATGCCAGCCATAAGACTCAAAACGCTTTGGTGTATCGTCACTAAACCAGCCCTCAACTTCACCGTCGATTGAGATGCCATTGTCGTCCCAAAATGCGATTAATTTACCAAGGCCTAATGTACCCGCTAAAGAACACGCTTCATGGGAAATACCTTCCATTAAGCAGCCATCACCTAAAAACGCATATGTATAGTGATTAACAATATCGTATTCATCGCGGTTAAATTGTGCCGCAAGCGCCTTTTCAGCGATTGCCATACCCACAGCGTTAGTAATACCTTGACCGAGTGGTCCCGTCGTCGTTTCAATGCCTGGCGCATAACCATATTCTGGGTGGCCTGGTGTTTTTGAATGCATTTGACGGAAGTTCTTCAAATCATCAATAGAAAGATCGTAGCCGCTTAAGTGCAACAGAGAATAAATTAACATTGAACCGTGGCCATTTGATAATACAAATCTATCACGATCAACCCACTCTGGGTTATTTGGATTGTGCTTTAAATAGTCACGCCAAAGTACCTCTGCGATGTCAGCCATTCCCATAGGTGCCCCTGGGTGGCCTGATTTAGCCTTTTGTACAGCGTCCATGGATAGAACGCGAATTGCGTTTGCAAGTTCTTTGCGAGATGGCATGGATTCTCCTACCTTTAAATGTTTGCACGGTTGTTTTAAAGGCCCATTCTTACCTAATAAAATTACCACTGCAATTAAAATCATCAGAAAAGTAATAAATTCACATTGTTTTTAATGCATTAAATCTGTGGGCTTAAAAACAGACGTCTAGGCGTAAAAAAGCTATGCATAGTTCGATGTTTTAGTTAGAATATCCTCTTAATTTTTTAGCGCTGTTTTACGCATGTTCGCGAAGCGCACTATTGTGAGTATAAAATAATGGCGAAACACTTATTCACTTCAGAGTCAGTTTCTGAAGGCCACCCGGATAAAATTGCTGACCAAATTTCAGATGCAGTACTAGACGCAATTCTTGAGCAAGACCCTAAAGCACGTGTTGCTTGTGAAACCTACGTAAAAACAGGTATGGTCATGGTTGGTGGTGAAGTAACCACGAGTGCTTGGGTAGATATCGAAGAACTAACTCGTAAAACGGTTCGCGAGATCGGCTACACTCATTCTGACATGGGCTTCGATGCAGATTCATGCGCAATCCTAAATACAATTGGTAAACAGTCTCCTGACATTAACCAAGGTGTTGACCGCTCTCGTCCAGAAGATCAGGGTGCTGGTGACCAAGGTTTGATGTTTGGTTACGCATGTAACGAAACTGATGTTTTAATGCCTGCACCAATCACATACTCTCACCGTTTAGTTCAACGCCAAGCAGAAGTTCGTAAAGACGGTACACTTCCTTGGTTGCGCCCAGATGCTAAGTCACAAGTAACATTTGCATACGAAAATGGTCAGCCAGTGGGCATTGATGCCGTTGTTCTTTCAACTCAGCACTGTGATTCAGTATCACAAGATGACCTAGTTGAAGCTGTAATGGAAACAATCATCAAGCCAACCTTGCCAAAGGAATTAATCACTGAAGCGACTAAATTCTTCATTAATCCAACAGGCCGTTTTGTTATCGGTGGCCCGATGGGTGACTGTGGTTTGACTGGTCGTAAGATCATCGTTGACACTTACGGTGGCATGGCTCGTCATGGTGGTGGTGCATTCTCTGGTAAAGATCCATCAAAAGTTGACCGCTCTGCTGCATATGCAGGTCGTTACGTTGCTAAAAACATTGTGGCTGCTGGCCTTGCAGACAAGTGTGAAATTCAAGTTTCATATGCGATTGGTGTTGCTGAACCAACATCTATCAGCATCGATACGTTTGGCACTGGCAAGCTTGAAGAAGCACGCCTAATTGAACTAGTTCGTGAACACTTCGACCTTCGTCCATACGGATTAATCACAATGCTTGACCTTGAGCGCCCAATTTATCAGCCAACAGCGGCATACGGTCACTTTGGTCGTGAAGAGTTCCCGTGGGAAAAAACAGATAAAGCTGACGCACTAAAAGCGGCTGCTAACTTATAGTCCGAGCGATTTAAGTTAATTAAAAAAGGCGCATATCGCGCCTTTTTTAATTCTATTTTCCACCTCAATGTATTTTTATCCTATCAGAAATTCTTCTACGTCTTCTTTAATATCTGTATAATCGTCATCGCTTAAGTCCAATGACAACATCACATCATCTCGAAATGCATACCAATCCGCACAGCTTCTGAAATGCTTTATTTCAAACGTAAAATTTTCTGCAAGCTTCAAAATCGCCATTGTTTGTTTTTCTGATTCTGATTCATTATCTTGAAAAAACATCGCATCGTGATGCCGCAATATAATTTGGCAAACACGTTTTGGTAGGTGCCAAGAGCTAGCTAAATAATACCCCACCACCGTGTGATTAGTTGGATACTGTTGTTCTTCATACTGTAATAATGTGTGCTCGGGTCGCTGTGCTGCTTTTGATAACACATCCCCATAATCGTTAAACCTCATAGCCATGGCTGGAATACCCGCATCGTGAAATAGGCCAAGTAGTTGTAAATCTTCAATCGGCGTTTGCGCGCGCACTTTTTTACCGATTAACATTGCCACTTGAGAAATTTCAGACGCGCTGTCCCAAAAGCGCTGCAAAGAAATACAGCTATCATTTTGATCAAACGCGCTTTTTAGTAAGTGCCCTGTCACCACTTGGGTAATACAATTCATGCCAAGGAACATAACAGCCTGCTTAATGTCCGTAATGGTTCTAGACATACCATACGCTGGGGAGTTGATCACTTTTAAAACAGCGGCCGATGTCGCGACATCTACTGAGATAATCTCAGCAACTCGGTTTAATTCAGGCTCATCTTGATTTAGTTCATTTTGCAAACTCTGCAAAATCTCAGGCTTAGCAGGGAGGTTAAATCCAGATCGTAAATCCGCTAGAACCTTGTCATCAATATCTATCATAGGTCAACAATCAGGTGGCTTTGATTTTAGTGTAGTAGATGAAATTTCCTCTGTCGCCACTATTTCAAAATCCGTCACAATCACCAGGGGGTAACGTCCATTCACTTAACACATCTGGGCTTTCGGAAAGCTTTTTTCTAAGAGATTGCAGCATATTTCGGGTATTCTTGAGTGATGCGATATTTGCAATCCAATTGGGTACGGAGCCATTAAGCCTTGCTTGCGCTGTATAGGTAATATGAAGGTCCGAGGCATATTCTAAAAACGTCCATTTGATATCGACATCTGTAACTTGCAGATCTGATTTAGCGCGACTTCCACTCGCTGCGGAGCGAATTTTTAACACATACTTATTTTCTTCCTCTTGGCTAAAGCAAGATAGAGTCAACATTTCTCTGTCTGCGACAGGCCACGGGAGGTTTAGCTTGGTGTACACGAGGGATTGATTCGGTTCAGGTTGTGCTAACACAGTAACCGACCTCACATTGCTCACCCATGTAGGAATAGACTCTGTATCTGTGAGCGCATGAATAACGGACTTGGTTACTGCACCGCTTAACCTAGCTTGGCCTTTAACTTGCAGCAACCCATTTGGAAGTTTCTTGTAATGAATTTCTAACCATTTATTGGATTTGTACAGTGTCCATGATTCATTTCCATGTGCTGTACTCATCGTAATGGCGCAAATTAATGCGCCAAAAAAGTAAACATTACCAATATGGTTCACAATTAAGCGAAGCATGTCTACTCTGTTCCATTGCACTCACTAAAAAGTCCGCTTTTTGCTGCAACCAAGTGAGTATCTCCACAAACGAGGTTTCTTTTTGACCTTCGCATAGCTGTTTAAGGTAATGTAGCGTCTCTAGCTCATGAATACCAAAAACAATGTCCATCCAAGGTGCTCTAAAATCACGTCGTTGTGACTTTTCAAATAAGCTACCAAAGCAATTGCCGCTCAGCAACATCTCTTCCAATAACCCTCTAGCCTGTAAATACTCACCGACAGACAGAGCTTTATTTTCAGAAAAGGTATTTCTTAAACTTTTCCAGTCCGTATCAAATGTTTTTTTCGCTTTAGACTTCGCGCTGCTTTGCGCTGCCTTTATAGCATGTTGATCCCAATTTTGTCGCCAGCTTTTTTCCAATAACCAGCGTGTTAGATCAAGTATCAATCGATTATATCTAGAGCAATGAAATAGATCTTCAAGATCTGTTGGGGTTGGTTGCACATCTTTGAGGTCACCAATCACTTGCGCCAGTTCTGGTTCACTGTTAATACGCTTGTAATAAGCATGGCGTTTAGAAGTGTAAGTTTTCAGATAGCTCGCACTTTCAACCCACTGCAGCTCACCTAATAACCATTTGAGCTCTTTCTTCAGTGATTCAGTCGATTCTTTTGCAACAAACTCATCGAATAACCAAAAGGCATGCCTAATTAAACGTACCCCATCAATGATCCGCTTCAAAGCTTTTAAAGTGGGCTCATTAACGTAGCATTGCTCATGCTTTTGCACAAACTCGATAGCATAGTTTACGGTGGAAATCAGTGCCTGCTCTTGTGTACAATCATCAGCTAAAGGCACAAAACCAATTGCTTTGTCGACGGTTAATGGTAAATCATCTGCAAGCCGATAGCCTCTTGCTGCTTTTGAGTAAAAGCCTAATCTCAAGCCAATATGAGAGAGCAGTTGTTGAGCAAGCTCAAATAAATCGCCTCTATCGCCTTCTACGAGTTCAATTTCTAGTTCGCAGATCTGTTCTGTTTGGCCTCTCGCCGTCACCTCACCTTTATCCAGAACAACTTCGATCTTACCACCACTTTCAGTTTCGATTAGCCATGTTCGACGAATAAAGTTAGTACTGAATATGGGATAAAGGTTTTCTGCTATTGACTCTAGGCGCATGCCCATTGGCCAAATACTCGCATCAAAAGCAAAAATATCAGGTTTATTACCAGAAAGTGGTAAATTAAATTCTGGACGCTGATGTAGGCCTCCTACGACTTCCCCTGCGAGCTTTATCGTCTGTTCACAGTTATTATCGGCACACCTTGTACGTAGGCCAATATCTAACGCACGTAACTCTCGGCTTGGCGTATCGTAGTAAGCATTTTGAAGGTTTTTTGCTGGCTTATTGTTTACCCGCTTTGCAAATTGTGTGATTAAAGCCGGGATCAAGGGAACTTCATTATCTGAAACCAAAAACTTCAGTTCTATTTCAGTGTCCATTAGGGCGAGATTTACCTATAAAATTTAAGAACCCCCAAAATATACAAAGGTCTCAACATTTGCAATCTTTTTACTCCTCGAGCGACCCAAATTCACTAAAAATTACATCAAATTATCATCCTAGATACACACGTCACTTTCAGTGAAAATAAAGCGGTAATTTTTCCCCCAAATCCACTTATCTCAGTGCTAAACACTTAAGCAATATAAAAATAAATCAACCGTACCAATCGTCAGTTGATTACATATGCGCTAAAAGGGGTCGTTTATGCTTTAAGCCCTTGCCAAGCGCGACTTAAATCCATACTATTTTGATAATTGTATATAAAACCTAAAAATAAAGGCTCGCGAATGTTGAAAAAGCTCGCACTGCCATTTTTGTTTGTTTTTGCTCCTCTTTCATTGAATGCTCAAGATTTAGACGAGGCAAATCCACAAGAACAAACGGCACAGCAAAGTACACCGAACGGCTATATCGTTGATAACCTCTACTTATACATGCATTCCGGTCCTGGTAAGAACTATCGTATATTAGGCTCCGTTGAGGCTGGCACGGCTGTAACAATCACCAATGAACAGAGTAATGAGTTTGTTCGGGTCATTGACAACAAAAATCGCAATGGCTGGGTTGAGTCAAAATTTGTAACGGCAGATCCCGGCCTAAAGCATCAAGTTAGTGAGCTCAGTCAAAAATTAACGGTGTCACAAGCGCAGCTAACCAATTTACAAACGGCAATGCCACAATTGCAAAGCGACTATGATGTGCTGGAAACACAAAATAGCGAGCTACAAAAAACAATAAGAGATTTAAATCAGCAAATCGAATTACAAGCTCAGCAGAATCAAAACAAAGTTGAGCGGGAGCAACATCAACTTTTGACCTACGGTGGTGCAATTGCCTTGGGCGGGGTTTTGCTTGGCGTGATACTTACCTTGCTACTTTCTCGTCGTAAAAGGTACGATGGTTGGAATTAATGAGGAACCCACTTTGACATCAAAGTGGGTTTTTTATTTAAAGTACGAGTATCAACAGAGAAAAGAAAAAAATAGCACCTAACGCAAAAAATATACTTCCTACATCAGCGAAATACTTATCTAGTAGTAACTCTTTTAACCTCGTGTCATCTAAATTGTCTATTTTGCCTTTGAGAGAAGGCTCGGATAAGTTAAAAGCAAACGCCTCCGACTGTCCAATATCAAACCTATCCTCTGAAAGCTCATAGTAAAAGTTCGGGTATGAAGAAAATAAGTAATTTTTAATTGTCATTAATTTATAATTACTTGCTTTTCGACAATACAACCCACCTAAAAAACTACCAATAATTAAAAACAGGTAACCCAAGTATCACCTCCTTGCCATTGACGATACCTGTACCTATTTAAATCACATGCAAATCAAAAATCAAGCGTCACCTGACAAATTTTACAGTCTTATTACTGAAAAAGATGAAAGTGGCCTATTTAATCTCGATTAACTCGACTTCAAAAATTAATAAAGAACCCGCACCTATCTTGCCAGCAGCACTATCTCCATACCCGAGTTCTGGATGTATATATAAACGGAACTTGTCGCCTTCTACCATCAGTTGTAGTGCTTCTGTCCAGCCACTAATAACTTGTTTTGGGCTAAAAGTAAGCGCTTCCCCCCTATCGACCGAACTATCAAACACCACACCACTGAGTAATGTGCCATGATAATGAACCGTCACAGAGTCATTTAATGAAGGTGACGTTGTCCCCTCTCCTTTGTGAATAATTTCATATTGCAACCCACTCTCGGTGGTAACAACTCCCTCTTTCTGGGTGTTTTTTGCCAAGAATTCTTCTGCATCTAGGCGGTTTATCTGCGCTATTTGTTTTTGTTTTTGATTGCCACTATATATGAACCATGCAAGTCCTATCGCTAGTAAAGTGACAACAATACTCGTTACTGACATACCTACCTCTATTCGTCTTCTTCTGTAGTTTCTTTATCTTCACCATTTACAACTTGAGCGATTTTCTCAAGTCGAGTCAATGCTCGCTGATTTATTGAGCCATCTGAATACACGTCATTTTGCGGCTCTCCTGCCGGAACGCCCATCAACAGCTCTAATGCTTCATCGACATCTTTCACAGCATAAATTTGAAACTTGTTGGTTCTGATAGCTTCAATGACCTCGTCTTCAAGCACCAAGTTAATCAGATTAGAATGAGGAATGATAACGCCTTGTTTGCCGGTCAAGCCGCGTATTTTACAAAGTTTAAAGAACCCTTCTATCTTTTCATTCACTCCACCCACAGCTTGAACTTCACCATGCTGATTAATTGACCCTGTGAGCGCCAAAGATTGTTCGATAGGGATCTGGGTGATGGCAGAAACCAATCCGCACAACTCGGCTAAAGATGCACTATCGCCATCGATATATCCATAGCTCTGTTCTATTGCTATATTGGCACTCAACGTTAAGCTAAAGTTTTGTGCATATTTATTCCCTAAATACCCCGTTAAAAGCATCACCCCTTTAGAGTGAATTGATTTACCAAGTTCAGCTTCTCTTTCAACGTCAATAACACCATCAGAACCGGCATAAACGGTCGCAGTGATTCTTGCGGGGTTGCCAAATGAGGTATCGCCGATATGCAGCACAGTTAGGCCATTCACCTTACCGACAGCTTTCCCCTGCGTCGCAATTAACGTATGACCCTCTTCAATATCGCTCAGCATATTCTCGCTTAGCTGGCCTGTTCGGTATTGCTTGCCTACAAGTGCTTCATTTATATGATGGGCATCGATTTCGTCTTCACCATCTTGCTTCGTGTAATAGCTTGCTTCAGCAACCAGCTCTAACACATCGGCGAACCGCGCAGATAGCTTGCTTTGATGCTCAGCTTGGCGATAACTAAACTTTAATAATCGCGCTAATGCTTCTGCCGATAATCCACATTTGAGTGTTTGCTCGCAGTAATCCAAGACCTTTGACACAAATTGATATTGCAGTCTATCGCTTGAGGGCAAATAGTAATCAAAATCAGACAACACTCTAAACAACTCACCAAACTCCTCATCGTATTCACTGATCGTGTAATACAAATCTCTTGAGCCTAGTAAAATGATTTTGACATCCATCGGTATCAATTGTGGCTTGAGCGTGAAACTACTGCCAACAGAGCTGTCTTGATACGGCAGATCATTCTTAATTTGATGCGTCTTTAAGGATAGTTTTAATCCATCCCACACTTGTGGTGATGAGATCACCTTATCTGCATCCATGATCAAATAGCCGCCATTGGCTCTGTGTAACGCGCCAGCTTGAATGGAACGATAACTGGTGATCAATGACCCCTGTGCACTTTCATATTCAATTTTGCCAAATATGTTTCCAAATGTAGGGTTGGGCTCATAAACAACGGGGGCAGGTGCGCCTTCTTTGTATTCAATCAAGATATTTGGTGCAAAAAAGTCCGTCAACATGCCTTTTGCATCAAAATCGTCTTTTTGATCTTCTGAAGTTGCAGAATCATCGTCTAACCAATCTAGCACAGCTTCAACAATTTCAACTCGCAAGTCTTTTAAATATCGAATAACACCAATATGGCTAGCATATTTATGTTCAAGCGCTTTGAGTAATGGTTTAGTTGCAAGTTCAATGGTGGTTTTTTTCAGTTTGCGTAGTTTTTCAGAAGACTCTCGTTTCCAGCGTGGTAACTCAATAAGCGCCTCAATAAGCCCATCCTCCAACTCATCTATCGAGTCGTAGAACTGCGCTTGCAACTGCTCATCCAAAGCCGCAAATTCATTATCATCCAACTGCTTACCATTGATAACCGGCGCAAAACTGACCACGCCGTTTTCTTCCATCATGACAACACTTTTCTCGACGGCCATTTGTTCAACAGCCGTCAGAGCTGCATTGTATTTATTATCAAAATCTCTATCTATCGACTTTTTCTTTCGCTGGTAGCCCGGGTTGTCAAATGCAGCCGGAAAAGTATCAACAACTTCGTCCAAAAATGCGTCAACATCATCTGCAAGCTTACGGCTCTCACCTGGTTGCATGAACATTGTGATCGGCTCGCGGTGATCTTCATAATTATTGACGTAAAGCCACTCTTTAGGGGTTGGCCTAGATTTGCTATGAGCTTCAAGCTTCTCCTTTACCATCGTAAAACGACCGGTGGCAGCTTCCCCCATCACAAATACATTGTAACCGGGTAAATCCATGCCAAGCGCAAAATCCAGTGCACTTTGAGCGCGTTGCTGACCTATGAAGGGCAAAGACTCTGGGTAAGGGTTTTGCATGCACGAACGAATGTGTTGCAAAGAAACACTCGGTGCAAGTTGCTCCGAGAGCAGCGGCTTTATTGTCTTAGTCATTCCTGAATTCTTTATTGTTAATACCCGATTGGTATCGAGTTTTTAGGGGGTCAGCGCCTTGCGATTAAAACTATCATGACCACACTCGCTACAAGCAGTGATCTCAATGGCGTGATATATATCAATTTTATTGCCGCAATTCTTACATACTAATTGTCCCAAAGCTATCCATTCGCCCTGTTTATAAACCCCATCATGCTCAAAATCAGACATCAACGCTTGCCACTCAAGCTGAGTTCGATCTTCTAGATAAGCCAGCTCGTACAAAATGGATGCTTTAAACTCTTCCCAAGCAACGCCTTCGTAGTGATCGTGATGAACATTGATATGCTCTAAATCTCGTTTGAAATAATGGCGGTAATCATTAATTTTGTTCTGGCCAAACTCTTTCCATTTCTCTTCTTCTTGAATAAAATTTTCTACGAGCTTTTTTAACTCATGCTCTTTAATATCTTTCATCCAAGTCGAAAAATCGCTTAGCCACTGCTTGTAATCAGCCATTGCGCCTCCTTATCACTCGCCCAAAGTTTCAATAGGCGAATAGGTGGGTTGAGTTTGGCGCTCTCATAGTATCAATCATCAAAGTAAAACGTTTGCACCTAATAAGAAGGTGACGCTGGCTTGCATTCAATACATTTATTGAGAACATCACACATGTAATAGTATAGAACAGTCCCTCAAAAGAGCCATTTTCTCGGTGCCGATGCAACACATAACAGGTCCACCAAAAGGAAAACTGTATTTCTGCCAAAAATCTCATAATTACTTGTAAAATGACCATCAGAAACTGTGATCAGGGCAAGTTTTCGGGTATGCTATTGGCCAATTTTTATTATTAGTTTGCAAGAAGTCTGGAAACGTCAATGCAAGAGCAATACAACCCACAAGAAATCGAACCCAAGGTTCAGTCCTATTGGGAAGAAAACAAAACATTTAAAGTAGTCGAAGACGAGAATAAAGAAAAATACTACTGCTTATCTATGTTCCCTTACCCAAGCGGTCGACTCCATATGGGTCACGTTCGTAATTACACAATCGGCGACGTAGTATCACGCTTCCAACGTTTGCAAGGTAAAAATGTCATGCAGCCAATGGGCTGGGATGCATTTGGTCTACCAGCAGAAAATGCGGCTATTAAAAATAATACTGCTCCAGCTAAATGGACTTATGAAAATATCGATTACATGCGTAACCAATTAAAGCAACTTGGATTTGGTTATGACTGGGATCGCGAAATTGCCACCTGTCACCCAGAATACTACAAGTGGGAACAGTGGTTCTTCACCAAGCTTTATGAAAAAGGTTTGGTTTACAAGAAAATGTCGACTGTAAACTGGGATCCAGTTGACCAAACTGTACTGGCCAATGAGCAAGTTATTGATGGCCGCGGCTGGCGTTCAGGTGCATTAGTAGAGCAAAAAGAAATTCCACAGTGGTTCATTAAAATCACAGACTATGCTCAGGAGTTATTAGATGATCTAGATAAACTAGAGCACTGGCCTGAGCAAGTAAAAACAATGCAGCGGAACTGGATTGGCCGTTCTGAAGGTTTAGAAATAGATTTCAAGCGTGCCGACAACGATGAAAGTTTCACGGTTTACACGACGCGTCCTGATACATTTATGGGGGTAACGTATGTTGCAGTAGCAGCAGGCCACCCAATTGCATTAGAAGCAGCAGAAAACAACGCAGCGGTTGCAGAGTTTGTAGAAGAGTGCAAAAACACCAAGGTCGCAGAAGCAGACCTTGCGACGATGGACAAAAAGGGCATCGCAACAGGCTTTACAGCAGTGCACCCTCTAACAGGTCAAGAAGTACCAATCTGGATCGCAAACTTTGTGCTGATGGATTATGGTTCTGGCGCAGTCATGGCAGTTCCTGGCCACGATCAACGTGACTATGAATTCGCAACGGCATACGGCCTTGAGATTAAACAAGTTATCAGCCCTGCTGAAGGTGCTGAAGAAGTGGCTGATTTAGAAAACGCAGCATTCACCGAAAAAGGCGTTCTGATTAACTCTGGTGAATTTGACGGCTTGGACTTTGACGCGGCATTTAATGCCATTGCGGATAAATTGGAAGGTTTAGGCGCTGGTAAACGTAAAGTAAACTTCCGTCTGCGTGATTGGGGTGTAAGCCGCCAGCGTTACTGGGGTTCACCGATCCCAATGCTCAATAAAGAAGATGGTTCTGAGCTGGCTGCCACAGAAGACATGCTACCTGTTCGTTTGCCAGAAGACGTTGTCATGGACGGCGTAACTTCGCCAATCAAGTCAGATCCTGAATGGGCAAAAGCGACAGTAAATGGTGAGTCTGTATTCCATGAGACAGATACTTTCGATACCTTTATGGAGTCTTCTTGGTACTATGCGCGTTACTGTAGCCCACGCTACGATGAAGGCATGCTTGAGCCAGGTGCTGCAAACTATTGGCTGCCTGTTAATCAGTATATCGGTGGTATTGAACACGCGATCTTGCACTTACTATACGCGCGCTTCTTCCATAAGTTACTGCGTGACTTTGGTCTAGTTAACTCTGATGAACCATTTGAGCGTCTACTATGTCAAGGCATGGTTTTGGCTGACACCTATTTCCGCAAAGACGAGAAAGGTGGTGATATCTGGATCTCACCATTAGATGTAGAAACAGAGAAAGACGACAAGGGCAGAATCACCAAAGCTTGGCATAAAGACGATGGAGAACCTGTATTCTCTGCGGGCATGAGCAAAATGTCTAAGTCAAAAAATAACGGTATCGACCCTCAAACTGTAATTAAACAGTACGGTGCAGATACGGTTCGCTTGTTTATGATGTTTACCGCACCGCCAGAGCAAACACTTGAGTGGTCTGATTCAGGCGTGGAAGGTGCTCAACGATTCTTGCGTCGTATTTGGAAATATGCAGTAGATGTGAAAAGTGCAGGCACGGCTGAGCTAGACTTAGCAGCACTGAATAACAACCAAAAAGCACTTCGTCGTGAAGTGCATAAAGCAATTGCTAAAGTGACCGATGATGTAGAGCGTCGTCAGACTTTCAATACGGCAATCGCAGCTGTCATGGAGCTTTCTAACAAGCTTGCAAAAGCGCCATTAAATGACGCTCAAGACATTGCACTTGCGAATGAAGCACTGAATGCAATTGTGATTATGCTTGCACCAATTACACCGCATATGTGTCATGAGTTGTGGGAGCAACTAGGCCAAGAAGGTGACGTGCTTGATGCTGCTTGGCCTCAAGTAGACCAAAGTGCGCTTGTTGAAGATGAAAAGCTTATTGTTGTTCAGGTAAACGGCAAACTTCGCGCCAAGCTAACGGTTGCAGCAGATGCGACAAAAGAGCAAGTTGAAGCACTGGCATTTAGCGAAGAAAACGTAACTAAATTTACCGAAGGTAAGACTATTCGTAAGGTTATTTACGTACCGGGTAAATTGCTCAACGTGGTTGCCAACTAATGGTCGCCTTAACGCCGCGAGTAAAAATAGCAGCAGGCCTTCGTGGCTTAGCTGCTTTGCGTGCGCTACGAAATGGACTAGCAATGTTGCTAGTCTGTTTCCTCATTACGGGGTGTGGGTTTCATCTCAAACAAGCCTCGTACATTCCCGAAGACTTGAGAGCCTTACAGTTGACTGGTGATGACCAAAAGTCGGCGCTATATGAGCAACTAAAATATGAATTGCAACGTGCTCAAGTAACCGTCAGTGAGACTCAAAGTAACGGCCAGGCAACACCTGCTCCTCAACTGCATTTATACAAAGATGCTCTTAGCAGACAGCCATTGAGCTTATTTTCTAACGGTCAGGTAGCACAGTATGAACTTGCATATGTTGTTTCTTACCGCCTCACTAGACCAGGCCAAGAGCCCTATGAGCAAAGTTTTGAGTTATATCGTAACTATCAAGACGACCCTAGCAACTCGCTTGCCAAATCAAAAGAACTAGAAATCATTTTGAGTGAAATGCGCAAGCTAGCCACGAAACGAATCATTCGAGAATTGTCACAACTCTAATGCGCTGTTATGCAAATCAATTGGCAGGCCAATTAAAACAAGGCCTGCAACCATTCTATATTATTTTGGGCGAAGAACCTTATCAAGAGGGAAACTGTGCGTTAAGCATTCGTCAAACGGCTAAAAAGCAAGGCTTTGATGAAGTCATTAAGTTTGCAATTTTACCCGGCTTTGACTGGCAAGAGCTCGCTGCTCAATATAATAGTATGTCCCTGTTTAGCGCAAAAACACTGATAGAGTTAGACTTAAATCAGCAAAAGCCGCCGACACAGGGCACGACTATCCTCAAAGAGATAGCTAACAACATCAATCCAGATGTCATCTTAGTGGTCAAAGGCAATAAAGCGAGCCAAGACATACAACGTACAGCGTGGTTTAAAGCACTCGATAAGAACGGGGTGTTTGTTCCTTGTTATCCACTCACAGGCTATCACCTAGAAAAATGGCTCGATGAAGAGTGTAAACGACTCAAAGTCAACTTAAAGCATGATGCGAAACGTAGCCTTCTAGCTGCGACAGAGGGCAACCTACTTGCAACCTCGCAAGAGCTAGAAAAGCTCTCACTCATATACAAAGATAGTTTGATTGACCAGCAGCAATTAATGGGCGGTCTCCTAAATCAGGCTAAGTTTGATATTTTCGATTTAAATGAAGGGCTTCTAAAGGGCAACCCCGGATATATTATTAAAGTGCTCAACAAACTGGCGACAGACAATGTTGAGCCCACCAGCGTGGCTTGGACACTCCAGAATCAAGCAAACACATTGTTAACCATGAAACGCGGACTGGTTAATGGCCAGCCAATAAGCCAACTTTTCAAACAAAACAATGTGTGGAAAAATCAACAACAAGTGACTCAACAAGCACTTGATCGCCTTACTATCTCGCAACTAGAAAGAATCATTACTCTACTCGCGCAGTATGATTCTGCATATAAACGCAATGTGCTCGTAGCGCCCTATCAAAGTCTTGCACATATTGCTTTGAGTTTTTGCCAATCACTTCCTTTTGTGATGCCCTACGAAGGGGCGCTTGAAGAGCAAAACAATGGAGTGGGTAAGTCATGATTGCGATATTTGGAGGAACTTTTGACCCTATCCACCGCGGTCATTTAAATATGGCTCACCATTGTGTAGAAGAGCTATCGCTTGATGTTTTACATTTTCTACCCAATGCCGCGCCAGTACACAAACAAGGGCCGGGAATAAGCACCGCACATCGCATTGAAATGTTGCGTTTGGCCATTGCCAGTAACGCCAAGTTTAGACTCGATGACAGAGAAATTAAACGCGTCGAACCCTCCTACTCCGTGCTTACTTTACAAGAATTAAGAGCGGAAAATCCGTCGCAACCCATCGTATTTTTAATGGGCATGGACTCATTTAATAGTTTGAATAAATGGTTTCAATGGGAGACAATTACCCAGCTTTGTCACATTGTTGTGTATCGCCGCCCAGGGGAAGAATATGCTGCAAATGCGACGCTTGAAGCTTTTTTAAAAAAGGCTCAAGTACACACTCCTACTGCCTTACATACTCACCCTTTTGGAAAGTGCTATTTTCTCACCGGGATCCCTTTTTCAGCCGCCTCTAGTGACATCAGAAAAGCCATAAAAACAGGACAGAATGTTGAACCTTGGCTATGCCCTAATGTCCTAAACTATATAAATAAAAACAAGCTGTACGCTGATTAGTGTATAAATGGGCTTGGGAAATATAACGAAAAGCGTGTTAGAATTACGCCCTTATTTGTAAGTAAATGTAGCAAAGAGATTCAGATTTGGATTCAAAACAACTTTTAGACTTCGCCATCGATAAAGTCGATGATATGAAAGCCCGTGATATCGTTCAATTAGACGTACGTGAAACCTCTTCAATAACCGACTATTTGGTGATTTGTTCTGGTAACTCAAAACGCCATGTTCAATCAATTGCTGAGCACGTCGCAAAAGAGGCGCGTCATGCTGGTGAAACACCGCTGGGTCATGAAGGGCAAGACGCAGGCGAGTGGGTGTTAGTTGACTTGGGTGATGTCGTTGTGCATGTCATGCAGGACCAAACTCGCGACTTTTATGACTTAGAAAAACTTTGGGGATAATGTGAAAATCCAGTTGATTGCTGTCGGCACCAAAATGCCAGCATGGGTGGAAACAGGTTTCAAAGAATATCAGCGTCGCTTTCCCAAAGATATGCCACTGGAGCTCATTGAGATTTCGGCTGGTAAGCGTGGAAAAAATGCAGATATTAAACGCATCTTGCAGCAAGAAGGTGAGAAAACACTTGCGGCAATTCCTAAAGGAAACCGTATTGTTACGCTAGAAGTGACAGGTAAAGCGTGGGATACACACCAACTAGCGAGCAATATGGAAAAGTGGCAACTTGATGGGCGTGATGTCAGCTTGCTGATCGGTGGACCTGAAGGCCTTGCACCTGAGTGTATCGCTGCAGCAGAACAGAAATGGTCTCTATCAAACCTTACACTGCCACACCCGTTAGTGAGAATTGTAGTTGCAGAAAGCCTATATAGAGGCTGGAGCTTAAATAACAACCATCCATACCACAGAGAATAACAATAATATGCTCAAAACTAGGCCAACGATCCGCGATCATAGTGCAGAAGCAAACCTTTTTGCGCGCCGAGCTTTTGTTGGCTTTGTTTTTGTCGTCATTCTCATCGGCATACTCTTAAATAATATATACAGCCTACAAGTCGAAAAGCACGAAACTTACCAGACGCGCTCCAATGACAATCGAATTAAAGTGATCCCAATAGCGCCTAATAGAGGACTCATCTATGACCGAAATGGGATTTTACTCGCCGAAAACAGACCCGTATATAACTTGGAGGTCATACCTGAGCAAGTAACGAATCTAGAAGCCTCTTTGGATCTTCTCAATGGCATCATCGAGATTACTGATGCACAAAAAGCCGCTGTTATTAAGAGCAATCGCCGTTCACGGCGCTTCAAAAGTCAGGTTTTAAAAGCGCGGCTGAACGAAGAAGAAGTGGCGATTTTCTCCGTAAATCAACACCGATTTCCCGGTTTCAGTGTTGAGGCCAGATTGGCTCGCCATTACCCATATGGCGATGCATTAACCCATGCTTTAGGCTATGTCTCTCGCCTCAACAAGAAAGAACTCAATGAATTGGAGTCACAAGGACGGGCGAAAAACTACAGAGCAACCCATGATTTTGGCAAGTTGGGGATTGAGAAATTCTATGAAGAACGTCTTCATGGCCAAGTTGGATCGCAACGCGTAGAAGTCAATAACCGCGGAAGAATTATTCGCTCATTGAGTGTGGAGCCCCCAAAACCTGGTCAAGACTTAGTTCTTACGCTGGATATTGGCCTGCAAAAAATAGCACAAGATGTACTTCAAGGTGTACGGGGTGCCATAGTCGCTATGGACCCAAAAGATGGCGGGATCCTCGCTTTGTACTCTAATCCCAGCTATGACCCGAATTTATTTGTACATGGTATAAGCAGTAAGGATTATCGTGCTTTGTTAAACCCTGACAGACCTTTAATCAATCGTGCAACACAAGGCCGCTATGCACCCGCGTCAACTGTGAAACCGCATTTAGCAATTCTGGCGCTAGAAGAAGGCGTCGTGACAGAGCAAACCAAAGTATGGGACCCTGGCTTTTTTCAAATACCAAACGTAGAACACCGCTGGCGAGACTGGCTTCGCTGGGGCCATGGCCACGTTGACGTGTACAAAGCGATTGAAGAGTCATGTGATACGTATTTCTATGAAACCGCTTATAAGCTCGGGATAACCAAGATAAGTAATTTCATGAGTCAATTTGGGTTTGGAGATTTATCAGGCATAGACATACATGAAGAAACGCCAGCTATTTTGCCTACGACAGATTGGAAACGTCAACGCTTCAATGAGGCTTGGTGGCCAGGTGATACCATTTCTGTTGGCATTGGCCAAGGTTATTGGACAGCAACCCCCATGCAAATTACAAATGCGGTCTCAATATTGGTCAATAAAGGGATACACCGACCGCCTCATCTAGTACAAGTTGCAAAACAAAACAACGATGTAGAACAAATGTACACCGAAGAAAAGCCGCCCGTCGTCTTAAATGAGCCTCACAATTGGCAAATCGCACTGGATGCGATGCACAATACAGTTAAAAAAACGACGGGAACGGCCAACAAGGCATTCAAAGGCGCAACCTATGATCCAGCCGGAAAAACCGGTACTGCTCAAGTCGTGAGCATCGCTCAGGGCGAGAAGTATGTTGCAGAAAATCTTAAAGAAAAGCATCGTGACAATGGTATCTACGTTGGCTTTGCGCCTTTTGACAACCCTAGAATTGTCGTCACCGTGATTGTTGAAAACCAAGGTGGTGGTTCAGCCATTGCAGCTCCCATCGCACGTAAGTTGATGGACTACTACTTTGAAACTTACCCAAGTGACACGGAGGGCAAATGAACCAACTAAGAAAGCAACGTTCATTTTGGCAACGGATTCATATCGATCTGCCTCTTTTAACTGCCCTATTGATCATGATGCTGGGTAGCTTAGCGGTTGTGTACAGCGCGAGTGGACAAAACATGGACATGATGACTCGTCACGCGACGAGAATGCTTGGCGCGCTTATCGCGCTTGTTGTCATGGCTCAAGTGTCTCCTAATACCCTTAAAAGGTTAGTGATCCCCCTTTATTTTGTTGGACTAATTACGCTGATAGGGGTATTTTTCTTCGGCGTCACCATCAATGGTGCCAAGCGCTGGTTAGACGTTGGCATAACACGCTTTCAGCCTTCGGAGATCATGAAACTAGCAGTACCCATGATGGTTGCTTGGTATATCGGACGCCAGCAGCTCCCCCCAAAAATTTTGCATCTTATCATCGGTTTTGCGATTGTCATCGTCCCAACAGTGTTAATACAAAAACAACCCGACCTTGGCACCTCTCTACTCATTGCAAGCTCTGGTGTATTTGTCCTCTTTCTGTCTGGGCTGAGTTGGAGATTAATAGGATCTGGCATCTTATTGGCTATTCCCGGCGCGTTTGCTATGTGGCACTTTGTGATGCATGAATATCAAAAACAAAGAGTACTTACGCTGTTAGACCCTGAGAGCGACCCTTTGGGTGCCGGGTACCATATTATCCAATCTAAAATTGCCATTGGCTCTGGTGGCATAGAGGGTAAAGGCTGGCTTCAAGGTACCCAATCCCAACTTGAGTTTCTTCCCGAGCGCCACACCGACTTTATATTTTCCGTTTTAAGTGAAGAATTTGGATTACTCGGTGTTGTCATGTTATTGAGCGTTTACCTATTTATCATTGGGCGAGGGTTATATATCGCCGTCAATGCGCAAGAGGCGTTTAGCAAGCTACTTGCCGGCGCACTCACCCTCACTTTTTTCGTCTATATTTTTGTTAATATTGGTATGGTGTCAGGATTGTTACCTGTAGTAGGTGTTCCTCTACCATTAGTCAGCTATGGTGGCACTTCAATGGTAACCCTTATGGCTGGTTTCGGTATAATCATGGCCATAGCTACAGATAAAAGAATGTTATTAAAATAATGAAACCTATCCAGCTTACATTGATACTTTTTGTATTATTTACACTGGCCGCGTGCAGTAGCCGTTATCATACTCGTCAAGACAAAGCACCTTTGCGTGCGCCGACGCAATTGGAAATGCGAGATGCGAAAGTCACCAACGAAGCCAAAAGTGTGAGTGCTGGGCGCCCATATAAAGTGCTAGGAAAACACTACGCGCCTATCTCAGATGAAAAAGGGTTTGTGCAAGAAGGTACAGCTTCTTGGTATGGCAGAAAGTTTCATGGTTACTACACTTCCAATGGCGAGACTTTTAACATGTTTGATATGACTGCGGCACACAAAACATTACCGCTGCCCAGTTTTGTCAAAGTGACTAATTTAGCAAACAATAAGTCTGCTATAGTGAGAGTGAATGATCGCGGACCGTTTCACGATGACAGAATCATTGATTTATCGTATGCAGCCGCCTACAAGTTAGGCTATCACTTACAAGGTACAGCGCAGGTTAAGATAGAGGCGATTACTATTGACCGTAAAACTCCTCGACTAACCTATGTGCAAGTTGCAGCAGCAAGCAACGAAACCAACGTGCAGGCACTTGCAACTAAGTTGGCAGGTCAATTTAACCTTGGTGCGCCCATCGCATATGAAGATAATCTCTACAAATTGCGACTTGGACCCATTTTGGATGACCAAAAGGCGCAAAAAGTGCTAAAAACCTTGCAAGAGGGTGAATTTAACAAAGCTTTCTTGCTTTACACGGAGCAGGAACTTTAGAATAGCCTAAAACCAATTAAATGGTTCTTGTTCAAAAATACAGTGTCTGCAAATTATATGAAAACACACTTTGAACAAGAAAAAAATCAGCTGGCCCGTCAAAGAATAAGAAGGAGCCAGTACAAATTAGAAAAGCGAGCATGATGACAGTATTTAAACCAAAAATTGTTAAAAAAATCCTTGGTGTTGTGTGTTCTTTGTCACTGTTTTCAGCAAGTGCACAGATCATCCCTTCCCCACCTCAAATTAACGCCAAAGGCTATTTCTTGGTTGACTTTACAACTGGTAAAGTAATCGCAGAAGGCGAAGCCGATACTAAGTTATTGCCCGCCAGCTTGACTAAAATGATGACCAGCTATGTAATTGGTACAGAGATTTCTGCTGGCAATATCGCCCCAACAGACATGGTCACAATCAGTGAAAATGCTTGGGCAAAAAACTTTCCGGGTTCTTCTGTTATGTTTATCGAAGTTGGCAAAAAAGTCAGTGTCGATGACCTAAACCACGGCATCATAATACAATCAGGTAACGATGCATGTGTTGCAATGGCTGAACACATCGCAGGAAGTGAAAGCGCGTTTGCCGATCTAATGAATGCACATGCCGAAAAGTTAGGTATGAGCAACAGCTATTTCGTTAATAGCCATGGTCTAGATGCACCGCAACAGTTCACAACACCTCGTGATATGGCAACACTTGGCGCGGCACTAATCAGAGACGTCCCTGAAGAATATGCACTCTATAAGCAGAAGTCATTTACATTTAACGGTATCAAACAATATAACCGAAACTCTCTCCTTTGGGATGCAAGCTTAGATGTTGACGGTATTAAAACAGGCCATACAGCAGAAGCGGGTTACAGCCTAGTAACCTCAGCAACTAAAGGTGACATGCGCCTGATTGCTGTCGTGATGGGTACAGCCAGCGAACGCGCTAGAAAAGTAGAAAGTAAAAAACTTCTAAACTATGGTTTCAGATTCTTCGAAACGATTACACCTTATAAAGCAGGTGACAGTTTTGCAGACCAACAAATTTGGATGGGTAACAAGAAAACAGTATCTCTTGGGATTACACAAGATACACCTATTACCATCCCGCGTGGTCAACGTAAAAACCTTCAAGCGCATTTTGAGCTTGACCAGACTTTAACTGCCCCTTTAGCAAAAGGCAGTAAAGTAGGCACGTTATTCCTTCAACTTGAAGGGGAAGATATTGCAGAGTACCCATTGGTAACGCTAGAGGAAATTGAAGAAGGTAGTTTCTTTAGCCGCATATACGACTACTTACGTTTACAGATCATGCAATAACCCTGAGTTAAGTAAGTATATAAACACATGACGCCTCTCTTAGAGGCGTTTTTTTTGCTGCAAAAATGATAGAATGCCCGCCATTATTGAGGTGATGATGCCTAAGTGAAAACGATTCACATTACACAATCATTGCTTAGTATCTGTAGTGAGGAAACCGTCGTGGTAAAACCTGTAAAAAACACTAAGTTTGATGAGTACTTAGAATTTCCATGTCCATTTACTTTCAAGATAATGGGCCTAGCTAATGTCAATCTTACGGATCAAATTCTAGCTAAACTGCAAACTATTGCACCGGGTGATTATGCACCTAAGGTCAAGCCGAGCAGTAAAGGCACTTATGAATCAGTAACGCTAGTTGCGACAGTGACATCTAAAGAGCAAATTGAGCAAATTTACACAGAACTTGGCAGCATTGAAGCTGTTCGTTACGTACTGTAGTAAGTAAAGGAAGTCCATGAGCAACCATAGCGTCATCATTCGCCAACTTGGGCGGCAAAATTATGAGCCAATCTGGCAAAAAATGCAGGCATTCACTGACCAACGTGATGAGTCTGACGCCGATGAAATCTGGTTAGTCGAACACGAGCCGGTCTTTACACAAGGTCAAGCGGGCAAGTCAGAGCACCTGCTTGCACCGGGAGATATTCCAGTTGTTAAAGTCGACCGTGGAGGCCAAGTCACCTATCATGCCGGGCCAACAAATGATGTATGTGTTATTTAACTTGCGTCGCTTAAAGATTGGTGTTCGTGAGCTTGTTACTTGGCTTGAAGAAACCATCATCGACGCTTTGCAAGAATACAACATCAATGCCTATGCGAAGCCAGATGCACCAGGGGTTTACGTAGATGATTGCAAAGTTGCTTCTCTGGGTCTAAGAGTTAGAAGAGGCTGCTCATTTCATGGGCTAGCACTTAACGTTAATATGGATCTGAGCCCATTTCTGCGAATCAACCCTTGTGGGTACGCAGGTATGCAAATGGTCCAAACGAGCGAAATTAATGGTCCAGCCTCGCTTGAACAAGCAGGCCAAGGGCTAATAAAACATATGCTTAAGCGAATAAACGCCGAGCATGTTGTACACACTGAAGGGTTTGAGAACGAATGAGTAAGCCAGTCAAAATGGAACCGGGTGTAAAGCTGCGTGATGCCGAAAAAATGGCATTAATCCCGGTAAAAGTCCTACCAACTGAGCGCGAGCAAATGCTGCGTAAGCCTGAGTGGCTTAAAATCCGTCTGCCTAAATCAAGCGAGCGAATTGAAGGGATAAAAAGTGCCATGAGAAAACATGGCCTCCATTCAGTATGTGAAGAAGCATCTTGTCCAAACTTATCGGAGTGCTTCAATCACGGTACAGCCACATTTATGATATTAGGTGCGATATGCACTCGTCGTTGCCCATTCTGTGACGTAGCGCACGGCAGACCGTTAAAACCAGATGCTGCGGAGCCAGAAAAGCTAGCACTGACTATTAAAGATATGAAGCTGAAATATGTTGTGATCACATCAGTAGACCGAGACGATCTGCGTGATGGCGGAGCACAGCATTTTGCGGACTGTATCAGAGAGATCCGTAAGCACAACCCAGGGATCACTATTGAAATCCTTGTGCCAGACTTCCGTGGCCGTATGGATCGCGCACTTGAGATCTTAACCGAGACACCACCAGACGTCTTCAACCACAACCTAGAAACAGCGCCAAGACTTTATAAGCTTGCGCGTCCGGGTGCAGACTATAAATGGTCACTAGAGTTGCTTCGCCGCTTTAAAGAAGCGCACCCAGAAGTGAAGACTAAATCCGGGTTGATGGTAGGCTTAGGTGAAGAGATCTCTGAGATTGAAGAAGTGTTAAGAGACTTGCGCGAACACAACGTTGATATGTTGACCGTAGGCCAATACCTTGCGCCTTCCAAACACCACTTACCGGTAAAGCGTTATGTGCCACCAGCCGAGTTTGACGCATTAAAAGAGTATGCCGATGAGATTGGCTTCTCTCATGCCGCTTGTGGTCCATTTGTGCGTTCGAGCTACCACGCTGACCAGCAAGCAGCGGGTAAAGAGGTAAAATAACCTTTTAGCCGCTCTCAATCCCAAAAGCAAGCCCATTGGGTTTGCTTTTGGCTTTTTGGAACTGCTATTTAATAATGAGCTGATCTTCCCAAGTATGAATAAGGTTTGGGTTGGTTAAGTTAAACACTTTGACAACCATCGTTTTACCAGCAGCATTTTCGCACTCAATGATCTGATAAAGTACAGGCTGTGCATGATTTACGATCATATCACTTTTCACAAAAACGTCTGAATGAAATGGCCCTTTTCTGTCCTCGCCATTAAACAAGCCAAGAGATACCCCTCGGTTAGCCAAGGTTGTACAGTAAGACTGTGTGTTTTGATTATTCACCTTGAGTAAGCTTTTTATTTCATATGCAGAGTGATAGCCAAAAGAGTAAGGTTGGTGAATGAACTCTCCTGCTGGCTCCAAAGAGATTTGCCAATCAACTACGGGCGCGCCTGGTATGTTTACCTGTACCTTATAATCAACACCTTGCGAATCCGTACAATTTATATGCACTGATTTAGGTTCTTGCAATACAGACTCATCATTTAGATCAGATTCCAGGGTTAAATTTTTTGGGTCATTAGCATCCACCGAAACTCGTAATCCACTCAAGTGTGAATAAGTTTTGCTCGAATACACATTAGCAAATTGACAATCATTCTGGGTGTCTCGTAAACGTACGCTGAGAGACAACGTATGAGCCCGCTCACTGGTAATGGTCGCTGATTGCACTGGACCGTAGGCATAATGTGTTACGCGCTCAAATCCATCTGTATCGATGATGATTTGCTCTGACGCATGTAGACTGGAGTTTGAAAATAGAGCAGCTAAAAAAAACATTCTTGAATAGTTCATATCAATTTCCTTTCGCAGTGAGTGTAATAACAATACCGAGCAGCAATTGACGCTGGTCATTGGCAAAAAAGCTAACAAACAACTCTGGTACCTGCAAAAGTCATGTTTAATCACATGCATTACCCAAACCATCGCAGGGTATCTATGTAATTCATCAAGTTATAGACAAGTTGGAATTTTTAATCACGATTCCTCAACCGCCCATAATGCTTTCTCATTGCTCCCAAAATAAAGCCGATAATCTCCTATTCAAAACTTTGATAAAGATAACTGAAACTGAGATATCAAGTGAGGCATTGTTTGTGTGAATCGCAAAAATTCACTTTGTTGCCTGATATATCTCACTTGTTTATTACGCACCATCTGCAGTGCGTAATAAATTGAATACTGTACATGACATTTACGTTGCTCAAAAAATTACGCAGCCAGCTCAGGGTTATTACGCACACCATCGATAGCTTGGGTTATATTCATCAAATAGACATCTTCAATAAGTGAAATCACATCATTCCAACGAGGGTTATATTCATTATTTTCCCAGCGCCTGAGCGTACGCTCTTCAATTCCATAACAAGCTGCTGATTCAGCTTGCGTGAACCCCCTGCATTTGCGTGCGTACTTAAGTAATTGCGCACCTTTGGGGGTGCGAACACGTTCGCTTGACCCTTCTCTTTCATCAGAGCTTTGCTGAGCTGCTACCAAGTTTTGAGACAGTCTTACTTTCATCTGGGTATTAAAGATTGATTGTTTGGCCATTTCCACTTTCCTTATTTTATTACGCAAGTGAATTAAAGTGACTACTGTTAAACGTTATAACCCACTGCTGTTAATACATCCTGAATCTAAAAGCATCAGTATGCGTAATTTTTTAAGAATTATAGATCAACTTTTTACGCACAACAACCTAAAAGTGACCTTTTTTTGCGTAAAAAATTGCATTGAGTTTATTTTTAAAGCGCTTTATAATGCACCTATTACTGCGTAATAAGATGTAATGTAGGACTTAGAAACCATATATGGACGGATCAAATACCTTAAATAGCTTATCCTTACGGGTAGAACATGCTATAAAACCACACAGCATCAGAGCGTTTGCGTCAAAAATTGATGTATCTGAGGGCACATTACGTCGAATCTTGAAAGGCGAAGACCCTAAACTGAGTATTGTAGAACGTATAGCAGAAGAAGCAGATGTGAGTTTGCTTTGGCTTATAACGGGCGATGAAGATATCGCAACTGCAGACTCGCCTGCGTCGATGCACCCGATAGTTAAACTAGAAGAATTTAACGAAGCCTTTGTACTTGTGCCTGGTTATCACGTGTCAGTTAGTACAGGCCATGGCGCTTTCAATGGTCATACGCAAATAGCAAGGCACCTCGCGTTTAGAAGAAAGTGGCTGGAATATAAAAACCTAGAGAAGAGTGAACTGGCCGTTGTTTTTGCTAAAGGCGACTCAATGGAACCGACAATCCATAATAACAATACGATTCTGGTCGATCTTTCAGATAAGAAGCTCAGCGAAGGGCTGATTTATGTCGTTCGTTTGGGCGAAGAGCTATACGCAAAACGCCTGCAACAGTATTTAGATGGCTCTGTCAGGTTAATCAGCGATAACAAAGAGTATGTGGAGCAAGTGGTTAAACCTGATGAAATGGAACAGCTAGAGATTATTGGTAAGGTTGTTTGGATAGGTAAAGATCTAACTTAAATAGTCTTTTGAAAAGCAGCCTAAGTGGGTATCACGCCCACTTAGGCGATTATTCAATTACAGCTTTTGCCAAGCACTGCTGTTGCCAGGCTCATCTCCTTTAGTCCACCACAACGCTTTGTAACGCGCACATTGGTTTACCGAATCACAATAAGATACTTCAGTCCCTGTATCGTATGCTACACTCACATGCCAAGGAAACTCTGCTTGGCTTAACAATTTCCAGGCATCAGCAAAACGCGTCGGTTCGACACCTGATACCCAATATTTTGCCTCCCAAATCAGTGTCTGTTTGACCTCTTGGTCAAAGTGGCTCACTTTATCACCTGTGTTGTACACAGCACTCGCATCATATACAAGGTGGCCATCAGTCCCTTTTGGCGTCACAGTAACAACAACTGTATCGCTGTAGGTATCTACACCATTGTCTGACACGCTTAATCGAAAGACTAACTGCTCTGCTTGATTCACGGAAGGAGCAATAAAGATTGCTTTGACTGAATCTGACGCTGATATTGTCACTGTCGAACCTGAGACTTGTACCCAGCTGTACGTCAAAGTGTCGCCATCTGCATCTGTTGTGTTACTGCCATCTAAAACAACTTTGCTTGCAGCAGACTCAACTTGCTGATCGGCACCTGCGTTGACAACAGGTGGCGTATTAACTTTGCTATCTGTCACGATGATTTGTACTTCATCGCTAGTGCGACCGCCTTTGCCATCAATGGCACTAAAACGTAGCATGACCGTTGCCTCACCGACTACATCAGGCGCAACAAACTCAGCGTCTAAATTCGTCGCAACCCCCAAGATAACGGCTGGCCCAGATACTTGTTGCCACTGATAAGTCAGTGCGTCTTTATCCGCATCAATTGCTGTTGCAGCTAGCTGAACCACAGAACCTGACAATACACTTTGATCCACACCCGCGTTAACGACAGGTGCACGGTTAGCACCATCGACTTGAGGGTGGCCCAGCGACTCATGCATCCAGTTTAAAATATCGCCATTGTCAGTATCAATTTCCCAACCAAACATGCCACCCAAGCCTTCTTTTTGAACAAGCTGTCCTTTGGCTGTAATAGACCTCTGATCATCATATGAGATTAAATCTCCGGTACTTGGGCGATAAATATAAGCAGCCTGTGCAACAGTGTCATAATGAGATTCCCAATCTGGGTGCTTTGCCCACTGCGCAATATTGGCATACATAAGCGTCCCAGGCTCTAGTTTAAAGGCATCCGTTGGCGCCGACGGGCCTGTAGCCTTACCTTGCATGTGGTGTGTCCCGGGCATATAGTCAACACCCGTCCAACCTCGACCGTACATTGCCACACCAGCCACAAGTTTGTTTCCAGGTACACCTTGCGCTTTTAACAAATCAATACCCGTTTTCAAGTTGTAGTGAGTGGTACGCTTATCAGACGGTTTAAAATCTGATGGATAGACCGCTGTTTGGTGACCAAGCCCTGCCAAATCCCAAGCCCCAAAGTAGTCATAAGACATCATTAGGATGTAATCCATATACTTGATGGCTTCGCCGTAATTTACTTTCTCTAACTTATCATAACCAACATTGATAGCAGAGGTCAGTTCATACGTTCGTCCTGTGCGCGCTTCCTCCTCATCGAGCATGGTGCGTAGCTCGCGCATTAATTTGATGTAAGTTGCACCGTCGCTCGGTGATCCTAAGTTAGGATTGGCGGCAGCGACTCCTGGAAACTCCCAATCAATATCGATACCGTCCCAGAACTGCCATGTTCTCAAGAATTTACGACACGACTCAACAAACGTTTTACGCTTGGCGTCATCTGCCATAAAGTAGAATGGATCTGATAGCGTCCAGCCCCCAATAGAAGGGATAATTTTAAGATCTGGATATCGCTGCTTTAACGCCATCATTTGACCATAGTTGCCTTTGACCGCATCTTGATTGACCTGATCACCTATCGGTTTCATATACGCCGCCCATGGATCGGGTGGCGCCAATTCAAAATCACTTAATCCTGCGGTGACTTTTTGGAATGTGTTGTAACCAGTTGGGTTCTCTGTTTTAAAGGAATCGTTAGGGCCAGTTATTGCCACAAATCCATAGAAGATATGCGTTAAATTTTCAGCTGGAATATTATCTATGTAATAGTCCATACCTTCCACACGGTATATTGACCACTCTGCGGCGTATGCCGCGACCATCTTACCTGTTGTATTGACGTATGACCGGTTGGTCATTTCGATTGGAAACCGAGGATCGTTCACTTTCATAGCTAATGGCTCTAAATGAGTTCCCGCTGTATCAGCGACAATTAAGGTCTTTGAATTGGTACTCTGCGTGCAACCATTGACATTACACAGTTGTACCGCCAGTTTGAATTTTCCACCTCTATCAAAAGTTAAAGTCTCTACACCTGACTGTGAGCTGCCAACGTCTGTTAAAACTCGGCTGTGAACAACTTTACCATTCAATAAAATATTAACCGTTTCTCCAGGTTCGCCCGTCCATTTGGACCATGGTACTGCGACCTCAACACTCGGTGCGACCACAACATCTTTATATGCAAGTGAATCAGTAATTGTCACCAAACTGTGCTTTTCAACCATCCACTCTAACTTAGGGGCCCCTGGTAGTGCCGCCAAAGTTTGAGTAGAGGCAACTAAACCTGCAAATATTAAGGCTTTCTTAACATGGCTGAAAACCTTGTTGTTCGCATTTCTCATTAGAATTCCTTCTACATGTTATTGTTATTTTTACTGTTGTTTAGGTAATTACTTACCCGCTTTTTTAAATTTCAAAGGGCCCTTTTCTCCCCCTGAAAAGTATTCTCCTACTAAGTACTGACCATCTTCAGAAAGTGTCAATGTGTGCACACCTTGCGTAGTCCAACCCGGAATTTGCTGAGTTACCTGAACTTTGATGGTAATGGTGTCTTTTTCTCTAATACCACTTCCATGCTCCACAAAGGGGATCCCCTTAAACTCTAGATAGTGGGCTGTAAAAACTTCTCGCCCTTGTTGCGATACGATCAAATGCCCATTCGCGAAGTTGCTGTTATTTACTATTTACATCGTGCCACAAGCCAGCAATGCGCCTGTGTTCTTTTGCATTTTGACCAGCACCAGTCACCGAGACAGCGCTGTCACTTGCATGCAAAAAGAAGGTAGAGCCTAGTATCAGTGACATGAAAAAAAGAATTTTGGCTCGAAGCATATTTCGATATCCCTCAAATTAATTGACAAAAAACGCCTAAACATCAACACCAATGTACCTAATACTTCTAAAAAAACAACTTAAATTGTTACAATATGGGTACAAATTTATTACAAAACTTGAGTGCAGTTGTCTTTTGTTGATTTAAAACCAAACGCCAATTAAATGAAAAACTGATTTATTTTCTTTCTCTCGAATTGAAAGTTGGGGCAATACAACCGATAAAAAATCAAGCTAAGCGTGTCGTGATAACTCAGCTAAATTCGTCATAGGGCATTATTTTTATTCACCTACTTTTATCTGTGGGTCAGCTCAACTCCGCGTTTGAATAAAGGGCTCGACTATTTTTGAGCAGTCGTCTTGAGTGTATTTAGTTACATCCTCGGTCTATTCACCACAAGACTTAGTAATAACTCCACTTTTACCAAAGGAATCAGCATGTCTAATCAAACCTATTCACCAGATAAAGTATGGCAATGGAAAGAAGGCAATGGTGGTAAATTTGCCAATATTAATCGACCCACATCAGGTTCAAGATTTGAACAACCTCTCCCTCAAGGTGAGCACTCTCTACAACTCTATTCACTCGCGACACCAAATGGCATCAAAGTGACTATTTTATTAGAGGAGCTGATTGAAGCGGGGATATCAGAGGCCAATTATGATGCATACACAATTGATATTATGGAAGGAGAGCAGTTTTCCAGTGGCTTTACTCAAGCTAATCCTAACTCGAAAATTCCAGCCCTAATTGACTTGTCTCAAAATCCTCCCTTAAGGGTCTTTGAGTCAGGTTCAATTTTGCTTTATCTCGCTGATAAATTCGCAACATTCTTGCCAAAAGATACCATGACCAAAACTGAATGCCTCAATTGGCTTTTCTGGCAAATGGGCTCAGCCCCTATTTTGGGCGGTGGGTTTGGTCACTTTTATGCCTATGCCCCTGAAAAGTTCGAATACCCCATTGATCGCTATACCATGGAAGTAAAGCGTCAGCTAGATGTACTAAACAACCACCTTGCGAACAATAAGTTCATGTGTGGTGACACTTATACCATTGCAGATATGGCCATTTGGCCTTGGTACGGACAACTCGTTGAAGGCCGTTTATATGACGCCGCAGAGTTTTTGGGTGTCAATGAGTACACTAATGTATTGAGGTGGAGTCGAGATATCTCTGCTAGACCTGCAGTCAAACGTGGTTGCATCGTGAATAAAACTTGGGGTGAACCCCATGAACAGCTGCACCAACGCCATCACAGTAGTGATTTTGAGCTTAAAACTCAAGATAAACTGATCACAGAGTAGGTTCTATACCGCGTCATCGAGGGCCAATTTCTCTGGCCCTTGGAATGCTATGACTGCTTTGACATAAACTCACTCATACGCTCTTGTAACTCTAGCTCACTGAGATCTTCAATATGTGTTCCAATCGTCCAAACATGACCATATGGGTCTTCCAAAGTACCAGCTCGATCCCCATAAAACTGGTTTTCTACCGCTTTCAACTCTTTAGCCCCCATTGCTAGAGCCTGTGCAAAAACCGTATCGACATCTTCTACATAGTGCATCAAGCTTACCGCAGTTCCACCTAGTTGCTTAGGGCCTTTAAAATGCATATCTGGGCATTCATCACTGATCATCAAGTGCGAGTTTCCAACCTTAATTTCCGCATGCGCTATACGGCCGTTGGGTAGATTCATTTGCATTACAAGCTGGGCATCAAATGCTTTTTGATAAAAGTGAATAGCATCCGCTGCGCCATCAACTATCAAATACGGAGTCAAAGAGTGGTATCCTTCCGGTATCGCTTTTACACTCATAATTAGTACCTTGATTTATAAGACTGTAACTAAAATTAGCCGATAAATACCAAAGTACAAACTTCTGCGCGCCTCTAATAAAGTAAACTTCTTTGCCAGAATCAGAGTTGCTCTCTTTTTTTCCCTATAAAACACGCTAAACTATGCGTTTTTATCATATCTAGGTAGCAACATGCAGCGTAAAAAACTAGTCAATCAATTAACTGAATTACTTAAGCCCTTCCAGATAAATGACTATTGTCCAAATGGACTGCAAGTTGAAGGCAAAGACGAGATAAAAAAAGTGGTCACTGGGGTTACTGCTAGCCAAGCGCTCATTGACGCAGCCATTGATAAACAAGCTGATGCTATATTGGTTCATCACGGTTACTTTTGGAAAGGTGAAGACCAAACAATCACAGGCATGAAGCAACGCAGAATTAAGCGCCTACTTGAACATGACATTAATCTATTAGCCTATCATTTGCCACTGGATGTCCACCCTGAACTTGGCAACAATGCGCAGCTTGGTGAATTACTTAACCTGACCGTAGAGCGCCCACTTGAGCCTTGGAACAAAAATAGCGTTGCTGTAAAAGGCAAACTAAAAACCCCGATGTCGGTGGATGAGTTTTCGGCTTTAATTGAGCAGAAACTTGATAGAAAACCCTTGGTAAATAAAGCGGGCGACCATGAGATTAAAACGATAGCTTGGTGCACCGGAGGAGGTCAAAGCTTTATAGACCTTGCAGCCAGCCAAGGAATAGACGCTTATTTAACGGGTGAAGCCTCTGAACAAACAATTCACAGCTCAACTGAGCAAGGTATTCATTTTTTTGCAGCGGGACACCATGCAACAGAACGATATGGCGTCAAAGCATTGGGCGAGTACCTAGCTGATAAGTACGACTTAGATGTCGAGTTTATTGATATTCATAACCCTGTATAAAAAGTATGTCTAAGAAGAAAAAGCAGCGTGTAGTCACCACCCCCCGAGATCGTAACTTTAGTGATATCGCTGGTAAGTTTAAAAACAACATCTATGGCACAACTAAAGGAAAAATACGTGAAGCAGTACTTCAAAGGGATTTAGATGAAGCCTTAGCAACAATAAAACCTAAAAGGGCACTTCGCGTGCTTGATGTAGGTGGAGGGCAAGGTCAACTTGCCCTGTACCTTGCACTTCAAGGGCACCTAGTTACTTTGATAGATGTCTCAGAAGAAATGCTGGGGTTGGCTCGTGAACGGGCAGTAAACGCCGACGTTTCACAGTCCATGGTTTTCATACATGCACCTTTACAAGCCATTCCTGAATTAGACTTGGGACAATTTGATTTAGTCCTTTGCCATGCCGTCCTAGAATGGGTTGTAGACCAGCAATCTGCACTCAGTATTTTACGCTCTTCACTCGCGCCTGAAGGCATTTTGTCGTTGATGTACTTCAATAAATCAGCACAAAGATTGGCCAACATGGTCTATGGTAACTTTGATTATGTTGCCAATGGCCTAAAGGTGAAACAAAAGGTGGGATTAAGCCCCAATCAACCTCTAGAGAGTCATCTGGTTGATAAATGGCTGCAAGAACTGGATTTGAATCAAATTAGTAAAACCGGTGTAAGGTGCTTCCATGATTACCTTCGCGAACTGGATAAGGCTGAAAGCCAATTTAACGCTTTATTGGATATGGAACTAAAATATAACCGCACTGAGCCTTACGCTTCGATTGGACGCTATACACACCTTCTACTTGACCATAAACGTCTTTAGAGCGCGCGGCAATAAAAAAATGGCCTTAACAAATTATACCCACCACAGTACAACCGTTAAGGCCAGGACATGTGCTGAAAGAGAGCAGCAACTCCACGTTGCCATAGCTGCACGAATATGTCCCTTGAATCCCTTTGATTTAAATTGAAAAGCATATATATCATAAACTTAAAAAGGGTTATTTATAGGATTTCATTATGAAAATGCAGTAATACTAGCTCATATAAATCCAACTTTTTTGTCGCTACCCCTTGGCCACCAGCCGCTTTTATCACATGGTTTTGGTTTTCTGATTCAACCCAAGTGTATACATAAAATGGTGTATCATCCCCCCTTGAGCGCATCGCCCGTAACAACTTCAATCCAGCAAGCGGTTCTCCTTGTCTGCCCATATCAGAAATAACGACATTATATTCGTACATACTCAGTAATAGCAGCGCTTCTTGGGTCGACGTTGTGTTATACACGCCAATTTTATGCTTTAAAAAGTACCCTTGCTCTTTTTTGTTATTAACTGGGTTATCATCGACCCACAGGATCCTACCTATTGCGTCTAGCGGCTCGCTTGCTTTAAATTCTCTCTCTTCTAAATGTTCGAAAGAGTGATTGATGATCAACCAAATACACACAGAGCACATTAGGAGCGTTACACCAATCCAAAATTTTAAATGCGCGCCATCTGAGCGATGCTCTGCACTCAACAATTCGATATTGAGCTGTGTGTCATCTTCGACGCTCTGCTGAAAGACTTTCAATTCGGGATTAAATTTATAGCCTTGGCCTCGCACTGTCACAATCACATCTTGCTCAACGCCTAGACGATGCAACAAACTGCGAGTGTCAGAGACCAGCCGAGGTAACGACCATGGTGAAACAACAGAATCAGGCCAGAGAAATGCGACTAACTCTTGTTGGTTACATACTTTTGGGCGAGTATCCAACAAGTACAAAAGCAAATTAAATACGCGTTCTTCAAGCACTACTTTTTTATCTTGTACGTCTAGTGTTTGTGTCTTCGCATTTAAAGTTACATTAGAAAATCGATACTCCATATCACAGCCATTTCCATTTAATTTACTAATAACTAAAAGAATTAATAGACTATACCAAACTCAGCAACAGAGCTACCCCTATAACTTAGTAATAATGTCTAATGGAAAAAGCAAAGACATCGTACCTTATATGGAACCTTTCAATAGCCAGTACATTAAACTGGTTTTATAAAGAATCGCGTCGAGCAACGATCACTCATCGCTTATCTGCACACATCAATGAGCAGCTGATGAGCGATATCAGAAATCACCTTTGGTTCCTTTTGTGCCTGTGAATACGTTCTTAGTCCATATATGCCTACAATCAGACTTTGTGCCCTTTGCTCGGCAGAGCGCTCGCCTTCTAACGAGCCCTCTCGCTCCATTTGCGTAAATACATCACACATGAAGCTTTGCCAGAGTTTGCATTGATTGCTCAACACGCCCTGCGCCTCTTCATCTTGTTGCGCAATTTCATTAATGGCTTTTTGGCTCAAGCATGTTTGGGTTGGATCACCACTTACACACTCAGATACAATGCTGTCTAAATAAGCCTTTAGTCCACCTATTGCACTACTTTGCGCTGCAAATATGTCTTTTAATTCTGCCGTTCTATCTTGGTTATATTGTTCCAGTGCCGCTAACAGCAAGCCTTTTTTATTTTCGAAAGCACAGTAGATAGAGCCCGGGTGTAAGTTTGTAGCCCGCTTAAGATCTTGCATACTGGTTTTGTTGTAGCCTTTTTCCATAAAAGCATTCATTGCCGCTCTCAAGACTTGCTCACGGTCAAATTCAGCACTTCTCATATCTTGTCCAATTAACGTAATAGAATTTCATTTTAAACAATTTTGAATAAATGTTCAAAATAGGGGTTGAATGATCGTTCAAATATATATATCTTGAATGAACATTCAAATTAACGAGCTAGAACCCCATGACAAAAAGATTACTTCAACCTTATCGCTTAAACAGCTTGATAACCATGCAAAACAAACTATTGATGGCTCCATTAACACGGTGTATGGCGGATGACAATTTAGTGCCCACAGCAGAAATGGCACAATATTATGCACGTCGAGCAGATTCTGGACTCATTATTTCGGAAGCAACAATCATTCGACCGGATGGCCAAGGATACCCCAACACACCAGGGCTGTTCAGCCCAGCGCAAATCGATGGTTGGAGAAAAGTTACAAACGCTGTACATGAAAAAGGGGGTAAGATTTTTGCTCAGTTATGGCACACAGGTCGTGTTGCTCACCCACACTTTTATGGTGGTGACGAGGTGCTTGCGCCCAGTGCAGAAACGGTGGAGGGCACTGTGCCACGTATGCGAGAACTTACTTACATTACCCCTACTCCGGCTTCACCGGAACAAATTCAACAGCTTATTATCGATTACGCACAAGCCGCTGCGAACGCCATTGACGCAGGTTTTGATGGTGTTGAGATCCATGGTGCAAATGGCTACCTCATCGACCAGTTTTTACATTATGACAGTAACAAACGCACTGATCAGTATGGTCAATCCCCTGAAAATATGAGCCGTTTCGCACTGGAGGTCGTGGACGCGATAGCCGCGCGTATTGGCAATGAAAGAACGGCCTTACGTATCTCTCCGGGCGCTTATTTCAATATGGCACCAGATGTTAAAGACAAAGCAGTCTTTGATTATTTATTGCCGGAATTGGAAAAGCGACACCTCGCCTATTTACATATTGGGATCTTTGATGATGAGATGCAGTTCGAACATTTAGGTGGACGTGCTTCAGATTATGTCCGAGCACGTTATAACCAAACACTTGTTGGGAATGGCGGTTTCACCGCTGCCTCTGGTGAACAAGCAATTGAGGACAAGCGCTTTGATTTATTAGCAATTGGCCGACCCTTCATTGCTAATCCAGATTATGTAACGAAGGTAAAAAACAACCAAACATTAACGCCTTACAGTGAAGAAATGCTCTCCACGCTCTATTAATCCCTACCCTCATGCTCAATTACTTCGAAATAAGTGGTAATTGAGCTGCTTTCCACGCGAGAAAATCACCATCAAGGTGTTTTAGGTCAAATCCTCTTTGCAGCAAAATATCTTCAAATATGCGGGCCCTTCTACCGGAACGGCAATAAACGACCAACGTGTAAGGCTTCAACTTTTGTAATACTGCTGTTTGCGCTTCTATTTGGTCGTAAGGAATATTGATGGCCCCTTTAATATGCCCAGAAGCATATTCTTCCGGCGTTCTTACATCGATAATTTTAAACTCACTATCAGACATTTGATTTATTATTAGCTCGTGTGCAGAAATAACTGGTGTTGCAGCCAGCGTCGAATGTGACACGATTAAAAATAACCCAACAAATAAAAAGTTGATAAGTTGTTGCATTCAAACACGCCTCAATACATTTGATATCATCGTGACTCTTACTTTAATTCATCTCAACCGTACTCGCAAAATATTCAAGTCCAGTTTTCACTTTTAAAAGCACGCCAAAGAAACAAATAAAAACTTAAAATACATACAGTTAAAATCAAAAACCAACTTATCACTCCGTCTACTATCCATTAGTCTAATACCGAAATTACAGATTAAGACTATTACTTATTGCACGCGCGTTAGGGCTTACAAATCTTAGTCTTGTATTTGTTAGAAACTAAAATTTGAGTTTTTACTCTAAAGTACTAGACTCTTTTTTAGCTAATGAGCGAGTTAAACGCGAAGTGCCTAAAACACATACAAAATAATGATACTTTGTCTTTTATATTAAACAAATTGGTTATTATTTCGTCATAAAAGGCATGAACAATAGCGTTAGTTTCAACCCTACATGAGCACTGAGTGCTCTAGTTATTTGTGGCTTAGTAGTCCAGTAGTTTTGCCACTACATGTTCGGAAAAGCACATATGGAAAATACAAAAATAGCAGTTGTTACAGGCGCCCTAGGTGGTATAGGAACAGCCATTGTCCAACAATTAGTCGAACAACATTATCTCGTTGTCGCTGTTGCAAGCACGCGAAGAAATGAGTCAGACTTCGACAGATGGTGCAATGAATCTAATATCAATCCAAATCTAGTGGAGCCGCTGTTTCTTGACGTTACCGACGCCGAAGCTTGCCTAAACGGTGTAGAGTCTGTAATTGAGAAGCACGGTAGAGTCGACGTATTGGTTAATAATGCAGGGATAACGCGCGACTCTTCTTTCAAGAAAATGAATGTTCAGCAATGGCGTGAAGTCATAGATACTAACCTCAACTCCATGTTTAACATGACACAACCGCTGTTTGCACACATGTGTGCCAATAAGTCAGGCCGCATCATCAATATCTCCAGTGTAAACGGTCAGAAAGGTCAATTCGGTCAGGCTAACTACGCTGCGGCAAAAGCCGGCATGATAGGCTTTAGCAAGTCTTTAGCATATGAAGGTGCTAGAGCAGGAGTCACGGTTAACGTAGTTGCACCTGGATATACCGAGACACCAATGGTTGCCAAGATGCGTGAAGACGTGCTTGAAAGTATTAAAGCGCAAGTGCCAATGCAGAGACTTGCAACGCCTTTGGAAGTTGCTCAGACAGTAACTTTCCTTGCATCTGAAGGTGCGGCGTATATTACAGGTGAAACCATAGCCTTAAATGGCGGCCTGTATATGAATTAGTAAACACAGTGACTCCATTTAGAAAAGTACGCTTTTCTGCAGTAGGTGGAATTTGCATTTTTTAACGGAATAACTCTCAATAGGAAGCAAGCCATGTACAACGACTTTTTCAAATCAATCACTGAGCAAAGCGAAAAGTTTTTCTCTCCAGCAATTCAGTTCAATCAATTAGTTGCTAAGAATATTGAGCAATTAGCGAAGATCCAACTGGATGCTGCGCACTCTTTCACTGAAACTTCTGTAGAGCAACTAAAAACTGCGGCTGAAGTGAAAGATGTAAAGTCTTTCATCGACTTCAATGCTAGCCAGCTAAGCGCTGTGAACAAACTAAGCCAACAGCTTATCGAAGATGGTCAAAAACTAACTCAACTAGGGCAGGATTTTAAAGACAACCTAGAGACCATTTCAAAAGAAAGCGTTAAAGCAGCAAAAGCTTAATGCATTCAGCAGCCTAGTCAATATTTATTGTGCTGGGCTGACATACAACTTGGTAACACCGTGACATTAGATTAATGCATGCCCGTGCGAGTAAACATTAACTTTAAGCAATTTATTAGACAGGTCATTTTTAAACTCTAGTTTGAGCAATATAAATTACCAAGTTTTACACAAGGACACATTTGACTTTGCTTTTCGAAGCGACAACTAACCTGTCACACCTAAGACTAGGAAGCAAAAAATGGATATCGACAATAAAGATTTTACTCAGACCATGACCGCTTGGTGGCAGTATAATCAAGATCTCTACAACATTTTTTCCAGCAATTTATTTAAAAACAGCCCTGTACAAAAAGCACTCAACGAGCAAAGTGCCGAAGATTTTGGCCAATGGGCTCAAGAAATTACCAAGCAACCAGAGTTATTCGCAAAACAACAGTTAAACTGGTGGCAAGAGCAACTTAAAATTGTTCAGCAAACTTGGGAGCAAAGTATTAACGCTTCCTCAGAAGAAGTTATCTCTACTGAACGAGGTGACAAACGCTTTTTGGCCAGTGAGTGGCAAGAAAACCCTTGGTTTAGCTACATAAAACAGAGCTATCTACTATTTGGCCAGTCATTACTCGAGTCAATCCGCCAAACACCTGGGCTCGATGAAAAACTAAAAGAACGTCTGGAGTTTTTTGCCAGACAAGTCATTAACTCTATTTCTCCAAGTAATTTTATCACCACAAATCCAGAGTTATTGAAGCTAACTATAGAGTCGGAAGGGCAAAACCTCATCAATGGCTTAGAGCTATTTAAGAAAGACATGGCAAAAAGTGGTGACATGCTAAGGATAAGCATGACCAATGAAAATGCTTATGAGTTAGGAAAAGACTTAGCAACAACACCAGGGAGAGTCGTTTTTCAAAATCACTTGTTTGAGCTGATTCAATACAAAGCGACAACCAAAGACGTATACAAAACACCGCTGTTGTTTGTGCCGCCATATGTAAACAAGTACTACATTCTCGATTTAAAAGAAGAGAATTCCTATGTTAAATGGGCCGTAGACAACGGCCACACTGTCTTTATGATGTCTTGGAAAAACCCAGATCCAAGTATGTCAGAAGTCGGGTTTGAAGATTATGTGGTTGATGGTGTTATCGCCGCACTAGACGAAATCGAAAAGCTCACTGGCGAAGCATACGTTAACGCAATCGGCTACTGCATTGCAGGAACATTGGTTGCCACCGCGATGGCCTACTTCACATCCAAGCGCATGAAGCAAAAAATTAAAAGCGCAACGCTGTTAACAACATTGCTCGATTTTTCACAGCCCGGAGAACTCGGGGTCTTTGTCAACGAAGGGACAGTTTCAGCCCTAGAGGCGTATAATAAACAAAATGGCGTAATGCATGGGCATCTGCTTGGCGTATCATTCAGTATGCTCAGAGAAAACAGCTTATACTGGAACTACTACGTCAACAATTACCTAAAAGGTCAGCCTCCAATGGATTTAGACCTACTATATTGGAATGGCGATAGCACTAACCTGACAGCTAAGTGTCATAACTTTATGCTCAGAGATCTCTACTTAGAAAATCGTTTGATCGAAACCAAAGAAGTAGACGTCCGTGGTACTAAAATTGACTTGTCCAAGGTCAAACAACCTATTTACGCACTGTCTACCAGAGATGACCATATTGCTCTTTGGCAAGCAACATTTAAAGGCTTCCAATTTACGAGCTCTAAAACCACTTTTGTGCTTGGGGAGTCAGGACACATTGCAGGGGTGATAAACCCGCCTAAAGCGAACAAGTATGGCTATTGGAGTGGTCCAAGCCCAGAAGGGGAAGCCAATGCTTGGCTTGAAAAGGCTGATCATAGTAAAGGCTCTTGGTGGCCTCACTGGGGCAAGTGGATAACGCAATTTACTGAAGAAAAAGTGCCAGCCAGAGCAATTAAAACCAAAGCGAATCCAGGAATTTATGACGCACCTGGGGAGTATGTAAAAGCTAGGCTATAAGTTTTACCCATCGCTTTATTGCAGGCTCTGGCCAATCTGAGGATACACATTGATGAGCAACGCAAGTTGCTCATCGTCTATTTCGGGAAAGTGCTTGGTGGTTCTATAGCGCTCGTACAAAGGTAAAAATATCTTTTTACCCGATAGACTGTCTAACCTTGTGACAAACTCTCTCGCACTATAAGATGCCCCCTCACTTTCTTTCGCCCGACAACATGTTTGGTACTGAGCCAACAGCTGAGCAACATTGTAGCGAGACCCTGACTTTTTCAGTAAAGCATCTGCTTCAATAAAAAATGCCGCTCCCGTCCAATAAACGCGCTGGTATGCGCGTAAACGCCACATATTCAGTGATACCTTGTCCAATCGTCCAATATGAGTGCGTGTAGCCGCTTTTCCTCTTTCTAGGCCAGCCCGCATACGAGCCACAAACTCCTCTTGGCTATAAATTGCATTTTGCAACATTACGATATTTTGAAAGTAGGTCGCTAATCCTTCCGCCAACCAAAAATCTCGATATGCGAATAAGGGATGGTATAAATGTGATAGCTCATGATAAAGCGTCCAATCAGACTTTAACTCTTCTAAATGGTTAAACTGACCTATTCGCATTTCAATCCCATCGATTTTGCCTCTCACAACTTGCCCCCATGGGACAGGTTCGCTGGCTGAGGTCGCAGTAATTTTGATGGGTACGGATTTTTGAGATATTGGTCCGAGTGTGTTTGCGACTGCATGTAAGCCGTAATTTAGCCACTGTGATACAACAGCTTGCTGCTTTGAACTTAATGGCTGGCTGTCAAAATCAACAATCACCTCACGACTAAACACGGATAGGGGGGATATCAGTATGCACACTAGCACAGCCAGACTATGAAATAATATTCCCTGTTTGGTCATTTGCATCCTCGGCAGGTTAAACGCAAAACAATAGACCAAGTTAAGCATGCATATCTTTCATTCGATATACATGCCATGTTTTCTGTTTAATGAGCTACTTGCAAACCATCGTAAGAAGCTTCAGTATGCGCCCCTTTTTTAATGGTAAAGTGTCTACCACCAAATCTTACTCTGCCCCTTTTACGTTCAATAATTTTTTCGGCTAAACTTTTATCGTCCACCAAATCAACAAACTGCTTTCGGGCGCGATGGATTTGAATATTAATATGGCTTTCGCTGATCCCCAAATCCTTTGACAGTTGTGATACTGAAACCCATCCCCTCTCTTGCTCTTCATCTACCGCAGCCTCATCACGCGCCTTATATCTAGCAAGCAATGCAGTTAAGTAGTGATGTGTTCGGATATCAAAGTCGAGCGAGGCACCATTGTGGTTGACCTTCAGCTCGGTTATCTCTTCATCCAAGCTAATATCAAATAAAAACTCCAAACTCGATTGGTGCGCATTATCAATCGGCATCGTTGCTTCTTGGGAACCAGCCTCAACTTGGAATAAATACCATAACTCATTGGCTACACAAAAGTTGTCGCTGTCTGTCAAAGCAACGATTTTTCCTGACTCTAGATGCTCATAACACCAACACATCTTTTCATTATCATAGAAAACAACGATTTCAGGGTCACTTTCTGAAGGAAGGAAGTGATACTTTTCAAGAGAAATAACGTCGTCGGGCTGTTCTTTATTGGAGGGTATCAAAAGGTCTTTAGGCGGCGAGGTAGAATCGACGATAAATGTTTGCGGGTGCATTTCCGAAAATGTAATTTCGTCATCCACTTTAAGTGCGATTGCCTGATTATACGCAATCCGCTGCCCGTTCATCCAAACGCCATTCTTACTAAGGTCTCTAAGCTCCCAGTTATCACCATTGTGCTCAATCACAGCGTGGATACGAGATATTTCTACGCCGCTAACTTGCGTATCGACAGAATAAGTCAGTCTACCAAAGCGATGAAACGCCTTAAGATAAATAACTTCTGTACTATCCTTTACTCTGAGCTTTGCCATAAATCACCTTGCTTCAATTTCTCTATAAGACACTCGTATCGCGTAGTGTCTTTTTAGACTATCTTATAGGTTCATTCTAGCTACTAATGCTTCGCAAATAAATTACGCCTTATTACAGAGTTGAAAGTTTACCCAACAGCCTGAAATAACAACGAATCCCGGTAACTCTGGCAATCTGCTTTATAATTGCCTAAAGTTATCAATGACTCCCATCAATTGATCATCATTATGCATGCTTTATTGCGTCAGTTTTTGATACTTAACTTTCTCATTGCGATGACATGCCCTAGCTTGCACGCTGCTCAAAGACACATAGACGCCAAGCCTAGAGTAACCATTTTAGTTGATGACAGTTACCCACCCTATTCGTATGTTAGCAATGGTTACTTATATGGTATTTATGTTGAACAAGTGAAATTAGCCGCACGGCAACTCTCCGATCACTATCAAGTCACACTCGAAGCTATACCATGGAAAAGAGGCGTCGCTGCAATGGAAAGTGGCGAAGCATTTGCACTAATGCCCCCATACATTCACAAGGATAAGCGCCCATATATCTGGCCATATTCAGTGTCTTTGGGTGAAGAAGCGGTCGTCGCATTTTGCAATGAAGGCGTGACATTGGACAATATTCTTGGTCGTAAGCCGAGCTCTAGACCTATTAATATTGGTATTAATGCAGGGTTTTTAATTCTGGATGATGAACTTGCCAGCGCGAGGCAAAAAGGCCTAATAAAGATCTGGGAAAATAAAGACACCACTTCGAATATAAGAAAGCTGGCGAAAAACCGTCTCGACTGTTACTTGAATGATAGATTATCTACTCAAATGGGCATTGAGTCTTTGCAATCAGAATTTAAGACATTAGATATTAGTCAATTCAGAGAGGACCGGGTTGTCCTCACTCGCACAGCTCATATTGGTTACACTAAGGAAAATGGGGATAGATTCCCTTACAAATTAGACTTTATTGAAAAGATGAATAAAGCACTCCAAACCGTACAGAGAAAAAGTGCCCGTTGATTTACATTGCCTAGTTGACGCTCCAAAACTAAGCAAATAGTATTAAGTTACTCAATCAAGATTTGAGTCTGTATTCACTCATAGTCGCGATTTAATTGTCTTAATATATCAAGCGAGACGTGAGTGCGTACTTTAATATTTAAGTGAGAGCAAGGATATATTGCTCATTTTATTTATAAGGAAAGTCAATGAAACTTTTACTGAAAAAGAACAAGCTTAAAAACCTTAGCAACATCAACACGCTTCAATTTAACCACACGCCCAAAGTAGCAGGAGGCTTCGACCTCACCGCAGGTGGCTGTATGTCAAACAAATGCCGATTATCAAAAGAAGTCTGCCCTGTCTCTGAAGTTGGGGATTGTCATACTAAAGATCTCGATTGCGTGCTAGTGACCCTAGTGACCTGTAAGTGTTAAAGCTGCCTACAGTCACTTTTAAAATGTGAGAAAGGCCGAAGCCTTCTCACTTTATCGCATCCAAACTTTAATCTCAGCCAAGCCATTGGATTGTAAAAGTTGCAATTGAGATTCAACATTCTGACTATGCTCGAACTCAAATGCATCTAGCTCATCATCAAATATCACTGTCGCAGCACCGTCACCACCACTGCGCTTCACCTGATGCAATGCAATATCAGCTAAATTAACAGATGCTTCCCACCCAATTACGTGCCCACCAAGCATTTGTAGTGGATAGAATGACCAGCCTACAGACACTGTCATGTTTGTCGCTCTGCCATTAGGCAATGTAAAATCAAATTCGCCTATTGCCTTACAGAGGTCTTTAACGTACTCGTCTACATCATTACATTGGAAGTCTCGCAGCAAAAGAAGGAATTCATCGCCACTCCATCTGGCAACATAATCTGAACCTTGCGTTCGGGTGTTAAGCAAAGTCGCAAGCTGTTGCAAACAACTATCGCCACCAATTGGTCCATTCGCATCATTTACTTTACTAAATTTATCAATATTGAGGATCATCAATACAAGGCTCTTTCCTTGCTCTCGCAAGGACTGTGCATTTCTTTGATAATGCTCGATATCCTTAGGCAATTGGTCAAACAAGAAGCGCCTACTTTTTAATCCAGTTAATTCGTCAGAGTGACTCACCAATTTAAGCTGCGTGTTGACTTTATTTAACTTCTCATTGGCTTTTCTAAGTTCAGTGGTACGCTCTGTAACCAGTGCTTCTAATGCGGCCTGCTTTCTCCTTTCTTGTGCTCGGAATACCCAAAATACAAGATAAAATAGGAAGATAAATCCACAGGTAATAATGAGCCTAAAGAATACAGTTTCGTCAAAACGGCGTGGCAGAGTCAGCTTTACCGTTTTCAAATGGGCTTCTTGCCAATCTTCGCCGCGACGTTTGACCTCCAACTTAAAAGTAAACTCACCTGGCGGCAAATTCGTATATATTGCCTCTCTACGCGCCAGTGCATCTCTCCACTGATCGTCATGCCCTTCAAGTTTATAGCGAAATTCGATACTTTGCGGTGCATAGAAATCGATTGCTGTGTAGCGAATCGTCAAGTCCCGTTCATTAGTATCTAATGTAATATTTTCAATGATTTTATTTGGGGTAAGCTCTCTACTGGGTGTGGTGATCCCTTCAAAGCGCGGCTCAAGTTCACTGTCACTAAATAACTTAACGCTTTTAGGGATACGTACGACGCCCTGCAAGCTCGGATATAGCAGCACATCATCCACTTCAACAACGGAATCATGTCCTAGCCCAGTACAACACTGGCTGGGCATGCCATCCAATTGTCGATCAAACGGGTTAATGACTTGTTCAACTTTTAGGTTCTCTATTTCGCTGGTGAACTGCTCTATCGACATACGATAGACACCTTTCATTGAACTCACCCAGATAAAATTTTGTTTCTTGTCGTAGTGAAGAGACAAAATAGGGCCATAAGGTAACCCATGGGAAGCATCCAATTGATACCAGTCGCCAGTTGCAGTTCGGTAGTAAAGGCCGTCGTAAAAAGTACCAACTAAAGTCGTGTAGGTATCAACATGCAAAATGCTGGTAACATAGGCAGACTCTAAAGAGGTTTGCCCGCCAATTTTTTCAATGCCCCGTTCATTGTACTTATACGCACCTTTATCTGTGCCAATGAATCCAAACCTAGGGAAATCGACGACGTAGGTGACAAATTGGCTGCCTAAAAATGCATTATAGGTAAAAGGTGTTAAGCCATTGTAGTCAAGCCGATATAATCCCCTGCCAGTACCGATCCAAAGACCACCTTGATTGGATGGACTAATTGTAAAGACTTGCGTTTGGCGGAATTCTCGATTCGGTATAGCAAGTAGCCGGCCATTATCATAGATAACCACACCCCGGCCTGTGCCAAGGTATAAACGGTCATCCAAAAATTCCATATCGTGGACTTCAACGCCTTTCAATTGAGCTGGTGTAATAATGGGCTGATAGTTATCATCTTGATCTAGCATCCCTACGCCTTCGCGGGTCGCAACCCACACATTCCCTTTGGGCCCCATTGTCATCGCTGAAATGGCCTGCTTCCCTCTCAGACCTGCTTGAAATCGCTCAACTCGCCCAGCATGAGCCAACCATAGCCCCTCATTGATGCTTGCAAGCCATACATTGTCACTCTTGTCTATAAATAAGTCTGTAAACCAAATTCCTTGATCCAATTGCACCAAATCTACTGACTGCCACTCACCACCGCTTTCTTTGTAAAGCAAGCGGCCATATGTCGAGATCCACAAACCACCTTGGTCATCACTTAAAAACTTGTAAACTGCACTGTTTCCAATCTCATCAAAGCGCCTTAATACTTCATCGAAGTCTAAAAAAAATGCACCGATCTGAGACGCCAAATACAGCTTGCCATCTACCCATGCTAAGTCATGAATATTCGTTTGAGCCAATTGCCTTGGTAGGGAGATTTTACTTGAAAGCTCTAGCCTCATGCCATTTGAGCCAACAGATTGTGCTTCACCAATGCGTAAAAGATGGCGTTCATTTACAAGCCAGATCCCATCGGGAGATGGGGCCATTTTTGTCACTGCGCCGACGATTTGGCTAATATGAGTAAGAGAAAGCTTGCTGTCATCTAAATTGTTTTTGTCCAACATCAGTCGCTTGGCTGAGATGTAATACAATCCGTTAGCGGCCACCCAAATATTGCCCCGAGTGTCTTCGATGATATCTTTGACATCCGCTTGGATCTTAAACTGTTGCGCTTTCATTGTTTGCGGATCAATGCGCAACACGCCGCGGCGTGTACCCACCCAAAGCATACCAAAGCGATCAACAAGCAGCTTATTAATCGCATTGCTCACCAAGAAGTTGCTATTTTGTGTGTTGTAATTCACAAACTGGTGGCCATCAAAGCGACTCAGACCAAACTGGGTTCCCAACCAAATATAACCTTGCTGATCTTGCACCACACTTTTAATACTTTGCGATGGCAAATCATTTTGCATATTCCACTGCTTTACAACATAGTCGTTAATCGCACCATACACATTGGTTGCGATCAGCATAACTAACAGTAGAAAAAACTTGTGCATAGACTCCCTCTTACTCAAACGTTCTTTTAGCCGCCAAGGACACCTGTTTTAAACAAAGCCTGGATACAAATTAATGAAAATATACCTGCAAGTACATCGTCTGCCATTATACCTCGACCACCATGCAGCTTTTTATCTAGCATTCTAATCGGTCCGGGCTTTGCAATATCAAAAAAGCGGAACAAAGCAAACCCCACAAGGAGCGACTGCCAGCTGATCGCTGCACCTATCATGGTGATATAAAAACCGACTACTTCGTCCCATACTATGGCTGGGTGATCATGAACGTCAACATCACGCGCAGTTTTTCCACAAATCCACACGCCAAATACAGTCATTAGGATAGCTAAACTAATTTGAAACCAAACGGGTAACGTCATAGTTGCAAAAATAAAAGGCAACGCTGCTAACGTACCCACAGTACCCGGTGCCTTTGGCGCCAAACCAGTACCAAAACCCAACGCAAAAAATTGATGTGGGCGTTTGAGATTGAACTTCAACGGCTTATTCAAACTCGCTCCTAATTAAAATGTTCATATCCAATTTGCTCAGGCAAAATATACTTTTCACCATGCTTAAGCAGCTCAATATTGCCAACATTACTGGTTACTTGACCAATACATTTCGCTTCGACACCATACTGGCTCAAACGCGCTTCAACTGCGCTACGATTACTGTCATTGACCGTAAATAGTAACTGATAGTCATCTCCATAAGACAGGCTCAGCATATCAATAAGCGCTTGGTCTTCAATAGACTTTAAATCATCTGAGATTGGTACACTGGCAACATCAATGTCAGCGCCAACCGTCGAGTGATTTAATATATGCTGTAAATCTGCCAATAACCCATCTGAGACATCAATACACGCTGTCGCCAACCCTCGGAGCACTTGCCCCGCTGCGACATGTGGCTTTGGATAGTGAAGTTTTTCCGTCACACGTTTGGCTTGCTCAGGCGATAATTCGATCCCTCGCTTTCTAGACTCGATAGCCAGTGCAGCGTCACCCACCTGCCCAGTTAGATAGATCCAATCACCTACATTTGCGCCGGAACGGGTTAACGCTTTGCCTTTGGGAATGATTCCCTTTGCACAAATAGTAATCGTTAAAGGTCCTTGAGTTGTGTCTCCTCCGATTAATTGCACATTATAGTACTCTGCAATTTCATGCATCCCTTCTGTAAACTGCTCTAGCCAAGTCATATTCACATCGGGTAAAGTCAGGCCAATCGAGACCCAAGTAGGCTCAGCGCCCATTGCCGCCAGATCACTTAAGTTGACTGCAAGGACACGGTGCCCTAATGCTCTAGGTGGGATATCAGGAAAAAAATGAACACCTTCTACTAAGGTGTCAGTGGTGACTGCTAATTGACAGTTTTCAGGGACTTCAACAACAGCACAATCATCACCAATGCCAATGGCCACATCACGACGCGTAATGCCACGACCTTTGAAGTAATGATTTATTAACTCAAATTCCTTCATACATTAAAAAAGCCGGCCAATGCCGGCTCTCCTCATGACTGTAATTATTTGCGGATTTTCTTAACTGCTTTGTCCAACACGCCATTTACAAATTTATGGCTGTCTTCTGCACCAAACATCTTGGCCAGTTCAATCCCTTCATTAATAGCCACTTTATAAGGCACATCTTCACGGAACTTAAGCTCGTAAGCACTCACGCGCAAAGTCGCCAATTCAACCATGTCTAAATCGTCAAATGGACGAGACAAATGAGGTTGAATAGCCTCATCTAACTGTTTATGGTTTACTGCAACGCCACGCGCTAAGTCTTTAAAATACTCAACGTCTACTTTCGAAACGTCATTTTCAATTAACATTTGCTGTTCAATATCGGCAATCGGGTTGCCGCTAAGCTGCCATGAATAGACCGCTTGCAATGCAAGTACGCGTGCTTTACGTCTAGCTGCTGGTTTCACTGAGATTCCTCTTAAATTTGCTCAAGTACGTTAACCATCTCTAATGCGCCAAGTGCAGCTTCGCCACCCTTGTTACCCATTTTAGTTCCCGCACGTTCAATAGCTTGCTCAATACTTTCTGTCGTTAATACGCCAAATGCAACAGGAATATCGTAATCTAATGAAACGCTTGCTAATCCTTTGTTAGACTCATTGGCAACAAGGTCAAAGTGAGGTGTACCGCCACGAATGATGACACCCAATGCAATGATAGCATCATGCTCTTTTTTCATTGCTAGACGTTTTGCTGCAAGAGGTAACTCTACTGCGCCTGGTACGTATACCACTGTGATGTCTTCCTCTTTAACACCACCAGTGCGCTTTAGTTCATCCACTGCACCCTCTAACAAGCTACTGCCGATAAAGTCATTAAAACGAGAAATGACAATGGCAAATTTCTTACCAGGTGCGAATTTGTTACCTTCAATTATTTTCATTAGATGATTCCTAATCAGTATTAGCAATAGCCAAATTGACGCGCATGATAGCACATCTTAAAGAAAAACACCTACTGTCCAAACCAGTCAGCAGGTGTAAAAAGAGTTAAAGCCCAGTTTTATTGAGGCTCTACATAATCTACAACTTCCAGGTGGAACCCTGACAATGCGTGATATTTCTTTGGTAAGCTCATTAAGCGCATTTTTTGGATCCCGAGATCCGCCAAAATTTGTGACCCAACACCCACGGTACGAGAAGTACCTTGGAACTTACGGTAATTAATTTTTTCACCTTGGTCCTCTGCCGCAAATGCTTTGACAAGTTGTTCAAGGTCTTCTGTTTGTTCATTTTTACCTAGAATAACCAACACGCCCTCATTTTCCGCGATGTACTTCATGGCACCGTGTAAAGTCCAGCTTCTATCAGCACTACGATCAGACAGCAAAATATCATTAAACGTGCTTTGTAAGTGCACACGTACTAACGTGGGGTCGTTCTCTTTTATCTCACCTTTTTGCAGAACATAGTGCAGTTGGTTATCAATTGTGTCTTTATATGTAACTAAATCAAATTCACCAAACTCAGTAGGTAGCTTACACTTTGCTACTCTCTCGATTGTTGTTTCGTTTAGGTTACGATACTCGATTAAATCTGCAATTGTGCCGATTTTAATATCATGTTCTTTGGCAAACACTTCTAGCTCAGGGCGTCTTGCCATGGTGCCGTCTGGGTTTAAGATTTCAACAATCACAGATGAAGGCTCTAATCCAGCTAAACGAGCCAAGTCACAACCCGCCTCTGTATGTCCGGCACGAGTTAAAACACCACCTGGCTGAGCCATAATAGGGAAAATATGACCAGGCTGAACAATATCTTCTGGCACAGCGCCTTTGGCAACCGCGGCTTGCACTGTACGTGCTCTATCGGCTGCTGAGATGCCTGTTGTTACACCTTTTGCAGCCTCAATTGACATTGTAAAGTTAGTAGAAAACTGAGCGCCGTTATTTCTAACCATCAGCGGAAGGTCGAGTTGCTGACATCTCTCTTGCGTCATAGTTAGGCAAATCAAACCTCGGCCATATGTCGCCATAAAATTAATCGCCTCGGGCGTGATATGCTCTGCCGCGATGATTAAGTCGCCTTCATTTTCTCGGTCTTCATCGTCCATCAAGATAACCATTTTACCGGCTTTAATATCTTCGATGATTTCTTTTGCGCTGTTTAAGCTCATAATCTTCCCATTATTTACTTTGTTTGTATGGCAATTATTTTATAAAGCCAGCTTGTGCCAACAAACTGGTTGTGAGAGTCGATTCACTGGCTGGCGCTTGTGTACCTTGAATCAAGCGCTCCAAATATCTTGCAATTTGATCAACTTCTAAGTTAACCATAGTACCCACTTTAAAGTCAGCGATGGTTGTTTCTTGCGCTGTATGCGGCACTATCGTAAGTTTAAATTTATTACCTTCTATGGCATTGACGGTAAGACTAATTCCGTCGATTGCCACAGAACCTTTGTACGGTATGTACTTGAGTAGCTCACTCGGCGCAGACAACCAATAGTCTGTAGCGCGCGCGTTGGTTTCAACAGCAACAATCGTGGCAATACCATCGACATGACCAGACACCAAATGGCCGCCCAACCGAGATATCGGCTGCAGCGCTTTTTCTAAATTCACTTTCTGCCCTACGCTATATTCACCAAAGCGGGTCAGCGACAAAGTTTCGTTAGATACGTCAGCACGAAAGCCATCTGTGTACTTTTCAACCACGGTTAAGCATACGCCGTTCGTTGCAATGCTGTCTCCGAGCGCGACATCAGCCATGTCTAGTGAGCTTGATTTTACACGCACACTTAAATCACCCTGTTTCAAAGTTAATTCAGCGAGCGTACCTGTTGCTTCAATAATGCCTGTAAACATAGTTTCTCTTACTTTTTAATCGCGCTAATACGAATGTCATTACCAACTTGCGTACAATCTGTTATTTGGAGTTCTTGGATTTGGTCCATTTCAGTTAACATGTGACTTTTAAATAATCCCTTGCCATCATCCCCAATTATTTTAGGTGCAAAGTACACAATATACTCATCAATCAAGCCTTGCTCATGCATCACCCCACACAGAGTCGCCCCCGCTTCTAGCCACACAAGGTTAATGTCCCTGCTCGCTAGAAAACTAAGTACTGCCTTTAAATCAAGCTTATTATTTATCGTTGGAAGACAGACTTGTTCTACAAAGTGAGGCCAGTTGTGCTGATTATCAAGCTTTGAACGTAAAATAATAACTTTAGAATGGCTTTCAAAGAGCGCAAGACTCGGCAATAGACGATTTTGAGTATCAATGATAATTCGCAGTGGCTGTCGGACATCAACACTGTCTTGCGCTGGGATTAAACTAGGCAATTCCTCAGCTCGTACATTAAGGCGGGCATTATCGGTCAAGACTGTATCAGCGCCAGACAAAATCGCGCAGCTCTTAGCTCTAAATGCTTGGACATCACGCCTTGCATCTGGTCCGGTTATCCATTTGCTTTTGCCATTTTGCAATGCTGTTTTGCCGTCTAAGCTCGCAGCGAGCTTTGCCACCACGTAGGGTAGGCCATGCTCCATACGCTTGAGAAAACCTTTATTAAGCGCCCTAGCTTCTTGCTCTAAAAGCCCAGAAGCTGTTTCAATACCTGCCTGTTGCAACATTTTTAAGCCGTTGCCAGCCACTTCAGGGTTCGGATCTACCATGGCGCAAATGACTTTACTTACACCAGCATCAATTAACCCCTTAGCACACGGGGGGGTTCGACCATAGTGGCTACACGGCTCGAGAGTGACATAAGCCGTAGCGCCACGTGCTTGTTCTGCTGCTTCACGCAGTGCAAAAACTTCTGCATGAGGGCCACCAGCTTGGACATGAAACCCTTGACCGACGATTTCACCTTCTTTTACGATGACACAGCCTACATTTGGATTTGGCGTTGTAGTGTTAAAGCCCTGTTTAGCAAGCGCGATGGCCATTGCCATATAATCGTGATCTGCCTGAGTGAAATTCATCAGTCGCCAAGCCTCGCTATTTCTTCGCCAAACTCTTTAATATCTTCAAAACTACGGTACACCGAAGCGAAACGAACATATGCCACTTTGTCCAATTTTTTTAACGCTTCCATGATGCACTCACCAATCATTTGGCTATTAACTTCACGTTCACCGGTGGCTCTGATTTGAGATTTAATCTGATGTACTACTTCTTCAATTTGCTCTGTACTGACAGGACGTTTTTCCAATGCTCGGTGTAAACCATTTAATAATTTATCTTCATTAAACGGTTCTCTTGTGCCATCTTGCTTAATGACTCTGGGCATGAGAAGCTCCGCGCCCTCAAAAGTTGTAAAGCGCTCATGACAAACAATACACTCACGACGACGACGTACTTGGTGACCTGAGGCCACTAATCGCGAATCAATAACTTTGGTATCTTTCGCCGTACAAAAAGGACAATGCATATATTCTCACTGTATAGTCAATCTCTACAATGCGGCGCTTTGTGGTTGGCAGCTAACATTTAATCCGTTGAGTTAACTCTCGTTTTAAATGCAGCGCGTGATATTTAACAATAAAAAAGGCCGCATAATTGCGGCCTTAATGATATCAAAAATAACACTAATTGTGTCTTAAATTATGCGTAAACTGGTAATTTAGCGCAGATAGCTTTTACTTTTTCTTTCACTTCAGCTTGCACAGACTCATCATTGATGTTGTCTAGTACGTCACAGATCCAACCTGCTAGTTCACCCGCTTCCGCTTCTTTGAAGCCACGACGTGTAATTGCTGGAGAACCAATACGCAGACCAGACGTTACAAATGGAGAACGCGGGTCGTTTGGTACTGAGTTCTTGTTTACTGTGATGTTTGCACGGCCAAGTGCTGCATCAGCATCTTTACCTGTGATATCTTTGTCGATTAGGTCAAGAAGGAACAGGTGGTTATCAGTCTTACCAGAAACCACTTTATAACCACGCTCTTGAAGTACCGCAACCATCGCTTGTGCGTTCTTAACAACTTGTGTTTGGTAAGCTTTAAATTCTGGCTCTAGCGCTTCTTTAAATGCAACCGCTTTAGCAGCGATAACATGACATAGAGGACCACCTTGACCGCCAGGGAATACCGCGCTGTTTAACTTCTTGTAGATGTCTTCATCGCCACAAGCAGACACAATCAAACCACCACGAGGACCAGCCAGAGTTTTGTGAGTTGTCGTTGTTACTACGTGCGCGTGAGGTACTGGATTTGGGTATACACCAGCAGCAACAAGACCCGCTACGTGTGCCATATCAACTAATAGATATGCACCTACTTTATCAGCAATCTCACGGAATTTAGCCCAATCAACAATACCTGAGTATGCTGAAAAACCACCGATGATCATTTTTGGCTTGTGCTCAAGCGCTAGCGCTTCAACTTGTGCGTAGTCAATTTCACCAGTCTCTTCATTTAGACCGTACTGAATAGCATTGTAAGTTTTACCAGAGAAATTAACATGAGAACCGTGCGTAAGGTGACCACCGTGAGCAAGGCTCATACCTAGTACAGTGTCATGTGGCTGAAGTAGCGCTTGGAAAACCGCAGCGTTTGCTTGAGAACCTGCGTGCGGTTGCACGTTTGCGTAATCTGCGCCAAATAGCTCACACGCGCGATCAATTGCTAACTGCTCAACAACATCTACGTGCTCACAACCGCCATAATAACGCTTGCCTGGGTAACCTTCAGCATATTTATTTGTAAGCTGTGACCCCTGCGCCTCTAGTACACGTGGGCTACAGTAGTTTTCAGATGCGATTAGTTCGATATGCTCTTCTTGACGAGTCGTCTCTGACTGGATCGCTTGATGTAATTCAGGGTCAAAATCTGCAATATTCATGTTACGTTCTAACATGGTTTCTCCTAGGTGCACGTATGATTAAGTTTATCGTCTGCAATTGTACGCAATTTACGGTCAGTTGCCTACGAAATCTGCGTGAGCATATTTAAGCAGGGATTGAATTTATTTCACAGTCTTTATGGGATGATATTTTTTTATTTAAACATAAAATTTATTTATGCAATATCGGGATTACATTTGAAATTGAAATGCGCATGCACATAATAAGTGGCTTTATGTGCATGCTAATTCAAAAATTAGTGCGAGATATTTTATGCTAACTTGGCAAATATACGTTGTTTAAGCTGAGCATAATCGGCATCAATCGTTTCAGCTAGGCATGGCTTAGCCAGTGCGTCAGACAACACTTCTGGCATTTCAAGCTGTTGTTGTAAAACGCTTTCTACAGACTCTTTAAACTTCGCAGGATGTGCTGTTGCTAAGAAAATACCCGTTTCGCCAGCCTCACAGTTCAAATCGAGACCTTCATAAGCGATAGCGGTATGAGGTTCTGCAATATACCCTTGCGAGTTGATTTCCTGCATCACTTCTCTTGTCCGTGACTCCGATACAGAACTTGAATAAAAGTAATCTTTATTGAACACACCGTTTTTGATCATGCTTTCAACGCGTGGCCAGTTATTAGGTTTACTCACATCCATCGCATTTGAAAGTGACTCTAATGTGGCATTTGGATCCCACTTTCCAGACTGCAGGTATCGCGGTACGGTATCATTTTGGTTGGTTGTCGCACTGAGCTTTTTCACCGGCAGGCCGATTGCTGCTGCGATCATCGCCGCGCACACATTACCAAAATTACCGCTCGGTACTGAAATATGAACATTGTTGCGCAGGTCACGTGGCACTTGTGAAAATGCCTCGAAGTAATAGCAAACTTGCGCTAAAAGACGGCTAATATTAATTGAATTAGCTGAGTTAAGCCCCAGTTTAGTCTTTACTTCATCATCTAAAAATGCCTGTTTAACAAGTGCTTGGCAATCATCAAAGCTGCCATCAACGGCATAACAATGAATATTTTTGCCCAGCGTTGTAAACAGCTTTTGTTGCGCGAGGGAAATCTTACCTTTTGGATAAAGTATAACAACATCCACGTTTTCTTTTTCGTAGAACGCGTGCGCAACAGCAGCGCCTGTATCACCGCTGGTGGCTGTTAATATCGTGACTCGCTCACCTTGACTGAACAAGCTAATACATTCAGACATAAAGCGCCCGCCAAAATCTTTAAAGGCTAAAGTTGGGCCATGAAACAATTCCAAGCAATATTTATTTTCTTCAACTTGAACAAGTGGTGCTGGAAAGTTAAATGCACGCGCCACCATGTCATTAAGCGTATCTTCCGGTAGTTCATTGCCAATTAAATGTTGTAAAATTTTGCCACTGCGTTTTGCAAATGGGAGTGCCAATAACGCTTCAATGTCAGTCAGTTTGTGAAGCTCATCAGGAAAGAAAACCCCTTGATTTCGGCCCAATCCCACTTTAACCGCTTCTGTAAACGAAACCTGTTGTTCTGGGTCCATTAAATTTACTAAATTCATATTTATTCCTTAAGCAAGCTCTCGAGTGCCTTGATTATCAAATTTACAGATATGGCTAAAGCCATTTTCGTCTACATAGTTTGCGTTTAACCAGCCTTCACAGCGTTTAGCACTTTCAAAGGACGTACATAATGCAAATAATGTTGGTCCTGCACCGGAAATACTCACTACTTCTGCGCCAAGCTCAGGTAAGCTCAACTGCGCTTCTGCGAACCCCTTTATAAGCGGTACCCGACTTGGTTCTGCTATCGTATCCTGCATTAACGCCAATGCATTATTGAAACGCTTTTGCTGCAATAAGGCAGTATAAGTCGCTAATCGCTGTGCAAATCCTACACTCTGACCAAGACTTAAAGATGATGGTAAAACGGCTCTAGCCTGTGCGGTATTTAACGCAAATCCAGGGAACGCAACAACAATGTGCCAATCCGGTGACGTGGGTAATGCAATTGCTCTATCTGGCACTATCTCAGATGTCAATTGTAAACCGCCTAAATAGCAAGGTGTAATGTTGTCATAATGGCGCGCACCACTGACTTTTGCTTCAAAGTCAGCCATCAATTCAATCATTTGTACCTGAGAGAGTGCTGTTCCACTATATGCATTGAGCGCCGCAAAAGTCGCCACCACTGAGCAGGCGCTTGAACCTAACCCTGAGCCAATTGGTAAGCGCTTTTCAAGCGTGAGTGAGACACTCGGCATATCAGCTTTGACATGCGCTCTAAAATGAGTCAAACACTGAAAAGCCAAGTTTTCTTCCTGATTGCTTGGTAATTTATGGGCATATTCACCTATGCATTGAAATGTATCTTGTTCGGCCTCTTCGATATGAACAATATCTCCTAACAATTGCTCATCCACAGGCGCGATTGCGGCACCTAAAGAGTCAAAACCAACACAAAAGTTGCCAATAGATGCTGGCGCAAAAAACTTTCTCATGCTGCCTTCCTTATCTAGATAGAGTCTTTAGTATGTCTGCGAAAACACCTGCCGCTGTCACTTCTGCGCCAGCACCATAGCCTCGAATCACAAAAGGTTTAGGCTGATAGTATTGACTCAAAATAGCCAGTGCATTCTCGCCATCTCGAATGTCAAACAGTGCATGCTGCGCATCAACTGCTTCTATACCCACTCTGCATTTGCCATTCGTTATACTGCCCACATAGCGTAACTTTTTACCTTCACTTGCCGCGCTTTGTACTCTGTCAGAAAACGCAGCGTCTAGCTCTGGCAAACGCGCCATAAAGTCCTCAACACAGGTTCCCTCTGCAAAATCATCGGGGACAACAGGCTCTACTTCTATATCACCCAGCTCTAACTCAAAACCGGCTTCACGGGCAATAATCAATAATTTACGAGCGACATCTGTGCCAGATAGGTCATCTCTTGGATCTGGTTCGGTAAACCCATTGAGTTTCGCTTTTACCGTTGCTTCAGAAAGAGATAGCCCATCTTCAATTGCACCAAACATATATGACAGTGAGCCTGATAGTATGCCACTGAAAGAGAGCAGTTCATCACCCGCACCAAACAACAGTTGCAAGTTATCCAATACAGGCAGTCCCGCGCCAACATTGGTTTCGTATAAAAACTTTCTGCCCGAATTAACAGCCGCTTGCTTTAACTGCCTGTAATAGGCCATATCGCCAGTATTGGCTTTTTTATTAGCGGCAACGACGTGAAACCCGGCTTCTAAAAATTGGCTGTATTGGTCTGCCAGTACTTGAGAAGAACTACAATCCACAATCACGGGGTTAATTAAATGGTTGGCTTTGACAAATTGCTCCAGTTTGTCAATAGAGAGTGACACCTCAGACACGGCTAACTGCGACTGCCAGTCCTGAAATTGAATACCATCCGTTGACAATAAACACTTTTTCGAATTGGCAACGCCATACAAATTCAATTTGATATTTCTGTTAGCCAGCCAACTTTGTTGCTTTTCCAATTGTTTGACCAACTCTGTGCCAACTAACCCACAACCTAATAGGAACACGTCTATGGATGGGACATGAGTAAAGAAATTTTCATGACAAACCTTCATCGCGTCTTTACACAGTTCACCTGACACAACCGCAGAAATCGCGCTTTCAGTTGAATCTTGTGCAATCGCTACAATGTTAACTTGCGCTTGCGCCAAAGAAGCAAAGAACTTGGCGGCCAACCCTTTGTGCGAGCGCATGTTGTCTCCCACTAGGGTGACTATCGCAAGATCCTTTTGGACCTCAATAGGTTCGATAAGACCAGCTTTCGTTTCTAATTCAAAGGCTGACTGTAACGCCTGCATTGCAAGTGGTAAGTCTTGCTCATAAACACAGAAGCTAATACTAAACTCACAAGAAGATTGTGTAATAAGTACAATAGATACGTTGTCATTTGCCAGTGCCGAAAATACCCGAGCAGCCATCCCCACTTTGCCTTTCATGCCTGGCCCAGAGACCGTTAGCATCGCAAGTTTATCTAAACTAGATAGCGCTTTTACAGGCGAGTCATTATCACTTTGCGCTGAAATCATGGAGCCAGGAACGTCAGGATCATGCGTGTTTTTAATTTCGCAAGGCACATTCGCTTTGGCACATGGCAAGATTGTTTTAGGGTGCAGTACTTTTGCACCAAAGTACGCCAGCTCCATAGCCTCCTTATAAGACAACTTAGCTACTTTCGTTGCTTTTTTGATAAGGCGAGGGTCCGCACTATAAACACCGTCCACGTCCGTCCATATTTGGCAGATCTCTGCATTAATACTTGCAGCAATTACGGCTGCTGAGTAATCAGAACCGTTTCGACCGAGCGTCGTCAGTTCACCTAATTCATTGCTGCCAGTAAAACCAGCTACGATGTATACACCCGCGCCTTTTGAATCTATGTGTTTGGCAAGCGCAACCTTGGTTTGCTCAAGGTTCACTTCTGAGTCCAAGTATTGTGATTGAGTTTTAATGCACTGGGTAGCGTCTAAAGCTTGTGCGCTGTGGTTTTTTAGCATAGTGACCATCAGTGCAACACTGATCCGCTCTCCAAAACTAATCACAAAGGCGTTAACTGAATCAGGACATTGCTTAAGCAACTTGACGCCGGCAAGTTTGTCTTTCAGTTCATTCAACTTTGGCCATTCAACCAAAGTACCGAACTCAGACTCCACCGATGCTTTAAGTGCGTTGCAACGAGACTCAAATACTTCCCATAGTGCTTCATAGTCTTGGCCGTTAGCAGCACAATCCGCTAATTCCACTAATTGGTCTGTCATACCACCAGGCGCTGAAAGCACGACCACTGCACTGCCATTGCTGTAATTTGATATCAGAGACTGTACTCGTTGCAGACAATCAAAATCCGCCAATGAAGAGCCCCCAAACTTTAAAACTCGCATACTGTGTTTTTCCTCATTCCTAAAACGAAAAAAGGCCTGTGCTCTCGGTGAGCACAGGCCTTTTATGATTACGCACGGACCTATGCCACTATCCAGTATGGATGGTGGTCGTAATAATAATTGTCACGTTACGTGTAATTCGGTTCATAGTTTCTTTGACTAACCTAATTCAAAGTTGTTTAAAAATTGCTTACCTAAACTAGACTGCCTGATCCTTGGGCAATCTGTCAAGCAGCTGGAAGCAAATTAAATATGCAAAAAGTTCAAGATACAAACAAAGAAAGGGAAAGACTATCTAACGAATTCCATATTCGCTTAACAATGTGAGTAATTGTTCTGCTCTGACTGGTTTTTCCAAAAATTGAATTGCGCCGAGTTGCGCTACTTTGGTTTTCATTTGAGCTTGGATATCCGCTGATATCACAACAACAAAAGTTTCGATTTTGTGCGCTTTAATTGCTTCAAGTACACCCACGCCATCCAATTCGGGCATTGTCAGGTCCAAGCAAAGCAGATCAATTTGCGATTTTTGCAATATTTCGACTGCCTCTCGACCATTTTTAGCCTGACACACATCTACATCAAGGTTTGATGTTAGACAACGCACCACTTGCTTCCGGGCAACAGTAGAATCGTCGCACACTAACACAGAATAGCTCATATGAAGGTAAATCTTTATTGTTCTAGTAACAAATAAACGTTATTGTTGTTCTAATCTTATAACACAATAATCAACATCCAGTAAGTTTTTTATCTCTACTTGTATGTTGTAAAGATAGCAAGATAAACATTTATTTTTAGCCATTTATTGGCTAACTTTAAGTTTAACACGCGCGCATTAATTTGGTTGTCAGGAGCTAAGAATACTCCATGCTACAGAAAAGTCTGTCGAAAAAACTGCTCACAAATGTTCTGTCAGTTTACTTCCTACTAACGTTTGTGGTGACTTGTGGACAAGTTGTCGCAGAATACGTAAACACCAAAGATTATATTCGCAATGAGCTAACCATGCTGCAAAAAACGTTCAGTCGCAGCCTGACCCGTGCCATTTGGGAACTCAACACGAAACAAACCGTTACTACAGCTGAAGGCCTGTTAGCTATTCCTATGATAGAAGGGATAATCGTCCGGGATGACAGCGGAGAAATAATTTCCCAACTCGGTCGCTCACTGAATATCCATGAACTATACAGCCAACAGCTCGTCCAAGAAGAAGCCTTAATTGAAGACACTCCTTCCGGCTTATTTGGTTATACATTTCCGCTTATATTCGAATTTTCTGGCAGAGCCACCCAAGTCGGTGATGTCACACTTTTTTCAAGTAGAGAAGTCGTTTTCAGCCGAATAATGATCTCAATTTACTTCTTAATTGGTAATGCGATGGTGAAAACCACCTTCCTGATCATTTTATTTTTACTTGCGTTTAGAAAGCTACTAACCGAACCGCTCACCGACTTAACGGAGCAGATTGAAGACTTTGAAGTAGATAATGTCGACGGCCACAAAATAGAAATAGATACCACCGAGCGCAATGAATTAAAAGTAATGGAAGAAGCGTTCAATAAATTGATAGATAAGGTGGCCGAGTATCGAAAGCAATTAGATCAAACTCAAAAAGAGCTCATTATCAGCAATGAAAAGCTCGACCAGCACAATATTCAACTGGAACAAGAAGTCGCCCGCAAAACTTCAAATTTAAGTCAGGCTATGATGGACCTGCAACAACAAAAATATGAACTAGAAAAACAAAAACTGACGTTAACAGAAGAAATTGATTTAAGACGTCAAACAGAAGAAGAGCTGCTAACCAAACAGAACGAGCTTGAAAAATATGTTGAAGAACTCAACATGGCGCAAGAACGCTTAGTTGGCTCAGAAAAAATGGCTGCATTGGGTGGCTTGGTAGCAGGTATTACCCACGACATCAACACACCGGTTGGTATAGGTGTCACCGCCACATCATTCTTACAAGAGCGTTTAGACCAACTAGAAGCGGCCTATAAAGAAAAAACACTATCGCCTAAAGCACTTGAAGAATTTATGCATGAAGCTAAACAAAGCACAAGCTTATTAACCAACAACTTAGCGAGAGCGTCAGAGTTAGTTGCTAGCTTTAAACAAATTGCGGTAGATCAGGCAAGTGAGGCTGTTAGGACAATCAACTTTAACCAATATCTCGGCGAAGTATTACGCTCCTTACAACCTAAGCTGAAAAAAACAGCCCATGAAGTGAACATCGATTGCCCTGCAGACTTGACCTTAAACTTGCCCGCAGGCGCCATTAGTCAGATATTCACAAACTTGATTATGAATTCCTTGATCCACGGCTTCGAAGGCATAAATAAGGGCGTCATTGATATTCAAATAACCGATGACAATGATGATGTAAAAATTGTGTATAAAGATAATGGTAAAGGTGTGTCGCCCGCTCAGTTAGAGAAATTATTTGACCCCTTCTTCACGACTAAGCGAGATCAAGGCGGTAGTGGCCTCGGCACACACATCACCTTTAACCTTGTTAAACAAACATTAAATGGCGATATTGAAGTGAGTTCCGAGGAAGGTAAAGGGTTAACTTACTACATCCGTTTTCCAAAAGAGATGCAAGCACAACAAGCCATGTTTAGTTAGTGGACTTTAGGTGGGCCTCAAACATGCGGCTCACCACATTCACCCCCAATGAGATCATCAAATCAGTCAATTTAACCATTTTAGCCTTTGCTCGCGACATTAGAGATTTGCTATGATGCAGTTCGTTTTTTCACACTCGGATTTTAAATGATATGTGGTTCAGCAACCTAATCTGTTACCGTTTTAAGCAAGATGTTTCGTACACACAAGAAGACTTTGAAAAAGCACTAGAGCAGGATATTTTTCGCTCTTGTGGCAGCCAAGATATGAGCACATTTGGCTGGGTAAACGCATTAGGCAAACATGGACAGACTCTGTCACACTTTTCACAGAATAGCATTCTATTGTGCGCCAAACGTGAAGAAAAAGTGCTACCTGCGGCAGTCATTAACGACATGGTCGCCGAAAAAGTTGAGCAAATTGAGCGCGAAGAAAACCGCCCAGTTAAAAAGAAAGAAAAAGACGAGTTAAAAGAAAATATTCTCGCAACTTTACTGCCACAAGCATTCAAAAAGTCGAGTCTACAATTTGCGTTTATCGACCAAGAGAGCGGTTGGGTCATTGTTAACAGTGCAAGCTTTAACAAAGCCGAAGAAATGATGGCACTGCTACGTAAATCACTGGGTACACTGCCAATCGTGCCAGCATTTGCCAATTATGATTTGGATGTATTCCTAACTGACTGGCTAACAAAGTTCGAAGCGCCTGAAGGCTTTGCCATAGGTAATGACGCAGAATTGCAAGACGCTACAGACGAGGGTGCGCAAGTGAAGCTCAAGCAGCACGACCTTGCCAGTGATGAAATTAAGCTTCACCTAGAGAATGGTAAACGCGTCACCAAGCTGGCCCTTGATTGGCGCGAGCGCGTACAATTTTTATTGCAAAACGATGGTTCAATTAAACGTGTTAGTTATAACGATGCGCTGAAAGAGCAAAATGCAGATATTCCAAAAGAAGACTTGGCCATTAAACTGGATGCAGATTTTATTTTGGTATCAGAAGAGGTCAAAGAGCTGCTAGAAGACTTAACAAAAGAGCTTGGCGATAAAGACGATTTGTAAAAAAAAGGGCCTGTAGGCCCTTTTTTATTATATTTTGACTATGCAAACATGGATTTCACATCCGCTAATAGCTCAAGGTAAGCGTCATCTGTAAACGTATCAATTGAGCGTAGCACGCCCTTTTCTTCATAGACGCCCAAAGCAGCCGCTTTGTCTGATACTTGCAAAATACCTTCTACAATGGCACCTGCACGAATAAAATCTACGTAACACACATGTTCAGGTTTATAATTGGGATTAGCCCAGCTTTCTGCAACTTCAACAAATTCATCCGTAAAGCCCCACTCACGCATAATTGCGCCGCCAATTCTGCCGGCCAACTTTTGAATTGCATGAGCTAAAAAGCTTGGATTTGCAAACACTTCTGGGTGTTTCTCGGCTTCCGTTAAGATGGGTAGTACACCAATATTAAAAACCAAAGATGCCAAAGTGATGGTGTCTTTATTCAATGAGGTGTGTTTGTTAATCCGCAAATAAAACTCCATCGTCGAAATAGCTTGGCACGCGACCTTCAGCGTTTTTTGCCAAGCCTTATCCATGTAGGTTTTTATCAGCTTGTTATTTGAGACAAACAATTGCTCCATCGCCATCGCTGTCGCTATATTTTTTATTTGCCGTAAGCCAATTCGAGTAACCGCCTGATTTAGCGTATTCACTTTGATGGAACGGCCCATAAAACCACTGTTTGCCACTTTAATCATGCGCGCGGCAAGAGCGGGGTCATGCGAGATCACATCCGCCATTTGAAGTAAGTTTACCTCAGGATCATCAGCAGCTTGGCGGACTCGCACTGCAACTTCAGGTAAAGTCGGTAAGACAAGTGTATCGTTATTAATTTTATCGACAAGAATGGTAAGTAATGCGTTTTCTGTAGACATATGGTCAAGTCCTTTAAATTCGCCACTTAGCTATGGCCTTATAATTTTTAGCTCATTTAAGTATCGTCTAACTTCTCGATAAAGTTAAGAAAAGTATAAAAATTATTCTTACAAAAAATTATAAAATAATACTTTGCCTCAACTGTTTGCTCAAAACGCCTTTTTTCAGCATCATAGAGCCTCACAATCATAATAACTAAAAACTCAAGGGTAAATGATGAAACTTTCTAAACTATCCAGTGCAATTTTAGTCGCCTCTGGTTTGCTTGTGAGTGCTTGCTCACAACAAACAGAAGAGTCTACAAACACTCAGCAATCTGCAGCACAAGGGGCAAGCTATACACTGCAAAACATAGATAAACAGCGTTTAGATATTTACACCGAAGTCACACTAACAAGCGACTTAAGCCACCTCAATGACAATCAAAAGAAAATGATTGGTATCTTGATTGATGCCTCGAAAATCATGGATGATTTATTCTGGAAACAAGCATTCACAGAGGATAAAGCAGCGTTCTTGTCACGAATTGAAGACCCTGAAGTACGTCGCTTTGCTGATATTAACTATGGCCCATGGGACCGTTTGGATGGCGACAAAGTGTTCCTCAGTACTTTTGGTGAAAAAGCACCGGGTGCACAATTTTACCCTAATGACATCACCAAATCAGAACTTAACAATGCGGATTTCAAGGACAAGCAGGGCTTATATTCGATGGTCAAGCGAGATCAGCAAGGTAACTTGTACAGCACAGCCTATGCCACAGAGTTTAGAGCCGAGCTAGAACAAGCAGCTAAACTACTACGCCAAGCGAGTAATTTAGCCGTTGATAAAGACTTTGCAAACTACCTGAACTTGCGCGCTGATGCATTGCTCAATAACAGCTACCAACCATCTGATTTTGCTTGGATGGACATGAAGAATAACCCAATCGATGTGGTCATCGGGCCAATTGAAACTTATGAGGATCAGTTGTTTGGTTATCGTAGCGCCTTTGAGTCATATGTCTTAGTGAAAGATCTCGCTTGGAGTGAACGCCTTGCAAAATTTGCAGCGTTTTTACCTGAGTTACAAACAGGCTTGCCCGTAGACCAAAAATACAAACAAGAAGTACCAGGTTCAGATGCTGACCTCAATGCCTATGATGTTGTTTATTACGCAGGCCATTCAAATGCAGGCAGCAAAACGATCGCGATCAACCTGCCCAATGATGAGCAAGTACAGCTTGAAAAAGGGACACGTAGATTACAATTAAAAAATGCGATGCGTGCAAAGTTTGACAAAATATTGGTACCTATAGCAGATCAGTTAATTGTGCCTGAACAGCGTAAACATATTACCTTTAACGCGTTTTTCGCCAATACGATGTTTCATGAAGTCGCCCACGGCTTAGGTATCAAGAATACCATTACAGGAAAAGGTACGGTCAGGCAGTCGCTTCAAGAGCATGCCAGTGCCATTGAAGAAGGCAAAGCTGACATTCTTGGCCTGTATATGGTTGAACAACTACTGAAAAAAGGAGAGATCACTGAAGGCACGCTAGAGGACTACTACGTTACATTTATGGCGGGTATTTTCCGTTCGGTACGATTTGGTGCTTCAAGCGCGCATGGTAAAGCCAACATGATCCGCTTTAACTTCTTTAAACAAGAAGGCGCTTTCTCTAAAAATGCCCAAGGACTATATCAAGTTGATATGGAAAAAATGGGCGCTGCAATGGCGAAATTATCTAATCTAATTCTGACTCTGCAAGGTGAGGGGGATTACCAAAAAGTTGATCAGCTCATCGCCACCCATGGTGATATCAAAGCTGAGTTACAGGCAGACTTGACTAAACTCGCTCAGGCGAACATTCCTGTGGATGTCACCTTTAAGCAAGGTAAAGCGGTGCTTGGACTTTAACTTCTCGAGGGCGCTACAAAGCTAGCGCCTTTTTTAGCTCCGCCAATTGCGCTTCCGTATATGCCTTAGCTGGGTTTACACCCCATACCGGTTTAGGCCATGCCGCATCATCCTCAAAACGTGCGATATGATGAACATGTAGTTGAGGTACCATATTACCCAGTGCTGCTACATTTAGCTTGTGTGGGGTAAATACAGACATTAGCAGTTCGCTTAACTGCTTTGACTCTTGCCAAAACTGAGTTTGCTGCTGCTCGTCAAGATCGATAATCTCTCTCAGCCCAGGCACTGTTGGCACTAAAATAAACCACGGATACTGACTATCATTCATAAGTAAAACTTTGCAAAGGGGCCAATTAGCCAGTTCAATACAATCTCGTTGTAATTCTGGGGCCAATTCAAAAGTCATCATTAAACACTCCAAATAGAAAAGCAGATATCAATGATATCTGCTTTTGAATTAAAAAGTAGTGACTGAATGTGTTTTCAGGCACTAGATGTTGCTTATAAGCAGTAGCGAGCGAATAAGCTACTTACTGTTGCTGCCGTTGGCTTACCATGTTGCCAATCGCCCCCTTCCACACCACTGCCTGCAATGTCCATGTGAACGTATGGGATCGGTTGCTCAGAGTCACAACCATGTTTGTCTAAACCACCTACGATGGCTAAGAATGCCATGGGGAACTGGTGACCACGTGCGGTTACGGCTGAAGGCGCATTATTGCTAGATAGTACGTCATCAGCTAAGGTGCGTGGTTTAACAAAGTCATAATCTTCACGGCGACTGCGTGACACTTCAGCACAATCAGCCCATAGATCACCTTGATCAGCGATTAAACGAGATACAGAGTTTGCACGTGCCGGTCCATTTTCAACATATGCGCTATAAGGACCCATTGCGCGTGCGGCATGGCCCGTCAGTGTTGCCACGGTAAATAGCTCAGGGTTAATCTCAGACTTGGCAGCGTCTTTTATTTCACTTAATAGATCGCCCATTGCCAAGCGCCCTTCCGCATCCGTATTACCGATACGTACACGAACACCTTCACGCGTTTCTATGATCTCATCTGGTACAAAACAATCTGAGCCAATCGAGTTTCTCACCACGGCCAAGTAGGCAACCACTTTGACACCTTTAGGTTGATACTGAGCAACCGCTTTCATAAAGCCTGCCACAGATGCTGCGCCGCCTTTGTCACGGCTCATACCAGCCATAAAACCACCCACTTTAAGGTCGGCACCACCTGTGTCATACACAAGTCCTTTACCGACGAACATCAAAGTGCGCTCCACGTCACCTTCTGGTACGTATTCCATCTTAACAACACGAGGATGATGACGCTCAACAGCGTAAGATGCACGCGCAACAGTACCAAGCATCGGATAGTCTCTATCGATTGTTGCCCTGTCAGAAATCACTTCAACGCTTACCGAAGTACCTGAGAATAACTCGACACAATAATCAGCAAAACGAGGCGGTGCCATACGCTCAGGCTCAGTACCACATAAATCGCGTGCCGCATATTGGCCTGCCGCAATCGCATTTAACTGTGAACAAAGTGCTTCGTCTGCACCAACCAAAAACGCTTGCTCTACCGGCTCAATCTGCGCACCACGATACTCACGCGCTTCAAGTGGTTGCCAAAGCATTTGACAGGCACCTAAAAAGGCAACCTGCAATGCGTTTGCATAGCGCGCTTCCTGCGGTACACCTGCAAGCACAATAACAGGTTTAACAGCACCCGCTGCTTTAGCTTGGGCAATACCCGCTTGGCCTGCTTCAAAAAAGCGACGTACGTCGTCGAAGTCTCTATTTAATGGACCGGTCGGTGCCACAATTAAACGCTTTCCTGGAACACCTTCAGCAAGTAAAACGTTTGCTTGGCTGCTTAGTCTTGCGTCAACAGCGAGGTAAGGTGCCACAGCTTCATTGAGCTGCGCGTCACCTAATTCTGCCACATTTGAAGTGATTACAATCACGGCGTCCGCGTCATTTTGCTGCCAGCTAGATGCAGGCAGAGCGAGAGGAAAAGACATAAAAAAGGCCCTTTTTCTTATAATGAAAGGGCCGATTATCGGCTATTTATGCCAAAGAACCAAGCTAGACGCTAGATTCTTTACTGTCTGGTGCGCTTTGCGGTGTATTTTTCAGTTTACTTACCACACTCCAGGCCTCAAGCATCACTAATACACTCACGACAAGTACCACAATATCTAGGCCTACGAGTAACCAATTACCTTTCTCATAGTATTCACCTAATTTAATCAAGCCTGCAAAGAAGGCCATCAAAATTACAAAAATCATCGGGATAAGCGTAAACTTCGCAGGTCGACCTAATTTGATGAGATAGACCGAGATAACCAACAGAGTCAAGCTGGCTAAAATTTGGTTGGTTGAGCCGAATAAAGGCCAGATGATCATGCCGCCGCTACCGGAGGCGCCACCAGCTCCAAACGCGAGCAGTAAGCAGCAGCCTACAGCAACCAAAGTCGCAATAATACCATTCTTAAGGACTGGCAATTTATAAATGTCGCCCCACTCTTGGATGATGTAGCGCTGGAGTCGCACACCAGAGTCCATTGTAGTGCCGGCAAACAATACAACCATCACAGCAAGTAGCGTGGATGCAATTTCAGCAGGTAGCCCCCAACCTGTACTAATTAAATTGGAACCGCCTTGAATAAATGCGCCTACAGAGCCTGCGCCTAAGTGGCTGTATATTTCGTGCCACTCCTCAGGCGAAACGGCCAACATAACACCACTCACCGCCACCAAAGTGATCAATGCCAAAGATCCCTCACCTACTGCGCCAAGGTAGCCAACAAAACGGCCATCGGTCTCTTTGTTTAACTGTTTAGAGCTAGTACCGGATGAAACAATGCCATGAAAGCCCGATACTGCGCCGCAGGCAATGGTAACGAATAAAAGTGGAATAATACTCGGTGTATCAATGGCAGTCTGGGTATTAAAAGCAGGCGCTGTGATATCTGGCATAACGACAAATACCGCACCGTAAAGCAAAACCAAGCCCACTAACAGCTGCATACCATTAATAAAATCACGGGGTTGAAGTAACATCCAAACAGGTAATAGCGACGCAACAGCGGCATAAACAAAGAGTATTAAAATCCAACTCGCTTTATCGGTTAAACCAAACACTTCGCTTGGCAACGCGATTGGCATACCACTGCCAGCATATATGGTGGCATACAAGATAGCGACCCCAACCAAACACAATGGAACCAATGGCACTTTACGTTTAAGCAGCTGACCAATAATCAGCGCCACAACAATGGCTGCCCAAGCTGGAAATACAGCATTGGGGTTTGCAACAAAAGAATTGGCAATGACCACTCCAAATACCGCATTCACCATCAACAGTACCAAAAACACCACTATCATAAATAACGCGCGTGTACGTTTGCCTATGACGCTTTCAGACAGCGCGCCCATTGACTTACCTTTGTGGCGAGCACTGGCCCACAGTGCACCCATATCATGTACACCAGCAAAGAATATGGTACCAATCACAACCCAAAGTACGGCGGGGACCCAGCCCCAATAAACGGCTATCGCAGGACCAACAATAGGTGCAGCACCAGCAACAGAGGTAAAATGATGCCCCCACAACACCACTTTATTGGTAGGTACGTAATCGACACCGTCATTAAATTCGTGGGCAGGCGTGACGAAGTCGTCATCCATTTTGAAGATCTTTGTAGCAATAAACTTGGAATATACAAACCAGCCAAATAGCATACCCAAGATACCAAACAACACTATCATTATAGATTGCATGGGATGTCCTCTGTGTTATTGTTGTATTAACATCACTTTAACACGTATAGACATAAAAGCAGTTATATTTTAGTCGCACTGTACCATTTCTATAGTTATTAAATGCTTGTAATTCCACCGTAATCAATTGAACAGCCCCATTTGTATCTGATTACTTGGCGCATCCCCCAAACCAATCTGCACGCCAATAAGCCTCACCGGTTTGCCACTGCGCGCCACGGCCTGTTCTAGCAATGTGCACAAAATATCTTGATCAATTTCACGACTTTGGCACTCTTTCGTCGTTTGAGTAAAGTCGTAAAACTTTACCTTAACCCCCAATTTAGTAAATTCGCGCTCAGCTTGATAAGCAGCGCTGCGCCGAGTGAGTTCAGGAATAAGTTTGTCACACAAAATGGACTTTAATTGGCTAAGGTCTTGAATATCCTTTTCAAACGTCGTTTCAACTCCGACGGACTTACGTACTCGCTCTGTCTCAACACCCCGCTCATCTATTCCCTGACAACGTCGCCACAACACCCTACCAAACTTACCGAAACGGTTTGCCATTTCATCTAAGCTCAGCGCTTTAATGTCTTTACCATGCACCAAACCACACGCCAGTAGCTTTTCATGGGTCACCTTGCCAACCCCGGGAATTTTTTTCAGTGGCAATGAATCGATAAATTCATCTACTTGAGACGGCGTGATAACACACTGACCATTAGGCTTATTCTCATCGCTGGCAATCTTGGCTAGAAACTTTATTGGTGCAATGCCGGCAGACGCGGTAAGGCCGGTTTGGTGGTAGATCTCAGCTCTTATCTGTTGGGCAATTAGGGTCGCGCTGCCCTGGCAAGCATCGCAGTCGGTCACATCCAAATACGCTTCATCTAACGAAAGGGGTTCGATTAAATCTGTATACTTTGCGAAAATAGCGCGGATCTGCTGTGATACTTCTTTATAAACTTGCATCCGCCCTGGAACAATTATCAATTGAGGACATAGCTGTTTGGCTTTGTAGTTAGACATCGCTGAACGCACGCCATACTCGCGCGCGATGTAATTCGCAGTAGATAACACTCCACGATGACTACGACCGCCAATGGCCATTGGAACATTCGCCAAAGCTGGGTTGTCGCGCATTTCTACAGCAGCGTAAAAACAATCCATATCAATATGAATAAACTTTTTCACAGGTGCGCCCCAACAAATAAACTGTTTATATATACAGTATAGTGACAGCTCAAGGTACATTTGTCTAGCGCTGTGCGTGATGTAAACTTTGACCTAAGCTCCCCCGATGCGTCGCGCTGTACAAATGCAAATTTCAGTTCACCAACCGATTGTTCGATACAAAGCTCTGCAGATCACTTTGAAATGCTCTACACTGCTGTTAGAACATTTTTGTATGTAGTGCAATTACATTACTGCATCAACAGCTTTAACCTGTCCACCTTTGCAAGGAGTATGTATGAAGTACAGCCAACTAGGCCACACGTCAATTGAGATTTCGCGTGTCTGTTTGGGGAGTATGACTTGGGGGTTGCAAAACAATCAGCATGACGCTGACGAACAAATAAACTATGCGCTGAGTCAAGGGATTAACTTTATTGATACTGCTGAAATGTATGCAGTACCGCCGTCACCAGAAACATATGGTAAAACAGAACAAATCATCGGCGATTGGATAAAACGTCACTCTGAAAAACGTCAAGAGATCATACTAGCGACCAAAATTGCTGGTGCAGGGCTTGATTGGATCAGAAATGGGCAACCTATTAATAAGCAAGCGGTGATCGATGCGGTCGACCAATCACTGGAGAGACTTAACACCGACTACATCGACGTATATCAATTACACTGGCCCAATAGAACTTCTCCTCACTTTGGTAAACACTGGCACGGTATGTTGGACTTACATGCTGTGAGCAAAGCGCAACAACTTGAAGAAATGGCAGATATCTTAGAGGGGATAAAGTCCTGCATCACAGCTGGGAAGATCCGACATTGGGGCCTGTCAAACGAAACGCCATGGGGCTTAAATACCTATCTGAACCTTTGCCACCAGCAGGGTTTGGAAAGGCCTGTTTCCATTCAAAATGAATTCAACTTGCTCCATGAAAAAGACTGGCCCTACTTACTCGAAAATTGTGTCAATGAAGATATTGCTTACCTTCCGTGGTCGCCGCTCGCAGGAGGTCTGTTAACAGGTAAATATCTTGGAGGGGCGAGACCAACTGGCAGCCGCTGGACTCTAATGCAACGGCATGGATTGTTCAGGGACACCCAGTACTCTCAACAAGCCACTGCTGCATATCAAGAAATTGCCCATGAGCACCACTTAACGACCGCCCAGCTGGCCCTTGCATGGTGCGATCAGGTTGATGGTGTCGCGTCGACGATTATTGGTGCGACGAGCATGAGCCAGCTTAAGGAAAACATCACCGCTTTTGACAAGCCTTTACCTCCGGAAGCGCTTGCAGAAATAGACACCATTCTCAAAACCTACCCAGTGCCTTTTTAATCATTGCAACAGCCAATCGTATGCAGGTGTGATAGTATCATCACCCTGCATTTATTGGATATTTTCAGCAATTTATGAGACAACTCAATTTATCTCCAGCTCAGCCCTTGGCAGGCTCTTGTTTTGAAAGGCTGGCTGCCCGTGCCATTGTGATACGTGGCAACGACATTCTGTTACTTTACACGGCAAGATATGATGACTACACGCTGCCAGGTGGTGGTGTAGATAAAGGCGAAAACATGGAAGACGCCCTAGCAAGAGAACTATTAGAAGAAACCGGTGCGAAATCCGTTATCAATTTTGAGCCATTTGGGGTTTACGAAGAATATCAGCACTGGCACAAACCAGATTTTGACAACGTAAAAATCGTTTCACATTGCTATTTAGTTGAAATCTGTGGTGAGTTCACCACACCTCAAATGGAATCATATGAACAAGCCAATGGCATGCGCCCTGTGTGGTTACCAATCAAAGACGCCATCGCACACAATCGCAGTGCTTTGGCAAATAGCGATAAAAAAGGTCAATCATTACAAAGAGAAACTATTATATTAGAAACCGTCGCCAAAGAGTTTGGATTGAACTAATCATATTATCTTAGGTCTTAAGCACTGCCCCATATCGCCATTAAGTGGTTGAAAATAATCATTCAGGGAAAGGAAGCCAGTGCCTAAAACACTAACAACGATATTGCTATCTATTACAGCCCATTTATTGTTGCTGTTTTTACTGAGTAAACAGGTAGTGATATCACCCCAGCCGGCACCAACTCCCGCAATGAAAACGTATCTTGTTTTTGAGGATAGCGAGCCTAAGCCCCAAGAAATAACCCAACAATCAACACCGCCACATTTTGATGCGGTCTCCAACCCCCCTGCACCTGAGCAAGTATCGGAACCTCAGACTCAGCCAAAGCAATCGATTAAAACGGCTGACCCGCATCATGCATCCTCCCCTAAACAGAAATCAGAGCCACAGACACTCAATGAAGTTGATTCAGCTGCAAGTGAAGCGTCAGAAAGCCTAACCGGCGCCCCCCACTTTAAGCAGTTAGACCCCTATTTAGGGTTAGAGTCTTTGCGGGCTCAGCAAGCACAGCTCAGCACAAACATCAGCGGACGGAATGTAAGCCCAACTAAGCATTCAACGTTACGGTTTACAGTCCCAGCAGACCATAAAAACATGCCCATAAATGGTCCAAAAGTCGTAACTAAAAACTTGCTTTTTACCGAATACCAAAAGGGTGACACCTGCTTCAAAGTCATGCATGCAGATCCTAGTACACCTGCTCCGGAGGGCTTTTCAAATGAATGGGTTTCTCTTGGGTATAAGTGTAACAATAATGTAATAAAAAATACCTATGACGCTGTAATGAACAAGTGGTTAGACAAATAACCTCAATAAATCCGACTTCACATTGGTAATTTATAAATTCTGTTCTAAGTTTTGTTGTTAGGAGCAACAAGGTTAAAGGAGTAGAGAATGACCATTCGCCAGACTTTTATATTACTTTCCTCGTTAGTTATGCTCGCCATGTTTTGTATGGTAGGCGTTTTGTGGTACGAAACAACGCACATTGCATCTCTTGGGCAACGTCTTGCTAAAAGCAAAGAAATCAGTAACGACCTACTCATGCTCAGACGCCATGAAAAAGATTTTTTACTGCGCAAAAAGGAAAAGTACGTCAGTAAATTTGACGCACGGATCAAGCAAATGCGAAATAACATTCGAGTATTAAGTACGCAATTGCCCGCACCTTTGCAACAAGAGCTTCAAATTGCAGAAAAGGATTTATCAGACTACGAACTTAAACTGAGAAACTTAGTCGCACTAGATCAAAAAATAGGCCTCACCCCCACGCAAGGCCTTCGAGGTGAGTTTAACCAAGCCGAGTTGGCACTGCACGAATCTCTTAACAATATTGGTGACATTACCGCAATGAGTAAAGCCCTCAGGCTTGTCTTATTAGAAAATGACTTTCAAACCAATTTGAACATGTCTACCAAGCAAGAAGTCACTCAGCAATTGGCAGTGATGAAAGTCTATTTCAACGACCAGTTTAGCGAAGGACAAAACGACCTAACTCAATTTGAAAATACCGCCCGTGCACTCACCGTCGCTCTGTTGGAGCGTGGTCTTGATGCAGAGTCGGGGTTACGTGGAGAGCTCAGAAACAGCATCCACAAAGTTGAAAATACGATGACGCAACTGTCTGGCCAAATTGACCAAAACATTCATCAAGAATTGGGCACTGCGAAAAGTCAGGGGATGGCGCTGGCCACTATTCTGACTGCAATTATCGCTGGGCTGTTGTTGTGGAAGGGCTATAAAATAGTCAGTCGATTAAAAGTAGCCAATGACAATATGGCCACCATTAGCCACGGCGCGGGTGATCTCACCCATCACATCGAGTTGAGAGGACAAGATGAAGTCACCGAGTTCACTGGCTCTGTAAATCAATTTATTGATACTACCGCCAATATAGTACGAGAAATTAAGCATACTGGTGTGAATGTCGAATCAGGTGCACATCATTCCGTAGAGGTCACAAAACGCTCGCAACAAGCCATTGAAGAGCAAAAAAATAATACCCATGCGGTTAAAACCGCTGTAAGCGAGTTGGTCCAAGCGGTATCACTTATCGCGGAAAACAGTGTCGCCGTGCAGAATAATGTTAATGAAGCAGACGAAAACATGGCTAGAGGCTCTGACATCATGCATAAAGCGCACAGCAACATGTCTGAATTAACTGGCCATATAAATCAAAATAGCCAGCTAATGCAGCAGCTTTCATCAGCGAGTGGTGAAATTGAAAGTGTTACTTCGGTAATACGAGGGATAACAGAGCAAACCAACCTGTTGGCGCTCAATGCTGCTATCGAAGCTGCTCGAGCAGGTGAAAGCGGCCGAGGCTTCGCGGTCGTCGCAGACGAAGTCAGAACTTTAGCAAAACGCACCCAAAGCTCTACCGTTGAAATTGAACGTATGATCCATAGTTTACAAAGCTTGGTAACGGAGTCTGAGCAGGCAATGCAAACCAGCTTAAACTTGAGCGAAAAGATGTACGAGGGGATCACTGAGGCCCAGCAAAGCATGGATGAAAATAAATTAGCTATGGATAAAATTCGTGACATGGTCATTCAAATAGCTGGGGCAACTGAAGAGCAAATGGCCACCGTGCAAGGCGTCGAAGATGCCGCAGCAAATATATCAGTGTCTGCTGAGCAGTTGTATATAGACTCGTGTGAGAATTGCAAAAATTGTGAAGCATTAGAGCACGATGCACACCGAATGCAGGAGGATGTCTCACGTTTTAAAGTTTAGCTAAAATCCAACAATGCATTTTAGCTAAATCAGTCTCTATTTTCTGGGTGGATAAGCGTACTCTGGCTAGCCAGATCAAAGTAATTCGCTTATCTGCTCGAATTATCCCGCAAAAATGTTAAAGTCATAGCCCAGCGCATACATTGGTCGCTTATAAATCAAAGGAGTAGGCATGAGTGTAAAACGCATAGGGCAATTTTTTAATCCGCGTTCGGTCGCGGTTATTGGCGCATCCAGCAATCCAGCCCGAGCGGGTAACGTAGTCATGCGTAATTTACTACAAGGTGGGTTTAAAGGGCCTATTATGCCTGTCACGCCTAAGTACACCGCAGTCCAAGGTGTACTCGCCTACCCTAACATTGAAAGTCTCCCACATACGCCTGATTTAGCTATCCTTTGTACAAACAAGAACGCAGTTTGCCAGCTCATTAAAGAATTAGGACAACTCGGATGCCGCCATGCCATTATCGTAGCCGCTGGCCTAGATAACCAACACAAGATACAACTGAAAGCGACTGCACTTGAGGCTGGCGTTACCATACTCGGCTCCAATAGCCTTGGACTCATGCTGCCTCATATCGGCCTCAATGCAAGCTTCTCTCACACTGTAGCCAAACCCGGAAAACTCGCATTTGTTTCACAATCTGCCGCGGTGTGTTCAACAATCCTGGATTGGGCTCAAAATAAACATATTGGGTTTTCTCACTTTGTTTCCGTTGGCGATTGTGTTGACATTGACTTTGATGAGCTACTAGATTATCTGGCCAGAGATGCGAAAACCTCTGCAATATTGCTCTACATTGATAATATAAAAGATGTCAGGCGATTTATATCTGCCGCACGAGCTGCCGCTTTCAATAAGCCGGTTATCGCCATAAAAACTGGACGGACATTGGCTGGTGCACAAGCGGCGTACAACCACACTGGCGGTAAGACTTCCGACGATGCAGTCTATGATGCAATGTTCCAACGGGCAGGTATGTTACGCGTAAACGACTTACGTGAACTGTTTGCTGCAACCCAAACCTTAGCGCTGCATCCTAAGCTTCTAAAAGTTGAACACTTAACCATTCTAACTAATGGTGGTGGTCCTGGTATTATGGCGGTAGATACGCTTTTGATGCGCTCAGGTAAACTGGCAACGCTCAGTGAACACACGATTACAGCGCTCAATAAAATCGTGCCGCAATCTTCGCAAACAGACAACCCCGTTGATATTTTTGGCGATTCATCACCACAGCGATATCAACAAGCACTCGAAATTCTTTTAAAGGCTGATGAAGTAAAAAACTTGCTTATCATCCATACACCGTCTGCACTGGCACCGAGTAGCGCCTATGCCAAGATTATTGCTCAAACCTTAGAAAAAATTCCTAAGATGGCACGCCCTTTTGTCATGACCAATTTTATGGGGGAGGATGCTGCGCGCTCTGCTAGAGATATTTGCGTGCTAAGCCACATCCCCACTTACCGTACACCTGAAGGCGCGGTGAGTGCTTTCATGCATTTGATCACTTACAGAAGAAACCAAAAACACCTGACACAAACACCAGAATCAATCATTCAAGATGATTTAATTAATAGTGCAGCGGCCAAACAACACATATTGGAGTATTTAGACTCTGGGCACCGATATCTATCAACACATTCATCCCGTCAGATCTTATCATGCTATGGTATTGAGTGTATCGAGACAGAAGTCGCCCTAACACCCAGCGATGCAAGAGAACAAGCCGACAAAATCGGTTACCCGGTTGCCCTAAAACTCATAAGCCCGGCGATCCCATCCAAGTCCGAAGTCGGTGGTGTCGTTTTAAACTTAAATGATGGCAATGAGGTTGAGCAGACAGCATTTGCCATGTTACTGCGCATAAAAAAGACCTACCCAGAAGCTCAAATTGAAGGCTTTTCACTACAGAAAATGGCCTCAAGAGCTGGCACGCAAGAGCTCAGAATTGCCATTAAAACCGAGCCTGATGTTGGACCGGTGATCCTCTTGGGTGAAGCCGGAACCGGCTTAAACTTTTCTCAGGCAGCCGTTGCTCTGCCTCCTTTGAACATGAACCTAGCCAAGTACCTTATTGCAGCAGCGCATGATAAGGGCGTTTTAAAAGAACGTACCTTACCCGATAAAGTTGACAAATATCGCCTCTGTGCGCTACTCACTAGGGTGTCACAGATGATTGTTGAGCAGCCTGACATATGCGCCCTTGAGCTAAACCCTATCTTAGCTAGTTCAGGGCAGTTTCTGGTTTTAGACGCTCAGATCACGCTCTCTTCTTATACCCCTCTGGCTGGTAGAAAGCGCTTGGCCATCAAGCCTTATCCGAAAGAATTAGAACGCAGTATTACCCTCAAAAATGGTCATCAAGCAATGTTGAGACCCATCAAACCAGAAGATGAGCGCAGCCATCAAGAGTTTGATCAGTCTCTTAGCCAAGAGGACCGATATAGAAGATTTTTTGGCCAATTGCCTCAATTTACCCATGAGCAGTTAGCCAAAATGACGCAAATTGACTACGACCGAGAAATGGCTTTCATTGTCAGTGAACGTCATAAAAGTACTTATCGCACCTTAGGCGTATCGCGAGTTTTAATGGATCCGGACAACATTAGTGCTGAGTTTTCGGTCATTGTCCGCTCTGACAGCCAAGGGTTAGGACTTGGAAAATTGCTGATGAACGCAGCAATAGAGTATTGTAGAGACAAAGGCGTTGGGACAATTGAAGGGATCACATTACCAGAGAATTCGGGCATGATCAGTCTCGCAAAACACCTGGGCTTTAATGTAAGGCGAGACTTTGAAGAGGGCGCGACCATTATGACTCTGCCCTTACATGAAAATACTGAACATAAGTAACTAATGTGAATAGCGAACAATGAGTTTGACTCTAAGACAAAAAACCGCAGCTATTTTAGAAGGCAGTGGTCGATACAGAAAAGTGGCTCACGCCTTGGATATATTTCTAATTGCCCTGATCATATTCAATGTCATCGCCATTGTACTGGAATCAGTGCCAGCCTTGGCACAGCAATATCATCGATTGTTTTTTTATATTGAAGTCATTTCCGTCGGTATTTTTTGTATTGAATACTTGCTGCGGCTATGGTGCTGCGTCGACAAAGTAAACTATCGAGATAAAAACAAAAGCCACCTTGCCATTCGGTTAAGATATGTAAGATCCCCACTGGCGGTGATCGATCTAATTGCTATTTTACCCACCTTGTTGATGGTATTTTTTACCTTCGATCTACGCTTTTTACGTGTGGTCAGGCTGATGAGAATTTTCAAACTCACACGCTACTCACGTGCGATGCAGTTACTCCTCGCAGCATTTAAAGAAGAGGCGAGCTCTTTGATGGCCGCGTTTTTTATTATGTCATTGGTGCTGATAGTGGCCTCTTGTGGTATTTACCTTATTGAACATGACGTCCAGCCCGAAAAATTTGGTTCAATCCCTGCGGCAATGTGGTGGGCCATGGCAACACTTACCACGGTAGGCTATGGGGACGTTGTACCAATTACCCCTTTAGGTCGCTTCTTTGGTGGCGTAATCACTTTATTAAGTATGGGGATGGTGGCAATTCCAACAGGTTTACTTGCGTCTAGCTTTGCAGATCAATTACGTAAACGACGAGACGCATTCAATGAGGCAATTTTGCATGCGCTGGTGGATGGGAAACTCGAGGAGAGCGAAATTGAGCACTTAGAAGCACTGAGGATCCAACTCGGGCTTAGTGCCAGTGAGGCAAATCAAGCGATAAAGCTAATGACATCACAGCGCGCGCAAAATATGTATTGCCGCCACTGTGGTCAAAAGCTTTAATCACGAAACATTTCTTGCCAGGCGTTTTCCATTTGGTGTGCTATCAAATCACCGGGCAATGGTGGACTGAATAGGTAACCTTGAAAGCGCTCGCAGCCAAGCATTCTTAAAAATTTTAATTGCTCTGTGCTCTCAACGCCTTCAGCGATACAAAACTTACCTAAACTGTGTGCCAATGACAGGGTTGAATGGATAATGGTTTCATGATCTTTATCGACACCAATATCAGAGATAAAACTGCGATCTATCTTTAACGCATCCACTGGAAATTGCTTTAAATACGTCAATGAAGAGTACCCTGTTCCAAAATCGTCCATATATAAACGGCAGCCCAGAGCGCGCAATGCATTCATCGTATCTATTGCATGCTCTGCATCCGCCATCATTACCGACTCGGTGATTTCAAACACTAAACATCTGCCCGGAACATTGGATTTTGAAAGTGCTTGTCTGATCCTTGCTATTAGTTCATCGTACTCAAAGTCCAACGCTGAGAGATTAATCGACAAATACAGATCTGGCCAAGATAAATGCCAAACTTTCAGCTCGATAAGCGCGCGCTCTAAAGTTTGCAGTAATAACTTGGTAATTAGGCCAGTCTTTTCAGCCGCATTGGCAAACTCTTGAGCACTAAAAGCCGGATCTTCGGGCCATCGTAATAAAACTTCAAACCCCTCTATTTCCCCTTTTGTGCCATTGAGAATAGGTTGGTAATAGTTACAGAACAATTCATCATTGTAAGCAGTATTCAAACGACGTTCGATTTCAATGGTTCTTTTGGCCTGCTGATTAATATCATGGTGATAGAACTGATAACCGCTTACCAACGACTTTTTAGCATGGCTCAGCGCTATTTCCGCGGCTTGATTTAATTCAAAGGCATCGCTGGCATCATCTGGGTACAATGCAATCCCAACGTAAACCTGTAAATGAACACGCTGATCATGTACATCGACCCCTTCTTGAAAACGTTCCATCAAGCAATGGATATAGCGTGTCACAGCGTCCACATTGTCTAAGTGTTCCATCAAGATAAAGAAATCTCGCTCATGACCAATGGCCAAGCTGTCAACCTCTCTAAAGCAACACTGTAAGGTTTGTGCCACTCTTTGAATGACACTCGCGACAAACTCATTGCCAAAGGTGTCAGCTAATCGTTGTAGTCTACCGAACTTAATCGCCAATATCGCCATCGACTGTTCAGCATCTTTCGCTTGCTCTAAGGCATGCTGTACTCGATCCATAAATAGCACTTTGTTTGGTAGCTTTGTCAAAGAGTCATAATTTGCTAATTGATATAGCTCCTTTTCTGTGCGCTTTTGTTTGCTTATATCTGTAAGCACAATAATATAGTTTTGGCCAAGAGTGGCTGTCACTTTAACAAGTACATGCCTTACTTCGCCACTCGGTAACCTCAGTGCTTCTTCCGCACTGTGGTATTCACCTTCATTTAATTCGCTCATCGCACGGAGATAATGCATCCGAACATGACGCTCAAGACCCAAACTCACGCTGGTACTAGACGTCGGGTTGGCGGGGACTGTGAAAGCCTCTTGCAGGGCTTTATTACATGCCAGAATCCGAAAGCGCTTATCAAAAATCATAACCCAGTCGCGCGTTTGCTCGAACGCTTCACCAAATAAGGAAGCACGCTCTTCAAATACGCGCTCACGGGTTAGGTTGGTATACGTTCCTGCTACACGCATTGGCACGGCTTCACGCCACGCCATTACCTTGCCGTAGTCTTTGTACCAACGCCACTGCCCCACTCTGTTACGCAATCGATAGGTACAATCAATGTATCCTTTTGCCGTCGATACAAACTCTAGCCATTCAATTCTGAATAATGCACGATCTTGGGGGTGTATTAACTCCAAGTAATCATCCAGATTGATATAATCCGTTTTATACCCGAGCTCATTAACAAGTCGTGGTTGATAAACTAAATTCGAGCCCGACTGCCAGTCCCAAACCCCTGAGTTACTTCCTTCTAGGGCCATTTTTAGACGTGTTTCACTGTTGCGCGTCTCTTTGTGTGCAGCCATCAACAACTGTGCCACGCGGTTTTTACGATGCACCCACAATGCAAACAGCGCGCTTGCCAAAATTAAATAACAAGCCAATGCCATAGGGGAGCGCCAAAACGGGTATTTAACCCGTATGTTTAACTCTGCAGGCTGCGTGTAATCACCAGTTAGGGGATCTTTTGCCCATACTTTTAAGCGGTGATTGCCAGGATTCAGTTTTGGAAAAACGACACGATTGCTGTTGCGACTTAAAATACGTTGCTCCCCTGACAACTGATATTCATAGACAATGCGCTCTTGGGCTGTAAATGCCATCGCCGAAAAGGATACTTCTAAGCCAATATCGTCATGATCTAACTCAATGGATGAAAACGATTTGAGCCCAACAGGTTTCAAATCTCGAGACATTAAATCAACATTGGTGATGTTGACACGCGTTAACAGGGGCTTACTGGGACGATTGACTTCTGGGTCAAATATCGTGATCCCTTGAAGTGAACCATACGCGATTTTGCCATCTTGCAACTTAACAGAGGAGCCACTATTGAACTCATTGCTCATCAGGCCATCGTTAATCGTGAACCCTTGAAGGTGGAAATTATCCGGGTCTAAGCGCCATATACCTTGGTGCGAAGACATCCAGATCATGCCAGCTTCATCTTGCTGCATTTCGTATAATAAAAAGTTTGTTACAGACAACGAGTCTGCAGGTAAAGGCAGTTCTTTGTATCCATCAGCTGTTAACCGTACCAACCCATGTGTCGCAAAAGACAACCACAGCACATTATTTTTGTCGATTGTGTAGCTTAGTAGATCGACCGCGGATTGCTTATGAGCTTTAGGAACTTGGTAGATTTGGGTCAGTGTGTCTGAGCTGTGATCATAGCGAAATAATCGCCCTTCACTATAAAATATCGGTTGCTTAGGGTGGCTTGATAAAGGAGGAAAGAAACCATAACTTAAGAAAGGATCAAACTGTTCGAATTGCGCGCCTAGCGACTCTAGCCGCCCCTTTTCAATATCAAATAAGTAAAACCCTGAATTACCATCTACAAAATAAAGTAACCCAGGTTCAACTAAAGCTGCTCCTTTGACAAAACCGGCAAGCACTTCGGTGGCATTTTTATCTTGTGCGCTAGGCCGATAAATCTGCTCCGTTTGTGGCTCAAACACAAATAACCCGCGATTGCTAATCAGCCACAGTTTGTCTTTATACGGATACAGCGAAATAATTGAGTATTCAGGTAAAAAGCTCTCCCCCATATAGCCTTTCAAAAGCGGTTTAGCTTCCCGTGTTTTCGGGTCGTATCTCGTTAATCCATCTCGGGTTGCAGCCCAGATATACCCTTGAAATTCAACAAGCCCCCAAATGGTGCCGTGAGATAGCTCTCCAACGATAGATTCAGCTTGCACATTGTCAAAAATATGGTTTTCAGGTGGTAAATAAAAAGCACCATCGGTCCTAGTTGCAACCCAGATCCCACCATTTTGATCTTCATTTAAGTGGATCACACTACTGTCTGAAATGGAAAATCGGCTCTGTGACAGGCGCATATCAGGTGTGATTGTCTGTGACTTAGGATCGAACCGCATTAACCCCTTATCTGTGCCCAACAATAAGTAGTCCTGTTGCTCCAGCATATGCCAGATATTAAAGTCCTCAAGCAAAGTTCTATAACTTGGGGTCGCGGTAAAGTCCTTTTGTAACTCCGCAATATCCAATGCATATAGACCTAACACGGCACCTACTAACAGAGTACTGTCATCAAGCAAAAGTAACGACTTGGTATTGAGTTCAAATGGGTGCTCGGGGGAACTCAGATGCTGAAGCGGTTTAAGCTGTTTGCTGGGAATATGGTAGGCGAAAAGTTGTTCCGTTGTCGCTATGTAAAGTATATCGTCGTACTGTAAAAGAGATCTCACCAAACTGCGCTCGGTCATGCCTGGAATGGGGATAGCTTCTTTGATCTCACCGGTTTGCTTATTGAGAATCGATACATTTTGTGTGCGGCCTAACCAAAGCTCGTTATTATTCTTTTCAAGCATTTGGAATACGCTGTTATGAATGTAATCTTGTTCTGATGCGGGCGCTTTAATGTATTGTCGATAGGTGTCTTGCTCAGGATTATAACTAAAGAACCCGGCCCGACCTGAAGCTATCCATATCATCCCTTCTGAGTCTTGGTATATCCTATCGATTTGCATCTTATCCAAGTCACGATTAGGCCCCATCACCTCAAGGACTTGATAGCCGTCATATCGATTTAAGCCCCCTTCTGTAGATAGCCACAAATACCCTTTTTTATCAAATAATAAGGTATTTACATAACTCTGAGAGAGGCCTTCTGCGGGAGAGATACGCGCAACTTGTGCGGAAGTAATCGCACTGAATAAGCAAACAAAAAGAAAGACAAACTTAATCATGTGTGCACATTCCCTGAGAAACACATAGGCAAGATATCGCGCCCCTGTTTTAAATAATTTGCAAATTTCTTTTGCAGTGCAATGGGTAATAATTCAATAGCAACTGTCGTAAAATCTAGCTTTAAATAAAGCGGCAACACGTCTTGATAAGCAAAGGTATACACGCTCTGGTTTGTACTCTTAACCGCTTGGCTAATAAGCATTTTTGCCAACCCTTGACCACGATAATCCGCCTCAACAAACACCGTTGATAAAAACGCATCGTCATCAACATTTTGCACCCTGCATGCCGCAACTAGCTCTGTTTGTTTAATAACCCAAACTTGATCTTGTTTTGTCGCTCGGCCACGTACCCTGTGTTCCTGAAAAAACTTATTTACTAAAGGTGTTTGGATTGCAGGAAGGCAATAACAGCTAAAAGTCATAACTACACTAACATGAGCCCAAGGTATTGTTCAAACTTGGCTTTTAAGGTATCGCGCTCTGATTGCGGTCTACTATTTATCGCGTCATAGATAGCTTCGCGGGTATTCTTGCCACGCTTGATTTGATATGCCCAAAAGGAGGCTTCGTACTCTAATTGGATTTGGTATTTATCAGCTCGAGAAAGATTACACAGGTTGTAGGACATTGGACTGTACAATTATTGAAATTCTTGAAAACAGTGTATCATATATGAACTGGGCAGAGGCAGTACAGAATGACAAAGTTCTCGATGAAATCAACATTCCTTCGCATTGTAGAAAACGTCAATATCCAGAACAACAAGATAACACGTATGATAAGGAGACTATGTGCGGAATCTAACAATTTTATGTATGCTACTTCTATCCACCTGCGCAGTTGCTAACGCCAAAACACTTTACTTCAATCGACCTGCAGACACTGCACAAGCTCGTTATGTCATTGAGTTACTTAGCCTTGCTTATAAAGACATCGGACATAAACTAGAACTCATTGATTTTGATAGGCACAGTGCGTTAATTGCGGCAAATGAGGGCGAACTGGATGGTCAACTCGGCCGTATTGCTGGCGTAACAGATAGCTATGCCAACTTGATTTATGTAGATTACCCACTGTATTCCTTCAACCTACAATTGATAAGCCACTGCTTGTCCTGCACGTTCAACCAACTTAGTTCACTGGTTGTACAAAGTGGATATTTAGTCGCCTATCAGTACATGATGGACAATCAATACAAAGGGGAGTTAATTGAAGTTAAAAGTACAGCCGCCCAACTTAACTTACTTATGCAGGAAAAAGTACAAGGTGCGCTAATAGTCGACTTCCACCTTAGAGAACATTTGCCTTATATGGACATGGAAGCAGTAAAAATTGAAGACTTACTTACCATCGAGAGCTTTCACTACCTGCACAAAAAGCACTCAGCACTGATCCCCAAGCTTAAACAAACACTCAAAAAATTAGAGAGCAAGGGTGTTATCGCAGTTTTAAAAGCTAAGTATCGGATTTAAAAAGATCGTCCTGTTGACCCATTTCTGATTCAGGCACTATTTGTGCGTCGGCTTTTTGCTTAGCTAAAACACGCTTTTCTCGTCGTTGACATAGCTCAACCACCATGCGTTTTTGCTGCTCCGTCATCTTATTCCAGCAAAAACGCTCCTCTCTACTGCGAAAACAACCTTTGCAGTAGCCGCGATTATTGACTTCACAGACCCCTTTGCATGGACTTGGGATCGGAAAAATTTCGATTTGTTCCATACTTAAGAGCAACAAGAATTCCAACTATCAATAGATAAAGCCATTAAAGTCGATACTACATGACTAGAGATACTATTCAAATTTTAGTCGATATTTACGTAAACTTGGAGGTTTTGGCGTTAATAGGAGCGTGTACAGGACCAAGAAAGAAGCCTAACAGATAATATTCTTGAATACAGATATAGAAAATCGGTGGCGCCGACTATCCGAGTCAAACGGATGGCCTACTGATTACAAGCCAGTTGCTTTACCAACCATGAAGATAATGTTTATAGGTTTAATGTGATCCCTGATCAGGGTTGCACAATATGGTTGGAGCAAGCTATGCGCTTTTATCTTTGCTTTGCTGATGAAATAGGAGCAGCTACAACGCGCTTATCTAAATGCCAACCGACAATTCGTTTAGAGAGTAAGTCTCCAATAATATCGCTAAATATATACCACTTTCTCCCGTTCCTGATAGGTGATATCAGCAACCTACACTTGATTTTCTGTAGTTGGGTTAAACTTTTGATTCAATAAACTATCTGCCAAGCTATCGCGATAAAAAATGGCGTCAATGTTTGTCATGACGAGCAGTCAATTAAATGCTGCTTACATGCAATATGGGGAAAGCCTTCCGATGGGAAGCTTTTTCTCAAAAAATAGCATTATTTACGGATTAAAAATAATATCGTCCTAGTTACAAAGTGAGATTAATTTAGTTTTAGTATCTGATATTTCTCCATTCGGTTACTAAAAAATCCAATTATTTCAAATAATCACCTTAATATTTTGCTCTATTGTTTGCTTTTTCGTTAGACTAGTCAGGGAGCTTCTTATACAGGAAATTCCATTTTTCTGACCTAATCAATAAGGAATATGAATGAAAAAATCACTTTTAAGTTTAACTTTGAGCATCTTGCCATTAGCTGCTCAGGCGGGACAAGATGTGCTCTCAACTGAACTCACATTTGTTAGCCAGTTAGACAATAGTGCAACACAATTTGAGTTTAGTGTACCAAGACTCAATACCTGCGGCACAAATTTATATCTAGTAAAAAGCCCAACAACCACGGTAGCTAACCGTAAACAACAAATTGCTTTATTAGCATTTCGCTCTGAGGCAACTTTTGATTTTCATGATTCAGAAGTCTGTGAGAATGGGTACGCTGTTGTTAAATGGGTAAGAGCCAGAAAATAGCACCCAAGAAATTATTAAAATAAAGGAAATAAAAATGAAATTAATAAATGCCTCAGTCGCTTTAATATCCTCGGTCTTTTCTTGTATTACTGTTGCATCGACTCCGATTAAATTTAATGATAATTATTATGAATTTATTGAGGTAACGGCTCCTTATGCTGGTAACAACAATACTTGGCATACTGCTGAGCTAGAAGCTAGTCAACGAGTTTTCAAAGGTGTGAACGGTAGGCTTGCTATTGTGGACTCTCAAGCTGAGAATGACTTCCTATACGGATTAGTATCAGGCCAATATACTGGCTTTCAAGGCGCATGGCTTGGTGGCAAATACCCAGAAGGCTGGATAACAGGCAACACCTCTGCTTTTCATTATTTGGGATTTGGCGGAAGTGAGCCGAACAACTCAGGCTATGTGTACATGAATATAGGTGAAAGCAGCTGGGGAATTGGCAGTGGTCAGTGGGCTGATGATTCTGGCGTGCAAGGTGTACCCGTAGACAATGTTGATCCTGTTATTGGTTACTTTGTTGAATACGAGGGTGAATTTCTACCAACACCTACAAAACGAGCAGGTTTAGTCAGTTATGTTTATCAGCTTGATACATTACCGACAGAGTTTGACTTTAGTATTCCTGAATCCAACGGGTGTGGAAGCAGTATTTATCGCGTAAAGAGTAGTGATGTGGACATCGCCAATCGTAAGTTTGCAATTGTGATGCAAGCCTTTGAATACGGTAACACACTAGAATTCACAGATATCGATGAATGTGACTACAACCGAGCTATCGTTTCTGATGTAAAAGTTGTGAAATATAGTACTCAATAAACACATCTAGAGGGCTTGGGAGAGTACCTATAGCCCTTTCAATTCTTTAGGTTTGGGTCGCACTTACAAGCAAAAACATTCTTTTTTCGATAATACTCTGAATGAAATGTGATTTTCATCAGTTCAAACTTCTGCATACCCAGTATCTCCAGTACACTTTATTTCGCCTAGGCCAAAGTAAACAGGCAGATATGTTTATGGAATCCACATTTCAAATATAAGTTTGGTGACTCATATTTGAAACGCGGTTGTTTACTTTCTGACGTCTGCAAAATCGGCTCCGTCATTCGAAACGAAAATAGAATTTTAAAGAGAAATTGTGTTTTTGTAGGAAATGGGGATCTTAAGATCTAGTGGGAAGCTATGCAAAAGTGGTACTCAGAGGTGCAATGACGCCACCGGCATAAGGATATTCAATGCGATTCTAATCGGCTCTGTCGAATGAACTACATTGAAATGATAAGTAAGTTTTACTTTAAGAATAAATGGTGCCGACTATCCGAGTCGAACGGATGACCTACTGATTACAAGTCAGTTGCTCTACCAACTGAGCTAAGTCGGCGCACCAAAATGATGGTGCCCAGAGGCGGAATCGAACCACCGACACGAGGATTTTCAATCCTCTGCTCTACCGACTGAGCTATCTGGGCAATAATTAAATTTTACTTCTAAAGAATAAATATGGTGCCGACTATCCGAGTCGAACGGATGACCTACTGATTACAAGTCAGTTGCTCTACCAACTGAGCTAAGTCGGCGCACCAAAATAATGGTGCCCAGAGGCGGAATCGAACCACCGACACGAGGATTTTCAATCCTCTGCTCTACCGACTGAGCTATCTGGGCAATATTCTTTACGTTTTGAAATATCACAAAGGATTTTCAATACAATTTCCAAGCTGCTCTACCTGAACTATCTTGGAAAGATTCTTTATAGGTTTTGACATCTAAACTAAGGCTGCTAAAAGCGCAAATTTCAAAGTTGTGTCAGGATATATTTTTAGAAGTAAATGGTGCCGACTATCCGAGTCGAACGGATGACCTACTGATTACAAGTCAGTTGCTCTACCAACTGAGCTAAGTCGGCGCACCGAAATGATGGTGCCCAGAGGCGGAATCGAACCACCGACACGAGGATTTTCAATCCTCTGCTCTACCGACTGAGCTATCTGGGCAAAAATCTTTTAATAAAAAATCCTAACTAGGACTTTCTATGCAATATGAACCGCTTTATTTAGAAAGCGTTCAAAGCATTAATTATGATTACTTCTAAAGAATAAATGGTGCCGACTATCCGAGTCGAACGGATGACCTACTGATTACAAGTCAGTTGCTCTACCAACTGAGCTAAGTCGGCACACCAAATTATGGTGCCCAGAGGCGGAATCGAACCACCGACACGAGGATTTTCAATCCTCTGCTCTACCGACTGAGCTATCTGGGCAATACTATTTTTTTTGAAAGCATGAAGCTCTCAACTTTATTCAAATAGCCTATTTTAAAACAGCGATTCAAATAAATATATGGTGCCGACTATCCGAGTCGAACGGATGACCTACTGATTACAAGTCAGTTGCTCTACCAACTGAGCTAAGTCGGCGCACCGAAAAATGGTGCCCAGAGGCGGAATCGAACCACCGACACGAGGATTTTCAATCCTCTGCTCTACCGACTGAGCTATCTGGGCGTGCGGCGTATTAAACGAGTTTTACCCTTTCAAGTCAACTATTTTTTTGCAATATAATTTGTTTGCGCACAATTCATGCAAAACTAACAAAAATCAGCTAAAAAAGGATGAAAATCATACATGCGACTACGCCTGCCGTTAACCATAAACCATAATAAAGAAGTAAAAACGTAGAGAAATCATCCATTGTAGGTGGTAGGATTAACACTTATTTATATAAAACTCGATTTGAAAGTTATTTGCTCGGATTATTTCAATGGAAAATTCTTCACAAGCACAGATAAAAGGCTTTGTGCCACTGTTTGTTTTTGTAACTTTAATAATTGCCAGTGTATCTGCACTTGCAGCCTATTTATGGCCAAAACAAATACAGACCACAACTCATAGCCAGCCTGATCTCGTGCTTCAGGCTCAAGACCTAGCAGCACCACTCAGCAATACAATGATGAAACTTGGCTATAACTACGCCAAACAAATGCTGACGTCGGTTAAAGCGGGTAACCCAGACATCAATGCTTACTTATATGCAGACAGTGGCATGGGAAAACCTAGCCTTGTATTTCAAACTGATGAGTTTCCAGTCGCACCCGTAAAGCAACGCACCAAGCTCACGGTCAATGATCAGACTATCGTTCATCAGCCTTTGACCTTGGACGATATGCCAGTAGGTGAATTGATTTTGGTATATACAGAACCGCAAGTTGCTGCACCAGAAGACAACCCTTTGAGTTACTTACTCGCCCTAATCGCACTTATCCTTACAGTCGCATTCGCGCTTTTCTTAAAAAAGCAGGTTGTAGGAAAGCTAGCGAAAGAGTTGAAGCTGCTCAATTCAGAGCTTGAACATTTAGTTGCGCAAAAAGATTATGAGGTCCATATCACGGAAAACCTGAGCTTTGGTTTGTCGCAAACATCTATCGGCATCAATGCCTTGATCAATCAAATACGCGACATTATTAAAGGCAACCAAGCAGCACAAAACGAATTGAGACAGCTTCAAACCAGCTTAGAAACAGAAGTTCAAGCTCGGACACTGGCTTTAGAGAAGGCAACACTCAATGCTGAACGCGCGAGTGAAGCAAAAACCACTTTCTTGGCAACTATGAGTCACGAAATTAGAACGCCAATGAATGGGGTTATCGGCACCATCGACTTGTTACGTCAAACCGAATTGGATGGTGCGCAGCATCGTTTAACAACGATTATCCGAGATTCTGCTTTCTCGCTACTGGGTATCCTCGACGATATTCTCGACTTCTCTAAAATCGAGGCGGGTAAGTTACAAATAGATAGCAGTGCATTTTCGGTATCCGAAACCATTGAAGAAGTGGCGCGCGTTTTATCATCGGTTGCCAAGAAACGTAAACTCGATTTACAACTGGCCATTGCCCCGGACATTCCTAGCAACTTAGTTGGTGATGCTGTGCGTGTCCGCCAAGTGCTTTATAACCTTTGCAGCAACGCGATTAAATTTACTTCAACAGATGAAAGCAGGCAGGGTTTTGTAAAAATTTCTGTAGAAGTCGCACAAAACACTTCTGAGCATTACACATTAAGATTTAAAGTCACTGATAACGGTAAAGGTATGACTCAAGCACAGCTTAGAGAGATATTTAACCCGTTTATTCAAGCTGAAGGGTCAATTACCCGTGAATATGGTGGTACAGGCTTAGGGCTCTCTATTTGTAAGAGTTTGGTAGAATTAATGCTGGGCTCAATCAATGTGCAGTCTGATATAGGCATGGGCAGCGAGTTTGTTGTTGAATTACCATTTAGCATCACCGGCAAAGTCGAGTACGCCAATAAAGGCGTCTTAGAAGGCCGGAAAATCGTCACCTTTACCCATAATCCAAATCGCAGAGCGATTTTGGCACGTTACCTTTCATTTATGGGGGCAAACTCTGTTGTGGTGCTTGATGCCAGTGAAATGGGTGAGCATCAATATGAACAAGATGTTGTCTGGGTGCTCGATGGCCTTGATGGGATGGATAAAGTCAATCAACAACTGCGCGATTTACTTTATTCTCTGGAGCACAATAACCAACAGGTAATTGTGCTGAGTACCATGGACGAGTCCGCACTGAATCACGGTCATATATTCTACTTGAATGCTGCACCACTTTGTAAAACAAGCTTTATGACAGCGGTATTAGTCGCTGTTGGGTTACACAAGCCGAAACAGCTTAAACCTTCTCGCTCAATGAACAGTTATTTAAACACCGAAGATGCAAAGGCAGAGAACAAGCTTGTATTACTGGTTGAGGATAACGTCCTTAATCAACAAGTACTAACTGACCAACTGCATTTGCTCGGGTACGGTGTCGAAGTGGCAGAAAATGGTGAGGAAGGATTGAAAATGTGGCAAAAAGGCCACTATGCCGTTGTGCTCACAGATCTTCATATGCCAAAAATGTCAGGCTATGACATGGTAACTAAGATCCGTGATATCGCAGAACAAGCACCTGACATTAACGCCCAGCCTTATATTATTGCCATCACAGCGAATGCTTTGAAAGGTGAGCGAGACCGCTGCTTAGCATCAGGTATGAACGATTACATTACAAAGCCCGTTGAGCTGAATGTGCTAGAGGCAACCTTAGATAAATGGCAAGAAACGACTGGCACTAAAGTAGGTAAAAGTGCAGAACCACAACCGACTAGCTCAGTGCCAATTCAGCCAGAAGCGCACGTTGCCCCACAAGTTCACCTTGAGCCACACGCTGAAACGAGCATGTCGCCCGACTCCGTCTACTCAGAGGCACGCCAGATAACAGACAAGGCAATCTCTATTGAGTCGAATTATGATAATGATATCAATGAGCCAGAGACGTATGCCCCTCTCGCCTCTCAAGCAACACCGGAGATTGAGGTCCCAAGTTATGAGCCTCCGCTCCAAGAGCAGGTTGACACGCCAATTGTTGAAGAGGCGCCTGTAGAAGATACTCAGGCACCAGAGACGCCCATAAACATGGACCAACTCAACAAATATGTTAATGATGACGATGCCAAAAGGCTACGCTTTTTCAGAATGTATTTAGAGCAGAGCAGCGAACTGGCGAGAGACATTAATGGCGCCGTCATTTCGTCTAGCCAAAGCGAGATTATCGAGGCCTGCCATCAACTTAAGTCTATCTCAAGGACCATAGGTGCCGAGCAGGTTGCGTTACTTGCAGAAGGGTTTGAAACCCGTTGTAAAGAGGAAGAATTATCAAGTGATCAGCTTATACAGTTGCGGGACGAGTTGGAACAGGCTTATCAAAATGCCACTGAGTTCATCCAGCAATTTTTGCAGCAGTCGGCAAACTAAGCCTTAATACTCACAGCATAAGGCACCACCTTTGGTGTTGCCTTATGCAATTTCTGGTTTAGCCTTGCACCATTGAGTAAATCATATTTACCACTATACCCGCCATTGCCAATGGAATAATAAACTTACTGTACTTTTGCATCTTGTCGAGTCCAATTTTACTGTTGTACTTTTCAAGTAATGGGATCAAAACCACCAATGCAATTACTAAACTCACTAAAATAACAACGATATTCATAAAATCACTCAGGCCAAATTCAATCGTTCAAGTTATACCACGATGACGTTTGTTTGGCCCGTTATTTATACAACAGGTGAGATGAAGGAGCTAAAGCGAAAGAAAAACTGTGGAGCCGAAGCCCCACAAAAAGGTTGGAGAGTGTGGTTAACCGACCAAAGCGAGCAAGATACCTGCTGCAACTGCACTACCGAGAACGCCTGCAACATTAGGCCCCATAGCATGCATTAATAAAAAGTTATGTGGGTTTGATTCTAACCCTACCTTATTGACCACTCGCGCAGCCATAGGCACAGCGGATACACCTGCCGCCCCTACCAACGGGTTGATAGGATTAGATGAAACCCGGTTCATAATTTTTGCCATATAAACACCAGAAGCCGTACCGATACTAAATGCCAATGCGCCAAGTAGTAAAATCCCAAGCGTCTCTACAGTCAAAAACTGATCCGCAGCCAACTTCGAGCCCACTGCCAAGCCTAAAAAGATCGTCGTGATATTAATCAGCTCATTTTGAGCCGTATTACTTAACCTATCTACCACACCAGACTCACGCATTAGGTTGCCCAGACAAAACATGCCAACGAGTGGAGATGCTGCCGGTAAAAACAATAAGGTTAGAGCGAGGACCATCAGAGGAAATAGGACCTTTTCCTTTTTGGATACAGGCCTTAACTGCGGCATAGCGATACTTCTTTCGTCTTCAGAAGTCAGCAAACGCATAATAGGTGGCTGTATAATTGGCACCAAGGCCATATACGAATATGCAGCTACGGCAATCGCGCCCAGCAGCTCAGGAGAGAGCTTTGATGCAAGAAAAATTGCCGTTGGGCCATCTGCACCACCAATGATTGCAATAGCCGAAGCATCTTGCAGCGTAAATTCAAAGCCCGGTATAAAGTTAAGCAAAATCGCACCAAATAAAGTGGCAAAAATACCGAATTGGGCAGCAGCACCAAGCAGCAACATGCGAGGATTTGCGATCAAAGCACTAAAGTCAGTCAGTGCACCCACCCCCATAAATATGAGTAGCGGAAAAACACCACTGTCGATACCAATATAGTAAACGTAATACAGCAAGCCGCCGGGCTCAGCTAATGCGGCCACAGGAATATTTGTCAATATTGCGCCAAACCCAATGGGTACCAAAAGTAGCGGTTCAAAACCTTTCGCAATCGCCAGATACAATAGTCCACACCCAACCGCAATCATGGATAATGCCGGAAAAGTAAGGTTGGCAAGCCCTGTCGCTTGCCACAAGTTCAATAATCCATCCATTTTACATGCCCTTATGCCATCTCAATAATCGCGTCACCAGCGGAAACCGAATCGCCTTCCGACACTAAGATATCCGCAATTTTACCATTTGATGTGGCGCGAACTTCCGTTTCCATTTTCATCGCTTCCATGATCAACACGACATCCCCTTGTACGACATCGTCACCTGGTCTTGCATGTACTTTAAAAATATTACCCGCAAGCGGCGCATTTAAGGTCTCTCCTGAACTGACAGAAGCTGACTGTGGTATTAACTCACTATCTTTTACTGCAACCTCTTTTAACTCACCTCCTGCTGCGACAACAACGTCATAGACCTTGCCATCAACCCTCACACTATATCGCTCATTACCTTGTTTTACAGTTGATGTTGGTTTACTGGTGTTTGACTCTTGGCTCTGCGCAGTAACCAAGCTTGGCTTTGGTTCAAACGCATCTGGGTTGTTCCGATTTTTAAGGAACTTGAGTCCAATTTGCGGAAACAGCGCATAAGTCAAAACATCGTCAACAATGTCATCAGCCAGTTCGATATCATCTTGCTTAGCATGCGATAGTAGCTCTTGCTCTAAGCTATCAAGCTCGGGCTTTAATAAATCAGCAGGTCGACATGTAATTGCCTCAGCCCCATCTAAAACACGATTTTGCAGGTTTTCATCCACAGGCGCTGGCGTTGTTCCGTATTCGCCTTTGAGTACACCAGCGGTCTCTTTGGTGATCGTTTTATAACGTTCGCCCGTCAACACATTCAGGACCGCTTGCGTACCCACTATTTGGGAAGTTGGTGTTACTAGGGGGATAAAACCGAGATCTTTTCTCACATGAGGAATTTCGCTCAATACCTCATCAAGCTTGTCACCCGCACCTTGTTCTTTCAATTGATTTTCCATGTTCGTGAGCATGCCGCCAGGAACTTGCGCTGACAAAATACGCCCATCGACTCCCTTTAAGCTCCCTTCAAACGCCGCATACTTTTTGCGCACGTCTCTGAAGTAGGCTGCAATAGACTCCAATTGACCTAACTCAAGTCCCGTATCTCTCTCAGTTCCCTCGACAATAGCAACCAGCGTTTCGGTCGCACTGTGGCCATAAGTCATGCTCATTGAGGAGATTGCGGTGTCTAGCATATCGATACCGGCATCGACCGCTTTTTGATACGTCGCTGTACTTAACCCCGTGGTAGCATGACACTGCATAGCAATAGGTACAGACACGGTACGCTTTAGTTCTGAAATTAACACTTCAGCATCGTAAGGCTTTAGTAAACCAGCCATGTCTTTAATACAAATCGAGTGACAACCTAGCTCTTCAAGTTGCTTTGCTTGCGATAGCCATTTCTCGAGATTGTGTACTGGGCTGACGGTGTATGAAATCGTCCCTTGGGCATGTGCGCCTACTTTGATTGCAGCACGAATAGCCGTTTCAAGGTTTCTAACATCATTCATAGCATCAAAAATTCTAAACACATCGACGCCGTTTTGGTGCGCTCGGGCCACAAATTTTTCCACTACGTCATCGGCGTAGTGACGATAACCAAGTAAGTTTTGGCCTCGTAGTAACATTTGCTGCTTCGTATTCGGCATGGCTTCCTTTAACGCTCGAATACGGTGCCAAGGGTCTTCACCTAAATAGCGAATACATGCGTCAAAGGTAGCGCCTCCCCAAGATTCTACAGACCAATACCCAACCTTATCTAGCTCTTCAGCAATCGGCAACATGTCCTCTAGGCGCATTCTTGTGGCAAGTAAGGACTGATGGGCATCTCTTAGTACTAATTCTGTTAGTTTTAATTTTGACATAGTAGACCCCTTAATTATTTTGTCGGAATTGCGCTATTGCAGCGCTAATAGCTGCAACATGCTGTGCAGGAACGCCCGCAGTATCGCTGCGATGTGATTTAGCTTTTACTTTAGGTTGCTCAGGGCTTTGCTCTGATGCGCTGAATTTTGATAACCCTTTCACAGCAAGAATTAGAATTGATAAGAAGATAAACACACCAACCATGCCTGTTAACATGAGGTTGGCTGCCTGCATAAGCAATTCGCTGATCTCCATCGGTGCCCCCTTATTTGTTATTTATTTGTTTATGCATACCCATAAAAGGAAATAGATAGGCAACTTTTGTAAATATTTATTCAAACATCATATCAAAACTTTTATTCATGTAAAGACACTTGTAAATTGGTATTACCATTATTTATTTCTGTTTTAAATTCACACACTTAGTTTGAAATAGTGGCAAAACAATAGATTAAATGCACAATAAATATGAAAAATACTCAAGATATAGACAAAAAATGACCGAAAAAAGAAAGGGAAATTCAATACCTTTGTACTGAAATTACCCAATCTAAAATTGGTCATACCGAAAGAAAAGATTTACTTTGCGCAATTCTTTTACATGTAGATAAACTTCTATGAAAACGGCACCCTTACTCACCCAACACCAACTACCTAGCTCTAAATTCGGTACTGGCGCTTTGCTAATAATCACATCAGTGGCAGCTAAATAAGATTTAAACCGAGAAAATAACCACGTATAATTTAGATGTTATCAACTTGAGGATTACTCGTGTTTCAAAGTGAATTCACCTTAGATAAACGCTATTTTCAGGAATGCTTTGACGAATCTGTGAAAATAAGCCAACACCATAAGCCTAAATATGGACTTATCACGTTTCTTGTATCACTTGGTTTTGTTTCTCACTATCTGCTCAACCAAGCCTATCTAGGCAACTTTCTATTCTTGCTAGCTGTATTAGAAGGGGTGGCATTTTATTACAAACGCCCATGGTGGGTTGCGAGACAAATGTTAAGTAGAGCCAGCGGCTCCAAAGTCACCCTTATTATAGACGACGAGGGCATTAAAACTGAAAATCCTTACCGAGCCTTCTCGGTCAAATGGCAGGATATTCAAAAGGTGGTTAAAACAGAGCAAGGCCTTATAATTCAGCAACAGCGCCATAATCAGTACATATCAGGTGCTATTCTCAATGATGAGGTGTATGAATTTATATTTAGCAAGACAAAAAAATAGCCACTTAACAGCGGCTATTTTTTATATACCAAGCAATTAGGTACTTTATTATTAATTACATATTGCCTGAAGACGGACTAGATTTTTCCGCTTGAATTCGCATGTATATTTCTTCACGATGAACTGAAACATCTTTAGGTGCATTTACGCCAATACGCACCTGGTTTCCTTTAACACCAAGTACTGTTACTGTAACTTCATCACCGATCATCAGGGTTTCGCCTACACGGCGAGTTAGAATTAGCATTCTCTTGCTCCTGTTATTCCAAAATTTAAAAGATTCCGCGTCAAGTTCATTTTAATTAAAAGTTCATGTAAAAGTAAGCAAAATTATTGCTTAATCAACATTTTCTAAGCCAAATGCACCATGAAGTGCCCTTACAGCTAGCTCAAGATAGCGTTCTTCTACCAAAACTGAAATTTTTATTTCAGAAGTGGAAACTAAAAGCGCCTGAATATTCTCAGCAGCCAATGCCTGAAAAAACACGCCAGCGGTGCCCGAGTGAGATTTCATCCCAACACCCACTGCTGATATTTTTGCAACCTGCGCATTGCTCTCTATCTGAGTTGCCTGTAAATCATCACAATTTGTAGTCAGTACATCTAAAGCTTGTGAATATTCACTGCTGTGCACAGTTAAAGCATAGTCTATTTTACTCGCTTGATGGTTAATTTGGCTGATCATGTCAATTTCAATGTCATATTCAGCAAGTAACGTTAGGATTTTTGCCAAAGAAGAAGGCTTCTCAGGGACTTGACGAATAATGAGTAAAGATTCATCTTTCTGATAAGCAATACCTGACACAGTTTTACAGGTCACTTCCGGCTCCTCATAGCTTATTAATGTTCCAGAATCTGGGTTAAATGTGGATAATACACGCAACGGCATATTATAACGGCCTGCGGCCTCTACCGCACGGATCTGTAGTACTTTTGCACCTAGGCTAGCCAGTTCCAACATTTCTTCAAACGTCACTTGCGACATACGGCGAGCGCGGGGCTCGACACGGGGATCTGTGGTGTAAACACCGTCCACATCCGTATAAATTTGGCATTCATCGGCTGCTATCGCCGCTGCGATTTCAACCGCAGAGGTATCTGTTCCACCTCGACCTAACGTGGTTAAGTTCCCTTCAGAGTCTCGCCCTTGAAAGCCAGCAATTATCGCAATGCGGTTATGTTCAAGCTCTTGTTGAAGGCGCTCAACATCAATATTTTCGATGCGTGCCTTACCAAACATATTATCAGTTCGAATAGCGATTTGATCAGCCAACAAACTCACCGCAGAGTGACCGCGTTTGATAATCGCCATGGCAAGCAATGCGATGGATACTTGTTCACCCGTCGTTAAAAGTACATCAAGCTCTCGGGCACTGGGTCTATCATCTATTTGTTTCGCCAGCGAAACCAGTCGATTAGTCTCACCGGACATCGCTGACAGCACGACCACCACTTGGTGGCCTTGCTGCTTGGAGCGAATAACTAGATCAGCAACATCTTCTATCCGCTCAATAGAGCCGACAGAAGTGCCGCCAAATTTCTTAACGATTAAAGCCACTGTTTATTGCGTTTTCTCAGTCAACCAAGCTGGAACACTTTCTAAGGCTGCATTCAGGTTTTCTGGTTGAGAGCCACCAGCTTGCGCCATATCAGGGCGACCGCCACCTTTACCACCGACTTGTGCAGCCATGTGATTAACCAATTCACCGGCTTTTACAGAGCCCGTTAAATCTTTAGTGACACCTGCAATTAAACTGACTTTGTCGCCATTTGCCACACCTAATGCAATAACGCCAGAGCCCATTTTATTTTTAAGGTCATCAACCATACCACGTAAAGCTTTAGATTCAGTCCCGGCAACATTTGCGACAAGCAGTTTAATCCCATTAACTTCAATTGCAGATTCAAGTAACGATGATCCTGCCGCCGCAGCAAGTTTGTCATTTAATTGCGTAACTTGCTTTTCTAGACCTTTGGCTTTTTCAAGTAACGCAGCGACTTTTTCCAATGCACTCGCACTGTCGCCCTTTACTAGGGCAGCGATATCAGATAACGCCTTTTCTTGTTGCGCAACATACTGCACGGCGTCTTCACCTGTGACAGCCTCGATACGACGAACACCAGCAGCAATACCACCTTCAGAAACAATTTTTAAGAAGCCAATGTCGCCTGCACGCTTCACGTGAGTACCACCACATAGCTCGATTGAGTAATCGCCAATCGAGACAACGCGAACTTCATCGTCATACTTTTCGCCAAACAGGGCCATTGCGCCTTTTGCTTTCGCTTCATCAATGTCCATTAACTGTGTTTCAAGTGCAAAGTTTGCTCGAATTTCAGCATTTACCGCAGCTTCGATTTGGCCTAACTCTTCTTTCGTCACACCCTCAAAGTGAGAGAAATCGAAACGAAGACGGTCTGGCATAACCAAAGAGCCTTTTTGTGCCACATGCTCACCTAGAATTTGACGTAGTGCTTCATGCAAAATATGCGTAGCTGTGTGGTTTTTCTTAATGCGCTCGCGACGTTGGTCATCAATTTGCGCGTCTACCTTGTCATTAATACCAATTCGACCCGTCACATAGCCATGATGTGCAAATGCATTACCAAGTTTTTGTGTATCAGTAACAACAAATTCACCGCCAGTAACTACGAGAGTCCCCGTGTCACCAACTTGACCGCCCGATTCAGCATAAAATGGGGTGCGATCCAGAACAACAATACCTTTCTGTTGATCTGTCAACTCCGAGACACTCTCTCCTTCAGAGAATAACTCTACCACGGTTCCACTGTACTGAGTGGCATCGTAGCCTTTGAAGTCAGTAACTTTTTCTGACTTCAACTGTTCATTATAGTCCGCACCAAACTTACCCGCTTGTTGTGCCTGTTTACGCTGTGCTTCCATCGCATCTTGAAAGCCTCTCTCATCGATTGTCATGAAGCGTTCACGTGCAACATCAGCCGTTAAATCTGCAGGGAAGCCATATGTGTCATAAAGCTTAAATACCAGATCACCCGGGATCACATCACCTTCCAAGCCAGCCAGGTTTTCTTCTAGAATCGCCAAACCACGGTCTAGCGTTTTACCAAACTGTTCTTCTTCGATGCGAAGTACTTTTTCAATGATCGCCTGCTGCTTAACAAGTTCAGGGTATGCCTCTCCCATTTGCTCAGCCAGCGCTGCAACCAATTTATAGAAAAATGCGCCTTGTGCGCCAAGCTTATTACCATGTCTAACTGCACGACGGATAATACGGCGAAGAACATAACCACGCCCTTCATTTGAAGGCATGACACCATCAGCAATTAAAAACGCACATGAACGGATATGGTCTGCCACTACGCGCAGTGACTTATCTTCTAAATCTTGCGCATTCGTCACGGCAGCTGTTGCTTTGATAAGCGCTTGGAATAAATCGATTTCGTAGTTAGAGTGAACGCCCTGCATAATTGCAGAGATACGCTCAAGGCCCATACCCGTATCAACCGATTGATTTGGTAATGGTTCCATCGTGCCATCAGCATGACGGTTGTATTGCATGAAGACGAGGTTCCAAATCTCAATAAAGCGGTCACCGTCTTCTTCAGGACTTCCTGGAGGACCGCCCCAGATATGTTCACCATGATCGTAAAAAATCTCTGAACATGGGCCACATGGCCCAGTGTCGCCCATTGACCAAAAGTTGTCAGACGTATCGATACGAATGATACGATCAGCGGGTACACCCACTTGGTTCGCCCAAATATCGTAGGCTTCTTCATCGGTGTGATAAACCGTCACCAATAACTTTTCTTTTGGCAGATTTACAACGTCTGTTAGGAATGCCCAAGCAAACTTGATGGCATCTTGTTTAAAGTAGTCGCCAAAACTAAAGTTACCAAGCATTTCAAAAAAAGTGTGGTGTCTTGCAGTATAACCAACGTTTTCTAAATCATTGTGTTTACCGCCAGCTCGCACACAGCGCTGCGAACTTGCCGCTCGGTTATAAGGACGTTTCTCAGCCCCTAAAAATACGTCTTTAAACTGCACCATGCCGGCGTTGGTAAATAGTAACGTGGCATCATTGCCAGGGATCAAAGAACTTGATGGCACCACTTGGTGGTGTTGCTTTGCAAAGAAGTCTAAAAAACTTTGCCTTATCTGTGCGGTAGTCATTTGCTGCATGTGATCATTCACCCTTTATTGCTGCTTTGTGCCTCAGACGGTTAACGTGTTATGAAAACTAGTTTTCATTTTGCGCCTGAATAGCAAAATCTATTTGGTCATAGCTAAATCCACGGTACATCATATACCTGACACGCTTTGACTTTTCTTGATAATCTAATTTGTTATTTGCGCAGCCGTATTTCTTTTCATACGTTTGCTGCGCGATGTCGTACCAATCAACTTCTTTCTCTTCAATTAACTGAAGCAGATATGTACGTTCAACGCCTTTTTTAGTGGCTTCCATTAAAATGCGTTTTTCACCTAGTCCTTTTGCGAGCTGGCGATTTAAAAAGCTTTCGCAATGGCGAGCATCATCGACATATCCAAGTTCGCTCAACCATTCGATCAGCTCATCCGCATACTCAATACTGGCACCTTTAAGCAAGAGCTTGTCGCTCAGCATTTTACGAGAATATTCCTGCCTAGATAACAGCCAAATAGCGTAGTTTTTAAGTTTCTGCTTTTCTTTGTCTTCCATTAAGCGTCAAACCGACCAGTTTGCCCTACTTGCTCTTGCTCAGTTTTATGCTCGCCTTCACCAGAATTCTCGTCATCATTTCCTTGCGATGGTTCTTGTGTTGCAAAGATGGCCTGAAAAGATATGAAAAAGCCGATGTATACGATAGGCATAATGAAAATTAAAGGAATGAGAGACAAGGGCGCAGACGCAATAAACATCAGTGCAACAATACCACCGAATACGCTTAAAGGCGCCATGTTGTAATAAAACACCTTTAAGGACTGCTTCATCGCGGCCAAAATATTTGCTTGTTTTTTAAAGTATACAAGTGGCAGTGCGTAAGCGAAGGCCATCATAGCTAAGCTCTGTAAAACAATAAAAAGAGCAATATCTGAAAAGCTGATCGCCGCAGCTATTTCAGACATGACAGCATTCATGTCTTGTTCTGAGCTATGGTTCTGAAGTGCAGCTGTGACGGGTTCGAACAATAAAGTCATTGCCACCCCCAATAGCATTGCAACACCTAATTGATATAGGCCTAATCGAAACAGATTTAGGCGACGCCCTTTCGCTGAAAATGGCTGCAAGATGTCAGCAAGCATAATTGTCTTACCTGACTGCAAATTGACAACCGCATTGTAGAACCCGACGGTTAAAAATGGTCCAGAAAGTGCGCAAAGCACCTGTACTATGGGGTTAGGTAAAACAAAAGGAAACAACCCAACTACGACAAGAAAAATATACATCATCATAAAAGTCATAGGCTGAGTTTTAAAAATAACCCAACCGGCTTTTAGCCAATTGACACCAAATCCGGCTTTAAATGTTCTAAATTCTGCAGACATAAATGATTAACTTAGTTATAGATCGCATTGATTATACTGTTTCAGTGAAGCACATGAAAGGACGTTTGTAGGGCATAAGCTCTCGAAATGACTTTAATTCGGAAAATCCCTAAAAAATGAACGTAACACCGTTCATAGATTGCTTTGTTTGGAAGCTGACCAAACAAAGCAACTCTAACACTATTCTGATTTTGGTTTATTTATTTTTTCTATGTCTAGCATGTGAGACCCATGCTCAACTTTTGTCGCTAAATAATTGCGATTACCCGACTCCCCTGCTTTCACATGCGCCTGAGTTCCAACAACACTTTCAACACGAATACCTGCATTACGCAGAGCGTTTAGTTTACGCGGGTTGTTTGTCATAAGTTTTACATGATCTAAGCCAAGCGCTTTTAACATCAGAACTGCATCTGAAAAGTTTCGAAGGTCATCTTCAAAGCCCAGATGATTATTCGCCTCATAAGTATTCATGCCTTGGGATTGGAGAACATAGGCATCTATTTTATTATAAAGCCCAATACCTCGCCCCTCTTGACGCAGATATAATAACACTCCGCCATGTTGGTGCATTTCTTCTATACATTCATTTAGCTGCTCACCACAATCACATCTTGAAGAGTGAAACACATCGCCCGTCAAGCACTCAGAGTGCATTCGTATTAAAGGTATTTCTTGCTTTTTATCAGCGCCATTAAATACTAACGCAACATGCTCTTCGCCGTCTTTAAGCCCTTCAAAAGACACGATTTCTGCAGGAATATGACTACGCTGCCCTACATTCAGCTCAACTCTTGCTCTAACTTCAGCCACGACTTGAAAATACCCAGATTGAAAAATGTGATAGTATCACAAATAATTGTATATCTCTTTATATGGTGTCAGTTCGCCTCATTTACAAGTCATTTTATACAAAACTGGTAAATGTAGATAATGGCACTAACCTTTACAAACAAGACGAGGTTTATTTTATCTTATTGGATATTGATGCGCCTACTATTTCTCTTACTATTGTGTATATCCCTTGAAGGGGCTTGTGAAGAGCTCAAATTTGATGGTTTCGCCACCCTTGGCATAACACTTACGGACTCTGAAAATGCCGGGATCCGTCATCATATCACCCAGCCCAATGCAACTTATAAAGACGAAGTTGGGTTTAGTACCTCATCTATAGGGTTTCAAGTAGAGTGGCAAGCAACACCCAAGCTTCAATTTGTAGGTCAGGCACTTATTAAAGATCAAGAAGAGCAAAACATTGATAACGCCATACAAATGGCGTTTTTACGCTATTCACCATCCGCAAATTGGCAAATGCGGGCAGGAAGAACTGGGCTCGATTTATTCATGATGACAGAGCACCGAGACATTGGCTATACCTATACGTTCGACCACCCACCCACAGAGTTTTATGCCATCGTGCCACATCAAAATATCGATGGCGCAGACATCAAATATACCTACGCTCAAGAGCATGGCCTGTTCAGTGCAAAGCTGTTTGCGGGCCGTTCTACTGCGCCTATTGTCAGTGACGAGCGCTTTTTTTGGGATGTTGAAATTAAGTCTCTTTATGGTGTCGTGCTGCAATGGGAGTCTTTCGATTGGACGTTTAGAGCCAATCACACAATTACCAAAGCAGGAAACGAAAATGAACAACAGTTGCAATTACAAGCAGCATTGTCACAAGTGCCCGATGAAGTTTGGCCCAATAAAGCCAATTTGCTTGACTCCCTAAATATCATTGGCAAACGCTTTGACTACTCTGCAATCGGTGTAAGGTATGACAACAATCATTGGTTTTTTCAAAGTGAAGCCTCCTATATAGATTCAAACTCACAAGTACTTAACGAGCTTACGGCAGGCTATATTGGTGTAGGACGCTATTATAATAACCATACAATAATGGCAACATTTGCATCCGCTAAATCAAATAATAAAACGCCACAAAGGCCGCTTGTTTCGACCCCTCAACTCGATTTATTGTACAACACGCTAATAAGGCACACTAATTTCTACTTAATAGATCAAAATACATTATCTATTACACTACGCTCTGAATTATCAGAGTCACTTGCAGTGAAAATACAGCTTGAGCACACCAGTACAGCGAGCTTACCTTCAGCGTTCTACCTACATCGAGATTTAACTGACTCAAATCTCGATACAGACTTCAATACACTAGGCATCAGCCTAAATTGGGTGTTCTGATGAAAGCCTGTATCGTATCGCTGTGCTTTTTGCTTTTTGTGAGCACGAGAATCGAAGCCTCTGAGCCACAAGATATTGTTATTGTGGTTAACAAGAACAACCCCATTGAACAAGTCACCCATAGACAACTAATAGACATGTACATGGGTAAATACTTGGCGTTTCCAAACGGCCACATGGCCATCACGCTCGATTACCGTAAAGAGCACCCCCTTCGTAGCGCATTTTTCAAAGCGCTAACCGGGAGAAATATTTCTCAGATCAATGCCTATTGGTCGCGAGTAAAATTTAGTGGTAAAGCTTCTCCGCCCCAAGCATATCCGTCAACAGAAGCTATAATTGATAAAGTTATCACAACACCGAGTGCAATTGCTTACTTACCCGCAAGCGCAGTAACGGATGAGCTAAAAGTAGTGTATCGTTTTGTTCAGTAGACACAGTTTAATTTTCAGGTTGATGGTTTTACTAAGCCTATCAACATTCGCATTTTCCGTAGTATACGCAAAAATATACTACCATCATGTGTTTGATACCGAACTCAAACGCTTGGAAAGCACTGTGCGGCAAATAAGCCAAACTGTTTCTTCTACAGCGTCGATTGCCGCTTACTTGGAAGACAAAGACCTCGCCAATGAGGTAGTAAACGGTTTAGTGAGCAATGACATTATTCTCTCTGCGGCACTGATGAACAAGCAGACTGTGCTCGCCAAAAGCATCCTTTATAAGGATAAAGGAGCTTTGCCATTTTATTTACCTAACCCATTTATTTTGCATGAAAATATCGGGATTATCTATGTTGTTCCCAATACCCTGTACATAGAACAAAATGCGCGAGATAGCGCCTTTTCCTCTGTACAAACATTGTTAGTCGTCGTATTGCCAATGCTTATTTTGTTTGCTGTTTTGGCATTTTTCTTAATATCCCGCCCGCTGGGTAACCTGAGTAAACAGCTCGCCAGTGTTTTACCAGGTAGCGCACAAAGAATATATATAGACCCGCTAAATGATCAAAATGAAATAGGTAAAATTGGCAAAGATATCAATATAATGTTGGCCAATACAGAAACATTATTTGAGCAAGAACGCAGCCTAAGAGTCGAAGTTGAAAAACTGGAAAAGCGTTTTCGTCTAATGTTTGAACGCTCTTCCTCGCCTACTGTGCTTGTAAAAGAACAGGGTGAAGTTATTTTAGTTAACGATGCTGCTAAAGACCTTTTAGCTGGTATGGGGATCGACAGTGAAGAGCGCTTTCCAGAAAACCTGGGGCAGTTTTGTAAAACACCCGATATTCTCTACACTTTCACCGAAAACAGCATCAAGTTAAAACAGGTTGTGCAATCAGAATTTGAATTCACCAATCCTCTAACGCTCTCTTCAGTGTGGTTAAGCCTCATTATTCTCAATACCAAAAGTGATGGCCAGTGGTATTTCCAAGTTTTTTTAGCTGACATTACTGCCCGTAAAACCATGCTAAACCAGTTAAGTCATCGAGCTCAACGGGACAGTTTAACCAGTTTATATAACCGCTATGGTGCAGAGCTGTCGTTAATGGAGTGGATAGATTCAGAGACACCGTTTAGCCTGTTGCTCATTGATCTAGACAAATTTAAACCAGTCAATGATATTTATGGCCACAACGCAGGCGACGAAGTGCTGAAGCAAGTTGCGAAAAGGCTCGCACAGCTGGTGCCCAACACAGAGCTGGTCAGCCGCTGGGGCGGAGATGAGTTTGTCATTGCTGTCAAGGATGTAAACATTGTGAAAGTAAACCACCTAGCTCAACAAGTGCTTGACGAAATAAACACATTAATTGCCTATGAAAAAAATGGCCATCGAATTGAACTCAATATCAGCGCCAGTATCGGTATCGCTCACTACCCTATGCACGCTGACAGTTTGAAAGGTCTTGTTGAATGCGCAGACGTTGCAATGTACTCCATCAAAAAGACCTCCAAGAATAACTTTACAATTTACTCCACTTAAAAAGCCTCTAGTATTCGCTCGTTGTACTTCTCAATATCCAAAGTTACTTGGTACTGTTGTGCCAAAGCATCCAGTTCTGCCTGCCAAATGGCTAAGTCCTCCAGTGTGATAGTATTATCGTCCAAAGTCCAAAGCAGGCGAGAACCCGAATAACTATACTGCATCGCAAGCATGGCGTTAATGTCCCCTTGCTGCGCTGCTTTTTTTAACTTTGGCATTTTCCTCGTGATGCGATTTAGTGCTTGCTTTAACTCCCACACATAGACCACTTCAATCATAAAAGGGTGATGCCTTATACGCTTGAGTATCAGGAAGATACCTAAACAGGTAAGAATTACTCCCAGTAAGTTCCAATGAAAATGACTCCCATCTGCGTCTGGAAAGATTAGAATTAAAGATTGCGCTATGCCTAAACTGCCAGCGGTCAAAACGGCGATACAAAGGCCAATGACCCAATTTAAATGTTTTCGATACCGTCTCTTGTCTATGTCTTGTAGCTGCATCTATCGCTTCCTAACTCAATATTGGTGGTTATTCTAATTGCATAAAAATAAAAATTAAAAAAAATCACCCCTTTTTTTGACCTCGCGCGTTTTATCAGTAAAAAGGGGAGATAAATTATGACAATTACAATGACTACACAGCAAACCATAACGCCATATCATAAATTAAATAAGCTCGTACTGTCTTTTATTGGTGCCATCATAGTAACGTTTGGTTTATTTGCATTTATGCAGCAACTAATCAGTCAAGAAAGACAGCTTCTCGCTCAACCAAAACCCGATATCGATGTATTTATATCTCAAGATATCCAAGAAACACCTGTTGAAGTTCGTAAAAGCTTGCCGCCTAAGCCAAAACCATTGCCAAAAGCTCCGCCAAAACCAGTGACTCAACCGGCAAGCACACCAGGCGTAAGCGTAGACATCGGTTTAGATCATCAATTTAACAGTGCACCCATTACAATGAGTAATACGGTGCAAGTCTCAGATGCGCAGGCAACGCCTTTGGTAAGGGTTGACCCCAGTTACCCCGTTCATGCAGCAAGGGATGGAGTTGAAGGTTGGGTACAACTTACTTTTAGTATTTCACCCACAGGTCAAGTTATCGATGCTCAAGTGGTGAATGCAGAGCCTAAGCGCATATTTAATCGCGCAGCATTGAAGGCGCTAAAGCGTTGGAAATATCGCCCACAAATGGTTGATGGAAAAGCAACAGTACAAACGGGTCACTCAGTTATGTTAGAGTTTAAATTAGCCAAGGGGTCATAAATTCGACCACAAGCCGTTTGCCAAGGGGCTAAACGGCTTGCATACGCACAATGGAAAAGCCAATTACAATTAACAACAATCCAGGAGAGTGCATGCTACTAGCGATAAAAAGTTGGTTTATCCAACACAAAACAAATGCAGAAGACCCGTTGTACGAATTCAAAAAGTGTGGCGAAAATCGCTATTTGGAACAGGCAATCGATAACTTTAATCCTGATTTATATCATTACCTTTGCACACAAAGTACACCTGAAGTAGCAGAAGATATCTGTCAAAAAACTTGGCTAACCATTGTAGAAAAGCGGCACTATTATCAAACACACAATACCCCTAAAGCCTATGTGTTTAAGATCGCGCGCAATGCTTTAATTGATGAGCTACGAAAGCAAAGTAAGCTTGTTTTAGATGAAGATGTGACAGTCCAGCATCAAACTACGCCGGATAATGGCTTTTCAGAAGCAAGTTCCGAGCGACTGTATCAAGCAATTAAGCAGCTGCCTCATAATCAAAATGAAGCACTGAGCTTACAACTAGAAGGGTTTTCATTAAAGCAAATAGCACAGATAACGGAAACCAATGCTGAGACAGTGAAAACACGCTTACGATATGCAAAGCAGCAACTTAAAACGATTTTAGGAGAGTGACCATGAATGAGCTCGAGCAGGCATATTCCAATGCCAAACGCCAGCAAAGAATGTCGACAAAGCAGACTCGTCGCTTGAAAAGGATAACTAGACTCGCAAATCGTAAGCAAACGCGACAATTTTGGCTGAGAACGACGGGCTGGGCAACCTCTTGTTGTGCAATAGCTTTGATAGGCAGTTTGTCTTTGCAGAATACACTCAACGACTTTGAACTCTTTTTAACGAACGTCAAACCGACAGAGTTTAATACTGAGCAATATCAGTCCATTGAGACCCATAATTTAGTTGAAGGAGAATACCTAACCACCATTCAACAACAAAAACAGCAACTAGATAGCTCATTAGAAGGCGCAAAAGCCACCTTAAATCAAATACACCAATCTTATGGCAAACTCATCCACAGTGAAGAAGGGGCTTGGTTTATTGCAGATTGTAAAAACGAGACTTTGATTGAAGTGCGTAAAAGCGTATTAGATGAACTCGGCGCGCAAGATTACTCGATACGCAACAAAATCAAGGGCTTCTGCTAGCCCTTAGCAGAAATAACAAGGGCCAACTGTTAAAAATTGCAGCCCCTATCAAAGGCAAAAATTTATATGCATGTCCTTAGAGCATAACAAGGCTGGCAATAAAAAAGCCAGCCAATGCTAGCGCACCGCCTACTAAGGCGTAAGGTAGCTGTGTTTTTACATGCGTCAATAAATCACACCCAGAAGCCAATGCTGACACAGCACTGGTATCTGAGATAGGCGAGCAATGATCACCAAACACTCCCCCGCTTAAGATAGCCCCCATCACCAAAGAAGGGGGTAGCCCTAGACTTTGAATAAGTGGTACACCTATAGGGATCAATATCGCAAAAGTTCCCCAAGATGTACCCGTTGTAAATGACATGACAGCGCCAGTTAAGAATAATACTGGGACAATAAAATAGATAGGTAAGTACACGCCAACCAACTTCGCAACAAACACGCCAGTGCCTAATTCCTTTAAGCTCGCACCGAGCGTAAGAGATAGCAATACAATTGCAACTAAGGGGAGTAACTCTCCCATGCCTTTAAACCCGATATCAACCAGCTGGTGGTGAGTAAACTGCCTATCGCTCAGTAGTAACAAATACGCCACAGAACTCGCTAAAATTGTGGCATATAAGACAGATTTAGAACCACTGCCGTTAGCCAGTACGCCATCTCCTGTCCAGAACATAAAACCAATCATGCTAACAATCAGTGTCACCAGTGGCACCAGCATAAAACGCGCCTTCGATGCGCTAGGCCCTGTATTCAATTCAACTTCTTGTTTCGCTAACTCAGCTTCGGCCGTCTTCATTGGACCGTGTACTTTATCGAATAGAATTGTATATAACACGATCAACAAAGCGAAGATGGCGTAAAAGTTAAAAGCCACACTGCCCCATAAAATGCTAACCGCAGATTGCTCTAGTTCATAGTTACTCAATAGGCCCAATACATAAGCTCCCCAACCATTTAGCAAAATCAAAATACACACCGGCGCACTGGTGCTATCGATGATGTAGGCAAGCCGGGCTCGACTCATTTTAAACTTATCAAACAGCCCTCTAGATATGATCCCTGAAGTTAGCACACTCATGTTTGACTCGATAAAAACAGCCGTTCCGGTAAACATCGTCAATAAACCAACTTGCTTTTTATTTTTAGCCACACCAATGTTCATTAACTTTTGTACAGTTGCAGAGACACCGCCCGATTCGCGAATGTACGCCAACAGCGCCCCGATTACGATACTAAAGATTAAAATTCGACTGTTCCCAGCAGATGTAGCCACACTGATGATGCGTTCGATGCTATTGATAAATGTCGTAAGGAGACCTTGTTTTTCATCACCTAAAACCAGCAAAAGCTCAGATGAAACAAGGGCTAAGATTAAGGCCAAGATAACCTCTTTGCGCCAAAACACAACCGCGATGGCAATTAGAGGTGGCAGAATAGAATACCAAGACATAGCTTCCCTTTTATAATTTTTTGACTCAAAGTTATCGCAGTGATATCAATAGCAGGGCAAATACTACGACTCTTGGCTCGCTATTTTTTGCACGCAAAGTTTAAGCAACTCAGCTTAAGTTCTGGGACTAAAAAAACCAAGTTTTTCCTTAATCTAAATTCACAAATGCAACAAAAGTACCCTAACTGGTACCACATAAATCAAAAAACGCAATAATATTCCTAAACAATCTATCACATCGTTCCAATTGAACCTATAATATGGACAGTTTAAGTTAGTTATAGTTACCAGGTGATCCTCATGTCTACTTTTGTAAAAATAAAGGCCTTAAAGCCGACGCTCTCACAGAGCGAGGTTAAATTGGCAGACTTCACATTAAAGTCAGGTGCCAAAATTCGTGGTTTATCTTCAATTGAACTCGCCAAGTCAGCTGGTGTGAGCCAGTCAAGTGTCGTCAAATTCGCACAAAAACTTGGCTATAAAGGGTTCCCAGCGTTTAAATTAGCTGTGGTTGACGCGCTCAATGAGCAAACCCAAGAAGACACGCCTCTGTCTAATGAAATAGATCAAAATGATTCTATTGCGCATATTTCTGAAAAGTTAATTGCTAATCAACAAGCAACGCTTGTAGCAACCAGTAAATTAAATACGCCAGAGTTGTTTGAACAAGCCGTGCAATCTATTAAAGCAGCAAAGAAAGTGATGGTCTGTGCGATTGGCACAACTCATACAATGGCGCAAGACTTGACCTTAAAACTACAAAAACTAGGCGTATGTGCGGTCACGCATGTCGATGAGCTTAGCGCTGCAAGTTACATGGCGACCATGGGAAAAGATGACCTAGTCGTCTTTTTAAGTAACTCAGGGGTTGTCAAAAGCGTCGTTAAATTAGCTCAACAGGCTAAAAGCAATGAATGCCAAATACTGGCACTTACACGCTATGGCCACAGTGAACTCGCTAATTATGCTGATAACTGCCTTTATTGCATTCAAGAAACAGAGGCTATTAAACATTCTGCTGTATTGACACGTGCCTCTTTAGGCTACCTAGTCGACGTATTATTTATTGCCTTAGCACAATCAAATTTGCATTGGCAGCGCCGAGCTGATCGCTCCAATGAGTATATGGACGATATCCTGAACGTCTAGCCAGCAGCTGCCTTACCTGTTATAGAGCAGGTAGGGCATCCTCTTCTCTTTGAATGTCTTTAACTCTTTTTCCCATATTGCTTCCATTTGATGCACTTTCAAACCTTGCTCTACAGCGAGCCGCAAAATGTCTGTTCCAGCGAGCTTATCTAAAAAGTCTGGATGAAGGATAAATCGTTCATTGTTTAGTTCAAATTGTTCATAAGTAGATACAAACCAAGTTAGATCAAAGCCCCTGACTGCGCTATGCCTTAGATCTTTACCCCATACTTGCATCCCCTCTAATTTGGGGTAGCGTGCAGCACCAATAATGGAACGTGGAGAAAATTCAAAGTCACCAAGTTTCACCTTGTGATGTCCAAAAGTTTGAAAAGGGAAGTCCGTCCCTCTCCCTACAGAGACTGCCGTCGCCTCAAATAAACACAGCGAAGGGTATAGGTGAATTGCCCGTTGATTCGGTAAGTTAGGACTCGGAGCAATGGGCAAAGAGTACTCAATAGAAGCATCGTAGTTTGTTACTGAAATCACTTTTAAATCTAACCGCTGTTTTCCCAGTAACCACCCCTCTCCTTCGATCATCAGTGCCAGTTCACCTACCGTCATACCATGTAAAATGGGGATGGGGTGCATCCCAACAAAAGAACGAAATTCATTATCAAGTACCGGGCCTGCTACAAAGCGAATGTTAGGGTTTGGTCTGTCTAGGACAATGAATGCGATACCATTTTCTTTTGCTGCTTGCATCATGTTGTGCATTGTACTGATATAGGTATAAAACCGCACACCTACATCTTGGATATCAAAGAGTATTACATCGAGATCTTCAAGCGTCTCTTTTGAAGGGTGTTTCTGAGCACCATACAGAGATACTATGGGGAGTCCTGTTTTAGCATCAACACTATTATCAATATGAGCACCTGCATCTTGATCGCCTCGAAACCCGTGTTCGGGAGAAAATATACGAATGACCCTGACTTCGTGAGCAAGCAAAGTGTCAACTAAATGCGCACCATTGACCTGAGCGGATTGATTCACAACTAAACCGACTTGTTTATCTTTTAGCATTGGCAGGTACTTATCAAGTTGTGCCGCACCAACAGCAAGTGTATCGGACGCCTCCACCTTAAGTGTTATCAGTAACAAAACCCAGATAAATTGAACAAAATAGCGATTAAACACGGATATATCTCTTCGAATCAAATGCATGGAGAAATATGCCCGATCCTGCATCAAAAAAGAACCTTTTTTCTCTGTTACATGTTGTGCATACCTTATTTTCTTTACTGAATACGACAGTGCAACGGTTTTATTAGGTATATAGATTCTTTTGTCGGCATTTAACTCATGTTTTATTACGTGAGTGAAGTAAGTATCCATCTCAAAAGAGATGGCGGACGCGGGACGTGTTTGATGAAAGTGAACCTCCGACCGTCGAGCCCACAGCACAATGAGGTGGCTGTCCTATCTGCCCTACCCCTTAGAGTTTAAAATAAGCACTGAATTTTAGGCACAAAAAACCGACTTCCGTCGGCATTTAACTCATGTTTTACTACTTGAGTTAAGTAAATATCCATCTCAAAAGAGATGGCGGACGCGGGACGTGTTTGGTGAAAGTGAACCTCCGACCGTCGAGCCCACAGCACAATGACGTGGGTGCTCTATCTGCCCTATCCCTTAAGATTTAATATAAGCACTGAATTTTAAGCACAAAAAAACCGACTTCCGTCGGCATTTAGCTCATGTTTTATTACTTGAGTGAAGTAAGTATCCATCTCAAAAGAGATGGCGGACGCGGGACGTGTTTGGTAAAAAGTGAACCGCCGACCGTCGAGCCACAGCACAGTGACGTGGCTGCCCTATCTGCCCTATCCCTTAAGATTTAATATAAGCACTGAATTTTAGGCACAAAAAAACCGACTTCCGTCGGCATTTAACTCATGTTTTACTACTTGAGTGAAGTAAATATCCATCTCAAAAGAGATGGCGGACGCGGAGGATTCGAACCTCCGACCGCCTGGTTCGTAGCCAGGTACTCTATCCAGCTGAGCTACGCGTCCATATACAAAGAAACCATAAAATAATGGCGGAGAAGGAGGGATTCGAACCCTCGATAGGGCTACAAACCCTATACTCCCTTAGCAGGGGAGCGCCTTCAGCCACTCGGCCACCTCTCCGTCTTTGTGGGGCGTATAATATAGAACAGAAAAAATAAGTCAAACACTTTTCTTGTAAAACATGACTATATGGTGACAGATTGAGCACCCTGCCTTTTTTTCTTTCATTTTGCTTTAAAGCTAGTCATTTCTTGGAGTTGGCTGAGCAGAAAACTGACTTAACAGGCGCTTTTTACGGTCAAAGACTTCTTCTAAGTATGAGTCTAAGTATCCGAGCTTTTGAAAGTCAGCGATACATTGGCGGCAATATTCCCTTCTTGCAGCTTCATGTTTTATTTGTTTTTCATCTGATTCCGGCATAATTCTATGTTTTCTGACGTTTTATTATTTGTGATTCATCCTAAATGCCCCGTCAGTATAGAAATGAGTGACGATATTGCAAACCATGCCACTTAAAGATTTTCGTATTTATTAGGGAAACAGAAATGATAACGCGCTGTTTTAGAATAAAAACGCAAAAATTATTGAGAAAATTAAAATTATTTTTGAGAGATATCTCACACAGATAAAAGAAAAGCGCCTTAGGGCGCTTTTCTTATCAATCATTATTTAATCCGCTTGCGGACGCATATGCGGGAATAAAATAACATCTTTAATTGTAGGCGAGTCTGTAAACAACATTACCAGACGGTCGATACCAATACCTTCACCTGCTGTTGGCGGTAAACCATATTCAAGCGCTTGAATATAATCAGCATCGTAATGCATTGCTTCATCATCACCTGCATCTTTTTCTTCAACCTGACGTGCAAAACGTTCCGCCTGATCTTGTGCGTCATTCAGCTCAGAAAAACCATTCGCTAACTCACGACCACCTACGAAGAATTCGAAACGGTCTGTGATGAACGGGTTTTCATCGTTACGACGTGCAAGTGGAGATACTTCCCACGGGTACTCAGTGATGAATGTCGGTTGAATTAATTTGTGCTCAGCTGTTTCTTCGAAGATCTCACATAAGAACTTACCTGCACCCCAAACACACTTTTCAGGGATCTTAACGTGTACTTTCTTCGCGTAAGCCACTAGCTCGTCGAAGTGGTTTTCAGGATCTTTAAAGATGTGCGCGATTTCTTCAGCATCCGGGCCATACTTGATGATGGCATCAGCCATAGATAGACGCTCGAACTGCTTACCGAAGTCATATTCGATGGTTTCAGTAACTTCACCTTCAGCATCTTTAACTGTATTGATAACTGTTGTTGTGCCTAGCACGTCTTGTGCAACAGTACGTAACATGTCTTCAGTTAAGTTCATTAGGTCTTTGTAATCTGCGTACGCTTGATAGAATTCAATCATTGTGAATTCAGGGTTATGGCGTGTCGAAAGGCCTTCGTTACGGAAGTTGCGGTTAATTTCAAATACACGATCGAAACCACCTACCACCAAACGCTTAAGATAAAGTTCAGGTGCAATACGCAAGTACATATCAATGTCTAACGCATTATGGTGTGTCACAAATGGACGTGCCGTTGCACCGCCAGGAATAACCTGAAGCATTGGTGTTTCAACTTCCATAAAGTCACGCTCTGCAAGGAAGCGACGAATACCTTCTATCACTTTCGAGCGAATGCGGAATGTTTCACGCGTATCCATGTTTGTGATCAAGTCAACATAACGCTGACGATACTTTGCTTCTTGGTCTGTTAAACCATGGAACTTTTCTGGAAGTGGACGCAGTGATTTAGTCAATAGTTCGTACTGAACCATATCTACGTATAAGTCGCCTTTACCAGACTTATGAAGAGGGCCTGAAACACCGATAATATCGCCGATATCTAATTGACCATACTGCTCTTTCAATGCCTTCTGTACATCTTTAGATGCATAAGCTTGAATACGGCCTTTCATATCTTGTAGTACAAGGAAAGGACCACGTTTCGCTAAAATACGGCCGGCCACTGAAACCTGATGATCTAATTCAACAAGCTCTTCTTTCGATTTATCACCAAACTTAGCCTGTAGATCAGCCGTATAGTCTTCACGGCGGAAGGTGTTCGGATGGCCATTGGCATCACAATTCTCACGAATTGCATCCAATTTAGCACGACGCTCAGCAATGAGTTTATTTTCGTCTTGGATTTGATCTGTCATTTTTTAGCTCTTAGTTTAGCTTGTTGATTAAAGGCCTGATTTCAGGCTAGCTTCGATAAATTTGTCTAAATCACCGTCAAGTACCGCTTGTGTATTGCGGTTCTCGACGCCGGTTCTTAAGTCTTTTATTCTTGAATCATCAAGAACGTATGAACGGATTTGACTACCCCAGCCAATATCCGATTTTGCATCTTCTTGCGACTGTTTTTCAGCGTTTTGTTTTTTCATTTCAAGTTCAAACAATTTTGCTTTTAACTGCTTCATTGCTTGCGCTTTGTTTTTATGCTGTGAACGGTCATTCTGACACTGCACAACAGTATTCGTTGGTAAGTGGGTAATACGTACCGCAGACTCTGTACGGTTAACGTGCTGACCACCCGCACCCGAAGCGCGGTATACATCGATACGTAAATCAGCAGGATTGATATCGATTTCAATATTTTCGTCAATTTCAGGGTAAATAAATGCAGATGCAAACGAAGTATGACGACGACCTGTTGAATCAAATGGGCTCTTGCGTACTAAACGATGCACGCCAGTTTCTGTACGTAACCAACCATAGGCATATTCACCAGAAACACGTACTGTGGCGCCTTTGATACCTGCCACATCACCGTCTGTCGCTTCTACGATTTCAACTTTAAAGCCTTTTGCCTCAGCCCAGCGTAAGTACATACGTAGTAGCATGTTACACCAGTCTTGTGCTTCTGTACCGCCCGAACCAGACTGCAAGTCGATGTAGGCATCGTTGGCATCCTGTTCACCTGAGAACATGCGGCGGAACTCTAGTTTCTCCAGCTGTGCAACTAAGCCTTCAACTTCTTGCTGTGCTTCAACAAACGTGTCTTCATCTTCAGCTTCAACGGCTAATTCAACTAACCCCTCAGCATCATCGGCACCAGCAACTAAGTTGTCGATTGTTTCAACAATCACTTCAAGTGACGACTTTTCACGCCCTAAAGCTTGCGCTTTTTCTGGCTCATTCCATACTGCTGGATCTTCAAGTTCGGCATTGACTTCCTCTAAACGCTCTTGTTTTAGAGCATAGTCAAAGGTACCCCCTAAGAAGCTCAGTACGTTCGCGAATTTCCTTGATTTGATTAATCACAGGATTCACTTCAAACATCTGCATTACTCCAATTTACATCTTTGGCCGTTAGCCTGTACTTTTACATAAAGTCGAAGAACATGTACAGGCGGTCTAAACGGCTAATACTAACAAAAATTGCCACTATATATTAGCCCCAAAGTGATAAATTTAAGGGTTTATTCACCAATATTTAAGCAAGCGGATTAAAAACATGATTTATCTCTCTAAAAAGAGACTTTAAACGCTTTTAACAGCTTGGATTTCACGAACAATTAACTGCAGTGTAAACTTACCGCGAAACTCATTGATATCTAACTGATACGCCATATCAGCAAATTGAGCACTGGTATTGGGCCAGGCACGCACATCGACATTAAAAGCAATTGCATCCACCAGCTTTCCCGTTTGATGTTTTAAAACCAGCTTAAGGTGTTTTTCACCAACAAGTCGCTGCTGAACAATTTCAAACCGTTCACTAAATACAGGTTCTGGAAATTGCTGACCCCATGGTCCTGCACCTTGCAATTCGTTTGCAAAATCCATATTGAAACACTCGGGTGGTAACGCACCATCTGTCAACAATACGCTTTGCTTTAATTCATCACTCAGTAGAGCTTCGACTTTGGCTTCAAAGGCCGCTTTAAATTGTGTAAAGTTTGATTCTTGAATACTCAACCCCGCTGCCATTGCGTGACCGCCAAATTTCAAAATTAATTCAGGATTGTCGGTATTGATGTGCTCAAGTAAATCTCGCATATGAATGCCTTCGATAGAGCGGCATGATCCTTTTAATTGGCCATCATCCCCCTGAGCAAATATAACAGCAGGCCTGTGGTACTTTTCTTTTAAACGGCCAGCGAGAATACCAATCACGCCTTGATGCCAGTCATCTTGATACAAGCAAACTGCATTGGGCACCTCTTGCGTCTTATTATTTAAACGCTCAAGCACCGCCTGCGCTTCTTGCTGCATGCCTTGCTCAATTTCTCTACGCTCATGATTCAAACTATCTAATTCATTGGCGATTCGTTTGGCTTGAAAGTCATCTTTAGCAAGTAAACAAGCTATCCCTAAGCTCATATCATCGAGACGCCCTGCTGCGTTTAGTCGAGGAGCCAAAGAAAACCCAAAATCACTTGCACTCAAGCGGTTCATGTTGCGGTTCGATACCTCAATCAAAGCACGAATACCGGGACGTGTGCGACCACTTTTGATACGCGCGAGACCTTGATATACCAAAGTTCGGTTGTTCGAGTCTAACGCGACAACATCAGCCACCGTACCCAGTGCGACAATATCCAGCAAAGATGCTAAGTTGGGCTCCGGACGCCCCGCTTTTTCAAAATAGGTTGCTTCCCTTAAATAATTGCGCAGCGCTACCAACAAATAAAATGCGACGCCTACTCCGGCAATTGACTTTGAGGGAAACTGACAATCATGCTGATTGGGGTTAATGATTGCATCGGCATTCGGTAACTGTTCACCTTGTAAATGGTGATCGGTTACAATTACTTTGATTCCTGCTTGTTTCACAATCTCGATACCCGCAATACACGAAATACCATTGTCCACGGTGATCACCAAATCTGGCCTAAGTTGCACAATTTGCTCTGCAAGTGCTGGGCTCAAACCATAACCTAAACTGAACCTGTCTGGCACAAGGTAATCAACCGATGCAAACCCAAACTGTGGTAACCCCTCCATTAAAACGGCGGTGCTGGTTGCCCCATCAGCATCAAAATCCCCCACAATGAGAATGCGCTGCTGCGCGGTAAGGGCCGTATGCAAAATGTCACACGCCTTAATAATGTCTTTAAATAACTTAAAATCCAGTAAGGTTGCGGCGCTATTGTTTAATTCATCTGATGAACGTACACCGCGAGCTGCATATAACTGTTTAATGACTGGGTGAAGGTTCTCTGGGAGATGGCTGTCGTCGATACGCGCTCTTGGCTGGATTTTTGTTTGCATACGTCTTTCTAAGTTCTTGAAGTTGTTGTTTGGATTCTTTTTAGGTAATCGTAAATATCGCACCTACCTAACAGGCACAAAAAAAGGCCCTACGGCCTTTCTTTCGCAATGTGCTTATTATACGCGATGCTTAAGACTTTGCATTTCTTTCTAATGCACCCGCAAGCTCAGCTGCTGGTTGATAACCAGGGATGATGCTGCCATCTTCTAGAATGATTGCAGGTGTACCAGAGATACCAAATTTTTGGCCTAATTGATAATGTTCAGCAACTGGTGCACTACAGTCTTTAACATCATCAACCGGATTGCCCGCTTTTGCTTCTGTTAACGCAGTCGCTGCATCTTTTGCACACCATACATTCATCAGGTCTTCATAACCTTGGCTTTGTAGGCCACCACGAGGGAATGCCATGTATTTAACTGTAATGCCCGCGTTAAGGTAGTCATCTAGTTCACGGTGTAGTTTACGGCAATAACCACAAGTGATATCAGTAAAGATAGTGACTTGATGTTTCTCATTCTCTGCTTTGTAGACAATCATAGAGTCTTGATAGTCTTTCAAACCTTCTTTACGAACGCCACTCAAAGCGTCTTCAGTCAGGTTTTTTCTATTTGGCACATCGATCAGTGCACCTTGCATCAAGTAGCGACCATCAGGGCTAGAATAAAAAACACCGCGATCAGTAATCACCGTTTTTAGGCCTGGAATTGGGCTATCTGTGATGTCATTCACAGAAAGACCTAAATTTGCAACGACTGTTGGATTGGGTTAATAGCTAATGTGCTCTCAGTTTTTGTCGCTTCCGTTGCATAAGCTGAAGCGCTGACCGCCAATGCGGCTGCTAAAAATAACTTTTTCATCTTTGTTCTCGTAATTTCGTTCTTAAACTAACCAATAAGACCGGAAAACTTCAAATAAATTCCGTTAAGCTCTTGGATGGTGTTGCTGATGCAACGATTTTAACCGTTCGCTCGCAACATGTGTATAAATTTGTGTCGTTGACAAGTCACTGTGACCCAACATCATTTGTACAACTCGTAAGTCCGCTCCATGATTCAGCAAGTGTGTTGCAAATGCATGACGTAATGTGTGTGGCGATAACGGAGACTTAACGTCAGCCAACATAGCATAGAGTTTGATTCTATGCCAAAAAGTTTGTCGCGTCATACCAATGCCACGCTTAGAAACAAACACAAAATCATTGGCATGCTTAACCATTTGAGGCCGGCCTACTTTCAAAAACTGTTCAACCCAATGCAACGATTCTTCCCCCATTGGAACCATTCTTTCTTTACCCCCTTTACCGCGTACTAAGACTACAGCTTGGCGTAAGTTAATCTGTTCCATACGTAATCCAACGAGTTCAGTTACCCGCAGGCCCGTTGCATAGAGCAATTCCAGCATCGCTTTGTCTCTAAGCCCCATTGCATCTTCTATATCAGGAGCTGACAATAAGGCTTCAACTTCTTGCTCTGTTAAAGTTTTGGGTAAAGACTGGACTGTTTTTGGCTGCGCAATATTCGTCATCGGGCTTTCGGCCATTTTTTTCTGGTTAACCCAATACAAATAAAATCTTTTTAACGCACTCACAGAACGCGCCGTACTACGCGGTTTTAAGCCGAGATCGACTCGATGAGCAAGATAAGCTTCAATGTCTGCCGCTGTTACCGCAAATAAATGCTTATCTTCAAGTTGCTCACTCACAAATTGTGAGAACTTTTCCAAGTCATTCTTATATGCCGCAATCGTGTTGTCACTGAGACCTTGTTCAAGAAAAAGCATATCTAAGAATGCTTCAATTGGGTCCATCAGCTCATCTTCTGTATTTGATAATGTTTCTTGTTCGTTCACGGGCTGCCTGTATCAATTAATTAAGCCTTAAGGTAGACTGCCCCCATATAATAACAGCCATTCAAGTGAAGAAAACAATGCAAATCGGGTTATTTTATGGTTCAACAACCTGTTATACAGAAATGGCCGCTGAAAAAATTCAAGAAATTATAGGTAAAGACGTCGTATCGCTACACAATATAAAAGATGAGCCATTAAAAGGCGCAGAGCAATTCGACTTTGTGATTTTTGGTATTTCCACGTGGGACTTTGGTGAACTTCAAGAAGACTGGGAATCTCATTGGGACGATATCGATGGTGTTAATCTGCAAGGTAAAACCATCGCACTATTTGGCATGGGAGATCAACAAGGCTACGGTCAATGGTTTCAAGATGCGCTGGGTATGCTACACGATAAAATCGCCCCTCAAGGTGTTAATTTTATTGGTTTGTGGCCAAACTCAGATGACTATGAGTTTGAAGCATCTAAAGCACTGACAGAAGACGGCACGCAGTTTGTCGGTCTCGCACTCGATGAAGATAGCCAATACGACAAAAGCGATGAACGTATCGCAACTTGGATTGAGCAAGTTATGACGGAATACGCCAATACGCTTTAAACAGGCTCACCTGCGGGCGGTTTCAGCCCGCACTTTACTGGCTACCTTATTACACACGATAATTTTATAGCCAAGATATTGTTCTGATCCAAACCGACATAGCAGGAAACCCCTGCTGCGGACAAGTCATTTGATAAGCTCCGAGTAGCGGATGCCCTATCCCACCACCGTGTTCAAAAGCTTCAATTAAGCTCTCACTGCTCCCCCTAAAACCAGCTTCATGGAAAACAACTTGTAAAGGAAAACCTAGATGGATAGCCGCTGCTACAGACCATGCGGTTGCAGCCATTTCTTCTCCCATCATTTGTTGTTTGGGACGCTGATGCCGCAAGCCCGTTTTGTATATATTGCCATCCAAAAAGCAACGCTCAGTAGGCTCACACACAGCGTAATGGCCAGCCTCATGTAATATGTCACCTGGGAACTGAACCTTTTCTACATCTATATGCAGCACCCCTTTATTATGCTTAAGGCCCGGCAAAAATGTGTCATCATCGAGCGGTATAAGCTGATAGGGCAAATCGATCTCGCTGAGAAACTCAAGTATTCGGTTAATTTGCGCTAAATTTGCCACGCCACGCTCCTTTCCAAGCTATTGAATGCCATTACATTAGCATGTTTCAAGGCTACATTTTCAGGTAAAATGCCTTACATAAAGAAGTATACTCTTCTGTATACTGTCCATGTATATTATAGATACATAAGGTCTCCCTATGTGTATCACAAGGATTGGTGGACATTTCAAACATCAAACGAGAAACACCTTTATTAGGTGTTGTTTTTACTTCACACACCCTCGCTAAATGCAGATTGTTTTGCTCTGCAAGCCAGATAAACGCGCTTCCCTCTTCATAAGGTAAAATAACCGCCAATCGAGCATTCGGTTTTGCGACACGTAAAAATGCGCTTATCAACTCTTCAAAACTCAAACTGTCTGTGTGGCGCGCTACATTGCGACGGGCATCTTCCCCCTTAAGGCTTGATTGAAAATAAGGCGGGTTACTGATCACCAAATCAAACTGCTGAGTCGATTCAAACTGCTGTACAGCCAGCTGTACCAATTCAATTTCTGGCCATGGCGAGGCGCTGAAATTTTCTTTTGCGTCTAGCGCGGCCAGCTCATCTATTTCGATAGCGTGAACTTGTAATTCTGGTGCCCGTTGCTTGGCCATTAAACTCAACAACCCTGTACCCGTACCGATATCTAGTAAATTCTGCGCGTTTACCAGTGATATCCACGCCCCAAACATAATTCCATCGGTTGAAACCTTCATCGCAGCACGGTTTTGGTCAATTTTAAACTGTTTAAATGCAAAGCTTGCCATATTGAACCTTTTAGAAAGCGTCAAGCACACGTATAATTCCGCTATTGTCCTTTATTTGTGATGCATTATGCAATTTTCTGAATTCGATCTGGATGGCAAGTTACTTTCTGCCATAAAAAAAATTGGTTATACAACCGCAACTAGCATTCAACAACTCTCAATACCTGAAGCGCTTTTAGGCAGAGATATTCTCGCCTCAGCGCCTACTGGCACAGGTAAAACAGCCGCTTTCTTGATCCCTGCAATTCAGTATTTGCTCGACTTCCCTAGAAAAGACCCAGGTTTTGCACGTGTACTGATAATGACGCCTACCCGTGAACTTGCTTATCAAGTACATGAGCAATGTCAGGCGCTAGCCGAAAACACGCATTTACGCATTGGTGTGGTGACCGGTGGTATCAACTATGGTAGTCACAAAGAAATTTTTGAAAAAAATAACGATATATTAATCGCGACGCCTGGGCGATTAATGGAGTATTTAGAAACTGAAAACTTCCATGCTGATAATGTAGAGCTGTTGGTCTTAGATGAAGCGGACCGCATGCTAGATATGGGTTTCAAAAAAGAGATGCTGCGCATTTGTGATGAAGCCAAAAATCGTCGCCAAGGTTTCTTATTCTCAGCCACGTTAGAAGGAGATAGCGTTGAACTATTTGCAGAACGCATGCTCAACGACCCTGCTTTGCTTGAAGCTGAGCCTTCGCGTAAAGAAAAAGGCAAAATTCACCAATGGGTTCACCTTGCGGATGATTACAAGCATAAACTCGCAATACTGACCAATTTGTTACAAAGTGAAGACGTCGAAAAGGCCATCGTCTTCGTGAAAACTCGCGAGCGCCTAGAGCAATTAATCGGTGAGCTGTATGCCAATGAAATAAAAACGACTTGGCTACGTGGTGAAATGCCACAAGATAAGCGCATGGCTGCCATGGCAAGCTTCCATAGTGGTCGTACAAATATCCTTGTTGCTACTGACGTCGCCGCTCGAGGTATTGACGTGCCAGATATCACCCATGTCATCAATTTCGATATGCCACGAACTGCCGACATTTATGTGCACCGTATTGGTCGAACAGGCCGTGCAGGGAAAAAAGGAACGGCTATTTCATTAGTCGAAGCCCACGATGTTGAAATTTTAGGTAAGGTTGAACGCTATACGGATCAAAAGCTAAAACGTAGAACGCTTGAAGGGCTCGCGCCAAAGCACAAGGAAGCAAAGCCGCCGAAAAAGAAAAAGGACGCGGCAAAAATCAAGGCAAAGAAGAAAGCAGCAAAGACAAAAACCAAAAAGAAAAAATAATTAAAAGCCCCGGTAGGGGCTTTTTTATGTAACAACTATTATGTAGTCAATGTAATGTATAAATTAATTCCGGATATGGGCATAAGATAAAGTTGGGAAGCCTGAAACACATGTAGAACTGTCATCAGGGATCCAAATTGATACTTTCTTTTTCGTAGCTTGAGCAGCTAAAAATATAGAAAGAATAGCATCCGCATTCTTTATCTTTGTTGAGTCCCAACGTATTGAGTCCAACCCCTTATTTGGACAATTATTTGAACTGGGAATTGTTGATGTATTATTTATCTTTGGAATATAGATATAGCAAATACTATTATCAACATGACACCCAACATGAGTAATTAATGTATCAATTTGCTTTGCGTATGTAACAGTAGAAGCTAGTAGAGCTATTGAAAACAGCAATATTTTAAACAATTTATACATATCCTGACTAATTTATAAAAACATTAAGATATCAAAAAAAAGCCATATGGATCAACATACAATTAACAACCATATTTAATATAGTTAAAGTTAGTAAATATACGAAGGGCAAGCTTGTGGAAGAGTATCAGAAAGTAATGTTGGAAAAATATTTAGCAGAGCTGCGCTTACTTGTTGATCCTCACCTCATTGCAAAGTATCCCAGCTTTGCAGAAAAACCCTACCCACTTGGTCGCTGCAAAGAAATCCGCAATGCAATATTAGAGTTATTACTAGAGCGTCTCGCTATACCGATAATACCTAAACCATTACAAGTATTAGAAAGAAAAATAAGATTAGGGCATACGTTAAAACCAGTTTGGGGCTCTTTAAGAGATGAATATTTCCAAAATGCCATTTTAATTGACGACTGGTATATAGATGCAGCTAACGACACTGTAAACCCAAATAAACCTAGAGTTGAAATATTAAAGCTCCAGCAAAGTGGGTTTAGCGCGATTACTAGCTTTGAACAATTTTGTCTTATCGCTAGAAAATACTGGCAGGTGTCTATCTATAAAAATGACGTTTACCCCGCAATTGCCCCTTTTTTACCATTATTGTGTGTCAATGAAAAAGGCGCTTGTTGGCTCGGTGCTGCAAACGATGACATGATAGCACTAGCAAGATGTTCACAATTTACCTTGAGTGAGCGGATCTTAACAAAACTATCAAGTACACCAAGTGCCATAAAACAACAATGGTACGCACATTACGCCAATCTCAATAACCCACTACTGGAGCAGCACTCGCTGGATCCCGTTGAGTTTTGCCAGCGATACCGAAATGAGCAAAAAGATCAAGATTTATCTTTTCGGGATGATGTCGTTAAATCTTACTTACGCTTAGCGCAGGGGGTGAGTAGCTTTTAAACCACAAAGAGGCGCCCAGAGCAACGCACACAATTGGCACTGACCATATGTTAAGCGGTTGCCACCCAATCTCGCTCTCTAACCAACCAGCAAATAATGACGACACCACAACCATACTAAATACAAAAAACTCGTTTGCTGCCTGTGTTTTTGCTCGCTCATGGGGTTCATAAGTTTGGCTCACCAAGGCCGTCGCACTGATAAACATAAAGTTCCACCCAACACCCAGCAAAAACAGTGCCGTCATAAAGTGCCAGTGAGTCACACCAAGTAAATTTATGACGGCACATGCCAACATAAACAAACAACCTGCCACTGTCATATTTACGGCACTGTAGCGTTCCACTAATTTCCCCGTAAAAAACGACGGTAAAAACATGCCAAGTACATGCCATTCAATCACCAGAGCTGACTCTGCTAAATCAAATCCATGACGATGCATTGCTAACGGGGTTGCAGTCATCAACAGATTCATCACCGAATAACTGATCATGCCGATAAGCGCGGCAATGACAAATTGTGGCTGTGAAATGATTTCTTTTATTGGCCGCGGAGCCAAACAGCTTTGCTTTTCAGTAACTTCGTTAAATGCCACCATTTGCAGTAGGCATAAAGCAATCAAATATACACAAGTTAATGCTAAAAATGAGTTGGCATAGTTAAGTGCGGGAAAGTGGTGATTCACCCAAACTGCTAGATTTGGCCCTAAAATCGCGGCGATGACGCCACTTGCCATTATCATCGAAATCGCTCGCGCAGGTTTGTCACTGGCTTCAATTGCAGCAAAGCGATATAGCGTCGCAAAGCCGATACCAACACCAATCAAAAACGTCGCGACACAAAATAAGTAAAAATGACTTTGAGATAGGGAAATAAACCCAATAACCGCGCCAAGCGTACCTATGACATTACCAATACTAAACCCAAGCTTTCGACCAGTTTTTGCCATAACGAGTGAAGCTGGTACCGTTGTCAATAACAACCCAAGCATCTGCATTGCGATTGGCAAAGTAGTCAAGGTGGCTGAGGGGCTGAGCATTTGGCCCACCAGTGCGCTGATGGTCACCAGCAGAATATTGCCCGTTGTCATTAAGCCCTGACAGCAGGACAACAAAAAAACGTTTTTATTCAATTTAACTGTCCCTGCTTTTTAGAAAGGGTAATAAACTCAATACGTATTATGCTTTGGCTTCACAGTACACATAGTCAATTCATCGTGGCAGCGCATTAAGCACTGCCTGATAAGTGGATCTCCTTGAGGGTGATCTTCTCTACACATACCGGTGCAATTTTGCTGTGTCTGTTGGCAAGAAAGCGTTCCTTTGGGCGACACATACGAAAAATGGCTACAGCCTTGTAGCAGCAATAATAGCGCTAGTATGCGTATTTTCACGACTGTTCTTCTCTTAAAAATACCGGTTCATTGGCTTTAATTGTTGCTTCTTCGCTAAAGTAATAGCCAGCAACATCAAAGGCTTTAAGTGATTCTAGGTCCTGTACTTTATTTTCCATAATGTAACGCGCCATCATGCCACGCGCTTTTTTCGCGTAAAAGCTGATCACTTTGTACTGGCCATTTTTACAATCTTTAAATACCGGCGTAATGATATCTGCTTTCAATGCCTTTTTATCTACCGCTTTAAAATATTCATTCGACGCGAGATTAATTAATGCACTTGCGCCACTTTCGGCCAATGCTTCATTCAGCTTTTCTGCAATCACACTGCCCCAAAACTCATATAAATTCTTACCACGAGAATTGGCCAGTTTGGTGCCCATTTCTAGACGATAGGCTTGCATAAGGTCGAGTGGCTTAAGCACACCATATAATCCCGATAATATGCGTAGGTGTTGCTGAGTATAATCAATAGTTTCTTCTGATAAGGTTTCAGCTTCCAATCCCGCATACACATCCCCATTAAAAGCAAAAACAGCTTGCTTGGCATTGTCTGCTGTAAAAGGTTGAGACCACTGTGCAAATCTGGCTGCATTTAACCCAGCTAACTTATCGCTGATTTTCATTAAACTGCCGATTTCTTGTGGACTTAAATCACGACAGACTGAAATTAATGCTTCGGAATGCGTCAATAACTCAGGGAAGGTGTGACGCTCTGTTGGTGCACTAGAGTCGTAATCGAGATTTTTTGCTGGTGAAATAACCGTGATCATTGATAGCCTATTGACTTAGATATTTATTAATGTCAATTTCAACACTATCCACAGTGAATCGCAAGCGTAAAACCTTCTGCTCATAGTGTTCCGTTAAGCCGCAAGGTAACAGACAACATCACTACTGTGGAAAACATAACACGCCTTACTATAACAATGACCAAAATTGGCTAGGACATCTCTGCTTGTCTCGTTGCAAGCGGACATTTGACCTATAAAAGCTGATCACGGTATTGCAACATAGGGTGTGTAATTTATTTATAGCTGCAAAATTAGGAATGAGGACAGCATGACTTCAGCATTAGATAGGCTAAAACAGCATTCATCGATTGTCGCCGATACTGGCGACATCGAAGCGATCCGTAAACATCAACCGGAAGACGCAACGACTAACCCGTCACTTTTATTAAAAGCAGCTCAAACGCCTGCCTATCAGCCGTTTCTAAAACAGGCTTTAGATTACGCTAAATCACAAGAGCAAGACGAGCACAAGCAAGTTGAACTAGCATGTGATTACTTCTCGGTATTAATTGGTAAAGAAATTGCCAACATCGTACCTGGTTATATTTCAACTGAGGTTGATGCACGTTTGTCTTTCGATACACAGGCGACGATTGCTAAAGCACAGCAATTGCTTGCATTGTATGCAGAACAAGGCGTAAGCAAAGATAAAATCTTAATCAAAATCGCCTCAACTTGGGAAGGCATCAAAGCGGCTGAAGAATTAGAGAAGCAAGGTGTAAAATGTAACCTAACACTGCTTTTCAGTCAGGCTCAAGCACGTGCATGTGCTGATGCAAATGTATTCTTAATTTCACCATTTGTTGGCCGTATCTTAGATTGGCACGTCGCACATGGTGTAGATAAGCCGACTGATCCACTGGACGATCCTGGCGTACAATCAGTTCGTACAATCTACGATTTCTACAAGCAACATGGTTACAAAACCGTTGTTATGGGCGCAAGCTTCCGTAATACCGGTGAAATTGTCGCACTGACAGGATGTGACAAGCTAACGATTAGCCCAGCATTGCTTGAAGAGCTTGGCGAATTACCAGCGAGTGAGGATTACCTTTTAGAAAACAACTACGAAGTTGCTCAGAAACCAGCACCTTTAACTGAAAGTGAATTCCGTTGGTTACATAACCAAGATGCGATGGCAACAGAAAAGCTGGCTGAAGGTATTCGCGCATTTGCACACGCTCAAGAAATTCTAGAGTCAGAAGTTAAGTCTCTTTAACAACTTTGACCCACACAGAGCCGACAGTGATTTCACTTAGGCTCTGTGTTACGTTCACCACATTAATCAAATTTCATCCAACTTTTTCATATTCATTTACAAAGTATATTTATCGACTTGCCTGCGGTGCATTTTAGATATGATTCGGTGTAGCCATCCACCACGCCTTCGCTTTCATCCCTTTAACAGAAACATATATAAATCAATAAAGTATATCTTTAATTTGACTTATTCCTGCTACTTTAATGCACTATTTTAGGCGCGAGTAGTCACATCATTCAATCTACAAAACTCTCCCACACTGTCATCAAAGTGTCACTTTGTTTTCACTTTAAATACATATTAGTGTTTTATTTTTCTACTGTCTGTGATATACCAGCATTACTCGAAGTGTGTTTTTCATGCAAGTTGGGGTAATGCTAAAGCACATGTTTTGAGGTTAGTACATCAATAGGAGATATTCATGGATAGCCTAGACGATATGATTGAAATAGTAGAAAGTCCTGAACCAAAGAAAAGAGCCTCTTCGAAGGGGAAAAAAAGAAAATGGCGTGAAATTGAAGCGCTCAAAGACAGACAGCGCCTTCGAAAGGAACTAGAAGAACTGGATATATTTGCAGACAGTGTCGACCTAGACGAACTCGATTTTATATAACAAAAAGGCTCTTTTAGAGCCTTTTTGTTTATCTGCAATGCATTACTGATTTGGTATATGCCATACCATTTCAGTAATATCCTATTTAGACTTGCCAATTAATCGGGCGTTTTCCCATTGATTGCAGTAGGTCATTGGCTTGTGAAAAATGCTTACAACCAAAAAAGCCACGATGTGCAGAAAGTGGTGATGGGTGAGGTGCACGCAACACATGGTGTCGTTTACTGTCTATTGCTTTACCTTTCTTTTGAGCATGCGAGCCCCAAAGTAAAAAGACAATGCCTTCACAATGTGTATTGATTTTATCTATCACTACGTCAGTAAAGTGCTCCCAACCTAAATGCTTGTGAGAGTGTGCTTGACCTTGCTCAACGGTCAAAACTGTATTTAGCAACAACACCCCCTGCTCCGCCCAAGGCAAAAGGTAGCCGTGATTGGGAATTTCGAACCCTGGAATATCTTGTGCTAGCTCTTTATACATATTCGCTAGGGAAGGAGGCGGCTTTATACCCGGCAAAACAGAAAAGCACAACCCATGGGCTTGATTGGGTCCATGATATGGATCTTGGCCTAAAATCACGACTTTAACCTGATCTAGTTCAGTGGCTTTGAATGCTTCAAAGACCTTGTCTTCAGGAGGATAAACCGTCACACCTTGGGTGCGGCGCTGTGCGACATAATTCATCGTATCTTGAAAGTATATTTGTTGCTTTTCAGCTCCTAAAAGATCTCGCCATGTTGTCATTGCCGTTTTCCATAATAAGTTCTTGAAGCGTGGAGTTTATCACACATATCCCTTACTCCAATCAGCATTCTTGTGCTAAAGCGGTGTAATAGGTCAGCGTCAACCTCAATATATTGCTGATGCTTCACAGCAGGTATTTCTTGCCATAGTTGCCAATCAACTTTTGGCGGTTGTTTTTCCGCTCTTTCATTGGGTATGACAATAGCCTGAGGATGTTTAGCAATGACATTTTCTAGACTTATCTGCGGGTATTCAGTGGTTGCGTCCGCAAAAACATTTCTTACGCCACAAATAGTGAGGGTTTGATGTATCCAAGTTTTACCATTGATCGTCATCAAAGGGGAAGGCCAAAGCTGATAGAAAACATCCAGAGCTTCTTTACGTTGATAAGTATCGACTAGTTGCTGGTATTCACTTAAGAACTTTTCTGCTTGTAATTTCGCTTGTACTTCTCGACCCGTTAACTCACCCAACTTCATCAACTCCTTTGGTACTTGATGAATATCTTTGGATGTACTGTACGCGACCGGAATGCCTAACGCTTTTAGTTTCTCTATATCCGCTTCTTTATTGCCATTTTTCCATACAACCACAAGATCTGGACGCAGTGCAAGTACCTTTTCAAGCTGGATCCCATGAAAGCCCCCTATCCTTGGTATTTTCTTTGCGGCTTCTGGGTAGTCGGCATGCTCAACCGTGCCAACAATCCGCTCCCCCGCACCTATGGCATATAAATTCTCGACAATATGAGGCGCTAAAGCAATGATCCGTTTTGGTAGTTGCTGCGGCTGTGCATTCACCAATGAACTCACCAAAAGCAATACGCTCGCTAAGATCCTTTTTATCAGCATTAGAAGTCAAACCCTTTCTGCGCTTTAATTCCTGCTTCAAATGCATGCTTGACATTTCTAACTTCACTCACCGTATCTGCAAGCTCTGTCAAGCTTCGATGCGCGCCTCGCCCTGTAATGATCACAGATTGCATTTTAGGCCTGTTTTGAAGCGCTTCAAGCACTTCATCTAAATCTAAATAATCGTAACTGACCATATACGTCAATTCATCTAGCAGCACTAAATCAAGGCTTTCATCTTTTAACCACGCCTTTGCCTGTTGCCAAGTTGCTTGCGCTGCCTGAGTGTCGGTTTCTCGGTTTTGCGTCTCCCAAGTGAATCCTGTTTTCATGACCGCAAAAGGGACTCCGGCTTTTTCGAGCAAGTTGCGCTCGCCGCATGCCCAATTCCCTTTAATAAATTGCACCACCGCTGCCTGCATGCCGTGACCAACACAGCGAGCAACGGTGCCAAAACCAGAAGTAGATTTGCCTTTCCCATTGCCAGTGATTACCTGTAGGATCCCTTGTTCTATATTCGCTTCAGCGACTTTTTGATCCACTTGTTCCTTTACTTTTTGCTGTCTTGCTTTGTGTTTTTCTTGATTTTTTTCTGTCATGCTTAGCTCCTATACGTCGAGTGCAAAAATCTTTTCTATATCTAGGTGTTGTTCACAAATATCTGCTAGCTTATCGAGCTGCGCTTCTCTATGTGCGTCTAAATCAAAACCTTCGTCAGTAAACTTACCGTGACTCGCCCAACTTAAAATAGCAGAACATGTATTTGGATCATCAAATAGCCCATGTAAGTATGTGCCCGCCAACAAATTATCATCCGAAATAAACCCATCATAATTCGTACCCAGTGGGTGTTTGGAAAATTCAAGAAAAGGTTTATCCAATGCGGGCCCAGTACTGATACCACAGTGTATCTCGTAGCCACGTATCCCAATCTGCTCATTGTTTAATAAACACGTCCCGAACACATTTGTAAGCTGCTTAGTGTCGCTAAGTTCTGTGGTAAAAGAAGCTAAGTTTAACGCAGTCACCTGTGCTGTTGTCGACTCAACATGAAGTGGATCAAAAATCGTTTGTCCTAACATTTGAAACCCACCACAAATACCCAAAACCTTACCCTGATACCTTAGGTGGCGGACAATTTCTTTATCCCATCCCTCAGATCGCAAAAAGCGCAAGTCGTTAATTACATTCTTGCTACCTGGTATGATTATCAGATCAACTCCCCCAATCTTTTCGCCATGCCTAACGTATTTAAGATCAACTTTAGGGTTGAGCCGTAAGCTGTCGAAATCGGTGTGATTACTAATGTGTGGCAGCAATAAAACAGCGACCCTCAGACAGGCATTTTCCGTACGGTTAGTGATGGTAACCGCATCTTCCGCATCGAGTGTCAGGTCATGTAAATAGGGCAGAACGCCAAAGACTGGTTTACCGGTATAGTCTTCTAACCAATCTAAACCCGACTGCAATAAGCCAATATCTCCACGAAAACGATTAATAACAAACCCCTTTACCAAAGCCTGTTCTTCTTCACTAAGCAGCGCGAGTGTACCAACTAAATGTGCAAATACCCCCCCTTTATCAATATCAGCAATAATGATCACAGGGCAAGATACCTTGCAAGCAAACCCCATATTCGCAATGTCGTTTGCTCTTAGGTTTATTTCAGCAGGGCTGCCCGCACCTTCAACAATACAATACTCAAATTGCGCTGCTAAGCGCTCATGAGATTCAATAACCGCGTCCATCGCAACTGCTTTATAATCGTGGTATTTCCCGGCTTCCATGTTACTCAGCGCCTTACCATGCACGATTACTTGAGCACCAGTATCTGTATTGGGCTTTAATAGAATGGGATTGAAATCCACACTTAAGGGAACGTTCGCAGCCACAGCTTGCAGAGCCTGAGCGCGACCTATTTCCCCCCCGCATGGTGTTACTGCACTGTTGAGTGCCATATTCTGCGGTTTAAATGGCGCAACTTTAATACCTTTACGCGCTGCGACACGGCATAGCCCAGCCACAAGCGTGCTTTTGCCCGCATCTGAAGTAGTGCCCTGCACCATCATTGTTTTCATTTTATTTCGCTTTTCAAATTAAGCGGCAAGCCTGCCATTACAAAGTCGACACGATCCGCAATTGTTGCAATATCTTGGTTTAGCCAGCCAGATTCATCTACAAAACGCCTGCTTAACTCACCCATAGGCACAATGCCATGACCCACTTCATTACTAACCAATATCACACTGCCTTGAGTTGTTTTTAATGCTTTCAGTAATTTAAATTTGTTGTTATTAAATTCACGTTCACTGACTTCACACAACCCATATGTTAACCATAGCGTGAGGCAGTCTATGAGCACACATTGCTTAGGTGTAATCTGCGCAATGATGTCAGCAATCTCCCAAGGGAGTTCTTGAACTTGCCACACAGGTGATCTCGTGGCTTTATGATGCGCAATGCGAACCGCCATTTCATTATCTTTACTTTGCGCAGTCGCAATATAGATCAGTTCTTCCACGTGACCTTCTGATAGCCAACGTTCGGCCCGACACTCTGCTAACGAACTTTTACCAGAACGCGCGCCGCCGATGATTAATTCAACGCGCTTTGTCATAACAAACTCACTACACAAAATGTCAAAATTGCGATTTCGCAGATCTGCTGTGCGGCCCCCAAACAATCTCCTGTATAACCACCGAGCTGGTGAGAAAACCATTGTTGACACACCCACCGTGTAAGCCACAAACAAACACCCAAACCGATCAAATGCCAAATGGAAAAATCAGCTAAATAAAACCCCATCGATGCCACCGCAAATCCAGTAGCGTAAAGGACAACCCTGCTCGTCGGAGTTAAACTTTTTGCAACTGGTTTTACTTTGCTTTGCGCATCCAATTGTACATATGGCAACTTGCCTATTATGCTGGTTGCCGCCATTCTGCTCAGCGCATGTGCTAGTACAATGCTGAATAGTAAAACGGACATATCCACACTTAAAGCCAACAACAATTGGTATTTACTCAGCATTAAAATTATCAGTGCTGTACCACCATAGGTGCCAATTCTACTGTCTTTCATGATGTCTAGCTTTTGCTGCTGGCTCCAACCGCCGCCAAAGCCATCCCAAACATCGGCAAAGCCATCTTCATGAAATGCACCCGTGATAATTAACCCCAAGCCTATAGTAAAGAGAATGGCCACCCCCATGGGTAGACACAAAGATAATAGCCAAAGCGCTGACGCCAAACATAGACCGATGCAGAATCCAACTGCTGCGAAGTATCTGCTAGATAGGTTTATATCATCCTCATTAACGTCACCGTTTAATTTGATTGGTATCCGAGTCAAAAAAATCACGGCAAGCTTCAACAACATCAACTGAGACATGTTATTTAACAACCTGAGTTACGCCGGCGTCTTCAAAACTCGCCATGTCATTATAAATGGCGAGCGCGCTCTGAATAATGGGTAGCGCTAGCGCCGCACCACTTCCCTCTCCTAACCGCATTCCTAAATTTAACAAAGGCTCAACAGCCAAGTAGTCGAGCATTTTTTGATGTCCTTGTTCACTCGAGCAATGTGCAAATACCATATAGTCTTTACTGTTTGGCTCGATAGCAACGGCGAGCATTGCCGCAGCACTTGCAATAAACCCGTCCACAACAATCACTTTTTGTGCACTAGCAACCGCCAACATAGCTCCAACAATATGGACGATTTCAAACCCGCCAAGGCATCGCAAAATAGCCAATGGCTGCTCTGAAGACAATTGGTGCACAAGCAATGCCTGCTCAATTAACTGCCGCTTTTTCTGAACCACCTCACCACTGACCCCTGTTCCAGCGCCTACGGTAAATTCAGCTGCGATACCAGACAAAGCCGAGAATATCGCTGCGGCAGATGTGGTATTACCGATGCCCATTTCTCCGAAAGCAAATAAATTACACCCCTGATTTAGTTGCGCTTCTACAAGGGCCGTAGCATTTACCAAACCTTGTTCTAACTGTGTATTTGTCATTGCGGGTTGAAGATGAAACGCAGCTGTCGAATTTCCAAGTCGGCAGTCAATGACTGCGCTATTTTTTTGCGGGGTAAGTATTCCACAATCTACCACATTGAACTGCCACCCGAGCTGTCGAGCTAATACACATATTGCAGCCCCCCCTTGAGCAAAGTTTGCAACCATTTGTCCTGTGACTTCGCTTGGGGCGATCGACACCCCTTCACTTGCAATACCATGATCACCTGCAAATACACTAATACTTGGATTATTAATTGAGAATTTGGTGGTGCGCATTGCATCATCTGACATGCCTTGCGACAAAATTAAAACAAGCTGCTTAGCTAAGGACTCCAGTTTACCCAAAGAGCCCAGCGGCTTAGTCTTCATATCTAGCTTTTGTTGCACACTTGAACTGTGCCTTAAATCTAAAGGTTTAGTCATTTTCATACTCAATTAAATACTCGCTGAACGCTTTTTAAACATCAGTAATGAAAGGAAAAATACACTCCCAATGGCCGCGGTTATCACACCAATTGGCAACTCTTGATTGTCAATCAAACTCCGAGCAAGCACATCCACCCAGAGCATCAACAGGCCACCGCTTAACGCGGTAACCACCATACCTAATACCCTTGCTTGAGAGATGAAAAAACGCACAATATGTGGGATCATCAGGCCAACAAAACCAACCCCACCGCACGCAGCCACTAACACCGCGGTCAATAAAGAGCTCACTAGCAGCATACCCAAGCGTAAACGATGCACGTTGACGCCCAGCGTCACCGCACTTTCATCGCCAAGAAGAAGCGCGTTTAGGTGACGCCTAAAACAGATCACCGTCAATAGACCCAGCGCTACGACAAATGAAGGCAGCCACATCCATGCCCAGTCCGCTCGGCTAAAACTACCTAAACTCCAGAAAATAATCGCAGCAATCGCTTGTGGATCACTCCAGTACAGTAGCAGGCTAGTAAAAGCGTTGAACAAAAACGACAGTGCGACCCCTGCAAGCAACATATTTTCAATCTGTGCAGTCCCTTTATGGTACGCAATCAGTAGCAAGAGGCTCATTGCACATACACTGCCAAGCAATGCGGCACCCGACATGGCTAAACCATTTTGAATCCCGAAGAGAGTGAGCAGAAGTACCACCCCAAAAGATGCTCCTGAGGAAATACCAAATAAGTAGGGATCGGCCAAAGGGTTGCGCGTGACCGTCTGCAAAATTAAGCCAGCAGTCGCAAGGCCTGCACCGGCCAAAAAGGCCAAAACTGTACGGGGCAACCTTAGTTCAATGATAATTTTTTGTGCCAATTGAGTATTATCGTATGACCACAACGCCAGCCATACATCGTAAAAGTCGACTTGAATGGCGCCTATACTCAATGCACTAATAAAGCTGAAAAGGCAGGCTAAAACTAAGAGACTACTGGCAACTACTCTCACCCCTGCCTCCCAGATTTTTGAAGGATCAATTCGGACTCATCAAGTTGATATTGATAGCGAATATGTGGCATCTGGCTCGGCGAATGCAATGTAACTTCTGCCTTTACGCCAAACACATTCGCTAGCATCTCGGTAGTCATTACGTTTTTTGGGGCACCAGTTGCAACCAATCGCCCTTTATCCAACACTAAAATGGCGTCACATAGTGCCGATGCCAGATTCAAATCATGAAACGATGCAATAACTGTAATACCGAGTGACTTAGCCAGTGCCATTATTTCTATTTGATACTTTACATCCAAATGACTCGTCGGCTCATCCATCAATAATAAACTCGGGCGTTGGACAACTGCTCTGGCTATCATAACCCGTTGTTTTTCTCCCCCCGATAAGGACTCATACGACTGCTTTTGCTTGTGGGTTAGCCCAACCTTGTGTAGTGCTTCTTGAATCGTTTGACGATCTCTCAACGAGATGCTTGAAAACAGCCGCTTATGGGGGGTAAGTCCCATTGCGACAACATCGAAAACGGCTAAATTAAATTGGCTAGGGATCTCTTGCAGTACCGCAGCAACTTTTCTTGCATACGTCTGCCTATCAAACTGATTGATATCTGTTTGATCTATTAAAACAGTACCCGATACCGGTGTTTGAAAACGATACAAGCATCGCAATAGTGATGATTTTCCAGCACCATTAGGACCAATCAAACCGATAAACTGACCAGGGGCTACGTTAAAGGAAATATCAGATAAAATATGTTTGTTGTTAATAACCAAGTCGAGGTTATTTATTGATACTTGTGCCGCTACCATACATCCTCTTGATTCGGGCAGCACAGATCACAATAGGCATTAGTTGCCATAAAAAAGACGTTGTGATATCACTTAAGTGCGCCCGCTTAAGTTCTTATTTCAGCCTTGGTATCTGGCTCTTCACGCACTTGATAAAGAAGCACGACGAATACAGTTGCGGGGACAGCTGAGGATTTTCACCTCATTCCCAAGCAGCACTGAAATGATTATGTGTATTATGAAGTCTAGATGGCTAAAAAACAACTTTGGGCCACGCTGCTCCGTTATTATCGAAATAAACTGAAAGGCGCACGATACAGCCATAGCCGACTTCAAAACAATTTAAATGAGTTGCACTTTTCTGTGGTAACGCCAACACGATTGCAAGCAACGCCTTTATCACCCCGCCATGTGTAACCACTAAGATATCATCATCATTGGGAGAGGAAACAATCTCTTGCCACCACGACTCTACTCTCTTCTCAAAACTCGTCATAGGCTCACCATTTGGCGGTGTATGAGACCAAGGATCTTGCCAAAAATCACCAATACTCGGATTGGCGGTATTCTGCCATAACCATTCATAACAATGTCCGTCCCAATCACCAAAGTCCATTTCTTGAATTTTTGGCTCAATTGCTAATGGCACTTGGTGGGCTTCGCTAAATATACGTGCTGCTTGGCTACACCTTTGACGGGGAGAAGAAATGACTTTTTGTATATTAGTACATTCATCTAGCTGATTTTGCAGCCGTTCAAGGCTTGCAAGAGGAAGTGGCACATCGGAGGCACCGATCAAATGATTGGTTTTGACGGTCTCAGTGTGTCTGACAAGGAAAATGGTTTTTAGCATTAATAATACGCACAAAAAAACGCAGGCTGACCTGCGTTTTTATTCGACCCAAATTATAAAATTTGGTTTTCTCGCCATGACTGCTCTTTCGCTAAGCGTTTTTTACGCTTATCGCATGGGTCGTCACAGTCACATATTTTATCGATGCCCATAGAGCCCAAACCCCCGCAACTACTTGCCATTGATTTTTTCTGTACTATTACGCCCACAGCCATTGCTGCTGCAATCAAAACAAGTAATCCAAAAGTAAGAATAAAAAGTGACATAGGCTAAGCCCCTTAATTAACGAACCAACTTAGGTTTATCCCAAGCAACTGACGGTATATTCACAATATTATATATCTAATCCCGACAAAGTTGAATGAATTTACCTCACAAAAAGCAATGATATTTGCTTCCTTTAGTCTTTATTTAAGTAAGGGGCAAATGCTGAGCTCGAATACGTCTTAAGACCATCCTGCGTTTTACTGATCAGATAAACTGCTAGCTTGTGCTGCTCGGCGTAAGCCTTAGCACGTTCAGTCCCCATGACCGTAAGCGCTGTCGCTAAACCATCCGCGGTCATGGCCGATGGGTGCAGTACAGTAACCGACACCAAGTCATGCTTTACTGGTTTGCCTGTTGCAGGATCGATTAGATGTGTGAATACCTCTCCATCCATCTCATAGAAAATGCGGTAATCACCCGAGGTCGCAACACTGTTTTTACCCGGCTCTATAATTCTATGAATTTGACGCTGGCCAACTGGTGCATCCGGCTTTTCGATGGCAATACGCCAGGGTGTTGCGTCCGGCTTACTACCTGAGATGCGCAACTCTCCACCAATTTCTACCATGTAGTTTTCAATGCCTTTACGCTCAATCAGCTCAGCTACTTTGTCAATACCATAGCCTTTCGCCGTAGCTGAAAAAGATAATTCTAAATGACTAAGAGACTTAGACAGACCTTCGCTTGTAAGGCTCAATTTATCTACGCCTATGTTGTCTTGCATTGCCTCTATCTCATTTTGTGAGGGGCGCTTTGTAGGACGCTTGTCAGGGCCAAACCCCCATAAATCAATTAAAGGCCCCATGGTCACATCAAGGGTCTTCGTTGATTGCCCCAAACGGATAGACTCAGCTGTTACCTTTCTGAAGTCTTCGCTTATCGGCATCACGGTATTAGCGGCAAGCCGATTAAATTGATTAATCTCTGAATCAGGAATATACGTCGACATAGACTGGTTAACAGTAATAAGTGCTTCGTCTACTTCACTTTTAAAACGTTCAGCTTCTAGGCTAACAGGGCCAGGGAAGACCTTGATATTATAGGTAGTCCCCATTGTCCTGCCGTTTATTTCAACGGGACTTTGTTGCGCTTTTTGCTCACCACACGCAGATAAGAACAACACTAAAAAAATAACAGAGAAGAAATAACCAAGTTTTTGCATCTATTTTTTAGTCCTTACACCATATAAAAAAACCCCTAGGGAACGCCCTAGGGGTTTAAACTTTTTAAATACGATTAAACATCATATTTAGTACCTAATTAACCACCGAAGTCATCAAGTAGGATGTTTTCGTCTTCAACACCAAGATCTTTCAACATGTTGATAACAGCTGCGTTCATCATTGGTGGACCACACATGTAGAACTCACAATCTTCAGGCGCTTCGTGGTCCTTCAGATAGTTCTCTAGTAATACGTTGTGGATGAAGCCTGTGTAACCTTCCCAGTTGTCCTCTGGTTGAGGATCAGAAAGTGCTACGTGCCACTCAAAGTTATCGTTATCAGCAGCTAGGCCGTCGAAGTCTTCTACGTAGAACATCTCACGCTTAGAACGTGCACCGTACCAGAAAGACATCTTACGGTCTGAGTTAAGACGCTTAAGTTGGTCAAAGATGTGTGAACGCATTGGTGCCATACCTGCACCACCACCTACGAATACCATTTCTGCATCAGTTTCTTTCGCGAAGAATTCACCGAATGGACCAGAGATAGTTACCTTATCACCTTCTTTAAGTGACCAGATGTAAGAAGACATCTTACCACATGGTAGGCTCAAGTTATTTGGCGGCGGAGTCGCAATACGCACGTTCAACATGATGATACCGAACTCTTCTGGGTAGTTAGCCATTGAGTATGCACGGATCGTCTCGTCGTCAACTTTAGACTCAAGATTGAAGAAGCCAAAACGCTCCCAATCACCACGATATTCGTCAGGAATATCAAAGTCTGCGTACTTAACGTGGTGAGCTGGTGCTTCAATTTGGATATAACCACCTGCACGGAAAGGTACAACCTCACCTTCAGGGATACCAAGCTTAAGCTCTTTGATGAATGTCGCTTTGTTATCGTTAGAGATAACTGTACATTCCCACTTCTTCACGCCGAAGATAGAATCTTCTACTTCGATTTCCATGTCAGTCTTAACCGCAACCTGACATGCTAAACGACAACCTTCACGTGCTTCACCTTTAGTGATGTGGTCAAGCTCAGTTGGAAGGATATCACCACCACCAGAATGAACATGTACGCGACACTGGCCACAAGAACCACCACCACCACATGCTGATGAAATGAAGATACCGGCATCAGCTAGTGAGCCTAGTAGCTTACCACCTGGTGCTGATGTAATTGCTTTGTCTGCATCGCCATTGATGCCGATTGTGATGTCACCGCTTGGTACAAGCTTCGATTTCGCTGCGATGATGACTAGCACCAAGATCACAACGATAGCGATGAACATACTTACACCTAATACAATAGTTTCCATCGTATAGTTTCCTCGCTAATTAAAGTGAAATACCAGAGAATGACAAGAAGCCAAAGCCCATTAGACCTACAGTGATGAAGGTAATACCTAAACCACGAAGACCATCTGGGATATCAGCATACTTCATCTTCTCACGAAGACCTGCTAGCAATACGATTGCAAGCGCCCAACCCACACCTGAGCCGATGCCAAATACAACTGACTCACCAAGGTTATAGTTACGCTCAACCATGAATGCTACCGCACCGAAAATCGCACAGTTTACTGTGATAAGTGGCAAGAAAATACCAAGCGCGTTATATAGCGCAGGGAAAAACTTGTCCAATGTCATTTCTAGGATCTGTACAAGTGCTGCGATTACACCGATGAAAGTCAAGAATTTCAAGAAGCTTAAGTCAGCCTCTGGGAAACCAAGCCATTCAAGTGCACCCGGTGCCAGTACCGCGTGATAAACAATGTTGTTTACCGGCACAGCTACACCTAGTACAAAGATTACTGCAACACCAAGACCGAACGAGGTTGTTACTTTCTTAGATACCGCAAGGAATGTACACATACCTAAGAAGAAAGATAGCGCTAAGTTTTCGATGAAAACCGCTTTTACAAATAAGCTAAGATAATGTTCCATCTTTCTCCCCTTATGCCTTCGCTTCTACTTGGTCTTTCTTATAAGTACGAAGTACCCAAATGAAGAAACCAACTAAGAAGAATGAACTGAATGGCATAATTAATAGACCCATTGGCTGGTACCAACCACCGTCAGAAACAAGCGGAAGGATTTCAACACCAAATAGTGCACCTGCACCGAATAGCTCACGTACAAAACCAATTGTAAGTAGAACTACTGAGTAACCAAGACCGTTACCAATGCCGTCTAAGAAAGACATAAGCGGTGGTGACTTCATTGCATAAGCTTCTGCACGACCCATTACGATACAGTTTGTAATGATTAGACCAACGAATACCGTTAGTTCTTTAGCCGTTGCATATACGAATGCTTGAAGTGTCTGGTCAACAACGATTACCAATGATGCAATAATTGTCATTTGAACGATGATACGTACACTTGACGGAATGTGGTTACGGATCAACGAGATAAATAAACTTGAGAACGCAGTTACCACAGTCAAAGCAAGTGACATGATAAGTGCATTTTTAAGGCTTGAAGTAACCGCTAGCGCAGAACAAATACCCAGAACTTGCAGAGCAATCGGGTTGTTTGCGAAGACTGGTCCTAACAAGACTTCCTTCATTTCTTTTGCATTAGCCATTAGTTCAATGCCCCTTCACGTACTTTCGCTAGGAATGGACCAAACGCTTTATCGCCTGTCCAGAACTTGAATGTGTTCTCAACACCGTTTGACGTTAGTGTCGCACCAGATATTCCATCTACTTTGTTTACATCGCTACCAGCTGTGCCTTTTACGATATCTACAGGTAGTTGCTTGCCTTCCCAAGTAGCTGTCCACTTAGGGTTCTGGATTTCGCCACCAAGACCCGCAGTTTCGTTGTGCTGATAGAAATTGATTGCTTTAATCGTTTTCGTATCAAGGTCTAGTGCGATGAAACCGTACATGATGCCCCATAGGCCGTAACCTTGGATAGGCAGAATAACCGATTCAACCTGACCATTGCTGTTCTTAGCTAGGTATACTGGAGATTCATGCGTCATACGAAGTACGCCAGCTAAGTCATCTTCTTTCGGAAGTGCAAAGCTGCGCTCAGCGTCGAACTTAGTCATCGTGAAGTCGAACGAGTTAGGATCTGTTTCAACAAAGTCACCTGACTTGAAGTCAACAACGCGTGCGTCAATGACTTCATTGTACTTTTGTGCAACGTTTTCAACGTCTTTAATACCAGCCGCAGCTAGGATGTTACGTTGAACGTCTTCAATTTTGTTAGCTTGCTGTAGTGGGCGTAACTGTACTGCCGCAAAAGATACGACGATTGCACACACTAAACATAGACCAACAACAACGCCTAACGTTTTGCCGATAGTTTCATTGTTACTAGACACGTGCCAATCTCCTCTTCACATTAGACTGCACTACAAAGTGGTCGAATAGCGGTGCGAATAGGTTAGCGAATAGAATTGCTAACATCATACCTTCTGGGTATGCAGGGTTAACAACACGGATAAGTACAACCATAACACCAATTAGTGCACCGTATGCCCATTTACCTTTATCAGTGAAAGACGCTGAAACAGGGTCTGTCGCCATAAAGAACATACCAAATGCAAAACCACCCAGTACTAAGTGCCAATGCCAAGGCATAGCAAATGTCGCGTTTGTGTCAGAACCGATCATGTTCAACAGTGTAGCCATTACAACCATACCTAGGAATGTACCTAGTACGATGCGCCATGACGCGATGCGAACATACATCAAGAACAAGCCGCCAATTGCAAGTGCAAGCGTCGACGTTTCACCCACTGAACCTTGGATGAAGCCGTAGAAAGCATCCCACCACAATTGCATGTTGTTGTAATCTAGTGAACCAATCGCTGCTTGACCTAAGTATGTCGCACCAGAGAATGAATCTACTGCTGTCCATACTGTGTCACCTGAGATATCACCTGGGTATGCGAAGAAAAGGAACGCACGGCCAGCTAGTGCAGGGTTAAGGAAGTTACGGCCAGTACCACCGAATACTTCTTTAGCGACTACAACACCAAATGTGATACCTAGTGCAACTTGCCATAATGGGATTGTTGCAGGCAGGATCAATGCAAATAATACTGAAGTTACGAAGAAACCTTCGTTTACTTCGTGCTTACGCACTGATGCGAATAGAACTTCCCAAAAACCACCTACGATAAACACAGTTCCGTAAATAGGTAGGAAGAAACACGCACCGTAAAACATTTTCGCAGCCCAGCCGGAAGTCGCTGTGAGCTCACCACCTAGCGCTTGGAAAATACCCGCCTGCCAAGTGTTTGCGATGTCAAAACCGTTACCAATTGCGATTGCAGCTTGGTGACCGATATTGAACATACCAAAGAACATAGCCGGAAACGTCGCCATCCATACCAAAATCATGATACGTTTTAGGTCGATGTTGTCACGCACGTGCGTGCCGCCTTTGTTTACATAACCAGGCGTATAGAAAACCGTCGCGATTGCTTCATAAAGCGCATACCACTTCTCGTGTTTTCCACCTGGTTCAAAGTGAGGTTCAATGTCTTCTAAAAATTTCTTTAAGGCCATTTTTAACCTTCCTTCTCAATAGTAGTCAGGCAATCACGCAGGATTAAACCATAATCATACTTGCCCGGACATACGAAGGTACACAATGCTAAATCTTCTTCATCAAGCTCAAGTGCACCCAAAGAGATAGCACTGTCTAAATCGCCTGCGATAAGATCACGAAGTAATAGCGTTGGTAGGATGTCTAAAGGCATAACACGCTCGTAGTTGCCGATTGGCACCATTGCACGCTTAGAACCACCAGTAGACGTTGTCATTTTGAACAAACGGCTAGGAGCTAAGTGTGAAATGAATGTACGTGTTACTGAGAATTTGTTGCTACCTGGCGCAATCCAGCCAAATAACTCTTTCTCACGACCTTCAAGAAGCACTGAAACCTGTACGTGATAACGACCAAGGAAAGCGTGAGGGCCGGTTGCTGTTTTACCAGCTAACACAGAGCCAGAAATGACTCGGTTATCACCGTCTTCAACTTCACCTGATACTAAATCTGTTAGCGACGCACCAATTTGAGTCTTAACTAAACGAGGATTCTTTACGCGAGGACCTGCTAAAGAAACAACTCGGTCTGTGTAGATCTCGCCGGTTAGGAACAGCTTACCAAACGCGATAACGTCCTGGTAACCTAAGTGCCAAACCTGCTTGTCTGCACCAACTGCATCTAAGTTGTGGATGTGAGTGCCCACTAAGCCTGCTGGGTGAACGCCAGCGAACTCATGAACTTCAACTTGTGACAATGACGAGCTAGGTACTTTACTACCTGACTGCTTACATACGAAAACTTTACCATCAGTTAAACGAGACACAACAGCTAGACCGGCTTCAAACGCTTCCACGTTATCCGCAATGATCACGGCTGGATCTGCTGCTAATGGGTTAGTATCGATGGCTGTCACGAAAATTGAGCTCGGAGCTGCACCAGGCACTGCTACACGGCTAAATGGACGTGCACGAAGCGCTGGCCACTGACCAGATTCAATAAGCACTTCTTTCACTTTCTCACGATCTAGGTTGCTTAAATCAGCAGCCGAGAACTTGTCGAAAGTGATTTGCTCATTGCCTTGTACCTCAATCACTACTGACTGAAGCACACGCTTAGCACCACGGTTGATTTCTTTAACTACACCAGAGGCTGGCGCAGTAAACTTGACACCTGGGTTCTTTTTGTCTTCAAAAAGAACTTGGCCTTTTTTGACTTGGTCATCCACGCGAACATGCATGGTTGGACGCATACCAATAAACTCTTCACCAAGCACAGCTACACGTTTGATGGCAGCGCCATCATGAATAGCTTGCTGTGGTGCGCCCTCTATGGGTAAGTCCAGACCTTTTTTTATGTTGATCATACGCACTTGCATTACATTAACGGAAAGAAATTGAAAAATCTTTACTTACCACGGCAGCCATCTCATCTAGTTTTTGGTATCAAAGAACTCGCTCATCATGTCTATGACTTGACAAAAGCCAAATCAACCAAAAATAAGCGCCGTGATATATAGTCCTCACATATTTCCGCAATTTTAACATTAATCGCCCTGACTATGCGAGTACAATTATCAAATTAATACGACTTAACAATGGTTTTAGCTCAGTTCAGCTAATTGCGATTAAATCAATATAGACCAAAGTGGTATTGATTGAGAAAGTGAAGTGATTGGATCAGGGAAAGAAAAATTGAAAGGCGAAGCAAGAATGCTTCGCCCAAAGTATAAAAATTATACTAAACCATTGATTTCAACAACAGTATTTACATCGGCTTCATAGTCGACGCCATCTACGCCAAAACCAAATAATTTTAAGAATTCGTTATGATAACCTTCGTAATCAGTGAGCGAATCAATCGTATCAGTATCTACTGTGTCCCAAATTTGCTGAATACGTGCCTGAACACCGTCTTCCAATTCTTTATAGTTTTGGAACAAGTGACCGCCGTCGTCAAAACGAGGCGTCTCACCAAACAGGTTTTCATTGAACAGGCCGTGGATCTGCTCGATTGTTCCTTCATAAGTGCCATCTTCTTTAGTCACTTTAAATAGTGCAGAGATGTATAGAGGCATAATTGGAATCGCAGAACTCGCTTGTGTCACAACCGCATTCAAAGAAGAAACATAAGCTTCGCCATTTAAAGCAGCAGTTGATGCTTTAATCGCTTCAGCTGCACGGTCTAGGTCTTCTTTCGCTTTACCTATTGTTGCGTAACCGTAAATTGGCCATGTCAATTCTTTACCAATATAGGTGTATGCCGTTGTTTTGAAGTTGTCAGCTAATACATCCGCTTCTTTTAAAGCGTCTAACCAAAGCTCCCAGTCTTCACCGCCCATCACTTTTACAGTGTTGGCGATTTCGTCTTCATTTGCAGCTTCAACGCTTACTTCGTCAATAACACGCTTTGAAGTGTTTAAGTTTTTCGTTGTAATCGGCTCGCCAATCGGCTTAAGCACAGAGCTGTGTGTTTCACCCGTCTTTGGATCTGTGCGACGTGGAGATGCTAAGCTGTAGATAACTAAGTCAACTTTGCCCATCTCTGCTTTGATGGTCTCAACTGCTTTCTCTTTCAGTTCATTTGAGAACGCGTCGCCATTGATGTTCTTAGACCATAATCCAGCTTTGTCAGCAGCATTTTGGAAAGCCGCAGTATTGTACCAGCCTGCTGAAGCAGTTTTCTTTTCTGTCCCTTCTTTTTCAAAGAAAATACCCAGTGTTTTTGCGCCAGAACCGAATGCTGCAGTGATGCGTGAGGCTAAACCATAACCAGTAGAAGCACCGATAACCAGTACATTCTTTGGTCCATTTTTTAATTCACCTTGCTGCTTTACATATGCAATTTGCTCTTCAACATGCGCTGCACAGCCTGCTGGGTGAGCATTGGTACAGATAAAACCACGGATCTTCGGCTTAATTACCATTTTTTTTCCTACTAAATTTTGAATATGTTTCAATTGATTTAGGCACATCTCTACCACATAAAGTCATGAAACTTGTCAAAGAGGGTGCCAAAAAATGCCTATAGTGTAATGTCTGATCGTCTAAATACAGGTCTGATCAGCTATTTATCAAACTTTGAACCACCTAAGCAGTTCGGAGACGCAGGCACTTGGTGCTCTGACTCGTCAAACTCCTCAGGGGTATATGCATGAATCGCTAGTGCATGAATATCATTAGCCAACTCTGATTTTAAGACCTCATTAATACGTCTATGTCGTGGCAAAAGCCTTAATCCAGAAAACTCTTCGCTTACGACAACAACTTTGAAGTGTGAATCGCTGCCACGACTGTGCATATGACTTTCATTAATTACATCGAGGTGTGTACACGCAATGGCGTCTGCAAGCTTTGCATGGATTTGTTGCTGCATTGACATCTATAAAGTGCCCTTTTCAGATTGGTCCTAGAAATTGCTTTATACTATACGCGGATAGACTAAATTAACCAACCGTTCTAAAGGTCAGGTTTATCCGCCCTTGAGATACTTTGGCTTGCTTGGGTAAACTGTGTTCAAAGTCATGCTGACTGCGCCCAGACATCATCAAGAAGCTGCCCGTTTCTAACAGTATTGAATATGTCTCGCGTGTCACCTTGTCACGAATTTTAAATAACCTAGAGGCCCCCAAAGATACGGATACTATCATTGGTTCATTACCCAGCTCTCGCTCATCATCACTGTGCCAACCCATGGTATCCTGCCCATCACGATACCAATTAAGCAATAACGCGTTAAATGCTTGACCATACTGCTGCTGCAAACGTGTTCTGATAGAACTCAATACAGGCAACCATTCGCAACTATCTAACTGCTTTCCTGAATAGCCGTAATTGGCATTTTGATCTGCAATAAAACATTGTAAGCGAGGAATGCGATGCAATTTCCCGTAAACACGTATCTCTGGCTGCTGCCAAGGCAAGTGCCCACACAAGTAGTCATATAACGCTAAGCTTTTATCAAATGAAATACCGTGAGGAAAATACTGAAAGCCTTCGGGCAAACATTCTTTGTTCAGCTTTGACATGTTATTATGCACCTACAATTTAGTGAAAAATATAGAACTATGACAACCGAAGCGGTACTTGCAAACCACCCGTTCATATTACATCGATTTCCTCTTGAACAAAAAAATCGCAGTCTACAAGCATGGGATGCCGCAGACGAATACCTCCTTGATCATATCGTATCTGAGCATCCAACTGCACAAAAAATCTTAATACTCAACGATAGCTTTGGTGCTCTGTGCTGTGCTTCAAGTGTTGTCTTTCGCAAAGAACAGACCCTCCCCACGCTCTTCTTTATCAATGACTCTTTTGTAAGCAAGGCAGCTTGTCAGCACAACTTATCTGAAAACCAGTTACCAACTGAACACGTCACCTTTTTAGACAGTTTGGAAACTTTGCCAACAGACATTGACTTGGTTCTTATAAAGATTCCAAAAAATGCGGGATTTTTGCAATATCAACTCTCTTTGCTCAGTCACTTACCTGCAGATATTCCTGTTATCGCTGCTGGTAAAGCAAAAGAAATACACACCTCAACACTAAAATCGTTCAATCATTTTTTATCCGAGCCAAAGACCAGCCTTGCGGTGAAAAAATCCCGTTTAATTTTTTCCAAAACAACTGCCAAGCCAGTAGACAGTAAGTTCCCAGTATCTTGGCCGCTTGAAAGTACAGACTTCACGCTCTTTAACCATGCCAATGTTTTTTCACGAGATTCCCTTGATATTGGCGCTCGATTTTTCTTGAACTATCTTCCTGCAGGTAAAAAGTCGATGAATATCATTGATCTAGGCTGCGGAAATGGTGTGATTGGGCTGCAAACTTTAAATCGAATGCCAAATAGCAAGGTCACTTTTGTCGATGAATCTGCAATGGCAGTAGCTACAGCAAAACAAAATGTGAGCCACAATTTGCCAACACGTGTAGCTGACTGCCACTTTGTGCACAATGACTGTCTCACTGATTTTGAGCCCAATAGTGCTGATTTAGTGCTTTGCAATCCTCCATTTCATCAGGCACAAGCCATCACCGATCACATTGCATGGCAGATGTTTTTACAAGCTAAATACACCTTGCGAAATGGTGGGGAGTTAAGAATTATCGGCAATCGTCATTTAGACTACCAAGACAAGTTGCAGCGTCTGTTTGGGAACTGTAAGGTACTTGGCAATAATAAAAAATTTACCGTGTTAAGTGTAATTAAAAGGAGCTAATCTATGGCCAATCTCATTAAATCACTGGCTGCCGTAGGCCTCGTATCTCTTTTGTCAGGGTGTGCCAGCTCACCAAAATCAGTGATCCTTAATCCGAGTTACTCTGCTGGACAAGTCACGACGATTAATCAACCCGTGTCTATCAAAGTAGAAGACCTCAGAACCTCCAAGTTTACTGTTAAAGTACTCGATAAAGAACCAGCCGTGTATCTACCCGATGCAAATTTACCCGTCACCATCTCAAAGTTAATCAATGGTGCTTTTAAGGCAAATGGCGCAGACATTGTTAATAGTGCAGATGTAAAAATTACGGTTCAAGTAAAGCAGTTTTTAGCAATTGTATCAGAAACTTACACGAAACATGAAAGCAATGCGCAAGCTGAGTTTGTGGTTACAGTCACCAAAGACAAAAGTACATTTGTAAAATCTTTTACTGGTAACAGAAAATTGACTGGCTCATTAAAGCATGATCAGGCAAAAGTAGAAGGCCAATTAAATGTACTTGCCCAACAGCTAGTAACGCATATGATAAAAGACCAAGAGCTCATTCAATTCATCTCACAATAAGATATAAGGAACACAGATGATCCGCTGCGCCATACTCATATTTACCATACTCGCAAGCGCCCTTGCCTTTGCGGGTAATAAAGAAGGCCGTTTTGTACAAAAAGACAATCTATTTCCAAAAGTACAGATCCACACCTCTTTGGGCAAAATTACTGTGGAACTCGATCGCTCACGCGCCCCAATCACAGTCAACAACTTTCTGACCTACGTTATTAACGACGACTACAAAGGATCTGTTTTTCATCGTGTCGAGCGCGACGAAGCCAATGAGAAAGATTTTGTTATTCAAGGCGGAGGATATGACAAAGACTATGATGGCATGTTTGAAAGAAAGCCAATTTTTAATGAAAGTGGTAATGGCATGAAAAACGACATGTACTCTGTTGCCATGGCTTATCAAGACAACAAACCACATTCGGGCACGAGGCAGTTCTTTTTTAATATGGATGATAATGACCATTTGAATCCAGGTCGAGGCTGGGGTTTTGCAGTATTTGGTAATGTGACTGATGGGTATGAAACACTCGATAAAATCATGCAAGTTGAAACTGGTTACAATAAAAAGCTCGGTTACAGCTTTATCCCCAAAACGGCTGTGATCATACACAGCATCGATATTTTGCCAGCAGAAGAGTTTTAATCAAGACGATGGCGACCACAACAAGCATTTTTAAATACCTAAGTTATTACAAAGACAAACGCCTATTGACTGTATTTGCTTTTGGTATGAGCCAAGGCTTTCCTTGGGTACTGATTGGTTCAGTGATGTCTGCGTGGCTAAAAGATGAAGGCCTAAGCAGAAGCCTAATTGGACTATTTGGAATTGTCTTCGGTGCTTACACCATTAACTTTTTGTGGTCTCCACTTGTTGATAGACTTAAATTACCACTCATTGGCGCGCGACTCGGACAGCGACGCAGTTGGATATTCCTTGGTCAAATTGTCGTTACTTTGTGTGCTGTAAATTTGGCTTTCGTCGATTTACAAAATAATTTGTTTCATGCTGCTTTGTTATGTTTTCTGATAGCCCTTTTTGCCGCCACGCATGATATTGCAATCGATGGTTATCGTATCGACATTTTACCTCAAGCAGAAAGCGAAAAATCAACCGCAGCTGCGGCGATGGCCACGTCTGGGTGGTGGACTGGGTATGCATTGCTCGGCGCTATTCCATTTTTTGCTGCTGACTTGCCTAATATCGAGTGGCCAGATGTGTATCTGATACTCTCAGGTATTATGAGCTTATTGGTCGTTGTGACATTACTCGCAAAAGAACCAGAATCACACCGTGATACAGCGCAAGCCGAAATTCAAAAAGCCTATGAAGATAAGCTAGCAACGCATGGCCACTCAAGGGCGAATAAAATTTTGGCTTGGCTCGGTGTCACCATCGTTGCACCGTTTGTGAGTTTTTTCAAAAATAACGGCGTCAGCACCGCGTTAGCATTACTCACTTTCATATTCTTATTTAAAATCGGTGAAGCGTTTTTAGCGCGAATGTCTATTGTTTTTTATAAAGAGATTGGCTTTAGCAATACGCAAATAGCCCAGTACTCAAAGCTCGGGACCGGTTTAATTACCATCATCTTCGCATTTTTAGGCAGTATCTTTAATCACAAATACGGCATTGTGAAAGGCTTATTCATCAGTGGCGTTGCTATGGCTGCATCCAACTTAATGTTTTCTTGGATTGCAATTGCAGGTCCAAAAGAGCACCTTTATGCATTGGCAATCGTTATCGATGGGTTTACTCAAGCTTGGTCACTTGTTGCTCTGGTTGCATTTATTTCAATGCTATGTGATAGGACATTTAGTGCAACCCACTATGCCTTGCTCGCGTCTCTTGGTAGTTTGAGTCGAACTTTGTTATCGAGTTACAGTGGTGTAGTCATTGATGACTGGCTGGATGGTGACTGGGCTGTTTTCTTTGTGATTACCGCACTAATGGTACTGCCTTCGCTGTTGTTCCTCTATTTCATAAGACACAAGCTTTATCAAATTGAGGCAAGCTATCATAAACAAAGTTAAGGTGCATCTCCTTGCACCTTGCTTTTCAATCCACTTAAGTTGGATTTATAGCTCTTCTTTATTAATTAGTGAAAGGCCTTCGTACGGGTCTACTTCCAATGCCTCACAATAACGCAAGAACTCGATGACATCTAAACGACGTTCTTGGTTCTCTATTTTACCGATAAATGAATGCGGCGTCCCTAAAACTTGAGCAAGGCTACGCATTGTGTGGCCTTTCTCATGACGCTTTGATTTCAACCATTTTGTTAACTTTCCGTTTTCTTCTGAAGAAACCGTTTTACCCATCATAAATAAACATCTCCTACTTGATGATTTATCTTAAACAGCTTCGTGAAATTTGCCCGTCTCACTCAGCTGCACATCGTATATTAGAAAAAATACTCGCTACAGACCCTACAGATCTTGCGTATTTCCTGTTTTGCCAACAGGCCTTGTTCCTGTGTACCCAATTAGGTATAGACCATCTTAGCGCTAAAACCTAATAAAATTTTGAAAAATTATATTCATTTTTTTCATGTAGGGTACAGAGTACACTTTAACAAAAATTTTATATCTTGTACCAGTATTTGAAATAATTTATTTTTCTTTAAAAATTAGTTGTTTAGAGCTAACCTTAAATTTAATTAAAAAATTAGGGTGAAAAAATGATTCGGATCTTATTTTTATTACCACTGATTCTTTGTTTTGGCTGGTATTACTTTTTGAAGGTAAATGGTGTCCCGCTAAAGCAAGGTAAGCGAGGGTTTATTTATATTCTGGCATTTTCCGCATTTGTGTTGGGCTTTTTCGTATTGATGATACATGTCACCAACCCTGCATAAAAAAGCCATGCAATCGCATGGCTTTTTTTTACTTTATAGTGAGGTCTTTCTACACGCTGAAACTCGCGCCACAACCACATGTCGTTGTCGCGTTAGGGTTGTTAACGAAGAAGCGTGCTCCCTCTAGTCCTTCCGTGTAGTCAACAATACCGTCAACTAAATATTGAATACTCATAGGGTCAACGACCATGACCACACCATTTTTTTCAATTTCTAAATCGCCTGGGTTTACTTTTTCATCAAAAGTGAATCCATACTGGAAGCCTGAGCATCCTCCACCAGTTACATAAACGCGAAGCTTTAAGTCTGGATTTTCCTCTTCAGATATCAGCTCTTTTACGCGAGCAGCAGCCGCATCGCTAAATTTAATCGGTAACTCTTCTGACATGTGCATTCGACCCTTGTACATTAATTAGCGGAATTATCTAATACCCGACTATTTTAATCAAGTATCTCCCTTTGTGCCTTTATTTCATTGGGTGGTCATATGTAAACTGCAGAAACCAGCATTTTTAGTTAAAAAGCTAGATTTATGTCAGGGACTTAGCGTTGAACTTTTGATAAAATACAAGTACATGTTCAAATTCAGCGACAAAATATGACTCTAGATCAAGTCAGACGCCGTCTAGCAAAACCTAAGACTTCAGCACAATTGTGCGTGCTTGGCGTATGTGCTGGCCTCATTGCTGCAATATTGATCATTCTGTTTCGCCTAATGATTGAACTGGTGCAATCAACCTTTTTAGACAGCCACGATGATTTCACCACATTGGCACAGCATCAGAGGCTGTTGTTGCCTGTGGGTGCAGCCTTAGTAATCGCTTTATTCGCCAGTCTTACAGGCTTTAAACATTACCGCCTAGGCATTCCTTTTGTGATCAACCGTATCAAACATCATTATGGCCATATGCCCATTTGGAACTCAGTCAACCAGTTTTTTGGTGGTGGTATTGCGCTAATTTGTGGCTTTTCCGTTGGCCGTGAAGGTCCGTCTGTACATATGGGTGCAACCGGGGCAAGCGTGCTTACTGAACGTCTGCACCTGCCACATAACTCAGCCCGAACTTTAGCTGGTTGTGGAGTCGCAGCTGGTATAGCTGCTTCATTTAATACGCCTCTCGCAGCGGTCATTTTTGTGATGGAGGTCGTGTTACGTGAGTATAAGATCCATATTTTCGTACCAATTATGCTTGCCGCCGTCACCGGTGCACTGGCCACGCAATTTGTGTTTGGTAATGTTTCAGAGCTGTCGTTAATCCAAATTGAGATGCTTAGCTTTTGGCACTATCCCTATTTAATAATATGTGGTTTCGCACTTGGAGCCGTTGCGTTTGCTTTCAACCAAAACCTCATGCTCATTATTAAAACATTTAAACCAATCAGCATGTTCCCTCGCCTTTTGCTTGCGGGACTTATTGCAGGCCTGATCGGATACCTGGTACCAGAAGCAATGGGCTCTGGCATGAGCGCAATTAAACTGGCAGTGGAAACGCCGGATAACCTTCAACTGTTAACAACCATTTTTATTGCTAAATTACTGGCAACCCTGTTTGCTATCGGTCTCGGTATTCCAGGCGGTTTGATTGGCCCTGTCATTGGTCTAGGGGTCATTTTAGGCACATTAATGGCATTTTTTGCTCAATTTATTTCCCCCGACACGGCTGTCGCCGGAACATATGGTGTCCTTGGCATGGCCGGATTGCTCGCCGCAACTCTGCATGCGCCTTTAGCTGCACTCACGGCTGTGATGGAGCTGACATCAAACCCTCAAATTGTTGTGCCAGCCATGTTAATTATTTCAACTGCGTATGTGACCGCACTACAAGTATTTGGCAACCGTTCGATATTTTTACAACAGCTGGATTTTCAAGGTCTCCCCTATCAAGTTTCCCCAGCAAAAGAAGCACTACAAAAAGTGGGCATTGTCGAAGAAATGGAAGAAAACTTTAAACTTTTATATTCCAATGACAAACAACAAATTAAAGACACCTTGTCAGCCGTAGAAAGCCAAACCCCCCTCATTGTCTACGACGAAGAGAGCGGGTATCAATTGGCTGAGTATGACTTAACACTGGTTTCAGATGACAGTGCGACAATTAAATATGTCCCTCTACAGGGCCTCAGCACACAAGCGACGCTTGCAGAAGCATTTGAATTATTGAAAGACAAAAGATCTGGAGCCGTTTACGTTTACAACCAAAAAGACAGCCTTCAAATCATGGGGATTGTCCGCTGGGATAAACTGCGGCACATTTTAACAATGAGAAATAGTTTACTTTAACCGATTCATAAGGGGCATTATGAGCGCACTGTTGGTTTACAAAGCCTTGCACATCTTTTTTATGGTGGCTTGGTTTGCTGGTATTTTTTACTTACCGAGACTATTCATTTATCACACCATGACCGAAGAAAAAGCCTGTAAAGCGATGCTTAAGATCATGGAAAGACGCCTACTTTACTTCGTCACACCTTTTGCCATTTTAACTGGTATCTTTGGCACTCTGACCATTGTTGAATACGGTCGAGAGTGGTTCAAATACAACATGTGGCTTCATTACAAATTGGTTTTTGTCATTATTTTATACATTTACCACGGGTACTGTTTTAAATTACTGGCTGACTTTAAAAACGATAGAAATATCCGTAGTACTCGCTTCTATCGCTTCTACAATGAGTTTCCCGTTTTCTTATTGCTGCCAATTATTCTATTGGCGGTATTAAAGCCATTTTTTTAATGTAAATATGACGGCGACAGTGCCGTCATACTCACCAGATAGCTATGAACTATGCTATTATGTCGTTCCAGTAACCTAGTTGTTGCCAAGGTTATCTCGGTTAGGAGCGCACCCTTGCCTCCTGTTGTCAATCTGTGATTAGGAATCGCCGCATGTTAAGTTTCCAAGGTGAAAACATCCTTTCTGTCAATCAACTCGATAGAGAAGCAATAGAACTTATTTTTGAAGTAGCCAAGCGCATGGAACCTTATGCTAAAAAGCATAAGCGAACACAAGTGTTAGAAGGCGCTGTGCTTGCAAACCTATTTTTTGAACCCAGTACCCGCACACGTGTCAGCTTTGGTACTGCTTTCAACTTATTAGGTGGTCTAGTAAGAGAAACAACTGGCATGCAAAGCTCTGCTTTGACAAAAGGTGAGTCGCTATATGATACCGCACGGGTAATCTCAGCATATGCTGATGCTGTTGCAATGCGACACCCGGACGCAGGAAGCGTTGCAGAATTTGCGACAGGCTCTGATGTTCCTGTACTCAATGGCGGTGATGGCCCTAATGAGCACCCGACCCAAGCTCTGTTAGATTTATTGACTATCGATCGAGAGCTTGCCCGTTTTGGGCGAGGTGTCGATGGCATGCACATCGCTTTAGTGGGCGACTTGAAATATGGCCGCACAGTACACTCCCTTTCAAAATTACTGTGCCATTACAAAAACATCAAATTTTCTATGGTCGCACCAGATGGTCTGCAAATGCCAGATTATGTGCTTGATGCAGTAACCAATTCAGGTCATCAAATAGAGTTGGTTTCGAAAATGGAAGGTAATTTAGCGGCTGATATTGTATACCAGACTCGTATTCAAGAAGAACGATTCCCATCTCAAGAAGAAGCCAATAAGTACCGTGGTGGATTCAGAATCAGTCAGGCTATCTATGATGCGCACTGTAAGCCTGAATCTGTTTTAATGCACCCACTGCCACGAGATAGTCGCAGTGATGCGAACGAATTAGATAACGATTTAAATACTAATGATAACTTGGCCATTTTTAGACAGGTACAAAATGGCGTACTGATCCGTATGGCGCTTTTCGCACTAACTTTAGGCGTTGAGAATAAAGTACAACAATACGAGACAAATGTACCTTGGTTTAGCAGAAAGCGCCAAAGTTAATCAAAAAGGACACATTATGACAATTAGCCAGAATTTATTTGAGCGTGCCCAAACTTCTATTCCTGGTGGTGTAAACTCACCAGTTAGAGCTTTCAATGGTGTTGGTGGCACACCATTATTCATTACAAAAGCTGAAGGCCCCTTCACTTTTGATGCCGACAATAATCGTTATATTGATTATGTCGGTTCTTGGGGACCGATGATCCTTGGTCATAACCACCCTGAGATAAAGCAAGCAGTATTAGATGCCGTTGAAAATGGCTTGAGCTATGGCGCGCCAACAGAAACTGAAATTCTCATGGCAGAAAAAGTAAAAGAGCTTGTACCTTCAATAGAAAAAGTGCGTATGGTAAGTTCTGGCACCGAAGCAACGATGAGTGCAATTCGCTTAGCCCGCGGCTTTACAGGCAGAGATAAAATTCTCAAGTTCGAAGGTTGCTATCATGGACATGCGGACTCACTGCTGGTAAAGGCGGGATCTGGCGCACTTACAATGGGCGTCCCTAACTCTCCGGGTATTCCTGCTGATTTTGCCAAGCACACTTTAACCGTGTCTTTCAACAATCTAGATGAGGTTAAAGCGATTTTCGAACAGTATAAAGATCAAATCGCCTGCGTAATAGTTGAACCCGTTGCTGGCAATATGAACTGCATTCCACCTGTTGAGGGCTTCTTAGAAGGCCTGCGCTCAGTATGTACCGATAACGACGCAGTGCTCATTTTTGATGAAGTTATGACAGGGTTTAGGGTTGCACTTGGCGGCGCTCAACAATACTACAATATCGAACCAGATTTGACATGTTTGGGTAAAGTAATTGGCGGTGGTATGCCTGTCGGCGCGTTTGGTGGCAAACAAGAAATTATGGACTTCATTGCACCGGTTGGTCCGGTTTACCAAGCGGGCACATTATCTGGTAATCCAATTGCGATGGCCGCAGGGCTAAAAGCGCTTGAGCTCTTATCTGCGCCAGGTCTGCATGAGTCATTGGAAGCAAAATCTAAAGCACTTTGTGCTGGTTTTCAAACGGCAGCAGACAAACACCGCATTCCACTGACGACTAATTATGCTGGTGGTATGTTTGGCTTCTTCTTTACCAGCGCCGAGCGTGTGGATAGCTATCAGCAAGCCACAGAGTGTGACTTAGAAAGGTTTAAGCGCTTCTTCCACCTGATGCTTGAAGAAGGCGTTTACCTCGCCCCTTCGGCCTTTGAAGCGGGTTTTGTTAGCACTATGCATAGCGAGCAAGATATAGAAGAGACAATTCAAGCAGCGGATCGCGCTTTTGCTAAGTTAGTCGCTTAACCGTCTCCCCCGCAATACCGGGTGATAAAAATACAAATAAAGGCCCTTATAGGGCTTTTTTTTCACTCTTAAAAAAAATTACTGATTCTTTGAACTATTCTTTGTATTAACAAGGTCTTTATCTCGTGACTCAATAACAAAGAATTAAATTATGACAGGACTCAGATCAGTTTGTAGCCCCGCCATTGCGTTTATGGCGCAGTTAAAATACAAAACAAAAATCAGCTTAGTCTTTGGTATTCTTATTTTGCCTCTGGCACTAAGCCTGTTTTTTTTAAACTCTACTTTGACGCACTCAATTGAAGTGAGTAAACAGCAACAACAAGGGCTAAACCTGTACCCTCAACTACTTGAGAATATCATTAATAACCGCCAAAGCGAGAATCAACAATTGCTGGCGCGCAGCGGTTTAATGGTAAATAGCCAAGCGTCTAATACACCGTTAGAGCAGGTTTCAATTGCATCAAAGCTTGCCATCGATAACGACTTAAGCCGCTCATACCTAAACCGTTCATTGGTAGAGTCACTACCTAAACTGGTATATCAAGTCAATAATATTGCAGAGCAGGCCAATGCAATCATCGCCAGAGGTCGGTTTACGCCCGATTCCTTTATCGCCTTATCTAACCTGAATAAAGCGTTACCGATTGTGAAAGGGCAACTTTTAGACAAACTCGAAGTCGCAACTTTAGAAAACAGCCAAGTCAAAGCGCAATTGTCAGACCAAGTAGATACCTTAAACCGCGCATTAGACAGTTATCAGCTAGCGATTCGCACTAAGCTACTCGAACCCGATGACATCGAATTAAGTGCAGCCGCTTTCACCAGTGCCCACCAAGATGTACAAAGAAAAACACGTACGCTCGTAGAAGCAGCCTTACCAACCTTAAAAAGTCTCTTGCAAGATAAGCTAGAGCAAGAGCAAATGATACGAAATGTAGTCGCAACAGCATCTATTTTAAGTTTGTTGGTCGCTATCTATTTAATGCTAGGTTTTTACTTTGCAGTCGTGGACACCATTTCTGAGTTTTCGATATCAGCGCAAAGAGCGGCACAAGGCGATTTAAGAGCTAAAGCACAATCACATGGCGATGATGAATTAAATGACATTGTCGCCCAGTACAATCGCGTATTAGATGCCTTTACTGAGCTATTGGGGGACGTACACAATACTTCCAGTGATTTACACAATGCAACAGACAAACTCAGCCATATCAGCCAAGATACACGTCATGATGTAGAACAGCAGCAAATAAAGATCACAGGGATCCATTCCGCTTTATCAGACATGGCCAATGCGGCCGATGCCGTTGAAAGTTCAGCCCAACATGCGACAGAACTCGCCAGCACAGCAGCTGAGCAGGTCAAACAAGGTAGCATCAACACAACTGAGCTCGCTCAGCATATGACGGTATTACAGCAAGAGTTTGAAGAAAGCAGACAGGCACTCGATAAGCTCGCCCAAGACAGCCAAAACATCAGTAAAGTGAGTTTAGGGATCAGTGAAATTGCCGAGCAAACCAATTTGCTCGCGTTAAATGCGGCGATAGAAGCAGCTCGTGCAGGGGAGCAGGGTCGCGGTTTTGCTGTTGTTGCTGACGAAGTTCGTACCTTGGCAAAACGGACCCAACAGCAAACTGAAGAGATCCATTCCATCATCAAATCTCTGCAAAACGCATCAAATGATACACAGCAAAAAATGCTTAGTAGTGTCGAAAAGATGGAACGCGGCGTAACCGCAGCCACTGAAACCAATGCCATTTTGAGCGCCGCCGAACAAAGTATGACGGACATTGACCAACAAGGCCATGTTATTAGAGAGTTAGTTCAACAACAAACTCAAGCAACTCAGCAAGCACTCTGCGAATCGAGTGAAATCAGTTCCTTAGCAGAGCACACACTGGGCTCCGCAGAGGCCACGCAAGACGACGCCCACCAATTGAGCAACATGGCCGCACATTTAAAATCGGCCATGAGTCAATTCAGAACTTAATTACAGCTCGGTTTGGGGTTAAATAATTCAGCTCTCAATGGGAGCTGAATTGTTGGGCCGCAGTGTGGAGCGGCCTGCTTGCCTGTTTCTTTGTTCACAAAAGCCCAGCGGATCCCTTCAGGTCGTTCGTCTGCAATCGCCTGTGGATTGAGTGGCTTGAGATATCGAATATAAAGCTCCAGTGCGCCTCTTCCTCCTGTTAGCTTCGCAGGCTTATTGTCATCGCGCCCAATCCAAGTGACGGTCACTGTATTATGATCAAAACCAGCAAACCAACTGTCTCTTAAATCATTACTTGTACCTGTTTTTCCAGCTAATTGAATTGCAGGAAAATGCTTGTTAAGTCGTTTCCCAGTTCCGCTCTTTGTTACCCTCTTTAAACCATACTTGGTCATATAAACCGACGAGGGGTCAAATCGCTGTGTTTTTTCAGGTCGATGTTGATAGAGCATTCTACCTGTAGAGTCCGTAATCGCTGAGATACTGGTCAAAGCGCTATAACGCCCATTGGCTGCAATCGTCGTGTACATTTGTGCAATATCAAAGCTAGATAGTTCAACAGCCCCCAACAACATTGAAGGATAGGTTGGGATATCTGCATTAACACCTAATTCAGTCATCGTATTGGCAACGTTGTAGACTCCTAGCTCAAGCCCCAAATTAACCGCAGGAATATTTAAGCTTTCACTGAAAGCGCGATATAGCGGTACTTGCCCTCTAAATTTATGGTCAAAGTTTTCCGGCGCCCATGTCTTTCCCGCGGCATTGGTAACTTGCAATGGACTATCGTCAACCAGCGTGCCTAAATTATAATCTCGCTGCAAAGCAGTTAAGTAAATGGCTGGTTTTACTAATGAGCCGACACTGCGTCTGGTATCCAAAACCCGGTTAAAGCCCGAAAAACGCATTTGTCTGCCCGATACTAACGCCGAAACACCCGACTTTTCTGTGTTTACTGATAGCATCGCAACCTCCAATCCCGAGGTGTTAAAACGCCTCTCTAAATACGGTAAGCCAGAAGTAATGGCTTCTTCCATGGCACTTTGCTTTTGCAGCTCAAAATAGGTGAATATCCGCACCCCAGCATGCACAACATCTTCATTTGGCACTAAGTTTTTTAGTTCCCTATTAACAAGCTCCAAATACCCAGGATAAGACTGGAGCATGCTCTCCTTTAACGGTTGGATCTCAATTTGACGATCAAGTGCGCTGCGGTACTCCGTCGTTGTGATAATGCCATTTTCGGCCATCAACCGTAAAACCAGATCTCGACGCTCCATCGTTCGTTCTGCGTACCGTCTTGGGTTGTAATACGATGGTCCTTTCACCATGGCCACCAGCAGCGCAATCTGATCAAACTCAAGCTCATCCACAGGCTTCGCAAAGTAGAAGTCTGACGCCAGTCCCATACCATGCACACCTTGGTTATATGCCTGCCCCAGATAGACTTCATTTAGATATGCTTCTAAGATTTCGTCTTTGCTGTATCGATAATCAAGGATCAATGCAATAAAGGCTTCATTAATTTTTCGCACCAATGAACGTTCACGGGTTAGATAGAAGTTTTTGGCCAATTGCTGAGTCAGCGTACTGCCCCCTTGAACGGTGCGCCCAGCCCTAATATTGCTATAAAGCGCCCGCATAATAGACCACAAAGATACGCCATGATGTTCGTAAAAATTGCGATCTTCGACAACCAACAATGCTTCTTTAAGCACCTTAGGAAACTTGTTCAAAGGCACAAACTCGCGATCCTGATTCGTTTCGTTACCAATACGTGCAATTTGTACTGGCTCGAGCCGTGCTGTGGGCACTCTTCTTCCACCTTCATCCACAATACTCGCGAGTTTTTTACCTGCAAAGTTGAGAGTAAACTTAGTCGCTCCCTCTTCACCTTCATAAAACTCAAAAGTACGACGGTAAACCGTGATGGTACGGCCCTGTACAAGGTATTGGCCAGTGCGTTTAATGCGATTCACTCGGGAGTAGTTAAGCCGCTCAAGTTCCCATACGACTTCATTTTCAGAAAGGTACTGGTCAGGGTGAAATGTCATCGCCCGTGCGTAAACTTGAACCGGTAATTGCCACTTATTGCCTTCAAACTGTTTACTCACTTTGGCATCAAGGTAAATAATATACAGAGCAATTGCACAACAAACAGCCAAGCCGCCTTTCCAAAACAAAGACCAGAGTGCACTTAAAAGCCGTGACTTAAAAAGACTAAGGCGTTGTTTAAAAGAAGGTGACGACGGTTTCGATTTAGAAGATTTTCGAGTTGTTTTTTTAGGCTTAGACTTGGCACCAGTAGTACGTTTTTTATCTGACATGTACCTATGCAATTTTCGCTGTAGTTTCAATGATGCTAGATTAACTTAGATTAACCGCCACTGAAACTAAAAAGCGAGCCAAAGCTCGCTTTTTCTGACGTTTTCTCATTTAGTGATTGCGAATTGTCACAAACTCCGGATAGGCATCTACACCGCAATCATGCTGGTCCATTCCGCTGAGCTCTTCTTCTTCACTTACCCTGATACCCATAGTGGCCTTTAGCGCAGCCCACACCAAGTATGATGTCACGAATACGAAGCCTAAAATGGTCAGCAAACCGATTAGCTGCGTCATAAAGTTTGCATCAGCATTAGAGAATGGCACCATCATAACACCAAGACACCCGCACACACCATGGACTGAAATTGCGCCAACCGGGTCATCAATTTTCAATTTATCCAACCCAACAATGCTAAACACAACTAAGCTTCCACCGATTGCACCTAAAATGCATGCAAGCATCGGTGTTGGTGAAGCAGGTTCCGCAGTAATTGTTACTAAACCTGCCAGTGCACCGTTGAGTATCATAGTCAGATCGGCTTTACCCCACATCACTTTACACACCAGCAATGCAGCAATGGCACCGGCAGCTGCAGCAGCATTGGTATTGAGCATAATTTGACTCACCGCGACGGCATTTTCTTTATCTGCCAAGAACAATTGAGAACCGCCGTTAAACCCAAACCATCCCATCCAAAGAATAAATGTACCGAGTGTCGCCAACGGTAAATTTGAACCGGGAATTGGGTAAATTTCCCCATGTTTTCCATACTTTCCTTTTCGAGCACCTAGCAATAGCACACCCGCAAGTGCCGCTGCGCGCCCGCTCCGTGCACAATGGCTGAACCTGCAAAATCGACAAAGCCAAGTTCAGATAAAAAGCCAGCTCCCCATGTCCAATAGCCTTCGATTGGATAAATGACGCCCGTCAAGACGACTGCGAAAAGCAAGAAGGCCCATAGCTTCATACGCTCAGCCACGGCACCAGATACGATTGACATTGCCGTTGCAACAAAAACAACTTGGAAAAAGAAGTCAGACTCTAATGCATGATCCGCGTCGGTTGCCGTCTCACCAATAAGTGCACCAAAACTTGGCACAAATCCGCCCTCAGAATTGCCGACATACATGATGTTGTAACCGATCAACAAATACATCGTGCATGCTATCGCATACAAAGCGATATTTTTTGTCAAAATCTCAGTGGTGTTCTTAGACCTTACTAATCCAGCTTCTAGCATGGCAAAGCCGGCCGCCATCCACATCACTAAAACACCAGAAATTAAAAAGTAGAAAGTATTGAGCGAGAATTGTAATTCTATAATTGCGTTGTCCATCTTTGGCCCCCTTAAATCGCTTCTTCGTCTAGTTCGCCAGTGCGGATCCGCACGATTTGCTCTAGGTCATACACAAATATTTTGCCATCACCGATTTTCCCGGTATTGGCAGCTTTTGCTAACGTGTCCACGACTCGCTGACAGTTCTCGCTGTGCGTGGCTATTTCCAGCTTGATTTTGGGAATGAAGTCAACTTGATACTCAGCGCCTCGGTATAGCTCGGTGTGTCCTCGTTGTCGACCAAAGCCTTTTACATCGACCACGGTCATGCCTTCTATACCAAGATCACCAAGTGCTTCTCTAACTTCGTCCAATTTAAATGGTTTGATAATTGCGCTTATCATTTTCATTGTTGGCCTCCAAAGGAGTCTTATTCCTGTTGATGATGACAGGACCAATCCAACGTTTATGCCAAAATAATAAAGCTATATTTTTCAGGAGTGTAGAAAGGGGAAAATTTTAAATTGAAGAAAAAGTGCACTTATGTGGTGCACTTTTCCGACATTTGATGTGAATTGGTGCAAGCTGCCAAAGCGCAATTTCGGCCTTGTGCTTTCGCCCGATAAAGCGCTTGATCCGCATGTCTCATCACTTCACTCAGTGTGGCATATTCACACTTTGCGATGCCAATACTCAAAGTGCAATGTAACGCTTCGCCTTCGATAAAGAAGATATTGTCAGCAAAACTAGCTCTAAAGTTGTCGAAAATAGCCTGCGCTTCTTCGATACTTTCACCAGGTAATAGCACGGCAAACTCTTCACCACCCACGCGAGAAACTAAACAGTCCCCAAATGATTGATTAAGTAGTTCAGCAACTTGAGTCAGCACACTATCCCCGCCTAAATGACCATATTTATCATTGATCTCTTTAAACAAGTCTAGGTCTAGTAACGCTAAACAGCTGGGTAAAGGGCCATTTTTCAGAGCTTTGTCCATATGTTGGCAAAAGTACCTTCGGTTATAAAGTCCGGTTAAATAGTCCCTATGTGCATAATCTTTTATATCAGCAATCAGGTTAAGTTGCTCCATTGTCTGCATCACGCGACAATGAAACTCCTCATTCATGAAAGGTTTCATAAGAAAGTCGTTCGCACCATACTTTATAAACTTAGCAGACAACCCATGCGTGCCTGCACCAGATAATCCGACAATCGCCAAATCATCACGCCCTCTAAAGTTACGTACCGCTTTAACTAATTCGAAACCATCCATCGTCGGCATGGCATAATCAGTCAGTAACAGCTTTATATCATGATCAGACTTAAGCATAGTAAGCGCTTGCTCACCGTCCTGCGCTTCAAAAACAGTAAAAAGCTGCTTTTCCAACATCTGACGCATCACCGCTCGACTAATCATAGAGTCATCCGCAATGAGCGCTTTGCAACCTTGATTACGCAGTAGCCTTGAAACCAACTTGATAGCGTATAAATATGAATCTCGATTGTCTTTTATAACATAGTCAACCACACCCATTTCCAGCATTTGTTGGCGGCTGTACTCATCAATTTTTGATGTGAGTACAACAGTGGGAACATTGTGGCTCAAAGTAAGCTGAACAACTTCAGCATCCATGGCATCTGGCAAAGTGAGATCCACCAAGGCTAAAGTGTAGCGAGTGTTTTTAAGTAGCGCCTTACTTTCCTTGAGAGACCAAGCAAAATCCAATTCGACGTTTAAGTGTTGTGATGCCAAATGGCGCAAGATCTGCTGAACGACCTTACTATCTTCGACAATTAATACTCTTTGCATGGAAAAAATCTCTAATGACTACAACTGGGGAAGCAGCTAAACAAGAATTTAACAGAGCTAAATACTTTCATACTACAGACATAAGGATGAAATATACTCGAATTTTATGACAAAAAAAACAAGCAGTGGCGTTAATTCGTGAACAAATTGTAATGAACCACAAATATTGCGGTTTAGTCTCATTAACTTTGAAAAAGCACTGAGAAAAGCCTTAAATAAATGCTCAAAGTGAATACTGAGGAATCTCATGACTGCTGTACCCAAAATATTATCAGGTTTGCTGCTACTTTGCATCAGTGCAACAAGCGTCGCTAACAGTCTAAAACCCCAAAAATTAAGTTTCGACATTGATCACACTGTTGTGACAAAACACAAAGCAACCATAAACGGGGAGAGATTAAACTACACGGTCTCCACAGGGATGCAACCTTTATGGGATGATAAAGGCAACCCAATAGCTTCTCTTCACTACACCTATTATAAAAAAGACAAAGTAAAAGATACCGCGAAAAGACCTTTGCTGATTTCTTTTAACGGAGGACCTGGCTCAGCGTCAGTATGGATGCATATTGCTTACACTGGGCCACGTGTTCTTAAGATTGATGATGAAGGATATCCGCTGCAACCCTATGGCTTGAAAGACAACCCCTATTCTGTATTGGATACAACCGATATTGTATTCGTAAACCCTGTCAACACTGGGTACTCTCGAGTATTACCAAACCAAGAAGGTAAAATGCCCAATAAAGAAGTGCAGCAAGAACGATTTTTTGGTGTAAATGCTGACATTAAGTATTTAGCACAGTGGCTGAATACCTTTATTAATCGACATGGCCGCGCGCTCTCTCCTAAGTTTTTAATTGGTGAAAGTTATGGTACGACACGCGTCGCGGGGTTGGCCCACGAACTTCAAAATAACCAATGGATGTATCTAAATGGGGTTGTTTTGGTCTCGCCAACAAATATTGGAATAAAGCGCCAAGGCCCCGTAGATGTCGCAAATAGACTGCCCTACTTCGCAGCGACTGCGTGGTATCACAAAGCGCTTCCAAGCGAATTACAAAATAAAGATCTACTAGAGGTACTTGAAGAGGTTGAGCAGTATACTTTGGATGAGTACTTACCAGCGCTTGCCAAAGGTGCAATGATAAGTGTAGCTGAGAAACAGGCAGTCACTCAGAAGGTAGCCAAATATAGCGGCTTGTCTGAGCAGTTCGTAGCACAAAACAACTTAGATATTCCAACATCTGCATTTTGGAAAGAACTGTTGCGCGATAAAGAACTGACACTTGGTAGACTAGACTCACGCTACCTTGGTATAGACAAGCGAGCGGCAGGCGAAAGACCTGATTACTGGCCAGAGCTTACTTCTTGGTTGCACTCATTCACACCCGCAATTAATCACTACTTTCGCAATGAACTAAATTACAAGACTGACATAAAATATAACATGTTTGGTCCAGTTCATCCGTGGGATAGAACCAACAACAATGTCGGTGAGCAACTGCGCCTCGCGATGGCACAAAACCCATACTTACACGTTATGGTCCAGTCAGGATATTACGATGGGGCAACAAACTACTTTGACGGAAAATACAACTTATGGCACCTAGATCCAAGCGGCAAGATGAAAGATAGATTGAGCTTTAAGGGGTACCGCTCTGGGCATATGATGTATTTACGTTATGAAGACCTAAGGTTGTCCAACAATGACCTACGCGCTTTTATTAAAAATGCTTTACCAGCAGCAGGCAGCGCAGCTAAGTACTAATTGAGCCGCTTTCCAACCACATAGAGCCAGGCCTCATCGAGTCTGGCTTTATTATTATGTGCATTGTTATTGTCGCTAAATACTACGGCGTATCGATCTCCTTCATCATTTCGCGTTATCTAAGCCTAAAACCAAACCACAACGCCCTATTATTGGCGAACAACTCTCTATTGAATCAAGTATGTTCAGCAAGAATAGGCACTTACCATTCCAAGATTTAATCAATGCTTGTCATGATTTTTTGGGTATACTCAACATATTAGAATTAGTAAGGGATCAATATGGGTGATCAATATCGTGTGACCTTCGCTGGGTTTGATGCTGATACAGATGGCCAAAACGCCATCGAAAGACTCGCCATGAAGCTTGGTGTATCAACGCAAAAAGTAGAAGCCTTTACCCAAGGTAAACCTCTTTTTGGCAGCTCAGAAAAGAATAAATGTCTTAAACAGGCGAAGTTGTTAGCCATTTATGGTTTTCAAAGCAAAATCCAAGAAATTCAAACAAGCTCAAGCAATGTAGCTAATCACGCCGCTAACGAACGCGTATTTGAAGCGTTAGACTATATCACTAGCAGTTTGATCAGAATAGAAGAAAAGCTTGAGGATCTAGAGCAACGAATAGACGGGCAACAAAAAGCGGATGATGATAAAGAAGAGGAACAATGGCAAAGTGATGACCTTTTTGATGAGTTAGATTTAGACTCAGAGCCAAAGCCCAAGTCTAAAAAGCTATTATATACCTTGCTATCCATCTTATTTGTTTTGCTGATTGTTTTAGGCTTTAGCCTTGCTTTTCCAGAAATGGTCCAGTTCTAATGAAAAAAAATTCATGTTACAAATCAAATAAAGCTCATATTCGGAAAGAAATTCGTGTTGAAGTTAGAAAACTTAGAAATCGGTTAGATGAAAAATTTCAAACTCAAGCTGAATCCGATCTAAGTATGAATTTTACTCAACATATAAAACTCCCTAAAAACGCCGCTATTGGCGTTTATTTACCCAATGATGGGGAGGTGAGAACAAACCTTTTAATTCAACAACTTTGGAAAGAAAACCACCTCATTTACCTACCTGTAATACACCCCTTCAGCGGCACTCATTTACTCTTTCAAAAATATGAGAAAAACTCAACCATGAAAGAGAATCGCTATGCTATCTTAGAACCTAAATTGAATTGCAGTGAAATTTGCCCAATTTCTCAGCTCGACATCTTACTCATGCCGTTAGTGGCTTTTGATGATAGGGGAAATCGACTCGGAATGGGCGGTGGTTACTACGATAGAACGTTGGCAACTTATTATGAAAAAAGTTGGTCTACCCCAAAGCTAATCGGGCTTGCTCATGATTGCCAAAAAGTGGACGAGCTGCCAATTGAAGCATGGGACGTACCATTACCAGCTATTTTAACACCAACAGAATTCTATCAATGGCCAAGCACACATAAGGACTAAAAATAGTCCTTGCTTTGAGCAGATATTGACATGCAATTTAAGTGTTTAAGCGTATAATCCACACTTAATTAAGTACAAAAAAGTGATTACGTTATGACACAAGATGAAATGAAAAAAGCGGCAGCTTGGGCTGCACTCGAGCATGTCAAAGAAAATACCATAGTCGGTGTAGGCACAGGCTCAACTGTAAATCATTTTATAGATGCTCTTGGCAGTATTAAAGATGATATCAAAGGTGCAGTTTCGAGTTCTGAAGCCTCTACTGAAAAACTAAAAGCGCTTGGTATTGAAGTATATGAATTAAATGATGTTGCTCAATTGGATGTCTATGTAGATGGCGCCGACGAAATAAATGCGCAAGGCCACATGATTAAAGGCGGTGGCGCAGCGTTAACTCGCGAGAAAATCGTTGCTGCAGTTGCTGAGAAGTTTGTCTGCATTGTCGATGAAAGCAAACATGTAGACACATTGGGTGCGTTTCCACTGCCAGTAGAAGTTATTCCAATGGCGCGCAGCTATGTTGCTCGAGAGCTGCTAAAACTAGGAGGTGATCCGGTTTATCGACAAGGCGTGATTACCGACAATGGTAACGTCATTTTAGATGTACACGGATTAAATATTGCCGATCCAAAAGCGCTAGAAGAACAGATAAATCAAATCGTAGGTGTTGTTACCAACGGACTGTTTGCTCACCGTGGTGCCAACGCTGTTATTACTGGGACTCCGCAAGGTCCACAAACTAGGTAACAGGAATGAGTCATGAGTAAGGTATCTTTGTCAAAAGATAAAATTAGAATTTTATTGTTAGAAGGCGTGCACCAAAGCGCCGTTGAAACGCTAAAGCGCAATGGGTATAGCAATATCGAATATCTCAAGACATCGCTACCTGAAAGTGAATTAATAGAGCGGATCCGCCAAGTCCATTTCATCGGGATCCGCTCTCGCACACACCTATCTGAAAATGTTTTAAACGCGGCCGAAAAGCTCGTGGCAGTTGGCTGCTTTTGTATAGGCACAAATCAGGTGGACTTGGACGCTGCAAAGCGCAAAGGCATTGCCGTATTTAACGCACCATTCTCAAATACGCGCTCAGTAGCAGAGCTAGTTCTTGGGGAAATTTTGTTGTTATTTCGTGGCATCCCTAAGCGCAATGCAATGGCACACAGAGGTGAATGGTTTAAGTCTGCAATCGGCTCATACGAAGCTAGAGGGAAAACACTCGGTATTATTGGCTACGGTCATATCGGCACTCAGCTTGGGATCATGGCTGAAAATATCGGTATGAAAGTTGAGTTTTACGATATTGAAGACAAGCTCACCCTCGGAAATGCCCAACAAGTGCAAAACCTGACACAACTGCTTCAGCGTGCTGATGTCATTAGTCTTCATGTACCAGAAACACCACAAACTAAAAATTTAATTGGCATGGCTGAAATTGAGGTTATGAAACAAGGTGCAATCTTAATAAATGCATCTCGAGGTACCGTGGTAGATATTGATGCGCTTGCAGAAGCGTTACAACATGAAAAACTAGCGGGTGCTGCAATCGATGTCTTCCCAGTTGAACCGAAGTCTAATGATGAAGAGTTTGTTTCGCCGCTAAGAGAATTTGATAACGTAATACTGACGCCACACGTTGGGGGTTCAACCCAAGAGGCACAAGAAAATATCGGTATTGAAGTTGCGGGTAAATTGACGAAATACTCTGACAATGGTTCAACAGTCACGGCTGTAAACTTCCCTGAAGTTTCACTACCAGAACTCTCTAATCGAAGCCGCCTACTTCATGTACATGAGAATAGACCGGGCGTATTAACTCAAATAAACCAAGCATTTGCTCAGCATGGCATTAATATCGCCGCTCAGTATTTACAAACTGATGATTGTATTGGCTACGTTGTAATTGACGTAGACAGCGACCATTCAGAAGTTGCATTAAAAGAGCTAAGTGCAGTTGAAGGCACCATTAGAGCCAGGATTTTACACTGATTGTTGACTGACTAACTGAACTTAAAAACCGGCATATCGCCGGTTTTTTGCATTTAAAATGCACATAAACAAAAAAAGCAGCTTGATAGCTGCTTTTTTATCAAAGGTTTCAATCAGGCATTATGCCATGAAATCAACACCTTCTTTGATGTCTTTTTCAAGTGTTGCAAGCATGTCGTCTTTTGCTTGTTGCTCAAACGCGCTCAATTCACCGTATGGTAGAAGCTCTTCAACACCGTTTTTACCTAGACGGATTGGCTGTGCAAAGAATTCTGCATCACCCGTGTTACCTTCAACGTAAGCGTACTCTAGTACATTTTCTTCACCTTGAAGACCTTTAACTAGTGAGAAGCAGAAACGTGCTGCTGCTGCGCCCATTGAAAGTGTCGCTGAACCGCCACCAGCTTTCGCTTCAACAACTTCTGTACCAGCATTTTGAATACGCTTAGTAAGAGAAGCAACTTCTTCGTCAGTGAACTCAACACCTTCAACTTGTGAAAGTAGAGGTAGAATCGTTGTACCTGAGTGACCACCGATAACAGGTACTTTCACTTCTGAAACGTCAAGGCCCTTAAGTTCAGCGATGAAAGTTTCAGCACGGATAACGTCAAGTGTCGTTACACCGAAAACGCGAGCAGCGTCATAAGTGCCCGCTTTTTTGAATACTTCACGTACGATTGGAACTGTACCGTTTACTGGGTTTGTGATTACACCAACAAACGCCTTAGGACAGTTTTTAACGATACCTTCAGCTAGAGTTCTAACGATACTCGCGTTCACATTGAACAGATCCGCACGGTCCATGCCAGGCTTACGCGGCATACCAGCTGGGATCAATACGATATCAGCGCCAGCTAGTGCAGGATCTAGGTCGTCTTTACCATAGCCAGCTACTTTAACAGCTGTTGGGATGTGAGAAAGATCAACTGCAACACCAGGAACAACAGGTGCAACATCATATAGTGCTAGCTCAGAGCCCGCAGGTAAACCGTTTTTAAGCAAAAGTGATAACGCTTGACCGATACCACCAGCGGCACCTAATACAGCAACTTTCATTATAATTCTCCATATATTGAAGGTAGGAATTTTGTGTGCTGTAAAGATAATGAAAAGCGCGAGTAAAGACAAATTTATCCGCGTTATTTTCGAGATTTTTTCGACTATAGTTGTAAACAACGGCAAACTGTTAAGCAAATTCACTTTACGGTACAGCATGAAAATTACTCTGGCGTGAAAATTTGGGTAACGGTGTCGATTTGTGTAAAATCGGGTAACCAAACAAGAAAGAAGAGATGTATATGCAAGCGCAAGAGAAACAAGAAGCTTTAGTTAGAGCCTTTAAAGCCTTATTAAGAGAAGAAAACTTTGGTTCTCAGGGCGAAATCGTCGATGCACTCAAAGATCAAGGCTTTGATAATATTAGCCAAAGTAAAGTTTCTCGCATGTTAAGCAAGTTTGGCGCTGTTCGTACTCGTAATGCAAAACAAGAAATGGTTTACTGCCTACCAGCGGAGATGGGTGTACCGACAGCCAAAAGCCCATTAAGGCAATTGGTTATTGATATTATGCATAATGAGATGATGATCATTATTCGCACCAGCCCTGGCGCCGCGCAACTTATTGCTAGGCTGTTAGATTCGTTGGGGAGCGCAGATGGCGTACTCGGTACAATAGCTGGAGACGACACCATTTTTATTGCCCCTGCTAAAGTTTCAGAGATTGATGCCACACTCGAAAAAGTCAAAACACTATTTGATAATGTTTAGACATTAGCTTTCCATATTCTGCGCCATCTGATGTAAAAACTGTATTGATGGCGCAAAGAAAGCGGCCCCCATATCTGCCTCGGAATAATCCAATAATGGGTCGTAACACTCTTGACCCGACAACAGTCCAAAGCGGCTCATCAACACCGTTTCAAAAGCATTGCCATGTGCTGAACAACTTAAGCTAATACTTCCCTGCTCAAACACATCACCAAAGGGCATGCTTTGATCGAGTAGTAACACCAAACCATCTGCGTCTTTAATTTCTACTCGGCTTGCATGACTAAATGCCACTTTAGGCTCAATTAGCTTATTATCTAATCGCGTTCTGCCCATGAGGGCTTCTTGGTCAGCAACGGCTAACTGTTGCCAACGTGCCAAATCAAATTTCACCCGTTGAATATGAATATAACTACCTTGATGGTCGAGTCCGTCGGGATTATCTACCAGTGCCACTTTCCTTTTAAAACGACCATGAGGCGTCTCACTGCCATAAATAAAGCCATTAAAGTTTCGCCCGTCTAAAAACCGGAACCCACGCACATGGGCAACTAGCTCTACACTTCCAGAGAGCATATGAATGACACTTTGGGCAAATAAATGGTTTACATCTTCTCGGTCTGAGCGGATCACATATAGCAGGTCAAACGGCTGACTATGGATGAGATGATCTGCTGATTTGATATGCGGAAAACTTTTTAATTCTGGGGGAATAAATTCAGGGTAAATATGCGGCCAATATTGTGCCCCCACAGCGACGAAGCTACTTAACATCGACTCTGAAAAGCGATCGCTGAGCTCGTCTTGAAGCCGACCAACTTGCGCCAGCGCAGATCTAACAGCCTCATCTTGGCCTTCAAGTACATTGAAGAACAAGTGTAAACCGTGCAAATTAGCTTCTGCACATACTCCAGATTGCGGCTGGGCCATCGCCTTTCCCTATTTATAATTGACTCTAAGAAAAGAAATTTACCGCATGAGGCTTAATTTTTAAAGAGATAGGTTTAGACAAATCCAGTGGTTTATCTGCCGGCTTAGCAATTTCCAGCTGCTGCCCTTGTAACTCTACCGCATACAGGTACTCAGTACCGACAAAACGCTCCTGATTGACTTTTATCTCACCGGTATCAGCATTGAATAACTCAATGTTACTGGGGCGAACAAATATTTTTCCCTGCTCTTGCGGTTTAGATTGCTCAGTTAACGAGTTTACCAATCCAAAGTTTGTCTGAAAGCTATCATTGCCAGACGCTCTTGCGTCTAAATAGACTCCTTGCCCTAAAAACTCGGCAACGATTTTACTTTTGGGCGTTTGAAACAACTCGGTCGGGCAGCCCAGTTGCTCAATCTTACCTTCATGCATAATGGCTAATCGATCAGAAAATGCAAACGCTTCATCCTTAGAGTGACTGACAAAAATGGCAGATACTTTTTGGTCTTTAATAATACTGCGAATATCACTTATTAATTGAAAACGTACTTGCGCATCAATGTTTGAAAAAGGCTCATCTAATAACAACAAGTTGGGCTTGTATGCCAATGCTCTGGCGATTGCTACACGCTGTTGCTGGCCGCCTGATAATTCGTGAGGGTAGCGTTTCCCAAAATCACTTAAGCGCACCAGTTCAAGCATTTCGTCAACGCGAGCTTGTTTTTCCGCACGACCTAGCTTGGCAAGTCCAAAGGCAATATTCTGAGAGACCGTCAAATGGGGGAACAAGGCATAATCTTGAAACATCATACCTACATTTCTATTTTGTGGTGGCACAAATGTACCGTCGCTGTTAACGCACTTTGAACCAATGCGAATAGCACCGCTTTGTGGTTTTAAGAGCCCAGCAATGGCTTTTAAAGTTGTTGTTTTGCCACAACCACTCGAACCTAGCAGGCAAACTATTTCATTTTCTTTGACGTCTAGATCTAAATTATCAATGACGACGTGGCCATCATAACTATATTGCAAGGATTCAATAGATAAACTGTACATTACTTTTGTTGCTCCATAGAGCGATTTACTAAATACAATGGTATTAACCCAACTAGCACGATAAACAACGCAGATATTGATGCAAGCTCTAACTGTTCATCACTGACAAACTGAAAAACATGTGTTGCCAAAGTCTCAAAGTTAAAAGGGCGAAGTAATAACGCCGCGGGGAGCTCTTTCATACATTCAATAAATACCAATAGACCAGCTGTCAGTATCCCACGCTTTAAAAGTGGAACATGCACTCGGCTCAGGGTTTGTAGATTATTTTTACCTAAAGAGGCACTGGCCATATCAATGCTTGGGCTGATCCTCACAAAACTAGCCTCCACAGCGCCATGCGCAATTGCATAAAAACGCACTACATAGGCAAAAACCATCGCGAAAATAGTGCCACTTAGCAATAAACCCGGCTCAAAGCCCGTTCCACTAAACCAGCGATTCAGATAGTCATCGAATAATGTCAGCGGCAGGAGCACAGCTATCGCCAATACAGTTCCCGGTAAAGCATATCCCATGCTGGAGACCTTACCAGGCAAGCTTTTGGATTTTTGTGTTCCGATACGCTGATAAAACACCACTAAAATACTGAACAAAATTGCGATCACACTCACATAAGCGCTGATTTTTAAACTTTGCCATGCATAGGTAAAAAACTCGTCATTCCATGCTTGGTCAAAATAGTCGACCGCATAACTAAACAGTATCCCCACAGGAATAAAGAACGCGACAATAAGTACTAAACTACAAAATATCGTTGCCACCCACCCTGCTTTGCCACTGAGTTCATACAAGCAGGTGTCGTTGACGCTGCTTTGACGTTCATGTACAACCTGATTCTTACGGCTCATTTTTTCCAGTGTGAGTGCAATAAATAAAAACAGCAGCATAATGCCAGAGATTTTAGCGGCCGCCGTTAAAGAGTAGTACCCGAGCCAAGTATCATAAACCGCTGTCGTTAGTGTACTTACTGCGAAGTAATGGACGGTCGCAAAGTCGGCCATGGTTTCCATACTGATCAGGGCTAGCGCCGCAACTATCGCTCCTCGCGACAAAGGCAGACTAACTCTTAAAAAACTTTGAAATGGCGATAACCCCATCAACTGGCTAGCTTGAACCAATTTAAATGACTGTTCCCTCAATGCCGTTTTAAAGATTAAATAAAGGTACGGATACAATACGAGTGCTATCATCACAATTGCACCTGGTAATGTACGAATATCAAAAAACCAGTAATCGTCGGGACTGGTCCAATTAAACCATTCTCGCAATTGGATTTGCACAGGGCCGGCATAATCTAAAAGATCGGTGTACACATAAGCAATGATGTAAGTTGGCATTGCTAACGGCAGCATGAGTGCCCATTCAAACACGCGTTTTCCAGGAAAATGACAGTAGGCAGTCAACCAACCAAGTGGTAGTGCTATTAAAGCACTTAGTAGTAAAACCCCTGCGATTAGCCATACTGTGTTACTAATGTAGTCCCACAGTACGGTATTCCAAAGGTGGGAGAATACTTCAGATTCTCCTTGCAAAGACTCAATTATTAAAAATGCGAGCGGGGTCGACAGGCAAATGCCTATCACCCACGCAGTTAGCTGCCATTGAGACAGATTATTTTTTAGTTGCATTAAAGGTCAAATTTTACCTCATCAATTAGCTTTAACGCTAATGGACGGTATTTGCTAATTTCGGCCAGTGGCAAGCTGTCTTCCTTAAACGCTCCCCAAGAAGCCACCATTTTAGATAATTCGACGCCCGGCTTAACTGGGTACTCCATATTCGTCGATGCATACATATTTTGCGCCTTATTGTCCGTCATAAACTCTATGAGTTTCAAGGCATTTTCTTTATTTTTTGCATACTTTGTTAATACTACACCAGACACATTTAAGTGCGAACCTCGGTTCTGTTGGTTAGGGAAGTTGATATATACAGATTCTGCCCAAGACTTTTGTTTGGCATCTGTCATCATCTTACCGAAATAATAACTATTGCCTAACGCAACATCACATAAGCCTTCTTTTACTGCTTTCACTTGAGCACGGTCATTACCTTGAGGCTTACGTGCTAAGTTATTCTTGACACCAACTAGCCATTGCTTAGTTTCTGCTTCACCGTGGTGCGCGATCATCGAAGCAACTAATCCTAGATTATAGGGATGTTTACCGGAGCGCGTGCATATTTTGCCTTTAAACTTAGGATCAGCGAGTTCTTCGTAACTCAACGCGTCAAGCTTACCTAAACGAGACTTTGATGAGTACACGTTACGTACCCGCTTAGTCAAGGCAACCCATTGACCTTCTGGGTCTCTAAATGCAGACGGGATGTTGGACTCTACCGTTTTACTGTCAATTGCTTGTGTTAACCCTAAATCTTCTAACTGGATCATTGCGCTGAAATTCGAAGTCAGAACTAGATCTGCACGAGAGTGTTTGCCTTCTCTTTTTACACGCTCAATCAACCCTTTTTTAGCAAACACCACTTTCGTTTTAATACCTGTCTGCTTAGTGAAGTCATCCAAAATTGGTTGAATTAAAAAAGGCTGGCGGAAAGAATAGATATTTACTTCATCTGCAGCGAATGCGGGCAAGCAGGTCACAGCAGTTAATAATGTGGCAATAGCTCGTTTCATGAGGACTCCAAATCCAAACAATTATTATTCTCAGGCAATTCTAACGCGATTGTGAATAAATTACAGCCCACTAATTGGTGTGCCAAAGAGATTATTGTCGCATTAAGACAATTTTTGTGTGCGATATCTCTCACTCTGTAAGTGGATATCTATGAAGATACCGCTGATATTATCGCCTACTTTTTAGAAACTCTTTGTTATTTAATAATTTTTAATATCACAATAGAACATAGTCTGTTTTTTATGAACTTCAACTTAATGTTCAATTCCAAGGACTCAGCATATACTTAATTTGTCTCTAGGGGAGAGGCAAAGCAAGGAAAACGGATGTGAATGGCTAAATAAGGAACTAGGTCCCCACTTGGAGTATGGAACTTGGATTATGATGTGTTTGTAGGAAGCAAGCATTTAAGTAAGGAAGTTGATATACAGGAAGTTAGGATGTTAGGGATTTAGGAAGGGATATGGATTGCCCAAAAAAGGATCTAAGCGAAGGAATTTGGCTTATGGAAAAGCTGAGGCAATAATGGACGGGGCTTGGATGGCCCAAGTGGAAAAGTGCGGGATGCACGTGAACTTGCAGAACCAAAACGCCAAGCGAGTTGTATGGAAATGTGTAAGGAGTTGATCAAATCAACATAGCAGGATGCTATTTAGAAGATTCCGTCAAGCGCGGCTCGAAAGAGTCGCGCTATCTTCGTTTGAAGGCATTCAGTCATTAAGTTTACTTCTTTTTCCCTTTAAGTATGCATCTCTAAAATCGGTAAAATGTTGTGTTAAATGCGCAGCTGCTTCGGCCTCGCCATTTTCATCAAATACGACACAAGCCACCTCAGCTGTGCCGAGTTGATGTTCGTGTGGTGCAACGCGAAGCTTGTAATTAGACAGGCTTTGGGGCGAAATTGACAAGACAGGCAGTGCATCTAGGTAAGGGCTTTTCCGGAACATTTTTTTCGCTTCTCGCCATGTTCCATCTAAAAAGATATACAAAGGCGTCTTCCCACTTTCACGGGTTACTTTTTTGATTACTCTGTGCGGTTCTACATTTTCTTCAGGGAAAACAATAATGGGTTGGTACTGCTCGTTAGACAATAACGCAAGTAATACTTTATCAGGCTCTGTTCTATCCCACCTGAAAGCGTAATTGTCAGGTACAATATCAGCAATAAGTCGCCCTGTGTTAGATGGCTTGAAACTTTCGTTGTGATACATTATCAAGCACACCGCGCTGCTACATTCAGCCTGTTTCACGCCGTCACATATACACAGTGACTCAGCTAATAAGCAGGTTTCACAGCGGGCAAGTTTAGACCCTCGGGCTTTAAACTCTCTTTTAGATTCAGCAATTTGTTGCGCACGAAGAGCCAGTACAGAGTTGCTCAAAATAACCTCCGATAATAAACGACGGGGCATTGTATCAAGTCTCACAATAAAAGGATAAATTGAATACCATGAAAATCAGTGCTACTTCGCGGTTAACCTACCGCCTACTGACGCCAGCAGACCGTAATTTGCTATTTGCATTGGATCAAGACCCAGAAGTGATGCGCTATATAAACGGTGGCAAACCAAACACCTTAGATGACATTGACAACTTCTTTATCCCGCGTCTGCGTCAATTTACTAACCAGCAAAAGGGGTGGGGATTATGGGGCTGTTTTTTAAAACCTCACAATGAATTTATCGGTTGGGTATTAGTGCGCCCGATGGATTTTTTTACTGCGCAAAGAACAGATAACAATCTAGAGATAGGCTGGCGATTTATGCAACCTCACTGGGGCAAAGGACTTGCTTCAGAAGCCGCACTTCAAGTGAGTGAATCTCTCATACAAAGTCGTGTTTGTGACACACTGACTGCCATTGCGTTGCCAGACAATTTGGGGTCAATCAAAATAATGGAAAAAATCGGTCTGACCTACAAAGAATCCAAACTACATCAAGACCCTCTTGGGAATGTCGATGTTGTTTTGTATGAGCGGTGCCTTTGAGTATGATGCAACGCGGGAGTATAAATACCTCCCGCGACACTTGGATTACATTGACAAGAAGATAACCAAGAAGCCACCTAAAGCAAGACGATAAATGACAAATGGCAACATGCCCATTCTTTCAATCACTTTTAGGAAAAAGTGAATACAGGCGTACGCTGCAAAAAATGAGAGTACGGCTCCTGTAACAATATCCGTGGCATTAAACTCTGTACCTTCAGAGATTAACTTATAAGTTAAGTAACTACCCGCTGCAGCAATAACAGGAATTGACATCAAAAATGAAAACCTTGCAGCGCTTTGCTTATTTAACCCCATCATTAACCCAATCGTCATCGTAATACCTGAACGAGACGTACCTGGCAAAACCATCGCAATAACCTGAGACAAGCCTATGCAAAGCGCCATAAACCAATTTACCTGATAAATGGTTTTTACTTGCTTAGCCGTTTTGTCCGCATACCAAAGTAATAAACCGAAGCCAATTGTTGTGCCTGCAATGATCCAAGCATTGCGTGAATACTCTTCTACAAAGTCTTTTGCAAAGTACCCGATGACTAAAGATGGCAATGTTGCTAACAAAATAAACCAGCCAAGCTTGCTGTCTTCGGTCGTCCCCTGACTACCAAATGACTTAAACCACGCAGCTAAGATTTCACTCACCTCTTTTCTGAAGTAAATCACGACAGCAAACAATGTACCTACGTGCACTGCCACGTCAAATGCCAACCCTTGATCTTGCCAGCCAAGTACTTGTGAAGGCAGAATCAAATGTGCTGAGCTAGAAATTGGCAAGAACTCAGTTAACCCCTGAATTAAGGCCAATACAATTATTTCAATAATACTCATTTATTTTACAGCTCCACTTTCCATAGTTTTTGAGAAGGGTTGTGATAATTTTGCCAAATTGCATTTATTTTCTCACCCACAACTGGGTGCACGACTTCCGCCGCCACTTCAGATAAAGGCAATAACACAAAAGCGTTTTTGGTAATTTCATCTCTTGGCAGTTGGGCCGGTTTATCGCAAATCATGCCATCGTACATCAAGAGATCGAGGTCTAATGTTCGAGGGCTGAATTTTTTATCGCTTCTCGTACGGCCATTATCTTGTTCGATTTGCTTTAATATCTGGCAAACTTGCTCAACGCTTTTTGTTGTTTTTGCTGCAAATACCGAGTTAAAAAAGTTTCTGCCACTAAACCCAACGGGTTCGCTCTCGTATACATTAGAATGCACATAGTCGGGAAAGTGCTCAATTAAAGCGGTCAACCCATTCTTGAAATGTCGCTCTCTGTCCACATTAGAGCCAATGCTGATGTAAATTTCTGCCATTAGTTTTTTATCCGTAAGATCTCAATACCCACTGTTTGGGCTTGTGCAACAGCAGCAGGTTTACTCACTTTTATTTTAACATCACTGACAGAAAATTCGGTTAGAATCATGTCAGCTAAACGCTCCAGTAAAGTTTCGAGTAGCTCAACTTGGCAAGAAGTTGATAGTTCAATCACTCGCTCACTCACTTTGGCATAATCTACAGCGAGATTAATGTCATCCGTCTTGGCTGCTTGGGTAATATCTGTAGACATTTCAATGTCAAAATAAAGGCTTTGTTTACTTTCTTTCTCAAAGTCGTAAACTCCTATTATGGTCTCGACGTGCAATTGCGAGATATAGACCTTGTCCATGTATACTCCTAGCATGACTAAAACAGGTCGGCTCAATATTTATAGCCGTATAAAAGAGTCGCGATCATAGCCCAAATTAAAGCAAGAAAAAATAAGGAAGCTTGTGTTAGTCATTTTAATGTGTGTTTGTGCTTATTTATTTGGTTCAATTTCCTCAGCGATATTAATCTCTAGGCTTTTTTCATTGCCTGATCCTCGCTTTTCAGGCTCAAATAACCCAGGCGCAACTAATGTTCTTAGGCTTGGTGGCAAGCTTCCTGCCGCACTCGTGCTTGTTTTTGATGTTTTGAAGGGCACAATTCCTGTTTGGGGTGCATATTTTCTAAATATTGAACCGATATGGTTAGGTGCGGTCGCAGTGAGTGCCTGCCTTGGGCATATTTACCCAATCTTTTTTCATTTCAATGGTGGAAAAGCTGTAGCCACCGCATTTGGTGCACTGTTACCCATTGGATTGCCACTGGCTGGTTTGTTAATTTTGACGTGGTTATTGGTTTTATGGGCTTTTCGATTTTCATCACTAGCCGCGATTGTCACCGTTGCCGCAGCGCCGTTATATACTTGGCTTATTAAGCCGCAATATACATTACCTGTAGGCTTTTTAACGATATTGATCATATTTCGACATAGAGCAAATATCTCTAGGCTCTTACAAGGCAAAGAACCTAGAGTCGGGAAAAAAAGTGAGGATAAGACAAGTTAAGTCAGTGGCGGCAGACTATCCAAAGGCCAACGCGGCTGAGTTTTCATGTCTAACGGCGCAACCTGCCCTGCTTTAAGTCGTTGCATACCGGCAAACGCAATCATCGCACCGTTGTCTGTGCAGAATTCAGTTCGAGGATAATAAACTCGACCTTGCATTCCCTGCATCATTCGCTCTAGTTTTCCTCTCAATTCAACATTTGCACTCACACCACCGGCAATGACTAAACGTTTAATGCCAGTTTGCTTTAATGCTCGCTTGCATTTAATTGCTAACGTATCAATGACGGCAGTTTGAAAAGCATGGGCAATGTCAGCTTTAGTTTGCTCATCGCTACCTTCATTTTTTATCGTATTGGCTGCTGCTGTTTTCAAACCACTGAAGCTAAAGTCAAGCCCAGGTCGGTCTGTCATGGGCCTGGGGAAAACAAACCTGTCAGGTGTACCTTGTGTCGCTAACTTCGCCAGTAAAGGGCCGCCTGGATAATCCAAGCCCAACAACTTGGCTGTCTTATCAAACGCCTCGCCCGCAGCATCATCCACAGATTCACCTAAGATTTCATATTCACCAATACCCGCAACCTTTACCATCATGGTATGTCCGCCAGACACCAACAAAGCAACAAACGGAAACTCTGGCTTATCTTCTTCAAGCATAGGAGCAAGTAAGTGCCCTTCCATATGATGCACAGCGACAGCAGGGATATTCCAACCAAATGCCAATGAGCGGCCAATCGAAGTCCCTACCAGCAAAGCACCCACTAATCCAGGTCCAGCGGTATATGCAATCCCATCTAATGACTCTGGACCACAGTTCGCTTGCTCAAACGCGGCTTCGATTAATGGAATGGTTTTTCTAACATGATCTCGAGATGCTAGCTCAGGTACTACACCACCGTAATCAGCATGCACTTTTACCTGACTGTACAGCTGATGTGCCAATAAACCTTGTTCATCATCATAAATGGCTATGCCGGTTTCATCACAGGAAGATTCAATACCTAAAATACGCAACCTTGTTCTCCACTACTTTATATACTACTTACGCTGATTCAATAGCCAGACCGATATTGGTCTGCCCGTCACTCACAGCTTGTGCTTTAAGCTGCTTAATTGATTCGGAAGTGATTCTCCCCATCCCTTCTACAAAGTCAATTAATTCTGAAAGCACGTCAATCTCGTACTGCATCAAAGGATGCTCCCGCACTAACTTATTGTCTGGGGTAATATCCTCCGACATCAGCAAAAACTCTATGTATCTTGCAACAGTCGCCTGAGAAATTTTTGCCACGTTGACAAACTCTGAGTCATCTTTAGTCATTAACCCCTGAATAAACCCAAGTAATGCCGTCGATACATCAATCGCAGGGTAAGTACCAAACATATCGAAGTCTGACAGCTCAGGTACGTTTGGCTCAATTTTTTCTATTTGTTTTTCAAGACTAATTTTACTTTTTGGTAAAAGCAGCTTTTCCCAACATAAATTTAATGCGTTTTTGAATACTTGCTCTTCACCAAAACCCGTTGCTTCACTAAAAAGCCCGTAGTTTGGTGTCATACGCTCCAAAATAGCAGCTGCAAGAACGGCTTTTTGTAGATAATTGAGTTCTCTTATCCGCTGAAAGTTATTTGCTTTGTTCATATTCACTTCCGCAATGCCAACAACATTGAAATGCCGCACCATTTTGCTCATTACAATTTGGACACTGCCAATCTTCATTTGATTTTGACTGGTGGTAGTTTACCAATATTTCTTCACCAAGGGGCAACTTTATCGCTGGTACAAGGATCTTTATTGCATTATTAGCAAAGGGCAATTCACCCAGCGAAGAACTCAATGCTTCCCCCTGAATTTTAGTCGTTATTCTTGCTTGGTTTAGCAAGCCATTGACTAAGTGCGCTTCGATTACATTGTCTGTGCTAAACAAGCAACACCAAGTGTCTAATTCGTTTCCCATAGCGTCCAAGTCTAATTTTGCTATCATAAACAATATTGTAGTGTGTAAATCGGAAGAGCTCTATGACTCTCACAACACCGGGATTACTTTTTCCTGCTATTTCTTTACTTTTACTTGCATATACCAATCGGTTTTTAGTACTTGCTCAATTGATTCGAGAATTAAACGCTCGAGAGGGAGACACCTTGCGCTCATTAGTCGTGCAACAAATCAATAATTTAAAAAAGCGCATCAAGCTAATTAGGCTGATGCAAGTTTGGGGCGTCTTTTCGTTTTTACTCTGCACCCTATCCATGTTTGCACTGTTTATAGAAGTGAACTTACTTGGTATTGTGCTGTTTGGTGCGAGTTTATGTTGCCTCATCGCTTCGCTCATGCTTTCCCTATATGAAATCCATATTTCATGCGACGCAATTGAAATAGAACTCAATAATATTGAAAAAAAGCCAATGCAAGAGTAAGCATCTCGTCTTGGCCTGACTATACTGACAATAACAACAGTAAAAGGCGGGCCGTTTGTGAGTGGTTTTCTTTTTTCAAATGAACAACTAAGTGAAGAAGCAAGTATTCCGAAAGAGGATGCCTTCTGGGAAGTACTAGTCGTAGACGATGAGGAAGATATCCATCAGGTTACCAAACTAGTTCTTTCCGATTTCAGATTTGAAGAGAAGTCATTAAGATTTCATCATGCTTATTCCGCACAGCAAGCCATGGAAATTTTAGAGGGTGATAACTCAATATCCGTAGGCTTAATCGATGTTGTTATGGAAAACAATCACGCAGGTTTAGACTTAATCAAGTTCATTCGCAATGATATTGCTAACCATGATATTCGATTAATTTTGAGAACGGGACAACCAGGAGAAGCCCCAGAAGAATCTGTCATTAGAGACTACGATATCAATGACTACAAAAATAAAACTGAGCTGACTGCCGTCAAACTAAAAACGCTTCTCTATTCTGCACTTCGTTCTCATCGGGACTTACAGACCATTGAGCTACACAAAAAAGGGCTTGAGCGTATTATTGCAGCCTCTTCGAGTTTTCTAGAGTGTGATAATGTACAAGACTTTGCTTCTACCATACTCGATCATGTTTCTCAGGTGTTAGGCTTATCAGATTCTGAAATATACTGTGCTGCGGCAACCAACAGGCAAACCGACTCTGGTTCACAATTTAAGTTATTGGCGGCATCAGGGGAAGGCGTAGAGCCCAGTTCAGAAAAAATACCCACAAATGTCAAAAACCTTTTTATTGAAACACATAACAGAAAAACTTCTTGCAAGTCTTGCAATGAATATGTCGGCTATTTTACCTCAAAAGGCGGCTTAGAGACGATGCTTTATGTGAGCAAAAAAAGCTCTCTACGTAGCACTGACTGCCAACTTTTAGAGTTCTTTGCAAACAATATTGCGCTTGCCCACGACAATATAAAACTACGAGAAACAGTGAAAGAATCGCAACGAGAACTTTCATATATTTTGGGTGAGGCTGTAGAAAAGCGTTCAAAAGAAACCGGGTCTCATGTTAAGCGTGTCGCGATGTACAGCAAATTACTGGCCGAGCTTTCTGGTATTAATAGCTATCAAGCTGAAATTATTAAAATGGCTTCTCCTTTGCATGACATCGGCAAAATAGGTATTCCAGATGTTATTCTTAATAAACCAGGAAAACTTACCAGTGACGAATGGGAATTAATGCAAACACACGCTCAGTTAGGGTATGAGATATTGAAAAATTCTACGAATGAAATTTTACAATGTGGCGCAACAATTGCCCATCAGCACCATGAGAAGTGGGACGGTAGTGGTTACCCACAAGGGTTAAGTGGCGAGAATATCGACATAGTAGGCAGAATCACTGCTTTGGCTGATGTTTTTGACGCACTCGGAAGCAAAAGATGCTATAAAACAGCTTGGCCGTTGGAAAAGGTTATTTCTGAGATTAAATCTCAAAAATCCAAGCAATTTGATCCCAAATTAGTTGATTTGTTTATAAATAATCTGGAACAATTCATTTTAATTAGGGATAACCATCCCGACTAAAACTTTGTAAGCGAAATGTAAAAAATTCACTTGGATGTTTCCTTAATCTGTATTAGTATTAGGAAATCAACGTTATGATTGCATTTTTGTTGAAATAAAAGGAATTTCAAATGAGATTTGAACAACTTGAGCAGTTTGTTGCTCTTGGCAACCTTCGTCATTTCAGACAAGCTGCCGAACAAACCCAGATCAGTACTTCTGCGTTGACTAGAAGTATACAAACTCTGGAAGACGAAATTGGGTGTGAGCTTGTTAAACGCTCCACACGATCAGTGAAATTAACTGAACAGGGAGAGCTGTTTTTAAACTACTGTAAAACCACGCTAAGTGAGCTTGACGTAACTAAAAATACGATTAAGCAGAGCTTGTTTGGCCGAGACCAACAAAAGCTTATCGTGGGCTATACAGCCAACGCCAGTGAAATTGTGCCGATGTCATGCGGTAAATTCTTAGCTGATTACCCCAATGTGAAAATTGAGATGCAGCTTTTGGACGAACATGAGTTAACAAGAAAGGTGCAGCTTGGTGAAGTTGATATCAGTGTTTATCTTTCTTCTGCGACTAGCTTAATAAGTGATATTCATTTACCTGATCAACTTATTCTGTTTGTTTCTAAAATGCACCCTCTGGCTTCACAAGATTGCATTCGTAGAACAGAGCTATCTCAGTACCCTATGTACGGCTGTTTTTCTCAATCTAAGCAAGTACAGAGTATGCTTAATGAAGCTGTCGAAGGCCTAAATAAGTCAACAAGCGTTAAAATAGGCAACATAAGCCAAGTTATTGATGGTTTGAAGTGTAGTCAAAGTTTTGCCATTGCAAGCATTGAACACTCGAAGACAATTGCACAAGATCCTGAGTTAGCGCTGTTAAAGACTAATAAAGATGACAGTCATGAGCAGTTGGTTATTAATACCAACCATCAAATTAGTGGCAATAGCCATGTCAGCAGCTTGCTTAAATTGATTGAAAAGACTGCTGGTCAATTACAAATGAATAGTGCGCCAGTGCATTCTTAATTTTTCTTATACTTGACGCACGTAGCCCACATCCTAGTTGTGATGTGGGCAGCGTTATCAGCCTAACAGCACACCCACAAATATAATCAAACCAACATAATTATTATTTAGAAAAGCTTTAAAACATGCATCTCTGTCGCGTGTAGTGATTTCTCTTTGTAAATATCCCAGCGCAATGCATGCCACACCAAAAGCCAACCAAAAACCGACGCCTAAATTATAAACCATTGCAATATAGGCCATTATTAACATAAACCCTAGGTTTAAAAGTGCAATAATATGTCTGTCCCACTTCCCAAATAGAATTGCTGTAGACTTTATTCCAATTTTAAGGTCATCATCTCTATCGACCATGGCATACATTGTATCGTAAGCAACAGTCCACAATAAATTAGCCACAAATAGATACCAAGCCACCATAGGCACCTCACCGGAGGCAGCCATGAAAGACATGGGGATCCCCCAACTAAAAGCGGCCCCAAGTACAACCTGCGGCAAATGCGTGTACCGTTTCATAAAAGGATACATAGCAGCCAAAATTACACCGCCAATAGACAGCACAATCGTTTGCCAATTTAACAACAAAACCAGTAAAAATGCTGCAAGCACCAACACAAAAAATAAATACAGCGCTTCTTTTGATGAAACAGCTCCTCTTGCCAAAGGCCTCATTGCTGTGCGTTTTACTGCCCCATCAACCTTTCGATCTGCGTAGTCGTTAATCACACATCCCGCACTTCGCATCAAAAAAGTGCCCATGGAAAATACAAATATATGTAATAAGCTAGGTGTGCCATTTGAAGCTAGCCATAAGCTCCACATTGTTGGCCACAATAGTAAAAATGTACCTATGGGCTTGTCTAGCCGCATAAGTTGCTTGTATTCAGGGTAATTTGATAACTGCAAAACGGCACTTTTCATTTATTCAATTCCATTGTTGAATATTTCACATACCAAAACTTTAGCATTTTGATTCGTGAATATACTTCGCCTAGCAAAAAAAGGCACAGCAGGTGCACAAAATAGTTCTGCCAACTGTTTACGACTTTGTGAACATTGAATATGGCATACCTCGAGTTCACCACGTTGCCAATCCGACTCTTGAAACAACCGTTCTCCCAAAGGCTTACTTCCCATGTTGCTCAAACCCAACTCATTGGCTTCGACAGTGATCCAACTTTGAGCATAAACATGTGGTTTGCCATCACACAACAAAAGTACTTCTCTGCATAGGCTGTGGTCATAGGTATCACCCAACAGCTTGGCTATATTTGAAGGTGGCCTCATTAGCGTCTCGCCCAACACTTGTACAGAAAAATTGGTACATTGGCTTTTTAATAGCGCGGTCAGAGACCCCTGCTCCACCAATCTATTGTACAACCATATGGGTGCTTTTTCATTCAGTTGGTTGATGCCACACCACTGATAATCTAGGGAAATAGGATTTTTTAACAATGCAATTATTCAATAAAGACAAAATCGCCGCCATGATACCAAAGCTTAGCAATGCAAAAAAGTTTGTGATTATCATATTGCCCGCTGTTCATGTTTTGGATTTAAGTATAAACTAAGCTTATTATTGATATTTGGTTACTTTTTTAGGCAATTATGGTTCGTTTTCATTTATTGTTAATCGCATTATTGGTAAGCACCTTGAGTTTTAAGCTTAAAGCTGAGTCAACTGTTGGTTATTATGGTTTTGAGCCAGATATCATCACCAATTATATCGGCCAGTCCAACAAGAAATTAGGCTACGTCAGGGTCACTATCGACCTTATGCTAGATGATATTTCAAATATTGCGGTCGTAGAGCACCATACTCCCTTGTTGAGAGATGCTATTGTTCAAATATTAAGTAAAGAACCAGAAGAAACGATTAAGTCTCTCACTGGTCGAGAAGAAATCAGGCAAAGGTGTGCTGCGAAATTGAAATCTCTTTTAAAAGATGAAACCGGTCAAGAAATCATCAGAGAAGTGTTGTTTACAAAGTATCTCTATCACTAAGTTTTGTATATATCAGCGCCACGCATACTCCCGAGAGAAGCCCAAATAAGTGTGCCCAGTTGGCCATACTTATAAACAGTACATCGGCGAAACCTAAGACCATCCATATCAACATGAAACCGATAATGGGTTTAGACAATATAGGATCTTCGTCAGTATTGAGTGCAGAATAGACCCAGCAAAACCCCAGCTGCGCATACACCACTCCACTTAGCCCACCAAAATCAGCATCAACGAACAGAAATTGTGCCCAGTTGCTAATCAGCGCACTCGAAATAAATAGCCCCGCTAATGTATAAAAGTGGGTTCTTAGGACTATTTGATTCCCTAAATATAGCCACCAACTTAGATTAAATAGCAGGTGAATAATCCCAAAATGAACAAAGGCAGGTGTAATCCAAGTTAATGGTTTATCTGAATTAAATTTAAGTGCATTGAAAATGCTAGTAGCGTCATAGATAAAAAAACTGACAAATATTAAAACGCTTACAATGGCGACAGACTGCAACAACCAGTTGAGGCGTATAAAACGTGAGAAAAGGTTGAGTTGAGTGCCTTCATATTTTAAAGGGTTTTGCGTCGACCCCACTTGCCATGAAGCCTGACCGTACTTATTGCTGTAAGGGTCAGAGATAAATTCACGCCAATATGGTTCAGCCAATGCGTAGTCTTGCTCTTTTACCCATACCGTGACAACTCGTCCATCTTCACTGTGAAGCTGACAGTGAATTCCTCGCGTTCTTAGGTAGTCGGCAGCTCCTTGCACCGCTCTTGGGTCAGAAAAGGAGCCTAGACACTTCATTTTTCTATACTACTTGGCAGAGATTGTTCCCACTGCGTAAACCCGCCATCCATGCTATATACATCTTCAAAGCCCTGCTCAACCAAGTAATTTGCTGCATTTTGTGAGCTTATACCGTGGTAACAAACTATGATGATCGGTTGTTCAAATTCTTTTTCTTGCATAAAGTGTGCAAGATTGTCATTGGATAAATGCTCAGAACCTGGAATATGGCCTGCTGCAAAAGAGTTTGGATCTCTAATATCTGCAATGACGACATCCTCGCGAGACATCATTTCATGGGTTTGTTCAATAGTGATATGTTTAAAAGACATCTTACTCTCTTTAAAAAAGCCTTTATGAATGCGGCTAACCTATCATCAATTAGCCGCAATAAAACACTTGAGTGTTCGATTTTTACAAGCTTACTGTGCCCAGTTTAAAATCACTTTTCCAGATTGGCCAGAAATCATTGTATCGAAGCCTTCTTGGAAATCATCAACATGGAATTGATGTGTAATAATTGGCTCTAGGTTTAGGCCTGATTGAATTAAGCTGGCCATTTTATACCAAGTCTCAAACATTTCTCGGCCATAGATACCTTTGATGACCAGACCTTTGAAAATAACCTGATTCCAGTCAACCGCCATATCACTCGGAGGAATACCTAGCATAGCGATTTTTCCACCGTGGTTCATGTTATTCAACATGCTATTAAACGCAACAGGCACGCCTGACATCTCTAAACCAACGTCAAAGCCTTCTGTCATCCCTAGCTCTTGCATGACGTCTTCCAGCTTTTCATTCGCTACGTTGACCGCTTTGGTTGCCCCCATTTTTCTTGCTAGGTCTAGACGGTACTCATTCACATCGGTGATCACGACATGACGTGCACCAACATGTTTAGCGACTGCCGCAGCCATTATACCAATTGGGCCAGCACCTGTGATTAATACGTCTTCACCTACTAGATCAAATGACAGTGCTGTATGAACCGCATTGCCGAATGGGTCAAAGATAGAAGCTAATTCATCGGAGATATTATCAGGAATTTTAAATGCGTTATAAGCTGGAATAACAAGGTATTCAGCGAAAGAACCTTCCCTATTTACACCAACACCTATGGTATTACGACATAAATGTACACGCCCACCACGGCAGTTTCGGCAGTGTCCACAAGTGATATGACCTTCACCAGATACACGATCTCCGATAGAGAAACCACGCACCTCTTGTCCCATATCTACGATTTCACCCACATATTCGTGGCCTACAACCATTGGTGTAGGTATCGTGTTTTGCGACCACTCATCCCATTTGTAAATATGGACATCCGTACCACAGATCGCTGTTTTGCGGATCTTAATAAGCAGATCATTGTGCCCCATTTCTGGTTTTGGCACATCGGTCATCCAGATCCCTTCTTCAGCTTTCAACTTGGATAATGCTTTCATAATATTCACTCGTTAGAAAGTAGGTGCCAAACAGGCACCTAGCTATTAAATCACACCTAAATCTTTACCAATGCGGATAAATGCAGCAATTGCTTTATCGAGCTGCTCTTTAGTGTGCGCAGCAGAGATCTGAGTACGAATACGTGCTTGACCTTTTGGTACAACAGGGAAAGAGAAACCGATAACGTAGATGCCTTCAGCGAGCAATCTGTCTGACATTTCTGCCGCAACTTTTGCGTCTCCCAGCATGACCGGAATAATTGCATGGTCTTTACCTGCGCAAGTGAAGCCAGCAGCTTCCATCTCACTACGGAAATACGCCGCATTTTCCCATAACTTTTCACGAAGCTCTTTGCCATCTTTCAACATGTCTAAGACGCGAATAGATGCCGTTACAATAGACGGAGCCAAGGAGTTTGAGAATAAATATGGACGCGAACGTTGGCGTAACCACTCAACGATTTCTTTCTTACCAGAAGTGTAACCACCAGATGCACCGCCAAGCGCTTTACCTAAAGTACCAGTAATGATGTCAACACGGTCCATTACACCACAGTACTCAGGCGTACCAGCGCCATTTTCACCAACGAATCCAACTGCGTGAGAGTCATCGACCATGACCAATGCATCATACTTGTCAGCAAGATCACACACTGCTTTCAAGTTACAGATCACACCATCCATCGAAAACACACCGTCAGTCGCGATTAGCTTGGTTTTAGCACCAGCTTCTGTCGCTGCAATTAATTGCTGCTCTAAATCAGCCATATCATTGTTCGCGTAGCGGAAACGTTTCGCTTTACATAAACGAACGCCATCAATGATTGACGCATGGTTAAGTGAGTCAGAAATGATAGCATCTTCTGGGCCTAAAATTGTCTCGAATAGGCCCGCATTCGCGTCAAAACAAGAAGAGTAAAGAATCGTGTCTTCTGTTTTTAAGAATGCGCTGATTTTTTCTTCCAACGTCTTATGAATATCTTGCGTACCACAAATGAAACGTACTGAGGCAACGCCAAAACCGTGATCAGAAAGCCCTTGTTGCGCAGCTTCAATTAGCTCAGGGTGGTTTGCTAAACCCAAATAGTTGTTTGCACAAAAATTGATTACACTTTCACCCGTTGAAACAGCAATTTCTGCTTGCTGTTGTGAAGTGATAATACGTTCTTTTTTATATAAACCTTCAGCTTTTACTTCTTCTATTTGTTGTTGAAGTTGGCTGTAAAATGCCGCTGCTCTCATGTAGAGTCTCCATTGGTTGCACGGAGTGTGTACACATCACTTTGTCGTAACACTGACGCCCTTAAAAATAACAAATCACTTCGTCGCTAGCTAATAGGCTAACCGCCCGAACTTACTCATTAATTCGTTAGACGTAAGGGTTCAAAGTAAATCAACAAAAAACGGATACACACCAAATGAAAAGTCATACCCAAGCGTATTGCTTAGTTGTTGTATGAATGCATTACATAACTTGAGTATATTTTAAAAGGTTCGCAAGCTAAATGCACGAATTGTGATTAGCTTGTTTTGTTCTACTGTAAATTTTTAAGCGCCTTTGAGTACAATATCAGGCACACCCGAAAGAGACTCACACACTAAATCAGCAGCAGACATATCAGTTTCGTCCAAATTTTGCCCTGATCTCACTAACACCTTAGTCTTCACCCCTGCCGCTGTCGCCGCTTCCATATCAGACCCCTTATCGCCGACCATAATACTCTGGGTAGGATCAATATTGTGCTCTTCAATGGCTTGTAACAACATGCCTGGGTGCGGTTTTCGGCAATTGCAGTCCACCAAGTACTCAGGTTGTGCTTTTTTAGGGTGGTGTGGGCAATAGTACACGCCATCTATTTTCACATTGTGGTCTAAAAACTGTGCACACATCCAGTCAGTTAAAGCCTTAAATTGCGCTTCGTCGTAATAACCTCTGCCAATCCCAGACTGGTTGGTCACCACCACTATTTTATAGCCTTGCTCGATAAAACGCTGGCACGCTTCGAACACACCATCAATAAACTCAAACTCTTCAATTTTATGGACATAGGCATGATCAATGTTGATCACCCCATCACGATCTAAAAAGACGGCTTTATACTTCATAATTGCTCTTGCTTTACTACTTTGTCGAACATGGACTTAACCTGCTCAACCTCTATTTGTGCCATTAAATCAGCACCCTTTACCCGCGTTCCCCAAGGGAATTCTTTGGCTGACTTGCCTTTTTGGGAAAGCAGGTTCTGATGATAGACCTCGACTACATAGTGTTGATAAAGATAAGGACCGGTGCGTTTAGGGTTTGAATGGGCATACAACCCAATTACTGGCGTCCCGACTGTCACTGCCATATGGGCAGGCCCCGTATCCGGCGCCAGTACTAATTTAGCTTCTTTAAGTACGCATAGTAGGGTCTTTAACTGCGTTTTACCTACCAAGCTAACTATGTCACAATTTGCATGCGCAATGATTGCGTCACTCAGCGTCTGCTCCATCTCCGTTGGACCGCCAGTAATCACCACGCTAAAACCTTGCTTAGACGCGTAATCAGCGAGTGCGGCGTAACGTTCAGGTAACCAGTTTCGCTCTTTTTTACTCGCTGCGGGCGATATTACAAAAATCTTCTCAAGCCCATTTAATAACGCTTTTGCCTGTAATTCATCATCGGCAGTATAAGGCATATCCCAACTAATTTGATTGTCTTTAACACCAATTGCACGGGCAAAGTTGTGAAAGCCCTCTAGTACGTGAGGTTCTTGTTGTGGATCAATGCGCTGATTAACAAATAAAGAATGCAGCTCTTTTGAACGCCCTTTATCAAAGCCAATTTTAACTTTTGCGGGAATTTGCAGCGCCGCCACATTGGCTCTAAATGCCACTTGCATATGAAGCAGTACATCAAATTTGCGCCCCTTAAAATGTGCTTTTAAATCTTTAAAAGCGCCCGACCCCGCTTTTTATCAAAAATAACAAACTCGACGCCTGGCAAACCAGCCAATAGCATCGCTTCCACTTTACCCAATACCCAAGTGATCTTTGCATGTGGGTGTGCTTTTTGAATTGCCTGCACAGCAGATACTGCATGGCATACGTCACCTATTGCAGATAGTCTTAAGATACAAATAGAAGAGATTGAATGAGACACGCAGCCTTACCAAATAATTTAATGAACGCCTGATCTTAAATTAATCACTCTGATTTGCAACACTTGCGCATTTTACTCTTGGCAAAAAATCGCTAAACTTGCGGCATATTTCCTGTAGTTCAATAAATCATGTTCAAGGTAGAAAAAACAAATAACCAATACTTGCTGTTACCAGATAACTCAACACTGAACATTCATTCTGCGTGGTTTAGTGTTCAATACTGGCGTGACCAAGACGCAATTGTAACCAGTAAGCAGGGCAGAGCGGCTGCATGGTTTATCAAACTTAAAGAAGACAAGGTTGCCGTCTTAAAACATTACTGGCGGGGAGGCTTAATTGGTAAGCTTTTATCCGATCAGTATCTTTATACGGGCTTGGAAAAAACTCGGGTTTATCAAGAATTTAAACTTTTGTCACAGCTGCATGCGCTCAATTTACCTGTGCCAACACCCATCGCGGCATATGTCGAAGTTAAGTTAGGTATTTATCGCGCAGACATTATTACAGAAGCCGTGCGTGGCGCGCAGAGTTTATGTGAGATATTGCAACAACAAACCGCCTCTGAACATGCATTAGCCTCTGTTGGACGTACAATCGCACAATTCCATCGCGAAGGCGTCTATCACGATGATCTAAATATCAACAACATTCTATTTGACCAAACAGGCCAAGTTTATCTAATCGACTTTGATAAAGGCGCAATACGCACACAAAATACAGAGTGGCAAAAAGCGAACATAGACAGGCTACATAGATCTTTCAAAAAAGAAGCCGGCAAATGGCCGACTTTCTTTTTTACAGATGCAAATTGGCAGACTTTAATAAAAGCCTACAAAGAAGAAGTGAATACTAACTAACTTTTAGTTAAACGGGCTTTTTTTATCACATTGGATGTCGAGCAACCATCTAAAAATGATAAGACTTCTACCTGACCACCTTGACTCAAAACATGATCGGCACCCGCGATTTCTTCGACTTTATAGTCACCGCCTTTCACTAGAATATCCGGGCTAATCGACGCAATGAGATTAGCCGGTGTATCATTTTCTTCAACCTTACCAAATGGGATGACCCAATCTACAGAGGCCAACGCTGACAACACCATTGCGCGTTCGTTTAGAGGGTTTATTGGGCGGTCAGCACCTTTCAATCTTGCGATTGATTCATCATTGTTGAGGCCAATAACTAACCTATCTCCCATCGCTTTTGCTTGCGCAAGATAGCGCACATGACCTGCATGTAAAATATCAAAACAGCCGTTAGTAAAAACAATTTTTTCGCCATTTTGCTTGGCAAACTCAATATGCTGCAATACATCTTCAAAAGGTGTTTGATAATGCTCGCCAGTATCTCTTAAATACTGGCCTAATTTAGCGCTGAGTTCTTCAGGCGATACGGTCGCAGCACCCAATTTCCCCACCACAATACCTGCGGCTATATTTGCCATCTCAACCGCATCTTTGGCGCTCATTCCAGCACCTAACATTGTGGTCAATGTCGCGATTACCGTATCACCGGCACCGGTTACATCGCTGACTTCTAATACTTGTGCAGCAAAATCATGTTTCTCGGTTTCTGTGATCAGTGACATACCCTGCTCAGAGCGTGTTAGTAACATCGCTTTGATACCTGACTCTGAAATAAGCTTTCGAGCACTGTCTGTTAACGTTTGTTCAGTTGTTGCATCACCACCAACTAACTTAAATTCATTTAGGTTAGGCGTAATAAAATCTGCGCCCCTGTAAACAGTCAAATCACTCATTTTAGGGTCGACAAGCACCGTCTTACCCGCACTTTTTGCAATTTGAATCATTTCCTGAATGTCAGCTAGTGCACCTTTGTTATAATCCGAAAACAGAACAAAATCGTACCTGTCTATCACGGCCGCTAATTGCTTGGTTAAAAGCTTACTATGTTCAATCTCAAAAGGCTCTTCAAGATCTAACCGAACCACTTGTTGATGACGGCTAATAACACGCATTTTCGCAATAGTTGGTAATGTTTCAATAGCAACCAATTGCGAATCGATACTTTCGGATTGCAGTATCTCATTCAGCTTGGCGCCATTGTCGTCTTTGCCAACGAGGCCTAACAGCCCGACTTTACCATCAAGATGTGCGATATTCTTTGCAACGTTAGCCGCACCACCAGCTTTGTCTTCTAAGCTGCTTACCTTGACCACTGGCACAGGTGCTTCAGGAGAGATCCTTCCTGTGTCTCCGTGCCAATATCGATCAAGCATCACGTCGCCGACTACCAGAATATTGGCGCTATGAAGATTCTGTAAGGCACTTAGATTCATTTATTTTGCTCCGAAATAAGTAAATCAACAGCTTCACATAACCAATGTCCAATAAACATGTGTGCTTCTTGTATTCTAGCAGTTTCGTCGAAATTAATTATAATCGGTAACTTAGCGATGTCTTTTACGACACCACCTTGACGACCTGTCAATGCTACTGTGTATGCACCTATCTCATTCGCCGCAGCTAATGCTAAATTAATATTTTCACTTGTACCCGAAGTTGTTAGGCCAATCACTAGATCTTCTGGCTTACAAAGCGCCTGAACTTGTCTTTCGAAAACAGTATTGAAATGATAGTCGTTACTGTGCGCCGTCAAGATAGATGTATCAGTTGTCAGTGCAATTGAAGCCAGCGGCCCACGCTCTAACTTGTAGCGTACTACAAACTCTGCTGCCAAATGCTGTGCATCAGCGGCACTACCGCCATTGCCGAACCAAATGACTTTTCCGCCTGCTTGCAGTGTTTTTTGACACTGCCTGAGCAATTCCACTGACTCTTCATGGTAGTTTGCCATATTAGAAAACAGTGCCATATGGCGGTTTAAGCTGTCTAAGTAGCTGTTTGCTATTTGGTCATTAACTGACATAGTGATCCTTAATATTGTTACTAGTCCAAAGAGTGGACCTAACTTTTATCATTACCCGTGTGTTACCAGTATACATTGACTGAAAGCCAAGTGTAATTCTCACCATACACATCTTTACCTAAAGTAAGGCTCGTTTCTACTTGGTAACTATCTACTTTTCTCGAGTTCGACAATTTAAGCTCATTCATTTTCTTATATTCAAATTTGTCGTCATTTTGATTTTCAACTGCGGTCAACTGAAGGCTCCACATTGAGTCTAAACTTTCATGGTAATTAACTTCTAATACTTGACTAGTGGTTGCGACACCATGATTAAAGTTACGATGGTTGCTAGCAAAGTGACCCAAAATAAAATCATCGATGCTATTTCCTTTAGTTGGATAAATATGGTGGGTATACCATTGTTCACTGATATCTGAGTATTCGTATCTGAGTGAAATGTCTTGTGTCAGTTTAGGTACATACGCACCAAAGCTGGTTACTGAGTTACCAAACAAGTAGTTTTTATGTTCACGGGTGTCTTCTCCACCATGCTCAATATACCACTCTATTGGTGTTGCCCAATTTGTCTTAAAGGACGTGGTAACCGTAGCCCATTGGTCGCCTAGTTCACTATCGGTACTTCCTGTCAGCCCACTGTTATCATTTCCAGCGGGATCAACATACGCTTTCACAACATCTTTGAATGCCACTTTTCTTGGCCCACCACCAAATTGCATAACACGGTTTAAACCGATCTTCCAGTTTTGCAAGGGCTCAATACTAATGTGTGTACCTGCTAGTCTTGGTGTGCCATCGTGAAGTTGTTTTTGATAGTCAATGCCCTTTTCAACATGCTCTAACTCGGAATAAAACAGTTCAAAATCAAAGTTCCACCAGTTTTTAAGTGGCGAGTTAAAACCTACCGAAACCGACAATGGAGACTGGGCATTAGTTGAATATACTTGTGCAGAATGCTTAAACGGCGAAAACCAGTGCTCTTTGTAGCCTAAATTAAGCTGCAAATTTTCCCCGCCTAGTGCATAGAAAGTATTATAAGGCACGAGCTTCCCCGACTCCACGCGATACTCTACGCCAAGCTGCATTAGCGTGTTATCGCTTCCTCTGTAAATGCCATCTAAAGACAACTCAGCATATTCACTCGAGTGATTACCTCTATCATTGGCAAGTTTTTGTTCCTCACCAGAGTCAATACGTAATTTGACACCACGGCGAGTGATAGCATCTCGCTCTAGATATGGTGCGATACGTGATCGAATACTCGCTTGAAGCGCAGGGTCTATCTTACCAAGCTTTACTATATGCTGATTTATTTCTGTAATGCGATATGGCTTGCTCATTGGTGTAATGGCAGTCAAAGTAAACATTTTTTCAATTTGATACTCAAGTATCTTATCTTTACCAATCGGTAAATAAGCCGTCGGCATTGCGAGTGCCATTGTCGAGCTAAGCCCTAAAAAAGAAACAGCAAATAATACGCTTTTATAAGTTGACCACATTTTAATTCATTCGAAATCACAACAGGGCACGCATACTAGCAAATTTACTGCTTTTGAGCACGTCCGGTAATGTGTAAAATTGTTATAGCAATTTTCATTACCCTCTTTGCGGGTTAGAATACTCTTTTATTATTTGCCAATCGTTATGACTAGATACCTATATTCCCTGCTGCTGCTATTACTTAGCCCATTTATTGCCTTTTACCTTTATCAAATTAGGGGAAAGAGAAACATAGGTTATAGATCTCACTTTGGCGAAAGGTTCGGCGTTGTCCAAAGAAACGCAGCAAAAAATTCAATCGTCATCCATTGCGCCTCGGTAGGTGAAGTGTTGGCCGCATCACCACTTATAAAGCGTGTTCTCCATGCTCACCCAAATGAACGGATATTGATCACTTGCAATACACCGACAGGCAGGGCTGAAATTCAAAAACAGTTTGGTGACGCTGTTGATTTGTGTTACTTACCGATAGATTTTGCATTTGCTGCAAAAAAATTCATTAGAACGGTTAAGCCCAAGCTGCTAATTGTTCTAGAAACCGAGCTTTGGCCTAACTTGTTTTACTATGCAAAGAAAAATCATTGCGCCATAACTGTCGTCAATGCACGCCTATCCGAAAAATCATATCTAGGTTATAAACGTTTTGCCTCCTTGAGCCGTCAAATGATGCAACATATAGATGTATTAGCCAGTCATAACGAAGAGGATGGTCGCCGATTTATTGATCTAGGGCTTGACGCGAGTCGGATGCAATCCACGGGTTCGATCAAGTTTGATATCCACATCGACGATGGAGACAAACTCAAGTTAGACGCGTTAAAAGCACAAATTGGCAACAGGCCAGTTTGGATAGCGGGTTCCACACACCCAAATGAACATGAGCAAGTCATTGCTGCACACCAATCGATACTTAATCAGCACCCAAATACATTACTGATTATAGCACCACGCCACCCAGAGCAATTTGAACCAGTCGCAGACTTACTTGCTCAATCTAAAATAAAATATAGCCGCCGCAGTAACACCTACGATAAAGGCTGTCAGGTTCTGCTGGCTGATACACTTGGTGAACTCAAGTTTCTTTACGGCAGTGCAACAATTGCGTTTATAGGTGGTAGTCTCATTGAACGTGGAGGCCATAACCCTCTTGAAGCTGCCGCCAGTGCTGTCGGTGTGCTCAGTGGACCAAGTACTTACAACTTTTCGCATATATACCCTGAATTAGTCGCAATGGAAGGGGCTATCATCTGCCATAATAAAGAACAACTCGGTGAACAGATCATCTCCTATTTAAGCGATATTCAAGCCGCTAAAGTGCTGGGAAACAATGCGCATACTTGTTTAGCAAAAAACCAAGGGGCGATTAACCGTACCCTTAACGTTATCGACTCATTAGTGGAGCAGTAAATGTCTGAGCACGTTATTAATGCGATGCAAAACTGGGTAAGTAAAGTGATTGTAAAATACAACTTTTGCCCATTTGCGAGAAAAGAGGTGGAACAACAAACCATCCACTATCAAGTTAGCTCCGTGGTATCACATGAAGATGCAGTAATGGAGATGTTAAATGAGTGTTTTGAGTTAAACAGCCTCCCTGAGCGAGAAACTACCCTGCTGATATTTTCAGAGGGTTTTAAAATGTTTGACGATTTTTTGGACCTTGTTGATCTTGCCAATGCCATGCTTTGTGCACAAGGGTTTGAAGGTAAATATCAACTCGCCAATTTCCACCCTGATTATATCTTTGCCGACAGTGATGATGCCGACCCTGCCAACTACACCAATCGCGCTCCTTTTCCTACGCTGCACCTTATCCGAGAAGAGAGTATGGCTCTAGCTCTAGAGCAGTATGATGACCCGGAGTCTATTCCCGACAATAATATTCGGCTAGCCAGGCGAAAAGGGGAAGCTTTCTGGCAACAACTGCTATCGCAATGTAAAGCGACAAAATAGCGCGGTGAAGGTGAAGCAGCGCCTAATTGGCGCTGCGACATACCTATTTCTTAACCCACTTACCATTTACTTGAATAAAATGGCCAGACGACGTTTTTTTGTAAGTTTTTTCTGCCGCTAGCTTTTCAACTTGTGCCAAGCTAATTTTGTTTTTCTTAGCCAACTGTTGATACTTCGCTTTACGCTTTCTGTTGATCTCAGCGACAAGCTTTTTCACTTCAGCTGACCCCTTGATCACTCCTAAGTAGCCCGCTGAATTTTCACCAACCAACCCCTGTGTTTTCGCTTCATTAATGGACATAGCCATCACTGAAAAGCTCAGGCATGCTGCTGCAATTGTTGTCAAAATCATTTTAGCTTTCATGTTCCGGCTCCCTTAGAATAATTCACTGTCTTCGCTAAACAGATCATCTAGCTCTTTATCTACTTTTACACGGATCTCATGATCCACTTTAACGTTCAAATTGATGGTAATTGGCTCTTTCGTCTCTACCTGCACTTTATGTGTGCATGCTGACGTTAACACAACCAGCATCAAGGCTAGCATCCATTTCATGCTTTCTTGCTCCTATTTATTGAGTGCTTTCTCTACTTCATTCGTTATCTCATCACTTAAGCGTAACGCTCTAAACAACTGAAATATATTCTCACTATGTGTGTAATTAAAATTTATCGGTTGCTTTGCCTGCTCATTCACACCAGCTATTTCTACAGCTAAATCTAACCAACCGTCTGGTGACAAAGCAACATCGCTCGATAACTTCTCTATTTCTAAGTTTTCCAACAAACTGAACGCGGTATCTATACCCGCTTGATGTGATTTCAAAGCTTCCACAGATTCATTGTTCTCTATACGTAGTAACCCCACATCCATATTCGTTAATTTGCCATTCGTAATTGATATATCGCCCTGCTCAATGGTGACTGGCAACTGACCTGATACTCTCCCTTGAAGTTCAACACCGGCGCTTTTTCCCGCTTCAGAGATGAGCGCAAGATCCCAATTATGTGCTTCGATTGAGAAGCTTTGGTCGCCGCCAGACAAATTAATCTGCTGCGCCGTGATTTCCCCATCAAAAATTACCGCTCGAATATCATTTAAAGTCAGGCTTTTATCCTTTGACATTAACTTTGCTGACACATCTGTAAGCACAGCACCAGAGCGTACCTCTGCGATATCAAGCGCGGTTTCTGACAGTACTAATTGTCCCTGCTCAAGCTTACCCACAATAGGTAAATTTATACCATTGAGATAGTGAGAGTCGTATAAAACTCCCCCCCCTTGTAAAGCTGCTTCAAATTGATAGCTTTGAGCTGACAAATCACCACTTAACTTTGCTGATATTAACCCCTCACTTAATTGCAGTTGAGGTGCCAACTGACTCACGATAGGCTGCAGGGCCATAAAACTCTGCTCCGGGACCTTCACAGATACCTCATTTAGCTCACCATCCAGAATGTGGTCAATGCTAAATTCAAAGTCATCAAGATGCGCGACATGCTGAAGTTTAACTGTGTCTTGGATGCTGCCAAAGGTCGTCAATACGGTGTCACGAAAAGACAGCTGCGGATTGGCGATTAACCCTAAATGCATTTCCCCATCAACTTGGGCGGTAAATGCATTGTTTGTCACCGTTCCTGAGATAGAAGATGTTTGATTAACATCTTTGCCGCGGATATCTTTCATCTTGAACGATCCAATATCCACTTCCGTATTGGCTGTTAACTCACCAAACTCACTAAGCCTTGCTTGAGCTTGTAGTAGGATGTACTTACCAGACAACGCTTGCAATTTATACCTTTGTCCACTGAATTGGGTCGTAAGGTCACTGATTTCTATAGGTAAATATTCGTGTTGACCAAATTTCTCAGGATGAAGCACTGACGTAGCTGTCACGCTGAGCTCAGTATTATCAAACTGTGTATCCTGTACGGTGACCTTACTGGCAATAACTTGAGAGTTAAGTTCGACGGTTAGCGATTGCAAGGGATCACCCACTAATTTGAAAGCCCCTTGACTCACTAGATCCTCAACCTGGAAGTTGTTAGGCAGTGCAAATAATGCATTACTGACTATCCAATCACCAGATATGGTTAACGTCTGTGGTTCGTAAAGGAAAGAAGATTGTAATGCGACTAGCCCCAGAGCCGCTGTGTGATGATTAACGCTGAGACGACCTTTAGCCATTCGATTATCAAACTTGAATACAGAAGACTGAATTTGAACAGTAGAATCGTTGCCCAAGTCTACAAACGTTATTTTGGGTAACGCAACTTCCGACTGACTCACTTCAACCTTTGGCCCAACTGCGACTTGCCATTGTTCACCAAATACACCTTCAGGCATACGCGACTGCACATTGGCAAAATCGGCACAATTGGCTAAATCTACCATTATCGGTAATTCAGACAGGTTTAATTGACCTTGCTTGTCGTTTAGGTCCCATGTCCCAATTATCTGGCCTTCTGCTAAAAACCCGATCGCGCATTGTGCATCTTTTTGATAACTTGCACCCAACTCAATATTGGTATCGTATTCAATCATTACCCCATCTGTCGTTAGGTTCAGGTTACCTGCAAGCTTCTCAACATCTTCCGGTAAATAGCCCTCAAAAGCTTTACCGTGCAGTGCCAGCTGAGCGATTACTTTATCTTTATATATTTCTAATTGCGCAACCACATCGCCAGTAACTGCAAACTCGTTTAACCGCACCTCTGCAACTGATAATTTTAAACGCTTGTTCAACGTGGGTGAATCAATATTCAATTGGACCACATTCAAAAGTGGTCGCCGCTCTGGGAGTGGTAAATCGAGTTTGTGCATCACATTGTTTTGAGTGCTGGGTTGTTGCATTTTATGATCGACCTCTAAAACGCCAACTTTCAAATACTGTGGTGTGAGTGTAATGCCCTTACCAGTCACCAAAACGGCATCATTCTCAAAGCATACTTCATCAACAGTTATCTCTTTAAACCCAGATAGTGACCAATCTAAGCAAGTGAGCTGCCCTTGAGGTAGATAGTACTGAGCAATCGCCAGGCTGAGTGGTACCCGAAAGGCAAGAGTAATAAAGACAGTGAGTAGCAAAGCCATCGCTACGAAGAAAAAGTTGCGGCGCATTCGTTCCTAGATAATTTGGCGACTTAAGGCTGTTAGTTTAAGCCATCATTGCGGCAATGTAATGTAGAACTAAGTAAGAAGTTGTAAAATCGAATGCAGCGAAGATCTGTAAGCCACTTAAAGATCTTCGTTTTATTTAATAAGGTCACAATGAAGTCGCTAATTTAGCCCCATTTTAATCAGCCACCTCAAATTATTGAGAGCAACATGTAAGCCCCATACCTGACATGAATAACAGGCGCTGTTAATTTATACAACACACTATTTTAAAGTATATGAATCAGCACCCTTTAAATTCATATAAGCTAAAAAGTGACTATTAAATAGTTGAACTTTTTTATCAGAAATAAAGGAAATTAATTATTTTACATGCAACTTTAAAATGACCTACCTATCAACGAAAACTAAAAAGCCGCAAAGCGGCCTAAGATAGGTATAGCGATACTACAAGCTAAATCGAGGTAGCTGATATTGTAAGCTCATGATTAGCTCACTCCAATCAGCTATAAATAGATTAATGATTGTAGCTCATTATCATCACTTTTTTGTATTTTGGATGATGATTAGGGTCAATATTTGTAGTCCAACGTACCCACATCTCTGAAGCGCCTGATGCCTTTGCAGCCAATGCGATAGACATCATGGCTTGCGTCTTTGGATTATCAGCTTTGCCAAGGCTCAACCACTCATTCACCCCTTCAACTTGAATTAAGACATCACCATCACTATTGGCGAGTACTGCCGAAATTTTACTATTAAACCTTTCTGGAGACGCAGCAAAAGATGAAAACGAGATAAACGCCATGAGCGCACTGATCAAAAAAAACTTCATAAATTTAAAACCTGAATTAACCAAAACCAATTTAACATAAAGCCAATGCTAAAAACCTTAGATATAATATATTAAACTAGCCTACTAGAGAATATACCCTTCTAAATTTTAATGTTTTTGTTTCGATTATTTATAACGAATTTTAACATCAAAAATACATATTTTTTATTATTAGTTCCATTAGCTACCTTCGATTTAAGCGACAATACACTTTTTGAACCTGACAGGTTTGGCACTAAAACGAATTTCCCTTGCAGCTGTGAACTGATGAACCCACTTCGCTTCACTCTTATCGTCGATTTCACCACCTAGAGGTCGTTTTTCTCTAAATAATAAAAAAGGCCACCGAAGTGACCTTTTCAATAATCTAGTTGAGGCAGCGCAGACTAATTCGTCCTGACGCTGCACCCCGGTGCGTTATGCAGTCACTTTCTTCCTTGAAAAGCGTTCGAAACTTCGTTTCGGTTCAGTCTCACCCAACGTTCTTACGGGCGTTACGGAACATGCGCATCCAAGGGCTATCCTCTTTCCATTCATCTGGGTGCCAAGAGTTAGCAACTGCGCGGAATACACGCTCTGGGTGTGGCATCATAACTGTTGCACGACCATCCGTTGATGTAATACCAGTAATCCCCTCTGGTGAACCATTCGGGTTGTTCGGGTATTGTGTCGTTGGCTGACCAAAGTTATCAACGTACTGGACCGCGACCGTGCCAGACTCAAGCGCCGCTTTCACTGCCGCGTCATTTGCAAACTCAGCATGACCTTCACCGTGAGATACTGCGATTGGCATACGAGAGCCAGCCATACCTTGGAAGAAGACTGACGGGCTTTCTTGTACTTCAACAAGGCTGAAACGCGCTTCAAAACGCTCTGACTTGTTGGTTACAAAACGAGGCCAGTGTTCAGTACCAGGGATAAGTTCTTTCAATGTTGATAACATCTGACAACCGTTACACACACCTAAGCTGAACGTGTCTTGACGCTCAAAGAATGTTTGGAACTGGTCGCGTGCCATGTCATTGAATAGAATTGACTTAGCCCAACCTTCACCAGCACCTAGTACGTCACCGTAAGAGAAACCACCACATGCTACAAGGCCTTTGAACTCTTCTAGCGTTAGGCGACCTTCAAGGATGTCACTCATGTGTACATCTACTGCTGCAAAGCCTGCACGGTTAAATGCTGCTGCCATTTCAACGTGTGAGTTTACGCCTTGCTCACGTAAGATTGCCATCTTAGGCTTAGCACCCGTTGCAATATAAGGTGCAGCTACGTCTTCGTTTAGGTCGAAGCTTAGTTTTACGTTAAGACCAGGGTCTTTTTCGTCAAATTTGGCATCAAACTCTTGCTTAGCACACTCAGGGTTATCACGAAGTGCTTGCATCTTATAAGTTGTTTCAGCCCAAATAGTACGTAGCTCAGTACGTGTATTCGCAAGTACAGCTTCGCCACCACGGTTGAAGATTACTTTGTCTTCAGTGTTTAGTGCACCGATAGTGTGGCTAATTGCCGCAAGGCCGTTGTCAGCTAAAATAGCTTCAACTGCTGCGAGGTCGTCGTTACGAACCTGAATGACCGCACCTAGCTCTTCGTTGTAAAGTGCTTCGATGTCAGAACCTGTTAGGCTATCAAGATTTACAGTTACACCTGTGCGACCTGCAAAAGCCATTTCAGCAACGGTTGTGAATAAACCACCATCTGAACGGTCGTGGTAAGCAAGTAACTTCTCATCAGCGACTAGCGCCTGCATTGCGTTGTAGAAGCCTTTTAGTAACTCAGGGCTATCAACATCTGGCGTTTTATCACCAAGCTGCTTGTATACCTGCGCAAGACTTGATGCCCCCATGCGGTTTTGACCTGCACCTAAGTCAACTAAAATTAGGCTTGAGTCGCCCTTTTCAGTGCGAAGCTGAGGCGTGACCGTTTTACGGATGTCTTCTACACGGCCAAATGCAGTGATAACAAGAGAAAGTGGCGCAGTAACTTCTTTGTTTTCACCATTTTCTTCCCACTTCGTCTTCATTGACATCGAGTCTTTACCAACTGGGATAGTCAGACCAAGTGCAGGACATAACTCTTCACCAACCGCTTTAACGGCTTCGTAAAGACCGGCATCTTCACCCGGGTGACCCGCAGCTGCCATCCAGTTTGCAGATAGCTTGATATTCTCAAGGCCACCAATGTTTGCGCCAGCGATGTTCGTTAGCGCTTCTGCAACTGCTAAACGTGCTGATGCACCGTAGTTTAAAAGTGCCGCGGGGGTGCGCTCACCCATTGACATGGCTTCACCGTGGTAAGTATCAAACGCGGCTGCCGTTACAGCACAGTTTGCCACTGGTACCTGCCAAGGACCAACCATTTGGTCACGTGCTACTAAGCCTGTTACCGTGCGGTCACCAATCGTGATAAGGAATGTTTTCTCAGCGATAGTCGGTAAACGAAGTAAACGCTTAGCGGCTTCCTCTACGTCGATGCTATCTGTTTTAAGTGCTTCACCTTCAACTTGCTTTGACTCAACGTCACGGTGCATCTTAGGTGCTTTGCCAAGTAATACTTCAAGCGGCAGATCTACCGGGTTATTGTCGAAGTGGCTGTCCGCAACCGTTAAGTGACGCTCTTCTGTTGCTTCACCGATCACGGCGTACTGCGCGCGCTCACGCTTACAGATCTCTTCAAAACGGTCAAAGTCTTCAGCTGCTACAGCAAGTACGTAACGCTCTTGTGATTCGTTACACCAGATCTCATGTGGTGCCATGCCCGGCTCATCGTTCGGGATGTTACGTAGTTGGAATTTACCGCCACGACCACCATCGTCTACCAGCTCAGGGAATGCGTTTGAAAGACCACCCGCGCCCACATCGTGGATAAATGCGATTGGGTTTTCGTCACCTAGCTGCCAACACTTGTCGATAACTTCCTGACAACGACGTTCCATCTCTGGGTTTTCACGCTGTACAGAAGCAAAGTCTAGGTCTTCGTTTGACTGACCTGATGCCATTGATGACGCAGCACCACCACCAAGACCAATGTTCATCGCAGGACCACCTAGAGCGACTAGCTTAGCACCTACTGGGATTTCACCTTTTTGAACATGCTCAGTACGGATGTTACCAAGACCACCTGCCAGCATAATTGGCTTGTGGTAACCACGAACTTCTTCACCGTTGTGGCTGTTCACTTTTTCTTCGTAAGTACGGAAGTAACCTAGTAGGTTAGGACGACCAAATTCGTTGTTGAACGCCGCACCACCTAGAGGGCCATCGATCATAATATCTAGTGCATTAACGATACGGCCAGGTTTGCCGAAGTTTGTTTCCCACGGCTGCTCAAAACCAGGAATGCGAAGGTTCGATACGGTAAAACCAACTAGGCCTGCTTTTGGCTTAGAACCGCGACCTGTTGCGCCTTCGTCACGAATTTCACCACCAGAGCCTGTCGATGCACCAGAGAATGGCGCTATCGCAGTCGGGTGGTTGTGTGTCTCAACCTTCATCAAGATTTCGATGTTCTCTTGATTGTAGCTGTACTCACCTTCTTTATTCGGGAAGAAACGACCCGCTTCAGACCCCTTCATCACAGCTGCATTATCTTTGTATGCAGACAGTACGTTTTCCGGGTGCGTTTCATAGGTATTTTTAATCATTTTGAACAGCGATTTAGGCTGCTGTTCACCGTCGATTGTCCAATCGGCGTTGAAAATCTTGTGACGACAGTGCTCAGAGTTCGCCTGTGCGAACATAAATAGCTCGATGTCGTTCGGGTTACGGCCTAGCTTTTGAAAGTTCTCAACTAGGTAGTCGATTTCGTCATCCGCGAGTGCAAAACCTTGCTCTACGTTTGCCGTTGCAAGCGCTTCACGGCCACCGCCTAGAATGTCTACTGATGACATTGGACGAGGCTCTTCAACACGGAATAATTGACCCGCATCTTCTAATTGGCTGTGTACAGACTCAGTCATACGATCATGAAGTAGCTTAGACACGTCATTCAGTTGCGCAGCACTTAGGTCGCCTTCAACATAATAAGCGATACCACGCTCAACACGGTGTACCTTATTAAGACCACAGTTGTTAGCGATATCGGTCGCTTTTGATGCCCATGGTGAAATAGTACCGAGGCGAGGAGTCACTAATACCAGTGCGCCCTCTGGCGTATGCTCAACAGCAGTTGGCCCATACTTTAACAGCTTGCTCAGTTTATCTAACTCTGCGTCTGTCAGTTCAGCAGTTAAGTCAGCAAAATGCATGAACTCTGCATAAACACCAGTAACAGGTAATTCTGCATCCGCGCAGCTTTTAAGTATCTTTTGGACTTTAAAATCAGAAAGTGCAGGTGCACCACGTAGGATTAACATAGATATTTCATCCGGGGTTAAGGATTGAACGATATTTTGGGCCGCTATTATAGTCGAATTGACGCACAGATTTAACTCAAAATTGTCATTTATCGAAAAAAACCCACTTCACAAATTTCCATATAACTGCGAGCATACAATTGAGAGGATGCATTTTGGTCTTTACCTTTTGTTTTTTAACTTCTAACGAGATAGCTTACAAAGGCATTTAAGGACTCAGAAATAAACAGAATCAGGGTGGGTATGGTAATTTTTAGGTTCATTAACTTAGTTACGTTTTGCTTGTTAAGCATTTTACTCGGTGGTTGCGACAAAACGCCCCCTAATCAATTACAACAAGTAAAAGCAAGTAATACGCTTAAAGTGGGCATGTTAGTAGGTCCAGCAACTTATTACCAAGGCCATAGTGATGAAGAAGGGTTTGAATTTGAGTTGGCAGGTGCGTTTGCTCAAGAGCTAGGCGTAAAATTAGAAGTCATTCCTTTTTTCAATTTAGAAAAGCTTTTCGAGAACTTGGCTCGAGGCCAAATAGATATCGTCGCCTCAGGAATAAGCTTTCACCCAAGTCGCGATGAAGCCTTTCGCTTCGGCCCTTATTATCGCGAAATAAGCCAAAAGCTGGTCTACAAACAAGGCAGACAAAGGCCTAGACACTATGGTCAACTTGAAGCGCCTGTGACTGTACTTGCAAACAGTCATCATTTGTTATCCCTACAAGAAGCGAAAGTAGAGAACCCTAACTTAAAGTGGCAGACAACCACCCTACTCGATCAGGAAGAACTCCTATTGGGTATTCTCAATGAAGAGATTGATTATACAATCGTAGACTCACATTCCTTGGCACTCTTCAGACGCTACCATCCCAATCTAAGCATCGCGTTTTCAGTTACACAATCAGATCCTATTGCTTGGGTCATGAAGCGCCAAGCTGACGACTCCCTGTACGCTTTGCTGATGCCTTTTTTTGCGACAATGCAAAACAATGGTCAGTTAGCCACCTTAGAAGAAAAATATTTCGGCCATGTAACCCGCTTTAATTATGTCAATACCGTCGCTTTTGTTGAAGCGAGCAAACAAACCTTACCCAAATATGCCGAGTGGTTTATGACATACGCAAAGCAATATGACTTAGATTGGCGACTACTTGCAGCACTCAGTTACCAAGAATCAATGTGGAACCCCAGAGCCAAGTCGCCAACTGGCGTGCGAGGCATTATGATGCTCACGCAAAGTACCGCCAAAAGTGTCGGCGTTAAACACAGATTAAAGCCCGAGCAAAATATTCGTGGTGGTGCCCGCTATCTTGCCAATTTAATCTCTCGTGTTCCCGATGGCGTCAGTAACCCAGATAGAACTTGGTTGGCACTAGCTGCGTATAACGTAGGTATGGGGCATGTGCGTGATGCACTGAAATTAACGGTACAACAAGGGGGCGATCCAAACAGCTGGGCTGATGTTAAAAAACGACTACCACTGTTGACAAAAAAGCGCTACTATCGAAGCACAAGATATGGATATGCGCGTGGCGATGTTGCGGTACATTACGTTGATAACATACGTCGCTACTTTGACGCTCTGGTCTGGTTAGACGAAAACGGGGCGCTACCTTTCAGTTCCGGCGAATAAATTGCATCCCAGCATCATTGTCATAAGCCTGTCACAATAAGCAGGTATTTCTGTCACGCGTAAGTTTTTTCTCTCTCACAAAGGAGGTTCTGATGCTTAGAAGACGTCGAACTCATCAATTTAAACGCAACACTCGCAACACCAACCCGAATCGTCGCCGAGTTATGCTTAAAAACATCCACAAGAAAATTCTATTGCGCCGCCGTATATATTCACTACTTCAGCTTGCGGCAGACACCAAAGCGGCTCAACCTTGAGCCGTATTAGTTTGATGTGACTGACGCGCTTTTTTCGCCGCTTTATGCTCTTTCCGTCTGCGTTTAAAGAAATTTGATAACTTCTCTCCACACGCTTGTGCTAGTACACCCGAGGTTACTTCTGGCTGGTGGTTTAATTGTTGTTCTTGCAACAAATTCATGACCGAACCCGCGGCACCAGTTTTCGCATCACTTGCGCCATAAACCACTCGCTTTACCCGACCATGCACCAACATACCTGCACACATAGGGCAAGGCTCCAATGTCACATATAAAGTGCAATCAATAAGTCGATAGTTTTGAATTTTTTTCCCAGCTTCACGAATCGCCATCATCTCAGCATGTGCCGATGGGTCATGATGCCCAATTGAGCGGTTCCAGCCGGCTGCGATCAGTTCACCATCTTGCACAACCACGGCACCAACAGGGATCTCATTTTCGGCTTCGGCTTTATCTGCATAGCTCAGCGCTAAGCGCATCCAGTACTCATCTTGCTCTTCGATAGTCATACATAAAATAGCAACGTAAATTTGGGCTTTAGTATACCAGCTTCCATCGCAGAAACCGCTTGGTTACAGAATTATTGCTAAAATTACCAAATTACCATGGCTCCGCAATATAAAATTAGGCTATAATTCGCCGCTTTTTTTATTTAATGAGCTCACAACACACGGGTAAAACATGAAATTTCCGGGACACCGTAGGCATAAACATTATTTTCCTGTGGAAGATAAGGACCCACTTATCAACCACTTAAATGCTGAAGATCGCTTAAAGCGCAACTACATTTGCGGCATTGATCAAATCGTTGTCGATATTGAAGCCAAAGTCGATCAAGCGTTTTTAGATGAATTTCATCTCCAACGCGGTATGTCACAAGTCATAGACAATGATGTCACCAATGCGCTCTACGAGCGTTTGAAGCGTGATGACATGATTGATTACGAATTTGCTGGCGGCACCATTGGTAACACGATGCACAACTACTCAGTTTTAGCAGATGACCGCTCGGTTTTGCTAGGCGTTATGAGTGAGAGCATTGAGATAGGCAGCTATGCGTACAAGTTTTTATGTAATACGTCTAGCCGAGTCGACTTAGATCACTTGCAGCCAGTGGCTGGTCCAATTGGTCGCTGCTTCACCCTGATCGATGACAGTGGTGAAAGAACCTTTGCCATCAGTGCTGGTTTGATGAACTACTTGAAACCTGAATCGATTAGTCAGTCATTAATTGAGAATGCATCAGCTTTGGTGATCAGCGCGTACTTAATGCGTACCAAAGGGGATGAAACCATGACTAAAGCGACCATGCAAGCTGTCGAGTATGCAAACCAAGCAGGTGTCCCTGTAGTACTGACTCTTGGTACTAAATTCTTGATCGAACAAGACCCGCAGTGGTGGGCTGAGTTTGTCGAAAAACACGTCGACATTCTTGCTATGAATGAAGAGGAAGGCGAAGCTATCACGGGCTTTGACGACCCACTTATGGCTGCTGATAAAGCACTGGACTGGGTAGACTTGGTGATATGTACTGCGGGCCCAACTGGACTCTATATGGCAGGTTATGTTGAAGACGAGATGAAGCGCGAAACAGAGTACCCGCTTTTACCGGGTGCGATCCCTGAATTTAACCGCTATGAATTTTCTCGCGCAATGCGTAAGTCGCACTGCAATAAACCTGTTCGTGTCTATAGCCATACTGCCCCTTACATGGGTGGGCCAGATACGATTAAAAATACCAATGGCGCAGGAGACTGTGCATTAGCAGCTGTATTACACGACTTATCAGCCAATGTTTATCATCGTTTAAACGTGCCAAACTCGGCAAAACATGAGCAAGCAGCAATCACTTACTCTTCGCTAGCGCAAATTAGTAAGTATGCTAATCGCGCAAGTTTCGAAGTATTAGTGCAACACTCACCTAGGCTGTCTCGCGGCCTCCCAGAAAGAGAAGACTCGCTAGAGCAATCTTACTGGGATCAATAGAACACAAAGCGCGATACATATCGCGCTTTGCTAGGCGTTAGAAAATCGCTGTGCCGAGCTCTTCAGCTAGAAATTCTAACGCCGCGATCCCTGCTACAGAGTTCCCGACTTTATCAAGCCCCGGCGACCACACCGCGATAGTAAAACGTGCTGGCACTACGGCAATTATTGCACCAGAAACACCAGATTTACCCGGCATACCAACACGGTAACCAAAGTCACCTGCCGCATCATAAAGCCCACTGGTAAATAGCAACGAGTTCAATTGCTTTACTTGCTTTGCTGGCAATATTTGTTGATCTGTCTGGGTACAGACACCACTGTTAGAGAGATATGAAAAGCACCTTGCCAACTCAGCGACATTTAACTCAATGGCACAGAAGTTAAAGTACGACCAAAGCACTTCTTCTACTTCATTACTAAAATTACCAAATGATTTCATTAAATAAGCCATCGCAGCATTGCGATATCGGTGTTCATATTCCGACTGAGCAACGACTTTATTAATTGATAACTTTGGATTACCTGTTTGCATGCGATAGCTTTCAAGCATTGTGTGAATAGGTGCACTCAAACGAGAGTACAACGCATCACAAGTCACAATCGCACCGGCATTAATAAACGGGTTTCTAGGAATGCCATTTTCAAACTCAAGTTGAGTAAGAGAGTTAAATGCCGTGCCAGATGGCTCTTTGCCAACTCTTTGCCACAATTCATCTCCATAACGCTGTAAAGCGAGCGTCAAAGTCATCACCTTGGAGACTGATTGTACCGTAAACTTGGCATCACAGGCCCCTGCACAATAAGTTTCACCAGCTTGGGTTTGAATTGCTATCGCAAACTGTCCCAATTGCTGCTCAGCCAAAGCGGGAATATAGTCTGCGACCTGACCCTGCCTTAAAAAAGGCTGCACATGGGACACAGTACGCTCTAAAATTGATTGGTAGTCTGTCATACAAAATAGGCATAAATCACAATGGCTGGAGTGTAACAAATGCACTTATGCGCAGCCATAAAAAAGCCGCCGAAAACATGAATTTTCGACGGCTCATATGTGTAGTTCAGCAATTACTTAGTAAACAAATCTTTGATGTTAGCCAGATCTGACTTTCCAGCAATTAACTCATCTGGCGTTAACCCAGAGAGCTCGTGCGGAAATACCAACCATTCATCCGACTCATGAATATAGTAGTCTGGCGTCATAGGGACTTTCTTGTTAGTCGGCTTGTAATACGGGCAAGCGACACGAATATCTTTTGGCAGATTTAAACGCATCAACTCTTCCAGTTTTTCACGTAACGCATAAATGCTGCGTCCAGAGTCAAAAACGTCATCTACAATCAACAGTGAGTCACCAGCATTGGCATTTTCGATAATGTAATGTAAACCATGTACCTTAATTTCTTTAGACTGCTGGCCAATACCATAGTAAGAAGATGTACGAACAGCGATATGATCAGTTTCAATGCCTTTGTAATCGTAATACTCTTGCACTGCGATCCCAATAGGTGCGCCCCCTCGCCAAATACCAATGATAAAATCAGGACGGAACCCATCTTCATAAACTTGAGCCGCTAGACGGAAAGAATCCTCTAGTAGCTGTTGCGCCGTAATGTAGCACTTCTCAGACATAAAAACCCCGTATTGTCAGTGCGAGTGCCACCTTAAATCGGTGTCACTCTGAACAAGAATAACTTATAACCGTGTATTCTAGCCGAGTCGGATAGAAATTGCTTGTCATACATCAGGGTTTTTACTGCAAAATGACAGATTGACGAGGATCTGATGACAATTTACTCGCCTACAATGAGAGGGGGTTACAAAAAGAAAGCGGGCCAATTGACCCGCCACTATACTCATGATTTACGCTTCTGCATCACCTTCAATATCGGTGTCTTCGGTTGCTATAAACTCAATCTCAAAGTTATCAACTCGCTGTAAGCCTCTGGGCAGCTTATTACCCCGACGACCACGCTCTCCGAAATAGTGTTCCAGATCTGAATGTTTTAGAGTGAGCTTACGTTTGCCCGCATAGAGTGTCACAGCGCGCCCTTCAGGGACCACGGCAAGTACTTTTACAAACTCTTCTCTTGCCTGCACTTTGGCGCTTGGGATAGAGATAATCTTGTTCCCTTTTCCTTTGGCCAATTTGGGTAAGTCTCTGAGCGGGAACAGTAGCATACGACCTTCATTCGAAATTGCCATCAGACGATCTGTCGCGACATCATTAACAGCAATTGGTGCCATCAATTCAGCCCCTTTTGGAATGCTTACTAACGCTTTACCATTTTTATTCTTGCTCACTAAATCTGAAAATTCAGCAATAAAGCCATAGCCACCATCTGTGGCCATTAAGTACAGCTCTTGCTCTTCGCCCATAACGACATGCTCAAAGTTGGTCCCGGCAGCAAGATTAAAGCGACCTGTCATTGGTTCGCCCTGACTTCTCGCAGACGGTAAACTGTGCGCATCTGTCGCAAAAGCGCGACCCGAGCTGTCTAAAAAGACCGCTGGCTGATTGCTCTTACCCTTAGCAGACGCTTTATAGCTATCACCTGAACGATAATTTAAGCCCTCAGCATCAATTTCGTGACCTTTGGCAAAGCGTGCCCAACCTTTTTCGGACAGCACCACAGTTACGGCCTCAGATGGGATCAAATCCTTTTCGCTTAAAGCCTTAGCTTCTTGCCTTTCAATAACAGGCGAACGCCTTTCATCTCCGTATAGCTCTGCCGCTTCTTGAATTTCTTTTTTCATCAACGTCGACATACGTCGCTCAGAGCCAAGCGTTAACTCTAGTTTGTCACGTTCCTTAGAGAGTTCATCCTGTTCGCCACGGATCTTCATCTCTTCTAGCTTAGCGAGGTGGCGTAGTTTTAAGTCCAGAATTGCTTCAGCTTGTGTTTCAGATAATCCAAAACGAGACATCAACTCAGCCTTTGGATCTTCTTCGTTACGAATGATCTCAATTACTTCATCGATGTTTAAGAAAGCGACCATCAAGCCTTCTAAAATGTGCAAACGCGCCAAGACTTTATCTAAACGATATTGCAGTCTTCTGCGTACGGTTTCACGACGGAATATCAGCCATTCGGAAAGGATCTGTTGTAAATCTTTAACCTGTGGACGGCCATCTAACCCAATCATATTGAGGTTTACACGATAGTTTTTCTCAAGATCGGTTGTCGCGAACAAATGCGCCATCAATGGTTCGGCTTTAACACGGTTTGAACGTGGTACTACGACAATACGCGTTGGATTTTCATGATCCGATTCATCGCGTAAATCAGCAACCATTGGCAACTTTTTGGCTGTCATCTGGGCAGCAATTTGCTCAAGCACTTTTGCACCAGAGGTTTGGTGTGGCAATGCCGTAATAACGATTTCGCCTTGCTCTTCTTGATACACAGCACGCATCTTGATTGAGCCACGCCCTGTTGTATAGATTTTGCGAATATCATCTTTTGGCGTGATGATTTCAGCTTCGGTCGGGTAATCAGGCGCTTGTACGACCTCAAGGAGTTCCTCTAACGTCGTTTTAGGTTTATCCAACAACATACAACATGCTGTGGCCAACTCGTTGACATTGTGCGGTGGAATATCGGTCGCCATACCAACAGCAATACCAGTCACCCCATTTAATAAAATATGTGGCAAACGTGCAGGCAGTACCTGTGGCTCTTTCATCGTACCGTCAAAATTAGGTACCCAGTCCACGGTTCCTTGACCGAGTTCTTTTAATAGTACTTCTGAAAATTTTGATAAACGCGCTTCGGTATAACGCATTGCGGCAAATGATTTAGGGTCGTCGGCTGCACCCCAGTTACCTTGTCCATCAACTAGCGGATATCGGTAGGAAAAAGGCTGCGCCATTAATACCATGGCTTCATAACATGCGCTGTCACCATGCGGGTGGTACTTACCCAGCACGTCACCGACCGTACGCGCAGACTTCTTATACTTTGCGGCTGCGGATAGGCCTAACTCACTCATCGCATACACGATACGACGTTGAACGGGTTTTAATCCATCACCAATATGCGGCAATGCCCTATCCATTATCACGTACATGGAGTAATTCAAGTAGGCGTCTTCAGTAAAGCGCCCCATTGGTAATTGTTCTATACCCTGCAATGACAGGGCTTGTGGATCAGTCATGACACACCTTACTTCTTGTTATACCTCGGCTTTGTCGCCATGTTGCTCTAACCAAGCTTTGCGGTCGCCGGAGCGCTTTTTCGCCAACAGCATATCCATCATCTCCAGCGTTTTCTCTTGCTCGTCTAAAGTGAGCTGAACCAAACGGCGGGTGTTGGGATCCATCGTAGTCTCGCGTAGCTGCATTGGGTTCATTTCACCCAAACCTTTAAATCGTTGCACGTTTACTTTACCGCGTTTTTTCTCAGCTTCAATGCGGTCCAATATGCCACGCTTTTCATCTTCATCTAGTGCGTAATATACCTCTTTGCCCACATCAATACGGAATAACGGTGGCATTGCGACGTACACATGCCCCGCTTCGACTAACGTCGGGAAATGCTTTACAAATAGTGCGCACAACAACGTAGCGATGTGCAAGCCATCCGAATCCGCATCCGCGAGTATGCATACTTTGCCATAACGCAGTGTCGATAAATCCGCAGAGTCGGGGTCTATTCCCAGTGCCACTGAAATATCATGTACTTCCTGAGAAGCCAAAATCTGACCTGAATCGACTTCCCATGTATTTAGGATCTTACCACGCAACGGCATAATAGCTTGAAACTCTCGATCTCTAGCCTGCTTTGCCGATCCACCAGCTGAATCACCCTCTACTAAAAATATTTCTGAACGCTCGGTTTCACTACCTGAGCAATCCGTTAACTTGCCGGGTAATGCCGGACCGCTCGTCACTTTTTTGCGGACTACTTTTTTTGCAGCGCGCAGTCGCTTCTGAGCGTTGCTGATACAAAGTTCAGCCAGTAGCTCTGCTGTATCCGTGTGTTCGTTTAACCACAGACTAAACGCGTCTTTTACAATACCCGATACAAACGTTGCGCATGAGCGAGAAGAGAGCTTTTCTTTTGTTTGGCCTGCAAATTGTGGATCCTGCATTTTGACCGACAGCACATAGCTACACTTATCCCAAACATCATCTGGGGTGAGTTTGACACCACGAGGCAACAAATTACGGAATTCACAGAACTCTCGCATCGCCTCTAACAGGCCTTGCCTTAATCCATTGACATGCGTACCACCTTGGGCGGTTGGGATCAAGTTTACATAACTTTCAGCGATTGACTCTCCGCCTTCGGGTAACCAATGCAGTGCCCAGTCAACCCCTTCCGTAGAGCCGCTAAAGCTTCCTGTAAATGGCGATTTTGGCAGCACCTCTAAATCTTTGGCACTGTCACTTAAGTAATCTTGTAAGCCGGACTCATAATGCCACTCTTGGGTTTCTTTGGTTTGTTTATTGATAAATCGAATGCGTAAACCGGGACATAAGACAGCTTTTGCCTTGAGTAGATGGTTAAGCTTGGTCAAAGAGAAGTTGGCTGAGTCGAAATAGCTAGCATCTGGCCAAAATTGCACAGAGGTTCCGGTGTTGCGCTTACCTACACTACCGGTCACTTCTAAATCTTGAACCTTATCACCATTTTCGAAAGCAATTTCAAACTGTTGTGCGTCACGCTTTACGGTCACTTCAACACGCGTCGAAAGCGCGTTTACAACCGAGATACCCACACCATGCAAACCACCGGAGAATTGATAGTTTTTATTAGAAAACTTACCGCCGGCATGAAGTTTAGTTAAAATCAGTTCAACACCTGGGATACCTTCCTCAGGGTGAACATCCACAGGCATACCACGGCCATCATCTATGACTTGCAACGAGTTATCTTCATGCAAAATTACGTCAATTTTACTCGCATGACCGGCCAATGCTTCATCAACACTGTTATCGATAACTTCTTGACCCAAATGGTTAGGTCGAGTGGTGTCTGTATACATGCCAGGGCGGCGTTTAACTGGCTCTAAGCCGTTTAACACCTCTATGGCTTCTGCGTTATAATTTTGCTCACTCATAAATGCTACTGACTAAGTTATTTCTTTCTGTTTTAGTTAATTTTAAGAAAATTGGCGAGGCGATTAAAGTGCCTTTCAAAATTCATGAAACTGTGGTCTCCACCAAATTCAATTTTTGATGGGCAGTCACAGTAATACTCCACCGCTTCTTGATAGGGTAACACTTCGTCACCAGTTTGCTGCAATAACAAAATATTGCTTGGAGTCGTAAGCTGTTTTACATACATTTGTTGCAGTGCAAATACATGCTCCCCTGTAAGCTCATAATGTATATCTTGGTAGGGATTATACTGAGTTCCGAGGTAATCCCATAACAATTTATCCGGCCTAACCGCAGGGTTAACGACAACAGCCTTTAGACCAAAACGTTCTGACAAATTTGTCGCATAGAATCCACCTAACGAACTGCCCACCAATGCACTGTCATCATCTATCAGTTGTTCAAGCTGTAACATAGCAATACGGGGGTCAAAATGTAAGCGAGGGGTAATATATTCACAACGGTCGCGACAAAACTCGCCAAATTGCTGTGCTTTATAAGATTTCTCTGAACTATTAAAACCGTGAATATAAATTATCTTTCGAGCCATTTAACCTCTGTGTGTATACCTTGCTGAGACCAGTCAATCAACCTATATGCCGCACCTAAATTTTCTTGTTGCCACTGCTCGGTATGCTTGGAAAACTGAATGGACGTCGCGGGTGTAGCATAAATCTTAATACCTCTAAACATAAACTCATATTCATTGTGAACATGGCCATGAAACACGTTTAATACGTGCTCTGTTTGTATCAATCTATTGAGTAACTGAGGCCCATTTTCCAGCATATGTTTATCAAGATAGCCATCGATTGATAGAGGGTTGTGATGACAGAATACCAAACTAGGCACCTTAGCAACCGCTTCTATTTCACATAAATGCGTGCTTTCAACCCAACCAGCAGGTGTTGGCCCTTTACTATTTACAAGCAGTATTTGACCTAACTCAAACGCCAAACACTTGGCATGCTGAATTTGGCCTTGGCTGATTTTTGACAAGTAGTCAATCTCATCATGGTTGCCTGGTAACCAAAAGAGCGGGCACTCCAAATTGGAGTCCGCCAACAACTGAGCAAACAACTCGTACGATTCAAAAGTGTGGTCTTGTGTCAAGTCACCACCAAAGATAACAGCATCTACCTGTTGCTGTGACAAGGCCTCTAAAACGCCTCTGAAATGCTGCGCAGTATTCACACCAAAATACTCACCATGAATATTGGCGAACAAGTGTGTATCGGTAACGTGGGCAATGCGCAATCGTGCTTGGTTAAACGCATATTTTTCGTTAAACCAGCCCATTATTAACATCCCAATTTAATGGCACTCGACCATTTTCAACACACGCAATAAGCCAATCTGCTAAAAATGCATTCAGCTGATATTTTTCATCTTTATGGTGCATATTAGGGTTGGGGTAGCGATATGATGGTTTAACCTTTTGATGATAGTTGTGCTGCACAACTTCCGCGACTTGGGCATCATGATATAGACGCACCGCCAATTCAAATTCACCAATATGGCTACTTAAGCCGTGCTTTTGGCGAATCGTAATGTCTGTCGTATATTTCGCAACGCTATCAACAATAATATAAAAATCCATAGAGCCGATTTTAATTTGACACTGGGCGCCCACCTCTTCATTGGGGATTACCTTTAAAGCGCGCAAATAATTGCGCTCACACAAAGTAATGTATTTAGGTAGAGACTGAACGTAGTTTCGCCCAGGCACCTTTCCTTTTAACCCATAATCATGCATCAAATCAGACAAAATGACTCCCGTTTTACAACATTGTTGCTAGTTTCGATTTATTTAGCGCTAACCATTGTAGACTAATCACAGTGGCAGCGTTATCAATTTCCTCACTTTCCAATCTTGCCATAGCTTCGTCAAACGATAATACATGCGTTTTTATGTCTTCACCTTCCTCAGCCAAGCCAAAAATACCGCTTACATGTTCGCTTAAATCTACTTGTGCCAGATACAAATATAGACGCTCTGTAGAGCCGCCTGGACTGGACAAATATGAGCGCATATAGTGTAGCTTGTTGAGCTCCAAACCGGCTTCTTCTTGCGCCTCTTTTCTTGCAACGCCCTCAAAGTCCGAACTCCCTTCTGCCATTCCTGCAATACACTCCAATAGCCAAGGAGAGTCTTTGGTTGCCAGCGCGCCAATGCGGATCTGTTCAATTAACAAAACTTCATCCCTGACAGGGTCATAAGGTAGCACTGCCACGGCATGACCACGGTCAATCACCTCTCTACGGATTGGTTCAGATACACCGCCTGCAAAGAGCGCGTGTTCAAAGACATACTCTTTGATTTTTAAAAAACCGTCATACAAAACACCATTTGAAGACGGCTTCAATACAACATTGTTACTGTTGTATTGGCTAATTTCTTTCATTTTTAATCCTAGATTCATAAACAGGGGTTTAATATCGGTTATTTTATCCCCATATTGCAATATACGACATGGAAGGCCCGAAAGCCTGAACTGATAATGTATTATATTCTGTTACACTTGTTTTGTTTTTATCCCTGAATAGCGCTTGGGAATTTGCATAAAAACAAGGTAACATGCTGACAATAAAATTGTCTAAGGACTGCACAAATAATGAAAAAAACCATTTTATCTATGTTGGTTGGCTTGACCTGTGCACTGTCAAGTAACCACTCTTACGCAGAAGACTTGCTTCAAGTTTACGACATTGCAACTGCAAATGATCCGACTGTGTTGCGTGCAAAAGCCAATGCTGATGCACAAAAGTATGCGCAAGATAGCGCATTGGGTGCATTATTACCTACTTTAGGGTTAAGACTAAGCTACTCAGACACAGACTCAACAGGTGCACTACCTACAGAGAATGACGAGTCTGGGTATACATTAAATGACAGCTACAGAGATACATTTTCTCGTACGCTGACTTTAAATCAAACAATTTTTGACCTGAGCATTTGGGAAGGTTTGTCTATCGCTGAAAAGCGCGCAATGCAATCATTGACTCAATACGAACAAGAAAAACAAAATCTGATTGTACGTATCGCGCAAGGCTACTTTGACGTGCTAGGTGCATTGGACGGTTTAGAGTTCGTACAAGCAGAAAAGCGCGCAATCGAGCGCCAGCTAGAACAAACGAAACAACGTTACGAAGTCGGTCTGACTGCAATTACCGATGTACACGAAGCACAAGCGCAATTCGACCAATCAGTCGCAAATGAAATCGTTGCACAAAACGAAGTTGAAACGGCCCGTGAAACTCTGCGTACTATCACAGGTAAATACCACGCAAAACTTGATAAGTTAAATACAGATAAATTTTCTACTGTAAAACCGAACAAAAATTCGGAAGACTTCATCAATATTGCGAAAGAGAAGAACCTTTCTTTACAAGTCGCCAAGTCGTCTCTCGAAATTGCACAAGATCAAATCGATCAAGCGCAAGCGGGACATTATCCAACGTTATCATTCCAAGCATCTCACGGTGACTCATTGACGAATACTCCGGGCAAAGAACTTGCGCCGCGTGCTGATGAAACGACGATTGGTTTAACACTTGATGTGCCAATTTACTCTGGTGGCAGAACAGTTGCTGCGACGGATCAAGCAAGAGCACTTTATGTTGCAGCTAGTGAAGATTTAGAAGCCTCTATGCGTAATATCACGCGTTCAGTTATTACTTCTTACAACCAAGTAATGTCTGACGTCGCGACTTACCGAGCTTTAGAGCAAGCCGTCGTGTCTGCTGAAAGTGCATTGCAAGCAACTGAAGCGGGCTTTGAAGTAGGTACTCGTACAATTGTTGACGTGTTAGTGAGCACTCGAAATTTGTATAGCGCGAAAAGAAACCTCGCAAATTTACGTTACCAATACATCTTGTCGACGCTACAGCTGAAACAAGCTTCTGGTGATTTAACACGTGCGGATCTCGAAGCAATTAATAAAGGCTTAGTTGCTAGCAATTAAGCAAAGCTTTATTGAGCCAGCTAAAACTGGCTCAATCTCCCCCCGCCGCACTTCACAACGCTTGAGCAAATTACGAGTTATCGATAAACTACACTCTTTTATGCTTGTACGAGAACACCACTTTGGTTCACAACCCTACCTTTAAATTAAAGTTTTTAGCACCTAAATTTTGGCTAACTTGGCTGGGTGTCATTGCCCTGTATAGCTTTTCTTGGTTACCCCAAAGTGTGCAATTTTCACTCGGGAGACTACTAGGACGATTAGTCCATCGTTTCGTCAAAAAGCGTAGAAAAATAGCCGAGGTCAATTTAAAACTTTGTTTCCCAGAAATGGATGAACAAACACGAAGCGCCATGGTATTAAAAAATATGGAAAATACCGGCATCGCTACATTTGAAACAGGCATGGCTTGGTGGTGGCCGCAGTGGAGAGTGAACCGTGCCGTTGGCTCAATTACCGGATTAGAGCACTTCAAAACAGCACAAGAGAATGGCAAAGGTGTACTTCTTTTGGTCCCTCACATGCTGCATTTGGAAATGCTCGGTAGAATACTTGGCACAGACACGCAAGGTATCGGCTTTTACCGTCCTCATAACAATCCCTTGATGGAATACTTTATGACTAAAGGGAGATTGCGTTCCAATGAGTTTTTAATTGGCAAACGTGATGTGAAAGGGTTATTGAAAGCGCTACATGATAAAAAAGTGTGCTATTACTTACCAGATCAAGACTATGGCAGAAAACGTTGTGAGTTTGCTCCGTTTTTTGCAGTACCTGATGCTGCCACAACCACTGGTACTTTATTATTTTCATCTAGTAAAAAGTGTGAGACATTAAGCTTAACAGGTGTTCGTGATGAGAAAGGTAAATACCACATCACAATACATCCTGCGATGGCTGACTTTCCAAGTGAAGACGAAAACCATGATGTCACACGCGTTAACAAAAGAATGGAGCAATCAATCATGCAAGCTCCTGAACAATACATGTGGTTGCACAGGCGATTTAAAACAAGGCCTGATGAGAGTGCTCCATCGTATTACTCGTAAATTACGAATAACTGGCGTCGCGTAAAATGGCTAAAAAAAATAAAAAACGTTTATCGGCAATGTGGTTTTGGACTAAGCATTTATCTTTAGGTGCTATCTTAGTATGGGCTGCTTATTACTTCCTTTACGGGAACATTCCCAAGATGGAGTTTAAGGAAACAACCAATGCTGCGGCACAGGGCCTGTCTCAGTTCTACGCAAATTTCCGCGATCGAATGAATGAGAGAGACACCGAGCGTGATAAGTTTGTGATGGAAATTGGCAAGCCCACTTTTCCGCTGGATGACGCACTCGCCCAACGGGAACTTGTCGTAAAGCCTACGCATCAAAGATGGACTGGGGAGTCACAACCGCGACGTTTTGAAATGGGGAATACCCTTAAGAGTGTCTTAACTAACTACGCCAAACAAGAAGACATTGAATTATTCTGGTACCTCAGCAAAGACTATGTAGTAAAGCAAAACTTTAGAGTGGACTCTGATTTTGTGAGTGCGCTTTATCAAGTCGGCAGAGCCATTAACGATGATTTCGAATATGAGGTGTATACTTTCTTCTGCCACCGTCAAAGAGCTGCGGTGATCACTGAGAACCCATCTATTTTTGTAAGAGAAAATTGTCGCAGACTCAATAATTAGGCGTATCGAGCCTACTCAAGGTAGGCCTGCCAAATACTTTTTACCATGGTGCTCTGCTCAAGCAAAGTTTGAGCATCGATAGTTTTTCCTTTGCCGTTTAAGCTATTTAAATGATAAAGCTCTCTTAATTGGCAATATGCACGCGTTAAAGCTGATTGCTCACGCTCGCTAATGACCGACTCTGCACTGGCCTGCTCTAAAATGCGAATATTGTCCGAATAGCGCGTGAGAGCCGGGTAATCATGAGCGAAGGCAAGGACAATATACTGGGTCAAAAACTCAATATCAGTCATCCCCCCACCGCCCTGTTTGAGATCAAACTCTTGCTCACTGTCTTTAGACAGATGCGTACGCATTTTCACGCGCATTTCAACAATGTCTCCCTGTAGATCGTCCATATGACGCTGTCGGCATAAAATATCACGACGTATAGCGTGAAACCTTTTAACCAATTCATCTTCGCCAACAATCATTCTCGCCCGTACTAATGCTTGATGCTCCCACGTCCATGCTTGTTCTTGCTGGTACTGATAATAACTCTCTATGTTAATTGCCAATAAACCAGAGTTTCCCTCTGGTCTAAGGCGCGTGTCTAGCTCATACAATATTCCTGATGGCGTCCGAGTATTGAACAAATGCATTAACCGCTGAGCGAGCTTTAGGTAAAACTGCCTTGAAGAAATAGATTTGTCGCCCACGGTTTTGCTACTACCATCACAGTTGTGTACAAACACCAAATCTAGATCTGAGTCATACCCCAATTCAAAACCACCTCCTTTTCCGTATGCGATCACGGCAAACCCTTTCGCATTTGCACATGTCCCTTCGGGGTATCCATATCGTGCCACCATTTGTGCCCAAGCAATATCAACGGCTTTAGAAACTATGGACTCCGCAAGGGCTGTGAGGTGGTCACTGACCTTCATAATGTCTAATACGCCGGTCGCGTCAGCAGCTGCAATCCGCAGTTGTTGGGTTTGTTTAAATTGCCTGAGCGCCTCCATTTGCAGCTCTAGATCATTTTCATCTATCCGTAAGAAGTACTGCTGAATTTCGCTGTAATAGGCGTTTAGCGGCAAAGGACGGTATAAAACGGCGGGATCAATCAGTTCATCTAATAAGATCGGGTAACGGGCAATTTGCTGAGCTATCCATGAGCTATGGGCACAGAGCTTAATGAGCTGTTGTAACGCGCCTAAGTTTTCGAAAAGTAACTCCAAGTAAGCTGTTCTTGATGCTATTTTTGCGATGATCTCCAATACACTTTGTAAAATTTCGGCTGACTTAATGTCGCGCATTTCTCGCAGTACTAAAGGCATTAATCGATCTAAAACATCCCGACCTCGAACCCCTATTTGTTTTTTATTGATTCCGGTGTAAAACGCATTCATTACATCTTGCCACTGGGTGCATTCCGTCTGCGATAGACCAATCTCTAAATAACTCATATCCCGATGCTCCCAAGCCGATGTATAGCTAGGGTCTAACTCGTCAAAATCAGGCGCTTCTTCACCAATCACTTGCGCAAACTCTTGTCGAATTCCCGATTGTACTTCATCAAATAGAGAGAACATTGCCTCAACATCGTAAACACCGAGCAATGCGCATAGCCTTTGTTGATTTAAATCGTCATCCGGTATCGTTTGAGTTTGTTCGTCGTTAAAGGCTTGTAAGTACTGTTCAGCTCGACGTAAAAATAAATATTGTACTTGCAGGTCCTGCGCTACTTTTTTTGGAATAACTTCGAGCTTAGCCAGCGCATTTAGTGCTCCAAGCAAAGATGGAATTTGTAGATCCGGTTCTCTGCCACCTCGGATCATCTGTAATGCTTGTACGATAAACTCTACTTCGCGAATGCCACCAGCACCCAGCTTAATATTGTTTCTAAGCCCCTTACGTCGCACCTCTTGGGCGATCATATGTTTCATTTTCCTGAGTGATTCAATCACGGAAAAATCTATATAGCGACGAAAAACAAAGGGTCTAATCAGTGCTTTAAACTCATCCCAATAAACATTTTGCTTGCCCAATAAACGCGCCTTGAGCATGGCGTAACGTTCCCACTCACGGCCCTGATCTTGATAATAATCCTCCATTGCCGAAAAGCTCATAACCAAAGGACCGCTGTCACCAAAAGGTCTTAGCCGCATATCGACACGAAATACTTGCCCATCAACGGTACGCTGGTCCAAAGCGGCGATGAGCTTTTGGGCCACTTTAGTGTAAAAGACTTGTGCCTCAATACTGCGCCGACCGCCTTGAGTACTCAGCGCTTTGGGGTAAGTAAAAATCAGGTCAATATCAGATGAAAAGTTTAACTCTCGCCCCCCTAGTTTTCCCATTCCAAGTACCAGCATAGAGATTGGCTGGCCATCTGTGTCTAGAGGCATACCGTTACTCGCGGCAACTTGAGAAAAGGCCCACTCATTAGCACTGGCGATAAGGTGTTCACTCAGGTTGGACTGGTACAATATGCTATCTGCAATGTCGTTACCCAATACGAGATCTAGCCACATAAGCTTCAACCAATAACGCTTTCGATATATACGTAATAGTCTAAATGCGTCTTGCTCACTTACATCAGAGATTGTGGAAGTAAAAATAGCTTCGCAATCTCTACTTTTCATGGCTTCTTCATCTAGCAACCACTCAATCCACTGAGGGTGTTGAGCCAATATACGGTATGCAAAGTCACTGAGCGCTAATAACCGAAGGACTTGCTCATGCGTGTCACGCTCAGGAAATAATTCACTAAATCGTTGCTGTCCTAAAAGGGTTAATTCACTTGTCATGTGGCTTTGTTCCATACAAAAATCTCCAGCGCCCTGTGGCTCATTTGTTAGGCAGTGTTATAGTAACGCTAAATAACATCAACCTTACACCGAGCATGAGTTACTTGTCTTTAGAAAACAGCAATTTTTTCGTCATTGGAAGCTGCCTGGTGCTCATCTGTATAGCACTCACGAGCTTGCGTTTAATTGTGCAAATACATGCTAAAAAGCTATTACAAAAAGAATTGGCTCAGCGTGATAACTTTGCACTTGGAATTAACTACGCCGCTAAAGTAGCTGTGCTATGTGGCAGCATCAGCTATTTTTTTGGAAACCTTGTTGCACTCGATGTCTCCCTGCTACACATACAAGTACTCCTACCTCTGAGTTTAATTTGGGTCTACATTTATATCGGGCAGTATATACATCGAAAATGGATTTTATACCGATTCAACGAAGCACAAGCAATCTTAAATCAAAATGTGTGCGCAGCGTTAGTAGACTCAGGAATGCTAATAGGAAATTGTATCCTTGTGCTCGGCTTATATCAGTGGTTTACACCCACGAGCTTTAAAACCTTGTTCATCGCCAGTGTCTGCTTCGTCATATTGCAGCTACTGTTTGCATTAGACAGTAAGTTTAGGGAGTCTCGTTTCGCTAAGTCCAACCAAGGAGCCTCATTGCAAGATAATTTTAATCTCGCGAATACCTCCATTGGGATCCGCTATGCTGGCAAAACCATTGGTTTAGCTTTGGCAATTTATGCGGGTTTGCACAGTGCACCGAGCTATCAAGGAAAAATAGTGGATAGTTTGCTGACCGTACTTATTCACTCCATATTTATGTGGATACTTCTCTATGTATGCAGCAGGTTACTTATAAAAATAGTGTTGCCAAAAGTGAACATTGGATTGGAAGTTGACCACCAAGATAATATCGGGATCGCCTGCTTAGAATTTGCTGTTTTTTGTACCATGGGCTATTTACTAATAAACATGTTTTCAATTTAACTGCGTAAATAGATATTGGAGATCTTGCTTCTGGAGAATTATGTCCTTGAACTTAGATAACTTCTTACTGGTTGATAGCAACTGGGAGTTTAGCCAAGAGTTCGTCGAGTTTGTGAAGAAACTGGCTCCTGAAACCCCCAGCCAGATTATTATTGCTGGTGATAATACAAAGCAGATGCTTAAAATGATGTTTAAGGACCAAATCAAAGATTACAGCTACTGCGATTTTGACAATGAAATCAGTGTCTCTGAGCTTGCCACATACCTGCATGAACATCACCAAATAAAAGGCGTCCTCATAAACTCTTTGGACTACCACCTTGCGGACGAGAAGCAAAGATTCATTTTTAACTCGTTACATGCTGAACGTTACACCATTGAGCAATTGCCAAACGGTTACGACTACCATCGAATTTCCGACCCATTTAACAACAACCACCTCACATGTAATTCGAGCTTGGCCGCGACCAAAGAGGACACATTCAGTGAGTTTATAGTATTAAAAACAGATACTACTGATTAAGGCATTCTCACCAATATTGTACTGTTTTTTATACAGAGTGTTCGAAAACCCCGAGCTAGACTCACCGCCACGAAAGCCTTAACATGGACGCATTGAAAACCGAGAATGTTTACACGATGCGAATTCCACATATATACCAACCTTCTGACTTATCAATCAATCAACCTACAGACTTAAGCGAAGATGCAGCAGGTCACATTGCGCGTGTCTTGCGTATGGGCGCAGGCGAACAAGTGAGTCTATTTAATGGTCAAGGTGGGGAGTACTTAGCAACTATTGAATCCGTATCAAAGAAGTCGGTCACGGTTGTTCCTACCGAGTTTATCGATAAGTGCGTAGAATCGCCTTTGAAAGTACATTTAGGGCAAGGAATTTCACGCGGAGACAAAATGGATTTTACTATCCAAAAATCGGTGGAGTTGGGCGTGAGCGAGATTACACCACTATTTACTACCCGTTGTGGCGTCAAGCTCAGTGGTGACAGACTTGCTAAAAAACACCAGCAATGGCAAAAAATAGCGATATCTGCAGCTGAACAATCTGGTCGTAACTTTGTTACAAAAATCCATACACCAATGACACTTGAGCAATGGCTAAGCCAAAAAAGCGAAGAATTAAAATTGACGCTACACCCTCGTGCCGCGCATTCAATTAAGACACTGCCTCAGCCAGATCATGGCGTGCGATTTTTAGTTGGGCCTGAAGGCGGTTTTACCGATGAAGAAATGCATAGCACCAGTGAGCAAGGCTTTGTCGATATCAAAATAGGCCCCCGTGTTTTACGCACAGAGACCGCTGCGCTTACAGTTTTAAGCGCGCTTCAACTGCAGTTTGGCGATTTAGCTCTTTAAATTGTCAAATCCGACCACATATAAACGTTAAATAGCGGCAGAGCAACTTGCCGCACCAGAACGATACTCTAAAAGTAACTCATAAGGTAAATGCAATGGCAGTCAAACTCGGGATAATTTCAGATCCAATCAGTGGTTTTAACATTAAAAAAGATACTGGTTTTGCCATGATGATGGCAGCACAACAAAGAGGTTTCGAGCTGTATTACATGGAATTGAATGACTTGTATCTGTATCAAGGTGCAGGCAGAGCGACCGCAGCAAAAGCGACTGTGTTTGATGACGAGCAACACTGGTATGAGCTGGAGGAAAAGCAGGACATTGCGCTTAGCGATTTAGATGTCATTTTAATGCGTAAAGATCCACCGTTTGACACTGAGTACATCTACGCTACTTATATTTTAGAGCGCGCAGAGCTTGCTGGGACACTCGTTGTGAATAAGCCGCAAAGCTTAAGAGACGCCAATGAAAAGCTCTTCACCGCATGGTTCAGTGAGCATACACCTGATACCTTAGTAACGCGCAATGCGCAACAGATAAGAGCCTTCCTTGAAAAGCATCAAGATATTATTCTCAAACCACTAGATGGCATGGGTGGAGCTTCAATATTCCGTGTACAAAAGAGCGACCCAAATATCGGCGTGATTTGCGAAACCTTGACAGAGCATGGTCAACGCTTTGCGATGGCACAAAATTACATTCCAGAGATCAAAGACGGTGATAAACGCGTACTGGTAGTAGATGGTGAAGTTATCCCATATTGCCTAGCACGCATCCCTCAAGGCGGTGAAACTCGCGGCAATTTAGCGGCGGGGGGCCGTGGAGAAGCAAGGCCAATTAGTGACAGCGACAGAAGAATCGCCGAGGCTGTGGCACCAACACTCAAAAAGAAGGGTCTAATCTTTGTAGGCCTAGACATCATTGGTGATAAGTTGACAGAAATTAACGTCACGGCACCAACCTGTGTTAAGGAAATTGAAGCCGCATACGATATATCAATTATGGACAAGTTTTTTGATGCGATTGAAGCAAAACTCAACCATACTGAAAGTTAAATTATAGAAGGGGTCACGCATGCAATCATTAGCAAATCACTTTCTTATCGCCATGCCAAATTTGCAGGACCCGCTATTTAAACGTTCGGTCACATACATTTGCGAACATAATGAAGATGGGGCTATGGGGCTTATTGTCAACCACCCTATTGATGTCACTGTGGGAGAGCTGCTTGATCAAATCGAAATAGACAACGACAAGTCAAGCAGTGCAGCCGAACAAACCGTGTTTGCTGGTGGCCCTGTACATACAGACAGAGGTTTTGTGCTGCATACACCCAAAATAGGGTATGCTTCGAGCAAAGAGCTCAGCTCAGATATTATGATTACCACCTCTAAAGATGTACTCGCCTCCCTGACCTTTCATGATAGTCCAGACGCATTTATTATTACGTTGGGCTATTCAGGCTGGGAAAAAGGCCAGCTTGAAAAAGAAATTCTTGAGAATTCTTGGCTAATTATTCAAGCCGACCCTGAAATCATTTTTAGTACACCACCAGAAAAACGCTGGGAAAAAGCGGTCAGTATGCTCGGTATTGATATCGCACAACTCAGTAACCAAGCAGGACATGCATAAACAGAATGAGCAGTAAAAAAGAAAAGACCCCTGTAGGGCAACGCACCGTAATGGGGTTTGATTTTGGAACAAAAAGCATTGGGATGGCAATTGGCCAAGAAGTTACAGGTACAGCCACGAGCTTAGGTGCAGTCAAAGCCCGTGACGGCATCCCAAATTGGTCCGATATCGAAGTGCATGTAAAAGAGTGGCAACCTGATTTACTCGTTGTCGGCCTGCCACTTAACATGGACGGCACAAATCAACAGGTAACGTTTGCAGCCAAGAAGTTTGCTAATCGATTGCACAACAACTACCGCCTCCCAGTTGACACTCAGGATGAAAGGTTAACAACAACCGATGCTAAAGCGAGGTTATTTGATCAAGGGGGCTACCGATCACTTGCCAAAGATAACGTGGATGGGATGTCGGCAGTGATTATTTTAGAGAGCTTTTTTGAACAGCTATGGGATGAGTAAATCAGGCTCCAATCTAATCCATTTGACTGTTTAGCTGTCGATACTGATTCATATTGGGGAATAATCCAGCTTGCCGATAAGCATCCACGATTTTCCCCTGTAACCTCAGCTTCTTAAGGCCGCGCTGTAACGCCATAAACGCCCGTTCCCCATCAGGGTGTAACTTAGATACGACAAAATGGCGGCTACTATCCAGTAGTACAACCCAATAAGGGTGAGATACGAGGTTTATCCCTGCTAACTGATAGTCATTTCCCATGTGTGGCATCAGAGGGATCAACATAAAATCGACCCACTGCTTATTGACCATTTGTGCTTGGGCTGCCCATGTAGTCTCGTTAACTAACCTTTTCAAAGGCATATCGCTAAGGGTTTGCCAATCTATCAGCCAACGACTTGAAGAAACCGCAGTCAACGCTTGCAGATCGTCAATCGAAGAAAGCTTTTGCATTCTGGTGTTCCCTTTGGCATAAAAGAGACCAGCATAGAACTCCCCTTTACGAACAACAGGATCACTGATAAAGAGTTTGTCTTTTTTATTGAGCGCTTCTTCGTACCAGTAAGTATCAAAGCTAAGCAGCTGCTTTCCTTGCTCTAATAGGTTGGTATCTCTGAAATTGATATTGCCCGGACGGTACTTAAAGGGTTTGTCAAATCCGCCTAACAGCAAGGCTTTGTGTAGCAGAATCATGTCAATCACATCACGGCGCACAAACTGAGTGCTAAAGTCATTCACAGCCAGAGGTGAGCGACCCGCCGTTAAAGCAGTAAAGTTGACATACACATCGTCTCGAATATAAATGTCAACATACTCACTCTGAGCCCAGCTATGTCCCGCTAGGCTCAGCAAGTAGAAAGCAATAAAGTTAAAAAACTTATTTTTTCTTGCCTTCCAATCCATCAATGGTGACCCCTTGTAAAAAGCCAGCTCCTTTTTGCTCATTATTTTGCAGTTTGATCATTAACCGCAGATCATTAGGCGAATCAGCATGATGAAGCGCATCAGCGTAGTTAATCCGCTGATTTTTATATAGTTCGAACAACGCTTGATCAAATGTCTGCATGCCCATCTCTTTCGATTTAGACATTGTTTCTTTGATTGAACCAATGTCTCCTTTTTTAATTAACTCCGCAACCATCGGTGAATTCAGTAGGATCTCAATTGCAGCAACGCGCCCCTCTCCCTTAGAGTTCGGTACTAACTGCTGCGCAACAATCGCACGTAAGTTTAATGCCAAGTCGTATTTCAGCTTGTCATGCTTTTCTTTTGGCACTAAGTGCATGATGCGATCGATCGCTTGGTTCGCATTGTTAGCGTGCAAAGTGGCCACACAAAGATGCCCCGTTTCTGCAAAACTAAGTGCATATTCCATCGTCTCTTGAGAACGTATTTCGCCAATCAAAATAACATCAGGGGCTTGTCTCAAAGAGCTTTTTAGAGCAGCTTCAAAGCTTTCGGTATCTAACCCCACTTCCCTTTGCGTGATGATACTTTTTCGGTGTTCGTGCACAAATTCAATGGGGTCTTCAATCGTCAATATGTGCCCACGCTGATTGCGATTACGGTATCCAAGTAGGGCTGCAAGTGATGTTGATTTACCAGTGCCTGTACCACCTACAAACAATACCAAGCCTCGTTTGGACATGATGACATCAGTTAATACCGAAGGCAGTCCCAATTGCGTCACATCGGGAATATCTGTGACAATACGTCTGATAACCATGCCAGCGCAGTCACGTTGCCAAAATGCAGATACACGGAAACGACCAACATCATTAGCAACAGCAAAATTACATTCTTTCTCCTGATGAAACTGCCTTTTTTGCGCATCCGTCATCGCCGACTCAACCATCGCAAGCGAACCATCACTGTCGAGCACTTCATCGTCAAGTGCACGAAGTTCGCCGTCAATTTTTGCACTCACAGCAAGCCCAGAAGAAACAAACAAGTCAGATGCCTCTTTGTCTACCATCAGTTGCAAGTAATCTCTTAGTGCCATAATTAATACCCACTACCAAATTGGTTTTTATCGTGCGCTTTTGTATAGGCATCCTGTGTTGTGATCAGGCCATGGTTAACCAAGTTCATTAAACACTGATCCATTGTTTGCATGCCGTGCAATGCGCCAGTTTGAATAGCTGAGTACATTTGCGCAATTTTGTCTTCACGAATTAAGTTACGAATCGCAGGGACACCCAGCATGATTTCATGCGCAGCGACACGACCTCCACCTACTTTTTTAACCAAGGTTTGTGAAATAACAGCCTGTAGAGACTCAGACAGCATTGATCGCACCATGTCTTTTTCTTCACCAGGAAATACGTCAATAATACGGTCTATTGTTTTAGGTGCTGAAGTAGTATGAAGCGTACCAAATACTAAGTGGCCTGTTTCAGCGGCGGTCATCGCAAGTCGAATAGTCTCCAAATCACGCAACTCACCAACTAAAATGACGTCAGGGTCTTCGCGTAATGCGCTGCGCAGCGCGGCGTTAAAGCTGTGCGTATCACGATGCACTTCGCGTTGGTTAACTAAACTGAGTTGGTTTTGGTGTACAAATTCAATCGGGTCTTCAATGGTCAAAATGTGGTGATGTTTGTTGCTGTTGATGTAGTCAACCATCGCCGCTAACGTCGTTGATTTACCAGAGCCTGTCGGGCCAGTTACGAGCACTAATCCTCGAGGGTTTTCAGCTATTTGTTTAAAAATATCGGGCGCACCTAGCTCTTCGAGAGTAAGTACCTGACTTGGGATAGTACGAAAAACCGCAGCAGGCCCCCTGCTTGAATTAAAAGCATTGACACGAAATCTTGCCAAATTAGGCACTTCGAACGAAAAATCCACCTCAAGATTTTGCTCATAGTCCTTGCGCTGGTTATCATTCATAATATCGTATATTAAGCTATTTACATCCTTTGCTTCTAAAGCAGGAATGTTTATGCGACGAACGTCTCCGTCTACGCGGATCATCGGGGAAACCTCCGAAGACAGGTGTAGATCCGACGCTTTATGTTGCACACTAAAGGCTAATAATTCAGTAATATCCATCTATGACTCCACAACGAGCAAATAATAATATGGTTACAATAGCAGAACGGCTAAATAACGCCTACGATCGCATTGCAAAAGCTGAACAAAATGGTCAAATTTCTGATCCCGTTCAACTTCTTGCTGTGTCAAAAACCAAACCGATAGAGTTAATTCAACAAGCCTATGATGCTGGGCAGCGCTTATTTGGTGAGTCTTATGTTCAAGAAGCAGTAGACAAAGTCACATACTTTAAACGACATAAAGATATTGAATGGCATTTTATTGGCCCCATTCAATCCAATAAATCACGCCACATTGCTGAGCACTTTAGTTGGGTACAAAGTGTTGACCGTTTGAAAATCGCAAGACGACTCAATGAACAAAGGCCAACAAACTTAAAACCACTTAATATTTTAATTCAAGTCAATATCAGCGAAGATGATAATAAGTCTGGTTGTATGCCCTCAGAACTGGAAGTGATTGCGCAATTTATTCACGATTCGAGGCAGCTTACTTTACGCGGACTTATGACCATTACAGCAAAAACAGACGATCCTGATTTGCAACGGCAATATTTTCAGCAAATGAAAGATTGCTTTGATAAACTAAAGGCCCAATATCCTCAAATAGATACGCTTTCTATGGGAATGAGTGGCGATTTAGAGCCTGCAATAGCCGCAGGAGCCACTATGGTTCGCATTGGCACGGATATTTTTGGTCAAAGACAATAAAGGGCACAAGTAACACATGTCTAATAAAACAATCGCATTTATCGGTACCGGTAATATGAGTTATGCCATTATCGGTGGCATGTTAAAAAGTGGGTTTTCGGCACAAGACATTATTGCCACCAACCGTAATCCAGAGAAGCTAGCCAAAGTAAATGCTGACTTTGAAATAAGAACCACCAGCGATAATATCAGTGCAATTAAGCAAGCTGATGTCGTTGTGTTATCTGTCAAACCCCAAATGATGGCTGAGCTATGTGCCACTTTTGAGCAACACAATTTAGACCTTAGTAACAAGGTGGTCGTATCTGTTGCGGCGGGCATTACGATAAGCCGTCTAAAGGAAATGCTAAGTAACGAAGCTAAAGTCGTGAGGTGTATGCCTAACACCCCTTCACTTGTTGGATTGGGTGTCTCAGGCCTATTTAGTCAAGATATCGATTCTGACGAGCAAACATTCATTGACAAAATATTCAGTGCGACAGGTATTACGACCTGGTTGACGAAAGAAGAACAGATTAACGATATTATCGCTGTAACAGGCTCCTCTCCAGCCTATTTCTTCCTGTTTATGCAGTCGATCGAGGAAAAAGCCAAAGAGCTCGGATTTGACGAGCAAACAGCGAGACAGTTAGTTCAACAAACCGCACTGGGTGCAGCACAAATGGCGGTATCTCAAGAGCAAATTAGTCTTGAACAATTACGCGCCAATGTTACCTCTAAAGGTGGCACTACACATGCTGCTATCGAGTTTATGAAAGACAATCATTTGCCACAGACAGTTGCCGAAGCGATGGACGCTTGTATCGCTCGCGCGCAGGAAATGGAAAAACAAATCTAAGGAATTACCATGAGTGCTATGCATTTTTTAATTGAAACCTTGTTCAATTTATTTTTGATGGTCGTATTGTTGCGTTTTTGGATGCAATGGGCACGTGTAGACTTTTACAACCCATTAAGCCAAGCCATTGTGAAAGCTACGTCTTTTGCTGTGAACCCACTGCGAAAAGTTGTTCCTGGGCTCGGAGGCTTTGATATTGCCTCTTTGATTCTTGCGTTTATCGTCGCTTGCGCCAAAGTATCTGTTTTAATGATGGTATTTGGCGGTTATTGGGACGTTGCGGGCGTCGCTTTAGGCGGCTTACTAACCATGCTAAAAGAAGCGTTCAGTTTGGTGTTTTGGATTTTGGTTATCCGTGCACTGCTTAGTTGGGTCGTACAGGGTTATAACCCTGTTGCAGCCGTTTTTGAACAACTAACAGAGCCACTTCTTAGACCAATCCGTAAAGTGATTCCACCACTTGGCGGACTAGATTTGTCTATAATGGTGGTACTGATTGGTATGATGTTCTTACAGAAACTAGTGATGGACTTCTTACACTGATTTGATAGGAGTATAAGTCATGAGATTGCTTTTAGTTGTATTATTTACCTTCTTCGCCAGCAGCGCAGCGCATGCTGCCAACACGGAGTCAGGGGGCCAATTTAAAGTGCTTGGCAATTGGGAAGTGCATTACATTGCATTTCCTTCGACGTTCATCCAACCAAATGTCGCCAAGGCCTATGGCGTTGTGCGAGGAGACAATAAAGCGCTGATCAATATTTCTGTACTGGCTAAAGACAGTGTGAAAACAGCGCAACAAGTAAATATATCTGGCGTTGCTAAAAATTTACTGGGCAACAAACAAGATTTAACGTTTAAGCAAGTTATTGATGGTGATGCGATCTATTACCTCGCACAGCTCAATTACTACAACGAAGACGTTTATCGCTTTAATGTGCAAATTCAACAAGGCGATCAACAACACGTTTTACAGTTTCAACAAAAGTTTTATGTAGATTAAGTAATATGACAAACAAAATCGTACTGGCCACAGGTAATCAAGGTAAAGTCAAAGAGCTGGGCGCAATGCTAGAATCGCTCAATATCGAGGTGCTTCCGCAAAGCCAATTTAATGTCTCTGACGTCGCTGAGACTGGCACTACTTTTGTCGAAAATGCCATCATAAAGGCACGTCATGCGGCAAAAGAAACAGGGTTGCCCGCGATAGCGGATGACTCGGGCCTAGAAGTCGATTCGCTTCAAGGGGCGCCGGGGGTATATTCAGCTCGGTACGCTGGTTTAGGTGCCAGCGATCAGGATAACATTGATAAATTACTCCATGATTTGGGCTCTACTCCCAACCGTAGCGCGCGATTCTGGTGTGTGTTGGTTTACATGCAGCATGAAAACGACCCCACTCCGATTATCTGCCAAGCGAGTTGGGAAGGTGAAATAGCGACAGAACAACACGGTGACCAAGGTTTTGGTTATGATCCTGTCTTTTGGGTCAAATCTTTAAATCGTATGGCCGCAGAGCTCACTAAACAGGAAAAAAATGCAATAAGCCATAGAGGGCAAGCTTTGCAACAACTATTGACCCACTTTAAGAGCAAGCTGTGAACCTCCCACCGTTAAGTTTATATGTGCACGTACCATGGTGCGTGCAAAAATGCCCCTACTGCGATTTCAATAGCCACAGTCAAAAAGGCACAATCCCAGAGAAAGAGTATATTCAACACCTGTTAGATGATCTCAAGGCCGATTTGCATTTAGTTCAGGGGCGAAAGTTACACAGCATATTTGTCGGTGGCGGTACACCAAGCTTACTATCGGGCGAAGCTTATGTTCATCTGCTACAGCAAATAGAAGCACTAATAGGTTTTGAGGATGATATTGAAATAACCCTAGAAGCCAACCCTGGTACCGTTGAAAGTGACCGCTTTAAACATTATGTTCAAGCTGGAGTGAATAGAATATCTATTGGCGTGCAAAGCTTACAAAGTGACAAATTAAAAGCTTTGGGCCGTATTCATGGTGAGCAAGAGGCCATCAATGCAGCGTCAGAGGCCCATGAAGCGGGTTTAAACAGCTTCAACATGGATTTGATGCATGGTTTGCCAAACCAGTCGCTAGAAGATGCCATGAGCGACTTAGAACGCGTCATAAAGCTCGCACCGCCTCATCTATCTTGGTATCAGTTAACTATCGAGCCTAATACACAGTTTGCGTCAAAACCTCCCAAGCTGCCTGAAGATGAAACCCTATGGGCAATTCAAGAAGCTGGGCAAGCTCTACTTCAACAACATGGATACATTCAATACGAAATTTCTGGCTACGCCAAAGCAGGCTTACAGTGTAAACACAACCTCAATTACTGGCGTTTTGGTGACTATCTCGGTATTGGCTGTGGTGCACACGGCAAAATTACACTCCCTGAGCAAAACCAAATCTTGCGTACTGTCAAAGTAAAGCACCCTCGGGGGTATATGGATTTAACCAAACCCTATCTTTACGATAGCTGGTATGTGGAGCCAGCTGACAGGCCTTTCGAGTTTTTTATGAATACATTTCGATTAGTAGAGGCAACGTCTAAACAAGCTTTTGTAGACTATACCGGCCTTGCTTTAAGCGAAATAAAAAATCAGCTTCAGCACGCCTTCAACTCCGGGCTATTGGAGGAGCGTGAAGATTCATGGTTTGTAACAAATAAAGGGCATAGATATTTAAATGACCTGCTAGAATTGTTCGTCTAAATTAAGGTACATTACAGCGATTTTCACAACAATCTAGATTTGTAATTGGTCTCACAATCCAATTGAGATTCGTCGCAATTCATTTAATGGCCTACAATGAGCTGAAGGGTCTCGTTTTAAATAATAAGATAACCTCTTAATACAGAAAATAAAAAGGGTAAAACATGCGTAAACTTACCATTATCGCTGCAGCAGTATCAACGGTATTGCTTGCGGGCTGTCAACAGACGGCTGAACAACCAAAACCTGTAACCGCAGTGCAGCAAGTTGTTCAAAGTGAAGTCGAAAAAGCCAACGCTCTGTTCGAAGAGTCTTTTAACAGAGACGTAATGCGCAGTCCAATCTACCAAACTTACCTAGGTATTAAGACCGACTATGATAAGTGGGATGACGAGTCAAAAGAAAGAAAATTAGAAGATCTTGAGCTAGCTAAAAAAGATTTGATGGCAATTAATGCTATCGATCGTTCTAAATTAGATGCGAATACTCAAGTTAGCTATGATTTGTTCAAACAAGGTTTAGAGAATGATATCGCAGACTTTAAATGGCGCTACTACTCATACCCAGTAAACCAAATGTATGGTACACATTCAATGGTACCAGCGTTTTTAATCAACCAGCACCAAATAAGCGATGTTAAAGACGCCAAAGCATATATCTCTCGTTTAAATGGCGTACCTAAGGTATTCGACCAACTAATCGAAGGTTTAGAAACTCGTGCTGACATGGGCATTATCGCGCCGAAGTTCGTTTTTCCACATGTAATTGAATCAAGTAAAAACATCATCAAAGGCGCGCCTTTCGAAGATGGCAGTGACTCAGCAATTCTAGCGGACTTTAAACGTAAAGTTACCAAACTAGATATTGCTCAAAATGAAAAAGATGCGCTTATTGCAGAGGCAAATGAATCACTTAAAACTGCTGTCAAACCTTCTTACAACAAGCTTATCAGCTATCTACATAAACTAGAGAAACGTGCCGATACACGTGATGGTGTTTGGAAGTTTAAAGACGGTGATAAGTTCTTCAGCAATGCACTGCAGCGCACAACAACAACGGACTTAACAGCAGAGCAAATTCACAAAATTGGCTTAAAAGAAGTTGCGAGAATTCATGATGAAATGCGTGAAATCAAAGAAAAAGTCGGCTTCAAAGGTGATTTAAAAGCCTTTATGCAGTTTATGCGTGATGACAAACAGTTCTATTTACCAAATACCGAAGAAGGTAAAGCCAAATACTTAGCGGACGCGACGGCAATGATCGACAACATGAAATCTCGTTTAGACGAGCTTTTCATTGTTAAGCCAAAAGCGGACATGATAGTAAAACGTGTTGAAGCATTCCGTGAAAAAGCAGCTGGTAAGGCGTTTTATCAACAGCCTGCTCCTGATGGCACACGCCCGGGTATTTACTACGCCAACTTATACGATATGGAAGCAATGCCAACCTACCAATTGGAAGCGCTCGCTTACCATGAAGGTATCCCAGGTCATCACATGCAAATTGCCATAGCACAAGAGTTAGAAAACATGCCTAAGTTCCGTAAGTTTGGTAGCTTCACAGCTTACGTTGAAGGTTGGGGTCTATATTCAGAGCTAGTGCCTAAAGAAATGGGCTTATACGAAGACCCGTATTCTGATTTTGGACGTTTGGCTATGGAATTATGGCGTGCTTGTCGTCTAGTGGTTGATACTGGTATCCACGCTATGAAGTGGACTCGTCAAGAAGGGATTGACTACTATGTAAATAACACGCCAAATGCTAAATCTGACGCAGTTAAAATGGTTGAGCGCCACATTGTTATGCCAAGCCAGGCAACCGCCTATAAAATTGGCATGAACAAGATCATTGAGCTACGTGAAGACGCGAAGAAAGAACTTGGTGACAAGTTCGATATTCGCCAATTCCACGATGTTGTACTTAAAAATGGCCCAGTCCCTTTGAACGTGCTTGAGCAGTTCGTTGATGAGTGGGTTGCAAGTAAAAAGGGCTAACTCTCCTTAAGCTCAAAAAGTGTATTAGCTAAAATAATATGCAAGCAAGCCCCGCCATGTGCGGGGCTTTGTATTTTAACTTCCCCTTTAAGCTTTTGAGTGACTAAGTTGTATATAATGCTTAAACCTAGCCCTATTCCCCCTTGATTCCTTTGAGTGGTAATAAAAGGCTCAAATATGACTGGTAGTAACTCTTTATCAATGCCATTGCCGTCATCTTTGATATATACATGGATATACTCATTTACAACCAATACGGAAACAACGATGTTAAGCGGTCTATCTTCATTTTTCCCATGTTGAATACTGTTATTGAGGCTATAGGTGAGTATTTGTACAAACACATTGGGATAGCTTGTAAGCATTAAACCTTCAGGAATCTCTAAGTCCACATGATACTCAGGGGCTTGCAATTCATGCTGAAAACAGTCAAATACCCCTTCAACTAATGCTTTTAAATTAAACTCCTGTACTTCGTCGTACTCTTGCTGAACAGATACTTTTTTAAAATCATTTATTAAAGATGCGGTTCTATGTAAATTATTTTCTAATAAATACAATGCAGTTTCGGCTTCATTAATAAGGTGAGTAAGTGTGTGCTTTTGTAGCTGACCTGATTCAAGATCCTTTTTTAAGGTTTCAACCTGCTCCTTTAAAAGGGACTGGCTTGTAATAGCGACACCTAGCGGCGTATTGAGTTCATGTGCAAAACCACTAACCATATTACCCAAACTGGCCATCTTAGCTTCTTCTATTAGCCGTTGCTGTGCCGCAGTTAAGCGATCTAACAGAGTTTCGATAAACGCCAATAAATCATCCAAATAATGCGCGATTTGAGCTATTTCATCCTCCCCTTGTATATCAACCCGAAGTGAAAAGTCCTCATGTTTTGCAACTTTTTTGAGTACACGGCTAATTGCAATAATATGCTCAGAAATTCGACTATTCAGCAGGTATAATAAGAAAAGGCTGCAACAGCTAATAAGAACAATCACTGACAAACACGCCAATATTAGCTGTTGTTTCTTATCTAGAGATTGATTAAAAAGCTGTTTGGATACAACTTCAAAGTGGCCACGGATAGACAACTTTAAATCGTGCAAATCAGCGCGCACACCTTGGCTATGGTCTAAACCTTGACGTTTTAACACATTGATATACGTATTAAAGCCCTGATCATATTGGTTTAATGTAGACAACATTTGGGTTGACTTGTCAGGGAACTGTTCGCGAATCAAATTCTTCGTACTCACCAACAACTCTTTGTGTATTAATAAGTAGCTTGGCTCTAGTCTCAGTAAAAAATCTTTTTCTCTGCGCCTGAGTTCTAAGATTAAGATTTCCAATTGAGGATGACTGGCAGATTTTGCGATATCCTGCAAAGCGTGTGCCTGACGTCGGAAGTTACCATATACTCCCTCGCTTTTGTCATAGCCCAGCAATGCTTGCATTGATGCTAACTGCTCGTACTTTAAAGTAAAACGCTTTACTTCTTCATCTAATTTAAACAGCAAATCAAGATCACGGTCATGAGAAACCAACATATTTAATAGCTGACTAAAACTGTCTTTATATGCAAACCGCAATTCTTCAATTGATTGTAAGCTTTCTCGCTGTCGTTCAATCAAGAAACGCTCTTCTTGATCGAGTAAACGTTGTATTTGTGTTTGTAACATGAACAGCCGATCATTGAGCTCTCTAGTTTGTTGTAGTTGAACATACAGCACCCAACTCACAATCATAATAACTAAAGCAGAACCAACCGCAGCTGTTTTAAAAAGTAAAAGTGATTGTTTTAATTGCACAAAAATAGTCCAGCTTGTCTTTTGCCCCAAAATAAGTCTAGTCGAGAATTACCAATCTGGCCTGAACAATTGGGAGGCATGGGCATGAGATTAGTACTTACAAACTGAAAGAGAGCCATATAGAGAATGAAAGTTATGCACTATGCCTTTTTTATGAACAATTTTATAGTCACACTTGCCATCATCATAGAGTTAAATACTAATGGGAAAAGTAATGGAAATTTTAGTGACTATAGTTGTTTTATTACTATTGATAGTGCTCTCAGTAATTTATACAACATTTATATTTATCTCTACACGCCACAAAGTTAGGTTAGCTGATTCCATTATTTATATGATGAAACACAATGAACCTGTAAAGATTGATATTGAAACACTAGAAGGTTTGAACCTTTCCCCAAAAGAGAAGGACTATTTGATTAGCATTCAAAAACAAGACGTAAATTTGCAATCATAATTGAGATGACGTTACAGAAATATACGCAGCAGTTGCTTAGTATGCTTGTCAGATAATGAAATAAAGTTGCCGAAAGGAAATGATCTGTTTTGTAGATATAATACAATTGCGGAAATAAAAAAGCCCCAGAAATAATTTCTGGGGCTATAAAAAGTGGTACCAGTGGGCGGACTTGAACCGCCACGCCCGAAGGCAACGGATTTTGAATCCGTCATGTCTACCAATTCCATCACACTGGCATCATTTTTCTTTAATCTTCTAACTTTGAGAAGATAAAGAAAAACCACTTTGAGCTTAGGCTTTTTTTATTTGCCCTCGTCTCTATGCCCTGCATTATACAAATATGTGACAGCCTAGCAAGCAGTTTTTTTAATAAAAGTGTTTAAGTGTTGTGTATTTGACCAAAATCATAAAATATATATGCTTTAATAAAGAAACCCGATGAATTTGTGTAAAATATTCACCATATAGTTTTTATTGAGTTCTAACATGACATCTTTTCCTCGAGCAGGATTTATACGAAGGCTAGCATCATTAATATATGATGCACTCGTAGTTATCGCGTTTGCAATGCTCACTACCATCGTTTATTTGGCCTTAGTGCAGGGCATGGTATCTATTGGCTGGTTCACCCTTGAAGGACATGAAGATGTCACAGCACTCATTCAAGCCACACCAGCTCTTTACTACTTGCGAGCAACTTTACTCGTTACCGTGTCTGTCACTTTCTTTGCTTACTTTTGGACTAAAAGCGGCCAAACAATTGGTATGAGAGCTTGGCGCCTCAAGGTGCAACGTAATGACGGACAACTGCTTAGTTGGCCTCAAGCTGTTGCGAGAAGCTTAACAGCAGCGCTTGGAATTGGAAATTTGGTTGTCATTGTGGACAGAAAGCACAAACGCGCACTACAAGATTTGATATGCAAGACTGAAGTCGTCTTACTAAGTAAAGAAGAGAACAAAAAAATCTACAATAGTCTAGACGATTAATTTGATTGAGAAATAAAAAAAGGCGCTTTGAGCGCCTTTTTTATTCGATTAACCGTCCTGAATTTTTATTGCCTGCGCTGTAAAAAGTACATCGCCAAAAGGGTAAATATGATACTCGGCATCACCGCCCCTACAAATGGTGGGATCTGATACACCATAACGATAGGTCCAAAGACTTCATTGCTTAAGTGAAAGATCAAACCTGTAACGACCCCCATGATGATCCGTGCGCCCATGCTAACAGAACGCAATGGCCCAAATATAAATGACAATGCCACAAGCAACATCACCGCAATTGTTACCGGTTGCATCACTTTGCGCCACAACGCCAATTCATAGTTACTGGTATCTTGTTCATTTTGCTCAAGGTAGTTTAAATAAGACATGAGCCCACTAAAGGAAAGTGACTCAGGTTCATAGGAAGCCACACCCAATCTGTCTATCGTCAATTGCGATTCATATAACCTAGACTGCGCATATAACGTCCTAACTTGCTGCTCAGTGATCTGAACCTCCTCGACAGCTCGTAACTGCCACCCTTGCTCTGAAGGTGTCGCCGATTGTGCGCGCGTTATGTGCTGTAAATTCAGTTCGTCATCAAATTGGTAAATATTAATATCCGTCAATTCACCTGATTTTTCAACATTGGCTATGTTGATGAAGTTATTACCATCTTTCGCCCAAACCCCTTTCTGAGCGTCATAAACATCACCGCCATATATTGCTTGGTTACGCAATTGCTTCGCAGTTCGTTCTGCCTCAGGTGCCCCCCATTCACCAAGCACCATCATACAAATAGCCAGTACAATAGCCGTTTTCATCACCGAACCAATAATCTGCAGCCTTGACATGCCAGCAGCTTGCATCACAACCAGTTCACTACTTGAAGCCAATGCGCCTAACCCTGTTAATCCACCAATCAAAGCAGCCATAGGGAAAAACACCACAATATCACTTGGCACACTGTATAGTGTGAATAACAATGCATCTGTTACTTCGTATGTCCCACGACCAACAGAGCGCAGCTGTTCAATAAATTTAATCAGGGTATTTATGCCTACAAAGACCAAAAGAGCAAAACTCGTGGTTTGTAAAATGCTACGTCCTAAATACCAATCAAGTGTCTTCATCATGCTACGGCTTCCCTTCTTTTCAGTATCGATCTAACCCACACACCAAAAGGGCGGCCTTTAACAATCAAATAGGTGCCTATGAAAAGAACACTTAAATGGATCCACCAAAGTCCGAGCGAAGGCGGAATCTTACTCTCTGCAACAAGGTATTTACCGGCATTTAATAGAATAAAGTACCCTAGGTAAATGCCAATTGCCGGGACAAGTTTCGCAAATTTACCTTGTCGAGGATTCACAACACTGAGCGGCACAGCCAAAAGCGTCAGCAAGATAATTGAAATAGGTGTCGCAATTCGCAGTTGCAGCTGTGCAGCTGCTTCTGGCGTATTGAGCTCGAGTAAACGTTTAGATGGTAAGTCCTCTAACTCTCGACGTCTGCGCTCAATTTCTTGCTCTTGGATCTGAACTTGGTAGCTACCAAACTCTGTTCGATTAAGTGCTTGGCTAAATCCATCCGTTTCGTAACGTTTTCCGTCCTTCAGAATAAGTTGCTGCTCACCTGAATCACCATCAACAACCTCTCCTTGCTGCGCATAAACAATACGTGCGGCATGATTAGATTCTTTCTCAGGTAATTGCGCAACAAATACTTTGTTCAGTACAGTCCCTTGTTCGCTGGTGTTATGAATAAACACAACCGCCTTTTCATTGCCAGTTTGTTGAAACCGACCTGCACGTAACTGGGTTAAGCCAGATTCAGCGTTTGCTTGCTCTCTCAGTTGGTTTTGTTTTTCGCCAGCCCACGGAGCAGCATACAAGCTAATAAAGGCAGCAAACAGCGCAACCCCCAAACTTGACACTAGCGTGACCCTGACTACATACCATTCACTTACACCACAAGCTTTCAAAACAGTCATTTCGCTATCAGCATAAATACGGCTATAAGCTAAGATGATCCCTAGAAAAACACTCAAGGGGAGGATATATACAGCAAGTTTGGGCAAGTTAAGTGCCAAAAAAGACAGCACTAGTTTTCCCGGAATTCCACCACCTGAAGCTTCAGCTAGGATTTTGACAAACTTTTGCGAAAGAAAAATAGTCATCAAAGTAAGGAAAACGGCGACCTGCGATTTTAAAACTTCAGCAGTTAAATATCGAAAAATTAGCAATGTTCGCCCCTATAAAACGTCTCATTTCACTGGAATAGTAGGAAATTTTGAGTAAACTGGTTATTTTAGTCACTTTATTATATGCCATCAAAATCAAATATCCTACTAGTGCGAGTGCACTAAAGTAACTTAGTTAACTTGATGTAATTTGGCATTTAAAGTTGAAAATGGCATAACTTAGACTCAGGAGTCGCAATGGAATTCAGCGTTAAAAGTGGTAGTCCAGAAAAGCAACGCAGTGCGTGTATTGTTGTTGGGGTGTATGAGCCACGTCGTTTATCGCCGGTTGGTGAGCAGCTGGATAAAATCAGCGAAGGCTATATTTCCAATTTATTACGTCGTGGTGACCTAGAAGGTAAACCGGGACAAGTTTTATTACTTCACCATGTTCCCAACGTGCTAAGTGAGCGAGTGTTGCTTGTTGGCTGTGGTAAAGAGCGCGAGCTCGATGACAAGCAGTACAAACAAATCATTTCGAAAACAATCAATACGCTCAATGAAACGGGCTCAATGGAAGCGGTATGTTTTCTAACAGAGCAACATGTAAAAGGTCGAGATACTTACTGGAAAGTACGTCAAGCAGTCGAAACAACACAAGATTGCTTGTATACATTCAACCAGTTAAAGAGCAAGAAAAGTGAAGCAAGGCGTCCTCTGCGTAAAATCGTCTTCAATGTCCCTACTCGTAGAGAGTTAACCATAGGCGAAAGTGCTATTGAGCATGGTTTGGCAATCGCTGCAGGCGCAAAATTGTGTAAAGACGTCGCAAATATGCCGCCAAATATATGCAATCCCCGTTACTTAGGTGAGCAAGCAGAAGCTTTAACCAAAGAGTTTGACAATGTCACCGTCAACTTAGTCGGTGAGAAAGAAATGGAAGAGCTAGGCATGCATTCTTACCTCGCGGTCGGTCGAGGCAGCGAAAACGAGTCTGTCATGTCGGTTATCCACTACAATGGTGCTTCCGACAAGCAAGCGCCGATTGTGTTCGTGGGTAAAGGTTTAACCTTTGATTCAGGTGGTATTTCATTAAAGCCAGGTGAAGGCATGGATGAAATGAAATACGATATGGGTGGCGCTGCAGGTGTGCTTGGGTTAATGCGAGCCGTTGTACAAATGCAATTACCACTTAACGTGATTGGCGTCCTTGCGGGCTGTGAAAACATGCCAAGTAGCCGCGCATACAGACCGGGTGACATTTTAACTACCATGTCTGGCCAAACGGTAGAAGTATTAAACACAGATGCTGAAGGCCGCTTAGTGCTTTGTGACGCACTAACGTATGTAGAGGCGTTTGAACCAGACACTGTAGTCGATGTTGCTACGCTTACTGGTGCCTGTATTGTTGCATTAGGGCATCACGCTTCTGGATTATTATCTAATCACAATCCCCTTGCCCATGACTTATTAAAAGCGTCTGAGCAAAGTGGCGACAGAGCATGGCAATTACCTCTATGGGATGACTACCAAGAGCAATTGAAAAGCCCGTTTGCTGATTTTACCAATTTAGGTGGTAAAGCTGCAGGCACTATTACTGCCGCATGTTTCTTGTCAAAATTCACTAAGAAATACAACTGGGCGCACATTGATGTAGCCGGAACAGCTTGGCGAAGCGGCGCCAATAAAGGCGCTACTGGTAGGCCTGTACCGATGTTAATGCAATATTTACTTAATCGAGCAAACATCACCGAAGGTATGCAAGATTAGTAAAAGCGCACATAATTGAGCTCAAGAACTAATTAACTTGACTCAGTCGCGACTCTAGATTGATGATAGCCGTATTCTGTGTCAGAATGCGGCTTTATTTTGAACGCTGAATTCAGGCAAAGCAAAACGTGCAAAGCTGATAATTCAGGACTGAATATAAGTCACATGCCATGTCAATCAATGCACGCTTTTTTGTGTTAAAGCATGACCGTGAGCCCAATCAACAAGTCCCGGCTCATTTTGATCTTGCAGCACGCAGTGCTGCTAAACTATACCGTGCTGGGCAACGTGTGTTTATTTATGTAAACAGCGTAGAAGATGCCCACGCCGTTGACGAATATTTGTGGCAGTTCGATGCTGAAAGTTTCGTACCGCACAATTTGCAAGGTGAGGGCCCCAAAGGTGGTGCACCTGTAGAAATTGGGCAAATGCCACCCGTTGGAAGGCGCACGACACTAATCAACCTCGCCACACATATCCCGGATTTTGTCCGACGATTTGAGCAGGTTTACGACTTTGTTCCTGTGGAGTCGCATGCCAAGCAGGCTGCACGAGAAAGGTTCAAACAACTTCGCGCTATAGGCGCTAATATTTCAACAAAAGAAATTGATAATTAAAGTATTTTTAAAGGTTCTGTGTAATGGATAAAACCTATAATCCACAAGATATTGAACAGTCACTATATCAAGACTGGGAAGAGAATGGCTACTTTAAGCCTTCTGGACAAGGCGATGCATACTCAATCATGATCCCGCCACCAAACGTCACAGGTAGCCTGCACATGGGCCACGCGTTCCAAGATACTATCATGGATACGCTAACACGCTACCAGCGTATGAAAGGTAAAAATACTTTATGGCAGGTCGGTACTGACCACGCAGGTATTGCAACGCAGATGGTTGTAGAGCGCAAGCTAGCTGCTGAGGAAGGTAAAACTAGGCATGACTTGGGCCGTGAAGAATTCATCGACAGAATTTGGCAATGGAAAAACGAGTCAGGCGGCACGATCACGAAGCAACTTCGTCGTTTAGGTGCATCTGTAGATTGGGATCGCGAACGCTTCACAATGGACGAAGGTTTATCTGAAGCTGTTAAAGAAGTCTTTGTCCGTCTTTACAAAGAAGATTTAATTTATCGTGGTAAGCGACTTGTTAACTGGGATCCTAAGCTTCATACAGCCATCTCTGACCTTGAAGTAGAAAACAAAGACAAACAAGGCCATATGTGGAACTTGCGTTACCCTCTTGCCGATGGCGTAAAAACCAAAGATGGTAAAGACTACATCATCGTAGCGACAACACGTCCAGAAACGATGCTAGGTGATACAGGTGTTGCTGTTAACCCTGATGACGAACGCTATCAAGACCTGATCGGTAAAGAGATTTTACTGCCTATCGTTAATCGTCGTATTCCAATTGTTGCTGATGAACATGCAGACATGGAAAAAGGCACTGGCTGTGTAAAGATCACACCAGCCCATGACTTTAATGATAACGAAGTAGGTAAGCGCCACCAGCTACCTATGATCAACGTCTTTAACAAAGACGCAGCGGTATTAGCACAAGGTGAAAGCTATACTTTTGACGGTAAAGAGCTTACGCTTGATGCACCAATTCCTGAGCGCTTCCACGGTTTAGATCGCTTCGATGCACGTAAACTGATCATTGAAGAATTTGAACAAGCTGGCCTTTTAGAAAAAATTGACGACCACAGCCTAACCGTGCCTTATGGTGACCGTTCAGGAGTTGTCATTGAACCGCTTTTAACAGACCAATGGTATGTACGAGTAGCACCGCTTGCAGAACCTGCAATCAAGGCTGTTGAAGAAGGTGATATTCAATTTGTACCAAAGCAATACGAAAACATGTACTTCTCTTGGATGCGTGATATTCAAGATTGGTGTATCTCTCGTCAGCTGTGGTGGGGACACCGTATTCCTGCTTGGTATGATGCTGAAGGCAATGTGTATGTTGGTCGCGACGAAGCTGAAGTGCGCAAAGACAATAACCTAAGTGACGATGTTGCACTAACACAAGATGATGATGTACTAGATACTTGGTTCTCATCTGCATTGTGGACCTTCTCAACACAAGGTTGGCCAGAAAACACGGAAGACTTAAAAGTATTCCACCCGTCTGATGTACTAGTTACGGGCTTTGACATTATCTTCTTCTGGGTTGCTCGCATGATCATGATGACCATGCACTTCGTTAAAAACGACGATGGCACACCACAAGTACCGTTTAAAACTGTCTATGTGACTGGTCTTATCCGTGATGAAAACGGTGATAAGATGTCAAAGTCTAAAGGTAACGTACTCGATCCACTTGATATGATCGACGGTATTGATTTAGAAAGCCTTGTGACTAAGCGCACCGGTAACATGATGCAACCTCAATTAGCAAAGAAAATTGAGAAAAACACCCGCAAAACCTTTGCGGATGGCATTGAAGCCCACGGTACGGATGCATTGCGTTTTACACTCGCTGCAATGGCTTCTACAGGTCGTGATATCAATTGGGATATGAACAGACTTGAAGGCTACCGTAACTTCTGTAACAAGCTTTGGAATGCTAGCCGTTACGTGCTAATGAACACGGAAGAGCAAGATTGTGGGTTCAATGATGCACCAAAACAGTACTCATTGGCAGACCGCTGGATCTTGGGCCAGTTCCAAAACACCGTAAATACCTTTACTGAGCATTTGGACAACTACCGCTTTGACCTTGCGGCAAATACAATTTACGAATTCACTTGGAATCAGTTCTGTGACTGGTACTTAGAATTAACTAAACCGGTTCTATTCAAAGGTGATGAAGCACAACAACGTGGCACACGTCATACACTGATCACTGTCTTAGAAGGCCTGCTGCGCCTGATGCACCCATTAATGCCCTATATCACAGAGACTATCTGGAAGCGTGTAGCACCACTGGCAGGCATCGAAGCAACGACAATTATGTTACAGGCATTCCCGCAGTTTGATGCATCCATTGTCGATGAACAAGCGATGGCTGATCTTGAATGGGTTAAGCAGTTCATTTTAGCTATACGTAACATTCGTGGTGAAATGGACATCAGTCCAAACAAACCTCTGAGTGTATTACTGGCGAATGTAAGCGAACAAGATCAACGTAGGCTAGATGACAATAAAGCGTTCTTGAGCTCGTTGGCTAAATTGGAAGCGTTTACTGTTCTAACAAGTAAAGACGACGCGCCAGCTTCAGCAACTGCCTTTATTGGTGATCTGGAGATTATGATCCCGATGGCAGGTCTTATCGATGTAGACGCAGAGCTTGCCCGTATTGCAAAACAGTTAGAAAAAGCCGAAAAAGGCCTAGCACAGGTCGAGAAGAAGTTAGCCAATGAAAAGTTTGTTAACAACGCGCCTGCTGCGGTATTAGAAAAAGAGAAAGATAAACTCGCTGAATTCAGTGATGCGAAAGCTAAGCTACTTGAGCAAAAAGCGAAGATCGAATCTCTATAATCTGATTCAAATTGATAGTTTAAGCCACTGTTATATACAGTGGCTTTTTTATATCTTAGTCACACCCAACATACCTAGATACGCATTATCTCGCTCCACCTAGTCGAAAATTACGACAGCTAAAGAGTATGTTTAGACAAAGCACACCCTGTAAATTTTTAGAGTGAATAAGTTAACAGTCAGAATTGAAAAGTAAGAAGTGAATCAACTTTTTCCCTAGATAAAATGCACGTACATCTAGGGAAAAAGTGCTACCTATGCTCAATAAGGCATTGGTGTGACGAGTAAGGGTTAAAGCTGTTCAAATAAACTATCTGTGCTTAAACCTTCATGCTGTAAAATATCTTTGAGACGACGCAGCGCTTCAACTTGAATTTGTCTTACCCGCTCACGAGTTAAGCCAATTTCTCGGCCCACATCCTCCAATGTTGAAGGCTCATAACCAAGTAAACCAAATCTACGTGCTAATACTTCTCGTTGTTTGGGGTTAAGCTCACCTAACCAATCAACTATGTGGCGATTAATATCTTTATTTTGTACTTCACTCTCAGGTTCATAGCCTCTTTCATCAGCAATGATATCAAGAAGTGCTTTATCGTTGTCTCCGCCTATTGGCGTGTCAACAGAGGTGATTTTTTCGTTAAGGCGAAGCATCTTGCTCACGTCTTCGACTGGTTTGTCGAGGCACTCAGCAATTTCTTCCGCTGTAGGTTCGTGATCCAGCTTTTGCGTCAATTCTCTCGCTGTTCTGAGATATACGTTCAGCTCTTTCACTACATGAATAGGTAGACGAATGGTTCTTGTCTGGTTCATTATTGCTCTCTCGATGGTTTGTCTAATCCACCAAGTCGCATAAGTCGAGAACCGAAAGCCACGTTCAGGGTCAAATTTTTCGACTGCTCTGATTAACCCTAAATTACCTTCTTCAATGAGATCAAGCAGTGCAAGTCCCCGATTGTTGTAACGTCGTGCGATTTTAACAACCAAACGCAAGTTACTTTCAATCATCCTCTTGCGAGACGCTTCACACCCTTTCAGGGCTTTACGCGCAAAATAAACTTCTTCTTCAGCACTGAGTAACGGAGAGAAACCAATCTCGCCAAGATACAATTGGGTTGCGTCTAAATTTTTAACCGTATCATCCTTCGCAAAAAGCTCTTCTTCATTGTCTATATCTTCAAGAAGCTCTTCACTAGGACCATCTTCAGAGTCAACCCCGCTAAATTTATCGTCTAATTCCGGGTTCACTTTACTTTTCTGTTTTGCTGTTTGAGCCATAAGCATCCTCCCAAGCGAATAAGTGATAGTGTTCCATCAATACGTCGATACGCTATTTTCTGGGCAGATACCTCATAGGGTCTACTGACTTACCTCGATATCTTACTTCAAAACGCAAAGCAACCGAGCTTGAATCCGAATTCCCCATTTCGGCAATCTTCTGCCCCACTTTAACCTGCTGCTGCTCTCTTACTAGCAATTTGGAATTGTGGGCATATGCGCTTAGATAATCATCTGTGTGTTTCAGAATGATTAAATTGCCATAGCCTCTTAATGCACTCCCTGCATAAACAACAATGCCGTTTGCCGCAGCTTTTATCGATGTCCCTGTTTTGTTAGTGATCTGTATTCCCTTGTAGCCATTTTCTTTTATAGAAAAGCGTCTTGTAACTTTACCTACTGCGGGCCAATTCCAACGTACCTTTTTATTCAACAAAGTACTGGTGTCATTGGTTTTTTTACTGGCTTGTTTTTGAACATACTCTCGTTGCGGGGGGGGATCAAGCTCTTTTTTCGATAGCTTGTTATTTAAAGGTTTATTATTTGTATTGTTTTTGATTTTTTGCGGTGAAATTTTCACCGTTTTATTGGCTTTTTTGGGATAGGTTAGTAATATAGTCTGACCCGGATAAATCGTATAGGGAGGCTTAATATTATTGATTTTAGCGACTGTGCGAACATCCTTACTTGCACTGAATGCAATGGCAAATAAAGTGTCACCTTTTCTGACCTTATAACGATTATTTTTAATATGAATTTTTTTTGACGAAGTTGTCTTACCTTTGCTTAAGTTGACAACGGGTGCAGGTGTATGAACTGAGGTACAAGCACTCAATGTCAGACAGCATAGGCCAGCTATTAAGAAGTTTTTCTGTCTCACCTTTACACCACCCAAATCCATAGTCGAGTCTTTAATCAGCCATACAATAAACTAAGAAATGCCAAATTTATCAGCGTTAAAGATATTTTTCTTCATTTATTTTAGGATATCGGGCCAGCAACCAAAGGAACAAACCGAACTGGAGCAAGTGCCTGCTGAGTGATTTTACCTTGGTGGTTTGTAAAGAGTGTCAATACCTGCTCATCAACACCTAATGGGATCACCATTGCGCCGCCTTCTGCTAGCTGAGCCAATAACTGCTCAGGCACAACTGACGCCGCTGCTGTTACGATAATTCCATCAAAAGGGGCTTTAGATTGCCAACCTAACCAGCCATCACCATGCTTCATGGAAACATTGTATAAATCCAATTGATGCAATCGTCGTTTGGCCTGCCACTGCAATGTTTTTATTCGCTCAATACTAAACACATTCTCAAATAATTTAGCTAATACTGCCGTTTGGTAACCCGACCCTGTGCCAACCTCTAGTACATTTCGTGTGATCCCTAGCTGACGCAGCACTTCCGTCATTCTAGCGACAATGTAAGGCTGGGATATAGTCTGCCCCTGACCTATTGGCAATGCTGTATTTTCATAGGACTTATGTTGCAAAATGTCATCTACAAACAAATGTCGTGGTATTTCAGAGATACTTTGTAAAACGGCAGAGTCCTGTATTCCCGCGGCTTTTAAATTAGCTGCAAGCTTATCGGCACTACGTTGGTAATTACTGAGCAATTGAGCTACTCCTGAGCAGTAAGCCAAGTGGCTAAACTATCAATGCTGTCGTGCGCTGTCATGTCTACTGTAAGCGGTGTGATCGATGCATAACCTTGGTTAACAGCATAAAAATCCGTGCCTTCTCCTGCATCACTTTCTGATCCCAAAGAGCCATACCAATATATATCTCTGTTCCAAGGATCTCGTTGCTTAGTCATCGTATCTGCTTTATGACGTGAGCCCAACCTCGTTACTTTAATGCCCTTTAACTCGTCTAGTGGAATATCTGGCACATTTACATTGATGATTTGGTCTTTTGGTAGGGGGTGACTGCCTAACGCCTTGATAATCTTAACTGTGATAGCCGCCGCGGTTTCGTAATGCGCTTCCTTTTTAGAACAAAGCGATACTGCTATGGCAGGTAATCCAAGATGACGACCTTCAGTGGCTGCAGCGACGGTACCTGAATATAGAGTATCATCACCCAAATTAGCGCCATTGTTAATGCCTGCCACAACTAAATCCGGTGCACTGTCCATGAGCTGATTGACACCTAAGTGCACACAATCCGTCGGAGTCCCATTAACTGACACAAAACCATTATCCAATGTCGTTGTGCGTAGCGGATTTAGTAACGTCAGAGAATTACTCGCACCGCTACAATTTCTATCAGGTGCAACGACCGTTACGTTGGCCAGCTCACTCAAAGCTTTGTACAAAACCTCTATGCCTTTCGCGTTTACACCATCGTCATTGCTCAATAAGATTTTCACTCTTCCAAGTCTCCAGGGTTTTGTTTTTCTTTTTTACTTACATCTTTGTGCATGATGAGCTCTCTGAGTACGGCAGTCGCATAACACCCTTTAGGCAGCTCAAAAGTAAGCTTGATAGCCCTATCCGGCATCGACTCTAACTTTAATTCCTTTGGGATAACTCTCAAGCTACGGCGCTCATTCTTTAATCCTAAATCAGCCAAACCTTGATGCCAGTTGGTATATTCAAGGAGCCACTCACGCTCTACCGATGTTAAGCCCTTTTCACCTTTGCCAACGAGTGGCGCTGACAACAATATATCCTCTTTATTCAAACGCTCGACAATATCATCATTTAAATCATCTTCAAAAAATGCATTACTGCCTGCAAGCATGAACACTTCTCTATGCCAAGTTTTAGCCAAACCATGCTCTTTTACACGCCGCGACACTATTTGGTTAAAAATAAACGAGCGCGCCGCTGAAATTACGATGCCTCGTAGTTTTTTATCTCGAATGTATTCTCCACCAAACAGGCGCTCCGCCATCTCCAAGTTATGACCATCGTGTCCAAACCGCTGCTCTGCAAAGTAATTGGGTACACCTTGTCTGACAGCATTGATACGGGACAAAACATCCAGAGGCTCGGTTACATTACGTAATGTAATAATAAATCGATTGCCTCGGTGACACCCAGTCCTCAATTTCCTATTGTGTCGCACTTGTTTTATTACGACAATCGAGTCTGAGTTTAGTTTAGAAAAATCTACTTCGGTTTTTATCGCTACAGGCACGCTAAACCATTGAGTACACACGCCGTGGCGATCTTTAAGACCCGCATAACTTACATCACGCGGAGCAACACCTGCCATTTGTGCAATTTTCTTGGCAACATACGTCGTATTTTCGCCGCGTTTAATCACCTGCAAACACACATGCTCACCTTCCCCGGTAAACTCAATATCCAATACTTCTTCAACCACGAAATCCTCAGGAGTGTGTTTAAAGTCTCCTTCTGAAAGAGGTTTACCGTATAAGTAATTTAATGAAGAAATTGCATCAATCACGATTTTATACCTTAAATAGTAGTACAACTGCGTGGCTAGAGATCCCCTCTTTGCGCCCTTCAAACCCTAGCTTTTCTGTCGTTGTCGCTTTGACATTAACTTGGTTCATTTCAACTTCACAATCTTTGGCTAAATTTGCGCGCATGGCGTCTATGTGTGGTCTCATTTTTGGCGCTTGTGCAACTATCGTGACATCTAAGTTACCGACACGATAGCCCATTTCCTTTACTTGATTCATTACTCGTCGTAACAATATACGACTGTCAATATTTTCAAATTCATTGTCAGTATCGGGGAAGTGCTTGCCAATATCACCAAGTGCTAAGGCCCCTAATAAGGCGTCACATAAAGCATGTACAGCCACGTCTCCGTCAGAATGCGCAATAAACCCATGCTGGTAGTCTATCTTTTCTCCACAAATTACCAGTGGCCCTTGACCACCAAACTTATGTACATCAAACCCATGACCAATTCTAAACATATTAACTACTCTTTTTTTGCTGGCTCATTAAAAAGCATGCTAAAGCATGATCTTCTGGCGTGGTAATTTTTATATTATCGGAGCGCCCCTCAACCAACCTAACAGGTTTACCTTGAAGCTCCATCGCTGACGCCTCATCTGTTATGGTTGCACCTTTACTTAAGCCGACACTTAAAGCGCTTAACAGTTCCTCGTAAAGAAACATTTGAGGTGTTAATGCTTGCCAAAGCATTTCTCTTGGCACGGTTTCCTCACTGTGTGAAGCACCTCTTTTTATCGTATCTTTGACTTTACTCGCCAAGATACCACCCTCACCTGAGGCTAGACATTGAGTGATAAGTTCTTCTATATCACTGATATCAACCATAGGCCTTGCCGCGTCGTGCACTAAGACCCATTTAGGTGGATTATCAGACATCGATTTCAATGCATTTAGTACAGAGTCAGCACGCTCTTTACCACCGTTGACTCGAGATAACGCAATGTGTCTTAAATCGAGATCAGAAAAATATTCATCTGTTTCACTAATAGCCACAAAAATATGCTCAATATGACTTACGTTCGAGAGTTTATCGAGCGTGTGTTCCAGTACCGTTTTGCCATTTATATTTATATATTGCTTAGGATGGTTTAGCCCCATTCTGGCACCGACGCCTGCGGCAGGGACGACAGCGGCAATTGAAATTGATTTATTCATGTTGTTTCTTTGGTAATACTCGAATGAATGTTTCGTTAGGCTTGATCATGCCGAGCTCATGTCGGGCTCTTTCTTCAACGCCTTCTAAACCTAATTTAAGATCTTCGATATCAGCCTTTAACAGCCTATTTCTTTTGAGCAATTCTGCATTCATTTCTTGGTGAGAACTAACCGTTTCAGTTATTCGTCGATAATCTTGCAAGCCATTGTGGCCAAACCAAAGCTTGTATTGGATGTAGACACACAGGCAAAACAGCGCAAGTTGGAATAAACGCATAATTCAATATCCTAGTATATGAACTGTGTAGTCATGTCGCCAAAGTGCGAATACTAACCTGACACTATTTTCTTTTTAGTTACATTAGGCCAGTTGATGCTGCTTGCCAATAGCATCTCTCTGAGCCCAAGTAATCTTGGTGATGCTATTTTATGATAATGCCATCGGTGACCACAACAGGCAGCGGTCATTAATGCTTTATTCGGCTTTAATAGCTTTGCTTGTTCAGACTCTTGACTCAAGCCGGATATGTCAAACCAGCCAAATTCATTGCAATGAATCTTGTTTGGCTTAACTTGATCAATCATATCAATGTAGATGCCAGTTTCATGCTGATGTTCAAACACAATAGGCACCACCAAACCAACAATTGCGCTTTTTTGATAATATTTACTCACCGCGGCGAGGTCCTGCGAAGGCTTTTTCCTTTGGGGTGAAATCCAACATCCGTTGTGGCTGTCTAATTCAAGTGGCACAGCGCCTAATACTATATGTGTTGCAGCGCGTTCAACATAGTAGGGTAAGCTTTTTAGAAAGCGTTTTAATCTAACTGGATCGGGCTCATTTACCAAGTTGGTAATTTCTCTGGTGTAAAATACGTTAACAAGCTCGGCAAAAATAAGCCTAGAGACTTCGTCTTGCCAGATCGTCGTTTGCTGCCTGCTCGAATGGTATTTTTCCAAAGCTCCTCCTTAGTGAGGATTTTATAACATGGCATCACAACTAAATACAGCCAATCTGACAAATTAACAACGCTTATATGTATTAACTTCCTTTCGGTCGCTGACCTAATTTGGCCTCACCCGACTCTAAAAATTGTACCGCTGCATCACGCTTCTTGCCTAATAACAAACTACCATCGACAAGGAACATGAAATTTTGCCAGCAACGTTTAAATACACCAAACTGTGTTTCAAGAACGTGTTCACGAGAAAGGCAAAAGTACACGGTGGTATTGTCTTCCCACTTTAGATAATCAGATATCTCTTCCGGCAAGTTTTCAACCCCTTCTTCCCAGGCTTGCTCCCAATCAACGACCTCTTCCCAGTTATCTTCTTTACCAGCCCAGTCATTTGGCGTAAAAAAATCAGGATGGTCTTGCTCTCTGCTCACCATCGTACTCCAAAGTACCGCCGCGCGCTGAGCCGTCATAGGCTTAATTTGGTCCAAATCAGACTCTTGAATTGGTAAATCTTTATGTCTAAAAACCCATGCTTTCTTGAAATCGCTAAGCGCAATATAATTCATATGCTAAAACCTTATCTCATAAACAAACGTGCTTATTAGCTCGTTTTCAATTATTTCAATTATACCCAGTCACATGAGGACTCAACAATGCCTAGCGAACTTAAAAAAGGGATATACCGTCACTACAAGGGAAAAGAATACAAAGTACTGTTTGTAGCAACTCACAGCGAGAGTCAAGAAACGCTTGTAATATACCAAACTCTTTATGGCAATTACGATCATTGGGCAAGACCACTGAGCATGTTTGTGGAAGAAGTAGAAGTCAACGGCATAGCACAGCCTAGATTTCAGTTTTTACGGTCGGAATGATATTTGATAGTGAAATCAAAAATATGGCAAACTGAGTCTATGATCTCATCAGACCACAATAAAAATGTTCAAAGGTACAGACAATTATATAGCAACGACCGCTTTGCAACAGGCGGTCAATGCCGCCATCGTTCTTGAAAAACCATTACTCATTAAAGGAGAGCCTGGTACAGGAAAAACTCTTTTAGCGGAAGAGTTAGCGCAAAGCTTAAATACTGAACTAATTCAATGGCACATTAAATCAACAACCAAAGCGCAGCAGGGTCTATATGAATATGACGCGGTATCTCGACTTAGAGATAGCCAGCTGGGGGATAAGCGTGTTCATGATGTTAATAACTACATAATAAAAGGCAAGTTATGGCAAGCATTCTCTGCAAGTAAACGCCCGGTATTACTTATTGACGAAATAGATAAAGCCGATATAGAGTTTCCAAATGATTTGCTACTTGAACTCGATAAAATGGAGTTTCATGTATATGAAACACAGCAGCAGATCAAAGCCGATGTAAGACCTATTGTTATCATTACTTCGAACAATGAAAAAGAGTTACCTGATGCATTTTTGCGCAGATGCTTTTTTCATTATATCGATTTTCCTTCCCCAGAAGAGATGAAAGCAATTGTAGACGTTCATTTTCCAAGTATAAAATCAAAGTTGCTTACCCAAGCGCTAGAAGTCTTCTTTAATTTAAGAGAGACTCGCGGCCTCAAGAAGAAGCCTAGCACCAGCGAATTATTAGATTGGCTAAAACTATTACTCGCAGAAGACATCGATGCCAAAACCTTACATGATAAAGCTCATCAAGGTGGGTTAATGCCGCTGTTCGGTGCATTATTAAAAAATGAGCAAGATGTTACTCTAATAGAGAAACTCGCTTTTATGAGTAAAAGATAATGCTTATTGAGTTTCTGTTTACTCTAAGACGACACGGTATTCAAGCAAGTCTAAGAGAGTTGCTGGATTGCTTAGCTGCGCTAGAACAAGGCCTCTGTTTTGGCAGTCTTGATGATTTTTATACATTGAGCAGAGTCATCTTTGTCAAAGATGAAACTTTGTTTGATAAGTTCGATCGGGCGTTTGCAGACTACTTTCAAGGCGTAGAGCAAATCGATCTTGCCCATGCACTAGAAAAACAAACCTTGCCATCTGATTGGCTAAGAAAAGAGTTTGAGAAACACCTTAGCGAAGAAGAAAAAGCTAAACTCAAAGCGTTAGGCGGCCTCGAAAAATTAATGGAAACACTGAAAAGCCGCCTCGAAGAGCAGCAAAAAAGACATGCTGGGGGTAACAAGTGGGTTGGCACTGGAGGTACTTCGCCTTTTGGTGCCTATGGCTTCAATCCTGAAGGCGTTAGAATAGGACAACATGAAAGTCGCCACCGAAAAGCAGTGAAGGTATGGGATAAAAGGCAATATAAAAACCTTGATAAAGATGCCGATCTCAGCAGTCGAAATATGAAACTGGCTATCAAACAACTGAGAAAATTTGCGCGTAGCCATGAAAGTGATGAGCTTGATCTCAACAATACAATAGAAGCAACCGCGAAACAGGGTGGTTTATTAGACGTAAAAATGGCACCTCAAAGGCATAATGCAATCAGTGTGCTTATGTTGTTTGATATCGGGGGGTCCATGGATGACCATATTCAAATATGCGAGCAACTTTTCAGCGCCGCCCATTCGGAGTTTAAACATCTAGAGTTTTACTACTTCCACAACTGTGTCTATGAACATGTTTGGAAAGACAACGAACGTTTGAACGACTCCCTACTCGATACTTATCAACTCATCAATAAGTTTGGCAAAGACTATCGGCTGATATTTGTCGGTGACGCAACAATGGGGCCATACGAGATTTCTTATCCAGGAGGCAGTGTAGAACACTGGAACCAAGAGCCGGGGAGTGTTTGGCTGCAACGCCTTACCGATCACTTCGACAAAGTTGCTTGGCTAAACCCGCAACCCAAAGAGTATTGGCATTATTACCAATCAATAGAGCAAATTGATAGATTAATGGAAAAACGGATGTATCCACTCACACTCGAAGGCATTGCTCAAGCAGTTAAAGCGCTTACGTAGTTGTTTATGCGCTCAATAAGCAATTACTTCTCTTCATTAACTGGACTCTCTCAGTTGGCTTTAATCAACCTAGACTAAAGTTAGATCGCTAATGGTCAAGACCGATTCAATCACGGGAAAGTAGCAAGGTTTGCTTTCCTAGCCCCTCTGACTAATGCTAATACCTAATGACAATACACGCGGCTTAATACAAAGGGTTAAAGATAGTTATAGTGTAAAAGGTTAGCGGCAGTGAGCGAAGCGAATTCGCTCTTTTTACGCAAGTATGGTGCAAAGGGTTAACGATAATGAGCGCAGCGAATACGTTTGCTTTGCGCAAGGTGAAATAAGACATTTTAACAAGCGGTGAGGGAGTCATGACCAATTATGAATGACTTAAAATAATGTCGAGAGAGTCCATCTCAACGCCAGTGAAAGCTGCTCTCTTCACCTTGCGCTAAAGCACGATTTAGCACCATAAACGCAAAAAACCCGCTGCATTTCTGCAACGGGTTTCTCTAATTGGGCCCTGGCAATGTCCTACTTTCACATGGGAAACCCCACACTATCATCGGCGCTATTTCGTTTCACTACTGAGTTCGGCATGGGATCAGGTGGTTCCAAAATGCTATGTTCACCAGGAAATTCTGTATGCAAGATGTTTATCAACATCTTACTAAAATCTGGAAGCGTAATTAAATTCTTATCGTCTACTTTTATTCTTAACTTCTAACAAATAAAACCACTTTGGCGTTGTATGGTTAAGCCTCACGGGTAATTAGTACGAGTTAGCTCAATGCCTCAC
>NZ_MAUJ01000006.1 GCF_001696455.1 Pseudoalteromonas luteoviolacea
GCTTGTTCTTTCGCCAAACGCTCCGCTTCTTCACGTTCCGCTTGTTCTTTCGCCAAACGCTCCGCTTCTTCACGTTCCGCCTGTTCTTTCGCTAAACGCGCCGCTTCTTCACGTTCCGCTTGTTCTTTCGCCAAACGCTCCGCTTCTTCACGTTCCGCTTGTTCTTGAGCTAAACGTTCCGCTTCCTCATGTTCGGTCTGCGCCTTATCAGACTTCCCAAACCCTAACCAAGACAGAAATTTATTCTTTTTTCCCATAACCAACTAATACCATGAAAGTTTTGTATTGCGATCCAGTGTTCATAACAATCTGTATGATTCACCGCAGTAAAGCCAAGCATCAACAGAGTAAAATCTCATCAGCATAACAGCTTGAGCTTTAGAAATTGTGCAAAGACATTAATAATCAAATTTAGACTCAGTAATCATTGTTATAATCACAGAGTTAACGCCATAATGTGCGTCTAGTGTATCATGTTCCAAGTAGATGAAAAATTTATAATCGTGCACCTGCAACTCGATAGTGAAGTTATATGAGAAAAAAGAAGCCTCAAACCCAAAGCAATGGTCATATCAGAATAATCAGCGGTAAATTTAAAGGCCGAAAACTCCCTGTAAAAGATGTGGAAGGTTTAAGACCCACAACAGATAGAGTAAAAGAGACCTTATTTAACTGGCTAATGTCTGACATTCGAGATGCCTCTATATTGGATTGCTTTGCCGGCTCCGGAAGTCTTGGCTTTGAATGTCTGTCTCGCTTTGCTAAAGAAGCCACTTTTGTAGAGCTGGATAAAGGCGCTGTTAATCAGATAAAAGCAAACACGCTCACGCTTGCTCTAGACAATGCATTTGTATTTCATACCAGCGCATTAGAGTTTTTGAAAAACAATCAAAAAGGCCAAAGTTTCGATGTGGTTTTTCTCGATCCCCCTTTCAGAAAAGATTTGTTATCTCCGTGCTGTGAACTTTTGGAACAGCACCACTGGCTACATGATGACACGTTAATTTACGTTGAGTTTGAAAAAGAATCCCAGCCAAAACTTCCTGATAACTGGCAACTTTTAAAAGAAAAACAAGCTGGTCAGGTCATGTGTATGTTGTTTAGCCGAACTTAAAAGGTATTCGCTAAATTTAGTCGTCTAATTTGAAGCATGACACAATAATTAAGATCCGCTATAATTTGATCTTTACACGCGGTCTCGCTTCGGCTTACAATACCGCACCATTTTTGAACCAATTGACCATTTTTCGGTCAATTTGAGCCAAGCTCATTATTTAGGTAGGTGAATTTTTAATGCCAGTAATTAAAGTAAGAGAAAACGAACCGTTTGACGTAGCACTTCGTCGTTTCAAGCGTTCATGTGAAAAAGCAGGTATCCTTTCTGAAGTTCGTCGTCGCGAGCACTATGAAAAGCCAACTGCAGAGCGTAAGCGTAAGAAAGCAGCAGCTGTTAAGCGCCACATGAAAAAGCTTTCTCGTGAAAACGCACGTCGCGTTAAACTATACTAATTAACATTTGGTCTTGTACATATGAGCTTATTAGCGACGCTAAAAGACGCCCAAAAGGAAGCAATGAAAGCCAAAGACAAACCTCGTCTAGCGGCAATCAGAGCAGCTCTAGCTGAAGTCAAGCAACGCGAAATTGATAACCAGACAACGTTAGACGATGCTGGTATCACCTCCGTGTTGGTTAAACTGGTTAAACAGCGCAAAGACTCTTTCACTCAGTATACTGATGCGGGAAGAGAAGACTTAGCAGATGTTGAAGCTGGTGAAATAAAGGTGCTTGAATCATTCTTACCACAACCTCTATCAGAGGAAGAGGTATTAGCAATGATCGATGCAACCATTGCTGACACAGGCGCAGCTGGTATGCAAGACATGGGTAAAGTGATGGGTGTGATTAAAGCGAAAGCTGAAGGTCGCGCTGATATGGGCAAAATCTCTGGTTTAATAAAGCAAAGATTAAGCGCATAATACCCGCATACAAATGTATGAAATTAGTAAACCGAGCCACGCGCTCGGTTTCTTCGTATAAGCGTTAGGAAAAATATGGCTGGCAAAATTCCACGACAGTTTATCGATGACTTACTGGCTAGAACGGATATCGTCGAGTTGATCGATGGCCGCATCGGCTTGAAAAAAGCGGGTAAAGATTACCAAGCTTGTTGCCCGTTTCACAACGAAAAGACCCCATCTTTTACCGTTTCTAGAGATAAGCAGTTTTATCATTGCTTTGGTTGCGGCGCAAACGGCAATGCGATTTCATTTTTAATGGAATACGACAAACTTGAGTTTGTTGACGCGATTGAGGAACTTGCAGGATTATACAATTTAGAGATCCCTAGAGAGCAAGGACTTGGCGGCCCCCAACGTAGTTTTGAGGAAAAAAAGTCTGATTACGATTTAATGATGCAAACAGCTAACTTTTATCAAAATCAGCTGGCCAACCATAGCAATGCAGCCTCTGTTTCTGGCTATATTCAAGGGCGGGGTCTATCACCGCAAACCGTTAGTAAATTTTTAATTGGGTACGCCCCGCCAGAGTGGGATGCATTGTTATCACGGCTCGCAAAAACACCTGCCCACCGTCATCAATTGGTCGAGTTAAAACTTGCCAGCGAAAAGACACCTGGTCGACAATTTGATTTCTTCCGTGACCGCCTAATGTTTCCAATCCGCGATAAACGTGGTCGTGTAATTGCGTTTGGCGGTCGAGTAATGGGGCAAGATCAAGGGCCAAAATACCTCAACTCACCTGAAACAAGAATCTTTCATAAAAGTTTTGAACTATATGGCTTTTATGAGGCCAAACAGGCACATAAATCCCTTGAACAAGTATTAATTGTCGAGGGCTATATGGATGTAGTCGCGCTTTCAGAATATGGCATCGACTATGCGGTCGCAGCACTTGGTACTGCAACCACAATTGAGCATATGCAAACCTTATTTCGTAATACAGACAAAGTAATATGTTGCTATGATGGGGACCGTGCAGGTAAAGATGCAGCTTGGCGCGCATTGGAGCATGCATTACCGAACTTAAAAGATGGAAAATCTCTAGGGTTTGTCTTTTTGCCTGACGGCGAGGATCCTGATTCTCTGGTGCAAAAAGAAGGTAAAGAGCAGTTTGAGCAAAGGCTGAAGAGTGCAGATGACTACGGCAAAGTACTGTTCAGTCGTCTTTCTGAGCAGTGTGATCTGACAACAGATGCAGGAAAAGCCAAGCTAATGGCAGAGGCTATCCCGCTCATTAACAAAGTTCCCAGTGAATATTATCAAGAGTCTTTGTTAACCACATTGGCGCGATTAATTGGTAGAACGCGAGAACAGCTGAGTGCCAAATTGGCAACACCGAAAAAACAACATGCTATTGAGCGCAAGTTTAAAGTCACGCCAATGAGAAGAGCTATTGGACTGTTATTACAGCACCCGAGCTTGGCGCAAAGTGTAGATTATCTACCTGAGCTCGCACATATGCAGTTACCCGGTATGGCATTGTTTCTCAGGTTGCAACATAGCTGTTTAGAAAACACGCACTACACGACCGCACATATACTTGAGTCGTTTCGAGATACATCAGATTACGAAGCACTCAAAAAGCTGGCTACTTGGCAACATAATATCCAAGAAGAAGCATTAGAAGACGAGTTTAAGCACACTTTTAAATTTATTGAAGATCAGTGTTTAAATCTGCGTTTAGAGACCTTACTTATTAAGGACAAAACTGAGGGCTTAAGTGGCGATGAACGACTAGAATGTGCGTTATTAACCCAAGCTTTAAGCACTCGTAGAACTGGCCAAAATTAATTTTTGGTGTTATAATGTTCTATTCACTGCGTCAACCAAAATAACGCTGTTTTTAGCTGGCGCCCGTTGTATAAACTTTATCAGAGTGGAAGCAAAAATCTCTATGGATCAATCTCCTCAGTCACAACTCAAACTTCTGATTCAGAAAGGTAAAGAGCAAGGTTACTTAACTTTTGCAGAAGTTAACGATCACCTTCCACAAGACATCATAGATTCGGATCAAGTAGAAGATATCATTAGCATGATCAATGATATGGGTATTCAGGTTTCTGAAGCAGCCCCTGATGCCGATGAGTTGATGATGCAAGAAACCACCACCGACGAGGATGCGGCAGAAGCAGCGGCAGCTGCGCTAGCAACGGTAGAAAAAGAAATTGGCAGAACAACAGATCCTGTGCGTATGTATATGCGTGAAATGGGTACCGTTGAGCTTCTGACTCGGGAAGGCGAAATTCAAATAGCAAAAAGAATTGAAGAAGGGATCAATCAAGTACAGATTTCTGTAGCTGAATACCCTGAAGCAATTACTTACTTACTTGAACAGTGGGACAAATACGAAGCAGAAGAGATGCGCCTTAGCGACATCGTTACGGGCTTCTTTGATTCATTAGAAGATGATGAAGCAACAATTTCAGCAACACACATCGGTTCTGAGCTAAGTGAAGAAGACTTAGATGATGAAGACGATGAGTCTGAAGACGATGACGACTCAGAAGAAGGCGATAACGGCCCTGATCCAGAAATTGCTCGTGAACATTTTGAAGAACTACGTGCCTTATACACAAGCGCAAGACAATGCTTTGAAGAAAAAGGTCGCAGTCACCCAGATTCTCAGGTAGCAATTAAAGAAATCGGCGAATTATTCCGTAAGTTTAAACTTGTACCAAAACAGTTTGACCGCATGGTTAACAACATGCGCGAAATGATGGATAAAGTGCGTGTTCAAGAACGTATCATCATGAAACAAGCGGTACAAATTGCAAAACTACCAAAGAAAACATTCGTAAAGCACTTTGCAAATAACGAAACTGACGTAGCTTGGATTGACGCGGAAATCGCATCTGGTGAAAAACACTCAGACAAATTACGTCAAGTAAGACCTGAAATCGATCGCTGTATCAATAAGCTTAAAGCCATTGAAGAAAGTACGGGTCTCAGTGTAGAGCGTATTAAAGACATCAACCGCCGTATGAGTATCGGTGAAGCAAAAGCTCGTCGCGCTAAGAAAGAGATGGTTGAGGCAAACTTACGTCTAGTAATCTCAATCGCGAAAAAGTACACCAACCGCGGTCTGCAATTCTTGGACCTAATCCAAGAAGGTAACATCGGTTTGATGAAAGCAGTTGATAAGTTTGAGTACCGCAGAGGTTATAAGTTCTCAACTTATGCTACTTGGTGGATCCGCCAGGCGATCACGCGTTCAATTGCCGACCAAGCAAGAACTATCCGTATCCCTGTACATATGATCGAAACGATCAATAAACTGAATCGTATTTCTCGTCAGATGCTGCAAGAAATGGGACGCGAGCCGAGCCCAGAAGAGCTGGCTGAGCGCATGATGATGCCAGAAGATAAGATCCGTAAGGTGCTTAAAATTGCGAAAGAGCCAATCTCAATGGAAACGCCTATCGGGGATGATGAAGATTCACATCTTGGCGATTTCATCGAAGATACAACGATTGAATCTCCGATTGACTCAGCAACGATGGAAAGTCTGCGTGGCGCAACTAACGAAGTACTTGCAGGACTGACAGCAAGAGAAGCAAAAGTGCTACGTATGCGCTTCGGTATCGATATGAACACCGACCACACGTTGGAAGAGGTAGGTAAACAGTTTGATGTAACACGTGAGCGTATTCGTCAGATCGAAGCGAAAGCACTTCGTAAACTGAGACACCCTTCTCGTTCAGATCTACTGAAAAGCTTCTTAGATGTAAAAGGCTAAGAGTAAAAAATACTAAAAAAGGCCGCATGATGCGGCCTTTTTATTTTGAATAACTATACATGTATATCAAGTTCTAAGGCCCAATGTTAACACTCTATCAGGATGCGACATCAATCGTGATAGTCAGACTAAAACATCGCGAAATACTTTAGAAACCTCGAATAGCAACGTAAATTTATTAGGAATAATATTATGGCTTGGATCCAAATCCGAATTGATGCTAACAAAGAAACAGCAGATCTCATCAGTGATTTACTGATGGACATCGGTTGCCCTTCTGTGACTTTTATCGATAGCCAAAATAACCCCGTCTACGAGCCAAAGCCTGGCGAAGTGATCTTATGGCCAGAGACAACTGTAATCGGACTTTTTGAAGCGACACACGATATGCAAGCGGTTGTAAGCCATTTATCAGCGAATATGCCCGACGCACCCAAATATAAAATTGAGCAATTAGAAGACAAAGACTGGGAGCGCGAGTGGATGGATAATTTCCACCCGATTAAGTTTGGAGAGCGATTGTGGATTTGCCCAAGTTGGCGTGATATCCCAGATCCTGACGCAGTAAATGTGTTACTTGACCCAGGCCTTGCATTTGGTACTGGTACACATGCCACCACCTCACTGTGTTTAAAGTGGCTCGAAGCACAGGATCTAAGTGGTAAAACAGTTGTGGATTTTGGCTGCGGCTCAGGCATCTTAGGTATCGCTGCCATTAAGCTGGGCGCAGAGCGCGTTATTGGCATCGACATTGATCCTCAGGCGCTTGTCGCAAGTAGAGACAATGCACAGCGCAATAGTGTTGCAGACAAACTAGAGGTGTATTTACCTGAAAATCAGCCTGACTTCAAAGCCGACATAGTTGTTGCAAATATTCTCGCTCAGCCATTGAGAGAGCTACACGAAATCATTCTTGGTTTCTTAAAGCCAAAAGGTGCAATTGCCATGTCAGGGATACTTGAAGAGCAAGCGGAATCCGTTGCAAATGTTTATGCACCTTATATTGACTTAGATGCAATAAAGCAAGAGGGTGAATGGACCCGCGTAAGCGGAATTACAAAACAATAACACCTGTAACGCACCCAATTTGGGTTAGTAATCTATTACGCGTAAAGCCTCCAATTAACAGGCTTTACGCTTTTTTTACAGCATGTGAAATAAATTAAAACTGTCACATAAAATAATTTTGTTTATTTTTAAGTCAATTTTTTCCCGCCTTCATATTGTTACCAAAAGTCAACCCAAAAAGTTCAAAAAAAAAGCACTTATGTTCAATTTATAGCCTTTGATTTTTGCAAAAAAAACCGTAAACTTAGCGCCCCTTGAAAAGAGGCAGATTGAGTAGCAGTGCGTATAGGCCCATATCAACTTGAGAACAATGTAATCGTCGCGCCAATGGCGGGGATCACCGACCGTCCATTTAGACAGTTATGTCGACGTCTAGGTGCTGGACTGGCAGTGTCGGAAATGTTGTCTTCAAATCCTAAGGTATGGAAAACTGATAAATCAATGAACCGTATGGATCATTCTGGTGAATCAGGTATACGCTCGGTGCAGATTGCGGGAGCTGATCCTGAACTCATGGCACAAGCTGCTCAATTTAATGTCCAAAATGGCGCGCAAATCATAGATATCAATATGGGTTGCCCTGCCAAGAAAGTGAACAAGAAACTCGCAGGTTCTGCACTATTGCAGTATCCGGATTTGGTCGAGGAAATAGTACAAGCCGTGGTTGGCGCGGTTAACGTACCTGTCACCTTGAAGATCCGTACAGGATGGGATCCGGATAACCGTAACGGCGTTGAAATTGCGAAAATAGCCGAACGCAATCGTATTGCATCACTGGCAGTACACGGTAGAACGCGTGCTTGCATGTATAAAGGTGAGGCAGAATACGACACTATCAAAGCGATAAAGCAGTCGGTTTCTATACCTGTTGTAGCTAATGGTGACATTACGTCCCCTGAAAAAGCAAAGCAGGTTTTGGATTATACGGGCGCAGATGCCATCATGATTGGTCGAGCCGCTCAAGGTCGTCCTTGGATTTTCCGAGAGATAGACTATTATTTGCGAACTGGAAAACATCTACCAGCCCCAGAAATTTCTGAGGTACGTGGTATTTTGATGGAGCACCTGCTAAATCTCCATCAGTTTTACGGTGAGCCAATGGGTGCGCGCATCGCACGCAAACATGTGTCTTGGTATTTGCAGTCCCATGACCAAGAAGGTCAATTTAGGCGAGTATTCAATGCCCTTGAACAGCCAGAAGCGCAAATCGAGGCATTAGAAAACTATTTTGAAACACTAGCAGCTAACTAAGAAAGAGACATAAAGATGTTCGAACAAAATGTGACTTCTCCTTTTATCACTAACGCTCATGTTCAGTCACAAGAGAAACCGCAACCATTACGCGATGCAGTTAAAAAAGCTGTCCACCACTATTTAAAGCAGTTAAATGGTCAAGACGTACAAGATGTTTACGAGCTAGTTTTATCAGAACTAGAAGCACCACTTCTTGAAGAAGTTATGACTTACACTCGTGGCAACCAAACTCGCGCTGCGATCTTACTAGGTATCAACCGTGGTACGCTTCGTAAGAAACTTAAAAAATACGGCATGAACTAATCCGTAGTTTTTATTGCTCGAAAACGCCTATCACTGGCGTTTTCGAACTCCCAGCCATTACACCTACCAACTTCAAAATTTTTAATAGCACACTTCTCCCCTTTTTAGTTACAAATTTCCCTCATAAACATACGCAAAGATAAAGTTCAGTTTTTCTCAACCTTGTTAACATGATTTCCATCGTTTTCTCGTCCTAGTTAAGCTAAAATACAGCCTTTCTAAGCTAGCCCTTAACTAATCATTGAGGAAATCAAAACCATCATGGATATACATCGTCCTATTCGTCGCGCACTTTTAAGCGTGTCAGATAAAACCGGTATCGTTGAGTTTGCCCGTGCTCTTGCAGAGTCAGGCGTTGAACTACTTTCTACAGGCGGTACTTGTAAGCTCCTTGCCGAAAATGGCATTCAGGTAACGGAAGTATCTGACTACACAGGCCACCCAGAGATCATGGATGGTCGCGTGAAAACCCTCCACCCTAAAGTACATGGTGGGATCTTGGGACGTCGTGGCCAAGATGAAAACGTTATGGCAGACAACAACATCTCTGCTATTGATATGGTTGTAGTTAACTTATACCCCTTTGCACAAACTGTTGCAAAAGCTGACTGCAGCCTAGAAGATGCAATCGAAAATATCGATATCGGTGGCCCTACAATGGTACGTGCAGCCGCAAAGAACCACAAAGATGTAACAATTGTGGTTAACGCGAGTGACTATGACCGCGTACTTGCTGAAATTAAAGCCAACGAAGGCTCAACAACGTATAAAACACGTTTTGACTTGGCTATCGCAGCTTATGAACACACCGCGCAATATGACGGTATGATCGCAAACTACTTTGGTAAGCTTGTTGCTGATTACACGGAAGAAGCAGCTGAAGAGACTAAGTTCCCACGTACAATCAATATGCAGTTCACTAAAAAGCAAGACATGCGCTACGGTGAAAATTCACACCAAGACGCAGCTTTCTATGTTGAAAACGATATTGAAGAAGCATCGGTAGCAACCGCAAAGCAACTTCAAGGTAAAGCATTATCATTCAACAATATCGCAGATACCGACGCTGCACTTGAATGTGTTAAGAGTTTTACAGCGCCTGCATGCGTTATTGTTAAGCACGCAAACCCATGTGGTGTTGCTGAAGATAAAGATATCTTAAGCGCCTATGACAGAGCATTCAAAACAGATCCTACCTCTGCTTTCGGCGGCATCATCGCTTTCAATAGAGAGCTCGATGCGGCAACAGCTAAGGCGATTGTTGAGCGCCAGTTTGTTGAAGTTATCATCGCACCAAGTATTTCAGCAGAAGCAGCTGAAATCGTTTCTGAAAAGAAAAATGTTCGCCTACTTGAGTGTGGTCAGTGGGATGTTAAATCTACTGGCGTTGACATCAAACGTGTAAATGGTGGTGTGCTAATCCAAGATCGCGACCAAGGCATGGTGACACTCGATGACCTAACAGTTGTATCTAAGCGCCAGCCGACAGAGCAAGAACTTAAAGATTTATTGTTCTGCTGGAAAGTCGCTAAGTTTGTAAAATCAAACGCGATTGTATATGCACGTGACGGTATGACCATCGGCGTAGGTGCAGGTCAAATGAGCCGCGTATACTCTGCGAAAATAGCAGGAATCAAAGCAGCTGACGAAAACCTTGAAGTAAAAGGTTCTGTAATGGCGTCAGATGCATTCTTCCCATTCCGAGACGGTATTGATGCCGCAGCAGAAGCTGGCATTACCGCTGTCATTCAGCCTGGCGGTTCAATGCGTGACGAAGAAGTCATTGCCGCAGCTGATGAAGCGGGTATGGCGATGGTATTCACAGGAATGCGTCACTTCCGCCATTAATCGAAAAGCGCGAGACGTTTAACGTTTCGCGCTTTTTGTTTGCACCAAATTCAAGTATTCTGGCCAAAAGACAATCACAATAACTTGAAGGAACTGAATAATGAAATTAGGTATTAAAGCTTTAATTGCCGCGGGCATCGTCACTGCCATCGCTGGTTGTAGCAGTACAGGTGGTTCTGAGAGCTCAACGGTTGGTATTGCCAAAGCTGCGCAAAGTGGTGAGCGAGCAGAGAGCAACCGTGCACGTGACAAATACCGCAATCCAGTCCAAACATTGGAGTTTTTTGGTCTTAAGCCGAATATGACCGTGGTAGAAATTTCTCCAGGCGGTGGTTGGTACACCGAAATACTGGCACCAACGATTAAGGGTCAAGGTACGCTATATGCCGCACACTTCCCTGCAAGTTCTGAAAGAGAGTATTTTAAGAATTCGCTTGCCGCCTTTAAAGATAAAGTTTCTACCGATCCGCGCTTTAGTGAAGTGAAAGTTACTGAGTTCTCAGCGGCTTCTCACCACGACGTGGCACCAGCTGGCTCTGCGGACATGGTTTTAACGTTCCGCAACGTGCACAATTGGTATATGCGCCCAGGTGACGAAGGTGTTTTAAATTCTTTTAAAGCATTTCATAAAGCCCTAAAACCTGGTGGTATCTTGGGTGTGGTGGAGCACCGTTTACCGGAGCACCGCAACACAGAAGATCAGAAACGTTCAGGTTATATGAAGCAAAGCTACGTCATCGAAATGGCGAAGAAAGCGGGCTTTGAATTGGTAGCAAGCAGCGAAATCAATGCTAACCCTTTAGACAGCGCAAACCACCCGCGTGGTGTTTGGACGCTACCGCCTAGACTTGCGCTTGGAGACGAAAAGTCAGCGCAGTACAAGGCGATTGGGGAAAGCGACCGTATGACTTTAAAGTTTAAAAAGATTTAATAGGAAACTTTGCCATGAATGTACTTGTCATTGGCAGCGGTGGCCGCGAACACGCACTCGCGTTCAAAGCCGCTCAAAACCCATCTGTAAAAACTGTATTTGTTGCACCTGGTAACGCAGGTACGGCACTTGAACCAAAGCTTGAAAATGTCGCGATTGGCGTTGAAGATCTAGACGCATTAGTGGCATTTGCAAAAGAGCAAAAGGTTGAACTTACGATTGTAGGACCTGAAGCACCGCTTGTTATTGGTGTGGTAGATCGCTTCCGTTCAGAAGGTTTAGCGATATTCGGCCCAACTCAAGCTGCTGCGCAGTTAGAAGGCTCAAAATCTTTCACGAAAGACTTTTTAGCCAGACATAGCATCCCAACGGCGAGCTATCAGACATTTACTGAGATAGACCCAGCCATTGCATATGTTAAAGCGCAAGGTGCACCAATTGTTGTTAAAGCAGATGGTTTAGCGGCTGGTAAAGGCGTCATCGTTGCAATGACAGAAGCTGAGGCTGAAGAAGCAATTCGTGACATGCTCGCTGGCAATGCATTTGGGGATGCAGGCAGCCGAGTAGTAATTGAAGAGTTTCTTGAAGGTGAAGAAGCATCTTTCATCGTCATGGTAGATGGCAAAAACGTGTTACCTTTTGCCACCAGCCAAGACCATAAGCGTGCATACAATGGCGATCAGGGTCCAAACACTGGCGGCATGGGCGCATACTCACCGGCCCCTGTCGTGACACAGGAAATCCATAATCGCATTATGGACGAGGTAATTAACCCCACTGTTGAAGGCATGGCGGCTGAAGGCCACCCTTATACAGGATTCCTATATGCCGGCTTGATGATCACAGCCGATGGCACGCCAAAAGTTATTGAATATAACTGTCGTTTTGGTGATCCAGAAACACAACCTATTATGCTTCGCTTGCAGTCAGACCTAGTTTCATTAATTGAAGCTGCGAACAGACAAGAACTTGACCAAACAGATATTCAGTTTGATCCAAGAGCTGCTGTGGGTGTTGTACTGGCGGCTAAAGGCTACCCAGCAAGCTATCCAAAAGGGGATGCGATTTCAGGTCTTCAAGTAGAGTATTCTGAAGGTGAAAAAGTATTCCATGCGGGTACTAAACAACAGGGTAACGATGTTGTGACTGCGGGTGGACGTGTACTGTGTGCAACAGCACTTGGCCACTCAGTGACTGAAGCTCAGAAACGCGCTTATGCACTGGTAAAAGACATTCATTGGGATGGTGTTGAATATCGTACAGATATTGCCTACCGAGCGATTGCCAGAGAGCAATAGCCTCTGTAAATAGTAATAAAAGCGGCTGTTAATCGGCCGCTTTTTTATTTTAAATAATAAAATATTGAATAAAAATAAAAACCAATATCAATTTCAAACAATTGAAATATATGTGTTTTTTATTTTTACCATTGGTATTTTGCACCTGACTTGCTAGGATCTCCTTTTGATTCATCTTTAGGGGCGTAAAGATGCAAGGTACTTTGAAAAAACTCAAAGCCACACTCACAAACCCAATTCAATACCAATTGCCAATTGGCGATGAGCTCGTCAACCTTAACGAGTACTTTGGTCGTGAAATTACACTGACCTTTAGCGGTAATATTTATTGTTGTAGCTGCGGTAAGAAAACTAAAAAAAGCTACTCACAAGGCCATTGCTTCGTCTGCATGAAAAAGCTAGCAAGCTGCGATATGTGCATTATGAAGCCTGAAACCTGTCACTTTGATAAAGGCACTTGCCGAGAGCCGGAGTGGGGGGAAGCTAATTGTATGATCCCGCATTATGTCTATTTAGCCAACACATCAGGGTTAAAAGTTGGTATCACTCGACACACTCAGATCCCGACACGTTGGATAGATCAAGGCGCCACACAAGCTCTGCCTATTTTCAAGGTTCAAACACGCTTACAGTCTGGCCTCGTAGAAGTCGCACTGGCAGAATTTATTGCCGACAAGACCAATTGGCGCAATATGCTTAAAGGGATAAACCCCGAGCTAGACCTTAAAGACAGCGCACAAATCTTGATCCCCAAGATTCAAGAGAAATTAGATGAATTGGCGCAGCTGTTTGGCGCTACGGCAATCGAAAGGTTAGATGAAGATGTGGTTGATCTCACTTTCCCTGTGAATGACTACCCGACAAAAATAAGCTCTTTTAACTTTGATAAAGAGCCTACGGTAACGGGCGTTTTAAAAGGGATAAAAGGCCAATACCTCATTTTTGAAAACGGCGTGATCAATATCCGTAAATTCACTTCTTACGAGGTCAGTTTCTCGGCCTGATAAAACCCAGCCCAAGCCGCTTGCGAGAGCGGCTTGCAGTATAAATACCCTTGCATAGCATGGCAGCCTAGCTTTTGTAAAAACTGCATTTGCTCTGGCTTTTCAACGCCCTCTGCCACCACATGCAAGTTGAGCGCTTTCGCCATCGCAACGATCGCACTCACGACCTCACTATTGCCATATTCATCAGGGATTTTTGCGATAAAACTGGGATCTATTTTTAAAATGTCTATCGGTAATTTGGTCAGGTAACTCAATGCAGAATATCCGGTCCCAAAGTCGTCTAACGCGATACTCACCCCTAACTTTTTCAAGTCACCCAATACCGTTTTTGCTTTTTGAAAGTTTCCAACGAAGCAACTTTCAGTGAGCTCTAACTCAATCTGGCTTCCCGTTACACCATACTTATCCAGTGCAGATTTCAGCGTATTAACTAAATTCCCTTGTGTCAGGTGTTGTGCTGAAACATTAATAGCTAACCGACGAACTTCACAGCCTTGTTGATGCCAAAAGGCCAACTGTGCACACGCTCGATCAATCACCCACTCATCCAATTTGACAATCAACCCCAACTCCTCTGCCAGTGGAATAAATTGCCCCGGTGAAATCATACCTAGGTTAGGGTCTTGCCATCGCAATAAGCACTCTAAACTCATAATGCGGCCACTGGCTAAACATTTTAAAGGCTGAAAGTACAGTTCAAACTCACCGTTTTCAAGCGCACTTTGGAAACGACTCTGCATCGATAACCGTTCCAAAGAACGCGCATTCATTGAGGCTTTATACATCTGAAATGAGTTTCTCCCTAACTCTTTTGAACGATACATAGCAACGTCAGCATGCTTGAGTAGGCTCTCACTGTCTAATCCATCCTCTGGGTACATGGAAGCGCCTAACGAGGCGGTCGCTGCAACGGAAATTTCCCCCAAATTAAAGGACTTGTTAAATTGTAATAACAGCTTATCGGCAAAAGAAAGTACGCTTTCCACTTCGCTTACTTCGGTAAGAAGCACGACAAATTCATCCCCCCCCAAACGTGCTAATGTATCACCCTCTTTGAGTATTGACTTGATGCGCTCACTCACCTGAATTAGTAGTTTATCCCCTGCACTATGACCTAACGTATCATTCACTTCTTTAAAGCGGTCCAAATCAATGAACATAATACTAATTCTTTGATTGTCACGATGCGCTGACGCCAACGCCATTGCCAGTCGATCGTAAAATAATCGCCGATTTGGTAATCCCGTTAGCTCATCAAAATAGGCAAGCCTTGCAATTTTTTCTTCTGCATTTTTACGCTCTGTAATATCACTGAAAATCGCAGCATAGAGCACTTCATCACTGTAGGGTTCATTGATCTCAATGATCGTTAACCACTCAACATAAATTTCACCGTTTTTCTTTTTATTACAGATCTCTCCTTGCCAAACCCCTTTTTCTCTCAGCTCTGCCCACATGGTATCGTAGTAGGGTTTTTCATGTAATCCTGAGCTCAAAAGGCTGGGCTTTTTACCAATGACTTCATAATCTTGATACCCTGTTAAAGCACTGAAAGCTGGGTTTATTTGAATTATTTCTCCGCTGCTTCGCGTGATCATAATGCCATCTAACGATGCATCAATGATGCGATTTGCTAAGTATAAGTTCTTTTCTGATTTTCTAAGGGCAATATCCCGCTGCGCAAGTACATTTTCTAATTCGCTACAGTAGGCAGTTTCAATTTCTGTCAGCACATTTTTTAGTGCCAATAATCCAACAACTTGCTGCGTTTGAGGTGCTCTCACAACCAAATGCCGAATAGATTTTGCGGTCATTTTTCTGTAGGCATCAAATAGACTGTCATCAGGTGTCATGGATAACATGGGATAACTCGCCAATTGCCAACAAGGCATTTGCCACTGTGGCTCTAAGATTGCGTATGCCACATCCCTTTGGGTGATAATGCCAAATTCATTCAATTGCTGATGATAAACCAATACAGCTGTTGCACTTTCAGTGCGCATCACCTCTATCGCCTCGCTGACACATTGCTCGCTATCAAGTATTTTTACGCTAGAGTCATAATGATCAGCAATGGGACGAAAATGTAAGTAATGATCTAGGCCTTGGTTACGCACGATATCCGATAGAGACACTACGCCAATTGGCGCAAAGTCTTCATCTTTGACTAACAGGTGCCGAATGCCCAGCTGATGAAGTTTAACCGTCGCTTCGCTGAGTGTTTTATCGACCAATATATCATGGACTGGCGAAGTCATAACCTGCCCAATGGGCAACTCCATAATGCGAATATTTTTAATATCAAGTTTGACACAGTCTGATTCGGTCCAAATGCCGACGATTTCTCCATGATGTTTGACGAAAATGGAGCTAATACTGTGTTTTTGCATTATGCAGAGCGCATCATACAAGCAGGTCGAATAATCACATGACAGTAAGTTAGTCGAAAACACGTCTTTTATTTTCAGCTGACGTGAATCACCCATCATAAGCACTTTCCTCGCAATTACACTATCAACTTGAGTATACTTTGCCACTTAGTGCCGACTTTGACTGAGAACAAATTATGATGATTAAATCGTACCCATTAGTGCTTATATTCGACCAAAGTATAGAGTATGTGGACAGTGCCAAATCCCTACAAGATAGTTTGTTCTACCTTTCAGAAAAGCAATTAAAAACAGCGATATATATAAATGAAGATGCAGAGATCTACGACTTAGATGGCAACCCTCAGAATGCGCCAAGCTTTCCCTATTTGACGACATTAGTGCAACAAAGACTGGCTTCAGAGGGGCAATGCTGTACAGTAAAGATTCAAATAACTCAATTAGGCCAACTATTTAGCTTATTGGAAGAGTTTAACTAAAGCTCAGCAAGCGTGCGTAAGTGCGTCTCAACGCTGCGACCTAGCGATGAAAGGTCGTAGCCTCCTTCTAGACACGAAATGATCCCCAAACAGTTTAACTCCTGACTCAGCACAGCGACTTCTTTTGTGAACCAAGCATAATCACTTTCGACAAACTTAAGTCCGCCCATGTCATCTTCTAAGTGCGCATCAAATCCCGCACTGATGAATATAAGCTCGGGTTTAAATGCTTTAAGAATAGGTGACCACTGTTGAGAAAACAGCGCCTTTAAGTCATTGCCATCACTGGCAACAGGCAGCGGTGAGTTTACAATCGTTTCGGTGTTCTCAATTTCGCTATTTGGGTAAAAAGGATATTGAAATAAAGAGCAAAATAAAACATCAGGATCATCTTTAACAATTGCTTGCGTGCCGTCACCGTGGTGCACATCAATATCTAGCACCGCGATTCGTTTCACCCCCTGCTGTTTTGCATAAGCGACGGCTATAGCGACATTATTGAACACACAAAACCCGGCAGACTTGGTCTGACTTGCATGATGACCTGGAGGACGTACCGAACAAAATGCGGCGTCAAGACGCCCAGCAAGCACTTCATCAACAGCCAAAATACCCGCGCCGACAGCGCGCTCAATCGCTTTTAAAGAATCCTTACATAGTGAAGTATCGCCATCTAGTTCTGCCAACCCCTGTTTAGGCATTGCATCATACACTTGCTTGATATGTTCCTCGCTGTGCACCAGAGAAAAATGCTCGGTATCAGCTTTAGGCGCAGTCAAATGCGTTAAAGCAATATCCAACCCTGACGCTAAAATGCGATCAGAAATCGCGTCCAACCTCTGTGGACATTCAGGGTGCTCTTCCTGCATTTTGTGCTTTCGGCAAAATGGATGACTTATGATGGCTGTGCGCATAACAATTCCTTGAGAGAGACCAGACCAAGTGTATCAAAACTCACTTAGGCGAGCCTTGATACTTTGGTTCTATTTATGCTCTTTAACCTTTAGGCTTGGGAAAAGCCTCGAGATTAAGGTCATGGAAGTCAAAACTGAAATCTGTGATCTCCGGATTCACCCACTCCATTTCTGCGGTTTCAATGTGACCTTTCCCATTCAGTTTAAAATGGATATAGGCGTCTGCTTCGAGTAACTTTTCATCCCACTTCACCACAAATGTATTACCATCATGGTGATGGAGTGACCCCTTTAATAATCCAGTGTGGGTAAAGTCGATACGTAACTCTCCTGCGACCTTTTCCACGATGACATCCCCATACCAAGGACTGCGTAAAGTGCCGGTATAGTGATCATGAGGTAGGCCCTTTTTCTTTCTTTTTGGCTTTACCGGTCCAAGCTTGCTGTATTTTTCACGGCGACTATCATGATACGCCTTAGCACTGTCAGCTACCCAATCTTGTGGCTCGAGACCAAGCGCTTGTTCAAACACTTCATTGGCTATTGCATTGAGTGCTGGGTAAGCCTGCTGGTTGGAGAGTAAGACAACGCCTAAACCTTTTTCAGGGATCATTGCGACCTGAGAGCCCATCCCTAAAATGCCCCCCATATGACCTACTTTTTTATAGCCGAAATAACTTTCCAAAGACCACCCTAAGCCATAACCTTTGAAGTGCTGTCTGAAATTCTGTAGAGCTTGCTCTTTGGGTATACGCATAATATGTGGATGCCACATCATGCTTTGCGAGTGTGCGCTGAATAGCACCTCCCCTGAAGGCGCGGTACCTGCATTCATTTGTGTCTGCATCCACTTCGTCATGTCAGTTACATTAGACGCAATAGAACCTGCGCCCCGAAAATCTTCGAGATAATCGCCAATGAACTCTTCTAATTGACCTTGATATTTAATCGTGCCCGTTGCAAAGTTTGAATTATCATGAGGGATTCTAGAAAACGCGCCATAAGAGCCCTTCATACCCACAACAGAAAATATGTTTTGCTCTATAAATTGCTGCCAGCGCATACCGCTCACACGACTCACCACTTCGCCCGCCACAACAAACATCAGGTTGTTGTAATTGTACTCATTGCGAAATTGCGATACCGGCTTTAAGTGCTTTAAGGCCTTTAATATATCCTCAATAGACTTGTCCGTATCTGGCCAAATCATCAAATCACCAGCCCCAAGGCCGAGCCCGCTACGGTGACTCAATAAATCTCGAATCGTCATTTGCTCAGTTAACGCTTTACTATAAAGCTCAAACTCAGGTATGTGTTTTACTACCGGATCATCCCAATTCAGTTTCCCCTGCTCAACGAGCATTGCTAATGCCGCCGCAGTGAACGCTTTACTGTTAGATGCAATGCCAAATAAGGTATGTTCATCCACCAGCGATGATTTTCCATAACTTTTGATGCCAAACCCTTTTGCCATTACCACTTTTCCATCATTGACAATACCGACAGCAAGCCCAGGTATCGAAAAGCTTTTCATAGCCTGATTAACTGACTTTTCTACTTCTTCCAACTGAGTATCCGTAAGTGCCATTGTACTGCTGCTCATCAGTAGTACTGAACTGACCAAAAGTGCTTTGTGCCAAAGAGTGTGCTTCATTTCCGTATTGCCTTGTTATTTGTATATCTCTAATTCTAATTTTTCCCGCTCAATGTCGGGGTCTTGCGTGCTAGCCTGAGCATCAATTTTTTCTATGTAGCTGTGAGGAAAGTCATGTTCTCTCGCGCCATTTAAAACGTGCTGTTTATACCAGCTAAATGGTAGTTGCTCAGGATCAAAAGTGTTTGCAATGTAGCAGTGCGCCGTTATGACTTCACCGCTTTTGAGTCTGACAGGTTTGCTCGCACGGTCATACCTAACGCCTTCAATCGAGTCCAATATACTTAATTCTTCCTTTGAAAGCGTGTAAACCACACCAAAAACACTGTTAGCTGTGGTCTCTGTGCATGCTATGTCACATTTTGCTGATCCATCCGTACTCAACATGTTAAATGTTAATTCATATCCTATCAGTTCAGCTATCCCTTGACACTGCGCATGAGGTAATCGTTTAAGCAAACGTTTAGTTGACACGTTAGAGCCGTAAGCGAAATAGTGTTGTGTTGATGTTTGCATCTTTAGTCCTAAACCACGACTCTAAAGGCTAACAATATCAATATCACACCGATACCTCGATCAAACCAGTGGCCTGCACGGTGGAAAAAACACCTGACTGAGTCTCTTGATAAAATAACTGAGAGAATAGAGAACCAGACCCACGTCGCTAACGCCATATAAACACCATAAAAGATCTGCACTTGTTGAGGGGTTCCAGGGTCAATCATTAACGTAAACAATGACAAGAAAAACAACGTTGCTTTCGGGTTGAGGGCATTGACCAAGAACCCTCTGCGCAGAGCCTTCCAGTTAGATTCTGATGCAAGTTTTTCGGCTGTTTCCGTTTGCCCTTCAGCCGGTTTTGCTGAGCGCAAAGCTTGAATCCCCATGTATGCTAAATATGCCCCAGCAAGATATTTGAACACATTGAACAATTCCGGCGACTGCGACAGCACAAGGGCGACACCAAGTAAACAGTAACTGACATGCACAAAAATTCCGAGGCCTACACCAGCACTTGTAAAAAGCGCATTCTTTCGACCTTGCTGCACACTTTGCTTTAACACTATCGCAAAATCAGGGCCTGGGCTTGCTACAGCGAAGAAGTGAGCCAATGCGATAATCAAAAACTCATCTAAATATTCAAGCACGGCTACGCTCCTCAAGCGCCAATAAAAGGGGGTCCGGACTGGTGTGTAAAATCTGCTTCAACTGCTTTTCAGCTTTTTTATACATACTTTTTAAATGAGGTTTTAAATGCTTGCCGCCATTGCTGTTTGGCTTAAAGTGGCATACTAGAGCATGCAAAAACACACTTTCCTGTTCACTTAACGCGGCTTGGCGATTCGCATATGGGTTATAACAAGAACCACATCCACCTCGAAAGTGGTATGCGGTATTACATAACATTGTGCCGAAGCCCATATAAATTGCCAAAACATCCGCTGCAACTGATAAGTTTTGCTGCCCCCCAGGTGGTAGTTTACCAACGTGATGGATAAGCATTAAAGCCATACTGCCTGCCATACTCGCAACCAAATCTTGAGGCTGGTTAATTTGATTGGGGTTATAGGACACCGCAACAGCCTGCAGCGGTGCCTGAATTAACTCTAGGCCATCTCCTCGAAGCCCATTGGCAAAAGCGAAATGAGGAAATGTCTGTTGCATAGGCATTAATTGAGGGGGTGACAATTGAATAGGCCATTGGGTTAGACCCGCATAATCTCTGACCCGTTGAAAAACCGAGCTCGCCATGTCTTCAACACTGGTCACCCTGTCAGGGAAAAATTGCTCGGTAGGCTGCACTATTTGCGTTTTCTGTAAGAAATAGTCACTGTCAAAGTGCTCAACAGCCCATAAAAACAAATCCAATATTGATTGGGACTCTGATTCTTCTAATAGTGGTTTTGACTTAAAGATAGATAACATATTCAATCCAACACGATCTCTTAGATAAACAGCAACACCTTATCAAGGAGCCTTCATTTGAAGCAAGCTGCCTGACTGATTAAATGAATTAAAACCAGTTTAACATTATTTAACTTTTAATCATCGGTTTAGCTATTTATGCTGTGTTGGCTTTCATGCTGAACAGCTTTATTATATAGCTCTGTAGAATAATAAGCCGTACTTACCATGCCACACATCATCTTAGAACATTCAAAGACACTTGATGTTTGTCCAACTGAGCTTCTCTCTTCTGTACATCAAAGTGTCATAGATTCAACACTATTTGACATAACCACAATTAAAACCAGACTTATAGAATCCCATGCTTGTATACTCGGCGATGGTAGAGAAGACTTTGTCCACGTGCAAATACACTTACTTGAGGGGCGAACGCAATCGCAAAAGCAAATGTTAAGTGAGTTGGTGCTCTCTAAGTTGCAACAACTATTGCCTGCGAGTGTCAGTTTGAGTGTTCACCCTTATGATTTAGACCCGACTATTTATCGAAAAAATTAAATAATTTATAAATAGTACTTTTGTATAACAGATTACCCGAGAACTACCATGAAATTCCCATGCCGTTTAGACAAGTTTGTAAGTAATATTGGTGAGCTGCCACGCACCAAAGTAAAGTCGTTAATTAAAAAGGGCAATGTCACCGTAAACGGCCTTGTTTGTAAAAAAAACGAACTACAAATCACCGCAACCGACGAAATAAAGATTAACGATAATATACTGAAATACTTGGGTAAAAGGTATTTTATGTTGAACAAACCACAAGGTTATGTGTGTGCAAATCAAGATGATTTACACCCGACTGTTTTTGACCTTTTGGATGAGCCTAACTTAAAAGATTTTCATATTGCAGGTAGGCTGGATATCGATACTACTGGCCTAGTCCTCATTACAAATGACGGGGACTGGTCACATCAAATAACGTCGCCTAAGAAACAAAAATTCAAGACATACCTTGTTGAAACGAAAGAAATAATCACAGAGGAAGCACTACAAAAATTGCGTGAAGGCGTTGCGCTACACAATGAAAAACAACTCACTCGCCCAGCCCACGCTGAGGCTTTAGATAAATACGCATTACGCCTATCGATCTGCGAAGGAAAATACCATCAAGTAAAGCGTATGCTTGCCGCCGTTGAAAACCATGTTGTTGAATTACATAGAGAAAAAGTTGGAGACATTGAGTTAGATAGCGACTTATCCGAAGGTCAGTATCGACCACTTACGGAACGTGAAATAAGCATAATCAATGCAATTTAATGGGGGAAAAAGTCGTCATATGAGGAAAAATCATCTAATTTTTATTCATATACAGTAATCGGCTACTTACATACTCCGCTTAAACATGATAAATCATAAAAGTGGAGTTCCATAAACAATTAACTAGATCTCTGTTAAGGTGCAAATTGTGTTTTCGACCCTGACTTTAAGACTAAAAATAATCCTATTCGCAGCAGCCATCTTTATCGCGCTTATCCTGGTTGCCGTGCTGGGACTACAGTCACTGCGCCATGCCAGTGAAACAGATAACATTGCACGTATTAACCAACTAATGAAAAGCACGGTTAATATTGTTGAGCAGTTTGAACAATTTGTACAATCTGGAGAGCTTTCAGAACAAGAAGCCAAGCGACTTGCGGCTAAGATTTTACAAGAAAATAAATACCACGACTCTGAGTATGTCTATGTAGTGGACAACAAGTTAGATTTTGTTGCCGCACCTCACGATCCACAGCTACACGGAACGAGTTTCAATGACTTCAAAGATGCCAATGGAAACAGTATTGGCCGCTTGGTAGAAAGGCTCGTTGGCAATAAAACCAATCGGATTATCACCTACCACTGGACGTCTGAGCGTAATGGTGAGGTTGTCGATTTAACTTCTGTTGTACAGAAAACGTCGCGCTTTGGCTGGTACGTAGGCACCGGGATCAGTTACAAAGAAGTAGATGCCCGATACTGGGAAACGGCTAGCTGGCTTTTGTCTTTATCTCTCATTATTGCAGTAGCCCTGACCTTTGCCATTGCTCGATATGGCCTATCGTTGTCTAACAAACTTGGCGCAGAGCTCAATGACGTACTTGCCATAGTTAGAGAAGTGTCTCAGGGTAATTTAACCTCCCTAATAGATACTTCGACTGCGAAAGATTACAGCATTATGGCGGCAATGCGTTATATGCAAGATGGTCTCAAAGGCGTCGTCGGAGGGCTAATGACTGTCAGTGATACGCTTAAAGAGCAAAGCTATGACGGCGAAGCTCGTTCGACCGAGCTGGAAAATTTAACCCAGAGCCTTAGCGAAGAAACACAAATGGTCGCGTCCGCAATCACGGAGCTAACGGCGTCAGCTCAAACCGTTGTTGAACATGCTGAACAAGCTGCTTTTTCAGTGCAAGAAGCAGAGAACCAAGGCCAAAATGCAGACCGCTTAACAAGTGACGCGTCCGAAGCTATCGCATTACTGGAGCAACAAATTGACAGTGCAGGAAGTAATATTCAGGCACTCGATGAAGAAGTGAACAACATTGCCAATGTATTGAGTGTCATTCAAAGTATTGCCGAGCAAACGAACTTACTTGCACTAAACGCCGCCATTGAAGCCGCTCGCGCAGGCGAACAAGGGCGTGGATTCGCAGTTGTTGCAGACGAAGTACGCCAGCTTGCTCAGCGAACTCAATCAAGTACTGAAGAAATTCATACTATGATAGGAAACTTACAATCTGCGACACAAGAAGCAAAGTCATCAGTCTCTCTGAGTATCGCTACCAGTGAAAAAACCGTCACCATGTCAAGTGAAGCAAGCGAAGCGCTTCGCAGTGTTGCCAGTTCACTGAGCGCCATCTCTCAAATGAGTGACCAAATTGCTTTGGCAGCAAAGGAACAGTTGGCAGCCGGTGAGGATACTGCACAAAGAGTTGTGACGATATCTGATACCGCGTCACAAACAGCGAATGTCTCGCAGCAAGCACATGCAGCAACCGACAGCATCAAGGCACTCGCAACTCAGCTAGAATCAGAAATGGCAAAATTTAAGCTTTAATATCACAGCATTACCAAACAATAAGTTACGCGAAAAAATAGGGACTAAGTTCCCCTATTTTTTTGGGTAATTTTTTTCACAAATTGGCCTGAATTTAGCATCTTATTTTTTTGTAAAAAAATGTTTAACTCCAAATTATTTGGTGTTAAATTCATTGAGTCACCCGCATAAATACAGACTTTAAGTACTACCAAAAATAGATATTTTGGTTCTTTATGACTACTGTTTTGGTGACGTTTCTTCACTGGTTAGCAGTAAGGCTCTGCGTTGTGCCTATCGCCATTGGAAACTAAAGAATGTTCAACATTCGATAGCTGACTAGACAACAATGAAATAAGGATAATCACTATGAAGATGATTGCTAAGAAACAATGTCGTTTAATATTTGGCGGCTCTGGTTTATTAGGTCCAGCAGACCCTTTTTCAAATGACTGTGGTCTCCAGAGGAATAAGCGCAAGCAAAACAAACCCATTGTTAAACCTTAACAATGTCATCCCTTTAGTTTATTTCTCAGTAAAGTATCACTTATGGCAAAACAGTTTGCATTCAAAGATCTGCTACTACCTTATGTTGTAATGGTAGTAGTGATCTTTATTATCCAAGACGCGACATACTTCTTTTTTCTCGCGTACATTTCTATCGTATCTCTCGTTTTCTTAATTGGACACCGCTTGAGAGACGTCAATATTTGTTCCATCGCTTTTTTGGCCATGATGCCGGTTTTATTTGAAAACATTATTTTCACAACCGGCCTTATTAGCCTTGTGTCCGAACCCGGAGACAGACTCATTCAAAACAGCTTGATTTATGGTATTCACTTGGTTAAAGAACTCATGATATTAGTTCCGTTAACTTATCGAGTTGAAATATCCAAAAAACTATTTCCCAAACACAAGATAAGATACACCTTTGCGGATAGCATTTTGCCTTGGTTATGCCTAATTAGTGCGGCAATCAGTTTTTTCGCATTAATAGAAAACTATATGCGAAATGGCAAGGGCTATGATATTACCTTCTTTTATTATGCGTTTGATGTCACAGGCTATTTAAACTATTCCATGTTTTGCGGCGTTTTAGTGGTTCTGACATTTCTCAGCTACAAAGAAGCATATGATTTCAAAGCACCTTCGATTCGACGGACTAAATAGCCCTTTAATAGAAAGGGTTATTTAGTGGCAACATATGGCTACTCGTGAGCATGTCGATATCAAAATAGCGGACCAGTAAAGTGTGATAAGCGCCACTATCCTTCATTTTTTTGAGGCCGTGTGCGAGTTTATTCGCAAGCTCTGGGTTGTCACGGTTAACAAAGAAATAGAAGCGCGCTGGATATGACAAATAATAGTCAGGTACAATCATCAAATTGGGGTTATTTTGACTACTTAATTCAGATTGCGCTTCTACGATAGAGCGGGGAAAGTAATCCGCTTTTTTGGCGAGTATCATATCAAACATGGCTTGATAGTTAGCAATGGGTTTCACATCAAGCCCATTACTCGCAAGGATTTTAGTATCTGGCCAATCGTGACCCTGAACAGCAGTAAAACGACGAAGTTGCTCAAGCTCAGTCACCGATTTAAACCGCTCGTAATGCGCCTTGTGTACAATCAATACGCGCTTGCCAATCAAGCCATCAAAGAGTGGAAACTTAACTGCAATTGCGAGCTTTTCACGTGCCGGACTCGTCATACTCCAATGCAAGTCCACTCGCCCTTTGCTAAGCGCATCAACGTTCGTTGCTGGTGGGGATGCACTTTAACATGTTCTATATTTACGTCGTAGTCAGCGGCCAGCAAAGCTTGCTGAAGCAACTCGTATAAAAATAAGTCACGATCGTAAAGTGGTCGCTGCTCTTTGGCCACATAAATTGTAGGTTTGCTATCGTCTGCAAACCCCAAGGAAGTGAAGACAATCAAACAAACATACATAAATATCTTCATCATGATAGCGACTCCCTAAAGCCCTGTGGACATGCTGGTTGCGGTGTATCAATCAATATATACAAACTATAGGAGAATTTCTCTTCGCCTTAAGTATATATATTTCCCAATTTATATTCATAAAGCAATAAGATTTCGTTGAGTTGCACGAGCAGCCATTCAAACGGGAAATTTATCTTTAAATGGCGGCTACTCTACTTGATACATATTTAAGGAAGGTTTGCAGCAGCCTCAAGCCTAACCATAGGCGCACTTGGCTTACGGCGATTACAGACAAATAAATAACTGTTTCTATAACGCTTAGCTTCTTTTTTAGCATCGGTTGCCAATGCGGCCACTTGATGACTATTGTGGCAAGAATGCACATCAGGGCTCACCAAACCGATAGACAAAGTCAACAAGGGGACAAACTGCTTTTGCCCTTCACGATTGGTCGCCCAATAGCCGCCAGCTGCAACATGCTCAGGCGTAAACAATGACTTTGAACGCGCTTCAAACAATTCGATAATCTGATGACACAGAAACTCAGCATCGGCACCATCAAACACCACCATAAAATCATCGCCACCAATATGACCAACAAAACATTGGCTTTGCTTGCAAACTTCCAAGGTGACATCAGCAAGCAATTTGATCACACTGTCGCCACTGGCATAGCCATATAAATCATTAAACTGTTTAAAATGGTTCAAATCTATGTAGCCAAGAGAAAATTCATGTTTCGCTTTCAAGCGTTGCTCTATCGCTTCATTGATTGCGACATTACCGGGCAACATTGTAAGTGGATTAGCATGTTGTGCATGTCGAATTTTCTCTTCAGTAATATGCTTTAAAATGTCTCTAAGCGGTGCCAGGCCAAGGTATTCTCCTTCTTTAGTAATGACAATATGACGCCTGATATCAAATTCATTCTCAGTGATCATTTGACTCACGTAATCAAGCTTTTGTTGCTCGTCAACGATGAGTGGCTGCTTATCCATCAACTTAATGACAGACTTCTTATCAAATAACGCGTGACCATAAGGAGAGGCAAATACTTCGGTAAGTTGATCTCGATGTAGCAACCCCACTGGTTGTCTGTTGTCATTGAGCACAGCGATACTCGTTAACTGTTTGTTTTGCTCAAAACGTCGATGCGCATCCAGACATTGCGTATTGGTATGTATTGCCGTTACATCCTTTGATAACCAGCCTATTGCCATAGACTGCTCAAACTGGCTAGCAGGTGAGGTCGCTTGATTAAGCTGAGCTGGTTTATCATGAAAGTTGTTGATCATATCACTGGGCTCGCAGCTGGGTTTTGCTAACAAAAAGCCCTGCGCATTGATAATGCCTAACTTTTTGAGCAAACGCAGCTCTTCTTCCCGCTCAATACCTTCTGCAATAACGGCGGTATTCGTCGCTTTAGCAAGATCGATGATGGATTTTAGGAACTCTCGTTTCACAATACTTTGATCGCAATAATCTATAAAGTAGCGATCCACTTTGACAAAGTCAGGACACAGCTCAGACCATTGCTTTAGCCCCGAGTACCCTGCTCCCAGATCATCTATCGCAATCTTAAAGCCAAGTTGACGATAGTGGGATATGGTTTTCAAAAGCAAAAAGCCGTCATCCACTTTGTCTTGCTCTGTGACTTCAATGACAACGCGATTACAATTGAGGCCCGCTTCTTCAATTAAGTGCAGCGTTTCGCCTTTTGGGTGATGAGGGTCAAGCAAAGCCTTAGGGCTCACATTGAGAAATAATTTACCGGGTAATTTAAGCTGTGCAAATTGCTCTATGGCCTTTTTACGGCATAACAACTCAAGCTCAGATAATCGGTCATACTTGCTGGCTGCTGCAAACATTTTATCAGGCAGCATAAGATCGTTATCTAAACTGCCTCGGCTTAAAGCCTCAAAACCAAGGATCTTTTCTTTCGCAAGATCAAAAATAGGTTGAAACATTGGATACACAGCATCATTGCTGAGAATGTCATCCAACATGGATTTTATCGGATCCACAGGTACAGCCAATCTAATTAAAGTGTTCAATAATCAGCCAAATTATCAATGTTTTATGACAATTAGATTGCAATCAGATGGAATTTACCAATTATAGGAATGAAAAATATGCATGATTGCACAATAAAATGATGAAAATATGGAGGTTTAGGTGAGAGAACCTCCCTCACCTCAAGCGTTTAGTTTAACGCTCTTTCAACTTGATCAAAGTGCGCAATCACCTCGACGATTTCTAATTCAGCGTCTTGGTACTGTGCATTTTCAGTAAACCCTAACTTAGCAATTGCTTGCACGGTCGCCGGATGTACTAACAAGTCTTTCGCGTGGTAACACACCGGATCGCTATATTTAGGCAGCTTACCATCTTCATGGTAACCACTTTCGATCTCTTCAAGCGGGAGTGATGGGATCAAGTCAGCGGCTTTATCTAGGGCATCTAAATAGTCCTTACATTGAGGGTATTTAGTAACAAAATCAGAAAGTACGCTGCGTGAAGTTGCAACCAAGTTCGCAGACTCTTTCTCAAGCTCAGAAGCTGGCTTTTGTTCCCTGATGTTCGCTAAAAGTGCTTTTGCCTGAGTTTTGTATTGGCTCAATGCATTTTCTGTAACTGGTGCTTTTGCTTGTGGCTGAGTAGTTTGCGCGCTTTCTTTTTCTGAACATGCAAATAATGCCAAAGCTGCACATGCAATTCCTAGCTGTTTATACATACTATCCTCAAATCTTTATTATTGATAACAATTCTCATTATACAGTCTTGTCATCATTTTGAAACAACAAAGGCCACATTAACTGTGGCCTTTTTGATTATGATCGATAAGTATGCGTTTATTGCGCTTAAAGCGCATATAAATGCCTCTAGACGCGACCCGAAGTTAAGGCATTGCGTCTAAGTCCGCACCTTCTTTTTCCACTTCCACCGGAATTAAGTCTTCTTTACTCACGCCCATCGCAACAGCAACAGAGCTTGCAACATAAACTGAAGAGTAAGTACCAATGAAAACACCAAACAGTAAAGCTGTCGCAAAACCGTGGATGGTTTGACCACCCCATACAAATAGTGCGATCAATACCAGAATTGTTGTGATTGACGTCACAAGTGTACGGTTCATTGTCTGTGTCAGCGAGATATTAATTATCTCAAGAGTATCGTCGATACGCACCTTACGGAAGTTTTCACGAATACGATCGGATACAACAATGGTATCGTTAAGCGAGTAACCGATTACCGCCAAAACTGCCGCCAAAATGGTCAAGTCAAATTCAAGCTCAAGTAGAGAGAATAGACCCATCGTTAAGATCACGTCATGGAATAGCGCGGCAACCGCACCAACGGCAAAACGCCATTCAAAACGAAATGCTACGTAGACCAAAATACACAGAAGTGCTGTCAACATAGCCAAGCCGCCATCTTCCTTTAGATCTTCACCCACGCTTGGACCTACAAATTCGATACGACGCATCTCAACGCTGCTGTCGGCCAATTTCAGGGCATCTATAAGTTGATTGCCAATAGTTTCTGCTTTTTCGCCTTCGCGTGGTGCTATACGTACCAATACCTCTTGGCTTGAACCAAATAACGTCACTGCGGCGTCGGCAAATCCATTCTCAGCAAGTACTTTACGGATCTTTGGTAGATCAGCAGGTTGTGAGAAACCAACTTCTACCGCTGTACCACCAGTAAAGTCCAACCCAAAGTTCAGGCCTTTGACCATAAACGATGCAACAGAAGCCAAAATCAGTAATGCTGAGAAAGCCATCGACAACTTACGTGCCGACATAAAGCGGATGGTGCTTGATAACTTTAATAACTGCATATTCGCTCCTAGATCGACAACTTGTTGATGCGCTTACCGCCAATAAAGGCGTTGATCACGGCACGAGTACCGATAATCGCTGTAAACATCGACGTTAAAATACCGATTGCTAATGTCACGGCAAAGCCAGCAATTGGACCAGTTCCCACCGAGAACAAAATAACCGCTGCAATCAGCGTCGTGATATTTGCATCGAAGATTGTGCTAAAAGCACTATCATAACCATGATGAACCGCTTGCTGTGGGCTTCGGCCATCTGCCAGCTCTTCACGAATTCGCTCGAAAATTAGTACGTTCGCATCAACTGCCATACCCACAGTTAATACAATACCTGCAATACCAGGCAGCGTCAGTGTTGCACCACTGATCATCGACATCACACCAACGATCATTACAAGGTTTGCAGCAAGCGCCAAATTAGCAACTAAGCCAAATCCTTTGTAATACATCAACATAAATGCAAGGACGAATGCAAAACCAAGTACTACTGCTGTCATACCTGCTTCAATGTTTTCTTGACCAAGGCTAGGCCCTACCGTGCGCTCTTCTACGATCTGGATTGGCGCAACCAATGCACCCGCACGCAGTAGTAAACTCAAGTTATGTGCTTCGGCTGGGTTATCAATACCGGTAATACGGAACGAGTTATTCAAACGTGATTGAATTGTCGCGACGTTAATGACTTCTTCCACTTTAATTGGCGGAAGCGCATTTCCTTCAGCATCCACTTTACCCGAAGGTTTGTACTCGATAAATACCGTTGCCATGCTCTTACCAACTGCGCGTTTGGTAAATGCACTCATTTTAGCGCCACCTTTACTATCAAGGTTAATGCTTACTTGAGGGCGTTGGTATTCATCCATACCTGATTGCGCACCAGTAATATGCGAGCCAGCTAAGATCACGCGTGTTTTTAGTACAACTGGGTAGCCATCTTTGTGGTAAAGCACTTCACTGCCAGCTGGTACTCGACCTTGCGCAGCTGTGCGTGTATCGGCACGTTCATCCACTTCACGGAATTCTAAAGTTGCCGTGGCACCTAAGATTTCTTTAGCGCGTGCAGTATCTTGAACACCCGGTAACTGAACAATGATGCGCTCAGAACCCTGACGTTGAACATTTGGCTCTGCAACACCAAGTTGGTTAATACGATTACGAATGATGGTTTCGTTTTGTTTAATGGCATAATCACGTAGCTCACGTTTTTTCAAATCACTTAAGCTTGAGAAGAAAGCCAATTCATTGCTACTGTCATTAACAAAATCGTTGCCTGGGTAGCGCTTCTTCAGGAAACGTTCCGCAGCTCTTTTATCTTCAACAGTACGCATTACAACTTGAATGCGCTCACTGTTAGCAACTTCGCGAATAGTACGATAACGGAGTTTTTCTTCACGTAAGTCACTCTTGAAATCTTGCTCCATCTGCTCGAGTGCTTTACCCATAGCCGTCGCCATATCGACTTCCATGGTGAAATGAACACCACCGCTTAAGTCTAAGCCGAGCTTCATTGGGTTAGCGCCAATGTTTTTCAGCCAATCTGGCTGTGCTGGAGACATATTAATTGCCGAGATGTAATCTTCGCTTAGGGTGTCACGTAGGATATCCTGCGCTTTTAATTGATCTTCAACATTTTTAAAGCGAATAAGCACTTGCCCTTCTTCAAGAACGGCAGATTTAATTGGTAAGTTGTTTGTTTGAAGTGTTTTATTTGCTTGATCAAGCACGCTTAAATCAGCGTCAGCCCCTTTCGTACCAGAAATTTGTATGGCCGGATCTCGACCATACATATTCGGGGTAGCATAAAGAATGCCAACGGCCAATACAGCGAGTACAAGTAAATATTTCCACATTGGATACTTGTTTAGCACTGGATTATCCCTTTCTTATTGTTATAGCGACTTCATTGTACCCTTAGGTAAAACTGCTGCAACCGCTGATTTTTGAACTGTTACTTCAACTTGGTCATTCAGGGCAATTACCACGAAATCTTTGTCTTCTGCAACTTTCGAAACTTTACCGACAAGGCCGCCTGAAGTAAGTACTTCATCACCTTTGCCTAAAGCACCCATCAGGTCTTTATGCTCTTTTACGCGCTTGGCTTGTGGACGGTAAATTAAGAAATAAAATACCAAACCAAAAATAGCCAACATAATAAGCATTTCCATACCACCACCGGCAGGGGCCGCAGCCGCCGTACTTGCATGGGCGTTAGAAATAAATAAGCTCATTGCTTTTCCTCATTTAATTTTGAATAAAACGTTTACTCTGCTTCTACATCAGCTAAAGGCGGAACAGGTAGGCCTCTACGCTCGTAAAAGTCAGCGACAAATTCATCAAATGTCCCTTCAGTCAGGGCATTTCTCATACCTTCCATCAAACGTTGGTAGTAACGCAAGTTATGGATGGTATTCAATCTTGCGCCCAAAATTTCATTACACTTATCTAAGTGATGTAAGTAGGCACGAGAGTAATTTTTACATGTGTGGCAATCACACTCTGCATCCAAAGGACTTGTATCTGTTTTGTGAACTGCGTTACGGATTTTAATCACACCGTCAGTCACAAACAAGTGTCCATTGCGAGCATTACGTGTTGGCATTACACAGTCGAACATGTCGATACCTCGACGTACCGCTTCAACTAAATCTTCTGGTTTACCAACACCCATTAAATAACGTGGTTTTTGCTCTGGCATTTTGTATGCACAATGGTCTAGGATCTTCACCATTTCTTCTTTTGGTTCACCAACTGATAAACCACCCAAGGCATAACCATCAAAGCCAATATCTTCTAGGCCCTTTTGCGATTCAGCACGCAGCTCTGGGTACATACCACCTTGAATAATACCAAATAGCGCAGATGGGTTATCACCATGTGCTTCTTTAGAACGTTTAGCCCAGCGCAAAGACAACTCCATTGAGTCTTTTGCTTCTTTCTCTGTCGCTGGATAAGGCGTACATTCGTCAAATATCATCACGATATCTGAACCTAAATCACGCTGAACTTCCATTGCTTTTTCTGGAGAGAGCATGATCTTTTCACCATTTACTGGTGATTTAAATAGGACGCCCTCTTCAGAAATTTTACGCATTGCACCTAGGCTGAATACCTGAAAACCACCTGAATCAGTCAGAATTGGTTTGTCCCAATTCATAAAGTCATGTAAGTCACCATGCTGTTTAATAATTTCTGTGCCAGGACGTAACATTAGGTGGAACGTGTTGCCAAGACAGATGTGAGCACCCGTTTCTTTCAACTCGTCTGGCGTCATGCCTTTTACTGTCCCATAGGTACCTACCGGCATAAACGCAGGCGTTTCGACAACGCCACGATCAAAAACCAAACGTCCACGGCGAGCCTTGCCATGCGTACAATCTAATTCAAATTTCATATTTACCTCGTGTCGGAAAAACAGTCCAACAATTCTTAACCAATGACTTTTTCCCATATAGGAGTCATATAAACCGTCAGATTCTACCAATAAAGGCCGAGCAATTCTAATATTGGGGCCAAAAAGCGATAAATAAAGTCACAGTTAAAAAAGGGTTAAAACAAAAACAAAAAACCCGGCAATTTGCCGGGCTGTCATTTTATGCTTTAGTTTGTCTGGTCAAGAACATCGCATCACCATAACTGAAGAATCGATAGCGCTCTTCAATTGCCGTTTTATAGGCGCGCATGATGTGCTCTTGGCCAGAAAAGGCGCTGACCAACATGATCAATGTGGATTCAGGTAAATGGAAGTTAGTGATCATCACATCTACGACGTTGAACTGATAACCTGGGAAGATGAAGATATCTGTATCACCATAAAAAGTTTTCAATTCACCGCCATGGACTTTCGCAGCAGACTCTAACGAACGCACCGAAGTGGTACCAACAGCGATGACACGACCGCCCCGCTGTTTACAACGCGTCACCGCATCAACGACGTCTTCAGGTACTTCAATGTACTCTGAGTGCATGTTGTGATCTTTAACATCATCTACACGCACAGGTTGAAATGTGCCGGCCCCGACATGAAGTGTGACAAAAGCCATATCCACGCCTTTTTCTTTGAGCTGTGCCATTAAAGTATCATCGAAGTGTAAACCTGCGGTGGGTGCCGCTACTGCACCGGGTTTTTCACTGTAAACTGTTTGATACCTTTCCTTGTCGCCCTCTTCGTCTGGACGATCTATGTAAGGAGGTAACGGCATATGACCGATTTCATCTAAAATAGTCAGAACGGAATGCTCACCCTCAAACGCAAGTTCAAATAGCTCGCCATGACGCGCAACCATTGTGGCCTGTGCTTTGCCTTCAAGGATCAACTCTGCACCTGGTTTTGGGGATTTACTTGAGCGAATATGGGCCAACACCCGATGCTCATCTAAAATACGTTCGACTAATACTTCTACTTTGCCGCCAGTCGCTTTTTGGCCAAACATGCGAGCAGGGATCACTTTAGTATTATTGAATATGATCAGATCTTCTGGCTCAATTAGATCAATAATATCTTTGAATATCTTGTGTTCAAGCTCTCCACTCTCTCCATTGAGAGTAAGTAAGCGGCTACTCGTACGTTCCGCTTTTGGGTGACGAGCAATTAATTCATCGGGAAGTTCAAAACTAAAGTCAGCTACGCGCATGTAGACCTCATATTCGTGCAAGTTGGCGGCAAGTCTAGTGCTGCGCGGAAATGAAATCAAGCAACATAGGATATCTATTCATACTTTTTAGCCCCTTGTCAGTTGTGCCAAATAGCTTTACTCTACTGGCTACTGCGCATACGTGCGCACGAAAGCCAGCCATAACAAGATGAGTGCGATATTGTCAAAAAGGCAATATAAAACAATCTAATAAATTGATATGGGCAATAGAATACGAACTAGAAACATGGGTTTGAGGTAGTAACGCCATGGCAAAACAGCTGACTTTATTACTCGTCAATGCGGATCATATTGAGCGCCAGACCGTAATAAGAACGTTACAAAAGCTAAATGTATTCCAAATTATAGAGCTCAGTGATACCCAAGCGGCACTACAATTGTTGAAGCAACAGGCTGTCGATCTTGTCATTAGCGGCCTGAATGTGGGAAAAATAGATGGCTGGCGCTTTTCTCGTATGATCCGCTCAGGGTTACTAAAAACGCCAAAAAATACGCCTATCGTGCTCATACCACCTACGTACTGTGAGCGCATTGCTGAAACCACTGCTCGCAGCTATAGTATTGACGCAGTACTGCCTCTAGAGCGCCACGACGTATTGCCACAAGTTTTGGCCAACGTATTATCAACTCACTTGCAAAAAAGTAGTCGACTGAACTTATTGCTGTTAGAGCACAATGAGAAAAAAGCCGCAGACATCGTCGATCATTTAGCATTGAGCTTTACAACAAATCATGTGATTTCTGCAAATACTGCGCTTTCTGAGTTTTTACAAAACGACTACGCCATTGTGTTGCTTGATGCAACATCGACCCGAGCAGAAACCACCAAAGAACTCGTCGCCAACATATTACAGCACAAACCGAGTCAAGCGATCGTCACCATCATCGACAATCAAGACGCAGATTACGCAGAGCAGTTGCTGTTGCTCGGTGTGACTGACTTTGTCCGTTCCCCTTATAACTTATCTCTTTTAAGTAAAGTGTGCGACCACGCAGCACGTCGAGAAGATTTTATGGTGAGCTATGCAGAGTTTGCTAACAAAGTGGAACAACTGAGTCGCAGTGAGCAGAGTTACAAAGAGTTATTTTCAGCCCATCAACGGATCTTACTTCATTTAAATACCGTCGTACTTGAACTCGACGCAAAAGGGACAATTCGATTTATTAATCCGGCATGGGAACAGCTTACGGGCTACAAACTCAAATCAACGCTCTCCACGCAATTGTGTGATTATGTGCTCCCGGAGTACTTACCTAAGCTGCACCAGATAGTCAAAGAAATATTAGCAGGGGCCCACTCTTCAACGTTTGAACTGCAAATAAAACACGATTCAGGCACCGCGGTATGGGTAGAATGTCGTTTCCAGTTAATAAAGAATAAAACCAGCACGACCACGATTACTGCAACCATAGATAATATTCACGAACGTAAAGAAGCCGAGTTACAACTTAGACACTTGGCACTGCATGACACCCTTACAGGTTTACACAATCGGTATTACTTTGACCAACAGCTAAACCTGTTCTGCCAACAAGCAAAATTACAGCACGATATTGAGCACGCACTGATCTATATCGATCTCGATCACTTCAAGATCATCAATGACAGCAAGGGGCATCAGCAGGGGGATATTGTACTACAAGAAGTCGCGCAGCTATTTGGTGAACATATCAGCCAAGAGCACCTCATCTTTAGGATAGGTGGCGACGAATTTGCGGTCTTACTTAAAAATAAATCGCTACTAGAGGCCCATATGATGGCTGAAAGTATTTGTAGTGCCATCGAGAGCCACCGCTTTCACTCAGAAGAAGCAAGTTATACCATCAGTTGCTCTATTGGCCTGACACAGATCACACAGACAAACTGCGACCCCAATGAATGCTTAAAACAGTCAGATATTGCGCTCTACATTGCTAAGAACCTTGGTCGCAATTTGGTGCACTGTTATAGCAAAGAAGACGATAAGAACAGTACGTTACAGACTGGTTTGGAATGGGGGCACAGTGTTCGAGAAGCGCTAAAAAACAACCAACTAGAATTGCATTATCAGCCCATCTGGGATTTTAAAAATAATACCATCGCCTACTATGAAACGCTCTTGCGCCTTATCATTGACGACAAACTCATCTACCCAAATCAGTTTATACCTGCTTTGGAGTTGCTCAATGACACCTACTTGATGGACCAATCGGTAATCAGAGAAAGTATACGCGCGGTTGCCATGCACCCAGAGCTTCATCAAATCTCTCTCAACTTGTCGGCACAGTCCTTTTTAGATGAGCGCCTCATGCCACACATACAGACTTGTTTAAGAGACTTTCAAGTGCCAGCCCATTGCATTATTTTTGAGATCACCGAATCTGCGAGTATTAATAACCTGACAGCCACTCAAGCGATGATAAAGCAACTCAACCAATTAGGCTGCCATTTCTCTATTGATGATTTTGGCACCGGTTTCAGTACATTTAGCTACCTAAAACAACTCCCTGCGCAACATGTTAAAATCGATGGCTCATTCGTTCGAGACATGTTGAATGACCCAATTGACCTTGCTCTCGTAAAAGCTGTCAATGATATCAGCCACTCTTTGGATAAATGCTCTGTTGCAGAATATGTTGAAAATAAAGAAATTTTTGAAGCGCTCAAAGAGATTGGTGTGGATTATGGTCAGGGCTACTTTATCTCTCGCCCCTTACCGATAGAGCAACTAAAACTTGCGCTTGAAACTATTTTATCACTAAAAACAGCGTGCTAATCAAAATGGGTAAAAAAGTCGCTGCAGTAAAATAAAAACTCAACTATAATTAAAGCTCGCAATAAATGTCACCTAGTTTAAGCTACTTACACATAACTAGGCGACATCTAATGGATTTGAGCACATCTCGCAATGGAATTCGAGGAGCTAAGTATGTTTCAGTTTATTCTGTTTTTATCACTGGTACATTGTTTAATTGCTTTACAATGTTACCGCTGCGCTAAACAAAAAGGGTATCCAACTAAGTTATTCACTTTATTGGGCTTTATTCCATATTTTAATTTAGTTGTTTGGGTATATTTGTTGTTTTTACCCAACATCATGTCACAGAGTAGACTCAGCTCTACTTAAACATTCAGTGCTTAGTCTGCAAACTAATTGTACTAACAACTAAAAGCAGTGTCATTGACACTGCTTTTTAATGAAATCACCGACCTGATTACTAAACATTTTAAAATCTCGTATCCGACCTGTGGTTTTGCGCCACAATAATCCTATCTCTCGATACGCTTCGGCTTGTGGTGATAACGTTACCATTGGCTTACCGTCTAAGATACCCGCATTGAGGGCCATTTGCGGTAAAAAAGTCACCCCATTTTGATACTCCACCATACTCAATAAAGTATGTAAGTTGGCAGCCTCAAACGGGTTGATACACTCACTGCGATTCAAGTGACACGCACTTAACGCATGCCCCGTCATACAGTGCTCTCTCTCAAGTAAAAAGACGCTGTCTTCAGGCAGCAAGTTAAAATCTTCTAGGATTTCGGGAATGTAATAATCCTGGTGACGCACCAGTGAAAAATGATCTTTTGCCAAAACTTGCGTATGAAATTTTTCTGTTCTGTACGGTAATGCAAGCATCCCCATATCGATATGACCTTGCTCCAGCTTATCAAGCAAACGGTCACTGGTGTCTTCAACAAGGACCAGCTTTAAGTCGGGAAAAGCTTGCTGGCAAAATTGATACAATGGCGCAGCAATAAAGCTGGCTATGGTTGGGATCATTCCTAATACCAACTTGCCAGAGAGCGGGTTCTTATAGCTTTTGGTCAGCTCAACGACACTAATGGAGTCATCAATGATTTTCTTCGCTCGCTCGACAACCTCTTCGCCTACATCAGTAAACATCAAACTGCGATTTTCACGCTCTATCAGCTGACAGCCCAATGTTTCTTCTAGATTTTGAATTGCGCTACTGAGTGTCGACTGCCCTACAAAGCAGGCTTCAGCGGCACGCCCAAAGTGCTGCTGCTGGTGGACGGCGATGAGATATTGTAATTGTTTTATACTTGGTAAGTTATTCACTTGCATACCCATAAATAAAAAGACCCCAGCACCAGAGGCGCTGAGATCTTTTCAAGCTAAAAGTCTGTCTTCTACTAAACGCCGAAAGCGGTTCTTAGAATATAGAATATAACAATAGCAAGGGCAGCACCGACTGGCAATGTGATCACCCAAGAAACCACAATGTTTCTTATCACACCCATGTTAAGTGCCGCAATACCGCGGGCCATACCTACACCTAAAACGGCACCAACTAGCGTTTGTGTCGTCGATATTGGTAAACCAGTACCCGATGCAATTACGACTGTAGAAGCCGCAGCAAGCTCAGCTGCGAAACCACGACTTGGCGTTAAGTGCGTGATGCCTTCACCAATTGTTTTAATTACTTTCTTACCTAATACAGCAAGGCCAACAACGATACCCAGACCGCCCAGTGGTAAAATCCACCATGCAAGCGCGGCTTTCTTCGCCATCTCACCATTGTTTTCAACAATGTTCACTACCGCAGCCAGTGGACCAATTGCATTTGCTACATCGTTTGAACCATGCGCAAACGCCATACAACATGCAGTTAGTACCATTAGCACTGCAAACACTTTCTCAACGTTATTGAACTGCATTTGTTTATCAGCATTCGGGTCCATCTTCATGCGTGAAATAACCACTTTACCGATAAGGCCGATCAGCACTGCGATACCAATCGCCAGCGCATATCCCTCAACTGTGCCAAGGTTAATACCGATGTGCTTTAAACCTTTTTTGATGGTAACAAGTGACATTACAAAGCCAGCTAGACCCATATAGAGCGGTACAAAGCGCTTTGCGTTGTTAAGCGGCTTGTCTGTATCAAAAATTAACTTCTGCGCACTCATGAAGATTAAGTAAGCAATGAAGCCAGAGATAGCCGGTGTGACCACCCAGCTTCCGACGATGCCTGCCACTTTACCCCACTGAATCGCTTCACTACCCACTGCGACAAGCGCAAAACCAATGATTGCACCGATAATCGAGTGGGTTGTTGATACCGGCCAGCCTAGCATTGAAGCTAACAGTAACCACGCACCTGCGGCAAATAATGCAGAGATCATACCCAGTATCATTAATTCGGGGATGTCCGCAAATGGTGCCGCATCGATAATCCCTTTACGAATTGTTGATGTAACCTCACCACCAGCAAGGTATGCACCAGCAAATTCAAAAATCATCGCGATAATAATCGCTTGCTTAATTGTCAGTGCTTTAGAACCTACCGACGTACCCATTGCATTAGCAACGTCATTCGCACCAATACCATAAGCCATAAAGAAACCAACTGCAGCTGCGATGATGACTAACATCGAGCCATAGGAAGCAATGAATTCCATTGTAAAACCTTTAGTGCTGTTCCAGCACTGTTTTTGTATTTGTGTTCTCGTTGTCTACTTTAATCAATTAAACGGCTCACAAATAACTATTAAACAAACACAACACTGTGCTCTCTAGCTTTAACTCGCTTGGAGAGTAATCACAGTGTACAACTATTTAACTCGTTTCGCTGATTAAGAATCAGCGTGCTAGCATCACCTCAAGGCGAGCACCAACACGTTCAGCGATATCGGCAAGTTCACCCACCCATTCAATGATTTTGTATAAGAACATCACATCGATTGGGTTAAGATCAGCTTCTACCTGACGAAGTTCTTGGCGAATTTTTATTTGCATGTCATCGGTGTCTTGCTCAATGGCATCAAGCTCAACTAACATTTTTTCGACCAAGGCAACTTCACGACCTCTGAACCCTGTTTCCAGTAATTCATCTAGTTCGTTAATCGCTTTAGAGGCTTGTTTCGTTGCATCTACACAGCGTGATAGATAAGCAACAAAGTCTTTTTGAATAGATTCGGGAATAGCCATTTCACGGCCAACAACTCGTCCTGCGATGTCTTTGGCTTTATTGGCAATTTTATCTTGATGGGTAATAAGTTCCAGTAAATCAGTCCGTTCAACTGGCATGAATAAACCGCGAGGAAGTTGTAAACGTACTTCTCGTTTTAACGCATCCGCTTCACGTTCTAGGTTACGAATATTAACGCGAAGTGCATCCGCTTCAGTCCACTCCCCTTTGAAGACATGTTCAAAGAACGGGATCAAGCTTTCACTGGCTTGATGCACTATCTTAATGTGCTCTTCAATCGGCTTTATAGGAGATTTTGCAAACACTCCTAAAAACGCATTACTAGGCATAACTGACCCTTAAATCATATTAATATGCATGTGCAGAGGCCAAGTTTACAGCATTAACCGAATTTGTGAACGATTTTTATCATGAACAAGGGATTAATCGTTCACATTGACACAATTAACCCCCTGTCAAACTATAACGATTTTTCGATATCTTCTTGAGAGGTATGACGAATATCTTTACCGTTTACAAAGTAAATAACATATTCCGCAATATTTTGACAACGGTCGCCAATTCTTTCCAATGAACGCACAGACCAAACCAAGTCCATAATTTTTGGAATTGAACGTGGGTCTTCCATCATATAAGTCATGATTTGACGTGTTAGCGCCTCATATTCTCTATCTACTTTTGCGTCTTCTTTATGGACTTCGAATGCGCGTTGAGCGTCCATTCTGGCAAACGAGTCTAATACGTCGTGTAGCATTTTAGACACCAATCTACCCATGTTCTCAACATTCACTAGAAGGTGCTGCTGATCTTTGGTAAATGAGTCCAAGGCAACTTTGGCAATACGCTCAGCTTCATCGCCAATACGCTCCAAATCAGCAATCGTTTTAGCAATGGCCACAACCAACCTTAAGTCACTGGCCGCTGGCTGTCTTTTAGCAATGATGCGTGTACATTCTTCATCAATGTTCACTTCCATTGCATTTACTTTGTAATCATTTTCACTCACTTTACGCGCTTTATCTGCATCACTCGTGCTCACAGCGTCTAGCGCAAGGTTTAGTTGCTGCTCAACCAACCCACCCATGCTTAATACATGGTTTCTTACGTTTTCTAGCTCTTCATTGAAGCGACCAGAAATGTGCTTATTAATATTGTGTTCCATCTAAAACCTACCTTTTATACCAACCCAAACCTGTGCTGCCCGTTGTTTGGGCAGCCTTCACTGTCAGACTTTAGCCGTAACGACCTGTGATGTAGTCTTCAGTCTTTTTCTTCGTTGGTGTTGTGAATAATGTATTTGTATCTGAATACTCGATGAGTTCACCCATATACATGAACGCAGTTTGATCAGATACACGCGCAGCCTGTTGCATATTATGTGTAACAATAACAACAGTATACTTGTCTTTCAGGTCATTGATCAGCTCTTCGATTACCAATGTTGAGATTGGATCAAGCGCTGATGTTGGTTCATCAAGCAATAATACTTCTGGTTCAATGGCTATCGAGCGTGCGATGACCAAACGCTGTTGCTGACCACCTGACAAGCCAAATGCGCTGTCATGTAGGCGATCTTTTACTTCATCCCAAAGTGCCGCACCACGTAGTGAGCGCTCTACCACTTCATCTAGTTTGCGCTTGTCCTTAATACCTTGAAGGCGAAGGCCATACACGACATTTTCGTATATCGACTTAGGAAAAGGGTTAGGTCTTTGGAATACCATACCAACGTTGCGGCGCAATGCGGCAACATCGACACTCTTATCGTAAATGTTTTGTCCTTGAAGGTTAATTTCACCTTCAATACGACAGCTATCGACCAAGTCATTCATGCGATTGATACAACGCAATAGCGTTGATTTACCACAACCTGATGGACCGATAAAGGCGGTCACTTGGCCTTTTGGAATTAACATGTTGATTTTACTCAGAGCTTGCTTGTCACCATAGTAAAGGTCAAGGTCTTTGATCTCTAAAGCTGTTTGCTCTGGGCTCAAGTTTGCAAGATCCAATTTGTTATTAGCATCTGCGTTATTTACTTGTGGCGCTACTGTAATCATAAAGGGATACCTATTTAAAATCTGTACTATTAGTGCTCTAGAGCTCTGAATTTTTCACGTAAGTGGTTACGAATACCAATTGCTGTAATATTAAGCGCAATAATCACCGTAACAAGTAAGAAAGCGGTCGCATATACCAATGGACGTGCTGCTTCTACATTTGGACTTTGGAAACCAACATCATAAATATGGAAACCTAAGTGCATAAACTTACGGTCTAGGTGAATATATGGGAAGTTACCGTCTAACGGCAGTGTTGGTGCCATCTTCACGACGCCCACCAACATCAGTGGTGCAACTTCACCGGCAGCACGTGCAACCGCTAAGATTAATCCAGTCATAATCGCCGGGCTCGCCATTGGCACAATGATGCGCCATAGCGTTTCAGCTTTTGTAGCCCCTAAAGCTAAAGAGCCGTGGCGAACTGAACTTGGGATACGTGATAGTCCTTCTTCGGTAGATACAATCACAACTGGCAATGTCAAAATCGCCAACGTCAATGCTGACCAAATAACACCTGGCGTACCAAATACAGGGCTTGGTGCCGCTTCAGGGTAGAATAGTTGGTCAATCGAACCACCTAGCATATACACAAAGAAGCCTAGGCCAAATACACCGTAAACAATCGACGGGACACCCGCCAAATTAATTACCGCGATACGGATCATTTTAGTCACCGCATTCTTGGCTGCGTACTCATGTAAGTAAATCGCCGCAACAACACCGAATGGCGTAACAATAACGGCCATTAGCATAACCATAAAGACAGTACCGAAAATGGCTGGGAACACCCCACCTTCCGTATTCGCTTCACGAGGATCATCACTGATAAACTTCCCCGTTTGCGAGAAATAATGACCCACTTTTGAGAAAAAGCCCATATTGTTTGGGAACCAAACGTCCAGTACTTGATACAGTGGTAAAGTCACCTCTTCCCCACGCATGTCTCTTACGACAACGTAGTCACGCTTTGCATCTGCACGCAGTTCAAATAAGCGCTTTTCAAATACTTTGTATTCTTCTCTTAACTGCGCTCTCTGTGCTTCAAAGTCTGCTTTTATTTCATCAGTCAGGTCATTGTCTAACTGGTACGCTCGCTCTTTCAGACGCAGCCTTTCTAATTCATAGTTAATGTGGCCAATGTCACCGTTTTGTAGGTCAAGGGCTTCTTCATTAAGCTCTACCGCGCGTTCAACCAGCGCTTCAAGACGCTCAACAGGTTGCTGTGACACAACTTTGCCGTCTTCAATCACACGTACAACGTAACCATAAAAATTACCATTCTTGCTACGCTCAAACACAGCCATCTCTTCTGGCACTTTACGACTTTGAATATCCGTCGTTAAAATCCAGCGGAAGTCTAGCTCAACATACTCTCGGTTACCTGTTTTAACCAATAGACGCTCAACGGACTCGCCTTGATAGTCAGATAAATCGTACCCTGCAGCTTCTAAACGCTCTTTAGGTACCAATTCTCTGTCATAAATTTCACCTATGACGGTCTGCTTAGCCACAGAGCCTTCAAGTTCGAATTCTACTACCTCAGTTGGCCAGAAGAAGCTAAGCCCCTTCCAAGCAATCATTGCTAACAGACCAATTACTGAGATTAAACTGATGCTTACTGCACCACCGGTCATCCAGATCCAAGGAGATCCTGACTTAAACCATTGTCTTACCATGTCATCTCTCTCCAATTACATTGAGCTGTACTTTTCACGCAGCTGCTGACGAACGAACTCAGCGACGGTGTTAAAGATAAATGTAAAAATAAACAGTACAAATGCAGCAAGGAACAGGATCCGGTAGTGTGAGCTACCTACCTCTGACTCTGGCATTTCAACCGCAATGTTCGCCGCTAACGTACGCATACCTTGGAAAATACTCCAGTCCATAATCGGCGTATTACCTGTCGCCATTAATACAATCATGGTTTCACCCACTGCACGACCCAATCCCATCATTACGGCGGAGAAGATACCTGGGCTTGCTGTTAACAATACGACTCGTACTAATGTTTGCCACTGGGTCGCACCCAGTGCCAGTGATCCGTTTGATAGATGCTTTGGTACACTGAATACCGCATCCTCTGCGATAGAGAAAATAGTAGGAATAACTGCAAAACCCATCGCAATACCAACGACCAATGAGTTGCGTTGGTCAAACGTTAAGCCAAGTTCATTGGTCAAGTATTGACGTACATTGCCGCCAAACATCCATACCTCAATACTGTCGCTAATTGCGAATGACAACCAACCAACGATTAACACCACTGGGATAAGTAGTACCGAGTGCCAACCATCCGGCAGTAAATGACGAATTTGTTTGGGTAATTTGGTCCAACCAAAAGCAGTACCAATAATCGCTATCGGTAAGAGCACCAGCAGCGCAACAATGGCTGGTAAATGCGCTTCGATAAGCGGTGCAAGCCAAAGGCCCGCTAAGAAACCCAGTATTACCGTCGGTAGCGCTTCCATGATTTCAACCGTTGGCTTCACTACTCGGCGCAGTTCTGGCGACATAAAGTATGCCGTGTATATTGCAGCTGAAAGTGCAATTGGTACGGCAAACAACATTGCATACATCGCTGCTTTAATGGTACCAAATGAGATTGGTACTAATGAGAATTTAGACTCAAAGTCATCACTTGCAGAAGTTGACTGCCAAGTGTAAGCCGGCTCAGGGTAACCTTCATACCAGACTTCCTGCCAAAGGGCTGACCAAGTCACTTCCGGGTGCTCATTATGCAGCTCGACGACATTCAATGTGTTATCAGATAGAAGCAATGCTGCATTTGCACGCGGAGATACCGCAAACTTTTCGATAGCCCCATCCACAACTTGACCTTGCCACAAGTGTGCTTCACTGGTGGTGTAATAAAGACCTAACTCACCCGTATTTGTCGTGGTAAAGAAAGTGCGGCGATAAAATTCACTGAAAATATCAACTTGTGCGCCTTTTACACTTTCGAATGAACGAATTTTGGCAAATTGACGGCCTGCATCGGTATTGACTTCAAACCACTGCGATACTTCACCATTGTCATTACTGAGCATCAGTGAGTTTGCACCAGCCAGTAAATTCATATTAACGAGGTTCGCGTTTTCTTCGTTAGCCGCAAGTAACTGGAACTGCTCAACGTCATCCGCAAAACGCGTGTCAAAAACATAGATTTGATTGGCAGAGCGAACGAATACACGTGTTGTATCTGGGGAGATCAACATGTCGTCAACACGCCCCTCAATCGGTAAGATACTGCGCTCTACCGTCCACTCAATCTCACCGCTAAACATATTTTCTTCAGCACTGAATGATGCAAAGATAACTCGCTTGTCAGCGGTCTGAGCAACGACAGCGGTTTTATCTTCATAGTGACTAAATGCAAACTGCTTAATTGCCTGGCCTTGGTCATCTACCTCTAGCTGAATACCTTCAAGTGGATAGCTCAACCTTGGTTGCATCACACGTTGGTTACCAGGAAATGAAATTAGAAAACTTGGCTTTACTAACTGAATTTGACCATTGTCCAAACCATATGCATAAATACCCAAGAATGGTGCACTTTGAGAGAAGCTTGTCACCTGACCGTCCAAGTCAACTGCCAGTGTATTTAGCTTGTCACCTGCGTTTTGGCCTTTGATCTGATAAAAATCGACGAGGCCTTTGTTATCAAGTAAATATGCAATTTCGGTTTGTTCTTCCATACCCATACCGAAATACGTTTTATCGTCTTGTAAAGCGATATCAGCACGTTTAGTCACGCTCGCAGATTCGAATATTGGCTGCACAACGTAAAGTAAGTAAAAGAAGATTAATAGCAAAGCAACCAAAACCATCACCCCTCCCGAGGTAATTCCGAATTGGGCAAAGCGGTCTTTAAAGAGACGGCTTCTATCCGTTTTAAAGGACGGTTTTTGCGGATTGGAAGTCATCAAAACACCTTTTTATTATCAAGTTGCGGCGCATTATATTTCATCAAGATGACAGTTATGTTACATGAGCCATGATGAAATTGTTGCTTTTTTTAACTTTAATCATTATCTACAAAAGGTTTTTTTAATGTATCTAGTTTTCATTTGCATTTGTTTACAAAGCAACAGCCATCTTGTTGGACAATTCCCCTATGTTTACTAGGCTTAACAGGCGATATTTCGCTTTTCCACCACCGCCGTAAAGGCATTTAATAATAAGAGACATGTGATATGAAGCAGTTAGTATTAACACTTATAGGTAAGGACCGACCTGGTCTCGTAGAGCAAATTTCTGCCACTATTTTGCAACACCATGGTAATTGGGCTACCAGTAACCTAAGCCATCTGGCAGGTCAGTTTGCGGGTATTGTACTCGTTGAAGTTGCTGAAGAGCATTTACAAACATTGCAAGATGCACTTCACGGAATACCAGAGCTAGAGGTCCGAATTGAACACGGTGAACAAGACCACCAAGAAGTTAAGAATGAGAAGCTCAATTTAGTTATTACGGGTAATGATCGTCCCGGAATCATTCAAGAGCTATCCAGCGTAATTCGCCACCAAGGCGCGAATATCACGCATCTAAATTCAAGGCAGCAAAGCGCACCAAATTGGGGAGTTCCCATATTTAGCGCATTTGCGACGGTAAATTTGGCACCGGGCACACACAAAGAAAACGTTGTTGACGCATTAGAAGCAATTACCAGTGATCTTATCGTAGACATCGAACCAGACTGACATTGATATCAAACAACGACACATTTCAAATATACGATAGACTCATATGGCAGAGGTAGGAACCACTGCCATATTTTTCCTTCCTCTTAGCACATTCGCATTCGCTGTACCCAATGTCATATAAGTGTCACATTGTGGACATACTCTAGAAAAAGCAACTGTTACGACGGAATGAAAAATGCACGCATTATCTAGTGACCCAAAAGCAATCAGCTTTTTTGCAAAAGAGCTGAGTTGGCTCTCATTCAACGAACGCGTCTTACAAGAGGCGAAAGATAAAAATAACCCGATTATTGAACGCATTCGATTTTTAGGTATCTTCTCCAACAATCTAGATGAATTTTTCCGTGTCCGTGTCGCGGATGTAAAGCGCAGGATTTTATTGAGTAATTTGCCGGATGCGAACTTTGAAGAAAACGAAGCACTGCTTAACCAAATACAAAAGAAAGTACTGTCTTTGGGTAAAAAGTTTAATCACATCCACAAACAAATTTTTAGTGATTTAAACGCGCACAATATCCATGTAAAGCAACCAGAAGAGCTATCTGAGTTTCACCAAGAATGGCTTAGAAATTACTTTAATGACCAAGTGTTGCAATACTTGTCGCCTATATTACTGACAGAGAATAAAGATTACTCAGATCTTATCAACGATACCATGACTTACCTATTTGTGGAGATGAGTAGCGACAATGATAAGCACCACCATGCATTATTAGAATTACCAACAGATAGATTAGAACGCTTCGTGATCCTCCCCCCAGAAAGGACGCGGCGTCAAAAAACCCTCATGTTATTAGATGATGTGGTCAAATTTTACCTACGAGATGTGTTTAGTAACTTTCTTTCTTTTGAGCATATTGAGGGCTACGAAATTAAGCTCACTCGTGATGCCGAATACAACTTAGATGATGAGCTAGAAGAAGGTCTATTGGACAAAATGTCAAAGGGTCTGAAACAGCGCCTTTATGCTGAACCAGTGCGACTTACGTACGATGAGGCGATGCCCGAAAGCATTATGAAAGTGATGAAAAAACGACTTGGCGTGACACAGCAAGATGCGCTGATCCCCGGTGGTAGTTACAGAAACTTTCGAGATTTCATCGCGTTTCCCAATGTTGGCAGAGGCTATTTAGAAAATAAACCTCTTCCTCCGTTAAAAAGCTCAGCATTTGATAAGCACGACAGCGTATTTAAGGCCATTTCCGAGCAGGATATCCTGCTTTATTACCCTTACCATACCTTCAACCACATGTTGGAGTATGTCCGCCAAGCGGCTTTTGATCCTAAAGTGACGCAGATTAAAATCAATATTTACCGCGTAGCCAGTCGATCACAATTAATCGCCTCACTCATCAATGCCGCCAAAAATGGCAAAAAGGTCACGGTCATGGTGGAGCTCAAAGCCCGCTTTGATGAACAAAACAATATTGAATGGGCAAAAATGCTCAGCGAATATGGCATTAAGGTGATGGTTGGCTTGCCTGCGTTGAAAGTACACAGCAAACTATGTGTCATCCATCGCAAAGAAAAAGGCAAAATTGTTAAGTATGCCCATGTAGGGACTGGTAACTTCCACGAAAAAACAGCGCGCATTTATACGGACTTTAGCCTCTTCACCAAGCACCCAGACATCTGTAATGAGTGTGATGATGTGTTCAAGTTTATCGAAACCAGCTACAGGCCATTCAACTTTAAGCACTTAATGATTTCACCGCTCAATGCCCGTGAAAAGATTTACGCTTTAATAGATCAAGAAGTGGCCAATGCCAAAGCGGGTAAAGTCGCGCGGATCACCGTTAAAGTGAATAACCTCGTAGACAAAGAGTTGATTGATAAACTGTACTTAGCAGCGCGCACTGGGGTCAAAATTCGTATGATCATTCGCGGTATGTGCGCACTGGTTCCCGGCTTGCCACGGTTTAGTGAAAATATACGCGTCATCAGCATTGTAGACCGATTTTTAGAGCATCCAAGAGTCATGGTGTTTGAAAATGCTGGCGATCCACAGGTGTATATCTCATCAGCGGACTGGATGACAAGAAACTTAGATCACCGTGTTGAAGTCGGCGTGCCAATTTATGAAGAAACATTAAAACAGTTGATCATTGACACATTAGAACTACAATTCCGAGATCGTGTTAAAGCACGACTGATTGATAGTGAACAGAAAAATAACTATGTGAACCGGGGTAATAAGAAGAAGATCCGTTCACAAATTGCTATTTATGATCACATTAAAAAATGGGAAAGTAGTAGGACTTAATATGACAAAATACCCCTCTTTTGCTGCCGTAGATTTAGGCTCGAACAGTTTTCATTTAGTGGTGGCAAGGGAGGTCGATGGCAGATTGCAGCTTCTGCACAAAGAAAAACATCGCGTCTATCTCGCAGCAGGGTTAGATGAGGATTTTGTCTTAGACGATAGCGCCATAGATAGGGCACTTCATGTCCTTAAACAATTCGCCGCGACACTTGCCGGCTTTAACAAAGAAAATGTTGAAGTTGCAGCAACTTACACTTTGCGCAGTTGTAAAAACTTACGTCATTTTATCAAACAAGCTAAAGCTGTCTTTCCATATAAAATTAATGTCATTTCAGGACAGGAAGAGGCACGACTAATCTATCAAGGCGTTGCCAATTACGTGCATGACGACAGTAATCGCTTAGTCATTGATATTGGCGGTGGTAGCACCGAGGTGATTGTCGGTAAACATCAATCGCACAAACTACTAACTAGCCGAAATGTTGGCTGTGTGACCATGAGTAAATTGTTTTTTGGTGATACAAAGCTCACCGAAAAACGGTTTAAAAAAGCCATTATTCACGCCGAGCAAAATATTGAACCGATTACAGCAATCTATCAAAAAACAGGCTGGCAGTCTTGTTTAGGCACATCTGGCACCATAAAGACCCTCAGTGCCATCAACGATGAGTTATTTCAAACTAGAACCCTTACTCTTGATTCACTTAGAGACATTCAAGGACATTTAACATCCGCAGGTGAATTGAGTCATATCGCAATTAAAGCTTTGCCAGACGAGCGCAAGTCCAGTATTGCCGGAGGGCTGGCTATTTTGATTGCCGCATTCAATCAACTAGGCATAGAACAGCTAGAATATTGCGATTATTCGCTTCGCGAAGGTTTGCTACATGAGTTAGCACAGAATGATGAGTTTGATATTCGTGCCCGCACCATAGACTCATTTGCCGAACAGTATACCGTGGATGCGCAGCACGCCAAACATATCTGCCAAACGTTGACGCACTTTTTCAAAATAGCCAAATCGACTTGGCAATTAGATAAAGGGGATTTAGAGCTCCTAAAATGGGCTGCTTACCTACACGAAGTCGGTATCGCGATTAACTCTTCAGGGATCCACAAACACAGCGCTTATATCGTGATGAATAGCCAGCTCCCTGGCTTTACACAAGATCAGCAACAACAACTCGGAGCGTTGATCCGATTTCATCGAAAAAAGATCAAATCACATGATCTCAATGAATTGGTAGACACCGACGCTCAACCCCGATTTATGAGGTTATTGACGTTGTTGAGACTGGCTATTTTATTCCATCAAAAACGACAAAAAACACAAGTGCCAAAGCATGAAATGACGATTTCAACAAACGAAGTGACCTTACAGTTTGAACATGCTTGGCTAGAAGAGCACTCGCTATTTTCAGCGGATCTGGAACAAGAACAACATTATTGGAAATCACTGGATGTTGACCTAACACTACAGACCTGTGAACACCTCACTTAGCACCTATCACCGCTCCAATAGACGAGCTTCTACTCGTCTATTTCTCTGGCGACGGCAAACATTTCATCCCCATATGCACGGCTTTGAACAATCAACTCAAACAGCACCTGAACTTCTGTCGCGGGTCTAATCGCATTGAGTATTAATTCGGCTTCAGTGAGATTGTTGCGTTCTACTTCTATCGCAAGGCGTAGAGCGCCACCTATTAAGCCCTTGTAATTTAAAAGGGCACTACTTAAATTGGGGTCGAGCGAGAACTCATCGACAATGACCGATAATTCCACATCTAAAATTGCATCTAGCACTGACATCAAGCCAATCAAATAGCCCTGTTCGGCCATTTCATCGCCACCTGGCTTTAAAAACAGCTCTAGAAATTTTGCTCGATTAAGGCCTAGCTTAGTCAATTCAGTTGGTTTGTCTGCGCCCAATTCACTCAATGCCAGTACTTTCACGAATTGGCGAATCGCATCTTCACCGAGATAGATCACGGCCTGAGAAATTGAACGTATTTCAATGCGCTCTTCACCCGCTTTGGCGTTGGCAAGTTTCAAAACCCTAGCCGTTAAGCTGAGATCTTTTGCAACTCGCGCCTGTACTTCTTTAAAGCACAGTGATTTTTTTGCCGTACAACGCAACAAATCAAACACCGCCATTTTTGACGGCTCAACATTACCATGATTCAGCATTTCGGGCTTGGCGAAGAAGAAACCTTGAAAGTAATCAGCGCCCGCATTGCGGATAAAGTTAAACTGCTCTAGCGTTTCGATACGTTCAACCACCACCTTTAAGCGCGGGTACTGTCTTTTCAATTTTTTCACCATCATTGTCGTTTTGATGATGGGTAATTCAACTTCTATTTTTACAAAGTCCACAACCTCAAGCAGCGGCTCCCAACGAGGGTCCCCGTCATAGTCATCGAGGGCAAATCGATACCCTACTTGGGCAAGTTTACTCACGGTTTTAGTCAAGCTCTCAATATCTTTTGAGCGCTCAACAATTTCAACGACAAGGCCTTGTGGACTTAATAACTTAGGAAGCTCTTGGATCAAAGTTTCATCGGAGAAGTTTACAAAGGCAAGCGAGCCAGCAGCGAGTCTATCTAGGCCAATAAACAACAGAGAATTAAAAAAAAGACGCCCCGTCGCAAGCCCATCACTCACGCCGCTAGGAAAAACATTGTTGTGTGAATCTCGGTACAATAGCTCGTAAGCATGCACTTGTTGCTCACCATTTAATATTGCCTGACGGGCAATATACTGAACGGCGTTGTTCTTAACCTTGGCAGTTTCGCTACTCATTAACATCCTTCACTCTGTGCACGCATAAGTGGCTTCCATAACTTCAGCATATGAGAAGTTGCTCTATGGAGCAAATAAAATACCTAGACAAAATAAACTAGACCGAGCCAACAACCTAAATTTATTGCGCTACGCGAATGACAACTTATAAGGTCTATATTAAAAAGGTAGCCTAACTTGTTAAACTACCTGTGTTTGGGCGTTATTCAGATACTAACTCTTCACAACGGAAAAAACCGTCTGGCTCAGCCAGCGTGTCTACCAATTCGGGCAGCACATCTGCCATTGTCTGCTTCAGCACATAAGGCGGATTGATAACAATCATACCTGATGCTGTCATACCACGTTCCTCTGTATCAGCGGATGTGGCCAGCTCAAATAGTTGAATATTTCTGATACCAGACGCAACTAGCACCTCTTCCATCTGGTCAATACGGGCTCTGTCAACCACAGGGTACCAAATCATGTAAGTACCTGAAGTAAAACTTTTATGCGCCTTTACTATCGTGTTGACCGCTTTTTGATAGTCAGTTTTTATTTCATAAGGGGGATCCATCAGCACCACTGCGCGCCTAGATAGAGGTGGGACCAACCCAATTAACCCCTTAAAACCATCTTCCCCTTTGACACGCAAAGAGCGCTTATGCTCTGTGTTCTTTTGCAGTAACGGTAAGTCTTGCGGATGAAGCTCAAAAAACCATCCTTTGTCTTGCTTTCTGAGGTACTGCTCAGCCACTTTAGGCGATCCTGGATAAAACGCGAGTTTATCTTTATTAAAACCACGTACCATGTCTACATAACGTAGGATAGCGTCGTTACTGCCGCTGTAGTTCATTAATTTGCCAATCCCATCAGCAAATTCCTGTGTTTTTTGTGCATCATTTGAGGCTAGTTCAAATAGTCCTGCACCGGAATGCGTATCGATGTAATCAAAAGGCTTATCCTTTCGAGTCATGTAAGAGAGCACTTCTGCCAAAACGAGGTGCTTAATAACGTCCGCCGGGTTACCAGCATGGAAAGAATGTCTATAACTGAGCATAAGAGGCCTTATATGCAGAACATAATTGCTTTTTGAAAATTAGTCTCACTTCACTATGTACGAAATATAACCGCTTTAGTGAATGGCAAATGAACAAAATACGTAGTTATCGGAATTATCTCTTAAAACGACGCAAAAATCAGTATAAAGCTACGTAATTACTGGTAATAGAATCCGCTTTGCTTTACATTTGCATGACAAATCACAGTGATAAGAGCGCATTTAAAATGAACGATATTCTTCCACAACTCGAACAACTGATCGATCAACTCATTGGTAAAAATGAGCAACTTGAACAACAAATTGCAACGTTAAAAGAGCAGAACAATAAGCTAGTTGATGAAAATGAAACACTTCAGCTTGAGCTATTAGAGCGAGAAGAAAAGCAAAAAGAAACTAGCACCACGCTGAGTAGTCTATTAGATAAATTACAGAGTGCCCATCAGGCCAGCTAATGACAGATAAAGCAAGCCAGGTGGCTGTTACCTTACTGGGTAAAAGTCACCAGTTTTCATGTTCTGAAGGACAAGAGCAAGCGCTCGTAGACGCCGTAACCTTGCTCAATGAGCGAGTTGACGAAATGAAGCGCAGAGACACGGTACGTACCGACCAAAATGCTTTACTGATGGCAGCATTACACTTGTGCCATGAGTATCAAGCTTTGCTTCACGAGCAACAGTCGGCGCAACAATCGAGTCAACAGTTGGTTGCCCGACTCAGCGCGCACCTAAAGGATAAGTAAGATGACAAACTTGCGAAAAGTCTGTTTCTTACTTATCACACTCTTAATCACTCCACTGACTGTAAATGCAACCCAATGGCATACCTTAGATAAGCACACCACGTTACTAGAGCCCAATAAACAAGCTCAGTTTTTGTTACCCAATCAGGCGCTTATTCGAGGCAACAAATGTGCGGCCTTAATTGATAGTCATGGTGACTTTGTCGCTCTGGAACTACTGGTCGCCCAAATACGTGCAAAACTCCCTGTTCCCTTGTGTTATTTAATCTCGACAAATTTAGATATTGGACAACTGTCTGGCATGCGTTTACTGCAAAATGCTTTCCCTGATGCGCAGATAATGATCCCAGGCAATGGTATCTTCAGTAACCAAACCTTACTACATGCAATTGATGTTGAAATACAACACAAGTTAGAGGGGTTTACGCAAAGTCTTGAATTGAGTAAAAAGCGTGTCGCTCAAGCCCCCCCTGAACAACAATTACAGTGGCATGCAAGATTGCAACAAGCAGAGCAACGGCTATCACGCTGGTCGGCTATGACTCCCATTGAAATTAAACCGATAGCGCAAAATACTGAACTCAACTTGGGTGCTTATAAACTCAACCTTGAGCTGATGTACGGCTACAAAGGCGCAGCAATGCAAGTTTACAGCCCGAAGAATAAAGCGCTTTACGGTGGTCATAACCTGGACTTACTTCCCTATGTTGCGCAGCAAGACACCACAAAGTGGCATCACAGCTTAGCCCAACTCACACAGCGTGAAAATATCGACTGGATCCTACCGGGCTTTGGAAAACCTTATAAGTACAAAAAACTCGCTTTGCCTATCGCGTTTTTGGCACTTCTTGATGATGAAAGTGCGACCTCAAAGGTAACAGAGTTGGCCAACAACTATGCAAGCAATCAGATCTCTGCGGAGCGGTTTCGAGCTTATTATCAACAGGCAGTGAAACAAAAAAAGCCGAACAAGGTTTTGAACAAATAACCAGCAAAAGGTATAGTATTCGTCATGAACTATACCATCTTTAATACGATGACCTCTTATATTGCCCGATGCGTTTGTTTGTTTACAACAAGATACGTGTTGGCATTGCTCGTCTCCTTGTCTTTGCTAGTGATGTTATCTGGATGCATTCAAACTCGCTCCCCTAATGCAACAAAACAAGAGGTGCTTAATGCACTAACATCGACTCCTTTCACGCCAAAACAAGAGGTTATTCAAACAACCCCAGAGCCAATAAAACAAACGCCACCTAAACCGTATGTAGAAGAAGATCTGTGGCAACACATTGCTCTTAACTTGAGCTTTGAAATATCACCACACCCGCGACTGAAAAAGCGCATAAATTGGTACCTATCTCAGCCGGACTACTTGCTCAAAGTCAATGTTCGCGCAGCACCTTACCTTTACCACATTGTAAAAAAAGTAGAACAACAGAAGCTGCCTTTGGAGCTAGCACTGCTACCCTTTGTGGAGAGTGACTTTCGTCCACATGCCATATCTCAACAACAGGCGGTTGGCGCATGGCAATTGGTAGATGCAACGGCCTATCATTTTGGCCTTGAAAGCAATGATTGGTACGATGGCAGGAAAGATGTTTTAGCGGCAACAGATGCGGCACTCGCGTATCTGAAATACCTGCACAAAACGTTTAATGGGAATTGGCTTCATGCAATAGCCGCCTATAACTCTGGAGAAGGTCGCGTTAAAAGTGCGATTAAAAAAAATCGTAAGCTGAAAAAAAGCACGCATTATTGGCACTTAACGCTGCCCAAAGAAACTTCGGAGTACGTACCCAAACTACTGGCTTTGAGTTATTTATTGCAGCACCCCGAAACGGGGTTTAAAAGACCAACACTAGCAAATAATGCGACGACAACCATTTTAGATGTTGGGCAAGAGTTTAACTTTGGTATTTTAGCCAATTTGTTAGAAGTCAATAAGCAGCAATTACATGCCTTAAATCCGGGTTATTTGAGACATCAGAGTCCAACCAATGGTCCACATAAAATCTTGGTGCCATTGAGCGAAAAAGCCCTGACACAAAGTGCATTTTATCGAGAACAATTAAGCCGTCGCTATACGGTTGTCAAAAATGACACTCTATATGGCATAGCAAGACGATTTGGTACTACGGTTAAAAAGATAAAACAGCTCAATGACAAGCAGAGCCATTTGATACGCATTGGTGAACAGTTACTTATTAACCAAGCTAACGTCAATCGTTCACTCACTGTCGAATATCAAATCAGTCCTTATTTACAACAACAAACGCCTGCTAAACAAGCGACAATCGAACATCATCATACCATCGTATCAGGTGATTCATTGTGGGATTTAAGTCGGCATTATCAAGTGCCTCTAAAAGACTTACTTGATTGGAACAACCTGCAAGCTGCAAGCATTTTGTCTCCCGGCAACGTATTAATCCTGCACCTACCAGCCAAACAGAAAAGTGAGCCTGCGCCGTCTATCAATGCGCCAAGCTATTTAGATAAATTAGAAAATGCAGTCAACGCGACAGAAATACCCAGCGCCACTGTACCTGACTTGCCCCAATGACAGGCTGTAACGTAGAATATAGGCTCACATGATAGAGACGAAAAAAGAACAGATATGCAAATTACGAAAGATTCAGCGGTAGAGTTTCACTACACACTCAGCGAAGGCAGTGAACAAATCGAGTCGAGCACAAATGGCGAACCATTAAGTTACCTACATGGCCAAGAAGGTATGTTACCGGGCTTAGAGCAAGCCTTAGAAGGTAAAACATCTGGCGATAAGTTCACTGTCACACTTGAACCAAAAGACAGTTACGGCGAATACCAAGAGGGCCTTGTACAACGAATCCCAATTAAACACTTACAAGGCTTAGGAAACAACAAAGTCTGGAAGCCAGGCATGAGTGCCATTGTTGAGTCTAATCAAGGTAGACACCAAGTGACGATAGTAAAAGTGGGCCGTTTCAATGCAGATTGCGACCTTAACCACCCATTTGCAGGTAAGACTTTAACTTTTGATGTTGAAGTCGTGAGTGTACGAGAGGCGACAACTGAAGAATTATCACATGGTCACGTGCATGGTGCAGGTGGTTGTGGGCACAGCCACTAAGGAAGAAATATGCAACCAGTTGCCATCATAACAGGTGGCAGCTTCGGCATTGGCAAAGCCATTGTTGAGAAGCTGCAAAGTCAAAATTATCAGGTTTTTAACTTAGATATAGAGGCCAGTGAACTTGGAGAGCATCGCTACTGTGATGTCAGCGAAGTTGAACAAGTCCAGAAAGTGATTCACGAAATTATAGTGGAAACGGGCCGAGTCGATGCCTTGATTTCCAATGCTGGTAAACATTTGAGTGCGACAATTGAAGATACCGACGAAGCAACACTAGATGCTTTATTCGCACTCAATGTAAAAGGAGCATATGCGGCCGTCCAAGCTGTATTACCAACAATGAAGCACCAGCAAGAGGGGAAAATTGTATTCATTTCGTCGGATCAAGCCCACGTTGGAAAACCGAACTCTTTTGCTTATAACCTGACAAAGCACGCGCTTGCCTCAATGGCCAAAACCACAGCGCTAGACTATGCATCATTTAATATTCGTGCCAATGCAGTTTGCCCAGGCACCATAGAAACGCCTTTATTTCACAATGCCATTGATAAATACTGTGCTAGAAGCGGTGCAGACAAAGCGCTTATTGTGGCAGAAGAAGAGGCGTTACAACCTCTGGGAAGGTTAGGCCAACCAAATGAAGTAGCAGCACTCGTCTCATTCTTATTGAGCGATGATGCAGCCTTTATTACTGGCAGTCTACAAACAATTGATGGTGGTTATACGGCACGCTAATGAATATTATCGACCCGCATCTACATTTTTTCGATTTGATTAAAGGTGATTATACTTGGTTGAAAGACAATCCACCTAATTGGCCTAATATTGAAAAAATTCGCCAAGATCATCTTCCCGAGGCTTTATTGAGCAACACTCAGGTTAATTTAAGAGGCTGTGTCCATGTAGAAGCAGGATTCGATAATAACAACCCACAAAGGGAGCTTGATTGGTTACAGGACATCTTACCGAACCTGCCCTATAAAGCCGTCGCTTATGCGCCTATTGATGCGGATAAATCGGAATTTCGTCATCAATTAAACGCCCTCTCTCACACACACCTTGTCGCACTGAGAGATATCACTGAAGGCGCTGATGCAGCGCGTTTATTGTCCCCAAATGTAGCCGATAATATTGCCTTGCTACATCAACAAAATTACCACTTTGAAGCGCAGTTTGAGTTCGCTAATCACCCCGTAGCGCAAAGGCTGTACGAAATTTACAGTGCGATACCGGATGCCACCTTAGTGCTTAACCATGCAGGGTTTATGGAGCGCTCAGGGGCATGGCAAAGCGCCATAGATACGCTGTCCAAACTCAACAACTGTACAATAAAGTTTTCTGGGCATGAGATGCTAGACTCTCCACTATGTCCGACAGAGCAGCTCGCTATTTTACTCGACGCATTTGGGGAAGACAGAGTCATGTTGGCCTCTAACCACCCAGTCTGTTTAATACAGCGCAACTTTGATCAGCAATGGCAACATTATTTCAATGTGGTTTCGCAAATAGCACCAACTGCATGGCACAAGCTCAGTTACGAAAATGCCAAGCATCTATATCAATTCGCGCTTTAAGAGCGAAACTGCACCAAGTCAAATGCGGCTAAACTGGGCACAATATCCTGAAGCCGCTTTTCTGTATCGTCCAATGAGTTCAGGCATTCACAATACTCATTAGCTTTCTCTTCTAATTGGTAGGCTTTTTGCTGTAGGGATTTATCTATTTCTTTAGAGATGATTTCCATTCTTTGTCCCATATCCGAAAACCGGCTCTCAATGTTACCTTCTCTGGACTTAAATGCATCACCAACGGAAACCAAAATCGCCCCCAAAGAACCATGAACGGCTGAGTGAATTTTACTGCTGATCTCTTTGGTAAAAAAATCGTCGATTTTTGAGAGTGATTGAGGCGCGATGAAATAGAAATCTTCACCACGTTTAAACTTATCCATCAGAGCCCGCTCTACATACTGAAGCTGAGTTTTAAGCACTTCAGGGTTGTTGTCTGACATCCCTTCTACGACTTGTTCTATGGCACTGAGGCCCAAGTTGACACCGTCAGTCGCGAGGTTAACAAGCTCAGGCACGGTATCCCTTATCCCTTTCGCATATTCCTGCAATATTAAGGTTTCTTGATCGTCTAGCTTTATCCACCGCCCTCGAACGAGAAGTTGATTATCATTGTTGATTTGCACGCGAGTCTGACCATTGTCGAGAATGCGGATGACAGAGTCTGTGATAATCAAGCCATGACCTAATTCGACGTCACACTTTTCATCAGCATAAGCGTGTATTGATGTACCCATGAGCAAACTGAATAGAAGAGACTTAACTTTAAAGAAGGACAAACGCATACTACCCCCAAATTCGACACTATGAGGGTAGCAAATTTTAAATTTTAACCAAACCTATTTTTTCTTTACTCACATGCAGCATAACGCATAAGGCGCACAAACGCGTCTGACGATTTGCTGCTAGAGCTATCATTTAAACCATCTTGAAATTGATAAGTCCAGGCTCGGCTAGGGTCTTTAATATTGGTGGTACTAGTCCAATAGTTACCACTGTGATTACCCAAAAACACCGTTGCGTTAATGGCGGGATCTTCGCAACTGCGTTCAACAATCGAGGACAGCTCTTTGACATTAGGTAACTGCCAATCATCAAAGTTAGCGATTCGGCTACTCTTAGCAGCAGACAACGCTTCTTGCCAGCTTAACTTTTGCTCTTTGTTGTCACACGTTTCAGTTGTCGCATTATACACAAACCCAAACGTACAACGTTGCCACATTATCTCTGTTTTTTTATCGCATATCGTGCCGTCATTTTTAACAACAAAACGAGACTCCGGTGTTGTAAAAGGCACAGATGTTTCCGTTGCACACTCTTGAGCAAGTGCAGAAGCACTGAACAGTATGCAAAACAAGGTCAGGTTAGTTTGCATCTTCATCTCCTCGTACAAGTCTCACATACGCAGTGTTGCCTTTTGATTCATGCACTGTATTACCGGTTGCCATGTCAACAACATATGCGCTTGTCAATTTCGCATCGATACCTTCTGTACCACCAACATAGGTTTGTATGGTCCAATAATGTAGGTGGTTCAATAAACCCACATCCGGCATATTAGGAAAGAACTCAGGATCTAGAACATGCGCCCCTTGGCGGCCAAAATCGACAATGCTCATTAATTCAGAGTAACTCGGCAAACGCCACGTTCTGCCACCACAATAAGGATCACCAGCTTGGTTGTTTACCGAGCTGATCAAATTTTTGATCCCACAATGGTCCGAGTGCGGACATGGCACAGGATTAGGCATCACCGTATTACTGTGAATTAAGTCGTCCATGTCATCGGGATCTCTAACAGCCCATGTATAATGATTTTGCGCATTACGAATGGACGTGTTCGGTAATGTACCTGCTGTGGCCTCTTTAACCTCCCATACTAGCCCTGTAATATTATCTCTTACACAGCTAAATTCGGTCGCGTCATTACTTAGCTCTTTACCATCAACATCCAACTTAGTGAAGTCAAAAGCTAAGTTACCTTTACCTTCTTTTGCGATTAATTGCGACACACTGTCTCTACCGAAGTCAGCATCCTGACCCGGAAAATCGTCATTGCCACATGTGATCGCTTCAGTGTTATTGAAACACTGGCCAGCACCAGAATCATTTAAATTACTGAGTGGCTTTTTCGAAATGGTGACTTGGACTTCATCTGTACCTGTTCTATTTGAAGAATCAGTTACGGTCACTTTGAATGTCGCTGACACGACATCTGTAATATTTGGAGCACGGAATGTCGTTTTGCATTCAGTTGCGTCTGTCAGAGCAATGGTTGACCCAGAACTTGTTTGTTCCCATGTACAGTTGTACTGACCATCCACGGTCACACTACTTGTCGCATCTAAGGTCACTTCATCAAACTCTAATACCTGTTGATCTGCGCCAGCATTTGCCAGTACTACCTGCGCGTTCTTCGCGAGTACGACACTGGCGTCGGTTGTTGCGCTGCCACCCTCATCATCGGTGATTGTAACGCGCCAAAGCGCAGTTTGTGTCTCTGCAAGCAGAGGGTGTACAAAACTCAAAGTGACAGAGCCCGTGTCTTGCACCTTAATTGTACTTGGCCCCGATATTTGCTCCCATTTGTAGCCTACAACTTGGCCATTGGAGTCAGGGTCAGTGGAATCAGCAGCCGACAAAACAATGGTATCTAGGTATTTTGAAGGCAAAGGATCGGGTGCTGTTTGCGTTATCACAGCGACTGGCAACTGGTTATTAGAAGTAATGTTCACGCTCAAGGTATCGCTAACGAGTGCACCTGTTGGTGTAAGGTAATCAACCTTCAGTACCACAACACTGTCCGTTTTAACGTCCGGCGCAGCAACGGTCAGTTCTTCACCAGTTTGCGGAAAGCCACTAATTGCAGGGCCCGACACAATTTGCCAATTGAAAGTACCACCCGAAGGCGAAGCAACCGCTTTGAGCGTAAACTCATTTTTTTCAATGACGGTGACGTCTTTCCCAGCATTAATACTGGCACCTACGACTTCTTCTTGATCGGATCCGCCGGATCCGCCACAGCCGCTCAATATGCTGCTAATGGCGAGTAACACGAGCGATTTCTTAAGCATTACAACTCCTAACTGACCACCTCCCTTGTCAAGTTAGAGGTAGCTATCTTGGTGAATACGAACAAATAACTTAGTGCCAACCTTGCTGTAATCAACTTTGTATTCGCGGCCATCCAAAGACTGGATAAACAGTAGCCTCTTTACCTCACTGAATACATCGGCACTTGATATCTGCACCACCTCTAAATAGCGCTCTTTAGCTTCCCGTCGATTTCTTGGCAACTCTTCTTTAAAAGGAATTAAACCTGTGGCAGTTACCTTAATCTTGGGGTGAGTTTCCCCATTCACGATCACTAAATCGAGCTTTTTATCTTTATGGATAATGGTATTACGACCACTTTTAATAAAGGCTCTATCGAAGCTCATGTATATATCCTGTTACTTCACTTAGCGGTGGCGACTTCATCATGCAAGTCTTTTACCACCTTTTCTGGATTGGTTTTCCAGTGGTTTAAAATGTTAGCAAATTGCCAAATATCCCTGTCCAACACGTTCGCTGGTAGAATCAAGTCGTAGCCAGTAACGGTTTTTAAGTTTTGCATCCTATTTGCAAACATAGCCATTAAACCGGTGTAATTTCGCCCTTTTGGCGATTGATAACTGGTCTCTTCAATGAGCCATTCTGATGGACAATTGCCATTTGCGCAATGTATTTTAACAGCTTGTAAAAAAATATGCCGCTGTTCTATTAGCAGTTTCCCAGCCAAACGGGGGGTTAGCTCTGCCAAAAACTCATCAATACTGTTTAGTTTAATACCTACAGCATTTAACTCAAGGTTTTCAACTCCTTGAGTCACAAAAGGGACACCACTGGAGTGAAAGTTGGCGTGCGAAACCCGCATAACCCCAAATTTATGCACATAATTCAGGGCTTCAGTACTGAGTTCGATACTAAAATAAGGCTGCTGACTTTTTAAAAAGCCTAATAATATCGAGCAGATAGCCGCCGCAGAAAATGCTAATTCCAATATGGTTGGCGGTGTAGCCCTGAGTGTGACAAACACCATGATAATGGCTAAGCACACGGCTCCTGCAAGCATAAATTCAATACTGTGACGGTTTGCCTGAGCACGCAAAGACACTTTATGCATAGTAAAACCACCAATAAAATATCAGCATCGCCACCAGCCACACTAATAATTTACGTATCTGCATACACCTTTTGCAGGGTTTTGCTTTACTCATTTTAGTAACCTTTTGGGTACACAGTGAAAATCTCTGTTAGATTTTCGTTTAATACACAAATATACAAGATATCCGCGATTTTCTCATTCTGGAATTTTTGTACACTAATCACTTACAAATAGTGAGATTAATTTATGCGTGCAAACCAGTCGGGCAAGACCCTTTTTCCAGCTTTCATTTTAATGCTAATTGCATTATGCGGCTATCTCTATTTCCCAGCCTCTCAAGGAGACGACACAAAACGTCAAGCCAAGCCTGTTCAAGTTGTCGTTTACAAAGCATCAACTCAAAACCGCGAGATTACTCTTAATGCCATTGGCTCAGCTAGAGCCAATCAAGCAATTAACATTACCAGCTCCCACAGTGATTACATTGACGAGCTAATGTTCAGTGACGGCCAAGCGGTCTCTCGAGGCCAAAAACTCGCACAATTACAAAACCAACAAGAACTCTTGGCTGTCAAAGAGTTGACGATTAATCTCAAAGAGCAACAGAGACAACTTGTGCGATTAACTGAATTGGCAAAAACCCAGTCAACCGCTCGCTCGCAGCTCGATACGCAACGCTCCAAAGTCGATGCCTTATCAACACAATTACAAGCCACAAAATTAAAACTTGCGGAGATGGAAGTATACGCTCCATTTGACGGCATATTGGGTAAACGTTTGGTATCCATTGGTAGCTACGTTGACGACAATACGCCGCTTACTACATTGGATGACATCAGCACCATTAAGGTCGACTTTCAATTGCCAGAAAAATATCTCGCGCAACTTTCGTTAGGCATGCAAACTTCCGTTACGAATGCCGCCTATCAAGATACTCGTTTTATTGGCCAAATTTCTCATATTGACCCGCGAATCGATGAAACTACACGCAGTATACAAATTACTGCTGATTTTAAAAATTCAGATTTACGCTTACGCCCGGGCATGCTGCTCAATGTGGCTGTACAATTACAACAGCTTAACGCACTCATTTTACCAGAAAAAAGTATTATTCCAAGACAAGATAGGCACTACGTTTATGTCGTCGAAGATAGCAAAGTAAAGCAACAACAAGTCACCCTACTCAACCGCTTTACCGGGTGGGTGGCTGTTGATGGTTTACAACCAGGACAGTTAGTGATCACTGAAGGTACCACCAAAGTGCGCAATGGTAGCCCAGTGACGGTGAAGGGGTAATTCGTGAAAATAACAGACACCGCCGTAAAACGCCCAGTTTTCGCTATTGTAGTCAATCTGCTTTTACTTACTTTTGGCATCGTTGCATTTACGATGCTTCCTCTACGTGAATACCCAGACATAGAGACGCCAATCGTCAACGTAAGCACCGATTATACCGGTGCTTCTGCAGCAGTTGTCGAAGCAAAAATAACACAAGTACTGGAAAATCGTATTTCGGGCATTGAAGGGATCAAAAGCATCAACTCTTCAAGCCGCAATGGGCGCTCCAGTATCACTATTGAGTTTAATATTGACAGAGACATTGATGCTGCAGCCAACGATGTCAGAGAGCGTGTTTCTCGTGCTCTAGACAGGTTACCCGAACAAGTACGCCCCCCAGAAGTATCAAAATCAAGTGATGACGAAAATGCCATTGCTTGGTTTGTATTAAACAGCACGTCAATGGACACATTGCAATTATCTGACTACGCCCAGCGCTATATCGTACCGATTAGCGGTCGTCGATGGGGTATCCCGTGTCATTATCGGTGGTGAACGTAGATATGCGATGAAAATCTGGCTTGATAGACAAGCAATGGCCGCACGGGGCATTACCAGTACAGATATAGAAAACGTGTTGCGACGTGAAAATGTCGAGCTACCCGCTGGGGAAATTGAATCCCAGGACAGAGACTTTGCCGTGCGTATTTCACGTGGCTATACCACGCAAAGAGACTTCCAAAACCTAGTCATAAAACGTGGCGATAACGGCTATCAAATCAAGCTTGGTGAAGTAGCCAAAGTATCGCTAGAAGCCCAAGATGACGAAAGTACCTTTAGAGGGAATGGCGTTAATATGATTGGCCTTGGTATTGTAAAACAAGCCAAAGCGAATACCCTAGACGTGGTAGACAACGTAAAGTCAGAGCTTGTAACAATCAAGCGTAACCTGCCGGAAGGGACACAAATACAAGATAGCTATGACTCTTCTATTTTTATACGGGAGTCTATCACTGAAGTATATCGTACCCTCGCGATTGCAATGGGACTGGTCGTACTCATTATTTTTATATTTTTAGGTAATATTCGTGCGACCCTTGTACCTGCTGTGACCGTACCTGTGGCGCTGGTTGCAACCTTTATGTTTTTATTAGCGATGGATTATTCCATTAATTTACTGACCTTGCTGGCGCTGGTGCTCGCCATTGGGCTGGTCGTGGATGACGCCATTGTTATGCTGGAAAACATTCATCGACGAATAGAGAAAGGGGAACCTAGGCTATTGGCAGCATTTCGAGGTGCTCGAGAGGTTGGGTTTGCCATTGTTGCAACGACCTTAGTCCTCGTATCAGTATTTGTCCCGCTCATCTTTATGGATGGACGTATTGGCGCATTGTTTACAGAGTTTGCGCTTGCCGTCAGTGCAGCCGTGATCTTTTCAAGTATTACGGCACTGACATTATCGCCAGCGCTGTGTTCTAAAGTATTAAAACAAGATCAAAAGGAAGGCCGCTTTTCAAGCTGGATGAACGGGCAGTTCATGCGTCTAGAATCCGCTTATAAGCGCGTCTTAGTTCAAAATATTCAGAGTCGCATCGCCCTTTTATTGATTCTATTGCTAACCGCACTGGCCAGTTATGGACTCTTTAGCAAAATTCCATCAGAGCTGACACCAAAAGAAGACCGCGGCACCTTTTTCATTATGATGAGTGGCCCTGAAGGCGCAAGCTACGAGAACAATGCACAGAATATGGCTGAAATAGAACAGCATCTTATGCCATATGTTGAAAACAAAGAATTAAGCAGAGTCCTCGTTCGAGTACCCGGTTGGGGTGGTATGGGCGGTGTCGCCATTGTTGGCATGCCTAATTGGGACGAGCGCAAACGTTCATCTTGGCAAGTCATGGCCGAGATCAGTGGCAAAATGCAGCAAGTGACCGATGTAAGGGCCTTTGCCATCATGCGCCGTGGTATTGGTGGCGGAGGCTCATCACGGCCTGTTGAGTTTGTGATCCAGGGCAATGACTACCAAGAGTTGGCCCAATGGCGGGACCGTATCTTTGCAAAAGCGAGAAATAACCCGGGATTAGTCCGCTTAGATCACGATTTTAAAGAGACCTTTCCGCAGTTTTTAATCAGCATAGATAAACTAAAAGCAGCTGACATGGGAGTATCTACGGACGATATAGGACGTACACTAGAGACCATGCTTGGACAAAGACGTGTCACGACCTTTATAGACCGAGGAGAAGAGTATGATGTGGTATTAAAAGGCACTAAAGCCGATTTTACCGCACCAACGGATATCAATAATGTGTTTGTTTCGTCGCGCACGGGTCAGTTAATCCCTTTGGATAGTTTAATTAGTATTCAAGAAGAAGCGACCTCGGCCCGTCTTAATCGTTATAATCGTATGCGCGCCATCACAATTACTGCCAACCTCGCTGAAGGTTACACGCTCGAGGAAGCATTGAACTTTTTAAATCAAGTCGCAGATGAAGAGAACCTGTCCGATGGTGCGGTCGATTATAAAGGCGAATCTCAGCTCTTTTACGAAGGAGCCTCAGCGATGACCTATGTCTTTATCTTGGCTTTGGTTGTGACATTTTTGGTACTTGCGGCACAATTTGAAAGCTTTGTGCACCCTTTTGTCATTATGCTAACTGTTCCACTTGGCTTAATCGGTGCCATGCTTGGTTTATATTTGACTGATAGTTCATTAAATATCTACAGCCAAATAGGTATTGTGATGCTCATAGGTCTTAGCGCCAAAAATGGTATTTTAATCGTCGAGTTTGCAAACCAACTTCGTGATAAAGGCCTGCAATTTGAGGAAGCCATTGTTGAGGCAGCCTCTCAGCGCTTACGCCCCATTATTATGACCTCTTTAACCACGGTGATGAGTGCCATTCCATTGGTGCTAGCAAGTGGCCCTGGCTCTGAGAGCAGAATGGTCATTGGTATTGTCGTTTTTGCAGGCGTCAGCCTTGCAACCATCTTAACCTTGTTTGTCATCCCAACTGCTTATAGCATATTAGCTAGGCGTACTCGCTCTCCAGAGCATACTGCCGCCGCACTAGACTCACAGCATAGTGCCCATCCAATCATAGAGCATAATGAGGGAGTAAAACGATGAGTAAAACACAGCTAGCCACATTCGGCGGAGGTTGCTTTTGGTGTATTGACGCCGCTTTTCGTAAAGTCAAAGGAGTCCAAAAGGTTATTTCGGGATACAGCGGGGGGGAGACATTAGACCCTACTTATAAAGATATTTGTACTGGCATGACGGGTCACGCAGAAGTAGTGCAGTTAGCGTTTGATCCAGATTTAGTGTCTTTTGATACGCTATTGTCCATGTTCTTTGCGCTTCATGACCCGACACAACTAAACCGCCAGGGTAATGATATAGGGACCCAATACCGAAGTGTAATTTTTTATCATTCAGAAGAGCAAAAGAGGCAAGCTGAGCAAGTTATTGCTGCCATCAGTGGGGGTTTCCAAGACCCAATTGTCACCGAAGTAAGTGCCATAGGTCCATTTTATGACGCTGAGCGATATCACCAAGACTACTTTAATGAAAACCCAAATCAAGGTTATTGCAGTATCATGATCGCCCCTAAAGTGGCAAAGTTTGAGAAAAACTTTGCAGACTACCTACTTTAAAGAGCACAAATCGAGCTAGCGAATGCTAGCTCCGAAAGCGTTTTAAAACTCTACTTTTGCACCAACATAAAGTTGACGGCCCAGTGGTTTGTAACCAAGTAAACGACTGTTATCCGCCGTAAATCCTGCGCCAGCTGTAAAGTACGCTTTGTCAGTTAAGTTTTCTAAACGCGCATTCAATTCAATACCCTCTAGCAATTCATAATTGGCAGATAAATTAAATATCGTATATGCACTTAACGTCGTATCGTAGAAACTGATAGATGGTCTATCTGAACGATAAATCATCGTTAAGTTGACATCTAAGCTGTCCCACTGTTTGGTCAATGTATAATTAAATGCCTTTGAAGGACGACGTGGCAAATCCTTAGACTCATTGGTTGACACATCTTTTGCGTCTAGTAACGTTAAGTTAGCCGAGTGATTAAAGCCCAATGCATCAAATTGAGCACTCAATTCAACGCCTCTCATTGTCGCTTTATCTACATTGTATGCAACGTACTTTTGAGTCTCAGCATCTAGCTTATTTGAGATTAAGTTCGTGATGCGATTTTCAAAAATCGCAACGTCATAACGGCCCCACGAGGACGTCACGGTTAAACCCAGCTCGTTGTTTTCAGCTTCTTCTGGTTTGATATCAATATTTGGTCCGTACCACAGGCTATCTGTCACGAATGCATCATTTAAAGTTGGGGCACGAAACGCGGTACCATGATTAAATCTAAACGCGACGTTCTGATGTGGTTTTACACCAAAGCTGGTGGTATACGTATTCGCACGGCCGTGGAATTCATAGTCATCTGAACGCACAGCAACGTTAGCTAACCACTTGCTGTCATCATAAAAAGCACCAGCAAAAATAGCCGTATTATCACGCTCTGTTTGCGCAAATTTTGCAGTAGACTTTGATATATCTTCGCTTAAATGCGAAACCCCAGCGGTACCTTGAAGAGACTCAATTATTTTAAAACGAGCACGGTACTCGAGTTCTTCGCGCTCTGTACTGTAAACATTCACTTCACCGCCGCCGGCCTGATTGTTCTCGCTGTCATCAAACTGAATATTTTCTTCTTGCGAAACACTAAAAGATGCATTTTGCGTTAAACGCTCAGAGCCCTTTTGCCATGCGACTTTGGCTGTATGATTATCAAATCTATACGCGTCGTTACCCCAATTGCTATCATACTGGGCCTTGCCTTGGCTAAACTGGCCTAAAGCCGAAAGTTCACCATACTCTTCGAAGTCATATGCTACGTTGAAACCTTTATTTTCGTTTTCGTATCCATCTCTGTCATGATTTTTGCCTCTTGGCTCGACCGGATCTTTCTCTATCACATCGTAACCGTCGGTCTCTTGATAGCCATAGTTATAGCTCAAACGCAATTTACCAGACTTAAAGTGACCAGCAGCTTGCGCTTCGAAATAATTGTTACTGCCAGAGGTCAACGTAATTTGGTTTGTTTGAGACTCACGTGTGATGATGTTGATAACACCTGAAACTGCATCTGAACCATATATCGCTGCACGTGCACCTTTGACCACTTCAATGCGCTCAATGCTGTTTACTGGGATATTCGTAAATGACACATTGCCTGAGTTGGCATCACTGACCCTTACACCATCAATAAGTACCAATGTGCGCTTTATTGACGCGCCGCGCACAAAGACACTCGCGATTTGACCAAACCCACCATTTCTTACCACATCCACACCAGGTAAAGTATTTAAGAGTGACGGAATATCGCGTACATTGAGCTTTTCAATCTGAACACGATCGATAACCGATACGCTTGCCAACGTATTGTCTATCGGTTGTTCGAATTTATTCGCAGTGACGGTAATGCGTTCAATATCTTGATTTGCAGATACGTTAAAAGAAGCCGCAGCTAGTACAGCAAGGCTTAGAGCAGATTTTTTAAACATGGTTTCCCCTACTTCGTGCCCACCGCACAAAGTTCAATCAATGAGTCTGATTCAAGGCCGGTCTCCGGGCTCAACTACATGAATGTAGCTCTACCGTTGCGGGGGCAGCGTTGGCATTGCGAATACACTACAAGTGCGCACCAACTTCCCGATTATCCTATCTGCTGACAGTTTAACTGCAGCGAGGCACCTCGAAATTCAGCGCATATTGTCGGGGATTTATAGGGGGAATGTCAATGGACGTCTAGAGTTCCAGCAAGGAATTTATGCTTGGAACTCTAACGAGATCAAAGATTAATCTCTGAAGTTTTTAAATTGGAAAGGTTGGCCCAATTCAGAAGTGCGAATTAGTTGCATCACTTCTTGTAAGTCATCACGCTTTTTACCCGTTACACGTACTTCTTCACCTTGAATCGCCGCCTGAACTTTTAGCTTTGAATCTTTGATAAGTTTGACCACCTTTTTAGCCATATCTTTATCAATACCTTGTTTTAACGCGACCTTACGAGCAAATGTTTTGCCACTGCGCTCCACATCCTTTAGCTCAAAACAACCAACATCTAAGCCTCGTTTTGCAGCTTTGCCTACGACCATGTCAAATAACTGCATAACTTGCTGTTCAGATTCAGATTTTAATTGAATCACTTCATCTTTTAGTTCAATTGATGCTTCAACACCACGAAAGTCATAGCGCGTTTCTAATTCTCTATTCGCGTTATCAACAGTGTTCTTAGCCTCTGTCATTTCTATTTCAGATACAATATCAAAAGAAGGCATTGCTCTCTCCTCAAATCAAATTTGCTCCGAATTATAACAATGCTCATCGACAATAAGATACCGTTTTATTTACGAACCAAATTGTAAGAAGTTAATCACAGTCCTGAGGTACATTTAAGGTTTATAATTAAGCGACTTAACGTTAATCCATTTTTCAGTTTTCGATGTTATACTGGATTTCCATCAAGTTGAAGTTGGAGTGCTTGTGACAAGACGAGTATATCAAACACTATTATTATTATTTTTGATAGCTATTACTTATCTGTTTGCGAAAGAGGTTCAAGTCCAAGGAGTTCGAATCCCTCACCTAGATAAAGTTGCCCACTTTGCTGTATTTTTCGTGCTCGCGTTTTTCTCTTGCCATGCATTTAGATTCAAACCTTGGTTTCATATGGTGCTGCTAACCAGTTACGGTGCATGTATCGAGTGGATGCAATCTACTCTCCCTTATCGCCAAGCATCACTCGGAGACTTTGCCGCGGATGTGCTCGGTGCACTTAGCTATTTTGTCGTACTGTGGCTCGTGCGCAAATATCGACTGCGAAGAGGCACTGAGTGAACCGGATCCATATTTTAGGCAGGGGGGCCATTGGGTTACTGCTCGCGAATAAACTCTCTTCCCATACTAAAAGTACACTAATCACACGCGATGATTCTGTTGAAAATTACCACTTCATCGACAAGGATAAGACCAGTGTAATCCCTGTCAATCAAACCACCTTTGCGTCGTTAAAAGCCAAGATTAGCACGTGCATCATCCCCGTTAAGGCCTATCAGTTGAATCAAGCTTTACATGCACTGATGCCACACTTGCAGGATGATGCTGACATTATACTTAGCCACAATGGCATGAGTGATATCGCTGAAATAGCGCAATTACTCAAGCCGTCCCAAGGGCTGTATTTTTTAACAACGTCGATGGGCGGAATGAAACCTGCCGCCAATGCAGTGAAATACACGGCGCCGGGCTTACTCAGATAGGTGCGTGTAACCAAATTGCACAAACGCGCCTGCCCAGTCTATTTGAAGCGCTCTTTAAACCTAGTTTATCTGCGGTTGAGCAGGTTACAAATATCACTGAAATACGCTGGCAAAAGCTCTGTGTAAATATAGCTATCAACCCTCTGAGTGCGCTTTTGCAATGTCAAAATGGTAGACTCCGCGCGCCATGCTATTCGAAGCAAGTGCTTGCCCTACTAAACGAGGCATGTCATGTCGCTAAATATGAAGGGGTAGAATTAAAATTGCTTGCTGAGCTAGAGCGCGCATACAAAGTCATGACGCTGACTGCAGCAAACAACTCTTCCATGGCACAAGATATCAAGCTCGAACGACGCACTGAAATAGATGCGATATGCGGATTCATTGTCGCTCGCGCTAAGAAGCATGGGATTAACGTCCCTGAAAATGAATTACTGTGGCAACAAATAAAACGAAAAGAGCGGGCTTAAGCCCGCTCTTTTTTATGGTCTATATACTTTTACTTTTTCAAAACCATTTTCATGTAATATCAGCGCTTGCAGCTGACTCATAACACCTTTACTACAGTATAAGTAATAGTCTTTGTCCTGTGGTAAGTCTCCAAACTTTGTTGCAAGACGGAAAAACGGCAAATGGATCACCTCGATACCATCGAGTTCAAGAGGGTCTGCATCCTCTTCTTCAGGTGAACGTATATCCACAACAACCGCATTAGCAGGAAGTTCTGAGACATTTTCAGCTTCTTTAACTTCTTCTTTCGCCTCTTCTTCAATCTCACGAATGTCTTTAATCGTCGCATTATTCACAACGGTGTCTAAAACATCGAAATCAAAGTTAGCTTCTTCAGCTTCAATTTTTTCTAATACCGCTTTGACCGTCGGCTTTTTAGAGATAACCCCGCAATACTCTGGCATCGCTTCAGCCATTTCACATGTGCCAATTTCTCTAGCAATACGAATGATTTCTTCTTTGTCATGCTGTATCAGCGGTCTCAAGATGAGGGTTTCTGTTACTCTATCAATCACACTCAAATTCGCCAGTGTTTGACTCGAGACTTGGCCAATACTCTCACCTGTGACCAGCGCTTGAATACCTAATTTTTGAGCGACCGCACTGCCCGCACGCATCATCATACGCTTTAGGACAACGCCCATTTGGCTGTTTTCTATATTTTCTAAAATTTCAGCCACGACAGGTTCAAAATCAACGGTAATGAATTTAACGCGGTGTGTTGAGCTATATTGTTTCCACAAATAATGACTGACTTGTTTGACGCCGATCTCATGAGCTGCACCACCTAAGTTAAAAAACAAGAAATGCGTTCGAGCACCTTTTCTGATCATTTGATAGGTGGCAACACCTGAATCAAAACCACCAGAAACCAATGATAAAACATCTTCTTGAGTGGGAAGCGGGAAGCCACCTAGACCACGGTGTTGGCTTCTTACGATATAGGCAAACTGATCTTTGATTTCTATCTTTACAGTTTCTTGCGGCTTACTTAATTTAACACTCGCTGACTCAACATTTTGGTTTAAGCCACCACCCACATAGCGCTCTACATCGCTAGAGGTAAAGTCATGCTTACCTTGACGTTTCACCCTAACGCAAAACGTTTTGTTTTCAATCTGCTCTTTCACCAGCGGTAAGGTGTGCTGGTAAATATCGTCAAGCGTTTCAAATCGCTCTTCTTGTACTTCAAGAAATAGCACGATACCTGGCACACGTTTTAAGCCATCAATCAAAGCTAGGCGCGTCTCTTCATCACTGAGTTGACTCACAACGGTAATGTTGTCCCAGTTGTTTTTTACTGTTATAGCCTCGTCAATGCGACCCAACAGCAACTTGATGTTTTTTTCCAAAATTTTTGTAAAACGCTTTCGCACCGATTTGCTTTTAATAACAATTTCAGGGTGCAGCTTGACGATAAATTTAAGCATAAGAAGTCACTCATTGGTGTGAAACTACAAACGTATTAAACGTCCAATCATTTTAAGGCGCGGGATTATAACAAACTTATTAAAGACTAGGAAATAAACAATCGGATTGGCAACTTTGTATTCAACAAACATCCATGGGGACAATGCTGCAACTCGCCCCCATTCGTTTTCTACGATGATAGATTAAGCGATACTGGGTAAAGTCGTATCGGCTTGCTCTTGGTAATAATCTCTTAATTGTGCGATTTTTTCTCGACTTAAATCAGTGGCGTAAGGCTTAAACAACATAAGCACTTTGACGATGCCATTGTATATATCCTTTTGCTCAAGCACCCCTGTCATTCTGCGCGCTTTGACATAGGGCGTCCAAAAACTCACCACCATTTTCAACATATGCGCTAACTCGTCCGTATCCGCATCTTCAATATCGATAACGCCAGCATCGCGTAGCCCAATAACAACCGCTTTTACTTGCTCAAATAAATGTGCTTGAAACTCAATATAATCATTTTTCAACGCTTTATCACGCGCCAAGATATCCGTTAAATTGTCGTAGAAAAAGTGGTAACGCCACATCAGTTCGAACAAAGAGTCTAAGTACTGAGTAAGCTGCTCTAACGGCTCGTGTTCAATACTAAGTGGCTTAAAGTGGGTTCTTAAGTGCTCACTATATAGGGAAAAAATATGTCGAATAATGTCTTCTTTATTTTTAAAGTGATAATACAAATTGCCTGGGCTTATTCCCATATTGGAGGCAATATGGTTCGTTGTTATTGCTCGCTCCCCATGCAGATTGAACAACGCAATGCTCGTACGAATTATTTTTTCCTTGGTATTCATATCCAACTCTCTTTACACGCTTAATTGAATTAGTGGGTTCACTTGCCCGCTTGGTTATCTGAAAATAGCACTAAACATATACAAGGTTAAATGAGCAAATTTGAAAGCAGACCAGTGAATTTGAGTGCGAAGCTTGCTAACATAGCAAAAATTTTTTGCGTTGCAACAATCCCATGAAAGTAATAGCTCTCTATCCAGGTACATTCGACCCACTGACCAATGGGCATTCAGACCTCATCAAACGTGCTGCTAAAATGTTTGATACAGTGCTACTCGCCATTGCCCACAACCCGTCTAAAAAGCCTTGTTTTACGCTAGAAGAGCGTGTTGAACTGGCTGAAAAAGTTCTTGGTGATATTCCGAATGTTAAAGTCATTGGATTTTCAGGTTTATTAGTCGATCTAGCAAAAGCACAAAATGCCAACGTATTAATTAGAGGCATTCGCGCAGTCTCTGACTTTGATTACGAGTTTCAACTCGCCAACATGAACCGAAGGCTATACCCACAGCTAGAAAGCGTATTTTTAACGCCATCGGAGAAAAATTCATTTATTTCATCGACACTGGTCAAAGAAGTTGCACTTCACCACGGAGATGTGAGTGAATTTGTCGACCCTCTTGTTGCCAAAGCACTCAAGGAGAAGCTACATAAATGAAATTAAGGCACCTTACTGCTGCTTGTCTGTGTGCAACGTCTTTGCAAATTAATGCCAGCCCATGGATCTCAGCACAAGATAGCGCAACAAAGCACTCTATTGACCTCCTTGTTAGCCATGGGCTCATTAACCGTCCCGTCAATCAATACCCTTTATTGTGGCAAGGTATTGCCTATGACTTAAGCAAAATTTCTCCGGACATGTTAACTGAGCAAACCACATTTGCAGTCAATCATTTACGCCATGCCCTAAATACTGACAAAAGGGCCACGCGTTCGGGGATTAAAGCACACTATAATGGTGAGCCTAGTATAAAAACAGGCATGGGAGAAAATACCCGCGCAAAATCAGGGGTTCAATCATTTGGAGAGTTGACAGGCAACAACGTCAGCGCCCGTGTACAGGTTAATTATGCCGATGATGGACTTGATGGCAAGCACGTTAACTATCATGGAAGCCATGTTGCGGTGCTATTGGGAGATTGGGCTTTAAGTGCAGAGCGATTAGACTATTGGTGGGGTCCAAGTAATGAAACCGCCTTGCTTCTTTCCAACAATGCTACGCCAATGAAAGCCGTCAGGTTAAGCAGAGCTAATACAAATTACAGCGGCCCGAGTTTCTTATCTTTTATCGGCCCTTGGCAAATTACCGCCATTGCTGCAAAACAACAACCCGCCAAACAAGAAGGTGATTTTTGGGGTGCACGCTTTTCCGCATCACCTTTGCAAGGTTTAGAAATAGGCTTTGCTACCACAGGCAGTGATTTTATCTACTCCACTCAGAACACGGCTGAACAGATTAAAAAGCAGCGTCTCACTAGCGTAGATTTCAAGTACTCAACACTTGTAAATAATCAACCAATCGCGGTTTATGGTGAATATACGGGTGACAACGAGTCGGGTGCGTTGCCTGACCAACCTTTGTTTACCGTCGGTCTAGAAAGCTTTTGGTCACAAGAGGACAGTAGGACCAAGGCCTACATAGAATACAGTGATACGATTACAGACTGTCAGGCACAAACGTTCAGTTTTCAGTGCAACTTTCAAACTCAAGGGAGTGGTTCTGACTATACCGAACGAGGCCGATGGCTCGGCGCTTCGATTGGGCCACAAGCTAAAAGCTTAACCATTGCTGCAGACTTTTTTCAAACCAATGGCGTAGGTGGCTATACCAAACTCAAACGCTCAGAGTTTGAAGCTTTACAACTTGATAGAACACTACTGGAAGTTGGATATCAACAAGGTGTGTTCAATGGCTTAATGAAAACAAGTTTTAGTATTTGGCGCGATAAAACTCCGCAAAACAGCGATACGGAGCATGCTCTGACTTTCAGTTGGGAGTACCAATACTAACTATCTGCGTGGCTGCCAAGCTGTATTCATCGAGTAATCCAGTTACACGGCAGCCCTATATCGACCTAGTTTTCTAAAAATAAGCTGAATACCGAGCAAGTCTCGATTCAGAATAACCACGCCGACCATAATTAAGTCTATCACATTGACGGTTGTCGAATAGAAATACCATAAACCCCACGGCTTATAATTTCCAAGCACATGCGAGTCAACAAACATAGCTAGAAACAGTGTTGAGTTAATTAACAGTCCAATACAACAATAAATTATCACAGGCTGAACTTTTTCGCGCTTGAATAAAACTTGCCGTGCAATCAGTAAACAGACAATAGTGATCACGTCATAGGCTAATAGAATACCGAAATCGCTCGATTGAAATTGTGTTGATAAAGAAAGGTCACTTACACCATAGGAGGTCGCTAAAATAACGGAGCAAGATAATGTTTGTAAATTTTTATTAATGGCAAGCACATAAAAAAATATGTTCATTAAACTTGCCATAACGAAGCCCCAAATAACAAGGGCTCCGATACTTAATCCGAAATAATCGTATGCCATTAGCTTTGTTGCAGCTAGCCCCCATGCGGTGGTTTAGGGTAAATCCCACTACCGCGAGAGCCGGTGACTGCTCTTAAATTTGCTTCACTTTCAATAACATTATCAGAAAGCACCTTAACTTTGCTAGTACTATTAGATGAATTGGTATGCTTACGCTTAAAAATTGACATTGTTTTCCCTTTATAAATACTATTGCCACCCATTCATATGAAATAATTCATATTGGTAGCCATATCGATGGGCAATACACTGCAACACCCGGGCCACATGATATAGAAAAAAAACAAAAAATTCACCTAAGTTAAAAAAAACATGGAGATGTTTATAAAATGTACTATGGAAATTTAATTCTCTAGAGGCTGATTATGAAAACGATTTTTTTTCAAGGGAAGAGATCTCACCTCTAGCCGCTCCTAAAGCGCAGCAACTGAGTGGTGAAATCTTTCGTTTTAATACGCAGTAAGCTAAACCACTTAAGGTTTTGCTGACGCAGTGCAGTTTTGACTTGCGGCAATGATGTGCCGCCCAAAGCTTGTCGCGCCGCAATACATGCGGCAATTTCTAGCCGGGGGTAAACATCCTCACAAATCTCAGGGCATATACGTTGAAACTCTTCAAGCGTGAGATCCTCGAGGTTTTTATCCTGCGCAATGGCCTGCTGCACCAACTGACCAACAATATGATGTCCCTCTCTGAATGGGATATTCTTAGCAACAAGATAATCAGCAAGCTCGGTCGCATTTGCATGCCCCCCTTTGGCTGCTGCTAATGTCGCCTCCCCATTGACCTTGACCCCCTTAATACACGCTTGTGCCATATGAAGAGATGCAATCCAAGTGGGTAGTGCATCAAACAATCCCTCTTTGTCTTCCTGCATGTCTTTGTTATAGGCTAAAGGCAATGCTTTTAATGTCATCATCATGGCACTAAATGCACCAAAAACACGGCCTGTTTTGCCACGGATCAGCTCTAATGCATCAGGGTTTTTCTTTTGCGGCATCAGTGATGAACCAGATGTAACGTTATCTGATAACTCAATAAACCCTGACTCTCCACTGTTATAGAAAATCATGTCTTCTGCTAATCGGGAAAGGTGCATCATCGATATTGACGCGCAACTCAGTAATTCCACAACGAAATCCCTATCTGACACAGCATCTAAACTGTTGCGTGTAGCATTTCTGAAGCCTAGCGTTTGAGCAAGTTTCTCTCTATCTATTGGATATGCCGTACCCGCTAAAGCCCCGCTCCCTAACGGGCACTCGTTTAGTCTTTCAATCGCATCGGCTAAGCGCGATTTATCTCGTTCAAGCATTTCAACATAAGCGAGACACCAGTGACTGAATAACACAGGTTGAGCGCGTTGCAAGTGGGTGTAACCAGGTAATATAGTCCCTAATTCACGTTCTGCTAGCGCGATAAACTCTGCTTTTAAGTCATCAATTGCTTTCAGTATCTGATGCGCTGTTTGGCGACTCCAAAGACGAAAGTCTGTGGCAACTTGATCGTTACGGCTGCGTCCGGTATGTAACTTTTTGCCTAAGTCCCCCACCTTTTCTATCAGCTTTGCTTCAACGTATGAGTGAATATCTTCATACCCACTTTGGGCAATTTGCTGTGGTGCTTGTTTGGCTTCTGCCAACAGCGCATTTAAACCGCTGACCACCGTGTCACACTCATCACCAGAGAGCACATCAACTTGCTTCAACGCGCCAGCCCATGCAATTGAACCAATAATGTCTTGCTCTACGAGTTGGTAATCAAACGGCAACGAATCATTAAATTGCTTAAATGCTTCATCAGGACCAGTAGAGAAGCGACCTCCCCATAATGCCATCCTCATTCTCCTCTACGATTGCTGTTTATTTAACGCGGCGATACGACTTGATAATGAAAACAAGCGAATGAATCCCTCGGCATGAGATTGGTCGTAAACATCATCTTCTCCAAATGTCGCAAAGTCTTCACTGTAAAGACTGTGAATAGACTGCTTCTGTACAGCCGTAACCTGGCCTTTGTATAGCTTTAACACGACCTCCCCAGAGGCTGGCACCGCCAAAGCCTGTGCAGCGGCTAAAATAGAGTCTTTCAGTGGCGTAAACCAACGCCCGTCATAAACCAAATGAGAAAACTCGCTAGAGAGTGTTTCTTTCCACTTGCGGCTCGATTTATCTAGCACTAATTCATCGATTGCTTGAAGCGCCGCCATGATCACCGTACCTCCTGGTGTCTCATAACAACCTCTAGACTTCATGCCAACTAGCCGGTTTTCAACAATATCAACACGCCCAACACCGTGTGCAGCGGCAATATCATTGAGTTTCACCAAACATTGGTATGGACTATAGCGCTCACCATTGACACCGACGACTTGGCCTTGTTCTATCACCAAAGAAACAAACTCGGCTTTATCCGGCGCTTGCTCTGGCGCAGTTGTCAATGTCCATACTTGTTCGCTAGGTTGGTTCCATGGGTCTTCAAGCTCTCCCCCTTCATGAGAAATATGCCAAATGTTTGCATCTCGGCTGTAAATCTTTGTCGCTGATGCTGAACAAGGAATTTGCCTTTGGGCCAGATAGTCCAATAGTGACTCTCGACTAGATAGCTCCCACTCTCGCCATGGTGCGATCACTTTAAGATCAGGGGCCAACGCAGAAAAACAAGACTCAAATCTTACTTGGTCATTACCTTTACCCGTGCATCCATGTGACAATGCATCAGCCCCAACCTTACGCGCAATTTCCACTTGGGCTTTGGCAATAATTGGTCGCGCCATAGAAGTCCCCAATAAATAGGTTCCCTCATATATTGCACCTGTTTGTAAAGTAGGATAAATGTAATCGCTGACAAGCTCTTCTTTTAGATCCACCACATGACATTCACTGGCCCCCGATGCAAGTGCTTTGTCTTCAACACCAGCAAGCTCTTCTTCACCTTGACCGACGTCGGCGACGAATGCGACCACTTCGCAACCGTAGTTTTCTTTTAACCAGGGTACGATTGCAGACGTATCCAAACCGCCAGAATACGCCAGTACTACCTTTTTTACTTCACTCATAACTTTAAAACCTTTATTTAAATTGGTTGTTTAACAAGGTAACCAGTAGCGCATTCTGGGCATGCATCCGGTTCTCTGCTTGTTGAATAATTTTAGACTTATTGCCATCCATGACCGCGGACGTTATTTCATAATCTCGATGCGCTGGCTGGCAATGTAGTATGGTTTGAGCACCTGTTTTCTCTACCAACTGTTGATTTATTTGATAGGGCATAAACACGCCCTTGGCTTGCTCCAAAGTAACGTCGCTGCCCATAGACACCCAAGTGTCTGTGTAGAGAATATTAGCACCTGCCGCAGCTTCTACACGGTCACTTACCATGATACTGGCACCATTTACCGCCGCGATTTGCTCTGCTTGCTTCACTATTTGCGCATCTGGCGAGTGGCCTTTCGGGCATACAGCAACAAAGTCTGTTCCTAAACAGGCAGCCAATAGCATAAGCGAGTGGGTGACATTATTACCTTCTCCAAGGTAGGCGAGTTTCAAGCCACTGACTTCTCCGTACACTTCCTGGATCGTCATAAAGTCGGCCAATGCCTGACATGGGTGATACAGGTCACACAAGCTATTTACAACCGGGACGGATGCATATTCAGACAAGGTTGTTAGCGTGTTATGGTGATTTACACGGGCAACAATGCCATCGGCCCAAGTCGAGATATTCAATGCGAAGTCTTTGACAGACTCTCTGCTACCCATAGCCCCATTTTGCTGATCTAAGTAAACAGCGTGCCCACCTAACTTATTAATGCCGATATCAAAAGACAGCCGCGTGCGCAAACTTGGCTTTTCGAATAATGTGACGATTGATTTTCCTGCTAACGACTGTGCAAAATCCTGTGGCTGCGCTTTAATTTGGTGCGCGAGAGCAAGCAATTTGAGTACCCCAGCTTGGTCGAATTCCAAGCCGGTAATAAATACATTTTCCATTATTTTTCCTACGGTAAAATTTGAGTTCCAACATGTTCGCCCTTAATTAAGGCGACTAGATTTTCTGGCTTTTGCCAGCTGGAAATGTATACGCCTCGTCGTAAATGTTGGGCAGCGTGAAGACTGGTCTTAACTTTGACCTCCATCCCGCCCACAATAACCTTCTCATCGATTAGCGTAGAAATTTGACTTGCATCTAAGGTGTGTAATGGCTGCTTTTGCGCATCTAAAACCGCTTCTACATCAGTCATAAAGATAAGCTCACCATTAATCGCTTGAGCGATGGCTGCTGCGGCTTCATCTGCGTTAACATTGTATAGCGCACCATTTTCGCCAATGCCCACAGAGCTCACTAAAGGGATCCGACCAAGCATTAACAATTGCTCAAGCAAACCAAGGTCTGTTTCAGTGTAGCAAGTGCCAACTTGCCCAAGTGCTTTAAGCTTTTGTTTCGTCATCAACCCCGCTTCGTAAAGGCAAGTGCCCACAGGTTTTAAGCCGGCGACTATCGCTTGCCCCATCAGCTGCTTGTTTGCACACCCAGCCAGTGCGCCAACAATGTATGGCATTTGCTCTTTTGGGCTTATTCTCAGCCCTTGGTGCTTCGCTGTTGCAAATCCGGCATCTTGCAGCCAACTGTCTACCAATGCGCCACCACCATGCACAATGACAAACTGTTTGCCTTCTTGCTCGCTGACTTGCGCTAAAACTTTAAACAATTCGAGCGCTGCTTGCTCAGTATTCAGCACTGCGCCACCCACTTTCACCACCCATATTTGCTTGTCGTTCATGATCAATCCCTTAACCCTTTCGTTGCCTCGAAGCCACTGACAATATTCATACATTGTAGAGCCTGACCAGCGGCACCTTTCAGTAAGTTGTCAATTGCAGCGACAACAATCAGCTGCTTACCCTGCTGTTGCCACCCAATGTCAACATAAGGTGTGCCAGCGACCGCCTTGATTGAAGGCAGCACGCTCCCTTTCAACCGGATGAGCGGTTCTCCGACAAGACTTTGATAAGCGGCAGTCACATCACTTTCTGTCACATTATCGGCAAGCTGAACATAGATAGTTTCGAGAATACCACGAGAAAAATTACCTAAATGTGGCGTAAACAGAACGGGATGATCTAAATATTGCGTTATTTCTGGGCCATGGCGATGATTAAAAAGCCCGTAAGGTGATAATGACACTTCACAAAACTGTGTCTTAAGTGCCGCTTTTCTGCCTGCGCCAGTGACACCTGAAACCGCATTGATGATAATTTGCGAATCAGCAATTAATCCTGCGTTTTTTAAAGGCTTGAGTGCATTAAGTGCGGCTGTTGGATAGCAGCCAGCAACCGCAATCAGCTGCGCTTGCTTGATCCCAGCCTGATTCCACTCCACCAATCCATACTCGGCTTGATCTAGCAGCTCTTGGTATGCATGTTCGAATCCGTAATATTGTTCGTAGAGGGATGTATTTGCCAGCCTAAACCCACCTGAAAGATCAAACACTTTGACGCCTAGCTCAAGAAACTTCGGCGCTAGGTCAACACTCACTTTATGATCTGTACACAAGCACACATAATCTGAAGCTGCCGCAATTTGCTCGAAACTCGCGTCATCTAAAGGCTGTAATTTAATATCCAATAACCCTGTATGTTCCGGATACAACTCACTTAGCAGCTTGCCTTTGTCTAAACTTTGCTGAGAAACAAAGCATCCTTTCAGACAAAACTGGGGGTGATTGGCTAATAATTTGGCTAATTCTGCACCACTATATCCACTGGCGCCTATAATAGAAACATTCAACATCGATAACTCGTTTATTTGATTAAGTAGGGGGTCAAATTTGCTAAAGATGAAGTGTTCGTCGCATTTGCCAGCCCTCAATAATTATTCTTTAAAAATGAATTGATATTCATACTAAACACATATAAATTTTTATGCAACATCTTTGAATAAATATTTTGGAGTATTATGTCTCTTCCCAGCTTTATCGATATGTACAAAAACCTTATTGAGCTGCCTTCAATCAGCGCGATCGACACGCGCTTAGATCAAAGCAACAAAGCCGTTATCGACTCTTTGTCTACTTGGTGTAGTGAACTTGGGTTTACTGTTGAAGTTACAGAACTTGAGAATGCCCCCGGTAAATTTAATTTGCTTGCCAAGCGCGCACCACTCAGTGGTCCATCAGAAGCTGGGGGGCTAATGCTCGCAGGGCATACCGATACAGTGCCTTATGATGACGCGAGGTGGAACTCAGATCCGTTTAAGTTAAGTGAAAAAGACAACAAGCTATATGGCCTTGGCGCTATTGATATGAAGGGGTTTTTCGCATTTGTGTTGGAAGCAGTCTCTCAGCTGGATCACGCACAACAAAAATCGCCAATTCTAATATTGGCAACTGCCGATGAAGAAACAACGATGGCGGGCGCTCAACAAGTTGCTAAACATCAGCAATTAAAGCCAGACTATTGCGTCATCGGCGAACCCACCGATATGGTGCCTGTATTTACGCACAAAGGGCATATGAGTAGTGCAATTCGCATAACAGGTCGCTCGGGGCACAGCTCCGACCCTGAGCGCGGTTTAAACGCCATTGAGATCATGCAACAGGTCATCACAAGACTGTTGCAATTGAAAGAAGAGTTAAAGAATAAATATTCAATAACGCATTTTGCTGTACCCCACCCCACGCTCAATTTAGGCCATATTCATGGTGGAGATAATGCAAATAGGATCTGTGGCTGTTGCGAACTACATATCGATATTAGGCCTTTGCCGGGTCTGAGTATCATAGAGCTACAGCAAATGCTGCTAGCCACAATTAAGCCTATCAATGAACAATACCCGGGCAGTGTTGATGTCATTGATCTTCACGACCCAATTCCAGCATTTAATGGCCAGCCAGACAGCGGCTTAGTTAAGCTTGCTGAAAAGATCTCTGGCCAGCAAGCGATTGCTGTCAATTACTGTACTGAAGCGCCGTTCTTGCAACAATTAGGGTGTGAAACATTGGTCATGGGTCCGGGCTCTATCACTCAAGCCCACCAGCCTGATGAGCATTTAGAAATGGACAAAATCAAACCAAGTCAAAAAGTAATCACAGATCTTATTTATCAATGCTGTTTTGAAGACAAACAAAAAGCAAGCTCTTAGCTTGCTTTTTGTCTACACCAAGATAAGTATACGGCTTATTTTAGCGTTTCTTTACGTTCATTGTAGTAGGCAATCAAATCGTCGATTGCCTGCTGACAGTATTCCTTAATACCCGATACCAGCATGTGCTTTTCACCAAAGCCAACCTTTTTACCCTCACTTAATAATTCAAAGCGTAAGATAATTTTTCCGCGCTTACCCTCAAAACTAAAGTCAGGCTCTGCAGCTTCAAGAGATACTTCAGACACATCCAGTGTATCTAGGTGAATCGACATGGACTCATAGATCACCATAGGACGAGCAGGGTTAATCATAACTTCCTGTTGGCCCATAAGCGGGATAATTACATGTGGAAATGCCTTGCCTGAAAATGCCACATAATTTTTGATAAGGCTTTCAACAAGTTCAGGGCACTGTCTGCTTTCTCCAGAGCGCTTGACAGAGAGCATGACTTTTTCGTTAGAGACGATATCAAAAGCATCACTTGCTTGTGGAAACTCAAGCCGAGATGTCTCATCCACCATACCCGAAAAAGTAAAATGCATGTCTTCACTTACACCGTATTTATCTAATACTAAAGAAAACAGCAAATCTCCAGGGACACAAAACTTCTTCGCGTCAATGTCGTGTAAAGGGTTAAAGTCATCTGCAACTTGCTTTGCGAATTGACTGCCTTGTTCACGGCTGATCACAAGTTTATTGGTTTCTTCTTGATAGTAGGGTGTAAGCATAGTTAACTTCTTTCTTGCATGAAAATCGCGCTATATTAGCAGAAATAAAGCACAGAGAGGTCATATCTGTGCTTTGGTAATGTAACTTTTGGTTTAAAAAGACTTTTTCAGTTGTGCAACAGTATCAGTTGGCTGAATAATTCACAAAAGTAATATACCTGTAGACGAAGCATACTAAAAAATTAAAACAGTGCATTTAGCGGCTCTTGACCCCAAACATACAAAACCACAGCGGCTATGAGTAAGAAAATAACATAAGCAACCCAGCCTTTTCGCATTTTAGGTGCAGTAGACTCAATATTACTTTTCCCAGTCACTAATGGTTTGACCAAGTTAATCCCTTTAATCCGGTACATCACAATGGCGATAATATGAATGGCAATTGCAATCAATAAAATATCAATATTGAGATGGTGAATGTCACCGGCAAACTCAGCTAATTCATAGCTTATGTAAGCCACCAGAGGACCTTCCATAAGTATGTCATCCGTCGTCATTAAGCCAGAAATAAGCTGGATAAAAATCAAGAGAAAGAAAATGAGCACCATGATACTACCTGCAGGATTGTGCCCCACATGTTGAGATTTAGACTTTAAAGCGGCAAGAATATACTTCGGACGATGAAATAAACTGCTCAATTTGGCCGTATCACTGCCAATGATACCCCAAATTATACGTGTAATCATGAGTGCTAAAAGCAAATACCCCACTACAAAATGTAGGTCTAACCATCCTTCCTCACCAGAAAAGTACAAAACGGCAATTCCCACGACAAGCAGCCAGTGAAAACCACGTATAAACCCATCCCAAACCTTTGTCATAATCGCCCCAAATGACAGTATATTTTCCCCAAAGGTTACCTGAGCAGCGTCACAAAGACGATGCTTTTATCAAAATTGAAGCGATTTTATTGAGGTAAGGCAAATATCGAAAGAATATCTACAAAGGTCCGCTATTATCGGGCGGTGTCAAGGTACGGTGCAGCTATACCGTACCTTATTTTCAATCACTATAAGCTTGCGCGAATGATTTCTCTGCTTTTATCCAGCGTGACTGCTTGCTGCTCTCCCAGCGCCGTCATATCATGCCTTTCTAGCTGCTCGGTTATTTTATCTACCGCTTCTTCACCAATACCGTAATCGCTCAACCGCGTCTTCATTTGTACAGAATGGAAAAATTGCTCTGTTAACTCAATCGCCGATGTCATTGCGCTGTCTTCATCCGTGATATCTAAGCCAAGCACTCGCTCGGCATATTGCAGTAACTTGTCACGCTTTGCTTCTTTTTGCTCTGCCATCATTCTTGGCAGAATAATGGCTAAGGTTTGTGCATGGTCCAGACCATACACAGCCGTGATTTCATGGCCAATCATGTGCGTTGCCCAGTCTTGTGGTACACCAGCACCTATTAACCCATTTAATGCCATCGTCGCTGACCACATCACATTGGCACGGACTTTATAATCCACTTCCTCAGACACTAACTTTGGCCCTTCTTCCATTAACGTGATTAATAGGCCTTCGGCAAAACGATCCTGCACTTTTGCATCTACAGAGTAAGTTAAATATTGCTCCATAGTGTGCACGAATGCATCAACCACACCATTCGTTAGCTGGCGTTGCGGCAATGTTTTCATCACTTGCGGGTCAAGCACTGCGAACTTAGGCTGAACATGAATAGAGGCAAAAGGCAGTTTGTCTTGAGTTTCACTGTTAGACACGACACTAAAGCTATTCGATTCCGAGCCTGTCGCCGGTAATGTGAGTACGACACCAATTGGCAGCGCAGAGGTAACCTCAGTATCTGCACTTAAAATGTCCCATGGTTCGCCCACAAAGTTGGCGGCTGCAGCAATAAATTTACTGCCATCAATAACAGATCCGCCTCCCACGGCTAAGATGTAGTTGTAATCTTCTTGTTTGATTGTTGAAACAGCTTGCATGCAAGTTTGATAGGTTGGATTGGGTTCAATGCCCGCAAACTCTCCCCAGCTAAACTCACTAAGTGCTTCACTCACCTGTTCGTAAATACCGTTCTTTTTTATACTTCCTCCACCATAAACAACCAGTACTTTTGCCTCTTTTGGTATCGCTTTGGTGATTTCAGCGATTTGATTCTCACCGAAAAAAATTTCGGTTGGATTATAAAAATTAAAGTTCAGCATAATTGCCCCTGCTATGACGACTTATTTTCTTTGCGCTCAGTGTAAAGAGATAACCCACTTAGATCATTAATCAGATCGCAAATCACTTTTGCACACATGCAACAATGAATTAAAATAAGCCATTATATTTGCAATTGAGATAGCGATATGTGGCAAGGTCTGGACATTTTTCTCGCGGTTGTAGAGCAAGGTAGCTTTAGCAAAGCGGCACAAGCTCTTGATGTATCCACCTCCCATGTGAGTAGACAAATACAGCAATTAGAAGAAAGGCTGGGAACAGTATTACTACAGCGTACAACCCGTAGTATTAACCTGACCGATGAAGGGGTTGCATACGCCAACAAATTGAAAGTAATCCAACAGGAATTAATGGACGCCAACAACGAGCTGCAAGGCGTTCAGCACACACCAAAAGGGCCGATCCGTATTACTGGGGCTGGAGATTTTATGGCAAACCGCGTAGCGCCTGCGATAGCTCAGTTTTGTAAGCGCTATCCAGAAGTGAGTATTCACATTGACTTTAATGCAAGAAATGTAGATTTGATTGAGGATGGTTTTGATTTGGCTATCCGCTTTGGTAGGCTGCAGGATTCGAGGCTTATCGCGAGAAAGCTTAGCACTCGCAACATGATGCTACTTGCCAGCCCAGAATATCTGCGTTCAGCGCCCCCATTAGCTACCCCACTAGATTTACAGCACCACAAATGCTTAATTGCACTTTCTAACCGTTGGCGGTTTAATTTAAATAACAGCATCGAAGAAGTTAAAGTAAACAGTCAGTGGCGCAGTAACAACCCTCAGGCAATCATCCACGCCTGCAAAGCAGGTTTAGGTATCGCGCATCTTGCTGAGGACATTGCAGCCGAGTATGTCAGTGCTGGAGAGTTGGTTGCTTTACTGCCTGAGTATCAAGTAGATGACAACGCTTCTTGGCTAATATACCCGCGTAAAGATCTGATTCCCTTACGAGTGAGATTACTTATAGAATTCTTGATGGCACAGTTTCAATAAAGGGCGCTTGCGCTAACTGGTAAGATCACTTACCATTTAAATCGCACACGATTAAATCTAGAGAGATTAGAAAAATGTTCTATGAGTTTACAGCTAACACGCTACAAGGCGCACCGTACGACTTTGCCAGCTTAAAAGGCAAAGTCGTTCTAATTGTCAACACAGCCAGTAAATGTGGCTTAACGCCGCAATATGAGGGCCTACAACAATTGCATAAAGAGTTAGGTGATCAGGGTCTGGAGATTATTGGCTTTCCCTGTAATCAGTTTGGTCAACAAGAACCTGGCAGTGCCAGTGAAATCCAACAGGGGTGTTTGATAAATTATGGTGTGGACTTTACTATGATGGAAAAAATTGATGTTAATGGCCAGCAAGCTCATCCAATTTATAAATATCTAAAATCGGCGTTACCTGGGTTGTTAACCAATAATATTAAGTGGAATTTTACTAAGTTTTTGATCGGCAAAGTTGGACAGCCTTTACATCGTTACGCACCTACCACCAAACCTGAAAAGATCAAAGCCGACATTTTAAAAGCATTACAGGCACAATAATGAGCGCAAAGTTCCCTGACTTAAACTTGGATAAGCAGTTGTGCTTTAGCTTATACGCTGCGTCAAGGCAAGTTACACGTTTGTATCAACCTCTTCTCAAACGCCATGACTTAACCTATCCACAATATATTGTGCTGTTAATTTTATGGCAGACGGATGGACTTATGGTAAAAGACATTGGTCATCAGTCTCAGTTAAAAAGTAACACTCTCACCCCTCTTTTAAAGCGCTTAGAACAAAATGGGCTAGTGAGCCGCAGGCGTGCTAAGGATGACGAAAGGCAGTGTTATATCTTTCTAACAGACAAAGGAAAAGCGCTTGAAAGTGAATGTGCCTGTATTCCAATGGAGATGTTAGGCCAAACAGACATGTCCGTGGATAAATTGATGCAGCTAAAGACGCTACTTGATGAGTTTTTACAGCTTCAAGAAAATCATGGCGGGTGAATACCCGCCATGGATTGCACCGCTCTGATTACCCAATAGTTGGGTATTCGCGATACGCTTTTTCTAATTTCTTCGCTTGTTTTTTAGAGACACCAACATGGTTAAGTGCCACTCTCAAACGCGCCCTTGAAAGGTCAGAACCGAGTACTTCCATCGCATCAACAACCGATGTTGAAGACGTTTTACCCGTGATAGCAACAAAGATTGGCTCCAAGAACTCTTTAATCTTTAACTCATGGAATGTCGCTACACTTTTAGCGATGGCAAAGATTTCAGATTTATTCCAGCTGCGCAGTTTTTCCAGTTCCCAGATAAAGAACTGTAATGCCTGAGTAATAACTGCATCATCCGCTTTGCCCGCAGTTAATAGAGCAGGATCATAGCTTGGAATACCACCAACAAAGTGACCCGCTAGATCGACTAAGTCAGAAAGCGTATTAATACGTGTTTTCGCTTCAGGTAAAACACGCGAAAGCGTTTGTGCATTAAACTTCCAGTCTACAAAGCGCTGGATCAATTCTTCATCAGATAAGTTTTCACGGATCCACAGACCGTTCAACCAACTCAACTTATCAACATCAAATACTGGACCACCAAGCGAAACACGCTTCATGTCAAAGTGTTCGATCATCTCAGCTAGCGTGAACTTTTCACGTTCATCCGGCATTGACCAACCCATACGACCTAAGTAGTTCAATACCGCTTCAGGTAAGAAGCCCATTTCTTTGTAGTAATTAATCGAGGTCGGATTTTTACGCTTTGATAGTTTAGACTTGTCAGGGTTACGAAGTAGCGGTAAGTGGCCTAATACAGGGGCTTCCCATCCAAGATCTTCATAAAGCTTCAGGAGTTTAGGTGCAGAGTTAATCCACTCTTCACCACGGAAGATATGACTGATCTGCATGTGGTGATCATCGACAACGTTCGCCATAAAGTAAGTCGGGAAACCATCTGCTTTCAACAGCACTTGCATGTCGACATTTTCCCAAGGAATTTCAATTTCGCCACGTAAATAGTCGTTAAATTTGAACGTGCCTTCCTCAGGGATCATCATACGGATCACATATGGCTTGCCTGCGTCCAGATTTGCCTGCACCTCTTCAGGAGTCAAACGAAGTCCGCGACCATCGTACTTCGGGCGTAAGCCCTCGGCCATTTGCTCTTCGCGCATTTGATCAAGCTCTTCTGCTGTCGCGAAACAATAAAAAGCTTTACCCTGCTCTACTAATTGGTGCGCAAACTTTTGATAGAGCTCTGTGCGCTCAGACTGACGATAAGGGCCAAACTCTCCACCCACATCAGGACCATGATCCCAGTTAAGGCCTAACCAACGCAAGCTATCCATAATTGCTTGCTCAGATTCAGCCGTACTTCTCACCTGATCAGTGTCTTCAATACGCAATACAAATTCGCCACCTTGTTGCTTAGCGAAGCAGTAGTTAAACAATGCAATATATGCGGTACCTAAATGCGGATCACCCGTTGGTGACGGTGCAACACGTGTACGGATCGTCATGTTTTTTCTCTTAAATTTCTCTAGAATATTTTAGCTTCAATGCTAGCACAGGCTTGCTTAGTGACAAACCGCTAGCATTAATATGCGCTTACTAAGCAGACTGCTCTAAGCGCTGTAGGTAATTAACAATATCGCTTGATTCATATAACCAAGTTACTTTGCCCTGTTCCTCGATTCTCAAGCACGGCACTTTAACTTTGCCACCTTGTTCCATTAGTTCTTGACGATGCGTTTGATTGTCTTTTGCATCGCGCGTCTCTAACTTTAAACCTTCACGCTTTGCCGCACGTCTGACTTTTACACAAAATGGACACGCCTTAAATTGATAAAGTTTAAGGTTTTGAGTCAATGCATCTAGCTGCAGTTGTGCTTCAGCTGTGCGCTTTTTACTGCGCGGGGTAAAAATAAAATCAAAAAGTAGGATAAGTCGACCAAGCAACCATCGGATTAATTTCATCAGTATTCTCCCAGTCAAAATTGGCGCTAGGATACCACAAACTGAGTAACATACGCACAAAAGATACGCTTAAGAATTGATTTCTATCCGTCTACTGAAACATATTTAATGGACTTAGAATAACTCGATATCTGTCTCGGCTTTTGCTTGCCCAGCAATGCCCAATTCCTCAAAATCGACAACACGATTGCGTCCATGCTTTTTGGCATGATAAAGCGCAAGATCAGCTTCATGCACTAATTCAGACACTTGGCAAATATCATCTAATAGAGTAAATCCAATGCTAATGGTCAAGTGATTCACTTGAGGAAAGTTAAACTCAGCCACTACGCTGCGTACCCGATTAAGCAGGCGATTCGCTTCATCACCATCATGACTTTGAAACAAAACGGCAAACTCCTCTCCCCCGTAACGAAAAACAAAATCTTCCGCGCGAAAATTTTCTTTCAATTTTTGTGCGACCAAAAGAAGGACTTCATCGCCAATTACGTGGCCAAAATTGTCATTAACGATTTTAAAATGATCAATATCAAAGAGCGCTAAATACCAATGCCTGATCCCTTGCTGCTCACGCTCAGCAATAAACCCTTCGCCTGTGGTTATTTCTATGACTTTATCATCAAATGTCTGTCGATTTAAAAGCTGAGTTAGCGGATCGATGCGACTCAACGCAAGCGTATTCAATTGATGGTAGAAAACATTGATCAAGTGCCCAATTAAATAACAGCGGGACATGGGGATCTTCTCACCAATCCACAGCAGCCCCATAATGGTTTTATTTTTTCTCAGTACAATACAGTAGTGATTATCACCGTGCAGGATCTGCTGGTGTTTTAACGTCTCAGCCCTAGCAATCAGATACTTCAAATCTGGAGGATTAGAAACCGATGAGAGCGTAAGCAACTTCAGCGATTCTTTTTCAGATAAACTGGGTGCCAAATACATCGCGATGGGTATATCTGGCAGCAATTCACGTAAAACATAGGCAATGCGTTTATAAAGATCATTTTCACTGCGCATTTGCTGCAAACTAATTGAGAACTCATGTCCGCATGGCGATATGTCCACACTTAGGCCTCCCAGTAAACTTACACTGTAAAGCTTAGCCCCTCTTAACTAGGTTGCAATGTACTCTAGTAATACTAAGTCGTCTCTGTGCATAACAACGTTGGCACCTCGATACCCTAATGCATCATTGATTTGCGCACTATGTAGCCCTTTAATGCTTTGCATCTCTTTGTGATCAAAAGCAATTAGCCCTTTTGCAACAACCTTGCCATTTAAGTCTTTAAGCTCAATTAAGTCACCACGGCAAAATTGCCCACAGACATCGGTTACTCCCTTCGCGAGCAGACTAGCGCCATTTTTTACAACCGCGTTTACCGCTCCGGGATCGCATATGATAGCGCCGCTGCAACGAGGCCCCGATAGAAGCCATTTTTTGCGTCCATCCAAAGGCGCATCAAATCGAATTACTTTAGTGCTTTTGGTCAGGTCATTTTGAATGTTAATAATCACATTTGGCTCTTCACCTTTTGCAATTATCGTTTCAATACCTGCACGCTGGGCGATTTGTGCAGCCTGTAATTTCGTCGCCATGCCACCAGTTCCCAAAGATGTACCGGATCCACCAGCTAGCGCAATGATCTGTTCATCTATTTCTGCAACCCGTTCGATGAGCCGTGCTTCGGGATTATTTCTTGGATCTGCGGTAAACAGGCCTGCTTGATCCGTCAATAATAATAATCGATCAGCATTCGCTAAAATTGCCACCAAAGCCGACAGATTGTCGTTATCACCTACTTTGATCTCGGAAGTGGCAACGGCGTCATTTTCATTCACAATCGGAACAACATCGTGGGCCAAGAGCTGATCAAGCGTGTCTCGCGCATTGAGATAACGACTCCGATCTTCAACATCTGCGCGCGTTAATAAGAGTTGTGCGACTGGAACATCAAACAACGAAAATAAACTTTGCCAGAGATGAATTAACTGCCCTTGACCAATGGCCGCCAACATTTGCTTTTCGGCAATCGAGTTACCGACTTCTTTATCCAGTGCAGAACGCCCCGCTGCCACAGCCCCACTGGAAACTATCACCACATGCCATCCAGCACTTTTTAGCTCCACGCACTGACGCGCTAAATCAACTAATCTAGGTTTGTTGAGATATAAACTACCCGCCGTCAATACACTGGTGCCCAGTTTTACTACTATGACTTTACGTTTAGCCATAAAAAACACCTTCATTTAAATCGTGACTGTTTTTATATCACGGCCCGTACCAATTGAATACTTTCCAAACAAGCTGATATAGATTTATTCATGAAAAGTTCGCCAACCCGTGTGGCTCTCACTGTCAACATGCTAAAATCTAAGCACTGAATATTCGTGATCAATGTCAAGCTGCTGATCCATCTTGCATGCCATACTTGAACTTGGAGGTAGGTATATGAAAAAGCCAAATTATAAAAAGGAATTAATGATGTTGCCTTTACTGCTTGTCAGTATTGCAATGTGTATTGGTGGACATTTTATTTTGCAACCAAACTATCAAGATAACCACTGGGCGGAATACAGCTTAGCGGCCTTACCATTCTTAATGTTTGCGGTTGTAATTATAGCGATAAAAATAGCTATTAAAGCCGATAAAGATGAAGAATAGACAATCCTCGTTCAAATTCTTCATCGTTTTTTGCAGCGCTATTCAATACTGACTTATTGCCAAATAACAAATTCAACACTTGCTATTAAAACCAAATAATGTATCTATAAGTCATTCTATAACAATTAAAAATAAGGCCCAGTGTGAAACAGTTACTCTTCCTATGGCTCCTATCAGCCAGCCAGCTTTGTTATGCCCAATTTACGGTTATACACAATGTAAACGGCTACACGCCAACCCGCACAGGTGAAATAAAGCACTTTTCAACCTTAGTAATAAAAGATGGTAAAGTCGTAAAAACTGGAGACGAAAACACGCTTAAGCAATACCCACAAACTAAGCCTATTGATGGAAAAGGATTAACTATGCTGCCTGGGTTAATTGATGCTCACGGCCACATTATTGGTTTAGGCAAAAACTTATCTCAATTAGATCTGAGAAACAGTATTTCTGTAGAACAGGTTGGCAAACGCCTCACAGATTATGCCAAAGCGAACCCAACCGGCTGGATACTTGGTCGAGGGTGGGACCAATCAAAGTGGACACCTAGTCGCTTTCCTGCCGCATCCGATTTAGACAAATATGTATCAGACCGTCCGGTTGTGTTAACCCGAGTAGATGGTCACGCAATTTGGGTAAACTCAAAAGCTATGGAGCTCACAGGGATTCAAAGTACAGCAACCTCACCGCCAGGCGGAGAAATACTCAGGCTCAAAAATGGTGAGCCCAGCGGAATTTTCATTGATAAAGCGGAACTACTGGTCACGAAACACATACCGAGTCCTTCGCACACACAAATAAGTAATGCGTTGGATGCTGCAGCTCAACACTTGCTAAGCCTTGGGATAACATCCGTTCACGATGCGGGGATTGATTATGCAACATGGCAACTATATCGGCAGAGAGCTAAAGCACAAACCCTTCCGTTGCGTATTTATGCCATGCTTAGCGCCTCAGACCCCCTGTTAGACACCATGTTAAAAGCTGGCATATATAAAGAACAATCTGACTACCTCTCCATTCGCAGTGTCAAAATATATGCCGATGGCGCTCTTGGCAGCCGCGGTGCAGCCCTTTTAACCGAGTACAAAGATAGACCAGGTTATCGTGGCCTCATGCTGGAAAATCAGCCCAATCTTGAGTCTCTGATAGCAAAAAGTGTCGCATATGGCTTTAGTGCACATACACACGCAATCGGTGACCGTGCTAACCGCATTGTTTTAGATAGCTACCAAAATGTTTTTAAATTAAAGGGAGGGAAGCTACTTAGAAATAGAATAGAGCATGCCCAATTGGTTGATCTGGCCGATATCCCCAGATTCAAAGAATTGAAAATAATCCCTTCAATGCAACCTGTTCACGCCACTTCTGATATGCATATGGCAGAGAAGCGCCTCAATCAATCGCAACTTCAAGGTGCTTACGCTTGGCAGTCTTTTCTCAAGCAAGGAACCAAAGTCGCCGCAGGCTCTGATTTCCCAGTAGAGCTTGCAAACCCTTTTGATGGGCTTTACGCTGCAATTACGCGTATGGACAAAACAGCTCACCCTGAAGGCGGCTGGCGACCGGCAGAGCGCTTATCAAAACAACAAGCGCTGCAAGCTTTTACGCTCGACGCTGCCCACGCTGCATTTCAAGAGTTTAAATTGGGTAGCCTAGAGCACGGTAAATGGGCTGATTTTATCTTAATAGACAACGACTACTTCAACTCCGATTTAAACTCACTGTTAACAACACAGGTGCAGCAAACATGGATAGCTGGAGAGCGCAGATATCTGCGCCATTAATCTTTTGATTTAAGTAGTTTGATCAAGTGATATATATTGACCAATGCGAGTAGCCCATTGGTCAATACAACTGGCCAAGCACTGATCATTGCACCATAAATGGTAAAACAAATACATCCGGCCAAATTGAACCAACGTAACTTTGTTACATTGGTCATCATGAGTGAAACCACTAAGAATACAGATGCCAGATAACCTAAATACTCCCAAGTCATTTGTTCTCTCCTCTTAGTTGGGTTAGCATTAAAATAGCGACTACAATAAGCCAATATAATTGAACCTTTATAAGGTCCACCGTGCATTTTTGCACACAGCTGTAAATTGAAAAAGTACGGCAGTCGACTTATCGATTGCGTAAAATTTTAGTTCACAGAGTTGCGCTTGATAAGGTACTTATCGCGTTAAGGAACCAATGCGACTAAAACTCACAAAGAAGTAACGCGCATAGCACTTGAATAACGTTGTTCATGCTATCTTTATAATAATTTAATAAATAGGACAATTGTCCGAGAGCCAACCAGATGTTCCAATATCATTTTTCAACCACTTTGGTAGAGCAACTATTAAGTTTTGCTGGCAACAGCTTTCAACATCGCAAAAAAGAAATTTTGATTCATCAGGATGAACCTCTGAGTAAGCTCATCCTAGTTAGAAGCGGCACTGTTTCATTTAGCTACGATGTTGGTAACGGAAGACGTTTGCTACTTGGTCAGTTAGATTGCAATAATACATTGATAGGTGAAATAGAAGCGCTCAATAATCAGCCATGTATTTATACGGTCAGTTGTCTCAGCGACGTTCAATACAATTTAATAGAGCTCAAACACTGGAGGCAGTTGTTGCTAGAGCAACCTGAGTTGAGCTTATATACTGCTCAAACAATCGCAGCAAAATTTACTGAGAACCAAAAAATAAACCTCGATAAGCTGCTTTTGCCCCTTAGTTATAACATCGCCAAAGACTGCCTTTTAAGAGCCGAAAATAACCACCCTACTTTGCTACGCGCATACTCCACAGTGAGTGCCGAAGCAGAGAGGTTTGCAACTACGGAAAGAGCATATAGACGAGTCGTGAGTGAACTTGTTGAAAAAGGGTTGATAGAAAGAACTAACTCTGGCTTAAAGCCCATAAACTTGGGGCTTTTAAACGAATTTGTAGAGAGCTTTTCACAAATTTAATGACATCAATATTATTGTTTTTTTAACATTTTGAAGTTCAGATCCCAATTTGAGATCAATGTGTTATTATTAAAAGTGAATTTTTGGATAAAGTTAGAACAGTTCACTTGACGAACATTTAATGTACGCTTATCCTCTAAACACTAATTTGCATGCAGGGCAAGGCTGTCTTACATCTGCAATTGATTAGTTAAAAACTCTCAGTTTACTTGTATTTAAAGGAAAAGGTAAAAATCATGGGAAATAAAAATTTCAAGCTAACTAAACTTGCCCTAGCATTGGGTTTAACAGTAAGTTTAGCTGGCTGTTTCAGCGATAATGACAACGATGTTACTGTAACTCCGCCAGATCCGGATCCGGGTACAGTAAAAGTTCCAACTCCTGACACTCCTGCAGCACTTTCTTCATACGTCTCTGTAACTGTAACTGACAGCTTATCAGGCGACGCTGTGGATAATGCTACAATTACATTTTTCGAAGCAGGTGAAGCATCAGCAAATGTTACTGACCTTAGTGGTGAGGCAATCACTACTTTAACGTCAGCTGACGGTAGTTTTGCATTCAAGCTCAAAGAAGATGCAAACCTTGAATCAATCACACTTTCAATTTCAGCTGCAAACTACCTTGCCAATGCAAGCGTTGTAAGCCTAGCTAATGAAGGTGCTACAAACGTCTCTGTGAACCTAGTTAGTGCTGATAAAGCGGCAACGAAAACTGAATCTAACCTAGCTACTACTGAGGGTAAACTAGACGCAGATATCATTGTTGATACAGACGCAGCTGGCGTTGGCGCAACAGTTTCAATCCCTGCAACTGTTGAATTACAAAACGCAGCTGGCGAAGCCGTTGCTGGTAGCGTAAACATTGAAGTTGTTACAGCAGATCTTGAAGCGGCTGACGGTGAAGCAAGTGCAGCAAGTATTATTCCTGGTGGTTTAAACAGCGGTAGTGCAGCAGAAGTACTTGTACCTGCTGCGGTTGTGACTGTTAATATCACAGCCACACAAGGCGATACAACAACAACAGTTAAGCAGTTGTCAGAAGCAATAACGGTCACTACTGACATCGCAGATACATATAGAACTGTAGATGGTAACGAGCTTGTTGCTGGTAATACGTTTGATGTGTATACATTCGACGAAACAAAAGCACAATGGACCAAACTACAAGACAGCACAAATAACGACACAGTGGCAACTGTTGGTGCTAAAGTAGACAATAAGTTCCCTACAAGCTTCCAAACTAACCATTTCTCAAGCTTTGTGCCTGTTGAAAGAGTGGCGGCTTGTACAGATGCGGTTTCTTTCACTCTATCTGGTACAAACGTAAGCGTTCCTGCTGCTGGCTTATTTATGCAGATTCGCTCGAACCGCCTAGCGCTGAACGAAATTGTAAACAGCAGTACTGGTACTCTATTCGCTGAGGGTCAAGCTGCTAAAAACGGTGTAACGGTAAACTCTCTAGTTAACGTTAATGTTGTTGATGCAAACGGCAACGTATGGGGTAGCGCAAATAACGTTAACCTATGTGGTGGCGTAACAGTACCTGTTACTGCTCCTGTGACATACGTGAACCAAGACTTCAGCCTAACATACACGTGTAGCAACACAGACCAAGCAACTACAGAGCTTGATTTTACTGGTGCACTTGTACGTTACAACCAAGCGGGTAAAGCACCTCTAATCGCGGCTGAAAGCGCAAACGGTACATACGCGCTAACAGGTCTAGAGTCTGGTGCAACTTATGAAGTATCAGTAATTCCTGTAGGTGTAGATGTAGGTGATGCTTCACTTACAGTTCCAAACTTTGTAGCTGCTGACGGTGAAGCGGTATCGTTCAACGTCGGGCGTAGCAACTGTCAGTTCTCTGAAGTGTCAGGCTCTGGTAGCTAATATTTTTAAGTAAACTGAACATAAAGCTGTGATTGTTATCGCAGCTTTTTTCTTTCTAAGCTCCCCATAAATGGCTCTCACATAATCTCTACTGTTACTTTGGCAGTAATGGGCAGCCTTTCAAACTGTGATTCAGTGATTCACCCCTACACCCATTTAACTCTAGTTTAAACGCACGTATATATGTCAATAATGAATCGCATAATGTGGATCGAGCTTCTCTGTACAAGTTGATAAAACTCTTACCCGAGTCATAGAGTTATCACCTAATAATCAAAGCGCAATAACTGATACCTCCTTAAAGCTCTCATTACAAAAATCTAACTCGAAAAATAATGATAACCTCGAAAAGATATTCTATATGCTGAATACTGATGATGTGCTTTTGTAAGCTGCTTTAGCTCGATAAATATTAACACTATCAAGATAGGTGGATAAGTAATAGCCTAGCGGTAACAATCTTTAACACGCAACTTTACACAGCATCAAACAATACATAGAGCAATGTACACCTACCACATTATTTATTAATATGCCGTTTTAGCTTTTACTCATTTAGTAAAGAATCAAATATCTTATTCAGCAACACAAATGATCTACCACGCTTTAGGAGTCTCGTAGTACAAACTCAACTAGATACTAAGCATCAGTATTTTGCACACAGAGAAGGAAATAAATGCAGTTTGGTAACCACTGTGAGTATTGACGGGAAAAGAGCTGATGCTTACTTTGAATGCTGCTGCTAATTTATTAACTCTAAGTCAAAGAGATTGTATAACTCACTTGAACAAGTCAAGACAATTTAAAAAGCACACAAGCTAAAGAATGGCCTTTACAGTTGAATGAGTCAGCTGACACACATGCAGTTGCACAGTATCAGCTGAACTAGACCTAACCTACTTATAAGCTAGGTATGCCTCTCTTAGTCTAGGCAAGTTAGAATAAATATAGCCAACAGAGCTACGTCCCTGATTAAAGAATGTTCTGTTAAGGCTGATATCAGTTTTCGGTGTATAAGCTTGTTGATATACAAGGAAGTTACTATCGTCCCCTACGCGCGTACCCACTTGGTGCCGCCATGCGTGATTACCTTTGATCTGGCCAAACTTAGTCACATTCATACTTTTGCGCTTAGATAAAGGGATACTCAGAGCTATACCAGCGACTTGTGCATTTGTATCTTCACCATACAAGGACACGTAACTATCGCCAAACCAGAAGCGAGTTTCTACCTTAAAACCTTTGTCTTTTCGCCAAAACTTACCACCTGTTACATGAAAAGTAATGTCTTGGTCAACCCAGTTATATTGATACTCAACCGTGTGATAATCTCGATCCGAGTTATAATCTTTATAATCAAAAAAGCCGTAGGTATTAGTTACTTTGTGGTTACCTTCTGGACTAACCCAGGCAGTCTCATTGATAATACCAGTATACTTATAGAACTCTTTAAAGAAGCCTATTCTAGTTTGATTGTAAATACCAAAAGGTAACTGATATGTCTGGTAGAAAAAGGCGTTGCTTACCCCATTGTCCACCGAACGATCGTTAAATGGTCCCGTATTTTCAAAGTCGTCACTTTCCGATACCACAGTTTGCGCAGAAACATTAAAACCCGCTCCTTTCCAAACAGGTACGGTGACGTCCGCTCTTAACGCTAGGGAATAATCAAGTACACCCAACTCAGTTGCATGGGTAGAGCTCAATTCAGGGCTTATAGTTACTCTTGGTTTGAAATACGGGCTATTGGCACTCTCTAACCCAACCCAAGTGATACCACCAATACTTCGCATTGCACCTAACCTAGCGTTGACTTGTGGGCTTTCCCCATTGTCGATAAAGCGTTGGTAGCTTCCAACATCGCCAGAAAGTGATAACATTGGCAAACCATGATTCTTCAATTGAAGAACAAAATCAGCATTTGTATGAGAAAACAGCTCTGTAATACGCCCGGCTACTAAACCCAATGCATCAATTTCATTGCGATTGAATACAGAATTCTCGAATGAGACGATAACAACAGGCTTCCTATTAAACCCTACCCTTACAGACTCGAAACCATCGGCGATAAGCACATTTCTCAGTTTCCGTGCCAGCTTATTCATATCTGCTTTTGGTGTTGTTTGTTTACCCTTCTGTAAATTCGTATCGTTCTCTCGAGCAATGGCCTGTTCAGAGATTCTGGAACGAGTTTGAGTTGGCACTACTGTATTTGTTACTTTGATAGGCGCTGGAGCTGCTTCTACAGTTTTTTTACGAAGCTGGTATTGCGCTGAGAATGGTGCTTTAAAGTTGAAGCCCCAATAAACATCTTTTTCTGAGAAATCGGTTCCACTATAGAAGCGGCTTGTTAGTGTAAGCTCACCTAAATCAAACAGCCACTCTTTTGGCACCGTCACTCGAGCCCCAGCATTTACAGCCTCAGCATCGTATTCTACTTGCAATGCAAACCAATCCAATGGCATCCATTCAATACCACCAAAGGTACCGTCTAACATACCAGTTGTATGATCGCTACTAGCTATACCAAAAGAAAAGCGAAAGTCATCCCATTCTTTTGAAGCCACTGCAAAATGTGTTTTATATTGGTTTTCGGCACCACCAATATCTTTGCTTCCAATACTCAAACTAAACCAATCTTTAGGTATTAACGGAATACGGTACTTGGCATTAAAGGAAAGATCTCGAATTTGGTCACCTTCAGCTTGAACATTAGGGTCAAACAAGCTGTCATGAATACTGCTAGCAGCGATAAAGCCGCTCACTTCAAGCCCTTCAAAGAGACCTGCTGAAAGCGCAATATTATGACCGTCAACATACTCATTCCCCCGAAAATCAAGCATATTGTTGTAACCTACATCCCACTCTCCAACTTCTAATACTTCTGCGTTTGTTGTATTAATAAGCCCGGTGAATCCAGTAAATGTTCGGAAAGTATTCAGGTTTTCAGAGGAAAAGCTCGGTGCAGATACAACGACCAAACTCGATGCAAACAGAGAAAAAAATTTAGACATATTACAAGGTCCAAAGAGTTATATTTATTATAAGTTACACAATCCAATTTAGGACTAACCTGCCCGGTTTTTAAAGACTCTTGATACAAATTCGTGAAGAGAAAAATACTACCGGGATATCGAATTGCTCAAAACTAATGCAAGTTACCTAACTCAGAGTTGCTATATAAGGTACTTTTTAAATTAACTTAATATGGGCAATACACATCTTCGTTAGACAACTAACATTTTTTATATCATTTAAAACTAACAACATTCCTATCATCAAAGTCAATTTGTTCTTTTTTCGCATTCCAAACTAAATCACATATTCCATCAGTTGGGTTGAATCCTGTTGGTGCGTCTAATAACAGTTGTCGGATTTTCTCATGCTCAAAATTATGACAGGCAATATCAAGAGCTTCTAAAAAGACATTCAGCTCTGCTAAGGGTAACATTACTTCCTTAGCTGTCATGATCCTTAGGTGGCTCGTTTTTTCTACATTATCGCCGATTAAGAGCTCTTCATACAGCTTTTCGCCGGGGCGTAAACCAGTGCATTTTATTTCAATGTCACCATGTGGGTTGGTTTCACTTTTGACTTCAAGCCCAGATAAGTGGACCATTTTAGTCGCCAGATCTTTAATTTTTACCGACTCCCCCATATCCAATACAAACACGTCGCCACCTTTTCCCATAGCACCGGCTTGAATCACTAGCTGAGCAGCTTCAGGAATCGTCATGAAAAATCGCGTGATATCAGGATGAGTTAAAGTGATAGGCCCACCTTCTTTAATTTGTCTTCGAAACAAAGGAACGACCGAACCTGATGATCCCAGTACATTGCCGAATCTAACCATACAAAAGCGCGTATTGTGTTTACCGCGTTCTTTTCCCTGAGCTAAACCCTGCAAACACAATTCAGCCATACGCTTTGTCGTTCCCATGACGTTAGTTGGGCGAACGGCTTTGTCCGTACTCACTAACACAAAAGTTTCCACCTTTGCATTAATAGCCGCTTTGGCAGAATAATACGTGCCAAATACATTGTTTCGTACGCCTTCAACCACATTATGTTCAACCAAAGGAACATGTTTGTAAGCCGCTGCGTGGTAAACCGTTTGCACACCAAATGCAAGCATGCAAGTTTCCAGTCTGTTTATATGTTGAACTGAGCCCATAATCGGTATCAATTCAATTTCAAGGTTGTTATTACGAATGACTTCGCTAAGCTCTTTCTCTATTGAGTACAATGCAAATTCGGTCAGCTCGAACAAGACTAGTTTTTTCGGCGATTGCTTGATAATTTGACGACATAACTCCGAACCAATGGAGCCACCCGCACCAGTTATCATGACTGACTTCCCTTTGATATTGGAGTTCAGTAGGTTTTCTTTTGGTGCTACAGGATCTCGGCCTAGCAAATCTTCTATTTCGACATCTTTAATTTCATCTAATGTCGCTCTGCCTTCAACCACATCCACCATACCGGGAATCGTGAGTACTTCTACTGGTAGCTTTTCTAGCTGAGCAAGTATTTCTTTACGGCGTGCTCTACTTTCACTTGGCATAGCCAACAATACTTTTTTAGCTTTATTTCTTTCTATCAGGTTATAAATACTATCAAATGGGACAACCGGAATGCCTTGTAATATAGCGCCTTGCTTTGACTTATCATCATCAATAAATGCACTGACATAATATTCATCGCCAGCACCGATAGCTGGTGACAGCTGTCTGCCCGCAGAGCCTGCACCATATATTACAACTGGAGTCTTATTGACCGTCGCCATTCGCCCTACCAAAGCACGAACAACAATCCGCGAACCGCCAACAGCTAAAATAAGTAGCCATGCGTAGATAATAGGCATCGTACGAGGAATGCCTACATGAGTGAAAAATGATGCAACGACCAAAACAGTTGTACTTATCACAGTACCGATGACAATGGCACCTACGGCATGCGCTCCAACATAACGCAATACAGCTCGGTACAAGCCCAGATTTACAAACGCTAGCAAACTACAAGGTAATACGACTGATAATAAAAGCCAGTTCCCTACTTCAAAGAGTGGCTGAAAGCTATCTAGTCGCACGATCAGGGCCAACCAAAACGCACTTACAATAAAGAGGGTATCAATCACGAGGGTAATAAGGCGCTTTTTAGAGCGAGAGGCTCTTAAAATAGAATTGAACCAACTATCCATTGTAAATCCTTGAACTTATATACATCGTTATTTACGATGAGTTATTGTTAAAATAATACACAATAAAACGTCAACTGTCATTCAGTTGCTCTTTTACAATACGGCTTTATAAACTAGCCGATCGATATTTTATTTCACGCGGTCTCCGCTGCCCTTGCCACTCACGGTCATTAAAATGTACTTAAAATAATTTGCTAAATTCAGATCATCTAGCATTTGTTTATCTGTTTTCGCTAACAGTTCAGGCGTAGACATGTCTATTTCATTGACTTGTGACAGCCCAGTAATCCCAGGTCTGACATGATACACCCCCGCCGCATCTCGCGCTTTTGTTAACTCTTCTTGATTAAAGAGGCCAGGCCTAGGACCCACTAAGCTCATCTCGCCCTTGAGCACATTCCACAATTGCGGTAGCTCATCTAACTTGGTTTTTCTTAGAAAGCCGCCAAATGGGGTGATTGAAGCAGAGCTTGCTAAGTGGCTAGCAACTGACGCCGTATCTACCTTCATTGTTCTAAATTTAACAAGGGTAAAGGGCTTTTTGTTACGGCCTACTCTTTCTTGCTTAAAAATCGGTGAGCCCGTGTCGAACATCCCTATAATGTATAAAATAATCAAAAACGGCAAAGCAAATAGCAAACCGAAAAGTGCAAAGATAAAGTCAAGTATGCGGATCATGTTTATTTCCTAGATTTACTGTTTACACGCCTTTTGAAACCCATGCTCAAGAGAATAGGGAGGGCGCCAGCCTAACGTATTTTTTGTATGTGTAATATCAACCTGCAAAGAACCAGTCAATCTATCAACGACTTCCTCTTTAGACAGCAATTTGCCAGCTATTTTAAAGCACCAGCAAGGAATAGGAATAGATAAATTAGGTTTGTTTTGAACTTTTGCCATCATTGCAACCATAGCCGCTGTGGACACATCCCGGTCATCACTCACAAGAAACACTTGTCCTACAGCCTTTGGGTGGTCAATACATACCTTAATAAGGTCAACCAAATTATAAACAGACACTAAGCTTCTTCTATTGCTGCTGATAGCTCTAAACGGTAAAGGTAACCCTTTGCCAACTAGTTTCATCAAAGATGCAAAATTAGCTTTCACACCTTCCCCATAAACGAGTGGTGGGCGAATTATGACAACTTCTAATCCAGTCTCTTTACCGAGTGCCAATAACTGCTCTTCAGCTTCAGCTTTAGACACGCCATACGGATCTTCCGGATTTGGCTTGTCTGCAGAACTGAAAGCCTCCTTACCGGTAGTACTTTCACCATTTACTTTTATCGAACTCACAAATATAAAGCGCTTAACGCCAGACGCAACCGCTTGTTTTGCTAAGTTGAGTGTGCCTTCCGTATTGACCGCTCGAAATTCCTCAAGTGGATTTGCAGCGGTATCACTCATAACATGAACTCGAGCGGCAATATGCACTACAACATCTACTCGATCGAGTACGGAGGAGTAATCAGATTGCGCATCAATATTTGCCTTTAAATGTTTATTGCACTTTGCAGGGGCCGAACGCCCGAGTAAATTAACATTTTCTAGCGAATCAAGAGCACCTAAAAGGTGGCTACCAACAAATCCTGAGTATCCCGTAATTAAAATTTTATCCATGAAAAATTACCTTAACGCGACAATCGAGTCACTCATATCTTTCATTATGTTAGTTCTTGTATATTTACTGATGAAATCGTTTCTATCTGTATGCTCAAGTTTGAGTTTATTCAAAGCTTGCAGCGCGCCTTGATGATCTCCAGGATAGAAAACTTCAGCATTTGCAACTTCCGATTTTATAAATTCCGCTGCGTACCCAGACACACCAGCTAAAATAGGTTTTCCCGTCGCAGCATATTCAAATATTTTAGACGGCAGTACTTTCTCAAATGCCGGATAATCATTCAAATGTAAAAAGAGTATATCTGCGCTCAAGTACTCTTCTATCAGCTCTGCCCGATTAACAGGTGGTAATAGTTCCATGTTGCTAACATCGGAAATCCTGTCAACCAACTGCTGCTTTCGGCCACCATCGCCAATCACACTGAAGTAATAATTTTCACGCGTTAAACTCGCAAACTCAGGAAGAATTGTGTGCAGTCCCTGTCCTTCTCCAATATTACCCGCATAGACGAGCCGCTTCGCCTTTTCTTGGGAATTTACTTCCCTTTTAACATCAGGCAGGTCTAAGAATTCACCATCAATACCGTTGGTAAACCAAGAATAATTCGCCTTTGAATATCGGGCTTTGAAATACCCCGCAAACCCCTTAGAAACAAGATTAATGTGTTTAGCTGAGGAAAATGTATATTTTTCAAAGGCTGAAAGCACTGGCTTTAATAGCAATACCGCTTTAGGGGATAGAACGTCTTTAATTGTATCTACAAAAATATCCCTTATATCCAAGTACAAAGGTACCTTCTTATTTTTAGCGACGCGAGCGCCCAAAAACGCAGTGAACAATCTAGAACTCGTAGCAAAAACAAGATCGTAGTTTTCACTCTTAACCAGCTTTTGAGCTTGCTGATAAAACGTTTTAAACGATTTTATTTGGTCTAGCATCCCGCTTTCGTGAGACGGCAGCGATATACGTCTTATTCTGACATTGCCATCAGTCTCTTCTGCTTTAGCCCCGGCATCAAAGCTTGCATATCGATTTGGCATTGTTGTGACTACATCGACCTCTACCCCAGCTTGCTGCTTTAGCTGTTCCACTAAAGCTGTCGTTCTAAACGAGCCAGCGCATAAGTCTGGTTTAAAGTAAAATGATAAAACCAGTATTCTCACGAGTCCCTCTTAATTTGTTTGATTTCTGTTCTTAAGTTGCCGCTTGCAAACTCTATCTCAATCTTTTTATTTGCAATGGACTTACCAAATTCAGGGTGCCAAGTACTATCTTTGATATTTATGGGCTCTGCGCTACTAATTAAGCAAAGTACTTCATCATCTTTTGTGATTTTAAGCTCTTTCTCTGAAAGTTTAATGACATCAACATCGGGGTGAAGATGCAGGTGAAAACAAGCAGGGAGCTGCTTTGATAACATATCACTGACAATGACACTGTCAGGAGAACACAGTAATTCTCGTGTATGCTTGACATTAGGACTTTGCTGCAAATAGCCGTTGTGACTGGCGACTAACTGTACATTATCAGTGCTACTGATGGACTTTTCTAATTTTGCATACGCCCGTTTAGCCACCCTAAAACCTGACCAAACCTGTGAAGAATCACACCCTAAAACAGTGACAGTGTTATGTGCTGCTGTTTGACGTTGCCTTACACGCTCAGCGCTTGTGCCGTATAGAGACGTACCAGAGTTTACGAAGACACGTTGTTTACCCATTGATAATTCAAAGCTTAACGTATCAGCATGTGCGTGCCCTGGTAAATAGTCAGGCCCAACATTGGCATGGTCGAAAATAATGGCATATTGCTCGTAAGAAACACGGCTATATCCACTATCTTGATTGGTAATTAACTGCTGATTTATTTTATCGTGATTGAGCCCTAATTTGTGTGCGTAAGAAAATATCTGTTGTGGTTGCATCGCGATACCAATAGCTGCATCATTAAAAAAGCTGACTTCGCCATCTTCATGTATCATGGATGACAGCCAATTCAATGCTTTTCTTGCGATACCAGTCCACTTTGGCAGGCACGCAGTTAGCTCAGAGCGGTTACTCGTCATCGCCAAATCGATTAGCTCAAGTAAATCCCATAACAAGATCTCATGATACATTGGCGAGAGTTCAAAGTGCGCACCATCTGCTAAAAACTGCTCATCAAGCTCTTCATTAAGTAGCTTGATCCCTTGCGCTAACAACTGCGCAGAGTTTTCTCCTTGTAAATAAGCACCAACAAAGGTCAATGCCTTCGCATTAGCGAATAAATGATTTCCAAGGATATGATATTCCAGTTGCTGCGTCAGCACATTTGCTTGTTCAAGCATACTTTGAAGGTGCTTGGGAGACACTTGGGGCTGCACACTGCACCATTTGACCCAGTTTACCAACCGCAAGGAAATTGGGTAAGGCTCCCAACCATTTCCACTACACGGTGGGTTTTCTGAAATCCACTTTTCAATAAAGTCTCTATGAAGAGTGTATCTCTGCGCCCCATCTTGTGAGCTCAAGTCATCAAAATAATGTAAGTTATATAACCATAACTTAGGCTTACTTGCGCAATTCCAATCGGCAGGCGTTTTAATCGTTCCCGCTTGGTTAAGAAATTTAACATCGGTATTACTGAACAAGCTCTGCTTGTTCAGTAATGGTCCAGACCACTGCCATTCAGAGCTGCTTGGCTGGCCGCTTTCGATAAACTTTGGTTTACTAAATCGATAGTAAACTCTGTAATATATCTGCTTAAACTTAAGATATTTCACTGTGTGAAATATCTTAAGTACTCTTTCTAATTGGCCGCTCATTGTTGTCTAAGTTGCTCGGCTATATCGATAGATATCTTGGCTACTTCAAAAATCTCATTTATATCAATTGGCGCGCTCTTGCCGTCACGGATAGAGTCTAAGAACAATTGCGAGCAAAGGTTTTGACCCTTATCTTGCTTCCAAAGGTTCATTTTCTTGAATCCTTTAAAGCCGAAGCCCTTCAACTTTACAAAGTTATCTAGCTGCAGCACTTTACCGTCAGCAAACACTTCTATTCGCTCTTTAGGGAAACTTGCTGCACCGTTAGCATAATAGTGAATTGTACCAAATGAGCCATCAGCAAACCCGAGTATGATCGCGGCTTTGTCTTCCGTGATATCTATTGCATCACTATCACCCATTCTACGCGCTTGTACAGATACAATCTCACTGCCAGCTAAGAAGCGCATTAAATCCACAAAGTGACAAGCCTCCCCGATAATTCGCCCGCCACCAACAGCAATATCTTGAGTCCAATGATCAGCAGGAATACTGCCCGCGTTCATCGTCATGATGAATGACTTAGGCCCCTTTATCGGGTCAATCAATGACTTCATTTTTTGTATTTGTGGCGCGAAGCGGCGATTAAAACCAACCATTAACTTAGGAGGGTTGTCTGATTGAGACGCTTCTTCATAAGCAGACTTAACTTCCTCAAGTTCTTCGTGAGTGATCGCCAGCGGTTTTTCTACAAAGACATTCTTTCCAGCATTTAAGGACTGCTTCACAAAATGCGCATGGCTATTATGACGGGTTACGATAGCCACCGTATTAACTTCATCACTTTGGATCAGTGCGTCTGTATCTGTGGTCGCTTCTTTGAAACCCGCTTGATTACCATGGATAACACCGTTTATACCGCCCGAAGTAGAAATGCTATGGAGCTGTGCACCCGCATTTTTGAACGCAGGGATTAATACCCGTGATGCATAGTTGCCAGCCCCTACAAACCCTATAACAGGTTCTCCCGGCTTATATACGACTTCAGAATTAAGCGTTACTTTTGACGTGTGTCGAGACTCTGAAGGCGAACCATACTGTAAAAGGATGCCCAGTGCAGACTTGTCACTCGTCAATAAATCATAGGCTTCTGTCGCATTTTCAAACAAAATACGGTGTGTGATAAGCTGCTTTACGTTAAGTTGGCCACCAGCCATCATATCTAGAATAGCTTCAAAGTTTCTTTGCTCCGTCCACCTAACAAAAGGTAGTGGGTAGTCATTTCCTTTATCTTCATAGTTAGGATCATAACGACCAGGTCCATAAGAACACGATACCTGGAAAGTCAGCTCTTTTTCATAAAAATCAGCACGACTCAGCTCTAAGCCTGTTACACCCACTAAAATAATACGACCACGTTTGCGGCTCATACGAGCGGCTTGCGTAACTGGGTCATTCGATTTGGTGGATGCAGTAATAATGACGCCATCAATACCATTACCACGGCTAAATGCCATACCAGCTGCGACAGGATCTTCACCTCGGCCCGGATTACAAATTTCTGCCCCGAACTCTTTTGCCATATCTAGCTTAGCCTGATCAAAATCAATGGCCAGTACCCTACAGCCTTGAGCTCGAAGCATTTGCACAGTTAACAAGCCTATAAGTCCAACACCAGTAACAACAAATGATTCACCCATAGTAGGGTTGGCAAGACGTATACCTTGTAAGCCTATACTGGCGACAACCGTAAACGCAGCCTCTTCGTCAGAAACATTCTCAGGGATTTTTGCAACAAGATTTTTAGACACGCGCACCACATCGGCATGAGGTCCATTCGAAACGACACGATCCCCAACTTTAAATGTATCTACGCCACTGCCAGCTTGCTCTACAACACCCACATTACAGTATCCCAACGGTAACGGTTGGGCCAACTTGGATTTCACAGCATCAACTGTGGTCATGAGTCCGTCTGTTTGAACTTTCTCGAGCACCATTTTAACTTTATCAGGCTGAGAGCGGGCTTTATCTATTAAGTTTGCCTTACCGAAATCCACAAGCATTCTCTCTGTACCCGCAGAGATTAGAGTTGTGGTGGTATTAATGACAACATGGTTCTTAGTTGCTTTTGGAGCTGGCGCCTCAACAATTGACGAGCCGCCTTTCGCCATATCCTGTAGAATTTGTTTCATCTTACTTTCCTAATTGTGAACGCGCGATCTTTCTTATCTTAGCGAGGGCATCTTGAGTCAAATAATTAATAAGCACCGCTTTGTAAACACCTTTAAAGACAAAAAGGCTCCCAGCAGAAGCTCCGATCACTTTAAACTTTTCAATCAGCTTTAAAATATCTTCTGAAGAGCCAGCCCCGCCCAGTATAGTGAGCGGAACACTTGCTAGATCTCGCACTTTTTCGGCCAACTTCATATCGTAGCCTTTCATCATTCCATCTTGATCAATCGAATTGATCACTAACTCACCAATTCCGATTTCTTCTAGTTCAGATATAACTTGCTCAAGTTTCTTTTTGACTTTTTTCTTTCCGTTATGGGTATATATTTCATAACTGCCAAACAGCGTTTTTTTGACGTCTAAAACAACCACCACACTCTGTTTACCGATGATATCTGCCATCTCTCTAAGCACCGATGGATTGCTTAGTGCTTCACTTGAAATAGCGACTTTTTCAACACCCAGTTTAATGATTTCTTGTGCTTGCTGAGGCGTTTTAATACCGCCCCCATAACACAAAGGCATACGACTCTCATTGGCAAGATGCTTTATCATTTGATAATCGGGTGACTTGTTTTCAACTGTTGCGTCAATATCCAACACAATCAGTTCATCAACCTCTTTTTCGTTGAAAATTTTAACAGCATTGATTGGATCCCCAACATACTTAGCATCTTTAAACTTTACAGTTTTTACTAGCCCTTTGTTATGGACGAGTAAACACGGGGATACTCTTGATCTCAACATAATGAAAACTCAGCAAAATTCTTAAATAAGTTAATACCATTCGAGTGACTTTTCTCGGGGTGGAATTGGAATCCAAATATGTTGTCTTTTCTCACAGCACAGCAAAAGTCATCACCGTAGTGAGCTTTGATCAGCACGTCCTTTGGGTCGTGCGCATCAAAGTAATATGAATGGATAAAATAGAACCCTTTTTCACAATCTATGTCATTTAACAACGGATGTGATTCTGTCGGCTCAATTTCGTTCCACCCCATATGTGGCAGTTTCGGCTTAAAGTCTATCTTTGACTCATCGAACTTCTTAACTGACGCGTCAAACCAGCCAAGCCCAGGTAATTCACCTTCATCACTGCTTTTCGCCATGACTTGTAAACCAACACAAATCCCTAAGACAGGTTTCTTTTCAACCATCGCAAAGTGATCGAGCGCTGCTCTCATTCCGGATTTTTCTAGTTGTGTCATCGCTTCATCAAAAGCACCAACACCTGGCAAGATAATCTTGTCCGCCCTTTTTAAATCTTCCGGCGTACTTGCAAAAAAAGTCTCAATCTTTAACTTAGTAAATATGTTTTGAATGGCCTGAATATTCCCAGAGCCATAATCTACTATAGCGATCATCTTTTGCCGCCTTTCTCAAGACCAAGCTTTCTCATGACCTTTGCACCTAAATCATAAATAGATTGCTGGTTCTTATAATCTTTGTAGGTTTTGTTCGGCGCTTCCAAATAACCTCTTAGTTCTTCAGTCGTGATACCAAGCTTGTTGGCAATGTAGCTGAAATCATCATCGATCGTCTCAGGGTCATATGGTGGCTTTTTGAGTCGTTCCAACGCATCTTCTCGCGTCATTTGACCTGTAACAATCAAGCTAGAGTACTGTACTTTACGAGTGTCATAGCCAAACTTCTTATACAGCCAATAAGCCTCATAGAAACGTGTAAAACGAGACTCAAAGTGTTTTTGTGCATAGCGCTGATAACCGTAGTTATCAACTAAAAACTGCGTTGCTTCCTCTTTGTCATAAGGCATGAAGTCAAGTGGTCTATATAACTTAATTCCTTTGATATATGGCAAGTAAATTTTGTGCCATAAGATATTTGTCAACGGGAAGTTTTTCAGCTTCTTCGTACCAAACTTCTTTTGAATATCTTTAATCTGACGAGAGTCTGACTGGAAATACATCCATTCCAACGGGTTTCGAATACACTCTGTTGAGTAGTTGCCGCCCGTTAGAATATGTTTAATTTTATGCTTCGAAGCAAACTTGTACATAGTCGCAAAGAATGCATGATCTTGCGGTGTATCTGTATGAGAAACACCCGCTTTGAAGAAAGAAAGCTGCAAATCTTTCATTTCTTCCCAATCGATAACTTCTGTATAAAGATCTAAGCCAAGTCGATCTACTATTTGCTCGATGTTGTGAACAGCCTGCTGAGAGTTCCAGCCAGCGTCAACATGGAAAACCAATGGTCTTAAGCCAAGTTTTTCTTTTGCTAAGTAAACTAGGTATGAGCTGTCAATACCGCCACTCATACCAATAATGCAATCAAACTCTTTACCTTCACCTTCCTTTTTAATGTCAGCAGCAATCTTTGTGATCTCTGCCCATCCCTTTTCATCTGTGTGCCAGTTAGGCTCTATATCATTGTAAAATGTCGTACAATGATCACATACTCCATTCTCATCAAAAGTGATTTTCGAATCCGTTGTGTCCATTACGCAGTTAGTACAGACTTGATAATTATTAGTAGTCACTTTAAGTTTCTCGATTTGTTTAAAATTAATCTAAATATTGCCTAAACCATTCTTCTAATACGACCATGGCCCACAAGTTAAGTGAACGGTCTTTTCTATTAGTGGTAAATTCATCAATTATCTGTTGGACATATTTATAATCAAAGATCCCTCTCTTTTCGATTACACTTTTTGACAAGTACTCTTCCAACAATGGCGCTAAATCACGCTTCAGCCATATGCCCATTGGCGGATTAAGACCAAGTTTTTTCTTCGCGATGATTTGATCAGGTACCTTTCCTTGCAGTAACCTTTTCATTAAGTACTTAGTTTGACCATTTTTGATTCTCCATTGCGAGTCTATACTTGTCATAAACTCAACGATGTTATGATCAATCAATGGGAACCTTACTTCAAACGCATTTGCCATACTCATAATATCTCCATAGTACAACATATCGTTGGGTAAATATGTTCTTAAATCAACTAGGGAGCTTGTGATTATACCATCACCAGTATCCAACGAGTTCCAGCTATCATAAACGATACTGCTAAAACCGATGTCGTCTTTAAATAGCTTACTTAAATCTTCATCGCTAATGTACGCCGACCAGTCATCATACCTTTGTGCTGCATCTTTACCAAGTGAAGATGCAAATGCTTTTATTCTACGAGGCAAATGGTTGCCTGATGTATTCTCTGGGATTAAGTCTGTAACCTTTGCAATCCCATTAAATACAAATTTAGGAACCGCATTCAACTTTTCAGCTAATTGAACCCCCTGATATTTTGGGTAACCACCAAAAACCTCATCGCCACCATCACCCGCAAGCGCGACTGTTGCAAATTTCTTAGTCTCTTTTGTTAACTCATGAATAAGCAAAGACGTTGGGCTAGCAAAAGGTTCCCCAAAATGCTTCACCATTTTAGGTAATAGACTGACGACATCAGGTTTAATTAATATCTCTTGGTGATTAGTATTAAAATGCTTCGCCATTAACATTGCATCGCTAGACTCATCATAGCTATCGGCATTTTCAAAACCCAGGGTATAGGTGTTGATTTTCTTTTCCGAATTCTTCTGCATGTAGTAAAGAATAAGGCTACTATCAATACCACCACTTAAAAACGATCCCAATTCAACATCAGCGATCATTCGAGTCTTAACAGAATCATCGAAAAGGTAATCTAGCTCTTCAAGTATTTCACCTTCGCTTAAGCCTAAGTTTTTACCGACAAATTGCGATGCTTCCCAATACGGTTTACTCGTTAACTCACCATCTTTTAATTTCATAACATGGCCAGGAGGTAACTTTTTAATATCCGTAAAAATCGTATCGGGACAAGGCACGTATAAGTACTTCATGTACTGCCTGATCGCCTCTTGGTTGATACTTGGCTTCTCTTCAAGTAGCTTTGCAATTACATTTATTTCACTCGCAAAAATGAACTTACCATCTTTGAAGTAATAATTGAGTGGTTTTATGCCAATTCTATCTCTTGCACAAAACAGTTCATCGTCAACTGAATTGTAAATTACAAAAGAAAACATCCCTCTCAATTTGTGTACGAATTCATCACCATATTCGATATAGGCGTATAACATCGCCTCGGTATCAGATTTTGTTTTGAATGGGTACTTTCCGGCCAGATCTTTTCGTAAATCGGCATGGTTATACACTTCACCATTAAAAACGATGACATATTTTCCACACTCGGAGTAAAAAGGTTGATTCGACTCTTCGTTGTGATCAACAACAGCCAGTCTGTTGTGCCCCAACGTATAACCACCGATATACGTATAGTCAGAGCTATCAGGTCCCCTATGAGGAGCAAGACTCAAGAAGTCATTATTTTCGCTTTTAAAATTAAATCCAACTATTCCACACATTTTTTTCTCTAAAAATTTTAATACCTGTGCTCAGCACAGGGTGAGACCTAAATAGCCTTAACCGGCTTGCTTTTATTAAGAACCATCTTTCTAAAATAACTAACGCTTTCTAACCTTCGAGCTAGGTATGCTGATAGCATTACAGTGAAAGCATAAAGTAAAGAAGCACTTACTATTTTTAACAACAGACTAAATTCCATAAAGCTCTCTCCAATTAAAGAGAAAGCAAGTAAATAAATTGGAAAATGAACAAGGTATAAAGTATAGCTAAAATAAGCATACCCCTTAAAACACCAAAGCCAACTAGGCAAGTAAAGCGACTTTATAAATATGCAAATCAACATAAAAATCAAAGTGATTCTAGTCAGTTCAAATAGTGTTACTACCGCTCTTCCTTCCGGAATTAGATAGCCATAGTGACCTACCAAATAGAGGCAACACAACAACAGCCCCCAACCTAATAATGAACGGTTGATTTTGATCAACCCACGCAAGTGCAGACAACTTACTGCTCCCATTATCCAGCAGGCCAGATGTATAAAGTACTGCGTGTTATATGAGTAGATCTGATACATCAAGAATAAAATTGCAATCAATCCAGCATATACATTCCTATTAACAGCGAACATTATAGCGGCGCAAGCGAGCATATATATATTAAATTCAAGTGCAACAGACCAAAGCGGCCCATTATTACCTATCGTCTCTATCCCTTTAATAACCTCATTTAATAGAAGAAAAGTAAACACATAATTTTTAAAGTCAAAGCTCACATGTTCTCTTAATATAGGAAAAGGGAAATTACCTCCTCCTAGATCTGTTATTTGAAAGTAAGCACAAAAAAAATAAACACCTACTGACAATGTCAACGCAAATAATAATGGGGGATAAACCCTATCAACTCTACTAGCAATAAATAATCGAGAGTGAAAACCATCAAACCTTTCAATATTATCCAATATGGAGTTCATTATAAAAACCCCTGATATGACAAAGAAAATCATAATTAAAATTTCGCCAATGTCATAAGAAAAAATAGAAAAGAAAGTGTCCACTCCATTTATAGGTACATAGAACGCCTGTAATAAATGAGCGAAGCTAATATACATGCACCCAATACCCCTAAACCAATCTGATAAATCACATACTTTCTGATCAATTTTTTTCATATACGAGCTTCCTTGCAATAACAAAGTACTTAGTCGCTACCGACTCAATTTGAATCTAGTTGAAACAAGGAACACAAGACTCATTATAATAAGAAACGAAAACCCATTTGCGGTCCCAAAAACGCCATAAATTGGGGAGAATGTAAACGCGACCAATAAATAGCAAAAAAGGAAGCGTTCATAGAAATAGAGTTTCTTAACGTTTCTAGCCATAAATCCAAAGTAAAAACTACAAACACATAAAAACAATATACTTCCAATAAAGCCAAAGTCTACATACAAAGAGCCTGGTAAAGTTAAGTAAACACCTTCAATTAATAGTGCACTTCTACCTGAAGAATAAATATCAAAACCAAAAAGAATGTCAAAAACTCGAGCTAATAAAGGGAAATTATAACCACCAGAAAGGAATGGTTCATAGTCTATAGCAAAGTATTGATTTAAATATGTAAAGCTATGGGTAACGTAAAATATCAAATAAATTAACACCGAATATATTTCAAGTAAGAACCCTGTCAAACCTTCTGGTTTAGAGACTTTAACACTATACTCTCGCTCCAAATACTCCAGCATATAACCTACTTCAAACCCTTGAATACTGAACCTTTCAATAAAAATATTTAATGAGAAGAAGAAGAAATATAAAAGCGCAGAATACAAAATAAACTTGGAAAGCAAGCTGGATTTTACTTTGCTCTCAGCACGATTAGCAAAAAAGACCTTTGAGTAAAAGAAGATAAATAGAATACTGATAAAGAAACCATTTCTTCCCCCGGATAGGAATAAACAGCAAATACCTACAAATGCAATTAAGCTATAGATAATTTTCTTCTTTCTCGCTAGTTCGTAATTTTCCATAATAAACACATAGAAAATAGGCGATATCGCAGACAAAAGAGTTATCAATGCTCCAGATAATGAGTTTCTTGGGCCGCTCATATGCTCAGCTTCACGCTGCGCAACAATCCCGCCTAAACTTGCACCTTTTAAAAACAGGAAATCAAACAATGCGACTACAGGAAAAATGAATGCTAATACTAATAAAAATTTTGCGACCCTATCAATATTCGAGTTATTTTCACCAATGAAGTTACTTTTCTCCGGCAACTGACTAATAGCACTTTCACTACGAACAAGGAAAAACCCTATTATATAGCTAAGATAGGGTAATAAAATTGACAAACCAATAAACACAACCAAATATAAACTTATTTCTTCATGTGATATTGGCCCATAAGCTCGAAGAAATACAACTATCACCCATGGAATAAAAAAGAACATAGAAAAATATATAAATCTACTTACTGTAAGATTTGAATTAAAAAACAAAATTTATATACTCCATAGTGGCTGAGTCCAAGAGTTAGAAACAACTATTAAAAATCTTTTTTAGAAGTCGATTTATAAACTGAATATAATAGAAAACAAGAGTACACATTAAGTAAAATTCCCGTTTTCAGTAACTGAGCCCAATACACTGTGTCATTCAAAATAAAAATATACGAAAAGGCTATGTTAACAATAAATATTCCAAAAAATATTGCTGTCATTTTTTTCTGCATCCCCTTGTAAAGAGCAACAGCAGAAATGCTATTGATAGAGAAAAAATTGCCAACAAAAGCAACTTGAATCATTGCGATTAGCATTAAATCAGGAAATTCATAAAATTTATCTAGTATTGAAATAAATATTAAAAACAATACGACTAAAACAAAATAGATTTTATATGTAAAAAGTAAATTTTTGAAAATTTTATCAAAGTCAATATTGGCAACGCTTTCTCCTAAATTAACAGTATTCACATATCCTATAGTCGTCAATGCCAAAATAACGAATTGAGATATATTAAAGGAAAAAGAGTAAGTACCAATAAAATCAGGGTGATACTCTTTAATTATCTCTCTGTCTAAAAAAAACATTCCCATCAGTAATAGTGTGGAAACATTAATGAAAAACCCTTTTTTGATAAGATTAGTATAGTCTTTAAGCGTTCCAACTTCTCGAAAGTTCAGTTTATCTCTTAAACTAAAAAACGCGGCGCTGCTCCAAATTATGAAGGTAGATAAAAAAGCGCCTATAAAAATTATCTTCTCAAAACCAAGCGAAGGATAAAAATAAGACAGTGATGCAAACCCAATTAAAAAGATCGAAATTAAGGGTTTAACCATCAAGGCGAGCGTAAAGTGTCGAGCTACTTGCACTCTCTGCTCTATAATGACCATCATAACCATCAAGAAAGCAGATACGCTATACAAAAACTGCCCTGAATAATTGTAAAAAACGAGCGAACAAAATAGTGCATGGATAGCACCAAATAAAAGCAATGTTATAAACTTATCTTGCTTTTCAGTGTAGTTATAGTATAGAAAGCCAGATTGAGCCCCGACTAACACAAAAGGGAAAAAGAATACTATAAATTTATAGTATTCTAATTCAATATAAAACTCACTGGAAACCAAATAAGGCATTAACAACACTTCAATAGCTATGAGTGAATATAACGCATATCTAGAAATAATCGTCTTCATAGTTACCAAATAATAGTATTTTGTAATAAATACTCTACAAAGTCGTCTTTTTCTTGTTCCGTTGTGAATTGCTTCACTTCGTATAAAGAGTCATTTTGTTTGGAGAAATAGTAGTTAGAGCTGATAAAGTATACTTTTTTATCATTAAGTAAAGCTTCAATTCCTGTACTACCAGTCCAGACTGCGACATTGTTAAACATGTCCAAAACTTGGCCTGTTTCGACATAAGGGTTTATTATCTTTACATTTTTAATATTAAGCAGTTTCTTGTATAACGACTTATCCTGTCTAAAACACATTGCAGGGTGTTCTTTTAAGTACACATTGAAACCTTCATCAGAGAGCTTTCTTACGACTTCTATCAAACTTGTAAGATAGTCTACGAAGGTAGTATCACTCGCCCAATACTCTATGGTTGCTTCAGGATGATAATGCATAGGAATGTATATATCATTATCTGAGACTTTCTCTGGTAACGTTGTACTGAAGTACTTAAATGGAAATAAATCCGTTAGCTTGTTTACTGTTGCAGCATGAGGTGTAGAGATATAGTCATACTCTAGCCTACCTAAAAGTTTATACTTTAATAAATAGAAATATAAATATTTCAACTTATACTTAAAGTAATAACTGATACTGCCTTTAAGTGCTTTGCTAAAAGAAGAAACCATTGGTGATTTATACTTATCAGTTATCTTCTTCTTAAACGTCTGCACCTCTTCTTGACTAACTTCTCTTATCGCATTGTGCTCGCCAAAAACGGAGACTCTTTTATATCCACCCACAAAAAATGCACAAACGCCATAAACAGCAATATTGAACTTCTCTGCCATTTGCACCATCACATCCATGACATAATTATCTACTGGATGGACAACGAGTACTTTAAAGCTATTTTTAGAATAAAGTTCATAAAAGTACTTAGCCACTTTAACGACTAATTCTTTAGCTTCAAAGTAGCTGATATTTCTCAATAGACGATCTTTAAGAATCACTTCTTCAATGCTAATGGTATTCTTTACAGCTAACCAGCCATCTGAATGAAGATCGGATATATTCTGCTTTTGCAAATCGACAAAGTGATCTGCACCGGGGTACTCTGAAATTGTTGTATATTTTTCTAACCCTAAAAATTCTTTCGAAAACCTTAATGTTATATCATTAAAGTTATTACATCTTCCGACACAAACCAGTGCTTCACTTCGGTTCAAATTATTGAATTTCATTAAAATCGTTCGCTTTTTTGAAGTCATCTGGGCGTCCAATATCGATCCAGTATTGGTTATAGCTGTAAGCAGTTACAGGCAAATCTTCATTCATCAACTCAGAGAATAAAGTTGGCATATCGTAAAAAGTATCTTGAGGTACTCTATTGATAACTTTGGGATCAATACAGTAAACCCCACTGTTTATATTGAAAAGAATACGAGGCTTTTCTTTTAGGCCAGTGATCTTGTCACCTTCCGTTTCAATGACGCCATACGGGACTATGTGTTCATACTCTTTTACGCACATCGTTGCCATGCTGGAAGAACGTTCATGAAAGTCAACCAATTCAGCATAGTTAATGTCAGCAAGTACATCGCCGTTGCTAATCAGCATCGGTTCACCATGCTGCTCTTCAATTAACGCGAGTGCACCAGCAGTACCTAAGCGCTTACTTTCTTCCAAATAGCGTACTTGAATGCCAAACTTCTTACCGTCTTGAAAGTAATCTTTAATGATCTCTTTTTTATAGTTCACGGCCAAATAGAACTTAGTAAATCCCTGCTCGACAAAATTTTCAATAATTCGCTCAAGAATTGGTTTACCACGCACTTGTAGCATTGGTTTTGGCAGTTCTTTCGTTAACTCACCTAAGCGAGACCCTAGTCCACCAGCCATAATTACGACCCAGTTATCTCGTGTCGAGAAATCGAGTTCGTCTAAGGTAAACATACCAACATAATTTCTTTCGTGATCAACCAAAGGCAATTGACGACGCTTAATGCTTTTTAAAAATTGTACTTTTTGCTGCTCACTTGAGCTCGGATCAAGCGTATAAGGTTCTTTATTGATTATGCTTTCAAGATTTAAATTTTTATAAAGAATCGCTTTGCGAATATCACCATCAGTAATGATCCCAGCAAACTTACCATCTTTGTCTATTACTGGTAGTATGCCATTTCCATTCGAATCTAGTAGTTCAATTGCCAACTCAAAGCTAGGGTTTTCACTTAACTTTAAAACACTACTCATCTCGATTTCTCCCAAGCAAGAACTCAGCATATCTAAAGTCTTCTTCCGTATCGATGTCGACAGAGCGCTCTCTTGGCATGATGTAAGCTTTAGTCGATTCATCGAAGTAGTTTCGGCTTCTAATCAACTGAGTATTAAATACGTATACTGCACCAGTTGGATAATGCGACATTCTAAACTTCTGCCTATTATCTAACTTATCTTCAAAGATATTTTCGAGGCTGCCGTCTTCTTTTATGTATTTATGCCACGTAAGAGGGTGATGTTCCTCTGTGTAGCTGATAACAGATCGCGCATTCGAGTTTTTATACATCTCAATAGACTTATCAATATCTTCCGTCGATCTCAATGGCGATGTTGGTTGCAACACCACAAATGACTCGATGTTCATGGAAAAATCTTTTTCTAATCTGTCTATTGTATAGATATAATTGTCAATTGCTTGGGCTTCATCCGTTGCTAACTCAGCAGGCCTCAAGAACGTTTCCCTAGCACCATGCTCAATAGCAATCCGATAAATCTCTTCGCAATCAGTTGAAATAATAATATCTGTTATATGTTTTGATGCTTTCGCGGCTTCAATGGTGTAAGCAATCATGGGCTTACCTAACAGATCCTTAATATTCTTTCCTGGAAGCCCTTTCGAGCCTCCACGAGCAGGTATAATTGCTATCATTTATGACAAGTCATCTTTAGTTAAAATGTAGTCATAAGGTAGATCTTTATTCACCGTTAGACCAACAATAAACTCAGCAAACTCTGGTTGGATACCAGTGCCTGGGCGCTTAAACTCTAGGTCTTCTAGTGCGATCGTATCACCAGCTTTCATTGATCGAGTTAACACGATGCTGCGTCTAAATTCTTCTTTTTTCTCGTCAGACTCAGTAGCAGAAATTCGGAAGCTACCTAATGCATCATTAATACGCTTTGCACCGCTCACGATCTGTTGCATTTCATCTTGCGTTGCAGAAACTTTGTGATCCCACCCTTCCATATTTTTATCAAGCGTGAAATGTTTCTCAATTACAGCAGCACCCATAGCGACAGAAGCTAGTGGGATTTCAACACCAATCGTGTGATCAGAAAATCCAATTGGATAATTCGGGTATGCTTGCTGTAGTGTTTTGATGTTATTTAAGTGCACATCGCTGTCTACCGGCGGGTATGTAGATACACAGTGCAAAATACAAATATCAGTATTGCCTGCATTTTCAATTGTTTTAACCGCTTTATCAATTTCAGATAACTCGCTTAAACCAGTAGAGATAATAATTGGCTTACCTTTACGTGCTAAGTAGTCTAGGAATGGATAGTTGTTTAGATCCATAGACGCAACTTTAATAAAAGGTGACTCTAATTTGTCTACCAAGAAGTCTACTTCCGAGCGGCAAAACGGTGTTGAAGAACAGTCAATTCCTACCTCAGCAGCAAACGACTTCATTTCAAGCAGCTCTTCTTCAGAAATAGAGTATTCTTCTACGATTTCTTCCATTGTGAAATCATCTCTATCTCTATAATCATCTGCGATAAAGTAGTTATCGTCGTATTTCTTACGACTAAATACGGAGTCTTTTGACCAGCTTTGAAACTTAACACAATCTGCACCAGCTTCTTTTGCCTGAATGATTAACTTTTTAGCCAGCTCCATATCACCATTGTGGTTTGCGCCTAATTCAGCGATGATATATGGTGTGCAAAAGTTAAAAATCTCTTTAGATTCAGTTAATTTCATTTATACATCCTCAATTATAGGAATCTCCCACCATAGTGGTGGTAGTATAATTTTATCTATTTGTTTATTAATATATTCAGAAGAAATGACATCGTTATTAATGCTTTCTTGTACTGCTTTATCACGTGCAACATAAGCATCTGAATACTCTTTCATCTTTGTATAATGTTGCAGTTTTACATTTAAAGCTCGCTCAATTGAGTGCTTGTCAACTTGTATCAGGTTGGCCGTATTCGCGCCATATTGTCGATAGAAGGTGATCGCCTCATCAGTAAACTGAACTCTTGCCCCATCGAGCAGGGCACGAGAAAAGAGATACCAATCTAAAGCGATTAAGTTCAATGCATTTTCAAAGTAAGAATCAAGCTGTACTCGTGAAAGGTTAACCGCGGTATTGGACAAGCCCATACAGTTTCGATCGAGGAGATCTTCAAAATTGATTACTTGATGCCTTTCAAAATGAGGTTCTAATACTGCGGTTACAGTACTGCTTTGGGCACTAAACATATGCAGTTCGTTGACCAATATGTCACACCCTTGCGCCAACACCTTTAGCGAACTTTCTACTCGCGAAGCAGAAAAATAATCATCCGAGTCACCGAAAATAGCAATTTGGTATCCATTCGAATAGGCAAAGTCTATCAGTAGTCTTCGATTTTCAACTGGCGTGCGACCCTCCGCATCCATTACAACCACATTTAAGTCTGTGTACTTTGCTACATAGCTATCTAAATCAACAAGGCCATCGTTCACTATCACCAAGTCGAAGTCAGTGTAACTTTGCTTGCTTAGGGATTCAAAATACTGTTCTACTACTTCAGCTTCCATCGGGAATACTGTTGTTAAGAAGCATATTTTTGGCTTATCCATACTAATCTTCTTGTATCTTACTTACGTAAACTGAGCATCCAGTCTGTAAAAAGTGCAACATTAAAAATGTTTTACTATTTAGAAATATCTTTGAGTATTTTCGCAGGAGACCCCACTACAATTTTGTAGCTTGGTACCGACTTTCTTACCAAAGATGCAGCACCAACCACGGTACCTTCACCAATGGTGAGTTTGTCATCCAACTGCCCCTGAAGTATCGTCGCACCAACACCTAAGTAAGCGCCCTTTTCTAGTTTCACGTTACCTGAGATATTTACAGAAGGCATGACTGATACAAAATCTTCTATAATGCAATCATGACCAACGGTAGACAGTAGGTTAAAAATACAAAAGTTACCCAGTTGAATATTATTCGTCATTGCCACGCCGGCTGTAATAACATTACCTTGACTTTTATTGATTAACTCACGTTGACCATAGCCCAGCGAGGCATTTTTATGGATCAGATTAGGGTATTCTAAATCATTAAATTTATTGAACACCTTTTCTCTAAGCTCAGGTTCACCGATCCCCATAGCGAATTGGTATCCCTGCTCTACAAGGTTACTGACCTCAGACTCGTGCAAAACTTCAAACCGTTCATCCACATTATCAAAGTCTTTTTCGTTGGTAAGCAGAATAATCTTCTCAATACCCATTGATACTGCGACATCAGCCACTTCATAGGCGAAACCCGAAGTACCAAAAATAGCCAGCTTACCAATTACACTGTTGCTCTGATTAGTACTCATAGAAGCCCTTTCCTGATTTTCTACCTAAATAATTCGCTCTCACATACTGTCTTAATAAAGGGTGAGCTCTATATTTAGGATCACCTGTTTCAGTATGAAGTGTTTCCATAATTGAAAGACATACATCATTACCAATTAGATCTGCTAATTGAAGTGGTCCAATTGGGTGATTTGCGCCATATTTCATCGCTTTATCAATGTCTTCTTTGCTCGCAATACCTTCAGCGAAAATAGAAACAGCTTCATTGATCATAGGGATAAGCATACGGTTAACGATGAAACCTGGAGATTCATTTACAATAACAGGCTCTTTGCCTAGACCATTTACAAATTCAAGCGCTCTCTCAAGCGTTGAGTCAGCCGTCGTCAAACCCACAACTACTTCTACTAATTTCATTACTGAAGTCGGGTTGAAAAAATGTATACCAATAAAGTTATTCGGATTTTCTATACACATCGCAAGTGCGGTTATAGACAATGACGAGGTGTTACTCGCAACAAGTGCATCCTGAGGAATGACTTTGTTTAATTCCTTGAATAAGGCTAACTTAGCATCCAACTCTTCTACGACAGCTTCAATGTAGATATCTGACGCTTCTATCTCATTAATTTCAGTTACAATTTTAATTTTGTTAAGCAATGAATCACATTCAGTAGCATCACGCCCTTGCTTTTTCAGAGATCTTAAAGTGCTTTTACGAACCGCCTCTAAACTCTTGTCTAAAGTAGCTGAATTTCGACCATACCAATATAGATTTTCAATTTCGTCAGAGCCAATCAATACAGATACGATTCCAGTGCCCATTACTCCTGAGCCTAATACACAAGCTTTCATATTTATCTCCTACCCGTTCACAGGGCTGCTAGGTATATTCACTAATCTTTCTTCAACCCAAAGCGAGTGAGACAAGTCACCTTTCAAACACTCACTAAAAGCAGGAAGACGATGCATTAATTGCCAGACTGGTCGAGTCATAATCCCTGCTTCATTGGTTTCCTTAAGCAACAAATCTCTCGCTGCCTTATCTTCACAAATCACCGCATTCAGCCAATAGTTCGATTTGGCATATTCAGGCTCTTTTACAAAGTTATATTCTGTACCTTCAAACAGCGCACTATAACGCTCGGCCAGCGCTCGCTTGTCACTTAAATAAGCATTCAAACTTTCCATTTGTGCACAGCCTAATGCCGCATTTAAATTTGGCATACGATAGTTAAACCCAGGCTCATCATGAAAGAACTCGTAAGGATGTGGCACTTTTGCTGTGGTTGTTATGTGCTTAGTACGCTTGCCCAACTCCAAGGTTTTGCATAAAACCATACCACCGCCGCCGGTAGTGATAATTTTGTTTCCATTAAAGCTAACCGCACTAAAATCACCAAACGTTCCGGTATGCTTCCCCTTATAAAAAGATCCTAAACTTTCTGCGGCATCTTCAACTAAGGTTAATTGCCATTTACGGCAAACTTCCACCAGTTCATCTAACTCTACGGGGTGGCCAAAGGTATGCATTGGGACAACCGCTTTGATCCTTTGTCCTGTTTGTTTATGCACACAGCCGTGTTCATTCAATTGCGCATGTTCTGATAAGTAGTTGTCTACTGCTTTTGGACATAAGCCCAAACTAGTTGGCGAGACATCTACAAAAACAGGTTCAGCACCCATATGGAATAATGCATTACACGTCGCAACAAAAGTCAGTGCTTGTGTAATAACTAAATCACCACGTTGCACATCAGCCATATATAGGGCTGTATGCAATGCCGCAGTACCATTCGCCGTTGCAATTGCGCTAGGGCTGCCAGTGAAAGCCTCGATCTTACGCTCAAAGTCGTCAACAAACTTACCCACACTAGAAACAAACGTACTATCGATAGTCTCCGACACGTACGCTTTCTCATTGCCAGCAAAAGTAGGAGCGTGTAACGGAATAAAATCCTGCGTTTTGTATTGATCGCGTACAAACTCTACCAGTAATTGTGCATTCATTCTCAGCCCTTACATTTTGCTATCAAGGTACTTGCCAGTCTCTTTATGGCCAAAGTCAGGGATCATGGTAAAGAACAGCTCGACAATTTGTTCTTTGCTCCACGCCTGTTCGGTTTTCATATTCGCAATTTGTGTCTCGAAAAGACTCAATAATTCTTGGTCATACTCAGGCTCGTTTTTAATGATGCCCAGATTCTCAAAGCGAGTCATATTCAGCTCTTCTTTATCAGTAAAGAACTCTTCAAAATCTTTTTCACCAGTTGTATCACTTTTAGTAAATAGGCATGGCCACTTACCTTGTGCTGGTAACGTTTTCGCAAGCTCTCTTGCCTCTTGTTCATTATCACACAAGTGTGGTTCATACCCTCTTTGCTCAAGGTACTTAACGGCGATATCTGCAAAAGTAATTAGGTGTAAAGATTCGCTTAATTTTGGAAAGAAAATATCGCGATTATCACCAAAGATGCATGACATTAAGCATAATTCGCCTGACTCCTGCGGTACCACAAAGTATCTTTTGATATCGCTAGGTGCGACAATCGGCTGCTGCTTCTCGATGCGCTGGTTAAAGCCATGTAAAAGTGAGCCATCTGAAAATGCCACATTTGCAAACCTTGCAGTAGAAATATCAATTTCTTTGCTGCGGCGCATCAGGAACATCTCCATAATGCGCTTTGACGCGCCCATCATATTGACGGGGTTAGCGGCTTTGTCTGTCGAAACACAGAAGTACTTTTTAACTCCCGCATCAATGGACTGCTGGATTGTTTTATCCGTGTTAAATACATTAACGTCGATCATTCGCATGAGGGTAAACGGATCTTTTTCGCTTCGTACATGCTTTAAGGCAGATAGGTTCAAGACATAATCATATTGGCCATCAGCTTTAATAAAAGCATCGTATTCAGTCGACCCTATATCGAGCGCAAATGTTTGAAAGTCGCCATCAATGTAACCAAAGGAACTACGAATATCGCGAACCAATTCAACCATGTTATTTTCACTGATGTCTACAACATGTAATTTAGCTGGGTTACGTTTAAAGATCTCTTTTGTTACAGCCTGGCCAATAGAACCTGCACCGCCTAAGACCAAGAAACGGGATTCAGATACAATGCGCTGTAATTCTGCTTCATGTTTTGTGATGTCTTGTGTAAAAAGTTCTTTTTCACGACCAATGAGAGATAAAATATTCTTCACTTACCAAATCCCTTTTGTATCAACTAAATATTTTGTACTGAATTTTGAGGCTTTAAACTGACTATGGTCGACTAAAACTAGATGAATGTCTGCATTTTCTTGTGCATTTTCTAGACTGGTTAGTTCAACTGTCGACAATACATTTTCTAGACTAGCTATGTTTGGTTCTACTGCCCAAACGCTACCGGCATGCATATTAGATAAGGCTTTCGTTATATTTAATGCAGGGCTTTCTCGCAGGTCATCTATGTCTGGTTTAAACGCAAGACCATAACAGGCAACAACGATATCTTGTGCTGTTTTAGTCGGATTATCTTGCAAAAAGTTGGCGATTTCAAGCTTAACCTTATCTATCACCCAACTAGGCTTTCCATCATTAACCTGACGTGCAGTATGTATTATTTTTGCTTGTTCAGGGGTTTTGCTAACAATGAACCAAGGGTCAACTGCGATACAATGACCACCGACACCTGGCCCTGGTTGAAGGATATTTATTCTAGGGTGTCTGTTCGCTAGCGATATCAGCTCCCAAACATCGATATCTAACTCATCACATATCAGTGAAAGTTCATTTGCGAATGCGATTTGAACGTCTCTGCATGAGTTTTCAGTTAATTTGGCCATTTCTGCTGTACGAGCATTGGTGGTTACACACTCACCTTCAACAAATGTCTTGTAAAGCTCAATTGCCGCCTGTGAGCACTTCGGTGTCATTCCACCAATAACGCGGTCGTTTTCAACTAACTCTCTTACCACATGCCCCGGTAGTACACGTTCCGGACAGTGCGCAATACGGATATCCGACTTTTCACCTGCATTTTGAGGGAACGTCAAATCAGGCCTTGATTCAGCAAGCCAATCAGCCATTTGCTCAGTTGCCCCAACAGGAGACGTTGACTCTAAAATTACCAAGTCGCCAGGTTTAAGAACCGAAGCAATTGCCTGACTGGCTTTTTGGATATACGTCAGATCTGGTTCTGGAATATTTATGCCGTTTTGTTCACCCTCAGAATTTTTGAATGGCGTTGGCACTGCAATTAAAAAAGCATCAGCAGGTTCAGGAGTAGTGGTAGCTTTTAAATACCCCTCTGTAACTGCCGCATGAACTATTATGTCTAGTTCAGGCTCGACAATATGAATCTCACCTTTGTTGATTGTGTCAACGGCATGCTGATTAACATCCACACCAATTACGTGCTTTTTTCTTGATGCGAACATCGCTGCTGTAGGGAGGCCTATGTAACCAAGGCCAATAACAGAGATATGATTGAAAGACATGAGTTCCCTTAGAAAGCTTATTGTTGTAGGTAAATAACAACTTGTAAATTATTGAGCTAGAATATCGCAAATTGCTCGGCATGCATTCCCATCACCATATGGGTTATGCGCCCTACTCATTTCTGTGTAGCTCTGTTGATTAGTCAATAGTTCATCGATAGAAGATGTAATTAGCTTCACATCAGTACCAACTAGCCTCACTGTACCCGCTTCAACTGCCTCGGGGCGTTCGGTGGTATCTCGCATCACTAATACGGGTTTGCCTAAGCTAGGGGCTTCTTCTTGAATACCGCCAGAATCAGTCAAAATGATATGGGCTCTATTCATCAAGTATACAAACGGTAGGTATTGCTGCGGTTCAATGAGGTGAACATTCGGAACATCTCTTAAGATGCGATTAACTGGCTCTTGAACATTGGGATTCAAATGAACGGGATAAAGTACTTGTACATTTGGGTGCGTTTTTGCAACCTGTGCTAAGGCTTCACATATACGTTCAAACCCTCCACCAAAGCTCTCGCGGCGGTGTCCAGTGACTAATATCAGTTTTTTGTCATCTTCTAAAAATGGAAACTGTGCAGCCAAAGTTGACGCCAGATCTTGATCTTGCTCAATCTGCGCCTTTACCATCAATAAAGCATCAATAACCGTATTACCAGTTATATGAATATTGCCATCATTGTAGCTCTCATCAAGCAGGTTTTGCTTGGATGTTTGAGTCGGTGTGAAATGGTAGTGCGTTAATGCACCCGTTAATTTTCTGTTTGCTTCTTCAGGCCAAGGAGAATAGATATTTCCTGTCCTAAGTCCCGCTTCTACATGACCAACTTTAATTCTTTCATAGTATGCTGCAAGGCTAGCAGCCAATGTGGTTGCTGTATCACCGTGAACCAAAACCACATCTGGCTTAAACTCCTTTAATACTGGAGTGAGCTCCAAAAGAATACGGCTTGTAAGTTCAGGCAGTGTTTGCCCCGCTTTCATCAAGTCTAGATCATAGTCTGGGTTCACCTTAAACAGCTCCAGAACTTGATCTAACATTTCACGATGTTGTGCGGTAACACAGACTTTAGCATCAAACCGACTGTCCGCCGCTAGCGCATGCACTAGCGGTGCCATTTTAATTGCTTCAGGTCGAGTGCCAAAAACTGTAAGGACTTTCATTTCAAACTTCCCATGTAAGCTAAAAATATTCTTTAATTAAATGACTACTAGGTAATTATTTATCTGACTTATATTCATAGTTGTAGTAACCATAATACCCGTATGCATTACTTGCTTTCTTCACTACGCCGTTGAATACCACACCTTTAACATCTATACCGTTTTGCTCAAAGCGGTTACGAGTCAACTCGAGTTCTTTCAGATGGTTTTGACCAAAGCGAGTTACAAGTAATGTGCTACCAGCATGTGCACTTACGATAGCGGGATCCGTCACTGCAAGAATAGGTGGAGTATCTATGATAACAAGGTCATACTTAGCATTAATTTCTTCAATTAATTTACTGAAGTTTTCATGCATAAGTAATTCTGATGGGTTTGGTGGAATTTGCCCGCGCGTCATCAGATCTAACCCTTCAACCTGCGTTTTTTTGGTTGCCTGTTCTAACGTGATAACACCCGACAAATAGTCACTCAATCCATTATCCCATTTCATGCCAAACTGAGTTTGTAGATAACCTTTACGCATATCAGCATCAATAATGAGGACTTTTTTATCACTTTGAGCAAGCACTGTTGCCAAGTTTACGGAGATGAAGGATTTGCCTACGCCTGGGCTCGGCCCCGATATAGCAATAATGTTATTTTTAGCTTCCATCATTGCGAAGTGTAAACTTGTTCTCAGACTTCTCAGTGCTTCTATTGATAGGTCAGCTGGGTTATCAACAGCCAGTATCGATTTTGCTTTCGCCGTTTTTCCTTTTCGCGCTTTGGCAAAGCCTGTCAGTTTCACTTGATACTCAGAATACGGAACGCTTGCGTACACAGGTAATCCCAACCCTTCAATCTCTGCTGGGTCTTCAATGCCTTTGTGAATCGCTTTTTGAACCAACGCAATAACGACAGCCAGCATGCCACCAAGCATAGTAGCCATGACAACAATGAGTGCTTTTTTAGGCTTAACCGGGCTGGAAGTATTAACTTGCGCTTCATCAATAACACGTACGTTACCCACTGTACCTGCACGTACAATGTCTAACTCTTGAGTTTTGGCAAGCAGCAGCGTGTAGATTTCATTGTTAACTTCAACATCACGCTTTAGACGCAACAATTCTTGTTGTGTTTCAGGCAAAACTTGTACTTCACTCGCTAGACGTCTTTTTTGGTTTTCAACCGCGTCAATTTGCTCCAGCGCCGCTTGGTAACTTGGATGGCTCTTCTTGAACTTACGACCCAGCTCTAACCTTTTCAATTCTAATTCTTGTAACTGAGTCTCAAGCTTAACTAATTGCCTCAGAACACCTTCGGTTTCCAAAGAAATGTCTACCGATTGCTGTTTAACTTGATAATCGTTGAAGCGCTGCTCTGCTGACTCTAATTGTTTTTTGACCTGTGGCAGTTGGTATTCTAAAAAGTCCAATGACTTTTGCGCCTCTGCACTGCTGCGCTCCACATTGCGACGAACATAAGTATCCGCAACTTTGTTTAGTACAGTTTCAGCATAGGTAGGGTTAGCATGCTGCAAGCTTAGGTTAATAATCCCAGAGTCTTTACCTTTTTCACCTGCTGCGATAGATGCCTGTAAACTCAAAATTGTGTTAAGTCGATTATACTTAGTGATGAAAAACTCAGTCCCTGGGCGCGCATTTAAAGTTTTTAAAGTCAATGAGAATGAACCATTAGATACTTCCTCACCGACCTTACCACTCAGAAATACTTCGCCTTTCTCGTCCAGTAGCTCAAAAGCATTGTTACCTTTTGCGACGAGAGTATACGGTTGACCAATAGCACTTTTTGGTAGCTTAAACCTGAAAACCTCGATTTTTTCACCACCCCATGCGTAGCTATTTGCGCCAAAGCTGGGCTCAGCTAGATCGCCCGGTTGTAATGGCGTAAATTTGCGAAATGCGCGGTTGCCAATAATAGGAAATAACTTAGGTTGAGCAACAATGTCCAAGTTTAAGCTATCTACAGCTTCGCCAATAATACTGCGTGATTTAAGAAGTTCTATTTCAGTCACTGCCGCAGAAGTGCTTTCAAACATCCCTCCCAATTCGTCAAACCCCGGAACTGCTCCTCCTTTTTCCTCAACTTGAATCATTGAGGTAGCTTGATAGATTGGAGTACTAAAAACAGCAACTGCAGTACCGATAACCATAAATAAAGTTGTAACAAAAAAAATGAAAAGCTTTCTGTCGAGCAAAGCCCCGAACAAAGCCATCAAATCTATTTCTTGTGCTTGTTTCAACGCATTCTTATTTAGCGCCTCAGTCGATAGGTTTGATTGAGCATTCATTGACTCTTTCATCCTTATAAATACTTCTGCCAAGCGCTACACGCGCTTTCGATTAATTCGTATACATGTTCAAATGCTTCGCGACTTTGCCTGTATGGGTCTGGTATTTCTTTATCCCCCAGCCACTTACCAAGTAGGAATGTCTTTCCTCTGGCTTCAGGGTAGCGAGCACAAAGGTCTTGAACATGTCTTTGTTCCATAACCAAAATAAGCGAATTATTGTTTACTAACGAGGAATTTAATTGGCGCCCCTTATGAGCCGTCATATCTACATTTCGGGAACGAGCTAATTCCGTAGCCATAGAATCTGCTTGCTTTCCTTCCAATGCGGTTAAACCAGCCGATGATACTTTGATGTTTTTATCGCTGAGCGCATTTTTCAAAATATATTCAGCCGTTGGACTTCGACAAATATTACCGGCACAGACAACCAATATACTATCAAACATATTTAAGAGACCTACCTATTGATTATCAATATCTTGAATTGCGTCTACTGTAGTAAGCGAAGGAAGTAATAAGCTTATCACCTTATTCCAACGTGCAATTGGCGCACTTGTTACATAAACAATGTCTTGTGGTTCTAGCTCAAATTGCTCTGCAAAAACCAAAGCTGCAATATTATTTGCTCGTAATTGATAGACATCGGCAACAATGCCATCTTTCTCTAGATCTCTTTTACGCAATACAAAAATCCCATTTGCGTCTGCACTACGTTCATTAATACCACCAACCTCTGAAAGTGCTTCTGCAAGACTGAGTCCGTATCGTTTTACTTCAACGGTACCGACTTTGTTTACTTCTCCCATTACGTACACACTTCGCTTATCATTTCGCGAAACGTGAATCACATCACCGTGTTTTAACAATCGGTTTTGAGAAATATCTCCTTCAGCATAGAAATTATCTAGTTCGATCTTCTCTATATGATCTCCACGAGTAAATGTGACAACCTGCCAGTCAGCTCTTTCCGTTAAACCACCAGCTAAATTGATAGCGTCAATCAGTGTCAGAGGAGTTTCTTTAATTGGGTACACGCCAGGTTTGTTAACCTCGCCTGTAACGTACGCTCGCTGGCTTTTGAATCCAACAACTTTTACATCAATTTGAGGGTCTTCTATCACCCTGCTCAGACGCTTAGTCAATTCTTCGCGTAATTCAACAACTGTTTTTCCCGCTGCGGGCACTTTAGGTGCATACGCATAAGTAATAGTTCCATCCGCTTGTACTCTAAAACCATCAAATTCAGCAGTTCTTTGAACAGCAGCAGGGATAGTTAATTCTGGATGATCCCAAACTCCCACAGTAACAACATCACCGACACCTAAACGGTACTCGTAATCAGACAAATTCAAACCTTGTGTTGAACGCACTGGAGGAGTATCAGCTTTCAGCTTTTGCTGTCTAATTAATGTAGAATCAATAAGCTGGATATTTACTTTTGAAAGGTCTTGCTCCAAGCTTGTTGTTTTATCACCTGACGTAATTCCTTCGTAATGCCCACCTGGGATTAAGGTGCAGCCACTCATTACCAAAACACATGCAGCAACCGAAGTGGCAATGAAATTTTTACAGCGTTGGGCCATTTGTTATTCCTAAATATTTTTAATACTTATTCTTACTATCTGAGTTGTTTTCAACTAAGAAACATAAGTCCTACTTATGCGATGGCTAATTAAAGCATGCGACGAATTCAATCGCAAGTTTACATTGCGTTAATGTTACATGAGTTTTACTAAAGATTTGTTGCAATAGACACGCCAATACACCTCAACTAGAAAATCTTTGATTTACATACAAAAAACATCAATTACCACCATTTTTCATACAATAAAGAAGGGCCTGTTCATTACATATCATTAGTTTTTTTATGCTTATATCAAAAAGTGATAATTGCAAAATTCAAACTAACCAGTATCTACCACTAAAGTTAGAATCAAAGTGAGCATAGCTTCTTACTTGACAAACTATTTTGAGAATTCTCAGTGATGGTTTTGTGCTAATTTTGCCAGAACAAAGGTATTTGGATTTGCTTTCATACGGCTCCTTGTACTCGACTTTAGTATCTCCTTAACCTCAAATATTATACAGAATAATTTTTCCATCGCCAATCACAAAAATAATTGCGAGATACAAATTACTGAGCTGTATACCAAGTGCCCAGAATATATGAAAATACCTAAAATAGGACAATCACAGTGAACTTTAGGCACATATGACTGTTACAGAGACTTGTTTGCATCCACGATATTTAACTGCAGTTATTAGATGCTTATTTATCAACGTATTCATTCAATACCCCCCCAATTCCCCCCTTCTGTGCTGCGATTTTTGCTTGTAATTTGATAACCAAAAGTACGCACCTTTTAGTCTTTTCCAAACAAATCCCTTGTATAGACTTTATATTCAACATCTTTTAATTCTTCGGACATTCTATTAGCCACGATAATATCCGCTTCGACCTTCAAGCAGTCTATATCAGCTATGACTCTGGAGTTAAAAAAACTACCTTGGCTATAAGTCGGCTCATATATGATTACCTCAATACCTTTAGCTTTTATGCGCTTCATAACGCCTTGAATTGCTGAAGCTCTAAAGTTATCAGAACCCGATTTCATCACCAGTCGATAGATGCCCACAACCTTCGGCCGTTTCTTCAAAATAGACTCTGCAATAAAGTCCTTCCTAGTACGATTCGCATCAACAATCGCACCTATGATATTGCTAGGTACATCTTGGTAGTTTGCTACCAGTTGCTTAGTATCTTTTGGTAAACAATATCCACCATACCCGAATGAGGGGTTGTTATAGTGGTCACCAATACGTGGATCTAGCCCGACTCCTTTAATAATTTCACGCGTGCTAAGTTGATGCGCTTCAGAATAGCTGTCTAATTCATTAAAGTAAGCAATACGCATCGCCAAATAGGTGTTCGAAAAGAGCTTCACGGCTTCAGCTTCTGTCGAACCTGTAAACAGAATTTCCACGTTTGATTTCTTTGAACCTTGCGACAGGAGCTCAGCAAAGTGATGTGCTTTTTGAGATTTGCTGCCTACGATGATTCGAGACGGATACAGGTTATCGTAAAGAGCTTTACCCTCTCTTAAAAATTCAGGTGAGAAAATTATTTCATCTGTTTGGTACTTACCTTGTAAACCCGCGGTATAGCCAACTGGCACAGTCGACTTAATGACGATAGTCGCTTTGGGGTTAACCCCGATGATGTCCTCAATCACGCACTCTACAGATGCAGTATTAAAGCAATTTGTAATAGGATCATAGTTGGTCGGTGTAGCTACAATCACAAAGTCAGCCTTTGAAAAAGCCGTTTCTTTATTAGTTGTGGCTGTTAAGCATAATGGTTTATTGACTAAGTAGTCCGAAATTTCTGGATCGAGTATCGGTGAATGACCATTATTTATTGCATTGACTTTGGCTTGGTCAATATCAAATGCAATTACTTGATTATTTTGTGCCAACAATACGGCGTTTGAAAGGCCAACATAACCTATTCCTGCAACGGCAATTTTCATTCACTTTTCCCTGGTCTATCCGATGGATTGACTTTGCCCCACACCTCACAAGGAAGACGTAAGGGCTAACATCAGTAAATGATAAAGGGAAAAAATGTCAAAAATTTTAAAGTGCCTGTACTTGCTTCCTATACAACATCATCTCAAGCTCATAGAGGTAAAAGCCTATACTTTGGCCTGTAAACAAATAGCTTAAATGTGTTTCGAGTGCGTTGAAAATTTAATGAAGCTGCAGTTAGGTCACATACGGCAACTCATGGGCGGGTTCCAAGTTCCGAAGAAGTTAGTTTCTTGTACACCACCATGAAGGTAAAGTCATCAAGTCACTAACTCTCGAATCAAGTTAATGAACGTTTGCCAATGTTCTAATCATTATAGAAGTGTGTATAGCCCAAGCTTAGGCTCTTCTGCTTGGCTTCTTTAAACTCATTAATGGTCAAGCAGGGCGTTATCTGATACAAATCATACCAAAATCGGTATTTTTCAAAAATGTAATCATCACATAGAAATATGGATTGACCGCCCAAAAATGCGAGCTCAATATTCATAAAAGAAAAGTTGGAAACAAAAATAGCATTTTTATTTGATAAGTGAGCGTGAGCGTCTTCTTCAAACTTAACGTTGTCGCTTATCATAGACTCATAGTGGGCTTTAGAGTCTCTAGGGTGGACTTTAATGTACAGCTTGAAATTGGAATCGATAAGCTGCTTGAGCTGTCCCATTTGAGCTAAATGTGCTTTTTCGTCATTGTGATATTGATGGGCCCCTGTTAAGAAAACTATTACATCATCTCCCGAATATGGAGAAAGCGTAAGGCCGCTTTTTAAATCTAATAAGTTATAGGGTTCACACGGTATGTAACTAGCCTTATTTCCGAACCTGGCTTCTAATTGATTCACAACAGCCTTATTGGGACAAATAAAATAATGTGCATAGAACTGTGATAGAGGTCTTAATAGACTAAATCTAGTTGCGAGTGAATGACACACGTTATGCTTCAAGCTGTCAACAAAAGTGACGGGGCAGCGGAAGTAAGAAAGAATAATAACACTTTTAAGCAACGCAACTAATCGCTGCTTTATTGACGATATCCCCGTCAGTAATACAACTCGCTGAGGCTGCTGTGCGATTGCCCTCATTAAGTAGCCTAACTTACCTGACACACGCTGTAGGGTTGCTGTTTGCGGTAAATTAGCCGCCGTTTCAGCCTCTCCAGACGTGAGATAAGCATCATCCCAAAAGAGCACAAACTCATGTATCTTGTTTGCATTCAAAAACAACAAAATATCATTCAGTTCTTGCAAGTTACACGGGTAAACAACAAGAGTCCTATCTTCTAAACAAGTTTTAAACTGGTTTAACTTTATGTCTTTCATTTACTGCCTTCTTATAAAAAACAAACCTCAGTGTATTTAGCAAACACATTGAAACACATGTAGCAAGTGCACCACCAACTGGCCCCAAGATAGAGATCATGAATATGCTCAACAGGAGGTTTAGTAAAAAGCCTCCAATTTCTAATATTGTATTGTACTTTTGATGATTTAAGAAAAATAACGCATGGGAATATATGCTAAACGCCATCATGAACAGCTGAGCAAAACACAGTAGCATGACATATGGTTTGGCAGCTATAAAATCTTGCCCCCAAATAGGCAATATGAAATCTATCGTAAAATAAAGTATAACATACTGGCCTAAGCCTAAAACAATCATAAAACATGTCAGCTTACTAAGTAGTGAATTAAGCTCAGTCAAGCGAACTTGGTTGACATACTCCGCAATTTTATTTGGAAATACTAAAGCTAGGATGGAATAAACGACCCCAAAGAGTTGCGCAACCCTCGCTGCGACACCATATTGACCAATTATATCGTCAGGTTGATTAAGAAATTTAAGCACAATAACATCAACTTGCGAATGAAAGTAAAGCGCTATATTTACCAAAGCCAATGGAGTCAAACGTGAGATATTCGCTTTTATTCTGTGAGTCGCCTTGGGCAGCGATATCGTTGTGCCATCAAATCGCGAAAACATCTGAAAATAAATCAGGATGGATATTAAGGTAGACATCAAATGGGCCAGCAGCGCATGCAATACCGTCGGCTCATCTAGCATCAAAAAGCCTCCCAAAAACATAACACTTCGAGCTAAAGTGGGAATAAGCTCGTAAGAATTTTGAGCAGCTTTAAATTTCCCTTGAACCTTGAGGATAGTAAAAATGGAGTGCTGAAAAGCAAATGTTGTTGACAGTAAAATAATAAATATAGCATCAACAGCTGACAGAAATGAAAGTGCGACTAACGCGAGTAACAACATTGAAATCAATACTGAAGCTATGACTTTGCTCACATTATAGGTAGCCATAGACACAGTGTAAGCCTTACTTTCTTTAACCTTTATCAGTCTCTTAAAGTAATAAGAATGTCCACCCCAATCAATAAATAGCATCAGTAGCATAGATGTGGCGATGATGAAGAAGTAATGCCCAATTCCTTCTGCGTCAATGCCATTTGCTAGAATTATAGTATTAACAAAGCCTAATACTAAAACCAGAAATTTTCCGCTAAATAACTTTACAAAAAGACTCGTTACTTTATTACTTACGCCTATCAACTTTACATGCCTTCTTTATCGTTATAAATAGGAGTAATAACCCCCCGAGTATTATTAATTGATAGTACAGAGCGGGAATGACACTCGACAAAGTATTTCTAGGTAACATCATAAGCTTAAATGACACGGCAATAAGCATAGCTCGACCAAAAGTACTTTTATATGACTTATTTTCAAACAATACAAAAGCACTGGTAAATAAAAAGTTGAGCGTAAAGAAAACCAGTACGTTACCGCGAGACATATAATATAAGTCTGCCATTATTGTCCAACCTAGCCCCATCCCTTGTGCATAAAGCTCTTTCTCGTAATGGTGTGAAATAAAATGAGAAAAGGAAAGTTCATATATCATTTTAGGGTCAAATATCGATACAAAGTGACCAAGTGAAGGTATAAAACTAGCAAATATTGGCAGCACAGGATAATCTTGAATTTCAATTGCTAGATGAAAGATCATCAAGCTTACGCCCTGCATGTAGAAAAACTGTGCCAGAATAAAACCAATACTAAGTTCCATACCGGCTATAGATTCACCAGCTCTACTTACCAAGATGAATTGAGCGAGGTAAATAACACCAATAAATAGCATTGAATATAAAAGCAACTTTTTTAAACTGACTCCTGTAAATCGCAACCTAGAGTAGTTTGATGCCAATATTATCATTAGCAGTGTCGTGACTATAAAAGATCTAGCGCCCAAGAATAGAAAGCCAAATGATACAAAAAGCATAAATAAAACAATGACTAATTTAAATGCACTTTTCTGTGGGGCTATAAGACCAAAGGCCAAAGCCAGCATCATCTGTCCATACACAACATAATTTGCAGAATACCCACCCGAATTTTGACTTTCATAAAGGGAAAGGTAGTTACCACTCAAAAATACAGCTCTATTAGAAAAGAAGTAAAACCCTATAATAAGCACTGCGAAAGTAAACAGCAGCTGAGCACATTTGTGATATTCAAAATTTAAGTGTCGTTCAGGCAGAACTGTTTGTTGAACTTTGCTATAGCAAATCATCCAAGCAAAATGAGCTGATGAAACAAATAGAAACAGATAGTTATAAAGGTTTATAACCTCTTCATAACTCGCCTTTGTAAAAACCATATAAGTGGTTACAAAAACATTTCTATCGAGAAATAATGACGCTAAAAACCTCCCCCCTAAAAAGGCAGAGACACTCACCATATACAAGGAGTATAAACTAATGAGATTTTTTGCTCTGATAAGGTAACTGACAAATACAATGACAAAAAGTACACCTACACTTAACCCCATTGTTAACCTGCCAACAGTCTCCCCCAAAGAGATAAAGTGATGAGAGGTAATGAAAAGCAGGATTAGTTTTAAGGTAACTATGATATTAAAAGAGCTTTTTGACATTTTTTGCCACGAAGTATTTAACATTCACCATCAAGTTTTTTATATTCTTCTTCGTTAACTCAAAAAAGAATTTTTTATGCTCTGAGTTCAAGTAATAAGCGCATAGCTTTTGAGAGGACCATAAGTGTATTGAGCCAAATCTTTTGGCATCCTCTAGATCATAGCCTGAAATAAAATCGGTGCCCGTTGCACTTGATATTCTATAGTTCGAGACTGTGTCAATGTTATACACATACCCTTTATCATGTGGATATATTACTTTGGGTTCTTTAAGTAGATTTACGATACCGTATATAACTCTGTTCTCTGCAAAGTATCTTCTACAGTCATCATTTAAGGCATCGAATAATGCCGGTTCGTTCTGGATCCGCTCGCGAATAGTCCTAACAAGATCAGGGGAAATCAAGTACAAGTTTCCATATATGTACTCTGATTCCCCTTTATAAGCGACGTGATTGCCAACAAATGACGCTGACTCGTTTCTGATACGTTGTTCAAAACTATCAGAACACAACAAGGTATCTGAATCAATTTTGACTATGTAGTCAAAAGTTTGGAGCTTACTTACTTTAAAAAAGCTTTCTATTTGTGCAATAAACGCATCTTTACCATTCCCATTAGCTGGAGAGTGCCCTAAGGGGTGTTTAAACACAGTTAAACAAATTTCATCTAACCAATCTTTCTGTGAAGAAGTAAAGGGTGAATCAGGATCTTCCACAACCGCAACTTCAGCATTTGGGCAAAACTTATGCACGCTCTCTATACTGGCTTTCAAGAGAGGAAAATCTTTTTTGTAGCTAAAGTAAGTGAAGCAATACCTTTTCACGTTTAGCCCCTATCAATGAACATTTTTTGTTTAGGTAGCTTCCAAAGGCTATTTGAGTTCAGTGCATCAATGAATTTTTCATCACTTTTGCCCTCACCAAACTCACGTGTTGCGTCACATTTCATTGACTCGACTTTCTTAAATGCGTCCAAAATATCGCTTTTCACAGGCTCAACATTAACTATTGATTTAGCACTTGAACGATTTTTTTGGCGACTACCAATATCAATCGAAGGAAGGCCATAAAAAGGCGCCTCTCTAACTCCTGCACTAGAATTGCCAATCATACAGTCAGCATTTTTCAACAGTGTTAAGAAGTACTCAAATCGTACGCTAGGAAACACCGCAAACTGTGCATTATTCTCAAATTTAGAAAATGCACTTAAAATCATTTCATTACCATGATCATTATTTGGATAAATAACAACAAAATTCCTGCCACTTTCGATGGCCGCATCAGCCAAAGCCTCAGCCTGCTGAGTCAATGAGTCTAATTCCGTGGTAACTGGATGAAATAGCAAGATAGAGTAATTATCAAAAGGCAATTCATAGTGCTCTTTGACAAGTTGAATATCAGGTAATGTAGCTGAGTTCATTATATCAAGATCTGGTGATCCAATCACAAAGATCGAGTCTTCACATTCACCAAGTTGAAGCAGTCTCTGTCTTGCATCATCATTACACACGAAGTGAATATGAGCCATTTTTGACACAGAATGCCTGATTAGCTCATCAATAGTACCTGAGACTTCTCCCCCTTCAATATGCGCAACCAATATGTTGTTTAACGCTCCTACCAGCGCACCAGCTAAAGCCTCAACACGGTCACCATGCACCACTATCAAATCAGGCTTTATTCCTTTAACATAGTCTGAAAGGCCGGCCGTAGTTTTTGATAACACAATATCCATTGTGTCATGGGGGTTCTGGTTTATGAACTTATAAATTGAAGACTCAACAGACTTCTCCACTTCCAGAACTGTAGAACCATACTTTTCAATCATGTGCATGCCTGTAACAAACACATATGCTTCATGCTGAGAGCTTTCAACCTTTTTGATCAGACTTTTTAATTTACCAAAGTCTGCTCTTGTACCAGTAAGAAAAAGGATTTTTTTCATCGTTACTTTTCTATATGTGAACTTGCAAGCATCGTATCCGATGCAATATCTACTTTTGCTACCTTTCCTAAAAGAGCCTCATAATCTTCAGCTAAGAACTCTCCGGTACCAGGGCGTTTAACCCATAGGTTATCTTTAGTTAGCAATTCACCTTGTTTGATTTCTTGAGTTGTAACAACACTCGCATAGGCAAAGTCTATTGTAACTTGCTCTTCTTCTACAGCACCCTTAGAGCCACCGCGCATCGCCTTAACACGCTTTGACTGCTCGATTAAGTCCGCACACTCTTTTATATCCATAGAGCATTCAATATCTGGTCCAGGACGAGATTTACAATCAGTGAAATGTCTTTCCAATACAGAAGCGCCAACAGCGACAGCACTCAAACATGCTAAGTTATCTACACTGTGATCTGAAAGGCCTACTACGGCATTTGGAAACGCCTCTTGAAGTTCTGTTATCCCACCTAGTCTAATTAGGTGATCTGGAGTTGGATAAACATTAGTACAGTGCAACAAACAATATGGTGTATTGTATTTTTCGAAGATTTCCACTGACTTCTTAATTGAAGGGATATCATTCATACCAGTGCTTAAAATAACTGGCTTGCCAAAACTAGCAACTAAATCAACCAAAGGATAATTGTTACACTCACCCGAGCCTATTTTATAAGCAGACACGCCCATTCGCTCTAATCTAAACGCCGCAGCTCGAGAAAAAGGAGTACTAATAAATATTGCACCTTTAGATTCCACATACTCCTTCAGCTTTGTTTCATCTTCTTCATTTAAAGCGCACCTTTCCATAATTTCATATATAGAAACATCGGCATTTCCAGGGATGACTTTCTTAGCCTCGCCACACATTTCATCTTCCACGACGTGCGTTTGATGCTTAATAATTTCAGCACCCGCTTCAATTGCCGCATCAACCATCTCAAATGCTACCTTAAGGGAGCCTTCGTGATTTATACCAATTTCAGCAATTACTAAAGGATCGTGCTCTATGCCTACAAGACGGTTTTCAATTTTAAATTCAGGATTCATGGCTAGTACTCAAAATACTTTCTGCTACTAGAAAGTCATTAATATCATCAATGTCTGTAGAGGATTGCTCTGACATTACATACGGAAAAACCGATTCTCTTGGAATCAGATTGTGTTCTAAATAAGCCCCAACGTTAAACCAGTAAATTGCTCCATTAGGTTGAACGGTAGTAGGTAAGTCCTGCCGCCTAGTGTAAGGCGCTGATGGTGAAAGTACACCAACAATACTGCCGTCATCTAGTACTTTATAAGCTTTACCTGGCGGGTGCTTTGGCTCAAATACACTGATAACGCATTTTGCATTGTGGCGTTCGTATATTTGAAATGATTCGTCAATATGCTCGTTACTTCTGCATGGTGAAGTTGGTTGCAGTAAACATATATTATATGACGGCTTATCCTCTAAGCCTAAAAATTTGATAGCATGTGTCAATACATCTTCACTCGAACTATCATCTTGAGCTAGGCTCATAGGACGAGGTATTACTTCAGCCCCAAACGTCTTACTGATTGAGGCTATTTCAGTATCCTCGGTAGATACATACACCTTGTCAATACTTGCTGAGCGTTTAGCTGCTTCTATAGTCCAACCAATTAAAGGCTTGCCCGCCAGTGAAAGGACATTTTTCCTTTTGAGGCCCTTCGAGCCACCACGGGCGGTGATAATCGCGTAGTTAGACATATTACTTCCTAAAAAGAGTACGATATACAACAGCTAATGCCGTTGAGGGCAAAATACGATTCAAAGAACGCAAAAAGAAGTTTATCTCTGAAAACAGCGGCTTATACAAGTCATTTTCTTTTAACTTTTTGTATAATTCCTTTTCACTACCGATGTAAGAGACCCCTCTTCTTCTAGATAGCATCCCATTACCCACTCGAGCATGTACCAAAACTTGGTCAATATTAGCCAGTTTCATTCCACGGCCCAACATCCGAATCCACAAGTAATAGTCTTCCATAAAATGTAAGTGACGATAACCGCCAACCTTCAATACATCACTCTTTCTGAATACTACCGCCATGTGGTTCAAAGGGTTTCTGATTCTAACTATCCGCCTAATATCTTCAGGCTCTGTAGGTAGTGTTCTTTTTTGATTTAGATCACCAACAGAAACTTCAAACTCTTCAATAGAGCCGCTACTCGCACTTATATCAGGGTTTTTCTGCATGAAGTTTAACTGAGTTTCAAAACGGCTCTCTAAATTGATATCATCAGTGTCCGCGCGCATTACTAGCTCATGCGAGCAATGCTTGAGCCCTTCATTTAGTGCTTTACCAAGCCCAGAGTTCACCTCTAACTTAATTTGCTTTAAAGGAAGTTGCGCTTCAAATTCTGCTATGCAGCTATACAATTGCTCCGTGAGTGCCCCATCGTGTACAAGCACTACTTCAGATGCTGGCACTGTCTGAGTCACTAAACTTCGCAACGCTTCCCTCAAACTATCCGCAGACTCTTTATGGTAAACAGACATCAAAACTGAAAAAGGTACCATAGCGTTAGCGCCCCATCCCAAACAATACAACTTTTATCGTTTTAAGAATTATTTTTAAGTCTGTTAAGGTGCTGTGGTGTTTAATATAGTGAATATCGAATTTGTGTTTCCAAATTGCATCTTTAATCGAGTCGCCATATGGATAACTAACTTGTGCTAAACCTGTCACGCCAGGTTTTACTGCATGTCTAAAGCGATAATATGGAATCTCTTTTTCCAGCTTATCAATAAACACTTCTCGCTCAGGTCTAGGACCGACCATAGACATTTCGCCATAAAGAATGTTTAAAAGCTGGGGGATTTCATCTATACGTGTTTTCCTGATGAACTTACCGACAATCGTTACTCTTGAGTCATTCTTTTTAGCCCACTGTGCACCATCACGCTCTGCATCTTGATACATAGAACGAAACTTGATGATGTAGAACTCCTCGTTGTGCTGCCCTGTTCTGAGTTGCTTGTAAAAAACAGGACCTTTGCTTTCTAATTTTATGAAAAGTGCAGTCAGCAAGGATATTGGCAATGTTAACAAACCAATAATCAGGGCAGAAAAGATATCAATAATGCGCTTCGCTACCTGAGTTCGCTTGTTCGATAAGATTGAAAATGCTTTTTGATGCAAAAAATATGAACTATGAAGTAACGAAACTTCCGTATAGCCATAACGAGCATCCAAGTAGGTTACCAGTGGCTCAACCCAAGCCCCCATTTCTGTCGCACGAATTAGAAAGTGACGCTTATCATTTGGCAGCTGGGCGCTTTCATAGTGACAGATAACTTGGTTAGACAAGTTGGTTTCACTGTAATCGTTAATAATAAACTCAAAGTCAAACTGTTCAGCTAGGTTTTGCATAGCCTCAACATGTTGCTCTGGACAAAAAAGATATATTTTCCTGACTTGTAAGGAGCGCTTTCTGGAGCGTAACTTGCTTCGTCCACTCTTTGCAGGCTTCCCAAAGTTGGAAATGTAAGTTTGATTTTCGCTTTTGTGTAACATAAACGCTCTACTAAACTGTTCTACGAAATGTAAAATTAATTAAAATGGCAGTTATTGATAAGAATGCCCCCAGAAAAGCCCCAAATACGCAAATTAAAGCCCTAGATGGCTTTAACTTCTTTTCTGGCACTACCGCAGGATCTATTACTTTAAATACATATTCCGGTTGAACTTCAGCAAGCATCACATTTTGTTCTTGTTCTTCGAGCAAGCTGTATATTATAGCTTCCATTTGAACCAATTCGTTTGTTTCAAGCTTTTCTGTCAAATATTCGATGTTACGCTTAGCTTCAACAATATCCCTTTCTCGCATTTTTCTATTGATCTCTGTGACAAGAAGATCGACCCATTGCTTAGCAATTACAGGTGAAACATGTTCTATGCTAACAACGATGGTATTAGAATCTAAAGCTCTCTCTACATTAAAAATATCCATAAACTCTTTATGCGCTTCAACATATGAAGGAATGGTTTTCTTTGGTAATGAAACTTCCCTAACCCATTTGTTTTCACTTTTTAAATAAAGATCTTCGTCGAATGTGATTTCATTGCTGTTAATATGCCATTTTTCAGCGGCCATCACTAAAGGTAGGATGTCATACTTTTCAATGAAGTAAGAAATAAACTGCCTTGATTTCATTACTTCAATGGCAAGATCTGATTTGAATGAATCACTGCCGCCAAGACTAATTCCAGCCAATGCAGCAACGCCACCAAACTGTGATGCGAGACCTTGTAAAGACGATGACGTGTTACTCTCAGCAGGTACAACAATGGCTTCAGCTTTGTATATGTTCGATAGAGATAGCGCATATAAAACAAATATGACAGAACTGACGAATACAGAAGCTATTATATAGATTTTTTTTGCCCATAATTCTTTTACGAGCAAAGTCAAATCAACTTCATCTTGATATTTAATGTCTTCCACTTTCATACCTTATAAATTCGCAATTGCTGCAACACCAACACCAAGCTGGTAGAAAATTTGTGTAGCTGTGCTCCAGAGGGTTAGGTTGTCCATGTGAGAAGCATCCATAGGCACGACAATAGTATCGCCAGCTTCCAATTTAATATGATTATTCACCGCAAACCAACTTGTTTCACGAGGTATAAATACAGCGCCATTTGCTTTTATTACATACACTTTCGCTTCATCGGCTCGGTCTTTCATACCGCCACTTAAAACGATATATTCCTCTATAGAAACTCCCTCTTTAAATAAGTGAGAAGAGCTGTAGTTGACTTCACCAATAATCGAGATAGAGTCCTGCTTGCCGGGGATATATAGCGTATCACCGTCCTGCAACCTCAAAATATCTTTACGCGAGATAATTCCCGGCAAATCTATTACCAAACGTCCTAACGCTTTCACACTTGCGAGGTCTTTTAATAATTTATCGGTTTCTTCGTACGACAAAGAGGTATTAGAACCAATGGATTTTTGAAAGCTCTTCGACGCAATATCTTTACGTAATTCTTCTGATAATTTACGCAATTGCTTTTGCTCTTGCTGCTTTATCGCCTCGCGAGTAAAAATTGCGGCTTTTGGCTCTGCAAACTGTGTAATACCACCTGCTCTCATCAAGACCTGATCCAAAGTGTCGCCGCGCTTGATAGTATAGGTTCCAGGAAACTTGACTTCCCCTTGAAGAGTAACTTTATAGTTATCTTGCCAATTAGGTTGTATTAGAACATTCAATGTATCCCTACTTTGCAAAATAAGCGGATCACTATTTGAGGTACTATTGATGTCGTTTATTCTAATGTGGCGAACTGCGCCGCCATCGAGCAATCGGGTCACCTCTGCATACTTCACAAACGCAGATTCCAATAATCCCCCTGCTGCAACGATGGCACTTTGAGCAGTTGTATTGATTGCTAATGGGTAAACACCTGGGAAGCGAACTTGTCCATCAATCTCAAATACAGCTTTTGTATTACCTGCTGTGGATTGAAAATCGAGCCTTTCAATAATAGGGGCCAATAATGTCTTACGGCCAAATATCGTCTGTGTTTTCTTTTCAGCACTTTTGGTCAACACTTTTTTATTAAACTGCTCTCGCTCGTATAAGTGCCACAGTTTAACTTTTTCCTGTAACTCTTGTTCCTCGATTGTTAGGGCTGAATTTTTAAGTGCTTCCAATTCCTTTTCTTGTTCATTAAAGCGGCTAAAAATATACACTTCGTCATTTTTTTGCAGCGATACTGACGCTCCATACAGTGCATCGATAACGGAGAACTGGATAACTTCAATACGGCCTGTATCACTGGTTTCTCTTACAACAATTGCGTATCCTAAGTCAGCCTGGGGAAGTAAATCACTTTTTACATTTCGCACAAGCTTGTCAAAGGTTAGATCTTGTCTCCACTCGTAGTAACCAGGTCGAGCAACTGCACCGATAAGCGTTATAGAATCAACAACCTCACTGTTGACACCTTTAACTTTGAGCACATCCCCACCTTGCGGGACATAAGCAATATTACTTTGGCTAAAGTCAACTGAAACCACTGAGTGCTTAGCATTGTCTACTACTCTTTTAACTTCAACTTGCTCTAGAAACGCGGTCTCTTTGAAATTCCCAAACATTGTTACAAGCGACTCAGCGGTTTCGCCTTCACGTAACTCAAAAATACCCGGCCTTTTCACCAAACCACTCACTGTAACTTGAGGGCCTACAGAAGGAATAAATACCACATCGCCTGATTGTAGAGTGATATCACCAGTGCTATCACCTCTTAGCAATAACTCATACAAGTCCAGCGTTGAAATCACCTTGCCTTTTCTTTTGACTGTGATATTTCGCAGTGAGGCGATTTCCGATAGGCCTCCACTTGCAAATAATGCATGTGTTACAGTAGACAATGGAGATAGGGCATAACTGCCTGGCTTATACGCTTCACCTACAATTAAAACGCGAAGGCTTCTTAACTCAGCAATTGAGACAAATGCTTTAAGGCCTATAGCCTCGGTGCTCACTTTATTTTGGATTAAGTCTTTTAGCTCTTTATATGTTAAACCCGCAACGTGAGTTGGTGAAAAATTAGGAATCCTTAATCGACCTTCACGATCAACGCTAACCTCATGATTCGCTGTTTCTTTACCATAAAGGCTGATTGAAATTTTATCACCACTCGCAATGACATAATCGTTAGGTACGGCAATTTGCTCACTGGGTACAAAGCTGGTCGGCTCCCCCGCAAATAACTCGTAGCCAAACGGCTTTAATTCTTCTGTAACTGGTTTAAGCGGTTCCGTGAGATTGATATTAGCAGCTGTGTTCGCTCTTTGTTGAACACTGCTTACAGGTACATTTGTTGTAGCAGCCCCTGGTGCGCTTGGCATAATAGCTGAAAGATCAACACCATATTGCTTAGCCAATGCCTCTTGCTGTGCCTTAGGTAATTTTTTGAACTGCTCAATTTGCTCTGGCGTTGGTGAAAATGCGCTCACAAAGGCGCTAAACCCCAATAAAATTATTGCTAAAACACGCGTAAAAGACATCTAATCAGTATCCTGCTTTGCCAATATCCAAAAAAAGATTGCATATTCTACACGAGTTCTACGAAATAGAAAAAGGGCCTGTAGCCCTTTTTTTGTCATATCTTTGTTATATTCTGCGTGTAAGTGTTAAAAACTGTAAACCAAGGTCAATGACGTTTCTGTATCCGTCTTTTCCTTGCCCACATCAACATCAGAATTATGGGTGATATTATACCCTACTTTCATTTGCAAAGAACCATTGATTTTCGTCATCAACGCAGTCTCAGACACCGTCTTAGTGTTCGTATCGCCGTACTCAATCGACACTAACTGAGTGAACTTAGCGTTATCCGATATTTGCCACTCATAATCTAGCTTACTTACGCCTATAACTTCGCTTTCTGTCTCTCCTGCTAGAGATTTACCATCGGGAGTTGTTTCAGTGCTATCATCTTGGTATTCAAACCGTTTTACACCTGGGCCAATTTCAAAGTCTAAATACATATTACTTTTACTCAGTAGCCTCAAACAATAACCTACTGATAGTACAGATTCACTACGGTAAGCACCAAAATAGTCAGACGCATACGAACCTGAAATAAACAAATGGCTATGGTCTTCTACTAACTTGTAGTTACCTTGAATTGACAAAGAGTACTTTTCATTCGTTCGCTCTTTAACTTTTTCGCCATCGTCATTTTCAATTTCATCTTCTTTGAAAATGCCATCTATTTTGTATTCATTGCGCCAACTTTCTAGATTATGCTTGGCTTTAATTTCACCTTTTAGTGTCGTAGTTTCGGTATTACCGCTCGTGACAATTGCACCTACTTCACTTGTGATGTCCCACACTTTTTCCTCTTTGGTAGGGTTTTCAGTACTTGCTTCAGCATTTGCTACATAAGAAGACATTGCTGTTAAAACACAGAGAGAAATCAGTTTCATTTTCATTATAAAAGTAACCTTTATATTCAATCTTTTTGTAAATGCACATCCATTTGCGGATAAGGAATATTTATGCCAGCGTCGTCTAACGCCAGTTTCATGTTTTCCAACAAATCAAAATAAGTTGGCCAATAGTCACTGGTATTTACCCAAGGTCGTACAGCAAAATTAACGCTTGAATCTGCCAATGCCAAAACTGCTATAGTATAAGCTGGGTCCTTTAAAATTCGAGACTCTTTTTCTAGGACTTCTTCTAATACCTTCTTTACGTGTTTGAGGTCAGACTCATAGCCAACCCCAATTACAAAATCGATCCTGCGCGTTTTTTCACGAGAATAGTTTACTATCGCGCCCGACATGATGGATGAATTGGGTATTATAACAACTTTATTGTCCGGCGTTATCAACTCTGTAGAAAAAATCTCTATACGCTGCACACTGCCCGATTGACCCGCAGCATCAATATAGTCACCAGATTTAAAAGGTCTAAGTATGATTATCAACACACCAGACGCGAAGTTAGAAAGTGACCCCTGAAGTGCTAAACCTACCGCTAAACCAGCTGCACCTAATATCGCTATAAATGATGTTGTTTCTACACCAACTTGTGACAACGCCATTAATAATGTCGCCACAAATACCAAACTGTAAACGATGTTTGATACAAATGTCCCCACCGCTTTATCGACTTTCCGTTTGCTAATCGCTTTTTCAGTTAACGAAGCGGAAAACTTAGCCACCCTGATCCCAATAAAGAAAATGATTAAAGCAATAACGCCTTGAAGAAGATAATGCGACAAGGTGTCCGAATTGTTATTCAGCCAGTCCATAAGTACTTCCATAAACTCTCCTATAATTTATTCTAAGCTATTAAGTTTAAGTACAAAGTATGAATTTTAGCTGTCTAGACGAAAATTGCTGCAAATCTACTAAAAACAATAAAAAAATTAAAAAAGGCTTTGCATTACAAGAAAAGTTCTGTAATATGCGCGCCACACCACAAAGGTGTTACACGAAAATTGTGGCGGCTGTAGCTCAGTTGGTAGAGCCCTGGATTGTGATTCCGGTTGTCGTGGGTTCGAGCCCCATCAGTCGCCCCATCTCCCCTCTTGTTTCAATGCAAACACTGAAAAATAAACTCATATACTTTTAAAAATACGCATGGCCTATAATGCGCTTAAACCTTATGTTCTTGTTTTTCTTTGCATTCATTTACATGATTACTTCCTAGTTCATCAAATTTACTGATACATATTTAGTTTCAACCTATTTAAATGTCACTGTGTCCCAGCTTGGCTTGTATCAAACAGAACGGATTCTGCAATTGTTAAGTGTGATAAACAAATCACAGACGCACTCTAGCGCGGTTTTCTCTAGTCACTGGGAAGATGATATGCCTGACAGGGCTATGCTTGCTTACAGCCGCTGACACGCCTTAATGCGCGCAAAAAAAATGCCACCTAAAAGGTGGCATTACACACGGGATTATTTCTACTTTGAAATAGAAATTCTTTGTTACTTCCAGCTTCTCATTTTGTGACCTTTCAAAGCATAGAAGAGAATAAATATATAACTTGGGATCATCAGGCTATACGCCCCCTGAGCACCTAATCCTGCCACATTGCCAAGTCCGATTAATAAAGGACCTAAAGCACCACCTGCAATACCCATGATTAACAAACCAGATGCCGTACCAGTTAGGCGGCCGAGACCATCTAGAGCTAACGGCCAAATTGCTGGCCATACCATGGCATTAGCAAAGCCAAGTAATGCGATACACAATAACGGATCTGGTAGCTGAGGTCCACCAAAAGGAACCAACAACAAGTTAGAAATTGCAAAAGACGCATTATCACCCATTACAACAGCGATCACCGTAATGATACCAGCGATGCCAGACATTACTAGCGCACTTTGCTGAGACATGAAACGCGGAATCAATACGATACCAATGGCATAACCCAATAGCATACAACCCATTGTATAAGAGGTCATGATTGAATAATCAGCAATTCCTAAGTGCAATGCATAGGATCCGATAGTATCAGCAGCAATAACTTCAACAGCTACATACAGCGCGATACCAACGACACCTAGCACTAAATGAGGATGTTGTAACGCTTCTCTAAGCTCACCTTTAGAGGTTTTACTTTCTTCTTCAAAAACAAGATCTGGTAGCGGTGCAAATTTCGCAAACAATGCAAACAAAAATATTAAGCCCGCAATCGCCAAGTAAGGGGCAATAAGACTATTTGCCATAGCGTCTTTTTGTTCTTGCGACAGGCTCTCTCCGCCTTGCACAACACCACTAACCACAACTGCAGCGAAAACAATCGGCACAATCACACCAGCGGACTTGTTAAGCAGTCCCATAATACAAACACGAACCGCCGCTGATTTTTCAGAGCCCATTTTTACAACATATGGGTTTACAGCCGTCTGCAATACTGTCTGCCCTACACCAATCAAAAGCTGGGCAAGTAAGAATACCTCAATTGCCTGCATTTTAGCCGCAGGAATGTATAGCAGTGCAGACAGTGCCATAATCACACAACCTACAGCCATACCATTCTTATAACCTACACGTTTTATAACCATCGCAGAAGGAATACCAGCGATTGTTACAGCAATATAAAACGAGGAAATAATAAACGACGCTTGCAGCGGAGATAGCTCAAGCATCTGCTGTAAAAAAGGTGTAATAGCGCCATTAAGCCACGTGATACACCCCAATATAAAAAACATAGAACCAGCCAGTGTCATTGGCAACCAGACACTCTGCTTCGCTTTTTCATTCATATCCACTGTTGCTTCCATAATACTCTTCTTGTTTGCAATTAAATTTTATTACAATTTTTGCTTATCACTTTACAAGCCATAAGCTCTCAAAATTTTATTATTTTCTACCGACACTGTCGGGATTTAAGCAGTTAGCTAAGGCTAAAGCACTGTCTTTGCTTTCACCTTACAGCAAAATGACAGCGCTGACATTTAACTTTACGTTAAAATCTACTTTATTACTAGTTAGAAATTATACTAAATAGTATTCAAAAAAGGGGCAAGCGCCCCCTTTAATGTTTCAAAACAATGTAACTTATTACTCTAATCCAGTGACACGGCTAAATTTTTTACCGTCTAAACTTGTTCTTAATCGAATTACTTTCGGGTCTACCACTGACATCGGACCTGTATACGTCTGCCAAGTATTACCGCTGTCAAAACTGACTTCAATATTCAAATAAGCAAAAGCACTGTTTGCTATTAGCTTACCATTTTCGATGATGGCACCTGGAACAGGCAAATTGATATTTACCCCCGACTTGGTTAAACGCGTCAGCTCTTTTAAAGCCAATGTTGCTGAGAACTCCTGCCAGTCAAGAGCACGCGCTTTTTCATCAGGCACGTTTGATTCCCACTTTGCTTTATGCCAAGCTCGCTCAGCAACGGTCAGCACACGTGGGAACATCATGGCCATAACCTGTTCTTCAGTTCGAATAGTTTCAGTCCATACCTGCCCTTGCATACCGAGAATATTCTCCGGTCTCTCTAATTCTGGCAATGGACGCCCTACTAATGCCTCAAGGTTATCAATTGATTCACCATTTCTTGTAAAATCGGCATTCGCATAGACATAGTCAGGCATGTAGCTAAACGCTTTTTTCGTGTCAGTATAACGTGCAGCCCAGTAGTATCCACGCTCTTCAGGGTGCGCTTCATATGGATGGTCAAAGTACAAATGTGTACCATGAGACAGGATCACTTGATAGCCATCATTTGCCAATCGGTGCGCTCTGTCTGCAACACCCCATTCCCAAATGTTATCCCAAACATTTGCAGTGAATACCTGATTTGGGAATTCATCACGTTTGAATGGGTTAACTCGATCATACATTAAACCATCTTCCCAAGCGCCAGGTGCAATTCCGCGTTTAGCAAAGAGCTTCGCGACTCGTTGTGTAAAATATGGTTTGAGATCAGCAGGTCCAGCAATACCGTTATTGGCATCTTTGAACAGGGCCTGACAGGCCGGAGACTTAGCCCAAGAACCAGCCCCCACTTCATCACCGCCAAAGTGTAGGTTGGTTAATCGTGTACCAGCTTCACGGTACATACCTTGAAGTTCATACGTAACTTTGTCGATGAATGCATACGTTGAGTCCATACATACATTGAGCGAGTTATCTGTATAGTTTTGCACGGTTAGGTATTCAGATTCATCTTCAAGGTCACTCAGTAAGTAAGCTCTCGCTTCTGCTTCTTTGCCTTGTGCATGAAGTCTATAGTAGCGTGCTTCCATCGCTTTAATAGCTGCTCGCGCATGACCTGGCCCTTCTATCTCTGGGATAATGTCGATGTGCCTTGCTTTGGCAAATTTCAATAACTCGACAAAATCTTCCCTCGACAAATACCCATTACCCGATCCAGATTTAAAAGGTCCAGTTCCAAGCTGCGTTAGGAGACAGCTTCGTTCTTGCAGATCAAAACAGCGGTAGCCACCAATTTCTGACAATTCAGGTAGACCCGGGATCTCAACTCGCCACCCTTCGTCATCCGAAAAGTGCCAGTGAAATTTATTAAGCTTATAACGCGCCATTTGCTCAACTAGCTTGAACATCGCATCTTTACCATGGTAATTGCGTGCATTGTCGTAGTGCATACCTCGCCAACCGTAGCGTGGTGTATCTTCTATTTCCACATTAGGCACTTTAATTGAGCCGCTCTGCTCGACTGGAAACAGCGCAAGTAAACTCTGAATACCATAAAAGACACCCGCATTATCAACACCGATGATTTCAATCTTATCGTCATCTATTTCAAGTTTATAGCTACCCGCAGCCGCCTGTGAGTCACTGTTACCATAGTTTTTAGACTCAACTTTTAGGTAAATTGTCGGGCTTTTACCAGCCTTGATATGATCAGGTTGTGCTTCGAGCGATAACCCATGTGATTGCAAGTCCTCTTTGAACACCGCCACCTCAGACTTTAACCTACCCGCAAAGCGAATTTGCCACTCGTTAGTAAGTTCAGCGACACCGCGATTAAAATCAACACTATATGGTTTTGGAACAATACGCTTAATGGCCGCTTCTTTGTCTACTTTTAAGTTACTCAAGTTGTGTTCATATCGCCAAGCAGCATTTGCCAAAGGAGAATAATCAAGTGGCTCATTATGGCGCTTAAGTTGGTTCTCTCGGCTGAATGGTGCAACAAAACGCTTCATGTCTTCTGTGTTTGTATTAGCAAAAATGACCGGCGTTTGACCATTAGCAACGATAAAAGCACGTGGCATAAAATCAGTATAAGCAGCAATCCATGCAGCTGCCTCAAATTCAACTTTGAGCGATTGCTTCGGAGCTAACCCTTGGAAACTCCCCGTAGGCACTAGCCTATGTAAGTCGCCATTAACATGTTCTATTTGTATCCCCGCGACGTCGCTTGTTTTTATTTTACGTACAGAGTGGATATATATTTGCCAATCGCTTTTGCCCTTTGGAAGCGCAACATTTGATTGATTTTCAAGAGAAAGAGAGCCAATAAAACTGCCTGCACCACCATGAAAGTTATTTTCAACGGCAAATGTGAGTTGCGTATTTTGTGCAAAGGCATCTAGCTGTGATTGGGAAAGCGCCGCATTTGCACCAAACGATGTCGCGATCAACGTTGTTGCAAACACTTGCGTCAGCATGTTTTTTCTAAGATTCATATCAGCTCCTAAAGACTAAGCCCTGAAACCACATTTTAGCAAAAGCTCGTTTATACTGCTGTACACACTTAATTGTACCGATTAGTGGCATTGTTTATGCGCACTAAACACGCTTTTGCAGGGCTTCGGAGAATAGTACTAACCAACTTGTTGTTAGCTTTTCATCATATCTAAGAAAAAATGACAGCGCTATCAAATTTTAAAAAAGCCCGTTTATTCCACAAAAAAACCTGCTCAAGCAATGCTCAAAGCAGGTTTTTTATTGAAGAGATTACAAGATTACCAAATTTTCACGCGTTCCTCTGGCTTGATATACATGCCATCACCTTCCTTCACTCCGAAGGCTTCATGAAACTGTGGCATATTCGACAGGATACCAATAACGCGATATTGGCTAGGTGAATGAGAGTCTGTCATTAGTCGATTTCTCAATTCTTCGTCACGATACTCTCTACGCCAAATTTGAGCCCACCCCATAAAGAAACGCTGCTCGCCCGTATAACCGTCAATTTCAGGTGCCGGCTTGCCATTTAACGACAATTGATATGCTTTTAGCGCAACGGTTAAACCACCCAAGTCACCAATGTTTTCACCGAGTGTAAGTTGGCCATTAACATGCGCATCTTCGAATGGCTTAAATTGGTCAAATTGCTCGATAAGCTTGTTCCCCCTAGCTTCAAACTGTGAAAGATCGCTTTGCGTCCACCAATTTCTAAGGTTACCATCACCATCATATTTAGCCCCTTGATCGTCAAACCCATGACCGAGCTCATGACCTATTACAGCACCGATTGCCCCATAATTTACCGCATCGTCGGCTTCTAAGTTAAAGAAAGGAGGTTGCAATATCGCAGCGGGGAACACAATTTCATTATTTACAGGGTTGTAATAGGCATTGACTGTTTGCGGGGTCATGTACCACTTAGAGCGATCGACCGGTTTGCCCACTTCATCGAGCATATCTTTATAAGCCCATTGATTATAACGCGCAAAGTTACCCACTAAATCATCCGCACTAATTTCTAACTGAGAGTAGTCACGCCACTTATCTGGATATCCAATTTTAGGCGTAAACTTGTTTAATTTTTCTTTCGCAGCCACTTTAGTTTCTGGGCTCATCCAAACTAAGTCATCTATTGATTGAGCGAAACCAGCAATCAAGTTGTCAACCATTTTGGTCATGCGCGCTTTTGCTTCTGGAGGGAAGTGCTCTTTTACGTAAATTTTTCCTAGTAGTTCACCTAACACATCGTTACTGGCATCAACAGCTTGCTTCCAGGTAGGTGCTTGCTCTTCCACCCCTCTTAAGGTTTTGCCATAAAACCCAAAGTGCAGATCTACAAGTTTACGCTCGAGCAGCTCAGCATAATTACTAGCAAAATGAAACGTTAAATAATCACGCCATACATCCACATCGCTTTCTTTTATCACATCAGACAATGCCGTGAAATATGTTGGTTGAGAAACGATAATCTCTTCCAAATCGACGCCCAATGCATTCAAATAGATTTCAATATCAAAATCAGAAAGCTGCTTATTAAACTCTTTAACATTGAGTTTATTATACGTTTTAGAAGCATCTCGACTGTCTACTCGGCTCCACTGAGCCTGCGCAATTTGTGTTTCTAGGGCAATGATAGACTGAGCCGATTTTTCTGCTTGTTTTTCATCATACCCAAACTCGAACAACATATTCGTTATGTAAGCTTGATACTCAGCCCTAACATTAACAAACTTCTCAGTGTCTTTAAGGTAAAAGTCTCTGTCAGGCAAGCCAAGACCCGCTTGAAATAAATAGAGCGCATTAACACTAGAGTTTTTGGCATCATTATTCACGTACCACGCCATAGGAGTGCTTCCCCCTTGCATGAGTACCTTGGCCATCAACTGCGGAAGTTGCGATTTGTCATTTAGTGCACGAATAGGTTCTAAGTAATCATTTAACGCAGCAACACCGAGCTCTTCACGAGCCAATTCGTCAGTGTAACTTTTATAGAAGGCACCTAGTTTATATTCGTCGCTGTCTGGCTTGGCGTTGCTATTCTTTGCAGCCCTGTCCAAAATAACACGCAACGCTTTTTGCGATTCATCGTACAACTCAGTAAAAGACCCATAGTTAGATTTGTCTGCTGGTATCTCTGTTTTTTCAAACCACTTTCCGTTTACATGGAAGTAAAAGTCATCTTGAGGGCGAATTGAATGGTCTATATTTTCCAATTCAATACCTGAATTGAGGGACTGTTGTTGGGTAACTACCTTCGTCGCTTCTGTTTGAGGTTGTTCACTGCAACCAACCAAACCAAGCGCTAAAGCTACACCAAATGCAGCGAATGATTTGCGCATATTTCTGACTCCATACTTTATATACACAAATCATACCCTGCTCATTGAATTTTTTATAGCAAGCTATGCAAACAATTGTAACGACTTATTGAAATGTAGATAAGGCATCTATAATCGCAATATTTGCTTTTGGAAACTCAAGTTCTTTCAACGTACTATAATCTACCCATTGGCTAGGTTGACCTTCTAGCCCTGTGGGGCTTCCCGTAAATTGGTCAACAACATGAACATGTAAACAAACCTGTTTATCACCATAATCGTGCTCAATGGTTAATAAATGCTGGGAACCAATTACTTGAATACCAATTTCTTCTGCAAGTTCACGCTGTAACGCTAGTTCAACACTTTCCTGAGGCTCAACTTTGCCGCCTGGGAACTCCCACAACCCCCCTTGGTGTTGCTCTTCAGAACGTTTGCACACAAAATATTTGCCTTGTTCGTAAATAACGCCAACGGCCACGTTCACGACTTTTTTAGTCATTTTTGTTCCTCATAAAAAAAGCGACACTAGGCCGCTTTATTAATGCTTAAATATTTCTCTGCTAGCTTAGCTTGCCGCAACACTGCTTATACTTTTTACCAGAACCACATGGACACGGTTCATTACGGCCAACTTTTGGTTCCGCACGCGCTGCTACTGCAGCGCCTTGAGGTGCTTCACCGCCCACTTTTTCAGCTTCTTCATGCTGGTATTGCTTAGGTACTTGCTCGCTACGACGGTGCTGTTCTTCTACCTTCTCTACGTCTTCTTCAGCGCGTACTTGTACCTTACTCAATACACCAACAACATCGACTTTTAGGGTCTCAAGCATGTTAGAAAACAGTTCGAAAGACTCACGTTTATACTCTTGTTTAGGATTCTTTTGCGCATATCCTCGCAGGTGAATACCTTGACGCAAGTGATCCATCGCCGCCAAGTGATCTTTCCAATGTTGATCCAAGCTTTGTAGCATAACGGCTTTTTCGAAGTGACGTAGTACTTCTGCACCAACTTGCTCTTCTTTCTGCTTATACGCTGCCTCAGCTTCCTCAACAATGCGCTCTCTAAGAGACTCTTCATATAACTTACTGTCTTCTTCAAGCCATTTAGCAATAGGCATCTCTAACAGTAAATCAGATTTTAAGCGCTCTTCTAAGCCAGGGATATCCCACATTTCAGCTAAGCTTTGTGGCGGAATAAAGCGATCGATAATGCCATTCACAACATCACTGCGAATCGCATTAACCGTTTCTGAAATATCGCCTTCTTCCAATAGTTCGTTACGCTGCTCGTAAACAACGCGACGTTGATCATTGGCAACATCATCGTATTCAAGTAACTGTTTACGAATATCAAAGTTACGCGCTTCTACTTTACGCTGCGCATTTTCAATTGCCCGGTTAACCCATGGGTGCTCGATAGCTTCACCACGTTGCATGCCCAATTTACGCATCATTGTTGTCATGCGCTCGCCGGCAAAAATGCGCATGAGAGCATCGTCCATAGACAGGTAGAAGCGGCTAGAACCGGCATCACCCTGACGGCCTGAACGACCACGAAGCTGATTATCGATACGACGTGATTCATGTCGCTCAGTACCAATAATATGCAAACCGCCAGCTTCGAGTACTTTATCGTGAAGCTCTTTCCACTTGGCTTTCGCCTCTTCAATTTGTGCTTCAGTCGGGTTCTCGATTTTCGCGATGTCGTTTTGCCAATTACCACCTAACATGATATCTGTACCACGACCAGCCATGTTAGTAGCAATGGTGACATACCCTGGTAGACCCGCGTCGGCGATAATATCAGCTTCCTGCGCGTGGAATTTAGCATTTAGAACATTGTGTTCGATTTTTTCTTTGCGTAAGAAATGCGACAAATACTCAGAACTTTCAATCGAAATCGTACCAACCAGAACTGGCTGGCCACGTTCTTGACAGTCTCTGATATCAGCCAAAATAGCTTCGAATTTTTCTTCTTGGGTCAGATAAACTAAATCAGCACGGTCATCACGGATCATCGGCTTATTAGTTGGAATTACAACGGTGTCTAAACCATAGATAGATTGAAATTCAAATGCTTCTGTATCGGCTGTACCCGTCATACCTGATAGCTTGTCATACAATCGGAAATAATTCTGGAACGTAATCGACGCCAGCGTCTGATTTTCATTTTGAATGCGTACGCCTTCTTTCGCTTCAACAGCTTGGTGCAGCCCTTCAGACCAACGACGCCCTTCCATTGTACGGCCCGTATGTTCATCAACAATGATGACTTCATTATCTTTAACAACGTAATCAACATCTTTTTGATACAGCTTATGCGCTCTCAATGCCGCATAAACATGGCTCAACAAGGTAATATTGCCCGCCGAATATAAAGAATCATCTTCTTCAATCAAGCCATGCTTAATAAGTAACTCTTCTACCTTGACCTGGCCACGTTCAGTTAAATGTGCTTGCTTAGACTTTTCGTCGATAGTGTAGTCGCCATCGCCTTCTACACCCTCTTCATCTTCTTTTTCTTGCTGAGCTAACTCAGGCACAATTTTGTTTATCTGAGTGTATAGCTCTGAGCTATCTTCTGCCGGGCCAGAAATAATAAGAGGTGTTCGAGCTTCATCAATAAGGATTGAATCCACCTCGTCCACAACGGCATAATGTAATGGGCGCTGCACACGTTCTTCAATGCTAAACGCCATGTTGTCACGCAGGTAGTCAAACCCAAACTCATTGTTCGTACCATATGTAATGTCAGCGGCATACGCTTCTTTCTTCTGCGCAGGCATCATACCAGGGATATTACACCCTACTGATAACCCTAAGAATTCAAAGAGCGGGCGGTTGTTCTCTGCATCACGCTTAGCAAGGTAATCATTCACCGTAATGACGTGTACACCTTTGCCTGTTAATCCATTTAAATATGCAGGCAATGTCGCTGTCAGTGTTTTACCTTCACCGGTGCGCATTTCTGAAATACGACCTTGGTGCAGTACCATGCCACCAATCATCTGTACGTCAAAATGACGCATTTCAAAGACTCGTTTTGATGCTTCACGGACAGTAGCGAATGCTTCAGGAAGTAATTCGTCTAAGCTGGTTCCTTGCTCAAATTTTTGTCTAAACTCTGCTGTTTTTGCTTTTAGTTGTTCATCAGATAGCTTGCTATACTGCTCTTCTAAAGCGTTAACTAAAGCGACCGTCTTGCGTAAATTTTTGATCATCCGGTCGTTACGGCTACCAAAAATCTTGGTAAAAATTTTAGTTATCATGTTTAAACCATTTCAATCTTATATTTGTAAGCCCGTGCATTCGCGTATTCCCAATAGGCTTACTAGTCCTGTTGGCGACAAAGTCGAATTTGTGCTGTGTGCCGAGTTAAATTTATGCCCTATCATACCAGACTATGCGCATCTGCAAACCACCAAAGCGAAAACTGTTCCTATTTAATAAAATATGTACCAGCTAGGCTGTTTGAAAACATTCAAATACTCGCGTCAATTCTAAACATATTACAACAGAGATATGACGATAATGTTCGATGATTAGCTTAATATGGGGTCTACCAGACCCGACTTCAAGTGTACGGTATTCGCGCTTTGCCAATCCAGTATAATTTTCAGTAATGTCAGATCTCTATTTATATTGTTCAAAGCGAGATATAATATTGGCGTTCAAAACCACAACAACATGCCCCATTTTATCCGGGCACTTTTAAATTTCCATATCATGTGTTTTAAAGAGAGGGCAGCCATGGCAAAAAACCGATTTAATCCAAAGCCTTTGTCAGAACTCGCACCGAAATGGTCAGATAAATTGTCTAACTATGTAGAGAAAGCACAAAATATCAACTCGCTACAAGGCCCCTTAGAGCAAGCGCTGGGACCAATATTAAGCAAGAAATGCCGGGTGGCAAATTATTCAGACGGTACCTTATTTATCGAGGCTGCTTCAGCCACGTTAGCCACTCGATTAGGCTATTTAAAAATGGAAATTTTATCTGCATTCAGGCAGTCAGGTTTGCATGACTGTGGCCAAATAAAAATTACGTCAAACCCAGAAGCTCAACAACGCTTACAACAACCAACTCAGAACACAGTCTCTGCCAAGCGTCGTGATGGATTAAGTCAAGCCACTGCCAGCCAACTGTCGCAGCTAGCTGAAAATGCACCACCAGGACTAAAAGAGAAATTGTTAAAACTTGCAAGTCATAATCGAGATAAGAAAAGCTGAAATAACTGAGGTTTGAAACAAAAAAATGACGCTATCGCGTCATTTTTTTACCCTGCAGAGAGTTGCTGACCAGCTTCTAATCCTGGTGCAGGCATTGTTACTGGTTCATCAAATGTGACCCACTCCCATGCATTTTCATTCGCCATAATTTCACGCAGCAATTTGTTATTTAAGCCATGTCCTGACTTGTAACAAGTTACTTTGCCCAGAATGTTATAGCCAGTCATAAATAGGTCACCGACGCAATCAAGGATTTTGTGCTTTACAAACTCATCCTTATATCTCAAACCGTTTGGATTAAGTACCTTAAAGTCATCAAGTACTACAGCATTGTCCATACTTCCACCAAGTGCCAAGTTATTAGCATGCATATACTCAATGTCTTTCATAAAACCAAAAGTACGTGCTCTACTGATCTCTTGGGTGAAGCTTTGTGCTGTGATATCCAGTCCAATGCGTTGGCGACTGGCGTTGATAGCGGGGTGATCAAAAGCAATTTCAAAATCGATATGAAAACCATCATATGGCTCGATTTCAGCCCACTTGTCACCATCTTCAACACGTACCTTCTCTTTAATACGGATGAAGCGTTTGGCGACATTCAATTCTGCAATGCCACCTTTCTGGAGTAAATAAATAAATGGTAATGCACTACCATCCATTATAGGTACTTCAGCGCTATCAAGCTCAACAATCAAGTTGTCTATACCTAAAGCCGCAACAGCCGCAATCAAATGCTCTGTTGTCGATAAGCGAACACCATCTTTATTGGTCAAACAAGTACATAATTGCGTATCACCCACAGCTTCAGGGGTTGTCTCGAAATCGACAACAGGGTCTAGATCTACGCGACGAAATACCACACCGGTATTTGCGCTCGCAGGTCGGAGAGTGATCGTGACCTTTTCACCTTTGTGTAAACCTACACCTGTGGCTTTAACAACTTCTGCAATTGTACGTTGTTTAATCATATATTCGCCCACTTTAAGTTACATAGACCGCGGAGTGTATCATAAATTGTGCACCCTGCCAATTGTCTATTTTTCATTCTGGTATGACAACTTTCTTAATCTGACTGCTTTCTAAGAAAAGCAGGGATGTCAAAATAGTCGCCCTTTTCTTTGTCACCAGCATCTTTTACAGCACCATCAGACTCTTTCGGTGGTTTAACACCTTGCTCTCCTGCGATGCTCGAGCCAGTCTCTTTACCGCCAGAAGTTTCCAACGGTTTATTACCTGCGCCGCCAAAGCTTGGGATTGTTTCTTCACTCACAAACCCAGGTCCATTAGTGCCTGTGCCAGTACCAACCTGACCCGAAAAGCCTTGAAGACCATTATCAACAATACCAAACTGTGGTTTACGCTCACCACCAAGTCCCGTTGCAACAACAGTCACTCTCAGTTCATCGCTCATTTCAGGGTCGATGACAGCACCCACAACGACCGTCGCATTTTCTGACGCTAAGGCTTTCACATGGTTACCAACAACTTCAAATTCTTCGATGGTAATATCCATACCTGCTGTGATATTAACCAAAATGCCTTTTGCACCAGTCAAATCGACATCTTCAAGTAGCGGGCTTGAAATCGCAGCTTCAGCCGCCTCTTGAGCGCGGTCTGGACCAGACGCAGCAGCCGTGCCCATCATGGCAGTGCCCATTGCCGACATCACAGTTCTTACATCAGCAAAGTCCACGTTAATTAAACCTGAACGTGTGATTAGCTCTGCGATACCTTGTACAGCACCGTATAGCACATCATTTGCTTTAGCGAAGGCATCTAATAATGTAGTACCTTTACCTAAAACCTTCAGTAACTTGTTGTTAGGAATTGTAATAAGTGAGTCTACAATTTCAGACAATTCGCCGATGCCATGATCCGCTGCCGCCATACGCTTCTTGCCTTCTAAATCGAAAGGACGCGTCACAACAGCTACGGTCAAAATACCTAACTCTTTCGCTACACGAGCAACCACAGGCGCGGCGCCAGTACCTGTACCACCGCCCATACCTGCAGCGATGAAAACCATATCCGCACCTTCTAGGCTGGCTTTAATCGTTTCAACATCCTCTTCCGCAGCTTTCTTGCCGACTTCAGGATTTGCACCTGCACCTAGGCCTTGGGTAATTTGCGTGCCTAATTGTACTGTTACATCAGCTGACGATTTTCTTAACGCCTGTGCATCTGTGTTGGCAACAATGAATCGCACACCTTCTATTTCTTGTTTTACCATGTGCTCGACAGCGTTGCCTCCACCGCCGCCAACACCAATTACTTTAATTACGGCCTCTTCGCCGTGTTGTTCCATAATATCAAACATCTTCACTCTCCGACTTGAGCTTTAAAACTCACCTTGGAACCATTTAGTTACTCGGCTCCACCAACCTTCTTCGGCATCAACTTTCGCCTTTTGTGCATTCTTGGCTTGCAGCGTTCGGCCGTATTGTAACAAACCTACCGCTGTTGCATATGCCGGATCATCAACATAATCTGTTAATCCTGTGATCCCAACAGGGTTTCCTATCCTTACAGGCATTTGGAAAATGTCTTCAGCCACCTCCAAAGCCCCTTTCATTTTGGCGCTGCCACCTGTTAAAACAACACCAGCCGCTATCTGATCCTCAAAACCAGAACGGCGAATTTCTTCTTGAACAAGTTCAAATAATTCTCTGAATCTGGGCTCTACAACCTCAGATAAAGTATGCCTAGACATAATTCTTGAGGGACGACCACCGACACTTGGTACTTCAATTGTCTCCTCAGCACTGGCCATTTGGCTACTTGCAAACGCGTATTGTACCTTCAAAGACTCTGCATGTGAGATAGGTGTTCTAAATATTTTTGCTATGTCACCTGTTACTTGGTTGCCAGCAACTGGAATTACCGCAGTATGACGCAATGCACCATTTACGTAGATCGCGATATCCATAGTGCCGCCCCCCAGGTCGACAACCGCAACCCCGAGCTCTTTCTCATCTTCAGTCAGCACGGAATAACAAGAAGCCAGTGCTGTAAAGGTAAGCTGATCGACATCTAGACCACAACGTTCAACACACTTCTCTATATTTTTTGCCATATCGTTCGAACAAGTGATGATATGCGCTTTGGCTTCCATTCTTACACCGCTCATTCCAAGCGGATTTTTTATCCCCTCTTGCATGTCAATGCTGTATTCTTGTGGCAAAGAGTGTAGCATTTTTCGCTCTGCTGAAATCGGCACAGAACGTGCGATATGGATCACGTTTGCAATGTCATCATCCGTAACCTCAGCATTATTTATAGCGACTACACCACTTTCGTTTTGGCACTGAATATGTTTGCCTGAAATACCTAAATACACAGAGCTAATACGACAATCAGCCATTAGTTCTGCTTCATCTATCGCGCGTTTAATCGAGTCAGATACCAAGTTGAGGTCGTTTACGCCACCTTTGTCCATACCGTGCGCTACTTGGTTGCCAACGCCAACAATACTTAACTGATTATCTGGTGTGATCTCACCCACAGTAGCAACAACTTTCGCTGTTCCCACATCTAGCCCTATCACTAAGTTTCTTTCTGCTGACTTGGTCATGCTTTACTCTTTTCATTATGTTCTTGTGTCTGGGGGTATCTCCAACTTACCGCCAGCCCTGTATCATATCGCAAATCGATCACATCGAGCAGAGCCCCTTCTGGGCGTTGTAACAATGGATATACATCGATGAACCGTTGCACTCTTTTGGCTTTTTCTTCTCTACCCAAATTAAGCTTGATGCCATTTTTCAACCACAGTTGCCAAGCAAACCGCTCAGACAAAGCTAAACTGGTTAATTCAAATGAATTGACAGCCAGCATCTCCTTCAACTGCAAAAAAGTTTCCCAAGCTTCTTTCTCACTTCCTTCAGGGCCATACAACTGCGGAAGCCCCTCCGGTAATTTATTACTACTCGCCTGAAAAATAACGCCACTTTCATTTAGCAGCGAATCACTGTTCCAAAACGCCACAGGAGTATGCTCTGTGACATAAATTTGTATCGTATCTGGCCATTGCTTGCGCACTGAGACAGAGGCAACCCACGGCAAGGATTTAACCGAGGCCTGAACCGCTTTCACATCCAACTTAAAGAAGCTTCTCAAGTCAGCTTCACTAATAGCATCTACAATTGCTTGCTCGCTGGTGTAATACGGCTCTCCAAGCACTGTTAGGGTTTTAATTTGCGCATCGCGATGTTCAACTAGCCAATCACTCACCCAATAAAAGCTGCGAGATAACACCAGCAAAACACACAGAAAAAAGCCCATACCAAGCACAATGGACCAGTTTAAGGTCCTTAAATGTATGATGGCTTTTCGCAAATTTTGTCGCATCTTAAACGGTTTGCTCCAAAATACGAATAACTAACTGGTCAAATGTCATCCCTTCTACTTTTGCAGCTTTAGGTACTAACGAAGTCTCCGTCATACCAGGCACCGTATTGACCTCAAGCAGATAAAATTGACCATTGGCATCTTGCATTGCATCCACTCGGCCCCAACCCGTTGCGCCCACCAGCTCAAACGCATGACTTGCCATCACTTGTAACTGCTCTGTAAACGCCAAGCTTATATCGGCCGGACAAATATACTCGGTGGTATGCTCTTTATATTTGGCCTCATAGTCGTAAAAACCGCGTGGTGTGCGCATCTCAATGACAGGTAAAGCCTTACCGTCTAATACTGCTACGGTAAATTCACGACCTTCTATCCACTGCTCGACGAGCACCTGATTATCGAATTTAAAGGCGTTATTTAGTGCTTCCGTCAGAGCCGCCTCATCATCGGCTCTGGCCATTCCAACACTTGAGCCCTCATGACTAGGCTTAACCATGACAGAACCCAATTCTTGAATGATGGCTTTTGCGTCAAATCCACTTTGCCCGTCGACAACCGCGTATTTAGCTGTACTCAATTTGGCTGACTGGAATAGGTGCTTACATCTTATTTTGTCCATAGCGAGGGCGCTGCCTAATACGCCACTGCCCGTGTAGGGTATCCCCATAAATTCCAGCGCGCCTTGCACGGTGCCATCTTCACCACCGCGACCATGTAAAGCAATAAATACTCTGTCGATACCCAGAGTTTTCAATTCCCAGATATTGCGCTGAGCCGGGTCAAAAGCAATGGCATTGACCCCCTCACGCTTAAGTGCATCAAGCACTGCTTCACCCGAAGCTAATGAAACTTCTCTCTCGGCTGAGCTACCACCAAGTAGAACGGCTACTTTACCAAATTCGTTCATAAACTTTCTGACCTCAGCTTTTCTTTCGATAGCTCCGTCGCGGCTAATTTTTTCACTATTTGTCCTATGTTCCCTGCGCCTTGTGTGATAACTAAATCGTTATCTTGAATTACATCAGCAAGCACATGAAATAGATCGCCATGATCGGCGATATGTATAGGCTCAACGCCTCTCTGCCTTAGACTACGGCACAAGGCTTTACTATCTGCACCAACAATCGGGCTTTCACCTGCACTATATACATCTAAAAGAATCAGTTGATCCACCTCTGACAGTACTTTGACAAACTCTTCGTACAAATCTCTCGTTCTTGTATATCTGTGAGGTTGATACAACATAACCAAGCGCTTATCAGGCCAGCCAGCTCGCGCCGCTTGGATAGTCACGGCAACCTCCGATGGGTGGTGCCCATAGTCATCAACTAACATGGTAGAACTACCATCATGGCTAAAGGTGCCATAATGCTGGAAACGACGGCCTATACCTGCGAAATCTTGTAAGGCATTTTGAATGGCAATGGTTTCGATCTCATGATCTTTTGCAATTGCAATTGCAGCAGTTGCATTAAGCGCATTGTGCTTACCTGGCATGTTGAGCTGAATATCCATACTCGTGCCAGATTTATGCAACACTGTAAAACGACAGCTGCCCACCTCTTGAACATAGTCAGTCATACGATAATCAGCATCTTCACTCTCACCGTACGTAATCGTAGGTCTAGCAAAACGTGGTAACAGCTCACGTACCACAGGTGAGTCGATGCACACCACTGCCAAGCCATAAAACGGCAAGTTATGGATAAACTCGATATACGTGTCTTTGAGCTTCTCAAAGTCGCCGCCATATGTATCCATATGGTCTGCTTCAATGTTGGTGATGACAGAAGCCATTGGTTGAAGGTGTAAAAATGAGGCATCGCTCTCATCCGCTTCAGCAATCAGTACATCACTCGTGCCAACTTTTGCATTGCTCCCCGCGCTATTCAGTAATCCACCGATAATAAACGTCGGATCAAGCTTTGCCTCTGCGAAAATACTCGCAATCAAGCTTGTTGTGGTCGTTTTCCCATGGGTGCCTGCAACGGCAATTCCATGTCTAAAGCGCATTAATTCAGCTAGCATTTCTGCACGCCTAACAACCGGCGTGCGCGCTTGCTTGGCTGCAATGATTTCAGGGTTCGTTGTATCAATTGCACTAGACACGACCACAACGTCTGCATCTTTGACATTGTTGGCATCATGGCCGATAAATATTTCTGCCCCCACTTTCAGTAGCCTTTGTGTCATGGCATTTTGGGCAATGTCAGAACCTGTGATTCGATAACCTTCATACGCCAAGACCTCTGCAATGCCGCCCATACCGGCACCACCAATTCCAATAAAGTGAATGGTGTTAATTCGTCTCATTGCTCGGCGATACTTATTTTCTTTCACAATCTTCTCTTCGACTTGTCATTTCTTTAATAATTTCTACAACTGTGCTCGTTGCTGACAATTGAGCACACGACTTTGCTTTTTGTGATTTTGCTTCAATGCGTGAAGGTTCACATAAATACGGTTCAAGTAAATTGACCATATTTGGTTCATTTAATTCAGTCTGAGGCACCAACAGCGCTGCACCTTCATCCACCAAGGTGCTGGCGTTTTGCGTTTGGTGATCATCCACAGCATGTGGCAGTGGTACAAAAACAGCCATTTTACCTGCCGCTGCGACTTCACTCACTGTAAGCGCTCCAGCACGGCAAATAATGATATCAGCCCAATCATAGGCTTGGTCCATATTTTCGATAAACTCATCCACATTATATGTGAATTGACTATCCCTATAGCGTGTTGCTACATCCTGTTCATTGCCTCGGCCACTTTGATGCCAAACAGATAGCTCACAATGCTTGCGCTTATGCAACGTATTAAAAATAGTGGGTAACGTATCGTTCAGTACCTTGGCACCTAATGAACCACCGACAACAAGAAAGTTGATATTCTGCGCTATGGTCTTAGGCTGAATTTGCGTTACAGAGTCGCGGATCGGATTTCCCACAACATCACAGCGAGCTTCTGGAAATGCGCCTTTAAATGCACATAAAACACGACTTGCAAACTTCGCCAACATTTTATTACTAAAACCGGCTACCGCATTTTGTTCATGGATAACGAGCGGTACACCAAGCAGCTTTGCAGCAACTCCTACAGGGCCTGTTACATACCCCCCCATCGTTAATACCACGTCGGGTTTATGCTTTTTCAAGATATGCTTGGCGGCAATAATGGCTTTAAAAACCATCAATGGCGCTTGTAAAAGCCTTTTAACTCCATTCCCTCTCAAACCTTTTACTGTAATAAAATCAATATCGAAGCCATGTTTAGGCACAACCTGTGCTTCCATCCTGTCTTCAGTGCCAACCCAAGAAACTTCCCAGCCCGCATCTTTTAACTGTTGGGCTACTGCAATCCCCGGGAAAATATGTCCCCCAGTGCCACCAGCAGCAACTAATATTCGTTTTGTCATCGTTTACTGCCTCTCGACGTTGCTTGCCTCGTGGACATTTTTGTTTCAAAGTCTATTCGCTGCAATAGGCCAGCAGCTATCGTCATAACCAGTAAACTGGATCCGCCGTAAGATACAAATGGCAGTGTAAGGCCTTTAGTCGGTAACATGCCGGCGCTCGCACCAACGTTAACAAGCGTTTGAAAGGCAAACCAAATGCCGATCCCAAGTGCCAGATACCCTTCATATTCTTTATTTGATTTTAAAGCTTGTTGTCCGATTACAAGCGCTCTAAACACGAGGGTACCGAGCATTAATAAAACACAAATAACCCCCATAAAGCCCAGCTCTTCTGCAATGACAGCAAAGATAAAGTCATTGTGCGCTTCTGGTAGGTATTGTAACTTTTGTACACTATTGCCGAGACCTTGACCAAACCAGCCGCCTTGGCCGTATGCCATCAATGATTGAACCAGTTGATAACCCTTACCAAACGGATCCTTCCATGGCTCCAAAAATCCGACGACCCTAGCCATGCGATAAGGCTCAAAGATAATCAGCATCACAACCAAAAATACACCCGTCAGCATTAATACAAAAAACTGCCATAATTTTGCACCTGCCAAAAAGAGCAACCCTACCGTTGTTACAAAAATCACAACGACAGTTCCCAGGTCTGGCTGCATTAATATTAAAAAGGCATACACAGCAAAAACAACGATTGGCTTCGCAAAACCTTTTATATTTTCTTGCACTTCTTCACGTTTTCGTACTAAGTAACCCGCGATATAACTGATGAAATACAATTTAGCGACTTCGGCAGCTTGTATCCCAACTGGGCCTACAGGGATCCACCTTTTTGCACCATTCACTTCACGACCAACCACCAGTACCAACACCAGCAATGCCATACCAAATAACAATAAATATGGGTTGAAGCGTTTCCACCATGTCATGGACACCGATGTACTCAGCCAAAACAACACCATTCCCATAATCAAAAACATGCCGTGTCGCACGATAATATGATACGGGTTGTCGTAAAGCCGCTCTGCCACTGGCATAGAAGCGCTAGTTACCATGACAAAACCGACACCGATTAAGCAAATCATCGCGTATAGCAAGGGTAAATCGAACAAGGTATCCGAGCTTTTCGACTGAAATACGTTTTTAAAATTAAGTGTCGCTATCATTAGAGCTCCCCAACCAATTTGGAAAACTCCTCTCCCCTAACCATATAGTTAGGATACATGTCGATGCTTGCACATGCCGGGGCCAGCAACACTATATCTCCAGCTTTTGCCTGCTTGTTGGCTTCAAAAACGGCCTCTTGTAATGTTGCAACTTTCATACTTTTATCATGAAGAGGCACAAACAAATCCGCATCTTTCCCAAAACACAAAATAGCCCGACAATGTGCTTTAAGCGGCTCAACAAGCGGAGATGTGTCTGCACCTTTGGCATCGCCCCCTAAAATAAGTACAATTTTCTCACATTCATCAATAAGGCTTTCAAGTGCCGTAACCGTAGCACCCACATTCGTTGCTTTTGAATCGTTAAAATATTGGATGCCATTTACTTCGGCAACTAATTGGCAGCGATGAGCAAGCCCACGAAATCGCGCAAACCCATGTTCAAATGCCTGTTTACGAATATTAAATGGGCTCAATAAAGCCATCACGGACAGCGCGTTAAATTGGTTGTGCTTCCCAGGAATAGATAGGCAATCTACTGGTAGATAAGGCTCGCCACTGACACTAAAGTACTCACCTTCAGAACACACTTGAATACAGTAATCTGCATTACTTAATCCCACACTCAAAGTGTGATCATGCGCTTGATAGGTTTGCGCGTCGTCGCAGTTATACACCAATAGCTCTGTCTGTTGATGGATACGCTGTTTGGCTGCACAATACGCTCCAAAATCAGGGTATCTATCCATATGATCCTCGGTAATATTGAGGATCATCGCACTAGCGCATTGTAAACTCCATGTTGTTTCTAACTGAAAGCTGGATAGCTCTAGTACAATGAGGTCAAGTTCTTGGTCCAATAAATCGAGTACGGAGGTGCCAATATTGCCACCTAACCCAACTCTCAAACCTGCTTCTTTGCATACTTCAGTCGCCAAACTCACAACGGTAGACTTACCATTAGATCCTGTGACTGCAACCACTGGCGTTTTATTTAGACGGGCAAACAGTTCAACATCCCCAATCACCTCTGTCCCACTGGCTATCGCCTGTACTACATATCTATCGTATAAAGGGATCCCTGGGCTAATGATGATCATATCAGTTTGGGTTAACGCAGCTTCGGCTAAAGGCCCAAATACAGCTTCACAGTCAGGTACGTTGTGAGCGAGCCAATCAGCACCCGGTGGCACTGCTCGCGTATCAACGATCTTTGGCATGATGCCATGGCGCACTAAAAAGCGCACAATCCCAAGCCCTGTAACACCAAGGCCAAGGATTGTAATATGTTGCTGTTTAAGCTTGTCTAAATAACTCATTTATCTGATCTTAAGAGTCGCCAATCCGGCCAGTACCAAAATAAAAGAAATAATCCAAAAGCGTACAATGACTCGCGGTTCAGGCCAGCCTTTTAACTCATAATGATGGTGAATAGGTGCCATTCTAAAAATACGTTGACCACGCAGCTTGTATGATCCAACCTGTAGAATAACCGACAGCGCTTCCATCACGAATACGCCTCCCATAATCACCAGTACTAATTCCTGTCTTACTAGAATCGCAATAATACCCAAGGCCCCGCCCAATGCTAATGAACCCACGTCTCCCATAAAGACCTGTGCAGGGTAGGTGTTAAACCATAAGAACCCCAATCCAGCACCCACAATGGCCGTACAAACAACTACGAGTTCGCTTGCCAATGGTATATGAGGAATATGGAGGTAATTTGAGAAGTTCACATTACCTGTCAGGTAGGCAATAATGGCTAAGGCGGCAGCGACTAAAATAGTGGGTACTATGGCCAATCCATCGAGACCATCCGTTAAATTAACAGCATTTGATGTGCCCACAATCACAAAGTAACTCATCACAAGGTAAAATAACCCTAATTGCGGTAATACGTCTTTGAAAAATGGCACAACCAAAGAGGTTTCTGCTTCAGAGTTTGCGGTATAATACAAAAAAGCGGCAACAGATATCGCAATCACGGATTGCCAAAAATATTTCCACCTTGCAATTAGCCCTTTGCTGTCTTTGCGGATCACCTTACGATAATCATCAACAAACCCCACAATACCCAGAGAGCCGATCACAAACAAAGTGACCCAAACATACTTATTGCTTAAGTCACCCCACATTAAAGAGCTCGTAAAAATCGCCCCTAAGATAAGTAACCCCCCCATGGTAGGAGTACCTGATTTTGACAAATGGGACTCTGGGCCATCGTCGCGGACCGTTTGGCCAATTTGCATGCGTTGTAATGCACGAATTAACTTAGGCCCAAAATACAAAGAGATAAGTAAAGCGGTTAAGATCCCTAGGATCGCGCGAACGGTTAGGTATGAAAAGACATTGAAACCACTGTAGTATTGCGTTAAATACTCTGCTAACCAAACTAACATTATCGGTCCCCATCTACAGAAATTTTGTGGTCTGCTATCAGGTCTGAAACCAGTAGCTCCATACGTGCACTGCGTGACCCTTTCACCAGTACAGTGCATCTTTTCGAGTCTTGACCAATGAACTCAAATAGCGCTTCAAGCATATGCTCTCGGGTCGAAAAGTGGCGATTAGGCTGCTCGAAGATCTCACTGGCATAACGGCTCAATACCCCCAATGAAAACAGTGCATCGATATCATGCTGCTGGGCATACTCTCCCACTTCTTGGTGGTAAGCTCTCGCCTCTTCACCAAGTTCAGCCATGTCTCCAAGTGCCAGAATTCGCGTACCCGGCATTTCTTTTAACAATTCAATTGCGGCCTTTACTGAGCGCACATTGGCATTATAGGTATCATCCACCACCCGCAAATTTGGAGAGACATCGATAACATTTACACGCCCTTTGACAACATCCATATTTTGTAAAGCTGTTGCAACATCCTCTAATGAAGCCCCCAGCGGCATAGTAATTGAGGCAGCAATCACAGCATTCATTACGTTATGCTTACCGGGCAATGCCAGTTTTACAGGCACCGATGAGGTATCCGTGCAGAGCAAAAACTCTGCCTTACCGGTATCGTCTAACTTGACATCATCAGCCCATACATCATGCTGGTCTTGCATTGAAAATCGTTTTATTGATTGTGTGGTTAAACCATCGACCCACATATCAGCAAAATCACTATCTTGGTTTATCACCGCAACACCGTCTGCTTTAAGACCACCAAATATCTCACCTTTGGCCTGTCCGATGCCTTCAATCGACCCAAACCCCTCTAAGTGAGATGGTGCGACGTTGCAAACCACCGCCACGTCTGGATTTGTTAAACCACTGGTGTAAGCAATCTCACCAATATGATTCGCACCCAACTCAATGACCGCGTACTCATCATCTTCTGATAATCTCAATAGCGTGAGCGGTACGCCGATGTCGTTATTAAAGTTGCCTTTGGTTGCGAGCACCTTACCGCGTCTTGACAGAATGGCTGCGGCCATCTCTTTAACGGTCGTTTTACCCACACTACCTGTTATCGCCACCGTTTTTGGAGCAACTTGCTGGATAACCTTCTGTCCTAATTTGCCAAGCGCAATGCGCGTATCCGGTACCACAAACTGGACTATGTCGACATCGACAGGACGAGATACGATAGCCGCAATAGCGCCTTTTTCTTTCGCTTCAGCAACAAATTTATGGCCATCAAAATTAGCGCCTTGCAGCGCTAGAAAAACTTCGTCGTTGGTTATTGTTCTTGTGTCTGTATTGATATTGGCCACAGCCAAATTCTGCCCACTAAAAGGGGCCTCAAGTACTTCTGCAAGCCAAGAAAAATTCATCTTGATCATGCACTTTCCCCCTCTAAAATTGCTCTCACTAAACTTCTATCGCAGAAGTTCAGTTTTTTATTTCCAATAATTTGATAGTCCTCATGACCTTTGCCGGCAATGAGAATGACGTTGTCAGCATCTGCCTGCTCAATGGCAAGTTGAATGGCTAAAGCCCTATCAGGTTGCACAACAGCATACTCGGGATTACTGAGCCCAGCCTTAATATCATTAATAATTGTTAATGGATCTTCACTGCGAGGGTTATCACTTGTAATGACGATTTTATCGGAGAACTGCTCTGCTGCTTTGGCCATCAACGGACGCTTACCTTTATCGCGATCTCCCCCGCAGCCAAATACGCAGGTGACTTTACCAGGTACATGCTGCTGCAGAGCTTGTAATGCCAGCGCAAGTGCATCTGGTGTATGCGCATAATCAACAATACAAGTTGGCTTACCGTTTTGCTTAAATGCTTGCATTCGACCATCTACAGGCTCGATTTTGTTTACCGCGACCTGTAATTGACTCAAGCTAAATCCTTGAACCAGCATGCAAGCCAATGCCGCACAGAGGTTGTATAAATTAAATAAACCAAATAGCTGCGTGGAAATTGTTGCCACACCCCAGGAGGTATTTAGCTCGAACGAGATGCCATTTTGATGATAAGTAACGTTAGTAAAAAACACATAGCGCTCAAATTGGCCCTGTTCAGGCTGTTTACCATATAAAACGCACTCGCTAGGAGATAGCTCCGTTAACCATTGCTGAGCATAGTCATCATCAATGTTCAGTACTTTGTGTTTAGCGCCACACTCTGTAAACAAACGCTTTTTCGCATTTGCGTAGCTTTGCATATCACCATGGTAATCTAAGTGATCGCGGCTTAGGTTGGTAAATACCGCGATATCAAAATCAACCTGCTCTGTGCGACCTTGAACAATACCATGAGAAGACACTTCCATTGCAACTAGCTGATATTGTGTTAATAAACTAGAAAAAATACGCTGAAGGTCAACCGCTGAGGGGGTCGTATTATTCAGTGGTGTTAAGGCCTTTGGACTGCCATAACCTAAAGTGCCGATCACTGCGCTATCCTGACCACATAAGGTAGCCAAATTAGCGATCATCGCAGTAGTCGTCGACTTTCCATTCGTTCCAGTCACCCCAATGACATTCAATTGACGACTTGGCTGCTGATAAAAATCGGCGGCAATATCCGCCAATTTACTTCTCAGGTTAGGTACCTTAATCACTTCAACCGCAGAGTCTACGATTTCAGAATCATCCTCTACTAAAATGCACACAGCCCCATTGTCAATTGCTGAGGCGATAAATCGATGGCCGTCAAGTTGGTGGCCACTTATCGCGATAAAACAATCACCACGGCATACTTCTCGGCTGTCTAAGCGCAGCTCTTGCACTTCAATCTGCGCAACTTTGACATCGTATTTCGCAAGCACCTTCGCCAGATCACGCATCATTTTTTGACTCCGATAAATAAGCAACCCGTTCTTTATCCGGAGCAACATTCAACATTCTTAAAGCATTAGAAACGATCTCGGCAAACACCGGACCTGCAGTATCACCGCCATAGTATACGTCGCCTCCCGGCTCATTAACCATCACGACGACCGCCAGCCTAGGATCACTAGCAGGTGCAACGCCTGCAAAATAACCGACATACTCGTCACCATACCCGCCTGCAATCGCTTTTTCTGAGGTGCCGGTTTTGCCCGCAGCGCGATAGCCATCGACTTTAATATTTGCAGCTGTACCGCCTTTTTCAAAAATAGACTCCATCATTGAAACAACGGCTTTCACATCTTTTTCTTTAAATAATCTGGTGCCTGGCTGAGGGGTATCTTGCTTTAAAATAGTCAAAGGTCTAGAAATCCCGCCAGCGCCTAATGTGGCATACAAACGCGCGACTTGGGCAGTACTGACAGAAACCGCATAACCATACGACAGTGTCGCGATTTCAAAATCAGACCAACGTCTATTTGGATAAAATAACCCAGAACTCTCCCCAATCATTAACGTGCCAGTGTCTTCACCAAATCCCACTTTCTGGTACACCCCGACAAAGTAATCTTTTGGCAATAATTGGCTGATCTTCGCAACCCCCATATTGCTAGACACCTTTAATATATCTCTGAGCGCCATTTCCCCATGGTTTCGAGTATCTTTAACTAAGCTGCCACCCAATCGCATCCAACCAGGAAACGTGTTAATGGTGTCTTCTGGTTCGATCACGCCGTGATCCAAGCCTGCTAATATCGCCAAAGGTTTAAGGGTTGAGCCTGGTTCGAATAAATCGGTAATCGCTCGGTTACGGCGTTTATAAGGGGCCGCATTACTCATATCATTTGGATTAAAGCTAGGGCTATTTACCATCGCTAGAATCTCACCAGTATGCACATCAACGACCATCGCAGATCCTGACGTTGCTTGGTAGGTCAACACCGCTGATTTAAGCGCACGGTATGCTATGGTCTGAATTCGAAGATCAATACTTAAGTGAATGTCCTCGGGCTCGACACGCTCTTCCTCTGACAAGACTTGCACTTCACGGCCCTGAGCATCCTTACGGATTGTTCTTAGCCCTTCAGTGCCAGTGAGTGCTTTATCAAAGCGTTTTTCAATACCTTCAATGCCTAGGCCATCAATGTTGGTAACACCGAGAATATGTGCTGCGATCTCGCCACTTGGATAAAAACGTTTTGATTCATCCAGTAAGTGAATACCTGGTAAACGCATCTGTTTTATATACTTAGCCACCGCAGGGGTGACTTGGCGTTTTAAGTAAACAAATCTTCGTTTTGCATTACTGCGCAACTTTTTAGTGACCTGCTCTGCGGGTAATTGCAGTACATCAGAGAGTTCCCTCCAACGCGCTTGTTCCTGATAAAGTTTTTCCTTTCTTTGAGCTAACTGCCCCTCATTGTCTGCAAGCGCAACATGATCTTCACCATTTTTTCTTGCTTGTCGCAGCACTCGTGTCTTTAATGCTTTATCCAACGCAAGCGGATCGGCATACACACTTACCACAGGGACACTCACCGCAAGCTCTTTGCCATTACGGTCAAATATCATCCCACGCTGCACATGCAACTTTTCCATTCTCACGGTGCGTTTGGCATTCTCTGCACGCGCTTTATCAGGTTCAATAACCTGTAGGTAAGCAGCCCTTGCGATTAAAGCAACAAATACAGATACCAACATGACGCACACTAAAATAAAGCGCCAAGCAATTAAATTTTGTGATGGTTTATTGTTTGTTTTCATGGCAGCTCTATCACCTGCTCTTCTTTACTTGTTGGACGCAGCATTTTCAATTGTGCTTTCGCAATTTCTTCAATTCGTGCGTGCTGCGAGTAAAACTCTTCCTCAACCAGCAAGTAGCGCCATTCGAGATCCAGTTCATCCCTTTGCTGTAACAACTGATCTTGCATAATCAATTGCTGACGAGTTGAGTGCGTTACTTGCACCACCACCAAAGATGAGACAAAAACACTCACGAGCAACAAAAACGTCAGCTTGTTTGCCAAGATCACTTGGCAAATTTCTAAAAAAAGCTGAGGTTGGCGTTGCGTCGACTTAGCCATTTAGAGTTTCTCAGCAATACGTAAAACTGAGCTTCGCGATCTTGGGTTCGCTTCGATTTCAGCTTTGCTTGGTTTAATCGCCTTACCAATCGCTTTTAAAGTCAAATTTTTATTAAGCTGTTCATCGGTAAGTGGTAACCCGCGTGGAACGGCTTCTCCCTTACTTTGCTTTTTAATAAACTGCTTAACGATTCTATCTTCCAGTGAATGGAACGAAATCACGACCAAACGACCACCCGGTCTGAGTACATCTAACGCCGCGGTGAGCGCAGTTTGTATTTCTTCCAATTCACTGTTGATATAAATGCGAATAGCCTGAAAGGTACGAGTTGCAGGGTGCTTATGCTTGTCTTTTACTGGCACGGCTTCATCAATTAGATCTGCAAGCTGCTTAGTGGTTGTAATTTCAGTCTCTTCGCGCGTTTCTATCACTTTATGGGCAATGCGTCTGGCAAACTTTTCTTCGCCATATTTCTTGATAACATGCACCATGTCCTCAAGTTCAGCCTCAGCTAACCATTGTGCGGCACTGCGCCCAGCTTGTGGATTCATACGCATGTCTAGTGGGCCGTCTTTCATAAAACTGAACCCTCTGTCTGCATCGTCTAACTGAGGAGAAGAGACGCCAATATCGAGCAAGATACCGTCTACCTTGCCAGTCAAACCAGCTTCTTCTGCTACCTCAGCGATATTTGAAAAGCGATTGTGTGCGATTGAGAATCTGTCATCTTGTGCAAACTTTTGCGCAGCTTTGATCGCCTGAGGATCCTGATCTATGGCTTGTAAACGACCTTGCTCGCCTAAACGCTTCAGAATTTGACCTGAGTGGCCCCCTCGACCAAAAGTACCATCGATATAAATGCCATCTGCCTTTATCTCCAGCGCATCGAGCGTTTCGTCCATTAACACTGAGATATGTTCTAATTCTGAACTCATAATTGTGAGCTACACCTGTACTCTATAAAGAAAAACCATCAAGATCTGAGCTCTCTTCCACGTCACCACTGCGCTCAATCTCTGTATCGAGACGCATTTGTTCGTTCCAACGAGCTTCATCCCAGATCTCAAACTTATTTAAAAGGCCAACCAACATGAGTTTTTTCCCAAGGTTGGCATAATTGCGCAAAGACGGGGCCAATAAAATTCGGCCATTTTTGTCCAACTGATATTCTGTCGCATGCCCCAATAACATGCGCTGCCATCGCCTTACCCGAGGATTCGTATTCGACAGCTTGTGTAAGCGAGCTTCTATGTCTTGCCATTCAGAAAGCGGGTAAACCCAAAGACAGGGTTCGTTAATCGCAATGGTACAAATCACGGTTCCCATTTCTTCAGACAGCAGCGGTTGGCGATACTTCACAGGTATCGAAAAACGCCCTTTATCATCAAGGCTAATTAAGTTCGCACCGCGAAACATAGCTAAACCACCTCAACGAGTAAGAAATGTACATTTTGATCCAATTTGATCCACTTTAACCCACATTCTACCACAGTTGACAAGTCTAGGGCTTGACAAGCCTTTTTGTCAAGCTAGATAAGGGGGGTAACCTATCCATAAATCCAGAAAAAATGAGGCTTTCAAAGAAGTTTTTGAAATGTGTGGGAAAAAATGGGAAGACTTAAAAAGTCACAACCAATAAATAAAAAATTTGCGTTTAAATTAAATTCAACGACCAAAAAATACAGAATCGAATTTACCTCAAATTTAGCAAAACTTACTATTTATCAAGTGCCGTTTAATTGCTGTGCTCTGAAGTTTGGTGATTTAAGTGTGGGCGGTTATGATATACATGTATTTACAAATTGAGACTTAATTATTCTTTATTCGACAATAAAACAACGCTTTTCTAGGTTGATGCTGTTACTGTCTTTACCGGGTTTCACACTAATACTAGCGTTATTATTTGCACAGCGAGCAGACATCCTTCATATCAAAGAGCAGGATGCAATTTTTTACGCCAATCAAATCGCCACCCAACAACGTGTGGAGATAGCCGATACACAGCAACTCTTGGAGCAGCTGGCAAATAACAGCGAATTACTTCAGGCGCCAAACTCAGAATGTCCGCAGCTTTTGCGACACGCCAAACTGCTTCATCACGAATTTGCAAATTTTGGCTTGGCGACGCCAAGTGGGCATGTTTTTTGTTCTTTGTATCCGCTATCAGATCCGATCAGTATCGCCGACAGAGCTTACTTCTTGCAGGCGATTAGAACACAGAGTTTTAGTATTGGTGAATACCAGCAAGACCGCAGTGTACATACTGCTACGCTCAATTTTGCGCAACCAGTGTATCGAAACAACCACCTCCAGATGGTGATTTTTGCTGTTCGCCGTCTCACAAATTGGAGCGAATCGCTGTCCCACTTACCTTTACCAATAGGTACAAGGGTGATGATAGCGGATAATTTTGCACAAGTTGTGGCTGAGTATCCATACTCTGAAAAACTCTTAGGCCGACCTGTCAGTGAGGACTGGCCGAATAATTTGTCTGACAAGGTTGCCATCTTAGAAGGCCCCAATGGGCATCACCATGTGTATTTACGCCTGCCTTTAGAACAATCAAAATCTGAGCTCAACATCTATTTTGATTTCCCTTTTGATGATGCGCTACACGAGGTAAATCGCCAATTTTCGCTAATATTAGTCGCATTTTTACTTGCTGTGTGCTTTCTAATTTGGCTTGGTCGTCAACAGCTACGACATACGCTTTTGCTTCCTCTGCAAGATTTCAGCAATGCCATCGGCGCACTTACCCACGGCAAAGCGGTAAAATTGGATCAGCAAAATATGCCCAAAGAATTGGCTGACTTAGCAGCACATTTCGAACGCATGGCAGAGATCCGGCTAACAACTGAAAATGAGTTAAATCGCAAGCATGCGGAGATAAACACGTTAATAAGTGCATTACCTGACGACTTTCTCCGCTTAGACAAAGATGCGAATATTCTTGATCAACATGGCCACGGTGTCACAGGTCGCAATACCTTGAGCGATATTTTTCCTACACACATTAATATTCGTATAAAAGCAGCACTGGCATTGCTGCAAGACAAACCAAATACGATTTTTGAGTACGCACACAAAGACAAAAATCAGAATAAAGTATATGAAATTCGCATACATAAGATCGCAAATATTGATGAAGCGATATTAATAATGCGTGATATAAGCCAGAAAAAACAACAGGAAGAAGCACTAAATCTAGCTGCACTAACGTATAACAATAGTAGCGAATGTATGGTGATCACCGATGCTCAGGGTTACATTCTAGATACCAACCCGGCTTTCAGTAAAATTACCGGTTACGCACAACATGAAGTAATCGGTAAAACCACATCTATATTGAGTTCGGGAAAACATGATCCCAGCTTTTATGAACAACTTTGGCGCTCTTTGGTCTCCTCGGGTAAGTGGCAAGGGGAAATCATTAATAAACGCAAAAATGGTGAGTTTTATACTGAATGGCTAACGATTGATACTGTGTATGACGAGCATGGAGAGCCTTATCGTCGAGTTGGTATTTTTGCGGATATTACAGATAAAAAGCGTAAAGATGAGCAATTATGGCGACAAAGCCACTTCGACGCTCTCACCGACTTACCGAATAGAACCAGTTTGAAGAAGCAACTTAACACCTTATTTGGACTGCCAGAACATAATTTTGCTGTACTCTTGCTCGATATCGATCACTTCAAAGACATTAATGATACACTGGGACATTATTACGGCGATTTGTTGCTAACACAGATTGCACAACGACTTAAAAAAGCCACCGAATCGGTTGCTCGCCTAACTCGGATCGGGGGAGATGAGTTTGTGCTTGTATATGATAACTGCACAGATCAGTCTCAAGCGACTGCGCTCGCAGAGCAAATATTGGCTGAGATTAAAGCACCGTTTGATGTAGCCGACGAAACTTGTCATATCGCAGCCAGTATCGGTATTGCTTTAGCGCCTCAAGATGGTGAAAATACCGAACAGCTTCTAAAGGCAGCTGATCAAGCCATGTATAAGGCTAAGCAACTGGGTAGGAATGGGTTTGCATTGTTTAGTTCTGAGCTACGAGAACAAGCAGAACAGCGGATTATTCTGCTAAAAGACATGCGACAGGCACTGTGCGCCAACCAATTTGTCATGCACTTTCAACCAATCGTTTCAATGCAAAACCGTGCAGTTACCAAAGCTGAGGCCTTAATACGATGGCGACATCCAACCAAAGGCATGATCAGCCCCGCAAACTTTATTCCTTTGGCTGAAGAAACTCAACTCATCCATCAATTGGGAGAGTTTGCTTTCACACAAGCTGTGGACGTATTGAAACAAACTCAGCACTTGAGCACAAAGCTGCAATTAAGTATCAATGTGTCTCCGGTGCAATTTAGTGCCAAACACACCACACTACTTGCTTGGCAAAGCCAACTGGCCAAACACCAATTAACACCGGATATGCTGGTTTTAGAAATCACGGAAGGCTTGATGATGCAAGGTGAAGGGCGTAGTCAAAAACGCTTAACTAAGCTCATTCAACAAGGCTTTTCGATTGCGCTAGATGACTTTGGCACAGGCTATTCGTCACTGGCTTATCTCAAGCAGATGGATACCGAGTTTATTAAGATCGATAAACGCTTTGTCGACGGCATAGAGCATAATCAAGACGACTTGGTTCTGTGCGAAACAATGATTTTAATGGCTCATCAATTGGGGCTCAAAGTCATCGCCGAGGGGATTGAAACGGCCACGCAGCATGAGCTGCTCAAACAAGCTGGATGTGATTTTGGACAAGGTTATTTTTACAGCAAGCCACTACCGATGGACAGTTTCATCACCTTTTTAACAACTCAAGACACGCAATATTAAAAAGTAAAAAAGCCATTCCGAAGAATGGCTTTGTCTGTTTGGATTGAACAGCTTCTTATTTATTCGTTAACACCCAGAGCCGCCATCATTTTATTCGCGATATCGACGTGATGCTGCAATGTTGAGAATTGCTTTGTGATGCCCTCTGGTCCAAATGCATATACAGGCACTGGCGCAGCCGTGTGGGTACCTGTGCCCCAAACCACATTTTGCTGTGTCGCAACAACGCGTGCAATCTTACCTGTAAAATCCTCCGTACCGTATACATAGAAATCAGAAAAATCTTCAAAATGCGGCAACGGATGACCATCGTCATTTGTTTCATGAGATTCGTGAATCGTTGCGGCTTGCTCAAGCGTTACTGTATATGGCGTATGCTTAGTAATGGCCGTTTGCCACTGCTCTGCACTGCTATTTGCAAAGTTGTAACTGCCATCTACATCACCCATGATGTCGTAGAATGTGCCTTCCTGATTGTAAAGCGTATCGAGTAGACTTAATGCACCAAAGTTGAATTTTGGTTTGTACAGAGCATCGCCCATGCCATCACCTGGTAATGCAACCGCCTCTGGCGTATTGTGATTTGAATAACTAAAACCAAAGCTACCCGTCTCGTGGTCAGCGGTTACAACAACTAACGTATCGTTGCGGTCTTTAACCCATTCATGTACAGCTTCAACTGCTTCATCAAATTTAAGTAATTCATTTAGCATCCAGCCTGCGTCATTCGCGTGGCCTGCCCAGTCAATTTGACCCCCTTCGATCATCAAGAAGAAGCCGTCTTCATCTTTAGATAACACCTCAAGCGCTTTGACTGTCATCTCTTTTAATGAAGGCTGTGTACAGCTGTTGTCCTGCTGACACTTTCTGTATGCAATACCATCATCCATTCCCGAGTTTGCAAATAAACCCAGTAACTTATCGCCGTCCACATCCATCAATTGGGTTTTATCAAATGCCAATGCATAGCCGTGTTGATCTTTTGCTTGAACAACCAAGTTCTCGTTGTCACTACGCTTAGACTTCTTATAAACACCACTTGGCATCCCTAGCTCGGCAAGCTGCTTTTGAGTTTCTTCATTTGATGCAACGTCTTGAGGTAAAAATACACGCGCACCACCCGAAAGCATCACGTCTACATTGCCAGAAGAAATAAGTTCAGCCGCGATTTTGTCTTCATAAGAACGGTGAGGTTGGTGTGAAGCAAATGCAGCAGGTGTCGCATGGGTGATACGTGTGTCCGAAACTAAACCAGTCGCTTTACCCATCGCTTTCGCTTTTTCTAAGATAGTCGCAACTTTATTGCCCTGAGTATCTAAGCCGATCATCTCAGAACCTGCTGAAATGCCTGTCGCTAGCTGTGTTGCCGAACAAGCAGAGTCTGTAACTAGGCTGCCGGTTGGTCCATGTGGGGCATTCAGTGATAAACCCAAGTGACCTGCATTGGCAAACTTAGAAAGCGCGGTTTGGTTATTTTTATTTTTGTATACTGAATTAGGCGCGCGTTGAGCGTACTCCTCAAGTAAACCGACTTGCTGAGGGCCCATGCCATCACCAATCATTAAAATGACATTTTTAACCGAAGTAACTGGTGTAGGTGGTACCTCTTTAACGACTTCCTTTACCACTTCAACTTCTTTAGTAACTTCAACTTCCTTAATAACCTCAACAGTTTGAGTGTCATCATTACAACCGGTAAGTAAAGCCGCAGACACAGCGAGTGCAACAAATTTCATCTTCATTCGAATGTTCCTAAAACGTAATCAATTGTGAGCAGGCGCAAGTGTACGTATACAAAGTGACTTTTTTATTTCAGGAACATGTCACTGGGATTACATTTTTATTCTTACATTATTGTATTAAAAGAAATTATTTGATTGGATTTTGACGTTTTTGATTCGTACAGCCCTCTTCAGCACGTCTCTGGAGCGTACACACTTTAAAGTTTAACGTGGTTGATCCAACAAGGGCCTTACTATCTGGTAAGCATGATTCAAATGCACGCTAGGCCAAACTTATATTCAACATACTGACCAAAGTTTATGTAATGTTGCGAATTCGCAATTAAATGAGATTTTGATAAGCATCTTAGCGAATCGCTCGAAAGATCAACCCATTGCTAAATTCATAAAAGTAATCAGTTGCCTATCTTAAGTGGTTTATCTGACAAAAAAGCCGCGACACTTTTTTGATATCGCGGCTTTAGACTTTTATCGGTTATTAAGCTTATTCAAACTCAATGGTCACAACCTGCTTAAGACTATACCCCTCGTTGTTATCGTAAACGACATAGCTAAACGAGTCGTTGGCGCCGTTTGCACTGCCATTTGGAATATAGGTAAATTCACCTGAATATTCATTGATGACCACTTCACCATAAGCAGGTGCATCAGCGACTCCAAACGTGACACCTGTCCCCCCTGGTAACCTGCCTACAAACGAGACTGACTCAGTCGTGGTAAATTTAACGTCCAGACCTTGATTGACTTCGGCCGCACCAAAAATAGTGCCGTTGTATCTATCAACTGCTTTGTTTTTATGGGCTTCCTGCTCGAAGTCATAATAGAGTAATAGGTCTTGTTCACAGCCCAACACCATGTCATCTTTACATACATTGAGCTCATCTTCAGACAAAGCGCGCGTCCATATAGCGACATCGTCAATGTGACCTTTAAAGGTGTTTGAGGTCGTATTTGTATGGCTATATGCTCCTATACGAAGTGGTTTATGGTTGCTCAAGTTACGTTTATTACCTAAGCCACTGCCATTTCCACCAACTTCGCTACCATTCACATACAACCTAATCTTGCCACCTTCCCAGTTAGCTACTACCGCAACGTGATACCAACGACCCGTCTTAAACGTGCCTCCTGAGTAGGTCTTTTTACCATCGTTGACAGCATCATGGTGATACTGCAAATTATTTGAGCTGTTAATGCTTAAGCTCCAGCCTTTGTAACCTGCGTTCGCTGAGATTTTTTTCGCGAAAATATTGCGGTTTGTACCATTGGATCCTGGCTCTAAATAAATCCAAGCTGAGGCTGTAAAGTTGTCACCAGCAAAGTCTATCGAACCGTCGCTGGCATCAGCAATCTCGATATAATCTCCATTGCCATCAAGTGTTAAGTACGAGTCGTATTTTTCTAACGTTGGCTCGTTAACTAACGTCATCGTACTTTGACCCACCAGATCGGCTACCTGAGCATCAACCACCGTATCGAAATTGTAATAAGACACGAGTCTTGAATCAGTTAACGAAGCACTTAATGCACGATGCGCCGCAATCGTCTGTTGCGATAGCGCTTGGTTCCAAATACGGATCTCATCAATTTGACCATTTAGCTTCTTGCTTACACCATCATTGCCTGAACCCCATACAAAATACACATTACTTGAGTCAGCAGCGTCAACTTCAGATATGATCAATTCACCATCTAAATACACAGATAACTGCTGTGTCGGCTGATCGTAACTGATAGCATAGTGCTGCCACTGACCAACGGTCACTGTTTCTGTCGATTTAAATGTGGTGTTCGTTGCTTTAATACGTAAGCGACCATCAGAGAATATTCTAATTGCTGCTTTTGACTTATTATCGCTTTCGGTAAAGGTAATTAAGTTGGAATTGTCATCGGGGTTCAATGCATTCACTTTCACCCAGGCTTCAATTGTGTAAGAGCTATTCGGATTGAAGCCTGAATTCAGAGTTTGAACCATGCTCTGATCCGTGCCATCAAAGACAACTGATTGACCGAAGCCATTGATGATAGACAAGTCTTTGTGGAATGGGCTTTCTACATAAGTCCATTCAGAACATGCAGGGCTCCCAAGATCTGTGCCATCGTCAGGTGTCACACAAAATGCCACATAGTTATCAATATCGTCTAATGACAAGGTATATGATTGGTAAAGCTCACCCTCAATAACTTGTGCGTCAGTCTCATTGCCAGTTGCAGAACGATACCATTGGAAACGCGTCGCTTCTTCGATATCTCCATCTGGATCCGAATAAGAATAAGTCCCGAATACTGTAGACTTACCAATAAAGTCACCCGTGACTGTGACATCAGATGCCACTGGCGCATTATTTTTGTACGACAATACCGGCTCGCCACACACGCCGTTAGTATTACACAGATCAAACGATAGGTGCGTTGTATACGAATTTTGAGCCAGTGTGATTTCCGTTTCACCACCAAAATCTGTGTCAGAGAACTCAAACACCCACTCACTATCCATTAACGGACCATATGAGCCTTTTTCGTACTGAATGCCTTGCTTACCCATGAAGTAAGCTCGGGCGTCAGTACACACGGCTTCTTGCACGTTATATGAGAACTCTAAGAACTTAAACGGCATTTTATACGACGCTTTCATCTTACTGTTGTTCACAAACTTAGACTGAACATCCACTGTTAATGTCGCGTCAATCATGCCATCGTTATTAACGTCATGCGCAAGTTCTGGCGTGAATACAATGTCGTCTTCTGGGTCAAAATAAATTTCTGTGCCATCTTCTAACACTAAAATTGCTGAAGGCTCAACATTCAACTCAAAGTCTTGGAATAAATCTAATGTGATACTCACAAAAGTATCTAAGGTGCTGAACTTATAACTACGGTATAAATCTTCACCCACTGGTGCATAAAAGTCTTCAATACACTGCTCAGAAGTACCTTCAACCGCCTCCATGCCCGCTTTAGCATGCCATTTGGTCCAATTTGAACCCCAATATACTTCTTCAGACACCCAATCAATTAAATCATGACCAGCAAGAAAACGTAGCTTATCTACCTCTAAATTAATGGTTTTCTCAATGGCTTTTCTGGCGCTATTTGCGACATCAGCTGCTAACGTATCGCGAGTTAGATTTTTGATATATAGCGCAATCTCTTCGTCTGTCGTTTCAGCTCGAACAAAAGAGGTGATCGATGCCAATGGATCTGAGTGATCTGTGCTGATAATCTCAAATCCATCGGTTGCACCTAGATGAGCATAAACAACATCTACAAGGTAGTCGCCGTCAACCATACTGGTGTCGTACGTTAGGTTTGAACTAACTTGTTTTGCATGCGCAATTGTCGTTGCCAGCGATAACTCATAATGGTGTTCTGCAATGAGGGTAGCAATTTCGTCATCTGTCAGTTCACGCGTTAAATCGTAAACTTCCACACCCTCGTCCAACTTGTAACAATCGGCACGATTTAAAGCATTGGCACAGTTGTCACCATAAATGCCTGATGACTCTGAACCGACACTTTTCTCATATGAACCATAGTCAATTTTGGTTGTGTCATTCAGGTTTGGGAATACTTCCGACTCAAAGCTCATGAAGAAGTCTTCAACAATTAACTCCGCTGAGATTTGTACGCCTGGGGAAGACGCCATGAAGTTCGAGTGAGGGTCCACTTTAAATTGCGTGGTTAAGTTAACCGGTTGACCTACTTGAATTTCATCTGGGTATTTTAAGTCCATGGCTAATGGGATATCCGCTTCAACCCAACCACCAAAGACATCAAGACCACCCACATAGTGAATTTTACCGCCTGACTGTACTCTAAATGCAGGCCAGGTCGCCGCGCCCGTATCTTCATCAGGCAGCGTCCAAGTCATTTTAGTTTCAGTTGATGCCCAATCAGGTGAACTCATACCAAGCAGTTCAAGCACGGTATTGTTACCCCAATAACTGCCCTCACCACTTGCGTCACCGGAAAAGCTTATGGTCATGGCTTCCATGTCTAATACATCAACGGTAATGTTCGCCACATCCGTTGTGTTGTATTGGTCATAAACAATGACTTCTAAGTTATAGCTAGCGGTGTTTTCGAAGTCTAAACGAGAAATGTCAGGGCTGATGCTTAACACACCGGTTTGTGCATCTAGCACTAGGTCACCATCTGTGTTGCCACTTAGAATTTGAAAAGTAACAAAGTCGCCGACATCATTCGGGTCGGCCAAAATAGTGCCAATCTCAGTACCACTTGCAGAAGCTTCACTCACAGTGAAAGATTGCGCTTCAATGGTGGGCGCATTGTTAACGGCAATACTCACACCGTCTTGCACTAACATGGTCGCAGCGCCTGCTGTAAACACTTTATAGGTGATATTGTCGATAACTTGCGTTGTGCCTGAATCAACCCACTGGTTGTTCGCCGCACCAATATAGTCATCATCATCACCTAAAATGCGCAAGTTTGAGTTGCTGCTGACACTTTTATTCAGTGTGATTGAATTTGCACCTGAGCCTCGAATGTCAAACACCTCAACGTTACGCACGCGAGATGCTTGCGCTGCGAGATTGAGGTTAATGCCTGCGCCATCAAAAACCAATGTATCTGTATTGCCGCCCCCGTCGATACGCGTGAAGGTATTGTCAGAGATAAAAATGGTATCTTCGCCAGGGCCTGCATACACCGCATCAGCCCCTCCATTGGTGCGAATAACATCATCACCGGTTCCCGTTGCGATATTATCTGCCGTTGCTGCACCTGTGATTGTATCATCACCCACAGTGCCCCAAAGTGTCACTAAATTACCATCGCCGTTTAATACATATACTGCACCGGTGTTGCTTAAATTGTTTTTATCAGCAGAAGGCGTACCAAATTGAATATCTTTGATGCCATCGCCATTGATGTCACCCGCGCTGGCGATGAACTGACCTAACTGCTCGCCACCGTTACCTTCAGAATAAAAACCTTGTTTTGTCTCAATAATTTCGCTTAGATAAACAGGGTTTGTACCTGCACGTCCGTATACTGCATATACACGGCCTTTGTTATCTTCTGCAAACGGATCGCCAACAATGATGTCGTCAAAACCATCACCATTTAGGTCACCTGCACCACCGATAGAGCCCAAAATAACCTGTAAATCACTGTGATCAATATTGGATGCATCATTGTGAATAACAAAGCCACCGTTGCCTTGTGCAATATCCGCTAAGTTAATTTCATCGGCAACGTTTACTCCACCGAATAAGATATACGCGCGGGGATGGTCAATGGCAGAGCAACACCCTGTATCGGTCAGCAATAACGCAATATCGTCAACACCATCAGCATTCACGTCACCAACATGGGATGTGGTAAATGAAGGCAGTGTATTTAAGCTTGCACGACCAAAATTAAAACCGTAGTTGCCGCTGGCTTCCGGGATGATTTTAATGCCATTTCCACTCGATTTGATGCTGTTGTACTTAATCGATTCGCCACCGATACGGCCATATGCAACATAACTGGTGCCAGACGTATCAACATATAAACCATGGCTCACGATAAAGTCAGTTAAACCGTCACTGTTAAAATCACCGGTTGGTAATACTTGTGCACCATAGTGCCACCCGCTGAATAGCCTTCTGCTTGGGCGAGTAATCGCAAAACCTTGCGTGTTGTAGTCTGTCGCAACATTGGCTAACTGAACCACGTTGTTGTCTTTCTTACCGTAAACAACATAGGCTAAGTTAGGATCTGCCGTGCCATCTTCTAGCAAGTCTCTTAATTCAAATGCCCCCGTTCCTGCTAAAAAACGCGTAACTGTTTCACCGATAACAATGTCACCGAGGCCATCACCATTCACATCGCCGACAACTAGCGTCCCACCTGCGTAGTCTTCAGTGTAAGCGCCATGAATAGCAAAGCCGTCGTCACTGCCTCCCTCGTTTAAATCAGACAGTGGCACATAGTTGGTGTCTGTTTTACCAAATACAACGTAGGTTGAACCTGAATGCTTACCGTTAGTACCTGCATAAGGCGCACCCACCACAACGTCTGACAATCCGTCACCATTGATATCAACGCCGCCTGCCACCGCAAAACCTGCGTTATCGCCAGACTCAGCTCCCATGATCCCAAAACCACGAGTACCACCGATCACTTCCGTTAGTGATGGAAATGTGCCCGTTGCATCACTGAAAAGAACGTAAGCTGCACCATTATCTTCGTACATAAAGGTGCCATCATTTCTATAAACATCTGCTTGAGGAGAGCCTACAATAATATCGTCAAAGCCGTCACCGTTTACGTCACCAGCAGGGGCTACTGACCAACCAGCCCAGTCATCCGCTGCTAGACCATCAATGGATTGCGCATTGTTGTTCAGAGAGTCATTAATGTCGTTTACATTAATCGTGACTGTCGAATCATACGTATTGCCTGCCCCATCTTTCACACGAACCGTTAATACGTACTGATTATTGCCCAGCTCAAAATCTAATTGTGTTTGGTCAGCAACTTTAATGTCACCTTTGATTGCATCAATTGAGAACACACCCGCATCGTTACCAGAGACGATTTCATAGCTATAATGTTCCAGTGGTATATCCCAACGACCCGCCTCAAAGATTTGATAATGCAGTTCAAACTCACCAAAGCGGTTTGGTACCACACTTTCATTATCGCCATGCAAATACCCTTGTAGCATCATTGGCGCAACGAAGTTTAAGCGTACCGCCGCATCAACAATGTCTTTGTCTATTCCCACCGCTTGAACGAAGACAACTGGGTTGTTATAAGATTTCGAAAAAGTGATTGAAAATGGCGAATCACTACCTGAATCAGCGACTTTGATGACGCCCGTTTCACCTACAATTGCCAAGCTTTCTGTAAATAATAAGCCTGAACCTTGCAGTGCAAACACGTTAACGTTTTCAGCCGCATGGGCGTCATCGTCAATATTATCAATGTGCACTTTTACACGGTTTGCTGAGACTTCATCAATCGCCACACCACTTTGAGATGTGCCATTGTAGGATGCTAAGGAGGTTAAAATCGTTGGGGCTTCTGTAATTGGCGCACTAAACGCATGGCCATGAACCTGATGTGTCACCGCAGAGCCTGTGCTTGAAACTTCAAATGGCTTGTCATTCCAAAGCGCTGAGATGGGCTCAGCAAATGCTATCCAGCCAAGCGTTTCGCCCTCACCAGTATTGGTAAAGCTTTGAATAACACTGGTGCCTTTTTTATCGAGCTCAGACTCCAGTACGGCCTCAAACCCCTGTGCACTCACGTTATCTAAGCGGTGACGCATCAACAGTCTATTATTGTTTTTGCTCGTTAGGCCAGAATAAGAGTAAGTACTGACTTCATACTCTACTGCGTAGTCACTATTGGATTGGATCTGACCGAAAACAATCGGCGCTTGCGTAAAACTTGAGGCAAATGAGATGGGCTCAAATGCTTCACCATTGGTTACCCAATTTTTTATGTCTGTTTTACCGACTTCTAAACGCACCGTTTTATCGGATACGCCATCAACAAAACTCACCCGACCAATGGTGGTGTTTGTTTTGGTATTTTCATCAACATGGATTGTTAATGGTGCCATAGCAGCTTCAGCACTATTGGGGACACTTGCCCCCAAAGTCAGCAAGGCTAAGCACAGTTTAGTCCGCATCATAATATTAATACCCCCTATTAATTGACAGATACAGTTCAACTTAGGGTTTATGACATGCAAATGTGCAAAAAAATGGAACGAATTAAAACATGCTTGAAACATCATTATTTAAATTATAAAAACAATAAACGTGATAGAAACGCAACTGCTGTGTTGTCCTAATGATGGTGTGGTATACCAAAGTGTTTAAGCGCTGATTAAACATGACACGGTTTGTGCACGAGCTACGATTAACGCTTGTCGTCTATTGATTGAATAAGTGTCACTTTAAAATTGGGATTGCGTGCTACTGTCTGTCATAGCGCGAAACATCTGCAGGATGAAGGCTAGTAGCCGCTTTCTTTGGTGGTGTGGGGTGACTGATTTTCATGTTCAAAAAATTTAAAAACGGATCCTAACTGCGCAACAGTCGCACAGCAGGATAGTTACTTAGCAAATTTTAAATCGAGAACTGGCTTTGATTATTGTTGTGGTTGCTGTTTTATTGAAAAGAGTTAAGGTAATTCACAGCTGTAAGCAGTTTAGAGTTCAATTTCGACATATCATCTATTTCAGGTGTTTTTGATGGCCGAACGCCTTCAAAGCGCTTAAGCACTTTATTTAAACGGTAATATAACCCAGCCTCCCCCTGATTCCACTGCTCCTGATAAATCTGTTCGCCAAATTCGTAGCCTATTATAGAAAGGATATCTAATACATTAGATCTGTTAACATCCGATGCCACTCTGTAATGGCCACTTCCTCCGTCTATCCATGAAAGCCTGCATTCTTTAATTTGAAAATTGCCCGCAGCAAGCACTTCTCCATGATTCGCTAACTGAGAGTGGGGAACATATTGAAAGAACGGCTTCGCTGCCCCTCCTTCTCCAATATATTCAGCAGCAGGCATATAAAGTATTTTCTTCGAGGGTAAAACCACGTACATATAAAAACCATCTCTCAGTGGGAAACCGTGATAACCAACCAGTGTATCTGCCCCCCATTTGTCATTTCTGGGCATAATGTACAGGTTTGGAAACTCTTCACTTGAGCCAACCATTTCACCATCTCTGGATTTATTTTCGTACCAGTCACCCAACGCATGAATATTGTTAACTGTCTTAGTTATATATTCACCAGATGCGTTGTAATACCCTTGATTTGAAAAATATCTCATGTTCCGGTTGAGTTCATCGCGCCTCTCTTGCACTTCTTGTGTAGCAGCTTGTGGAGGGAGTACGTAATGTTTAGCAATACGAAGAATTAGCTTATCAGTGGTGCTTGTACCCCATGATATTCTTGCCGGAATAAAACAATCTCTTAGCGTTTCATTTAACAGTTCATAGACGTTTATGCAAGCACACACATAACTATGGGTGTATCTCGCAGGAACGTTGTTCACGGATTGTACAAGGTTTAATCCAACTTGGCACTTCTCTTCAAAGAAGTGCTGAAGTGTAGCCTGAGTTGCTTTTGCTATGCAGTGATGGTGAATTTTAACCATTTCTTCTGAAGTCGGAATCTCATCAAACCTATTGTCATTTGCAAATAGCCTGTTAAGCCCTACACCGTAACTATGGATGTTTTCCCACAGATGGTTACATACTGGACTGATGTCGCGCCGTGTCATCAGCAACGACATGGTTTCATTCAATTTTTCTGCGGTATTTCCTGCTGCATTTTCCAGTAACATCTTTAAAACAGAGTAATATTTGTTTGAGTTACTTTTAAGCTGGTACTCCACTTCTGCGAGAAACCATTTCTTGTTAACGTTAGCCATAATTGTCCAAAAATTTGTTGTAATAAGTGCAGGTATTCTATTTTGGAAAAACCATTATGGCTCGGGGGAAACACTGAAAATTGATAGCTCTTGGAAAAGTGAGAGTCGGTTTGTAAGCCGCATTCCTAGTCAAACAATCGTTCGTTTAGATAGTTAAAAAGGAAGGTGTGAGTTGGTCTATAAGACAACTGAAAAAATCTGATTTTATTGAATTTTTAGAATCTGAAATTTAATTTGAGTGCAACCGTGTACCTTTGGTCGACCACGGTTCTGAAATGTAGGGGTTTTAGAAAACCGCTTGAAAGATCAAGCGGTTACTAAAATTTCTGAGTTGGCCTATAAGCCGGGTTCTGTCCCTCTTGCGAGGTGATAATCATTCGTCTAGGCCTAAAATCGCTCTTAGGCTCAAGCAACCTACCCGGTTCCGATGTGGGCCACACCATAAGGAACCCTATTTGGTCTTGCTCCGGGTGGAGTTTACCTTGCAACCAACTGTTACCAGTGGTCCGGTGCGCTCTTACCGCACCCTTTCACCCTTACCAACCGAGGTTGGCGGTCTTCTCTCTGCTGCACTTGTCGTGGGCTTACACCCCCCAGCCGTTAGCTGGCACCCTGCCCTGTGGAGCCCGGACTTTCCTCCCCTTGATCATTTTCGTCACAAGCAGCGATTATCCGGCCAACTCGCGGCGCATTATACCTGTTTCTAGCCTAAAGCACAGCGGATTTTTTGCTATTCTTCTCTTTGTGCAATAATCGCTTTGTACAATGCGTTCTTTTTCAGACCAAAGTACTCAGCAGCCACACCACATGCCTTTTTAAGCGGCATTTCAGCTTCCAAAAGCGAAATTAATTTTTGTGCTTCAGGCGTGATTGCCGCAGTTTCCTTGCCCTTTCCAGGCAACATAAGTACCAACTCACCACGCTGCCTTTCTGGCTCATCGGTTAGAAAAGCAATTAGCTCAGACACTTCACCGCTAAAAAACGTTTCATATGTCTTAGTGAGCTCTTTGGCAAACACCACTTGCTGCTGTTCTCCTAACGCGCTGGCAAGATCATCCAGACTCGCCATAATGCGGTGCGTACTTTCATACATAATGCTGGTGATCCCAGACTCAAACGCCTCTTTGAAAAACTGTTGTCTAGCTTGGCTTTTTGCTGGCGTAAAGCCAATAAATTGAAACTTATCGGTTGGTAATCCTGAGCAGCTCACCGCAGAAATTGCAGCACATGCCCCCGGAACCGGTGTCACTTGCGCACCAAATTCTCGGCAAATGTTCACCACGGCATAGCCTGGATCACTGATAAGCGGTGTGCCCGCATCTGAAACCAAGGCGATATCTTTGCCTTCATTCAACCAATCTAAGACCTGCTGCGCTTTTTGTTTTTCATTATGATCATGCAGCGCAAAGGTTTTTGCTTTAATATTAAAGTGACTAAGTAATTTACCTGTATGGCGAGTATCTTCTGCGGCAATTAAATCGACCTCAGCTAATGTCTTCAGCGCCCGTTCACTGATGTCTTCTAAATTACCGATGGGCGTGGCCACGATATAAAGGGTGCCAATTTTATTAGTGGTTTCGGCTTTTGTCATTGAGGTCTCCAAGATCAGTCAGTAAGATATTCACATACAAAGTGATGAGTGAAGGTATACGCGTGCAACTGAAAAAAATAAGTCTAATTATGGCCATATTGTCGGGGTTATCTGCCTGTGGCACAACCCCTAATAGCACTCAACCACCTACAAACGCACAATCACAGCTTAACCCCCCTCAAATTGTACAAGATTTAGATGCTGCGGCACTCTATACAAAAGCCCTTGAAAAAGACGGTGCAGCGCGTATTCAGCTACTTTACAATGCACGCGAAGCAGCGATAACTGAACGTAACTGGCAAGTCCTAGAGCAAGCTTGTAGCGAGCTTGAGTCTAAAGCCAGTGTCGATCATGTACAAAACAAGCTGTATATAGCCTTAGCTCGTAAAGAACTTCAAAAATACGAAAGTGCCCACGAAATACTGCAAAGTGTTGCCCAGAAATTAAAGCTCCCAGAGCATAAAGCATGGCATCAATATCTCACTGGTAGTATTTATGCCTCACAAAATTTACCCAAAAAAGCGCTCGTTCATTATTTTAAAAGCGCTGATATCGCTCAGCAAAACAAGCTTGCGATAGCAGGACTGGATAGCGAGGTTTGGGTCGCATTACAACAACTTTCATCCTATGCATTAGAACGTTTTGACCGCGGCTCTGTCATCCAACAAGGTTGGGTTAAACTCGCTAAGTATCATCAGGTTTACCTCGGTTCAACCGTGCAATTGCATCAAGCAATGAATAACTGGCAACGTCGTTATAAAAACCACCCTGGTAGCTTCATTATTCCAACAAAAGTTAAATCAGACATCGACTTAGCACCATACCAGGCTACTAAGCTAGCCATTTTGCTTCCGCAATCGGGTAGTAGTGAACGCCTTGGCGCGGCATTGAAAAATGGTTTTCTGGCTGCAATGGACAGAAGCAAAATATCAGAGATCTACTTTATTGACGAGATGGACAGTCCCGAGTTAATTGAAAGAAGCCTGCAAAAAATCCAAGCTGATTTTATTATTGGGCCATTACTAAAGTCTAATGTTATCAAGGTGAAAAGCAGCAGTTATGTAGCCAACTCTCCAGCTATCTTCTTGAATGAAATTGATGAATCAGAGGCTCAGCGCGTGCACTCTGAACACTTTTACTTTGCACTTAATCCTGAGCATGAAGTCGAACAAGCCATGGTTCATTTTTTAGCAAAAGGCTATCAGAAACCAATGATTCTTGCGCCTGATACGCCCTCAGGGCAGCGTCTAATTGCACACTTCAACCAACAGTGGCAAGGCTTTAGTGACACCCATCCTGAAGTTGGCTTTTACTCAAACAGCGAAGACATGGTAAAAGTGATCACTGAACTGTTAGAAGTCGACGGCTCAAAAACGCGAATCAAAGAGGTCAGAAACCTATTTCGCAGTGAAGTTGAAAGTGAAACGCGCTCAAGACGTGATTTAGACGCCATATACATTTTGGGCGATGCAATAGAAACGAGGCTGCTAAAACCATATTTGGATGTTAACGTCAGCACCTTTGCTGAGCGTATTCCCCTTTATGCAAGCTCTCGTAGTTACAGTAAACAAATCGATAAAACAGATAAAGGGGATCTGGAAGGCCTATACTTCACTGAGTTACCCTGGATGCTGCCCGATGCGATTAATGAACGAAATTTAAGAGATACCTACTCTCGCCTTTGGCCAGAACAAGCTGATATAGAGCAACGCTTATTTGCCATGGCGTACGATGCAGTAAACTTGATACCAGAGCTTAAACAACTTAATAAGATACCTGGAAAAGAGTTCGAAGGTCTCACAGGTGCACTCAGCATCAAAGAAGCAAATCAAATACACAGAAAATTAATTTGGGCACAGTATCACAAAAACCGAATTCGCTTAGTTAGCTTAGATGAACGCCCACCGACCCCGTTGTTTATGCAACATGCGGAGCAATAAAAGGGCGGTGTTGCTGAGCAAAGGAGAAGAAAAAAGGAACTTTTATGCTAAAAGGACTATTTGGCAATACCCGTGAAAAAGGTCAGCACTACGAAGTCATTGCGGAACAATATCTGATAAAGCAAGGTCTTAGACCTGTCACTCGCAATTACCTGTGCCGTTTTGGGGAGATTGACCTCATTATGCAAGAAGCGCAGACTTGGGTGTTTGTTGAAGTGAAATTTAGAAAAAGTACAGCCTACGGTGGTGCGGTCAATGCATTATCGGCTAAAAAGCAACAGTGTTTAAGGCGCAGTATTTATCAATATACTCAAGATTATGCCTTGCATAATCGTGCTCTACGCGTAGACTTTGTTGCAATACAGGGGGATAGTCCCCACGCTATACAATGGATAAAGAACGTTTTTTAATATGCAAGAATCTATCAAGGCCATCTTTACCGAGAGTATTCAGGCACAGATCGCAGCCGGAGAAGCTGTCGCAGAGCAATTAGAAACCGCTGCTTACGTGATATCGCAAACTTTAATTAATGGTAATAAGTTAATATGTTGCGGTGTACCAAGTAGCCATATGCTCGCTGAGCATTTTGCCAGTTTACTTATCAATTTCTATGAAACAGAGCGCCCATGTTTGCCAGCTCTGACGCTGAGTCAATCAAACATAAACTTAAGTGGTCAAGTACCTAATGCGCACCACGAGCTCTTTGCAAGACAAATTAGAGCTGTCGCACAAGAAGGTGATCTTCTGTTTGCAATTGCCGTAAACGGAAATGAAAAAGAAGTCATTAGTGCCGTTGAATCAGCACTCACGAAAGACTTAAAGATCATCGCGTTAACGGGTAATGATGGCGGAGAGTTAACTGGTCTACTGGGCCCCAACGATGTCGAAATTCGTATGCCAAGTAAACGTGCGAGTCGTATTTTGGAATCTCACTTGTTTACCATACATTGCCTTAGCCAGCTTATTGATAATATTCTTTTCCCTCAGGATGATTAGTATGCATTTTAGAACCATCTTGTTACTTTGCGCTATTTTACTTATCCAAGGCTGCGCCGTTGCTGTCGTTGCAGGCACCGCTGGTGCCGTCTCAGCAGCAAACGACAGACGCACGATCGGCTCTCAGATCGATGACAACAGCATAGAAATAAAAGCTACATTGGCACTAAAGCAGATCCCGCGTTTAGCCAAACATGCAAATATAAATGTCGTCAGTGTGAATGGCACCGTGCTACTAACTGGACAAGTCGCCAATACCGAAATGCGCTCAGAAGCAAATAATGCCGTTAACAAAGTCATGGGTGTAAAACGCTTACTAAACCAAATCAGAATTGGCAGTAACATTGGTCTATCGACGCAAACTCACGACACTTGGTTAACTTCTAAGGTGAAAACACAACTCCTCGCCAATGACAACGTCAATGGCAGTAATATCAAAGTCATTACAGAAAATGCTGAAGTCTTCTTAATGGGGATGGTTGATAAAGATGAGGCTGAGAAAGCGGTAGATATCGCGCGAAATATTCATGGCGTTGAAAGAGTTATCAAAGCATTCGAGTATCTATAAAATAGATGTTCCGTTTTAAAAGAAAAAACCTGCATTAGCAGGTTTTTTATTATTTTATTACGCGTAAGTGAGCGCCCTTTTTGGGCTTCTCTTCGCTAGAGCTTGGCGCTTTTGGCTGTGAAACGGTTGGCTCTTCCTCGGTGGTTTCCAGCTCAACTTCCTCAGCGTCTTGTGTGTACTCATCTTCCACATTTGACTCAGAAAAGATTGTACCCTCACCGTTTTCTCTTGCGTAGATCGCTAGCACTGCGCCAACAGGCACATATACCTGCATAGGCTGCCCTGAGAAACGAGCGCTAAAACTCAACGCTTCTTTGTCCATCAGAAAGTTATTGGCGGCACTTGGACTCACATTCAGTACAATTTGCCCGTCTTGAACAAACTGTACTGGGACTTGAACTTGCGGATAATTTGCATTGACGACAATGTGCGGTGTACATTGATTATCCACAATCCAATCGTAAAACGCCCTAAGCAAATAAGGTCGATTCGACGTCATTAGCTGCGGATCTCGCGCTCGATATCTGTAAGTGATGCTTGGAAAGACTCACGCTCAAATAAACGCAACATATAATCTTTCAATTCACTTGCACCACTGCCAGTTAGCTCAATGCCTAGCTGAGGCAAACGCCATAAAAGCGGTGCCATGAAGCAATCAACAAGGCTAAACTCTTCACTCATAAAGTAAGGCGCTTCACCAAAGATAGGCGCTACAGCAAGTAATGCTTCTGTTAACTCTTTACGAGCACTGTCAGCATCATTTCCAGTCATAATTCTCTCAGCAAGGCTATACCAATCGCTTTCAATGCGGTGCATCATCAAACGGCTGCGGCCACGCATTACTGGGTATACTGGCATTAACGGTGGATGCGGGAAACGCTCATCCAAATATTCCATAATGATATTTGCTTGGTACAAACCTAGTTCACGGTCGATCAAGGTTGGTACTGTACCATATGGGTTAATTTCGTGTAGCGCTTCTGGCAAGTTGTCCTTTTCAGCCAGATGAATATCAACGCTTACACCTTTTTCTGCTAAAACGATACGAACCTGATGGCTATACATACAGTTTGCACCAGAAAAAAGAGTCATAACTGGGCGCTTGTTGGCAGCTACGGCCATGCCTACCTCCATAAAATAATCACAAAGTAATCAAATCACTTTAAACAGCAATAGGGGCATAAGCCCCTATTACCTAAAATCACCATTGAGTGTTCAAGTTAATGAACGTCTCTCCAGTACTCTTTCTTCAAGAAGAAAGCTAAGATGAAGAAGATTACCAAGAATCCGAGCACTTTGATACCTATTGCCTCAGATTCTAGTCGCGAAGGTTCACCCACATACGCTAAAAAGTTTGTAAGGTCTCTTGCCGCTTGGTCGTATTCATCGTCACTCATCTCACCGGAGCCGTCAGTTTCAACACCCACAACTTTGGTTACAGTTTCACCACCTTCAACCACTTCTTCAGTGATCGGCATTGGTAGCCCCTGTAGTTCCTGAAGAACGTGAGGCATCCCCACAAGTGGAAATACAACATTATTCACACCAAAAGGTCGAGACTCATCTTTGTAGAATGACTTTAAGTAGGTGTAAATGTAATCTGGCGATTTAACGCGAGATATCAGCGTTAAGTCAGGCGGCGCAGCACCAAACCATTTCGCAGCATCCTCTTTAGACATAGCATTAAGAATATGCGAACCCACTTTAGAGTCATCAAAAATTAATGTCTCTTTACCTATTTCTACTGGGATACCAATATCACGAAACGTACGCTCGTAACGCTGGTACTGCATCTGGTGACAACCCAAACAGTAGTTCATAAACAGTTTGGCGCCACGCTGTAATGAAGCATTATCCCTTAAGTCAATGTTAGCATCCATCAATGGCATTGATGGACCTGCTGCCATTGCAAAGGTTGGCAATAATGCGAATAAACCGATCAATAGCTTTTTCATCATTTCGTCAACCTCGTTGGTAGTGGCTTTGTTACTTCGTTCTTGGAATATACATAAAGTAATACAAAGAACATGAAATACGTCACAGTACAGATCTGAGACAAAATCGTCGAAAATACCGTCTGTGGTGTTGCACCTGCCCATCCTAAGATTAAGAAGGTCACAACAAACTGAGCTATATTCAATTTGTGCCAAATGCTGCGATAACGGATTGAGCGAACTTTACCTCTGTCTAGCCATGGTAACAGTGCCAACATGACAATCGAAGCGCCCATCGCCACTACGCCCGCTAGTTTATCAGGAATAGCGCGTAAAATCGCATAGAAAGGTGTAAAATACCAAACAGGGAAAATATGCTCAGGTGTTTTAAGCGGGTTTGCCGCCTCAAAGTTTGGTGCCTCTAAGAAGAAACCATTCATTTCAGGCATAAAGAACACCACCCAGCAAAACAGAATTAGGAATCCTGCAACACCCAGCACATCTTTCACGGTGTAGTAAGGGTGGAATGGAATAGCATCAACCACATCTTTTTTGTTGGTATAGTATTCATGGAACTTAAATTTGGGCTTATCTTCTTCTGCAACAGACCCTTTTTTGCGCTTAATCTCAATGCCGTCTGGGTTATTCGAACCCACTTCGTGTAGCGCTACAATGTGTAGGAAAACGAGAATCACTAATACCAATGGCAGTGCGATAACATGCAAAGCAAAGAAACGGTTTAGAGTTGCACCGGAGATAACGTAATCACCACGGATCCATTGTGTTAAGTCTTCACCAATTACGGGGATAGCACCGAATAACGAAATGATTACCTGCGCACCCCAAAATGACATCTGCCCCCAAGGTAATAAGTAACCCATAAACGCTTCAGCCATCAACGCAAGGAAGATCAACATACCAAATAACCACAGTAGCTCTCTTGGTTTTTGATATGAGCCGTATATCATTCCTCGAAACATATGTAGGTAAACGACAACAAAGAATGCAGATGCACCCGTAGAGTGGAGATAACGTAATAACCAGCCATATTCAACATCACGCATGATGTATTCAACTGAAGCAAACGCCCCCTCAGCTGAAGGCACAAAGTTCATCGTCAACCAAATACCTGTCACTATTTGATTGACCAATACTAAAATGGCCAATGAACCAAAAAGGTACCAAAAGTTAAAGTTTTTAGGTGCTGGGTACTGTGCGATATGCATGTTCCAGACCCGAGTCATCGGGATTCTGTCATCAATCCAGTTCACCACAGAGCTCACGACGCCACCCGATTTAGCTTCGGTATTGTCGCCCATAGTGGTTTGTTCTTCGTATTTGCTAGTCATTACGCCACCCCTTCTTCTTCACCCACCAAGATAGTGGTGTCATCTAGGAAGACGTACGGCGGGATCTCCAGGTTTAACGGTGCTGGTACGTTTTGGAAAACGCGTCCAGCCATATCAAATTTAGAACCGTGACACGGGCAGAAGAAACCATCCGCTGTGCCCTCAACTTTTTCACCAAAGCCGCCATTCATGAACGTTGGAGAGCAACCTAAGTGGGTACAAATCCCAACTGCGACAAATATCTCTTCACGCTTTGAGCGGTAACTATTCTTTGCCGATTCAAGCTGTTGCGCTTCATCGGAATTGGGGTCACGAAGTTGATCTTCGTGTTGTTTCATTTGTTCTAACATTTTTGGGGTGCGATAAATAACCCATACAGGCTTACCTCGCCACTCAACACGAATTAATTGTCCAGGCTCAAGTTTGCTAATGTCCACTTCTACAGGAGCCCCTGCAGATTTAGCACGCTCACTTGGATTCCAAGACGCAATAAAAGGAACAGCAGCTCCAGCCGCACCAACGCCACCTACAACAGAGGTAGCGATAGTTAAAAAGCGACGTCGGCTGTTGTCTACAGGCGCATTGCTCATCCACTTATCTCCACTATGATCCTCAACACTTGCTATATTGAGAACATCAGTTACAGCAGGTTAATTTAAGATATTTCAAAATAGACGCGATCATAAGTAAAAGCCCTATACTCTACAGGGTTATTACTATTCCACTTCAGGTGTTCTCAAAGCGATAATTGCTTCAAATAACAACTAAAATTAGAAACGACAGGTTATGATATGACGTCTTATGCAACGATTCTCTGACCAAGATCAACCTCTGCCTAAATCAACAGAAAATTAATCAGTCTAAATCGCGAATAATTTACTTGCCATGCAAGTGTAGCAAAGAATTTGATGATTAAACGTTCAATTACATTAATTTTTAGAGTTTTTTGAAAGTTTATTAAGTTGAGTGGAAACAAACAGGTGTAAAAAGTTTGAGTATTCGGTAATACCGAATACTCAAAAACAAAAAACCCAGCACAAGGCTGGGTTTTTGCAAATTCTGAAACGTAATAAATTAACGTTTTGAGAACTGTGTCTTCTTACGTGCTTTCTTAAGACCAACTTTCTTACGTTCAACGCGACGAGCGTCACGAGTAACGAAGCCAGCTTTACGTAGAGTTGGACGTAGTGACTCGTCAAACTCCATAAGTGCACGAGTGATACCGTGGCGGATTGCGCCAGCTTGACCAGTCATACCACCACCTTCAACAGTGATGTATAGGTCAAACTTCTCAGTAAGTTCAACTAGCTCTAATGGCTGACGAACAACCATGCGAGAAGTTTCACGACCGAAGTATTCTTCGATAGAACGTTGATTAATTACGATGTTGCCAGTGCCTGGGCGTAAGAATACGCGAGCACTTGAACTTTTACGACGACCTGTACCGTAGTATTGATTTGCCATGATAGTGCTCCTTAAATGTCTAGAACCTGAGGCTGTTGTGCCGCATGGTTATGCTCGTTACCAGCGTAAACTTTAAGTTTACGGAACATTTCACGACCTAGAGGACCGCGAGGTAACATGCCTTTAACTGCTTTTTCGATGATCATTTCAGGCTTTTTAGCTTGAAGTTTTTCGAAGTTAACAGACTTAAGACCACCTGGGTAACCAGAGTGAGCGTAGTACATTTTTTGCTGAGCTTTGTTACCAGTTACAGTAACTTTCTCAGCGTTGATAACGATGATGTAATCACCAGTGTCAACATGTGGAGTGTACTCAGCCTTATGCTTACCGCGAAGGCGAGCAGCGATTTCAGTAGCAATACGACCTAAAGTTTTACCTTCAGCGTCAACTACGTACCAGTCACGTTTTACAGTTTCTGGTTTAGCAACAAACGTTTTCATTTATAAAATCCAAAGTTTCAGTTAAAACCACAGGTAGTCAGAGGACTACCGCTCTACTAATGGTGCTTCAACCCCTTCGAGTTTAAGACTTTTTTGCCCCTCAAGTCGGTGGCTAAGCCGACGAGGGCTATAGAACGCAACGTGGCAGGCCGCGGATTATAGCAAGGGTAGTTAGGAAAAACCAGCACATGGCTGATTTTTCCGTCAGAAATCTTATTTGGTTAAGCTAGGTGCTCTCGGGATAGGTATTCGAGTGACTGCATCTCTTGTAAGCGACTGATACAACGTTTGAATTCAAAGTTTAATGTGCCTTGTGTATAAATGTCATTGATTGGTGCTTCACAAGAAATGATCAAAGTGACATTCCGCTCGTAAAACTCATCGACCAAGGCAATAAATCGACGTGCGGCATCATCATTTGATTGCCCCATTTGCTTGACGTTTGACAAAATGACCGTGTTATAAAGGCGACTTATCTCCATATAATCAACTTGCGAGCGCGCAGTTTCACATAGCTGTGTAAAATCAAACATGGCAATGCAGTCTGACACTTTACGTGTTTTGATCATTCGCCCTTCGATCTCAATTTCAGCATCTAATACACCTGGCTCTGGCGACAATTTATCAAAGTACTCAAACAAGTTGTGATCCGCTTGTTCGTCCAGTGGGCTATGAAATATTTCAGCAGATTCCAACGTACGCAACCGATAGTCAATACCTGAGTCCACATTAACAACTTCAGTATTGGCTTTAACCAACGCTATCGCAGGTAGGAATCGCGCCCTTTGTAAGCCATTGCGATAAAGCTCATCCGGAATAATATTCGACGTCGCGACCAACACAATACCGCGTTCAAATAGCGCTTCCATCAACCCGCCTAACAACATGGCATCGGTAATATCTTGTACAAAGAATTCGTCAAAACAAATAATATCCGTTTCGGCTTTAAAAATGTCAGCCACCACATTGAGTGGATTTTTAACTTCATTGAGTTTTTTCAGCTCATCATGTACACGATGCATAAAACGGTGAAAATGCACACGCATTTTTCGTTCACCCGGAAGTGCTTCATAAAAAGTATCAACTAAATATGTTTTCCCTCTGCCAACGCCACCCCAAAAATATAACCCTTTCACTGGCTCCACTTGCTTGTTCCCAAACAGCTTTGCAAAAAAGCCTTTTGGTTCAGCTGGTTGAGCAATTAAATCGTCATATAAGCGCTGTAAATGCTTTACTGCATTTTCTTGCGCACTGTCGTATTGAAAGTCATCTCTTTTAAGATCTTGTTGATACTTTTCCCAAGGCGTCATCATATTTTTTATTGAACTGAGCAGTTTTCTTTGCCGAGTATATTAACACGCATCCAAACTCAGCGTATATTTAAGCTATCGATAGATGGTATTTTTAGCATATTAAAACAGGTGGCTTTCACCTTATACAGGAGTAAGTATGACAACAATCGCATGGTTGGGCTTATTGATCATCGTGGCGATCAGTGCGTTTTTCTTAGGTTCACTATTCACTAAAAAACAATTTAAACACGAAGAAATCGAGCAACAAGCGAAGCAAGCAGAGCAAAATTTAGAGCAATACCGTCAAGATGTTGCGGATCATTTAGCGAGCACCAAAAAGCTAGTAGGCAAGATGCAAGACAATTACAGTCAGTTACTGCAACACGTTGAAGACACTAACCAGTTATTGATTGAGGAAAAGAACCAAAAGCCGAGCGAGCCATTTTTCTCTAAGGAAACAACAGAGCAATTACAAGCGTCTTTGCGAGCACGCCCTGAAAAGCGCCGCAGCGATGAATCCACATACACGAATCCACCTGTGGATTACGCTGAAGGTGAGAGTGGGTTATTTACCGACAATCGTTCAAAAAGCGAGCAATTAAAAACCCCTTAATGAACTTTTTTTTGACCTCATAGTCTGTAGAAATAATTACTGAATCATTGAGCAGGCATTTTTCTGCTCAGGGACTAAATCACCTTAGTGTATTGTACAGGTAAATGGTAACTATCTATTTTTTATCTACTTTATCGCTAAGGATGAATCAACGCTGTAATTTAGGAGAGTTTCCAGACTATGAGATTAAAATTAACTTTATTATCCGCAGCGCTTTTATCTTCCAGTATGCTTTTGCTACCAAACACTTCCGAAGCAAAGCTACCTGTTGCGGTTGACGGACAGCAACTTCCGACCTTAGCGCCAATGTTAGAGCGCGTAACACCCGGTGTCGTGAGCATCCAAGTTTCTGGCGCGAAAGAAGTGCGCCGCCGTGTTGATCCGTTTGACTTTTTCTTTGGCAATCCTGCCCCAAGAACACAGAAAAGACCATTCAGTGGCTTAGGCTCTGGTGTCATTATTGATGCTGATGAAGGGTACGTAGTGACAAACAATCATGTTATCGACGAGGCTGATAACATTGTCGTGACACTTAAAGACGGCAGAGAATTTAAAGCAAAACTCATTGGCGCAGACAAAGAGTCAGATGTCGCGTTGTTGCAAATCGATAATGACGACCTAACGGAAGTCAAACTAGCCGATTCAGACAAATTACGAGTGGGTGATTTTTCAGTTGCTATCGGTAACCCATTTGGTTTAAGTCACACTGTTACATCAGGTATTGTCAGTGCGTTAGGACGCAGTGGCTTGAATATCGAAGGGTACGAAGATTTCATCCAAACGGATGCGGCAATAAATCAGGGTAACTCTGGTGGCGCTTTAGTTAATTTACATGGTGAATTAATTGGTATAAACACCGCCATTTTAGGTGCTTCTGGCGGTAACGTAGGCATTGGCTTTGCAATCCCTTCGAACATGATGAAGAACCTTGTCGACCAAATTATAGAGTACGGTCAAGTACGCCGTGGTTCTCTAGGTATCGTCGGTCGTACGCTCAATGCAGGACTGGCTGAAGCCCAAGGGTTTGATGTAAAACAGGGCGTATTCGTTCAAGAGGTAACACCTGATTCTGCTGCCGCTGAGGCAGGCATTAAAGCAAATGATGTAATCACGCGCATTGATGGTGACAAAATCGAAAGCTTTGAAGAGCTACGCGGTAAGATCGCCACGTTAGGCGAAGGCCGAGAAATAGAAGTTAGTATTCACCGCGACGGCAGAAACCGCACCCTAGATGTTAAACTTCAGGGCCAAAATGAGCGTCAAGCACAAGCGGATCGTATACATCCAAGTTTACGAGGCGCTGTGCTAGAAAGTAGCGAACGCAATGGCAATCAAGGGATCGTTGTAGTCAGTGTGGAAGAACGCTCACCGGCAGCACGTGTTGGTCTGCAAGAAGGTGATGTCATTATGCAGGTCAATCGACAAAGAGTGACAACTGTGAGAGAGATGAAGCGCCTGATTGATGATATTCAAGGGAACATTGTATTAGGCATTAAACGCGGTAGAGACTCCGTGTTCTATCTAATTCAGTAATCAATTCAAAAAAATCACCAAGATCTACGCAGCGGCACTTGTCGCTGCGTTGTTTTGTGTCATCATGTCTTTCATAGCAAATAAACGTGAATAATAATAACCTGTGCTTCAAATAATCAGAACCGTGTTGCCCCCCATTGCCGTTGGGCTTGTCATCGCTCTATTGATCTTATGGTTAACACCCGAATTTAGGACCAAGGCGGGTAACCTCAATGTGCCATATACCGTGCAACAAATGAGCTTTGCCAATGGTGTGAGTAAGGCCGCCCCAGCCGTTGTCACGATTTTCTCAGAAAGCTTTAGCCAAGTGCCCCGATTCAAGCGACAAAATCGTATTCAAGAACTTGGTTCGGGTGTCATCATGACGTCTGATGGCTATATTCTTACTAACTACCATGTCATTAATAATGCGGATCAAATCATGGTCTTGTTGCCTGATGGCAGGCAATACTATGGCGTGCTCATTGGCTTTGATACCATCACAGATCTAGCCGTTTTAAAAGTGAACGAAGAGCATCTGCCTGTGATTCCAGTCAACGACGCTATATCACCCAGAGTCGGCGATGTAGTGCTAGCCATAGGTAATCCCCTCAACTTGGGCCAAACGATTACGCAGGGCATTATCAGTGCAACAGGTAAACAGTCACTCACTGACAGTCAGTATAACAGCTTGCTACAAACCGATGCAGCGGTAAATGTGGGTAATTCAGGAGGAGCACTGGTTAATTCAAATGGTGTATTGGTAGGTATTACTTCTGCACAATTTACCACAAGATATAACATCGATATTGAAGGGATCTCATTTGCCGTCCCCTATAGTTTAGCCAAAGATGTCATGACAAAAATCATTGAAGATGGCCGTGTAATCCGAGGGTACTTAGGATTTATTGGCTCAGCAGTCGATAATGAGGGACAACTCATCACGGATGTATACACCCCCATAATGGGCCTTAGAATAAGCGAACTCGATCCGCTCGGCCCTGCTTGGCAGGCAGGGATGAAAGACGGTGATATCGTCACTAAGGTTGCAGGCAAAGGGATCACGAATCCCCAGCAAACACTGCGTATCATTGGCAACACAGAACCAGGCACTACTTTGGAGTTTGAAGTTTATCGCAATGGAGAAACTTTAATCTTTATGGTGGAAGTCGCCGAATTAGAAACCCCCTTGTATTAAAAAAAGCGAGCAAAGCTCGCTTTTTTTAATTGTGCTTACGCTTTATGTTGGCCCCTAAACGGCTGAGCTTATCTTCAATCTTTTGATAACCTCTGTCTACATGATAAATACGATCTACCACAGTTTCGCCTTCAGCCACTATGCCAGTCAAAATAAGGCTTGCTGATGCACGTAAATCGGTTGCCATCACTTGCGCACCGGACAGGTGCTTAGTTTCATCACAAATCGCGGTATTGCCCTCAAGACGAATATTTGCCCCCATACGTTGCAGTTCAGGCACGTGCATAAAACGATTTTCGAATATCGTTTCTGTAATGGTCGCGCTGCCATTAGCGACAACATTAAGCGCTGTAAATTGAGCCTGCATGTCTGTAGGAAAACCAGGGTGCGGCATTGTTTTGATATTGACGGCTTTGAGCTCTCTGTCTTTCATACTGACGAAGATACTGTCATCATTGACTTCAACAAGGGCATTAGCCTGACGCAGCTTTTCAAGCACAGGTTCCAAGCTTGAGTAATCCGTGTTGCGACACAACACTTCACCTTTACTCATGGCCGCTGCCACAAGGAATGTCCCTGTTTCAATACGGTCGGGTAAGATCTTGTGCTCGCATCCACTGAGTGATTCTACCCCTTGGATTTCAATACGACTCGACCCAGCTCCTGTGATTTTAGCGCCCATTGCAACTAAGCACTGTGCAAGGTTAATGATTTCTGGTTCACGCGCCGCGTTTTCAAGCACCGTTGTACCATCCGCCAGCGTCGCCGCCATTAAAAGGTTTTCTGTGGCACCTACCGATACTGTTTCCATCAATATCTCAGCACCCTGTAAGCGCCTACCAGCAGGCGTTTGCGCGTTGATATAACCGTTTTCAACACTGATCTGTGCGCCCATCTTCTCGAGTCCAGAGATATGTAAATCTACAGGCCTCGCGCCAATCGCACACCCACCAGGCAAAGACACCTGAGCTTTTCCAAAGCGCGCAAGGAGTGGACCAAGGGCAAGTACTGACGCACGCATTTGCTTAACCAGTTCATAAGGCGCTAAGACCTTATCAACCGTAGCGCCATTAACTTCTAGCAAGTCTCCACGCCAAGTAACATCGGCACCCAGTGTTCTCAACAAGGCTTCGGTTGTAACAATGTCTCGCAATTGAGGCACATTGCTAAAAACGCTTTTACCGTCAGCAAGCAATGCAGCAAATAGGATAGGAAGAGCCGCATTTTTGGCTCCTGATATAGTGACTTCACCGTTTAAAGTGGTGCCACCTTGGATAACAAACTGATCCATTGTGGCTCCTACTTATTGTGGCAAAATGAATTTTTGTTCGCGTTGCCACTCGCTTGGAGTAAATGCCTTGATACTAACAGCATGAATGGTTCCGTCTTTGATGACTTCCATCAAAGGTGCGTATACCATTTGCTCCCTTTTAACACGTCTTAATCCATCAAAACATTCTCCAACCGCAATCACTTCATAATGACTACCATTGGCTTTCACTTTTACCTCTTCTAAGGTCAAAGATTCTTGTAACACAGTTTCGACTTGATTAGTTTCCATTGGACTCACTCAAATAAGTTTGTGACCTGCCCCAATTCCATTAAATTTTGTAATTGTTCAGGTCTATTTTTCAACTCAAGGCGTACACCTTGTCGTTTTAATTTGCCTAAAGAGTGAATTAACCAAGCTAAACCCGCGGTGTCAACCCTTGAGACCTCACAAAGGTCAAAATAGAGCACTGACTGCGCATTTTCTAACAATTGATTAAGAAGTGATTCATTTACCAAGGTATCACGAGTCAATTCCCCCGTTACCGCGACAGTGTCTTCGGCTACCTTATTAAACTGCAGATTAGGCATTGCCATCATCCCCTCTAAACTGCACTGGCAACTTACTTTTCTTGTCTAATAGGGTAATCACGTGCTCGATACCTTGTTGACGTAAAATACCGTGAAGCTCACTTTGCTTTGCATCCAACAAACTAATGCCCTCAGCCATCATATCAAATGCACGCCATTCGCCATTTTTGTCTTTACGCACTTTGAAATCTATTTTGATATCCGGCTTACCGTCCTCAACAATTTTAGTTTTCACAGTCGCAACAGATTGCGCGCCGATAGCACGAGGTGCTTCAAATTCTACTTTTTGGTCCGTGTATTGTGTAAAGACACCAGCGTAAGTTGCAACGAGGTAGGCTCTAAATACTTTGATAAACTCCTTGATGTGCTGTACGGCTTGCTGTTTTTCCTTTTTATCTTTAATGGTGCGCACTTTCTGAATATAACTACCTAAGACACGGTAAGCTGCATACTTGTAGTCAATGTAAGGTAACAATTCCTGCTCAACGATAAGCCTTAGGTGCTCTTTGTCTTTGGTGATAATCGCCTGATCCCTTGCGACACGCTTGAAAGTATTATCAGCGACTTGCTGTACCATTTTATATGGGTCACTTAAATCAACTTGTTCTGCTTTTGCAGTTTGAGACCAAAGTAACACCGCAAATAGCGATGCGATTACTAAACTATAATTCTTAATCATGATGCTTTACTCACTTCCCTGATTAAACAAAAACTGACCGATGAGCTCTTCAAGTACAAGCGCTGATTTGGTATCCGTGATCATGTCACCGTTTTTCAAGGCTTTGCTTTCAACGCCAAACAAATCATCTAAATCCATTTCTTCCTGATTGACAACCTCATTACCTAAACATGACTGTTTTGCCGACTCTGACGCAATGACCGGTGAAATACCCAAGTACTGCTCACCTAAAATACCTGAAGTTAATATCGAGACTGACGTTGTGTCCGAAAACTGACACTCGTATGTTTGATTGATGCTCATGCTGACAACAGGCACAAACTCTTCAGGGTGAATTTGAATGCCATCGACTCTACCAATCACAACACCACCCACTTTAATCGGGGCACGTGTTTTCAGTGAACCAATATTGTCAAATTTCGCCTGTAACGTATATGTTTCGCCATTGCCGCTTATACCCGCATTAGCGACCTTCATTGCAAGCATAACAAATGCCGCAACACCTAGAGCCACAAATAAGCCCACTAAAATTTCAATTTTCCGTGTATTCATTACCCAAAACCCTTAACTAGAAAACATCACAGCTGTTAGTACAAAGTCGAACCCTAAAACAGCCAGTGAAGAGTGCACAACGGTCTCCGTTGTTGCTTTACTGATCCCCTCTGAAGTTGGGATACAGTCATACCCTTTATATAACGCAATCCACGTCACGATTAACGCAAATACAAAACTCTTAATCAGACCATTCATGATGTCTTGCTGCAGAGAAACTTGAGACTGCATAATCGACCAAAAGCTTCCGGAGTCAACACCCAACCAATCTACCCCAACCAAATGCGCACCTAATATAGCGACCGCTGAGAAAATAAGTGCCAATAACGGCATACTGATAAAACCGGCCCAAAATCGGGGTGCAACAACCCTTTTAAGCGGGTCTACGGCCATCATTTCTAAGCTGGAAAGCTGCTCTGTCGCTTTCATTAAGCCGATCTCTGCAGTAAGTGCACTACCTGCACGCCCAGCGAATAGCAGAGCGGTTACCACAGGACCAAGTTCTCGTAATAAACTCAAAGCCACCAATGGCCCTAAACTATCTTCGGCACCATAACCAACAAGTACGGTATAGCCTTGTAGCGCGAGTACCATGCCAATAAATAGGCCCGATACCATAATAATGAGTAAAGACTGATGGCCCACCATATACAGCTGTTTGATCAACAACGGTGTGCCTTTGCGTAAATTTGGTACATTTAACAACGCACCAAGTAGCATTTGTGTTGCTCTACCAATAGATGCAAAGCGGCTGAGCGTTTTGTGGCCTATCTTTTGTAATAAATCTAACACTGCGAATCTCCACTCAATAACTCTTCTTCGTATGGCGCAGCATTAAAATGGAATGGGACAGGACCATCGGCCAGCCCTTGCAGAAATTGCTGCACCAATGGAGAGCTGTGAGCCAGCATCTCTTCTGGTGAACCACTGCCAATGACACCTTGTTCAGCAATAATAACCACATGATCTGCAATACTGAGTACTTCAGTGACATCATGGGTTACGATCAATGAAGACAACCCAAGTACTTCATTTAATGATTTGATCATACGCACCAGCACGCCCATTGAGATAGGGTCTTGGCCAGCAAATGGCTCATCGTACATGATTAGTTCTGGGTCTAACGCAATTGAACGAGCCAAAGCTGCCCGCCTTGCCATGCCACCTGATAGCTCAGAGGGCATGAGGTCTCGGGCTCCGCGCAATCCAACAGCTTGAAGCTTCATTAAAACGATTAATCTAATTAAATCTTCACTGAGTTGAGTATGCTCTCTTAAAGGGAATGCCACATTATCAAATACCGACAGTTCCGTAAAAAGCGCACCACTTTGAAACAGCATGCTCATTTGTTTGCGTGCCTGATAAAGCTCTGTACGGGACATCGCAGGCACACTAGTACCTTGAAAAGTGATATCACCACTATCTGGACGAAGTTGTCCACCTATCAGACGCAACATGGTGGTTTTACCAATACCACTTGGCCCCATGATGGCTGTAATTTTACCCTTTGGTACTGAAAAGCTCATATTTTTGTATATGACTCTATCACCACGAGAAAAGGTTACATCCTTGACTTCAACGATTGACTGCGACAAGTCGCTCTCCATATATCGATTTCACCAATTGATGAATAATACTTTTTTTTACCACAAGAAGGAAAATGCAAATTGGTAAAATTTTGTAATTGAATTTGTTAAAGGGCTTCACAAATGCCACTAAGCACGCCACAACGCTACGACAAAACACATCTAATTCGAGATTATTTATACATTTGATATTGCATTTGATAATATTTGTCGCACTTTAATTAAGTTACTCGGCATAGGCTTCATGGTTTTATCTTTTGTCATTCTTATCTTAGGTTTTATAGCGCTAGTGTGGAGCGCAGACAGATTTGTTTTTGGGGCTGCAGCGTTAGCAAAAAACCTTGGTGTTCCTACCTTGATTGTTGGTCTGACGATAGTTGCAATGGGCTCGTCTGCCCCAGAGATGATGGTTGCCGCACAAGCAGCTTTATCAGATAAAACAGACACCGCCGTCGGTAATGCCGTAGGTTCGAACATTGCCAACATCTTTTTAGTGCTTGGGATCACTGCACTTTTGCGCCCTTTGGCGGTTGGCTCTGGTATTCTGAGAAGGGAAATGCCCTTGTTGGTAATCGTATCCCTTGGTGCGTGGTATATAGTCAGTGACAATTATTTCAGCGCCTTTGAAGGTGCCGTGCTCTTAGCCGGTTTTGCTTTGTTTATTTTAAGCTTGATATATATAACCAAGAAAAGCAGCCATGCGGCAGAGGAAGACCCACTGGTTTCGGAAGCCTGTGATGAAGTGCCTAACAACGTGCCAACAGGCAAAGCGGTTTTTTGGCTTATAGTCGGTATGATAGTGCTTCCTATCAGTGCAGATTTCTTAGTGGATGCCGCCGTTGATATCGCTAAATTCTTTGGTATGAGTGATTTGTTGATTGGTTTGACTATTATCGCGATTGGAACGAGCTTACCTGAACTTGCCGCCTGCGTTGCGGGCGTGCTGAAAAAAGAAGATGATCTGGCGCTTGGAAATATCATTGGCTCAAACATTTTTAATATCTTGGCAGTATTGTCTATCGCTGGTCTTCTCAACCCTGCGCAATTAGACCTGAATATTTCAGGCCGAGATATTTTTGTCATGCTTGGAGCAACGGCTGCACTCATTCTAATGAGTCTTAATTTCAAAGGAAAACGACAAATCAATCGCTTTGAAGGGGGCTTACTTTTAGCCGCTTTCATGGGCTATATGTACATGATCATTTAGGTGTTTGAAATGAAAAAACCGTCATTTGTCGAAACTGCTAAGCGCGTTTTAAAAATAGAACAACAAGCGTTACTTGAACTCGAGCAATTTATTGATAACAATTTTGTCTCTGCTTGTGATCTAATGATGGATTGCAAAGGCAGAGTGATCGTTATAGGCATGGGTAAATCAGGCCATGTTGGCAATAAAATTGCTGCCACACTGGCCAGTACAGGCACCCCCTCATTTTTTGTGCATCCGGGAGAAGCCAGTCATGGTGACTTGGGGATGATAACTGCTGACGATGTGGTATTGATGTTGTCGAACTCAGGGGAAACCGGTGAGGTCGTTGGCATTATTCCTATTATCAAACGAATTGGCGCACAGGTCATTAGTATGACGGGTAATGATCAATCGACAATGGCGCAACTTGCCGACATTCACTTGTGCATCAAAGTCTCTCAAGAGGCTTGCCCTTTAGGGCTGGCACCAACAGCCAGTACCACCGCAACACTTGCAATGGGTGATGCTTTGGCTGTCGCGCTGCTGGAGGCAAGGGGATTCACAGCTGACGACTTTGCACTCTCTCACCCAGGAGGCAGTTTAGGTAAACGCCTTTTGCTTACGCTTGCAGATATCATGCATACGAAATCGGATATCCCAATAACCCCCATGGGCAGCTCAATAAAAGAAGCACTCTTTGAAATGTCTGCAAAAGGACTGGGGATGACTGCAATTGTTGATGAGCAAGGTAAACTAAGCGGCTTGTTTACTGATGGGGACTTACGTCGTGTGATTGAGCAAAAAATAGACTTGCATAATGATACCATTGATTCAGTCATGACTATCTGCTGTACTACAGCCATGCCAGACATGTTAGCTGCCGAAGCTCTTAACATCATGGAAAAGAAACGAATTAACGGCCTGATAGTGATAGATAATGACAACCACCCCATCGGTGCCCTCAATACTCAAGACTTATTACGTGCGGGGGTCCTGTAGCATGCACTTTAGTGACTTATACCAACCAATTACGCAACAAACGACGGATAAATCAAAAGCGATTAAACTTTTAATTTGCGATATAGACGGCGTTTTTTCAGATGGGCGTATCTACCTTGGTAATCAAGGCGAAGAGTTGAAAGCATTCAACACCAAAGATGGCTTTGGCATTAAAGCACTCATTGATTCAGGTGTTGAAGTTGCAGTGATCACTGGGCGCCATTCAGAAATAGTTAAGCAACGTATGACTAGCTTAAATGTTAAACATATCTATCAAGGGCAAGAAGACAAAGTTGCTGCTTATGAAGAATTAAAAAGCACGCTCGGATTAGAAGATGCACAAATCGCCTATATTGGCGATGATGGACCCGACATCCCTGTGATGCAGTTGGTCGGTTTTGCCGTTGCCGTCGCTGATGCACATCCGCTAGTGAAGCAATTAGCCCATTACACGACAATGCTACCGGGCGGGTTTGGGGCAGTCAGAGAGTTAACCGATCTGCTCATGCTTAGTCAGGGGAAAGAATTACTCTCGAAAGGTAGTAGCACATGACCAATTTGCGGGTCATATTACTCATAGTATTCGGTGTCATGATGCTATGGTTGTGGTACCCATATATCACACAGCAAGATAAGCTGGCGACTTCCAAAGAAGAAGCAATCGCTAAACCAGACTATGTTGCTGTTGACTTGAAACAGACGTCTTTTGCTGAAAATGGACAACTAAGCTACCAAATCACCGCCCAGAGAATGGAACTGTATCAAGAATTAGGCTTTAGCCATTTTGAAGCGCCTATTTTTGTGCTTCATAACGGCCAACACAACTGGCAACTAGAAGCAAAAGAAGCAACCTTGTATGAAAACGATACGCTGATTTTAGAGGGTAATGTGACGGCAACAAACTTGATGCCAGCAGCAATGATCACGCATATTAATGCTGACAATTTACGCTTAGAAATTACCAATCGAGTCATGCGCTCTGAACAACCAGTCGTCATTACAGGGCCAAATGTAACGATCACAGGCAAGGGCCTAACAGCCGACCTCAATACTGAGGTCATTGAATTAATCAACCATACTGAAACGATTTATGATAAGCAATAAACTGAGTGCCACAATCTTATTTGCGTGTTCTGTAGGACTTCTAGCGCAAAGTGCTGTTGCCAACACATCGCCTGAGCAGGTTATTATCAGCTCCGGAAAGCAGCAGGCACAGCTGCAGACAAATATCGGCGTATTTGAAGACAACGTAGAGATCATTCATGGTTCTCGTAAAATCACAGCTGACCGATTAGAAGTGCACCGCAGAGAAGAGCTGGGTGACAATAAACAGCTTTTAGTGGCAACTGGGGACCCTGCCATATTTCAAGAACAGCAGGCCGATGGCAGTATTCTCAAAGCGAGCGCCAAAGAAGTGCGCTACGATGTTGCCAACAAACTATTAACGATTAAAGGTAACGCCGAAATCAGCCAAGCTGGCCAAAAGATATCAGCTCAAGAAATACGCTACGATATGGACAAGCAACTGATCAGCGCTCAACGTTCTGATCAAGAAGGCAAACGCGTAAGAACCGTGCTATTACCGGTCGATGATAAGAAAGAAACAAATGAGGAACAACCGTGAGTACACTCAAGGCCATTGCCCTAGCTAAAAGCTATAAAGGCAGACAAGTTGTAAAAAACGTTGAGCTGAGTGTAAAAGCAGGCAGTATTGTAGGTTTGCTTGGGCCAAATGGCGCGGGTAAAACCACCACCTTTTACATGATTGTTGGCTTAGTTCCCAGTGATAAGGGCAGTATTCAAATAGACGATCAAGATATCACATTACTGCCAATGCACAGCCGAGCAAGGTTAGGGATTGGTTACCTACCTCAAGAATCATCTATCTTTAGAAAGCTCACTGTCTATCAGAACTTAATGGCTATTTTAGAAACTCGCAAAGAGCTCAATCGTGCACAACGTGAAGAGACATTGAACGAGTTATTAGACGAATTTAATATTCAACATATACGGACAAGTTTAGGAATGGCTTTGTCTGGTGGTGAACGTCGTAGGGTAGAAATTGCGCGCGCATTAGCCGCTGATCCAAAATTTATTCTATTAGATGAGCCTTTTGCTGGCGTTGATCCCATTTCAGTGATAGATATAAAGAAAATTATCGAGCATTTGAAAAACCGTGGCATTGGTGTGCTTATAACTGACCACAATGTAAGAGAAACTTTAGATGTATGCGAAAAAGCTTATATTGTCTCACACGGTGAATTGATTGCATCAGGTAGCCCTGAACATGTTTTAGCGGATCAAACTGTCCGAGATGTCTACTTAGGCGAACAATTCAGGCTATAGTTAAGAACAAGCGTAACAACGAAAAAGGATTGTTAGAGATACATGAGGCAATCGCTACAGCTGCGCATGGGGCAGCAATTAACAATGACACCACAACTGCAACAGGCAATTCGCCTGCTGCAATTGAGTACGTTAGATCTCCAGCAAGAGATCCAAGAAGCGCTGGACAGCAATCCTTTATTGGAAGTAGAAGAAAACGAAGCAGAATCTTTTGACAACGGTCTGAACAAAACCAACGAACAACAAAGTACTGAAAAAACTGATTCAAATATCGACGATAGCATAGAGACGCCATCCAGCGAATATGAGCAAGATACCGACACGGCACTCAATAAGGAAACGCTAAGCGATGAAATGGCGATGGACGTTACCTGGGATGAATATATTAGCGCTGCGCCAGTGAGCTCATCAGGGCCAATGCCTGAAGACGAAAGTATTTATCAAGGTAAGACGACCGAAAGCCTTCAAGAATACCTCATGTGGCAACTTGAACTGACACCGTTTAGTGCAACCGATAGACTGATTGCACTTTCAATAGTTGAAGGCGTTGACGACTCGGGTATTTTAACGGTTGCATGTGAAGACATTGTTGAGAGCTTGAATGTTGACAATGATCAGGAACCTATTGAGCTGGATGAGGTCGAAGCAGTATTGAAGCGTATTCAACTCTTTGATCCGGTGGGTATTGCTGCACGTAGTTTGCAGGAGTGCTTGATTGTACAGTTAAATCAATTTGCCGCAGATACGCCTTGGTTAACAGAAACCAAGCATGTCATCGAAGAATATATCGATCTCTTAGCAAATCGTGATTACCGTACTATCATGAAAAAAACCAAGCTTAAAGAGCCCGAGCTTAAAGAGGTGATGACACTTATCCATAGTTTGAATCCCAAACCCGCAGCAAGTATTGTGCAGGAAGAAGCTGACTATGTGATACCTGATGTCTCTGTAAAAAAAGTGAAAGGTCGCTGGGTTGTTGAATTGAACCCTGATTCGATGCCCAAGATTAGAGTTAATGATCATTATGCAGCCATGTCTCGCTCAGTAAAGTCGAGCAGTGACAGCCAGTTTATTCGTTCACATTTGCAAGAAGCTAAGTGGTTCATTAAAAGTTTAGAAAGCAGAAATGAAACATTATTGAAAGTAACTAATTGCATTGTGCAGCAACAACAGGCATTCTTTGAACATGGCCCTGAGGCGATGAGGCCTATGGTCCTCAATGATGTAGCTGAAATGGTTGATATGCATGAGTCGACTATTTCTCGTGTAACGACACAAAAATATATGCACACGCCTCGCGGCATATATGAACTGAAATACTTCTTCTCGAGCCACGTAAGTACTGAGAATGGTGGTGAGTGCTCATCCACAGCAATAAGAGCGCTTATCAAAAAGCTAATCGCAGCTGAAAACTCAGCAAAACCACTGAGTGACAGCAAAATAGCCGACGTATTAGCTGATCAAGGTATCAAGGTGGCAAGACGTACTATTGCCAAATACCGAGAGTCTTTGGCTATTCCACCGTCTAATCAGCGTAAGAGTTTGATATAGACGTAACAAAAGAAGGAAAAATGCTTATGCAACTAAATTTAACTGGTCGCCATGTAGAAATTACCGATTCATTAAGAGACTACGTAACGAGTAAGTTTGCGAAGCTGGAAAGGCATTTTGATCACATTAATAATGTTCATGTCATTTTAGATGTCGAGAAACTCATACAAAAAGCAGAAGCTACACTGCACGTCAATGGCGGCGAATTATTTGCCTCAACAGAGCATAAAGATATGTATGCAGCAATAGACGGCCTAATTGATAAGCTAGATCGCCAAGTTATTAAACATAAAGAGAAGCTAACTCGACACTAATCATGAAACTTAGCGAACTTATTTCCGAGGACTGCAGCAAAGCTGCAGTCCTTTTTAATAGCAAAAAAAGAATTCTTCAATACATTAGCGAACTGGCGCAACAAAAAATTCCTGATTCCAATCAACATGATATTCTTGAAGCACTACTAAATCGTGAAAAGTTGGGAAGTACAGGTATTGGCAAAGGTATCGCGATCCCGCATGGGAGATTGTCTGGGCTTAGCAAAGTTGTGGCAATTATACTCGTCAACCAGCAAGCCATTCCATTCGACGCATACGATGATCGTGATGTAGACGTTTTTGTCGCACTCATCGTACCAGATGGTGAAAATAAACAACACCTAGAGACCTTAGCCAGCATCGCTGATAAACTGACAAACAAAGTGTTTTGTAAACGTATTCGACAGGCTGAAAACGACAGCGAGCTGTACCAAGTCCTTGTTGAATTTGACAATTAATAGGAATTAATCGTGGAACTCATTATTATCAGTGGTCGCTCTGGTTCAGGTAAATCAGTTGCATTGCGAGTCTTGGAAGATTTAGGCTATTACTGCGCTGATAATATTCCGGTTAACCTGCTTCCCGCGTTAGTTCGAAGTGTCTCAGACGGATACGATAAAATTGCCGTAAGTATCGATGTACGAAACCTCCCTAAAGAGCAACAAGAATTTCACGACATTTTAGGGTACTTACCAGGCTTCGCAAATCCGAGTGTTTTTTACCTTGATTGTGATGACCAAACTTTAATTAAGCGATTCTCTGAAACAAGGCGGCTACATCCATTATCCTTGAATGACTTGCCGCTTGATTTAGCTATTAAGCAAGAAAGAAATCTATTGGATGTGGTGATACGTCGCGCTGATGTATCTATCGATACCACCGAATTAAGTGTACATCAGTTAGCTGAAAGCGTTAGAGAGAAGATTCTCGGTCAAAAAGATAAGCAACTGATCATCACCTTTGAATCATTTGGATTTAAACATGGTATTCCAAAAGAAGCCGATTATGTATTCGATGCCCGCTTTTTACCTAATCCACATTGGGAGCCAGAGCTAAAACCATTGACTGGCTTAGACCAGCCCGTTAAGGATTATTTATCTAGCCACAGCATTGTGCAAAAGTTTATTTGGCAAATTCAAACTTTTATGCAAACTTGGCTACCTCATTTAGAACGAAATAACCGCAGCTATCTGACCGTTGCTATTGGTTGCACTGGTGGGCAACATCGCTCTGTTTACCTAGCGCAAACCCTAGGGGAGCGTTTCAATCGTACTCATGCCAATGTGAAAATTCGCCATAGAGAGCAAGAGTGATGACCCAAAAGTGGGAAGATACATTTTTAATACGCAACAAGCTGGGGTTACACGCACGTGCTGCGACAGTTCTAGCCCAGCTATCTGCTCAGTTTAATGCACAAATAACGCTTTACCAGGGAGAAAAAAGCGCACCTGGTGATAGTGTCTTAGCCTTATTGCTATTAGAAAGTAGCCAAGGTAAAACCGTTCGAGTTGAATGTACGGGACCTGATGCACAAGGTGCATTACTGGCAATTGGCAACCTCATTGAAGAAAAATTTCACGAAGCTGAATAATCGCTAACCACTATCACTTAAAGCCTGTTTTTATAATTTTTAGGTAAAAACGATCAGGTAAGATGTGGGGCAAGTACAAACTCTTATATAATAACTTTAATTTAAACAGCTATAATCATTATACAAAACTCTTTACACTGTTTGAGTTTAAGTGATTTTGATACAAACCAATATTATGTAACCTGCATAACCTCACAGCAATGATCTTATAGAATTGTTGCTTCATACAAATGGCAGAGTTGCAGAAAAGTTATTGTGCTACTGATTAATAAACCCAAGCTTAATTTGTAACGCAATGAGACACGAACATTTGACGCACAACTAATACTACTTAGGAAGCCTATGCCAGACGTTGTTGAACAAGACTATACACTGGAACAATTGCAGCAAGTCACCAAAGCTATCAACAGTGGACTGTTTGTTCAAGTTAGGCAAACCTTAGCAGAGATCCCTCCGTGCGATACAGCACTACTCCTTGAGTCATCACCACTTAAGATTAGAAGTACACTTTGGAAACTCGTTGACCCCGATATTCAGGGGGATGTACTGGAAGAGTTATCCGAAGATGTACGATTAAGTATCATCGCCAAGATGGAACCTGAGCTCATCGCCGCTGCAACCGAGGACATGGATGATGATGACTTAGGTGAAGTATTGAGGAGCTTGCCTGATCCTGTCTATCAAGACGTAATCAGCGCTATGGATAGCCAAGACAGAGCGCGAGCAACACTTGCACTTTCTTATGACGAAGATTCTGCTGGGGCGTTAATGAATAGTGATGCAATCACTATTCGGCCCGATGTATCACTCGATGTTGTATTAAGATATTTACGCTTAAAAGAAGAATTGCCGCAGGGTACAGACGATTTATACGTTGTTGATAAAGAAAACCATTTTTTAGGTGCATTGCCACTTGGCATTTTATTAACCAATCCACCCGACAAACTTGTCGAAGAGTTAATGAATGAAGAACGAGAGACGATTCCCGTTTCTATGAAAGAAAGCGATGTGGCTCAATTATTTGAACGCCACAACTGGATTTCGGCGCCTGTGGTAGACGACAAGAGTCAACTACTAGGGCGAATTACAATCGATGATATTGTAGACGTCATCAGAGAAGATGCCGAGCACAGTCTATTGAGTATGGCAGGTTTAGAAGATGAAGAAGATACCTTCGCACCTGTGATGAAAAGTAGTCAAAGACGCTCTATCTGGCTAGGCATCAACCTGCTCACCGCTTTACTCGCCGCATTTGTAGCCAGCTTTTTTGAGAGCACACTAGATATTTTACCTATTCTAGCAGTACTGAATGGTATTGTACCAAGCATGGGGGGAGTAGCAGGCAGCCAAACTTTGACTTTGGTAATCCGTGGTATTGCCCTTGGTCATGTAAACCAAACAAACCAACGCTTTTTACTAGGTAAAGAACTCGCGATAGGCGCTTTAAACGGGATCCTGTGGTCATTACTCATCGCTGGCGTGGTGGCATTATGGCAATGGGATTTTAAACTTGGTGCTGTCATCGCTTTTGCAATGTTTATGAACTTAGTGGCTGCCGGTATCGCTGGTGCAAGTATTCCACTCATTTTAAAGAGAATGAAAATAGACCCTGCTTTGGCTGGCAGTGTAGTCCTCACCACTGTCACCGATATTGTCGGTATCTTTGCATTCTTGGGCACAGCAACGTGGTTTTTACTCTGAACATGAAGCAGAGTAAAAACCACCGTGTATACTATTGACCAGCTACCTGCATACTCTCCACAAGCACAGAGCCAGTTTGCACCGCACCGCGCAATTCGACATCCGCACCAATCGCTTGAATAGCCTGAAACATGTCTTTTAGGTTTCCAGCAATGGTAATTTCACTCACAGGGTACTGAATCTCGCCGTTTTCAACCCAAAAGCCTGCTGCACCACGAGAGTAGTCTCCCGTTACTGTGTTGACCCCTTGGCCCATTAATTCAGTGACAAGTAGCCCTGTGCCCATTTCTTTTAGAACCGCTTTCAAATCATCATGTGTGTGCTGTACAAGCCAGTTATGGATCCCGCCAGCATGCCCAGTAGACTGCATACCTAATTTTCTCGCCGAATAGCTCGCCAATAAATACGTTTGCAGCTCACCACCCACAATGATATCTCTGTCCTGCGTATAAACGCCTTCACTATCAAACGGACTCGATGCCAAGCCTTGTAACAAATGGGGTCGTTCTTGGATATTCACACAGGAGCTAAACACTTGCGTCCCCAGCGAATCTAGCAAAAAGCTAGCCTTGCGATATAAAGCGCCGCCACCAATGCCGGAAACAAGATGAGCAAATAAGCTATTGGCAATGTCAGCACGAAAGACCACTGGCACTTTCATGGTTGAAAGTTTTCGGCTGTTTAATTTAGCCAACGTTGACTGTGCAGCTTCAATACCGATCACTTTGGCACTTTTTAACTGAGAGTGCTCACGAGAAATGCTAAAGGCAGAGTCTCTTTGCATCATCTCACCCTCTTGGCCAATGACCATAGTACTGAGTGTATGCCGAGTACGAGGGAATCCAGCAATAAATCCGTGACTATTACCATAAACACGCAATCCCTGATGGGACGCGATACTTGCCCCATCAGAATTTATGATTCGCGAGTCAAATTCAAGGGCCGCCTTCTCAGCTTCAACACATTGTTCAATTGCATGTTGAGGATTCAGATCCCATGGGTGATAGAGGTCCAGATCAGGGATATCTTTCGCCATCAGCTCTTTGTCTGCCAGACCGTTACAGGCATCATCAGCGGTGTACTTTGCAATTTCGATGGCTTTAGCAACAACCGAGCGTAATGCATGCTCGCTCAAGTCTGCTGTCGAAGCTGAGCCTTTATGATTACCAACATAGACACTGATCCCCAAACTGCCATCTTGATTGAATTCTATAGTATCCACTTCACCCATACGCGTACTTACTGACAACCCTGAGGTGCGGCTCATCGCGGCTTCAGCTGAGGTCGCGCCGAGCTGTTTTGCAAGGCTCAGTACTTCAGAGACAGCGCCCTTCACTTCATCCATTTGCTGATAGATAGATCCAACTTGGTTCTCATTCATGCTGCTTTTCCAAATGCTTGTAAACATTACAATCCTAACACATGAGGCACAATTTCGCTGGATTAGATAGCAGTTCATCACTCGCAAAAGCGATATTTTTTGTCGCTTCTTGGTATAATCAATATAATTGTAATATTCAGTGTCGAAAAATTATGGCAAAAAAATCAGAAAACCATATTGAAGATGAAGAAATCATCTACGTATCAAAAAGCGAACTAAAACGTGATGCCCAGCAATATCAACAACTTGGTATAGACATCGCGGAACTAGGTAAAAAACAGCGAGAAAAACTACCGCTTAGCCATGAGCTAGTCGAAGCTATGGCACTAGCAGACAAAATTCGTGGCAAACACGACGCTTATCGTCGCCATATGAACTACATAGCGAAAGTTCTGCGTACGACGGATAATGTTGAAGATTTGCAACGCGCTTTAGATACACTGCTTAACAAAAATAACCAAGCTGAAGTATTGCTAAACCAGATAGAGCGTACCCGCGAAGAACTACTGTCTCAGGGCGATAGTAAAATTAACGAATTATTAGAGTTGCATCCAAGCATGGAGCGTCAAAAGTTACGTCAGCTAGTTCGTCAAGCTAACAAAGAAGTGAAGGCTGAAAAGCCAGCTAAAGGCTATAAAGAACTATTTCAATACCTAAAAGAAGCGATTTTAGACTAAACAGTTTGGAGGGGAGCGCCCCTCCTAGTATTTTAAGCAGTACCACCAACGGTCAGGAGATCTATTTTCAAGCTCGGCTGCCGACGCCAACAGGCACACTTTGCCCTTCTTTACCACAAACCCCAACCCCTTTATCAAGCTCAAGGTCGTTACCTACCATGGAAATCTGTTGCATGACCTCAGGGCCATTACCGATCAATGTTGCCCCTTTAATTGGCCTTGTTACTTTACCGTTCTCAATCAAATATGCTTCAGAAGCAGAGAAAACAAACTTACCTGACGTAATATCCACTTGACCGCCGGCAAAGCTATTGGCAAATATGCCATTTTTAACAGAGCTGATGATCTCCTCTTGTGTGCTTTCCCCTGCAAGCATATAGGTGTTTGTCATACGTGGCATAGGTAAATGTGCAAAAGACTCTCGACGCGCATTGCCAGTCAATTGCGTATCCATTAGGCGTGCATTGGTCTTGTCTTGCATATACCCTTTTAAGACGCCATTCTCAATCAATACGTTATAACCTGCCGGAGTGCCTTCGTCATCAATATTCAGCGAGCCTCGGCAATTTTCAAGGGTACCGTCATCAACCACGGTGCATAGTTCAGATGCAACCTTCTCTCCGATCCGACCGCTAAAAGCCGATGCTCCTTTGCGGTTAAAGTCGCCTTCGAGTCCATGCCCAACAGCCTCGTGAAGCAGCACACCTGGCCAACCTGCACCTAATACAACAGGCATAGTGCCCGCTGGTGCATCGACAGCACCTAGGTTAACTCTCGCCAATCTCACAGCTTCCTGCGCATAACCCAGCCACCTGGGTTCCCCATCAACTAACTCTTTAAAATAGCCGTAATCTAATCTTGCACCACCGCCAGCACTGCCTCGCTCTCTGCGCCCATTTTGCTCAAGTATTACCGAGCAATTTAAGCGCACCAATGGTCTTATATCCGTTGCAAACGTGCCATCGCTCGCGGCAATCAAAACCTCTTCATATACCGCAGAGATTGAACAAACCACTTGCTGCGCGTCTGGCGCTAAATCTCGAATGGCAGCATCCGCTTCTCTAAGCAATGCAATTTTATCTTCATCACTCATGCTGAGTAATGGTTGCACAGGTTCGAATTGCAGTGGCACTTTACGTTCAGTGAATACCTGAATTGCTTTAGATTCCCCACCGGCTGCAATTGAACGAGCCGCTTGCGCTGCTTGGTTGATGGCTTCGAGGTTAATCGCATCGGAATAACTAAACCCCGTCTGCTCTCCACTAACCGCACGCACGCCGACCCCGCGCTCAATGTTGTAGCTGCCTTCTTTAATCTGCCCGTCTTCGAGCACCCAAGTTTCATGATAGCTAGACTGAAAGTACAGGTCTGCATAGTCAACTTGATGTTGATGTATGTAGTTAAGTGTCTGTTCTAGTTGCTCTCTAGTTAATTGACTGTCAGTCAACAAGTTCTTTTCAACTTGATTCATATATAATTGCTCTTAAATCGATTATGCATTGCGACTGGCATAGCAGCTCTAATTTTATCAATTTCACTTAAATCGATACGTCGCTGTATTGGTTGCAAAGATAGTTCACTATCTTCTAAAACTTCACCCCATGGCGAAATTATGACGCTGTGCCCATAAGTTTCTCGGCCATTTTCATGTTTGCCTACCTGTGCCGCAGCGATGACAAAGCACTGATTTTCAATTGCTCGGGCTTGCAATAAGGGCAACCAGTGCGCCTCCCCTGTGACCGTTGTAAAAGCACTCGGTACCAGCAAAATATCGGCACCTTGCTCCCTGTGTACTTGATAAAGACCCGGAAATCGAACGTCATAGCATACACTTAAGCCTAGTCTACCAAACGGACTATCTACAACTTCAATGTCACGTCCAGGCTGAGTGAACTCAGATTCTCGGTAGTGTTTAGCTGAATCCGCTACATTTGCGTCAAACAAGTGTATCTTGTTATACGTAGTAACCAGCCTACCTTCATCATTGAATAGGCAACTTGCGGCAAAGTAACGCTCTTCAGCATCATAAACTGGGATTGTGCCCGCGGCCATCCACACGCCCTTATTTCTACAAACGACAGCGATCTGCTTCAACCACTTATCAGCCTGCTTAGACATGGCCAAAGACTCTTTGCCATCTCGACCAAAAGCAAGCCATGCTTCTGGCAAACAAATCAGCGTGGGCTCATCAATAACCAGTTGCTCCATTTGCGCCAAGAGGTATTCAAAGTTGTCCTCAGGCAACCGCTTAGAGCACATCGGGATAACGACAATATTGACTTTGCTACGCATATTTTATTTCCACATATCGTTTACTGTATTCACACTGACAATAACGGTGAGTCCCTTCCAAATCGCCATGTTATTGGAGTGGCTGACCTTCAGTGTTATCGGCACCGCCTAAATCTTTCTTTTTTGAACTTCCCTCAGACTCGATACTGGCTGGTTGTGTATTTTCGCGGCCAGCTTCTGGCAAAGCTTCAGCATCAACTTGCAATGGTGGTGTGCCAGCGTCGTTTTGCTTTTCTATACTTCGAGGTTCTGGCTGAGCCTCAACATCAACTTGCAACGGTGGTGTGCCAGCGTCGTTTTGCTTTTCTGTACTTTGAGGTTCTGGCTGAGCCTCAGCATCAATTTGTATCGGTGGTGTGCCAGCGTCGTTTTGCTTTTCTGTACCTTGAGGTTCTGGCTGAGCCGCTGCTGGTGGTTTACTCACCCCCGGAATAGTCACTTCACGGCTCTTACGATCAACCTCAGTGACAATCGGCTCTTTCATCGTTCCTGTCACCTTAAAATTGATTTCTGAGATAACGCGTGCGGAGTGTATTACTTTATCAATGGCCAATGCTGCTAACCCAGTCACAGGGTTCACCATCCACCCCACAATTACAGGTAAACTTGAGGTCACTTGTGGTGCGATAGCCAAGTCATAGTTGATTTCTTGGGTTTTTAAATTCGCATATCCTGAAATGCTTAAATCAGCTGGTACGCCATCCATTTTAGTATCTCTGGTATAGGCAATACCACTTTCTAATTGTAGACTCCCTTCCATCTGATTGTAAAAAAAGCCTTTGGCAAATACGTCACGAAAGTCTAATTTTAGTTTTCGAACTAGAGAATCCAAACTCAACAGGGAGAAAACACGTGCTCCTTGATCACTGATATCTGTTAAATGCCCCTCGCCAAGTCGCCATTGGATTTCCCCTCCTAGACTTGCCCATTGAAAATCGTATGGCGCTGACTGCCACTGTATATCAAAATCAATGTTGGCCTGCGAGTCTTTCACAGTTGAAGTGATATCAAACTCTTCCATCAAATCACCGAAATCGGCACTGCTTAAATTACCCATGACTTGAGATATGCCATTTTGCCAACTCCCTTTAGCACTTAACGTGTGCGTGCCTTTATCGATATTCAAAGCGGTAATATTAAGACGCTGACCATCGCCAAACATCGACAGATTGACTCTATCTAATTGATACTGATTCAAACGGCAATCATCACAGCCGAACTCGATCGCGGGTATATTGGCGAGCCATTGCTGTTCAGCAAGTGGCAGACTAACATCTTCGGCTTCTGTTTCATCTTCTTTTTGCGAGTTTAATCGCAAGTAGTCAGCTTGCACTTGAATTGGGTCGCTGCGCCCTTCGGTGGGTATGAGCACCTGTGCTCTCAACTCTTTACCTGTTAGCCGCATTTTCAACGCTTGCTGTTGCGGGGTCATACGCATTTCAAAGTCATTAAAAAGTAAGCCGCCAATATTTAACTGGCCAAGGTTTGCACGAATCTCATTCAGCTTAGGTAATAATTGGGCTTCGCCACTGCTGGGCTTTGCGCTTATATCAATGATGCGATCAATAAACTCGAACCAAGGTTCTAGTGCAAGTTCAGAGTGCTCAATCGTTACGACAAACCCTGATTTATCTAACCCCCTATTTTGCTGACTCACGACGAGATGCGCTTTGTCTAATAACCCATTCTGATTATTCAGAATCCCATTGAAATAAAGGTTATTATCATAATTCGCGGTGATCAGGTTCGAAATATCATCCCCTCTCACCTCTCCAGATAGTATGCGTGGTATCGCATGTGCCTTCTGATACGGCGGAGGTAAATTGACTTCAACGCCATTCAGATCGGTTCGAAAGCTCGCTAGGTAATTAAAGCCAGCATCTTCAAAGTTCAATGTGATATCGGTATCTAATTGAGTGTGCCCCTCAATGAACCCATCCATAATACCATGGCCGTACGGTAACAACTTGTCCGAAGAAATTTGCATCGCAGTATCTATGTTAACTAAATACCCCTGTTTATCCCCACCTCCTTTTACAGAAAAAGACAAGGGCATATCAAGCCACGTTGCTTGACCACCTTCAAACGCAATATCATCATCTTTGAACTTCAGCTCGCCAAACACACCTTGTAACGTCATGCCCGGCTGACTTAAGTGAATAGTATTATCTGCAAATTGCACGCGACCACGTGCCAAAACGTCTAAATTTTCTAAATCTATTTCAAGTCCAACCACACCTGATACACTGCCCTGCCCTCGCACAACATCTAGGACGTCGACAAGAGGGTCGGCTATGGGAGTCGCGGCAAAAAATGGCATTAATGAAGCCGCCTCGGTGGTTTGGTTTATATCAACAGTCAATATATCTGCTTGTTCGAGGTCAGCTAAACGTACGGCCACATCACCTTGGATTTGTTGATTTTCCAGTTGCCCAGAACGTGTCGTGATATCCATGCGTTGATTGATAAAATGCAATGATACGTCTGCATCGTGAATACTCGGCCAATCAGGCGCAAATAGGAATTCAGCGTCTTGAATATCAGCGAGTACCTCAAACTGACCATGCGTGCCTCTATAGGGAAAATCTTTCAATGGTCCAGAGACCAACACCTGTGTACCTTTGTTTTGTCCAGCCAGAATACCTTTGTTGAGATACTCAACCAGATTTGAATGCATGAGCTCAAGCGGGAAATAGCGTCCAGCAATACGCGCATCCCCACCATACGCTTCTGCATAGAGGTCTAATTCCGGCTCATCAAACAAGCGGGTATGAAACTCCAGTGCGACACTTAAGTCCGAATTGCTCAACCACAAATTACTCGATTGAGCGTGCCAATACTTATTTTCGTCCGTCCAAAAGTGGATATCGCCATTGAGTTCCTCAATGGCGATTGGCTCTATGAATCGTGGTCCTGTTACAAGTTGCTGTTGATGCGCATTTAAACTTACAACCGCCCGGTTATCTGACCAATGAAATTCTAGCCCCAACCCCGAAAACCCGGGAGCTAAATGAGACTCTTGCCACCCAACAGAAGATAATATCCCCCATACATTTAGGCCCTGTTGCTGATGCCAAGATACCTTTGCCTGGGTTAATTGGCCGACAACATCACTTTTAACCAGTTGATTTGCCCAGTCGTAATGGGTCAGTGATAAAGCATCCACCAAAAGTTCTAAATTAAACTGCTTAAGCCATAGCTGGGACGTTTCGTTTTGCCATTCGCCTTGCAGTAAAACTGGCTCAAAAACCCTTTCCCCATGACTGAAATAAAGCTCTGAGCTATTTATACGCCAACCATCTGCGTGCTTCAGTAACTGTAACTGACCACTGTCTAGCCCGAGCTGATTGTTTTTGTCCTCTGACTGCCACTTTAAATAACTCGGCTCAAATTGCAGTTGAATATCATCAATTTTACCTTGGTTGAGTCGCGCCCAAAGCTGTCCGTTAATACTTGCGCTAAGTGCATCGCGCGTTTCATCAAGGTGTTCGTCAATCAGCTCAAGAACGTTAAGTTCTCTTGCCTGTAAAAAGATCTCCCCCCCGATATCATTTAGCGTTTTACCTTCTAAACGGACCAGAGTATCTAGGCTACCTTGTGATAGGTTAGGTAAAACGAGCCTTCCTTCTCCATGGTGTGCTAACTCACTGTTTTGCCATACCATATCTTGGATTAGTACCGAGTGACGCTTTTGTGTTTTAGCAAACAGGTATATTTCACTATTTTGGACGGAGAAGTGGCCGGTGTCGCCAAGGAATAAGCCTTCAATCAATGCTTGCTGTTCAAACTCCCCTGAGCTGTTACCCAGATCTAATTTGTCCAAATAGATATTGGCTTTGAACCCATCCAGCACAAAGTAGTTAGAGACCAACTGCCATTGCCTGATAGACTCAACAACATTAACTTGTAAATTAGTGCTTTCAATTTGCACAGAGATAGGTGAAGCCTGATTGTCTTCAAAACTCACATTTTTTAGCAGCAGCGCAGGCCCTGTTCCCTGCCAACTGGCACTGATAGAGCCAATGCTTAACTCCACATTAAGCTGCTCATAGATCAGCGATTCAATACTGCTTTTATAATCATTCGCATAAGGTAACGTCAGCTTCAACAATGAGACAAGTACAGCAAGTGTCACCAATGTCACAGCGAACACCTGCCAAACTTTTCTCATACAAAAGAAGCATATCGTTTTGGCTTGCATACTGGCCTACATCATTACTACATCAAACTGTTCTTGGCTATACAAGTTTTCAGTTTGGATACTTACTTGTTTACCAATAAAGAGCTCTAATTCCGCTAGATTATGGTACTCGTCGTTGACAAGCGCTTCACTGACCGCCGCTGACGCATACACCATAAACTTATCTGCATCATAAGCTCTATTGACCCGTACAATCTCTCGTAAGATTTCATAGCAGACTGTTTCCACAGTTTTTAAGGAGCCTCTGCCAGAGCAAGATGGGCACACATCGCACAGAATATGCTCTAGGCTTTCTCTGGTACGTTTACGCGTCATCTCTACAAGCCCCAGTGCTGAAAGCCCGTTGATATTGGCTTTAGCACGATCTTTGGCTAGCGCAGCTTCCAGCGAATGTAACACCCGTCGTTTATGCTCATCCGACACCATATCTATAAAATCAATAATGATAATACCGCCTAGGTTCCTTAACCTAAGCTGACGGGCTATCGCGGAGGTCGCTTCAACATTGGTATTGAAAATTGTTTCTTCTAGGTTTCGATGGCCTACAAATGCGCCTGTATTGACATCAACGGTGGTCATTGCCTCAGTTTGATCAATAATTAAGTAGCCACCCGATTTTAGCTCTACTTTGCGATGTAATGCTTTTTGGATTTCAGCCTCAACATCAAACAAATCAAAAATAGGTCGCTCACCCGGATAATATTCCAGTGTTTCAGAGAGCTGGGGCACAAATTCCTCAGTAAATGACTTTAACTGCTGATAGGTTAACTTAGAGTCAACCCGTATGCGCTCCATATCCTCTCCCACGTAATCGCGTAGAGTACGAAACGCCAACGTTAAATCTTCATGCAAAATGCTGGCTTTACTCGTTTTGCGGCGCTTATTGACGATTTTTTGCCAGAGCTTTTTGAGGAATTCTGCGTCATGCTTTAGCTCGGCTTCAGCCGCGCCTTCGGCCGCAGTTCTGACAATGAAACCACCATTTTCGTCATTGTACTGCGCCACAATTTTTTTTAATCGGCTACGCTCTTCTTCAGTTTCTATTCTCTGGCTGACACCGACATGTGTCGCATCGGGCATGAATACAAGGTACCGAGAAGGTATGGTGATGTCAGTCGTCAAGCGTGCGCCTTTGGTACCAATTGGGTCCTTCACCACCTGTACCATAATAAACTGCCCCTGCTTAACCAGCTCACGAATATCTTGGACTTTTTTAACTGGCTGCTCGTCAACGTCCTCCTCTATAGAAGCGCTACTCACAATATCCGAGGCATGTAAAAATGCGGCTTTTTCTAAACCTATATCCACAAATGCGGCTTGCATTCCCGGAAGCACACGGCTTACTTTACCAAGATAAATGTTGCCGACAATACCCAAGTTGCCAACACGTTCGACCTGAACCTCTTGTAAAACCCCATTTTCAATTAAGGCTACGCGACTCTCACTTGGTGTCACATTGATCAATAATTCACTACTCATCTTGGTCCGCCATAAATGCTTGAATTAGTTCATCTGTTTCATATAAAGGTAGTCCCACTACCGCGAAATAACTACCTTTTAACTGACTGACAAAGCGCCCGCCCTGACCTTGGATCCCATATCCACCCGCTTTATCATGCGGCTCACCACTGTGCCAATATGCTTCTATCTCCTGCTCAGACAAAGGCTTAAATGACACCTCGGTAATCACGGTCTTGCTTAACACTCGCTGGCTAGTGGCAAGCGCAATCGCAGTCATCACTTGATGTGTGCTGCCTGACAACATGCTCATCATCGCTTTAAAGTCTGCCTCACTCTTTGGCTTACCAAGAGCCTTACCCTCTGCAATCACAATCGTATCGCTGCCAAGTACAGGTCTATCTTGATAACCCAAATCAACGCCACTTTGCGCTTTTAATCGCGCTAATCGTTCAACATACGTAATTGGATGCTCGTCAGCAAATTGAGTTTCATCAGCATCAACAGAAAATTGTTTAAAATCGTAGCCTAGTTGGGTAAGTAACTCTTTGCGGCGTGGAGAAGCAGAAGCTAAATATAGTTTTACAGTCATTAACGGATCCTAAAATGCCTTCGATATTTTCGTAACAGAAGAAAAATCCAAGGCCAACAAAACATGCCTACTAGTGCCGGCCAAAGGTAGGCTGGATCAAAGTAAATATCTAATAGGAAATGGTTCAACCAAAACTGCAGAAGGTGGTACAGCGCTAAAAATAGCCCTATTAACATGGCTTGCTGCCAAAGAGAAAAATTGCGCAGTTTTTGAAAGTTGCTCACTGTGATATAAATACAAACAGAGTAAGTTAAGGAGTTCACCCCCAGCGGAGAGCCCACAGCCAAGTCCATGATTAATCCAGTGCACCATGCCCAACCTATATTGACTCGGTGTGGAATCGCAATTGACCAATACATTAACACCAGTAAGACCCAATCAGGCCTAAAAGGCTCCAGAGAAAAAGGCAATGGCATCAGTGCCATAATTAATGCTAAAAAAACGCTAAATGCTATCAGGGAAAAACTACGGCTCATTTGCATCCCCTTGTGCACCATCACCCAAAATAACTAACAGACGGATCCTATCTAGTTGCGCAATGGGTTCCGCATATACTTTTGCAAATGGCAGCCCCTCATCACGATCGATTTCTGTTACAACTGCCACAGGGTAGCCTTCCGGAAATCGGCCGCCTAAGCCAGAAGTCACCAGAATATCACCTATTCTAATATCTAAGCTGTGCGAAACATGCGCCAATTGCATCAGGTTTATTTTACCGATCCCTTCGATCACCATACTCACATCGTTACGAAGTATTCGAACAGGTGTTGCATGGGTAGTATCTGTCATAAGCAGTACACGTGATGTGGTCGTGCCAACTTGCGTAAGCTGACCTACCAATCCCAATTCATCTATAACGGCTTGTCCTTCCGCGACACCATCAATGGTGCCCCGATTGATGACCACTTGATGACTATAGCGATTAGAACGAACGGATAAAACCTGTGCAATTTGACGAGCATGGGATTGTCGAGAAGACGCGCCAAGCAGCGCCCTCAGCTCTATATTTTCTTTTAATAAAAACTGATACTGTTGCAGCTGTTCACTTTGTAGCAGTTGCTTGGTACGCAATGCTTCATTTTCTTGAAGTAATTGATCACGTGTATTTAAGCTTTTTGCACCAACATTGAAGAGTTCATACGGTACATTGGCCGCATATAGGACTGGACTAACTAGCGTATTAAGCGTGGTACGCACGAACGTGCCACCAGATGTGTAGCGGTCTCCAATTATAAGTACAATACTAAGCACAACTGCGACGGTAAGTCGCAGTTGTAAAGATGCACTTCGGCCAAACAGTAAATTCATCAGTCGTAACTAAATACATCGCCACCATGCATATCTATCATCTCAAGCGCTTTACCACCGCCTCGAGCAACACAGGTTAGAGGGTCATCGGCAACCACTACTGGTATCCCTGTTTCTTCCATCAGTAAGCGATCAAGATCTTTTAGTAGTGCACCACCACCAGTTAACACCATACCGTGCGCAGAGATATCTGAAGCAAGCTCTGGTGGAGATTGTTCAAGCGCAACCATAACTGCACTCACTATCCCCATAAGCGGCTCTTGTAATGCCTCTAGTATTTCGTGTGAATTCAGCGTAAATGAACGTGGTACCCCTTCAGCGAGATTACGACCACGCACTTCAATCTCAATTGGCGTTTCACTCTTAAATGCAGAGCCTATTTCATGCTTAATATGCTCAGCAGTTGCTTCACCGATCAAACTGCCGAAGTTTCGTCTCACATAGTTTATGATGGCTTCATCGAACTTATCGCCACCTATACGAACAGATGATGAGTAAACAACACCATTCAATGAGATGATTGCAACTTCTGTTGTACCACCACCGATATCAACAACCATCGAACCAGTCGCTTCAGATACAGGTAATCCGGCACCAATCGCAGCAGCCATAGGCTCCTCGATTAAGTACACTTCACGCGCACCAGCTCCCATTGCAGATTCACGAATCGCACGTTTCTCAACTTGTGTAGCGCCACACGGCACACAAATAAGAACGCGTGGGCTTGGACGCATGAAGTTGTTGTTGTGCACTTGTTTGATGAAATGCTGCAGCATTTTCTCAGTTACATAGAAATCCGCAATTACACCATCCTTCATCGGACGAATCGCTTTTATATTGCCTGGGGTTCTACCTAGCATCTGCTTGGCAGCAGTACCAACAGAAGCGACACTCTTTGGCCCACCGGCCCGCTCCTGACGAATCGCAACCACTGAAGGCTCATTCAATACAATGCCTTCTTCTTTTACATAAATCAGGGTGTTTGCCGTGCCTAAATCAATAGACAAGTCATTAGAAAATAATCCGCGTAGCTTTTTAAACATGAGGCTGGGTAACCTTAAAGAATTCTTTTAACAAAGCCGTGTCGATTAACGCCACGGCTGAAATAATTAAGTCTACAAAATGCTAACTGCACTTTGGCTGAATGCGCCCTTTCTGAGCGCATAAATTATCTTTCTCGAACCAATCGAAAACCGATATAGTTGGCTCTAAAATCAGGAGCTAAGGCCAATCGAGTTGACACTCTTGCCAAGCTTGGTGCGAAGTTCCACGCACCTCCTCTCACCGTCACATCCTCTTGTGATGCACGCTTTTGGGTCCATTCCCATACGTTACCAACGGTATCATACAAACCATAGTTATTTGGCGAAAACTCACCTACCGGCGCTGGACTTTTATTAGACCAATCACTACCACACCAACCGCAATTTGCTAAGCCTCTGCCTATTTCATTACCCCAAGGGTACTCTGAGCTTGTACCGGCACGTGCTGCGTACTCCCACTCAACTTCGTTCGGTAAACGGTACTGAATGCCTTTTTCACCAGAGAGCCAATTGGCGTATGCCTTTGCATCTTCATACGTCACGCATACCACAGGGAAATTATCAGCTTGTTCAAATCCTGGTTTGTCCCAGTTGTACTCGCTCTCCCAAATAGGTTCGCCATTTTTGTAATGCGCACAACCATTGCCTTTTTCGGCCTCGGTTTGAAAGCCTGTGCTTAGAATAAATTGCCTAAACTCTGCTACAGTCACCTCTTTGCTTTGCATTGCATAAGAATGACTCAACACTTTTTCTACAACAGGTCGCTCATTTGCTAAACCATTTCCAGTCAAGTCTCCCATTTGGAAAGTACCTGCGGGAATAATTACCACTTCGTTACCAACCAAGTTTGGTGATATTTTATTCACAACCGAAACGGGTTTGCTCTGTTGCTCGCTTGTTGGCGTCGGTGCAGCAATCGACTCAGGCTTTTTTATCAGTTTTGCATTGATCGTTCGAGCTCTGCGTACATCCACTTTTGCTGTGTATGATTCATAGCCTAATTTACGGATTTCAATGTCATACGAGCCAAGTGGCACACTAACTACTAACTTAGTTGAACCGTAGCTTACACCATCAATAAACACTTCATCGTCATACACATTAGATCGTAAAGTTAAATCAACCTGTCTGTCTTTAGGCGTTTGTTGTATGACTTGAGATTTTATCTCTGGTTTAGGCTGCAATGCAGTAATACTTGGGACATTAAGATCTGGTTTATCTATTTCATCAGTAAAAGTCAGCTGACTGTCGCTGAATGTTGTCGGATAACTTGCTTGATAACCCACAGCCAATGGCGTGCCATATTCGCTACAGAATCGATTGTCTAGAGATAAGAGTCCACATAAACGACTATTATTTACATCTCCACGCATTGTAACGCTTAAATTGACACTGTAATTACCTTGACCACTAAACGCGCTGCCAACTACGTGACTACTAACAACCTGAACCTGTGCCCCTGCCATATGTCTTTTTGGCTCAACAATGCGCTGTTCCGTGAGGTTAGCAAAGATTTGGTCGATAAAACGCTTTGTCGCTTTTTGTAGTCCAAGCTGCTGCCCGCGTTGCTCACACGCTGCCAACGTTTCTGTGCGTTTACAGTTAATGGTGTGTTCAACTTCTAATGTGCCTTCACGCGTAAACTCATTGCGCAAGCGCTCAACTCGCGCTGTACTCAGTTGATCTCTTAAACTGGCAATTGTATTGACAAGCGTATGTTTACTGACGCGAATTTGTTCAATATCTTTACGGTGCGATGCTATGGCCGCTAACTGCATCGCGATATCTTCTTTATTAGATTTGTGGTCAGCTACTGATTGCTGATATCTCAACTGAGCCGTTGAAATATCGATGGAAGGATCATCGATCAAACGACGATATAAATCATTCATCGCATCTAAGGCTTGGTTTTTTTCTTTATCAAGCTCACTTGAATTCTTTCTTAATAATTCCAGTTGTGCCTGTAAACGGGCTTCTTCAGCCACATGCTTATCTAAAATCTGAGTATATCTGTCTAACTCAGCTTGTTTTTCAGAGCGCTCTGACTCGATAGCTGTCACAGTCGCAGTATCTTGTGCCCAAACACTTACAGACAATAAGGCGGCAGAGACAAAAAGAGATAAAGGAGCAATTCGCATATATTCCATTCCCAACAGCGGCAGTTGTTTTGGTCTTTGTTATTTTTGATGTTTTAATGCTTAATGCTATGTACTTACGAAGTAAAACACAAGCCTTGTACAATTAATATCTGAGTTTACAACTAATAGTCACGTCCTTACCAGTGTTCTCTTCACATTTTCATGAAATAATAACCTCAAAGCGCCTATTTATAGAGAAATCTAAAATCTGATGTTCAATTCCAATCACCTAGAGTCTCCAATACAACGTATTTGCCACCCACTGCTAAGCGCAAAAAAGGTCGAGTTATTAGTGAAAAGAGACGACCTTTTGCACCCCACAATACAAGGCAATAAATGGCGTAAACTGAAGCACAATCTGCTTGAGCTCAAAAGGCGTAAAAACGATGCATTACTCACTTTTGGCGGTCCTTTCTCCAATCATGTGTACGCAACAGCGATGGCCAGTAAATTATTCAATATACCAGCGCATATTATAGTGCGAGGACCGCAATTAGATTTGCAAAACCCAACCTTACGTCTCGCAAAAGCATGCGGTGTTCACTTGCACGCAGTCACAAGATTAGAATACAGACAGAGATATGACAATAAATACCTCGAAGACTTAGCCAATCAGTACCCAAACACTTATATTGTACCCGAAGGTGGTAGTAACCAGTTCGCCCTACAGGGCTGTCAGGAGCTTGCCCAATCACTCCCAGAAAGCGACTACGTATGTTGTGCTGTTGGCAGTGGCGGCACACTGGCAGGTCTTTTGAATGGCATACCCAAATCAACTCAGTTGCTAGGGTTTTGTGTGCTAAAAGGCGCAGAATACCTGCAGGCAGAAGTACTCAAACTCAACCCCACAGCAGCTACCTGTAATAACTGGCAGCTGCTTCATGATTTTCATGACGGCGGTTACGGCAAGTTTGGCGCACCGTTGTGGGATTTTTGTCAGATGATGAAACGTACGCATAACCTGCCGCTTGAACCAATTTATACTGGAAAAATGATGTTTGGTTTGTGGCAGTTAATTGAGAAAGGATATTTCCCAGCCAATAGTAAGATTGTCGCCATACATACTGGCGGATTGCAGGGGTTAGATGGCCTTCGTTATCGCAAGTTAATTTAAGCTGTTTTCTAATTCAAGTAATGGCGCACTAAAATAGTAACCTTGTGCACCGTCAACACCTAACCGTTTTATACAGTTTAACTCATCCTGTGTCTCAACCCCGACCGCATATACTGGGACATGCAGTTTTTTGGCTTGATTTACGATTTGCTTCACCACAGCGCGACGTTTAGCACTCGATTGAATATCATGGATCAACTCGAAGGCAAGCTTTATCCCTACGATATTGTTTACTTTTTGCAAAGGCACAATATCCAGAGGTCCATTTACATGATCTAGGACAATACTGGCGCCAAGAGGCGAAAGCGCATCAAAAAATTGTTCGAAGTAGCTTCGGTGTTGGTAGTAATCACAGATCATAAGTTCCAACGTGACATCTTTTGCACGACCGGACTCTTTGAGTATCGCGATTAACCAGCTTAAAAACTCACTGCTTGACCAATTTACCACATGCAAGTTTACACTGACCGTAAAGCCCTTCGGCTCTTTACTTAGCACTTTAAGCGCCTGTTGTACGATTGCTTTGTCCAGTTCAATGAGATGCTCACTGCGGTGGATCTTATGGATAAATTGACCAGCGGTGATTAACCCCAAGGTTTTGTGGCGTACGCGTAACAACGCTTCACTTTGAATAACGTCTTGTGTTTTAAAGTCAAACAAGGGTTGGAAAAACAAAACAAACCGACCCGCTTTGATATCGTCAATCACATTTGACTCCGCATCTAACAAACTTTCGGCTAATGTTCTGTTCAAGGGCAGCATATGAATATGTTGCCATACGTGATTTTGTGCCACACTCAAAGACGACCGTGCAATCTGGTATACTTGTGTTTGGTCCGCACCTTCGCTATAAAAACATGCCCCGCACTTAACTGCACTTCTGGACAGATCACCACGAAACGCTAACAACGCCTGATACACAACTTCGTGCAAACGTTTAATAGTTTGCTCTACTTCCTCTTTATTCATGGAAGACAAGGTAACAGCCAACGCGCCAGAGGATAGATACTTCGCGGAACAATACCTGTATTTATTAAAGCACTTTGCCAAAGTGACACTAAAATGGCTTTGAGGCTCAATGTGCTTAGGTAATTCACAACGCCACTTAAACATTGCAAACATATTCACTTGCTGTCCAGTGCTGACTGGTAAAATGATCTCTTGTGCACTGAGTGCTGTGCTATGACGCTTGCTAAGCCCACTTCTTTCACTATCAACAACGCTTTGTTTGTTTTTGGTAAAACGACCCTTCGCTATAAGTAGAAGACCAAGCAGTAATAGCGCCCCGTTGACCCAGAGGCCACGATATACCCCCTTACGCACTATCGCATTTGGGTACAATGTCAGTTGCTGCTCACTCAGCTCCAATTTTTGCTGCTTCGACATCCAAGATAAAGGGAATTGGCTGGGGGATTCAAAACTAAACCCAAAGCGCCGCGCTTCTTTGTGTAAATCCAATGTGTTGATAGGTTCAATATAATTTGAGAGCTGCACTGATAGACGCTTGGTGTCTTCAGCAATCCAAGAGTTCGTCAGATGCATCACGCTCAAATTGCCTACCAACGCCAATACGCACCAAACTAACAAGAGTAAATACCCTCGCTTGTGCGTACCATCAAAAAGCGCAAAATGAAGCATAGTGACAAACTATCATTGGTGATTCTGTCTAAAGTTTTGTTCAATCTATTGCAAAACTCAAGGAAGGGGGAAGAAGAAACCGCAAAACTGCTGATATAGCATGCAATATATTTTGAGATGACTTATTGAGCATCGATACTGCAAGCGTGACAACCAATAGAATGTAGAGATCCCCTAATTTTTAGTCCCTAAATTCACAGACACGAGTCACAATAAAAAAACCCAGCAAATGCGCTGGGTTTTTTATCTATTCTAAATTTACAGTTTTAATTTAACTGTGCATTAGAATGGAATATCGTCATCAAAGTCGATTGGTGGTTCCATCGGGTTAGAAGCGCTGCCACTGCCTTGCTGTGGGGCAAACCCGCCTTGTGCTTGTCCACCCTGCGCTTGTCCGCCTTGTGGTTGAGCCGCTTGTTGAGGCTGTCCACCAAAATTATTGCTTTGTTGCTGTGGTGCATTTTGTTGCTGCTGAGGTGCAAAGCCACCCTGCTGTGCTGCAGGCTGTTGACCATATTGCTGCTGATTATTTTGCTGCGGCGCGTAACCACCTTGCTGCTGACCATAACCACCTTGGTTACCACCAGACTGATACTGACCGCCCTGTTCGTTGCGTCCGCCAAGCATTTGCATTTGGCCACCCATGTCTACCACAATTTCAGTGGTATACTTTTCCTGACCACTTTGATCAGTCCATTTACGCGTTTGCAAACGGCCTTCAATATATACTTGAGAGCCCTTACGTAAATATTCACCAGCCACTTCAGCTAATTTGCCAAATAACACCACTCGATGCCATTCAGTACGCTCTTGAAGTTGACCTGTGTTTTTGTCTTTCCAACTGTCTGTCGTTGCGATACTGATATTTGCCACACCGTTTCCGTTTGGCATATAACGTACTTCTGGATCTTGGCCTAAATTACCAACCAAGATTACTTTGTTCACACCGCGTGCCATGGCACCCTCTCCTCACACAATTACAAGCGTCACTAATTTCTATTCATCTATCAAAGCACAGACGGTTTCGCAGTGACACGAAAACGCATGCAAAATTTACAGCTTTAAGAAGATAAAACTTGTTTCGCTTGGTTTAAATCAAATTTACTTTCATCCACTTTTAGATAAGCGCGATTTTCTTCACTGACTACAGTCGCCTCTAGCACGCCTGGTAATGTAACCAGTTTATCAGCAAGTACTTGTGCATGCTGAGATTTATTGAGTTCCGTTACAAAGCTCAGTGCTTTACTACGTGGAGGGACTTGCATGCGCCATGCAATAAGCAGCCATATTACCCCAATTCCTGCCGCAGCAGCAAATACAGAATTCACTTCATAGTTTTGCGCAAGGTAACCGCCTAACACACCGCCTAAGAATGCTCCTAAAAATTGCCCGGAAGAAAACACCCCCATAGCAGACCCTTTTTGTGTAGCTGGTGATATTCGAGAAACTAAGGCTGGCATGGTCGCCTCTAAAAAGTTAAACGCGATAAAATAGACAGTCATTGCAGCAGCAATACCTATCAACGAATGCGATAGCCAAACCAACATTAATGCACTGACACTCAATGCAGCAATAGCAGCTAAGAAAACCTGTTTTTCTTTTTGCTTTTTTATCGCCACAATCATCATAGGTGCCATTAAAACAAATGCCAGTATTAAAACGGGAATGTACATTTGCCAATGATCTGAGGCCGCCAGCCCTTCTTCAATTAGCTTTGCTGGCAACACGACAAATAATGTGGTTAGGGTCAAATGCAACATTAACACGCCGATATCTAAGCGCAATAACTGTGGATGTTTGATTAAATTTTTAATGTCAGCAATTGAAGCAACCGTGTCGCCTTTTGGCGCCTTATGAACTGCATTTGGAACAACAAACATCACGATTGCAATGCCGAGTAAAGCGAGCATCGCGGTTAGCCAAAATACCCCAGAAATGCCAAACGCCGCCGCCACCATAGGACCTAAAAGCATCGCAACTGCAAAACTTAAACCAATACACATGCCAATGACGGCCATCACCTTTGGCCGCTGTTCATCGCGACTTAAGTCGGAAGCGAGGGCGAGTAATGCGCTGGCTATCGCGCCCATGCCTTGTAGTGCCCGCCCAAATGTGACCCAATAAATAGATTCAGCTAAAGCTGCGATAACGGAGCCGAGTGCAAAAACGACTAACCCCGCAATAATAATAGGTTTACGTCCAAACTTGTCTGACAACCACCCCATGGGGATTTGTAACAAAGCTTGAGTCAATCCATATGCACCAATTGCTAGCCCTATCCACAGAGGTGAAACATCTTCTAACGAAGTGCCATACACTGCTAACACTGGCATTAGCATGAAAAGGCCGAGCATTCGAAATGCAAATACGCCTGCCAATGAAAATGCAGCGCGTTTTTCAATTTGGTTCAAAGATTGATTGGACATAAAGCATGTAAAGTCAAACAGTAAAAAATCGCCGCTAGTTTATCAAAAACTCACTGCAACTGATATTTTTTTAATATTTCTCTGAATCTGCCTGAATTTTGTAAACTTAGAAACGCTTTGTTCAATCGTTCTAGGCGGGTTAAAGACGTCCTTTTTTTACTGAATGCAAAATACACCGGAGATTCATTAATGATCAATGGGGCCACTTTAATTGTCATGAAATCGGGGTGATTGTCCGATTGAAACAAGATATTAAATTTCTCTTCTAAAAATCCTGCAATACGACCATGCTTTAGCAAACTGAGCTTAGTTTGATTATCAGGTACAAAGATAAATTGCGTTTCATTTTGCTGTAAAAGCTTAAATCGTTCGGTAAATTGAGTACCGTAAAATGCGCCTTGCTGTATTGCCACTGGCACTGGTAAAGAAAACAGCTCATCCATCGTAGTCACATCGAATTGCCGCTTGGCATTCATTGCAAAAACAATGGTTTCCATACGCTGAGGCCCGATAAAGAAAGCGTAGTCTTCTCTGGCTAGCGTTTTAGTCACACTCAACACGAGATCAATATCGCCCGTCTCAAGCATTTTCAGTGAACGGCCCCAGGGAATACTGACAAACTTGTACTCGCACCCAGCCTCATCTAGCAGTGCTTTAGCAAAGTCGACATCCATACCATGCCAGCCTTTCTCTTCATCTAGCCTTGACTGAGCAGCATAATTTTCAAACCGCACAATCATCTCGCAGCCCCAAACAGGTGAAATAAAGAGAATACTTATAAGCAAAAATCGCACGTACACAGCTCGACTGCCAATCGTTACGTTAAGTCTAGTTGTTAAAAACAGGAAAGCTCAAATTTGTCCCTTCTCGCTTTGCTGCATAATAAACGACAGGCGACATAAAGTGAGCCAGTTACTCTCGACGCGCGTAACAAGGGTAGAATAAAGGCAGCTTTGATGTATACTGTATGAGTATACAGCTACCCATGGCAAAGTTTGTTACATCAATTAATTTATAAATTATGTATCATTCAGACATTAAATCAGGGGCGTACCGGCTCGTTAAACGCAGTTAACCCGGAAAAAATAACACCCGAGCAATTGTTGTAAGCACACAAGATTCATAAAAAGGCCACTATGGATAAAATAGAAGTAAGAGGCGCGCGCACGCATAACCTCAAAGACATCTCTTTGACTATTCCAAGAGACAAGCTGATTGTGATCACCGGACTTTCTGGCTCGGGTAAATCCTCACTCGCTTTCGATACCTTATACGCAGAAGGGCAAAGACGATATGTGGAATCACTGTCAGCATACGCCAGACAGTTTTTATCATTAATGGAAAAGCCCGATGTCGATCATATCGAGGGACTTTCTCCGGCAATCTCAATCGAGCAAAAGTCGACATCTCATAACCCGCGTTCCACGGTCGGTACGATCACCGAGATATACGACTATTTGCGTTTGCTATTTGCGCGTGTTGGCGAACCTCGTTGCCCAACTCATGATTTACCACTTACCGCTCAGACTATTAGCCAAATGGTAGATACGGCCTTGGCACAGCCGGAAGGCAGCAAACTAATGCTGCTTGCGCCAGTCGTTAAAAACCGAAAAGGTGAGCATGTAAAACTACTTGAGCAGTTGGCAAGCCAAGGCTTCATTCGAGCTCGAATCGATGGTGAAGTCTGTGACTTGTCGGATCCTCCTGCACTGGAACTACACAAAAAGCATACGATTGAAGTCGTTGTAGACCGCTTTAAAGTTAAAGAGGGTTTACAACAGCGTTTGGCTGAGTCCTTTGAAACTGCTTTAGAACTTGCAGACGGCATTGCACAAATAGCGAGTATGGATGATCCGGACGCTGAAGAGCTGATCTTTTCTGCAAACTTTGCCTGCCCAACGTGTGGTTATGCGATGACAGAGCTTGAGCCTCGCATGTTTTCTTTCAATAACCCAGCAGGCGCCTGTCAAAGTTGTGATGGATTAGGCGTACGTCAGTACTTCGACCCTAATCGCGTAGTACAAAACCCAGAACTGAGTCTTTCTGGTGGCGCGATTAAAGGGTGGGACAAGCGCAGCTTTTACTATTTCCAAATGCTCAGCTCAGTTGCCGAGCATTATGGCTTTGACTTGGAAGTGCCTTTTAAAGAGCTGCCCAGTTCTGCACAAAAAGTGGTGTTGGAAGGCTCAGGTAAAACTAAAATCGCATTCAACTATCGAAACGATCGCGGAGATTTAATCACGCGTAACCACGAATTTGAAGGCGTTTTAAACAATATGAATCGTCGCTACCATGAGACTGAATCCACGTCGGTACGCGAAGAGTTAGCCAAGTATCAAACAAGCCAAGCTTGTCCAAGCTGTCACGGTTCAAGGTTAAGAGAGGAAGCAAGACACGTCTTTATTGGCTCAACCAACTTACCAGCTGTCACTACCATGAGCATTGGCGAGGCCAGTCAGTTTTTCCATGACCTCACTCTAACGGGCCAAAAGGCTCAAATTGCAGAAAAAATATTAAAAGAAATCCGCGACCGCTTGTCCTTCTTGATTAACGTTGGACTCAATTACCTCTCTTTAGAGCGTAGTGCTGACACCCTATCTGGTGGAGAAGCTCAGCGGATAAGACTGGCAAGCCAAATTGGTGCTGGACTAGTCGGTGTGATGTATGTGCTGGACGAGCCTTCTATTGGCTTGCACCAAAGAGACAACGATCGATTATTGAGTACACTGACACATCTGCGCGATCTAGGTAATACGGTTATTGTTGTAGAGCATGACGAAGATGCCATTCGCGCTGCTGACCATATCATTGATATCGGTCCGGGTGCAGGGGTACATGGTGGTAATGTTGTTGCCGAGGGTACCAGAGAAGACATTATAGCCAACCCAGATTCTTTAACTGGCCAATATTTATGTGGCACCAAAGAGATAGTTGTTCCCCCAGAACGTCATCAACCTACTGAAAAGTGGTTAGAGTTATTCGGCGCAACAGGAAACAACCTCAAAAACGTCGATCTTAAAATTCCATTTGGTTTGATGACCTGTATTACAGGCGTTTCGGGCTCTGGTAAATCGACACTGGTTAACGATACCTTGTATAAATTGGCGCACCGTGCACTGAATGGTGCGACGGTGTCAGAGCCAGCGCCACATAAAGATATTCAAGGCTTAGATCATTTTGATAAAGTCATCGATATAGACCAAAGTCCTATCGGTAGAACGCCGCGCTCAAACCCTGCAACGTATACCGGCATTTTCACCGCCATTCGCGAACTGTTTGCTGGTACGCAAGAAGCACGCTCTCGTGGCTATAAAGTCGGCCGATTTAGCTTCAATGTAAAAGGTGGGCGCTGTGAAGCTTGCCAAGGTGACGGTGTATTAAAAGTCGAAATGCACTTTTTACCTGATGTCTATGTGCCATGTGATGTCTGTCATGGCAAGCGCTACAACCGAGAGACATTAGAAGTACTTTATAAGGGTAAGAACATCCATGAAGTACTAGAAATGACCGTAGAAGATGCAAGAGAGTTTTTTGATAAAATCCCTGCGATTAAACGAAAATTGCAAACCTTAATGGATGTTGGCCTCTCATATATTCGCCTGGGCCAAGCGGCTACGACGCTCTCTGGCGGTGAAGCACAACGCGTGAAGCTTGCACGAGAGCTCTCTAAACGTGACACAGGTAAAACCCTGTATATTTTGGACGAACCGACGACAGGTTTACACTTCCATGATATCCAGCAACTGTTGGTTGTATTGCACCGATTGCGAGATCATGGCAATACCGTTGTGGTCATTGAGCATAACTTGGATGTCATCAAAACAGCCGACTGGATAGTCGACTTAGGGCCGGAAGGGGGTTCTGGTGGAGGTCAAATACTGGTTTCTGGCACCCCTGAAGAAGTTGCACAACACGCTCAGTCCCACACTGGCCGATACCTTAAGCCTATGTTATAAGTAATAAGCAATGGCAGTGAGCTCACATTCACTGCCATGCATTACTCAATTCATAGGGACTATAACAACAATGAATCATCCCGCGTGGATAGCGTTTAAAGACCAACTAAGCAAAATCGGGGCACCGTTTGAACGCTTCTGGCACTCACTCAATACACCGCAAAGACTCTATTTCTCAGCCTTATTTCTCAGCATTGGCGCTATCTTGTTTGCCAGCCAGAATAATGACGCTTGGTTTCATTTAGTCGCATTTATTGCACTCAGTGCCATGCTGCTAGAGTTTTGGCCAAAATTTTTAGTTTTTTGGGACAGCCTCCCCGGCAAAGCGGTGATTTTGCTTTTTTATGCATTTATCGCTAACTACGCCCTCGTACAAGCTGCGGGCATGATCAACGATATAACCGGTGTGAGCTCAGACCCCCTCCCCTATAGCCACAACCTCAGTGTACTATTGTCGTTGCCAACCTGGTTTTTCATCACCACCATCGTTTTATTGGTGCTCTTACAGCTTGCCCAACCGTTATACTTACTGGTGCTTATCTTTCTTCGACCATTTGGCTTACACAAAATGTGGCAGCCTGTTGATTACAAGTTTCCGGTTACAACCGGTATTTTACGCCTCGTATTCAGCATGCTTATCTTATTTCAAGTCGCTATGTTAATTTCCCATACAGGCCTATCCGGAGGCGTTAACCAGTTTATCAAAGGTTGGTTTGAAATCATCGTCAGCCCTTCACGTTTTAAAGTCTACCTTGAAGGCGAAAAGATTAAGCCCGATGGCACAAAGCTGACTGAAGAAGAGGAAGCACAATTAGCTCAAAAGCTCGTTGAACGTGAGCAAGATCTCAAAGAGTTAAAAGCTGAAATCGCCTTAGTTGATGAAAATACAGCACAATACGAAGCACAACTTAAAAGGGTTTTAAGACATTTTATCTATGAATATGAAGCAGATTCCCGCTCTCGATGTGAGCATGCGCCCGGTACGCGAATCATAGAATTGAATGACTATGAAATATTACAGATCACCAAGTTAGATGATGAGAATAGTGAATCGAGCTATCAATACGACGTGATTCCGTGTATTTCAGCCGCTGTTGGACATCAATTTAAATCTAAAATTTAACCGAGTGTACTGAGTACGATTGCTTCGCAAGCGTACTCAAACGCTATTACAATAAATACTCGGCCAAAGCATCTCGCTCATGTTGGCTCAAATTTTTAGATGATTTACTGGCAAAGTCATAACGTACCATCACTGTACGCCCTTCAGCACAGCATTCTCCATGTTGCCAAGCTTGTTGCAAGATCACAAAAGAGCTGTTGCCTATCTTCTCTATTGCCGTTTTAATCTCCACCTCTTGACCATAAAATAACTCTCCTTTGAAGGTCACTTCTACTTTTGCGACAATCAACTTCCAGTTATGTGGATTTAAATCAGGTGTAAAAATTTTGAAAATAGGTGCCCTAGCAGCTTCAAACCATACCGGGAGTACGGTATTGTTTATGTGGCCAAGTACATCTGTTTCGCTAAAGCGTGGCATGATTTTTTCTGCAAGCATAATAACTCTAACAACCTTTGAGGAATGAAATGACTGATTTTATCCGCGTATACGACAATGCACTGAGTGCAGAGTTTTGTGACCAATTTATGCAAACCTTTGATAAAAGTCCACATTTAGCTCAAGGCCAAACATCAGGTGGCGTTGATTTAAACAAAAAAATCAGTCAAGACCTGTATCTGAACAACCACCCTGAATATCAGCAGCAGTTGCGCGAAATCGAACAAGCAACGTCTAAACACTTATTTCAATACGTTGAAGAACACTTTTTTATGATGTTAGGTGCATTCGGCCTCAACGTCTACCATCCTGCAACGGGCAAGCCAGTCAACCTAACCGTCGACAACTTTGAGGAAGTCGGCAAACCTCAGCTACCGGTTCTCACACAGCAACTATTTAGACTTGGGCCAATTCAAGCGCAAAAATACCCAGTGAATAAAGGCGGATATCCATACTGGCATAGCGAAGTTTACCCACAATTACATCACAATGAAGCACTGCACCGCGTGCTACTATTCATGTTTTACCTCAATGATGTAGAGGAAGGTGGAGAAACAGAGTTTTTCTATCAAAACAGGAAACTGGCACCGAAAAAAGGCAGCATGGTAATCGCACCGAGTTATTTTACGCATACACATAGAGGAAATATGCCGCTTTCCAATGACAAATATATTTTAACTTCATGGGTGCTGTTTCAAAGGGCTGAGCAGCTATATGGTGCACCACCTCAGCATGCCACTGCATAGTGACACCCGTTATCTTCGGCTCTGAACAAACGTATGCCAATCATGCATCAGAGCCTGAAAATCTTCAAAGCCACACCCCGCGATTAGACCATCTTCATCTAACTCTAAAAAATCGTCTTCGTAACGAGATAGGTCCACGTCATTTTGAAATAAGGTATGTGCTTCAAACAGGGCTTCATCTTTAGAAAGTGTTAAACGCACTTCTTTACCTTCAAGCTTAAGCTCTTCAGTACCTTGCTTTACCGCGCTCATTTTCTCGATAAAACCAGCAATATCATTGAGAGGTAATTCTTCATTTAGCCATCGGCCAACCAAAGCATGCTCTTCGGACATGCGAACTCTAAAACCCACAATCGGGTCTCGAATAAACTGATATTCCATACAACTTTATAAAACACTCAACACAATGCTTAATTATACCGTAAAGCATGGCCAAAAGGACAAAGTAAAATTCCTTGTCAGACACGCGTGAAAATAATTCTCTGTGACGTATAATAATCGCCTTGCATAATAAATCGTAACTCTATGACCCCCATCGAAGTTCTATTTCCCTTAATTTTCTTAGTACTGACAGGCTATCTCTGCGGTAAAACTGGGTTTATCGCGACGACCCAGCTAGAGGGACTGCGCAGATTCATCTTTTATATCGCGATCCCTGTCTTTCTCTTTCTCAACATGTATCAAGCAGATCTGGATAAAGTCGCCTCGCCTCAGTTACTACTCGCCTTCTATATACCCGTCCTGATGTGTTATTTGCTGACTTTAACCACCAAATGGCTAAACAATAAAAAAGCGATGGCAGAAGCCGCCATGTGGGGACTCGGAGGTACATACTCCAACACCGTATTGGTCGGTTTACCGGTGATTATTGCAGCGCTGGGCAGCGAAGCAGGTTCATTGGTGTTTATGATTATTACTTTTCATAGTGCGCTGCTATTTGCATTGAGCTTTTTGTTTTCAAGCAACCGAAGTGGCTCATTAATCGAGACTCTAAAACCACTTTTTGTTAACCCAATAGTATTGAGCATTTCGGCAGGATTACTCTTTAACGCGCTTTATATACCTCTACCGAAACTTCTATTTTCAGGACTGGAATGGCTCGCTAAACCCGCTATCTCTGGGGCGTTATTCGTGTTGGGCGTAAGTTTGGTGCAGTATTCTATTAAACAGGCTTGGAAGCGCGCGTTACTGCTGAGTATCACCAAACTCTGGGTGCTGCCCATGATGGTATTTGGATTTGCTAATTGGCTACAATTGTCGGAAATACATACAGCAGTACTGACATTGATGGCAGCCTCACCACTGGGGGTCAATGCTTACCTTGTTGCCCGGCAACAGCAGTGTGCCCAAGACACACTCGCTGCGAGCGTCGTCATCTCTACGATGTTAAGTCCGTTTAGTATTAGCGCTTGGCTTTATCTTTTAATATAACGGTGCATAGTGAACGAATAAGCCCACTTAATATGGCCGTGGCGCAAGTAGGCTTAAAAGAGAAGCTCACTTTTTAAGCCTACATCAAAGAGGGTTACTCAAGAACGAGCTCAAAGTCACCTTCAACAGCTTCGCCCACACCGTTATCATTTTTCAATACAAAATTAAACTTACCTTTCATATTTGAAATGCTATTTTGAGCATCAAGATCAAGAGAGCCGCTTTGTGACGATGTATTTAGCTCAGGATAGCTTGCCGAGACTATGGTTGCTTTGTTATTTTCATCAAAGAAAGAATTTAAAGAAACAAAGAACCCATTAGGGGCTTCATTAAACGCGAAATGCAGTTCAAAGTCATTGCCCTCTTGCTGCGTTACAAGGCGAATAGCAGTTGCTTCTTCTTTGGCAACCTCCTGATTATCAGCTGAGTGAGCAGTCACTTTTGATGTAACCACCACACCACATACCTCTTTGGTCTGCAGATCTGCAAAGTTGTCAAAGTGCATGTTTAATGAGCCAAAACTAGCAACAGCTTCGTTGCTTTTCTTTTCATATGTGCTCACTCCAACAGTCTTCTCATCACACTTTTGTACTATCGAGAAACTATTTTCTTTTTGAAAATATTGGGTCGATAAAGTACCTGAGTCACAATTTACAGACAATACACCCGCGTTTAACTCCATTGAATTAAGATCAGGGAATCCACAGTAGTTGGTCCCCATAACCTGCTTATTTTGGTCCGCACTTTCGACAATAAATGAACGGATAAATGTGCTGTCCACTAAATTGTAACTGTTATCTACTTGGTCGATTCTTAAGTTAGTTTTGTGCGTTTCTGTCCATGTACTTCCCACAGTCAGGGCAGACGTATCAATCTCTGAAACTTCTTCACCTAGCTCATGCGTTGACGCTGGTGGGGTAACAGGTGGATCTAAATCTTTAATGTTGAGAGATAAGTGCTGATCATGAAAACCAATTGTTTTAGTAGAATTGGCCTCGTCTAACTTCACGCTCACTTGCATAGTGCCGTGCGTTTCAACGTTTGGTGCTTTGAATGAAATAGTATCTGAACCTTGCCCAGAAAACGTAACATCTTGATTTAAATACTTAACCGTCCAATTGAATTTTAAGCCATTTGCTCCTTCGCCTTTCGTATTTAAAGACAGGCGAATCGTTTCACCTTCATTGAAGGTTAGAATAGCAGGCAGTGCTTCATAGGTAATATTTTGAACACGTGGTGTACTGGGTGTATCATCAGCTCCACCTGAACCACATGCACTTAGAGACAGCGCGATGACAGCGCTCAAAGCCAGCTTTTTTGTCAATATGACATGCTTTTCAATGTTAGACTTCATTGAGTTTTCCCGAATAAAAAGCGCGTATTTTATTCCAATGTACCTAGGTTAACAACACCAATAAATTACTTTTTTCAATTCAAACAGCGCCGTGTATTTGTGTATAAACAATGCACATTAGCTTTTATATTGCCGTATGAAAGGAGTAATGTGTCAGGAAAACACCACTTATAAAATTTAGACTTAAAAACTCAATTGTTTAAAGGCCTTTCATCAAGGCCTCTTCAATAAGAACACGATTTAGTTTGCTAACCTCGTGATGAGTATTTAGCAGCATCGATAATTGCCCAAAGGTGCACTACCGCTGCAATTACAGCTGGCACGACTAAAAACCACAATGCATATCCACCTACTGTAATAATGGCGAAAATAATTGCAGCTAATAAACGACCTTGTACAAGCTGCCCTAAACCTGGAAAAAATACATTACAGATAGCAGCAATTACATTACCACCAGAACCTTGTCCTGCCATAGATACCTCGCTTAGTTGTATTTCTATTACTACCACATCCCAATGTGTATAGCATGGTAGATAAACCTACCGAATCAATATAGTTAATACTGTAATCACGATATATGCCAAAAATAAGAACCTTAAAAATCAATGACTTACAAAAAACCAATATAACCAACTTATTGATTTTTTGGCGTAAAACACTAACTTTTAGTGCTTTTCTTAGTTATATTACATCCAATGACTACAACTGCTTGATGAAGGTATGACAATATAAGACTTGCCTCACGGTAATGATCATACACGCAAGCTCGGTAGCGCAAAGAACAATAACAGGACTTTAGCATGTTAAACAAATTAACTCGGCCACTCAGCCGACTCGTTGAGCAATATTTGCCAGACCCCTTTGTATTTGTCACTTTACTAACGCTATTCGTCATGGCCATGGCGATTATGTTTACACCTGCAACGCCCATAGAAACCATGCAGTTTTGGGGGCAAGGGCTCTGGAATTTACTCACTTTTGCGATGCAAATGTTGCTGGTTTTAATCGCTGGTTTTATGCTCGCTAACACCAAACTATGTGCAAAATTATTGAATGCACTCGCGACTTTAGCTAAAACGCCAGCACAAGCCATCATTTTAGTGACTTTGGTATCCATGCTTGCGAGCTGGTTAAATTGGGGATTTGGCTTAGTTGTGGGTGCGCTATTTGCCAAAGCACTCGCAAAAAAGATTATGGTTGATTACAGAGTGCTGGTTGCGAGTGCTTACTCTGGGTTTATTGTTTGGCACGGTGGCCTTGCTGGCTCTGTACCACTCACCATCGCTTCTGCTGGGCACTTTGCGGAATCTCAAATCGGTATTTTATCCACCAGCGAAACCATTTTTTCTTATTTTAATTTAATCTTGCTGGCAGTGATGCTCATCGTCTTACCTCTGCTCAATCGGGCGATGCTTCCTCCAAAAAATGAGCAAGTCTTGGTCGACAAAAAGAACTTAAAAGAACCGCCAACAGCCACGCCAAGTCAAACTTTAACGCCAGCAGAAAAACTGGAGAATAGTGCAATATTGGGCATATTGATTGGTTTGCTCGGCTGCGGCTACCTAACGCACTATTTTGTTGTACAAGGTGGTGGTTTAAATCTAAACATCATCATCGCGCTTTTTTTGTTTTTGGCGATTTTGCTTCATGGCTCAGCAGCCAATATTTTACATAGCCTTCAGCAGGCAATTAAAGGCGGCGCTGGTATCGTCATTCAGTTTCCGTTTTACGCGGGCATTATGGCCATCATGGTTAATACAGGACTAGCAGAACAGATCTCTGCGGGATTTGTGTCTATCAGTAATGCGCAAACCTTGCCATTTTGGAGCTTTTTAAGTGCGGGGCTCGTCAATATTTTTGTTCCCTCAGGTGGTGGCCAATGGGCTGTGCAAGCCCCCATTGTTATTCCTGCAGCGCAAGCCTTAGATGCCGATATTGCTCGTGTTGCCATGGCTGTCGCATGGGGGGATGCGTGGACAAACTTAATTCAACCATTTTGGGCTTTACCCGTGCTCGCCATCGCGGGGCTCAGAGCACGAGACATTATGGGGTTTTGCCTGCTCCAACTAATTGTCACAGGCATCATTATCGCCGCTGTCTTAAGCTTCGTTTAGCTAGATAACACTTTCACTGGCAGGCTTAGGATCACATTATCCGAGTCTGCAAAGTGCCACATCACCGCAATGTGCCCAACAGCCACGAGAACATATAATGCAGCCGATACAATCTGGCCGTATCGGTCAAGTGGTAGAAGGTGAGTTTGATGTCGCGTCCGCCATTCTAATAAGATTTCGATACTACCAATGAAAATGAAAAATGCCAAAAGCATCAGCCCAAATGTGTAACTTACCCACAGGCCAAGTGCAAGCCCTCCCAAACAGGCTAACAAGCCCACCCATGACCGCATGGAAAAACTAATACTTTTCAACACATGTCCACCATCAAGTGGCAAAATAGGTAATAGATTGAATAAATTTAAAAGCGCACTGAGTACTGCTACCCCGGCAAAAATTTCCGAGCCGGTCACATAATAAAGCACGACCCCCAGAACAGATGTAAATAAGCCAAAAGCTGGCCCCATCAAGGAGATAATCACATCTTGCCAACGCGTTGTCATTTTATCCTCGCTCATAGCGAGCCCGCCAACAAAGGGGATCAAGTAAAAGCCTTTGGTTTTCAGCCCAAAATACTTCATTGCTCTTACATGTCCATACTCGTGCACAACTAAACAAGCCACCAACATCAATGCAAACTGCCAAGAAAACAGCCAAGCATAACCTGCAACGGATGCACCAATCAAAGCCGCTTTTATCACTTTGGCACTTTTGAACAACTTAAATCCAAGCGCCGCAAGTCCAAGCCAGTTTCCTTTGCGTTCATAGCTCGCAACAGGCACCTCCACCCACTGCCAAGGAGATTGGTCTATAGATACAGCCAACAGATTATCTCTGAGTTGCTCTGTGCTTATTTGCAGCGTTCGCTGACCCAGATCGACCTCTAGCTGATGCTCATTGAGCTCATCAATTGGCATTGATTGCTGTTCTTTATATACCTGTACCACGCTTTGACGATTGACCATTACTGATATCGTCATGCCATCAATCGGCAATTCAATTCTTATCATCACACTCACGACTTAGTGAAATTTTCCTTATTATCCTAAATTCAGAGTTTCGATTGAAGAGACAATGAGTGAATTATTGCCAACTTGTACTACGCTTAGATTGTCTTGCGAGCTTATAGTCTTAAGACCACTTTGAAATACAAGCGTGATGTAAAAGTGTCATGTTGATAAATACGCTTGCAAGCGAGCCAAACTTTTACTGTGTAATTTGCCCTAGGGACAGGAAACTATGAAAGATCGTAGCCGACGTATACTGGTCGTAGATGATTCACAAGCAATTTTAATCGTCATGCAGGCGATTCTATCTGAGTTAGATATAGAACATGTCACCGTAGCCAATAGTGCAGTAAAGGCATTGGAGAAAATACGTCAGTCTCCCCATCAATTTGATGCCATTTTTACCGATCTCAACATGCCCGAAATGGACGGCATGGAGTTTATTCGTCATTTAGGGGAGCTTCATTACCCTGGCGGCATCGTTATCATTTCTGAAATGGAAAATCGAATTATAGATTTAGCGGCTAACTTGGCAAGACAGCACAACACGCACTTGATTGGTAATATTGCTAAGCCTGTACAGCTCATTGATGTCGAGAGAACCTTAAAAAAACTGGACAGTTTTGTCGGCGTCGAAGAGACCTACGAGCAGCCCATTACTGAAGACCGTTTGCTTGAAGCGATCAGCCACCACGAGATCACGCCCTTTTATCAACCTAAGGTACATCGCGGCACCAAGCAAATAAAAAGTATTGAGGTCTTGGCTCGCATCGTCTCAAAAGAAGAAGGGCAGGTAATGCTGCCAAAACGCTTTATTGGCATCGCAGAAGATTTAGATCTCGTAAACCTATTGACCTTTCAATTATTCGAAAAAGCAGCCAATGAGTTTCAGCGTATTAGAAACGAGCTTAATTATCCGTTTAAATTGGCCTTCAACCTGTCGCCCATTCAACTCAATGATACTAGCTGTCCAGATAAGTTAGCGTTGATTTTAGAGCTCAATCGCCTGAAACCTCAAGAGGTTATAGTCGAAATTACCGAGAATCAACCTATCATCTCAAATGTTCAACTGGAGACCATTAATCGCTTACGACTGCGAGGTTTTGATCTTGCGCTTGATGACTTCGGCACCGGATTTACGAATTTACAGCAACTTAAAACATTGCCCTTTACAGAGATTAAAATTGACCGCTCTTTAATTACCTACATTGAGTCAGACCGTTTTTCTCAAGTCCTCGTAGATAGCTTGATTGATATTGCACAAAATGAGCAGCTGGATATCGTTGCTGAGGGGATAGAGCGTATTGAAGAGCTTCAGTATTTAGAGCGCTACAAGTTTAGTCTCTTAATGCAGGGCTATTTAATTAGCAGGCCCAAAGCCCTAAATGAATTCATTCGCTGGATCCACTCTTGGCAGAGAATGATTAACTCTAATCCATAAAAGGGCCCGGTTTGGGCCCAATTTAAGCTTAAAGCATTTAGTTTTTGTCGTTTGCTTTACCTTCAACGATGTCCTCATTTTCTGATTCGCTTTCAGTCACAATCAGATGGCTATGATTATCAACACGTTGCTGCCACTTTTGCTTAGCAGCCGCCTGCATGTCACTGGTTTGCTCGCGCTCATCAACAATATCCATGCCCATGAGAGACTCTAGTAAGTCTTCTAGGGTGACAATACCTTGAATATCGCCATACTCATCAATCACCAATGCAATATGAATGCGTTTTTCAAGTAAGGTTTGAAACAGTGTCGGTGCAGCCAAAGTCTCAGGTACCGTATACAATGGCTTCATTAACTTACTAATTTTGTAATCTTCGCCCAAGCGATGATATGCCAGCATGATGTCGTTTTTATGCACAAAGCCAACAATGTCATCGCTGTTTTGGTCAAATACCAATACGCGAGAAAAAGACACAGAGCCGTGTTCCGCCAAATAGTCATGTACTGACATATCTTTATGTACTTTGAATAGCACGGTACGAGGCGTCATTAAGTTTTCAAGTTTAGCGTGTCTAAATTGCAATAAGCTACGAATTGTTGCCGATTCTTCCTCTTTTAATGCCCCCGCTTGCGATCCCATTTCTGCCATCGCTTCAATTTCTTGGCGAATATAAATCGACTCGTCACCCTTTTTGCCGATTAATTTTGTCAGTTGATCAGACATCCAAACAAACGGTTTTAGCAATCTAACTAACCAGACTAAGGCAAAACTGACACTCGGTGTTAAACCGCGCCAATACGTCGCCCCCAAGGTCTTAGGAATAATTTCAGACAACACTAATACCAACAACGTCATCACAGCTGAAGCTAAGCCAACCGCCGCATCGCCAAAGACGACCGCAGCTTGGGCACCAACGCCGGCCGCACCCGCAGTGTGTGCGACCGTATTTAATGTCAAAATCGCTGCAAGCGGTTTATCAATATTGTCTTTTAATTTTTGTACACGCGATGCCAAAGTGGGATTTTGCTGTTTCATCATCCCAACGTGGCTGGGGGTAATGCTCAAGAGCACTGCCTCCATCACAGAACATATAAAAGAAATCGCAATAGCTAATAACATGTAGCTAATTAACAAAAACAAGGTCTACTCCTCACGTAATAACCGTTCACTTATATCTTAGCTGTACAGCACTTAATCGCACAGCACCTATTAATTTTGATTAATATGTTATATTAACGCATATTTTACCTACAATAGGCGCACACTATGAAATTAAAATCAGCGGTAACTTTACTATTTTCCGCAATAGCTACGCAACTCAGCGCAGCGCCGATCGATCCTGCAAATATCCAGTTTATAGGCCCAATTGGTCAAAATATCCAAACTAAGCCTCACCATACGGGCCATCAATCGGCCATTGTGGGTAATCTAGTTGATAAACTCAGTACTGATGCAAAGTCATTAGATGTCTTTGGACAGCGTATTAATTGGCAGCCGTTAAACGATGTAAATGCGCTAACGATGGGTGGTTTACAGGCGCTGAAACTCAACTTTTCTACCGCGCGTTTTGTTCAGGGCACACTCAAATTAACGGGTATTGAAAAGGGCCATGTATTCTTAAATGGCCAGCTTATCGATGGAAATTCAGAATACAAACTGAGCGCGGTCACAGGAGATCATCAACTTCTTATTATTGCCGAGCAAGTGAGTGATTGGAAAAAAGTCGCAGTGGAGTTTGACGGTACAGAAGCACACGACATACTGGTTTTCAGTAAAAAAGAAACAAAAGCACTGTCTGCAAAGCAACTCTTTGATGCACCTACAATTAGTGCGATTTCGGTTTCTCCTGACGCCAATTATTATGTTGCCACACAACAGCATTACCAAGACAATCAAGGCAACAAAGCGCTCAGGGATACCACAATCCACAATGAAGATGGTGATGTAATTTATCGCCTCTCCGGTGTGAATGCAGGTGCGGTTAGCTGGCGTGCAGATTCAAAAGAGCTGGTATTTGTTCAAAATAAACAGCTCAAAGCCCTCAACATTAAAAGCTTAAAAGAAACGGTCATCGCAGAAGGTCTTGCAGGTGCAAGCGGCTTTAAGTATTTCAACGACGATAGCCTGATCTTTACTTGGACTAAGCGCGCCCCAGAAGGTGACAAAATTGTCAAACACCTCAAAGGCCTAGAAGATCGTTGGTCCTATGCACGCAATAAGAGTCAAGTGTACTTAATTGACATCAGTACTGGGCTTGTTCAAGCGATTACAGAGCACGAACTAAGCCACAGCTTAGAAGACTTCGATAGCAAGAGTGGCCGTATTCTTACTACCCGTCACCCTCAAAACTACCGTGCTCCACATCACGGTGTGACTGAACTTGTCGAGTTTGATATTAAGAACAACAGCCATAAAGTCATCGGCCAATATGGTACTTTTGGTGACGCAAGATATGGCAATGATGGGATTTATATCTCAGCCGGTGCTGGGTTTAACAATGGTGCAGGTAGCGTTGTTGCAAAAGATGTGTTGGTCAACAATTACGATACGCAGCTTTACTGGATGAACGATGACGGCGCTGCAGTTAAGCCCCTGAGTAAAAAGTTTGACCCATCAATCGACTCTTTCAGCGTACTGAATAATGGCGACTTAATTCTTAAAGTGACAGACGAAGATCGCAAGAAACTTTACTTTTATGATGAAAGTAAAAGTAAGTTTAAATCGCTCAATACCAAACTTGATGTAGTCGATAAATTCAGTGTCGCGGACAAACGCAGCCCAGTCGTTTTGGCTACTGGTACAACGGCTTCTACACCACAAAAGCTTATCCAATTAAGTGTCAAGAATAATCGCGCTAATACACTTTGGGATTCGCAGCCAATTGCATACCAAAATGCCGAAATAGCGAAGTTAGAAGAATTCAACTTCACGAATTCTGTGGGCACTGAGATTAAGGGCCGCGTTTACATTCCACACGGCCTAGATAAATCTAAACAACACCCTGCGCTAATATACTACTATGGTGGTACTTCACCTGTTTCACGTGGTTTTACAGGACGTTACCCATTTAATTTTTGGGCAACGAATGGCTATGTGGTTTATGTATTACAGCCATCTGGCGCAACTGGATTTGGTCAGGAGTTTTCTGCCAAACATGTGAACGACTGGGGTAACCGTGCCGCCGACGACATCATTGAAGGCACCAAAGCATTTTTAGATTCTTATCAGTTTGTTGATAAAAATCGTTTAGGTAATTTAGGAGCGTCTTACGGTGGTTTCATGACGATGACGCTCGCCACTAAAACTGACATGTTCAGTGCGTCAATCTCTCATGCGGGGATCTCAAACCTAACTTCATACTGGGGTCACGGCTGGTGGGGATACCTATACTCATCTGAAGCATCTAAGAATAGCTACCCTTGGAACAACATGAAGCTTTACAGCGAACAAAGTCCAGTGTTTAACGCAGACAAAGTAAAAACACCGCTGCTACTGATCCATGGGGATGCTGACACCAATGTGCCAGTTGGAGAAAGTCATATTATGTACACCGCATTGAAGCTATTAAACCAAGACGTTGAAATGATCGAGTACAAAGGCGCAGATCACCAGATTTTTGCCCGTGACCGACGCTTCCAGTGGTGGAACACTATGCTGGCTTACTTTGACAAACACCTCAAAGAAGAGCCACAGTGGTGGCAACATATGTACGGTAAATAAAAGTTTGTAGCAGCACTTTAGTGCTGCTATTTTTTTATGTGCAAATAATAAATAGCTAAAACTATTTCATTATTTTTAATAAGTGGTCATTAAGCACACAATTTACTGGCAATTTTCATTAGAGTTTTTATATAAAAATAGATAACTTATGGTTCTCAGCCGAGAATTCTCGGTGCTAAGATATAGATTAATTATTGAGAAAGTTTCGAAACCATGAGCATAAACGTATTATTAGTCGAGGACGACGAGTTGTTGGCTAAACGAGTCGAAAGCCATTTCGCACAAACGGAGTTTCAAATCACTGTAGATAATACCGGTGCTCGTACTCTTGAACAGGTACAGGAGCAAGCACAGACCGGTAATCCATTTATGATGGCCATCATAGATATTGTATTGCCAGCTACAGATGGTTTGCAGCTTGCGAAAGAGCTCAATACTTTAACAGACTTAGGCGTAATAATGCTTTCAAGTCGCGATTCTCAAGCGGATAGAATCGCAGGCCTAGCACAAGGTGCAGATGATTACGTCTGTAAACCTGTTGACCTGTTAGAGCTTGAGCTTCGTATGCGCGCTCTGTATAAACGACTCGCGGGTTCTAAAGGTGAAGATGAATCAGAAGAGTTTATTGAATACGCTGACTTTAAACTACACCCCGATAATAGAACATTGATCAACCCCAACGGTGATGAAGCCCGTTTAACAGAAGCCGAGCACAAGGTGCTTATCTGTTTAATTGCCAATGCAGGCAAAGCCACTTCTCGCGCCAAAATATCTGAGGATATTGGTCAACCAGACTGGAGTCCGAGTGATCGAACCGTTGACGTGCTCATAGGCCGACTGCGTAAAAAGCTGGGTGATGAAAAAGACCAAAAACGCATCGTTACTGTGCGTGGCAAAGGCTACATGCTGTCAACCTAACGGATCAGCTGAGCGAGCAGGCGTTCAAATGCCCGGTAGCTCAGCGCCTCTTTCAAATGCGCCAAAGTTATCTCTTCATGACCTGCTAAATCAGCAATTGTTCTCGATACTTTAATGACGCGATGATATGAGCGTGGCGACAGATGCAGTTTTTCAGTCGCTTTCGCTAAAAATGCCAAAACTGTGCTCGACAATTGACAGTATTGATCGATTTCCTTACTAGAAAGCAACGCATTAACTTTACCTTGACGCTGCAACGCCAAAGCACGCGCTTGCTCAACACGCAAACGTATCGCTTCACTGCCCTCCTCGACACACGTAGATTGCAGTTCGACCGTGCTAAGTCTAGGTAACTCAATTTGCAAATCGATACGATCAATAAAAGGGCCGGAGACTTTACTCAAATACTTAAGTACTTGCTCTGGTGTTGCCCGCTTATCGGTATGGCAACCTGTAGGGCTTGGGTTTAATGCCGCTATCAACTGAAAGCGTGCAGGAAAATCAACCTGTTGTGCCGCTCTGGAAATACTAACCATGCCTGTCTCCATCGGTTCGCGTAACGAGTCCAATACCTTGCGCTCATACTCAGGTAACTCATCCAAAAACAACACCCCATTATGAGCGAGCGATATCTCGCCAGGTTTAGGCGTCGAAGAGCCCCCGACAAGTGCAACCGCTGAACAGGTATGATGCGGTGCTCGAAAAGGCCTTTGTCGCCAATTGTTTGGGTCAATCTCTTTGCCTATGATTGAGTAAACGGACGCAGTTTCAAGCGCTTGCTGTAACTCCATTGCTGGCATGATGGTTGGCATACGCTGCGCAAGCATCGACTTTCCTGTACCTGGAGGGCCTAAAAAGAGTACGTTATGTCCACCTGTGGCTGCAATTTCTAAGACCCGTTTTGCTGCTCCTTGGCCTTTGACCTCATTCATATCCATTCCGGTATCCACACCCAGTGCTGGATCACTCGGACTTTGCTCATCCCAAGCAAGTGTTTGCTGTCCAACCAGATCAGCCCACACCTCTCTTAAACTCACCACACTCTTACGATAGCTTTGAGATACCAACCTCGCCATCATTTCATTTGGTTTTGGGATATAGCAGCAGTGCTTTACATCTGTAGCCGAAATAAGTGCGGGCACTAATGCCGTAACTTCTCTGACTTCACCGTTTAATGCCAGCTCGCCATAAAACTCAAAAGCATGCATATCGGGATTTTGAATTTGGCCAGACGCCGCTAAAATGCCAACAGCAATGGCTAAATCATATCGTCCGCCTTGCTTAGGTAAATCCGCTGGCGCTAAATTAACTGTGATACGCTGCTCAGGAAAAATAAAATGGCTGTTGGCAAGTGCACAGCGAACCCGTTCTTTCGATTCTTTAACAGACGTTTCTGGTAAGCCAACAATATTAAAAGCTGGTAATCCATTGCTGAGGTGTACTTCAACTGTCACCAATGGTGCCTCAATGCCGACCTGAGCACGTGTATAAGTTTTTGCTAGTGACATTCCCTGTCTCATTTAATTGCTATTTACCCGGTATGGAGCAGACAAACGATTAAGGCTCAGCGATAAGGCACACTCAGTCCTTGTATTTGAAAACATGCAACACAAGGCGCCAACGGATCGCAGCCAAGCGTAACAACAGAATTGAAACCATCGCCGCCAACATCGTCAATTCAAGGGAGAATCCATAGTGAGTGAGCCGTGTATACACAATGCCACCGACAATACAGGTTATCGCATATAATTCACCTTTGAGCAGCATTGGGATTTCATCAGCCAACACATCCCTGATTACCCCACCAAAACACCCGGTTAAGACGCCCATGATGATCACAGTGGTATCAGGCATACCAATATTCATCGCTTTTTGCATTCCCATTACCGCAAAAAAAGCCAACCCAAACGCGTCTGCACTTGAAAGCAACTGCATGGGTACCGATTTTTGCCGGTTTAACCACCAAATACTGACAGCTATCGCAGCAAAAATTGCAAAAAAATAGCTGCTGTCATGTAACCAAAACACGGGAATATCTAAAATAACATCACGTATGGTCCCACCACCTATACCAGTCACCGTAGCCAGTACTACAACCCCAAATCCGTCCATATGCTTGCGGTGGGCAAGCAAGGTACCTGAGATTGCAAATACCATTACGCCGAGTAGATCAAACCAGTGGTATAGCTCAGTCATAGAATAAGCCCAAAACTAATAAAAATTAGATGTTAGCTGACTTCTATATCTCCCACCAAACTTAATTCTTTGTTTTGCTTGTCACTATGCCAGTTTGACTATTTTGCAAGCAAGACTTCGCAAATGCCGCACCATATAGCAGCCTAAACTAGGTGGCTTCCATGCGTATCGCCCTTATTTCAGCAATCCATTGCCTCAACCGAACTCTAAATGGGTTACCCATATACGGACAGTTTGGCCACCCTCCCGTACCCATATAACTCGCCCTAAAACTGGTCAACTAAAATAAAAAATAGGGAAGAGCGATACAGTTAGCTACATCTAAAAATATGAGCCGCGCGCAACAGAGCCCATCTGCTGAGCACACTCATCCGCAAGAACATGTATTTGCTAACTGATATAAACGGTAGCAGGCAGATCGGGAAGTATTCTTGCCATTTCAATTTCAAACTGGCAACAAAAAATAATTAAATTAATAAGTTAGCTTTATTTTCATATCACTAGTAAGTGCGATGAATTAATTAATTTTGCACTTTTTTTAAAATTTTTAGCGGCGTGCTCATTGCTCGGCTCAGACAAGCACGCGATGATAAATAATGATCCTTTAGTTTTGTTCTTTACCTTTATAAAAGAGCACGACGGGATCTGAGTAATTAGGGACATCATCATAGCTAAAAACAGCGTAGTACTTGTCTAGATCAGGATTGCCAAAGTTATCCAGCGTGTATTCGTCTTTGCCCCCATACAATTTAACACCATCGAATGGTGAACGCGGCGGATGAAAGCGGTTACGAACAACAAAGCAACCCACAAAATCTTCGTCGCTAGGGTTTTGCCAGGTTAATTTGACCACTCCAGATTCAGTCTGTGCTGCCAAGGCTTGAGGGGCGTGCAAAGCATGTTTACGACGATTGATATAGCCAATTTTCAACTCTGCAGGATGTTGATCTTGGCAGGCAGTCCAATTGACCAAAGCGCTTGTTGCTTGTGACTCTGAGGTCGCACGAATAATAAAGTAAAACGGCGTGTGGGCTTGGTGCAAGCGCTCTAATGCTTGTAGACTGTAGCTATCAAAAATAAAATGATGTTCTCCACGCTCTTTAAGCTGTTCATTACTGACTTCATAGCCTATGTACTCAATTTTTTGTCTCTGTTTTACCGCCTGAAAATCAACATCCTGCAGTTCCACCAACTCAATGGTAAAACGTACATCTTTGGCACTGGCAATACTGTTGCAACTGCGTAACGTAAGGCAGGCATGCGTAAATATCGTTTTTTCAACGGGTAAATCTGCATTCAATTCAAACGCCATTTGGCCATACACTATCTCACCCGCATCATCGAAGCCAGATGCAAGCCTATCCGGTACGACTCGCTCTTTAAAGATGGTGTTGCATCTTGTCGGACTGAGCGTCAATAACTTTTCGGCTACTTGATAAACCAACTCTAAATTAGGTCGATAATGTAAACCACTGCCAAATGGACCGTAACCGATATCAAACTGCATGACTTGAGAATCATTACCGAGCGGTAATGTTTTCGGACCCTGCAATCGCAGTAGTAATGAATTCTTTGTGATTAATTCGGTCAGTAGTTCACGCTCTACACCGTTAAACGACCACTTCATCCAGATCCCTTGCGTCATTTTGTCTGACGCAAACGTCTGCCCTAGTGTGTGCAAGGGCTTAGCTTCACTGACTTCCTTAAAATCATAGATATCTGAGATGCGCTCTGCATCTAGAATTGCCACAGACCATTCTCCATACTTCTCTATTTTGGCCGCAACGCGATTCATTGGATACAAAAAGAATTCCGCCCGCTCGATATGAGAGCCGACAGGCAAACTACTCAGATCAAACTGCACAACCCCTAAACTGATACCGCGCTTTTTATCCACACCAATAAACATTGAGTTATAGCCAAAGTGCTCCTTATTCTTACTCAAATAGTTTTCAGACAAGTAGCCCACCAGCTCTTTTGAAGGGAAAAGTGTGCGCGCACTTTGATGTCGCGCTAAATGCGTCTTCAATCTGAGTTCAGGGCTGAATGGCGATTTAATTTTAGTGACTTTGTCCACCGCGCGAATATTGTAGAAATAGCTCTGTCCACTGGTTAATTGGGAATCCCTAAAAGACAATGACTTTGTTATTGCAATCAGACTTTCTTCACCACATGGGCTTTTATTGTTTTCACTGCGATACAACTCAAAGTAAATATCATCCCTATCCGCATATTGCCACTCTAGTTCAACACCATCGTGATCCACCGATTTAATCGTAAATTCAGATACTCTAAGCGGCGCGAGCGGCGAGTAGTTAATTGCTTCACTGAGCGCATGTAATACGGCGGGTATATTTTCAGCAACGCTCTCAGACATATTCTTCATATAATCTGGAATATTGCGCGTCCCCACTTCAACCACAGTCGCAATAATGCCTTTCCGATAGTAATACTCTCGTCCACTGCCATGGATCAGCTGTGCTGGCGGTTTACCGCGATGGATCCCGTATTGTCTGCCTGTCACCTTTTTAATTTCATAATTCATATTCGCACATAAAATATTTAAGTCTGTGCCCTCAATCTCAACTTCATGATTGAACTTATGCGCGGGGAAAAACACATTACCTTGTGAGTGGTAATCTAAGGCTATGCGAATATTTTCATGCGCTTCTACAAAATCTCGAATGGCACATGTTTCGGGTTCAGAAAACGCATGTGGGCCACCATATGTATTCGACCCTGTATTTTGATTACGCATAAATTTCGCATCAAAATTGCGATTCAAATCGACACCAAAGGTACCATCGCCATTATTGCGGCGGTTTTTGCGCCAAAAAGAAAAGTGGTTACGCGAATATTCAAACCCATCAGGATTTAAACAAGGCACCATGTAAAGGGTGTTTCTTGTTAGGGCTGTCTGTAATTTAGGGTTAAATCGATAGTTATCTATTACATATTGAATAAACTTAAGGGCTAACTCGTTGCCAATCCACTCACGCGCATGGATTGATCCCGTGTATAAGAGTGCCGGTTTGTCATCTGCGTAAGTGACATCCAATGAAACCGTGACCAACATGATCGGTCGCCCTTCCCAAGTTTCTCCAATACTTTGCAAACGAATTAAATGCGGATGTTCATTCATAGCGCATTGCAGCGCATCAATTGTATCTTGGTATGAAGCGTATTGAATTTTCATGCAGGTTAACTCTCAGTTTTGTCTTGGCGACAACCAACAAGTTGCCGCCCAATTGAATTGACAGGTATTCAGGATGTTAATGGATATGTGCGAGATGGCTTTGCCAGTGCTCGACTATTTTCTCGAGCTTTTTATCTTTAAGATTTTTCACTGCACAAAGCTTTTGAGGGTCCGTATTAAGTGCTTCTACAACCCCATGGGCGCCAAACGTTGACATGATATCATCGAGCATTTTCTCTCCAATACCACGCACGCCACTTAAAATCATACGGATCTGCGCTTCATCAAACACTGGTGCTTGATAGCTATTTAAGTCGACACCTTGTTCATCTCCCGCAGGAATTGGCTGTAATGTTTTCGCAGATATGGTCTTGGCATTCAGCACAAAATTGTCTTGTAAGTTCCACACTTCACTTGGCCATTCTTCACCACATTTAAGCGCAGTATCAAGGATAGGAAAACTCTGTTCATCCAGCTGACTGAATAGCTCACCAGCATCTTGGCTCGGCGTATAACTTGAAAACCCAATATGGCGCATCGTACGCAACAAACGGGCGTCAATTTTGCCAAGTTCTTCCCAATTATAAAGTGGAATATTGGGCTTTTTGAAATAGCCATCTGACAACAGCCACATTAGATATTGACCAATCCAATCGCGAATATAAGGAAAGGCAGCAAATGCAGTGGCACACTCAAGGATGCGCAATTTACCATCTTTACCCAATGCAATATCACATGCCCAGTATTCAGCATTGGCGGCTTTTGACGCGGCTGTGGCAAGCTTTAATACCTCTTTAGGGACTGCCTGATAATCCATACTGCCGCCTTGGCTGGTGTTCGTTAGCCACTCCCCATCAGGAGGTCGACGCCAAAATGCACAGACTGGTTTATGGCCAATGAGCATTACACGAATATCGGCCTCCATTGGCACGAAGTCTTGGACGTAGACCGGGTAGTACTTTTTCTCTCCAAGTAAACTCGTAGCCTCTTCAAAGCTATCCACTTTATGCACAAAGTAACCGCCATAATTTGACGGGCCATATGAGCGCTTAATGATTTTCGGATATTGCGCCTTGGCTAAATACTGCTGTGCCTTTTCTGGAATATAAAAAATTTCAGTGTGAGGCGCAGGCAACTTATATTTGCGACAAAAGTGGGTCACATTCTCTTTCGACTTATTAGAAAACTGGCTATCTAAAGAAGGCAAAAAACGTACATTGGGCAATGCCCGCGCTATTTCTCTAAATGTTTCATATGCTGTTGCGGGGATGTTCCCAATCAAAACTTCTATTTTTTTTCTTTTTACTTCAGCAATAAAACGCGCTTTATCATTACCCCAATGATAAACCACTGTTTCAATCTTATCGGGCCAACCTTTAAAGTTAGATTTGTCAAAGAATCGAAGTACATAGTCGAGATATAGCAACCCTATTTTGGGTAGTTTGGTTTGTGTTGTCATTGCACTAGGCCACCTTGGCTGATTGAAATGAAGTTTTCTTTGCGACAGTTTTTTCGATCAACCCCACCATCGCTTGGATCTTCGTTTGATTGAACATGATCCCTAACTGTTCTTGCTCTGGTGTTGCAAAAGCAGGGATGGTATTGACCTCTAGCACGACGTATTGCTCGCGCTCGCGATCGTAGATCAGATCAACGCCTGCTATTTCTAGTCCCAATGTTTTGGTTGCCTGTAATGCCAGCTCAACCACTTCATCATTTGCCTCACGAACAAAAACAGTTCCACCGCTTGTCACATTGGTTTTCCAATCATCTTTTGGGGCTTTTCTGCCATAGCACCCAACAAATTTTCCATCGACCACATCTACGCGAAAATCCGTGTTGTCATAATTGATAAAACGCTCAACATAAAAGTAGCGTAAATCTGTACGGCTCAGAAACGGCATGATCATATCTAACGCTTGCTCACCTTCAATTTTAACAATACCAACGCCACCCCAACCGTCCGTTGGCTTGTAAACAAGCTTATCACCAAAGTCTTTCAGCGCAGATCTTAAACCCGCCATATCATTTTTGTGACACAGTCGATAATCAGGTGTACAGATCCCATGACTATTGAGCAAATGCGCGGTACGGAATTTATCTTCAGCGAGTGCGAATGCACGGTAATTATTGAGAGTGGGAATGGTTTCATTCAAAGTTTCATAAAGATATAACTGGTACTGAGTTTGCTGGCCAGCGTTGTAGCTCAAAAAGGCGTCTAACTGCTCCATTGCTACCCCATTACACTCGATCCCACCGTCGCGGGCTCTGGCATCACGTAGGTTTAGGCCTGTACTGGCTAAGATCCCGCGCTCAGCAAGCGCGTGCACCAATTGTTGTTCAATTTCTTTTCCTCCGCCATTTTCGTACATCCAAATACCAACATGAGGCGCCTGCGATACGGCTGTCATAGAATATCTCCTTGGTTCTAAATTAGGTGCTTGATTTTTGAACTGTCACAATAGTTAAAAACATCTGTATGACAGTATTTTGATCCTTTTAACGATCTCAAAACTGTTCATAAAAGCTTCACTGAACTGCAACCGAAAAACGCCACGATGTGGCCAAACCTTAGCAGGGAGAAGATTGAGATGAATCTGGACTATGCAGAATTAGCAGACTTAATACGCTGTAACTCGCACAGTAAAAATAAAGCAGGGGTGGATCAACACGGCCAGCAAATGATCGCATTAATTGAGCCCTTGGGATATTCACTGACACGATATCAACGCGAGCATATTGGCGATCACCTTTTGTTTCGATCAGCACGCTCAAGCGGCAAACGGATTCTTTTACTGGGGCACTTAGACACCGTGTTTCCCAAAGACACTTTCACGGAGTTTCATGAAGATGAAGCTTATGTTTACGGGCCAGGTGTCTGTGACATGAAAGGAGGGAATTGGGTTGCACTGAATGTGTTGAGAAATCTAAAAAAACAGTTTGGTCAACTCGCCAATGTCGATTGGCTACTCGTTAGCGATGAAGAAATTGGCAGTGATGATAGTCAATCGCTCACACAAAAAATTGCTAAACAATATGATGCGTGTTTTGTATTTGAAGCAGCCGGAAAAGATCATGAGCTCGTAGTAGCCAGAAAAGGGATCGCCACTTACCACATAACAGTATCCGGCAAACCCGCACACGCAGGCAATCACTACAGAGATGGCATAGATGCCAACTTTGCCATGGCCAATATGTTACTTGAAATGACATCTTTGACCGACTTAAAAAAGGGCAGTACGGTCAACGTAGGTAAAGTACAGGGAGGCATAGGCGCCAATACGATTTCAGGAAAAGCAACCATGCAAGTTGAAGCGCGTTTTACCAATCAAAGTGAACAGCAACGTTTACTAGAAGGGATTGAGAATATCTGTATGGCAATCGAAATCACAGGCGTTAAAGTGGATATTCAAGGAGGTTTACAACGCACGGTTATGGCGCCCAGTGAAGCACAACAAAACCTGCTCGATACTATCAATCAGATCTTAGGCCAAGAGCAACCAATCGAACACCGTGGCGGTGTGTCTGATGCAAACACAGCAGCCTCTACGGGCACACCTACGCTAGATGGATTTGGTCCGTATGGTGATGGTGATCACACCGCTGACGAGCGCGCACTGAAATCAAGCTTTGAATTGCGCATTGAGCAAATGACGGCCATCTTAGCGCAATTGTGCTATCACCCACAGCAAGTAAAACAAACTGCCACTCAGGTTTGATTTGATCAGGTCAACGCTGACACTTTGTGCAATAAATGGTGCTGCGTTGGCCTAAGCGAATTTCCTGTAACTGCGTACCACATTGGATACAAGGCCCCCCTTTGCGTCCATATACCAAAAGCTCTTGAGCAAAATATCCCGGTTTACCGTCACTTTGCGCAAAATCTTTAAGTGTCGTACCACCTTGTAAAATTGCAGACGCTAAAGTGTCCTTTATAATCGGGGTTAGCTTTTGATAGCGCGCTAAAGAAATTTTACCCGCCTCGCGCTTGGGGTGAATGCCCGCTTTGAACAGGGATTCATTCGCGTATATATTACCTACGCCAACAACCACGTGATTATCCATTATAAATTGCTTAACCGCCACTTTCTTGCCTCTGCTACGCTCATAGAGGTGTTTTGCATCAAAGTCATCAGTCAAAGGCTCAGGACCTAGCTTGGCAAAAACAGCGTGCTGTTCATCGGGAGCTTGCCATAAAAAAGCCCCAAATCTGCGCGGGTCATTCAACCGCAGTGACAATCCATTATCAAAGATAAGCTCTACGTGGTCATGCTTCTTCAAAGGCTCAGACTTTTCAACCACACGTAGGTTTCCCGACATACCCAAATGTAGAATAGCGGAGCCCACTTTACTCTCAAGTAAAAGGTACTTCGCCCTTCGATGTACTGCATCTATTTTTTCCCCAGATAGGAGTTGCACATCATCGGGCACAGGCCAGCGTAAGCTGCCATTGTGTATTCGTACTTCAGTAACCACTTTTTGCTTAATGTGGGGCTCAATCCCCTGTCGACTTACTTCGACCTCTGGTAATTCAGGCATAACTATACTTCTATCGGTTTAAATAACTGCCGAGCTTGTTGCGGCGTTAATTGCAACCAGCGATGACTGCGTTTAGCAAATAGAACATATTCGCCGTTAATATGATACAGCTGATAACTGAGCGGCAACTCTTCTGCAGCTAACCAAAATGTCGCAACTGAAACCGCCTGCTCTGTGTTCACCTGAGGAGGGCTGATCATCTCCAATTCACTGCTTTGCCAAAGCTTCACAATTGCAACTAGATCTTGCTCTGTGTAGCCCTTCTGATCACTACTTGGCAATTCTGATTCTATACGCCACGATGTGCCAATACGCTCAATTTTGACGCCTGGATACGCAAGCGCCAACACGAAACTTTGCTCAGGAAGCACCCGCACGCTGCCCAGTTCCTCTTCGGGCGGGTTCAGCTTGTGATGTAATCCATTTAAGAAAAAGATCATAATGAGCATGGAAAATATCACGACATTATTCCATGCTTTTCTGCTCAATCCCATACAGGCTCCATTGATACCATCTTTTGTGCGTTTTAGATCACCCTACTATACCTTACTCAGCATATGACAACAGCTTCAAGCGTTAAAAACCCTAAGCTTTATAGCAGTATCTAAATTCTTAAGACTATTTGATAAGATCCAAAATACCGCTTTGATGCTGTATTAATGTGCTTAATTTTTGCTAAACTAGGCGGCAAAATTTTGAGGAGTCCGTCAATGGCAATGTATGTAGTGGGTCATAAAATCCCAGATTCAGATTCAATTTGTGGTGCAATCGCACTTTCTTATCTAAAAAACCAGATCGGCGAAGAGGCCATCCCAACGCGTCTAGGTGATATATCGCCTGAAACACAATTTATCCTAGATCGTTTTGGTTTTGAAGCGCCTGAACTAAAAATGAGCTATGCCGGCGAAGACGTCTATATTGTTGATCACACTGAAAAAACACAGGCTCCTGATGACATTGATGAAGCAACGGTTGTTGGTGTTGTAGATCATCACAAATTAGGTGACTTAACGACTTCGACACCACTTGAATGTTGGATCCGTCCAGTAGGCTGTAGTAACACGATTATTAAGATGATGTACGATTTCTACAGCGTTGAGATCCCTAAAGACATCGCAGGCCTTATGTTAGGCGCCATTTTATCTGACACCGTTATTTTCAAATCACCAACTTGCACAACTGCAGACATTAAGTGTGTTGAAGTGCTTGCTGAGATTGCAGGTATCGAAGACTACAAAGCGTTTGGTATGGAAATGTTTAAAGTGAAGTCTGCGGTAGAGGGCACACCTGCTCGTGACCTAGTTATGCGTGACTTTAAAGATTTCAACATGAACGGCAACCTCGTTGGTATTGGTCAGTTGGAAGTTATCGACCTTTCGGTATTCGATGAAATTAAAGCCGACCTTGAAGCTGACATTGCAAAGCTAAAAGAAGAAGGTGGTCGCCACTCAGTGTTGTTACTACTTACGGATATTATGAAAGAAGGTTCACAAATGCTTATCGCTTCTGATGATGAGGGTATCATCGAAAAAGCATACGGTGAAGCACCAGAACAAAGCCGTGTATGGCTTGATGGTGTATTAAGCCGTAAAAAGCAAGTAGTACCACCACTTCAAGACGCATTCGCTTAAGCGTCGAGTGAGAAGCCGGGCGTTATCCCGGCTTTATTGTCTATGTATATTCGCCCTGGTATTTTCGCCGCATACACACGTATCATAGACACAAAACCTCACCAGCATCACCAAATCCAAATTACGCTTCCAAATGGCGCATGTACCGTAGCATGTGATGACGACACAATAACCGACGCGCATATTATTCCAAGCGCTCTTTCCCACAAACTCACAATGGATGAGGGCTGGATAATACTCATAGAGCCATGCTCTGAAATTGGTCAACAACTGCAAAACAGTTACCACCCAAGCCAAGTTCACGTTTTAGAGGAAGCGCCTCAATTACACCAAGATGTATCTTTGGACGTACTTATTAAAGCCTTAGGGCTGCATTCCCAAGCAGAACATGTAGATTTAGACCCGCGTATCTGCGAGTTATTAAACATGCTCGACAGTCACTTTAAGACTGCCACTAACTTAGAGCCGGAATATTGGCGAGCAAGTAAAGTTGCCATGCAGCTACACCTTTCAGAGAGTCGATTTCTTCATTTATTTAGAGCGCAGGTGGGGATTGCTTGGCGACCCTACTTAATTTGGAAGCGGATCATCTGTGCCATTGAGCACTTAAAACAACAAAAAAGTATTACGGAGGCTGCCGTACAAGCAGGGTTTGCAGACTCAGCTCACTTTAGCCGCAGTTTTAAAAGGCAATTTGGTCTCAATCCAAAAGCTGCTTTGCAATTGGTGAAAAGGTAAAGAGAATGGTCGCTAAAAAGTGAAGCAATAAAAAACCCAGCACAAGGCTGGGTTTTTCTAATCCGAAGAGCGAAATTATTTGATTTTCGCTTCTTTGAAGATCACGTGCTTACGTACTTTAGGATCGTACTTTTTGATCTCCATTTTTTCAGGCATGTTACGCTTGTTCTTGTCGGTAGTGTAGAAATAACCAGTACCAGCAGTTGAAACTAAACGGATCTTATCACGCATGATTTAAGCTCCTTATACTTTTTCGCCGCGAGCACGGATATCTACTAATACCGCGTCGATGCCTTTTTTATCGATAATACGCATACCTTTAGTAGTAGTGCGTAGAGTAACGAAACGCTTTTCGCTTTCAACCCAGAAACGGTGTGTTTGTAGGTTAGGTAGGAAACGACGCTTAGTTGCGTTGCGCGCGTGTGAACGGTTGTTACCAACAACCGGGCGCTTACCTGTAACTTGACAGACTTTAGACATGTCTATGTATCTCCAATAACTTCGCTCGAGCTTAATTTCCCCTTAGGCCTTACACTGGTGTGCCCCGGGTAAAATCAAAGGGCGCTCTTTATACAGCATCTGCAGGCAGAGATCAAGGATCTGATGATATCCTAGTCAGCTCATGGGTAAATTTGATAGCGGCCAATTATAATGATCATCGGGCCATGTGGAAAGTAAAAACTGCATTTAAATTAAACTATTTTATAATTTTTAAGCACAATAAAGGCTTGCGGACCAAAAAGTGTCGATAAAAAGCTCAAAGCAAGCCCATTTCAGCGAAAGAGGCACACCGATTACCCGCTACAATGATGTGATCTAACACTTTGATATCTATAAGTGATAGCGCTTTTTGTAACTTCTCAGTCAAAACTTTATCCGCATAACTCGGTTCACTTACTCCGGATGGGTGATTATGAGCAAAAATAATCCCAGCAGCATTGTATTTTAATGCAGCTTTGACAACTTCCCTTGGATAAACAGACGCCGCATTGATTGTGCCACTGAATAACACCTCATCTTTGATTAATTGATTTTGGCTGTCGAGATACAGCGCCATAAACACTTCATGCTCCAGACCCTTTAGCTGAATACTCAAATAGTCATAAACACGCTGTGGATTACCAAAGCACACCTCTCGATGGCAGCCTTCTTTTAAGTAGCGTTTACATAGTTCTAATACAGCTTGAAATTGCACATACTTTGCGTCACCCACCCCTCTTAATTGCACGAAATCATGTTGCGTGCTGTTGAACAGACGTTGTAATGAGCCTCGTTGTGCAAGTAATGATTCTGCCAGCTCAATGGCATTCATGCCACTAACCCCCGTACGCAAGAAAATCGCTAATAACTCAGCATCGCTGAGAGAGCTTGGCCCTAATGCCAGCAACTTTTCTCTTGGTCTAGATTGTTCTGGTAGCGCACTCAATTGCATATTCACTCCTTGTTTTAAGCAAAAGCCAGCGGCGCTCTCATATTTACCATGTATTGTGATAAAAAAACCGCTCATTAATATGAGTCGCGGTGCAATTTATTGTTCGTGCCACCGTCAATATTTCAAAACTGGCCTATGGCTATGATATCTTAGGGTCAGTTTGAGTCGTGAGAATTGTGAACATGAACCTATCTGGCAAAAAAATAGTTGTAGGAATAAGTGGTGGTATTGCAGCCTATAAATGTGCTGAATTAGTGAGACGATTAAAAGATCAACAATGTGAAGTTAAAGTGGTAATGACTGAATCAGCCAAACACTTTATCACGCCACTCACAATGCAAGCCGTATCTGGAGAACCTGTATCTGATTCGCTCCTCGACCCCAGTGCCGAAGCCGCCATGGGCCATATAGAATTTGCCAAATGGGCAGATTTGATTCTCATAGCCCCTGCAACCAGTAATATCATTGCTAAAATGGCTACTGGTATTGCTGATGACTTACTTACTACCTTAGTGCTAGCAACGCCAGCTAAAGTCGCGATTGCCCCCGCTATGAACCAACAAATGTTTGCTCATCCTGCCACACAGCGCAATCTAGAAACGCTAGCCAGTGACGGAGTTGCGATATGGGGACCAGGACAAGGCGAACAGGCTTGCGGAGATATTGGTAAAGGCCGCATGCTTGAGCCCAATGAACTTGTTGAGCAATGTACTTCTGCACTGCTTCCAGCCGAGCAACCTTTACTAGGCAAAGTCATCACAATCACGGCAGGGCCGACGCGAGAAGCTTTAGACCCCGTCCGCTATATCACTAATCATAGCTCTGGTAAAATGGGTTATGGGCTTGCTGAAGCAGCTAAGATGCTCGGAGCAACCGTGAATTTAATCTCCGGTCCAGTAAAACTCAACCCACCAACAGACATTCATGTTAGCCATGTGAATAGTGCAATTGAGATGCGCGACGAAGCACTCCGCTTGGCGAGTGAATCCGACGTCTTTATTGGTTGTGCCGCCGTCGCAGACTATCGCGCTGCAGATATCGCTGAACAAAAGATCAAGAAGCAGGGCGATGCGATGACAATAACGTTGGTAAAAAACCCTGACATTATTGCAGAGGTAGCGGCGCTCACTGCAAAGCGCCCTTATACTGTGGGTTTTGCAGCAGAGACGCAAAATGTTGAACAGTACGCTTTAGGTAAATTAAAAAACAAAAACCTCGATATGATTTGCGCGAATGATGTATCTCAAGCAGGGTTAGGTTTTAACTCAGATAACAATGCTTTAACTTTATTCTGGCAGGAAGAGCAGGTTTCTTTACCGACTTCCAACAAGAATGAGTTAGCGCTCACTGTCGTTAAAGCAATTGCAAGTAAACTTGATTGAGTTGTTGTTAAAAGGCTGGAAAGAAGCTGAATAAAACATTAACATAGGTCCTTACTCAGTATGGACCTAATAAAAATACACCATACAGACCAGAATAACGATAATTATTAAAGGAAAGTTCATGCCAGCGACTAAACGCAGTAATCGCAAAGAGCAAATTCTTCAATCTCTTGCGCAAATGCTTGAAACTAGCCCAGGTCAACGAATCACCACCGCAAAGCTAGCCGCTGAAGTCGGTGTCTCTGAAGCAGCCCTATATCGCCACTTTCCGAGCAAGGCACGCATGTTTGAAGGGCTCATTGAATTTATTGAAGACACGCTACTTTCTCGTATTAACTTAATTTTAGAGAATGAAAAAGATACCCAAAGTCGTATCTATAATATCCTCGCTCTACTGCTCACCTTCTCAGAAAAAAACCCTGGTATCACGCGCATTCTTACGGGCGATGCTTTGCAAGGTGAACAAGAGCGATTAAGAGAGCGTGTCCAAAGCCTATTTGAAAAACTTGAGACACAGTTTAAGCAGGTACTGAGAGAGAGAAAGCTCCGAGAGGGTAAAACCTTCAACAGTGACGAAGCCGCGCTTGCCAACCTATTTTTAGCGCATGTAGAAGGCAAGATGAACCAGTTTGTACGCAGCGACTTCAAAGCAAAACCAACTTCTACCTTTGCCAGTCAATGGCAGGAACTACAAAGGATTTGGTTATAGAAAAGCGGTGCTATACCGCTTTTATCGACTTTTCACTTCCACACAACGCAGCATGATTTTGTTTATCTATTAAAAGTGTTAAAAAGAAGCAACTTTAAAATACAAGAATAGATAAACCATGAAGCTAGCCTACTCGCTCATCACGGCTGCTTTGTTTTCCGGCCATGCATTGGCCGACAAAGCGCCTTTAAAATTTGACGATGTTTTCGATTTTAAATATGCCAAATCCACACAACTTGCAGAAGACGGGAAATTTTTAGCTTTCAGTGCGAAGCCATACCGCGGTAATCCTGAAGGGCAAGTTTATGACCTTAGTAACAACACACTCATTGCCAGTGTTGAACGCGGTACTCAAGCTCAAATCAACAGGTCTTCGACTTGGGTTGCTTTTACTCAAGTCGCCTCTTTGTTGGAGTTCGAGACCGCAACTAAAAAAGAACGTAAACAGCTTAAAAAGCACTTAGTTTTGGTCAATACAAAAAATGGCCAAAAGCAAAGCTTTAACAATGTTAAAGACTATCAATTGAGTGATGATGGACGCTGGCTTGCCTATCGAGAAGATAGCAAAAAAGAAGAAACGAAAGAGAAGGCTAAGCAAGAAACAGCTGCTATCAAAGCGGATAAAAAAGATAAACCTTTAACGTTAGTCGTGCTGGATTTACACACCCAACAGGTACAACGCTTCGACAATGTCGTTTCATACGCGTTAAGCCCAGCAGAGTACGGCGTGTTATTTAGCCAACATGATTCAGCGACAGCTAATAATCAAGTTCAATACTTAAATTTGAATACGCAATCAGTCGACGTGCTGTTTAATGAACCGGGTGTCACAGTAAGCGCTATTGCATGGCACCCGTACTCTAGTATCGTCGCGTTTAACTTAGGTAATTATATTAATGAAGATAAACGCCGCCGCAGTTACGAAGTCACCCTCTGGGATGCGAATACGAATAAAGTTACTAAAGTTGAAAGCCAAAGCGGTTGGTATAGTGCCAAGTCATCAAAGTTAAAGTGGTCTGAGCAAGGTAACAGGCTGTACTTTGAGAATCGTCCACTGCTTACCGATAAAGTAGAAGCACGTAAGTATAGTGATGAAACATCATTACGTGACTTTGATACGATCCGCGAACAATCGGGCCTTAAGCTTTGGCACAATAATGATCCAGAGATAAAACCCCGTGAGCAGCACACGTGGAAAAAGACCAACCGCGATCGCCAATATCAAGCCGTTTACCATATAGAGTCTCAAAGAGTGGTTCAGCTGGCTGACGAAACCGTACGCGATGTCACACTTAATACGGAAGCTGACTTTTTATTAGGACGTAATGATCAGCCCTATTTGAAAAAAATAATGTATGACGGTTTCTATTCTGACTACTATGCCGTTAAGGTAAGTACCGGCGCAAAAGGCTATATTGTAAAAGACACGCCAAATCGCCCAAGCCTATCACCAACGGGACGACACGCAGCTTATTTTTTGCATGACCAATTATGGTTAAAAGATTTACATCAACAGAAAGAGCAAGTCATTAGTAAAGCTGTACGCAATGCGATTTTTGCCGATGATAAGCACGATTACCCAGAACCGAATCCAGGTTATGGTTTTGCAGGGTGGCAGTTGGATGGCAGCACGCTGTATGCCTACAGTAAGTTTGATATTTGGGCATTTGATGCCAAGACTGGTGAAGCAAAAAGACTGACACAAGGTAAAGAAACCAACACGCAATATCGCTTGATTAAGCTAGATAAAAAACAAGTCGGCTTTGCCAGCGACGAAACCTTATTTTTATCCGCGCATAACTTACAAAACAAGCAAACCCATATTGCCAAGCTTAACCTTGCGACAGGAGCGCTTAGCACGGTGCTAACTGGTGAAGCACGCTTCGATTTAGTAAAAAAAGCCAAACATGCTGATAAGCTGATATTTACCAAGCAAACTTATCATCAATTTCCCGATTATTGGCAAACCAACAGCCAGTTCAGTGCTCCTAAGCAAGTCACGAATCTCAATCCGCAAGTGACAAATTTCGCTTGGGGACAAAAACCGGAGCTTGTTAAATACCAAGGATATAATGGCGAATCTCTGCAAGGCGTGCTCATTAAACCGGCAGATTACAAACCAGGCCAAAAACTCCCCATGGTCATCTATTTCTACCGTTATATGAGTCAGCGTATGTATGACTTCCCAAAAATGGAGTTAAACCACAGACCTAACTTCCCGATGTTTACCTCCAACGGTTACGCCATTTTCTTGCCTGACATTCGCTTTGAGATCGGCAAACCAGGACCTTCATCAACGCAAACACTGATCAACGCAGCACAAAAGTTAATTGATTTAGGGATTGCTGATAAAGACAAAATTGGCCTTCAAGGCCACTCTTGGGCTGGCTATCAAAGTGCATTTGCAGTGACGCAAACTGATATGTTTAAAGCAGTTGTGTCTGGCGCACCAGTATCAAACATGACATCAGCATACAGTGGTATTCGATTGAAGACGGGCCTAGCCAGACAATTCCAATACGAATCAGGACAAAGCCGTATTGGTCAGCCGCTGACTGCTGCACCAGAGTTGTACATTGAAAACTCGCCGGTCTTTTTCGCAGATAAGGTAAATACACCTATCTTGCTGATGTTTGGCGATAAAGATGGTGCTGTTCCATGGCAAGAGGGTATTCAATATTACTTAGCACTGAGACGTCATGACAAAGACGCGATTTTCTTACAGTACGAAGGTGAACCGCACCACCTGAAAAAGTTTCCTAATCAGGTCGACTTTTCGGTTCGAATGATGGAGTACTTCGACCACTACTTACGTGGCATGCCAGCTGCCGAGTGGATCACGTCGGGTAAAGCACATCGCCCTGAAGAGTAAATATTCATTGCATACAAAGAAAAAGCCGCTTATAAAAGCGGCTTTTTTATTAGTGCTGAGTTGGTTTTTTATTATTCAGCTTGCGCTTATTTTTCCCTACCCTCGGCTTAGTATTCGCGTGATTAAACTGGCTAAAACCAGTGTGTTTGGTCAATGCCTTATTACTGCGCTTATTACCACCTTTGCTATGTCGCTCCCTGCTATTTTCCTCTGGCACTAAACATTCAGGCCCTCTTCCAATTAGATGGGCTTTACCCATCTCCTTGAGTGCCTCACGGATCATAGGCCAGCCAGCGGGGTCGTGATAGCGCAAAATGGCTTTATGCAAGCGACGCTGACGTGCCCCTTTCGGTACAGGCACTTCCTCGTGGTTATTCTTAATATTACGCAGTGAGTTCATCTCCGTGTGGTAAATGGTTGTCGCATTAGCCATCGGCGATGGATAGAAGTTTTGCACCTGATCCAATTTAAAGTCATGGGCTTTTAACCATAGCGCCATATTGACCATGTCTTCGTCCGTTGTACCCGGATGGGCAGAGATAAAATATGGTATTAAATACTGCTTTTTCCCTGCTTCTTTAGAGTACTTATCAAATAGCTCTTTGAACTTGTCATAAGTGCCCATACCTGGTTTCATCATTTTAGACAATGGGCCTGTCTCGGTATGTTCTGGCGCAATTTTTAAATACCCGCCGACATGGTGAGAAACCAACTCCTTCACGTAGCGAGGATCTTCAATCGCCAAATCATAACGAACGCCTGATGCGATTAAGATTTTCTTAACACCTTCTACATCACGCGCTTTTCGATACAACTCAATGGTTGGCGTGTGGTCGGTATCCATATGTTTACAGATATCGGGGTAAACACATGATAAACGCCGACAAGTGCTTTCTGCTTTTTTGCTTTTGCAGCGCAATTTGTACATATTGGCAGTGGGCCCCCCTAAATCAGAGATGACTCCCGTAAAGCCCGGTACTTTGTCTCTAATTTGCTCAATCTCTTCTATGATAGACTCTTCTGAGCGGCTTTGAATGATACGCCCTTCGTGCTCTGTTATAGAGCAGAAACTACAGCCTCCAAAACAGCCTCGCATGATATTCACCGAAGTTTTGATCATGTCATATGCTGGGATTTTGTCCTCCCCGTAAACAGGGTGTGGAATACGCTGATACGGCAAACCAAATACATGGTCCATCTCTTCGGTTTCAAGCGGAAATGCAGGCGGGTTTACCCACACCGAACGATCGCCGTGACGTTGAAATAGCGCTCTCGCACAGCCGGGGTTGGTTTCTTGATGCAATATACGCGATGCATGTGCATACAAAGGTTTATTAACACTTACTTGCTCAAAAGCAGGCAACTTAACATAGACTTTTTCCCAAGGCTTTAAACGCGGAGGCTGCACGGTTATGGGTTTGGCTAAATCTGCTTTTAAATCTATGCCTGCTTTAGCAAATTCAGACTTGCTGCAACCCATATCATCTGCGCCATACGGATTTGGAATTGGGTCAATTTTACCAACTTTATCAATCGCCGTTGAGTCGCTTCCGCGCCACCCCTCCAGCGGCTGTTTACGAATAACCGCTGTGCCACGCACATCTTGAATTGTTTCGATAGACTCGCCATTGGCAATACGATGCGCTACTTCGACCAAAGGTCGTTCTGCATTGCCATAGATCAGGATATCGGCTTTTGCATCAAAAATGACACTACGGCGCACTTTTTCTTGCCAGTAATCATAGTGAGCAATGCGACGTAAACTGGCTTCAATACCGCCAATAATAACTGGTACATCTTTATAAGCCTCTCGACATCGTTGACTATAAACCACAACGGCACGGTCTGGGCGCTTACCACCGACGTTTCCGGGTGTATAGGCGTCATCATGACGAATCCGTTTTTCTGCTGTGTAGCGGTTTATCATGGAGTCCATATTACCCGCAGTCACACCAAAAAATAAGTTAGGTTTGCCTAGCGACTCAAAAGCACTTTTATCAGACCAATCGGGCTGTGCAATAATACCTACTCGAAAACCTTGCGCTTCTAATACTCGCCCTATCACTGCCATACCAAAACTTGGATGGTCTACATAAGCATCTCCAGTGACGATGATGATATCGCAGCTATCCCAACCGAGTGCATCCATCTCAGCACGGCAGGTCGGTAAAAAAGGCGCTGGACCATAGCATTCAGCCCAATACTTAGGGTAAGAAAAAAGCGAACGCTCTGCTTTAAGCGGTGTAGCTTTGGGTGTGTTCATAGAGTGACGGCTCTGAGTAAAAAAGATCCAGATTATATCGCAACTAGGTAAAAAATTCCCAATGAACCGTAATCTTAGAAAAAACATTTAAAAAACAGCGAAGTAATATTGCTGCCTCAACATTTGAACGATATGAATATAAACATGCCACTCATAATTAAACTTTCAGATTGTGACTCAAACCTGTGACAACCCAAAATATAAAAGTAAATATGAGTGTATAGCTGTATGCTTGAAAACCGACACCATATCAACACGGTATTTACCTGTATTATTCAACATATAGGTTGCCACCATTCAACTTACAAAATGCTTACAAATTATGAATTTATTAGTAATAACAAGGCTTAACCTCATAAAACCACCGCAAAACACGGCCAAAATATGTAAAAAATAATTCAAATCTTTATTGTGGTTGTTTCATCAAGATAAAGTCGTTAAGGTAGGTATATGTGGTGAAAAATAGCTCAATAGTTTTTGCTGCGTATACAATTAACTAATAAAGAAATAGAAGGAGTTTGATATGAAGTTTATACCTATATCAATTGCCATCGTTCTGCTTGCGGGATGCAATTCAACAACATCAACAGACAGTAACAACGCAGCTGTAGATAATAATGCAACTGCGAACAATGGACTAATTTGTTCAAGAGAAGCGAGAACTGGAACACGTTTTGGTAAACGGACATGTCGTACCCAAGAACAGATTGATCGCCAAGAGGAAGAAGCTAAGCGAATGTTAGATTCTCGTGGTAATAACACTGGAGCACAGGGTGGTCTTTAATTCCATCACCGCTGTAGTTGCGAAGCTAGTCAGGAATTCACCTACAGGCTAAATCTGTACTTGTGTTCTTTTTCGTAATAGACAGACAACAAAAAAGCAAACCGAAAGGTTTGCTTTTTTCATGGCTTTTATAAAGTAGGCCACAGAGCCTACTTTATTATTTTGACACTTAGAATCTAAATGTCGCGCCTGCGAATAGGTAACGACCTAATGCATCATATTGACCAGGGTATGTATTACCGTTTGCGTCACCCGCTGGACCATTTGGTACTAGAGGTGGTGTAACATCAAACAAGTTGTTAATACCTGCTCTTAGCGTAATGCTGTCTGTAGCATTCCACGTTGCAGCTAAGTCAAAGTATGTCATAGCTTTAAGCGTAGTAGGACCGTCTGAAACAACGTTGTTAGCATCTTTCGTGTACTCGTTCACTTCACCGTAGTAACGAACTGTTGCTGTAATATTCGCATCCCAAGGCGTGATCCAAGTCGTTGCTAAGTTCTGACGTAACTCTGGAACTGGTACAGAACACGTGTTTCTATCCCAGTAACCAGCACAATCGTCAGCTGGGCGATCTGGGTAGTTCTGCGTCGAGTACTTGTCTAACCAAGTACCTTTAAGAGAGAAACGTAGTGAACCTAGGTCATTGATATCATAACGGTAAGTAATGTCGTAATCGATACCTGATGTTTCGATGAAACCGATATTTCTATCTAATGAGGTAATTGCGTTTGTACCAATCCATAGGTTACCGTTCACAGGATCACGAGAGATAGCCGCACATGAATCTGCATTGCCAGCCACACACTCTGCGTGTACATCACCTTCTGGTACCTCAGTAATTGCTTTTTCAACAGAGATATCAAAATAATCAACAACGATATCTAAGCCTTCTACAAACTCAGGAGACCAAAGAATACCATAAGAGTAAGTATCTGATACTTCTGGCTCAAGAGCTGGGTTACCACCATTTACCGCATTGTACTGACCTGCTGGGTTAGCTGGAACTTTGCCATACTGTTCAGCCGTCACACCTGTCTTAGCACAATCAGCTTGTGACATTGTAGGAGATGCACCACTACAAGGGTCTACCCAGTTGAATAAGCCCTGAGCAGTTGGACGGAATAGCTCACGAATATTACCTGCACGCACAGCACGTTGGTAACTTGCACGTACACCTAACGCATCGCTAAAGCGAACATCAAATGCAGTTTTATAAGTATCTGTCGTTTTGCCCGTTGAGTAATCAGAGTAACGATAAGCTAGCTCTAACGTTAAGGTATCAACAAAGCTTGTGTCTTCTAATAGAGGAACATTCAGCTCAGTGAAGAATTCATCTACGTCATACTCACCAGAAACTGGCGCAGTAGGGCCACCTTGACCAGCACCGTCACCATTTTGGAAGTTGCTGTCAGGATTAAGCACTAACTCTTCTTTACGGTGCTCTAAACCTAGTACCACACCAAGACCAGTAGAAGTACCCGGTACCATAATACCGTAGTCAGTTAAGTCACCAGCAACATAACCACTCACTTGCTTAGTCTTCGTTTCACCACGAGAGTAAAGCGGGATAATTAGATAATCTAATTGATCTTGAGTAATTTTGCCTGTTTCAAAGATGTTCCAAGGCACACAATTTGGATCATAGCCTTCTACTACTGAACGACATACGATGTTGCCGTCTGCATCTTTTACAGCGTCTAGCGCTCTGCCGATGTTAGTAATAGATAAATCATTTTGATACGTTTGAATATAAGATACTTCACCGAAGTTCATGTAAGCATCGTATGTCCAGCTATCATTGATTTCACCTTTAACACCAAATACATAACGTGTTGAAGTGTGACGTCTATCATCTTGACGAGGACCACCTTCCACATTACGTTTGCCCACAAAGATACCGTCAGCAGTATCATTGATGCCTAGGCCTCTATCAGTACAAAGAGTCTTAACTTGCTGATCAGAGAATAGTGGGTTATTACAGTGAATAGTTACGCCACCTGGGAAGAATGCACCTGAAGGAGCAATCTGAGCAACTGTACGGTTATCCATATAGCTTAGCTCAGTATACACAGTCGCATTGTCATTTAGGTCGTAGTGACCAATCATGCCCATTGTCTTACGTTTGTCTGGACGCTGGAAGTAGTTTAATGGACCGTAGTTGTACAGGGTGCCATCACGCGGTACGAACTGATCACCTGCAACTTTTACATCAAAGTCTACAAAGTTAGTCAAACGACCATCAGGAATAGTACCAGAACCAAAACATGCACGATTACCATCTGCATCTAAGTTCATCGCACACGCACTGAAATCACGGCTGTCTTGCGTTATCGCATCAATTTCACGATAAGTAGCGTAAGCTACAACGTTACCACGACCGTCAGCAGTATTTGCACCAAACATGATAGTGAAGTCTTCAGAGCGACCATCTGTTACGCTTGACTCTGGGTTTTCAAAGCCTCGCGCAGCAACAGCTGCTTGCATTTCATCATGGTCATTGTTGTGTTGGTACATACCAGTTTGGTATTCAAACTGGAAGCCTTCAAAATCATCTTTTAAGATGAAGTTAACAACACCACCAACCGCATCAGAACCATATGTTGCAGATGAACCACCGGTTAATACATCAACACGTTTTACAAGTGCTGCCGGAATTTGGTTCAAGTCAGCGCCAATACCACCAGCTGATGGAGAACCAGAAGGTAGACGGCGACCGTTTAGTAGTACCAAAGTACGCTCAGGACCTAAGTTACGTAAGTCAACCGTAGCTGTACCTGTTGCACCATTCGCTGTACCAGATGTCTGGCCTGCAAATACCGCTGGCATATCATTTAGGATATCTTCAATACGTGTGATACCCGCAACTTTGATATCTTCAGCCGATACGGTAGTTACTGGACTAGCACCTTCAAGCGCGATACGTTTGATACGGCTTCCGGTTACCTCAATACGTTCAACCTTGCCTTCAGCTCCGGCTTCTTCAGCAACTGCTAATTGTGAAAAACCTGTTGTTAAAATCGAACCCGCGACTAGCGAGGTCTTTATCGATTGAGACAGTTTAGAGTATCTCATTGATATTTCCTTATTAAAAAATTACGTTTTTTTTATAGTACATGTGAAATATCTTCATCCCACGTTATAGAAGTTACTAATTTAGCCCTCGACAGTCAACAGCATGTAAACAGGTACATTGCATATATTACTTAAAAAAGTCCGTAAACGTATAAAACAACGTAGAAATACATTTAAAAAAAAATAAAGATTATTGCAAAAAATGAAAAAAATTATACGAAGAGATACCATCAACCAACTGTCACATAAATAAATTCACATGGAAGTTGGTCAATAATTAAGAGAAAAGACTCAACAGAGCTGTTCAGAATTGGAAAATAAGATGTCTCGAATACACACCCAAATTAAACTTTATTTTTTGCTATTAGTTAAAAATTTCAAGAGCTCTTTTTCGGGCATCGGTTTAGCAAATAGGAACCCCTGTACCTCATCACAACCCAAGTCTCTAAGTAGCTGTGCCTGAGCTTGCGTTTCTACCCCTTCTGCTATCGTTTTTAGTCCCAAATGACGCCCCAGAGAAATGACTAGCTCTGCTATAGCCCCACTGTCCGTTTCTGGTATGCCCTTTACAAAGGCCCTATCTATTTTCAAACGCGCTAAAGGCAGCTGTTGAAGGTAGCTCAGTGAAGAAAAACCGGTTCCGAAGTCGTCAATCGCCACTTCAACACCAAATGACTTTAACTCTCCTAAGGTCTCAATGACCGTTGTGATCTCATCCATTACAACGCTCTCAGTGACCTCAAGTTCGATCTTACTTGGCTCCACGTTATGGCTAACAATGGTTTCTTTGACTTGTTCAGCGTAGTTACTCACTTTAAATTGCGGTACAGACACGTTAACAGCAACACTTAGCTCTAAGTTAAGCTGTGTAAACTGTCGCTGTAACTTACAGGCCTGCTCTAATACCCATTGTCCAATGTCAACGATAAGCCCTGAGTCTTCAGCTAAAGGCACAAATATCCCCGGAGATATATAGTCTCCGTTTCCAGATGGCCAACGTAATAATGCTTCGCAACCAATCACTTCGTTCGAAGTCAGGCTAAATTGAGGTTGATACCATACTTCTAGTTTGTTCAGTTCAAAATCTTGTCTTAGTTGCCGAATGAGCCCCAACCGCCAAGCCATTTTCTCTTCTAAGTCAGGCGTATATCTATCAATCACTTTACGCGCTTGTTTCGCCTGATTGAGGGCAATGTAAGCAAGTTTAAGGGTCTCTAAACCAAGATAATGGAAATCGGCCTGATTACACACCCCCACATGAAAGTGCATGGTTAAGACATGCTCTCCTACTTGATAAGGCACGGTAATCGCATCAACGAAGCGCTGCTCATCAAAGCCCTCTGCAGGTAGGAGTAAACCAAACACATCTGCGCCTATTCGAGACAATAACTGACAGTCAGGAAACTCTATACACAACCGCTCTTTAACCGCCAGCAATAGCAAATTACCAACTTCTTGCCCCAAACCATTATTAATATCAGAAAACTGGGCAATATCGAGCAGTACAAAAACAAGTGAGTCATTATCCGGTTGGTAGTAGGTAGCAATAGAGTCTATAAAGTTTGCTCTATTGGGTAACCTCGTCAGAGTATCTTTATACGCAACATCTCTTAGTTCATTAATCAGCTTGATATTGTCTACGCCAACACTGACGTTAGCTAAAAATATCTCCGCAAACTGTAATTGCGCTGCACTTGGTGCGTGCTCTATTTCAATGTAAATTGCTGCTCGACGGCTTTTACCTTGTAACAGAAAAGTTATATCGTGATCGGTGTGTTGATGAACCTCTCGGTCAAAACAATTTTGCACCTGCATTATCACACGGCCATTATCTAGCTGCTCAAGCCCATCCCCAAAAAATTCGACATAATTCTGCGTGCCACCGAAGATAATTACACGTGAACTGCTCGTGATCCCCGCCACGATGCCATTTTCTTGCGCCCCAATAATCTTAGCGATTTGCTTCACCACGGCTTGGCTAAACGACACCATATCGGTGTGGCCGAGTATTGCTTGCGATGCTTCTAAGATATTTGTCAAAGCGACGCTCTGTTGTTCAAGTTCACATATTTGTTGGTATGATCTGATCGCGGTCATCAATGAAGTTACAAGCTTACCTCTGGTCAGCTCCGTTTTCATCTTGTAATCGTTTATGTCATATTCTCGAATGACTTTCTCTTCAGGCGCATAACCGGGTTGGCCAGTACGTAAAATAATGCGGACGGCATGATTTCCAATGTCCTCTCTTACTTGCTTGACGACATTGAGGCCAGCATCATCACTTTCCATGACAACATCGAGGAGAAGTACACATACATCAGGGTTATTTCGCAAAGCCAACACGGCTTCTTGACCGGAGTATGCATGGTGAAAGCGCAAAGTCCTACCCCAAAACTCCACACCAGACAAAGCCAGTTTGGTTACAGAATGGATCTCCGGGTCGTCATCCACAACCAATACATCCCAAAAGCTTGTAGCAGCTTCTTGAGCCTCATGAGACACATCTTGATCTGCAAACAAAAAATCTTCTTGCTCAGACGCCATTATCCACCTTATGCTAAATCACATCACAATCTGCAAGAGCAGCTTTCTCTATGGTTCATCTTATAAAATATGATAGGTTTTTACTATCACGATCAGCTTCTATTAACACCTAAGTAATATTATAGACGATGTTCAAATACTTGCGCTTGCTTCATATACAAATAAAACAACAAGGATGGTGTTTTGAAGTTACTTAAGACAGCCTTCAAGTTTGTGGCTTTTGCTTTACTTTTCATGCTCCTTGCCATCAACATTCTGCCAACTACCTACCATATATCAATCACAGCCCCGCTTATTGATCACTCACCGCCGAGCACTGAATTCATGCTTTCAACTAAACAGTGGGTAAAGGCCATCAATGTATTGCAATCGAGTAATATTAGCTTAACTTCACTTGAAAATAGTGAAAACATCGGAGGTTTTGTCGCTTTTGAACATGCGAGAGGCAAAGTCGATGCGACCCTTGTCTCACGAAAAAAAAACGAAGTGCAGTTTCATCTACGCTTCAATGAAGAACACCAAGCCCGACTGCAAATAGCATTGCAACCAAAGTTAAATCAAGTCAGTATTAACGTAAATGGCGAAGTACTTACCCCCATTGTGGGAAGCTTAATTGCATTGCTCACCAAGCATTATTTAACCCAAATACTGCAAACGGCAGCAAACGAAATGAAGTCTGAACTCAGGTTGCAACAGATAGAGCCTTACAAATGACCATTAAAAATGCGCAAGCAAGATCCAGCTTAGCTCTCCTCATCGAAGAAAAGCTGGGCTATGCGATGACCAAACACGTGAAGCCTATTTCCTCGGGAGGTCGATATTCATCAAATACACCACAGAATACCTTTTTTGTACAAAGTGATCATGGCACATTAAAACGGGCATTAAAACGAGGACAATTGCAGCGTATTCAACGGCAACAAAATATTGAAAATATAATGGGCATGTCACTTTCATTATGTCCTGATGTCACTAGTCGCGGTAGACCCGACCCTGATTGGTTGGAGCACTTTATTACCCTTGCAGAAGACATCGCAAACCAAACAATGCAAAAGCTTTGGGCAAAAATACTTGTGGGTGAGTCCATTGCACCAGGGACATTTTCAATCAAATGCTTACAAACATTAAAACTAATGACGCAAAGGGAAGCTGAAGCATTACAAAAATGCGCTTCTTTATGCGGATACTTAGAAAAAGAAGACAGCTATTTAATTATTCTCGGATACTATAAAAAGCCCTCTATATTAGACTTGTTGCGTAAGGGCAGTACCGAAACCATGAACTTGTCACAGGCAGGTTTGAGCTTCCCTCAAATCCTAACATTAATGGATATAAACTTAATGTATCGGCAAGAGATTGAATCAGCTAGTTTGCAAAAAGGGCAGTCTTTAACGCTAGTTTACCAAAATAAACGTGTAAATTTTGAAGCAAAAAGTAATGATCTCGTACTTAGCTACTATAAACTAACCCAAACTGGTGACGAGTTAAAAAAACTGATTAATACGCCTTTAAATAAAGCCTACAAACAATTGTTGAGCAAAACGCTCGAAGAGGAATTTAATTTAGCTTGGGAATAATGCTAGAGAATCGATCTCATACTTCGCTTTCAGAAGTTGAGATCGATAGTGGGTTCACTTCCAGTGCCTAAATGTGCTTAAAAATGCACCTGAAGCCCTGCAAATGGTCCTGAAGCATCAATATCTGTATCAAAGTCATCGATGTCATCAAGCTCTAATACAAGTGAGCGATAACCCGCTCTAATAGCCACGTCTACTGCTAAGTTATCAATAAATTCCCAAGCGATACCAACTTGATAATCTTGGATTTTGCTATCGTCAATAGCAAGTAAACTCCCTTCTGCAAAAACGCTCAGGCCAGTCAAAGGCAGCCCTACTTCTGCACGTAAATATCCAAGCGGTACAAATCCAGAAAAATCAACTGTTTCAGTTGTTTGAGTACCGTTAACTTCACCGGTTACAGTAACATCAGCATCAAACTGCTTAGCATTTATACCAAAATCAAATGACACTAAATCATTATCGAATAACTCATAATACAAGATGTAATCAATGTGCGTAAGGTCAGCAACCGTATTTGCTGTTGTACCTACTGTGAAGTTACTGCCACCAAATTCAAAGGTATCCGACAGTGTCGTATTACCGGTCAATTCCAATTCAGTGTACTTTAACTTAACATTTGGCACTAGAGGAACGGGGTGTTCCAATGATGCATATAGACTCGTATATGTTTCATCTTCAAAGTTAAACTCCTGCAGGTTGCCTTTTTCTGCAAAGCTACCTTCGGGTTCACTTTGCCAGCCTTCGGCTCCCAAATACAAACCTAACAAAGTATCAGCATGTGCTGCAGGTGTAAGGCAAGCCAAAGACAACGCTGCCGCTAAACAATACTTTTTCATTTTTTTATCCTTGCGCTAAAAGTTCACTGAGTTCTATAAGAGCAGCATTCGCTCTTGAGATATAATTCGCCATCACCAAAGAGTGATTAGCAACAAAACCAAATCCACTACCATTTAAAATCATCGGGCTCCAAACTGTTTCCTGAGTCGCTTCGAGCTCTCGAATGATTTGCTGCAAACTAATTTTAGCATTCTTCTTTTCTAAGACGTCAGAAAAGTCATGCTCCACAGCCTTCAAAAAGTGTATAAGTGCCCAAGTTGCACCTCGAGATTCATAAAACACATTATCAATTTGCCACCAAGACGTCTTAACCACCGATTGTGCCTTACCCGAAGTAGCTTGCATCGCTGCCGTATCGCCAGCAAGATCTGTGTTTATGCGCTCTTGTCCAACACTGGCGCTTAAACGCTGGCTTAAACTACCAAGACGTTTTTCAGCTTCTTTTAACCAACCTCTTAAATTGTCTGCTCTGGCATAAAATTGGCTGCCTATTTCAGCTTGGCTAGCAATCTGAGCCTGATACTCTCTCAGGTAGTCAATACCAACTTGATACTCTCCTTCGGCACTTGGCAAAATCCAAGCCGTGGAGCTGATATTAAATTTTGGTTGTGCTTTTTTTAAACTCGGATGCTCAGTAGATTGCGACTGAGAGCGACTAAAATCTTTTCTCATCGACAAAGCCAAGTCGCGGGACATTTCTAAAACCCCGAACTCCCAAGCAGGCATGTTGTCCATGAGTACACTCGGTGGTAATACATCATTGGATAGATACCCACCAGGTTTATCTAGCAAAGTTTGCATCACCTCAATTAAAGTGTTGGTTGTCACATAACCCGTCACTAACTTTGCATTTTGCTCTTGAGCTTGTGATTTCGCTCGTTCAACAACGTCAAACTGTTCAGGCTCAAAGCTCCAATAAACCGCAAGTATGTACCCCAAGAGTAACACCCCTGCCAGTGCGGCGAATATCCTGCCTTTATGTTCGTTCATCCTAGCTCCTAATGATGATCATGGTGTGACGAAGAAGAAAATGCATCTTTTAAAGAAACTACTTTTATTTTATTTTCAACTTTCTCACCATCTGAAAAATATAGTGTGAGATTGCGAGTTTCGCCTACTTTTAACTTTACTTTTGGCTCAAATGCCATCAAATGATAACCACCTGGTTTGAACTCCACCTGTCCATTTGCAGGGACAACTAAGTTTTTCACCGGCTGCATTTTCATCATACCGTTACTATGTATATGTTCATGAATTTCAACACGACCTAACCCCTCTATTTGCGCTCGCACAATCGTAATAGGCTTTTTCGTTTTGTTATCCAGTGTCATGTAGCCTGCTGTGGATTTCGCGGCAGGTAAGAATGCTCGGATTTTTGCGTTCGAAACCTGAAGGCTTGCTGAATTATGCTCTGCGTGATGGTGTGAGCCGTGCTGATGACCATCATGTTGATGGTTGTGTGCAATGCCATAATTAGAGAATGAAAGAAGCGAAATGAGTGCAACAGTTCTAAGCATGATAGGATTCCTATAATTCTGACTAAACCAGTATTGGATAGGTTAAGTATACCGTTGTTACGCACTGAATTCACAGCAAAATACGTATTTCCTCACTTCATTTCATTGGCCAATTTCTAACATAAAGACCATTCATCGCTTATCAACCAAGCAAATAAAATTAACAAACAAAGCGGCAATGCAATAATGACAGAACCAAACAGAAGTGCTAACACTAGCCCAATGAGCACCACTAACCCCACACCCAGCATTCCTATACTGAGTAGCGCAACGATAGCAAAAAACACGAGTATCAAGGCTAAAAATCCGCCTATTTCCATACCAACCCAAGTCAGATCATAGACAAAGTCGGGCATGCTTAAAAACGCAACTGGAGCCGACAACCAAGACATTGCCGATAAAGCCAACAACAAAAATACAATAGCAACTGCCGCTTTCATAACTCCCCCTATCTATCGTCAGACATGCATAGCCAGGCTAGCCCATAGCCGACAACACAAGCCCATGTAAACTTCAATGCAAGTAAGATAACTAAAACCCGCACAAGCCACACAGGTAAATCAAATCGCTTAGCCAGCTTAATACAGACACCGGCCAGCTTTTTCTGTGGTGCACTTTTATCGTGAGACTGATATAACTCTGAGTTCATATGACCCCCTAATTGGCTGTTGATTTTTGTGATGGCGTCGAAGACAAGTTTCCTTTTAGCGACTTCAACATTGATTCAACCTTTTCATTTTTGAGCAGCTCATTAAATGCTTGTTGCGTTTTATTGCGTTGTGAGTCAGCACCAAACTCAAAGCAATCCGATTTTGATTCAGCTCTGAATAGTTTGCGCTCAAGCATTTCAAATTGAGTACACAGGTCCTGCACTGAAGGATTATTGAGTATCTCCTTTACTTTTAATCTTGCCATCAAAGCACCTTCCCTAACTGGCTGATCCTTTTGACTTGTCACACTGCGTATTTTTTGTTGGAGAGTTGAGATATCACTTTCAACTTTTTCTAGCGCTGTAGATAGCTCATTTAAGTCCAGATGACACTGCTCAATTGATTGCTCACATTTATGCTTTTCTTCTAGTGCAGCTCTGGCGAGATCATCTCTTTGTTTTTCGACAGCGTACTGCGCTTTTTCATACCAATCTTGTATTGCATCCGTATCGCAATCAATGCGACGCTGCAGCACTTTTCTCTCACAAATTAACTTTGCCGCTAGTTCTCTACACGAAGCCAATGCTGCTTCTAGCTCACGATATGATGTTTGGTGGTCTACACTCGGACATTCTGATTTGTCCAAAAGTGCATTAAATTCTGATTTTACAAAATCTTCGATACGATTAATTAAAGCCATAACATGTTCCTTTAAGACATATAATGGCTTTACAGTTCCAATCATTGTGCCAAAATTAAAAGTTTATAAATTTCAATTTGTTAAAGCATTTAAGCTGCACAATTTAAATTAGAAATAACAAAATTTTAGTAAAAATGGCTAAAAATTAGTTTATTTTAAAACGCCAGTTATATACTTTCGGGTACAAAAGTGAGTGCCTTTTCCATGACACGAATATCAGCGTCTTTTTTATGTCCATTCTCGGAAAGATGGCGCCTGAACCCCCTCGCACCTGGCTGGTTTTGGAATATACCTAACATATGTCGCGCGATGTGCCAGAAGTTTGCGCCTCGGCTCATTTCCTGCTCAAAGTAATCGTACATACTTCGCACAACTTCATGCCTAGTAAGATTAAACGGTTGAGCGCCATACAACTTTTCATCCACTTGAGAAAGCAGAAACGGATTGCTATACGCTTCTCGCCCAATCATAACGCCGTCAATATGCGATAAATGGTGCGCACATTCTTCTAATGTTTTAACACCACCATTAATGCTAATATGCAGATGTGGATAATCTTGTTTTAACTTGTACACACGAGGGTAATCAAGCGGTGGGATCTCGCGGTTTTCTTTTGGGCTCAAGCCTTGTAGCCACGCTTTTCGGGCATGAATAATGAAATCATCGCAACCTATCGCATGTGAAGCTTCAATTAAATCGGTCAAAAATTCATATGAGTCTTGCTCATCGATACCAATTCTGGTTTTGACCGTAACAGGCACACTCACCTCGGCTTTCATTGCGGCAACACAATCAGCAACCAACTTGGGCTCAGCCATAAGGCAAGCACCAAAACGGCCATTTTGGACACGATCTGATGGACACCCCACATTCAGATTAATTTCGTTATACCCATACTGCTGCGCTCGTTTAGCACATTCAGCCAAAGCTGTAGGATCTGACCCGCCAAGCTGTAACGCAACAGGCATTTCATGCGCACCAAAAGCTAAATAGTCACCTTTACCATAGATGATTGCCCCTGTGGTGATCATTTCTGTATACAAGACAGCGTGCTGACTTAATTTGCGGTGAAATGTTCTGCAATGTCTATCTGTCCAATCCAACATGGGTGCAACGGAGAAGCGGCGAAACGCTGAATCGCTTGTATTTACTGGGCTAACGCCTGATTTATCTATATTTTTCATTGTACCTCAATTGCTGCGAATCGCCTTGAATTAGCCTCATTTTCGATATACAGTCACCCTTAAATCACCCTCACGGGGTAGGACAAAATCAATTACCAGAAGGAATTTTTATGGCTGGTTTCAATATCGAAAAACGTAAAATAGCCTCCGGCGAACTACGTTATAAATGCATTGTCCGCGAAAAAGCTAACGGCACAATTATACACAACGAAAGTAAAACGTTCACGCAAAAAGCGCTGGCGGAAAGGTGGGGGCGCAAACGAGTATTACTTGTCCAAGAAGGAAGGGTGACCGAAAAACAAAAAACCGTCACCCTTTCACGCTGTTGAATCTATATGTTGAAGATCATGAACTTTGGAGCAAAACAGGTAGAACAAAAAGATATGTCATCCAAATGCTTAGCGATTGCGATATCTCTACTTTTCATCTTCAAGGGCTTCACCAGGCTCCATAACAAGGCAAACAGCTTTACCATGCTCAGTATCTTCACTTTCTTCATTATCAAGCTCTAGGGCGTACCTGATACGTGTGGAAACATTTTTTTCGAATTCATTATTTGAATGACTTTTCGCAACAAAAACAATTGCGAGTCCAAAGATCTATACACATAAAATAACAGATAGGACAATTATCATTCTACTTCCTTACTTCCTTCCATTTTATAGTTTTTAATTATTTTTATGGGGTAAGCAGCAATAACGGCAAGTGTTGTAACATTAATCAAGGCTCCAAATACGTTATAGAATTGGTATAAACCATTGTAATCAAGATAACCTCTAGCGATAAGTTGTGTCATTTGCAGTGTTGCAGTGACTATCGCCAGATAGCCAATTCTCTTAGCAGTATTAGAATACGAACACTCTCGGATAGAGTGAAGAACATAAAGAGTTGTAATACAAGCAGCAACAACTAATAGGTTTGAAAAGTAAAAAGTACGTCGCAAGGGCATTTTATCCAGTGGTAAAGACAATATGTATTTACTAACTTCAACACCAATAAAATGAAACACTAATGCGCATAACGCAGTTAAAAAGCATGAATGAAGCTCATGATCCTCTATGGTCTGTAAACTAGATTTACCACCAAAAAACAAACTAAACTTATGTTGCCAAAACTTGATAACTAAGAAGCAAATTATAAGTACTTCAAGGAATCTAATTAGCCAGCCTAAACCAGATAGAAACTCACTCATGCTTATTTTGGGTCCTTCCCACAAAAATTAAACTGATTTTGTCATTAAATATCTTTTATCGACTATTGCAGCCCTCATGGCCATCGGTGGTTGGTTTGTATCTGAATTTCCAGTAACCCCACCTGCAACTTTCAACAATTGCTTGTCAGATAGTTCTTTTAAGCTTTTCTTTTTAATCTGTAATTTCATAGAGCAAATACCTTAAATGAATAATTTTATAGCTCATTACAAATATTGTTGCAGCCATGTTAACTCAAAACATCTATTAGTACAATAACATGAAATTTCGCTAACTTTTTGAAACGAGCACACTAATAATAATTTATGTTGGTAAGGGTTTGAAGCTGTAACTAGGTATGATTATAGTGAGTAATTGAATAATATAAATTGTAATTTCTAGCGGGCAATAAGTCTTCGGTCACCCCCAACTTATTTAGTCACCCTCAATGACTTGAAAACCCCTATTTTACTAGAAGTACGTCCAATCTAGCATCGGTGCAACGGAGAAGCGACGCAACGCCGAACCGCCTGTTTTTAGTAGGCTAGCGCCTGATTTATCTGTGTTTTCTGCACTCATTATTTCGCCATAACTTCACTTATTTTGCAGCTTTTTCGATATAGCGCCTCTATACAGGTACCAAACGAATTGGACAAGTATTGAATCAGGAACCCTAAAAGTAATTACTTTTAACGCTATACAAAAGCTAAAACCGCAAACGGAAAGATTCGCGATACCAATCATGTTCGTGCAAAAATTAATAGCAAGATTATACACAAGGAAAGCTAAACGTTCAGTAAAAGACTCAAAGTAAGGGAGTGGAAATAGGGGGAAGGCGCCGTAAGATAAAGCAGAACTAATTTGCTGGTTCGAAACGAGGCATGAGAAGCAAAGCTTTTATATCAGTTTCTTATAAAGCGTCGTAGTATGGTGATTGACTTACAATGTCAGTTCAGACGCTTTTAAGGTATAGACCTTAACAAGGTGTGTTCCCTTCAAGAGCGCGTACACATAAGTGCTATACATTTAATATTTCTAAGTTTTATCACTTTTTTTAAAGCTCACGACTTGACTCAGTGGATACTTAGCAACAACGATTAATACGAGTAAGTTACATACTACCGCTATAGCGCCATATAAAGGCTGCAATCCGTTATAGTCAAAATAGCCCCTTGCAACCATTTGGATTAAACAAACCGTCATTAAGGTCACCGTAATGTACATGCTATATATTGCCGTTCTTGAAAAGGAGCAGTGACGAATGCTATGCAACAAATAAAGAACCACGGCAAATGCAGCACAGTTTGCAATTTGAACGCAGTAAAACAGCCGCCTCAATTTCATTTTCTCTAGCTCAAGAGACAATAACATTTCTGTTAAACCTGCACTAATAAAGTGCCAGCTCAGTACACAAAGAGCGGTTAAAAAACATGAATGAAGTTCGTGGTCATCAATTGTTTTAAGGCTATCTTTCCCCCCAAAAAACAAATTAAATTTCAAAGTCCAGAACTTAGCGACCAAGAAGGCAAATACAAATACCTCCAGGCCTATAACTCCCCAGTTCATTACTATTAACAATTCATTCATGTTGTTCCTTCAGCGCGATCTAGTTTTAAATGCTTTATAAGTTTATTTTTGGCATTGGATGGCCATAGGAGGCTCTGCTCCTCCACCAATAGCAATCCCCCCTTCAACCATCATTATTTGACAATTCGAAAGACCACGGAAGTTCTTTTTTTGATCATTGCGTTTTTGATTTTCTACACCCACAGAGGAAACCATGTTTCCAATTATTGAGGTGTTACGACTTCCAAATATTTGCATAAACTTAGTTTTTTTCAATAACATATAACCTATCCTTATGAATTTTTTAATAGTCTATAGCAAAAATTGTTGCACCAATGTTAACTTACATTACCACAGAGTACAATCCAGATTGTATTTGAAATAGACAGAATCATGATAAGTGAATAACTGAAAAGTAGGAAGGGGTATTATTGTGATTTAATATAATAATGAATAATTATTGGCAAGAAGAACTCACGATTTACACCGCTTATAAATAAATCTTTTGCAACAAAAGGCATGCACCACTTCAAGCATTATAAATGCTGAAATAGTATCACAGCCTCCTCGATAGTGATGTAATTCCACCAGCGCCCCGAGTTGGCTGTGCCCCAAATTAAGACTTCACACGCTATACCTCTTCATAGCCCTGCGGATTGTTTTTCTGCCAATTCCAAGAGTCAGCCATCATTTCATTAATACCTCTTACCGCTTTCCAACCTAGCTCTTGTTGGGCTTTTTCAGGGTCCGCATAACAAGCTGCAATATCCCCTTCTCTTCGAGGTTTAATCTGAAATGGCACAGGGGTTTTTGAGGCTTCTTCAAAGGCCTTGACCATCTCCAATACGGAGTACCCATTGCCTGTGCCTAAGTTATAAATGTGTACACCCTCATCCTTAGCTATTTTTACCATCGCTTTCAAATGTCCTAGTGCCAAATCCACAACATGAATATAATCACGCACACCAGTACCGTCGGGTGTATTATAGTCATTGCCAAACACACCTAAGCTCGCCAATTTACCCACAGCAACTTGCGTAATATAAGGCAATAAGTTATTTGGGATACCATTGGGATCCTCTCCAATCAACCCTGAAATATGTGCGCCTACAGGATTAAAATAACGTAATATCGCGATGGACCAACGGGGATCAGATTGCGCTAAATCCTTCAGAATCAACTCCACCATCAATTTAGAGGTGCCATAAGGGTTTGTTGTTGCGCCAGTAGGAAAGTCTTCTCGAATAGGTAAACTAGCAGGATCACCATAAACAGTTGCTGATGAGCTAAATACAATTTTAAAAACGTTTGCAGCACGCATTGCATCCAATAGCGTAAGCGTCCCTTGCACATTGTTTTGATAGTACGCAATCGGCTTAATAACTGACTCTCCGACCGCTTTCAATCCTGCAAAGTGAATAACTTGCTCGATAGGATGTTTTGCAAAGACAGAATCAACAAATTCTCTGTCTAGAATATCTCCTTGGTAAAACGTTACTTGTTTCCCCGTTATCTTGGACACTCTTTCTAATGCAGCTTGCGAAGAGTTAGCCAAGTTATCAATAATGATGACTTCATCCCCTTGCATTAAAAGCTCAACAACGGTGTGTGACCCAATATAACCTGCACCGCCAGTTACCAAAACAACCATATTTTATTACCTATATCAATAATTTAAGTTAACTACTATTTAACTAGCTTCTCTAAAGGCTACGTAAACTATCACTCGCTACAAACAAAAGCCAGAGCTTTGTAATTATAACTTAATCGCGTGATATTTGCTGAACAATAGTCTTTAAGATCTTTCCATAAAACGACATTTTTTGGGGCGGAAAAATTTCGCGTAAAGACTCGATTTCCGACAGCATAAGCGATGGTTTCATCGTCAAGCCAAGTATAATCCCTAACTTTTGATGGTAAGACGAAGTGTTTCTTTACCGATTGTAATTGCTCTGAATAGGTTGCAAACCAATGCGTATTGTTTTCTGTATAAGTAAAACTATAAACGTCAGCTGTGCGGTTGTACGCAAGACTTCGACCAATATCTTTTGCAATGAGTTTAGGCAGGTGTCCATTTATATCTGTAAACTGAAGAGTATGGGGCGTGCCAAGAATAAACATCATCACATCTCTATTTTTCCCCCAGACGTGGTAACCAACGGGTTCAATGTGGTCGAAAATACGTGAGGGTTGAACACTTTTATCATTTGGATAAAACCAGAGCTTCTGTTCCCCCGACGGCTCAACCACAATTGCAGAGACCCCATCATCGTGAGGGTAAATTGTAGGTGAATATTCTGATACGGGTGTGTTCGTTATATTAGAGTGCTTGTCATTTGCAAAGTTATAAAAGAATAGATCGGTCTGTGCCCCAGATTCAGATTTCAACTCTTTGGTATAAAACAACCCTTGGCGGGTAAGCAATGGTTGATTATGATAAGCATCTGAGCCCGTTATAGGCTTTACAACAAACCCAGCTTTAGATTCCTTAGCTATCCAAATTTGGCTCTTTGGCATTGATGCGTGTACACCTAGCACAGTCATAAAACAAAAAGCGCTCAGCGCTTTGAGAACATTTTTTATCATTGGAGCGTCCTTTTTATTTTTGATCTTACATAGGCCAAATAATAATTCCAATAAATTGTGATTATCTTTCGCCAATGCAAATAAAGAGCCGTTGCAAAGCGCTTGCGAATTTCTCCTCTTCCAGTAACATCAAAATACGATGGCAGTGTGGTAATTGAGGTCCACACTTCTCTCATGCATCCGGATGTGTATTTAGAGAATGTATGTAACTACCTAAAGTACAACCATTTTTGATAAATTTTGAGGTTTCGATGTCACAACAACACCCAATAATAGCGATTACAGGAAGTTCTGGCGCGGGCACAACCACCACAACTAATGCGATAAAACACATATTTCGAAGCCTTGATGCAAAAGCCGCGTTTGTAGAAGGGGATAGCTTTCATCGTTATACCCGCCCAGAAATGGACAAGTTAAAACGAGAAGCGCTGCAAGAAGGCAAACACCTGAGCTATTTTGGGCAGCAAGCCAATGATTTTGAGGCCTTAGAAGAGTTATTCTCAAGTTATGGGCAAACTGGAAATGGACGCATACGTAAGTACTTACATACTTTTGACGATGCTGTTCCTTATAACCAATTACCAGGAACCTTCACACCGTTTCAAGATCTAGAGCAAAACACAGACATGCTTTTCTATGAGGGCTTACATGGTGGTGTTGTGTCAGAAGCGCATAATGTTGCCAAGCATGTTGATCTGCTAATTGGCATGGTGCCCATCATCAACTTAGAGTGGATTCAAAAATTGATCCGCGATACTCATGAAAGAGGACACTCAAGAGAAGCAGTGATGACATCTATCGTCCGGAGTATGGATGATTACATCAATCATATTACCCCACAGTTTTCTCGCACCCATATCAATTTTCAGCGAGTGCCAACCGTTGATACTTCAAACCCGTTTAGCGCTAAAGACATTCCATCATTGGATGAAAGCTTCGTAGTAATTCGCTTTAGAGGCATCGATGATGTGGATTTTCCTTATTATTTGCAAATGATTGAAGGGAGCTTTATGTCTAGGGTTAATACTCTTGTGGTTCCAGGTGGAAAAATGGGCTTAGCAATGGAGTTAGTATTAACACCGCTAATAAAAGATTTGCTTATTAAAAAGCGCGCCTATGAGAATTTAGCCCCCACCGATTTGCCAATTTAATTTGCGTGATCATTACTGAGGCCAGTACACTAGCGACTAAATGAAAAAATAAGAAGACGCTATGATTAAGGTGCTTGTAGGTTCAAAAAACCCAGTAAAAATAAACGCTGCTAAAACCATATTTCAACGTTATTTCCCTGATAACGAAATACAGTGTGAGGGATTGCACGCACCAAGTGGCGTGGCAGATCAGCCCTTAGGCGAAGCTGATACACTGGCAGGGGCTGAAAATCGAGTGATGTATCTCAAAGCCAACCACAGCGCAGACTATTACTGCGCCATGGAGGGAGGGGCTGCTAGATTTGATTATGGTGCTGCCACATTTGCATTCGTCGTCATTGCGAACCATCAACAGTCTATAGTAGGACGCAGTTGCAATCTTCCACTGCCAAATACGATCTATGATGCACTTGAGCAAGGTGAAGAGTTAGGCCATGTCATGGACCGAGTCTTTAACACCACCAACATTAAACAGAAAGGCGGAGCTATTGGTTTATTAACCAATAATTTAGCAACGCGAGAAAGTTCATATACGCAGGCACTGACACTTGCAATGGCCCCTTTTATACATCAAGAATTATATAAATCATGAAATACACACACATTTTATTTGATGCAGATGAAACACTCTTTCATTTCGACGCTTACATGGGCCTTAAAACACTCTTTGCTGAATATGACGTTGAATTTAGCCGCGTGGATTTCGATGAATACCAGAAAGTAAATGCGCCTCTATGGCTTCAGTATCAAGAGGGGAAAATTGACGCGCAGACTTTACAGGTAACACGTTTTACCGATTGGGGGAATAGACTCTCAGTTTCACCTGAAATCCTCAATCTCGGCTTTTTAAATTCAATGGCGCAGATCTGCACACCACTTCCGGGTGCTGAGTCTCTGTTAAAAGCATTAAATCCAAATACTTCCATGAGCATCATTACGAATGGTTTTAGTGCGCTGCAACAAAAACGATTGAACAAGACAGGCTTTAGTCATTTCTTTGATCAAGTGGTGATCTCAGAACAAGTCGGCGTGGCTAAACCAGACCCGCAAGTATTTGAGCATACTTTTGAGCTACTAGGTAACCCAAATAAAAATCAGGTACTAATGGTCGGTGACACGCCAAAAAGCGATATTTTAGGCGCTAATCGGTTTGGTATAGATAGTTGCTGGTTACAGCACGAAGGACAAGTGTGTCCGGAAGATATAAAACCGACTTATCAAGTCAATTCACTGAATGCACTACAGACTCTCTTACTTAGCTAGAGTCTGTAGTGCTAAGCGTTTATAGGCTACGTTGACGTAACACTTCAAATAAACAAACACCTGTTGCCACTGATACATTCAAGCTAGATACCGTGCCAACCATTGGGATTTTCACCAATAAATCACAATGCTCCCGGGTTAACCTGCGCATTCCATCTCCTTCAGCACCCATAACAATAGCAACTGGCCCTTTCAAATCAGACGTAAAGATCTCATTGTCGGTCTCACCAGCAGTACCGACAACCCAAACACCTGCGTCTTTGATTTCACGTAGCGTTCTCGCTAGATTAGTTACTTGAATAAGCGGCACTGTCTCTGCTGCACCACACGCAACTTTACGCGCTGTGCCATTAAGCTTGGCTGACTTGTCCTTAGGTACAATCACAGCATGTACACCTGCAGCATCTGCACTGCGTAAGCATGCACCCAAATTATGCGGGTCAGTTACACCATCTAACACTAAGAAAAATGGCGCATTGTTTGCGTCAATAATGGCCTTTAAATCATTCTCATTGAGCGCTTTTGGAGCTTTAACATTGGCAATAATTCCTTGATGCTGTTCACCTTTAGCCTTATTGTCGAGCGCTTTTCTCTGCATAAATTGTACAGAAATACCAAACTTACGAGCCTCGTTGACGACCGCACTTAAGCGCTTGTCATCTCGTCCTTTAAGGGCGTAGATCTCTAAAAATCGCTCTGGCTCTTTTGCCAAAATAGCTTCGATAGAATGAAAACCAAAAATTAATTCATTACTCAAAATTATGCTCCAGCACTGTTCTTTTGTCGCTTACGGGCGTTTTTCCCAGGTCGTTTCGCTTTAGTAGACTTTTTACCTACACTCTTTTTCGTCACTTTTTTCGTACCTGAGGCGCTCGCTTTTTTACTCTTTTTCAACACACCTTTTGGTGTGGTCTTTTTACGCTTTTTCGCTTTTTTACTGTCTTTGTCCGCTTTTTCTTCCGATTTTGCGGGCTTCTCATTCGGTATCTTTCCCGCCTTTAACTGAGCTCGTACGCTGCTACTGGCGGCTTTTTCCGATTTATGTTTTTTACGTCTACGTGCATATCGATCTGGCTCTGCTTCGTCTGCTAAAGCCAAGTTAATACGTCTTTCATCCAAACTCACCGACGCCACCACAACACTGAGCTTATCCCCCAGACGGTAGACCGTTTTACTGTGCTCACCCACCAAGCAATGTTTTGCGCCATCAAAATGGAAGTACTCATGACCTAAATTACTGACATGGATCAGACCATCAATCTGCAATTCATCTAGACGAACAAATAGCCCAAAATTAGTCACCGATGAAATCACACCAGAGAATTCATTACCGACATGATCTTGCATAAACTCGCATTTAAGCCAATCTGCGACTTCACGGGTAGCATCATCGGCACGACGTTCTGTCATAGAGCATTGTTCACCCAATTGATCGGCTTCATCGTCAGAATAGACATACGCACCAGAAACTTGCTGCCCTTGTTCGGCCAAAATCCCCTTAATTGCACGATGTACCACTAGATCTGGGTAACGTCTAATTGGTGAGGTAAAGTGAGCATACGCTTTTAATGCCAATCCATAGTGGCCAATATTATCTGGTTGATAGACCGCCTGCTTCATTGAGCGTAATAACATGGTTTGGATCAGCTCGGTTTCTGGACGTTCGCCCAATGCATTTAATGCTTCGGTAAGTTCCAGTGGAGTCGGCTCATGACCGATTATGCTCTCAATTCCTAGATCTTGTAAAAACTGTCTGAAGTGGCTCAGTTTTTCAGGATCTGGTTCATCATGAACACGATACAAGCTGCTTGCTTCATGTTTTTCTAACAACCTTGCTGCTGACACATTGGCTAAAATCATACATTCTTCGATCAGCTTATGCGCATCATTGCGCACCACAGGGACGATAGACTCTATTTTACGATACGCATTGAAGACAAATCGCGTTTCCAGCGTTTCAAACTCAATGGCTCCACGTACTTGACGGGCTGATTTCAGTGCCATGTACATATTGTGTAACTCGCTCAGATGCGGTACCACTTCAGCGTATTCGCTGCGAAGCTTTTCGTCGCCTTGCAAAATCTGATGCACTTTGGTGTAAGTCATCCGTGCATGTGAATTCATGACGGCTTCGTAAAAGCGATAACCAGATAAACGACCTGCCTCAGATACCGTCATCTCTGCCACCATACAGAGTCTATCTACCTTTGGATTTAATGAGCACAGCCCATTTGAAAGGACTTTAGGTAACATAGGGACCACTTGCTCAGGAAAGTACACTGAGTTGCCACGCTCAATTGCTTCTTGATCAAGTGGGCTATTTTTCTCCACATAGTGAGATACATCCGCAATCGCAACCCACAGACGCCAACCCCCAGCGCGTTTTCGCTCACAGTAAACCGCATCATCAAAATCACGGGCATCTTCACCATCAATCGTCAGTAGCGGCAGGTTTCGTAGATCAATACGCCCCTGTTTATCACGCTCACACACGTGTTCTCCGTGTTTACTGACTTGCTCTTCTACAGCTTGTGGCCAGATATGGGGAATATCATGGTTTCTCAGCGCCACCTCGATTTCCATGCCTGGCGCCATATGGTCGCCAATCACATCCGTGACTTTACCCACCGCATTCATTTGTTTGCTTGGACGCTGGGTAATTTGAACTTGAACCATTTGATTATGACGCGCACCCTTTTCACTGCCCGGCAATATAACGATATCTTGAGATATACGCGGGTCTTCAGGTACCACAACCGCCATGCCATGCTCGACAAAGTAGCGCCCAATTATCGGGGCACGTTCACCTTCTAAAACTCTAACAATGCGTGCCTCAACCTTGCCGCCAGAGCCGCGACTCGCCGCTTTAGCAAGCACTAGATCGCCATGAAGTACTTTGTCCATTTGATGGCGTGTGATGAACCAATCTTTTTTCTCACCTTCCACTTCTAAAAAGCCAAAGCCATCACGGTGTCCAATCACTTTGCCTTTGACAAGACCGTCATCACAAGGAATGACATAGCACTTAAACTTATTAAAGTGCAATTGACCATCACGCTCCATCGCACGTAATCGCCTTTTGAAGGCCACCTGCCGCTCTTCATCAAACACATTAAGTGCCTGACACAACTGACTAAAGCTGGTCTTTTTGGTGCTGGCTTTGATGTGTTCTAGTATGTACTCACGGCTAGGTACCGGATTGTCGTATTTTTCTTGTTCTCTTGAGAGATAGGGATCCTGCTTTGGCATGCATTATCTGTGTAAAGGAGTTATAGCTTTATTCTAACGCAAAACAGCATAATGACCTAACCCCATAAAGCGCCATTTTTAAGATTAAAAGCTTATAAAAGGCAGCAGGTAACACTGAATTTTGTCACCCAGAGCTCAGAGGAGGTCCTTTCCCGCTGCACTTAAAACTTGCCAACCAAGTTCAAAAACCAACCTTTAGAGTCATAGTCTAAATCCGTCAAATCATCTGAGAAGCTCGTGAAGTTATAGCCTACTCCTAGCTTCATATGCTCCCCGACATGACGATGAATCGCCAAAAGCGCGCCAGAACGGTTATCTTGTGCCAGATCCACTGATAAATTTCGCCATTCAATGGTGGCATCCCAGTTGTGTATCATGTGATAGTCGGCGCGCAACACATGAAGGGTCGCTGCTGAATTCACCCACTCTCCTGTGTCCCGACCCATTCGGATCTCACCGACTCGTTGCGCCAGCTTACCCCCCAGCTTCCAGCGCTCAGTAAGCTGGTAATCCACATCCAGCATCCACACTTTACTGCGCTGTTGTGGTGTATTGTCTAAACCAGCTCCGCTAAGTTGAGAAGCTGGTGCTAAATCCTCTAGGTAAGTAAAGCTTGCTAGACCGAACCATGGGCTCGCGGCAATTGGCCTGTATGCGAAGCCAAACTGCGCCTCAGTAAAATCACTGTTTAACGCGCCTCGTGACTGACTATCAGCTAAAGAACTATCACTTTGGGCCCAATCTAGCCTCAGTTGTGCACGCCAATCGGTACTGATTTTGGCTTGGATATTTTGTCTAGTAAGCCAAGATGTACGAGTTTCGGTGCTATTTTCATCTTCTCTATATTCTAAAGCGCCGCGCCATTGCCAAGTCTCATTCTGAAATCCAACCGAAAAGGTTGTGGCGTCTCGCTCAATGAGGTCTTCTCCCTGCTCTAACTTCCCTTGCTCTAACCCAAAACCAGCCTGCCAACCTGCAAGAAAACGATGCTCAACACCATAGGCATGCGTCAGCCCTGTTTGTCTTGTGTCTTGCTGCCAGATTTGCTCAGCATAGACACTCGTTGCCGAGTTAAATCGATGTCTGGAGCCTGTCACCCAGTTCTTTTTCCTCCCATTGGAAAATATATCACCTCCATCGGGATCAACTCGATACTCGAGATATAGATTACTGGCGTCTTGATAGTGCCAAGTGGCACCCAGTTTACCTGCTTCACCCAAGTTTCCATCAGAGAGCTCTGTATTAAGTTCAAATTTATCAATAATTTGAGCTTCCACACCTAAACCCACTCGATTGTTTGCCGCACGCGCATGCGCGCGCTCCACTGAGCCTTGTACAAAAGCATAAGGTTGCCAATATTCGGAGCCGCTAAAGTCAATTTGCATCACAACGTCCGTGCGACCACCTTCGTCCCTCTGAGGAGTATTTGTAATCTCTGTCGCGTTTTTTGAGCGTTTCTTGTCTTCATGACGAACACCCACACTCGCCTTCCAATCGCGATTTAACTGATAGATATAGCCAACTTCAGCAGCCTGTCGGCGCTGCTGGGTTTGCGCATCTTGTATATCGACTTTTAAATTTAGTGCATGGCTTTCATTGATTTGCCACTCCCAAAAAGTACCAAATGCTTCGGTATCAACAGGACTTACTTGGCCTGTTGAATTAAACCCCATAGCAGCTTGTTGCCAATAAAACTGCCCTCGTCCCTGTTCATTGAAGCCAATGTCAGAAAGTTCAAATGCACTTTCAATACGCTTCGCATTGGCCTTTACCCCGCGTTCAGCGGATTGCTGTGGCTCAAAGTTGATGCCACCATTAAAAGAGCTTTGAATATCCGTGATACCTTCAGTTTGTGCTAATTCCACTTTTACGTAAGCGCTGTCGCTCGCACGATATGTCGCATCGAGTGCTGCTAACGTATCATCGAACACGGCTTGTTCTTGATGACTGAAGGTCGCCCCTAATTGGAGCTTATCATTGAGCCAATGGCTTAATCTTGCACCATAGGTCAGGTTATCTAACTCATCGATACCGGGTGTGTATTCATATTGGGCAACCAAATAGACGGGGTTACTGTCTAAACTGGCAGTGCGTACAAGTAAGTCATCTTGCTCAAAGGATGACAGAGGACGACTCAATAATACTCGCCCTTGCAGCGCATCAATATCATAGTCTTGCCCCGGTGATAAACGTCTTCTGACCAACACCAATCCTGTCACTTTATCTCGCACTTCAATTGCTACCTGCTCAGAGCCCTGAATAATATCTTGATGTTGTAGATAGTAGAGCGATCCCCCCGTCGAGCGATGAGATTCGTAGGCAGCGAGTGTGTTAGCTTGCGCAGCGAAAACCTGAGTCTGCGTTTGACCGTCACCGTCTATATTCACTGCCTCACTAATATATTTAGCTTGCAGACCATATAAACCACGCTCAACTCGAGCCAGCTCAGTGTCGCTTATTCTAGTATGAAAGTTGCCCCATAAAATATGCGATTGTGCCTTTTCTACTTTCAGATAGACTTTTCCGTTACTCGGCGCATCGTCTGTCACAGTAGAATCATCACCATACTCTGTTGGATGTTGCTCTTCTTCCAAACGACGGAACAAACTTTTGGGGTCTTTCTCATGAAGCCCAGAGAGCAGTTTATTGAGTGGTTGTTCATGCGTATCAATACGCGCGGTTACTTGGTACTCATCTTGCCATTTCCCGGTCACATAACCACTTAAACGGCCTTCAGCAAATAAGTTACCATCACGGTTATGCTCACTATTCAAAAGTGATACTGGACCATTATGACTATTTTGACCTAGTGTCAAATCTGCCATTGCAACGTAAAACCAATCACTTTGTGGCAGGGCCAAATCACGATGGATTAAGTGACCCTGTCCTTGGCTATCTAACAATGCGACTTCAGCTCGATGAAATCCACTTGCAACGATTTGCTGGTGGACAAACTTTCGCTCACGATTTACAGCAACAACTCGCCCCAAAAAATAAACGCGATGATGTAAGGGCACCTGTTGACCATACAAGGTCAATGTTCCACCTTTTAGTTTGATGTTTTGTTTGGCCAGCATAGACTGCCCATACCCAGCCATTAAATAACCTTCCAGTTTGTCTTTCTCAATCGCAAATCGCGGTCTAAAATCTGCTTGCACAAGACTCGTTTCATCAAACCGCCCCTGCTTATCATAGACTCTTAGTCGATATTTCAAACTCATACCCAGCAAGTTACTCGGCAGGCGCCAGCGTCCAGATAAATCATCGTCTAAGGCCACTTTTGCCAACACCCTTTGACTATTTGGCGCTAAAACCTGCACTTCAGCATAATCAAAAAAGCTGTGATAGTTACTATAGCCCTTCAGGTTTAACATCAGGGTGTTACCTGACTTGGTCAATGCGTGTTGAATGTTGAGTTTAGGTAACGCGTTGAGTGGGTCATACTTTAACTGCAAGTTAAAGTCGGCGAGATTTACATCGGCACAACGCTGAGAGTCTGCATTGTTAGTACCGTCTTTTGGACTAAAAGGTTTACCATCAAGAGTGATGCTCAACGGCCCTTTGTTAGTAATCTTGCGATTACATACATTGTCACGAACAGGTGGCGCAATAACATGTGCTTCTGAGACCGTTCTTGTTTCAGTATATACCGCAATCACCTCAACACGACGGTTTCTTGCCATACCTTCAAGTGTCTCATTGCTGGCAATAGGCTCTAGGTTAGAACGCCCCTCAGTCGTCGTTTTCGAAGTGTTCAGTCCGAGCTGTTCACGGAAATATGCCGCTACAATTTTGGCTCGATGCTCAGACAACCCTTGGTTTGTCTTATAAATCTTACGCGCATTGGCACTTAAGCGCTGTGAATCTGCGTGCCCAATAAAATGCAATCTAATGTCTTGCTTGCCACGCAATACACCAACAATGCGATCCATCTCTAATTTTGTAGTACCAGTAAGGTAATGTTTACCCGATACAAAGCGGATTGCCGAATCTTTGACAAACTCAGCAGACTTATTGTCTTTTACTTCACGACTCACAGTGACTTGTTTCGCTTTTGGCTCACTCAGTCCACTAAATACAAAGTGCTTTTGTACAAGTACTTTTTCGGTATTTACCTGCGCATCTAAGACACTCGATCTCTCCTCTGATAGAGTTGGCGTCATCGCATAACTTACAAACGGCGTCGCACTCGCTAGGCCACATAAAATCGTCAGAGGAGATAAAGTGAAGCGGTTAATCACTGCTCACTCCTACCTGCTTTTTAGCAGGAAGTGCTGGTATATAAAATGGGATCATTTCCGTTTCTAAATTAATTGGCAATGCGTACTGAGCTGCTTGCTCTTGAAGCCAAGTAGTTAAAATTTCAAGTTTTTGTTCGGCTGCTGTCGACTGCTCTTGCTCTGATAGCTGATAGGCAACACGTAATATTGTTGGAGTTTGGTCAAGCGCCTGTATTAATTGCAGTATTTGTTGCTGATATGCAGCTTGAATCTCTGAGTGGCTAAATACCTGCTTGGTTACTTCAATTCTCGCCACTCTGTGAATACTTGTAGCAAAATCAAGTTGCTGTGATTTACCTCGAGTCAAACGTACCACTCTTGGATTTTCAGTGATAACACGATAGCCAGAAGGTAAACTGCGCTCATCCAGCTTCACGATAAAATTACTGCCCCGTACTGAGTGTGGGATATCTGCACAAGCTAAATGATAACGGCCATATTGATCGGTTGTTATCCAAAGGCCTTGGGCCGTTGCCAAACGTACCGCCGCTAATCCTTGTTCATCAGAATCTTGTATCCCATTACGGTTGCTGTCATCAAAGACCTGGCCTGTGAGGTCACTACAATCGAAAATAGGATCAGGTACCACTTGCACCGCGGCTGTGCCGACATTAGAAATTCGATTGCCAGCTCCTAATTGATATAACCCACCAACAAACTCTACCCACGCCTGGTTGACGTACTTGCCTTCGCTTACGCCACTACCCACTACCGCGAGTAATTCTATATTCACTGTTTGTTGTGGCTGCAACGATTTACCATGCCAGCCCAACTGTCGACCGTTTAACACAGGTTCTTGCTTCAACCCATCTACCTTGGCACTGCCCGCAACATATTTGAGGCCTGCAGGCAATTGGTCAACAAAGGTCAATGGTGCAAGTGCTTGCTCTGATTGATTGGTCAATTTAATCCGATACGGTACTAACTCACCAACCACGACCTCTTGTTTCAGAGCTTGTTTACTGACACTAACAAGATCATCTCCAAAGGCATCTAGTGGAATATGGTTATTAACAACATTGCCCGATGGCAGTTTTGGCTCAATGTAAAAACGCTGATAATACTGAGTTGTATGCATATCTTGCAGTGCTTGATCAGAATGTCCGGCACACTGATTAGCATCATGTATTGGCGTTTCGAGTGTTGGAACCGTTTCTTCTGCGTATATTGTTATTGGCAGCTCTCGAGCTCCTACTCGCAGTGTGTTGTTACATACAGGAAGCAACTCCGAGCCCTGCGGTTTATAACCATTGGGGGCAGTAACCTGCAATTCATAAACACCAGCTGGGGCTTGTGCAAACAGTAAAAACTGATAGTAACCGTCATCGCTGGTGGTCTGTTCAACATTCGCCTCTCCACCAACAAGGTGGAATTCAGGTTCAAAACCCTGTGGGCCAGTGATTTTTATTTTCGCGCCAGTTATCGGCAGGCGAAGCTTTGAATCGTAAATGACACCTGAAGGGTCAACTGGCAGTGATTGGTTTTGCACTTTTTCGCCAGCGCTCACTCGCAAGTTTAAGATCGTGCCTTTTTCCGTACTTGCATCTGGGTCATCAGAAACAGGTAGCCCATAAATCACGCCTCCTTTAGGGTGCCTAAATCTAATTTCATAGGTACCTACGGGCAGCCCTTGAAAGGTGTACTCGCCATTTTCGTCCGATTGAACAGTTGCAAGCGCTTCAGCATCCAGTGGATTCCCTTCACCAGTCATTGGATCTGGAAGAAGTTCAACAAGCCAACCACTTTGACCGTTGTTATCGTCTTTCTCGCGATTGTGATTTTTATCTAACCAGACCAACCCTGATATGCTGGCAGGGTCCATTAACTGCTCACCGAAATTATACGAATGTGCTTTGGTGACATGGCGTTCAATGTGGATCTGAGATATTTGATCGTCACCTAATACACCACCAATACTGCCCACACTATCCAGCCCATCTTGGGTGTTTTCTGGTTGAAACTCCGTAATGGTAAAACCGTTTTCTGCAGATAAAGGCAAGTCAGCAAATTCATAGCGGCCATAAGCATCCGTCAAGACTTCTCGTTTCAAAGGCTGATTGTCTAAATCCGCGCCCTCAATCAAAAGTTTGACCGCGCTTAAACCCATTTCATAGGTGTCTTGCGTTCCGTTATCATTTAAGTCCACATAAACTCTACCGGCTAAATCGCTGCCGCGTTCCGCAAAGTTGTAACCTGCGGCATGCTGACCAAGTGCTATTTCAATGCCTGTAAACAGATCTTCACCAACGGTACCGCCACTGTCACCGAGTTGCTCTTTACCGTCTAACCAAGCTAAAGGCTGAGTTTGCTGAACTTGGTAAGTGCCAGGATAAAGAGCATCAAACTCAAAAGCACCGAGTTCATTGGTTAACACTGTACGCTCTATCATTTCACCATCAAGTGTGACACCTGATAGCGAGACTTCTACAGCACTCACGCGCAATGTTTCATCATTTTCTAAAGTGCCATCTTCGTCGGCGTCAACCCAAACAGTTCCCTGCAAGGATGCTTTTGGTAATTCAGCAAAGTCAAAATTGCCGTACTGTTTAAGCTCACTTACAACCCCAATAGCAATTGCGTCAGAACCTTTAGAATTTGCAAGAACCACCCCGCTATTTGACTCTCGTCCATCGAGGTATGCGTCAGGCTGTTGCTTTTGAGATACCACATAACCATCAGAATTAGATGGTGGTAACTGAGTAAATAGATAAACCCCCAATTCATTAGTTAGAACACTGCGCTCCACTAAATTGCCGCGATGATCTCGACCGGTCAGTATAATTTCATTGCCAACTATCGCATTCTCCACAACACCTGAGTAAATGCCTGAATCATTAGGGTCCAGGAATACACGACCACTGACAGCAATACCAAACCCCTCGGTAAAGTGCTGTGCGACTAGTTCCTCGCCTTGTGCTAAAACTAAGTTTGAAATCTCATCAGACTGATTTGATTCTGGTATCACAGTGCCACTTTGGTACTCATATCCGTCAACATATAACTCTGGTTGTATCTGAGTCAGTGTGTAGCCTTGTTCATCACTTTTAGGGAGCTGTGTAAATTCGAAATGACCCGCACTATTTGTTGTTGCGCTTAGTTCTATTTTCTGACCATTTGAATTACGCCCAGATAGAATAATCACACTGTTATTGATCGGCTCATCATGTGACAACATCAATCCATCGTGATTGGTATCAACGAAAACAGCACCTGCGATACGACCTTGATATAACTCGGCAAAGTGATACCCCATTACTTGCTCATTGGTACCCAAATTGACAGTAAACATATCATTGCTATTGGAGATAATTGTACCGTTTAAAGACTCTTCTCCATCTTTAAATCCAGCAGGTTGCTGCTGAGTAATTAGGTAACCAGCATCGTTACTTGCTACCAAGTTAGTAAAAGTAAATACCCCTAGTTCGTTCGTCAGTGTCTCTAATTGAACATCATCGCCATACTTAGTCATACCCGACAGAGTAATAGTGACTCCTGATAACCCAACTTCGTCGACAGACCAAATGCCGTTGGCATCACTATCAGCATAAACAAACCCTTGGATTTCGCTCCCTGCATGTAACTGCTCGGTAAAAACAGCTAGTTCTGTTTTAACCATGTCTTTAGATAAAATAACTTGGAGCTCACTTTGAGAACCAAATTGATCTGCCGTTGCACCTAGGTAGTCCTGACCTTCAAGGTAGTTCGTCGCCCCTTGCGTGATCGTATAGCCCGCTTGATTTGAAGCGCGCAGCTCTGTGAAATGAAATGCCCCTTTGGCATCGGTTACCGTGCTGAGCTCAACCACTTCACCATAGAGATCCTGACCACTTAGCTGGATAGCAATCCCTTGCAGTGCAAAGTCATTGCCGTTCAGGTCGCCATCTTGGTTGATGTCTACAAACACACGACCCGACACTGATTTGTCACCCGAATTTAATTGCGCTGTAAACGTAAGCGCTGCCGCCGCTTCCTCATTCAACAGCACTTGGATCTCACTTTGAGAACCAAATTGATCCGCCGTTGCACCTAGGTAATCCTGACCTTCAAGGTAGTTCGTTGCCCCTTGCGTGATCGTATAGCCCGCTTGATTTGAAGCGCGCAGCTCCGTGAAATGAAATGCCCCTTTGGCATCGGTTACCGTGCTGAGCTCAACCACTTCACCATAGAGATCCTGACCGCTTAGCTGGATCGCAACCCCTTGTAGAGCAAAGTCATTGCCGTTCAGGTCGCCATCTTGGTTGATGTCCACAAACACACGGCCTGATACTGATTTGTCACCTGAGTTTAATTGCGCTGTAAACGTAAGCGCTGCCACTGCTTCCTCATTCAACAGCACTTGGATCTCACTTTGAGAACCAAATTGATCCGCCTTTACACCTAGGTAGTCCTGACCCTCAAGGTAGTTCGTCGCCCCTTGCGTGATCGTATAACCCGCTTGATTTGAAGCGCGCAGCTCTGTGAAATCAAATGCCCCTTTGGCATCGGTTACCGTGCTGAGCTCAACCATTTCACCATAGAGATCCTGACCACTTAGCTGGATCGCAATCCCTTGCAGTGCAAAGTCATTACCGTTCAGATCACCATCTTGGTTGATGTCTACAAACACACGGCCTGATACTGATTTGTCACCTGAGTTTAATTGCGCTGTAAACGTAAGCGCTGCCACTGCTTCCTCATTCAACAGCACTTGGATCTCACTTTGAGAACCAAATTGATCCGCCGTTACACCTAGGTAGTCCTGACCCTCAAGGTAGTTCGTCGCCCCTTGCGTGATCGTATAACCCGCTTGATTTGAAGCGCGCAGCTCCGTGAAATGAAATGCCCCTTTGGCATCGGTTACCGTGCTGAGCTCAACCACTTCACCATAGAGATCCTGACCGCTTAGCTGGATCGCAACCCCTTGTAGAG
>NZ_MAUJ01000007.1 GCF_001696455.1 Pseudoalteromonas luteoviolacea
GCATGTGTTAGGCCTGCCGCCAGCGTTCAATCTGAGCCATGATCAAACTCTTCAATTAAAAGTTTTTGAAACCGAAGTTTCGTGCTCAATGAATTCTGTATAAATTGACTATATAGTCACTCATAAGAAATTGAGACTCTAATTCTTTTGCTCCTGAATCAAGAGCTGTTAGAACTCAATCTGTACGAGTGCCCACACAGATGATTGCTTCATATTTTTAAAGAACAATGTAACTAACCCTTGGTTAGTTACCGCAGCGTTGCTGCGAAGTGGAGCGCCATATTAACCGCTTCACTTTTAAAGTCAACTAGAAAATTTAATTTTTCTTAATTAAGCTTTCCGTTTAACTTTAACCTTCACTTTGGTTTGCGCTTTTCGTTGCATCCCGCCGTGTCAGTGGGTGCGCATTATAGGGAGATCCAAAATAGGATCAAGTGTTTTTTACTTTTTCTTTTATAAAGTTTAAAAAGAAGTTGTTAGGAAAGGGTTTGCTCATCCCTACAGGGTAGAATCGATACCAGAATGTGCATTAAAGACTTGATTTTGAGTAACACACATAAGTCACTTCGGTCAGCTGAATGAACACCCTTCTATAGATATACTGAGTGAAAACGAGTTTCTATACCAAAGGGTATTTCCTTCTTAGCAAAAAGACTCACTATAGAAGTAGCGCTTCCTTTTCAATTTTGTTTCACCGTTGGTAATAATTTCCATAGCGCCGCTATTATCCAATGCAACATTAAAGTCGGTGATGCCACGTTTTATTTCTAATTGCATTTCCAAGTCAGCATGAGACCAAGATTGACCAAACCCAACAGATAGGTTTTCCAAATTCTGTACTTCTTCCTTCAATCGGTATGCTGAACCTGGAAAAATTTGAGTCAGAGTAAGTGCAACAATCTGCTTTTCATGCAATAAAAAAGCGAACATTGGCTTATCCGTTTTATTGATAAATGTCACAGTAACTTTTGCAGACATTGCGATTCCCTCGTTCTGAATAATCTATGTGCAACTATAGGGATATCCAGATTAAAAGCAATTACGGTCCATTACAGTAAGTTGTGTAATTGCTATCAATCACATTGAAAGCTTAACTGTTGACCTTGTACAGTTGGCCGAATTATTTCGCAGGTAAAATTTACTTCAACCAAAGTGACAAAGTTTGTACAATTCATTTAGACCTACCTTATACGCTCAACACACAGAGATAACAACAAAGAAGGTATCACCTAACCAAGTCTCACGTTAGAACGAATACCTGAAAAAAGGGAAAAAATGACAACAACTACTGCAGAAGCTTCATCAAGGGAAACGTCCATAATTATTGCACTGATTAGTGCAATGCTCGTTTGGGGATCGAGTTGGATATCTGGTAAAATTATCGCTGATATGGCTCCTTCGCAGGTTACCGTATTTTACCGAATAGCACTTGCTGTCATCAGTATGACACCAACACTGTATTTCATGCAAAAGCTCAAGTTCATTTCGTTGCGATGCTCTTATCAAGCCATAATATGGTCTCTACCTGCTGGCGCATTTATGGCAATGTATAATCAACTTTTCTTCATGGGGCTCGTAGATGGACTTCCTGGTAAAGGTGGTATGCTTGTAACAACAACAAACCCCGTCTTTACGTTCCTGTTGAGTTTTCTTTTGTTTCGTATGGCGTTGTCCACCAAACAAATTCTTGGCCTCGTATTTGGTCTAGTTGGAGGGCTTTTAATGATTGAGGTTTGGCGATTCAACTATGGCGAGATCTTTGCTTCTGGTAATGCCTTTTTCCTATTAGCATCAATTACTTGGGCAGCTTTAACCCTGATAAGTAAGCAGGGGACTAGATTTTCAGACTTTTTGACTTTTAGTACACTTATGTATTTATGGGCAACAATAATCAGCTATATATTCGCTTATGAGTTTAATCCTCTTAGCAGCATAACTAATTACTCAAGTACGTATTGGTATCATATGCTATATCTATCTATCGTCGTTGTTAGCATTGCTACCAGTATTTTCTTCCTTGCCACGCAAAAGTTAGGTGCAAACCGATCAAGCTCATTTATCTTCATCGTACCGGTAACAGCAATGGGGCTATCTGTTTGGTATTTTGGTGAGCAACTCAGTCTAGCCGTGTCTTTAGGTGGGGCATTTGCCTTGTGCGCAGTTTATTTACTCAACCAGCCAGTCAAGCCTAGCTCTGAGTAACAAGCTAAATCGTTAATTTTCGGGTGATGATATCTTTATACATCACCCAATCCGCCACCAAACTATAAAATGGATAAGTAAATGTAGCGGGTTTATTCCGTTCATAAATAAAATGCCCCAACCAAGCAAACCCATAACCTAGCAACGGTAACAGTGTTAATAGCCACCAAAATTGTGTCATCAGACTCGCCAATAACACCATCAGCACTAGCGAAGAGCCAATAAAATGCATTCTTCTACAGAGTCTATTGCTATGCTCTTCGAGGTAGAACGGATAAAACTCTTCGAAGCTCTTGAATTCTTTCTTCATCAACGTACCTTCCCAAGTCGAACATAAAGCCCAAAACTAGGGCTTTAATCATCTTAAAAAGTAAGGTTGTAGCTATCAATTATATTTTTTTGAAAAAAATGGGTAAAAGCTTGGCAATACAAATAAGGTGAGAATTGTCGAGCTCATCAAACCACAGGCAACCACAACCGCAATAGGCTTTTGCAATTCTGCACCAACCCCCTCAGACATCAACATAGGTAATAGACCTAATGCAGATGTCAACGCAGTCATTAAAACAGGGCGCAGCCGTGAAGCCGCCCCATCGAGTATCGCATCCTGAATATTCCTTTTATCATAGCGGGAATTGATACTCTCGACCATGACAACACCATTTAAAATGGCCACACCGAATAGTGTTATAAAACCTACAGCACTTGCCACCGACAGATACATGCCTGAATAATACAAGCCAATTACCCCACCCACCACTGCAAACGGCACATTAATCAATATCAAAATCGATTGCCCTAACGATTTAAATGCAAGAAAAAGCAATAGCGTAATAAGTAAAATCGACAAGGGGATGACGAGCGAGAGGCGCTTCTGTGCCCGCTGTTGACTTTCAAATTGCCCTCCCACCACAACTGTATACCCCACCGGTAACGTTACGTTTGCATTTACCTGCTCATAAATCTTAGCAACAACACCACCCATATCTTGGCCCACTACATTAGCCTGGATAACAACACGCCTTTGTACATCATCCCTTCTGATCTGTGGTGCACCTAAACTCATTGATACATCGGCGACATCTCCCAGCCTGACCCACTCTCCATTTGGAGCAAGTAAGGTCAACTCCTTTATAAGCGCAGGGCTGCTGCGAAATTTTGGTTCAATTCGGACATTGATATCATAACGCTCATTACCGCTAACTACTTGTCCACCGCTCTCGCCTCCTATCCCATTATTTACCAAAGACATTACATCAGCCACTGACAGCCCATATCTAGATAATGCCTGTCTATTGGGAGTAATCAGTAACTGTGCTTCGCCAGTGATCTGCTCCATCGCCACGTCAGTAGTCCCCTTTATTTCACGAATCACCCTTTCAATTTCAGCTCCCTTCGACGCTAAGATATTTAGATCAGGTCCAAATAACTTTATCGCAAGTTGCGCTTTGACTCCCGATAGTAATTCATCTACCCGTGTCGCAATTGGTTGAGAGAAATTAAGCAAAATACCTGGAAATACGTTGAGTTGCTCCTTCATCATCGCTTGTAATTGTTTGCGACTTTGTGCTGTTTGCCACTGCTCAACAGGCTTTAAACCAATGTAGATCTCGATGTTGTTAACTGGTTCTGGATCTCCCCCAATTTCCGCCCGGCCTATTCTACTGAGCGCATACGTGACTTCTGGAAATTCAAGAAGCTTTTCTTCTAATTTAGGTGCAATTTCCAAAGCAGTATCTAAACTGGCTGATGACGCTAGCGTCACCCGTAAGTTAATAGTGCCTTCCTCAAGCTCCGGTATAAACTCAGTGCCTATTTCCATCGCAAGATAGCTACTGGTACATAAGAGCCCAGTAAGGCTGAAGATCAATATTTTTTTATTGTTTATTACCCGAAGCAGAGCGGTGCGATATAACTTCTCAAAGTAATTCAAGACGCGATTGTTTTTAAGGAGAAGACCTCTTTTGTACATTATGCTTGCTAACGCAGGCACCACTGTGACTGCAATAAGTAATGCAAATACAATCGCTAACATAATGCTCGTTGCCATTGGTTCGAACATTTTGGCCTCTACGCCTTCAAAGCTAAATAGCGGCATAAACACAATTAAAATAATAAGCGAAGCAAAGAATATGGACCGAGCTACCTCGTACGCCGCTTCAATAATCACCTTAATCAATGAGGCGTGCTCAGCTGGTGTGTTATGTTCGTGTTGATTGAGTTTCTTTACGATGTTTTCAGTCATCACTACAGAGCTATCTACTAGCATACCTATTGCAATGGCAACACCACCTAAAGACATAAGATTTGCCGAAATGCCCAACCAAACCATGGTCATCATGGCAAGTCCGATTGAAAGAGGAATAGATATAAGCACCAACAATGTTGCTCTTACATTCAATATAAACAACATCAATACTACCGTGATGAAAATACATGCTAGTCCCAACGCTTTGATTACCGTATTCACCGCCTGATTAACCAATTCAGCTTGGTCATAAAATGGCACCAAAGTAACGCCTGCTGGCAAAGCCTGCTTGATGTATTGCAATCGTTCATGTATTTCGTCAATTGTTGCTTTTGTGTTTGCACCCACCCTTTTTAAAACAATGCCTGAGACAACCTCTCCCATAGGATAGGCTTCTTCGTTTTCATCACGTGCAGTCATCGTGACCGCACCTTGACGAATCTCTGCGCCAAATTGAATGCTCGCCACATCAGAAATTTTTATAACTGTACCGTTTTCAACTTTAACCGGCACCTGCGCAATCTGCTCTAGCCCCTCGCTGCCACTGGCATACCAACCAGCTCCCCTAATGACTAATTGCTCCTGCCCTCTATCCATATACCATCCGCCAGCATTCATATTATTGTCAGCCAATGCCCTTTGAATATCTGCTTGGTGTAATCGATATGCTAAGAGTTTTCTTGGATTCAAGTTCACTTGGTATTGACGTACTTCACCACCGAAAGATAAAACTTCTGTCACGCCATCGATAGGCATCAATAATAGCTTTACTAACCAGTCATTTAAGCTCCTCAAAGCCATCTGGTCATATCCCGCTTCGGGGTCAGAAACCAATAAATATTGAAAAACCTGACCAAGCCCGGATGTGTTTGGCCCCATTGTAGGAGAGCCGACACCAGATGGGATCTGTGCTTTCGCTTCTTGTAAGCGCTCAAAAACTAACTGCCTCGCAAAATAAATATCTGTGCCGTCTTCGAAAGCTACCGTTACACCAGATAACCCAGTTTTCGAAATAGATCTGACTTCTTCAACATCAGGTAACGAGTACATAGCAGCTTCAATCGGATACGAGATCAACTGCTCGACTTCTTCTGCTGCTAGACCTGGTGCTTCAGTATTTACGACAACTTGAACATTAGTTACATCAGGGAAAGCATCTAAATTTAGCTTTTGGATAGTTGTTGCACCGACAATCACCATCAGCGCAGTGATTATCAGTACTAGCAGTCTGTTGTTCACTGCCCACAAAATCACATTGTTTAGCATTCTACTTCTCCTAGTGATTATGTGGATCAAAGCCATTTTTCGCTGACTCTGAAGCAATAAAAAACGCGCCTTTTACCGCAACGAGACTACCAGCAGGAAGGCCATAAACAATGCGTTCATCTCCTAATTGCTTCCCTAATTGAACTTGTATTGGCAAGAATGTCTTATTTGGCTGCTCTGTAAAAACGACCCAATTTTGCTCTGCGTCTCGCATCACAGCCGACTCTGGCACTATCATCTCTTTGTGAGCTGGAGTAATGAAGAAACTCACATCTACAAACATACCCGCATGAAGCGAATCTTTGGGGTTCTCAACGGATAATCTAACTATTTTGGTACGTGTTTTCTTATCAATTGTATGCGTTTGCTGAATAACTTGAGCAACATACTCTCGGTTATCAAATGACACCACAGCTTTCATAATATGTTCTGGTTCGAGATCAGCACTCGCTGACAATTTGGCTTCTACCCAAAGTGTCCGCTCGTCTGCTAGTAACATCAATTCACTGCCGGCAGGGATACGTTGCCCTTGAGAAAAATCATCTTTCAGTACCACACCTGCCTGCTCCGCAACCAATGTATATTGACCCAGAGTTTCACGTGCTGAAGAATGCAACTTTTGAATTGCTAAGTCGTTCAGACCCAGTGCAGCCAGCCTTCCATAAGCAGCGTCAAACCTTGTTTGGGCAGCAACTCTTTCACTCGCGCTAACAGCCTCTCTAGCCAGCAACGCCGTCCTTTCCCAATCGCTTTTCGCGAGCAAGTAATCAGCTTGTGCCTGCGCCATTTCGTGACTAAACAAAGTAACCAGTTTACGGCCTTCGCTCACCTTTTCACCCAATACAGCATGACGGCTTATGACAACAGACTCGGTTCTAGGAGACACTATGTAACTGGTATACCCATTTGCTTTCACTTCTGCTGGCGCATAGAACACTTGTTCAAAGTGCCTCGGCGTAATTTTCGCCACCTCGATGTCAACCAACGATCGTTGTAACTTGCTCAACTCGATAGTTTTTAGCGCTTCAGTGCCTTCATGTGCATTGTCATCATGGTTATGGTTATGGTTATGAAAGGCTGTATCTGGGTGTGGTTTAACATTCCGCGGGGAAGAATGTGTGTGCTCATCGCTCAGGGAGGTTGCGTGTGCACATTTTAAATAGACAATAATCATTAATAAAACGCAAAGTCGCATAGATTTGATAATCATTAATAAAACTCCATTCCACTGCATAATCACAAGCAGATAACGTTCATGTGGATTATGCAGGTGGATGTCAGTCATGTATCAATCAAACGCACGCCCCATTTTATTGGCGGGTGTTCAAACATGACAAATTGGCACGGCCTTACGTCCGTGCTATTCCTAAATTAGTTGGTATACAAAAACACAATAGTGCTGCTTCTAATCCCTAACTAAACCTTTTGGTCGTTACCCTATTTGAGCGAAATTAAATCGGCTGCCATGGAGTAACCAAATTCAGAAGAATTAGGAGTAAATTGGAGGTCTAAATGTTGATTCCACGCGTTTGCGCACTCGTCGGTCTGTCACGCAAAAAATCGGACCCGAAGTGTCCAAGCTTGCATTACTCACAGACTCAACACTGACCCAAGAGGTGTGGCTACCGGTGCAGTGCCCACAATGATGGCAATCTTGAACAGCATGGCCATGCTCATCCAATTTAACCGTTGTGGTGACTTGTTCATCGTGTTGATGTGCGTGGTTGGTTTGTAAGTGCCTAGCATCTACTAAGTTTAATTCGGATAGTGACGCAACCGAAGATACTGATTGCAATGCAACCACTACCGTAAGTATCGCGTAAACCACTATTCTTAATATCAACCTAACACCTTAGTATTAATTACAATGCGACGACAATATAAACAGCACCATTTTAAAAGTCAATTAAATATCGCCCAAACAACATCGCAAGCCATTGTTATGTAATAACATTATTAGATAATGTTGCAAAATTCAAAATGGCTGTATTGGCTTTTTAGGTCCATTCGTCATCAGGGTACCAAGTTAACCTTTTGTAGGGGTTAGCTTTTAAACTTTCAAGTCGACTTTGTAGGGACCCTACATGTATTTCTAATTTATGCCTATCAGGGTCAAGAATATATAGCGAGTCGCCCTCACTGGTATTTTGTTTCCAATACTGAATATTAAGTGCCGCTATCTTATCGCAATAACTTCTAAAGTCTTTCGCTTCGATGTTCAATGCCAAGTGCGAGTGGTCACTTTCAGTGTTTATACTACTTTTTGGGTTGTGATGAAGGCTGAGGCATAGCCATAAATCGCCAAGCGATAAATAAGCACCACTTTGCCAACTCACATGTAACTTTGCCCCCAAGTTTTGATAAAACTCCATGGAACGCAATAAGTCAGTCACCGAAAGCGTTATATGGTTAACGCCAGTGATCATATTTCTTTGCTCATCACCAGTACCTGAACACCTTTGGAATCTGCCTCAAAAAGCGGTGTAAACCCGAGCTTACTATACAGGCCACCTGCTAAGTGTTCAGTTTGCAAATAAAGCGTTTTAATTCCCATCCGCTTAGCTTGGTCAATTAGGTACAATACTAAGTCTTTGGCAACATTTTCACCTCTGGCAGCGGGCGAAACATAAACGCCACCGAGCCAGTGTTCATATTCTAAATATGCGTCCATTTCATGAAACTTCAACTCTGCAACACCCACTAATTCATCGCCTCGCAGAGCAACAATACTCATTGGCAAGCTATTTTGATTAAGTGCTTTCTCAAGCTTTTGCATCACTTCATGTTGAGAATAGCGCCCACTTTGTTCGCACCATTCTTTAAAATACCAAGACGCAATTTTCGGAAGATATTGTGGCTTCTCGCCTAAGTAATAAAATGCCAAATCCTTATTCATTCAACCGCTTCCTAATTAATTTACTCCAACCATTTGTACATAATGTAGCTATCTACTAGACCTAGCTTTGGATGCCTGTATGCTTTTGGAATTGTGCCGATGATATCGTAGCCCAGTTTTTTCCATAGCTTCACGGCAACTTCATTACTCGATACCACTGAGTTGAATTGCATTGCTCGAAAGCCTAATTCCAATGCTTGTTGTTGAGAATGTTCGCACAGCTTTCTCGCCAGCCCCTTACCTCGAGCTTGAGGAGATATCATATATCCACAGTTACTTATATGATCACTTGGTCCCATCGCGTTCGCTTTGAGATAATAACTGCCGAGTACTTGGCTTTGTTCAACGTACACAAAGCTTTTAAGCGATTGCTCACACCAAAGTTGATAGGCGCTCTCTTCATCCATTTGCGGATCAAAAGCATACGTTTCTTGCTGTGCAATTATTTCCTTAAACACCGGCCAAAACGCCACAAAATCTTGCCTTGTCATTGTTCTGATCATAACAATTTACCCCTTAAAACAAACTTTGTATGGTGATGTAAACATCGCCTTTGCAGACACGATAATGTGCATACAATCAATAAAATAGCAAGAGGAGAACGACAAAAGAGGAACGAAAATAAACGCAACCTGCACAATTAAGCAGGTTGCTTGAGAAACTGGGATTATTGAGAATTATGTTGCTGTAACCATCTATCTAAGCAGTTTGCAAATTGCTGCTTTTCACTTTGACTCAGTGGTGGCGGTCCGCCAGTTTGCACACCACTACTTCTCAGTGTGTCCATAAAGTCACGCATATTTAAGCGCGCTCGTATATTTTCAGACGTGTACATCTCTCCGCGACTACTAAGTGCCAAACCACCTTTCTCTATTACTTCCGCAGCCAACGGGATATCACTTGTCACGACTAAATCACCGACATTCATGCGTTGAACAATTTCATTGTCAGCCACATCAAAACCAGCACTGACTTGTAGCTTACAAATATAAGGAGATGCTGGCGTTTTCAAATATTGATTAGCAACGAGGGTTACCGTCACTTTCGTTCTTACCGCAGCACGAAACAAAATCTCTCTGATCACAACAGGGCACGCATCGGCATCAACCCAAATAGCCATTCCTCTCTCCTCTTAATCACTGGGGTAGTTGACTAAGGGGCATAATACGCATATTTGTCGCATCTGCATATAGCAGATAGGCCCATCACAGAGTGAATTTGGACAACAGCGTTTCTTGTTGATGAGACTGTTCAGCTAACTCCTGACTAGCCTGATATTGTTGACTCGAGAAGCTATCAACTTCAACGCTTATATCATTGATGTTTGCCGTATTCTTATTGATCTCCTCAATGACCACACTTTGCTCCTCAATCGCAGTAGCAATTTGGATATTGCGATCCATAATGTCTTTTACTGACTCCGATATTTCATTGAGCATTTGCGTCGCATGTTCGGTTTGCTCAACGCATAGCTGAGTCTTATCTCGGCTCGCACCCATTGCATTTTGTACTTGGTTGGAAGAGACTTGAATTTGTTCAATCATACTCTTTATTTCTGTCGTCGATTCTTGAGTTTTGGTTGCCAATGACCTCACTTCATCAGCGACTACCGCAAACCCCCGACCTTGCTCCCCCGCCCTCGCAGCTTCAATGGCTGCATTTAAAGCCAATAGGTTTGTTTGTTCTGCGATACCATTGATCACCGATAAAATGTTTTCAATGCTATGACTATACTCCGCCAGCTGTGTACTCATTGCATGGGATTCGTTGATTTCTTCAGACAGTGCCGATATTTCATTTTTCGTTTCTAAGAATACCTGTTGGCCATCTCTTGTCTTGTCGTTGACTGTGGTAATAGAACTCGCAGCATTTTGTGCACTGCCTGCTATCTCACTGGAAGTCGTGCTCATCTCATGCATCGCAGTTGCCAAACTCTCGACCAGGCCAACCTGCTCTTGCAGTCTTGAACTTGATTGCGTGGATAGCTCTCTGGCTGCTTCACTGCTGGAAACTACGACATCCGTGCCTTGCTTAACTTGGGTGACCAATTGGTGCAACGATGCGAGAAAAACATTAAACTGTCTTGCAACTTTACCACATTCATCCTCATTTTGGATTGTAAGCCTTTGTGTTAGGTCGCCACTTCCCGATGCAATATTAGTGATTGCGGCCTCGAGTTCTTTGAGTGGTTTTAATAAGTGAATTGCCAGCGCACGAATACTTAGCGATCCCAATACAATCGCCAAGATTGCAATCATAAATGTGTTAAGAGTCAAACTGTTGAGCGCTTCATATACCTTACCTTTATCGAGCATTACTGCGAGATACCATGCATTTCCATACTGATCATCTAATGGGTAGTAATACATGATTTTATCATCGCCACCCACCTCCACTTCCAAAATGGTTTTCGTTTGAGATAGCGAAAGATTTGGAGAAATGTCTTTGAGTGTTTTGCCATTCAGATCTGTTTGCTGATGAGAAATGATTTTGCCTTCTCTATCGACCAAAAAAGCAAAGCCTGTATGGTCAAAGTCAACCGCATTTATGCTGCTCGCGATGGTATCAAGACTCAAGTCCCCGCCTATTACGCCCCTAAATGTTCCGTTATAGTTGATCGGAGAGACCACAGAAAGTAACAACTCCCCAGTCGCAGCGTCGATATAAGGGCTTGTGAATACAGTTTTTCCCTGCTGGCGGGCGAGTGAATACCAAGGACGCTGGCGAAAATCTACCCCGGGCGGGTTTTGTCGGTTGGGATTATTTGACCTCAACCCAGTTTCGTCTTCTACAGTGCCAAATGCCAATAAAAATGACTCTTTAAAAAACGGGGTGTTTAACGCTGCTTGGAACTTTTCAGTACTAAAATCAGCATCCAGCTGCGTTTTAACCACATGGACTTGAGAGGCCTTTTTTGACAGCCAATTGTCAATACCGATTGCGAGTAGCTTAGTTGTATCAGCTACATATGCAGCTGTTTTCTGCTTCATGGAGTCGTTGATAAACCAATAGGTAGTGCCACTGATCACTAGGATAATAAGAAATACCACCAGCGCAGAAGCGACTGAAAACTTGGTTCTAATCTTCATAGTTATTCGCCAGAAAAAAAATCAGTCAACTCCGCAAAGTGTTGTCTATAATTCGCTTTATCGCAACTAATTGGTTTAAAGACTATGAAATCAGCGACTCGCTCTCTTCTTGCCGTTTTGCTCTCATCTTCTTTGGCGCAACCCTGTGTAGCTGCCTCAGAAAATAGTCCCGTCACCATGGAAGATATCAAGGCGCTAGAGGCGCAGCTTGCAGATCTTAAACGACGATTTTTACAACAATCACCACCAAAAGATAAGCCAAAAAGTGAGCGACAACACAAAGCAATTAAACAAGCAGAAAAACACACTCATACAGTGGATGTGTATGCCACCATGCGACCTACTTTTGGCCGAATTGAGGACAGAGGGGAAAATCAATATGACGTGAGAGATGCCCTATCTCATGCCGGCGTGAAAGCGACCCACCAATTTAACGAAGACTGGGCAGCTGAACTACACGGCGAATGGAGTATTGACGTGCAAAATACTGGCGAATTTGGCCGTTCCCGACGCGCTTACACTGCATTAGTCACGCCTATTGGGCGATTCGGTATTGGTAAACAGCGCCCCGCTCAATATTTATTCATCGCCGAGTACGTCGATATATTTAATCATGCAAACAGCCCTTTTGCTTATGACCCTGAAAGTATCTTTTTTGTCGATAATCTTATCAGCTACCGCCTAGAAAGCGGCCCACTTACCTTTGTCGCCGTCGGCCAATTTGACGGCGCTGAAAACGAGAAGAATAACGACTTATTTAACACAGGGCTCAGTTATGATAAAGATGGTCTACACGCAGCCGTCACATATCAAATGAACGAAGTCTACGACCAACAGACACACTTAGGTGAAAACTCCATTTGGGCCGCGGCCTTTGCCTATGACTTTACTGACAAGTTATATGCTGCTGTTGCCTACCAAGATAAAACCTACGAGAGACATAACCTTGCTGATAGAGACGGCTCCACATTCGATTTATCTTTTGCATATAAGCTTGGCAAGCATTACAAATTAAAAACAGGCTATTTCGATTTTGACGACGGATATGATGATAACGATCCCAGCAATCAAAGTTTTGATGGCTTTAATATCACCTTGGAGTGGTTACCTACACCGCCACTGCGTGTACATTTAGAGTACCTAACCAAGTCTTACACCAATGATCAAGATTTCGACTCTTTGTCTGTTGGCTTTAGATATGACTTCAGAACTTCGATAAAATATTAGACGTGCATGATGCCTTTGATAAGCTTGCAACTGCAGTTTACCCTAGGCATCATATTTCATGACTCGTTCACAACCTCATGTCATTAAAGCTTTTTTTCATTGTACGACTTGAAATGCAAACTTTTCCCCCTAATAAATAGCTCATACGAGTACCTTAAGTTGTCAAAATATAATGGAATACATTCATCCCCAATCACCAGAACAAGCCCAGCAACTACAACATGTGTTGGCAGAGCAAGTAATTAAAACCGATGCGTTTGAGCCAATAAAGTACATTGCTGGTGTGGATGTCGCCTATGATGAAGTAAAAAACAAAGTTGTAGGTGCTGTTGTGGTGTTAGATGCAATCACATTTGAAGTGCTAGAGTCGCAAACAGCCATAGAACCGATTAGCTTCCCATATGTTCCTGGGTTATTTTCATTTCGTGAAGTCCCTCCATTACTGAGTGCGATAAAAAAGCTCACCATCAAGCCAGACCTGATCGTATGTGATGGCCAAGGGGTCGCTCATCCAAAAAGGTGTGGCATGGCCTCCCATTTGGGTGTGCTCCTAAATATACCAACCATAGGTTGTGGAAAAACAAAATTGCTTGGTGAATATGCGCCGCCTGCAGAACAAAAAGGATCCCATAGTGATTTAATTGACAATCAACAGTGCATAGGAAAAGTGTTGAGAACTCAAAATGGGATTAAGCCCGTGTTTGTTTCGATTGGCCATAAAGTCAGCCTTGCCACAGCGGTGGAATGGATAGATAAACTGACACCCAAGTATCGTTTGCCTGAAACAACACGACAAGCAGACCAGTTAGTAAACCGATGTTTGAAAAACATTTAGCCGAGACTGCCTACAACGCAATAGACACCCTAGTTATTTTTTTCATTCTCGCGGTTTCGACGCCAAGCCGCTGGCGTCTGGCCTAGATGTTTTTTAAATTGACGAATGAAGTGTGTGGTATCACTCCATCCCAATTGCTCGGCTAATTGACTTATTGGGAGGGAAGTGTGGAGTAACTGCGAACATGCTTGAGATAGTCGCTTTTGAGTGATCCATTGACCCACCGTAAACTCTGTTTCTTTTTTAAAAAGAGCGGCTAAATAAGGAGCACTGACATGCACGGCTTCACTCACTTCTTTCAGGCCAATCGGTTTTAAATAATTGGCTTGCACGAAAGCCATAGCTTTGATCACTTTCTCATTATACTGAGTGTGATGCAAATCGCTTTGACTAGACCGATTTAATTCGTTGAGTAATAACACAACGACACTACGCTGTACTTCCAAACTCGCACCTTGAGAACATGCTGCCATTAATTCATAAAACAAGGTTTTAATAAATTCGTGCCTACTTGGTTCGCTATTAAATGCTGGCAATGCGCCCTTTTTAACACTGTCAAACGGTGCCATTAAAGTCGTGTGTGTCAGATCTAAACAATCAGGACAAAAACTTAACCACAGTACATGTAAATCTCGTCCTTTAATTAATGAATGCGGCACACCGGGTGGCACGACACTAAACATGCCCTTTGATACTGTAAAAACCTGTCGATGCGCGATATCCAACGAGCCTGATGTTAAAAAAGTCAGTACACATTCACTGTGAGAACCATGCTTTTGTTTAGTAAGGGCGCTTATACATTCTTCCCCAGCCGATATAACATGCATGCACACCTCAATATTAAAATAAGCCGATATTTACTAAAAAACATCAATATTTAGCTTTGAAATACTAGCATAGAATAAACCCACATTAAAAAAAGCTGATTTGAGGATAAACTAATGGCCGATACGCCACTGACTATTAACTTTGCCATGGTACTCATGGGGTTGTCACTACACGTCTTAATTTGGGAAAAGTTACCGGACTGGGGCACATGGTTTAATACCTTGATATCTCAGATGCCTAAACCTTTGGCATATTTGTATGATGCGTGGCACTGCCCATACTGCTTCGGGTTTTGGGTCGTACTTATGCTGCACGTGCTCACAGGGCAATTCACTGTGCTCTCACTCGAGGTAATGCCTGATTACTTAGGGGTTGCAGCCGAGCCAATAGCCTGGTTCTTAGATGCCTTAGTTGGCGCTTTACTCATTTTGTTTGGCAGCTTATTGCTGAAAGCCGTCTCAGGGCCAGCGCTTACCGGCCATCAAAAAGTTATGGCATTTAAGCAAGCTCAGATGGAAAAAAGTGACTAAGGTTAAAACAGGTCACCCTTTTTGGGCGATCAATATTTGTCGCCCAACAGAGTACTATACAATGAAGCCACTCATTCAAACCGCTCGCTTAGATTTTTACAATTGTGAGGCACTCATAACCAATCATGATAATGCCGCTATTGTAACGAGTATGCTAACGCCAAATACCGCAGCCTTTTTACCCGAAGATTGGCAATCACCACCTGACGCCAATCTGGCTTTAGATTGGCTGACTAACAAGCTCTCTCAGAGCGAGATATATGTGGCTCTGAAAAAAGGCGCTTTGAACGAATCGTCACGCCAAATTCGTAGCGCTCCGCTTGGACTTTTTATTGTTCATATCGAACAAATCACTGCCCATATTGGCTATTTAATCCATGAGCAATATTGGCATCAAGGATATGGCACAGAGTTGTTAATTGGATGCTTGACGTATCTTCGTACTCACTCTTTGGTCAAGACCGTCTACGCAGGAGTTGACAAAAATAATTTGGGATCTGTCCGCACATTGAAAAAGTGCAACTTTCAAGCTGTGAGTAATGATGCTGAGCAACAAACTGCTTTCTACATGCTGCACCTTTAAAACGCATTCAATACTTGTGACAAGTCAGCGCATTTGTTAATTTGCCAGCGTCAAATCGTAGACTTAGGAACAACCTTGCACGCTATTAATCGCCCTCTTACACTCACGGCACATACCCACGACACCATAGAAAAACTCTATGCTGATTATTTGACACTTGAGCCTGACTATCAGGCACTCGTGCAAGTACTGGCAGTTATATTCAAGCCCGCCTCTACGATTAAAGTGAAGCAAATCCTAAAAAAACTCACTGAGCAAGGAGTGATAGAAGCAGGCAGGCCCATGTCAGCATTGAGCTCTGAACTTACGGCGGCATTACAGCAAAGTCATTTAGCACACTGTGATCAACTGAATATACAAATAAACCCGCTGGTTGCTAATCGCGTCACGCAGCATGCTCAGAAACTAGGACGGTTGTTGCCTATATTAAAATGTGCAGAAGCGTATATGCCTGTTCTAAATGCGTATGAATGGGAAAGAGATCCTGAAGATGAAAACCGTCTTACTCGGGACTTTTTATGGCTAGGACAATTCCCCAAAGCAAAAACACGAATGGGGTTTAACAAAAACCCACAGATAATTGACTTGCAAAATAACAACCCGTTGGTGCAATTTGCATTCTTTCCATTTCAATTAGAAACTTTTGTCGAGCTGCCTGATGACATGCAATATCAGGCTTTTGCAACTTTGAGTACAATACAAATACAATTTGGCGCTGACCTCAGTGTTGTTACCGAGCTACTCAAGCTTGCTTGCACGCAAAAACCAAAAAACCAAAATCTCAGACTATTGCTAGCCGAACATTTATTTTTACAAGGCCAGTATGAGGACGCCTCAAACTGTGTAAAGCCAAGCGATGTTTCCAGTTATGCACTCCAGCTCAAAGCGGCTACTTTACTGGTAACTGATCAGTTGCTCCCAGCAAATACTCAGTTCAATGCAGCACTTCAAGCGCAACAAAAATACTCAAAAAAGAAAAACCCTTATTTAAGTGGGTTATTTGGGTGGCTACATATGATTACCCTACTCGCTAACGCAACGGGTCAAAATACCCATTTTGACCAAGTCATGCAGCTTGCCAGTAATCAACTATCCGATAAAAAAGGCACAAAAACCAATTATCATATTGGCCATATTTTTGAGTGTCTTGCCGAGTCTCTATCCAATAGCGCGCCTTTTATTTCACAGCTTAAAGAGCATGAGCAAGATTTACAAAGTCGGCCTTTTGACTACTACAGTTGTCAATTGCTCACTGTGCTTTCTTTGCACTGGTGTAAGCACTCACTGACCGATGAGCATATAATTATATTGGAGCGATGCAGGGCCTTTTATAAAACATCAAAGATCTACTTTCTAGAGTGCATTGTCTTGCAAGTACTCTCGGATCTGCAATCACACGAGTTTGAACACCACCAGCTGGTGGACTTTTCTCAACTCATCCAACAGCAGTCTGAATGGGACTTAGCGTTAGACAAGTTAATTACTTTAGCACCGACACACCGAGAGAATAACGACGAGAAAACGCAAGCAAACACCCATCAGCTCATCTGGATACTGGAAGAATGTAGAGGTCGTGTCTCTTTTCAAGCGAAAGTACAAAAAAGTATGCAGTCAGGCTGGAGTAAAGGAAAAGCAATCTCCCTCGAAGAGCTTAATTCAACTTACACCCAGTTGAATTACTTAACCGATACCGACGTCGCACTGATAGAAGCAATAGACATTCAAAGACATTGGGATAGTACAGACTATATATTAGAAGGCGTAGAAGCGCTCAAAGCTGCGAAGCATGCATCTAATGTCTATCATCCAAACGATATATTAGAACCTCTCGAAATTAGAGAAAGCCCTGCACAACTGGCTATATCTGAGCGCGGCGAGCAACTATACCTGACACTGCAAGACTTACCCAATGATTTTAGAAATCGCCGGTCTGTGTATACTTTTAAATATGAATCAAAATATCAGTGCGTATTCACACACTTCAACCAAGATCATTTGAAAGTTGCCCATATAATAAGTGAAAATGGACTACTCATTCCCATGAGTGCCAAGTCTAAATTAATGAAAAGCATTCAAGCGATTGCCCCACTGATGAACATTCAATCAGAAGTTATTGATATTGAGATCGGTTTAGAAAGTGTCAAAGCACAGGGGCAACTTGTCATCAACATTAGTCCATATCAACAAGGGTTATCTTTTCACTGTTTAAGTATGCCATTCGGAGATAAAGGCCCAGCTTTTCATCCTGCCGTCGGCAACGCACACATCAGTGCAAAGATTGATGGCAAGCGTATTGCTACTCAACGAGACTTGGCAGCTGAACAAGATCTGTTAGACAGGTTAGATGAAAGCTGTCCTGCCTTTTTGGCAATGGCAGATAATCAATTGAGTATCGCCGAATTGCAAGACGCGCTGAATGCATTAGAGCAGTTGGAGACTGCCATCCAAGCTGATCCGCCTCTAGCTTTTAAGCTACGCTGGCCTAAGGGCCAAAAAATTCATTTGACGCAACCTCTACAAGCTCACCATTTACAGCTTGCAATTGCCAAGAAAAACCAATGGTTTGATATCAACGGCGAGCTCAATATAAATGACCAACAGGTCATAGAACTCAAAGCGTTACTGAAACTTGTTGAGCAAAGTCATGGCCGTTTCATTGAGCTAGACTCGAAACAGGTGGTGGCGCTCTCTCATTCACTTCATGAAAAGCTCATCAAACTAAATCAAGGCACCGAACAAGGTCAGTTTCACCCCTTGGCAAGCCCACTTGTGAGTGAGGCTGTAACCGGTATGAGGATGAAAACATTGCATGCTTGGGAACAGCAATCGCAGTTAATGCAACAAGCGAACACGTTACCTGTTAGCTTACCGCGCGACTTGCAAGCAACGTTGAGAGATTATCAGCAAGCTGGATACGACTGGGCTACTCGCTTGGCGCATTGGGGCGCAGGAGCTTGCCTTGCTGATGATATGGGCCTAGGTAAAACCTTGCAGTCGTTGGCCGTGCTGTTAGCGAGAGCATCAAACGGCGCAAGCTTAATTATCGCCCCAACATCAGTTTGTTTTAACTGGCAACAAGAGGCCAGTAAGTTTGCCCCAACCCTGCGACTGCACACATTGGCGCACATTAAAGCGGGTAAACACCGTGAAAATTTACTGACCAAACTGGGCCCTCACGATGTGTTGGTCGTAAGCTACGGCTTATTAGTTCAAGATCTTGAAATCCTAAAATCCATCACATGGCAAAGTATCATTGCTGACGAGGCACAAGCAATCAAAAACCCCTTATCCAAAAGAGCGCAAGCAGCATGTGCTTTAAAGGGCAAATTCAAGATGATCACCACTGGTACACCTATCGAGAACAACCTGACGGAATTGTGGTCTCTGTTTCGCTTTGTTAACCCAGGGCTATTAGGCAATTTAAAACGTTTTACAGAACGTTTTATCCAACCGATTGAAAACAAAGAGGGTAAGCCAATAGCTGCGCGGTATGCACAGCAAAATCTTAAAACCCTTTTACAACCATTTATTCTTCGTAGAATGAAGCATCAGGTGTTGACAGAGCTTCCTCCACGCACCGAGATCAACGTCAATATTGAATTAAGTGATGAAGAAAAAACGCTATATGAAGCATTGCGACAAAATGCCATTGCCAACATCGCCGAAGCAAATGAACAAGAGGATGCAGGCTCCCAGCACCTAACAATGTTGGCTGAACTGACTAAACTCAGACAAGCATGTTGCAACCCGAATCTAGTGGCGCCTGAGCTTTCGTTGTCGAGTACAAAACTTGAAAAGCTAAGTGAACTGTTGAACGAACTTCGCAAGAATGGTCATAAAGCACTGATATTCAGCCAATTCGTTGGGCACCTGCAATTGCTCAAGCAACATTTAGACGAAATGCGCATCTCCTATCAATACCTTGATGGCGCTACCCCAGCCAAACAAAGGCAACACAGTGTCAATGCGTTTGCCAAAGGTGAAGGTGAAGTCTTTTTAATCAGTCTTAAAGCCGGTGGTTCAGGTCTAAATTTAACGGCCGCCGACTACGTCATTCATATGGATCCTTGGTGGAATCCCGCCGTAGAAGCGCAAGCCTCAGATCGCGCACATAGAATTGGCCAATCTCGGCCCGTTACGATTTATCGCATGATTGCTGCTAATACCATCGAAGAGAAAATTCTCGCCATGCACAGTCAAAAGCGAGATCTCGCACAACAAGTGTTATCAGGAAGTGATGCGGTGCAAAAGCTATCTGTGAAAGAGGTGTTGGAGTTACTCAAAGACACCCTTTAACCCACTCTTGTGCTGCATTGTGATAATTCGGTGTTGGCCACCATGTAGCGTGGTGGCCATTCAAGCATACTTAGGGGTAAGTGACCGTGAGTGGCGATTGCTTAAACGCCCCCGATTTTGCCTCGGATAGTCCTGTTATCGTAATGAACCCTTGTTGTGTCTGCATTTCATAGTCAGCTTTGCTATAGCCTTGGCGAGTCGCATCTTGCAAGCTCCCTAGGCTATTTACTTCAAATGCAAAATTCATCAACAAGTAAGTTTCGTAATCACGCACAAAACTGCCACGATCTAAAAACTCTCCCTGCTTCATTGGGATATTCCAAGCAATATTAGTCAGCACCTTTCCGGTAAGGGGATCACGCATATAATTCAACGTAAAAAATTGCGACAAAAATGCTTTTGCATTGCCACGAAGTGCACCCAATTCAAAAGCCTTTCCATAACGATTCCACAACCCAAACTCGGTAGGCGATAAATTGGTAGCAGGTGCAATATCTTCTTTAAATAGTAATCGCGTAATATAGCCATCTACAACAAACTGACCTTTAAATGGAATAGCGATTCCAAGGTCGTTGATTGTATCCATATGATATCTTGGATGATCTTCAATTGAGTAATCACAGTCTACCCAATTACTATTCAAACAATACACCATGCGTTTGTCGTGGGATATATCTCTTGGGTGTTCAACTTTTAGGTCATAGGGCAAACCGATTGATATATCTTTCTTTACGAGCCTTTGCAGCGCTGGTTGATAATATGTTAATTTTGAATAGGAGCGCTTCTCTTCACCGTTGATGTGATGAATGGAATACAACAATATTTCTACCTCATGGCCCTGCTCAATGTGCGTCAGAGCTTTCTCGACGGGTATATGGATGGCCCATGAAGATCTTTCACTCTCTCCCAAACCGAAGTAACGACCACATAAAAGTGGTTGGTTACCCGCTTTTAAACTTACATAGCTCCAATGCATGTCCTGAGCAGCAAATCGTGCACTCAAGTTTTTCACACCATTTACATCAACAATATCAAACCCTAAAAACCGTACGCCACCGTTAATAGCTTGCTCAGTTCCTATTTCATTAGGCACACCGGCAGTGTCTATCTCGGTGGAAAAGTCGCCGCTCACTGAGCTTGAACAAGCATTGTCTATCACAGTCAGCTTTGCATGACCTAGATTTGAAAAAATTAAAATATAAAAAATTAAAATACCCTGTATAAATTTCATTGTCTGATCCTTGTAAATAACACAATTAAATTTTCCATGAGTGAATTCCAACTTCGCACACTCCCCCGTAGATTACAGAATTAAAACGTTAAAATATACCTTTAAATAACACACTGTTAACTACTGGTTAAGGTAAAGCCTTGATATTGCATGGGCTATTTTGCGTTGTTGAGTAAAAAGGAAAGGCAACGATGTAACACCCTTCGATTTAAAACAGAATATTTTAAATAAATGAGCCGTGATGTATCACCAGCATGCATTTAACACTAAAAAGTGAACGGCTAAACAGAATGAAAAAGACTCACTAACGCATAGCAAAGCAGCTGTGAACAATAGTGTAATTGAATAAAGCCCTTAAGATTCTTGATTCGCTGGGCTTAATCAGTATGGCGCGTTTAATAAATCCATCATTAACAGCTGTCAATTTGTGCTCAAGTGTTGAATTTTGATTCACTTATTGAAACAATAAAGAACAAAATAACAATTATTCCTATTCTCATGAGCCTTCTCGCTATTATCCCTGTGTGGGTTGCGTCACTGCTTTTGTATTTGGCCAGCCCAAAACAGTATTTACTCAGCAAGCCATTACCAAAGTGGCTTAGCTACCTCGCAGCCCTGTGTTTATATGTTTGTGTCAATGTGTTATTTGCACAGCGCTACCCCATAGTGTCTGCATCATTGGCTAGCTTTGTTGTACTTATGATGGGGCTTGTTGGTGTCACCATATTGGCGGGTAAGTCAAAACGCTTGTTTATGATAACTTCCGTTTTATTACTCACGATATGCTCAACCGTTGGAGGCATTATCTATGTGGCCTAAAACAATACTTGGATTTATATTTGGCCTGTTGATTTCGGTTTCCATCGCATTGAATACCAATCTTATCTTACCCTTTGCCGAAGATACTCGATTGCTTATCGGCCTCATCTTAGGGTTTCCAATCTGGGCAAGTACTATGGTTTGGACCTACGCGTTTGAAACAGCACTAAAAGCCTCTAAATACCTGCTTTTAGTACTCTTACCTTCCGCCTTACTCAACGTATTTTTGATGGTGTAATGCTATGAAAAACCAAACATTAAAATCCTTAACAAATGCGCACGCTTGGATTGGGCTGATCATTTCTTTTGTCTTATTTATCGTATTTATTGCGGGATCGATCAGTTTATTCAGAGAAAATATCGAAACATGGGAAAAGGTGTCATTGATAGGTGAGCATTCACCGCATGTAAGTCAGGTATCATATGATACCGTGCTGGCCAAGCTAGATGAGAAATATGACATAGATACGCATCATATCTTTTATCTGTATCAACCGACAGAAAGAAACCCATTCCTTCAAGTCTATTTCGCCGCAGAGCTAGACGAGCCCCACCCAGAGACTGGCGAAGACCATCAGGATATGTACCTGTTACTTAATCCTGTCAGTGGTGACATTATTGCCGATGCAAATAACTTTCAATTTGCCAATTTTGTCTACCATTTACATTATGATTTAGGGATTGGTCGAATAGGTTTGTACTTTGTTGGCATTATAACGCTATTCTTTTTTGTCGCACTGATCAGTGGCGTCGTTATTCATTGGCGCAAGTTGTTTAAGAATTTTTATCAATATCGCCTTGGTGCCAACAAAGACAAATGGCTAGATGCCCACAATTTAATCGGCACTATGGGCTTACCGTTTCACATCATGTATGCCTTTACTGGGTTGGTATTTAACCTGGTGATTATCTACCAAATCTCTTATGCCGTGTTGCTATTTCAGGGCGATCAAGGAAAGGTACTTCAAGCTGCTGGGTTTAATGAGCCTCACATAGAGGAAGTCGACATTCGCATGCCTATGCAAGGCATCGATACACTCTATACCAAAGCCATGAATGAATTAGGCAACGTGACACTTCGTCGCATGATGATCGAACATTTTGGTGATGAAAGTGCGGTACTGGTTTTCATGGCTAAAAGTAATGACGAATTCTCAAACGACGTGGAAGTACGTTACGCAATAAAAGATCATAAGCAAGTCTATATAACTAAAGACAATTATGACAACAACCTGCGTGGAGGCTTAGCCACTATAGCCAGTTTACACTTCGGTGACTTTGCTGGATATGGGATGCGAATTGCGTTCTTTATTCTTGGCTTAGCCACAGCTTACATCATCATTACTGGTAACCTCATGTGGATAAGCAAACGTGCGAAACAGAAGAAACAGAGCAAACGAAATCTTGCATTTGTGACACGCCTGACTTCGGGTGCTTTCATCGGATGCATGTTAGCCATCGCTTTGGGGGCTGTGGCTGCGAAGCTTATTCCGCTCGATACACTGGGCCGAATGACCACGATTCACAGCATTGTGTACGTGAGTTTCTTTGTTTGTACTTTGATATCGCTATTTATCAAGCAGCAAGACGTGTTTTGTAACTATCTGCTCAAGTTTTCAGGTTTAGTATATGCATTCGCAGTGTTACTTAACTTACCAAACTATCTGAATTACGGAGACATATTATCTACGTATGTGATCTCTGATCTCATCATTGTTGATATCATGTTCTTTACCATTGCAGCGCTGTGTTGGTATAGCGCCCAAAAGTTCGAAAAACGAGCAGAGCAGTTACAACAGGAGTTAAATGCGATGGACTCTGAGGTGGCTCTAAACTCCTAAATTCAACTCAGATTATAGAGATTAGGTAAGGGGGGCTAAAAGCGCCCTTACCTATTTTACTTACAATGCTTCACCCTCTTTATTAACAGCATCGAACTGATGACCATCAGGCCCACCATCTCGTTCAGGTATCAAGGCGTTAATCTCGTGACTGCCCACATGCGCTTTCGGATCAGTTAAAGCACGTAAAAATGCCGCTAAATAACTGACTTGTTGTGGTGTAAATCCTCGGATAATTGCCTCATCACTTCTGTCAGAGGCAGCTCGATTTTGTGCGTTGAGCGCTAAAACATAGCTACCTGCATCGCCCACAACAGCTTCGCATTGCGCGCTACTCAAATGCTGAAACTGCGGTAGTGCACAGGTTTCGTTGTCGCCATAAAAGCGCTCCAAAGAACCAGTGACATCTGAGTAGTGCTCAATCACGCGCTCCAAGGTCGCAAATACCCCTTTGTCACCATACGGCGCTGTAATGCCGACATTTAACAAGCTAGGCATTCTAAATTGGTTTTTAAAGTTGCCGTCTGCAACACCATGTGCACCGATTTGCGGATACAAGGGCCCCCTCGTTCTCTCGGGAGTAAACATCACTCCATCGTGACAATTGGCACAACCTGCCCCGGTATAAAAGAACAAAGCACCGCGCTTTTCATCATGGTTCAACTTATCTTGTTGACCCTCTATATAGTTGAAGAATGGATTATCAATAAATAAAAAAGATGCCTGATAAGCTGACATGGCCCTAGCAATGCGTAAGAAGCTAATTTGATCATCACCAAAAGCCGCGCTGAAATGTGGTTTCCACTGCTCACTCAACCTTTGCGCGATAAACTCCCGGTAAGCTTGAGGTGAGTCAAAACCGCTGGGATCTCCCATTTCCGCAGGGGCCGTAATAGGAAAATGAGCTTGTGCCATGAGTAAGCGAAGAGGATCTGTATTGGCTACTTCAGTATTCATTAGCCGAGTGACTTCAATCTCTGGGGTTTGAATATCAGCAGTCGAGACGGTGCCTACCTCACTATCACGATTCGCTTCCCGTAACCGTACTCGTTGGTCCCAAAACATGCTATCAACCCACAGTGCTGAATTACAAATCTGAGGAGCGTTTCGACCAACACTGGGCACCACAGAACCGTCACTACGACCGATGCCCATTAGATCTGGATTTTCAGCATTTACCCCAATAGACAGTGACAAGCCATCACTGCCGCACCCCTCAGCAGGGTGGTGACATGAAGCACACGATGTATCGTAGTTTTGGCTCAACGCTTTGCTAAAGAACAGGCGCTTGCCTAATTCAATTAGCTTTGCATCTTCTTGGCGACGATAACGGGCAACATATGCTTGCATATCTTTTAACCCTTCACGAAGCGTGTAATGCTCAATCAACTTATCCAAACAGCCATCAAGTGCTTCATCTGATATCTCACTCAGATCGTTTGTACCACAATGATCCACCAGCCGAGCAATACCAACTCGAATGACAGAGCCATTACGCATGCCATCATTTTCTCCTGTATTTAAAGTTTTTATGATGCTTGAATTCGAAGGCAGACTTGAAACTCTATTTTTACCTCTTGTAAAAGCGGTAACATAGTAAGTGTACTCAGTATCCGGCTGCGCATTCGTATCCACAAAAAACGTTACTTTTGTCCGTCCTATTCGTTTACCATCACGAAATACCCGATAACCAGTAATGTCTTCAACACCTGCCGGTGCCTGCCAACTTAAGCCGACTTCTGTCGCAGAGTGAACTTTCGCAATTAACCGTTCTGGTGATGACGACTTGATGGTCATCACCGCGGACACATAAGTTGGCGTTATAAATAAAGCAACCAACATTAATTGCCTTATTAAGGGCCGATAGTAACTTTCAAACATCGCTTTTCCTCCGTAACGATCTATCCCACTCCCCAAGAGTGACGTAATGACCTGCCAGTCCCAAGTGCTCGTCTCGTTATAAGACTCAAATCACACCCCGAAAATAGGTACAAAATGTAATTAAAATCAGATAATTAGACTGGCAGACACAATAAATCGAAGCATGAAGATGAAATAAGGAAAAAATATGGAGAACCCACAAAAAAACAATACAAAAGAACCATTCAGAATATCAAATTTAAATAATAAAGCATGATAAAAAGATAGGAGGATACCATTATTGCACGAGTTAACTGTCACGCGGCGAGCGCTCGAACTAATGACTTGTACTGGAAAGTTCGACCTAAACTATGAAATAATGGTCCTATATGGGAAACTATTACCTACCTCTGAAAAAATGGATTTAATGTATCAAAAGGATTCAACGCTAGCATTGGCGTCATTACTGTTTCTCATTACCCTTATTCCAACCAAGATAACTGTGCGGTTTATTGGTGCAGACTATGGCAGTATTGCTCGCTGTGCAGTCGTCGTATTAATCGCCACCGTCACCGTGTTATTTTCTCTTCAAGCAATAAAGTCATTTGCTAGTATGGCCTTCGTTTTTATTTGGCTGATGTTTGTATTTAATAGGACGCTGGGTTTGTCAAAATCTTGGAGTGGGATTTTCACTGTGTGGATGGGGTTAATACAACTTGCAGCCCTCCAAGGGCTGCAACAATTTGGCTTCTACTGGTAAAAGCTCTGAGCTATTAACCTGAGCTCACTGCTTTCTTAATTAGTAGATGTAAAATGATAGCTGATGTTAATGTAAGACTTGTACTCAGGTAAGGAATAGTCAAAGTCTTTGCCAGATAAAAAGACTCTATAATCGTTTAGGTTTTGTGGTGCATGGGGATGTCCTGACAAGGTGATTCTAAAACTTTGCAGAGCTGAAAAGTCTGCTCCGCCAAAATCTAACACATCACCAAACTGAAGGTCGGGTAGTGTTCCCACCACATCGCTTTGAATACTCCACTGCACTGATTGCTCATGAGTTGTTGTAAAGTCAAAGCTCCACCTCAACATGTTTAGTCTGTTATCGAGATGGCTAAAATCATAAGTAATTTCAAAACTGTTGTTAGCATTGCCAGCAAAAAATGCCGCACCTAAGTCATGGTCTACCGCAACGGGCAACTCCAAGTCTACCGTACCATCATTTGCAATCATTGAACGAGAATAAGTATATACTCTCGACCTAAAATCATTATTCCCCAAGTTTAATTGTTCTACATTAGAAAGGCGGTAGTTATTGTATTTTGCTAGACTGGGAAATATAAATGGTAGTGTATCATCGAACGTAAAAAATACCTCTTCATACTTCCTTTGGCCAGAACTCCCATCTGTAAGTGAATAGATTCCCATAGAGTCATAATCAAGATGCATTGGCGTCGATATTTTTATTCCCTCGTGCGTAAAAGCATCGTTTTTCAATCGTTGTAATTTAATATCTTCAACAGACACTTTGGCAGCTACCGCCTCATCACCCGATGGTGAAACAACGGCCAAATAAGAAAATTCCTCCCCTTCACAGTAAGTCAAATCGACACTGCTGCGAAATCCACCCAATTCAGTGATGGTATATCCGTTGCTGTTAACCAGCTTATAACCTGAGTACATGGCCGCTAAATCAGTGACATCGACATCCATACTTTCGCAAGAGCGACCTATTTCAGAGGGGCAAAGAGGTAGTGAACTCGGCTTTTCAAAATATATTTTGCCAAGGTTTACGCCTTCACTTATTTCCATGTAAGTGAATACTTGATTGGTTTGAGCCCCAGATTCAATAGCTGACACATGCTTTGCGGTTTCTGGGACTTTACCCGTATACTTGCCCTCAACATCAGTTTTCGCTGTTGCGACGACCTCTCCATTGGCATTATGAAAAACAATGTCAATATTAGGCATTGCTTCGTCGTTTTCACAGCCTCTATAAACAGTCTCCAGCTGGATCGTTTTTTCTACCACCTTTTCAACTGTGGGTGTTATCGGACTATTGGTAGAACTGTTATCTGATGAAGACCCACCGCAACCACTTAGGGATAAGATTATTGCTGCGCTGAGTAAAGAGCGAGTTAGCATTATTTTTTCCATTTTAATTTCCTATCAAAACAACGCCGCGATTTTATCATGTGAATGTTTATAATTAATTCTCAGAAATGAGTATATTCATGATTTATAAGCCTTTATTGTAAACCGATGTAATAAAGTACCTCGACAGCAGAACAATCCCAGCTAAGTTCGTGACAACTTAGTCCACCCACTTACCTTTAAAGCCACTTAAAAATTGCAATTTACTTTTTAGGCTTCTCATTGGATTAACGCACAATACATCGTCCGATGTCCGCCCAAATTTACTGTCCGCGTACTGTCCGGTGTCCGTCCGATTGTCTTTACCTCCATCAATCAAAGCCATGCAACCCGATACTTTTCAATAACTTAAAAGTTGGCACAACAGTTGATATGTAGAGAAAGTGATATTAATTTAGTTCAAGGAATCAGATACCATGATCCGAAGTACATCTCATCAAGATAAGGTAATTGCCCACAGAACAGGCTCTAAAAAATGGTTCATAACAGGCATTGCGACCATCGGTATGTTAAGTGCTGTTGCCCTATCATTAGGCAGCTTTTCACAGTTGCTATCTGCTGAGCAAGTAGTTTCAAGTCAACAATTGAAAACCGCAAAGGTAGTAAGAGGTGACATTCTTCAAGATATTCGCGTAGAAGGTCGCACCCTTGCCGCTGTCAGCCCATCACTTTATGCCATAGCGCCTGGCACCGTCACCTTACACGTGAAAGCGGGTGATGCAATCAGCGCAGGACAATTGCTCGCCAGTTTAGAAAGTCCGGAATTACGCAATCAGTTACTGCAAGAAGAAGCCACATTACAGCGTTTAGAAATGGATGTTAAACGCCAACAAATTGCCATAAAACAGCAACAACTAGACAATACACAAGCCATGGAACTCGCCAAAGTAGAGCTTGAAGCTGCGCAAAGTGAAATGGCGCGCGCGCAAGCAAGTATTGAAAAACAAATTATCTCAAAGCTTGAATTGGAACAAACCATGGTCGAGCTTAAACGCGCCGAATTAAAAGAGCGCCATGCAATAGATAGCTTAAAATTATCTCAGGAACAGCTCAGCTTTGAGTTACAAAGTACCCAACTAGATTTAGACCGCCAGCGCCACTTAGTCACTGATCTACAACGTAAAGTAGATGCGCTAAAACTGACCTCACCACTCAATGGCATTGTCGGTAATATCAATGTTCAACAAAAACAACATGTCCAGCGCGATACTGAGCTCATGTCTTTGGTCGATCTCCGTGAATTAGAAGTCGAAGCCTATATCCCCGAAAACCTCGCGGACGATCTGGGCATTGGTTTAACCGCGAAAGTTCAAATCAATAATCAATACTTCCCAGCCACGCTGATGGCCATTTCTCCAGAAGTAGAAAATGGCAGAGTGTCAGGCCGCATCCGCTTTGAACAACAACCAGAAAACCTAAGGCAAAACCAAAGGGTCAACGCGCAGATAATTATTTCGCAAAAACAAGATGTGTTGAAAGTGGAACGCGGTGCATTTGTTGAAACGGGCTCTGCTCGTACGGCTTATCGCGTCGCAGACGGTAATGCATATCGCACTCCAATACAGCTGGGTGTGAAAAGTATTAAAGAAGTTGAAGTCAAAGGTGGCTTACAGGTAGGTGATACCATAGTAATATCTAGCCTATCGCCATTTGGGCAAGCGCAACAAGTCATCTTAAGCGAATAAAACAAAAAGGAAAAACCATGCTAAAAATGAATAATATCAGCAAAATATATCGTACTGACTTGGTAGAAACTCATGCGCTCAGTGGCGTTAACCTTACCGTAGAAGAAGGTGAGTTTATCGCTGTCACCGGCCCTTCAGGATCAGGTAAAACGACCTTTTTAAACATTACCGGATTACTAGAAACCTTTGAAGAAGGTCAGTATATATTGGACGGTGAGGATGTGAGTCAATTACCTGACAAGCACTTGTCACGCCTTCGAAATGAGAAAATAGGCTTTATATTTCAGGGTTTTAACCTGATATCAGATCTCAACCTATACGATAATATAGAGGTACCGTTGATTTTTAGAGGGCTCAGCAAGCAAGCTCGAAAACAACGTATTGAAGAAAGCTTAGAGTTAGTCGGCTTAGGCAGCAGAGCACAACATTACCCTGCACAGCTCAGCGGCGGTCAACAACAACGCGTCGCCATCGCACGTGCCCTTGCGGGAAAACCGCGATTTTTACTTGCTGATGAACCGACTGGTAATTTAGATACCATGATGGCGCGCCAAGTCATGGAACTGCTTCAAGAAATCAATCGACAAGGCACCACATTAATTATGGTGACCCATGACAATGAATTAGCGCAGCGCGCCCACCGAAATATCCAAATATTAGATGGTCAATTGAGCGATATCGCAAAAAGTCAGCTAACTGATTTAGCGGTTTAGGGAGTGGTTATGAGCGACGTAATTCACCTTGCATGGCAAGGGTTTAAGCAAAAATCAAAACTGACTTCTTTAATGATTGCAAACCTTGTGATTGGTATCACTCTGTTACTGACAATGAGTACAATCATTGCGCAAAGTGGTCACTCGGCCTTATCACATAAACTAGAGCAATTACATCATGTCAGTTTAAATTTCATGGATGCGGACTTCGATAGAAGACATGCACTCAGAACACCCCCTCTGACTTATCGAGATGCGCAGGCACTAACTCTAGCCTATCAAGAGGGAGACTTAGGCCTTGCAGGGTTGAGCTTTAGTTATACCACGTCATTTGTATTAGATGTTGCAGACAAAAGTGCACGACCTTTAGACGCGACCAGTTCTGCTGTAGATCATGCTTTTTTCTCAATGATGCAAACCCCTTTTATATACGGCCATGCCTGGAGCGAAAACATGCATGATGATGCGGTGATCGTGCTCGATAAAAAAGCAAACGACCACTTATTTGCAGGTCAAAATTCAGTGGGAAAACTGGTCGTTATCAACAACCAGCAGTTAGAAGTAATAGGTGTTGTCGATTTATCAAACCATACTTATCGCTTTCAAAATATCAGCTTTAGTAATAGGGAGAATGACTTAGCTTTCGTCCCATTGGGGTATGCAACTAATCACAATTTTCCTCGCGTAGGGTATATGCCCTGTATGACCAAAGAAGAGTCGTCTCGCACAGGGTACCGTCAATACAATATGAGCGGACTCAAAACAGCGGAATGCGGTTACATTCATGCATGGGCCGAAGTATCTTCATTGCAGGCTGAGGAACAGCTGGGCAATTTCACACTATGGCTAAGGAATTATACGCAACAACAAGCAACCCAAGGTCGCTTTACCCACGCTGAGCCATATTACTTACAGTCTTTAAAGCTGCTACACGATACTATCTATGACTTTATGGATTGGGAACGCGTCTACCTGAACTTCGCATACTTGTTATTCGCCATTACTTTGGTAAATACCGTAGGAATTTTACTGGCCAAAAATCAGCATCGTGCCAAGTTGGTTTCGCTTTATCGTGCACTTGGCGCAAACAAGTTATACATTATAAAAATTCAGATTTTTGAATTACTTATAGGCGCCACTCTGGCCATTATTCTGGGTGTTATCGGTGCGCAAATTGGGCTATATGTCATGTATTTGCTCGCATTATATCAAATGGACTATGCCGGTGTGGCGGAGCAAGTACAAAAGCTCTATTCAATGGACTTAGTGTTTGCACTCAAAGCAGCTGGCGCCATTTATTTAACGATTCTCGTAGCTGGTTTGTTCCCCATTATCAAAGCCAGTCGCATCGCACCTGCATCACAATTAAGGGGGTAACACCATGGCCATCAAACATATATTAAAGTTGCTCTTAAAACACAAAAGCACCTCGCTCTTGATCACACTACAAATTGCCATCGCAGTTACAATTGTGGGTAACACTAGCTTTATTAGCTACCGAACACTGCAAAACTGGCTTATTCCGTCGAATATTGCTGAAGAGCAGATCATTAACGTTTACACACGTGTATTTGATAAAAAGGTAGATCAAGGTGCATTGATAGAAAGAGATCTCCAGAATCTACGTGCGCTGCCAGAAGTTGAATATGCTAGTTATGCTGCAAATGAGCTTGTACTTGCTACTGTGAATGGCCGTAACTTTGCCCATGACACCTTAGATAAAGACAAACAGGGAGAGCACGTCGCACTCTTTTCACAGACACAGCAAGGTGTCGAAGCACTGGGTATCACAGTCACGCAGGGTAGAAATTTTTATGAAACCGAGTACATTTTCTCAGACAGCGAACAAGCGAAAAGAGCCAGTGTCGTCATTATCAGTCGGGCTTTGGCAAACACCTTATTTGGCGAACAAAGTGCGCTAGGCCAAACGGTTTATCTGCACAACGCGCGCCTGCCCTATCGAGTAATCGGGATATACGCGGATATGATGCTTGGCGAAAGTGCGGTGTATAACAATAGCTGGTATCACTCCGCGGTCATTCCAGAAGCGCACTATGCACAAAATAGCCAAGTTAATTACATTCTTAAAGTACGCACACATAATTCTGAGAAAACCTTAGAAAGCATTGAAAGCCTTCTGTTCAATGAAGAGGGGCGCATTGTAAAGCAAGTGGAATATGCTGCCCGTGCTAAAAAACGCTTGTGGGACGGGCGCAGTACATTTGCATTTATTATGATGGGGATTAGTGGTATCGCGATATTAGTCACCGGTGTTGGTATTGTCGCTCTGGTGTCTTTTTCAATTTCGGTTCGGACAAAAGAAATTGGTGTGCTTCGGGCTTTAGGTGCCAGTCAAGCAAGAGTGATGAGAGCCTTACTTGTTGAAAATAGCATATTAGCTTTTGCAGGTATTGCCATTGGCTTATTCGCGGCAATGTGGCTAAATCAGTATTTTGTTACCAACTTGCGAATTCAAGGACTTATCGTCCCTTGGTTGGCGGCAATAGTGGCCTTTGCTGTGTGGTTGCTAAGTGCCTGCGCGGTATATATACCCGCTAGAAAAGCGGCTAGAATAGCCCCTGCTCAAGTAACAAAAACGAGTTAATAAAAATAATAAGCCAGCACAACCTGTGCTGGCATCAGAGTTTTAGAGTTATGCAACATAAAATACTTGTTATCGATGACAACCAAGATGTAATCAAAGCACTAAAACTGCTTTTTTTACTCAATGATATTGATTGTGATGGTGCAACGTCTCCTGACAAAGGTCTGGCAATGCTTAAAAGTTCAACTTACGATCTCGTCATTCAGGATATGAATTTTACCTCCGATACAACATCAGGGGCTGAGGGAAAAGCGCTCTATCAAGCGATTCGCCAACTTAACCCTGACCTGCCAATTATCCTCCTTACGGCATGGGCCAACCTAGAGATGGCCGTCGAGCTCATCAAAGATGGCGCAGCTGACTACTTGGAAAAGCCTTGGCGGGAAGAGAAACTGCTTGCTTCTGTTAATCAGCTTTTAGAAATGTATCGATTAGAAAAGGCACAGTTTCAGCAGCAACAGCAATCGATTGCTCGTACAACAAAATTGACCGATAAGTTCGACCTCGCAGGACTAATCTGTGCAGATCCCGCAATGCTTAGCCTGTTGGAAGTGGCCACACAGGTGGCCCACTCTGATGCACCCGTGTTAATTACTGGGCCCAATGGAGCCGGTAAAGAAAAAATTGCGGAGGTTATAGTCGCTAACAGCCCTTATCGTGATGCTCCGTTTATAAAAGTAAATGCTGGTGCTTTACCTGCTGACTTAATTGAAGCAGAGTTATTTGGCGTCGTCAGTGGCGCTTATACTGGTGCGACTAAAAGTCGCGTTGGACGATTTGAAGCTGCGGATGGCGGTACTCTATTTTTAGATGAAATTGGTAACTTGCCACTCTCTGGTCAACAAAAGCTATTGCGCGTTTTGCAAACTGGGGAATTCGAACCCGTTGGCAGTAGCCAAACCAAACGCGTCAAAGTTCGGGTATTGAGTGCAACAAATGCAGAGCTGAGCAACGCGATATCACAAGGTTTATTTAGGGAGGATCTCTACTATCGTCTTAATATGATTGAGCTTAACTTACCTTCATTGGCACAGCGACCTGAAGACATTATTCCACTGGCAGAGCATTTTATAGATAGTAGTAAGCAATTGAGTTCTGGCGCGCAACATACGCTAAAACGCTACCATTGGCCTGGCAATGTTCGAGAACTACAAAATGTGATTGGTCGAGCAACTTTGCTTGCGCAAGGCAATACCATTGAAGCGCAGGACTTAGGCCTGAATATCAAGCAGACTAGTTCCGCCATTTCCTCAGAGCTGTCAGCACAAGATATTCGCACAGCATTAGAAAATAATGATGGCAATGTAACGCATGCGGCAAAGAGCTTAGGGCTTAGTCGACAAGCAATGTATAGACGTATGGACAAATTTGGAATAGCACGTTGATGAAGTTTCAGTGGTACTCGCTAGCTGGCAAAATGGCGATATTTTGTATCGGGGTAATCTTGGTTTTCGTGGCGATTCAGTCTGGACTGCGCTTTCTAGACGCCCCGTTTGAAGTGGCAACAGCCGTGTCGTTATTATTTGTCATCCCTTTAATATTTACGTATTGTGAGTTGATATTTAAGCAGCACAAGCACGCGCTTGATACGCTGACAAATGGACTAAAGAGTATTCACGACCAAGACTTTTCCATACGCATTGCAGAGCACCATAGTTATGAATTAAATGATCTTCTGCGTATGTACAACACCCTCGCAGGCAGTTTAAAGCTGCAACGCCAATCTTCAAATCAGCGAGAAATCTTATTAGATAGCATTGTTCAAGCATCTCCAATGGGGATTATTTTGCTGGACACGTTTTATCATATTGTCTACTCCAACAACGAAGCGACACAACTATTAAAGACCCCTAAACTCGAGGGAATGGCACTGCACCACAGCATCAATAAATTGCACCCCAATTTACAAATTGCAATTACCGAGCAACAAACTGGCCTAATTAGCTTTGAACAACATGACCAAAAGCAAAGTTACTATTTAAGCTTTAAACAAGTCACGTTAAACCAGAAACCTCACCAACTATTGATCTTCAAAAACGTCTCTCATGAACTAAGCCAAGAAGAGATCAATATGTGGAAAAATGCTATCCGCTTGATCAGTCATGAACTCAATAACTCTCTAGCCCCAATCAGTTCACTCACAACTTCAGCCAAAACCATGATTGAGCAAAACAAGCACTTAGCATTGCTGCCCGATATTCTCCAAACCATAGACCAACGTACCACTCACCTCAGTGAATTTATTGCACAATATGCTCGCTTTGCTAGGCTGCCAAAACCCAATTTCGCGTATCATGATTTAGCCCCCCTTTTTGCCCAAGTAAACAAGCTATACCCATTCAAAATGCTGGCCCCTTTGCCGGTTACTCATGCTTACTTCGACATTGCACAAATGGAGCAAGTGCTTATTAACATCATTAAAAATGCACATGAATCTGGCAGCGAAGTGGACGAAGTCGCAATCAAAGTAGTCAAAGATTATACTCGGCTTAGAATTGCCATTGTGGACAGAGGTTCTGGGATCATTGATGGAAATCACCATCAAGCTCTACAACCTTTTTACTCAACAAAAGCCAATGGTACCGGCCTCGGTTTGAGCCTGTGTAATGAAATAATTTACGCCCACCAAGGCCAAATAAAACTTAAAAACCGAGAGCGAGGCGGTCTAATGGTTGAATTTGACATCCCATTACAGGACACTAAATATAATTAAAAGGATTTGCATCTAAACTTAGATGCCTCACAGGAAAACTTATGCCACCATTAAATCGCTTTGCACTGTCATGCCTGCTTCCCATTGCACTCATTGGCTGCCAAGTTACTTCAAGCGTGAACAAAGAACCAATTGAGCCAGAAAAAGTGCCTTGCTGGTTGCAAACGCCAGTGACAGCGGATCGAATTGGGTTTATTGGTACAGCAGCACCATTGAGCGCCACTCAGTATGGCTCTTTGCTTGCGAGTCGACAGCGCGCTTTGGCGTCATTAATCAACCACTATGGGCTCCCCCAAATTGACCTTGAATTAAGTAAAGTCACTCATAGCGCATCGAACGTTACCTTAAACAATGGTCAGAAAGTATATTTTTCCGAACCCTATATAACACCAGATACACTATATAGCTACGCTAGCACCTCTGAACTCACATCCGTGGCACAGTGCCAAACAATGCAGTGTAACTTCTCTAAGTGCGAACCATCGTGGTTATGTCAAAAAAACCAAAGTAGCGTTATTGGTGTGAGCTATTATACCGCACTTGCCCATCAGCAAATTCCAATGAGTGCACAAAATGCCAAAACCCTTGCTGGTTACCTTAACCAAGCGCAAGTCAACGTCAAAGAGCAATTACGCGAAAGCTATAGGACTGATGAACAATCTGAAGCGAAATATGCGATCAACCTATCTCGTCAAGGTGATGTTTCTGCACAACAAGTAGAGCAACCACTGCTCATGACAAGCAGTTGTTCTTATGGTTCGACTTTGTTTGTAAATTACCAAGCCTCAGCACAAGAGCGCGCTCTTTCAAACCCTATAAACTGGCGTGTTAAACAAGAATTTGAAGGAAAGAGTGTTGTACTGGGAAATTTTGGTGAAGATGGCACAATTGCACCAGATAATCTACTAAGTAGCGCCATTAAGTATGCAATTCGAGATGCACTTGTTGAGCTGGCTAAAATAAAAGGAATTGAAATATCGTCACAGAGTACGCTCGTACAAAACAACGGACGCTACTTTCTGAACCATACCCACTATACTGTTCAGCAAACAGTGAGTGGTCAATTGCTCGACATCCAAATCGATTACAAGGATGGGCTTCCTAACATCTATGTCTGGCTGTTAGAAGGCAATTAAACGCCCCCTTCTCATTTGTTCAGTAAGGGCAACTTTAGCCCCTACTGTTCAGAATGTGTCGTAGTTACCTTCCGCCGCCACACATCAAGCTAAGCCCCTCACAGCTGTAGTTTACTTCTTCTTCCTCTAAGCCTGAAAAATCCAGTGTGCTGTAGCCACCATCTGTAGGCTGTGATTGAGAGGCATTATTCATATCACATGACCCTTGAGCTTCCCACATTGAAGGAGCCGCTGACGGACTTAAGTTCTTGTTCCAGTAATGCGCGGTGTATACGATACCGTTATATGTCACTTTTTCACCGCCGGAATAGGGTTTGTTTTGATACCATTCTTGCGGACAATCAGGCTCGCGACCAGCATGCAAGTATTCGAGCGCTTTTGAAAAGTTAGGTAAGCCATATCCATATACATTATCGTGTCCTGTTGATCCTAAATCATAGCTTGTCTCTTTGATGGCATTGATTATCTGAGTATTACTCCACTGAGGGTTTTGAGACCACAACCTCGCGATACCGCCGGAAATAATTGCTGTTGCCTGCGAAGTACCTGCGCCTACTACATAATTGTTGTGGAAGCTGCTTATATTGAGCGTGACATTTGAGGTATCACCTACAACAGGCCATTGGTGAGCAAGTAACGTTGGAAACTCTGTGTAATAGTCTAACCCCTTAACAGAACCAACCGTATTTTGTGGATAGTCTATCACCATAACTTTACCACCTGCAGCTTTACAACTGCTTTGTGCATTATTCAAGGCAACTCTGGTGCTGTAAGATAACGTGCGCTCAGCAATTTGCTGCTCAACATCTGCTGCAGTCAATGAATATAAACATTGCGCAGGCAAAGCTGTTTGCATTGATTGGCTATTTACTCCCACATCAATTTGCGTGTAGCTGATCAACTTTTCAGCTCCACCGCCTTGCTGAACACCAACTTGCTGCACCGCAAAATGGCTGCGATTGGCAGTAGAAATTATTTTACTGCCTGGCGCGACCAAATCAATTTCGCTATTAGCTGGGGAGAAAGAAGCCACTACGCCGTTTGTGTCTAGTGCTCCAATAGACAACACGTTGTGATACGAGGCGGGGTAATGCAACGAATCGTTATGCAGCCCACTGAGCTTTTTAATTTGTGAGCCATGATTACCGGCTGCTGCGACAAAGATCACATCTCTGTCGTAGGTTAATCTATCTATTACCGCCATCGTCATTGGCGAGAATTGATCTCCGCTAAGAGACATATTGATTACTTTGGCACCCGAATTAGCACACACCTCAATTGCTTCAATTAAACTGCCGCCAGAAATTGCCGAGTTTTTACCATGGGCAGTTCTAATAAGTTTGTGCACTTGTAACTTAGCAACGCCTTCGCTCAGGGCACCTTTAACCCCAATACCATTTCCCTGAGCTGCAATGATCCCCGCCATATGTGTACCATGGCTCAAAGCATCTTGATTCCAAAATCCGGCATATACACTGTGATACCCGTTGATATCGTTGGGCAAATCAGGATGTGAACTATCAACACCAGAGTCAATTATACACACTGGAATTTCATTTAACGCTAAAGGCAAATTATTAATGCCTGTTGCTCTAAGCCAATAAGGCTCGAGCTCGCTGTTGTTTAAGACGTCTAGGCTATTTGAATTATTTCGAAGATAATCAAGCGAATTATTACTTAAAGATAAACCATAATCGTGTTCAAGAATCACACCATCGAGCTGTTCAAGACTAGCAACTTGCTGAGCTGATAACTGGCCTTGAGCAATATAGTTGCTACCATTTCGTCCGATGACTTTCAAAGAACTTAGCACATTGGGTGATAGTTGACCTTGAGCATATTCAACCAAGTAAGAGCCACCGGCTCCCTGCGCATGTGCCATTGGCATAATACTTAACCCTGTTGCCATACATGCAATTAATAGAGTTTTCTTCGAACAGATCATATCCCCTCCTAACAAAGCGATGTTTCTACTTCTAGTTATTATTTTGAACTTATTGTTTTTCTTGTTGATCGACACTACGAGTATTTATCTGCGAAAGCCTCTCTTTCTAAGCTCCCTGTATAACAATCGAAACTTCAATCCGGTGCTCATTGACCGCGGCTAAATTCATTTTTTCTGCGTTTTCTTAGACCAGTCCAGCTGCACAATTTCGATTGGTAATTCAATCAAAGTAATCTCAATTGACGCCTCAATAATTGCATAATTCGAGATAAACTAAAATCTTATTTTTCACTTCTTTGAATTAAAGACAGATATATCAAACAGCTTTTTCGACCCGTAGTACCACAGAACCACGCTATAAAGAGCAAAATACCACAGAGAAAAACAAGTCCCCAATACTAACAAACGAAAAATTGATTAAAAAATAACAAATCAAACTCAATTTGACTCAATAAGTTCAAAAAAAAGTAGCTTTATAAAATAATTCATAGTAAGGAAAATAAAACCTATGTCTTATCATGCACTTTACGAAAAAGATGCTTAAAGGAAAGATAAAAATCCCACAAACTTGAATAATATTCATAAGAGTTAATCTGGCTTGCTAAATTAACTTTTTTCATCGCAAATGTTATTTTTTGTCTCGAATTGACGTTGTAATAATAGGTGAGCTGTTACAACACCATGCTGCGGTTTGATGGTTCAACACACATGAGTAAGAGAAGGTGCACATTCCATGTGCAGCAATAAATGATAAGAGCAAGAAATGATACACATTCTTTTGTCTGACAAACGCTATACGTATAGTCCAGAATTCAGATTTATAAAACCAAAGGACCAACAAAAGGTAAAAGTAAAATTTGCCAATGATTTGGTGCTTGCACTGGGCTATAAATTTAAGGAGCAGAATAATTATTTCACAATGGCAGCCGAAGCTGCTTTTATGTCCTTAAATCCTTTCGACAGACAACAAAGCCAGTTTTTTATAGAGCTCAAACTTACATCAAGTAATCAGGAAACCATCAATTTACAGCAAGACAGCACAAGTATTGGTCTTGGATACGCCCTAGGCTGCTATTTGGCCTATCGCAGCCATTTAAATAAACATATACATTTAACAGAAACTTTATTTGCAACAGGTGAGGTATCGCCTAGTGGCAATGTACATAGCATTGGCCACATCAACAATAAAATTGAAGGTGCCCTCTATGCGATGACGCATCGCCACAGCGGACCCTTTACTGTTTTTTACCCGAAAACCAACCACCAAGACATCGATCCAGAACTCATTGAACAGGTCGCCACCCTCGGTGGTCATCTTTGCCCAATAGAACATATCAACCAAGCGCTTTTTCATGTGCTTGGTGAGGACTTTGATGGTGAACAACTCAACAGTACTCTAACCTTTAAAGGGCTGTGTAGCTTTGATCCCCATGACGCTTACTACTTTTTTGGTCGAGAAGACTTAACTGCCAAATTACTGACCTTATTTAATGAAAACCCTTCACTGATAAAAGTCCACGGCGTTTCAGGCAGCGGTAAATCAAGCCTTATAAAGGCAGGGCTATTACCAGAGCTGACCAAACAACAGATTGATGTGAAATGGGAGATTGGGCTGCCTAAACAATTTGCTGATAGCCGTACTTTATTGACTCATTTTATAAACTCAAATGAAGCTGGGTTCTCTACTATATTGCAGACGATGCCTGTCGATTTAGATTTGTTTTTGGAAGAGTTATTAAATTTAAATACCACCTATTTAGATGAGCTGTCTCATCACCTCAACGCGCATAAAACAACTTATGTTTGGTTTATAGATCAATTTGAAGAAATCTATGAGTTAGAACCCCACAGTCGATTGCTGCAAAGTTTATCTTTGCTTGGTGAACACACTCCACTGAGAATAATAACAAGTATACGCAGTGAGTACTTACATCAGACTGACATGGTGGGTAGAGATTTTTATGTTCCTCACAGCTTATCTGCAGAAGACTGGCTAAAAATAATTAACAATCAAGCACTCGCTTTAGGTATTGTATTGGAAGAAGGGCTAGCGCAAACAATTCAAACCGAAGCATTGAAATTGTCTCATGCGCTCCCTGCAGTTGAATACTTGCTCGCACAAATGCATGCTCTGGCGATAACCAGCGAGCAACCCAAAATACTCTCTTTTGCCCAGTACAATCAACTCAATAAACTCACTGGTGTCGTTTATAAGCAAGCGGAGCATATATTAGGGCAGTTTGAACCACTTACAGAGCAATTTTTCGAGTTATTTGTGGGCGTAAACATAAATGGAACTTGCTATGCAAGACACGTTGATTTTATTGCTCTAGAACAGTACAACCCTGAATTACTTTCGTTAGTAAATGCGCTGATAGAAAAGCAACTCATTATACGTCATCAAGCTCAAAAGTTACCGCCTTATGTGAAGTTGACGCACGACTGCTTAATCACCATTGCCGATAACCTTTCATTGGATCAGCAAATTTGGCCCAGATTTTACATCTGGCTTACCGCCAGAAAAGAATATCTACAGTGGTTTCATGGCGTTGAAACCAAGTATAAGCAATGGAAAAATTTCGCAGGACAACCACAAGAGCAATGTCATTTTGCATTGACAAAACATGAGCTTTCAGACGGTACCAAGTACCTAAGCCAGCCAGGCACTGTGGGGCTGGAGTCGGTAAAAAATTACATCATTGCGTCACAAAGTCATTATCAAGCCTCACTTGAATTACAAAACAAAACCCAAAAGCGCCGATTGTTTACGACTAGTCTCTTATTTGTCTGTGCAGTTGGTACAGCCGCATTTGCTTACTTTCAAAAGCAACAAATAGAGGTTGAACAAGAGAAAACAGCGCAAGCTTTAGTTCATTTAAAAGATAATGTACTGATAAATATAGACTCCATAGAACCGATATTGGCGCAATACCTGCCGACTTTTCAGCGTAAATATTTAAATGCACACTTATCTAAGTTAGTAGATAGTGTCGATGATATTCCCCTTGATGAAATCGATAAGCTCAGACTATTGCTGATTAAAATTAAAATACTGCGTCAAGACGACTCGACTCACATCGACGAGGTGATCAGCACCATTGGTTCTTTAGAAAGTCGCCTAACCTCCATTGAAAGAAAAGGCACGAAAGAACAACAACTCATTGTTGCTTTTAAGTACGAGCTCGGCGCTTTGTTACTTAAACAAGGTCGCGCAGATGAAGCAGAAACGTACTTCCAACGAGCGCTGTCGCAAATTGAAAGAATGCAAGAGGATGAGTCGCTTACGCTCACCAAGGCAAGAGCAACATCCCAGATAGCGTCTATTGCACTGGACGCAGGAGATGTAGCCTATGCCTCTGAAAAGCTAAATGAAACCCTGCAAATTCTAAATAGCAATGTACCTTCTCAGCAGTTAGAGCAATCATATAATGTACTAAGGATTAATGTATTCAGAGAGTTAGCCAAAGCGTCGTCCTCGCAACAAAAATCAAGCGACTTACTGTTACAAGCAAAAACGATACTCGAAAAACAACTCAGTAATGACCCCAATCACCTGATTTCACAGTACAATCTTTTACGTACCTACATTAATCTAGCTGAGTACAGTTCCAGTAGAACGCAAGCTATGCAGTACTACCATCAGGCTGATGAGCTCGCCCGAATGTACTCAATTAAAGACCCTGATAATGTTTACGTACAAGTTGCGCAGCTCTTGCTAGCGAGCCGTTTAGGAAAACACAAACTCGCGCAAGGCTACTTGGTAGAGGCACAAGAGTACTTTCTGGCCGGCCTAGATATTGCGAGAAAGTTACGACAGCTGAACGAACATAATATCGATTGGCAAGGACATAGTATTGAGCTTTACACCGCTTATGCAGGTTATTTCGAAGAGTCTGCACAACCAGAACAAAGCACACTTTACTATGAAAAAGCCCTACAAGCGGCCAAAAAGCTCGCAGAGCAAGACGAAGAAAACTTAGATTTTGCGAGTTTATTACAAGGGGTACACTCTAAAGTCGCCTCTCACCTCTATGACTTAGGAGACAAAAAGGCCGCGCAGTCACACTTAGAACAAGCGCGCGTACTGGCATTTGCATTGACCCAAAAGCGCCCAGAAAATCAAGCTTTTCAAGTGAGTTATCGTAAAAAGCTGTTCAACCTTGGTTATATTGCATCTGAAGCCGGGGAAATAGAGAAGGCTTGTAATTATTTTACTCAAGGGAAAACGCTCTCTGAGCGTTATTTGGAAACGAATACCAGTATCAAGTGGCAAAAAGCCAAGAATAAGTTTGAACACTATATCGAATTATTAAAGTGTAACTAAAAAAGCAACAAACTTTGATAGCATTAGTTTGAAGACGTAAAACATTGTGCTGAAACTTTATCAAAAGTTGTTATACCGCAAGTAGCTATCTGGTGACTCACATTAGAGTTAGCCATACAATGGGCGGGCAAAAGGATACAACAGCAACGACAAAGGGGGTATTGATGTGGTTTGATAACAAGCAAGCCGTACAAGAAGCGTATAAATTTATTAAGTTTTTACTTAGAAAAAAGGCAATTACGGACCATCGAATCGATACCGAAGCACTTATCCAAGAGACTTTACTAAAAGTGATTAAGGCAACCAAACAAGAAGCTGAGCAAGATAAAGAAGCGCATCATGACGCACATAGGCTCAATGCCCAGAGCGACTTTAATCACGTCTTAAAGGCTTATACATACCGCGCTTTTGAAAGCGTCTACTTGGATATGGGTAGCAATGTAACGTATAGAAAAAAATCGGCTTCTGAGCAAGCGAAGGCTCCTGATGAGGGGCGCTCAGTACAGATAATTCATTTATATGAATCTAATCAAGGTGATGAAAAAGCAAGCAATATTTATGAGCTGATGCCCAGCGATCAGCCAACTCCAGACCAAGTAACGAAAATGGATAAAAATGCACGGCTATTTATCAACCTACTTCTAGAAACGATTGCTCAGGAGGAAGATAAGAAAAAACAGGCTCTTTTTTATGACTTTTTCTCTTTATCTTTCAGACAAAATGCATTGACTCAAAAACAACTTGGAGAGCGTCATGGCTTTAAAGGAAATGCGGCAATCACATATATATCTAGATTTGTATCTAAGTTGGCAAAACGCGTTGAAGAGTCTGGGCTAAGCCTAGAGTTAGGTGGAAACCCACAAGCAGATTTCGACATTTACTTTCTCACTCACAGCAATACAATAAATGAGACGATATCAGTATGAATAAGGTTAAGATCACAGACAAGGTATTAGAGTCGCTAGAAGATCACCTCATTGCAAAATCAATTACGGAATTTGAGTATGAGGATGACAAAGCGCTCACACCTCAGGAAATGGCGATTATTGAGCACATTTATAATCAACACAAAACCGAGCAAGTTGCATCCAACGAACTCAGTTTCGAAGTTCCTCTTCTAGCCGCAAGTGCGGAGCAAATTAGTGTAGACAAGCCATGGTGGGACTTTGACACCATCATCAATGATACATTCCAGCTTGCAGTATTCAGCTCCTATGGACAAGAGCTAAGTAAGCATGTTGATTTTGAGCTAAACCCGTTAAAAGGCAAAGAGCGGGAATTTAAGGATTACTTTGATACCTTTAGAGGGACCAAGCAAGGCATTCGAATTTACTGGGCTAAGAACCGCCGTCAAGTCGTCATGGAAGGTGAATTAGTGCATTCATTTGAAGGAGACTGCGTAAGCGGTCAAGGTAAGATTATTTCTAGCGAGTATTTTGGCAATGGCCACTTTAAGTTGATGCTCGAGTTTTTTGCGTTATCGGGCGAAGAACAATAGTTGGGTTTGATTGCTGTGAGCACCTTATTCATTGCGGGCTAGTTCGCCCGCAATTGTTTTATCACAACCAGTAAGATTAACGCTTATTGCTCTAGCGTTGCAGTGATCCCTCCTGCACCTATCAACATTCCCCCAGATAATCTATTAAACAGCCTCTGAGCTCGCTCTGACAAAGCAATTGAGCGCACTTTGTGTGCACCTATTGCATAGGTCGATGCACTTAGTAAAGAGACGCTCAGAAACGTACTTCCTAATATCAACATTTGCTCGACAATGCTTTTTTCCGGGTTAATAAAAAGAGGAAAAAATGCCATGAAAAAGATTAAGCCTTTGGGGTTTAGAGCCGTTACCAGTACTGAATCTCTAAATAACTTGAAACCACTATATGTTACTTGAGTGCGCTCGTCTGATGTTGTGTGCTGAGACTGCCATAATGCACGTACTCCAAGATAAACTAGATACAAAGCACCGATATACTTCATTACATTGAATGCAGTTGCCGAAGTAGACAACACAGCACCGATCCCAAGTAGAGAAAAGCTCAAAGCAATAAGATCGCCACACGCTATACCAAACACCATTGGCATCACCGCTTTTTTACCATTTAACAATGATTGACTTACGACAAGTAATACAGCCGGACCAGGCGTGAAACACAAGGCAAGTGATGCAGCAACAAATGAAAACCAAACTTCAACGCTCATTTTCAATCCTTTTCGCTCTGATAGAGTTGTATAAGCGAGCTTAGCAAGATTCTATTCGGTACGAAAGAAGACGAAAGAAATACCGAGCAGGATAGACGCTATTAAAGAATAAGAAATTAAAGATAAGATGGTGCCCGGGGCCGGACTTGAACCGGCACGCTGTTACCAGCGAGGGATTTTAAATCCCTTGTGTCTACCAATTCCACCACCCGGGCATCGGATGTCTAATATATTAGAAATATGTGGAAGAAAATGGAGGCGGAACCCGGAGTCGAACCGGGGTGGACGGATTTGCAATCCGCTGCATGGCCACTCTGCCATTCCGCCATACTCTTAGAAAGAGATGGAGCGAGTAACGAGGTTCGAACTCGTGACCTCGACCTTGGCAAGGTCGCGCTCTACCAGCTGAGCTATACTCGCATTTTCACTTGATAACAAGTGGTGCCCGGGGCCGGACTTGAACCGGCACGCTGTTACCAGCGAGGGATTTTAAATCCCTTGTGTCTACCAATTCCACCACCCGGGCATCGGGTTTGCTTTCGCATGTGGATTATATTGAGAGTGTGGAGGCGGAACCCGGAGTCGAACCGAGGTAGACGGATTTGCAATCCGCTGCATAGCCACTCTGCCATTCCGCCATAAAATCAAAAATTGGAGCGAGTAACGAGGTTCGAACTCGTGACCTCGACCTTGGCAAGGTCGCGCTCTACCAGCTGAGCTATACTCGCATTGTAACTAAAGCTTTAAAACATGCTTTAATAACATTTCTTTTTGATGACTGTTGTCTCTCAACACGGACGCATTCTACAGAACTTCTTGGATGCGTCAACATAAAAAATGAATGTTTTTAACTGTTTGCTTATTTTTTATCTAATGTGTTCTGTAATTGCTCAAGAACAGTTAAGATTTAAGCAATTCTCCTCTTGCAGCAAACAAGTATTGCAGCATAGATACGATAGTAAGTAATGTAGCTATGGCTAAAAGCGCGTAACTCAACATAATCATCCAAGGAGCAAACTGCCAAATCAAGCCTATAATCGCGAGCATTTGGGCTGCCGTTTTAAACTTGCCTAAGTTAGATACTGCAACACTGGCACGCTTACCTATGCCTGCCATCCACTCCCTCAATGCAGAGATCACAATTTCGCGACTAATGATTATTACTGCCGCCAAAGTGACTAAAACATTTTGGTAGTGCGCAGCAATCAGGACTAAAGCAACACTGACCATTACTTTGTCTGCTACAGGGTCTAAAAATGCTCCAAATGGAGTAGATTGATTTAATTTACGTGCCAAATATCCATCTAATATATCTGTGATAGACGCCAGCCAAAAAATAAATGCGGCAGCGAAAAAGGCCCATGTATATGGTAAGTAAAACACCACGGCAAATACGGGGATGAGAAACAACCTAAATGTTGTAAGCGTGTTTGGAATATTCCACATAACTACTTAGAGAATTCTTTTTCTATATGTTCGCATGAAGCATTAAGCTTTGTCATGCAAATGATTAAATATCTTTTCAGCCAACTCAGGACTGATCCCAGGCACTTGCCCTAACTGTTGTAGATTTGCTGATTTTACTCCCTGCAATCCCCCTAAATATTTGAGTAAAGCTTGGCGTCGTTTACTTCCAACACCTGCAATCTCTTCTAGCACCGATTGTGTTCTTTGTTTCTGGCGTTTATTTCGATGCCCTGCAATCGCAAATCGATGGGACTCATCTCGAATATGCTGAATTAGATGCAAAGCCGGTGAGTCGCTCTCCAGATTAATGGTTTTACGTCCACCGTCAAATAACAAAGTTTCCAAGCCTGGTTTTCGGCTAGTACCTTTTGCTACACCAATCAACATGGGCATTTTTTCTAACTGCCAATCTTCAAAGAACGCTTCCGCCCGAGCAAGCTGCCCCTTACCCCCATCAATAAAGATAATGTCTGGCACTTTTTGTTCGTCGGTGATTTTGGCGTAACGTTTATTCAACGCAAAATCCATCGCCGCATAATCATCACCAGGCGTAATGCCAGTCACATTGTAGCGTCTATACTCTCTAGTATTGGGGCCCTGCCCATCAAAAACAACACAAGATGCTACCGTATTTTCACCCATAGTATGGCTGATATCAAAACACTCCATTCGATCAATGTCTGTGAGCCCTACAGCCTCTTTTAACAAAGCATATCGTTTACTAATTGCATCTTGTGCACTTTGTTTGACCATAATGCTATTGTGCGCATTTTTATTAGCAAGTGCCAAATATTGTGCTCGTTCAGCACGCACATTGACCCGCAGCTGCACCTTCCTTTTTGCTAGCTGAGTTAAACCCGTTGCCAGTTGAGTTCGCTCAGCAATGTCAAACGGCAATACAATATCATTGGCAATACGCGCATTGGACCCATTGGAGATATAGTACTGACCAATAAAGGATGTCAATATTTCATCGTTATTTGAATCTTTTGGAACCTTCGGGAAATAGGTTTTACTGCCTAGTATTTTGTGATCCCGAATCATGAGCATATGAATTGCACACAAGCCATTGTGTTGTACAAAGCCAATCACATCCATTTCAGCGAAATTGCCAGCGACCGATTGCTGTTCTTGCATTTGCCGCAATAGCGCAATCTGGTCACGGTATTTTGCCGCCTCTTCAAAGTTCAGGGAGAGACTTGCCTGCTCCATTTTTGCAACCAAGGCTTCAATAACAAGATGCGATTTGCCACTTAAAAACTGCCTTACCAAATCAACTTGGTTGTCGTATTCCTCATCTGACACTTTTTCCACACAAGGTGCTGAACACCGTTTGAGTTGATGTTGTAAACATGGGCGACTTCTTGCACGGTAATAGGCATCTTCACACTGGCGTACAGGAAAGATTTTTTGCATCAAGCGTAGGCTTTCTGATACCGCGGCGCTGCTTGGAAACGGCCCAAAATACTCCCCATTTTGCTTGCGTGCCCCCCGATGAAACGCAAGCCGAGGGTGGCGATGTTCTGTGAGTAAAATATAGGGGTAAGACTTGTCGTCACGCAGTAAAATGTTATATCGAGGCTGGTACTTCTTGATCAGGTTATTTTCGAGAAGTAGTGCTTCAGTTTCGGTATTGGTTAACGTGACTTCAATGTGAGCGATATTGCTCACCAAAACTTGCGTCTTGCTGTCTGGAATATTGCTGCGAAAGTAGCTGCTTACGCGCTTTTTGAGGTTTTTTGCTTTGCCGACATAGATAACCTGATGTTCTTTATCGTACATACGATATACACCAGGTTCAGTTGTAAGCGTTTTTAAAAACGATTTATGATCAAATACAGCCATTAAAACGGTTAACGCGAGCTATCTATGTCGATCATTTTATGACGAATTGCCAAATGAGTTAGCTCAACATCTCCGCTAACATCCAGTTTTTCAAACATTCTGTAGCGATAGCTATTTACTGTTTTAGAGCTCAAATTTAAACGCTCTGCAATATCTTGCGCTTTTTCACCTTTGGTGATCATCAGCATTATTTGCAGCTCTCTATCAGAAAGAGATTGGAAAGGGTTTTCATCCACCTTACCACTAAATTGTGCTAATGCTATTTGCTGTGCAATTTCAGGTGCGATATATCGTTGACCAGAATTTACCGAGCGAATTGCGTTGATCATTTCATCAGGACCCGCACTTTTCGTTAAATATCCGTGCGCGCCAATCTGCATAACCTTGCTTGGGAATGGGTCTTCACAATGTACCGTTAACACGATCACCTTCACGTCTGGACAGTAACGACAAATCTTTTTCGTTGCTTCCAGCCCGCCGATCCCCGGCATATTCATGTCCATTAATACGATATCAGGTTCATTTTGACGGCAAAAAGTAACCGCCTCTTCCCCAGTTTTAGCCTCTCCGACCACCTTGAAACCACGCACATCATCTAAAATGCGTTTGATTCCAGTCCTTACAAGTTCATGATCATCAACTAAAAGTACGTTAATCAATGGAACATCCTCATGCTAGCCCTTGGTAAATAAAATCTTGTCGATTTGCTTTGCGAGATTAACACATAATTCCGCAAAGCATCATCAATTACATCATTTCATTTAGTAAATATACGAATTTTTTACTAATTCTTGATTGAAGCGCTATCCCTTTTCAGAAAAGCGGTTAACCCATAGAGCGATAACACCATCACCAGTTACATTACACGCTGTGCCGAAGCTATCCTGTGCCAAATATAACGCGATCATTAATGCAATAGCGCTTTCGTCAAACCCGAGCATTGAAGTTAATAACCCGAGCGCCGACATAACAGCACCACCAGGTGCACCTGGGGCTGCGATCATTACCACCCCTAGCATGAAAATAAACGGCAACATCTCAATCAATGAAGGCACCGCCATTGTTGGTGACAAAAACATAACCGCCATCGCACAGGTCACAATAGTAATGGTTGAGCCCGATAAATGAATCGTTGCACATAACGGAACTGAGAAGTTTGCAACTTCTTCAGATACACCGTTTGATTTACTCGCTCTCAATGATACTGGGATCGTTGCCGCACTCGACATAGTACCAATTGCTGTAAAATAAGCTGGCAGCATATTTTTTACCAGTTCAATCGGACTACGCTTTAACATTAATCCAGTTACCACAAAAAGTGTGGTCAACCATAACCAGTGCATCGCTACTGCGGCAATCAACACCACGCCAAAGGTACTTAACGTATCAACAACTGTGCCAGCTACAGCCATTTCAGCAAATACACCTGCGATATAAAATGGCAAAGCAGGAATGATAACTTTAGCCAGTAACGCATCAATGACATCACGCCCTTGATCAACAACATCTTTTAGCTGTACTAGGTTCAGTTGACTAATACCAATACCAAATATAAAGGCCGCCGCAAGTGCCGTCATAACACCCATAATGGGAGGAATTTCTAGTTGAATATATCCTTTTAACTCTGCACCTTTTGCCGCTTCATAGGCAACGCTGCCTTCAAAAAGACCAGTAGCAGCCAAGACAAGTAAAACAGCCAAGGTTCCCGCAATCACCGTTGAGCCGTAAGCAAACCCAACAGTTTTACCTAAGAGGTGCCCTGAAGTTTTTGGTAAGCCCGCAATACCGGATGCAATAAAAAACAGAATAATCAAAGGAATTGTAAAGCTAATCAACTGGCCTATGATTACTTTTGCTGTATACAGTAGTTCAGTTATACCCAAAGGCAGGTACAAACCTGCCAAAATACCACCTAAGATACCGGCGATAAGTTTTATTATTAGAGACATATTTTGCCCGAATCACATTAAATTAAGCCCCTTTTTACCATGTTTTTCCCTCTTAGGTATACAAATGCGACACTTTAAATGTATCTGGTTTACCTTATTTCACCTGAAATTAACGCAACCCAACGAGAATGAATTGAGACACTTATACTATTATTATTTAATTAAGCCCTCATTCGACTGAGCATAAACTGTTTACCCATGTTAAGAAGTACTAGCTATACCTGTGCACTATTGCTTTCACTAAATGCATTTGCAGAAAAAGCAACCATAGACATCCCTTACATACCTGAGCCTGCAACTATTGATGGCAATGTCCAAGATCCGGTTTGGCAAAAAGCAAAAAACATTGTCATCGATAATGTCAACTGGCCACATGACAATGTAGCCAGCCCCGTTAAGACCGAAGCACTTGTGTATGAAAATGGCAGTTCATTATTTGTGGCATTTATTGCCAAAGACCCAAACCCAGAACAAATTAGAGTGCACTACCGAGATAGAGATAAAATTTGGAATGACGATCTTGTCGGCATCAAAATAGATTCTCTCAACACAAGCCGTAATGCTTATCAGTTTTTTATTAATCCGTTAGGCGTGCAACTGGACTCAATAGAGGATGAACTTACCAAGAATGAAAATGCTTCTTGGAATGGGATCTGGAAAAGTAAGGGCATAATCACAGAGGATGGCTATACCGTAGAAGTAGAAATTCCACTGCGGGTTCTAAACTTTGACGATAGTATACAAATCAAAACCATGGCGATGGAGTTTTTACGTTTCTTGCCAAGAGATGAACGTTTGCGTATTTCAAACATGCGACTGGATCACAATAACAGCTGCTGGATATGCCAAATGCCACAGTTTAGAGGGTTTGAAAAAGCGAAACAGAGCAGTAATATTACAGTGACCCCAGCACTTGCTATCGCAAACACACAAACGCGAGATATTGATGGCAGCGAAGTACCTGACTTTACTGACGACACAGACTATGAACCAGGTCTTGATGTCAAATGGGCAATTACCCCTGACACAACATTAAATCTGACACTTAACCCAGACTTCTCACAAGTTGAAGCCGACACTGGGCAGTTAAGCGTCAACAACAGCTTTAGCCTATTCTTCCCTGAAAAGCGTGCTTTTTTTCTTGAAAATAACGATTATTTTTCATCCCATCTGAATTTGGTGCACACTCGCAATGTCGCGTCTCCCGACTATGGGGTCAAAGTGACCAGTAGCAAACAAGGCCATACCTTTGCCGGATTCGTCGCAAATGATGAAATGACCAACGTACTAATCCCTGGCAACTTGGGATCGAGTATCGTGTCGCTTGATCAAAAGAGTGAGAATGCGGCGTTTAGATATAGGTATGATGCAGATGATAAGCTATCTATTGGTACCACCAGCACTATCAGGCAAAGCGAAGACTACCGCAATCAGGTAGTTAGTATAGATAGCAAATATCGTCCAACTAAACATGACACCCTAAAGCTGCAGGCGACCGCGACCGATACTGAATATGATCAACATTTTGTCAATGAGCTTTGCGACGATGACCCCCTCGCGGATTGTGAAAGAGATGAAAGCGTTTTACGTGTGCTCAATGAGAAAGATAAGCAAGGTTTAGGTTACTATGCAAGCTACGAACATAACCGTAAACACTGGCGCGCATTCGGTTCTTATCGCAGTTATGAATCTGCTTTTCGTGCGGACATGGGTTTCTTATCTCAGGTAGATTTTAATAAGTTTGTAACCGGATTTGAGTATCGCTGGTACGGCGAAGACGAGAGTTGGTGGAATCGAGCCAATTGGTACACAGATTGGGACATTACACATAATGAAAATGGCGAACTACTCGAAAAAGAAGTGCAATCAAGCTTTAAGTTGCAAGGGCCTCTCCAGAGCATTATCGAATTTGGTGTAGATCATCGAAAGCGCACCGGGCTCAGACTAGATGAATCCATCCTTGCGATTGATGGAAATACAGATCTGTTTACAGAAAACACCCAATGGGCCTATTTTGAAATGAAGCCAAAAGCAGGTGTTTTTGCGGCAATAAGCCTTAACACAGGTAATCGAGTAGATTTGGCAAACAATCGCCTAGGGCAAAGATACTTGATTAAACCGACGCTTAACTTCAATCTCGGTAGACACTTTGAAGTTAAAATGAGACATACCTACGAGAAATTTGAGCATCAAGGAGACAACGTATACACAGCTAACCTCTCTGATGTGCGCTTTACGTATCAATTTGGTATCAACAGTTACATCAGGCTTGCAGTGATTAATTTAGATATTGATCGCAACCAGCTGAAATACAAAGATGACGTTGATAGTAAGTACAAGAAATTGAGCACTCAGCTTCTATACTCATACAAGTTAAACCCCGAAACAGTGTTATTTGTGGGCTATTCAGACAGTGGTTACCAAGACGATGATCTAACCAGTATCACTAAAGACAATAAAACCTTTTTTGCCAAATTCAGCTACGCTTGGCTATTGTAACAAAAATAAGCTGTTAATTACCCAGAGTAATTAACAGCTTATTTTATATTCATTCTGGCTATAAGCTTTTTTAATATATCTTATAGCCATTCTTTACTTCTTGTTTTGTTTTCTGACCAGTAAAGTGTGACTATATTCATTATTACTTAATAATAGTCCTAAGCTTATTCAAGGGAACACTATGTCTAAAGTATTTTCAGATAACAGCCTAGCGATAGGCCAAACGCCAATCGTTAAATTAAACCGTGTTACAGGCGGTAACGTTTACGCAAAAGTTGAATCTCGCAACCCAAGCTTCAGTGTAAAGTGCCGTATTGGTGCTTCAATGATTTGGGAAGCAGAAAAGCAAGGTCTGTTAGGAGAAGGCAAAGAGCTAATCGAGCCGACTTCTGGTAATACAGGTATCGCATTGGCGTTCGTTGCAGCTTCTCGTGGCTACAAGCTAACACTCACAATGCCAAACACAATGAGCCTTGAACGCCGCAAGCTTTTAAAGGCACTGGGTGCTAACCTTGTCCTTACTGAAGGTGCAAAGGGCATGAAAGGTGCAATTGAAAAGGCGAACGAGATCCTAGCAAGCGATCCTGAAAAGTACGTTTTATTGCAACAGTTCGAAAACCCAGCGAACCCTAAGATCCACTTCGAAACAACGGGTCCAGAGATCTTTGAAGCACTTGAAGGCAATATTGACTACTTCGTAGCGGGTGTCGGTACTGGTGGTACTATCACGGGTGTTAGCCGCTTCTTGAAACAAGAAAAAGGCCTAGGTGTAAAATCAATTGCTGTAGAGCCTACTGACTCTCCAGTTATTTCTCAAACACTTGCAGGTGAAGACGTCAAGCCAGGTCCTCATAAAATTCAAGGTATCGGCGCAGGCTTCATCCCAGGAAACCTAGATTTGGAGCTTATCGATGGTACAGAGCAAGTATCTAACGAAGATGCAATTGCTATGGCTCATCAGCTAATGAAAGATGAAGGTATCTTAGTGGGTATTTCTTCTGGTGCAGCAGTGGTCGCAGCTAAGCGCATTGCAGAAAAACCAGAGAATGCAGACAAAAATATCGTGGTTATTTTACCAAGTGCTACTGAGCGTTACCTTTCTAGCCCAATGTTTGCTGATGAGTTCAGTGAGCAAGAATTGGTTCAGTAATAGTCAATTTTATAAGGCCAGCAATTTGCTGGCTTTTTTCTCTTCAATTCCATAAATTACCCTCGCCTTTTTTAGTATTCTTACTAGACTAAAATAAACAAACAAAGTCAAAAATGCGCTGTATTTTTGATTGCTAAAATTGGTAACGATTAGTGCCAGAATACCATGGAAGATTGTCAATTCATAAGTGCAATAAATCGGTTCCAATGGTTATTATCATGGTAAAAAAGCAACTAATCATACCAGTATCGCTATAAAAATTTGTTTAAATCACCCTTGATTAAAGTGAAAGCAAAATGCGCCACTTTGACATTACAATGTAAATTCGAGCAGATGGGCTGCTGATTTAAGTACCTTATTCGGATAAGGATCAATAAAATGAAACCACTAGTTTACTTTATGTTTGGTTATTTAGCCCTGTTTGCGACACCTGCCAATGCGAGTCTTCAGGTTGGCTTTTTCAAGTCTGGGCAGTATCAAATGATCATGGGAGAACAGTACAAGAATGGTTATTTGTTTAGTAAAGATGCCACGAAAGAACAGTTGCACTTAGTAACGCTTGACTGGCCCCCTTATATCGGCGACCAACTATGCAATAAGGGTTGGGTTTTTCAATTTACGGTATCATTACTCGTAGATCAAGGCTACCCTGTTTACGTTGAGTTTTTGCCTTGGGCTCGGGCGGTGAAAGCTGCCGAATCTGGCAAAGCGGATATACTCTTTCCTGAGTACTTTATTGAAGATGCGTCCCCGTCTGACAACTTTCCAGGAAAAACACGACGCGAATTACTGGCTTTATCCAATGCATTCCCAGGCGGAGAAATTGGCTTTTTAAAAAGGCGTGGTGAAACCGATAAATTTGAAGGTAACCTCAACGACTTGAAAGGCACAACAATCGGTGTTGTCAGAGGCTATCAGAATACGCCAGAGTTTGATGCCATGATGGACAATGGCGAATTCGTTATCGTTGAAGCGGTTGATGATTTACAGCTTGTGAAGTTACTTGTGGGTAAACGCGTTGACCTCATAATAGGCGACCCGAAAGTGTTGCGCTTTACTGTAAGTTACTCTGAGCTTTCTAAATCGGAAAAGGTGACACTACTTCGCGGACTGGAAGATGTGGAGCCCGCGTTGCGTTATAACAATTTATTTTTTGCATTAAGCAAAAAGAACCCAAAGTGGCGTTCCATACTTAATGACATAAACAAAGGCTTATACTTATTTAACAACAGTAGCGAAACCGAACGTATTATTGAGATTGGCAGTACCGAATGTTACTAAGTTGGAAGGCGGTATTTACCGCCTTTTTTAGTTAATGCCGATATACTTGTGTACTTGAATTGACAAGCGCCAGTTTTTCTTCACACACGTATCTATGGCTAACTTGGTCGCTTTAGCTTTTTGACTGATAGGCTGTAAATAAATCAGCTTTGGCCTCACCCCTGTTTGCTCAAACAACGCCTCTAATTCATCGATATGTTTTTGCATCGCCACTGGGTGTTTAATCTCATCCGCGCGCTGCATAGCAGATTTAAGCACTTCATAGCCGCCACGCATATTGATTTTGGGTGAAACGGTGACCCATGTTTCGTCGGGTACTAAGATTTCGAACGTTCCGCTGGTCTCTACTTGGGTCGAGTATCCCGACTTATGCAACGTTTCACAAAGTGATGTTAAATCATACATGCACGGCTCACCGCCAGTGATCACGATATGCTTTGCGGTATATCCTCGCTTATTAAATAGTTCGATAATGTCCTGTGCGGTCGCATTTGCCCACCATTCAGAGTCTGACTTTTTTTCGACCGTTTTGTCTAGGCTAACCAAGTATGTTGGATTCACATCCCATGTCTGCTTAGTATCACACCAAGCACAACCCACAGGGCAGCCCTGCAAGCGAACAAAGATTGACGGCGTTCCCGTATAACTTGCTTCACCTTGAATGGTTTCAAAAACTTCGTTGATTTTGTACAAAACAGCTCCAAACTACTCAATATATTTTGCGAAAATAACCTGCTAAAATTGTCATTTTTTCAGCGGCCGTGTAGTATATCGCGCCCTGAAGCAAACCTCTATTAAAATCGAGGCAAAACCTGAGGCATTTATCCGAGGTACTCCTTATGAGCGAAAAAGTCGTTGTTATCTATTCCGGTGGCATGGATTCTTACACTGTGCTAAACAAAGCCCTAAAGCAGGGCCACGAAGTCTATGCGCTGTCTTTTAATTATGGGCAACGACATGTTAAAGAGCTAGAAGTTGCTAAAAAAGTATGTGACGACTTGAACGTAGCGCACAAGATTGTTGATATTTCGGCAATCAATCAGTTACTTGCCGGTTCTTCTTTGACTGATGACATTGAAGTACCAGAAGGTCACTACGAAGAAGAGAGCATGAAAAGCACAATCGTACCCAATCGGAATATGATTTTGCTGTCTCTTGCTGTTGGCTACGCTGTATCATTAAAAGCCAACAAAGTATTTTATGGTGCACATTCTGGTGACCATGCTATCTACCCTGACTGTCGACCTGAATTTGTGAAAAAGATGGATGATGTGTGTCGTATCGCCAACTACGACGAAGTTGAAATCGTCTGCCCTTATCTCAACAATACTAAGATTGATATTCTTACTGACGGCCTGAAAATGGGACTGGACTATAGTCAAACATGGACATGCTACAATGGCCGTGAAAAAGCATGTGGTAAATGTGGCGCTTGCCAAGAGCGTTTGGAAGCTTTTGATTTAAACCAAGCGACTGATCCACTTACTTACGAATAAGCAACTCAGCGTGCTCAAATTTAATATTGAGCACGCCTGTTCTAACCGATAGTCAAATCTCTTCAATCAGCGATGATTACAGGCCTCACCCACAACCATTTAGGTGAAGTTTCTTATCTGACACTTGTCACTATACTCACAACAATTATCATCTATGATTAGGTTAGGTAAGCTTAAGGAGATAAATGTATGTCGGCTACTACGATGGTGTTTTTAATCGTACTTGTTAGCATTGGTTTTGGCGTGATCCGAGATCTTTATGGTAAGTATTTACAAGCGCAAAAGCTAGGTGGATTGAACAAGCAAGAAAGCGAACAGTTAAAAACTGAAATTACACAGCTAAAAGACAGAGTTGCGGTTTTAGAAAAAATTGTTACCGATGAAGGCTATCAGGTAGACAAAAAAATTAAGCGCCTCTAATTCATTGTGTGGCGCTAGCGACTAGCGCCACACATTATGAAACTGTCTGGTACTTTGCCTTCGGTATACAGGTTTTATCTTGTTTAGCTACACCAAACAAAACACATAACACCTTGTTGCGTTGTATTACCTCATATCCCAAAAAACACCCTAATGCGGTAAGCGCAATGATAAACATACTTTCAATACCGGGGGAAGTCTCGAATGGCTTTAACCAATAAGCACAACCAATAATGAGGGTTTGGTGCAATATATACCAAGGTAAAACTGCTGACGTCGCATAGCGCAATGGTGGATTCGGTGAAGTCAAATGGGACGCACTGTACCCGATTAGTGCCAACATCCAAGCCCAATGATTTGTACACACCACCACCCCATACAAGCTTTTTACCCAGATATTCGTCTCAAAATGTTGTGACAAGAAATATAAAAACCCATGTTTATCCAACAAAATAAGTGTGTAGCCAATGAGCGCAACTGCCGTCAACCTATGTCGATTTTTGACTACACTCGCTTTTAAATGCGGCAACAGTGCAAATATATACCCCATCAAGAACACTGAAAAATACTTACCGTGATTGTACCAATCATCAATCAGTCCGTGGGTGGAAGGATATGTTTGCCTTAACATCATCCAAACTACAAACAAGGTAACAATCGCCACTCCCAATGCTACAGAGGCAGAAAGCTTAGCCTCTAGTGCAGACAACAAAGGTCTCAGTGGCACGATTCGTGTAAAAACCAACAGTAACAAGCAATAAACCCAAAGATAAGCCAAAAACCACAGATGGTTCCAAGTCAACAGCCCTATCTCAGATTGATATTGCGCCAGCAAAGGCGTATTGGGGTTGATATAAGCGAGCCAAAAATCAAAAAAAGACATCGTGATTAACCCCTTATCTAGCATCTCAATATACATTTGAGGTGCTACCACCACATACATACCAAAAAGTAGCGGCACAAACAGGCGTAGCGTTTTCGCTTTGATTAACTGCCAAGTGCTCATTCGTTGATGGCAAAAGGCTAAAACCATTCCCGAAATAAAAAATAGTAAAGACATACGCCATTGGTTGCTAAGCAGCATAAAATTTTGCAGTAACTCGGAAGTATATGCGCTTTTTATGTGCCAACCCCAATCAGCGACATAATACATACCGACGTGATACAAAATGAGTACACCAAACACCAAAACACGCAACCAATCTAAGTCCCATTGGCGCGTAAACTGCGAATTTGTCATAGTCCCTCCTAGCATGTTATTTTTTAAAGTGTCTAAATTGCAAACTCAGTAAACCATCCATGCTATTGAAATACATGAATATAGTGATAAGCGGTGGAATTAAGGGATGAGCCGTAATGTGGTTAGAAAAAACAATAAAACAACATACCGCACTGTGTGGGTACATCGCCGCCACGCTATATTTGTTGATCAATAATACGGTCAATGCGCTGTCTGTATGGACTGAACATAACCGAGATGGAGCCTCGACGACACAGTTATGGGAGCCCTTTGTTTGGGAGTACACAAGTGCACTTTCTTTGCTTGTACTCATTCCCATGTTAGTCGCACTATTTCAACGCTATCCAATTAAAACAACACCACCTTTGAAGCAAGTGATGGTTCACATCGCTTCGTCTTTGGTATTTTCTTTATGTCATGTTTTACTAATGGTGGGGCTGCGCCACTTGGCATATACATGGATGCAAGGACACTATGATTTTGGTGAATATCACCAAGAATTTTGGTACGAGTACCGAAAAGACTTACTTTCCTACCTGTTTATATTCTTCATTTTCCACAGTGCAAAATGGGTCCTTGAGTCCTCCTCTGACTATGAGCAACAAGAGATGCCTTTAAATCAACCACCCACCCAGTTTTTGGTCAAAAAACATGGGGAAGAACATCTAATCAAAGTCTCAGAAATTGAATGGTATGAAGCCAGTGGAAACTACGTCAACTTGCATAGTAAAGGTCGAATCTACCCGCTACGCGAAACATTAAACAGCCTCAGTAATCGATTAGCCACTGCACATGTTACTCGTGTACACCGCAGATTCGCGGTCAATGAACACAAAATTAAATCGGTTCGATTTGCATCGAGTGGCGATGGCATTATCACGCTAGAGTCAGGCGCAGAAGTAAACTTGTCTCGACGATACAAAAGTGATTTTAAACTTGCGCTTGAGACGCCAAAGACATGACCTTTCATTTTATCACTAAGATAAAATATCTTATTCCTAAACTATCGCCAATTAATGAATGTTAAAACCCACCCCTTATAGAGAAAATATATTTAAATTTATTAATAATTTGAAAGCATTTGGTAGCGTACCTTTTCCAATAAAATAGCCAGAGGTTAGAAGTTATAATCTATAACGAAATTGAATTTAACGACGCATAAATTACTCATTACTATCCGCATCCCAATAAGTATTTAGTCTCAATCTAACCACTGACTAAACATCATTTTGAAATCAACTCGCTAGGATAAATAATGTCGAAACCGAACTTCGTGGCAGCATCAGTCAGCCTGATACTAGCCTCAGCACCTGTATTTACACTTCAAGCCCAGGAGTCAGTAGCCTCTACACCAGAATTAAAACCTGAGGTTATCGAAGTAACAGGTACTAGAAGAAGCCTGCGCAGTATTGCCGAAAGTACGGTGCCAGTAGACATTATCAACCTTGATGAGATCAACAGCTCTGGTCAGCTAGAGTTGAGCCAAGTTCTAACCACTTTGGTACCAAGCTTTAACTTTCCAAACTCGCAACTTGCAGATGGAACAGATCATGCGCGTCCAGCCGTACTAAGAGGTTTGGCACCGGATCATACTTTGGTTCTCATCAACGGAAAACGCCGCCACTCAAGTGCGCTACTGAATCTCAATGGTACGGTAGGACGAGGCTCTTCAGCTGTTGACTTAAACATGATCCCTACTGCCGCCATTAAGCGCATTGAAGTACTCAGAGATGGCGCTGCGGCACAATATGGCTCTGATGCGATAGCTGGCGTAATTAACATCGTACTGAAAGATGCAGACGAAGGTGGTTCATTGAGTTTCACCTATGGTAAGTACGATACTCAAATGGCTGGTGCCAAGCAACTTGAGGGCGTATCTCAAAATGACAGTGGCGAGCTTGCTTTTGAATTAGGTGAAGACCGCACGATAAGTGATGGCAATACCAGTACTATCACTGGCAATATCGGTTTACCTCTTGGCGAGGCTGGCTTCATTCACCTTTCAGCAGAGGCACGAAATAAAGCGCCGTCTAATCGCTCAGGCTTTGACCCACGAGAACAATACGCGCGTGATGATAATGGCAACCTAGACCCTCGAGAATTTGATGCGCAGAGATATAACCACAGATTTGGTAAAGCCGATATCGAGGATTTCGCCTTTTTCTACAATGCTGGCTACGACTTATCCGAAGATACAACACTATATTCATTTGGCAGTTACTCTGAACGTGAAGGTAATTCTGGCGGCTTTTTCCGCCGACCAAAAGATGGCCGAAACCTGACCGCGATTTACCCTGATGGCTTTTTGCCACAAATCACAACAGAAGTAGAAGACTTTGCCATTGCGATTGGCCTAACGACGCACATGTCGGGCTGGGACCTTGATAACAGCGCAAACTTTGGTCGCAATGAGTTTAACTTCGGCGTGACAAACAGCTTGAATACGTCTATGGGAACCGACAGCCCAACAGAGTTTGAAAATGGCGCGTTAGTTTATGATCAACTCACTCTCAACTTTGATGCCAAAAATAGTTTCGACTTTGGTTTATACGAAGAAGTCTATATTACTATCGGTGCTGAATACCGCCATGAGTCATACCAAATAAAGGCGGGAGAAGAAGCGTCGTACTTAACGGTGTTAGACGCTAACGGTGCCCCTGTCGCAGCAGGTGGCGCACAGGTATTAGCTGGCTTTTCTCCAGCCAGTGTCGTTGACGAATCACGCAATAACATCGCACTCTTTACCGAGTTTGATACCTATATCAATGAAGATTGGAATTTAGTACTCGCAGCACGACTGGAAGATTACAGTGACTTTGGTTCAACAGTCACGGGCAAGCTTGCAAGCCGATACGCAGTCAATGATGCACTATCGTTTAGAGGGGCTGTAAGCACTGGTTTCAGGGCGCCATCACTTGCGCAATCCTCTTACAAGTCAACTACCACAGTGTTCGAAAATGGCGTACCAAATGAAGTCGGGTTATTTCCAGTCGATACACTTGCAGCTCAAGCATTAGGGGCAAAGTCACTGGAAGCTGAAGAGTCGGTAAATATCACCGCAGGTTTTATTTATACGCAAGATAACTTCAGCCTAACTGTAGATGCTTACCGCATTGATATTGATGACCGCATTGTATTATCTGAGAACTTAAGCGGCGACGCCGTTGAGCAGATCCTAGCTGTGGCTGGTGAACACAATGTACAGCGTGTTCGTTACTTCACCAATGCGATTGATTCTCGCACACAAGGTGTCGATATTGTTGCAACTTATAATTTTGACCTAGATACTTATGGCAGCTTAGCTCTAAGCGCGGCATTAAATCGTAATGATACGGAAGTTACCAATGTAAAAGATAACCCTGCTGAGCTGGCTGCGCTGGGTGACGAATATCAATATTTTGCACGTCGTGAAATTGCACGTTTTGAAGATGGTACACCAAAGAACAAACTTAACTTGGTTGCAACTTGGCAATACCAAGATTGGACGGCCATTTTAAAAGCCACCAGATATGGTGAAACCATTGACTCATCTAGCACGGTAGAAAAAGACGAAGTACTTGAAGCAAAATGGATAACCGACCTTGAAGTCGCATACCAGTTTAACGAACAGTGGCGCTTGGCGGTGGGTGCTAACAACTTGTTTGACCAATACCCACAAGATACAGTTGGCAATATAGGGTTCAGTAACTTCAATCAAATTTTCCCATATTCTGCGTTCTCAGCGTACAACACAGATGGCCGCTTTGTTTATGGCAAGGTAGCATTTAACTTTTAAGTATCCCTCTTTTACGCCAGCCCTGTTAATAGGTGCTGGCGTCCCTGTTCATTAACCTCTCGCACATAAAACTAATATCTAAGTTGCACATCTTGGTATTAACCTAAGCTTCCTTACCCCACATAAATAGTCCTTAATATATGTATAAAAAACATACTTGCCTTTGTTTTAATTTCCATGATATTAATAAATTAGTAAGGTTGTTGGGATCAAGATATTATTCCATAGCCAGAAGAGTAAGCGATTGATCTTAGTAGTCTATACAAGCGAAGGGCTACCAACTTCATTAGGACATTAAAGCCAGTGAAGCTAGCCTATTTTATAAAAAGAAGGATATTTATTATGAATCTAAAACTAAGTAAAAAAAGTATTAAAAAGCTAACTACTGATAAAAATACCCTGCCACTAGAAGCAACACCTCAAGTTGGTGGCGCAGAGCATTTGAGCGTTATTGTTTGCAATACCGTTGACGTTTGCTGGACACAACGTGGCCCGGGTCAACCATGTCAGATATATAGCGATCGCTGTCACTAAAATCAGTGCGCTAGTATATTAGCCTCAAGCTTCTTAAAGAAGGCTTGATTGAGTGTCCGTGCAGGTTATTAATAAATAATTCGCTTCATACAAAGCCACAAAATGACTACATTTAAACGACTCTTAATCATTTTTATAATGAAAAGATAAAAATCTATATTGGTCTAATTGGCATTAAAATAATCATGTGTGCCATGTGCTTCGATTGCCAATGTCAGCCTTTCTAATGCCTGCGCGTAAATCGCATCTCGCATGTCAATATTTGCGCTAATATGACGCTGCCAGCCTTGCTCAAAAGCCTTATGAATATAGTCTGAAAGTTTGCTGCTAACTTGCTCTTCAGTCCAAAGTTCACCTTGGCGGTTCTGGCACCACTCGAAATAACTGACTATCACGCCTCCGGCATTTGCGAGTATATCGGGAATAACAAACACACCTTTCTCGTGTAATATGCTGTCAGCAGCAGCGCTTACTGGCCCGTTAGCTATTTCCACAATCGTGCGTGCTTTCACCGAACCGGCATTTGACCCCGTTATCACACCCGCAACCGCTGCTGGGATTAAAATATCCACATCTAACGTTAACAGTTCTTCATTCGTCAACGCCTTGTGGCTGACCAGCTCACACACCGAGTTTGCGCAATAAACGGCCTTAAGTTGCCTACTCTTTTGCTTTTCATACAGGATACTTAAAATATCTAGACCATCAGGTGAATAAATTGCCCCTTTTGAATCACTGACGGCGACGACCTTATATCCAGCCTTTTGCAGTAACAGTGCGCATTGTGCCCCACCATTACCGAACCCTTGAACGGCTACAGTCTGCTTGTGCCTCTGCCACTTTCTCTTTTTTGCCAATGCTTCTATGCAGAGAAAGGCACCTGTCCCCGTCGCGCCTGTGCGCCCAGCACTGCCTCCAAATACCAGTGGCTTACCCGTGATGACATCCGGTGCTTTGACGCGTTTAATGGTCTCATACTCGTCCATCATCCAGCCCATCACACGTTCATTTGTATACATATCTGGGGCAGGAATATCAGTTTTAGGGCCAATGAAGTCAGCCATAGCCCTTACGTAAGAGCGAGAAAGTCGCTCTAATTCAAGCGCAGACAATGATTTTGCGTTGACAGAGATGCCCCCTTTTGCTCCGCCAAACGGTACATTCACAGCTGCACATTTGAGCGTCATCCACAGCGCTAAGGCTTCTACCTCGCTTTGATCAACGCTGGGGTGAAAACGGATCCCCCCTTTGGTGGGCCCGAGTAAACTATTATATCGACAGCGGTATGCTTTAAAGTAGGCAGACTCGCCATTATCTTTCCTGATAGAAAGGTAGCTCGTTAAAGTACATAGAGGTTGGCTTAACGCCTGAAGTGTGTGATTAGAAATATTTAAATGTTTAGCAATGGTACTCAAACGCACCAATGCATCCGTCAACAGGTCGTTGTCCATATTTCGCTCGCTTTGCAGATCTCTTAAATCAACTTTAGTCGTCGAGTTCTAACTTTGCGAGCTTTCACAAAGCCTACAGTTAGGTTATAGCTGCTCTGCAATTTCGGTGATAAAACGACTTGGCTCATCAGGCGACATGATAAAGGCGCACTTTTTCGCTCTTGTCAGTGCGACGTAAAATAAACGTCGCTCCTCTGCATAAGGAAAAGCTTCCAATGCAGGTAAGAATGCCTCTATTATTCTTTCAGTTTTCTGTTGCGTTGGCACACGTTTATCAAGTCCTATGATGATTGTGTAATCCGCTTCTTTTCCTTTTGCAGCATGAAAAGTCATCGCCTTTATATTGATGAAGTTGAACTGTTTATTCAGCTTTGCAATAGTTTGATTATCAGGTAACTGTTTGTGGTAACGAGCCAGTATCATGACGGAACAATCAGACGTTGTTTTAGCTAACTCAGATAACTTTCCATACACAAAATCGTTTTGCTGATCGCGCTCAATAACCACTGAAGGTCCATCTGACAAGACCTGTGCTCTTACTTGCTTTACGATTTGCAGGGGGTTTTGGCAAACAAAGTCACTGGCTAAATCCAGAAGATCCTGCGGATAGCGGAATGTTTTATCCAGCTGCATTACGGTAGATGGTCCAAAATGTTGCGAAAAATGCGTTGTAAGTGACAGATCAGCACCACTAAAACGATATATCGATTGCCAGTCATCCCCAACAGCAAATAAGTGGCTTCGATTGCGTTGTGCCAATAACGCTTTGATCAATTCTGCTCTGGCAGGCGAAATATCCTGAAATTCATCCACCAAAACATGCAGCCACTCACTTTTGTATTGCCCACTTTTAACATATTTAGTCGCATTACTGATCATGTCATCGTAGTCAATTGCATGTTCATTATTGAGATACAACTGATATTCAGTCAGTACAGGCCTAAAAACTGAAAGGTAAAGTTCAAACTCGGATTCAACGTGTTGTATATGCCCAGGCCCTAAGCTGCGACTTTGCTTATATAGACTAATTAACTCGCTGAACTGCTTAAGTAACTTGCTCATATACGGGGCTGTAAAGTCAACTTCAACTTCGCACACATCGACATTAAAACAGTCTTTCAGTAACGCAAGTAAATTATTATAAAAATCAGTATCTTGGCAAAGAGACTGAAGCGACTCAAGAATAAACTGGCGTTTTTGCTGCTCGTTATTGCTCAACTGAGACAGCTGCGGTGCCTTTTCCTCTACTTCTGTTAGAATCCGAATACCTAAGCTATGGAAAGTACGGCATGTAACAGATAGCTGTGCATTCGATAAACGAGACTGCATTTCGCAGGCAGCCTCCTTACCATACGCCAACATCAGAATTTGTGATGGCTCTGATATTCCGGCTGAAATTAAGTAACCAGCTTTGGCAATCATGACACTTGTTTTACCTGTGCCCGCACCTGCCAATAGCAATTGCCGCTCATCCACAACCACACATGCGCGCCTTTGTGCGATCGTTAGCGGCTGTCCGGCAACTCGGTTAAAAAAATCTTCATAATCTGCGAGTTGCTTGGCAATAAAGGCTTCCCTAAAATCGTCTACATCGTGTGGTTGCCAAGTGTGCACTTCCTCTAGGGTATAGCGGGTTTGAGCAAGGTATGCTTCAAGCCTTTGATCCATCGACCAAGTGAGCCAATGTCCCGCCAACTCTTGTGCCATCTCTTTTGCAGCTTTCAGTAAACCGTGAGACAAATAACGTCGCTCAAGCAAAGCCTCAATCTTAGCGATGCTTTGGCGCAATTTAACCATGTGGGACGTAAGCCAAAACTTTTGTAGTTCAAACTGGGCAAGTGCCAAGTCACAGTCCTTGATACGTATTTTAATACGTGTGTCTGGCATAAAGATTTGAATTTTGGGTGTGATTTTACCCTCGAGGATCAGAGGAGGTTGCAATTGCGACTGCCACGTATAGAGTTTTTTGCCAAGCTTACCTTCTATGACGATTCCTTTACTAGAAACGCTCATTGAAGTGATCCCATCCATGATTCTGGACAGCGTGTGGACTATAAACTGCATGCAATCTTCAAGCTAACCTTAATATTACCAAGAGTTTAGGGGAATCTAACGCGCCTGTCATGCCCAATCCTTCCTGATAGGTCAATTAACCCTATAAGCGCTTGTGTTTCTGCATAAAAAAAGGCCGGTAATTACCGGCCTTAATTAAATTAATTAGTCTAACCAGAAGTCTTTTCTGAATTTAAGACCAAATTCACTTCTGTCATTGCTGCGCATAACCCCAACAAAGCCAGATTGCTGCAGACGACCTACATCGTATACTTCATTAAACACGTTCTCGCCATACAGCGTTATCTCAGTATCACCTTCACTGTTGGTGTAAGAAATATTAAAGCCGAATAGCTCGCGAGACTCAATAAACTCGTTAGGGTTATTCACAGACTGGCCTTGCATATCTGAACGATATGAATAGCTAGCATTAACCGCCACAGTCGCGCCAGATGCCATATCAATGAAGTATGATGGAGCAACCATTACCGTCCAACGTGGTGTTAGAGCGGGTGCGTTACCTACAGTGATACCTTGCACACCATCATCAACGTGTGTAATTTCAGAGTCTAAATAACCCACAGAACTGCGAATCGTAAAGTCATCTGTGAGGGCAACCGTTGTTTCTAGCTCGATACCTTGTGCACGAGACTCACCCGCGTTTTCAATGTATGTATTAAAGCCGTTCGAAGGATCATTAAAAGGCAAGGCTAAATCAGTATAGTCAGTCACAAATAATGCTAGCATCATTGAAACTTGGTCATGCACTTGGCCTTTGAAACCCACTTCATAGTTTAGCGCTTTGGTTTCATCAAATGATACAAATGCGTCCGCACCACCAAATGGACGTGGAGGGAAGCCACCACTTTGGTAACCTTTTTGAATTTGCGCGTAAACATTCATATCACGATTTAATTGATATGCTGCGTTCACATCCCAGGTCACTTCATCAAACTTGGCCTGTGCACCTTTTTTGAAGTAACCGAAATCAGCAAACGCATCTTTCTCGTCTTCTGAGTAGCGCAAACCACCACCTAAGCTCAGCTTTTCTGTAACGTCAAAGCTTGCATTGAAATAGGCCGCATATGAATCTGTTTCTTGATCAATACGGAAACGACCATAGTTGCCCGGTACGCTGAACGGGCTAAATACATAAGGCGTTGACTCTGTAAAGCCGTCTTCATTGAAGTAGTAAAGACCCGATACAAAATCCCAAGAATCGAACGTACCGTTTAATTGAAATTCGACAGAGAACTGATCTGCTCCGCCTTCTTCAGGGAACTCTGATAAGTGTAGTGGTGATGCATCATCATCCAAACCACCAGTATAATCAGAACCACGCTTACTGGTGATGAATTTCACTGTGTACTCATCACTCACTTGCCAATCGGCGATCACAGAAGCGCCCCAGCCAGAATAATCAGTGCTTTCAATACCAGCAACTGTCGTGCCCAAGTCATCAGGATTTTCAGGCAACAAGCTCGCATTCAGTAACGGGAAGTCACCATTGTTTGGGTCATTTGGATCAAGACCACCGGTTAACTCTATAGTATAAGGAGACTGGCCTGATTCATTCTCAACCGCATCCACAGCTACATTTAGGCTAAAGTCGGTACTTGGCTGCCACTTGATAGCCAAACGACCGCTCATCTCTTGTTCTTCGCCAATTTCTTTTTCTGGCGCAGCAAGGTTTACAGCGCGACCAACACCATCGCGTTCTTTGTAAGATGCGTTTGCAGCAAAGCTCCACTGGTCGTTGATAGTCTGGTTCGTGTAGATGTCACCACCTAAGCGACCGCGAGAGCCCACTTTAGATTCAACACGTACAACGTCTTCAGAACCAGGCTTTTTAGTAATGATGTTTACCGCACCACCCAGCGTATTTCTGCCATAAAGTGTCCCTTGTGGACCACGCAGAACTTCAACGCGCTCAATATTCGGTAAAGATAGGTTAGAACCCATTTGACGACCAAGATAGACACCATCAACATAAACGCCTACGCCCGGATCGGTTGTGATAATGTGGTCTTGTAAGCCAATGCCTCGAATGAACACAGAAGCGTGCGCCGCGTTACCAACACCATATCTAGTGATATTTAGGTTTGGAACAAATTTACCAATGTCATCTAGATTGCTCATGTTGCCTTTTTCAATGGCGTCTGAGCCGATAGATGTGATCGCTGTTGGTGTTTCGAATAAACTCTCGGTACGTTTACGAGCTGTTACTTCGATTTTTTCAAAAGTATTCTTTTTTGCTTGCGCTTCTTCAGCAGCAAAGGAAGGTAAGCTCACTGCCGACAAGATGGCAGCGCTCAATGCAGATAGACCAACGCGTGGTAAAACTGTTCTCATATTTTCTCCAAAGGAATCGCCGTGTGTGTATTCAACCTGAGGGTGGTTGAAATTATGCCCGCTTAAAAATAGACATAAAAAAAGATGCGCATCACGCATCTATTTCCTCTGGAAGGTCATTATATGTATTTAGTGCGCCAATTGAAATAAAAATTTCATAAATATTTTCATTTGCAAATTTATTACCTAGTAAAAACTTAATAAATACATAAAAGTTACAAGCCAAAATAAAGTAACGCACATGAGTAAACTGGCTGTTTAAGCCACTAATCTACTGGAGTTCGAGATATCTGAAACAGATTACGTTATTTTGGACTACGAAGAAGAAGTATAGAAATGAGTGTGTAAGAGTACTCAGTTGAAATAAAAAATCCCGATGAATACAATTTCACCGGGATTCTTATTTGGTGCGAATGGGGGGACTTGAACCCCCACGAGCATAGCTCACCACCCCCTCAAGATGGCGTGTCTACCAATTCCACCACATTCGCAAATCTTTAGTTTGGTACGTCAGAATTCTCTTCTGAAGCAGGTACATCTGTAGTAGCTGGAACTGTAGTCGCCGCTGGCGCTTCTAAGTTCTCCCACTGATCAGTTTGCTTAATTTGACCTGCTGTTAGGTTACCTAATGCAATACTTAGCACAAAAAACACTGTTGCAAGTACTGTTGTAGTCTTTGTCATAAAGTTGCCTGCACCTGACGAACCGAATACGGTAGCAGACGCACCTGCTCCGAAAGACGACCCCATGTCGGCACCTTTACCTTGCTGAATTAGTATCATTCCAACTAATGCTAATGCAACAACTAAATAGACAACCAAAAGAATCTCGTACATTTACTTATCCTTTTGCACTCTCACAGATAATCTTAAAGGCTTCAGGTTTAAGGCTTGCTCCGCCTATCAAACCACCATCGATATCTGCTTGTGCGAACAATAATTCACTATTACTTTCATTAACACTGCCACCATACAGGATTTGCAGTGTGTTCGAGATTTCAGCATCATAACTTGCTACTAAATCTCTAATAAACTTATGTACTGCTTGAGCTTGCTCAGGAGATGCTGTTTTACCAGTTCCTATTGCCCAAACAGGCTCGTATGCTATCACAGAGTTATTCAATGATGCTATACCTAATTTATCAATTACAGCTTTAATTTGCGCTGCAACGACATTTTCAGTTTGACCTTGCTCTCTTTCTGATTCAGTCTCACCTACACACAGTATAGGGATTAGCTTATCAGTCTGTGCTTGCTCAAACTTGTTGGCTACGTCTTCATTCGACTCACCGTAAATACTTCTTCTCTCAGAATGACCTACAAGTGTGTAAGTTGCGCCTAGCGCCTTAACTAAGGACGCTTGAACCTCACCTGTATATGCACCAAGTGGGTGCTCTGAGATTGTCTGCACGCCGGCTGTTACGCCTGAAGCAACCACGTTGCTCAACAGTGCAGTTGGCGGAATAACAACTACTTCAACATCGTTATTACTGATGTCTTTAATTGTGCTGGCAATGTTTTGAACTAGCTCCAATGAGCCATTCATCTTCCAATTACCCGCTACCATAGGCTTTCTACTTAACATTCGATACTCCGCGTAAGAAAGCGGACGAGATACTAACGCCACTCGTCCAAAGTTACAAGAAAAATTTTACTTTTTTGGTTTAATTGCTCACAGATTCAACAACTTCGGCAATTTGTTGAGAAAAGTCCATCACTTGCTTTTCTTGTTCTGCTTCTACCATAACGCGCACTACTGGCTCGGTGCCGGACTTACGTAACAAAACTCGGCCTTTGCCATCTAGTTCGTTTTCTACCTGTTTAACCGCTTCCTGAACCGCTTTGTCAGCAACAGGATCCGTACCTTTGGCATATCGAACATTAATCATGTTCATAGGGTATTTTGTAAAACCTACACCAAGATCTTTGAGCGTCTTATTTTGTGCAACCATTGCAGCTAAAACTTGAAGACTTGAAATAATACCATCACCAGTCGCAATCAGGTCTAGGTTAAGCACATGACCCGAGCTTTCACCACCGATATTCCATCCTTCTTTAGCTAGTAACTCAAGTACATAGCGATCTCCCACTTTACTACGTAGGAAAGGAATATCCTGTGCTTTGAGCGCATTTTCAAGGCCCATATTAGACATCACAGTACCAACCACACCGCCTTTGAGTGTGCCATTGAACTTGGCTTGCATAGCTGCAATATAGACGATGTCATCACCGTCAAATACACGGCCGTTATGATCAACCATCATGACTCGGTCGCCGTCTCCATCATAGGCGATACCAACATCCGCCTGATGCTCAAGTACTTGACGTTTTAACGCATCTACATGTGTTGCACCACACTCTGCGTTGATATTTACGCCATCAGGCTCACAAGCTGTAGCGATTACTTCTGCACCTAACTCCTCCATAACAGACGGCGCAATATGATAAGTTGCACCATTTGCGCAATCCAGTACGATTTTGATGCCCTCTAATGACAGCTCTTTTGGAAATTGGCTTTTGCAGAACTCGATATAACGACCGCTTGCGCTATCCAAACGACGGGCTTTACCTAACGACTCTGATGGTACACACGTCATTGGTTCGTCGAGCATTGCTTCGATCTCTAACTCCACGTCATCGGCTAGTTTTTTGCCGTTACCAGAGAAGAACTTAATGCCATTATCATGGTAAGGGTTGTGAGATGCACTGATCACAATACCAGCTTCGGCTCTAAACGTTTGCGTCAAATAGGCGACTGCGGGAGTTGGCATAGGACCCAGTAGAACAACATCGATTCCTGCGGCTATTAAGCCTGCTTCAAGCGAAGTTTCAAGTAGGTACCCTGAAATGCGCGTATCTTTACCAATTATTACTTTTTTAGTGCCTGATTTGGATAGGACTTTACCTGCAGCCCAGCCTAACTTAAGCGCAAATTCTGGTGTAATTGGAAACTCACCCACAAGTCCTCTTACACCATCAGTGCCAAAATATTTTCTCGTTGTCATTTAGTTACTCCATGGTTTGCTGCAGCCCATACCTGCAACACATCACTGGTTTCTTTTACATCATGAACGCGTATGATGTGCGCACCTTGTTGTGCACATAACAATGCGCCGCTTAAGCTTGCAGCCAAGCGTTCATTTGTATCCCGGTTTAATAAATTCCCAAACATTGATTTGCGTGATAAACCTGCCAATAGAGGCATACTCAATTCACAGAATTGATTAAACTTCCCAAGCAATTCAAAGTTATGTTGTAAAGATTTTCCGAATCCGAAGCCTGGATCCAAAATGAGTCTAGCGCGCGCAATACCTAGCTTTTCACACGCCGCAATTCTAGCCTCAAAAAAAGAAAGAATATCGTTGATTAGGTGGTCGTATTTAGGCGCTATTTGCATTGTTCTCGGTTGCCCCTGCATGTGCATTAAACATATTGGCACATCGGAAAACTGAGCGGCAACCTCTATACACCCCTCTTCTTGCAACGCCCGTACGTCATTAATAATATCAGCCCCAGCTAGCACAGCTTGTTTCATTACTTCAGCTTTACTGGTGTCTATTGATATTACACAGTCAGATTGTGCGCGAATCGCTTCGATTACGGGGATTACTCTATCCAACTCCTCATTTAACGATACATCAGCCGCACCTGGTCGGGTCGATTCACCGCCAATATCAAGGATGCTCGCACCATGCTCTAACAGCTCAAGCGCCTGAATGACAGCGTTATCATTTTTGTAGTACTTACCACCATCAGAAAAAGAATCTGGAGTTGTGTTAACGATGCCCATAATTTGCGGGCTTTGGAGATCAAGAGTACGACCTCGAGGTAGAGAGAGTTGAAACATAAATCGCCTTCCTATTATTTGTATCTAAGCATACTTTAAATACCCCTACCAGTTTCTTGACCAAAATCACTCACATAGAGATTGGTATTAGGCGTATATAGATACAAAGTATTACATAAGATACAAAAAGGCCTCGAAGGTTCACCATTCGAGGCCTTAATTCCTGCTGTGACATTTTACCTTTTATTAAGGCTTGTCATCAACCTCTGTATTACTTGGAGGCGGGACATCCGAGTTGTTTTCACCACTCTTCGTCACATCTGAACCACTGTCTTTGTCTGACTTGCGGTCATGAGCATCTCTTGGTGGACGAACTTCTTTACGTTCCATAAGGTCGTCTATTTGTCCTGCATCGATTGTTTCATACTTCATCAATGCATCTTTCATCGCATGAAGAATATCCATATTGTCTTTTAGGATTTGTTCTGCTCGGTCATAGTTGCGAGTAACAAATGACTTAATTTCTTCATCGATAAGTTTTGCAGTTTCGCCTGAAACACCAGACATTCTTGAACCACCGCCACCCATGTACATTTCACCTTGCTCTTCCATGTACATTTGTGGCCCAAGTACGGGGCTCAAACCCCATTGAGTAACCATCTTGCGGGCAATGTCTGTTGCGCGTTCGATATCATTACTCGCACCTGTCGTGACCTTTTCATCACCATAAATAATGGCTTCTGCAATTCGACCACCGTAAAGACTAGACAGCATTGATTCTAGATGCTCTTTAGAGTGACTTACGCGATCTTGCTCTGGTAGATACATAGTAACACCGAGTGCTCTGCCACGCGGAATGATTGACACTTTGTAAACCGGATCATGTTCTGGTACCAAACGACCTACAATTGCATGTCCCGCTTCGTGGTATGCTGTCATCTCTTTTTCTTTCTCTGACATGACCATCGATTTGCGCTCTGCACCCATCATGATCTTGTCTTTAGCAGCATCAAACTCAGCCATGCTCACTTTGCGCTTATTACCACGTGCAGCAAATAACGCAGCTTCATTTACTAAGTTAGCTAGATCTGCACCCGAGAAACCAGGCGTACCACGTGCGATGAGCGACGCCTCAACATTAGAATCAAGAGGCACTTTACGCATGTGCACGTTCAGAATTTGTTCACGACCTCTTACGTCAGGCAAGCCAACAACGACTTGGCGGTCAAATCGACCAGGTCTCAACAGTGCCGGGTCTAAAACGTCCGGACGGTTAGTCGCAGCGATTACAATGATCCCCTCATTGCCTTCAAAACCATCCATCTCAACAAGCATTTGGTTTAGTGTTTGCTCACGTTCGTCGTGACCGCCACCCATACCAGCACCCCGTTTACGACCTACCGCATCGATCTCATCGATAAATATAATGCAAGGTGCTGCTTTTTTGGCTTGCTCGAACATATCTCTCACACGAGAGGCACCCACACCTACAAACATTTCCACAAAGTCAGAACCTGAAATGGTAAAGAATGGGACCTTTGCCTCACCTGCTACTGCTTTAGCAAGTAACGTTTTACCAGTACCAGGAGGACCTACCATCAACACCCCTTTAGGAATGTTGCCACCTAACTTTTGGAATTTAGAGGGGTCACGTAAAAAGTCTACTAGCTCTGTAACGTCTTCTTTTGCTTCATCACAACCAGCAACGTCGGCAAACGTAGTTTTTACCTGATCTTCGCTCATTAGGCGCGCTTTGCTTTTACCAAAAGACATCGCACCTTTGCCGCCACCGCCTTGCATTTGACGCATGAAGAATATCCATACACCAATAAGCAATAACATTGGGAACCAAGAAATGAAAACGTTAGCTAAGAAAGATTGCTCTTCAGGTGCAACGCCTTTTACGTTTACATCATTCTTTAGCAAGTCATTAATTAGATCTTCATCATATAACGGCATGATTGTTTGGAAACGCTCTCCGTTATTTTTAATCCCTGAAATAGTACCCGCGGCACGGTCAATATTTGCTTCTCTGACCACGCCACTGCGGACTTCTTTTACAAACTGTGTGTAACTTGTCTGACGATCAGATTGTTCGCCACCATTGAAACTCTGAAACACTGTCATTAGCACAACCGCTATAACAAGCCAGAGAATTAAGTTCTTCGCCATATCGCTCAAGGGGTTAACCTCTTGTATCCAATTTATTTAAAATCATCTTAAATGCACCTCAACTGTACTACAGTTTGTATCCTGTCGCCACTATATATACTTCTCGTGATCTAGGTCGAGACGCTTTTGGTTTACGGATCTTTACAACTTTAAAGGCATTACGTACTTCTTGTACAAATTGATCAAAGCCTTCGCCCTGAAACACCTTAACCGCAAATGCACCATTCGGTTTGAGTACTTGGTGGCACATATCGAGTGCTAATTCGACTAAATACATGCTACCAGCCTGATCTATGACGTTGTTACCACTCATATTAGGCGCCATATCTGAGAATACCACGTCAATATTCTTACCACCAATCCTATCTAGTAATGCATTGAGTACACTTTCTTCACGAAAGTCACCTTGCAAAAACGCGACGCCAGGTAGAGAGTCCATAGGCAAGATGTCACAAGCAATAACTTCGCCCTTATCAGAAACTTGCTCGGCAAGGTATTGTGACCAACTTCCTGGTGCAGCACCTAAGTCTACAACATGCATACCGGGCCTAATAAGCTTGTCTCGCTGCTGTATTTCTTCCAGTTTAAACACGGCACGAGAACGATAACCCCGCTTTTGGGCTTCGTGTACAAATGGATCATCTACATGTTCTTTTAACCAGCGCTTCGAACTCGCTGAATGCTTTTTATTTGCCATATTCACTGCAACTCATTAGTAATCTTCTTTAGATGGCGTTAGAATGTCGAGAATTCAAGCCTTAATTTAGTAAATTGTACCAATATGACATTATCAAATAAACAGAAGCAACACCTGAAAGGGTTAGCACATGCCCTTAAACCAGTCGTTTTACTTGGCGGTAACGGTCTAACTGAGGGTGTATTGCTAGAAATTGAACAATGTTTAGAAATTCACGAATTGATTAAAGTAAAAGTCCCGACGACTGATCGAGAAACCAAACAGCTTATTTTTGATGCCATTGTACGCGAAACGGGTGCACACAAAGTTCAAGTGATCGGACATATCATCGTGCTGTATCGTCAAAGCGAAGACAAAAAAATAATTTTGCCTCGCAACTAATCATTGTTTGGTTGAACCGCTAATGCGGTTCAACTATGCTCGCCACATCAATGGCTTTTCGCAAAAAGTCTGTCGTTAACTGATTAATTAAACCACTCTCTGCGTTTAGTAATAGGCTGAACCCAATACCCAATGATGGGATGACCGCCACATCTGTTCGATAACCTTGTACCCAGCCACTGTGGTAATAAACGGTTTCACCTTCAAAACTGTAAATTCGCCATCCGAGCCCATAATGCGCTTGTTCCACATACTTTTTCCACACGCGCCTTCGCAGTTCTCGCTTAGTTAACGTAAATGGGCGTGATTGAATGGTCAACGCATCGAGTGAAAGAACACTCGGAAACAAACCAAGTTGCGCTTTTAGCCACAAAACCATGTCTTCGGCACTGGCATTCACCCCTGCTGCAGGCGCTACTTTATAGTAGTGTTTCTTAAGTTTTGCCGTATGCCAGTATTTTCGCCCTTTCACATGAGGTAATGCAAAATTATCGTCCTTGGTCATATGTGCATAGCCAAGCCCTGCATTTTTCATCCCCAAGGGCTTAAAAATAAATTCATTTAACCACGTTTCATAACTCAGGCCAGTCGCTTGGTTTATTACATTTCCAATAAGGCTAAACATGACATTTTGATAGCCATAACAAATACCTGGGCGACACAATCTATCAACTTTCAATAATCTTGGATAAATATTGCCATACTCCATCCGTGATTCAATCAGGTTATCGTAGGCATTAGGGACCAGTCCGCTGGAATGACTCAATAAATGATAGACACGAAGGGGGGCATATTGGCTACCTCTAAAAATAGGCAGGTAGTCTGCAACGTAGCGGTCTAAATCAACTTTTTCGTCCGCAGCTAATTTTGCAGTCAATGATCCTGCAAACGTTTTTGACACAGACGCGAGGCGAAATCGCGTTTGCCCATTTACAGGTCGGCCTCTTTTAGTCTTAGTTTTACCATACCCTTTAGCTATATCTCCATATTTTACATGAGTTATGCTCAAGGCTGCCCCGGGTATCGATTTTTCTTTTAGTTTTTGTCGGACTTGCTTAGAATAGTCGCTTACAAAATGCTCCCATGCTTTTGCTTTGTTGTGTTCTTCACTCTTCGTTGAAAGTGATAAAGTCAGCAATAGTAAGCATTTTGAGTAAATAAATAGTGACTTCATAATGACTCAGTACATTAACACGCGATGTTATGGTATCACGAAGTAAGTCGCTAGCTCACGACATACATAAAATAAAACAAGAATCTTTGTAGCTTGGTGCTCGAAGCAAAATCCCTGTTACAAACTTGAACAATTTAACGCTGTCGTCATGCATGGGTTACCGTGTAAAATTTGGTGAAAAATCCACTTAACTTGATAGAAAATAGTAATTTGAGGTATTTATAATGCGAGGAATCATTAGCTGTTTAGCAGTGATAGGCTTAACAGGATGTGCTATGACTCAGCCACTAGCGCCAAAGCTAGGTGTTCCTCCTAAACCGCTGTTGCAAAAATCCATCTATCAAATCAGCTACACCGCTGAATTGGAGTCCGCACGTATCAAGTCGGTTCAATTACCTGCTCATGTCGTTAAAAAACAAGATACGGTGTACATCGACTCAAGCAAAGTGACACTCACTGACAACTTGCATTCAGCACTAGTTAAAATGTTGCGTAATAAGGGCTTAAAGGTAGAACCTCAACAAAATACTGATTACCGTTTAGTGATCCAGCAAATGGAACTCTCTTACGGACGAGATAAAACCTATGTGCTCAATAAACCAAGTAATGACCACCCCTATATCGCTCAAATTTCTCAAACAAACCCCAGTAAACAGTGTAGTAATATAACAGCATCTTTAAGTATGCGTTTAACACACAACCAATCTGCGGATGTGGTTTGGTTTGCTAAATCGTCCGTTGACAGCGCAGGGTTTCAAGGTATTCCTTTACAATACTCATTTACAGAAACTGAAAAAGTAGTGAATGAGCAAGAAATCATTACTTTTGTCACAGAACAAAACACTGAGCAAGCACGAAAAGCAAGGCATAAAGAGCCAGTTACCATTCCCCAATACATTGTCAAACCGGATGTTACACCGCTAATTAAGGTAGCTGGCGCGTGTGAAAAGGCGGAAGTGAGTGAACTAACTCCCAGAATGATGCTGACGCTGACAAACAACTTAATCGATAAGCTTAATGTTCAATAAAGAACAAACTCATACACTTACTTACATAAAAATTTCTTTGCACAATTATAATGCCAGGATGATATAAAATAGTTAGTATGACTTTAAAAGAGGCAAGTATCATCGTCCATAATGATACTTAGCTGGTATGTAAAGGAGAGTTTTCATGGAGCAGTACGGTACGATATTACTCGTTGAGGATGATGAATCACTAGCGCAGTGGGTAGCAGACTATTTAAATAATCAAGGTTATACGACTCACTGTTGTCATCGCGGCGATGAAGTCGTTTCAATGGTAAAACAGCACAACCCCGACTTAGTTTTGCTGGATATTATGCTCCCCGGACAAGACGGTATTAGCGTCTGTAGAGAGCTTCGTCAGTTCTACAGCAAACCGATCATCATGCTAACCGCAAAAGACGAAGAAATGGATGAAGTTATCGGTTTGGAAGTGGGTGCCAGTGATTACGTTATCAAACCTGTTCGTCCGAGAGCTTTGTTAGCCAGAATCAAAGCAAATGCTCGCGCAGCACAAGACAGTAGTGCTCAAAGTGACTCTAGTAGTGCCATCTTGAACGTTGGAAATCTCAAAATTGATACACAAGCTCGAAAGGTTCTGGTATCGGGCCAAGAAGTCGCTATATCCAGTGCCGAGTACTTATTACTTCATTTCCTTGCCTCAAACGCAGGCAATGTAGTTTCCCGAGATGCGGTGTTTAAAGCCACAAAAGGCAGAGAATACGATGGCCTTGACCGAAGCGTCGATGTCCTTATATCCGCACTACGTAAAAAGTTTGATGACGACCCACAAAACCCTGAAAAAATTAAAACTATTTGGGGCAAGGGCTACTTGCTAGTGCCTACTGCTTGGTAAAATCTATTGAGCTGTGTAACACACACTGTTCACAGCTCATTCCTCCAGCTCTTGAAGTTGTCATGTTGTTCTAGGTAGAGTGAATTTGTGAGAAAACTATATTTATCCTTGCTTACCGGTGTGATTATTTCAATCATTGTTCTTGGATGGTTGATAGACACCCTCAACGAGCAAACCTCTCCGGACGATGACAGTTTCTTTTGGCAAGCCAAACTATTGGTTGGCATCGCCAATCAAGCGAGTTCAACTCCTTTAGAAGAAAGGCTTCAGTTTATAGAAAAGGCAGGTAAAGACTTTGACCTCTCTATTTCCTATCACTCCGGTGCTTCCCTAGCTTTGCCCTCAGAAGTTACTGAGCAAATGTATAGACCTCAGGGGCTCCTAATAGACTCAGATGAGGGTTATTTTTATCTGCTCAAATCAACGCCGCAATTGATGCCTGATTACATTGAGCTGCAGTTACAAAAACCCCCGGAGCGTAACAGCTATGATGTACTACTCACTCTGGCGTTTTACTCTGGTGTGTGTGCACTTATGTGGTTTGTATTGGCACCGTTGGCTAAGCGTCTATCTGTTTTAACACATGCAGCAAAGCAATTTGCCAGTGGTAATTTAGACACCCGTATCGAAGTAAACCACTTCACATACATCAAAGATGTAGAGTTAACTTTTAACCGAATGGCCAATCAAATAGAAAAACTTTTGGCTGAAAATAAATTAATGGCGTCAAGCTTATCTCACGATATTCGCACACCCGTCGCTTGTTTACGATTTGGTTTTGATGCTGCATTAGAAGAAGATGATATTCAAGAAGTCCATCAATTGCTCGAACGCATGGAAAAAGATTTAGATCAAATGGAAGATATGCTTTCTAGCTATTTATCATTTGCAACGCTGGAGCAAAAGTCCCATTTATTAAAATTCGAACCTATCATGTTAACTGGTTATATCTCAGATGTTGTTACCCAAATGCACCCTAAAATGTCTAAAAAGGGGCTGACAGCCAACATCTCAATCCACCCAGAATTAGTCATTGAAGCAGATCTTCATTGGCTCGCACGTGCTATTTCCAATCTATTAAGTAACGCATGCGACTTTGCAAATATGCAGCTATTTGTCAGCGCCCAGCAGCATGATCATGAAATAGAAATAAACATCGAGGATGATGGTCCAGGTATTGAACAAGAAAACTGGAATAAGGTCTTTGATCCATTCTTTCAAGAGCAAGGACACCGTAATCGTGCTGGTAAAAGTTATGGCTTAGGACTTGCCATCGTAGCGAAAGTTGTTGACTGGCATCATGGAAAAGCAGCGGTAAGCCGCTCAGAGTTACTAGGTGGCGCAAAATTTACATTAACCTTACCGTGTAAAGCAGTTTCACAAAACGTACATAACAGCTGACACCACCTCAAAAAATCACAACAAAAAAGACTAAATATCATAACGTTAAAATCATATTCGTAATTTTAAAGTGGATATTTACAACTACGGTCATTTTTAGCCTTAAATCTTGCGCTAGATCAGTGCAGATAAGACTTTTTTATTTGTCTTCATTTACAGTAGATTGTTGCGGCCGTCTTTAAAAAAAGAGAAATAAAAAAACATGAGCAGTATTCGAGGAGAGTTTAGTTCTCGGTTTGGATTTATTATGGCCGCCGCGGGCTCTGCCGTAGGCTTGGGCAACATTTGGGGATTCCCTACACAAACAGCGAGTAATGGTGGTGCTGCGTTTGTACTCGTTTATTTAGTCTTGGCATTTTGCCTAGCATATCCGGCTTTAATGGCGGAACTTGTCATTGGTCGACACGGTCAAGCAAATGCTGTCGCCTCACTACAAAAACTAGCAAACAATCAAATGCAAAAGCGCTTTGCCTTTCTCGTTGGATTTGGTGGTATTGTTTGCGCTGGCCTCATTTTGAGCTTTTATGCCATTGTCGCAGGGTGGATGTTTAGTGCGACGCTAGAACCCATTTCTGTTATCGCAGGATCTGAGCAAGCGACGTCTTGGTTAAGTGAGCAGTCACTATCAAGAGATCTTATTTTTACCGCTATATTCATCATTCTGACAGTCTCAATTATTAGTAAAGGTGTCGAAAATGGCATCGAAAAATGGTCAAAGAGACTTATGCCTGCTCTGCTATTTATTCTCTTTGCACTCATCGCGTACGTGCTCACCCAAGATGGCGCAATGACAGGATTAAAGGCATACCTAGTACCAGATTTTGGCTCAATTTTAGACCCTGGCCTGCTCGTCAGTGCACTTGGGCAAGCGTTTTTTTCCTTGTCTTTAGGCACAAGCGTTATGATCATCTACGGCTCATACATTAGTAAACAAGAAAACTTAGTGTCGTTAGGTGCATACGTGACGTTAATTGATGTATTTATCGCCTTTGTAGCGGGTATGTTGATCATTCCAGCTATGTATGTAGCTCAAGCTCAAGGCGTTGAAATATTCTCTGCTTCAGGAGAACTGCTGTCTGAAGACACATTAGTATTCCAAGTATTACCCGCTTTATTTGAAAGTATGGGCAGCATAGGTATTTACATTGGCTTTGCATTTTTCGCCTTAATGAGTATTGCGGCACTGACAAGCTCAATCTCTATGCTTGAGGCACCAGTTTCATACGTAGTAGAAAAGTTTGCTCTGGCTCGTGTACAAGCAACCTGGCTAATTGGTTTCATTGTCAGTGTTGTGAGTGTATCGATTATTTTTAACTTCTCAGCACTCTTTGGGTTTGTAGTTCAGCTAACCACGCAATTTGCACAACCGCTGCTCGGCATGCTGTGTTGTATCTTTGCAGGTTGGATCTGGCATCGAAGCAAGCTACTTGCTGAAATAAAAGAAGGTAACGAAGCGGTAGATAACACTTTGTTCTGGAAAATTTGGCCATGGTATATCAAGTTTGTCTGCCCATTGGCCATTGGCTTGGTATTTATCAATTCATTATAAAAAAAGGCGCTTCGAACGAAGCGCCTTTTTCTTTGTAAAGCCGTAAGCTTTTAATTACCCTGCTTTAACTGCATATCTAAATGCTCTATGCCATCTTCGAGATACACATCGCTGATCGGTTCAAATCCGAGTTTGCCATAAAATGGTTGCAGGTAGCTCTGTGCCGCTATTTGTACATTCATTTGCGGAAACTGTTGATGGCAGCAAGCCAACGCCGCGTTCATCAACGTGTAGCCCATTCCCGCGCCTCTGCCATCAGGTGTGATTAATACGCGTCCGATACTCGCTGTATTCTCTGACTTCGGATAGCACCTTGCATAAGCTTTCAAACACCCATGCTCCAAAAAAAGAAGATGACGCGTATTTAAATCACGGTCTATGTCATCAATTTCTGGATAAGCACATTCTTGTTCAACAACAAATACATCAACACGCGCTTTAAACATCATGAAAATTTCTTCATGGCTAAGCTCATAAAAGGATTTTACAACCGGTTCTAACATGCGTTATCTCAGCTCCAACAGCGATTATGCAAACAGACGCTCTAGCTGATCACAGATACGCGATAGGTTAACTTGATCATGTTCAATCGTTAAATCAATATAGCCATCACTTCTAAAGGCACGATCCAATTCAATCAATACGTGTGTTTTATGCGCTTCAGGTACGAAAGAAAGTTCTACCTCTTGCAAACCAAACATTGAGTGGCTACTTGGGCGATACTCAATTTCTTGATAGCAACCAGAAGTCGACTGGAAGCTCGAAGCTCTCAGGTAGCCCTTTTCTACGTCCGCTTTAACCAATTGAAAGCCCAATTTCTCCATCGCACTTAATACGGCTTTCACGGCTTCATTAGGGTAGATATGTAACGCATCTTTATCCGAAGGGTCCAGTGCGAGATCTATATCTAATCCAGTCTCTATCCAGACATGGCAGTGATTGTATGGCGCATTGATTTGAGTAATTGGAGTCTCTGAATGGAGTCGAGCTTCAAAAGGTATCGTTCTTTGTTCACCAGGGGAAATTGTAAACTCTTCAGGGATACGCCATTTATCTATGACGTGATTTGTAAAGTACTCTCCATCGTCACTTTCAACCTTGACCTTGGTCATTAACGCCAACTCAAGTCCAGAAATCTCCTGCTCTACATCACCACCCATCACTATAATTTGTGCTTGAAACTTTTGACCTGGGTGTAAGTGCTCAGTTTCCAATACTGTATCGACTTTTGCAGCACCTACTCCAACAGATGCTAAGAGTTTTTTAAACATCATTACTCCTCTCGAGGATGTTCCGTTAAGGCATCTTAAACACATTTGCCGAGACTTGTCAGTGAAAATCTATCGTTTTTATTTAATTCGAACTTTGTTCGCTTTATCGGTGTACAAAGTTTGATACTGATTTATCCATAATTTGTTTATAAAACAGTTTGATTTGATAGAATCAGACTACCTAGTACAATCTGCATGACTTATGGAACTACTTTATTTTGCTATTGCTTTTGCTTGTGGGTTTTCTGTCTATCAGCTTAAGCTGCCGCCGTTGATTGGATTCTTAATGGCTGGTTTTATCCTCAATCTATTGGGGCAGCAAACCACACCGCTTCTCTCTCAACTAGCCGATTTAGGCGTTACTATTCTGTTGTTCAGTATCGGCCTAAAACTCAGAGTAAAAAACCTCGTCAAACCACAAGTTTGGGCCCCTGCGACATTACATATTATTTTGAGCAGCGCTTTTTTTGCCTCTTTACTCTTGCTGCTCGGCATCATGCAACTACCTCTGTTTGACCAACTGGACTTACAAAGCGCATTGCTAGTCGGTTTTGCTTTTAGCTTTTCCAGTACCGTTTTCGCAGTAAAAGTACTCGAAGAAAGAGGCGAAATGGCCAGCCTGCATGGCAAGATCGCCATTGGTATTTTAGTCATGCAAGATATTTTCGCAGTGGTTTTCCTCGCAGTAAGTACAGGTAAAGTGCCCAATATTTGGGCTGTCGCCCTGATTGCAGGACTGTTTGTGTTCCGCTCAGTGATGTTTTGGGTTTTAAGCCGCTCTAAACACGGTGAACTACTCCCATTGTTTGGCTTTTTCTTCGCGCTCGTAGTCGGTTATCATGCTTTTGAGTTTGCAGGTTTAAAAGGTGACTTAGGCGCGCTCATAATTGGTATGATTTTCGCCCCTCACAAAAAAGCCAGCGAACTATCTAAATCACTGTTAAATCTAAAAAATGTCCTATTAGTCGGGTTTTTCCTGAACATTGGTTTAAATGCCAGTATGTCGACAAATGCACTGCTTATCGGGCTCTTACTCGTACTGGTATTACCGGTTAAAGTTTTACTTTACTATGTACTGACTAACCGCTTTAGGCTGCGTGCTCGTACCTCACTACTTAGCGCATTTACTTTGTCCAATTACAGTGAATTCGGGCTGATTGTATGTGCTGTCGCCGCAAGCAGCGGGCTGATTGCCGCAGATTGGTTAGCGGTCGTTGCCATTGCCGTATCATTAACTTTCATTATCGCCTCTCCACTAAATAAACGCGCGAATGAGCTGTATGTGAAGTTTGAGCATATTTTAGTGCGCTTCGAAAACCCTAAACGCTTGGAAGAAGAGCTGCCAGTCAACCTTACTGATACTCGCATCGTTATTTTTGGTATGGGGCGTATAGGTACCGGTGCTTATGAAACCATACATAGTTCTCACCCTGGTTCCGTTGCTGGAATCGACATTAAACCAGAGGTCGTGGATAAACATATCAGACGCGGAAGGCGTGTATTAATCGCAGACGCGACCGATCCAGACTTTTGGCAGCGAGTTAACCACTCAAATGTCGAGATGGTCATGCTTGCAATGCCTAAGCATATGCAAAACATATATGCACTTGAACAACTCCAAGCGTCAGGTTATCAGGGACAAGTGACCGCAATTGCGAACTACCCTGACCAGCAAAAAGAACTGGAGGATATGGGGGTTCACTCTACTTATAACTTCTATTTAGAGGCCGGTAGCGGTTTTGCAGAACACGTAAAAGAAAAATTATTCTAGGTTTTATTGTGATAGTTCTCAGGCCCCTTAAAAGGTACTGAGAACTATTTTTATTTTCCTGTCATACACTTACATCTAGACGTCTAAAATACCCCGCGACTTTCCATCATTTTTTGTAATAGTGCGATTTACAAAACTTTACAACGAAGTTAGTAATTCGACCATGAAAAAGAGTACACTGGCTACGTCATTTAGAGAACGTGTCTCTAATTTTTGTACTTAAATCTTATACTTAGTATCTGTTTTTAGGAACAAGAAGAAATTCTATCAAGATTGTTAATGAGGGTTTGCATGAGCAAAAATAAGTTAAATTCGTACTTTCCAGCAGCTGTTGATGACGTCAATGCAGCCCCGTTTTCAGACATACAAAAACGTTTGGATGATATTCAGGACTCGGGAATGACAGCGCTCGCCATTCGTAATATTTTATTTCATAAAATGTTAGATCTACACGCTGTGCCTCAAGATCACTATTTACGTAACGAGTCTACTCCGGAACGACTTGATGACCCAAGCTTAATCAACAAGCTTAATGAACTCGGTTTTTATCGCACTTCAAGTCGAGTAATGCACTAATTTAGTATCGATTTTAAGAGGGGCCTACTCCCCTCTCACTAGGCTGGCCATGCCCGTCGTCAGCCTACCTTTCCTACCCATTACGACGTTTTCTATTCACTAACGCCTTCGGTATACAAGCTCTGATGCATTCAACTACGGGTTTATAGTAAATATCCCACAATGAATCATGTCCAGCATCGTACTTTCCTACACCTATTGATATCCCTTTTGCTTCAGATGCTTTGATCAGACTCCCCGCTATCCGGTCCCATATCGCTAACGCAGAGCCAATATTAGTATCAAAATGTTTTGGGTTATCACTGTGGTGGATTTGATGTTGGGCTGGACTGATAAACCACCCCTCTAATCTATCTCCCCAGCTAAACCAAATATGTGAATGGCGCAGGTTGGACCCACATACATTGAAAATAAACACAAACAGATTGGCGCCTAAAATATCGAACATACTAAGCGCAGAGCCAAAAAAGAAGTACCCAAGACCAACAACGATACCTTGAGTTAGGGCCATTCTGCACGCGTAGAAATAGCTCTCGATAGGGTGAGAACGGTAAATGGTAAATGGCGTCAACACCTTTGCTGAATGATGTACTTTATGGATTTCCCATAAACAAGGGACCTTGTGTAAGGCGAGGTGTAACAGATACCGTGTTAAGTCATCAACTAAGAACAGCATCAAAGTAAACAATCCAACAACGACATATTGCGGCCAATCCAAGTGCAACGATGGACCAAAAACAGATTCCATGAGATCAGAGATACCTATCGCAACAGGGACCATGGTGAGTACGATAGGGGTAAAGGTTAAGGCTTTAATGATGCGGTTAATAATGAATAGACAGTAGTCTTGCTTAGCACTTTCATGGAACCAAACCACTTTAGGAAATAAAAAGTGCCAGAACCCTTTCACAGAGCGAGTTTTATTCGTTGCATAGTAGACCATTGCAGCCATCGCTACCGCAGAGGCGAGGTATAGCCAAAAAATACGCTTATTTGCGTCTACGAGGTAACCTGGCAATGTACTGATGCTTTGCCAAATAGTGTCTAACATCTAGCGTATTAACTCCGAGAGTGTCAAAAAAGGCCACGAATGTGGCCTTAAACAAAATATTTAGGTTAAACCACTCAGACTAAAACTGGTACTTATAACCAATCGTAAATTGCCTTGGCTTACCAGGGCGCGCGCCATAAGGTCTGCGGCTTACAATCTTATCTTCATCTAGCAAGTTATCAACTTTTAAGTACACTTGGCCATACTTGTCAAAGTCATAGCTTGCAGAGAAGTCTACAGTCGTAGAGGTCGGTACTTCTTGTCCCTCTAAGTACAGTGTAAATTCATCCGTGCCTTCTTGCCAACTTCGCCCCGCAGCCTCTTCCATTGAGCTAATGTACTTGACCGCCAGTGATGTGCGCCAGTTGTCAGCACTTAAACCAATGTTAAAGCTAACCTGGTGGTCCGGTAAGTAAGGTAATGGATCACCGCTTTGTACTTGGCCCCACTGAGCAAACTTAGTGTAGCGCTCATTTTTGAATTCACCCTTGGTGTAGGTGTACACAAACCCGTAAGGGATATCTAATTGCAGATTAAGTGGGTAACGCTGGCTAAACTGTGCTTCTAAGCCATAAACATGCGCCGCGCCACCATTAAACTCTGTGTCTTGCTGTTTGATATCGCCACAGTTCGACTGCCCGCAACTTTCTTTCAGATTGCTGTAGTCGTTGAAAAAGCTCACAACTTCAAATTGCGTAACACCATCATTATAACGGCCACCAAATTCGTAGTTCGTACTTTTCTCAACTTCGATTTCTGCTGGTTGTGCTGGTGATGCTGGCGAAAATCCACGGTGTACACCAAACAACAGCCCCGCGTCTTCACTCAACTGATAAAAACCACTCACACCAGGTAACCAGATCCGCGTGGTTTTATCTTGCCACACATTCGGATTGTTGTTGTCCTGATAATGCATGTCCATCAACTCACCGCGTATGCCAACACCTACCGTCAGTGCATCGAATTTTACTTTATCTTCGATATAAATCGACCAAGCTTTGGTATTTTCAGTATTTAGCGTCGTAAAGCGTTTGCTGCCTTCAACCAAAGAAGATACGCCAGACTTCATGTTATAGCTTTCTTCAAAATGCTTTCTTTCGATTTCGTCTTCATGAAGACGTACACCAAAAGAAATATCATGGTCCAAGTCAAACACGTTGAACTTCACATCACCGTCCACTTGAATACCTTGAGAATAGTATTCTCGGTCATTGGTGCCCATAGTCAAAAAGTCAGTCGCGCCAGCAACGATAGAGTCTTGCTCGCCTTTGAAGATTTCATACAGACGCTGGTTATTGTCTGATTCAAGGTTATAGAGCACTTCTTGTGGTGATTTACCTGAAATACTATTTAATTTAAGCCATGCACGTTCATAGTCATTACGATAAATACGCGTTGTTAAATTTAAATTTTCACCAGAAACATTATGAGTAAACATCACTTGCTGATGCTCAGTATCCATTTTTGCTGGGGCAGTCGCCGCATAACGACGGTATGGGTTTTCAGCAAAATCTGCCTCGGTTAAACCAAGATAGGTCTCGTCTGACACTTCATCCGCATAGCTTAGCTTTAAACCAAACGTATGTTCAAAATCCCCTTGCTTCAGGCGATAATTAAACTTGGCGAGAATGTCATTTTTATCAAACCCAGTATCACCACCGCCATCTAGCTCTTTAAAACCGTCAGCTTGGAGATTTACCGCTTCGAGTAAAAAACCAATATTATTGACCACTGAGCCAAAATAGCCATGTGCTTTGGTGTAACCATCTCCACCAGCAGCAATATCAATTGCGCCCTCTGTAAACTCAGGCACCTGGCGAGTCACTAAATTAAGTGCCCCTGCAATTGTTTGAGGGCCATGTTTAATCGCCGCAGGGCCTTTAAAGACCTCAACCGCTGTCATACGCGTTGTTTGCGGGAAATAGTACGCAGCTGGCGCAGAATAAGGCGCAGGCCCAATCAGTACGCCATCTTCCATAATGGTAATTTTCTTACTACGCTCCGGCGTAACACCTCGAAACCCGATATTGGGCCTTAAACCATAGCCGTCTTCTTCTCTGATGTTTACACCCGGAACTGAAGAAAGTACTCGGTGAATATCGTCATATTCATATTCACCCAACTGCTCTTCGGTCAAAAGCGTCGCAGAGCCCGCCTCAGTTCTTAACTTATCGTAATGACTGATGATTTGAATATGTTCAATGTCATCCTGATCATTATCTTGGGCGAAAGCGCTTGGTAGAGCAACGGCCACAGCCATTGCTAATAGTGATTTATTCATACGTGGATACTTAGTCATTGTCACCTGCCGATGTTTGAGGAAGCTCCAGTGCAAGCTTATTGATGAAATCATTCTTAAGCTCATCGGTCACATTTTTAACTTTGGTATGTACTTCAGTTACTTTTGCCGAATCAGTAGCAATTGCGTTTTTAAGCGAACCATCAATGGCCATTAAAGCGGCTTCTGCCTCTTCTATGCCGGTTAACATGCGTTGTTTCACTTCAGAGCCCTGCTCCGCATCTAGGAAGTCATCAAACCCTAACGTGTTATCGGTGTTACTGCCCTCTCCGGTAAAGATTTGTTTAAATGCGCGAAGGTTAGCCAGTAAGTTCTCTTTAGAGTGCTCCGAGATATCGGATTCCACATCTTGCGGGCATGTCTCAAACCCACAACTGTTTACAAATAGGCCCAGCGGTGTACCAAGCTTTTTGTCTTTTAGCTCTTCTGTCATATAGAAAAGCGCTTTTGAAATTTCATTTAATGCAAGGTGTGGCGTATCAAATGATGACCCGGGTTGGCCAGCATTTAATAGCTGATTCGCAAATCCATTATCACCTTGCCAGCGCGACAAGATTTCATTGCTATTATCAACAATGTCGCCTGCTGCAGTGTGTGCGAACTCACATCGTGCGACTTTTCTCTCATTGATAGTTCGACCATTCCACGGTGCCAAAGCATCATTTTCAAAAGTACAGTTGTGGTCGTAATTCGCATTAAACAAAGCATGCTCGATAGCAATTAAGCCTTTGCGATCCGATGTACGGGTTTTGATATCGTAAGGCAAATTCGCATTACCATTAATTATACCAGCTTCGTGATATACGATGTCTAAATCAATACTACACAGTGCGCCACCTGCAGGCCAAGAATAGATCTTGCCCTTCAACTCTTTGCCATTAGTAAGCAAAGGACCCACCTGCATCAATTCAACATACTGCCAGCTAGCCATGGCCGCGCGCCAACTATCTTTAGCTTGCTCATGAAGGCTGTCTGCATTCTCTGCTTGCGCTTTTGCCGCACTACAAAACGCGCCAATTTGAGTCTGTTGTGCTTGTGCAAATGTATGGAACTGGGTTAAAGCAGGGCTCAGCACATTATTAACTAAGTTTGCAACCAAAGCGGCTTCATCAAATGTTGTGGGCTCTGTCGGCGTTGTTGGATCAGTTGGGTTGGTTGGGTTTGTAGGGTTTTGCGTATCACCATTGTCAGCAAATTCTGAACCTGTTGTACTCGACGTACTTTCTCCACAGCCGCTCAAAAGCAATGACACTGCAACAGCAACTGCGCTCAAAGGTTTTAACACTCTCATTGCGATTCTCTTTTTTGATACCTATAAATACAGCAAAAGGTTAGTCGCTTTAGCGACTAACCTTTTCATAAATGTGAAACTAGTTGGTTACCACTTTTCAACATTTTCAGCATCGAACTCATATGCTTCTGCAATAATTGTACGTGCCTTTTTAAGGTCCTCGATATATGCATCTACTTTGTCTGCTTCAAGCACTGGCGCATCACCCATTAGCGTGTGAATTTCTGCAAACTTGTCTGCACTAACTGGAGAAAACGGGTTGAACTGGAAGTTCAATGCAAAACCTTTCATTTCACCCCAGTATTTAGCCAACTTCGCAAATTTACCAGCGTCAAACTCACCGTTCTTGATTTGAGTCAAGTTACCGTCTTCTTTAGCAATTGTGTAGTTGATGTAGTGAATAACTGTCGCCGCGATTGATTTTTCCCAATTCAGTAGCGCTTGGTCACGGTACGTTTTAAGCGCCTTTTGGTCATCGTCGCTCCAATCAGCCACGTTCTTTGTGAAGTTCGCATTGATTAGTGCACGACCTTTAATAAATGCAATTTGCGCAGCACCAGAGAAATCTGTTGGGTTGATATTTTCTACTGTGCCCTTGTCACGCTTAGACGCATTGGTTGAGTTACCGAAGTTGTACTCTGTAAGTAGATTAATTGTCCCATTTGAATCAGCATCCTGAGCTGCAGAGCTTGAGATAGCTGCATCGCTGAACTCTAGGTAGTGAGTCGCAGCACCAAAGTAACCATAACCTTCGTCAAACTTGTGCTCAAGCTCAGTGTAAGATTTACCATCGGCAATAACTGTGTTGTCAGCAGACTTGTCACCAATTGTTAATTCATCTAGGTAATCATCAGCACCCTGAGATAATGCAACGGCACCATTTAAATGCTTCTGAATAAGCTGAACAAGGTCAAGACCTTCAGGCGTGATGAATAGGCTGTTTAGTTCTACTGTTACGCCATTATGTGTTGCCGTGTGTAGGTCACCATTTTCGAATTTAGTGATTTGCGCGTCAATCAGGTCTAGGTAGTAAAGAACCAAACCTTCAGGTGTAGATGGGTGAGTACCAAACTCAGTCCAACCAACTAGAGAGCCGTTTTCTTCCCACTTTTTGTTCATGTAAGTCGTATCACGACCTGCAATCTTACCACCCTCACCAGCTACTTTTTTAAGGCTAGAGATTTGGCCTAGAGTTGTTTGCTCAGCCGTAACACCAGATAGGAAAGTTAATGCTGTGTCTTGACGAGATTCGTCTGTTGGGAACAAGAAGCCACGTGCATCCGCTAAGATTTTTCTTAATTCGGTAACATCGTTTGTACCATCAACACCCGTTTTAAGGGTACCTAGTAGCTTTTTCGCTTCTGAGATAGCCGCTTGGCGAGAAACTTGACCAGAATAAGAAACTGAAGACGTACCATTGTGGCCAAATGCATACACATTCACGCCATCTGTCGCTGGCACATCAGTAATTGTGATAACAACTTCTTGTTCTGTTTTTTCACCTGCAGAGTCTTCCGCTGAAACAGTTAATGTGACTTTGTGATCTGTTTCTTGCTCATAGTTAAGTGTGTTTGCTGCTTTTAGCTTTAGCTGTCCGTCAACAATTTCAAAGCGTCCATCGCTTACAGTGTACTTTAGTGCATCTAATGCGTCTGTGTCATCAGCAAACGTAACACCAGTTACCGCTTCACCTAGCTTATCTTCCTCAACAGCAACAGTACCTAATGTAATTGTTGGCTTTTGATTAGTAGGCGTTGGTGTAGGCGTAGGTTCAGGAGTGTTGTTATCGCTACTAGAGCCACCACAGCCAGTTAAACCCATAGTTGCAGCTAAAACTGCAGTTGCAAGCAGAGACTTTCTTATTGCCATTGGACGTTTTCCTATGAAAATTATTTGTATTTGCATTTTCTTAACGGGACAAAGTATACACAGACCTAAATAGCAATCAATATTATTTGCGTTGTTAAGAGTATACAAATAGAGGGGTAGAGATAAGATTAAATATAGAAGAGAAAATGAGAGTCACTAGCATTAATTACATATAATTTCATAAGCATATGTTTTAAAAAGAAAACAGGTTTATTCCAGTGAATGCAATGTAAAGAGAAAACTTATTTTTAACAGAAAAGAGTTGATTTATAGTTCGAAAAATTCGAACTATAAATTTTGTTCCCACGCCTCTTTTACGAACAGATACCCTTGGCGCCAAACGGTTTTTATCTTTTGTGGGCTACTCGCATTGTCACCAAGCTTTTTTCTCAGGCATGAAACTCGAACATCAATGGTTCGGCTATTAGCTTGATAATGCTGGCCAATAATTTTTTGATATATCTCTTCTCGGCTTACAACTTTTGGCGCTCGAGACGCTAATAACCAAATTAGATCAAATTCGTGCGTTGTCAAACTCACTAATTCACCATCAAGCAATACAGTGCGTTCATCTCCTTTAATCGTTAAATTGCCAAATGAGAGCTCACTACTTGATGCACCCGCCTTAGTTGTTGTCGAGCCGCGCACTTTCCTGATAAGAGCATCCAATCTCGCCCGCCATAACCTGGGTTTTGCGTGAGTCGAGACGACATCGTCCGCACCAAGCTCTAACAATAAACTTTGGATATCGTCATTATTGTCATCAACGGAAACTAGTACAGGTACCTGAAAGTGAGACTTTAATGTGTTAATGGTGTCAAACCTTGCGCTTGTGGCAATAGTTTGGTCAATCACAATGCTGTTTACAATTCCTTGATTATTTCTATGATTTACATGATCCAAGTTTTCTAGCACCATCGTTTGCACATCAAAACCCTGACCCTGAAGTGCAGCTAAAGGCGCTGCCAAGCTGTTAACTTTGCTCTCTGCGATTAAAACGGTATGCACTGCTAAACCCCGCATTTGATTTATATTTTTGCGAGTCTACAGCGGCTAACTGAACTCTAGCTTTACGAATTAAATATTCCATTGGCGACATGGAATAATTTATTAATTACGGGATCTTGCAGGCGCTTCTTTTTAGCCACGAGGCCGATATCTATCTCCTCAGACTGTAGATTTAATTGCTGTACTTGGTTTTTAAAAGGGCTTTGTGCAAGAACTATCTCAGGTACATACGCAACGCCAAAACCCAAGCTTGTTAGCGCGACCATCGCTTCATGCCCTGACACATGGGCGTATACCTGAGGCTGAATAGACATACGTTTAAAAAATCGATCTATCCGCTCTTTTAATACGCCCTGCTCAGGCACAATAAATGGGAGCTGCGCCCAAGGTAATGAAGAGTCCGCGCATTTTTCTAGCAGCTCAGTTAGTGGGCACTGCATTGTCGGCGCAATAAATACGAGCCGAGAACGACCGATTGATTGGTACTCTACTCCCTGAGCTAGATGTGCTGGTTTTACCGCTACTGCAACATCAGCTAAATCACTCTGCACCTGAGCAATGGAGTGTGCCGGATCTCCGGTGATTAAATTCAATTCAACCTGCGGGAATTCTTTTCTATAACGGGCAAATAAGTCGTAGATAAAACTATAAGAGGCTGTCACAGAGCAGTATAGACTCAATTCACCAGACAGCGGTTGAGACTCATCTTGGCACTCACTTTTGAATTGCCGCCAACTGGCCAGAGTAGCTTGGGCATATTGCACAAAGGCTTTTCCCTGCGGAGTGAGAGACACACTGCGATTATCGCGAATAAACAAAGCCGTACCAACTTCATTTTCGAGCTGCTTAATTTGGCGACTCAATGTCGGGGGACTAATATAACAACGCTCACTCGCACGAGAAAAGTGTAGTGTATCTGCAAGGGCTAAAAAGTAATTAAGTTGTTTGTGGTCCATTTACTTGCCTTTGTATTTCATAATGTGAAATACAATAATTTAAATATATCATTTTACGCAACCTAAATATCCTCTTATCTTAAACCTATACCGAAAAACAGAGTAACATTAAGAAATAAGCAGGATCTGACATGGCGAACTATTTTAATTCTTTATCATTGCGAGAACAGCTAGCGCAATTAGCACAGTGCGAATTTATGAACCCTTCAGAGTTTAGTGAAGGCGTTGACGTACTACTTGGTAAAAAGTTGGTAATTGTAGGGTGTGGTGCGCAAGGGTTAAATCAGGGCCTAAACCTAAGAGACTCAGGGCTCAACGTATCATACGCGTTGAGGCAGTCTGCGATTGATGAAAAAAGACAGTCTTATCTAAATGCAAGCGACAATGGCTTTATCGTAGGCACCTATGAGGAACTAATCCCAGACGCTGATCTCGTTTTAAATTTAACGCCAGACAAGCAACATACCGCTGTGGTCAGTGCTGTAATGCCTTTAATGAAGCAAGGCGCAACTTTAGCGTACTCCCATGGTTTCAACATCGTTGAAGAAGGCATGCAAGTCAGAGACGACATTACTGTGATTATGGTTGCGCCCAAGTGCCCGGGTACAGAGGTTAGAGAAGAGTACAAAAGAGGCTTTGGCGTGCCAACGTTGATTGCAGTGCACCCTGAGAATGACCCACAAGGTCAAGGGCTTGCTCAAGCTAAAGCCTACGCAGCTGGTACTGGTGGACATCGTGCAGGTGTTCTTAACTCATCGTTTATTGCAGAAGTTAAGTCTGACTTGATGGGTGAACAAACAATTTTATGTGGCATGCTGCAAACAGGCTCATTGCTGTGCTTTGACAAAATGGTTGAGCAAGGTATTGCACCTGACTACGCTTCAAAATTGATCCAATATGGCTGGGAAGTAATCACTGAAGCACTCAAGCATGGTGGTATTACCAACATGATGGACAGATTGTCAAACCCGGCAAAGATAAAAGCTTTTGAATTAAGTGAAGAGCTTAAAGCACTGATGACGCCTTTATACAACAAGCATATGGATGACATCATCAGTGGTGAATTCTCTAAAGGCATGATGGCAGATTGGGCCGAAGGTGATGCAAAGCTATTGACTTGGCGTGCAGAAACTGCACAAACCGCCTTTGAGAAGCAAGCCAATACTGAGCAGCACATCTCTGAACAAGCCTTTTTTGATAAGGGTATTTTGATGGTCGCGATGGTTAAAGCTGGCGTTGAGCTTGCTTTTGAAACTATGACGGCAGCTGGCATTATTGACGAGTCAGCATACTATGAGTCACTGCATGAAACGCCACTAATCGCAAATACGATAGCACGTAAAAAGCTATTTGAAATGAATAGAACAATCTCGGATACAGCTGAATATGGTTGCTACCTATATAACCATGCTTGCCTACCGCTATTGAAACCATTCATGGAGAATATTCAAAGTGACGTTATCGGTGCAGGCCTAAGCACAGACGACAATTATGTGGATAATCAAAAACTCATTGCCGTGAACGATGCTATTCGCAGCCACCCTGTTGAAATCATCGGCAAAGAATTACGTGGCTATATGTCCGCAATGAAACGCATTGTTTAAAGTAAAGTTCGCTTGTTAGAACCAAGGCCCATTAGTGCAAGCTATGGGCTTTTTTAGTCTTTTTTAATCCTTTTTTATTATGTTTAACGACAATTAGTATAAATGTATATGTGTTAATTATTGACCATGCTAAAATTATCACCACACGGTAATAAGTACTAGTAGGCTAAATGAGTAACACAGGTTTAACAATCACGCAGAAAATCACCATTCTAGGCAGTGCAACGGCAATTCTCGTTGCAAGTTTGATCGGCTTTATCTCAGTTTACCAATCAAAAACGATGGTTGAGACCAGAATGCTTAGTTCTGAATTACCTAGTAAAGTTGAAAGCATCACCAAATCTTTAGAGCAAGAGATTGTGGTTTTGAAAAATGCCGCCAAACAACTTTCTAGCAACCAATTTATTGTCGACGCAGCCAAAAGCGGGCAACTAGACGAGAAGCTATTGCTTGAAGAATTAAATAGACTACAACGCCAATATGGACTTGCCACAGCCTCATGGGCAAATAGAGAGAATTATAAATACTGGAATCAAAGTGGCTTTTTGCGCGTATTAAATCAACAGCAAGATGGCTGGTTTTTTGCGTTTAAAAGCAGTAATCAGTCGTACTCAATTAGTATATTCCAAGAAGCGCCTGGTGACGTTAAAATGTTTGTAAATCACCAGCAAACCAACGGTATAGGTCTTGCTGGCCTCGCTAAAAGCATTGATGAAATGCAGAGAAAACTTGCAAACATGCGCATCGAGAAGAGCGGTTTTGTTTTTGTCGTTAACAAAAAAGGGACGGTGCAATTACACCCAGACGCAAGTTTAGTTGCAAAGTCAAACTTGGACGAATTCTACGACCAATCAGCGGCTGCTAAGCTATTAAATGGCTCAAAGCTAAATATCCTAAAATTAGAGTCGCAGGGTGAGGCTGTATTAGTTGCCGCGAATCAAATCCCAGAGACAGATCTATACGTTATCGCACAAGTACCACAGAGTGAAGTGTTCTCAGAAGTAAATAATTTACAATGGCAGATCGTAACATTTGCACTCGTCATTGCACTGATAGCAAGTATTATTAGCGTACTTTTAGCCCGTACATTAAGCGCTCCATTACTTAAAATGGCAGATGTATTTAAACAATTAGGTAGTGGCGATGCTAATTTGAACTACCGAGTACCTAACTCCGAGCAACCGGAGCTGGCAGCACTAGGAGATGGGTTTAATCAGTTTATCGGCAAAATTGAGTCTGCGATTACCAAGGTCGCAAGCGAGAGCCGTGATATTCGCGCGGCCAGTGAGCAAGTATTTGCGCAATCACAACGTAACTCTCAATGCTTGGATGAACAAAAGAATCAGACGATTTCCGTAGCGGCTGCAATCAATGAAATGGCGGCAACTGTGCAGGAAATTGCTGGCAGTGCAAACAACACTGCCAAGTTAACACTTGCGAGTAAAGACAACTCTGAAGAGAGCCACGACTGTGTGCAAACCAGTCAAGAGACCCTGATGGAGTTAGCAACAGACATTCAAAATATGGCCTCACAGGTTGCAACGCTGGCAAGTAAAACTCAGTCAATCGCAAATATTCTAGATGTTATTCGTGCTATATCAGAGCAAACAAATCTACTCGCACTCAATGCCGCTATCGAATCAGCCCGTGCTGGTGAGCATGGACGAGGCTTTGCCGTTGTAGCAGATGAAGTGCGGGCATTGGCAAGTAGGACGTCTCAATCAACTGACGAAATTCAAGCAACGATTACTGAACTCACTTCAGCATCCGACTCAATCGTAGAGCAAATTGCCCTCTCATCCAAGCAGGCTGAGCAGAGCGTTAGCCAAATGCAAACTTCGGTTGAGCTGATGGACACCATCACAGAAACGGCCAATCAGATTAATGACATGACGACGCTTATTGCGACAGCGACAGAAGAACAGAGCAATGTGGTCGTTGATGTGGGTCGTAGTATCGAGCAGATAAGCGTGATCAGTGATGAAGTTATGAATGAGCAGCTTAATACTGAGCAAGCGATACAGCAACTTGCTGATTCTGCTAAAGCACTGGATAAATTAGTGGCGTCTTTTTAGCTCGACACTGAATAAAAAGCCAGCAACGCTTTGTAACAATTTTTTCTTTATTTACTCCCAACATTCGCTACGCTAATAATAGATAAGTAGTTGGGAGTAATCTAAATGAAGTTAAGTTATCAAAGTGTTTTCAGTGCCATTTTGCTATTTGTTTCAAGCGCGTCGCTTGTTGGTTGTCAATCGACTAACGCCCCTCCTGCTGATTTAACCCTGCTAGATAATGCCCCATTCAAAGTGTTACCCGTTGAAAGCCAAAAAGAGATTTTCACACTAGATGAGCACATTGTAGACACGCTGAATCAAAATTTTAAACGTAGTGAGCAACCTGAATTGCGTCGAGCCGAAGTCATCATGCAATTCTTGCTAGACAATGGTGATAACACCCTTTCTTACATGAGTGATGCAAACCTAACTGCTTCACAGGCTTACCATAATTTAAACGCCAACTGCCTATCACTGTCTATCTTGGCCTTTAGTTTGTCTGAATACCTCAACTTAAAAGGTCAATTCCAGAAAGTACACGTACCTGAATACTGGGCAAGTAGCCGTGGATATAACTTCCTAAGCGGCCATATTAATCTCAAAGTATACGAAGACAGAGCCAAATTTATCGGCAAGAATGTACTTCATACGTCGCCTAAAACGTTAACCATCGACTTCGACCCTAATAGTAGACGACAAGCATTTAGAACGACCGAAATTACAAAAGATCGCGTGACCGCAATGTTTTATAACAACAAGGGCGCAATCAATATGGTTGAAGGGCGAAAAGATCAAGCATTCAGCTACTTTCAAGCAGCCATAGAGATGGACTCTCAGTACTCCAGTGCTTGGGCCAACTTAGCGATTTTATATCGACTTTCTGGAAAACTTCAAATCGCCGAAAAAATGTATAACCAAGCATTGGCGTTAAACTCGGATAACAATACCGCCAAAGGCAACTTAGCGGTGCTTTATGATATGACAGATAGAAGTGAACAAGCCGAACAAATTAGAGCACAATTATATCAAGTGAGAAAAAGTAACCCTTATTACGTCATCACATTGGGTAACGAAGCACTTGAACAAGGTAATGCAGTCAAAGCAATAAACCTCTATCGAGATGCCTTAAAGCTGGATAAAAGGCTTCACGAAGGGCATTTTGCGCTCGCCAAAGCCTATTTTGCTCTTGGCAAACTAGAGCTGACAAAACGGCACTTGCAGCGTGCACTCGCCCTTTCTCAATTCAAGCACAATCAATTGCAATATAGAGGAAAGCTGGAGTGGCTGGATGCAGTGGCTAAGAATTAGTACGCTCTTATTACTTTTAATGCCTCTGAATGTCCTATCCTCTGCGCTCACTAGAGACATGGTTGTATTGACTAGCCCCGATTTCGAAGGTCGGCCTTCGGGGGCTAAAGTGCCACATCGCAGTGCATTTTACATCATGAGGCAATTTGAAAAGCCCGGATTAGACGTTCAAATTTCTAGCTTTGAGTTTAAACGCGGCTTTTTTGAAACTGGCACAGGGCACAATGTGGTGGCTACTAAGCACTGCACTTCAAAAGAGTGCCACGCGCCAATAGTTATAACAGCACACTATGACCATTTAGGCAGCAGTGGATACAGGCACTACCCTGGCGCGAACGACAATGCCACAGGTGTCGCTGTGATGATGGATATTGCAAGACGCTTGAAAGGCATACAACTTGATAGAAACATCGTGTTTGTCGCAACAGATGCCGAAGAAAAGGGGCTGCATGGCGCTAAGCATTATGTCGCGCAAATTGGTGATGATCCTGTGTTTATGAATATCAATTTGGATATGCTTAGTATTCAAAAACGCAATACGTTGTATGCCCTCGCCTCCAAAGATTTTAAGCCATTAAAGACGCAAATCGAAAGTCAATTCAGTAACCAATTAGTGCAACTCACTGTATTTTTCTCCTCAAAGAGAATGGCAAGAAAGTTAAATGCACCGAAGATCGACTGGCTTCGAGCAAGTGACCACTACCCTTTTCACCGCGCTAAAATCCCGTTTATTTACTTTGGCTCCGGTTTAGATAAAAACCATCACTCAACGGACGATTCCTTGGACAAAATTAATTTGGAAAAGTTAGCGCAGGTGTCAAAGTCAATTACTGGTGTTGTTTTATCACTGGCCAGCGTTAACGCGTCGGATACTAACTGAACTTTCTGGCGCTTGTTCAGTTGTTTCACTTGCCATTCAAGTCTAGCTGCATCCCTTTTGGAGAGCCCAGCTACAGCGATTATCAGCGTAAGCGGCCCTTTCCCTCGTAAACTTTTTGCTCCTTTGCCACTGCGGTGTGAGGCCAGTCTTCGTTCCAAGTCATTGGTAATTCCGGTGTACCAATGACCCAAAGCATTTTCTACAATATATAAGAGCCAGTTTGATTCTGCTTGTTTATTTTCAGTCACTATTATATTTCTCACTTTTAGAAACTTTTTGTAAATTAAGCAGTCGAAATGCACAATCTACTTTACCTTCTTTATGCAATCTGTATCATTCGTAAGAATCAAAAATAAGGATACACATATACATGCAGTACAATAAACTCCTTTTAACTTGGCTAACCGCCGCCATAATGAGTGTTTTTTTGTCCGGTTGTTCAAGCTGGGTTTATAGGATCAATGTTCCTCAGGGTAACTTTTTAGAGCAATCAGATGTTGATAAGCTCAGAGTTCAAATGAGCAGAGAACAGGTAATGTACGTGCTTGGTACTCCCGTCGCTAAAGACGCTTTTGACTCGAGTAAATGGCACTATAATTATGTGTTCAACATTGATCGTGACTCTGAAATCCGCAAGAGTCTAACGGTTTATTTTGAAAACGATAAGCTGGTACGCATATCAGGCGATTTTGACAAGCCGGCTGAATTCGATACACCGCTCGATCAGTAACCTTATTAATGCGGCAGGTTGAACACCTGCCGATATCCCCTAACAACTCTTCTTAACTACTCACAACCGCTAAACACATTGTCACAGTAAACAATGCTTGGATAGCCAAACTCAGCCAACTCATTGCACCTAAGCACCTTAACGTAATTGGCAATCTCATTGTGGGAAACAGTTTTCGGCCTTTTAAAAGCCGGGCAAGGGCAAAGATAAACAATGTGCAACTAGACAACAATATAATCATCGAAAGTTTATTATCGCGCCCAGAGTCAAAGAACAATGCCATTTGAACTGGCAACAACACCACAACAAGCGCTTTGAGCAAATACACTCTAAATATTCGTTGGTACTTTGCTTCATCGCTCAGCTCGATGATCCCCCGTTTTTCCAGGTATTTTTTGGCACTGACAGATTGATTTTCTGATGCCAAACGATATGGCGTACAGCCTGTGATATCAGCCAGCCGAGGATCGACGCCCATTCCCTCCACCAACTCTAACATTGGCTTTGAATTGGATAGAACAGCATAGTGCATTAAGTTTCGCCCGAGATCGTCTAATGAGACGGCGCAATGAAAATTGCTGAGTGCTTTTGCAGCACTGACAAACCCTTTTTCAACAATCCACATCATCGCAGATTTACCTGCACTATCCTTGCCATGCCCCTTTGCGCCTTTTTCGATTAAAGACATCATGTGTGATTGCTTTGCGGTACCTGACATCACTTGTTCAAGCAATGCATTGTCTAATATATGAAGCAACTCTTCTTCATTGCACAGAAGGTTCAAAAGTCCGTCACAATCTTCCCCCTCATTGAGCCTTTTAACAGCTTCTAGCTGAGTTTGAGTTAGATTTTGTAGCGCGTTTTGATAACAATTTGACAGACTTTCTCTTGCACTGGCTGCGCCATAAATCCAGTAGTCACAAGCTTGCGCTGGGGTTAGTTTTAAATCTCCCTCAAGTAACCAAGCGATTGTTTTATACTGCTCATTTTTGAGTAGTAAGTCAGCGAATGAGACTTTTTTCTGCAGTTTCACCTGTGCTTTGATACTGGAGTATCTTGCCAGACTACCAAGTAACTTTAGCGTTAACTCATCTTTACTCATTCCTGCAGCGGCAATATGTTGCAGTAAGCCAGCCACATACTGGTGTTCCTCTGCGTCATACTCATCAATATGTTGAAAAAAACAAGACTCAAAGGGGTCTAACGGTTGAAGCCATGCGACATAAAAAATTGGTGGCAGTACTTGTGATACGACGCCTTGTTCATCCTTTATAGTTTCACATTCTGGCCACGCCTCTAAGGCGTCCAAAATAAAAGCGCCATTGTCTTCAACAAGCCCTTTTAAAAGCAACGGAAACTGAGAAGGCCAAATTAAAACTTGCTCCATGGATGCACAAACCATTTATTAATCAGAAAATTTAGATGTTCTAGAAACTATGCAATCATTTGCATCACTTTCATTACAGCCGATCATACCAATTGTAAAATTAAAATGCTGCGAATATCTCACACTATTTACAATTATTATTGGTCGAACAATCAGAGTGATTTTAGTAGACTATCTTATGTGACTTCTAGAATATTTATCAGAAGTTTATATAACCTGAACAACTTAGAACACGAGAGCGATTTAATGGGTGAAGAAAAGCTAGAAACTTGGCAAATAATCTTAATTATTGTCGCTGTACTTGGCTACATCATAGGCAACATTACGCTGTTAAAATACGCCACAAAGTTCAATGTAAAAAACAAATTAGATAAGCAAATTAAAAATGAAGAGGTAAGTGAGGAAAAGCCCGAGGATAAACAAAGCAGCAAAGATTAGGACAGAGGATCGCACCTGAGATCCCCTGCCCCTGAGATTACCCAACCAGCCAGTGTGCCATCAATGCAATCACAGGCAAAGTCACCAAGGTTCTCAAGATAAATACCGCAAATAGCTCAAAAATGTTCACTGGTATTTTACTACCCAGTAGTAGCGCCCCAACTTCTGACATATAAATTAGTTGAGTGACACTCAGTGCCGCAACGATAAACCGCGTTACATCACTTTCAATGCTGCCAGCGGCAAGAATAGATGGGATAAACATATCCGCAAAGCCCACAACTATTGTTTCGGCAGCTTTTGCCGCCTCAGGGACTTGTAATAATTCTAGATATGGAATAAATGGTTGGCCTAAGAATTGGAAGATAGGTGTTTCTTCTGCAATGATAAGTGCAAAGGTGCCCACAGCCATTACGACTGGCAGCACAGCAAATAACATATCCAAAGCATTATAAACTCCTTCTTTTGCCGTTCCTTTTACGCCTGGTGCTTTATGTGCCTTATCTAGTGCTACATCTAGCGCATGACCAAACAGGGTTTTGCCTTCGGGTACTAGTTCTGAATCTTCATTGTGTGTAGCACCATCTACATATACGTCTTTTTTAAAACTCAATGGGGGCAATCTTGGTACTATGATTGCCGCAACAATACCCGCAGCACATACCGTCAAATAAAATGGTGCAAATAAGTGCTCAAGTTTAACTTGTCCAATCACCACTAAACAAAACGTAATGGATACAGCAGAAAAAGTCGTGCCGATAATAGCAGCTTCTCTTTGCGTATAGTGCTTATCTTCATATTGGCGAGAAGTCATCAAGATACCAACGCTTCCATCCCCTAGCCAAGATGCCACACAATTTACGGCGCTGCGTCCTGGCACACCAAAAACAGGTCGCATAATCTTTGTTAACAACGTACCTACAAGCTCTAGCAAGCCGAAATTCAGTAATAAAGGTAATAGTAAGCCGGCTAAAACAAATACCGAAAATAATACAGGCAATAAGTCATTTAATACCAATGCCCCGGTATATTTTGAATGAATGAGTTCGGGGCCCACTTGGAAAAAAGTCATGATAATAAAAAGCATACCAAATAGACGAGTTACTACCCACAACCAACTTACATCAAACAAATGCCTGATCAAGTCTACTTTTAGTAGGGGTTTTGGTTTAAATACTTTTACAACAACACTTAAGACGCCCGTTATGCAAACGATTGATAAAATCAATGCATGTATAATTGGTCCGGTGATTTCCTGTAAGGCTTTTGCCAGTTTTGCGATGGGAATTGTCATTGCTTCACCATCAGGTACAGGCGTCATAAAAAGAAAAACACCTATTAGCGATGGCACCAAAAACGCGAACCAAGTTCGCCAATTCACTTGTGATGAATGCGTTGTATCTGACATCATTTCTTTACCCACAAAAAAAAGAAAAGAGCAAATGCTCTTTTCTGAACTACTTTAGCGGTTTGTAATTATATACTTAGTCCGCGGTTTCTTAACGCCTCAACAAGCCCTTGCTGAAGCGATGACATGGTTGCTGCATCTAGTATATTACTTTCTGCATCAAACCATGTTAGAGATGTTTGTTCATCATCTGTCGTACCAATTTTAATGGTGTAGTCACCATCAGGAATAGCAAGCGCTGCTACTTCCTCGCCCCAGATAGAATCCCACACACTATTCTCTGGTGCTTCATATCTAACTAGGACTTCATTGATATCATCATCAATTCTGATAACCGTAAAGTTCACTCGCTCTAAGAAGTTGGATAATCTTTCCATAACCGTACTGCGGTCAGCTAGAGTTATTAAAGCAGCATTACCTTCTTTATCAAAGCCCAGATCTAACGAAAGAACGCCCTGCTGCTTGCGCATCTCGACTACCAATAAGCGGTACTGATAATCAAACTCTGCCACAACTTCATTGATAGCACGCACTTCAAGCTGTTGCTGTAATAGCTCGTTAAGTGGGACATCATCACTCTGATAGTCAACAAGCTTGGCTTCTAACGATGCGGTTCTCTGGTGTTCTTTTTGAGACAAGACGAATTCAAAGCGCTGTCTTGAAACTTCTTTTTCAGTTTCCCAAAACCAGCCTTCCTCAGCCTTGATTAATGAATACCAACCCGTCGTCACTGAACCTTGATTACGGTTATCTTCACCAATACTTGTTTCATGGCTGCTCACAACATTTTCAACGGCACGCCAAATAAAGTCGTCTAATGTTTCAATGCCATCATTTTTGTCAAAATAAATACGCGCAACATCTTCTTTATCTTCTGCCCAACTGCCCTTGGCTAGCGTCAGAACTTGCTGAGGTGGGCGATAACCCTTAGCTTCAGAATCATTGGCATAAGTGGCAACACTCATTTTAAATTCTTGGTCTTGATACGGTTGCTCAAGATCTGCTGGAACTTGCACAGCTTCGTGAACTCGATAGTTTTTCTTGTGATGAGCGTCGTTGGTAAAAACACTACAACCTGATAAACCAAGTACAACGCCTAACGTTAGCGCTTTAGGGACCCAATACTGCACTAATAAAACTCCTTAGCAAACCCATTATATAATTATTCTTTCACTTAAGATTAAGGATTGCTGAAATGGTTCACTGCCAAACTCAATAAATTTGTTCTGGAGTGACAGATAAATTTCAAAAAAATTTGCACTATGTTACTTGGCAAACCCCGTAAACACAAGAATAGTAAGTCTGAATTGTCCTAAGCGCGTAGCCGCTGCTTTTGCTCAGCGGTGGGACTCAGTATTAAACTGTGATAGTATTCGCCGCTATATAACTAAAAACCAGTCTCAATAACTCAATTTGGCGCAAGCTCACTAGGATGTCAGTATGACTACTTTTACTTCACATCAACTTGTTTTAACTGCTATCGGGGAAGACAAACCCGGTATAGTAAGCGAACTCACCCAGTTGGTGAGTGAAAGCAACTGCAACATCATTGATAGTCGAATTGCGATATTAGGTAACGAATTTACATTTATCATGCTGTTGTCTGGCGACATGGCCGCAATTAGTCGAGTCGAACATACGCTGCCTGTTAAAAGCGTTGAGCTCGGTCTTATGACAATGATGAAACGTACTTCGAGTCATACAGAAAATGAATATGGCGCTGGGTATACATTAGAATATTCGGGCCTCGATACACAAGGTACGCTCAGCCGCGTAACACGCTTTTTTGCTGAACAAAATATGAGTATTTGCTCCCTAAAATCTGACACTTATGATGAGCAAGGTGAAATGCACATGAGCTGTCTTCTAGAATTTAATACCCCTTCTGAATTAGACTTTGATAAATTTAAAGAAAAGTTTGAAGAACTTTCTGGTATTTCAAACGTACACTATGTTTTCAGACGCATTCGCTAAGGATCATAAATGAATACATTACAAGCAGGTGATAACGCACCTAGTTTTAAACTTGAAAATCAAAATGGTGAAATGGTAGAACTCAGTAATCTACTAAGTACACACCAGGTATTGGTTTACTTTTACCCGAAAGCATTAACACCTGGCTGCACCGTGCAAGCAGAGCAGCTGCGCGATCATAAAGCGCAACTCGCACAACACAATACCGTTGCGGTCGGCATTAGCCCAGATCCTGTGAAAAAGTTAAAGAACTTCGAAACAAAAAAAGAATTAAACTTTGACCTACTTTCAGATGAAGACCATGCGATTGCAGATGCATTTGGTGTGTGGGGTCTAAAAAAGTTTATGGGTAAAGAGTACGATGGCATTCACCGCATTAGCTTCCTAATTGGCCAAGACGGTAAAGTGAGCCATGTGTTCAATAAGTTTAAAACCAAAGAACACCATCAGGTAGTTATCGATTACCTAGCTGAACAAGCATAAGTAAAAACCCCAGCTGCATCGCTGGGGTTTTTATTTGAAAAGTCGCTCAAACTAAGCTTGACGCGCTTCAAGCATTAAGCGCTTCATATCTCTCACTGCTTTATCCAAGCCATCGATCGCAGCACGCGCAATAATGGCGTGACCAATGTTTAACTCATAAATCTCAGGCATCTCTGCAATTGGCTTTATGTTGTGATAATGAAGTCCATGTCCCGCATTGACCACAATACCTTGCTTATGAGCATATTGTACGCCTTCGCGTATGCGTTCCAGCTCAGCTGTTTGTTCACTGTCTGTGTGTGCGTCCGCATATGCGCCTGTATGGATTTCAATGTAAGGCGCGCCAGTGGCTTTTGCCGCATCAATCTGCGCCTTATCTGCGTCAATAAACAGTGAAACCTTGATACCCGCGTCCGCTAGTTTGTTAACAGCATCTGTGACCTTTTGTTGATTACCCACAACGTCCAAGCCACCTTCGGTGGTCAATTCTTCACGCTTCTCTGGGACTAGGCAAACATATTCAGGTTTTACTTCACACGCAATATCCAGCATTTCATCCGTCACGGCAATCTCTAGGTTCATACGTGTCTGAATTGTTTTAGCCATGACATACACGTCTCTATCCTGAATATGACGACGATCTTCACGCAAATGAATCGTGATACCATCTGCGCCGGCATGTTCTGCAACCGCAGCGGCATGAGCAGGATCTGGGTAGCTTGTACCACGAGCCTGTCTTAAAGTAGCGATGTGGTCTACGTTAACACCCAATAATATATCTTTCATTATTTTACCTTGGTTGAAATAATTCTCTGCTTTTAAGTGGTTTACTTCCAAGCAGTGGTTTTAATAAATAGCGGCTCAAAGCTTTTGCCTGCCGTCTCACTGTCTGTGTTTGATAGTCACCTTGAGCAATAGCAAAGAGCGTCTTTCCAGAAAAGCTGCGATGTATGTCTTCACTTGGGCAAAACCCCACTTCACGCACAAACTGATAATGTTTCGTTACTTCAATTGGCTCCCCATATGCGTCGAAATCGAACTCCACACCAAAACCCAATTCACAGAGTAATTGAAACTCATAGTTACGAAGTATTCCCTCAATCTGTTCACTGACAGCCGCTTTATCATGCTCATTTGAGTTTATCATTGTTAGGTTGGCTGTATATAACTGTTTTAAGTGAGTTTGATATAACTCGAACACGTGATCTAAGGGTTCGTTTGTTGGGATTACACGGTGCGACAATTCGTTTAAGTAAAAGCCGCAATAAAGGTGGATACCTTTAAATAACAGAGGGGGAGTTTGAATCTCAAAATCATTGAGGTACTTTAAGTCATACTTTCCAGCAAACCTCACCAGCAGGCAAGTGAATGGTTGCAAAGATGCATTTTGTTTTAGTGCTCTTTTACCTTTTATTCGAGCCACCATGGAAAGCTGGCCGATACCTTCGACCAGCATATTTAGCATCACTTGCGAATCTCTGTATGGTCGCCGATGCAGCAAATATGCTTGCCGAAAGTCGCTATCCAATCAGTCTTCTCCGTAACCTAAGCTGCGAAGTGCACGCTCGTCATCTGCCCAACCAGATTTCACTTTAACCCATAGCTCCAAGAATACTTTGTTATCAAGCATATCTTCTAGGTCTTTTCGTGCTTCTCGGCCTATCACTTTGAGCTTCTCGCCCTTATTCCCAATAACCATGCGTTTTTGTGATTGTCGTTCAACAAGTATCAAAGCATTGATCTGCCAGACGCCGTTGTCCTGCCACTTAAACTGTTCAATCTCTACCGTTACTGAGTAAGGTAACTCATCACCCATAAAGCGCATTAACTTTTCGCGTACAATTTCTGCCGCTAAAAAGCGCATTGAGCGATCCGTTACGTAGTCATCTGGAAAATAAAATTCGCACTCTGGCAAACGGCCTTTAACCTCATCTTTTACCATATCGATGTTTTTGCCGATTTTGGCTGATACAGGCACAATCCCGATGAACTCATGTTGCTCACTCAACCACTGCATATGGTGTAAGATAGCTTCCTTTTCCTTTACCTGATCACTCTTATTCATCACCACCAAAACTGGACGGCCACTTTCTTTGACCTTGTTAAGTACCATCTCGTCATCTTGATTCCACAAAGTGCCTTCAACAACAAAAATGATGAGCTCAACATCTCCAATAGAGCTACTGGCAGCCCTATTCATCAGTCTGTTTATAGCGCGCTTTTCTTCAATGTGTAACCCCGGTGTATCCACATAGACAGCCTGGTAGTTGTCTTCTGTATGGATCCCCATAATACGGTGTCTCGTGGTTTGAGGTTTACGAGACGTGATACTCACTTTTTGTTCAACAATCTTGTTCAACAAGGTGGATTTACCGACATTTGGGCGGCCAACAATGGCAACCATGCCGCAATGGGTATTAGGATTCATCTTTTAAAATCTTCAATGCTTGTTCAGCGGCTTTTTGCTCAGCTTTACGACGTGAGCTACCGACAGAGATAATACTATCCATCCCTTTAACAGAGCACTCGACCGTGAATGTCTGATTGTGCGCTTGCCCTTTAGTATCAATAACTTGATATGCTGGCAAAGGCTGCTTTCTCGCTTGCAAATACTCCTGCAACAGCGTTTTTGGGTCTTTTTGGTTATGCCCTGGTGAAATAGCTTCTAAACGGCTCTGATACCACTGTAATACAAGCGTCTTACAGGTCTCGATGTCTGAATCTAAAAACACCGCGCCAATAATCGCTTCCACAGCATCTGCCAAAGTAGACTCTCGACGATAACCGCCACTTTTAAGCTCACCTGGACCTAGGCGTAAATAATCACCTAAGCCAAATTCAACACCAAACTCTGCGAGCGTTTGGCCGCGCACAAGAGTCGAACGCATGCGGCTTAGATCGCCTTCCCGCGCTTTAGGAAACTTGTGATACAGCGCGTCTGCAATAACAAAGCTTAAAATAGAATCGCCTAGAAATTCTAGGCGCTCGTTATGTTGACCTTTATGACTACGGTGAGTCATGGCTTGCTCAAGCAAGCCCTGATCTGCAAAATCGTAGCCGATTTTTTTATATAATTCTGTGACGTTCTTTTTCATTGTTACTGAATATTACCTAGGCGTTCAAAACGAACCCCTGTTGGAACCCAGCTTGGCAACAAGCTATCTGGGCCATTCTCAAAATCAAAACTCATCCAGATGAATACAGCTTTACCTACTAAGTTCTCTTTAGGAACAAAGCCCCACATACGGCTGTCTTGGCTGTTGTTTCGGTTATCGCCCATGGCGAAATAGCTGTTTTCTGGTACGACCCATTCGTCTCGGCGTGTTCCAGCTTGCTGGTAATAGCGCTCTGACAATTCTAAAGCTTTCGGATTAATTAAAATGTCGTGCTCAACATCTGGTAAAGATTCTGTCAAACGTACTAGTGGCATAGACCCTTGTTTAAATTCATCGCGATTGACAATTTCTACGTCAATCTTGTTGAATTCTCCACATACCAACCCATCTCGGTTTTGCTCACCATCTTCACATTTAGGATTAATGAAAAGTTGACGATTACGATACACAATTCTGTCGCCCGGTAAACCGACAATACGCTTGATAAAGTCAATACGCTCGTCCAAAGGAAACTTAAATACAGCAATGTCGCCACGTTTAGGATCTTCAACTTCAACAAGTTGAGAACGCCAAACGGGGTCTTTAATACCGTATGCATACTTTTGAACGAGGATGAAGTCACCATCCAACAATGTTGGCATCATTGAGCCCGACGGAATTTGAAAAGGCTCGAAGATAAACGATCTAAAAACTGTGATCGCCGCTATCATTGGAAAAATAGACTTCGCACTATCAGTTATGGCAGGCACTGGCGCTATCTGATCAATCACTTCTTGATCAAGTGGTTGCTCTGAAGCTCCTTGGGCAAGCGCAATACGCTCCTTACGCTTTGGTGCATAAACTAAGTGATCTATCAACCAGATCAGGCCCGATCCCAAAGTTAACAGCACGAGAAAGACCGAAAAATAACCTGCCATAAATAATAATTCCTGTTACTTACCTACTTTTAATATCGCAAGGAACGCATCTTGAGGTACTTCAACATTACCTAACTGTTTCATACGCTTCTTACCTTCTTTTTGCTTCTGCAATAGCTTTTTCTTACGACTCACGTCACCACCATAACACTTGGCGATTACGTTTTTACGTAACTGCTTAACAGTAGTACGTGCAATTACATGATTACCAATTGCGGCTTGAATAGCAATATCGAACATTTGTCTTGGAATAAGCTCTCTTAACGCTTCTGCCAATTGACGGCCACGGCTCTGAGAGTTATCGCGGTGCACAATGATCGCCAAAGCGTCGACTCTATCACCGTTAATCAGAATGTCACAGCGTACCATGTCAGATACTTGGAAACGCTTGAAGTTGTAATCTAATGATGCAAAACCACGGCTAGTCGATTTCAATTTATCAAAGAAATCCATGACCACTTCAGCCATAGGTAATTCATAAGTGACTGCAACCTGATTACCATGGTAACTCATCTTCGTCTGCATACCGCGTTTCTCAACACACAAGGTGATGACATTACCAAGATACTCCTGAGGTACAAGAATATTTGCTTCAACGATTGGCTCGCGAATTTCAATAATGTCATTAACTGGTGGTAAATCAGACGGGTTATCGATTTGAATAACACCATCTTTGGTTTCTACTTCGTAGACCACGGTTGGCGCAGTGGTGATAAGGTCCATGTCATATTCACGCTCTAGACGCTCTTGGATGATCTCCATGTGCAGCATACCTAAGAAGCCACAACGGAAACCAAAGCCCAGTGCCGTAGAGTTTTCAGGCTCGAAGAACAAAGATGCGTCGTTCAAGCTCAGTTTATTCAGTGCATCACGGAAGTTTTCGTAATCGTCTGAAGAAATCGGGAACATACCTGCATAAACTTGCGGCTTCACTTTCTGGAAGCCCGGCAGTGTTTCTTCTGCAGGCGTTTTTGCAAGGGTTATCGTATCACCAACTGGTGCACCATGGATGTCTTTAATACCTGCGATGATAAAGCCAACTTCACCACTCGTTAGTATACCCGTGTCGGTTTGCTTAGGCGTGAAAATACCAATTTTATCTACGATATGAACTTGATCCGTAGACATAATTTTGATTTTTTCACCTTTACGTAGTTGACCGTGCTTAATGCGCACCAGTGATACAACCCCTTGGTAAGGGTCAAACCATGAATCGATGATCAAAGCTTGCAGAGGTTTATTCACATCGCCCTCTGGCGGTGGGATCTCCTTTACAATCTCTTCAAGAACGGCATCAATACCAATACCGGTCTTCGCACTACACTGCACAGCTTCTAGCGCATCAATACCAACAATTTCTTCGATTTCTTCTGCAACACGCAGAGGGTCGGCCTGTGGTAAGTCAATCTTATTCAGAATTGGAACGACTTCTAAGTCCATTTCAATTGCTGTGTAACAGTTAGCAAGCGTTTGTGCCTCTACACCTTGTCCTGCATCGACAACTAATAATGCACCTTCACAGGCAGCCAAAGAACGGGATACTTCATAAGTGAAGTCAACATGTCCTGGTGTGTCGATAAAGTTTAACTGATAAGTTTCGCCATCTTGCGCTGTATAGTTCAGGGTAACACTTTGCGCCTTGATCGTAATACCACGCTCACGCTCAAGTTCCATTGAATCCAGTACTTGCTGCTGCATTTCGCGGTCTGACAAGCCACCGCATACCTGGATTAAGCGGTCCGAAAGTGTCGATTTTCCATGATCTATATGGGCTATAATTGAAAAGTTACGGATATGCTTCATATACTGGATTCTAAACTTCTGTTATTCACAAATAGAGATTAAACGCCGATTTTACAATTTATTTGAGTTAATCACCATCTATTTGCGTTACTGGAAGGCTAATTGGATAAATTTTTATCACTTTTACGTCGTGTTTTAGGCTTTGCCCCTTTTTTTTCGCTATCAAAAAGCCTAAAAATGCGAAAGCAGCTGCACTGGCTATTTGGCCACCTTCAGACAGTGAAAACAGAAGTAAGGCACTAAACATGCCTATGAATGCCATAACAAGCGGCAATAAGTACACCCAAAGTGCATGTTGAACCACCTGACTATCATCGAGCGCGAGTTTTACTTTTTGCCCGACTTGAAGAGGTTCAGTGAGAGGAATTGGAAATGCTTTTTTGTGGGTACCGAATAGTTTGCTAAATACTTGAGAGCCGCATTTACCATTGCAGCCCTCACAAGCTGGCTTCTGCTGTGAAACCAGCCATGCGGTGTTGTTTCTTAGCTCTGAAACCGTCAGCGTCTGCTCTATCATAAAGCACGCTTAACAGATTCAGCAATCGTCTTTGCAGTATCCACTGGGACCTTGCCAACAACCGACACATCATACGCGCCAGCATTGTGAACGTAGACAGTTGTTGCACCAGAAGTCAGTGCGCCACTGGCTCTTTGTCCAGAAAGTGGTCTTTGCACAAAAACGGATATCTCGACTAAGCCATCTGAATAGAGAAAGTAATCTGCTAGCTCATTATTCAAATCCAACTTGTGCCTGTCAGATTTTAATAATTTAAACCCTTTAGGTAACCACGCAATTTGCCAGTTATTCTGCTTTTTAGCTTGTGCTTGCAGCTCTTTGCTCGAAGAAGGTTTCGGAAATTCCCGTTCATGCAACTCTAAAAGTTGATTGGCTGGTTTCTCCGTCACGCTAATATGCGTTAACTGAAGTTGCTCTAATACTTCAGAGCGTTGATTGACATAAGCGGCTTTTAATAACAACGCCGACTGTAAATCAACCCACAACCAATAGTTGTATTTATTCTCGTCTTTAGCGACTAGGCGCACTAATTGCGCAGGGCGACCTGCAATACGTTCTTTTCCACCAAGTACAAATTCATAGCTTTCATTTAGCGAATCAATATCACGCAGCAACACCTCTGGAATTGGCCCTGCTATGGCGTCTGTATTCACCGAATAAGGTTCAGTTTGAGGCTCAAAGTAAGTTACAACATCATCCACTCTCACTACTTCAAGCCCAGCGCCATTCAATAACGTTAAAATTTCTAGATCAGTTTGCTCCACTTGGCCATGGATCCATCTATAAGGTTCCATACCCTTTCCTTTAACGACAACAAAAGAGGCGTCAAAGTTACGTTCCTGCACAGCCAGAGACATGTCTTTTAGTAACTGGCGAGCATTAATCGTTTCGTTGGCATAAATCTGAGTTGTTAAAAACAAGCTCAGTACTACCGAGAGCCATTTCATCAAGGTTTATTTTTCCTCTTGCTGTTCCTTATCCGCTTGAGCAGTATTTTGCGAAAGTGCGTGCGCCATTCTGGACTGGCGCTGGTGCTCAAGAACTAACGCACCGATGCGTTGTTTTTGTAACTCTCTAAGCCCTTGTTCAGCTGATTGCAGTGCTGGTTGCTCTGAAGAGAAGCTTACTGGGGCTACAGAGCCTGTTAATGGCGTAGATTGTAACACAGGTGAATGTGTATCTACCGCATTTTGTGGCATGAAGTTGTTTACGCCAACCACAGTACACAAAGCCACACTTGCAGCAATGGCAACTTGCGATATTGGGCGACGCCAAAATGACATTTGTACGACTTTTTCGTCATCTTTTTGTTTCACAGCCGTGTTGTCAGTTGCAGTGTAAACGGGCTCATCGGCAAGTGCTGCAGCAACACTTGAAGTAATATCAATACATGCTGTTGACTGCTCTTTTTGGCGCATTACATCACCAATCAATGCGTAGCGAGCAAATTTATGCGCATCTAACTGCGCTTGGTTGCTCCCATTTAATGCACATTCTCCGTCTAAAATTTCCGACGTCACTTCTTCATTGTTCACATTAAACTTTGACTGCGTCATTTAATTTTTACCTATGAGTGGGTTAATATTTTTATCTATCGCTTCTCGAGCCCTAAAAATACGAGATCTCACCGTGCCCACGGGACATTCCATAATAACGGCTATCTCTTCATAGCTCATACCTTCTATTTCTCTCAAGGTAATGGCTGTTTTTAGGTCATCGGGCAATTCTTCGATCGTTCGAAAAATCACAGCTTTGATTTCGTCACTAAGGAGTAAGCTTTCAGGAGAAGCATTAGATCTTAACTGCTCCGCGCCGTCATAAACTTCCGCTTCCTCAGCATCTATATCACTTGCAGGCGCCTTGCGGCCCTGAGATACCAAATAATTTTTAGAGCAGTTTACAGCTATCCTGTATAACCAAGTATAAAAAGCACTGTCCCCTCTAAAGTTGGGCAAAGCTCTGTACGCTTTGATAAATGCTTCCTGTGCCACATCGGCAACATCACCTGAGTTAGATACATAACGAGAAATCAACGCCGCTACCTTATTTTGATATTTGGCAACCAGTAGGTTGAAGGCGTTTTTATCTCCTTGCTGAACTTTTCTAACTAATTCTAAATCCAAATCCTGCTCGTTCATTCGAGCCGGTACTCCTCTTTGTTATTACTTGTTTTTGCGCATTGTTGCCATCATTTTACAGCTAGTCTGACTGCACCATGAATAAAAAGTTCTGTTTTTTTAATATTTTTTTTAAAATAGTCCGTATTACTTCGTCCTAGACGATACACAACTACTATTTTTATCTCTAATAAAGCTGAGTTAATTGATATATGATACTAGTTCATAATGTAGTTGTTATAAAACTTTAAACGCTAAGAACCACTAACATGAAGAAAAAAATGCAGCATCAGACAGATGTTATTATTGTCGGTAGCGGCGCCGCTGGACTCAGCCTCGCTCTTTCTTTGGCAAACCATTGCCAAGTAACTGTAATCAGTAAAGGAGACTTAAAAGAAGGCTCAACCCTTTATGCTCAAGGGGGCATTGCTGCGGTATTCGACAAAAAAAATGACAGCATTGAGTCTCATGTTGAGGACACGCTGGCTGCAGGTGGTGGATTATGTGACAGAGAGGCCGTGCACTACACTGCGTCAAATGCTAAGAAATGTTTAAAATGGCTTATCGAACAGGGTGTCCCATTTGATATGGAGTTCGACAGCAAGGGCAAAGAGCGATACCACCTTACGCGAGAAGGGGGACATAGTCATAGACGTATCCTTCATGCAGCCGATGCCACAGGAAAAGCTGTGCAGACGACACTCGTCGATCGCGTGCTTGAAAACCCCAATATTTCAGTGCTTGAACAGTACAACGCGATAGACTTAATCACAGAAAAGAGCTGTGATCCCAAAAGAGTGAAGGGTTTATATGTCTACAATCGCAGGCAAAATTGCGTTGAGTCTATAGCTGCGAAATTTGTTGCATTAGCAACTGGTGGTGCCAGTAAAGTCTATCTTTATACATCAAACCCCGATGTTTCCAGTGGCGATGGTATTGCAATGGCTTGGCGCGCAGGCTGCCGTGTTGCCAATATGGAATTTAATCAATTCCACCCCACTAGCTTGTATCACCCAGAGTTGCAAAACTTTTTAATCACTGAAGCTATGCGCGGTGAAGGAGCCCATTTAAAACGCCCTGATGGCACCCGTTTTATGCCTGACTTTGATGAGCGTGAAGAGCTTGCACCAAGAGATGTCGTTGCCCGTGCAATCGACTATGAAATGAAGCGCCTCGGCGCAAACTGCGTTTACCTTGATATTTCACATAAAAACAAAGATTTCATTATTGAACACTTCCCCACAATATATGCCAAGTGTTTAAGTGTTGGTCTGGATATCACCAAAGAGCCTATTCCAGTTGTGCCTGCTGCACACTACACGTGTGGTGGAGTGATGACAGATTTCAATGGCAAAACCGACATCAGTAACCTATATGCTGTGGGTGAGGTTGCTTATACGGGGCTACATGGCGCAAACCGTATGGCCAGTAACTCTCTATTGGAATGTATTGTTTTTGCCCATGCCGCCGCACAAGATATTCTCGCAAACATCGAAAACCAAGCCGACCTGCAAGCACTTAGGCCTTGGGATGAAAGTCAAGTCAGTGACTCAGATGAAGAGGTTGTCATTACCCATAACTGGCACGAGCTCAGATTGTTTATGTGGGATTACGTTGGCATCGTTCGCTCCACCAAGCGACTTGAACGTGCCTTGCGACGTGTTGAACTCTTGCAGCAAGAGATCCAAGAATATTACGCAAACTTCAGAGTTAGTAATAACTTACTTGAGCTTCGTAATCTAGTTCAAGTGGCAGAGTTAATCATTAGGAGTGCGTTAGCTAGGCCTGAAAGCCGAGGGCTGCACTACACCATTGATTTCCCTGAGCAAAAGCAAGATCCAAAACCGACAGTACTAGAACCTAACAAATAGCGACTCAGCGGTTTGCCAGTACAATGCGATTAAAGTGAGACCAACTTACTTTGTCCATTGCACTGGCAAGAAAAGTCACTCGTTTGACCCCTTCGTCTGTTTGCACCGAAAGCACTAACCAGTTCGCGTATCGATGCGCTGAGAGGATATCACCTTGCATGTCTAATCCAGCACCTGTGAGTTGTAGCCAAGTTTGCCCTTCTTGAATTAGCACGATCCCGCTATCTGGCGTTATTTCATAGAGGCGTTTTTTCGCATCAAGAAAACCGATATAGCAGAGGACAATACTTAGCCACCAAAAATTTGGGAGCAGCAAGAATAAGGCAAACCAGAGACATAAAAAAAAGACCACAATCATAGTGTGGTCTGGGGTATTTTTCTTAAATTCGATACTAAACGCGGACTCGGTCAAGAATAAACTGCACCATTTGGCCTAAATCGGCATGCGGGCATTTTTCATGTCCCATAAACCATGCAAATAAATCTGGGTCTTCCACTTCCAATAAACGTTGAAAAACCATTTTGTCTTCATCACTGAGCTGGTCATAAGCTTCTTCAACAAATGGCTCTAGCAATACGTCAAGCTCTAACATGCCACGACGGCATGCCCACTTAATACGTGATTTAGGATACAATTGGGCCATATAACCGGCGTTCCTCTTGTCTTAATTATTCGAATATCGACCTCAGTATAACCGATACTTTGGACGCTTTAAAATTCTATATCGTATTGTTTGACCCTGATCACTGTGTGAATGTGCGCACTATTTGCATACAACTTCGTCAGTATTAAGAATAGTTGTCATTTGATCTTGCTTTTGCCTATCTCCCCCCCCATTAATCAGGTAACATATTGCAAACAAAATACTCAGGATCAGTAAGATGGCCAAAGCATATCAACTCCCTTATAAACTGCTCTCCATATCTGGAGCTGACAAGCTCAGCTACCTACATGGTCAAGTCACACAAGACATCAACTTAGTTAAAGACACTAACTTCTTGTGGACTGGACACTGCAGCCCAAAAGGTAAGCTTTGGTCTGCGATGCGAGTTTTTGCGCTGAATGAAAACTACTTTTTATTAGGGTCACCGCAAGAAGCAGAAGCATCGCATCGCGAGCTAAATAAATACGGGGTGTTTGCTAAAGTAGATATCGCGATGTCAAATCACCACTGTTTTGGTGTATTGACTGATACATTAGATGACTTATGTACTTCATTAGGCATTCAATTTAATGATGAAGATAACGCATGCAACTTCGGTGATGGCAAAGCACTCAAATTAGATGGCAAGCGACTCATTCTCATCTTAGCGGCCAATCAAAAACTACCTGAGATGCTAGAAGTAGAACCTGATGCCTCTCAGTTTGAGATCAACGGTATTCTCGCTGGTGAGCCGCAACTCAATGACAATGTCATCGACGAGTTCGTGCCTCAAATGGTCAACTTACAAGCCTTAAATGGCATTAGCTTCAAAAAGGGCTGCTATACTGGACAAGAAACAGTCGCTCGTATGCGCTACTTAGGTAAAAACAAGCGCGCAATGTTTATCGTTCATGGTGAGTCAAAAGCGCCAATTCAAATTCAAGATATTGAAATGCAGCTGGAACAGGATAATTGGCGAAGAGCTGGCAAGGTAGTTCATCAAGTTTATGATACGCAAGCACAAATTTACTATGCATTAGCGGTGTTACCAAACGACTTGCAACAATCAGCAGTACTGAGACCCAAAGACAATGACTCAGTGAGGCTACATATCAAGGCACTGCCTTACTCTATAGAAGATAAATAACGGAAAAACTATGAAAATTGCCCAAAATACTGTGGTCAAAATGCATTACTCTGTTTTGGATGACGACCAAAACAGCATTGATAACACGTTTGATGAGGAGCCTCTTGAGCTTATCATTGGAACGGGCTTTCTAATTAAAGGCTTAGAAGACGCGCTTATAGACAAGCAAGCTGGCGATCAGGTCAGTGTTACAGTTCAACCTGAGCAAGGTTACGGCGTAAGAAACGACAATTTAACTCAAGCAGTTCCAAAGAGCATGTTTGAAGGTATCGAAGTCGAAGTTGGTATGCAATTTCGTGCGACAACGGATGAAGGTGAACAAGCTGTCATCGTCATTGGTGTTGAAGAAGACGAAGTGATTGTGGATGGTAATCATCCTCTAGCGGGGATTACATTGCACTTTGACGTCGAGATTATTGATGTACGCGCAGCCACTGAGGAAGAGCTGGCACATGGCCATGTTCATGGCGCGGGCGGCTGCGGTCACGACCACTAAAAAAAGCGCCTACAGGGCGCTTTTTTCTTCTTCGGCTATGTCTGTTTCGCTTTTATCTTTTACTTTGTCTCTCAAAGCGTCTAATAAACCCGGCTGATCCGCTGTACCTAATCGATACTTGGTGCCATCTAACATGCTAACTTCAATTGCTTTGAAACCAGATACGGTATATACCCAGCCGTCATGTGAAATGCGCATCCCAATGCCATGACGAAACGAGTTCGTTACCGCTTTTACTTCATCAATATCGTCGAAACTCAGTGTTTTCTTAGCGATCCCGGGACCAAACCACCAGCGCAATTGCTTGCTCTGAGTGTCTACTTCAATGGTCAATCCATAAAAAAAGAATGCGACCAACACTAGAATGATGCCAAAAGCCAAGACGCCAAGATTGTGCCCAAGCAGCACAGCGCCCATTATTACAAATGTGCTCAACCAAGCTAAGATACCCCAGATAGCCCATGCGAGTTGCGTCTTCTGATACATATTGCCTCAATCAAAACTATATACGAATGTCACACCCAGCTCGGTGTCGACTTTTCTCTTATCCTCTTCAGGCTGGGAATTATACCGATAAGTATAAGAAACCTTAAGAGACAAACCTTCAATAACTTGACTGATTAAAGATGTTTCTGAAAACCCGCGTCCTCCCAACCCTGAAACTGACTGCGCGTAGCTAAAATCTTGATTAAACCTTGTACGTTTAGATACATTGCGCTCCCATTGCAATGACAATCTTAATAGCTCGCCACGCTCAACGCGTTTTTGCCCAAGTTCTAACTCTGTTTCGTCATCTACACGGTACATAGAAATACCGGGGCCAATGGTAAAATCTACGGTGTTTTTTCGGCCTTCGAATAATCGGTTACCGTAGCCAAGTGCAAATGTGGATGTGTACTCACGGCCATTGAACTTGTCGACTTCATAGTCTCCGTAGAGAAAGAATGATTCGTTATCCACACCAAACTTATAACTCGTTTGTGCAGAGAAGAAGTAACGAGAAGCAGTTTCATCCTCAATGCCTGTCTCTGAGTTTTCTTCATCAGCGTAATAGCCGTCTAGTTTGAACTGATTACGCCAGTACTCAAAGTCTTGGTAAAAATTACTCTGTAGCTTAAAAGATGAGTTTTTCGTGTTGCCACTGTTAGCAATATATCCGAATTCGATATCTCCATATAAGAATTCACCTTTATGTAACTCATGGATCTCTTCTTCAGACAATTCACCATACTCATGAAAGTCTTCAAATGGGTCTACCGCATATACTCTTGTACTCAGCACGCAAAACAACATGACCAAGAGCAACTTCACATTTTTCACCTAACGAACATCTCTTTATTATTACTTCTACTTCCACACGACATGGCAAAATGGTGCGTCTAAGTCGCGACTAATGAGCACTTTTGCAAATACTTCGTCACTGTCTTCAAACTCAATACCGATAATCACTTGAACAAAATGCTCACGCTCTGCTTCTTGTTCAAATGCGACTATGCTCTCCCAACTATCATCAATATCGCTCTCTTCGATAAAGCCATATTCTTCGCGATGCTCGTTAAATAGATCAATATCTTCTTGTGATAAATTTTCAGGTGCTAACTCCAAAAAGATATCGTATGCCTGATGCGTTACGTCTTCAATGCTACTCAGTCTCGCCGACATAAACTCAACTCCAAAAATTTATTAATATGTTAATCATATCAAATCCACAATTTCATTTTCTACAAGGATCCGGTGTATTGAATAAATTTAACGCCAAAGCGCATTTGAGCGCGCAAAAAATGCTAATCTGAACATAAGCTACACAAATAATAACAATGAATATCTGCTTGAATCCCATTTCTCTATATAGCAAGATTGAGTAAAAGCTCTACACAACAAATAAAGAATAACGAAAATGCAGGATTGGTCATGATTAACTTTGACATACACCACCACGTTGCACATGTGGTACTGTCGCGCTCCAACAAACAAAATGCTCTGACGCTCAATATGTTCCAGTCAATGGATAACATTATTAGGCAAATACGGAAAAATCGCCAGATACGCGCAGTCATTTTACAAGGGGATGGGCTGCACTTTTGTGCAGGATTGGATGTGCAAAGCGTCATGCAGAGCCCTATGCAAATCGTCAAGCTGTTGTTTAAACTCCTTCCTGGAAACCAAAATCTAGTGCAACGCGTTGTACTTGGTTGGCGAACGCTACCGGTACCCGTTTATGCTGCCATCCAAGGCAACTGCCTTGGCGGCGGTCTACATATAGCATTGGGTGCAGACTTTAGAGTCGCAAAGCCTGATGCACAGTTTGCGATTATGGAATCTCGTTGGGGGCTTTGTCCAGATATGGGCACTAGTGTGATTTTACCTAGCTATGTAAAGCAAGATCACAGCCTTAAACTTGCATTTGAAGCGAAGCGCATCGATGCACTTGCGGCCAAAGAGATGGGCCTCCTTACAGACATTGATGACCATCCCAAGGATTTTATTTCAAGGCACATTGAGTCACTCAATCACCATTCACCTGACGCGCTTGCAGCAATCAAGTTGCTTTACAATCAAGCCTATCAGCCACCATCAAGGTCCTTGCTCTGGAAAGAAACCTGGTATCAATTAAGGCTACTTAGCGCAAAAAACACACGAATTGCAATGAAAAATGGAGTGAAAGAAAGTGAGTTTAGTCCTTATAATCAGCGAGGAAAATGGTAATAACAAAGTGAGTATTGTTAAGTGAAGCCAAGAGTAAAAACACTATCTGTGCACCTAACCAAGTTAACTTTTGGTACCTTAGTGGTTGTTACTTGCCTCTGGTCTGCAAGAATGATTGTGGCATTTGGAGCTTTGCCCATACCAGCACCGTTGCTGGGAATGTTAATTTTATTTGCGCTTCTGCAAGGGCGCATTATTAAAGTCGATTGGCTCATACCTGTCTGCCAACCGCTCATAAGTTACCTCGCGTTTTTCTTCATTCCAGTTGGCGTGGGGGTGATAAACTACCTTAATTTACTGGCAGAAAACGCCTTGCTTATCATCATATTGTTAGTTGTGCTACCTACACTTGCACTACTTGCAGTCGGCAAATTTGCAAGCAAAGGCCGATATCGTGATTAGTCTTACTGTATGCCTTGCGACATTTGCACTGTTCATTGCTATTCGCATCCTATATAACCAAAAGCCATTTCCCCTACTCAATCCTGTATTGCTCAGCATGGTGCTTATTGCAGTGTTACTAACAGTAAGCAGTGTTGATTACTACGCCTATTACCTTGCCAGTATGCCAATTAACATCTTGCTAGAACCCGCGATCGTGGCGTTAGCCTATCCTTTATACACACAATTTAAGGCAATTCGACCCATTTTATTGTTCCTTATTGTCTGTGCATTTATTGGTATTTCTCTTTCGACCGGCCTCGCTTTTATGCTATGTGTGCTATTTCAAGTTGGGCCAAATTTAACAGCTTCCCTTATGGCACTTTCTGTTACAACGCCCGTCACGGTCCTTATTACCGACATGATCGGCGGTATTCCAAGTATTGCCGCTGCGATGGTTATTTTAATTGGTATATTTGGTAGTGTCTTTGGGCTGAGTTTACTTCAATTATGCAATGTTACTCAGCCACAGGCCAAAGGTATTGCTTTAGGCGTCAGTTGTCATGCAATAGGCACTGCAACTGCCATGGAGCATCACCCTCAGGCTGGTGCCTTTGCCTCAGCAGCGATGATCATTAGTGCAATAATCAGTGCTTTTTGGGTACCTATATTTTTTACTATACTCAGTAGTTTAAGCAAATAAAAAACAAACCATATTACAAGGAGCCAAACTTGATCGAGCAAGAAATCGCCCAATTCGAAAAATACTACGACCTCATTCGTGATTACTTACTCAATTACAGTATGCAATTGCTAGGAGCCGTGGTCATTCTCATAATCGGGCTGTGGTTGTCTAAGAAGCTCGCAGACACAACACGCCGATTAATGCTGAACCATAACATAGACGTCACGCTTTCAAACTTCGTGGCGAATGTGGTCAAGGTTTTAATTGTTGGTATGTTCATAATTATTGCACTGGGCAAAGTGGGCATTAGCGTTACACCCTTTGTTGCTGCAATTGGTGCCGCTTCTTTAGGTGCTGGTTTAGCAGTGCAAGGAATGCTGTCTAATTATGGTGCCGGGCTTGCGCTGATTGCTACTCGGCCATTTGTGGTCGGAGACACCATCAGCGTTAAAAATGTCAGCGGCCAAGTTAAGTCAATAGAACTTGGTTATACAATTTTGGTCAACGAGCAAAAAGTTGAAATAACGGTGCCTAATAAGCATATCATCGGGGAGGTACTGCATAACTCATTCAACTTTTCGCATATTGAAGGCGAAATTGGCATCGCCTACGACGCACCCGCTGATAAAGCGATTGAAATAATCCAGTCGATCTTACAAAACGAAAAATGCGTGGCAAGCGACCCGACTCCTCAAGTAGGTATTGAGTCTTTTTCTGATAGCGCCATTGTGATTAGCTACCGCTACTGGACTCCCACCACAGAGCTGATTGAGAATAAGCTCAACATTAATATGGCTATCTATGCAGGTATAAAAAATGCCCAAATTGAAATCCCGTTCCCGCAACGCGTAGTCACAATAAAGTCAGACCAACGAGGGGCCCAATAGCCTCCAATACAAATGGCCTTGCTCAAGTGAGGCCCTGCTCTATCAAATCAAAAAGCCATTGATTAACCCTTCACATAGTTCTATGCTGGATACGTTTTGTTCACAAAACATACAACATGTAAGGAGAAAAACAATGAAAAAGAGCAAATTGAGTTATTTGCTGAGTGGTAGTGCCATGCTCGTGTCGAGCATGCATTTATTTGCCGCCGATTGCACCAACCTCGCGGCATGGCAGCAATCTAAAGTGTACCGTGCAGGAGACCAAATCCAGCATCAGAGCAACGCCTTTGAAGCTCGATGGTATAGCCAAAATGAAAATCCACAGCAAAATTCTGGCGATTATCGAGTATGGAAACACCTCGGCACATGTGGCGGGAATCAAAGCCCAGTGGTGACCCTATTAACCCCCACAGAAGGCACTGTTTTTAGCCCCAATGACAGCGTTGTCCTATCTGCAAATGCAAGTGACACAGACGGTACGGTGGCACAAGTAGAGTTTTTCGTTGATGACGTCTCTGTCGGCTATGACAATCAAGCTCCCTACCAAACAAACTGGATAGCGCAGACAGGCCCACATACTATTGCCACCATAGCAACAGACAACCAAGGTGCCGTCAGCACTCAAAGTAAAGTGACGATTAGCGTTCAAGACGGTACGGTAAACACTCCACCTTCAATTGAACTGACGTCACCAACCAATAACAGCCAATATACGCTTGGCGATACTGTCAGGATCCAAGCTGCTGCTACAGACGCAGATGGTACTGTCACTGGCGCATCTGTATTCATTAATGATACACAAGTTGCGAGTTTTACAGATGGGATGATTGATTATAATTGGGTGAGTGATATCGCGGGTCAAATACAGGTTAAAGTCACAGCAACAGATAACCAAGCGGCCAGTAGTAATGTGACCGCCCAGATTAAGGTCGCTTCACCAAGTCAAGGCGGATGTGCTGGCCTGAAATCTTATAAAGCAGGCACAACTTATCAAAATGGTGAGCTGGTCAGTCACAACAATCGTAAGTACCGATGTGATGTTGGCGGCTGGTGTAGCTCTAATGCACAATGGGCATACGAACCTGGAAATGGCCAACATTGGCAAGATGCATGGACTGATTTAGGGATCTGCGCCATCGCACCAGCAATCACATTTAATACGCCCAGTGCCAATAGCACAGTACTTCAAGGCCAAAGCACCGCCATTTCGGTTACGGCAACAGATGCAGACGGCACTATCTCTCAGCTTGATATTTTTGCAGATCAAACTCTTCTTGCCAGCTTCAACACCGGCAGTGGCAATGCAAATTGGCAACCTACAGTGCTTGGAGCGGTCACATTATCAGCGAGTGCAACGGACAACGAAGGAAACGTCACAACAGAGCAAATCTTTGTAAACGTAACGGATAAGCCTGTGGTTGTTGACTTGGTCGAGCCACTATCCGGTGCACAGTACACGGTAGGCAGTACCATTAAACTGTCAGCAGATGCGCAAGCGCTCACAGGGTCAATAGATAATGTCAGCTTCTACGCAAATGGCACCTTACTTGGTACTGATAATACAGCGCCTTACACCTGGTCATACACCGCGGCAGCAACTGGCTCTCAAATCTTAACAGCTGTCGCTAAAGACAGTGCCGGTAACCAAGCAACCAGCGCCGGGGCAACCATCAGTGTCATTGATAAGCCAATTGGCAAGACGCATAAACTCATTGGGTACTGGCATAACTTTGTTAATCCAGCAGGCTGCCCTATTCCACTAGCAGAGATCTCGCCAGCTTGGGATATTATTGATATCGCGTTTGCTGAGAATGATCGTAATTCAGACGGTACAGTACACTTCAAGCCATTTGAAAAAGACATTCATTCAAACTGCCCACCAATTGACCCAGTGCAATTTAAAGCCGATATGAAAGCCCTACAGGCACAAGGAAAAGTGTTTGTACTGAGTCTCGGTGGTGCCGAAGGTACTATTACTTTGAATACAGATGCTGATGAAGCAAACTTTGTCTCCAGCTTAACCAATATTATCCAAGAATGGGGTTTTGATGGGTTAGATATTGATCTAGAAAGTGGTTCAAACTTGCTCCATGGCTCTCAAATCCAAGCCCGTTTACCTCGTGCAATCAAGCAAATTGAACAAAATATGGGAGGGAACATGGTCCTAACTATGGCTCCGGAGCACCCTTATGTTCATGGTGGTATGATAGCTTATTCAGGTATCTGGGGCGCCTACATCCCTGTGATAGACGCACTGCGCGATACGCTAGATCTACTTCACGTACAGTTATACAACAATGGCGGTTTGCCCAACCCTTATGAGCCTGGTAGTGCGCCAGAAGGCTCAGTCAATATGATGGTTGCCCATGCAAAGATGCTCGTTGAAGGGTTTGATCTAGCCAATGGCACGCGCTTTGCGCCTCTTAGAGATGATCAAGTTGCTATTGGTCTACCTTCAGGGCCTAAATCTGCAAATTCTGGGCAAGCACCCACAGCCAATATTATCGCGGCATTGGATTGCCTGACGAAAGGACTGAGTTGCGGCACAATTAAGCCAGCCTTCAACTATCCTAAATTTGGGGGTGTGATGACTTGGTCGATTAATTGGGATAAATATGACGGCTATAACTTCTCAAAACCAATTGGCGACAAGCTGACACAGATGAACCAAGGTAACTAAGGCTTAGATACCTGAGATTCAAAAAAGGCACCCTAAGGTGCCTTTTTACTATTTAGCTTGCCCAGGAATTGGGCCATGAGGCACATCGACATGTGGATTTTGTCCGCGCTGACGCAACAGGTGATCCATTAATGTAATCGCCATCATCGCCTCTGCAATTGGAATTGCACGGATCCCAACACAAGGGTCATGTCGCCCCTTAGTGATCATCTCAACAGGTTCATTTGACGTATTAATACTTTGACCAGGAACCGTAATGCTTGATGTTGGCTTGAGTGCAATTGATGCGATAATATCTTGGCCAGTAGAAATACCAGCCAATACACCGCCAGCATGGTTACTCGTAAAGCCCTCTGGCGTCAGCTCATCTCGATGTTCTGAGCCCTTCTGCTCAACCACATCAAAACCGTCGCCAATCTCAACACCTTTTACCGCATTGATACTCATAAGTGAATGCGCAATCTCGGCATCCAATCTATCAAATACAGGCTCTCCTAGACCAACAGGGACATTTTTCGCAACCACTTTAACTTTAGCGCCTACCGAGTCACCTAGCTTTTTTAAATCGCGCATGTATTCATCAAGCGCTTCGAGCTTGCTCTGATCTGGAAAGAAAAACGCATTGTTTTCTACTTCAGACCAATCAAATGACTCGGCTTTAATTGGGCCTAGCTGCGATAAACAAGCATGAATTTCAATGCCATGTACTTGCTTCAAATACTTCTTCGCGATACCACCTGCCGCAACGCGAATAGCAGTTTCACGCGCAGAAGAGCGACCACCACCACGGTAATCTCTATGGCCATACTTGTGCCAATACGTATAATCACCATGACCAGGACGAAACACGTCCATAATCTTACTGTAATCCTTCGAACGTTGATCTGTGTTCTCGATTAATAGACCAATACTTGTACCTGTTGTCTTTCCCTCAAACACCCCTGACAAGATTTTAATTTCATCTCCTTCACGGCGCTGAGTTGTATAGCGACTTTGGCCTGGTTTTCGTCTGTCTAAATCAACTTGTAGGTCGGCCTCGGTTATTTCAAGTCCTGCGGGTACACCATCTACAACACCACCCAGTGCTGTGCCGTGGCTTTCCCCAAAGGTCGTCACTCGAAATATTTGGCCTATGCTATTGCCTGCCATTAACTTTCCTCATTCCTCGTTACGGTTTTGACTCCAGAGAGTCAATTTAGGCACGTTTGTGCCTAACTAACTAAAATAGGCCGATTACTGCCTACTTGCTTTTGCCGTACAAAGCCAACTGCGGTGATAACGTTCACACAGGCAAAGCACAGCAAAAATTAATCGTTAAAATAAGCAACCAGCTCCTGTTTGCTTATCATAAACACGCCAAGGCCGCCTTTTTCAAACTCAAGCCAAGTAAACGGCGCACCTGGGTACAATGCATCCATATGTACCATAGAATTACCCACCTCGACAAATAGAATACCAGTGTCAGTGAGGTGCTCCGCTGCATCTCTTAACAATACGCGCGTAACATCTAAGCCATCATCACCTGACGCTAGTCCGAGCTCTGGCTCATGATGGAACTCATCAGGTAGATCAGCCATGTCTTCAGCATCCACGTAAGGCGGGTTAGCGACGATTAAATCGTACTTTTGACCTGGTACGCCACTAAAGACGTCTGACTGAATAGCAAATACACGTTCATCCATCATATGGTCGTGAATATTCATTTCAGCGACTGCTAACGCATCAAACGAAATATCCACAGCATCAACTTGCGCATTTTCGAAGTGCTTAGCCAGTGCAATTGCAATACATGCCGAGCCTGTACACATATCAAGAATACGTGTTACTTCATTCGGTGATTCTACCCAAGGTTCAAATTGCTTGGTGATCAACTCAGCAAAAGGTGAACGGGGAACCAATACACGCTCATCAACATAAAAGGGCATACCCGCAAACCAAGCCTGATTAGTTAAATATGGTACTGGGATACGTTGCTCGATGCGCAGTTTTATCACTTCAACTAAGCGCTTCTTCTCAGTGCCAGTGAGTCTTGATTGCATTAAATCTTTAGGCGCATCTACAGGCAAATTAAGCGTGGGTAAGAGTAAATTTACTGCTTCATCCCAAGGATTATCTGTACCATGGCCATAAAAAAGCCCATTGGCGACAAACTGACTTGTAGTCCAGCGCAACCAATCCTGCATGGTTACCAAATCTCGGTAAGCCTCTTCAGCGATTTCGTTAGTTATTGCTAATTCACTCATGATTATTCTCACACTTTGTAGATAGCCGCATTGTAGCGGTTTTTAAGCTAGGTTTTTATGCTTTTTTTATTTAAAATGCACGAATGACTAGAGATTATCCTGAAGTAACTATGGCCTCTGACGACTTTGACCTGTTTCGCGAAGCAATTTCCGGCACACAACAACTCAAGCAAGATACTGTTGTTCATGAACGTAAAGCAACACGCTTTAAAGGTGAGGTGATCGCAGAACAAAAAAAACAACATCAAGCAGAATTCTATTTCTCAGATGAGTATGTGCCAGACATAGATACCAATGGAACCATTAACTATGTTCGTCCTGGCGCAGATAAATATCTTGCAAAACAATTGAGACGTGGTGATTACGCACCAGAACTCATTTTAGATATGCACGGTATGAATAAAGAAACGGCAAAAGATGAACTTGCAGCTTTAATACATGCCTGTAAAAAACAACATATCAGCTGCGCCTGTATTGTCCACGGTATTGGTGAACGAATTTTAAAACATAAAGTTCCGCATTATCTGGTGCAGCACCCCGATATTCTAGCCATGCACCAAGCACCGCTAGAATATGGAGGAAAAGGCGCAATCTTGATCCTAGTCGACCTCCCCCAAAACTTAGAGTTTCGCAGGTAGAAGTTAACATCAGTTAACTTCCTAACTCTCCTAATCACACGAAACTAGCCTATTGTTTACAAATACGCTATATTAGCTTTGAACCATATACAGCTAATCTCATACTCTTGTATGTGTGCCTTATTGCCCTGATACCGCAGTGAGAGTCAGCTGACATTACCATTTATTCTGTTTTTATCCTCAGGTTAAACATGAACGACTTACTCAGCACAGATCTGACGATATTACTCGTCGAGCCTTCGGTGACCCAACGTAAAATCATCGCAAACGAACTTAAAGAAGAAGGTGTGCAACAGATTGATTTCGCAGAATCAGTCAGTACGGCCATTGAATCGTTAAACTCACATATCCCAGATCTCATTATCTGCACACTCTATTTACCGGATGGTGACGCGCTTTCTTTACTTGACCACGTACATGCAAACTATAGCGACCATCAATTACCGTTTATGTTGGTATCTAGTGAGACTCGCCGACAACAGCTTGAAGCCTATAAACAGTCTGGTGTGGTTGCTATTCTTCCCAAGCCATTCACAAAAGAGCATTTGGGTAAAGCGATTAACGCCACGTTAGATTTATTGTCTCCGCAAGAACTAGAGCTAGATTTATATGATATTCAGGACTTAAGGATCTTAGTCGTAGACGACTCAACGCTTGCACGTAATCATATCCAACGTGTTTTACGAAATCTTGGAGCAACACGTATCTCCGAAGCTGAAAATGGTGCGCAAGCCCTCGATGTTTTGCAAGAAAGTATGTTTGACCTCATAGTCACTGATTACAATATGCCGGAAGTCAATGGCCAAGAGCTTACGGAGGCTATCCGCCGCTCTGATGAACACGCACATGTGCCAGTACTCATGGTCACATCTGAGGCAAATGAAACGCACTTAGCGAATGTTGCTCAGTCAGGTGTCAATGCAATGTGTGATAAACCATTTGAGCCAAATATCGTCAAACAATTAATCTATCAAATGCTTGAGCAAAATTAACTAAATAGTAGTTAAAAAAGTCATTCCAACTGGTTAAATTCGCCACACCCGTTTTTAACCAGCCTCCTCACAAAAATAAAAACTCATATTTTTCAAACGCTTAAAATTATTTTTTGAATTGGCACAACCTTTGTAATAGTTATTACGACTAAACAAACAAAGGAAGCAAGACAATGAACGTATTCACAAAACTAATGACAGTAAGCCTTTTAGCTGGCGCTTCAGTGACTGCTAATGCAAGTACCGTAAGTAATGAATTACTGGATGAGATTCAAAGTCGTGTTAGTGAAAACATTCAAACAAGTATCGTTGAGTTAAAAATCAATACGAAAAAAGCCCTTGTAGATAGTTTCATTCGTATTAGTGACAATGCCGAAGCAACTCAAACTGACTCTGATGAAGTCAAAAAGGAAAACTAATATGTTTAGCGAAGTAACCTTAATAAGCTTGTTAGCAATACCAGTTATCAGTTTGCTGCTGGCGTATTTCTCAATCGAAACGGTTAAAGTGATCAGTCAAAAATGGTTTATGGGTCGGGTATGATAAAGCGCAGGATGCTGAAAGTAAAAAACCCGCTAAAAGCGGGTTTTAAAACGGTGGCAAATTCAGCTTATAGCTGGCCTTCGTTTTCAGATAGGAACTTAGCAACACCTTCTGGGCTTGCGTCCATACCTGATTTACCTTCAGTCCAACCAGCTGGACACACTTCACCGTGCTCTTCATGGAACGCTAGTGCGTCAACCATGCGAAGCATTTCATCGATGTTACGACCTAGAGGAAGATCGTTAACTACTTGGTGACGTACGTTACCTTCTGAATCGATTAGGAATGAACCACGGAAAGCAACACCTGCTTCTGGGTGCTCAACGTCGTATGCTTGACAAATTTCGTGCTTAACGTCAGCAACTAGATCATATTTAACTGGACCGATACCGCCTTCGTTTACTGGCGTGTTACGCCATGCGTTGTGTGAAAACTGAGAGTCGATAGAAACACCGATTACTTCAACACCACGCTTTTGGAATTCTTCATAACGCTTGTCAAAAGCGATTAGCTCTGAAGGACAAACAAAAGTGAAGTCTAGTGGGTAAAAGAATACAACTGCTTTTTTACCTTTAATACGCTCATGTAGATTGTAGCTGTCTACGATTTCACCATTACCAAGTACTGCTGCTGCTGTAAAGTCAGGAGCCTGACGGCCAACTAATACACCCATTGTTTTCTCCAAATAGTTAGGTTTAGTTCCAATATACAAATCGTTTTGTAATTTGATTCTAATTATTGAGGCGCTGTTTGCGAAAAACAACCCCTTGAAAAAATTTGCCTAATTTTATTCAGCTCTTACCCAAAATAACAATCGAATTATCCGATAGGTACAATCTATAAATTCGATGGCACTGGGTTTTAGATACAAAAAAAGCCCCTTTTGGAGCTTTTTCGTGCGATGGTTAATCCATAATGCCATCTGGCATATCCGTGCGAATATGCTGCCATAGCTCACCGGATTGATGCCCATATTTACGAATAAGAGAAATGGCTCTGTCATGATCCCCTTGCTCGGCCAACTCAGTTAAATCACGATAAAACTCTCTCGTAATTTTTCTGATTTTAGGTTCAGAGAAATAATGACAACCAATTTTTGAATACAGGCCTCTGAAGCCATTTAAAATTAAAACATAAATTTTGTTGCCACCAGCAATAGCCAGTTGATGATGCACTTGATAATCATAATCTGCAAATGCCTCAGCGGTATCTGGTAATTCACTGTACTGAGCAAGAATTTCAACCACTTTTGCGCCGTTGAGCTTAATAGCTGCACGCGTATAAATCGCGCTGATATTTGTTCTGGCTGAAAGCAGTTGATCTGTAAGTTCAGGCACTTTGTCTTCATCTAGGCGAGCCAACGCTTCCAAGATATTCAGACCTGAAGTCTCCCAAAAATTATTTACACGGGTTGGCTTACCATGTTGAATAGTCAACCAGCCATCACGTGCCAAACGTTGAAGTACTTCCCTTAAAGTTGTTCTAGTCACTCCGATTAATTCTGATAGTTCACGTTCAGCAGGCAAAATAGAGCCCGGTGGAAACTCACCATTCCAAATCGATTCAACTATGTATTCCTCAGCAAAACCTGCTGGGCTCTTGGCTTTAAAAATTCTCATTTAGCACCACTTAATATTACAACTTAAGGCGTTGTATTCATGAAGCACATTGCTTTAGCTAGCAGGCGATCCACGACAATGCAACTCGTTAATCCACTGATTGTACCAGATGGCTGCAAAGTAACAAGCGTAACTGCAAATTGATAAGCAGTAATACCATTCTGATCAACAATAGACATCATAAGGCCTCGCTAAGATTTGGACCAATTAGGTAAGTAACAAATACCGCCTTCCATCTTCACTCAGCTCAGCAAACCATTTAACACATCAAACACGCTGTGTTTTTTACCTATACAAGCGTGCTTGAACTCTATATACCTTTTTGAACATTGATATTTAGCCTAATAACCAAGGAGATTATCGCACCTGTATGGCTATCTATCTCATTACATTCAAAATATTATTAAACCACGAAACAAATTTGTGTTTAAACTGTCAGAAATACAGCACGTTAGTTTGTAGCTGAAGTTCAACACGTGCAACTCAGCTTTATATCACGGCTTTTCATCATTAAGAACACCGAAAATGCAAAGTTGCACAAGGCGCAAATTCCTGTTGCGGTACCATCATCAACATCGCAAATACATTGCGATATGAAGTTTACCTCGCCATAATAGCGGCAAAAAAAGGAGATAGTATGTTGGATAAATTGGCGAGCTTTTCTCGCTCAACCACTGCTTGGGCAACCTTATTTATGAGTGCCCTGATTTTTGAAATCGTAGCATTGTACTTTCAATATGCCATGGGTTTAGAACCTTGTGTTATGTGCATCTATCAACGCACTGCTGTTTTAGGTGTATTAATTGCGGCGCTAATAGGACTGCTGGGCAAAGGCAACTATATAGTTCGACTTATCGCAACTGCGGGATGGGGCATAGCTGCCATTTGGGGCTGGTTACTTGCAAGAGAGCATCTCGACATGCAAACAACAACCGATCCTTTCGCGTTCACGTGCGCATTCGAGCCTAATTTTCCAGTGCCATTGCATGAGTGGATCCCATCGTTTTTCGCTGTAACTGGCAGCTGTTCAAGTATTGACTGGTCATTTGCAGGGCTATCTATGCCAGGTTGGATGGAAGTTATTTTTGCAGCTTACGCAATTAGCTTTATAATATTTGTGCCTATTATAGTGTTTAAAAAGTAACATAGAGAACCCCATGATTTTTAGATTGAGCCAAGTGCCACAGTTGTCTTCTCTCAACTTGAGGGATAAACAAAAAGTCAAAGCAATTGCTTTGAGCATGCTAGATGGTAAGGAAAAAGTGCTATTAGCCGTTTGTAAGCTACTGCTTTTAACACCTTTCTTTATGGCGCTGGCTTACTTTGAAGGTTTCTACCTACTCCCAGTATTATTTGTTGCAGGCCTTGCTTATCCACTATTTACAGTGCCCATTGAAATTCAATTTGCACTAAAATACTTAGACAGTGCGCTGAAAGAGTTTGAGCAGAGCCCCTTATAGGCTCTGCAATCTACCCTACTGAAAAACGACACGCTCTTTAAGCTTATCAACAATTCCCTTGCCAATCCCTTTAACCCGCGTTAACGCTTCTAAGTCGCTGAACTCTCCCACTTCTTCCCTATCGGCTACAATCGCCAATGCTTTCGAACGCCCAATGCCTGGCAACGTGATTAGTTGCTCCACTGTCGCGGTATTAATGTTTACCATAACTTGATTGACTTCTGGCACTGTGCTTTGAGTTTGGGCTTGTACGACATGACACAAGGTAAGCGCACCAATAAATAATGCTGCACTCCATAAATTTTTAAATAGCATGTGATCCCTCCTATTGAATCTATTTAAATAACAAATCTATCTGCCTTTTTGGCATTGATAAACATAGAGTTTTATCGCTTAGTTTGTAAATCTAATAGGAATATTTTCATTGTATTTTTTTCATCTTGAGCGTCTAATAAAGCGACTTAAAGTTGCATTAAAGCCTATTTAGGTTTACTGTATAAAAAAACAGTGTTTTATGGAGGGTGATCATGGCTGTTGTTGTAAAATATGTGGTTGAAAGAAATGGAGTAGAACGAATGACTTTTACTAGCAAAAAAGAGGCTGATGCCTACGATAAAATGCTGGATGTCGCAGAAGCATTGGAAGGCATGTTAGAAAAAGTCGACGTACCATTGAGCGAGCAACAAGTAGAATCGCTTGCGCTCGAGATGGCAAAATACAAAGATGATTTTATTTCAGTACTAAAGGGTAGCAAACCGGCTGCAGAGAAAGATGTTAAAAAACCGGCAAAGAAGGCTGATGAAGCCAGCGACGACAAGGTAACAGCAATTAAGCAAGCTTGATGATCTCGTGTAGCGCCATTCATTAGCTGACTCGTCCCACAAAACGCAAAATGCCCAACTTAAAGTTGGGCATTTTTGATTGTATAGTTCGATACAGTCAATTACTTTAATACTGACGCAACAGCATCTGCAAAGTAATCAATATTGCTTTGACTGATACCCGCAACATTCACGCGGCTAGAGCCAACAATATAAATCGAATACTCTTCACGCAGACGGTCAATCTGCTCTTTGTTAATACCCAAGAACGAGAACATACCATGCTGGCGTTCAATAAATGAGAAGTCATGACCAGTATTTCTCTCGGCTAGACTGTCTTTGACAAGGCTACGTAGTCCATTGATGCGATTACGCATCTCTGCCAACTCTTCATGCCACAACTGCGTTAGTTCATCGCTAGATAGAATAGTATTAACAATGTCTGCGCCATGTGCAGGCGGCATTGAATAGATACTGCGCACCACGCTTAATAAGACAGAATTTGAAATATCTGCAATTGCGCTCTCTTTAGAAATAATCGAACATGCACCAATACGCTCTCTGTACAAGCCGAAGTTCTTCGAACAAGAAGAGCAAATGATCATCTCTTCAACTGTCTGAGCAAGTAAACGAAGACCATTTGCGTCTTCATCTAAGCTGCTACCAAAACCTTGATAAGCGATATCTACTAAAGGTGTGAATCCAACGTCTTTCGCAAGATCAGCAAAAATTTGCCATTGCTCTGCATTTAGATCCATACCACTTGGGTTATGACAACACGCGTGTACTAAAACAACATCCCCTTTAGGTACTTGCTTTAACGTGTCGATCATTTCATCAAACAAAAGACCTTTATTATCATAATCGTAGTAAGGGTACTCTTTGACATTTAATCCTGCAGCTTCAAATAGGCTGATGTGGTTTGCCCAAGTTGGTGTTGTTACCCAAACAGTTGCGTCTTTATTGCAGCGCTTGATGAATTCAGCCGCTACACGCAATGAACCTGTACCACCTGGTGTTTGCGCCGTGCGTACACGGTTAGCTAATAGTGATGTGTGACTATCACCTAAAAGAAGCTGCTCCATCTTCGAGCAAAAATCTAAGTTTCCAGCTAACCCGATGTAAGATTTTGTTGTTTCATTTTCTAGGCGAAATGCTTCTGCTTTTTTGACCGCTTTAAGCACAGGTGTAGCACCTTGCTCATCTTTGTATACACCTACACCCAAATCAATTTTATTAGGGTTATCATCTTGCTTATAAGCAGCCATAAGGCCCAAAATAGGGTCTGTAGGAAGTGGTTTTAGTTCTGAAAACATGTGTATTTCTTTTCCTATAAAAACTGGTACGCAAAAACGAAAGACAGGATAAAAGCGTGCTTTACTTCATCATCCCTGCCCTGCATTTAGTATATATTCATCTAGATACTGCGTAAGAGCCATGGGGTTAAAGTTGCCACCAATACTAACACAAATTAACAAGAAGACGAGCCTTGTTAATGCGGAAGGTAGTGCGTTATTTTCAAGCACGCAGCAACAAGTACAGATAAATTGTCAGCAGTAAAAAAGTCTTTACTAAATGCTTCCGCATCAATGATCCCAACACACTCAAAATTATCATCAAGCAATGGTAAACATACCTCAGATTGTACTTTAGGATCGCAAGTATAGTACTCGCCACCTTGCGCAATATAGGCTGGAATATCGTTAATAATTCGAGATTTTTCTGACATCACGGTTTGAATATTGTTTGATGTTGCAGCAAACTGTTCATTAATTGGAAATAGTGGCCTGCTTGGCGCACCTTCATATGCTAGCTTCAGCAACTGGCGCTCGTCTTCAATCAGTCTAGCTTGATAAATGCCGAACCAGTCAACACCAGTTTGATTGTGAACAAAATCTACAATGGCCTGCAACTTAGATAATAACGCATCGTTTCTTTCATTATTGTCTATGTACTCGTTTAGTAAGAACGGAGCGTCTTGCAAGTTTCCAAATAGACTACAACTGCCACCTTCTCCAAGCTCGGGAATTTGATATGACCAAGTAGACTGAGCACTTTTCGTAGATAGGTGCTCCTCTAACATTGCAATTTTACTTTCAATGAGTGCCGAACCGAGGGGTGTCTGTGTTTTATCTAAGTACGCTGAAATCATTTAGCCATCCAAACATCTATATATCTAAAGTAAATCTAACATGCAAATCACTACATGGCCATAGGCCAAGGCAATTTTTTATTAATGCGAATGCAATAAGACAGGCATCAGTGAATAAAAATTACAAACGGTATCTATGAATTTAAAGCAGTAGGTAAACTAGCGAAACTTGATTCCCTGTTTCGTTATATGTGACGCTGTCTGCTATTTCAGACAGTAATTGTACTCCCCTACCATGTTCATTGGACGAGTAACCATCAGACGGCTCAGAAGAGGGAGTGAAGCCGCAACCTGAGTCACAAATTTCGAAGGTAATATTGCTCGCATGGGGGCAAAAGGCAGCTGAAATTTCAATTGATGCGTCAGTCAGTTTTGAGAGTGCATCAGCTCTTTGAGCATAGTATTCAAGAAAACCATCTTCTTGGTTCTTTAAATCAGAACTCAACCCCAATACTCCATGGTCGAGGGAGTTGTTATACGCCTCTGATAATAATAAAAATATATTAGAACGATGTGCATCCACACCTTCCACATTACTTAATACATTGACGATTTCAAGGACTGGATCTGTGGTTTTCATTTGCTCTGCATCAAGCGCTACAGACACATTAAATGGAATTGACGAATAATGTGATTTTGTTTTACTTTCTTGTTCTGCGGGTAAGCAGTTTATTATCGCGATACTGAGATCATCTTGCTGCTCTGCATGTTCTGAATAATTTCTTACACAGTCTATGACTTCATGTGTTGATATTTCAGGCTTACTCCCTAGTGTGTCAACAAGTCGAGATTCGCCAAACATATTCCCATCTGGGCCTTCACTTTCGATGATGCCATCTGTCGCCATCACCAAGCGCGTACCCGTTTCAACCTCAAAATGGAGTATGGTTCTTTCAAACTCATCTTCGTCCAAAATTCCTAATGCCATATGTTGAGATTCAATCGTCTTGAGCACGCCTCCTTGTCTGTCGATCAAATAGATATCTGGCAGCCCGCCAATCCACGCTGAGATGTTTTTACCTGAACTACTTATCTCAATGATTGCAGCCGCACAGAACATATGACCAGGTAGCAAGGTATAGAGTGAGCTGTTCAACTCAGTCGCAATGTCTCCCACAGCCATACCTTTTTGAACCATAGTGTAAAAAATTCGGGAAGCAGGTAATGCACCAACTGCCGCGGCTAGCCCATGACCCGTAAAATCGCCTAGTAAACAGTAAAAGCCTCCTATTGGGCTCTTTGCCATTAAAAACATGTCACCATTAAACATGGATGCTGGTGATAGATGGAAGTCACATATCGACTCAAACTTTTGTTGCCCCGAAAGCGCATTACGGAATATGTGCTCGACAATCTCATGCTCTCGTTCAGTCTGATTGTAATGGTATTGAAGCTGTTTTTTCTGCTCATTTGCTTCTTTGCTGAGCTTTCGTGTGCGTGCATGTGCACGTATTTTTGCAGATAAAATCACACGATCAAAAGGCTTATGAATAAAGTCATCCCCGCCAACTCGCAGACATTTCTCAAAGCTGGCGTGATCTTCAAGTGCTGTGATAAAAATAATGGGTAAGTAAACATCACCGGCGAATTCTTTGATTTTAGGGGCGGTTTCAAAGCCATTCATGACTGGCATCATGACATCTAACAACACAATATCAACTTCGTGTTGCTTTAATAACTCTAGCGCTTCCAATCCATTGTTTGCAACCAACACGTCGTAGTGTTGGTGCTCCAGCATGGTTGTCAACAGCCGGCAATTTAGAGGCTGATCATCAACAACTAAAATTAACATGTTAAAAGCTATTTCAATCAGTCAATTTCAAATTTTTTATCAAATCTTGAGATCTGCAAAATCTTTTTCAATTGAGGTCTGCAGTTGCTAATTTGTATGCTTCCTACAGAATCTCCAAGGGTCTTTTTCATGTTGAGTAACATGCCTAACGCAGAACTGTCCATATAATCCGTATCTCTTAAGTCAACGACCACTTTTTCGGTTTCATCGTTAACCTCTGCATAGGCTTGGCGAAATGATTGCACTAGGTTAAAGTCGAATTTTCCTTTAATTTGAATCGTTAAAGTCTTTCCATCAGCTGAAGCATTTTTGCTCAGGCTCATCGCAAGCTCCTACTCAAAGTTTAGTATTGTTATCCATCTTTCTGTTTTAAATATAATCGTATTAAGCAAATTCGCCAAAAAAATATAACTTGGTAAATCACTTTTTGCTACTATCGAGCTAATAAAATAAGTTTGGAGTAAACAATGTCAGATTCTCGTTTAGTCTTTTCTACCGAGTTTGGCAGGATCAAAGCCGATGAAGAGCCACAACAACCTGAAGTAAAACTTTTCAAAGACGGACATATTCGAATCGAACGTCAAACAAAAGGTAGAAAGGGAAAAGGGGTAATGCTCGTCGTAGGGATAAACCCTGACGAACACGATTTAAAAAAGCTAGCCAAGCTATTAAAAAGTAAGATGGGACAAGGTGGAGCCGTCAAAGAAGGCGTTATTGAAATTCAAGGTGACGACCGCGAAAAACTCAAGGGTTTGCTCGTTGCTCAAGGCTTTAAGGTAAAAATTGCAGGGGGCTAATTCCCTGCAGCTTTCATGATTTCCTGCGCTTGTCCAAATACATCTTGCTCTGTTAGTGGGGCGCTGTAATAGTACCCTTGTACAATATGGCAATTATTTCTCTGTAAAAATGCTACTTGCTCAGCAGTTTCTACCCCTTCGGCAATCACTTTCATACTCAGCTTTTGCGCCATTGCGATAATCGCTGCGGTAATTTCCATATCATTTGTATCTTCAGGTATGTCTTTGACAAACGAACGGTCGACTTTAAGCACATCGACAGGGAATCGTTTGAGGTAGCTGAGTGACGAGTAACCGGTACCAAAATCATCGATTGATAATGAAACGCCCAGCTTTTTCATCTCTTTTAATTGCTCAATGGCGGCCTCAACATCTCCCATGAGCATACTCTCGGTTAATTCCAAATGTAAGAACGCCGGCGGTAATCCCACTTCATCTAACGTTTCTGAAATGGTCTCTATCAGTTGAGTGTCTTTAAATTGCCGTGCTGATAAGTTTATTGAGATGTCCGCCGTATACCCTTTAGACCTCAATAAAGCCGAAAACCGACAAGCTTCTTGTAAAACCCAAGTACCAATTTCGACAATCAAGCCTGTTGTCTCAGCAATGGGAATAAACTTGGTTGGCGGTATCGGCCCCTCAGTGGGGTGAAACCACCTGATCAGCGCTTCGTAGCCGACAATTTTATTTGTTTTACTGTCAATTTGAGGCTGATACTGAAGCGAAAATTGCTGACTCTTGATAGCTTGTCGCAATTCGTTTTCTATATGTAGACGCTCGTTAGCGGCTGCATTGAGCTCTTGAGAATAGAAATGGAATGTGTTGCGGCCTTTTGCCTTCGCTTCATACATTGCCAAGTCTGCATGCTTAAGCAACTGCTCTTCTTCTTGACTATCATACGGCGCAAGCGTAATACCAATACTGGCACTGACAATCACCTCGTTATTTCCTAACGAGATGGGTTCACTAAGCGTTTTCTGAATTGTATGGGCGACATCCATGGCGTTATCACGTTTACTGATACCACTTAACAATACGGCAAACTCGTCACCACCCAATCGGGCGATGGTATCTTCCGCCCTCAATCTTTGTTTTAACCTGTCTGCAACTTCAACGAGTAGACGATCTCCTGCATCATGGCCAAGGGTATCATTAATACGCTTAAACTCATCAAGGTCAAAGTAGAACAATGCAAATGCATAATGACCTCGCGATGCCAAGGCCATCGATTTGCGCAATTGCATACGGAAAAAAGTACGATTAGCCAAGCCCGTTAAGGTGTCAAAATAGGCCAACTCTTCCATTTTCCTTTGGCTTTCTTTTACGAATGAAATATCTTGGGCTGATGCTACATAACTAGAAATACGACCGCCGTTTTCTCTAATTGGAGAAATACTCAAGCTGACCCAAATTTGCTCGTTACTACTACTTTGTAGCAATGTATCACCGCGCCAATAATTGCGACTTCTCAAATCAAAATCAATGTCGTCAATTAGAATGGCCATTTCATTAGAGATGATGCTCAGCAATGGAGAGTCCAAGAAGTGAGACTCCGAGAAACCGGTCATCTCAACCATTTTGGGGTTAACGTATTCTATTTTAAATCTTTCGTTGGTTATGACCACACCTGTACCTGAAAATGCAACAGCCTTAGACAAACGGTTAGCTGCTTTTTCCGCGATTTCTTTTTCGTTGATGCGCTGATTAAGACCATTTACTAATTTTTTAATATCATCGCTCATGTCATTGAATGAGGCATTTAGTAATCCGATTTCATCGTCGCTGTCTGACAATTTAGGGTGATCCCATTGACCACGACCAAAACTAATCAGCACTTTTACCAGCTGATTAATGCGCTTCAAAATAAGGTGGTAAAGTACCTGATGCAATAGCATCGCGACAAATGCGGCATACAATATAAATAGCCCGAAAAACTTAACCTTTAACTCTTCGAGAGCATGCAGTGCTGTATCTCTGCGTTTGTAAATCCCAACATACCAATCTAATGCCCCCAAGTGCATTACATTGGCAATATGACTGGTTTCAGCATGGATAAACTCATCTTGAAAACTAGGTAGGTTCACTTTAATGGCAGTATCTATGACCTGCTGAATGGACTTTGGTAACGCGTCTTTATTAAGCAGCTCCGCGCTCAATGTCGTTTTAAGCAAGCTAGGTGCAGACAGCACTCGTCCTTGCTTATCAAAAATAATATAGCTTTGCTCCGCATTCGGCTTTGGCAATCTTGCCAATAAAGTTTCGAGCTCTATATCACTACCAGTAAAACCACGATACAAGTCGCCTTCATACAGCGGCACTAAAATGCTTACCACCCATTTGTTCCAGACCGGATCGTGATGGACATCAGACCAAATTGCTTCTCTGGTTGGGTTTAACTCTTCGCGCAATAGTGGCTGAGCATGCATGTTAGCATGGCGGCTTTTTTCATCTTCCAACAGCACTGAATTAGGAGGAGCGATACGCACAAAGTCTTCAGTGGTATAGAGATAAAAATTAAAAAAATCTTGTAACAATATGGGAGACAAAATATTCCAAAGAGATTCTGAGCTTTTAAACAGCTCCCTATCCGTCGCAGATAGCTCTTCTTTTAACATGTAAGCAGCTGACATCCCATTGAGTGCAACGCTATGTGTACGGCCAGCGGTTGGCGTTAATGCAAGGTCACTATCACTAATGTCACTATTATCGGCAATTGGTAACAATCGCTTCGAAACCACCACATTGGTTTGTTGTGCTAGATTTTTTTTCAACTCTAGATACTGGGAAAACTGTTGAATGGCTTGTTCACTGATGCTGCGCAACTGCTTAAACTCCGCCTCAACTAGGTGTTTCTCTTCCGACTTAAGCATCAGAGCAGCAGCAAAAACTCCCGCAATGACACAGACAGCTGAAATCAAAATTGACAATTTCACGCTCAGTGAATTGGCACCAAAACGTGAAGGAGGACGGCGATTGCCCACGATAAAACCTTAACCTTGTTATGTTTTTTTTAATAAAGTGCTTTGAATATATCAGATCACGTAATTCGTAGCCAATCCAATTAAAGCATAAATTAAAATACCTTATTGTATTCCTACAATGTTATGTGTTAATAATAACCCTAACGTTACGAATTTGAACTTAAATAAAATATGAATTTCATTACGCGCCCTTATTTTTTCTTTTTTAGCTTCTTTAGATGAAGAGGCTTATCTGTTTGCGCGTAACAACGAATAGCTAAGCCTCCCAAACTCGGGAGGCTTTTTTTTTGGCAAAATGGGAGTGAGGACCATGACGCAAGATACTTTAGATGCATTGAGGACAGAGATTAATGAGATTGACTCTGAGCTGTTAATATTATTAGCTAAACGCAGGCGCATCAGCCATGGCGTTTTAGAATATAAAATAAATAACAACAAACCTATCAGGGATGAAGAGCGCGAACTCGCCCTGTTAGAAAAACTTATCAACTATGGCAAGTCTTTAGGGTTAGACCCTTTTTATATAAACAATGTCTTTCAAGTCATTTTGGAAGATTCAGTTTTAAATCAACAAGCCATGCTACAAAAGAGCTTAAACCCTGACACTGTTAACGACACCCATCGAGTTGCATATTTAGGAGGGCAAGGTTCATACAGCCAATTGGCCTGCCATAAATATTTCAGTCGCCGTCCTGGCAAACTTGTCGAGTTAGGCTGTCAATCCTTTGATGAGATTACGACCAGTGTTGAGCAGGGCAAAGCTGACTTCGGTATACTACCAATAGAAAACACCAGTTCCGGTAGTATCAATGAGGTTTTTGATTTGATGCAACATGCACAGGTTTCAATCGTCGGCGAAGTGACGCACAGTGTAGAGCACTGCTTGCTGGCTCAGCCGGGTATTGAATTAAAAGACGTCAAAAAAATCTATGCTCACCCACAACCATTTGCACAGTGCAGTCGTTTCATTCAAAGCCTTGCTGATGTGATTCAAGAAACTTGCGATTCGACATCTAGCGCCATCAAGATGGCGGCAGAAACGGCACAAAGCGCTGCGATTGGCTCTGCGCAAGCAGGTAAGAGCCAAGGCCTAGAAGTAATTAAAGATGAATTAGCAAATCAAGCAGAAAACCATAGCCGCTTTATCGTTGTTGCTCGAAAACCTCTACAGGTTTCAACTCAAATCCCCACTAAGACAAGCTTAATCATGGCAACTAAGCAGCATGTGGGCTCATTAGCCGACGCCCTAATGGTATTTAAAGAGCACAGTATCAATATGACTAAACTGGAGTCACGCCCAGTTCCAGGCAACCCTTGGGAAGAAGTGTTCTATGTAGATTTGCATGCAAACATTGCAGAAGAGCATGTCCAACAAGCGCTTGAGTCACTGAAGGAACATACGCAAACAGTCAGGATTTTAGGCTGCTATCAAAGCGAATCCCTAAAAGCCGTTGACCCAATTTAAGCACCACTCATAGCCCCAGAAAATGCTGGGGCAAAAAAACGCTCCGACAAGCGGAGCATTTATTCGACAATATCAGTGCCATTGTTACACTCAATTCGATAATTAGCCCAATACTTTGGCATCATTGGCTTTATTCAAGATCCCTCTACTTTGTGCCAAAAACGAGTGGGCACTGTCTGAGAAATAGGTTTTAGCCATATCGAACCCTCGAATAAGCTCTGCTTTATCTTGGTTTTTAAGGTTTATTAAGGTTTGAGCAAAAGTGTCTTGGTAACTTGCCAATAGCCCTTCCACATCTTCAAACTGTGCCAACATGATATCAGCATACAATTCTGGCGATTGCGCAAACAGCCGTCCAACCATCATCAACTCCAACTGATAAATCGGAGAGGAACACCCTCTTAGCTCCTCCAAAGTGTGACATTGACGAGCTAAAAACTGCCCATATACAAATGTGGTTAAATGTCTCATAACCTGAATAATTTGCATTGCTTGGTCATGTTTTTTTGCTTCCATTGGCGCGATATAACATCCCCATATCTTCAGCTGCTCCAACAGCCCTTGATATTTTTCTGGTTGGCGCCCTTCACAAGCGACGACGGTTTGCTTCACCCAATGGGATATGTCAGGGCCAAACATTGGGTGTAACCCAACAACGGGCCCTTGGTGGTGCTCAAGCAAACAACTTAGGGGTTTTTGTTTTACTGATGTTATATCAGCCAAAATACACTCTGGATTCAGCTTTGGTAAACTTGCTACGACGTCCTCCAGCGTGTTAATGGGCACACTGACTAATACCAGCTTCGCGTCTTGTAGAATTTCGCCCGCCTGATCTTGCTGTGCCTTATCGAGGACTTTCACTTCATAACCGGAACGTTTGAACTGTTTTGCAAACAACTGCCCCATTGCCCCTTCGCCACCCACAATCACAATGGGTGAGAGTTCAGGTGCTGCACAGGCGAGCTCACTTTGCTGATTTTCGTATGCCTCGCGCATCATCCTGCGCAATATATCTTCGACAAGCTCAGGGTTAACGCCCTTTTCTTCCGCCTGAGCCCGTCTTGCTGAAATTAACGCAGCCTCGCGTTCAGGTGCATGCAAAGGAGCCCCATTTTGTTGTTTTATCTTACCGACTTGCTCGGTGAGCATACGCCTTTTAGCGAGTAAGCTAACTAGCTCACTGTCACACGTATCAATATGTTCACGCAGCTCATCCAAGCTTAAGTCTTCTCTCATCCCCATACCGTAAACCTTAATTTACACTAGTAAATAAATAATTACACCCAGTCTAACAGGACGCTTGATATTAAGAAAGTACCTTTTTTCGTTGTTAAGACAATTGTAGGCAATGATCTTCATAGTGAGGAAAAATAGTAGGAGAAAAGTGCTGAGACCTAAAAGTCTAGGGCCAAGTAAAACATTAGGGGGAGGTTTTGATTACTATATTTGGAAACCAAACAGGCCGCAAAAGCGGCCTGTTTGTTAAGCATAGGTAGTATGCGCGTATTAGTTAAGTTTCTCTTTAATACGTGCAGATTTACCAGAACGCTCGCGCAAGTAGTAAAGCTTAGCACGACGAACCGCACCACGACGCTTAACTGTAACGCTGTCAACCAGTGGGCTGTGTGTTTGGAACACACGCTCAACACCTTCACCGCTCGAGATCTTACGAACTGTGAAAGATGAATGAAGACCACGGTTACGCTTAGCGATTACAACACCTTCAAAGGCCTGTAGACGCTCTTTGTTACCTTCTTTTACGCGTACCTGAACAATTACTGTGTCACCAGCGCCGAACGCAGGTACGTCTTTTTTAAGCTGCTCTTCTTCAAGCGCTTTAATAATATTTTGGTTTACTTTTGCCATTTTATTTCTCACATTCCTAGGAGTAACTGTCTTCTAGCCACAAGCTTCATGTTCTTGCTGAAATTCAGCAAGAAGCCTTGCTTGCTCCTCAGTCAGAGCTAGGTTACGCAACAAGTCCGGACGGCGTAGCCAAGTCCTGCCCAATGACTGCTTTAAGCGCCATTTGGCAATTTCTTTGTGGTTCCCACTGAGTAATACAGCAGGGACCTGCTTTCCATCCAATGTTTCAGGCCGAGTATAGTGAGGGCAATCTAACAGGCCATCCGAAAATGAATCCTGCTCAGCAGACTGATTGTGACCAAGCACACCAGGCACCAATCGCGCGACTGCGTCAATAAGTGTCATGGCGGGCAGTTCGCCACCACTGAGAATAAAATCACCAATGGACCACTCTTCGTCTACGTGAGACTCGATGATCCGTTCATCTATACCTTCATATCGACCCGCAACTAAAATCAACTTTTCAGACGTCGCTAATTCAGCGGCGCCTTGTTGGTCTAGTTTGCGCCCTTGTGGAGACATGTAAATTACTTTTGCACCATCACCAGCTGCAGCTTTTGCATCTAGAATGGCTTTTTCAAGCGGCTCTACCATCATCAACATACCTGGGCCACCACCATAAGGGCGGTCATCCACGGTACGATGCTTATCGGTCGCATACTCTCTTGGGTTCCAACAATTGAACTCAATCAAACCGTTTTTCACAGCTCGACCAGTTACACCTTGCTGAGTAACTGCATCAAACATTTCAGGGAACAACGATACAACGCCGACCCAAAGTTTTTGCTGTTCACTCATTAAAATGCTGGATCCCAATCAACCGTAATTTCACGTTCATCGTGCTTAACTTCAATAATGACAGAGTCTGTCAAAAATGGAATTAAGCGTTCAGTCTGACCAAATGCATCTTTTTTGTTTGCTTTCACAACCAAAACATCATTTGAGCCAGTCTCCATAAGGTCATCGACATGACCTAAGTTATAACCTTTATTGGTTACAACCGTCATACCAATTAAGTCTCGCCAATAAAACTCCCCTTCAGGTAATTCAGGAAGCTGCTCACTACTAACTGCGATTTCAGCGTTGGTATAAGCCATTGCTTCGTCTCTGTCGTTAATGTTCGCAAATTTAGCGATGAAACCCTTGTTGTGGCGACGCCAGTCACTCACTTCAAGAGCTTGCCATTTACCTTGTTGCCCTATCAACCATGGGCTGAAATCGAAGATCCCTTGGGGATCATCAGTAAATGAATGCACCTTAAGCCAACCCTTAATACCATAAGGGGCACCTAATTTGCCGACAACAAGTGTCGAGGTGTTATCTTGACTCATGGTTACACTTACGCCTATTAAGCCGCTTTACGAGCGTCTTTAACTAACTTAGCTACGCGATCTGAAAGAGATGCGCCCTGACCTACCCAGTGATCAACACGAGCAAGATCTAGACGAATTTTTTCTTCCTGACCAGAAGCGATTGGGTTAAAGAAACCTACTTTCTCGATGAAACGACCGTCACGCGAGAAACGGCTATCCGCAACCACGATTTGATAGAATGGACGCTTTTTAGCGCCGCCACGTTGCAAACGAATAGTTACCATACCGTCCTCTACATAGATTGACTGTTTTCATTAATAAGATATAACTTCCCACTACGGGAAGCTGGGGAATTGTACGAGTTTTTCTCAACAATGCAAGTATGTTTTAGATTTAATTCTCAATCTTGACATACCTCGGCCTTTTTGGACCTCGAACCGTGAAGTTTGAATGCACAATACGAGCTACAAATAAAGTAAAAGTGGGTGTAACTAGGTTACACCCATTTCAAATAATCCCACATAAAAACAACTCATGTGGCTTCAGGGAGAATGTTATGTTTAGAAAGTAAACCTGGCGCTGGCTGCTAAATAACGTCCAGGCTGCGTATAATCAGCCAAATTGGTGGTACTTCTGGATAGCCCTGCAACACTTTCATAAGGCGTGTATTCCTTATCAAGCAAATTAAAAATACCTGCATTGAGTTTCCAATTACCTAAATCATAATCAGCAAAGACATCAACTGTACCCCAACCAGAAGTTGTTACTCTCTTCTCATCCGGTACTTTCGTCATACGCTTGGCTGCTTTAAATGCGGCTGTGACAGACCAATTATCGGCCTCATAACGCGCTTTTATAAAGCCATTGAGCGGGCTGATTGATGGTTCATACTGATTAGTCTCTTTATTTTTGCCTTGAACATAAGTTAAACCAGTATCGATTGAGATATTGTCATTGAGCCAAACCATTAAATTAGTCTCAAATCCTTTAAACTCCACTTCGGCCACATTTTGATATTGCATAATGGGCACAGGTCTAGAGGTAGGAGTCGGTCCCGGCTCCATGCGAACTACATTTGTGCCTATAAAGTCGTCTATAACAGACTGGAAGAACGTTGCAGAAAACTGCTTATCCTCAAAGTGACCTTTCATACCAAACTCAAAGCTGTCACTGGTTTCAGATTCTAAATCTGCATTAGGTATAATTTGATATCGCGTTGGCACGCCATGGCTTTGGTAGGCCAAGTCATGGGGTGGGATCTTAAAGCCGCGAGCATATTGTGCAACAAGGTTAAGGTTATCATTAAATGAGTAGATAAGGCCCAGTTTTGGTGATAGCGCCGATTCGCTATAATCGCCAAACTCACTGCCCTGATATAAATCATCATGCTTTGCCTTCATATCGTACTTATCAAACCTTAATCCAGCATTCAAAGTCAAAACATCAGGTACCAGAGTAATATTGTCCTGCAAAAAGATCCCTAACATTGTGGTATCTGCACCTGGAAATGTCGGCTTAAACACGTCAGCATTAATTATATTACCTTGCAAGTCTTTGACAGTGCTTACACGGGGTCTTGCCGTTTCGTAGCTATCATAGTCGATTCCATAAACTATTTGGTGTGCGATATCACCAGTCTGTAATTGCTTATCCAGAACTAAGCGAGTACCAAATATTGACTGCTCAAAACCATAATCATTGTGAGAGACAGACGTACCTGTAAAACCCATTCTTATCTGGTCGCTCTGTTGATCAAAGTCACTCAAGTATAATTGCGCATTCAAGTTATCATAGAGTACTGTACTGGCACTGGTTTCAAATTGAAGTGAGAATGAGACATTTTCATTATTATCGACTGTTTCAAACGTACCTTCTGTGATGACTTGATCATACTCCTGCTCAAAATAGTCAATCGTGGCTAATAAAGATGAAGTCTCAGATAACGTGAACTCGGATTTTATAATCGCCGCGTTAGAAGTGTATTCGTAGCTATCCAACGACTCAATGAAGTTTTGAACTTCATCACCATCTCGACGGGTGATTTGTATTGAAGAAGCATTGTTGTCACTTAATTGAGCAGCAAAAGTCCCACTCAAACTCGTTTCATCACTCACGCCATTAAAACCAAGCCCTACTTGAGCAAATGTATTCTCTCCTGCTAAATAATCAGAAGGGTTTTTAGTCGTAATAACAATAATACCACCCAGTGCATCTGAGCCATACAAAGAGGAAGCTGCACCTTTGGCAACTTCAATTTGTTTCACATTGTCGACGTCTAAATACCCTCGACCAACAATAAGGCTGCCACTCCCAGAAGCATAAGCATCATTCGAACGACGTCCATCTTTTATATATACAACACGGTTTCCACCGATACCACGAATATTGAGCGCTTGGGCTTCTCCTGTCGAGCCCGTAGTTGTTATCCCTGTTTGATACTTAAATGCACTATTCAAGTCCACTGCTAACTCACGTTCAATTTCTTGTTCGGTGACAACATTTACTGAGCCCGCAACGTCTTCAAGCTTTTGCTCAATACGCGACCCAGATACTACGATGACCTCGCTGTCTTTCTCAAATTGCTCCGCAACTGAACTTGGCGCAGCAAAGAACGCTGCTGCAATACTTAGCGAAATAGTAGTTTGTTTAAACATTATCTTTTAACCTCAAACAGGAAGAACGAATAAATTTCGCTGTGCACTATAAAGGTATTTCTCACACAACTCAAATGATAATTGTTTGCATTTCTATAATCATATAGATTTTATTTGCTATCAAATGTATTATTGCCGCATCGGATAAATGTACTCATAAAGGATTTATAAGAGGCTCATCAGTGCGTCAATCAACGTACCTGTAGGCCATAACTCAAGTAATTAAACGTGAGAAAAACAATGAAACACGCAATATTTATAGGTATCTTTTTGACTGTGATGAGCTTTCAAGCTGCTGCCGAACGCATTGTTGTCGCAGGTGGTACCATTACTGATATCGTATTCGCACTGGGTGCAGGTGACCAAGTTGTCGCAGTGGACACTTCAAGCACTTGGCCAATCAAAGCAACAAAATTACCAAAAGTAGGTTACTACAGAGATCTAGCCGCGGAAGGGATACTATCTCAAAAGCCAACCTTGATTTTAACTTTGGAAGGGGCCGGACGACCTGAAGTATTAACACAAATAAAAAGCACAGGTGTCACTGTACATCAATATGATAAGCCAGACGCTGTTGAAGGCTTGTACACCTTAATCAATGCGGTCGCAAAAGACTTAGATAGAACACAGCAAGCTGAAACGCTTATAGCATCTCTGAAGCAAAAGCTACCAAAAAGACCTTCACCGTCAAAAACCAATGCGCTTTTTATACTTTCAGCAGGTGACCGTGGCGTCATGGTAGCTGGGAAAGAAACCGTACCTGATGTTCTATTTGGTTATACGGGTATTAAAAACCTCGCTTCACACAATGGCTTTAAACCATTTAATCGCGAGGCTTTATTAGTTAGTAACCCTGATTTTATCATTGCGCCCAGTCACGTTGTATATGGTGCAGGTGGACCGCAAAAATTTTGTCAACAAGCAGCTCTGGCACTTGTTCCCGCTGCGAAGGAATGTCGTCTTTTGGTAATGGATTCACTTATGGCGCTAGGCATGACCACGCGTCTACCCGAAGCCATTGCTGAATTAGACTCATTCCATCGTAAGCAAAAACTATGAGTAATATTGCACTTCCCATTTTAAACTCCAAGCAGCATGTAAAGTGGTACTGGCTGAGCATAATATTACTACTGAGCCTCGGCTGGCTTTCGTTAAGTAGTGGCCCAGTTGGTTGGGACTGGAAAATGCCTATTGCATGGCTACTACCAGATTCGATGACAGCAGATATTAATGCGTTGCAGATGAGTGTGGTATCTCAAATCCGCCTGCCTAGACTCACTTTGGCCATTTTAATTGGCTCTGTGCTCGCATGCAGCGGGGCCGCAACTCAAGCGCTTTGTCGGAACCCACTGGCAGATCCAAGCTTGATGGGTGTAACCGGTGGGGCTGCGGTTGCTGCAATCGCGGTTATCGCGCTTGCGCCTAAAGTCAGCTTTATAAATGAAGCTATGGTTGCACCTGCCGCTTTCATTGGCGCATTGACAATTACCAGCGTTATTTACCGTTTAGCTAATCATCAGGGCCAAGTTCAAATCACAACATTGCTCCTCGCTGGTGTTGCAATCAATGCCATTGCAATGGCAATCATTGGCCTGTTTAGCTTTTTTGCAGATGACAGCTCATTGAGACTGATGACTTACTGGCAAATGGGCTCTCTCGGCGGAGCAAGCTGGTCGGCAATGATCTATGGCGCGCCGCTTATTGTGGTCAGTACCACCATGCTTGTCTTAAAAAGGCGTCAAATTAATGCATTAATGTTAGGTGAGCGAGATGCAAGGCATTTAGGTGTGAACGTAAAACGTTTGAAAACCGAAGTCGTCTTCTTAGTCGCGTTGGGTGTAGGTGGTGCCGTTGCGATGGCTGGTATGATTGGCTTTGTTGGCTTAGTTGTTCCTCATATTGCGCGTTTGCTAGTTGGGCCAGATTTAAGAAAAATGTTGCCGTTAAGCATGCTATTGGGCTGCCTATTGATGCTTTTGGCAGACTGGGTTGCTAGATTGATTGTTGCGCCATCAGAACTGCCTATCGGTATTGTTACAGCGCTGTTTGGCGCACCGTTTTTCGTCTATCAGCTCATAAAACAAAAGCGAGGTATTCATGCTTGAATGTAAAAATATCGGCATCACGCGCGGTAATAAACGCATAATACATGACCTCTCTTTCTCAGCTAAACAAGGCGAATTTATCGTTTTACTTGGCGAGAATGGTGCGGGCAAATCGACGTTGTTAAGCGCAATTTGCGACGATTTAGAATACTCAGGTAAAGTGCTATTCAACGACAAGCCAATGCAAAGCTTTGACTCGCAAACTCTCGCTACTCAACGAGCCATGCTATTGCAAAACAATCGAGTAAACTTTGCATTTAGCGCGGCAGAGTTGATAGCGATGGGTCGTTACCCTTACCACGAGAGCACCCAAAATCAGGCGGACGCGGTCAACGAGATCATTGCGCAAATGTCCCTTGAACCTTTAGCCGATAGAGATGTTACTGTACTTTCCGGCGGTGAATTTCAACGTGTCCAATTTGCTAGGTGTATTGCCCAACTCGACGCTCATAAAAAGCAAACAACAGGTAAGTTAATGTTGTTAGATGAGCCGACATCTGCGCTCGACTTACACCATCAACATGCCACATTAAGTAAAGCGCAAGCATTTGCAGATCAAGGTAACACCGTTATTGCGGTGTTACATGACCTCAATCTGGCATCATTGTATGCTGACAGAGTTTTGCTCTTGCATCATGGTAATATTTATCACGACGGTAAGCCCAACGATGTGCTTCAACCTGATGTATTACAACCAATCTATCGAGCTGGCATGCAAATAAACTTGCACCCCAGCTTTCAAATCCCTATGATTTTTTCAGAACCGCTAACAGGAGCCTCTAATGCGTGAACAGGCCGCTTTTGAAGCACGCACTTTAGTTAGACAATCAAATGTCTGTGTGATCTCAACAATCTCTAAAAACCTTCATGGTTATCCTTTTGGATCTGTGTCTCCTTTTATGACGGACAATCAAGGCAGACTTATATTTTACATTGCAGGGATTGCACAACACTCTCGCAACCTCAATGAAGACAGCCGCATGTGTGCAACCGTATTTGATGCCGCCGAAGAAGGGGATCAAAATGCGCATGCCCGCGTAACCGTTGTAGGTGATGCGGCCCCCGTTCCCGCTGAAGAATCGGAAGCGCTCCTTGAACGCTACGAGCGTCAATACCCTGAAGCAATATCATATCGTCAAGCCCATGATTTTCAGCTGTGGCGGATGGAAGTGAAACGTGTTCGTTACATCGGTGGGTTCGGCCATATATTTTGGATTGAAAAAGACGAATGGCATGCCCAAGAGCCCGAGTGGTCGCTCGAAGATGAGAAAAGAATGGTCGAACACATGAATGACGACCATGCCGATGCCAATCAGCTGATGCTTCAAAAGGCACATGGAATAAAGTCAGATAACGTAGTGATGACCACGATTGTACCCGACGGCTGCTACTTGAGAGCGAATGATAAAAACTATTACATCCAATTTGAGAATGTCTGTATGGATAGTAAAGCTGTTCGTATGGAGTTGGTAAGACTGACTAAATTAGCAAGAAAAGAGTTCAGTACTGAAACGGCTCAAGAATAGACACTGAGGGTATTTAAGCCTTATTCGAGAACGTAAAAAAGGGAAGTGCCATCACTTCCCTTTCTCATTCTAGTAAAGATTAAAATTTAGGACCGCCGCCGCCAAACATACCCGGTGGCATCATGCCTTTCATACCGCGCATCATTTTCATCATGCCGCCTTTACCTTTCATTTTCTTCATCATTTTTTGCATTTGGGTAAACTGCTTAAGTAGCTTGTTGATGTCTTGTACCTGAGTACCAGAACCCGCTGCAATACGCTTCTTACGCGACCCTTTAATGATTTCTGGTCTTGCGCGCTCTTTTGGTGTCATCGAGCTAATGATGGCTTCCATCTGGTTAAAGGTTTTGTCATTAACTTGACCTTTTACTGCATCCGGTAAGTTGTTCATACCTGGCAACTTTTCTAACATAGACATCATCCCGCCCATGTTTTTCATTTGCTTAAGTTGCTCAGCAAAATCTTCAAGTGTAAAACCGTCGCCTTTAAATACTTTTTCTGCAACTTTCGCCGCTTTGTCTTTATCGACTTTAGCTTCCACTTCTTCTATCAGTGATAAAACATCACCCATTCCAAGAATACGTGAAGCGATACGATCTGGGTGGAAAGGCTCTAACGCGTCGGTACGTTCACCAACACCGATAAATTTAATCGGTTTACCCGTAATATGACGAATAGATAAAGCGGCACCACCACGTGCATCACCATCTGTTTTAGTCAGGATAACACCGGTGAGCGGCAGCGCTTCATCAAATGCTTTAGCCGTATTGGCGGCGTCTTGACCTGTCATTGAGTCAACAACGAATAACGTTTCTATAGGATTGATTGCTGCGTTAAGATCTTTGATCTCATCCATCATGTCACTGTCGACATGCAAACGACCCGCCGTATCCACCAGCACCACATCGATGAACTTTTTCTTAGCGTGACTTACCGCATTATTGGCAATATCCACTGGCTTTTGTGAAATATCACTCGGAAAGAACTCAACATCAACTTCTGAAGCCAATGTCTCAAGCTGTTTGATAGCCGCAGGACGATATACGTCGGCACTCACGACAAGCACTGACTTTTTCTTTTTCTCTTTTAGAAATTTTGCGAGTTTACCAACACTCGTTGTTTTACCAGCACCTTGTAAACCGGCCATCATAACAACTGCAGGCGGCTGAGCATTTAGGTTTAGCTCTTCATTTGCTTCACCCATGGCCTTTTCAAGTTCTTCACGCACAATTTTAATGAAAACCTGACCAGGACTTAAGCTTTTAGTTACTTCAACACCTACGGCACGTTCTTTAACTTGCTTTACAAACTCACGTACAACAGGCAGCGCAACGTCAGCCTCAAGGAACGCCATGCGCACTTCACGCAGCGTTTCTTTAATATTATCTTCAGTCAAACGGCCTCTGCCGCTGATATTTTTAAGCGTTTTTCCTAAGCGTTCTTGGAGGTTCTCAAACATGTATCGCTTCCACTATCTCGTAATTACGCAACATTATACTGATATGCGCGCAACTAATACAGTATTCAAGTTATACAAAGATTCTTTTTACAAAGTCTATGCAAGCGACGAGGCTTAAAATACAATAGCCTATTAAAGGACCACGTAAAGTAGACATAAAGTTCATGATCATTATTTTGTCATTGTTGGCGAGCCTGTTTTACACACTGGCGACGGGGCACGTGCTTTCACGCCTGTTCCACAAAGAGGGGCCGAGCCAAAAATTAACTGTCATTTTAAGTACTGTTGCCATTTTGAGCCACATGCTAGTACTTGTGAATTCTGTGTTTACACAGCATGGTCAGGACTTAAGCACGATTAACATTGCTCTGCTTACTTGTTGGATAATCGTGGTTTCAGTCACAACTGTATCGCTTAAATTTCCTGCAACCCTGTTGCTGCCGGTGGTTTATGGTTTTGCTGCCATTTTGCTCGTGGCAAGTTTATTTATACCACACCACATTATTATGGATGACATTAACGTAGATTTAGGACTCGTCACACACATTTCCTTATCCTTGTTGGCATATTGTATTTTGATCATCGCCACCCTGTACGCGGTACAGTTTTTCTTTATTGATAAACGACTCAAAAACAAAGATCTCGCCATCATGAATAGCCACCTCCCCCCTCTTATGCAGGTAGAGTCACAACTATACCAACTACTTACAGTCGGAACTGCCCTTTTAACCCTTGCACTTATCGCCGGTTTTGCATTTTTGGATGGCATGTTTGATAAAGCCTCTATACATAAGACCGTTCTGTCGCTAATTAGTTGGTGCATATTTACTGCAGTGACCATTGGCCACCATCAGTTTGGTTGGCGTGGCAAACCCGTCGTGTTTGCTGTACTTGGGGCTTCTGGAATCGTTACTTTGGCCTATTTTGGAAGCAGATTTATACAGGAAGTCATCTTAGATAAATTTTAGAATAAGAAAAGTGAGCATGGAGCTTGACTCTTATTCTATGCTGACGCTTAATAGCCTTTCGAAAGTAAAAAAAGGATCCTCTGTTGGACGACATATCCACTAGCGCCCTGTTCATTATACTAGGCGTACTGATACTGATTTCCGGTTACTTCTCAAGTTCAGAGACCGGTATCATGTCAATTAATCGCTACAGACTTAGACACTTAGTTAAAGAAAATAATAAATCAGCTAAGCGTGTAGACAAACTGCTCAAAAGACCGGATCGTTTGATCGGACTTATCCTTATAGGTAATAACCTTGTTAACATTGCAGCGTCAGCCGTAGCAACAGTGATTGGTATGCGCTTACTCGGCGACGCAGGTATTGTGGTCGCAACGTTTGCGCTTACATTGGTAATTTTGATTTTTGCTGAAGTCACCCCGAAAACACTCGCGGCTTTATATCCTGAAAAAGTGGCATTCCCAAGCTCTGTTATTTTAAAAGTGTTACTTAAAGTCCTCTTCCCAGTCGTTGTGACAGTAAACTGGATCACCAATGGCATGCTAAAACTCTTCGGAGTCTCTCCTGAACAAATTGAAGAGCATAGCCTAAGTAAAGAAGAGTTAAAAACAGTTGTGAATGAGTCAAGTGCCATGCTGCCAACTAATCACGGTAGCATGCTGACATCAATTTTGGACCTTGAACAAGTGACCGTTGAAGACATCATGATCCCCCGTAGTGAGATCAATGCCATCGACATAAATGACGATTGGAAGGACATTACACGTAGATTGACCAATGCTCAACACACTCGGGTGCTCTTATACCGAGATCAAATCGATGATGCTGTTGGCTTTATTCACTCTCGAGATGCACTGCGCCTACTTACTAAAGAACAGTTTGACAAACCTTCTTTGCTGCGTGCAGTACGTGAAATTTACTTCATTCCAGAAGGGACATCTCTCAACACACAATTACTTAAGTTTCAACAAAACAAAGAGCGCATAGGGCTTGTTGTTGACGAGTATGGTGATATTCAAGGGCTCGTTACGCTGGAAGACATTTTAGAAGAAGTTGTCGGTGACTTTACGACGACCCAAACACCAACGCCTAGCGACGAAGTCACTGTACAAAGCGATGGTTCCGTACTTGTTGATGGCGGTGCCAACATTCGTGACTTAAATAAAGAAATGGGTTGGGAGCTACCCACCGAAGGACCAAAAACCTTAAGTGGGCTTATTGTTGAGTATCTTGAAGATATTCCGGAATCTCAACTTAGCCTAAAAATTGCCAACTATCCGATGGAAGTTTTAGAAGTAAAAGAGAATATGATTAAAGTGGTTAAAGTATTCCCTCTTCAACCCACAAAGTCGCCTGTCTAATGAAAAAGGCCAGTGTCACATCACTGGCCTTTTTTGCATCATTCTATAAAGCTTCGAGCTCTTAACCCCGATTACTGGCCTTTATGAAAATAAACGCTCAAACCAGTTTTTATCCAAGTCATCTTCACACCGTTTAAGCTGTGCGCCATATCGAGACGCACGGTGTTTTACTTTGTTGGCTACCTTCATCAGCCACTTTTTCTTTTTATAAGTACCACGGCGATACCCTCCCCACCCTTCGTGGTAGTTCAGGTACTGTGCGTATGCATCCCATTTTGATACACCGTTCACTTTATGTGTCTTATAAACAAACCAGCCCATAAAGTCGATAGCATCTTCAAAGTCATCTCTGTCTGCACCCGAATTGCCCGTTTCGCGGATATAATCACTCCAAGTCATCGTCTTAGCCTGAGAGTAACCATAAGCAGAACTCGCTCGGCCTACCGGAATAAAACCTAAAAAGTATTCCATTGGCGGGGCTGCATCATGTCTAAATGAGCTCTCTTGATACATCATGCTCATTAAGACATGCTTTGGCGACCCCCACTTTTCTTGTGCATCGCGCGCGTCGTAATACCAATCTTCTTTTTCTTCAAAAATCTTACAAATATCATTAGGTTGCTTGGGTGGTGCGGTGGCACAACCGGCCATTGCAAGAAGTAGAGGTAAAAATATTATTTTTTTTCGCATTTTTTTTGAACTCACCTGAACTTTTCCAATTTGCTGAGGTCATAATACTTGAATGCAGCAGTTTAGCATTGTTTCATCCCTGATATTTTTTACGCAGCCAAATTGGCTGCGTTTTTTTATGCCTTTTCGAAATAGTCTTTTAAAAATGCTTTAAATGACAAAGCATCGTTTGCAGCTACAGCTTTTTCATCTTCAAAAGACTGACTTGCTTGCTTGTCTAAATCGGCTTCACAATAATACTGAAAATCTGTTTTTAGGTGCTCATTTTTGTAACGCGTTGCAATATCAAGCGCTTGCTCTGATGCATCACCGCCATTTGCTAAAAGCGATGAAATGAGCTGGCCAGAAAAAGTGTTGTCCGGGTTTTCTATCCAGGTAGCGAGGTGGTGCACTGTATCTGAGTAATCAGAGTTGCCATGTGCTGCATCAAATAGCTCAGCAATTTCTTTGAGCTCGGTAAATATCTCATTACCCCATTGGGCAATCGTTACCTGCTCCTCTCCTTGCTTAAGCAAAGTGCTGGTATCACGGCCAGTGCTGATGACGCTTTGCAGGTTCTGATCTGATATTTGCTGCTCTTCCCAGCTCATTTCAGGCGCATCTTTTAGCAAACAATAAGTTAAAAATACATCCAAAAATCTAATCTGCTCTATGCTGATACCTGTATCAGAGAACGGGTTGACATCCAACGCGCGGATTTCAATGTATTCAATTCCACCACGAGATAGAGCCTGAGTTGGAGTTTCATGTTTTTTCGCATTGCGTTTAGGTCTAATTGGCGAATAGAACTCGTTTTCAATTTGAAGGATGTTTTTATTTAATTGCTTGGGCGTTTCAGCATGGAAATCGTCAATGTTTTCATAAAGATCTGAACGACAACGTATCGCTCTTTGTAAACCTGCTACATACTCTGTCAAGCTGTTGTACATGACTTTTAGTGATGACTGCTCACTGTTGGTATAACCTAAGTCACCTAAACGAAGCGCCGTACCATGGGGCAGATACAAGGTACCTTTGCCCTGCTTTTCAAAAGGTAAATTACTTTCCTTACCCTGCAAAAATGAACTACACAACGCAGGTGAAGCACCAAACAAATAACTAATGAGCCACAACTCACGCTTGAAATTACGGATAAGCCCTAAATATTTATTAGAAATAAAATTCTGTAATTCGCTGTTGTCCTGCTCGCTTTCTTGCAGCGCTAGCCAAAAACTTTCTGGAAACGAAATATTAAAATGCACACCCGCAATTGCCTGCATCATGCTGCCATAACGGTTTTTTAACCCCTCACGATATAGGGTTTTCATTTTACCGATATTAGAGTTACCAAATTGTGCTAATACGATGTCTTGCTGGTCTTCAATAAAGCACGGCATACTCATTGGCCATAGCATTTCGTCGCCCATATTGGCTAATGTGTACTTTTGCAAATCTCTTAACTGCGACAAAGTCTGCTCTGCTGAAGTGCTAACCGGAGTAATAAACTCAAGCAAAGATTCTGAAAAGTCAGTTGTAATTGAACTATGTGTTAACGGGTGACCTACACCTTCAGGATGAGGTGTTTTGGCAATCTTGCCAGATGGCTGGATCCGCAGTGCTTCTCGTTCTATACCCCGCTGTATTCCAGTTAAAGAGGATACAAGCGTGGATGTGGCAAGCTTTTCTAGCTTGCTTGCTAAATTAGTTTGTTTCAAAAAAATACCTCGAGGCTCGGATCAAGCTTAAGTTATGCCATCATCAATGGGGGCATATTAAAAATACTCAAGCCACAATTATAACTTTACCAAAGTGTTGGCCTTGCTCCACGAATGAATGCGCCTGACTTACTTCATCTAACGTATACTTTTTACTCACGAGCACTTTTAGCTGATCGGCTCTGACAGCTTGATATAAAGCGTTTAATTGCTCGCGGTTGGGCATAACCAGTACACCTTCTCCGTGCATATTTAACGTTTGACCATGCGTAATTACATCATCCTTTGTCACAGTTGGCACTGTTACAAAGTGAGTACCAGACGCCATATTGCTCAACATCTGCTTTGCAATGTCACCACCAACTAGGTCTAGTAACTGCCCAGTTCTTCTGTGAGCAAAAAAGTCTTCGTAATGTACGTTGGGTACTTTAAATTCCATCGACTCAATCAAATCGCTGCGTGTCGTCACTGCAACAACATCAAACCCTGCATTCATTGCCGTTTGAACAGCGAGGTGCCCAACTCCACCTGTTGGTGCATTTATATATAACGTACCATTACTTGGCGACAGCTTAGATAACGCTTGAACAGCAGTTAATCCCGCTAAACTTAGACCTGCTATTTCAAGGGAAACTTTCTCGTCGATGGAAATAATCTGTTCGATATCTGCAACTACGTGTGATGCATAGCATCCTGGGTTTGTTGGAAAGCCAACCATACCAAGAACTGTATCGCCTGGCTGTATGCCTGCGACTTTATCCCCTACTTGTTCAACAACCCCTAATAAGTCGTAGCCAAGCGGTAAAAATGCCCCTTCAGATTTAGCTTGAGCCACATACCCAAGCCCACTGCGCGTTTTAATGTCTATAGGATTCACTGATGAAGCAAGTACACGTACCCAAACCTGCTTTGTATCCAACATAGGCTTTACTGCCTCTCTGACACACAGCTGTTCAGAAGTACCAAACTCGGTTATGCCTATTTGCTTATATTGATTATTCATGAAGTGTCATCAAGATGGACTAAATAGCTATTAAATCTACCATATAAAACGAGATCCCCCCAATAACTTCATCGTATTCTCAAGGTGATTCGTAAGATAATATTTCAGTATCTGAAAGTCGATTTCAAGGCAGACACTGACAATAAGCCAGTGCCTGTAATAATATGCAAAGTTATTGGGCGTCGAAGTTGATTACATCATGTGTGACTGAGATCTTAATTGTGTCAGCCCCCGTGAAATCACCTTGCAATAACTTTTGTGCTAATGGGTTTTCAATATATTGCTGAATTGCACGTTTTAACGGCCTCGCACCAAATACCGGGTCAAAGCCACTTTGCGCTATTTTCTCTAATGCGTCTTCACTCACCTCAAACCCAAATCCATTGTCTTTTAATCGAGACGCTAGTTTGTCTAGCTGAATACTGGCGATTTCCTTGATATGTTCGGTCACCAATGGGTGGAAAACAACCGTTTCATCTATGCGGTTAATGAACTCCGGCCTAAATTGAGTCGTCAGTACTTCCATTAACTTAGCTTTTAACGCTACATAATCGTTGTTACCCGCTTGCTCTTGAATAACGTCAGAGCCTAAGTTAGAGGTCATGATAATCACAGTATTTTTAAAGTCGACCGTACGACCTTGGCCATCGGTTAAACGGCCATCATCCAGCACCTGTAGCAAAATGTTAAACACATCTGGGTGCGCCTTTTCAACCTCGTCAAGTAGCACAACCGAATACGGTCTACGTCTTACCGCTTCCGTTAAATAACCACCTTCTTCATAACCAACATACCCCGGCGGAGCCCCCACCAAGCGTGCTACTGAATGCTTCTCCATAAATTCTGACATATCAATACGAACCATGGCATCTTCAGTATCAAACATAAAACTCGCCAACGCTTTGGTTAGCTCCGTCTTGCCCACCCCTGTTGGCCCAAGGAACAAAAATGAGCCAATTGGGCGGTTGGGATCCGCCAGCCCAGCTCTGGATCGACGTATGGCGTTTGCCACGGCATTCACTGCCTCGTCCTGACCAATTACTTTGTGATGTAGCTCATCCTCCATATGGAGTAGCTTTTCACGTTCACCTTGCAGCATTTTTGCAACGGGGATACCTGTCCAACGAGACAGTATTTCCGCAATTTCATCTTCAGAGACTTGATTCTTAAGCAAACTCATTTCTTGCATTTCAGCTTGCGACGCGAGATCCAATTTTCTTTCTAGTGCTGGAATACGGCCATATTGAAGTTCAGACATACGTTGTAAATCACTGGCTCTTCTCGCAACGTCAAGGTCAAGGCGTGCTTGCTCTAATTCCGCTTTAATCACTTGAGTGCCTTGCAAAGATGCTTTTTCTGCATTCCAAACTTCATCGAGCTCTTTGTATTCACCTTCTAACTGAAGAATCAACGATTGCATTTCTTTGCGGCGTTGTTGGCTGGCCTCATCTTTTTCTTTCGCCAATGCATTGTCTTCCAGTTTTAACTGAATGATGCGTCGCTCCAGTTTATCTAACTGCTCAGGTTTTGAGTCAATTTGCAGACGAATCGAAGAGCCTGCTTCATCAATCAGGTCGATTGCTTTATCAGGTAGTTGCCTGTCGCTGATGTAGCGATGAGACAAATTAGCAGCCGCGACAATAGCGGGATCGGTGATATCTACTGAATGATGTAATTCGTACCTTTCTTTTAAGCCACGCAGTATAGCAATTGTATCTTCCACTGTTGGTTCAGACACAAACACCTTTTGAAAACGCCTTTCAAGTGCAGCATCTTTTTCAATATATTGACGATATTCGTCGAGCGTTGTGGCACCCACACAGTGCAACTCTCCTCTTGCCAACGCTGGTTTAAGCATATTCCCAGCATCCATCGCGCCGTCCGTTTTACCGGCTCCCACCATTGTGTGTATTTCATCGATGAATAAAATAACGCTACCTTCTTCTTTGGCAAGCTCATTGAGTACGGATTTCAGTCGCTCTTCAAACTCGCCACGATACTTGGCACCCGCGACCAGCGCACCCAAATCAAGAGATAACACACGCTTATGCTTTAACCCTTCTGGCACCTCGCCGTTAATGATGCGCTGCGCAAGTCCTTCAACAATCGCCGTTTTACCCACACCTGGCTCACCGATTAAAACGGGGTTGTTCTTTGTTCTTCTTTGCAATACTTGAATCGTACGACGTATTTCATCGTCGCGCCCAATGACGGGGTCTAATTTACCTTGCTCTGCGCGTTCGGTAAGATCTATGGTAAATTTCTCAAGTGCTTGGCGAGTTTCTTCGGCGTTTGGGTTATCAACTTTCTGGCCCCCACGAATCGCTTTAATGGCCTTTTCAACTTTATCTTGAGTGATATTGAGCGCTCTAAATATGTCCCCTAGCTCGCCTTTGTCCTCGCATGAAGCGAACACAAACAACTCACTGGAAATATACTTATCTTTGCGCTTTTGTGCGTATTTATCACACAGATTAATCAATGAGATTAAATTGTTAGAGAGTTGGACATCGCCACCAACACCTTCAACTTTAAACAGCCTTTCAATGGCCTGAGACAACTTGGTGTTTAGCTCATCCGCACTCACCCCAGCTTGTGCAAACAGCGCCCTAACACTTGACCCTGTTTGCTGTAACAGCGCATACATCAAGTGCACAGGTTCAATAAATTGATGGTCTCTTCCTAAAGCGAGTGATTGCGCATCTGATAACGCACTTTGAAATTTGCTGGTAAATCTGTCTAACCGCATGAGATTTCACACCTAAGTAATCTAAACTACTTATTAAAATGGGTCCTCAATCAAGCAGGATCAAGTGGTAGGTTTAATTTATTTGCGCCAGATCACAGTGGCCATTCTGCCACATTGCCCATCGCGACGGTACGAGAAAAACAACTCGGGTTGAGACACCGTGCATGCATTTCCACCATAGATTGAGGTGACACCATGCGCATGTAACTGGCGCTTTGCAATTAGAAAAATATCGGCCATGTATTTATTAGACGTCGTAGGACTAAATGCGCGGCTAAACTCAGTGCCCTGTTCGATGAATTCTTGGCGGACTTCTGCACCAACTTCAAATGCCGATACACCAATTGCGGGACCAAACCAAGCCACAACCTCTGTTGGTGGTGCACAAAAATGTTTGAGGGTGTTTGCAATAATGCCAGCAGCAAGAGGACGCCAACCACCATGGATCGCTGCAACCTCGTCTCCATGCTTGCTAGCAAGCAAAATAGGCAAACAATCTGCGGTCATAATAGCTAAAGGCCTGCGCCTTAAATTTGTATACATGGCATCTGCACTAACCAGTTGCGATATATCTGTATCTTGATTTAATACATGAACTTTATTGCCGTGTACTTGGTCAAGCCAAGTCGCTTCCGCAGGTAAATAAGCGTCTAGCACAGAGCGGTTTTTAGCGACATCTTTCTCGTTGTCGCCTACATGATAAGCGAGATTTAGCTTATCAAAAGGCGCTTTAGAGTGTCCGCCCAAGCGGTGCTGGCAACAGCACCGATTTGGCTTTGTAATGGCCAGCTTGGCAATAGCATTGAGTTAGTACTCAATTTGCGGATTTTCCTTACTGTCAGCTCGCAGCATGTCAGTAAGTGCTTGCATATCATCTGGGATAGGCGCTTCCCAAGTCATCATTTCACCTGTAATTGGGTGAGCGATGCTAAGCTTTACAGCGTGTAGTGCTTGCCTCTTAAAACTTCTTAGGGTGTCCAAAAAAGACTCCGATGCATTTCTAGGCGGGCAAGGTCTACCACCATATAATTGGTCACCAATAAGTGGATGTTTCAAATAAGCCATGTGCACACGGATTTGGTGAGTACGCCCTGTTTCCAAACGCAATCTTAACCTAGTATGTGCTCTGAATTTTTCAGCAACACGGTAGTGCGTGATAGCCGGCTTACCCATCTCATGGACAGCCATATGAGTACGTTTAGTCGCATGACGTCCAATCGGTTTTTCAATCATACCACCCGCAGTCATCGTACCATTACAAATGGCTTCATACTCACGCGTAAAGTTAGTTCTCGCCTGTAAGTTCTTTACCAAGTGAGTTTGCGCTTGAATTGTTTTTGCAACCACCATTAATCCCGTGGTGTCTTTATCTAGACGATGCACAATCCCCGCTCTCGGAACATTGATAATATCGGGGTGATGGTGCAGTAACGCATTTAATACTGTGCCATTGGGATTACCCGCACCTGGATGCACGACCAATCCCATTGGTTTATTGATAACTAAGATATCATCATCTTCGTAAACAATATCTAGCGCGATATCCTGCGCTTCGTACTCTCGTTCTGCTTCAATTTGTGTTTCGATCTCTACGAGTTCGCCACCGAACAGCTTTTCTTTTGGGGTGCTCAACAATTGACCATTTACTGTCACTTTTTCATCTAATATCCAAGTTTTTATTCTTGAACGTGAAAAATCAGGGAACAATTGCGCTAATATTTGGTCTAGACGTTTACCGCCTAACTCGATTGGCACTTCGGCTTGTAGAGAAATTTGCTCTGACATGTGTAACTTTACCTAAATTACCAGTGCAAGCCTCGCTCGACTGGGTTAGAATCGCATAAATGCATAGTTTACTCGGTTTTACCGACTTGGCCTAGCCGAAGACAACGAAGGTAGTAAAATAAAATGATAATGAAGTTGGGAAAACGCGCTACAGCAGTTGTAATAAGCGCATCGATACTAGGATTAGCCGCATGTTCTTCGGCCCCAGAACAAGAAGAAATAGAACGCGTACCAAATAAGTCGGTACAGGCGCTTTATGAAGACGCTAAACAAACATTAGATTCAGGCCTATACGCCAGAGCTATTCAATTGCTGAGCGCAATTAACGCTCGCTATCCGTTTGGCCCATATTCTAGACAAGTACAAATGGATTTGGTGTACGCTTTTTACCAAACCGGTAACACAGATCAAGCGCTCGCAACGGTAGATCGTTTTATTCGCCTAAACCCAAACCACAAAAACCTTGATTACATGTACTACATGCGCGGATTAATTAACATCAAAGCTGATGAAAATGCCTTTCAAGACTATTTTGGTGTAGATCGCGCTGACCGTGATGTAAGTAAAACACGTGTAGCTTTTCAAGATTTATCAACGCTAGTTAAAAACTACCCTGACAGTAACTACACGCCAGAAGCGAAAAAAAGGTTAGCTTGGTTGCTTAACAAGATGGCGCGCTACGAGCTCAAAATCGCCACTTATTACTTTGAAAGAGAGGCCTATTTAGCAGCAGCAAATCGCGGTAAGTATGTCCTAGAGCACTACTCTCAAAGTAGCTATTTACTTGAAGCGCTAGATATGATGGAAAAGAGCTATGACAAACTAGGTCTTACTGAGCTCAGTGAACACGTTAGAAAAACGCGTGCGCTAAATCAACGATAGCACAACTTTTCGGGCATCTACTGATGCCCGAATTCTTAGACAACTAGATTGCCTCTTCGTCTTCTTCACCTGTACGGATCCTAACCACACGCTCAACTTCTGTAACGAAGATTTTTCCGTCACCAATTTTACCCGTTTGTGCGGTTTTTAATATCACGTCAATCGCTCGATCGACATCTTCTTCCGCCAGTACGATGTCTAGCTTTACCTTAGGTAAAAAGTCTACCATGTACTCAGCACCACGATATAACTCCGTATGACCTTTTTGGCGTCCAAAACCCTTTACTTCACAAACTGTCATGCCCGTAATGCCAATATCAGACAGCGCTTCCCTTACATCATCCAACTTAAATGGTTTAATTATTGCTTCAATCTTTTTCATGATTATCATGCTTCCTCTGGTAGTGCGTCGATTTTAGACAATAGGGCCAAGCAAGGCAAACAAAGGTATTGAATAAAATATTGAAAAGGCGCAATATAAAGTATCCCAATTACATGTATCAGGAGCTTAATATGCAGCATCAACGGGGCATGAGCTTACTTGAACTGTTAATTACAATCGCTATTTTAGGCGTTCTGGCAGGTTTAACTTATTCATTTACGCATGCTACTTTTCAAGACAATCGCGCAGAAAGCTTTTTACTTGAACTAAAACGCAGTGTGACATTTGCACGCGCTAAAGCCACTGCCAGTGACGAAATCGTTATTATCTGTCCAGCGATAGAGAGCTTACTCATCTCAAACCAAGACTTTACTTGCACTACGAACTGGAAAAGCAACCGAATTGTGGTTTTTTTAGATAGGGATAACAGCGGTACGTACTCTGCAGATAATGATGATTTACTAAGAGTCATGGAAAAGGTCAGCACAAACGATAAGCTCAACTACCCAGTCGCATCATTGAAGTTTGACTCCAGTGGCCGATTAGGAAACGGTCAAAATGGTAATTTTGTGTATTGTCCAAACGGCGCAAATGCGCAAAACCAAAGCCTGAGCATTACTCAAGCTGGTACTGCGTTGTATACCGGAAACACCACTGACACATGCACTTTGTAAAACAATAAAGGGGTCGGCAAGCTCAGATTACCCATATTGGTAGTCGCGCCCCTTTATCTATACATTAACTCTTTCATTAATTAAGCATCTATACTGCATTGCAAACAATAAGAACACGCATTAACTAATGCGCCTAGTTTGTAATTCGGCCACTGAAAGTCCACTCAATACGCTTTCACCTCAAACACCCTCCATTAATCCTAGCCCATGTTAGGTCGCACCCGATGTCTAAAGTGATACCTACCGGTTAGATCATTTCTATTTTTCGGCAAGGAGCCGTTATGAAAAAGCCAAACAGGCTTGTAATGCAGGGGTTTTCACTCTTCGAACTTATTGTCGTCGGCCTCATAAGTGCAATTTTAATTGCGATGGGTATCCCATCACTTTCAGAGATGTTAGTTATTGACAGGCCAAAGAGAATGCTCGTATCCCTAGACCGGGCGCTCAGCTATGCACGACTGCAAGCCATTTACAGTGGAGAGCGGATAACTCTATGCCCATTGTTAGAGAATCGATGTATACGCTCCGAGTGGCATAATGAACTCACCATATTTATAGATAAAGGCCAGCTGAGATCATTTGACAAAGAGGATGTTAAGCTAAGAGTCATTGAGCATATTCCAGTATTAGATGAACTAACCTACCCAAGACATGCTGTTATATTTAAGCACACGGGGTCAACTTGGGGCCTAGCCAATGGCACATTTGTATATTGTACCACTCACCGTGATGGCTCTAAGTCAGGCAAAGCCCTCTCACTTAGTGTGACAGGGCGTACAACGTTAAAAGATACTCGACTTTGTAATTAACGCTCCCAGCATTGGTCAACGCTGCCCGTACCTGTTATGGACTTAATGCCCAAATTATTTAGAGATAAACTCGTGCACACAAGATCCCCCTTTACAGGCCCGTTGGCAGCTGTTGCTGTCAACGTATAACCGCCACTGGCCAAAATAACTGTGATATTAAAGTAACCATTACCGCTTGTTGTCGGCACACCAATATCTGACAAACTACTCGCGTACTCTCTGTTATCAACAAAATATTGCTCTTGTTTATTAGCGGCATCCAGCAATATTGTCATTGCCTCAGCTCTGGCACCTCGCTGCAAGTAACCTTGGTAATTGGGATATGCTAGCGTTGCTAAGATCCCTAATATAGCCACCACAATCATCAACTCAATTAGGGTAAACCCTTTAGTCGATTTCTCTCTATTTTTCATCATTGTCTTCTTTCTTGTAGATAAACAACTGTCTTGTTTCATACGTAATCTCTAGCGATGACACACCCGGTACATTTGCCGAGCCATCTTTATTTTTGTAAACTCCTGGGGGCTCTAAGCGCTGTGGTGTTATACCATCAGCTGGATTACCTCCAAACATTTCATCGACCGCATCTTCTTTGATAACAGTTGGACTGATGATCTTAGCCTTAACCGTCTTTTTATTCGTATTTGGATCTACGTATACATCATAGTGTGTTCTCGGTGTATCTGGTAACGTTGCAGTCGTACGATAGCGACGCTTTTGAAATACTTGCATACCGTAATGCAAATGTACGATATATAAATAGCCTGAGCCCTCACCGATACTACATTGATTTTCTGATACCGTTGTTGGTGAAAAGGAAGTGAAATAAGCCAGTCCACCGATGGCTGTTGCAGCCGACAATGACTTTTCACCGGAGCTCAATGCGATGCGCCAGCCCTTTGCACTACCCAGCTCTGCTTCTTTGTCAGTAAAGCTGTCATAGCTGCTCAGGCTCGCTTTAAATGGGTCATTGGTCACATTTAGCAGCTGACCTGCACGAATAGTCGCTGGTATACTTCCCGCTGTAAAAGACCGTGTTTTGGTGTTTTCATCACGCACCATGAACAAGAAGTTATTCACAAAAGTTGAAGTCGGTTTAGCGCGATTACCACTGCCGATCAAAATCCCTTCGTAAGGCACATCTTTACGAATCTTCGTGATTTTACCATTCACATTTTCCAATGTTACTTTGCTAAAATATGTTCGCGCTATCATAGGACGATAAAAAAAGCGTCTCTTTTGGTTATCTTGAGCTCCACTCAAATTGGCGAACATAAAGTGCGTCCATGGCGCATCTTTATCATCAGGTTTAGTACTGGGGATATCTACTCGCCAAATTCCTCCCCCTGTGTCTGCTGCATATATTCGATCAACAAAGCCATCGTAGTCAGAGTCGAGGACGCTCAAATCAGCTGCAATACTGTGTTTCCCTTTAAAGCCTGTGGCCGGTGTCAATGACCAAATTGGATTACCGCTTTGTAGGTCGACAATGTATAATCCGCGCCCTTTGCTATCCTCAGAAAACGCAACATTGTCTTTATTGGTGTCGTAACCTGCACCAAATATCAAGACTGGTTTATCTGGTTGTGCTGTAATAAATGACACGATTGGTTTAGACCAAGTTTGACCTAACTCAGCGAATGCGCCATTACCGCCCTTAATTGGCCCCCCCCACATCAACTTTGGTAAGTCCGGCACAGTAATATCGAATGCATAATATTCATTGCCACCGCGACGCATACCTGCGATCAACCAAACTTTTTCTCCAGAGTCGACGACGCCACTGTCGTTTTTATCCCAGAAGTACACAGTAATAGGGCCATCCATGCCATACAGTTTGGTGTCTCTTTTGCGGTCTTTTAAAGGCTTTAATATGTCCAACAATGAGTCTGGTATGAAGGCCCAACTCTCAGTAACCGTGTTGCCATTATCCTTAAACATATGTAAAAAGCCTGCATTCGTGCCAACAATGACGCGTAAATCACCGTTACCATAATCCAAGCTGACAGGACGTGAGTGTAAGGGGTCACCAAAAATATCTTTTCTTCGGTCAGTACGGCTGTTATCGCCGTCGGCATCGTCAACATCTTGTCCTCGCGACCAATTAATCACATTGGCAACTTCCGAAGTGGAGGTTGCAAACTTAGCGGCAAGGTTGGACAAAGAGCCTTGATGTGCATTTAGTGCTGTATTGTAATCATAGTTGTAGAGCTTACCTTTACCAAAATCCGAGTAAATTTTTCGATTAGTCTGACGATTCGAAAGCTGATAGTTGATACCCCCTTCTAAAACCACATTACCATCTTTACTACCAGGTTCTGACCAATATGTCGTTACGCTCTTACCAATTTGGCCTTTGTCGTTAATGGCGTTTGACGTGCTGCCCATACCATGGACAATACCACCAGTTACCTTGAGCTTTTTTAAGTTTCCGGTCCAACGGGTATGCGTTTCAGGGTAAAACATGGTGAAATACACCGAGTCACCACTGCGGCTCAAATCTGAACTACTAGTAGAAACAGAGGGAGCTGAGAAGCTATCGCTTTGCTCACGTATCTTTGAGATTGTTAACTTAAGGGCATTTGATAACTGGGAAGCGGTGTTGGCATGCAAATAATCGCCACCGCCGTCCACCTTACCTGTTCGCTCGAGCAACGTTTTACCAGCATTGGACATACCCGTGCCGAATCCGATGGTATATACACGCGCAAAGTCCTGCTTGTCCGCGGTCGCAGGGTAGAGGTCAACCTGCTTATCTTGCGAGCCACGCATGATCTTTGCCAATGAATTTAAATAGTTGTTTGATACCCGGCTTGGGTAAGAGCCAAAAGTATTATAATACGTTTGGCTAATGGCACTGTTTTTACCGCTATCACTGGTGGGATCACCATCTGTCATCAATATAATGTTGGTTGACGTATCACACCTTTCTGGCTCGCCAACAACCGGCGCAAAAGGTGATTTGTAATAACCGTTAGACTCTATCGATTTGTCTCTGTTGTTACCGCCATTGTATCCATAGTCTATGGCTCGGCCAGTCAAATAGAGATAAGCTTCCCAAAGTGTTTCTGACAATGGTGTATTACCACTGGCACGTAAGCTATTAATCTTACTTACCACAACGCTAGGGTCTGCACCAAGACCATTCAATACGTAACCTCCAGAGCTGGAGTACAAACGCATCAAGCCAAAGTCAAAGTCTTTGTTGTCGTTGACCAAAGATACCATCGCCTCTTTAGCAACCTTTAACCGGCTATCACCACAATTTGAAGAGCGATATCGGCCATTTCTATATTTATAACAGGTCTTATTCGTTTTTGAGGTATCAAAGCAATCTACAGAGCGAATTCTAAAATTTCTGTATTCGTAGCATCGCTGACCGTCATTCACATCCCAAGCCATACTGCCCGATGTGTCAAAGATCAAAATCACACGAGACTTTTCTGTACCGCCAACATCGTGTTTTACATATAACTCAATATCCTCGGCGAATACTGGTGCAAGAAATACAAAGCATATGAAAGTAATTAGTTTCTTAAACATCATTGATCCGCCTTCACATCTCTAATCTCTTGCCCAATGCCGATGACAACTGTGACGGTGTGTCTTCCTTGGTCGCCATATTCAACTGAGCTCCTAAGCTCAGTCATGTTGCATACGACACCCTCGGTGTAACTGTAAATTCTGGGGCATGGCACCTCTAACTGACCTTTGTTTAAATTCTTCAACTCAAAGTCAATTTTGGCGTCTACGTCTGTGCTTTTAAACTTGTGCACGCCATTATCATTTGCGTCTATTTGGCCATTGGTGAAGTGGAATTTACTTGCACCTAAGAGTTGCTTTTGATCTTTAACCAGCCTTTGTACTTCGCCCATTAAGTATGCTTCAGCGGTTTCGCGTTCTTGTGCCGCATTGGTTATTTTTATATCAATGGTACTACTGCTCATCAGGGTCACAGCAACACTCGTCACCGCAACGATAAGTACCATAGATACAATTAATACCATCCCCTGCTGATTACGTTTATTTACCATGCTGATGACCCCATGTTATACAGTTGCACTGTGGTCGAAAATACCGTGCGCCGATAGTTATCAGAGAAGGTATGAACAACCTTATCTCCGTCATTACCTAAGGTGTAAGTTTGATTTTTCAAATTAATACCTGGGTCTGGTTCCAGTGATCTGACTAAAACAATGACCTGTACGGTCAACACCCCTTCAGATCTTTCCCAGTCACTCGCTGTCATTTTGCTGACGCTTCGATAACTGTCTACCCTGCTATCTCCATCGATATCAATGCCAAACAAATACCGAATGTCTTCAACGCCCTCAATCACAGTTTCAGTCGTTATATCCCCATTTACCGTCAATCTTTTTCTTCTTAATACAGGCACTGATACTTTGTTATTGTCTAAGGTGATTTCTTGATCTTCGATAAAATAAACATGGTGGCTATATGGCCAAAGTGTTGCGTTGACGTTAGGTAAACCTGTAAAGCTTGGTCCAGAAACAAATATCGCCTGCTCTTGTTGCGCAATGAAATAATATTTATTTTGGTCGACTACGCCGTTAGTGATCTGATCGCCTTCCAAAAATTTTAGCTGCAAAATTTCTGTGTTCTTTTTCGCCCCCACGACACACCCCAATGCACTTCCAGATGTTGTGTAGGCAGCATAAATAGGCCTAAAGTTAGTTGGAACAACGGCCGGAAAGCTGCCGTTGTTTAGACCGCCAAAGCAATCTCCTGGCGGGTTTGCAGGTCCTAAAGAGTTACTACTGCTAAAGCCTTGGTCATAAAAGGTGCCCCAAAAGCCAATTTGTTCTAAGTCTCGGCGTAATAGCGTTAACGATAGCCGTCCGATTTCTTGTAACTCACCGATTGCCATGGTGTCTTTCGTCGTTACACGCATGCTTACATAGGTGGCCACCACACCACCAAGTAAAATCGCACCAATGAATAGCGAGATCAAGATTTCAACTAAGGTAAAACCACGTTGACGCATATTAACTCCGTACCAAGACAAAGCTGGAAATAGACACGAGTCTGCGATAGTCGTCTTTCGTACCACAATTGATAGCAGTCGTATTATTATTCGCTTTAATCGCTTGCCTACCGACCCAAGCCACCGTGACCGTCACGGAGAACCCGTCGCCATCCCTTACAGGCGTGATACAAACTGTCGTGTCGTCTAACGACCCCGTATTCTCTTTTGCTCGAATAGCTTGCTTCCACTGCTCTTTATCCAAATTCGCTATGGATAGGTTGTTACAAAAATTAGAGAAACAAGTTAAGTCATTGGCAAGTTGTGTTTGGCTTGTAAATGAGCCGCCATAGTGATCAATAAGATTAGCTGTGTCATTTGAACGAATTCGCTGCATGATATCGCCAGCCAACGCTACCGCAGCAGCGCGCTGCATGGAATCAAAACTGGCTTGTTTCGCTTTTGCTTGTAGAGCAACGGCACCGAGCAACCCAAAACTGAGCACCATGAAGGCTATCACGACCTCCAACAGGGTGAATCCAGCTTGGTTTACTTTTGGAAACAATCTACTCATGAAAAAACTCAATCTATGCTCTAGAGTATATAGTATCGATTTTTTTCACCAACCAAACACCAATGTGATTGAACGGTCAATCAATGTGGGTCAATGGTTAATACAGTGATTTTAGACTCGAGTAAGCCCTGCGGCTCACTTGTACAGGCTCATCCACGCCGTCTAAAATAACCTTATGCGCGCCGGCTGTACTTTCTAATTTTACGATACTTGCTTTCTTAACAATTGTATTTCTATGCACCTGCACAAAGTGTGTAGGGTAGTCTGCAAGCAACTTTTTTAAAGGCGTGTCAATGAGTGCATCACCACTGCCAAAATAGATATGTGTATATCTGTCATCCGTTTGTGCGATGATAATATCGGCGACATTAACCCAACGAATGTCATGTCCAACCTGAAACTGTAGTTTTGCCAACGAATTGGGAAATATATGGTTCAATAGCTCGGCGAGTTGCTGCTGTGCAATAGGCTTAACCAAATAGCCCGACGCATATACTTGATAAGCCTTTAAAGCGTGCTCAGGATACGCAGTGACGTAAATTAGCTTAATATCGGGGTGGGCTTCTCGAAGGTGCTTACCTAACTCAATACCATCCATGCCAGGCATTGAAATATCCAATAAGACGAGATCTGGTTGATTTTGCGCTGCTAATTCAATCGCCTGCTGACTATCAGCGGCCTCGCCAACACATTCAAAAGTGTCATAGTCAGTGAATAATCGTCTTACTCTGCGTCTTGCGATCGGTTCATCATCGACTACCAGATATTTCATTCAAAGCTCCTAGCGGCAGCGTCACTGTTGTTGAGAATCTAACACTTTTTTGCGATGTATTCAAAGTTGCATCTGAACCGAAATAAATAAGTAAGCGTCTTCGTATGTTATTTAACGCAATACCTTGCCCTGAGCGAGAGCGTGAATGTGCATTGAATGGGTTAGTAACATTAATCACTAATTTGCCATCTTTTTGTGCTATGCCTATCTCAATGACACCACCACCTACCCTCGGTTCAATACCATGTACCACCGCATTTTCTACAAGAGGTTGAATAATTAGGGCGGGTACTATGGCATTCAGGTCGACATCATCTATTTGCCACTGCACATTCAATCGGTGTTCAAAGCGATATCTTTCAATGGTCAAATACCCCCGTGTCAGGGATATTTCTTGAGCGAGGCTATGTCTTTTACCGCTGGCAAACGCCACCTGCATAAGCTTTGCCATTGTTAATGCGGCTTCTTCTGCTGCATCTGGGTTTTCATGGCACAATTCCGCAAGTGTATTTAAGGCGTTATGTAAAAAATGCGGACGTATACGCGCTTGTAATGCCTCGAGTTCTGCATTCGCGGCGTGAGCGATAGTGTTTAAGTTATCGATATAAATGGCCATAAAATGCAATAACAAGATAACGACAAAGCCACAAATAGCACTGTTGTTTAAAACAAATTGCCAATCTACAGGCGTAACAGGAGAGAAAACCGAGTATTGAACTAAGATGCTGGTGATAAAACACACAGACTGAAACGAAAGTAATGTAACCCCAAGTTCCGTTTTAAAGTTAAGTGTTTTGATTAACTTGGCAACCACGGCTATCAGAGCTAGCGTGACAAACGCGTTTGCATGGGTAAATAAACTCACTAAACCGAGGCTTAGCCAAAAGTCTTTACCGCTCGACAACGTGTAAATAAAGGCGACAGCTTGCGAGCCGATAATCATCGCTAAGATGCCCCGCTCGGTAAGCATCGCCTTAAGTAAACCATGGTCAATTGTCGATGAATTAACCCATGGAGTCATAACTTATCTCAGTTCCACAGGCACTGCAAAAACCACGTTTTCCTCTTGACCTGGGTTTTCAACAACCGTTTTACCACCAAGCGCCTTGAGATGTGAAATAACCTGCTGAACGAGTACTTCTGGCGCCGAGGCCCCCGCAGTTACACCCACTTTTTCAACATTGTCAAACCATTGAGAAGAAATGCTTTTCTCATCATCAATTAGATATGCCTGAGTGCCCATTTTATCTGCAAGCTCACGTAGCCTATTTGAGTTGGAACTATTTCTTGCGCCAACAACCAATAACAGATCGACCTTATCAGCTAAGTCACGCACAGCATCTTGGCGATTCTGTGTTGCATAGCATATGTCGTCTTTTCGAGGTCCGTGGATTTCAGGAAACTTCTCGCGAAGCGCTTCAATCACATCAGCGGTATCGTCCACAGAGAGTGTCGTTTGGCTACAATAAAATAAGTTGCTCGGATCTTTAACAGTTAAAGATGCGACATCCTCTGGTGTTTCGACCAAATAAATTCCACCTTCTGCATTATCATATTGACCCATCGTCCCCTCAACCTCTGGATGACCATGGTGTCCAATCAAAATACATTCAGTGCCTTTACGGCTCGCTCTGGTCACTTCCATATGCACTTTAGTTACTAACGGACACGTCGCGTCGAACACTTTCAGTTCTCGTCTTTTGGCTTCTTGCCTCACTTGCTGCGAAACACCGTGTGCACTGAATATAACAATACTATCGTCCGGCACTTGATGAAGTTCTTCAACAAATACAGCACCGCGCGCACGCAGCCCATCAACCACATACTTGTTATGTACAACTTCATGTCGCACGTAAATCGGTTTTTCAAAAATATCCAGCGCGCGTTCAACTATGCTGATCGCTCTATCCACGCCTGCACAAAACCCTCGCGGGTTCGCCAGTAATATTTCCATTAGTTATGAACCTCAAGAATATCAACTTCAAACGTCACTACCTGCCCAGCTAACGGATGATTAAAATCAACCGTAACTGAGTCCCCTGCAACATCTCTGATTAACCCAGGAAGCTCTGTGCCATCAGGTTGAGTGAACGCAATAATACTCCCGACTTCAGCTGGTGTATCTGTACCAAATTTAGTTCTATCTAGGTAATAGATGTTATCAGGGTTTGGCATGCCAAAGCATCCTCTGGCTGCAGTTCAAAAGACTTGTTATCGCCTTCTTTTAACCCAAGCAAGCAGCTTTCAAAATTTTCTGTGAGGCTTCCATCTCCCATAAATAACTTTGCAGGCTTATTGTTAACCTTAGTTGAGTCTGCAGCAGAACCATCTTCCAACTTAATTGAATAGTGGAATAGCACTTCTGATTTTGGGCCTATGGCTTGTTCACTCACGCTTTTGTCTCCCGAGTATCTGTCTTATCACCGAAAAATGCATCAAATAGAAGTAACCCAGCACCGCCAACTATCGCCATGTCAGCAACGTTAAATGCTGGATAATGCCAATCTTTATAGTAAAAATGTAAGAAATCGACAACATAGCCTAGCGTTACTCGGTCATAGAGGTTGCCGATTGCACCAGCTAACACGAGCGAGTATGCACCACACAACACCCAGTTGTTTGCGCGCAAATTTTTCAGCCAGACAACTAACAGTACGCTAATTGCCACAGCAATCCCGCTTAAAAACCATCGCTGCCAACCGCCAGCTTCGCTTAAAAAGCTAAACGCAGCGCCATAGTTGTGCATATAGGTAAAGTTAAAGAATGGTAATAACTCAATAGAATCGTAAAGCTTCATATTTGCCACGACTAGTGCTTTGGTACCAAAGTCTACTGCAAAAAGCAGTAGACTTAACCATAACCACACTAGACCACTACGTTCGGTCAAATTGGTCACTTAAAACTCCTATGCAAACTTACGTTGCTCACCTTCGCCATCGACGTTAGTAATACAACGACCACACAACTCAGGGTGTTGTTCATTGCTACCTACATCTTCACTGTGGTGCCAACAACGCTCACACTTAGCGGCGTCTGTTGCAGCAACTTTAATGAATAAGCCGTCGATTTCAGAAGCAACCGCACCTTCTGGCTTACTTGTCACTACTTCAACATGTGCTTTAGAAGTTAATAATACAAAACGCAGTTCATCTTCTAAACCTTGCAGCTTTTCAGCAAGCTCACCACCTGTGTATAGCGTAACTTCAGCTTGAAGCGTTGCACCAATCACTTCTTCTTTACGTGCATTCTCCATCACACGGTTCACTTCATCACGTACGTTTAACAATTCTTGCCAGAACTCGTTGTCAAACTTGCCGCAAGTTGCACCACTGATACCTTCATACCAAACGTCTGTGAATACAAACTCACCGCGTTCACCAGGTAGAACTTCCCAGATCTCTTGTGCTGTAAAGCTTAAGATTGGCGCCATCCAGCGAGTCATTGCTTCTGCAATGTGATAAAGCGCGGTTTGACAAGAACGTCTTGCATGGCTATCGCTCTTAGCCGTGTACTGTCTGTCTTTGATCACGTCTAAGTAGAAAGAGCCTAGTTCGCCTGTACAGAAATTCATTAGTTTCTGAGTAACTACCAGCATTTGGTAATTGTCATACGCTTCAACAATTTCATTTTGTAGCTCAGCAGCCTGTGCCACGATCCATCTATCAAGTTCAACCATGTCTTCAATCGCAACTGAGTCTGTCTCAGGGTTGAAGCCACTTAAGTTGGACAATAGGTAACGGCTGGTGTTACGGATACGGCGGTAACGATCAGCAGAGCGTTTGAAAATCTCATCAGACACTGTCATTTCTGCTGTGTAGTCCGTTGATGCAACCCATAAACGTAAGATGTCCGCACCAAGCTTATTCATGATATCTTGAGGAGAAATAACATTGCCTAAAGACTTTGACATCTTGCGGCCATTCTCATCAACGGTGAAACCATGCGTAAGCACTTGTTTATAAGGCGCGTGACCATTGATAGCAACCGAAGTCATCATTGAAGACATAAACCAGCCACGATGCTGGTCAGAGCCTTCTAAGTATAGATCAGCTGGGCCTGTCAGCTCTTCACGTGCATCAACAACACATGCGTGCGTCACGCCAGAGTCAAACCACACGTCTAATGTGTCTTGTACCTTAACATATTGCTGCGCGTCAGCTTCATTTAGTAAGCTGCTTGGCTCAAGGTCATACCAAGCTTGAATACCTGATTGATCCACTAAGTCTGCCACTTTCGCAATTAGGCTTTCAGTATCAGGGTGAAGTGCACCAGTGTCTTTATCAACAAATAGTGCAATTGGCACACCCCAAGTACGCTGACGAGAAATACACCAATCAGGACGACCTTCAACCATATTTGCAATACGGTTTTCACCCCATGCAGGGATCCACTGCGTTTTTTCGATTTCTTGCATTGAATCTTTGCGAAGATCGGCTTGGTCCATGCTCACAAACCATTGAGGAGTAGCACGGAAAATAATTGGTGTCTTATGTCTCCAACAATGCGGGTAACTGTGCGTTAATGCATGGTGATGCATTAACATGCCTTTCTCAGTCAGTAATTCAATTACGTTTGCATTGGCTTTGAATACGTGCTGACCTGCAAAAATGGGGGTATCAGGTAAATACACGCCATTTGCACCAACCGGGTTCGCAACTTCTAGACCGTATGCTTGGCCGGCCACAAAATCCTCTTGACCGTGGCCAGGCGCGGTATGAACGATACCTGTACCTGAATCAGTAGTAACGTGCTCACCTAAGATGACTGGTACATTGAAATCGTAAAATGGGTGTGCTACTTCTAGCTTTTCAAGCACGTCCCCTTTACAGTAGCCCAACACGTGATAGTGTTTAAAGCCAAAGCGATCTAGTGCATCTTTAACCAGTTCAGAGCCAAGTACTAAGCGCTGCTCTTTACCTTCGTCTTCAACTTGTACAAGTGCGTATTCAAGGCCGCCATGCACAGCTACGGCACGGTTTGCAGGTAGTGTCCAAGGTGTTGTTGTCCAAATTACGGTGCTAATAGTACCGTTACCTTTATGACCTTCAGCCAATGCAAATGCACTTTCAACCGCGCTTGCATCTGTAAACTCAAAGCGCACGTCAATTGCTGGAGATTGTTTGTCTTGATATTCAACTTCAGCTTCTGCAAGTGCAGAACCACAGTCTGTACACCAGTGCACAGGTTTTGCGCCTTTGTGTAAGTGGCCATTTTTAATGATACGACCTAGTACACGAATCGCGTTCGCTTCAAAGTCGTAGTTCATTGTGAGATATGGTTTATCCCAGTCACCAAATACGCCTAATCGTTTGAAGTCTGTCTTTTGACCTTCAACTTGCTTACGAGCATATTCACGACATTTTTCTCTGAACTCAGCAACAGATACTTTTTTGCCTGGCTTACCAACTTTTTTCTCTACCATCAACTCAATTGGAAGACCGTGACAGTCCCAACCAGGCACATAAGGTGCGTCAAAGTCAGATAAGGTCTTAGACTTAATGATAATGTCTTTTAAAATTTTATTTACTGAATGGCCCAAGTGTATATTGCCATTCGCATAAGGAGGGCCATCGTGCAGTATAAATGGCTTTTTACCTTTTTTCGCAATGCGAATTTGACCATATAGGTCTTGTTCATACCATTTTTTAAGCATTTTGGGTTCGCGTTGTGCCAAATTGCCACGCATCGGAAACTGTGTTTCCGGTAAATTCAAAGTATGTTTGTATTCGCTCATTTAACTTACTTTCCGTTCGGCTACCTAAATTTTAGAAAATACTGCTTTGGCTGCATCGACATCCGCGGTGATCTGCTGTGTCAAATGTGCCAATGACTCAAATTTTTGCTCATCTCGAAGCTTATTGATAAGCTCCACTTTAATAAATTGACCGTAGATATTTTGGTCAAAATCAAACAGGTGAACCTCCAACAACGCTCGTTTGCCGTTTAATGTTGGTTTAGTACCAACATTGGCTACACCCTTGAATACTTCATTATTAATGTAAACATTAACCGCAAAAACTCCCTGAACAGGGCTTACTTGCCTTTTTAATGCGACATTAGCGGTTCGAAAGCCAAGCTCTCGGCCCTTTTTCCAACCGTGGATCACTCGTCCAGAAATCGCATAAGTGTGACCAAGCATTTCATGTGCTTTGTCTACATCCCCTTCTGCGAGCGCTGCACGAATTAAAGTACTACTCACTCTACTATTTTGTTGACGAAAGCTCTGCGTATCTTTTACGTGCACACCAAGCTCTTTGCCGATTTCACGAAGCATTGCAAAGTCTCCTTTGCGCGCTTTGCCAAATCGGAAGTCATCTCCAACGGTTAACGCTTTCACACCTAATTTTTGATATAAGACTTCTCGGACAAAATACTCAGCTTCTAAATTTGAAAACTTGTTGTTAAAGCTGACACATATCACTCTCTCTATGCCTATCTCGGCAAGTAGTGCGAGTTTGTCTCGTAGTCGAGTTAATCGAGCCGGTGCCTTAGATTTAATAAAAAATTCTTGCGGCTGAGGCTCGAACAGCATCACGGTACTAGGCAAATTGTATTTTTCAGCATCCGCCTTTAGCCCCTTCAATACTTCGGTATGACCCAAATGCACACCATCAAAGTTGCCTATGGTTAACACACAACCATAGTGATGTGGCCGAATATTGTGGATGCCCCTGATCAATTGCATACAACGAGTGCCTTTTTGCTCGAGTCTTCAAAAAGCCCGATTATACCCAAGTTACCTAGAAATGCGAGCTATGAACACGTTTCAAACCGACCTATTTCTTAATCAAGTTGCTTGATCTCTTTGATTGTCGATATTCGGACCCCAAAAATAAACATTATTGAGAAATATAGCGTCATAGCAACAGCTAACAAACCGCAAAGAATTGAGACTTGCATCAACGTGCTCTCCTGCTGCCAAGCCATTTGCTGAGATAACCAGTAAACCGAAAGAGACATGACAATGGTCGCTACAATAGACTTCAAAGCGAACCAAATGGTAAAGCGAGAAACTCGGTAGACATTGTCACTGCGCAGTGCCAAGTAAAGTAATAATGCATTACATGTCGCTGATAAAGAAGTTGCCAAAGCCAGTCCCAAGTACCCGATAAATGGGGCTAATGCCAAGTTGAAAACCATATTCAATACCAACGCCTTTATGCCTATCTTTACCGGGGTCTTAGTGTCTTGACGGGCATAAAAACCGGGCGCCAATACCTTGATAAGCATAAAGCTCACAAGTCCAACACTATACGCTGTTACACCTGCGCTTACCGCTGCGATATTATCCACACCAGAATTGAGAAACTCACCATGGCCAAACAAAACAGAAATAATTAACGGGCTAATTACAATTAACCCGCCCATAGCAGGTATACCCAGTAGCAAAACAAATCGCACGCCCCAGTCCATTGTCTTTTGAAAATCTTCTGATTTATCATTAGCATGTAATTTAGAAAGCGTTGGTAAAATTACCGTTGCAATGGCAATACCGAATAACCCCAGAGGAAATTCAATTAGCCTATCTGAATAGTAAAGCCATGCAATGGACCCAGTCATTAACGCAGCAGCAATGATTGTATCTAGTAGTAAGTTTATCTGACTCACCGACACACCAAAAATCGCAGGCAGCATCAGCTTGCGCACTTTTACGACATTGGGTGCTCGCCATGCAAAAGATGGTTTAGACAACATCCCCAACTTGCCAAGAAAAGGGAGTTGAAACAACAACTGAATCAGACCGCCTATGAATACACCAATAGCCAATGCGTATGCACCTTGATCAAATTTGTCATGTAGGAAAATAGCGCAACTGATCAGACTTACGTTAAGGAGTACAGGCGTAAATGCTGCGACGGAGAATCGATTGTAAACGTTAAGCACAGCACCACTTAGCGCAACCAAAGAGATAAAAAATAAATATGGCACTGTAAATTTCAACAAATTACTAGCCAGCGTATATTTGGCAGCACTTTCGCCACCTTGCCACCAATCAATAAACCAAGTTGTGCCAAAGAGCGCCGCAATCACAGGAGAACCTATCACCCCCAAAATAGTAACTAGCAACAGAATGGTACCCAACGTCCCTGCCGCTTGAGCAACAAAAACCCGCACCTGATCGTCACCGTGCTTTTCTTTTATTTCTGACAGCACAGGGATAAATGCTTGGGCAAAGGCCCCCTCTGCGAACAAACGTCTGAAAAAATTAGGGATCCGATTAGCAAATAAAAAGACATCAGCAGCAAGTCCCGCGCCGAGTAAGTTTGCTACCACGGCATCGCGTATAAGCCCCAAAATTCGAGACAACATCGTCATTGCACTTACAATCATGCCCGACTTAAACAACCCTTTCGCCACTAAATTCACCTAACTATCCAATTGAGGGCGTCAAGTATGCCATATACTCAACAGAACCATAATAGAAAACCTTTATTCACTCCAATCGCCTATCGCCTAAACATAACGCTAGGCTTGAGTTGACTGTTTTGCTACAATGGCGCCATTAATCAGGGGACCAAAGGTTTCTTGATTCGTTGTCTGTTATCGCTGTTGCCGAGGGCCTAAGGTTAAGGAGATAGTTAAAACAGACAGATAGGAACACGCAATTTATAACTTATTTTGCGATAGGTAAAAACCTGCGTGTATTCCGCATGAAACAATTAGGCCGGACAGGTTATTTTTTATTGACATTGGATCATAAAACAGGCATAGTCCTCGGCCTTTAAACTAAGCTTATTTTTAAAAGATTGTTAGGAGCATACCTTGGCTAACATCAAGTCTGCAAAAAAACGCGCTATCACTAGCGAAAAGCGTCGTCAGCACAACGCAAGCCGTCGTTCAATGATGCGTACTTACTTCAAAAAAGTAATCGCTGCTATTGAAGCTGGTGATAAAGAAGCTGCACAGCAAGCATTCGCTGTTGCAACTCCAATCCTTGACCGCTACGCAACTAAAGGTCTAATCCACAAGAACAAAGCTGCTCGTCATAAGAGCCGCCTAGCTGCTAAAATCAAAGCGCTATAATCTGTGGAAATGGATATAAAAAAACCGACGTAAGTCGTTTTTTATATCTGTAATTCACCAATATCTAAGCTATTTCTAATTTAGGGTAAAATTTCTTCAACATTGCCGCAATTTTCTTCGGAGAAAATGGCTTTACTACAAACCCTTTTGCGCCTCGCTCTATTGCATCTTTAACATTATCAACTGTGGAATGTGCAGACACCATCACCACATTAATATCAGGGTTTATCTGTGCCAAATCGGCAATAAGTTCTTTACCATCTCCATCAGGTAATTCAATATCTAAAAAAACAATATCAAAATGACGCTCTTCACACGCATTTATACACTGTTTCGCTGTCGAAGCTTCTGTGACATTGTCGATTCCCAGATGCATCAGTGTTTGATGCAAAAAGCTTCTAACAGTTCCTACATCATCAACAATGAGAATAGAGATTTGTTGTTCCATATCCTTTCCCGTGGGCTAGTAATTAGAAATGCGCTATCATCTATAGCATAGAACTATTATAGAGTCCTGCAACCAAAAGGCTACACCTAAGCATGGCAATTAATCCAAAAAAACAAACACTCCTAAATAAAAGCGAGTTTCAAAAGCAACAAGCAGCTAAAAAGAAAAAACAACGTCTGTCACCACAACAAAAAATGCGTCAACAAGCCCTTCAACAACAAGCTCTGCAAAATGCTGCAACCGAAGCATCTCCTAAGCCGAAAGCTAAAAAGATGATAATTATTGGAATATTAGCAGTTGTTGCCGTTCTTTTCCCCAAACCTCAGCTCATCACTTATAAAAAACTGGGGCTGGTTGCTCAAAGTGTGTATTGGCCCGGCCTGCCCGGCGTAAAACCCGTCCTTTTTGATTCAATTTTACAGCCTATACCTGCGCTAGATAGAGATACGCTTTATTTGTGTCAAGATGTATCAAACCCAGACACCTGCCAAAAGTATGCAATTATCAAGAAAGAAGGATTCATAGCCGCAATGAAAAACTTAATTTTAGATTAAAAAAACTAATCCGAAAATAGTAAAATTACTCGTTTGAAGTGAATAAAAAAGCGGCGCATAATGGCGCCCCTTTGCAATCATTTATGGAGTTATTTTAAGATCATGGCTAACGAGTTTGACTGGTTACTAAATACATTACTGCTAGTACTGGGATTTGGAGCTCTTTTTATCAATCATCGTACATTACTGCGTATAGCGGCCGTTATGGCTTGTAGTTTGTTGTTTGTATTGTTTAGTCTGGATCTTATGAATACTTCAGTGATTTCTAACTTAGGCTTAATATTGATCAATTCTTTCTATCTCTTTAAAGTTTTTACAACAGAGCAATACGACGCCAACTAAGCCCACATATTCCCCGCCGAACTCAAACGTTCCGGCAATAAATCATTAAAAATATCTATCAAGAATTACTACATAATTATTCACATTTAATTTCCTCTTAAAGTGTAATTTATTTCCGTGCTTCTCACGAGTAGTGAAAAAAGCAGCAATCGCATTAGTAGCTCTATTCAAATGCACCACTGTTAAGCTAGAATCGAGGAAATTGCACCGTATTGGGGAGAGTTAATATGGCCATGACTGATGAAGAGCTATTTTTAGCTTCCATGGGCGACGTTGTTCCGTTGGCACAAGATAATCGGGCACAACTTCAGCGCCAAAAGAACCAACCAAGCGACGCACAGCTCGCAAGAAGAGCAGCTGCACAAAAAGAACTCGATTTTGACCCAAATTTTCTTTCCACTGAATATGTAGACCTTCTCGACCCTCATGATCAACTTGGTTATAAGAAGGATGGTGTGCAAGAAGGTGTATACAAAAACCTGCGGCTTGGTAAGTATCAAATCGACGCGACTGCGGATTTACATGGGAAAACTTTTTTAGAAGCACGCCAATCACTGTTTGAATTTGTGACGGACTGCCAAAAGCGCAATATTAGAGTGTTGTTGCTCCGTCATGGAATTGGACTCAAAAGCAAACCCTTTCCCGCCATTTTAAAAAGCTACTGTAATAAGTGGCTGCAAGAAATGCCTCAAGTATTGGCTTTCCACTCAGCATTAACTTGCCATGGTGGAAGCGGCTCTACCTATGTGTTACTAAAAAAGAGTGAAGAAAAGAAACTGGAAAATCGAGAGATCCACGCAAAAAGGTAATATGCCTTAACGCATCATTTTTAAATTGGGGCGAGCTGCCCCAATATCATTCGGCTAATTTTGCAATCAGCGTGGTATTGCAAGTGCCTAACTGAGCAGCTTGGGCTTGGTTAAACCAAGCTGAAACACCTAATGCAACGACTGAAATAACGACAAAAGAGAGCTTTACACCACCTTGACCGTTTTTCATTGTACTTTCCTGTTTATTATTGTTTTTTTTCTAACATACTGAAACTCGCAGTTCGTCTCAAGATGTTTTTTTATACAGTAATTTTGTAAACTAGAATTACTCTTACTTACTCTTACTTACATTTACTTACAAATCATAAAGTTAAATATAAGTGCTCACTTAACAGCCCCTAAAATAGATACTTGAGAATAATTCAGATAAAAATTCGCTTAGTTACAATGGCTTCCCAATGACTGCCTTCTCAATACCCTTGGCCCAAATCGACTCGATTTTCTAATGGGTTATTCCCTAAACAGGCACGTGCATTAGCTGCAATCTGTGCAACAACGGTATCCATATTGGTTACAGCTGCGACATGAGGTGTCACTGTAACTTTAGGGTGTGACCAAAACGGATGGCTCTCTGATAAAGGCTCTGTTGAAAATACATCCAGTACCGCTGCTTCCAATTCATTGTTGTCTAATGCAACAAGCAGATCCGCTTCAACTAAATGCTGACCTCTGGCAACATTGATCAATACGCAATTTGGAGGTACCTGTGAAAAAAGCTCAGCATTGAGAATCCCCTTAGTCTGCTGGGTAAGTGGTAACAGACACACCAAGTAGTCGATACCAGATAAAAACGCCTCTAATTGTGCCTCTCCAGCATAGCATGCAACATTAGAAATACATTTTTGTGTGCGCGACCACCCCCGTATTGAAAAACCATGGTGGCCGAGTAGTTCTGCAGTCACACGTCCAAGCTCACCAAGTCCGAGTATGCCTACTTCATTTCCCTTTTTGGCACGGCGAGGTTTCCAATTTCTGTGCCCTTGATTTGTCGCATACTCCCTATGTCTTAACTTATTAGCAAGCACATGAGACAGAACATACTCCGCCATATCAGCACTTAACTGCTCATCTACAATCCTAGCCACAGAAACATCGGGCTTTAACTTATCGAGCGCGATACCGTCAACGCCAGCCCCATAAGATTGAACCACTTTAAGATTAGGCAATTGCGCCCATAGCTCATCGGGCGCATTCCATGCCAATACAAATTGTACGCGATTTAGATCTTCACAGTGGGGCCACAGCTCAATTTTAACGTCGGGTAATGCCTCATTCAGCTTTGCCATTAACTTGTCGTTGTTTCTCCCAGTCACACACACTAGCACTGACATAGATTTAATCTCCTCAACTCTTATTTTTAAGGTCATTATAACGCTGCTTGTGTTTTCGAAGATACCTAGAGTCGTTAAAACACATCACCATAAAACTGACATAAGTATGCAACATCAATGTCATAGTTGATTCTTAATCTCTATAAAAAACGTCGTAGAGAAAAATTATGATCAGTGTCGATAAAGTGATCGAAGCCAACCTACCTCAGTTAGAAAACTCACCAAAAGTGAAAGGACTTGTTAAAAAGGGACTTGGATACCTTTTACACGAACAGGAGTTTGTTGCCTTCGCCGATACTTATCCACATTTAGAAGGACTTGAATTTGTTGAGCAAGTACTGGAGGAGCTCGATTTTGATGCGCGATTTAAACCTAAACAAATCGAGCATATTCCCAGTGAAGGCAGTGTTGTCATTGTCGCCAACCATCCGATTGGTTCTTTAGACGCATTAGCGCTGATAAAGGTGCTGGCTAAAGCGCGACCAGACTTAAAGGTCGTGGCAAATAGGATGTTAATGTCTATCACGCCCATGCATTCATTATTGCTGCCTGTTGATAATTTATCTAACGCCAGCAGAAAACAAGAACTGGCAAATATTCAAAAACACCTCAAAGCAGAAGGGGCATTGCTTATTTTCCCTGCTGGAGAAGTCTCTCGGCTCAGCCCTACTGGCATCAAGGATTGTAAATGGAACAGTGGTTTTTTGCGTATGGCTAAAAAGGCAAATTGCCCTATCCTGCCCATTTTCATTAAAGCTAAAAACAGCCCACTGTTTTATGGCACATCCATGATCTATAAACCCTTAGCCAGTTTACTATTAGTCAAAGAAATGTTTAAGCAAAGACAAAAGTCTCTTGAGTTTGAAATCGGTGCTAGCATTCCACCCACATCATACCGACTAGATAACCTAAAAGACAAAGAAGTCGTTGCACTGATACGCAAACAGTTGTATCGCCTCAATAGCAAAAAGTCACTGCCACTCAAAACGCAAACCCCTATTGCAATGCCTGAGTGTAAAAAAGAGCTTAAAAAAGCCATAGAACAATGTGAACGACTGGGTGAAACTTCCGATGGCATGCAAATCTACCTTTACCAATATCAGGGGAGCTCAGCCATATTTAGAGAGCTTGGCAGATTAAGAGAGATTGCTTTTCGCGCTGTTGGCGAAGGCAGTGGAAAGCGCCGAGATACTGATAAATACGACATGTACTATCAACAACTGGTCCTGTGGGATGCCAAACAACTGGAACTCGTTGGCGCTTACCGTTTGGCCAGTGCACGACAAGTTGTCAAAGAGCATGGCGTCAAAGGCCTGTACACAAGTAGTTTATTCTCTTATAAAGATGACATGCAAACCTATTTTGACCAAGGATTAGAGCTTGGAAGAAGCTTTGTGCAGCCAAAGTATTGGGGAAGAAAAAGCCTTGACTATCTTTGGTATGGTATCGGTGCTTTCATTAAGAGATACCCTGAACATCGCTACTTATTTGGCCCCGTAAGTCTGTCAAATTCCTTGCCTGATAAAGCTAAAGCGATGCTGGTATATCATTATCAACATTATTTTTCGCAACTACCAGAACTTGCCATGCCAAACAATGAGTTCAAATTGAGCCAGTCTCAACTCAGCACTTGTCAAAGTTTGTTTAGTGGCGATGACATAAAAGAAGACTTTGCTGAACTCAAACATATTCTCGCCAATATGGGCGCTCAGGTGCCGACATTATTTAAGCAATATACCGAGCTGTGTGAGGAGAGTGGTGCCAATTTCTTAAGCTTTAGTATTGACCCAGACTTTAACAATTGTATCGATGGGCTCGTTTTGGTGGACTTAACAAAGCTCAAAGCGAACAAAGCGAAACGCTATCTTGGTGACAATATTTATCAGGATTAATAGTTTCAGGATCAAAGCAGCGTTTATTGCCAGCAATCTATTAAATAGACGCTGGCAACATAATCTTACGATAAATGTTGCTTGATTCGGTATAAACACCTTGCAAGCATTTTGCAATTTTTTATACTGGCGCTCGGTCTTCATTAACGAATAAGGCATAATAAGCGCCAACAATGATTAAATATCTAATAAACGTCATCATCTTTGTCGTCGTTCTGTCAGCAGCTTTCGCCTACCAAGAATTAGGTATGCTCGAAGACAATGGCAGGCAATCAGCCCCTTATTTTTCACTTCCGATGATGAGTGACGAATCACAGCGCTACAACATCAGCCAACTGCAAGGTGAGCGATCGGTGGTTTATTTCTTTGCCCCTTGGTGCAATATTTGTCGCTATAGCATGCCAAATATCGACAAACTGCACCGGCTGGGTAAAGTCAATGCCGTAGCCATCGCATTAGATTTCCAAAGTACGGAAGAGATTGAGGCATTTAGCAAGGACTTAAACCTCAGTATGCCAATCCTACTTGGCAATAGAAAAACGGCCTCTGATTATAAAGTCAAAGCTTACCCTACATACTATGTTATGGATCCAGAGCTAAAGATAATCGAACGCTCCATTGGATACTCCAGCGAGCTTGGTATTCGATTACGCTTGTAAAAAAGTGTATAACCTCCAAACACTTTATTACCTAAAGCCCAAATAAATAAACGCTTTTTTTGCTTACACTGTCCCGCGAAATCAACCAATTCAACTCCAAAGGGACTCGACAATGTTTGCACCCACCGCTCTAAAACGCTTTGCCTTATCGCCATTGATGCTGTGCATGGCTATGTCAGCCACAGCACAATCTCAACAAAAAGACATGGAGCACATCGAAGTTATTTATAAACGCAGCTCAATTACGTCTGAAATAACTGAAGATACCGAAAAGCTGATTGAAATGCCTGGTGCTATGGGCGATCCATTACGAGCAGTGTATGCTTTACCCGGCGTTGTTGCAGCCGGTGGTTCCATGAGTGAACCTGCCGTACGAGGTTCATCGCCAAGCGATAATATGTTCGAAGTAGATTTTATGCCCGCAGGCTACATATTCCACGACTTTGGTAGCTCCATATTCAACCGCCACATAATCCAAGACTTTCAATTATACTCAGCGGGCTATGGCGCAGGTTATAGCAATGCAACTGGTGCCGTCTTTGATGTCACTTTGCGCAATCCGAAATACCAATCAATCACAACAACCTTAGACTTCACCATGTTTAATGCTGGTTTTTTTGTTGAGGGCCAAGCAACAGAGAATACTGCTTTTTATGTATCAGGGCGAAAAAGCACCCTGCCGCTATTTTTTAGTGAGGGAGAAGAACTAGAAGATGATGATGGTAACCCGAACGGTATCATCGTCAATGACGCACCCGATGACCATGATTATCAAGGCAAGTTTCTTTGGGATATTAACAGTAATAATACGCTGACCTTCAATTTTACTGGCGCAGAGGACTCAGCGGCGGCAGGGTTTAACGAGCGTTCTGAATTAGCTCAAAAAACGCCTGAATTCCAAGGGGACGCTAGGTTTATTCGAGAGTTTAATAGCCAAAATATCCTCTGGGATCACTACAATAAAAAGTTTCATTTACGTGTGGGCGTGGGTGCACTCGACCACTCAGGCCGACTAGAATACGGTAAGCTCGCAACCAAAACATCGGGCTTTTTTGAACAAGAAAGTGAAAAACAATATACCTATAAAGCAAGACTAAACTACACACTCAATAATGAAAATAGATTCATCTTTGACGCCGCATATTTTGATAACGAAACGTCGTATGAATACGACACGTTTCAATATCTTTGTACCGAGTTAGACCCAGATTGCGACTTGAAAAAGGGAGAGCGTATATCCGGAAAACGCAGTATTGATGTTGATTCTGGGTTTGTTGGTATAACGCATGTCTGGCAGCCTAACGAGTTGTGGCAAACTGAAGTAGGCGTACAAAGTCAGCACAACCGCTATACCGACGAAACCTTTACTTCTCCTAGAGCTGCTGTGAATTACTATGTGACACCTAATAGCGTTATCTCTGCGAAAATTGGCCGCTACAATCGCATGCAAGATGTGGAGCATATCCTACCCGAAATTGGCAACCCGAAACTAAAATCTCAAGTTGCCACACACAGCACGTTAGGCTTTAGGCAAGAGCTTGAAAATGAGTGGTCATGGTCGATAGAAGGCTACTATAAGACCATGGAAGATTTACCACTTGCCATTGATGATGGTCCAGATGCGCACCTGCTGTACAACAACCAAGTAGAAGGCAGAGCATACGGGGTGGATATTTTAATCAACAAGAACAAAACGGATAACTGGTATGGTTGGGTCGCACTCAGTTATGCAAAAAGTGAGCGCACGGATTTAAGCCGCAACATCACGCGTGATTACTACGCTGATACGCCTTTGGTTTTCAACGCCGTATTCCACTATGAAATCAATGAGCTTTGGCAAGGTGGGTTTAACTTCACGGCCCGCAGTGGTCAGGCTTATACACCCATTGTCGGCGTAAGAGAAAACCCAGATCATGAAGACCGTTTCTTACCTGTCTACGGAGACCCATTTTCAGAGCGCTTCAAAACCTATCACCGTCTAGATGTACGTTTTGAGCGAAAAACACAATTATTTGGACTAGACGGTAAGTTAATTTTTGAATTAATGAACGCTTATGGCCAAGACAACGTAGCATACATAGATTTAGATTATGACAAAGTGAAATCTGTGAACGACTTATATATCAAAGAAGAAAATGATGATTTTGAAATGAGGCCCTCTATTGGCTTTAGTGTCACTTTCTAGTCATAAGATTGAGTCGCGGATCTAATCGAGAGGTGACATACACCGTCACCTCTCAATTCTCTGACAAACAACCTACTCTCCTAAATAAGGCATGGCGAGCAAGCAATTGCCACTTGCGTTTTTCGCCAACGCCTTGCATGATCTGCGCGTTTAAGACCCTTGGAGTATTTTCATGCCAAAAGCTTGCGCCTATCACATCTTAGTTAAAACCGAAAAAGAATGCTTAGCGATTAAAGCTAAGTTAGATAAAGGGGGTGATTTTAATAAACTTGCAAAACAGCACTCGACTTGTCCTTCGAAAAAACGAGGGGGCGACTTAGGTGAGTTTAACAAAGGCGACATGGTTAAAGCCTTTGACGATGTCGTATTTAAAAAACCACTTTACGCAGTACATGGTCCTGTTAAAACAAAATTTGGCTTTCATTTAATTAAGACAGTCTATCGTTCATAACTTTAGAAAACCATGGCCTCCAATCTAAAAAACAGATTGCCCTAATAGGTTTTAATCAATTTTCATTAATCTTCATTGCACTATACTTATCGTCATTGCAAATACTAAAAGAGAGTTGAATTATGTTTACTGTTATTTTTGGTCGTGAAGGCTGCCCTTATTGTGTACGTGCGAAAGATCTTGCCACTCGCTTGAAAGAATCGAGAGACGACTTTAACTTTCGCTATGTCGATATTAATAAAGAAGGTGTGAGTAAAGCGGACTTAGAAAAGTCTGCGGGTAAGCCTTGCAACACGGTTCCACAAATCTTTGTCGACCAAGATCATATTGGTGGTTTTGACGATTTTGAGGCTTATGCCAAAGAAAATTTGGGCTTATATCAGTAGGCCCAAAAAAACTTTTGTTTATTTTTTGGTCTATATCAAGCACCTACAAATTTAATGCCAATTTATACAAGCATTTATTTTTTCTTTACTGTACAATGCCGCCTCTTTTAAATTGTTGAGGCGCATTAATGTCAGAACCAGTAACGTTTGAATCTTTAGACCTTTCTCCTGCAATCCTTAAAGCAGTCGAAGAGCTAGGATATCAATCACCTTCTGAGATCCAGGCTCAATGTATACCGTTATTGCTAGAAAGAAAGGACGTACTGGGACTAGCGCAAACGGGTACGGGCAAGACGGCAGCTTTCGCTCTGCCGCTATTAAACAATGTTGACGCATCCGTTAAGCAACCACAAATTTTAGTACTGACTCCGACTCGTGAACTTGCATTGCAAGTTGCAGAGGCGTTCGAGCAGTATGCTAAGTACACCAGAGGCGTAGAAGTACTTGCGCTATATGGTGGACAAAGCTATGGCGTGCAGCTAAGTGCACTTCGCCGTGGCGCACAGATCATCGTGGCAACTCCGGGGCGTTTAATCGACCATATTAACCGTAAGACCATTGATCTTTCTAATCTAAATGCATTAGTACTAGACGAAGCAGATGAAATGCTACGCATGGGCTTTATCGATGATGTTGAAAGCATCATGGAAAAAACACCAGAAGAAAAGCAAACATGTCTTTTCTCTGCAACTATGCCTAAGCAGATCCAATCTATCTGTTCTAAGTACCTAGATAATGCAGAACAAGTAAAAATCACACCTCGTAACTCAACTGTAGATACAATTGAGCAAGTATACTGGCGTGCAACTACACATAAAAACAAAGCTATCGTTCGTTTCCTAGAAGCGGAAGATTACGATGCTTCTATCGTGTTTGTCCGTACTCGTAACGATACTGTTCAGCTTGCTGAGCTACTAGAGCGTGAAGGTTTCTCTGCTGCACCACTTAATGGTGACATGAACCAACAAGCACGTGAGCGCACAGTTGAAAGACTGAAAAGTGGTTTACTAGATATCGTTATCGCAACAGACGTTGCAGCACGTGGTCTAGATGTTGACCGTCTAAGCCTTGTTATCAACTACGATATTCCACAAGACAGTGAAGCTTACGTTCACCGTATCGGCCGTACAGGTCGTGCTGGTCGTAAAGGTAAAGCTATCTTGTTCGTAAAAGGTAACGAGCGTTACTTACTACGTAACATCATGCGTCATACTCGCTCAGACATCGAGCAAGTAGAGCTTCCAAGTGCAAAAATCGTTGAACAAAAGCGTATTGAAGCACTTCAGAACAAGCTAAGCATGTCACTTGATCACAAAGACATTGAGTTCTTCAGTGAAGTTGCTCAAGGTTTAGGTGAAAAGCTTGAACTTAGCCAAGAGCAACTGGCAGCTGCACTACTTTGCCTAGCTCAACAGCAATCTCCGCTTAAAGTTGAAGAGATCAAAGTACAGCAACGCGAGCGTCGTGACCGCGATGGTAACCGTGGTGATCGCCGTGATGACAGACGTGGTGACCGTGGCGACAGAAAAGGCCGCCGCAATAGCTCTGCACCTATGGATACGTACCGTATTGAAGTGGGTCGTGAGCATGGTGTTCAAGTTAAGAACATTGTTGGTGCCATTGCGAATGAAGCTGATATCTCAAGCAAGTTTATCGGTGAAATCCGTTTGTTTGATGAGCACAGTACTGTTCAGCTTCCTCAGGATATGCCAGCTGAGACGTTAACTCACTTCCAAGGTGTGCACATTTGTCAACGTCCAATGAAGATGACGAAGAGCACACACCCTGCTGACCAAGCACGTGGTAATGGTGGCAATCGCCGTGAAGGTGGTAGACGTTTTGAAGAGCGTGGCGAGCGTCGTGATGGTGGCCGTCGCTTTGAAGAGCGTGGTGAACGTCGTGATGGCGGTAAGCGTAGCTTCCGTGATCCTCGTAGTGATAAGCGTCGTGACGGTAACAGAGATGGTAACCGTGACAATCGCCGTAAAAATAGCAACGAGCGTAACGAAATCAACTTCTCATAAGTTGATTGATGATTAAAAAAAGCCGCTTTTTTAGCGGCTTTTTTGTTTCCAGAATACGATATAACAATTTATTGCTATCAGGCGGGTCTCCCCAGCCAGTCCCTCGGGTCAAAACGAAAATAACTGACTAACAGGTTAAATAATTCTGGGTTTTCTTGTTTTAGCTCATTGGGCTTTTCAATAAAGGTTTCTGTCAGCACCGCAAAATACTCGGCTTCGTTGGTTGCGCCATACTCATGTATCACGTGAGGCATATGGTACGCTAACTGCATTTTAAGCTGGCTGTATGCACGACCCAACACGTCGCCCCACCGTTTATAACTAATTTCTTTTGGCAATTCAGGTGTGCCATTGGTATTCCCTGCTTGCTGGTCGAGTTGGTGTGCAAATTCGTGAAATACCAAGTTATGACCGTCGCCGGGCAAACGATTACCTTCGAGCACGTCATGCCAACTCAAAACGAGCGTTCCCCCGGGCCAAGACTCCCCTTGCCTCACTGCCGTGTGATAACTTACCAAACCTGCACTGTCTTTATTCGTCTGCGGGGCATAGTATTGACTCGGGTAAAGCAGTATCTCTTTTACATTAGGGTACAGTGGCCATGCTTGGTTAATCACTAATAAACACGCATCCGCTGCTATAATCAAAGCCATAGGCCGCGTCACTTTCAACCCATCTCTTCCGATGACACGTTTTTCGCCCAAAAACCAGACAATATGCTTTTCTAGCTTTTCTCTATCATGATCCGTCATATTGCGATAAATAGGCATATACTTTAGAAGTACTTTTTTATCAGCGCGTGAAAGCGATTGCTGCTGGTATTTTCTTTGCCAAAAGTATCTTTTTATGTCGTCAAGGCGCCAATACACCGCCACAAACACCACTAAAAAGATAAGTAACATTATATTAATCATACTTGCTCATATACTGTGCTTTTTAATTTAAGTGTGTGCATATCTGCGCCTTTTCAACAATTTTTTGGTAAAATCCCGAAAAAAGTACCTAGAAATAAAAATCATGTCGCTGCCTATCGAGTCGATAAAAGAACAATTTTTAAACACGATTTCAAAGCAAGATGTTGTGGTCACCGCTGCAACGGGTTCAGGAAAATCTACACAGCTACCAATATGGGCCGCAACTCAAGGTAAAGTACTCGTCGTTGAACCAAGGCGTATTGCTTGCACATCGCTCGCAGAATATGTGGCTTCACTTTGTGCGACACCACTCGGGGAAAAAGTGGGTTATGCTATTCGATTTGAAACGGTATTTACTGACGATACCAACATTGTCTTTGTGACCCCAGGCGTCGCACTTAGGTGGTATTTTGAAGACAAGCTGGCCGCTTTTTCACATATTGTGCTTGATGAATTTCACGAGCGCAGATGGGACATGGATTTACTGCTCGCATTACTCAAACAGCACAATCAGCATCGGCTGGTGCTCACTTCTGCTACTTTAAACGCAGATAGATTAAGCCGTTATTTAGATGCACCAATCCTACACAGCGAAGGCAATATGTACCCTGTGGAAGAATGCTTTATTGCAAAAGAGCCGCGAACAATACCGCGAAAAGAGCACCTTGCGGACAGGGTGGTTGCAGCGTGCAAACATGCTCAAACAATGACAAAGGGCGATATCCTCGTTTTTTTACCTGGTAAAGGGGAGATTTTGGCTTGTCAATCAGCGCTAAAATCACTGGAAGCTTTGGTCGTCACGCTTTACAGTGGATGCAGTAAATCACAACAGCAATTGGCGCTTGCTCAGCAACAGCAGCAGCGAATCATATTGGCGACCAATGTTGCAGAAACATCCTTAACCATCCCCAATGTGACCTGCGTAGTGGACTCAGGCCTAGAAAGACGCACACACCTTAGAAATGGCAAAACAGTTCTGGGATTAGATGCCATAGGTCGAGATTCAGCCAAACAACGTTTAGGGAGAGCTGGTCGTACACAAGCTGGAGTCTGCATTAGACTCTACGGTCAATACGCACCACTTATTGAGCGCACACCACCGGAAATACAGCGTGAGGCACTTACTGAGCTGGTTTTAGCCGCTGGATGCGCATCGCAAGGTGTCGATTCTCTCGACTTTATAGACGCGCTCCCAGATGCTTCTAAAGCTCGAGCCTTGAAAATACTCACCCGCATTGGCGCTCTAGATACACAGCAAACCGCCACGACGCTTGGCAATTTACTTTACCCTTTACCCGTTGACGCAGAGTTAGGCCATATTATTGCTCAAATGCCTTCAGGCGCACTTAAACAGGCTGCGATTGATGTTATTGCCGTCATATCAGTGCCTGCGCGCGTTTATCAACTGCCAAACAACCTTGAACAACTCGATCAACTTAATACGCTCTTACCGAACTGCTGTGATGTCGAACTCGTCATCGCACTGCTCCGAGGCAAATTGGATGGCCTATTGCAAATAGAATCAGAGGCAATAAACGAAGCCAAACAATTTAGCAATCAATTGCGCGAGGCCTTCTCTCTTCCTGATTTAGAGCACGCTGCCAGTTACGATAGAGCAGCGCTGATCAGTGCCATAGCCGCCATAAAACCTGAGTGGGTGTTTGTCAAAAGACAAAACCGCCGTGGAGGCTTCGGGAATGGAGACATTGAAGTCTCGCCATCGAATACCTCCAGAGTCACCGAAGGCACTGATGCCATGTTAGTATTAGACACCTTTGCTTTAGCCGGAAAAGGCACTAAGCAAGCAATGACCATGGCAACCATAGCTGCGCCAATGCCTTTAAAATCTGTGGCGAGTTTGGGGCTAGCAACCCCCATACTCAAACACGCATATATAGATGAACGAGGCATACAAATTGAAGCAGACCTTCAGTATGCAGGTGTCACTATTTCTAAACAAACGATGATTGCAGAGGGTGACAACCTGATCGATGCGTGTGTCATGCTTATTGAGTCCGGCGATTTATTCCCCGGTTTATACGACACACTAACCCGCAGTTTTAAGGAACATAATCTCTATTATCAATATGAAAAAATCGACAATAACTTACCGACGGTTAATCAATATATTCACAGCCGACTAAAGCAATTGGGTATTAATGAAGCCGAGGATTTAGAGTTAATCGAAGAAGTCGACTTACACTTTCAACAAGTCGAAGACTGGATATTAACCCCCTTTATTGAAAAGCACCCTATCAAAGTTATTCTCCCGGAACTCGAGCTATCTGTGAGTTATAATTTTTTATCTAAACGCATTATCATTGAGTATATATCGGGCGCAAGAAAAGACGCACCTAAACGTTGGGAATTGCCGAGTTGGCAGGGATATAAAATCCAGTTCAAAAAAGCAAGTAAAGTGGTTGATATTAAATGAAAAACTTTACTCTCCACAAAACCGATGAGTAACTTAATTGGTTAATCTAGTTACATGGAAAAGTAATAATATCATTTATCATGCTATATTGAGCTGCTTGTATATTTCATTAAAAACAATCAGCTCTAAAACAGCAATCGAAACAGCAAAAAACACACCTTATTAAAACCTAAACAATCTTATGATAAGGCAAGTAAAGTATATTAAAACCCTTACATGTCTTTGGTTACTTATAAATACACATGAATAGTTAACGTAGCTTATAAAGGCCTTTTAGCTTTTTCTACTTACCCCTCAATAATAAAAACCCTTGCTCATCACTTTGATGTAACTCAACAGCGTAGCCTGTAGCATAAACGAAAAAACCGGACTGACGTCCGGTTTTGAATTTTCTAAAGACTTATGTCTTACAATTAGAACTTAGTTTCAAAGTTCAAGAAGTAAGCACGGCCTGCAATGTCATACGCACGTGAGTTTGTATTTGCAGTTGTCATTGCACTTACACCACGAGGAAGTAGAGGTGGCTTCTTATCAAATACGTTGTTGATACCGAAAGTGAATTTAGTATCGTCAAACAGGCTGTAACCGATTGAAGCATCGTGATACATCACAGAGTCAATGTTGTGGTAAGCATCTGGTAGACGTTGAGTTTGATTAGTATCAACTACAGAATCCCAGTAGCGCGCTCTCCAACGTGCATTGATATCTTCGTAACCGTAAGTTAGGTTAAGGTTGAAACGGTGCTTAGGAGTTTCAACTTCACCAACATTCTCTTCAGATGCGCCAGTATTTTGACTCGTAGTTTTCCACTCTTCAGTGTACGTGTAGATTAGCTGTGAACCAAACGTACCGTAATCAGTATCGATACGGTAATCAACTTCTAAGTCGACACCTGAAACTTCGATTGTATTTTCGTTAGTTGAAGAAGTGTGAACCTCAGTTAGAGCACCAGTACTTGGGTTACGAACGTATGAACCGTTACAACCTACTGTGAAATCAGTGCTTTCGTAACAACGTGTGATAACTGTTGTTCTTGATAGCTGAGTAATTGCATCTTCAATCTTAACGTCAAAGTAGTCAACTGTGAAAGATAGCTCATCAGTTGCCTGCCAAACTGCACCGATACTGAATGTATCAGCAGTTTCTTCTTTAACGTCTGGAGAACCACCTAGAGTACCGCCAACACCTTGAATTTCAAATAATGATAACTCAAAAATGCCTTCTTTTTGAATACGAGCAGCAACTGCTGGATCTTTCATACAGTTTGCAGCAACAGTTGCGTTCTCTAGACCAGTGCCATCCGCTTTAAGACCATCACAAGGTGCAGTTACTGAAGCAAAAGTTTCACCACGGCCACCGTATAAATCAGCAACGTTAGGTGTACGTACTGCAGTTGCGTATGAAGTACGTAGCATTAATGTATCAGTTGCACGGAACTCAGCACCGATGTTGTAAGTGAATGTATCACCTACTACAGAGTGATCAGAAGCACGAGCAGCTAGGTCAATACGTACATTTTCTAGTACTGGCATGCTGAACTCTACGAATACGTCTGTTGCAGAGAAGCTACCAGCTGTAGCAGCTGATTTGTTTGTAGATGCTGCACCAACCTGTGCAAGGTCACCTGGTTGCGCTACACCTTTTTCATAACGGTATTCAACACCAGCAGCCATTGCAAGTAGACCACCTTCAAGTTCAAGTGGTAATTCACCTGAAATTACTGATGAAACAACTGACTGTTCTACTTTACCGTAAACTTTAGCTGGAGAAGTTACATACGCTAGCGCTTCTGGTGATACTGAATTAACACCGAATAGGTTTAGAGGTACACAACCCTGTAGACGAGCTTGCTCATCTTTACAACGGATAACGCCATCTACTTCTTCAACATCTAAAGCAAAACGTGCACGCTCAACGTTCATTTGACCGCCATTTTGCTGTGTTTGCGTTGTTTGACCGTAAGTCGCGTATGTGTCTAGTGCCCAGTTACCATCCAAGTCCCAAGTGAAACCTGTTGCAACACGAGTAGTATCACGCTCAAGGCTAGTATCACGAGGACCGAATTCAGCTAGACGACGAACGAATAGTGTTTCGTTTAGGTTTTCGATGCCATCTTTACGTAGGTTAGTACGTAGAAGATCAGGAACTAGAGGAGAGTCAATGCTCATACCAAGCGTTTGACTACCAACATCTGTTTTCCAGATATCAGAAGTTACGTTCATTGGTACAGGTTCAATTGTTGAGCCGTCAGTTGCTGCATTGTTCCACTGGAACTCTGCGAAAGCTGTTACATTGTCAGAAACTTCAATGTTCAAGCTACCAGAAATATATTTACGCTCAAGAGGCGTAGCTAGCTGGCGGTATGCTGAACGGTTAAATGAGTTAGTAGCAGTCTCGTAAGGTGTACCGTCACCGTTATAGCCGTTAATACGTGCGCCTGGTGGGTAGCTAGAGTTTGAAACTTCGATGCCATCGTCAGTTGCTCTGATATCACGAGCTGAGAAAGAACGATCTACTGACTTGATACCTTTATCTGTATCATAACCCATTGAAATCCAAGCATTACCTGAATCCCATGTGTTACCTAAAGTAACGTTTAAGCTGTGCTTTTCACGGTCACCACGATCTGTAAGACCAGTTTGACCAGATACTTCAACACCTTCGATGTCATCACGTAGGATGATGTTTACAACACCAGCTACAGCGTCAGAACCGTAGATAGCTGAAGATGCACTTTTAAGGACGTCAATACGCTCGATAAGACGAGCAGGGATTGCATTTAAGTCAACCGCGTAACCAGCTGATGGGATCATACCAGATACGAAACGACGACCGTTTACAAGAATAAGTGTACGCTCTTCTTCTAGACCACGAAGTTCAGTTGTGTTCAAACCAACAGTTGTAGTCGTGAACGCAGAAGATGTCTGGTCAGAACCCGCTAGTGCAATTGGTGAACGAGAAAGGATGTCTTGGATGTTCAGAGTACCAGTGTCACCGATCTCTGCTTTACCGATAGATGTTACTGGAACAGCCGTTTCAAGGTCTGTTCTTTTGATACGTGAACCAGTTACTTCGATGCGCTCTACTTTATCAGCGCCTTCTTCGCCTGCCGCCATTACTTGGCCAGCGAATGATGCTGACGATGCAGCACCAAACGCGATCGCAAGGCGAACCGCTTTTGAAACTCTATTGTTTAACATTTGTTTTCTCCCTGGAGCTTTTTGCAAAGCTTTTATTTTATTTTTTACTTCAATATAAGGTTAAGCAGGTTGCTTTTATGTGTACCCTATATGAAACAGCGCGGGTATAGTAACCACAAAGTAAATACCCATGCAAGTTTGTGAAATAGAGCTGAAACACAAAACAATTGCAAAAAGCGCAACTATCAACTGAGCATTTTTCATCCAGGATGGATTTATTTATATGCCTAAAATCTACTCGTTAAGGCACGATAAGCACTTGCCACTTGGAGCGCGATCTGAACTATCGCCAATAAAACCAACCAACAGCCAAGTGTTCAAAAAAAGCCGAAAACCGCTAAAAACAAATGAAAAAATTATCTTTTTTATATTTCGAGACAAACTAAAAATGTTTTTATTTCAGAGAAGCCATCAATCATGATTGGCACTAGACAGGGTTTGAAACACAAATGATATGAATTAAACTCGCAATATATGATCGCTCAAAAAACAAGCCAAGGAACACACAAAAAAAACATTGTACACAAATTGGAAATAAAAAAATTGAAAAAAAAGAAACAAAACAAACAAAAAAAAACCCCGCGATAGCGGGGTTTTTGAACAATCTTTAATTTAAAAAGTATGCTGTGTTACAGCAGCTAACGTTAACGTACAAATATTAGGTACCATACTTACATACTCATAATGATTTTCGAATTTTTCTTACCAAGAATTCAAAAATACACTTATAAATCCAAGCTTTGAGTATGTCCCCTCAAAGCTTGAACCTAGGCTAGATTAGAATGTGTAATCAGCTTGTAAGTAGAATGCACGACCGTATGCATCTGAGTAACGAGGGTCGTAACCCACTTGGTGACCCGCTGCTGCGTTAAGGGTAAACGGCGGCTTTTTATCAAATAAGTTCTTGATACCAAAACCGATATTTGCGTTGTCACCCCAAGCATATGCTAGACGATAATCAAAGGTAATGTACGTTGGGATATTCAACTGAATTTCACTACCATCAACACCTTCATCCCAGTCATCTGCTTTAGCAACATAGAAGCTATTGCTAGCCGGTGCATCTCTGTAACCACTGCGCGCTTTAACGTTTAAGCTGTGTGTGAAATCACCGTGCGTGAATGTGTTGTTGAAGTTTACAATGTTACGGAAAGTAACTGCTTCATTTGTACCTACTTGCCCTAGGCTAGTATCCCAAATGTTGTCGCTACCAACACGCAACCTCTCACTTTCTATCATATAAGTACCCATTAGCTGAGACTTAAGTGTGCCGAAAGAGAATTCAGTGGTGTAATCAAAGTGCCAGTCAATACCTGAGTTTCTTGATTCACCAACGTTATCTGCCGCCTGGATGATAGCTACAACAGTATTACCAGTACCTGGATCTATCTTAGTTGTAAACCACTCTGCATAAGTAACCGGGTTAAAGAAAATCTGGTTTTGAGTCAGACGGTCAACTTGGTTTTCCATCTTCACGTTCCAGTAGTCCATACCAACACTGATACCTTGGTCGCCAGACCATACAAAACCATACGTATACTGCTTAGATGTTTCTGGTTTCAGGTCAGCGTTACCTTGACGGTAAACATCATACTGAAGCTTATCTGTATGACAGAATTGCGCGATCTCTTGTCTCAACTCTTGTGGACAAACGTAAGACGATGCCGTTACACCAAACTCTACACGAGGTTCTGCAATCTGGCGCATTGTTGCTGCTTTAAAGCCCGTACCATACGAAGCGCGTAGTAGCAGCTCATCAGTTGGTCTGTAAGAAACACTTAGCTTGTACGTTGTATCATCTGCGCTTTGGTTAACCGTTTGATTGCCTGTGCGTTTCGAGTCAGTGATTTCACCGATTTCATCGTAACGTAGTGAACCTGTGACTTCTAAATTCTCAAGAACTGGCACTACTACTTCAACGAATGCACCGTAGCTGTCGCGCTCTAAGTCAAACTCAGTACCCGCTGATTCAAAGAGAACCACTTCGTCATTCTGACCTTTACCATTCGTTAGTGAGTAGCTTGATTTACGATAATCCCAACCGGCCGCAATGTATACAGTACCCGCATCAAGCTCTGCAATTGGACCCGATACTTTACCATCTACAGCAAATAAATCTGTTTCTGTTGTTTCCCAGTTGCCACTGAACATTGTGTTTCTAACAGCAGTGTTTTGTTCATCCGTCAAACTTGCAGGGTCTGCAAAGATATCCACTTCGCCAGAAGTTACTAACTCGATGAATTCTTTTTGAAGTGGGTAACCAGTAATACGGTTTTGCTCACGATCAGCACCTGAACTTGTGATTGCGAAATCATAGTTCCACTCACCGAAATCACCGCGTATACCTGCTACGATATGGTTAGTTGTTGTGCTCCACTCATCAGTACGGTTTCCGCCCGGAAGTACACGCCAACGCGCTGCAACTTTCGTCATATCTGCTTTTACATTGTCAGGCAAATACTTAGTCACATTGTCTTGTACTACTGCTGAATCAGGATCTAGTGAGAAGGTACCTGTTGGGTAAGGTGCGATACGAGTCGTCATTTCAAACTTTGAAGCAGATGCTGTGACGTATGCCTCTGTCTCATCGTTAATTGCAAACGTACCTTGTAAGAAACCGTTTAGGCGATCACTTTCTGGTTGGATTTCAAGCGTGCTTGTGTAGTCGAATTGACACGCGTTCCCAGAAGGCGCACTTGTAGCGTGACAACTGCCGTTCGCTTCTTTATATGGGTTTAAAGAATATGTTGCAGTAACGTTTTTACCACTTTCTTCATTGAAAACAAGGTTACCATTTTCGTCACGCGTATTATAAGTAACGTAAGCATTACCCGGGATCGCGTTTGATGAACCTGCGATAGCAATCAACCTTTGGCCTTCGTAGTCAAATTCAACAAAGCCTGTTTTAGCAAAATCGCGGTCGACTGAGCGAAGGTTATCTTGTTGGTCATAGCTGACGCTTGCCATGATGTTGAAACCGTCAGAGCCCAAATCACCAAAGCCACCCGTGAAAGAGAAGTTTGAGCTAGAAGTATCTTTTGGCTTGTCGTGACGCGCTGTAATTGTGAAGTCTGTAACATCATCTTTAAGAATGAAGTTTACAACACCCGCGATTGCGTCAGAGCCATATAATGCAGAAGCACCATCTTTTAGAATTTCAACGCGCTTGATAGCTGCAAGCGGAATTGAGTTAATATCAATACTTGAACCAGAATCAGATGAAGCCATACGGCGACCGTTGATAAGTACAAGTGTGTATTCTGCGCCTAAATCACGAAGTGAAGCAGTTTGGATACCACCACCACCACCACCTACAGATTCACCTGCGGCAGTGAAGCCCTGCATTGATGGAATGTTTGCGATTAAATCAGGTACAGATGTTACACCCGACTTTGCAATATCAGTAGCATCGATAACATCTACAGGTAAAGCACCCTCAAGATCTGTACGCTTGATCGCAGAACCTGTGATCTCAATACGCTCTACTTCTTGTGTATCAGCTTCTTCTGCAACGGTAACAGCTGAAGCTGATACCGCACCTAAAGCCAGTGCTAAGCGCACAGCCTTGGTTACTTGATTGTTTAACATTTGAATCTCCCAGGACCACATTTGCGTGGTTATAATTATTTAATTGGTGTAAACCAAATCTTTATTGTTGCACTTAGAGCAACATGGTGCAGGAATACTAAACAATCCAAACCCGAAGCGTCAACAATTTTATTTCATACATCATTGCAAAAATATACATAAAACAACAAAAATAGTTACATAAAGCACAAACAAAAAACATTAACCCTCTGTTTTTAATTAATTTATTTTATGCTAGCTCAAATCCTCAGAATATCCAGAATAATTACAAAAACAAAACCCATGTCAAATTAGATCACTAAACGCAATAATTAACCCCAAAAATCCGCACCCAATTAACAAACATTAAACATGCAAATCATAATCACTTTAAAAACATAAACTTAAAAACACTAAGATATAGAACCAGACAAGGTTATTTGATTGTTAACATATGAAATCGGATAAAATAACGTAAAAACAAGGACGGACAGGCTGATTGCATTTACATATAAAAAACAAGCAACACATAAATTTGATCTTTTACCCATAAAAGAAACAAAAATGGCTAATTTTAATTAAACCTGCTTTTCGCAATAGTGAGGAATATTTGTAACGGGCTAATAATCTTGAATTAAGAGACTCAAAGATGAGCAATCCAAAACTACTAGAAAGGATAATTTTCGAAGTAACAAAAAAAGCCCCGTATCGATACGGGGCTTTTGTTAGTTATATTGCTTAATTAGAAACTGATGCTGTAACCAGCGAAGATCTCTCTTCCGATATGACCGGTGTTGTACATAGCGTCATCTACCCACTTACCGTTCTCATCAAATAGTACATCTTTGTCAAATAAGTTACGCGCACCTAAAGTGAACGTACCGTAAGTCTCAGTGTAGAACTTCATGTTCAGGTTGTGAGTCACATATGTTGGTAAGTTACCCGTGTACACAATGTAAGGGTTGTCATTTGCATCAACCTGTACAACGTCATTTTCATAAGTATTTGAAATAATATCAGTCGTCCAGTTCAATGAGAAATTATCTAAAGAGTAATTAACCGTGAATTGTGAACGCCAATCAGGTTGTTGTGGTCCACCTTTCTGATCGCTTGTTGGGCCAGAGAAGTAAACATCTTCACCAACTTCTGTTAGAAGAGTCGTTACACTCTTAAACTTAAACTCACCAAAGTGTGTGTCTAGCTTGTATGACAAATCAATATCAAAGCCTTTGCGTGACATAAATGAACCATTCGCAGACTGAGTATAAGATTTACCAGCAATAGAACCATTTGAACCACGGCTTAAGCTCACATCAGGGAACTTTGCATAAATTTCATCAAGACGATTACCATTTTCCAAGTGAACTAAATCTTGGATGGTGATCAATGAAATTACGTTGTCCACTTCTAGTTCAAAGTAATCAACTTTGATAGAAACGTCTTCAAGGCCAGAGTAAACGACACCTAAGTTGATGTATGTAGACTCTTCAGGGCCTAGATCAGGGTTACTCTGTCTAACTTCTTTGAATGAACTCGTTGGGCATTTCGCGTACGCTTGAGCAATTTGCGATTGCGTTGCATTTGCGCCAAGCTGATTACGACATGCAACATAGTCCGTTGTCGTTGGGCTACCTTCAGAGTCAGCACCGTATAGCTCTTTAAGCGTCGGAGCACGGAAACCTTCAGAGTATGAACCACGTACTAATAGGTCATCCATTGGACGGTATTCGACCTTAATGCTTGGGTTACCAACGCTACCAAAGTCACTGTAATCATCGTAACGATATGCTGCGCTTACAATAAGATTATCTAGGACTGGAAGTGCAACTTCGTAAAACAACGCAGACACATCACGCTCACCGTGACCAGAACCACCTGCATTACCGCCGATTAAGCCTGCGTCATTTTGTGCATCATACTTTGAAGATAAGATCTCTTCAAAATACTCACCACCCACATAGTGGCTGATCATACCGCCTGGCAATTCACCAAACTCAAAACCTAGGCCTGCAAAGAAGTGATCCAGTTCACTTTGGTTCTCAGCATACGTTGTTGCACGCATGTTGTTGATACCTTCCTCTGACCCCATATCAATTTCGTTTAGTTCATTGTAAGCAAGACCTGCATAACTTAGGTAATAACGACCAGCCGTGCGGTAGTCTAATCTTGCTTTATGGTAAGACACTTCCCACTCAGCCGTGTCACCAGCCATACCCTTAAGACCAATTAGTAGGTCTTGTTGATAATCTGTCACTTCACCGTCACGATTGCCCAGTTGGTACCAACGGAATTGGCCATTTACTACGTCATTAGTTGGGTTGTGCTCGTTGTCAGCAGCCATGTTTTCCCACTCAGCTGCTGGCGGCGCGTAACGGCCAAAAGAGTCATTACGGCTAAACATGCCGCGCGCATACAACTCGATATCATCGGTTAGTTCGTACGTAAGGCTAGTCATGATTGAATCGCGCTTTGTTGAAGCCATGTTTGCCGATACATCAGCGAATGCATAGCCACATACTTCGCCTTTACCAATGCCGCCTAAAGCGCTGCCTTGATCTAGCTTGCCAATAAACCCAGGTACATTTTTAGATAGCTCATCACACTTTGGTGAAGCCAAATAGTTACCATCTTTACCTTGAACCGTTGCACCGAAATAGCTAATGCCCGTTGTTTCGTTGTAAATTGAGATTACACCGTCATTGTTCGAGTCTTCCATCGTCGCAGAAGTGTATGAACGATCGCGGTCGAAGATTGCACGGCGCTCTTGATGGTCGTAAACAAACGTAATATTACCTTTGTCCGAGCTCACACCAAATGACATAGACATTTGTTTCGTCTCGCCACCATCTGCCTCTGGACGACCAACTTGGATATCGAATGCTGCACCTTCAAAATCTTTTTTCAGGATTACATTGATAACACCAGCTATTGCATCAGAACCATAAATTGCAGATGCACCATCTTTTAAAATTTCGATACGCTCTACTGCCGCCATCGGGATAGAGCTAAGGTTTGCACCACCTGTATTAAGTGATGGAGAACCACCTAAACGTTTACCGTCTACTAGTACCAACGTACGGCCAGCACCAGCACCTAACAAGCTCACTGTGCTTTGTGACTGCCCGCTGCTGCCAGAAGATGGTGCAACCGAACCAAAGCTATTTGAAGTAACGCTTTGCAGCGCCTCTGCTACTGAAACACGACCTTGGCTCTCAAATTCAGCTGTTGAGATAACCTCTACAGGGCTTGCGCCTTCCATATCTACACGCTTGATACGTGAGCCTGTGATTTCAATACGTTCTACTTTTTCCGCGCCTTCTTCTGCCATCGCTACATTTGCGACAGCAGCAGAAGAAGCTGCACCAAATGCCAATGCAATACGCACAGCTTTAGTAACTTTAGTGTTCAACATGTGATTCTCCCTGGGCTTACTACAGTTGGTAAGCTTGAGTTTTATAAGTCTTTATATCTGGCTCTAATGGCCTGATTTGAAAATTCGCGAGGGATACTAATCGGGAGGCATGTTAAGCGTCAAACCTGATGCAGTTAACACTTACTAACACAAGTTATACACGAAAAACCTATTAATTAATGGGTTTAAAAAGTAAATAAACACTTACTTCAAAATATAGAAATAAATTAATTAATTTCACAGTTGGCAAGTTCACTATTTAGGCACAGGATACTAAAGCTGAAGAAATCAACAGCTACCAAGGTTAAAAAAAATATTTTTTCTTTTTGTCTAAGTGCTCAACTTTTATACACCAAAACCAAATTAAAATATTTCCTTTACATAAGCCCCAAAGAAACTTTACATGCTGGCAAATGGCACTTTGAACAGTGGCGAAGGGCTGAGCAGTTCACTCGTGAATATTACAAAGCGATAAACAATCGCTTTCAGAGGTTTACAAGTCCAACGAACGTTGTCCAGCCAAATTGATGGCATTTTCATCTATTTCAGGCAACATTTTGTATATGGGCAGTATTTGCTTCTCTATATAATGTGTATAGTCAAGGTGTGCCACTTTATTAATGAACAGTTTAGGGCCAGTGTTACTGATAAAGTAAGCAATTTGACTCCCCTTCCCTAAGCCTGAAATATTGCCTTGCTGTGTCGCCTCTTTGGCCGCCCTGACATGAGGAGGGATATTCTTCACATACGACTCTAACGATTTGCCCAATCTTTTTTTGTATATCAGCTTGTCATCCACCTGACCTGAGGTTATTTGACTAATATAATCTTCGGTGACTTTAACGACATTGTCTCCATCAAATAATGCACGTATCACCGCCTGCTGATACTCTTTGGCAATTTGAGTCCAGTCACTGCGCACCGTTTCCATTCCTTTAAATACCAGCGCTTGTGATCCGGCTTTCTCTATTTGTCCGACATAGCGCTTTTTAGACCCCGTTTCTTGCCCTCGAATCGTCGGCATAAAAAATGGGCTGTAATGCGTTTCAAACTCGATTTCTAGAAAGCTCTCAAGTTGATACTCTGCACGGATCAGCTCAGACCAGCGTCGATTAATATCCTGCATCAAGGCCACGCCTAATTGCTTACATTCCGATGCGGAAAAATGCTCTCCAACTTGAACAAACGTAGAATCCGTATCGCCATAAATCACCTCATAACCCATCTCTTCTATCCAGCGTCGCGTGGTTTGCATGATTTCATGACCACGCATCGTAATTGAACTCGATAACCTCGGGTCATAAAAACGGCACCCTTTAGATCCAAGTACCCCATAAAGGCTATTCATGATGATCTTGATTGCCTGTTGCAACATTTGCTCGCCTTGTTGCTTGGCCAGCTGCCTCTCGTCAGCTAGTTGTGCGACCAACTTAGGAAGGTGGTGTAACTCTCTAGAAAACTTCCCTTTGTTAAACCCCGGAATGGCGGTAACCGGCGCATGCTCACCTTCAATCAGTCCCATAGGGTCAATACAAAATGAGCGTATGATCGAAGGGTAAAGGCTTTTAAAATCTAACACGAGCACGTTTTTATAAAGCCCTGGTTTTGAGTCCATTACATACCCACCCGGACTATCAAAATTTAAACCATGCTCACCAAGGTTCGGGGCGATATAGCCACTGCGGTGCAATAAAGGTAAATAAAGGTTGGTAAATGCAGCAACTGAGCCCCCCATTCGCTCTAACTCAAGCCCGGTCAATTTAGTTCGCGCAATAGCGAATTCCATCAACGACAGCTTGCAAAAGATATCCCACACTAGCACGCAGTCTTGCAAGTTATAGTTGGCTAGTGACAGTTTGTCTTCGTGGAACTGGCGCACAATTTCCTCTAATCGGTCATCTTGGCCAATCAGCTTGGTGCGACCAAGCACCTCTTGCGCGATAAAACTCAATTTAAATGTTTCGAAGTGGTAGGTCGCATTTTTCATGGTGTCAATACCATCGACAACCACACGACCAGGAATGAGTACACGAGTAAAATGACCGCTGGAAACCAACATCGCTTCCCCATCTCTACCGATATTAAGGGCGACGCCAAGCGCCTGTGCCCGCTCATGAAGCACAACGCAATCAAACTCAATCACATTCCAACCGATTAGCACATCCGGATTCAATCGATTTATTTCGTCACACAAAGTCGTTAGCAAAGCAATTTCATCCTCAACCCAGATGATATTCATATCACAAGACTGTGCTTCGCCAATCATAATAACGAGTCGCTCTGCACCTGTGACCAGCCCCACAGAAAACAAAATACCTTCACCACTGCACTCAATATCAAAAGACAACATCTTAAACTGAGGCATAAATGTGTCGTTGGCTTTGAGTTTGGCGTTGTTCAACTCTATGTAACCTTGCTGCTGAGATGCCTCTCCAATCACCCACACCCCACCTTTAATGTAACGCTCCATTAAGTAGCGATCAGCATGGCGAATATCTTCTTCATATATAGGCAGTACTTTATTGAGTGCTTCTTTTGCTCGGTAAAAGCTAGACAAATGCGGAAAGTACACACCAGTGACAGGAGATTGATCAAAGTGTTTTAAAGCTAAAGGCGTCATTTCATACTCGCCTTCAAGTTTTTCTAGTATCTTGGTTGCTTGCTCGGTGTCAGCTGTTTTAATAAAAAAAACACTGCGCTCATGCTCAACAAATGCCTTGATAACGCCCTGCTCTGTTTTCAGCCAATAACATAATCGCAGCCGCCCTCGATGAGACACCTGCTGTCTAGATAAAACAAAGCCCTGATATACTGCTTGTGCCAAATGTGAACCCCGCCTAAAATACACCCCTGTAATTATATCCATACTTTTTTGCTTAGGCGATCCACATGTTGTCAGACTCAATGAAAAAAACCGTACGTCATGCCCATCAGAACATCGCCAAGCAATTGGAAGACTATCGTCCGCGCAGTAGCCAAAACTATCTAGTTGCAGAAATCGCCAAAACACTTGCCGGTGAATATCATAAGTCTCAGCGTATTTGTGTTATCGAAGCAGGTACGGGCACGGGTAAATCACTGGCGTACTGTCTTGGCGCACTGCCTTTGGCGCTCGCCAAAAAGAAAAAGCTCGTTATCTCAACTGCCACGGTGGCTTTGCAAGAGCAGCTCATAGAAAAGGAATTGCCTTTTTTTAAAGAACACAGTGGGATCGATTTTAAGTTTGATTTGGTAAAAGGCCGACAAAGATACATTTGCGTACAAAAGTTGATGGCTGCAATTAATGAAGACGATACACAACTCTCGTTAGTGCCAACCACTTCATCGCCGTTAACCGATATGGAACAGAAGTGCTTAAGAGAGCTTGCCAATGCCTATCAAAACAAACAGTGGGCAGGAGATCGCGACAGCTGGGAAGACACCATCCCCGACAAAGTGTGGAATTTAATTGCCTGTGACAAGCATGCATGCCAACGGCAAATGAAATCTCACAATCTATGCCCATTTCATTTAGCTCGGCAAAAAATTCAACAGATGGACGTGTTGGTCATTAACCACGCTCTGCTGCTCGCGGACCTAGAATTAGGGGGAGGCACAATTTTGCCGGAGCCCGAAGACACCTTCTATGTCATTGACGAAGCCCATCACTTGCCTCACATAACACGGGATTTCTCTTCCGCGGCAGCAACAATAAAAGGCACCATAGAGTGGCTCGAAAAGTTACTAAAATTCAGCGGCCGAATGGCTGGCGTCATTGTTTCGCAAAAAGCCATTGGCCAAAATTTTAAACTCAATGATGCCGTAAATGATGCCAGTAAGTTTTTAAAATCCGTACGCGATAGTTTAGACCAAGCCGATTTTAAGTATAACGATGACGATACTTATCGATTCACTCACGGCGAAGTACCTGAGTCACTGACAACTCAGGCTAAAGACATTGCAGATGCGACCTTAGATGCACTAAGAGCAATCAATAAGATGCACGATGCCTTAACAACTGATGTCTCAGATGGCGATGTCCAACCGTTTTTAGCCGACCCATTTCTTGTCGAGAGCGGCCAGTACATAAATCGCTTAGAGCAATTAAACAAGCTGTGGTTTAGTTACGCTGCCAAAGGAGAAAGCTCTCCTCATGCGCGCTGGATAAAACGGATGGAATACAAACACCATCACGATCATTTGCTGTGTGATTGCCCCATTGAAGTCGGTTTTTATCTCAAAGATAAATTGTGGCGTGAATGCGCAGGCGCGGTTTTGTGCTCAGCCACACTCACAGCACTTGGCAGCTTTGATCACTTCTCCAAAGAAAGTGGCTTAAGCAATGAGCCCGGCGTAAAATTTATCAAAGCGGATTCGCCATTTGCATATGCAACTCAGGCAACCTTGCACATTCCTAAAACAAAAGTAGAGCCGACGGATAAAACTTTTAGTGATTTTCTTGCTGAGGCGCTGCCTGAATACCTTGATAAAAATAAAGCCAATTTGGTGTTATTTGCATCTTATTGGCAAATGGATCATGTTGTTACCGCGCTTAGAAAGAAAAAGCTCAGTATCTTGGTACAAGGGGAAATGTCACGCGAAGCGTTACTAACTCGTCATAAAGCTGCGGTAGATTTAGGTGCTGGCAGCATTTTATTTGGTACACAAAGCCTTTCAGAAGGACTAGACCTGCCAGGGAAATACCTCGAAAACCTGGTGATAACAAAAATACCATTTGCGGTACCAACCTCACCGGTTGAAGAAGCACAAGCCGAATTTATTCAATCAAAAGGCGGAAATCCATTTTTATCTATCACAGTGCCTGATGCAGCAAAGAAATTAGTCCAAAGCTGTGGTAGACTGCTGCGCAAAGAAACTGACTCTGGTCGCATCACGATACTTGATAGGCGTCTGATAACGAAACGTTACGGTAAAGCCATGCTTGACACGCTGCCACCCTTTGCAAGGCAAATAGACTGATAAATGCTTGAACTCGCTTTTGATCCTCTCACTTGGGCACTTTTATGTGCAGTCGCTTTAGCGGCGGGCTTTATAGATGCTGTCGCAGGTGGCGGTGGCATGCTAACGGTACCGGCCTTATTAACTGCCGGCCTCCCTCCCCACGTTACGCTAGGCACCAATAAACTGGCGGCTAGTTTTGGATCATTAACCGCCAGTTTTACCTATTATAAAAAGCAACTTTTCAACCCGAGGTTTTGGGCGGCATCAATGTTAGCAACGGCCATTGGGGCTTTGTTAGGGACTTTGCTTGTAGACAAACTTAGTATTGAGTTTTTGAACAAATTACTGCCGGTCATTATTATTATGGTGGCGCTATACAGCCTGTTTGGCAGCTTAAGTAAAACAGAACAACACGCCCTCCCAGAGAAAACCAAAATGCTGAAAGTAAAACAGTGGGCGCAAGGCTTGTCACTCGGTTTTTTTGATGGATTAGCAGGCCCCGGCACTGGTACATTTTGGACTGCCTCCAACAGCTTACTCTACAAAATGAGTCTACTACTCAATTGCGGTTTAGCGCGTTCAATGAACTTTATTTCAAACTTCATTTCGCTGATAACTTTTGTCGCACTTGGTCATGTGAACTTTTTGTTAGGCATTACAATGGGTGCTTTTTTGATGTTAGGGGCTTGGATTGGTGCGCATTCAGCGATAAAGTTTGGTAGTAAGTTAATTAAACCCATCTTCAACACTGTGGTCATTCTTTTGGCGGGCAAACTCATTTTTGAGGCATATGTTGCATGAATCAAGCTTTCCTTAGACTCAAAAGTAAGCTCGACCAATTGGCTAACCAAGCAACGCAGTTTGACAATGCAAAGTGGTTCGACAAAAACCGCTATATTCAAAACCAGCCAAGCTTATTCGACAGTCACTTGTTTCATACCAAGAGCTTACTGCTGGTAGACTATGTGGAAGAAATACAAGTCGCATTGAAAAACTTACCACCGGAACAAAACCGCCATGCTTATCAATTTGCCGTGGAGCAAATTGGAGAGCAGATGCAAGCCATCATAAAGGTGCTTAAGTCTACCCCTGTATGGGCCAAAGAGAACAAGCTTAATATCCCAAAAAAAGCCAAGGTTTATCGCAAAGCTGTACAACGTATCATGCAATCATCCCATGAACTGTATCAAGAGCTTTCGCAAAATCATGAATTTGAAAGACGCTTGCAAGAAATGATCGATATTCGAAAATCCCAATTAGAGGGTGCGAATGCAGAAAAAAATGCACAATTAAATGCTGAAATACTCGCTTTGCATACTCGATTAGGACGTTGTCGCAAGGCTATTTCAGCAACAGAGGAAAAAATCCAGCTTCTGGAAAAGCAAGGCAATCGCTAGTATGTTGTACTACAACCCTATCTATAGTGACCTCACGCTTCCAGAACGGCATCGATTTCCTATTTTGAAGTACGCGATGCTCAAGCAGCAAATTGAACGCTTAGGGTTGGCAGAGCATATTTTAATTAACCATCAAAAAGCCACACCTGCACAACTCAATTTGTGTCACCACGTCGATTATGTTAACTCATTTTGCCAAGGCACCATGAGCGCTCCAGACATCAAACGGATGGGTTTTCCTTGGTCCGAAAACCTCGTAGAACGTACCCTACTCTCAGTTGGCGCGAGTATCCACGCTGCCCACCAAGCACTTGAGCAAGGCTTTGCGGCAAACTTGTCTGGCGGTTATCACCATGCCTATGCAGACAAAGCCACCGGTTTTTGTATCTTTAACGATTTAGCTATCGCCGCTTGCGACCTGATTGATAAAGGCAAAGCAGAAACCATACTAATCCTAGACTGCGATGTGCATCAAGGTGATGGTACTGCCGCCATTTTGAAAGGTCGTTCTGATATCATTACTTGTTCACTGCATTGCGAACAAAATTTCCCTCGGCTAAAAGAGCAATCAGATTACGACTTTGCCTTACCGAAGGGCACGCGAGATAGTCAATACCTAGATACATTAGAACAAGCCTTATCGCTGTGCACACGCTTGCACAATCCCGATATTATTCTCTACAACGCAGGGGCTGATATATATGTTCAAGATGAGCTGGGGAATTTTGCCATTTCTTTGGAAGGGGTGTTTCTTCGTGAGGAGCTCATTCTCTCATTTTGCCAGCAACAACATATTCCTTTGATGTGCGCATTAGGTGGCGGTTATCAAAGAGATTTAGCATCTTTGGTAGACGTACATACACAGCTTTTTAGGGCTCTACTGCGTTCCAATTTATTAAAGTGATCTAAAATATCAACCGTGCTTAGCACTCCATGAGATGATGATTTTGCTTAGATAGTAAGTCGCACACCCAGACTTTATGTTGTAAACTTAAAAGACCCACTGTGAGAGATAACGCCATGAAACTACATGATGATTTGCATAACTACTATGAGAAAGTTATGCTCGAAAAAATTGTAGAGCGAAAGTTACATGAGATGTACGACGAAAATGTAATGGCAGATTTTTGCTGTACCGTCCTCAATCAACTACCAGCTCGGTATATTCGCTATGATGTGGATATGGAGTTTTATTTACCACAATCTGAGCGCCAACAAATGGAAGAACGTGTTGACGTCGCCATTGAGGTCGCGATAAAGCAAGTAGCCAAAAAAAAGCAATTTAATGATGAATAAAAAAACGTCCCCTCTCGATGATGCGCCGCAGCATGTTAAGCTCGCGGTAGATTTGATTATGCTACTGGAACAAAATGAAGTTGCCCCCAAAGATGTGCTACAAGCTCTAGAAATTGTAAAGCAAGATTTTTTAAATAAAATACAGCTAGAGCAAAAAACTTAAATTTAACAATTTAAATACAAATATGTCATAGTATTTCTTTAACGTAAGTCATTTCAGCTGTATGTAAGTGATCATAAATACGTGCTTCACACGTCGCTGATATGTCTATCCATTGTGACAACAAGGAATATTATGAGAAATACAAACGCATTTCCCTATATTGTTTTACCCTTCACTCTTTTAAGTACCTTAGCAATTGCAAATGATTTTGCCGCGCTCGATGAGGCACTACCGCCAAGTTATGTGATAAATGACACGGAGCCAGTATTTGATTTTGATACTGATGGATGTTTGCCCAGTGCAGGGATAAGCCGCACAGGCGTTCAAAACTCAGGTCTAAAAACGACAGGATCATTAGGCGGGAGTTGTCGAGACAGCCAATTTTTAAATACTTCAAATACAGTGCACCGCTACGCCTGTAAAAATACAGAAACTGGCATCTACTGTGGCCACTTTTACGCTATGTATTTTAAAAAAGACCAAGTTTTTCCTTATTTTGGTGGGGGGCACAGACATGACTGGGAATATGCCGCAGTTTGGACCAAAGATGGCATCGTGACACATGGAAGCTACAGCGCACACGGTGATCTTTTTACAAAGCCAGCCAATGAGCTGCCTTTTGAGAATGGCCATTTAAAGATTGTTTACCATAAAGATGGCATACTCACTCACGCATTTAGATTCGCAAAATCAAATGAAGTCGCCGAAAACCATTATAACCGCTTTGTGACACCAAATATAATAAGCTGGTACACCATGCAAGGGGATGGTGTCAGTAATCAAACGCTTAGAACTAAGCTCAATCAATATGATTACGGCTCTGCGACATTGCCAGTTAAAGATAGCCGCTTTTTACACAACCTAAACAGGTTTAAGCCAGCTAACTTTCCGACCTTCTCTAACGCTGATGTAACCGCCTCACAATAACAAAGATGAGGGTCTCGAAAAGACCCTCATGCATTGTCATGTCGTTATGCGCTACACAACATATATTGACCATCAATCAAGAGCTTGTACTGTGCAAAAAATCGGCTGTCTGATTCAGAGTCTTCGGGACAAACGAAATAAGCAACGTCGTTGCGAACTGGTTGTGCTTCAATATGGTGACCATCTTCCCAATAAAGAACAGCATGTTTTACCAGCTCTTCGAGATACGTATGGTCCCACTGATAGTGCACAAAACCGTGATGATCAGATAAATAAGGGGAATAATCCTGCTCACAAGATACACTCGCAACGCCATTTTTATGATCAGCAAATGCCTTTGCGTCTCGTTCTGCAGTCTGGGGGTCAACAAAATATGCAACGTCTCTACGAGGCGGTAGCGCCTGCGGCAAACCAAATTTATCTCTTATTGCCGAGCACTCAACTACAATCCAAGATACAAAATGGGCACCTATTTGATGATCCCATTTTAAGGCGACAAACATTTCGATACTCCTTTCTATTAAACTTCATATTTCAGGTGCTATGTCGTTTGTCCGTAAACAAGCTCATCCGTTACGCCTCACTCATTACCGTTAAAAAAGCCTACGTAATAAAGCGAATTGTTCATAGTTTCAGGATGATATTTCCATTTTTCTGCTCGGATTCTAATCCAGCAAATAGACCATATACAGTTAAACTTTAAGAGATCCTAGCATTTTTAACCTATATCAAATACGCGTCAATTTAATGTCCGATTGATGTCAGCATTATGAAATTATTAATCATCCAGCTAAAACGCTAGGCTGAAGAATTAGTGGTCATTTTGGCCAAAGTATCATTCAATATAAATTTTCTAATATGGAGACAAGGTTAGAAAAGGCTAAAACCGCTCTAATTTGCGATTAATTTTTCGCCAGCAAATGATACGGTAATATTTCAAAATCTGCAAAATCGTTACAAGTTATTACGGCAGTGCAAATGAACCTGAAAAAGTGACCATTTATCGTGATTTCGAGTTATCCGTTAATTTTTGGTGCTAGCAGTTTTTTGCCTAATCGTTACACTGCAATAAGTACTGTTAAACTTGGAAGTTGTCATGAATTTAACGCGCAATTCATTAAAAAATCCGGCCAGTGTTATTGTGCTACTGGTTTTGGTTATGGTGTTTGGATTAATCAGTATTTTTAAGCTCCCTATTCAGCTCACTCCCGATATTGAACAACCACAAATCACTATTTTTTCCGGTTGGAGGCAAGCCGCCCCTGAAGAAGTGGAGTCTGTGATCCTTGAGCCCTTAGAAAACGCCGTAAAAAATACGCCAGGTGCACTGCAGGTTGATACCACGATTAACCGTGGCAATGGCTTTATTACGCTGACTTTTGCCATCGGCACTGATATGCAACAAGCCATGCTGGATGTACTGACCAATTTAAATCAAGCCCCACCACTCCCTCTTGATGCCATTGACCCTGTCGTCTCTGCCGGTGGCAACTTTGGTGGCTCTGCAGGTCAAGCTGCCACGTTACTTGTTTTGCCCCTTGATGCGGGCGATGAGGGCCTCAGCTTTGATATGGCCAAATATCAAAAAAGTATCGAAGAAATCATCGAGCCTCGCTTAGCCCAGATACCCGGTATTTCTCGCGTTGATCTAGCCAGTGAACGCTCAAGAGAATTACGTATTACCTTTGACCCACATAAAGCTGCTGCACTGGGCATTAGCCTTAACCAAATACGTCGCACTTTACAAGCATCTCGTGATACTTCCGCGGGGCTTGCAAACGTTGGTCGCCGACAATATACCGTTCGCTTTACAGGCCAATATGACTTGCAAGACATGCTTCAGATGCGTATTGGCTACTCTAACGAAAGGCCCATTTATTTGGGCGACATTGCCACCGTTGAAGAAACCTTTTCTGACCGACTTGCAATGAGTGGGCGAAACGGGCAGCCAGCTTATTATATACGTGTCGCAAGGATTAACGACGCCAATACCGTTGCACTACTGGACAATATCAACATTGCGATTAAAGAGTTAAACGCAGGCCCGCTCAAAGAAGCCGGATTGTCGATCGAGCTAAGTTTCGACGCGTCGGTGCATATCCGTAATGCACTGTTATTAGTAAAGAGTAACTTAGGCTTGGGTGTACTGCTGTCTTGTATCATCCTGTGGCTATTTTTCAGAGGACTTCGAACCACTCTGGTTATCGCCGCAACAATACCCGTTTCACTAATGGTCGCCTTCTTAGCACTGAATATTTTTGACCGCAGTATTAATGTTATTTCCTTGGCAGGTCTCGCCTTTGCAGTTGGGCTCGTATTGGATGCCGCCATCATAGTACAAGAAAACATCGCTCGGTTAAAAACGGAGGGCATGGACAACGCCAAAGCAGCACTCAGGGGGGCAACACAAGTTGCTGGAGCGCTCTTTGCATCGACTGCCACCAGCGTGGCTATCTTTTTGCCAATCATGTTTATGGCAGGCATTGAAGGTCAGTTATTTTCTGATTTAGCCTTAACTTTATCGATTGCCGTTATCGCTTCTTTGATCAGTGCGCTCACCATCATCCCTATCGCAAACCGTTATTTACCTGATAGTAAAGTAAAGCAAGACCCTTATAAGCAGTATTGGCATAAGCTGACTGGCTTAATCATGAAACTAACAAATACTCGAACAAAACAAGTTTCATGGATTGCAGGTCTCATTGGTGGCTCTTTATTCATCACGGTGACTATGTTGCCAAAGACCGACTTTATGCCACAGGCGCCCACTGACGGTTTCTTTTTCTCTCTTGTCACACCACCTGGTGCAAACATCACTTACATGGAAGAAGAGCTGCTTAAACGCGTTAAAGCACGATTAATGCCCTATTACACCGGGGAAAAACAGCCCGGGATTAAGAGCTTTAATCAATTCGTATTTGGCTCAAACGCAGGTGGCTTTATCTACTCGGCAGATCCGCAAAGAGTAGAAGAGTTAATGAAAGTCACCAGAGAAGAGATACTGGTTGATTTACCTGACACACAAGTATTCTTATTCAGGGGCTCGATGATCCAAGTATCCAACGGTGGGGATGGCCGCAATATCAATATCGACCTGACTGGCCCCAATATGGATGACCTCATAATCGGCGCTCAAACGGCACTTGCAGCAGTCAAAGAGGCGATGCCAGAAGCAACAGCGCAACCACAACCACGACTGGATATGGCAGAGCCTGAACTTAGACTTCATCCTAATGATAGACGCATTACGCAAGCGGGTCTCACGCGACAAGATGTATCACAAGCAATGCAGGCGTTTACTGGTGGCTTGTTTATCAATGAGTATTTTAACGGCAACGATCGTATGAATGTCATATTGCGAGCCACCTCATGGGACTCGCCGGAGGAATTAAAAGCTCTGCCTATAGTTACACCGGACTCAGGCGTTCAAACAGTCGGGGAACTGGCTCGGGTGGAGCGTACTGTTGGCCCTAGCCAATTGCGCCGCGTCAATGGTCGTCGCACGGTGAGTGTGGTTGTTACACCACCAGCAAATATGACGCTCGAGCAAGCACAGCAGATTTTGGTTTCGCAAGTACTCCCTAAAGTCAAAGAGACCTTACCCAGTAATGCCGGTGTCATTCTGGCGGGTAATGCGCAAAAGCTCAATTCTGCAATTCAAGAAATGACACTCAATTTTGTACTCGCTTTATTCATTTTGTTCCTGCTTATGAGCGCCCTGTTTAAATCGGCAAAAGACAGTTTATTAGTCCTCATGGTGATGCCTATGGCTGCGGCTGGCGGGGTAATCGCCCTGTATGTTCTGAATTTGTTTACATTTCAGTCTTTAGATTTATTGACCATGATTGGCTTTATCATTCTGTTGGGGCTTGTCGTCAACAATGCCATCTTGCTTGTTGATCAAACACGCGTAGCCGAAGCAAATGGCCTAATCAGGCAAGAAGCTGTTCGCCAAGCCGTATTAATGCGTGCAAGGCCAGTATATCTCAGCACATTAACAAGCTTGTTTGGCATGTTGCCGTTAACGTTAGTACCGGGTGTGGGTTCAGAAATTTATCGTGGTTTGGCAACGGTTATCGTTGGTGGTATGGCGATTAGTGCGCTGTTCACTCTCATTCTCATGCCAAGCCTGCTGCAATTGGGCAAAGCTAAAAACCCTAGCTCTAATCAGCAACCTGAACCCCAGCCTAAACTTAATTTAGTGTCGAATCAGTAAGGAAATTCCAATGCAAAATTCACTTTTTACCGTCAAACTTTTTTCACTCGCATTGGCATGCAGCACTGCAATCTATAGCTTCAATAGCCACGCTGCTCTCCCAGTGACCGTGGAGCCTGTCACCCAAGCACCTTTGACAAGCTCTTTGGCAGTCAACGGGACACTCTTTGGTAAAAAAGATGTCATCCTTACAGCCGGTATCTCAGGCCGCGTTCTGTATGTCGCAGAACCAGGGCAACATGTCAGCGAAGGAGACATTCTGGTTAAAATGGACACTTTGCCCTTAGAGCTTGATCAAGCTCGACAAAAAGAAATGCTTAATCGTGCTCAAGTGAATCTGAAGTTTCATAAACAGGAATTAAATCGCTTGAAACGTTTGGCTAAGTCCAATAGCGCAGCGGCGGCGCAAGTAGACAGTGTACAAAATCAACATGATCTCGCGCTTTCGGATATCGAGTTGGCAAAAATCGAGCTAAAGATGATTGCTGATCAATTAGAGCGCGCCACGGTTCGCGCACCATTTTCAGGTGTCGTGAGTGAACGCTTTAAGCGCGCAGGTAGAGAGGTCAGTCGTGCCGATGAACTGCTGAACTTTGTTGACATCGATAATTTAGAAGCCCGTTTATACGTTCCAGTTAAATATCTACATTATGTTAAGCCTGGTTTAGCGCTGCCAATTCAGACAGGGGATTTAGATACCCCATTAAGGGCACAAGCAATGGTCACAGCAGTGATCCCAGCTACCGACCCTCGTTCTCAGACGGTAGAAGTGCGAGCAAAGCTAGGTACCTATACCAAACGTACTTTTGCGGTCGGTCAACTGGTAGACGTAACAGTACCCCTGCAATCACAGCAGGCTAAAATGCTCATCAATAGGGATGCTTTGATCATTCGTAAGCAAGGCGTGCACATCGTCAAAGTAAGCGCGGATAACACCGTCACTCAAATCCCCGTTGAAGTTGGAAAAGGTGAAGGTAGACTGGTCGCCATTACACCAGCAGATATCAATGCCTTAAAGGTAGGTGACAGAATTGCAGTGCGCGGTGCAGAGCGACTTACGGACGGCCAAGAAGTCGAAGTGCAACCGTTAAACTAACATGAAAAATTACTAGCCCAATGAGCCTGCTTATGGATAAGCAATGGCTCATTTTTTAAATTTAACTATGTATATCATTGATTTAATTTTTTTTAACCCTGCCAATTACCTTATTTAAGCAAGTTTAATTAGCTTCTCCCTTGCTCCTTATTCAAGCTAACTGCCGAGCAATTCATAGGAGTAAGCACCCATGCTAATCAACAAGCTACTAATAAAAACACAACTAGGACTCATGACAGCAGGTATGATCGGGTTTTGTGCAACTGCCCCATTTGCAAACGCAAAGACACACGCAGTGATGTTTGATGACTTTAGTTATCGACAATTTTCAGAGGCACAACAAAATGGCTGGCAATTTCGTCATGAAACAGGTCACCCAGGGATTAAAAATGCAATCTGGTGGAAAGAAGGGATCAGCTTTCACCCCGACCCAATAGATTCAAATAATACCGTGATGCGTATTACTGCCAAAACCGATGGTACAGCTGAAAATACTCGACATACGCAAATATGTCATAAACGGAAATACCGTGAAGGAACCTATGCAGCCAGAGTATATTTCAATGATGCACCACAATATGGCCCAGATGGCGATGCGGTCATTCAAACATTTTATGCCATTAGTCCCTTACAGGCCCCGATGGATAAAAATTACAGTGAAATGGATTTTGAGTATTTGCCAAATGGCGGCTGGGGTACTGAGCGCCTAGCTTTATTTGCCACATCTTGGGAAACCTTTCAATTGACGCCTTGGACCAAGGTGAATGCTTATGACTACCACATAGAATCGCTGCAAGGGTGGAACACATTAGTACTTCAAGTTGCAAATAACACTTTAAAATACTACGTAAATGGCCACCTTTTTGCGACACATGGCGCTGATGTTTACCCTGAAGTGCCAATGTCCATAAACTTCAATCAGTGGTTTGACCCCAATAAGCTCGTGCAGTCTAACCTAATGCGCCAATACCATCACGATGTCGATTGGGTTTATTTTATCAAAGATGAAGTGATCTCGCCGCGCGACGTTACTCAGTCTGTCGAGCAGCTGCGTAAAAACAAAATCGCGCAGCAAGATACCGTACCGGACTGGCAACCCAAACAAGCTGATTATTGTAGCCTTTAATTAACGGTGTGAATGGGCACGTGTGCAAACCATGCCTCTACCCTTGCAATGAGCTGCGGGCTGTCGGCTCGATATGCGATTTCAAGGGCTTGTTGAGCAAGCTCTGACGCCAGAGTTTGCTCATTTAAATCTCTGTACATATCAGCCTGTGCTAACAGCACCCAAATCTGATTTGGATGGGCTTTGCTGTCATCGGCGATTTGCTTTGCTTGGGTAAAATAACGCTTAGCTTCTTCTAGTTCTTTTTGCGCAATCGCAATACGTGCCAATTCTATCAGCGCCGCAGTTTGACCATACCGACCGCGAAAGCTCTGGTGGTACTCGAGTGCAGCCAATAACCACCTGGTCGCCTCGCTATAATGGCCTTGCAAACGCTTTATTTTTCCGAGTTCTTCATAAGAGTACGCAATAAACAGCTTATCTTGGCTGGATTGCGCTAAACTTTTAGCCCTTGCTATGAACTGCTCTGCTGTATCCAACTCTTTTTGTCTGTCACTACCTTGGGGCCAATTGATGAGTAAATAACCAATCATCAAATTAGCACGCAAATGTTCTTTTTGGCTTTGTGAAGTATCTGCAATCTTTAGGCTTCCCTTGAGCAAACTGATTGCTTGCTTAAAGTCATAAGTATTGGCAAGGCTGCCCGCTAAGTATCGCCTTGCCGCTAACATATCGGGCTGTTCAACCAGCGCACTGCGAAAGAGTGTAATTGCGGCTTCATAGTCTCTTTGTAGGTATGCATTCACACCTTTTGCAAAGGCTTGATTGCTAAATGCACTGTGGTATTGGTTGGTTGAGAGTTGAGCTGATTGGCCAAACTTTTGTGTCAAAATATCAACCAGTTCATTAAAAGCGTTATCTATATTGGGTGCCAATATGACACCTTGTTGAGGACCCAACTGGGAATGAAGGGTATAGTGAAGCTGTAAATCTTGAGGGTAGCCTGTTAAACGCGTCTGTACGATTAGCTGCGCATCCAACCTTTGCTGCAATTGAAAAAAATATTGAGGCCCAAGACTCACTTTATTAATGCGATCAATCGCTAACAATACATCGTCAACCGCACTGACCTGTAACTTACTTTGTTGACTGAGTGTTCGAGATAAGTGGTCCATTCCTTGAATGGGTACCCAATCATGGATCTCATCCGGCATCGCATTTTCTACAGGTAAAAATGCCACCTTAGGGAGTTGTGAAGCCACGGAGTTAATAAAGATAAAGTAAACTGCACAGAGCAATGCGCTACATAGTATTAAGCCTATGGAAAAACGATTCGACTTCAGTAGGCTCATCTGCCTTGGCGAAGTATCCATGATTTCTATGGCGGCAATCCAACGATACCCTAACTTGGGAAACGTTTTTATCGTCTCTGCCCCCAATAAATCACGCACCTCTTTGATTGATTGTACTAACACTTGCTCTTGTACAACCAAATCACTCCAAACACTGTCCAACAACTCTTGCTTCGTGACGACTCTTTCTCGATTTTGTACCAACACTTCCATAACCTGAAGCGTTTTCGCTCTTATTTCAAAGGTTTGAACTGGCTCAACATCCAGAAAACGTACCTTGCCTCGAGTAAGATCGACCTCCTTATTTTCAAGCCTGAAGCGCATCAATTAACACCTTAATGATTCACATAAAGCAATCATTTTAAATATAACCACATGTTTTAAATGTAGTTTGCCTTAACTCACAATCACTCTCAAGCGACGATATACGTTCTTTTCAATATTATTCTGTACAAAACACTCACCATTGCAGAAATTCTCCTTTCTAAACATTATGCCGCAAATAAATTAACCTATGTGCTACATTTATTGAGATGTTTACTGGCGCTACATTTGCGATGCAAATACCTGTAAAGCCAGAAATGAGATAATAACTTTTAACAATACTGCAGATTTAATCATCTGCTTTGCAGCACAGTCGCAGTAGTGGTTTTATAGGAGTAGTCGTCTGTCAAAGTAGACTTAACCATCAAGGCTAAGGAAAAACGATGACACATTACGCATTTGGAAAAGAAATAACGGATAAGCCCCTTCCTTCTCAAGTAAAAGTAGCCATTGTCGGCGCTGGTATGTCCGGTTTATACAGCGCTTGGAGATTACAACAAGAAGCAAACTGTCAGGATCTTGCCATTTTTGAGCGTTCAGATAGAACGGGTGGGCGTTTAGATTCAGATTTGATTGAGTTTAAGAACTTGCGCTCAGAAACGCCCAAAACGATCACTGTCAAAGAAGAGCAAGGTGGCATGCGCTTTTTGTTTGATGGCATGGATGATTTAATGGCGCTGTTTTTGAAGCTTAACTTACAAGACGATATTGTCCCTTTTCCTATGAACAGCGGTGGCAACAACCGTTTGTTTTTCAGGGGGGAAAGCTTTAGCGTTGAAGACGCACAGCAAGATGATTACGCTATATGGTCTCACTTATATAACTTAGATCAGTCAGAGCAAGGCGTTAACCCGAAAGATATCGTCAATGTGGTCTTTAACCGTATTTTGGAAGCTAACCCACAATTTCAGCAAAGGCCCAAAGTCCGTGGACCGCAATTTTGGCAAGACTTTAGACTTGAGTGTCAATGGAAAGGGCAAGGCTTAAACGAGTGGACACTTTGGGACCTATACACGGATATGGGCTACTCTCAAGAGTGCATATCCATGCTGTATCGTGTATTAGGCTTTAACGGTACATTTTTATCACAAATGAATGCGGGTGTGGCCTATCAGCTATTGGAAGACTTTCCCGCTGGCGTTAAATTCAAAACATTCAAAGATGGCTTTAGTACGCTACCAAACAAATTAGTTGAAGAAGTGGGCACGGATAACATTCACTTGCAAACAGCCATTGAAGAAATCGATTTTTCTGAGGAATCGGGCCTATACTCGCTGCATTATGCGCATACTGATGCGCACGGTAAAGTGCACAAAGGTCAAATTAAAGCAGAAAAAGTCATCTTGGGCCTACCAAGACTTGCTTTGGAAAAATTATTTGTTCGGTCAAATGTGATTAACCGCTTAGAGCAAGACCGCTCAGAATTACTGTGGAATACACTACAATCTGCGAGCAACCAGCCCCTGCTCAAAATCAACCTCTACTATGACTCTGCGTGGTGGGGTCGCGGCACAACTGGCCGACCTGCGGTTGAGTTTGGTCCAAACTTTGCTGATCTACCAACAGGTTCTGTCTATCCCTTTTATGCTGTTAATGAAGAACTGGCTGCCGCGCTTATGTATCAAGAGCGTACGACCCACCCTTCCAGTGCCGTTGAAGAAAAGCTAGAGCGTATCGGTAACGACAAGTACGAGCGCCCTGCTGCCCTGACAATATATTGCGATTATCTCAATATCAATTTCTGGAGCAACTTGCAAAATAACGGAGAAACCTACCATAACCCAAAACAAGACCATTACGTAGAAAGTGTCCCAGATGATATTTACCCGGCCTCTACTGCGGTGGTTGAACAAGCAACACGATTCTTTAAAGATATTTTTAACACCCATTATGTACCTGCACCTATATTAACCAGCGCACGCATTTGGGAGGGCAGCGTCAGATTTGATATTCCAGCTAGTCGGCAATTTGGTTATGGCGTTCACCAATGGGCTGTTGGTGCCAACGATAAAGAGGTCATGGCGACCCTCGCTGAACCATTGCCCAACTTGTTTACCTGTGGAGAGGCATTTTCTGACTATCAGGGGTGGGTTGAAGGGGCATTGCGCTCAACTGACTTAGCCCTTGAAAAAGGGTTTGGACTCAAACCATTGAGCCAGGTTTATTTTGAATCTACCAATATTTCATCTTCCGATGCTATCAAAGCCGTGTACGAAGAAAACTCCAGCAAGCTTATCAATCAATACATTGAAACCAATTTTGCAGCCAGTGCGGCTCCGATAGAAAAAGTAGCAGATGACGCCAGTGTCATAGGAGTCAACCTTAGTTACTTTGATGTCAAGTAACCCCTACTGTCTATTTCTAGCAGCGATCAACTCCCATTGATCGCTGCGCTCGCACAAATCATTGAGATTTATTATGACTACAAGTTTTAAAGAATATACCGTTGCGGATTACTTCAAAGATCGATTAGAAGAAATTGGCGTTGATCACATGTTTGGAGTAGCTGGCAATTACACCGCTGGGTTGCTGGATACCATTTTAGCAGACAGTCAGTCTCCAATTACCATAAAAGGCAATGCCAATGAAATCTGTGCCGGCTTTGCCGCCGATGCCTATGCGAGATTAAAAGGCCCCAGTGCACTTTATGTCACTTATAGTGTTGGTGCGTTCAGCCTACTCAATACCATCGCGGGCTCTTATGTCGAGCAAGTGCCTGTTATTCTCATTAATGGCGCGCCAACTAATAAAGAAGATCAGATTTCAAAATGTGCTGGCTTGCTCTATTCACACACTACCGGTTACGAATTTGTCGACATTCATATGTTCAGGCCAATTACCGTCGCCGCTGAGCGGATAACGAATGCATTGCAAGCACCATTCCAAATAGACTCGGCACTGACCGCCCTGTTAAGTGAACAGCGCCCTGTTTATTTTGAAGTCACCGAAGATATTTGGCGCAGCCCGTGTCAAAGACCACAAGGGCGCATTAGAGAACGTAAAAATGACACGCTTACGGTTAGCTGTGCACAAGAGGCTGCCCAAGCGACCTTAAAATTAATGCTATCAAAGCCTAAAAGTATCTTTTGGGCAGGTATTGAGTTGCAGCGTTTAGGTTTGCAAGACGAGTTTCTCAATTTGCTCGAAGTGATTAATCGCAAACACAGTATGCCAGACGGTCACATCCACTTTGTCACATCGGCACTCAGTAAATCGGTGATCGCTGAAACACACCCATGGTTTGAAGGCTGCGTAACTATGTCTCCTAGCGAAGTTGAACAGCTTGTGGGGGAAGATGGCGTACTGGTCGGTATGGGTGCTTGGACTACAGGTAAAGACACCGGTAACCAAGATATCCGTTCAAGCAACACTATTTTGGCAGCACATCAAGGGGTGTATGTAGGTGCAAACTTCTATCCTTCTGTGACACTAAAAGATTACTTGAACTGCCTCACCGCCGAATTTGACGAACTTGCCAAACAAAGTTCCGCAAACCTGAAGGGGATCAGAAAACCACACGCTCCTGTGCCTCTACAAAGCTCACAAGATTATTTGGGTTACGACAGCTTTTTCTCCGCAATGAGCAGCTGGCTAACAGAAGACGATGTTTTGATTGTCGACGCAGGATTCCCTTTGATAGGCGCACAAAGTGTCAAAGTTCCCGCCCGTAATGGCTTCGTTGCGCAAGCCGCTTGGTTATCTATTGGCTACTCTGTACCGGCCGGTACAGGGGTAAAATGTGCTTACCCAGATAAACGCGCAGTTGTTGTTGTCGGTGATGGCGCTTTCCATGAAACTTGCCAAGCAGTCGCTGATCAACACGCGTACGGACAAAATACGGTCGTATTCGTGTTAGCCAATGGCATTTATGGCATTGAACAATATCTGGTAAACCCGAACCCATTCAGACACCCTCCTGTTGATTATCAAGACAAGCTACTCAATAGCGTATACAGCTACAATGACCTACCAAACTGGCAAATATCAAAGTTACCTGATGCATTTGGTGGTAAAGGGATAAAAGTCACCACCGTTGAGCAGCTATTAGGCGTGATGGAAGAAATACGCACGAATGACTGTATCAATTATGTCGTAGAGGTGTGTATTCCCAAAGAAGATACGCCATTGACCATTCGTAAAGAAGCAGGCAGCGCGGTTGGAGAGGATGAAATCAGCAACCCCGATTGGCCACCTGCAGGTAAATTTTAAACCGTAGCCAGCCTTAAAGGCTGGTTTTTCTGTGCCGCAATTAAAAAATGATACATTCGTGATACTTTCGTGATAATTGAGCGAGTGTTTCTCAACAATTGCGTTGCATGCTTATTAACGTTAAATCCAAACAATAAGAGCAGATTATGAAAACACGCATACTATCACTCATCGCAGGATCACTTTTGGCTTCAGGTGCAGCAAGCGCCGCATCGTTGGAAGTCAAAGTAACTAACCTTACCCAAGGTATCTACTTTACTCCAATATTAGTTACCGCACACACCAGCGATGCGATGCTGTTTAATACCGGAGAAAAAGCCTCGGAAGCTTTGCAAGCGATGGCCGAAGGTGGCAGCTTAGACGGTTTAAACGAAATATTAACAGGCATTAGTGCTAATACCGTAAGCAACCCAGCAGGTGGATTACTCGCCCCTGTTGCAAGCACAATGGCTAGCCTGGAAACGAGCGATGGCAATGACAGACTATCGATTGTTGCAATGATGCTGCCAACCAATGACGGCTTCATTGGTTTAAACAGTTGGAAAATTCCATCTGAAGCAGGTACATATCACGTTTATCTAAATGCATATGATGCGGGTACCGAAGCCAACAACGAATTGGTTGTTGATGGCTCTGGTGCACCTGGCACACTGGGCATCCCAGCCTCACCTGGCGTCGATCCTGGCACGCAAGGCAGTGGTGTAACAAGTACAGAAAGCAACGAAATGATACATATCCACCGCGGTAACCTTGGCGATGACGAAGCAACAGGTGGCAAAAGTGACTTACACAACACAGTACACCGCTGGCTTAACCCTGTAGCAAAAGTTACCGTTACGGTTAAATAAGGGGGCACCATGAAACTGTCTAAATTAATAATCCCATTAGCCTGCTTAACTCTGGTTGCGTGTGGTGACGATGACGATCCACCAATGACTGTTGATCCAACGCCAACACCGACAGAAGCGATGATTAAAATCACAGCGACCAATTTAACCTATGCGCAGCCGCTTTCGCCGATTGGTGTTGCACTGCACAAAGAGGGCCAATTTTGGCAACTGGGCGAGCCAGCAAGTGAAGCACTTGAGGTGTTGGCTGAAGGAGGCGATAACAGTGGGCTACTAGGATTAGATGTCGTCCAGACAAAAGCAAGCACTGATGCCCCTTTGGCACCGGGTGCAAAAGCGGAGCTAACATTAAGCCAAGAAACGCTGGCTGACCAAAAATTATCAGTAATTACGATGATGGTGAATACAAATGATGGTTTTACCGGTCTTAATGCTCTAGATGTCTCTTCTATGGCTGTCGGCGAAGAAATGCGCTTTGTCACCTATGCATATGATGCGGGTACCGAAGCGAATACAGAAGCCAGTGGCACGATCCCAGGACCTGCAGATGGCGGTGAAGGGTTTAACGCACAGCGAGAGACATTAAATAAGGTCGCAATGCACCCGGGTGTTGTAGGTCAAGATGATGGTTTGTCTAGCTCAGTACTATCGAGCGACCATAAGTTTGACAACCCATTGATGGCGATCACTATCACAAGAATGAAATAGCCTCCTACTCGCTCCAGCTCTCATTGCGAGTGGCTGGGGCGAGTACATGTCAACCACATCAGTGGTTTGGCTGGAGGTTAGTATATGCATCAAAAGGTTCTCATTGTCGAAGACGACTTAGATATTGCACACCTATTGCGTGTTCACGTCAGTGAGCTTGATCTAGAAGTGGATCACCTTGCAAGTGGAGAGGGCGTTATGTCCCAGCTTACCAACCAAAATTACGCCATTGTATTACTTGATATCATGTTGCCAAGCGTGGATGGCCTGACGTTGTGCCGGGAAATCAAAACCCTACATCCAAAAATCAGTGTTGTGATGCTGACTTCAAAGAGCAGCGAAATGGATCGTATCATTGGTCTTGAAATGGGTGCTGACGACTATATTTGCAAACCTTTTAGCTATCGAGAGTTTCAAGCCAGAATTAAAGCACAACTTAGGCATGTGAAGCTTTTACAGGCTGAACAATCTAGTCAAGTTGCCCATGACACACCCGCCCCTATCACTGTGGGTAATTTGCAAGTGGACCCACACTGTCATGAAGTATCGCTACACAAACAACCACTGGATTTAACTGCCACCGAATTTGACCTGTTAATGTTTTTTGCCAAACACCCAAATCAAGTTTTTTCACGTTCTCAGCTATTAGAGTCTGTCTGGGGTTATGACCACTTAGGTTATGAGCACACGGTAAATTCTCACATTAATCGCATTCGAACCAAATTAGAAAAGTTGACAGACAAGCCCATCATCGAAACGGTGTGGGGGGTTGGCTATAAGTTAAATTCAAAGCCACTACAACAGGAAATGATATGACACTCTCTCTTTATCATCGTCTTGCGATTGTCATCACCAGTGTCTTTATGATCACTGTTTCGGCGTTTGTTTTTTGGTCTCAAAATTTATCTGCGGTTTCAAGAGCACAAGCTGAGCAGCAGCTACACCTTGGCCTTGCGGAACATTTAGCACAAGATAATCCGCTTTTAAAGCAAGGTGTTTATGATTACAAAGCATTAGAAAACTTGTTTCATATGCTCATGGTCCTTGGTCCTTCTTTTGAGTTTTACTTTGTTGATCCAAGCGGTAAGCTACTCACTTACTCTGCCAAACCGGGTGAAGTCAAACGCCAAGCAGTCGACCTTCGACCACTCATACAGCTGATCAACGAACCTGATAAACTACCCGTTTACGGCGATGATCCACGCTCAACGGAGCAAAGTAAAATATTTTCGGTGTCCCCAGTTTATAATGGCGAAACCCTGCAAGGTTATTTATACGTTATTATTGGTTCCTCTATCTCAGACTCCATTACAGCGCAAATTAAAAGTTCTGAGCAACTCGTCAAGAATACCGCAGGACTCATCATCATGGTGGCGCTACTGTTTATCACGTTGCTACTGCTTTTTCGCACCATGACACAACCGCTGCAAAAACTGGGCAAGTACATTCGCAAGGTTGAACAAAACAATTTTGATATCAAAGCAGTGCCAACCCTTGAGTGGCCCTCTGATAGCAACGAAATTCATTTAGTGGGCCAGAGTGTTAACGGCATGCTTGAAACCATAAATCAGCAAATGACCCAGCTCACTACGTTAGATGAGCAACGTCGCAAGCTATTGGCGCATTTATCTCATGATTTGCGCACGCCATTGGCGTCATTGCAGGGGTATCTCGAGTTGATAGAAAGGCGTCCACCAGCCGGTATCCAAGAGCAAGAATATCTGGCCATTTCGTTAAAAAATTGCAATCAATTAAAGGGATTGATCGATCAAATATTTGAATTGGCACACCTTGAGTCTGGACAATCAAATGTACACTTTGAAGTGTTTAATTTAGGCGAGCTCATTTACGACATCATGGCAAAATTTGCCCTCAAGGCACAGCAAGCGGATGTGTCGTTAAGTGTCTTTCCTGCTGAGTGCGACTTTACCGTTTACTCTGACATTGCCAAGTTAGAGCGTATATTAAGTAACCTAATCGAGAACGCACTGCGCCACACACCCGCAAAAGGCAACATATGCATTTCCATTTGTGCCATCGATAACGCGTATAACATTGCTGTGCAAGATACGGGAGTGGGGATTAGCCCCAAAGAGCTGCCCTATATTTTTGAGGCCAGATATCAGGCGAGCAACAGTAAAGGATGCAAGAAATCACACGCAGGGCTAGGTCTTGCAATCACGGCGCGGCTCATAGATTTAATCAAATCAGAAATTAAAGTAAACAGCCGCCTCGGTCAGGGCAGTGAGTTTATTTTTCAAGTTAGAGGCGCTAACGCATCTTCAAATTAGATAACATCATAGGCCCAATAAGCGTGTGTCACTACACGCTTTTAAGACGTTTGTACCTGAGCCAACTCTTCTGACGTTGATTGATTTAACTTTTTATTAAGCTCACGTCGTAATAGATAGAAGCTGATAATCGCCTGAATATAAACCGTTGCCATAGATATCACCCAGATCTGCTCAATACTAAAATCTGCTTGTGATGCCACAAATATTACAGATGCGGCGAATAGGCTTAACCTTACAGCGCTACTGATCAACGCAGGCCATGCATTTCCCATAGCTTGGAACATGCCAGAGGCCGCTAAAACGTAGCCTGCCGGTACAAAGTTAAAGCATACATACCCCAAGAAAATACTTGCGACATCAATCACATTCGGATCTTTAGAAAAGGGTGCTAAAAAGGCCTCAACATTGAGAACACAGACTATATTGATCAACAACATCAAGCCACATGTCAGCAGTGCACTTTGATAATAAGTTTGATACACACGTTTCGTGTTGCCCGCAGCAAAGTTTTGTCCAGCAATCGCTGGTGCAGCAAATGCCACTGCAAGTACAGGAAGGAAAAGTGCCTGCATAATGCGAGCCCCCAATCCAAACCCAGCTTGCGCCGACGCGTCAAAGTCGCTTAACACCCAATAGATAAGTGACATATAGATAAATGTTAAAAGAAACTCTCCCCCTGCAGGTAACCCCAGGTTGATGATTTTCTTAATGGTTTTAAGGCAAGGGATACAGCTACTTAGTGAGACAGTTAAGTATGACTCTCTCATATTGAAGTACACCCAGATCAGCACCAAACCAATACCAGTTGAGATGGAACTGGCTAATGCAGCCCCAGCGACTCCCATTTCGATTCCAAAGCCCCAACCCGTGATTAAAATCGGCGACAAAATTGCATTTAATGCAAGTGCAAACATGTTAATTAGCATTGGTTGCTTTACCACGCCAGCACCGCGTAATGCCGCCAACAACACAGTCAACGGAAACTGTATAAACAGCGCAGGCAAAAACCAGTAGAAATACGTTAAACTCGCCACAAGAGTATCTTTGTCTGGTGCAATGCTCGTAAAGTACCAACGTCCACCAGCGAGTGCCATTATCAAGAGAACAGAGATACATATCGCACTGATCAATAACCCCTGACTCAACAATAAACGTGCCTCTTGTTTATCTTTTTTACCTACCGCGTGAGATACCAGTGTCCCAACTCCAACGTTAAGCACCTGTGTGAGGGCCATTACGAAGAAAAACAGCACACCCGCACTGCTCACCCCCGCTAACGCCGCATCACCGAGCTGCCCAACAAAGTACAGATCAATAAGGAAATACAAAGTTTGGACAAACATCCCAAACAGAATTGGCACACTCATTGAGATCAGATGCTTGTATATTGGCCCTTGTGTAAGGTCTTTCATTTAATATCCTTATAACAGATAGGTGGGATAGATAATCGACATAGATGCTTTTTGGGCTATTTTTATTGTGGAGCAGTATGCGCCATACTAGAAATGAATATACGGAAATTCACAACATCAATGATGTTACTCTTTCAGCTACGGTTAAACAATCATCTCACTACAAATATTTAAATTCGAAACATGCCCACCTTTAAGAATTCACCTCTATGTAAATGCCACTTCAATATCAATTTATTGCGCCCGATCAATAGTGTTTCTGGATGACTCGATACACTCTGTTTTACACAATCACGCCTCGTTCTTCAGTTAAGGAAAAAACATGAAAGCAGCCGTTGCATACGAATTTCAAACGCCGCTGCGCATTGAGCAGTTAGCGCAGCCTGATGTGAAACCGGGCACTGTTTTGGTAAAAATAGCCGCCTGTGGGGTTTGCCACACGGACTTACACGCCTGCCATGGTGACTGGCCAGTTAAGCCTAAACTACCTCTCATCCCGGGTCATGAAGGGGTGGGTACCGTGGTCGCTGTCGCTGATGATGTCGACCATTTATTCATTGGTGATGAAGTCGGAATACCTTGGTTACATTCGGCCTGTGGTCACTGCGAGCACTGCCTTCAAGGCAATGAAAACTTGTGTCCCTCACAGCAAAACAGTGGTTACTCTGTCGATGGCGGATATGCAGAATACTGTCTAGCCAACGCTGACTATGTCGTAAAAATCCCAAAAAGTTTAAGTTTTGTCGAGGCAGCTCCCCTATTTTGTGCGGGCGTTACAACGTATAAAGCACTCAAAGTCAGTGACGCCAAACCTGGGCAATGGGTCGCTATTGTTGGCGTAGGTGGACTTGGACATTTGGCCATTCAATATGCAAAGGCCATGGGGCTCAATGTTGTCGCCGTTGATAGCACTGAGCAAAAAATGTCACTCGCTAAAGCACTTGGTGCTGATCACTGCATTGACTATCAACTACATAATCCCGCCGAACAAATTCAAGAGAAATTAGGCGGCGTTCAAGCAGTTATCTGTACAGCTGCATCGAAAGCTGCTTTCTCGGGGGCTTACCATAGCGTAAAACGCGGCGGCAAGTGTGTCTTAGTTGGACTACCAAATGACGACTTGCCGATCCCGATATTTGATACCGTGTTAAAAGGTATCAGCGTGATTGGCAGCATTGTTGGCACTCGCCAAGATCTCATTGAGTGCTTGGATTTTGCCGCAGCAGGAAAAGTAAAAGCCATAGTGCAAACTGAGTCACTCGACAATATCAATCACGTATTTGAGCAAATGCAAAACAACGAAATTCAAGGTCGAATTGTTTTGACCATGACGTAATAATCCCAACTTGCTAGGCTGTGAGAGCAGCCTTTTTACTTTCCTCACACAATTTAACTTAAGTCACCCACTCTATTTTCCACATCCAGAATCGCAAATCGATTAAAAATTCTGCTTGACCAATTGTAAACCCAGCCTATAATGACGAAAAGTCACAAAATGACTTAAGGTCAAGAAATGGAATTTATCACTAAACTGACAGGGTTATGAGTGTTAAGCACTATTGTGATATGCTTGCGCTAGATTGTAATAGTAGCTTAGTGAAGAAATGTTTAAATTTGGCAGTGAAATCAACGACAATGATGATGAAGTGATCCCTAATAGAAGCAAAAAGCAGATGGCTATTGCAGAGCGCCATCGTGAATTGTTACTGATCGCAAAAGACATCATTTCAGCTGAAGGATTTCACGGCTTTACAATGGATAAACTGGCATCGGCGAGCGGTTACTCAAAAGGTACAATTTATAATCACTTCGCCAGTAAAGAGGATGTGATTGTAACCATTAGCTGTGAAGCTTTGAAAACACTCGCTCAGATGTACAAAAAGGCTTATCAGTTTGAGGGCGGTAGCCGTGATAAAGTCGTGGCGCTACATGTGGCTTACCGGATTTTTTCGAGATTAGAACCGGTTTTGTTTATGTGTGTCCTCACCTCTAAAACACCTTGGGTGGTAGAGAAAAGCACAGCTGAAAACATTGAGAAGCAAAACTTAGCAGAAGAAAAGCTCGTTGAAATAGCCGACAAATTTATACTCGACGCCATTGATGGAGAAGATTTGACATTGGCTGCGACGGCCAGCACTGATGCATATATATTTGCAAACTGGGCCGTGGCGTTTGGCTCAAACGCCTTGTTAAATAACGCCACCAATAGTCAGTGCATACAGCGTATTGAGGATCCCTACTCGGTACTCTACAACGTGAATATCGTACTGGATGGTATGAATTGGCAGCCATTGTCCAGCCGCAGAGACTATAAAAAAGTCTGGCGAGAAGTTGAACAAACGATTTTTGCAGATGAAACGGCTTATTTAGCTCAAATAGGTCGCTAACAATATAAATAATCGGCCCGTAATTTACGGGCTTTGTTTGAAGTTAAAGTGACGAATCGTCACATTTGACTATGATACTAGATTTTATCGATTTACCAGCAGTTATTGCTGTTTTTTTTAACTACTATTGACGTTTCGTCACTTTATGGAGCTGTTATGGACGATCTATGGCACAGGCGTATTCTCAATTACCCTAAAACTTGGATAGTAATATGTTTGGTCTTAATTGCTGGCGCGACGGTGGGGGCCGGCAACCTCTACTTTCGAGGTGATTACCAAATATTTTTTGACGACACAAACACCCAACTATATGAATTTCAGAAGATTGAATCTATTTTCAATAAGAGCGATCTCATCTCCATTGTCATGGCACCGAAGCAAGAGGATATTTTTACTCCACAGACTTTAAGCCTCATCAGAGAGCTCACTGAACGCGCTTGGCAAGTGCCTTACTCGAGTCGAGTCGATTCTATTGCCAATTACCAGCATACGTTTGCGGAGCAGACGATTTGGTTGTACTGGATTTAATGCCACCAGAAATGACGTTTACCGATGGCGATATCGCATCTGTAAAGCAAGTTGCACTCAGTGAGCCAGCACTGCGCCAATCATTACTCTCACAATCAGGCAAAGTCGCTGTCATCAATATTACCGTGCAGCTGCCTGAAGCAGACAATACTGAAAAAATGGTCGAGGTCAAAGAGTATGTAAACCAGCTAATTTCAGAGTATCAAGCCAATTATCCGGACATGGAATTTCATCAAGCTGGCATCGTAGCAATGAACTACGCTTTTATGCTTTCATCTCAAGAAGACTTTGCCACCTTAGTGCCTGCCATGCTACTGCTCGTAATGGTATTTTTAGGTATTGCACTACGTAGTGTTGCCGCGGTTATTTACACGCTAGTGGTCATTGTTGGCGCAGTATTAGCCACTTTAGGACTGGCCGGTTGGCTTGGATTTTTCTTAAGTACCCCGACAGTGAACGTCCCTACTATGATACTGACGATTGCTGTTGCAGACTGCGTGCATATGCTGGCTAGTGTCCGTCACTATATGCGACAAGGCCATACAAAGCAGCAAGCGATAGCCAAAAGTCTCGAGCAAAACTGGATGCCAATTACCATTACTTCAGTGACTACTGCCTTAGGTTTTATTTTAATGAACAGCTTAGATGTGCCTGTGATCCGCGATTTAGGGAATCTCTCTGCTTTGGGCGTTATTTTAGCTGGCTTACTTTCGTTAACGTTACTTCCCGCGATGCTCAGCGTACTCCCTTTCAGAGTTGCTAAGGTATCAGCTTCTCGCAGTAATGACCGCTACGATCGTTTTGCATTATGGGTCATTAGACACAATAAAGTGCTCGGTTTAGGTGCATTCATTGTGGTGATCGGCAGTGCGTTTAGTATCACCAAGAATCAAGTAAATGACGAAGCGGTAAAATACTTTTCGACACAAAGTGAATTTCGTCAAGCCGCTGACTTTATGGCGGAAAACATAAGTGGTATGAGCTCACTTAGTGTTGCGATAAACAGTGGCAGCGAGCAAGGAATAAGTAGCCCAGAGTTTGTCGCCATGCTTGGCAAAGCAACCGACTGGATGCGTGTTCAACCCGAGATCCACCATGTTCAGAGCCTCGCAGATACACTTAAACGACTTAACAAAAACATGCACAATGATGATGAGCGATATCACACTTTGCCACAGGATCAAGCACTTGCCGCACAGTATTTACTGCTGTACGAGATGTCGTTGCCCTATGGCCTGGATCTCAATAATCAGCTCAACCTCGATAAATCATCGCTGAAACTGCAACTGACTATCGATAACTTGGGAAGTAAAGAGATGGTCGAACTTGAGAACAGATTGAGGGTTTGGTTTGAGCAAAATGCGCCACAATACAGTGTGATGATCTCAAGCCCAACATTAATGTTTGCCCATATTGGTGAACGCAATATGCAAAGTATGCTGCAATCACTGCCAATGGCGTTGCTACTTATTTCTGTGCTACTGGTGTTCTCACTGCGCTCTCTAAGGCTCGGTCTTATCAGTCTTATTCCAAATATGATCCCTGCCATTATCGGGTTTGGTATCTGGGGACTTTACAGTGGTGAAATCAATTTAGGCCTCTCTGTCGTGGTCACTTTGACGCTCGGAATTGTGGTTGATGATACGGTGCACTTTTTATCTAAATACCAGAATGCGAGAAGGTTAGGCCAAAGTGCTGAGCAAGCTATTCGTTATGCATTTATCACTGTTGGCCGTGCGCTTGTTGTCACTTCAGCAGTGTTGGTGGCCGGATTTGCTCTATTAGGTACTTCCGATTTTAGACTTAACTCAGATATGGGACAACTTAGTGCGCTTGTCATTTTCATCGCCTTAATAGTCGACTTTATTCTGCTGCCATGCATTTTACTGTGGTTTGATAAGTATAAATACGCGCAAGCCCACAATAACGACGAAGCGCATACAGGCATCGCCATTAATAACCCACAAACAAATAGCTAATCAAAAGATTAAACAAACAAGGCGCTCTGTATCCTTAGCGCCTTGTACTTATACAGGAATTGACCATGAAAATACTATTTAAAACCGCGTTAGCGACAGGCCTTGTCGCTGTTAGCCTATTTGGTTCTGCAACCGTATTAGCAGATCAAAACAAAGGTCTGGAGCTTGCGAAGTTACGCAAACAAGCAGATAGCGGCTGGCAAGACTCTCAAGCAACGCTCACTATGGAGCTAAAGAATGCAGCCGGAGACACCAGCGTCAGAAAGTTGCGTATCAAGTCTTTAGAGGTTGCTAACGACGGTGATAAGGGATTAACCATTTTTGATACCCCACGAGACGTCAAAGGCACCGCATTTTTGAACCACTCCCATGCGATAGAACCGGACGATCAATGGCTGTATTTACCCGCATTAAAACGCGTAAAACGTATTGCTTCACGCAATAAATCAGGGCCTTTTATGGGAAGTGAATTTGCTTATGAAGACCTCAGCTCATTTGAGCTAGAAAAATATACGTTTAACTTCATAGCAGAAACCACACTAGGCGACCAGCCGGTCTATTTGCTGGAACAAATCCCCGTAGATCGTTATTCGGGTTATACCAAACAACGTGTTTGGCTGGCAAAAACTCACTATCAGCCCCTAAAAGTAGAATACTACGACAGAAAGGACACGTTGTTAAAAACACTTGAGTTACAAGAATACCAGTTGTACCTAGATAAAATTTGGCGTGCTAATAAATTAGTGATGAATAATGTTCAGACCCAAAAAGCCACCACTTTGACCACCACGGAGCTCGTTTTTAAAACGGGGCTACAAAGTAATGACTTTAATAAAGCCAGTCTAAAACGAGCGAGGTAGTAATGAAGCATACTGCACTGTGTAGTGCTGCTGTTTTGCTGGCTTGGAGTCATTCGGCCAATGCAGAGCCTTGGCAACAAAGTGGTGAAGTGCAAATTCAACAACGCATGTTTGTACACAGCCAAGATCTTGTCAATGAGGCTCCAACACACTGGCAAGGCTCTGCTATGGTGGAGCCTCATTGGCAGCAAGTAAAAGATACCAGCCTCACCTCAATTAAACTGTTTGCACGCATAGATAGTCATGATAAAGAACGCACTCACTGGGACATAAGAGAGCTCTCTTACCTGACTTATTGGGATGATTATGAATTTAAAGTTGGCATCGATAAAGTGTTTTGGGGCGTAACCGAATCACAGCACTTGGTCGATGTCATCAATCAGACCGACTCCATTGAAGGATTTGATGGCGAGGATAAACTAGGGCAGCCTATGATCCAGTTTAAAGCAGTTAAGGATATAGGGACATTTGATATCTGGTTGCTTCCCTACTTCAGAGAGCGTACGCTACCAAGTACCGAAGGACGCCTTGCTTTGCCCGCTCCCTTACTGGATGCTCAATATGAGTCAAGCAACGAGCAACGAACACTGGATTTCGCCGTGCGTTACAGTCATACCTTAGAGGATTGGGATATTGGCTTAAGCTACTTTGATGGTGTAAATCGAGAGCCTTACTTGCAAACAGGCTTCAACGGTATCACCCCTTTTTACGCAAATATGCAACAACTTGGTACCGATATTCAGGGAGTTTTTGGCGATTGGCTACTCAAATTTGAGGGTATTTATAGAGACAGCTTAGAGTCACATTTTGCAATGACAACAGGATTCGAATACACCCAAGTCGGTATTTTTAATACGATAATGGATCTTGGGTGGATTGCTGAATATAGCTTTGATGAACGCGACAATACATTTAATCAAAACGATTTATTTGTTGGTTGGCGACTAGCGTTTAATGATATAGATGGCTATGAGGTGCTTTTTGGTATCAATCAAGACTTGGACGCCCAGCACACCTTTTCTGCCAAACTTGAAGCATCAGGACGGCTCAGTGACAGTTGGAAATGGCAACTTGACGCATGGGCTTTTGCCAGTGATAAACCCATTGACCCCCTCTTTACTTTAAAAGATGAGGACTTTGTAGAAGTTTCACTGTCTTACTACTTTTAGCCCCACGTTTCATTCGATTCAGGGGCATGAATCAGCCCCTGAACTGTCAGCCCGATTACTTCAACCCTAACGCCGCTTTGTGAGCGATTTTAAACAAGCGAGCGCTTTATCACCATCACGGCTCGGCACAAATATGTGGTCGTGATAAAAGCCTGCGACCACATTTGCGCTGATGTTTTCATCACCAACGCGTTGGAAAAAGCCGCAGTTAGGCCAACAGCTTGCAAACTAGAATGGACATTTAAAGTTATACAGCGGTACTCTCCTTCATATGCAAGCCCTAAAGTATTGGCATGCTGCTGTTGTACAATGACCGTAATTCCCTCTCGCTCGCGGAAAAAGCCTGTGATGGCATTGATGGGTAAACTCTCAAACTTTGACTCATCCACAACCGCATAAACGTATGTTTCAGCGAGTAGCTCTGGCTCCATACTCGCAATGAGAACTGCAAGATTGGTTTCTCCTGTCATAATTGCTCCCCTTAACTATCTTGACGGATTTAAATCTAATTGTTGCTCAAACGCATTTTATTGTTCGTCTTGTTTTTGCTTTTTGCGCTGGGTTTGCTTCGCCTTCTCTAAATTTTTAAATTGTGGTGGCGGGATCGGAAATAATGAAATAAGCGGCATCAGCGCTAAAAACCAAAAAGCGCCCTTAGGCATCTTTTTTGCCCAAGTCACAGCCTTACACAATGGCAATGCCAACATTATGATTACCAATACCGTTATGGCTATCGTTTGCCAACTCATATACTGTTTCCTTTCATTGAGTTTAGATACTTTTCATAATTGGGGGACTATTGCCCGTCTTTCAAGGTGCCGACATAAATTTAGCGAGTGTGTATTTTCTATCAATAACTCAAACGATTGATATACAATAAACCTGATTAAGAATGAAAAAGGGCTGTGTAATGGCATCGACACAACAAAATAGTGACTCACAGGAGCAAGCGGTCGCAGACTTAATTTTAGCGATTAAAAGTAAAGACTTAGAGAAAATATGTAACGCCTATCATAAGCATGATGATCCAGCTCGAGCAGCTCAGCTTAAATTCTGCTTTGAAACCGCAAACTCTCAACCCAATAATTACGAACACTATCAAAATATCGCCGCGCAATGTGTCGCAGCGCATGGACTGCCTTCAGGTGTCATTGCTGGATTGAATAATACCGATCGAGTAACCTTTTTTATGCCTGCTTTACAGGCCAGTGAAACATTTGCCCAAACAAACCACCAAGGCAATACATTTTTACATGCCCTGTTTGCGAATCCAGAACATGCACTCCCCCCTTTTAATTACATTCGCTCTTTATTATTGTTTGAACGCAATGAAGCGTTAGTCCAAGCACTTAGAAGTCGTAACCAACACAGTTTAACACCCATCGAGTGCTATTTTGTATACAACCTTCGCGCAGCAGCCATGCCCGAACATGAGCTTACGGCCTTGTTTGCACTGATTGAAGCAGAAAGAGCGGATAAGTCCCAACCAGACATTCGAAACATCAAGCATGTTAAGTCTATTTTACAAAAGCTTACTTTTGATAAAAACAGTCAGCAATTATTGGTTATTGCCAGTTATTACCAAACACCTGTTGAGTCTATATACAACCTGCACTAGGTTCGACTTGTCAGTTCCTCTGGCGTCACTCGAAATAAACAATGGGCTTGCAGCGGGTGGCCTGCCGGTAAGTTAGGGTGTGAAAAGTGCTGTTTGCAGTCTTTCATGCCCAAGCGCGTCATCAACTTTTGAGAAGGCATGTTGGGCAACGCCGTAAAAGCATACACTTCCGCCAGTCTCAAAACTTCAAATGCAAACTGCAATGCGGCCTGTGCGGCTTCACACGCATACCCTTTACCCCAATATTTCCGCGCTAACCTCCATCCTATTTCCATAAAAGGCTGATCAGGATTAATCTGTGTTTGCCAGTGTAGGCCCACGAAGCCTATGAACTCCTCTGATGTGGCATACTCTGACTTGATAGCACCGTCAGCCGCTAATGTAAGTGCCCAAAAACCATATCCGTTTTCAATAATAAGACGCGCGATTTTGTCGGCTAGCACATCGCTTTCATGACGAGTTAAAACCGATGGAAAATAGCGCATAACTTCAGCGTCCGCATTGATGGCTGCAAACGCTGTTTTGTCACATTCATACCATTGACGCAATCGAAGGCGCTTCGTTTTTAACTCTATGGGTTGCTTAAGTATCGGTTTCACTAGCATGCGCAATATACTCTTTTGCTGTCATTGGAAAGTACTTAACATTGTCGTGAAGAATGTGCGCAGGTGACGGGTCAACAACCTCTACCGGTAGACCTTTATGCCTTGCAACGTCTAGCGCCATCTGCGTAATATTAACGCTAAATGAAGTGCCCATAAATACCATTTTTGAGGCATCCCACATACGCTTTTGCGCTTTATCAATACCATATAGCTCTGTGTAAAACTCATCAAATAATAGGACGTAAGGTTTGAAAGAACGGTCTATCTGCGGACCTTTGCTCGATATTTTGAATAACTCGAGCAATGAAGAAGTTAAATTATTTTCATCCACCTGCTCCCATGGTGCTTCAACAATTGAAACTGATTCACCTTGCTCATGAAAAATAGTCATCTTATCTATTCGACCATGAATAGAAATAAATGTGTTGTTGCCCGCTTTACCGTCCAGTCCATCTATATTCTGCGTTATTAGATTTTTATCTGCCAGCCAATGATGCACAGAGTTGGGGCCGTGATGCCGATAAGTGACAAAACGTTGATAGTACCATGCGAGGAACTGCGCTGGATTCTCCATATACATGGCTCGCGTAGCCATTTGTTGGGGTGTATAGTTTCTACTGCCAATAGTCCAAAAGCCATCTTCACCACGAAAAGTTGGGATGCCGCTTTCAGCACTCACACCCGCGCCAGTGATATATAAAGTCGTCATGCGATTTACCTATGAATTGAAAGGCTTATTAAACCATAAGGTATACCATTGAGCGTAATTGAAAGTCACGATAAGGAAATAAATCACTGATATTGGGTAAGATCAATGTTGAGCAGGCACTTCTTTCATCCATTTAGCTTTATTTCTGATGCAAAAACTATGAATACGTCCTCCAGTGGACTTATCTCTTCGGCATGCATACTGCACGGCTTCAAATGCACTTTTTCCAAAATCCATCGCTGCTATTGCCCAATTGGCGCCTGAGCCAATGGCCCAATTAACCTCTAATGGTTCAATAAACCGCCTACCATGTCTGATCTCTCCATAAAAAACTTGGTCCTTTTTATCAATAAAGAAAAACGTGCAATCTATGGCGTCGAAACAGTTCTTTTTCCAATTGCAGAGCAGATGATAAATCTCAGCACAGTTGCCAGTTGCAAACACATATCCATTATATACAGGCTGGCACTTTTGCGCATGATGAGTAACGATGGTTTTTGCAGTGGAAGTCAAACTGTCAACGCAAATTGTTTGTGTTGGATGGTGATATGCTATCGTAGTCAAATAATACTCCTTAGATGTCAAATAGCACTTAAGCTAACCTAACAATATCGCTAACAACAGGACAAACTTGTCCTAAGCTAGGAAACTACCTCCTACTTTAGGATAGCGAATATAAACTAAAGTTCCGTCTTTAGTAGTATTAAAGCCATGAAAAAAATAATATCACAAAGTACACCCGTGTCACGGCTAAAATTTTTGACAAATAATTCAATGATTATTCTAAATGTATGACATACCCCAAATTTATGCGCAAGTCAGGGCATTATGCTAGCGCTAAATAACCTGCTACAGCCGCTGCTGCAATCAAAATAGGCGCTAAAATTGGCCAAGGCAAGTTTGATGATTTGTTCGCAATGACTGAATCAGCTTGTTGGTCAGTTTCGTGCGTAACGTCCACTTGTTCGTTTGTTGGCATTGCTTCACTACTTCCTGATTGTTCTGACATTTGGGGAGCCGCGTTTTGCTCGCTTACAGCCGAAAGAGGTAACTGCCATTGATAGCCTTTTTTTGAAAAGGTTTTTATCGCATCATCACCAAAGAGTGCGCGCAAGTGGCCAATATTTTGAAATACAACTTGCTCAGTCACTGTTCTACCAGGCCAAACCACTTCTAATATTTCACTCTTGCTATGTATTTTTTCAGGCTGTGTTACAAGCAACGCCAGTATTTGTGCTGGCTTTTCTTTTAAAGAAATCTTGCGGCCATCTTTAGAGAGCGTCAATTCTTGACAGTCAAATTGAAAATCTTGGAATGCTAATCTCATTGTCCCTAAGCTTATAATTATAATTTTCACCAATGTAACTATTTTTACCACAAACTAGGATGTTAATTAAACCTGTTATTTCTTAATATCGTGAATAATTTTGATTTGCGCCTTTGAAACAGCGAACTGAACGCCGCAACGATTTTGTAACAAATTACATTTATTTTCGCTTTGCTATAAAACCGTGTACGACACTTACATTAAAGTTAACGCTCAAAAAGCGAACAAATAACACTGGCACAAATAAATAAGAAACACTTATTTGTTACTTTGCTTATTGATGAGACTGCCAAATTGATACATCGCCAAGCTCAAAATAATGGTAACGGCACCAATAAACAATAAAGCCGTTATTTGCTCACCGTTAACCAATGCGCCTAATGTCATCGCAAACCCAGGCGTAATTAACGTTGTCAGTGCGACTGTACTTGCTTTCATATGCTGAAGTATGTGGAAATAGGCTAAAAATCCAAGCAGTGAACCAAATACGCCCAAATATAAGGTTGACCAAATTGATTTTACACTCCACATTTCGATTGCAAATGGTGCACCAGCAAGCAACCATACAATAACAAACCCCGGAGTCGCGATTAATAAAGACCCAAAAGTCGTCGCCATTGGGTGTATCGCAATTTTCACGCGCTTAATTAGTACACCACTTAAACTAAAATTAAACACCGCGCACAGTACATAGATCAGGCCAACGGGATCTAAATTCAATTGTTGTAACTGGGCATAACACACCATTAGCATACCCAGCATTGCCAATCCCAACGCACATTTTTTAATGAGTGTAAACTTTTCTTCTCCAAGTAGTTTTTGGGCAAGCAAACCAGAAAGTATCGGGGCTAAGCCAAACACCAATGAGATAACACCAGAAGGGACTGATTGTGATGCCAAATAAGCGAATAGCATGCCCACCAATATGCCGCCGCCAGAGTACGTATACAATAGCCACGCTTTTTTACTCCATTGCATTCTAATTCGGGTACAAGCCATCACAAGTGCAGCCAGCACTAATGCGAGCGCCATTCGCAATAAGACACTTGTAGTCGGAGCCATAGAGCTACTACTCCAAACTATAGCAAGTGGCGTCGTTGACCAAATTAAAACCACAAAAGCATAAGACAATTGCACGGGCATGAGTTTACATCCTTAAAAATACGGGACGATAAACGGGGAAAGAAATGAAAAATATAGGCTAACCGCATCTACCGTCGCGGTTAGAAAAAGAGACTTAACCGCTACACACTAAGCCACATGACTCGGAGCCATGAGCTATTCAGCACTGTATTAGTTAGTCGATTCATTGTTATTACTTTTTATCCTGAGAAGTTGAACACCTACTATGTACTTGCAAGCTGCTAGAGTCAACACCATTAACAAAGAAAACCTGATTACATTTCAGAGTATTTCAGATAGACATCACGAATTCCCTCTCATACCATCGCCAAGCATCACATTCTAGTAGTAAGGTACTCATGATAATCGCGTATATTTTGGTCGCTATACTGGTCAAGACATCCCTCCTTGGACTGGGTGTTATAAGCATACTGCTAAGCATATTTGCGCTGTGTGTGATGAGCATCAATAAGTTGCCTATAAGCGAGTTGGTACGACAAAAATTCAAACGAGTCTTTAAGGTTGCGCTCGCTGGCCACATGTGTGCATATCTCTCTCTGCTTGTGAAAGCGTTATTCATTGATGGGGTACAAGACATACCTGCGTTTATTGTTAGCCACTTGGTTTTACATCACATTCTTTGCGCATTCGTTGCAGGTGTTGTGACATTTTTGACTTTGCGTGTATACGCACAAGTTCATTGCAAGCAAAACGTACTCTAGCAGACGCTAACTAGCGCTACCAAAGCGCTTTTCCCACAATTAAATTGGTATTTAATATCAATCCGTTCCTAAAGTTTTTACGATTTAGGTCGAAAAACAATCTAGATATCGATAACTAAGGATAGGGTTATGATTAATAAGCTCACGACACACCTAAATATCGCTCAAGTACAATCAACAACGACGCACACACTCAAAAAGAGCGGAACTCCAGAAGTGACGCCTCCGACTTCTTCACAACAACAGTCAACCCAAGACAGTGATTACACGATTCGGCTATCTACTTCTCAAGAAAATGCAGTAAGGGAAGCGGCCCTTGAGAAAATGCTCTCTCGCCCGATCATACTTGGCTTTGGCCGAAGCTATACTCAGCCTCAAGTTACGCTATCAGGCTTGGGGACTGGTGAATTTAACAAGTCTTATCGTTTTGGAGAATTAACCGAAGAAGCCGAAATTGATGATTTTCTGGCGCAGGTGGACAGGTTGCCACCTGAACAGCGGCACAAATTCCAGCATTTAAAGCCTACCCAAGAATTATTAGAGCTCACTAAAAAGCTCAGTGATGAAGATCTGGCAAAGTTCGCCGATGTCATTGTCGCCACACATTCCTTCGACCCGAAAACAGGCACTTTCAATAATATTAGCGAAGACTTAATCACCCAGTTTAATAGTATGTCTGAGGAAGTTTTAAGTAGCACAATAAATACGATGTCACATTTGTTTGAGCAAGGCCAAAAACATGATTTTTCTCCCTATCCGCCTCCAGTTGGCATCTTAGATGGAGAAGGGAGAGAAGATCCGCTACTTGCTCGATATGATAAAGATCACAGCATACTGGCGCAAAGTTTCGGTTTGCAAAAAACCGCAAATGTTCACCGCTACGCGACTTTACTGCTCGACAACAAATTATCTGATGGTCAATTGCTTGAGCTTAATGGGCATATTGCCGAAGGGGACTTCCAAACGAATGTGGGGATTGTCGATATGGCTAAATCAATAAAGCCATATCAACAAGATAGCTTTTTTTCGATGCTCAGTGAAACCGACAAATCAAACCAGCAAAACGTTTTTGCATTGATCAGTAAGCAACTTGATTGGCGTGAGCACAAACATTATTTACAAGCAGACACTGGAGAGTACGCAGTCAATCATGACTCGCTGACCTCAGATAGGGAAAGGCAAAGCCTTTATGCAAACATGCTCAAAGCTTATGACGAAGTTGGCCTTAGCTGGATGAATGAAGCAATTGAGTACACCTTTGATGCACCAGCAAAAAGCCAAAGCGCAATCTGGCAAGCCTTGATGACCGACCTTGAAGAAAAGCCAGATGACTTTATTCACTCAGACTCTATCGAGAGATGGGTAACCAATAATCTTGATACAATTGTACATGGTTTCATAGAGCAACAAATTAAAGATGTTCGCAAATTCAATCAAGAGCAGGAATTTCCCCACCACTTGCCAGGGTTAAGTTATGTCAACATCGAGAAGCAACAAGGTTCACAGCAAGCTAGCGCGACCAATTAAAATTGACTGTTTGAGAGGCAACATCGAGGCATAAACTGTGCCCAGACATGACCCAAATGTGAGCAAAAACTGTTTGAAAATCACACCTCGATATGTCAATGTAGTGGACATCGGATGGGAACCATTCGGTATCCATATTCGCTTGCGGGATAGACCTGCTTTGCGTTCAACAAAACAGCAAGGGGTTTGCTGATATGACAGAAGTAGTCGATCAAAAGTACGATTTCCTCGTATTCATTGGTCGTTTTCAGCCTTTTCACCAAGGTCATTTGACGGTGGTTAAAGAAGGCTTAAAACGTGCCCAAAACTTGATAATTTTATGTGGTTCAGCCCACCAGCCCAGAACAGTGAGAAACCCTTGGACAAGTTCCGAGAGAGAACTGATGATCCGCGGCGCGCTCTCACAACCTGAAAACACGCGAGTGCACATTGCGCCACTCATGGATACTGTTTACAACGACGATGCGTGGGTACGTAATGTTCAGACCACGGTAAAGGGCATTGTAACCGCACACCATCGAGTGCCACACAAGCCGCCCACAATTGGTCTGATTGGCCACAGTAAAGACCAATCTTCTTATTATTTGAATTTGTTTCCGCAGTGGGGGGCAATACCAGTCGATAATTACCAACAAATCTCGGCAACCCCACTCAGAAAGCAGGTATTTTCCGCTGAGGGCCAATCATTTTTAGAAAGCGAACACAGCCTACAGTTGCCAACTTTTGTGCGCAACATGCTTAGCCAGTTTATTCACACTGATGACTATCAAGCAATTCAAAGTGAACATAACTTCATCGAAAAGTATCGTCAAGCTTGGCAGAGTGCCCCCTACCCACCAACTTTTGTGACCGTAGATGCCGTAGTAATACAAAGCGGACACGTCTTATTGATTGAGCGTAGAGCGCGACCTGGTAAGGGCCTTTGGGCATTACCCGGGGGGTTTATAAATGGAGATGAAAAGTTAGTTGATGCCTGTTTAAGGGAGTTAAGAGAAGAGACGAAGCTCAAAGTCCCCGCACCCGTATTGAAAGGCTCAATCAAGCAGCAGCAAGTCTTTGATGAGCCTCATCGCTCAGCGCGAGGTAGAACCATAACCCATGCTTTTTATTTTGATTTAGAACCGAATAAAGCTTTACCTAAAGTAAAAGGCTCAGATGACGCAAAACATGCCATGTGGGTACCATTGGCCGAATTGGAACCAAGTAAACTTTTCGAAGATCACTATTTTATTATTCAAGAGTTAACCGGTATGTAATATACCGATAATGCAGCGGGATAGACCCGCTGTTATTTAATGCGATAGGAGGAACTCCATCATGAACAGTATGATTTTAAACGCAGATAGCTACAAAGCTTCTCACTTCAAACAATACCCAGAGGGCACAAGCCAAGTATCTAGTTATATTGAACCACGAGGTGGGCACTATCAAAAAGCGGTATTTTTTGGGTTGCAGATGTTCATTAAAGCTTACCTGACAACCCCATTGACGCACGAAGATGTAGACGAAGCCAAAGAGCTTTTAGAGCTACATGGCGTACCATTTAATGAAGCAGGATGGCGACATATCGTCAATAAACATGGCGGCATGTTGCCTATCAAAATTCAAGCCTTACCTGAAGGCTCCGTTGTGCCAATTAGCAATGCACTGGTGCAAGTCATCAACACAGATCCTAAATGCGCTTGGTTAACCAGTTACGTCGAAACCGCGTTACTTCGCGCGATTTGGTACCCGACCACAGTTGCAACCGTGTCCTACCACTGCAAGCAGACAATACGCCATTTCATGATGGAAACTGCTGACTCGCTAGACGGCCTTGAGTTCAAACTCCACGATTTTGGCGCGCGAGGTGCGACAACCGAAGAGGCAGCATCAATAGGTGGTGCAGCGCACCTATTAAATTTTATGGGCACAGACACGCTCAGTGCGATTGTAGCTGCAAGACGCTATTACGGTGCAAGCATGCCTGGTTTTTCAATTCCAGCAGCAGAGCACAGCACGATTACCGCTTGGGGTAAAGACGGAGAAAAACAGGCTTATGAAAACATGCTTAAGCAGTTTTCGGGGCCTGGTAAGCTGGTTGCGGTCGTCAGCGATTCGTATGACCTGTGGCATGCAATTGATACGCTGTGGGGCGAAGAGCTCAAAACGCAAGTCGAAAACAGCGGTGGCACCTTGGTTATACGCCCTGATAGCGGCGAGCCTGTGAAAGTTGTCACTACGACTATAGAAAAGTTAATGGCTAAATTTGGCTACAGAGTTAACAGCAAGGGATATCGTGTTTTACCCGATTGCGTCAGGGTCATCCAAGGTGATGGAATTGATGAAGTGTCAATTGGTGAAATCTTAAAGGCAATGCAAGGTAAACAGCTCAGCGCAGAAAACATTGCTTTTGGGATGGGCGGAGCACTGCTACAAAAACTGGACAGAGACACGATGCAATTTGCGATGAAAGCAAGTGCAGTGAAGGTTAAAGGACTGTGGCAAGACGTATTTAAAGATCCCATAACGGATCATGGTAAACGCAGTAAAAAAGGCCGCCTTGCTGTCGTAGCAGATCAGCAAAAAGGCATTAAAACTGTTCGCGAGAGCGATTTAGGCAACCGTAAAAATTTGCTCAGAACCGTATTTAAAAACGGCGAACTCTTAATAGAGCAAAGCTTTGATAAAGTGAAAGCTAATTTATCATAACGTAAAGCCATACCAATGAAGCGCAACTTTGCCTTCATTGGTATCTTGTAACGAAGCAACAATTCATAAATACTATCTCAACGGCCAGTTCCGGATCTGGCTAGTAGACCTACAGTAGTTGGATATAATGACCCCATTCATGTAGTAGGATTGACTGAAATGTTAGATCATCAAGTTTGTCAAAAAGCGCGCCTATCAAGAGATGCTCGGTTCGACGGTAAATTTTTTATTGCGGTTAAAACAACCGGCATTTATTGCCGTACGGTATGCCCTGCACATCCACCCAAAGAAGAAAATGTGGAGTACTTTCAAAGTGCCATGCTGGCTGCCCAGTCAGGTTATAGGCCTTGCTTAAGGTGTCGACCGGACAGTGCACCTGACTCACCGGCATGGAAAGGAGTCGGGGCAACTCTAGATAGGGCCATTAAATTGATAGATCAAGGGGCGCTTCAGCAAAACTCATTGCCTGAGCTCGCAAGCAGATTGGGAGTCAGCGATCGCTACTTAAGAAAGTTGTTTAATCAGCATTTAGGGGTGTCGCCAAAAACCTACGCACTTTATCAACAGTGCTTGTTTGCCAAAAAACTGCTGCATCAAACGAGTTTACCCATTACTGAAGTCGCTTTAGCCAGCGGTTTTGAGAGCGTTAGGCGCTTCAACGACTGCTTTAAAGATCAACTAAAACTCACACCAACACAAATGCGTAAGCAACGAGAAGAGGCCAGCTCAAAAGTTGTGTTGCGACTGTTCTATCGACCGCCTTTCAATTGGCAGCAAATGCAACAATTCTTATCAGCAAGGCTGATCGAAGGGTTAGAATGGATCACGCCCCATAGCTACGGCCGATACTTTTCTTGGCAGGGTCATCAAGGTTTGTTTAATGCGACGCATCTCGAAGACAAACACTGCTTTGAAGTTGAAATACAATTGGATGAATTAAAAGTACTCAAGCCTGTTGTGAACAATATTCGTCGAATTTTAGATTTAGATGCTGATTTAGTACAAATCGAACAGGATTTAGCCCTCGCGCTCCCCCGAACTTTTAAACTTACCCAAGGCTTGCGCTTACCTGGCATCTGGAGTTTGTTTGAAGCGGGAATAAGGGCCATTTTGGGTCAACAGGTCTCTGTTCAAGCAGCCAAAAACTTGGTGCATCAACTGGTGCATCAACTTGGTGAAAAAGCACCTGAAGGACGCTATTTTCCAGCGCCAAGAGCCATAGCAAACAGTGATCTTCAGTTTTTAAAAATGCCAGACTCCCGCAGACAGACGTTGATCCGTTTTGCGCAGTACTTCTGTGACACCAATGAACCAGAAGTACCTGATGATTGGTTACAGCTCAAAGGCATAGGTCCCTGGACTGTAGCCTACGCAAAAATGCGTGGTCAGAGCGACCCAGATATCTTTTTAGGTTCAGATTTAGGCGTAATTAAAGCGCTTAAAGCACAAACAGCTGCCCCTGAAAGCACAATAGCGGTTTCGCCCGAGGCTTCGCCCGAACCTTCGCCCGAACCTATACCTACTCTTACGCCCGACTTAGCGTCTCCGTGGCGCAGTTACCTTACTTTTCAGCTATGGAGCCAACTATGAATTTATACACGGATTACTTCCAAAGCCCACTTGGACTAATTGAAATAAAAGCATCGGAAATTGGGATACGTCAGCTAATTTTCTGCGGCGAACAAATTACCCAAACGCGCTCTTGCAATCTACTCAAGGAATGTAACAGACAATTAGACGCGTACTTTTCGGGAAATCTTACACAGTTTGACTTAGATTTAGACTGGCAAGGTACGCCTTTCCAGCAACAAGTGTGGCAGGCACTCACTGAGATTCCATTCGGCAAAAGCATGACCTATTTAGAATTAGCTGAACAGCTCAATAACCCTAAAGCCGTGCGTGCCGTAGGGGGTGCCAATGGCCGAAACCCTATTACCTTGATTGTGCCTTGTCACCGAGTCATAGGTGCCAATGGCAAGCTGACAGGTTATGCAGGTGGAGTAACCAGAAAACAGTGGTTATTGGCCCATGAAGGTATTATGGATATCAAACCAAGTACAGATGAATTGGCTCTACTTGTTAATACTCGCCAAGCGAAGACGGAGTTTTTGCAGTAGTACTGTTGGTATAACTAGCAGCGCATGCTTAAACCCTCAAGCTCCTTGTCGTCAGCGCGCAAAATAAATGACTGGGGATTGTCTGACAGATGCTGTTTGGACAATTCCTGCGCATGTACCATTTCTCGCTTTGTTTTACCTAGTGCTACTTCAACAACAAACCATGGCTGAGATCCTGTCTTTAAGCCACGTTTCTTTACGACCCGTACCACCGGTGTCAAACACTTCGTCGCGGCTAAGACCTTCAGCCCTTGGCTCGATACAAATGCGAGTTTTAATCTTTCAGCCCACATATGGGCTTTCTCTTCATCTCTGACCCCAGACATTTTAAGTATGTAAGTCCGATCCGATGTTTCTATTTGCGCCACTTCAGTCGAATCTGGCACCGTCACCATTGTAAAAGCAGTCGCTTTTGAGTAAATACTAAAAAAAAGTATGCCAGTGACTAAATACTTTACCACCCTCTTAGAATTGTGCATACGCCTCCAAGTCTTTCTTATAAAACCAATTAAAACACATCTAAACTAGACACAAGACTTATTTTAGCACTTTATTCCATACCCAAGCACACCCTATTATCAAATAATTAACACAAAAAACCTTTAATATAGGAATAAATTATATATATTTATACAATGAACGAGGTATAGTTTATTAAGTGGAAAGAATTACGTGTCTTTTTATAATGGCCCAAACGATCCCTTACGATTAAGTGCGTATTTTGGCAAAAAAGGAAAAGTATTCCCTGCTGTCACTTTAATCATACTCGCCGTATTTTCACCACTGGCGGTTAAAAATTTCATTATTGGTGAATATCCATTGGCTTCAGCCATTAGTCTTTTTGTTCTCACTTTTAGTGCGGACTCTTTTGCACTCGTAAATGGTAGAAAGCTACCAATTAATGAACATATTGTGGCTACGCTCGCCGTACTCGCTGTAACCCTATCTCTCTTTACTTTAGGCGATGGCACCATTTTCTGGGTTTTTCCAGTAAGTATCATCATGAGTTTTTTGTTTCCTATTAGAACTGCAATAATTTTTAATTTCCCCTTGCTAGTGAGTGCCACGGTCTACGTTTTATTAAATTATCAAGTCGCAGATGCCATGCGCCTATTTATCGCTTTATTAATGACGATCACGGTCGTAAACCTGCTGTTGCGACACATTGACTCCTTACATGAGCTACTTAAGGAAGAGTCGAGTAAAGACGCATTAACAGGAGCCCTCAACCGTCGCCAACTTAATCTGTTTTTGAAAGACGCACTGGCCAATAAACTCCACTACCACAGCGACTCAACACTCATTATGATTGATGTTGACCATTTCAAAAAAATCAATGACTTGTATGGCCATGCAAAAGGGGATGAAGTGCTTATAAGCCTTGCTTCCGGTATCAATACACAGATCCGAGAAACCGATTTGCTATTTCGGGTTGGCGGTGAAGAATTTGTCATATTGCTCCCCAATACGACTTTAGAAACGGCTGAAAAAGTCGCAGAAAAGTTACGAGCCACTATCAGAACCTCGACACTGATTGAAGATCACCCAGTGACTGTCAGCTTAGGCATTTGCGCCACCGATAATCGTCTAACCCAAACTAAATGGATGAGCTGCGCTGACAAAGCGCTTTATGCAGCAAAGCAAAGAGGCCGAGACAGGGCCTGCTTGTACAATCTCAACTGCGACAAAATTGAAGATGTGGCGGCCTAAAGCTTTTGAGTATCCTAAGTAAACGTACGAAATCGCCGTTTAACTTCCACATCCGTTGGCTAATTTTTGTTCTGCAAGCTCATTGATTTACACGACCGAATAAACTCTTGTAGTAATTTTCAAGTCGTCAAATTACAATGTTCAAAAACATGTTAACTCATCAATTTTTGGAGATCATTGTTGTATAAATTTGAAGGGGTTAAAACCACACTTGGCTGCCTTTTCGGCCTTGCTATTTGCCTGCTAGGCGCTCAACACTTTGAGCAGTATTGGCAGGCGTACACAACCACAATAAGCCAGTTAACCCTTCCCATTTTGCTTTTTTCAGCAATGTTTTCTGCTCAGTTTAACCGTAGCCGACTTGCTCTTATCTGTGTGCTGTGGGCACTGCTTTTTGCATCCCAGACATACGCTTTCCCTTGGTCTAATTGGATACAAAGCAGTACCTCCTGGTTGCTTTTGTGTGGTGCGTTAATTTTATTGATGACATCCTTAACGCAGGACCGTGCGCTGCTTTCACGCCATGTATTAACACGTATCGTCATGCTAAGTACAATCGGAGTATGTGTGTATTTTTGGCTTACATATCAAGCGTTAATCGATACTCTGTTAACCAGACATGCTTTCACAAAAGTACTGTCCCCCTATATCACGGCCCATATTCCTCTGCTGTTAATTGGCAGCCTATTATTGTGGCGCAGTATCACGCATAAGTGCCTCACCCTAGCTACTCTATTTAGTAGTTTTGTACTGTGGCTCGCTATGCATGTGAATTGGCTGACCTTACCGCTTGATGTCGTGGTTGCAATTGTTGCCTTAGTCTACTTACTGACAGTATCTATCGATAGTTACTTCCTGGCATATAGAGACGATTTAACGGCACTGCCCACACGGCGCGCACTCAATCAACTATCCCTGTCTCTGGGCCGCAAATATACGGTCGCCATGCTTGATATCGACCATTTTAAAAAGTTTAACGATACCTACGGCCATGATATTGGCGACCAAGTACTGAAGCTTGTTGCCTCTAAGCTGGCAAAAGTGAAAAGTGGTGGCAAGGTCTTTCGTTATGGCGGCGAAGAATTTACAGTGGTTTTTCCGAATAAACCGCCCGATATCGCATTCAATGCATTAGAGCAACTGCGAGAGGACATTGCCAATTATGACATGATTATCAGGCAGCAGCAGCGCCAGTCTAAAAAGTCTCGGCAAAGTAAGCCCCCCGCCGATAGAAAAGTGGTTAATGTTACGGTATCAATCGGTGTTGCCACAAGACAGACAAAACAGGCCTTCGAACAGGTCATTAAAAGCGCTGATGAAGCACTGTATCGCGCCAAGAAAAAAGGCCGTAATAACGTCAGTGATTAACTTACTCTATGTCAGCTTATTTCTCAGTAATAGATAGCAGACTGACTGTCTATTGCTATACTCAGGCCATGCTTAGCTCAGCAAAGGATACTTTATGAAGCACTTTTATTGCATGTTAATTTTTTTAACCATTGGCTTTTCATCTGTCGCAGAAGAAAAGAAAGAACTCCCCCCTCTTAACCCCGCATACCAAGGTGAACACGGTATGGTACTGATGAATCGCGGTTCAAAAATATACGCAACAAATTTCCCTTCTTACAAGTTGCCTGGCGACATTCAGGTTGTTTATAAAATAGATAACCCTGACGTGGCGTTTTTAAATTTAGTACGTGATTCTGAGCTCATTACTATTAAGCCCAAAGCGTTTAATTTACAACGCTTAGAACGAGGTGAAGAAATCACCGTTGTTGCTGATGTCTATGAAGGCCATTATAAAAAAGACGGATTTAAAGTGTACTCAGAGCGCAGTATCGTGTTCAGTGATAAACTCTATTCAAGAAAAATGAAAGATTTAAAACCTTCAGGTCAATGGCAAGAGTACGACAGTATAGAAATCAACAAAACTGAGCGTATCTACGTCCACAAAATCACCCAAACACCAAGCTTCAACCATTTAATTTTCGTGGATTTAACCAGTGCTTGTATGCAAAGATTTAAGACTTCTAAAAGGGTTCCAAAAGTGTCTGAACTGATATATAAGTTTGTGAATTGTGGCACCTTGAAGCAACTCTATTTTGACGCAGATGCCTACCAATAGCGGGCTCTTACTGCTGTGCCTAGGCAGTCCAATAATGCACCTAGGCCCTAGCAAGTTTGCCTCATCTGTAAAGCTGCCATAGGCATCTCGTTAGTGAAAGTTACGCGATTTATGATTAAACCCATGTAGTAAATCGCTTTCATCAATCAGACGACCTGCAATCACATGGATCACTTCGCCTTCCTTTTCCACAATGCCTTTTACACGCAGTAATTTAGACCCTAAATAAGCTTGTTTTTGTGCTCTTGCCGTTCCGGCCCACACCACGACATTAATATTACCGGTATCATCTTCTAGAGTAAAAAATGTCACACCAGCGGCTGTCCCTGGGGCTTGTCGACCTGTGACGACTCCCACTACCGTGACTAAACTCTTATGCGCTTTACTGGGCAGTTCATTCATTCGAGTAAATGGCCGCAATAAACCAGCTTCTTCTAATAAGGTGATCGGGTGTTTATTCAGTGTCACACCCGTGGCTGTATAATCTTCAATTAAGTCCGCAAACGCATCTGGTGATTGTATATGCTGCGCTGTCTCTTCTTGTGACTCAGTCTGGAATAAAGGTAAGTTTGCTTCACTATCCATTATCTGCCAGCGGGCTGCATACCTATCTCCGCTAAAACTGTGTAATGCATTGGCAGAAGCTAATCGCTCCAAAGTCCCTTTATCAATACCAATGTCAGTCAAACATTGCACACGGCGATAACCTTGCTCTGGCCGCTGTGTCACAATCTGTGTAGCCATATTCTGATTGAGCCCCTTTATTAGACGCAACCCTAACCGAATACCCCATTGACCGTGGTATTGGCAAACCACATGATCATATTCTGACTGATTAACACATATAGGGAACACTGCAACTTGATGACGCCTTACATCCTGCAACAACTGGGAAGCACTGTAAAAGCCCATTGGTAAGCTATTAAGCAGTGCAGTGAAAAACATTGCGGGGTAATAATATTTCAACCAAGACGAGGCATAAGCCAGCACAGCAAAAGAAGCTGAATGGCTTTCTGGAAAGCCATATTCACCAAAGCCACAGATCTGCTCAAAAATGCGCTCAGCAAAGGCACTGTCATACCCCCGCTCAGTCATACCTTTTAATAACTTATCCTTAAATTGCATCAGCTCACCGGTTTTTTTCCAAGAAGCCATCGCTCGTCTCAGCTGATCCGCCTCACCACCCGAAAATCCAGCCGCAACCATCGCGAGTTTGATCACCTGCTCCTGAAAAATGGGCACCCCTAAAGTGCGTTCAAGTACCGATTTAACCGCTTCGGAGGGATATTCTATTTCCTCTTCTCCGCTACGGCGTTTTAAGAATGGGTGGACCATATCCCCTTGAATGGGGCCTGGGCGCACAATCGCAATCTGAATGACCAAGTCATAGTAACAAGCAGGCTTTAAACGGGGCAACATACTCATTTGCGCCCGTGATTCAATTTGAAAGACACCCACGGTGTCAGCTTTTTGGATCATGTTGTACACCGCAGGATCATCTTGCATGCGCGTTAAATCTGCAATGCTCAAGCGTCTATCGGTATGTTGCTTTACCAAATCAAACGCTTTACGAATGGCGGTGAGCATCCCTAGAGCCAGCACATCCACTTTCAGCAGTTTCAAGCTCTCTAAATCATCTTTATCCCATTGGATAACCGTTCTGTCTGCCATGGCTGCATTTTCTACGGGGACTAAGTCATGTAATGGCCCTGCCGAAATCACAAAACCACCTACATGCTGTGATAGATGACGGGGAAAACCTATGATTTCATTCACCAGCTCAATAAACTGCTGACCTTTCATAGAATCAGGTTCCAGCCCCAGTTCAACAATCTGTGCCTGCCAATTCAAGCTGCGATCACGTCGATTAACATTTTTAATGAAATACTCAAGTTGCGACTGGGCAATGCCCAACGCTTTGCCAATATCACGCACTGCACTTTTAAAACGATAAGTGATCACAGTCGCAGCGAGCGCTGCACGCTTGCGGCCATACTTTTGGTAGATGTATTGAATGACTTCTTCGCGCCTCTGATGCTCAAAATCTACATCAATATCGGGAGGTTCATTGCGCTCTTTACTAATAAAGCGCTCGAATAAAACCGCCACCTGACGAGGATCAACCGCTGTAATTTCTAGGCAGTAACACACCACGGAGTTCGCTGCAGATCCCCTGCCTTGGTATAAAATCCCCCGGCTTTTTGCAAACATCACAATGTCATAAATCGTCAAAAAGAAATAAGGGTAATCCAGTTCCTCAATTAAGTTCAGCTCTTTGCTTATGGTCTCGTTAATCTCACTCGGTACACCGTCAGGAAATCGCTGCTGCTTCCCTTGCTCAACCAAAGTACGCAAATATTGCATGGCGGTTTGCTCTGCGGGCACCAGTTCGCTGGGGTATTGATAACGTAGCTTATCAAGGTCAAACATACAGCGTTTAGCAATACGCTGCGACTCTTCAAGCCAATTTGGCTGAAACAGTTTGGTGAGTTTTGTTTTGGGCCGCATAGCACGCTCAGTATTTACTAGCAGCTGCGCCTTAACCTGATCAACCGCCTGATTATGTGCAATCGCGGTTAACGCATGCTGCAAGCGCAACCGAGTTGGTGAATGCATTAGCACGCCCCCCACTGCACATATAGGTATCTGATACTGTTTAGAAAGCGCCTCACAATGCGCAACATAGCGCTTTTCCTGATTATCCAAACGCCGCTGCACTCCTATCCAAGTACGAGTGTAATGATAACGTGCTAACCACTCCCCCCAGCCTTCATCAACAGCATTGCCAGCTGGTAACCAAATGATAAAACAATGACGTAGCGACATCAGATCCCACTTTTCAAGTGCGTAGTCCCCCTTGCTGCTTCGCCGCCGCGCATTGCTTATCACCCTGCACAACTCGCTATAAGCTGTTTTATCAGGACAAATCAGAACGACTTCTAAGCCTTCAAAACGCAATAAACTGCCAATAATGAGTTTGATACTAAGCCGCTCATTCTTAATCAGAGAATGAGCACGTACGACACCTGCTAAGGAGCACTCATCAGTGATAGCCAACGCAGAATAACCTAAAAACTGTGCCTGCCTAACCAGCTCTTCAGGTCGAGAGGCTCCTTGTAAAAAAGAAAAGTTGCTCTGACAAAACAGCTCTGCGTATTGCATTAACTAAACACTCCATGCAAATACCAACGTTGTTGCCGATCTCTAAAAACCCAAAGCCAGCGCTTAGACTCGTCTTGTGCAATAAAGTAATCTCGCTCCACTTCGTGGCCATCCCACCAGCCAGTACAAATCCGCTCAGGCCCCTGCACTAAGGTGACAGATTGTTGTAATGGGAGAATTTGGGGAAGCAGCAAATTAGGCCGTAACATGGGTTCAAGTTCAGCCTTACTATGCGTCTGTGTTTTTGAAGTCAAAGGCGCACAATGCGTCGTTGCCAGCTCAGGGCGGGCATCTGCACTTGGCTTAATACCTTGCACAGCACTTTCTCCCAACTTTGCTTGCAGCACCGCGAGCAGCCCAGCTGCCGTCATAGTGCCGCAGCGTTCACTGAACAAATCGGTGCTCAGCTCATCTGGCTCACAAAAGCTTGTAACAGCTAAAGAAACCCCCTGTAAAGGAGCAACTAATTGTGTTCTTTCTAGTACTAACTGGCACAACCCCTGCCATTTATCAGCACGATACTCCCCTTCTGCACTCCCAACTTCCAGCATCAAGGGGTCACTATCTCGCTGTAACAATGTTATCTGAATTGACTTAGTCAGCTTATTTCGAAGCTTTAAAAATTGCTCTAACTGTATAAGTAACTTGCATAAAGGCTTTGCAAGCCAATCTAGATTTTCTAACTCATAGAGTAAAGTCAGCTGTCGCTCGAACAGTTCCGGCGGCTGATAAAACGTCACCGGATGGTGTAACTTACCGCGTAAGCGCCCGACATAATGAACTAATTCAGTGTTAAAGCGCTTACCGAGTTCTAGCATTGGGATGTCAAAAAGAGCGTGTACCGACTGAATACCAACACGCTTTAAGCTCTGACGCTGCTTATCAGGTAACCCTAATACGCTTACGGGCAAGCGCCCCAAGCGATGCTCTAATTGCTTACTGTCTTCACAAAGGGCATCAAATTTCGCTTCAGCCAAAAGCTGTGCAGCCAAAGGGGAGTAACCAAGGCTGAAGTGGTAACAGACATTTTGTGCATGTAACCGAGCCCGTAGAGTATGCCAATACTCTGTAATATCTCGATACATGGTCAGCATACCCGAGACTTTAAGCAATAACCCCGTCGTGCCAGATAAATGGATCTCTGCAGTATTTAAATACAACCACTGAGCCAGCTCGGCCAAACGCTGCTTCGTTTGTATTTCATCATATTCATGCACACACAGAGATGAACACGTTGCTGCAGCGGCCCCAAGCCCCATTCCTTGGCGAATACCAGCGTCATACGCCACCGAATTCAACTGCACCACACTGTGCCCACGACCTGCAACAATAATCGTCGGTTGTCGCTGGGCCTCATGGTGATACAGATTATCAAGTTGTAATTGCGGAAAATGCAGGTAAAGCCAAAGTGCCATAATTCACCTACTTACCTGCTGCAGGGCATGCTCAAATGCGACAACTTCAGCGCCTTGAGAAACTTTAACCTGCGCTGTTAACTCTGGCCAACTTGATGACATATCTAGTACAAAATCAGGCTTAGCCCATCCTCCTCTGCGCTTTGTTATCTGCACTTTAAGGCCCAACGCATGAGGTAATAACTTTAGGCTTAAACAAACGGGTAATGATGCGGACTGTGTCAGGTTACTGCGCATTAAACAAATCAGTCCTTGCCCCGTTTGCGCAGCAAGCTGTAAGCGTTTAACTTGATGTACCTCTAAATCACCGTGCCACAATAAAACACTGCTACAAGCACCGCTTTTCAGGCACTGCTCTGCTGCCCAGAGCGCCTCTTGTGGCGAGTTAGGTCTGATCACTAAAAACTGCCCAGTATCGACGCCCTGATGAAAAAGCGCATGAGCATTTATCAGTGCAGGGGGATTTATTACCGCACACATGCGTGTCTGCTCACGCAAATAAGGCAACAATAGTCTCAACTCTCCAATTCCAATTTGGCTTTGAATATCCACAACGCCTTGCTTTGGCAGTCCACCATGCAGCTGTTTATCAAGGTCATCAAACCCTGTGCTGACGGTTTCATATACCTGACGAGAGACAGGCGCATTTTCAGTTCCCTGCCAAACAAGGTTCTGATGCTGTAAAAAATCAATTAAATTGGCCATAACACACACTTTACTGTATACATATACAGTATTATAGATCGAAATCAAAAGTGCAAGCGAGTTCTTCAAGGCATATCGCAAAGTAAATTTAACTGGCTACAATAAAATCAAGAGCAGCCAATACTTAAGGTAAAATGGGAGGCAAAAAATGTGTGGTAGATTGAATATTACAGATGACCCTTTTGTGATCCAAATACTGCTAGATCTAGGCATTGAAAACCCTCGAGAACAGATGCTATTTGGTCGCTTTAAGCGCGCGACTGACACCATCAGTATCGTTCACCAATATAACGGTCAACGCAGCCTTAGCCATGCCACTTGGTGGTTACTACTAACACAAACGCAATCCGGGTTTAAACCTTCTAAGTACACTTCATTTAACAGTCGATACGATAAGTTGCACCTCAAAAGTAGCGCCGCTTATCAACCATTCAGATATGGCCGTTGTATTGTTGTCGTCAAAGGGTTTGGAGAAACACAGTACCAAGATGGCAAACCTTTACACTATCATGATTTTATCGCAGAAGATGGGGCACTATGCCTGGCAGGATTGTACAAACATTGGTGCCACCCAGCGACTGGAGAGCAAGTGCTTTCTTGCTCAATCATCACACTGCCACCACACCCCAAGTTACGTCCTTATCATGATAAAGCGAGTCCTTTGATGCTCCCTCAAAGCTCGGATTTATTGAATCAATGGCTGGACGACCAGCGCCATGACGTCACAGGGTTTAATCACCTCTTGGTGCCCCATTTACACCAATCTCTCACTGTGCAGAAAATTGACAGGCCAAGTAGTTATCGGCCTATTGCACCAGCACGGTCATTGATACATGATTAACTCAATAGGCCATTTCATGAATGTTACATTCGACCTAACAGGCTAGCTCCTGAGGGTTCACACCCGATAGTGAGTTAAAATACCATCTAGCTTCACAGCAAGTTGCTCCAACTCCGCTGCTCGTTCATCAATTTCACGGCCTCGAGATAAATTATCGCAGGCTTCTTGGCTGATAGCTGAAATGGATTGACTTATTTGCTGAACAGCATCTGACTGCTGTTTAGAGGCCGTCGCCACTTGTGTATTCATTGCTGCTATTTGCGCAATCGCTGAAGTCACATCCCCTAGTGACGACTTAGCTTGCTCGGAGGTTTCTGCATTATTCACGCTTTGAGATTGACTCTGCTGTACACGCCCTTGCGCCTTTTCAACCCCTGACTGCAAGCGCTTAATCATGTCTTCAATTTCTCCTGTCGCTTGCTGAGTGCGTATTGCCAACCCCCTTACTTCGTCAGCAACAACAGCAAATCCTCGCCCTGCGTCGCCCGCTCGCGCAGCTTCTATAGCAGCATTCAGCGCTAATAAATTGGTTTGCTCCGCAACCGACTGGATCACATCTAACACACTGCCGATTTTAGCACTTTGAGAAGACAAGATATCCATCATCTCACCCACTGAAGCCATCTCTGCAGCCAATTGTTGAGATATCATGGCACATCGAGCAACCAAATCGTTGGTATTATCTGTGAGGCTATTAACTTGTTGCGTTTGTTCAGAGGTTTTTAGTGCACTACTCGCCACTTCCTGCACAGCTTGCTGCATCTGAGAACCCGCAGTGGCTGACTGTTCACAGTCTAATGATTGCTGATTAACCGCATTGATCAACGCGCCCATTCGTTCAGACAATACGATAGACATCTCTTTCAACGTGTGAGCGCTACTCAGCATATCGCTGAAGTTTCCTTGCAAACGTCCTACTAAACGATTCACAGATTCACTGAGTTCGCGAATTTCTGCATCACCTTTAGTTGGCGCACGCAAGCGAAAATCATTGTTATCAGCGATATCTCGGATCGCATTACTGGCAGCCAAAATTGGTTGAGTTACTCTCGTTGCGATAAAAATACCAATTAAGGTTGCAACCACACCCGCAATCAAAACAAACACCAGTGCTGACTTAAAAATTGAGCTTTGCAATGATGAAATCATCGCAAACGCCTCGGCATAATCCACTTCACTGACAATGGCCCAGTTTAAGCCTTCAATATTGAGTGGCGCATACGCTGATGCCACGGCAACCGAACGATAATCATCAAAAATCGCCACGCCAGATTCACCGTTAAGTGCAGCTCGAGTACCGGGAGAGTCCACCTCCAATATGCCAACGGTCGTATCTTGCTGCTCAATCTTAGCAATGGTGTCTTGTGCGACGTTATGTGCTTCTAATATGGCCAAAAATTGAGACTTATCTTCAACAAAAAATCGACTGTTCGTCAGCAGCTTTCTCGCTTGGTTTACCACATAAATTTCACCGGAGTCCCCCAGCCCTTGTGCTTTCCACTGACCCGAGAAGGTCAGCATATTATTGATTTCATCCACTGGTAATTGAAAAACCAACACGCCTAACAGTTTTCCATCATCAATAATCGCGGAGCTAATAAACCCCGCAGCAGCATTGTAAGAGGGGAAATAGGGTGCGAAATCAATGAAGTTACCTTGACGTGTGGTTTGTCGACTAGCAACATGAAATGCCCTCGCCAAACCTGAGTCACTAAATGGCCCTTGCGTCAGAGAAGTTGCAAAATCCACCTCTTTGAAAACCGAATACACCACATCGCCCTCAGGGCTCACAATAAAGATGTCATAAAAGCCGAATTGCGATTGGAAATCACGTAATGCCTGATGATATTTGCGATGAACCACATCATAGGCGTTACTATTAGGCCCCATGAGCAGCTGATCTTTACTTCCAAGTGGATGCGGATTATCTGCAATATATTGTGATTGTAATGACTTAGCTCGTTCAGAAAGTCGCGTAAATAAACGCGTAGCCTCGCTTTCTTGGAGTGGGCTTTTATCGATTAAAACAGGCCTAAATTGGTTCAAATAATAGCTTTCTAGCGCTTGGTAACCGCGCTCGTTAATAGAGGCAGTACTATTAAATGCTGTATTAAAAGCCTTCGCCGCTTCTATCACCATCGTTGAGTGCGCCAAGGTGGTGGCCTGAGATTGCATGGTTGCAAAGTAGCGTTCAACTTGGTTTTGCATCGCGTTTCTTCTCGATACAAGGTTATTTTCGACTTCTTTAGAAACTGCAGCCTTGCCTTCTTGATACGCAATAAAGCCAATTGCAAAACACGCTATTAACAGCGGTACAACAGCGAGCAATACAGATACAATACTTAAACGTGTTTTTAAGCGCACTTCCACTCCCAACTACCTGTTTGTTTATTCACTGTGGCTCAATTGGCCTCAGCCCGCTAGTCATATCTTAAAAGCTGCTCGATGCACTTTTATGACTTTTAATTATTTATCCATAAGAGAGCAAAAAACAACCATAAAAACCCATACAAAACTATTAATTACTTAATTCCATAAAAATAAAGCTAAATATATTATTCAAACAACCGACAAACTGAGGGAAAACTACAACTAAATAAGGAAAGGAATATGCAACTTAAGTCTTTGGCATTAATTTTATCGAGTATTTTTACCACACAAGGACAGGCTCAAATGCTAGAAAAACTAGACTTTGAACGTTCAACTGAACAGGTAGAGGTCAATTACGGTGATGTCACAGCTATTGAGCAAACGAATGTAAACCCGATCTCGGGGAGCTATAGTTTAAAAGTGAGTGCCCTAAGTCACTTTGAGATAATGCGTGTTTTTGAAATTAATCAAACTCTGAGCAACCCCACACAGTTTAAAGTGAGCTTTGACGTCCAGCTACCAGAAATTCAAAACTCAAAGTATCAGGGAAACACATCCCTCTATACGTCTTTAATGGTTGAATTTGACGACGGTAGTCAAATGCAAGTTTATACCTCTGAAGGCGACAATATTAGCCAACAACCACATAGTATTCACTCTTTTGACGTCGCCACAACATTACCTAGCGGCAAGCATATTAAACAGGTCACGGCATACTGGAGTACCCATTTATTAGATGAGATGCCGGTGCTTTTCGACAACATCGAAGCCCAGCTTACAGACAATAGTGAGCATGACAGCACTGTGATCCAACATTTCTTGATGGATGACACCACCACAGCGACCATTGAGCAATTACAACAACGCTTTAGCGGTAATATCGTGCTCTCGCACGAATACGGAAACTCAAATGCACCAAGTTTGCAAATTAACGCAGACAGTGAGGGCCGATATAGAACCAAGTTCGAGTTGAGCAACTTGTTTATTGTACACTCAACACCCAACTACATTGCCACCAGCCTCACATTGCACAATCCAAGTACCGAAGCTGTTGAGGTCAAGCTTTCAGGGCAAGCATACTTTAATCGTGAACTCACCGGGCAAGCTAATACAACAAGCCGATACGATAGATTAACACTTGCACCGAATGCGCGTAAAACAGTGCCTTTGATGCTTGATTTTAGCGACGATTACTATACCTCTGGCATTTCATCCATGCAGTTTGAAATTGAAGCTGAACGCTCAATACTCATTGACAGTGCAAGGGTTCACACTGCAGAGATTCGCTCCGATGGTGCTTTCTATCAAGTCTTTAATAACTATGATTCTGGTCATATTGATTTTACGACACAGTACCCTGAGGATGTCTCAATTAGCATTGAAAGTAACAGTCAATTCAACAGCTCACCGAGCCTTAAATTGGCACTTTCACCATGGCGACAGGCCAGTTACTCTTACTTTTTCCCTTGGGGAGAAACGCGTTTTGCCACACAAATACATACCCAGTTAGATGCCAATATTACTGCAGCAACCTACGGTAAGCCTGTGCAAGTATGTACCGATGTGTACTATAGAACGGGTGGCAAAGATACTTTTTGTGAGGTGCGTACACTAGGTACTGGTAGCTACCAAATCAATGAAATGTACCCTATTGATCCAACTAAGCCGCTGCACCGCTTCCTAATTCGCGTTCGCTCGTTTAGTAGTTCACCAGCCACTGTCAATATCGACAATTTCTCTTTGAAGTACTGGCAGCCAGCTTTTAATTAAACCGTCATGACTTGATAAAATTCGAGTATAAAATCACATGCAAAAAAGCGGAGCTAGTTAGCCCCGCTTTTTTCTTGCAAATTTCAAATGTGTAGTAAGTGATACCATTAATTGCGTAACACAATACCACGACTACCAAAACAAATATCGCCTTTCAAAAGGCTCAATAAGCCTCCAATACGAGCTGCCATTATTTTAATAGGCTTAACAATAAATCGTATTAAGCTCTGCCAACATTTCTTGGGTTAGATAGTCTGTAAATGTATGCGGAAAATACTTTTACGTCTCCAAAATAGCTAATTCAAGGGACAAGTTCAAGCAATCGCGATGTAATTCCAGAAAAAATATGCAGATATAAATATAATCATAAAAACCATATTTATCAACACGTTAAATCTCACCCATAGGCACGTAACGTGGCTTTTAAAAGACGGCAGACATATTTTTGCCATTGTTTTGACAACGGAGTTTCATTTTTGGGGAATACACTGCCACGCGTTCAATCTGGAAGAATAAAACAGTCAATCGGGACTGTTCGTTTGCTCACAAGGAAGGAGAAAAGACAATAAACTCACAGGAATCATGATGACATATACAACTGTTGCGCTCACAACACTCGCTTTACTCAGCATAATACCCATTGCACACGCGGCTCCCGAAGTACACTATGACCAATGCCAACCTGTATTTGGCTATCAGACAGCCAGCTACCAAGGCACCACCGACAAAAATAATAGCGGTAATCAATGGTGCTATTTAAAAAACGCAATTGATGGCAGCTCATGGGGTAATGTACGTACAGAGACCATTCCCACCTTTACAACTAGTACAGGTAAAGTGTGTAATACTCCTTCTCAATATCAAGGAGAAGCGTTTTACGGCTGTTCATCGATAAACCATACGACACCTTGGTGCTATATTGACGAGCAAGGGAATTGGGAAGAGTGCGCACCAGTTGAAAGTGATCCGCTACCCAAGCATACTCATCCACAAGCGAGTAAACGATTAGATCGGGTTGCTCTTGGCTCTTGCTTTAAAACGAAAGGCGATATGCCACAAGCACTTGCGAAGCTTATTTCTCATCAACCTGACCTATTCTTATGGCTTGGAGACAATATCTACGCAGACACTACAAACATGGCAACAATGCGCCAAAAGTATGATGACAAAAAACGTAATATTGATTATCAAAAATTTCTCGCGGCCAATATTCCTGTCATGGCGACTTGGGATGACCATGACTATGGCGCCAACAATGATGGTAAACACTACCCCCAGCGCGTAAATAGCCAAAAGGAATATTTACGCCACTTTGATGTCCCAGCGGATGACCCAAGGCTAAACGGTCAAGCTGGAATATATGAAGCTAAGTTATTGGGGCCAACCAATGAGCGCACCCATGTTATTACACTGGATGCGCGCTATTTTCGCTCACCTACATTTAGTAATTACGGCACATGTGAAGGTGATAAAACCACGATTTTAGGTGCGCAGCAATGGCAGTGGCTTGAACAACAACTGAATACGCCTTCTGAAATTAAGCTAATCGCCAGTGGTATTCAGGTACTTCCGCCACTTTACCAAGGTCGTAGTAAAAGTAAGTACTGCGCCTATGGAGATGGCAAGCAGTTTGAACAAGCCATCGCAGATATGGCAGAGTCCGATATGTCAGGTACAAGCTACGAATCATGGGCTGAAGTCCCAACAGAACGCGCTAAGTTGATGCGTCTCGTGCAAAAGTCAATTAACAGTGGAAAAACCAAAGCTGTGATTTTCTTATCTGGAGATCAACATTGGGGTGAGTTATTGAAAAAAGAAATCCCAGCCAGCGCGCAATATGGTAAGGCCGTTACAGTATATGAAGTCACAGCATCTGGGTTTGGTCAAAATTGGCCATATCATATAGAAAACCCGTTAAGACTGCCCGTTTATGCCGATACCAAAGGTGATGGCCAGTACACTCAACAATGTAAATTCCCTTTCACGTATGGTCTCACCACCTACCGTGGCTGCACAACAAAAGATAACGACAAACCATGGTGCTACACCAAAGTTGACGACAATGGCAAAGGTATCAGCGGTGAGTGGGGAAATTGTGCGCCGAGTGGCGCTGTGACACCTGATGGGCAAGTAGGACTTGTTAGCAGCAACATTGCCAATTTAACCACCAGCGATAGGCATCTGGTTAATAAATCAGGGAGTAACTATGGCATGGTTGATATTGATTGGGAAAAGCACACTATTAAACTTTCTATTCAAACAACCGAAGAAGAAGCAGTATCTACCATCATCAAGTTTTAACGGACAGATTCAGAAATAGCGCCTAATTTAAGGCGCTATTTTATGCCTATCCTTCATACGCCTTTGCGTTTTCTTCTGATTTTTCAGACATTATGTACAGCCAGTTTGCAACCAAACAAGCTATTGTCATTGTTATAAATAGCCAACTACCGCTTGCTAAATCAAGGATCACCCCGCCAACTAAAGGCGCGAAAGCAAACCCTAACGAACAAAGTCCCGCAGCACCAAAGTAGCTGGCTTTTAAATGTTGAGGTGCCATTCTATCGATATGAATATTGATGTTTGAAAACAGTATCGCTTCGCTCAAGCTCAACACAGCGATGCATATAATCCACGCCCAAAAACTATGCACATCGGTGAGTACCATCATTAACTGCGACACAGCTAACACACCGCCACCAACTAGCAGTCGGAATTGGATAGACCAGTCTTTCATCAAGTGTAAAAGCGGAAATTGAAATACCACAATGATCAGGGAGTTGGTCACAATCAGGCTGGAGATTAAAAGTGCCAGCTCCGGGACTTCAGCCCTTGTAAGGTATTGAACTAAACTAGAATCACCTTGGCCAAACACAAGGTAAACCAAAAAAGTTGCAACCAGCACCCACAAAAACCTTTTATCATTACGTAACAGTGTCAGCCATTCTCTAAAACGAGGGATGTTTGTTGGCTGGCTCGAAGATTTGCTAACTCTCGCTTGGCGCTGCTTTAGCAGTAATGCACAGAACAACGCCAAGTATGCAACTGCGGTGTAAATAAAACTAAACTGCTCACCGTTAAGGCCTGCCCACAACCCAAATAGAGGCCCCAGAGCAGCACCGACATTGACTAAAAAATACAGCAGGTGAAGCGCTAACTCTCTATCATTATCCTGCGCTAGTTCATCACTCAACAGGGCCTTGCTCGGTGCATCCCAGAGTGTTCTTGGCATACACGCAAAAAATACCGCCAAGCAAAATGCCCAGAGTTCATCTACGATAGCAAGTGCGGTAAATGCTAACACCCCCATTATCACAGCGGCGTACAGTATCTTAAAGCGACCAAATCGATCTGCTAAATTTCCTGTATAAAACCCAAGTAAAACAGCAAATGTCGCGCTGCCAGTCAGTAAGACGCCCACTTCCGTCGCGCTTAAAGAAAACTTGGTATACAGGATCACCGCAAGAAATGGCCACACCATATAGTAACTGGCTCGAACAAAAAAGTTGCCTAACAACATGGTCCAAACCAGTGGCGTGAAACGTGTGATCTGTGTTGAGAATTGAGTTAGTTCCATCTTAAAATCCTGTTTTTATTATCTTTGCGCAACACAATAAAACCTCAACCTAACCTGAGGTAAAGCATTATTTGCATTCCTTTGGAAAAATCACACAGCCATTTTTTCTCGTTATTACATACGGCTTTTTACTTTATTAGTCGCCTGCGCGGTAGCCGGGTCATCTGGCCAAAAATGCTTTGGGTAACGCCCTTTCATTTCCTTTTGAACTTCGCGATAACTGGTTTGCCAAAAGTGTGCCAAGTCCTGCGTCAATTGCAGAGGCCTTTGTGCTGGCGACAACAGCTCCATTAAGACCGGTAAGCGACCTTCACATAAAATGGGGCTTTGACTCATACCATAAACTTCTTGCATCCTAACAGCCAATCGGGCCGGGCCGTCCAGCTCATATTGAATACGCAAATTAGAGCCACTTGGTACGGCTATTCGCTCTGGTAATAATTCATTGAGGCGCTGTTGCTTTTGCCAATCTACTCGCGCCATAAGTGCTGCTTTTAGATCTAACTTCTTAAGTTGATTGAACTGTTTAATATCATCTAGAAATGGAGCCAGCCAAGTATCTACACTCGCCAGTAATTCGGCCTCACTAAATGACTCAAACTCTTCTGGATAAAGCTGCTTTGCTAGCTGCAAACGCACTAATAAAGGGGCGCATTCTTGAAACTGATTGAATAGTTTCAACCCTTGCTGCTGCACAATATTAAGCCACGCAGCGGTTCTTGCAGCTTGATCGAGTGGGGTCGTACTTGGCTTAGCTGAAACCACACACTGGCCTAGATACACTCTATCTTGATGAATAAACTGAGCTGATTTTTGGTCAAATTCACAAACCGTTCTTGCTATAAATAAATGAGGTAATACGTCCTCTAGCGCATTGGGATCAAAGGCTGTAGCACTAAATATCGACTGCCCTTTATGGCCGCCCAATTGCGCGATTGCTAAAAATGGGGTGTCTAGCCAATACTCACTGTGGGCATTTACACCGGCACCGTTTGCCAATACAAAGCCATTACCTCTTCGCTTGGCTAGCCTATCTGGGTATGCCAATGCCACCACAATGGCAAGGTGTTCGATAGCCAGCTCAGCAGTGCTACATTCAATGTGTGCACGCTTGCACCAATATTGCAACTGTTTTGTAAACTGTGGTGGGACCTTATGCTGTAGTTGCTGCAAAGCTAAACTCAGCTCCGGAGCACATTTCACTCTACTATCTTGTAATGCCATAAAATAGCAGGCTAAGCGCGTTATACCAGATAGCTGAGACTCTAGTTCCTGCACTTTAAGTAGCATGTGTGCATATCTTGGTTCGCCGCCCAGAGCATGTATTTTTGACCCCACCCCTTGCAACTTACCTTGTTCATCGAGTGCTTCAAGCTCTATAAGCAACTGCTCAGCCTGATTTATTTGGGCCTCGCTCGGTCTGTCTAGCAAAGGTAACTCTTTGATGCCTGTTCCCCAAACCTTTGCTTCCAATAGCAGTCCACTGATATCTGAGCTCAATATATCCGGCTTATCGTGTGCATCGCGTCTCTCAAACATCGCTTTACTACCGAGCCGATATACAACCCCAGACTCAATTCGACCAGCCCGACCTGCACGCTGTATTGCTGAAGCCCGAGAAATAGAAAGCGTCGTAAGCTCAGTCACGCCCGTGCGCAAATTAAAAACACCAGCGCGCCGCTTTCCTGAATCAATCACAACTCGGATCCCTTCGATTGTCAGTGATGTTTCAGCCACATTCGTTGTCAGAACCACTTTTCTTTGCCCTGATTGCACTGGCGCAATGGCCGCCTGCTGGCTCGCTTTGCTCTGATCGCCATATAACGTTGCCAGTTGTACATGAGGGTTTTGCTCTAACTCTTCTGATAGAGCATTAGCGACAAAACGGATCTCTTTTTGACCGGGTAGAAACACCAAAATACTGCCACTTTGCTCGCTCAGCGCTTGACGCACCATAGGCGCAATTTGCAGCAACCATTGGCTTTCATCTTTGAGCGTAATGTAGCGCTCCTCAATGGGATAACTGCGACCTTCTGAGCGCACCACCGGACACGCTAAAAATGCTTCATAACGCTCACTATCCAAAGTTGCTGACATGACCAAGATTTTTAAATCTTCACGCAACGCTGCCTGAGACTCTAACGCAAACGCCAATGCGGTATCTGCCGCCAATGAACGCTCGTGAAATTCGTCAAAAATTAATAGGTCAATACCTGACAGCTCCGGGTCTTGTTGGATCATGCGCGTCAACATGCCCTCAGTCACTATCTCTAACCGCGTGCGTTTTGACACCTTCACTTCTTGACGAATTCGTAAACCAACCTGTTCCCCCACGGGCTCATTCAACTGTGAAGCCAAAAATTGAGCGATATTTCTAGCCGCTAATCGCCGAGGTTCTAACATTACAATGCGCTTAAAGTGCCCATCTTGCATCAATTGTAAAGGTAGCCAAGTCGACTTACCCGCCCCCGGAGGCGCTTGCAGGAGCACCGTTTCTCGGGAGGAGAGTTGTTCAACTAATTGCGAGTAAACTTCTTCAATAGGTAGCACAGTGACATGATTCAGATTGCGTAAACATAGCAATATTCTATCACTGTTAGGCTGAATTACAGTAACTTACTTTATGAATGGTAACTTGTAGAAGCGAGCAAATGGCCACTATGAATCAAACTTTTGTAGTCACTAATGAGCTGCTCAGCGGGTGCATTAAATGGTCGGCTCAACCCTTGCAACCCAACCCAAGCATTTCGGCTTTCTTCTTTAGCCATATAAAGCCCATTATCCGCCAATTCGAGTACTTGCTCCCAGCTTAGCGATTTCCCACCTTGATTACGTAACGGATATGGCGCAAACCCAATAGAGCAGGTTACTTGGATAGCTTGTTCATTGACAACAAATGGAAAACACTCAACCTGACGCCTTACTCGCTCCACGGCTTCAGCAGCCTCGCCATGGGTCATATTTGGCATGACAACTAAAAACTCTTCTCCGCCCCAACGGATCACCAAATCACTGTCTCGTGTGCATTGCTTTAGAATATCAGCCACAGATTGAAGTACGGTGTCTCCCGCCGCATGACCATATGTATCATTCACTTTTTTAAAATGGTCGATGTCTAACAAACAAAAAATCATTTCATGCTTTTCGCTTGATTCGGCATGTGTAGTCGCACTGGCATTGACTTGTGAATCTATAATGCTGAAAAAATAATGGCGGTTATTAAGGCCAGTCAAACTATCGGTAAAGCTCAGAGCTTGCAAACGCTTGTTTCGCTCGGCAAGCTCTGCTGTGCGTTCCGCTACTTGCCGCTTTAATACTGTTAAATATCGTTTGTTTTGCCACCTCCAATAGCCAAAACCAAAGACCAAAACCACCAGCAACATTCCCAACACACCTCGCTGCTGTGCCAAATGTGCATTATCAATTTTTTGTTGGTGTTGAATTAGCTGCTGAGCCTGCAGTGCATTGTCTTTTTCTAGTACACTCAACTGCTGCTTTTGCGCAGCTAATGTATATTGCGCTTCGAGTTGCAATAACTTGTTATTTCTTTTCTGAAGATTTAAAGCCTGCTCTGTCATGGCAAAACGCTTTAAATATAAATGCGCTTGCTCGAAATCACCTAACTGCGCATAAGCACCAGCCAGGATTTTCTGAAGCATAGACTGCTCTGTTAGAAATCGCGTACCGAATGTTTCACCAAGCGCGCGATTGGCTTGATTGATTGCCTCGGTAAACTCACCAGCTTGTAAGTACGCCATGGCACTCATCAACTTATAGCGAACTCTAAGTCGTAAATTCTCTTTCAAAGCCGTTTTTTCTTGCGACACCTGTTTTAATAAGGTGCTTGCACTGCGATGCTCTCCAATACTTAGGTGCGCCCATGCTCGAGTTAACGCCAATTTGCTCGACAGCTCTTGCTTTGCATCAGAGTCCACACTCTCTAATATCACCAGTGCTTGGCGGTAGCTGCCACGCATAATATGCAAAGTACCTTGCCACAGAGCGTGCTCAGCTAATAAGTTCCTAACATGTTCATTAGACACGCTTTTAGTAATAAGCGTATAGGCACGTTCCAATAATTGCTGCGCAAAACGAAAGCGTTCCAAGCTCATTTCAAGCTGGGCAAGTGCTAAATAAATATCGGCTTCAAGCTCGGGTAAGTTCATATCAGTGACAATATCAAGCGCATCATTATGCAGCACTAAACTATTCTTATAATCACCGTAATGTTGTCGTATCAGCCCTTCGAGCAACAATGATTTTGCGTGTAAACGCTTTTCACCTAGTTGCCTTGATTGCTCCCTTAACACACGGATTTGCGGCAACAAATTGAGGTCATAATCTTCTTTTAGCTGTGACGTTAATTGGCCTAGCATTTTACTGAGATCTTCCTTCTGAGAAGCGCTACTGCTGCTACCCAGATTTGCCCACACCTCAAAACTCAATAACCAGATGAATGGTAATGCACACCAATGTAGTTTCATTTTACCACCCTTGATGTTGCCATCATGTCTTCATTTATAAACTGCCAATCGCTGACTAAATGATTAATAAACCCTGATTGCATTAAAGCCCTACGTAGTACGCCTTTCTTTTTAAGTATTTTGAGGCCGCGATTCAGCGCGGCAAAGATCTGTTCCCCTTGCGGATGCCTTTTGCTGACAATAAAATGCCGAGAGTCTGGTAGCATCATTTTGAGATTCTGAATAGGCACATACTCTCTCCCCTCAAAATTAAGCAGTAAGTTCTCACTGACACTAAAATTAACCAACATGGCATCGACAATATCTGTTTCAACCATGTTAAGCATCGTCTCCCAAGGACCAATAAAGCTTACAATATTAATTGACGTATTATTCAATGCGCGCCAGTCAACTCGCCATCTTGGGTTTGCCACCACCGTGAGCTGCTCGAGTTGCTCTTTGGGTAAGTTTTGTAGTGCAATGTTGCGTTTTGTCACATATAGCCCAGCTTCATAATCACCAAACTCAACCACGGCATCACTCACATAAAGCGAGCCTCGGTAATTAAGAATATCTTCATGCCAAACGGAGCGCGCTAAAATCAGGCTGTCGCCAGCTATCATGTCTGAGAACTCAATAATATTTACAGAGGGTTTAGGATTAAAAACCACTTCTCTGGTTTCTCCACCAAGAAACAGAGCTTGCTGTAACAAAACCATTTCTATAATTTCAATGTGGGATCCGTTCGTTGTGGGATGGAAGTCTTGAACATCGAGAGGTGAACGGCCATTAAGGAACGCATTGTAACGCTGGCTGAAGTTTTCACTACTCATAATATCAACAACGAGCTGATTGTGTGAAAAAGCAGAACTAGAGCAAACTACTAGTAACACTAAAACCAACCACTTCATGACCGCTCCCAAATCACACCTTCACTACACATACCGGAGTATACTAAAAAAACAGGATGAATGTTAACCAAAAAATAACAGTAAAGTAAGCTTTTATAACTAAAAATCCAGCCATGAAATTATTTATCTCTGAGTAAAAATCATGACTATTTGCAAGATATTGATAGTTATTGCAAATTTTAATTGGGCAAAATTAAAGCTGAATAAATGTTGAAAATAACGGTACAAAGTACAGCGTTGGATAGACACTGCAAAAGTGCAGTGTCTAATCTTCAAAGAAGTGAATTAAATAGATCGAGTCGCAGATGCTGGGGGAATATTAGCAGCACCCAATGCCGGGGGAATCACTGCGAGTTGACCGGCTACTAATACCGCGAGTGCGCCAAACAAAAAGTATTCTGATGGGACAGATAACAGGTCAAAAAACTCCATGAGCTTTACATTGAGCAAAATCGCGCATACAACCCCAAACAGGATACCCAGCGTTGTGATAACAATGTTCTCTAAAACATAGTAGCGTACGATTTGCCATTTGCTTGCTCCCAGTGCCCTTCGAGTTCCGATCTGCCTTTTACGTCTAAGAATTGCAAAGCGCGCTTGCCCAAACGTGCCGAGCATAGTAATTACTATTAGACCGATAGTAACCGCTATCAGTATAGCCAAGGACGAAACCATCGGTTTATACCCTTGCTCCCTTGTATGGGCAAAGGTCTGATAGTCATCTATGATCCTGCCTGGTTGACGCATTAATAAAGCTTGTACGTCCTCCATAGCCTGTTTAAGCTGACCTTCACGGGCCTTAACCATAAATTTACTTTCACTGGTCAGTGTATACACTGGGTAAATGACGCTTCGTTCATTCCCCCACCAAGTAGGCCAAGTTGCAATCAACTCGTCAACAATACCAATGATTTGATAAGGTCGGCTATTGATATAGATAGTTTTCCCTACAGTAAGGGTCCAATCCTCAGGCGATATTTTTTTAGCGACTGCTTGCGTCACCATCACGGTACTTGATTGCACCGTGTAGTCAGTACTAGAAAGCAGCATCTCAGCATGGTCAAACTTTCGTCCCATCACGACTTCCAAACCAAGTGTGTCTATAAAGCCATCCGTCATACTATAAACACCCGCATAGGTGATATAACTTTCATCGCTTTCAGTCTTATTAAGCGCTAAGCCCAGCCCCCAACTCGTTAATGGGATTGAGTTAGTTGCAATGACATTCTCCACACTACTCAGCTCAAGAATATCAGCAAAGTCTTGTTCAAGCTGCGCTTTATAGTTATCGGGTTCAACTGGCAAGTTAGCCATGAAAGTGAATAAGCGCTCTTCATTCAGCCCACTGGGTTTATTAATTTCATGCCATTTATGAACAGCCATATAACCCACATTAATTAAAATGGTAAAAGCAACAGCGATTTGAATGATTAACAAGATAGGACCAGTTTTACTTTTCCATAAGGTCTTTAAAATGGGTTTTAAATCCTTCATATCGCGCTCCTATAAACTGTTCAATTGGCTAGATGGCTGTATTTGACTCGCTCGATATATCGGCCATAGACCAAACAAAACAGAGGTGCTTACTGCCAAACCTATCGTGCCAAGCATAAGGTAAATGTCCATCGTCATCACATTTTGATGCATGTTAGAGAACATCTCGGCTAGTACCGATAAACCAGCTTGCGCCAGAAGAAGGCCAATTATCCCGCCAACTAAACCAATAAATACTGACTCAAAACCAAATTGAATAATGATGTCTTTCTTATTTGCGCCAACGGCCCTACGAAGCCCAATTTCTCCGCCCTTTCCATGAAACTTAGTCATCATTAAGCTCATGACATTACATAAGCAGGCTAGTAGAAATGCCAGCGCAAACCCTATTCCCATGATATTCTCATTGCTCAGCGCCCCCTCCATTTTGAGGTATTCAGGCACAGTCATAAGGCGGTTAGGCTCGGGACGTGCAAATCGCCCAATTTTCCGTTGCTCTTCAGAATAATCGGACATAAAGCCAAAGTAATCGTCTTTTTTAGCCACCGAGTCAAATTCAACCCACATATGTATCCATACACATTCTGAAACGAGTAAATCGGCCAGTGTAGAATTTGGTGCATCCCCCCAACATGACCATCCCATTGAAGTCGGTGAAAACAATTCGTTGCGAATTTGCGACTCCAAGGGCACAAAATACTTTAATGTCGGTTGGTACATTAAGTATCGGTGTGTATAAAAGCGTGGTGTAGGCTGCCAATCATCGATAACCCCAACCACACGATAGAGCAATGTACCTATAAGGAGCTCTTTGCCAATGGAGTTTCCCCCACCAAAAATGCGGTCATTTTCATGTTTAGACAATACGATCACTTGTTCGCCGTTGAGATCGGCTTCCTCACTCCAAGTGCCACCAAAAATAAATGGCGCGCCAAACATATCAAAGAAGTCACGAGTTGTAGAACGTACGGGGTGCAATTGAGCATCTCGAATATCCGCGGATGCCGCCCTGATCATATCTGAAAACTGGGCAAACAGTGTGTGCTTATCCGCTTTATTGGCATGTAAAAGTGCCATTGCGTCCTGATAAGTCAACGTACTAGGAATATCGTTTTTACCATTACGTCGATAGCCATATGGTTGCATCGGATCCCATGAGTTGAGATGGACCATCGCAACTCGGTCACTTTTATGTGGCAGTGGGTCTTGCGCCATCATATAACCCACAGTGATTGTGACCATTGCAGCCGCAATGCCAATGGCAATGGTGCTTACCATTAAAAAACTCAATAATGGCGTTTTTCTTAAACTTAGCCACGCCAATTTGATGTAATAATTAACCATGCTTATCCCTATGCTAACAATGCTTCCTGATGTTCTGATAAGTATCCATCTCGTATTTCAATAATCCGACTAGCCTGCTTCGCCTGCTCCATATCGTGTGTCACCATCAAAATGCTGGTCCCTTGCTCATTGATCTCTTTTAAAAGAGACATAATCCCATCAGCCATTTGCGAGTCCAAGTTTCCTGTTGGCTCATCCGCCAACAAAAAAGAAGGGCTACCAGCCAACGCTCTCGCAATGGCAACCCGCTGCTGCTGTCCACCAGATAACTGTTGTGGATAGTGTGTTTGTCGCCCGGCAAGACCTACTTTCAACAAAGCTTCCTGAGCTCGCTGCGCGCGTTCTTTTGAGCTAAAGTGCCGGTAACGCAATGGCATTTCAACGTTATCAATTAAATTGAGCTCTGGAATGAGATTAAAACTCTGAAAGATAAATCCAATCTTTTGATTTCTCAGAGAAGATTTCTGACGGTCTGACAACCTCGTGACATCTTCATCATCTAAATAGTACTGTCCTTCTGAGTGCGCTTCTAATAGCCCGGCAATATTTAAAAAGGTGGTTTTACCTGAACCTGAAGGCCCCACAACTGAAATAAAATCCCCCTGCTCAATATCTAAATTAAATGGCTGAAGTGCTTGAGTTTTTATGGTATCCGTCACAAATGACTTAGCTACCCCTCGCATTTTTAACATTGTATATCCTTTAACTTTTTCACAAGTCGCCCTAACAGCACCTCCCTATATTGTCATCAGTTTGTAGATGACGAAGAAACATAGCTGACTGCCTTATTGGCTGTGCATCATGTCGACGACTTGGCTATTAGGTTTAAGTACCCAAAAAAAATCCGGCTCATTGTAAATGAAAAAGGTCAATTAAAACACAATATTAATTAAAATTTCACCTTAAATTAAAATTTTAATTAACCTCTTAAGTTGGTAACCAATTCTGAAGACTGATGAAAACCATTAGCACAGGATAATAACGAGGGAATAAATGAAATGGGTTGGCTCAATCGAGTTGAGCCAAATAATACTATACTGAGCGTGTCGCTTCTGATGGCGATATACTTGCAGCACGAATCGCCGGTTGTACAACAGCCAGTGTGCCTGCACCAAAAATGATAACACTGCCATAGAATAGGTAAATACTCGGTACTGGCAATAAATTAAAGTGTGATATCAGTAAATTATTAGCTACTATTGCGAGCACCATCCCTAAAGCGATACCAATCAAGTTAATTACCGCATTTTCCAATAAGTAATAACGAACGATTGCTATTCGGCTCGCCCCCAATGCTCTGCGTGTACCAATTTGCTTCCGCCGTTTCAAAATAGCAAAACGCGCCTGCCCAAATACACCTAACATTGTAATTAAAGCTAACCCAATCACAACAGCTTTCAAAGTACTATACGCAGCGACTTGAGAGCGATAAGCGCTCGCTCTTGACTCTGTTAACATTTCTAAGTGATCTACCGTACGATTCGGTTCCTGCATAACAATGCGCATTACATCCTGCATACTTTGTTTAGCACTTTCTCCCTGTATTCGGATCATTAGAAACACTTCAGATGACACCGTGGCTGTAGAAAATAGGACGTTATAATTGCTATTTTCCCAGTAGCTCCAAGGGCCAATTAAATGCTCTACAACCCCTTTTACAACCTGGGCATCTTCATTGAGGTATACCGTCTTACCTAGCACTTGTTGCCAATCAAGTGGATACAATTGCTCAGCCAAGGCCTTACTTATTACAATGCCTGAAGGGGTATCTAAGCCAAAATCAAATAAGCGCCTCTCATCACTGAGTTCAAATCCCTGACCTGCAATCAGTTTAAGACCCAAAGTTTCTGCAGCATCGTGGCTACCAGTGTAAAACGCAGCCTTGGTGATAAACCCTTCAGCGTTACGATCCAATCTGATTTCATGTCCGACTCCCCACTCGGAAAATGGAATAGAGTTCAATGTCACCGCGTTTTTAACAGTATCCAATGATTTTATCGCTTCAAGGTCACGAAATAAGCTAGCTTTCATTTCCTCTGGCTCTCCATGCAATGACATTTGAAACCAAAATAGCTCACTTTCAGCTAAACCACTGGAAACATGAATCTCTTCATGCTTTTGCAATAACATAAACACCGCATTGACTAAGACTGTGTATGTTACGGCGATTTGCAGTAAAAGCAGTAATGGGCCCGTTTTTTCCCGTATTAAGGATTTTATTATCGGCTTTAAATCTTTCATTTCACTACTTCCTACAAACTTTTTAAGTGGCTTGAAGGCTGGATCTGGCATGCTCTATATATAGGATAGAGGCCAAAAAGAGAGCTGGAAAATACAGACAACACGAGTGTCATTATCACTAGCTCGAGGTTCATTTCCATCAGTTCAGTATGTAAATGGCTATATACTTGAGCCGTAATTTGCAACCCTAGCTGTGCTAACAATAAGCCAATCACGCCTCCGCAAACCCCAACAATGACTGTTTCGCAACTAAATTGCCACGCAATGTTGACCTTACTGGCTCCAATAGCACGCCTCAGACCTACTTCGGCCCCTTTTCCATGAAATTTAGTCATCATTAGACTCATGCAATTGAGCAAACAGGCGATTAGAAAAGCCGCAGATAACCAAATAGCAATACGGCCATCTTTTCTTACCACTTCGTTATATTCGATATATTCTGCAACATTCAATATACGATTCATTTGCTCCCGCTGAAAACGCCCCATCGCCCGCTGCTCTTGAGCGTAACGATTAATATATGCGAGGTAATCTTCACGCTGTTCAGCAGAGCTCAATTCAACCCAGTAAAATAACCAAACACATTCAGATGCTTTTACTGACTCTAAGTCCACAAAATCCACTTCACCCCAACAATACACGCTGCCATCTGTACTGAGTGACCAGTTATTCTGAATGCTCGATTGAAAAGGAATAAATACACCTCTAGGCTCTCGAAATGCTTCACTTCGTGTTGTGTAAAAACGAGGTAATGGCGTCCATTCGTCTAACACGCCAACGACCCGATACAAAACTCCGCCAATCAAAACTTCCTTACCTAGAGAGTTTTCTCCTCGAAATAGCTGCTGATTTTTCTTTTTAGATAACACCACAACAGGGTTACCTTGGCTGTCATCGCTTGCACTCCAAGGTGAACCAAATAAGAAAGGCACATCGAGCATACTAAAAAATTCATGCGTCGTTGGCCTAAGATACGTCATTGTTGCCATACCTGAAGGTTGCTCAGCGGCCCGCATCATCGTTTTATGAAAACTAATAATGGTTTGTTTATCAGCTTTTTTATCAGCGTATAAGTTTGTCGCATCTTGGTAAGTCATAAAGATCGGGATATCCTCTTTTCCATCTTTTAACTTATAGCTTACATTGGGATCCCAACTACTGAGGTGCACGGTGAAAAGGCGGTCACTTTTTCCAGGAACTGGATCTTGAGTCATCATGTAATGAACTGTATAGGTAACCATAGTAGCGGCGATGCCTATTGCGATTGTCGCAATCATCAAAAAGCTCAATAACGGCGTTTTCTTAAGGCTAATAAACGCAAGCTTAAAATAGTAACGCAACATGCTAAACCTCATGCCACCACATTTTGTGAAGGTATACCTTCAGTGAGTACACCATCTTTAATTTCTATTATGCGATCCGCAAGATGAGCTTGCTCCAAATCGTGTGTAACCATCAATATACAGGTGCCAGAAGCGTTAATATCTTTTAGCAAGGACATGATGCCATCAGCCATGTTCGAATCTAAATTACCTGTTGGCTCATCCGCCAGTAAAAATGATGGAGATCCAGCAAGTGCTCTAGCAATAGCAACTCGCTGCTGCTGACCACCTGAAAGCTGTTGCGGATAGTGTGATTTTCTATTCGCCAGCCCTACTTTAGTTAAAGCATCGATTACTCGGCGCTGACGTTCTTTAGCTGAAAACGAACGGTATCTTAATGGCATTTCAACATTGTCGAATAAATTAAGCTCAGGTATCAAATTAAAACTTTGAAAAATAAAGCCTATTTGTTCATTTCTTAGACGTGACTTCTGAGTATCAGTCAACTTGGTGACATCTTGATTGTTAAGGTAATAATTCCCTTCAGAATAATCTTCCAATAGCCCGGCAATATTAAGGAAGGTCGTTTTTCCAGAACCTGACGGACCGACAACTGACACAAATTCCCCAGCTTCAATCTCTAAATCAAATGACCGTAAAGCTTGCGTTTTAACTGTATCTGTTACGTATATTTTTGCAACGTTTGACATTTTTAACATTATAATTCCTTGTTGCTATTGCTGACTTAGTTAGGACTTTCCATCGCCCGAATGTGCTAAATTGCTAATTTTTAACTAAGTATAGATAATCTTTACTTGGCCAATTACTGCATGCAAAATCTTAATACATTAAGGTATCACGCACTGAAAGATACATAAACCAAACCTTAAAGTCACCAAAATAAAACATTAATTTAATATCGCTTATTATTTAAAAGGTTAATATATCTTTGCTAAGCCACGGCAATTTTAACTTGTCTTTATGTTAAAGAGCGCCTCCTCGAGCATAATGACGAGTGTAGATCTTTCATTTTTACGCGCCGTTCAGCTCTTATAGCTTTAAGCTGTTTGGCTAAACTAAACGGCTAATTAAGCTATCGCTTCAGTGCGCCAACGTGCTGCATAGTGTTTGCCACTGCGCTCTTTCAATACACCATCTCTAATTTCAATCGTGCGCTTTGCTCTCATAGCCAAGATAGGGTCATGCGTTACCATCAAGATAGTCGTGCCATGGCTATTAAAGCTTTGTAATAAGCTCATAATTTCTTCAGCTTTGCTAGAATCAAGGTTTCCCGTGGGTTCGTCGGCGAGCACAATTGTAGGCTCACCAACTAGCGCCCGCGCAATTGCAGCTCGTTGTTGCTGCCCTCCAGAAAGTTGATGCGGTTTGTGGTGTGCACGACTCGTAAGACCTACCTTGTCTAATACCGTCATAACGCGATTTTTTCGTTCTTTCGCAGACAGTGAACGATATCTCAAAGGCACCTCAACATTGTCGTAAACTGACAACTCTGGAAGCAAATTAAAGCTTTGAAATATAATTCCTATTTTTGAATTTCTAAGTCGCGACTTTTGCCTATCTTTAAGCTGTAAAACAGCTTCCCCATCCAAGTAATACTGCCCCTCACAAGGATCTTCTAATAGGCCTAATATATTTAAGAATGTCGTTTTTCCAGAGCCAGATGGGCCAACTACTGCAATGAATTCGCCCTGTTCAACGTCAAGGTCAAAGGGCTGTAACGCCTGAGTTTGAATTGTATCCGTTGTGTAAGCTTTTGCTACCCCAGACATTTTAAGCATATACAATACTTCCTAGCCTAATATATTTTTTAATAGAGAGTTTGACTTGTTCAGACAAATAATCTCGGCTTCGCGACTATAATAGAGCTTTCTATTATTCGATTTAACCGCTTTTCAGTAGTATTCAACAGATTGGAATATCGAACTAAATACAACTTTATACATTGCTATTTCTTGTCAAAAGATACACAAAGGGATTACGTAAGTCACGATAAAACATCAAGAAAGTAACCATATAAAGTGCTAGAGAACCATCCTACTCGAGCTTGAATAATTCGCGGACAAATAAATGCCTAAAATGCAGACAATTGGCGTTTTAATTGGGTGTGCTAATTAGCATTATGTTATCAAGTACAGTTTAGACATGTGCCTAGAAGCAAAAAGCACGGTGTGTATGGACAATGCAGTAATTCAGAGCCATAGCCGCTAAATTACTGCATAATCAAAGGTGCAATATTTTTACACATCATACCCTAAATTAGGTGAAAGCCAGCGCTCAGCCTCTTCTAGAGACATGTTGCTGCGTGTCGCATAGTCCTCAACTTGGTCTTTTTGGATTGTCGCAACGGCGAAGTACTTGGAGTCTGGGTGCGAGAAGTACCAGCCAGAAACCGCTGCACCTGGCCACATTGCGTAAGAGCTTGTTAATTTCATACCAATGCGGCTTTCAACATCTAAAAGTTCCCAAATTTTGCGTTTTTCAGTATGCTCTGGGCATGCAGGATAGCCCGGAGCTGGTCGAATACCTTGATAATTTTCACGGATCAGCTCTTCATTGCTCAGCGCTTCATCAGCCGCAAATCCCCAATATTCTTTACGTACTTGCTCATGCAAGTACTCTGCAAATGCCTCTGCTAATCTATCTGCGACCGCCTTGACCATGATCTTGTTGTAGTCGTCTTGCTGCGCATCAAATGCATCAGCGAGATCGTCTTCTTCAAGTCCACCAGTCACAGCGAAGGCACCAAAATAGTCTTCAACCCCTTTAGGCGCGATATAGTCGGCAAGACAGTAATTAGGAAAATCTGGTTTTTCAGTTTGTTGACGTAGCTGACAAGAACGTAACAATACTTCTGATCGCGACTCATCTTTATAGATTTCGATGTCGTCTTCCACACGGTTGGCAGGAAATAATCCAATGACACCAAGAGGCTGTAGCGAGCCGCTGCGCTCTAGTTCGTCTAGCATCGCATTTGCGTCTGCAAATAACTTTTTAGCCTCTTCACCGACAATTTCATCTTCAAGAATACGCGGATATTTACCCGCCAAAGACCAGGTCATAAAGTAAGGAGTCCAGTCGATATACTTACGTAAAGTCTGAATGCTCACATCTTTAAATTCGGTAATACCCAGTTTTTTGGGCTTAGGGGGCGTATAATTGTCCCAATCGAGTTTAGCTGCATTGTCTCGCGCACGTGCCAAAGTTACAGGCTTTGAGCGTGGCTTTTTACGCGCTTGTTGTTCGCGTACTTTGACATACTCATTGGCGGTTTTTTCTAAAAATACTGGTTTTTGCGTTGCACTAAGTAAACTTGAAACCACGCCTACAGCTCGGCTCGCATTGTTAACATAAATCACCCCCTTATCATATTGCGGTTCAATCTTAACCGCAGTATGTGCCTTAGATGTTGTCGCACCACCAATTAGTAAAGGTATTTCAAAACCGCGACGAGTCATTTCTTTTGCGACATGCACCATCTCATCCAGCGATGGCGTGATGAGGCCCGATAACCCTATCGCATCGGCATTTTCATCAATGGCGGTTTGCAATATTTTTTCAGCAGGTACCATCACACCAAGGTCGACCACTTCATAGTTGTTACATTGCAACACAACGCCCACGATATTTTTACCGATATCGTGCACATCGCCTTTTACCGTTGCCATGATAATCTTACCGTTACTCGCCCCTTCCTCTTTTTCAGCTTCGATAAATGGGTCAAGGTAAGCAACTGCACGTTTCATCACGCGAGCTGACTTAACAACCTGAGGTAAGAACATCTTGCCAGCACCAAATAAATCACCAACGACATTCATACCATCCATCAATGGCCCTTCGATAACCTGAATAGGTTTATCAAAGCTCACGCGGCACTCTTCAGTATCTTCTTCGATGTATTCAGTAATACCTTTAACCAAAGCATGCTCTAGTCGCTTAGTAACGGGCCAAGTACGCCATTCCAAATCTTCTTTCTTCTCAGCTTGTGCCATGCCTGAGTATTTGGGGGCAATCTCAACAAGGCGCTCACCCGCTCCGGAGTCTGTGTTAAGTATCACATCTTCAACGGCATTTCGAAGCTCAAGAGGGATATCGTCATAAACCGCTAACTGGCTGGCATTCACGATACCCATGTCCATACCAGCCTTAATCGCATGGTATAAAAACACTGAGTGAATCGCTTCACGAACTGGATTATTGCCGCGAAATGAGAATGATACATTGGACACACCGCCCGACACTTTACAGTGAGGCAAGTTCTGCTTAATACGACGCGTCCCTTCAATAAATTCAACTGCGTAGTTATCATGCTCCTCGATACCTGTCGCAACCGCGAAAATATTGGGATCAAAGATAATGTCCTCTGGCGGAAAGCCCAGCTCATCCACGAGGATTTTATAAGAGCGTTCGCAAATTTCATACTTGCGATCCGCGGTTTCCGCTTGACCAACTTCATCGAAAGCCATTACCACAACCGCAGCGCCAAAGCGCTTTAAGACTTTTGCTTGCTTTACAAAAGGTTCTCTCCCCTCTTTTAAAGAGATTGAGTTAACGATTGCCTTGCCTTGAATGCACTTTAGGCCCGCCACGATGACATCCCACTTCGACGAGTCAACCATGATTGGTACTTTCGAGATTTCAGGCTCAGAAGCGATTAGATTAAGGAATTTCACCATGGCCATCTTAGAGTCCAACATGGCTTCATCCATGTTGATGTCAATGACCTGCGCACCACCTTCTACTTGCTCTCTCGCAACTTCGAGTGCAGTTTCGTAGTCTTCTTCTAAAATCAGGCGCTTAAAACGCGCCGAACCCGTAACATTGGTTCTCTCGCCGACGTTAGTAAAAATGGCTGTAGATTGCGTCATAGTGATACTTCCTAATTCAGGTTACAGGCTTCTAAACCTGATAAGCGCATGCGAACTTCGAGATCGGGCAGTGGACGAGGCTTAACCTCAGCAAGCTTATCTGCAAATGCTTTGATATGCTCAGGTGTGGTGCCACAACACCCACCTACGATGTTGATAAAGCCCTCTTTACCCCAGTCAACTATCTCTACGCTCATTTCATCAGCTTCTAAGTCATATTCTCCAAACTCATTGGGTAAACCCGCGTTCGGGTGTACAGAGGTGAAGGTTTCACAGACACGCGATAGCTCTTCAACGTAAGGGCGCAATAGATCAGGGCCTAAAGCACAATTAAGGCCAATTGAAATCGGTTTGATATGACGAATAGAGTTATAAAAAGCTTCTGTTGTTTGACCCGACAGTGTACGGCCTGACGCATCTGTAATAGTACCTGAAATCATCACTGGCAATCGAATACCTGCTTGCTCAAACGCTTCTTCTACGCCATAAGCTGCTGCTTTGGCATTCAGCGTATCAAATATAGTTTCAATGAGAATTAAATGCGCTCCCCCTTCTATTAGGGCGAGCGTTGATTCTATATACGCTTCCACCAGCGCATCAAACGTAACATTACGATAACCAGGGTCATTTACATCAGGTGAAATCGAGCAGGTTTTAGATGTTGGGCCCAACACACCACCTACATAGCGTGGCTTGCTTGGGTCTTTTGCAGTAAATTCATCACACACTTCGCGCGCCAACTTTGCCGACTCAAAGTTTATCTCACGACTTAAACTGGCCATGTCATAATCTTCCATCGAAATGGTCGTCGCATTGAAGGTATTTGTTTCTATAATGTCGGCACCCGCTTCGAGATATTCTCTATGGATTTGTCGAATCACTTCTGGTTGGGTCAAGCTCAACAAATCATTGTTGCCTTTAATCAACACGTGCCAATCCTTAAAGCGCTCGCCGCGATAGTCTTCTTCTTCAAATTTGTGTTTTTGGATCATGGTACCCATCGCACCATCCAAAATGACAATACGATTTTGCATGGTCTTTTGCAGTGCATCAGATACTGCTTGGCCATCAACTGGCTCAAATGGCACGCTGTTATTCGGCATAATTGTTAGTCCTTACGTCTTGGCTAACGAGATTAATATCGTAGGGGGTTGTTTGGTACACATAGTAGTTTAACCAATTTGAGAATAATAAAAAGGCGTGACTCTGCCAGGTCTTTGATGGTTTGGCAGTATGGTCATCATTGGGGAAATAGCTCTCTGGTTTAGGTGCATTTATGTCGTTGACCAAATCTCGCTGATACTCTTTTTGTAGTGTATCCGCATCATATTCTGGATGACCTGTGATATACACTTGACTACCGGTTTTGTTTTTCAGTAGGTAAGCACCGACTTTTTGTGAGCCAGCTAAGACGACTAAGTCTTTGCTGTTATTGATCTTCTCAATATCAATATGGCCATACCTGGAGTGGGGTACTAAAAACTCATCGTCAAATCCACGTGTAAGCGCTCCATGGTCAAAATACACCTTATGCTTAAATACACCACATAGCTTATTTTCTTTAAGTGTTCTTTTTAAGCCATGATGATGGAATAGGCCGGCATGTGCAGCCCAACAAGAAAACAAAGTTGAGGTAACATGGTGCTCCGCCCAATCAAAAAACTCTTGTAACTCTTCCCAGTAGATAACATCACTGTATTCAAGGTGTGCTAACGGTGCGCCAGTAACAATTAGGGCATCATAATTCTGCTCTTTAACCTCAGAGAAGTAACGATAAAACATGTTTAAATGCTGTTCTGAATTTTCAGAGCTACGATGTGTATCCAAGCGCAATAAATCAACATGCACTTGCAACGGTGTATTTGCCAACAAACGAATAAACTGTACCTCGGTCTCTACCTTATTCGGCATCAGATTTAGAATGGCTAGCCGCATAGGACGGATTTCTTGAGACAAAGCGCGACTTTTTGGCATAACAAATACATTTTCATGTCGCAGCCGTGCAATGGCAGGCAATTCGTCTTTTACGGTAATTGGCATGAGACTCTTCCCCAATGGAGCATAAATTAGCTAAAAATATATGACTGCCATTATGAACGAAAGCCAAAAAAATTCAACTTCTAGATGTACAGACGTCCAAATGAGTGAGGAAATTTTTGATGTGTTAGGCGAATATCGGCACTAAGTAGATGAGGAGGAAAAAGTTCAGTAAGGAATAGATAGAAAAGAATGTGGAGTTTGTAGGTGTATTTAAAGATAAAGGGTGCCCTGTGAGTAGCACCCTGTGTTTATGCAAGTAGAGGACTAACTGATATAACCATAAGCTAACACTATCGCTAAGATGAGACCCGCTGAAGAGAAAATACCGTATTCAATGCCCACCTTCAGCCGATCGACTCCTTCTTGATTTGACTCGGAGAAAGCCATAATCAAACAAGATACGAACATACAAAAACTGAAGAGAATTAAATTTACTTGAATTGCATCGAATATCATATTGTTCTCCTATGAGTGGCAGAGCAACCACGTTAAGCTGACGACTATATCTACAAAACAAAGTGTAGCAAGAAACCTTTTAAACTTTCAATAAAAACTGAAAGTTTAATTTAAATGTTGCATCCACAATCAAAATGATTACAGTACGACCAGTTAAAAAGAATAATAAGACCACTATGGGAATTGGAGAGTTAGCCGCATTCACAGCGGCCGCTGTGTGGGCATTCTCGACACTGCTTTACAAACGTTTTAGTCATCACCTAAATCCATTGGAGTTAAATGTAGCAAAAGGGGTCATTGCATCAGCACTCATGGCCGCTGTATTACTTTTAACTTGGGATAGTCAGCTACCCACAAATGAACTGAGCTGGGGGTGGTTGATTGCCAGTGGCATTGTAGGGATCGCTATTGGAGACAGTGCTTACTTTGGTGCACTACGCAATATAGGCCCTGCGCGCACTTTGGTAATAGAATCACTCGCCCCCGCGATTGCAGGACTGCTCAACATCGCCTTATTAGGCGTCTTTTTATCCCTTACTGCGTGGTTGGGCATTATCCTCACCACCTTAGGTGTGATTATTGCTGTAAAGCCCAATCAAGCTCTACCTACAGTAGATCGGAACACGTACCACAAAGGGGTCATTTTCGCGCTTATTGCAGCAACCTGCCAAGCAGCTGGAATGGTGTTATCTAAAGGGGCATTGAATGATCAACAAGTCAGTAGCTTGTGGGCAGCAACCATACGCTTGGTATCCGGCACTGTGGCTGTCGCAGCTATTGTTGCAGCATTTAAACACAGCTCATTACAACGTGCGATCACACTAAAGGGGATAGATAATAAAGGTTGGTTATTTGCTGCGGTGTTTTTCGGTACGTTCATCGGCCTGTGGTTGCAACTGATTTCAGTAAACAACACAGATCCAGCGATTGCTCAAACCATTTTTTCTGCTGCACCGCTGATGGTAATGACAATGAGCCTAATACGCAAAGAGCATATTACACACAACATGATATTCGGTGGGGTATTGGCGTTTGGCGGGATAGTTTTACTATTGAGTGGGTAGGAATAAATTTAGGAAAGAGGCCATCACAGTTAGCCTATGCATAGAGCAATGCACGTGAGCAGGCTAACTGGATGACCTTGGAGGTAGGAGGTGTGGAAGGAAAAGCATCGCAAGAATAGCAATGCGATATGAAATTATTCATGAACCATAAAACGCAAAAAGCGTTTATTCAGCCAAGGCCTCGCAACTCACATAAGAGTAAAAACCTTGACCATTAATCACGTGTTCGACTTCATTGACGTACCAACGACCGTTAATTTCGTCGGCGACATCTTCAATTTCAACGACGCCACCAGCCACGATGTCTGGTTTCCCAAAGGTATGTAACTGAACTGATTTGTGGCTGCGTTTTAATTGGTTAAGTTTGCTATCCGCAGCGGCTTGCGCGATTGCTTCGTTTGCAAACACGTATGGCAACACATGACTTGGGGATTTCGACCCCGCATTCACTGTCTTTAGTTCAGCAATGTCAAAGTCATAGAATTTTGCTTTGACTTCACCTACTGACTTATAGTGCTGAGCATTAAGTATCCAATTCGTCAGCCATTTTGGCCCTAGGGCTACTTCTGGCAAAGCTTGTCCAGACAATGAACGACCGGTCCCTTTATTCATGAAAATCAATTTGTCATTAACGATTTTCATAAAGGCATCGAATTGCTCCGCTAGCTTTGAGAGTAACTGCATGTCGCTTTCACTTTGCTCAATTTGAGGCAATTGGATTTGCTGATAACTATCGGCAATGCAAGGCGACAGACCATACTGCCCTGCAATCTCTGAAATCACATCTGCCAGCATCAACGGCGCATCATCTGAACTTGGCCAAGATTTAAACTTCAGTGTTTTTAACTCTTGATCCCAAATGACTTTATTACCATGTAGCTCCAACGCTCTCACAGGGCCAATTAATTGATACTCACCGACACTGTACTTGCCCATTTCAACAATCGGTGCACTGTTATCGCCAGTACCTTGTTTGTAACCCATACCGATCTCAAGATCTTCTGCACCTTTTGGCGCAGTAATTGGCAGGTTGCCTAAATTGTCAAACTTCACATAGCAAGTATCACTTAACAGTCCGGTACGAAGGGTCACTCGAACTTCTGCAATACGATCTCGAAGTTGCGCCGCAACTTCCTTGCCATTTGCTTTTACCGAGTAATGCGCCTGTAATTCCATGACAATTTACTCCCAAATATTAATCTCTTTACGTACTTTCGGTTTAGGTAAGTCCGGCAGTAATATTTCTATATTTTCTGGGTAGATAGGACCCAGCTCTGCGAGTCCATAGTTCGCATTTAAGACACGCTCAACCATACCTGAACTTCGTCCATAGTGGCGGAAGCATATCAAGTCCAAACAATCGCCATCACGTGTGACATAAGTTACTCCACTCATGATTGTGCTCCTTCATTACCATCATATCGAGACAGCTTCATCGTGAATTGGATTTCGCGTGGAATACCATCATTCAAATATAATGTCCGCGTCTCATTAATGTCGGTGATGACCCACTTGTCTAAAACACGCCCAACACTGGGAGTTGATTTGCCACTTTCTTCTACATAAGTCAGTGTTAAAGGCTCGCCTTTGGCTGCCTCAGCTCGCATCCTATCCAGTTGTTTCAAACCATCAGTAACCAATTGAGGGAAGATGGTTCCCTCTAATTCAAGCTCTTGCTTCCCCACACCAATAAATTGCTGTACTGGTGTAGTTTGGTCGGTTTGAGTATCAAGTGTTTTCCAGCGGTACTGAGTGTTGAACTGCATTTTTTGAAATGCAGCCGTACTCACAGAGAACTTATATTTACCTAGCTGCAACATGTAATTGGCATGGTTAATCTTTGCCATTGAAAACCCTCTTTTAAAAGCTTAAGGGGCAACCCCTTAAGCTACTTCGTTGTAATACCGCGCACGATAGTCTCGCACAGCTTGTTGTTGCTGCTGTTCCAGTATTTGCTTAATTTGAATAGCAATGTCTTGCGCTTTGTCATCGCCGTTAGCATTCACTGTAATGTTGGCATTCACCGTGACACTGCCAGCAAACTCTTTCGATTGCACATCACTGGTGATTTGAGATTGAACGCTACTTTGTTGGGCTAGAGATTCAGGCTTGCTTACTGGCAAAGCTTTTGAATCCGCCAACTGCTTCGACTTTTCGGTCTTATCGTCACCGAACAAACTAGCAAAGAAGTTGCCACCGACTTGGGACATTGCTGCATTGGTTAAATACCCGGCAACTGGACCGAGGAATTTTCCATACTTGGGAATTTTCCCGACTAAGTGCTCAACACCTTCCGCACTTAGCGCACCCGTTAACGTGCCACCGATAGTGCGTGCTTTTTCTTGTGTTGAGAGGTCGTCATTGGCCGCAGCTTGATAAATGGTATGGCCATTTAAAGCATGTCCCAACAATTGCGTTTGCTTAGACCATTGCGCTGATTTTCCTGCTGGCTTGCCAGACGCTTCATCTACCGCAGCCATTGTGCCAAGCACCATGTTCGCTTCATTGATGACATTATCTTTGACAAACTGTAGTGGTGAACTTGTTTGAGTATTTGCAGCTGTCTCTTGTGCAAATTCCGTTTGAGCCTGTCCATTTGACAATGCTGTTACACTCGATGTACTAGACTCACTCGCTGCTTGCTGGTTATTCTCTTTTGATTCATCGTCAAAGAACCAGCCGCCCAGCGTGTCACCTAGCCAACTACCTGCAGATTCTCCACCAAATGCGCCAATTGCGCCGCCAACAATCCCGCCAATCGCAGTACCAATGCCTGGAATAATAGAGCCGATAGCGGCACCTGCAGTTGCGCCAGCTAATGCGCCCCCCATACCACCGACAGCTCCACCAACACGGCTGGACTTTTCTTGATTGCTTAAGGTGTCATCACTTAGCGCGGAGTAGGCATCCATAGCGCCCATTGCAACGGTCAAAGGCGCGTTTAGCTTACCTAAATACTTTGCAGGCCCCTTGACCAAGCTTGACAATGCACCACCTTTTTTACCTGCGAACTTACCCAACTTTGAAAATACCGAATCATTAGCGGCCTTAGGCGCTTTATATGAATTGGACGCTTTCGCTTTAGGGTGTTTTGCAGGCTGGTTAGCCCTGCTACTGGTAACTTGCTGGCCAGCGGGTTTGGCTTTTCCGCCATCTAGCACTTTAAGGGCTGGCTTCGCTGGCTTTTTACGCTTTGGTTTATCGGATTTCAGTGATTGATTTAATTTCGCAGCCTTTCGCTGGCTCGCCTCATCACTGTCATTCTGTGAGCGCTTCGCTCCTTTATTCGATTTCTTACGCTTATTGGATTTTTTACGCGACTTTTTCCTAGATTTCTTAGGTTTTTCCTCTTGCTCATCACTACCGTCAAACAGTGATTCTAAACCTAAGTCGCCTAAACCAAACTCAGCTAATAAATCAGGCACAGCGCCAGTTAATGAAGACAAGTCTCCATTTAAAATTCCTTTAAAGTCGAGCTTCTCAATCAGCGCTGAGTGCTTCGAAAATACACTCGCAGCATCTTGCAAGCCAAACGCATTAAGCAATTCCGGCGCTTGCTGCATTAAGGAACTGAGATCTCCTTCCAAAATCGCTTTGGTATCCAGCTTTTGTAAAGCTGGTAACGCAGCATCGAGTGTAGCACCTACTTCATCTAGTCCTGCCGCTTTGAGCAGACCAGGCGCAGCCGACATCAGACTGGATACATCACCACTGGCAATGCCTTTTAGATCCAACTGCTGTAGCGCCGGTAAAGCAGCCTCCAACGTTTCAGAAGCTTCACCTAACCCAGCTGCTTTTAATAACCCAGGTGCCGCGGTCATTAAGCTTGACACATCGCCGCTGGCAATACCTTTGAGATCCAACTGCTGCAGTGCTGGCAAGCAGCTACAAGGGTCTCGGATGCCTCATTCAAGCCCACCGACGCCAATAAATCTGGCGCTGCGGTCATTAAGCTTGAAACATCGCCGCTGGCAATACCTTTGAGATCCAAC
>NZ_MAUJ01000008.1:2500-274822 GCF_001696455.1 Pseudoalteromonas luteoviolacea
CTAATAAAGCAATCAAAGACTTAAACGAAATGGAGTTCCAACAACGTACATTAAAAGTACGCGAAGCTAAACAAAAGCAAGAAGAGTCGGAGTCTAGCTCACCAGCTTAAGTGACTTAACCCCGGCCGCTTGTTCTATTTTATCAGAGGCTGTTGCATACCAATGCACCAGCCTCGCTTCCACATTGCCACTTTGATCCAATTTATTTTTCAACAAATGTTGAACACGCCTTGCTATCGCAGCGCCAGAATCAACCAACTCCACTTTGTGGGAAAAGTAATTCTGAAGATGGTTTTTTATGATAGGGAAATGTGTGCAACCTAATACCAACCTATCTAATTCGTTGCAAATATTGAGTCTTTGCAATTCTGTTTGAAGCAGTTCTGCTTGCATCTCGTTATGCCAGTAGTAGTGTTCCGCAATATTAACTAGGGTAGTTGAATGGTATATGTCTACTTGACACTCACTTGCAAAAGTACTTATTAAATTTGCAGTGTATGTATTTTTCGAAGTAGCAGGTGTGGCAAGGAGTCCAATATGTTTTTTCAGCGTAGTTTCTGCAGCAGGCTTAATCGCGGGCACCACGCCAACAATAGGTATGTTCGTATGCTGCCTAGCCGTTTCTAGAGCATAGGTTGAAGCGGTATTACACGCAATCACTATAACATCCACTTGCTTGGCGCTTCGTTCAATCCAATTTAGTAATGCAGTCAGACGACTTTTTATGGTCTCTTGCGACTGAAGACCATAAGGCAAGAGTTCATTATCCATAACATAAGTATATTGAACCATCGGCATGGCACATTTCAGATGCGAAAGCACACTGGTTCCACCAATACCGGAATCAAAAACTAACACATGTGGCAAACTACACCCTCCCCTTTCTTAAGAGCAGCAGTTTGCCACGGCGGATTGCTAAAATAAACAGACAGCTCTGTAATCTAACCTATTTGGTCGTTTTGTGACTCAGACTTGTCATTCAATGCGCTAAAATAGCTTTGGGCATAATCCAAGAACTGATTTAAACGCTGCTGTCCTTCATTCATCCATGCCATGATATCTGGTAATTGAGACTCAATGCCTAAAGCTCTGCCCTCTTCATTGATCCCCTCTAAACGCTTATCAAGCGGTGCAAAAGCCTGTTCAAGCTCTTTCATCGGATTACTTTGCTGATATTGTGCTATTGCAGCAGAAGTCTTACTTTGCCTAAGATCCATCGTGAAGTTGGTGATCTGATCGCTGTTGAGGCTCAACCCTTGCGCCAGTTCAAAAGCGTCATCATATTCTCCAGCAAAGAAAGAATCACTCACATCTCGGATATCTTCCATCATTGCATTAATGGCTTCTTGCTCTTCTTCATTAAGCTCGCCATTAACACTAATCGAGAAATTGACTTCTCTCTTTTGACTTTCGCCATATGCAAAGCCTTGGTTATCGCCATCTTGATAATAACTCGCAGCGCTGCTTTTGCTATATGCATCATTGAAAGATATCACAACCTCATCACCTTCTGCGGTCGTAAACGCATACTCAGCTTTATTAGATAAGCTTGCAAACTGAGCTGCACTTAAAGATACATGTTGCGGACTGGGGTCAAAAAGCTCTTTCTCAAAATCATCTAAGCCTTTAAATATCCCTTCTTTGGATTTTTCAATGCCATCTTTAATCTCATCATTAAAGAGTCCGGACTCTGACAGCTCATCCGTCGCGTCATCTATACCAGTTTGCACACCCTTACGTGCCTGTTCCAGCATACTCTTTAATGTATCGTCATCTTTGCCATCAGCTTTGGCTTTATTAATTGCACCTTGAACAAAACCGAGTACATTTTTAACTATCTCTTCAAAGTCAAAAAGCGGTTTCTTTGGCTCCTCTTTTTTCTCTATACCTAACGCTTCAGCTAATTTATCATCAAGGATTTTGGCAGCAACTTGAGACTTGTTGCCTTGATACTGGTCAGTGTTTATAGATATATTTGGGATCGGCGATTTGGCTTGCGCCCCTTTGTGCTGCATCGCTGGATTTAACAGCTGATTCAACTGTCCGATTTTCATGATTGCTCTCCGCTATACTCTATCAGTTAATTATCGGCCATCTGCGCCAAAGCTAAAGTTATTTTGTACAATAAAAGTGCAATTTTAGTAGCGAACACTGGACAAATGTTCTACGCCCCCTAAAATAGCGCCTCCTCGCAATATTTAAAGGTAGTTTTAGCATGGCCGTGATCACCATTGATACCGCTCAGTACGAACAACAACTAGAAGAGAAGCAAAAGCGTATTAGCGCACAGTTTGCCCGCTTCAATGCACCCACTCTAGAAGTATATGACTCGGAAAAGCAGCATTATAGACAGCGTTGCGAATTTCGTGTGTGGCACGATGGTGAAGATCTTTATCACATCATGTTTGATCAGCAAAGCAAAGAGAAAATTCGTGTTGATGAATTTGGTCCTGGCGCACCTCTAGTTAACGAGCTCATGCAAGTAATGATGGACAAGTTACGCCACAATGAATTACTACGTCGCAAATTATTCCAAATCGATTACTTGTCGACGCTGAGCGGGGAGATTTTAATTAGTTTGCTTTACCACAAACCATTGGACGAAAGCTGGCAAGCAGAAATGAGTCAATTAAGAGCCGATCTGCAAAAAACCTACAAGATCGACTTTATCGGACGAGCGCGCAAACAAAAGGTCGTATTCGGCAACGATTACGTCACAGAAAAGCTTTCAGTAGACGGTAATGAATATATCTACCAGCAGGTAGAAAATAGCTTCACTCAGCCCAATGCAAAGGTCAATGAAAAGATGCTTTCTTGGGCTAAGTCTATCTCACGAGAATTATCTAATGATTTACTAGAATTATATTGTGGTAATGGCAACTTTTCTATCGCTCTGGCTGAGCATTTTGATCGTGTGTTGGCAACTGAGATTTCAAAATCATCTGTACACTCAGCCCAATTCAATATCGCAGCAAACAAAGTTGAAAATTTAGATATCATTCGAATGTCGAGCGAGGAATTTACCGATGCAATGCAAGGTAAGCGTCAATTTTCTCGACTTAATGGCATCGACTTAAAGTCATACAATTGCCAAACCATTCTAGTTGACCCACCGAGGGCTGGTATGGATGAGCTAACCTGCCAACTAGTTAGTAACTACGACAACATCATCTATATTTCGTGTAACCCAGATACATTGGAAAGAGACTTAGAAACACTTAGCAAAACACATAATATCGCGCGTATCGCTATTTTTGATCAATTCCCCTATACCCACCACGTAGAATCGGGTGTGTTTTTAACGCGCAAATAATTAACTGTAAAAACAAAAAAGCCCCGCATTATTGCAGGGCTTTCTTATATTAATTTGTTTATTTGCTTGCTAGATGGTTGATTAGCTTTGCAATATCATCTGGATTAGTTACACCAGACTCTCTACTAAGAATTAATTTATATTTACCATTTACGACGAACGTAGGCACGCTAGACAATGCCCCTTTTTCTTGTAGCTGCTTTTGCTGTCTTGCCATTTTTGACGCTTTAGTTCGAACAGAAAAGCTCTTATACATTTTGTCAAACTTCGCACCATCCACACCCGCAGCGACGAAAACATCTTTGATATCTGCCAATTCATTAAATTTGGCACGCTTAGTGTGAATATGCGTAAACATCGCTGAAACAATCGCGTCTTTCTGTGGCAATACGCTAGCAGTAGCTAAAGCGGTCGCAATCATCTTTTGATGCTTAGGATCTCTGATGCCCACAAAATCTACATGGCTTTTCTTGAACTTTACACCATCATCTAGTTTAGGCTTAAATTGGTCAATTAGGCCTTCAAAGTTATTACAAGCAGGGCAGTAAAAAGAAAAGTACTCTGTTACTTCAGGCTTTTTAGTTCCACGCTCGGCAATAACCTCATAGTGCTTCCCTTCTTCGAAGGTCATAGCACTTGCTGCTACAGGCAACATCAGGGCTACAAGTGCCGCTTTAATCATTTTTAACATATGTCTCTCCGTACTATTCTTTTTCTAATAGATATTTTACTAGGTTATTAAAGTCAGCCTGACTAGAAAGTGAACTAATCTTAACAATGTACTTATCATTAATGATAAAACTAGGCACGCCTTTTAATGCGCCTGCTTCGCTAAAGCGCTTTTGCTCATCTTGCATCGCTTTCTCTGCGCTAATAATCGGCATACTCGCTAACGCAGCGTCAAATTTTTCAGCAGAAACGCCATGGGCTGCGAGTAACTTTTTGACATCATCCATAGTTCTAAATTGGCTTTGCTGAACATGGATTGTTTTAAAGATTTCATCAACCACTTGCGAGTCAACACCGTGTTGCTTCGCAATTAGATAGCCATAACTTAAGTAAGATTGCGCTTCAGGTGGCAACCCGCGCATAAAATTCACGTGGCTCTTAACGAAAGGTACTTCCGCTGGAAGACTTGCCTCAAGCGCTCGGGCGGGGCCTTCAAATTTAAAACAATGGGGACAATAGAAAGAAAAGAATTCCAAAACGCGTGGCGTTTTACTTTTTTCCACTGTCAACGTCTCGTAATGAACATTTTCCTTGTACTCTGCAGCCATGGCAGCAAGTGGCATACAAAGTGCCAAAATTGCTACTTTAATGGATTTTAACATGTGCTTCTCTCTTAATTTTTATGGATAAATACTTAATGCTGGCTCATCAAGCGCAGCCAATTGTTCTTTTAATGCCAAGATCTGCTGTTCCCAATATTTGTCTGTTGCGAACCAAGAAAAGTTCCTTGGAAACGCAGGGTCTTCCCAGCGCTTAGCTAACCAGCCCATATAATGAACCATGCGCATTGCTCTTAGTGGTTCAATTAGCTGAAGCTGACTCATATCTAATTCACTGAACTCTTCGTACCCGCCCAGTAAAGTGTCTAGTTGCAGAGCTTGGTTTTGACGGTCGCCGTTTAACATCATCCACAAGTCCTGAATTGCAGGGCCTTGTCGGCAGTCGTCTAAATCGACGATCATAAGTTGCTCTTGAGACCACAGAATATTGCCAGCATGACAATCGCCATGCAATCTGATCGTATCATTTACTCTAAACTTTTCTTTAGTTTTCTTAACAACTTGTTCTAACACGGTCGAGAACGCAAGTTGCAAAGAAGTTGGCAGGCACTCACTTGCTAAAATATCCTCACTTGCCTGAACCAGATAACTATACGTATCAACACTTGGACGATGGGCAAAATTATATTGTTTGGCAACACTATGTAGACGACCGACGTATCGACCTAAAACTTCCAATTGATCTAAGTTATCCATTTCAAATTGTCGACCGCCTACACTTGGAAAAAGAGCAAACCGATAACCTTGATATTCAAATAAGCTCTCCGCATCACGCTTCAGAGGGCAAACAACCGGCACTTCAGCATTGGCCAGTTCAAATGAAAATGCATGCTCCTCTTTTATCTGCGCATCTAACCAACGATTTGGTCGATAGAATTTTGCGACATAGCGTTTCGTATCATCACTGCGAAATTGATAAACTCGATTCTCGTAACTGTTCAGTGGCAGAAGTCCAGATTCAGGATAAATGCCTATGCTCTCAATGGCATCCAAAATCAGATCTGGGGTAAGATTTTGATAACTAAAATCACTCATTACAGGTATCCATTTATATAGTAAAGGTCTGATAGCGACCTTATCTGCCGTAAACGTTTTGACAGCCTAGGATAAAGGGAACAGTGCATTGACGCAAAGGTTATTGTGACATTAAGTGGGCAGCCACAAGTATGTGGCTGCGATTAGAAAGGCGTTGCTAACGACCTTTAAAGAAATTAGTTGGCTGTGCGATTTGTGCTTGCGCTCCTTCATTGCTGGTGAGTACAAAGTTAAACTCTGTCACCAACTTCTTCAAATCATAGGGGTCCATAGCAATTGAAACGGGCACATCAATTGTTGAACCAGCAGAAACGGTTACTTTTTGCTTTCCGATGAGCTGAAAACGCTCTAGGCCATTTACTGAAATAGAGAAAGTCTGTGGGACCTGTGCTTTATTAATAAGCTTGAGCGTATATGTATTTTCAACCAGACCGTCATAATTCACACGATATAGCTGATTTCGATCTCTGATAATATCGAGTTCAAACGTTTTGCGCATAGCAATATTGATGACCAAAGCGCCGCTTAATAGAACTAAAATCATGACATATCCTATTAGCTTGGCTCTAACAGGCTTTGTCGCTTTCTGAGCGGTTTCAAGGTTGCGTTCTGTGGTGTATGAAATTAAGCCGCGTTGATAGTTCATTTTATCCATCACCCCATCGCAAGCATCGATACAGGCACCACAATTAATGCATTCATACTGAAGGCCATTGCGGATGTCGATACCAGTAGGACATACCTGAACACATAGCTTGCAATCAATGCAATCGCCCAAACCAACCTCTTTCGGGTTTTGTTTCCGACCCCGCGGACCTCGATTCTCACCACGTTTACCATCATAACTGACAGTAAAAGTATCTTTATCGAACATGGCAGACTGAAAGCGAGAATATGGGCAGATGTGAAGGCACATAATTTCTCTCATCCAGCCCGCATTGCCATAAGTACACACGGCAAATACGACAACACTGAGAGCCGCATACCCACTGGCTGAAAAGCTCAGTAAATCAGGCAATAGGTCTTGGATAGGCGTAAAGTATCCAACGAAAGTGATTGCGGTATAGAAAGAAAAAAGCGCCCAGCACAAATGCTTCGCGCTTTTACGCATTAATTTATCTATATCCATGGGCCTTTGATCAAGCTTTTTACGTTGGTTTGCTGTGCCCTCACATTTTTCTTCAAACCAGATAAAGATAAATGTCCAAACCGTTTGTGGGCAGGTATAGCCGCACCATACTCGACCGTAAAAGGTTGTCACCAGAAATAGCGCAAATGCTGCTATCATCAATATGAAGGCTAATATTGTCAGATCTTGTGGCCACAACGTCAGACCAAATATATTAAATTTTTGTTCGAAGAGATCAAACAACACCGCTTGCTGGTCATTGTAATTAAGCCAGGGAAGCGCCATGAATGCGAGCATACCTAAAAAACCAATCCGCTGACGAAGGATTTGGTGCATTCCTTTGACCGCCCGAACATAAATCCGATTGCGCGGATTAAACCTATCTGGCTGAAGGTTTTCTGGCTGTTGAATTTTTACATCGACGGGAATGTTTTTTACTTTGATTTTATTGTCCATAAAAGCTCCTTAAGCGCTTTGGACAGGTTACTTGCTACAGTGACCTTATATTTACTAAGGTTATTATATGCAACAGCGCGCTGTTAGCGAGCCGAAAATCGCACGACGAAGACAAAAACTACGAATATTTCCTGAGCATTTCGCTTGCTTTTGATTCTTGCATTTTATTACACTGTGAATTTGATTGAGTCGAATAGATCAAATTAGCGAGCTTTATGAAAAAATATCTTTTGTTAGTGTTAATAGTATTAGCGCTATTCACCATAGATCACCCATTGATCAAAGAACCCAGAGATAAATTACTCCAGCAGGGAGTAGATACGTTAGGGGAAACCAGCGAGACCCAGTATAGTCTGGCGGCAAAGCAGGCTCGACAGGTCATCAGCCAATCAATTCAGCTTTCAGAATCAGAGCAATCCTATTTAAAAGCCGCATTAGCCACGGATGAAAAAGTTAAAATTTTCCATTTACGTTATTGCCAAGAGAATGAATTGAACATGTATTTTTACGGCCCCAAATTAAAAACAATTTGTGATGCTGCAGCCAAAGCCATTAAAAAGGCAGAAATCTAATGGATTTAGCAAAGTTTAATAAATTGCGTGCACGTTCATTCAACGATCAAAAATCCCTTCTTAAAAAAATTGCTAAAGGGCAAACTGTATTATGCCCAACATGTAATAAAGCAATTGCATTGAATGTAGCTGTGAAGGAAGGTGAAAAGGCATACGCAAAATGCCAAAAAGGTTGTACTTATATCGAATTGGATGTGGCTTAATCTAGCAGTAGATTAAGCCGTAATCAGGTCTTAAAGAAGCTCTACTCTTCGTACAAACCACTGGCCACAGCGATCTGTTCTATCAGCTCTGCAAAAGCAGGCACGACCTGTGCAGCAAGTTCATATTGCGCTTTGCAAAACTCACTCAGCTCAATTCCAGTTGTACTGCAATATGATTCAACTTGCTCTTGTTCAAGGCTAAAGAAGCCCAATAGTTCGGTCGTGCTGATCAAAGCTTCTTTATGCGCTTCTGAAATGTTTGCTTGAGACAAAGTACTCAAATAGTCCTGACACCCTCTTAAAAAGCCAAGGCTCCATTGATGCATCACAGACCAAGGCGCACTCTCTTTAAAAGGGAGTGTATAGCCGCTGGTAAAAACCTGCTCACTAATATGATGGTGCAGTGCTAAAAATGCAAATACCACCTCTTCGGTAACATTTTCATCAGCGCTGGTCACTTCACTCAACCACTGCTCTGGTTCAATACCATCGGGGCTACAAACTACCGCAAACAAAAAACCCTGAACGCCATCAAATGTCATGGCCTCAACGCCATTACTGCGCGAACCGAGGTAATTATTTAATAGTGCTTGATGCGATGGTTGAAAATTAAATTCTATCATCGCTTACATGCTCACCGGATAACGGCCCTCAGCGTCAGGACGTCCCAAGAACTTAACGGCATCATGCACTTCTTTTGGCAAAGAGGCGTCAGGTTTTATATTACCCGCAACACGAAACTGCATATTAGCAGCAAGCGTTGCATCCGCACGCAACCCGAGTAAGTTTTCAGGCTCGACCATAATGGCGACGTCACCAGATTTACAGCTAAGCGCACCACTTAGGTCGCCAATACTAAACCAACCAGACATTCCCTTTACTTTAATTTCAGGACTGCTGATGTCACCCTTTAGCGCTTCGCAATACGGTTCTCCGCTATTGTACTGCGCCACTTCAAGCAGCACGCGACCACTTGCATCGACCGGCAATGGTAAATTCACTTGCTTCATTGCTTGTTCAACACTAAAGCGCAGCTTTGCCTGATTCAACTCGACACTGTTATCAAATAAAGAGACAGCAAAGTTGCTACGGCCTGAGATTTCAGATGCATCACGTGCATTACCAAAGTTAACCTTACCACTTAACTGACCTGACAATAGCGCCCAGCCATTAAGCTCCCACTTTACATTGTGAATCTGTAAGTTTTGATAATTTACGCCACTTAACTGTCCCTGCCACAAAGAGCCTGACACAGCCCCTAAGCGGACATTATTAGGAATTTGCGATTGTACAAGTTGCAGCGCAACCGACGCCGGGATCGTTACAACGGTAAAAACAAGAAAGGAAAACAAAAAGACTAAGGTTATACTCACTGCATTTTTCATATTTAAATCTCTAACACCAATCGGCTAACGCGCACATATCCTTGCTGCTGTTCTTCACCCAAGTCTAAATTAGCTATTTTTACACCATGTTGATTCGTTAATTCATCAATCCAACTAACCAGTTTATTAAACTCTACATTGTCGATATTTATGCGTAATGTGTTGTCCCTTGGCTGCATTTTGCTGATCTGAATACCATGCCTACCGCGAGTTCTGTTGACCAACTGTGTCAGGTTACGATTGCCTGAAACAGCCTTACTTCCACCGCTGGCTTTGAGTTGCGCTACGCTTTTTGAGACCCACGCGTGAAGTTGTTTCTGCTTTTGTAAATCCTTTTGTGCATCTTCAACCCCTTCATTTAAGGGCTTAATCACCCCCATCACCAGAACAAAGATAACAAATACGACGCCAGCAACAATGAGAAGCTTTTGTTCCTGTTCCTTTAATGACTGCCAATAGTTAATCACTTGCTGCTTCATGCTGCACCTCGAATTCTGATCTCGCCGATAACATAATCGCCATCATTATTCAGTGCACCTTGCTGTACTGACATGCCGCGCTGTTCTAGGATAGATTTAACCTGACTGAAAACCTGAAAGCCTTTCGCCTTTGCTCGAACCCTAAGTTCATTCCGTTTTCTATCATAGCGGAATGTTTCAGGTGCAAAGTCACTCACTTGACCATAAATTGACACAAAATGATTAGTAAGCTCCAAAAAGCCACTTTTCTCTGTACCAGACAAAGCTGCAAGTTCATTTTGAATCTGCTTGCGTAAAAGATGGGGGCGCACAACTTTATTAGGAAATGCCTGTTTATAGACCGTCATGGCTTGCGCTTTATATTCATCAGCTTCATTTTGTAGCATGACTAACTGCGCTGATTTAACAGAGATAAATGCCAGTAAGGCCACACTTGCTGCTATCACTCCTGCTTTCCAGTCACGCCACCACTGTGGTTGTTTCTTTTTCGCTGCAAAAGGCCCTTGGCGTAAGTTTAGAGGTAACTCCTTTAGCCCATTTGCAAAGATTGCGAGTGGCAAGTCATATTCAGCTTCTTTAGCTTGCAAGCTTTTAGTCGTCGCCAAATCATTGGCAGGACTGTAATGTGCCAATTCTGACTCTGGTGCCAACATCAAGTAGTCAGCAACCCAATCTGCTTCCACACCACTGATGTGCCAATTAGCACTTCTGAATAGCCATTGATGCTGTAATTCAATGGCACTTAGCGTATTTTCTTCCGGGCTTGGTAACAACAATGCATCGGGCACAATGACTGAAGGCTCAATATCAAAGTCTCCAAGTACTTGCATCCACGCTGTTAACCACGGCAAATCGCAAAGCGCAATATTGATGTAATGCTTATCATCGACAGATGCAGGATCACCAATTGCAATGAAAAGCTCATCAATGTCACTGGCAACTTGCTCTTCCAACATAAAAGGTAAAGCGCGTTCTAATTTACGGCTCCACTTAGTGGGTAACTCAACTTGCTTCAACTGCACACTGGATGCTGGCAATAGCAGTGCCACGCTGCGCGAAGCCGCTTTTTCCGTTAGCTCGCCGATTAACCCACTATGTTCCAGCTCACCACTGGCAATAATCTGAGTATCTGACTCTGACCATATTAACCAGTTGACCGGCTCTTGTTGTGACTGACCTACCCGGATCAACAATTTTTCTGTCACTGAACGCCTCCAAATTTACGTGCCAATACAGTTGCCTTACTTTCTTTTATTTCGAGTATTGAAGTCATTTTAAACAACCGCTCATCAAATGAAGCCTTGGCACGCAACTTAAAATAATTGCTTGTTATTGTGAATATTTTCTCAGCATCTTTGACATCCTGAGCACCTTGATTCTTCGCTTCGGTTATAAAGTCTTGCAGGTTATCAAACCCTTCTTCTGGACGCGCGGCAATTACTGCCTCCGCACCAGATAACTCCAACCCGTCGATAAGCGCACTAATTAACAACGCCTGTTCAGGCAATACGGTGTTAACATTGATCGACAATTCCGTGTTACCAGGGATAACACATACGTATGGTAAGAGTTTTTCCATTACCAAAGGATTAAATCCCTTTATGACTCGGAGTTCACTTTCCGACGCCATTAAATTATTCGCTGTCATGTATGGCATTTGACGTGACATGTATTCATCTTCTTCCGCACCTGAGCGAAACGTTATACTGTCTTCATCAAGCCAGTCATACACACTGTCCGCCATCGCCTCTTCACTTTCTTGTGACGGCAAGTCTTCAATATTTTTTAGTAACTCGAGTAATGCTTTATGCGCTGGATTTGTTGCTGTTCTGCTGCCTTTTGCATTTTGATCTTTCGGCGCTCTTAAAGCATTTAAATTCAAGCAAGCTTGTAAGTCGGTTACCTTGCCACTTAAGGTACCATGATCTACTGGATACGGCACTTCATCAATCGCCCATGCCTGACCAAGGTGTACTTTATCAGGATCATCTTTGCGGCTTTCAAGCAATACCTTCTTAACTAGTTCCTCTGCGCCATAGCTATACCACTTAGCCTGCTGATGAGTTTGAATATTTGCAGCTTTCTGTACCTGTACCATGAGAGATGAAGACATCTCCGCAGCTAAACTGGCAGCAAGTGCAACAATAAACAATACAATAATTAGTGCAGCGCCTTGTTGATTTCTCACGGTCTGCCACCTCGCTGGTCGTTATTACCATTTCTGTTATTGTTGTTTGAGTTGTTATTCCCGTTTAGGCCATCGCCGGCACTATCAAGCCCATTGTCTCCAGGGCTATTTCTGCCGCCACTTTGTCCTGTTTTGGCTTGCTCGATTTTACCATCACCCGGCGTCAAGAATATGCGTCTCATCGGCTCGGTATCTTCACGTTGAATGGTCACTGCAACAGCAAGCGGAAGTGCCTTGATCTGCCAGTTGTCTTGCCATTTTTGTTTGTCATCCAGAAACTCAAATTTCAATTCTTCTACGTTCTCAAGTAAAACTTGTGCCCTTGGCTCTGACCCATCTAATTCATCGACATAAACGCGATAAACACGCTCAAGGTTATCGTCTTTTACTCGATAGCCAACTGCTTGTAACTCTGAGCGAGGCAATAAGCTCACAGGGTTGGTCCAACCGTCACGAATGAAAGCAATGCCGTCATACTGGCTTTCAAGTGAATAGCGACCGTGAATAATATACGTGGGACTAAAGTCCCCTGCTTCATTGCGCACTTCACGCTTGGTCATTTGATTAAAGTCTTGGTCCATCAAACGAAAGGTGGTTTGTAACCCCTCAAGCTCTGCGATAGTCTCGTCCGAGGCTTCTTTGGCTTTAATGGAGGTATCTAAAATTTGGTGAGACGCGGTTACTATAAAGGCTAATATAACCAGTGCAACCATCACTTCTATTAGTGTAAAACCTACCTGCGAACGTTTACCTTTGAACATTACTTTTTGCCCTTATGCAGAAAAGTGGTCAAGTCGTAAACTGAGTGCTCTCGACGCTCATCTTCAAACACTTCGATGGTTAACTTAACAAATTGCGGGTCTTCCGTTTTCTCAACTTGCTGGCTCCAATACCATGTATGACCAGCAAATTCTTCATCCCCTTTGTCGGTATTTTTACCGCTCCATTTACCACCGCTGGCTTTAGCCCGAGCCATAACCATTTGGTTCTCAGCAACCCAAGCAGCATAAGTCTGTTGCTCAATGGTGCTCATATGGGTGATATGCGCACCCGTTGCTTGCAAAGCTGCAACACCGGCAACCGCGCAGATCCCCATAGCGACCATCACCTCGAGTAAGGTAAATCCAGCTTGCTTTGATGTGCGTATCATTCAGGTTCCTGCCTTAATTTCACCGGTGCCATAAACTCCCCCTCAATAAAATAGACAGGTTCAGGCTCCTCAGTAAGCTCCAGCGATATTTGAAAGGCGCTCACTTCACCAGAAGATAAGATGAGTACTTGTGGGATCTTCTTTTTTTTCAGCTCTAGCAAATTGTCTTCTTCACCAGAGCCCATAATTTCTTGCCAGTTGGATTGCTCTAGCAAATTATCTTGAGACCAAGAAAGATCATCTAAATTCAGCTCAACTTTATACTCTTTTGGGTACTCAATCGGCTTATAAAGCTCTTCGGCTTCGAAAGTAGTCCATTGTTCACCGTCGAAGACCAAAAACTCTATCTTTTGTTTATCTAAATGAAGACCCAACTCAACCTGATTCAATACCGCAAATTCAGAAGCTAAATTAATAATGCCATGTAGCTTAAGCGCTTCTTTTTCTAGCAGCTGCTCATCACTCTCACCCACTGTGAATGTCACAAGTTGGATGGAAAATCCGATTATCAGAATAACGACCAAGATCTCAAGCAGGCTGAACCCGCGAGATCTTGATGTATTTATGGCTGGCGTCTTCACTGATAACTGCATTAGCGGTCTTCTTCGTCTCTCCAGTTACCGATGTCATCTTCGGTACCTACTTCACCATCAGGGCCCATTGAGAAAATATCAATTTTACCAATTTCACCTGGGCTCACTAGCTGGTAAGGGTTATCCCAAGGGTCTAGTGGCAGTTCATTTAAAAAGCCGCCATCAGGAAAACGTTTTGGTACCGGGTCAATCGTGGTTTTTTCAACAAGTGCTTCTAAGCCCTGCTCAGTCGTTGGGTAACGCTTATTTTGCAATTTGTAAATCTTCATTGCACTTTCAATCTGAGTAATATCCAGATTTGCTTTATCAATTGCAGCCTGCTCTTGGTTACCCATAATGTTAGGTGCCACGATAGACATGATCATACCGATAATCACCAGTACTACCATTACCTCTAGTAATGAAAAACCGGATTGTTTCTTCACAATTTATACCTCTATGCTGTTTGCACTGCACCGCGCTGTTTGCTTGGTGTTACATGCGTTTATCTTTAAATTATTGGACTACAGGCCAATCGCTTTGTTCATCGCCATAATAGGCTGAAGAATCGCCATTACGATGAACAATACAATAAGTGCCATACTGGCAATCATTGCTGGCTCGAGTAGTTTGAGTGAAACGTTAACCATACTTTCGAATTCCCTGTCTTGGTTATTGGCGGCTCTTTCAAGCATTTGTTCCAGTTCACCTGACTTTTCACCACTGGCAATCATGTGCAGCATCATGGGTGGGAATAGCTTGGTTTGATGTAATGCGGCTTTGAGGCTTGCACCTTCACTCACGTGGGTTGCAGCTTCAGCTACTGCCGCTTTTATTTTCTCATTTTCAAGTACCTGCCCAGAGATTTTCATTCCCTCTAATAACGGCACTGCACTTGAAGACAAAATACTTAATGTTCTAGCAAATCTTGCCGTATTAATACCACGGCTGATTTTACCCACCCCCGGCATTTGCAATAGTTTTGTGTCATACCAAAAGCGTGCTTTAGGGCGCTTTAACGTTTGCTGAATAGCTACAATTGCTCCGCCTAAAGCCACTGTCGTCTGCATCCAATAATCTTGTACAAAGTTACTGGCAGCCAATACCCATTCGGTCGTCCAAGGCAAGACCTGATTAGACTTTTCGAAGGTTTTAAGGATTTCAGGTACTACTGTACCCAACAAAACAGCCACAATGGCAATTGCAAAGATAACCAAAATCGTTGGGTAAACCATCGCTTGTGTAATCTGGCTACGCATATGTTGGCGTTGCTCTGTGTAATCAGCGAGACGATTTAAAACTTCGTCCAAGTGCCCTGACTTTTCACCAGCGGCAACCATCGAGCGATACAAGTTGTCAAAGACATGGGGAAATTCGGACATGCCATCAGCCAAGGTATAACCCTCAACAACCTTCGAGCGCACAGCCATTAACATTCGTTTTAAACGTGGCTTTTCACACTGTTCAGCGACGGCCATCACCGCGGCCTCTACAGGTAAAGAAGACTGTATTAATGTGGCTAACTGCCTGGTAATAAGCGCAATATCACTGACCGAGGGTTTATAACCTCTTGATAGACTAAAGCCCCCACTGGCCTGAGATTTTTCTTTCTCAGCAGCTGGCTCTACATCCAATGGCATCATCGCTTTTTCACGGAGCATCTGCCTAACTTGCTTGGCTGTGTCCGCTTCCAGAATTCCTTTCTTTTCCTTACCCTTCGCGTCTAAGGCGCGATACTCAAATGCAGCCATTATCCTTCCTCACGCGTAACTCGCATGACTTCCTCAAGTGTTGTTTGCCCGTCTAATACACGTGCAATACCATCTTGGCGGATACTTGGGCTATGTTTGCGAATATACTTTTCAACCGCCTGCTCACCCTTACCATTGTGGATAAGCTCGCGAATGTGCTCGTCTACCACTAATAACTCGTGGATACCAGTCCGGCCTTTGTAGCCATTGAAGTTACACTCTTCACAACCCACCGCACGGAATATGGTGGTTTTGGCACCTTTATCAACGCCCAGCAGTTCGCATTCGCGCTCATCTGCCAAGTGAGGCTCTTTACAGCTAGGGCACAATGTACGTACTAATCGCTGTGATAACACCCCAAGTAAAGATGAAGATAATAAGAATGGCTCGACACCCATATCTTCCATACGAGTGATCGCACCAGATGCAGTATTGGTATGCAGTGTCGACATAACCAAGTGACCGGTTAATGAAGCCTGTACAGCAATCTGACCTGTTTCTAAGTCTCGGATCTCACCAACCATTACCACATCAGGGTCTTGACGTAAGATAGCGCGAAGGCCCCTTGCAAAAGTCATATCAACCTTCGGGTTAACCTGTGTTTGACCAATGCCTGGGATTTCATATTCGATTGGGTCTTCAACCGTAAGAATATTACGGTCTTTAGAATTAATCTGGGTCATCCCCGCATACAACGTGGTACTTTTACCGGAACCGGTTGGGCCGGTTACCAAGATAATTCCGTGTGGCTTTGCAATAATTTCAGAAAACAGTTCACGGTTGCGCTCTGTCATCCCAAGATCTTCTAGGTTCAAGCGCGCATTGTTTTTATCTAATAGACGTAATACAACGCGCTCACCAAAGCTTGATGGCATTGTCGATACACGGACATCAACGGCGCGACCTGCGATCCTCAAGCTAATACGGCCATCTTGCGGTACACGTTTTTCGGCGATATCTAACTTCGCCATGACTTTAATACGAGATACCAATAGTGACGACAATTTACGATTCGGCTGTAGCACCTCTTTCAAGACGCCATCAACCCTAAAGCGAATTACCAACTGTGTTTCAAACGTTTCAATGTGTATATCCGAAGCACCTTCTTTGATTGCTTCACTCAACATCGCGTTGATCAGTTTAATGATAGGCGCATCATCGTCTGCGGCAAGCAGATCTTCTGTTTGTGGCATTTCTTCAGCCAACGAAAACAGATCCACTTCGTTACCTATATCTTCCATCATTTGCTGTGTTTCAGAACTGTCTCGTTGGTACGAGGCTTCTAACAACAGCTCAAACTTTTCTTCATCTATGATTTCGATACTAAAACCCGAACCAGCAACACGGCGAACTTCCAGTAATGCATCGAGAGAAACATCCCCTTTATGGAAAACTTTTAACCCTTTAGGGTCGTCGCTTAGCAGCACCCCTTCGCGGCGAGCAAAGGAGAAAGGAAGCCTAAGCTGCGCCTGCTCCTCATTGAGCTCTTCATCGGCCGCTGCTGTCACTTCACTTTCGACTGGCGCCTCTACAACACTCAAACTGGCATCAGTCATCTTTCTTCTCGTTTTGTTGCTGTAAGAATTCTTCATACGTAGGTGGTAGCACCATCGCATCATTCCACTCAGGTAGTACAGGCGCATCTTCAAATGGCATTAAATCAATACCATCATCATGCTTTTTAAGCTGTTCGTTACGGATGAACTTATACTTAGCATGGCTTAATTCGTTCATGCTGCGGCTATCACGAACAATGGTCGGACGAATGAACACTAATAAGTTACGTTTACGCTTACTGGTGTTTGTTGACTTAAACAAGTGACCCAAGATAGGTATATCACCGAGTAGTGGCACCTTCGACACACTTTCTTGTACGTCTTCATCAATTAGGCCACCAAGAATAACCATACCGCCGTCATCTGCAATTACCGTTGTGTTAATCGCACGTTTGTTCACTGAAATATCAACAGAAGTAGCACCACTGACGCTTGAAACTTCTTGTTCAATCGTTAACTGAACCGCAGTGCCATCATTAATTTGAGGAGTCACTTTCAGCTTAATACCCACCTCTTGGCGGTCCACAGTCTGGAATGGATTAGAATTGTTATCACCCGCAGCTGAGCCTGTGATAATCGGTACCTCTTGACCCACAATCATAGACGCTTCTTCGTTATCCATGGTTGTGACAGACGGCGTTGCTAGGATGTTTGAGTTGGTATCCGTAGAAACCGCTTGAATGATTGCACCCCAGTCGTTTTTAACGACACCCGCTGCCAAGCCATTCACACCACCTAACAGCTGACCTAATGCATTTAAATCACCTTCAACAGTTTCTTCGAAGTCGTTTAACTGTGCATCATCACCGGTAACGGTTCTTTTAATGGTTTTGTCACGGGCTTGCTCTGCTGCAACGGCCAATGCGCCAACGGGGACGGTAGTCCCGTTGTTGAATTGCAACATGCCGCCTTGTTCAGTGATCCACTGCAAGCCAAAGTTGATGCCATCGCCTTCCAATACTTCAACCACAATTGCCTCAACCAATACCTGTGCGCGACGCACATCTAGCTTTTCAATCACGTTCGCCAATGAACGCATCGTGTCGGGTTGTGCTGTGATAACTAACGAGTTCGAATCCGCGTGCGCTTCGATACTGGTTTCATTACGGTTACTACTGCGCGAACGCGTTGATTTACCGCTGCCTTGCGCTTCTTCTTGAAGTGTTTTACTAACCCCCTGAAGCACTTTGACTAAGTCTTCAGCTTTGGCATAGTCAAGATAAAACACTTGAGTATTACCTTGGTTTTCAAGCTCATCGTCAAGACGTTTTATCAGTTCAATCGCTTTAGTACGTGCTTGGCTTTCACCGCTGACAACAACACTGTTCGTACGGCCATCTGCGACGATTTTAGGAATGAGGAATTCTGGTACACGGCCTTTGCCCGTGTCTTTATAAATCTTTTCAACGACCTGAACCACATCATCTGCGGTCGCATGCTTTAATCTAACGATATCTACACGCTGGTCACCAGCTTGGTCAACTGACTGGATAATGTTAACGAGACGGTTTACTGATGCGGCATGGCCGGTCAGCATCATCACGTTTGCTGAGTTAAAGTTGGTCACGTGACCGCCATCTTTTTGGTCACTGAATTGACGGATAAGAGGGCCGAGTTCTTGTACTGAAACGTTTTTAACTTCAACAACACGTGTGATCATGACATCGCCGTCACCTTCGCTGTTATCGTTAACTAAGGGAACATTTGACTTTTTCGCATCAGAACTACGTACAACTTTCATGATGCCATTTGGCATTTCTACGACAGAGTAACCGTAAACTTCTAACACACTTAAGAAAAACTGATAATACAGCTCTTCGTCCATCAGTTCGAAACTACGAACATTGATATTGCCGCGTACATTAGGGTCGATGATGATTGTTTTATTGAGTGTTTTACCCACGATGAGGATAAACTCGTTTATATCGGTACCCTTGAAGTTGGCCGCATACTCAACAGCAGAAACAGACAATGACAAACCAGCCGCAAACAACAGAGCTGCATATTTAGCTAACCCTTTTCTGATTCTTGTGAGGTGTAGCTTTCTACCCATTATTCTTAAACTCCAAAATTAGTGTCTTTTACAGGCTAAATTGCACATCTAAGATGCGACCATCGCGTTCAATAGTTATGTTAGCATCAGTGCTCTCTCTGAGCTCATTCATTGCCGTCATAGCCTGTTTCATATCCGTGAGTTGGTAACCATTAATAGCAATGGCTAGATCGTTATTTTTTAGTCCCATCTTTTTGAAAAGTTCAGGATCTTTACCTGGGCGTAAACGGTAGCCAACTAATTGACCATTGCGACGCTCTGGCGAAATTCTAATGTAATCGAACAGCTTACCTGGTTCGTTAAGTAGCTCTTGACGACGCTGCGCTAATTCTGACCGCGCGTTGTCGCTGATTTTGCGCTTATTTGTTTCAGGGTTGCGCTTTGGTGCCGTCGGCATCGCAACTTGCTGAGTAAAATCTATGCCATCTAACATCAAAGTTTCAAAACGGCCGCTGACATCCAAAATAACGCGATCAGGTAATACTTGTGCCAATTTTGCGCGCGTACCTTTTATGGCATCCTGTACTAAGTAAGTCTCTTGTCTGCCCTGTGATTCAATAATCGCAAGACCTGCAACATCATTCTGGCTTACAGCCACAATCCCTGTCAGTCTTACATTTAACTGAGTCTCTGGCGCATTAGAAATGACAGGCTTAGGCTTGCTTTCTGCCTTAGGTTTTTCATTGGCTTTACCGAAGATATTTTGCGCTAAAATCGAACTGCTGTTAACGGTTTGCTGTGCGTTTTGAGTGTGGATTGGGTTAGTTGAAAGTAGCTTCGTTTCAGGTTTAGGCCAGAGCAACCAAAAGAGCTGTGAAAGAAGAAAAGCAATATATACAACAGCCAAAAATACCACCGCACGACTGAGTTTCGCGTGGGGCAAGCCTTGTATTATTTTCTGTAACTGTTGTATCTGTAATTCCATATAAAATTTCTTTAATGAGACTTTTTCTTATTCTATTGAGCGCCTCAGTGTACCGTTTCAACCTCGATTCAACAAGCGCCCAAATATGAAACTTTAATTTAAATCGGTACAAGGTATGACACGAAGCAAATGAACACAACATTAACCGTTTGTTCAAACTTCTGTGAAGCGCCTTCCTTGCTTCCTATAGAGCTATGCTTTTTTTGGCGGTCAAAATATGATAAATTTCTCCGCTTAGCAATATGCCAACATAGTTAACGAATTGTGACAAAAGTCAACCCAGAAAACAACCAAGATGATTTGAAAGTCAGATTGGACAAGTGGCTTTGGGCCGCGCGATTTTATAAGACGCGCACAATTGCCCGCGAAATGATCCAAGGTGGTAAAGTTAGATATAACGGCCAGCGGTGCAAACCGAGCCGTACCGTCGATATTGGTGCCAAGATTGAACTGGCACAGGGTCACGATGAAAAACACATCACCGTTTTGAAGTTAATGGAAAAACGTCAAGCCGCGCCGATTGCTCAAACTCTTTATGAAGAATCAGCAGAGAGTATCGAGAAACGTGCGCAAAATGCCATAGCTAGGAAAAACAATAGTTTCTTTGCCCCACGTCCGGAGCATAAGCCAGATAAAAAGCAACGCCGAGAGTTGCTTAAACTGAAATCAAATTAGGGTCTCTTAGATGAAACAAGATTTACTTCATCGCTATATTTTTGATGATCTCGATGTACGAGGCGAACTGGTACAGATCGAGCACACACTGAAAGACATCGTTGCCGGCCACAATTACCCGGCAGAAGTTCAAACTTTACTTGGTGAGTTATTAGTCGCATCAAGCCTATTAACAGCAACATTAAAGTTTGAAGGTGACATCGCCGTTCAACTTCAAGGAGACGGACCGGTAAAATATGCCGTTATCAATGGTAACCATCAGCAAAATATGCGTGGTATTGCGCGTGTTGAAGGGCCTATTACGGGTTCTGGTATCAGCGACCTAATCGGCAAAGGTCATATGATCATCACTATCTCGCCAGAGAAGGGAGAGCGATATCAGGGCGTCGTGCCATTGACTTCTGACTCTTTAGCAAAATGTCTTGAAGATTACTTTGTTCAGTCAGAGCAATTACAAACACGTTTGTGGTTTGCCACTGATATAAATGAAGAGTCAGTCAAAGCGGCTGGTCTATTTCTGCAAGTATTGCCTGTCAACAAGGACAAATCACAAAGTGACTTTGAGCATTTAGAGGCAATCAGTGACACCATCAAGGATGAAGAGCTGCTAGAACTAGATGCTCAAACGGTATTAACGCGCTTATATCACGAAGACAACCCGAAACTATTTGAACCTCAAGCAGTCAACTTTGTGTGTGGGTGTAGTAGAGAAAAGACCATCAGTGCCTTAGTGAATGTTGGTCAAGCCGCATTATTAGAAGATATAGCGCAACACGGTGAAGTCAAACTTAGTTGTCATTACTGTCTCACTGATTACCGCTTTTCTGAACAAGACATCAAGTCAATTTTTAATTAAATAAGGTACATCTTATTTAATTAAATGAAAGCCGCCATTTTGGCGGTTTTTTTATTGCAAAAATATGATACCGGTGTCATTTAAAAGTAACTTTTTATGACACCGGTATCATTGAAATTATTCACTTTTTTTGACAAAAAATTGCAATTTCTCCCCCCTTTAGGGCTCGAATATCACAAATGCTTCTGTTAGTATGAAATCAAGCTTTAGGTACTAAATAACCAGAGCTATCCCGTTCAATTCTCACATTTAGGTAAAAACATGACTTCAAGCGCTACTCGTTTTGTCGATTTAACTGCAGCTGAACTTGTCGAACACGCTATTTCGCGTGGTGAAGGAACTTTAGCAGCTAATGGAGCTTTTGTAGCAAAAACAGGCCGCCGTACAGGTCGTTCTCCAAACGATCGTTTTATCGTTAAAGAGCAAAGCACTGAAAATGATATCCAATGGGGCAACGTTAACCGCCCATTCGATGCAGAAAAGTTTGATGCGCTATGGGCACGTGTAGAAGCACACGTACACAGCAACGACCACTTTGTCTCTCACTTAGAAGTTGGTTCAGATCCAGAGCATTATCTACCAGTTGTTGTGACAACTGAAACAGCTTGGCATCATATCTTTGCGAAGAACATGTTTATCGAACCTAACAAATATAATGCTGCTGATTTACCCCAATGGCAGGTAATGAATGTACCTTCATTTGTATGTGACCCTGAGCGTGATGGCACAAACAGTGATGGCACAGTTATTATCAACTTTGCAGAGCGCAAAGTGCTAATCGCAGGTATGCATTACGCCGGTGAAATGAAGAAATCAATGTTCTCTGTACAGAACTTCCTACTACCAGCTAAAGGTGTATTACCGATGCACTGTAGTGCAAACGTTGGTGAAGAAGGTGATACAACATTATTCTTCGGCCTTTCTGGTACTGGTAAAACGACCCTTTCTGCAGACCCTAAACGTTTCCTTATCGGTGATGATGAGCACGGTTGGGCACCTGGCAGCGTATTCAATATTGAAGGTGGTTGTTACGCTAAATGTATCGACTTATCTCAAAAGAATGAGCCAGTTATCTGGAATGCAATTAAGTTCGGAACAATTCTAGAAAACGTTGTACTTGATGAAAACCGTGTACCTGACTTCGCAGACACGAGCCTAACGCAAAATACACGTGCAGCATACCCGCTTGAGCACGTTGAAAAGCGTAAAGTTGAAAACCGTGCAGGCGAGCCTCGCGCTGTTGTCTTCTTAACATGTGACGTGAGTGGTGTTTTACCTCCAGTTTCTATCTTGTCAGAAGAAGCCGCGGCTTATCACTTCCTAAGTGGTTACACTGCAAAAGTAGGTTCAACAGAAATTGGCTCAACGTCTGACATCGAATCAACATTCTCAACCTGTTTCGGCGCACCTTTCTTCCCACGCCCAGCAGGCGTTTACGCAGAGCTTCTAATGAAGCGTGTACGTGAGTTTGGCGCAAAAGTTTACCTTGTAAATACAGGTTGGACTGGTGGCCCTTACGGCGTAGGTAAACGTTTCGATATCCCAACTACACGTGCAGTTATTGACGCTATCGTTAACGACACATTAGAAGGCGTAGAGACTCAACACATTGAAGCACTTAACTTAGATGTGCCAGTTGCTGTAGAAGGTGTGGATGAAAAACTTCTTAACCCAATTAACACTTGGGAAGATAAAGACAAGTATAACGAGTACGCAGCAAAACTAGCGGCGGACTTCAAAGCTAACTTCGAGAAATATGACGTATCTGACGCAATTAAGTCAGCAGGTCCTCGCGGTTAATAGCTGAACCAATTCCTTTATCAAAGGCGCCCCTCGTTGGGCGTTTTTTTGTGCCCGTAAGTTAATCGCTATATTTTCGACCATGGTTAGCTGTAGAAGTGCAGCTTGCGCTACACTTCATGCGGTCTAATTAACAAAGCCTTTGTGCTGACGCAAAGCGGCCTCTCAAACCACGATATTCCCTATGAAGCTTAGTTTTGGAATAAGCTTCAATTCTGAAGTCAACAGGAATGATAGTGTTGTAGTCAATGTCATGATACACATAAGTTAGGATGCGACATTTATTGGTGATATTCGCTACTTCGTCCGTTCTTAAAATATAGCGGAAGTATTTCTTGTATTCAGGGACAGACATACCTGCTGTCGTAAACTGGTCCTCTAAAGAAAATACTATCTCTCCAAATTCACCCACTTGACTAAGTGGCTCAACATCTTTTGAAACAGCATTAAAACTTAAGGCACTGACCGCCATTGCGGCGATTGCAACTAACTTCTTCATAATATCTCCTTATGATTATTCAAATTAAAGTAATTGCACAAATAATGTACCTTTAACGAACACTAAAGTCAAATGATACTCATTATCATTTATTTGAATATATGTATATCTAGTTACTGTATGTCAAAATTTATCATAGCAATTAATAATCCGTGCAATTGTACGTAGCACACAAAGTAAAAAGTAAATATAGAGAATCCAGGGGTTTATAGATGACAGCACTGCAAACCACACAGTGCTGTATAGATGAAGGAAGTAGATTTAGCTTTTCTTAGCGACAGGTAAGCGAACTTCAGCACATAATCCGCCATCTTTACGATTAGAAAGTGTGACTTGACCGCCGTGCGTCGTGACAATACGTTTTATAATTGCGAGACCCAAACCACTGCCCTCAGAACCTCGAGCTTGATCTCCTTGCTTAAAAGGCTCAAATACGGACTCGAGTTCAGACTCGGGTATGCCCGGTCCTCTGTCTTTCACTTGTATCAAAACCCACTTTTTATCCAGCAAACTCACTACCTCAATGTCTTCATTTGAGTAGCGAATTGCATTCTCAATCATATTGGTAATAACTCGCTTGAGTGCCACGGTATTCATCAAAATAGGAGGAAGACTAGGCGCCATTGTAAAGTTGATGACCCGCTTGTGCTGCTGCTCGGCATGAACCACTTCTTCTACTAAAGCATTCACATCGTCCAAGTTCATTTCACCACTGCTATGATGGCGAAGATACTCGATAAACTGATCAATAATGGCATTCATATCTTCGATGTCATCGATGATCCCTTCTTTGAGGTAATCTTCTTCATCAGACATCATTTCAGTCGCAAGTCTTATTCGAGTTAAAGGCGTTCGTAGATCGTGCGATACGCCAGCCATGATCAAGCGTCTGTCGCTTTCCAATGCCGCGATCCCTTTGGACATTTGGTTGAAGGCTCTGGTTACTTCAATCACTTCTGTCGACCCTTGCTCAACCAAACGCAATGAGAAATCCCCAGCGCCAACCCGACTGGCTGCGGTTTGAAGCGCCCTCAAAGGTCGGTTTAAATGGCGGGCAAACAACCACCCCCCCAGTACACTCAAAAAACCGATGCTAGACAGGTAAAATACTAAGAACTCGAGTTTAGTTTCTGAAAAGCCAGACAGCGGTACCCTAACCCAATAGCCCGGTGCTTGAGGTGCTTCCACCCAATACACCACAGGATCTCCCTGGCTAATGCGAACTCTTGCGGAGCCATTGAGCTGCTCTGACATACTCCGTGACAGCAAGCTATACTCTCGTGCTTGACCCAGACCGTGGCGATAAGCCTCTTTTTGAGACATCACGTCAATACCGGTGATTTCAAAAAATTTTTTCGATAACTCTGAGTCGACTTCAACCCCTTCTTCCCAATCAATAAACACCGTTTTAACTTGTTTTGCCAACATCAAGTTTACTTGTTCAAAGGTTGGTTTAAAAACATACAAAGTCACTGTAATGTACGAGACAATCTGGTTGATCAACAGTAAAGCCGCGACAAAAAAAACCGTTTGTCCAAATGCACTACGCGGAAAAATGCTCATTACTTCTCGCCATCGGGCACAAATACGTAACCCAGACCCCAAACTGTTTGTATATATCTCGGGTTTGAAGCATCTTCTTCAATCATTCTGCGCAGCCTCGACACTTGTACGTCTATGCTTCGCTCTAGCGCGCTATAGTCCCTTCCGCGAGCCAAGTTCATTAGTTTATCTCGACTCAAAGGTTCTCTCGGGTGACTCACCAACGCTTTAAGAACAGCAAACTCACCACTGGTTAATGCGATGGTTTCATCTCCTTTTTGCATCTCACGGGTCGCTAAATTCAACCGGAAAATACCAAACTCCACTTCATTTTCTTGCGTCGCAGGTGCACCGGGAACTTCTTTGGTTTTTCTTCTTAAAACAGCTTTAATACGAGCAAGTAACTCTCTTGGGTTAAATGGTTTTGGTAAGTAGTCATCCGCGCCTAGCTCGAGGCCAATAATGCGATCGACCTCATCCCCTTTCGCGGTAAGCATTACAATCGGTATTTCATTTTCTTTTTGACGTAAGCGCCGACAAATAGACAAACCGTCTTCACCTGGTAACATTAAATCCAGTACCATCAAATGGAAGTTTTCTCGTTCTAGCAGCCTATCCATTTGCTCTGCATTCGCAGCACTTCTAACAATAAAGCCCTGCTCAACAAGATAGCGCTCCAACAAACTTCGTAATCTCATATCATCATCAACTACGAGCACTTTAGTTGTTTCATTTCCCATATGATTCTTCTTTTTATCTTTATCGTATTGTTTAAATATAATTGAAATCTAGCAGCTTAGACACCATAACATACAGATAAGATTGTTACTGAAAGTTACAATTATCCGAAACATATGTACCCAAAGCGGGATTATAAATACGATACACTATGAAAACTAACTTGATCACGCCTGAAGGTTATCGAAAATTACAGCAAGAGCACGACCATCTGTGGTTCGAAAAGCGCCCTGAAATAACTAAAATCGTGAATTGGGCGGCGAGCCTTGGCGACCGTTCAGAAAACGCGGATTATACATTTAACAAACGACTACTAAGACAAATAGATAGACGAGTTAGGTATTTACGCAAACGCTTACCTGATTTAAAAGTAATCGAATATAATCCCCAACAAGCTGGCAAAGTGTATTTTGGCGCTTGGGTCGAAATTGAAAATGACGACGGTGAAACTAAACGCTTTAGAATCGTTGGCCCTGATGAAATATACGAGCGTAATGACTATATTTCTATAGATTCTCCGATGGCGAGAGCCTTATTGGGGAAGGCCGTTGACGACGACTTCACTGTTAACACACCTCAAGGCGAAGCCCTATGGTATGTCAATCGAATTGAATATCAGGCCTGATCATACGTACTCAAATATGATATGATATGGTCCTAAAGCTTAATTGAATTTTTAGCGTAGCTAATTGAACATTATAAGGATTTTGCATGAGCAACATCTCAGCTCGTTTAGCCCAGGAGCTAAATGCCTCAGAGCAGCAAGTGCTGGCAGCCACCACATTGTTAGATGAGGGCGCAACTGTACCGTTTATCGCCCGATATCGTAAAGAAGTGACCGGTGGATTAGATGACTCGCAACTACGTTTGCTTGAACAAAGACTTTCTTACCTTCGCGAGCTAGAAGAGCGACGCGCCTTCATCGTTAAAACCATCGAAGAACAAGGCAAGCTCACAGCTCAGCTGTCAAACGATATCGCCTCAGCCGAAAGCAAAACTGAACTTGAAGATTTATACCTGCCGTACAAGCCAAAACGCCGCACCAAAGGCCAAATTGCCATAGAAGCGGGACTTGAATCATTGGCAGATCAATTATTTGCAGATCCGAATTTAAATCCTAGTCAGCTGGCTGAAGATTTTATTAACGCGGATGCAGGTTTTGCAGATACGAAAAGCGTCTTAGAAGGCGCCAAATTTATTCTGATGGAACGCTTTGCTGAAGATGCAAAGTTACTCGCTAAGTTTAGACGTCACATCACAGACAATGCTCAGTTACAAAGTACGATAATTGCAGGCCAAGAAGACAATGGCAGTAAATACAGAGACTATTTTGAGCACAATGAACTCCTAAGTAAAGTACCATCACATCGTGCGCTCGCTATGCTACGTGCACGTAATGAAGGAATTTTACAACTGGCCATCAATCCTGAACCTACGGCAGAAGACCACCAACAATTTTGCGCCCAGATGATCGCCGATCACTACCGCTTAGTTGTGTCCGGTGCTCCAGCCAGTGACTGGCTAATGACTGTTGTTCAGTGGGCATGGAAGATTAAGCTTTCTCTTCATTTAGAGAACGAGTTTCTAGGAACGTTAAGAGAAAAAGCAGAAAATGGCGCAATTGACGTTTTTGCTAAAAACTTAAAAGATCTACTCATGGCTGCACCCGCTGGTCCGAAAGTCACCATGGGTATCGACCCAGGTCTGAGAACTGGATGTAAGATTGCAATTGTTGATGCAACAGGAAAGCTGTTATCTACAACCACGATCTATCCGCATGCGCCTCAAAATCATTGGGATAAATCAATCCGCACCATTGAGCAGTTGAGCCGCCAACATAAAGTACAACTTATTGCGATTGGTAATGGTACCGCTTCTCGCGAAACAGACAAGCTCGCCGCAGAAGTACTCAAAGCAGCATCCGACCTACACCTCACCAAAATCATGGTCAGCGAAGCTGGGGCTTCGGTATACTCTGCTTCTGAGTTTGCAGCCAATGAATTTCCAGATTTGGATGTTTCTTTACGTGGTGCTGTTTCGATTGCTAGACGACTGCAAGATCCGCTGGCAGAGCTTGTGAAAATTGAACCTAAGTCAATCGGTGTTGGCCAGTACCAACACGACGTGTCTCAAAGCCAATTAGGCCTAGCACTGACAGCTGTTGTCGAAGATTGTGTAAACTCTGTAGGCGTCGACGTCAACACGGCGTCAGTGCCGCTTTTAACACGCGTGTCTGGTTTGAATAAAACGCTTGCCAGCAATATCGTCAAGTATCGTGATAGCAATGGCTCTTTTGCAAACCGTAAGCAACTGAAAAAAGTAGAACGCTTAGGTCCAAAGGCATTTGAACAGGCCGCTGGTTTCTTACGTATTCAAAATGGTGAAGATCCACTAGATGCTTCCGCAGTTCACCCTGAAGCTTACCCTGTAGTGAAGTTGATTTCTCAGTCGAAAGAGCTTGAAGTTCAAAACCTTATCGGTAATAGTGATGTGTTAAAGCAGCTCACACCGAGTGACTATGTAAATGATAAGTTTGGTTTACCGACTGTCACCGATATTATCGGCGAACTTGATAAGCCAGGTAGAGATCCACGCCCAGAGTTCAAAACTGCGCAATTCAAGGCTGGCGTCGAAAAGATTTCAGATTTGAAAGTCGGGATGATCTTAGAAGGGGTGGTCTCAAATGTTGCGAACTTTGGTGCTTTTGTCGATGTTGGTGTTCATCAAGATGGCTTAGTCCATATTTCAGCCATTACAGATAAGTTTATTTCAGATCCTCGCGAAGTGGTTAAAGCGGGTGATATTGTTAAAGTTAAAGTCATTGAAGTCGATGTGAACAGAAAGCGTATCAGCTTTACCATGCGCTTAAATGATGCTGCACCCTCACACTCGGAGCAAAGTTCTGGCAGCAAACCTCAAGCAAAATCGCCGAGTAACCAAGGCCGAAAACAAGATCGCCGAGAAAATAAAGGTAATCGCCGTGATCAAGGCAATGCTGCGATGGGAAATGCATTTGCTGAAGCATTTGCTAAATTGAAAAAATAAACATCTGACGTGAAAAAGGAAGGCTCGCCTTCCTTTTTAATTAACTACGAGTCAGACCGTCACTGACAGCTGTGCAACACTCGTAGGGGAGGCTACTTGATTATAAAAGCCTTCAACTCTTAATGCCCTTGACTCAATTTCAGGATCTCTCTCTATCGGTAAAGCCACAGCAAATGGGTCAGCTTCCTGTTGAAGGCGTTTTCGTTCTAAAACGGGCTGTTCAGATTGCGCTGTGCCTTCTTCTGTTAATCGACGATTTTGAAATCCTTGCACTCGTCTTGGAGAATCACTACTTTCTTCATCGCCACTAATAGATTGCTTCGCGAGTTCCGCTTGCGCTGTCGCTATTTTTGAGGTGGCATCAGCAGCAATGGCACGATCTGCGCCTGAAGGCTCTGCTGGTGCTAACGCCGCCGCTCTGACTGTTTGCATTTTTTCGATGGTTTGCTGTGGATCCCCTTCAATGGGCGCCACATCAATCATTACCTGACCGCCTACCGCATAGTTATTACCATCAGGTCCGCGTTGGTATTCATAGCTCGGCGCGCCTGCATATTGACCCCCAACCCTTGCATGGGCTTGCTCATGTAAGCGTACCTCACGATCCCTGTCTTTGAGCTCCATGATTTGTTGCTCGTCTTGCTCTTGTTGGGCCTGTTCTCGCTCGTCAACTTCTTCTTCGTTGCGCTCTTGGCCTTGCTGCTCTGCGGTTTCCTCTTCGTTACCTTCTTTTATGGTTTTATTTTCTTTGAGCTGGCCTGTTGAGTCATAGGTATCTTGACTGTCGTCTTGCGTACTACGAGACTTGTCATTATCTTGAAGGGATTTGTTTTCTGTAGCTGGAGGCGCAACTGCCGCAGGTTTTGGGATAACCTCACGCAGCTCGTTATCGCGCCTAGCCGTTTCGGTATAGACGTTTGCAGTGTTTAAGTTTATCGCCGGTTGTGGCGTAACTATATTCATTCCTACACTTTGATATCAACTAAAGTACCAAGCACTTCATCTGCTGTCTGAATAGTTTGTGCGTTTGCTTTCGCGTTGAACTCTTCAACTCTCAAATTCACCAATGATTCGTCAATTCTGGGAGGCTGAGACACTGGTGCTGTAACCGCTTCTTCAGGTCGCGCTGCCTGTAGTTGACGTTGCTGAGCTAATTGCTCATCGCTTTGCTGATCAACGGTGGCACGGTTTATATCAGCTGTCGCTCGCTCAATATTTTGTTGCGCTCGATTAAAGCCTTCAACGCCAGCGTTAAGAACGTCTCCGATAGGCATAACGTACTCCTAATTACAATTTCACTAAGGTAATTATTGCTCATAATATGTCCAAAATAAAGTCAAGGCGGCAAAAAATTGCCGCCTTTTACCGGATTAACTTTTAAAGGACTGATTTTAGGTAAGTAATAAATTCCTGACGATGGGAAATAAACGGTGCATGTGATGCTTTTGGTAGAATTTTATGCGTAAAAGCGCCATTTAGCCAGCTCAATTCGTCCACAACTTGTGCGGGAACAAGGGCATCCAGTCGGCCGAAAACACCGGTTATTGGACATGTTAGTTTACTAAATTCATGCCTTAGATCGGTGCTTTGTAAAATATCTAACCCTGCACTCAATGCCGTACCTGCTGGCTCTGGTGCTTGCAGTAAAAGCGCCTTAATTTGTTTGATGTCTGCTTTGGCATGTTCGCTGCCCATTGCTTGTATCGCTAAAAAACGTTCGATTGTTTTACGGCTATCTTTGGCTAGCTGGACTTTAAATTGTGCGAGCACGTCAGGCTTAATGCCCGGCCATATGTCTGACTCACAGAACTGAACATTTGAGGCGACTAAAACAAGGTGTGCCACTTTATCTGGCCTCGTTGCAGCCAGTCTTGTCGCAACTAATCCACCTAGCGACCACCCAATCACGATACTATTGGGTTGAATAAATGTATCGATACTTTCAACAATGGCATCCAAATCATAATGTGTTTCCGGCAATGCCTCACCACCAAACCCTGGGAGATTTAAAGCTCGTACTGGTCGCTTTAGTTCTGCGGCAAGCTCTGTTTCTATTAATTGCCAAACTTGCTTGTTCATTCCCCAACCGTGCAACAGCACAACTTCATTTTGCATATTTTTAAACCTAGAGCCAAAATTAGCGCTATGATAGCGATTCAGGGAATGAAAGCAATGTCACTACGACTCACTTTAAGAAAGGGACTGTTTCCAACACACTGCCAAATGTGCCAAACACCCATTGACGAAACTGGGTTATGCCATATTTGCCACGCATCATTACCACTGTTCACCCACTCAGAAACTAACTTATTTTCCCGACCGGACATTAGTCGCATGTTTCACTTACCACATTGCGACGGATTATCCGCATGCGGCTGGTATCAAGGCGCGTTAGCAGGGTGGTTAAAACAGGTAAAATACAACAACAGCCGAGTGGCCATGAAGATACTTCGCCAAGTTATTGCAAAACATTGGCATCACTTAGACTTTGTAAACAAAGTCGGTATAGATGCTTGCATACTGGTGCCCGTAGCAAAAACCCGACTCATCTTTAGAGGGTATAATCAGGTCTACCAAACTTGGGCACCATTACTTGAACGGGCACACTTACCGATTATCAATGTACTAGGAAAGCACGCAGCTCCTTCACAAGTAACAATGCGAAAACAGGCAAGAAAACAAAGCGCCAAAAAGGCTTACTACCTCAAACACAGCTTGATGCACAAACGCATTCTTCTTATTGACGATGTGATGACAACGGGGGCAACCCTCAATCACATATCAGCACTGTGCAAAGAAGCAGGCGCGTCCCAAGTGTGGGCATTCACAACCTGCTTGACGGAAACTTAAGCTTACTTTACCGCATGGGCAAAAAACAAAGCGTTGTTAATTAGCTTGCTCGTACCGTACCAATACCCCCTGAAAACTGGGTTATCGGTCATAGCAATCACCACGCCTTTGCCGTACTCATCTGCAATTAACACACTAGAGGCCGCTATCTGATTTACATTGCGCTGATCTGCATATCCAGATAATAAGGGATTGCTCGTATACTTTAGAACACTTGTAAATGGCCGACCAGTTTGCTTCATCACCCAAGTACTATTTTTGAAAACAGGTAAGATTTCATCTTCCAGACCAAATGCGAGTGGGTGAGAAAGGTCTGCACGTGTGTTGAATATCGCACCTGCAATACGCTGTTTAGCAGCAAGCTCTTCACGCGCTGAAAATGGCATGCCTTGTGTCTCAAATTGCGCTCGCATTTCCTTTTTAGAAATTGTTTCAACATTCAGTATCTGCTGATCAATTAACCACTGTGCACCGCGCTTGTGTCCCCAGATCACGCCTCCTTTTTTCACCCAGGATAAAACAGCAGCCTTAGTCGCCTTACTCAAACCTCGGTAGTTGCCATCTACCATAATTATGTGTGTGTATCGAGCCAAGTTGGCTCTTGATAGACGGCGCTGCTCAATGAGAGTTGGTGCGATACCGACGTGCCTATCTAGGTGGTACCACATTTCCCCCACTTCATACTGACTGGTTCCTTCTCCCCCCACCAGCAGCACCTTCGGCTGTTTCAATGGCATCATTAATCTTGAACCCAAATCAATGCCCTGAGCGGTTAAGCCGCTGCGAATCGCAAACACATCTATCGACGATTGCGTCACTATCTCAATTAACACACTCGGCCAATTTTTATTACTTTGCACACCAGCTGGAATAACCACCGTGCCTGATGAAAAAGTTAGTTCGCCTTGGTGCGTTCGCGCTGAGAATGACTGCAAAGCCACCCGCGCCTCAATGCCGGCTCCAAGCAGCCGATTTAACAGCTTTGGTGCCAAATAGTCGTCCCAAGAAAATGCATAGGCGTATGCCCCTGTTTGGACTGCTTTATTAAGCGTTGGCGGTTCTATTTTTATTGGATTTGTCGCAACTTTTAGTCCCCAACGACTTTTGATGGGCGCAAAACTTAAATCAAATGCATGAGGTAAAGTCCACCCAGATACGTCGTAGAAAGTATTGTCTTCAAAGTTTGTCTGCGTTGAAAAAACGGCTTTAATAAGGCGATACTGAGACTGTGTTAAAGGCACAAAAATATCACCAATTTGATAAGTTCTGCCGGCCACTTTCACTGCTTTTGTTATCTCGTAAGCATTTATTTGGTGGTGGCTTAATAACTTAACAAATGATTCAAACCGAGATATATCGTTACCTTTGGCGACCACATACCCTTTCACATCCTCTTTGTCAGCAAGCTTGAGCGCATCAAGGTAAAATGTTTGTTGGTAATCCAGTAATGCCTCTTTATGCTTCAATGCCCCTTTGAATGTGGATAAAGACGTCAGCAGCTGGTTTTTTATCGTGCGGTGGAAGTGTAAGTCTCCATTGATTGACTCTTGTACATGACCCCGACTACTCGCTTGTTCGAATAGAATCCCAACTGCCCCATTAATATCGGGATACGTTGACCCTTTGCCGACATAAAAGTCATCAAAACTTTCTTGAGTGAAATATAATTGCTTTTCTCTGTCCAGTATCTCTGCATGATACTCGGCTAATTTATGGGTTAATGCTTGGTTTTGTGGTGGTGTAATTGGGTGAGTCCGACTGGGAATACCGGGTTGAAAGAAGTAGCTACTGTTGGTACCCATTTCATGAAAATCTGTCAACACCGTTGGCTTCCAATGGTGAAACTGCGCCACACGCGCTTTGGATTCTGGGTGTTGAAGTAACAACCAATCACGATTAAGGTCAAACCAATAGTGATTGGTACGTGACGATGGCCATGCCTCAACATGTTCACGGCTGGCCGGATCTGCAGATAACGTCTTCCCTCTGTTACTGTTCGCCCAGTGGGCAAACCTAGCTAACCCATCAGGGTTTAATGCTGGGTCTAGTAGGATAACGTTGTTCTCTAACAGGTTATTGATCTCATCGCCTTGTGCTGCGGCTAAGTAGTAAGCCAACAACAATGCGGCATTACTCCCTGACGGTTCATTACCATGAACACTGTATCCCATCCAAATAATATTGGGCGCTGCACTGCGATCCTTACTGACGCTTAGGCTCGCTAGATGGTCTTGCCGTATTTGTTCTAGCTTATCTTGGTTTTTAGCAGTGGTGACAGCAAGTAATAGCAAAGGTCGACGTTCATGGCTAAAGCCAATTGTTGAAATGCTCATTCTAGGACTTTGTTGTGCAAGCAATGTCAGGTAACTTACCAGCTGATCATGCCTAACATGCCATTCACCCACTTCATACCCAAGTACTTCACTCGGTTTTGTGATGCTTTGATCAAATTCGATGTCCGCAGAAAAATAGTAACTTAGTGGCTTAGCTTGGCTTTGAAATATCAAAAACCCAAGTAAGAACAAGGTGATTCTCATATCAACTCCGTCTTTTTAATCTTACCCTTACGCTACCAAGACGCACTGTTTAGCAGCAAATTTTTACGCCCAACACTAGCTACAATAAGATGAGGGGGGTATCATAGGGAGTAACCGAGTAATTTAGTCAAGTATAGCCAGATTATGATCACAATTTCAGAAACCGCACAAACACATTTTGCGAAACTTCTCAGCGATCAAGCTGAGGGCACCAGTATTCGAGTATTTGTTGTCAACCCAGGAACTGCACAAGCTGAGTGTGGCGTATCGTATTGCCCTGCCGATGCGGTTGAAGACACAGATCTTAGATTTAACTTTAATGGATTTGATGCCATTGTTGACGAAGAGAGCGCACCATTTTTAGATGAAGCTGAAATCGATTTTGTAACGGACAAAATGGGTAGCCAACTGACTTTGAAGGCACCGAATGCAAAAGCGAAAAAACTTAAAGATGATGCTTCACTAGAAGAGCGTGTTGAACACATGCTAGTGACTGATGTCAATCCACAACTGGCAAACCATGGTGGTCAGGTAAGTCTTGTAGAAATCACGGATGAGGGCATCGCAGTACTGCAGTTTGGTGGGGGTTGTAACGGCTGCTCAATGATCGACGTCACGCTAAAAGAAGGCATCGAAAAAGAAATGGTTGCCAAGTTTGAAGAAATTACTGGCGTACGTGATATCACTGAGCACGCGCGTGGCGACCACTCTTATTATTAAGATTTTGAGATGTTCACACAATTAGTTTATCGCTTGGGCTCAAACCCCAAGCGCAGCCTGAAGTTTTTTTTCACCGGCATTGGTCTTTTTGTATGTGCAATGGGGCTATTTGCGCTGAGTAATTACCATGATCCAGCTTGGCGAATGGCTGGTTTAGCTGTGCTATTTCCGGCATTAGGCATCGCTGGATATGGTTATCTCGGTATCTTTGCAAATCGCTTTTCGCAAGTTATTTCAGCAAGGCTTGCTGCCCGACGAGCTTTCGATAACGATAAATCAAAGTAATACCACGCAACGCCATAAAACAGGTCATAGACAGCCACAACGCGTGATTACCAAGATCTTTCATGATTAAAAAGGGCAAGAAAAACCCGCATACCGCTGAGATTATCATGCTATTGCGCATTTCTCTTGCTCTTGTTAGTCCGACAAAAACGCCATCAAACAAGAAGCAACTCATCGCAATAATGGGCAAGACAACAAGCCAAGGTAGATAGCTGGTCGCCGTTTCGATCACACTCGGGATACTCGTCAATGAAGTAATTATTAACTCTCCAAATACTGCGAAAATCACGCAGTAAAGTAGCGCAAATACACTTCCCCAAAATACACTTACATTAACCCATGCCTTAAGTTTAGTGACATTTTTCTCGCCTTTGGATTGACCCACTTTTGCTTCAGCAGCATACGCGATACCATCCAAAGCAAAGCTCACTAGCATTAAAAAGTTAAGTAGAACTGCGTTAGCGGCCAATGTATTGTCACCCAACCGCGCACCATAAAACGTCATAAAGCTAAAGCAGAGTTGCAAAACCAAAGAGCGAATAAAAATATCTTTGTTCAGTGACAGCAAATGCAAAACCTGCGTTCGATCTGGGGTTAATATTGAAAATTGCCAGCCTTTTCGTCGAAGCAATTGTAAAGTCAGTACACATGCCAATATGAGCGCACTGTAATCGGCAATAACCGAGGCCCAAGCGGCCCCAGCCACTCCCCACTCGAAGCCAATCACAAAAATTAAATCCAGCACAATGTTGACTAAGTTGGTAAACAAAACAACATAAAATGGTCCTTTGCCGTATTGTAGACCCAACATAAACCCCAACAATACCAGATTCATCATTGCCGCTGGTGCACTGTAGATTCGAGTCGAAAAGTAAATGCTCGCTTGCTCCATTACTTGCGGTGTTGGGTTAGCCAATTGCTCTATAAGCTGCAATAGTAAGGGAGATAAGACAACGAGAGTTAACGCGAAAATCAGCGCGAGAGTAAGACTTGCAAACAACGATTGTAATGCCCTTGTCTGATTTCTTTCACCATAAGCTTGGGCAATTTCTCCTGTCGTACTCATGCGTAAAAAGCTCGCGAGCCAGAATAACAGTGCGATACTCCCAGAACCAAGAGCAATACCAGCGAGAAAATGAGCGTGACTTAAGTGTCCAATAACAGCAGTATCAACTAACCCTAACAGTGGAACCGAAATATTTGATAAAATCATCGGCGCTGCGAGAGTAAGTAGTGGAATATGATAAGGTGTACGCAGGTAATGAAAAAGCTTCATAATTTAGTTCTGTTAATTGGGTTAGTCAGCGCCTCGGCGCAAAGTGCGACTATATTACAGTATCATCACGTCAGTGAGAAACTCCCACCGGTGACAAGTGTCAGCGCCGATACATTTAAATCTCATTTGGAGTATTTAAAATCAGGCAACTATAACGTCATTGCGCTAGACAAATTTATTGAACAATTAAGAGCCGGTAAACCTTTACCCATTAACACCGTTGCTATCACCTTTGATGATGGCTATGACAACAATATTGAGGCCGCCGCGCCGCTTCTTGAAGCTTATAATTTCCCCTATACGATTTTTGTTAATCCTAAACTCATTGATGAGGGGCAAAATTATGTAATGACTTGGGCTGAACTCAGAGCCCTGTCAAAACGAGGGGCACTCATTGCCAACCACAGTGCTAAACATGATTACTTGCACCTTCGCCAACAAGGCGAATCACAAGCACAATGGAAAGAGAGAGTTAAAACGGATCTAACCTGGTCACAACAGCGAATTGCTGCTGAAGTCGGTCATAACTACCCCTATATCGCATATCCATATGGAGAATTCGACAACTCGGTACAGGCACTTGTTAAAGAATTGGGGTTAGTTGGTATTGGACAGCACTCTGGTGCAGTAGGTGTAACCACTGACTTTACGCGTGTACCGCGCTTTCCTGCATCTGGCATTTATAGCAATTTAAAGACCTTGAAGGTGAAAATTAAATCACTGCCTTTTGCGATTGATAAATTGAGTTATATAAACTCGGTCACAACCGAACGCACACCATCATTTACTCTCTCATTCAAAGAGATGGATTTCTATCAAAGTCAGTTTGCATGTTTTGTTTCAGGTGTGGGTAGAGCGACGCTAACTTGGAAGAACAAAACAGAAGTACAAGTGACCTCCCCAAAGGCGTTGCCCAATGGACGCTCTAGGTATAACTGTACAGCACCATCCAAAACCCATAAGGGCCACTTTTACTGGTTTTCACAGCCTTGGGTCATTCAATAACATAGCAGGTCAACGGCTTGCTGATTTCAGCAAGTTAATTGCCATATTATCCAAAGACACCACTTTGTTGGCTGCATTCAATTCAACCGCAGCACGAGGCATTCCCCACACTACGCAAGATGCCTCGTCTTGCGCAAAGGTGTTAGCACCGCCTTCTTTTAGTCTCAGAAGACCTTGTGCACCATCGCTGCCCATACCTGTGAGTAGCGCCGCATGCACCTGTTTTGCTACAGGCAACAGAGAATCAAATAGTACATCTACTGCTGGCTTATGACGATTAACTTTGTCCCCATCATTCAGCTGGCATACTAACTTGCCACCTTGTTGAGCAACAAGTAAATGCTTATCCCCGGGCGCAATAAACACTCTTCCTTCACCAAGCACATCTCCATCTTCAGCTTCTTTCACAGACACTGAGCAACACCTGTCCATTCGCTGTGCAAAGGATGCGCTAAATACGGGGGGGATATGCTGAGTGATCACCACTGGCGGACAGTTGCTAGGCATCTTTGTGAGCACTTCTCGTAATGCTTCAGTGCCCCCAGTAGAGGCTCCTATCGCAATGATATTATTGCTTTTGTATTTAGTGTCTCCACTGGCCGCTTTTTCGGCATTCTCTTTAGCAGGTTTAAATGCTCTGACTCGGGCACGACTCGCCGTGCGGATTTTTTGGTATAAAATATCCGCATAGGCTTCGAGTTGCTCGGCAACATTTGTCATGGGCTTTGCAATAAAGTCAACGGCCCCAACCTCTAAAGCCTCAAGTGTTTCAGGCGAGCCTTTTTGAGTGAGCGTCGACAACATCACGACTGGCATTGGCCTTAACCTCATTAAGTTCTTTAGGAAGCTTAAGCCATTCATTTTTGGCATTTCGATATCAAGCGTCAACACATCGGGTTGAGTCACTTTAATCATATCTCTCGCTTCGTAGGGATCTTTTGCAGCCCCTACAACTTGTATATCTCCTGCTTGTTCTAACACGGCTTTAAGCACCGCTCGCAGTAAAGGAGAATCATCGACGATAAGTACCTTAATCATGTGCCATTACTCTAAAATAATTCAATGTCAGTTTGGGCATCTTGCATTTCGATGTCATGGAGGTACTTAACTTCGCGCTTTTCAATTGTATCATTGTGCATTTGCCGTAGCTTTTTCACTTTGGCGGTGCCCGATTGAGGGTGAAAAACGACCTTGCGAGGCCAAGGCCCGCCAACATCATGAGAGACTAAGTTCAGATTTTCTTCTTCTACATAAGCGTGAGCAAAACGGATATTACCAACGCCAATGTCAGTCATCGCGCTGATTATCTTCCCACCGCCGAATAGCTTGACCTTTAGGTTGTCTCTACTCGCCCCATTTTTCAGAACTTCGTTTATCAAATACTCCATTGCCCAGTTCCCATATCGGCAATTAAAGTCATCAGTATGTACGTTTGTTATTTCCTTCATATTTTGTGCACCTGGCAACATAAAATGGTTCATGCCGCCAATACCCAGTTTTTCATCGTACACACAGGCTGCAATACACGACCCCAATACAGTAGAAATAAGCTCATCGTTTTTAGACACGTAAAACTCACCTGGCAGCACTTTTGCGACTACTTTGCTACGACCTGCATCCCAAAACCGTTTAACATGCTCAAAGCCCCGGATCACCGGTCTAAACTGATTCATGCTGCATCGATCCTCTTATACATTGTTTTGCCTAAATTCTTAAAATCAGTCCGCTCTTTACTCATTGTTTCTGAGTGGCCGATAAAAAGGTGCCCATGTGTTTTATCGAGTAAATCGTGGTATCCCTTGAAAAGGTTATCTTTCGTTTCTTTATCGAAATAAATCAGCACATTTCTACAAAATATCAAATCAAAAGGGCCTCGCATTGGCCAAGGCTCTAGTAAATTTAAGCGCTTGAAATAAATAATTTCTTTTAATTTGTCTTTCACACGATATTGGCTGCCATCACTGCTTTTTAAAAACCACTTTCTTAAGTGACTCTCTTCTAACCCGGTGACCGACGTGCTGTTGTATGTGCCTTCCGACGCTTTTTGCAACACATTCGAGTCTAAGTCTGTGGCGAGTACCTTAACATCCCAATCACTCGGGAATTCATCCGCAATTGTCATTGCTATACTATAAGGCTCCTCCCCTGTAGAGCAGCCTGCTGACCAAATTCTGACACGCTTTGACATCCGATTGTCAGACTTTATGCGCTCGACCAACCCAGTCTTTAAAAATTCGAAATGGTGGGCCTCTCTAAAGAATGACGTAAGGTTAGTTGTAATTGCATTAATAAAGTGACTGAACTCTTGCTCGCCACTATTATCTAAATAACTTAAATATTCTTCAAAGGTGCGTAGTCCGTTTGCTCTTATGCGCCTAGCTAAGCGCGAATACACCATTTCTCGCTTGTGGGGCCCAAGGACAATACCGCAGGCGTTATAAACTCTGTCAGAAATATTCTGAAAGTCCTTATCCGTGAATGGAAATTCTTTCATACGAGCACACTTTTAAAATAGTTCACTTTATAATCAGGAATTGATAACGAGCGCTTAACTGCAAAGTTAAAGGGAAGTGAGCACTTCCCTCTCTCATCACTTTATATGTGGACTCTAGAACTCTTCCCATTCATCTGAATCATCCGCAAAACGATTCGCGGCTTCTGACTTGCTACGACCCATATCTACTGCGCCATTAGACGAGGCACTCGGCAGCTTAATGCTCGCAGTATTGCTAGATGGCGGTTGCGGTTTACTTAAGCGCTCAGTGGATATACTCGCCACTTCAGAAAGTCCACTACTGCCACTAGATTCACCCACATTGAAGAAATTCAACAGCCTTCTCATATCATTCGCTTGCTCGGCCATAGACTCCCCAGCCGCAGAAGCCTCTTCTACTAATGCTGCATTTTGCTGAGTCATTTCATCCATTTGAGCAACCGCTTTATTCACTTGCTCAATACCCGAGCTCTGCTCTTCAGACGCCTCTGCTATATCCGAAATCATCTCCGTCACACGTTTTACCGCTTCGACAATTTCTTTTAGTGTCGAGCCAGATTCATTAACCAATAATGTGCCATCTTCTACTTTGCCCACACTGTCTCTGATCAAGTCTTTGATTTCTTTTGCCGCACCCGCTGAGCGCTGCGCCAAATTCCGTACCTCACCTGCTACAACGGCAAAACCTCGACCTTGCTCGCCCGCTCTTGCAGCCTCAACAGCAGCATTGAGCGCAAGTAGGTTAGTTTGAAATGCAATTTCATCAATGACACTAATAATATCGGCTATTTTCTTACTTGATTCATTGATCTCAGACATGCTTGCAACAGCTCGGTTAACAACCTCGCCTCCAGCCACAGCTTTTTCACTGGTCTCTGAGGCCAGTTCATTGGCGACTTTCGCATTGTCTGCATTTTGCCTTACTGTGCTTGTCATTTCTTCCATACTTGAAGCTGTTTCTTCAAGTGACGACGCCTGCTCTTCTGTTCTTTGGCTCAAGTCAGCATTGCCTTGAGAAATCTCCTCAGCACCACTGGCAACCATAGCAGCCGAAGAACTGATCCGGTTTAGCACCTCAGTTAGCTTATCAGCAGTGGTATTCGCATCTTGTTTGAGCTTATCAAATGCACCGTTGTAGTTTGCATTAATACGCTGCGTTAAATCGCCATTCGCTAGGGCGTCAAGCATATTTACGGTGTCTGACACAGCATCGTCAACAATAGACACAAGGCCATTTAACCCTTGGGCTAAGCGTAAATAAAATCCTTCTTTATCATTTTCGTTCAATCTTGCTGATAAATTACCTGAACGAGCAGACTCTACGAGCTCATTCACCTCAGATTCAATGGCCACTTCATCGGTTCTATCTTCCCACTCCACAACCGTACCAATACGCTCACCATCTGCAGCGATAATCGGGTTAGCAACCAAGCCAAAGGTACGGCCACCCACTTGAATCTCTGTCTTATAGGTACTGGTTAAATTGGTCACCATATTGCGTTGATGCGCGGGGTTTTTGTGGAACACATCAATGTTCGCCCCCATCAGCTTGCCGCAATCAAAGTTAGGCAAGTCCTGACGAATGTCTCGTTCCGCATTTTTCATCATCTCTACAACAGATTCATTCATATAGACGATATTGAAGTGCGAGTCAGCAATCATGGTATTGGTTGCCACGTTGTCTAAAGCTCTACGTACTCTGAGGTTTTCGTTGGCAGCTGACTGCGCTTCTCGCTCCCGTTCTAACCGCTCGGTTTTATCTTCCCATTCAACCACTGTCCCTATACGACGGCCCTCAGAGTCTTGCACCGGCGTAGCAATTAATCCAAAAGTAAATCCAGCGACTTGAATATCGGTATTGTACGTACCAGTCATGCTGTTAAGTAAATTTCTTTGATGTGCGGGGTTTGCATGGAATATATCGATATTTTGACCAATGAGATCATCCACATTAAAACGCGGGAGGGCCTCTTGCAGCTTGGCCTGATTTTTTCTGAGCATCTGGGTAACAGATTCATTTATGTAGACGATGTTATAATCATCGTCCGCCAACATGACGTTAGCTTGGCATACATTCAATGCACTGGAGATACGTGCATTTTTCGCAGCTTCATCTTTTTGCTTTTTCTCAATGGCGAGTTGCTGAGTCAGGTCTCCCCACTCAACCAGCGTTGCGATACGATTATTATCTTCGTCAAATACCGGTGTGGCGATAAGATCAAAAGTTAGCCCAGCGACCGTGATTTGTGTCTTGTACACATCGCGCAAATTAGCTAACAAATTGCGTTGGTGACTTGGGTTCGCATGGAACATGTCGATGTTAGTACCAATTGTGGTTGCCACATTGAAGTTTGGTAACTCTTGACGGAGTTGATGTTCGTTCTTCCGAAGCATGCTGGTCACCGAGTCATTCATATAAACAATATTATGCTCACTGTCCGCAACCATAATATTGGCTTGACACCCTTTTAACGCCAGCAACAAACTCTGGGTATGATCATCTTGATGAACTTCCTCGCTTTCACGAGTAGACAAAGCTCTAAATAGTTGCGGAAACCCCGAAAAATCCACTTGCCCGAGCTGCTCTTCACTGCGAGCCTGAATGATGGGTAAAGCACTGTAAACAGTAGCTAATTGCAGAGTAAAGGCAGACAACCCTTGTTTCATAAATATCAACGCCGCTGCAATGCCTAGCAAAGGCACAACGAAAGATAACATACGCATTTGTTCGGATTCAGCCTGTCCCAGCTGAGCACCAAGAATGACACTAACAACCAGTATGACCCCGGTAATTAAGATCTTGTTATTAATACTGCTTTGGATACTCTGTTCACTCATTTCGACCCCCAATTAGCCTTTGAGTCCACTCTTATCACTCAAATCTAAAACCTTTTCTAGATTTAAAAGCACAACCATTTTTTGCCCTACATTGACTAGACCATGAACAAAGTATGCATTGTCAGAATCTTGAAAGTCGGGTACATCCTTCGCTTTCTCTTCGGCAATGCTATATACATCTGATACAGCATCCACTACTAGCCCCATTATTTTTTGCTGATCTTTTATTTGCACCGAAACGACAATCACGACGGTGAGCGGTCCATACTCAATCGCGTCAATGCCAAACCGCATGCGCAAATCAATGATCGGCACTATGGTGCCTCGTAAATTCATTGCACCACGCACAAAGTTAGGGGAGTTGGGGATCGTAGTAACTGGTTCCCAGCCCCTTATTTCTTGCACGGCTAGTATGTCCATGCCGTACTCTTCATCATGCATCATAAAAGTTAAAAACTGCTTTTCGTCCGACTCTCCATCGAACATCAACTGTTGATTTACGCCTACTTGATCAATCATGCAGGTTCAGCCTCCTCGCCTTTCAAATCCACTAACAGCTCTGTAGATCCCGGGCGGCGCAATCCACTTAACTTGATTAAGCCACTAATATCAATGATCAGAGAAACGGTGCCGTCTCCCAAAATAGTTGCACCAGAAATGCCATCAACTTTCTGATAATTTGCCTCTAAACTCTTAATAACCACTTGCTGCTGTGCCAATAGGTCGTCAACCAATAAGCCAATTTTGTAATTATCACTTTCAACAACAACTAACAGCGTTTTATCTAACTCTTCTCTCGCGCCTTGATGACTAAAAATATCGTACAATCGCAGAATAGGGATGTATTCATCCCGTAGCCGTAACACTTCTAATCCTTTGCCGACTTTACTCACCTTTGAAATATCAATTTGCAGCGATTCGACAATAGAAATCAGCGGAATAATATAAGTATGCGCAGCCACTTGAACCAATTGGCCATCTAATATAGCGAGTGTTAATGGCAAGCGAATAGTAAATGTGGAGCCGACGCCTTGCTTGGATGTCACTTCAACAGAACCGTTCAATGCTTGGATGTTTCGCCTTACAACATCCATTCCTACACCACGACCTGAAATATCACTAACACTGTCGGCGGTCGAAAAGCCAGGCATAAAAATGAGCTCATTAATTTCTTCTACGCTGAGCTCATCGGACTCTTGAATTAACCCGTTCGCAATCGCCTTGCTACGAATTTTATCTGTATCTAACCCTTTTCCGTCATCCATGATTTCTATGACAATATTTCCGCCTTGATGAAATGCATTAAGTGTCACGGTCCCTACCGGATCTTTGCCATTGGCAATTCTATCTTCGGGGGTTTCGAGTCCATGATCGAGCGAGTTTCTCACCAAGTGCACCATAGGATCCGAGAGCTTTTCCATAACGGTTTTATCCAGCTCAGTTTGCTCCCCGACAAGTTTTAGTTCGACTTGCTTATTTAATTTTTGGGATGTGTCTCTCACCAAACGAGGGAAGCGGCTAAATACGAAGCTTATCGGAAGCATCCTGATCCGCATTACATTCTCTTGCAGATCGCGCGTGTTATGGGCCAGCTGGGTAAGTCCTTCCTGTAATGCCGCAATACTGGATTCAGTAATATCTTGATCGCCAATTTGGCTTAACATCGCTTGCGTAATTACTAACTCACCCACCATATTTATTAGTGAGTCGACCTTATCAATTCCCACCCTTATGGAAGTTGCGCCAGAATCACTCGACTTTCTGCTCTCAGCCTTGGTACTTTTAACGGTTTCAACTTTTTGTTGAACTGAGGCCAATGTTTGTTGCGCTTTTTCCGCCTCAGCATCGGGCTTTGTTACTTCAGTAGCGCCAGAACTTTCACCAGCGATTTCGGCCGAACTGTCATTTTGGCTCGAGTTGCCTTCATTACTTCCGTGTTGAGCAGCAGGTGTTTGCACGGGTTCGTCATCGAACAAACCGCCACAAGCTTCTATTTTGATTTCAGCATCATCTTCAACCCATTCAAAAATCTCGGCTATCGCCTGCTCTTCTCGAGTAGTTGTTAAAAAGAAACGCCAATGCAGGAAACAGTCTTCAGGGTCGAACTCCAAGAAATCAGGAATTGCATCATGGAACGCACTGACTTCTAGTTCGCCCAATTCAGCCAACTCTGAAAACATGTAAAGTGGCTCATTTCCGGTTTTGAATAAATGAGGCTCTGGCTTGAACTCAATCTGATAGGTTGTACTCTGCAATGCCTCACTTTCAACTACCGTGGCGGCCACCTCTTCAACAGGAGATTCTTCTCCCCCTAATATCGCTTCAAACCGTGCTTTGAGTTCATGTGATTCACTTAAATCAGGCTCCTCTTCTGCTTGCAAAGCACTGAGCAGACCACGTACACAATCTACCGATTTAAGTAACAAATTAACGTGCTCAGCCGTTAAAACTCTCTGCCCATCACGAATTTGGTCAAGTAGTGTTTCTAGTACATGAGTAAAATCAGAAACAGACACAAACCCAAATGTTCCACTGCCGCCTTTGATAGAGTGAGCAGCTCTAAATATGGTGTTAATGGTTTCAGAGTCTTCTTTACCTGGTTCAAGATTAAGAAGTTCTGCCTCCATGGCATCCAAGCCTTCAAAGCTCTCTTCGAAGAACACATCAAAAAACTGACTTAAATCTATACTCATGCCTATACCTCTTTGGTACTAGCGGATGACTTTTTTCAATACAGCTAATAATTGATCCGGGTTGAAGGGTTTCACTATCCAACCAGTTGCACCAGCGGCTTTCCCTTCGCTTTTTTTATCAAGACCTGATTCGGTCGTTAACATTAGCAAAGGCGTAAATTTGTAGTTTGGTAGGTTACGCAGCTCTCTTATTAGGGTAATCCCATCCATCACAGGCATGTTTACATCTGAGATCACGGCGTCGAATCCTTGCTGCTTTGCAAGGTTTAGCGCTTCGCTACCGTCCTTTGCCTCTGTGACATCAAACCCTGCTTTTTTAAGAGTAAACCCAACCATTTGTCTCATCGAAGCAGAATCATCCACAGCTAAAATCTTTTTCATATTGACCTCTTAAATCTTACTGCTAAAGGATAAAATATCGGTTAAACCAAGTTGCTCAACAGACTCAAATAAGACCGGGCTTTCACCATGCCAAGTTATCTGTTGATCTGAATTAATTAAACGTTTTTGCAGCGCACATAGCATTTGAATAGTCGCTGTATCTACTTTGCTGACATCATTGATGTCGATACAAATTGGCTGCCCCGTTTCTAACTCTTGAACAAACTGCTGATGCAGTTCTTCAACTTTGTTAATTGCTAACTCTGAAGGAAGTTTAATCATGCGCTTGGCACATTCCCTGTAAAAGTTATAGATAAGAATAGATTAGTCGTTGATGATGAAATTGCCAAAAATCTTAGCAAAAGAAATAAAAAGATTATGTATTTAGAATAGGATCTTGCGTTTCTGTGTAATTACTTGCTTTGTTCCAATATTATTTTAAAGTCTTGCACCATTTTCTCAGCGTTGATATTCGGTACCTGGCCTTGTTTAAACTCTGGTTTAAATATAGCTTCGAGCTTTCCTAATGGATTAATTAATGCGATTGAAGCACTATGATCAACGTAATAATCCGCACCTCCTCGGTCATTGATCGCATAGATTAGCCCGATATCCCTGACAAACGGAAATAGCTGCTTATGCTGTTGAGTTGCGGCTATAAAAGCCTTGTCAAAATAACTGACATAATCCAGACGCTTTTCGCTGGTATCTCGATGTGGATCCACGGATACAAACCACACCTGAGAATCTGCCAATTCACTGATTTTAGTATTTATATGGGTAAGTTTTGAAAGTGTCATTGGACAGATATCTGGGCAGCTGGTGTAGCCGAGAAACAGTAGGTTCCAGCGCCCTAACAAATCCTTGTTGGAAACGATTCTATCGTGCTGGTCAAGCAGTTCAAACGGCTTAAGTATCTTCGGCTCTGGGTAGTGGACCGTCAATTCCGAAACCGCTTCCTCAGACCTACAAGCCGCCAATATACCAACGAGAATAAACAGTAATATCAAACGCATTACAAAACCAGCTTATCGACGAATAATACAACAAAGAGTAACAGTAAATAGGTAATCGAAAAACGAAAAACTTGCATTGCAGACTCTGACTTTGATTCAAAATATAAGTAGATTATTTTTTGCACAAAAAATACATTTAACAAACTAGATATAATCAAATATACCCAGCTAGACATACCTATTAAAAACGGCAGTAAACACACTAGCATTAACAAAGCTGCATAAATGAGCATACATAGCTTAGTAAACTTCACGCCATGGGTGACAGGTAACATTGGAATGTGCGCTCGCTCGTAGTCTTTTTTCCTGGCTATCGCAAGCGCCCAAAAATGTGGGGGGGTCCATGTGAATATAATCATCACCAACAACCACGGTTCTGCGCTCATGACACCTGATTCACTTACCCAGCCAAGTAAAGGCGGCATTGCGCCCGCCAACCCACCAATAACAATATTTTGCGGTGTCATGTGTTTTAAAAACACTGAATAAACTACCGCATATCCAAATAATGCGCTGACTGTCAGCGCTGCACATAACCAGTTGCTAAATATAAGTAATAGACCAACCCCACTCAGGCCAATACATGCGGCAAAGATAGACGCTTGAAATGAGGTTAATTGCTGTTGCACCAGAGGCCGATGCCGCGTTCGTGCCATTTTCTGATCTCGCTCTTGGTCAACAACATGGTTAATTGCTGCTGCCGCCGCAGAAACGAGTCCAATTCCGAGCAAACTAAAAAATTGAGTGACGGCAGTACGCCCTGCATCGGGCGCTAAGATAATGCCCACCCATGCTGTCAGTACCAGCATAAACACGACTTTCAGTTTACAAATACCTAAGTAAGCTTCGATACTCTTAGGCAGTTCGGATACCAAAGTGAAATATTTCTCCCCCTGAATGCTCATAACAACACCTTTTTCGCTCGACCAAGAAAATAGCAAACTCGAACTAACGCAAGTAACAGCAATGCTGCCATTAAGTTATGAAATAAAGTTAAAAGAATGGGAAATTTAAAATGAACAATAATGGCACCAATAGCCACTTGTATCAGTACCAACGCCATAACTAGGTTCGCTGCGCGACGAATCATCAATTGTTGTATCTTTACGTGGACTAAAAACGCAAACATGACAATTGCCAAAACAGTGACCGCAGCCCAAATACGATGCACCAGATGAATAGACAAGCGCGTTTCAAAAGGCAACACTCCATATTCGTACGTACTCGCCGGCTCTGGTATTTTCAATAAGCTGCTCCAAGAGAATAACTCGCCGTTTGAGCAAAGTGGTAACCCTGTGCAATGTGGTGCTGCATAATTTGCAGCAAGCCACCCTCCCAAGGCAATTTGAAAAATCAGCACACATAAACAGGCAATCCCAGCTTTTAAACAAGTCGGGGCAGTGTTTTCATAGCCAATGTCTTTCCTTTCAGTCCTTAGATAGATTAATGTCAGTAGGGACAAAATTGTAAACCCCCCTAGGAGGTGCCCCATCACCACGAAGGGTTGCAAGTTTAATGTGACTGTCCACATGCCCAAAAGCGCTTGAAAGCAAATCATGAGTAACAAGCTTGCAGCCAGTAATTTGGGAGCATGACGCTGATTCGAGCGGACAATCACGACGAAGATGAATAACACAACAAGGGCTAACCCCCCTGCAAAATAGCGATGGATCATTTCTATCCATGCTTTTCTTGGCTCGAGATTACTGCTTGGAAACTCGATTTTCGCTGCTGTTATCTCGTGTAACTCATTAGGAACAGTTAAAAAGCCATAGCAACCGGGCCAATCTGGACAGCCAAGTCCAGCATTACTCAACCGAGTATAAGCTCCTAGAACAACAACACACATCGCCAATATGCAGGCAAATGTGATCGCGCGGTGAAATACATGCGACATACTCCCTCCTTATTTTGAACGTGCATAGTTAAGAAGTTTCTTCATATCCTTTAGCAAACCCTTAAGTACCAAACGATTTGATTCAGGATCCGGTTGATATAGATACTCAAGGACAACAAGGCCATGTTTATCAACTAAGTAAAAAGCAGCAGGCACTAACTTGGACTGCCTACCATGGTGTTTTGAAGGCGCGGCTTCATTTTCGAACAGGACAACGGATACTTTTTGGCTGTGTTTACCCAAGGCGACTTTCAATTGCTCCGCATTTTTTCTTTGTACCTCACAAGAGGTATCGCACTGTTCAGGTAAATTAAGCACAATACTCCACATTTTATCGTCTGCTTTGATAGGCAGTACGACTTCTTGCTCCAAAAAGCGGCCGTGATTAGTCGTTGACGTAGGCGCTAAATCAAATTTCAAGACAGCAATTGCGGCAGCTACAGGTAAGAGAAAGCACCCTATAAACAACCCTAATGTTTTATTCATAATGACTACTCCCCAGATTTTTATGTCGACAAGCAAAAAATGCGATTACACCAGCTGAAATGCCAATCAGTAACCATTGCAATGCATAGGCTCGATGTTTATCAGGACTCATTACAACCGCTTGGTAATGTGGCTCCACGGCCGAGAAAACGGCTTGCTTTGCAATCATTAGCAACGGAGAAATCTGATACCCTGCATCTAGACTAAAAAATGCATGATCTAGATACTGCAAAACATTGTCATGATGTGCGCTTTGATTTGGTGTCGTCGCCAGCGTAAAGCCTGACCACTCACCTATTTTAAACTCTACATTTACCGTGATTTTGCCTGTAGGTAATTCAAAAACAGGTAACTGCTTACGGTCTTGACCGCCTGCGATAAAGCCCAAGTTAAGCGCGTGAAACTCAGTACGCCCTTCGGGTAAAAATAATACAATCAGATCGTAACCCACTTTGCCTTCAACCACTTGGTTGTCTAATAGCCACCATCTTGTGCTATCAATATGCCCACTTACCGTGGCATTAGCGCCTTGCAACAATTCTGGTTCAGTAGCTGCTCCCCACCACTGGCTGTCACTACGCATGGCAATTTGTGTCAAATATCCCTGTTTTTCCTGAGCTCGCTGCCATTGCCAATATGACAACCTAAAACACACAGAAACCACAATTGTCACTGCCAAAATAGTCAGAACTGTACTAGTCTTTTTTTTAAACAGGCGGATGACAGAACCCTCATGCTAATAAAATGGATTATTACTGCACTACTTCTTATTATTCTCTACCACTTATTTAGAGCCCTTTTCGCCATGCTAAAAGGGCAAGAAACCTCCAAAAACATGTCAAAAATGCTTGGCAAGCGCGTACTCTTTTCATTAGCGGTTGTTTTATTCATCTCACTATCCAGCCAATTTGGACTGATAAAACCCAACCGCTTCGACTCCTCTACAATACGTACACAAACACAAACAAACACAGCCATACCACATCAACAAAATGCCAGTACCAAGCAGCAGCCTGAAACGCAAAGTGTTGATTAGAGTCTAAATGGCCTCTGATAATGCGTAGCCAAACGATCAACAAAATTATTGCGCCAAGTGTCACATGCATGCCATGAAAGCCAGTCAGCATAAAGAAGGTATTACCATAAATTCCGGAGTTGAGTTTGAGCCCTAATTCCTGATAAGCATGAATATACTCTTCGACTTGCAAGCCAAGAAAGATGAAGCCTAACAAAATCGTAACGCCCAAAAATACTGTCAGTTTAGTGCGCTCATCGCGCTCAATAGCAGTGTGTGCAAAGTGCAAGGTGACAGAAGAAGTGAGTAGAATGATCGTGTTGATCAGCGGTAGACCATGCCAAGGCATGGCCTGAGTGACATCGCCGTTTGGCGTAACCAATAACGGCCAAACAGCTTCAAAACTGGGCCATAAAACTTCGTTGGTCATTAAATTGTTACTACTGCCGCCAAGCCAAGGTACCGCAAACATTCGAACGTAAAACAGCGCACCAAAGAATGCCGCAAAAAACATCACTTCGGAGAATATAAACCACCCCATCCCCTGTCTAAACGAGCGGTCCATCTGTTCGGAGTATAAACCACTCATAGACTCATCAATTACATGCCTAAACCACCCGACAATCATTGCTATGAGTACCCCAATACCGGCAAATAATACCCAAGCGCCATAACTGGATTCACTATTTAACTGCATGACAGTAAGGCCTGCCCCTACCGCAATAAGAAACATGGCGATAGCGCCTACAATTGGCCATGGGCTTTGCTCTGGCACATAATAAGTTTGATAACTCTTATCCATTTTCGTGACCTCGCAGGTAAACGTGTTCAGCTATGTGCACCAGCTGATCAGGCGCATTTTTTTGCTTTAGATTTGAAGTGGCTATGCTGTCTGTAATGTCATACAAAGTGTAGGACAACGTTAACTCTTGTACGTCCGCAGGCAGTTCTGTATCGACATAAAAGCGCAGCGTAAACTTCACCGTTTGATTTGCCTGTAAACTTTGTTGATCGAAGCAGAAACAGGCTAGCTTATGTAAGTATTTTGCCGCTTGGCCAGGAGAGACGGAGGGAATGGCTTGCATAATTCGAGCACTATCGCTCAGATTGCGGGCGACAAACTCTACTTCTGATAACTTGCCCGGTTGCACAGTGACAGAATACTGCTGAGCTTCAACACTAAATGGCGCACTACTTTTAGCATGTGTTGTAAAACTGACATCGACGACTCTAGACGCATCGACGCTTTCGCTTTGTTCAGCAACAACCAGATCAACTTTGCCATTCAGCCCAGTGATATCACAAAACACGTCATATAGCGGTACCAGCGCAAACGCAAAGGCAAACATACCAAGTACCGCTAAGACGAGTTTTTTAATTAATGGCGTATGCATTAGTCTACCTTAGGTGGCTTAGAAAACGTGTGATATGGCGCGGGTGAGGCAACCTCCCACTCTAAACCTTCAGCGCCATCCCAGACTTTATTGGGTACAGACTCACCACCGCGAATGCACTTGAATACAACGGCGACAAATAGAAGTTGAGACAGTCCAAATACAAACCCACCTACGCTTATGATGGCGTTAAAATCAGCGAACTGTAATGCATAATCGGGAATACGCCTTGGCATGCCAGCTAAGCCAACAAAGTGCATAGGAAAGAACAGCACATTCACACTAATGAGTGACATCCAAAAATGCCACTGCGCTAGCTTTTCGCTGTACATATTGCCCGTCCATTTAGGTAACCAATAATAGGCAGCTGCCATAATAGAAAACACAGCGCCAGTGACGAGTACATAGTGAAAATGAGCAACGACAAAGTAAGTATCGTGATACTGAAAGTCAGCGGGCGTGATCGCCAACATGAGTCCGGAAAAGCCACCTAAAGTAAATAGGACAATGAATGCAATAGCAAACATCATTGGAATTTCAAAACTGATGGCGCCGCGCCACATTGTGGCAACCCAGTTAAACACTTTTACGCCAGTAGGCACTGAAATCAACATCGTGGCATACATAAAGAAGAGTTCGCCTGCTAGCGGCATCCCTGTCGTAAACATATGGTGAGCCCACACAACAAAAGACAGCAAGGCGATTGACGACGTCGCGTAAACCATAGACGCATAACCAAATAGCTTTTTGCGGGAGAATGTTGGAACAATTGTAGAGATAATACCAAATGCAGGAAGAATCATGATGTACACTTCAGGGTGACCGAAGAACCAGAAAATATGTTGGAACATCACAGGATCACCACCACCGGCGGCGTCAAAAAAACTGGTGCCAAAATATTTATCAGTTAACACCATGGTGACTGCGCCCGCCAACACTGGCATCACGGCAATCAGTAGAAACGCTGTGATTAGCCATGTCCAAACAAAAAGTGGCAGCTTCATCCATGTCATACCCGGTGCGCGCATATTCACGATAGTCACAATGACATTAATCGCACCCATGATAGAGCTGATCCCCATGATATGTACGGCAAAAACAAAAAGTGCCGTATTGTCATTACTGTAGGTTGTGGAAAGCGGTGCATAGAACGTCCATCCAAATGCAGGGCCACCACCTTCCATAAATAACGACATCAATAAAATCGCGAACGCAAAAGGTAAGATCCAAAAGCTCCAGTTATTCATTCTTGGCAACGCCATATCAGGCGCACCAATCATCATCGGGATCATCCAGTTTGCTAAACCTGTAAACGCAGGCATGACAGCACCAAATACCATGACAAGGCCATGTACTGTTGTCATTTGATTGAAAAAATGCGGATCGACTAATTGCATGCCCGGTTGAAACAGCTCCGCACGTATCACCATTGCCATGGCTCCGCCAGTTAAAAACATCAACAGCGAAAACAGCAAATAGAGTGATCCAATATCTTTGTGGTTTGTGGTATATAACCAACGCTTTAATCCCGAAGGAGCGCCGTGAGAATGCTCGTGCGATGCTTGTTGTTCTTCTGCAGCAATAGACATTACTCTTTCTCCTCAGTCGCATCGATAAAGGCTTGAATTTGTCCTGGTTGAATTACTTCCCCAGTATCATTTCCCCAACTATTTCTCTTGTAGGTAATAACCCCCGCGATTTCTGTCAAAGTAAGCTGCTTGCCAAATGCTTGCATAGCAGTACCAGGCCGACCATTAATTAGAATATCAATGTGTGCATTTAACTCACCCTTTACGACCGGGCTTCCTTTCATCGCAGGAAAAACACCAGGTAGTCCCATGCCAGTTGGCTGATGACATGCCGCACAATAGGCCATGTACACCCTTTCTCCTTCAGCCATTAATTCATCTTTTGACAAGGTCGCACTGGCAGAAGCCGCTTCAGCTGCCGCGGCTTGCTGTTTAGCCTGTTTCGCTTGGGCAAGCCATACATCAAACTCTTCCGGGTTACGCGCATCCACCACAACCGGCATAAAGCCGTGATCTTTGCCACACAACTCAGCGCATTGACCCCGGTAAATACCTTCTTCGTTAACCCGTGTCCAAGCTTCGTTTATAAACCCGGGGTTTGCGTCTTTTTTCACCGCAAAGTCTGGCACCCACCAAGAGTGAATAACATCATCAGATGTCAGTAAAAACCGGACCTTACGATCAGTGGGAATAACGAGTGGCTTATCTACCTCTAGTAGATAGTGCTCTTGCTTGGCTTCGAGGTTTTGGATTTGCTCTCTTGGCGTGGACAAAACTGAGAAAAAGTCGACATCATGACCCATATACTCGTAATGCCATTTCCACTGAGATCCGGTTACTTTGATAGTCAAATCAGACTTACTGGTGTCTTCCATGGCGATGAGTGTTTTCGTCGCAGGAATTGCCATAACCACCAAAATAAGAAAAGGCACCGCAGTCCAGAATATCTCAACCTTGGTACTCTCATGAAACTGTGCAGGTTCGACGCCTTTAGATTTTCGATGATGTATCAAAGCCCAAAACATCACAGAAAACACGATTACGCCGATAACGCAACATATCAGGAAAATGGTCATGTGAAGCTCGTAGACCTCATGACTCACATCAGTCACACCCTGACGCAAGTTGTAGTCACTGGCTATCGCACTTACACTGAAAAACAATGAATAAACAAAAACTTGTAATTTAGAAAGATGCATGTGGCGTCTCCGCTTTCCTATCAAGCTGTGCTCAAAGGATTTTTATTATTGGGTGACTGTCAAAAGGCATAATTTATTGCCATTACCGCATGACTCCTTTAACAACTAGTCAAGAAATAACCAGCTTGCAAGTTTTATCACTGTAAATATTGCGTTTTATTTAGGTAAAATATTCCGTTCCCATTAGGGGACAAAAAACCCACCTGTTTGATACTAAGATCGATATAGAAGGGGTAGCATGGTGCATATCATATTGATTAATCAAAACAATATATATTAATTGCAAATTTAGAATATTTAGTAATCTTTAAAATCAGAGGCGTGTTTTTCCCGAACATAAACGGGACGAAAAAACATTTTTTTAACAAGGAGTCTAAACACTTATCACGCATAGTGTACATCGAATAAAGTGCGCTCAAATAACAGTGATGTGAAGCGGATATTTCGCCAAAGCCCCCTCTTGGGCAACTTTAAAACTTGACGGCCAAGGCGCACACCACCAAACCATATTTGAGCACCTTGAGTTTGTATGACACGGCGATTGCAATTAAAACTGCGCTTTAATACCCTCTTTTGAAATCATAAAGACCGCAAATTTAGGTAAAAACTCAACACCCCGTCATTAAACAGCATTTAAATCTGCGTAATTGGCCATGGAATGAGCAAGTCTATCTAACTCACTAAAATTCTGCTTACATAGATTTAAATGCTTGTATTAAATTATTATTTTCATCACGAGCTAAATATTGGTAACACTTTTTCGGCGATGACTTTCATTGTTTGATCATTTCGTTCATGTGCCGTTGTGACAACAATTAAATCGAGCTCATCAATCAACACAACATATTGCCCTCCACCACCTTGAGCCGAGCGAGTTGAGTAAGATTTATTGCCAACTTTCATGTCAGCTTGCCACCAGTAATATCCATAACTTGCATTCGAGACCGTGTCTCCAGTAAAGAATATGTCTCTGTCTTTTTGTGGCACAATTTTTTGCGTTGCCTTCTCAACAAACGCTTTCGGGATCAATTGCACTCCTTGCCACATTCCATTATTTACAGTGAGCAAAGCGAACTTCAACATGTCACGAGAAAGCATACTTGAAGCATATGCCCCCATAGGCAACCCACTGATATCGTCTCTCCACTCAAAATTTACTATGCCCAACTTATTTAGTAATTCAGATCGTATAAATGCCCTAGCACCGTTCGGCGTAACCACATTTAACACCTGCATCACGAGGATTGGGTCAAGACTTTGATAATGAAAGGTTTGCTGCTGATTAGAAATAGGTGCCGTAGTCTCAAAAAACGCTTGAACCTGATTTTTTCCTTTCAAATTAATGGGATTACTTTTCAATGAAGTCATTTGCTCTTTGCTAATTCGCAAACCTGAACGCATCGTCATTGCCAAATGTAATGTAATATTTTCAACCCCTGCTGCGAATTTAGCTGGCTTCAACCCTTTAAAGAAGCTTGCAATAGGCTTATTTAAATCCGACATATTCAAATAGCCTAACTGAATCGCACGACCAACAGCAAAGCTCAAATAGGCTTTTGTTGTTGACGCTTGTCGATGTGGTAGATCTGCACGTCCTCGCAAATAATATGATTCAAAAACCAGTTTGCCATGGTGAGCAATCAACATACTGTCATAACGACCCAGCGCTTGCTTCTCCAACCCATTAATCAACTTCTGTAACTTCTTAGGATCTCCCCCATCTTTGCCAAATTCTCCAATCGTAATTAAATCGTTTTTACTCTCAGGTGATAAATCTATAAATGGCTTTTTCAAGTAAGGGAGTTCCCCAAACGGCATGCTTTTTTCAGCCTCTGATGCGTAGGGCGCATTGTCAGAGTAATCGACCAAACTAGAATGGGCATGTGTATAAAAGCATATACAGCACATTATCAATGCTGCACTTCTTAACATATCATTGATGTCATTTAGCATCTCACTTTCCTCGCATGGTGCATGTTTAGAGCTGCGATAACCAAGCAACGCCGCGTGCAGCAGTCATCGGAACCGCTTGAGAGTGATCACCTTTCATCACTTCATGAGTCAGTGCTAATTGACTTTTCTGATGTGATTTAAGCACCTTGAGAAAGGTGTCCACATTCTTGCTCAAGCGAGCTTCATTATCGCCATATGAGATAAATACATTGGCATTGATGGTGTTTTTCTTTGCTAAAAGTGCGCTCAAGTAATCAATACTGCCACCAATGGCTGGACTACCCAAAATATAGTTTTTAAAAGTGTCAGGATGTGCAAGTAAGGCATACAAACCAAATTGCCCCCCCAAAGAGTAGCCAAAATATGCACGCTGCTCTGGCACTGTACGGTAGCGCGTCTCTACTAACTTAATGACGTCTTGGCGGATGAATGCCAAATGCTCACTCGCTTTACCAAATTGGTACTTAGCTTGACGTTTTTCATCTTTAGAAGGGGTTACGGTATAGTCTCGAAAGCGGCTGATATGCGCACTCGATCCCTTGAGCTTGCCCATGTCTTTTTGCCAAGAGATCCCAACTAAAATGACATCTTCCATAAGAAACGTGGTCGCTGCTGACAACAGGTCAATCTGCCACACCGCATCAGTATAATAAATCACGGGGTAGTGCTGCTTAGGATTATCTACATACCCTTCAGGCAGTTTAACTAGTAATTCGTACTGCCCCCCATTCACAGAGCTTTTAATGGGGACCACCTCTGTTCTGGGCATAGAATAGGCGTCTAAGGTTTTAGCTTGTACTTTAAAAACAGATAAAAGCACCATCACTGCAATCACAATATATTTATTCATTGCTCTTCCTCAATTGTTAATCATACGGACTTGTGCGTCCTCATAAATAATCTCTGAGCTACATTAGCGATGAACTCGCTTCCTTTCATGATGTTGTACTGATGTTTAAATGATTCCATCTGATTAATTAAAAAAGCTTTAAATTCATAGCATTACAAATAAATTTTGTTACATCTGAGATTGTGTTACTCTCATTTTGCGGATTTTTAAGTACATTTTTCGATTAGCTTCAAATTGAGTAAGAAGGACTATGACGCAACAATACTGGGTCGGTGATTTTTTTGTTGATATCTCTCGCAACCAAATCACACACCAAGATGACACCCAAATACTGGCCCCGAAAGCCATTGCGGTACTGACGGCGCTAGCACAAAACCAAGGTAAAGTTGTCAGCCAAGATGCGCTCTTAGATACTGTTTGGGCGAACACGGTTGTTTCACCAAATACGTTGCAGCGCAGCATCGCTCAATTACGAAAAGCATTAGGAGATGATGGCAAAGTCCAAGTCATCATAAAAACCCATGCAAAACAGGGATACAGCTTAGAAAGTAACGTCAAATGGCAACAGGAAGAGCATACCCAAACACCACCGCAAACGACTGAAACACTGAACCAACCTGTAAATAATAAATCTGACGTTTTTCAATTCACGTTCAAGCACGCTGCTGCAATCATTGTCAGTGTCGCATTGGTCATACTGGTTTTTATCTCGCTGAGCGAACCTACACCAGCAAAATTAGAAATTGCGAAGTTAAATGCATTAACCGCTACCGACCATAGAGAAAATGCAGGGATATATTCTCCCGATGGCGAATTTGTCGTATTTCATCGTTATGAAGAGCGGCTTTGCATCAATAATATTTGGGCAAAAAGTACGAAGACACAAGAAGAATTTCAGCTTACTCAGCAGCTCAACTCACATGGTTCACATACCTTTTCAGCAGATGGCAAATCACTGTACTTCATCCAAGAGCAAGACTGCCGGCAACCCATAACACAAAAGCAGTGCTACAAATTAATGGGGCTTGATTTTGCTAAGTCACTGCGTGGTGCACAAACACCCACAACTTTAATGGAGTGCAAGAATACCCGCATTAGCACACCGATTTGGATGCAAGGCAATCAAATTGCCCTACTGCAACAAACAGAGCAGCAATGGAAACTCATCAGTTACGCGCTTAATGAGCAACAAAGCCGCGATGTTTATGTACCAAATGAAGGAAGCGTCATTGACTATGATTATTCTCTTGCTGATGATTTAATCGCACTCACGCATGTCGACGGTGATGGCAATTATAATCTAACTATGCTCAAACCAGACGGTACTGTGCTATCACAAAATCAAATTGAACTGCCGCCTGAAATCGCAAAACATCGTTATATCTATCCAAATTTTTCGCCGTTTAAAGACAGGCTCATGTTCAGCACTGGGCGACAGCTATTTACACTGTCATATGAAGGTAAAATCTCTACTATTGAGCTCCCGGTTGATGTGCCGATGGGCTCACCACGATTTCACCCTGATGGTTCTCGACTGCTGGTCATTAAAGGTTTTTATGATAGAGACATGGCGAGTGTTTCTTTATCTGAACTTGCTGCGCATTATCAAGACCCACTGCGGGATAAACATCAACAATTATACACCATTGAAGAGCGCTCAATCACATCAGAAGGTGGCGCAACCTTTCAACCCAATGGTAATTTATTGGCTTTCTATACCTTCCGCTCTGGCATTCAGCAAGTATGGTTAAAAGAGAATAGCAAAGTCAGACAACTTTCTAACTTTCCTTTAGATTCCTTCATTTATGGGATGCACTGGGCCAATGATGGACAAAGCCTGTTAGTCAATGTGTCAAAAGAGCTACAGCAACTCACGCTAGCCGGTGAAACCCAAACGTTCTCATTTAACTACCCCATCGAACAGTTGTTTTATTGGGATAGTCAGAACCAAACGGCTTTAGCCAATATACGTATCAACGGTATCGTCAAATTCGCCGAACTCGATTTATCCCAACTGCGTTATACAATATTAACCAATCAACCAGTAAACTGGGCGCAAAAAGACAGTACAGGCAGACTCGTTTATACGGATGGACTAGACAGGTTTTGGTACTCTAATACCTTAGAGAACACGCTCATAGAAACACTCAATGAGCAGGGTAGCAACCTACAATTCGTTATCGACAACGACATCATCTATGGTATTAACGAACGCTTTCAACTGTGGCGCTACTCTCTCGAAACACGACAATTTAACATCATTGGAGATATGCCTAGAAACATTGATTACCTGAGTGATGTGCGTGGAGATAAGGCATTTATTTCTCTGCGTATTGAAGCCAAGAAAGAACTTGCCGAGTTGGTGTTAAAACAATAGCCGTTCAGTAAAAGTGAAAAAAGCCCAAGCAATTGCTTGGGCTTTTTCGGTATCAGCTTAGGCAACAGACAGCATCTTGCATGCCATCCATCGCCCTAACACCTACCTAGTTTCAAGACTCTGTGCTAACAGGGTTACTGAGCTGCGTAATCCACTCGGATCACACCATATCTGATCCATGATTCACCCGTAAACGTCTCATGATCGCACGTCAAAACGATCGTATTATGTGGATGTCCATTACTGTATGCTTCCCAGGCCCCTAAGTCTTCATAAACCCAAACATCTATCATGCCATCGGTAGATAACGTCATTGGATTAGTATTGGTTGCCGTACTGCCATATGCTGCATTAATCACACCAATACGACAGGATTTACTCGCCATCTCGTGGACTCTATGGTCAAAAACGACACGTTCAATAAATTTACCCGGATTAATTGGCAAGTTACATGTCATAATTTTCCCTTGAGATACCTCGTAGCTGCCTCTATACGCATGTGCTTTAGGAGTCAGCACAAAGTCTTCCATATTACAGTTTGTTGCTGCTGGATAAAATTGAGAGGTTGTATTAGGTTCAGGCTGCCATGAACTTGGTGGGTATGGATTAGCAAGTTTGTCTACTTCACTGTCTGACAACGCGCGATGGTATACTCTGATCTCGTCCATTTCGCCATTCAATGTATCACCCGAATGCGCGTTTACGCCATCTGTGCCAATCACAGCACCAATTAACATATATGTACTTGAGTTGTTTAGTGTTGCGCTGGCATTTACATTGGTGTCTTCCACTAAACCATTAACATACACTTTGGCCACACCATTACTACGTGATACGGTGACGTGATGCCACTGATCTGTGCTCAGCGTACTAGACGTTTTGAGGCTGAATGCTCCAGCGGCATCAAAAGTTAATTTACCGCCATGAATATACATCTCCCAAGCTCTATTGGAACCGCCGCCCCACTGCCAATGACTCATAACCCGAGTATAAGACGAATCATATGCACGAGGTTTAATCCAGAAACTGATTGTAAAGTCTTTATCTGCAAATGCCCATGCATCGCTATCCGCTACTTTAATATGCGAATCATTGCCATCAAAGTTAAAGCCAAAGTCAACTGCTCCCGCTCGAATAGACATGCCACCAACAAGCGCGCCATGATGTGCATTCAATGATACATCGCGTGCAGAGCCCGGAATAATAGAACCAGACCAATGAGCCTGCAAAGCCTCAGAGCTCACATTGGCAGTTGCATTGTTGGCAAACACCAAGGGCAAGCCGGTAAGTAGTAAGCTGATAATACGTTTCATCGTTATTTCCTTATTAAATATTATTTTATTGATTATCAAAATAATGTGCGTTTCATTCAGTGCCATTAATCATTAAAAAGACCTGCCCATTAAACCCCTCACTCAAAAAGGTTCGATTCTCGGACACAGATTAACAGACCATTTATTTTAAAGAACCCATCAATTAATAACAAATTAAACAAATATTAACCTTAAGTTACTTAGGTATTTTCTTGAGATAAGGTACTTCAATCGCGACTGAACAAGTGCTAACAGATGAGTTGATATGTGCAATAACCCTCGCTAGGCGCGGGGGGTAGGTTGCAATCAAATAGGCATTATCTAACAAGAATATCTTTTAGACACCTCTCTGAGAAGAGATGCAATACTGCCATAGGAGGCTGTAAAAAATAGACAACAAAAAACCCTAACATCAAGATGTTAGGGTTTTTCTATAAAGCGTTTTAGGCTGATGTTTATTACATCATGCCGCCCATACCGCCCATACCGCCCATGCCACCCATGTCTGGTGCAGCAGCTGGCTCATCCTTTGGAATTTCAGCAACCATCGCTTCAGTTGTGATCATCAGACCAGCAACCGATGCTGCAAACTGTAGTGCAGAGCGCGTTACTTTAGTTGGGTCAAGGATACCCATTTCAATCATATCGTCGTACTGGCCGTTTGCAGCGTTATAACCGTAGTTACCTTCGCCCGCTTTAACCGCGTTAACAACCACTGATGCTTCATCACCTGCGTTAGAAACGATTTGACGAAGCGGCGCTTCCATCGCACGAAGTGCAACTTTAACACCGTGGTTTTGATCTTCGTTGTCACCTTCAAGACCTGCGATCTTGCTAGCAACACGCACTAGTGCAACACCACCACCTGGTACAACACCTTCTTCAACCGCTGCGCGAGTTGCATGTAGTGCATCTTCAACACGGTCTTTTTTCTCTTTCATTTCAACTTCAGTTGCTGCGCCAACTTTGATTACTGCAACACCGCCTGCAAGTTTTGCCATGCGCTCTTGTAGCTTTTCTTTGTCGTAGTCAGACGTTGCTTCTTCGATCTGTGCTTTGATTTGTGAAACGCGGCCGTCGATAGCTGCTTGCTCACCAACACCGTCGATGATCGTTGTGTCGTCTTTAGTGATAACCACGCGCTTAGCTGTACCTAGGTCCTCTAGTGTTGCTTTTTCAAGCTCTAGACCGATTTCTTCAGAAATCACAGTACCGCCAGTTAGGATAGCGATATCTTGTAGCATCGCTTTACGACGGTCACCAAAACCAGGCGCTTTAACAGCTGCTACTTTTACGATGCCACGCATGTTGTTAACAACTAGCGTTGCCAATGCTTCACCTTCAAGGTCTTCAGCAATGATAAGTAGTGGCTTACTTGTCTTCGCAACGCCTTCTAGTGTAGGAAGTAGTTCACGGATGTTAGATACTTTCTTGTCTACCAGTAGAATGTGTGGGTTGTCTAGCTCAACTTGGCCTTTTTCAGCGTTGTTGATGAAATAAGGAGATAGGTAACCGCGGTCAAACTGCATACCTTCTACTACATCTAGTTCATTTTCTAGAGATTGACCTTCTTCAACCGTGATAACACCAGACTCACGGCCTACTTTTTCCATTGCTTCAGCAATGATGTCACCAATTTCTTTGTCAGAGTTTGCAGAGATAGTACCTACCTGTGCAATTGCTTTTGTATCAGCACATGGCGCTGAAAGTGCTTTAAGTTCTTCAACCGCAGCAACAACAGCTTTGTCGATACCACGCTTAAGGTCCATTGGGTTCATACCCGCAGCAACAGACTTAAGGCCTTCGTTTACAATTGATTGTGCTAGTACTGTCGCAGTCGTTGTACCGTCACCCGCCGCATCGTTCGCTTTTGACGCAACTTCTTTAACCATCTGTGCGCCCATGTTTTCAAACTTGTCTTCAAGCTCGATCTCTTTCGCTACAGATACACCATCTTTAGTAATCGTTGGTGCGCCGAAAGACTTGTCTAGTACAACGTTACGGCCTTTAGGACCTAGTGTTACTTTCACTGCGTCTGCTAAAACGTTTACGCCCTGAAGCATTTTAGTGCGCGCGTCACCTGCAAAACGAACTTCTTTTGCTGCCATGTTTTTATTCCTCTAAATTCTTTTCGTTAAAAGCTACTTTGTTTTTTACAAGCTAATGCTTAGCCAACAATACCTAAGATATTGTCTTCACGCATGATCAGGTACTCTTGACCTTCGATCTTTTCAGTCTTTTCTACGTATGAGCCGAAAAGTACTGTGTCACCTGCTTTTACTTCTAGCGCTCTTACTTCACCACTGTCCAACACGCGGCCGTTACCTACAGCAACAACTTCACCACGAGTTGATTTTTCAGCTGCTGAGCCAGTCAATACGATACCGCCAGCAGATTTAGTTTCTTCTTCTAGACGCTTAACAATAACGCGATCATGTAAAGGACGAATGTTCATTGATTTAGTTCTCCTAACTTTTCTGAACAAGGACAGAATAATCTGTTTACTCAGAGTGAGTCGCGGCCCGACTGTGCGGCGCTCAACGCGACTCTCTGGATTAATTTGTAACTTGCAATTCTAGATGGGGGTGGATATTTAAAACCCAAGAGAAAAATTAAAAAATTTTAATCTTTTCTCTGATATTCACCTTCGATGGTCGTAGACGACTGAGATTCAGACTGCGGGCTTTTGCGCTCAAACGGGTCAAACTTCTGTTCTTCGAACGGCGTCTGCGTATTTTGATGCGTATGCTGTTGACCAAAACCTTGGCCAAACATACCGCCTTGCCCTGAACTCTGCATTTTTACACTGGCTTGTTCAATTAAGGCTTTCGCAATTTTTTGCCTAATTGCAGGGGTCAGTAACATAAACCCTAAAGCATCAGTCATGATCCCCGGTGTCATTAAAAATACACCCGCAATAATCACACATAGTCCAGTAAATAAATCTTGGCCAGGTAATTGACCTGAGGCCATCTGACTTTGCACATTCGAATAAGCGCCCAGCCCTTGCTGTTTAACTAATTTGGCACCTAATATTGCAGTAGCAATAACCAGTGCAATCGTGGCAAACCCACCGATCACATCACTGACTTGGATAAGTAATGCGATTTCAACAATTGGTACAACAATAAAGAGTAGAAAAAGAACTTTAAACATAGATTCTCCAAATAAACTGAAATAGATGTATGGCTTCTCAGGTCTAATTTCAAGCTTATAGTCAGCATCCAATAACACTTTGGCTTTCTGTGAGGTGTTCTTCTGGACAACACTTTGTTGTTTAGAGCAAAACCAAGTTAGAAAGTTCAGAGTATATAAATGCAACTCAACGAGCACACCTTGGGATCCAAGTGGTCTTCCGATACTATATGGGCACAAAGTAATAGTCGGTAAATATACGATGAGTACTCCATACAGATTGGTCATGACAACTTGTGATAGTAAAGACAATGCAAAGCACATCGCAGCGCATTTAGTGTTAAATAAATTAGCAGCTTGTGTGAACATTTTGCCGCAATTAGAGTCAATCTACATGTGGCAAGGAGAAGTCACACAAAGTGACGAATTTAAATTACTGATCAAAACGAAATCCGCACTGGTTAATGAAGTCATTGAAGTGATCCAAACAGAGCATAGTTACGATGTGCCTGAAGTACAGGTCATAGAAATAACCGATGGTGCACAACAATACTTTAACTGGATGGAAGAGGTACTGAATTAATGCGACTGACGACGCTTATTTTTTCTTTTTTAACGCTGTTCATAGTAGGCAGCTTTCAGGCTCAAGCCAATAATAATGTGCTAGATAGCTTACTGGCGCCAAAGCAACAAACATTTTTACCGGTCGACCAAGCCTTTCAATTCGACTTTGACCAACAAGGCAGTGTGCTATTTACAGGTTGGGACATTGCACCAGGATATTATATTTATAAACATAAGCTCGAGTTTGTCGGTAAAGGCGCAGAAATAAAGGTGCCTGAGCTTGCAAAAGGCAAAATGATCGAAGACGAGTTTTTTGGCCGTACCGAAGTTTACTTTGACGAGCTTTCGGTGGTTTCTACATTGTCCAATGTAGGTCAAGACGCAACAGTTAAAGTGCGCTACCAAGGCTGCGCTGAAGCTGGGCTTTGCTACCCACCTGAGATTATTGAAATTCCATTGACTGCGTTTGGCGGCTCAAGTGACACTGCAACCACATCAGCATCTAACACTGACACGACACAACAGAAAAAACAAATATCAGCGCCGGCGGAGCAAAATGACGGCGAATTATCGTTCAATGAGCGTTTGGCTCAGCAGAGCTTTGCTGCAAACTTAGGCGCATTCTTTTTAGTGGGCGTGCTATTGGCATTTACGCCATGTGTATTCCCAATGTTTCCGATTTTGTCTAGCTTGATTGCTGGCCAAAAGAATCTATCAACCAAAAAAGCCTTCTCTCTTTCTTTTGTTTATGTACAAGGTATGGCGGTTACCTATGCAGCCCTTGGTCTTGTTGTCGCTTATTTTGGTGGACATGTACAAGGTTATATTCAACACCCAGCGGTACTGATCAGCTTTAGTATTTTATTCGTTATTTTAGCCTTTGCGATGTTTGGCTGGTTTGAACTGCGTTTGCCAAGTGGCATGATGAGTAAACTGACGGAGATCAGTAATCAGCAAAAAGGGGGCAATTACACCGGCGTCTTTATGATGGGTGTTTTATCAGGCCTGATAGCCAGCCCTTGTACCACTGCGCCGCTGTCTGCTGCACTACTGTATGTTGCGCAAAGTGGTGATTACCTTGTTGGCGGTTTAACTTTATATGCATTGAGCTTGGGAATGGGTCTACCACTGCTGTTACTCGGTACTTCAGGCGGTAAGTTACTTCCAAAAGCTGGGGGCTGGATGGAACAAGTTAAAACCTTGTTTGGCTTCTTGATGTTATTCGTCCCGCTTATTTTGCTTGAACGTATTTTAGACTTCGACATTATTGTGATGCTGGCATCGGTGCTGGCCATTGCCACCGCGCTTTATTTACATTACTGGCAAAGTGGCCAGCAACAAGGTAAAGGCAAAACAATTTTGTGGGCGATGTCCATGACGCTGTTTGTCACCGCCTTCTTAATGGCGCAGTCTGTGCTATTCAAACAGCCAAACTCTCAAGTAACCGTAGTAAGCGCACAACTTGAAGAAAAGAAGTTTAGACTGATAGAAGGATTAGACGGTTTAAACAGTGAGGTCGAAAAAGCCAATCAGCAGGGCCAAATTGCGGTTGTCGACCTCTATGCAGACTGGTGTGTCGCATGTAAAGAGTTTGAAAAATACACTTTTCCAGAAGCTGAAGTACAACAAGAGTTCCAACACTTTGAGTTACTCAAACTCGACCTGACTGAAAGTAACGATGCCACATTTGAAATAATGGACCACTTCACGGTATTTGGTTTGCCAAGCATGTTGTTTTTCGACAAAGATGGGAATGAAATCCCTGAACTTCGCGTAACAGGCTTTATGAGTGCCGATGACTTTGCCGAACACCTACGTAAAGTTCGCGAATACTATTAATTGCCCCACCTCACAATCGCCTATTTGAATTAAGCATTCAAATAGGCGACACTTTATCTCTGATTAGACCAGTATTTTGCTGCTATTTACCTCGAACGCTCTATAATAGTTCACGAACGTGAGAAATATTTGCTATTTATCGCGCAAGCGCTTAAGTTAGACACAGCAAGAGACAAAAAGTCTCGTTATTTTCCATTTAAAGGAATTTCACGCATTATGTCAGCAAATTTTAAGGTTTTAGTACTGAATGGCCCAAACTTGAACATGTTAGGGCGCCGCGAGCCGGATAAATACGGCACACAAACCTTAGCTGAGATAATGCAGTCACTGGTAAAGTGCGCAGAACAACACGATGTGACGCTGACTCATTTTCAGAGCAACAGTGAAGCAGAGCTGATTAATACTATCCACGACCATTACGGCAAAGTGGACTGCATTATTATTAATCCAGCGGCTTTCACTCACACCAGTATCGCGATGCGCGATGCGTTGCTCAGTATCAGCGTCCCATTTTACGAAGTGCATATTTCTAATGTGCACGCACGCGAGCCATTTCGTCATACATCATACTTTTCGGATGTGGCGAAAGGCGTAATATGTGGATTAGGTGCAACTGGCTACCAAGCAGCCCTACTGGCTGCGATTGACCAGTTGCGCAACCAAAATAACTCAAATTAACTAACAGGCGGGCCAAATTATGGATATTCGCAAGATTAAAAAACTTATCGAACTAGTAGAAGAATCAGGTATTGCAGAACTAGAAATCACCGAAGGTGAAGAGTCAGTACGTATTAACCGTCACAGCAGCGCGCCGGTTATGGCTCAACCTCAACAGTTTGCTGTACCTGCTGCACCAGCAGCACCAGCAGCGCCTGCGGCTCCAGTAGCTGAAGCTCCGGCAGCAGAAGCAGCGACACCTGCAGGTCACCAAGTGAAATCTCCAATGGTTGGTACTTTCTACTCTGCATCTTCTCCAACTGCTGCAGCGTATGTTGAAGTTGGCGCGAAAGTAAACGTAGGTGACACACTTTGTATCGTAGAAGCGATGAAGATGATGAACCAGATCGAGTCTGATAAGGCTGGTACTGTTAAAGCTATTCTAGTTGAAAACGGCGAGCCAGTTGAATTTGACCAGCCACTATTCATCATCGAATAATTCCCAAGAAGGCAAACACTATGTTAGATAAAGTAGTCATTGCAAACCGAGGTGAAATTGCACTTCGCGTATTGCGTGCCTGCAAGGAGCTTGGGATTAAAACGGTTGCAGTACACTCTACTGCAGACCGTGACCTTAAACACGTTCTACTTGCAGACGAAACAATTTGTATCGGTAAACCAGCTGCGGCTGAGAGTTACCTTGATATTCCTCGCATCATCGCTGCGGCAGAAGTAACTGACGCTGTTGCTATCCACCCAGGGTACGGCTTCTTATCAGAAAATGCAGATTTTGCTGACCAAGTTGAGCAAAGCGGCTTTATCTTTATCGGTCCAAAAGGCGACACAATTCGCCTAATGGGTGATAAAGTTTCTGCAATCGAAGCGATGCGCAAAGCGGGTGTTCCATGTGTACCTGGTTCTGACGGTCCACTGACAGAAGACAACGAGCGCAACGTACAAATCGCTAAGCGTATCGGTTACCCAGTTATCATCAAAGCTGCTGGCGGCGGTGGTGGTCGTGGTATGCGTGTTGTTCGCTCTGAAGAAGAGTTATTAGATTCAATCGCACTTACGCAAACAGAAGCACAACAGTTCTTCGGTAATGGCATGGTATACATGGAGAAATTCCTTGAAAACCCACGCCACATCGAAGTACAGGTACTTGCTGATGGTCAAGGCAATGCAATTCACTTAGGTGAGCGTGACTGTTCAATGCAGCGTCGCCACCAGAAAGTTGTGGAAGAAGCACCTGCGCCTGGTATCACAGCAGAAATGCGTAAGTTCATTGGTGACCGTTGTACACGTGCGTGTATCGAAATCGGTTATCGCGGTGCTGGTACATTCGAATTCCTATACGAAAATGGCGAATTCTACTTCATCGAAATGAACACGCGTATTCAGGTAGAGCATCCAGTAACTGAAATGGTTACCGGTGTAGACCTTATCAAAGAGCAGCTAAAAATTGCTGCGGGTCAGCCTCTATCAATCACACAAGATGATGTGGTGATTAAAGGTCATGCAATCGAGTGTCGTATTAACGCAGAAGATCCTGAGACGTTCATTCCTTCTCCGGGTAAGATCACGCGTTTCCACCCTGCTGGTGGTTTAGGTATTCGTTGGGACAGCCACATTTACGCTGACTACACAGTGCCTCCACACTACGATTCAATGATTGGTAAATTAATCACTTACGGTGAAAACCGTGACGTAGCGATCGCACGTGCACGCAACGCGTTAAATGAGCTAGTGATTGACGGTATTAAGACAAATACACCGTTACATCAAAAAATCCTAGCGGACGAAAACTTCCAAAATGGTGGAACAAATATCCACTATCTTGAGAAGAAGCTCGGTCTTTAAGACACCGTAGCTAAAAAAGCCGGTCACGACCGGCTTTTTTCTTTATTGGGCACCAATCCATTTGCCTTTTTATTAATCAATTGAACAAGATAAGCTAGATTTTTCGGTTTTAGCTAGTGACAAGCGAGTAAAAAGTTCATATACTGCCAGCGCTTCAAAAGATTGTTTTCACACAATCGTACAAAAATGGCCCTATAGCTCAGTTGGTTAGAGCACCCGACTCATAATCGGTAGGTCCCTGGTTCGAGTCCAGGTGGGGCCACCATTTTTTACTTTCCTATTATTAACAAGCCTATTAATTTCAAAAATTAAACTCGTTGATAGTTTAGCTATTCGGTCTGACCTAAGACTCTCTTTGTATGACGCGCAGGGCCAATGCAATCAAAATGAGGCCGATTTGGCCCCAATTGCTCTCTCTTTTTAACGACATTAGTTATGGCTTAATACACCCGTTATGATTTGGAAGTCCATCAGTTGGCTCTTTTCCTTTGTGTGTGCCTGAACCACCCTGAACTTTACACAAAGCTGTATAAGCCAACGTGTTCGCTCTAGCTAAAGTAGTGGCTGCCACCTCGTTTGAATCTGCGTTTAAACTTTGCATTAACGATGCGGATAGCGAAAATAGAACTTTCATAGACCCCCCTTTTGCGATACTCACTTAGTCTCTATTTCATTTAATTTACATCTTCATATTACGCAAAAGAATGGATAAAGCCATATAGATCAAAACTTAAGTCCGCTTCATATATGGCTTTATTGGTGGGTACCTGAGTCAAGTTAACTGCTCTTTATTACTTTAAATACTCCATAGGTTCGCCTGTTTGCTCCGACCTGTCAGAGAGCGTCTTATCTGGCTGGCGTAGATCTGGCTTTATTTTATGACCAAACTTGTCCACGCTATTGAGGTACTCGTCTTTTTCATCCAGCTCTGATTTAAGCTCTCCAGGTTTATGGGTCTCTTTAAAGCGGGCATTCTCATGCGTCAAGCTACTCTCAGTATTGAGTATGAGCGGCAGGCCATCTTTACCGCTGCCAATGACTACCACTTTGGCATTATTGGACTTGGCAAGCTCTATGGTTGCTTCAATGCCTCGCCATTTTAAGTAAGCTTCAGAAATTCCATCACTGACCATCTCTTGAAATAATGCTATCCCTTTCGCCTCTTCTTCTTTACGCATCGCTTCTTTTTTCGCGACTTCAACACGCATTTTATATTCTTCTAAAATGTAGTTTTGATTCACTTTAGAAATAATTGCGCTGTGCACTTTATCTGGGAGATCAACACGCTTTATCAAGACATCATCTAGATTCACTAAATGGTGGCCCGCCATCGTTTTAGCTTCTTGACGTAACATGGATTTTTCTTTGAGCTCTAACTCATTAAGCACCTGCCCCAACAACTCTTCTTGCACCTCTTTGCGCTGATTGCCATAGACCTGTTCGGCATCATACTGAGACACTATCATGCGCACCCCAGAGCTCACTTCAGGCAGAATTATTTCATCCACGTAATTGGGCCCAACCAATTTATGGAGGTATGGAATAAACTCCACTTCTGGACGATAACGTACGGTAATATCCAGTGTGATACGCAATCCTTCTTTGGTTATGGCATACACATTAGTATGCGCCGTTTGGTAGCGACTTGAATAAATCGTTAACGTATCCCAAGGGAACACCAAAACCGTCCCTTCTTGCAATGGTTGCTCTAAATAAGTACCGCCAGCAAAGCGCTTCCACAGCACCCCCACTTCACCAGAGTCGACCTTGATAAATATGACTGGGATGAGTGCAATTACGATAAAAATACTAATTAACAGTGTAAGACCTGCACGAAAACGCCAAGATAATATCCGTCGCCTAAGTTTAGGTTGATACCGCTTAAGCAAGCGCATCAGTAAATTAGATAGAATAATCGCCAGTATGGCGCTAATGATTATCGTCAGTGTAATATCTGAAGGGAGTATGACGTTCATGATGTTACTCCTTTACTCTCAACTTCATGGTGTTCCATTAGCTGTCCTTCGACCATTTTTAAGTGCACATCCGCAAGATGGAAATAGGCATCATCATGGGTGATGGCAATCACGGTATTGCCGCGTTCTTTTAGTTTAGGCAGTACTTGTTCATAGAACTTGCGTCTAAAAATGGGATCTTGGTCCGCAGCCCATTCATCAAAGATGTAAATTGGCCGATTTTCTAAGATGGTACTTAATAGCGCCAAACGCTTGCGCTGCCCTGTCGACAAGTCGATGCTACTGAACTCACCGTCTTTAATCCCCACTTTGGTGTTCATCTCTAAAAAGGCGAGCCAGTCGTCAATCTCTTCTTGATTGTTGTGATGGATCCCATAAAGCTGTTTAAATAAATGAAAATCAGCGAAAACAGCAGTAAATAAACTGCGATAGGCATCCCTTAAGCTCTCCGTGACAGGCTGTCCATCTAATACAATCTGGCCAGCTTGAAGCTCGTATAAGCCAGTTAGCATACGAATAAACGTGGTTTTACCGCTGCCGTTTCCTCCAGTGATAAAGGTAACCTGCCCACGTTTAATACTGAGGTCTACCGGCCCAACAAAGAAAGGTCGGTCACCGCCTTTATGGGCATGTTGATAATATGCCCCCTCAAATCGCAACTCATCAAAACCATGCACATGAGAAATATGATCATGCTCGTGGCCGTGTGATGGAGCCGACTCACGTCGTAAATCCTCTTCTAGTGCCAAGACATTTTGCGCCGCTTCCGTGGCCGTAGTATAAATGGGGATCCCCCCGACAATGCTGGTAATCGGGCCGATTAAAAAAAGTGAGGCCGTGGTCACTTTGATAACCACATCGGTATAAACATGAGAGAGACTTGGTACAATGAACACCATGGCACCCGTTGCCGCAAAGAACGTAATTTGCGACAGTACAAAATCGGTCGCGAATAAGGTCTGGGTTGTGGTTTTGGCGCGCTTCGCGCGGGCAGAATCCATCACAAACTCATGCTCTAGATCATCCGCTCGTGGCACACTTAATTTCACTTCTTTAAAACCGTCGAGCAAATCAGACAAACGCTGAATCAGCTTGTTTTCACTCTCAAACGACAACTGCATATTGCGCTGAATTTCATTGGCTCTTAAACGGTGAATACTGGCCCCCATCAAAATTAAAATGGAGATCACCAAAAACGCCACAAATGAATGCCAAGCAATATATAGAGAGGTAAAAAATACCAAACTAATCGACTGGCCAATAATGACGAATAATTGCGCGGACTGAGAAATGGTTTGCAGCTCTTTACTCAGTGTATTAAAAATACGCTCTTTGCCTATCTTTTCTATGGTTGATAGCTCGGTATGGCGCACACATTCAAATATTTGTACACGTAATCTATCAATGGCTTTTTCAACCATTTTGGCCGCTTTTGTCATTAAGCGCTGTTGCGTTAAACCATAAATCGAGATGGTTAAAATAAACAGCACCAAATAATAAAGAATGTGGTTTTCTTTGTGAATGTCTGAAATGTTTTCAGAGACATTGTTAATCAAAGCAAGTACTAACGCATTCGCTAGGCCCGAAATACAGCCCAACATTACGAAAGTCCTTTTCTTAATTTTTATATTCCGACTGATCAGATCGTATAATACCATTGTCGTTTTCTTATCATTGTTGTTATGAGCAATGTCGCAACTGGCAACCTTGCACGTTTAGCGCATGTCTTTTTTAGTGGGCCTAATCGTCCTCACTTTCCTGTTGAGGCTGGCGCATTTGCGCAAGCAACAAAATCAATAAACTCACAATCGGTGTGAAAAACAACCCAATAAGAAAAAACCCAACAGGGCCTGCAAACGTGTTTCGTCCCCAATACCCCGATAAGATACATAGCACCAAATACAAAGCGATTATCATAATATGCTCCTCAAAAGTCCTTATTTAGCATAGATAAACCAACAGATAATCTGTTGGTTTATCTAGGGTTAGCCACTACTATGACGCAGTGGCTCCACTCGGCTGTGCGCCGGCATCACCTTTATCTTTACGATATTTAGCAGCAATGTCCGCGATATCTCCCTTAATGCTTGCTAGATTAAGGTCGATTAGCGTGCCACCATTTTCGAAATGACGTATAAAGGTACTACCCACCGCATGAGTAGACGCTGCTGAAACCACAGGCATAAATGCGATCGCACTTAAAGTTCCAATCACCGGTACCGCTTTTAAGAAGCTGCTTAAGCCAGCTCCACCAAGCGTTTGCGGGAATGATCCCCCGATCACAGCACTGACCGTACCACGCAGTTTATTGTCGCTGTATGATTGGCCATATACCTTGGCAATTTCACCAATCATCTTCATTTGAATACCCGTTAAAGCCACTAAATCGACGGCTGGAATGGGAATTAACCCAGAGCCAAATGACCACTTAGAGTACTTATCAACAATGATCTGCGCCACGGCTGCTCGGTCTTCTGCCTGCACTGCAGTGCTAGACTGTTCTGTAGCTGATGCGTTTGCAGATGCTGACGCAGTTGCTTCAGTTGCCTTGTCGTCCTTTGCTGTTTTTGTCGCTGTCATAATTCATCCTCTATGATGTAGATTTAAACAGTTGTTGAACCCACCAAATCAGTACAATTTTAAATACAGCTAAAATTGTTACTAACTTGCCCTTATCGCTGCAATTTCAAAAGAAAAAGCAGGAATTCGTGTTAAACATAGGCCGACAAAAGCACTGAATTTCAGTTATGCCCTACCGCAGGCAGCCCGGTTAAAATTGCTATTTAATTAGTTGATTGCCCCATCTAAAACTTCTTGGCATTGCTCTGTGCGATGGCGATCGTTATAGAAAATAATGTTGCGGATCTCTTCAGCAATACAATCAGACTCATAGCCTGTTTTGTGATAATTGCTAAACGCCATCACCGTCTGATCTCGCTCTAATAAGCGAGAAAAGCTGGTCACCCATGAATAAGGGTAGCTACCTGAATATTGTAAAAATTTCTCATATTTATTTAGGTTGGTACTCGTCGGATCGTCAGGACAATCGGCGACCTTGCCATATTGGTTAGGGTCTATGAAGGTTACGAACCAGCCATATCCGAAGTACTCACACTCATCGCTACTTTGCGTATTTTGATAGGGGGCAAACGCCATGTCTTTTTGCTCAGCATTCAAAATGGTGTCGCCATATAGGCCTTGATCCCACTTGTGCATGTCTTTTACTGTGGAGTACATATCACCCGCAGAATAAAGCACCAACGGATTGCTATATGGGTTTTTGAAGATATGCTCATACGGCGCTGGACCACCGGTTTCAGGCGGTCGGCCCGTTGTTAGAGGTAAGTACTGATTCTCATCGAATACATAACCCGTGGTCATGTTTTCATATATGCCAATGGCATTAAAGGATCCGCTGTCCGTCATGCTAAGCGGATCTAAAATTTGTTCTTTAACAATATTTCTGAAGTAAAAACTAGGATCTATCTCGCCCTGCTTGCCAGCCGCTATTTGCTCGATAATATTTCCAATAAGATAGTAATTACAGTTGCTGTAGGTGAACTTTGAGCCCGGCGTAAAGCTTGGTTTATTGTCTTGTTCCGTACAGGTACAGAAGCGGTTACCAAATCCTTCAGGGCCATTTAAATCCAGCGTATCATCGTATAAATACGGTCTCCACCCCCAGTCTAGGTAAACCTCTGGGTTATCGCTGTAGTTATCAATACCAGAAGACATACTCAGTAAATTGTGTAGCGAGACATCAGCACACTGATTCTTAGGGTACCAAGGTAAATAGTCTCCAACAGTTTCTGTTTTCAGATCTTTACCCGCGAGCATACGCAGTAAAATTGCAGCGGCAAACTCCTTGGTATTTGAGCCGATACGGTATTTAGAGTCGGAAGTATTGGCGACATTATATTGAATGTTCTGTGGTCCACAGTTGGCCTCATACACCACGCTTTCACCCGAGGTCACATATATACTGCCAAAAAACACCATCTTGTCACAGTAATCAGCCACCGTGACCTTAAACTTCTCAATCTGCTCAGCTGTGATGGTGTTGTCTTTTGCCACGCTATTTTTAAAACACGAGGTCAAAAGTAAACTCATACAACAAAGGCATACGACCCTCAGTTGCTGTTGATAAAGCCCGTTCATTTTTTGTTTCCTTAGAGTTGTTAAGTTAATTTGCCAACTTCTCTACTACTAACAAAACTCATCTAGCTACCAAACCAAAGCCTTAATATGCCGCTTTGGCCATGCCGACCAAGACCTTGCGAGTCCCGGTAAACGCTTCTCTGCCGTGGGTGTACAACATGTTGTCGAGCAACATGATGTCGTTGCGCTGCCATTGGTAGGCAAACGTTAATGACCTATACACCTCGTTGATGGTCGCAATATCTTCTGCGCTTATTTCACTGCCATCACCGAAGTAGGCATTGCGCGGCAATCTGTCTAAGCCAATACTCTCACGCATGGACTCCGGCATCTGATTATCAATGCTGGAACAATGGAACAAGTGCGCTTGGTTAAACCACACCTTTTCTTTTGTTTGTGGGTGAGTCGCTACCGCTGGTCGAATTTGTTTGGTTTGTAAGTGATCATCAGACTTCCACTCAAAAATAATGTCGTTTTTCCAGCAATATGCTTCCACTTCTTCCTTACTTTGGGTCTGGAACACCTCCTGCCAAGGTAGGTCTATGTCTCCGTAATTTCTGACATACATTACACCGAGTTTTTCGAACTTTTCACGCAGCGCAATTGGTAACTGCTTGTAGACTTCTCGGCTGTCAGCAAGTGGCGTGTTACCACCTGTTTTTGCTGGCACCACACAGAAAAACCCCATTCTCATCGGCCAACAATTTGAATACGCATTTTCATTGTGCTGTAAAATCACCTGTTCGGCGTGATACTCCGTTGTGGTATAAACATTATTTCTCAGTGCAGTACGTGGTGAAGAGCGGTATACATACTGGCTTAACGGTTCACCAAAAATCGCTTCTAAAATACTGCTGAACTGATTGGTGCTGACAATGTTCAAACCTCGAAGCAATGCCACGCCATCTTTGTCTACCCATTCATTAATCTCTTTTATGTGGCTCTTTACCCAAGCTAATCCACTTTGCTTGTGAGCCGATAGGTCATGAATAAACCTATCTCTTGTGGCCATATTGGCCTCACTATCGAGCGCTAGTAACTGATCCATTCTATTCCCATCCTTAACTAGGTAAGATAAAATTACAACATAATATTTACATTTATTTGTGCAGTATGTAGTTACTTTCTATCTCTGCCACGAGGTGAGTTAACGCCTCTTGGTTTTGTAAAATTGAAAGGTGATCACCGTCTATTTCTAATGCCTTGATGTCCCTAACTACACGCCGCCATCCCATATCTAAATTAATTTCTCGCCCCTCAAACACAGCTGTCTCCGAAGCCTTTATCACTGTTACGGGTAATTCTGACAGTGGCGCATGCAGTTCGACTTTCGCCAGTAGCTGCGCTCTATATGTCTGATAAAAGCGTTCTAGTTGTGCTTTAGAAAAATATATACCTGCTTGCTCTAACCACTCGGCCAAGATCGTTAACTTTGACGATTCAGCCATTTGAATATAGTGGGCAATCTCATTTTGTCGCGGTGTTAAATGGAAAAATTCGCAAAGATTGTCCAGCATAAACTGACTAATCTGCGCTTCATCAACGCTGTGCATTGGCTTAGTTGGCAATGGTGTGTCGATTACTGTCAATGAACGTATTTCACCCCGAGAAGCTTGCTGCGCCATTTCATAGCCAATAAAGCTGCCAAATGAATGCCCGACCAAATGAACCGATTGCATTGCTTGTATCGCTTTTAAATAATGTGCAGCTGTGTGTCCAACCGAACCAATCGTAATAGGGTCATGGGCTATTTCATCAGGCTGCAAGCCATATACTGGGATCCTCGGGTCCAACTCTTCCACTAAACGCTGAAACGCCATGAGCATTCCACCGGCGCCCGCAATCAGGACCACAGGTGTAAAGCCACTCTCACCATCTTGGAGGCACATCAAAGTACGTAATTGCGCTTCGTGTTGTCGCTGAGCAGATCGTTGGGCTTCGATATAACTGGCCAATGCTCCTACTGTTGGACTTTGTATCACGGTCGCTAAAGGCACTGAGATTTTTAAATGGACTTCAATGTCAGCGACTAAGCGCATCACCAATAAAGAGTGGCCACCGAGCAAAAAGAAATCATCATCAAGGCCAACTTGCTCAACCTTAAGCAGCCCCTCAAACTGCCTTGCTAAACTTTTTTGTAATACGCTTTTTGGTGCTAGGTAGGCATCCTGCTCAGCACTCTGTTGCAACGCTTGCTGTGTTAACGCTTTTCGATCTAATTTGCCATTTGCTGTATGAGGCAAACACTCAATGGGGACGAGTAGATGTGGCACCATATAGCTAGGTAGCTGCGCTTTAAGCCGCTCAAGTAGCTCATTTGTTGAAACCTGTTTATCTTGTAGCTCCACAAAGGCCACCAGCTGAGCATGGTTGCTGCTATCTTGACGAACGACCACCGCGCATTGACTAACAACTTGCAAAGCCAAGAGCTGACGCTCTATCTCTGCTAGCTCAATCCGGTAACCTCGCACTTTCACTTGGCCATCTTGGCGACCTATATACACCAGTTCTTGTTGACTATTAACCTTAACTCTATCACCCGTTTTATAGAGCCTAATACCGGTATCAGGATCTGTGATAAAAGCCTGCGCCGTTTTCTCTACATCGCCAAGGTAACCCCTTGCAAGCGCCTCACCACTGATAAATAGATCACCCGTTACATAGTCGGGTAAGGGTTTGAGGTTTGCATCAAGTATATGTAATTTTACGCCATCAACCGCTCGACCAATGGCGATTTCATCGCCTTTATAGGCCGTTACATCCTGCAACGTTGTTGAGATTGTTGCCTCGGTCGGGCCATAAGCGTTGATCAATCGAATTTGCTCGCCTTGTTGCTCTTGCCACGCACGCAGCGCGGCTATTTGCATTTGCTCACCACCTATCGTGATAGCGCGTAATTGAGGATTTAATGTCAACGACGAAGCACTCAATTGATGCCAGTAAGCGGTTGGTAGGCTCATTAAAGTCAAGTCAGCTTGATGGCTAAGTCCACTCAGTGCCTGCACATCTAAGAGTCGTGATTGTTCACTCATCACCAACGTGGCACCATTTAATAAACAGCAAAACACTTCTTCTGCAAATACATCAAAGCTAAAGCTGGCAAATTGTAAATAGTTATCTCGATTGGAGATCTTGTATTGTCGAGACAAAAAGTCGACATAATTCAGGACGCTTTTCTGCTCAACCATGACTCCTTTGGGTACCCCTGTAGTTCCCGACGTGTAAATCACGTAGCAAAGATCGGATGCTGAAGATGTCGCAGCTATATTAACAAGCGTACTCTGTTGGGTGACCTCTATGTCATTCAGGAAATAAGTGTCACAGCTGGGTTGCTCGTTTTGCCATAGGGGTTGATCCGCAAGGATAAAAACAGTATTTGCATTGTCAGCAATCAAACGCTTTCTTGCCTCTGGCAGTGAGGAGGTGATGGGCAGATAAGCTCCCCCCGCTTTCAACACGGCTAAAATACTAATGATTAAGTCTATACTGGGCTCAACACAAATCCCTACAATTGGCTGAGTCGATAAGTGGGCAAACTTTCCTTTAAGCCACAGAGCCAATTGATCGGCTTGATTATCGAGTGCCTCGTAGGTAATGCGCGCTGTCGGAGTCTTGGCAGAGCCGTCGTAAAAGGCTATCGCGTCTTCGTGTTTATATCGCGCAGCTATCTCTTCAAAGGCGCTTGCCACAGAGCAATGCTGCGAAATTGACGTTGCGGTTGGTGCACCCGATACCGCTATATTGGCAGTAGGAATGAGTAGGGACTTATCTGCTGCGCGTTCATTTGGCAGCACATGCGGCAGCTGACTTAACTTTTGCTGAGGAGTTTTACACACTTCCTCAATCAGTAGCGCCAACATAGCCAAAAAGTGTGTTGCACTTTGCTCAGTGAGTAGTTGGTTCTGGTAACACGCGGTGAGTGATAGTTGCTCACTCCCTGATACCACCAACGTCAGGGGATAATGCGTTTGATCTTTATCGCTTTGATACTCCACCTCAAATGGCATATCAGCCTGTGTACTCAATGGTGATTGCGGGAAGTTTTCAAAGACATATAGAGCATCAAATAAATCTCGATTGTTATCTATCAGGCTACAACTTTGCACATCACTGAGCGCGCTTTGGGTAAACCCAGTCAACATCGCAAAATTGTCTTTGCAAGCCAAAAGATAATCTTGCACTGTCATGTCCATGTCGATGGGCACCAAAACCGCTTGGGTATTGATATATGCGCCCACTCGGTTCTCCATGTTCTTTAATTCTGTTGGGCGGCCAGCAATGGTTTGCCCAAACAAGGCATATTGACTTTGGCAACAAACACTCAACCAGTATGCAAATACACTCTGGATCACATGATTCGCTGTCAGCCCAAACTTTACCGTACAATGTCTAATCTGGCTGCACAGTGACAATGGCAGTTGCAAAGTCTGCTCTTTGTACTGAATATCGGCATCGTGCTCTGATGCACTCAAGTGCTCACTGATCAATGTGGGGGTATCAATATCCTGTAAATAAGACTGCCAAAATTGCAACGCACTTTGCGCGGGTTGTTTGTCTAAAAGTTGGATAAAGTCTGCATAGTTATCCTGAGTGACAGGTGTATTTCTTCCTTCTATACGTGCTTGATAAAAACCTAAGATCTCACTGAACAGGACTGGCACGGACCAACCGTCCATGACCATATGATGATAAGTCCATACAAATCCCCAACGTGTGCTGCCCAGTTGCAATAAGCGTAATCGCATGCAAGGCGCACGCTCTAACCGGATCCCCTGCTGATATTCTTGCTCCGCCACAGTGTCTAGGTAATGCATTTGCTCATCGACGGGAATGTCGAGATCGGTATCAATGTGTACAGGCAGTACTGCGCTTTCTACCACCACTTGAACTGGCTCACCATCTAGGGTGGTGAACGCAGTACGCAATATACTGTGCTGTGTCATTACCCGCTGCCAAGCATACACAAATGCTTCGCAATCAAACGTGCCTTTGAACATCATTCGACTCTGTTCAAGGTAAGGTGCCATTGCCGCCGTACTAAGTTGGCTTTGAAACCACATCCCCTGTTGTAAGTGGCTCAGTGGGTAGATATCTGTTACACCTACCTGACTGTATTTAGCAACTAATTGATTCAGCTGACGCTGAGAACAAGAAGACACAAGCGGGAAATCACTGGCAGTGTAGCAGCGTTCTGATACACCTTCACAGTGCGTGACTATCGCCTCTAATGCCTCCGTGAGCCGATTTGCAAACGCGTTGGCTTCTGACTCAGTCAACCTAGCGACATCGTAGTCTATGTTTACCGTGAGGCACTCTCCATGCACCGCCGCGGTGAGCTGCATAGCATAGTAACTCTGATTATCTGCACTGATGAGGGTGCCACAACTTTCTGCCGCATCACCGAGTAACCCATGTCGATTTATGACGCTATCAAGCTGGCCTAAGTAGTTGAAGAATATCAATCTGCTAGAGTTTATTTGCAATGCATCTCGACACACTTTATCTGGGTGCATATAACGCAAAATGCCGTATTCACTGGCTTTTGATTGGCACGAACTCAGTGCTTCTTTGGTTGCGCATATAACATCTTCTAAGCGGTTTGAATTGACAAACAAGTGCAGCGGATACATTGCAGTCATCCACCCTGTGGTTTCGCTGCCTAAGCACTTGCCTTTTAATAACTCTCGGCCATGACCTTCCATCATTACCACTTGTGATTGCACCTGATACTGCTGCATCACCGAAAATTGTAGAGCCGCCAACAACAGTGTTTGAATCTGGGTGTTATAAGGTCGATTTGCGCGCGTCAGCAGTGATTGCGTCTGTTCCTGAGGTAAACTCAGCTGTAATTGCCCAATTCCCTTGCCTACGTGTAAGGTTGATTTTGCAAAAAGCGCCTGCTGATTTGCAGCTTTAACACAGTTAATCCAAGTATCCGTACTGCCAAGTTGTTGCGCATAACACTTAAAATAATCCGCTATTTGTTGTAGATTCGCCTGCGATGAACGGCTGGGAATTGTGCGGCCATCTAAGCTCATTTGTAGACAGTGAGTAAGGTCTTCTAACAACACTCGCCAAGAAACCCCATCAACCAGCAAATGATGCGCAACGAGCATGAGTCGATTGGACTGCTCGCTAGTCGGAGTGTTGATATACAGTACTCGCAGCAAAGGAGCGCCATCAAAGCGCAATGAACGCTGGATAAAATCACACTGCACCTGAAGTACTTCACGCCAAGCCGTCTCTTTGCTGATATCCAAAACCTCTGTGACTTGCTGTGGGTCTATTGTTGGCTCAAACCGCAGTGAGCTCGATGGCGGCTTGCCATCAACAACCAACCGTAAACTGTCGTGAAGGCGCATCAAACACGCGACTGACCGATGTATATCTGCAATACCCACCACTTTATCAACCTCTACCATCACCGCTTGGTTCCAGTGCTCTGGGGTTGAGAACGCTTGCTCAAAAAACCATTGTTGCGTGGGCAGAGGCTCCAAAATACCGCTGCAAAGCACCTGTTCACTGCTTGTTACATTGATGTGCTGCGTGGTGGCCAAATGTTCGCTAAGTTTTGCCACAGTGGTATAAGTGAAAATATCCGAAACGCTAAGTTCAATGTCTAAGCTGCGTGCTCGGCTAACAAGTTGAATACAGAGAATAGAGTCACCACCAAAGGCAAAAAAGTCGCAGTGTGCTGTGAATTCAGCGTTGTTTAATACCTCTCGGTATAAAGACAGTAACTGGTCTTGTAACGTCGTAGTTGGAGTGCGCTGCGGTAACGATAAATCAGCGCTTTGCTGATTACAATGATGTTCAAATCGCGTCTGGAGGGCGCGTTTGTCTATTTTACCATGCGCGGTCAGAGGAAAATCCGCAAGCGCAATATAGTGACTTGGCAGCATATAATTCGGTAACACTTTGCATAACTGCGCTTCTATCGCTTGGGCACAAAACGGCTCAGCTTTACCTTGATGGGGAATTATAAACGCCACCAGCTGTTCGTTGTTATTCGTATTAAGGCACGGTAAGACAGCACACTTTTCCACAGCCGAAACCTGCTGCAATTGCGCCGCTATCTCGTCAAGTTCAATCCGATACCCGCGTAACTTTACTTGCTCATCATTGCGCCCAAGATATGCCAAACGACCATCTTTGCGTAAACGTACCATATCACCACTGCGATATGCCCTTAGCATTTTGCCATCGGGTGCTTGCCAATTAATAAAGCGCTCATCGGTCATTTGCGAACGATTGAGGTAACCAAGTGCCAAACCTATGCCTGATATATAGAGCTCTCCGATTGCGCCAGGTGGTTGCAATTGGCTGGATTTGTCCAAAATCAGCAGCTGGGTATTATCAATGGGTTTGCCTATATCAGGAATGGCATCACATGACTTGCTCACCATACCTGAAGTGGCCACGACGGCCGTTTCTGTGGGGCCATAGTTATTGATGAGCTTAAAATCAAAGCGACTGACATCAATACTGCTCAGCTTATCTCCCCCCACTAACAGATACTCAAGGTCTCGGGGACTAAAAGTGCTGTCTGCCAATACAGCCATAGCAATGGGGGTTGCCAAAAAACTGTGCGTCACAGCAAACTTATTCATACACTGCGTTAAGGCTTGCGCATCACTGTAAACAGATTGAGGTACAAAGGTCAGCGTTGCACCAGCACATAAGTAAGGCCAAACCTCCCAAGTCGCCGCATCAAAAGCCACATTTGCCGTCTGTGTCGCGACACTGCTGCTCTTTACTTCAAATGCACGCCGATGCCATTGACATAGGTTACTTAAGCCTTGATGAGGTACTACGACTCCCTTCGGCGTACCAGTGGTTCCTGATGTGTATATCACATAAGCTGGGTGTAACTTGTCTATGACGTGGGGTAGTAAGCGCTGCTCCCCGGACTGAGCGCTAGCTAAACCATCATCCAATAACACAAGCTGTTGTGACGGCTGAATGCACGGTTCTAAAATACCCGTGAAGTCACTGTAAGTAATGACACACTGGCAGCCACTATCTTGCGCTATGTGGCGTATTCTTGCTGCTGGATAATTCGGATCGAGTGGAACATAACATCCGCCGACTCGCATCACTGCAAACATGGCAACGACCCAGTCAATACCTGACGCCAAACACAGCAATACTTTGTCTTCGCCTTTCACCCCCGCGGCCACCAACCTGTGTGCCAAGTGCTGTGAAGCACAATCGAGGGCTTGATAACTCATTGTTCGACCATCAGCATCAATCAAAGCGGTACGCTGCCAGACTTTAATGTCTGAGCGGTGTCTAAGAACTTGGTTGACCACACACGTTTCTTCAAGCTCATAATTTGGGCCTTTTATCGTGGCCTCTTGCCAATCGCTTTGCTGTGTCATTGACAACTTGGATACCAATTGATTTGGTGAAGCCAAAGCACTTTGCACCAGTACATCAAACGCCTGCGCTATTCGTTCAATGGTGACACGCTCAAATACCGCTTTATTGTAGATCCAATTGAGCTTCAACCCAGATTCCGTCTCACTGCATGTGAGGTCTAATTCAAATTTTGCACTGACATGCTGTTGCGCGACCGGTGTTATCTTCAACCCGTTCAATTCCAACGCACTGTCGTCTTTAGGATCAAAAGCAAAGCTGATTTGAAAAACTCGATGGTGACTCAAATCTCGCGGTTGCTGCAATACATCAACAATTTTTTCAAACGGCATGTCTTGGTGTTGATGAACGGCTAAGATAAGCGCTTTTTGTTGAGCAATCAGCTCCTGCCACGTCATCTGCTCATCAAAACGCATACGTATCGGCAAGGTGTTAACAAAAAAGCCAGCCACATTCTCCAACTGGTGAGCAGTTCGTCCTGAAAATGGCGAACCGATAACCACGTCTTGGCAATGGCTAAAACGCGCAACACATAACGAAAACAACGAGTGCAACCAGATAAAAGTACTGACTCCTAAGCTCTGACATTGCGCCGTTATCTCTGCAACCCGTCGCTCATCAAATAAGTGTATATATTGTCCACCGAGCTGTTCAACTTGCTTTTTACGCGGCTTATCGAGGGGAAGCTGATGCACAACAGGCGCATCAGCTAAATGGGTTTGCCAAAATGCACACAGCCTTTCGTAAGCATGTCCTTGCAATTTGTCCCGCTGCCAATTCGCATAATCGATATAACGGATTCTTCCCGCTGAGTGTGCGCTATCGGTTTGCCTTAGTTTACCGGTTAGCACGTCTGAATAGGCACGCGTAAAATCCCTTACAATCAGGCGTAAAGAGTGCGCATCACAAGCAATATGATGAAAATTAATCAGCAGTTTAAAGTGGTGGGATGCGGCTTTTAACAAATACACCCGAACCATTAGATCGCTATCCAGTGCAAATGCTTTTTGGTTTTCATCCCTTTGTAACTTTAACCAAGCCAGTGCAATATCAGCCTCACTTGCTGCACTCATATCTAGCTTGGTGATGGGCGCGCGCTGTAATGACTGTACTTGCTGTATCACTTCGTGTTGCGCCGACTCTATGTATATCGTGCGCAAAATTTCGTGGTGATTAATAACCTCACACCACGCTTGCTCAAATGCATGAGTATCAAGCTCGCCTTCAATTTCGAATAACAAAGGAACATGATAAAGCGCAGTATCCTGTAAAGGCGCTTTTATCGCATTCAGAGTCCAAAGTCGTTGCTGGGCAAACGACAATGGGGCTTGTTGAGCGTCTGAAGGCTGGGGAATAACGACTTGTTCAAACTCGTTTGCTTGTGACGAGGTGTGTTGAATAGATTCTGACAGAGAGGCTACACTGGGAAATTGGAAAATATCCTTCAAAGAAATAGATACTTGTTCATGTGAGCGCAAGAAATTCATCAATTCTACCGCAAGTAAAGAGTGTCCCCCTAAACTGAAGAAGTCGTCCAGTCTGCCAACTTTTGACGATTTTAAAACCTGTTTAAATGCACTTGCTACACGGCGCTCAATGTCGTTCTTTGGGGCTTCGTAATTGGTTACTAAATCATCCTTTTCGATCAGTTTAAACAACTGCTTTTTATCCACTTTACCGTTTCCAGTTAGCGGAATATTTGCCACACTTGTTACGCTGCGAGGTAACATAAATTCGGGTAAAGAGTGCTTGAGAAAGCGCTTTAATTCTTGAGTCATATTTTGAAATTGTGCGGCGCTTTGCTCTGTAATAAAGGCCTCGATTGTCGCCCCTTGCTGCGCATCAGCATTCAAAAGTACCACCGCTTCTTGGACCCAATGGTGTGATTTCAGCTGATTTTCAATTTCACCCAATTCAATGCGATAACCTCGCACTTTTACCTGGTCGTCAATACGCCCTATGTAAGTCAATTCTCCATTGGGCAGCATCCTAACCAAATCACCTGAACGGTAGACTCGCTCACGATGCTGAGTCGATAAACTCACGTCAAAAAAGCGCGCGCTATTTAGCTCAGGGCGCTGCCAATAGCCTCGTCCAACGCCTTCTCCTCCCACAAATAACTCACCAATCGCCCCTTGAGGAAGTAGCTGTTGGTTATTGTCCAACACATAGCAAGTCGTTGTTGGAATAGGCTGGCCAATATTACTCACTCCCAGCGCTAAATCAGCCTCAGTCAAACGCTTAAATGTCACATGTACCGTGGTCTCTGTAATGCCATACATATTAATTAGCTGACAATTAGGAAGCATTGCGTGCCAGGGCCTGATTTTACTTGGCTGTAGCGCTTCTCCGCCAAAAATAACATAGCGCACCGCAGGTGAAATCGTGGTTGTTGCCAGCAGCGATTGCATACAAGATTGCAGCACATAGAAAGCGCTGGGCGTTTGATTTAACACCGTCACTTGTTCTGACAGCAATAATTGAGCAAAAGCAGTCGTATCTTTGTAAATTGCTTGTTTGACCATCACAAGTTTGCCGCCAAACAATAACGCCCCATACATTTCCCAAACAGAAAAGTCGAAGCAAAATGAGTGAAACATGGTCCACACATCCTGTTCATTAAAGTCAAACAAACTGGGCTCGGTGTGTAATAAGCGCACAACGTGGCGATGCTCGATTTGCACCCCTTTTGGCTTGCCTGTTGTGCCAGATGTGTAAATCATATAGGCAAGCTGCTGAGGCAGGATCGGCACTGCACGATAGGGTTCTTCTATCGTCGTAGAAAGTAAATTTTCTACGCACAAACAGGTCACTTTAAAGTGCGTGAATAGTCCCAATGTATGCTTATCACACACCAGTAAATCACTGCCAACATCATTCACAATGTACTCTATTCGATCAACAGGGTAACTCGGGTCGATAGGAACATAAGCTCCACCCGCTTTAAGTATGGCTAATAAGGTCACAACCATGTCCACACCGCGCGATAGACTCACGGGGACCAGCTGTTCTGGTCGTAAGCCTTGCGCTTGTAACCCACCGGCTAATTTATCAACCCGTTGACTGAGCTGCTCATAAGTTAATGACGACTCTGTGTCTGTTAGCGCTATTCTGGTTGTGAATTTATTCACTTGCTGCTCAAACAGAGATACGATGCTGTCTTGTTGGGGCCAGTGTACGTGCTGATAATGAGACTGTGTTAACATGGCCTGCTTTTGGACATCATTGAGTAATGGCAGTTGCCCAACAGGTGTATGCGGTGCGGTCACAATGCCACATAGCATCACTTCAAAACTATTTGCCCAATGCGCGATGGTTTCATGCTCAAATAAATTGCGATCATATTTCCAGCTCAGCACTAATTCGTTATCTTGATGTTGAACATGCAACTCTAAGTCACATTTTACAGCGACGGGCTCACTATCAGATGACGCAGACTCTACCACTTCCAGACCCGGTAACTGTAAGGCCGCTTCTTGCCCTTGAGTTAAAGAAAACAAAATTTGAACGACAGGGTGGTGACTTAAGTCACGGCTATCAGAAGCCAGCTCAACCACTCTATCAAATGGTAAATTACGATATTCTAGTGCCTCGAGAATGCGGGCTTGTTGGGCAATTTGCCACTGAGAAAACCCTTGCTGCTGTTCTATTTCGGCTTCGATAATCAGTGTATTGACAAATAAACCTATCAACTGCTCTAGCTGGGGATGATCTCGTCCCAGTACTGGCGTACCAATGAGCACTGAGGATTGCTGGTTAATACGCCCAATAAACAACATAAATGCGCTCATAAACCACATAAACAAAGAGCTTTGCTGTGCTGCCGCAAGTGACACTATACTGCGACTGAGCGACGGCGATAATGTCTGTGTCAAACGCGCCCCTTGTTCATTTTGTACCGCTGCTCTGGGCTTGTCTGTGGGCAAAGATTGTAAGGGTGATTTATCTTTTAAAATACGTTTAAAATAATCAATATGCTGTTCAAAATAGGCATCATCTAACTGCGTTTTTTGCCACTGTGCGAAATCACTAAACTGGCAAGCTAACGGCGCTAAAGAGACTTCTTTTGAACAGATTGCTCCCTCATAAAAGCGCGTAATTTCAGCGACCAAATTAGCCATCGAGGCACCATCAGACACAATATGGTGCATATTAAACGCCAGCCAATGTTCCTCATTATCAGAAACCAATAAAGCACGTATTAATAGGTCTTTAGACAAATCAAATGGCAATGCCTGAAAAGCGTCGAGGCGTGCGCGAATTTGGTCGTTTTTTTGTACCTTCAGATGGCTTGCGTCAAAATACTCAAAGGGTGTCTCAAATTCGGATTGCACCTTTACATAAGGCCGACCTTGAGAGCTGTCATCTGCATGAAATGTACTGCGTAGGCTCTCATGTCGCTCTATGACTCGTCGCACGGCTTGACTAAATGCGTGGACATTCACTTGGCCACGTAAATGGAATTCAGCAGGCATATAGTACTGCCGGCTGCCCTGTAATTGCTCAATAAACCAAAGCCCTTCTTGTGCATAGCTGAGCGGTAAATGCGCCGTCACGGTTGCTTTGGGGATAGCCATCAAGGTCGAACTGTTACCCACCTCTATTTGCTGCTCAAAGTACGCCAGTAACTGAGGCTTGCTCGCCACAATACGCTGCTTTAAGGGTTCTGGAAACGCTGCTTTTTGGCGAAATGCCAAACGCCCCTCTTTAGCATAAAGCGTTACGCCAACATCTAATGCTTCTGCGATCAACGATTCGATTTCTTGCAGTTCAATGCTATTCACAGAAACATCTCCTCTGAGGAATCGTTCGAAGAATCGTTCGAAGAATCAGAGGCCCCCACAGCTTGAACTGGCGAATCTAAGGAAGCTTGAATGCGCACCCACTTTGCGAGTGAGGAGACACTTGGCCGCTCAAATAATATCCGCATCGGCATCGCTATCCCCAGCTGCTCCTGAATGAGGCCAACACATTGAACAGCTAATAGTGAGTGCCCCCCCATGGCGAAGAAACTGTCTGTCACGCCACACTGCGGCACTTCGAGGACTTGCATGAAAATGGTGAGCAATGATTGTTCGAGTTCGGATTGCGGTGCCACGGCTTCATGGGACGGGCCTATATTTTGTGCCATAGTACGCAACTTTTGCGTATCAATTTTGCCATTAACCGTTAAGGGCAGAGTGGCAACCTGAATCATGCGATGAGGTAACATGTAAGCGGGCAATTGTGTGGCAAGTTGCGCCTGTATGTGTGCCAATTCAGCTTCGCCGAGCAGTTTTGCGCATACCCCCTCAAGTTTAAAACAGGTACTGACAACGAACCCTTCAAGGTTATCCTGTTTTTCATTGAGTAATACACAGGCATCATCCACTTCATTGAGTTGTTTTAAATAGTGCTCAATTTCATGGAGTTCAATGCGATACCCTCGCAGTTTTACTTGTTCGTCGGTACGCCCTTCAAAGTTTAACTGAAGCCTGTTCGAAGCAGGATCAACAAGCCACCTCGCCTTGTCTCCGGTGCGATAAAATCGCACGCCTTCTTCTTGCGCTTGGAATGAAAGATGTACCAGCTTTTCCTGCTGTTGTGGTGCGCTCGACGTATAACCAGGTGTGACACCCTCGCCACAAATATATAATTCCCCGACCACCCCCTGTGGCACCAGCTGCTGTTCAGTGTCCAGCACTACACACTGGCTATAAGGTAAAGGTATACCAATGGGCACTTGCTTCACCTGAGCATCACTTAATGCACTGAGCGTGTCACTGTCACAGTGATAAACGCAGGTACCTACAGTGGTTTCGGTAGGGCCATATTCATTGATCCATTGCGTCGCGGGCAAAAACTTGCTGAGATTACTTAACACTTCGCAAGTCAGTGCTTCCCCCCCAATGACCACTTGGTGTTTCGCGTTAAACGTACGTTGCAATGACATCCGTTTTGCAATCTCATATACGCCTTGTAAATGTGCAGGTGTGACTTTGAAAAGCTTAGCCCTATCAGCAAACAGGTGTTTCGCCAACTGCGGTAACATCTGCTCGTTATCATCTAAGAATTCGACCCCTATACCTGCTAATAACCCGCCCCACAAAGAGGTCACCGTTGCATCAAATGCCAAAGGTGTACTCACAACACTGCTCACTAAATCGCAGTTGGTGTAATCCCTAACCACATAGGACAAATAGTGATACAGGTTCTGGTGCGTAATTTGTACCCCTTTAGGCCGACCTGTTGTACCAGAGGTATAGATCAGGTATGCCATATCGGTAACATGTGATTTGGGTAATTCCCTTTTGTTATTCAGATCAGGCGTGATCTCATCAATACAGAATAATATAATCGGTGTCTGCTCAATAGAGTCGGATAGATTAGCAAGTGTACGCTTTAGCCGAGTAAGCGTAATAAGGCCTGCCGCCTGACTATCTTGCAAAATAAACTGAATACGCTGTGCGGGTAATTTAGGGTCTATGGGGACATACGCACATCCAGCTCGTAAAATGGCCAACAGCGACACCGCAATATCCACTGAAGGAGAAAGACAAACCGCAACGCGCTGACCTGCACGTACACCTTCTGTCAAAAGGTGACTTGCCAGTTCGCCTGAGCGATGCCAAAGTTCGCCATAACTCAGGCTCCCTCCTTCATTATCGCTCACCGCTTGCTTATCTTTTTGTAAATACGCGATGTTTTCAAATCGGTCATGGAGGCACAAAGGTGCATGCTCTTGCCTATTGGCCATCGACCCGACATGGGCCATTTCGCGTTGTTGTGCTTCACTTAAGATCGGCAATTGATTAATCTGCATTTCAGGGTTGTGTATTGCAGAACTGACTAGCTCGGCAAAAGCTTGTGCGAAACCCGCAATGGTTTGAGTACTAAATAGTGCGCTGCTGAAATTCCACTCGAATTCAATTCCATCACCTCGTTCAATGGCATTAACTTCTAGGTCAAACTTCATGTTTGGCGCTTTAGCCGGCTCCATTTCAATATGTAAATGCGGTAGAGCAAAGTCCGCTGGTTCATTGTTTTGCAGTGCAAATAAAATTTGAAAAAGTGGCTGGTGGCTCAAACTGCGCTCGGGCATGAGCGCCTCTACCAGCTGTTCAAACGGCAACGTTTGGTGCTTAAATGCACCTAAAATAACGCCTTTTTGCTGTGCTAACCACGCATTGAAAGTCAGAGACTTATCCGCTCTGCCACGGATCACCAATGTGTTGACAAAAAAACCAATTAAATCATTTAAAGCCTGTTGCTCTCTACCTGCAACAGGCGAGCCTATGGCCACATCATTTGCGCCGCTTAATCTCATGACTAACAGCGTAAAGACACTGTGTAACCACATAAACAGTGTCACCCCTTGCGCCTGACAGTGCGCCCGAATAGCCGCTGTCGTCGCCGCATCCAGTGCCATGTTGTGACGTAAGCCACTCAGAAGTTGTACTTTAGGGCGAGCATAGTCTTGTGGTAGTTGGTGAAGTACAGGGCAATCACTGAGTGCTTGCTGCCAATACTCCAGCGCAGCTGCTTGCGTTTTAGCGAAGGGCTCTTGACGCTGCCAGTGAGCAAAGTCAGCATATTGTATTGTCAGTGGACTAGCCAAATGGCAAGGTAATGGGAAGTTTTGCTCGTCACTATGATGACGATAAAAAGCAATTAACTCCCGTACTAAAATAGCCATCGACCAACCATCACTGGCGATATGATGCATATTAAAGTGTACCCAATACTTTTGCTCCGCCCGCTTGATCACGGTCACTCGGAGCATCACATCTTGGCTCAAATCAAATGGCTTATCACATACTTGCGATACTAACTGACTTTCCCTTTTGAGCTGTTCACTGGGTGGCAATGCGGATATGTCTTCATATACTAGTGGAGTCTCGACTTGCTCACGTGGTAACTGCTCAGGAGCTTCGCCACTGGCACCTGGAAGAATTATCGAGCGCAGTACTTCGTGTCTATCAATCACGCTGGCTAACGCCGCACTAAATGCAGATAGATCAAACTCTCCCGTAAAAGTAAAACTTGCGGGCATATGGTACTGTGTGCTGCCTGTTTGTAATTGGTCAATCAGCCATAGCCTTTGTTGTGCAAAGGACAGAGGCAGGGTATGCGTTCTGGCGACCACTGGGATCGCTTGCTCTTTCGTGAGCTTATCAAACTCTGGCAGTGCTGCTGCTAACGCACTGATACTTGGTGTTTTGAACAATTGTGGCAAGGTGATATCAATGTGTTTTTCTTGCCGAATTTGGCTGACTAATCGAATGGCCAATAACGAGTGTCCACCTAGTTCAAAAAAGCTGTCATCTAGCCCAATCTGCCCTGTCAGTAGCACTTCACCATATAAGTTAAGTAAGTACTGCTCCATCTCAGTCAAAGTCTCGGGAAGCGGGCTGTGGCTGCCTATACTGTGGATTGAATTGCCATGCAGTGCCTCTATCAATGCTTGTTTATCTACTTTGCCATTGCGCGTGAGTGGAATAGCTTCTACTGGACAATAAGCAGCAGGCAACATGTAAGGCGGCAAGTCTTTCGCAATAAGCTGGCGTACTTGTCGCTCGCTGAGCGCGTAGCCAGATTTATAAACAATGTGCGCCGTCATACTTTGCTGCGCATCATCCAGCGTCAGTGCACAGTCATCCACCTCGGGAATTGCTCTAATACAATGTAAAACAGCTTCTAAATCAATACGGTACCCACGCAGTTTGACTTGCTCATCCACTCTCCCAAGAAAACGCAGATATTCAGGCCAACCGTTATTATCCACGTGCCACTTCACCACATCACCTGAACGATAACAGGTTTGCATTTGCGCTTGAGATACTGCTCGCACGCCAAACTTTTGCGCGGTCAACTCAGGCTGATTGATGTATCCAGAACTGACGGCTTTTCCTGTAATCAGTAATTCGCCTGGCATATTGCGCACAACGGGTTGATCAAACTCATCAACCACTAACATATTAACGCCCTCAATGGGCAGACCAATAGGTACATCTTTTGTGGTTTGCAGTTGCGCTGTTGACATCTCAGGGGGGATTTCAAAGACACTGACACCCACAGTGGTCTCTGTGGGTCCGTACTCGTTTATCCATCGGCAGTTAGGTAACTTTTCTCTGAGTGATGCAATGAGCTCACTTTCTAGTGCCTCCCCACCAACAACAACCGTGTGCGGTGTTAGGCAGACAGACGTGTCACTAGACAGTCCCAAGATGGCGCGTAAATGTGCTGGTGTAAGTTTAAAGAGGCGAGCTTCTTCATGCCAAAGTAACTGGATAAGCTCTGGGATCAATTCGGCACCTTGATGTGCAATGGTCAGCGTCGCACCTGATAATAAAGTAGGCACAATGGCTGTCACTGTTGCATCAAATGCCACGGGCGTGCTCATTACAGCCCCCGTTAGTTGTGGTTGCGCACCTAAATAATCACGCTGAGCATGTAATAAATACCCCTGTAAGTTGCCATGTGAAATGGGCACCCCTTTAGGCGCCCCCGTAGAGCCGGAAGTATAAATGATATAACTCAGCCTTTGTCCTACGGGGAGTTCGCACACTGCTAAGTCATCATCATTGGGCAGGTGATGCGGATAAGCACTGAGCAGTGAATCGGCTTCAAGTACGTCATCCAGTAATAAAAAGTCAGTTCCTGATTCAATCAATTTATCAGCATCATCACTCATGGCCAATGTCAGCATCACCTCGGCATCTTCAACAATATGCGCCAGTGCACTGGTGGGCGTTTCGGTGTGCAGTGGGATATAAACATGGTTCGCCTTGGCAATGCCAAGCATTGCAATGGGGATCAATGGCCCCGCTTCTAACAACAATGCGATGCGACTTTGCGCAGGAAATGCCATCTCCAATAAACAATGCGCAAGCTGATTGGAGATCTTATCGAGTGCTTGATAAGTGAATTGCGTATCACCAAAACACAGCGCGCAATGCTGTGGGTAACGCGCAGCGGTGTCTGAAAATTGGCTTGCCCAAGAACTCGGTTCTGACTGCGTAAATTCGATAGACTGAGATTTCGTAATAAATAATTGCTGTGCCTGTAGGGACCATAGTTGTAGCTGTGATAGTTGCACCTCTGGGTCAGCCAAACACTGCTGTAATACAAGCAGATATTGCTCACTGAATGCTGCTATACTTTGCTCGTCCCATAGTGCCGTATCGTATAGCCATTCAATGACGCAATGACACTCGTCATCAATCACCGAGACCTCTAAATCCACTTTTGCATTGCGCTGATTTTGTGCGTGCAACGTCACTTCAAGACCCTCTAAATCTAGAGTCTCATTAACTTCATTATTCGCTCTGAACACAATCTGGGACAAAGGGTGCAATGCCAAGCTACGTGCAACTTGTAACTCATCTACTAACGTATCAAAGGGAATGTCTTGATGTAGTTGCACAGTGGCAAGTTGCTTTTGAGAGTTGCTCAACGCAGTCAAAAAGTCGATGTCATCGGTGTGCTTATCTCTGAGAATTAACGTATTTATGAAGTTGCCGATCAGGGGCTCAAATGCTTGCATTGAACGACCCGAAACTGGTGTTGAAATGACGACTTCACGTCGCTGTTGTGCTCGACTTAACCAAAGGCTGAATACTGTTTTTAGGACCTGAAATAAGGTAAACCCCGATTCTTGGCTGAATGCTTTAAGTGATTGCCTTAAGGCCTTAGGCAATTCGATACAACGCAAACCACCACCTTGAATAACTTGATTGGGTCTATCCCTGTCGGTCGGCAATGCATGCTCAAGCGGTAAATCATGCAATTCTTGCTGCCAAAATGCTAAACTTGCTTGCCATTTTTCCGATTGTGCGACGCGCGTTTGCCAGTCAATATAGTCCATATAGGTGTGTTGCAGTACTTTGCCAACATTCGCCTCTGTGCCGGTGCGTAAACCCCGATAAGCTTCACCAATGGCCTTTGCTAACAGCCCAATAGACCACCCATCTGACACGATGTGGTGCATCGTGATAAGTAATACATGTTCCTGCTCAGCCAACTTTTTAACTTTTGCTCTTAGCAATAGGTCGGCTGATAAATTAAATGACAGTTCAGCATCCTGCCTCACCATTTCTGCGACTTGATGAGATTGCGTCAACGAAGGCATCGCGCTTAAGTCTTCAAAATCTAGTTCAAAGGTCAGCGCTGGATTATGAGCTTGATAAACATTGCCACTGGCGTCTTGGTGGTAGTTATAAGTCAGAATCTGCTGAGTGCCAATCACCCGAATAAATGCTTGCTCTAACCCCTTCAAATCCAAGGGGCCGTTCAATGTGTAAACACCTTGCAGATTGTATTGTTGGCTATGACCTTGGATATGATCCACGAACCAAATGCGCTGCTGTGCGAACGACAATGGATAATGCGATTTTTCAGCCACGTTGCGTAATTCGATCTGTGCGGTATTCGCGCCTTGCGCTGTTATGCACTCGGCTAATTCAGCAACACTGGGGTTTGCGAAAATATCTTTTAAGCTCAGCGTCACTGAAAACGTTTCTGTTATCTCATTCAATAACCGCATGGCCAATAGCGAATGGCCACCAACACTAAAAAAGCTCTGCTCAATGCCAATGCCTGTGCCCCCCGTCACGGATTCAAATAGTGCGACCAACTGCCGTTGAATTGGCGTCTTGGCCCTCTGACTCGCACCATTTGGCGACAAGGTTAGTTGTTGAAGATGTTTGCGATCTACTTTGCCATTTGCCAGTTTTGGCAGGCTATTCACACCGATGATATACGTTGGGATTAAATGTGTCGGCAACAGCTGCTTGAGTTGAAGACGAATACGTTGTTCGCACTGTGCTGAGTCCTGCGCTCTGTCACTCGTAACAAAGTACCCTAAGAGGGTTTCAACACCAACAACCTCGCGACTGATCACCGCAGCAGAATTCACCTCCGGCAGTGAGGATAGCTTGCTTTCAATATCGCTCAAATCAACTCTAAAACCATTGATCTTTGGTTGATTATCCAAGCGATTTAAAAATTCAAGTTGATTGTCAAAATTACACTTTACACAATCACCAGTGCGATAATAGCGCCGCGACTGACCGTGACGGTCAATGATACTGACAAAGCTCTTAGTGGTTTGCGCTTCATCATTTACATATCCTCGAGCAACGCTTGGACCACCAATACATAACTCTCCCGGGGTGCCACTTGGCACAGGCTGCAAGGTTTTATCTAATATCGCATAAGAAACATGTGAAAACGGCTGCCCTATTGGCACACTGTGACCGTTAAACTCTCTCGGTACAGCAAATGCGCAGACGCCAATACATGCTTCGGTCGGACCATAGTGGTTAAGTACACGAACTGTACTTGGCAAAGTGTATAAGTCAGTGACTAACTGAGTACTTAAAGACTCGCCCCCCAAGACCCACTGAGCGATGCTCAGCCCATTCGCGGACACGAGCCAAGGCCAAAGCTCTTTGGCAAAAGAAGGCGTTAACTTCACAAAATTAACACCTTCTTTTACTAGTGAGTCCACCAGCGCTGCGGGTTCCTGTGTGTCATTTAAAACGATGCTGCCACCCGCCGCAAGCACGGGGAAAACCCCCGTTAAGCCTAGATCAGTAGCCAACCCAGTTACGACTCCAGCACAAGTGTCGCTGTTTAATTCAACGTATTCGGACACGCCATCAACATAATGCGCCAATGCTTCATGACTTAGCTCTGCGCCCTTCGGTTTGCCAGTACTGCCAGAGGTGAACATGATGTAGGCTACCTCACTTGCATTTGGAAACGCAGCAACCATGGTATCCGATAGGGCATTGCTAAGCTTACTGGGGGTGAGGACAGAAACACCCTGCGCCTCAAGCTCGGCAGCTGCTTCCAACAGAGAATCGGGGCCCATTATCCAATCACTGTTTGCTTGCTGCATTATCTCTACAATACGTGCAGTTGGCGTGGCGATATCTATCGGTAGATAAGTGATGCCCGCACGCATAGCACTTAGCATCCAAATCACACTGTCCACTGATTTGTTCACTAACAGGGTTATTGGGGCTTTTTTCGTGCCGCCAAAACTCTGTAAATGGCAAGCTAGGATATCAACCTGCGAACATAAATCGTGATAACTCAACACGGTCGCAGCTTGTAGTGTATTGGTATTGGCTTGAACCAGCGCGGTACTTTTGGGGGCGTTTTGCGCGATTCGGTAAATGGCTTCAATTACCGTTATCGGTTTATCGGCCTCAACGGCAGGCTGAGTAGCAAAACTAGGCAAATTATCTGCACAAAGCAATTTCACTTGGCACAGCGGTACGTTGCCTCTGTTCTTTAAAAGTCCCTCGACAATAAACTGATAATCATGGGCAAATTGTGCTACAAACCGCTTATCAAACAAGGTATTCGCATAGTCAAAGCAAAGCTCAGTTCCATGCTCAGCATCATTGATGTTGAGGGTTAAATCATATTTTGCTGTGCGATTATCTAGCGCCTGTAGAACACCACTCAAAGTGCCATTAGATAAGGACTGTGTTGATACTCCATTGTAATTGAATAAGATCTGAAATAATGCAGAGTGTGATGTGGACTTTGTCAGTGCCATTGCGTCAATAATATCTTCCACTGCAACTGCTTGATGCGCCAAGCTCTCTACAGACAGGGCCTGGGTTTGCTTACATAGTTCATCGAGCGACAACTCGCCCGAAACCTGGAGCCGCATAGGCAATGTATTGATAAAGCAACCAACCACAGATTCGAAATCTTGATGTTCACGATTCAATACCGGCACACCCACCGTGATGTCTTCGGTTTGGCTATAACGATACAGTAGGCCGTAAAAAATTCCGAGATAACCTGAAAATGGGGTGATCCCCAGTGCTTGGCAATGCGCCCTGAACTGTTGGGTCTTATCTTGATCTAGTAATAAATTGAGTTGGGCACCTTGGTAGCGCTTGTACACGCTGCGCGGCGTACTGGTTGGTAGTTCAAACACAGCAAAATCAGCCAAAGAAGATTGCCAATACGCAAGGTGTGACTGATACTCTGCGGTTTGCTGATATTGACTTTCCCAATGGACAAAGTCCAAATACTGTAGCGCAGGAGCTTGGTACTCACTATCCGCTAGCTCATCCAGCAAAGCTTGAGTAAAGAGCTTTATTGACCAACCATCTGCGACAATATGATGCATACACAGATACAACCACGCCCCTCGACCTTGATGCGTAATTAAGCTTGCTTGCACTAATAAATCTGCTGCAAGGTCAAAACGATGTTGAAGTTGGTCTTGAACTAGCGCTGCTGCTGTATCGAAGTCAACTTCTGCGGTGGCCAAAACCTCGTTGACATGCAAAGTAGCTTGTTGGTCAACAACCTGCTTAACTTCTTGCCCCTCTTGACGAAACTGGCTACGAAGCACATCAAAATGTTGCAATACCTTATTAATCGCAAGCTCCACCTGCATCACTGAAAACGACTGCGATAGCTTCAATAAGCCAGCCATATTATATGCACTAAGCTGCTCTTCATATTTGTCTAAAAACCAAATACGTTGCTGAGCGCGAGACAATCTACCTACCTTTTGATGGTGCCGCTGCATGTAGGCAATTAATTCAGGTTTATGGGCTCGGATCAGCGCTAACTTCTCTGCGGGAATATCGCTATTGCGACTCCTGAGCTTAAGACGCCCGTCTTGTAAATATACAAATATCCCTTGACCATCTAACTCGGCCAACAAAGTTTCTATCGCTGAATTTTCCATTCTTACAAGTCCATCTCTGTCATGGATTGATCATCTAAAGCGGCGCTAATATCACGACCACTGACTATGTCACTCACAATTTCCACTTGCCCATTGCCTGACGCCTCTGCGTCATCACACACACTAATTCGTTTGGCAAATGCTTGGATGCTCGGGTGTTCAAATACATCTGCCACCGTGCACCTCACAGAAAAGTGCCGGTTCACTCTGGACACTAATTGCATCGCTAACACCGAGTTGCCACCACTGTTAAAAAAGCTTACGTCAGTACTGAGTGACGATACTGGCAGCAAGTCGATAAAAAAGGTCTGTAGTTGATTTTCGATAGGCGTGCTAGGCGCACGAAATATCTCACTTGAAGTCGCCTCAAGCTGCGGTAACACCAATGCTTTTAAGTCGAGTTTGCCGTTGGGAGTCAAAGGCCATGCTGAAAGCCAGCTTACATACTCTGGCACCATGTAGCTTGGCAGCTTCATCAACAAATGCTGACGAATCGCACTATAGCTCCACTGCACTTTTAGCTCACCGTGATCAATACAATAAGCACATAGGCAATCCGTACCCGCACTATCGCGCTTTACCAGAACACGTACATCATCATTACCCAAAAGCTTTTGTATTTGATGCTCAACTTCAGCCAACTCTATGCGATGGCCATGTAACTTTATTTGGTTGTCTAAGCGCCCTTGCAGCTCAAAACTGCCATTGGGTAAGCGACGCGCCCTATCACCACTTTTATAAAGCCTGATTGGCGTACCGGCTAAGTTATGCTCTATGAAGCTGTGCTCTGTCAGTTCTGGGCGATTTAGATACCCTTTGGCCAAACCAGCACCACCAATCCACAACTCTCCCCACACGCCTATTGGCAGTGGTAAGCTGTCTCGCTGAGTCAGCTCTGGCATGACAAACAACGCGGTGTTATCTATCCCATTGCCAATACCGATATTATTCGTATCCGTTATCCGTTCGACACTTGACCAGATAGTGGTTTCGGTTGGGCCATACATATTAAATAATTGCCCTCCACGACTAAGAACCGCCTCAGTGAGACTGCTGTCCAAAGGTTCACCACCACATAATAGTTTTAAGTCGGATATACAATTTGGCGATGACTTAATCAGCATTTTCCATAGCGTCGGCGTCGCCTGCATCATGCTGATCTGTTCACGGTCTAATAACTCTGCAATTGCCAAAGGGTCACTGCACGCAACATCATCGGCTAGATACATAAATGCGCCGTGTAAAAGAGGCAAATATAATTCCAATGCCGCAATGTCAAAGGCAATGGTTGTAACAGCAAGCAAGCGATCCGAGGCGTGTATACCTGGCACTTTACCCATTGAACATAAAAAATTTGCCAGCGAGTCATGACATATTTCAACGCCTTTTGGTCGGCCACTTGAACCAGAGGTATAAATAACATACGCCCGTTGCAGAGGGTCAATACTGCGACTTGGTTCAACCGTATTACATGCCAAAATAGACTCTGATTCCCGCTCTATGTTGACACTGTTACAACAGCTTTCAAGCATGTCTTGAATGTCACTACACTGCTCATCAAACAGCACTAGGTTGGTTTGCGAGTCCGTTAGAATCTCCCTTACTCGCGCTTTGGGGAAAGATAAATCCAACGGTAAGTAGGCCGCACCTGTTTTTAATACTGCCAATAAAGTCACTAACAATTCGCAGCTGCGTGTCATCGCGACGGCAACTAGAGACTGCCTATCAATACCTTGTTGAATCAAGTAGTGGGCTAATTGATTTGAGCGTGAATGCAGAGCTGAGTATGTCAGTTGCTTTTTCGCATCTCGCACAGCAATGCGATCGGGTGTCTCCTCAACTTGCTCTGCAAACCCATCCAATAGTAAGGTCGCTTGTTGCCCTCGCTGCACTTTGGTGATTTGCTCCGACACAACTATTTTCTGTTCTGCTTGGCTTAACAGCGCAAACGCATTATTTGATAAAGGCAGTTGCGCTGTGACTGTGGTCAACAAGTCTACCCAAGCTTGGCCATATGATTGCATCATAGCCGCATCGTATTTATCGCGATTAAAATCCAGTTCAAATAACCAGTTATCACCTACATTCAAAATATTACAATTTAAATCGAAGTGACCGAAGCGAGTCTCGCTAGCAACTCCGCTCACAGTGATGTCTGCAAACTGAGGCAGTTGACTCATGCGATCTAAGTTAAACACGGTGCTGGGTAAGATGACATTTCGCTCAGTAAGCCCCGAGTATGGGTAATTTGCGTGATCTAACCCAGTTAACATTTGCGACTGAACTTGCTTCACGACGTCACTAAATGTGCTTTGCGCCGTCATAGTAATCACTAACGGGATCATATTCGTACAATAGCCAATCAACTGCTGATCGAGTAACTCTGCGTCAAATTGCTTGGCTAACAGCTGACGTGCCGATACTGGCACATTCACCGCGACTACAGATTGTTGACTCAGCTTGTGCAACCAAATCACATACCCTGCTAATAATGTTGCAAATAGCCCACAACCTTGTGTTTTTGCTAATGCCGTTACATTAGCAATCGCCGTAACAGGAATTGGTAGCTTGAGTTGCTGTACTTCATAGCTTTGCTGCTGAGAAAACGACTGCTGTGTTGGTAATGAAAGGGCTTCACATTGTGCTAAATTTTCGAGCCAGTAACGCTCGTCGGTAAGAAACTGTTCTGATTGACAATATCGTTCAAGCCCAGCAACATAATCCGAATAACGCACTGAGTGCTCAAAGTTATTGGCTGTTTCATTGTAATGCGCAGCAATTCGCTCAATGATGAGTTGCAGTGATATGCCATCACACACAACATGGTGAGCCACGATACTTAGATAGTAAGCTTCATTTGTACATAAAAGCACAAAACGACTTAAGGCTTCTTGGCCAATATCAAATGCCTGATAACGCCACTTTGCTAATGCCTCTGACACAGAATCATCACACGTGGTTGCGTTATCCAGTCTAATGATATTGAGCTTCGGGGCTTTGGACTGCGTGTGTTTCAGTTCATCAATGTCAACCCCCATGCTTAATATCGGAAACTCACTGACCACCTTATCTATCGCTTGGCGAAGTTTATCCAGTTGCACCTGACCACTCAGCTGTATATTGGCTTGTAAATGATACGCGAGCGCGCCTTGCGTCGAACGCAAAGCAAACGCTAACAACTGCTGCTGTGCATGTGTTAGCGCGAATGAAGTATTCTCAGATGTAATATCTTGTTGCTTGGGAGACTGCTGAACAAAGTAGCCAGCTTCTTTAAGCGCTAATGCACTGGCTTGTACCGCCTCGATAATCGTCTCGATGTCTTGCTGACTGTGGGCTGCGCTAATAAAGCAGTTGCGCCCTTCCCAGATGAACACCCCACGATTAAGTAATTCATAAAAGAATACATCCAGATTTTGCGCAAAAGTAAAACGAAATAATGACGAAAATGCTTCAATCCACATGGGGATGTCATTTTGCACAAAAAAGTCATTTAACGTGTTTTGTAGATAACTGGTTTTTTGTGAAAGCTGTTCCTGTAATTGCGGCCCGTGACGCTTAATTTCTCTCAGCACGGCAGCTGCACTGGCCATACTCAGCGGGTGCTTACAGAACGTACCTGCAAAAAATGTTGTGTCGGCTTGAGGGTAAGAGTTATCGCCATACTGCCAATCTCCGCCATCAATGCCATCTAAATACTCAGCACTGCCCGCAACCACCCCAATGGGTAGACCTCCACCCACGATTTTCCCATAGGTCGCCATATCTGCTTGGATCCCCAACAGCGCTTGAACGCCGCCTGGATGGGCGCGAAACCCTGTGATCATCTCATCAAAGATTAGGGCAATCCCCAATTCTTTCGTCAATGCCCGCAGCTGTTTCAAAAACTCAAACGGTTGCAACGCTGGGTGACGGCTTTGAACCGGTTCTACCAGTACTGCCGCAATGGTACTTGCATGCTCACGGATCTGATCTAGCGCAGATTGCTCTCCATATTCCAGTACCAAGTTTCGGTTGATTGCCCCTGATTGGATACCTGAGCACATTGCCTCTACCCCAGCACCATCTGGGGTTGGGGTAGCCAATGTACCGTCATAGTGGCCATGATAAGCGCCAGAAAATTGCACTATGCGATCACGCTTCGTCTTATTTCTTGCCAGACGCACAGCCGTCATCACGGCTTCTGTACCAGAGTTGCAAAAAGTTACACGCGCCAAGCCCGTCAGCTCAGACACAAGCTCTGCCACTTCACACGCAATTGGGCTCGCCAGCCCCAATTGCATACCACTATCCAATTGCTCAGCCACAGCTGCATTGATGAAAGCGGGCTTGTGTCCAAACAAGTTAACGCCAAAATCCATGGTGATATCTATGTATTCATTACCATCAATGTCCCAGATCCGCGCACCTTCGCAACGTTTAGCAAAGATGGGATAGAGCATCTCTTTACTCGATAAACGAAACCCCGCTGAAGCACGGCAATCGGCTAGGTGCTTGCGATGTGCCGCCACCAGCTGCTTGGAGCTCGCTGTTTTTTGACAGTATGCTTGCCCAAGGTTGGATGCATGCGCTTGAACTTGCGGGGAGCTTGCCACCGATTTGAATTGCTTTTTTCCGAATCCAGGTAGAATCGTTTGAGTAGACGGTCTAGAGATCCCCGCATCAGCACTGCTTTCACCTGACAGATTTGACCCTTGTACTAGACTCTTTACTTCACTCTGTACTTCATTGTTTAACCATCGCAACTGCTGTGCGGTAACCGCCTCTACGCCTTGCTTGGCAATTTCACTGGTAATCGACGCAGCAGCTTGTAGCTGAGCTTGGCAAATCGAAGCAATCAGGGTGTGCTTATCCGTCACTGGCGTATGCTGCTCGGTGATGGCAATCTCATTGGTTGCCTTTACGTCTTCTTGAGGGGGTTCAGTCGGCCTATTCTGCAGGCAGTCACTGTGTGAAATCACATGCTCAACGAGCAAGTCAACACAGCTCAGCTCCTCATAAAACTGGCGAACACTAAACTCAAGACTAAACTGCTTTTCATAAGTACGCACTGCGCGCATTATCATAAGCGAGTCGACACCCATTTCGAGCAAAGGTAAGCTTGTGTCGATCTGCGAAGCAGGCATCGCGAGCTCGGTGGCCAACGTATTTAGTATAAATTCTCGAATTGCAGCACTTCTTTGCCCATTATCTGCTTGCTCAGGTGCAAGGACCACAGGTGCAGACACAGGTTGCGCCATATCAGGGGAAGTGATCCAATGGCGAGTTGGCTCAAATGGATAAGGCGGTAGAGGTACTTTAGGCAGCTGCACGTTTTGTAGTGCAGGATAAATTTTTGACCATCGCAGTTCACATCCTAGATCACAGATACAGGCGACATCAGCTGCCAACCTTTCACAATCATTACCGATGGCATTAAATACACTCAAGTATTCAGCATCGGTACGCGGCAAGTTCTCCTGAATAAGCGCACTGAGCACAGGTTTGGGCCCTACTTCCAATGCAATAAAGTGTGCCAATTTCCCCAATGCTTCAATACACCCGTCAAATTTCACAGGTTGCACTATTTGCTCAATCCAATAGCTAGGCTTAGTTAATGCTGCGCTTTCTGCCTCCCCCGTTTGGGAAGAAATAAAGGTGTATTTTGGCGCACTAAATGCTGTGTTCTGTGCAACTTGTGCAAAGGCCGGCAGCACGGGTTCCATGAGTGGTGAGTGGAAGGCCCGAGCAGTATTTAAAGCTTTAAAAGGAATATCTCTTTGTTCAAGACTTTGACTTATCTTAGCTATCGCATCATCGCTGCCAGAGAAAACAACTCCCGCTTCACCATGGTATGCAGAGATGGCAGCTTCATCACGATATGGGTTAACAAGCGCTTGCGCTTGTTTATTCGTACATCGCGCTGCAACCATTTTTCCATTTGCAGGTAGTTGCTGCATCAATTCAGCCCGAGCCGCCAACAACTCAATACCAGCAGACAATGACATAACACCCGCAATACAGGCGGCAGCGTACTCTCCCACACTATGGCTGACTAATACATCTGGCTCAAGGCCAAAATCTATCCATAGTTTAGCCAGTGCGTATTCTATGGCAAACACGCAAAGCTGTGCCCAACGTGCCTGGTTCACCAAAGTGCCTTCGGGATCTTGATACAATACGTGTAATAAACGCGCGTCGAAACGTGTGCCAAGCAGCGCATCACATTCGTCGATTGCAGCTTTAAATACAGGCTGGGTTTCGTAAAGTGCCCGCCCCATTTCTGGATACTGCGCACCTTGACCGGTGAACAAGAAGACCACTTTATCCGCAGCTTTTCCTTGGTGTGTTGTTCCTTGCGGCGCTAGCTTCGCTGGATCATGGAGCGAATATAAGTGCTGAATCAAATCCTCTTTACATGCGCCATAAAATGTTTGCTTTACGCCTTTTATCGCAGGGCTTTCAACACATTGGTAAACCAAGGTATTAAACTCTTGCGCATTGGCGGCCGATAACCGCTCCCCATAACGCCTTGCCAATTTTGCTAGCGAGTAAGGGGATTTAGCACTCAGTGGCAAGACATAAAAAGGCGGGGTTTGGTTGAGCTCTGACGCCTGTTTGGCTTTGTAGGGTGCCGACGCACAGATTACATGGGCATTCGTTCCACCAAAACCAAATGAACTGAGGCCCGCCAATGCCATGTGTCCGGCTGATGCAGGCCAAGTTTCAAGTGTTTCAGGTGCTTTAATTGCAAACTTATCCCATGGGATGTGTGGGTTAAGTCGCTCAACATAGCGCTGAGGTGGTATTTGCTGATGGGCAAAACATAGTAACGTTTTAATGAGCCCAGCCAGCCCTGCGGCAGATTCGAGGTGGCCAATATTCGCTTTTATCGAGCCAACTTTCAGCGCTTCTCCCTCACCTCGACACCCGTATACCTGCTGTAAAGCCGATACTTCTATCGGGTCTCCAAGCTCAGTGCCCGTGCCATGTGCTTCCACATATTGCACTTGCTGCGGCGACACTTGTGCATTGTCCAATGCTGCGCGAATGACATCTTGTTGCGCTCGGCCATTTGGTGCCGTTATTCCATTGCTACGGCCATCTTGATTTACCGCACTGCCTTTCAACACCCCATAAACCACATCGTCATCTTGGATTGCTTGCGACAATGGTTTTAATAAAACACACCCCACGCCTTCGCTTCTTACATAGCCATTCGCATTAGCAGAAAAAGTTTTGCAACGGCCATCGCGCGCGAGCATTTGCGCATTGCTACAGGCAGCGCTTACATCGTCACTTAAAATAAGATTGACACCGCTCACCAAAGCCATAGGTATTTGCCCTGCCCGTATTGCTTGCATCGCATGATGCAATGCAACCAGTGACGAAGAGCAAGCCGTATCAATGGCTAAACTTGGGCCGGTAAAATTATAAAAATAAGACAGTCGATTTGCAGCGATACTAAGCGCAGTACCAGTCCCTAAATACGCATGACTTTTTTCAGTTTGTTGGCAAATATCAAAATAATCGCTCTGAGAAATGCCAACATAGACGCCTACACGCTGACCTGCCAAATTGGCAGGTGTATAGCCTGCCGATTGAATCGCATGGTAGCTATTTTCTAACAGTAACCTTTGCTGAGGGTCTATGTGGCTTGCCTCGCTTGGCGCTACGCCAAAAAGCGCGTGATCAAATTGATCTATGTCCGCCAGATATCCGCCAAATCTATCGCCATTGATACCTTCCCCGAGTGCCTTACGAGCGTCGCTTGGCAAAGATATAGCATCACTCCCCGAGCGCAGCAGCTCCCAAAGCGCTTCTGTATTTTCGGCCTCAGGATAGCGGCAAGCCATACCTATCACGGCAATGTCTTCGGCACGTGTTGTCACTGTGGGGTGGTTTACAGAGTCGGTTTTAGCTTGGTTGGCGTCGCCCTCTTTGCGCTTTATTTGATTACGGTTTTGAGGTCGCTCTAATTTATTTAAAGCTTGTCGTACTTCTTCAAATTGACAAAGATATTCAGCCAGTTGAGTGATACTTGGATATTCATACAATACGGTGGACTCAAGCTCAATACCATGTAACTCCATCAACTCGCCAGAAATGCGCACCGCTTTCATAGAGTCGACTCCCAATGATAAGAAAGACGCATCTAATTCAAGTGTATCCGCTTCAACACCCACTTCTAACGCGATAATTTGTTGTAGCAACAGGCTTGCGTCTAGTGTGAGAGACTGGTACTCACTGTGTGGTTTTGCCTGCTCTGAGTGATCAGTATCCATTACCGTGGTAGACAAATACTGAGCCAGTGGCTCAAATTGCGCTTCTAAATATCGCCGCCTATTTTCTTGGCGTTGAATTTTACCGCTCGAGGTTTTACATACGCGCCCAGGCTTTATTAACAAAATATCGTACGGTGTAACCCCGTGCTGTGCGACGATCGCAGCCGTGATATTGGCGAAAAGCGAATCAGCATTGAGTTTTCGCACCGCAGTACGCTTTACCTGTTGCACGATAACCAAACGCTCTTCATCGCCCACGGTAATTGAAAATGCCGCGCCTCCGTTTGCATCAAGCGCGTCATCTGCTTCACTGACGGACAACTCAATATCTTGCGGGTAGTAATTTTTACCTCGGAATATCAGTACATCCTTGGAACGCCCAGTTACAAAAAGCTCATGCTGATGCATAAAGCCGAGATCGCCCGTACGTAAATAAGGCCCATCCTGCTCGTCGCGAATGTATGCACCAAAAATGTCTTTACTCAGCTCTGGCTTATTCCAATATCCTTGCGCAACGCTTGCACCTTTAACCCAAATTTCTCCAATTTCACCATCCAAACAACGCAGCTTGGTCTCTGGGTTAACTATCGCTATAGCGTGGTTATGCCAACTATGGCCGCTCGAAACCGCATAGTAGTGCGCTTCATCATTAATAAGCTCGGTGCGAGCAGGAAAGGCCTTAACTTCGGCGCGGTTTTGCAACATCACTTTGCTGTCGAGGCAAAGTATGGTTGGTGCCTCGAGCACATTACCACCTGTGGCAAACAAAGTGGTTTCAGCCATGCCGTAACACGGCGCAAGATTTTCACGTCGAAATCCACAGCGTTGAAACTTTTGATAAAATCGCTCGAGCGTACTCGCTCTGACAGGCTCAGCACCATTTAATGCTGATTGCCAGTGAGATAAATCTAACTCCGCTATTTGTTCATCAGTGACAGAGTCGACGCATAAATCATAGGCGAAGTTGGGGGCACTAGAAGTCACCCCTTTAAACTCACTCAGCAATTTGAGCCAGCGTAACGGCTTTTGCAAAAAGTAAGTCGGGTTCATTAGACAAGCCGGCGCACCAATGTAAATAGGCTGCAAAATACCGAAGATAAGCCCCATATCATGGAAGTGAGGTAACCAACTAACAATGGGCGTTGATTCATCATGCCCAAACGCCACCTTCATCATCTCTTCATTATCAGTAATATTACCGTGGCTCACCATGACGCCCTTTGGATCGCCAGTGGAGCCTGAAGTATATTGTAAGAAAGCGAGCTCATTTGCTTCAGGATTAGCGACTTGCCAACTTTCAGGGACCGCTTCTTTAATCGAATCTGTTGCGAACAAAGCCAGACTATTAAGACTCGTTTCGGCTTCAAATAATGGTCTGGCTATGGCGTTTACTTTTTCACTGGTTAACACGCCTTTAGCACCCGCATCGAAAATGATGCTCCTCAGTCGGGCGATATTTTGATTTTTCTTAGGAGGATAAACAGGAACAGCGACCACACCAGCGTACAAACAAGCAAAAAATGCTTCAATAAACTCAAAACCAGAGTTGTACAGCAACAGCGCTCTGTCACCTTTGTCAAAATGGAGACTTAGCTGTGCACCGATTTGTCGAGCTCGATAATCTAACTGTTGATAAGAAAGGGTTTTACTAGGGTGGTCGTCAGAGAAGAAGTAATGAAAAGCGGTATCGTCACCACGTGTATTTGCCAATGTAACTAAAGCAGTCACCAAGTCTATTTTCATGCCATGCCCGCAAAAAAGAGTGATTAAGTGATCTCTCAGTTATGAGCTAGGTCGACGTACTCAGTTGGAAATTTACGCAATTTGGTACTCTATCGCAATCCTAGCTATAACCATAAAATTGAATAAATATAATCAATTCAAAATTCACAACGAACACACCAACAAGTGCACGGCCTCATTAGGCCACCATTTCATCGGTTATCGCCGTAATTAACATGGCTGACTAACTAACACTTTGCTTAAAAGGCCGTTAGTCAACTGCGCCAAAGCCACCAAAAAGAATTGTTAAACAACAACTTAATGAAAGCCTTTTAAAAGAAAATGCTACTCACGCAGGTACGACAGCTGGACTACAAAATACAATACCTAGAATACTGAATATTCTTTTTTTAAAAAATACTGTGCTTATGATGCTAACACACAAAACAAAAAAATAAATCAAAATTACTTAAAATTAACATTGACTTAATTTTTTGTACCGAACAACACGTAAGAATTATCGTGTTTTCTAGTTGAACACTACCTAATTCACTATTAAGGGTAAATTACTCAACATTACATATATTTATATAAACAGGAACACGAAAACAGTTCCTCAACCATTGCACAGCCTCGAATAATCACTATACAGATGTAGTGTGAAGGCTTTTTGAAAGCTTTAAATAACATAGAAAGCATTTGATTCTTATACATTTAGTGAACTTCTATAAGGTGCGTGGTGGTGGTATTAACGTCTCCTTCATTGCTCGGTTGCCTTAATCGCGTAATGACGCTATCACTCTTAAACATATCTTCTATCAAGAGAAAATCTGTCATTCAAACCTTTCGAATTAAACTATACTTAGCTCGAAGGTGACCAGCAAAAGTCAGCATAAACCACTCCGATGTACATTTGCCTGGTGTTGTTTTTCCAACAGGAATAAATATGCACTATTTGCAGTAGCGAACTAAAGGATTGTTGGCGGAGGATAATCTCGAATTCCGTCATTCACGAACTGGGTGCTGAAGGACTAATAATGGATAAAGCGCGTTCAATAAACCTAAAAATATGGCTGACTCTAATCTCGACTACCTGCGCAGCAATATTCGCGCTGTCCTTAATCATATTTAGTTTTCAAGTTAAAAAAGACTTTTTGCTTGAAGATACGCAAGCTTACTTGTCCAACACTTTGATGCACGCCATTGCCAGCCTAGAAACCGCACACTCGGACGTGCTCATCAATGAAACCATTACCGCCACTTTGTTTGATAAGCACTTCTCATACATCCTCATCACGGACAAACAGCTTAAAGTGCTGTACAGCTCTGCCGCTAACCAAATTGGGGAAAATGCAATGGCACTGGCCCCTCAGTTATCGAATATCGTTGTGGGACTCTCAAATGAAACCCCACTTATTCAACGTTTTGATCCACAACAAGAGACCTATACTAGTTACGGAAAAATCACTTACTCAGACTCTCAAAACCATAACCCCAACACGGTACCTTTTTTAATCGTGACAAAATATTCACTCGCTGAGAAAATCAGCAGCCTTTACACACACTACAACCGTAACGTTTGGATCATTGTCGCCTCTGTATTAGCCATCTCGTTGCTCGCCATTGCCATCAGTTACTTTTTCATTCATAAACCCATTGCTGTCTTGGTGGAGCTCAGTGATAAGCTGGGTGACTTTAAATTTAATCACAACACCAATATAGCAGGCAGCGGCGAGCTTAAACGGCTAGCAAACAACCTTCATAGCGCGTCCAAAACATTGCAGCAAGGTTTTGAACAGAAAAACCAAGCACAGCAAAGTGCAATAGAGAAGCAAAGCGTGCTGGAAGGGATTTTTTCAGCACTTCCTGATATCTTTTTCATTGTCGATAAGGCGGGTAAGATTTTAGAGTGTCATTACGGGAGTAATGGCACTATGCACATTCCTGAAACGCCATTTTTAGGCCAAAAACTGGTGGACGTTTTACCTACACATGCAGCCAAACACTTTACCAAAGCCATCTCAGCGACGGAGCAAAGTGGCCAACTTACTCAGATTGAATATCGCATTGACGGTGAAACAGCGGGTAAGCACTTTGAAGCCCGATTAAGCTCTATTCCTGACTCGAATAAGTTAGTTGTGGCAGTACGAGACATTACGGATAAAAAGCGTCAAGAGGAAGTAATATTACACCATGCTTTTTATGACACTTTGACCAAGCTGCCCAACCGATTTCTCGCGCTCGATAGACTGCAACAAATGATCCATGAGGCCAAGCGAAATCAGCAGTTGATCGCCGTTGGCTTTATCGATTTAGACGACTTTAAAAAAGTGAATGATTCTATGGGCCATGAGGTTGGCGACAAGCTATTAGTGCATTCGGCAAAAATATTGAAAAACGCCTTACGTAAACAGGATACCGTGGCGCGGCTGGGCGGTGACGAGTTTATTGTCTTACTGGGAGATATCGCTGATCAACATCATATTTCTGCAATTGCTACTAAGTTGGTACACTTGTTTCGCTCCCCTTTTGAAATCGATGATCGCTCTTTTACCATTTCACTGAGCTTAGGCCTCGCTGTATTCCCACATGATGCAACAACACCTAACGAGTTGCTACGAAAAGCGGACTCTGCAATGTACAGCGCTAAACATCTTGGCCGTAACACTTTTTCATTCTTCACAGAAAGCATGAGTCAAGACTTAAACCGTCGCCTTATGTTGGAAGAAAAAATGCGCCTTGCACTCGCTAACAACGAATTTGAAGTATATTTTCAGCCGCAATATGATTTGTGCAGCCAGTATGTTGTGGGTGCAGAAGCCCTATTACGCTGGCACGATCCTGAGCTTGGCTGGATTTCTCCAGGTGAGTTTATTCCTTTGGCTGAGCAAACGGGGTACATCATTGAACTTGGACAATTTGTACTAGAGACTGCCATTGAGCAAATCAACCGCTTACAGAGCACATTAAATAATCCATTTCGTATTGCTGTCAATTTGTCACCCCGTCAGTTCAAAGATCCCAACCTCGTCAATTCCGTCAGTCATTTAATCAATCAATTCAAAATAGATACAAACTTACTGGAACTCGAGATCACCGAAGGTGTACTACTAAGTGGAGATGAATTGGTCAGAGACGCCTTATTTGAATTACACCAGCTGGGCATTCTCATTTCGATGGATGACTTTGGTACTGGCTATTCGTCCCTCAATTACTTACGGCAATATCCATTTGATGTATTAAAAATTGATCAGAGCTTTATTTTCGATATGAATACCAGTGAGCAGGTGAAGCAGCTCGTCAATGCCATCATTGTTATGTCGCATAATTTAGGTATAAAAGTGATCGCCGAAGGCATTGAAACCCAGCTACAATTAGACACTTTAGCAGCCATGAACTGTGATTTGGGTCAGGGATACTTTTTGGGTAAACCGATGTCAAAAATTGATTTTGAAGCGTGGTTGGCGCAATATGCTCACCAACCATTGAATATTGAGAATAAATCCTTGTCGATACAAGACTATTAAAATGAATATGTTAGTATTGGGAAGTAGTGTAAGGATTTAGAACATGAATATAGAACTACTTGTTAGTAAAGCGAAACAGGTCTGCGATAACCGCGGGGCCCGGTTTACGCCGATTAGAGAAAAAGTATTTCGATTGCTCGCGACGAAACAAGGTGGCGTAGGCGCTTATGATCTGTTAGAAGAATTAAAATTAACAGAGACAAGTGCGAAGCCTGCTACTGTATATCGTGCGCTAGATTTTTTGGCTGAGCTTGGCTTCATCCACAAAATTGAAAGCACTAACTCGTTTATGCTGTGTCACCATTTTGACCATATCCATCCGGTTCAGTTACTGATCTGTGATAGTTGTGGGCACGTGCAAGAACTGCATTCTGGTGCAATCTCTCACGAATTGAATAACTTATCAGCAGAAAAAGGCTTTAAAGTTAAAGCACAAACCATCGAAGCTCACGGGCTTTGTGAAAAGTGCCAACAGTAGTGCAGCTGATAAAAAAGCCACTACACTTAGACAATGACTGCAACAATGAATAAAACAAGGGAACAATAATATGAATGTTGAGTTCATCAACCCTTTTTTATCTTCACTAATAAATGTATTAGCTACGATGGCACAAACTGAGCTAACGCCTGGTAAGCCAAAGATAAAAAAAGATGAAGTCGCCAGAGGAGACGTGTCGGGATTAATCGGAATGGTTGGCCCACAAACCAAAGGATCTTTTTCCATTACATTTGATGAAAGCTTAGCTTTGGCTATTATGGAAAGAATGCTCGGTGAAAGACCTGATGGTATCAATGAAGAAGTCACTGACATGGTCGGCGAAATCACCAATATGGTCACCGGTGGTGCTAAAAACCTATTAGGTGAAAAAGGTTATGACTTTGACATGGCAACCCCATTAGTTGTTTCAGGACCAGGGCACACAATTACACATAAATGTGAAGGCGCTAAAATTATTATGCCATTCACATCAGATGACGGTAACGCAAATATAGAGGTCAGCTTCGATAAGCTATGAGTTGGCATCAAACTGTTATTACATTAAAGCCTCGTCCTCGAGGCTTTCATTTAATTGATGATGAGTTACTTACGTACCTCCCGCAGCTAAGCTATTACAAAGTAGGGCTATTGCACTTATTCATTCAACATACCTCTGCGAGTCTCACAATCAATGAGAATGCGGATCCTACGGTGAGAATGGATATGGAAAGTCATTTCAATCACTTTGTCCCTCAAAACCAGCATTATTACCAACATGATTATGAAGGTGACGATGATATGCCAGCACATATCAAATCCAGTACACTCGGCTGTGAGGTAACCATTCCAATCTACCAAGGCACGCTTAAGCTGGGCACATGGCAAGGTATCTACCTGGGTGAACATCGAGATCATGGCGGACCTCGTAGAGTTGTGGCAACAATGCAAGGGCAACTACTAGAGTAACTTGCCCCTAGTGCTAATCAGACAGATAGTCATAACTTACACGCGGCGTGATATTACACAAAAGCTCGTAAGGGATCGTATCTGCACAGTCTGCAATTTCTTCGACTGGCAAGTTGGGCCCCCACATTTCAACCTCATCGCCCACCCTAATTTGGTCACTATCACAGCCAATATCAACGCTGATCATATCCATTGAAATACTGCCCACAATACCATATCGCTGGCCTTTGATGACCACTGGGGTTCCCTCTTTCGCATGACGCGGATAGCCATCACCGTAACCCATAGCGACCACAGCAAGTGTTGTGTCTTTCTCACAGGTCCATCTGCCACCATAGCCAATGCGGTCACCGCACACGACATGTTTAATCGCTATGACACGTGTTTTTAAACGCATCACAGGTTTGAGTGCATGATCAACCCCTGTGCAATTGAGCATAGGTGACACACCATATAGCATCAGCCCAGATCGAACCCAATCAAAATGGGCATCTGGCCAGCCAATAATACCGGCAGAGTTGGCGAGGCATAGGGCCTCATCTCGCTCTTTAACCAGTGCCGTAAACGCAGCTATTTGCTGCGTAGTGAAGTCATTATTAAGGTCATCAGCACAGGGAAAATGCGTCATTAACTTTGTATCAGCTTTTACATTCGGCGATTGTTTTAGCCGTGCGTAAAATTGTTCAAATTGGTGTGGCTCAATACCCAGTCGATGCATTCCCGTATCAATTTTCAACCACACTGATATTGGCGCATCCAGCTGACACGCTTCAATCGCTGCCAGTTGGTTTTCATCGTGCACGACCGTTTCAAAGTTGTTGGCTAATAAAATGGGTAAATCACTGGGTGCGAAGAAACCTTCAAGCAAAATAATAGGCTTAGTTAACCCGCCAGCACGTAACGCTAACGCCTCATCAATACGCGCTACCGCAAATGCGTCAGCGCCCTCTAAACACTGCGCAATTTTGACTAAGCCATGGCCATAAGCATTGGCTTTAAGCACAGCCATTACTTTTGCACTTGGTGCCATTTCTTTCACGATGGCCAAGTTGTGCCTCAGCGCATTAATATCAATTTCGGCTGTTGCTAAACGCATTTTTAGGTACCCTTATTTATTTGGGCTTAATACTCGTCATCCAGTGCAGGCCCAGCGTAGTTGTCAAAACGAGAGTATTGACCTTGGAAGGTTAACCTCACCTTACCAATTGGACCGTTACGCTGTTTACCTATAATTATTTCTGCGGTGCCCTTGTCGGGGGTATCGTCGTTGTATACTTCGTCTCGATAAATGAACATGATCAAATCGGCATCCTGCTCGATTGAGCCTGATTCCCTCAAGTCAGAGTTTACCGGTCGTTTATCGGCACGTTGCTCTAGCGTACGGTTTAGCTGGGACAATGCGATAACGGGACACTCAAGTTCTTTTGCAAGGGCTTTCAATGAACGAGATATTTCCGCAATTTCTAAAGTACGGTTGTCCGATAGACTTGGCACTCGCATGAGCTGTAGGTAGTCGACCATGATCATACTAATACCACCGTGGTCTCGCGCAATACGGCGCGCTCTCGAGCGCACATCTGTGGGCGTTAGGCCTGATGCATCATCAATATACATCTGCCCTTTCTCCATCAATAAACCCATAGTCGATGAAAGCCTTGCCCAATCATCATCATCCAATTGACCTGTTCTCACTTTGGTTTGGTTGATACGACCCAAAGACGCCAACATCCTCATCATAATCTGTTCCGAGGGCATCTCTAGTGAGTAAATGAGTACAGGCTTGTCTTGTGTCATCGCCGCATGCTCTGCCAAGTTCATAGCAAACGTTGTTTTACCCATTGAAGGACGCGCGGCAACGATTATGAGATCCGAAGGCTGCAAGCCCGCCGTCATTTTATCTAAGTCTGAATAACCCGAACTCACCCCAGTCACACCATCTTGCGGAGACTGATAAAGCTCTTCAATTTTATCAATGGTTTTTTCCAAAATGCTGTGAATATTTTGCGGACCTTCAGTGCTTTTACTGCGCTGTTCTGCAATTTTAAACACTTTACTCTCAGCCAAATCTAACAAATCATGACTGGTGCGTCCTTCAGGGTTAAAACCCGCTTCAGCGATTTCATTGGCAACAGAGATCATCTCTCTTACTACCGCCCTTTCACGCACGATACTTGCGTAGGCATCAATGTTTGCAGCACTGGGCGTATTTTTTGCTATCTCAGCCAAATACGCGAAGCCACCTATAGAGTCCAGCTGGTTATTTTTTTCTAGGTTTTCAGAAATCGTGATCAGATCGATTGGTTGACCAAGCTCAACGAGTTTAGTCATGGCCTCAAAAATCAGCTTATGTGTACGGGTGTAAAAGTCTTGAGCAACCACCAGTTCAGCAACACGGTCAAATGCTTGGTTATCGAGCATTAAACCACCTAAGACAGACTGTTCTGCTTCGATTGAATGTGGAGGAACTTTTAGTGTATCGACTTGTTGATCAGGTTTGGCCATATTACGACAAAAACAAATGAGTGGATTTGTTATTGTAACCCTAAATCAAAAAAAACTGAATGCTGTTTGAGTGACAAGCTTTAAACTAAGAAAAGCAACAGCCCGATTATTCGAGCTGTTGCTTAATTCTAATTCTTTTTCAAAGTTATACGACCGCTGACCGTATCAATCTCAATATCCGCATCACCACCCGCAACATTGAACTCCAGCTCACGTGACGGTCCATACTTAGCTTTTTTCACTTTGTCATTGCTTAATTCATTGATAATTTTTCCGCCTGCATGAGCATCAATATCAAAGCGCGCCGAAATGTCACTCGGAAAGTATAAATCGACATCACCGCTAACAGACTCAAGGTTCAGTCTCGCCCCAGGTAGCAATTTCTTGGTGCGAACTTCTATTTCTCCATTAACCGTGTTGAGTCGCAGCTCTTGCAGTGCAGCAATATCAAATTGAACTTCACCATTCACATTTTCTAGACGGACCTCCTGAGCTGAAGTTTTACTTTCGATAGAGCCATTCACGGCAGTGAAGCGCAGCTTACCAGCAGAGTTCATATCCTCTATGTCGCCATTAACCGTTTCATAGCGCACGCGCCCACTTAAGTCGGTGCCATCAATATCACCGTTAACCGTTTCTAGTCTCACTTTGCCATCTATCTGGCTTGCCTTAATGTCACCATTAACGGTTTTAATGAACGCTCCTGCGAGCAACTGAGAAGCCTCTACATCTACCTGAACGCCTTCAAAGACAAGTTCACTCTGCTTAGGCATAAATATAGTTAATTCAGAGCCCTCATGCTGGCGACCCCAACCTTTGACTCGAGAGGGCATTTCAACAGTGAAAACTGTTTTATTCCCTTTATTTACCAGCTCATACCCCTTGGCTGCATCGTCAAGCTCACCTTGCACTTTAAATTTGGCTTGATCCCACGTTTTAATCACAACATTACCACGTTGGTTCTCGATAAAAACTTTACCATCCTTTGGAATATCGATTTCTTGATCAATTTTATCTCCCGCTAGTACCAAGGTTGGCAACAGTGCCAAACTCAGTACTACTGGGCTCAATATGCTTGCTTTCATCCTACGTCTCCTAAATCTGCTGCCAACGGGGTTGGTGAACTCGGTTAATTAAATCTAATTGTTGTTGGTAAACCTGCGCGAGCATTTGTAACAATGCTGCATTTTCAGGGTCATTCTCTAGTGCGGTTTTAATCGCTTGCTCGGCTTGTTCCAGCTCTTGTAACTGCACTTGCCAATCATTTGTTAGAGCTGGCAGAGAGCCATATTGCACTAACAAAGTTTGTTTTTGCTGCTCAAAGTAATTACTCATCTGCATCACTGAGCTTTGCTCTACAGGCTTCATACTAAAATAGACCACACACATACCTACCAATGTCGAAGCTGCAATAGCACTCACCTGACGCCATACATTCGCACGGTTATGCTGATTAACTGGCGATGTACCTACAGAGGAGGCTGTATTAATGGCCTTTTCTATGCCAGACCACAGCGGCTTTTGAGGCTTAGGCATGTGTTCAGGGTTGTCCCTTTCCTCTAAGCTTTTTGCCAAAAACTCATCAAAGTTTGGTTTAGTCATTTTCATACCACTCCTGTAACAGCTTTCTTGCTCTGTGATACTGAGATTTGCTTGACCCCACGGCCATGCCCAGCATGGATGCAATTTCTTCGTGTCGATACCCTTCTACTGCATGGAGAACAAATACCAAGCGTGCCCGCTCGGGTAACTTTAAAATTAATTTGTCCAAACCATCTAAGTCTCCACACAATGAGATACTCGCCTCATCCATGCCGCTGCATTCAAAACTCACAACCTTGTTCAACCAATTCTTTTGCTTACGAAGATAACTAATTGCAATATTGGACGTCACACTGTGCAGCCAAGTGGTAAATTTTGACTGTCCATTAAATTGCGACATCTTATGCCACAGCTGTACAAATACCTCTTGGCAAGCGTCTTCTGCATGTGCTTGATCGGCAAGTAGTCTTAAACACAGTGCATATACTCGCCGATGACACTGTTCATACAGCGCAGCAAAAGCAACTTGATCCCCTTGCTGGGTCCGTAGTACCAGCTCATCAAGTGTGTCGTTTGCAAATGCGCCTTGTGCATCAACTAACATAATTAAATTCCTTTACACCAAGGCAAAGATGGTGACACATCTCTCCAAGAAAAAAGTCATACTCAAATAAAATCAAAATCTAATGTAGTCGCTTTTTATTAGCTAAGTCGAATACTAACTCGCCTTTGCATTGTTTTTATTTAGTTATTTAGACGCAAAGGCCACTAAAAAGGTTTAAAAGGGGTGTAGATAATTTTTTGTAAAAGAAATAGTCAAGTTTGATAGGGTGTATGCAAGCAACATGATATTAAGAGCTGCGGACTTTATCTTGTCTTACTCACCTCATTATTGTCTGTATCGCTGAACTCTTCTGGGTGCTTGTATCGCCAACCGTCAAAAACAAGCTTTGCGGGGGTTTTTACTGTGCCACCACTGCCTATTTTTAAATCTTTGAGTGCCTCATCAAAATGCACCCCACTGCCACCATGTGCTTCAATAGTCGCCCCGCGTACAGTACCAAAAAACTGTCCGCTGCCCGTCATTGAAATGGAGGTCATCGGCGCATAAATCACGGCATACAATGAAGACGTCCCACTCACCTTAACGCCGGGTTTATTTCTCTGGCTCGGATCATTAGGATCTGCGCGATATGAAGAAAAGATGCTAAATGTTCCCCAACCACTGTCTGTGATCCCAGGTTTTTCTGTAACAACCTGCGCACTGGCACCTAAGTTGACTTTGCCAGTCACAAAGATGGTTAAGCTGGACTTGTCCTTAATGTTGAGGCGGCTATTTCCACCCATAGTAAAATCGCCATCAATCAGCCAGATAACGTCACCGCCAGTAATCCCCCCGTCAATATTCACAACACCATCACTGCCAATATTAACGTTCTTCATACCAAACGCATATTCGGTATCTTTTTTATTGGATCTGCCATGATTTTGTTTATTGGTATCGAATAAGTAGATGTTTGTTGATTTTAACGCTGGTACGTCACCTTGGCCTTGCGTAAATTCACCAGAAAGCGGCGTAAACTTAAATTCCTGCTGGGCACCGACCGTAAAGTCTTTGTAATTATTATTCTTATCAATAACATTAGGCATATTAGCTGGCAGTGCTAGCGGGTCGCATTCCTTGTCTGGATTTGCAGGGTCGTAATCAGGCGAATTAGGGTCGTATACTCTCACAGCTTCAACATTGGGATTCACATTAAACTTTGCAGCCGAATAATTAACCCCACCTTGTGAGTGCTCGGCCGCGAGTTCAAATTTACCTGTACCACCATATTGAATGTCGAGCGTCTCTTTCTGTTCATTCAAAATATCGGCACCCCACAGCATTTCAACATTACCGTTGGCACGCATAACCCCAGAAATATCACCGCCGCGATGTATTACAAAGCCCTGAGTTAACACATTCCCCTTAACCCGTAGCCCGCCACCGTAGGAAATATCAATACCCGTATTTGATTGCACGTTACCAATAACTGGCGAGGAGCCTTTGAGATATAAAATACCCGATGCTTTAACATCACCTTCTATTGGCGAATGCCCAGACAGCACAACATCCGCATCACCAATTACGGTATTCACATCACCATTGCTGGCTCTTGTCTGCTCATAAGTGCCATTTCTAGAATCATAGCTGTCCACCAGACCGCTCCCAGAGAGGTTAACGCCTTTACAGCCTGTCACTGCATTTTTGAAGGTCGGTTCGTAAACAGCCTCAGTATACTTGAACACCGCGACCATATTATTGGATGCATCCAGCCCATATTTTTGACCAAGACTCGCGATTTCTATACTCGTTGTGCCATCTGCATTTGTGACCTTCGAGTGCTGGGTTGCATATTGCCCATCAAAATGTGAACCATGGGTGAGTCCGGGTTTCGCTAAAAGTAGCTGATCCGCAGTAACGCCCGAATTGGCATTCACGTAATCATTGAGTTCATCCGCACTGGCAAACACCCCTTTCTCGGCTTGCAATCGCGAGTTAAGGTCCTTTTGAAAGTTGCCACTAAGGCGCTCTTGCACCAATGTATCTTTCATTGACGTAAATACCACGACACTCGCCATCGTGCTCAACAGCATGACTTTAACAAGAGTAAAACCTGATTGTCGTACAGAACTCGTCATAGCATATCCGCCCTAGATTGGCTTTCGCCACATGGCTTTCTCAAGCACTAAGCGACTTGCCGCAATATCAATTTGAATCTTGCCGTCAAATTGCTTTGGTAAGTTATCCGGAGTCACAAAAATACTGATCAAGATCCCTGAGTTATCAAATGTCAGCGCCTGTAACCCACGTAACAATTGCACCTGCCCATTACCAATATCACAAGTTAGATACCCATTCGTTAAAGTATACGTCTCCCAATACTCCACGGTGGGAATACTGCCATCACAGGCTAATAACCCTGCCTGTTGATGAACACGCAAAACTGATTTTTCGTTTATCACTTCAGGTAACTTGCTTGTTTGTTTTAAGCTTCGCGTCATGGTTTGGCTGGTATAGCGTACAACCTCTTGTGCATGTGACAGCTCTTTACTTGCCACGACCGTACTTTTAATTGCAGTGTAAGACATCGCTACGCCAGACAATAAAAACAACCCTGCCGCCATCGCAACAAGGAGCTCAATTAAGGTATAGCCACCTGTTTTACGGTATATTGTGAACGCATTCACCTGATTCTGGAAGTGGGACATATACATAACTTGCTACTAAAGTAATTTGGTTTAAAGCACGGTTGTCACTTACACGGCTGTCATGCCAGCTCACCTCAAATTTCACATCTCGTCGCTCTGAAATAAGTGGTGTAAAGTCTTTGTCATTGTATTTATCTGGCTGTATTTTTAACTTAAAACGCGTATCTTTGGGCTGTAGATTGGCCACTCTAGGGTTTTCTTTCAATAGCAGGTATCGATTGGTATGCTCAAAATGGCATAGCTCATTCCACATGCGCTCAATCGCATTTTGGCCATTCACCAATGCGATGGTGTAATAGAAACTATTATTAGCAAATTGCAGCGACTTCAATTGCGCCCCCGCCAAGCCCAATAACGCAACGCCAGCGATAACAATCGACACCATCACTTCAATCAGTGAAAACCCCTTTACTATGCGCAATTTTCTGCGGCCTCACTTACCCAGCTTTGACCGCTGCGCAAAATACATAGTCTATAATCCCGTGTACTGGAATCATTGTCACTCACCAATATGTTACTCATTAAATTTAACTCACCGGTAGATCTTACCTCACGATCGACCAGATCGACATGGATAGATTGGTGTTCAATTGTAAATGTACGTAAAGTGGTTTCCTGCCCGCTAACCACCGTTTTTACAAGCCAATTAGAATTCTCTTTTACCAATTTTACCGTTTGTTCTCTTTTTACCGCTTCGCTGCGTGCATATTGATATACACTACTGAGCTGATGAACATTTGAGTCGACCCTATCTTGTTTAATGTAGGTGATCACAGAGGGCATTGCCAAACTTGCCAGCACCGCAACCAACGCAACACATATCAATAACTCAATCAGTGTAACGCCTTGCTCTTTAGACTTACCAACATTCATTACTTTGCCCCTGAGATGATTCTTCGCTCTGTTCATTTATAGTGAGTACCCCACACACATCTGACGCCTGATTTGAATTAGCATTTGGTGTGGCGGTTATCTCAAATCCTAAATTTCTATAATCTCCCGCAGCCCCGTCAGGTTTATTTCGCGGGATATAACCCAATGTGTAATAAGTCGATTTTTGCGCCGGCTTGTGTTCATCCGGATAGCCACCATTTCTAGAGTAAATACGCTCAAGGATAGCTGCCTCCTGATACATCAGCTGCTGAACATCAGATCGGTTTCCCTTGCGTAGATATTCCATATAATTTGGTAGTGCAATACTCGCAAGAATAGCAACTAGAGCCACAACCATTAAAACCTCAATCAATGTGAATCCACGCATAAAACGATTATTAAACATTGTTCTCCTAATCTAAATGATAACGCTGTCATCACCTACAAATAACACTGTATGATAATTAGACAGCAAAAAAAAGTACCTAGTACAAAAGAGTTAACTAAATTATCACAAATAAAACTTATATAAAATGGGTACGCTATTACAAGTGATTACTTGAATATAAATACATCTAAAATATAAAACGGTTGGGTTTCCGGTTTTGTGATTTAGATTAATTTTCCAACTTGTGTGATGAATCTTCCGTGAGCAACCGTGATAAAAACCGATTTATTACACTGAAAATTTATGTCGTTGTTATTTTTCAGGGGAGAGAATAAAACCGCACACAGGGTGTGCGGTTTATGCTTAATAAATTAAGCTTCTGCGATAACGATAACTTTGATAGTTGCCGTTACGTCAGAGTGAACTTGAATAGCTACGTCGAATTCACCAGTCTCACGGATAGTACCTAGAGGTAGGCGAACTTCAGCTTTAGCTACTTCAACACCAACAGCAGAAATCGCTTCAGCGATATCACGAGTACCGATAGAGCCGAATAGCTTACCTTCGTCACCCGCTTTAGAAACTAGAGTAACTTCAGCCAGTGCTTCAAGTTTTTCAGCACGCGCTTGAGAAGCTACTAGCTCTTCTGCGATTTTTGCTTCAAGCTCAGCACGGCGAGCTTCGAAAGTTTCGATGTTAGCTTTGTTTGCAGGAACTGCTTTACCCTTAGGGAATAAGAAGTTACGTGCGAAGCCAGATTTTACAGAAACCTGGTCACCTAGGTTACCTAGGTTAGCGATCTTGTCTAGTAGAATAACTTGCATGTCTCTACACCTTTTAAAAACTATTAATCAGCCGGCTTACTTATGTAAGTCAGTGTACGGAAGAAGGGCTAGGTAGCGAGCACGCTTGATAGCTGCTGCTAGCTGACGCTGGTACTTAGCGCTTGTACCTGTGATACGGCTAGGTACGATTTTGCCACTTTCAGTTACATAGTTTTTAAGAGTAGCTAGATCTTTGTAATCGATTTGTTGTACGCCTTCTGCTTTAAAACGGCAGAACTTACGACGTCTGAAATAACGTGCCATGAGTAATTTCCTCAATTAATTCTTTCAATATGTTGTGCGTGAAGTACAAGTTGACTCAAACCATTTCGGCTTTCGTGACGATTTAAAAAACCGCGTACTTGTAACCCTTGCCCAACGTATAAATGCTCTAGTTGAGTTCGGAATTTGTCTCCGCTGGCAACCACCTGAATACGAACATAGCTGTTACGATTTAGGTCGGCTTCTACTTGCATTGATTTGTGCTCTAAAACAAAAATACAATGCGCGATCCCAGCTGGACTTTGACTATATTTCGGTGTTTTACAAACAACCCCAGACAAAACAAATTGATTTGTATACAGGTCTGTTTGAGTTTGCACCATAACCTCTAAAGGTGAGTCAAATCCGAATCAATAACGATTAAGCAGATGCTGCTTCTTTTTTCTCTTCTTTCGCAAGAGGAGAAGCTTCAGTTACAGCGTTCTTAGTACGCATAACTAGGTTACGTAGCACTGCATCGTTGTAGCGGAAAGAAGTTTCAAGCTCGTTGATTACTTCAGTTGGCGCTTCAACGTTCAAAAGAACATAGTGTGCTTTGTGAAGCTTTTCGATTGGGTAAGCCAGTTGACGACGGCCCCAGTCTTCTAAACGGTGGATAGTACCGCCAGCTTCAGTGATAGAACCAGTATAACGCTCGATCATACCTGGAACTTGCTCACTTTGGTCTGGGTGAACCATGAATACGATTTCGTAATGACGCATGGATATTCCTTACGGTTAGTATAGCCTTGTCCCGTTTCGGCCGGCCGGGTTAAGGCAAGGAACGACTAATATGGCCGAAAGAGCGCGTATTTTACGCATAGTGCTAAAAATAAGCAATGCTTTTATGCGATAATTCAGGATTAATAGAGAAAATAGTTATAAAGAATTGATATAAGGAAATTTTAGGAAAGAAAGATTGGAGCGGCACACGAGGTTCGAACTCGTGACCTCGACCTTGGCAAGGTCGCGCTCTACCAGCTGAGCTAGTGCCGCTTCATAGGTTGCTCTAATTTTTCCGCTGGAGCGCGACGGGTCGCGTCTAACGTTTTAGCAGCTGAGCTAGTGCCGCTTCATAGGTTTATTCATTATTTTATCAGTTGAATAAAACTGAAAGTTTGGAGCGGCACACGAGGTTCGAACTCGTGACCTCGACCTTGGCAAGGTCGCGCTCTACCAGCTGAGCTAGTGCCGCTTCATAGGTTGCTCTAATTTTTCCGCTGGAGCACGACAGGTCGCGTCTAACGTTTTAGCAGCCGAGCTAGTGCTACTTTATGCCCGCTTAGCAACTCGCTCAATAGCAACTGAGCTTGTCCTTTCAAGCGGGGCAGGATTCTACAAGATACGAAAAGCTTTGCAAGTACTTTTTTTAAATTTTGAAGAATTTTTGCTGATACACCTTCAATTCCATAATGGAATCTTTGATATCATCTAACGCCAAATGAGAGCTTTTCTTTTGAATATCATTCAAAAGTTCAGGTCTCCAACGTCGCGCCAGTTCTTTTATCGTACTTACATCTAAGTTGCGGTAATGAAAGTAGGCTTCTAATTCAGGCATATACTTGTGTAAAAAGCGGCGGTCTTGACCAATTGAGTTACCACACATGGGGGATTTACCCGGAGGGACCCATTGTTTTAAGAAATCGAGCGTTTCTTTAACTGCATGCTCTTCATCAAAAGAGCTTGCTTTACATCGCGCAGTTAGACCAGAACGACCATGTTGGTTTGTACACCATTCATCCATATTGTCCAGCAACTCATCACTCTGATGGATAGCTATTACAGGGCCTTCCGCCAACACATTGAGATCAACATCGGTGATCACGGTCGCGATTTCGAGTATTTTATCTGTTTTAGGTTCTAGCCCTGTCATCTCTAGGTCGAGCCATACCAAGTTTGATTCATGAAAAGACATACACTACCTTAGCGGTACTTTCCTTTAGATCCAATGCAATTAGATATATCATATTAGCTTCATCACTCGACCAAAAGCTTTTTTTTACAAAGCGGGGCAATTTTATTGAGTTATAGCCTATGAATGGCTTATACACCAATCATTCGCAATAATTCGTCTCGTGAGTTTATTGATATGGCAAAACGTAAAAAACTCAGTCATGGCCAATCCCGTAGGATTAAGGCCAACCAACAAAAGCGTTTGGCTAAAGCCAAACACAATGAAAGCCCTGAATTGCAATGGCAATCGGACAACTTAGGCCCGACAGAAAATGCGACTGTAGTTAGTCGCTTTGGTCAGCATGCTGACATCGAAACCCAAGACGGCGAAGTTTTACGCTGTAATATACGACGAACCGCCGGCAGCTTAGTCTGTGGCGACAATGTGATATTTCGCCGTGCTAAAGTAAGTGAAGGTGACCTCGCTGGCGTTGTTGAAGCGGTAGAAGAGCGTCGCTCCCAGCTAACTCGCCCAGACTTCTACGATGGCGTCAAAGTTGTCGCGGCAAATATCGATCAGATCTTGATGGTTTCTGCCGTTGTGCCTGAATTCACCCCGCAAATTATTGATAGATATCTAGTCGCATGCGAAGACATGGGTATCGAGCCCATCCTTATCCTGAATAAAATCGATTTGCTCGATGAAGAAGGGTTAGAGTACGTCAATGACGTTCTCGATATTTATCGTGATCTCGGTTATCAAGTCTTGCTTGTCAGTAATAAGTCAAGTGAAGGTATTGAAGCTCTGAAAACCCTCTTAGTCGACAAAAACAATATCTTTGTTGGTCAATCAGGGGTAGGAAAATCAACCCTCGTTAATACTGTACTGCCAGATGCTGGCATATTAACGCAGGAAGTATCTGAAAACAGCGGCCTTGGGCAACACACGACAACGGTTTCTAAGCTCCATCACTTGCCAACAGGTGGCAACCTGATTGATAGCCCAGGGATCCGTGAATTTGGACTCTGGCACTTAGAAGTGGAACGCGTAACTTGGTGCTTTAAAGAATTTCGAGAGTTTATTGGTGGTTGCCGATTCAGAGACTGCAAACATTTAAATGATCCCGGCTGCTTAATTTTAGAAGCGGTTGAAGAAGGTAAAATAAGTGAGCTGCGCTTTGATAGCTATCATCGAATTTTAGAATCTATGGCTGATGGCCGCGCAGGTGCGCGTGCGCCCAGAGTTTGATACTATTCTTTACCGGTTTTAGATAATTACGATTAAATAAGCCAAGCGACCTCACTTAAACGCTTGGCACATACAACTCAGGAAAATAATGTGAACTTGGATAAAATCAAAATTGCATTGCAATATGCGCTCCCTAAACATGCTGTTTCACGTTTGGTTGGTAAGCTGGCGGCTGCACAAGCGGGTGCCTTAACCACTCAGTTGATTAAGCTGTTTATCAAGCAATATAAGATTGATATGAGCGAAGCACTGTATGAAGATCCCGCGCATTATAAAACCTTTAATGAGTTTTTCACTCGCCCGCTAAAACCAGGGATACGCCCGTTAGCAAATGAAGAACATATTTTAGCTCACCCTGTAGACGGTGCCATCAGTCAACTTGGTGACGTGGTCGACGGACAAATCATCCAAGCCAAGGGGCATGACTACAGCTTACAAACACTGCTTGGTGGCAGCGAACAAGATGTTGCACCTTATCTTGGTGGTAAGTTTGCAACCATCTACCTTGCACCAAAAGACTATCATCGTATCCATATGCCTGTTGACGGTGTACTTAGAAAAATGATTTATGTGCCGGGTGATTTATTTTCAGTCAACCCTCTCACTGCACAAAATGTCCCTAACCTGTTTGCTCGCAATGAACGTGTAGTTGCTATTTTTGATACTGATATAGGCCCTCTTTCTATGGTTTTAGTGGGCGCAACGATCGTAGCAAGCATAGAGACCATCTGGGCAGGTACAGTGACACCACCAGCAGGTAAAGACATTTTTACCTGGAATTACCCAGCAGACGGTGACAATGCCATCAAACTGAAAAAAGGCGACGAAATGGGTCGTTTCAAGCTAGGTTCAACAGTCATCTTAGCTTGGGGTGCTGATAAAGCAGACTTTTTAGCAGACCAACAGCCTGAAACAGTCACAAGAATGGGAACGCCTTTTGCGACCATCGCAAAATAGTATTGCCAATTAAAAGGGCCCTTAGGGGCCCTTTTTAATTCTATTCACTACACACCGAACAGCTTGGATCTTTAGTCAGTTGAAAACGCCTTTGAGATAAAGTGAGCGCATCAATTGTCACAAAAAAGTTTTCCCCTTGCGCTAACCCTAAAATACCATTACAAACAGCTTGGGCCTGCATAGAGCCAACAATGCCCAGTAGCGGGCTCATAACCCCTGCATTTTGACAATTCAAAACTTCTGTACTTTGTGATGCCTCTGGAAACAAGCACGCATAGCAGGCACCTTGCTCTCGGTAGTCAAAAAAACCAAACTGGCCTTGGGTCCCTTGTGCAGCACCAGAGATCAATACTTTTCGATTTTGATAGCAATATTGATTGATCAAATAGCGGGTTGTGAAGTTGTCACTGCAGTCAACAACCCACTGCACATCAGACAGCATCGCATCGATATTCTCAGTGTTCAACCTCACGCTATTAGGCGCTAGTTCAATGTCGTTGTTAAGACTCGCGAGTACCTTTTTTGCGGCATTACTTTTCTCTTGTCCAAGGTGGTTCACTTTATACAGAATCTGTCGTTGTAAGTTCGAAAGCTCGACTTTATCATCATCAAAAAATGATAATTTGCCAACACCACTTGCCGCCAAATAGAATAACACTGGGCTCCCCAGCCCTCCGCAACCAATGACCGCAACGTGGGCGGCTTTAAGCTGTTTCTGGCCTGCTTCTGACACTTTGTCCAACAATAAGTGGCGACTGTATCTTAGCCGCTCTCTATCGCTTAGCTCTTTGTTCATTGTTCGCCAATAGCCTGCTTGAGTTCAATGATGGCTTGCTCTGGAGACGCAGCTTCTGTTATCGCGCGAACGACGGCTACGCTACCCACTCCTGTTTGTGCCACTTCATTGGCGCGCGACAAATCAATCCCACCAATCGCCACTGTTGGATACTGAGTTTTCATGAGAGGCACAAAGTGTTTCAACTTTTCTAACCCTTGAATTTGCCCCGTCATGTCTTTGGTCGTTGTCGGATAAATCGCTCCGAAAGCCAAATAACTTGGGCGATAATTATGGGCACGTAGCATTTCGTAAAAGCCATGTGTCGATAGGCCTAAGCGAAGACCCGCTTTTTGAATGGCGTTCAAATCAGCCACATTCAAATCTTCTTGGCCCAAATGCACACCATACGCACCGTGTTTAATAGCTAATTGCCAGTGGTCGTTGATAAACACTCGGCCTTCATATTGTTTACCCAGTAAAACCGCTTTTTCAATGTCTTGCTCTAATGTCGGTGAAGCAGCATCTTTCACTCTCAGCTGCACGGTTTTCACCCCACTTTTTAAGCACAGCTCTACCCACGCTACTGAATCGACAACCGCATATAACCCTAAATCACCTTCGATGGGTGCAAACCCAGCGGCGTAGTTGTAATCGTCAGGTACCATGAAATCGAGTTCATCACCCAACCAGCTGCCAGCCTCAATGACTTGTGGGTAGTCTTCTAGCTGGTGAGGAAATGCGGTATGTGCAACAGGGCCAATCCCTTCACCAAAACGAACCGCAGTTTTTAATCCCTTATTGATGTAGGCTTTACCCAAAATAAAGGCATCTTTTAACGGATAACCTTTAGACAAGCAGGCAGCAATCACCGAAGACAAGCTACAGCCCGTACCATGAGAATGCGGTGTGTTAATCGCTTCATTACCGAGCCAATACTCTTCATCGTCATGCCAACAATAGTCAATGCAATAGCCTTTTGGATAGTCCCAATGTCCCCCCTTTATGACTATCGACTTAGCACCGAATGAACGTAATTTTTGCCCAGCTTCTTTTACTGCATCAGGGCCGATTAAATATACACCGGTGAGTATTTGCGTTTCATGGGTATTCGGGGTGATCACATCCACGAGCGGCAACAAGTGTGTTTTTATCGCGTCAACAGTATCTTCTTCGGTTAAAGCGTCGCCACTGGTCGCAATGGCCACAGGATCATACACAACAAGGGGAGCCGTATCCCAATGGCTTTTGTATCGCGCAATATGTTCAGCGACTAATTGGATCTGTTGCACATTAGCAAGCATGCCAATTTTGATTACTGCGGCTCGCATATCAGCCTCTAATGCCAATAATTGAGATTCTATTATCTCTGTAGATACCGCATTAATGGCCTCTACACCTAGACTATTTTGCGCAGTTAAAGCCGTGATTGCAGTACAAGCATGTACACCAAAGCTTTGCATCGCTTTTAAATCAGCTTGAATACCCGCACCGCCACCAGAGTCAGATCCGGCAATACTCCAAACAACGTTAGACACATAGACTCCTAAAAATTTTAATTCTGATGCCAAAAAGGCATGCCCATAGTTGGGGTGGATGGTGCTGCAACGTCTTTTTCCGACATCGCTTGTGCCTTATAACCCATTCGCCCCGCGGTTACCGCATGCGCAAACGCACTTGCCATCGTCACTGGATCACCAGCACCTGCTACTGCACTATTTAGCAGAACGGCATCATAACCTAACTCTAGCGCCTGACAAGCATGAGAAGGCAATCCCAGCCCAGCATCCACTATCAAGGTTTGTTCGGGTAATCGTTCTCTAATCGTTTTCAAGTTATATGGATTGATAAGACCTTTACCAGTGCCAATTGGCGCGCCCCATGGCATCAACACTTCGCAGCCAAGGTCAGCTAAACGCTGACAGAGTACAAGGTCATCGGTGCAATAAGGGAGCACCTTAAACCCGTCTTTCAATAAAATGTCTGTCGCCTCTAATAAACCAATTGGATCAGGCTGTAAATTATATTCATCACCGATCAATTCCAGCTTTATCCAGTCCGTTTGAAAAACTTCACGGCACATATGTGCCAGCGTCACAACTTCCTTGACACTATGGCACCCCGCAGTGTTTGGCAGCACGCGCAAACCGGTGTCTTTAATCAATTGCCAAAAGTCTTCACCTGCGGCAACTGAGTTTTGGCGACGTAATGACACCGTTACAATATCAGCCCCAGAGCTTTGAATGGCATCTTGCATGATCTGTGGAGATGGATAAAGGGCGGAGCCAATAAGCAATCGACTATCAAAACGTTCGCCGTAAATTGTCAGCTTATCCATTTAACCCCCTTGAATTGGAGACAACACTTCGACGCTATCCCCATTCTCAGGCTTGGTTTCAGGCAAGCGCCCCGCAGGCACAAATTGCCCATTCAGGGCAACTGCAAATGGCGGTTTAGCCCCTTTGCTAGTGATGATTTGCTGTAATGATAAATGGGCATCCACTTGGATGTCTTCACCATTGTAAATTAAATTCATAATAGACCCTCACAAAGTGCTTGCTGGACGACAACCGGCGCGAGCAGATAGCCATGCCTATATAATCCATTGATTGCAATCACGTTGTCTTTTTTCTCAATACGCGGATGGTTATCAACAAAAGCGGGACGCAGCCCAGCGTTCAAGGACAATACCCGACCTTCGGCAAACCCGCAATGAACCGTGTAAGCAGCTGACAGTAACTCTAATGTTGAACGTACGGTAATATCTGCATCGTCTTGAGATTCAATTTCAGTTGCACCGATAACAAATTGGTGATTTGGTTTAGGCGCAATATAAATAGGGTATCTTGGATGCATTAATCTAACTGGGCGTTGCAAAGAGACTTCGGGCGCATAGATGCGCGCCACTTCCCCACGCACACCACGCAATTGGGCATTGTCCACTTTCGCTCCAACGCCTCTGCTATCAATAATCCAGTCGTAAGCTTGATTATCGACACAGCCATTAGCAACAACCGCTTCACAACCATAGTTAAACTGCACACCGCGGCGTTTCAAGGTGTCATAGCTGGCTTTAAAAAAACCCAAGTTATCAAGCTGTCCTTCACAGGGTAGATATAAACCATGTGTAAAACGGCCACTCAGATCGGGTTCTAGCTCAGCAATCATTCGTCGATCTGCACTGAGTGGGTGATGGCCATCAAGCGGTTTCAAACGTTGTTCAAAACTTCTTAAATCTCCGCGATCTTGTTGGTGAGCGACAATCAAACTCCCTGCCTGCTGAAAGAACACGTCTGCATCAAGTTTTGCCAATAGCTTTGGCCACATCGCAATCGCTTCTAGCCCTTGCTGTGCCAATACTTGTGAACAGATAACCGACTCGGCCAATGGTGCTAACATTGCCGCAGCTAACATACCCGCGCCGGTCTGTGCATCTTGTCGGTCTTTCTCAAAGACTGTGATGTCATAGCGATCCATTAGCTCTAACGCAGCGATCCGACCAATTAAACCAAACCCGACGATAGCCACACGCGGTTTTTTACCAAGTTCTGACATGAGATACCCTAAAAAAAAACACCATTTGCGTTAGCAAATGGTGTGAACTGGACTAGATAGCTTTGTGATATATCTCAGAGCCACTGCTTTTGAACTCTTCCGATTTCGCTTTCATTTCAGCTTCAACATCGATCATTTTAATTTCGATGGCGTCACCTACGTTGTTCGGGTCAATACCTCGTGCTTCAAGCTCTTTGGCATAATCCCTAACGTCTTGAGTGATTTTCATTGAGCAGAACTTAGGACCACACATAGAACAGAAGTGAGCTACTTTACCGGACTCTTGTGGCAGCGTCTCATCATGGTAAGAAAGCGCTCTTTCAGGATCTAGACTCAGGTTAAACTGGTCGTGCCAACGGAATTCGAATCGCGCTTTAGACAAGGCATTGTCTCGGATTTGCGCACCACGGTGGCCTTTAGCAAGATCAGCTGCATGGGCTGCAATTTTGTAAGTGATCAAGCCTTCTTTAACGTCTTCTTTGTTTGGTAGGCCTAAGTGCTCTTTTGGTGTTACATAACATAGCATGGCGGTGCCATACCAAGCGATTTGCGCTGCACCAATTCCTGAAGTGAAGTGGTCATAGCCCGGAGCAATATCAGTGGTGAGTGGACCAAGTGTGTAAAAAGGTGCTTCATGGCAATGCTTAAGCTGCTCATCCATGTTCTCTTTGATCATGTGCATTGGCACGTGACCAGGGCCTTCAATAAAGACCTGAACATCATGTTCCCATGCAATCTTGGTTAACTCACCGAGAGTACGCAGTTCTGATAATTGCGCGTCATCATTCGCGTCAGCAATTGAACCTGGGCGCAAACCATCACCTAGAGAGAAACAAACATCATATTGCTTCATAATCTCACAGATGTCTTCAAAGTGTGTATATAGGAAGTTTTCTTTATGATGTGCAAGACACCACTTCGCCATAATCGAACCGCCACGAGATACAATCCCTGTCACGCGCTTAGCCGTCATTGGCACATATCTCAACAGTACGCCCGCGTGGATTGTAAAGTAGTCCACACCTTGTTCTGCTTGTTCAATCAGCGTGTCACGGAAGATTTCCCAAGTAAGATCCTCTGCAACACCATTCACTTTTTCAAGTGCTTGGTAAATTGGCACTGTACCGATGGGTACTGGAGAGTTACGTACAACCCACTCTCGCGTTTCATGGATATAGCGGCCCGTAGACAAATCCATTACGGTATCCGCCCCCCAACGAGTAGACCATACTAGTTTTTCAACTTCTTCTTCGATAGACGATGTCACCGATGAATTACCGATATTGGCATTCACCTTAACTAAGAAGTTACGGCCAACAATCATAGGCTCAGATTCTGGGTGATTAATGTTGTTTGGAATGATTGCACGACCACGAGCAACTTCTGAGCGCACAAACTCAGGCGTAATAAAATCAGGGATTTCAGCCCCAAAAGATTGGCCTTCATGTTGTTGTGCTAACAACTCTTCACGGATCTTTGCACGCCCCATGTTTTCACGGATCGCAACAAACTCCATTTCAGGCGTTACGATGCCCTGGCGAGCATAGTGCATTTGCGTGACATTTTTGCCTGGTTTCGCGCGGCGAATCTTGGGTAAGTTCTCAAAACGAATGTGGTCTAAACCTTCATCAGCCATACGCTGCTGAGAGAACTGAGACGTTACTGAGTTTAATAACTCCGTGTCATCTCGATTAACAATCCAATTCTCTCTGTATTTAGGTAAGCCTTCACGTACGTTTAACGTGAATTCAGGATCTGTATAAGGGCCTGACGTATCATACACTCTGACAGGCTCATTCTTTTCAAAAACAGGTTCTTCTTCTGTTCCACCCACGAAAGAGTCGCTCAACGAGATCTCTCTCATCCCCACGCGAACACCTTCTTGCTCACCATCTACATAAATCTTTTTAGAGTTCGGGAATGGTTGGCCCTTAAGGTTATAGATAAATTCCGAAGCCGCTTCGCGCGATTCGCGACGTGACAACTTGCTACTGTTATTTGACATGACGTGCCTCATTTTTAGTTAAGGTGTCTTGTCAGAATTCCGAAAAGGAAGAGACTGGGTTCATACACGACCTCGCTATTGATAAAACCAATAACGATATCAGTGCAGATGTTGGTGGATAACTCATTAGCACGACGCTAACAAATTGCAGCTTAGGTATCCAAGTTTGGTGACACACACTAAGCAGCTTGTTCCCTACGCAGGCATTAACCTGATCAGGTCCACGGATCCCGCAATACAGCGATCTCAGCCCAAATGGGCACTCCGACAAGTAACGAATTGAGACAAAGTCTACTGAATGTCAGGCGATTAGTCAAAGCGCCTTTCAACTGGTCCGAAATGCCAATTTGCTTCGCCACGCAAAACTAATTCATCGGCAACACGTTCTATGGGTGCTCCGATTTGCAGCATATTCAAAAATGCTTGTTCCTTTGCATTTATCTCGGGTTCACAGAGTTTGCGCGTCATACCTATGTTAGACACAAATAACTGCCCTTCTCTAATTTCACCCTGACCAAAAAAGCGATTACACCCAGCGTATCCATTTACTCTGAACGCATCTAAAAATTCTATTGTAATGGCGTCCTGCGCTGCTATCTCTGCTGGCGCTTTCAATTGCCAACTGGAATATTTGAGCGAATTAGCGTTTACCGTCCCTGTACTTTTACAGCCAATGAGTACGAAGCTCATTAGACAAAATAAAAAGGTCTTTTTCATTGGTAAACCAAACGTTTAAAAATCAAACTTAATTATAACGCTTGGTCGCACAGAATAGGCAGTAAAAATGTGTAATAATTTGCCTTTTTGTACAAAAATTAAGAAAATAGCCGCTCAATTTCCTGATGTAGGAACGGTCTACCACGCTCATTAACCGAAGTCCCAGTCACTACGGCATCCAGCATTAGTTTTTGATCATGCTTTCTTATTACCTTTTGATAGAAGGCAAATCTTAATTTACTCTCTTTTTGAGCCTCAACTTCAACATAAAACTCATCACCTGGCCTCAGTGAATCTTTGTAGTTCATTTCTGATCGTATCACCACAAGATTGATTTTTTGTTCCGCCAGTGCTGCAAAGTCAATATCTTTGTATGCTAAAAACTCATGTCGTGCATGCTCTAAATAATTAAAGTATACGCTGTTGTTAACGATCCCCTGCAAATCGCATTCATAATCTCTTACTTTAAAGTCAACTTTAAACGTCATAGTTCGTCCTCTGATTAGAATGCGAAAGTTTATATCATAAATATTCAGTTATGTGGTCGGGCTTTTGCTAAACTAGAGCGCAACTAACACGGGACTATAAATAACAAATGAAGCTAAAACTCTCATTGCTCGCTGCCAGTTTATCGGTGGCATTTTCAAATACAGCTGCTGCTGAACAAACATCTTCAAACCAAGATATTGAAAAGATTCAAGTTACTGGAGACTTTCAACAAGAATCATTGCTCACTTTAAGTGCCAGCGCGTCTGTTTTTGACGAGTCTGAAATCCATACACGTGGCGCGAGCTATTTAGATGAAATATTAAATAGTGCGGCAAATGTTAACTTTACAGCTGGTGCGTCACGCGGTCGCTTCGTTCAGATCCGTGGAGTCGGATTACGCTCACAGTTTGTCGACCCAATTACACCGAGTGTGGGTCTGCTTATTGATGGCATTAACTACTCTGGACTAGGGGGGAGTAGCCTGCTATTTGACGTTGACCAAGTTGCAATTTATCGCGGTCCGCAGGGGACAAAGTTCGGTGCAGACGCGATGGGCGGGGTTATCGATATGCACTCTGCAGCCGCCAGCCAAAGTAATCAATTTAAAGTTAAATTAGGCGCTGCTAATTATGGTACTTATGAAGCAGGTATTGCAGCAGGCACAGGTATCACGGAATCCACAGCAGCTCGTGTCAGTTTGTATCAGAAAAAGTCAGATGGGTACGTAGACAACATATTTTTAAATCAAGACACACAGGATCAAGATGAACGCGTCGCTCGAATTAAGCTCAATTCACAGCTTAGCGATGATCTAAAAATAGGGTTCACTTACCACTTGATCGATATAGACAATGGTTACGATGGTTTTACCCTAGATAACAGCCGCACAAGTGTTGCAGATCAACCGGGTAAAGATACTCAGCAAAGCGACGCTTTTGCAGTAAATATGGATTATCAAGGCTTCGACCTATTTAATCTTGAAGTCATTGCGACAGGCTTGCAAGCCGATACAGAATACAGCTACGACGAAGATTGGACTTGCACAGACGCTTCACAGCCAGTCCTTTGCGAAGCTGGGCTTAACGAAAACTACTGGGGCGCAGCGACAGATCAGTACTTGAGAGACCATGAGCGAGGCGCGTTGGAAGTGCGCCTTACCAGTAAAGACGCCGACTGGACTGTGGGACTTTTCACGCAAAAATATGACGTCGATTTGACTCGACATTACTCATGGGTCAGTGATGTTTTTAAGTCGTCTAATGAGGTAAATAATCACGCTGTGTTTATTCATAAAATCACCGATTTAAATGAACAAACACAACTTATTACTGGCCTTCGAGCTGAGCGCTTTGACTCCGATTACATTGACAGTAGACAAGTCAATCAGTCGACCGACGATACAATGCTAGGCGGTAAAATTGCCCTAGAGTATCAAGCCACGCCTCAGACGATGATTTATACAAGTGTTAATCGCGGATATAAGAGCGGTGGTATCAATGCAGTAGCGTTGGCCAGTGCAAATAACAGTACTGACTTACCAGCCAATTTTGATCCTGAATACATCTGGAACTATGAGTTTGGTGTGAAGGGACAATCAAAAGACCTTCGCCATACACTTCATATCACTGCGTTTTATATGGACCGAGATAGTATGCAGTTGAATCAAGGATTGCAGCTAAGTGGCGCAGAGTTTACGTCCTTTATCAGTAACGCCGCCGACGGAACGAATTATGGTATTGAAATCGAAGGACATTCAAAACTGAGTGACGCGTTAAGCTTTAACTATACTCTTGGCTATTTAGAAACCAAGATTAATGACTACGCAATCACACAAGAAGATGATCAAGGTAACGATGTACTTGTAAGTCTAGATGGTCGTGAGCAAGCACAGGCACCAAAGTATCAATATTCAGCAAATTTACAGTATGACTTTTCAGAAGCAATCTCTGTACAAGTCGGCCTTGAAGGTAAAGACGATTACTACCTTTCTGATAGTCACTTTGGTCAAGCCCCAAGTCACAATTTAATTAACGCCAGCGCTTCATATTACGCGGATCAGTGGTCACTGACATTCTGGGGAAGAAATTTAGCCGATAGAGATATCCCAGTAAGGGGCTTCCAATTCGCAGCCGACCCTAGGCTAAGCTATGCCGTTAGGGATTATGTTCAGTATGGCGAACCAAGGTTAGTGGGGATTACATTTAAATACGAACATTAAAAAAAACGGCGCTTAAAGCGCCGTTTTTTCTCAATTTACTCGGGATCCGGTAAGTTTCTACCATAGAAAACTTCTTGGATTTCGCGATTAAGCTTATTGCGAATTTCCTCTTCTTCCTCATCCGTTAACTCGTCCGTTGTAATACCGAAAAGATACGTGTTTAAGTCGGTTTCTTTCAACATCATTTTGGTGTGGAACAAGTTTTCCTGATACACATTCACATCCACCATTTGATAGGCGTCTTTAGTGTCATCAGTCATAAAGTTCTGGATAGAATGGATTGGATGATCGATATAATGCTTCACCCCATTCACGTCACGTGTAAAACCGCGCACACGATAATCGATTGTCACCACGTCAGACTCTAATGAGTGGATCAAAAAGTTCAATGCTTTGAGTGGCGAGATAATGCCACACGTTGACACTTCAATATCTGCACGGAAAGTACAAATACCATCATGTGGGTGTGCTTCTGGGTAGGTATGTACACAAATATGGCTTTTATCTAGGTGTGCAACCACAGAGTCGGGTAATGGCCCCGGAGTTTCTTGACTGTGTGGCACGGTACCTTCAACAGGCTCTTCAGATACCAAAATTGTGACGCTGGCACCTTGTGGATCATAATCCTGACGAGCAATATTCAAGACATTGGCACCGATGATATCGACAACTTCTTTTAAAATATCGGTCAGACGATCAGCACTGTACTGTTCATCGATATACTCAATGTACTCTTTTCGCTGTTGCTCAGTTTTGGCGTAGCAAATATCGTAGATACTAAAGCTTAAACTCTTTGTTAAGTTGTTAAAGCCATGGAGTTTAATTTTATTAAAGGGCTTGTTCACGATAGACCCACCTTAAAACAAGAAAATCTGCGCTGCAGAACTAAAAGTTCGCGGATTTTATACGAAAAATAGTCGCTGAAAAAGCGTTATTTTTCTTCACTTTGTACAACCTCGTGGGTATGTGTAATTTCCACTGCTTTTTCAAGCATTAAAGCCACCGAGCAATACTTTTCCGCTGACAAATTAACGGCACGTGCGAGGTGCTTTTCAGACACATTCTCACCAGTAACCACAAAGTGTAGATTGATTTTTGTAAATACTCTAGGCGCTGATTCCGCACGCTCAGCAGAAAGCTTTACTTCAACATTGTGGACAATTTGCTTAGCCTTTTTCAAAATGCTCACGACATCCACAGACGCGCAAGCACCAGCAGACATTAGCACCATTTCCATAGGACTTGGTGCAGCACTGTCACTGCCAGCATCAAAAACCACGTTGTGACCCGAGTTAGAACGTCCTAAAAACGTATCGCCTTCAACCCATTTTACACTTGCTTGCATATTTTACCTTCTTAAAACGAATAACACCGCCAATAGGCGGTGTTAACTTCTTTCAATCTTTATCTCAGATCACTGAATAGCTGAATCAAATAAATTTTTAACTAAACCAGCAAACTCTTCGATAAACTCTTGTTGTTCTTCAGTTACACGCTGATCGACAACGCTAGACAACACTTCCTGTAGGTCATAAACAATGCCATCGACTTCTCTCACAATCAAGCTGCGTTGTTCAGTCGACAATCCAGTATGCTGTTCACACAAGCGGATCACGTGCTCAGCAATGACATCTTCAATTAATTCAACAACCTTAGGTGCATTAGGCTTTACTACACCCGGCTTCTCAAACAAGGCTAAATTTTGTGTCAGATACATGACTAACTCATCATATCCTTGTTTATCTAAAACCATATATTGCCCACCTGAGTTTACCAACGACATCTCCTATTGATTTAAGCAGAAACTTGATCTGATTGCTACTTTTCAGCGCCCCAGAAAAATAAAAAAGCAGCGAATGCTGCTTTTTTAAGAATAAAGCGTGAGATAAATTCAATGCAAAATAATATTGCGTCACGCGTTATTATAAATTACCGATTGGAGGTAATTTTAATCCAATGATAGGCCCGGACTCAAGCTTCCTGGTAATGTAACTTTTTCAAGTTCAACAGATGCCACTGGGTACGCACAATAATCCGCCGCATAGTAAGCACTTGCACGGTGGTTACCAGATGCACCAATACCACCAAATGGTGCAGCACTTGAAGCACCTGTAATTGGACGATTCCAGTTAACAATACCCGCGCGGATACGACGTAGGAAATGGTCGTAATCGGCTTCATTGTCGCTTAGTAGACCCGCAGATAGGCCAAAGCTCGTATCATTTGCTAGTTCAATGGCAGCATCAAAGTCTGTGTAACGGAACACTTTTAATAGCGGGCCGAAATGCTCATCATCAGGGAAGTCTGTCACGTTAGTACACTCGATAATACCTGGTGTTACAAAGCCAGTACCTTGAGTGTGAGTCAGCTCTAGTAAACTCTCACCGCCGAGTTCAACAAGTTGTTGCTGAGCAGCAACCATGCCCGCTGCGGCCGCTTCTGAGATCATAGAACCCATGAATGGCTGATCTTCATCATCGAAGTTACCAATCTTGATAGCTTTAGTCGCACGTAATAATTGCGCTAGGATTGCATCGCCCTGCTCACCTTGTGGTAAGAATAGCTTACGCGCACACGTACAGCGCTGACCACTCGAAATAAACGCAGACTGGATGATGTCATGCACTACCGCTTTTGTGTCTGACACATCTTTCACGATCAGTGGGTTGTTACCACCCATCTCTAGTGCCAAAATTTTGCCAGGCTGACCCGCGAACTGCTCATGCAGGAAATGACCTGTACGAGAAGAACCTGTGAAGAATAAGCCATCAATGCCTTTGTGCGAAGCAAGCGCTTTACCAGTCTCTACTTCACCTTGAACTAGGTTGATCACGCCTGCTGGTAAACCTGCTTTTTCCCACAGTTGCAGCGTTAATTCTGCAACATATGGCGTCATTTCAGACGGCTTAAATACTACGGTGTTACCCGCAAGCAATGCCGGAACAATGTGACCATTTGGCAAGTGACCTGGGAAATTGTATGGGCCAAATACAGCAACAACACCGTGCGCTTTATGGCGGATCACTGCGCGGCCTACAGGCATCGCATTTTCAACTACACCCGTGCGCTCTTGGTATGCTTTTTCAGAAATAGCAATTTTACCCACCATTGCACCCGCTTCAGTGCGCGTTTCCCATAGTGGCTTACCTGTTTCTTTCGCGATTGCAATTGCAAGCTCTTCGCTGTGCTCTTTTAATACTTCTGCAAAGCGCTTGACGATGTCTAAACGCGCTTCAAAAGATAGGTCACTCCACAGATAGTATGCTTCACGCGCAGATTTAACTGCACTGTCTACTTGCTCTGCGGTCGCAGCATTTGCCGACCAGATTTGTTCATTATTTGCTGGATTTAAAGACGCAAATTCTGCACCTTCACCAGCTAACCATTGACCATTGATAAATTGTGCTGCATGTGTTGTCATAATTCTTTCCCAATTAAAGAGTTGCGATACTAACGGTGTCGCCATCAGTGACCTGAAGCGCGCTTGCAAGTTCTGCCGAAATAGCGATTTCATCGCCTTGAGGCATCTCTAGCTCAATTGCCGTCGCACGATAACCTGCAAGTTTATCATTTGCAATAAGCACTGGGGAACCACCCGTTTGTGATTTCACAGCATCATCAATACGCACTTTAAAAAATTCTGTCGCGCGAATTGTGCGAATGTTATCGACTTTAGCTTCTACTGTTGGACCCGCATCGAAAATATCCACGTAACCGTTGAATGTAAAGCCTTCACTTTTTAGCAGTTCTATTGCAGGACGCGTATTGTCGTGCACCTCACCAACAACCGCTTGTGCTTCTTCACTCAATAAGTTTACATAAATTGGGTATTTCGGCATCAGTTCCGCAATAAAGACCTTTTGACCAATACCAGTTAAGTAATCTGCCGTTGGAAAGTCCATTGAGAAAAAGTGCTCTTCTAACCACTTCCAAAATGGGCTGCTACCATTTTCATCTGATACACCACGCATTTCCGCAATCACAGTCTCTGCAAAACGCGTTCTATGTTGGTTAATAAACATAAAGCGAGATTTTGACAGTAACTTGCCATTGAAACCTTTGCGGTATTTATCTTTTAAGAACAAAGTACAAAGCTCTGTTGCGCCAGTGTAATCATTACATAAAGTAAGAATATCCACTGCTTTGTAAACATTCAGAGTACGAGATGAATGGATAACTTTACTCAAATGATAGTGATAAAACGCGTCGTCAAGTCCAACCGCAGCTTCAATTGCGCTGGTTCCAACAACTTCTCCCGTCTCTGTATCTTCAAGCACAAACAAATACCCTTCATCGAATGGGACATCCGTTTCTTTGCCAAAAGACGTCATTGAACGTTCAATCTTGTTTTGTAACAACTCTTCATTTAGAGGTAATGAAGTAAAACCATGCCCCGACTCTTGGGCAATGTTCAAAAGCGCTGGATAATCGCTTTTTTGGATTGGGCGAAGGATCATCATGAGCCCGCTTACTCCTCAATAAACCTTTAGACAGGCGGTGTCCATATAGAACACCGCATTGGTTATAACACTCAGGTTAGTGCAATAACTTAAGCGTTGTTTTCAACAACGCGTGCAACCGCTTTTTCAAAGCGCGCTAGACCTTCACGGATATCCGCTTCAGGAATAACCAAAGACGGTGTAAAACGAACAACATTTGCACCAGCAACCAGTGACATAACGCCTTCTTTAACACCTTCAACTAAGAACTCTTTAGCTTTACCCGCGTACTTCTCTGTCACTACACCACCTAATAGTAGACCCTTACCACGGATTTCAGAGAATACTTGGTACTTGTCGTTAATTGCTGTTAGCAACTCACGGAATAGTGCTTCTTTCTCTTTAACACCTGAAAGTACTTCTGGTGTGTTTACTGTATCAAATGCAGCTTCTGCAACCGCACACGCTAGTGGGTTACCACCGTATGTAGAACCGTGAGTACCAATCTTTAAATGCTGTGCAATGTCAGCAGTTGTGATCATGCCACCAATTGGGAAACCACCGCCAAGCGCTTTTGCCGTCGTTAGGATATCTGGTGTGACGTCTAGACCTTGATACGCATAAAGCTCACCCGTACGGCCAACACCTGTTTGTACTTCATCAAAAATAAGCAACGCATTGTGCTTGTCACACAACTCACGAACACCTTTAACAAAATCAGCTTCAGGAGAAACGATGCCGCCCTCACCTTGAAGTGGCTCCATCATAACTGCACATGTGTTATCAGAGATTAGCGCTTCAAAAGCTGCAAGGTCATTGTAATCACAATGAGCGATGTCGCCTGGCTTTGGACCAAAACCATCAGAGTAAGCTGCCTGACCACCCACTGTTACCGTGAAGAAAGTACGACCGTGGAAACCTTTGTTGAATGCAATGATTTGAGATTTTTCAGCACCGAACTTATCTAGTGCCCAACGACGTGCCAGCTTCAATGCTGCTTCATTCGCTTCTGCACCTGAGTTAGCGAAGTAAACTTTATCAGCAAACGTTGCGTCAGTCAGTTTCTTAGCTAGTCGAAGTGCTGGTTCATTGGTCATGACATTTGATAAGTGCCAGATTTTTTCGCCTTGCTCTTTTAAAGCAGATACGAGTGCAGGGTGACAATGACCCAAACAGTTTACAGCGATACCACCTGCAAAATCGATGTATTCACGACCTTCTTGGTCCCAAACACGAGATCCTTCACCTTTAACAGGAATAACAGCAGAAGGTGAATAGTTAGGTACCATTACTTGATCGAATAATTCACGATTAATAGTCATTTTAAATCCTCATTTTAGCGAGTTCAGCACTGAAAATTGAGCGCTCGGCTTTAACAACAATTACCTTCAACCGTCATGTAAAAGATCCGAATTTACCCAAATCGGTGCAAATTTCATACGCACATTATTCCAAAAAATTACCTTAATGTCTCATAGAAAACATTCCTGCAGCCCTTAATATTCAAGGCTTTAGTATAATTTTTCATGAACAGTGAATAACTATTAGCGATTAGATTGGATACGCCCCCACCACATAAGGATTTTAGTCGATCTCTGGCGGTGGGGCGAATGAATGAATAAGCGAGAAAAAATTTCCAGTTTTTTTACAAAATTGTCAGTTGTAGGCTCTGTAACGAAGTTTTTGACAATAAATCTTGCTCTTGGTCTGTCAATTCTAGGTGGGCAAACCAATACTTTGCTTCTTCATCTTCTATCAAGTGACTGTCTTTTAACAATTGATATTGCGCATAGCCATATGCTTTTTTTAACACCTGAGTTAAAGGCAATAAATCATCAAGATTTTTATTCATGTTTGGCAAATAACTTTGCGCGACTTCTGTTATCGCCGCATTAAATGGCAGATATTTGAATGCCATTTGCTCGACCAGACGTTGAGAAACCGTTGGCGCATGCTCCAATAACAAATTTCGTAAAAATAAGGGGTCCGGGCCAAGCTCTAATAAAGCAGTATGAAGGTCCTTTTGATTTTTATCACGGGCGATTTTTATTTTTCCCTGCCAGACGCGATCAAACGTTTTTAAATAAAGGCGTGTGAGCGCAATCTTGCCTAAATCAGCAAGCATGCCCAGTGTGAACGCATGCTGTTCTTTTACGTCATATAACGGCGCAAGCGCTTTTGCGGCAATTGCAGTCGCCATACTGATATCGCGTAACTTCCGCTTTAACAATGGAAATGGTTCTGTTGAATGTGGCATCCAATGACGTACCGCAAAAGTCGGAATGACCATTTGCAAATTTTCAAGACCAAGGTAACGCAATGCTAAGGCTGGCGTATCCACTTTAACCGAAGTGCCTTTGCTATTTACTTTGCGATATTGGGGTAAATTAACCAATGACACTAAATCTCGGCCTAACCACGACAGATCGTTGACCAAAGGTTCTAATCGACCGACTGAAGCAGACTTTACAGCAAGAATATCCAGAATCGTCGGAACCGCATCCTGAACACCTACAACCTCAGAATAGATAGAATCTAAGTCACTTAATTGCATTTCAATACCAGACTCTATTACTTGATGTAAATGATTACTGGCTTTTGCAATATACTTATGATGACTGGTGCTTTTTTCTTGTCGTTTTGCGGCAGCAGCTAACTCGACCTCTAGCATGGTTCTTTGCGGAACCGACTCGCCAAAGTTCATATCAAAAGTATGAATGTATCCTATTTGCTGTTGTGCAAAGTTGTGGCTGATTAGAACGTCATGTGCACGCTGTGCAATTGCCTGGGCAATATGTGACTGCCTAATGTCTTGTGTCATCAATTATAATCTTTTTTGGTATATTAGAATTTGCTCTTTAAAGGTTAGAAGCGAGCAATAAAGTTATCAAGTAGTCTTAGCCCATACTCGGTTAAGATAGCCTCAGGATGGAATTGTACCCCTTCTAACGCGCGTTCAGTATGACATAAACCCATCACTTCATCTAGCACCCCCGTTTCAGTCTGAGTCCAAGCGGTGAGCGCCAATTCAGGGGGAAGAGATTCAATATCTACTGCTAAAGAATGATATCTACACACGTTAAAGCTACTAGGTAACCCATTAAATACGCCCTTATTATTATGGTGAAGTTTAGAAACTTTGCCATGCATTACCTGTTTCGCTCTCATCACTCTCGCACCCAATACTTGTGCGATGGTTTGGTGGCCAAGACAAACACCCAATATGGGAAAATCACCTTGCAATTGTTCTACTACTTGCAAAGAAATACCGGCTTCATTGGGACTACATGGACCCGGCGAAATCACAATATGTTGAGGATTGAGCTGTTTAATTTGCGCGAGGGAAATCTCATCATTGCGCTTAACTAAGACCTCTTGGTCTAGCTTTTGAAAATATTGAACGAGGTTAAACGTGAAAGAATCGTAATTATCGATCATTAATAACATTCAGTTTTCACCTCAAAACGATTACAACTTGCCATTTTCACTACCGCAGCAAAACACCAAAAAAACCTTCACACACACACTGACTATGTCAAACATTGTGCGTACCGTGTGGCGCGCCATGTTACCACATTTAGTCCGCAAGCTAACATTAACTCTTAAAACTGGGAAACTCCTCAGTGCACCTACTCTTGGAAATATATTCTTACAGACAGGTGATGGCAAAAATACTTGTTATAGGTAAAGTAAAGAATGGCATAGCCAATAATGATTAAGGAAAAAATATGACACTAATAATGAAGAAGAAAAACATCAAAAACTTATCTTTAAATCAATACCTTGACGCAGATAAAACGGCTAGAATAGCCGCTGGCGCTGCACTCGCAAAATTTAATGATTTTTCAAAAGGTCAAGTTACCTGTAAGACCCAATAAAGCGAACCTAGGGGCATATATTAATTGCCCCTACACAATAAAATTTCGGTCAACGCGCTATTGGAAAACAACGTTTTCACTGCCAGGCAAAGCTTTAAATTCATTGAGCAGCTTGTCACAGTCTTGCAGAATTTGCGCCTCTAGGCGCTCTTCAGCACGCCAACGCTTCGTATCCATTTTAAAAATTTCTTTCTTGGAATACTTTTTTCTAGCATCGTGTGTTGGCATTTCTTTGACTTCATCATACATCTCATAAACGCCCGGATAAGTCGTTTCAAGAGAGATTTCTTTATCAAAACTATACTGTGAGATGAGTACCCAAACTCGCAAACACCCTTCTGAATATTCACACTGCTTTTGTTTCATCGCTTTTGCTATCAAATTGATACTATCCGCCAGCTTACCATTGCGCTCTTGTCTAGATTTTTCTAACTTGTCGGCTTGCTCAGCTTTCAATTTAGCAATGGTTTCTTTTTGTACTTTCAATTGCCATAGCAGCTTACCAGCATAAAAAGCGAGACCCGCTACTATCAACGCGCCGATTACAAGCGCAATGATCCACAACGTACTCATTTATCATCCTCGTCATCACTTAACCATTCGTCTGCTAAGTCATTACTGACAAAATCAGCTAATGGATCAGCATCAACCATGTCTTCTTCTTCAAATTCATCATCAATACCAAGTAACTCACACAACTCTTGATGACGCGCAATGGCACGATTAAAGAATTTCGCGTCTTTACCAGTCAATAACTCACCACGCTCATGTAGTTCAAGTAACTTCATTAGGCGCTCATCATTTTCTAGCTGTTGAAGCTCTTCCTCTAACGTCAACTCAGGCTCATGAGCCTTACTTAACATCGCTTGCGGCTTCAAGTCACGATTCATTTGTGGCGTCTTAGGTTGAGGGTTTTGATCTGGCGTCAAAGCAATTTTTTTCTTACTGCCAGCACGAGGGTCAACTTTAGCGCCCGAATTTGCAGTAAGCACCTCTTTAGCCTCTTGAGCATTTCGCGTGCCTGCTTTATTACCTTTTTTCTTTTTCACGCGCTGCTCTTTGATCGCGCGTAACTCTCTTAATTTCTCTTTGCTTAATCGAGGTGTGCCGTTTTCACCCAGCTTGCGTGATTTCTTCTTTCTCGTCATGTTTCTCTACCACTTACTATACCGAATCAACGTTTAGTGAGAATGATCACATCATTGCCAATAAACTCAATGTCGGTGTTGAATTGCTCTGCTATATATTCAAATGTTTCGCGACTAAAAAATGAAATGTGTGTTTGATCATTTTTATAATGCCAAGACGCAAAACGTGTTTTATCAATTACCAGTTTAGTCATCATCGCCAGCGGCGCACCTGGCTTTAACAGGGCCATTAATTGACTTAATACCTGTTCTGGTTGCGCCACGTGTTCAATTACTTCTGTGCACGTTATAAAATCATACTCATGCTCAAGCACGGAAGCATCGTTGGCATAATATAGATCATACAGCGCCACAGTATGACCGACTTCAGTAAACATTTTGGCAAGCAAAGGGCCAGGTCCACAACCAAAGTCCAGACCACGCTTCATGCCATCCAAACGCGCGCACACAGGATCAAACACTCGAGATAAGAAGCGTCTGTAACCTAGATCATGGAGATCGTTCTCATGACTATCGTAGATGGCTTTTTCTGCTTGCGGTGAAAGTCTATGCCACTTTGCCACACTTACCAACTTACAGCGCTGACATTGCCAGTAATCGCGAAATTTGTCTTGGTGGTAATGTTCGAGCTGTCCTGCGCCACAGAGACCACACTGAAGTGCTTGAGGATTTTGCAAAGATGATGAACCAAACGAGCTTAAAAGAAGTATTGTACCAGCAATTAAAAAGTGTACAAATAAAAAGACGGCAGAGATTACTCTCTACCGCCTGCTAATCTGAGCGTCACAATTCGGACACTTCTCCCTTCGACTTTTTAGTCTTTTATTATTCTTCTTATTTATCATCCATTTTGTTTTTATTTTACTTCCGTGAGTCTTTCCATATTGTTATTGTTATCAAACTTCCATTGCTTTTTTTATTTTCGGTCTTCCTAACGCTTTATTATTCATCCATTTAAGTGGTATCCAAATGAACACCTAATTCTTGTCGTCTCAGCTTCCTACCGTATTGTCCCTGTTTTTGTATTGTCTTGACGACAGGGATTAATCTACGCTGATTTTAAACAGTTACAACTAATCAATAACAAAATTATTACCTCAGCAACAGAGAAAAAAACAAAATACAAATAAATACATAAGCTTATAAATTTAATAAAATTCATTTTGCGTTAATGCTTACATTTTTATTTGGCTATAATCTCACAATCACCTTGAGATATATCTCACATACAACAGATCAAAAAAAGGCAACTATTAAGCTGCCTTTCTTCATGCCTAGAGTAAACTCTAAGGGGGTATAAATTACATACGACTTTAGTGCAGTCCGCCTAAATATTTCGACAATATTTCAATGTCTTTGTCTGTCAGTTTGATGGCAATATCTCTCATCATACCGTTAGCATCATTCACACGCGCACCGTCACGAAACTTTTCGAGTTGAGCCTTTATATACTCAGGGTGTTGGAAAGATATCTTCGGAAATTTAGCCAAAGACGTCCCGTTGCCACGAGGCCCGTGACATGCCATACATGACGGTATTCCGCGTTCCGCATCACCAGCACGATATAGCTTCTGGCCAGCAGCAACCACATCTTCAGGTGTTGTCCCTGAACTCATTGGCATAGCTGCAAAGTACGCAGACAAGTCTTTCATATCTTGATCTGATAGCGGCATCGCCATACCACTCATAACAGGATCCATACGACCCTCTTTACCACCAGAGGTCATTCCCAACTTAAACTCTTTTAACTGCTTGTAGATATAGTCTGCATGCTGCCCAGCTATTTTCGGGTACATTGTCACAGGGGCATTGCCGTTTGGTCCATGACATGCAGCACAAGTTGCCGCTTTTGCCTTACCAGCCTCTGCGTCGCCATCGAATGCTGCAACGTTGTTAATTGACAACGTACCTAGCAGCATAGTTAAAGATAATGCTATTTTTTTCATGGTAAATTCTCTGTTTCGACCCTGTAACTCTCAACCCATACGAAATACGCTATAATTCGCAATACTGGGTGAAGACTAATCATATGCATACTGACTTAATTGCTTAAGTGACGCTCAATATGCCCACGCTTTACGCTGCAATTTTTACATAGTACACGATAAAAAATTCTTCGATATATTTTCCACTCAGATTAAACCTATAATTTATATGGCTTTGACATAGATTAAACTTAGTCCAGAAATTCCCTTGACGCCGCTAAAATTTGTAGACTTTCTTTGCTTTTGCAAAGCGGGCCAGATGTAATAAAATACGATAAAATTAAAGAATCAGATTTCGGGTTCAATCAATCCGCTTAGGAGTAAGAGTGTTAAAATCTCGTATGCCATACAACCGCGCTACTTTCATTACCAGCGCACCAGATATTTCCCGCCTCCCCGCTGACAGTGGCATAGAGGTGGCTTTTGCTGGGCGCTCCAATGCCGGCAAATCGAGTGCTTTAAATGCACTTACTGATCAAAAACTTGCGCGTACCAGTAAAACCCCTGGTCGTACCCAACTGATAAATACATTTGCCCTAGAGGAAGATAAAAGACTCATCGACCTACCAGGTTATGGCTTTGCCAAAGTGCCAATTGAGATGAAGAAAAAGTGGCAAAAATCACTAGGTGAATATTTACAAAAACGCCAGAGCTTGAAAGGCATTGTTGTCCTAATGGATATTCGACACCCAATGAAAGATCTCGATATGGACCTGATCAATTGGGCAGTTGGAAGTGATATTCCTGTGCTAGCGCTGCTGACCAAAGCGGACAAGTTGAAACAAGGTAAGCGTAAAGCAGAAGTGTTACAAGTACGCAAGGCGTTATCCGAATTGGATGGAAACATCACAGTACACGCATTTTCTTCTTTGAAAGGACTTGGATTAAAAGAACTTGCATGGCAGTTGGACGATTGGTTTCTAGGCCCTTATGTGAAAGAAGAGCCAGCACCTGAAGAAGATTAATTCAAGGTAAACACCTCACCTGCAGAGTGTAGTAACATCACGTCTTCGTCGTCACTGTACTCTGCCAGCTCCACCCATTGGTAAAACACGTTTCGCTCGATGCGTGCACATAAGCCATAGTTTAACTGTAGATGGGGCACTTTCTGATCTTTATACGTTGCCATATAAAGTGGAAACCGCTTACAAACAGGCCAATATCTGCCCAAATTATCTTCACAAATAATGACTCGATCAAACCCAAATTGCATTGCTTTAGGGCATTCATGCCACGCAACAATCACAAAAGGCGTCGCCTCAACAGAGACCGTGCACGTTTCACCCGGCGTTTTCAGAAGGTACTGTTCATCGCCGTAGCTCAAAACACTGGCAAACAAGCGCACCAGCGGCAAGCGTTTGATTTCATCACCTTGATGAAACCAGCGCCCACTGCTGTCAATACGAAAGTCACCCACACCACATTCACCAGCTTGCCAAAACTCCGTTGGCGCATGATGCGAGAGGTACTCCTGTAATAATAGAGATAGCTTATCAGTCATTAAATACTAAATTAAAAGTAACAGGCACACTCTGTGAGATGCTATTTAGTCCAGCTATTTTTCTTAACGACTCTATACCATCTTGCAAGCCAAAATCACGACTGTTAATCAATACCGCGCGCTGCGTTGTAACCTGCATCACCTTACCAGCTTTATTAACAACTAAGTCTAAATTGAGCACAACACTTTTACCGTGAAGGTTCAGTGTTACAGGCAAGGCTTTAACGAGTTGCACGCCCTCATTCAATTGGCTTAACCAAGGCTTCAAATCTGCGGTTACAGTCGCAGTGCCGTATTTTTCAACATTGAACAGCATTTTCTTCATTCGTTCATTACGAATTGGGATAAGCGACTCAATGCTCGTCAAATCTAACGCAAGACGTAACTGACCAGATTTTGAGATCTCACCCGATAATTTCTCAAAGTGATGATTTTCTGCAATGCTATTTAGCTTCACTGAAGTAAAGCTTAAATCACTCAAATCATTATCTAGCTGCCACGCGGAAACAAACTGTGACGTAAAACATAAAGTACCTAATAGTAGGGGCTTAAGCATGACGTATTCCTTTTTAAATATTTATCGCATCTTAACAAAAAAGCAGCGCTAAAGTCAGCCGATGAGCTAGGTACAAACTGAACATCACTATTGTGCGAATAACCAAGTAGAAAGATAAAATAAAGACACAAAAAGAAGTTTAAACAGGGAAGAAAAATCGCTCGTATAAACCTTTTACGAGCCGTTATAGCAATCTGGGGAGAAGCTATCAATACACAGTATCCTCTTACGAGAGATACATCATCAACAGGATGTCCTACAGGATGAGGACGGCGCGCACTGTATCAAATAGCCATCTAGAAATAAACAGCGCAAAGCAAATAATGCGCCAATTTGATATTTTGTACACAAAAAAATTAATGTTTTTACTATAGATTTACAGAATAACAAGTAAATCGGGCCAGCTGGCTAGGCCCTAGAGGAAACCTGAAAAGCTGAAGTATCCTGCTTTTCAGGTGGTGATGATTAGCTTTTAGTGCGCTTGCTCCCAGTTTTCGCCGTAATCAGCTTCAACCAGTAACGGTACATCCAGTTCGGCCGCCTCACTCATCAGCGTACAAATATGCTCGCTAAACGCCTGTGCTTTGTCCGCTTTGACTTCAAACACCAATTCATCGTGTACTTGCATAAGCAACTTCACGTCATCCGTACTTTGCTGTACTAACCATTGATGTACTTTGATCATCGCTTTTTTGATTATATCAGCCGCGGTCCCTTGCATCGGTGCATTAATCGCTGCACGCTCAGCCGCTTTGCGACGAGCACCGTTTCGCGCTTTAATATCAGGTAAATACAAACGACGTCCGAATAAGGTTTCAACATACCCTTGCTCTGCGGCCTTCTCTCGAGTGCTTTCCATATAATCCAACACGCCCGGGAAACGTTCGAAGTACTTGTCCATATAGTGCTGCGCTTCGTTTCTTGGAATATCCAGTTGACGCGATAGGCCAAACGCACTCATGCCGTAGATCAATCCGAAGTTAACCGCTTTTGCTTTGCGTCGCATATCTGAGGTCACTTCATCTAGTGGCACAGAAAATACCTCTGATGCAGTTGCACTGTGCACATCTTTCCCTTCTGCAAAGGCATTGAGTAACCCTTTGTCTTGGGACAGGTGTGCCATGATGCGTAATTCGATTTGGCTGTAATCCGCCGCTAGGATCACATGTTCTGTATCTGCTACAAACGCTTGACGGATACGACGCCCCGCTTCATTACGAATTGGAATATTTTGTAGATTAGGATCGCTCGAACTTAAACGCCCAGTTGCTGTTACCGCTTGATGATAAGAAGTATGCACACGCTGCGTGTCGTCATTCACCAACTTAGGCAATTTATCTGTATACGTCGATTTAAGTTTTGCTAAGCCTCGGTGCTCAATGATCAACTTAGGTAATGGGTAATCATGCGCCAGCTCTTGTAACACTTCTTCCGCTGTAGACGGCGCTCCTTTTGGTGTTTTTTTCAGTATTGGCAGTTCCAGCTTCTCAAACAAAATAGCTTGAAGTTGCTTGGTAGAGCTCAGATTAAATTCCTCTCCCGCTAAATCAAAAGCTTCTTGTTCAAGCTCAGCCAAGCGTTTTTCAATCTCAAGGCTTTGCTCTGCGAGCATCCCGCCATCTATTTTCACACCGGTGCGCTCTATAGCGGATAACACGTTAACCAGTGGTAGCTCTATTTCATTGAACACGTTTAACAATGAAGGCTCTTTTTCAAGCAATGGCCACAAATGCTGATGAAGTCGTAGAGTAATATCCGCATCTTCGGCAGCATAAGGTGCAGCTTTGTCCAACTCAATTTGGTTAAAAGTCAGTTGCTTTTTGCCTTTGCCCGCAATGTCTTCAAAGCTAATTGCTTTGTGCCCAAGGTACTTCAGTGCCAATGAATCCATGTCATGGCGAGTACCCACGCTGTTAAAAACATAAGACTCTAACATGGTATCAAAAGCGATGCCGTTTAATGTAATACCTGCACGTGCCAGAACACTCTTATCATACTTGAGGTTTTGGCCTACTTTCTTGATGGTTTCATCCTCAAGAATTGGTTTCATGTACGAAAACACCAGCTCTTTACTTAACTGCTCAGGTGCCCCTACATAGTCATGCGTCAACGGTAAATATGCCGCCTCCCCCGCCTCAACAGCGAAACTCATCCCCACTAAATCAGCCTGCATATAATCAAGGCTCGTCGTTTCAGTGTCAAACGCAACGACTTCTGCCGTTTTTAACTTTTCTATCCAAGCTGTTAATTGTGGTTCTGTTAGGATCGTTTCGTAGTTGCCTTCCACAGCAGCAGGTGCACTCACTTCTACTACACTTTGTTTATCTGCACTTGAAGTCTTGCCATCAAGTAGCTCAGCCAACCATCGTTTAAACTCGCACTGACCATAAAGTTCAACCAAGCGGTCTTTATCCATCTCTTGAATCTTAAAAGTTTCAAGATCTTGCTCAACTTCGCAATCAAGCTTAATGGTGGCCAGCTCATAGGACAGATGTAACTGGTCTTTATGCTCTTCAAGCTTTTTCGCCATGCCTTTGGATCCTCTGAACCCAAGCGGCGCAATCTGATCTAAATTAGCATATAACGACTCTATCGAACCTAGGCCTTGTAGCATAGCCAGCGCCGTTTTTTCTCCAACACCCGGTACACCTGGAATGTTGTCGACTTTGTCACCCATCAAGGCGAGGAAATCGATAATCAGCTCAGGACCTACGCCAAATTTCTCAACCACCCCCGCAGGATCTAGCACGGTGTCTGTCATCGTATTAATCAAAGTGACATGCTCATTTACTAACTGAGCCATATCTTTATCACCTGTGCTGATCAAAACATGACGTTGTTGCTCAGCCGCGATACGCGAAAAAGTACCGATGACGTCATCAGCTTCAACACCACTTATGCTGACTAGAGGGAGGCCCATTGCCTTAATAATTTCATGGATGGGCTCGATTTGTGTCCTTAGATCATCAGGCATAGGCGGCCTATTTGCCTTGTATTCAGAATACATATCATTTCTGAATGTGGGCCCTTTCGCATCAAAGACAACAACCATATGACTAGGATCAAACTGCTTTAACAAGCTTTTTAGCATGTTAATGACGCCATAAATTGCGCCCGTCGCCTCACCTTGAGAATTGGTTAAATGCGGTGGCGCATGGTACGCACGAAACAAATAGGAAGAACCATCCACCAAAATTAAGGGATTTTCTGGGATCTGAGGCATAATATTTGGGATCCTAATTATAAATATTTAAAAGCTCGCTAAGAATGCCACAAGGATTAGCATAAAACGAGAGGAGCGCAATGTTACTTATCGAGGAAAAGCTGTGGATAACTCTGTAGATAAACATAAGGGTACCGTGAGCTCAATCTATTAAGCCCCTAAAAATATACAGCAACCTATTGATAAATAATAAAAAACTACAGATAAATATTTTTTATTTTTAATTGGACATTTGTGGAAATGTCGTTCCTAATGTATTTTTCTCACTAAGACAGTGGCGAGAAAACAACCTGATTTTTTCAGGCGGAGGCGTATACTAACACAAACGATCAAAGATCAAAGCAGATCCTTTATATTTTTTTTCACACTCGACATTCTTACATTGAATATAGCAGGCATAACAGGCCTCAGGAGATAAAACATGAAACAAGTTGCGATCATTTTTAGTGGTTGTGGCGTTTTTGATGGCGCTGAAATTCACGAATCTGTGCTTACGATGCTGCATTTAGAACGCCATGGCATCACGTATAAGTGTTTTGCACCAAATATCGATCAACATCACGTGATCAATCACCTTACTGGCGAAGAGCAAAATGAAACCCGTAATGTGCTTACGGAAGCTGCAAGAATTGCCCGTGGTGATATCACAGATTTAGCGCATTTAAATCCAGATGATTTCTCTGCACTGGTACTCCCAGGAGGGTTTGGAGTAGCCAAAAATTTATCTGACTTTGCTTTTAAAGGGGCTGATTCGCAAGTATTAGACGCACTAAAAAACACCTGCCAGCAATTTAACAAACAACAAAAACCCATTGCTTATTTATGTATTGCACCTGCACTAATAGGCCATATCCACCAACAAGGTACATTAGCAACGATTGGTACAGACGCAGATACGGCAGCCGCTGTCACTGCAATGGGTGCTGAACATGTGAACTGTGAAGTCACTGATATTGTTGTGGATGAGCAGCAACAAGTGATTAGCACACCGGCATACATGCTGGCTGCAAATATCAGCGAAGCATCTGCGGGAATCGAAAAAGCAATTGCACGCCTAGCCAAATTTATAAACTAATTTCGAACAAAAATTACTTGGTTTTAAGCATAAAATGCCAAATCTTTGCCCTAACGCAATAAAAGTTGTTTTTTATACGCTTAAGATCAAGTTTACATTTTTGATAAATTAGTTGGTGACGTTATACTCAATTTGGAACCGTCATCCGTCGTGCTTCGAGATCGAAGACATTAAATTTGAAGTGAGCAAGGTAAATGAAGAAACTGTCAGCAGCACTCTTAATGCTATCCACGGCCGCCGTCGCACAGCCGTATGATAATTCTCTAACCGAAGAAGCCATTAAAAAGCGTTTAGAACCGATTGGTTCTGTCTACTTAGCTGGCGCAGAAGATACAGCCGCTGCTGCCCCTACAGGGCCGCGTACAGGTGAGCAGATATATCAAGCTTCTTGTTTTGCCTGTCATGGCACAGGCGCATTAGGCGCACCAAAAACAGCTGACGACTGGGCTGCACGACTGACTAAAGGTTCTGATGTGTTACTTGATCACGCTATTAATGGCTTCAATGCTATGCCACCTAAAGGCACTTGTATGGACTGTAGCGATGAAGAAATTGCGGCAGCAATTGAGTTTATGATCAAATAAAATTTGTACAGATAAGCGAGACAAGCGCTCGCTTATTTCTTTCAAATCAGGCAAAATATTGGACTGGAAACTTTATTAAAATTTTACACTTGACCCTCCATGTCAAAAATGAAAATATAAAGTTTAATAAATAAACAATAATAGCCTTTGGTTTAATCATTGGAAGATCAAAACGACGTTGCAATTCGCAAGTTAACTCGAAAGAATCGCCGCTTAGAGTCCTTGTTGAAAAAATACAAACAAAACTATCACTTGCAACATGCCCTGATCCAGCTCTCTGAACAGGCTAGTACTGTTGCCGAGCTTACTCTTCTATACCCTGCAATTCACAGTATTCTAGAACAACATCTACCTAGCAAAAGCTTTTATGTAGTATTGCAGAACCAATTTACACAAACCCTAGAACTGTCTTATTTCGTCGATGAAAAAGACGGCATATCAGTGCCTTTGCACGAATCACATCATTTTGATCAAGGGGTTACAGGCTACGTTTTTGAACATAAACAGGTGCTGTATTTAACAAAGCAACAAATGCAGCAAATGATTGATGAGGGCAAGTTTAAAGCGCTAGGAAGTCCTGCTGAGCACTGGGTAGGCGTCCCGATCTTTAGAGATGACAATATTATTGGCGTAATGGTGTCACAAAGCTATCAAGCTCAGCAAGCATACAGCGAACATCAAATTGAGTTGCTTGAAGTGATGTCACTTTATTTGGCAACAGCCATTGAACGGGTTAAAAAACGCGAGTTACTCGAATCAGAGGTAAAAATCCGTACACGTGCGCTTATGCAAAGTAATGATGCTTTGAATAAAGAAATTGAACAACGCAAGCGTGCACTCGAAAGACAACAGATTCTCTTTAAAATCTCGGAATTAGCGACACAATTTAGTGACATCGACGATGTCTACAAGCAGGTGCATAAGATTATTCGCTCGATCACGTTTGCCAATAATCTATATATTGCCCTCCATGACAAAAGCTCAAATTGGCTTAGCTTTCCTTATTGTATCGATGAAGTCACAGAATACCGACCACGCCCTTTTGCCAAAGGCTATAGTGAGCTTGTTATTACCACGGAGCGCAGCCAACTCATAGATACAAAAAGAGCGGGCGTATTAATCGAAGGCGGGGTTGTCAAACGTCCGCCTGACTACGATCATTTAGAAACAGCCACCAGCTGGCTTGGCGCGCCCTTAAAAACCGCACAAGGTGTGATAGGTTTAATTGCATGTCAGGCTTATAACCACGAATATGAGTACAATCATGAAGATGTTGAGCTGATTTCATTTGTTTCTAATCAAATCGCATCGGTATTACAAACACATTTAGCCAATCAAGCTCTCAAAGCGAGTAACCAAGAGCTTGAGCATCGCGTCGCCGAAAAAACCAAAGCATTGAGACAAACCAATTTGCATTTACAAATGCAAATTGAAGAGCGGAAAAAAATTGAGCAACAGCTTTATCACGATGCACACCATGACCCCTTAACCAGTCTGCCAAACCGCAGTCTGTTTTTGACACAGCTCGAAAAAACGCTGCAAAAGTACCAACGCTACCCCGAGCACAACTTTGCCGTATTATTTATCGATTTAGATAAATTTAAAGTCATCAATGACGAACTTGGCCACCAAGCTGGCGACCAATTTTTAATTTGGGTGAGTAAAGCATTTTCCGAGTGTATTCGCGAACACGATTTACTTGCGCGTTTGGCTGGTGATGAATTTGTGATCTTGTTAGATCATTTAACAGACAAACAGCAAGCTGAAGATGTCGCTAAGCGACTCATTAGAGTCATGCAACAGCCATTTTGCATGAAAGGTGTATGCATGCAAAGCGGTGCCAGTATTGGCATCACTTACAGTAACAAGCACTATAAAAATACCGATGAAATTATTCGCGATGCAGATGCGGCGATGTATTACGCAAAAAATGCGGGACGTGGTCGCTATGAGTTTTATCACCCACTACTCACGGCATCGACGAGCAGTGCAAACAAACAGACTGAGCGCCACCATTTAACCGCCTTACCAACACACTTTAGAAGTACGGAGATTGTGGATTTTAGCAATCAATCTCAACAAATAGTGACACTTGAAGCCTTTGGTGAACACCCTGTGCTAGGCAGCACTAGCTTTGATATTTTGAAGAAATTTGCGGCGGCTCAGGACGAACACTTAGATATTGAACTTGACCTGTTGAGTAAAGCGCAAGAAATTGCCGCCAATTATCAGCAAGATGTGTTGTTCGCATGTTCGACTATCATACTTGAATCCTCCGCTTTCACTCTTTTAAAACAACGACTGAGCAAAAGAAATTCGCAACTATGCCTAGTCTTTGATGAAAATGAAGTGCGCTACGCCTCTAGTGTACAAATTGAGAATTTAAAGGAATTGACTCAGTTGGGGGTGAACATTGGATTGAATGACTTTGCCAAAGATCGCTGTGATTTGGCTTTTTTAAGTAACATCGACTTCAAGTACGTGTTGTTAAGTTCAGTGTTCAGTAAACGCGTGTTGCAGCAAAATAGCTACGACATTCAACTGCAAGGGATCTTGGCAATTACACAGTTAAAAGCCATTCAAGTTATCGCCAAAGGGCCAGCGATATTAAACTTCAGAAGCCTGCTCGAAAAACATGGATTGCAGTTATTTTTCGGAAAACAGCAAAACCTTAAAAGCACCCTCAAGGGTGTCAGTAAGGCTGACACCCAAGAAACACTAACGTTTTAGCATGGCACGAAGATTTGCGACTCTGGCTTGACCTTTTTCCATTCGCTCTGATTGCGAGACCACCGCTTTTTTCCCTTCAAATTCGAGGTCGTCTTGAGGTAGCTCTTGCACAAAGCGACTTAACTCAGGCGTGATCTGCTCACCGAATTGACGACGACTTTTCGCATAGGTCAGCGTCAGCGTCTGCTGGGCACGGGTGATCCCCACATAAGCAAGGCGACGCTCTTCCTCAACATTGTCTTCATCAATACTGGTTTGATGGGGCAACAGCCCCTCCTCCATACCCACCATAAACACATGTGGATATTCCAAACCTTTGGAGGCGTGCAACGTCAGTAACTGGACCGCATCGCTTTCGTCTTCTTCCTCGTTACGCTCCATCATGTCCCTCAGCGTTAGCTTTGTCACCACCTCGGGTAATGTCATAGGCGGATTATCAGCATCTCCTGTCAACATATCACTGATCCAACGATACAATTCAGAAACGTTCTTCATCCTCATTTCCGCAGCCTTTGCACTGGTGGAAGACTCATAGAGATACGTTTCGTAATTGATCTCTCTGATCATATCCTTGACCGCTTCCAATGTATCACCGCGTGTTGCTCTATCACTTAACTCAACTACCCAACGGCCAAAGCCAGCCAGTGCGTTAAAGCCTTTTCCAGTCAAGCGCTGAGTCAAATCAGGATCAAAGCAAGCTTCAAATAAACTGATGTGTTTATCATTAGCGAGGCTGCCCAACTTTTCGAGCGTCACGGGGCCGATTTCTCGCCTCGGTGTATTTACAATACGAATGAAAGCATTGTCATCATCTTGATTCACTAGCAAGCGTAGATAGGCCATGATGTCCTTTATCTCACTGCGAGCAAAAAACGACATGCCGCCGCTGATCTTATATGGAATACGGTTGGCCATCAGCGCTTTTTCAAACACACGGGCTTGGTGATTACCGCGATATAGAATCGCGTAATCTTTATAGCTGGTACGCTTCATAAATTTATGCGAAATAATCTCCGCAACCACACGCTCCGACTCATGTTCTTCATCTCGAGTTGCAATGACTCTGAGCGGATCACCATAGCCCAACTCACTGAATAACTTTTTTTCAAATTCATGAGGGTTATTCGCGATGAGTATATTGGCCGATTTCAAAATTCGGCCTGCACTGCGGTAGTTTTGCTCTAGTTTTATCAACCTGAGGCCCGGAAAGTCTTTACTTAAGAGCACGAGGTTTTGAGGTTTAGCGCCACGCCAAGAGTAAATGGACTGGTCGTCATCTCCCACAACCGTAAAGCGAGCCCGTTCACCAACAAGTAGCTTTACCAACTGATATTGACTGGTGTTGGTATCTTGATACTCATCCACCAACAAATATCGAAATTGATTCTGCCAACGCTCTCGCACTTCAGCAGAGCTGCCCAGTAACAAAGTCGGGACCATTATCAAGTCATCGAAATCCAATGCATTGTAGGCGCGCAGTTGGGTTTGATAACGTGCATATAGTTGAGCAAAAAGTGCTTTTTGCGGCTCTCTCGCTTCTCTAATTGCACGCTCTGGCAAAATCAGATCATTCTTCCAGTTGCCAATTTGCATTTTTAGCAGATTAAGCAGATCTTTGTCTCTGTCTAACTCTTTTTCTGTCAGTTCAGCCAACAGCTGACCCGTGTCCTGATCGTCAAACAGCGAAAACCCAGGTTTATACCCTAACGTTTTCACCTCTTTTTTTATGATGTTAAGGCCCAAAGTGTGGAACGTTGAGATCCATAATCCCTTTGCATCCTGTTTACCAAGAGTTTGAGAAACACGCTCACGCATTTCTTTTGCCGCTTTGTTGGTAAATGTGACGGCCGCAATATTACGAGCTTTGTACTCACAGTGTTGGACAAGATAGGCTATCTTGTTTGTGATTACACGCGTTTTACCTGAGCCTGCGCCTGCTAATACGAGACAAGGGCCGCTAATATATTTAACAGCTTCATCTTGCTTGGGATTAAGTTTCATAAAAGGTGTGTACTTTGCCTACTAAGCCGCTTAGTTTATCGTATAAAGCGATTAATACCAATTGCGATAATGGGTACTTTTACTTTCACATCAACAGGGGGCAATTGCCGCCCATTGTTCTATGAAAAGGCGTTTAATGGTTAATGACTTTACGGTAAGATACAGATTATCAACTAGCTACGAGGCCAACTCATGATAAACCCTGCAAAAATCGAAGAGATTGCAAAACAGATCTCAAGCAATATGCCACAAGGTGTACGCAATTTAGCAGAAACGTTCGAAACCAGAACCAAGCAAGCCATTCAAGCAAAGCTCACTGAAATGGATTTTGTAAGTCGCGAGGAGTTTGACATTCAAAGCAAGGTATTGATCAGAACACGAGAAAAGATGACAGAGCTTGAAGCAAAAGTCGCCGAGCTGGAAGCAAAATTAGCACAGCAAAACGACTCTGACGCGTAACCCAAACATCGCTGCAAAAATCACCTTGCAATGAGCAAGCGTCTATTCAACACCCTGTTGACTACGAGTCAGTAAAGACAGCATGGCTTGCTCATACTTCGATGATAACACCGCTTCGGAACCCACGGCTTGAATTAGTTCCTGTAATAAACCATCCGCGAGTCCATATACCCAACCATGAACTTGCAGCGCTTGGCCTCTGTCCCATGCATCTTGGACGATTGCAGTTCTGCACACATTGCGAACCTGTTCAATCACATTTAACTCGCACAGCACATCACTGCGTTGTGACTCCACAACTTCACGCAAGACCGCTTGATGTTTTTCTTTGATATCAACCACGTGCCTAAGCCAGTTATCGATTAAACCAAACTTAGCGCCATCCAGAGCCGCTTTAACACCACCACAGCCGTAATGTCCCACAACCATAATATGCTTTACTTTTAGTACCTCGACAGCGTACTGCATGACAGACAAGCAGTTATGATCAGTATGCACAACAACATTAGCCACATTGCGATGCACAAACAATTCGCCAGGAAGTAAGTCCACAATTTCATTGGCGGGCACTCTCGAGTCTGAACAACCAATCCATAAATAATCTGGATTTTGCTGCATAGACAAGGTTTTAAAAAACTCTGGGTCACGGGCTTGGGTGCGCTGCGCCCATTGCCGATTGTTGTTTAACAGGTGTTCTAAATGGCTTTTTTCCTGTTGGCACATTGCTCTCTCCCATAATGTGTTAGCGCTTTACCGCTTGGATCAATAAGTTCCTTGGTGTTAGAGATTTTTCACAAAACTGCTTCAAAGTCACATCATACCCAGCAGCCTGCAAATATAAAACCCTGTCTAACACTAACCATAATTCAATTGCTCGTCTAAATGCATGCCTGACAAATTCTATACGCTCTGTGATTTGCTGTCTCTGTCTCGCGACTTCTAAATACGCACCATAGTCGATATCCTCAGGCAGAGAAATACCCTTTTGATTCGCCGCCCAGTGGCAGAATTCATCGAACTCTCCGGAAAATATCGCCTTATTGACAGAAGGCACGCTGACATATTTATCGCTGTGAGTGATCTCACGACGCAAGGCATCAAACGCCAGACGCCAAAGCACTTCTTTTTTACGAACCTTTCCTACTCGTGTTGGTGCCGTGACCGTTTCTTGCAGTGCCAGTTTCATATCATTGTGAGTGAGCTTCAACAAACTCTGTTTAGCCGCATCGCTCATTGGCTCATACTGCGCAGGCGTGAATAGATGATAGCAACAAGGGGACAGACTAATTTTTTCACACCCTGCTTTAGATGCTTCACTCATAAAGTTTTGGTGCAATTTGCCACATGCATGCAAAGCAACAGCATGTTGTTGTGGTCTAAAATACTGTTCAACTGGATCTTGCAAGATGTCTGCACAGTGAAATGTCATCGACAAGTGTTGTTGCTGAGCACTTTCAGCACCCTGTGCACATAAATGCGCTTGCAGCTCAACACTGTCTACGTGAGGAACACCGGTGAACGCCATAATGCGACCTAAGTGACCTTTGCCCGCACACCACTCCAATACTGGCAAGCTGTGTTCATTTAAAGCGCCGACAAAATCTTGCAACTGATTAACCTTGCGACCTTTAATTCCATTACTCAACCAAAATGGCAGCGTAGGCCTTTGCGGTTTAAGCGTATCTACTTCAATCAGTTTCGCTATTTCATTCAATTGCGGGATATAGTTTGCAAGTGCCCGCTGCAAAGCACTTTGATCCATATCTAATGCATTCAAGTTTACGTCGCTCAATTGAGTCAAGTAATCATCTAACTCTGGCCATGGTGTGCAAAGGTGGTCAAATGCCAATAGCTGCCAATATTGACGCGTTTCATAAAGTAGTTGGTCAAGAGCCTTAAAGTGCGAAACAAAATTAGAAGTCATAAGTTTGAAGTGTTACTACATTTAGCCATGCATTGTAATCTATCCCTCGAGTCTTGGAAAACCTCGTATCCTGCCTCTTCGGCTATCGCCTTACTTCTAATTGATCATAAAGTGTTTTTTTTTGAACAAGACAAGATGAATATACATTGGAATACAGAGCAAGCTCAGGACCACAGCCAAAGTAAGCATCCAAGACCAACTCAACTCTCCTTCACTGTCATCAGCATAGAGAAACATGCCCTTGTGCTCGTGAAAGCCCACAACATCCAAATGATAAAGCTGTGCAATCCACTGCCAACGCGCCACAGACATATTACCAAGCGGGATCCCGGGCGCCTTAATAAAAGGCAAGAGCTTATCAGCCTCACTGGCTAACTCTTCAAAGCTTTTGTCTTTTGCATAGTATTTTGTCACTTGCAACGCTTCATCGAGATTGGCCAGTGCATAGCGCCATCCTCTTAAACTGGCACTGCGAAACTTTGCCACCATTTCAGGGCGATACTTATATACATCTTCTGAGGTAAATAAAATATCCGCATATACATTAATTCCGTAGTGCTTTGGACAGATCTGCCGTGTTGCAACCCCTTGTTGAGACATTTTGTAAGGCTCGTTAGAAATATAGACCTGAAGGGCATCAAATTTGCCTGCTTTAAAATCCGCCAACGGTTCCAACCCCGAATAGATAGGCAGTTTTTCAATATCAATGCCTGCGCGCTCCAACATCAATACCAGCTCAGCGCCTTCGCTGCGCCCCAAATGACTAATCCGTTTATTTTGAAAGTCTTTAGGCAGATAAATGTCACTGTCGGCACGTACCATCCAACAATAAGGAGAAGATTGAAATATGGAGGCTAAAGCCACGAGTGGTTTGCCCAACAAGCGCTGCTCTAATATTCCTGAGTGGGTCACACCAAACTGTGCTTGCCCAGAGAGCACTTTAAACTGCTCATCAGGATTGTGTTTTTGCGCTGGTACAATATTAACGTCTAACCCTGCTTCGCGATAAAACCCTTTCTGCTTTGCCAGATAATACCCTGCGAATTGAAACTGATGTACCCATTTCAACTGCAAGGTAACCGGTTCAAGCGCAAACACATTTGAACTGAAAAATACGAGCATAACAAATGGAAGGAAGCGGTGTTTCATAGGCAGTCCCTTGTATACATAGTCACACTATAGAAGCCGAAACACCGATTGAAAAGTCGCTTAACTCACTTTGCGAGTATATTCCTCATTGGACTGTAAATATTGAGAAAAACAAGGGTTGTTTGTTTCATCTTGGTAATAATACCCAAGCCGCTCAAGATGCTCTTCGAATTTAGGACATTCTTGCGGACCAAGTTCAAACCCTGCCAATACTTGCCCTTTTGCCGCGCCGTGATTGCGGTAGTGAAACAACGTAATATTCCATTCACTGCCTAAAGTTTCAAGAAATCTCAGTAAAGCACCTGGATACTCAGGAAATTCAAATCGCAGCAAGCGCTCCTCAAGGGCAACGGGAGGTTTACCTCCAACCATATAGCGAATATGTAGCTTGGCTAATTCGTTGTCAGATAAATCCGTAAATACATAACCGTTGTCACAGAGGCTATTTTGTAACTCACGTAACTCAGCTTCTCCCTCGCGTAATCCGACCCCAACAAATATTTGTGCTTCTCTGCCACCTGCATAACGATAATTAAACTCGGTAATTGAACGGCCACCTAACGTTTGGCAAAACTGTTTAAAGCTACCTTTTTGTTCGTCTATCGTCACGCCAAATAATGCTTCGCTTTTGGCCCCCAGCGCTGTTCGCTCTGCAATGTAGCGTAATCTATCAAAGTTTAGATTTGCGCCAGACAATACTGCCGCCAATGACATACCTTGCACAGTATTTGTCTCACACCATCGCTTTAGGCCAGCCAAGGCAACCGCTCCAGATGGCTCGGCGATTGCGCGCGTCTCTACAAAGATGTCTTGCACTGCTGCGCAGATCTCATCGGTTGAGACCACCACAACCTCATCACAGTACGTCTGTGCCAAACGAAAGGTCTCTTCACCAATTTTTTTTACGGCAATACCGTCAGCAAAGCTACCAACTTGGTCCAGCTCTACGGGTCTCCCTTTTTCCATTGCTGCATGTAAGCAAGCACTTTCTGTGGCCTCTACACCTATGATTCGAATATCCGGCCGCAAGGATTTAATGTACACCGCCATGCCAGCCAATAGACCGCCACCGCCAACAGGAATGAACACGGCATCCAGCTTATCAAGTTGCTGCATCATTTCACGCGCAACAGTCCCCTGCCCCACAATGACATCTTTGTCATCAAACGGTGGGACAAATACCCCAGCTTCACGCTCGCATAATTCTTTTGCGTGGCTATTTGCCGCATCAAAGTGATGGCCATGCAAAATAACATTCCCACCCAAGTTGCGCACAGCATTCACCTTAATTTCAGGTGTTGTTACCGGCATCACGATCGTGGCTTTATGACCTAGGTGCGCCGCACTCAAAGCCACGCCTTGCGCATGATTTCCTGCCGAAGCCGTTACAACATGAGAATGCGCTGGAAGTTGGCGTAGTTTGTTGAACGCTCCACGTAATTTAAACGAGTATACCGGCTGCTGATCTTCTCGCTTAAGCCAAACTTGGTTTGCTAACTTTTTAGACAGTCCAGTTAAACTACTTACATCCGTATGTCTTACCAAAGGCGCCATATTCGCTTGGATTATGGCTCTAAAATAGTCTAGCTCCTGTGCCACCATAGCTAACTGAGCTCCTCTAATTTTGCGAGATCACGAACAGCACCTTTATCTGCGCTGGTCGCCAGAAGCGCATAGGCTTTCAAAGCTGAGGATACTACGCGTTCACGATCAAGCGGTTTAAATGCGTCTTTGCCACGTGCTAACTGCTTTTCTCTACGCAGGTTGAGTTCGGTTTCATCTAACAACACATCAATTGAACGAGCATGAATATCGATGGCAACCAAGTCGCCATTTTCAATTAGCGCCAAGGTGCCACCACTAGCAGCCTCTGGCGAAGCATGGCCGATTGACAGGCCCGACGTACCACCGGAAAAGCGACCGTCCGTCAATAACGCACAATCTTTGTCTAACCCCATCGATTTTAAATAGCTGGTTGGGTAAAGCATCTCTTGCATACCCGGTCCACCTTTAGGTCCTTCATAGCGGATGATAACCACATCCCCTTTTTTAACTTGTCCGCCTAAGATCCCTTCTACCGCATCATCTTGCGACTCATAAACCACCGCAGGTCCGGTAAATTGCAGCATTTCATCCACAACCCCCGCACTTTTAACGATACAGCCATCAGGCGCGAGGTTGCCTGTCAGTACGGCTAGCCCGCCATCTTGACGAAAAGCGTGCTCAACACTGCGAATACAGCCGCCTTCACGGTCCAAATCTAATTCATCCCAACGGCACTCCTGACTCATCGCTTGAGTTGTGCGAATCCCAGCCGGGCCTGCACGATAAAAAGTCTGTGCGCGCTGGTTACTGCTATCAGATGCATCCCATCGATTAATCACCTCACCCAGTGTGCCACCAGCCACATGACCAACACTCAAATCAAGTTTATCCGCTTTGGCCAATTCATTTAGAATCGCCATAATGCCACCTGCACGGTGTACATCTTCTATATGGTACTGTTGGGTAGCGGGTGCCACCTTACATAAAAATGGTGTTTGACGAGACAATTGATCGATGTCATCCATATCAAAGTCAACACCAGCTTCTTGCGCTGCTGCAAGAATGTGAAGTACCGTATTTGATGAGCCACCCATAGCGATATCAAGTGTCATGGCGTTAGTAAAAGCGGCCTTATTTGCGATGTTACGTGGTAACACAGCATCGTTATCTTGACGATAATACGCATCACACAATGCCATGATGCGTTTTGCAGCACCATCATAAAGCTGACGACGGTCTTTGTGCGTCGCCAAAGTCGTACCATTTCCGGGCAGAGCCAAGCCAAGAGATTCTAGCAAGCAGTTCATGGAGTTGGCTGTGAACATGCCTGAACACGAACCACACGTTGGGCACGCTGAGCGCTCTACTTGATCTGAGTCTTCGTCGCTCACACTGGGATCAGCACCTTTCACCATCGCATCCACTAAATCAAGTTTAAGCTCGATATCAGCTAGGCGTGTTTTTCCAGCTTCCATGGGACCGCCAGAGACGAAAATAACTGGAATATTGAGACGCAGCGCAGCTAATAGCATCCCTGGTGTGATTTTGTCACAGTTAGAAATACACACCATGGCATCTGCGCAGTGCGCGTTTACCATGTACTCAACAGAGTCGGCGATGAGATCTCGTGAGGGTAAAGAGTACAACATTCCCCCATGGCCCATCGCAATGCCATCATCGATGGCAATGGTGTTAAACTCTCTTGGTACACCACCGGCTTCACTGATGGCTTCTGCCATGAGCTCGCTCAGTTGGTTAAGGTGAACATGGCCAGGTACAAACTGCGTATATGAATTCACGACCGCAATAATCGGTTTATGAAAGTCCTCATCCGTCATTCCTGTTGCACGCCATAATGCACGCGCCCCTGCACGTTGACGACCTTCTGTTGTAGTTTTACTGCGTAACTTAGCCATGTTGACCCCTTAACCTATTTTTAGCCGCTAACCGGCATTACCTCATTCCCAAAATATCAATACTTAAATTTGCTGATTATTCGTTTACGAAAGCCAACCAACCTTGTGGGTCGTCAGCCTGACCTTTCACTAAATCAAAATAAGCTTTTTGAAGCTCGGTTGTGATTGGTCCTCGTTTGCCCTCGCCAACTTGGATCTGGTCAACGCTGCGCACAGGTACAACCTCAGCTGCCGTGCCTACCATGAAAAACTCATCCGCAAGGTATAAGGCCTCTCTGGCTATCGGCTCTTCACGCACTTCGTAACCACGCTCTTTGGCGAGGTGAATAATCGTATCTCGTGTTAATCCGGGTAAAATACACGCTGTTGTAGGCGGGGTATAAAGCACACCTTTTCTCACAACAAATAGATTTTCTCCAGCGCCCTCACTGAGGTAGCCATTGACATCAAGCGCAATCCCTTCAACATAACCATTGCGCTTTGCTTCACCAGAGATAAGTTGCGAGGATAAGTAATTTCCACCTGCTTTTGCCGCAGTTGGCATCGTATTCGGTGCTAAACGGCTCCAAGAAGAAACACATACATCAACGCCTTGAGCGAGACTTTCGTCACCCAAATATGCGCCCCATTCCATTGCTGCAACCGTGACATCAGCAAGGTGCGATTTCGGATTTAGGCCAAGCCCGACATGACCTAAAAATGCAAACGGACGTAGGTAAGCATTTGTGAAACCATTTTCTTTTACCGCTTGCTTACACGCAGCCATGATCTCTTCCTTCGTGTAGGGAATCTCCATACGGTAAATTTTTGCAGAATCAAATAGTCGTTGAATGTGATCATCCAACCTAAAAATAGCGGGTCCATTTGGCGTGTCATAGGCACGGATCCCTTCAAAGACCGAGCTACCATAATGCAATGCATGACTGAGTACATGCGTTGTTGCTTGCTGGTAAGGGATCATTTCACCGTTGTGCCAAATAAATTCTGAAGTTTGTGTCATTATTTTAAAACCTTAATATTGTTATATTGCCTGCTGCTGTAATGTGTGCAAATCAACTGATTGCACATCCACTAGCTTATTTAATTGTGATGTTAATAGATAGATCGGCTTGTCACTGTCCACCGTCATTTTGACGTGAAACAATTCATCTTGTCCTTCCAGTTGCAATTGCATAAGACGAAATCCTCTATGGCGTGCCACACGTAGAAAACGCTCCACAGCGACGCTCTGATTTTTTACAGCCACAGTTAATTGATGTTTCATTGAGTGTTCTCCGTTATCATTTCATCATTTGCCGCACCAGGCGGTACAAGAGGCCAAACATTTTCTTTATCATCAATACAGGCATGTAAAATGTAAGGTCCTTCACTGGATACTAAATTATTGATAGCCTCATCCACTTCTGAGGCATGTGTAATTGTCTGACCTGGGATACCAAAAACCGCTGCAAGTTGTACGAAGTCTGGGTTGTCCGATAAGTTCGTTTCGCTATATCGCCCAGCAAAAAATAACTCCTGCCACTGCCTTACCATCCCGAGTCTTTGATTGTCTAAAATGACAATTTTGACCGGTAGGTTATTTCGGCGAATCGTCGCTAGTTCTTGGATATTCATCATGATTGAGCCATCACCAGAAACGGTGATTACCGTATCTTGTGGCCGCGCTATTTGCGCACCAATTGCCGCGGGTAGACCAAAGCCCATTGTGCCTGCTCCCCCACTACTCAAGTGGTTACTGGGATGACTAAACTTCATATGCTGCGCAACCCACATTTGGTGCTGACCAACATCACAGCACACGACGGTTTGCTTAGGCATATCATGGCTCAATTTATTCAGTAAGTATGGCGCAAAGACTTTCTCTCCTGGATAGTCATATCGCCATGCATAATCGCGTTTCATTTGACTGACATGTTCACGCCACTCTTGTGCTGCTAAGATCCCTTCTAGTAACGGTAAAGACGCTTTTAAATCTGCGATAAGAGACGCCGCCACAGGTTTACGCTTACCGACTTCTGCAGCATCAATATCTAGGTGGATCACTTTTGCCTTCGCGGCAAATTTTGCTAAGTTGCCAGTGACTCTGTCGTCAAATCTAGCGCCTATACAAACGAGCAAGTCACACTCTTGTACTGCTAAATTCGCCGCTTTTGTCCCATGCATACCCAGCATGCCTAGCTCATATTCGTATTCCGGTAACACACTGCCCAGTGCCTTCAAAGTAGAAACGGCTGGCATTTGTGTTCTTGCCAAAAACGCCATCAACTCGTCTTGTGCATCGGCACTTTGTACGCCACCACCCACATAGGCAATGGGTCTTTTAGCACTTTTCAGTAGCGCATTTGCCGCTTCTAATTCTTGCAATGAGGTACTGTCACATTCTTGAGTATCTGCAAGCCAAGGCGTGAAAGGAACCTGCCCTTGCTGGATATCTTTAGGGATATCAACGAGAACCGGACCCGGTCTACCGGAGGTCGCTAAATGCATCGCCTGCTGCAATACTTCAGCCAAATCCTCTACGCGCTCTACCATAAAGCTATGTTTAGTGCAGGAAAGAGACATGCCCAATACATCCACCTCTTGAAATGCATCAGAACCGATGGCCGCAGTGGGTACTTGTCCAGTGATGGCTAACAGAGGTACTGAGTCCATCATGGCATCGGCTAATGAAGTCACTAAGTTTGTAGCACCAGGGCCTGAGGTCGCAAAACATACGCCAAGCTTACCTGTACTGCGCGCATAGCCCACCGCCGCAAATCCCGCGCCTTGTTCGTGGCGTGTCAGATAGTGCTTGAGAGGCGCACCGTACAGTGCATCGTAAATCGGCATAATCGCACCACCGGGATATCCGAATACGTCTGTAACACCTTGCTTTACAAGGATGTCTATTACCATTTGTGCGCCTGTCATTGTTTTGCTCATTGCCCTTTGCTCTGTTTTTTTAGCCCTAAAACGAAAGAGCCCCCCGAACTTTTCAGTGCGGGGGGCTCTTAGCTGTTATTTTCTTACAGCACTAACCAGCCCCCGCGGTAATAATAATCACCACGTTGATAATCACGACTAGTAGAGTTGCTGTATGTAACATAAATTCTTAACCTAATTTCTTAGTCTGTACTGCGAAACAATTTGGGCATAAAAAGCTGTCTGCCCGTTCTTTATTCTATTAGTAACCCGCGTGTGGCACCAAGTCAACCATAAAATCTATGCTTTATTAAATCACCAAGTCTATACAAAAGAAATTAAAAACCTAAAACAAAACAATTTTAGAAAAATTTTTTCATTTACCTCTAAAAAGTATGCCCTTAAGTCAATTCGCTCCTGAATAAAAAACAACTTTATGCATAGCATTTTTGAGTATTAAATTTTTGTGATTTACTTCCTCATTTGATTATGATGTTCACTTAGACCCGATAAGGAGACTTGTGTGAAACTAAAATTAACCATAGTGCAGAGCCTATTTCTATTCCTTGCACTCTTTCTCAGTACCTTAAGCCAAGCAGCCCCAGCACTGTGGAGCGTAGAAAAAAATGGCGTAACATCTTATATATTCGGTACCGTTCATGTCGGTGATGTCAGTATGGATGGACTACCTGCTCAAGTAAAAGAGGCAATTAATCGTTCAAAATACACCATCGTTGAATTGGATATGAGTGACTTATCCCCATTGGAGCTACAACAAAAAATCGCTCACTTTGTCGCCAGCAAAAACTTTAAACCGCTTCATGAAGCGCTCTCCCCGCCTATATACAAGCAACTTAAAACGTACTTTTCACAGCGAGGAATTAATATCGAATTATTTCGTGGTCAGCCTGTCTGGATGGTAATGCTCACAATCATTCAGCTTGAGTATCAAAAAGCGGGATACAGTGAACAATTTGGCATTGATAAACAGGTTATTGCCCATGCTAAACAGCACAGCAAAGTCATCAAGCCACTGGAAACATTCGAACAACAGCTCACTATGTTTAGTGAGATTGCAAAAATGAGCGATGAAATGATGACACAAACTTTATCGCAGATGAAAGACACACAATCCTTTATCAACGACATGATAGCGGCATGGAAAACAGGTGATCAGAAGCGGTTGGAAAACTATTATCATTTGAGCTTTGACGACTCGCAATATGCGCGTCTTGCTGAACAGGTGTTGCTGATAGATCGAAACCACGCATGGGCCAAAACACTCGTGCCAGCTCTGGCACAAGAGCCGCATTTTATTGCTGTTGGGGCACTACATTTGCCACTAGAACACGGCTTACTCACGCTTTTAAAGGCGCAAGGCTTTACGATAAAAAGACTTTAAAACCCATAGCATGAGTGCGTTTTTAGACGCATTCATGCTTTTTCCTGCCCTCGTTTATCCTGTTTTTAAACCTTTTCTGTTCGGGTTGCGACCAATAGGTATATTAATAATCAATGAATGGAGCATTGTATGCATAAATTATATTGGCTACCGCTGTCTTTAAGTGTTATGTGGCAGGCACAAGCAACCCAAACTCATACTATTTCAGAGCAGTTTCCTATCGCTTCAAATCAATCATTAGAAATTTCTTTTCCGGTAGGCAAACTCAACGTAGAAACCTATCAAGGGGACTCAATTCAAGTGAATATTGAATTGAGAGAGAAAGAAGAAGGCTGGTTTGGTAAAACAGATTTAAGCGCAATTAGGCTTGAGCGACAGCAGCAAAACCAAGAGATATACCTCACCATAGACGAAGAAACAGTAGAGCAGACTTGGCACGTTAAAATGCCAGCTTCGTTACTACTTGAGGCCGAGTTAGGTGTTGGAAATATCAATATTGATGCGCTTGCTAACAGTGCCGAAATTGAAGTTGGTGTTGGTAATGTCAAGATCCAAAGTGGTTTGAAAGATTATCAAAGTGTCGAATTAGAGTCTGGTGTCGGAAAAACAAAACTGAAGAATTTTTCAGGTAAATCTAATCACGAAAAATCGATGGTTGGGTCGACAACCAAATATCGTGGTCACGGCAAATACCAATTAGAGGTCGACGTAGGTGTGGGTAATATTAAAGTTACTCACTGAGCGCAGTGGGGATCAGCAGCGCTTCGACTTTTTCTTGAAGTGCTGCAAAATCAACCGGTTTGAAAAGATGGGTGCTGGCGCCTAATTCATACACTCGCGCAATAGATTGTTCCGATGTATTTGCAGTAAGAACGAGTATTGGCAACTCCAACCCCAACGATTGTCGAATGAGCTTAATCGCTAAAAAGCCATCCATAATAGGCATATTCAAGTCCATAATCACTAAGGAAAACTCTTCATTTTGCAATGCGTTAATAGCTTCTTGACCATTAATGGTATGCACAACACGCAAGCTGAGCTTCTCCAGCATAGAAATAACGATCCGCGCATTTAATAAATTATCTTCAACTAATAGCACTTTTTGTGCAGTTCCCTGCTGGTGAGGCGCTGAAGATTTCTGTAAGATCAATTTTACTGGAAGCTCCAACTTTACTTTTGTACCGCTAGGGTCACACTCACTGAACACCATTTTCCCGCCCATCATACTTACCAGTAAACGAGCCCGGGCCAACCCAAGTTGCATTCCCTGATAGTTTTTTGTCTCTTCCTCATTGTTTTTAATCCCCGTCATGCCGAGGCCAGTATCTGAAATTTCACACACCATGCTCGCCTGCTCATGTGCACCAAATACCCCAAATGCCGATATATTCACTTTTCCGTGTTCGGTAAACTTAACCGCATTACCTAATAACTCACCGACTAGCCACGCAACTCGATTGTGGTCACACTCTACCACCTGATTCAATTCATCCCCAATATCCACTTCAAACTGCAACTGTTTGTTACTCGCGACCCCTTCATAGGTCGAGATTGGCAAATCTAATGTGTCAGCTAGGCGAGCAACTTTGGTTTCTAGCTTTATATTTTTCTGCTCAGACAGTGCGTTATAATCATCAATGGATGACAGTAGGACATGTAATTGCTGCGCACTTCGACTAACGATGTCTAAATGTGCTTGCTTTTTTGTTTCTTGGTATAAATGTAAATATCCCAAGATTGCCTGCAATGGGGTGCGCATCTCATGACTTGCTCTAGCCAAAAACTCCCCTTTACTATGCTTCAAACGGTTAGATTCTTGCCGCATACGCTGTAAATGACTAATTTTATCTCTAATGCTGATTTCCATTGGGTAAAATATCCATCTCACTTCAATGGCTAAAATCATTAACCCTAAGATCCAAATCAGCAATTCGGCATTTTGGATTTTAGCGACTTTTGCGTTAGCAAACGCTTCATGTAACGTTACAGCTTCATCTAGCACCACCAGTATTTGTAACGCTCTGGCATTAACTTGTTCCAACTTTTCAATGCTTAACTTATTGGCAAGGGCCAGCCTATGTGCGTCAAGTAGCATCAGCAGATAGTCTTTTATCTGTGCTTCTAACGCCACAGGCTGTTGAAAGTAAAACTGCACTAATTCAGGTGATAAATGCACATATCCATCGGCATTTTTTTCAACTAAAAAAGCATGATTTGCACGTATCATCTCCAACGTTTCAAGAAATGCCTGCTCGTTCACAAACTTGTGTTGTTGCTCTTTGATATATTCGTTACCCAGTAACAAAGCCGCCTTTTGAGACAGCATCCTTTGCATCCCCGCAGTGTTTATCACATTTGCGCTGATAGACTGCTGTGAAAGCAAAACCTGCATGGTCACCATTGCAGTGGTGATCAAAATCGCCATGATGGATATCGCTAAAATATATCTCAGCCTAAAATTTTTCAGGATTTTCAACAACCGATGCGCTCCTCAAGGCCCCCAATGCCAGCAAATAAACTTTCCGATTAACTCTCTCAGTCTAGCTTATTTTTAATCTTTTACCTTTCAGAGCTTGACACCTAGATGGCCAAAATGTTTCAATCCTCCTGACCCTATTATCGCAAAATAGCTATTATTGCTGTTTTGAGGGCTGGAAGAGGTGCGTTATTCAGGTAGCTGAGTCGAGGAGAGCAAACTCCAATGACACTCAGTGAGGGGAATTAACGCCGAGAAGAAACCGTTTTTGTTTGGCGGTTTTTTCGGGCGCTTGGGCTGAATCCCAACGACTGTCACCAACATATTTGGTGGAGAGCTTCTGGTCTTAGAAAGATAAGGCCTGCCTTATTCTATTTTAAGTCCATTGCTCTTCGAATTTTAATTGTTCGAAAGATGGGCTCGCTCAACAAGCACCTAACTATCGAACAGCTTTTAAGTTCGGTAGAGATGAAATCAAACTATACCTTATCTGACTACCCATTGTGGACGGCATTAGTCACGCCGTTTGATGACAATAACCAAGTTGATTTTGCAACTTTAGAAGCATTGGTTCACGCCCAACAATCCGCGGGCAATGGGATATTACTGCTCGGCAGCACTGGTGAAGGCCTCGCACTTTCACAGCAAGAGCAACGTGATATTGTCAACTTTGTCTGTGACTTAACCCCATGTGTGCCCCTGATGGTTGCCGTTGGAGGCTCTGATCTAGCGCTTCAACTTGAGTGGGTTAAATTTTGCAATGACAAACCCATTGACGCATTTTTACTGGGTTCACCGCTTTATGCAAAACCAGGTAATGTGGGCCTCACACACTGGTTTAAAACCTTGCTAGATGCCAGTGACTTTCCTTGTATGCTTTACAATGTGCCTAGTCGCAGTGCAGTTTCAATTAGCCCTAATGTCATCGAAAACTTGTCTTCTCACCCCAACCTTTGGGCACTCAAAGAAGCCAGTGGCGACATTGCAACGTTTGAGTCATTTCGTAAGGCATCACCAGACTTGGCCATCTTCAGTGGTGATGATGGACTGATGCCCTACTTTGCACAAGCAGGAGCAGCTGGACTTATTTCTGTCGCAGCCAATGCTTGGCCACAGCAGACTGCTGAATTTGTCAGCCGCTCTCTTGCTGGGACATTTCCGAATTTATTCACCACTTGGACCGATGCCGTAAATAGCTTATTTAGCGTCGCTAATCCAATTCCGGTTAAGGTACTAATGCACTTGCAGGGCCAGCTTTCCACACCACGATTGCGACCACCGCTAACCCATTTAGAACTGACAGATACCACTTTTATTAAAACCGCAAATTCAACAATTTTATCTTGGAGTTAAGGAAGTATACATGAGCTGGTTAACCCTATTAAATAACCTCGAAAACGGCACTGTTCGCGCAGCAACACAGGACGAACAAGGCACTTGGCACGCGAATGTCGAGGTAAAACAAGGCATTTTAGAAGCATTTAGAAATGGTACTAATACAGAATACCCAGGTGGATTTGTCGACAAAGATAACTTAGCACCGCAGGGCTTCGCCGCTGACGCTGGCGTAAGAATGGTCCCGGGTGGCAGCAGTGTTCGCCGTGGCGCATATGTAGCAGCAGGCACAATTATCATGCCACCAGCCTATGTAAACATTGGTGCATATATCGATGAAGGTACAATGGTAGATAGCCATGCATTGGTTGGTTCATGTGCTCAAATTGGTAAAAATGTACACCTCAGTGCCGCGGTACAGGTTGGAGGCGTGCTTGAACCAATTGGTGCAAGCCCTGTTGTCGTTGAAGACAATGCGTTTATCGGTGCGGGCTGTGTTTTAGTTGAAGGTGTCGTGGTTAAAAAGGGCGCTGTGTTAGCCCCTGGTGTACGCCTCTCTGCCAGTATCCCAGTGTATGACTGTGTGAATGAGCGTGTACTAGAAAAAGGGGAAGCCATCCCTGAAAATGCCATTGTGATCCCAGGTTCAAGACCAGCTAAAGGAGATTGGGCTCAACAACAAGGACTAAGCCTATCGTGCGCACTGATTGTTAAATACCGCGATGAACAAAGCGACGCGGCACTTGAATTAGAAGAGGTGCTTCGCTAATGCAAACCTTGAGTACGCCAGTTAAAGCAGCGATAACCGAACTAACAGCCCAGCAACACGAACCATTTTATCTTTATGACTTAGACCAGCTGGCTAAACATTTAAAGACGATAAATGACCAATCGATTGTCAAGCTATGGTACGCAGTCAAAGCAAACCCACTGTCCGCCGTCATTCAAACCTTAGATCAAGCAGGGTTTGATTTTGACGTCGCAAGTAGTGGGGAGTTAAAGCAAGTACTGTCTCAAGGTATCGACGCTAAACGCGTACTCAACACTGGACCTGCGAAGTCTAAACAGCAAATAGAAGAATTCCTGACCCTTGGTGTAACTACCTTTGTTGCGGAAAGTGTCAATCAAGTTGCCTGGCTACAAGAAGCCGCATTGAGGCATGATACGCAACTTCGGATTTTATTGCGTGTTCAACTTCGCTGGCCAAATAATGAAAAAAATCCACTTGGTGGTGATAGCCTGACCCCTTTTGGCTTAGGGGCTGACGAATGGGCAACAATCAGTTTAATTGACTATCCCAACCTAGACTTTGCGGGTTTACATATTTTCCAGTGGGGCAACATGCTCGATGCAAGCAAGCTCGCCTCGCTCTGGCAGCAAATGATTGCACCGCTCGTAAGTCTATCTAAAAGACTTAAAATGAACCTACGTATTTTGGATTTGGGTGGCGGTTTGGGTATACCTTACAGCCGCGAAGATTCTGCTATTGATTGGCAAGCAATTTTAACGAGCTTAGCCCAGTTTAAAGCCGATGCGCAAGTCGATGAGCTATGGATGGAGTTAGGTCGCTATGCAGTAGGAGAATGTGGCTATTATCTCAACCCAATCATAGAGCAAAAGAAAAACTATGGTGCAAACCAATTAATTCTAGCAGGCGGTATAAACCACCTGCTTCGCCCAGCGGTTACCGGGCAAGCTTTTCCTGCAACGTTGCTGCGAGAAAGCCAAGCAACTACGGTACCTTTTACATTACATGGCCCTTTGTGTACCGCGTTAGATAATTTAGGGGAACACCAGCTCCCAGCTGATGCCTATGAAAATGATTGGCTGTTATTTAGCCAGTGTGGTGCTTATGGCTTTACTGAGAGTATGCCTTATTTCCTGTGCCATACACTGCCCGCTGAATTTATCTATCAAGCTGGAGAGGTACGTTGCATGCGTGCCCCTCTTACACCAAGTGAGTACTTGAGGTAATTATGAATCAGATCACTCAACAAACCATTCAAGTTGGTGAGCTTGCCAATGGACAAGCATTAACGATCCCTGTGTTTACTGTTGGCGATATCCAAGCAGGTCCAAACGTATATATTCAGGCCAATATGCATGGTGCTGAAGTTCAGGGCAATGCCGTGATTTATGCTTTGCTTGAAAAATTAAAATCAGCACGGCTCGCAGGCTCCATTACCTTAGTACCTTACGCCAACCCAATTGGTTGCAACCAAAAGTCAGGCGAATTTACGCTTGGCCGTTTTGACCCAATTACAGGTGAAAATTGGAATAGACTTTATCATGACCATAGCCACCTTATTGCAGAGTTTGCGACGCGCTTTAAAGATGAGCCTGAAGAAATCATTCGTGCCGAATTCAAGCAGTTGTTGATTGAACAAACCGAGCGTTTGCTCACAGGGCCACTGCACCAATTGAAAACGGGTAAGCGTATTGCACTGCACCTCCAGCACTTAGCACATCAAGCAGATTTGGTTTTGGATTTACACACAGGCCCAGTATCAGCTAAGCATCTTTATTGCCCTGAATATGCTAAAGATAGTGCAAAGCATTTTGATATTCCGCACACCTTACTGATCCCCAATGAATTTGACGGTGCCATGGATGAAGCTTGCTTCTGCCCTTGGTGGCAACTCAGTGAGGCTTTTGCAGCACAGGGGCGAGAATTTTCAACGTTAGTTGAAGCCTTCACCGTCGAACTGGGGTCACAAGAACATATTGACCTCAAAGAAGCTGACAATGACGCCAATAGCATTCTCAGTTACCTCACTCACAAAGAGGTCATATTGGAATCAGGTTACCGGCCGCAGCCTATCACCCGCTATGCCTGTTATTTAAAAGATTATGTGGCGGTTTACGCGCCTATGGGGGGCATGATTGATTATCAAGCTTCATTAGGTGCCCATGTAAAAGCTGGAGATTCTCTGGCAACAGTGTTGCGTATGGATAAATATTGCGATGGAGAAGCACTGCAGCCAATAACCTTTGCACAAGATGGCATCGCAATCTTGCACTTTGCGTCAGCGAGCGTGAACCAAGGTACTGAACTCTATAAGTTGTTTACCAACTACTTCGAATTATAAGGCCAGCCCTAAATAGGTTTGGCACAACACATTGCGTGAGAGTAGGTAGGTCTGAGACTTACTTGCTAAGGTGTGGTGGCTCTGTCACCACCCTTTTTTCTTTTCCTGCCCCGCGCCGTTACCACTTCCCAAAAGTACCAATGCAATTTCAAACGGATCAGTGAAAATAAAAAAGCCAAAGCATTTTATTGCCTTGGCTCATAGGATGAGATAGCCAAAATATTTACGGACGAGGGATAAAGCCCACTGCATCATAGACTGCTTTTAACGTTTTCTCTGCGCGTTCGCTGGCTTTTTCGGCGCCATTACGCATGATGTTTTCAAGCAGTGTTTTGTCGGCTCTAATCTCATGAAAGCGAGACTGAATTGGCTCAAGCATCTCAACAACCGCTGCCGCAGTATCTTTTTTCAAATGGCCATACATTTTGTCTTCGTACTCTGGCACAAGCGTTTCAACGGAGCGACCTGTTGCAACAGACAATAATGTCAGCAAGTTAGACACACCGGGCTTCTCTTGACGGTCGAAGTAAATGCGTGCTTGCTCATCTGAGTCAGTAACCGCTTTTTTCAGCTTCTTCTCAATTTTCTTCGGTTCATCTAACAGCAGTACAAAACCGTTCGGGTTTTCATCTGACTTTGACATTTTTTTCGTTGGATCTTGAAGGCTCATTACACGCGCACCCAACTCTGGAATATATGGCTCAGGCACCTTAAAAACGTCACCGTAGATATTGTTAAAGCGAGTCGCAATGTCACGCGTCAACTCTAAATGTTGCTTTTGGTCTTCCCCAACTGGGACCTGATCAGCTTGATATAGCAATATATCTGCAGCTTGCAATACCGGATAAGAGAACAAACCAACATTTACATTGTTTGCATGCTTTGATGATTTATCTTTAAATTGAGTCATACGATTCAATTCACCCATCTGCGCGTAACAGTTAAGTACCCACCCCAATTGCGCATGCTCTGGCACCTGCGACTGCACAAATAAAGCTGACTTTTCTGGGTCAATACCACATGCTGTGTACATGGCAATGCCATCTAAAACACGCTCACGTAAAGCCGCTGGATCTTGACGCACGGTAATGGCATGAAGATCAACCAGCATAAAGAAACAGTCGTGATCTTCTTGTAGCTTAAGCCACTGGTTTATGGCACCTACGTAATTGCCTATTGTCATACCACCGGTTGGCTGAATGCCACTTAATACTACTGGTTTAGTCATCTTGTTCCTTTATTTATTTCAAGTCTGAATTATTTAAAATGGGGATTATATCTAAGAACCTATCGCAGAGGTACTCTGGATTCAACTGCTTCAAATCAAAGCCCTGATTGTACCCATAAGTTAATGCGATCACTGGCATACCTGCATTGTGTGCTGCCAAAATATCGCTTTTGGAGTCGCCAATCATTATCGCTTCTTGAACTGTTAACCCGAGCTCTTTACAGGCCGCTTGTAGAGGCTCAGGATCTGGCTTTTTGTTTCCATCATCACCACATACAATAACATCAAAATATGTGTCAATGTTAAGTTTTTGCAACAACTGCAATGTAAATGCTCTATTTTTATTGGTGACGATCGCTTTTGGCATAGCTGAAAGCTCTCTCAATACGCTCTCAACATCTTGATAAAGCTGAGCATACTCTCCAATAAGTGTATGGTAATGATGCTTAAACTGTTCTGTAGCTTGTTGAATGAGTGTCTCAGATAAGTCAGGGTTGACTTCAAAGTCACAACTCAACCCTCGCATGACCAGCTTATCGATGCCATTACCGACCCAATTGCGTACTTGTGCCTCTGATACTACGGGGAAAGCCACATCTGATAGCGCCAAGTTTAACGACCAGTGCATGTCTTGCACACTATCCACTAAGGTGCCATCTAAATCAAATATAAGACCTTTCAATCTCATTAGCGTACCTTTGCCAACTCTTGGCGCATTGCATCTATCACGGTTTTATAGTCTGGTTGATTAAATATTGCGGACCCCGCCACAAACATATCAGCCCCTGCTGCCGCAATTTCTGCAATGTTTTCGACCTTCACACCACCATCAACCTCTAAGCGGATTTTTCGACCCGACGCTTCAATGCGTTCTCTGACTTGTTTTAATTTGTCTAACGTACTTGGAATAAAACTTTGACCACCAAACCCTGGATTCACAGACATCAATAAGATTTGGTCTACTTTATCCATAACATAATCTAGGCAATGTAGTGGCGTCGCAGGGTTAAGCACCAGACCTGCTTCACAACCAAGCTCTTTGATCAGTGCTAAACTGCGGTCAACGTGCTCACTCGCTTCAGGGTGAAATGTGATAATATCAGCGCCCGCCTTGGCAAAACTTGGAATTAAAGAGTCTACAGGCTTAATCATTAGGTGCACGTCGATAGGGGCTGTAATACCATAGCCTCTTAGCGCCTCGCAAATCATCGGACCAAATGTGAGATTAGGCACATAGTGGTTATCCATAACATCAAAGTGTACAACATCAGCACCGGCATTAATAACTTGCTCCACATCGCTGCCCAAACGCGCAAAGTCTGCAGATAAAATAGATGGCGCAATTAAAAATTCAGGCTGTGAACTGGCTAAAGACATGGGACCCCCTTCAAGTAAAATGTCGACGCTACTTTACCCCAATTTGCCCACAATTACACGACCAACAATTGTGCAATTTGCGAGTAAATAACAGGAATCGTAGATAAAGCGATTGTTTAATAAACATCCATAGTGTACTATTTATAGATAGCTCATCGCTGAGGGGATAGTTATGGCAACATGGCTTAAAACACGGACGGTATTGTTTGCAGCAGCTGCTGTAGTTTCAGTGGGTGTATTCTCATTTGGAAACGAAGAGATTGTGGTTACAAAGTACGAGCAATGTCAGTGCACCAATTCTAACTATAATAATTACAATGTTCCGTACTGTAAACGTGAAGCACACACAAGTTGGTTTGCTTGGTTAACAGGTGGTAGTAGTAATGCTCAATTTCACTACCTAGACTTGTTAGAACTGTTAATTGGTTCTGATGACAAGCAAGACTCTTCGTCAATTTCACAATTCTAATGCTAAACGTGGCTTGGACGCAAAATGATGACTTTCATTAATCTCATTCAAAGCGTCTTGGCTGCTATGTTTGGTGTGCAAAGCAACAAAAAATACCAATTTGACTTCCAACAAGGTCGATTTTGGCCTTACGCAGTTGCGGGCACACTATTCGTCGTGCTGTTTGTAGTTTTCCTCATTACACTCGTAAACGGTATCATCGCACTCAACAATTAAGTTGTAGGTCGCTTATCAGCGTCGTACAGGGCCATCAATTCGTTCACTTTGTTTCGCGCATTCCCCTTTGGGCTAATAGTTCGTTTCACTTGGATAACATCCAAATTGGCTTGGCTGTAAATTTTTCTTGTCCAAACCGTATCATGATTTGAGATCAATACAGGTTTATTACTTTTAAATGCTGCAGTTTCTGCAAGGTTTGCCAGTTCTGCTTGGTCATCCAAGTTAAAACCGCCTTTTGCATAGCTAGTAAAAGACGCCGTTTTACTTAAAGGCACATAGGGAGGATCACAATAAATGACAGAGTTTTTGGGCAGTTTGCTAAATACTTGCTCGTAGCTTAAACACGTAAATGTGGCATTTTGCGCTTTTTCGGCAAAGTAGAATAACTCGTTTTCTGGGAAGTAAGGTCGTTTATATTTACCAAAGGGCACGTTAAATATGCCTTTCAAGTTATATCGGCAAAGGCCGTTATAACCATGACGATTCATGTATAAAAATAAAATAGCGCGTTCATAAACATCGACGCATTCATTGAATTGCTTACGATACTCGTAATAGGCTTCAGGACAGTTATTTTGTTCAACAAACAACCTCTTAGCATCACTAATGAACTCTTCCGGAGCGCGTTGTAATTCTTTATACAGATTGATCAGATCAGCGTTAATATCATTCAAAACGTAGCGTTTAAAATGGCTATTCAGAAATACCGAGCCAGCCCCCACAAACGGCTCGACTAGTGTATCTGCCTCAGGGTTCGCACTACGTAATCGCTTAGTGATCTCTTCAACTAAGCTATATTTTCCGCCTGCCCATTTTAAAAAGGCTCTGGTCTTTTTCTGCATGATCGATCTAATTACTCAAAAGTAGCGCGATTTTACACTATTTTTCTTATTGTGACTGTTGGATTTGTTGCTTTATTTGAGAGATGCGCTTAAAAAATGGCTTTGCAGCTAACAAATCCTCCGATAGATTCTCACGTGCCCTTTTCGCATCTTCTAACTGACCATATGGTGCCAAAGTTACAAACCACCATGTTTTGCCACTGCGTATCACTTCAGCTACTCTCAGGTTATCTACCGAGTACCGAGTAAGAAAATCGTCAACGACTTTTCTATCCGTCACCGCTAAAAGTTGAATACTCCATTCAGTATCAGGTCGAGAGGTAAACCAGTCATTGTCGTTGGATGAACTGGCGATCGAAGACTCCGAAATAGGCGGTTGTACCTTAACCGATGTACTCTCAACTGGTGGTGGCGCTGGTATGCCACTGACTGTGTCGGGTATCACTGACGACGTACTTAATCGTTCACCCGATGCAATCTCGGATTCTACATTTTCGGCTACGGGCGTGTTCCCTTTTTCAGATCCGTCCAAACGTTTTCGCTGTTCAACCTCAGCACTTGGCGCCGATAACAACGCCCCTAACACCGCTGAGACTTGAGACGATTCACCCTTTTGGTCATCGGCTATAGGCGTTAGCTCTTCACGCTTGAGGTCTGTAACAACTAAATCAGTCAAAACTTGTTCCGCTTCTAAGACTGTAGGCTCAGTGAGTGCCGTACTATTTTGCTGAGCAGCCGATTGGCGTTGTTCTAGCAAGTTCATCAACTGTTTATTGTAAAGTGCAGCAATCAAGCACAATGCGAGTACAATCGAAAATGCCGCAATGAAAAAGTGTTTTTGCTTACTTTTCGTCCCTGATGGCTGTCTTAGATCTAAACTTTGGCTTTGTTTTGTCCAGCCAAGTAGCACACTGGGGTTGCCATGTGCTTCTGTTACGAACGTAGTAAATATGGGATCGTCTTCAGGAGGTAACTCTCTAAAGAACATCTTCATAAGTTGTTTTGACTCTGAAAATGACAGTGGTTCGAGATGGATATCAAGCGCACCAGGTACCATGCCCGGACTTTGAGCTGTTACCAATATATACAAGGTAGTGGGCGCGCTTGTCGCTAAACGTTGTAATTCAGCAATCAATTCATCACTGAGATGCCGAGCACCGTCTAAAACCCATAGACACGGTTCGGCAGGTTGCTCACTATGTAAGACAAAAAAGTTTTCAGAGAGCGAAAGCTTTTGATCGACAATCGGTGAACGAAAGGTGTGTTCCATCAATTGCCGTATCACATCGGTGTCTTTACTTTGAGCTGAAAGCTGAATAAACGCTTTAGAAAAGTCTTCGTATTTATCAGTTATAAAGCTTTCTGCTAAATAACTTTTGCCTAAACCTGAGTTGCCAACCAAACATATCAAGCTTTGACCGTACTCGAATTGCATCGCAACTCGGTCTACCAAGGCAGCTCGGCTTGGTAATATTTGAGACTGCATTACCGCCCTATTAAATTACCTACACTTTCATCTGATACATCATCCACTAATGCACATACGCCCACAGCAGTTGGTACGATAAAGCGAATTTTACCGCGTTTATTCTTCTTGTCTTTGCGCATATGATGAATAAACTGCTCAGATGTCATGTCACTGGGTGGATCGACAGGCAAATTATACTGAGATAATAGCGCACGCACGCGTTCAACTTCTTGCGCTGTAATATCACCACGCTGTCGACCTAGTTCCATCGCCAATACAATTCCTGCAGCAACCGCCTCACCATGTAACCAGTTTCCATAACCCATTTGTGCTTCGATGGCGTGACCAAACGTATGCCCTAAGTTTAGCAAGGCTCTTAATCCGGCTTCTTTTTCGTCTTTTGCGACAATTTCTGCTTTGATCTCACAGCAACGGTAAATGACTTGATTTAAAGCCTGCGTTTCCAATGCAGTCAGTTGCTCAGATGCATTTTCCAACAAGGCCAAAAATTCGGCGTCATATATAAGCCCATACTTAATCACTTCAGCCATACCCGCGGCAAACTCACGTGGAGGTAATGAGCGTAGGGTGTCGGTATCAATAAAAACAGCTTTTGGTTGATAAAAAGCCCCAATCATATTTTTACCTAGAGGATGATTGACCGCTGTTTTACCACCCACAGATGAATCGACTTGGGAAAGTAATGTTGTTGGAATTTGGATAAAAGGCACACCACGCTGATACGCAGAAGCCACAAAGCCGGTTAAATCACCTATCACTCCACCGCCCAAAGCAATCAGACAAGTATCACGACCACAATTGTGCTCCAATAAAAAACCACAGATTTTCTCAAACCATTCTAAGGTTTTAAATTGTTCACCATCGGGAATAATAAAGTGTAATGGAGAAAGGTCATTTAACTGTTCTTGCAAAACGGTTAAATAAAGAGGCGCAATGGTTTCATTGCTGATAATGACCGGACGACTACTGCCTATATGCTGTCGAAGTCGCCCCTGATCGGACAATAGATCCTGACCAATATAGATGGGATAGCTACGCTCGTTCAAATCCACATTCAGTTCAAGCATCACCACTCCCTCCTTTTTTATTGGTTATTAGAAATCTAGTTTGTCTATTATTTGATTCGCAACCACTTTAGCACTCTGCTCATCAGTGCGTACAACGATATCTGCAACTTCGCTGTACAAATGATTACGCTGCTCTGCCAAATCTTCTAAAATTTTTCTTGAGTCTTCACCTGTTTGCAACAGAGGTCGGCGCTTATCTCGCTGTGTTCGAGCCACTTGTTTTTCAATTGGCGTTTCTAAGTACACGACTATCCCACGAGCTGACAGTTTATTACGCACTTCTTTACTGATCACAGAACCACCGCCTGTCGCCAGAACAATGCCCTGCTTTTCAGTCAGATCTGAAATCACAGTTTCTTCGCGCTTACGGAAACCTTCCTCGCCTTCAATATCGAAAACCCAAGCAATATCGGCACCAGTGCGGCGCTCAATTTCTTGATCCGAATCGAAAAACTCAAGGTGTAATTGATCGGCAATGTGACGACCAATTGTGCTTTTACCAGCCCCCATAGGGCCTACTAGAAATATATTACGTTTCTCAGCCATATCTTTTTAGTACAAACGAACTCTAAAATTTGAAATAAAACCCCGCCTAACGACCTGGCCCCAAAATTAAGGAGGGGATTATCTCAGTATTTCATTCAAAATTTCAAGTGAAAAGGCGCAAATTCCACCTTTATTTGTTAATTTCTCGCCATTACAAATTATCATTCATAATTCTGGGTGTGACAAAAATCAATAACTCTCTCTTTTCATTGATTTCTTTCGTATTTCTAAAAAACATGCCTAAATAAGGCACGTCACCCAATAACGGCACTTTGCTTACTGCGTTAGTCGTTTCTTGCTGATATATACCACCAAGTACAACTGTTTGCCCATTATCGACTAATACTTGTGTCTGTATTTGTTGGGTGTTGATTGCCACCGCAGGACCATTTGCGGTTTGTACTGTATCACCTCGAGTATCTTGGGTGATAATTAAATCCAAAATTATTTTGTTATCCGGCGTAATTTGAGGCGTCACTTCAAGACTCAATACAGCCTTTTTAAACTCAACCGATGCCGCGCCACTCGACGTCGCTTCAACAAACGGTATCTCGGTACCTTGCTCAATGCGTGCGGTCTTTTGGTTAGCAGTCGTAATACTCGGTGTCGCAATGATTTCACCTTTATTCTCTTGCTCCAGCGCGGTGAGCTCTAAGTCAATGAGTGTGCCATCAGACAGTTTCGCGATATGCATCCCAATACTCGCCGCAGTACCTTGGACAGGTAAATTGACATTTAACCTATCTGATAGCTGTGGAATAGTTCCGCCAGAAAGTAATTCAGTTGCGGTCAAATTACCTGAGATAGCATCTGTACCCTGCTGATCACTAAAGCCCCATCGTATACCAAGATCTTCTTGCACGTTATCTGTTACCGTGACCATCCGTGACTCTATACGGACCTGTTTAACTGGCACATCCAGTTTTTCTACCATACGGCGCACATTCTCAATACTACGTGCTGTATCCTTAATCAGCAGGGTATTAGTGCGTACGTCCACAGACACACTGCCGCGCAAACTAATAATAGAATTAACATCCGTTTTCAACAAATCAGAAAATTCTTGAGCTTTAGCATAGTTAAGTTGAATGTACTCAGTATAGAGCGGCTCTAACTCCTCAACTTGCTTTCTAGCTTGCAGCTCCTTTGCCTCGCGCGCACTGAGCTCTTCAGAAGGTGCTACCATTAGGATAGAGCCTTCCATCCTTTTATCCAGCCCCTTGACTCGTAAAACCACATCCAAAGCTTGATCCCACGGCACACCATCTAATCGCAATGTAATATTGCCCGAGACTGAGTCGCTGGTGACCAAGTTAAAATTATTCGTATCTGCGATGATCTGTAGCACAGAACGTACAGGAATATCCTGGAAGTTCAGTGTTATCGGTTGCCCTTGATATGACTTATCACCACCAAAGTTGAAATCATTTGTATCTTTTTCGACAGTCAGTGTAAAAATATTTTCTAACTGCTGATAATTAAACTTAAATGCAGCATTTGGCTCAATAACAATGCGTGTCTTATTGTCTTCTCTGAATGTTTCAATTTTACTAACTATCGTCCCAAAATCTGTGACATCCAGTTCATACAAATGATCATCTGCAATACTAATATGATGAAAATCAGCAATGATTTTATCGCCAATTTGCTGTACATCGATGGCACTTTGTGACGTGTTCAAAAACGCGAGGATTTGTGCTGCACCTTTATCAGTTCTTTTAAAGTCTATACTTTGTATGCCATTGATATATTGATTGGTGGCAGAAGGCGCTGCTGGATCGGGGATTGGTTGATCAGAAACCTGAAGATACACCAAATTATTTTTTACTGTTGTTTTATATAATTTAAGTTCATCCAATGTAATGCTGATTTTAAACCCGCCTTCTTCCATGAAGCTACTAATTGATTTAATGCCAGCCTTATTAATGGCCATTTGTTTTAGGCTCTCTTCAAATTCAGCCTCAGAAAAAAATAACTCTAGCCTGGCTGGATCGCTAAGTACCTGTACTTTAGGTTCCATATCCAGCTGTTCATCAAAAACCAGTTGTAGTTCAGTTTCACCAGAAGGAACTGGGTTATATCGAATATCATAAAGCATGGGGATTGCATGTGAGAGCATTGAAACTCCTAGCAGAGCTCCACTGATAAGCGTTTTCGCAAAGCTATTCGCTAGATTGCGCGTCATAGTCATTTCACCTTTTTATTATTCGCTCGCGCCAATTTCATCAGCTTCTGGCATTTCTATCGTAGTAAGGCGCTCTTTCCAACAGCCTGAGCCATCAGGGATGAGCTCCATCAACTCAACTCTATCGGAAAAGACACCAACAACTTCTCCATGGTAAAGCCCCATATATTGTCCTTCTTTGATTCTGTAAAGACCTTGATCAGCCGCCTTAATCAAAGCCCATGTCGACGCATTTGTGGCAATAATCCCTTTCATCACTAAATTGTCCAAAGGAAATTTCTCCAATGGATCTCTTGTTCTATCAGGGTCTGGGTGCAAACAGTTTTTAATCTGTACCAATCGACTCTCAATGACTTCAGGCTCTGGTGCAACAAATGGGCTGCGTAACTCAGAAGCCTGATAAGCAAAGTGCTCAAAGTTCATCATTTCAGGAATAGGTTCAATATACGGCGTCGCACTGGCCTGAACTTTATCTATATATTCTTTTTGTTCTGCGGTGTCATCGTTACACCCAGCTAATAATACTAACATCAACGCTGGCGTCAGCCATTTCATTGGCTTTCCCCTTGCTCATATCGGTATGTTTTAGCAACCACACCAAATACTAATGAGTTGTTACCTGCATTTTCTATTCTAAAGTCATGCAAGCTCACTATTCGTGGTAGCTGTGCAACTTTACTCACAAACTCACCAAATTCGTGATAACTTCCAACCACTTCAAGGTTAATGGGTAGCTCAGTGTAAAACTCTTTTTTAACCTCTGGGAGCCACCCTATTTTTAGAAACGTCAGTCCGCTTGATGTACCAACATAAGTTAAGTCATCAAGTAATCCTGGCGTTTCATTAGATGTTGGTAACTTTCTCAGTAGTTGAGAAAACTGCTCTTCCATATCGGCCATTTGCTGCCGATAAAGCTCTAAATTATTAGAACGCCCGTATTTAATTCGATAGCTTTTACGTAACTCTTGTTCTTTATTTACCGCGCCTTCATACCTATCGATTGAAGCTGAAACGAGCATAGTGTAGCCCACAATCAGCATGATTAGCACAACCATAGCACAGCATAACGCCTTCACTGGTAAAGGCCACTCACCAATGTTATCTAGCTCAATTTCATTCCAATCTATCTCTTGTAACGCTTTTACATCCAATTTCATGTAGCAGGTACTCCAGACTGCGTGCCATCTCCTTCCTGGCGTTCTTGTTCCATCTGCTCGAATGACTTAACGTAAAAATGCATCATAAAATCACTCAATAATCTATCGTCATTGCTCCCTGCTACTATCCCCTGAATAACGGGTCGCTCTAACAAATAAGATGACTCCACCGCTCTTAACATTTGCGATAGGCGATTGTTGACTCGCTTCGTCCAATCACTTTAATCATGTCACCCGTGCGCTCTAAACTTGTGAGGTATACCCCAGCAGGCACAACTCTGGCCACTTCATCAATGATTTGAGTTCCCAAATTTCGGTTGCTTTGTAGAACCTCGATTAAGCGTATACGCCTTTGCAGATTTTCTTTTTGTTTATTCAGACCTTCGATCTCGCCGATGCGCTTATCTAACTTTACAATCTCACCTTGCAAATATCGATTTTTAATCTCCTGCCCTTGACGCAAACCATCATAAAAAGTCCCCATTAGGTACATGAGCGCCAAGCTACTCGCAACGATCACTGCTAAAATGGTCAGGAATTTTTGCTGAGATGCCTGACGCTGCTGTTCACGCCAAGGGAGTAGATTTATATGTGGCATGTCGAAAAGCTCCTCAAAGCTAGCCCTGTTGCTATCGAAAATTGAGCACGATGTCTATTCAATACACTTCTATCAACTTTCGGGGCCACTTCCATATTTGCGAATGGATCTCCGATAATGCTATGTACGCCTAATTCGTCTACTAACAATCGATCTAGCCCCTCCACCAACGCAGTACCACCAGTCAATATAATATAATCAACCTGATCATGGCCGCTGGTTGTCATAAACATCTGTAATGCTCTCCTAATTTGCTGCAACAGAGAGGTCTGAAACGGTGCCAGTACTTCGAATGTATAGTTTGGCGGCAGATCCCCCGTCGTTTTAGCAAGTTCAGCTTCATCAAATGTTTTATTGTAGTACGCTACGATGCTATTCGTGTACTGTTCACCACCAAATACTTGATCTCGCGTATAAAGGGTCTTCCCCGATTGCACCACGCTTATCAGTGTAACCACTGCTCCAATATCAATAATAGCAACAACTTTATCGTATGCATCAGATGGCAACTGTTCGTAAAGTACATCCACCGAGCGAGCTAGCGCGTAACTTTCAACATCAACAACTTTGGCTTTCAACCCGGACTCTTCTAATGCGCCCACTCTCGCTTGAACACTTTCGGTACGTGCTGCAGATAAAAGTACATTTACTTTTGAAGGGTCAGCTTCGTTGACAGACAATTTTTCAAAATCTAGGCTGACTTCATCTAGTGGGTAAGGTATCAGGCTATCCGCTTCGATGGCTATTTGTGACTCTAGTTCAGCATCGGTTAAAGATACATCCATAAAAATCATTTTGGTGATGACTGTTTGCCCGGATACGGCAACGGACGCATATTGCGTCCCTTTGGGTAGGCGCTTTTTAAGTTTTGAAATAACGCGCCCAATTGCTTCGATATCTTGAACAGCACGCTCTTTCATCGCCCCTTTTGGTAAGGGTTCGATAGCAACAGCTTCAACTCGGAAGCCAGCGCTAGATTCAGCTAAGAGCACCGCTTTAATGCAGTGTGAGCCGATGTCGATCCCAACCATTACTGGCGCGTGCTTTTTAAATATTTGATCAAACATGCAATTAACCCAAATATCTTATTTAGTAGTTATCTTGGCGCTCTCTGTTAAGAATTAACATTTGATACGCATTAAGTATTATGCATTATACTTACCAAACAACTTCGGTGCATCTTTTAACACCTGTCCGGGCAGAAGAATTTACGTAAAAGTTATTAATCGCTTTTTAATCAGGATATACTAACAGTGTCCAATAGCAATTGGGAGTCTCAGTAGGGATAAATTCGTGAATTTATTAAAAAGATTATTACAGACTGTTTTCGTTTTTGGCCTTTTTGGCGTATTGATTCTAATCGGCTTGTACTTCTATGTGAAATCCGACATCCCCAGCGTCAAAGTACTAAAAGACGTACAACTTCAAACCCCTATGCAAGTATTTACACGGGACGGTAAGCTTATCAATCAGTTTGGTGAAAAGCGCAGGATCCCCGTGCAGATCTCGGATGTCCCCAAACCACTATTAAATGCCTTTCTTGCAACCGAAGACAACCGCTTTTACGAACATTTTGGTATCGATCCTATCGGCATCGTCCGCTCATTTATTGTATTAGTCAGTACTGGGCAAAAAAAGCAAGGGGCCAGTACCATCACTATGCAGCTGGCAAGAAACTTTTTCTTAACGAGAGAAAAAGCGTACATCCGAAAAGTCAAAGAAATATTCATCGCACTGCATATTGAAAGGTTATTGAGTAAAGATGAAATATTTGAGTTGTATCTCAATAAAATCGAGCTTGGTCACCGCTCTTTTGGTATCGGTGCTGCAGCACAGGTCTACTACGGTAAAGAATTACATCAGCTGACGCTGCCACAAATGGCCATGATTGCCGGGTTGCCAAAAGCGCCTTCAGCGTTAAACCCTATTCGCAATCCGACCCGCGCTAAAGCAAGAAGAAACGTTGTGCTTGGTCGTATGTTGGCTGAAAAATACATCTCGCGAGCGGAATATGAGGAAGCAACCAAAGCCCCTATCACGGCAAAACGCCATGGTGCAGAAATAGAACTATACGCGCCCTATATCTCTGAGATGGTGCGTGCCTATATGGTTGAAAAATATGGTACAGATACGGCCTATAACTCTGGCTTTAGAGTGTACACTACGGTCGACTCTGCAACCCAAGCAGCTGCCCAACAAGCGCTCATTGATAACTTACATGCCTACGACAAACGCCATGGTTTTCGTGGACCAGCCGCCATTTATTGGCAAGAAGATGAAGCACCGTGGAACACAGAACAAATCATTGCACGTTTGAAAAAAGTCAAAGCAATCGCGCCATTACAGGCTGCAGTGGTCACGGCAATTGAAGAAAAGTCAGCTTCAGTCACCTTAACTTCAGGCCAATCGATTACATTAGACTGGCCAGCAATGAGCTGGGCAAGAGCTTATATCAATGAAAAACGCCAAGGCCGAGCGCCAAAAGCGACCACTGACATTCTTAAACCCGGCATGCAGATTTGGGTTAGAAACGTTAACGAACAATGGCAATTGAGCCAGCTACCGCAGCCAGCCAGTGCACTTGTGTCTCTCGATCCACAAAGTGGCCAAATAAAAGCGCTCGTCGGCGGATATAGCTTTAAGCAGAGTCAATATAATCGCGCTGTTCAAGCAAAACGCCAAGTGGGCTCTAACATCAAGCCCTTTATTTACTCCGCAGCGCTAGAGTCAAATTACACGCTTGCAACCATCATCAATGATGCGCCAATTAACCACTGGGATAAGAGTCTGGGTGTCGCTTGGCGACCAAAGAACAGCCCTGATGTTTATAGCGGTCCGATTCGCATTCGCCGAGCACTCGCGCAGTCTAAAAACGTTGTTTCAGTGCGCTTAATGCGCGGTGTAGGGTTAAACAATACTGCGGACCATATTCTTAAATTTGGTTTCAATGATGAAGACTTAGTCCGCAGTGAATCGCTTGCATTAGGGAGTGCTGCGTTAACCCCTCTAGAAATGGCTCGAGGTATGAGTGCATTTGCTAATGGTGGGCACTTAATTGAGCCATATTTTATTGACCGCATGACTGACTCATTCGGCAATGAACTCGGGACTGCCAGCCCATTAAGAGTATGTGATGAAATTGAACTAGAAACCGACCCATATGTGTGTGCACCAAGAATCATTTCTGAAAGAAATGCCTTTTTGGTAGCTGATGCGTTAAAAAGCGCGATCTGGGGTGGCGGAAGCTGGCGCCATAAAACGGGTTGGACCGGCACAGGCTGGCGGGCACAGGCTTTAAAACGTAAAGACTTAGCGGGTAAGACAGGTACTACAAACAATGCTGTCGATACCTGGTTCACAGGCTTTAACCGCGACTTACTCACCACGGTTTGGGTTGGCTTTGATGATGCGAGTAAACCGCTTGGTCGCGCTACATACAACAGCAACTTGGGTAAAAAGCAAATCGTTGGGGGTGAAGCGGGTGCAACGGCTGCACAACCTGCTTGGGTTCAATATACGCGCCATGCTCTTAAAGATGCGCCGCTTGCACCTATCGACCCTCCTCCGGGTCTTGTTTCGGTGCGCATTGATTTAAAAACAGGCTTACTCAGCGAGAAAAACGATTTTACGAGTCGCTTTGAATACTTTGAACGGGGCACAGCGCCGACAAAATATGTGCTAGATTCCGGCGGCAGTACGCCCTTTGAAGATGCATTGCCTGCCACAGAAGAATTATTTTAATCGATAAGAAAAGGGCCATGCTAGACATGGCCCTTTTTAATAGGCAAATTTAAAGTTTAAACATATGCTAAACAATAGCGACATGACATCGCTATTTTAAATTTTGTGTTAGCCAGTAGAGATCTGAGTGAATGCCTGCCGCTGTCACTTCTTTACCCGCACCCGGTCCTTGAATGACCAAAGGGTTCGTCTCATACCATTGACTCGTAATCACGAAAATATTGTCTCCAGGTGTTAGATTGGCAATAGCACTGCCATTGTCAACATACGCAATGCCAACTTTTGCCGTCACCTTGCCCTGTTCGTCAATATCTAACGCCCCAGTGTAGCGCAGCGCTTTACCTTCTTGCTCAGCCTGCTCAGCACGTGTGGCGTAAAACGTATCTAAGTCTTGTTTATTGGCTAAAAACGCGTTCCAATCCCCCTCGGCCAAGTGGGCTGGCATCAGTGGTTCTAGCGCAATATCATCAACATCAAGTTCGAGCCCTAAGTCCCTAGCCAATATTAGTAATTTGCGCTGCATATCTCGGCCAGATAAATCTTCCCTTGGATCCGGTTCTGTATAGCCCATTTGCTGCGCTGCCAAAACGAGCTCTGAAAATGGCTTTGAACCATCGAAACTGCTACATAACCAAGACAAAGTGCCAGAAAATACGCCTTCAATACGGGTTATTCTATCTCCGCTATTTTGTAGATCTGCCAATGCAAAATTGATTGGCAAACCTGCGCCTACACTGGTGTTGTAACGCCACAATAGATTTCGCTCTTGTAGCTGTTCAAGCAACTGTGAGTACCATTTACGCGGTGCTGTACCTGCATATTTATTTGCACTGATAAGGTGACAGTCTTGCTCTACAAAGCTCGGATATAATTCACTAAACGCGTCGCTGGCCGTAATATCGATGATCACTTTATGTTCGTAATCAAGTTCACTGATACGCTCCAGCAAATCAGACTGTGTGTAACTTTGTGCTTCACTACGCCATTGCTGCTGCCAATTGCCAATATTGATACCACTGGGGCAAAATAGCATGTCTTTAGAGCGTAAAAGTGCAACCACCTTTAAATCAAATGAGGCCTGTAACTTGGCAATCTGTGCTTGGCACTGCGCAACGAAGACTTCGCCTACATTCCCCAAGCCAGCAATGATCACAGCGAGTTCACGCCCCTTATTAACTAACTTATCATGTAAAATCGCCAATACATCACTGTCGATAGATTGATCTGTCAGAAACAGCCCATAATTGCTATCACTGTGCGTAAATCGCACCACAACATCTTGTTGTTCCAATACTGCAGCAGCTTGTTGCGTAAGCTGTGCCACTTCATACTCAGGGGCCACCAATGCCACCCCTCTTAAGTGCGTCTCGATAATATTTCCACGACCTTGCAAATGCGTTGCGACTGCATGAGTATCGTTGCTTGGTACCAAGAGGTAGTCTTCTCCACCTTTGCTGAAATGATGGATACTATGCTGAATAAGTTGGCTCAGGGTGCGTACTTCTCCGCTTACCAGCGCTTCAACTCGAATTAAATCCAACTCATCAAACGTTGTGATAAAGCGCTTCTCTTTACTATACCCTTGTTTAACAATCTCTGTACCGATGATTTCAGGTTCGTAGCTGCTGCGAACTTGTAATTTGATATTCGTATCTTTCAGTGGTGAAAGCGTCTTTGCATGCAATACAGGGTTGCCTAGCCTAGCCAACAAGTTTGCTTGTACTCGACACACTTTAGGGTATTTTAGTGCAGTCCCGACTTTACGTGGATCCGTGCTGAATACTCCCTGCGTATCTGTCCATACCGAGACAGACTCTGCATCGATGTAATTGGCCAGTAAAGTTGCGCTGTAATCACTGCCATTGCGTCCTAACGTGATCGTATTACCGTTACAGTCAGCAGCAATGAATCCAGTGACAACATTAATTTTCGTGTTATCTATTTGAGATAAACAGGCCTGTTTATTCTGCGCATGTAATAACTGACCTTGGTGTTGAGTAAACAAAGCGCGGGCATCGACATCCGTGGCAGCGACATTTAAGGTATTCAGAAGATGAGCCAACAACCTTGCAGACCACAGTTCTCCATGAGCAAGCAAGGTTGCTTCATGCAACGTGCGTGTATTTGCAGACTTGGCAATAGCGACTAATTCGTCTTGAAGTTGATCACGTAATGCCTGAGCCGCTTGCTCTGAAAACAACTCACTCAGCAATTGACGCTGATGGTTTTCAACTTGCAAAAGAATATCGTTAAAGGCTTTATCATCTTGTTGAGTAAAACTCTGCCATAGTTTGACCAGTGTGTTTGTTGTCTTACCAGCCGCTGATACCACAACGCAATCACCATCTTGGCACTGCCCAAGCACAATATTTGCTACCGCTTTATACCTTGTGGCGGAGCTTAAACTTGAACCGCCAAACTTATGTACTACTTTTGTCATATTTATTACCACAATACCGTATGGGCCGGAGACAATTTAAAATCTTTTGCACTGTCAGGACCACCTTGCGTGTCAGGCTTGATCCGTTGGAAAGCTTGTTCAATATCAGCAAGTAAGTCTTCTACTTCTTCGATCCCCACCGAAATGCGAATGAGCGTGTCTCCAACACCAGCTTCCAATCTCGCTTGTGCATCCATGCCTGCATGTGTCATGGTTGCAGGGTGACAGATTAAGCTTTCAACCCCACCCAAAGACTCGGCAAGAGAAAATTGTTTCAATGCAGTTAGAAAAGCAGCCGAGTCAGCCAATCCGCCTTTAATGTCAAAACTCACCATGCCCCCAAAGCCATGTTGCTGCTTTTTAGCCAGTTCATGCTGTGGGTGCGATGCCAAACCTGGGTAGTAAACTTGTTCGACAAAAGGTGATGCTTCTAAGTACTGTGCGATTTCTAACGCATTTTGCTCATGTTGCTTTAGGCGCACTTTAAGCGTTCTCAATCCACGCAGTGTTAAGTAACTGTCAAATGGTGAACCCGTGATGCCGATATTGTTCGCCCACCACGCCAGTTCTTCACCCAATTCTTTCGTTCGCGTGATAACAGCGCCACCCACAACATCGGAGTGCCCGTTAATAAACTTTGTTGTCGAATGCACTACAATATCAACACCAAACGCAATGGGATTTTGCAATGCCGGAGATAAGAAAGTGTTGTCTGCTGCAACCAAAGCACCACAACCGTGCGCGGCTTTGACAACAGCTTCAATGTCGGTCAATCGCAAAATTGGATTACTTGGCGTTTCTATCCAAACGACTTTCGGCGCGATGCCTGCAATTTGCTCTAAACTTTCAGGCTTAGTCAAATCCAACACCACCACTTTTAACAGCCCACGTTTTTCTAGTGATGTGAATAGACGATAGCTGCCACCATAACAATCATGAGGGATCACCAAGGTATCATCATGATTAAGTAACTGAGTAACTAGGTGCACAGCCGCCATACCAGTCGCCGTGATCATGCCTTTCTCGCCGCCTTCTAGCTGAGTAAGTGTATCAGCGAGTATGTCTCTATTTGGATTACCACTGCGCCCATAATCGTAATCACGCTTCTTATCAAAGTCTGCAAACGAGTAGGTTGTAGAGAGATAAAGAGGCGGCACAACTGCGCCATGGTGCTTGTCGGCATCAATGCCATTTCTAACTGCGATAGTTGACTTGTTGCTTTGGCTCATAGGTCACCTAGATACTTGGATGTTTAGACGTCTAAAAGGTTAGATGAACAAATCAAAGAAGTCAAAACATTTATACTTCTATATGGCTAAATAACTAGTATTTGACTATCTTATTCAAACCGATAAAATTTCGCCACTAAGCGATCTCGTATGTAAATAAGACTGAGTCTTTGACCAAATATGGCAAAAGACGTGTTGTTCTGCCACTTATGTATAAAGTGCCACTTTTCTTGAGCTGGACCACTTTAGTTATACCGTCTGCAGTACACCCCACGAGCAAAAACACAGTCTTATTTGCATCCCAAGTAAACACTGAGGCAAGTACAGAATTATGGCTAAATGGAACGGTGAATATGTTCACCCTTATGCAGAACATGGTAAAAAATCTGAGCAAGTGAAAAAAATCACTGTCTCTATTCCTCTGAATGTACTCAAGGTACTGACAGATGAAAGGACTCGTCGCCAAGTAAATAACTTGCGCCATGCGACAAACAGTGAACTATTATGTGAAGCATTTTTACATGCCTTTACAGGACAGCCTTTACCAAACGATGAAGATTTAAGAAAAGATAACCCGGAAAAAATTCCTGCTGAAGTACGTAATATTATGGAAAAGATGGGACTGGAAATTCCGGAAATCAACGAAGAATAATTCGACACTTCGTCTAAAAACGAAAAAAGCCTCACAGTGTGAGGCTTTTTTTGTCGAATGCGATTAAGCCATGTAATTTTCTGGCATATCGATTTGTGCGACACCTGAGTCAATCGCAGCTTGCGCTACCGCTTTTGCGATACGCGGCAGTAAGCGTGGATCCATTGGTTTTGGAATAATATACTCTGGACCAAACTCTAAGCTGTCCACTTCAGCAGCCACTAACACTTCTTGCGGTACAGGCTCTTTGGCGATGCTACGAATCGCTTCTACAGCAGCAATCTTCATTTCGTCATTGATGGCCGTTGCACGCACATCTAATGCACCTCGGAAGATGAATGGGAAACACAATACATTATTTACCTGATTTGGATAATCAGAACGGCCCGTTGCCATAATTAAATCATCGCGAGCGCCATGAGCCACTTCAGGGCTAATTTCTGGATCTGGGTTTGAGCAAGCGAATACGACTGGTTTATTAGCCATTAGCTTAAGGTCTTCAGGAGACAGCAGATCAGGGCCAGATACGCCCACAAACACGTCAGCTTCTTCAATAACATCTTGTAGCGTGCGCTTGTCAGTGTTGTTTGCAAACAGCGTTTTATATTCGTTTAGGTCATCGCGACGAGTATGGATCACGCCTTTACGATCAAGCATATAAATGTGTTCACGCTGCGCGCCACATTTAATCAATAGTTCCATACACGCAATCGCTGCAGCACCTGCACCTAAACACACGATAATGGCTTCTTTGATGTCTTTGCCCTGAATTTCTAATGCGTTCAACATCCCTGCCGCGGTTACAATCGCCGTACCATGTTGATCGTCATGAAAAACTGGCACTTCACATCGTTCAATGAGCGCTTTTTCAATTTCAAAGCATTCAGGTGCTTTAATATCTTCCAAGTTGATACCGCCAAACGTATCTGCAATGTTTGCAACGGTATTGATGAAATCTTCTGTAGTGCGATGCTTTACTTCGATATCAATTGAATCTAAACCTGCAAAACGCTTGAATAGAAGCGCCTTACCTTCCATAACGGGTTTAGATGCCAATGGACCTAAGTTACCTAAGCCTAAAATAGCCGTACCATTACTGATAACAGCAACCATATTGCCTTTACCTGTATAACGGTATGCATTAGCAGGATCAGCGGCAATTTCACGGACTGGTTCCGCAACACCTGGACTATAGGCAAGCGCTAGATCTTTTACAGACTCTGCTGGCTTAGTAAGCTCAACACTGATTTTTCCTGGGACGGGGTGAGCGTGGTAATGTAATGCTTTTTCACGTAAATCTGACATGACGCGATTTTTTCCTACGAGAAGTTAAAAGTGAGAGTGAGATAAAAATTCGCTAACTGCTTTCACAATACCCTTTTTGAAAATTAATTCAAGCACTATCAGGTCTATCCTGTTTAAGGACATTTTTTTAGAATTTAGCGACTTTTACATGTCTTTTCTTCCAATTTTTCTACTATAAATCGACTCAGAATCAGTTTCTAAAAAGCAATTCTGAGTAATTATTATGCAGAAGTAAACACAACAACAACCCATTGAGAATTAAACTACATATCAATGCACTTTAACCAAAAATAGCGACTTTTAGTGACATTTAGATGAATTTAATCTAAAAAAAATGAGGTTACTCAAGCATAAATATTCATAACAAGAAATAATTTAAACACCTAACAACAGTAGGTTGATAGACAACACACTGTCTACAAGGTACTTATTCAAATAAATGTTATAAGACAAATATGGCAACTTTTTAATACAATTCCAAATTGCACAAATTTTTATTCGAGATGAAAAAGAAAGGGCTGTTTTTGTAAAAAAGAGGAATTACCGAACGGTAAAACTAAAAAAAGCACCCTTAGGTGCTTTTCTATCATTACCAAGCTGTTGATTAACGCTTAGTAGAAAGCGCTCCGAAACGCTTGTTGAAGCGATCAACACGACCACCTGTGTCAAGGATCTTCTGCTTACCAGTGTAGAACGGGTGACAAGAAGAACATACATCTAGGTGAATGTCTTTACAAAGTGTTGAACGAGTCTCGAATTTGTTACCACATGAGCACGTAGCTGAGATCGTCTCGTACTTAGGGTGAATACCTTCTTTCATAGGAAACCTCTATTTAAGGCCGTATCGCTCTCCAAACCCGAAGTTTGGCACCATACGTCGTTATACATATAAATTGGACGCGTAGTTTATTGTTTATATGCTCAAACTACAAGCAATAATTGAGACTAATAAGAGATTTTTCTGTTTCTTTATGCAATACCAGTAATTTACGCGTACAAGCTATCGGGGATAAGGTATACTCAATGCCGCTTACCTTCTCTTTCAACAGCAATAGGCTTAGCTACCGGAGACACAATGCCATTTGCAGCTGTCGCAATCAAAGTACCCTTACACAAAACTTTTGACTATGCTTATGATGCCTCACACCCTCCATGTATCGGTGGACGAGTATGGGTCAAGTTCGCTAACCGTCGATATGTCGCTGTAGTGACTGAACTAAAAGAACATACCGACGTACCAAAAGATAAAGTAAAAGCCATTGAATCAATCATTGATCACACGCCTGTGCTGTCAAAATCGCATTTGGAATTTTTACGCTTTACCAGCCAGTACTATTGCTATCCATTTGGTGACACCGTATTTACTGCGTTACCCGGCGCACTGAGAGATGGTCAAGATACGGATAAAACACAAATCCCTATTATCACGCTGACAGAATCGGGACGCTCCACAACACAACTGCGCGCTAAAAAGCAATTAGCCTTATTAACCCAATTGCGCAATGCAGGTGACGCTACGGGGACCGAGTTGAAAACACTCGGCTTCAGCCAAGCACAAATTAAGGCGTTATTAGAGAAGCAACTGATTCGAGAAGAGCTTCGCCAGAACACCTCGTGGCAAACGACGCCATTGCAAATCGGTAATAAGCCAGTGCTTAATCCTGAGCAGGCAACGGCATGTAGTGCAGTTAATCACCATCAGGGGTTTCGTACTTTCCTGATAGAAGGGGTGACGGGCAGTGGTAAAACTGAGGTGTATTTGCAATGCCTTGAAAAAGTATTGGCAGCTGGCAAACAAGCATTAGTGTTGGTGCCAGAAATAGGCCTCACCCCACAAACCGTTAATCGATTTAAGCGCCGTTTCCCGGGGCTACCTATTGATTTATGGCACTCAAACCTCACCGATAATGAGCGATTACATACATGGCGACGCGCACAGCAAGCGACGACAGCATTGGTGATCGGTACCCGTTCAAGTATTTTTCTGCCTTTTAAATCTTTAGCTATGATTATCGTAGATGAGGAACATGATCATTCTTTTAAGCAGCAGGATAGCCTGCGCTACCACGCAAGGGACTTAGCGGCATACCGTGCTAGCCAAGCAAAGATCCCATTATTATTAGGCACCGCAACACCCGCATTAGAAACATTAAAAAAGGCACTGGACAACAAATACCAACTCATCACACTGAGTAAAAGAGCCCAAACCAGTCAAGATAACAGCTTTCATATCATTGATATGAAAGCCCAACAAACTCAATCGGGATTTGCCAGTGGCAGTTTGCTGGCCATTAAACAAACCTTGGCAATCGGTAAGCAAGCGATGATATTTTTGAATCGCCGTGGCTTTGCCCCCACTTTGATATGTCATGAGTGCGGCTGGCTTAGTAACTGCGAACGATGCAGTACCAGCGCAACTTATCATAAGAACATGCAACGATTGGTCTGCCACCACTGTGGCGAGCAACAATTTGTGCCACATCAATGCCCGGATTGTGGCAGTACGCAAATTATGCCGACAGGTCTGGGTACTGAGCAGTTAGAAGAGTTTTTAACGGCTGAGTTTCCAGAGATACCAGTCAGTCGTATTGATCGGGATTCGACACGCCGAAAAGGAAGTTTAGAGAGCGCACTTGAACAAATTCATCAAGGAGGCGCGCAAGTATTAATTGGCACGCAAATGCTCGCTAAAGGACACCACTTTCCCGATGTCGCCCTCGTAATCATCTTAGATGTGGATAGTGGTCTATACTCCAGCGATTTTAGGGCTACTGAGCATATGGCGCAATTAGTCACACAAGTTGCAGGACGAGCAGGCAGGAGTGGAGAACCGGGCACTGTACTATTACAGACGCATTTTCCAGAACACCCTTTATTGCAAGACTTGGTGAATAACGGCTACCAAGATTTCGCGCGATATGCTCTGACCGAGCGAGAAGAAGTGTTACTCCCCCCCTACTCTCATTTGGCAATTATCCGAGCCGAAGCAACCTCGTCACATTTAGTTATGACATTTTTGTCTGATCTGGTTCCTGCTCAGCCATTCTCTGGTATACAATTGCTGGGACCAATTCCTGCCCCAATGGAGCGTTTGGCAGGAAAATATCGCTATCAACTACACATACAGGCAACACAACGTAATATTTTGCATCAATACCTAGTGCAACTTAAGGATTATATTAGCAATCACAAGCTAGCAACGAAGGTGCGTTGGAATATTGATGTGGATCCTATGGATACCTTTTAAACTGTTATGGCACAACACGATTATATAAATAAAACTCCAAAAAAGGGCCAAAAGAAGAAGCAACCCGCTGCTCAAAAGCCTTTTCCAACAATTCTCGCGGTTTTCGCGCTCCTCTTAATCGGGGGGTTTGCGTATGGCCTGTGGTATATCAAACAACATGCCGATCCAGTAAAAGTGCAGCAAGCGCAGCAACCAGCCAAAATTGAAGCCCCTGTTGAACAAAAGAAAGCGCTGCCTAGACCCCCTCCCTTTATCAAAGATATGGAACGCGCGACCGTAGATGCCGAAGTAAAAGAAATAAAGTCCAAAGGGCCATTTCAAATGCAATGCGGCTCATTTAGAACCTATGAACAAGCCGAAAAACGCAAAGCTCGCATTGCTTTTGCGGGGTTGCTTTCTGAGATCCGCAGAACAGAAGGTAAAAATGGCGTCTGGTATCGCGTGCGTCTGGGCCCCTATGAAAAAAAACGTACAGCAGAAAGTGATAAAAACCGCCTAAAACGTATCAAAATTGTAGATTGTGGAATTTGGGGCTGGACTTGAAATTAGCACAGCCGCCCTCATCTATGCATTTATTGATATAATTATCTGAGGCACAGGCCTCCCATTAAGGAATACTATGACTACTATCGTAAGCGTTCGTCGTGATGACAAAGTTGTTATCGGTGGCGACGGCCAAGTCTCTCTTGGCAATACGGTGATGAAAGGCAACGCCAAAAAAGTGCGTCGCCTTTATAACGGTAAAGTACTAGCTGGATTTGCTGGCGGTACGGCCGATGCATTTACATTGTTTGAGCGTTTCGAAACTAAACTAGAAATGCACCAAGGACACCTTACTCGCGCAGCTGTCGAAATGGCCAAAGATTGGCGAACAGATCGCGCCCTTCGGAAACTAGAGGCCCTACTTGCCGTAGCTGATGAGACTGCGTCATTAATTATCACAGGTAACGGTGATGTTGTTCAGCCGGAGCACGACCTTATCGCCATTGGTAGTGGCGGTAACTTCGCTCAAGCAGCTGCAACAGCGCTAATTGAAAACACCGACCTCAGTGCACGTGAAATTGTTGAGAAAAGTTTAAAGATAGCAGGTGATATCTGTGTATTTACAAACAATTTCCAGACCATCGAAGAATTGTAATAGGAAAATCCATGACTGCAATGACACCTAGAGAAATCGTTCATGAGTTAGACCAGCACATTATTGGTCAAGACAAAGCTAAAAAAGCGGTTGCAATTGCCCTTCGAAACCGTTGGCGACGCATGCAATTAAACGATGACTTACGTGCTGAGGTAACACCTAAGAACATTCTCATGATAGGTCCGACGGGGGTTGGTAAAACCGAGATCGCACGTCGACTGGCAAAACTGGCCAATGCACCATTTATCAAAGTCGAAGCAACGAAATTTACTGAAGTAGGCTACGTAGGTAAAGAGGTTGAGACCATTATTCGCGATTTGGTTGAAGTGTCTTTTAAAATGACACGCGAACAGCAAACTAAAAAACACAAGCATCGTGCTGAAGAAGCGGCCGAAGAGCGTATTTTGGACGCCTTACTGCCACCAGCAAAAGATGCGTGGGGTGAATCCCAACCAGCTGAGAATAGCTCAACACGTCAAGTGTTCCGTAAGAAACTACGTGAAGGCCAGCTAGACGACAAAGAAATCGATATTGATATCGCAGAAACGTCACCACAAGTTGAGATCATGGCACCTCCAGGCATGGAAGAAATGACTAACCAACTTCAGGGCATGTTCCAAAACCTGTCTGGCGATAAAAAGAAAAATCGCAAGCTGAAAATTAAAGAAGCGTTTAAGCTGCTTGTGGAAGAAGAAGCAACTAAATTAGTAAACCCAGAAGAGCTAAAAGAGCAAGCCATCTTTGCTGTTGAACAAAACGGTATCGTATTTGTTGATGAAATCGACAAAATCTGTAAGCGTGGCGAAGCATCAGGTCCAGATGTGAGCCGCGAAGGTGTGCAGCGTGACTTATTACCGCTGATTGAAGGCTCTACTGTCAGTACGAAACACGGCATGGTGAAGACGGACCATATCTTATTTATCGCTTCGGGTGCTTTCCAGATGGCAAAACCATCTGATCTAATCCCTGAGTTACAGGGTCGCTTGCCAATTCGCGTTGAATTAGAAGCGCTAACAGCAAAAGATTTCAAGCGTATCTTAACTGAGCCGCATGCGTCTTTAACAGAGCAACAGCAAGCCTTGCTTGAAACCGAGCAAGTGGGTATAGCGTTTACTGATGATGCCATTGAACGTATTGCTGAAGCCGCTTGGCAGGTCAATGAAAAAACTGAAAACATCGGTGCACGCCGTCTGCATACGGTAATGGAAAAACTGATGGAAGAGATCTCATTTGATGCATCGGATAAAGCAGGTCAATCATTGACTATCGATGCAAAGTACGTAGAACAGCATTTAGATATGCTCGTACAAGATGAAGACCTCAGTCGCTTCATTCTTTAATTGAGGACAGGGCCAGCATATGCTGGCCTTACTTTTATGTATCAAGTCACAAAATTACATTACCACCGCGCCAGCAAGCAGCTCGATATTTACTTTGATGACGACTTAACGGTGACATTGAGCTGCGAATTTTTGCGCACCCACTCTCCCTCAGCTGAGGTGCAAGGACACGGTCCCTCACAACAGCAATTGGTCTTGAATAAACAAGATGTGCAGATATCCCAACTAGAACCTGTCGGTCACTATGCGGTCAGACTTTGTTTTGATGATGGTCACAACTCCGGGTTGTTCAGTTGGCAATACTTACGCAAACTCTGTACTGAGCACGAGTCCTTATGGCACACCTATCAACAGCGCGTGACTGCACACCAACAAAATAAAGACAGCGTGCCCATTAAATTTGTGCCTTGATCGGTAAGTAATATCTGGAGATTGCTTTATCTATCTAAAATGACATTAAAGACTGCTATAGTGGGAAAAGTTAAGTGCCCAAAGTTTTTACTTCAGGCACTTAATTCAAAGTTACACTTTGTACTTATCAATCGCCATGTGTAATGCTCGAGCCTGCTCTGACAGCTCTTCACTGCTTTGCGCATTTGACGCTGCATGCTCAGAAGCATCTTGTGCAATGTCTCTGATTTTTACAACATTCTTGTTCACTTCCGATGCCACTTGATTTTGCTCGTCGATGGCCGTCGCAATGTGTGTACTCATATCCATGATATTTTGCACATCCTCAGTGATCAGACCAAGTAACTCGCCAGCTCTTTCGGCTTGCTCGACACTTTCATTACTTTGCCCACGGCACTCTTCCATAATGCTGACAACGTCTCGGGTACGTTGCTGTAACGTCGAAATAATACTTTCAATTTCTTGCGTTGAGTCCTGAGTACGCTGTGCCAATGAACGCACCTCGTCTGCAACCACGGCAAAACCTCGCCCTTGCTCACCCGCTCGCGCAGCTTCAATCGCCGCATTCAGCGCCAGTAAGTTAGTTTGTTCAGCAATACCGCGTATTACATCCAGCACAGAGCCGATTGTTTCGCCATCACGCTCTAACTGACCAACGACTTCAGATGCGCCGCTTAACGAGTGAGACAACGCCATAATGTGGTCGATGGTTGACGTTACTTCGCTGCGACCTTGCTGTGCATTGTTATTCGTAGATTCAGCTTTTTGTGCAGCAGCCTCTGTATTGTGCGAAATGTCTTGGATAGTCGCTTGCATTTCTGTTGCAGCTGTCGCCACCATATCGGCTTCATGGAGTTGCTCGTTCATACCAGAGCTTGTATGCGCCGTTGTTTTCGATAAGTGATCTGTCGCATCATTAATGGTCACAAGCGCACGATTTACATCTGCGATTAATTCTTTAAAGTCAGCAATTAAACTATTGAAGTCTCGGGTCATATCGGTAATTTCATCATTACCCGTCTGCTCGATGAAAATACCTAAGTTATTTTCTCTGCGGATCCGTTCAATGGTTTGATAAACACGCTCAACTGGACGAATAATCGAACGGCTGGTCGACCAAACTAAGAACATCACAATCACTGCCGCAACAAGAAAAATGACAATGGCAACAGATTTGGCAAACTCCGCATTGTTGTGAATTTCCTTTTTCGTCTGCAGTACAATGGCAGCAACCACGGCGTCACTCTTTTGCACCGTGCGCTTCATCTCGCCCAACGCACCACTATTGAGATCAACCCCTAGCGCCACTTGTGCATCGATTAAACCTTTAAATTTGTTTTGATACACATTCAGCAGTCGGATCAGATCTTGTTGATAGCTACTATCGTGGTCTGAATCGCGAATTTGCCCTTCAAACGTCTCGATATGCTTATTAAATTTACCTAGATATTTGGTATCCAAGCGCAGCATAAAGTCTTTCTCTGCCCTTCTAAGCTGTAGCATAGTCGTCAGTAGTTTATAGTCTTCTCGTTGTTTGAGCAGCGTCTCAACACCATGTACAGCTTTTCGCAATTCGCCATACAACGCGTCTTTTGGATGTAAGCCAATTGTTCTTTGCAGTGACACAACGTTGTTAAATGACGAATGGTACTGCTTTACCAACTGGTCAAACTCTTGAAGCTGAGACCTGTCTATATCGAACTCAATAAAAATCTCGTTTAACAGCGCTTTCTTTTCTTGCAGCTGACGATATTCATTTTCAAATTTGTCTAGCGCATCAACATCTTTGTAGAACAAAAAGTTCTTCTCGTACTTTCGCATCGCTAGTTCGTGAACATCCAGTTCTTCCGCATATTGAATGGTTTCATTCAAACGGCGCATTGTATTGGCTTCGGTGATGATCACCGCCAACATCACAAGCAATGCTACACCGACAACCACAGCGTTTAATTGCAAACGCCTTTTAATGGTGAGATTTTCAAGTAGAGCCATACAGTTACCTAATTATTACAGAACCTGCAATACAGTATAGCCAAAGTCACCTTGCGTCGGAATTCAATCTACAACTTTATGCAATTTTTTTTCAAAATGCTCACCTGTTATGCAACTTTGTTCCTATTTTGTAGGACTGGATACCATAAACTATCGTGAAGTGCACTGTAATCTTGCCACTGACCCTTCGCCAACCAATCTGCTAGCGGCGTCGCATCCGATGGAAAATCGATCACTTGTCCCTCAGGGTACTCCAACCATTCCGCTAGCGCCTCTGAATTAAGGTAATTCATCACATTTGCCAGCCCCAATGATTCCAGAGTCATGGCATTGCTTAACTGCTCAAACTGCCCTTGCAATGGTTTGAGTAGTAACTTTTTACCATACTTCAATGCTTCACTCGATAGTTCAAAACCGGCATTGGCAACCACACCCGATGCACTTGCAAGATCTTCTAAAAACCCTTGGCGTGATGGCGCGCGCAAATGAATATGGTTGATTGATTGATTACTTGCATCGGGGTGATAACAATAAAACTCCCTATCAGGAAAATCACCAAGCAATTCAACAATGCCATTCAAATCTTCAAAGGGTAAATAAACCAGGACTTTATTTGGAATGGAGGCTTTATGTGTACCATGATGGGCGATAAATGGTGGCACAATATTTTTCGCGAAAGGTTGCCAATGCACACCCAAGTAGACATCCGCTGGCGCAAACCAACGTATCAATGCCCGCTGCATAGATCCTGCACCGAACAAGGGTACTTCAGGGGATAAAAATGCCGCTTGATGACTCATCGCAACCACTGGCACCTTAGCTAGCCTCGCAGCCCACGCGGATATTGGCTCGAAGTCATTGAATACCATATCATAACGTTTGATATCTAACGTTTTCACATCACGCGCAAAGGTGCCGAATTTAAGCTGCTTAGCCGTCTCACGATAATTCAATCGGCCACTTTTCGTAATAAAGCTCATGCCAGTTCGCGTTTGGTATTCACCGAATATATCCATGTCAAAATACTGATCAGCCTGTCGACCAGAAAATAGGTAATCCACTTCAATATTCATGCCTTTAAAGCACTCAGCCATAACACGCGCACGTGTTATATGACCATTTCCTGTTCCCTGGATACCATATAAAATTTTCATAACTCTCCTAAAATCCCAATTGCCAATACGGCACAGCCACTTCCCATCAACGCACCTATAATCACATCGGCAGGGTAATGAACACCCACCAATACTCGTGATAGCGAAACTCCTGTTGCCCAAACGATTAAAGGGATCGTCAGGATTGGATAGACTTCCATTAAACAAGTTGCATATAACCAAGCACCCGCGCTGTGTCCTGATGGCAAACTAAACTTATCACTCGGTGTCAGCATCGCTTTCACTGCCAAACAATCACACGGCCTTACGCGGGCAAAGTGTTTTTTCAATAAGAAGTACAAGGGCCGCTCAATTGCAAATGCCACGAGTACAGTTTGAAAGAAAATGACACCTACCTTACCCATAAAGTAGCCATTGAGTAGCGCGAGAATGACATACAGACCGCCGTTGCCGCTTTTTGACAACATCAACATAAACCACTTGAACCATGGTCCTCGCTTCGGCTTATAAAGTGCAAAGTAAAGCGCCGTATCCAGCTTAATTATTTGTGCTTTCATCATAGTTGCTTACATTTGTTCACAAATTCAGCATAGAAGAGCTTAATAACAATCACACGACATTTTTGTTACACAATTATGTAAGTTGATTCAAAGCATTGCGCCGCATAGGAATGGGAGTATACTGGCAACAGTTTAGCCATTCTCTGAGGATACTATGATGGATTACAGCACTTCTGATCTGTGCGATCACTTCGCCGATGCCATTGACGTACTTGAGCCAATGTTCATCAACTTTGGCGGTCAAAGCGCCTTTAGTGGACGCATAAAAACCGTTAAATGTTTTGAAAACAATGAGATGATTGCTGAGGTACTACAACAAGATGGTACGGGAAGAGTCCTCTTGATTGACGGCGGAGGTTCAACCAGACGTGCGCTGATCGATATAGACCTCGCAGAGTTAGCTTCAGACAATAACTGGCAAGGTATCGTTGTGTATGGTGCTGTACGCCATGTGGAAGAGCTTGAAGAATGTGAATTGGGCATTCAAGCAATCGCTTCAATCCCCGTCGCAGCGGATAGCGAGGGTGCGGGTGAACAAGGTGTGCCTGTGAACTTCGGCGGCGTATCTTTTTTTGATGACGACTTTCTCTATGCCGACTCTACAGGCATCATCATTTCTGCTGAAGAACTCCTGCTAGAGATAGATGAAGACTCTGCAGAGGACTAACGCGCCACATAACCTGAGCTGATGCACTAACAGTGCTCAGCTCTGCTATCTTCAAAGTACTACCTGCATTAAACAACACCTGAGTACCATGACTGTAAATAACTGGATCAAAATTTATAACGAATCGAATATCAACGAGTACACTGCGACACGTGAAAATGAAACGCGATTTTGGCAATCACTTTCTTTTTTACAAGTACAAAACGAATTTTCTCAAGCATTAAAAGATGCCGCGCAATTTGGGATTAAATATGTACTCGTTGCAATCAATGAAGACATCGGCCCACGAGGTAACTGTGGTAATGGCGGTGCAACCGATGGCTGGTTTGCATTTTTAAAGCGTTTTCTAAATTTACCCTGTAACCAATTTTTGAAGCCTGACAACGTATTACTTCTCGGTGAAATTATCACGGTGGATCTACAGGCTAAAAGTGAACACATAGACAATCGTACTGCGGACGGACTCGAGCAACTTCGCGCTCTGTGTGAAGAGCTGGATCAACGTGTCAGTGGTGTTTTACAGGCAATATTTGATGCAGACCTTGAGCCAATCGTCATTGGCGGCGGGCACAATAACAGCTATGGGTTGTTAAAAGCACTCTCACACAGCAAAAAAGTACCTTGCCAAGCAATAAACTTCGACCCTCATGCAGACTTTAGAGCGTTAGAGGGACGTCATTCGGGTAACGGCTTTAGCTATGCACACCACGAAGGTTACTTAGACAATTACCATGTCGTGGGCATGCATGAGCAGAAAAATAATGACACGATTGTCAGCGCCCTGACAAAAGCCGGGTTCACCTATACAAGCTATCAAGATATTTTAGTATCACGCCAAGTTAGCTTAACGGATGCCATCAAGCCTGCATTAAAGCGCTTTGATCAATCTCGACCACTGGGTGTTGAAGTTGACGTTGATGCCATTTCTGGTATGCCGGTCAGTGCTTTTACTAACTGCGGGTTCAGTGTGAATGATGCCGAGCACTTTGTATATCAAAGCGCACTTCAGCCCAATGCAAAATACCTACATTTGTGTGAAGCGGCCCCAGCTAATCACCCACAAGGTAAGCAACAAGGTGACATAGAAGCCGGCCAAGTCCTGTCTGGTTTGGTATGCAGCTACCTTAGAGCAAAACAAAGCTAGTCAATATCGGTTGCACTCGATGGGTTTTCTATTGGGTGCTCCCAACGCCACTGTTTTAGCCAACTAATCATACCAACACTGCTCAATGGCCTCGTAAATAAATAGCCTTGCGCTGCAAAAGCATTCAGATTTCGCGCAAATTGCAGCTGCTCTTGAGATTCAACGCCCTCGCAGATCACCTTACATTCTTGTACATTTTGCATTTCGACGATACCGCGCACCACCGCCTTAAAATTACCTTGGCTTTGGTTTGGCGTAGTGAGAGAACGGCCAAGCTTAACATAGTCCACTTCCAATTTTGGCAGTTTAGCGAGTAGTAGAGGAGATTCCCCAAACCCATCTACACATAACCTCACACCCATTGTGCGAAGCCTTGCCACCATGGCAATACCTTGCTGGTCAAGCGTGGTAAACATTTGGGAAGGGCATTCAATGATAATATCTTGTGGCAACAATTGATGCTCAACCAATACCCTGTCGACAAACTCAATGAATTCTTCATGTAGCATCTCTGGACCAAACAGGTTAATACCTAACGGCATTTGGATCCCTTCAACCCTAAGCGCCAATGCAATTTCTGCGGCACGTTCAATCACGTACTGAGCCAGCGGTAAAGCTAAACCTGCGATCCGAATATCATCGATAAACTTACTCGCAGCAAGTATTCCCTGTTTAGGGTGCTGCCAACGCAGCAGTAACTCAACATACTCAATATCACCGTCACCGTTTCTCACAATAGGCTGAAAATACAGTTCGAGTTCGTTTTTAAAATCGATGTGTGCTAATTCGGCCAATCGCGCTTGCTGCTCTAGACGATCCACCTGCATTTTTTGCTCGTATGGCGAAATGACTTTTTCAGGCGAGCTATCCAAGGCTAAAAAAGCACAGGTTAATAAATCATCGAACTGTCCAAGTTCCTCATCGCAATTGACAAAGCTAGCGCGCGCACTTACTTCAATAATGCAATTACCCACATTAAAAGGCTTGAGCGTACTTTCTATGATCTCTGCACAAAGGTGCTCATGAAGATGCTTTTGATGGGCTAAGCTGCATACAAAGACAAAATGCAATCCTCCCAAGTGCGCAAGTCGAGCCACTTCATTTCCCAAAGCAATTGGCATAACGTCATGGCTTTGCAAATACTGTTTCATCCGATTTGCTGACTGCGCAAGCAGTAGATCACCAAATTCACGACCAAGATGAAAGTTTACTTGCTGAAATCCTTCAAGTCGGATCATCACGAGCATGGCCGTGCCGGGTTCTCTAGCGCGGTATTCGTTGAACGCTTCTCTGACACCAGCGCGATCGGGTAAACCCAATATGTCGCTGTTGGGCATTTGTTGAGGTTCGACAGGCACGGGAACACCCGCATTGGGAGAAGGTAAAAACAGTTCACTTACAAAGATAGGCAAAATAGCAATAACGACATAGATTTCAGGCCAATACCACCAGAAATGAGACAGTATCAACAAAGTTGCACTGACTGAGCAAAAGGCAGCAGCGACAATATGCCAGCCCTGCCCCAATCTATCGCTTTGCCAAATATGCAGAAGTAGTAGTGCAACCAAACTGTACAGCGCCAAATCACCCATAGCGGCAAGGACAGCCAAACATCCCGCCCCCAATAAAGCATGTATGATTCGGTTAACAGCAAAGTGAGAGCGAGCCATCGCAACTAGGCTCAGGCTCATGACAGTACCCGCTAAGAATGCGTTGATGAGTCCAGGTTGCCAAGCTTCCGACAATGACAACTCCGACAATGCTGAACTAGCCCAAACCGGAAATATCATACACGCCATAAACAACGCACAGACCCATTTTGCAGACATCATTCTTGCCATTACTCAATCACTTTTTACTTCATTATTATTGAATAAGTCTACCCGATATCCACAGATTTAACAGATCGTTTACGCCAAATTGGTAACTTAATTCCGCCGGATGCTGGATCTGCCACATTGCAATGTCAGCTTTGCTACCAACTTTCAGCACACCCCGGTCTTGCAGTCCAAGTGCTTGAGCAGCATGCCTTGTTACACCAAGCAGTGCTTCTTCTGGTGTCATTTTAAACAGAGTACATGCCATATTGAGCATTAACCGAAGCGAACACAGAGGTGCTGTGCCTGGGTTAAAATCACTGGCAATAGCAATCGGCACCCCATGATTACGCAACAATTCAATTGGTGGGTGTTGTGTTTCTCTTAAGAAATAAAATGCGCCCGGTAGAATAACAGCAACAGTACCTGATTTTGCCATTGCCATCACACCACGCTCATCTAGGTATTCAATATGATCGGCAGAGAGGCCATTAAATTCAGCCACAAGTTCGCTGCCATGCTGGTTAGACAATTGTTCTGCGTGACACTTCACTTTTAGCCCAAGCTCAGTTGCTCGCTCAAACACACGCTTAGTTTGTGCATGACTAAAACCCACATTCTCACAGAACACATCCACCGCGTCTGCTAAATTACGCTCGGCAACCAAAGGCAGCATTTCGTCACAGACTAGGTCAATGTAACCTTCACTATCCCCTTTAAATTCTGGTGGTAATGCGTGTGCACCGAGGAAAGTACTTTGAATCTGAATTGGATGATGTTCATCCAAAATTTGGTTTACTTCTAGTAACTTCAACTCAGTTTCTGTATCTAACCCATACCCAGATTTACTTTCGACGGTCGTCACGCCTTCACGCAGTAACGCATTTAAGCGCTCTTTTGCAGCAACAAAAAGCGTTTCTTTAGATGCTTGGCGCGTGGCTTTTACCGTTGTTGCAATACCGCCACCTTGCTCAGCGATCTCTTGATAAGACACACCATTTAAACGCTTTTCAAACTCTTCAGCACGAGAGCCCGCAAATAAAATGTGTGTATGACAATCGATTAAGCCTGGTGTTAACCACGCACCTTTTGCTGAAGTCACAGGTGTAGATAGCGCATCAAACTCTGGTAAATCACTTTCTTTACCAAGCCAAACGATGGTGTCGCCTTCAATCATGACCGCACCATTTTCAATCACACCGTATGCACCTTCGATTTGCGCGTCCATTGTCGCAATATTTGCATTAGTTATCACTAAATCTACATTGATCACTGTCTATACTCAGTTGGGTAAAATTAATACGAGTTTAGCAAGAATACTTGTATATACAAGATAACTGTGCCACCTTTATGAGTAACCTTTAACTTGGCGGCGGCGGATAGTGAGCGAACAACCCAAATTTGCACAGATAAAACAATATATTATCGAGAACATTCGCGCTGGCGCTTGGCAAGAACATCAACGCGTGCCCTCTGAAAATGAGCTATCGGATCAGTTTCAGGTTAGCAGAATGACCGCCAGACGTGCATTAAGTGAGCTCACCGAAAGCGGCGTACTCACCCGTAGTCAAGGGCTGGGAACATTTGTCGCGAGTTTCAAATCTCAGTCTTCGCTGCTTGAGATCCGTAACATCGCTGATGAGGTTAGGGAGCGAGGTGGCGATTACACCTGTGTGGTACTGTCGCTGGAGTCGATCGCGGCCATTGCCCCCATCGCCATCGCTTTAGGCGTTGAAATGGACAGTTTGATTTATCGCAGTATTATCGTGCATAACGAGAATGAAGCGCCGCTGCAGGTAGAAGAGCGCTTTGTTAACCCGGCACTTGCACCTGAATATTTACAGCAGGACTTTAGCACCACAACGCCCCATGAATATCTCACTCAAGTCGCTCCTTTGACGGAGGCAAGGCATACTGTTGAAGCCATTATGCCAAACGAAGAGATCTGTCAGTGGCTGGGTATGTTCAATGAAGAACCGTGCCTTCAAGTGATCCGTAGAACTTGGTCATCACACGGAATAGTGAGCTTCGCCCGGCTAATTTCACCGGGCAGTAAATATCGATTGGGTGGCCATTTAACCTTTAAAAAGTAGCCTCATAGCGCAGGTAAAATGAGCCGAAGCGCTATATATCATGATTGTATTTAAAACCTAGCTGACAAATCGCAGAACCCTCAATGATTCGCTCTGATTGCGTGTCACTATTGAACGTCGGTGGTGTACTCTCATAGTTCTCACAATGCTTTTGGTAGTAGTCCTGCTTCGTTGGATGATCAGGATGACATAAGTTATAAATGCCTTGTGCATGCGGCCAGTTTTCTATGAGACAAATTAGGCCATTCACTGCATCTTGTTGATGTAACATATTCACTTTGGCTTGCGATGAACTGGATAGCTGTTTGCCAGATATAAATCTCCCAGGTTCTCTTTCAGGCCCAACCAATCCCGCTAAACGCACGATTTTACCGCCAGTTCCCTTTACCAATTCTTCAGCGCCCTGTAGCACTTGCTGTCGCTTCGAGTCTTGTTCAGCTAATGTGCCCTGTTCGGTATATACACCATCTGCGGTGTCATAAACTGCGGTTGAAGAGCACAAGATAAACCCTTTACATGCCATACTTTGAGCCGTTGCCAATGCATGCTTCAATGTCTCTAAGTAGTTACTGTTGGCTTGGCGCATACGTGGTGGGATGGCACAAACCCAATATGCATCAGTCAAAGTTAGCGTGTGGTGAAGCCCAGAATCAGTCAAATCAAAGGCACAGATTTGGGCTTGACTGTCAGCGGTTCTGCGGGTCGCCTCAACCTGCCAGCCGGCTAACTTGGCCTCTTGTGAGAGTGCATTACCCAGCCACCCAGCACCTAAAACGACTAACTTTTTACTCATAATATTTTCTTATATTTACCCAAAGTAGGTCACAATGTTAGTACAGAAGCAATTAAATTTCTATCAACACTTTCTCAGCTTTAGGTTATAAAAGTGATGCAGTAATTTGATGATTCTGTACTATTTTTTTATTTCACAAGTGAAGATATGATGATTGTGCATGATCTCACATTGGCTGAACCTTAACCATTTGTGGTAGCCAATTAAGGTGAGATATGGTTTTATTATGCTAGTTGCTGTCCCAATAAAAAGAATATGTCATGTTTGAAAACTTATCTCTTCGTAAAAAAATTCTCATATTAATCGGCGGTACAATCTCTGTGCTTCTGATTCTGGCCTCCACGTACTTTGTTAATCATATTGCAACAATCTCTCGTCAAGGTATTGAACGTGAAGCGCAGAGCTATTTGTATTCAGAAAAACTCTCAATGGAGTCATTTTTCGCCCAATACGGTAAGGTAGTAGAAACCTTTGTCACCAACCCGCACAACATTAACTGGTTCGATAATTACAGTGTACGTGAAAGAGACTTAACCAATGACAAAGGCTATGATGAGGTAAACGAGGACTTCATTCGTATTAGTAAAAGTGACGAAAATATTCTTTCGGCCTTTATGGCATCGGCACGTACCGGTGAATATTTTAAAGAAAATGAGCGCACGTCAAATTTCGCCGATGGCCGTCCTTACCACGCTTACAAACGCCCTTGGTGGCAAGATGCCCTTAGTCATGGCAAGCTTTATGTTGGTGCGCTTTCAGTGGATATCAATACCGGTGACGTGTCTGCCGTGGTACAGCAGCCTATTTATAACAAACAAGGTGAACTGGTTGCAGTCGGCGGAGTTGATTTACAAATCAACCGGATCAGCGCCATGGTTGAAGAAATTCAGTTTGATGGAGAAGGCTATGGATTCCTGCTCGATCACGACTTAAAAGTAGTACACCTTTCAAAACGCACGGGCCATTCTTTGTCAACGACTGACTCTGGACCAAAAGGTAAAGAAGGGTTAGCAGGCTTAGAGCAACAGTTTCAGGACACATCAGGTTTTAGTGAGTTAACGCGCTCCATCAGTAACCAAGACTCCGGTACTGCTGTTGTCACGCTAAAAGGTCAGGATTACTACGTTGTGTTTAATAGCGTCAAATTAGATACCCCCGTGCTTGATTGGCATGTGGGTATTTTAATCCCTGTGAGCTTAATTGATGAACCAGTGGACAATGCCGTCACCAGCACAGTAACTGCCGTGATCATTATCCTGAGCATCATCGTTGCCATGATACTTGTTGCCGCACAGATGATCACTCGCCCTATCATTACACTAACCGACGCCATGCGTGACATTGCAACAGGTGAAGGCGACCTTACTCGTCGAATCAACATAGACAGCAAAGATGAGGTGGGCCAGCTTGCCATGCACATGAACACCTTCATTGATAAATTGCGCGCCATGATGATCGATACAGCAGCACAGGCTGAACAACTGAGCGGGGCCTCTGCTCAGTTGCGAGATGTTTCGAACAATACCAATACAGAAATCCAACAAGAGAAAGAGCAAGTTGATAGCGTATCTGCCGCAGTCACAGAGATGGCAGCGACTGTCACCGAGATATCTCGAAATGCACACGAAACTAACCGTGCATCAGATTTAGTACAGAGTATGACGAACGATGGTGCGGATCGCTCCAGCCAAGCACAAGAAGTGATGACAGAGCTAGCAAGCCACATAGGTGAAGCGGCAAAAGTGGTTGAGGGCCTAGAGCAAGAAACCAGTAACATCGGTGCGGTTATAGACGTTATCAATGGTATTGCAGAGCAAACTAACCTCCTTGCGCTTAACGCCGCTATTGAAGCCGCTAGAGCGGGTGAACAAGGTCGAGGCTTCGCGGTTGTGGCCGATGAAGTGAGAAGCCTAGCAAGTCGTACCCAAGAGTCGACGGATGATATTCGCAATATGATCTCCAAGCTGCAACAAATTGCACAACAGGCATCGACCATGATGCAGCAAGGCCAAGAGCGCGCACAAAGCTCTGTTGAACAAACACAAGAGGTACTGGATGCACTTCGCAATATCACAGAGTCCGTCAATACGGTGCAAGATCAAAGCCATCAGATTGCGACCTCAACGGAAGAGCAAACCGTTGTTGCAGAAGACATCAATAATAGCTTAAATGCTATTAACGACTTGGTGAATAGCACCGCCAACCATGCCCACCTTTTAGCTGATGAGGCTCGAGATCTCAATGACTTGGCTAAAGCGTTGAACGCAACGGTTAATCAATTTAAATTGTAATACAGTGGGCGTGCGGCATAGCGCTGCACGCTCAGGCCTCCCCTCTCACAAACCACTCATCAAATTATCTTCACCTGAGATAAAAACAAAGCGTACAATAATCCACCATGACGATGTGTTAATTGGTCATCGCCAAGTAAAAACACCTTAACTATCAGGTGCTAAACGAAAAGTTAAAACTATTGATTAGAGTCAAATAATTTCATCTTCATTTCGCCAATTGGGTATTTTTTTTCACCTGATAAATAATATGATCCTATTGCAATATTTACACTAAACTATTCATAGGAAAGCCTACTTTCCTCCTGGTCTTTCATCAACAGCTTAACTCAAACATAAGGCTTTTAAATGGTTAAAAATTGGCGGCTGAACCAACAGCTTAATAGCGCTTTCGGCGTGATGATTTTTATGATGCTAATCCTCTCTATTGTTGCATATTGGGGTTTAAGTTCTGGGTACACAAATTTCGTCGAATATCGTACAAAAGCAAGAGACAACACCTTAGCTGGTCGTATTCAGGCGAACTTACTTGAAGTGAGGTTACAAGCTGGTAAATATCTAAAACATCAAAGCCCAACGGCTATTAATCAGTTTAATCAACGTTTGGCGCTACTTGAACAGTTGATGGCACAAGCACAAAAGCAATTTCAAGACCCTGCACAATTACAAGTGATTGAGCGTAGCCAACAACAAGTGGAACGATACAAAAAAAGCTTTCATAATATCGTGTCGCTATACGAGCGTCGTCACCAGCTAGTCAATGACGTCTTGAATGTCCGAGGCCCACAATTAGATAATATACTCAGTAATATGATCCGCGATTCGCAGTCATTAGCTGACATACGAAATATAAGTACGCTGCGGGGTCTATTACAGCAAGGCCGTCTATCGACAAATAAATTTCTAGTGACCAATGCACAAAAAGACTTTCAGGTTGCCAAGCAAAGTTTTGACACCTTAAGCACGCAATTTCAAAAATCTTTAGGGCAGCGCTCAACACAAGCTACTGCTGAATTTGAGCAAGCACTCAAGGCCTATCAAGATGGCCAGGAAGCGGTTTATCAAGTGATAACAGAGCGCAATCAGCAGATCTCACAAGTGTTAGATACCATAGGTCCAAAGGTCGCCACCCAATTAGAAAACATTAAACTGGACATCAAAGCAGTGCAAGATCAGCTAGGTCCAGTCGTGCAATCTGCTAGCGCTAACTCTAAATTTACCGTTGTCGCCTTTGCCAGCTTGATTATCTTGCTCGGCATTTTTTTTAGTTGGTATATCAGCAAAATTATTAAACTCCCAATTGGCGGGGAACCACGGGAAATAGAAGCGATAGCCAGAAAGATTGCCGCTGGCGATTTGACTGTGCAGTTCAATCATCACGCTAACAGCACAGGCATTTATCAAGCCATGGCCAGCATGGTTCAAAATTTGCGAGAATTCATTGAGCAAATCCACCAATCAACTGACACGCTTGCTGGTACATCTCAAACAATGAGTGCGATTACGACACAAGCTAAACATGGTGCAGAACAGCAAATGGCGCAGCTTGAATACACAGACAGAGCCATGGATGAAATGACAGAAACCGTTTCAGAAATTACGCGTAGCACCCAGTCAGCCGCTGATACTGCCACCTCAACAGAACAGACTTCACAACAAGGGTTACAGGCCGTTGCTGAAACACGCAGCGCAATTTCAACGCTCAAAGAAGACATCAATAATGTCAGCCTTACCATCTCAAGCTTGGCAGAGGAGACCCAATCCGTGGGGTCAATTTTAGACGTCATTAGAGGCATAGCCGATCAGACTAACTTACTTGCTCTCAATGCCGCCATAGAAGCTGCTCGAGCTGGTGAGCAAGGACGTGGCTTTGCCGTTGTTGCAGATGAAGTACGTAGCCTAGCAAGTCGCACGCAACAAAGTACCGAAGAAATTCAAGCCATGATTTCGCGCTTACAACAGGAAGCCAAACGCTCTGTTGAATTGATGAGCAATAACGTTAATAACGCGGAGATCACAGCTCAGCGTGTACATGAAACAGGTCAAACACTGGAACATGTCTCTGATTCAGTCGTCTCTATTCGAGATATGAGTATTCAAATAGCCAGCGCGACTGAGCAACAAAATGCCGTTACTCAACAGATTTCTGAGGGGGTCAGAGAAGTGACCAATACAGCCAAAGAAACAGCCCAAGGCGCTGAAAGGTCTTCAAGAGATGCCGCGCAACTAGCCAAACTGGCTGAGGAATTAGCCACAACAGCCAAGCGTTATCAACTTTAGAATAGTTTCTGCAAATGTAAGGTAACTTGCCTTACATTTGCCTACTAATCGCCCACTTGAGTCAGATCAAACTTTACATTGGCCCACACAATTATAATTCAAGGTGTGTCATTGAATTTGAGTGCGATCGTGATTAAATTACCTCTTTGGGAAAACTCCCTTATCAAGAAATATAATATTTCTGGCCCCAGATATACATCTTATCCAACCGCCTTATCATTAGCATCAGGGTATGATCAGCAAGCGTTAACAGAAGCTGTCGACAGTTCTAAAAGTCGATCTTTGTCTCTGTATATCCATATCCCGTTTTGCCATCAGCTTTGTTATTACTGCGGTTGCAACAAGATAATCACCCGCCATCAATCTAAAGCGGATGTGTATTTAGATCACTTGTGTGCAGAGATTGAAGCCCAAGCCGCACTGTTTAAAGCATATCGCGTGGAGCAGCTCCATCTTGGAGGCGGCACACCGACATTTCTCACAGCAGAGCAAATGACGCGCTTAATCGATACCATTGAACAGCATTTTACATTTTCTGAAAATGCGCAACGCGGCATAGAGATTGATCCAAGGTCACTGGCAGACAACATGTTGGTTACGTTAAGAGACTTACGCTTCAACAGAGTATCCTTTGGTGTTCAAGATTTTAATGATCAGGTTCAAGCGGCAGTAAATCGCCCACAACAAATAGACGAAGTACTCGATATATTACTGCAGGCTCGCACATTGGGGTTCAAGTCAATCAACATGGATATGATTTATGGCCTGCCACATCAGTCGCCCGAGAGCTATCAAGAGACCATCACGCAACTGATAGAGCTATCACCTGATAGAGTCTCTCTGTTCAATTACGCCCATTTACCAGACCGATTTGCTGCTCAGCGCAAACTGAAAGAACAAGATATGCCTTCTGCTGAACAAAAGCTGCAGATTTTCAAAAATGCACTAGAGCAAATGACAGAGGCAGGCTACCAGTATATTGGTATGGATCATTTTGCTAAGCACGATGATGAACTTGCCATTGCACAGCGTGAGAACCATTTACACCGTAACTTTCAGGGTTATACCACACATGGAAATTGTGATTTATTGGGACTCGGTGTTTCTTCTATCTCACAAATAGGTAATGCGATACTGCAAAATGAAAAAGACTTAAAAACCTATTACGCTGCCATCACCGATCAGCGAAGTGCTATCTGTAAAGGTGTCACACTCACGCAGGACGATGAGATAAGAGCGCAAGTTATCAAACAATTGATTTGCCATTTTGAGTTAGACAAATCAGGCATTAGTCACGCATTTAATATTGACTTTGATGCCTACTTCGCAGATTCATTACAGTCATTACAACCGCTCATTGATGATGGGCTCGTGGTCAATGAGAATGACACCATCACGGTGACGGCTCGTGGAACCTTATTCATCCGTATTATATGTATGAGCTTTGATGCATACTTACAACAACAGATCAAAAATACACGCTTCTCACGCGTTATTTAGATTGGCACTGCAAATGGTCAACTCCATTTGCAGTAACCCATTTACACACTAGACATATACTTAATCGTATATTGCGCACTTTGATTCTGGGTACGTATATATAGATACCACGTCCTTAAAATAAATTTCATTTACAAAATCGTTATGAACGCCACAAATTCATTTTAATAAAGCTAATAAAATTCTATAAATCGTCCAATTTAAAGCATTACGCCACTGATAATAAAAGATATGTTCTAACCATTAGTATCTCTTAATGAGAAATTTATAATGATATAAAACATCATTATTCATAAGTTTCAAACAACGAAAAGTCACAAAAAATAAACAGTATTGACACATTAACCAAACTTAAAATAAAGTGCTTTTTGTTCAATTTCTGAACACAGGAATTACGTTCCTAATTTTGAAAATAACAAAAAGGATTTATTATGAAAAAACTAGCTGCAATTGCGTTTGCACTCTGTACTCTTGGCAGTTATGCGTCGAATGCAAACGAGGGTATCACAGTTCAAAGTGAAGATTACGGAGTGAGTGGACACTTCGAAACAACCCTCAATGTAAGTTCACTTAAAAAAACGATATCTAACAAAGATAATACCGTTAAATTTAGCCTCTCAGATGACCTAAATAACCAAATAAGTAGTTCCATTACGTTTAATGGCAATACCTTCAATTTAAAACTAGATAATGTAAATAAAACGGTTGATATTTCTGGTTTTGACATTAATAACAAAAAGCTGGTTAATAGTGAAAAGCTGAAAAGTACATTAACCAGTATTTTTCGCGATTCTCAAAATCATGTCGAAGCTATTATGAACGCACAAACCAAACTAGACACAGATTCAAAAATCGTATTATTTAAGTTTTTTGAATTCCTTTCGACTTACCCTGTTGGCATGCCTCTAGAACAATCAATTGAACAAGACTTTTCGGCACAAGGCTGGACTGATCTTTGCCCCTATATGGGCAAGTACAAAACGGCCATTTGGGATGTCACTTATGTTGGCGTAAAGACCAAGCGTTATAAAGTAGGTGGCCACGGTTTCTGTGCCGCGCGTTGTGGTGCTGGTTGCCCAATGTTTGGCGATGGTCAATACACACAAGATTGTTTAAATCACGATGCTTGCGCAGACGTGGAAGGTGAACAATTAGGCGTTTGTGGCGACGAGTGGACATCAGCCTCTGATGATTTCTGGTTCTCACCAGATTGTACAACTCCACCATCAAGCTAATTGATCTCGATGGGAAAGTGAGCACGTTTCTTACTTTCCCTCATGATTGCTCATGACGTGTCGATAGACTTGATCTCTTGTTACCCCTATCAGACAATGGACATATAAAGTAAACAAGGATGACATATATGCTTAGCCAAAGACGGCTATTAGCCTTATCTATCATGATGGCATGTATAGCCATCGCCCCATTGGTTGCAATTTTGATAGCTGAATTCGTGTCCAGCCAATTAGATTGTATTGTCAATGAACGCAGTGATACGCCCTGCGAGTTGCTGGGTACTGACATTACTATGCTACTGGCCAGTTTTTATGTGAGTGGTTGGGCAAGCTTCATTACATTACCTTTAGCAGGTGGCCTTGCTGCACTACTGTACTTAAAGTACCTAGATAAGAAACTCATGAACAATGAATCGCAGTGACACTTTCACCTGAATGTTCACAAGCCATTACTTGAGGACAGTGCCTATACTTTAAATATTAAGAGAGGCGCACCAAACCTCAAACTGAGCGCGGCAATTTACACTTTCTGACCCCCAATTTTAGCTACTTTGATAAAGCAAAATGCCACAGCGTAGGCCGCTCATTATTTATGACTCAGTAATCATAAATGGACCGAGTTTGCACCCGTGGCAACGCAGGTTTCTGTAAAAAATACTTTTTATTTTCAAGAATGGCCTTTTAATTACAAGTACAACCAACGATAAAGCGATCAACGCATAGGTTGAATTTCACTCGCATGATAAAAAGTAAAGCCCCGATTATCATCGAGGCTTTACGTCAATCTTGCCGATTTTTTGGTTTCATTATCACACTGACTATTTTACGTAGTAAAACAGCGTATCTTGCTCTGCGCCGCTATACGCTCCGCTACTATATGGCCATTGATCAAACTTCACATTATGTTGATACAACGCCGCACCAATACGTGTATAACCATCACCACGACTCGTAGACTTTGTACTTAAGCTAATGAATGAGTAATCTAGCCCTGAAGCACTACAGCCAGAACCTTCTTGCAACCAAATCATGCCAATGTCATACGGTACTGGCGGCTGACTGAGATCGGTAGTTTGTGATAAAGCAACACAGTTTGCACTCTCAAGCTTGTCTTTATTTAACTGAGAAACTTTGCCATGCTCATCCACAAACATCATACCTGTGGTCATGTTTTTCTGTATTGCTTGCCATTGCTCGCTGGGAAGCACACCCAACTCATTTAGACTCAGTGGCAAACTTACGGCAATATTGTCCAACCCATCTTTGTGATGCGCGACTAAGGTCCAGCCTCCACCATTTGCGGTCATTTCACAGTGTGCGTAGAACGGCGCAACGCCCCCCTCGCCATCAGGGTCAATCTCATACATGCCTGAGCTTGCAGTGGGGTCTTGTTGTTTAATTGATGCGCAAGTAGTACCCAATGATGGTTCTGGCTCTGTTGGTGGAGTGACAACATCTCCCGAATTTACAAAGCCCCCAAAGTACTCCAACTCTCCAATGACACGATAACTGTGACCTTGCGTATTATGTATCTTCAGGCGAACAAACTTACCAACCGCAGGCTGCGATAGTTCAATCGTTTGGTCTAAACTTTTCACCAGCGAGAATGACTCATGATCAACAAAGTTCACATTGTCGTTAGACACTTGCAGTGTGACATCTTTAACGCCCATACCTGGATCTGAAGCGGCAGAGTACAACATCACTCTAAACGCCGTGATATAGGCAGAAGAGTTAAAGCTCACTTGCAGCCAATGCTCTTGGGCAAGTGTTGTCAACCAAATGCCACGTTTGATTTTAGCCGCCGCATCAGCGTTAATCTTGGTGGAGGAGTTATAACCATCAAAGGCGCCCGAAGCACTGTCTGCCGCATAATTATGACTTGAGCTATAAGATGAATCCGTTAAACCATTTGTGCCTATAAGTGCGATGTTGCCATATTGTCCACTGGTCTCTCCCGGTACTACTGTAAACGAGTCTGAGGTTGATAAACGCAGTGACATGGTGTCTTTACCATAATGGGTATTATCTTGGGCAAACAAATTGTTTTTCATTGATAGAATGCTGACCATTTCTAGCAAGTGACTGGTTTCTGTGTCCCTTGATTGCTCTTCTTGTAGCAACAACTTGCCCTGTAGCTTTTGAAACCCCGCTTCGTTGATCGCTTCTTGAGTCAGGTTAAATGGTGTCCCATCATTTGTCGTACCACTATTCACCTTGTTGTACACAGCTAAATAGCCAATAGACTCTTCAACATGTGCATTACCAGCTTCTTGTTCATTGAGGCTAATGCCAAACGTTTGTTGAGAAGTACTTGAAACTCTGAGTGAATATGCATCAGGGTCATTTTGAGTCTGTCCGCTCACAAAAACATGAGGTGCATGAGCAAAGCTCTCACTAAAAAACTGATGCTTAGAGCCACTACCAAGCGTCAGCTCCCCAGCCTCCCACACACTGCCGTCTTCTAAATGGTGGCGTCCCTTTTCAACCACTAAAAACGACACATATTCTTCACCGTGAATCCCATCTAAGTATGGCCACTCTTTAAATTGTACGTCAAAGCTACTCGCTGTCACGTTAGAAATGGCGACAACACCAGGTTCCTTATCGTTAAAAGTAGGCACAGACGGAATGATAATTGGGTCATGATAACCATTGATAGGAATGGTGATTGTCTGGTCCGTAATGGAGACGTTTTCTATTAACGTAAACGCCTGCGCGACAGGCGTCATAGCGGTTAACAGGGATGCTAAGCCAATTGATTTAAGCATAACTAGATCCTTTATAGATGAGAGTAGAGACGTGGGCAACACAAATGAGAATCCTCTCATTCAATTACCCGTTTCGTTGAGCTTTATTGTATTGGAACTAATGAATAACCCAATCTAGCTAAGAAGCTACCAAATCCGTATATAAATGTATTTATATGCATGATTAGGGCGTCAACAAATAGAATATTACCATGACTGAAATCATAAAAAATAATGCAATATTATTAAGTTAGACAGGTTTTGAATATTAAGAGACAGCACTTATGGCGTGCCAATGAATCGATGTTAACAATAATTTACAGGCTATTAAAAACAAAAACCCCAGCCGAAGCTGGGGTTTTTATAAGTCAACTTAATTAAAAATTAAGCTTTCTTAGGACGTTCAATCACGTCAACTAGCGTCCAAGATTTATTCTTAGAGATTGGCGCACATTCGCGAATAGTCACGACGTCACCTGCTAGTGCTGTGTTGTTTTCATCGTGTGCGTGCAACTTAGTTGTACGCTTGATGAATTTACCGTAGATCGGGTGTTTAACCTGACGCTCGATAGCAACAACGATTGACTTATCCATTTTGTCGCTAACTACACGACCTTGAAGAGTACGGATTTTATCGCTCATTATGCACCTGCCTTCTGGTTGATAACCGTTTTAACACGCGCAATATTGCGACGTACTTTTTTCAGCTCGTGAGTTTGAGCTAGCTGACCAGTGCTCGCTTGCATGCGCAGGTTGAACTGCTCACGAAGAAGCTCTAGAAGTTCAGCTTTAAGCTCTTCTACGCTTTTGTCTTTCAATTCGCTAGCTTTCATTACATTACCGTCCGAGTTACAAATGTTGTTTTGAAAGGTAATTTACGAGCAGCTAGGTCGAATGCTTCACGAGCAAGCTCTTCTGAAACACCTTCCATCTCTAAAGTACTTTCCAGGCTGAATTTCAGCAACCCAGTATTCAACAGAACCTTTACCTTTACCCATACGAACTTCAAGCGGTTTCTCTGTAATCGGCTTATCTGGGAATACACGAATCCAGATTTTACCTTGACGCTTGATATGACGCGTCATAGCACGACGAGCTGCTTCGATTTGACGAGCAGTCATACGGCCACGGCCAGTCGCTTTCAAGCCGAAAGAACCGAAGCTAACTTTGTTACCGCTAGTAGCAAGACCACGGTTGCGGCCTTTGTGTACCTTGCGGAATTTTGTACGTTTTGGCTGTAACATTAGTCGCTACCTCTTACTTAGCACTTTTCTTAGCTTTCTTCGGTGCACGTTTAGCTGGCTTCTCTTGCTCTTGCTTCAGTGGAAGACCACCGATAACTTCGCCTTTGAAGATCCAAACTTTAACACCGATGATGCCGTAAGTAGTCAAAGCTTCTGAAGTAGCGTAATCGATATCAGCACGTAGAGTGTGTAGAGGTACACGACCTTCACGGTACCACTCAGAACGTGCGATTTCAGCGCCGCCTAGACGACCGCTAACTTCAACCTTGATACCTTTAGCACCTAGACGCATTGCATTTTGAACTGCGCGCTTCATAGCACGACGGAACATAACACGACGCTCTAGCTGTGAAGAGATACCGTCAGCAACTAATTGTGCATCTAGCTCTGGCTTACGTACTTCTGCAATGTTGATTTGTGCAGGTACACCAGCAAGCTTAGTTACAGCTTGGCGAAGCTTTTCAACGTCTTCACCTTTTTTACCGATAACAACACCAGGACGAGCTGTGTGAATTGTTACACGGATAGATTTAGCTGGACGCTCAATAACGATTTTAGACACAGAAGCGTTTTTCAATTCCTTAGTAAGGTATTGACGCACTTTGTGATCGCCAAAAAGCTGCTCAGAGAAATCTTTTGTATTCGCGTACCAAGTAGATACCCAAGGCTTTGAGATACCTAGGCGAATACCAGTAGGATGAACTTTTTGTCCCATTACTTATATCTCCTAGCTATCTGAAACCACAACAGTGATGTGGCTTGAACGCTTAAGGATGCGGTCTGCGCGTCCTTTAGCACGTGGCATAATACGCTTCATTGTAGGACCTTCGTCTACAAATACTTTAGCCACTTTAAGCTCATCAATGTCAGCACCTTCGTTGTGCTCCGCGTTAGCGATAGCAGACTCAAGTACTTTTTTAACCAATACAGCCGCTTTCTTCGGGCTATACGCTAGGATTTCTAGCGCGCGATCAACCGGAAGTCCGCGGATCTGATCAGCAACTAGACGTGCTTTTTGCGCCGAACCAGAGGCGAATTTGTGTTTAGCTAATGCTTCCATCATACCCTCCGATTAACGCTTTTTAGCTTTCTTATCCGCAGCGTGACCGCGGTAAGTACGTGTAGGTGCAAATTCACCTAGTTTGTGACCGATCATTTCGTCTGTAACGAATACAGGTACGTGCTGACGACCATTATGGACAGCGATGGTCAATCCGATCATGTTAGGGATGATCATTGAACGACGGCTCCAAGTCTTGATAGGCTTCTTGTCACCGCTTTCCAACGCCTTCTCTACCTTCTTCAGCAAGTGTAGGTCAATGAATGGACCCTTCTTGAGAGAACGTGGCATGGCAATTCCTCAACTATTACTTAGTACGACGACGTACGATAAATTTATCAGTACGCTTGTTCTTACGTGTCTTAGCACCTTTAGTAGGCTTACCCCATGGAGACACAGGGTGACGACCACCAGATGTACGACCTTCACCACCACCGTGTGGGTGGTCAATCGGGTTCATGGCAACACCACGAACTGTAGGACGGATACCACGCCAACGGTTAGCACCAGCTTTACCTAGTGAACGTAGCATGTGTTCAGCGTTACCTACTTCACCGATAGTTGCGCGACAATCCGCTTCAACTTTACGCATTTCACCTGAACGTAGACGTAGAGTCACGTACTGGCCTTCACGCGCTAGGATCTGTACATATGCACCAGCAGAACGTGCAATCTGAGCACCTTTACCAGGCTTAAGCTCAACATTGTGTACTGTAGTACCTACTGGGATGTTACGCATTGGTAATGTGTTACCAGCTTTGATTGGTGCATCAACACCAGACTGGATTGCATCACCTGCTTTAACACCTTTAGGTGCGATGATGTAACGACGCTCACCGTCTGCATATAATACAAGAGCGATGTTTGCGCTACGGTTTGGATCGTACTCTAGACGCTCAACAACAGCTGGAATGCCGTCTTTAGTGCGTTTAAAGTCAATTACACGATAGTGATGCTTGTGACCACCACCGATATGACGAACCGTGATACGACCGTTGTTGTTACGACCACCTGATTTAGAGTTCTTCTCTAGTAGCGGAGCGTATGGCTTACCCTTGTGTAGATCAGGGTTAACCACTTTAACGACGTGACGACGACCCGCAGAAGTTGGTTTACACTTTTGAAGTGCCATAATTCTAACTCCCCTTATTACTCGGCGCCGCCGACAAAGTCTAGCTCGCTGCCTTCTTTAAGAGTAACGTAGGCTTTCTTCCAGTCTGAACGACGGCCGAAACGCATGCCTGTACGCTTTGTTTTACCCTTAACATTTAGAGTGCGAACACCAGTTACTTCTACTTCAAAAAGCTTTTCAACAGCTGCTTTAACTTCAGCTTTGTTTGCATCTTTTGCTACTTTGAACACGATAGTGTTGTTCGCTTCAGCAGAGATTGTGCTTTTCTCAGAGATGTGTGGAGCAAGAATTACTTTTAAAAGACGTTCTTCACTGATCATGCTAATGACTCCTCAAGTTGCTTCACAGCACCAGCAGTAATTAGAACCTTATCGAAAGCGATTAGGCTTACTGGGTCGATGCCAGCTACGTCACGAGTATCAACCTTGTACAGGTTACGAGATGAAAGGAATAGATTCTCATCTACTTCTTCAGTCACGATTAATACGTCTTTTAGCTCAAGCTCTTTAAGCTTAGCTACTAGTTCTTTTGTCTTAGGTGCTTCTAAACCGAAGTTTTCAACAACAACAAGACGCTCTTGACGAACTAGTTCAGATAAGATGCTCTTGATCGCACCGCGATACATCTTACGGTTAACTTTTTGGCTGTGATCTTGCGGCTTAGCTGCAAAGCTCACACCACCGCTGCGCCAGATTGGGCTGCGGATTGTACCAGCACGTGCACGGCCAGTACCTTTTTGGCGGAATGGTTTCTTACCACCACCACGTACTTCAGAACGCGTCTTCTGAGCTTTAGTACCTTGACGAGCACCTGCTGCGTAAGCAACAACTACTTGGTGTACTAATGCTTCGTTAAACTCACGTCCAAAAGTAGCTTCGGAAACTTCAAGCGCACCAGCGCCTTTAATTGCTAATTCCATCACTAAATCTCCAGGACTTATGCTTTAACAGCAGGTTTAACGATAACGTCGCCGCCGATAGCGCCAGGTACTGCACCTTTAACTAAAAGCAGGTTACGCTCAGCGTCAACACGAACTAGTTCAAGGTTCTGTGTCGTAGAACGAACATTACCCATTTGACCGGCCATTTTCTTACCTTTGAAAACTTTACCAGGAGACTGGTTTTGACCGATTGAACCAGGAGCACGGTGAGATAGAGAGTTACCGTGTGTAGCGTCTTGCATGCTGAAGTTCCAGCGCTTAACACCACCTTGGAAACCTTTACCTTTTGAAGTACCAGTAACGTCTACTTTTTTCACTTCAGTGAAAAGTTCAACAGTTAGTTCTGAACCTACTTCAAACTCACCTTCTCCGCCGTTAAGACGGAATTCCCACAGGCCACGACCCGCTTCAACGCCAGCTTTAGCGAAGTGACCCGCTGCTGGTTTGTTTACACGGCTTGCTTTTTTCTCGCCTGCAGTAACTTGAAGCGCGTTATAACCGTCTGTAGCGTCAGATTTGATCTGAGTTACACGGTTAGGCGTCGCTTCGATAACTGTCACAGGGATAGATACACCATCTTCAGTGAAGATACGTGTCATACCCACTTTACGACCGACTAGACCTAATGCCATTTTCCTAAAACCTCTCTAATCTTTCGATTAACCCAGGCTGATTTGAACATCAACACCAGCAGCAAGGTCTAGGCGCATTAGAGCGTCTACAGTCTTGTCAGTTGGTTCTACGATGTCGATCAGACGTTTATGGGTGCGGATTTCATACTGATCACGCGCGTCTTTGTTTACGTGCGGAGAGATCAATACAGTGAAACGCTCAAAACGTGTAGGTAGTGGGATTGGACCACGTACCTGAGCACCAGTGCGCTTCGCAGTTTCCACGATTTCCGCCGTTGATTGGTCAATCAAACGGTGGTCAAAAGCTTTTAGGCGAATACGAATGCGTTGATTTGACATTCTTAAACCTCAATTAAAAGAGCATTTAAAAAGAGCATAAAAAAACCGCCGAAACTATCTTAAAATACCTAAGAAGTCGGTTGTTCTTTTATTTCTACCATCGAACTCCAAATCGGAGTTCCTGTTTAATAGCCTGAAATCCAGACTTTTCATTTAACTTTCAGCGGCCAGAAGCCGAGAAAGTTCGCACATTATAAGGATACTGGTGATAAATGCAACAACTAAATGCAATAATTTTGTCGCATTGCGTTTGTTTACCCAACGAGGTGAAAAGGCACCGCAAACAAAATAAATTAACCGCACATTTTGGCGTCATAATGATCAGCGTGTTTATCCTCGTACTATACTTATCGACAACGAGTAAGGTAAAACACCAACACATATAACATAAACGCAGAGCCGAAGTGTGTTATCTAGGTGCTGCAAGAACCCACTGGACAATGGTCAGTCCAGTTAATCCCTGATATTCTATTGCAAAAATTTATACTTGGTACTGCGTATGCGCTTATTATCACAAAGTCTCAATGTGCTCGCTCGGTGGACAAATTGGCTCTTAGTTAAAAGTAAACTGTTGCCGGAAGACCCCGTTTCTCAGTTTAATCTTGATCCTAGCCTACCCACTTTTTATGTGACTCGACTAAATTCTCATGCAGATCTCGCAGCGTTGGACCGTATGTGTAAACAGCTTGGCTTGCCAAGCCCAATGCAAATGCAAACTATCGGTAGTACAGACATCCCCCGATTTATTGCAATGCAAAACCCAACGCCGTTGTTTTCTAAAACAGCGAAACCCAGCAATGCTTTGCAATTGAGCAAAGATATTTTTCATGCCTTAAAGGCAAACCCAACGGCCAAAGCACAAATTCTCCCAGTGTCTGTTTTTTGGGGCAGAGATCCTGGTAAAGAAAAACCCGGTCTCGCAACTTTGCTCGGTCACTCGCTCACCCCGAGTTGGCTAAGAAAGAGTTTTGTGTTGTTATTTTCTGGACGCGACAACTTAGTGCGCTTCTCGGCACCGATTGCAGTCGAGCAATTAATGAATGATAAAGCCGACGTCGAAGAGTTGCCACAAAAACTACTTCGTGTTGCCCGTGTGCACTTTCGTCGCCAACAACTTGCGGCTACAGGCCCTAAGTTGCCTTCCCGTGAAGCCTTGTTTAATTCGATACTCGCGGCACCCAACATTAAAAAAGCCATCGCAGAAGAAGCCAAAGCAAAAGGCCTCAGTCATCACGAAGCGCGGCTTAATGCCCAAGAGTTACTCGATGAAATTGCCGCTAATTACTCAGATGCAATGGTCAGGGTCGCCGACCGCGTTTTAACTTGGCTATGGAATAAACTCTACAATGGTATTGAAGTAAAGAATGCTGATGAAGTACGCGCTTTAGCTGATAAAGGCCATGAAATAATCTATGTGCCCTGTCATCGCAGTCATATGGATTATTTACTTTTGACCTATGTAATCTATCATCAAGGGTTGGTACCACCTCATATTGCTGCAGGAGTAAATCTTAATTTCTTCCCCGCGGGGGTATTTTTAGACGCTCTGGGGCTTTCTTTATACGTAGGTCATTTGCAGGTAATAAGCTGTATTCCGCGGTATTTAAAGAGTACCTCAGCCAGCTCTTTATTAAGGGCTACTCAGTCAAGTTTTATACAGAGGGTGGCCGCAGCCGCACAGGAAGACTATTACCGCCAAAAACAGGTATGCTGGCCATGACAATGCAGTCTATGCTGCGCGGGATCGATAGACCTATCTCAATTGTGCCAGTCTATATTGGCTACGAACATGTCATGGAGATAAATACGTATCTCAAAGAACTTGCGGGCAGTAACAAGAAAAACGAATCTGTACTTGGTGTATTTAAGGCAATCAAAAACTTGAGAAACTATGGGCGTGGCTACTTAAACTTCGGTCAACCGATTCACCTCAATCAGTACTTAAATGAACATCAACCGGACTGGCGTCAATCAATTTCAGCTGACGACGCCCCCAAACCACAATGGCTTAATGGTCAGGTGGCCAATGTCGCAGACCAGATCATGACAAATATCAACGCCAGTGCGGCTTTGAATGTGATTAATTTAGTCGCAACGATATTGCTCAGTAATGAACAATTTGCCCTTAGTAGGCAGAAGCTCATAGAGCAGCTGCGCTTTTATATGGCTTTGCAAAAGCGAGCTAAGTACAGTGAGTACGTTACGCAACCAAATGAAGATGCAGATGCCTTGCTTGAACATGCCCTTAAGCTTGAAAAACTCGAAGTGCTACAAGATGGTTTAGGTGACATTATCACGATAAAAGAGCAGGAAAGGACGTTATTCAATTACTATCGTAACAACATCTTACACTTGTTCGCTGTCCCGAGCGTCATTGCACAAATGCTGTTTAACCGCTACGAAGTGACCCGACAAGAGTGTGAAGAAAAGCTGGCTACACTCTACCCTTTGTTTGCCAAAGAGTGGTTCCTAATGCCTATGCGCGAAGGCTACATTCAGGACATACTCACCAGTTTTGCCGAGCATAACCTAATTACTTTTGATGGGTCGCAAGCCGTCACCAACAAAGACAACAGTGCACTCACCAAATTAGAAATGTTGGGCAAGGTCTGCCACCTGACGCTAGAACGCTACGCCATCACCAGTAGTTTGATTTTAAAACACCAAGACATTAAACGCGCGGAGTTAGAGAGTGAAAGCGAAATATTAGCCAATCGTTTGGGCACTCTTCATGGTATTAAAAGCCCCGAGTTCTTCGATAAAAAGGTATTAAGTAACTTTATTAATACCATGAAAGAACAAGAGTTTATTGCTATCTCTGAGCAACAGACTATCAGTGCAACAGCGCCATTAACCCAGTTACAGCAACACTTGAACGACTTATTGCCAGCACGGATCTGGCAATCTATTCACGATACACTATAGAAATTCATGCGTCAGTGCCTAACGCTGACGCATTACACCCTCTTGGATGGTTGACGCGACCAATTCACCCTGACGATTGAAAAACTGCCCACGAACTAACCCTCTACCATTACTGGCACTTGGACTATCTACACTGTAGAGCATCCAATCATCCAACCTAAATGGGCGATGGAACCACATTGCATGATCTATGGTTGCCACCTGCATGTTCGGTTGCATAAATGAAAGCCCATGCGGTTGCAGCGCCGTTGGCAAAAATTCAAAGTCAGAGGCATAGGCTAAAAGGTAATTATGAATGCGCCGCTCATCAGGCATTTGCCCATTGGCTTTGAACCATACATGACGCTTAGCCGGTGCCTTTTGAGGCTGAAATGGATTTTGGAAATTCACCGGTCGCATGTCTAACGGCATTTCTTGCGTAAACTTAGGTCTGAGAGATTCAGGGATCAGCTCAGCATTATCTTGATAGAACTGCAATGCAGACTTGAGAGTTTCTGGCTCAGGGACGGCGGGCATCTCACTTTGGTGAGACATACCAGACTCATCACCTTGAAAAGACGCTGTCATATAAAAAATAGGCTTACCATACTGAATTGCGCTCACCCGACGCGTGCTAAAGCTGCGCCCATCTCGAATATTCTCAACATCATAAACAATGGGTTTGCTCGCGTCACCGGGACGCAAAAAGTAAGAGTGTAATGAATTAACGTAGCGCCCTTCCGGCAGCGTATATTTCGCCGCTGACAGCGCTTGTCCCATCACTTGACCACCAAATACTTGAGGAAAGCCAAGATCTTGGCTCTGGCCACGATAAATACCTTGCTCTATTTCTTCCAAACTTAATAAATCAAGCAAGTCCTGTAACACTTGGCTCATTGCCCACCTCATCATTGTAGTTACTGCAATTACTGATAATAATACACTAATCTACTTTTAAATGAGTATTTATAATGGCTTATTGGTTATTCAAAACAGAACCGGATGCATATTCTCTCGACGACTTAAAAAATGCACCACAACAAAGCACCTTTTGGGAAGGCATAAGAAACTATCAAGCTCGTAACTTTATGCGCGACAGTATGCAAGAAGGCGATCTCGTATTCATTTACCACTCTAGCTGCAAGATACCCAGCGTGGTGGGCATAGCTAAAGTCACAAAAGCAGCGGAGGTAGACCCGTATCAATTCGATACATCGAGTGACTACTACGATCCCAAATCCAGCCCCGACAATCCACGTTGGATTGGCGTCACGGTGCAGTATGTTGAACAATTGTCAAAGCCTGTGACGCTAAAAGCAATCAAAGCCGATGACAACATTGTCGATTTGGCACTGAAAAAAGCAGGTCGTTTATCGATTATGCCCGTCACAGAAGTCGAATGGCACCACATCATTACTATGTCACAACCATAATCAGCTGTGCTTTTTGCTCCGGCGAGTTTTTACTCGCCCTTCTTTTGGAATAATCGTGATGTACAGTAGCAACGCTATCCATGAAAAAAACAGTGTGCCTATCAGCCAGCCATTTTTCTCATGACCTTTTGAACGTTTACTGCCTGCGATTAGACCAATTGGTGCAATGTATAAGCATACTGCAAAAACCAGCAACATCAGCTCATTCATATCTGCTCCCAAGCCACCTCGTTAACTAATACCCTTTGTGGTGCTATATAGTGAACAATGTCTCCCGCCTTGATGTCGTAATCTAATGGGGGATTTAAGTCCATATCTTGACCACTTCGGTCATGCGCTACCCCAAGCAAAGTAGCATTATGTCGTTCTTTAAAAAACATAAACAGTTGCCCAAACTGACAAGCTTTCACAGATGAAGGCAACTGTAAACTAAACTGGGTATCACCATGTAATGTAGAGAGCAATTCCTCCTGTACTCTACTAGAGCCGGGATCCTGCATAGAACGCACCAAAATTTCAGCAGACATCGCTGATGAGCACTCTACATTTGAGCAATGTAAACGCAAGAGCCGTGCTTTCGTCTCATCTGTAAAATGCGCACTAATATGTGCACCCGACTTAATCATAGGGCTAAGCTTTAATGCTGTGGTAAACGTATGGTCATCATCTTTGCCATCTACAATGACTTTATCTGCATACTCTACCGCCGCACGCTTCAGTTGCTCATCATCGGTAAAACTCACTAATCGTACAAAATCAACCTGTGCAAAACGCAGTAATGGGTGCTCCATATCTTCATGCACGGCCAATACAATGCGCCTATCCACGCGTTTGTTATCAGCTAGGATGAACTCTATCATTTTCTCTGTTCGAGTCGGATGCCAGCCAAATATAATGATATGATCTTTGAGGTGTGAGAAATTCTTATCGCCTTTCATAGCTCTTTTTACCCATAATGTAATCTCTTGCCCAACTTTGCCTAACAACACGCCAAAGAGTGCTAAGCCAAATGGTATTTGAAACAAGGCAACAACCCATCGCCCTAACTCCGTAGCGGCACTAAAGTCGCCATATCCAACGGTTGATGTTGTAACGACATAGTAATAAACGTATGTGTCGAGCGGTAATAATGCTTGCTCTTGTGCCGTCCACAACAAAACCCAAGTCAGCCACATATGACTAACAGTGGCCAACAGCAAAATTTCCCAACTTGCTCTATTTATATGCGTCTGTATTTGTACCAGTATGCGCTTAAATACAATTGGCATTAATTACCCTAGTTTTGTGTATTGCTCCTTGATTGACATCATCTTATAGTGGCAGAGCAAGTCAATGCTTTAACGTTAAAAAGTTGCTTTTTTCAGCATATTTCTACGGACCTAACTTTTACTCTAATGAAGTAAAGAACTCGTAATTTTTGTATTTATATGTGTATACTTTGGAAAGCAGCAAGAGTATGAGGTGAAAATATGGCGGGCGTATTAGCTTCAGTCGACCAACGCACACAGTTGGTGGGTGAAAATCGATTAGAATTGTTGCTATTTCATTTACACAGTCGACACTTGTTTGCACTCAATGTATTCAAAGTGAAAGAAGTCGTTAAGCTACCACACCTCAATAAGATGCCGAATGCTCACCCCAAAATTGCAGGGGTGACCAATATTCGCGGTGAATCTATCCCTGTTATCGATCTCAGACAAGCGATTTGCATGCCTGACACTGAGTACGATAGTGACAGTAACTTAGTTATCACTGAGTACAACCGAACTGTGCAGGCATTTTTAGTGGGTAAAGTTGATCACATCGTCAATACGACATGGTCTGATATTATGCCCACGCCAAAGACTGTGGGACGCAATCATTACTTAACGGCGCTCACTAAAATCCAACGTGACGGCACTGAACATATTGTCGAGATCATAGATGTTGAAAAGGTATTGGCTGAGATTATCGATTACGATGTAGAAATCCCAGAAGGGGTGCTGGATGAAAGTATCCTAAACCAGTTCCAAGGTCGCAAAATTCTCCACGCGGATGACTCTGCTACAGCCCGTCGCCAAGTGTCAGATACGCTTGCTCAAATTGGCATTGAGATCATTCCTGCAACGGATGGTCAAGAAGCGCTCAATTTACTTAAGCATTGGGCTGATGAAGGCATCGACGTAAACAATGAGTTGATGGCCGTGATCACGGACGCCGAAATGCCGGTGATGGATGGCTACAGACTCACATATGAAATTCGCAATGATGAACGACTAAAAGACCTTTACGTCATACTTAATACGTCTTTAAGTGGCAGCTTTAACCAAGCCATGGTTGAAAAGGTCGGCTGTAATGCCTTTTTATCTAAGTTTCAGCCAGATCTGTTAGTCCAAGAAATGCAAAAGCGACTCAAACAAATTTTAGACCAAAAAACTGTATAAAAAGACAGTAACAAAGAAAATAAATACACTTATTTTTCAATGAAGTATCTTTTTTGCATGTTGAAACTCTCCCCAAAAACTGGGCTTTAAATGCCACGCTAGGTATACTTTGCCCTCACTTTTCGAAATAGGCGCAAAGATGGACGTATCTGAATTACTTGACGGCTTGAATGACAAGCAAAGAGAAGCGGTTGCAGCACCGCTCAGCAACATGCTCATTCTCGCAGGCGCAGGCTCTGGCAAAACTCGGGTGTTAGTTCACCGTATCGCTTGGTTGATGCAAGTTGAGCACGCTTCACCTTATAGTATCTTTGCTGTGACCTTTACCAATAAAGCCGCCAAAGAGATGCGAACACGTGTCGAAGAAACCTTGCAGAGCCCCGTTGGTGGCATGTGGATAGGCACCTTCCATGGACTATCACACCGTATTTTACGCGCCCATCACCGAGAAGCAAAATTACCAGAGTCATTTCAGATACTCGATTCTGACGACCAACAGCGCATGATCAGACGCCTTCTCAAGTCGATGAATATTGATGAAAAAAAGTGGCCAGCGAAGCAACTCAGCTGGTACATCAGCGCACGTAAAGATGAAGGGTTACGCCCTAAGGATATCCAAGCCTTTGATGCCACTGAACAACTCATGCTCAACGTCTACACTGCCTATCAAGAAGCCTGCGACAGAGCCGGCCTTGTCGACTTCGCTGAAATATTACTTCGTTGCTACGAACTCTTGCAGCAACAGCCTACGTTACTGCGTCATTATCAGCAGCGCTTTAGGCACATGTTAGTAGACGAGTTTCAAGATACCAACAGCATCCAATATCAGTGGCTGAAACTGCTCGCTGGCGGCGAAAACAACATCATGATTGTCGGCGATGATGACCAAAGTATTTACGGCTGGCGTGGCGCAAAAATTGAAAACATTAAACGATTCTTGCAAGACTTTGATGCCGATACCATTCGCCTAGAACAAAACTACCGTTCCACCGCGACCATTTTGAAAGCATCTAACGCCTTAATTCAAAACAACTCTGAGCGCATGGGTAAGAGCCTTTGGACCGAAGGCAACCAAGGCGAACCCATTTCCATTTATGCCGCATTTAATGAGTTGGATGAAGCACGTTTTACGGTCGGTAAGATCAAATCTTGGCTGCAAGATGGCAACGCGCTCATCGATTGTGCCATTTTATACAGAAACAATGCGCAATCTCGCGTACTGGAAGAAGCCTTACTGCAAGAAGGGCTCAAATACCGCATCTATGGCGGCATGCGATTCTTCGAGCGCCAAGAAATCAAAGACGCCCTTTCTTACCTGCGTATTATCAGTAATCGTAATGACGACGCCGCATTTGAACGGGTGATCAATACTCCGGCGCGTGGCATTGGTGACAAAACACTCAGCCATATCCGCGATTGTGCCCGTAATGAGTCTTTACCACTGTGGTATGCTGCAAAAGCAGTCATCGAGCAGCAGCACCTAGCTGGACGTGCAGCCACTGCGGTGACTCGTTTTATCGAACTAATCGAACAACTGGATGAAAAGCTCGTAGAGCTAGAGCTGGCAGAACAAGCAAAAACAACCATTGAGCACTCTGGGTTGTTGGCCATGTATCAAGCTGAAAAAGGTGAGAAAGGCCGCGCTCGCGTAGAAAACTTAGAGGAATTGATCAACGCCTGTGGCCAATTCGAGCTACCAGTGGAAGAAGAGTTTACTTCGCCGCTGCAAGGTTTCTTAGCCTATACCTCTTTAGAAGCCGGTGAAGGACAAGCTGATGAACACGAAGATGCAGTACAAATGATGACATTGCACTCGGCAAAAGGCTTGGAATTCCCATTAGTCTTCATGGTCGGTGTAGAGGAAGGTATGTTCCCCTCTCAGCAGAGCCACGAAGAGTCCGGCCGATTGGAAGAAGAGCGTCGTCTTTGCTATGTTGGCATGACTCGTGCGATGCAAAAATTATACATCAGTCATGCCGAGAGCCGCCGCTTGTATGGCCAAGAAAAGTACCACAGTCCTTCACGCTTTTTACGAGAGCTCCCTGAAGAGTGCACCGAAGAGATCCGCATCAAAACGCAAGTGTCTCGACCCGCAAGTACCAATCGATTCAGTGCATCGGTGAGCCATGCTGCTTTTGAAGACAGTGGCTTTAGCTTAGGCCAACGCGTTTTGCACCCTAAATTTGGCGCAGGTACTGTGCTGAACTATGAAGGCAATGGTGCTCAATCTCGTGTTCAAGTAAATTTTGAAGACTTCGGTACCAAATGGCTGGTCACGGCTTATGCAAGACTCCAAGCAATCTAATTTACCTGCGCTGCTTGGCGAATTAAAACAAGCGAGACATCGTCAGATATTGGTTCTGTGCGGTAGCCAACAATGGGGTATCGCACAGTATAAAGCTATCATAGGCGATAACACTGCGCTCGCTTTGAGTAGTCACGCTCAGTTTGAAGAGGCAATTTGGCCTCAGCATCTGCACCAAATACTCGGTCAAGAATTCCAATTTGTCTGCTATGACGGTTACAGTGGTGTCATTCCCAATAAGCTCGCTGCCGCAGCGGGCACAGTTCAAGCAGGCGGATTGCTCGTTTTGATTCTTCCAGAGCTTAACTCTCTGTCGCAGTGGTGTGACCCTGCGCTCGATAAGTGGCTCTCGGAAGGGGAAACGCCATCTTCTAGCCCTTTCTTGATGCGCTTGACGAAACTCATCACACAATCCCCTGTTTGGCTTATCAGCGAACAGGCTGACAGCTATTTGCCTGAGCACTATATCGCATCAACCCAATCACTTGATTTGGCACCGCAAGCCAGCTTAGTGTCGAATATTGTCGAGCACTTCTCGCACAAAGTCGCAGCACCCGTGTTGCTCAGCGCCGACCGCGGCAGAGGAAAATCAGCTGCGCTCGGACTTATTGCAGCCCATGAAAAGACGAAGAAAATTGTGATTTGCGCACAGCAGCGACGCGCCGTACAAAATAGCTTCAAACACTTGGCATTGGAACTTGGGCTTTGTGAACCCAGTGTGCAGCAAAATAACCTGCACAATCTCACCTATATGCCACCAGATGCTGTGCTGGCCGCTCGACCAAATATCGACATGCTGATGATAGATGAAGCTGCAGTCATTCCTGTGCCAATATTAAAACAGCTATTGACCTGCTGCCCCAAGGTGATCTTTGCCAGCACTTTAGTTGGTTACGAAGGCAATGGTCGCGGCTATACATTACGCTTTCAAAACCACTTACAAACACATTACCCTAACTATATATCGCGTCACTTAGAGGCGCCCATCCGCTATGCAAGTGATGACCCGCTCGAAAATCACATGCGCCTATTGTTTGCCCTTGATAGTGAGCACGATGCGCCATCCCAAATATTACCCACTGCGGTTCAATATCAACCGATAACGCGCGTCGATTTACTCAACGATGAAACCCTGTTAAGACAAGTTTTCGCGCTGCTAGTGTTAGCCCATTATCAAACCTCTGTGAATGACCTGAGGCAATTGTTAGATAGTCCAAGTAATCGCCTTTTTATTGCCAAGCACGCACAGCATCTAGTTGGCGTATGTCTGATGAGTATCGAAGGCGATTTGAACGAAGCACTGGCTGTACAAATCGCCTCAGGGGCACGCCGCCCGGCAGGCCACATGATGGCGCAACAGCTATGTCAGTTGCAAGGCGATACTGATTTTGTCACCCATGCAGGTGCGCGTATTGTGCGTATTGCTATTGCCCCTACAGCGCAACACCAAGGTATAGGACGGGCACTGATTGGGTTTGCCATGCAGCAACTGCGCGATCAGGTCAGTTACTTTGGCAGTAGCTTTGGTGCCCAAGAAAAACTACTGCGCTTTTGGCAAAAACTGGGCTTTGAGCCAGTAAAGTTAGGTTACAAAAAGGATAAATCTAGTGGTGAGTTTGCTGTTCTGGTAATACATCGAGACACCCCACTCAATATATCTGCGATACGGGCACAATTTAAAAGCCAATTATTTTTCGACCTACCCGATCTATACCAAGATCTGCCTTGGCAACTCGTTTACACGCTATGTCGTACATTACCACCGTGTGAATTTAAACAAAGTACGCTGAGGCAATTAGCGTACGTAGCGAAAAAAACCGCCACACAGCAGCAAATTGCGCCACTGCTTTACGATGTAATCATGACACAACCAAGCATACTGTCAGCACTTATAAACATTTCCAAAATGCGTTTGATTCTACTATTATTACAGCGCCATCAGCCAAAAGAATTAGTTTCAGAACTAAAAATAGAGTCAAAAAAACAATTACAGCTTGTTTTTCAACAGTTGTTATCGGAAGTTTATGCTGAAATCACTATTACAAAGCGTCCTAATTAACGGATTATTTTTATTAAGCTCAGCAACTTATGCGCAAGCACCTGAACGCATAAAGCTCGGGATGAGTGTCGCATTAAGTGGACCTGCCAGCCACATAGGTATGCAGCTTAAGGGAGGCCATCAACTCTACTTAGAGTACGCAAATGACCATGTACTTAATGAAAAGACCAAGTTGGATCTTTTGGTACTCGATGATGGCTATGAGCCCAACCGTACCGTCGACAATACCCACTACTTAATACAGCACCACAAAATTCACGCCCTCATTGGCAACATGGGCACACCTACGGCCCATGCCATTAAAGACATTTTAAAGCGCCACCAGCTTCCTTTTCTGATGCCTTATACCGGTGCTAACTTTTTATATAGTAACCCACAATTTCCAACTTTCACGCTGCGCCCAAGCTACTTAGAAGAAGCTGAGGAGCAAATCAAATACCTTGTCGATGAATTGGGGCATAAAAAAATAGCGCTGTTTATTCAAGCCGACGAATTCGGACTGACTTTAGAGCAAAGCCACAGGCAGGCATTACGAGATAAAAATATTGAGCCCGTTGTGATTGCGCGATTTCGCCGCAACACCAACGACGTAGCCCGTGCCTTAACCCAAATTTTATTAACTGATACGACTGCCATTGCCATGATAGGCACATATGAACCTTTAGCTGCATTTATCAATCAAGCATATCGCGCTGGATTCAGAGGCACGTATACAAGCGTATCATTTGTCTCATCTGCCGCCTTATTTGAAAATATCATTGCACCAGCTCAAGTCATGGTCACTGAAGTGCTGCCAGACCCAACCTCTTGTAAAGGCCACATCTGTACGCTGTATCGAAAGCTCTCTAAAGACAAAAAAAAGACGGTGAGCCACCAGTCTTTTGAAGGATTTGTAAACGCTTACCTGCTTGTTGAAGCACTAAAGCACTGTGAAACTGGTACATTCTCAACATGTATTGTGCCGGCAATAGAACAAGAGCGCAGCACCAATCCTGCAATTAAAACACTATTTAAACCACAAAAAAATCGTACCGAACACCCCGTCTATAGATCTTATTTGAAATATTGATCTATGCTTAGTACAAGCAAATAATGTTTGAGGCTAGCATGGATCTGATCAACTTTAGAGTAGGAAAAAAAACAATATCACTCAAGATTTTAGATATTTTGCTCACGGAGCGGTATGAAGGAAATCTAACCTCATTACCCAACGAAAACCCGAGCTTTCTTGGCGTCAAAGATTACATGGGTACGCCGACCCCTATTTTTGATTTAGGACTGATTTTAAACAACCAGTCTTCGTATGAAACCAATCAATCTCTCGTTGAACTGTTACAGCTCAGAGAACAAGATCATAAAGCGTGGCTTGCAGAACTTGAGTTGAGCGTACACAACGATGTACCTTTTACTAAATCGAGAGATCCCAAGCAGACAGATTTTGGCAAGTGGTTTTACAACTTTAAAACCGATAATGAAGACCTTAAAGCCATTTTGAGTCGCTTTGAGGGGCCTCACGATAGATTACATGCCATCGCCGATGAAGTACTCAACCTCTGCAGTAAAGGTAAAAAAGATCAGGCATTGGAAACGCTAGAAAAAGAAAAGCTCACCACGTTTGCAAAGCTTATTCGACTGTTCGAATCTGCCCGCGACCAAATCATTTTAGACCATAAACCCATCATTGTGTTTACCACAGAAGATGGGCAACAACCACATATTGGACTACTGGTAGATAGGGTAGAAGATAATATTCACTGTGATGAATCAGATATTAAACCCCTCCACGAGATGACCAATGTTGGTTTTGATATAGATCCACAGACTAAAAAAATGATGAAAGGGCTGATTAAACAAGGAGATAATCACAGCCTTGTGCTAGATCCTAGCGCCATATTTAGACCCGAACATTTAAAGGGCTATGAACCTGTTGAAACTGAAGAATATGGATTATTCTAGACAAACAAAAACGCCGCGATAAACGCGGCGCTTTTAAATGATATTGGTAATTAGCCTTTAGCTTGACGACTTGCGCGCTTACGCTCACTCTCAGTCAATAGCTTCTTACGAATACGGATGCTCTCAGGCGTGACTTCTACTAGCTCATCATCATCGATGAACTCAAGTGCTTGCTCAAGTGTCATGACGATTGGTGGCACAAGGTTTTGCGCTTCATCTGTACCAGATGCACGAACGTTCGTTAACTGCTTACCTTTAAGCGCGTTAACTGTTAGGTCGTTATCACGTGCGTGAATACCGATGATCATACCTTCGTATACTTCAACACCGTGACCGATGAATAGCTTACCACGGTCTTGTAGGTTGAATAGTGCGTTAGTCAGTGCTTTACCTGCCGCGTTTGCGATTAGTACACCGTTCTTACGTTGACCAATGTTACCGCCTTTGTGTGGACCGTAGTGATCAAACGTGTGGTACATCAGACCAGAACCAGACGTCAGCGTCATAAAGTCAGTTTGGAAACCGATAAGACCACGAGAAGGCATCATGAAGTCCATACGGATACGGCCTTTACCATCTGGTGCCATGTCAGTCATTTCTGCTTTACGAAGGCCAAGTTGTTCCATGATAGAACCTTGGTGCTCTTCTTCAACGTCAACCGTTACTGTCTCGTACGGTTCTTCTAACTGGCCGTCTACTTCACGAAGAATTACTTCTGGACGTGATACTGCTAGCTCGTAACCTTCACGACGCATGTTTTCGATAAGGATACCTAGGTGAAGTTCACCACGACCTGATACACGGAAGCTATCTGGGTTATCCGTTTCTTCAACACGCAGTGCTACGTTGTGTACAAGCTCAGCTTGAAGACGCTCAAGGATGTTACGTGATGTCACGAACTTACCTTCTTGGCCTGAGAACGGTGATGTGTTTACAGAGAACGTCATTGTTACTGTAGGCTCATCAACAGACAGAGCAGGTAGTGCTTCAACTGCGTTTACATCACATACTGTGTCAGAGATCTTAAGTTCACCTAGACCTGTGATTGCAATGATGTCACCCGCTTGCGCTTCTTGCGCTTCGTGACGATCAAGGCCTAAGTAAGTCAATACTTGACCAACTTTACCGTTACGCGTGCTGCCGTCAGCGCCAACAATTGTTACCTGCTGGTTTACTTTAACAGTACCGCGCTTGATACGACCAACACCGATTACACCGATGTAAGAGTTGTAATCTAGCTGAGAGATCTGCATTTGGAAGTCGCCAGCTGGATCAGCGTCTGGCTGTTCTACTTGCTCAACAATCGCTTCAAACATCGGCTGCATGTTGTCTGACGGCTCGTCTAAGTCTAGCGTTGCCCAACCGTTGATTGCTGACGCGTAGATAACTTGGAAATCAAGCTGTTCGTCTGTTGCACCTAAGTTGTCGAATAGGTCGAATACTTGGTCCATTACCCAATCAGGGCGTGCGCCTGGCTTATCGATCTTGTTAATAACAACGATAGGCTTAAGGCCAAGCGCAAATGCTTTTTGCGTTACGAAACGCGTTTGAGGCATTGGGCCTTCTTGTGCATCTACTAGTAGAAGTACAGAATCAACCATTGATAGTACACGTTCTACTTCACCACCAAAGTCGGCGTGTCCCGGGGTGTCTACGATATTGATGTGGTAGTCGTTCCACTCAATGGCGGTGTTTTTCGCCAAGATTGTGATACCACGCTCTTTTTCAATATCATTTGAATCCATTACACGCTCTTCGTTGCCACCGCGTGTCTCTAATGTGCCAGATTGTTCTAGCAACTTATCGACTAGGGTAGTTTTACCATGGTCAACGTGTGCGATAATCGCAATATTTCTTAACTTTTCAATGCTCATTACTGTTACTCAGAGAAGTTGGCCTTCAGTGATCCTAGTCGATCCACGCAATTTTGCGCGCCTAAGATACCGTTCCACTATTAAAGGTCGCGTATTATCCCCTAATAATGTGACAGATGAAAGTTTATCCAGAGGATTTTTTCCTCTTTACTGCAATTGATTGCTTAAATTCGCTGGTTTTTTGTCTGTTGTTTGTTCCTGTACAAAGTACTAAACTGCGTCACAAGCCCTTAGCAAAATGGGCAAAAAGAAAAACAAAGGAACGATATATGAAGTCACAGTCTCTGATTTTGATTGTGGAAGATAACCGTGAGGTAAGACTCGCGGCACGATTTGTACTGGAAGATTTCGGCTATCAAGTCGAAGAAGTCGAAAATCCCGTTCAAGCACACGAGTTTCTCTCTCATACGCACCCAGCTTTGATCATGCTCGACATGAACTTTGATCTCGACTCAACCTCAGGGGAAGAAGGACTGCGCTTTCTGCGTGGGCTCAAACGAGACGCCATCGACATTCCGGTGATCGCCATGACTGCGTGGTCGAACACTGACTTAGTGGTGCAGGCAATGCAGCTGGGCGCTGTCGACTTTATTGAAAAACCTTGGCAGAACCAGCGGCTCGAGCAAGTGATTCAGCAGCAACTGAAAATATCAGGACTGCAAAAAAATAACTCTGCCCTCAGCCAAGCGCTCACGCCAAACGGGGATGACCCCATTTGGCAAAGCGCTGCAATGCAGCAACTCATGACCCAGCTCAGCGCCGTAGCTCAAACGGATGCTAATATCCTTATAACCGGAGAAAATGGCGTCGGAAAAAGCCACATTGCCACTTGGGTTCATAACCAGTCTTTACGAAACGCACAGCCGTTTATTTCACTCAATATGGCCGCAATTCCTGAACAGTTATTCGAAAGCGAACTGTTCGGTCATGTCAAAGGCGCATTTACGGATGCCAAAACTGAACGCGTAGGTCGCTTTGCATTAGCCGACAAAGGCACCTTATTTTTAGATGAGATAGGAACGCTGCCACTTGCTCAGCAAGCCAAGCTGCTACGCGTGCTTGAAACGGGCGAATTTGAAATGGTGGGCTCCAGCAAAACCCAAACCAGTGATGTGCGACTTATCAGCGCAACCAATGCCGAATTTGAGCAACTCATTACCAAAGGGAAATTCCGACAGGACTTATATTATCGCCTCAATACATTCACGTTTACCATTCCACCATTGCGAGAACGTATTGATGATATTGTGCCACTCGCCGAGCACTTTTTAGCAAAGCATGACAGTAAGTATAACAAGCAAGGTGTCACTATAGGTCCTTGCGCACAGCAAGCATTAATGCAATATAGCTGGCCCGGTAATACACGCGAGCTAAGCCATTTAATGGAAAGAGCGGTGTTACTTTGCCAAACTGGTGTCATTCTCGCCACCGACCTGCATTTGCCAAATACACAAACCAGCAATGCCATCGACTCGCTCCCAGACATGACATTAGAGCAAGTCGAAAGACATTTAATAGAGCAAGCGCTGAGTAAATTTGATGGCAATAAAAACAAAGCTGCACAACAGCTAGGAATAACTAAGCAGGCACTGTATCGACGGTTAGAAAAATATGCATTGGCAGAATAATAGCTTAGAGGGCTTTTGGAAAAGGCAGTGCCTGCTGCTCATTCTAGTGCAAATAAGCCTGCTCACACTTTGCTGGCAGTATGGTTTTTCTCAGCCTCACCCCATTTTCAATACAGTGACAATCAGTTGTTTAATCACTTTGCTAGGCGCAACTGTGTGGATATTCCACCGTGTAACCACGCAGGTTAAATCATCGTATTTACGCAGTACAACTCAGCTTGAGTGCTGTCGACAACAAGACTTTAGCCAACAAGCAAAAGCCCGTTTTACCACAGGGGTCATTGGTGATTTTCATCACCAACTAAACCTATTAAGTAATGACTTACTTACTACCAAAAGCAATGAAGACAAAGAGTCAATTTTACTTCTTCGGCTTGTTAAGCAATTGAACACACCGATATTGGTGTTTGATGAACGCTTACAACTGAGCTTTGGTAATCAAGCATGCACGACGTTATTCAATCAACCTTGGCAAACCTTGCGCTTTACCAGCGCTGTACGACTCGGCTTAGGCAACCAGCCTGAGTGGCATTTCAAAGATGAAAAGCGCCAACAACGCTGGCAAGTGCGCCACAGTAACTTTAACCACAACGGCCATACCTATCATTTGCTGGTCATGACGGATATCCAAATAGCGCTGAGAGAGCAAGAGCTCAAAGCATGGCAGCGTTTGATACGGGTGATTAGCCATGAGATCCGCAACTCTCTCACCCCTGTCAGTACCATGTTAGAGAGACTCAAGCACAGAGCAAATAATGAACGAGATAGCGCTGCTTTTGATGTCATTGTGGAACGCTGTGAGCACCTAGCTGAATTCGTTAAACGCTATGCACAGTTACAACAAAGCGTCACGGTTAAAGCCACTCAACAGCCTTTTTCTCAGCTATGTATGGAACTGCGTGCTTTATTCCCACAGGCAAATTGGCAACTAGAAGGTCAACACCTTACACTCAATTGCGATGTGACGTTACTCAAACAAGTGCTTATCAACTTAACTAAAAATGCATTGGAAGCCTGCTCGGGCACACCACAACTCACATTATCACTGAAATTGAAAAATCACACTGCGACGATTTGCCTGACAGACAACGGTCATGGTCTCATTAACCCCGACAACCTCTTCGTGCCTTTTTATTCAACCAAAGAGCGCGGTGAAGGGATCGGCTTGATGTTGTGCCAACACCTGACAGAGCAAATGAATGGCCAATTGCAATTAGTTAATCGCGCGGATGGTCAACGGGGTGCCAGTGCCGTTATCACATTAGTGCAACCCACTCACTGAACGTCCGAATTCAATAAAGCAAAGTCCGAATTCGGACCTTGCTTTGTTAAGTATGCGCCACAAAAACAATAAAGCCAATTAAAAACAATAACTTAAAATTTGGCATATGGCTTGCTCAACCTTGTATATCATCAATAAAGAATAAAGATAAATATGGACGTCGTAAAATCAAAAGCTGTCATGCCAAAACACGCTCTCAAGAGAAAAATCATGGCTATGGTCGTCTTTGCCTCTGGGCTAGGCGGTGTGTTTCACTTTACTTCATCAACAAGTGCCACCAGCTTGCAACAAAACAGTTTGATTGTTGCAGCAGTTCAGCGGGGGGATTTAGCTATTCAGGTAGATGGATATGGCGTCCTACGCTCCAATCAACAAAAGCTGTTAAGTGCACAAAGTAGTGCCACGGTCAGTGAAATCCTGCTGCGTCCAGGTGCGGTTGTTGCACCCGACTCTGTGATTTTAAGAATGCAAGATCCCGACCTGAAACAGTCGATTGAAACAGCACGCATGGCACTTGAAGAGCAAGAGGCTAATTTGCGTCGTCAAAAGCTTGCCAACCAGCGAGAGCGTTTGTCTGAAAAAGCCACGCAAGCGCAATTAGAAAGCGAGTATCAATCGCTGGTGCTACGTCGCCAAGCACAGCAAGTGCTTCGGGAACAAGGCGTTATCCCTGCCATTGATGTAAAAACTGCCGAGCTCGAAGAACAGCAACTCGGTGCACGTACCGAATTGCAGCGCCAACGCATTTCGCAACTGGCACAATTACACCAAGAAGACATCGAAATATCTCAACAGCAGGTAAACCAAGCGCGCTCAAATTTGGCAAGACTAGAGCAACGCGCTCAGCAACTCGAAGTCACTGCCGGGATCAGCGGCACTATCCAACGCCTCGCGGTTGAGCTTGGTCAAAGCGTGTCGGCAGGACAAGAATTAGCACAAGTGGGGAGCAACTCAGACTTACAAGCGCTGATCCGCGTACCGCAGTCAAAAGCGGAGCAAATAAAAGTCGGACAATCCGCAACTATCGATACCCGACGTGAACGCGTTCCTGCGGCCGTTACTCGGATCACGCCACAAGTGCAAGATGGCACTATCGAAGTGGAACTGTCTTTTACCGAGGGAGTACCTGAGTCGGCTAGACCAGAATTAAGCGTAGAAGCTGAGATCCTCACAAATCAATTAAGCAACACTTTATATGTCGAGCGACCAGCAAATAAACAAGCCCATAGCGCAACCGAGCTTTACATCATCGACGGGGATCAAGCTGTTGCAACCACAGTGCGATTCGGCGAAGACGCAGGTCGACACTTGCAAATTCTACAAGGTGCGCAAGAAAACCAGCGTGTCATTCTCTCTGATATGACCAAGCACAGTGAACATAAGGCCATCACGTTACTTTGAACCCAATAACAAGAATTAAAAGAAAGGATTTAAACATGAAAGAAAGCGTATTAACCATGTCAGGTGTGACCAAAGTATTCAGCACCGAAGAAATGGAAACCCATGCATTAAGAGGCATAGATCTCACCATTTATCGCGGAGACTTTGTCTCCATCTGTGGCCCATCAGGCTGCGGTAAATCCACGCTACTCTCTATCTTAGGGCTGTTAGATATGCCCAGTTCTGGTCAGTACCAAATTGAAGGAGAAGAAGTGAGCCAATTGACGTTGGCGCAGTCGGCATATATTCGCAATGAAAAAGTCGGTTTCATATTCCAGTCGTTCAACCTGATTGATGAACTGACGGTCTATGACAATGTCGCACTACCGCTTAGGTATCGTAAAGAGCCCATGCCAGAAGAGCAGATCAAACAAGCCGTGGAAGCTTGCCTTGCTAAAGTAGATATGAGCCATCGTGCGAGCCACAAGCCCAACCAACTTTCCGGTGGTCAACAACAACGTATTGCTATTGCCAGAGCACTGGTTGGACAGCCGAGCATGCTGCTAGTCGATGAACCGACAGGTAACCTAGATTCAATCAACGGCGATGCAGTGATGGCCATGCTGCAACAGCTCAATGCCGAAGGCACCACCTTGTGTATGGTGACGCACGATCCGCGCTATGCCGATATGGCAACTCGGCAACTCCATTTGCTCGATGGCAAAATCATCGACAGCGAAGAGCATAGCGACTCCAAGCATGCGTTTGAAATTCCACTTGCACAGTAAGTAGGTGCCATTATGTTGAAACACAATCTATTAATCGCGATCAAGAGCCTAACAAGAGTTAAAAGCTATGCACTGACCATCATCATGACCTTGGGTGTCACGTTAGGTGTGATGGTGGCGATGTACAATCTGAACTACCAAATCATCGCGGCCCCACTTCCTTACCCTGATCAAGATAGGCTCTTCTTAGTCCAAGGCCAACTGCTGGCTGACGGTGAAGTAAAGCGTGAAAACTACCTACCCTTTTTAGGCGCGATTGAAACTTATAAAGATACGCACCCAGGTATCGAGGCTTTTGCGCTACATAATATCAGTATTGATGTTGAGCAAAGCCTACCAAACAGCCCAACCTTCAATACAGGCGCCATCACACCTGAATATATGCAGATCATTGATGCGCCACTGGCATTGGGACGTCACTTTACCAAAGAGGAAGGGCTCAACAGCAATCAACCTGTTGCCATTATCTCCCACGATGTCTGGCAGACACACTTCGGTGGTAGCAGTGAAGTACTTAACCGTTCTGTGACTTTCAAAGGTATTAGCTTTATCATCGTTGGCGTAACTGCCGAATACTTCGCTGAGCCTGTATTAGCAACCCCCTCTTGGCGCACCGATGTGTGGCTCCCTTACGACTATCGCGACACCCCAGATCCGCTTTGGACATTTTCCTCAAATCAGGTTCACTTGGTCGGTAAATTAGCCAAAGATGCGGAAATCAACCGTACTCAGCTAGCACTCAATAACTGGGTGATGGCACGATACCCGGCAGCAGTTGCAGATGATCCCACTGTCGCAAATACTGAGGTAAAATGGCGTTTTACCACTTACAAAGCGCGTATTATTGGCGAAGCAGGTAATACCAGTGTCATGATGCTCGCAGGCAGTGTGGTCCTGCTGCTGATTGCCCTCAGTAACATCGGTAACCTCGTATTATCTCGCGCTGTAGAGCAACAACGTGCCTTTGCCATTCAAGCCGCATTAGGTGCGCAGCCTCAGCATTTGTTCAAACAAGTACTGGTCGAATTAGCTTTGCTATTCGCGGCCGCACTCGTTGTTGCCACCGGTATTGTGAGCCTTATTTTGGGTTTATTAAAAGCTGGATATGCAGGCCCACTTGCACGTTTAGATGAACTAAGCTTGAACCTGAACACTGTGCTATTTGCGATTGCCTTAACATCCATGCTTAATTTTGCACTCGCTTGGGTAGTCAGTAAGCAACTTAATTACAATGCCATTATTGGCGCACTGCAAAGCAGTGGTAAGGGTTCTGGCGTGCAAGTATCTAAGCGTACGCGCCAAGTACTGGTATCAATGCAGGTCTTTTTTTGCATCTCTCTGCTCGTGTTATGTGTGAGCATTTTCAAACAAAGCTGGGCTCAGCTCACTGCACCAACCCATATCAAGACCGAAAATACCTCACAGATTGCTTTGAACGTTGGCACTTTACTCACTGAGGTGTCTCCAGAACAACGTACCACACTGGTGCTTGAAGCAACTGAACGACTTAACCAACACAGTGACATTGTGCGTGCCGGTGTTGGTAGTTATCCGCCTATCTCCTATTGGTTAGAGCAGTTCTCTACATATCACTCGCAGTTACAGCCCGGCATGAATAAGCCCGTCGTAACACACAAACGAGTCTGGGGAACACGCGCTTATTTTGAAACATTCGGCTTGAGCTTAACGCAAGGGCGACACTTTACCGATGCGGAGGCCAGAGATAGAGCCCCCGTGGTGATCATCAATCAATTTATGGCTGACATGATAAAAGCGTCTGGACAAGACCCGATTGGTGCAAAGCTCTATGGACGCAACGCCAGTGATCCCATCACGGTAGTGGGCATCGTCGGTAATTTGAATTTACCAAACCAACCGCCAATTTCACGAACCTATCGCCCTCGCGTGATTACCGGATACCCAATTGTTGTCGTCGAAACCAAACCCAACGCGCAGCTATCTAGGCAAGGTATTAATGACATACTGGCACAAGTACATTCTCAAATACGCGTTTATGACTTACAAACCACAGAGCAGATTTTATCCTCACACCTTAAATCACAACGCGTTGCGAGTATTTTTACTATCGCGCTTTCAGTGGTCGCAGTGATATTAGCAGGTATTGGTATTTACGGCGTATTTAGCTATGCCATAGCCTTAAGACGCTATGAGCTAGGCATTAGAATGTCAATTGGTGCAACGCCCGCGGCAATTTTTCAACTGGTACTGACAGAAAACATGCAACCCTTTCTAATCGCAGCCGCTGCGGCCACCAGTGCATTACTAATCGGTTACTTTAGTGCAGCGTCAACACCCATCATGCAAATGATGAACGTATGGAGCTGGTTAATCCCTGTCGTCTTGATAGCAAGTCTGGTCATCGGTATCACCCTGCTATCGGCTTGGAGTATTATTCGCCAACCAGCACAGTACGCATTAAAAGGCGCTTAACCATCTCTCAAACCAGCCGTCAATCAGCATGCAATATCATGATAATTTTCTTTCTGAGATGTTGTTTCTAGTTTGTTATGGCGGCTGATTTATTTATCTTACCTCTGGGTCGTATAAATGGACTATGTTTAACTTGTGAGCTCGTATTGCTATCCGCGTCTAGCGATGCAAATCCTGTATTTTTATACTCGTGTAATGTGCTCGAGTGGTTAATAAACCATTCAATAGGTCCTTTTATGGATTGCACCATAATAGTGCAACATGTACTGATGTGGTGCACCCATTTAGGTCAATCATGTCTTTCAGGGCCATTTAAAACTAAATAATCCAAATTATACAATGAGTTACATTATTGGCACAGATCACGCTTAAAAGAGCGCAGTTAAGCAAATTATTGCAGCAAAAAATAACCCATCGAGTCGGAGGACACATGTCACAATCGGTTTTAGATTTTATTAAAGAGAATGAAGTAAAGTTTGTAGATTTACGCTTCACGGACACAAAAGGTAAAGAGCAACACGTTTCAATCCCACATCATCAAGCCGATGAAGACTTCTTTGAAGATGGTAAAATGTTCGATGGCTCATCAATCGCTGGTTGGAAAGGCATTAACGAATCTGACATGGTATTAATGCCTGATGCGAGCACTGTAAAGCTTGACCCGTTTGCAGAAGAAACAACGATGATTGTACGTTGTGATGTTCTTGAACCTTCTACAATGCAAGGTTACGAGCGTGACCCGCGTTCTGTCGCAAAGCGCGCAGAAGATTACATGCGCTCTACTGGTATCGCAGACACAGTACTATTCGGCCCAGAGCCAGAGTTCTTCCTTTTTGACGATGTTAAGTACAAGACTGATATGTCAGGCTCTATGTACTCAATCGATGCAGAAGAAGCGTCTTGGAACTCTGACAAGAGCTACGACGAAGGCAACACAGGCCACCGTCCAGGCGTAAAAGGTGGTTACTTCCCAGTAGCACCTGTTGATTCTTCACAAGATTGGAGAAGTGCAACGTGTCTAGTACTTGAAGAGTTTGGTCAAGTTGTTGAAGCGCATCACCATGAAGTTGCAACAGCAGGTCAAAATGAGATCGCGACTCGCTTCAATACAATGGTTATTAAAGCGGACGAAATCCAAGAGATGAAATACGTTATCCACAATATGGCGCACCACTACGGTAAAACGGCAACATTCATGCCTAAGCCTGTTGTAGGTGATAACGGCTCTGGTATGCACTGTCACCAGTCACTAGGTAAAGATGGTCAAAACATCTTTGCAGGCGACAAGTATGGCGGTCTATCAGAAGATGCCCTTTACTACATCGGCGGTATCATCAAGCACGCTAAAGCAATCAATGCATTTGCAAACGCGTCTACTAACTCGTACAAGCGCCTAGTACCTGGCTTCGAAGCACCTGTTATGCTTGCTTACTCTGCACGTAACCGTTCAGCTTCAATCCGTATTCCGGTTGTTCCTTCAGAGAAAGCACGTCGTATCGAAGTACGTTTCCCTGACCCAACAGCGAACCCTTACCTTGCTTTCTCTGCAATGCTAATGGCTGGCCTTGACGGTATCAAAAACAAAATCCACCCTGGCGACGCAATGGATAAAGATCTTTACGATCTACCTGCTGAAGAAGCAGCTGAAATCCCAACTGTTGCAGCATCACTAGAAGAAGCATTGGCATCACTTGATGCGGACCGTGAATTCTTAACGCAGGGCGGTGTATTTACTGACGACTTAATCGATGCATACATTGCACTTAAGTCTCAAGAAGTTGAGAAATTAAACATGACAACTCACCCAGTTGAGTTCGAAATGTACTACAGCGTTTAATCGCTTAAACATACCAGCAGTAAGCAGTGGTAGGCAGCTACCAAGCGCAGTGTTTACTGCTATTTAAGTATATTCTGCGCTCTTAAATCATATGTGTTCTCAAGCCCGCTTAATGCGGGCTTTTTTATGGCAAAACAGTGTTAAACACACTACAGTTAGTGAGTGGACGTTAGTAGTTGCACTATTGTAAAAATTACACAATGATGGTCCGTGTTTGACACTTTTAAAATTTACTCAGTGAGGTTGCCGTGGCTCGCCTTTGGTTATTGATAGCTTTGTGTTTGATCTGCTCAGATGCGTATGCAGATAAAAAGGTTTATCGTTGGAAAGATCAAAACGGTAACTGGGTTTATTCTGACACACCAAGAAAAGGGGCCAAAGAAGTCAAAATTAACACCAACTTTTTAACTATGCCAGCAACTGACACATCGGTTTTAACCACCTCACAATCTGCATCTGGACAAGCTTATAAAGCTGCAATTATTGCCCCTAATCATAAGCAAACTTTGCGGGATAATACCGGCAGCGTATACGTCAGTGGTCAAATTACACCAAGATTTGCCAAAGACTTTACCGTACAGCTGTATTTGGATGGTAAACCAACGGGACCCAAACAGCATACTGTCACCTTCGCATTACGAAATGTGCCACGCGGTGAGCATTCACTGCAACTAATGGTGTTCAATGGCAAGAATGAAGTCGTCACAAAAAGTGATGAAACTATTTTTTACTTGCATAAAGCTTCTGTCAATAATTAGTCCAGCCAAACGGTTTATTGTCAGCAATACACACAAAAGAACGACTTTATAAACAAAATAACCATTCGACACAGGATTGTGTTACATTAACATGCACCAACTTGGTGCAAGGCGACCCACTATGGAACAAGCATCTCCCTCTATACTGCAAGAACTTTGGCAAAATTTATCAACCTCCGTCATTTTGCTAGATGAAGATTTAAGGATCCACTATGCCAATAATAGCGCCAGTGAACTGCTGGGCCTTGGCCAGAAACGATTGATCGCTCAGCCATTTGAAAGTATTTTTCACCATCATTTAATTGACCTTAAACGCCTTAAGCAATATGTGTTAGACGATGGCATTGACTGCCAGCAGCACAAGGTAGACGTGGTTTTTATTGATAATAGGGCCAGCACAATTAGCTTATTTGCGCGTAAGCTCTGCTTTGACAATCAAAATTATATTCAGCTTGAATGTCGGCGCATTGATGAAGAACTGCGCTTTGATAAAGCCTTCAACCAAGCCCACCAATACCAAGCTGCTCGGAACCTTATTCGTGGATTAGCCCATGAAATTAAAAACCCTTTGGGCGGGATCAGAGGAGCGGCGCAATTATTGCAGTATGAGGTTGATCAGCAAGAGCGCGATGAGTGTGCACAGCTCATTATTGCCCAAGCCGATCGCCTTAGGGAGCTTGTGGATAGGCTTTTAGGTCCCAATGAATTACCTAAAAAAACATTCTGTAATATTCACAAAGTACTGGAGTCGATCTTAAAGCTCAGCGCCTTGGAGTCTGAACAATCCGTGTCGCTGAGAAAGGACTATGATCCGAGCATCCCTGATATTTGCCTCGATGAAGCAAAGATACAACAAGTCGTACTCAATATAGTGCGCAACGCGCAGCAAGCGCTAAATGGACAAGGTGAAATCCGAGTAACAACGCGAATATGTCATCGTGTCAGACGTGGCAAACTGATGTTGAGAAAGGCCTTACTCATAAAAATTGCAGACAACGGACCAGGGATAGACGAGTCACTCAAAGCGACTCTTTTTTATCCGATGGTCACAAATAAAGAGGGAGGTTCAGGCCTTGGACTATCTATCGCGCAAACTTTGGTAGAGCAACATCGCGGCTTTATTGAATGTGACAGTTGGCCTGGACATACAGAATTTTGTATTTATTTACCCTTTGAAGACGAGCTAGGGAGCAAATAATGAAGAGTGTTTGGTTAGTTGATGATGATGCGTCAATTCGCTTTGTATTAGAAAAAGCCTTATCCAGAGCTGGGTTTGCAACGGAAAGCTTTGCAAATGGCCAAGATGTATTGACGGCACTCCAATACGACCAACCCTCTGTATTAATGTCTGATGTGCGTATGCCTGGCATTGATGGGATGGCGCTGTTAGAAGAAGTGAATGAACTCTACCCCGCTCTGCCTGTGATTATCATGACGGCGCATTCTGATTTAGACTCTGCCGTTAATGCTTTTCAAAAAGGGGCATTTGAGTACCTTGCCAAACCTTTTGACTTGGATGAAGCCACTTCGCTTGCCGACAGAGCCTATCGTGCCGCACAGCAAAATGTCAAAACTAAGCAGGTCGATGCTGTCTCTAACAGTCCTGATATCATTGGCGAAGCGCCAGCAATGCAAGAAGTGTTTAGAGCCATTGGTAAGCTGTCAGCTTCAAGTATGAGTGTATTAATCAACGGTGAGTCAGGCACTGGTAAAGAACTGGTTGCCGGCGCCTTACATAATCACAGCCCTCGTAAAGACAATACTTTTATCGCCTTAAATATGGCTGCTATCCCTAAAGATTTGGTTGAATCTGAATTGTTTGGCCACGAGAAAGGGGCATTTACTGGCGCTGATAGTGTTAGACGTGGCCGCTTTGAACAGGCCAATGGTGGTACATTGTTCCTCGATGAAATTGGAGATATGCCCCTTGATGTGCAAACGCGTTTGTTACGAGTATTGGCGGATGGCGAGTTTTATCGTGTCGGTGGCCATCAGAGTATCAAAGTAGATGTGCGGATCTTAGCCGCCACCCACCAAGATTTAGAGCAATTGGTCAGCGAAGGAAAGTTTCGTGAAGACTTGTTCCATCGCCTTAATGTTGTCCGATTACGTATACCTCCACTCAGAGAGCGCAGTGTAGATATTGCCAAACTCGCACAATATTTTTTAGCTAAAAGCGCTAAAGAGCTAAAAGTACCGAGTAAAGTGCTCACCGAAGCCGCACTCACGCAACTGTGTGCTTTTGGCTGGCCAGGCAATGTGAGACAGCTAGAAAATACCTGTCGTTGGTTGACGGTCATGGCACCGGGTGACATGGTAGGTCCACAGGATCTGCCACCAGAGCTTACTCAGCCATCCGAAATAGGCGATACAGCAACTAACCACGATTGGCTTGATGCATTTCAACAGTGGCTTGACCAGCAACTGCGCCAAGGTGAAGAACACATTTGGCCGCAAGTACAAGCACAACTTGAAACGCGGTTAATAAAATCTGCGCTGGCTGCTTGTCATGGACATAAGCAAGATGCTGCGCTAAAAATAGGTTGGGGGCGTAATACATTGACCCGCAAACTGAAAGAGCGCAATATGCTAGAAAATGACTAACTATTTGGCCGACCATGAAGCTGTTAGAAAACATAACCACCATTAAACAATTGGAAATCATTAATCGGCTCGATTTTTTTAAAGAGTTTTCATTGGCCGAACGGCAGGTTTTATTAGAATCTTTTAGTCACCTTTATTTGATTAGCCAAGGTAAGCATGCTTTTAAAAGATTTGAGCAAGATAATCGCCTATATATCATTCTAAGTGGTGAATTGCGTATCTTTTCTGAAAAAAGTCATGTTGATATCGGCCATGTTGGACCCGGTGAATTTGTCGGTGAAGGCGCATTTATATGTCACCGAGAACGCAGCACGAGTGCACAAGCAGTTTCAGATACCATCGTATTGGCAATCACCTCAGAAGCCTTGACTAAACTACCTGCGGTTATAAGAGAAAAAATCAAAGATAAAATCATTGCTGGCATGAGTGAGCGTATTCACAAGCTCAACCACTATATCGAAGAGCAGTTTTAAGGCTACAAAGCGCCAAAGAGCGCTGTAGCCTAGACTACTTAGCAGTTATACATGGACATGCATGTGATGCCTTGGTAAGAAATACAACCCGGTACGTGCGGCGAGCTTGCATACATACCACCAGCAACTTGCGGTGTTTGGTCTTGATTTAGCGTTTTATTATTCGTGGTTAATTGCTTTACAGCGCGTTTCTTAAGTGCAACTTTCATCGTTATTTCCTTTTTATATTGATCTAATTGACACAGGTTAGCTATTGCAACCTGTTTAATAAATAACCATCAATACGCATGAAAATCAACGCTTTGTGTCTGTACATTATTTCATTACAAACACGCAAAGTTCTATGAGATAGTGAAATGTTTTGCTGTATAAAAATTAAACTAGGCGGGGCGTTAAAAAAGGGTGCGAACGCACCCTCTTTGCTAGCTTAGCAAGTCGCTAAATAAATCGAACAACCTATCCAGTTCCTCGAAGGTATTATAGTGCATACAGCCAATACGAACGACACCGCCTTTATCCATAACGCCCAGCTGTTCACACAGGCCTTGCGCATAAAAGTTGCCATCCCAAACACACACATGTTGCTGGCCTAAAAACTCAGACACTTTACGTGGCTCAAGGCCATCAAAAGTCAACGCAAACGTTGGTGTGCGCTCAGCGACTCTTGCGACATCAGCGATACCATACAGTTTAATTTGCGGATACTGAGCCAACTTAGTCAAAAAGTGCTCACTAAGCGCCATTTCATGAGCCTTTGAGTTTGCAAACGCTTGTTCAAGACGCGCTCTCAATGGCTCCGACTGGGGTAGCTCGCTTAAAGAGGCAATATATTCAATCGCAGCGATGACACCGGCAAGGCCTTCGAAACTTTGAGTACCAGTCTCCCAACGTCCCGGGATCACATCTTTCGCGGGCTCTACTTTGTATGGCGTAAAGCCTTCAAGGTGTTCACGCTTACCATAAACAATACCTACATGCGGACCAAAGAACTTATAGGCTGAGCAAGCTAAAAAGTCGCAATCTAGCGCTTGTACATCAATCAATTCATGCGGCGCAAAGTGCACTGCATCTACATAGACAAGTGCCCCCACTTGATGTGCCATCTCAACGATTTTCTTTATGTTATTGATAGATCCAGTGGTATTAGATGCGTACGTTACAGCAACTAACTTTGTATTGCTGTTAAGTAACTCAGCATAATGATCTAAGTCTAAAGTGCAGTCAGCTTCATTAATACGCACAGCATGCACGCTCGCGCCTTTGTCTTGCGCAGCTTGACGCCATGATGAAACGTTTGAGAAATGATCGGCATTGGTCACAATCACTTCATCTGTAGACTGCCAATCTCTAGAGATTGCTCGGCTAAAGCTGAAAGTTAAGCTCGTCATATTGGCACCAAACACGATTTGATCGCTGCTTGGTGCATTGAGTAGCTGTGCCACTGACGCTCTAGCTTGGCCCATCAACTCTACTGTTTTATCGCTAGAGAAAAATGCGCCACCCAAGTTGGAGTTGAAGTAACCTAGGTACGCTGACATTGCACTTAACACTGACTGAGGGACTTGTGAACCGCCAGGACCATCTAAAAACATCGGTGCCTGTCCGGAGATTTCCTGCATCAATGCAGGAAATTGGCGGCGAATTTGAGATAAGTTCATAGTGACCTCATTAAGCCGTAAATACGAAGCAGTCTAAGTAGCCCACTTTGTCAGCGTCTAGTTTATTCATCGGTGTTGCGTTGTGCCAAACTTCACGGTCATTTACAAGTGCAAATAAGCCGTCTTTAATTTCCATTTTGAAGCAAGGCTCAGCTTCTTTATGTTCATACACAAGTAACTCGCCACCTGCGATATTCTCATGTGAAACCCCACAGACACAAACATGATCAAAGCCATCTTGGTGCACACCTTCAGGCGCTGGTGGCGTATCACTCTCAATAGCTAACATACGAAACTGATGCACTTCAATATCACTGTCGTCCGCGATACCTGTCATTGCTTTGAATTCAGACAGCAAGTGTTTGAAACCATCACTATGCAGCAACTCAGTTTCTAAATTTTCGTACACACGCTCTATGTTGCCCTGAAAGTTGTTGATGGAGTCATCTTGCACGAACGCTTTTGTTGGCTGAATAGACACTGTATTTTCTTGAAACTTTAAGACTGAATAACGACGCTTACGAAAAGCACCATCGGCATACGGGTTGTCTGGCAAACGTGAAAAAAATGGCTTTACCGAATCAATATGAGATTGTTGAATAAAACGAAGTTGAAGCAAATTCTGGTTGTTTACTGCTGTCATTTTTGCTCTCGCCTTTTGATGAGAAATTGGCAGAGATCTTAATCTATTTCGCAGGAAATTTTGATTTTGAATAACTTGTTTTTAGCAAAAAACCAGAATAAATATACCCATTAAAAACATAAGTTAGATTAAAAATACCTTTTGTTTTAATTTTGGTAACTTAGCGTGATAGCGCCAGAAACAATCACCATAAAGGCTCATAGGTGATATCAGCGCTACTCTGTGCACGCCATAAGTGCAATTACTGAGATAAACATCTTACTATTGCACTGTTCAAAAATAGAGATTCATCCAAATGCTTTATCACAATTTGTCTTTGACTGCTTTCAATTGATTGGCAAAACTGAGATGACGCAAATCACCCAGCCCTGCTTTTTCTGTCAATTCCAGTAGTTGATTTTCTAAGGTCAGCAGCTGCGCTTCTACTTGCTTGTCATCTAGCGCTTGCTTACGCGCTAAATGTTCCGAAAACAAATGCTCGAGTCTTAATATCTGCAGTTTTGCCGAGTGGACTTTGTCTTCAATGCTCGAGTAATCGCGCACATTTGAGTTTATAAATTGCTGTGCATAATCGGCGGTATTTCTCGCATCCATATAGACACTTGGTAGTACTTGTGCCTTTGCTGACGTACTTATCGCCGTTAGCTCTATATTGATTTGACCTAGGTAATGTAAACTCACCGCATCCTTTTCTAAACGTGTTAATTGCGTTTTAAACCCAGGCAATTGCGCTTCTACATCAGGTTGCTTACCGTCCACCAACATGGCTTTAAGTTTGTTATGATGCTTATTTAGCTTGCGGTAGCGAGTTGGAAACTGTTGTTGCGTATCAAATTTATCTAACACAGCAAAGTGCGATCGGACTGGCTCTAACACTGATAAAATCAGTTTTTTTGCCGCTTGCGCACCGCCAACCAAAGCCAAAATTTCTTGGCTCATACTCATAATTTCACCACTGACGGTTTGCGATGAGAAAAATGACGCACTGTCTAAGGCTTCGTGAGGCTTCGCTTTTAGTTCCGTAAACTGCTCTTCTAACTCTTGCCATTCTTGTCGAGCCTTGTCGACTCTATTGCGATCGTAATCAGCTAGCGATTCCACATTTGCCAAATGTATGGCTTGCTGAGCTTCATAGTAAGCTGCTTCTGCTCTGTTATAAGCAGCTTGGATTTGCTCAGCTGAGGGCGACGAGCCGCCCAACGTGTTATGTACCGAATCTAGCGTTTTACATCCTGTAGTCACAATAAGCACTGCACTAAAAACAATGCCAAACTTCATCTGCATCAATAGCTCCATTGTAATCCTGCGGTTAGAGATACATTAGTATACTCTATTTCAGGTACGCGCAAACGCCGACCATTCACTTCTTCTGTTACCGTATCTCGTTCTTTGTAATATGCATCGACACCAAGCATCAAAGCAATATGCTCTACCAGTTGATATCGAACGCCCGCTCTGGCCATTACTCCCCACCCATTGAAGTTTTCTGTTAACGTTGTCGTCTCAAACTGAGTGTTTTGAATACGGCTATACACAGGTGTACTGAGCTCCCCCTCAACATACCAACTTACTTTTTCATTCGGTTGCATCAGTTTACTGTCGTAGCGCGCCCCCACTGTGGCTAAGAGTCCCATTTGGTCTTCAGTCACAGAGATCACTGGCACCAAAGATGCGGGGTTATTTTGCAGTACATCATCACCATCCTTTGCTTGGCCGGGTAAATCAAAGCGTGGGATCGGGTCCCCTTCATCTCTGGGTAATGCTTTTAACGCATTATCAAATTCCGTGGCACCCGGGTTCACAAAGCGAAAGTTAGAGCGCGTAAAGCTCGAGGTGAAGATCTTCATGCCAAAGGTCAACTGTATGGCTCTTTGGTAATTGTAAGCGGCGGTAAAGGCCAACTCATTGGCTTTAACCTTAAAGTCGTTCTGCTGAATGGCACCAAAGTTTCTCAGTGACCACGTCTCTGTGTCTATTTCTGTTGAAATAGTGGCGGCACTGCCGATGTAGAAACCCCAATCCTCATCCACGCCGGTATAAGAAAGCTGCCTTACTGCAGGGTTGGTAACGGATATTGACTGTGACAATTGGCCGAAGCCTGCAACATCTTGTAAAGTTTCATTGTAATCTATGGTCTCAAAACCAAGACGTATTTCACTAAAAGATGGTAGTGGTGCAGCCGACGTACTAAAACTACCCATAATCCCTAACAAAGCGAGCGTGTATTTCATTGCCTTTCCCCGATAACATGGTGATTGTGTATCGCAAGGCACTACTCACTCCCCCTTGCTTAGAAGCCTATTTGGCTACTTTGACAAGACCTTTGTAAACGCTCTGGAGTGAATACCACAACCCCATGCTCAAAGAGCAGCAATTAGCGCCATGCAAGCCTTATCAAGCAGTCCACGCAACTCATTTGGTTGTTTTATAAACACTAGTACAGACCTCTTTATAGTCAAGGACATAGAATAGGGGCAAGGGGAGTAAAATAGTCTCACGGTCTTTAGAGATAGGATGAATTTAAAAAAGCCAGTACAAGACTGGCTTTTCATTACGAAACGCTATACGGCTTGCTGAATAATGACACTTTCAGCTTTTTTAGTGTATTGAGGCATGTGATGGAAGTTCAGATAGCGATAAGTATCAGCTGCTGTCGCATTGATCTTGGTCGCATATTCTTGGTATTCATCAGGCGACGGTAATCGCCCAGTAATCGCAGCAACTGCGGCCAGTTCAGCGGATGCTAAAAACACGTTTGCGCCCGTGCCTAAACGATTAGGGAAGTTTCGTGTCGAAGTTGAAACAACCGTGGCCTGATCCGCAACACGGGCTTGGTTCCCCATGCAAAGCGAACACCCCGGTGTTTCAATACGCGCACCAACACGCCCATAAATACCGTAATACCCTTCATCGGTTAACTGGTCTCGGTCCATTTTAGTTGGTGGTGCTATCCACATTCGTGTGGGTAATTGCCCCTTAAAGCCATCTAACAACTTGCCCGCGGCTCTAAAATGCCCGATATTGGTCATACAAGAGCCAATAAACACCTCATTGATCACTTCGCCCTGTACCGTTGAAAGTAGCCGAGCATCATCAGGATCGTTTGGCGCACATAAAATCGGCTCTTTAATCTCACTCAGGTCAATATCAATAACATGTGCATACTCCGCGTCCTTGTCCGCCACCATCAATTCTGGACTTGCGAGCCAAGCTTCCATTTTGGAAATTCGTCGCTCTATAGTACGCACATCACCATATCCTTCGGAGATCATCCACTTGAGCATCACAATATTTGAATTCAAGTACTCCTCAATTGAAGACTGAGACAACTTAACTGTACACCCTGCTGCCGAGCGTTCAGCCGAAGCATCTGAGAGTTCAAAAGCTTGCTCTACTGTTAAATGCTCTACACCCTCGATCTCTAAGATGCGACCAGAAAACTCATTCACTTTACCTTTCTTTTCTACCGTCAGGAGGCCTTGTTTAATAGCATAGTAAGGAATTGCATGAACCAAATCACGCAATGTGATGCCTGACTGCATATCGCCTTTGAAGCGAACCAAAATGGACTCTGGCATATCAAGTGGCATCACCCCCGTTGCCGCAGCAAACGCCACCGCGCCGGACCCGGCTGGAAATGAAATACCCAAGGGGAAACGCGTATGAGAATCTCCCCCTGTACCAACCGTGTCAGGTAACAACATACGATTTAGCCAAGAGTGGATAACACCATCCCCCGGGCGTAAAGATACGCCACCGCGATTCATCATAAAATCCGGTAGTGTGTGATGGGTGTTGACATCGATTGGTTTTGGATAAGCTGATGTATGGCAGAAAGACTGCATAGTCAAATCCGCAGAAAAGCCTAAGCAAGCCAGATCTTTAAGTTCATCTCTAGTCATAGGGCCAGTGGTATCTTGCGAACCCACGGTCGTCATTTTAGGCTCACAGTATTGACCTGGGCGCACACCGTCTACACCACACGCTTTACCAACCATTTTCTGGGCCAGCGTAAAGCCTTTCCCCGTCTCGTTTGCCTGGATAGGTTTTCGAAAGATGGTTTCTTGCTCAAGACCTAAAGATGTCCGTGCTTTCTCAGTCAATCCTCGGCCTATGATCAGTGGGATACGCCCTCCGGCTTGCACCTCATCCAGTATCACTTCCGACTTAAAGGAAAATGTAGAGAGCACCTCTTCTGTACCATGGCGTTTGACCACACCTTCATAGGGGTAAATATCGATTTGGTCACCCATCGCCAAATTTTCGACTGGTAACTCAATGGGTAATGCACCCGAGTCTTCCATCGTATTAAAGAATATGGGTGCAATTTTGCCCCCTAAACACACACCACCTACTCGCTTGTTTGGCACATAAGGAATATCCTCTCCCATAAACCAAAGTACCGAATTGGTCGCTGATTTACGAGACGAACCAGTACCAACGACATCTCCCACATAAGCCAGAGGAAGCCCTTTCTTTTTTAAGGCTTCTAGTTGAGATATAGGACCAATCTCACCATGCTTTTCAGGAACAATGCCCTCCCTTTCATTCTTTAACATCGCCAAAGCATGCAGCGGAATATCAGGGCGTGACCACGCATCAGGGGCAGGAGAGAGATCGTCAGTATTCGTTTCACCCGTTACTTTAAATACGGTGACTGAAATTTTCTCAGGTACTGCAGGCTTTTCGGTAAACCACTCTGCGTTGGCCCACGAAGTGATAATTTGCTTAGCAAATTGATTACCTTGTTGCGCTTTTTCTTCCACATCATAAAACGCATCAAACATTAACAGCGTATGGGACAACCTTTTTGCTGCGATGGGGGCCAGCTGTTCGTCATCCAGTAAATCAACCATTGGCGCGATATTGTAACCGCCCAACATGGTACCAAGTAACTCAGCAGCATACGATTTTGAGATAAGTGGCGAAGTCGCCTCCCCTTTCGCGACCGCAGCAAGAAAGCTCGCTTTGACATAGGCAGCATCGTCAACGCCGGGAGGCACTCTATTAACCAACAGCTCTAATATAAACTCCTCTTCTCCTGCGGGTGGTACTTTTACAAGTTCAATTAATTCAGCGGTTTGTTGTGCGTCCAGCGGCTTAGGAACTATCCCTTGCGCTGCACGCGCTTCTACATGATTACGATACTCTTGAAGCACAATATAATCCTCTTGGTGACGTGTTTTAATAAGCATTTTAGTATTTAGATTTATAACTGCTTATCTTTTAATCTGACAATTTGATTATAAGGACTTTATATTTAGATGAAAATCTTGCAAGTTGGATTGGAAAGAATACTGATTATAAATTTTGTGAATACAATTTATGCGAGGTCTAAAGTTCGATGAATATTATTGTGGTTTTTACATTTGTCGCCGAGCCCGCAAAGCGAGCCCGACACACTATCAAAAATTAACGCTTCACTTTAACACGCTCTACCGAAATCACTTTAGCTTCAACGCGACGATTCGCAGTATGCGCTTCTTGATTATTACGGCTATCCAATAAGCGCTCTTCACCATACCCGACAGTAGATATACGAGATGCATTTATACCCTGTTCAATCAATTGCTTCGCTACCGAATCAGCACGTTTTTTAGAAAGCCACAAGTTGTAATCAGCTTTACCTAAACTAGAGGTATGGCCCTCTAAAACGACTGAAGTCTCTGGGTGTGCATTTAAGAACTCGACAACCGCACTAATATCATTCAGATATTGCTGAGATACTTGTGAATTGTTGTTCGGGAACCTCACTAATAAACTTACAGTCACCTCTTTATCTTCATATAAGCTACAACCCATTGCGTCAACAGCGTCGCTCATCGGTGTATTTGCACAGCGATCATTTTTATCTAGCACACCATCTTTATCGCTGTCTTTAGGTGCTGCAACCACAGTCGGCTGCGGTGCAGGTTGTGGTGCTGGTTCTACTTTTTTAGGGCTACTTTTCGTACCACCAAACATGTAGTTAATACCAAGCTTGGCACCCACATCCGTATAGCCTCTCTCTAATCCTTGATAGATCGCTGTTTCAAAGTTAGCCGCAAAATTATCTGTAAAGTGATGTCGATAACCAACACCCGCATTGGCAAACAAATTACTGTCAAACACATCAATAGATTTCAAACCAGCTAGCGCATAAAATGGTCCACCGTCAAAATGATATAGACCATCAATACCTAAGCGATCGCCATCTACAGAACCACTTCCAGCACCTTCTAGATCAAAGTCCAGATCTGCATACTCAATACGTGCACTCCAATATTTATTGAAGCGATAACCTAACTCAGCACCCCAGCCTGTGGAGTTATCAATGCCCACTCCTCCGTTGCCAACACCTCTGATATTTTCCCAGCTTGCATCGTAATAATCACCGAATACACCTAAGTAAACACCTTCTTCAATTTCACTCGCTTGTAATGAAGACACAGTAGCCATCGCCACAACTATGCTTAGCATCTTAAGTTTCATGTTTATTCCCTCTAAAATTCAGACTTTTTTAATTTGATGCCCACATAATAGTAGTCGATGACTTAATAATTACTTAACACTACATAAGTATTTTTAATTATATTTCTACCCTTGATGGCCGAATAATACTTGATACAAACCATCTTCCTCTACTAAAGTCCGATGATCTCCCGATTGCGTCACCCTGCCATCATCCAATACATAGATTATGTCTGCCTGTCGAATTGCGCTGAGGCGATGCGCAATTATTAACGTAGTTCTACCTTGTAGAAACTGACTGAGGTTCTTATGTATACGCGCTTCAGTTTCAACATCTAATGCTGAGGTAGCTTCATCTAAAATAACGACTTTGGGGTTAGCGGCAACCATTCTCGCAATTGCTAAGCGCTGCTTTTGTCCTCCTGATAATCGAACACCATTGCGACCAACTACAGCTTCTAGTTGCCCTTCCATGTCTTTCACATTACTCGCTAACTCTGCAATTTCTAGTGCATGCCATAGCTGCTCATCAGTACAGTCTCGACCAAGGCTTAAGTTTTCTCGTATCGTCGCATTGAAAAGGATAGGTTGCTGCAATACTGTAACTACGTGCTCCCGTATATGGTCATAGCCGATATCTTCTACAGAAATACCATTCACCATAATTTTGCCCTGCGACTTTTGATATAAGCCCAATAGTAATTGCACCAATGTCGATTTCCCCCCACCTGATACAGCGACTAATGCAACCTTTTTTCCCGCTGGAATAGACATGCTGACATTACTCAGAATCTGCTGACCATCGTTGTAGGCAAAGCTCACACTTTCAAACTCAATACCAACTTGGGGAGCTTCAAAGGCTTGAGTTTTTGATTGCTGGCTACGTGGCTCAGTTTCATAATCTAATACTTGATTGAGACGTTGTAGTGCACCGGATGCACTATAGTAAGAATATTGAATACTTAAAATTTCCTGTACCGGCCCCATCATAAACCAGAGGTAGCCAAAAACAGCAAAGATTTGCCCTACGGTCAATCCAGAAAATACCACCATTAACATTGCTATGGCCCGAAAGATTTCAAACCCTAGTAGGAATACGGTAAAGCTCAATCTATTTACAGCATCTGTTTTCCACTGCGATTGCACAGAATAATATCGAAGATCTTTGGCTGCGCTCATTACATTTTCGAAATAGCCATGCTCTCTACGCATCGCCTTTAACTGTGCAATCGCATCTAATGTCTCAACGAGGGCAGTTTGAAATGCCTCAAATGCGCTGTTTTTCTTTTTGGTTAAATGCTTTACCTGCTTGCCAAATTGCCGTGAAAAATAGATCACAGCAGGGTTAAGCGTGAGAATAATCAGACCTAATGTTAAATCTATCCAAAGCAACACAATAGCAGTACCAATGATGGTCAATAGACCAATCAAGAATCGCGACATAGTTTGGCTAATAAAGCCATCTAACGTCTCAATGTCGGTCACGCATCTTGAGCTAATGGCAGCACCACCTTGCGTCTCAAACTCTCTTAATTGCACACGTGATAGGTGACTCAGAAGGCGAGCTCTGATCTGAAGTGATACATCCTTACCAATAATCGTAAATTGCCGAGATTGAGCAACCCCCAACAACAGCGCACCAATGCGCATGAGCATCACAGCGACCAAGATAGCGAGAATATATCCTGTTGGGCCATGCCAATCAGATGGTAATAACTGATCCATGAACTCTACAGCAATACCTGGTTTTTCCAGCAATACTTCATCGACCAGTAAAGGCATCATTAAAGGAATAGGCACGCTTACTAATGCGGCCAATAATGCAATAAGGTGCGCGAGAACCAAAGGCTTTCTATGTGCTAGCACCTGTCTCTGTATTTCCTTCCAAGTTAATGGTCCCGTCATATATTCTCTCAAAAATTAAGTACCGCAGAATGTTTGATATTGTGTTGTGCCGGATTGAGGCGTGACCCACTTCTTTGGGTAGCTTCTGTATTCATAGGGTGATTTTAATGCTAATAGCCAATCACCTAACTGCTCGCTAGCGCCGTTACGGTAAAAATCACCGATGATTTCTTCTACTAATTCATTACGCGGGATCAAAGCTGGATTCACCTTGTTCATTCTCTCAATCATGGCATCTTCAGAATATTGCTCCGTGCGCGCTGTCCATTGACTTAACCAAGCATCTAGCTCTTCGGACAACGGGTATTGTTCCTGTAGCATATTCATAGTGTGAGCTGTAAGCCCGGCAAACGTATTTGTATAATCTAGTTGGTGCGTTGTCATCAACTCTAACAACTCGTTAATTAAACTTTGATCTTCGTCATTCCAGTCCAGTATACCAAGTTTATCTTGCCATAATCGGCGATACCCTTGGTTAAATGTTTCTGAGAACTCTGCCAAACTTTTTGAAAATCGTTCAATCGCATTTTCTTGATCATCACACAGTAACAGCAATGACTCAGCCAATCTTGCACAATTCCAACTGGCCATATTTGGCTGTTGTCCAAATGCGTACCGCCCTTGCGAGTCAATGGAACTGAAGACACGAGAAAATGAAAAGCCTTCCATCATAGCGCAAGGCCCGTAATCAATTGTCTCTCCGTTGACAAGAGTATTATCTGTATTCATTACTCCATGTATAAAGCCGACTTGTAACCACTTCAACATGAGCGCACACTGCGCTTGGCAAACACGACTAAAGAAAGCAAATACGCGCTCTTCCCCCTGCGAGGTGATATCCTCAAAGCTGTCATTGATACATAGTTCAAGAAGCTCTGACATGCTCTCAGGATCTTGTCTAAGCGCCAATAGTTGAAAAGAACCAACGCGCACATGACTACGCGCAACTCGAGCCACAACTGCGCCAGGAACATGACCTTGACGATATACTGTTTGACCTGTAGATAATACAGCTAAACAATGAGTCGTAGGGACACCTAAGCTATGCATCGCTTGGCTCATAATAAACTCACGAACAGCTGGACCTAATGCACAGAGACCATCGCCCCCACGAGAAAAGGAAGTCGCGCCAGACCCTTTTAACTGGATATCGTACTCTGCCCCTGCTTTTCCTGTAAATGAACCTATCAAGTGCGCACGTCCATCACCAAGCAGAGGGTTAAAATGCCCAAATTGATGTCCTGAGTAAGCTAAGCTCACACTTTCACTTTCAGGCAAAGCAGTTTGGCCAGATAGGTAGTTTAAAACCTCGCTTGATTGCCACTTGAGACCGCTGTCTTCATTCAGCTGTTCATTGATTAACAGCACTTCTGATTTTTCAAATACATTAGGGCTGCTCGGCACAGCAAACTCATTACCTAGTTTATTATAACGAGAATAAAACATACTTTAGACACTCTGAATTGCATTATCGCCAACACTAAATGCGATTATCTGACTAATGGCTGTCATGGACAAACCGCTTGACTCTTGTAGCTCGTTGAAATGTGCTTGCGCCGCTTTCAACGACTTGAGACTTTGTAATCCACCCTCGATCAGCTTATTGGCACGTAAATAAGTCTCTACATCTTTAGTCAGCAAAAAAGTATCCTTACCTAAAGCTCTAAGAGCAAAAGGCCCAGTATTACCACCTAATCGATTGCCCTTCTTTTTAAGCATAAGCCATAAATCGATAATATTACTACTTGGCCAGTGGGCAACCAATTCACTGAATGAGCCATGTTCTTGCTGAACTTCATAAATCATATGGCAATTTATCGCGATACTTTGTACTTTTTTAAAATTGCGAATGATACGCTCATCTTGTGATCTTTGCTCATACATATCAGGGGACATATACAGTAACTTATCTACTGAAAAATCCCAGAATACTTCCCTAAATCCATCCCACTTCGAATTAACAACAGACCAGTAGAAGCCGGACTGAAATATTTTCCGCGTAAACTCTTCTAACCAAACGTCATCGCTATAAGTTGCCAATACCGCCTCTTTCTGCGGTTTATTTAACAAGTTGCGTAGATTAGATTCACCACCTTTACGCTCGCATGCTCTTTCGTATATGTCGTTAAACGGATTCACTTACCCCCCTCAGGTTATTTCCTAATACGCCTCTCGCTTATAATAGTCTCATATATATTGCCCACGGAACACACTGTGGTAGTAGGGGTATTGTTCCAGGTGATTTCAAATTTCAAGTAAAGTTTGAGAGTCGCTCTACGCTAGCCTAATGTATTAAGGAGCAAAAATTGGCGATAAGGAACGCAGTGAGCACGCTTCTTTTGCGCAAGTGTAGTGCAAAGGATTAACGATAATGAGCGCAGCGAATACGTTTGCTTTGCGCAAGGTGAAATAAGCGATTTTAACAACTGATGAGGGATTGGTGATCCATCCATTATGAACGACTTAAAATGATGCCAAGAGAGTCCATCTCAACGTCACTGAAAGTTGCTCTCTTCACCTTGCGCTAAAGTCGCGCTAAAGCACGATTTAGCACCATAAACGTAAAAAACCCGTCGCATTTCTGCAACGGGTTTCTCTAATTGGGCCCTGGCAATGTCCTACTTTCACATGGGAAACCCCACACTATCATCGGCGCTATTTCGTTTCACTACTGAGTTCGGCATGGGATCAGGTGGTTCCAAAATGCTATGTTCACCAGGAAATTCTGTATGCAAGATGTTTATCAACATCTTACTAAAATCTGGAAGCGTAATTAAATTCTTATCGTCTACTTTTATTCTTAACTTCTAACAAATAAAACCACTTTGGCGTTGTATGGTTAAGCCTCACGGGTAATTAGTACGAGTTAGCTCAATGCCTCAC
>NZ_MAUJ01000009.1 GCF_001696455.1 Pseudoalteromonas luteoviolacea
GCATGTGTTAGGCCTGCCGCCAGCGTTCAATCTGAGCCATGATCAAACTCTTCAATTAAAAGTTTTTGAAACCGAAGTTTCGTGCTCAATGAATTCTGTATAAATTGACTATATAGTCACTCATAAGAAATTGAGACTCTAATTCTTTTGCTCCTGAATCAAGAGCTGTTAGAACTCAATCTGTACGAGTGCCCACACAGATGATTGCTTCATATTTTTAAAGAACAATGTAACTAACCCTTGGTTAGTTACCGCAGCGTTGCTGCGAAGTGGAGCGCCATATTAACCGCTTCACTTTTAAAGTCAACTAGAAAATTTAATTTTTTAATTAATCTTTCAATTTAACTTTAACCTTCACTTTGCTCTGCGCTTTTCGTTGCATCCCGCCGTGTCAGTGGGTGCGCATTATAGGGAGATTTGAGATTGGCGCAAGCGTTTTTTTCATTAAAAATAAAAAAACGCTCACAAACGCTCAAATTACAGACAAAACACTGATTTTCGCCTAATAAACAAGCTATTTAGCCCTTAATCACACTCGATTTCCAATAACCAGCCACACTTTTCTTGATACTTTGCTTCTTGTTCAAGCTCAGTTTGCATTAATGGGTGTGTCTCCAACCAAGTTTTGGGCACTGTCAAAGTTAATGTCTCTGGTTCACTGGCCGTAAGAAAGAGTTCAGGCAATACATCATCTTGTCGGCGCATTGATAAAATAACGCCAATGCGTAATAGCCTAATTAATACCTCTGCCAATCTTTGATTAGAGCCAAGTTGAGAAAAACTCTCAACATCGATATCTAATCGGTGATTACTAACCATTGCCGCAATCAGCTGTTTTTGAGCTCTGGTATAACCGGGCATAACACTATTGTTAAGAATATAAGCGCTATGTTTATGGTATTCCTTATAATCAATTAATAAGCCGAGTTCATGGACGACCGTTGCCGCGCGCAACGCATCAGAACCAAACTGAGTATCAATTGACCAGTACCCTTTGAGTTGATTTAGAAAGCTATTGCTAATCTCAAAGACGCGCTGGGCTTGAAGACCATCAACATGGTATCGAGCCATAAAACAATTCAGCGTACGCTTGCGAATATCAGAAACGCTCAAATCGTCTATCATGCCATAGAGCACCCCTTCGCGTAGTGCGCCACCTGCTAAGCCCATCCGTTCTATTTCCAACGACTCGAACAAAGCTATCAGAATTGCTAGGCCAGACACGAAAACGAGTCGACGCTCTTCACTTAATCCGGGCAGATCAAGTTTAGATATTGTCTCGCAGTCAATCGCCATTGATTTAATTGCTGTTAACTTTGGTAAAACCAGATATTCATCAAGCCCAAGAGCCGCAAAGATTTCTTGTATTGCTTGAACAGTGCCTGACGCTCCTATCGCTAACTCCCACCCTACTTGCTGGAACTCAGCGACATGGGGTGCAATCACGGCTTTTGCTGCCGCTATCGCATGGGTGAAGTTTTCATCACTCAACAGGCCGTCTTTGAAATACCTTTCAAGGTAAGTAACGCAGCCCATATTAAGGCTATAATATATATGAGCGTCAAAGCCTCGACCGATTACAACTTCGGTACTCGCCCCCCCAATATCGACAACCAACTGCTTACCATGGCATGACGACGTATGAGCAACCCCTTTATAAATGGTGCACGCTTCCAACTCACCACTAATGATCTCAATTTTGTGATTGAGAATTTTCTCAGCTCGTAACTTAAATTGTTCCGCATTTTTAGCTAGACGTAATGTCGCTGTCGCAACAATCTTTATATTTTGTGGTGGAATATCCTGCAGCCGCTCCGCAAAAAGTGACAAGCACTCCCAACCTCTTTCCATTGCTTCTTGAGAAAGCACATTTTGCTCATCAAGTCCGGCGGCCAACCTAACTTTACGTTTTACTCTGCCAATCGTATGGACGCCGCCCGCCATATGCTTTGCAATAAGCATATGGAAGCTGTTTGACCCCAAGTCTATTACGGCATATACATTATTCTGTGGTGAGTTATATCCCACGCTCGTAACCTCTACTTACCCTTACTACACCTAATTATGTTTAGGCGTTGATTTTTGATAACTGCCTTGTCTGCGAGTATTGCCACGCTTTCTCTGACCAGATTGATAATTTCTGCGATGTTGTTTTACTGGCGGCTTGAGGTCATCTAATAATGCGCTTTTGTCATAGTGAGATACAGGAATGGAATGATCTATATATTCCTCGATCTCATGCAAATTATACGCATATTGCTCACATGCAAAACTAATCGCATGCCCCGAAGCACCAGCTCGACCTGTTCGGCCGATACGATGCACGTAATCTTCTCTATCATCAGGTAAGTCAAAGTTAAATACGTGGCTTACTTCCGGGATATGTAATCCTCGCGCGGCCACATCAGTCGCGACAAGTAGATCTAATTCCCCTTTAGTAAACTTAGTCAAAATAGACAGGCGTTTTTTCTGGTTTACATCACCTGTAAGTAAACCAACACGATGACCGTCAGCTTTCAACCACTCGTAAACATTTTCACAACTGTGCTTTGTGTTTGCAAAGACAATTGCCTTATCTGGCCAATCTTCCTCGATTAGAGTTAAAAGTAAAGGTAATTTGTCCTCTTGAGAGGGGTGAAATAGTTCTTCTTGAATACGCTTACCAGTTTTAACATCAGGCTCAATCTGAACATGAATCGGATTGTGCATATGCTCAAAGGCCAGCTCCTGCACCCGGTAAGATAATGTCGCAGAAAATAGTAAATTTAATCGTTCTTGCGTTCCAGGCATGCGATTAAACAGATAACGAATATCTTTGATAAAGCCTAAATCAAACATACGATCAGCTTCATCTAGTACCACAACTTCAATACTATTGAGGTTAAACGCGCCTTGTTTGTAGAAGTCGATCAGTCTACCTGTGGTACCAATTAAAATATCGACGCCTTTTTCTAGTTGTGCCCGTTGTTTTTCATATTCTTCGCCACCATATACTAAACCTAACTTTAAATTACAGTGTGGTGCGATAACTTTTGCATCTTTGTGGATCTGTATTGCCAACTCTCTAGTCGGCGCCATGATAATGGCTCTGGGTTGTACAGATGCTTGCTGTTCAGGTTGATTTTGCATTAAACGATGACAAGTCGCGGTAAGGAATGCCAGTGTTTTACCGGTTCCTGTTTGCGCCTGACCCGCAATGTCCCTGCCTTCACATACGTAAGGCATACACTTTGCTTGAATTGGCGTACAATACTCGAAGCCATTCGCTGTCAAACCGGCGACCACTTCCGGTGCTAAAGCAAAGTCTGAAAATTTGGTATTGGTCAAATGTGTCTTAGTCATAGCAATAAAGCATAACGTTTAAACTTGCAATAAGAAACAAGAGTGTTTAAATACGCACTAAATAATTCGCCTAATTTCTAACGGAGAACGTAATGAGCGACAAAATTATCCAATTAACTGACGACAGCTTTGAAGCTGACGTACTTAACTCAGACAAACCTGTTCTTGTTGACTTTTGGGCTGAGTGGTGTGGTCCTTGTAAAATGATCGCGCCAATTCTTGATGAGGTAGCTGGTGAGTTTGAAGGTAAAGTAACTATCGCCAAACTAAATATCGACCAAAACTCAGGTACTCCTGGCAAATTTGGTATCCGCGGTATTCCAACACTACTTCTATTCAAAGACGGTGCGGTTGCTGCAACTAAAGTGGGCGCACTTTCTAAAACTCAGCTTGTTGAGTTTCTAAACGACAACGTTTAAAAACAAAAAGCCCAAAATACTCTGTAATTTGGGCTTTCACTTTTGCTTGCCTGCGAAATTTAAAGATTAATGGATTAATTTTTTGTATAAAGACTGGACGACTCGATGGCTAGCTGCTAACTTATAGAGCCACAAACCTTTTTATCGAATTTCAACTCAATCCCTCGTGCGACGAGAAAACAACGTTAATTAAAGAACCCACCAATATGCATTTACGCGAACTTAAAGACAAGTCAATAAATGAGCTTGTAAAACTTGCCGAGTCAATGGGACTCGAAAACGTAGCCCGTCTTAGAAAACAAGATATCATTTTCGCTATCTTGAAAGCCCATGCAAAAAGCGGCGAAAACATCTATGGCGGCGGTGTTTTAGAAATTCTCCAAGACGGCTTTGGCTTTTTACGCTCTTCCGAAGCTTCATACTTAGCAGGGCCGGATGACATCTATGTATCGCCGAGTCAAATCAGACGCTTTAGCTTGCGTACTGGTGATTCAATTAGCGGTCTTATCCGTCCACCAAAAGATGGCGAACGCTATTTTGCTCTATTAAAAGTTAACGAAGTTAACTTTGATAAGCCAGAAAACTCTCGAACTAAAATCTTGTTCGAAAACTTAACGCCTATCCATGCTAACGAACGTTTAGTAATGCAGCGTGGTAACGGCAGTACTGAAGATATTACAGCGCGAGTTTTAGACCTTGCTTCACCAATTGGTAAAGGTCAACGTGCACTTATCGTTGCGCCGCCAAAAGCGGGTAAAACGATGTTGCTTCAGAATATTGCACAATCGATTTCTTACAATAACCCTGACGCTACGCTGATGGTACTGCTGATTGACGAACGTCCTGAAGAAGTAACAGAGATGCAACGCCTAGTGCAAGGTGAAGTTGTAGCATCAACATTCGATGAACCAGCAAGCCGTCACGTTCAAGTTGCTGAGATGGTGATTGAAAAAGCTAAGCGCTTAGTTGAGCACAAAAAAGATGTCGTCATCTTGTTGGACTCAATCACTCGTCTAGCGCGTGCTTACAACACTGTTATTCCTTCATCGGGTAAAGTACTCACAGGTGGTGTCGATGCCAATGCACTACATAAACCTAAGCGATTCTTTGGTGCCGCTCGTAACGTTGAAGAAGGTGGTAGCTTAACAATTATTGCTACTGCGCTTATCGATACTGGCTCTAAGATGGATGAAGTTATCTACGAAGAGTTCAAAGGTACAGGTAACATGGAATTACACTTAAACCGCAAGATTGCGGAAAAGCGTGTATTCCCAGCAATTGACTTCAACCGCTCAGGTACTCGTCGCGAAGAGTTACTAACTAAGTCGGACGAGCTACAAAAAATGTGGATCTTACGCAAGATTGTACATGAAATGAGTGAAATAGACGCGATGGAATTCTTAATCGATAAACTCTCTATGAGTAAAACAAACGATGAATTCTTCGACTCAATGAAGCGTAAATAATCAAAAAAAACCTGCTGATGCAGGTTTTTTTTTGCCCTGTAAAAGCTTGGAATTCACTTTGAACTAGTCTATACCTATTAGTCTAATTGGAAAAAAGTTTCCAGTTTTTAAGACCATAGAAGGGAGACTCAGGTATATGCGTTTAAACGTCGGAGTGATCAGTACCACGTGCGCTAATCTAACCATTACAGTACTTTGCGCTTTATATTTTAAGTTTTCATTACCCGCAACACTCACGTTATGCGGCTTGATTGTTTTGAGTGCCTTCTTAGTTTACACAGTGATCTCAAAATACAGCAACAAAGGCAATTATTTAGATAGCCTAGTCAGCGCTTTGCTCGCCGATACCAATATTGATCTCACCTATCGATTTAATGAACAAGACAAACAACTTCCTAAAGCCTGCCTTGCGCTCAATGCTGGGATAGCGACCATAGAACACATTATTTGCGAAGTGTATACCTGCTCAGCTCGACTCGCACCAATGGCAGATGACCTTAGGGATACCTATGCATCTATGACTCAAAAGGCCACCATTCAACATGCGCATGGTGAAGACCTTGCTAGCTCCATCAATCGTATGCTCGTTGTTTCAAGGGAATTAGATGACAACTTAGATAAAATTTATTGCTCTGTTGAAGAGGCCACCGAAGCAGTTAAAAAAACACGCGTTGATACCGATAAAAGTCAAGAAAGCTTAATTAGCCTTGCTGAACATATTCGGCAAACGAGTAAACAAATTGAGGCATTGAAAGCCGATAGCGATGCAATTAGTGCCGTGATAGATGTGATTAACTCAATAGCAGAACAGACTAACTTACTCGCCTTAAATGCGGCCATTGAAGCCGCACGGGCAGGAGAGCAAGGGCGCGGATTCGCTGTCGTTGCCGATGAAGTACGTAGCCTCGCCGCACGCACTAGCAAGTCAACTCAAGAAGTACGTGCCATGGTCAGTAAAATCCAAGCGGGTACTGACAGCGCTCACTCGTTAATGCTGCTTGCTTTAGAGGAAACCGACAGAACAGTTCAGCTGTCCGAAGAGTCCACCAAAGAGGTCGATCAAATCGAACATGCCATGCTCGACATCAACGCCATGTCACACAGCATTCATAGTCAAGTAAAGCAACAAAAAGTGGTCTCTGATGAAGCTCAATCGAGCATTGAATCAATGGTTGAGTTGAATTCAGATGCACTTTCAAGTTCCAAGATCCAAGCTGTATCCAGTACCGATCTGATAAACCTCTCTAACAGCATTCATGAGAAATTGAGTATTTTCAAAACAGAAACACCAGAACCAGATTTAGACCCTCGCGTTGACAAAAGCCGCACGCATACCGAAGAACCAATTGGTAAACAAACTGAGCACCTGCCGCTCGATGATCCGAGTGATTCAGGAGATATCGAGTTGTTCTGAGTAAGCTTGCACTTTAAGTTCATCGCACAAGATCAAAAACAGGTCTTGGTACTGGGAGGTGTTTTGTTGCTTTAAGGCTGCCTCAAATTGCTTTGCAATGTCTGCAATTGGCGAAAAACCGAACACAGCTGCTGCACCAGCCAGCTTATGACAGTGATACTGTAATCCAGCATAATCTTCCTCTTGCCATAAGTCGATAAGCTTATAACGCTCTTGCTCAAGCGTTGATGCAAAGCTCTGTTTCAAATCCGTCATATCTAGACTGATTTCAGCCTCTAACTGTTCACTGTTTGCGTTGTTCAAAGTCGTATTCAATACTGAGACTAATTTATCTTGTTCCAGAGGTTTACTTAGATGCCCGTCAAAGCCACTATCCAAATAATACTTGATTTCGTGCTCCATCACATTCGCGGTTAACGCGAATATTGGCCCTTCATAACCAGCTTGTCGCAATAGGCGTAAGGCTTCGAGGCCATCCATTTCCGGCATTTGAATATCCATCAATACCAAGTCTGGGTAACTGCTTAGACATTTTTCTACGGCCTGTTTGCCATCGGGTGCTGACTCCACCCGTACACCGAGATTGGATAGAACACGTTCAAATAAAACTCGATTGTCGTCATGATCTTCTGCAAGTAACACCAGCCCCGAAAACTGATGCACTCTAAGCGCCTCTACTTGCTGACAGCTCTCCTGTTCAGCTTGTTTGTTAAGCCGCGAGCATGGCACCCAAAAAGCAAAGCGACTGCCAACATGCAATTCGCTGGTTACCTTTATTGTGCCTCCCATCATTGCAGCAAGCTGCTGTGATAAGCTCAGTCCCAACCCAGAGCCGCCAAATCGGCGTGTTATGCTGTTATCACCTTGTTGAAAGTGCTCAAAAATCTTTTCAAGTTGCCCTGCCGACATCCCTATTCCCGTATCACTTACACTGAACAGTATCCCACCTTCTTGAGATTCAGCTAATAGCTCAACATGTCCATGGTGAGTAAATTTAATGGCATTGCTTAACAAGTTAATTAAAACTTGCTTGACTCTGACGTAGTCCAAACAGACTCGGTAGGGCGTATCCAATCGATGATCCACGATGAGTTCTAAGGACTTTTCCAAACAGGGATGATGAAACATATCGGTGATATCAGACAATAGCGACTCAACTTTAAACTCAGTGAGCTCTAATTCAAGTTGTTCAGCCTCGATTTTACTCAGATCCAATACATCACTGATCAGCTCTTTTAAATGTCTCCCTTGTCGCATCAATACGGTGAGGGAGGCTTTGAGCTGTTCATTATCTTTGTGCTCAAGGAGCATATTTTCGCTGTAGCCCAAAATAGCCGTTAATGGAGTGCGTATTTCATGGCTTATATTGGCAAGAAACTGGCTTTTTACTTGATTCGCACTGCGTAACTGATCGGCCGTTTTTTGTAATTCAGCAGTACGCTGTGCCACTTCGTGACTCAAATCTAATTTCGCTTTACGTTCAATCGTACGACGATACCAAGCCACTAATGCCAATAAGGCAAAGCCAACCACCAAGCCACTCATCCACATTAATTGCTGTTGTTGCTTCGTTTTTAGCTCTTGTAATTGTTGTGCTTGCTTGAGTTGAGCCAGCTCTTGGCTTAACTCGCTTTCCTCAAAGCGCTTTTGATACTTTTCGGCTTTCTCTAGCAATGCTTGGTTCAACAATTGAAAAATGGCGTGATCGTAATCAGTGAGTGTTTGTAACGCTTGAGCCGTGTCTCCCTGGGCGGACTCAGCCAGAGCAATGATCGAGAGCGCTCTTTTCTCACGTAATTCAGCGCCTAACACTTGATTCATTTCTAAGCTTCGTTGCGCCGCTTCTTTCGCTTCAGCTATCTGCCCTTTAACCAAAAAAACTTGGGCCTGTACATACAAAGCTTCGGACATATTAGAGTCATTTTCCGCCTTTTCGGCATAATAAATAGCAAAGTTAACCTGTGTTTCAGCAAGTGGCATATTGCCTATAGCAATACTTACTTTAGCTAAATTACTGTACTCGTAAGATAGGTGCTTAACATCATTGACCGCTTCATAATAATCAATGGCTTTCTGTAAATACGTGCGGGCCAGCTCAAAACGTGAAGTTTGCGTATACAATACCCCTAAATTTGCCTGTGATAAGGCGATACCATAGCTGTCACCCAGCTTTTCAAAAAGTGTGATGGCTTTTTGCAACAGTTCTTCAGCTTTTTGATATCTTAATAGACGAATATACACACCAGCGATATTGAGAATAATATCCGCTTGATCTTGCTCACTTCCATGTTGCTTGTAAATTTCATAGGCATCTAAGTAATGAGATAAGGCACTCATCAAGTCATGCATTTTAACAAATGCCAAACCTAAATTATTTTGAATATGAGCCACTTGAATTAGAGGCTGATGGGCTTTTGCGAGCTCGAGCGCGCGCGCATAATCTTTTTCAGAAGCGGCAAACTCTCCCAGATGATACCAACCGATGCCCTGCATTTTTACTGCGGTGAACTGTCGTATTGGGTCTTGCTGTTCATTTAATATCACTTCCATGCGCTTAAAAAAGTGGACCCCTTGACGCAGTTCTCCGCGCTGAAAAGCCAATTTTCCCAAGGCCTCAAAAAGCGTGATTCTTTGTGCCAATGTGAGCTGAGGATGGTTTAATAATTGCTCACCTGCCATCTGTTGCTCTTGCCAGCTCTCCAGTTGCGCAATATTTTGTATTTGTTGCTCGAGCGATTTTACTTCACTTTCCTGTTCAGACGCAGAGCCGAAATAGCTCAGTCCCAAAGTAAAAATCACTATTAAGCACTTATGTATTAAAGCCATCCATGCCATCCCGATTTGCAATAGCGTAATAATTAATCGACAATCTTTAAGGTCATGAAGATACACTATGTTTACAGGCCGAACAATGATCAACCCGATTCTCAATATTATTTTTGACATCATCTCGGCGAGTCCGCATTTGAAAGTACATGAACTGGCAGAGCAACTGAAAGTCCAAAAAGCGCTTCCTGAACTAGATAAAGATAGTCATAAAGATCTGTTTAAAATAAATTTTTTAATAATGAATGGACTATATCAATTACAAAATGAGCTATTCGACTCGCATCATTTGGTTCATATCTCAGCGTTAGACATTTATATTGAACGTATGCAACCAGACCAAGACACCATCAATGCGGACAACCAAAACCTCCCCTCACACACAGATCCGCTCAAAAGCTATTATTTAGATTGGAACAACTATGATACCAGTAAAGAAGAGATTGAAGCGCTGTTAAATGGATTTTGGCAACGCTATTTAAGCTGTGACAAAGGGGCTGGTTGTATGCAATCTCGAGAAGCGCTCATAAAGAAATGGCAACTGCCCAGTGCGTATGACTTACCTACCTTGCAAAAAAAGTGGCGAAGACTCGCTTTGTCTTGTCACCCAGATAGAGGCGGGAATAACCTCGAGTTTAACCAAATTAAACTCGAGTACGAACAGCTAAAAATGGCACTTTAGTCAAAAAGATTTATCTATACCAATCGCTTAGCTTTAATGCGTTTACCTTTGACTTTATCGGCATGTAACTTACGGATTGCAGGTTTCACTGCATCTCTATAGATGGCGATATACGCTTGATTGTCTTGTACGGTGATGGTGCCGATATGTGCTGAACCGATACCGTTTTCACCTGTTAAGCATCCGACAATATCACCCGCTCGCACTTTTTGCTTTTTGCCCGCATCGATCATGACAGTCACCATACGAGGCTTATACACAGGCTTATCAAGTAGACTCAGCGGTGGCGTAGGCGATGGATTAAACTCTCGCTCATAAAGCTCACTCAGTTGCTTCACTTTAAAGGTTTCGTTTTCACCATACAGCGAGCAGGCAAAACCTTTTTTCCCGCCACGGCCTGTACGTCCGACTCTATGGACATGCGTTTGCGGATCAAGCGCCATATGGTAATTGACCACCATATCGATGTCTTCAATATCCAAACCTCGGGCCGCAACATCCGTTGCCACCAATACAGAAGCACTCTTATTTGCAAATCGGAGTAACATTCTCTGGCGCTCGACTTGTGCTAAATCACCATGCAGCACAACCACTTGTAAGCCTGTTTGTTGTAGCTCAGTGAAAAGCTTTTTAGTTTCGACTTTGGTGTTGCAAAATACAATGCAACTTTCTGGCTTGTGTTGCAGCAACAGTAGCCTTAACGTATTAAATCTGAGTTTATTGTTTTTCAATGGGAAAAACTGTTGCTTGATTTGTCGATTCAGCGTTTCGGTTTCACCTTTAACCAGTGTCGGTGTCTGCATAAAACGCTGCGACACTTGTTCAATGTCTTTGGGGTAAGTCGCGCTAAACATCATAGTTTGACGCGCTTCTGGAAGATACACTGCGATGCTTTCAATTGCGTCAATGAAGCCCATATCCAGCATTTGATCCGCTTCATCCAGTATAAAGTGGCTTACTTGCGTTAAGTCTAAGGTCCCCTTGAACAAATGCTCTTCAACTCGACCAGGCGTCCCAACCACAATGTGCGCGCCATGTTCCAGCGAGCTGATTTGCGGACCAATCGGTTCACCCCCGCAAATAGTCAATACTTTTATATTGCCGAGTTCTTTTGCCAGCTTCCTGACCTCTTCAGCAACCTGATTGGCTAACTCTCGAGTCGGCGCCAAGATAAGGCCTTGGATCTGCTGATTAGAGGCATCGAGCTGCTGTAGCATTGCTAAGCTAAATGCCAGTGTTTTACCAGATCCTGTTTTTGCCTGTGCAACCACATCCTTGCCCGTAAGTAGCTCTGGTAAACTTTCTGCTTGAATCGGCGTCATTTGGCTGAATCCAGCTTTCTTAAGAGCGGATAGTAACTCTGCGCGCAATGATAATTGAGTAAAAAGCGGGTTCACATGGTATTCCTGACAAATCAAATTACATTGATTTTATCAAAGAAGGTTACCCTTGGTATACCATGCAATCGCGTCAAAAGTACTCACTTTAAGTCATATACTCATTCAACTTCATCTTTTTATAACAACTCATAACGGCGCGCTTGTATGCATTTCATCCTATTAACGTTTTAATGTAAGAATTTCGGTGTCAAAATAGCCACATTACTACCGACTAAGGAAAATTATGAAACTTGCATTTCGTACTTTGATCAAAACCAGCATATTACCGCTATTTGCACTCTGTACGAGCTATACCACAGTAGCTCAAGAATTTACTCAGGCTGAATTAGAAACGGTTGCTAAAGTACGCGATCACGCGCGTAGCAGTGACTTAAGTTGGCAACTTGTTGAGTCACTGACCACTGAAGTAGGCCCTCGTTTACCTGGCACAGAAAACGACAAAATGGCCGTCGCTTGGGCTAAACAAAAGTTTCAGCAGCTCGGTTTTGATAAAGTTTGGTTGGAACCTTCCAAATTCCCAGAGTGGCGACGTTATCATGAGTCTGGATTCATCTTAACACCGAGCAAACAGCCTCTACATCTAACGGCTTTGGGCAATAGCATCAGCACACCTAAGCAAGGGTTATCGGGTGAAGTCGTCTTATTCGAAACGTTTGATGAGCTAGTTGCTGCACCAGCTGGGAGCTTGAAAGGAAAAATTGCATTTATCAATTATCGAATGAATAGAGATATTGACGGCAATGGCTATGGTCCGGCAGTAAAAGCCCGAAATAAAGGCGCTGTAGAGGCCGCTAAAAAAGGCGCGATTGCCTACATGATGCGCTCAGTCAGTACCAGTCATCATAGATTCGCCCATACTGGGGGCAGTCATTACACCGAAGGCGTCAGTAAGATTCCAACAACGGCTGTTGCAAACCCTGATGCTGATCAACTGGCACGCCTTATCGCACTTGGCAAACCTGTCAAAGTTGAACTAAACATTCAAACGGAAGATTTAGGCGAAGGGACAAGTTATAATGTCATCGGCGAAATTACAGGCTCCAAATATCCAGAGCAGTATGTACTTCTTGGTAGTCACCTTGATTCTTGGGATTTAGGCACTGGTGCCCTAGACGATGGTGCAGGCGTCGCACTGACCATGGCCGCCGCCAAGCATATCGCAGATCATACTCGACCTGAACGCAGCATTCGTGTTGTACTGTTTGCGGCTGAAGAGTTGGGACTATGGGGCGCAAAAGCATACTTTAAGCACTATCAAGATCGCTTGAGCAATATTGTCGCTGCCGCTGAGTCAGACTTTGGCGCGGATGTTGTCTATGCTTTCGAGTCCAATGTGAACGCCGCCTCTCTCCCTGTCGTACGCGACATCGCGAAACAGTTAAAACCACTGGGCATTAAATATATTCGAAAAAATGCGGCGCGTGGCGGACCTGATCTGATCCCATTCAAGCAAATGACTTCGGCACCAATTTTCGATTTGCATCAAGTTGGCACCGACTACTTTGACTATCATCACACCGCCGATGATACGCTGGATAAAGTTGATCCAGATAAACTAAAACAAAATACAGCCGCCTATGCGGTATTTGCCCTAATGGCTGCCAATGCAAAGACTGCCATGGCAGGCAAATAGGTCTATTTGTGTCAAAGCAAAGCCATGTTATCTTTGTTTTGACACGCATTATGAAGGTGTAACTCACCACGGAGATGGCAATGATAAAAAGCACCCTATTCCGCACCCATGACGTGATCACCACATCCGTCAGTCGCTACAAGGCTATCATCATTGCCTTTTTGCTTGTTGGCTTCTGTGCTTATTGGATTGTGCAACATCAGCAAACACAGTCACAGCAGTCAATGTGGTTAAATGCGCCTAAAGTTGACGATGTCATCATGGTTGATTTTGGCAGGCTCCAAAGTGATCGCGTGTATCAACCACAGTTTAGAGTGGTACAAGTGATCGCCGTAGACGAAGACCAAGTTACTTTAAAGCAGGGTCGTTATACCTACGCGAGAAAACGCGATGCCAAACGCGCTATTCAACTCGACAACTTGATGCTAGACAATTACTTCAAAACAGAGCCATGGCGTTTAACACGTGACGAAATTTTAGACTTGTATCAAAGCGGCGGGATCTACGCAGCATACCGACCCAATGACATCTATGTGTTAGGTGGTATCGTTAAGCAGCGGGCTTTACCTCATTTTCCTAAGCATCAAAGAGCACAATTTTCTGCGCAAAATAGCCAAGGAATTAGTTTATATCAGCAAGGAGATCTAGCAGCTGCACGCGAGTCTTTTGAAGCAGCGGTAAGCAACCAAGACCAATGGGGAATGTACAACCTTGCCACCATGTTGATCGCAGCAGAAGGTGGAGAGCAAGACTTACCCCGTGCATTTGAATTACTTATCAAAGCAAAAGCACAGGGCAATCTAAAAGCAAACGACGCGCTGGTGTCCCTTTGCCATATGCATCAAGTTTGCGAATGAGCATGTGACTGAGCATGTTGCACGAGGAACCGCTCAAAGTCATCTGCATCACTTGGCTTAGCATGCAAATAACCTTGGGTGTAATCACACCCTAGCTGCTTTAATAGCTCTAACTGAGCTGGGGTTTCTACGCCCTCTGCGATCACTGTGAGCTTTAATTTACTGGCCATAGACACGATGGCGCTGATAAGCGTCTTATCTTCTTCATCATCAGGCAAGTCTTTAATAAACGCTCTGTCAATCTTGAGCTTAGACAAAGGAAACCGCTTTAGATAACCCAGCGACGAATAGCCCGTACCAAAGTCATCAATAGCAAGCCCTACTCCCATTTGTCGCAATTGCTCCAACTGCAACTCTATCCCATCTGAATTATCAGCCAGCACCGTCTCAGTAATTTCGAGCGTTAAGCAAGTCGCTGGTAGGCCTGTATCTTTTAGGACCTTATCTACCAGACTTACGATATCTTGGCGTTTAAATTGTGTGCTAGATACGTTGACAGACACAAAGAAGGGTCTATCCGTTTTAGTAAGCCACGATCGAGCTTGCGCACATGCCTGATAAAGCACCCACTCTCCCATCGCTAAAATGAGCCCTAATTCTTCACTAATAGGGATAAAGTCAGCCGGAGATACTTCACCAAGCGCTTCGTTGTGCCAACGCAGAAGTGCCTCACATCCCAGTTTATTGCCTCGCCCTACAATTGGCTGATATACCACACGGAGTTCTTGGTTAGCTAGCGCACGATGCAGTGCCCCTTCCAACTGGCTACGGGCCTTGGCATGCTCATGCATAGCTGCCGTGAAGAATTGAAAGCAATTGCGACCGTTCTCTTTGGCTTTGTACATGGCACTGTCGGCATTTCGCAGTAACACCTTTCTATCTTCACCATCATCTGGATAAAATGTGATGCCCATACTGCCTGAAACGTATGCTTCGTGACCTTCTAAGTGAAAAGGTTCACTCAGCGCTCTGAGGATCTTTTCAGCAACTTTTTCCATATCACCAATCATTTCCATTTCAGGTAATAGCAAGGCAAATTCGTCCCCACCCAAGCGCGCCACGGTATCTGAATTTCGGGTGCACTCTCTGATCCGATTGGCAGCTTCAATGAGCAACAAATCACCAATATGATGTCCTAGCGTATCATTCACCGCTTTGAAGCGGTCTAAATCGATAAAGCACACTGCTACACGAGATTGTTTGCGCTCTGCCTGCGTCAAAGCAATATCAAATTTAGCGTGATAATGATGACGATTGGCCAAGCCGGTCAAGTTATCAAAGTTCGCCTGTTGCCACATCAGTTGTTCATTGCGTTTTCGCGAGGTAATATCATTGAACAGTGCCACATACATATCAATCTCGCCATGCTGATCAAACACCGCAGAAACTTGCAGCCAGCTTGGGTAAACTTCGCCATTCTTTCGCTTGTTCCAAATTTCACCTTCCCAATGGCCACGTGAACTTAAAGCGTCATAAAGCTGGGTAAAATATGCCGTGTCGTGACGGCCCGAATTAAATATGGCGGGCGTTTTCCCCATCACCTCGGGCCCACTAAACCCCGTTATTTCAGTAAAAGCCTTATTGACCATCTGAATACGATTGTGCTTGTCAGACACTAAAACACCTTCGCTCGTTGTCGAGAATACTGTACTGGCGAGCCGTTGCTCTTGCTCATCTATCAAACGCTGAGTAATATTTTGTAGAAGGTAAATATGGCCATATAAATCACCATTATTGTCCAACACATCCGTTTTACTTATTTCCACATCTAAGGTGCCGAAATTCGTATCCAACTTACATTCTTTTGGCTCAAATTGTGTTGCTTCTACGCATGTGCAATCGTCCAATGCGTCAAAGATCAACTTGCCATCTAACTCTCCCAGATCTTGATATGCTGCACGGTTAGCAGACATCACTTTTTCGTCTGGATCTGTAAAAATGAGGTACTCGCCAATGGCATCAAAAATCGCATTTAAACGCGCTCTTTGATACTCCAAGCGGCGTTTGGTTTTGCGCAAACGCAAAAACCCCCAACCGAGGATCACCGTCGTGCCAATAAGAATGGCGATCACACTGCTGAGTAAAAAGACTTGCACTGTACTGGCGTGTTTTATTTCTTTCGTTTGTAACGCGACTTGTTGCTCTAAGTTACTTTGATAGTGCCACAGCGCATGCTCTAACTTGCGCCGTGCACTGACATCTTGGATCACTGAGAAAAGTAAGGCCTCGCCACTTTCATCCATAAAAGGCGAAGAGTAAACTGACACGGTGCGATTTTCGCCGTTTGCCAATCGGTGTTGGAAAATGAAGTAATTGCGCCCTTCATTTAAGGCTGACAGCCGCTCCTTCTCAACTTGCTGCGGTGTAAATTGATTAATCTCTTGAATGTACAGGTTTTCTAACTGCCCTTTACTATACCCATAAAAGTCCGCCGCAGACTGGTTGGCACGCACAATCCTGCCGCTGTCTGGTTCAATCAGCAACATAACTGCACTGTGGTTATCAAATACCTCGGTAGGCAAACTTTGCGCCAAAGATTTCGGAGTAAAAGTCGCCACTAATAAGCATAATGCTAGGTAAACTATTGTTGTTATTGTCTTCAAGTCGCCTCCAATAGATACCCGTCGACTCACTCTGACTATAGCCCAAAGGCCAAATCAAGGAAACATAAGACTCACAATCAAAGGCAAAAAGCCAATCGGTAACAAATCTAGAAGTGCGACACCAGCGTATAAAGACACCAACACTTTGTTAATCACAGGCTGCTCTGTCGCAACCAACTAAATCGATTAATTCCAATATTCCTCGCTTAGAGTATGTTCAGCGGGTAGGGAGTTGATATACTTGCTGCCACAGATAGGCTTACTCACTGCGTAATAGGCTAAAATGAAATATAAAGACTTAAGAGAGTTCATCGAGTTGCTTGAAAAGCAAGGTGAACTTGTCCGTGTCAGTCAACCCATTTCAACCAAATTAGAAATGACTGAAATTGCAGACCGCACCTTACGTGCCGGTGGCCCTGCCATTTTATTTGAAAACCCAGAAGGGTTTGATATTCCCGTCCTTGCAAATTTATTTGGCACGCCAAAACGCGTCGCAATGGGCATGGGCCAGACTGATGTCAGCGAGCTTCGTGAAGTTGGCAAGCTATTGGCGTTTCTTAAAGAGCCAGAGCCGCCAAAAGGAATTAAAGAAGCCATAGGCCAAATTCCGGTTTTTAAGCAAGTACTCAACATGCCCGCCAAGGAGCTAAAAAAAGCGCCTTGTCAGCAAGTTGTATTAAGTGGTGACGATGTAGATTTGACTAAGTTGCCTATTCAGCACTGTTGGCCTGGTGATGCTGCACCGCTCATCACATGGGGTCTCACGGTCACCAAAGGGCCACATAAAAAACGTCAGAACTTAGGTATTTACCGTCAACAGTTACTGGGCAAAAATAAAATCATCATGCGCTGGTTATCTCATCGCGGCGGTGCATTGGACTATCAAGAGTGGTGTAAAGAACACCCGGGTAAACCCTATCCAGTATCGGTGGCATTAGGTGCCGATCCAGCCACGATTTTAGGCGCAGTAACACCGGTGCCAGACACCCTCAGCGAGTATGCTTTTGCGGGGCTGTTGCGCGGTAGCAAAACCGAAGTGGTCAAGTCCATTTCAAACGACCTACAAGTACCCGCCAGTGCAGAAATTGTGCTTGAGGGATATATCGAACAAGGGGAGACAGCACCAGAGGGACCTTATGGAGATCACACCGGCTACTACAACGAAGTCGATGATTTTCCGGTCATGACAGTGACGCATATCACACATCGTGAAAACCCGATTTATCACAGTACCTACACTGGCCGCCCGCCAGATGAGCCAGCGATTCTGGGTGTGGCACTTAACGAAGTCTTTGTGCCAATTTTACAAAAGCAGTTCCCTGAAATCGTCGATTTTTACCTTCCTCCTGAGGGGTGCTCCTATCGTATGGCAGTCGTCACGATGAAAAAACAATATCCTGGCCATGCTAAACGCGTAATGATGGGCGTTTGGTCTTTCCTACGCCAGTTTATGTACACTAAATTCGTCATCGTCTGTGATGATGATGTAAATGCGCGTGACTGGAATGACGTAATCTGGGCCATTACGACCCGAATGGATCCGGCAAGAGACACCACTATGATAGAAAGCACGCCAATTGATTATCTTGATTTTGCGTCACCAGTCTCTGGGCTTGGCTCTAAAATGGGCATGGACGCGACCAACAAGTGGCCTGGCGAAACGGACAGAGAATGGGGCGTACCCATCGTGATGGACGAAGATGTGAAACGCAAAGTCGATGATATGTGGGACAGCTTAGGCATTATGGATAAGCAATAACATTTTAGTATTGTGCACTTTTAGCAAAGTTTGTTTTACTTTCAGGTAATTTCCAAGCAACGCGATATAACAATATCGCGATTAAATATGTTACAGTGCGCATACTTTCGCCAAGGTGCTTAATAAAAAGGTTTGAAATGCAGATATTAAAAGCGCGTGTAGAGGCTATTTCTCCTCTCACAGAATTTGTTTACAAGGTGCTGTTGAAGCCACAGCAAGACGCAGAATTTTCCGCTGGCCACTATTTACAGCTGGTACTTGGTGAAAAAGACAAGCGTGCATTTTCGATTGCGAGCAGCCCATCGAATAAACAAGAGCTTGAGCTACATATTGGTGCATCAGGTGCTGATTCTTACGCTATGCAAGCATTAGAACACCTGAAAACAGCCCACATAGATGGCGCTGACGTAGACTTAGAAGTCGGACTGGGTGTGTCACAAGTGCGCCCCGAGCAAGCGAGACCCATCGTGTTGTTAGCCGGTGGTACTGGGTTTTCATACGTAAAATCTATGGCTGACCATCTTGCAGAAATTAATTACGATCAACCAGTATTGTTTTACTGGGGCGTAAAAGAAGAGTCTGCGCTGTATGCCAAAGCAGAGATGGAAGCATGGGCAGCAAGCAAAAAGAACTTCCAGTTTATCCCAGTTGTCGAAAACGCAACTGACACTTGGCAAGGTCACACAGGCTTTGTGCATCAGGCTGTAATGAAAGACATCATTTCTTTAGAACCATACAGCGTTTATATGGCTGGCCGCTTTAACATGATTGGCATCGTCCGCGATGATTTTATCAATCATGGTGCCAATCGCGACTTCATGTACGCAGATGCCTTTGCATTCATCAAGTAATGCACACAGAGCGCGTAATATTTAAATTGCGCGCTCAATCTAAAAAATCAATCGAAATAATATAAATAATCAATTTTAAAAATATACCGGTTTTGCCCATACTACTCCTAACACAAGATAGGAGACACACCATGACAAACCAATTTATTGAAGACATCATGTCTTTCCAGTTCCCAGTTATCACGCCAGAAACTGAAATTACAGAAGCCATAGAGCAGCTGCAAAAATACGATTTGTTTGGTGCCCCCGTACAAGACAAACACGGAGCTTTGGTAGGTTTTATTTCTGAACAGCAGTTGCTCGCTCCGTTACTGCAAAGCAGCTACTTTTGTGATGGTGCCACTCAAGTATCTGAACTGATGACCGCTGAGCCACTGTCGGTAAGAAAGCATACAACCGTGATTGACCTAGCCACTCAAATGCAACAGGACAAACCTAAAATATACCCAGTTATTCATGCTGATAAAGTGATTGGCATTGTCACACGTAGTCATGTGATCAATGCATTGAGAGATAATTATTTAAGCTGCTCAAAACACTGAGCAGCTCAACGAGCATCACGTGTATTTTTGTAGTAGAGCTTGCTTGTCGACATCACTTAAGAACGCAATTTCAACTGCATTTTTTTGTGCTTTTTGAATATCAGCCTCACTTAAGCCAGCAAGCGGCGCCGCTTTGGCAAACTCGTTGTCTAACTCAACGCCCTGCACCGCGGGATCGTCCGTATTGATGGTCGCTAAAATGCCGTGATCTAAGAACTGTTTGAGTGGGTGAGATTCAATACTTGCAACTGTACTCGTTTGCAAATTACTGGTTAAACAAGACTCAATCCCGATACGATTATCTCTTAAAAAGTCCATCAAAGCAGGATCTTCAATGGCTTTCACCCCATGACCAATACGGGTAGCGCCAAGCTCTTTGATCGCTTGCCAGATACTGCTCGCCCCTTCAGCTTCTCCTGCGTGAATAGTCGCGCCTAAATACGCATCTCTCACCTGCTTAAAGTGCTCAATAAATAGCTCACCGGGAAAGCCCAGCTCATCACCAGCAAGATCAATTGCTACTAAACTTTCTTTGAACGCCAATAGCGCATCCAGTTCATGTTGGCACTTTTCTACACCAAAAGTACGCGACATAATACCAATCAAGTTGACCTTAATATCACGCCCTTGCGTTGCGTTTTTTACACCGTCTACCACGGCTTCTACCACGCCTTGTGGATGAAGGTTGTGTGTTTTCGCCATGTAGTAAGGACTAAAACGCAGCTCGGTATAATCCATTTTTTGTGCAATGGCATCTTCGACATTTTCTACTGCAATGCGATGACAAGCATCATAGTCACCTAGCACCTTAACACCCCAGTCCAACTTTGCTAAAAACGCCATTAAGTTCGGCGCATTGTCAATCACCTGCACATGCGGGATTAGACCTTCCACATCGTTTGCAGGTAGTGGCATGTTAAATTTCTGACCGAGTTCTAATATCGTCTCAGCACGCACGTTCCCGTCTAAGTGACGGTGTAAATCAAGTAAAGGTAGTTTGGTATTGATCATAAGGCACTCGGTTTGCAGATAAAATTTTTCAGATCATACGCAGCTTAAGTTTAGATACAAGGACAATTATCCGCAAAGTTCAACTAAACAGACCACTATTGAGTAAAATGCAAGTGGTTAAGGTGCGAGAAAAAGGATGAAGCGAGCCAAATTGAAAAAGTGGGAGGAAGTAATGGACCAGCGCATAAGCACTGGTCACTTAGTTCTATTGATCAGTACTGCTGAGCAGCAGATATGCCTTTTCAAACTGACCGGTTTTGGCAAATGCAACCTCAGCTTGATGTTGCCAAAGCGATTGCCAAGGTGAGTTTGAGAGTGAATCGAATATCTGCGCCGCCAAACCATGTTCGCCTTCACCGTTGGCCATACACGCCAAACAAAATAACAACTCGGTTTGCTCGGGATGTTTTTTCAGCTGCGCCTGAATGGCTTTTCGCAATTCAATATCGCCCCCCCCTGCAAACTGCAAGGTCTCTGCAAGTGCCAAAAACTGAGATTTTTTAAGCATTTTGAGGAGCTCTTTTCGGACCACGTCAAGTTGACCAAAGCGCACACAAGTGCGTATATAAGCTGTTTGACTCTGCGCTCGTAATGCTCTTGGCAATGCGCTGTACAATGCGTGAATATCTTTGTCACTGTGCTGCAAAATCGCCTCAAAATAAGATGAGAAAAACTGCGACCACTGCACATCAGACCAATGTAACTGCTTATATCGCTGTTCAATCGTCGAGTGTAATGTATCCCAGTCTTTTGCTTGTAGCAGTGCACTGATGTATGCATTTAACTCTGTCGGTGTTGCTTTTTTCATTTGCGCTTGGGGCGCTAGGGTGCTCAGTGCCCGATTGTCTTGTTCAGCGGCAAGCCAAAGTTCACTGACCTTACTTTGAGCTGTTTCAGAGAGCTGTTGCAAGTATTCACGCGCAACGACTTTCTTACCAGCGTGCAGTGCCGCCTTAGCTTGTATGGCTAATTGCTGGTCGCGCCACTTTTCAGGAAACTCAGATAATTGCAATGTGTAACCAAGACTGTCAGGTTGATTATTTATAAGCGCCCAAACACTTTGCTCAAACGCATCTTCTTCTCGTTGCTGACGTTTTCTTAGGCGGCGCTTTGATAAGCCCCCAAGTGCCCGCCATAACGCTTTAGTAATTTTTGCAATTAGCCACAGGGCGAACATGCCGACCATCAACATAAATAACAAAGAGACCAAGGTACTTTCAACGGTATATTGATTAAATGAAACCAGCACATAGCCCTTTTCATCAATCAATAAATGAGAGCTTGCAAGCACCGCAAAAAACAGTAAGAGCACACCTATTAATCGGATCATTGCAACCACTCCTTCAATGCTGCAGGGGTTGCTAATTGCACATCGCGATGTGTTCCGAGTTCACTGCGTTTTAATTGGTTCAGCGACTCTGCCAAACTGGCACTCGCTGCACTTTGTAATTTGAAATAACGGTCGAGTGTGTCTTCAGCACCTTCAATTGCGGCGTAGTAAACACTACTCTGGCCATCCAAAAAGGCACTTTGTGCTTGCTGTAGGTAGCTGCGTAATTGGCTGCGAATGAGCTGTTGTTCTTGTGCATCTAATAGAGGGTCGATTACCGGCTTGTCATGCTGCCTAATAGTCAAAAAATCAGCACGAATTTTTTGCCAGCTGCGAGATAAGTTAGCACGCCAATCATTCACGTCAGTACTGAGCTCCGCGCTTTGTTGCACCGCTTCTTTTGGCTTTTCAATTGTTTTCAATGGCAGACTATCAATTTGTGCCAGTAAGCCAGCCAACTCCATATATACTGCCTCAGTATTTGGCTGTGGTTGGGCTTGCAACTTGGCAATATCAGAACTAATTGCGAGCAATAATGCATCTGTGCCGCTTTCTTGTGATAACGCTTGTTGCAAGCGTTTAAGGACCAAAACTGAGCCTAAATAATCTCGTTCACTCACGGCCTTGAATTCTGCATAGCGGGCGAGTGAGCGTAGCTCAGAGCTGAGCGCCCCACCCACTTGTTGACGCGCTTTTAAGAGTGCTTGTTGCAAACGAGCAGTCACTTGTGATTGTTGCTCAGCAAACTGATGGGCAAGAGCCTGCTCTTGCTCTGGCCACTTAGATTGAAGCTGATTAAGCGCGCTCAGCGCAGTATTAAGTTTAACTTGCAGCTGCTGGTTTTGTTGCTGAAGCTCTGCCAGCGCTGAAAATTGCTGCGCCTCTTGTTGTTTGTCATAGAGAAATAACCCGGCTGTAGCGCCTATGCCGGATAGCGCGACCAACAGTGCAACAACCGCAGTCTTACTCAGCTTTGTTTTAGGACTGTGCGATACATTGTCTGGTGCTACTTCCATATTCTGATTTGATACAGACGTTGTTGCTTCTTGGTTTTTTTCCGTCATTGCGCTGCCCTGTTGGGAAGTTAATTTACAGATGGCCATTAAGAGAGACTGGTTATCAGCCCCCGCACTTAAGGCGATCTGCTTATCGGTTATTTTAAACTGTATTTTTAAATGTTGCGCAGTGCGCTCACTCACCACGACAAAATATCGTGTCTCTAACCAACGTAAAAGCGCTGGCTGATGGCAATTAAATATCGCATCAACGGCGGCATTACTGGTTACCACTATACCGTCAATTTGCGCTTCCATCCAGTGGTCTAACCAGTCATCTGACACCTCCTTAACAGGAAGTCGTTCATACACGCTACAACTACTTAGTAATGCTTGTCTGGATTTAAGTGTTTTCGCAATGTGAGCTCTGCCGCCTCGCCCTTTAATCAGTGCCACCCTTGTCTGGTCCACATGCTGTAACTCGGGTAAAGCGACGAGACCTTCTGAGTCTTGTTGTTTGGGCACAGTGGCACAGCGAGCGAAGTGATGTTGGATGGCATCCGCAGTTTGTTGCCCAACTGCGAGTAATTGATTACTGGCAGGCAGCGACATTGCGAACTGTTCTAGCTGCGCAGCGAAGTTCAGCACTGCATCTTGTGAGATAAAAATGAGTATTTCCGCTTCACAGATCTCTATCAGTTGGGCCTGTGAAACGTCAACACGCTTGAGCGTTAGCACGGGCGTACACAGTGCTAGAATGCCCTTTTCTGCCAGCTCAGTGGCAAGTGTTTCCCCTTTTCCTTGCGGCCGAGTTATGGCGAATTTCACATTAAGCGTCTCTATACACCTCGGCTAAAATCTTATCGGCACCTTGTGCGAGCAGAGATTCAGCCAATTCAACGCCTAACGCCTCAGCTTGTTGTAACGCGCCAGTTTTTTCAGCGCGTAAAATCGTGGTGCCATCTACCGCACCGACTAACCCTCTAAGGTAGATTTTATCATCTTGTAGCTCGGCGTACGCGCCAATTGGCACCTGACAGCCCCCTTCAAGGCGACGATTCATTGCTCGCTCTGCCAATACTCTTGCACGTGTGGGCGCATGCTCCAGTGGCGCAAGTAAGCTTTGTATCCGTGCATCATCACTGCGACACTCGATGCCCACCGCACCTTGTCCGTTTGCGGGTAAAGACTGCTCAACAGAAACAAAGCTCGCAATACGCTCGGCCATTTCCAATCGAATTAGACCTGCCGCTGCCAATATGATGGCGTCAAACTCTCCAGCATCTAGCTTGGCCAGTCGAGTATTTACATTACCGCGTAAGTCTTTAATTTTTAGGTCTGGCCTCATCTCGCGAATTTGACACTGTCTGCGTAAGCTTGAAGTACCGACAACAGCGCCCTCTGGCAACTCATCAATATGCTGATATTGATTAGAAACAAACGCATCGCGTGGATCTTCTCGCTCACATATTGTGTGCAATGTCAGACCTTCAGGAAAGTCCACTGGCACGTCTTTCATTGAATGCACAGCGATGTCAGCTCGACCTTCAAGCATGGCCTGTTCAAGCTCTTTGACAAACAGCCCCTTGCCACCGATTTTTGCCAAAGGTGTGTCTAAAATCTTGTCGCCTTTGGTCGACATGGGCACTAATTCTACAACAAGGCCTGAATGATAATGCTCTAATTGCGCTTTTACATATTCAGCCTGCCAAAGCGCCAGCGCACTTTTACGCGTAGCGATGCGAACAATATTGTTTGTATCTGTCATGTTTTGCCTTGTCAGCTCCTTATGGAGCCTTTGCTAAAATTCGAAATGATTTTTGTGCCAATAACTGACCATTCTGAGTGATCACTTCAACTCGCCACTGACCAGTTTGGCTTGGCATAATATTTTTACTCGAGTAAGTACGAAACCTTGGAGCACTAATGGCCAATGTGATCTCTGCCATTAGTTGCTCTTGGTGAAACCATAAATGTTGCACCACTTCACCCTGAAGCCCTTTGATCTCGGTAAAGAAATAGAGTTTTTCTTCAAACCGATTTCGCTCTACAAGGTGCTTTAGCACATTAACGGGTTCGCGATTTTCAATGCCCGAAGTTAATACTGCGCGGCTGATATGACTGGTATCCACTTTGGCATTTAGTGCCACACTCGCAATTTGCGCGTCTTCCGCAAATCGCGTAATCGCAGTGTCTTCTTTTATCTGAGGTTGTACAACTTGTGACTGCTCGGTGTCTGCTAACTCGACAGCGTGCGCATCCATTTGCTCACTTATAACGGGCGCAGTGAGCTGAGTGGTCTGTTCAATGGCTTCTGACTCGGCAGTCTGCGCATTGAGCGCAGCTAATTGCGGATCTGCACTCACCACTTCTGTCGGTTGAATGGCTGACTCGTTTGATTCAGGTTTTGGTGACTCAGGTATCTGTGTGTGCTCAGTGACAGTCTCAATCGCTTGTCGCGATGCCGTCGCGGATTCACTGGGTACTACCGCACTCAAATCGTCTGCATATACGGATTTAAAAACACCATAAGACAACGCCATAACGCCAAAGCTCATCATGACTAAAACAGTAAAAATTCGCCGCCAATGATATTGATAGCTCACTGATTGGGCCTGTTTTGGCTGCGACTGAGCATCAGTCACTTTAGTTTTGATCACTATACGTTGAGTCATTCGTCCGTCCTAATTTCACTATGACAAGCGCGAGATTAACCACGCTCTAATCGCCTTGAGCTCTTCCAAGCATACTTGGTGCTCCATAGGATAATCTTGCCAACTTACATCATACCCTTGATTAACAAGTGCCTCATGTGCCGTTTTACCTGCCTGAATTGGTACAACAGGGTCGTGACTACCATGTGCCATAAATATATTAAGCGCACTTTGCTGCGCTTCATCAGCCAACTTTTGTGGCGCACACATGTAGGTCGATAAAGCCATTACGCCTGCAACTTGAAAGGGTAAACGAGGCGCCAGATGTAGGCTAATTACGCCACCTTGAGAAAAGCCTGCAAGAATAATTTTATCTGCTGGAATACCTGCTGCAATTTCTTTTTCAATCAAGTTTGACACTAAATCTGCAGACTCTCTGACGCCACTTTCATCTGCACGATTTTCTAGGTCCATACTCTTTATGTCGTACCATGCACGCATTTCCATGCCACCGTTAACGGTAACAGGTTGAATTGGGGCATGAGGAAAAACAAATCGAACACCTAATTCATCTGGTAGTGCAAGTTCAGGGGCGATTGGCAAAAAGCCATTGCCCGAGTCACCGAGTCCATGTAACCAAATTACCGTTGCCTTATGTTGCTGCTTTGCAGCATATTCTACAAATTCTAACATCAGTCGTGTTGCCACTCTATTGTTTGGCCCGCTTGACGAGTCGCAGCATCAGACATGAACTGCCAAAACTCAGCACCCGAGCGGTTATCTATCCATTTATCATCACGTAGCTCAAAGTGATGCCCATTAAATTTTGTTGCTACCCAAACTTGATGCAAAGGCGCTTGCTTGTTGATGATGATCTTTGACTTATCAGCAAAGATTATCTCGAGAATACCAGAGGCCGATTCATAATCTAAATCTGCGTCACAATCATCAATTTGCTCCTCAATAGTCAGCATCAGCGCTTCAGCTAATTGATGATATTCTTGATCTGTCATGGCTAACTCCTTAATTACGGCAATGTATGATCTAACCTTCCCTCAATTAGGGAATAAATTTCGACCGCAAAAGCTGCTTTTTTCGCGAATTCTGTTACTCTGCGATTATAAAGGCACTGACATCATTAATCTAATGAAAGCGACATACACTCAAATTAGCTTACTGGCTCTAGTACTAACTAGCAGCTTAACGTTATCAGCTTGCGGGCAACGTGGTCCACTGTATTTACCTGAAGATGCAGATAAAAATCGCACTTCTCAACCTCAGCCCGAGGTACAGGATAAAGCAAAAACTGACGAAAAGGAGTGATAAATGGACTTTTTTCAGTATCAAGACAATGAACTTTTTGCCGAGCACGTCGCTGTTAAAGACATTGCTGCCGAATACGGTACACCTTGCTATGTTTATTCACGTAAAACGCTTGAGCGCCACTATCGTGCTTTTACTGATGCTGCAGCCACACACCCTCACTTAGTGTGTTATGCCGTCAAAGCCAATAGTAATCTGGCCGTATTGAATGTACTGGCCAAATTGGGGGCGGGCTTTGATATTGTTTCACAAGGTGAACTTGCCAGAGTATTAAAAGCTGGCGGAGACCCGAGCAAAGTGGTGTTTTCGGGTGTTGCAAAAACCAGTGAAGAAATCGCTTTTGCATTAGAAAAACAAATCAAATGTTTTAATGTCGAGTCTAAAGCAGAGTTGCAGCGCATCTCCGACATCGCCTCACAAACGCAGACTCTGGCCCCTGTGTCTATTCGCGTCAACCCTGATATTGATGCCAAAACTCACCCTTATATTTCTACTGGGCTTAAAGAGAACAAATTTGGTATCGACATCAAGCAAGCGTTTGACGTCTATCAGCTCGCCTGTGCTTTACCGGGTATTAAAGTGGTGGGGGTAGATTTCCATATTGGTTCACAGCTAACCGAAGTAGAGCCTTTTTTGGCTGCATTGGATAAAGTATTAACCCTAGTTGACACCCTAAAAAGTGCCGGCATCGAATTGCAGCACCTTGATATTGGAGGCGGTTTAGGTGTTCCTTATGATAGTGAAAAACCACCTCACCCCAGTGCCTATGCAGCCCAAGTCATTGAACGCCTCGGAGCCTATTCAGAGCTTGAATTAATTTTTGAACCTGGCCGTGCCATTGCCGCCAATGCAGGTCTGCTAGTCACCAAAGTAGAGTATCTAAAGCCAACCACGGGTAAACATTTCGCCATTGTGGATGCCGGTATGAATGATATGCTGCGCCCTTCTTTGTATCAGGCATGGCAAGAAATCATCGCTGTCAGCCCTAGAACAGATGACACGCCGCAGCACACTTATGACGTAGTAGGGCCTGTTTGTGAAACAGGTGATTTTATTGGTAAAGACAGAGTGCTTGCGATTCAACCTGGTGATTTACTCGCACAACGGAGTGCTGGTGCATATGGCTTTACCATGAGTTCAAACTATAATTCAAGACCGAGAGTCGCAGAGATAATGGTTGACGGAGATACCGCGCACTTAGTAAGAGCACGAGAATCTCTAGAGTCTCTATGGCAAGGTGAAGCGTTACTTTCAGAATAATAATTGCGTATTTTTTCGCACTCAGTGACTCAATAGTAAGGTAATATGTTTGTAAATTTTTCAAAGATGCATGGCTTAGGAAACGACTTTGTCGTGATTGATAATGTCACTCAAAACGTTTTTCTATCTCGTGACCAAATCCGAAAACTGGCCGACCGACACTTTGGTATTGGGTTTGATCAGTTATTGCTGGTTGAACCCCCTTATTCTCCTGACTTGGATTTTCATTACCGTATTTTTAATAGCGATGGCACTGAAGTTGAGCAATGTGGTAATGGCGCTCGCTGTTTTGCCCGTTTCGTACGTATGAAAGGCCTCACCAACAAGCACAAAGTCAGTGTCTCTACCAAAGGTGGGGACATAACACTTTACACGGAAAAAGACGGTCAAGTCACCGTCAATATGGGGATACCACAATTTGCACCACAAGACATTCCATTTAAAGCGCAACAAAGTGAATTGACCTATATTTTGAGAGCCGGTGAGCACACAGTTTTTTGTGGCGCAGTTTCAATGGGTAACCCACATTGCGTGATTGAAGTTGAAGATATTGAGCATGCCGACGTCGACACGCTAGGGCCGTTATTAGAAACTCATGAGCGTTTCCCAAAACGGGCAAATGTCGGTTTTATGCAGATCATCAACCGTGAACATATCAAGCTCAGAGTATGGGAGCGCGGGGTTAACGAGACCTTAGCCTGTGGCAGTGGTGCATGCGGTGCCGTTGCCGTGGGTATTAAACAAGGGAAATTGGCCGATACCGTGCGTGTTGACCTGCCAGGTGGGACTTTACAAGTCCGCTGGAGTGGGGGTAATAAACCAGTAAAAATGACCGGCCCTGCCGAGCATGTTTTTGATGGACAAGTCGCAATATGAGTAAGACAGATACATTGATCACTGAGACAGAAGTCATGGCTTTTTTGCAAAAAAATCCTGACTTTCTACTCGAACATCCATACTTACTACTCGACCTCAATTTGCACATACAACAGCATGGCGCACCAAACTTAGCACTTATGCAGCAACGACGACTGCGTGAAGAAAATACCAAGTTACAGGCGCAAATTGAACGCATGATGGACGCAGCCAGAGAGAACGAACTCATATTTAAACTCTTTAATGACTGCCAACGTGCACTATGGTACTGCCAGAGCTTTCAAGAACTCGCTGACATTTTGGCAGATACTCTGACCCAGTCTCCAAAAATAAATGTATGTCAGCTCATACAATATGACACAACTTTAGAAGGCCTAGTAAATAGACGTCTAACTAAACTGCCCCGCTACCTTGGTCGGCTAGATAAGCAAGAACAAAAACTGTTATTTAGTGGCTTCGATTGTCGCTCTGTTGCGCTTTACCTACTCGGCCCCAGTGACAACCCAACTGCTATTTTGGCTTTTGCGAGCGATTGTGCAGATCACTTCTCGCCTGACAATGGCAACTTATTTGTCAACGAATTAGTGTCATCATTGCAACTGCGCTTAAAAGAGCTCGCATGAACGAGGAGGCTGTCAACACTTTGGAAAAACAGTGGCAGCAACCCATAACTGAGTTCATGGCTTATTTGCAATTTGAAAGGCAATACTCTCCGCATACGGTCCGCCAATACCAAACCCAACTCCAAATTGCCGCCTGCTTTTTTGCTGAACAGTGTGACGACTGGTTCTCCGTAAGTAGTGAGCAAATACGTCGTTTTTCAATGCACTTACGTAGCAAACAATACAACCCCAGAAGTATAAATCTGAAGCTCAGTTGTATTCGCAGCCTGTACAAATTTTTAAAGACCAAGCATGCCGATAACCCACAGGTACATAATCCAGCAGCAGGTCAAAAAGGGCCCAAATTTCAAAAGCCCTTGCCTAAAAACCTCGATGTTGATCAGATGCTGCAACTACTTGAAATAGAGGCGGACGATGCACTTGCTGTACGAGACAAAGCGATGATGGAACTCATGTATTCCAGTGGGCTGCGCATCAGTGAGCTGGTCAACACCAACATACATGACATTAGAGAAGGCGAAATACGCGTACTCGGTAAAGGCAGTAAAGAACGCGTTATTCCCGTTGGTAAAAAAGCCCTCGAAGCCATTGATGCATGGCTTAAACTACGCCCACTTTTTGCCCATGAGGAAGAGCTTGCTTTGTTCGTGAGTAAACGTAAAACGCGTATTTCTGTGCGACATGTTCGCGCACGTATGAAAGAATGGGGCATTAAGCAAGGTATCTCAGCGAACGTGCATCCACACAAATTGCGTCATTCATTTGCCAGTCATTTGCTAGAGTCCAGTGGCGATTTACGGGCTATTCAAGAAATGCTCGGCCACAGCAGTTTATCAGCGACACAAGTGTATACTCACGTAGACTTTCAACATTTGGCTAAGGTCTACGACCAAGCCCACCCACGTGCGAGACAAAAGAAATAATACCCAATAGGCAACTTCATTTTGCTCCGTAACCCTAGTTTTCGCGTACAATAGAATGACACAGCACAGAGCACAACGAGTACTATGCGATTTAATAAAGCCATTTCTCCTGTCAAGGTTTTAAGCTTTGATTTAGATGATACACTTTACAATAACCACCCTATTATTCTAAATGCCATACAAGCGATGCAAAGTTACTTGCAGTCAGTTCCCGAGTGGGCTGATCAACAAGGCGACTACTGGCTTAAGTGCAGACGGCATATTGGTGAAACTCAGCCACATTTAAAAGATGATGTCACAAATTGGAGGAAAGTAGCACTTGAATATGGGATGTCGCAGTTAGGGCTTGAAAATAAAGAAATTGCAAGACATTCAGTGAATGCCTATCAAGCGTTTGCCGATGCACGCAGCAACATTACTGTGGCGCAGTCAGTCCTATCTTTACTACTGGCACTGAAAAAAAAGTATACGCTTATTGCAATAACCAATGGCAATGTAGAAGTTGATAAGTTCAATCTTGCAGGCGTGTTTGAGCGGGTTTACCTCGCGGGGCCTGATGGCGCAGCCAAACCTGACGCGGCCTTGTTTGAGCGTGCATGCCAAGACCTCAAAGTCAGTCCATCAGAGATATTACATATAGGAGATAGTTTAGACACGGATGTGCGAGGTGCGAATTTAGCCGGTTGCCACAGCGTATGGCTCGACAATCAGCAAACGACCTATGCATACAAAGGGTTAGCAGACATTGAGATCCAAGATATTCACCAACTCGCCTGTTTAAAGTAATGTAAGTTAGCAGCCACTCATTGCGCCATATCACTCGCGGGCTATGCCCGCTTAAAATAACCAACATCATCGTTGTTTTTTTACGATTAATTTATGGCTGAACTGCTCATCGAACATCCACCGCATACCTGTCTTGAAACGTTAATATTATTTGTTCCTTTTACTTGCACACTCTACAATCTGAATAACGAAGGTGTGTAAAATTCACTAAGTAAACTGTCGATATTACTTTTTATGCCCAGCCTTCCAAGGTTAAGATGAAACAAAAGACGATGAGGTTAAGCTCTGTTTATGAAAAAGATAATTGTCACTGGTGCGACAGGTTTGTTAGGCCGCACACTCATGCAAGTGCTCGCACAATCACATACGGTCATTGGCACAGGTTTCAGCAGAGCAAAAGCGCCTATTGAACAACTTGATTTGAACCAAGAAACGGCCATTGTCAATTTTTTAGACAAACACCAACCCGACGTGTTGATCCATGCCGCAGCAGAGAGAAAACCAGATATCTGTGAAAACGACCATCAGGCAACGATTGCGTTAAATGTGAAAGCAGCAGAGTTTCTCGCCAATCAATGTAAAGCGCGTAAAATTCACTTTGTATTTATCAGTACTGACTATGTTTTTGATGGTAAATCGGCACCTTACCTTGAAAATTCAAGCCACTCACCTGTCAATTTTTATGGACAAAGTAAAGCCCAAGCAGAGCAAGCGATTCTCAGCAATAGCGCACGACACACCATTATCCGCGTGCCCGTGCTGTATGGTGAAGTAGAGTATCTCGCAGAGTCTGCGGTCACAGTTATTGCGCAACAGATCCTAGCGCAATCAAACAGTAAACACGATGATTGGGCAATTCGATTTCCAACCCATGTGGAAGATATCGCGCTCACTTTGCACGCACTATTACAACAGCCAGAGTCAAGTATTAGCGGGATTTTCCATATCTCAGACAATCAATCCATGACCAAGTATGACATGGCCAAACATATTGCACATGCTGTCGGCCGGGATCCTGAGGACCTCGTTTCTATCCCAGAACCAACACAGAGCGCTATGAGGCCCTATAATTGTGCCCTAAAAGATACTCGGTTAGCTGCACTTAATATTCAATTTACCCGCGATTTTGCTGACGCCATCAAGCAAGTATTAACGCCTCACCTTGCACAATAAAATATATAATCAGGGAGCCTGTAACGATGAAAACCATATTCAGTTTAATCCTACTTTGCTCCCTATCATTAAATATATACTTAGATTGGCAACGACCTAACTCGTTTTTAAAGAGTGTGTTTAATGATGAGTTCGAAACAGTGTTGGTCACACATACCAAGACCAATGACACAGCTAAAACAAGTGAAAAACCACCCTATCAAGCCTCCTTTGCACCAGCTAAAAATCATCCTGCAGAGCAGCGTTTTGCAAATGGCGACCTGTTGGGCGCGCTGAGTCAATGGCGGACATCAACTTCCCACACTCAATCAACCAGTACGGTGCATAACTGGATCAATAAGCTAAAAAACGCGCTAAACAGTGCAACTTCCACGGCACTCGCTGAATACCTTTTGTTTGTGCAAAACTACCTCTCCATCGTACCTAACGATTTTGTCGCCTTGCAATTTGAGGCAGAAATTTTTGTCGCCCAAGGAGAGCGAGTTGAGGCCATTTATCGCTATATCCGCCTTTTTCAACAGTATCCAGAGCATGCATACCTCAAAGAGGTCATCACAGAACTCATTAGTTTGGAATTAAACGAGCTACTCGAGCAAAGTAATTGGCATGAGTTAATTGAAAAGGGCCAAATTTGGTTAAGTGAACAGCCTGACAACTTGGTGTTAATTGCGCACATTGCCAAGGCTTTCTTGGCTTTAGAGAATAATTTAGAAGCTGAGTTATTACTGACCCAGTTGAGTAAACAACAGCAGCAACATCAGCTGATAGCGCCCCTGCTTGCAGAGCTCAACAGCAAACATCAACAAGTTGAAACAATCCCCCTCGTTCGACACGGCGAGCACTATATCCTACAAGCTAGAATTGCCGGACAGCAGATTGATTTAATGATAGACACAGGCGCCAGTATTACCGCCTTAACTTCGACGCAGTTTGACTTGCTTGCCTATGATGTTAATTTTCTAACCGCGCGAAGGGTCAGCACGGCAAATGGAGTCGTTGAAATTCCATTTTATCAAAGTACTGGGATCCAAATTGGATCTAAACAGCAAACACCTTTCGAATTCGGTGTTATGACCTCATCTACGCAAGGGCCTGGGTTACTTGGCATGAATTTTTTGCGCCATTTTAAGTTTGAAATTGACCAGCAAAATGCACAGTTAATTCTCAAACCTAGACAATAAATTTGGTCAGTGCTTGAGGTGGCGACTACTAGGTTGAGAGTCTTTTATTCATAAAAGTCAACTCAAGAGGTGAATGACTCACTTCATCTATCTCGCCGCCGGAGATATGCACAACTTCAAAATGCTCAGACATACGCTCTATAAATTGAGTAACCTTAGACATGCAGTCTGGTATTGGTGACAATTCAATGGTTACAACACTCAACATGCTCTCTAACTTAATAATGTCCTCAACCATGTGATATTCATCACACGACATGCTGATATTCAGCATAGTGGCGTTGTCTTCAATAGTCCCGTACACAGCAATAAGTGTTTCTAAACTAATATCCACTTCATTAGTATGATCACTCACTCGGCGACGCAATAGTCGGTTGCCACTACTGTAAAAGGTATACAGTAAAACGCGGTTAAGTAGTTCTTTTACATGAGACTTACTTTGTTTTAATCGCCCAAACAAGGCGCTTTGCAGGGACTTAGCCCCACTACTCAGTGCACTACTCACAATTGAAGACAAGCTCAACTGATAGTCTACGCCAACCACTTTGCAGTCGGGATTAAGCTGTTGGAACGCTTTGTCAAAAGCCCAATTTTCATCCGCTCCCAAAGACAGTAACGTTTTTGTTTTTGCGATAGCACGTGCGGGGATCAGGTGACCACGCTCATGCTGCTCACCTACTCGCACGAGATCAGTACACTGATTTAAATCCAGCTGTAATTTATTGATCTCCACAACAAGTAACACCAAATTAACCTAAGTTAGTTTAAGTGTAACTTTAATATCTATGATTGTTTTAATAAAGTGTAAATTTAAGTCAAAAAGTTTCGTAATTTTTTTACAGGCTCTGCTATCTTGGTACAAAGAGCGTACTCAAGAATCGGATCAGCGCATTGGGTAAAGGGTACTTTTGATACACTTTATTTAAAAACTGCTGCCAAGCAATCTGCTTCAACCGACTAATCTCTTGCTCGTTGATTATGTCTTGATACAAATGAGCAAAGTCTTTTAAAAATTGTATATCTCTTCGTCTATTGTTCTTTGCATACCCTTTTCCTGCGTAGTGAATAAAGCCTTTGTGGCAATAATCGTCTTTACCGAACATGTCCATGCGATTGAAGTCAGAGCTGATTGACTGATGCCGTAGATGATTGCGAAATAGTTCATAATTGAACAAGGTTTGCTCATAAAAACGGATTTCATTGCATACTGCTTGTAGTCGAGATAGGGTCGCAAAATCAAATAAGCGACATCCTCTAGAGGCTAAAATCACACCAACATTGTAATAAACCGGTTTATTGTTAAAAGTTGGCCAATCAATTTCACCCAGCACATTTTCTATTAACGATTTCTCATGATGACGCGCGCAAACTTCTCCCTCATTGAGCATGTAAACGGTATCTAGGTCATCATATTTTTGAAAAATATCCTCAGTATCCGGATGCACCAAAATATCGGCATCTAGATATAAAACACGGTCATATTCATCTAGCAGCTGTCCGATACGCAGTTTTTCAGCCCATGCTGGGTTTGCGCCAAATTTGGGGGATTGAATATCAACTTTAAAAGTTAATGCATCAGCCACAACCAAATCAGCCCCTACTTTTTCAGCATAGTGACGAAAACTGTGAATAGCAGCTTGATACATAGGATTGCCCCCTATTGCCAGTGTAAAAATGACTTTGTTCACTCTTTTTCCCTACACATTGCACATGACTATCAATTGAGGTTACAACAATTCTAGCCGTAATAAAGTATGTCTCATTGACGGCCACTAACTTGATAAGTTCAATCAATGGTAAAAAGTTTAAAGTGAGTGCGCATAACTTAATACAATTTATTATCCCCAAACGGGACTTCGAGTTGGTTACTGCCTTTACGCATAGGCTGACCAATCATTTCATCGTAGGCACTTTGATGGCGAATGGTCATTTGATGGTAGGCAATATGGCGCACTAATTTTTGCAGTGCTAACGGGTTGCGCGCGCGAATGGCATCCCCTTCTTTGTCAACAACAATATATTCAGCTTCTCCCACACACGCTATCAACTGATACAAAGCAACATCTAATGAGTTTGCTACGAATTTGGTGACCGGTTGCATGTCATGCAGCGCTGCCAGTGTGATCTTCATTGTCATGCTCCAAATTATGGATATACGGTTATGAACCATAGGCGGATTAACCTCTATCCATAGAAACCCATAAATCACCTTCTGAATTTGATATACTCACCGTTTGTTTTACCGAAGTGAGTCGTTTATGTCTGAACCACACCATACACCACCTATGCGCCTAGCAAAGTATTTAAGCCATTGTGGTGTATGCTCTAGACGTCAGGCGTCAAGGCTTATTGAACAAGGGCAAGTGCAAGTCAATGGCCGACCAGCCAATCATATAGACCATGTCAACGATCAAGACGCAGTCTTCGTATCAGGTAAACGCGTTTCTGGACTGGCAGAAAAGCAACTGTATCTTTACCATAAGCCGGTGGGGATAGATTGCAAACTCAATGCGCAAGACCCGCATAGTTTAATCCACCATCTGCCAAATGGGCCTAGAGTGTATCCAATCGGGCGGCTTGATAAAGACAGCCGTGGATTACTCTTACTCACCAATGACGGTGAGCTATGCAATAAGCTGATACACCCCGATCACCACCAAGAAAAAGAATATATCGTTACGGTTGATAGAGACATAGACGCGCAATTTTGTCATCAAATGGCACAAGGCGTACCCATTGATGGCCAAATCACGTTGCCTTGCGCAGTACGACAACTTGATTCGGCCACCTTTTCCATAATTTTAAAACAAGGGCTCAATCGCCAAATAAGAAAAATGGCAAAATACTGTGGTCGACGTGTTATCGATCTCAACCGCATTCGTATCGCTAACCTCACACTTGACCCTCACGTGCTTGCTGAAGGCGACGTTCGCCAAATCAAATTAGAACAATTAACTTTAGCTCCCTCAAAAACTGAGCACAACCATCGCTACCGGACACGCGACGCCTAACAACCAAGTTGTGGAGCGTAATATGTCAAGGTCAAACCAATAAAAAACGCAGTACAAAACACGTGCAATAATGTGTGTCAGCGCCAACCACTGAATGGTACTTGTGATTGAATTAGTACCAAACACGACAGCTAGTGCCACAGCGAAAACGGCCAAAGACTCAAAGCAGTTGTAGTGTGCAGCCACTGCACGCGCGCCCTTTCCAGATAGCCGACGCTGAGCTCTTGGTTGCTTATTGTTGTACCCCCCTAGCTTGTTCATTTCAACGATCACGGGGATTTTTGCTAAGTACGGCAACAGCATACTTACTAAAGCACAGCTAATTATCAAATCCATAGCGATTTCCTTATTTTAGATGTAACGGCGTTTATCACTTTTAGGGCGTGTTTTAAAACGGAAAATTATGAGTCTGAGGGGGGAGAAATAAGTAAAGCCACTTTAAAACACCCTGTGGCTTTACGAGTAACATCATCTCAAGTATAAGCACATAACGATAAAACCACACTGCGACAGATTGTCGCACAACTCAATATAGCCAAGAAAAATTCTCAACATCACAATTTTTCATTCGAAAACTATCAACAACAATAGTAGTTTAGTAAAAAATTTCCAAATTTAGAGCCAACCATGGGATGGATATTCTTTACTTGCCTCGCCGCGTTTAGTCAGGCATGGCGCAACGCATTGCAAAGTAAACTAAGTAAGCATGCTAGTGTCGCCGCCGTCACATTAGCGCGATTTATCTTTGCACTTCCTTTGGCAGGGCTCTACCTATTCTTACTTTACCTAATTCAACCAGCCCCACAGCTTGAAATAAATAACCATTTTATTGGCTATGTTGTTGCCGCAAGTGTGATGCAAATCGTCGCAACAGCCTTGATGGTCGTCTTATTTAAGCAAAAAAGTTTTGCCATCGGCGCTGGCTTAGCCAAAAGCGAGGCCATCGTCGCGGCTATATTAGGGATGATTTTCTTTGGCTCTACTTTGACTTTTTTAGGTTGGGTAGGTGTCTTGATTGGTGCTGCGGCAGTGCTCATTCTGAGTGGCTTTAGCCTTCAAAACTTCAATATCAGGACCGCTGTATTGGGGCTTGCCTGCGGCACTTGCTTCGCGCTGACATCATTGTGGGTAAGAGAAGCCAGCTTAGCAAGTGCATTGCCATTTCCCCATAGTGCGGGCTGGGTACTCCTTTGGGTATTAAGTTGTCAAACTCTGCTGCTGAGCCTTTACATTACGTTTAAAGAAGCACACTCTTGGCAAGTACTTAAACAGAAGCTGTCATTAACGGTACTGGTGAGTGTGACAAGTTGTATTGGCTCCATTGGCTGGTTCAGTGCAATGAGTTTGCAACATGTAGCTTATGTCAAAACGCTGGGCCAAATAGAAGTCTTCTTTACGATTTTGATCGCCGCACTGTGGCTAAAAGCACCACCAAAGAAACGCGATACACTGGGTCTCATTCTCATTGCTATCGCAGCCACCTTGGTCATGATGAGTTGACGACGAAAATATGCCTCCATTTTCTGAGTGATATTTTTCACTGTCGGATCCTTCACCTATACTGAACAGTAACTCGTCAATATCGTTAGGATCTGTGTGCCAACCAGTCAGCATTACTTCAGTAAACCCGATGCGGTTGAGCAGGTTAAAAATAGACTCTTTAAGCAGCTCGCCTATTACTGCTGTGCGCTACATAGCTTCTTAGTTTTCTTTTTTTGGTATTGCGACGTGTCCTTTTTAGCACTCGTAAACATCGGCAGTGTGTCGCTTTGGGCGCTCGGTATCTATTTCTTGCATCAGCAAAGAAGCCATATAGCACTGCGCCTATTCTGCCTTGAAGTCACTTTACACTCAGTCTTAGTTTGCGCCACCTTAGGTATGGCATACGGATTCCAATATTACCTTTGGACGATTGCAAGCCTTATTCTTCTCGATTATCGCCTCAAATTAAAGTTCGCTTCTATGTTGGCATTGGGCCTGGTTATTACTTTTGCCACTTTATTTGAATTGTTCGACAACGTACCGAATACATTTATATTCAGCCAATGGGCACCGTATATTCACTTTATCAATGTTTTAATATGTGGACTGCCTTCTATTTACACTATTGGCCATATTCGTGAAATCACTTTCTCTCACCGCTATCAATTAGCTACTCTGGCTGCAAAAGACCCCCTTACAAATTTGTTCAATCGTCGATACGCCAAGGAGCTGATCAATAACGCGCAAGAAGATTGCTTAGCAACTTCCAGACAAATGTGTGTGATCATGGCGGATATTGACCATTTCAAAGCAGTGAATGATAAGTTTGGTCATGATGCCGGAGATGAAGTATTGATAGACGTTGCATTGAGACTGTCTAAATATGTGCTCAATTCAGACATCGCAGTGCGCTGGGGTGGCGAAGAATTTTTGCTTGTGTTGGTTAACTGCGATCTTGAACAAGCCCAAGCTCGGGCGGAGAACATTCGCCGCGATATTGCGATGCATGAATTTTACGGGGATACCCTCAAAGTCACCATGAGCTTTGGCGTCGCGCAGTGGCATCCCGCACTCCCTTTTAGCGTCGCAGTGCAACTTGCTGACGACGCACTCTATGCAAGTAAGGCCAGGGGTCGTAACTGCACAACGGCGACAACTCCCAGCCACACATCCAGCTTAGACTAGTGCATCACTGTTTCATTACGGCTGCCCATGGCTGGCCGGTAAAAGCTCAATTGTGTGAACAACCCCACCAGGTAATAACGGCGTTAATTGCCCTTGTGCGTAAGCCGTAAACCCGCTTCTATAGTATGGTGAAAGAGGGTGACCACTTTGTCCACCAGCCACTGTCATGACCGCTTTATGCAAGTGACCTGGCTGAGCAATAAATCGCTGCGACGCACCAAAACTGCGCTTTTGTACCGCTGGCATATAAGAATCACCAAATCCTGGTGCTGTTGGCATATCTAAAAAGCGACTCAGTACTGGCATTTGCTTGCTAAAGGGATGTTGAACCGTCAACGCATTTACTTTACCCCACTGCCAATCAATCATATTGCTGCCATGTTTTTGTGTCAGGTTTTGCTTGCTTTGATTATGGGCGTCTTCTAACAGTGCCTGCCAAGAGTCATAGCCACTGCGCCAACTCTCAGGTTGCTTTTCGATTAATTGCCACAAAGCCGGTTCTAAATATCGGGTTAAGTGGCTAAGCGTTTCTTTTTCCTTTTGAAGGCGATGCTCAAGCTGAGCAAAAACAAGATCAATGACAGAGGCGCGAAAATACTTAACTAGCGTATACCCTATCGAATCACTGCACGCACACCCTTGCCAGGCCTTTAAATGGCTCAGAGCTTGTGCATGGTCTTGTGCTTGCGCACGCTCCAGTGTCGCAGTCAATAGTGCGTGCCAAGGCATGAGGAACCGGGCTTCATTGTCTAATTGCAGTGCATTAAAGTCGGCCTCTGCAAATTGCTGCTGCGCAAATAAGCGATCTCTGATCTGCTGTGCTCGTGCACCCAATGCATAACCGCCATCGCCAAAACGGCGATGATCCATCGCCGACATTACTCGAGAATTGGCAGTCCATAATTTGCCATTTTCAGGGTTAACAACCCGCGGACGGTTTTGTTCATTTACGCGCCAAAGTTCAGCTTCAGCGCGCGCAGGAGCTACAGCAAGGTCATTAGGAAACACCCTTGAGGGCAATGCTCCTGTAGGTTGCCAAGCTGCATTACCTTGACCATCAACAACCATTAAATTTTGTACAGGAATACCAACATTGCTCGCGATGCTTAGTGCCTGATCAACTGATTTTGCGGTCTCAAATTGTAATAAGTTCAGATTCACCGCATAAGGCTGATGTGCTACCCACTGAAGCGCATATTGCTTGCCATTTAATGACTTAACTGGCCCGAATTGGCTCATCATCAATTCATAGTTATGTGACTGCGCATTTGGCAAAAGGATAGTTTGAGGCACTTTGCTGATTGGGTCACTGTGTGTCAGCTCAACCCAATCCGCTGTATCCAAGTACCCATTTGTAAAACCCCATGCAATATGATCATTGCTGCCCACCACGACCGCTGGCACACCCGGTAAACTCACACCAGTCACTTGCACATCTTCACCCGACTTGGTGTCATAATTGAGCTGCACACGATACCAAATGGACGGGACATCTAGCCCCAAATGCATATCATCAGACACCATTGCAGCCCCAGTCGAGGTCAGGCTCCCCATAACTGCCCAATTGTTGCTCCCATAAAGCAAAGAAGGTGCAATTTGTCGGTACGCAACCTCTTTTCTGTCAAATGCTAAGTCAGGAATATTAACCTCAGCAGCGGTTATTTTACTGCCATCCAAGGCAGCCTGATAAGTACTCGGTTGTAGAATAAAATCAACCATGTCTTGACCAAAGAGCTCTGCAATGTGAATGAGCGTCTTATCTCTTTTGTATGTCGCTGCTTGCAAATCCAAATACATGCTGAAAATTACAAGTAAGGAGTCCGCGGGTTGCCATGGCCTAGCATCGGCCCCAAGTAAAAGGTATTCGAAACTTGGCATACCAGATTGCGCGCGCCCTTCATTGACGCCATCGGCATAACTTTCTAATAACTGACGCTCCTGTTCATTCATCGCCGCAATGATTTTCTCACTGCGCTGACGAAACTGGTGAAATCGCATTGCTTTATCTAGTGACAATGCAGCTTCACCAAACAATTCGCTCAGCTCGCCTGCGGCATTTCGACGTAATAAATCCATTTGAAAGTAGCGGTCTTGACCATGTGCATACCCCATAACATACGCTGCATCAGTACGACTCTGCGCGCGGATGATCGCATGCCCCAATTGATCACGACTCAATTGCGATGGCGCATCCAATGTCCCGCTATACCCTCGGCCATCTAAGGCGGGTAAGCTCAGTGACAATACGCCATACACCGCTGCAGTCATTGCCAACCCTGCGAGAATGCCAATAGAGAACAAAATTTTAAACCATTTCAACATAGACTTTCCTTACATTTAGAGACGCAAATCAACATGCCTCATACCGACGCTAAAAACTTTGCCCTCGTATGTATAGCAAGTTGTCTGAAAGCAAGCAAAAAGATAACGCAATCACATTGCGCTGACATCATAAAGCATCTAGGTTGCACCAAATTGAATGCAACTTAAAGTTTCTGTGGATTTGGCGACTTCAAGCTCAGGCAACTATAGTTAATATATTCATGGAATCTATTGAAAAGACATGCAAACAGAGACGGTTGTACCGCAAAGGAAAGCATTTCTCTCAAAACTCAGCGTAATCCTATTGCTCGCTATCATTGTGGCCACAGGATGGTATATCGATCGTGTTAATCACAAGCATATGATTGAAGTACAAAAAAATAGTACTTATGAGCATGTGAATGTGTATAGAACACGGATAGAGGGAAAGCTAGCAGCCAACATACAGTTAGTCAGAGGCTTAGCGATTGCCTTGGGTAATAACAACTCACTGACACAACAAGAGTTTGAGCGTATCGCGGCGCCGTTGTTTGACTCCGAAGACGTCCTGCGCAACTTAGGTGCAGCGCCAGATATGATCATCCAATTTGTATACCCGCTCAAAGGCAATGAGCGCGCACTCGGGCTTAATTACCTCACCCACCCAACACAACGTAAAGAAGCCCTGCAAGCCAAAGAAAGCGGCAAGATTGTCTTGGCAGGGCCTTTAGAGCTCATGCAAGGTGGTGAAGCCCTGATTGCACGAGTGCCAGTATTTACGCCAGAAAAAACATTTTGGGGATTATTATCTGTGGTCATTGACATGGGTAAGCTGTATGCCAGCGCCCGTATCGATGAACTTGAAGACAATTATGAAATCGCCATTCAGGGGCAACACGCTCTCGGCGAGCAAGGTGCCTACTTTTATGGGTCAAGTGATATCCACCGCCTAAACCCTCTGGCCTTTAATATCAACGTTCCTTCAGGCTCATGGATACTGTACGCTGCACCACGCTTTGGCTGGTCAGGCGAAGACTCTGCTCTTTGGCCATTTCGTTTAGCTTTGGTCATCATCGTGATATTTTTTGTCATCGCGTTTGTGTTTTTTACACGTCTCTTACGGCAACTTGAAGATCAGGCCAACTCACTCACCAGTATGGGATCACTTGCACAGGTCGGGGCTTGGTCTGTCGATTTAGACAATCACAAAATTAGCTGGTCTACCGTCACTCAGCAAATTTTCAATGTGCCCCAACACTATCAACCCTCTTGGATGGGAAGCACTGAGTTTTTTAAAGAAGGCGCACAACGGAAAAAGTTTCAAGACGAAATGGGCAAAACAATCAAAAAAGGCATGCCGTTTGAAGGAGAGTTTTTAATAGTCCCTAAAGGTAAACCTCCTTGCTGGGTATTAATAAAAGCTCAAACCAAAAGAGTGGGCGCTAAAACGTTGGAAGTTTTTGGTTCAATCCAAAACATTCATGACCGTAAAACCATGGAAGTTGAACATGAAAAAGTTGCCAAGAACAATGAATTACTGGCACAACTGAGTACACATGAAGCAATCCTAAACAACCACTTAGATCGCGCTCAAGAACTCTGTATAGATATTGTCTGCCAAGGGGTAAATGCCAACAGAGCCAGCATATGGCTGTTTAATCATGAACAAACACATTTGTACCCAGTGTGTTTTAGTAACACCAAAAAGGATCGGCTACAACACTTTCCACCTTGGCGAAAAGCCTCGCAATCGGCTTTATTTAATGCCCTATTAGAGAAAAGTCCCGTTGAGGCATGGGCCGCAACCAGCCACGCAGTCACCCGATCAATTGCAGAGCAATACCTATCGCCATTTGAAATTGATGCCATTGTGTTTATGCCCATTCTATTCAAGGACAATATTTTTGGCGTATTGAGTGCGGAGTTTAATGCCTCTTATCCTCAATGGACACAAAGTGATCGACGATTTCTCAAAGCCATTGCGGCCATGATCGCGAGCCTGTATAGCAGTCAACAACAGCAGCAGGCGCAAAATAAGGCGATCATGGATAAAGAGCTTGCTGAACAATCTGCAAAAGTAAAAGCCACATTTCTTGCCAGCATGAGCCATGAAATTCGCACACCTATGAATGGAATTTTAGGCATGCTCGATGTGCTAGCCAGTTCAAACTTAAATGATGGCCAAAAGCGCCACCTTGGACTTGCGCAAAGCTCCGCGGAGTCATTGCTCACCATCATCAACGATATTTTAGACTTTTCGAAAATTGAAGCAGGAAAAATGACCGTCGACTTGGTCGAAGTTGACCTCGTACAAATTATCAGTGATTGTTTCGCGGCATTTGCACCCAAAGCGATTGAGCAGCACACCGAGCTGTTTTTAGATAGTCGTAACATGCAGTGTCAGTTTGCAAAAACGGATCCCCATCGCCTAAAACAAGTACTGAATAACTTAATCAGTAACGCCATTAAATTTACTGAAAACGGTAAGATCACGCTGACTTGTTATACCGAACAAACCAACTCAAGCACACGTTTGTGGTGCAGTGTTGAAGACACTGGCATCGGTATCAGTAAAGCACAACTCGATAAAATCTTTGAGTCATTTACGCAAGCCGACCTATCAACCACGCGTAAGTTTGGTGGAACCGGGTTGGGCCTGACCATCGCCAAGCAACTTTGTGAATTACTGGGAGGTGCGCTGCATGCTTACAGTAAACTGGATGTCGGTAGTACCTTTACTTTTTACATCGAACTGCAAAATGCCAAACCCATTGAAGCCATCGACAGTGCCAGCAATTGCCTCATAATCATAGATCAGCACCCGCAAACCGAGTTGAGTGCACGCCATATGCTGAATGCATGGCGGATCCCAACAGAACACTTTGTGCAAGTGCCCGAGGCCCTCGACTTTATCGAGTCGCAACATAATATTCAGCCAGCTTTTATCATTACCGCTTCGATATTGACACAAAGTTCAGAACTGGACTCGCAAGCGCTACTGAACTTGATCAAGAAAAACAATCTTAAATATGCCATTTTATGCCATACATTGGATGAACTGTCTGCCCACCCGCAATTCAATAGTAGCAATACCCTTTTGGCACCGCTCACCCCTGCAAATGCCTTGGCTTTACTACAAAATGACTCAACTCAATTGCATGCCCAAGCAGACGTCAAACTGGGCTGTAGAGTGCTATTGGTTGAGGACAATAAAATTAATCAAACCGTTGCGTTAAGCTTCTTAAATAAACTCGGTGCAAACGTTGACTGCGCTGCAAATGGTCGACTTGCATTGGCATGTTTAGAAGCATCAGAGACGGTGTATGATGTGATTTTAATGGATTGCCAAATGCCCGAAATGGACGGTTACACCGCGACACGAGAAATTCGCAAAGGGGTATGCGGTGAACTGCATCAAGACTCAGTGATCATTGCTCTAACAGCGAACGCCATGGAAGGAGATGAAGAAAAATGCCTCGAAGCCGGAATGGATGCCTATTTAAGTAAGCCAATTAATTTTGAACTATTGACCAAAGCACTGCGAGAATGGACGAGTACCGCTAGGAAAATGTCTATAAATAGCATAGAGTAAGTTTAATTTTGGGGATGCATTTTGCGCTTTTCAGGGCATTCTTTGGCTCAGTCATTGCGCACTAAATATGTGTTTCAAGTTGTATAAAGCATTAAAAAGGAAATCTATGAAACTCAGTCATATTGAACAAAGGCTAATTGGGTGCCTACTAGAAAAAGAAACAACCACCCCAGATCAATACCCTTTATCGGTTAATGCATTGACCAACGCCTGCAATCAAAAGTCAAATCGTGAACCTGTTTTGTCCTTGAGCGAAGCTGACGTGCTTGATGGGCTTGAGCAACTAAAAAGTCGTCGGCTAGTGATGTGTGACGAAGCCCTTTCAGGCCGAGTGTCAAAGTATACACATCGCTTCTGTAATACCGAATTCAGTAGCTTACAATTGAATGAACAGCAGCGCGCAATTGTCTGTTTAATGCTCTTGCGTGGTCCACAAACGCCCGGAGAATTGAGAACGCGTAGTGGTCGCCTCGCTGAGTTTAGTAATGTTGCCGAAGTCGAACAAGCCCTTTCTGAGTTACAAGCACAAGAGCTGGTCGTCAAATTACCCAGAGAGCCCGGCAAACGTGAGAGCCGTTATCAGCATTTGTTTGGTGATGCTGAAGTGCAACAAAATGCTCAAGAACCATTAGATGAGCCAAAAGAACTCACTGCCTTGCTAGATGAAATTAACCAGTTAAAAGCTGAGTTAAACATAATTAAGCAACATCTTGGGCTTTGACCGATATATCTAGAAAAACGCCATTGCTCCGAGACTTTAGGATCATTTAAACTGCAATACATAAAATAAAATTAGGCCAGAGGATTTCCAATGCGCGAAGCAATTATTGCCGAAATGAAAGTTCAACCCACGATTGATGTTGCCGAACAAGTGACACGACGCGTGCAGTTTATTAAACAGCGTTTACTGTTATCCCATTGTACCAGTTTGGTACTCGGTATTAGTGGTGGCGTTGATTCATCGACATGTGGACGCCTTTGCCAACTTGCTGTTGATGAATTAAATCAACAACAAAGTGAGAAAACCTATCAATTTATTGCGATGCGTTTGCCTTACGGCGTGCAAGCAGATGAAGATGAAGCCCAACTTGCAATGGACTTTATTAAACCAAGCCAAAGACTTACGGTAAATATTAAGCCAGCGGCGGATGCTTTACATGAGCAAGCCTTACTGGCCATGAAAGATGCTAAGCTGCCATTACCACAGCAAGCTCAGGTTGATTTTATCAAAGGGAATGTGAAAGCTCGCCAACGTATGGTTGCCCAATATGAAATTGCAGGACTAAACCAAGGTCTGGTTGTGGGTACTGACCATAGCGCTGAAAATATCACAGGGTTTTATACCAAGTTTGGTGATGGCGCTTGCGATCTAGCGCCTTTATTTGGCTTGTCTAAGCGCCAAGTAAGAGCTGTGGCTGCATATTTAGGTGCACCGGGACAGCTGGTTAATAAAGTGCCGACAGCCGACCTAGAGTGCGATAGACCAGGGTTAACTGATGAAGATGCTCTGGGATTAAGTTATGACAACATCGACGACTTTTTAGAGGGCAAGCCGGTGTCTGAGGCTGTAGAAAGTAAGTTAATTGAAATTTATCAGCGCACACAGCACAAGCGTCAGCCTATCCCAACCATTTATGACGCAGAGTAACGTCTCCATCGCCTTTGAACTTTGCGACGCATTGTTCAAAGGGCGCTCACCTTAACATCGTTATTAACACTTTAATAACACTAATTGTGTACAGCCACAGAAAACTCATGCTAGTTTAGTGATCACAAAGTCTTTCTAACTCGTATTTAACTGCCAATTGAAGACGAGAGATTGGAAAAGCACGTCTGCTGGATTTACCACTAAGCGGGTGAGGGCCACAATAACAGTGCCACTACACAAAGGAAACACCATGAAAGCCCCGATTTTAATCACGGGTGGTGCACAGCGCATCGGCCTTGCTATTACAAAATATTTTATCGACCAAGACATCCCAGTCATCATAACGTATCGGACCAAGCACGACGTAGTTTCAAACTTAGAAGCGCAAGGTGTGAAGTGTATTCAAGTCGATTTTGACAACCCTCAAGCCATCGACAATCTCGTATCACAAATAAAAGCGCACTCCCCGCAGCTGAGAGCTATTATCCATAACGCCTCTAGCTGGGACTGCGAAAAACTGAATCCTGACCATCACGCTCTATTTGACAACATGATGCAGATCCATGCTAAGACACCTTACCTACTGAACATGGCACTCGCTCCCTTGTTAAAGGCATCCAATGAGTGTGCAGACATTGTTCATATCACGGACTATGTCGCTGAAAAAGGTAGTCCAAAGCATATTGCCTATGCAGCCAGTAAAGCCGCGCTCGATAATTTAAGCCGCTCTTTTGCTGCCAAATATGCCCCTCAGATCAAGGTCAACTCAATTGCGCCGTCGTTAATCATATTTAACGACCACGATGACGCTGCATACAGAGAAAAAACCCTCAAAAAATCATTGATGGGGATAGAGCCTGGATGTCAGGAAGTGATTTCAGCTATAGAGCTTTTGTTAAACAGCAGCTATATAACAGGTAGAACACTTGCCGTCGACGGCGGCAGACACTTAAAGTAAATATTGGAGCATATCAGCGCCTCACGCCGCTGCGAATTGCTCTATCAAAGAATTGCGAGTCATATTATGCATGATGAATTAAAAAACAGTTACAAACAGATCATTAACGCGGTTGGTGAAGACTGCGATAGAGAAGGTTTATTAGATACACCTAAACGCGCTGCCAAAGCCATGGAATATCTCACTCAAGGATACAGGCAAACTCTATCGGAAATTACCAATAATGCCGTGTTTACATCTGATGCAGATGACATGGTATTGATCCAAGATATTGAACTGTATTCAATGTGCGAACATCACCTACTGCCTTTTGTTGGCCGCTGCCATATCGCTTACATTCCAAATGGTAAGGTGTTAGGCTTGTCAAAGTTTGCGCGTATTGTAGATATGTATGCTCGTCGATTCCAAATCCAAGAGCAGTTGACACACCAAATAGCGAAAGCGGTCGAAGAAGTCACTGGCGCTAGAGGTGTCGGTGTCATTGTCGAGGCAAAACATATGTGCATGATGATGCGAGGTGTTGAAAAGCAAAATTCGCAAATGCGCACTTCAGTGATGCTCGGCAACTTCAGAGAAGATGCGAAGACAAGAAATGAGTTTTTACAACTTGTAAAACACAGCTAAATTGCAAGGATATGCCATGATGCATAACGCGATTATTAACATTACGAATCTCAGGTTAAGAACATTTATTGGTTTTAACGAAGAGGAACGTGAAAAAAAACAAGATGTGGTTATCAACATTGAGATCCACTACCCGGCTGATACCGAATGCTTGCAACAGGATGAAGTGGAGCATGCACTCAATTACAAAACAATTACCAAAGCTGTGATTAAACTCGTTGAGGATGGGCACTTCTTACTACTAGAAAAATTGGTCGCGGATATTTTAGAGCAGTGTCACCAGCACCCTGACGTCACCTTTGCTCGGGTCCGTGTAGATAAACCCCATGCGCTGCGTTTCGCGGACTCTGTGTCTCTTACATTAGAGTGGACAAAGGCACTTAACCAGTAATTACCCCGCACGGCGTTAGCAATATGAGACGCCGTGCCTTAAAACACGCCCACTGCCAAAGCGATAACGAGCGCATATCGCAACCCTTTACCCACTGAAACCAACAGCAAAAACAGACTGAAACGGACTTTAAAGACACCCGCAACCAAGGTAAGCGGATCACCTATGATGGGCAGCCACGCGAATAGTAAACTCAATGGACCATATTTTTGGTAATGCACTTGCGCCTTTGCCAAACTCCTTTCCGACACCGGAAACCAACGATAATGACTTAATACTTCGACGCGTGTGCCTAAATAATAATTCACACAGCTACCGAGTACATTACCCAGTGTTGCAAAGAGCCATAATGGGGCTATTGCGCCCATTTGCTTTGCCACCATTCCTGACAACAAGAGTTCAGATGAGGCTGGTAATAACGTTGCAGAGATGAATGCACTAAAAAAGATACTCAAATAGACCATAAATAAAGATAAGTCCGCTAGCCACAACACATGACAAGGCTTGCCTTGTGCCAGAAAATACGCCTAAATAGGGCCAGCCTAACATAAGGACAGTAACAATGATAAAAAGATGTATAAACACAGCAACAATTGGGGCGTTTTGTCTATCTATTGCAGCATGTGGTACGACGGAATCCACTACGCCTAACCCTACCTATGAAACCTATATCAGTCATGGAGAGACCTTTAAACATACTCACTTTCAAGATGTCTCTGGTCGCTCAATTGACTTATCTCAAAAACCAGGCAACAAACTCATCATACTTTTTGCAACATGGTGTTCAGACTCCAAGCGAACCTTCAATGAATTAAATGCGTCCGAGTTAATCCATGACGATACCCTCACCATACTGGCTATCGGAAGAGAAGAAAAACCCGATGCGCTTATCGAGTTTGCAAAAAACTATCGTGTTACGGTACCGCTCATCGCAGATGAAGATAGGCAAATATACAATCAATATGCCAATAAAGGCATCCCACGACTGATCCTACTTGATGAAAACAACCGTGTGGTTAAAACTTTAATTGGAGAAAGTGAAAATATTATCGAGCAAGTAACGTGGAACTAACTTCAGATGTCGTCAATATACTTACGATGGCGAAGGTCATTCAAACGGCCGTCGCCCCCGTTTTTTTGCTTACCGGTATCGCGGCTTTTTTAGGGGTGCTCTCTAACCGATTAGCTCGGATCACTGACAGGGCAAGACTCTTAGACCGAAAGCTCAACGCCAACCCCGATGAAACATTACACTTTACGCTAACTCAAGAAATGCGTGCACTGTTGAAGCGCTCTCGCTGTATCCATATCGCGTTCAGCATGAGTGTATTAAGTGCACTCATGGTCTGTGCAGTCGTCGTTTTGTTATTCGTCTCTCACCTCTATACCTGGCCGTTGGGTATCACTGTATCGAGTTGTTTTATTGCCGCAATGTTATTACTGATCGGTGCTTTTATCTCTTTGCTTGCTGAAGTCATGCTCGCCACAAGGAGTATGAGACGCGGAATGATCTTTAAAGATATTGGCTAACTTTTATCATCCACCAGTAAGAGTAAGCACAACTTGAAGCTTGACGCCGTTCGAAACCGCCCATCCAGCAGCGGGAGTCTTACGCTCAATTGAAACCTATTTACTCGTCGTCAAAATTTAAACATAAAAAAACACCGGCTAATGCCGGTGTTTTCTATTTATGATTGCTAATGGTTAGCAGATTACTTTTGCTTGCGACGACGTAGTGCAGCAAATGGTGCAGCTAGTAGAGTCAACCAAGCTAGTGAACCTGAATCGTCATCACCATCGTCTTCTGCAACATCAATTACGCGCATTTCAACACGTACTTTATCTGAGTACTTGCCTTTTGCGTCTTTCGCCATGATGTCGAAGCTGAACTGACGATCGAATTCGAAGTCTAGGTTACCTGCAACAGCAAGTTGACCTTCTGCATTGACAGACACAAGTGTTGTACCAGTGATTACAAACTCAGTTACGTCGTTATCGAAGTCTGAGAATGCGATAGTGCCAATTACAGTGCCTACTGGGCTATTTTCTTCGATGTTGAAGCTTTGACCTTCATCAATCATTGGCTTGCCTTCAAGCTGATCTTCTTCAACGTTGAATACAACTGTTACCGCTTCTGACTCAAGGCCATCCGCATCAACCGCAGTTACCATTACTTCTTGCTTCGCGCCTAGGTCAAAGTCAACTTCACCAGCAACAGTGATTTTACCTTCAGCATCGATTGCAAATGCGCTAGAACCATCAACTTTGAATGAAGCAACGTTGTTGTCTTGGTCCATGAACTCAAGCATGCCAACTTCTGTACCAGCTGCAACGTTTTCTTTTACGTCAAACTCTTGGCCTTCAGCAACTGCTGGACGCTTCTCATCATCAGTATCAACTTCGTTTGTGATGTTAACTGAAATTTCAGCTTCGCTTGAGATGTTACCTTTCACGTCAATCGCAACAACTGATAGTGTTGCCATGTACGCTTCTTCGTAATCTAGTAATGCGCCATCAGCAACTACTAGCTCACCAGACTTAGAAACTGAAATACCAGCATGTGTGCTTGAACGTACGAAGAATTCAGAAACCGCAACAGTGTGGTCTTGTTCAACCAACTCGATTTGTCCAAATACAGTACCTGTAGCTGTGTTTTCAGCAACGTCAAACATCGCTTCTACAATTTTAGGAGCAACTGTCGCAGGCTCTGTTGGGCCAGCTAGATCTTGTGCTGTGATAGCTTCTACAACACCATCGTTACTTGCTAGAGCAAATGCAGACGCAGAGTTTACATATGCAACCGCACCTGGTGCTAGAGTAGTAATAGCGTTGCCATCTTTGTCTTCTAGCTGCGCGTTAGACGTTGCAAATGTAGTCGTACCCGCTAATGTATCAGTCACTGTAGAGATACCTAGTTGATAGTTATCGTAACCTACAGATGCTTCAATACGCATCTCTTGACCTAGGTTGGTTGTATCTAGACCGATTAAGTTTGAACAACCAGTGAATGTGATTGTGTTACTACCACCTTCGTGAAGCATACCTGTTAAGAATGCCCATTGAGGAGCACCATCTACAATCTGACCACTTACTGTACGTGCACGGCCGATAACTGCTGCACTGCGGCCTACATCGTTGTAGTTCGCTAGAGCATAGTCATAAACACCATCGTTGTTGATGTCTAGGTTCATCTGGTAACCAGCTTGACGGTGCATTAGTAGCTCATCATCAAGTACGATTGAGCCTGTAAAGAATGCGCCTGAGCTACAGTTATCATTTGCAAATACGTTGAAAGTAACGCCCTGAATCGCAAATGGCTTGTCACCTGAGTCAGAGTCATTAGAAGCAACTAGTTGGTCCGTAGTGACATTGATCTCAGTGAAACCAGTGTTAGTTACCATTAGACGGTCAGCATCGTCGTAGCTCAATGTTACCGCTTCGCTTGCTTTAGGTAGCACGTGGTAAACTAAGTGTAAATCGTGGTCGCTGTCCGTTGACGCATCATTGAATACTAGCGCACCATCAAACTCAGAAACAGTTAGTGCACTTGCACGTGCTGCTAGGTCATTTGCAGATTGTGGGTTAGGAAGATCCCACTCAGGTAGCTTGCTTGGGTCGATAGTAATTGTTACATCAAACTCAACCGCTTGACCTGCTGGTACCGAAACTTCAGCAGGGAAGTCCCAGCTAAGTGCACCAGTAGCGTCATCGTTTGCGAAACGTGCAACTTTAGATAGCGCGTAAGTCTTCGCTTCTGATGAGAAGTTTTTCAAGGTTACAGTTTTAGTGTATGACGTTGTTTCTTCAACTACATCAAAGCCAAATGACAATGCACCTTGATTTGTGTCAAATCTTTCTTGCTCAACCCATGCAACCGCTTCTGAAGCAACTGCTTTTTCAACGTCAACAAGACCAGCACCAATTAAACTGATAGGTGCTAGCTCTGCGTTAGCATTTAGCGTTGCAGGCTCCATGATGACATTTAGGTTTGCTGTATTCATTAGTACAGCTTTAACTTCTTCAGCAGATAGCTCAGGACGTGCTTCACGTACTAGTGCTACCGCACCTGCTGTAATCGGACCAGAGAATGAAGTACCTGTAGCGCCTGCTAATTGGTCTTGAGTACCCGTCGCAGCAACCTGAATATTTACACCAGGAGCTGTGATTTCTGGCTTAAGTAGGCCGTCCATTGAAGGACCACGTGAAGAGAAGTCAGCAACAGTATCGATTGCTAAGTGTGATTCTACACCAAAGTTAAATGTAGGCTGTTGCGATGTAGCTAATACTGCTTTAATTGCTGTACCTGTATCCTGAGTTACAGAAATAGTTGGGATAGTTACTTCATCACTTGTACCACCAAGACCTGGTGCACCACCAGCAACGTTGTTTGCGATGATAACGTACTTAGCACCTTTCGCTTGCGCGTTTAATGCTTTAGTTACGAATGCACATGCACCACGGTCGATTAGCACTGCTTTACCAGTAAAGTCAACGTCGTCACCAAATGCAGCACACCCATCTTGGTTTGCATCTGGGTATACAAGCTCTGTGTCTTCGTTAGAGAATGAGAACGGGTCTTGTGGACCAAAGCCAGCTGTACCCACTTCAACACGGTTACCATCTACTGTACCAACAGCGAATAAGTCATTGATAGTTGGGTGACCCATTGCGCCTACAGATAATGCGTTAGGTGTCGTACTTGGACCACCGATACGGAATGGGTGGTTACCATCGTTACCTGCAGAGATAACAACGTTTGTACCTAGCTTAACTAGTTTATGAATAAGGTATTGAGTACCATCGATAGCAGACGTTTCAGTAGAACCGAATTCACCACCTAGTGACATGTTGATTACGTCAACACGATCGCTGATATCGCCGTCTCCATTTGGATCCATTGCATCTTCAAGTGCACCTAGCTGTGCTGCAAACGGACAACCACCGCCACACACAGAGTAAACATATAGTTCAACATCTGGAGCAATACCGGTTACAGAGTGAGATACAGAAGTACCGTGCGAAGAAGCACCGTCATCTGGGCTAGTTGGATCAGGGAAGTTAGGATCGCTTTCAATTGGATCTGGATCATCACGCATGTGGTCGTAACCACCAACTACTTGACCCTGTGGCCAAGTTACCGCTCTTGGATCAGACTGCGCTTCTTCGTACGCCTCTTTAGTGCCTGCACCGCCGAACACTTTGTGTGTGTAATCAATACCAGTATCAAGTACCGCTACTTTTTGACCTTTACCAGTGTAACCTGCCAAGTTAACTGGCGCTGCTTTGATGTACTCGTTTGCATCAGCTACGTGCAACTCATAATCACGAAGAGGAAGAACACGCTCTACATTTTTGTTTTTCTTGATTTGCGCTAGTGCTTCTTCAGATGCTTCAACGATTAGTGTTGACGCTAAGATTTTAGTTGAACCAACAACCTTAACATCTGCAATTTGTTCAACTAGTTGCTCAGTTACGTCTTGTTGTGCAGCTTCGATAGAAGCATATGTTGCGCGCGCGTCGCTAGATGAGTAGTTACCGCGTACCATTAGGTCTGCAGCAGTGTCTTGCTTAAGAACAACTAGAAATGCTTCTGCACGGTTTTCTTTAAGAGCAGCTTGGTCTACTTCTGCTACTACTGTATTAGCTAAACGAGTTGTATTGGTCTCTAGTGATGCAGCACTTACTGACGCTGCTGTAAGAGCACCTGAGACAGCCATAGCTACCGCTGTCGCTTTAAATGAATACTTGGCCATAGTTTCCCCTAGGACTTGTTGTTTAATTTGGTGTTTATTTATATTTAGAGAGTAGAATCAATCATCAATATAATGTGACTACATGGTTAATTGCAATAATAGAAATACAATTAAGTTACAAATATTGCAATTTAACTTTTCATAAATATATAAACACCTGTTTTTTATGAATAAAATGCAATGTAAAAGAAAGTAAATGAATGCGAAATAAATTTCCTGTAAACAAACCTCACCATCAGGAAGTGTTTTAGCAACAAATCAAATTTTATACAGCAATTGCTTACCATCTATTAACCTCATTCTCCTTGCTAATTGAGAGAGAAACCCTTAAAAAGATGTGGAATTATTTATTTAGGGGCACATATGAAAAGTTCATTAACATTATTGGGTCTATTAGTAGGGCTCAGCTTCAATAGCCAAGCTGCCAGTTCAATGTTTGAAAACAGCGAAGATGCAATTGAGTACCGCAAAGCCAGCTTTCAATTAATTCGTTACCAAATTGGTGATATGGGTGACATGTTGAAAGGCAAAATCCCTTTTGATGCAAAACGGTTTGAAGAGCGCGCTCATAACGCAGCTCAGCTTTCAAAAATGCCTTGGGAGGCATTTATCCCGGGCTCAAACCAAGGTGATACCAGCGCATTACCTGCCGTTTGGAGTGATAAAACAACATTTGATAAAAAAGCAGCCGACTTTGCCAAATACGCAGATGCATTAGCACAAGCATCTAAGTCAGGCGACAAGAAAGTAATAGCCAAAGCATTCAGAAATTGGGCTAAAGGCTGCAAAGACTGCCACAAGTCATTCAAAGACTAGTGAAAACACAAAGATGCCGCATCAGCAGATGCGTGTATACGTAAACAAGAGAGTAAAAAGTCTATTCCTTTTTCTCTCTTTGTCATGTTTTAACAACCATTACTCATCAAAGTAGTCAAAGTCATCTTCACCCAAGTTCCGCCTCAAGCGTTTTTGCTCTAGATAATCATCCAGTTTTTTACGCACCTCCTGCCGCTGCCTGTTGGTATCTTTATCGTTTAAGCCACCAAACTCATCTTGGTATTCTTCGTCCAAAGGATCATAGGAATATGTTTTACCCATGATTGACTCCTATTCAACTAACCTATGCCAGCTTATTCAAAGCTGATAACTCAATTGACTCTATGCACACAATGGCACACTCAGTGCAAATTCCATCTCATCGGCGCACTATCACACATAAGGTTATTTAGTCTTAAATAGGCCACTTTTACAGTGAATGATTTTTATCGTAACGATTTAAAAAACTAATTAAGCTAATTATTAGCCAACTCCACCAACTAGTGGGCAATTTATAAACTACATATCCATACAAAATGCATTAAAAAACATTAAGCCACTGATTTTAATAAAATAATAAGATTGGCATCGAAATTGAATTTCCTTATCTATCATCAATGCATAAGGACTCCACAATGAAACAAGCACTACTATTGACTGCCATTTTATCCTCTGCCCCTGTACTGGCACATAACGACAATCATATTTCATTCTCTAGCGACAATTGTCAGATTGAATTTCAAAATAATGTCGCGATTACACCTACGGAAGTGGCGATTACCACAGCCAATTCACAAAGGCTTACCATTGATGCTGACGGTCAAACCTTTATCAATGGCCAACAAGTCGATGTTTCTGAACAGCAGCAGCGCGCACTCACGCATTATGCGGATACGCTGCGAGTCGAATTGCCAAAAGTCGCTGAGATGGCAACGGATGCCGTCGACTTAGCCGAGGTAGCGCTCAATGAAGTGGCAATTGCATTTGATTTAAATGGATTAGAGAAACTCTCTTCAATGCTTGAAGAAATCAATCAAGAAGTCCACGCTACATTTTATCAACAAGGCAGTTTTGTGATGGGGGAGCAAGCGTTTAATGACTTCAGTGAAAACTTTGAAAATCAGTTTGAGGAACGTATTGAAAAAGCCGTAAAAAGCGCGATGTTTGAGTCCATTGGCTCTTTGCTTGTCACGATTGGTTCTGAAATGAACAACTCGAATGGCAACATGCAAGCTTTTGAACAGCGTATGGAAAACATGGGTAAGCAAATAGAAGAAAAAGTCTCAGCCCAAGCTGAGCATTTAGAACAGCAAGCAGAATCAATGTGCGATAACTTTGCACACATTGCTGAACAAGAAACTGCTTTATCTCATGCTATCCCGGCGTTATCCAGCTATAGCCTCATGCGCGTTACAGCACAATAGCAAGATTTCCAACCAAATCAGTGGTGAGCTCGTCGTTATTACTCACCACTTTTCATTTGCGCAATGAGCTGACCGAGCTTTTTCAAATGCGCTTCCACGTGTTCATCCCAAGGCAATCCATAACTCATTCGAATGCAATTTTGAAAGCGCTCAGAGGCACTAAATAACTGCCCTGGCGTTACACTCACCCCCTGCGCCATAGCAAGAGAGAATAATTTTCCACCGTCAAAACCAGTGCCCAATTCAAGCCAAACCACACAACCGCCACCCGGATCGCTAACACGTACATCCGATGGGAAAAATTGACGAATACAGCTGAGCATTTTCTGTTTATTGTCCATCAAGCGCAGTCTTAATTTTCGTAAGTGGCGCTCATAATCTCCTGATGCCAAATAGTCGGCCAACACCCACTGATTAATCAAAGAAGAAGAGCAACTCAAAGCGCGCTTGATACGTCGAGCGCGCGCCACAAAGCCCGGCGCGACCATCCACCCGACACGGTAGCTGGGTGCAGCCGTTTTCGAAAAGGAGTCACACGTGATCACCTGCCCAGCAGCAGCATAATATTGCGCCGGTTTTCCGCGATATTTAGAAAAGTGCAGGTCGCCATAAACGTCATCTTCAATCAGTGTCACGTTTTTAGACACCAGTATCTCTAACAGTGCTTTTCGCCTGCTCTCAGGCATAACACTCCCAAGTGGATTATTGATACTTGTTGAGCATATACAAGCACTTACATCATGCTCGTTGAGGGCCTTTTCTAGATCTTCTAACCACAGACCATCGTCTGGACAAACCGGGATCTCGAGGGCACGCAGACCTAAATTTTCGATAAGTTCGATGATGCCGAAATAGCAAGGTGATTCAATCGCAACGACTTCACCAGGTTTGGTAACGCACTGCAATGCTATGGCCAACGCCTCTTGTGCACCGTTGGTGATCACAATATCATCCATGGAAATGGCAAGGCCCATCTGTAAATATCGTTGTGCAATTTGACGCTTTAACCGCTCTAAGCCATCCATCGCACCATATTCTAAAATTTGGCTACCCGCTTGCTTTAATGCCTGTCGCATCATTTTTGCCAGCACGTGTTCATTGCTCATAACAGAGACAGGGTTAGCGATACCAAAAGGTGCACTGTGAGGCGAATGTATTCCCTCATAAACCTGTTCAATCAAAGATTGCTTATTAACCTCTGTTGGTTTGACAGGCAATTTGCAGCGCTTGGGCAGCGCACTTTTCTCACAATCGCTCAGAAAATATCCTGATTTTTCCTTCGAGTATATGCGCCCTTGCGCTTCCAGCTGATAATAGGCCTGCTTTACCGTCGGAATGCTCACCGACAATTGTTGCGCCAACTTACGCAATGACGGCAACTTAGTACCTGGACTCAGTAACTCATTCGTAATCATCTCATTGATCACATCAATTACCTGTTGGTAAAGGAATTGGCCATGATGCATCGATTTCTCCCGCTCGCCATCTGTATAGGTCAAAAAACCTTTTTTCTGTATCTATTATACACAGAGTAACGGAGTAAACTGCAACTCGATGCAATAATCAAGTTATATCAAAGGGAACGACAATGAAAAATTGGCTGTTATATATCATTACAGTTCTGATCTGGGGCTCTACATGGCTGGCAATCGAATTTCAACTTGGCCAAGTTAATGAGGTTGTCTCACTCTTTTACCGTTTTGCGATTTCAGCACTTTGTATGTGGGGTTTTGTACTGTGGCGTAAGCTGCCAATGCTGCAATTTACACTGGTAGATCATGGCTTTTTTATCTTGTTAGCCATGGGTAACTTTGGTCTTAACTACTTACTGTTATATTGGGCACAGGGCAGTCTCACTTCGGCTATGGCCTCCATTGCATTTTCATTTATGCTGGTTTTAAACATACTGAATACTCGGCTATTTTTTGCAAAGCCTATCGCACTGAAAACCTATTTTGGCGCGCTATTAGGTGTCACAGGCATTATCGCTTTATTTTGGCAAGACCTCAGCGCTGCCAGTTTTTCTTCTGCGACCTTTGTTGGACTCGTATTGGCGTTGTCAGGCACCTTCATCGCCTCTTTGGGTAACATGGTTAGTATTCGTAACTCCAACCGTGCAATCGGTGTGTTAGAAGGCAACGCGTGGGGCATGCTATACAGCAGCATATTACTTGGTCTGTACGTCCTATTCAGCCCACAGTCCTTTTTAATTCAAGCAGATACGAGTTATTGGGTGTCTTTATTTTACCTTGCAATTTTTGGCACCGTGATCGCCTTTGCTTGTTACTTTTCATTACTCAAAAATATTGGCCCCGAACGCGCAAGTTACATTATTGTTCTGTTCCCTGTCGTTGCTGTATTACTGAGTACCTGGTTTGAAGGCTTTACTTGGCAGCTAAATACATTTGTTGGCTTTGGGTTGATTTGCTTTGGCAACTTATTGGTATTGATGCCAAAAAAAGTCATTGCCAAATTCATGCGACGCCCAGTACCACACGCAGCCAATATTAATTAAGCACTTTAAATTGCAACAGCGCCGCTTTGCATTTGATCAGAGCAGGTGTTGTTGCAATCAAATCTCCATCCGCTTCAATTGCTAAACCAGACGTTTTAATTTCAAGTTGTTGGCACCGCCTGACACTCACCCAAGGCAATCGAGTATGCTGCCCAAACAACATCAGCGCAAAACACCATAGTCGTTTATACCAAACAACAGCTGGGATAGTGATCACTTGTAACACCCCATCGTCGAGTTGCGCATCTGGGGCTGGTGTTAAGCCCGCGGCAAAATGACGTCCATTGCTAAACAGACACATCATGGTGGCTCGCTGCCCATATTCGAATTCGATTGGTGTGCCTCGGTATGAAGCCAGCTTCATAATGCCTGCGATAGTATAGCTCAGCTTGCCAAAAGGCTTCTTGCCACCCATAGCTGATACGACTTCCGCATTGAAACCGACACCTGCCATGTTAATAAAGTAACGGTTTCCAATCAGACCAACGTCAACACTGCGCACTTTGCCTGCAAATATCGTATTTCGCCACTGCTGCATGGAATAGCCAAACTGGCGACTAAAATCATTGCCAGTGCCACAAGGCAACAAAGATAATACAACTTGAGTTCCCCCAATGGCATTTGCAGCCAAATTAAGGGTGCCATCTCCTCCCAGTACGATTATCTGAGTGTAATTAGGAATAAGGCCTTTTATCCGTTCAAGATCCGTTTCAAAATGACCACATGTCTCATACCAATACAGCTGTATTGCATGGACTTTTGCCTGTGCCTTTAACCAGTTTGAGTGTGCTGAAAACGTCTTCCCCTGCTGCGGCCTATAAATCACTAACAAACAACATAACTCCCAAAATAAAATTATCTGAATAACTATTCACATATAATATTAAAACCCTATAAAACCTCAATAAACTGAAAAAATTAAATGAATAGTTATTCAAACCTTAAAATTACATCATAAAAAAAAAGAAATATTCATTAGTTTTTCTAATGCGACAACCGCAATTTTTATCGTTTTAAATTTGTCCAAAGTGAATGCAAAATAACCATGTAACCAATCAATAGTCATCGTAGGAGACACAGATATGCTTAATACAGCTGCTGCGTGCAGCAACACGCAAACCACAACAAACCCAACTTTAAACACTATCCAAGCGCCACGCGTTCAGTGGATGCAGTGGTTGAGTAAAATTGGCCGATCTTTGCAGCTAAATTATGTGGTCATGCATAAGTAAATCTGTTAATTCCTCTATGTGGCATTATCTATTGATGCCACATTTTTCGCGTCAAAGCGCTGCTCACCCTAAAAATTTCCCGTAAATACTCCTTCAAAGTACAAATTTCGGGCAAAAAATTCAATAACTTCGGTTTTTTGTGTGTTTTTTCAGCAAACGATTAAAAAACTATTTACAGCACCCAATTCGATAAGTATTATCTTTGCCCATGGAGAGATGGCTGAGTGGTTGAAAGCACCGGTCTTGAAAACCGGCATACGTTAATAGCGTATCTAGGGTTCAAATCCCTATCTCTCCGCCATTTTTAAAAGTTTTGCGTCGGAGAGGTGGCCGAGTGGCTGAAGGCGCTCCCCTGCTAAGGGAGTATAGGGTTTGTAGCCCTATCGAGGGTTCGAATCCCTCCCCCTCCGCCAGTTCTTTGTGAAGAAACCGTCCATTGGACGGTTTTTTTATGCCTAAATTTTGTCATCCTATTTATTCCCTTTCATACACCAATCTTTTTTTACTGTACTTTTCTCTTTCAATCAACTGGTCAGATGTGTTAACAATAATAAGATGAAATCACTTTGGCTTGTGTAAGTATGCAGATCCATTTTATTGAAGGTTACATCCAACAAATTTATTTAGTCGAATACGCCGACAAACTTCTACTTCTGGATGGATGCTGTCGAGCGGATGTGGATATGGTGTGCGATTACATTACGCATACGCTTTCAAGACCAATTACTGACTTGAAGTTAGTCGTTGTCACCCATATGCACCCGGATCATGCTGGCGGCGCTCACCTTCTGCGCTCGAAAACAGGCGCAAAAATCGCCGCAGCCAAAGTTGCAGGACATTGGTACAGTGGCTTAGATGGCATATTGATGCATTGGTCAGATATGATTTTAGCGCTGTGGGTTGCTGGCAGAAAAAACAAAACGAAGAAGAATATTTGGTATTCGAGAAAGTTAAGCGCAGATCACTACCTTGAGGATGCTGAGCTGCTACCTGGCTTCGAGGACTGGCAAGCAAGACATACCCCAGGCCACACTGACCGAGATTTGTCCCTTTACCATCAAGCACGTAGTTGTATTTATGTCGCCGATTTATTCGTTAAAGTACGGGGGGTTTTCATTCCCCCTTATCCCGTTTTCTACCCTAATCGATATCGAAGCTCATTAGCATTAGTGAAAAACCTTAAGCCCAATACCATTATTTTAGCCCATCAAGGTGAAATAGACTTTCAAGATATAGATTTTGAGAAGCTGGAAAATCAAGCCCCTAGCATTCCCGTCACACATTGGCGTTCCGTCAAGGCCAAAACGAAGCGCGCATTGGGTTTGGCTAAATAGTCCGCTAATCGACGAAACGCTGCACAGTGTCAACAAAACGCGTCACTTGCTCATGATTATTGTAAATGTGTGGCGACACACGTATGCCGTATTTTCTGACATCAATGGCCACCCCTTGCGCTTTCAAAGCTTGAGCACAGGCTTCTAGCTGCTTGCCCGGATGGATAATGGCAGTCCCTGAACATCTTGATGACTCTTGTGGCGACATGCACCAAGGCGATAATGCCTGCCAAATGTTCTCTAGCAAGCCTAAGTTATGCGCCCGTACTTTTTCACTTCCCATTTGGGCAAATGCGTCGATACTATGTCCTGCCAAAATATAAGGGGCAACCGATGGTGTGCCGCCCCAAAAGCGCAACACCGTATCATGTGGCGCGAAGTGATGGATATCAAATTCAAATGGGTTTTGATGAGAGAACCACCCCACATCTTTTGGCTTACACTCAGACACTCTCTGTGGGTTAACCCACAAATAGCCAGCGCCTGGGCCACCACACAACCATTTAACACTGGAGCCCACCACGCAATCTGCCTGCCACGCATGTAAATCAATCGGCAAGATACCCGCAGATTGCGCAATATCGACCACGACACGGGCACTGTGCTGCTTAGCACAGGAGATGACTTCGCTTACAGGCGCTTGCTGACCAGTATTAGAGTACACATGACTGACAAACACTAAATCATATTCAGCGCTCAAGTGCTGCTGCCAAGTATCTAAACAGCTCATGTCTTCTGAGTCGGGTATGAAAGTCAGTTCAGCATCTTGTAGTGCCTGCTGTAGTACAAACCCCATACTTGGAAAGTCATGCTCGCTCAACAGCACCTTTACTTTTCTTTGTTGAAAGTCTGGTACGCTCATTAACCACTTGGTTAACCCACTCGACAAATTAGTTTGTGGGCAAAACTCACCGGCTCTGCCACCGAGTAACTTCGCAAGCGCTAGCCTGAATCGCTCAATGCCCTCAAGCCACTGCTGCCAGGGTTCTTGATTAAGCTGCTGCCATGGCGCCATAAACTGATTGTTAAAATCATCTTGTGCACTTTTTAGCATGCGCCCCACAGAGTGGCTTAGTAAATAATCTTGCGAAGGCAAGTAAAAGTCATTAGCTTGCATTGAGACTTCCTTCTTTGAGTGTACTTCTGAGCTGCTGAATATCTGAAAAACGCGTCTCCAAGTCACTCCGTTTCGCTGCCGCACGCTTATCTCTTAACGTTTCCAATTGCTTTAGTAACACTTCCAACGGCGGCCCACTCGCTGTCACTTTGTCTAAATGACTACGCTCCATGTATTTTGCGGGGTGACAAATATATTTTTCCACCAACTGGTTATGATGTTGAATTGCGGTGTCACCATGAAGTTTACACGCTTGCAAAAATGCTTTTAATGCCTGCTGATACCATGCTTGATCACGACACGTTTGCGCTTCTAAAAATGCATCCATTAAATTCGGTAAACGCATACATTCACGCAATGTCGCCTGATCTTCAGGCATCATATACAACAATTTTTCGACCAAGATCTGGGCATAATCTACGTCATTGGCACGACATAAACCGAGCATCAGATCGATGACATTAATGCCTGCAAAATCGCCCGCATTCGCCCCGCGATAAACTTCCTTGCCAACTCGGTACGGCTTGTAATAAGGCCGCACAACATAAAAGAAAGACTCCGTATCCAGCTCCTTGAACAGGGTTTGATTTGACGCGATAACATCAAGTAATGCACGCTTCACTTCTTCAAACAGCACGGGGGTCATTGGATGAGAAATACCTAGCGGTTGAATTTTAAGTAATGCTTCCGCTGCACGTTTATAGGCTAAAATGCCTCGCGTATTGTAGTCGACAAATAGTTGTTCAGCAGGATCACTGGTAAAACGCTTATAAACCCCATTGATTGCGGTGTTGTGTGTAGTCAAATGAGCGGTTGCAAACCTCGGAGTAACCCCAATGGAAGACCCAATATGCATGGCTAACGCCGATGCGGCCTTCAGTGGAGAGTAGCGCTCTCGACTCGGTTCCGTTATTTCGTGACGACGACAGGCGGCCATATACAAGCCCACATTCCCCAGTAAATCAAATGCGTTGTCAAAGCCTTCGTCGGTGTTCCCTTCAGCTAGGAGTGCTTCTATATGCTGTTCGCCTTGCTTTAAAAGTTGCTTTTTAAGTTCTTCACCCACGCCTTCTACATTAGCGCGATCAGATTGAGCACGGTAAACCGCTTCAAGCTTATCATTGAGTTCGACAAAATCATTTCTTATCCAGATATCAAAATCTTTTGTTAGTTGCGTCATTGTCAAAATCCTAAAAATTACATCATTGACAGGCTAACAAAAATAGCGGAGGGATATTTGCCAATTATCTGGTAATCGTTAAACTAAATGAGTGAATAACTTATTTTTTAATACAAAATTTAGCAGATCTAACTAATATGCCTGATATCGATAACAAAGATCGTATTTTACTAAACGCATTACAAAATAATGCGCGATTGAGCAACGCTGCACTGGCAGAACAAGCCAGCCTGTCAGATACTCCCTGCTTAAGGCGTGTCAAAAAACTCCAACAAGATGGGGTTATTTTGGGGTATCATGCAGATATCTCACCGCAGGCGGTTGGCTATTCAGTTTTAGTGTATGCGTTTATTCGCCTAACCAAAAATTCAGTGCAGGCAGCCGAAAGCTTTGAACAGCATGTGGATGCATTAAAAGAAGTGCGAAGTTGCTCCGTTGTCTCTGGTAGCCATGATTATTTACTTGAAATCATTGCGGCTGATTTGCCAAGTTACGAACACTTTGTAAAGCATAGCCTTGCTAATTTAGAGTATATTGCCGCGGTAGAATCAACCATCGTTTTAAAGCAGACCTTCAATAAACGTGGAGTGCCGCTATGACCCACAAGGGCAATTAATTCATGCAAGTTCAGTTTCGCTCACCAATCTATAATATAGCCGCATACGTACTCCTCACCCTGGGCTACTTTGGATTTGGTAAGCTCTTCACGCTGTTTGCTTTTCAAAATCAAGTATTGCCGATCTGGCTGCCCGCAGGCATCGCTTTAGTCGGATGCTTTTTATGGGGGTGGCGATTTGCGCCAGCGATATTCTGTGCATCTGTACTATTCAATTGGACCACTTATTTTGGTTTTCAGTCACCGCTGCATCACTACAGTGACATTTTACAAGTTGTGATTGTGGCAATCGGTGCGGTGTTACAGGGCTTAATTGGCGGGTATTTAATGCGCTTATGGCTCGGTGATCCACTCCTCATGCGCTCTAGAAAATACATTGCCTATTACGTGTTGCTGATTGGTATAGGCGTCAATCTTGTTTCGGCCAATATTGGCATGCTGTCACTCAGCCTCTTTAACCCACAGTATGCTTTTTCACAACACTGGCAAAATGTTATCGCGTGGTGGCTGGGAGATAGCCTCGGCATTCTAATCTTTACACCGCTTTTACTGATGCTGCTTAACATCAGTGTCTTTGCCAAACGGCCATATCAGCATAAAAGAATTATGCTTGCGACATGTGCTATTTTATTTATGTCTGTAACGGCGACAACATACTTATACAACCTCGGCAATTTAAATGCCGCTCAGCGTGAAGCTCAGCGCGAAATCAATATCATCGAAAATTTGGTGCTGCGCCATGTTAACCTCAGCATGCTGGCCGTGCAGGGGATGGCAGCCAAACTACAGTCTTTGCCCGAGTTTGACCTTACTCAATTTAATCAAATCGCAGAGCAACAAAGACAGCGCTACTCATTCTTATTTGCGCTTTCTTGGGGGCAAAGATCACCCCAATCACACGCACCGCAACTGCAAGCCGAACTCAATCAGTTGTACCGTAATGAGGTCAAGATTCAAGGAACACCGCTATCTCCCAACGACCCTTTGGTCGTCGTGAAATATGTGTCACCTCAGGCTGAAAACTTCACTTCTTTGGGGTTTAATATTTATTCACGCGCTAACCGCAAGTTAGCTCTTGAAGACCCGGAGATTATTTTACAACCCCGTGCCACCAATATTGTAAAACTCATTCAAACCACACCCGCAAAATCTGCATATGTGTTGTTCTCACCTGTTTTTGAGCAAAGTATCCAGCAACAAGGTAGCCATGCTGATATTACAGGGTATGCAATTGGTGTAGTACAAACTGACGTGCTGTTAAATTCGGTATTAAAAACAACACACGCCAATCACTACGACTTGGCGTTTTATGACGGTAATCGTGATACCCCTTTTTACAGCAATCACGACGCCACAGAGCGGCCTTATAATGCCAATACACACTACTCCACCCAAATTCACTTTGCAGGGCAAACTTGGCGACTCACTTTAGCAATAAAAGACAGCTATATCAGTGAACTAAACCATCAGCAAACTGTCTGGCTATTGACCCTACAGCTCAGTATTTGTGCGCTGATCACCTTTATCGTTTTGCTTTACAATTATCAGAATAATGCGCTCAATCACTTGGTTGCGCAGCGCACGGAGTCACTAAACCTTGCTTTACAAGATGCACAACAAGCAAACCAAGCAAAAAGCCGCTTTCTTGCAAATATGAGTCATGAGATCCGCACACCACTCAATGCTGTCATCGGGTTTGCATCACTGACTCGCACCACGGAGTCTCTGAGTGTACTTCAAGGCTATGTCAGCAACATCAATATGGCAGCCAAAACACTGCTCGGGCTGGTCAATGATATTCTCGACATCACCAAGATTGAGTCAAATAAGCTGCAAATTGAGCATCACAGCTTTAATCTGCAAGCGTTACTCAAGAGATTGGACAGTCTTTTTGCCGCCAGTGCATCTGAAAAAGGCCTAAGCTGGAAACTGCATACCAATGTAGAACATGCACTGTGGTTAAAAGGAGACGAATTAAGAGTTGAGCAAATTCTTATCAACCTATGCAGTAACGCCGTTAAATTCACGGAATCAGGGCAGGTCTCTTTGCACTGTGAAATATCCGAAAGTGCGGCAGATTACCGTGTCCAGTTTACAGTGGCAGATACCGGAATAGGCATTGCAGCGACTCAGTTACAAGATATTTTTGCCCCCTTCTCCCAAGCGGACAGCTCAACCTCTCGACGCTATGGCGGAACTGGGCTGGGGCTGGCAATATGCAAAGAGCTAAGCGATTTAATGTCGGGTAATCTCACCGTTGAAAGTACACCCAATGTCGGCAGTCAGTTTTGCTTTAGTCTGCGCTGTCCATTTGGTGATGCCTCAAATGAGCAAACACAGCAATATGATTTGGCGCTGATCAGCAAGCTCAACATTTTAGTCGCTGAAGATAATCCGGTGAATCAAATTGTGATCAAATCTATGCTGGAATCATTTGGTGTCACCTATCAATTGGTGACGAACGGCCAACAAGCTATCGCTCAACTACAAAAGGGAGCCTTTGATCTGGTCTTAATGGATTGCCAAATGCCAGTGCTTGACGGTTATCAAGCGACTTCAACATTACGCCAAACTTATGACCAAAGCACCTTACCTATCGTGGCGCTGACCGCCGATGTGATGCCAGAGGATAAAGCCTATGCGATTGCAATCGGCTTTAATAGTCACCTTGCAAAACCCCTTGATCGCGATAAGCTAGGTACATGTTTAGATCACTACGCAAAATTATGCTCAAAAAATTCATCGGATTAATCTCTCTATTTGCTGCCACAAATGTCGTTGCGCAGGATTGCACGACATTGCCAACTAATCACCAACGGTTTATCGACGGCAAGCAATCAGGTGAGTTTCGTGTCGCCAAGGACGCTGGAAGTGCAGCCATCACGGTGAACGATAGCTTGACCTTTGAGCAGTATATTGTACAAACCAGATCCTTGATTGAGGCCCGCAATAAACGCGCGCAATTACCTTGCCCACTGCCGCATCTAGCACTTACCCAATCAGCTAAAGTGGTCGATCACATTGCACCTTATCAACTCAAACAGGCCAATAACGACAAAGCCATATTGCTCATTCACGGCCTCACCGACTCACCCTACATATTCAGTGCTGTGGCAAATGACTTGTATAGACAAGGCTTCAGCGTAAGAACATTGCTCTTGCCTGGACATGGAACAGCGGCTGACGATCTGCGCCACGTCAGCAATCGAGATTGGCAGCAACATGTCGAGTATGCCATCAGACGCACAGCAGCTGACTTTAAGCAATTTGCCATCATGGGCTTTTCAACAGGCGCGGCACTCACCACCATCGAAGTTGCGAAGTCACGGCCTGAAAACCTCGGTGCTATCGTATTGGTTGCCCCTGCAACCGAGTCTCATAATAAAAAAAGTTGGCTCGCACAGTGGGTCGATTGGGTGCCGTTTATGGACTGGCTAGATAAAGACGCAGACTTAGATTTTGCCAAATATGAATCTTTTCCGTTGGCTGCGGCTGCGCTAGTGCATAATGTTATGATCAAAATGATGAATACTGAGGTTCCCTCGGATTTACCTATACTGACCATTTTGAGTGATGTCGACGCCACCATCGATAGTCAAGCCACGCTGAAGTTACTCGGTCGTTGGGCTGAAAAACACCGCGCCGAGATAGCGCTCAGACTCTACGCTAACAATCAGGTAGCGGTGAGTGACAGCATCGCTGTGACGCAAGTCAGCCAATTAGCGGAGGTCGTAGATATGTCCCATGTGGGCTTACTGTTACCACCCGAACACCCTTATTACGGCAAACAAGGACATTATCGCCACTGCGGCAGCTACTTTGAAGATGACGATGCCTACAGCGCATGTAAAGCCGCTAAAAACATCACCTTTGGTGAGCATCACGCACAGAACAAAGCGACTTATAAACCACTCGCGCGTGTCACTTTTAACCCTGATTACACTGGTATGATGGCCCAATTGTTCGCTTTTTTGGATACCCATGTTAAATAATCAAGCATTTGAACATCGGTTTGTTGATGCCGTATCTAAAGTGCCAAAACCCGAATGGCAACAATTAGCGGGCGACACACTGTTTACGAGTTATGAGTGGCTCAGTGCTTTAGAACACAGTCATTCCGTAGGGGGTCACACAGGTTGGCAGCCTCACCATTTAGTGGTTTACTACAAACATCAACAGCAGCCTATCGCCATCTTGCCGGGCTATATCAAAAGCCACTCCTATGGTGAATATGTATTTGACTGGGCTTGGGCAGAAGCTTACGAACGCCACAACCTCGACTATTACCCGAAATGGATATGTGCGGTCCCCTTTACCCCTGTTGTGGGCGCTAGGTTACTCAGCCAATCTCACTCAAACGCGCTGCATCAGTATATTCTAGATGTACTCCAAGAAGCTGCACAGGCGAATAGCTGGTCTGGCATCCATATCAACTTTGAACTGCTTGAGCAAAGCTGGCCCAATAGCCGCCTGATAGAACGCCTCGGCGTTCAGTTTCATTGGCACAATCAGGATTACGACAGCTTCGACGCATTTTTAAATACCATGAAAGCGCGAAAGCGCAAAATGATAAAAAAAGAGCGTGCACAGATCCGCAAGTCGGATATTCAAGTCCGGTGGCTTAACAAAGAACAAATAACGCCTGACGTAATTTATCAATTTTACCTTTGCTATTGCCGTACCTACCGCAAACGCTCGGGGCATAACGGTTACCTAACCCAGCAATTTTTCACTCTACTCTTTGCTTATTTGCCAGAAAATACCACGCTATGCTGCGCATACCGAGGCGACAACGGTGAAGAAAACAGTGCATTTATTGCAGCCAGTTTATATTTGCAAGATAACAGTACGTTGTACGGGCGCTATTGGGGCGCGTTAGAAGAGAGTGAACACTTACACTTTGAGCTGTGCTACTACCAAGGAATAGAGCGGGCCATTACGCAAAGATTACAACGATTTGATGCCGGTGCGCAGGGTGAACACAAATTGCTCCGTGGTTTCGAGCCTGTTTACACCCACTCATTTCATACCTTAACGCACCCACTGTTTGAGCAAGCAATCGCTGAATTTATCACCACGGAGCGCAATCAGCTTTCACACTATTATCAACAGTGCCAGTCACTGTTACCGTTTAAAGAGCAATAAACGATTATTGGCTGGCATTGCGTGATCCTGTACCAATGCCAACCCTGCTTGTTCAGCCAACTCACAGATCCATTCAAAATCTCTTATACCACTTTGCGGATCGCGCATTTTTAGAAAAGCATCAAACTCAGCATTACTTGGCGATGTAAAGTTTCCTTGATAATTAAAAGGTCCGTAAATCGCTAATTTACCCGCGGCTGCCAGATGCGCCGTAACCCCTTTAAAAAATTGCTCCACTAGCGTCATAGATACGATATGTAATGTGTTGGCAGTATAGATCGCGGGGATATCAGTGACGGGCCAGCTATCTACATTCAGATCTAGTTCTACAGGCAATGTCAGGTTCGTAAGATTGGCTTCTTCACACCAACTTATGATCCCATCATGATTATGGCGCAAATCCGACGTCTGCCATTTTAAGTTTGGCATTGCGTTGGCAAAGTGCACCGCATGTTGTCCCGTACCAGAACCAATTTCCAACACTTGCGCCACATCAGCAAGAAATGGCGCTAACTTTTGCAATATAGGATCTTTATTGTTTTCACATGCTTGAGAGAAAGGTTTTGTCATTTTGCACCTAAATTGATCAATTACGCGCCTAATTGATGCAACTTTCTTTGAATATTGCAAACTTTAATCAGTAAATTTTGATTACCGCGCTGATTAATAAAGAGAAAAAATTTTTGGTATATGGTATGCAAAAAAGTGTGTATTGGCTATAAGTACTTAAGCATAGCCCGTTCAAATACCCTAATTGGAGATACCAAAATGAAGTATTCTAAAGTCACACATATGCCCAACTTAAGTTTAGGCCACATCCCTGAGCCTAACACCCCAGAATCAGAACCAAAATACCAGCAAGAAGTCGCTGACTTGCTAAGTAGTAAAGAACAAGAGAAAGAGCAAACCACCGAACAGTTTATTCTCGGCTACAACTAGGTAGCCACAGCGCCAATACAATCCCAAGCGCAAGGGTTGCTAATCTCCTATTTTAGTGTAATGATAATAATTATCGTTACACTAAAATATAATGCGCTATGGTTACACCTCAAGTCCTTTGTCAGTTTCAGCCTCGCTTAGATACACAGTGCCAAAGACCTCATCTTGATGCCCCTATTCATGTGGCACAATTTATTGAGGATGGTTTTAACTTAGCCAAATGGTACGAGCGAAAACCCTGCGTATTACTACAAGAACTCTATTTACGACGTGTCTTTTTCGAATTGCTCAACCACATTGCCGATCCTTTGGTCAACCAAAGCTATAGACAGCAATGCTTTGAACAACTTCACAAACCCCTTCTCGCATTGAAACGATTTTATAAAAAGCAACATCGTTCCATGGCACCCTTTTACCGCCTAGAGCGAGAAGCCCGGATCATAAGTCACGAATTTAATCCTTTTAATTAGGAGTCAGTATGACCACTTACCGTACCGCATCTGATAGCATGGGCACTTTAGAAGTACCTGAAACCGCACTATACCAAGCACAGACGCAACGCGCCGTGAATAACTTTCCAGTCAGTGGACTCACCATGCCAGTGAGTTTCATTCGCGCGCTTGCCTATATCAAGCAAGCCGCCGCAGAAGCCAACGCAGAACTTGGTCACTTGGACAGAGAAAAGGCGAAGGCCATCACCACGGCGTGTCAGGCACTGATTGATGGGGCACATCTTGATCAATTCCCAGTGGACGTTTTCCAAACAGGGTCTGGCACCAGCTCGAATATGAATGCCAATGAAGTGATCGCCACGCTTGCAAGTCAGCAAAGCGGCCTAACTATCCACCCGAATGATGACGTTAATATGGGCCAAAGCTCTAATGACGTAATTCCTACTGCCATTCACGTAAGTAGTGCTACGTCAGCCGTTTATGAGCTTCTACCAGCATTGAAGCACTTGTCGCAAACAATCGAGAGAAAGAGTAAAGAAGTCGGACATCATGTTAAAACTGGTCGTACTCACTTAATGGATGCCATGCCAGTCACATTCGCTCAAACACTGAGCAGCTGGCAGCAGCAGATCGATTCTGCCTATGAAGGTATTTTAGCGGCGCTTGATAAAGTGTATCAGTTAGGTCAAGGCGGTACGGCTGTCGGCACTGGCGTCAATGCCGATAAACAATTTGCGGCAACGTTCAACACATACCTCAGCAGTAATGTCGGCATTCGCTTCAGCCCGAGCCAGAACTTTTTCTATAACATTGGCTCACAGGATGCCATTGTCGCGCTATCTGGCCAATTAAAGACATTGGCAGTCGCGAATATGAAAATCGCCAATGACTTGCGTTGGATGAATTCGGGCCCATTAGCGGGGTTATCTGAAATTGAACTACAAGCGCTACAGCCTGGTTCATCTATCATGCCGGGTAAAGTCAATCCAGTGATCCCTGAAGCCGCAGCGATGGTAAGTGCACAAGTCATTGGTAATGACGCAACCATTACTGTTGGCGGACAGTCAGGTAACTTCGAACTAAACGTGATGCTGCCCGTTATTGCTTTCAATATTTTGCAAAGCATCGAATTACTGGCAAACATGTCTCGTTTAGTGGCCGACAAAGCAATCGCAACATTCAAAGTGAATGAGCAGAGCATTCAGCAGGCATTGTCGCGTAATCCCATTTTGGTTACGGCCTTAAATCCGGTGATCGGCTATGAAAAAGCGGCCGCCATTGCCAAATTAGCATACAAAGAAGGACGTCCTATTATTGAAGTTGCAGCAGAGCACACCGATTTAAGCGAGGACGAACTAAAAACACTGCTTGACCCGCAAAAGCTCACCGAGGGTGGCCTGTAAGTTAAAAGCGCTCTAATCTTATAGAGGGTGTGAACTGCAACGACACAATTAAACTGCTCACTTGAGGCTATTCAGCTGCAATAAAGGTGAGCAGTGGCCAACTTAACAATTCAGTATTAATTGTGTAGATTTTACCCAGGGTCAGTTCACTTACCCTCACGCGCTTGTACTTGTATCTAAACAAAAAGCGCGGCACACTGTGAATAAAAAAACAGGATAGATTATGAACGCACTTAAGCTAACACTAGCGAGCCTAGTAATAATATCAGGATGTTCAAGTACGGAAGCTGGCTCAGAGCAAACGCAACCGGAAAAATCACAACAGCAAACCAAAGACGTTAAAAAACCCATGGCACCTGCCACTTTGCAGACTAAGTCAGCCACGCGACATGATGCAGGGCTCAGCAAACCCCTTCCAGCCTCAATGGCTACCAAAGCCGAGCCTATCGCTAAATATGACCAAGATGCCATTGATGAAGCGTCCCTTAAAAATCAGTTCGCCTATTTAAAGTTCATTACCAAAGACAAAAGCTGCGATAGCAACAGCCAATGTCAGGCCATTCCGGTCGGCAGTCGAGCATGTGGTGGACCGTCTAGTTACTTAGTGTTTTCAACCAAAACCGCCGACCACAAAAAGGTTTATGAACTGGCCAAACAGTTAACCCACGCAGAGTCACAATATAACGCCAAAACAGGCATGATCAGTATTTGCGAACATTTACGTCAACCGGCAACGCAATGTATTGAAAATACTTGTGTTAAACTAGAAGGCACAAATAAATCACCAACTAGGGACTATCGATGAAGCGAAAGGCCGGTACCATTGTTGGCATATCACTTATGCTTTTAGCTGGGTGTGAGGCCACTTACACAGAAACGCAGCAACAGGTTGAGCCTGATGATGGGTCACTCGACCAACTTATTGCAGACAAAGGCTGTGATGCCAGCTTTCAGTGTAAGGTTATCGCCGTCGGCGAGCGGCTAACATGCGGCGCCGAGCAAATATTTGGTGTACTCGTCCCGTAATGTAGATGAAACGCAGGTAGAACGTGCAGCACAGGCCGTGACAGCCGCTGAAAAAGCGAAAAATAGAGGCGCGATTGCCAGTGATATGTGTGAGCCCGTCTTACCGATACAAGCCTTATGCATTAGCAGTACCTGCCAATCCATCGTGTTAAAATAGATCATGAGACAGTAGCTTGCTACTGTCTATCTTTATCCAGCGAGAAAATAGTTTAGTGCAACCAGTGGCACAACACATACCACGCACACTCCCGCCAGACCCAAATATTTTAAGACCAATCTTTTTTTGATCCAATAGCAATACATAAAGCGCAGCAAATAAGTGGAAGCGACCCCAAATAACGCAAAAATCAGTAATAGCGATAGCAAGTAAAAAGACACTGACAACTCATAAACTTAGAATCATAAATTTATAATAGCGGCAGTGCCCAAAAAGCGCACCTATTTTAATCTTTGCAATATTGTCGGTGCTTCTCTAATTGACTTATGCTGTTTACCACTGATTACTGACAACGACTTTACCCATCGCTTGGCCACTGGCCAGTCTGTCATGCGCCAGCCCTATTTCAGCAAATGAGAACGTGCTGCTGTCCAAAACCGGGGTTAAATTTCCAGCATCGACAATGTCAGCCATGGCGGCAAGAATGTGCTGATGCTCGGCCCGTTTGACGTTATGCAACATAGGGATAAGCATAAATACCACGTGCAAGGATAAACCTTTAAAATGCGCGACAGACAGATCAATCTCCGCCAATGATACGGTCGTTGCCACCTGACCGTTTAATGCTGCGGCTTCGAAGGAGTTGAGTAAGTTGCCTCCGCCCACCGAGTCATACACCAAATCGAAGCCGGCACCTTCGGTATGCGTCGCAACATAGTCAGCAACCGATTCAGTTTGATAATTAATAGGCGTAGCACCCAGCTGCTCGATCAACGTAAGCTGTGCGTCTTTGCTCCCCGTAGCATACACCTCACCGCCAAAATGTTTCGCTAATTGCAAGGCTACATGCCCCACGCCCCCTGCGCCTCCATGCACTAACACCTTTTGACCACGTGCAATACCTGCACGCTGTAGACCCTCGTAGGCGGTGATCCCAACTAGGGGCAGTGCAGCGGCTTGCGCCATACTTAATCGTTTGGGTTTGTGGGCAATTAAGTTAGCATCTGCAACCATGTACTGTGCAAGTGTGCCTTGAAGGTCGGCCAGACCGCCTGCACAACCATAGACTTCATCTCCGACTTGAAAGCCCTCAACCCCTTCACCTACAGATTCAACAACACCGGCAAAATCCATTCCCAAAATCGCAGGTAATGCTGGCGCGAGCGGCAAAGCGGGGCCCATTTCGCGGATCATCGTGTCGACGGTGTTGACACTACTCGCCATTATCTTTATCAGCACATGGCCTGCGCTTACCTCAGGCTTTGCGACTTCAGTCTCGACAAAAACGTCGCTACTACCGAATGAATTGATTGTCATTGCTTTCATGATTAAATCCTCATTGAATGAATGGATTTAGTATATTTATTAACTATAATTTTGATAATATCGAGATAATTACAATCAGTTTTAATATTTTATTGATAATGAACGTCGCACACTTAAAGCTATTTACCCGAATTGCCGCTATGCACAACATTAGTCTTGCAGGAAAAGAGCTTGGGCTATCTGCAGCTGTCGCCAGCGCACATATCAATAAGCTTGAAGAAACATTGGGCACTAAACTATTGTATCGTACAACCCGCAAAGTCTCTTTGACTGAAGAGGGGCTCGCATTTTTACCGCATGCTGAGTCTGTACTAGAGAGTATTGAAAGTGCCAAAGCAGCCATTGGTGCTGGTAGCCACACTCCACAAGGAACCTTGCGGATCACAGCGCCAGCCTCTTTTGGAAGAATGCATATTGTGCCTGCATTGGCTGAATTTACGCAGCTCTACCCCGAATTGAAGATTGATTTACGTCTGAGCGATACCATCGTAGACATGGTCGAGGGCGGGTTCGATATCGCCATACGTAATGCTGCGCTCAGCGATTCGACGTTGGTCGCCAGCAAACTCGCAGGTGACACTCGCATTCTCTGTGCTTCACCTGAATATGTCGCCGAACATGGCATGCCAAGCTCACCACAAGCACTACACTCACACCCCACTATCAATCTAACGGGGATTGATCACTGGGTATTTGCGAACCCTCAGGGTAACATAAAATTTAAACCTCACAGTGGGTTACACATCGATAATGGCGAAGCAATAAGAGATGCCTGTATTCGGGGGATGGGCATAACCCTTTGTTCCATGTGGTGTGCCTACCAAGCACTGCAAGAGGGCAAGCTTGTTCAGGTACTCAAAGACACTCCTTTGGTCAACGATACTGCACTCTGGGCCGTTTATCCCAATTCACGGTTATTGGCACCCAAAGTGCGGGTTTTTATTGATTACCTCAAAGCTTACATTGGTGATGTGCCTTATTGGGAGTAGCCGTATTAGTTTAATTGTGCCGATAACGATGCCAATGTCGTCATGAGTTCATTCGCTAATACAGGGTCCGACGCGGCATTATGTGGCGCACTAAATTGGCCAATGTCATTATCGAAATATAAACCTCCCGCTTGTGCAAAAGAGTCGGCAAGGGCAGCCTCGACTAAAATATCTGCACCTTGCTGCACGCTACTTCCCTGCATACCATAAGCTTCCTGCACCATTTTGCTTCCCAAAAATGACTTTGGATTGACCGCCACGATCATCGGGCCACTGGCTTTGTATTTTTCTCCAAGCACAGCTGACCACATCGTCAGCGCCAATTTGCTTTTTGCGTACACGGCACCATTGGATAAGGCACTGGGTTTTGTTATTTCCTCAGCACTGAACGGTGCCTGCGCTGCAGAAGAAAGGTTAACAATCCGGCTTTGCTGGTTAAGTAATTCAAGCAATTGCTCCGTTAGAATAAACGGCGCAATCGTATTGACCATAAAGCGAACATCTAAATTATCTGCGGACACCGTTTGTGCGATGTTAAAAACACCCGCGTTATTGATCAGGACATCCAAACTATCGTGATCTCGGCGCACCGCAGCAACCAGCGATCTCAACTCCTGCGCAATGGACAGATCTGCACGATAGCGATACACCATATCTTGACCAAACTGCGCGGACAATTCACCGTATACCGACTCGAGTTTGTTTTGGCTGCGACCATGAAGCAGTACACAATGCCCCCTTGATAGCATTGTCTTTGCTGTCGCCAATCCTATCCCATCGGTAGAACCTGTGATTAAAATTGTCTTTTTCATGTTTGCCCCTTTGCATTTACCATCGTTATTAGGCGTAGTACTTATTAAGATAATCAGCAACGCTTTTTATGATAAGGGCTGGTTCAAGCAAATCAGTTTCAATTTAATTTTGATAATAGACACCAATTTTGCACAACTTTCAAAAAACTATTTAGACATCGCTAAGGATTTTGGGTATGACGGGCTCTGTTGCCAAATGATGACTTCCACAACTGCGAGGTTTATCGCCATGGCGATGAGTCGATCATAATTATGATGAAAAGCCAGTAAGGTGTCATAAACCCCCTCCCATGCACCAAACATAAGCTGCAACAATGCGCCCGTAAACAGAGGCGTGATTGCTGCTAAAGCAAATGCCACAGCCCGCATCATCCACTTTTTATGTTGCGCAATACGCCCTTTTGTCACATGTACAATGGCAACACAAAAAGCGCTACAAATGGCGACACTCATTATTAGCAATGAAAAAAACCGCCCTCCCAATTCATCTGGTGTAAGCATTAAGTGCATCCACACGCCTGAAATAGCCATGACACAGCCCGATGTAACGGCCAACCGACCGCCCACTTTATGTAACCTAGGTCGACGTACTCTTATACGGGGTGAAAACTGCCACGGCATCGTTAAGAAAAATAATGCGCCAGCCAAGGCATGTGTCAATATCGCAGCGGGAGTCGCAAAATACTGTCCATTGATCATATCCGATACACCAGTCACCGCATCACTGCCCAATAAGACCAAAACAAAGATAAAAATAGCTGGAATGCCGGGAATTGCGGTCATCAGTAATAACCCACTCACCACGGGCCAGTTGAATTTAATAACCTGTTTAGTATGCTGAATTTGTGTTGTCATTGGTTGCTCTCTATTTAAGTTTGCCAAAACCTGCAAACACTATGTCGCAACGAGGGAAAACACTCGTCCAGCCTTATTGGCGAGGACTTATTTCTCACGAAACAGCACTTTTCAAAAAGGCTTTAAAAATAATAAAGCACTGTAAAATATGCTTATTTTATTAATATCACCCAAACTAAGGAACCCGAGATGAGTGAGCAGCCAATTCTCTTTTCTCTCAACATCGCGACGCTGTGCATCATCTTCTTTAGCACCCATCAACTGATTTTACGCGCGCAGCGCAGACAAGTTTATTGGCCACTGGCGTTGTGTTTAGCGGCAATAGGCGTCGTCATTGCCATGCCTTCTGTTCAACAGCTCCTGCCCCAGTTTCAAGTGTTCAATCTAGTTGTTTCATTACCCGCTCTGCCGTTAATTGCGCCTTGTTTATGGCTCTACACCAAAGGGCTAACCAGTCACACCCTTTGGCAACTGACACGAAGAGACACCAAGCATTTTTTACCCGCCGCTTTTGGGGGGCTAATCGCTTTAATTACGCTGTGTTTACCCTCACCATATTTACATGCCATATTGCTCACAGAAGAATTCAGCATTGTTGAGCAAGCACCGAGCCATGTCCGCAATCTCATCTATGGCTTACTGATATTTACATTCTTGAGTGTTTTAGGCTGGGTGCTTCAATCAGCTTGGTATGCCTACAAAATCATTGTCAGACTGAAAGTGTATCGCGCGCAGCTCCAAGATGTGTTTGCCTCAACCGAACAAAAGGAGCTGCGTTGGTTAAACTGGTTATTGTTTATCGTAGGCGGGGTATGGATGTTTACCGCATTGAATGTGGTGCTCGACAACCTTTTTAGTCCCATACATTATGATGCACGACTTTATGCAGTGATGGTGTTTATCGTGATCTATAGTCTTGCTCTTTGGGGGCTCAGACAAAAGCCGGGGTTCGCAGAACTTTATGACTCAACGCCCAGTGTCGAACCAAACCCGCTTGAGCTCACATCCGTCATCGACATACCCAATGTAGGTGAACAGAAATACCAACGCAGTGCACTGAGCACAACACAAGCGGCCAAGATCGCAGCAAAGATAGAACAGGCCATGAAGGAGGAACACCTCTACCTTGATGCCGCTCTGTCATTACCAAAGCTGGCGGCACATATTCACACGTCACCCAACTATATATCGCAAACATTAAACGAAACACTCGGCGTGCGTTTTTTTGACTACGTCAACAAGCATCGCGTGACTAAGGCAAAGGAATATTTACAAACCACTGATAAAACCATTCTTGATGTCGCGATGACCGTGGGCTTTAACTCCAAATCTGCATTCTATACAGCCTTTAAAAAGCACACAGATCTCACCCCTAGCCAATACAAGGCAGCATCAGACTAAAGCACAAGCATCATAATTCAGTCATGCAGCATATTGGCTTTACGCTCAATGGACTTGCTTTCACTGTTAATAGACACTCTGTATTTGCCATCAGGCTAAATTGAAAAAATAAAAATTCTAATTTACTACATGATGGCTAGACCACTTGCAACTAAAAAGAGACAAAGCCATTTCACCTTTTTGTAACTTATATTTCTTTTTATTATAAAAAATCACAGCTTATTCCTCCTCTACATTAGTAACAGTTAGTTACCTTTAAAAATAGGTCAATAATCCGTCATTAATAATTACCACAAGACCACATCAAAATTATATTAAACAACTAGATATAATATTTAGTATAAATAAATAAAAAACTGTCATTTAATTTACCTCACAAACCAAATAAGAATCACAATCAACCTCAATAACATAACCGTACCCACATCTGGAATTTTGTTTTGACATAGACATAGGTCTAATACTTTGATCTTAATTATCGATCAAATACTCATAAAACAGCAATCCTTTTGCATTAACAGCTGTCCATTTTAAAAACTTGAATAACCAAAAAGGAATTACGTATGTCTGCAAATAACATAAGTCAAAAAGCTGAACTTGATGTGTTTTTAACTGCATTAGAAAATCATAAAATATTTAAAAACAAATACTTTTTACACTTAGCAGAAAATAAATGGAGCCCTGAAAGTTATGCATTATTTCGGGCAAACTTCTTTTATCGCACTGAGTTAACGGTAAAAGGAATTGCGCATGTTTGTGCAAGAGCCGCTGAAGTGAATGACATGGATACATTAATCTTATTCTCTTATATTCTTGGCGAAGAAACAGGCATGGGTAATAAAGCCCACTGCCACGAAGTATTTATGGAAAATGCTTTAAATTTATTTGGTGGTATGGAGTTTGATTTACATCCCTTAAAAGTCATAGATGCTAAAAACAGTCGCTATATTTTACCTGAAACACTGGCTTATCGAGAGCGTGTAACATCCCTTATTTCAAATAGTTACCAGCGAATGCTAGGCGTTGCCATGGCCCTTGAAACCCATGCAGATCACATGCTTACAGCCTTTAGAGAAGGATTTCGTTTAACCCGTGAACACCTCGACAAAGAGCAATACTTAAACAAGGTTGAAATCTATTTTAATGCACATGTAGACAATGGCGTAGAAGAGCGCCATGCCGAAGATGCCCGTCAATGTGTGATCAACAATTGTCAATCACAGAGCGACCTTAACGAAATTATGTTTGGTGCCAATGAAATGCTCAAAGTGCAAGAAGAGATGTGGGAAGCGATGTATGAAAAAACGTTGCAATTAGAAGCCCAAGAGCAAGGAGAGGTGTATGCATAACTCAGTATTTTCTCAAACTTCGCTTGCGCTTAGAGATTCAATCACCCATGGGACGAAAGCCAAAATAGCCAGTATTAACGCCAACTCCGAGCAGCAAGTGATCGACCTTAGCATTGGCACGCTAGACGATATGGCTGATAAACGCATTGACGATGCGGTCATCAACTTCATAAAAAATGATGCCCGTGCAATTCACGAATTTGCGCCAGTAACCGGGTTTGCATTTTTGCGCGAGTCCATCAGTGAGCGAGTATTTCGCTTGCGCGGCTTGCGATATTCACCTACTGATGAAGTCATGGTCACACCGGGCGGTATTAAAGGTGCCATTACGGTTGCGTTTCATACCCTACTCAACCCACAAGATGAAGTCATTGTTCCTTTGCCGAACTGGCCGCACTATGCGGATATGCTCGCGCTGCATGACGCAACGATGGTCCCTGTATTGGTCGATGATTTTTATCAGCAAGGTCTACAACCTGCACAATTAGAAGCTGCCATTACCGATCAAACTAAAATGATAATCCTAGGCGATTGCGTTAATCCCTCTGGCAAAATTTACTCATACAAAGAACAGTGTAAATTGGCCGATGTGATCGCCAAACATAATATTGAGCGTGCCAAGCGCGACCTGCCTGCAATTCAAGTATTGTTTGATTGTCCTTATGAGTCACATATCTTAGACGGTCCAGATACCATTTCTGCCTACACATTTACCGACAAAGATCACACCCAATATGCACTAAGAGACTGTACGACGATTGTCACAGGCCCAGGCAAAACATATGGCATGCACGGCGATAGAGCCGGCTATATCTGCGCACCCGCTCATTTGGTGTCTATGATGGCCCGCGTACAGGTGAATCTTAATTCATTTGCCGCCACCTATGCACAGGTGGCAACGAATGAAGCAATGCAAGCTTACATGGATGAAGTCGCTCACCAACGTGCCATCGATTCTAGAGCAAACTTGCAAAACTATACGGATCTGCTCAATGCCATTGAGGGTGTCGTTGCGCCAGTACCACAAGGGGGCTTTTTCATTTTTGTCGACTTATCAAGCTATGGAGACAAAATGACAGCAGCGGGGTTTGACACCGCACAAGCCTTTATCTTAGAAAAAGCCAAAGTGGCCTCTATCGGGGGTATGCACTTCGCTGAGGGGTGTGAGCAACTACGACATTTTATTCGTATGAACTGCGGCCGAACTAAGGCAACTCTTGAAGAAGCAGCCAGCCGTATCAGGCAGGCGCTCGAGAGCTTATAGTCTGTATGGCCCGGCTTTGCTGGGCCAGATAAGGAAATAAAACCATGCTAAGTAAAAACATAATTAAGTTTTGCATCGTGGGGACTGGCTTTTCGGGGACTGCGGCGTTAGTACACCTAGTGAAACAGCTCATCGCGTCTAAACTAGATTGTCGTCATATTGAACTGGTCACTATTGAGCAACGTAAAAGCAATGGACCCGGCCACCCCTATTGCAATGAAGAGCTACTCCCCACGCATTTGTGTAATAATCAAACTTACATGATGGCGCTATTTGATAATGACTTTTATGACTGGCTATGTGAGCAACGGATGGAGTTGGCCAAGCAAGTACCTGATCTCATTCAAGTGACTCACCCAGACCTAGAAGACCTTACACTTTGGCAACCCGACCAAGATGCCTTTTACCCACGTGCGCTGTTTGGACGATACCTCAATGCCCGTTTCACGCAGTACTGTCGTGTCGCTCAAGAAAATGGCATAAGACTGCGTCACTTCAATGACTGCCAAGTGCTCGATGGCCAATCAACAGCGGCGGGATTTGCACTCCAATTTCGCCCAGCCGCCAGCTTGAATACGACCTCGCTCGTGTTCGACAAGGTCTTACTGGCAACGGGCCATTGGAATAGTATAAAACAGAGCCAATATGATGACCGTGTACTTACCTCACCCTATCCGTATTCAAGACTAAATGCTTGGCTAACGAAACAGCAGCAGCGAGACGAAAAAACAGCACAACACATTTGCATTAAAGGTATGGGACCAAGCGGAATTGACGCCATTTTATCGTTAGTGGAGTCAGGGCAATTTAGTCATAATGCGCAGGGTGATGTCACCGCATTTGTCGCCGATGAATACACAGCTAAGCTAAAACTCTGCGCACTAAGTCGCTGCGGCTTTTTCCCTGCGGTACGTGATAAACGCATTGAACACCAGTTTAAATACCTGACAGAGGAGACATTCTTCGATCTAGAGCAAAAACAGGGAAAGCGCCTCACGTTAGATGACATCTTGCTACTCATTGATAAAGAGCTCAAAGGTGCTTCAAATGGGGCGATTGGTTGGCATGACGTCGCTCACCCTCCTTTTGACTCAGCACTGGAAAAGCTCAAGTACGATGCCTCTTTACCTAGAGATAACGCACTGATCCACACCGTGTTGTTACGAGTAAGGCGCATGAAGTTTTATCGCTATTTAAACGCAGATGAAAAGCAGCGATATGACAGCGAACTCGACACCCACTTTATCCGCACAGCGGTGCCCATCCCGCTGCTCAATGCCCAAAAATTGATCGCGCTGTTTGAAGCTGGCATATTGTCTAGCTGTCAGCTTGGTTATGAGCTCAAGGATGCGATAAAAGTGACTAAAACAGACATAGTGGTTACGTATGGGCAGCCCCAAAAGCAACGTCGTGCAGATGGCCTTATATTGGCAGCCGGACAGAGCTTTAAACTCGCGCACCACCCAGACAACTTAGTCAAATCACTCATTGCACGAGGAGAGTTGCGCCCGCACACTGAACAAAATTACCAAACAGGTGGAATTCAGTTACAGGGGCATGAGTCCTACTGTGCTATGCGGATTAATCCAAATACTCAGCAAGTGGAGGTATCGCCCTACTTATCGTCCTTTGGTGTACTTACTCGCTATTGGCAAAACGAGCGTAACTTTGCAGCTGCTTTTGTAGAGGCCGCGCAAAGTGTCGCCCATGACTGGGTCAATCATATTTACCAACATACGACGTCACAACATTCGCGCACAGATCAAGATAAGGTCCATGCCTAACCGCACGACAAGGAGCAAACAATGGAAATGAAAGAGTTTTACTATGAAAATGGCATTCGCGTCAGCTTATTTAATTTAGATCATAGAGCTGTTCCCTACCATTTTCACCAATCTGTATCCGACATGATTTATTGCGCTAAAGGTGCCATAAACATTGAACTGCCAGATAAACATCAAATATACCATGTACCACTTGGCGAAGTGTTTCAGATCCCCTCCAAGCTAAAACATCGCTTCGCCAACGCGATGGAGCCGGGCATGCCGAGTCGCTACGTCCTCATGCAACTGGGCGAATTCGATATCGAGTTTGTCAAAAACAACAAAAAAATGGATGCGCTACTAGAAGGTGCAACCCATTTTGATTATCAACAAACCGATGTTTATATCGAGAACCGCAAGCAAGATATTCTCGCCTTGGTCGAGCAGTTCGCGGCAAATAAACCCGAGGTTCTCGATGAAGAAGAGCTTAATGATGTACTTACTGCCTTAAAGCTGTTTGCAACACAGGGCGTCGAGGCACGCTTTCCTGAAAATACACTAGAGAGCGCTTAATGGAGTATACCAACTTAACCATCGCCATTATTGTCGGGGTGTTTGGGTTTGCTGGGTTGGTAAAAGGGGTGGTGGGGCTCGGCCTTCCCCCCATTGTACTGGGCCTGCTGACAGCCATCATTGGGATCCATCCGGCAATGGCGCTGGTCGCGCTACCCGCCTTTATCACCAATATCGTGCAAGCAATCAGTGGCCAGTACTGGCGTACTTTGTGGCAAACACAGCGGCTCTTCTTCTTTTTTGCGACCGTTTCAGTCGCACTGGGCTGCCTGCTGACGCAATTCATTGAGCAGGCATATATGTCACTCCTTTTGGGCGTTTTGTTGATCTGCTATGGCAGCCTAGGCATTCTAAAGTTTAAGCCACATATTCGTGTATCTTGGCAACCGCGTGCTGGGATGCTACTCGGTGTGTGCAATGGTGTGTTCACCGGTTTAACAGGGTCTTCAGCCGTGCCCGGTGTATTTTATTTACAGGCCATTGGGCTACCCAAAGAAAAACTCATTCAAGCTATGGGAATTTTATTCACATGTTCATCGCTCGGACTCAGTATTGGCTTGATCTGGCAAGGGATTTTGACGCCGACCACCAGCGCCTTATCGGTTGTCGCGCTATTACCAGCAACAATATTTATGTATCTGGGGGCAAAGTTGCGAAAGCGCATTTCCGTGGCCTTGTTTCAACGAATTTTTTACTCAGCGCTGACGTTGCTCGGCGCGTATGTGATCGTTAAAAACAGCGCCCTAATTGTTTAACTCACAAGGAGTGACACTATGCTAAATAACCACTTAACACAGTTATTATCAGAGCTTGCTAAACTTGGAGAAGAAAATGATGCCAAAGCGTCAAATAAACAGTCTAAATACCTCAATATCACCCATGATACCGGCGAGTTTTTGGCTTTTTTAATCAAAGCCAGTAATACGCGGCGTATTCTAGAGCTGGGCACATCGAATGGTTACTCTACACTGTGGATGGCCAGCGCACTACCCTTTAATGGCCACATTACCACCATCGAAGGGCATGAGCACAAGCACCAACAAGCCCGTAGTAACTTCGAAAAAGCGAACCTCGATGTACAAATCCACAGTGTGCTTGGCGATATATCAACGACATTAAAACAATTAGAGACCCGCTATGACTTAGTATTTTTCGATGCAGATCGCGCCATTTATATGGATATAATCGCCAATATTGAACAATTACTTGTGCCTGGAGGCATCATTGTTTGTGACAATGCAACATCTCACCCTCAAGAGCTTAAGGACTTTATGCACTACCTTAGCCAAAGCCCACACTACACCACGGCCCTAATACCAGTGGGAAAAGGTGAATTTGTCGCACACAAAGCATCGTAGTCGGCTGATTACTTCCAGCCCATTTTCCACGCTGTGGGGTCTTTAAGGTCGCGCCAATTTATATCTTGCTCGCGGTGAGTCATCACAGCCTCGATAATGCACTCGGTGACACGCCCCTCCTCATCAAACTCCACACTGGTGACAATAAAGTGCTTTTCTTTGTGTATAGGGGTGACCGATGTCCATTTGCTATTCAGTAATTTTTTAGGCGTGATGGCATGCTGCATACGAATGTCTACTTACTTTTTTAACCTGTTACGTGCAAAACCCACGATGCGATCATCACTTTCGTGTTGGGATAGGGGATTTCCCCCCTATCTTTTGTTAACGCGCCGATTGACTCACCGAATACTGCGCAATCAGTTTGTCCATGACTTTGGCCGCACTTGCAATGTCAGTCGCTGCCACGCTGATCTGTTCCGCACCGGTGACATTTTCTGTCGCCTTTTGGAAAATCGCGGTGATATTCTGGCTCACTTCGTCAATGGCATTGCTTTGCTGCTGAGTATTGCTTGAAACGGATTCTGTCACGAGTTCTACTTGCTGCGCCTGCTCTACGATTTGCTCGAGTGCTTGCTTAATGGCCTCAGCCCGCTGTGCCGCTTCCAACGCATTCTCTTTGCCTTGGGTGATCACACTCGATGCTTCAGATGAACTCGTTTGCAGCTCTGAAACCAATGCGGAAATTTCTTCTGTAGATTTTTGGGTCCGGCTGGCCAAACTGCGCACCTCATCAGCAACCACCGCAAAACCTCTGCCCTGCTCACCCGCTCGAGCAGCCTCAATCGCGGCATTCAATGCCAATAAGTTAGTTTGCTCTGCGATACTCTTGATCATCTCCACCATAGACGAAATGCTGCCCACGCGCTCGTTCAGCGCATCGACAGTGGTTGCAGAGCGCGCCATGTCATCGGACGCCTGCTGAATAACCTGCACCGCATCCGCAACCACTTGCTGCCCTTGCAAAGACTCCTGCGTGACGGTTTTAGCCGCTGCGGCATTTTCATTCATGGAGTTTGCAATCACCTGAATATTGGCGCTCATTTGCTCAGATGCCGAAGCTATCGTCTGTATGCCCGTCTGCTGACTTATCAAGTTTTCTTGGCTCTGTTGGATAGCCGCTGCCGTTTCTTGAGATGAGCCTGCAATCTGCGCTGATACCCTGGCAAACTCCACCAAGTCATCTTCAAATTGCTTCGTTAAATTATTAATGTTCAGGGCTGAACTACCTAAATCATCTTTGGAGATCACATCTATCTCATGGCCCAAGTTTTTATGTAAGCGCGCGATATCAATGCCCTCAGCAATCATGCTCGATTGACGACGACGCAGTCGAATCGCAAAGAATAATGCAGCGGTCACCACCAGCCCGATCACCAATATTATCAGCTCAATGACCAATACAAGTACCGCCTGCTGCTGAATTTTAATCGCTGTTTCATCCACCAAGTTGAGCGCTTTTTCTTCTGCTTCTTTTAGTATGTTGATGCGATCCGTTGCCGCCCTGAACCACGCCTCCGCATCGAGTCCAAACTCAGCGTTTTTATCGGCTACACCTCGGCGAAATCGCTCAACTTCACGCATTGATGGGTTATCTAATGCCTGTTCGAACATCCGTTTCATGACCAACGGCGATGCCTCCAGTGCCTCATCAAGATAGACCTCTTGCTTGGTTATCAAGGCCACGTATTTTTCTTTAAGCGCAGGTGTGAAGCTGTCTCGGCTAAGTACGTTCGACAAGACCGCCCGCTCTATGCCCGCAGATTCTTTTGCACTAGAAAAGTTATAAATGGCCACCAACTCTGAGGCGGTGGTGTGGTCGTTACTTAATCGCGATGCGGTGATCACGATATGCAGCGCTTTGAGGTTAATATCGGTGTAGTACTTTAGCGCTTCAGAAAGGGGGATAGACAGGTTGTCAACTTGCCCACGCACCGTGGCTAGGCGGCTGAACTTACGCTCAAACTCATCGAGTTCTTTGGCCATTTCGGACATCAAATCCCAGTGTTTTTGTTTTTCTTTTAAAGACGCTAAAAGCCTATCTGTTTGATTGCGCTGTTGGCGCAAGTTGTCTCTAAACTTTGCTCCCTTTGAACCTATAAAGCCCGCGGATGCCCCGCGCTCCTTTTGCGTTTCATGGATCACGCTCAGCACGGCATGACTTAAAAACGCATTATATTCTGCATCATAAGCGTCATTCATCCGCTTCGCCGACACAGATACATCATAAAAAATCACCGCTCCTAGCAGTAAGCACGGTAGTAACACAACGGTAGTCATATGACTAGATACGTATCGAGCAATTGCTTGTAACATCACTGCACCACTATATTTTATTCAACACAACTTATACGACTGTAAATAATTTACAGCTCACACTCTTACAGAAAAAATTATTATTTTCTAGTTAAATAAATGAAAACACTAAAATAAATAACTAAAACTTTTTTCCTATACCTAATTAAGGGAAAATATCGCCTTAATTTGGGTTTTTACTCTAAAAATGTAGACAATATTTTGTGCAGTGCTCGTGTAAAATGACTTTCATTACAGCGATACGATACAAGGCATATTTATGATGTCTTCATCACCTTGCAAATATGCCCAATTATAGCCACTTTATTTATCGACCTTCGCCGATCCGTGCTTTTACCCAAGCCCCCGCTTCTTTAAGCTGGCTGTCAGTAAAGTTTTGATTTGTACAAGCACCCCGCTTGAATACGGCACCACTGCGAAAATCATCCGAGTAATTCCAGTTTGTCCAACTGATTTTCTTTCGTGCCATCAAATCAATGTATTGCTGCGCACTGACAAAATCATTGGGGCCATCGCCATCATAGTTTTGCGTGCCCCACTCACTGACAAACACAGGTAAAACATCTGACGCTTGGTCGAGCACGGTACGATAGTAGTCTTTGTGTGATGCCGCGTAAAAATGGAAGGTATACATGATATTATCGAATTTCACAGGGTCATTGAGTACATCTTGAACACTGCCCCCCGAAGACGCACCAAATGTAGACCAACCGTGTGTCCCCAATAAAATCAATGCATCGGGCTGAATATTTCTGATGACCGGAATCACCTGCTCTGCATAGTGGCGGATCTGAGACCACTCGACTTTATTTGGCTCGTTGGCAATATCATAAATCACATTTTTGCGATGTTTATTGCTGGTGACAATGTCGGTGAAAAACTGTTTTGCTAAGTCCAAATTAAAATTCGGATCGCCCGGATTGAGTTGATGCCAATCCACCAGAACATAAAGCCCACGCTGACTGGCTTTATCAATTAAGGTATTCATTTGCGCAGTAAATCCTGCTGGATCATTTTCGTAACCGCCTTCTTGTACATACAAGCTCAAGCGCACAATATCAGCCTGCCAGTCATACGCTAAAACATCTAAGCTCACATCCGTCATACACTTACCAAGCCCATACCACTGCAATCCATGGCTGCTCATGCCTCGCAGCTGAATACGCGCGTTGTGTTCACTACACAGCCCTGTACCACACACCTTTAAACGGCCATATTTTTCAATCGGGGATACTTGCGTGCCATCACTGCACCGCCCTAGGTATTGCCATGCAGCATTGCTGCCAGGCTCAGATTTGGTCCACCAATTCGCCTGATAGAGCTTATTATCATGCTGCATTTTGTCACCCGTATTGGCATGACTGGGTTTACCCTGCCAATCCAGTTGTGGCCAATTTGGGTAGGCATTTACTCCATCACAACTTTGCCCGTATGCCTGACTACATCCTAGCCCAACAGCCAAAGAGATGGCGCTTAGATAAATCGATTTCATTTTGTTTCCTTTACATGTTGTTTACTTTTTAGTTCCCAATAAGGATATACACGGTTGCGCACAAAATGCTTAGCGCTGAGCGTGGTTTTGATCGCAAAGTATTAAAATTAGCGTGATATGTTTAAGGATTCGGGGAGATACAATGTTCAAAAATGACGAGCAACCTCCATGGCTGAAGGTCAAAACCCTCTTTCAGCGCTCTTGTATATACAACTTAATTTAGGCGTATGCGCTTAACCTTTAGAGCTAGAAGCTGTCACGGCTGTTATCTCTTCAAATAAATTACGTTTATTCATTAATAGGGCGCACCCTTCTTTGTCACGGCGCATAAACAGGATAAAAGTACATGTTAAATAAATTCCTTTTGCTACTGTGGGCACTGTGTTTCACTGCCTCCACACAAGCCGCAATAACACACTTTGGCAGCGAACAAATCATTGGCCTAAACAAACAAGGGACGCCGGTTGTTCGTAGCCTTGATACCCCAACGGTCGTTACTTTTTGGGCTTCTTGGTGCCCGTATTGCAAAAAAATATTGCCGTTACTAGAGGGACTACAACGTAAGCTGGGCACAGATAAGATCCGTATTATCGTCGTTAATACCCGAGAAGAGGGCACGCTCAGACAAACAAGACGCACATACAAAAAACTTGTGAAACAATTTGAGAAAAAAGGCCTGCAACTGGAGTTTGTGTTTGATAAAAAACATGCCTTATACAACACACTCAACAAGCCCGGCCTCCCCTATACCATGGTGATCGATAAACAAGGCAAAATCACCTATGCACAAGCAGGTTATAGCGAGCAAATAGCACCACCTATGCTAGCGGCTATACAAGCGGTATTAAGTGACGGCAGTACCGCCAAACATTAAAAAAGCCCTGCAAGCTAAAGAGCTTGTAGGGCTTTGCAAATACAAATTTTTATGTATCAGGAATTAAACTTATTTTAGCTCGCCTGCCTCACATTCACGCCATTCACTCAGAATGCCATCATTCGCAGCACGCCAGTTTTCCAGTACGAAGGTCACTTCTGGGATCTCTTTAATGTTAAACGAGAAATGGAAACCTTCCGCTTTGTCATCCGTACGGATACACGGTACTTTCGGGTAGATGGTCTGGAAGTTTAATGCATCACCTTTGGCAATCACTAAGCCTTCACTCAACCCTTCAAAGCGCGGTGTTAAATCGTCTAACCCACCATTAATGTGGCTTACTTTGACATTCTCGATGGTGTAATCACCGTCTACTGCCGTCATGGACCACTGTGTAGCGCCTTCTTCTAAGTAAGGTTTAGAGCTAGAGTAAAAGTCGCTGGCGAAAGGCGGTTTGTTCTCGTACGGTAATGGGTGCCATAGGCTCTCGCCATCCGCATTTAAACTGCGCAATCTCACCCCTTTGGCATCTTCCATAGAGTCGACATTAACCACAAAATCGTAGTTCTCAGCGTCATTGATCAAGTCAGTCGCGTAGTAACGGAATACGTAAGTGCCCGGCTTGCTAAATACTTGGCCTCGGCTATCTGGGCAATCCGCTTTGTCTGGGTAGCTGGTAAACGTACCACCACTTGCCGGTGTGCTCACTAGCTCTTGGTGCCAATGTACTTCGTCGCCATCAGCATCCACAATCACTGGGCGATGTAGCAACGACATACAAGGCAAGATTTGATAATAGTTTTCGCCTTGGCTCAATCTGCCCCAACTTCTTGCCCACACTACAGAGCGGATCTCAGGCACGGTGTTCGACACTTTCGCAAACCCTGTGTCTTGAGAATATGACTTCGCCATCAGGCCACGATCGTCTTCAACAATCAAACGCGCGGTGTAAGACCCCGGCACATCCGTTTTGACTCTAGCGCGGCGGTATTCTTGGCTTTCTGGCTCAATTACCGCCTCAATCACCGCATTACTGCCATCTGGCTTATCTACTAACTCCCAATGGAATGTCATTGGGTCATTGTTTGGATCTTTACTCGATGCATCAAATACTAGGTCGTTACCGACAATCACTGATTTCGATTGGGCATCGACCCCACGGGTTGAAGGCTGACCATTTACGTTACCAATTTTAGCTTCCATTGACGCTTCTTTGGTGACTTGATTGACGCCGTCAGTCACCGTCATGCGGACAACATAAGTCCCTTCTACATCCAACTTTTGGATCTTTTTACCAAGCGGTTTCCATGAGCCAATATCAACCAGCTCAACCGTACTGCCTTCTGGTTTTTGGATAAGCTCGGCATCCACAATTGAAATGTCATCGGCTTCTGGGTCATAACCGATAAAGTTAAACTCAGCTCTTAAACCTACTTCTTGCTCGCCAATACTGTACGATGGGTAGTAACCCGTTGCGTGCAATTTACCAATGGGTGCTGCATTGCTCGTCGCTTCAGGATCTTTCTCAACGGTTACTTTAATTTCAGCCGTGTCGCTTTTTTTGTCGCCATCAAAAACAAACATGGTCAAGGCATATTCGCCCGCCGCCACAGGTGTGAATTTCAGTGTACTTGTTTTGTTACCTTCCAACGTTGGCAATGGCACATTATCAGGTTCAACTGGGCTGTACGCCCACTGCCAACGATATTGCAGTGCTTCACCTTCAGGGTCGAAGCTTTCGCCAGCATCTAACACAGCTTGTTGACCTAGCGTGATGGTTAAGTCTTCAACTTTAGCCACAGGAGCAACATTTGCGGTATATATTTTTACAACCACATCTACTGGATCAGCGGCATTGTCACCTAAGCTCACAACTAGCTGCATCTTGTATTCACCAACAACATCAACGTCCAGCTTCGCGAGTTCTTGATCGCTATCATTGAGCTTTGCAGCACTGTCTTGTGGCTTTTCTACAAGGGTCCAGCTGTAGGTTAATTCGCCTTCAGCACCGGTCGGCAAGATACTGTTACTGGCATCTAAATCGACCGTCGTAGTGCCAAGAGGTTCTTCATAGCTGGTTTTTGTCACTGCAACAGGTTTAGTACTCGTTGCGGTAAACTGTATGGTTGAGGCTTCACTCTCTTTTTCACCGTCTTTAACTGTCAGGCGAACTACATAGTCGCCAGGCAGGTCCGCGGTAAATTGCGTATCCACACCGTCCTCGCTATTTAAAACCGCTTTACTAAATGGCGGTAACGTCGTGATTTCCCAGTCGTACGTTAATGTACTGTCGGCGCTGCCTTTACTTTCTGCGCCACTGAGTGTGACGGTGACATCCCCTTGCTCAACAGAGAATGAACTGCCTTCGCTCGAGGTAACGTTAATTGCTGCCACTGGCTTTTCGGTCGTTGTGCCCGTGCCTGTTGAAGGCGTCGTTGGTGCTGTAGGCGTAGTCGTTGGGGTTGTTGTATTGTTATCAGAACTGCCACCACAGGCAGTTAGTGTGACTGACACCCCTAATGCAGCCAAAATACTGAGAGCACGATTCATGCGATTCTCCGTTGTTCAGGGTTGGATTGGTCTAAAACGCGAGCGTTAAGCTGAGTTTTGCGGTTCTGCCAGGAGCAGGCACTAAACCTAAACTCAGGGCATCTAAGTAGTAACGATCTGTGATGTTGTCTATGGTTAAGTCCACTGACACCATGTCGTTAAATTTGTATCGAGTGTAAAAATCAATTAGGCGGTAACTGTGCCATTCCACAGGCTCAAGAAAGCCAAAGTCATCGTTGTATTTTGGAATAGGGTTTCGTTTACCCATTAACGTACCGCGCAGACCAAGCTCAAGTTTTTGCTCTAGCAGCTTGTAGCCAAAGTGCACACTCGCGTGCCACTTAGGGGGCACCATATTGTTGAAGTAACTGTTTGGTATGCCCCAGTCGGTGCAGTGGTATCGTACAAAGCTCCCCTTGTTACACACCTCTATTTTGCCGTAATGGGTACCACTGAATTCAAATAGCCAATCTGGCGTTTCATAGCTCAGATTGATTTCCACGCCATTTAAGTCAACGCTGTCGATATTCCTCAGACGAAATTCATCTAACGCACTGCGCTTGTCTTCAAAGGCATTGCGCTGTGTTCGCGTTAAGTAGTCATCCACATGGTTGCTAAATAGCGCCAATTTTGCGCCAAAAACATGACCCGCATCGAGTGTGTTTTCATTAAAGTAATTAATCCCGATTTCTCTATTTAAAGCGCGCTCAGCCTTAAGCGGAATATCAAGCGCTGGGCTGACAGAAAACCCAGAGGTATTTTCAAACAAGCTAGGCATTCTGAGCGCCTCAGCATAACGCAAGTACACTTGAGTATGTTTGGCAAAGGCCCACGTCGCAGACACCATGGGCGCACCACCGGAGTGCTTATTACGGTAGTAAACCGGTAAGCAGCCGTCAGCACCATCTGAGATACATGCCGCATTGTCTTTTGCCAGTGGTAAAGGGTTGTTATCTTTTGAAGAAAAACGGATGTAACGCAACCCCGCTTCAAAGGTCCAATCCTGCCATGGTTGCCAAGTCAGGTTGGAAAACGCACTGAACTCATCTTTATTGCCGCTTCTTGAGCCTGCGTAAAACCCCTCTGAAGCCGGCGTATTGGTGTCCACCTCTTCCCACTGGGCGGCAATACCGTATTGCCATTTCAATTCACCCATTGGATAAAACAGCATAGTGTTAGAGACATCAGCACCCAAGCGCTGATAATCATCGGTTCTCGCCGTATTGCTTTCTAGGTCAACTGAACCGACGCCCGGCGTATTCAGATCTGTCACTGAGTCGGTATGCCACAGGTTGGCTTCCAAATCTATATTGTCGAGCTCTACAGGTTGCCACCCATAAGCCATGGTAAAGGTTTGATTGAGCACCTCACTGTTTAGCCACTGTCTCGATTGGCCAAACGATTTCACTTGTGATGGCATCATCTCACCATACTCGCTGTTGTAGCGAATATAGCTCAGCTCTAAACTCTGATCTGCGGGCATCAATACGGTTGAACTCACCAACCATGAGGTGCTCTCAAAATTGGTATTGGGAATGCGCTCTCCTGCGCGAAATCGCGACACCCCATCTCTTTCGACCGTTGTCTCCTTATACCAAGCAGCCTGTTTAGGTTCGCTGTATGTCAGCGTCGGCGCTGGGCCATTTGTGCCCGCATAATAGTTGCCCTGTTTACGCTTCGCATAGGCTATCACCAAATCGCCCCAATCGAAGCGCTGTGCGCCAGCAAAGCTGCCCGCATAGCTCGAAAAATCAAACAGACTGGGTCTGTCCATGCCTTCAACAGGCGCGAAGCGCTCTGGCATTTTGCGGTTTTCTGGACAGTTAACACTGTTTTCAAATCGGCAGTCTGAAATATACACTTTATGCGGTAAATAGTAGCCAGCATAAGTGCCGGGCTGTGGCTGTGCACTGCTATTGCCAATACCACTTACGCGCGCTCTAAAACCACTGAGTTCACCCTCTTTGACAATGTCATCCGCACGCAACGTTTTTACCGTCACTAGACCGCCTGTCGCGCCGGTGCCCGCTGCCGACATGGTTGGCCCTTTATTTATTTGCATAGAGCCAATCAGATCTGGGTCGATATAGCTGCGACTAGACACGCCGGCGTAACCACGATAAACCGTGGTCTCCTGACGGCTGCCATCAACCACAACAGGCACTCGCCCCTGCCCCTGCATGCCGCGAATATTGATGTCCAGCCCGCCGGAGTTTCGATTTTCACTCACTAGCACACCTGCCACACCCTGAAAAATATCACCGACACTGGTACCTCTAAATCGCTCGATATTTTCGCGCGTTACCACATTCACTGACGATGAACTTTGATAGGTTTTGGCTTTCGCACTGTCGCTGTGTGTTTGCACCTGAATGGTATCGAGTGTCATCACACCTTTACTGGAACTGGCTTGAATGATCCACGCGCCTGCACCCACAGGGATCGCCTGCAAATTGGTGTTGCTCAATAGCGTCAGCAACATCGTTTGGCTGTCAAATACGCCTGATATCGCTGGTACCGTCACCCCTTCTACAAGGTGCTCTTCAAAAGATAGCGTCACACGCGCCTGACGAGAGTACACATTGAGCACATCGCCTAACTTACCCGCTGGCAGCTGAAACTCGATTGCGTTTGGTGCCATCACAGCGTCGCTGGCGTAGGCAGGTAAACAAATACAATTTAAAGCCACCGCTAATACAGTTGGGACAAAAGGTAAATTAGTGCGATTATGCATTGAGTTTTGGTTCCAGTTTTTTGTTTCTCACTTATAAAGCCGAACCAACCCTCAAAACCCGTAAAGAAAAATGAAATTTATTATCATTTAAGTATTTTGAGGATTTAGAAATACCGGAGATTTGGAATTAAGCGATTGATTTTGCTTTAAGTTGCACCCAATAACGCGTGCGATATTGAAGTTCAGCGCCCACGGTACGTGCGAGTGTTTTTAAAATAAGGTCGTGGTCATTGAGTTGAAATACACCGGAGATCAAATGATTTTCAAGCGTAGGTTCGCTGCGAAGTAACCCCGTCCGGTAACGAGATAACTCTAATAACAAGGTTTTAAGTGGAATATCTCTGACTGAAAACACGCCATCGACCCAAGCACTGTAATCAAACCGCTCAGCATTCATACTGTTTGCTGCCAAATCAGCAAGCTTTACCACCTCACCGGCGCTGATTTGACGTGAATAGCCGCTATTAGCATACATCCATACTTCACCGTCATCCACTTGCAACAGTGAGTAATCATCTTCTTCTCTGAGATTGAACGTCGCTTGCTGGGTTTTAAGTACACCTTGACTCACGGTCACTTCAAAAGGTCGATGGTCAGACGCCGCTGTCAGGTGTATTTCGCCCCTCGCAGCCTTGATTGCACGCTTGGTATCGGTAAATTCAACTTGCACACTAGAGTGCTGATTGAGCCACAGCTGACTGCTATCAGCAAGCTTGACCAACGCTTTACTACCATCCGTAACATGATCGGCATAGACAGGGTCGAGCCAACCTTGCTCGTACGATAACCAGCTTACTGCCAGTATGCCACACAGGGATCCACCCATATTTTTTAAAGCTTGTCGGCGAGACAGACTCTCTAACTCAGTGTCGGTTTCCATGATGGTTTGTTTGGCAAGTGTTGGGGCGGCTTGGGCAACCTTGTTAAACGTCGAGTCTAAATTACAGAGTCTTTGCCAAGCCAGCTCATTCTCTGGCTGAGCCAAACGCCAGCGCTCACAAGCTTGTAAAGTTGCGCCATCTTGGCCGCGAGATTCCAGCTTGATACGCCACGCGATTGCTTGGCGTACCACCTCTTCGGGTATCGCGACGGAGGTACGTTGACTTGAACTCATCGCGACTTACTCATCCAAACCATAGGTGTTCATGTAACAAGTCATCATCGCCTTGGCGACATATTTTTCGGCAGAAGACAAACTGACGCCAAGCTGCTTCGCCACTTCTTTGTATGCTAAGCCCTCTAGTCGAACCATTAAAAAAGCGAGCTTTTCTTTTGGTTTTAGACCATTTAACAGTTTATCGATTTGATCCAGCAGTTCCAGTGTTTCCCACTTTTGTTCAGCTGACGGGGCCATCGCTTCTGGCATATTCGCCAACATGGCTAAATAGTTTCTTTCTAAGATTTGACGACGCGCTTGGTCAATGACGAGGTTGTCAGCAATTTTGGCAAGCCATGCTTTGGTACTTTTAATCCCTTCGGTCTTATCAGGTCGGCCCAATAGTTTGACGAAGGTATCTTGCGCTAAATCTTGTGCGTCTCCCCAGTTTTGAGTACGGCGCGCGATCCACTTTACCAACCACTCGTAGTGCGCTTGGTATAAGCTATTTAAACTGTTTGAGGTGTTACTAGACAAAAGTGTTCTACCCGTACTGTATGCTGGAAATCGCAAAAGTGTAAATGATATTCAATCTCATTTAAAGCGTAAATTCCAATAATTTATTCCTTTAAAAATATTTTCATTTTCTTTTACGGGTTTATGGATCTCACCCGTCTATAAGGGTAGAAGCTGTAAAATTATCTACTGCCCAGCGTCAGTAAAACCAGCACAAAAAATTTAAAATATTGATTTTACTATTTAAAAATCAATACCACCTTTCTTTAGGAGTTACCCATGCCTCTTCGTCCCTCTCTGTGTTTTTTATTAGTGAGTCTACTCGCAGCGACTCCAGCACTTGCAGGTGAGACTGAAAGCGCTTTTTCTGGCCATGATCTGTCTCCTTGGGGGATGTATCTAGCAGCGGATATTATTGTTAAAAGCGTAATGATAGGATTGTTGTTGGCATCCGTTGCCACATGGGGGATTTGGCTATACAAAACCATTCAAATTTCCAAGGCCAAAAAAAGCGCCCATCAACTGCTTACTCACCTTGTAAATAGCCAAAGTTTCAGTGATGCAGATCAGGCCACTGCTGGCACAGAACACGAGGTCATGCTGCTGGTACACGCGACCAAACACGAGCTAGAACTGTCAGCTGCCGGTGCGGTTTCAGACGAGGGTCTCAAAGAGCGTATTGTTGCTCGATTAGAGCGTGTTCAAGCCACCCTGAGTGCAAATATGAACCACGGCACTGGCGTACTCGCAACCATTGGTTCGGTCGCCCCCTTTGTTGGCCTATTCGGCACCGTGTGGGGGATCATGAATAGCTTTATTGGCATCGCCAAAACGCAAACAACCAACTTGGCCGTTGTTGCGCCCGGTATTGCCGAAGCACTGCTCGCCACCGCCATAGGGTTAGTTGCGGCTATTCCAGCGGTGGTGATCTACAACCACTTTTCACGCTCGATTGCCAGCTACACAGCTCAAACCGCCGATATTGTGACTGCGCTTATGGTGCTTATTAGCCGTGATTTGGACCGCGATCACCCCCATGCAAGAGCGCTCTCTAGCAAACTGACGCTAGGATCAACAAAAGACAAAACAAACTTAAAGGCAGCAAGCTAATGGCCTTTTCAAGCACAAATAAAAACCCGTCGGTTCCCAGTGAGCAACATGAAATCAATGTCACCCCCTTTATCGATGTCATGCTGGTATTGTTGATTATTTTTATGGTTGCCGCACCGCTTGCAACGGTCAATGTGCCTGTCAATCTGCCCGCGATTGCTGAGGAGGCAAAACCGCAAGAAGACAAACCGATATACCTCACTTTGCAAAAAGATCGCTCTTTAACACTGGGGGATGATATCGAGGTGGCGCAATCACAGCTGATAAATACCTTGCAAAACCAAGGTATTGAAAAAAGCAAAACCATCATGATCCGAGCCGACAAAGCAGTGCCTTATGGCGACTTTATCGAGCTGATGAATCAGTTGGCAACCGCAGGATATAGCAAAGTAGCCCTCGTCGGCACTGAGCAGGTAGACACCGCCCAATGAGCCTTCTCGCAGGTCCAAACCACACCACACGCAAGCACGCTCGTAGAAAATGGGTGCTTGCGGTCCTCGCCGCATTCGCGCTGCATATCGCAATTGCAGCGGTGCTGATGTGGCAAGCACCGCAATCTCTGACGCCACCGCCAGCTTCCAGCCCTAACGCATTTGAAGTCAGTATTGTTGCCGCCTCAAAATATGAACCAAGCAAGCAACCTGTCGGTCCTGAACAGCAGGCATCAACGGCTGCCCAGTCGCAGCAAGTTGCGCCAAAAACACCACCAGAGGCACAGCCTAAAACGGCGATTAAACCAATAAAGAACACCCAATCCAAAGTGAAGGTTGCCAAACCTAGCGAGAAGCCCAAACCAAAAGAATCTAAAAAAGAGACTCCCAAACCTGCAGAAGTTAAAAGTCAGCCCGAGGAAGTCAAACCGACCAAAGTGACCACAAAAAAACGCCTGTCAGAGAGTCAAACAAGCAGCCAAGCAAGTCAACCAGACAGTGCCCCGCAAAAAGCGACACAGAATACCTCAACGGCGCACAAGGGGGCCCATAGTAACAGCCATATTCAAGCTCAAATGGTGTGGAAAGGGCGAGTTCAAGCTCATTTAGAGCGCAAAAAACGTTATCCGCGCAGCGCCAAAATACGTGCACAACAAGGCGCACCTTGGGTTAAATTTAGTATTAATCGCCAAGGCGAAGTGCTCAGTGTGAGCTTATACAAGGCCAGCGGTATCACGGCACTCGATAAAGAAGCGGTCGCTTTGGTTAAACGTGCTCAACCATTGCCTCCCCCACCAGACAGCATAGCGGGTAACCCCATTACGATGGCGGTTCCTATTGCCTTCTTTATTAAGAAATAAATACCTTGTCATTGGCCATATTAGAGATTTATTTCAAGAATACTTTGAGGGTTTTTAAAACTCGTTCGTTCTTATTTATAAAAGCCAACGAGTTTCAAAACAGATGAGTAATTTAAGAGCCGCCAACTACCCAAGAATGAGCAAACTGAGAACCTCAACATCCAGTGTGCACGATCAACTTGATAAAAAAATCATGGCGCAATCGCCATTTGAGAGTAAAGCAAACTATGGTCAGTTTTTGCGTTACCAATACCACCTTATGAAACATGTCGAGTCTCTGTATCAAGATGTGAAGTTAGCTGAACTGATCCCGGACTTAGCAGCCAGAGAGCGTACTCAACAACTCACTTTAGACTTTCAAGACCTTGAACTATCGCACCCTGAGCCGATTCAAAGTCTCGAAGCCATCACCGCATCTCAATACGAAAGTCTAGGCTGGTTATACGTTATCGAAGGCTCTAAGCTTGGTGCGGCCGTGCTCGCCAAAGAAGCTGAAACACTGGGGCTAAATGGCGAATTTGGCGCACGCTTTTTAGCGGGGTCAGATATCGGCAGAGGTTATCACTGGCGTCAGTTTATGCAAGGCATTGAAGACGCGCCGCTCAACGAACAACAAGAGCAAGCCATGTTAGCGGGCGCACAAGCGGCCTTTAAATTTGCCAATCAGCTAGTTGAGCTGAGCTACACGCAAGCTCCGAGCCCCCATGCCGCATAATTTAAAGCGTACTGCTGTAAAATATAGCTACCTACTGGGTGGCTTTTTTTCGCTTGGTTTGGCCTTTATTGGGGCCATCTTGCCGGTGATGCCAACCACGGTCTTTTTGATTATCGCACTGTGGTGCTTTTCTCAATCATCCGACAAACTTGAAAACTGGCTACTCACGCACCCAAAGTTTGGTAAAACCCTTAGCAACTGGCAAACACGGCGCATAGTACCCAAAAAAGCCAAGTACTTTGCAGCCATCAGCATGGCGGTAAGCTTAGTTATTTCTGGTATGACACTGTCATTTGGCTGGCTACAGGTCGCTCTGCTCATTTTGTTCGCATTTATCTGCAATTACTTATTTGCCAAACCCAGTAAAGAAGGCGAGCCTGCAAATCGCTCACGCGAAAAACAAGTGAATATGATATTAATTTTAATGACAATCGTCGTCGCGCTTATGTGGGGAGTGACGCATTAATTGCGCCGTAATGTCGACCCCAGCGCCTTGCGCTTGCCAAGTTATACCAACGATTTAAAGTATAAGCTCGGCTGCTATTTAAGACTGAAGAACGCCCCCACAACGCAATGGGTTATTTATGCCATGGTGACATATTCGATTATCCAAAAATATTATACTCGCGTATTCATATTATTTTCCTGACCGGTATAATGAATAAATGGGCAGTCAAAATCATCGCCAAAAATTAAATACATCTCATAGAGTTGGGCCACGGTCATCACCGTTTTACCAGTTTCGAAATTACTGATAGTGGCCTGATCTACATTGAGTTTTGCACCCAACTGGCTTTGTGTCAGCTTGTTTCTTTTTCTTAGTCGACGTAAGTTATGCTGCACTTCCGTCATCAGGCTATTCACTTTTATCTTTCTTCTCACTACATTGTTTTTCATCGCTTCCCTCGCCAATGCGCTCTATCAACTGCGTTTACTCATTTCCATATTTACTTATGAAAATACATTGTTAATAATATAAGGCGCTTAATGCGGAAAAATCTTCGAATTTTATAAAAAGGATTATTTATCAGAAATTTTCTTGCCATCAGCATTTTTAGCAAACTAATCAAAGCTTGATTAACCTCTCAATACAGCACTGGATAGAGGTCATTTAGATCAACTTAGGTGTTAGTAGGTAAAAACTTTGATATTTGCACAATAAGGAAATCAAATGTGATAAGCGGTGACGACCTCAAAGCCATGAGGAAAAAAGCAGGTTTAACTCAAAAACAAATGGCCGATAAGCTAAATATCACCAGAGAAACTGTGAGTAATTATGAGCTTGGGGTAGGCGAGCCAAGGATCAGTCATTTTTTCAAATGGCTGGCTTATTGTAAAATTGACATTAACCCTCTGATGATACAGATTAGCAATATATCGAACAAATTGACTAACCAAGAAGATATTAAAGATAAGGAATAATGATGAGATCTCTGGATAAGGTACAACTTAAATGGATAACTGGCGGTTCGATGTGGAAACCAAATAGACCGCACTCAGCTAAAATCTGCATGCCTGAAAACACAACGCTACCAAAACAAAACCCGTAAACTTTAGATGGTATTGCTTCAAGCGAAACCTTTTCATCACCTGAAAACCAAGCTTGAAATTACATACTGACTAAAGCTTGCAACATAAGTCATTAACTATATGAAAATAGTACATTCGATACTTATTACAGTAATTGCACTTGTCGCCTTCTACATTCAAATAGATAACCCTGTTTATATATTTCAATTTTACCTGTCAGTCTTAACTTTCTGTTTTTTATTTGGCGCAATAAACAAAGAGCCAAACATATGCCATATATCGCTTATGCTCGCTTTTATAGCAGTGGCTGAATATAGCCTGTTTGCAACTGGGGTAATAGATTTAGGGCAACATGACGATAACTACCTAATTATTGGTACGATCGTCTTTGGTCTACAGCTCTTAATAAACATTTTTGCGGTGTTACTTTTTGTTTTTCGAATTCAGATATCTCGTTTGTTCTCAAGCTCTAGTAAAATCATACTCACAGACTTTGATGGCTTGTTTCATTGGCTATTTATAGCCGCAGGGGTTGTGAATATATTGGCTTTAATTGAAAATTCGCTAAGAAATGCATTGGGCTGGCACTCACTGACGTTTATCTACGACACCTACGAGATATATGGCTATGCAATAATTGCCTTAACATGTGGTCTGTTGCTAACTATGCTGATCTTAAAGGTGAAAAATAGACAGCTTACTTAATGCTTTATAGTCATTTTTTAACTTCTAAAATATGAAATATTGCATATTAATTGTTCACATAGTTAAGACTATCAATGGGCCTTTTCTTTGGTAGCTAGCATATTTTAACGTCGTCGAGTCGCGCATCTAAGCGTGGTGTCTTCGTCTAATTGCTCACCAATTGATGAGCCAGTGCATACTGGCTCATATCACTGCCCGTTATATTTTTGGTATTAATACACTGCATCGTTACCCCTTTCCTGTTACGCCAATTATCCGCCACTCTTCTAGAATTAAGCTAACATGTCTAATAACACCACTCGAGTCGCCATGGTCGTTCAAATTTTTCATTACGGGGTGTGCTGACGCACCGTCTATGGCAAAAAACCTATAAGGAAAGATGTCAAAAATGACTACTCAACATGCTAATAGCAACCTCGTGATGCTGCTCTCTGTTTTGGCCATGTGCATTGTTTTTGCTGTCGACTCACATATTCCGTTGGGTGTTGCGGGCGGGGTACCTCATATCATTCCAATTCTGATCTCTTTGTGGGCCAAAAACATAAGATTCACGTTAATTTTGGCCCTGCTCTGTTCATTATTCACTGTGATCGCTTTTTTCAGCTCCCCCAGTGGTGGAGAACTCTGGAAGGTGCTGTTTAACCGTGGCATTGCACTCCTCGCCATTTGGTCCTGCGCTTTACTCACCATTAAGTACTTTAACGAGCTCATCAAACATGCTGCGTTAGAAAAAGAGCTAGAGAAAATCTCGGTATATCGCGAAACCATTTCTGGCGTTAATCATTTGGTGAGGAATTTACAAAGCAATTTCTTAATTATCAATCATTCACCAAACCTGAAAAATGATTTAGGAGAGGAGGTCATTGACGCGCTGAATCAATCTTCACGCGAAGTCTGTGAAATTCTAGATAAACTGGGGGATTTAGACGAAGTGACTCCTGAAGTCATTTCTAAAATAGCCTATTCGAATGTTGAAAAGGCGAAGTAATTCAGCCAGCTCAGGTACGACCGCGACTGTATATTCAAGCAATACCCGCTACACCACTTTCTCACAGCAAGCTGAGCCTATTAGGCTATCACGACCAGTCAGTCATAAAGGCCCTGTTTTAGACTATTAAATGCCATTATCTGATGTCACCAACAAAAAAGGCGCTTGCGCGCCTTTTTCAAATCAACCCAATTACTCAACCGTTACCGACTTAGCTAGGTTACGAGGTTGGTCAACGTCGGTGCCTTTAATTACGGCAACGTAGTATGACAACAGCTGTAGTGGGATTGTATATACAACAGGCGCAATGATGTCTTCTACGTGGTTTACGTTCATTACACGCATTGTGTCATCTGATGAGAATGCAGAGTCTTTATCCGCGAATACATAGATGATACCGCCTCGTGCACGCACTTCTTCAACGTTCGACTTAAGCTTTTCAAGTAGTTCGTTGTTTGGTGCAACAACAATAATAGGCATATCAGCGTCGATCAGTGCCAGTGGGCCGTGCTTTAACTCACCCGCCGCATACGCTTCTGCGTGAATATACGAGATCTCTTTAAGCTTCAATGCACCTTCCATCGCGATCGGGTATTGAGAACCACGACCTAGGAATAGTGAATGGTGCTTATCAGCAAACTCTTCAGCCAGTGCTTCAATGCCGTCAGCCATGCTCAGTGCTTCTTCTAGCTTGTTTGGAAGCGTCTTAATTGCATTAACAATAACGCTCTGATCGCGGCCTTTTTCTTGTGCGATAGAAGCCGTTAGCATCAATAAACCAACCAGTTGCGTAGTAAATGCCTTTGTTGAAGCAACACCGATTTCTGCACCAGCTTTGGTCATAAATGCCAAGTCTGATTCACGTACTAACGACGAGCCAGGTACGTTACAGATGGTCATTGAAGCCATATAGCCTTGTTCTTTTGCCAAGCGTAGCGCTGCCAACGTATCAGCGGTCTCACCTGACTGTGAAATCGTGACCAATAGGCTATTTTCGTGAACAAACGACTCACGATAGCGGAATTCTGACGCAATTTCGACGTTACAACTCACGCCTGCAAATTGCTCAAGCCAATAACGTGCAACCATACCCGAATGGTATGACGTACCACATGCGATGATTTGTACATGCTTCACATCTTTAAAGATTTGATTGGCGCTGTCACCAAACGCGTCAATCGCTACTTTGTCATTTTCAAGACGACCTTCAAGGGTATTACGTACAGCCAGAGGTTGTTCGTAAATTTCTTTTAGCATGTAATGGCGGTATTCACCTTTACCAGAAGCATCTTGCGTGATGTTTGATTCAACGACTTCACGCTCAACTGGGTTACCTTCAACGTCAAAGATTTCAACCGTATCACGTGTAATACGCGCAACATCGCCCTCTTCTAGGAAGATAAAGCTGCGTGTCACAGGCAACAATGCCAGCTGATCAGAAGCGATAAAGTTTTCACCAAGGCCTAAGCCGATAACCAGTGGGCTACCTGAACGTGCCACGATGATTTCGTTGTCGTTGTCTTTATCGAAAACAACAGTACCGTATGCACCTTCTAACTGTTTAGTCGCAGCTTGAACAGCTTCTAGCAATGTTTTGTGCTGCTGGCGTAGCTGGTGAATTAGGTGCACCATTACTTCTGTATCTGTATCCGATAAGAAAGTGTAGCCATCGTCACGAAGTGCAACACGCAATGCTTCATGGTTTTCAATGATGCCATTGTGCACAAGTGCGATTTGCTCATTTGATAAATGTGGGTGAGCGTTCGCTTCGGTTACACCACCATGTGTTGCCCATCGTGTGTGCGCAATACCGGTTGTGCCTTTCACATTCGCGCTATCCAGTGCGCTTTCAAGGTTAACCACTTTACCCACCGCTTTAACTGTATTCAACGTGCCCGCATCACTCAACGCCACACCCGCTGAATCATAGCCGCGGTACTCTAAACGTTTTAAACCTTCAATTAAAATTCGGTTAACTGGGCGCTCTGCCACAGCTCCTACGATTCCACACATAATCTCTCCATTTTTTGCACGTTTGTGTGTTTAATCTTGTGTGATCTCTGCACAGATCACGTTTACGCCATGGGCCTCGATCGCTTGACGCATGTCTGACGCCAAGGTGTTGTCGGTGATCAAGGTCGTGACTTGCTGCCAAGGCAGCTCTAAATTCGGTATTTTGCGACCAATTTTTTCAGACTCCACCAGCACGATGACCTCTCTGGCTGACTCTGACATCACCTTACTCAAACCAATTAATTCGTTAAACGTCGTTGTGCCGCGTGCCACGTCAATGCCATCGGCGCCAATAAATAGCTGATCGAAGTCATAAGAGCGTAGCACCTGTTCGGCAACTTGGCCTTGGAACGACTCAGAATGGGGGTCCCAAGTGCCACCGGTCATCAATAAGGTGGGTTCGTTTTCCAACGACAGTAGTCGGTTGGCGATGTTGATGGCATTGGTCATAACGACCAGACCACGTTTATCTGCCAGTTCAGGGATCATGGCAGCTGTTGTTCTGCCGCTGTCGATAATAATGCGATTATGATCACGGATCAGTGCGGCAGCCGCTTTGGCTATAGACACTTTCCTCAGGGGATCTTGCTTATCGCCGTTGGTCGCAACAATTTCTTTTGGTAGTGCCACCGCGCCACCATATCGGCGCAGTAACAAGCCGCTTTTTTCAAGCGCGGTTAAATCCTTTCGAATCGTAACTTCTGATGTTTCGAACTCGGCAGCTAATGCCTCGACACTGACCTCACCTTCACTATTTACCCGTGAGACTATGGTATGTCGGCGCTGTTGCGTGTTTCGTTTTGTCATCTAAGGTTCACATAAGTTTCGTTTCGAAATTTATGTGCATTGTAGTCGAAACTTTGCTGTTTATTCAAGCGCATTGTTTAAAAAGCTGACTCTGACCACGATTCTCCCCTTAAACCCAACATATTGGGTTACCCGAATAGCGTATGTGCGAGTAAAAATGGATATTCAGGAGGATTAACGAGGGTATTATTTGGTCCCAACGATTGGGGTGTTAGCAAAACGAAAACTGTCACCTCAGGTAGTTTTCGCCATCAAAATGCCCACTTCATTTTTTGCAGGGCAATTAATCACAATGTTGAAGGGCCAGCACAAGCTGACCCTTTTTGGTTTTATTCATAGCGTAAGATAAGCGATGGGCGCACACTGGCTGCACGAAATGCCAGTACTGCCACAGTTAACCACGTGCTCAACGCGACAAACACGGCACTGAATAAATAAACCCAAAGCGCTTGTGAAATACGCTCGTTAAAGTTGCTCAACCAACCATCTAGAAACCAGTAACTCGCCGGGAATGCCAACAATACCGCAGCTGCGATTAACACCAAATATTCCCTTGCTAACAGATTCACTATGCTATATCGAGAAGCGCCCAGCACTTTACGAACCGCGACTTCCTTTTGCCTGCGCAGCGCAGAGAATGAAGCCAAACCTAACACCCCTAGGCAAGTTAAAAACACCGCCAATGAGCTGAAAAACAAAACCAATTGTTGAACACGGTGCTCACTAATATGCGCTCGCTGGTATTCATCCTCAATACGGGTAATAGACACTTCATGTAATTTCAATTGCTCAACGACCATCGCCTGAATTTGTCTCGATACCAGCTCAGTCGATGCACTCTTATCCAATTTCACAACAATATCCGCTGATGGCAAGCTATTTACGCCCAAGCGAAAGGAAAGTGGCAGTTTTTGCTGTTTCGCTGACCCCAATTTTACATCTGCAACCACCCCGACAATGGTCACTTGAGTTCGTCCTCGGTGCGCGGAGGCTTGTTTGCCAATGATGTCGTTTGGATCATCATAGCCGGCCAATTTCATCAAGCTCTCGGTGATTAAAATGGCATAACGCCTGACATCTTGGTCATCCGTGTGTGCCCAGTCAGAACCATACTGAGGCACAAAATCACGCCCTGCCAGCAGGGTCAGTCCCAATGTATCCACCGCATGGTACCCCGTTGATACCGTAGGCTGCGTGCCTTCAATTTGCTCACCATTGGGCCACGTTAAGAATAATTCCCCATTCATATCGACCGTTAAGTTCGTATTGCTGATCGTCACCTGCGATACACCTGGGAGTGCACGCATACTGTCAAATAGTCGGTTATTATCCGCTTTGAAAAGTAATTCGGATGGCAGTGACTTCACCAGTAGCCTGTCTGTTTTGCCATACCCAACCTCTAAATCATTCACCAGTGCCATTTGTTTGTAGATAGTCACCGCTGCGATGATCAGAGCAATCGATAAGACACTTTGCAAATACAAGGTGAGCTTTCGCACCCAAATAGCGGTTTGACCTCGTTGCAAATCTCCACTAAGAACACGTTTTGCGCTAAATGAAGAAATAAACAGCGCGGGGTATAACCCAGACAGTACGCCCACTAACATTATCACCCCAACCACAGAGACTAAAAACCAAGCCGAAAAGTCTAAACTTAGGTTTCTGCCCAGCATTTGATTCACCCAAGGCAATGTTATTTCGACTAAAGCCAGTGCGATTAGACCTGAAATACTGACCACCAGTAGGGCTTCAGTTAAAAATTGCTGTATTAGCTGCAACCGACTGGCACCCAGTGCTTTTCTCACTCCGACCTCTTTTGCACGTCTGGCTGCGGCTGCTATATTCAAGTTAATAAAGTTAGTGCTTGCCACGAGTAGTAAGATGACAGCTAATGCGACGCTTACCCACATCACTTGCTCAGAGCCACCTTGCTTCATTTCAAATGGGCCATTGCTATTAAAATACACATCCAGTAGCGGCACCATATGCAAAGTTAGGGTTTTTCTGCGCCCTTGCTGTCTCTCATTAAACGTGCGGTTGAGCTCCGCTTCAACCGCCGTTGAATTTGCATTGGACGCTAAACGCATATAAATGTAACCATGCACATCTGGGTCCGCATGCTTAGGAACCGCTGTTAAAGTATGAAAATAAAAGTGCGTATTGTCAGGTAAGTCTTCAAATACCGCAGCAACAGTGTAACTGCCCGAGTCATGGTTTAGTTGCTCCCCAACGACATTGGTATGGCCAAATAAGCTGATCGCCGTGCTTTGACTGAGCGCCAGTTGATCAGGTAATGAAATGGCATCCTGTAGCGACCCAGACAACACATTGAGATTGACAAAGTCGAGCAAATTACCACTGACAGCATAAAAACTTGGTAACTGCACCTGCCTATCAGCAACCTTCACCGTCAGTGCCAATGCCGCATTGTAAAACTCTAAGCCGTCGGCATTCGCAAGGAGTAAAACGTCCTCTACTTGTGAATGTTCTTTCATCATTTCGGGGGCATCACTGCCAGCGGTCCCAACGAGTTGTAAACCCCAACTGCGGTAGTCGGTATGTACACGATAGACCTGCTGCGCATGTGGCTGAGTGCGATCAAATGACAGCTCATATACCGCAAACAAAGTCACCATAATGGCGGCCGCCAAGCCAATGCTCAGGCCCAAAATATTTAGCGCAAAATGCTGTTTATGATTGGAGAAAGCACGTAAAGACGTTGTAAGATAATTTGAAAACATAATAACTCCTAAGGCTCCTTGCTAGCCTCTCGTGTTAAGCAACACTCGCTGCATGATTTACCTGGCTCGCTTTATCTACAATGATTGTGCCATCCAGCAGACGTATTACTCGGTCAGCATATGCTCCTTCGGATTCAGAATGCGTCACCATAATCACCGTGGTGCCTTCGCGATTGAGCTCCCGTAGCATGGCCATCACTTCTTGAGAGTTTTTAGAGTCAAGGTTACCCGTTGGCTCATCCGCTAAGATCAGTTTCGGGTTGATCACCAGTGCACGTGCTACCGCGACCCGCTGCTGTTGACCGCCCGAAAGTTGCTGCGGCAAATGGCTGGCGCGATGGTCGATTGCCACACGTTTTAAAATTTCTTCGACACGCTGAGTGCGCTCAGATTTTGAGACATTTTGATACTGCAATGGCAGCGCGACATTTTCAAATACGGTTAATTCATCAATTAAGTTAAAGCTTTGAAAGACAAAACCAATCGACGCTTTGCGTAAATTTGCCATCTGTTGCTCAGAGAACGCCGCAACTTCAGTCCCATCAAAATTGTAACTGCCGCTAGAGGGCGCATCCAACAACCCTAAAATAGAAAGTAATGTGGACTTACCACAGCCAGAAGGTCCCATTATGGCTACAAACTCCCCTTGCTCAACCGTAAGATCAATGCCATTCAATGCAGTTGTTTCGATATCATGTGTTCTAAACACGCGATTTAAATTAGAAAGCTTAATCATGATTGTTCCTTAATGTTTTATAGGTGCTTATCGTTTTTAGTTTGTTAAATTTAATACTTGGGCTTTATCAAAATTGCCGTAGTTTGAGGTGATCACTTGCTCCCCAGGTGCAAGACCAGAAATCACCTCATAGTAATGTTGATTTTTCTTACCCAAGCGCACGTCTCGACGCACAGCCTGACTGCCGTCACGGTTGACTACAAAGACCCAATGGCCGCCACTGGTGGTAAAGAATGCTCCGCGCGGCAGCAGTGTCGCCTGTGCTTGCTCATCGCTAAACATCAATTGGGCATCTAAACCTTGTCCACGTTTGATGTCTTGAATACCAGACGGCAACTCGGCTTCAATTTGAAACTGCGCATTGGTCACTCGGCTATCAATCTTGCTGACTTGTGCTTGCAACATGTTGCTGCCATGAGATATTTCTACTGACATACCTAACGATACTTGTGTTAAATAGAACTCGTCTAAGCTCACTGCCAGTTTGTACTCTCCCGGAATATCTATTTGTCCTAAACGCGCACCCGCTTGTTTTGACTCACCCACTTGCACATCTAGTTCACTGAGATAGCCAGATACAGGTGCTGTCACTTGTAAACTCTCAAGATTTTTACGGGCAAATTGCAGATTGTTCTGCAGCATCTTGGCACTGTCTTCAAGTTGAGCCAGTTGCACTTCACGAATGCTGGTCTCTTGCTTTTGACGCTCTCGCGTGAGTTTATGAATGTCGCGGTTGTACTGCAGATCTTGACGGATTTCGTCCACTTCATCTTGGCTCGTTAAGCCCTTTTGAAGCAACGCCTCAGATTGTCTGAGCCGGCGTTCTAAATGACTTATCTGTAATTCGATGTCTAGCAAATCGCGCTTAAGGTTTAGCGTGTTGGTGGTCATGGTCATTTGCGTGTTACGTAAAAAGTTAAGTTGCTCAGTCACTTGAGCTTCACGACTCATTACATCCAGCTGCAAATTTGTGTTTGAGAGTCGCACCAAAGGCTGCCCTTGCTCAACGTAAACGCCTTGCTCCACTAATTTCCCCTCTACACGGCCGCCAGACACTGTGTCTAGCAATATGGTTGTTTTTGGCACGACTTGTCCGCGAATATTCAACGCGTTTTTAAACTCACCACTGATCACAGAGCTGACAGTCACCCCCGCCTTATTAACGGTTTGCATTTGTCCCTGCTCTGCCGACTGGCTTAGACTATACGCGCCAAAACCAACCAACAAAGCGAAACAGCTAAAAAGTGCCGGCTTGGTGTAACGGCGGTAATGTTTATTAGCAATTTTTTTATCCATAACATCAGCTCCTTTAGCCTAGATATCTAATGATCTATCAATTTTGATGCCAAATAAAAAAGTTATAAAATACATAAGCTTAAATTAGACAGTAGAAACATAGAATCAATAAGTGTCCGTTTACAGTACACTCACCTGTCCATAATTGGACACTCTCTGTGATTTTGCGGTAAGCTGCTGAGGTCAAAAATAACTACAATGAGCCGCCGGCATGGAAAAGCAGGGAACCATACTGATCGTGGATGACAATACCGATGTGTTGCTCGCCGCCAAACTGCTACTAAAGCAATATCACAAAAAAATCCTCACCACTGACAACCCATTTGATGTAGAAGGGTTACTTAACACGCATAAAGTCGATGTCATTTTACTCGATATGAACTTTAATCGAGATGCGATTAGCGGGCAGGAAGGTTTTTACTGGCTCAAAAAATTCCATGAGCAAGTACCCAGTATTGCCGTGGTTTTGATGACCGCATACAGTGATGTGCAGTTGGCTGTTGAAGCCATCAAAAATGGCGCAACGGACTTTGTAGCCAAGCCGTGGCAAAACGAGCAACTGTTAACCGTCATTGCGACAGCGCTCGCCCACGCGCAAGACAAACAAGCGATCAATCAACTTTCGCGACAGACTCAAGGGCTGAGTCAGGCGCTTAGCCAACCCCAAAGTGCGTTTTTAGGGCAAAGTGACGCCATGTTACGCGTGTTTGATACCTTGAATAAAGCAGCGAAAACCGACGCTAACATTCTCATCACAGGAGAAAGTGGTACGGGCAAAGAGTTAACGGCTCACGCAGTACACCAACAAAGTACCCGAGCACATATGCCATTTATCAGCTTAGATATGGGCGCCGTATCGGGTAATTTGTTTGAAAGTGAGCTATTTGGCCATAAAAAAGGCGCGTTTACCGATGCAAAAGCGGATAGGGTTGGTCGTTTTGAGTTGGCCCATGGCGGCACCTTATTTTTGGATGAAGTGGGTAACATGCCGCTTGATCAACAAGTTAAATTATTGGCTGCAATACAAAATCGGCAAATCACGCCGGTTGGGGGCAATCACCCCATCGACGTCGACATTCGTTTAGTTTGTGCAACCAACGAAGCTTTACCGCAATCGGTCATGGACGGTCAATTTCGTCAGGATTTACTGTATCGAATTAATACCATAGAAATAAGCCTCCCCCCTCTGAGAGAACGAAAAGAGGACATTCCTTTGTTGGTCGATCACTATATGCATATTTACCAACAAAAGTATCGTCGCGAACTGACACTCCCGCGCAGTGCGTTAAGCACATTATGTGAGTATGCATGGCCTGGAAATGTGCGTGAGCTTGCTCACACCATTGAACGCGCGGTTATCTTGTCTGAAGGCAGTGAGTTAGCGATCCACCATGTGCTTGTTGCCCCTCATGTTTCAGCATCTACCCAACCGACGAGTTTGCAAGAATACGATACGTTTGATTTAGACGAGCTTGAACAAAGGGCAATTCGCGCTGCGTTAAAACACCATCAGGGCAATGTCAGTCAAGCAGCTAAAGCACTGGGCTTAACTCGAGGCGCTATGTATCGCCGTTTAGAAAAGTACGGATTGTGATGATGAAAAGTCAATTCAAAGTGCTTATCGCAGCCTGTGGTTTGGTTGCTATGGGTATGTTACTACACCTGACTCTGACCACCTTCGGACTCAGTGCCACAACAATGGTCACTGTCATATCAACCGTGTTGCTAATCGTTTGGGTGCATCATATGTTTCGCAAGGAAAAACGTGTACCTGTGGAGTTGTTTCGTGCCCTTGCGAATGGCGATCACACTTTAGGCTTGCCAGTTGATCATCCGTTGCGCCAAGGTTTTCGCAGCGCACAAGCCCAAATGCAAACAGCACAGTTAGCCGCCGAACAACAAGTACAGTTTATCAATGCGGTATTCAGCCATATGGATCTCGCTATGCTTATCTGTGACGAGCATGGCCAAATCATCGAGCAAAGTACAGCGGTCACAAAGCAGCTAGGCCTGAAAATCGAGCATATTGATGCCCTCGCGAGTAGCCACCCTCACATTGTTAACTTTATTATGGAGACACGTAAAAACAATCGCCAAACCTTCTCTTGGCAAAACAATGAACTTCACGACACCTTGTATATACAGGTAAGTACACTGTGGATCCAAACAAAATTGTATAAAGTTATTACCCTGCAATCTATTAAAGAGGAGCTTAATGCCAAAGAGCAGCATGCTTACAAGCAGCTCACAAAAGTACTCACTCATGAAGTGGCTAACTCAATCACGCCACTCTCTTCAATGGCACAAACCTGCATTGCATTGCTGCCTGACTCATTGAGTTTCGACGATGAGGAGGACAAGCAAGATCTCAATTTAGCCCTGTCCACTTTGGCATCAAGAAGTGCTCACCTAAGTGAGTTTATTCAAGAGTTTAGAAAGTTGAGTGGTTTACCAGTACCGAAACTTGCCATGGTTGACCTTGGCGAACTACTAGAAAACATTAAACAGCTCTTTTGTATGCAGCATACCGATGTGGCCTTTGTGATTGAAGCGCCCGATAATGCACTGTGTGTGCTTGACACTAACCAGATAGAGCAAGTTTTAATAAACCTCTGTCAAAATGCCGTAGAGGCACTGAAAATAAGCGACCAACCCACCCCCAAGATCATCTTGAGAATCGTCAAAAATGATCATGACAAACTCTGTGTGGATATTATAGATAATGGCCCAGGGATCACCCAACATGCCCAAGACATGATGTTCGTGCCTTTTTATACTACCAAACAACAAGGTTCTGGCATCGGCCTCAGTCTATCGAGACAAATTATGCTGCAACATGGCGGTGAGCTCCTGTATTTGCATAAAGCACAAGGCGCATGTTTTCGCTGTATCTTTGGTTAGCAATAAAAGTACACAATATCGTCGCAATAGTCTGGGAAAGTATCTGTAATTGGGTAAACTATATGTGTGTTTCTGATTTGGGGTTATACGATGACAGAGCAAGTAAAGAAGGCATGGCTCATTTCCGTTGGGGGATGGAGTGCACTGATTTTATTTTTGACCGGCACCTATATACTCTATGATTTTGCAATGCCGCCCGCTCAGCAAATCAATAATCATCCAGCATGGGCACTGCAAGAATGGGGGATCTGGTATCTGATCACGCCAGTTATTTTTCGCCTATTAGATCACTATCACGCCAAACAGCAGCTAACACAAAAAAGATTTATCGGTATTTTGGCGCTCATGCTGTGCATTTCTATGACCTACCAAAGCATTTTTGATTTATTTGTCTTTAACGACAGTATCGCATACACCTTATTGTACTTTGCCCCTTCACACCCTTTGGTATTGTTTGTGATCAGCTTTATTTGGCACACATATTTACGTGCTGAACATACCACCGATAGCAGCATCGAGGTCGAACAGGGGGCTAAAAAGTCACAACTTTGCTATAGCGATATCACCCATGTAAACTCTGCCAGTAACTATGTCGAGTTTCATACCCAAAAGCAGCAATTTTTAAAACGCACCACACTCAAACAAGTTGAGCAACAATTGCCGGACTCTCAATTTATTCGCACTCATCGCTCACACTTGGTTAATTTGGACTTTATTGAACGCATCCAAATCAAACCCTCTGGCAGTGGCCTAGTGCTTTTGAAAAACGGTCAATCTGTCGCATTGAGTAAAGCATTTAAGCCGAAGGTTAAAGCGCGCCTTAAAAATGCCGCTTAGGTAACCATCCACTCGTCCCTCAGTATATAGGGGCGAGTACACCCTACCCGTCCACTCGTCCCAAAGAGCGACCAATAACCCCTAATACTTTGATTTAAGTGGTTTGTTTTTATCAAATAAGCACGGAAATTTATGTAATAGGAAGATTTAAACGACCATGGAAAAGTCTCTAAATAATCGCTTATCAATATTGGGCGCGCTGCTTTTCATTTGGGCAGTCCCAACTTGTGCCAAGGCTCAAGATGCAACGGGTGCACCACAATTTGCAGTCACTCATTATGATGGCCAAGCACTAGATCAACTATATGGCCAAAATGCTCTAGATAAAATTGAACAGATCCCAGGGTTTGCCTTATCGCAAAACACGGCTAGTCGTGGCTTAACCGCTGCGGGAGGTAATGTATTAATCAATGGGGCCGTACCGGCATCTAAATCTGAGTCGTTAAGCCAAATTCTGAGTCAACTACCTGAAGCACAAATTACCGCGCTGCACTTTTATAGTGCCGGACACCCCTTTAGTGGGGCCAGTCAGTACAATCAGGTGGTCAATGTGCTTACCCATGCCAGTGCCATCACAACCCATTGGCAAGCACGCAGTAAATTGACCTCTGCCTATCAGCCATATCGACCCAGTGAACTGGCCGTGCAGATGACTGTACCGATGGAGACGTGGCAACATCAGATCAATGCACATTATCAGGATGATAGGCATCAATCAAAGTCCGTCATTGCGTCGCAATCTGCACAGCACATCACCACAGAGGTGGGTCACGAAGACTTTTTCGAAAAGCTGAACAGCCGTTTACTGTCTTGGCGTAGTACGCGTCAACACACACATAGCCGCTTCACGGTTGCCGCCAAGACATTGCAAGAAGATTGGCAAACGGATTTTTACAGACAGTATGGCATTGCGGATCACGCACTTAATCAAACTTGGCTGTATAACGAATCAATTGATACCCAAGAGTATGAGCTGAGCACCGACTGGTTAAAACAGTTTGCTAAAGGCAAGCAATTGCAACTGGTTGCACTGCATAACAAGAAAACGACTAATAACCACGCGCTCGCCCGAGATTCTGGCGAGCCGAATGATGCATTTAAACAATATAAGGCGCACCAAGAACAGGTGCTGCAGTTTAGCTTTAACGCACCACATAGCACTTGGAAACCCGAAGTAGGCATTGAAATCAGCCATAATCAACTGGATGCCATGACGCATAACAGCGATAATCAAATAGTCAGTCATGTGTCTGAAACGAGATACCAGCCATTTGCTGCATTTACCTACATATTGAACCCACAATGGCAACTGTATACCCGTCTTAATACCGAGCACACGAAACTAAAAAGCACAACGACATATACCCATCGTAGTGACCTTAACTTTTTAAAGCCGCTTATCCGTCTTAGTTATGAAAGCAAACAAGATTGGGACTTTGCATTGACGGCACAACATCAAGTTGATCAGCTCGAGTTTAATCATTTTGTAGCCAGCCAAGACGCTGGGTTTGACCGCAGTCAATCTGGAAATAGTCAATTACAGCCAAATCAATTCAGTGAACTGGCTGCACAATTTAACGCGCGCCCTACGGATGCGCTATTCATTAACCTAAAACTATTCCATCAGTGGCAAAAAGACATTCACGAAATAATTACGCTCCCCAATGGCAAAGCGGGCCTAGGTAATGCGGGCAGCGCAACATTATTAGGTGCCAAACTGTCTGCGACTTTAAACACCGAACAATGGCTATCTGGAAGTCAACTCTCACTCGACTATGATTATGCCACTGCACGCTATCTAGACCCACTGACTGGCACCCGAGCGACCACGGGGTTAACGCCACACAGTGCCAATTTAGAATTTAGGCGCGATATGCCTGATTATAGCTGGGGTATAGACATCAACCTACCCGAGTCAGCCACTTACTACTATCAAGATGAAGTGTTTATCGAACATGACCATACTGAAATCAACGCTTTCGGCGAATATGCAGTGTCTAACTCATTGCGTATTAAACTCTCCGTTAGTGCGCTAAATACAGCCAGATATACCTATAGCCAAACGTATTTTGATGCTATGCGCGGAGAAAAGTATGATGGTGAAACACGGTTTGATGAACGCGTTGAGCCAGTTTTCACGCTATCGTTCACTGGCAGCTTGTAGTACGGGGCGTTAACGCCCCACACTTGCAACGCTATTGAGTCGGTTGACTAATGAACCAGTGGTAACTTAAATCGGCAATGTCCATCACTGACACTGCCCACCATTTCATCGTAGGCGGTTTCCATATCAAAAGTGGCTTCTTTGGCTCCAAGCTCGACCAATTCAACTTCTGCTTCACGCAGTGAGTTGTACGTGACAATTTTACCCTGTTTATCGGTGATTAAATGATAATTACCCAGCACATCTAAACCACCAGCAAGATAGTGGTTAGAGTCTGCGTAGCTCAAAATGACGGGATCCATGTAGCTGTGCTCAAATTGCTCTCTCAATTCTGTGCGGTCCATAAAAATACCCCTTACTGAATGGAACTACTTTACTTAAACGCAACAAACCCAATTTTAGTTCAAAAAACAAACAACCACTATGAAATTCCCTTCCTTTGTACCAGTTTTTTTAACTTGTCTATTTATTTCATAAACTTATAGAATAGCGGTACAAAAACAATAAAAAGAGTGCTGAATTATGCTCAAACGTTTAATGCTCATCTCCACAGTTCTGACGCTCACGGCCTGCCAGTCAACTTCTACATTAGAAGACGTTCATGATATCCCCTCGGAAATCTCCGTGTATGAAACGACTCAGAGCAGCCAAGACATCGCATCACCACAGAATGCACAAAGCCAACACATTGCGCCAACCTCACCTGAAGACGCGGAAGATGTATGGCAGCGTATCCGCCAGCAAATTCGCTTTGCGCCATCAGAACACCCGAGAGTGAAAAAGCGCATAGAGTGGTATTTGCAGCATCCAAATTATATGCACACCATCAGTGAGCGGGCCGAACCACTGCTTTACTATATCGTGACTGAGATAGAGAAGCGAAACCTCCCCATTGAGTTAGCGCTTATGCCACTCATTGAAACTGATTTCGATATGCAAGCGTATTCGCATAAGCATGCCTCGGGGCTTTGGCAACTCACACCACTTATTGCCAAACACTATGGCCTCAAAATAAACCCTTGGTACGATGGCCGCCAAGATCTCATCGACTCAACTCATGCCGCACTCGACTTTCTCACTTATTTACATCGCCGATTTGATGGTAATTGGTACCATGCAATCGCCGCGTATAATACTGGTGAGGGCCGTGTTTTAAGAGCCATAGACAAAAACCGCAAGGCCGGTAAATCAACCGATTTTTTTGCACTGCAACTGCCGCGACAAACCAGACACTACGTCCCTAAGTTGCTCGCTGCCACCCAGCTGCTAAAACAGCAGCTGATGAACTTTCCTGCGATTACAAATGCACCAGCCCTATCCATCATCACGCTGCCTAACGCCACAATCCTAGACAACAGCCCTGAGTGGTCAATGCTGGCACAACTCAATACCGGTTATGCGCGCTTTCCCGCACTGTTAGGCGGCCCAAATCGACTTATTATCCCAACAAGCAAAGCTGGAGATTGGCAGCAATACGCTCAAACCCTACCAACGATGCCTGATAATCAGTGGCAATCCTATACCGTACGACGCGGAGATAGCTTAAGTGTGATCGCTGAAAACTATGGACTCAGTGTGTCGCAATTAAAGTCATTTAACCAATTGCGCACAGACAGAATTCGCATTGGAGACACATTGATCCTGCCAATTCTTGCGGATCAGCAATACACCTACACCGTAAAATCGGGCGATAGTCTATGGCGCATTGCGCGGCAGTTTAATGTCTCGGTCAATAAACTCAAACAGTGGAATCAGTTGTCTAATGCCACCTTACAAATAGGCAAGCGTCTGACCATCTTCTTAGCAGCGCCCTAAAAGGAGTCCAACATGTCGAAGGAACAGCCAACCGAGCAAGGTAAAAGCACCAAATCGAGTCAAATCAAGTTGCGACTCTCTCGCTCAAAAATGAACAGTATTTTAGCCCTGTGTGCCATTTTAATTTCAGCAGCCTCCTTTTATGCCACTTACATGCAGGCAAAAGCGGCACAAGAGCAAGTCACCGCGGCCGAACGACAACTTTACGCTGAAACATGGCCATGGTTGCAGGTTAGCTACAGTGATTATGACCTTGAAGCAGATCGCGCGCGCATGACGGTAAAAGTAACCAACTCAGGCACCGGGCCAGCGCTGATAAAGGCCATGCAATTTGAATATCAAGGCACAGCTTACGACAACCTGAAAGCACTGTTAAATGACTGCTGTAGCCTAGATGCATACAAAACGGCGTTGGCAGAAGTGCAGGCCGATAACGACGACATTAACTATATGAAGCAATTTGGTTGGTATGTGACCAGTAACCCCAACAATGCACTGCTCGCTGATGGCAGCGATTTAGTGCTATTTTCGATGACGCGCAGCAATTTTAATAGCAACCTGTGGGAGAAAATCAGTGAGATGGTGCCTGATATCGAAGTAAATACTTGCTATTGCTCGTTACTCAAGCAATGCTACACAGTTAATAAAGCATCAGACGTCAAAAAGGTCGCAAATTGTTCCAATCTAAAAAGCTAGACCGACACTTAGCAGCTAAACATATCTGCTTATACGAAGGCGTAATCGCACATCTCTACTTAGATACACGCGGTAATGTGACGCTTGGTGCCGGCTTTCTCATTACCGATCCGCAAACACTGGCGAAAATGACTTTAAGAGAGAAGTCAACGAAAAGAACAGCAAGTAGAGAACTCAAAGCCAAAGAATTTGCTACCATTTCAAAGCTCCCTGAAGGACGGCGGGCAAGTTGGTATGAACCACATTGTCAGCTGTATTTGCCTCACGAAGAATGCATAAAGCTACTAGAGAAAAAACTGAGTGAATTTGAGCATGAGTTGAACACCTTATTTTGTGCGCAAAATGGCTATATCCCCTTTAAAAAAATGCCCAGCAAGGTGCAACTTGCACTGCTTGATATGGCCTATAACTTGGGAACCACCAACCTGAGTCAAGCATGGCCAAAGTTACTCAGTGCGATACGAGCAGAAAATTGGTCTGCCGCCGCGCAGGAGTGCCATCGCAAGCATGTGAGTGAAGCGCGCAACAAAGCCACGGCCAAATTATTTCACCAAAGTGGTTCTGTCGGTATCATACGCCGGCTTGCTCACTTTTTACTTTCTCAGCTTAGCCAACGCGTCAAGCGCTAAGGCCAAATGAAGCTATCGGTGTATAGTGCAAGCCATCTTGTGACGAATGCGAATGGTACAAATGAAACTTTGTTACGGTCAGCGTAAACGGCGTCATTGGCGCTCGCACTTGAGGGGTCGGCTTATGGTTGCGAAACAACGTGATATGCGGTGAGTACGGGTACGGATTCGTATAGAGCTGCCATTGCTCAGACAGCGCGCGTAGCGGGGCCGCTAAGCTCCCCAGAGCGTCACTGGGTGCGGGTGGCAGATAGAAAATACCATTGTGTGCCCAGTACCCTGATTGTGAAAATTGAAGCTCAAACGGTGCACCTTTTAACTGCTCAGCGAACTCAATCAATGCATCCGTTGTGGGTGTGTCCACCTGCGCTAAAAATGCCAATGTGATGTGCCAATTACGGGCCAAAGTCGGTGGTTGATGATGCGCTACCGACCGACTCAACCACTGCTGGATTGTGCTGGTGGCCTGTTCATCTAAGCCAATACCGAAAAATAACCGCCTCGTTGCCATTACTTAAACTTCACCGATTTGGTGCTGGGGCGGTAAATTCGCTGCTCAGGTTTAGTCCATTGGCCATTTTTCAAGTACTGCGTTGAAACCGTAAACGCACCATTTTTGAAGCGACTGGTCGACTTCACCTCTGTAATCCCGTCCTGATTCCCTTCCACCGACTCGTAAGCGACAAATTCATGCTTACTTTTTACCTCTATTCTGCCCGAAGTATAAAACCCCGCAGTGGTAAAATAATAAAACACAATGCTCTGCTTTTTGTTATCCCAAAATAACAGAGACTCACCGCCATATGCGCCATCATTGATCGAATGTAGCGTTCTGATTGCCGTGCCATTTAAGGCGCGCTCCCAACGGCTCACGTCATTGACTTGCCCTTCTCCCATAGAGAAACTGGCCTGCCAAGTACCCAGATATGGCTCAAACACCTTTAACTCATCGGCTATATTCGCCGCCCAAGCACTTTGCAAACACAGCAAAAAGCCGCCGATCAACCCTGCTAAACGTCCCATACTTTTACCTTATGATGTGATCCTGTTTAATATATATAGCCACAGCTGGTCGCTTTGGCCTGTAGTAGGCATAAAAAAAGCGCCAAAACAGCGCTTTTCACAATATCTTGTAAATCTATGCCTTCTTGTCCGCAGAGAAATACTTACGGCGCAACAAGTCATGGATCACCAACTCTTGCTCTCGCCCATACGCTTTAAACATGCGGTTGTTGTGCATGTGCAATAACGAGCCCAATAATGAGTTTCGAGTACAATTGAGCTGCCCTGCGGCGATTTTTTGATTGAGCTGCTCAATTACCGGGGCAACGCTCGTCTGCCACTGCTCTAAAACAGCTAAAATCGCACTTTGAGTTTCATCGCACTGCGCGGCTTGTTCAGGCACCAACTTAATAAAGTCATCGTCCATCTGCGCTTGATAATCACGATAGCGATTACCCAATTGCTTACGTAACGTACTGGTTTCGTTAAACTCTCGACCAAACCCGTCTCGAAGTTGGCTAATCAAAGTAAAGCGCGCCGCTTCAGAGTATTCAAATAAATTCAATAACCTATGTGTACAGGCCAACGCAACACGCCAGCGTATATCTTCACCAAACTCATCAATGAGTCCACACGCTTGGGCAATTAGGCGACTGTCATACATGAACAAGGATTCCACCAAGCCCATGGACTCTGGACCACCATAGCGTTCCACTTCCCGTTCATAGGTCATCAGTTCTACTTTATGTAGTTCACCCGATTCTATTTTAGGGTCTAGCAATGCATTTAATCGCGGTAGAAGCTGACCACACAGCAAACTTGGATCGCCATGAAAACGCAGTCGAATATGCCAATCCGGATCGCTATAACGAATGAAGAACCATTTGTCATACAACTGTGAGTGCTGCTCAATAAGTGGCAGCAGCTCTTCTGTCAGCAGCTGTTCTACGAGCGAGTTGCCAGAGTATATTTTAAGGCTCAACCACTCTGAGCCAGCACTAAAGCGACGTTTAATCGGCGCCGCGGTTATATTCGCGTATGGATCATCAGAGAAATGTGCATGTACATTGGCATGCTCATTGATGAATGGCACGATGACTTCGTTGCTATAATGCATCCCCTGATTGTCAACAACCCGCGAACGATAGCTATTAGAGAGCACTTCTTTGAGCTCAACGTTCGTATGTCCTTTCGTCTCTGCCAGCAAGATGGCGAACATATCAGGGTTTCTTAAATCAAGTTGTAATACATTATCTGATATGGCAAAACTGATTTGTGCATCCAAGGCATATTTGGCCATAAGTGCATCTAATTTCTCACGATTGAACTGGCCTTTTTTACTGATGGCCTCAAGCTCTGTGCGTTCAATACGCCAAACCTTCTCACTTAGAATGAGGTTATCTAGCATCACGCGTGGGACAAAGGCTGCGCGGTCAGTGCTAGATGGCATTCTAAAGTGAGGGGCACGACCTTCTTGATGTTGTAGCATACATAAGAATTTATAGGCACTTAAGCTTCGAGCTGAATAATTATGTGCGCTCGATAAACGCGGGATAACTTGTTTATTAAGACGTTTGCTCCAGAGCTTCACTTTTTGCCCTTCGACCCAAACGTGCAGATCGCTGAGCGGGATCTGGTAATCTTCATCTAACGAGCTATCTGCCATAAAGACAATTTCATACTGTCGTAAATGCGGGCGTGCAATGACATTACCCGGTCGCCCTTCCGGCATATGAACCACTTCGGCAAAGATCACGTTGTCACTATGTGCTTGCTCTTGTGCCAAATGCTGCATCACAGCCTCTTTAAGGCCCACATCGAGGTGACAAAAACGACCTAATAAATTAGCAGAAGAAGGGCCATAACAACCATTAAACTTGTAAACAGGATGACCTCTATCATCTTCAAACAGGCTTAGCATGGTGCCAAAAGAGTATGGGAAATTCTTCACTGCATCTTGATTGTTTACTTTAGATTTCAGCTCTTTGCTCTTGAGCACCACACATTCTTTACCACGGTTTTCAGGTAAGCTTAGTGCGCGTTCAACTAAGCTCTCAATCATGCTGACTTCAGGAACAGTCGCCTTGTTAGCCCCACCACGCGCCAAATTGAGACCAGCAACGAGTGGCGCTTCATACCCAGTTTCGGTTGAGATCCCAATGCCTGATTCATCATCCAAAATCACATCAAGAGGTACAAACTGCCCTTCAAAGCGACTGTTAAACTGGTTCATAAACTGGCTTAACCCACTTGAAGGCTCAGTCACCGTTAGGCCCGCAATTAACTCCAGCTGCTTTTTTACGCGTTTAATTTCCATTTCAGAAATACTGCATTGCGCAAATGCACGATAGATATCACTTTGGAAAAGTTTATTTTCCTGCGCTTTCACTGGCAAACTTTCTAAGTGAGATAGCAATTGTTTGTAAGGCGCGATTTCACCGCTGGAGGTTTCATCTAACCTATCGATTTGCGCAAGTGCTGTCGCTAATTTATCAGCAGCATCAAACTCTTTAATTGCTTCAATCGACTTAAGCAATGCATGGTCGGGAGAATCCCCCGTAAGAGGCAGTGGAATGTCTGCTAACAATACCCCTTCGTCGATAAGGTCTTGAATATAGTTCTCAACTTCTTCTTGCTCGGCCTCTGGGTATTTCGCCATAAAGTGCGACACGAGTTCATTAAAGCTTAGTCCGGGCTTAGCCAACGCCAAAGCGAATCTAAAGTATTCATCGCTTTCCACCGCGCTCAATCGGTATTGCATCGTGTCATCAGAGAGGTAAGTTTCGATATAGCGACACTGCTGTGCAACAAAATAGTGTGACGAGTTAGGCTTATAAGTTAAGTTATCGGAGCGCGAAGCATGCTTTATAAAATGCTCTTTTAAAGCCGATAAATAAAACATATCCAAGCGCGTTTTTCGGCTATCGTTGCAATGATCGGCTGGGGATAACACTGTATTTGATTCAATCGTCCCCTTGTGGATACCTGAAAATAACCCAAAAGGGGTCGGTCTCGAGCACATACGCACCATATACTTAATCAGTGCATGGGCCACTTTTTTACCCTGTTTAGACTCAGGTTTAGTGCGCCACTGTTCAATGCGCTCCAACAGTGACGGACTCGCTAAGTAGATAGCTTCTTCTACACCTGGCGTCGCAAGCCATGCACTTAATAATAAGTTGGTATCCGCGCCTTCTTCTCCGAATTCCGCTAACTGTTCAAGCGCGAGCCTAGGCGTACGAATTACAAAAAAGTTGTCATTTTTTAGTTGTTTTGTAGACATCTACTTCTCCTTAAGACATCAGTAGGCATTCGGTCCAGCTTGAATCGTTATTCAATAAGCTAATCAATGCGCAACCAATACCGGAATATCCCATCAAGAAACCAAAGTCCTCTACATGTTTTTTATCAATACCATTGTAAGAATAGAGAGCTTGGATCCCTTCTTGACGGAACTTGTCAAGACTGTACTCAACCCAATAAACGCTTCTTGCTTTGAGCTCTGGATGCGGCATCAAGTCGTCGAGTAGTTTAAAAATAAGTGCCAAACCGACGAATCCATGACATACACCGGCATCGTTTATAAAGCCATCCTCAGCATCTCGTTTGCAAGCATGAAGTGCCACTTCTAACGCATGATCAACATAACTTGGGCGATCTAACGCCTTGCCTGCTCGTGCCAATATCATGGCAATCGTCAAGTCACCATAGCACCAGCCCAATCTCGAGTGCTCATCGGAACCCGCGCACGAGCCATAGCAAGAGCGACGCGTGTTTTCCTTACCACTGGCGTTTTGGTGTGCTATCAACCAGTCGCATGCCCCAGACAATAGTTTAGTAACACGCGTATTGAGTGAAGGAATCGTGTGGGCGGGCAGCAACGCAGCAATCATGCCTGGAACGCCATGTGCCAAACCTAGGTTAAACTCTGGCTTTTCTCTGTCATCAGTATCAAACCGATACACAGATTGCGCAGGCTGCGACCAAGCGATATGGCCATTCTCAAAATAGGTCGCGGTACTTTCAAGACCGGTCACAATCGTATTATACAATTTGTGTTGCTTAGAAAACTTGGCACGTCGAGCGGCATATGGCGCGTAGCCACACAACCCAAGTACCATTTCAATTTCACCCGGCCATGGGTCATGATCCAATGCCTGAGTAAACAATTCATCGACATCATCGAGTAACTGCGGATCGTAATCTTCTTCATCGGCTTGATTGAAATACTCAAGTACCCATGCTTGACCTGCTAGGCCATTACTCAATTCAAAGCTCTGATCGGTTAACTGATCTTGTAACAATTCAAGTAGGTCGCTGAAAACGGCTTCATCCACCAAGTTTTGATCGAATTGATAAGTGTTGAATAAGAAAAGTAGTTGGCCCGCAACACCACTTAGCAGACCATTTTGTTGTACTTGCCCTAGTTTAAGATTATCACTCACGCGACTGGCTAACAGCGCGATGATTTCCGTTACTTCCTGACGTTGTTTTTCTGTGATAGATAGTAGCTCTGCCATGATCTTCCTTAGATATAAAGCTTTATTCTTTTTGTTTTATCAATAGAAACTAACTTAAATAAATATGTAGCTCAACCGTTAATATTGACTCAGGTGTTTACCAAGTTAGGTTAACTAGCGCCTTATTTTCATTTCGCCAATACGCTGCGGGCAATCAAGGATAAGGCAATACAAAGTGGTGTCCCCACAAAGGGGGGACGTTTAATTATTCATTCTCCGGCTCGAGCTCTTCTAACCTCACTTTTTGCAGGCGAATTTCGCGATCCGCTGAGGCAATCGTCTCTTTACGGTGCGCAATAATTACTCGAGTCATTTCAAGCCGACTTACCGCCTCGTTGATATCTGACTCTAAGCTTGTATCCAAATGACTTGTGGCCTCATCCATAAATAAGATTTTAGGCTGCTTATAAAGCGCCCTTGCCAAAATAATGCGCTGCTTTTGACCACCAGACAGAGATGACCCCATATCGCCAATTAAACTGTCATACCCCATCGGCATTTGACTAATATCGTCATGTATCGCAGCCATTTGCGCACAATAAACGACTCTTTCCATATCAATTGGAGTATCAAAAAAAGCAATGTTGTCTGCAACAGATCCTGACAACAATTCATCGTCTTGCATCACCGCCGAAATTTGCTGTCGATACTGCCTTGCGCCGATTTGTTCAATAGGGACACCATCAATGAGCACTTCACCACTTTTGGCTTCATTCAGTCCCAACATGATTTTTAATAATGTCGACTTACCACAGCCTGAAGGGCCAGTAATCGCAACCGACTCTCCTTCATTGATTTCAAGACTTAAGTTATGTAGTACATTCGGTGTCGCATCAGAGTATGCGAAGCAAATGTTTTTCAGCTCAATTTTACCTTCTACGGTATGCTTTTTAAGCTTTTCAGGCTGGAGGATCTCTTTGTCCGTGAGCGCAATATCCGCAATACGATCAAAGTGCAAACCGACCATTTTAAACTCAATGAGTTTTTCAATTAAGTTTGCTGTTTTGTCCATAAATTGGCGCTTATAAGACATAAACGCGAATAACATGCCGGTACTAAAGCCACCTTCAAGTACTAAATGGGCGGCCAAGTAAACAACGAGAATGTTTTCGATGCCGAATAACGCTCGGTTAATGGCGTCATACCCAATTTGAAAATTGCCCAGCCGGATACTTTGGTTAATCGCATTTGCATATCGATTTTGCCATTGCCCTTCGCGTTTCACTTCAGAGCCAAACAGCTTGATAGTTTGAATACCACGCACCGTTTCCATGAAGTTGGAATTCTCTTCAGCACGCGCCATGATCTCTTGTTCACTGATGCTTCTAAACGGCTTGTACATCGCTACCCGCACCAAGGCATAGGCAATAACAGCAGTCAGTACCACCAGCGACAATGTTGGGCTATAAAAGAAAATCATCGCGAGCGTAATAATTGCCATTAAACCATCGATGATGGCTTCTATTACCCCCGTAGTTAAGATTTGTTTTACCTGTTGTAATGAGCCAAATCTTGACACGACGTCGCCCATATGGCGTTTCTCAAAATAGGAAATAGGTAAACGCACTAGGTGGTGGAATAAATTCGCCCCCAATTGAATATTCATCTGATTACCAAAATGCAGCAACGTGAATCCTCGCAGTGCATTAGTCGCAATCTCAAACACTAATACCAAAAAGAAGCCTGTAGCCAATACAGTCAATAGGTTTGTGTCCCCGGTGAGGACGACATCATCAATGACGAGTTGAATATAGTAAGGTGCCGCAAGCGTAAATACTTGCAGTAAAATAGAAAGTAAGAAAATCAAGAGCAAAGAGCGCTTTAAGCCGGTAATGCGACTCCAAAAATCAGCGAACTTCAAGCTCGGTTTTTTCTCTTTTTTCTCAAAACTCTTTGTGGGCGTGAGCTCTAATGCCACACCAGTAAAGTGTTTTGATGCCTCTTCTAACGTAAACGTTTTTTCGCCAGAAGCGGGGTCATGAATGACAATACGCTTTTCATTGGCCTTTTTGAGCACCACGAAATGGTTCATATCCCAATGCAGGATACAAGGCGTTTGCAGTGCATCTAAATCTTCAAGTTCAATTCTTAAGGGTCGAGAGCTGAGCTCCAATTGCTCTGCAAAATGCATAATATCAAGTAGCGTTGCACCTTCAATAGAGATGCTGAACTTTTGTCTCAATGTCGTCAAGTCACTGTGATAGCCGTGGTACGCTGCGACCATCGCTAAGCTTGCTAGCCCACACTCAGCCGCCTCTGACTGCAATATAATAGGCAGTGAGTTCCTTGACCAAAACTGTAACTTTTGTACCGGTGAGCTGTCTTCCTCGTGCATATTAAGCCTTTAATTATCGTTATTGCAGCTTACAGCTGTCCTTTAATACTAAATACCGGATCAAACAACCATCTTAATAGCGAGCGCTCTTCGATGATAATGTCTGCATCTAACATCATGCCCGCTCTCAGAGGTGTTGATTTGCCGTACGCCTGAATCTCCTGTTCAGACAATGACACAATGACGCGATAAGCTGGTTCACTAATAATACCGGGAATAATCGCTTCCTCGGGCAAAATCAGGCTGGTACTGATTTGTTTAATCTCACCACCATATATACCAAACTTCTCGTATGGAAAAGCGTGATAGCGTAATTTTGCCTGCTGCCCTTGTTCTATAAACCCAAACGCGGAGGTCGGCACATAGATAACGGCCTGCATCTGGCTATTTTCGGGGATCACACTTAATAATTTTTGACCTGAAGAGACATTTTTTCCCACTTTCGCGAGTAGACCCGTCACAACCCCAGCTCTCGGTGCTCTTAGTTCACCCAGCCTTTGTTGTTCAATTGAAGTTAGTTGTATTTTGAGTTGTGCACGCTCAGATTTAAGCTGATTGATCCGCTCATCATGGGCCAGTGGTAATTTTTCGAGCTGTGTCTCAAATTGCTCAATTTGGGACTCTAGGCTGAGCTTTTCTGCGCGCATATTGGATGATTGTTGCTGTAGCGATAACAATGTATCTTTTTGCCTTTGAAGCTCAAGTTCTGAGATATAACCAGTACCTTTTAATGTACTGATTTGGTTAACCATTTGCTTATTTAATTCGAGGCGTTGAGTAAACGTAGATTGCTGGCTACTTAATTCATCGAGGCGCTTTTCTGAACTGATTTTTTGCTGCGTAACTTCGTTTAAGTCGAGCTGGTATTGTTGCTCTTGTTGCACTATCAGACGTTCAATATTCTGAAGTTGAAAAGTATATTGGTTTACCAACGCCTGATTCAATTCAAGCGCTTGCGTACTGTGCTTGGCTGACGCAATTCGGAGTATGGGTTGCTCTGCTTCTACAAATTGCCCTTCTTCTACCAGCACTTGTGCAATGACACCTTCTTGCGAAGCGACCATATTGAGGATACCCGTATTTGGTTCTAACACCCCAGACACGCGCTCTTTCCTCGCATAACTTCCTATTGCAAGAAAAATAATGCTAATGATCACCACGAATAAGATCAGAAAGGTCAGTGTTTTAAACACCGGTGGTTGAACTAAACTCACAGCTCCTTCTAATCGGTGTCGCTTATTCTCTAGTACTTCTTTGCGAAAGAGATTTTCCATAATAACTTGTACACCTGAATTAATTGTTTTTATTGTTAAATTTTAATTAACCCCTCCATAATGTATCACTTTGGAATCCAGAAAGAAATGAGATACAAAAAAAGGGAATTAAATTCCCTTTTTATAAAATCAATTACGCTTTTTTAGTCGGTCGTTTCCAACCGGAGACATTTCGCTGTTTGCCTCTAGCCACTGCCAACTGTTTCTCTTCGACCTCACTGGTAATTACCGAACCAGCCGCCACAGTTGCTTGCGCTCCGACATTAACAGGCGCAACAAGTGACGAATTTGAGCCAATAAAAGCGCCATCGCCAATTACGGTTTGTGATTTATTCACGCCATCATAATTACACGTAATTGTACCAGCTCCGATATTTACTTTTTCACCAACTAACGTATCGCCTAAATAGGTAAAGTGATTGGCTTTTGAACCAGATCCTAAACGAGACTTCTTCATCTCAACAAAGTTGCCAACATGGGCATTCTCTTCCAGCACAGCACCTGGGCGTAATCGTGCAAACGGCCCGACGGTACAAAGTGCTTTAACTTGCGCTTCTTCAATGACTGAATTGGCTTTAATCACCGCGCCATCGCCGATTTGACAATCTTTCAATACGCAATTAGGCCCAATGCGCACATTGTCACCGATCTCAACTTTACCTTCAAAGATAACATTAACATCTATTTCAACATCTTGGCCCGTTATCACTTCACCTCGAACGTCGATACGCGCCGGATCAGCAAGGCTGGCACCATTGAGCATCAATTCATTTGCTTGACGAGCCTGATACGCGCGCTCTAGCGCTGCAAGCTGAACGCGGTTATTAGCCCCTTCAACTTCCATCGCTTCATCTGGTTGAGCAGAGTTAATCTCTACGCCTTCAGCATGCGCCATCGCCACAATATCTGTAAGGTAATATTCACCCTGCGCATTATTATTAGATAGTTGCCCTAGCCACTTTTTCAGTAAGCCACCGTTTGCAGCCATAATGCCCGTGTTTATTTCTTTAATTTCTAACTGCTCTGGAGATGCATCTTTTTGCTCAATAATGCCAATCAATTTGCCATTTTCTCGCAGCATACGACCGTAACCCATTGGGTTATCTAATGTCACAGTGAGTACAGATAAGCCTTTCTCAGGTGTCGAAGCAAGCAGCCTTTCTAATGTTGATTGCTTAGTAAGTGGCACATCTCCATACAACACCAATACAGTATCGTCATCAGCAATATTTTCTTTGGCCACAGCAACTGCATGCCCAGTTCCAAGCTGTTCTGCTTGTAGTACCCAGTTAACCTCATTGTGTGCAAGGTGTTCTTTTAATAGCTCTCCGCCATGACCAAACACTAAGTTAGTTGCTTTTGCTCCCAAAGCAACTGCATTATCGATAACGTGCTGAACCATAGGTTTACCAGCAATAGGGTGAAGAACTTTAGGTAAGTTCGATCGCATGCGAGTACCTTTGCCCGCAGCTAAAATAACTGTATTGAGTGTCATCAGTGATGAGTCCTTTTTTAACTTACTATCCCCTTTCCACTTCATCCACTTTAAGACTGCCACTCCATGTGTACAGCCAAACATAATTTGCAGTTTGTAAAATGGTCCGGCAATGATTGCTGATATTTTAACTATATTTATCTCAATTGATAGTCAAAATACCGCTATTAATGCTCATCTGACGAGTCCCTAGTCTGACGATAGAATATTCGGTCAATAATCAAACAAATTTAATTTTAATGTTCGTTCTATTTAAGGTGCCCAACTTAACGTGAAAGCATTTTTCTGACTTAACCGGTGCGATTTTCCCCTCAGTAGTGATACCCACATTTAGGCTCCCCCAAAACTTAACCCGTTTCACTTAGTTTTTTCACTTGGACAGAAACCTGTATTTAGCGCTCTAGAAAGTGAGAAAAAGCTATAAAAAGTTCTAATTTAGATCTTTAAAAATATAACAAAGCTTATAAAACAATAACTTAAAACCAATTCTTATGTACAAATCATAACCTTCTAGTAATTAACTTCCGCGGAATTCTTGTTACTTTAGGATTCAGTTGCAGAGCACAACAAAAACAAGTTCAGGCAGCTAAAGATAAATAACAAATTAATTTACAAGCTCTATATAAAAACCATTAAGTAAAAAGGACACGACCATGAAACTAACAATTACTAAAAAGAATATTAAAAACCTTAGTCAAGACAATAACCGCCTACCTGCAAATATGACAAAGCTTATCAATGGCGGTTCTATACAAGGTACACAGCGGGTAGCTCGGACACGTCTGTGACAGTTCCATCAGGCAATAATCATTAAGCATACGCATTAATAGCAAATAACAACAAACAGCACTGAGGACACGACCATGAAACTAACAATTACTAAAAAGAACATTAAAAACCTAAGCCAAGACGCTAATCGCCTACCAGTAAATATGACAAAGCTCATTAACGGCGGAACTTCTTTAGGTACACAGGCAGGTAGTTCGGATACGTCTGTGACAAATCCATCAGAACAGAATTAATAAGCACGAATAATTAAAAACGAATAACAACAATAATAAAAAGACCCAAGGACACGACCATGAAACTAACAATTACTAAAAAGAACATTAAAAACTTAAGCCAAGACACTAAACGCCTACCAGCAAATATGACAAAGCTCATTAACGGTGGAACTTCTTTAGGTACGCAGGCGGGCAGTTCAGATACGTCTGTGACAAATCCATCAGAACAGAATTAATAAGCACGAATAATTAAAAACGAATAACAACAATAATAAAAAGACCCAAGGACACGACAATGAAGCTATCTATTACTAAAAAGAACATTAAAAACTTAAGCCAAGACAATAAACGCCTACCCGCAGCAATGACGAAAGCAATTCACGGTGGCGCTACATCTTACTTTGAATTGAAAAAAACAACGACTTCACCGGTATCAGGCGATAGCTCAGATACTTCTGTGACAAGCCCATCTGACATTTAACAGGACTAATTCCATAAGTGGAGCTGCAGCTATGAACTATGCAATTACGACAGATAATTATACCCAAATGGCTTTCAGTAATATCGTTAATAAAATAGATAAAGTAAAAACAGAAACTGATTTTCGCAACCTAGTATTAGAGCTACAAGCATGCTCTGAACCCAGTTTTGTTGCATTTATAGCCTTTGATCATATCACTCCGACATCACTTGAGAGCAAAATCTTTGGAGAGCTATCAAATGAAATCGAAGAGTTAATGTCAAGAAAGGAAGTTTTGGAGCACTGTACGAACAGCTCCTCGCCATTATCTTTGCATCAGTTTGGCAGCCTCTACCCACGAAGTTTATATTTATTGCCTGTTCACGCAGGACGTAATGAGCGCGGGGCATTACTGTTACATATCGAAAACCAAGACGAAGTTGAACATTTATCTTGGTATTGGTCACCGATTACCACGCATTTAGTAAGGGCCCACATCAAAATATCGAAGCAGCGCCAAGTCGCAATCACGAAGCGAGAGCGCGATTGTTTATTGTGGGCCTGCGAAGGCAAAACCTCGTGGGAAATTAGTCAGATCCTAGGAGTTTCAGAGCGTACTGTAAACTTCCACCTTGCCAATTGCATCGAAAAAACAAACAGCGCGAATAGGCTTCAAGCAATCGCAAAGTGTGTCGTATCCAATATCATTTAGAACATTAAGGAACAAAAATGCGAGCGGTAAAATACATTGGACTGTGTTCAGCAATACTGGTGGTGGCGTGTAATTCCAACCAAACGTCGCCACCCGTTATTAAAAAACACGCAGACTCTGTAGAACCATACGAGAACCTCTATGATTCGCCTTTCAATGGATCCGGGCCATACCATGAAATTGACACGATTGATTTTTTAACGCCCGATGAAAGAAAGCCGATTGAAGATAGCTTATTTAGTTTGTCTTACTCGGGGTACGATAAAAGCTATGGTTATAACTTTGAAGAAAACTTTTACCCAGCTTCGATAAGCAGCCATTCGCGTAATGTGATCACTTGGTTAGGGCACGCGAGTTTTCTAATACAAGATAATCAGGGCAATAGTTATCTAACTGACCCCGTATTTGGTGAGTTCGATGGTATCGTTGGCACGATTGGCACAGTGATTTTTGATGAGTTAAAGCGTTTAGGGCCTGCGCCTGTTGACCCTAAAGAGCTGACCTTTGTCGACAGCGTTTTAATATCCCATAATCACTATGACCACTTTTCTAATGAAACGTTATCTAAATTGGGTGATGACGCAGACATATTTTTACCGCTTGGTATGCAAAATGAATTGGCAAGCCACTTCAACAAAGTATACGCATTAGATTGGTTTACCGAAGTAGAATACAAACAGAGCAATATTCACTTTGTCCCAGCACATCACAACTCCCAGCGTGGAGTTTTTGATAAAAATGAGAGCCTCTGGGGCGGTTGGGTGATAAATACCGGTGAACATACAATCTATTTTTCTGGCGATACTGGCTACAGCCAGATATTCAAAGACATACAAAAAAAATACGGTGACTTTGATGTTTGTATGATGCCAATTGGCGCTTACGGCAAACATTACAGAAGCCTAAATTTAGCACCTGAGGACGCTTTGAAAGCAGCACAAGATTTGCAGTGCAAAGTGTTTGTTCCTTGGGGGTATGGAACTTGGCAGTTAGGATTTGAGCATGTCAATGAACCATTACGCAGACTTGCATACGCAGCAAAAATTTATAAGCCAGACTTTAAAGTTCGTGTATTGAGAATTGGCGAATCATTCAAATTCACTGAGTTGCTATAAGTTTGTTGTCTATCGACTTCGCAAGCGTCCTAGCAACTAGCACCCGTGTCCGCTGGTTGTATTAGGACGCTTTTTCCTTTAATCGTTCCGCATCGTGCACAGAGTTTCACTGGCTACCCGAATTGTCATGATTACGTATTAAGGATTGGGAATCGAGCCATGTCGTTAATCTTCTAATAACTTGTTGTCTATCGACTTCGCAAGCGCTCTAGCAACTAGCACTCGTGTCCGCTGGTTGTATATTAGGGCGCTTTTTTCCTTTAATCGTTCCGCATCGTGCACAGAGTTTCACTGGCTGCCCGAATTGTCATGATTACGTATTAAGGGTTGGGAATCGAGCCATGTCGTTAATCTTCTAACAACTTGTTGTCTATCGACTTCGTAAGCGCTCTAGCAACTAGCACTCGTGTCCGCTGGTTGTACATTAGGGCGCTTTTTCTTTTTCAAAATTACACACCGTGCAAAGGAGGTTGCTTACTTTCTTACTTTTTAACTCTGTAGGAAAAGCAATCATCCTGGTTCATAAAGCCACTCCATGCTTGTTGCCTAACGACTTTGCGACGTCTTAGGAACTTGTTCGATGGTCGTATTATGACGACTTTTCCTTAATATGAACTATTCTACCCGTAGTGCAAGGATTGGACGTCCTGCCAATTCATTGAGCTGCTATCAACTTCAGTCTGTCAATTTCACCAATATTTTTGCCACCAGCCTTCGGGTCCGCGGATCGATTTAGGCAGTATGCCTATTTAAGTTACTAGCTTAGCCACCAGATACTCGCTATCTCTGAGCAGTAATGAAGACTTTCTGAATATAACGGCATAACGATACATGTGCACAATAGGTATAATCAGTGAGTCGCTCATTGTTTCCACCAATTCATCGCTGCTAATCTACACGGCTTTCCCTGAAATTTAAGTATGCTACAACGTGATTGATGCCTAGCTGCGAAAGGTTGGCACTCAATTACTTTACCGAACAACTTGCGGGCTCTATTTCTGTTAGGGAGTACTTTAATCTTTTCTTACAAAGTGCAATGTGCAAATCATCTATTCTACCGCAATAACCTGGTGGCTATTTACACACGATTTGTACCAGATTGAATAAAGATAGCGCTCCCCTTTCAAAACCCAACCCCCTGTACACTTATCACACAACTGTTAACCCTCTTTACCCTCAGTCAGCTCGTACAGCAAAACCTAATAATCGAAATGTAATGGTTCGGAATAGTTAATAAACCATAGCACGCGCTAACATAGGTATAAAGATTCTATTACCCAACCATTTATTTCATAATAAACAAAGTTAAACTATTGTTTTTTATCGATATATTTTAGAATTTGAAAATTTGCAAGGACGCATTTTTAACGCCACTATACACATCTCCAATGCTCATAAAATTCGGGAACTAGGATGACCAATAATAATTTAGCAAGTACATTTTCAGATATACTGAGTTTTAAACCACTCATTAATAAAGTGGGAACTATTGATTCACCAGCTCAAATAGAAGCATGGCTGAATGAAGTGGCAACCATCACTCAATGTAACTCTATACATATGCTCGGCTTTAAACCTTTATCTCCGACATCGTATCAACACCATATCATTGGACCTAAAAGTCGAGATATTGAAGAAGAAACATCATTAGATGCGATTTATGAGCATTGCAGAGAGCACTATACGGCTCACACTGTAAGCTTGAAAGACTGCCCCCATGCATTGGCCATCCCCATTCGTGGCGTGAGTGGCATTTTGGGTAGCATTTTAATAACCAGTAGCGATTATATTTCATCGCAACAACAAGAGTGGCACTGGAGCATTTTAGGGCCTCATTTACTACTGGCTTTAAAGAAGTGCTTATCCAAAGAGAGAATCAAAATCACCAAGCGTGAACGAGACTGTATCCTATGGGCTTCAGAAGGAAAAACGTCATGGGAGATCAGTCAAATACTGGGGATATCAGAACGCACAGTCAACTTTCACTTAAGTAACTGTATTGAAAAAACCAATAGTGCAAACAGACAACAAGCTATTGTTAAATACCTATTCAATCACAGCCTCTAATGAGGCTGTGAAACCCACCGAACGACCATTGTGACCTACCAACGAAAGTGACACGACAGACCATCGCTGCAACCTTATTAAATTTACAGTTCAGTAATTACTCCACCAATCACCAAGAATGACCTTAGCGCTTAATCAGCATATGCCGTGAACGGGTGCTTATGTGGTGTGGCGCAAAAATCCAACTTTAATAGCTAGACTTTCATACCACTTATAAACTCAGTATGTTCGATGGATAATGATGGCACTTCACCGATGCTCAACTATTTGGTTTTTGCCGCATTTAACGGATAGATTTGATATTGGGTGAGCATAAACAACCAATCGGTCATATCGTTAATAAGTCACGTAGGCTACAAGCAAGTTTGAGGCTGAAACTGGTGAATAGAAGCGCATCTCTGATGGGGTAAATTAAACTTTTGCATTCAAGCGATCCGCCTTAAGCTTGGGAAGAAGGGTTGGCATCCTTGCCTAATACGGTATGGCGAATCCAATTACCACGGTTACCTTAATACTGCACATTAGTGTGCGACTCCTCTTTGCACTTCCTTGTGCCAATGTCCTAGGGTTGCCTCCTTGCGAAAACTGCACATCGATGTGCTGCGCCTCTGTGCACTTCCTTATGCCAACAACTAAGAGGTTACATCCTTGCTAAAACTGCACAGCCTTGTGCTGCGCCTCTGTGCACTTCCTTATGCCAACAACTGAGAGGTTACATCCTTGCTAAAACTGCACGGCCTTGTGCTGCTCTCTGCATTTCCTTATGCCAACAACTAAGAGGTTACATCCTTGCCAAAACGACACGGCTTTCTCCTCTCTACCTTCCTTGTGTCAACTTCCAAGCGTCACGTCCTTGCTAATACTGCACATCAATGTGCCGCTCTATACTTCTTGATGGCCACAGTTGAGAGTCGCTTCCCTGCCAGATAACGAAAGGCCTTCAATGCGCTCCTGCCTAGCCTTTCCTATAACTGCTCTTCCTAGCAAAACTCAGTACTGTCACTCTCTATACAACTGTGTACCTTCACTCCCTGATGTGACCTCCTTGTCACGACTGAATTTCCATCGTTATTATTATTATTAATTCGCGGTCTTCAGTTTCCTTTAAGCATTCCTTTTAATACTTAATTGACTGCAACTATGCTATCCCCATCTACAGTAAAAGACCTTTTAAGCTCGTATAATCATGTGGTTAATAACACTGTTAATACACTAAAGGTCGCCCTCAGGAGTAATGCTTAGTGAGTAGGTATATATTAATCAAACTGGACAAACTCAGTAACTGTCACTTTTAACAGAAGTCGCAAAAAGCAGTTCCGCGGTTGCACACTCACGGTGAGTATTGGTCAAATGGTATGGGGGAGGTGCAATAAAGCCGTGTTTTTTATCGCACTGATTTTGAGATAACTGGATCAGGAGAGCGGTTGTGTTTCACGCGATGGCCGCTATGACGACATGTCTATTGAAAAGGTTTTAAGTGTCTTAAAGAGTGCTATGCTGACCTAGCACCCTCTCAAATTCCTTATGTTTGCCTCAGCAACGAGACACATCGATTCAACACTCGAGGCGTTAAGCAGCACACAACTCGCTAGCTAAATGAATAAAAACATATTTATTCAGCAACGGATACGTTTAATAAGTGATTATTTTGCAATCGCTTAGCATATACGTAAACTTGCCCTTCTTGAGCACCAGTAAAAATACCAAAGAATGAGTCTGTTTTGCGCTCCACATTTAAAAGGCGTGTTACCACTAAGCTATTAAGATCCATCTTACTTATACTGTTACCTGAGCTAAAGTAGACAAAGTCCCCTGCAATCGACCAACTCAAATGTGTCGTGTCAGATAAATCCAATAACTCCTGCTCTTTTCCTGTTGATAGCTCTCGCTTGAATAATCGATAACTCTTATCAAAATAATATAAGTAAGTATCATCGATCATTCGCGCAGAATGGATGCCCTTTTTCGTCAAACGAGCAAACTTTTTCTCTGTCAGGTTATAGCTCCATGCATCACTCGTTTTCTTCACCAGAGTCATAATAATATTATTATTTTGACCCCAGTTAGCATCCGCTACGGTATCACTAACCGCAACATTCTCAGCAACCGTTAAATCACTCATTGTAATGATTTCAAGGTTATTCTGGTACGCCACTAATATTTTACTGTCGTCAGGAGATAAAGCGATATCGACAATTTCAGTTGTTGGAAGGTCTAGCAGTTTGGTACGCACACCATCAATAATCTTCCATAGAGATTGATTCCTAACACCTCGGACAAGGTATATACCGCCATCGGTATGATTAAATGGGGCCACCAACGATTCTGTCGCATCAGAGACTGAAAATGGGATTAATACAGGCGCTTCATTGCTCTCATCAACCCGATAAATGTTGCCGTCTAGCAATTTGGTCGAAAAAATCAATTGCTCAGGTGATACAACCATATAGCCATGCATTTCTTTTTCGAGTGGGTAGTAGGTGCTCGATATTATTTGCGTTGCCAATTCATAGGTCATGAGCTTGTTTTCGTTTTGATCAAACCACATCACCTTATTATCATCCTGCGACCACTCTACGGAACGTAAACGGTAGTTAAGGCGCACTAAAAGCGCTTGGTCGCTCCCATCTGCATTGGCTTTGAAAATGGCCGTGCCATTTTTAATGGATCGCAAAAATAAAATATCAGTTTTGCTATGTGATAATTTGACATAGTAGTCACCACTAAAACGAATATTCGGCGACGTCACCTGAAACTCAGTACCCGTATTCAAATTTTTACTGAAAATTGCCGAAATATAAGGCCTATCACGATAGTCATACTTGGTATACAACAGTGTGTCATCCATACTCGTGACACTCATTCTGCGTTCAGCACTGCAATCCCATACCTTTTCATGCTCTGCTTCCAGTAAGTTTTCTTGTTTAAAGGTCGCAGACCACAGTTCACACACTTTATTTTCTCCGATGCTGCTCACTTGGTAATAAAGCCGTAAATGGTCTTCTGCCCACCCCGTAGGCATGACGTTTGCGCCCTCTTTTTCTACTAATTTGATGTTTTGTAGAGACTTCATGTCCTTCACATACAATGCAGAAACACGCTCGCCTTCAGCTAAAAATGAATATGCTAATAAAGCACTATGTGGAGACATATCTTGAAACGCAACAGACCCTTTACTCCATGTAAGGATCTCTTTATCGAGTTGGGTTACATACTCATTATGGCTCTCTTTGGCCGGCTTAACTTGGACGCTTTCAACTTGAGTAGATAAATAAGAATTGATTGCCACTCCAAGTAAAATGCACACAGATAACCCTATGGCACCCCACATGAGTTTTGAATTAGAACGAGGCTGCGTATGCGTTGAGTTTGATATTGGTGCACTCGTACGATCTTGAACCGACCTTTCAGGCTCGTTATCCGTATTTTGTTTAGAGTGTGCCCCTTTATATATGATCTCCACATCTAATACGAAGCTGTAACCAGTGCGATAATGCGTCTTCAAAGTCTGGCCGCGTTGCTTATCTGATTTTAGCGCTTTTCGTAACTCTGATATGGCACGATTTATTGCATTATCATCAACATATGGCTGCTGCCATACCTCGTCTGACAGCTCTTGACGCGTGACGATGCGATGGCTGTTATCAATGAAATATAACAGCATTCTAAATAATAGAGGCTCCAGCTCTCTTTCAATCTTATCGTTGTCTGTAAGTAATTGCTTGTCTGGATATATCGTCCATGATTCCAGTTTTATTTTTTCTATATTTTTACAAAACGCAACAATATTCATATTCTTATTTGAGGATATAGGAATAAAAGCAATGTAAATTCAAAAAGCCCTTATATGTTCACCTACATTCAGAAGGGCTGACTCTTTAATACAATGCACTTAAGTTAAGTACGTCATGGCTGACGCCCAAATATAGGACCTTTAGCTATACTATTTTAAATATCCATAAATGTGAACAATTCTTCAATCAGATTCGATGAATAGTTAGCAATAGGTTTAGGTGTTAGCCGCAAGCGTTAACTAGCACCAATACTTTTTAACCAATGTAATTAAATCAACTAATCAATAAGAACTAAATACAATTAAATTTATATTCACCCTTGCTGTATATCATTACGTCACGACTCTTCGCCTGCCTATCAATTGTGACGAGTTATCCATAACAAGACAATATTGATACATAGCTTTATTGCTGCACGATTGCAGAGGTCAATTTATTCAACCAAATAAAAAGCCCACGCTAAGCTTCCCTAGCGTGGGCTTTAAACCAAATAGGCGGTTGGTTATTTGCGCAACTGGCGAATAACGCGTAGCTGTGCAAGCGCTTCTTCAAGCTGTACAGCCGCTCGATCGTAATCAAGGTCAGCCGCAGAGCCAGAAGAGATTTGCGCTTGAGCTTCACGTCTGGCTTCTTCAGCAGCCTGCTCGTCAAGTTCCTCACCGCGAATAGCAACGTCCGCAAGAACAGTTACTGATTTAGGTTGAACTTCAAGCGTACCGCCTGCAACATAGATGATCTCTTCAGTACCATCTTCTTTAACCAAACGTACCATACCAGGTTTTAGGCCAGTCAGGAGTGGCGCGTGGCCAGGGTGAATACCTAATTCACCTTCACTACCTGTTACTTGAATAGTGGCAACAGCGCCAGAGAATACACTCTTTTCTGCGCTTACTACGTCAAGTTGTACTGTCATTGCCATAACAACCTCCTAATTACATGTTTTTAGCTTTATCAACTGCTTCGTCGATTGAGCCAACCATGTAGAATGCCTGCTCAGGCATATCATCGTAATCACCGTTTAGGATGCCCTTAAAGCCAGAGATTGTGTCTTTAAGAGATACGTATTTACCAGGTGCACCAGTGAATACCTCAGCAACGAAGAACGGCTGAGATAGGAAACGCTGGATCTTACGTGCACGAGATACAACTTGCTTATCTTCGTCAGAAAGCTCGTCCATACCTAGGATCGCGATGATGTCTTTCAGCTCTTTATAACGCTGAAGTACAGTCTGAACGCCACGTGCAGTCTCATAGTGCTCGTTACCGATTACTTGAGGGTCTAGCTGACGTGAAGTTGAATCTAGTGGATCAACCGCAGGGTAGATACCTAGAGACGCGATGTCACGTGAAAGTACTACAGTTGCGTCAAGGTGCGCGAACGTTGTAGCTGGTGATGGGTCAGTCAAGTCATCCGCAGGTACGTATACCGCTTGGATTGAAGTGATTGAACCTGTCTTAGTTGAAGCGATACGCTCCTGTAGAACACCCATCTCTTCTGCAAGCGTTGGCTGGTAACCTACCGCTGAAGGCATACGACCTAGAAGTGCTGATACCTCAGTACCTGCTAGTGTATAACGGTAGATGTTATCTACGAAGAATAGTACGTCACGACCTTCGTCACGGAACTTCTCAGCCATTGTAAGACCAGTCAGTGCAACACGTAGACGGTTACCCGGTGGCTCGTTCATCTGACCATATACTAGAGATACTTTGTCTAGTACGTTTGAGTCGTTCATCTCATGGTAGAAGTCATTACCCTCACGCGTACGCTCACCAACACCTGCGAATACAGAGTAACCGCTGTGCTCGATTGCGATGTTACGGATAAGTTCCATCATGTTTACGGTTTTACCTACACCGGCACCACCGAATAGACCAACTTTACCACCTTTAGCGAAAGGACATACAAGGTCGATTACCTTGATACCCGTTTCTAGTAGCTCAACTGAACTTGATTGATCTTCGTATGAAGGCGCAGCACGGTGAATAGACATACGCTCTTCTTCACCAATTGGACCTGCTTCATCGATAGGCTGACCAAGTACGTCCATGATACGACCTAGGGTCTTAGTACCAACTGGAACCTTGATTGGCTCACCTGTGCCTTCTACTGAGATACCACGACGTAGACCGTCAGTAGTACCAAGTGCGATACCACGTACCACACCGCCACCTAACTGCTGTTGCACTTCTAGTGTCAAACCAGCTAGGTCGCCTTCTGTAACTTTTAGTGCGTCATATACGGCTGGCACGTTGTCTTGTGGAAACTCGATGTCCACAACGGCGCCGATAATTTGGACGACCTTACCTAAACTCATGTCTATTCCTCTCGTTAAACTTTGCCGAAGCGTTAAACAGCAGCCGAACCGCCAACAATCTCACTGATTTCTTGTGTGATTGCAGCCTGACGTGCTTTGTTGTAAACAAGTTGCAGCTCATCCATTAGGTCGCCTGCGTTATCAGTTGCGGCTTTCATCGCAACCATACGGGCAGCCTGTTCAGATGCAGCATTTTCTACTACACCTTGGTACACCTGTGACTCAATGAAACGAACCAATAGCGTCTCTAAGATCGCTTCTGGGTTTGGCTCATATAAGTAGTCCCAAGCGTGGGCTGATACTTCTTCTTCAGCTTTTGGCAAAGGTAATAACTGTTCGATCGTTGGCTCTTGCTTCATTGTGTTTACGAATTTGTTGTACACAACGAACAAGCGGTCAATTTTGCCTTCAGCAAATGCATCTAGCATTACTTTTACAGGACCAATGACGTCCTGAATTGAAGGTGCATCTCCAAGACCCGCTTTTTTAGCGAGTAATTCACCGCCAAAACGATGGAAGAAACCGGCCGCCTTGCTACCTAAAGTAGCATATTCAGCGTCAACGCCTTTTTCTTTCCACGCCTTAACGTCTTGTGTGATTTTCTTAAACTCGTTTGAGTTTAAGCCACCACACAGACCACGGTCAGTTGAGATAACAATATAACCAACTCGCTTCACATCACGCTCTTCTAAGAACGGGTGATGGAAGTCAAGATTTGCTTGAGCAACACGACCGATCACTTTGCGTAAGTTCTCAGCGTATGGACGGCTTGACGCCACGCGGTCTTGCGCCTTCTTCATTTTAGAAGCGGCAACCATCTCCATCGCGCTGGTGATCTTTTGAGTATTCTTAATACTCCCGATCTTGCTTTTTATCTCTTTTCCGCTGGCCATGACTCTCTCTCCGAATCAGTGGTGACCGAAGTCACCATGAATAACTAAATTACCAAGTTTGCGTCGACTTGAACTTCTCTAGAAGTTCTTTAAGTTGCGCTTCAATCTCAGCGTTGTAGTTACCCGTTTCGTTGATTTGAGTCATCAGCTCTGCGTAAGTGCTGTTTGCGAAACCGATTAGGCCTTCTTCGAAATCGCCAATTTTGTTGATTTCGATGTCTTGTAGGAAGCCTTTCTCAGCAGCAAATAGAGACAGAGACATTTCAGCAACAGACATAGGTGCGTATTGCTTCTGCTTCATTAGCTCTGTTACACGCTCACCGTGCTCAAGCTGTGCACGCGTTGCATCGTCAAGGTCAGAAGCGAACTGTGAGAACGCTGCTAGTTCACGGTACTGAGCTAGCGCTAGACGGATACCACCACCTAGTTTCTTAACGATTTTAGTTTGCGCTGCACCACCTACACGAGATACCGAGATACCAGCGTTAACCGCTGGACGGATACCTGCGTTGAATAAGTCAGTTTCTAGGAAGATCTGACCATCGGTGATTGAGATAACGTTAGTAGGTACGAATGCAGAAACGTCACCACCTTGAGTTTCAATGATTGGCAATGCCGTCAATGAACCTGTTTTACCTTTCACTTCACCGTTAGTGAACTTCTCAACGTAATCAGCGTTAACACGTGATGCACGCTCTAGAAGACGTGAGTGAAGGTAGAATACGTCACCTGGGTATGCTTCACGACCTGGTGGACGCTTAAGTAGTAGTGAGATCTGACGGTAAGCAACAGCTTGCTTAGAAAGATCATCATATACGATAAGCGCGTCTTCACCGCGGTCACGGAAGTATTCACCCATAGTACAACCAGCAAATGGCGCTAGGTATTGAAGCGCTGCTGATTCAGAAGCTGATGCAACAACAACGATTGTGTTTTCAAGTGCACCGTGCTCTTCTAATTTACGTACTACGTTTGCGATAGTAGATGCTTTTTGACCAACCGCTACGTACACACACTTAACGCCTGTGTCTTTTTGGTTGATGATTGCATCGATTGCAAGTGCAGTTTTACCAGTCTGACGGTCACCGATCACTAGCTCACGCTGACCACGACCAACTGGGATCATCGCATCGATAGACTTATAACCAGTTTGTACTGGCTCATCTACTGATTGACGCTCGATTACACCTGGTGCAATTTTTTCAACTGGTTCGAAACCATCGTTGTCTAGTGCACCTTTACCATCGATTGGTGCACCTAGTGTGTTTACAACACGACCTAGTAGACCACGGCCTACTGGAACTTCAAGGATACGACCTGTAGATTGTACTTTTACGCCTTCTTTAAGGTCTGCGTAAGGACCCATAACTACTGCACCTACTGAGTCACGCTCAAGGTTCAATGCAATAGCATAACGGTTGCCAGGAAGCTCGATCATCTCACCTTGCATACAGTCAGCTAGACCGTGGATGCGGATGATACCGTCAGTAACAGATACGATAGTACCTTCGTTACGTGCTTCACTTACAACTTCAAACTGCTCAATACGCTGCTTGATCAGTGCAGAAATTTCTGTGGAATTAAGTTGCATGCTCTTTTTCCCAATTACGATTGTAGCGACACTGCTAGGCGGTCTAATTTACCGCGTACGCTACCGTCAATTACGGTATCGCCAGCTTTGATAACCAAACCACTTACTACGGTTTCGTCAATGCTACAATTCAGCTTAACTTTGCGTGCGAAACGTTTTTCTAACGCAGCGCCCAATTTATCTTGCTGCTCTTGCGCAAGTTCAGTTGCAGAAACCACGTCAACGTCGATTTCTTTATCATAATCCGCTTTTAGTTCAGCGAATTGTTCAGCAACTGCAGGGACTGCAGATAAACGCTCATTTTCGGCCATCAGCTTGATAAGATTTTGACCTTGTTCGTTGAGTTGTTCAGCACATAGCTTGATGATGACTTCAGACTGCTCAGCCTGAGTAGCAATGCTACCCAGTAGCGCCTGAACCTGCTCATCGCTAGTCACTTGACCAGCGAAGAACAGCATTTCATTCCAAGCTTCAACAGCACCTTTCTCAACGGCAAGTTCAAAAGCCGCTTTAGCGTATGGGCGAGCGATAGTAGTCAATTCAGACATGCTCATACCCTCCTAATTAAAGCTCAGCAACTAGCTTATCAACGATATCGCTGTGTGCGTCTTGATTAATTTCACGCTCTAAAATCTTTTCAGCGCCAACCACTGCTAAAGTAGCTACTTGAGAACGTAGTTCTTCTTTAACACGGTTACGCTCTGAATCAATTTCAGAGTGTCCTTGAGCAATAATCTTCTCACGCTCTTGTTGACCACGAGTTGTCTCTTCGTCAACGATAAGCGCAGCACGCTTTTTAGCTTGCTCAATGATTTCAGCAGCTTGAGATTTCGCTTCATTTAGCTCTACCGCGGCTTCTTTACGAACGCGCTCAAGCTCTTTTTCAGCTTCATCAGAGGCAGCTAAACCATCTTCAATTTTTTTCTGGCGAGCTTCAATCGCACCATTTAGTGGTGGCCATACGTACTTCATACAGAATAATACGAAGACCACAAATGCGATTAATTCACCTAGTAGAGTGGCGTTTAAGTTCACAACCGCTCCTCCTTAAAATAGTAAGCTGTTCAAAAAATAAGGCTATTAAAGTACGAACAACAATACCATCGCGATACCTACACCGATCATTGCTACCGCATCGATTAGACCAGCTAGGATGAACATTTTAACTTGTAGTGAAGGTGCAAGTTCAGGCTGACGAGCACACGCTTCTAGGAATTTACCACCCATGTTACCGAAGCCGATAGCAGTACCGATAGCACCGAAACCGATAAGTAGAGCAACAGCGATGTACTTAAGACCTAATACTAGTTCCATTTTTTTCTCCAAAGTTTCATTTGTAAATTAAAGTTAAAGTTAAAAAATCTTTTTAAAAATTATATTCTTAGTGGTTATCTGAGCTAGCCATGCTTAGGTATACGATCGTCAGCATCATGAATACGAATGCTTGAAGAACGATAACTAAGATGTGGAAAGCAGCCCAAATGAAGTGCAGAGGTAACTGCATCAAACCAACTGCGCCGATCAAGATGAAGATCAGCTCACCCGCGTAAAGGTTACCGAACAAACGTAGTGCAAGCGAGAAAGGCTTAGCAACTAATGCGATTGTTTCTAGTAACAAGTTACAAGGGATTAAGAAAATCATGCCGATTTTGTTCTTAGTGCTGAATGGGTGAAGCGTAAGTTCAGCAATAAAACCGCCGATGCCTTTCATTTTAATTGAGTAACCGATCATCAAAAAGAATACGCCCAGTGCTAGCGCAGCAGTCATATTAATGTCTGTTGTCGGTACAATTTTCATGTATACATCGTGTGAGTCCATACCAAATGCTGTTTCACCAACGAAACCAGCGAAAGCAGGTAGGAAATCAACCGGAATTAAGTCCATTAAGTTCATTAAGAACACCCAAACAAAGATTGTTAGGGCTAATGGTGCGATTAGAGCGCTTTTACCGTGATAAGTATCGCGAACGTTGTCACCAACGAACTCAACAATCATCTCGATGAAGCACTGAAATTTACCAGGAACACCTGTAGTGGATTTTTTAGCGGCGCTACGGAAGATCCATAAAAATACAAGACCTAAACCGATTGACCATGCGAGGGTATCTACGTGCCATGTCCAGAATCCACTATCCGCACATGCTTTATTGAAGGCAAGACCGGCATCGGTCGAACACATCTTGGCATTGGTCAAGTGGTGCTGAATATGGCTTGATAGAGTAACTTCTTCTGCAGCCATGTTTTATCCCAAAAGTTAATGATTAAAAAAAATCGGTGCTAGCCACTGCGAAAACATCACGAGTATGTAACAGCAGAAAAATGGCAACGCCATGACACTTAAATGTTTAAATACCAGTGCAAATATGCAAATGGTTAGCAAAAATTTTAATCCTTTGCCTCGTTTTAACGAGTCATATACTTGCTCTGCTTTACTTGCGCCTACATATCTGAAGGCATACAAAGCAAATACGAAGTTCGGCAGCACAATTGCAACACCGCCCATCAACGCAGACAGACCGGCTTGTGCTCCCCAAACTACTAAAACTATTACTGCAGCAAACAGCGCTACGATACCCTGAAGCAAGACACCTTTTAATGCGGCACGTCTATACGGGCCAGCTAACGAATGAGTCACTTTATATTAACCTTAATGACGCTAAAATTTATCAGGGTATAAAAACTGGCGAAATTATACTGATTTCTGCTCAATTTGCAACTTGACGCGACGAATTGACGCATAAAATAGGCACACAATTCGTCGCAAATTTGACCTTTAGGAGGGTTGTTGTAAATCTGGATGGATCCGCCCAAGAATGCCGTCTAATTCATCAAGATCAGCGTAAGAAATAACCAGCTTTCCTTTGCCTTTTTGATTGTAGTTGATCTCTACTTTGGCACCCAAGTTTTCTGCCAGCTGTTGTTCTAACAGTTTGACATCTGGGTCCTTTTCTTTTGCTTCTTTTTTAACCGCTGGTTCTTGCATTGCACGGACAAGTTTCTCGGTTTCACGTACCGTTAAGCCTTTCGCGACCGCAGTGCGTGCAGCTTCGGATTGTGCTTCCCCTTGTAGTGATAATAAGCACCGTGCATGGCCCATTTCTATATCACCATGTTCTAACAAGATTTTTACATCATCATTGAGGTTGATTAAACGTAACAAGTTAGTAACGGTTGTACGCGATTTACCTACAGCATCAGCCACTTGCTGGTGCGTTAGCTCAAATTCATTGAGTAATCTATCCAGCGCGACGGCCTCTTCCATCGCGTTTAAATCTTCACGCTGTATATTCTCAATCAGTGCGATGGCAACAGCAGCATCATCCTCAACGTCTTTAAGAATGCACGGTACGACATCAAGACCAGCCAACTGTGAAGCTCGCCAACGGCGTTCACCCGCGATGATTTCATATTGCTTTTGATTTACTTTGCGCACAACAATGGGTTGTAAAACACCTTGTGCTCTGATTGAATTGGCCAGTTCTTCTAATGCCTGTTCAGACATATCTTTGCGCGGTTGATATTTTCCGCGTTGTAAAAATTCAATAGGTAAATGCTGCAATTCGTTTTCAGAGGCAGCAACTTGCTCAGTCGCAGACTCAGGAGGCTGTGACTCATTAGATTGCGCTTCTACAGTTTCCTTTGGTGCGGCAGCTGGTGGCTTGGCAGAGCTGAGTAATGCATCCAACCCTCGTCCCAATCCTCTTTTTTTTACCGACATGTTTTTATTATCCTCTTATGCTACTGCTGCAGCTTGCTTTTCTTGACGACGCAACATTTCCCCAGCTAATGCAAGATAGGCTTTTGCACCGCTTGAAGCACGATCGTAATACATTGCAGGCGCACCAAAACTAGGCGCTTCGGCTAAACGCACATTTCTAGGAATGACAGTACGATATACTTTTTCACCAAAGTGCTGTTTCAGTTGTTCCGATACATCATTCGCTAAACGGTTACGTGGATCATACATAGTGCGCAGAATCCCCTCAATTTGCAATGAAGGATTTACCAGTTTAGAAAGTTGTGTGATTGTGTCCATGAGTGCCGTTAATCCCTCAAGTGCGTAATACTCACATTGCATTGGCACCATTACCGAATCTGCGGCGGCCATGGCATTAACGGTCAACATGTTGAGTGAAGGGGGGCAATCAATAAAAATAAATTCGTAATCATCCTGAACAGATTCAATCGCATTGCGCAAACGCACTTCACGCGCAAATAACTCCATTAGCTTAACTTCAGCTGCAGTGACATCGCCATTGGCGGCAATTAAATGATATTCACCAGAGGTTTCAGTGCAGATAACTTCATTGATAGGTGTTTCTTCTATCAATAGATCATAAATCGTGGCGACCTCGGAATACTTATCAACACCACTGCCCATAGTGGCATTACCTTGGGGATCAAGATCGATCAGCAATACTTTTCTTTTGGTTGCTGCCATCGAGGCAGCAAGGTTAACCGCAGTGGTTGTTTTACCAACGCCACCTTTTTGGTTTGCAATTGCAATGACTCTAGCCACAGTGTCCTCGACTCTTAGTCTTTTGTAAGAATAATTAAATGACGTTCACCTTCCAGTTTAGGAACTTGCAAGGTGATATTCTGTTCTAAAGAAATGCCATCAGGCAGATTATCAAGCTCTTCTTGTGGGTACATTCCCTTGAGTGCTAAAAATCGCCCTGATGTATCTATCAAATGTGTACACCACTGCACCATATCCTGCAAGGATGCAAACGCACGGCTTAACACACCGTCTAATTTAACACTTGGTTGATATTCTTCAACACGAGACTGCACAGGCGTCACGTTTTTTAATCCAAGCGCATGTTTTACTTGGGTTAAAAATCGTACTCTTTTTCCAAGGCTATCGAGTAACACAAATTCAGTATCAGGGAGTGCAATCGCTAATACGATGCCAGGCAGACCGGGGCCTGTGCCAACATCAATGTAGTGTTTACCGGTTAAGTGTGGTGCAACAACCAGTGAATCCAAAATATGCTTAATCATCATTTCTTTTGGATCACGCACAGAAGTCAAGTTGTAAGCTTTATTCCACTTGTCGAGCAGCCCGACGTAATCGACCAGCTGCTGTTTTTGATTTTCGGTCAGCGTAATGTCTGTTTCAGCCAACAGAGCGTTGAGTTGTTCTAATAACACAGTTTTCCATCGCTGTTACGCCGACTTGCGTAACAGCCCTTGCTTTTTCAGATACACTAATAATAGCGAAATAGCTGCTGGGGTGATACCAGAAATACGCGAAGCTTGTCCTATCGTTTGCGGACGCGCGTCTGTGAGCTTAGCCACAACCTCGTTAGACAAGCCACTTACTTGGCTGTAGTCAAACTCAGCAGGCAGTACCGTTTCTTCATGACGAAGTTGTTTATTGATCTCATCCTGTTGCCTTGCAATATAACCGGCATACTTGGTTTGTATTTCTACTTGCTCAAGTGCCTGCCAATTATCTTGATCACTGGCCAATCCTTCAATTGCAGTAAGATCTTTGTAGCTCACTTCCGGACGGCGGATCAAATCTTCTAAACTCGCTTCTCGAGTCAGTGGTGATTTGAGCAAGCTATTTACTTGCTCAAGTGCTGGGTGATCCTTGTGGATCCAAGTTGAGCGAATGCGCTGAGATTCCAACTCCATGACTTCTAGCTTATTATTAAATGCCGCCCAACGCTCGTCATTCACCAAACCAAGTTCACGGCCTTTTTCTGTCAATCGCAGATCGGCGTTGTCTTCGCGTAATAATAATCTATATTCAGCGCGGCTAGTAAACATACGATACGGTTCTTTTGTGCCCAGTGTCGCAAGGTCATCAATGAGTACGCCCGTGTAGGCTTCATCTCTGCGTGGTGTCCATGGCGCTTCACCTTTGACTTGTAGCGCAGCGTTCATACCCGCAATCAAACCTTGCGCCCCCGCCTCTTCATAACCGGTAGTACCATTAATTTGGCCAGCAAAAAATAAGCCATTAATAAATTTCGTCTCCAATGACTGCTTGAGATCTCGTGGGTCAAAGAAATCATATTCAATGGCATAACCCGGACGACAAATATGCGCATTTTCAAATCCTTTGATTGAACGAACAATTTCAAGCTGAATATCAAATGGTAAGCTGGTGGAAATACCATTTGGATACAATTCATATGAGGTCAGCCCTTCTGGCTCAACAAAGATCTGATGTTTTTCTTTATCAGCAAAGCGAACTATCTTATCTTCAATTGAAGGACAATATCTTGGACCGATGCCTTCAATGACACCCGCATACATTGGTGAGCGGTGCAAGTTATCACGGATCACATCATGGGTTTTCTCGTTAGTATAGGTAATATAACAAGGGATCTGTTGAGGATGATCCGACTGCTTACCCATAAAAGAAAACACAGGTGTTGGCGTATCACCTGGTTGTACTTGCATCACAGAAAAATCTACAGTGCGTGCATCAATGCGCGGCGGTGTGCCCGTTTTTAGCCTATCAACGCGAAATGGTAATTCACGTAAACGAGCCGCAAGGGCGATAGAAGGTGGATCCCCTGCTCTGCCGCCTTTGTAATTTTCTAGGCCAATATGAATCTGACCACCAAGGAAAGTACCGACAGTCAGTACCACAGACTCGGCGCTAAAGCGCAAGCCCATTTGAGTGACTACACCCTTCACTTGATCTTGTTCAACAATCAGATCATCACAACTTTGTTGGAAAATCTTCAAGTTTTCTTGGTTTTGCAACGTGTCTTGGATCGCCGCTTTATACAGCGCACGATCTGCTTGTGCTCTCGTTGCTCTGACAGCTGGACCTTTTGAAGAGTTTAGCGTTCTAAACTGGATCCCGCCTTTATCAATGGCCTGTGCCATTGCGCCACCTAGTGCATCAATTTCTTTTACCAAGTGGCCTTTACCGATCCCGCCGATCGCTGGGTTACAAGACATTTGTCCCAGTGTGTCCATATTGTGAGTTAACAATAAGGTATTCATACCCATACGTGCAGCCGCAAGTGCAGCTTCAGTACCAGCATGACCGCCACCAACAACGATTACGTCAAAATGTTCATGATAAATCATTTACGGGATCCTACTTAAATACAACCAGCAAATTTCGAAAGGGTGCGTATTCTACCTAGAAAAACGCAGAAGTGAAACGATTAAATTTTAACCCATAGGTAAAATGGATCACTAAATATATATAAGGATCTTTTTAAAGATCTTTATTGATCTTATATTTAGTAACGCCTAGATCTGTGCATAAGGTAATATTCTTAATTTGATCCAGAGACTTAGGTCAGATCAAATAGTGTGAATTAGATCGGATCTAACGGCGTATAAGCTTTGATCAAAACAGCTATTTATACACAGCCATCAAAGAAGCTAAATTTATCCAATGGATAAGTAAGTATAGATCAGCAGTTAGATCAAAGGTTATCCACATAAGGAACTAAAAATAAGTAAAATTGTGGATAACTTATGTGAAACTGATCTTTAGTAAATTGCGCTTACGATCTCACTAAGCTCGGGTAACCATGCTAAAGCTGTATCTTCTGGCAATGCCTCATCTAGTACATCTATTTTTAGTATTGGCAGTAAAGCCTGAGCACCTTTGTCTGATAAGAGCTTGGCACCATTGATTGCAGCATAGTTATAAGTATCGTAACTTGAATCACCAATACCAACTACTGCGAACTTGATATGGCTCATATCTGCCTGTTCTTGGAGCTGTGAGATAAAGGGCAATAAGTTTTCAGGGTAATCTCCTGCGCCATAAGTCGATGTGACTATTAACCAAGTATCCCCCTTACACTCTGACAGATCTGGCTGTTCATGCAGATTGCATGTGACGGATCTTGTTTCAAGATCTTCAGCTAGTTGCTCTGCAACGTATTCAGCAGATCCCATTTGACTGCCAATTATGATCTCTAAGTTACTCATTTTTTCTCGAAAAGGCACGATTTGTGCCGCTCATAATAATGCGCCATGGGCAGAAGTAAAGAGATAGTTTTTCACTGGGATAAAATTTCATTGGTGAATAATTGGTATATTGTGAATGGTTTTTCATATCCTATTGTTTTTAAATGTTTAAATAAATTATTCCAACCGTGATTTTTAATTAATTACTGTGGATAAGCAGGTGACAAGATTGAGATAAGTAGGCTGTAATTATCGAGTCGAACACTTCATTTTGATCGCTGTGACCTAAACAATGTGTGATGTGGATAGTTTTATTCTGAACTTGATCGATCCAATGGCGACGGGGATTATTTTTTGGATCTATAAAGTCGGGTGTATATAAAAAAATATTCTAAAAAAAGTTAATCTATGCTCAATTTTGGCGAGAGATCACCTAAGCAAAGGGCTAAATGAGGTGTGGATCAGTCTATTTTTTATAAATATCACGATAGGTTACGTATGAAATTGCGCTTAAAGTCCGATACTAGTAATATTTGTGTTTGAAATATATACACTTTTTAATAAGTTTGATGCTTTTTATCGTGGATGATTTTAATAACGAATATGTTGAACTGGGTGCCTTCTGTGTACTTAATTCTGGCTTGTGCGCGATCTTTTAATTTTACTGAACTAGAAGAGCTGACAAGATCCGTGCAGGCAGATCAGCACAAAAATCATGTATATACAAGATGGAAAGCGTTTAACCTCTCGATCGTTAAACCTAATGTATGATTTAAAACTTTAATATATACATGTACTTAATATTTAGAACCAAGCGGCATTGACGGTTCTCGGCTTCGATTTCCATTAGGTGTCGACTATGTTGATTCGAATGATCATCGTCGGCGCTAAGTGGAGTAATGACAGACGTGAGGCGTTTTAAAAAGTGTCTAATTACATTGGATAGTGGCGTTGACAAGGCCTTGCTTGCGTCTGTGTGGACGGGAGAGATAAAAACAAGTTATATAAATTGAGTGATGCACTGTTTATTGACGAAGGGCTATGCCCGATGAGCTGCATCGGGCACGGGGGGTTATTTTCCAATACAGAATGAACTGAAGATTTTGCCTAACAGATCATCAGAGGTAAATTCCCCGGTTATTTCATTGAGATATTGTTGAGTTAAGCGTAACTCTTCGGCCAAAATTTCACCTGCTACGTGCATTTCGAGCTGAGTCTGACCGATTTCTAAATGCTCAGCAGCGCGCTCTAAGGCATCTAAATGCCTGCGGCGAGCCATGAAACCACCTTCGTTAGCACCCGTAAAGCCAATACAAGCCTTCAAATGTTCACGCAATGTTTCAACGCCGGTATTGGTTTGTGCACTGAGCCTCAGCACGGGGTAATCACCTTGCTGGCATAAACCCTGTTGCTCATCACACAGATCAATTTTATTGCGGATAACAGTAATGTCCATGCCTGTTGGTAGTTTTTCCATAAACTCCGGCCATATTTTTAGTGGATCCGTCTCGAGCGTTTGGGTACCGTCGACCATAAATAAGACGTGATCTGCACCGCTAATTTCTTCCCAAGCACGCTCAATACCGATTTGTTCAACTTTGTCCGGACTTTCTCGCAAACCTGCTGTATCAATAATATGCAGTGGCATGCCATCAATATGAATATGTTCTCGCAAGACATCTCGTGTAGTACCTGCAATGTCAGTCACAATAGCTGCTTCACGACCAGCAAGGGCATTTAATAATGAAGATTTACCTGCATTGGGTCGCCCTGCGATCACAACACGCATTCCTTCACGCATGATACTGCCTTGTTTGGCTTGCTGTCTGACTTCTGCTAATTGATTAATGATGGCCTGTAAATCACCAGCCACCTTACCGTCAGAAAGAAAGTCGATTTCTTCATCTGGGAAGTCGATGGCAGCTTCCACATACATTCGTAAGTGAATCACTTGCTCCACCAGCACATTAATATGTTTAGAGAAATCACCTTGTAAAGAGTGGAGGGCGCTTTTAGCCGCTTGTTCACTGGTTGCGTTAATCAGATCGGCGATGGCTTCAGCTTGTGTGAGGTCGAGCTTGTCATTCATAAATGCACGCTCAGAAAACTCGCCAGGTTTGGCTAGTCTGACGCCATCAATTTGACTGATTTCTTTGAGCAGCATATCTATCACAACTGGGCCACCATGGCCTTGCAACTCAAGTACATCTTCACCAGTGAATGAATTTGGACCTTGGAAGAATAGGGCGATGCCTTGATCTAATTGTTCACCAGCAAGCGTGTTGAATGGTAAATATTCGGCATATCGTGTTTTGGGACACTTACCGAGAATTTTATCGGCAACGAGTTGCGCTTTGGCACCCGAAATACGGATGATCCCCACGCCACCACGACCTGGTGCGGTGGCCTGAGCTGCTATGGTATCTTGTGCAATCATATTGTCTCATGCTGAATGACAGTGTTATGAGCTTAATTGTACAGCAATTGGCTTTTCTCAGGTATAGTGGAGCTATATGAATAGAGATAATTACTCGAGATGTAGAGATAAGGACAGTCTAAGTCGTGTTGTTATTCGGTCAATTTCGCTTCGATCCAGAGCGTTTAGCGCTTTATCATGGACAGACATCTATCAGTATGCGACCCAAAGTGTCGCAGTTGTTGGAGTACTTTCTTACTCATCCCAATCAATTGATCAAAAGAGAGCACTTGCTTAAGTCGCTTTGGCAACATGGAGAGTTTCGTGAGGCCGCACTAAATCAAAGTATCACTGAACTGCGCCAAGTCCTGCAAGATAATGCAAAAAGTCCTATTTACATCAAAACGCTGCCGCATCAGGGCTATATGTGGATCTGTGCAGTAAAATCTGACTCTAGTAACAAAAGAAGGTTGGGTGTCAAAGCCGCCATTGGATTGGTTGTAATATCCTTATTGGGGGGCGTATATAGCTATAAATCAGCATCTATACCACCTGCCCAAATACAAGGGCAAGTACCATTGCTCATTCATCCAATGCAAAACCATACAGGCGTACAAGCCAATGCTTGGTGGGGATATGCCCTTGAGGGCACTTTGCGTGAGCGTCTCAAGACAAGTTTTAAATTGATCCCCAAGAGTCAGACGCCTGACTATTTGAATAAACCAGAAAAAGCCCAACCACAACAATTATTTCTATCGATAAAGCCCATGCAGCAGCGCTATTTATTACAAGCAAGCATGGCTGGGCGGCATACTCAGGTGCTCGTTGAGCAGCTTGATAATAACTTTATTGAGATTGCGGATAAATTGTTGGGCACGCTGACTACAAACACCGCATTGTCGGCTACTAAATTAAACGAGATCAATGGATTAAGTGATTATTTCCGAGGGATTCAAGCGTTAAATGAACGTGGGCCAAGATTGGCAAAATCTTATTTTGAAGCGGCGTTAACCCAAACGCCTGAGCACTTACCATCCCGGCTTGAATTAGCCCGTATTGCTTGGGGGCAAGGAAATATACAACTTGCCAATCATTACTTCGATGGCATAGATCTCAAAACGGCCCCTTACACGCTGCAAGCTCGATATCATCTTTATTTGGGGACGTTCCAAAAAGCACTCGGTGAATTTCAACGAGCACGATTGAGTGCGAAAAATGCACTGGTGATGGCTGAACAAAGTCAGCATATAGAGCTGATGGCGAGTACTTATCAGTTAATGGCTGATGTTGCTTGGAGTACTTTGCAGTGGCAAGATTATACTCATGCAATGAGCGCAGCACATGCGCTCATTGGCAGTCGCTCTTTCGCTTATAGTGAAGCACAACGATCGTTTTATTTGGCCAATCCACCAGCTGCTGGACCACAACAAAAAAACCTTGTGAACTTATCGCAAAGCAAAAAAGTGCTAGAAGGTGCCATTCAGTATTACCGACAATCAGAGCAACGCATTGAGCTCGCCAGAAGTTTATTTGCTTATGGGCAAAATTATCTCGTGCCGGTGTCTGAAAGCGAATCGAGCCTACTGGAGGCATTGGAAATTGCCAATGAAAGTGGTGAACAGTACTTTAAAATGCAAGTGCTTACTTACTTAGGGTTTTATTATATTCAGCTTCATCAAGGTGAAAAAGCCCTTTATTACTTGGATCAAGTGTCGCTTGAACAGGCATTTAAACCTGCGCTAGAACAGCTTGGTCTGCTAAAAGCGATGGCGCATATGGACATAGGTTTGACGACTGATCGACACTCTGCGCTAAAAACAGCACAACAGCTATTTGAGTCTTTGCTATCTATAGAGACGACGTCTGACATGGCTCGCGCCAATGTGACCTTGTTGTTAGGGTGGATAGCACTCAAGCAAGGAGAAACAGATAAATCTCAAATGCTCACTAATGCGGCATTAGAAGCATATGAAGTCGGTGGGTTGAGTGATGCGATGATCTACGCAAAGTATACGCAAATGTATATTTATTTGTTGCGTAATGAGCCTGACAACGCGCTGAAGTTAATGGATTTAGAGCAAGATAAAGAAGCGCACTTAATGTTATTTTATGCGTCTGTTGCCGCGCATATGGTCAGTGATGAACTGTTATTTGCAAAAGCGCAGGGGATGCTGGGAAAACTAAACAATAGCCAATCACTGCTTGATCAACTTGAACAATTTAAACAACAGCCACAAGGGGACGCCAAGCTCATCGCTGAGTTACTTGACGCGCCTTATAGTGTTTATTGCCAGAGTAAGTGGATCTTAGAGTGATAAATAGTGCTTTTGCGGCACTTGAGCTCCGCGGTAAATGACCCTGCCATTTCCATCTTGTACGACCCAATAAGGTAAGTCGGTTATTTCGAACTGAGTAAATAGCTGATTGTGTGCATCGAAAACAACATGGTGATTGATATCAAAGCGCTTTTTATAATTGTGGGCACTTTGTTCATCTACATAAAAGGGTTTGATGATGGTGAGTATGCGCTCAGGTTTATGATTTGCTAACTCGTTGTTTTGTCTAATGCGATGTTGGCAGTCTGGGATATGTTGAAAAGGGCATAAGCTGTCACTAAAAAATAATACTCGATAGTCTTGTTGAATTTGGCCTTGACTCAAAGGCTTACCTGAAAGGGTGGTCATTTTCTCAGTTGTCACTGCATTGGTGGTGACGTGAGGTGTACTCAATAGCGTCTCTTTGAGTAAGACATGACCATCTTTAACGATTACACGACTCGGTGTTTGTCTGATCTGATACTGAAACATAAGCTGGTTGTCGATATCGATGATCAGGTTTTCAAACGCTGGGTATGCACGCTTGAATTGCGCTAAGCTAGCCTGATCGATATTGATATCCGGCTGCACATAAATACGTTCTCCTTGTGCTTTTGGCAAGTGCGTGGTTTGGCTATATTCGTCCCAAATGTTTATAAAAACATACTCTTGGACTTGTGCATGGATTTTATTCCCGGCAATGAATAGCATAAAAGCGACTGTTTTTAATAGTTGTATATACATTATTTAAGCCCTCTTAACTGTGCTAATTTTTGTGCCAGTTGATCCGTAAACAACCCACTTCGGTAGATCTCTCTACCTTGTGCATCAATTAAAATGTGTTGTGGTGTGCCAAGTACCCTGTATTGCCGTGTAATCGTGCCATCACTGTCGAAAACAGTCGGGAAGTTGTAATGATGCTTGCCTAAGTAGTGCTTTACACCTTCAAGAGACTGGTTAAAGCCAATATTGACGGACACGACTTGATACGCGCCTTGGGCATCTTCATGGCTCTGTTGTAATACTGGCATTTCCTCTACACAGTATGCACACCAAGTTGCCCAAAACTTTAAATAGGTGACTTTGCCTTGTGTAGAAATGCGCTGTGTATCGAGTGTTTGTGCCTGTAGTGGCGCATATTGCTTGGCATGGGCAGAGATGCTGAGTAAGCACAAAAGAAGTAGAGGTATTTTCATTTTAATATCCTTAGTTAGTGTATTAAAGCCAGCTTTTACCAGCCTGAATAAGAAAATATTGCGCCATTGCAATGAGTATGAGGCTGGTCATGGTATTGGTGTACGACAGCCATTTTCCGGATTTTGGGAGTTTGGTAAGGAAACGAGCACTAGTACCTGCAAGTAATAGCAATGTGCTCATGCCCAAGGCAAAGCTAAATAACAACAGTGCTCCCACCATTGGTTGCTGATGGGTGGCTACAAACATCAATAAGCCGCCAAGTACGGGTGACGTGCAGGGAGCTGCGACCAGCGCACTGGCCATGCCCATTACCATTGGAACTGAACTTGGCTTTTTAAACTGGCGGACTGGCATTAATGGCATCGGGACAATTCCTTTGTTTAGTGCAGCAAAGTAAAAAAGGCCATTGGCAAATAGCAGCAATACCCAAGGGTTAGTGGCAACTTGACCAAAAAGGTTGCCACTATACGCGGCGATAAAGCCAAGAGCTGCATAGACGAGTGAAAACCCTATGCAATATAACAAGGGGGCTATGCGCGTATGTTTTTGCTGTGAAAAGGTCGCAATGGTGATAGGTAGAATCGGGTAAACGCAAGGTGTAAAGCTGGTTAAAATACCCAGAAGCAGGACCGTGGGTATTTGCCACCAGCCTATATCGGTGGTGTTGAATGTATCTAACAAAAGGGATTCCATTACAGAGCTCATTGCTTGGTTATGAATGTGGTTAAGAGCATCCTTTAAACTGCGAAATAGACCTATCAAAGTTCCATCAAAACGCCATCAAAATTTATCAAGTGCATGTTATAAAAAGAAAGTTTTTCCTGAGGCTCTTTTAATCATGGCTAGCTAAGAGGGCCGAGCTTGGATTGAAGAAGTGACATTTGTTGGTTTAACCGAGCGATCGATCGTATCAAGATGTAAACGGGGGTTCACTTTGAAGAGGTTCGAAGTTATGAGTATCTAGAGGCGGGAATTTAACTTGTATGTACAACTACTGTAAAAACAAAAACGCCCGCAAATAAAGCGGGCGTTTTATATAGTATCAAGACCTTAGTCTCGTACTTTAATGCCTTTTTTCTCCATACCGCGGTAGATAATAAGCATCTGCGCAATAGAGATAAGGTTAGAAACCAACCAGTAAAGAACCAAACCAGATGGGAACCAGATGAAGAAGATAGAGAACACCACTGGCATGTAAGTCATCATCTTCTGCTGCATTGGATCAGTGATAGTCATCGGCTGTAGTTTTTGTGTCAAGAACATACTCGCACCAAATAAAATTGGTAATACGTAGTACGGGTCCATCGCAGATAAGTCTGTTAACCACAGGCCGAACTCAGCGTGTCGCAATTCTGTAGATTCTAAGAATACATAGAACAGAGCTAGGAAAATTGGCATCTGAAGTAGCAGAGGGAAGCAACCACCCATTGGGTTTACTTTCTCTTTGCGGTACATTTCCATCATTGCCTGACCAAACTTCTGACGGTCATCTCCATAACGCTCTTTCAGTTGCTGCATCTTTGGCTGTAATGCACGCATTTTTGCCATTGATGTGTACTGCGCTTTAGTGAGTGGGTACAGCAGTGTCTTAACAAGAACCGTAATACCGATGATAGCCAGACCCCAGTTACCTAATACACCGTACAGCATTTTAAGCAATACAAGTAAAGGTTGAGAAATAAACCATAACCAGCCGTAGTCTACGGTTAAATCTAGGTCTTCATGTAGTGCTTCTAGCGCATTCGTGTCTTTTGGACCCATGTAATAAATCGCAGACAGCTTTGCTTCTGAATTTGCCTGAATGTTTACAGGTTCACCTTTTGCACCGATGATGCCTTGGTTATTTCTAAGCGACGTGTAGATAGTATTGTTGATATCTTGCTTAGGTACCCACGCACTTACAAAGTAGTGCTGGATAAATGACACATAACCACCAAGTGTATTCTTATTAAGGTTTGCTTCACGCATCTCATCAAAAGAATATTTCTCGTATGGCTCGTCCTGAGTACCGTATGCTGTACCTAAGTAAGTTTGGTCAACCATACTGTCTTTATCTTGTGCTGTACGCTTGATCTGCGTATACAGCTGAACTTGCACAGGGGTATCAGTCGCGTTTACCACATCGTATTCTACAGATACGTCGTATTGACCTGCTTTAAATACAAATGTCTTGGTAAATTGAATACCTTTGTTATCGATAAAAGTCAGTGGTACGCGCAGTTCATCACCTGATAAAGTGTAGGCGCTTTGTTCTGTTTGATAGACAGGGCGGCCTGCACTTGACGCGTCTGGGCCATTTAAGCCAATCAGACCACTTTGTGCTAAGTATTGCTTCCCATCAAATTCACCAAGTAGTAGATAAGGTATATCGCTACCATGCGTTTCAGCGTGTTGAAGTAGTTTGGCTTCAACAATATCACCACCTTTAGTATCTATTTTAACGGCAAAAACATCAGTCGTTACTGTAATGACAGAACGGACTGCTTGAGTTTGCGCAACAGGTACATCCGCTTCACTAGAAGCTGGAATATCCGCTTGATCGGTATTTGAAGGTGAAGTGGCCACTTGTGTGACTGCACTGGTCTCGGCTTTGCTTTCTGTTTCATCTATTTGCCATTCTCTGAATAGTAATAGTGAAACAACCAGCAATCCGATCAATAAAAACGTGCGTTGCGATTCCATAACAGCTCTTATTTCTCGTGTTGTTTAACTTGATTCGATTTTTCAGGGACGGGGTCATCCCCACCTGCGCTTAAAGGGTGACATTTTAATATGCGTTTAACCGCTAACCAACTCCCTTTTGCAATTCCGTGTAAATTAATTGCCTGAATTGCATAACTTGAGCACGTTGGATTGAATCGGCAATGGGGTCCAAGCAAGGGACTGATGAATTTTTGATATCCACGAATGAGGGCTATCAATAAATTACGTATTGCCAAAAGCGGATAATCCACTCGTCGTTTACTCTCACTCTTTGTCTTCAAGGCGTGTTTCATAGTTGCGAGATAGACTCGATAATAGAGTGATTAAAAGGTGAGCTAACCTTACATGAATTAGCATAAAATAGCCATGACTGGTCGGTCATTGACACGCAAATGTCGGGTTATTTTTTGGCTTTATTGCTACGTGTAGGGCGTTTTTTATGAGGCTTAGGTTTAGGCGCGCCTGGTTTACAACGTTCGTTAACTTTACGCCAAAGCTTATTGAGTTGTTTTGTCAGTTCTTCATTACTCTGTTCGTCTACGCCTGTTTTAACCATTAAGACAATATCAATGTTGTCCAACTTATGACGATTGAGACGAAAGCTTTCTCTTGCTAGTCGTTTGATACGATTTCGTTGGCAAGCAAGTTTACATCGCTTTTTAGCAACTGTAAGACCAAGACGAGGATGACCTACATCATTTGGTTTAGCTAGAAGAGTAAATACAGGGGTTGCTGCTCGAGCAGGCTCTTGAAATATTCGGGAGTAATGCGAGGGAGTTAACAGACGTAACTCCCTGCTGAAGCCAAAACCTTCCACTTATATTAAGCAGATAGTTCTTTACGGCCTTTAGCACGACGACGTGCTAGTACTTTACGGCCATTTTTAGTAGCCATGCGAGCACGGAAACCGTGAGTACGCTTGCGCTTAAGTACGCTTGGTTGAAAAGTTCTTTTCATAACTAATCCATCCGATCGGTTAAAGTTAAAACATCCTATGCAGGTCGCGATCCTGGCACAGGTGCCATTGCGAGCGCGAGATATTAAAGCCGACGCGCGTGAAAGTCAATCATATTTGTATCGATAAGCTCAATTAATAGTCTAAATGGGTAAAAAACGATGCTTATATATAGAAGAGGGCGCTTAATCGTGTTTTTACTACTTTAGAATAGCTATATAAAGAGTAGGCTAATTTACAAAGATCGTGGGGAGTGATCAGGTGGTTGAGATCGAGATCTAAGGCTGTGGATCAACTGTGTTGATCTTGGTAGGGTTTTCCACAACGCTTGGGTGAAAATTGGCGACATCCTCTGGAAAACTAAAATTGATCTCAATTTTTAGGTGAGATCTTAGACTTTTTTTGATAAGATCTTACTAAATAAGTGAAATTAAAAACTCTTCCAAAACAAAGGTTTGCGTTTTTTTGTTGTTGAGATCTTATTTTTTATAAAAGTCAATATTGATGTTGTGGATAAGATCGCTTCATAATACCCGGCTTCCACCTGTGAATAATTGATAATATACAAACTTTTCCGTTGATCTTTGAGTTAGCTGTGAATAACTCTGTTGGTTATTTTGTAAATAAAATTTGATAGCCAATGTTATTGATGTACGGGAATAATAACTATTTCGGAGTGCAATGTGTATCTGTCGGTTTGGCAAAGTTGTTTATATGTTTTGCAAGATGAGCTGCCATCGCAGCAGTTCAATATGTGGGTTAGACCACTACAAGCAGAAAGTACCGAAGATACTTTAACCATCTATGCACCAAATCGCTTTGTGTTAGATTGGGTTCGAGAGAAGTACTTAAATCGAATTAACGAATTACTGATCGAAATCTGTGGTGATGAAGCACCTGAATTACGTTTTGACGTAGGCAGTAAGCCTATGGCACAAGCGCAACCGCAAGTTTCGGCTGAGACACATGCAGGAGAAGCGCCTGCGCAATCACCTCAAGTTGCTGCGAGAAGTGCAGCACAATCACCGGTCAGCGAAGCCAAAGTTGAACCGGCTCCGAAATCGAGTGTGAAGTCTAATATCAAAGAAAATTATACCTTTGATAATTTTGTCGAAGGTAAATCAAACCAATTGGCCAAAGCTGCTGCGACGCAAGTCGCTGATAACCCAGGCTCTGCTTTTAATCCAGTGTTTATTTATGGTGGAACGGGTCTAGGTAAGACGCATTTATTGCACGCTGTGGGTAATGGCATCATTGATAAAAAGCCAGATGCAAAAATTGTGTATATGCATTCTGAGCGCTTTGTTCAAGATATGGTTAAAGCACTTCAAAATAATGCTATCGAAGATTTTAAGCGTTATTACCGTAGCGTAGATGCTTTGATGATCGATGACATTCAGTTCTTTGCGAATAAAGAGCGATCTCAAGAAGAGTTTTTCCACACGTTTAATGCGTTACTTGAAGGTAATCAGCAAATCATTTTAACGTCGGACCGATACCCGAAAGAAATTGAAGGTGTTGAAGATAGACTTAAATCTCGATTTGGCTGGGGCCTCACGATTGCGATTGAACCGCCTGAATTGGAAACGCGAGTCGCCATTTTGATGAAAAAGGCGCAGCAAAGTAACATCAATTTACCCCATGAAGTGGCGTTCTTTATAGCGAAGAAATTACGTTCTAATGTACGTGAGCTTGAAGGGGCGTTAAACCGTGTTATTGCTAATGCGAATTTTACCGGTCGTCCAATTTCGATAGAGTTTGTTAAAGAAGCTTTACGTGACTTGTTAGCATTGCAAGACAAGTTAGTCACTATCGATAATATCCAGCGTACAGTTGCAGAATATTATCGTATTCGTGTGTCTGATTTATTGTCGAAGCGTCGTAGCCGTTCAGTGGCACGCCCAAGGCAAGTTGCTATGGCCTTGTCGAAGGAATTAACGAATCACAGTTTACCTGAAATTGGTGATGCGTTTGGTGGTCGAGACCACACAACGGTCTTGCATGCATGCCGCAAAGTAAAAGAACTTCGTGAAGAGAGTCACGAGGTAAAAGAAGATTATCAAAACTTGATCAGAACATTGTCATCTTAAGGGTTAAGTGATGCAAATAACGATAGTAAGAGAACAGTTTTTAAAGCCGTTAATGCAAGTGTCAGGTGCGATTGAGCGTAAACACACACTACCTATTTTGTCTAATGTGCTGCTAGAAGTAAAAAATGGCGTATTAGCGATGACGGGAACTGACTTAGAAATTGAGTTAGTTGCGTCTGTCATTTTGCAAAATGATACTGCCGATGCAAAGTTGACTTTACCAGCTAAAAAGCTACTAGATATCTGTAAAAGCCTGCCGGATAGTTCCGAGATTAACTTGTCTACACAAGAGCATCAAGTACTGCTCACAAGTGGTAAGAGCCGTTTTTCTCTAACGACACTTGCTGCGGAAGACTTTCCGAATTTGGAAGAGTGGCAAGGCGAAGTTGAGTTCAAACTGACGCGCTTGGAGCTTCGTAAATTACTTGAAGCGACTCATTTTTCTATGGCTAATCAAGATGTACGATACTACTTGAATGGCATGTCGTTTGAAGTTGATGGAAACGAAATCAAAACGGTTGCGACAGATGGACACAGGCTGGCGATTGCGCAAAAGCAAATCGAACAATCTTTAGGTGCTCAGCGTCAACTGATTATCCCAAGAAAAGGGGTATTGGAGATTATGAGATTGCTCCCCGCTGATGATGAAGAGTTGACTATACAATTTGGTGCAAACCATTTCCGTATTATTGATCAGGAAGTCATTTTTACCAGTAAACTAGTCGATGGACGTTTTCCTGATTATCGACGTGTACTTCCTCGTGGTGGTGACAAGATTGTAACGGCAAACCGAGAGTGGTTAAGAAGTGCTTTTCAACGCGTATCAATTTTATCTAATGAAAAGTTTAGAGGCGTCCGTCTAAACTTGAGCAGCGGCGTACTGAAGATTAGTGCGAACAACCCAGAGCAAGAGCAAGCAGAAGAAACAGTTGAAGTGAATTACCAAGGAGAAGACTTGGAAGTTGGATTCAATGTTTCGTACTTGTTGGACGTACTCAATACATTAAAAACTGAAGATGTTCAGTTTACATTGGCGGATTCTAACAGCAGTGCGCTTATTGAAGGTGCAGGCGAAGAAGATGCAATGTATGTAGTAATGCCAATGCGTTTATAAAAAAGTTAAGTAGCGCTCTATATGAGTTTGACACATATTAGCCTCAATGATTTTCGAAACATTGAGGCACTTTCTTTTTCTCCCTCCAAAGACCTCAATATCATTCTCGGCCAAAATGGCAGTGGCAAGACAAGCCTGCTGGAGGCTATTTACTTCTTATCTAATGGCCGTTCATTTCGAACCAACAAGTACAAGTTGATGATTCGTAACGAGCAGGAGAAGTGTGTTGTGCATGGTAAAAAACAACTGCACAACTTGTCTATACCAGTTGGAATTAGCAAAAGTCAAAGTGGTGAGACACAGCTAAGAATTCAGGGGCAAGCCAGTCGAAAAATTGCAGAACTCGCACAAATACTCCCCGTGCAGGTCATTACGCCTGAAAGCTATGAACTCTTTTTTGGTGGGCCAAAAGAAAGAAGAAAATTCTTAGATCTTGGTGTGTTCCACGTGGAACATTTATTTTATGAGGTTTGGAAAAACTTTAATAAAGTCTTAAAACAAAGAAATGCTTTACTTAGAACTAAGCCAGCTAATTGTGTGACGCAGATAAAGTTTTGGGACAAACAATTCATTGACCTCGCTGAACAAATAAATATCTATCGAAAAGCTTATATAAGTAGGTTTGAAGGCTATTTTTTTGATAAGATAGGGGGGATTAGCTCTGTATTTGATGGCCTTGAAACTCGCTACGATGCGGGCTGGAAAGGGGAACTAAGTGAAGTGCTTCAATCACAATTAGAGCGAGACTTAAAACTTGGTTATACAAGTCGAGGTCCTCATAAAGCGGATTTTAACTTTAAAGTCCATGGTCATAGTGTCGAAGGGATTATGTCCAGAGGACAATTAAAGTTGCTTTTATATGCGCTGAAAATTACGCAGAATAATTTGATTGAACAAGAAACAGATAAACGATCAATATTGCTAATTGATGATTTACCATCTGAACTGAGCTCTGAAACTTTGGGATGTGTTGCTAAGCTACTTGCGAACTGTAACTCTCAATTGTTCGTTTCGGCAATCAGTTCAGAAAGTTTAACGCCTGTTGTGGAACTTCTTGAAAAAAATATTGAGATGTTCCACGTGGAACATGGTCGTTTAATAACAAATTAATTGGAATTAACCATGTCTGATAATTATGATTCATCCAGTATTAAAGTACTGAAGGGATTGGACGCAGTAAGAAAGCGTCCAGGAATGTATATCGGCGACACTGATGATGGAACTGGATTACATCACATGGTCTTCGAAGTTGTTGATAATTCGATCGATGAAGCCTTAGCTGGATACTGTGACGATATTTTCGTTACGATTCATACTGACGGTTCCGTTTCAGTAAGAGATAACGGTCGAGGTATACCTACTTCAATCCACCCTGAAGAAGGGGTATCAGCAGCAGAAGTAATTATGACTGTACTGCATGCTGGTGGTAAATTCGATGATAATTCATATAAAGTTTCGGGTGGCCTACACGGTGTAGGTGTGTCTGTTGTTAATGCGCTTTCTGAAAAACTACAATTAACTATCCGCCGTGATGGCCAAGTGCATCAACAAAAGTACACAATGGGTGTGCCTGACGCTCCACTTGCTGTGATTGGCGAAGCTGAGACTACTGGAACAGAATTGCGCTTCTGGCCAAGCCCTGAAACATTCTCTGATATTAACTTCCACTATGACATTTTAGCAAAGCGTCTACGCGAGCTTTCATTCTTAAACTCTGGCGTCAGTATTATCCTGACTGACGAGCGAGAGGAGAACAAGCAAGATCACTTCAAATATGAAGGTGGTATTCAAGCGTTTGTTGAGTACTTAAACCGTAAGAAAACACCTGTGCATCAAAGTGTTTTCCACTTCACCACTGAGCGTGAAGATGGTATCAGTGTTGAAGTTTCAATGCAGTGGAATGATGGCTTCCAAGAAAACATATACTGCTTTACGAACAATATTCCTCAGCGTGATGGTGGTACGCACCTTGCCGGTTTCCGTGCTGCATTAACGAGAACATTGAACACTTACATGGAAAAAGAAGGGTTCAATAAAAAGAACAAGACAAGCGCAACGGGTGATGATGCGCGTGAAGGCTTAACAGCCGTTGTCAGTGTAAAAGTACCTGATCCAAAGTTCTCTTCACAAACAAAGGACAAACTCGTTTCTAGTGAAGTGAAAGGTGCGGTTGAGCAAGCGATGGCTGAAAAACTCAATGAGTTCCTGCTAGAAAACCCACAAGATGCAAAGACCGTAGTAAACAAAATTGTTGATGCTGCTCGCGCACGTGAAGCCGCGCGTAAAGCTAGAGAAATGACTCGCCGTAAAGGGGTTATGGACTTAGCTGGTTTACCTGGCAAGTTGGCGGATTGTCAGGAAAAAGATCCTGCACTGTCTGAACTATACATCGTGGAGGGTGACTCGGCGGGTGGTTCTGCTAAACAGGGTCGTAACCGTAAGAACCAAGCAATCCTCCCACTGAAAGGTAAAATCCTGAATGTTGAGAAAGCTCGCTTTGACAAGATGCTTTCTTCACAAGAGGTTGCAACGTTAATTACGGCGTTAGGCTGTGGTATTGGGCGCGATGAGTACGACCCAGAAAAATTACGTTATCACAGCATTATCATCATGACCGATGCGGACGTGGATGGTTCACACATCCGAACACTGTTATTGACGTTCTTCTACCGTCAAATGCCTGAAATCATTGAGCGCGGATACGTTTATATTGCACAACCACCACTCTATAAAGTGAAAAAAGGTAAGCAAGAGCGTTATATTAAAGATGACCATGCACTTACAGAGTACCTAACAACGCTTGCGCTTGACGGTGCATCTTTATATTCAAGCGAAGGTGCAGCGGCCATTGAAGGTAATCGTCTTGAAAATCTAGTACATGATTACCAAAAAACAGTCGATGTTATTGGCCGACTACAACGTAAATACCCAGCTGCAATCATGAATCGATTGGTTTACCAACCTGAATTAGCTGAAGCTGATTTGAGTGATGAATCTAAAGTCACTGCATGGTGTGATGCACTTGTCGAAGATTTAGTGAAGCATGACGATGATGCGACAATATTCTCTGCATCTGTTAGCTACGATGATGAGCGCCACATGTTCTATCCTGTTGTGAATATTCGTCAGCACGGTGTAGATAAAGCACATACCTTGAATTATGACTTTATCACTTCTAAAGACTATGCGCGCATTGCTAACACAGGAAAGCAAATTGCACACATTGTAGAAGAAGGTGGCTACATTCAACGTGGTGAAAAGACGCAACCGATTAATAGTTTTGTTGAAGGCCTTGATTGGCTGATTAATGAGTCTAAGCGTGGCTTGTATACACAACGTTATAAGGGTCTTGGTGAGATGAACCCAGATCAATTATGGGAAACAACAATGGACCCAGATGCACGTCGCATGCTTCGTGTAACGATTGAAGACGCAATTGCAGCTGACCAGCTTTTTGCGACTCTAATGGGTGACCAAGTTGAGCCTCGTAGAGACTTTATCGAGCAAAATGCACTGAGAGTAGTTAATCTCGACGTGTAACTACAGCAGATGTAACGCATGATAAAAAAGGAGGGGAAACCCTCCTTTTTTTCTTAGAAGTGCTTAATTCTAAGTACTGCACACGGTATACTGAGCATAATTTTCAATCATAAAAGCTCAAGTCAGCGAGATGTAAATTCTGATTTGAGTCCCATGTACCAAATAAATATAAAAGCCAACTATGCAAAAATATGATATCAAAACCTTCCAAGGGTTGATCCTGGCTTTACAGGACTATTGGGCACAGCAAGGCTGTGTAATTGCGCAACCACTGGATATGGAAGTTGGTGCGGGCACGTTCCACCCAATGACCTTCTTGAAGTCAATTGGCCCTGAGCCAATGTCGAGCGCGTATGTTCAACCTTGCCGTCGTCCTACGGATGGCCGCTATGGTGAAAACCCAAATCGCCTGCAACACTACTACCAGTTTCAAGTGGTGTTAAAGCCGTCTCCAGACAACATTCAAGAACTCTATCTTGGGTCTTTAGAAGCATTAGGTATTGATACATTAACGCACGAAGTTCGCTTTGTTGAAGACAACTGGGAGTCGCCAACGTTAGGTGCTTGGGGCCTTGGTTGGGAAGTCTGGCTAAACGGTATGGAAGTTACGCAATTTACTTACTTCCAACAAGTTGGTGGTATCGAGTGTTCACCTGTAACGGGTGAAATCACCTATGGTTTAGAGCGTCTTGCCATGTATATACAAGGTGTAGATAGCATCTATGACCTAGTTTGGACTGATGGTCCAATGGGGCGTGTGACTTATGGCGACGTCTTCATGCAAAATGAAATTGAGCAGTCGACTTACAACTTTGAGCACGCGGATGTCGATGCACTATTTGCGCAATTTGACCAATGTGAAAAAGAAAGCCAAAAATTAATTGAAGCGGGTTTACCGCTACCGGCTTACGAGCAAGTTATGAAAGCATCTCATGCATTCAATTTATTGGATGCGCGTCATGCAATCTCTGTTACAGAGCGTCAGCGTTATATTCTTCGTGTACGCGCGCTGTCTAAAGCATGTGCTCAAGCATATTTTGAAGCACGTGAAGCACTTGGTTTCCCGCTTTGTAAGGACTGATCATGACCACAGAAAATTTACTAGTAGAAATTGGTACAGAAGAGTTACCACCAAAAGCGTTGCGTAAACTTGCACAAGCATTTGCTGATAACATGACGGCAGAACTTGAAGCATTAGAACTCGGGCATCAAGGTATTAAATGGTACGCTTCTCCACGCCGCCTAGGTGTGCAAGTTGCAGCACTTGAGACACAGCAACAAGATAAAGTGGTTGAAAAGCGTGGTCCCGCAATTAAAGCCGCATTTGATGCAGAAGGTAATCCGACGAAAGCCGCTCAAGGTTGGGCACGTGGTTGCGGTATCGATGTGAGTGAAGCTGATAAACTTGAAACAGAAAAGGGCGCTTGGTTGCTACACAAGGCAACCGTCGAAGGGCAGCAAGCAAGTACATTACTCGCGGATGTTATTGCCAAGGCGCTTGCTAAGTTACCGATCCCTAAGCCAATGCGTTGGGGCGCGAACAAGACCCAGTTTATTCGTCCTGTTCACACAGTTGCGGCACTACTTGGTAGCGAAATCATTAACGGCGAAGTACTGGGTAAACGAATCAGCAATGAGTTGCAAGGTCATCGTTTCCACCATCCTGCTCGTACAACGCTTGCACACGCTGATGAAATTTTTGATACGTTAAAGAACGTCTATGTCATTGCTGATTATGATGCGCGTAAAGCTCAGATCCGTGCTCAAATCGAAGCGGAAGCTACGAAGCTTGGCGCACAAGTGGCAATGGATGAAGACTTACTTGAAGAAGTAACGTCTCTTGTCGAGTGGCCAGTGACGTTGACGGCTTCTTTTGATGAAGCATTTTTATCTGTACCAGCGGAAGCACTTATCTACACCATGAAAGATGATCAGAAGTATTTCCCGCTGTTGAATAATGATGGCGAACTGATCAATAAATTCTTGTTCGTATCAAATATTGAGAGTAAAGACCCAACTGTCGTAATCTCAGGTAACGAAAAAGTCGTTCGCCCTCGTCTTGCTGATGCACAGTTTTTCTTTGAAACAGATAAGAAGAAAACGCTTGAGAGTCGCCTAGAGTCTTTAGGCTCTGTACTATTCCAAAAGCAATTGGGTACGTTAAAAGATAAATCCGAGCGCATCGCTGCACTTGCTGGCTATATTGCAGAGCAATTAGGTGCGGATAAAGCCCTCGCTGAACGTGCAGGCCTATTGAGCAAAACAGATTTAATGACTGAAATGGTCATGGAATTTACAGATGTTCAGGGCGTGATGGGTATGCACTATGCGCGTATCGATGGTGAAGCCGAAGAGGTTGCACTGGCACAAAATGAACAGTATATGCCGCGTTTTGCCGGCGATGACTTACCGTCAAATCCAATTAGTTTTGCTGTTGCACTTGCTGACAAGTTTGACACTCTGGTGGGTATTTTCGGTATTGGCCAAATACCTAAAGGTGATAAAGACCCGTTTGCACTGCGTCGTGCTGCGATCGGTGCATTGCGTATCATGGTTGAAAAAGCGTTACCTTTAGACATCCTAGACATTGTTGCTAAAGCACAATCATTATTTGGTGACAAGCTAACGAATGATAATGTAGCGCAAGACGTATTCGAATTTATGCTGGGTCGTTTCCGAGCTTGGTATCAAGATGAGGGTATAAGTGTTGATGTGATTCAAGCGGTATTGGCACGTCGCCCGACACAGCCTGTAGATTTTGACCGTCGCGTTAAAGCAGTTAGTCATTTCCGCACGTTGGAAGAAGCCGAGGCGTTGGCCGCTGCGAATAAACGAGTGAACAATATTTTGGCTAAAAATAATGTCACAAGTGATGCAGCAGTATCGTCGGAGTTACTTATCGAAGCGGCTGAAAAACAGCTAGCTGAGCAGGTAGCTGCACTGACAGAGGAGCTTGCACCTGTATATGAACAAGGTGACTATCAGCAAGCCTTGACTCGCCTAGCAAGCCTTCGCGAAGTTGTAGATACTTTCTTTGATAATGTGATGGTTATGGCTGATGATGAAGCGGTTAAACAAAACCGTCTTGCGCTGTTAAGTCAGTTAAGTCGCTTATTCTTGAATACTGCAGATATCTCAGTATTACAAAACTAATCAGTAAGCGTTAATTTGAGCCAGCAAATATTGCTGGCTTTTTTATTTTTATGATCGGTTAGAGAAATGAAAAAGAGTGCAGCTTTATTAATCGTGCTGGCGTTGGGGCTTACTGGATGTTCCTCTCCTCAAGTTACTCCGCACCAACCCACATCTATCCCGTATCTTGCTAAAAAGATCGATAGGCCTATGTATTTACGTGGCGATTTTAGTTTGTGGGATGCAGAAAGTATTTATCAGCTTCAGCCTCAAGGTGATGGGCGCTATCATGTCCGTGCTCGTTTTATGAATCCAGGAAAGGTGTATGAATTTAAGATAGCGGATGAAAAATGGAGTGAAGGCTATAACTGTGGGTATCGTTTTCAAGGTAAGCTTAAGCTTGGTCAGCCGCTCCCTGTTGACTGTAATACGGTTTATAACTACCTGAGCTTTGCACCAGATAAAAAAGGTTGGTATTCCATTACACTCGATTATCGTGACAGTTCAAATCCAACCGTTCTAGTCCAGCGAGACTAACCACATAAAATGATACGAAAGGGGCCGAAGCACAGTTCTGACAAATTACTGTCCAGTTACTGCCAATTAGCGACGCCCTTTTATTTTCCTTTTTTTAGTAGATAGCGATAAGGTACGGCGTCTATCTCTTTTGCCACTAAGGTGTGATCCATAAACTCGCAAAAGCTCGGAATATCTCTGGTTGTGGATGGGTCATCTGCCAATATTAACAATGTTTCCCCATGGTTCATTTTTCTTACCATGCCGCGGATCATCATAACAGGTTCTGGGCAGCGCAGGCCCATTGCATCCAAAGTATGGTCAGTATTATCAAAGCTCATAAAGCAACTCTTGAGAAAGTGTAAAGATGCTATTCTAGCGTGCTAAGTGTATTGATTAAAAGGGGCTCTGATATATTTGACAGGGCGTAAAACGAAAAAGGCAAAGTACTCAAAAAGTAACTTTGCCTTGGTCACCAAGTTGAATTTGGCTATGACAACAAATGGGGGTTATTCAACACGCTCGAATACGGTTGCAATACCTTGACCTAAGCCGATACACATAGTTGCAAGGCCATATTTCGCATTTTTCTCTTCCATTATATGGATAAGAGACGTACTAATACGTGAGCCCGAGCACCCTAATGGGTGGCCAAGCGCAATGGCACCACCATTTAAATTTACTTTTTCATCGGCAACGTCTAAAAGACCGAGATCTTTCATGACAGGTAAAGACTGGGCGGCAAAGGCTTCATTCAGCTCTACAACGTCCAAGTCTTCTACACTGATACCAGCGTGTTTCAATGCTTTTTGAGTGGCAGGAACAGGCCCATAACCCATGATTGACGGATCGCAGCCTGCAACGGCCATTGATTTAATACGTGCACGGATTGGCAAGCCGAGTTCTTTCGCTTTGCTTTCACTCATGACTAACATTGCTGATGCACCATCTGAAAGAGCCGATGATGTACCCGCCGTAACCGTACCGCTTGCCGGATTAAAAACAGGGCGTAGCTGACTTAAACCTTCAAGGCTCGTCTCAGGTCTTATTACTTCATCTTGTTCGACAAGCACTGGAATACCGTGTTCATCATGACCTTCAGTCGGAAGTATTTCTTTTGCAAAACGACCTTCCACACTTGCGGCATGCGCTCGCTGGTGGGAGCGAACTGCAAACGCATCTTGTTGTTCACGACCTATGCCATGCAAGCTTGCGAGGTACTCTGCCGTTAGACCCATCACACCAGCGGCTTGGGCTACGGAGGTAGACAGCCCTGGGTGAAAATCAACGCCATGTGTCATTGGTACATGACCCATATGTTCAACCCCACCAATTAAGTAAGTGTCACCAGCGCCGGTCATAATTGCGCGTGCTGCATCGTGCAGTGCTTGCATCGATGAACCACACAAACGGTTTACAGTCACTGCTGGCACAGAGTGAGGAATGCCTGCTAATAGCGCTGCATTACGTGCAACATTAAAACCTTGCTCTAATGTTTGTTGCACACAGCCCCAATAAATATCATCAATGGACTCCGGTGCAATTTGAGGGTTACGCTCTAGTATCCCTTTCATAAGGTGGGCACTTAAGTCCTCTGCACGACGATGCTTAAATACACCTCCTTTAGAGCGACCCATCGGAGTACGAATACAATCTACAATAACCGCTTGTTCCATGTTACTGGCCCTCCACTTGATAGAACACTTTACCTTCAGCTGCCCATGCACGTGTTTGCTCAGACACCTGATAGATTTCACCTAAGTCGGCATACTTATCTGCCATTGCGACAAATTCACTTAAACCGATTTGATCTAGGTAACGGAATGCACCGCCTCTAAATGGTGGGAATCCAATACCATAGATAAGCGCCATATCCGCTTCTTGTGGAGAGGCAACAATGCCTTCTTGTAGACAAAGCAATACTTCGTTGATCATTGGCACCATGCAGCGTTCGATAATCGTTTGCTTGTCGAACTGCTTATTGTCATCACAGATTTGGCTGAGTAGCGCAACTGCTTCGGCATCTTTTGACTTTTTCAAGCGGCCCTTACGATCAGGAGCGTACTGATAGAAACCTTTTTGATTTTTCTGGCCAAAACGCTGTGCATTTGCAAGCAGTGCAACGGGGTCTTTTTCTTGGCGAGCCATACGAGTAGGGAAGCCATCTGCCATCACGCCAGTACAGTGATTTGCAGTATCAATACCAACAACATCGAGTAGGTACGCAGGTCCCATTGGCCAACCAAACACGTTTTCCATAACTTTATCTATTTGTGTAAAGTCAGCCCCTTCAACCACGAGTTTGCTAAACCCAGCAAAATAAGGGAAAAGGATACGGTTCACAAAGAAACCTGGGCAGTCATTTACAACAATGGGTGACTTGCCTAATTTCAGCGCATAGTCGACTACAGCGGCCACGGTCTCATCAGAAGTTTTTTCGCCGCGAATAATTTCAACCAATGGCATTTTCGGCACAGGGTTGAAAAAGTGCATGCCACAGAAATGCGCTGGGTTGTCCAATGCAGAAGCGAGTTCGTCGATACGGATGGTAGACGTATTTGATGTTAATACAGTGCCTGTGGGCATTTGTTTTTCTAGCTCAGCTAACACTGACTTTTTCACCTGTGGATTCTCAACGACAGCTTCCACAATTATGTCTGAGTTTTCTAAATCGCGGTCATTAAGAGTCGGTTTGATTTTACCCAGTGTCGCAACCATTTTGTCGGTGGCCATATGTCCGCGCTTAACTTTCTTTCCTAAGATAGTTGCCGCTTCATTCATACCTAAATCAAGGGCCGCTTGATTGATATCTTTCATGATAATTGGTGTGCCCTTGTAGGCAGACTGGTAAGCGATACCACCACCCATAATGCCTGCGCCGAGCACAGCGGCTTGCTTAATCTCTGTTTGGTTAAGTTTGGCCTGTTTTTTGGCAACGCCTTTGATGTATTGATCAGCTAAGAAAATCCCAGTTTGTGCTGCGGCTTCTGCGGTTTTTGCTAATTTAGCGAAATTAGCATTTTCAATTGCCATCGCTTCCGCGCGGGTATGGTTAGCTGCTGCTTTGATGGTTTTAACGGCCATCACGGGTGCTGGATAATGACCTTTGGTTTTGGCCATGACCATGCCTTCAGCCATCGCAAAGCTCATGCCTTGCTCAACGCGGTTCATTTTTAATGGGCTAAGCTTAATTTGTCTTTTCGCTTGCCAATCTAGTTTACCGTCAATTGCTTGCTCTAGGGTTTTGATTGCTGCGTCGCGCAGTTTATCAGCTGCTACAACCCCATCTACCGCACCGACTTTAAAAGCGTCAGGTGCACGGTGTTCTTTACCTGTGGTGATCCACGTCATGGCGTTATCAGCCCCAATGATGCGCGGCAGTCGTACGGTTCCACCAAAGCCGGGCATGATCCCAAGCTTTACTTCAGGCAAGCCAATTTTTGCGTTAGGCGTAGCAATACGGTAATCGGTAGCGAGTACCCACTCACACCCACCGCCAAGCGCGAGGCCATTAATTGCAGAAAGTGTTGGAAATGGTAGGTCTTCAATTGCATCAAAGACGTCAGTTGCATCTTTGATCCAACCTACCAGTTCTTGTTCTGGTCTATTGAAGGTAGGTAAAAATTCAAAGATATCTGCACCAACAATAAAGTGGTCTTTATCACTGGTGAAAATAAGGCCTTTTACATCATCACGTGCGCTTAATTCAGTTAGTGCTTGAGCACAGTCTTGTAGAGTTTGCTGAGATAGCTTGTTGACCGAGCCTGGCGTACAAAACTTAAACTCAGCGATATTGCCTTTGCAAAATTCAACAACAAAGGACTCGCGTTTGATTAACATACTGGTTCTCCGTGACACTGGTACGATGAGTTGTCATTTCATCCAGTGTGGCGTCTTTAAATGAAAATTGCAATGAAAAATTTACCGCAGATTTACTGAAAACCAAGAATCGGGATGATAAGGTGGCTAAGTGCATGGATTGGACTAAGGTGTCTTATGGTTAGCGCATTCAGTTTATTTAAACCTTTAATCATGCATAACTTTTATGAAGTGGTATATGAAACTCATATACCCATCGCGCACCGCGCGTAAAAGTTAAGGAAAGTGCCTGAGTTCGTATTTTAGTGTGTTTATTTTATTATCACTCAGTGCATTGATATACAACGCATTTATGTAAAGTATAGGTCGTTATGAAATTATGGTTCTCTGGTCTTGTTGCCAGTAGTATTTGCGCCTGTTTTTCCATCGTGAGTGCCAACTCATATGCGCAAAAGGCACATCAAGATTTTCTCAAAGCTGAGCGTGTTGCTTGGTCTGGTAATCATGCCAAGTTTAAGCAGTCTCTGGTCACGTTAGACCATCCGCTCAAACCCTATGTGGAGATGACATTTTACAAGCGTCATCCAAAATTAAAATATCAAGCAGACATTGCTCGATTTTTATCGATTTACGATCACACGCCGCTTGATTGGCCTGTGCGTAAAAGCTGGCTAAATTACCTCAAACGTCGCGGTAAAAAAGCACTGTTTATCGAGCATTATCAGGCAACAAACAATGCAGAGCTGAAGTGCACCTACCTACAGTTTCAATTGGATCTAGGTGCGCCTCAAAAAGCCATTTTAGATCAAGTGGAACCATTGTGGGTGGTGGGTAAGTCACAGCCTAAAGCCTGTGACAAGTTATTTTCAACATGGCAAAAAGCGGGTTATCGGTCACAAACGTTAATATGGCAGCGCATTACTAAAGCCGCACAAGAAGGACAGACTTCCCTAGTCAAATATCTCAAAACGTTGCTGCCTAGGAATGAAGCGTATTTAGCCGACTTATATGTGGCTGTGCGCCGAGATCCGAGTGCATCAGCTGGGTTATATCGCTATAAAAAGCGCACGTTGAAAGAAAGCGAAATTGCAGTGTATGGTGTGCGCAGATTAATTTGGCGAGATCCTAAGTTAGCGTTGCGTGCTTGGGATAAGCTGCAGGGAATGTTCACCTTTACTCAAGCGCAAAAAGACAGTGTCGCGTATCGATTCGCCTTGGCATTAGCGTCCAAAGGACATGACCAAGCTAGATTCTGGTTGAACAAAGTGCCTGTTGAAAAACAGGATGTGAAACTGCGTCAATGGCTCATGAGTAACATGCTCAAAGAGCAAGACTGGGCGGGCATTGCGGCGCTGTTTACCGGTATGCAAAATCTCAGTAACGGTCAGACATACTGGTTGGGTTATAGCTACTTCAAGCGCGGTGATAATGCGAAAGCCACTGAGCTCTGGCAATCACTCGCTAAGAAACGAGACTATTACGGCTTTTTAGCGGCAGCGCGTTTGGACTTGCCTCCGGCAATGAATGCCAAAGAGTTGGATGTGGCACAGGAAACATTGGACTCTGTTTCACAGGCTCCGGGTTTCAAACGTGCCAAGGCACTATATGAATTGCAGCGCTATACACAAGCAAGAAGAGAGTGGAACTACTTAACAAATACTTCCAGCACCGAGGAAAAACTTGCGGCATCGCTATTGGCAGCAGAGTTGGATTGGTATGACAGTACCATTTATACACTCGCACAGATCAAGGCATGGAATTACGTTGATTTAAGGTTCCCCATGGCATTTGATTCACTGTTTGAACGTTATAGTGAGCGCAATCGGGTGGATCTAGCATGGAGCTATGCGGTTGCAAGACGTGAGAGCAGCTTTGCGCCGGATGCGAGGTCGACGGCTGATGCATATGGGTTAATGCAGCTACTGCCAAGTACTGCAAAGTATGTGGCAAAAAAGCGGGTTTCCAAGCAACAATTGATGAAACCGGCAACGAATATCCGTTTGGGTACCGACTATCTAGAGTACCTTAAGCGCAAAACAAGCGGCAATGAAATCTTGGCGACGGCCTCTTATAATGCTGGATACCATCGAGTAAAGCGCTGGGTGCCAACAGAGGCGATGCCTGCTGAACTATGGATTGAACTCATTCCATATAGAGAAACGCGCGACTATGTAAAAAATGTCATGGCTTATCGTCAGGTTTATCATACTAAACTTGGCCGCGAAGGTAATGTGTTGGCAGGGATCTTGGATATGAATATTGGTGGCAAACAAAAACGTTAAACTAGGCTTGGTGGTAGCGTGGGGAGTCTGGCGCGTGGCATCGTTTTTAGTACGGTGCTATGTTAGACTCAGTAACAATAAAAATTCAATTAATATGGGTACATCGTGGATAAATTAGCCAACTTGTATGCAGAGCATATCACGACGCTTCAAGCGCGTACTAAAACCATCGTTGAACGAGAAGGTTTAGACGGATTAGTCATCCACTCTGGCCAGGCTAAACGCCAGTTTTTGGATGATATGTATTATCCGTTTAAAGTTAACCCTCAGTTTAAAGCTTGGTTACCGGTGATTGATAACCCGCACTGTTGGTTAGTGGTTAACGGGGTAGATAAACCTAAATTAATATTTTATCGTCCTGTGGACTTTTGGCATAAAGTGCCTGATGAACCAAGTGATTTTTGGGCTGACTATTTTGACATCACCTTATTGGTTCAGCCTGAGCAAGTAGAGAAATTACTGCCCTATGACAAAGAGAAATTTGCCTATATTGGCGAGTATCTCGAAGTGGCGCAGGCATTAGGCTTTGGCCAGATGAATCCAGAACCGGTATTGAACTTTTTGCATTATCATCGCGCTTATAAAACTGCGTATGAAATGACCTGTATGCGCGAGGCTAACCGCATTGCTGTATTGGGTCACAAAGCAGCAAGAGATGAATTCTATGCGGGTGGCTCAGAGTTTTCTATTCAGCAGGCTTATCTCAATGCAACTGCACACATGGAAAACGATACGCCTTATGGCAATATCGTTGCGCTGAACCAGCACTGTGCGATTTTGCATTACACACATTTTGAACGCCAAGCGCCAAGTCAGCATTTATCATTTTTGATTGATGCAGGTGCGAACTTCAATGGCTACGCCTCAGATATTACCCGTACGTATGACTTTGCCAAGCAGGGTGAATTTGCTGACATGGTCGACGCTTTGAATACACACCAAATTGCCTTAGGCAAAGCGCTTGAGCCGGGTAAGTTATATGGTGAGTTACACATTGATTGTCACCATCGAATGGCACAGATATTAGCGGACTTTAAGGTCGTGAACCTCAGCGCTGATGAAATTGTTGAAAAAGGTATTTCTGCCACTTTCTTCCCGCATGGTCTTGGCCATCATATCGGATTGCAAGTACATGATATGGGAGGGTTTATGGCTGATGAGCAGGGGACACACCAAGCGCCGCCTGAAGGCCATCCATTCTTACGTTGTACGAGAAAGATTGAAGCGGGTCAGGTATTTACCATTGAACCAGGGCTGTATTTCATTGATTCATTACTGGCAGATTTGGCAAAAACAGATCACGGCAAGCATGTAAACTGGGACAAAGTAGCACAGTTTAAACCGTATGGGGGGATTCGAATTGAAGATAACATCATTGTTCACGAAGACCGCCTTGAAAATATGACGCGAGATTTTAATCTCGACTAATTCGCTTTGCGCGATTAATGTCATTACCTCTAAATTTATAAAAGGAGTCTCTAGGGGCTCCTTTTTTCACAACTATTGTAGTGTATGTCAGAATATAAAATCCCATGTGAGACTATCCGTTATCACGAAGAAATTAAGAAAAGTACCTTCATTGTGCATATTGCTCATACGCCAACCCTAGAGGAGGCGAAAGCCTTTATTCGCAATATCAACGAAGAGTTTCCTGATGCCAGACATAATTGTTGGGCACACGTCGCCGGCGCACCGGGTGGCAGCCATGTCCTAGGCTTTTCTGATGATGGCGAACCCAATGGCACTGCGGGCAAGCCTATGCTCAACGTTTTAATGGGCTCAGGGATTGGAGAAATTACCGCAGTCACGACGCGTTACTTCGGCGGCATCAAGCTGGGCACTGGAGGATTGGTCCGGGCATACGGTGGCACACTGAATAATGCATTGCGGGAGCTCACCACGGCGGTAAAAGTCCCTTCAGCTGTCATACAGGGTGAATCTGACTATGGGTTACAGGGAGTGATAGAGCAGCATTTGGCCAGCCAGTATCAAGTTCTTGAAATAAAACATAACTTTGCTGCGAAAATTGGCTGGCAAATAGAAATAGATGCGCGAGAGGCAAATGCGGCTATTCAGTCTATTTACGATTTAACCCATGGTAGTGTGTCATTTAAAATACAAAAGTGATTGATTTACCGAGTAACGTGGTTTACTAACGCCTGAGGGTATTAGACAATCAAAGCTAATCATAACAACAAGCGATCTGCGTTATGCAATTTCGTACCATTATAAAAATTCTCGGCCAACTTGTTGCGCTGTTCAGCATTACTATGGTGCCACCGGCAATTGTGTCTTTGATATACAAAGACGGTGGGGGTGTACCATTTGTACTTGCTTTCATTTTCAGTGTGCTCATTGGTCTTATGGCCTATTACCCCAACCGCAAGGAGCGGGGGGAACTCAAAGCCAGAGAGGGCTTCTTAATTGTGGTTCTTTTCTGGCTGGTACTGGGCTCGTTTGCATCCGTGCCCCTTATATTCTTAGATGAACCAAATTTATCCTTTGCCGATGCTGTATTTGAAGCATTCTCAGGTCTCACTACGACAGGTGCTACCGTGTTAACGGGCATTGAGTACATGCCTAAATCGGTCTTATTCTATCGCCAACAATTGCAATGGTTGGGTGGTATGGGGATCATCGTATTAGCCGTAGCGGTACTCCCCATGCTTGGTGTCGGTGGTATGCAGCTGTATCGAGCAGAAACGCCGGGCCCTGTGAAAGACTCGAAAATGACACCGCGCATTGCGGATACCGCAAAGCACCTTTGGTACATCTATGTTGCGCTCACAGCAGCTTGTACAGCAGCATATAAAGTGGCAGGTATGGGGTGGTTTGATGCGATTTGCCATGCCTTTGCGACCATCGCCATCGGTGGCTTCTCCACCTATGATGCCTCAATTGGTCATTTCGATAGCCCCATGATCAACTTTATTTGTGTGGTATTTTTATTGATTGCGGCCATTAACTTTTCACTTCACTATGCCGCAGTGGCGAGTCGTAGTGTGCGGGCTTATTTAAGAGACCCAGAATTTAAGGTCTTTTTGTTTATTCAGTTGGCGCTGGTGGTGATCTGTTTTGCGGTGCTCTCTTCAAACCAAGTATATAGTGACGGTGATGAAACACTGGATCATGCGCTATTTCAGGCTGTTTCAATCAGTACAACCGCAGGCTTTGCAACGGATAGTTTCTCGGCGTGGCCACTGTTTTTACCAATACTCTTAATCTTTTCAAGTTTCATTGGAGGCTGTGCCGGGTCCACGGGGGGGGGCATGAAGGTGGTGCGTGTATTCCTACTGTATTTACAGGGGATCAGAGAGCTAAACCGTTTGGTACACCCAAGAGCTATATACTCCATTAAGCTTGGTCGAAAGGCCCTGCCAGATAAAGTGGTAGAAGCGGTGTGGGGGTTCTTTTCTGCCTATGCCTTGGTTTTTGTGATCATCATGATTGCCTTACTTGGCACTGGGTTGGATAACATCACGGCATTCTCGGCCACAGCAGCCTGTTTAAACAACTTAGGCCCAGGTTTAGGGGATGTAGCTGCCCATTATGGTGATATCAGTGATACCGCAAAGTGGATTCTCACGCTGGCGATGGTTTTTGGTCGATTGGAAATATTCACTTTATTGGTTTTATTTACTCCTACCTTCTGGCGCGGTTAACCTGCCAATTATCAAGCGCATAGTATCGATTTAGCCCTATGGACAGGGCTAACAACCCTCTCTCATAACAAAGCATGGTATTGACGTTACATATCATTACTATTTCTTATTTGTCTGAAAATATTAAAGTTTTTATCCATCTTTACGATATAAATACAGTAGTTAAATTATGGCGTCATAAAATTTTGCCATGCTGCTAAAATTAAGAAAGGGTAAGTGAAGGGCTTTAACCATGACTAAAAGTGAGTTGGCAGAAAACCGACTGCAGGTGTTACAAATGCAAGCGGGTAGTATTGTAGATATGGAAATCGTGTTGCCAGCGAATCGTAAACGCATTAAGACTGAATTTGTCGGTGCACTTGAAAATCAGTTTATCATCCTAAATCAACCTAGCCATAAGCGTTTAGGTGCAGCATTAGATTATGTCAAAGAAGGCACTGAAGTAATCGTTCGCGCATTGCCAGAAGAAGCTGATGGGCAAATTATTGCATTTAAAGAGACCATTAAAGCGGTGACCACACATCCTGCACGCTTAATTTACCTCTATTATCCGAATGAAGTGCAAACTTATAAATTGCGGGCGCAAACACGTATCCCAACTTTGATACCAGCGGTGCTGAGTGTCGAAGGCAAAAGTGAAGTGGGGGTCATTAAAGATATCTCACTGGCGGGTTTGATGTTTGATGTACAAAGAACGCATCTACCTGAAGAGCTGAAAGAGTTAACCTGTGAAATATTGATCGAAGGAAAAGAGTCTCAAAAGGCCGTACTTACTGGGACTGTGTGTCGTGTCAAAGAGAGCCATGAGGACATCATATCATTGGGGATCCATTTGGAAAGCCAAGACAAAGAGGTCCAAGCGATTTTAAAAGACTATTTAATTGACATTTCAGCACTCAATCACGATTAAAACTTAGGTGAAGATGTATAAGGCATGTTGGCAGACAGACATGCCTCTTTAGGTAGCGATTAAACGAAGAGGGCGCTTACTTGGAATAGCTTCTCCACCACACCAATTTGTTTCTTATCAATCAAAAACATAATGACATGGTCACCGGATTCAATCACCGTGTGGTCGTGTGCAATGAGTACCTCTGCATCGCGAACGATGGCTCCGATGGTGGTACCGTGTGGCAGCTTAATATCTCGGATAGCTCTACCTACAACTTTTGAGGTATTCTCGTCGCCATGGGCAACGGCCTCAATCGCTTCAGCTGCACCTTTTCGCAAAGAGTAAACATTGACGATATCGCCTCGTCTGACATGTGTCAGCAACGCAGAAATCGTGGCTTGCTGTGGAGAAATGGCAATGTCAATTTCCCCACCTTGCACTAGGTCAACATAGGCACTGCGCTGAATGAGCACCATGGTTTTTTGTGCGCCCATGCGCTTTGCAAGCATGGCAGCCATAATGTTGGCTTCATCATCGTTGGTGACTGCAATAAAGACGTCAACCTGTTCAATATGCTCTTCGGAAAGTAGCTCTTGATCTGACGCGTCACCACAAAATACCACGGTGTTGTCTAGCATTTCAGATAACTGAGATGCGCGGCTGTGGTTGCGCTCAATCAATTTTACACTGTGATTCTTCTCAAGCGAACGGGCCAATCCCGCACCGATATTACCGCCCCCAGCAATCATGATCTTTTTATACGATTGCTCAAGCTTTTGTAGCTCGTTCATCACCGCACGAATGTGTTTTGTTGCGGCGATAAAGAAGACTTCGTCATCGGCTTCTATCACCGTTGTACCAAGCGGTTTGATGGCTTTTCCTTGACGATAAATCGCAGCTACACGCGTGTCGACATTAGGAATATGCTCTTTCAATGCGGAAAGCGCATAGCCCACGAGTAGGCCACCATAATAAGCCTTGACCGCCACTAAAGAGAGCATGCCATCGGCAAACTGTAATACTTGCAGGGCGCCGGGGTAGTCGATTAGGCGGCGAATATACTTGGTGACCAACTGCTCTGGTGCGATGTAGTGATCTACTGGTAAATCATCGTTATGAAATAGCTTTTCTCGATAATCTAGGTATTGCTCGGAGCGGATCCGAGCAATTTTAGTCGGCGTATTGAAAATACTATAGGCAACCTGACATGCGATCATATTCACTTCATCTGAGCTGGTAACTGCAATGATCATATCGGCATCTTCAGCACCGGCTTGCCTTAATACCTCAGGGTGAGCACTGTGCCCATTCACGCCTTGTAAGTCGTACTTGTCTTGCAATTCGCGAAGGCGCTCTCCATCGATATCAACGACGGTGATTTCGTTTTGTTCACCGACGAGGTTTTCAGCGAGTGTGCCACCAACTTGTCCGGCACCTAAAATAATGATTTTCATAGCTCAAACTTACAGTTTTTATTGTTTTTGCAACTTGGCGTAATAGAAGCCATCCGTGGTACCTGGCAATAATTGCAAACCGGGCTGCTCAGCGTTATCTTGCTCGTGCAGGGCAATGTGCTGTGCATTGTCGGTACGCGCTAAAAAGGCTTTAATTTGCTCATGGTTTTCATCTGGAAGGACTGAGCAAGTGGCGTACACTAACGTCCCGCCAGATTTTAACAAGGGCCAGATATTGTCTAAAATTTTTGCCTGTAATGCTGCCAGCTCATCGATATCAGCGGCTCTTCTCAACCACTTAATATCTGGGTGGCGACGAATTACGCCTGTTGCAGAGCAGGGTACATCCAATAAAATACGATCAAACTGTTCACCTTGCCACCAGTCATTAGGGTGATCCGCCAACCCATGCACGCAATCAGCAGTTAAAGAGAGGCGATTAAGGTTGTCGTTTACGCGCTCTAATCGCTTGGCATCGGCATCAAGTGCGGTCACTTTAGCATCTGCAAGTTCTAGGATATGGCAGGTTTTGCCGCCAGGCGCTGCGCATGCATCCAAAATAATGTCACCATCCTGTGGGGCGAGTAACCTTGCCGCCATTTGTGCAGCGGCATCTTGCACCGAGCTTGCACCAGTTGCGAACTCTGGCAACTCTTTCACATCGACTGGGCGAGTTAACAATATGCCATCTTCAAAGTCATCATTTACGCTGTGTGCGATGTCGGCTTTGTCCAGTTTTGCAGAGTAAGCTGCTGTGGAGCCTTGCTGCTGATTCACGCGTAGCCACATAGGGGCCTGCTGCTGATTTGACTCTAAGATAGCTTGCCAATCTTGTGGGTAAGCAGCTTGCAGCTTTTTAATAAACCAGCTCGGGTGATTGTATTGGCAAACTACAATGGCATTGGCACTTGCTTCTAACTCGGCTTGCTGGCGCTGAAAGTTACGCAATACGGCGTTGACGAGGCTTTTCATACCTGGCGCACGTAAAGGGTTCAGTGCATTCACGGTTTCCGCGACTGCAGCGTGTGCTGGGACACGCATATGCTGTAATTGATAGATCCCCACGTATAACAAGAATTGAAATACTCGACGCTTGCCGCGAAGTGGTTGATCCAATAAATTTTGACAGTAGTGTTCAAGGCTCGGTAAATAACGCAAAACGCCGTAACACATCTGCTGTAGTAAAGCGCGGTCTTTATGTGGCAACTGCTGGCTGGCATAAGGAAGCTGGGTTGTCAGCGAATTTCCTTTATCGACAACCTGAAATAATGTTTGCGCCGCCAGCGCACGTACATTTGCCATTATTCGCCCACCTTATTACCAGGTGTTACCCAGTCTGCACGACCATTTAAAAAGTCTTGCGCAGTCATTGGTTTTTTGCCCTGTGGTTGTAATTCTTTGATTTGTAGCGCACCTTCGCCACAGGCGATGACGATACCTTGTTTGGACGCTTCCAGTACGGTGCCCGGCTCACCAGCTTGGGCCAACACGTCTGCTTGCCAAATTTTCACTGTTTGCGATTGCATTTGCGTGAAGCACATTGGCCAAGGGTTAAATGCACGGATATTACGCTCGATTTGTTCTGCACTCATTTGCCAGTCAATCTCGGCTTCTTGTTTAGATAGCTTTTTCGCATAATTTGACAGTGCATCGTCTTGCTTTTGTGGGGAGATTTCACCCGCAGCTAATTTATCTAGCGTGTCGACCAACGCACTTGGCCCCAGTTCCGCTAACTTAGCGTAGAGGCTTGCACTGGTTTCTTTATTATCAATTGGACAAGTAGCAATGTGTAGCATATCACCGGTATCTAACCCTTCGTCCATTTGCATGATGGTGACGCCAGTTTCACTGTCGCCAGCCCAGATAGAGCGTTGGATAGGCGCTGCACCACGCCAACGAGGCAATATGGACCCATGTACGTTTAAACAGCCAAGCTTTGGTGTGTCTAGAATTGCTTTTGGTAATAGCACCCCATAGGCGACAACCACCATCACATCAGCATCAAATGCAGCTAATTGATCAACCGCGTCATCATTCTTTAATGAAGCCGGCTGCACGACCGGTAGATCATGTTCCAACGCCAGAGTCTTGACTTCACTGGCTTTTAGTTTTTTACCACGGCCAGCGGGTTTGTCTGGAGTGCTATATACAGCAACGACTTCATGATGAGAGTCGATTAATGCTTGGAGGTGTCGCGCGGCAAAGTCTGGTGTGCCCGCAAATACAATACGCAGAGGGTTGTTCACTAGTAAACTGTCCAATTAAATAATGTCTGATTAAGCTTTGGCCGCGAGACGGGCTTCTTTCTCAATTTTCTTTTTGATGCGTTGGCGCTTCAGTGGCGACAAGTAATCAATGAATAACTTACCAACTAAGTGGTCTAGTTCGTGTTGAACACAGTTAGACAGCAGCTCTTGTGCATCAAATTGATATTCTTCACCGTTTTCATTCAGTGCTTTCACCGTTACTTTTTCAGCTCGGTCTACTTTTGCATATGAATAAGGTACTGATAGGCAACCTTCTTCACATACCATCTCGCCTTCTGAGGCTATGATCTCTGGATTGATTAAGACGTAAGGCTCGTTACGTTCTTCTGATACGTCAATAACGACAATACGCTGATGAATATCAACCTGAGTGGCCGCGAGGCCAACGCCATTTTCGTCGTACATGGTTTCTAACATGTCTTTGACAATTTGACGGATTTCATCATTTACTTCTTTAACGGGCTTTGCAACGGTGCGCAATCGCTCGTCAGGAAACTTAAGCACTTCTAACTTTGCCATAGATACCTTTTACAGTCTTTCTAAATGGGGTAATGTATGCTCTTATTTTAGCCATTCACGTTCCCCTTTAACAGGTTTTGGTGGATAATATCTAAAAATAACTCAAGGAAGCATGCATGAAATCTCAAATTGCCGCCTTATTCATCGCTGCTGTTGCCGCATTCCCTGTCATTGCTGACACACTCACGGTTAAAGCAGATGCACCCAAGCGCTATGTCGTTAAGAAAGGGGATACGCTCTGGGACATATCGAGCCTGTATCTTCGCAGTCCTTGGAAGTGGCCTGAGTTATGGCAAAACAACCCTCAAATAGATAACCCGCATTTGATTTTCCCAGGTGATATTTTAGCGCTAGGTTACGATGAAAATGGCAACCCAGTACTAAGAATTGATAAAGGGGTAAGAAAATTATCCCCACAAGTTCGTATTATCACTGCAAAAGGAGAGGCTATACCCACTTTGCCTCTGTCTGTGTTGGAGCCATATCTCATATTTGATCAAGCGCTCAGCAAAGATGATTTAGATGATGTCCCGATTGTACTGGGCTCAAATAAAAACTTTAAGCTGAGTATCGCTGGTCACTTGTTGTATGTGAAAGGGGACTTATTACAAGGGGGCACTTACGGTATTTATCGCAAGGGCAAACCATATCAAGATGGCTTTTCAACACTTGCGTATGAAACGAAATTGATGGGTACAGGCCGTGTTGTCAAAGCGGGTGATATTCAGGATGGGTTGCCTAGCACGTTAAGAGTGGATGACGTTAAACAAGAGATCAAAGCGGGCGACTTTGTGATGCCAATTGCACAAGGGCAAGATCACAAAGCCGCTTTTCAAATGAGTAAGCCAAGCCAAGCGGTCGATGGCAAAATTATCGCCAGCGGCAATCGCCATACCGAGTTTGGCGCGATGTCGGTTGTGGTTTTAAATTTAGGCAGTAGTCAAAAACTGGTAGAAGGGAGTGTATTAAATATACTGCGCCAATCACCTACTGTAATCGAAAATGAAGACGGCCCTCGCTATTTAGAAGACTCCAGCAGTCTAGATAAGCTCATTGGAGACATTGGTTCATTGTTTGGTGAGGACAATAGCGAGGACAGTACAGTGTGGCATATGCCCAGTGAAAAAGTGGGTGAACTCATGCTATTCAAGGTGTATGACAATATTAGTTATGCCATGGTGACTAAGACATCTCATCCCATTAGAGTGGGAGATAGTGTCACGAATTAATTATATTTAATGCTCAAGGAGGGAGCATGGATACATTATCAATACGACAAGCACTTGCTTTACAGTTATGCCGAGGACTCGGCGTTTCAACCTTATTGGCCCTTCAACAAAAAATTTCCTTACCTTCATTATTTACACTGGGCCTTTCAGACTTACTTCAACTTGGCCTCTCAGAGAATATTGCCAAACAATTGCATGGCGTAGACTGGCAGCGAGTCGACCAAGCCATTAGGGTGTGTGAGGCCCAAAACCTACATATTATTCACTATTTCGATAAGCACTACCCAGTTGCACTGACGCATATTTGCAATCCACCTTGGCTATTATTCTGTAGGGGTAATATTGCACTGTTAAATCGCCCTCAAATTGCTGTTGTCGGCAGTCGGGCCGCATCGCGAACAGGGCTAGAAATCGCCTACGATTTTGCCAAACAGTTGAGCCAATCAAATTTACTCGTAACATCCGGTATGGCGCGCGGAATTGATGGAGCTGCTCATACAGGAGCGTTGGACTGTAACAAGGAAACCATCGCGGTATTAGGCACTGGGGTTGATGTGATTTATCCGCAGCGTCATCGCGACTTGTATTGGCGTATTGCGGAGCAAGGGTTACTTATTAGCGAGTTTTTACCGGGTACCCGTGCGCATGCCAGTCACTTTCCTAGGCGCAATCGAGTTATATCTGGTTTGTCACTGGGGGTTTTGCTAGTAGAAGCGGAAATTAAAAGTGGGTCGCTGATTACCGCGCGATATGCACTTGAGCAAAACAAAGAAGTGTTCGCCATTCCTGGGTCAATTCGTCATAGCTTGTCCCAAGGGTGCCATTTTTTGCTCAAACAGGGAGCCAAGCTCACGGATCATGTCAGCGATATTCTCGAAGAGGTGAGCTTTTTACCCGAAAACAGTCTATATATTATAGAAAGTGAAGAACCAAAGGAGAGTTGCCCCATTTTGCACAATCTCGACTATGAGGTGACAGACGTAGATACCTTAGTGCAGAGGACCCAGTGGCCAGTAGAGCAGGTACTTGCCAGACTATTGGACTTAGAGCTTGAAGACAAAGTAGAACGTGTATTAAACGGCTACATCAAATTAGCGAGGGGTTAAACATGTTTGATATCCTAATGTATTTATTTGAGAACTATATTCACAGCGAAGCGGATATCTTCGTAGAGCAAAATCAATTGACCGATGAACTAGTAGGGGCTGGTTTTAATCAAGACGAAATTTATAAAGCGCTTGATTGGTTGGAGCAGCTAGCAGATTTACAACACAGTGATGAATTCCCATACCTTAACGCAAAACCTGACTCGGCTATTCGCATTTATACAGAAGAAGAAAGCCGAGTTTTAGATGTGGAATGCCGTGGCTTTTTAATGTTTGTTGAGCATATAGGGGTGATTGACAGTACGACCAGAGAGATGGTGGTGGACCGCATGTTGGCACTGGAGAAGTCGTCCATTTGTTTAGATGATCTAAAATGGGTGATCTTAATGGTGTTATTTAATGTACCGGGTAAAGAGCATGCCTACGCACAAATGGAAGACTTAATCTTTGAACAACCTACTGGGTTATTGCATTAGGCAATAACCCTAACCCAAATCGTTTAGGTGCAAGTTAGTTTGGCGACATACTTTTGGGTTTGACCAGATAGGGCTAATTCACATTGATAATTGCGTGATTCAATATATGCACCTAACAGAGTTGCTTTGGCAAGCGCATGAGGTTTTAACAAGCCTGCACCTGATATATCATATTTGTACCTCATTTCAGTGATTGCGTCCGTTTGCTCGATAACAAAGTCTAATTGTTTGCAACTATCTTTTTGCAGTGAGCAAGCGTCTATCAATAGTGAGCCGTATCCAGATTGAGTGGTGATAATTTTATATTGATAACCATCAGAGTTGCTTTTTAGCAGTAAATGAGCAATGTGTTGCATCTGAGATTGGGCTTCGCCTTTTTGCTCTTTAGTGAGATTTTTTACAAATTCAGAAGTAAACTCTTTGCGTTTAGTTGTATGTTCGTTACTGGTATATCGATAGAGGTTTTGCGTGAAGATGGCTTCAACAAATGCCAAGTACAAAGATTCATGTTGTTCTCTTGGTGTGGCAAAAAATGTAAAATCTTTCTTTTCAGTCATTGGGTTATGGTTAATCACAACAGCAACTTCTTGGCCAGAATCACTTTCGAAAAAATATACATTTTCTGGATGAAGGTATGGTTTCGCTAGTATCGGTATTGAAAGAAACAAACTCCCTAGAAGGGTGATGATTCGGTGCATTAATATCTCCTTATCAAATGCAAAATTTACCTAAATTAGGGTTATTTTATGAAAGTGAAGGGTGATGTCAAAATATTCCTCGCTTCTATAATCTGAATTGAGACTGTACCTATTTAACTAAACTCATACACAGAGTAAAATAGTGCAAAGCGTGCACAACCCAAGGTTATTTCAATGAGCAAAATTGACCACTCACTTTTTAATGCCAATCAGCATGCATTAGAAAAAGAATATGAAGTCTGTCCCAAGTGCGGGTCTGAGCTGGTGGTCAAGCATTCTAAAAATGGGGCATTTCTTGGCTGCGCCAGCTATCCAACCTGCGACTATATGCGCTCATTTGCACATCATGACAGTCATGACATAAAAATTCTGGATGATGCTGATTGCCCTAAGTGTGGTAAACATCTTGTGATTAGAAATGGTCGTTACGGCATGTTTATTGGGTGCACGGGCTACCCCGAATGTCATTTTATAGTGCACGAAGAGGAAGAAGAGACTGAATCTTTACCTGCGTGTCCTAAATGCCAAAAAGGCCAGCTACAAAAGCGTAAAAATAAATACGGCAAGTTTTTTTATGCCTGCGATGCCTATCCAAAATGTAAGTACAGTTTGAATCAGCACCCGGTTGCGCATCCGTGTGAACAGTGTAATTGGCCAGTCATGGTGCAAAAACAGCGCGCCGGAAAAGCTATGCTACAATGTCCGCAAAAAGCTTGTCAGCATATGATTGAGGATCCTAATGAGTCACAATGAAACACCTAATGAACAGCCGCAATCGGCGATTGAAGCGTTGCAACAAGGCGAGTTGATCTGCTATCCCACAGAGGCAATTTTTGGTCTTGGCTGCGACCCTGATAGTGAGAGTGCGGTACACAAGTTATTGGCTTTGAAAGAGCGCCCAATAGAAAAGGGGTTAATCTTAATTGCGGATAATTTTGCTCAGTGTTTGAATTATGTTGATGATGCGAAAATTCCCATGGATAAACGAGCTGAAATTTTCTCTGCTTGGCCTGGCCCTGTTACTTGGGTGTTGCCTGCTAAACCGACAACCCCAAAGTGGTTAACTGGTGAGCATACTAGCATCGCGGTTCGTGTGACCGATCACCCTGTTGTTAAACAGCTTTGTCAGGAGTTTGGCAAACCTTTGGTATCTACCAGTGCCAACTTCAGCGGCGAAGAACCTGCGATGACCATTGGCGAAGCCAAAGCGATGTTTAATGGACGCGTTGGTTTTTATCAAGATGGCGAATTAGGCGGGCGAACTTCTCCAAGCCAAATTCGCGATGCAATGACTGGTAAAGTATTTAGGAGCTAAGCAGGTGAGTAAGGTCAATCTAGAGACAGTCAAAGCATTCTTGCTTAAATTACAAGACGACATTTGCCAAGGCTTAGAGCTAGCTGATGGCAGTGGCAAGTTTGTTGAAGATAAGTGGGCGCGTGCAGAAGGTGGTGGTGGCCGAACGCGTGTACTAAGAGGCGGTGATGTTATCGAGCAGGGGGGGGTTAACTACTCTCATGTATATGGTGCGTCAATGCCTGCGTCTGCAACGGCACATCGTCCTGAATTGGCGGGTCGTAGTTTTCATGCCTGTGGTGTGTCATTGGTGATCCACCCTAAAAACCCACACATTCCAACAAGTCATGCCAATGTGCGCTTCTTTATTGCTGAAAAAGAAGGTGAAGCACCCATTTGGTGGTTTGGCGGTGGGTTTGACTTAACACCATTTTATCCTCAATTGGAAGATGTTAAGCATTGGCATAAAGTTGCCAAAGAGCTATGCGATCCCTTTGGTGAAGCCGTTTACCCAAATTACAAAAAGTGGTGTGATGATTACTTCTACCTCAAACATCGTGATGAGACGCGCGGTGTCGGCGGTTTATTCTTTGATGATTTGAATGAATGGGGATTCGATAAGAGTTTTGCGTTTATGCAGGCTGTAGGGGAAGGTTTCTTACCCGCTTACATGCCTATTATTGAACGTAGAAAATCACAACCTTTTACCGAACAAGAACGTGAGTTCCAGTTATACCGTCGTGGTCGCTACGTCGAATTTAATCTTGTCTGGGACAGAGGCACCTTGTTTGGTCTGCAAAGTGGCGGCCGCACGGAATCTATTTTAATGTCGATGCCACCATTGGCGCGTTGGGAGTATGATTTCAAACCCGAATCTGACTCTAACGAAGCACGTTTATATGAGCACTTTTTAAAGCCACAAGATTGGTTGAATATCAGTAATCTGTGATTGGTGCGTAGCTTGTCATAAATGACAAAATAAAAAGGAACCGAAAGGTTCCTTTTTTAGTTGGACTAGTCGTTCAACCTAATCTAGCTTAAAACCTCTCACTTGCTCGTCAAGCGAGCGGGCCAATTCTAGTAGTTCTTCACTCACTTGTTTACTGCCATGAGCATCAACCAATGATTGCTCAGCGTTGTCTCTTATCGCAATCACACTTTGGTTTATTTCCTCAGCCGCTAGGTTCTGCTGCTCGGTGGCATCGGCAATTTGCACATTAAGCGCATTGATCTCGTGCATTTGCGATGAAATGTCTTTTAGCGCCTGCGCAACTTGTTGTACTTGCTGCGCACGATCGTCCGCTTCGGCACAAGACGCATTCATCGCATTGACTGTTTGCTCAGCCTCTTGCTGCAATTTATCTATTGTTCTGCGGATTTCATCTGTAGAGTCATGTGTTCGGGTTGCCAGTGTTCTGACTTCATCTGCAACGACGGCAAACCCTCTACCAGCTTCACCTGCACGGGCGGCTTCAATTGCGGCATTAAGTGCTAATAAGTTGGTTTGCTCTGCAATACTACTAATAACTTCTAACACTTTACCTACGGCCAAGGTTTGGGTTTGCAGTTGGCTCACTTGGTTTGACGCGTCTCTAATATCTTGTGCTAACTGATTGATGCTTTGTTCAGTCGTATGTGCAATCGACATACTTTGCTCGGCAAGATGATTACTGCTATCTGACTTTTCTGAGGCAAAGTGCGTGGTGTTTTTAACTTCACTGGATGAACTTTCTAGTTCATTAATGGCAGCCGCAACAGAGTCAGTGCCTTGTTTTTGAGACTGTATAGCAGTCTCTGTCGTCTCTGCGGCGGTATAAATGTGCTCGGCAGAGTGGATGAGTACTTTTGAGGAGCGTGATACCTCTGCAATACTGTCTTTAAACGCCGCCATCATTTTATTGAAGTTTGTGGCCAATCGACCTAGTTCATCATCTATCTCATCATCTATGCGTAAGCTAAGGTCTTGGTTTGTCGTCGCCAGTCGCATGGTTCTACCGAGGTTTTTCAGTCTGACAATAAACAGCTTACGGAACAAAATACCAAGGATTAAAAACGCTGTGGCAAATATGGTTGTCAGAATAGCGGTGCTTAGTAGGGTGTTTTCATGGACGGTGTCGTCAATCTCTTCAAGCGAGTAACTAATTTTCACAGCGCCTAGTACATCACCTTCTTGCGCTTGGTGACAGCCGAGGCAATTTGTACCTTTATAATCAGCACTGGCAACCATAGGTTTTAAATAGGTCATAACCCGCTTATCACCCTTTTGCTCAATCACCAGCAATTCTTTACCATTGAGAGCTGCTCGTTCGGAGTCGGATTGTGGTGATTCATTCGGATTACCTTGACCATATAAGGCATTTACTTTTTCACCACGGATAATATGTGCATCTTCTATATTATCGTGGTTGCGTAACTTATCACCCAAGATTTGGCGGTTTGCCATTGTCCCTGTGAGCATCATAGTGTTGATAGAATCGAAATAATTATCTGCAAGCAGTCTAATATTGGTTTCGACGGTTTTCTCGGCAAGGGATTTTTGTTGATTGCTGTTACTCAGAATACTGGCGATCAATACCAGCACACCGGTAATGGCGAGTAGGGCATATATTTTATGTTGAATAGACTTCACACGCATCGCACCTAATTTGAATTAAGTGTCTATTATGCGTGCGAACTCTAGATTGAGATTTGACTCAGCGCAAATGTAGCTTGTCTAGTGCATTTATTTAAATAGCACTTTAGTCTTGGTTAATCATATGTGTCGCGAGCTGAGCAAAGGATTTTCTTAGTCCCTCTCGCAGTAGTGGGTTATCAACTTCCGTTTCTAATGCTTTATCCATGCAATGCATCCATTGGTCGCGCAGATCTTGATTGATGGGGAATGGCATATGTCTCATACGCAGGCGAGGGTGGCCGTACTTCTCTGCAAATAAATCTGGGCCGCCCAACCACCCTGAAAGAAATTCAAAAAATACATGACGGATCCTGTCAAGCGGCAGTGGGTGCATATCGTAAAGCGGCTTCGCGTACGGGTCGCTTTCCATAATATCGTAAAAGCGATTGGCCAGTGCCAGCGTGCCTTGCTCGCCGCCTAGTATTTCATAGGGGGTGCGCTCCGGTGTTGGTGCTTGATGATTTTGTTGTGTAGTCTGATCTTCACTTGCATCTTTGCGAAAGATGCGTTTAATTAACTGCTTCATTCACTATCACTATTGTTAGGCTAAAAATGGACAAATATGCGGTTTTTGGTAACCCGATAAAGCATTCTAAATCGCCAGAGATTCATTCGCAATTTGCATCTCAACTCAATGAGCATATCGAATATACCGCGATACTCGCACCAGAGGATGGCTTTATAAGTAGTATCAAAGACTTCTTTGCTGGTGGAGGTAAAGGGGCAAACGTTACGCTACCTTTTAAAGAAGTGGCGTTTGATTATGCAGACACACTTACTGAGCGCGCAAAATTGGCCGGTGCGGTGAACACGTTAAAGTTACAAGAGAATGGGTTGGTCCTTGGTGACAATACCGACGGCGCAGGTTTAGTCGCAGATCTACAAAGGCATCAAGCGCAATTGCAAGATGCTGTGGTTTTATTATTAGGTGCTGGTGGTGCCGCAAGAGGGTGTATCTATCCTCTACTTAAAGCAGGTGTAAGGAAAATTGTGATTGCAAATCGTACGGTCACAAAAGCGCAAGCACTGGCGGAGTTATTTACGCCATACGGAGATGTGGAGGCTGCACCGCTTGACGATATACCAGAATTACCATTTACTGGTGTGATAAATTCAACTTCATCAAGTGTGACCGGCGACACGCCAAAGATATCCAGTCAGCTCATTACTAAAGTGGTATGGGGCTACGACATGTTTTATAGCAATGAGCGTACGAGTTTTCTAACGTGGCTAGCCAATAATAATAATGCATGCTATTTAATGGATGGGATGGGGATGCTTATCGGTCAAGCCGCGGAGGCATATTTGGTATGGCGAGGAAAATATCCGAACGTTGACCCCTTGCTAGAAAAGGCGAAATAAAATGAATCAATCTATTTTGTTCAATGACGATATACACTTTGATGGGTCACGCCGTCGGTTGGTGTTTACGGCTATGGTGTCTGGGATGATAGTACCTTGTGTGGTGACTGTGCCTGAAACTGAACATGAGCCTATTACTCACTTTAGAAACCACCAATTTGATTACGAAATGCAAGCCGAGCAACGAATAGAAGATGAGGATTACTCGGCATCGGGTGAAGTTGAGTTAACTTTCTTGTAGATATTCTTCTTTTAGCTCTACATAGTTTTGTGCAGACACTTTTAAGAAAGTACGCTCTTTATCGGTTAATGGGCGTGCTTGTTTTACTGGGCTACCAACATACAAATAGCCAGACTCTAATGTTTTATTAGGTGGGACTAAAGCGCCACCACCTATAATGACATCGTCCTCCACGGTGACATTGTCCATAACAATTGCACCCATACCAACCAATATACGATTGCCCAACTGACAGCCGTGTAGCATGACTTTATGCCCAACCGTCACGTCATCCCCAATTATGAGCGGGTAACCTTCTGGGTTTGTTTCACTTTTGCGTGTTAAATGTAGGACGCTGCCGTCTTGTACGTTAGTTCTTTCACCAATTTTGATGTAATTGACATCACCTCTAGCTGCGACCAAAGGCCAAACACTACTATCCTTGCCAATACTAATGTCACCGACCAATACAGCGCTTTCATCAATATAAACCCCTTCGGATAATTTAGGGGCAATACCTTTATATGTTCTTAACATGTTTTAAAACTCTTAAGAGAAGATTCGCCTAGTTTAGAGTCTAATCATATAAATCGCTATAGGGTCTAAACACGACTTTTGTACGTTAAATATTCTATTTTAGTGCGTTTAGGTTGATAATTGCGCGAACTACGTGTTTTTCTAACTTTACTTAAAAAAGTGCTTGCACTAATTCAGGAACCCCCTATAATGCGCACCCACTGACACGGCGGGATGCAACGAAAAGCGCAAAGCAAAGTGAAGGTTAAAGTTAAATTGAAAGATTAATTAAAAAATTAAATTTTCTAGTTGACTTTAAAAGTGAAGCGGTTAATATGGCGCTCCACTTCGCAGCAACGCTGCGGTAACTAACCAAGGGTTAGTTACATTGTTCTTTAAAAATATGAAGCAATCATCTGTGTGGGCACTCGTACAGATTGAGTTCTAACAGCTCTTGATTCAGGAGCAAAAGAATTAGAATCTCAATTTTACTGAGTGACTATAACAGTCAATTCGATTTATTTCTTTTATAAGAAATTATCAATCAGTATTCATTGAGTCAGGTACTTGGTACCAAAAA
>NZ_MAUJ01000010.1 GCF_001696455.1 Pseudoalteromonas luteoviolacea
CACCACCGTATACTTTTGCAAGTACGTTAGTGATTGCTGCTGTTAGAGTTGTTTTACCGTGGTCAACGTGGCCGATTGTACCTACGTTTACGTGCGGTTTTACGCGTTCAAACTTTTCTTTTGCCATTTTAAAATTTCCTATAAAGAAATTAAAGTCCAGTCCTAAGACCGGACCGAACTAAAATTACTTAACAGCGCGAGCTGCAATTATTGCGTCAGCAACGTTTTTCGCCGCTTCTGCGTACTTGGAGAATTCCATTGAGTACGAAGCACGACCTTGCGTTGCAGAACGTAAATCGGTTGCATAACCAAACATTTCAGACAGTGGCACTTGTGCATTGACAAGCTTAAGACCACCAAAAGCGTCTTCCATACCTTCGATCATGCCGCGACGACGATTTAAGTCGCCTACTACATCACCCATGTTTTCTTCAGGGGTAGTGACTTCAACTTTCATAACAGGTTCTAAAAGCACTGGTTGCGCTTCTAAAGCACCGTTTCTGAAGCCCATTGAACCAGCGATCTTAAAGGCCATTTCGTTTGAGTCAACGTCGTGGAAAGAGCCGTCAAATAACGTTGCTTTCACACCTAACAGAGGATAGCCCGCAAGCACACCTTGTTTCATTTGCTCTTGAATACCTTTATCAACCGCTGGGATATATTCCTTAGGAACCGTACCGCCTACGATTTCGTTAACGAATTCGTAAGTAGGTGCGTCTTCATCAGAAAAATCCATTGGTTCCAATTTCAGCCATACGTGACCATATTGACCACGACCACCAGATTGACGTACAAACTTACCTTCAGCTTCTACAGAACCACGGATGGTTTCTCTGTATGCCACTTGCGGCTTACCAACGTTACAAACAACGTTGAATTCACGTTTCATACGGTCAACAATGATATCAAGGTGAAGCTCACCCATACCAGAGATGATCGTTTGACCTGACTCATCGTCAGTCTCAACACGGAAAGAAGGATCTTCTGCAGCCAGTTTACCTAGTGCAACACCCATCTTTTCTTGATCAGCGACTGTTTTCGGTTCTACCGCTACTGAGATCACAGGCTCTGGGAATTCCATACGCTCTAATGTGATCACTGAATCTTGAGAACAAAGCGTGTCACCAGTGGTAACGTCTTTAAGTCCAATCGCAGCAGCAATATCACCGGCGCGAACTTCTTTAATTTCTTCGCGCGAATTTGAGTGCATCTGAACAATACGACCAAAACGCTCTTTTTTACCCTTTACAGGGTTATAAACAGAGTCACCTTGGCCAACCGTACCAGAATAAACTCGGAAGAAAGTCAATGTACCAACAAATGGGTCTGTCGCAATTTTAAACGCCAACGCCGAAAACGGCGCGTCGTCACTAGCTGGACGAGTAGCTTCAGAGTCATCCTCAAGGATACCCTGAATCTCTTTAACCTCTGTTGGTGATGGCATGAATTCAATAACTGCATCAAGCACTGCTTGAACACCTTTGTTTTTGAATGCACTACCACATGACATTGGCACAATTTCGTTGCTCAATGTTAGTTGACGAATAGCAGACTTAATCTCCTCTTCACTCAACTCACCTTCTTCTAAATATTTGTCCATTAGTTCTTCAGTCGCTTCAGCTGCACTTTCAACTAAGTGAGAGTGCCACTCTTCAGCTAAATCCTGAAGTTCTGCAGGGATCTCTTCATAAGTAAAAGTCATTCCCTGGTCACTTTCGTTCCAGTTAATAGCTTTCATTTTGATGAGATCAATAACACCTTTAAATTCGTCTTCAGCACCAATAGGTAACTGAATAGGCACAGGTGTCGCACCGAGGCGCTCTTTCACCTGATCCACAACTGCCAAGAAGTCCGCACCTGTACGGTCCATCTTGTTGACGAAGATCATACGAGGAACTTCGTATTTATTGGCTTGACGCCAAACAGTTTCTGTTTGTGGTTGTACGCCTGATGAAGCACAAAGAACAACAACTGCACCATCGAGTACACGCAAAGAGCGTTCTACTTCGATAGTAAAGTCTACGTGTCCTGGAGTATCAATGATATTGATGCGATGCTCAGGGAACTGAGCATCCATACCTTTCCAGAAACACGTTGTCGCAGCAGAAGTAATGGTGATACCACGCTCCTGCTCCTGCTCCATCCAGTCCATAGTTGCAGCACCATCATGTACCTCACCAATTTTGTGAGATAGACCCGTGTAGTAAAGTACACGTTCTGTCGTGGTGGTTTTACCTGCATCTACGTGAGCACAAATACCGATGTTACGATAGCGCTCAATTGGAGTAGTACGTGCCATAATATCCTCTTAAAGGTCTTGGGCAGATTACCAACGGTAGTGAGCGAATGCTTTGTTCGCTTCAGCCATACGGTGAACGTCTTCACGTTTCTTAACCGCAGTGCCTTTATTGTCCGCAGCGTCAAGGATCTCTTGTGCAAGACGAAGACCCATTGATTTCTCGCCACGCTTACGTGCAGAGTCTACTAACCAACGCATACCTAATGCGTTGCGACGAACTGGACGTACTTCAACTGGTACTTGGTATGTAGAACCACCAACACGGCGAGACTTAACCTCAACCGCAGGGCGTACATTTTCAAGTGCAGCTTCAAAGATTTCTAGGTGCGACTTGCCTGATTTTTCAGCAGCCACGTCTAGCGCACCATATACGATTTTTTCAGCAGTAGATTTCTTGCCGTCTAACATTACTACGTTAACGAATTTAGCAAGAAGTTCTGATCCGAACTTCGGATCTGGAAGAATTTTACGTTGACCTATTACGCGTCTTCTAGGCATTTTATCTCTCCGATATCTTCAGGTTCGTTTTTTCAACGAATCCCCAAAACAAATTATTCAATATTAAAACTTAAGTGCTTGGCCTTACTAACGGAGAACCATTAGCCCTTAGGACGTTTTGCACCGTACTTAGAACGACCTTGTTTACGATCGTTAACACCCGCACAGTCAAGCGCACCACGTACAGTGTGGAAACGCACACCTGGTAAGTCTTTAACACGACCACCACGGATAAGGATTACACTGTGCTCTTGAAGGTTGTGGCCTTCACCGCCAATGTAAGAAGTTACTTCGAAACCGTTCGTAAGACGAACACGCGCTACTTTACGTAATGCAGAGTTTGGTTTCTTTGGTGTAGTTGTATATACACGAGTACATACACCACGCTTTTGAGGACAAGCTTTAAGAGCAGCAGAGTTGCTCTTTGTAACCTTGCTGCGACGTGGCTTACGTACTAGCTGGTTAATAGTTGCCATTAAATAGCTCCTGATTAGTTAAAATTACTACTGAAAAAATAAAATCGACCCTTTTACACATGCCATTTTGATGGAACGAGTAAATGGGTGGCCGAATTTTAATGAGCAAAGATTAACCTGTCAATAAAAATCCATTTTACGGCCGTATTTTTCGCTAATTTTGTTGTTTCAGGGTACTAAAGTGATGAGAAAGATATAAACGCAGCAGTGTAGCGTCTGGAAAGGTTCAGTACTTATAACCTCGAAAATGAACAATCACATCTCTGTTTTTACAGCCAACTTTGCAGAGACAATATCAAGTGTAAAAGACAAGTAGATTACAGTATTTCGTAGCAGCCAAATTAGCTGGCTTTTTTGGCTTGCTTATAAAGCTTAGTCGTTAGATCAAAAAAGCGCCCTGTACAGGCGGCTTTTTAATTTACGTCAGTGTCACTAAGTAAGCTTAACTTACTCGTTACCACCTAGTAGATCAGCGTTCAATGCATCAGTAAGTGCTTGAGATGCTTCTTCTGCACTAACTGTTTGCTCTTCAACTGGCAATTCACTTTCTTTGCGACGGTTGATACGGTCTTGGTGATAAGCGAAACCAGTACCCGCTGGGATTAAGCGACCAACGATTACGTTTTCTTTCAGACCACGTAGCTCATCGCTCTTACCATTTACAGCAGCTTCAGTTAGAACACGCGTTGTCTCCTGGAACGATGCCGCAGAGATAAACGATTCTGTTGCAAGTGATGCTTTGGTAATACCCATTAGCTGAATTTCAAATTTAGCTGGGATCTTGCCTTGCTTCTCAAGCTCACGGTTTGCGATGTTTACGCGTGCCACTTCAGCTTGCTCGCCTGCTAGGAACTCAGTGTCACCACCGTCAAGGATGATACACTTACGCAGCATCTGACGAACGATCGTCTCAATGTGCTTATCGTTAATCTTTACACCCTGTAGACGGTAAACTTCCTGAACCTCGTTCGTGATGTAGTTTGATACATCAGTCACGCCACGTAGACGTAGGATATCATGTGGAGACTCAGGACCATCGGCGATAACTTCACCTTTAGCAACTTGTTCACCTTCGAACACGTTCAGCTGACGCCACTTAGGGATCATCTCTTCGTAAGCATCACCTTGATCAGGCGTGATTACTAGACGCTTCTTACCTTTCGTCTCTTTACCGAAGCTCACAGTACCTGTGATCTCTGCAAGGATTGCAGGATCTTTCGGCTTACGCGCTTCGAACAAGTCAGCAACTCGAGGTAGACCACCGGTGATATCACGCGTCTTCGAACCTTCTTGCGGGATACGTGCTAATACGTCACCCGGCTGAACCGTTGCGCCGTCTGTGATTTCAATCGTGGTGAATGAAGGTAGACGAATTTCTTGTAGGCCACGCTCTTCGTTTTCAATGATTAACTTAGGCTCTTTTGCATTCACCTTTGCTAAGTCTTTAACAACAACACGCGTTAGACCAGTTAGCTCGTCAGTCTGTGCTTCAGTGTTTGAGTCATCGATATCGCTGAACGATACTTTTGACTGGTGCTCGATAACGATTGGGTGACTATGCGGGTCCCACGTAGCAACAATGTCGTTACCTTTAACTTCAGCGCCATCTTGTACAGAAAGAACCGCACCGTAAGGTACTTTATAGCGCTCTTTCTCACGACCTTGCTCATCGATAACCGTGATTTCAGTCGAACGTGAAGTTACAACGATCTTACCATCAGTATTCAATACATATTTGGCATTGTGTAGCTTCATGCTACCGTTGTTTTTAACTTGTACGCTGTTTTCAGCAGATGCTCTTGATGCCGCACCACCGATGTGGAACGTACGCATCGTAAGCTGTGTACCTGGCTCACCGATTGACTGAGCAGCGATTACACCGACTGCTTCACCTGGGTTGATGATGTGGCCACGTGCAAGGTCACGACCGTAACAGAATGCACAAACACCAAAGTCATTTTCACAAGTGATTACAGAGCGTACTTTAACTTCATCTACTGAGTGCTCTTCTAAAAGGTCACACAGTTTTTCGTCAAGCATTACGTTACGCTCAACAAGTACGATGTCAGTACCAGGCTTACATACGTCTTCAGCAACAACACGACCTAGAACACGCTCGCGAAGTGGTTCTACAACATCACCACCTTCAATAAGCGGCTTCATTACTAGGCCTTCTAACGTGCCACAATCTGATTCGTTGATAACCAAATCTTGCGCAACGTCTACTAGACGACGAGTTAGGTAACCTGAGTTCGCTGTCTTAAGTGCGGTATCGGCAAGACCTTTACGTGCACCGTGCGTTGAGATGAAGTACTGAAGTACGTTTAGACCTTCACGGAAGTTAGCTGTGATTGGCGTCTCGATGATTGAACCATCTGGACGTGCCATTAGACCACGCATACCCGCTAGCTGACGAATCTGAGCTGCACTACCACGTGCGCCCGAGTCGGCCATCATGAATACTGAGTTGAAAGAGTCTTGTTGCTCTTCTTCACCCTGTGCATTCACTACTGTGTCTTTCGATAAGTTAGCCATCATTTCACGTGAAAGGTTCTCGTTAACACGTGACCAGATATCGATAACTTTGTTGTACTTCTCACCCGCAGTTACAAGACCAGACTGGAACTGTTGGTTGATTTCAGCAACCTCAGCTTCAGCGCGCTCGATGATTTCAGTCTTCGTAGGTGGAATAACCATATCGTTAATACCGATAGACACACCTGACTTCATCGCGTAGTGGAAACCTGTATACATCACTTGGTCAGCAAACACGACTGTGTCTTTTAGACCTAGGCGACGGTAACACTCATTAAGAAGACCAGAGATCTGCTTCTTACCAAGCGCTCTGTTGATAAGCTCAAACGGTAGACCTTTTGGCATGATCAATGAAAGGATCGCACGACCTACTGTTGTATCAACAATATGAGTTTTCTCCGAACGCTCGCCTGTTTCCTCGTCAACAATAGTTTCTGTTAAACGAACCTTTACGCGTGCGTGAAGCTCAGCAGTACCTGTACGGTAAGCTTTTTCTGCTTCTTTCGGGTCTTTAAACGCAATGCCTTCACCTTTTGCATTGATGCGGTCACGCGTCATGTAGTAAAGACCTAATACAACGTCCTGTGAAGGAACGATGATAGGCTCACCACTTGCAGGTGAAAGGATGTTGTTTGTAGACATCATTAGTGCACGTGCTTCAAGCTGTGCTTCTAATGTTAACGGTACGTGTACCGCCATTTGGTCACCATCGAAGTCAGCGTTATATGCCGCACACACCAACGGGTGTAGGTGGATTGCTTTACCTTCGATAAGTACCGGTTCAAATGCTTGGATACCAAGTCTGTGAAGTGTTGGTGCACGGTTCAATAGAACTGGGTGTTCACGGATCACTTCATCAAGTACGTCCCAAACCTCTGGTACTTCACGCTCTACCATCTTCTTCGCAGCTTTGATGGTAGTCGCCATGCCACGGCGCTCTAGCTTACCGTAAATGAATGGCTTGAATAGTTCTAGTGCCATCTTCTTCGGAAGACCACACTGGTGAAGTTTAAGTGTTGGACCAACTGTGATTACAGAACGGCCTGAGTAGTCAACACGCTTACCAAGAAGGTTTTGACGGAAACGACCTTGCTTACCTTTGATCATGTCTGCAAGCGACTTAAGAGGACGCTTGTTAGAACCTGTGATCGCACGACCACGACGACCGTTATCAAGTAGTGCATCTACCGCTTCTTGTAACATACGCTTTTCGTTACGTACGATGATGTCTGGTGCAGCTAGGTCTAGTAGACGCTTCAGACGGTTGTTACGGTTGATAACACGACGGTATAAGTCGTTCAGATCTGATGTCGCAAAACGACCGCCATCTAGTGGTACTAGTGGACGTAGATCTGGTGGAAGTACAGGTAGTACGCTCATGATCATCCACTCAGGGTTGTTACCTGATTGGTGGAATGATTCCATTAGCTTAAGACGCTTAGTAATTTTCTTACGCTTAGTCTCAGAGTTAATTGTTGGCAACTCTTCACGCATTTCTGCGATTAACTGACCAAGGTCTAATTCACGAAGTAGGTCAAGTACAGCTTCTGCACCCATCTTCGCTTCAAATTCATCACCGTGCTCTTCAAGTGCATCTAGGTACTCTTCTTCACCTAATAGTTGACCACGCTCTAGCGTTGTCATACCTGGCTCTGTTACTACGAAAGATTCGAAGTACAGTACGCGCTCGATGTCACGAAGTGTCATATCAAGCATTAAGCCGATACGAGACGGTAGTGATTTAAGGAACCAAATATGCGCTACTGGGCTTGCAAGCTCAATGTGACCCATACGATCACGACGCACTTTAGTTAGTGTAACTTCAACGCCACACTTCTCACAGATAACACCACGGTGTTTTAATCGCTTGTATTTACCACACAAACATTCGTAATCTTTTACTGGGCCGAAGATACGGGCACAGAATAAGCCGTCACGCTCAGGCTTGAAAGTACGGTAGTTGATTGTCTCAGGTTTCTTTACTTCACCATATGACCATGAGCGAACCATGTCTGGAGAAGAAAGACCAATGCGAATTGCATCGAATTCTTCGGTCTTATTTTGTTGCTTCAGAAACTTAAGTAAGTCTTTCACCTTAGCTCTCCTGTCGGAGTTAATCTTGAGGGCAAGCGTTGCTCACCCCTTCATTCTTTAAAGTTACAGTCCGGATTGGCAGCTCCAAAGAGCTGCCGGTCGGATTAACTTTCTTCCAACTCGATGTTGATACCTAGCGAGCGGATTTCTTTCAACAATACGTTGAATGACTCTGGCATACCCGGTTCCATCTTGTGGTTACCGTCTACGATGTTCTTATACATCTTCGTACGACCATTTACGTCATCCGACTTAACTGTCAACATTTCCTGTAGTGTATAGGCAGCACCGTATGCTTCTAATGCCCATACCTCCATCTCACCGAAACGCTGTCCACCGAACTGTGCTTTACCACCCAGCGGCTGCTGAGTAACAAGGCTGTAAGAACCGGTTGAACGCGCGTGCATCTTGTCGTCTACTAAGTGGTTTAGTTTCAGCATGTACATGTAACCTACAGTTACTTGACGCTCAAACGCATCACCAGTACGACCATCATAAAGCGTAACCTGACCACTTGACGGGTAACCACCCAGCTCTAGTAGCTCTTTGATTTCGCTTTCTTTAGCACCATCGAATGCTGGCGTCGCGATTGGTAGACCACCTTTCAGGTTGTTAGCTAGACGACGAACTTCGTCATCAGAGAAGCTAGCAATGTCTACTTCTTGACGGCAGTCACCAAGCTCATACGCTTTCTTGATGAAATCACGTAACTCATGAAGTTCCGCTTGTTCTTTCATCATGTCTTCGATGCGCTCACCGATACCACGTGCCGCCAGACCCATATGCGTTTCAAGGATCTGACCGATGTTCATACGAGACGGTACACCTAGTGGGTTAAGAACGATATCTACCGTACGACCTCTTTCATCGTAAGGCATATCTTCTACTGGTACGATAGTCGAGATAACACCTTTGTTACCGTGACGACCAGCCATCTTATCACCCGGTTGGATACGACGTTTAACAGCTAGGTAAACTTTAACAATCTTAAGAACACCTGGCGCTAGATCATCACCTTGTGTGATCTTACGACGCTTGTTCTCAAACTTTTTGTCGTACTCAGCTTTAAGCTCGTCATACTGTGCAGCTAGCTGCTCAAGTTCTGCTTGTTGCGCTTCGTCAGCTAGGCTCTGAGTCAATAGCTTTTCAGCACCTAGAAGAGCGATTGCATCTTCGTTTTGACCAGATTCAACAAGTAGTTTGCGCGCACGAGTCAAGATGCCACCTTCAAGGATCTTGAATTCTTCGTTAAAGTCTTTTTTCGCTTCACGAAGCTGCATATCTTCAACTTCTAGCGCACGCTTGTCTTTTTCCACACCATCACGGGTGAAAACTTGAACGTCGATAACTGTACCAGATACAGAGTTAGGTACACGTAGAGAGCTGTCTTTAACATCAGATGCTTTCTCACCGAAGATCGCACGTAGTAGCTTTTCTTCTGGTGTTAGCTGCGTTTCACCTTTAGGCGTTACTTTACCTACTAGGATGTCGCCGCCTTTTACTTCAGCACCGATGTATACAACACCTGACTCATCTAGTTTGCCAAGTGCAGACTCACCTACGTTAGGGATATCAGCTGTGATCTCTTCTGGACCAAGCTTAGTATCACGCGCAATACACTGAAGCTCTTGGATGTGGATCGTAGTTAGACGATCTTCTTGTACAACTCGCTCAGAAAGTAGGATTGAATCCTCGAAGTTGTAACCATTCCAAGGCATGAACGCAACACGTAAGTTTTGACCAAGTGCCAAGTCACCAAGATCCGTAGAAGGACCATCAGCTAGTACGTCACCGCGTACTACTGGCTCACCAACCATACAAGTTGGCTTTTGGTTGATACAAGTGTTTTGGTTCGAACGCGTGTACTTAGTTAAGTTATAAATGTCGATACCCGCTTCACCAGGAACGCGCTCATCTTCATTTACGTTTACAACGATACGACTCGCATCAGCATACTTAACGACACCGCCACGCTTAGCAACGATTGTTACACCTGAATCTTTTGCAAGTGTACGCTCGATACCTGTACCGACTAACGGCTTATCAGCGCGTAGTGTTGGTACTGCTTGACGTTGCATGTTCGATCCCATCAATGCACGGTTCGCATCATCGTGCTCTAGGAATGGGATAAGTGCCGCAGCAACAGAAATAACCTGTTGAGGCGATACATCCATATATTGGATGCTGTCGCTTGGCATAAAGGTTGATTCACCTTTATAACGACATGGAATTAGCTCTTCTGCAAATTGGTTTGCTTCGGTCAAGTTTGTGTTCGCCTGTGCGATAACAAATTGGCCTTCTTCAATTGCAGATAGGTAATCAACTTCGTCAGTTACGATGCCGTCAACAACTTTACGATACGGCGTCTCTAGGAAGCCATAATCGTTTGTACGCGCATACGTAGATAGTGAGTTGATTAGACCGATGTTTGGACCTTCAGGCGTTTCGATTGGACAAACACGACCGTAGTGAGTTACGTGTACGTCACGTACTTCGAAGCCTGCACGTTCACGTGTCAAACCACCCGGACCTAATGCAGAAATACGACGCTTATGCGTTACTTCTGAAAGCGGGTTGTTTTGGTCCATGAACTGTGACAACTGAGAAGAACCGAAAAATTCTTTAACAGCTGCAGAAATCGGCTTAGCATTGATCAAGTCCTGTGGCATTACGTTGTCTAGATCACCTAGGCTCAAACGCTCACGAACAGCACGTTCAACACGTACTAGACCAACACGGAATTGGTTTTCAGCCATTTCGCCAACAGAACGAATACGACGGTTACCTAAGTGGTCGATATCATCCACTTCACCTTTACCGTTACGAATGTCGATTAGAACTTTCATAACAGAAACGATGTCTTCTTTGCTCAGCGTGCCTGGGCCTGTATCTGAGTCATAACCAACACGGCTATTGAACTTCATACGACCAACAGTTGACAGGTCATAACGCTCATCAGAGAAGAATAGATTATCGAATAAAGCTTCAGCAGCTTCTTTCGTTGGTGGCTCACCTGGGCGCATCATACGGTAGATTTCTACCAATGCTTCAAGGCGGTTTGAAGAAGAATCAATACGAACAGTCTCAGACATGTACGCACCGCTATCTACATCATTGATATATAGTGTATCAATTTTAGTATGACCAGCCTTAACAAGCTCAGCCATCAACTCAAGCGACAATTCAGCGTTCGCTTCAGCGATGATCTCACCTGTTGACTCATCAATGTAGTTTTTAGCGATAACACGACCAATAATGTACTCATGCGGTACTTCAAGCTGTGTGAGACCTTTCTTCTCGATGTTTTTAATATGACGAGCTGTGATACGACGGCCCTGTTCAACTAGTACTTCACCCTCTGCATCTTTTAAATCAAATACAGCTGTCTCACCACGCAGGCGAGAAGGTACTAGTTCCATCATCACTTTACCGTTTGATACTTCAAACGCAGTTGTCTCAAAGAACAACTCAAGAATCTCTTCCGTTGTATATTCAAGCGCACGTAAAATGATTGAAGCTGGTAGCTTACGACGACGGTCAATACGAACGAATAGGTTATCTTTAACATCGAATTCAAAGTCTAACCATGAACCACGGTAAGGGATAACACGTGCATTATAAAGCACTTTACCCGAAGAGTGAGATTTACCGCGGTCGTTATCAAAGAATACACCAGGTGAACGGTGTAGCTGAGAAACGATAACACGCTCGGTACCGTTGATAACGAAAGTACCTGTGTCTGTCATGAGCGGGATCTCGCCCATGTAAACTTCTTGCTCTTTAATGTCTTTTACTGTGCCTGGCGCTTCTTTGTCCATTAGCACAAGACGTAATTTAACGCGAAGTGGAGCAGAATAAGTCACACCGCGAATTTGACATTCTTTTACATCGAATACTGGTTCTCCGATACGGTAACTCACGTATTGAAGTTCAGAATTGCCCGAGTAGCTTTTGATAGGGAACACAGAACGGAATGCAGCTTCCAATCCAGTATCGCCATCCGCGTCCGGAGTAATGAATTTTTTGAACGATTCCAACTGCGTTTGCAAAAGGAAAGGTATATCCAATACTTGTGGACGTTTACCAAAATCCTTACGGATACGTTTCTTTTCAGAATAAGAGTAAGCCATGGGGTTCCTCAGCTTGCTGATCTTTGACCCAACCTGTTCATGCAGAACAGCATTCATTGGCATCTAAGCCATGATAACAACATCTAAATTGTCTCCCCAAATTCAACAGTTCCCAAAAAGATTAAACCATTGAAAAACATGAAGAATTTAGGTTTTTATTGCGCAATAGTAATACTTTCGCTCTAGAGCGCAAAAGGGCCGGTGATTAAAAAATCACCAGCCCTTGCCTGATTTCTCAGGCAGCGAACCTAGCGTATGCTAGATTACTTGATCTCAACTTCAGCACCAGCTTCTTCAAGATCTTTCTTAAGTGCTTCAGCTTCTTCTTTAGAAACAGCTTCTTTGATTGGCGCAGGAGCAGACTCAACAAGAGCTTTTGCTTCTTTAAGGCCAAGACCAGTTGCACCACGTACAGCTTTGATAGCAGCAACTTTGTTACCGCCAGCGCCAGCTAGGATTACGTCGAACTCAGTCTTCTCTTCAGCAGCTTCAGCAGGACCAGCAGCAACAACAGCAGCAGCTGCAGTTACACCGAATTTTTCTTCCATTGCTTCAACTAGTTCAACAACTTCCATTACTGACATTTCAGCAATCGCGTCAAGGATTTGGTCTTTAGTTACAGACATTTTAAGTTTCCTAATTAATCACGAACCCATGAGGTTCAAAAAAATTTATTGATGAAAGTGTAAAAGGTGCGATTAAGCAGCTTCTTCAGCTTTCTGAACACGTACAGCTTCAATTGTTTTAACCAATTTACCAGCTGACGCTTCTTTCATAGCGCTCATTAAGCGTGCAACAGCTTCGTCGTAAGTAGGTAGCTTAGCAAGCATATCTACGTCAACAACATTGCCTTCAAATGCAGCCGCTTTCAGTTCGAACAACTCGTTTTTCTTTGCGAAATCAGCAAAGATACGAGCAGCAGCACCTGGGTGCTCTGAAGAGAAAGCGATTAGGCTTGGGCCTACTAGCGATTCGTTAAGGCACTCATAATCAGTACCTTCAACAGCGCGTTTAGCAAGCGTGTTACGGACAACTTTCATCCATACGCCAGCTTCACGAGCTTCTTTACGAAGCGCAGTGATCGCATCTACTGTTACACCACGAGAATCTGCAACTACTGCAGATAGAGCACCTTTGGCAGCTTCGTTGACTTCAGCAACAATTGCTTTTTTGTCTTGAAGATTTAAAGCCATGGGTGTTACTCCTGGTTGATAGGGAACATGTCCCTAGTTCTACTTTACTCAAAGCCAAATGACCTTGAGCTGCTTTTTACGGCGAGAACCAGAAGATTAGGAAAATCTAGCTGGGATTCACACCGTCTACGTAGGAAGATTAAGTAACAGAGTTACACCTACGGTCTTGGACGGAAACGCAATTTATCGATTTTATTGTAGACCAAATTTGATAAACAACAGTTCGAAATTATGCGCTTCAACCCGAATTCTTTGCTTCGTTGGAAGTCACTTCTCAACGAAATGGCGCAAAATTATAGTCTAATTTTTACGCCATGTAAACGCTAAAATCTAAATTACGCTACTTGCGTGTTTAGAGTAGCTTGGTCTACAGCAACACCCGCGCCCATAGTCGTTGAGATGCTTACTTTCTTCAAGTAAGTACCTTTCGCTTGAGAAGGCTTAGCCTTCTTAAGAGCAACGATAAGTGCTTCAAGGTTTTCTTGAAGCTGGTTAGCGTCAAAGTCAACCTTACCGATTGTAGTGTGGATGATACCGTTCTTGTCGTTACGGTAACGAACCTGACCAGCTTTAGCGTTTTTAACTGCTTCTGCAACGTTAGGCGTTACAGTACCAGTTTTAGGGTTAGGCATAAGACCACGTGGACCTAGGATTTGACCTAGTTGACCAACAACGCGCATTGCATCTGGAGAAGCAACAACAACGTCAAAGTTCATTTCGCCTTTCTTAACTTGCTCAGCAAGCTCTTCCATACCTACTAAGTCAGCACCCGCTTCTTTAGCAGCGTCAGCGTTAGCACCTTGAGTGAACACTGCAACGCGAACTTCACGACCAGTACCGTGAGGTAGTACAGTTGCACCACGTACGTTTTGGTCTGATTTACGAGCATCGATGCCTAGGTTTACAGCAACGTCTACACTTTCAACGAACTTAGCAGTAGCTAGTTCTTTAAGAAGAGCAACAGCTTCGTTGATTTCGTACTCTTTAGTTACTTCCACTTTTTCGCGGATAGTACGCATACGTTTAGTTAATTTAGCCATTCTCAATTACCCCTCTACGTTCAAGCCCATTGCACGTGCAGAACCTGCGATCGTGCGTACAGCTGCGTCCATATCAGCAGCAGTAAGATCTGGACGTTTAGTCTCAACAATCTCTTCTAGTTGAGCACGTGTTACAGTACCAACTTTTTCAGTGTTAGGACGGCCAGAACCAGACTTGATACCAGCAGCTTTCTTAAGTAGGTAAGAAGCTGGCGGAGTTTTCATGTCGAAAGTGAATGAACGGTCGTTGTAAACAGAAATGATTACAGGAACCGGTGCACCTTTTTCGATAGACTCTGTACGTGCGTTGAACGCTTTACAGAATTCCATGATGTTTACACCGTGTTGACCTAGTGCAGGACCTACTGGAGGACTAGGGTTAGCCATACCAGCAGCAACTTGTAGCTTGATTAGAGCTTCAACTTTTTTAGCCATGTTAAATAACCTCGTTAGATGGGTCTTAGCCTTGTGCGCGCGAGGACGCGTACTCAAACGGCTTCCCGATTAAAAAATTCTTACTTTTCGCGGTAGTATTTCACTACCTACAAAAAGGCCGCTGATTATAGTTTAATCAGCGGCCTTTTTCAATTTTTTTTTGCAATTGTACAAAATTACTGCAAATTAAGTATCTTGCTCAACTTGACCGAACTCAAGATCAACCGGAGTTGAACGACCAAAGATAAGTACAGATACTTTTAAGCGGCTCTTTTCATAATCCACTTCTTCAACAACACCGTTGAAATCTGCAAATGGACCATCAATAACGCGAACCACTTCACCCGGCTCAAATAGAGTAGCTGGCTTAGGTGCTTCAGCATTCTCTTGTAGACGGTTAAGAATACGATCAGCTTCACGCTGACTAATAGGTGCTGGACGATCAGAAGTACCGCCAACAAAGCCCATAACACGTGGTGTGCTATTCACCAAATGCCAAGATGCATCATTCATCACCATTTGAACAAGCACATAACCTGGGAAGAATTTACGCTCAGATTTACGCTTTTGACCAGCGCGCATCTCTACAACTTCTTCTGTAGGTACTAGTACTTCACCGAAGTCTTCTTCTAAGCCTTCAATTTTAATATGCTCGATAATAGTTTGAGCAACGCGCTTTTCAAAACCAGAAAACGCTTGAATTACGTACCAACGTAATTTCTTTTCTTTGTTCTCATCCGACATGGGATCAGATCTCCAATCCAGTTAAAAAGCCAACAGCACGGAATAGCAAGCCATCTAATCCCCAAAGGATAAGTGCCATCACTACTGTTGCTGCCATCACGATAATTGTAGTATGCGTTGCTTCTTGACGCGTAGGCCAGACAACTTTACGAACCTCAATACGAGACTCTTTTGCAAAAGCAATAAAAGTACGTCCTTTTTCGGTTGTTGCGGCAATACCTAAAGCGGCACCCACTGCAACCACAACGCCTACAGCGCGTACCAGTGCAGACATATCTGCATACATGTAGTTACCAACTACTGCGCCAGTGAGTAGTACAACTGCAACTAGCCATTTTACCGTGTCCATCGAGCTAGACGGGTTTTCAACATTAGTGCTCATAATTGTTTTACCTTAAATACAGACACAACAACCCTGTCACTGACAGGGTTAATCCATTAAATCCAAATTTATAAATAAGCGACAAGAAAACACACATTATTTTAGATTTGGACTAAAAAGTTTTGAGTGGCAGGGGCGGCAGGACTCGAACCCGCAACCATCGGTTTTGGAGACCGCTGTTCTACCAATTGGAACTACGCCCCTGCAAAGTGGATGCCCATTATACTGACGAACAAACTGAAAACAAGTGTAAAAGTTATACATCGCATTATTTTCCCAGCTTTTATTGTCTCGACAGAAATAGACACGCTCTATCGCGTCTCTTAGAAAGCGTATTTGTCGCCAGTATTTTGCTCAATAACAAGCATTTATTATTGCATAACCGCTTAAAAAAGATACACTTCAATCAACTATGAAGGTCTCAATGCTTACACCCAAATATACCCACATAGCGCAGTAACACTTTGAGCAGCACCGTGCTAGCCGGCTTGCTTTGTCCCCTTAATACTGAGCATATATTTTGGGCTAAAGTATGAAACTTCAAGTTAACCTTTAAAATTTTCACCGCTATTGCGAATAGCCCTCACACGGGATAAATAAAAACAATCAAGGGAGTTTGAATGATTCAAAGGTATATTTTGGCACTCACCGCCACTCTTATTGTTGGTTGTGACAGTAAAGACTCGGACAAGGTTGAAGATCTGTCGACCACCTCGTTATCACAAGAGAGTTTTATCATCTCTCAATTTTATACTAATAGAAATAACTATCAGCCATATCTTCAAGCGACTATTGAAGGCACCGTAACGTTGGAAGATAAAGACGGAAAGTTAATCAAGTTGACGGGCGCGGATAGCTTAAAGCTCGTAACCACGAGCGGTGAAACCTATCGATTTTCAAATAAACAGTACGCAAATTTAGGTGCAACACCTGAACACTGCTGCGTTATCTCAGCGGTGCTAAAAGACCCTTCGACAGCACAAGATAACTTTGAAGTTACATTATCTAGAAATGAGTCTGTCACGTCATTTGGCGCTGTAACTTTGCCTCAATTGGTCGAGTTTATTTATCCAAGTAACGACCAGGATCTAGAAGCCATCACGTTAGATAGTGATGAACTAACACTGAGCTGGCAACCCCAAACCGACAGCGATTTAAAAAATATAGAACTCTCTATTCAAACACCAGAACAGCATAGAACTTGTCCAGCAAAAATTCATCAGCGCTGGTTTAAGTCGACACAAAATGGGGAAAAGCAGCACCCCGAGGATAGACACTACTCTGAGCTCAATCACCAGCTTACTGTAGACCTGACCAAGCTTGCTGAGTGCGAAAAGCCTTGGCGGGTATACGTTGCATTCAACTATTTCAACGGCCAGATTGGACAGCAAATCCTTGACTTTACAACGCCCCTTTAGCAGGGATTTAGAGGAGTAGTATTCGCTACTCCCTCACTGACAATCAAGACGCTTCTGCCAATATAGCTTTTATATCCGCAAGTAAGCTTGATGCACCAAATCTAAAATGTCCGGCATTAACCCATGATGCCCCCATTATGCTTTCAGCAGCATTAATATAAGGTAATGTTTCAGCTACCGTCTTTACCCCCCCCGCCGCTTTGAAACCAACTGGCTTATTGTTCGCCTTTATACGAGAAAGCATAATTTCTGCTGCCTGCAAAGTGGCATTCACTGGCACTTTGCCTGTGCTTGTTTTAATAAAGTCGGCGCCGGCCAATATGGCAATGTCACTCGCTTGCGCAATCACGTCCGGCTCACTCAATACCCCGCTCTCTATAATGACTTTAAGGTGCACTTTGTCACCACACACATCTTTACTAGAACGAACATATTGCCAAGGCGTATCAGGGTCACCCATCATTACTTGGCTATATGGCATCACTAAATCAATTTCGTCGGCACCATCAGTGATCGCTTGTCGCGTCTGCTCAAGCACAGCCTCGAGCGGCTCTTTGCCTGACGGAAAGTTCGTGACAGTCGCAACTTTTACACTGTCAAAGCCTCGTTGTTGTAACTGAGCTTTACATAGCGCAACAAACTGCGGGTACACACATATTGCCGCGGGCAGCCCAGCTTCTGCGTCAATTTCGTCTAACATCGCAATAATGCTTTCGTTTGTATCATGCTCATTCAACGACGTTAGATCCATCAATTCAAGCGCGCGTTTTGCCTTTTCGTGCAAATTCACTCGTGTTGAACTCATTACATCTCCTTAACGCTTTGTGCAGCTTATGACAGGCCACATAGCGCTCTCAATTTTCCTGTTATGTTCCATAGCCAGTAAAATGCATTCAACGCTCACCCTACAGGACATTTGTCCGCACTCTGAATTCTTTCGACACCGAACCAGTAAGCCAGCCCGTATTCTGCTTTCAATTATATCTCATAACCAATCGCTATAAGTTGCTAATATCGATACATTTTGCGCTCTATCCCTTGAATTATAAGCCTTAAACCAAAATCAAAGTTGGTATATAACTTTTTGTTATATATTTTGGGTTAATATTATTTTTTAGTCTTTCCACGTCAATATATTCTGCATTTCAGTAAGTCAGATATGTTGATTTAAACCAAGGTTATGCATTAGGGGCAAAGGCTGTGCAATATTTACCAATATTTACAAAACTAGACGACAAACCAGTACTTGTTGTAGGTGGTGGCGATGTGGCGTTGAGAAAATGCCAAGCGTTTTTGAAAGCACGCGCCCATGTTACTGTCGTGGCCCCTGAGTTTTGCAATGAGCTTGTATCATTGGCAAACGAAGGTAAAGTCAACCTGATCAAAGAGTATTTTGATACCCACCATGTATTGGGCATGATGTTAATCATTGCAGCAACCGACAACGAAGCTGTTAATAAGGCTGTGTTCGACGCCGCAAACAACCAAAATATATTTGTCAATGTCGTCGACGATCAACCCAAATGTGGATTTATCTTTCCTTCTATTGTGGATAGGGACCCTATCACGATTGCGATCTCAAGCGCTGGCACAGCGCCTGTTTTAGCACGTCGCATCCGCGAAAAATTAGAAACCCTGATCCCGCATCATACTGGTGCACTTGCGCGCTTGGCTGGTAACTTTAGAGATCAAGTAAAAGCACGCTTTAAAAGCTTTTCAGAACGTCGTCAATTTTGGGAGCGCGTATTTGATTCAAGCGTGGTAAGTAAAGTACAGGTAGGCGACCAAATTGGTGCCGAACAACAAATGCATGACTTACTAGCAGAAGAAACGCAGCCACAAGGCGAGGTTTATATCGTTGGTGCAGGCCCAGGTGACCCAGAACTACTGACAATTAAGGCACTACAGCTAATGCAACAAGCGGATGTCGTGGTATATGACTACTTAGTGTCGGATGAGATTATGGATCTTGTAAGACGCGATGCAGATTTGGTGTGTGTAGGTAAAAAAGCAGGCCACCATAGCGTGAAGCAAGAAGACACCAATCAAATGTTGGTAGATTTTGCGAAACAGGGTAAGAAAGTTTGCCGAATAAAAGGCGGTGACCCATTTATTTATGGTCGCGGTGGTGAAGAAGTACAAATACTGGCAAACCACGATGTGAAATATCAAATTGTGCCGGGTATTACAGCTGCAGCTGGCTGCAGTGCGTACGCTGGCATACCACTGACACACAGAGATCACGCGCAGGCAATTCAATTCGTCACTGGCCATTGTAAAAAAGAAGGCCAAGAACTTGATTGGCGTGGCCTAGCACAATCAAACCAAACACTTGCGATTTATATGGGTGTTATCAAATCTCCACATATTCAGGCAAAGCTGCTTGAACATGGCAGAGCACCAGAAACCCCCATCGCAATCGTTGAAAATGGCACTCGAAAATCACAACGCGTGGTAAGAGGCACACTCAGTGAACTCGCAGCAAAGATTGAGCAACATCAAATCAAATCTCCAGCGCTTTTAATCATTGGAGAAGTTGCGGCACTACATGAAGAACTAGCATGGTTTGGGCAAAGCGAGCAAATCAGTAGCTTTGCTCAGCCTATAACCAAAGTAGCTTAACCGTTTTAATTTAATTAACAGTAGGACGACGAACAATGGCTTTAACCCACCTTCAGCAACTTGAAGCTGAAAGTATAAAGATTATTCGCGAAGTCGCTGCAGAGTTTGACAATCCAGTGATGCTTTACTCAATTGGTAAAGACTCTTCAGTGTTACTTCACTTGGCGCGTAAAGCATTTTATCCAGCGAAAATCCCTTTCCCTCTACTTCACGTAGATACGGATTGGAAATTCCGTGAAATGATTGAATTTCGCGACCGCTTAGCGAAAGAGTATAACTTTGACCTGATTGTTCACAAGAACCCTGAAGGTATTGCAATGGGCGTAGGCCCATTTACACACGGTTCAGCCAAGCACACTGACGTCATGAAAACACAAGGCTTAAAGCAAGCATTGGACAAATATGGCTTTGATGCTGCGTTTGGCGGTGCACGTCGAGACGAAGAAAAATCTCGAGCCAAAGAGCGCGTTTACTCTTTCCGTGACAAGCACCACCGTTGGGATCCTAAAAACCAACGTCCTGAATTGTGGAATACCTATAACAGCCAAGTAAATCCTGGTGAAAGTATCCGCGTGTTCCCTCTTTCAAACTGGACTGAGTTGGATATCTGGCAATATATCTACCAAGAAAATATTGAAATTGTGCCACTTTACTTGTCAGAAAAACGCCCTGTGGTTGAACGTGATGGCACGTTGATCATGGTAGATGACGAGCGTATGCCGCTAAAAGAAGGCGAAGTACCTGAAATGAAGTCAGTGCGCTTCCGTACTCTGGGTTGTTACCCGCTCACTGGTGCCGTTGAATCAGAAGCAAACACGCTGACAGGTATCATTGAAGAAATGTTGCTATCCACATCATCAGAACGTGAAGGTCGTGTGATTGACCACGATTCATCAGGCTCGATGGAGAAGAAAAAACGCGAGGGGTATTTCTAATGTCTACAGCAAATGAAGTAAGAGAGTTAGGTATTGAAGCATACCTGTCTCGCCAACAAGATAAGAGCCTATTGCGCATGATGACGTGTGGCAGTGTTGACGATGGTAAATCGACTTTGATTGGTCGCTTACTACACGACAGCCACCAAATTTATGAAGATCAATTAGCGGCATTACACAAAGACAACGAAAAAGTGGGTAATGCTGGTGAAGAACTAGACCTTGCGCTATTAGTTGATGGTTTACAAGCAGAGCGTGAACAAGGCATCACCATTGACGTTGCATACCGCTATTTCTCTACGGCAAAACGTAAGTTCATTATCGCGGATACACCAGGACATGAGCAATATACACGCAACATGGTTACGGGTGCTTCAACCAGCGATCTTGCGATTATCCTAGTTGATGCACGTTATGGTGTACAGATTCAAACTAAGCGTCACAGCTTTATTTGTGACTCTCTCGGAATCAAACAATTCGTTGTTGCAATCAATAAAATGGATATTGTCGACTTTGATGAAGCCGTATTCGAAAAGATCAAAGCTGACTACTTGAAATTCGCTGAACAGCTCAATGTATCAGACATCAAATTTGTACCTATGTCCGCATTGAAGGGCGATAACGTTGTAACACGCTCTGAACATACGCCATATTACACCGACAAGCCACTATTAGAGCTATTAGAAGACTCTCCAGCGGCTGAAGCGAACCACAGCTTTGAAGCGCGTTTCCCGGTACAGTATGTCGTACGTCCTAATCTTGATTTTAGAGGCTTCCAAGGCACTTTAACTTCTGGTTCACTCACTACGGGTCAAGCAGTTAAAGTATTACCTTCAGGTAAGCAGTCAACAATCAAAGAACTAGTCACCTTTGATGGTAACTTAGAACAAGCACAAACCGGTCAAGCGTTTACGATTACTCTGGCTGATGAAATCGACGTTAGCCGCGGCGATGTTATTGTGCCAGCTGAATCAACAGCCGCTGTGACTAACCTCATTCAGGCGAAGTTAGTTTGGATGCACGAAGAACCGCTTGTGCTAGGCAAGAACTACAACTTCAAGTTAGGCAGCAAGAATACCTCAGCGATTGTTCGCAAAATCGACCACACAATCGACGTGAACACACTTGAGAAAGGCCAAGCAGAGCAGCTTCAACTAAACGAAATTGCGATTGTTACGCTTGAGCTAACTGAAAGTATTGTGGCTGATATCTATCGCAACAACCACGAAACAGGTTCCTTCATCCTTATTGACCGTATCAGTAATCTGACTATCGGTGCTGGCATGATTGAAGCTTTGCTTGCAGAAGAGTCTGTGAAGCCGAGCGAGTTCAGCGCGTTTGAACTTGAGTTTAACGCCCTAGTACGTAAGCACTTCCCACATTGGCAAGCGCTTGATATTAGCAAGCTGAAATAGTCGCATTGATGCCTGTTATAAGGAGAAAAACGTGCTAGTTGATCAAATCATCTTAACAGGCATTATGCTCGCTCTAGTCGTGTGCTTATTTGGTACACGACTCAATCCCGCTTGGTTATTTGTCAGCGCAATTGGCATCAGCTATTTGACTGGTTTAATCGAGTTGGAGTCTATGTTGGTTAATTATGCCAACCCCTCGTTAATTACTTTGGTACTTTTGATCATCGTCTCTATTGCCATTGAAAAAACGACCTTAGTACAAAAACTCGCCAGCACATTGGCCAGTGGCAGCCTGTCTAAATCAGTTATGAAACTGGGGTTGTCCACTGCTTTGTTATCATCCTTTACTAACAACACTGCCGTTGTCGCTTCGTTGATAAGTACGATTAAAGAAAGCCAAACACATTCCCCTTCTAAACTGCTTTTGCCTCTTTCTTACACCGCTATTTTGGGTGGTACATTAACACTGATAGGCACATCAACTAATTTAATCGTTAACGGCTTTGCCGTTGACGCGGGTATGGCACCACTGGGTTTCTTTGATTTTACACTTGTCGGCATCGGTGCTTTATTTGTCGGCTTAATCACGATTCTACTCCTTCTTAAGTTTCTCCCAGATCACGGCACAGAAACCGAAGAAGTTGTGCCTTTTTACTTAGAGGGAAAGGTGGGAATAGGCTCAAAGCTCATTGGGCGTACGGTGGAAGAAAACGGCTTACGTGATTTAAAAGACCTATTTTTAGCAGAGATAATGCGTGGTGAAAGACGTATCAGTGCCGTGACGCCGCAACAAGAGATCCGTCAGGGCGATGTATTACTGTTTGTCGGCGACATTAAATCAGTGCCTTTATTAAGGCAGTTCGATGGCCTTCAAGTCGTGCATGATAAACACGAAAAAGATGCTGAACACTTAGTTGAAGTCGTTGTCAGTCAATCATCTAAATTTCTTGGTAAAACAATCAAAGAAATTCGCTTCAGAGAGCAGTTCCATGCCGCGGTCATCGCTATCCGACGCGGCCACGATCGCCTCCAAGGCGGTTTAGGTAAAGTACAGTTGCAAGCGGGTGATTCATTAATTCTTGCGCCAAGTAGTGATTTTTACGAGCTGCCAGATTTAAAGCGCGAATTTGTATATATTTCAGGTTTAGATTTACAGACACATTTAAACCAAAAGCAATCGAATCAGGTTTTACTGGGCTTTGCTGCAGTTATTGGACTGGGCATATTTGATATTGTCCCTCTCGTGAAAGGTTTAATGGTTTTACTCTTGGCCTTGGTGGCTATGGGCACAATTAAAGTCAGTGAAATGAAACGCCGATTTCCAATCGAGTTGCTAGCCATTGTAGGCAGTGCGATTGGGTTGGCAAAACTAATGATAGATACAGGCCTCGCCAGCAAAATATCAGATGCGCTTTTTTTGTTGTTAGGTGACTTTGGCCCCTATGGCGCATTTATCGCCATATTTGTGATGACGGTGGTATTTACTGAACTCATTACCAATAATGCAGCTGCCGCATTGTCATTTCCAGTCGCCTATGCGTTGGCAGTAGGATTTGGTGTCGACCCACTACCTTTTATTATGGCGGTAGCATTTGGTGCTTCGGCCAGCTTTATTTCGCCCTTTGGCTATCAAACAAACTTGATGGTATATAGTGCCGGAAACTATCGTATTAGAGATTACGTAACGATCGGGGTACCGCTCTCAATAATCTATTCCATCACGGTTTTAACCTTGATCCCAATGGTCTTTCCCTTTTAATGGACAGCTTCATGGATAAAAATATTGTTTGGCATAACTATGCCGTAGAAAAAGCACACCGTGGCGAGCTTAAAGGCCACAAGCCTGTTATTTTGTGGTTCACTGGCTTTTCAGGTTCAGGAAAAAGTACAGTTGCAAATGCACTAGAAAGTGCGCTACATCAAAGTGGCGTACATACATATCTCCTAGATGGTGATAATGTAAGACACGGCTTATGCAAAGATCTGAGCTTCAGCGATGCCGATCGCGTTGAGAATATTCGTCGCGTTGGTGAACTGAGCAAATTAATGGTTGATGCCGGGCTAGTTGTACTGACGGCTTTTATTTCGCCATTTCAAGCAGAGCGCGATATGGTGCGTAATCTGGTTGGCGAAGGTGAGTTTATAGAAGTATTTTTAGATACGCCACTAGACGTTTGTGAGCAGCGAGACCCCAAAGGTCTGTATAAAAAAGCACGCGCTGGAGAAATTAAGAACTTCACAGGTATCGACTCAGACTATCAGCCGCCGCTCTCTCCAGAGGTGAGAATAAATACGGGTGATAACTCACTAGAAGAGTCCGTACAACAACTCATTGAATATTTAAAAAATAAAAAAGTCATACAGTAATAAGGAATAGCAATGAACGATACAGATCTGCTAGAAGAGCTTGTCGCACTTTCACGACTTGCAGGCGAAGAAATTATGCAAATTTACGCCAAAGATTTTGCGGTCGATTACAAAAGTGATGATAGCCCAGTAACAGACGCAGATCTTGCAGCAAACCGTGTTATCACAGCAGGTTTGCAACGTCTCACACCAAACATTCCTATACTCAGCGAAGAAAGTGCCGATATCAGTTGGCAGGAGCGACAAACTTGGCAGCGTTATTGGCTCGTTGACCCCATTGATGGCACCAAGGAGTTTATTAAAAAGAATGGCGAGTTTACGGTTAATATTGCCTTAATTGAAAATGGCACTCCGACAATGGGGGTGGTTTATGCGCCTGCTTTAAATACTTGCTACCTTGCGGCGAAAGCCATTGGTGCGTTCAGAGAGTGTGATGAAGCGCGCATTGAACTCAAAGTCACTCGTAAAAACAAGCAAGGTAAAATTAAAGTTGTCGGCTCTCGCTCTCATCCATCTCCTGAATTGGCGGACTATTTAGCCCAATTTGATGATGTTGAAATGGTGCCTAAAGGCAGTTCACTAAAATTGTGCCTCGTTGCTGAAGGGGAAGCTGATATTTACCCCCGCCTTGGACCGACAAGTGAATGGGATACTGGCGCAGGGCATGCAGTGGCTGAAATTGCAGGTGCGACGGTTACGCAGCATGATGGTTCCCCCCTAAAATACAACCAAAAAGAATCTTACTTAAATCCATACTTCATCGTATCTAGATTAGACAATTAGTTTGCTATCGCATCACGCTGAGCTGCGGCGTGATGCCCTTCACGATTGCGCTTACTAGCATTTATCCCGTTTATACTAGGATTTTAAGCTACTTGCTTATAATATAGCGCTCAATTCGACATGCTATAAATCGCAAACCGTCAGCCGCTTATACATGCTCACAAATACAGCTTAAAAATTGGAAAGTAATATGGACTTTAAACTGCTCTCTATGGCCGCTCTGATCATGCTTCCGACACAGCAAGCCATCGCCAAAAAAGCTTCTGCGGATGAAATAGAAGCCCTCAACCAATGTATTCTTAGCCAGGCTATGTCTGGAGACGAAAATAGGACGATGAAAGAGGTGCGTCAGTATTGTGAGCAACAGATTGGGGGATTAAGTCAGCTTGATAAACGTATCGCCAGAGAGCGTGTGACGGAAGAAAATCGCAATGTATTAACACCGCATCATCGTAATTATATTTTACCAGTTTCCTATATTAAAAACCCAAACAACCGTCCTTTTGACCGCTTCATGGAAAAAGGTGAGCAGCAAGGTGAACCGCTGGATAATGTCGAAGCAAAATACCAAATCTCCCTGAAATTACCGCTTTACCATGATTTTGAAGACAAAGATCAAGCCATTTATATGGGCGTAACTTTGCAGTCTTACTGGCAGGTTTACAACAAAGATATTTCTTCACCATTTCGTGAAACCAATTACGAACCAGAAATCTTTTGGATTAACTTCCTAGACGATGAAAACGTACTGTGGGGAGACGAGATGGCGTTTGTACTCGGGATCTCCCATCAGTCCAATGGGCGCAGCCAACCTAACTCGCGTTCTTGGAATCGTATCTATGCGAACTTTATTTGGGAATACGATGGCTTCGTTTTTAGCTTTAAACCTTGGTATCGGCTTCCTGAAGACGATAAGCCTGATGAAACGTCCGCCAAAGGCGATGACAATCCAGATATCCATAAGTATATGGGCTATTTCGAGCTCAGTGGTGCGTACCGTTTTAGCAATGATCACGAAGTGGGCATGATGCTGAGAAATAATGCTGGAGGCGATAATCGCGGTGCGGTTCAATTAGATTGGTCTTTTCCTATCACCGGACGGGTGAGAGGCTACGCACAGTACTTTAATGGGTATGGTGAGAGTTTGATTGACTACAATGCGCACATTCAAAGGCTAGGGATCGGCATTGCCATTACAGATCTACTTTAAGGCCTAACGAGCGACCAAGCCTTTAATTTGCTTGGTCGCCATAAGACTTACTTGGCTATAACAACAAATTCTCCGCAGAATTTTGCCACTAACACATCACCATCGTAAACATTAACAGGCACTGTGTATCTTGCTTTGCCCGCGCTTTCCAATTCGGCAAGCTCGCCTTCACATTCCGACAAGGTGACCGTTGCACCTGGCGCCGTAGTCAATGGTTTAAGGTATTTAATATTGGCATCAGCCAACACAATATCCCCTTCTAAGTTATGCTCTTTGAGCGCTAGATAAGTTGCGCCCCAACCAGTTAACGTTGCCATGCTATACACAGAACCAGCAAACATCGAGTTATGTAAATTTAGGTTCGCTTTCAGATCAGCTTTGGTTGCAAATTGCCAATCGGTATAACTCTCAACCTTGATCCCCATCGCATCACTAATGGGAATTGACTCGCGCCATGTATCTTGTAGGACTTGTGTCCAATCAGGATGGCGAAACCAGCCCGGCTCAGATGGCTTCTGCTTAACCATCTTCCAGTGTTGGACATCACCATATGCAAGGTGTGCTTTTTCCAGCACTTGATACCCGTGGCGCTCATAAAACGCCAATGCTCGCTCTCTGGCGAAAAGCACTAACTCTTGTGCATCTTGGGTCCACGCTATTTTTTCTAACTCGTGTAACAAACGGCTGCCAAGATGTTGACCTCGGTGTGATTCATCAACGGCCATGTAGCGAACTTGGGCTTGCAAGTGGTTATTGAAATGCAATCTAGCTACCGCCAACACCTCGCCATCATTATTTTTTATATATCGATGTTCAGACTCTTGTTCTAAGTCATCCTGTTCAGAGCCTCTTGGTTGGTGCCAAGGCGCACGAAGTACCTGCCAACGCAATTGATAATAATCCTGCCAATCCTGACTACTTTGAGGTGAAGTTACTGGAAACATATTTACTCCTTTTTGAGCACACCTATGCTAGTGCCAATTTTTGCTTTCTACCTTACAAGAAAAACTCTGAACAGGAAATGCTCAGGGTAAAATCATCGACTAAATGTGTAAAATCATCTAAACACAGTGGAATTACCTCAATCCTTAGCTATGCTGATGTAACTATGCAGGAATTTTTAACTGAATCAGGAACCGTCAGCAGCGATTTTGTAACCCAAAGCCACCAGCTAGGCCATTTGTTATATTGGCATAAGCATGGAAAAACGAGCATTCAAGTTCGACAAGAAAAAACGCTTCGTTGGCTACTAATAAACAACACGTTACAGTCGATCGTTGAACTGAACCACCCAGAACACTTGCTGTTTCCTCACTTGCAAGTGCTAGAGAGCTTATGGCAAAAATGCCCTCCTCCCCAGCGCGTATTGGAATTAGGATTGGGGGCAGGGGCTATTCGCGACTATTTACACAGTGTCCATGACAACTGCCAAGTTATTTCTGTCGATAACAACCCAGACATTATTCATTGCTACAAGCGCTACTTTGGCGGTGACCACATCAGCGAGGTTAACTGTAACGATGCCTACAAAGTTTTGGAATTAGAAAGTACGGTGCCATTCAATTGGATAATATTAGATTTGTTCAGTGAATTGGATGCACCACGATTTTTGTACCAGCATAAGTTTTATACCCTGTTGCGCAATACACTCACTGAACAGGGTATGCTATTCATTAATTTTATTGCCGAGCACGAATCTCAGCTTAAACAGCTAGAACATTTACTCATTATTAATTTCGGTAAAAAGCCACATATCCACAATGTACCTGGCTATTCAAATTACATTATCGTTATTGAGCGTTAAACCGATAGATTAAACGTGACAGGGCCGTCGTTACACAGGCTCACTTGCATATCTGCACCAAATTCCCCTGTTGCTACCGGTATACCCGCTTCTTTCGCTTTGGCCACAAAGTACTCATACAATGATAAAGCTTGCTGGGGTGTACCCGCAGAAGAAAAGCTTGGTCTCATGCCTTTTTTGGTATCTGCTGCGAGTGTAAATTGAGACACCACTAACAGCTCGCCCTGAATGTCCTTGAGGCTTAAGTTCATTTTGCCTGCGTCATCGGTAAAAATTCGGTAATTACTCACTTTGTGAAGTAATTTATCAGCGTGACTTTCATCGTCCTGCTTTTCGACTCCAAGTAATAACAAGATCCCTTGCGCAATTTCACCAACCACTTCACCACCAACTTCAACTTTCGCAAATTTAACCCTTTGAATGAGTCCCTGCACATCAACCTCTATTTTTATCTATTTTACACAGCAATAGGTCTGCTGCTCTTCGAATGGCCTCAGAATATACTTTATTTGTCGCACTGTGCCCAACCCCTTCTAAGATTAACAGTCGCGCTTGCACTTGTTCTGCAAACTTTTGGGCCGAAGCAAATCGACACACAAGATCCTGACGGCTGTGTATCATCCAAATAGGTAATTGCGCAATGCGCTGCGCGTTGTGGAGGAGCTGCTGCTCTTCGATAAAGCATCGCGCCGACATGTAGTGCACCATCAACTTTGCCTGTGTCACTAAATGACAACCGGATTGTAATTGATAACGTTGTAATTGGATTTCCACACTGAGTTGCTGATCCCAATCAAGCCAAAGTTGAGCCGCTTTATGCTGCAATAACTCGTCTTCACCAAACAACTGCTCTTTATAGATTTCTAAAACACGTTCATGGTGCATTTCACCGTGAGAGAAAATAGCAAAGCGCTCAGGATAAAACTGCGCACCAGCGCCCGTGGCACCATATAGCCATGCCAAGTCATCTTTGGCAGCAAAAAAACTAGCCCAGATGATCAACCCAATCACCCTTTCTGTGTGAAGTTGCGCGAACAACAATGCCAATGTTGCTCCCCACGAGCCTCCCGCTATCACACATTTAGGTAAATCTAGATAGTCCAGCAACGCCAGCATATCAGCGACTAAAAGATCGGTATTATTGTGCTCTAAAGAGTGGGGAGATGAATTTCCGCACCCTCGCTGACTAAATAGGATGATGCGATAACGAGCAGGATTAAAGTAAGTTTGTGTCAGCTTTTGCAAGCCGCCGCCCGGACCGCCATGACACACCAGAACAGGTACTCCTTCGGGGTTACCATACTCTTCGACATGTATCTGGTGACCATGGGAAACGGGTAAATGAAAGCTCCGCAGTACAGCACTTGGCTGATAAAGTAAGGTCATGACTTACCTCAATCTTGAGGTGTGTCAGTCTCCTTGTTATGGTTTTCTTCTAGGCAGGCAGTAAACTCTGCACCTAGTAACACCACTATCCACGATAAGTACACCCATACAAACAAAATTGGGATAGTCGCCAATGCGCCATAAATCACTTCGTAAGACGGGAAGTGGCTGATATACATAGCAAACCCCCGTTTTGTCAATTCAAATAGAAAAGCGGCAAACAACGCACCGGGTATCGCGGCTTGAAACGACACACGTGTATTTGGTACTAAAGTATAGAGCATAATAAAGCCCGCCATTGAAATTACATAAGGCAGTAATTTGAGTAGCAAGCCACTAAACCCTGGGATCCCTTGATCGGCAAAAGATACCAAAGAAACGATGTATGAAGTGACGCCTATACTGGCCCCTAATAACACTGGACCTAAAGTTAAAACCATCCAATAAATGGCGAACGAAATCATCAAGGGACGTTTACTTTCAACCCGCCAAATGCGATTAAGTGCACTGTCCACATTGCGAATGAGCAACAAGGCAACGGCGGCCAAAAAGCTGATCCCGACTGCTGTCATTTGATTTGCATTGCCGGCAAACGCGCTGATGTGCGATTTAATGGTATCGGTCGAGGTCGGTACAAAGTTGGTAAATATAAAGTTTTCTATTGCCAGTCGGGTGTTTTCAAACCCGGGAAAAGCGGTAAATATTGCAACACCTACCGCAATTAAGGGCACCAATGACAAAAGCGTCACATAGGCCAAATACCCAGCATTGATGGTCAGTTGATCTTCTTTGCAGCGCTCAAAAAAGCGTTTCCACCAGCTTGGCTGGGCTTCTAAGTATGTTCGCAATTGCGCTTTTATGGTTGGCCAATGTTGCTTCATGATGATTCAATGATAATGATTGCTTTGCACATATTACCAATCCGCTTCATAATTTAAAGTAGCCATTTAAAGTAAAGGGATAAAGTATGCCTCTAAAATATATACAAATAACCGTTTTGATTTTAGTTGCCTCTCTTCTGGGCGGCTGTAAAAGCGCGCAAAATGCCTATTATGCTGCGTGGGAGCAAGTGGGTGTACACAAACGGGATATCCTCGTTGACCGTGTAGAAGACACGCAAGCTTCTCAGCAAGCGTCTCAACAAGAGTTTCAAAGTGCACTTGAGAGACTCTCTGTATTAATTGACTTTGATGGTGGAGAATTACAAACCGTATACGAGCAATTAAACAGTGACTACGAAGCAAGTCAAAAATCGGCAGAAACGGTCACAGCCAACATCAATAAGGTTGAGTCTGTCGCAGAAGCTTTATTTGAAGAGTGGCAGAGCGAATTAGAGCAGTATTCTAACCCACAATTGAAGCGCAACAGCGAGAAGACTCTGCTGCAAACCCAACAACAATATAAAAAGTTAATCCGCTCGATGCGTAAAAGTGAAGCCAAGATGCAACCAGTCTTGGATTCAATGAAGGACAATGTCTTATACTTAAAGCATAACCTTAACGCTCGCGCTATTGCTGCGATCAAAGGCGAATTTACCAACCTCAAGCGTGATATCCAAAGTTTAATCACGGATATGAACCGCTCTATCGCTGATTCATCTAGCTTTATTGAACAATTGAATAAAAGCTAAAAAGTAGGAGCCAACTGAGCGAAAGCTTAGTTGGCTTGTTGTTGCCGAGTCAGTACCTTATCAAAAACCCAGCTCACTTCATTCATCGTTGGTTCTAAGTAAAATACGTGATTGAGTAACTCAAGTAACTGCTCCACATGCTCAATCGAAACTTCGCTTTGCTCACCTGTCAGCTCATTGAAATGCACATAGGTAAGATTACGCAGTACAGAGCGCTCATGTTCTGAAATCCTAGACACCACGAGATTGTTTACAAAACTCGCATCAGGGTGCTGATGACTATAAAAGTGACCCACATCACAATCACTTTCATAGGTATCGAGCAAGTCAACTTGATACAACGTAACCTGCTCCGGCTGCAATAATGAAACCGTGACACTATTCACAGTTCTTTCCACTTGGTATAGGTTTATGCCTTCTCGAAACTGGGCTGTACTGTCAATCGGAATAGGCACGCGTGGTGTTTTGACACCAAAGCCAACATCAACCAAATACTCAGCCCCCTTATACTTCAAATGTGTTAATCGGTGTGTTCGAGGGTTAGTTGTGGTGCCGTTTAAAAGCACTCGACCAAGCAATGGAGATACGTCAAAGCCCAATGCTTGCAACGCTAACATGGCAATTTTGTTATGTTCAAAACAGTAACCACCTTGCTGCTGTGTTATCAATCGCTCGAATAAGTCTTCATTATTGACACTGAGTAATTTGTTTTGCATGGCATTGAAGCTGCTAAAGCTAAACCGTTTAAGATGCGCTTGCACAATCTGACTAACAAGCGCTAAATCCATAGAAGCAGAATTCTCAATATTTAATTTTGATAAATAAGTGGCTAATTGCGTTTGGTTCATGTCATTCCTCTACGTATCTCGGTTGATTCCTTAATTGAATAACAGTAGCTTAAAACCTTAAGCTAAGTTGAGGTCAACATTTAACTCACTTCATTTAACAAGTTTTTAGAACCATGATGGTGTACCAATTGTAGCGCTTCAAAATCACACAGCGGTTTACTCATAAAGTACCCCTGCATTTGCTGACAATAAAGCGTAGATAAGATCTGCAGCTGAGCAAACTGTTCAATGCCTTCTGCTGTAACAGTTAAATTGAAACTTTTTGCCATTGCACAAATGGCTTCGATCAACTGTCTAGGCTTGCCCATACCTTCAATACCATTGATAAACGCTCGATCAATCTTCACCCCGTCCACAGGTAGTACATTCAATCTCGATAAACTGCTATAGCCCGTACCAAAATCATCAATATAGATACCAAATCCAAGATCATGGAGTTTTTGTAGCGGTGCTATCAATGAGTTTTCCTCCGTCATCATTGCTGATTCAGTCAATTCTATTTTGAAGTGCGATGGGCGATATTCAGCGCTTTCAAATTGCACGAATAACCAGTTCATAAATCCTTTATGTTGTAACTGTATTGGAGATACATTGACACTAATAAACATATCACCGTCAGGCAGTTGCTGTTTAAATAACATGGCATGCTCAAACACCCATTGCCCCAACTTAACAATTTGCGCGCATTCCTCTGCAATCGGAATGAACTCTGCTGGGCTCACAACGCCGAGCAGTGGACTATGCCAACGTACGAGTGCTTCAAAACCAACTATCGCCTTGCCAAGACTGCAATAAATTGGCTGAAAACGCAGAGACAACTCTCGATCCATATCAAGCGTTTGCAGCTCTCTTTCAACTTGCAGCCTTCTCGACGCTTCACTGGCAATGGCAGAGGTGAAGATATGGTAGTCATTTTTCCCACGCTTTTTAGCTTCATACATGGCCACGTCAGCATCATGTAACAGTTTTTCCGCTTCATAATTCGAACAAGGGGCAGTAAAACGCCTAACTCCGACACTGCCACTGACAGTGTGTGCCATACCTTGATACTCAAAGGGTACCCGGATTGCAGTCAAAATATCTTCCAGTAATAACTCTAGGGGAGCGCTTAACTTCTCAGCATCGAATAAGATTGCAAACTCATCTCCTCCTAACCGCGCAATATCAGCAAACCCTCCCACCAACTCTCGCATCCTTGTAGCAAATTCAATTAATAATTTATCACCCGCTAAGTGACCCAAAGTGTCATTGATTAACTTAAAGCGGTCCAAATCGAGGTAAAGTAAAATAAATTGTCCCTGTGACTCGGTGCGACTTGCCTCTACCAATTGCAAAAATGTCTGTCGATTAAGCAAATCTGTTAGGCTGTCGTGTTGTGCTTTGTACTTTAATTGCTCGTTAAACAGTTTAAGTGCTGTAATATCGGTAATACGCCCTTCATAAATCACCTCATGGCTGTGGCAGATCCAAGATCCGGTTTGTCTTACCCATACCCCACTACTTTGCATAGACCCCGCTAACCACTCTAATTCTTCATGTGGTTGCAGCTGCTCAACCATTTTTTGCCAACGCTCCGCGACTTCGCTATCTAGCATCAAGTCACTCAAAGTGAGTCTCGAATGAGCTTGCTCATCAACGAGCAGCAATGATTTAAATGCGGGGTTGGCATCCACTAGAACACCATACTTGTCCAACACAAACAAACCTTCACTACTATTCACAAACAGACTCTTATATTTACGCTCTGCGACAATATGCTGTTGCAGCGCCGCAAGGCGTTTATTAGATTCATGTTGGATCTGTTGGTTAGCTTGTGCCAACCGTGCCGTTCGCTCTTCAACCAGATTATTGATTGTATCGTGGCGAGCGGTTAAATATCGTACTTGCATCAACACCATGAAACCGAGTGCGGCGGCAATCAACGTAACACTCCATATAATCAAGGTATAGTTGTTTAACAGCGATGGGGTCAGTTGCGCTTGGGTATAAAGATGCATAGAAATTGGCGTACCAAAAAAATCGAGCTCTTTGGAAATACCCGCTTGCTTTGCCGTTAGTTGAAATTGGTTCTGCCAATCCGATGTAAATACCAACTGTTCATCAGCAACGACATGCATATGATGACCGCTGGTCTGATGTAACTGACCAAACATTCCTTCGAGGAGGTGATCCAACTGAAAGCCGATCCCTAATGCACGCAACGCTTGAGGGTTCCGCATATCAAATTGCTCAATGACGACACTCCATCGCTGTGCTTGATGCCATTTTACGGCTTGCAGTTCATTGTTTCCTATGCGTTGAATAAATGGCTCGGAGATGGCCACAGCCGATCCCAATAAATGACCAAACTCCGCAACTGGCGCCGCTTTGAGCGTCGTCAAAAATGGACCACTATCACCATTAGGCAGGCGCACTGTAAAATCAAAAAAACCCAAAGAACGATACTTTTGCTCTAAACTCGGTACCTGCGTTCGCTCAATAATGGCGTAGGACTCTAAACTTAGCTCCAACTCTAACCCTGCGAGTTGAGATTGGGCTAAATGATAAAATTGCTCCGGCGTGATATCTGCACGCGCTCTTTGATAAGCCTCAATGGAATAAAGCAAATGCGCAAACCGCTGTAATTGATTATTCAAGCGAGATTGATACTGGGACACATGTTGCTCTAATTGGTGATGGGAGCGTTGTTTAAAGTGTGTATTAAACTCAAACCCCACATAACAAATTACACACAAATAAAAGCCATATATCCACCCACCAAACTTAGCTGGCGCTTGAAACACTTTATCCCACTTTTTTACTCTAGACATCCGCTCATAACACTGTACCATTGCACTACTTGATAATAATTCTTATTTGCGATGATTAAAAGTAAACTTTTCTATTTTTACCCGATTTTGCTACTAAGTACCCAAGTTTTAGCCAAAAATAACGAACTCAACGTTTACTCGTTTCGAAAATATGAATTAATCAAACCCATGCTCCATGCCTTTGAAAAGCAAAGTGGCGTTCGCGTCAATCTTGTAAATGGTAAATCACAATTTTTACTTTCAAGACTAAGCAGCGATGGGGAAAACTCTCGAGCAGATGTCATACTGAGTTCTGACCTAGTTCAGCTCAGTGCCCATCATGAACTGCTACAACCAATGACAGAGTTAAAGAGATGGCCTGAAGTCCCAAAGGTATTTAAAGATCCCGAGCAACGCTGGGTAAGCTTGTCGATGCGCACGCGCGCTCTTTTTACCAAGCGTAATACCTCGGCACCTATACCTCACTACTTTACACAGTTTAGCGACCCCAAAGTTGCGGGACAGTTTTGTGTCAGAGATTGGCAACACAGTTACAATCGGACGCTTTTTGCCAGCTTACTCGCCAGTGACAACCCTGCCAATACCCGCTGGCTTAAAAAGGCAAACCAATTATTAGCTAAGCGCCCTTCGGGAGGAGACAGAGATCAGCTTCGAGCTTTGGCAAAAGGCCAATGCCAATTTGCGCTTGCAAATCATTATTACTGGCACATGATGAAGCAGTCTTCAAACAAACAAGATGTCAAACTTGCAACGCAACTTGAGATGCACTTTTTGCAAATGGCAAACGGCACAACGCCCGTTTCAACGACGACAGCAGCGATAGCCAAGCATGCGCCAAACAAACGAAATGCGCTGGCATTCATTGACTTTTTACTGTTGCCCGAAACACAAAAAATGTATGCAAACCTCATCAATGAATTCCCAGTAATGAAAATCAATGGCTATGAGCTGCCATTCCAGCCAGCATTAGAAAGCATGAACAAGAGTTTAAATTATACGCAAAAGGTGCAGAATGTTCTGCCCAAGTCATAGCGACCTTGTTGAGGTTAAAGCAATATAATATGACCATACAGTGCGCCAAATGAGTGCGGTCATGCCACATCATAGCGCACTGAAATATACTGAATTAATGGGTTTGCGCAGCCCATTTCTGTACTGCAGACTTGGGGTATAAGACATCTTTGAACAAGCGGTGTCGCTCAAACTTCAACTCTTTCTCAGTACTTGGCAGGCCAGCCTGTACTTGGCTATGATGCGTATTAAAGCGCGAAATTAGCGCAAATTTATCCTTCGCTCGTTTAAGGTGAGCATTTAGATATGCGCGCACGTCATCTGCGGTCATTAAGCCCAGCGCATCTAAATTCATTAATTCTTTTTTTAATGCAGAGCGAATACCCATCGTAGGTCTCCCTGTGTTGTCATAATGGAATTAATTAAAACTGCAAGCAAAATACACACCAATTGCTGCATTTACATTAAAGACCACCACAATCACGAAAAAGTTTCGTCATTCATCTTGTCAGCGCGGTATACTGTCGCAAAGACGTGTTTAGAGTTGTGATATGAATCAAGAATACATCGAAATTGAACTCGAAGAAGAACCTATTGAACTTTGTAACCTATTAAAGGTGCTAGATTTTGCGGAAACTGGCGGACAAGCCAAGCAGCTAATCGCGATGGGATATGTCGCGGTTAACAACGAGTTATGCACGCAAAAGCGTAAAAAAATGTACTCAGGTGATAGCCTTAAGTTTGATGGCGAAACCTTCTTGCTGACATTGGCTGAAGGGGCAATCCCAAATCCGAGACCAGCCACACCAACAGTAAAACCTACGCAAAGTAATGTCCCAGCTAAAAAGCCAACTAAAAAGCAATCCAATAAGAAGCGTAACAAACAGCCTCAAGTAGATAGCAAAACAGGCAGAAAGCCTATCTCATTTGGATAATTAAACTATCAAGGACAAACATGAGTATTTGGTTTAGACCAGTTACAAAGGCATTATGCCAATCTTTGGATCAAGGGCTTCATGGCAAAGGATCTTTAATGGCGACCCTTGGTATCGAAATCAGCGAGATTGGCGATGACTACCTTGTTGCTACAATGCCTGCAACCCCGCATCATCACAATCCCATAGGCATGGTCCACGGTGGCGCTAATGTTGCGCTGGCAGAAACCGTAGCCAGTTATGCCGCCAACTTCGTTATCGATTTTGAGCGTTTTTATTGTGTGGGACAAGAGATCAACGCGAATCACCTCAAAGCCTCTCGCAACGGGGTATTAACGGCGATTGCAAAACCACTGCACTTGGGTAAACGCACTTCTGTATGGGAAGTTAAAATTACCAACGCCAAAGGCGAGCTATGTTGCGTCTCTAGAATGACCGCAGCGGTTATCGAGCGCGCGGTAAAATAAGCTTTTTTCATACAATAGGCACAGATAGCGACAATAGCTTAACAAAGCGGCAAACAATAAATCCCCTATGCAGGAATGAAAATACAATGGAACAAGTCGACACTTTAGTCATCGGCGCGGGCGTCATCGGGCTAGCCATTGCGGCAAGGTTAAGCAAACACAGCGAAGTTGTCCTGGTCGAGCAAGGGCATCACTTTGGTGAGCATACCAGTAGCAGAAATAGCGAAGTCATTCATGCCGGCATTTATTATCCTAGCGACAGTATAAAAGCGCGCACTTGCGTAGAAGGAAAAGCACAGTTATATACTCACTGCACAGAATTTTCTGTGCCTTTTGCCAGAATCGGCAAAGTGATCACGGCCCAAAATACGCAAGAGGAAGAGAAGCTCGCCTCGCTACTCCAACAGGCACAAAACAATGGCGTAGATGATTTATGCTGGCTAAGTAAAGAGCAGTTGGTGCAAAAGGCACCGCAAATTAATGCTATTGCGGGGTTGTACTCTCCCTCTACCGGTATTGTGGATAGCCATCAGTTTATGCTTTCTCTACTTGGCCAATTAGAAAGTCATCAAGGCCAGTATGTATCCCGCACTCAATTTGTTGGGGCTGTTCCCACTGCAAATAGTTTTGCAGTCAAACTAGATTGCGATGGCACACCATTTGAATTGCGCTGTCGCCATTTAGTCAATGCAGGTGGGCTGTTTGCTCAGCACAATGCGACTTTGATTGAAGGGCTGCAACCTATCCATGTCCCTGCGATCCACTATTGCCGAGGTCAGTACTTCAGTTACCAAGGGAGCCACCCATTTAAACATTTGATTTACCCCGTACCAGAACAGCATGGTTTAGGTATCCATGCGACGTTAGATTTGGCTGGGCAATTGCGTTTTGGCCCGGATACTCAATTTATCGACGAATTGAACTATGAAACCGATGGGACTGCATTAGAAGCGTTTTACCAAGCAATCAAACGCTATTGGCCAAATGTTGATAAGCGACGTCTACAATTAGATTATGCAGGTATACGTCCAAAAACACAGCGTCAAGGCCAGCAGGATTTCCAAATTGAGGGAAAAAGCATTCATGGGCTTGCTGGGCTGGTCAACTTATTTGGTATCGAGTCGCCGGGCCTCACAGCCAGTTTAGCCATTGCCAAGGCGGTTGAAGCTCAACTTGTCGCTGAGCATAAATAAAAAAGGCTGCGAAAGCAGCCCTGAAAGTACTTTACAAAATCGTGTTAAATATCTTCCAATGTCTTGGCTCGTTCATCCATTAGTTTTTGTAGACCCTGAGCGTCTTTGACTAATTTTTTCACATCCGTTGGCTTCATGTTATCCACGTCAATTTTACCTTCGGCTTGGCCTTTGTCTTGACCTAGCGTTTCTAATATTTCCGTATTCTCAGCAGCCATAATCGTGATTTTGGTGGGATCTAAGGTGTGTACTTGACTATTTACTCTGGTATTGGGCCTATCAGAATAATGCCAATTTCCCTTAGCATCTTGCCACCTATATATGGTTGTTTGAGAGGTTGTCGTTTCCTCGTCATTGAGGGCTTTTTTAGCTGAGTTCACGACGCTATTCAGCTCTTGCTTGGATTTGTCTAACAGCGTGCTTGCTTGTTGTTGTGCTTCTCCAAAGATCATATCCACACTTAGCCACGGTTTGCCATCGGGACGTTTGATCACAAATAATGATCCCAGCCCAATCAGCATAATCATTATCATCAGGTAACTAGAATATTTCATTTCGGCACTCCCTGTTTCTTGAGGCCACACATTTATAGTATAGCGCTTTCTAAGCTAGAGTTTGACAATTGAGTAGAAAATTATCAATTCAAAATTGCACTAATTCATCCAGCTCAAACAAAAACAGCCGCTGTAATCAGCGGCTGTTTTTATACAAAATTGAACTTAAGTGAAACAGGTTTAAATTCCATCACCATCAATGTGTAGGCCACACTCTCGGTTTAAACCAAAGAAGCGTGTTTCTTCTTCCGTCATACCAGGCTCAAGTTTGCGTGTCGTATGGACATCTCCCATCGACACATACCCTTGCTCCCATAGTGGGTGGTAAGGTAAATCATGCTTAGTCAGGTACTGGTATACGTCGCGATTATTCCATTCAATAATCGGGTACACTTTCACACTGCCACGGCTAATTTCGAGTATTTGCTTGTCAGCACGAGAGGAGGATTGTTGTCTGCGCAACCCGCTAAACCAGGTGCCGACACCAAGTGCTTTTAAAGCACGCGTCATTGGCTCGACTTTGTTTAGGGTGTTGTACTTTTTAATCCCTTCTTCCCCTTGCTCCCATAACTTGCCAAATTTTGCTTCTTGCCAAGCCGGGCTGTATTCACTGCGAAAAACTTGTAGATTTAACTTCAGTCTTTCGGTCAATTCATCAATGAACTGATACGTTTCAGGAAATAGGTAACCGGTGTCAGTTAAGACCACAGGAATATCATTCTTTTGCTGTGATACTAAGTGCAACATCACCGCAGCCTGAATACCAAAGCTGGACGACAGCATATGGGTATCAGGCAAGTTCTCTAGCGCCCAAGCAACACGCTCTTCAACACTTTTTTGTGCCAACATGCCATTAGCATCAGCAAGCATTGCCTGTTGTGTTGCTTTGTCTAACGTCAATATTTGCTTAAATTCGCTCATAGCTTGTCCTATTTATCGGGCGCATTGCGCCCATCAATTAAGCGTGGAAATCCGTTTTTGAAACTTTCACTTCAGCAACGATGCCTTTACGAATAACAAAATCGCCAAAACACTCTTGCTCGTTGCGCTCTGCAGCCCACTGACCAATCAATTCGTCCAACGCTGGTAGGTAGGTTTCTTCGCCCACATTCTCTAAGTAAAGCTTAGGTACTCGTGTACCTTCACGGTTACCGCCAAGGTATACATTGTATTTACCAGGACCTTTACCAACTAAACCAACCTCAGCCAACATCGCACGACCACAACCGTTAGGGCAGCCTACAACGCGCAGAATGATGTCGTCATTTGGGATATCATGCTTAACAAGCAATGCTTCTGTCTTCTCGACAAGATCTGGTAAGTAACGCTCAGCTTCAGCCATCGCTAGTGGACAAGTCGGCATTGCCACACACGCCATAGAGCTCTTTCTTTGCTCTGTGTGTGTGTCATCAATCAAGCCGTGCTCACGCGCAATTTGCTCAATCTGCGCTTTGTCTTCTTCAGCCACACCTGCAATGATCAGGTTTTGGTTCGCGGTCATGCGGAAATCACCTTTGTGGATCTCTGCAATTTTACGACAGCCTGTTTTTAGTGGCTTATCTGGGTAATCAAGAATACGACCACTTTGTAAGAACAACGTTAAGTGGTGCTTACCATCAATACCTTCGACCCAACCAAAACGATCGCCACGGTGAGTAAACTCGAATGGACGACTTGGTGCAAATTTTACACCCGCACGATTTTCGACTTCTTCTTTAAAGGCATCAATACCAAACGCATCTAGTGTGTATTTGGTCTTAGCGTTTTTACGATTAACACGGTTACCCCAGTCACGCTGTACGCTTACAACGTGCTCTGCCACAGCTAAAGTGTGCTCTAGCGGGATAAAACCAAAGTCATCGGCACGACGCGGATAGGTATTCACATCACCGTGCGTCATCGCTAGACCACCACCCACAAGTACGTTAAAGCCAATTAGCTTGCCTTCTTCTGCAATCGCAACAAAGTTCAAGTCGTTAGCATGCACATCCACTTCATTATTAGGAGGAATGGTAACGGTCGTTTTGAACTTACGAGGTAAGTAGGTTGAGCCCAAAATTGGCTCTAAGTCTGTCGAGTCTTTACGTTCGCCATTTAACCAAATCTCTAAGTAAGCACGTGTTTTTGGTAATAAATGCTCTGAGATTTTAGCAGCCCACTCATACGCTTCTTGGTGTAATTCAGACTCTACTGGGTTAGTAGTACATAAAACGTTTCGGTTTACGTCACCCGCCGTTGCGATTGAATCAATGCCGACATCATGAAGTGTTAAATGCATTTCTTTGATATGCGGCTTTAACACACCGTGAAATTGGAATGTTTGACGCGTTGTAAGACGGATACTGCCATAAGACGTTTTGTCTTCTGCAAATTTATCAATCGCTAACCACTGCTCTGGCTTGATAATCCCACCAGGCATACGCGCACGTAACATCACGTTGTGCAGAGGTTCAAGCTTTTGCTTCGCACGCTCTGCACGAATATCACGGTCATCCTGCTGATACATGCCGTGGAAACGGATCAGTTGGAAGTTATCTTTGGTAAAACCACCAGTTAATTGGTCACCTAAGTCAGTTTCAATGGTGCCACGTAAGTGCTGGCTTTGCGTTTTTAATCGCTCGTTGTCAGCAAATTTAGCATCGGGATCATGCTTACTATTTGGCTTGTAATCTTGGTTGCTCATTGTTATTCCTAAATTCGTATGCTGTGACGGTAAATAAGTGCGTTTTGACGCCTATTAATAGACGTCTTTTTGATAACGGTTAGCACTACGCAGCTCTTTTAAATATTGCTCGGCCTGCTCATCATCTTTACCACCATGGGTCTTAACAATGTCTAACAGCGCCTGATGCACATCTTTCGCCATTCGTGTGGCATCACCACACACGTAGAAATGCGCACCTTTCTCTAACCAAGCAAAAACGTCTGCGCCCTTCTCACGAATACGATCTTGGACGTAAATTTTCTCTGCCTGGTCCCGACTAAATGCCAAATCAACACGATTCAGCAATCCAGATTTCACATACCCTTGAACTTCAACTTGATATAAGAAATCTTGAGTAAAATGGGGGTTGCCAAAGAACAACCAGTTTTCACCTTCTGCTTCACGTGCATCGCGCTCTTGTAAAAATGCTCTGAAAGGCGCGATACCTGTGCCTGGGCCCACCATAATTACTGGCGTATTATCGTCAGCCGGCAAGCGGAAGTTATCATTGTGTTCACTGAATACTTTGACTTTTGTACCTTCTTCTACACGATGTGCCAAGAAGCCAGAACACCCGCCAAAATGTTGCTCACCAAACGCTTCAAACTCTACTAGCCCTACCGTCAGGTGGACTTCTTCTTCTACCTCAGCTTGACTTGAAGCGATTGAATATAAACGCGCTTGGATTTTACGACAGCAATCAACCAGTGCTTGTGCTGCAATGTCACTCGGGTTTTGTTTTATAACATCAAATATCTGACGCGCTTCTAAATACTCACGAAGTGCTGCTTTATCAGCAACAAGCTTGGTGAGTTCCTCATTTCCAGTAGCCGCAGCATACTTCTCAACAAAACCTGGGTAAGACTGTGTCAGCTCTAGTCTTTCAATTAATGCATCTCGCACACTGAGCGTGTCGTCGCCCAGTTTAACTTGCGCATCAGCTTCGATTTTCAGAGCGTTTAGTACTTCATCAACCAAAGCTTCATCATTTAAGAAATACACACCAAGTGCATCTCCTGGTTGATAGCTAATATCAGACCCTTCTAAGTCAATTTCAATATGGCGAACATCTTTGGTGGAATCACGGCCAGTAATCTTAACTGCTGATGAAATTTCAGCGGTAAATGGGTTCTGTTTAGTATATTGACTGTGTGCCACTTGTGGTGCGCCAAAAGGTGCACTGACGACATTTGCACCACCAGCACTTTGCTGTGCTTTTAGTTCTGGTTCAAATGCGTCTAAAGTCGATGCTATCCAAGCTTCTGCTTGCTCATCATAATCGACATCTAAATCTGCACGTGTGACAACACTTTCTGCACCTAGTTTTTGTAAGCGCTCTTCAAAATCAATCGCTGTTTGACAGAAAAACTCATAGCTTGAGTCCCCAAGCCCTAACACAGCAATCTTAACGCCATCTAGCTTAGGTGCTTTTTTACCGACTAAGAACTCGTGTAAATTCTCAGCATCTTCTGGTGGCTCACCCTCACCGTATGTAGATACGGCGACAGCAATGAATTTTTCTTTTTTCAAATTGCCCGGCTTATAATCAGCCATATTAACAAGCTTAGCGGTTAAACCACGCGCTTTAGCCTGCGCTTCAAGCTGTGCCGCAACGCCTTTGGCATTGCCAGTCTGCGAACCATATAAAATAGTAAGTGGTGCAGCTTCTTGTGCTGGCGCAGCCGTTTGTCCAATTACGCCACCGAGCGCCGCAGTATTGGCATTTGCAGCCAAGTAACCACTCACCCAAGCCTGTTGAATTGGATTGAGCTCAGCCACCAACCCTTGTAACTTTTGCAGTTGTTCTTGTGAAAGCGGACTTGCCGCAGCACTCAGTTGACTTAACAACATTGATTATTCCCCGTAACCCATTTCGATTTACTTGCTCTGGCACCTGATTGTGCAGGTCATTTAATAGCATGCAGGATACTGTTCCTATCCCACAAAAAAAAAGAACTGTATCTGCTTTGTTATTCCTTTTAGTTATGAAAAGAAAAAAACTCCAAATAAAACAGATTAAAAGTAAAGATCATTTTTTGATCAAAAGTTATTTAACATTTTAATAACCATCAAGTACATTATCTGACCTTAATTAACCTACTCAAAATAATAAGAGAGAAAAATGAAACACCGTAAAAATCACAGGTTCAGTATAAAGACTGCTGTTTTAATTGGGTTAGTTTGCCCAACAGTCAGCGCTGAAATCAATAATGGTAGCTTCGAAAATTGGCAACAAAACACGCCGAGTAATTGGTCTACCATTGACACAGGAATTACACTTAGCCAAGTAAGCTCACCTGTAAAAGACGGTCAAAGTGCTGCATCGGTTGCCGTAAAAACGGCGACACAAGGCAATACCGACCTACGTCAAACGGTTTCGGTCACCGGTGGGCAAAGCTATACCTTCAGTACTTGGGTTTATCATACCGAGGGCAACGTCAAGGCAAGGTTATACGTCGATGGTTATAGAGGCTATTCCAATGAGAATCAAACTGGCCAATGGCAACAAATCACCTATCAATATACAGCCAGCAGTAGTAAAAACATTGAAGTAGGCCTACGCTTTTATGACACCAGCGGGTTCGATGGCTCAGAAGTGGTCTATGTCGATCATTTTACACCCAGTGATTCAACGACAACTCCGCCACCACCGCCGCCGCCAACGACATGCCAACAAAACACCGTCCAATTTAAACTTGTCACCGATAACTATGCCAGTGAGACCAGTTGGGAGTTGAAAAACAAGCAAGGACAAACAGTCAAAAACGGCAGTGGCTATGCCAATACCACAACATACACTGAGTCATTATGCTTAGCAGATGATACGTATACATTTATCATTTCAGATAGCTACGGAGATGGTATTTGTTGTTCACAAGGCAACGGTAGTTATGAATTAACCCTCAATAATCAAGTGCTGGTTTCTGGTGGCCAATTTAGTAATCAAGAGCAAAAACAATTCACGCTAGGTAATGACGGTGGTGACGGCGGTGGTCAAGACCCAACTGGTTACTACGCATCAGCCGCAGGTTTATCAGGTTTTGCTCTAAAATCTCAACTACATACGATTATTAAAGATCATAATAATCGCGGTTACAGTGCGCTTTGGTCATTCATAGATCAATATGAACGTGATAGCCACTTCGAAAAAGATAACACCGTACTAGATAGATATTCTGAAAAGCCAAACTCTGCTGACACCGTCAACTTCACAGCCGTCGGTGATCAATGCGGAAGCTACCGTGTAGAAGGTGATTGTTACAACCGAGAGCATTCATTTCCAAAGAGCTGGTTCGGTGGCAAGGTCGAGCCCATGAATTCAGATGTACACCATATCTTTGCATCAGATGGATTTGTCAACGCAAAACGTAACAGTTACCCATTTGGCGAAGTCGGTAGTGCCAGTTATACCTCGAGTAACGGCAGTAAACTTGGTAGTGCGAGTGGCATCAACTATTCGGGGACTGTTTTTGAACCTATCGATCAGTTCAAAGGAGATGTCGCACGCATTTACTTCTACATGGCAACGCGCTATGAAAATGTCGTTGCAGGATGGCAAAACAAATCCAGCTATGGCAATGATGTTTTAAATGGCACAGCGAATGTTGTCTTTGAGCCTTGGGTAGTTGCACTGCTTAAACGTTGGCATCAACAAGATCCTGTGGACGATGTGGAGCGCGCACGCAACCAAGCGGCCTATGAATATCAAGGTAACCGTAACCCATACGTCGATCATCCAGAGTTTGTCGAAAAAATCTGGTAAATGTATCAGGTCTCTCAGCTTTCAAATGGGCTGAAAGACTGACAAGAAAAAAGCGGCCTAATCCATTAGGCCGCGCAACATACTCAGCGCAGAGTCTACGTGAGTGTTTAATAAAGGTAAGCTAACCTTCTTCCTATCCTGTAAACCGTTTTGATCTTCCACCACCGCCGCGATTTACAAGTGTACTTACCTTGGCTCTATCGTTAAGGGAGATAAAGTCATTTTTGCGTTATTGCTCGCCCCCATTACATTATTGTATTGGCGGTTTTCAAATAACGTATAAAATACATCAACATAGTCATCATCATTAGTGAACCAGTGACTCGGCATTGCCTTGATTAACTCATTGGTTAGTTGCGGGATAATCGCATAACCTTGGACGTTCGGATCGGGGATCAACCTCATCACTTGCGTCACAATATTCAAGAACGTCGTTGCAAGCTCTTGATAGTTAGTATTGTCATCGTGCTCCATCAACAACACATCCGCCGCTTGCCAACGGTATCTCTCCCAGTGGATCAATATCTGGTTGGGTGTGTAGTCTTGTCCATCGTGGTCTAAATAAGGTAAATCCACAACATCTAATGCCGGTTCGTCACGAGTTGGATTTACCCCATTTACCACGGCATACACTTCCGCAGCACCAGATATCCACGGCTCTTTGTCGTCATTTAAGCGAATTCGGCTTATAACTGAAGTAGAGATAGGCGCAGCTTGTGGTTGCACAAACCCGAAAGACTGTGTATTGCTGTTGCCATCAACAAGTTCGCGATTTTGATTGAACACCTTGCGCATGACTTCAATGCCTTCGCGCTGTACAAGTTGTTTATCTAACTCTACAACCAAAACTGGTCGCTTAGGCATCTTGTGTGCGTCTAATAAATGTAGCTCACCATGTGCATCAAATGCTTCAACATGGACCCACTCGGTATCTTCACCACGCGGCGCAAATGCGATAAGTGGTACGTCACCACTTTGCCATTGCGATAACATTGATTCATCCGCTAATCGCAGCTGGTATACATTGTCTCCTTGCACAGAGAGTCCTTTTAGCTGACGTGTTTGTTCACTGGCTTGCGCGCTCAATTGCGCACTAGATGTTGGTAAACCCAACTCTGAAAAGCTCAATGTGTTTGCACTATTGAGGTGATTCAACCAAGCAGCTTGTTTGGTGCCTAACTCCAGAGCAACGGCCTTAGCCATAACTCTTTTGATGTCTGCAACCTGCATACTTTGTGAATTAAACCTGTCTATCGATTGTAACTCGCTCAAAACGGCGCGGTTGGCGCTCGAGAGTTGGTCAGCAATCGCTGCTGTACTGGTTATCATGATGGCTGAATTCAGCGCGGCAAACTTAAGTAACTTATTCATAACATTTCCTTGAAATAATCCGTGTGTTTTTTATTTACCCTAAGATAAACAACTATGTGTGCAACACCACGATAAAACAGCACAATAGATTTATCAAGATATTAATAACAGATTAACATGAAAAAATTCATAACGGACTTATCACAATGATATTTAAGGATTTATCAAGTAATTAAGTAAAAAACTGGATAATAAATTATCGCAATAATAAGGATTACAAAACTGTGTCAACCACAGTAAAGAGTAAATGAAAGAACTCATTCACTCCTTGATCATCAGTCACAAAAGAATATTAAACGAAATAAAAACAATAATTTATTTGATTTTTGATGGAAGGATATAAACTTTTATACGATGTACTGGAGAGGTAGGATTTTACATATTTCTCGGAAAACTTAACCACCTATTCAGTTATTTGAAACAATTAAGTTAACCTCAATATTTTACCTATTATAGGTTTTTAATTAAAAATAACGTGAACTAAAATCTTGTTCTTAAGTAAAAGCTCGAAAAACATTGGCCGATATGGCAGTGGAAATGTCAATGATTTACGCATTGCTGCCAAGCAGAATAATCAACACCAACAGCAATATTGCGTACGATGAAAAGCTATTTTTCTAGCGGGTAAAGTGTGATCTCAATACCTGCACCAATCGCCGATATGCGTAATAGGGTATCGACATCCAATGCCTGTGAATAGCACTTAGGCGCAGTCCCTGAGGTAAAGCCAATATCAAAGGTGCGCTTTTTACACCCAAGCCATTGCTTGAGCGCGGCTTTTGAACACGACTCAATTAACTCACAGAGGTGATTGATCGCTTTATTCGGACTGGTGACTTCAGCACTCGCTTCAATTCTAGCGAGCTCTCTATATTCATCTTTGTCATAGTGTAATACAACAGCATTGCGCTTTAGATCCTCAACCAAAGCGGAGATGTCGTGTTTAGACTCTAACTCTAAATCGACATTTAAAAATTGGATTTCTGACATTGCGAGTGCGTTACCTTGCTTTGTGATTGGACCTAAGCCCGCTAATTGTTTAAATTCTACTCAGTAAATTATCACATTCAGAGCGCAAGCTCCCCAGAAAGTCATACTTTTGGGTGCGACAATTTGTCACCTTGGATTTTACGTTAATTTCAATAAGCTATCAGCAATTTTGACTAAAAAATAGAGTAATGAACAAAACAGCCCTAAAACCAGCCAGAAAAATACACAAATACCTTGGCTATCTCCTTGCTCTGCAGATATTTGCTTGGCTCCTTGGTGGCTTTGTAATGAGCGCAATACCTTTAGACATGGTGCATGGAAAGCATCTAGCACAAAGGCACCTAGATAACCCTTTTCAATCCACAGATTACACCGCGAGTTTAGACGATTTAAAACTGCGTACCACTAATTTACAAAAAATCGAATTTACACACTTTCTTGAGCGACCCATCATCAAAACAACCGGCGACACTATTCGCTTCTTTGACGGGCAAAGTGGCATGCCATTAACCCCGCCCACAGAGTCGCAAATTCGTCAGCAAGCCCAAGCCCATTACTTGGGTAATGCGCAATTGGCCAGTATTGAGCAACTTCAGACAGGTCCCAGAGAAGTGCAATACCGCCACAACATATGGCGTGTTGTATATAGTGATTGGGTAAATACGACGATTTATTTGGATAGCGTGACAGGTCAAGTCATTACCGTCCGAAGCACACTATGGCGAATATTCGATTTTTTCTGGATGCTGCATATTATGGATTACGACGAGCGGGATGACTTTAACAACCCACTTTTGATTTCATTTTCAGCGACCAGTGTCCTGTTTTGTATCAGTGGTATGGTATTACTATTGCAATCACCGCCATGGCGACGTAGGCGCATTCAACGTAAATAATCACCCATAACGATTTATTTCGTTACTATGAGTACAGTCCTGAAGTCCACCATAGGTGAGAGGCATGCTCAAATTACTCCCGTTGGGTGTGATAGTGCTGTTGTTGACCACAGCATCCCACGCCCAATCTTTTAATAGCTTTTATAAAGCTAAGAAATATTTAACGCGTCACATACAACCACACGACACAACTTTATACTGCGGATGCGAGATTAAAAAGCTGGGCAAAAAGCTTATCCCAGACCCTGCAAGCTGCGGCTATCAACCAAGAAAACCCGTTACCCGCAATGGTAAGCCGAATGTGCGCGCAACCCGAATAGAATGGGAGCATATAGTGCCTGCTTGGGAGTTTGGCCACCAGCTACAGTGCTGGCAAAATGGCGGGCGAAAAAACTGTCGTAAGGTCAGTGCCAAATTTCGTCAAATGGAGGCCGACATCAATAACCTCGCGCCCGCAATCGGTGAGATCAATGCCGATCGCAGTAACTTTCGTTTCGGTTTACTCCCCCACGCCCCCTATCAACATGGTGCATGTGAAGTAAAAATTGATTTTAAGCAACGCGTCATTGAGCCACCACATTATGCGCGTAAACAAATTGCACAAGCTTATTTTTATATGCAAAAAACGTATGGCCTCAATCTCAGTAAACGCCAACAAAAGCTCTTTACTCTTTGGGCGAAGTAAAGCCCAACGAGCGAGTAAAATGAAAAAACTAATATCCACATAAAAACGGTACAAACTCACGGGGTTTTCATTGTAATCTTACATCACAGTTGATAGTTTGAGCCCATAATAAATATATTGGACACACATATTGAAAGCGCGTGCCGAATAACAAGGTCTTTATTAAAAGTGGCGCAGCATAAACAATTAGGAACGGGATATGAGACAAAAGAATAAGCTCTACCTTGCTATTGGGTTAGCAATGACAACGACCTTACTGGCGGGCTGCGGTGGCTCTTCAGGAGGCGGCTCGAATAACAGCAACCCTGTGGTAACGCCTCAACCACAAACCACACCACCCACATGGCAAGCTGGTCAGTTCCGCCCTTCAAGTGACTTTGCCAATTTATGTGAGACGCCTCGTTCGGGCATTGATCCATTTGAAAACACGCCCTATCCAGATGCTGCAGGCACGGCAATGCATGAAAAAATGTGGTTGCGCTCTTTTAGTGACGAAACTTACCTGTGGTACGATGAAATTATCGATAACGATCCTAACCAATTTTCGACTGTTGCAGCTTATTTTGCGCAGCTGAAAACGCCACTCAAAACGGCCAGTGGCCGCGATAAAGACGAGTTTCATTTTACTGAAAGCTATGAAGACTTTAAAAAGGAGTCTCAAGACGGCGTGTCTGCCAGCTTTGGGATCAATTGGACGATTCCACAGTCTCGTATGGCCTATGTTGCTTATGTGACCGCAAACTCGCCCGCTGCCGAAGCTGGCGTTGAGCGTGGTGATCGATTACTCAAAGTTGGTGATCTCGAGTTTGCGACATTTAACAATCAAGACTCTGCCCAATTTAATCAAATTATTAGTGCTTTCTCACCGGCCAAAGATCAAACTGTCGAGTTAACATTACTCGGTCAAGATGGTGAACAAAAACAACTTTCATTGACCGCCCTTGACCTCGAATTAGAACCTGTACGCAAAACCCAAGTGTTCGAATTTGAAGGTAAACAAGTGGGCTACATGCAATTTAACCAATTTATTGCCAGTGCTCAGCCAGGACTCATCAGTGGTTTCGCTCAGTTTAATAACCTCGATGAATTAGTACTCGACATGCGCTACAACGGCGGCGGATTAGTATTTCAAGCGTCACAAGTCGCTTATATGATTGCCGGAGATCAGCACAATAATCGCAACTTTTCCGTGAAAACTCACAACAATAAGCAAAGTGCCAAAAACGAACCGCTGGGCTTTGTTGACCAGTCTATCAATTGGACTACCTTGACCTATAATGACGACAAATTACCTGCCGCCAATATGCAGCGCGTTTACATGCTCACGACTAATGGCACAGCCTCTGCTAGTGAAAGCGTCATTAACGCACTGCGCGGCATTGATGTAGAGGTTGTTCTCATCGGAGCTAATACCCGCGGTAAACCATACGGTTTTGTGCCACAGCAAAACTGCGGTACGGTGTACTATACTATTCAAAACAAATCCGCGAACAATAAAGGATTTGGTGATTACGAAGACGGCTTTGTGATTACGCCTGCGCAGCAGTTAATTGGTGAAATAGGCCTCGATGCGAGAGTGCCTGGGTGCGAAATTGCAGATGACTTTAGCAAAGCACTTGGTGATCAGACGGAAGGCCTATTGGCAGGTGCGTTGCATCATATGTCGACCGGAAATTGCCCTGCGACGGTTGCGCGCGCGTCACGAGCTGCGACTGTGCAAGATGTTGCAAAACAAAATATCAATGACGACTTTGCCTTGCCCTATCATCCGTTTAAGCAAGGTGCTATCTATACACCAGTGAAAGAGTCCACAAATGACTAGATCATGGCTGACAGCTTTGGCAATTGCACTCTCTGTGAGTGCTTGCCATAGCTATGAGAAAGTTCAACCTGCACCAGCATTGTTGAGTGACCCCTCCCCTTCTGTCATTTCAGAGCTACAGCAAGCGATTGTTACCTTAAAAGGCGGCAAGCCACCAACACTTGCTCACGATGCACTTACCCATTCGCCCCAGCTGATAATCACAGCTGGGCACTCTAAATTGAAAGATAACCCAGCTATGATGACAGCTGAGCTTTCGCAATTGCCCATTAGTGCATTTGAGTTGCAAATAAGAGATGACTTATGTGTACTCTACTTTTCTCGGGCAGATAAGTTTGTACCGCTGCAGCATGCCAAGTGCATCCTGTATAAGCCCGACTAAATTCTTTCCTATTTGCCGCGCTAGGTGGCAAATAAGCTTTTGTAAATATTAGTAAACTTGCATATAAGTCGGGAATAGGACACACTACCTTGGCTTAGCCAAGGAGTTGTACATGCACATCACTGAACAGTCACCTTTTACACCTGTATTGCCTTTCTCTTTTCACTCCACAGCATTTGATGCTAGCCAATATCAGGATACAGATTTCGCGTTTTTTAACCAACCATTGCCCAACAAACTGCAACGCGCAGTGGCGAAGCGTAAAGCTGAATACTTAGCTGGTAGAGTATGCGCTGCAAACGCCATGGCTTCGCTGGGTATCACCAATTTTGAGCTTCGTAATGGGGAAAACCGCGCGCCCATTTGGCCTGAAAAAATCCGGGGTGCCATTACCCACAGTAAAGGAATCGCCATGGCAATGGTCACCGATGCCGAGCATGTTTTAGGCATCGGCATTGACATAGAGCACTATATGGCTGACAAGCAAGAGCTGGAGCTTCAAGGACAGATTCTAAGAGAAGATGAAAGCGAGGTGTTTGCGCAGCTTGGCCAGCGACATGAACGGCCACTTACACTGGTTTTTTCTGCCAAAGAAAGCATTTACAAGGCGCTCTACGGCCAAGTACAGAATTTTTTCGGATTCGATGCCGCACGTCTCGTAAGTTGCAGTGATAGCACGTTGCGTTTTGCACTCACCTCGTCGCTCCATGAAACGTTACCACAAGGTTTTGAAATCACGGTGTATTATCAGTGTGCAAACAATATGGTATTAACCGAATGCGTGCATATAAAGCAATAAATACACACAAAAAACGGTGCACAAGCACGTTTTTTATAGATAGACGACTAGAAGCTATACTCTAGCTGTAGTGCAACTTGCCTCTGCTGACCAAGTTCAACATAGTTCCAGCGGCGACTACCTTGTGAATTGGTGTACTCACGGTCAAGCAGGTTATCAACCGTTAAGAATACGCCCCAATCAGCCGGCTTATAGCCTACACGAGCGTTCACCACTGTGCGACCCGGAATTTCTGGATCGTCCAATACACGATCGCCATTTTCATCCACTGATTGATACACTGGCGCTGCAAACTGTTTTGCACCATCTTGGTAATTCACATTGATATTTGCCAACCAACCTGTGCCAGAGTCATAATCAACACCGAGGTTTGCGGTCCAGTTTGGACTCTTTGGAAATGCGCGGCCGACAAAGTCATCACCCGTTACCACTTGTGAACGATTAAATTCAAAGTCTGTGATCTCAGTTTTAGCATAACCTAAACCCGCAAATACCTTGGTCGTATCCGACCAAGCGTAATCAAGGCTGGTTTCAAAACCTTTAACCTCTGACTTACCCGCATTGACTACTTCTAGGTCAAAAAGATTGCCTGACAATTGCACACGTACCTGTTGGTCGCGCCAATCGATGTAGAATGCATTGGCATTAAGTACTAAGGTTTCATCAAGCCAGGTACTGCGCAAGCTTAGTTCATAGTTATGCGTATACTCTGGGTCATAAGTGTAAATCGTATTTTTGGTGGTGTTTACACCTAAGCCACCTGAACGGTAACCTTTTTGATAGCTCAAACTCACTGACATATCCTCGTCGATATGAAGCGTTGAACCAAGTTTAGGTAAAAAGGTCGTAAATGATTCTTCAGCTCTAGGCTGCACGCCTGATGCACGCTGCGCATTGGCTGCAATCAGCTGGTTAACACCCGTGATCAGCTGAACCATCAAAGGGTTTTGTGCAAAACCTTGTGGATCGGGTAATGTTGTCTCTGGTGCTAAGGTTTGACTTGCCACCGATGAGTTCGCACGTGTTTCTTTATCCCAACGCGCGCCACCAAACACTGACCATTGGTCATTAATTTGATAAACAAAATCACCAAAAATTGCTTGGTTTTCGACTTCTTCAATTGGGTTAGTTGCACCATTTACCATCACAGGGTCAGCACCGGCTGCACGATAAATACCAATTACTTGATCAGCCATCGCTTCTGCTGGTAACCCTAATTTTGTGAACTGGGCAATAAGTTGATCGCGGACGCCTGTTTCAGTAAAACCGTAGCTAATTTGCGAGTCCGTCCTCATGTTGCGATCATCATTCGCAACGAATGCTCCAAGTATACCGCTTAGCTTATCACCTGAATAAGTGAACTTAAGCTCATGGCCGCGGCGTTTGTCATCATTGGATTGCTGCCATACATCCGACTTGGCAATACCAAAGTCACTGTCATTTAAACGCGTATAATCGCTATCGCTATATGAACCCGTATAAGAAACCTGCCACTGTGCCGATAGATCATAATCTACATTCAATACCCAACGGGCTGAATCATTTTCAGTGTAGGCGTCGGTATTAATGAACAGGTATCTTTTATCAAATAAATCGGTTACTGGGTATTTTGCATCTGGCGACGTATTGGATTGGAATAACGTACCATTTTCGCTGCTGAAATTTGCGTAGCTTAAACGAGCCGTTAGCTCAGTCATTGCAGAGGGTGTATACGCTAAGTTAACACGAACAAAATCACTCTCTTTGTCATCCATGGTTTTATTCAGCACTGGGTTATAGATTTCACCGTCTTGCTGCTTGTGCTGCGCCGCCACGCGAAATGCCAACTCATCTTCTATTAAGCTGCCGCCAAATGCCACCGCGGCTTGCCGTTCACCATTTTGGCCGTAGATCACACGCGCTTTACCTGAAGAGGTATGCTCAGCTTCGCGCGTTTTTACAACCACAGCACCTGCCAACGCACTGCGCCCTTGTAATGTAGATTGAGGACCGCGCAGTACTTCAACTTGCTGTAAGTCCCACGTTGAGAATGCTCCCGCAGCAGTCATGTCTCCAGACAATGCTGCACCGTCAACATAAATTCGAGCTAGACCGCCGTTACCACCACCGGTAATGGTATATGAATCAATACCACGAATACGATAACCCGTGCTAGGGTCACCAGATACGTTCGGGGTACGCATTGTAATATCATAGAAGTCTTGAATATTCTCTTTTTCCATCGCTGCAGACGTGATGACAGCCACACTGGTGGGCGTTTCTTGCAAGCTTCTATCGATTTTCTGCCCGGTAACAACTATTTTTTCCAGCTCTTGTTGTTCATCACTTAGCGCAGCACCGCTGTGTACGCTCAGTGCCATAGCAACACCGCAATAAAGTGGAGAAAAACGACCTAGTCGACCTAATGATGCAGACACAGCATCCTCCTTAAACAATTAAATAAACAATGATAATCATTATCATTGTACCTTTTCTTTGCATAATCGAGGAAGTGTTTATTTTCTTTCCATTTATTTTTTATTCAAAATGTGAGTCAACTTTCAATTAAATTTACAAAAATATGATCTTTACAGGATTAAACAGCTAATTTTTGGGGAAAGTAATAAAGTAGTTGAGGCGTAGTGAAACTTACCGGGGAGATTTCGATTTTATGTCATGGTGGGACCATGCTAAGCACAGTCCATTGACCACCTTTTAAAAATAGGGTTATTTAGCCCGCTATTTTACTTGCAAGATGATTACTGCACTCAGTTAAACAACCATTTTCCATGCGCAGTAGCCTATCGGCAAGATGGAAATATTTATCATCATGCGTAATGACAAAGATGGTTTTGCCTTTAGCACTGAGCTCAGGTAATAACTCTTGATAGAATACATCCTTAAATACTGGGTCTTGATCTGCCGCCCACTCATCGAAGATATAAAAAGGCCTATCTTCTAAATACGTGACGACCAAAGCTAAACGTTTGCGCTGTCCTTGAGACAGTTTTTGGGTGGTAAACGCGCCATCTTTGATTGCCACTTTGTGATGCAAGTTGAGCTTTCTGATTAGTCCATTCCCCTTTTCTTGTAAAACTTTGTCTTGGCAATCAAGCAATCTATCAAAAAGATGAAAGTCGCTGAAAACTGCGCTGAATAGTTGTCGATAACCGTCTAATTGTGCAGCGCTAATAGGGTTACCATCAACATATAGCGCGCCTTCTTTAGCACGGTATAAGCCACATAACAGTTTCGCAAAGGTCGTTTTACCACTGCCATTGCCCCCAACAAGGTACACGATTTCTCCGCGATGTAAGGTCAAGTCAATCGGAGTAAGTGCGAAAACTTCATCACTTTGCTCATGATAGTAACCGTGACTCAGCGCTTTTAACTCAATCTTGTCGAAAGTTTCTAACTGAGTTTGAGGTGTTTGCGCAATCAAATGCATTTTTGACGTCATTTCCGTAATGGTATTAGCCGATGCTTTGGCCGCAGCAGCTTTTGGAATCGCAGCTAACATCACCTCTAGCGGAGTTAACATGTAAAGAAACAATAAGGCAAAGCCAGACATCACTTTAGTGGCGTCACTTCCTTGTCCAGATAGGAAATACAATGCGCCGCCAATGAACGCAAAAATACTGAACCCACCCCAAGATGCAGCGTAGTGATAAATCGTTGCCCCCTGCACGCGACGAGTACGCAATAATTTAATGGTGTCTCCAATCACTTGCTCAACAAAAATTCGACGCTTTGATTTGTGTAACTTCAGTTCCTTCGCACCGTCGTAAATAGAGTCGAACTGACTGTATAAAGTATCTTGAACGTGCGCAGCTTCGGTGACTTTTTTAAATGCCGTCGCATTAGCCAGACTATATCCAATTGAGCCTACTAACAGCGTTAACACGGCAAAGATAAATACGCGCCAATCTAACCAAGCCATATAAGCAAAGCTGCCCAGCACTATCATGGCATTCGTTAAAATCCCCGGTAAACGTTGGAAAAACTCCGACACCCGCAGGCTGTGTTCCGTCAAACACGACTTGATTTTGCCAGCGCCTTGCGCCTCCACATCATTGAACTCCGCATTGACGACGTGTTCAGCGACTTGATTTCGCACTGTGGCTTGGCTTTGCTCAGTCAGTTGTTCAGCAAAGATTTTTGAGCACAACTGTAAGATCACACCCGATACTGCCAGAATGGCAAAATAGGTAAATTGCTCTGAGCGCGCTTGCTCAGAACTATTGATAATTTCATTGATCAGCGCAACGAGCGCAACACTGACGAGGCCAAACAAGGTACTGGTGACGGCCGTTGCAATAAAACGCCACCATGTGGCGCGGATTAGATTAGCAAGCACGTTACTTCTCTTTTAAATAAGACTAGGACTAGATACAGGACGAGAGCTATGCAAAAAAATTCATAATCCACTGCGCTTTTATAGTAGGCGCACAATCAAGCCTTAAAATTGACCAAAATCTTTCCAGTAGAACGGCAATATCAATGCATTTAAACCGCTAATTTAAGTAATTTTTGGCCAACAAGGTTACCCCAAAGCATACACACCAATGTCTTATTTTTACTGCCCGTCACATAGTCAGAACAGAACAATCCTACACAGCACTAAATCTTTTTGTGATTGACACGTCTTGAACACACATTGAGGGCTGACCGCATTTATTACGGCAGTCGAATGACAACGCAAAAAGGTTACATTATGCATGCTGGCGAAATATCCAACTTAGCGCAAGCTCAGTCTTTGGGCGAATTTCTATTAGATCAAGATTGTCTTTTTGTATCAGGCAACACCTGCTTACTTGGTCATGGTATTAAACACCGCTTTAGTATTCCCATTGCTAATACTGAATATTTAGTTGAGGAACTTCAGTCTCAAATGCGTGTACACCAAGGTGAAAGCGACAACGCTATAGCCTTTGGAGTCTTGCCTTTTTGTAAACACCAGAATGCCCAGTTTATTATCCCCAAGACGGTAGCCCGTTGGGATAAAAGCGTATTTAGTCAGTGGTTAAATTCTCAAGTGTCAGAATCAGATGCCACCGGTAACCCTCTACAGGGGGTGACTTACCTGCAGGATAGAGCGCACTTCGAACAAACAGTTAAGGACGCAAAGTCACTATTTAGCAATGAACAACTTGAAAAAATCGTGCTGAGCAAACAAGTCGATTTAGAGTTTTCAAAACCGCTCAACCGCAAGCATGTGCTGAATCAGCTTTTACAGCAAAGCCAGTCTGGATATCACTTTGCATTTCCAACCCAAAGCGAGTCGGTATTGATGGGGGTAAGCCCTGAGTTATTGCTAAGAAAACAAGATCAAACTGTGATTAGCAATCCATTAGCTGGCTCGATCCCGCGCGATCCATGCGAAAAAGTCGAGGCTCAGCGCCGCTCGGTTCTATTCAGTTCGAAAAAAGATCGTTACGAGCATGCCGTGGTGATCGACGATATGCGTCAACTGCTTGAGCCCGTGTGCGATAACTTAGAGATCCCCGCAGAGCCAGATCTGCTCAGTACCGCTACGATGTGGCATTTATCCACTGTGATCTCAGGGCATTTAAAAGATCCTGAAACACATATCTTAGGATTGGCCAATCAATTACACCCGACACCTGCACTGTGCGGTAAACCTACAAAACCAGCCTATCAACATATTCTCGATTTAGAGGGCCATGATCGCGGGTTGTTTTCAGGGATCATCGGCTGGTGCGATCAGCATGGTAACGGAGAGTGGGTCGTGGTGATCCGCTGTGGCGAATTAAAAGCACAAGTCGCACGCCTGTTTGCAGGTGCAGGTATCGTCGCCGCGTCTGATCCAAGTTCTGAATGGCTAGAAACCGAAGCCAAACTTAAAACGATGCTGAATGCCCTCTCGGTACAGCAAGCCTATTCCAGTTTTAACAAGTAAAATATATGAGCATCGAATACACACCTTGGCCAGCCGAGCTGGCCACACAATACCGCGCCAAAGGTTATTGGCAAGATAAACCGCTAACCACTATCCTGTCTGATCAATTAGGCAATAATAGTCAGGGTATTGCCGTTGCGGATGGCCAACGTCAAATAACCTATGCAGAGCTCAATAGCTACAGTGATAACCTCGCAGGTTATTTACAAGTACAAGGCTTACAATCTGGCGATACAGCCATTGTTCAACTACCTAACAGCATTGAATTTTACATTACCTATTTTGCCCTGATTAAATTAGGGGTTGCTCCTGTATGCGCGCTGTTTAATCATCAGCGTACAGAGTTGCAAAGTTACTGCGAGATCTTGCAGCCCAAAGCGATGATCGTTTCTTCGGCTCACGCATTGTTCAATGATGAGCAATTTACGAATGAGTTGTTCAATCGTTTTTCGTGTCTAAGCAAGATCATCACCGATCACAGCAAAGGCAATAGCGAACTCAAACAAGGTTACCTGCACAAACATGCTTTCTGTAGCGCTGATCTCAATCCCGAAGATGTGGCTTTTTTCCAGTTATCGGGCGGCAGCACAGGCACACCTAAACTGATCCCTCGCACGCATAATGATTACCTCTATTCCGTTGTGGCAAGTAAAGAGATCTGCGAGCTTAATGGTGATACACGCTACCTTTGTGCACTGCCTGCCCCCCATAACTTCCCGCTAAGTTCTCCAGGCGCGCTAGGTGTGTTCATCGCTGGAGGCACGGTGATCTTAGCCAATGATCCGAGCCCCACAGTGTGTTTCCCCCTGATTGAACGATTTGCGATTACACACACGGCTTTGGTCCCACCTGCTTTACAACTGTGGCTTCAGCATGCCAGTGCTTCTGATACCGATCTCACCAGTTTACAAGTGATCCAAGTGGGTGGCGCGAAACTTAGCCGCAGTGTTGCCGAGCAAGTTACACCTGTGCTTGGCTGCCAACTGCAACAGGTATTTGGAATGGCCGAAGGTCTGGTCAACTACACCCGATATGATGACGATCAGGAGTTGATCCTCACGACCCAAGGTCGCCCGATCAGTGACCTTGACGAGATAAAGATCGTGGATGAGAACGGACAGCCAGTGCCACAGGGCGAGTCAGGCCGCTTGATGACGCGTGGTCCATACACATTCAGAGGCTACTACAAATCCCCTACGCACAATGCCAGTGCGTTTGACGAGGAAGGCTTTTACAGCTCTGGAGACATCGTCAAGCAGCTGCCATCAGGCCATTTAATCGTGGAAGGCCGCGATAAAGATCAAATTAATCGTGGCGGCGAAAAGATCGCTGCTGAAGAGGTAGAAAACCACTTACTAGGCCACGATCACATTCAGCAAGTTGCGATTGTATCCATGCCAGACGAGGCGCTTGGAGAAAAAAGCTGTGCTTTTGTCGTCGCTGATCAAGACGTTAAGCTCACCACACTGATCTTACGTAAATACCTTAGACAACTCGGTATCGCCGACTACAAAGTGCCTGACAAATTCAAATTTGTAGACCAACTACCGTTAACAGCCGTGGGTAAAGTGAATAAAAAAGCCCTGCGTGCCACTTTCGAACAATAGAGAACAACATGAGCATTCCAAAGTTAAACCATTACCCGCTGCCACGTGACGCTGAATTGCCACAAAACCGTGTTGATTGGGATTTAGATCCCTCGCGCGCAGCACTGTTGATCCATGATGTACAACACTACTTTGTTGGCTTCTATGGCGAAGACAATCCGTTGATAGAGACCATGATCCAGAATATTCAAGGACTCAAAGCATACTGTTATGAGCACAATATTCCGGTGTATTACACGGCTCAGCCAATCAAACAGGGTAAACACGAGCGCGGTTTACTATCGGATATGTGGGGACCTGGCCTGCAAGATCCGACACAGCAACCGATTGTCGACGCACTTGCGCCAACCGACAAAGATGTGGTGCTGACAAAATGGCGTTATAGCGCCTTTCAAAAATGTGATTTTGAGCAACAATTGCGAGATAAACAACGCGATCAGTTGTTAATTGTTGGGATCTATGGCCATATCGGTGTCATGACCACAGCCGTTGATGCATTCATGCGTGACATAGAACCATTTTTAGTGGCCGACGCGATCGCCGATTTTAGCAAAGAAGAACATATGATGGCGCTTAACTTTGTCGCAAAGCGCTGCGGTAAAGTGGTGTCTATGTCTGAAATCTTAGGCACTCAAAGTCAGGATCTCACGTCTCTTGATGGGCTTAAAGCACATATTCTCACTTTGATCGATTGTGAAGAAGATGAGTTTGACGAGCACGAAAGTCTGATCGATTACGGCTTAGATTCAGTGCAAGTGATGAATTTAATTTCGTTGTGGCAACAGCAAGGGATCGAAACCAACTTTATTGAATTAGCACAGATCCCAACGTTAGCTGCTTGGGTAGAACTGTTAGAAGAGCGTAAGGAAGACTAATGGATCACCCTCTATCGCTTACTGATTCGCAGCATGCTATGTGGCTGCTCGATACCATCAGTGGTCGAGGTGAGTTATTCAATGTCGCAGAGTGCCTAGAGTTTAAAGGTAAGATCTCGGCTAATTGGCTACAGCAGTCATTGCATCATGTTTGGCAGGCAAGCGACACGCTTGCTTGTCGCTTTATACGCAGTGAAGACTACACGCCAAAATTGCTCCCCAATGACACTGTGCCAGAAATCATCAGTCAGGATCTAGATAGCGATCCAGAAGATATTTTGGCCTTCGCACAAAACTTTGCCAAGCCATATTTAGCAACGCCTTTTGACCTTAACCAAGAAGCGTTGATGAAATTGTTTTTGCTGCGCGCCCCTGAGCAAGACTACTTAGTCATAGTAGCGCACCACCTGCTCCTTGATGGGTATGGCTTTGGCTTATTTTCGCAGTCGCTCAATCGCTGTTACAACGCGCTCAGCAAAGGAAAGCCCTTGCCGAAGCTGCGTTTTACTCAACAGCAACAGTTGCTTGACTTGCACAACAGTGAAACCTATTTGGCACAGCAACAGCAAGCTAAAAAAGTACTTAACCAGTGGCTTGATGCGACTCCCACGGTCAATACTTTTAGCGACTCTAAAGCCGATGTGTCAGAACCCAATAAGCGTCTGACTACAACCTTTGAGCAATCGGTTTGGCATACCATTCAATCCGCAGCACAAGTTGCCAATACCACCAGCAGTGAAATCCTACTGGCTGCGATTGCGGCTTCTTTGGTGGCCCAGCACGAGCAATACCACGTGACATTAGGGCTGGTGATGATGAATCGTCAAGCCATACCTGAGCTGAGCTGCCCCTGTGTGCAGAGCAACGTGTTACCTCTGCCTTTGAACTTCGATGAAAACATCAATTTGAGTGCCGCTGCTGCGCTGATAAATCAACAGATTAAAGCACTAAAAAAAGTACAGAGTTACCGTGTTGAGTCACTCAAAAGAGACAGACAAAAACAGGGAAGATCACTGAGCATCCTTGGTCCGACAGTGAATTTGCTGCCTTTCGCCAGTGCCCCAAAATACGCAGGGGTAGAAACAAACAGCCACATTCTCAGTGCCGGCACTACCGACGACATCATGTTGCAAATTCATCTCTTGGCAGATACGCCAGCCACGATCGATTTTGACAGCAACACGGCGCGATATTCAGACGCGGACACATTATCGATTCAAACGCGCATATTTGCTGCGGCAGAAATTTGGGCCACGCAGCCTAAACTGACACTCAGTCAAGTCTCAACATTACTTCGACAAAAGTTTCTCTAAGGAGTAAATTGATGCAGCTTGAACAAACTTTAAAACAAGAATATCAAGACAAAATTGTCTGGGTCACCGGTGTAGGCCAAGGTATCGGCCTTGCCGTTGCAAAACACTTTACAGCCCTTGGCGCAAAAGTCATTGGTTTTGACCGCCAATTTAGCGAGCCCGACGTGCTGTATAAACCGGTAGTGTGCGATCTTTCACAACCACAGCAAGTAGAGCAATTAGTGGCAGAGCTCATTGACCAACAACTGGCACCTTATAATTTAATCTATGTTGCTGGCGTGCTCGAAATGGGCGCGCTCGAAGAGTTGGACCTCGCACAATGGCAACACTGTCACAATGTCAATGCAGCCAGCCTATTCACCTTTATCAAACATTGTGGCACACATTTCAAGCAACAGCGTGTTGGTAGTCTAGTGACCATTGGCTCCAATGCCGCAGATACGCCAAGGCAACAAATGGCGGCCTACTGCGCCTCTAAAGCCGCAGCAACGCAGCTTACGCTGACCGCTGGTATTGAGTGGGCCAACTTTGGCGTGCGCTGTAACGTGATTGCGCCGGGGTCGACGCTGACACCAATGCAAACCGGCATGTGGCAGGACGATCAAGGGGCTCAGCGTGTCATCAATGGGTTTGCTGAGCAGTATAAACTGGGTATTCCTTTGCAAAAAATCGCAACGCCTGAAGAAATAGCCAACAGCGCGGTATTCATTGCATCTAACCTTTCTTCCCATACCACCATGCAAGTGTTAACCATTGATGGTGGCGCCACGTTTTAATCACCGGTGATGGTGAACCAATTTGACCACACACCAAAGCCACCTCTCCTTAGCGGGTGGCTTTTATCATGCTCACTTCATATAGAAATGACCCCAAATAACTGACTGATGCGCTCTTAAAATGCATCTTACCGTGCCCACAAAAAAGCCCCACTTGCGTGAGGCTTTGTGCTGCGAATATACACTACTAAGCGCCCAATCTTAAACGAGGCACTTATATCGCGTATTTAGAATGAGTATGTCAACTGAAGTGAATAGTTGCGTGGGTCACCTGGACGAACCGAAATAAAGGCAATTTTCGCATCGTATTCTTTGTCAAATAGGTTATGTACATTGAATTTAGCACTCAATGAATCATTGAACTCATAATATGCAGAGAAGCCAGCTAGAACATGTGAATCTACAGGGACGTATTCATAAGGACCTAAACCAATAAAGCCCTCACGCTCACCTGCGTAGTTAATGTAACCACCGACTCTCAGCTTATCAAACTCATAGAAAGTACTAAAGCTAGCTATTTTGTCAGGTACGACACGTGACACCCTGCCTGCAATTTCATTCGGATTGGTCACCTCAGTATCAGAGAATGACAGTGACGCAAACCACTGTTCAGTGAAATAACCTGATACCTCAACTTCATAGCCTTTGGATTCAATACCACTTTGACCAATGTAGTACACATTGCCATCAGAGTGCTTACCTGCAACTACGCCATAGTTTTCTTGGGTAATGTTGAAATAGGCTAAGTCCAAGCTTAAAGTATTTTCACGGTTAGAATATCTGAAACCGATTTCTTGGTTTTCGCCTCTGAGCGGATCTAATAACCCACCCGCTTTATTATATTGCTGAGGTTGGTCAAAAATATCGGTATAGCTCGCGTAAACAACGGCTTGTTCGTTGATCTTATATACACCGCCATAGTACAAACTTGTATCTGAGAATGTTTCGTCAGTAATTGTACCGTTATTAACACTATATGAGTCAATGTCTTTGCGGTTTGCACCCAACAGCACGTTAAAGTTATCTAACAATTGAAGATTAAGTGCAAAACGTGCGCTTTGCGAGCCAATCTCTGCACTGCGTGCTTGCGGCTGTTTATAATTATATTTGGGCTTTTCTGGTTTTGACGCTGGCGATCCAGTTCTGTGTTCAGCGGCTAAATTACCAGTCACTCTTGAAAGCGGTCTATACGTATTACCCAATTCTTCAAATTTAGTATCCGCTAGGGTGACATTAACTGTGTGCGTTTGACCTAACAATTCAAACTGACCATTTACGCCAAGCTCTCCACGATTCGTTTTAAAGTCAGAATCCGTTTCGTAAGTAAACAAGGCATAATCGCCGTTCGGCGCAGGGTGCCAGTCAAGACCCGCATATACTTTTTCTTCATCAAGATTAGAATAGTGTAACTTAGCCACCACAGACCAATCTTCATTTACCTCATAGCGCATTTCACCCGTTAAGTTCTCTTGAGCTGAGTCTTGAGTGCCCCAATCTGGGTAAATATTGGCTTCAATTCCAATATCAATCGGTTCATTATTAGAGAAGTGCAGTGGTAGACCATCAGATTTAGCACCTTGACCATCATCTTGGTAACTTGCAAAAACAGAAACCTGTAAAGCATTTGTGATGTCTGCACTTAGCGTTGTATAAAACATTTTACGATCGGTATTGTAGCGATCGACAAATGAATCTGAGCTCTCTAGCACCATAACAGTACGCGCTCGCACTGAGCCAGAGTCAGTTAATGTGGTATTGAAGTCGGCCTCACCACGCATCTTGTTCCATGAACCATACTCTGCGGTGACATAACCACCAGTGCCATTATATGCACGTTTTTGAACTAGGTTAACAGTACCAGAAGGCTGGCCAACTTCTTGTAGCATGCCCGTTGAACCACGGATCACTTCCACTGTTTCGAATATGCTTGTATCTAACAAAGTAGCTTGCAGTGGACGCGCAGCCGTGCCCATACCATCGATCAAGAAGCGGTTCATTTCGAAACCACGTGCAAAGACAAAACGCTCGCGACTGTCTAATGATGTTTCTGAGTACACACCAGCACTGTGAGTCAGCGCGTCACCAATAGAATTAATATCATGAAAATCCATGAACTCACGATCAATTACAGAGATCGATTGCGGCGTATCGCCGATTGCAAGTGGCAGTCCCGTTGCCCCTACATCGCGGTGGTGTTTGCCAACCACCTCAATTCGTTCCATATCTAATTTAGCATCGTCTGCTAATACTACTGAAGAACTACCTGCTAGTAGTCCAATACACACCGCTTTTGCAATCATAGAATATTGCTTCATACGCCGTTTGACTCCCTTATCCTAGTCGAGATAAAAAATGCTGATTTACTCAAGGGCAGACGAAGCAATACATTAAAAATTTAGCGAGTTTGTATCATTTGTTGTGACAAAAATAAAAATCAAATAATAGGTGCATAAATATCAATTATTTACAGTTAAAAAATATTTATGATTATATTTATACAGCTGATATTTCTCATAATTTAGCGCACGATGCTTATACAGAATAACAAAATAAATAACCCGGCCATCGGGGTTAAATACTTTGCCGCGAGTATACATAAAGCTCGATAATTGGCCTGTATCGAGAAGTGAAATGCCACGCCTGCAATCACAGCAATACTCATCAGTTCAGTGACTGTGATCACGGCGTGAAAGTTCCAGCCAAATAAATCTAAGCTCAGCCATATCCCACCGCGCACGAGTAGCCAACCAACAAACAGCCCGAGTATGACCCCAACATTTAATACCCGCATCACAGTACTCCACCAAAAGCCGCTAAAATCAGCAATATCAGTATTGGGGTCGTTCCGCGGTGATGGCCCATCATCACGACCAATGGTAAGCCGATACTCAGCGCGAATAACACCAAAAATAGAGCAGCTACCAAGCCTAATTGAATGTAATAAAAAACACTTAGTGCAAAGACGCTCACTGCCAACATGCGCGATGGCGTCATATATTCAGAAAGCAGCACTATGCCGGCAAGTTTGCGATGAGGCCAGTATTTTGAACACGCAAATAGCACTAGCCCAACTAACAAAAAACTAAGCAAGGCGATCATTAGCTGGCTCCAAGTCAATAGTGCGCTTTTTTACTTTGTCTGTGACGCGCACGACAATGGTTGCTAATCCAAAACTCAACCCAGACAAAGCGATAAATGCGATATTCGCAGTGAGCAGATCTTTACCAACAAAGCTATAAATCTCATGCCCTAAGAGCAGGTGTATCACATCAGTACAAGGCAAAATTAAAAACAACACACCCGCAATCTGTAATACCATATGGGCAGACTCTTTTGCTTGCTTAAAGTAACACGTCAATAAACCACAACCGAGCAAGCTGACAATCACAATCAGTTGATTTGCCAACACAGTTAATGGCACTCCCTGACTAAATAGTCGAGTACAAACCAAGAGTAATGCAATTGCTAATAATGCACCGCAAGTGCCCGCTTCTAGGCATGCGCGCTGTAATCGAAATAAGACTTGCCCAGCGCGTTTGGGTTCTCTAATGGCCAACCAGTACAAATTGCCTATTAACATGGCTGCAATCGCCATCAGAGACAGGATGAAATACAATAGATGTGAAGACTTGCCGAGTAAATGCCCTTCATGTAGCTGGATCATGATGTTATAAACATCATTCACAGGCGTGCGCTGTGGCTCATAAAGCAAGTTACCATGCACATCATAAAAAGCGGTGACAAACTCAAAACTGCGATCAGACTCGCCACTCACGCGCAAACGTATCCAAGGCCCCGGGTAAATATCAAAGCGTGCAATCCGCATGTCAGGATACGCCTGTTGATAATCAGAGATCACTTGATTGATACGCTCCGCGCTGAGCTTAGCATCCATATCATAATTGTCCGGCTTGCGAGGAAAACCCAACTCATCCCAGTAATTTTCACCACTTTTCTCAGCATATTTATGATATATCGGCGCATTTATCTCATAGCCTACATTGAAATAAGCACTGCTCCATCCATACATCAACATAAATAACAGCACACCCAAGCCCAATAACACGTGACTATCTTTAAACACATCCCGAGATTTGCCATTGGCGCGATATTGGTGAAACTTCTTCACCAAGTCACGCCAACGGATCCAAATGCCACTAACGGTGACCATAATCAAGAAAATACAGGCTAACGCTATGATATCGGTACCGATATGTGTCATAAAATTAATATGCCAGAAGTACAGGAAATCGGCAGCTGCTTGCTGCTGCGCACTGTCTTGGCCAAAAAGCTGTTGCGTTTGATTGTTATAGAGCAAGCGATCGTCGTGGCCGACGTAAATTTGAAATAAATGATTGTGCTGGGGGTCTGTTGTTAAAGTAATGCGCTGCTCAGCAAAATGAGGGATTTTTTCCACCATGTCTGTCACTGCGCTTTGCCAAGACATCTCACGCTCAACGTGCTGGTCTTGATACCATGCAAACTGCCAGTTTAATAGCTGCCCTCGGAAAAAAAGCAGGCTCCCACAGATAAAAACAATCGTAAGAATACAGGCGCTTATCGCGCCTAAAACGGAATGCTGTTTGGTTAATCTGGTCAGTGTTTTTTTATCCATAAACTCCCTCCTGTTTATTTCAGACTGTCTAATTACAATCAGTTTTTGACAGCCAAAACGACACCATTTGGCAGGACGAGAAGTATTGAGGAAAATTTAGAAAAATTAGATAAACAGCGTAAAAAGGGGCGTTTGTTACCCAAACACCCCTAAAAAGCTATTTTGTAGATTGCGTCGTTTAACTGTTTTGAACAGCAATGACATTAATTAACTGCAAATGACGCACCACCTCTTGGTGTCCAACATCAAGTTGCTCAGCTAACAATGGCGTACCATTACTCGCCAGTTGTTTACTGTAAGCATCAATATCGCTAGCAAGGCGTTCCTTTGACCACAAGACATGTGTTGGCAATGCTGTTGGCAAAGTTGGTAAGGTGCACTTCACGGCGCGCAATGCTTTTAAGCGTTCACTCTTGATAAACGTCTCAGCCAATTGCTGCGCGGCAATCGCGCTGTAGGGTAGCGGTAAAGATTCCGCAACAGATTGCCAAAACGCGTGTAAATGCGCACTTAACGCCTCGCTATCAAGCTCCTTGTCACCCAACAGTGGTGCAAAGTAACTGTTGACACGTTGTGTCCACGATTCACCGCCATTATCAACCACCAGCGTTAAAAATTCGTTGACCGCATCTAACTGCGTAACGTTGCCCGCTTGTGCGGTTGGGATCCACGAATCAGCCAAGTACAACTGTGTAACACGTTGCCCTGCAATATCCAACAAGGTTGCCACTTTTGCAGCCAATAAGCCGCCCATAGACCAACCTAACAACTCAATAGGTTGCCCATCAAATTGCGCGATAATTTTGTCCGCGTATCTTTTCGCCAACGCATCAAAGTCATGCACAGCAAGATCGGCCTCATTCGGTTCAAGGGCAAATAAGTTGACCTGCTCATTCAAATGCTCTGCCAGTGCACGATAACTCAAGGTCAACCCTAAGCCATCATGGAAACAAATAACCTGGCGATTACCCGCTTTGTGGCTGTTCATTGGCGTGATCTGCTCCACGGTCTCAGTGCTGAGTACACTGGCCAATTTCGCGACACTCGGCGCTTGGAACAAAACACCTAAATCAAAGTGTAGATCCGATGCTTCTCTATCAGCCCAGCGCTTAACCAACTTGATCGCCGCAATGGAGTGCCCACCTAATTGGAAAAATGACGCGCTACGGCTAACTTTATCCAGCTCCAGTACTTGTGCAAATACCGCCGCGAGTTTGTTTTCTAGCTCCCCTTGCGGCGCTTCATAAGCCTGTGTCTGACTCGTAAATACAGGCAGTGCCTTGCGATCAACTTTACCATTACCCAATCGTGGCCACTGTGCCACCGCCATAAACGCAGAGGGGATCATCGCCTCAGGTAAACTAAGCGACAAAGCACTTTGCAGCGCTTGGGTCGCCTCACTGTCTAATGTCCCATCTTCATACTGATTGGCAATCAAATAGGCATTTAAGCGCACTTGTCCATCCACTTGGTCTGCAACCACGAGTGCATGTTCAATACTGTCTATTTGCTCAATACACGCCGCGACTTCTCCTAGCTCAATCCTAAAGCCACGTACTTTCACTTGATCGTCTTTGCGCCCTAAAATCATCACCGAGTTGTCCGGCATATAACGCGCCAGATCACCTGTGGCGTATACACGTTGATTCAATGCACTATGTACCATAAAAGCAGCGTGCTCTGGCTGACCCAAATAGCCGTCGCTCAACTGCGCACCAGCGATAAATAACTCGCCTACTTCACCATAGCTACACAGTTCTCCTGCTTGGTTAAGCACATAAGTAGATGTACCGGCAAAGACCTGACTGAGCTTAGCCACACCGCCGTCGCCTGTCTCATAGCGATGACACATCACCCCGATGGTGGCTTCACTAGGTCCATAATGATTATAAATTTCGCTGTGCGGTGCCCACTGCTGCAGTGAACGCAAGAAGGTGTTTGGACACGCTTCACCACCAAGCACAATTTTTTGCGGGAAATAAGGCAGTGCTTTAAGGTCGCAAAGCGCCTGCAGGTGAGAAGGCACGATTTTAATGCAGTCAATCTGATACTCAGATAAAAACGCCCCAAACTCTGTGCTGTCCATACTTTGCTTTTCACTGGCAATACATAGTCGTTTACCAAGATACAAAGCATTAAATAAGCAGGTATACCCCAAGTCTGCCGCCACGGTCGCTGTCAGTGCAAAGTTATTCTGCTCAGACAAACCCAGTGCTTCACAAGAAGCTGCACAATACGCACTCAACTGCTGCTGGCCGATACGTACGCCCTTTGGTGTGCCCGTCGAGCCCGAAGTAAAAATGCTATAGGCTAGGCTAGTTTCTAATGATGCAAGTGTTGGCAACGCCACATCACTCTCGGCCTGCAATGCTGATAATGTCACACCCGTTTGCACTGACTGCGCTATCATGATGGCATTATCAAATTGAGCAACGACCTTGTCGACACGTGTCTGCGGCCAGCTTGGATCTAATGGCACAAAGCCAAATCCCGCGCGCATACTGGCAAGCATCGCCACGATTAAATCTGTGCTTCGTGGTAACAGGAGTAATACTGGCTGTGTTGAGTCTGGTTGTCTGGCCCTTAATCCCTGCGCTGTGCGTTCAACTTGTTGCCATAACTGGCCATAAGTGAGCGTGCTGTTTGCATCTGAGAGTGCCACAGTATCGGCACCTGAGCTGGCAAAACCTGCAACACGTTTGATCACCGTTTCAGCTGGGGTGGCCAATTGAGCACCACTGATGGCCAAAAGCTGTGATTTATGTACGTCACTTAATATGCTGATATCTGAAGATTGAGTATGCACCTCTGCAGATTGAATAACGCGCAGTACCTGAGCCAGTTGCGCCAACAAACTACTTACCGCGGCAGCAGAAAAACTGTTTTGACAGTAATTTAATGTCAATGTGCCCTGCTGAGATACCGCTAAGTTGAGCGCCTGATGCTGACTCACCTGCCAATCAGGCTGCGCGCTGTGCAGCGGCACTACTGCATCCGTCGTATTGAGTGCAGTATTGAGCTGCGCCAAAGAAATACTTTGCGCTACCTGACGATGATTTTCACACTGCTCGTTTAGCGCACCTAACCAACCGTGCAAGCTCTGTGCAGGTTGATATTCAACGATAAGCGGTAAGCTTTTCGCGTATCGACCCAATGCGCCTTCAAACGCTTCGTCTTCAAGGCGGGGATCGTAATGCAGTGCGGTCAAAAAGCGCGGTGTCGTTGCCAAACGCGCCATCAACCACCACCATGCATATTGTGCAATGTTCTGCGGCGATGTCTCCAATGTTTCTGCAAACTGCGTAACGCCTTGCCATAGCGCAGCATCAATCTCATTTTGCACTTGCGTATAGCTTCGCTCACCTTCACTGACCGTGCCCATATTGTATGGCAGTTGCAATGGCGCAGGGATATCCCCTGTTAAATAGTTTTGCCAGTACACTTGGCCAGCTAAACCATCCTCGTCTTGCAACATTTCTTGCTGCCAAGCGACAAAATCCGGAAATTGCAGTGCTTCTTCATCATCCGGTTGGCCACCAATGATGGCCGCGATGATTTCCAGTGATGGTAAGTCCACAGCACCTGCAAAACCACGAAGTGCTAAATAACTTTGTTCTGGTGTTTGAACTAGTGTCAGCTGTAAATTGCAACCCACATTAGGTGCAATCTCAACAGGCGAAACCACCGCCAGCTGTGCCAGACTTGGCACGCCAACTTTTGTCCATTCAATGCTATCCACCTTTATTTTGGCATCAAAGCTGGGCACGGCACGCAACCCTTTATAGCCCTCAACTTGTTGATAGTTTGAAGCCAAACTTAAATGAGATTGCACCAGTTCATCTCCATAGCGCTGGATCTCTTGTAAACTCGTTGAACAAGGTACCAATAGCTGCACTAACGTTGAGGTATTTTCATCCCCCTTCACAAAGCGCTGCTGGTTTGCGGTCAGTACAACACCTTGCTGATATTCTTCGATGTACTCTGTGATCATGCTAGGCACTCCTGCTCTGCTTGTGCTGTATTGGCCTCAGCCAATTGTTGTTGAGATACCATATCGCCCATCGCAACGACGATTTTTCTCGGTTCTTCATAAGGGTCACGCGCATGGGCTGCCAACATGTTATCGAGCATCACCACGTCGCCCTTTTGCCAAGCAAATCGCACCGCACAACGCTCATAAGCTTCACCAATCAGGGTCATTTCTTCATAGCTTATCGGCGTACCATCACCAAAGAACACATTGCGAGGTAAGTACTCGTGGCCAACCATTTCGATTAAGTCTTTGCGCACGCTCTCTTCTAAACAAGACTCGTGGTGCAGCTGTACCTGATTAAAGAAAGACGCTTCGCCCGTTAAATGGTGCTTAATCACGCCATGGGTTTTAGTGCGGGTTTGCAAGCCACCATTATCTAGCCAACGGAACTCGGTATTGCTGGCTGTCAGCCTTGCTTCTACTTCCGCTTTATCGTCGGTTTTGTAAAAGTCCTGCCAAGCAACATCAAGATTTGGAATAAAGTTACGCACATAGAGCAGCTCTTTTTCTTTAATTTTTTCCACCAGCTCTTGTGGTAACTCTTTGAGCATACGGCGACAATCCACAATCGGCGTCGCACCGCCAACCACAGATGGCAACTCACAGAAGAACCATTGCTTGCGCGGCCACTTGTCTAGGTGAGAGCTCTCGTTGTGATACAAGATCATCTGACGCTCAGGGTAAGGCGTCGACTTATAGGTTTTCTTACCACCTTCTTTTTTCGGCAAGTCGCCATATTGGCCATATAAACCAGGCTGAATTGCATCTGCAAATGACTCAAATTCCTGAGGTGATTGCAGTGCAAAGTTTCTAAAAATAATGCCACCGTACTGTTTTAAATAACCGTCGATCACATCACGGTTATTGCTTGCCCAGTTAATTGGGTCAAGATCAGGGGACGTCGGCTCTACGAGAATGGGAAACTGCTCAGTGTCTGGTAAAAAATACGTTTTAATCGGCGTGGCAGGTGCCTTCGCACGTTTTTTAAGACCTTTCTTCAATCCTGAAAATGAATTTCCGCGGGCGGCTTTTTGCATAGTTTTAAATTCCTGAATCATTGGCGAAATTACATTGCGAACAGGCTGTTCGCTCATCTCCATGAGTTGCAATACGCATTGCTGCCAACGCCCCAACCATTGCTGCATACTCTCTGGGTTGTAAAGTTGTTTTCTAAACACCCATTGGCATTGCAACTCATCCGCCTCAATGACGAAAAGCGCACTGTCAAATTTACTGCTAATCGCACTGAGGCTATCGGCAGGTTCAAGACTAATGTCATCCATCATCCACTGCTGCTGCGGGGTGTTTTGCATGACAAACAACTGCTGTACTAATGGTTGAATATTGTTCAACCTTGGGGCATCCACTAATTCAGTCAATGACTCCAAGCCCAGCGCTTGATGGGCCATCACCTGCAGTGACAAATCCTGTGTTTGTTTAATAAAATCAATAATTAAAGAATTTTCATCAAGCTGACTACGCTGTGGTAATACCCGCACAAAAAAGCCAATCAAGGCTTCCAGCGCAGGGTTATCACGTCCTGCAAAGTCACTGCCAACCACCACATCAGGCTTATCGTTGATGGCATGTAAGAACAAGAAATAACCAGATAAAAGCAAGGCATTGAGTGATATTTGTTGTTCACTGGCAAAGGCTTTTAAGCGCTTGGTTTGATCTGCGTCAAATGCGCCAACCACTAACCCCCCTTCATTACTCAATTGCGCAGGGCGTGGGTAGTGATTTGGCAATGCACTGTTTGCCGGTGCCGCGGCTAAATGGTCGCGCCAATAAGCTCTCAGCGCGTCCCCGGACTCACCACTGAGTAGCGTTTGCTGCCAGCTGGCATAATCCACATAGTCAAACTGTAATGGCGACCAACTTGGTGGCTGCTGACTCGCAAGCGCCTGATATGCCGTCGCCAAGTCGCCAATCAATACACTCATCGACCAGCCATCGGAAATTATATGATGCGTACTGACCGACAATTGATACTCGCTTTGTCCAAGCTGAATGAGCATGGCGCGCAGCAACGGCGCTTTTGTCAAATCAAATGGCTGATTTTCAAAGTCGCGCTGCAGTTGCTGGCTTTGCGCTGTGCGCTCGCCTTCATTTAAATCCGTCAGTACCTCCACCGCCAGTTTAAAATCAAGCTGCTCACTGACTTGCATACTGGCTTCACCCAAGTGCTCAACAAAGCGCATGCGCAACGAGGCATGGCGTGCAATCACTAAGTCAAACGCTTGCTGTAGCAGGTCAACATCCAGCGCGCCACGCAAGGTGACCGCACCTGAGATATTAAACGCGTGCTTGTCTTGCGCTTTTACCAGTTGATCCGATAACCACAAGCTCAGCTGTGCTGGTGCTAATTCATAACTCGGCTGAGCTGCGACTTTGACCAGCTGAGGTCGCTGAGTACTGTCTGCTTTGCTTAATAACGTGGCTAAAGCGGCGACATTGGGTGCATCAAACACATCTTTTACTGTGCAGTTGCACTCGAGTGTCTCACTGATGCGACTGGCCAATTGCAGTGCGCTAATGGAGTCGCCACCCAAGGTAAAGAAATCATCTTCACGGCCAATCGGTGAGGTCTTAAGGACGGTTTGCCAAATCTCGGCCAATTGCTGCTCTTGCTCATTTGCAGGCTCAACATAGTCTTCACTTTGGCCATCTTGTGCTTTTGGCAAAGCATGTCTATCGATTTTGCCTGAGTTATTCAGTGGCAACTTATCCAATACCATGATCACACTTGGCACCATGTAATGTGGCAATTGCGCTGCTAGTTGTGCTTGTAGTGTACTGCTTTCCAGTCCATGCCCAGCCACATAAGCCACCAAACGCGTGCCGGTTGGTAACTCTTCCGCGATTACCACGGCTTCAGCCACATCTGACTGTTGGTAAAAGTGTGCTTCAATTTCACCTAGCTCGATTCTAAAGCCACGAATTTTCACCTGATGGTCGGTACGTCCCAAATATTCCAACTGACCTGCGTGGTTGTACTTCACTAAATCCCCGGTGCGATACAAGCGGCTGCCCGCGTGACAAAAGGGGTTGGCAATAAAGCGCTCAGCACTGAGTTCAGGACGATTTAAATAACCACGGGCGAGACCATCACCCGCAATATATAACTCACCTGCAACGCCATTTGGCACTGAATTTAACGCGCCGTCCAAAACATAAAATTGATTCGCACGTACGGTTTCACCAAGGTGAATATGGGGCGTCACAACCTGCTGACAAGAAGACCAAATGGTGGTTTCCGTCGGTCCGTACATGTTCCAAAGGGTGACTTGCTTATCGAGTAACTCGGCAGCCAATTCAGCAGGGAGTGCTTCCCCCCCACACAGGCCCAGTATTGGTTTTTCAATTAAGTTCTGCGCCAGCAAGGCACGCCATCCCGCTGGCGTGGCTTGAATCACAGAGACATCCGTCAAAAGAGCAGTACTAAGCTGGCTTTGCTGCTGAGCAATCAGTACCTTCGCGCCTACATACAAGGGCAAATGTAATTCAAGACCAGAAATATCAAACGACAAAGACGTCAGCGCCAGCACCGTATCTTCACGTTGCAGAGCAAATTTGTTCTGCATGGCTGCTAAAAAGTTACTGAGGTTTTGGTGGCTAATGGCCACCCCTTTTGGCTTGCCAGTTGAGCCCGAGGTATAAATCACATACGCCAATTGCGCAGGGTGGATAGTGACACTCGGGGCCGCATTCTCATAACCTTGCAAAGATAACGTCGCGGTATTGCATTGATTGATCTCTGTTTTCACCGGTGCTGCGAGGTTATGCAGCACCAACTGTGAGCCACTGTGCGAGAGGATATACTCAATGCGTGATTGCGGTAACTTGGGATCTACAGGGACATAAGCACCACCTGCGCGCAGTACTGCCAACATGGCCACCAGCATATCCACATCACGCTCATACATCAGCGCCACTTTTTGCTCGCTTTGCAAGCCCTCAGCCAACAGGTAATTGGCCAATTGCGCGCTACGCATATCAAGCTGTGCATATGTCAATGAAGTGCCTTGCAAATCAGATGCGGCAATGTGTTCCTGATGTGTGACAAAGTTCTGCGCCAATAAAGACAAATAATCCACGGCTGGCGCAACTTGCTCTGCCTTTTCTGGTATAGCGTTTACAGACACATTCCCAAGTGCCACATCTGGCGCGCTGGTTAACTTGGAGGCAAATGCAACAAAGGATGCCAATAAGCGCTCTAACACTGGCAGGTCATAGTATTTTGGATCGCCTTCAAATTGGATCAATAAGGTATCAGCTTGCTCAATCACTTCTAATGAAAGCGGGAACTTGGCTTCAAACATGTCGACCACAATGGGCGTCAGTGGCAGTGGCATAGGTCCATCACTGCTGGGCTTGTACTCTGAAAAGTTGTACATGGCTTGGAAATGACTTTGCTCACCCATTTGCTGCCAGCCAAGCTCTCTGGCCAACCACTCATAAGGGATAAGCTGATGCTCAATCACCGTCAGCGTATGCTGCTGTACAGCTTTGGCAACCTCCACCAAGGTGCGCTCGGGCAATGCCTCATTTTTATACAGCTGCGTGTTGACAAAAAAGCCAACAATCTCGCTAATATCCGGATGATTTCTAGCGGCTGTCGGCACACCCAATAAAAACTGCTGTGCGTCACTAAAGCGAGATAAAACTATCTGATACAGCGCCATGGTTAACGATGAAACCGTCAGGTTATGTTGCTGACTGAGCTGTCTCAATGCGCGGGTTTGCTGGGCAGATAACGGCGATTTTGCCACCACGGCATAACGCTCATCACCCATTTTTTCTGCTTTTGGTAGCGCAAGATGTTGAGGCTCAAAATTCACATAGCTTTGCCAATACAAACACGCTTGTTGTCCCATTTCAGACTCAAGGGCATCACGCTGCCACTGGGCGTAATCTAAATATCGCAACCCTGTAGGTAACAGTGGCTCACCAAAATAGGCCCGCACTAAGTCTCTTAAAATCAAATTCAAAGACCACCCGTCACTGGCAATATGATGGTTGTCTAACAGTAAAATCCCGCCTTTGCCGTAAACCATCCAAGCGGCGCGCATTAACGGCGCACAGCGCAAGTCAAACGGCTGGGCAAACCACGTCGTCACGGTATTCGAACCCAAGACATCGGCCGCAGAACATGCTTGCAACGATGTATCTAACGTCAATATTGACAATGGCACTTGCGTATTCTCAACCAAATACTGTTGCGGTGCATTGTCATTGCTAAAGCGCGTCGCCAGCGCCTGATGGGTATTTACCAAGGTATTTAGCGCCGCTTGCAGTTTGTCGATGTCCAAAGGCGTCTCGATGTAAAATGCACGAGGGACATTGTATGAAATCGACTCTGGCGTTAATTGCTGTTGTAACCACAACCTTTGCTGTTGAAAAGACAAGTTGCCAAAAGTGTCTGGGTGTTTCGGGATCTGATTGTCAGTCTCTGGGTGCTCAGCGAGCAGCTCACCAAGTAATTCAAGGTCCAGTTCATCTGCAAGCACATCAAGAATATCGTCGTTGTTCATGTGTATCTCGAAAAAAGGAAAAGGGAGTCGCCGACTCCCATATACAAAGTTGAATGGATTACGTGTATTAGCTGCCCAAGCCGAGCTTTTGCTGCAGCGCTTTGCGCTGCTCGGGCGACAGTGTTGCCAGTTTTAATTGCGTCATGGCGATTTTTTCTAATTTTTGCGGATTGCTATGCTGTGTGCTCAAAGCCGCTGCAAATTTCACTATGGTGGCGTTGTCAAACACGAGGGTTGGCTCAACATCCATGAGCAGCTGCTGCTTAATGCGCGTCACCAGTTTAATGGCGGCTAAAGAATGACCGCCAAGGTCAAAGAAGCTCGCATCACAACTGACTTTGTCCAGCTCAAGAATATTTGCCAGCGCATCCGCCAACCATGTCTCTAATTGCGTGCTAGGCGCAACATAATGGTGAATTTGTAACTTTGTAACGTCAGGCAACTGGCTGCGATCAACCTTACCATTCGCCAGCAGAGGCAACTGTTCAAGCGCCACAAAAAACTGTGGCACCATGGCTTCAGGTAACTGTGCACGTAAACTGGTTTGAAGGTATTGGTTCACATCCCCTGTCAATAGGCCGACAGTGGCGTCACCTTGATAACTGAATCCTGTTAAATAAGCCACTAGCGCGGTTTGACCAGCCACTTTATGCGCCGTGACATAACAGCCTACCGAAGTAAGGCAGCGGCTCACGGCAGCGGCAACATCATTGGGCTCAACACGGAAACCGCGAATCTGCACCTGATCATCCTTACGGCCAGATAAGCTTATACTGCCATCGGGCATATATCTGGCAACGTCGCCTGTAGGATATAAGCGCGGTGCCCACGGACTGTCAGTAATAAAGCCTTCATGCTCACCTTTACCAAGGTAACCACGAGCCAGCTGTGTGCCAGCAATATGTAGCTCACCTTGTTCCCCCATCGCACAGAGCACCCCTTGCTCGTTCAGAATATAAATCGAGGTACCTGCAAACGCTTTGCTCAACTTGGCAACGGTGCCTGCATAACTGGTTAAGTCATGATATTGGTGAGACAGCACTCCGACGGTCGCCTCGGTTGGACCATAGTGATTAAAAACTTGTGTGCTTGGGCTAAGCTGATGAATTTTTTGTAGCAAAGTCGGCGCACTCGCCTCTCCACCCAAAATTAATTTGTGCGGCAGCGCTTTGGGCTCAGCTTCCAATAATGCTTGCAGATGTGAAGGCACAATTTTCACCACCTCAATCTGATGTGCCGTGATAAATTGCGCAAAGGCCTGCCCTTCTCTAACTGCTTGTTCAGGCGCAACGATGAGGCTGCCACCATTATAAAAAGCGTTAAACAAACAGGTGTTACCAATGTCCGCCGCCACGGTTGAAGTCAAACCATAGCGCTCAGCCCCCAAATTAAGTGCCTCACTAGAACCAAAACAATAATGCGCCAATTGGCCATGTTCAATCACCACGCCTTTGGGGGTGCCCGTCGAGCCTGAAGTAAACAACACATACGCCGCTTGCTGCGCATTAGGTAGCGCAATGGTTTCCACTGTAGTGAGTTGTTCAGCCTCACTGAGTAGCGCCGCTAAGCCCAATACATGGTCATAACTTTGCTCGCCAATATGACACGAAGCGCTCGCCGCAGAGATGATTTGCGCTTGGCGCGCTTCAGGCCACACCGGATCAACAGGACAGTATGCCGCGCCCAAACGTTGAATGGCTAAAATCACCAAGACTTGCTCAAAGCTACGCGGTAAAGCCACAGTGACGATGTCATTACTCACCACCCCCTTATTTTTCAGTACCTGAGCAATGCGCAGCAAACGATTGTTCAGTGCTGCGTAATCAAGGCTTTGCTGGCCATCGGTCAGTGCCAATACATCATTTTGCTGTGCAAACTGCGTCATTTTATCAAACAGCAAAGGCACATCAGTGGCTGGGCGGTTGAGTCCCAAGTGGCGCTGTTGCTCTTGCTCAGTGGCAATGGGCAATGCACCAATTGGCGTATGAAGCTGGTTATCTAATTGCATCAACAGGTGTTGATATTGCGCAAGCAGTGCCTGTACGGCATCCGCACTGTAGGCTTGGCTATCATAATGCAGTGTGAGTACCGCCTCATCTTCTTGCAACACACACATCAAATGCAGCTCACTGCTATCATCTAAACGCAGTAGCTGCCCCTGCGCTTCACCATGCCATACCTGCATCAGACAGCGCGGTGCGGTGTTTAATCCATACTGGCCATTACCTGCAAAGGACTCAGCCCATTCAACATGCTGCTCATTTTGAAAATCAAAGTGATTTAACCAAGCACTGAGCGTTTGTGTGGGGCTCACTTCAATGGCCAGTGGTAAATGTAATTGATACACACCCAGTGCCCCTTCAAGCTCTTCGCTGATTTGTCTGGCATCGTAGCCAAGACCACCAACAAAGCCCTTATTTTGGCTGATCCTGGCAAGCAATAACCACCACGCCGCCTGTAATATAACATCACTGTCTAGTTCAAGTTGCTCGGCAAGATTATCAATGCGCTGCAATAACGATGAGTCCAAGGTGCTCACCTGACTTTGCTGAGCTTGCCTATCACTAACCTCCGGCGCTTTGCGATAAGGTAAGTGAAAGTGCTTATCAAGCTGTTGTAATTGATTGCCCACTTGCTGCCAGTAAGCCGCCCCTTGGGCCGCTTCTGGCACAGAATTGGTCTCTTTCACCCAGGCTAAAAAGTCAGGGTATTGAACCACATCGTCATCACACTCAGTGCCATGCACTAATCCATTAATATAGTCATAAACACTGGCAATATCTAAGGCCAGCGCATTGGCGTGGACCAATAAGTAGGTGTGTTGCTGTGCCTCAAAGTGAGTTAATTGAATATTGTGTCCCTGCGCCGCATTTAAAGATATGGGGATTAACTTTGCGCGTTCTACCGCCGTTAAATCCGCAGTACTGTCTAGTGCTTCACAAACAGGTGTCGCCGATTCGACAGGCATCTGATGAATGTCGTCTTGCCCCTCGATTTGCACAAACGCAAACTGCAATATCAGCTGCTGCTGAGCAATCGCTGTTGCTCGCTGACTTATCACTGACTTGCTTAAATCTGATGCTATCGGCACCAATACACTATGTACCGCGAGTGTACTGTGCTCATGTGTTGATACGTGTTGTTTTTGTTGAACACTCAGGCCAAGGCCCTGCGGATATGCATCAATATACTTTTGCATCATGCCAAATGTCTCTTGCAGTAAAGTTGGAGCCATTTGGCACACAGGGTTGCATCCAAACAGCCCATTATGAATTAACCAATAATGTGCTTCCCCTAGGCGTTTGCAGCCAATCACATTGGCATAAGCAGTGCGTTTCACAGCACCATGCATTGGGCGTTGTTTGCCCACAATCTAGGGATGTCTTTTAATGACGAGCAAGGTAGGTTTTTTTTTAAGGAAAACACGCAAGAATGTAGCTTTACCCGCCAAGCTGCTGGCAAGAAAATGAAAAAGCCAAGATCACATAGCGACCTTGGCTTTGGGTTAACATTAAAAATCAGCTTACTTTTTTAATTTACCAAACTTGGCAGACTTGCGTTTTTTAGCGCCACTACTGCGCTTGGGTTTTGGCAAGGCTTGCTCAGGATGGGCTGCCAAGGTATCCAACAGGCTCAACCACTGAGTGACCAAAGTCGTCATTTTATCTTTCAGGTAGAGATCTGTTTTAAATACCAGATTGCCACTGAGTCCAGACTCACTTGGCTCAATGAATATGCCTGAGTCAAACTTACTGCTCACTTCACCACTTGGCAGCTCTGTGATTTCCATACCTTCAACAGGCCAGCGTGGTTGCGGTGTATTTTGCATCACAAACAACTGCTGGAAGATTGGCGAGGTACCCGCTTGGCGCGGCGTATCCACCAATTGCATGATGCGCTCCAGCGTTAGCAGCTGGTGATCTTGCACCGCCAAAAATTGCTGTTGAACCTGCTTTGCCAAACTGATAAGGCAATCATCTGCACTGACTTTAATACGCAGTGGCATCACCTTGATGAAATAGCCAATTAATGGCTCCAGCGAAAGCGTTTCTCTACCTGCCATGGGTGTGCCAACCACTAAGTCTTGCTGCCCCGTTTGCTGGCTCAAAAATGCCATATAACTGGCTTTTAACAATGCAAATAAGGAAACCTGATGCGCCTCGCTCAATGCTTGCAACTGCGTTGCCGTGTCGGCATGGATGTCAAAGTGCATCTGCTCGCCTTGGCTGCTCGGTTTCTCAGGGCGTGGGAAGTGCAGTGGTAACGTGGTGACCTGCGGTGCCGACTCAAGCTGTTGCTGCCAGAATGAGGAGTTTTGGGGCCCCTCTTCGGATGCTAAGCGCGCGTTTTGCCAGTGCGCATAGTCCGTATACTGCACATCTAACGGTACCATCGCTTCAACCAAACTGTGGTCACCGCGCTGCTCAGCATAAAAGACACCGAGTTCGTGTACCAAGTTGGCAATCGACCAGCCATCACTGACGATGTGATGCATACTCACCAATAATTGATAACTATCAGCGCCCAGTTGCAGCACTTTAGCGCGCATTAGTGGTGCGGTATTTAAATCAAAACCCAGCTGCTCAAAGTCGCGGCGCATTTGCATGGCCGCTTGCGCACATTCTACCTGCTCAATCGCAATGTCAACATGTACATTTTCAAGCACTTCACTGCGCGGCTCGCCCTCAACATTCACAAAGCGAGTACGCAGCACCTCATGGCGAACAAGTAGCTGGTTAAATGCCAGCTCAAGAGCCTGAATCTCTAATTTACCACGTAGAGATACGCCCCCCGCGATGTTATACGCCGCTTTATCCGCAGCATCACTCATTCGGTCTGTTAGCCACAAACTTTGCTGCGCCGCTGACACTGGCATCAACTCCGTGCGTGCGACTGGCACCAGTGCTAAACGGGTAGGCCCCTGCTCAGACTGCGAAGTTAACTGGGCCAAAGCCGCCAAATCTGGTGCGCTGAAGATATCTTTCACTGCGATACCGTACTCGCCGAGTTCATTGATACGTGGTACCAAGCGCAGTGCCGTTATCGAATCTCCCCCAAGGGCAAAGAAGTTGTCGTGACGTCCCACCTGTTCAACCTGCAATAACGACTGCCAAACTTGCGCAATTTGCAGCTCGAGTTCGCCTTGTGGCGCAACATAGTCGCTGGCGTTATCCGCCAAGTCCACCTCAGGCAAGCGTTTACGGTCCACCTTACCATTTTGGTTAAGTGGCAGCTGTGCCATGATTTCAATGGCTTGCGGTATCATGTACTCGGGCAAGATTTCACGCAGTTGCGCCTGCACGTCATGCGCACTGAGTTTAGTGACCGCATACGCCACTAAAACAGGCTGTGCCTTGGTGTTTTGAACCGCAACAATGGCTTGCTCTACACCAGCGAGTGCACTGAATTGCGCTTCGATTTCACCCAACTCAATACGATGACCACGTATTTTGATCTGATCATCCACACGACCAAGATATTCTAATTGGTCGTCTTCGTTCCAACGCACCAAATCACCCGTACGGTACAAACGTCCGCCTTGGTCGCCAAATGGGTTGGCCACAAAGCGCTCGGCCGTTAATTCTGGCTGGCCAACGTAACCCTCGGCAAGACAACTGCCACCGATATACAGCTCACCAGTTGCGCCTTTTGGCAGCAGATTAAGAGCCTCGTCCAACACGTAAACTTGGCGGTTACCCACAGGCAACCCGATCGGAACGTAGCGACCAGCCACTTGTGACTGTGCATCGCCTATCCACAACGTTGGGGTTACGACTGCTTCGGTTGGACCATAAGCATTGACAAACTGTGCCTGAGGCAGGCTTTGCTGTGCTAACTTAAAGTCCCCCTGGTGCCAGCCTTCGCCGCCAACGATACACAAACGCACCGAGTTCAATGTTGATACATGACGTAAATACGCTGGCGGCAGGTCCACAACAGTAACACCCGATGTGGCGGCGTATTCAACCAATGCATCGGGACTGAGTGCCTTGGGGTCCACCACACTCAGTTGCGCACCGCTCAAAAGCGGCATAAGTAACTGTTCTAGCGCGGCGTCAAAGCCCATCGAAGCAAATAATAACGCATGATCATGATGCTGATACTGGTAGGTCTGCTGCATCGCGTGGCAATGATCTGCCAAGGCTTGATGAGACACGCCCACTCCTTTTGGTAGCCCCGTCGAACCGGAAGTAAAGATCATATACGCCAGCTGCAGAGGTTGAATCACTTGATTTAGTGGAGTAGCAGGATAGTCAGCCACTAAGCCGTCCTCTAGGCGCTGAATCTGAGTACCTTGCAACTGGGTATTCGTGTCATCACTGAGCACCAGACTTGCGCCACTTTGTTGGATAATAAAGTGCTGACGTTCGATGGGTAGGCTCGGATCAACTGGCACATAGGTCGCACCTGATTTTAGTACTGCCAGCGCAGCAACGACCATGTCCGTGCCACGCGCGAAGCGTACCGCTACCACTGTATGTTGCTGTGCGCAAAGATAATGTGCCACACGGTTGCTCTGCACAGTCAATTGCTGGTAATTGAGCTCAGTGTCCGCAAATTTCAACGCGATATGGTGCGGATACTGCGTCGCAATTTCGCCCAGTTGCGCTGTCACTAATGGGGCTGGTGGATGCGCTTGACCTTGACCAAGCACATGTAATTGCGCTTGCGTTGCATCAGGAAGTAATTGCAAGTCTGCAACGCGCTGAGCCTGTGCGTTCACTAAAGCGGTTAATAGTGTGCCAAGCGCGCTTGCCAGCTCTACACGACGCGCTTTACTGAAGCGTTCTTTGGCAAATTCAAATTCAATATTCGTCAGGCCATGGCTGTCTTCATAACAGTTTAGTACGAGTTCAAACTGCGCTTCGCTGGCATCAATGGTCACTGGGCTCACATCCAGATCGGGTAATTTAAGCAGAGCATCGCCGTCCACACGCTGGTGGTTAATCATCACTTGAAATAACGGTTGTGCGAGATCTCGGTCTAGATCTAAGCTGTCTAACAGCTGCTCAAAGGGTAAATCTTGGTGCGCTTGTGCGCCTAACATATGGGTTTTGACCTGCGCGAGCACTTCACTCAATAACGTATCACCGCTTATTTGCGTGGTGATCACTTGGGTATTAACGAAAAAGCCCACTAAAGATTCAGTACCTGCGGTATGGCGATTGGCGATTGGCATCCCAACGCGGATCGTAGACTGGCCACTGTAGCGATGCAGTAACACCTTGAGCGCAGCCATCAAGACATTAAATAAGCTCGTATTATTCGCTTTAGCAAAGTCCACTAAAGCCGCTTTTAATTGCGCATCAAGCTGCACTTGCTCCGTTATGGCTTGATAAGTACTTTGCTCAGAATTTAAATCACTGGGCAGGCGCAGTGCGGATAAGTCATCCCCGATGACGCCATGCCAATAAGCTAACTGCTGGGCTTTCACCTCGTCATTCAACCATGCGCGTTGCCACTTGGCGTAATCGCTGTAACGTATTTTTGCGGTGTCAGCCAAGAGCAATGCGCTCGCCTGTGCTTGACCATACGCCTTGGCAAAATCATTAATAATGATCTGTAGTGACCACGCATCGGAGATAATATGGTGCATAACGACCACCAGCTCATGGCGCGTGTCACTGTGCTTGATAAGCCCGACTCTAAACAGGTTGCCCTCAGTCAATACAAACGGCTGAGCGACAAAGTTTGCTCGCCACGTGCGACTCTCTGCGCCCTCGGATGCATCAAACTCTTGATAAATACACGCACTTTCAGTGGCAATATACTGAGATACCTGCGCATCTCGGTCTTCCACATACACAGTGCGCAGCGCATCATGACTGTTTTTGACGTAATCCAATGCCTGCTGCAATGCGTGGGTGTTGAGCTCTCCATCCAACATCAACGCGCCCTTAATATGATATGCACTACTCTGAGGCGAGAGCTTCCATAAGAACCACTGACGTTGTTCGGCAAACGATAACCCAGTGTAAGTGTCAGCATCACGTGCCAGCGCTACGCGATTAGTTGCGCTGTTGCCATCAATCAGTGAAGCCAATTGCGCGAGATCTTCAGTGCTAAATAGCTGCGCAATTTCAAAGTTTAACCCATTGCTCTGGCTTTGACTGGCAACACTCAATGCCTTGATTGAATCTCCCCCAAGGGCAAAGAAATTATCACCACGGCCAACTTTTTCTGCACCTAATACAGACTGCCAAATGGCTGCAAGGCGTAACTCCGTCTCGGTTTGTGGCGCTTCAAATGCTTGGTCAGCTTGCCACTGCGGTTTTGGCAGCGCTTTGCGGTCAATCTTGCCATTGCTGTTATGTGGCATATCGTCCAGTGCAATAACCAGTGCTGGCACCATGTAATCCGGTAACCACTGCGCAATGTGGTTTTTTAGTTCGTCACCATTTAGCGCTGCGCCCGACACATAGCCAACCAATTGTGTGCTGCTAGTGCTGTTGTCATCCACCACCACGGCTTCAACGACGCCATCACAGCGATAGAGCTGCGCTTCAATGTCACCGAGCTCGATACGGTAACCACGGATCTTCACCTGATGGTCGGAACGACCTAAATACTCAAGCTGACCGTGTTCATTCCAACGCACGAGGTCTCCGGTGCGATATAAACGGCTACCATCCGTTGCAAACGGGTTGGCCACAAAGCGCTCGGCGCTGAGTTCAGGTCGCGCTAAATAACCACGAGCCAAGCCCGCGCCTGCAATGTAAAGTTCCCCAGCGACACCGTGTGGGCATAGGTTTAGCTGGTTATCGAGCACGTACAACTGGGTATTTAACGTTGCAGCGCCAAGGTGTACTGGCGGTTGCGTAACCCGATAACAACTCGACCAAATGGTTGTTTCGGTTGGCCCATACATGTTCCAAAGTTCAACACCCGTTGCGGTTAAATCAGCCACAAGTTCCGCAGGCAGCGCTTCGCCACCACACAATGCCAATTTGCCAACCACGTCGGTCAGTAAATTAAGCGCCAACAGGCTGCGCCACCCCGCAGGAGTCGCTTGCAGTAGGTCTTGCTGTGCTAATAATTCAGGCGTGAGTGTCGTGGCATTATTGGCAACGGTCACGGCACCACCGCTTATCAGCGGCAAGTAAATTTCTAGTCCGGAAATATCAAACGACAAGGAAGTCAGTGCCAGTGCATTGACCGCCTCAGATAACCCCAATTGTTGCTGCATGCCCAACAAGAAATTGAGTAGGTTACCATGGCTTATCGCCACACCTTTGGGTAATCCGGTAGAGCCTGAGGTGTACAGGGTATACACCAGTTGTGCATGATGACGTGCTTTGACTGGCGTGCTGTCTGAATAATTATCTAGTGCAATTTCTGAGACATTTAAACACCTGACTGAATTGCCAAACGTTGCAGCCGTATTGGTCAAGACAAGCGTTGCACCGCTGTGTTCACAAATATAATCGCGACGCGCTTCTGGCAGCTCCAAAGCAATTGGAACATACACGCCGCCCGCCTTGCCTATGGCGAGCATCGCCACAATCATATCAAGGCCGCGAGTCATGCTTATGGCGACGGGCATTTCGATATCTACCCCCGCTTGAATGAGCACCTGCGCCAATTGATTCGCGCGGCGGTTCAGCTCTTCATAGTTAAGTGATTCGCCTTGCTCGTTGCGCACCGCTATCATGTGTGGTGATTGCTGTGCCTGCGTTTCGAATAGGGCCAATGCATCAAAGTCAGGCAGCGCCTCGCTGTGCCCCTGACCCAACTGGTTAAGTACAGCTTGCGCCTGTTTATCTAACAACTGGATCTGGCCAAGCGGTTGATCTACTTGCGTTTGCACTGTCTCTAATAGCAACGCTAAGTTATTGGCACATTGCGCCACCAACTCCGCACTAAGCTGCCAGCTCTGATAAGCAAAGTTAATGGTTAAACCTTGTGCTGTCTCGACAAACACGGTCAGCGGGTAATTGGTTTCTTCACGGTTTTCAACTAAATTAAAGCGCGCGCCGCCTAATTCTGAGGCACCCAAAGTATCCGAGATTGGGTAGTTTTCGAAAATCAGTAAACTGTCAAACAAGCCTTGCTGGTTAAAGTCCACTTGCCCTTCAGCCAGTTTTTGAATTTGATACAAAGGCGTGTGTTCAAACTCTCGACTTGCCATACTGTCTTGCTGGCGAGCTTTGAGCCATTGCCCCACTGTCAGTTCATCGTCTAGCGTGCTGATCACCGGCAAGGTATTAATAAATAGACCCACAGTGCGATCGCTACCAACCAAGTCTGCAGGGCGGCCAGATGTCGTCGCGCCAAAGCAAACCGCTGACTTGTTCAGCATACGCCCTAATAACAACGACCAAGCACCTTGTAAAACGGTATTCACCGTGAGCTGTTGTTGTTGTGCAAAGCGTTGTAATTGCGCGGCTTGTTGCTCGCTTAATTGCAACGTATGCTGCGCGTAGCCCTGCGACTCGTCCAAGCGTTCACGTACTTGCAACTGCGTTAAATAAGAGGCATCACCCAGTTGTTCAAGGCGACTTTGCCAGTAACTGTCTCCCGCGGCGTCATCTTGGTTCGTCAAATACGCTAAGTAATCTTTAAACTGACCCCCAGGTGCCGGTAATGTTTGCGCTTGGTAAGCGGCCATGACTTCAGCCAACACCGCCGTGCTACTCCAACCATCTAGCAGCATATGGTGATAGGTCCAAATAAAGTGATGCTGTGCTGGCGCTTGCTGAACTAAGGTGAAAGACATCAGCCCCACTTGCTCTGTAACTGCAAACCCTTTATCAAGCAGTGACTTGGCAAGGGTATGTGTCGATTGTGCTGGTTCACTTTGCCAATCAAGCTCGGTAAATACAATCTGGTGGCCTTCAACCACATACTGAAGTGGCTGCATTGCCGCCGACATAAAGCCACTGCGCAATGCCTCATGACGATCAACAACCAGTTGCCAAGCCGCTTTAAAGCGCGACACATCAAGACCACTAATATCCAATCTCAGCTGATTGAGATACGCGGCACTTTGCTCCACCATGGTGTGGAACATCATACCCTGCTGCATGGGTGAAAGAGGATAAATACTGGTAACGTCCTGCTGTGAGATAGGCAATGCATCCAGCTCTGCTTGAGACAAGGCAAGCAGTGGCACATCAGCAGGCGTTAAGCGTACGTTGGCTTCGAGACAATGCGCAATAATATCGCCAAACGCTCGTTCAAGCAATTGGGCAAACTCGGCCATATCAGCCTGTAGCAAGCATGCGCTGCTGTAGGTCACGGCCAATTGCAACTGGCCATTTTGGATACCACCATTGATGGCAATGTCTGCACTGAGTGGGTTTTCAGGGGCGATACTACGGCCAACACCCTCGGTGCTCATTTGCCATTGCGCCAATTGCGCATTGCCATTGGCATCGAGCTGACCTAAATAATTAAACTCTATTTGTGGTTTGCGCGTGCTACAAAGCGCTTGCTTTTGCGTCTCGTTGCCAAAATATTTAAAAGCACCGTAACCGATGCCTTTATTCGGCAGTGCACGTAAACGCTCTTTGGTATGAATAATGGTCTGTGCAATATCCGTAAAACTAACCAACTTAACGGGGTATAGAGACGTAAACCAGCCTAACGTGCGACTTAAATCTAGTTGTGACTGCCACGGCTCACGACCATGCCCTTCAAGGAATACCTGCGCGTCATCAGCCCCCGTCCATTGCTTCAAGGCCACACTTAACCCCGCCAATAGTAGCTCATCAATGTGTGTGCGATAAGGACGCTGCGCCTGCGTTAATAGGGAGTGTGTCTGTGACTCGCTGAGTGTGATATTGAGTGTTTGTGCACGGTCCATGGTGTCATCACCATCAGCAACAAAATTCGGTAAATCTAGCGCATCGCTATGCTGCGATTGCCAAATTGCAAATTCGTCTTCGTGGGCGCTGGGGTATGTTTGTAATTGCTGTGCCCAGTATTGATAGCTGTGGCTCTTGGCTGCAAACGTCACCGCTTTACCAGCTGCTGCCTGCGCAATCCCCTGTAATAAATCATCCACCAAAATACGCCAAGATACCCCGTCAATGACCAGATGGTGGGCAATTAACAGCAACTGCTGGCGGGTTTCACTATGCACATAGACAACGCGCAGTGAATCACCACGCATGATGTTTAAACTCGCTTGTGCTTGCTCCGCCAATTGCAAACAGTAGCTGTCAAACGCTTGCTCGGTGGTCGACTGATACCACACCACTTCACGGTAATCCGCTTCATCATAGTCACGATAAGATTGTAGCCATTCGCCCTGCTGCTGATATTGCAACCGCAAAGCGTCATGGTGTTCAATAAGAGCCTGCACGCTTTCTGTTAGCGCAGCTAATCCTATGCTTGCTGGCGGTGTTAGGCGGATCGCTTGGTTCCAGTGATTAACGTGTTTGGGCTGCCTTGCAAAATATGTTTGCTGAATGGGTAACAAGGGCACTTCGCCACTCACATTCTGCGGGATCTTATCCGCGTCACTTAATTCACTCAGTTCTTTGGCCAATTGCGCAATGGTTGGCGCTTCAAACACCTGCTTGGCACTCAAGGCAAATCCATGCTGGCGCATTGCAGCCACAATTTGTAAACTCAGAATCGAGTCACCGCCTAGGGCAAAAAAGTTATCATCACGACCGATTTGACTGTGACCAAGGACCTGCTGCCAAGCTTGACACAGCAACTCTTCGCGCTCACCTTGCGGTGCTTGATAGGCAGTTTGATTTGGCAGACTAGGTTCAGGTAGCGCTTTGCGATCCACTTTACCGTTACTGCTCAGTGGTAAAGCATCCAGTACCCTAATCGAACTCGGTACCATGTAATCCGGCAGCGCATCACTGAGTCCTTGATGTAACAGGCTTTCATCTAATGATTCGCCACTCACATAGGCGGCTAGACGCGCGCCACCATTGGGCCCAGAGATGGCCACAACCACCGCTTCTTTTACGCCCGGCTGGGCAAATAACTGGGTTTCGATTTCACCCAACTCAATGCGTAAACCTCGGATCTTAACTTGATGGTCGGTTCGCCCTAAATATTCGAGCTCACCCAATTCACTCCAGCGCACCAGATCTCCACTGCGATACAAGCGGCTACCGTCATTGGCAAATGGGTTTGCCACAAAACGCTCAGCACTCAGATCTGGACGATTAGCATAACCTCGCGCAAGGCCAATTCCACCAATATATAACTCACCCACGGCACCAATCGGGCTGAGATTTAACTGTTGATCGAGCACCCACAACTCACAACCCGCTACCGGTTTACCGATGGGGACAGCCTTATCGGTGCGACCATCACATTCGTAATAGCTGACGTCGATGGCCGCTTCTGTCGGGCCATATAAGTTGTGGATCTCAAGCGCTGGTAGCAACTTCAAAGTGTCTGCTTGCAGGGCCGCAGGCAGCGCTTCACCACTACAAATAATGTGTTTAATACTGTCACATTGCTGCGCCAAAGGCTCACTGATAAAGGCCTGTAACATCGAAGGGACAAAGTGCAGCAAAGTCACCTGCTGTGCTTGTATAAGCGCGGCCAAATCACGCGGCTCTTTGTGGATCTCTGGTTCCGCCACAACCAAGGTTGCACCACGCATCAATGGCCAGAAAAACTCCCAAACAGACACATCAAACCCATAAGGCGTTTTTTGCAAGACACGATCTGTTGCGTCAATTGGGTAAGCTTGGTCCTGCCAGCTAATGCGGTTATAAAGAGCATGGTGGTTATTGACCACCCCTTTGGGTTTGCCCGTTGAGCCCGACGTGTAAATCGCATACGCGGCCTGCGCGGGCAAGATAGTTACATTTGGATAGTCATCATTTTGCTCAGCAAGCGCCGCTTCAAGCGCCGCCCACATATAATAAGGTACCGAAAACCCACTGTTTTCGCGATTGCCCAGTACCAGTTTGAAGGTGCTATTTTGTGCGATATATTCAACCCGATCGGCCGGTAAATTAGGGTCAAGGGGCACATACGCCGCGCCACTTTTCATCACCCCAATCAACGCTATCACCATCTCGAAACTGCGGTCGAAATACACGCCTACTTGGTCTTCAGCGCCAACACCTTGGGCAATCAACCAGTTTGCCAACTGATTGGTGCGCTGTTCAAACTCTCCATAACTCAGGTGCTCACCGGCGAATATCAGGGCACTGTGCTGCGGTGTTTGCTTGGCTTGTTCACTGATGATATCGGCAATGGACCGTTGCCATGGAAATGCCTCCGCACCTTTGGAAAATGCTTCTAGGCACTGTTGACGCTGCTGCGGATACCAATCTAAGTATTGCAACGGCGACTGAGGGTTGTTCGCCACCGCAGACAATAAAGCTGCGAGTTCATCTAAACAGTGTTCGGCAAAGGCTTCGCTGTAAAGTGTGTTGGCGAAGTATAAATGTAGTGTGGTATCCCCCGTGACTTCTTCAATCACATCTAATTGCAAATCAAACGGCATCGAAAAGCGCAGCGCTTGGGTATCTTTGAGTGATACGCCTTGCAAGCATCCATGGCACCTTTATCACGTTTCAAGTAGTTAAACATGACCTGAAAAAGTGGGTGACTGCCAGTGCTACGCTCAGGTTTAATGGCATCCAAAAGGTGCTCAAACGGCAAGTCTTGATTAGCCTGTGCAAATTGTGAAAACGCTTTGGCTTTTTCCAACAGTGAAGCAAAACAGTCCTCTGGCGCAACCTCTAGTCGCACCACTTGGGTATTAATAAAAAAGCCGATGAGACCATGGGTTTGTGCATGGTGGCGATTGGCAATTGGGACCCCTACTTTGACATCGTTTTGGTCACTATAACGGTGTAATAGATACTGAAAGGCGCTCAGTAACACCAAATATGGTGTCACTTGATGCTGCTTGGTCAGCCCTTGCACTTGTTGCCACAATGCGTTTGGCAACGCCAAGGACTGCGTACTAATTGGGTAGTTACCCCCTTGTCTCGCCAAGCTATTCGCAGGCAAGCGCAGTGGTTCAAAATCATCCCCAAGTGCGCCTTGCCAGTCCGTTAATTGCTTGGCCAATAACTCTGAATGGTCTTGCTTGGCCAACCATAATGCATAATCTAAATAGTCAGCTTTAGATTCAATTGCTGGTAAATCTTGCTGAGATTGCAGCAGCGCATACGCTTGAATAAATTCATTAAATAACTGCTGCATCGATGTGCCATCAGTGACGATATGATGCATCACCACCAGCAAGGTACACTCGCCTTGGGCTTCTAATAAGGCCACCCGTAGCAAAGGCTCAGCCGTTAAATCAAAGGGTTTGTCTGCAATTTCAAACGCCTGCTGCGCTATATCACTTTGCATTGGTATATCGATAAAGGTAAATGCATTGTCGTTTTGCAATTGCTGTACGGTGGTGCCTGCTTCTTCACTGAAACGGCTATTCAAGATCCCGTGTTTCGCAACCAAGTGCGCAAAGCCAGCTTGCACCCACGCCTTGTTCAGTTGCCCCTGAAACGTCAGCGTGCCCGCCAAGTTATAGACGCTGTCTTGTGGGTCCAATTGCCACGCAGTCCAAAGACGTTGCTGGGCGGGCGTTAAAGGCACTTTGGCCGTTCTATCTTGACGCACTGCCAACTGATTTTGTTGCGCTCTGGCCTGACTGTCAGCCAATTTGGCTTTAAGTTTTAGCTGTTGTTCTTCAGTTAATGCGCCACCGCGCTCGCGTCTTCTTCTGCGCTTTTGCTCGCTCATGCTGATTCCACCTGGATCTCGATTATTATGCACTGCTAATCTGGTTGAGTGAGTGAAATGGAGTTCAACGTTTCTCCGTTCCACCACATCGCAATTATTTGGCATTCTCTACCTACTGGCAGACACAAAACTACGCGGCCTACATGAAAGTAAGGTGCTGTTTTAATTTGTTTAAATGAGTTTTATGACTGAGTTTTGTACATCGTTTATTATTTTGATGTGTTGGTAAATTTGCCCTTGATGCCAGCTAGACGTTGGGAAATGAAAAAAATAAAGCCGAGGCCGCCATGGCCTCCAAAAAATTCAATGATAGGGTAGAAAGGGCGGCGTTACTCGTTCAGTAACTGCTCTTCAATTAGGAAGGTCAGGTTATCTAGATTCGGATCTTCAAAGAAAGTTGCCGGTTCAACTTCAACTGCGAACTGCTGCTTCACTTTTGCCAGCATTTGAATTGCTATCAGTGAGTCACCACCAAGCTCAAACAAGTTATCGAAAATACCGATTTCGTCAAAGCCCAAGAATTCACTCCAAATTGCAGCCAACTGCAATTCGAGTTCACTCTCTGGCGCTTCAAACTCCGTGTCTAGATCGGGTCGCTTGTGGCCTTTTGGTGCCGGCGATTTAGCCTGCATCAAGCGCTCAGTTAGCTCAGCCACTTTGTCCGCACGCGCTTGCCAAGACAAGCTTGCAGCGTACAACTGCGGTGCTTGAGATTGACCAATACCCGCAAGCAAAGTTCGTGCAGCGGCTTCATCAATACCAAACTCTTCACCCACACTGTGCCCAGCAGCCATACCAATATTTGCCCATGCATCCCAGTTAACCGACTGTACCAAGAAAGGCTGTGGCTGCATGGCCACCGCATCTAAATAGCTATTGGCCGCGCAATAATCACTTTGACCCAGTGCACCCAGTACCGAAGCCAATGACGAACATAGGATCATGCGCTCAAGTTGATGAGATTTAAACGCAGCCAAGAGGTTATCAGTACCTCGGGTTTTCGCAGCCATACTTTGTGCCGCCTGCTCTGCGTTAACCTGCGCCAACATCCCCCCACCTGGCAGGCCCGCCGCATGGATCACTTGAGTAACTCGTCCCAATGATTGCTCAGCGTGACTAATGGCCACATTTAAGCTCGCAATGTCTAATACATCTGCCTGCACGACCGCGATACGTGCACCAGCACCTTGCAATGCTTGTAGTGCGCTTAATTGGCCCACCAACTTAGCGTCACTGGCCTCATCCGCAATCAAAGCAGACCATTGTTCGCTTGCAGGCAGCGCGCTTCGGGTTTGTAATACCAAGGCATGACCTTGGGCAGCTAAAAGCTTGGCAAGGACTAAACCGACGCCACCTAAACCACCGGTAATAAAGGTTACAGCGGATGACGATGCTGCATTTTCCTGCGCCGCGATTGCAGGTAAAGCTTGCTGCGTCAGTACAAAACGCTGGCGACCACGATAGGCGATTTCTTGCACATCGATTGCCATATCAGCCACTAATTGATTGGCAAATTGCAATTGGCTGCTATCGCGATGGGTGTGTGATACTTCACGCAACTGACAGTGAATTGTCGTTTGTTCCATAGCGACAACACGTGTCATACCAAGGGCGGTGGCTTTTTCGGCAGAGACCGTTTCATCACCCAAGACGCTAAACAACTCACTTGCCACCACAGTCCAATGAATTTGACCTTGCCCTAGTAACCACTTCGACAGTGGTAACAACAATTGATAGCCACAGGGGTGCTGATCCAATAGACGACAATCAACAATGCGCGTAAATCCGTCGATTTGCTCGTGAAGCATGCTTAATTGGCCCGCATCTTGGCAATCTAACCGATACTGATTTTGGTCAAGGGCAGAGAATGCATCGCCTTGCCAAACTTGGATAACCGTCGCGCCTTTTGCAGCCAGCGCAGAGCTTAATTTTGCTGTCAGCGGTGCATCCGAGGCAAGCAACACCACCTTTTGACCCTGTAAATCAATAGATGACAAGGCAGTACTAGGCTGTTGTTGCCAAATTGGCTCTAGTAACTCAGGGCCAGTATCTTCACTAACACCTGTGTTTGAAGCTTTAACCGTTTTGGCATCCACCCAAAACTCGGTCTTATCAAATTGATACGCCGGAAATGCCATTTCAGCGCCCGGTGCAACTTCACTCACTTGTGACCACTCGATTTGCACACCCAGCTGCCAAAGCTTTGCCAAGGTCTTCACAAAAGGAGGAATAGGCGCTTTGAGGTCGCGTGCATGTGCAATGGAATTAAGCACGGTCACGGTGTCAGATACCGATTGTTTGGCAAGCTTTTGCAACGTATCACCGGGGCCTGCCTCGACTAACACATCACAGCGCTGTGCTAGCGTGTTCACGCCCTCGACAAAGTTAACGGCTTGGCGGATATGATCCAGCCAATATTGCGTTGACGTTGCTTGCTCAGCAGTAATCCAAGTTCCCGAGAGGTTAGAGACGAAAGGCGTGCTAGGCGCATTTAACTGAACTTGCGCAAGAACCTCAGCAAATTCGTTGAGTACCGGTTCTGTCAGATGACTGTGGAATGCATGAGACACGTGTAAACGCGTCACACTGATATCGGCGGCTTTCAATTCTCCTTGCAGGGCTTTAATTGCTTCTTTGGTGCCCGCAACCACCGTATTGCTAGGGCTGTTGCATGCCGCAATATCTAACTGTTCATTCAAATAAGGTGTCAGGTTTTGCGCATCGCTCATCACCGAAAGCATCGCGCCCGGAGCCATGTTTTGTAGCGCCTCACCACGTGCCGTGACCAGCTTAACAGCCGTCTCTAAACTCATCACCCCACTCAAACAGGCCGCCACGTATTCACCAATACTGTGACCCAACATCGCCTCGATGTGAACACCGTGACTCTCGTAACATTTGGCCATAGCGTAGGCCACCACGAACAGGGCTGGTTGCGTCACTCGCGTTTGACCAAGCAACTGGTTAGCCGCCAATAACTCATCGTCATTTGGGGTAAACACGCGACGCAATTCATCCTGTAACTCTGTGTTGAATAACGCCGTCACGTCCTCAAAATGCGCCTTAAATGCGGGTACGTGTTTTAACAGCGGTTGTGCCATCGTCACGTATTGCGACCCTTGGCCTGAGAACATCAAGCCAATCTTATGATTGCTTGCCTTGTCACCACTGATATCGCGAACAAGGAGTTGCTGTGCTTGCTCAGCACTGTCCACCACAACCGCATGACGAATGGCTTGCGCCGTGCGACTATGTTGCAACTGTGCAGCAATCAGGGGGAGCTGCTCTGGCGATTGTTGGAGCTTAATTGCCAATGCCTGACGCTGTGCTTCCAACGCGGATTGACTATTGCCTGACAGCGGTAAAATGTGCCAAGGTGCAGCCTGATTGAACGCCACCTCAGGTGCAGCGTACTCTTCTAAAATGACATGGGCATTTGTGCCGCCCATACCCAATGAGCTGACCGCTGCACGGCGCACCGAGTCACTTTGCCAAGGCTTAAGTTCGGTATTCACGTAAAACGGACTATTGGAAAAGTCGATTTTGCTGTTCAACGGGCTGCTGTGCAAACTAGGAGGAAGCGTTTTATGGCGCAGGGCTTGGACGGCTTTGATAAGCCCAGTTACCCCTGCTGCCGAGTCCAAGTGACCAATGTTGGCCTTAATCGAACCAATGGCGATTTGCTGGTTGTCGCACGCCCCATATGCTCGGCTCAATGCCGCGATTTCAATAGGGTCGCCAAGCGTGGTGCCCGTACCGTGCGTTTCAATATATCCCACGAGCTCGGGTCAATGTCAGCAAACTCAAGGGCCGCTTCAATCGCGCCCGCCTGACCTGTCACACTCGGCGCCGTGTACCCGACTTTTTCTTTACCATCGTTGTTGATGGCAGAGCCTTTGATCACCGCAAGAATGTGGTCACCGTCTTCAATTGCCTCGTCGACGCGCTTGAGTACCACCGCGGCGCTGCCACTGCCAATCAAGATGCCATCGGCTTGCTCACCAAATGCGCTTAATTGACCTGAAGGGGACAAGCTGCCACCCGCTGGTGCATGGTAGCCTTGTGCATTATTCAGATTGAGCCAAACACCACCGGCAAGCGCCGAGTCACATTCGTAATTCTGCAAAGCCCGACACGCCATATGCACAGCCACGAGCGAGGTTGAACACGCCGTTTGCACCGTGACAGCAGGCCCCGTTAGGTCTAGCTCGTAGCTGACACGTGTCGCCAATGAGTCTTTATCGTTACCATTGGTAAGTGCCAACAAACTGGTGATATCTTGCTGACTATCTGTCAGCAGGTTTTGTAATAAATAAGCGGGGACGCCACATCCTGCAAACACCCCAGTAAAATTACTGCTATTGGTCGTGATGCCAGCATGCTCTAGGGCATGCCAACAGGTTTGCAAAAAGACCCGTTGCTGTGGGTCAAGTTGCGCCGCTTCTTTTGGCGTGTAACCAAAAAATGCCGCATCAAACTGCGCCATGCCCGTAAAAGGCACACCGCGTTTTACATAATCAGGGTGGGCCAAGTCATCTTCACTGACACCCGCAGCGTGCAACTCTGCATCCGTTAAATCTTTCACGGCGCACTTGCCATCTCGTACATTTTGCCACAGCGCATCAACGTTGTCGGCATCTGGGAAACGGCCCGCCATGCCCACAATGGCAATATCTAATTCGCTATACTTGTTTTCTGACATTGTTATGATTCTCTTGCTTTTCTTTTACGCGCGGCAATCGCGCCCATGCCGCGTTTTTGTTTCGCGCCACTTGGTTTATTCGAGGTAACAGGTGCTGCGTTTGCCTGTGCACTGCCCAGTAAAGTCGCCAAACTGGCTATACTTGGGTGCGCAAACAGCTCTGTCATTTGTAAATTGGGGTATTGCACTTTTAGCTCTTCATAAACAGCCATCAACAACAGCGAGTGACCGCCCACATCAAAGAAATTGGCATGACGGTCAACCTCTTGTGTCTTTAAGTGTTTTTGCCAAATTTCAGCAATGGCACGCTCCGTGTCATTTTCTGCCAATGAAACAGGCTGGGCGACACGCGCCACTTTTGGCAGCTGCTGACGCTCTAATTTGCCACTGGCATTGATGGGCAGTTTTTCCATTACGACGATGTCACCTGGCACCATATAAGCGGGCATACGTTCACCCAACGCGCGTTTTAACTTGTCGGCAAATGCTGGATCACTGAACTTGGGGCTTTGTATGTAGGCAATTAAACCGAGGCCATGACTCTGCTGCTCGGTGACGACCACCGCCGTGTCAACATCAGGTAGCTGACTGAACTGCTGTTCAATTTCACCCAGCTCGACTCTAAAGCCACGCACTTTCACTTGATGATCGTTACGGCCGTGATACATCAACTCGCCACCTTGCCAGCTGACTAAATCACCCGTGGCATACATACGTGCGCCGGTGTCGCTAAACGGGTCGGCGATAAAGCGGGTCGCGGTCATATCAGGCTGTGCCCAATAGCCACGGGCAAGAATGTCACCGCCTACATAGAGTTGGCCCACATGGCCATGAGGGACTATCTCAAGGTTGTCATCTAAAATATAAAGCCGACGACCAGCCAATGCGTGCCCAAGCGGCACGGACTGTTGCCCGTCATCACTGACATTCATGTCCTGACATGGATGGATAGCGGCTTCCACCACAATTTCGGTTGGTCCATAAGTGTTGAGCAATCTCACCTGAGCAAGCCCAGTGTTTTGCCAATCTTGGATCCCAGCGAGAGACATGGCTTCACCGCCCGAATGCACCTGCCTTAATTTAGGGAGGTTGAGCGGTGCTTGCTGTGCTTTTCGTGCCCAACTCGCACTGATACTACGCCAGTAAGCGGCGCTTAAATCCATCACGGCCACATGGTGTTTTTGTGCCTGTGCGTAGAGTGTGTCAGCATCCCACAGCGCATCACCACGCAACAGCACTGCCGCCCCAACCGCCCAAGTTGGGAACAGTTGCTCAACAAACGCATCAAAGTTGGCAGTAGCAAACTGCAACACAACATCATCCGCTTGTAGGTTGATAAAGCGTTTAGCTGACTCAATGTAGCGCGACAATGCGCCTAACTCGATGGCCACGCCTTTCGCTTTACCAGTCGAACCTGAGGTGTAATTTAAATACGCGGTTTGATTGTCGTGATAGTGCACCTCTGGCGATGCAGTTTTGAGGTGCTGCTCACTCAACAGAGTTTGAGGAGACAAGAGTGCACCTTCAAAGGTCACAGGCAATACCGCTTCATCACTTAAGATTGCGCCACACCCGCTGTCTTGCAGCATATGTTGTAATTTGTCTGCCGGGAATTGTTTATCTAGAGGCAAATAAGCCGCGCCTGCTTTTAAACACGCCAACGTACTTGCCAACATCAGCGGCTTTCTGTTTTGCATCACGCCGATGACAGATTCGGTGCCAAAACCATTGGCAATTAGCCCATGAGCCAAACGATTTGCAGTCTGCTCTAACCATTCAAAGCTATAGTGTTGGTCGTTATAAATCACGGCTGTGCGCGCTGGCGTTTGCGCTGCAATCTCGCTGATTGTGTGCAGCCAAGGTGTCGCAGGCAAATCAATGTCTTCGCCACGCCCTTGCTGAGCAGATTCAACTTGCTGTGTGTGCAGCGCAAAATTGCCAATGGCTTGCTTTGGTGCATTCACAATGCCACTCAACAGAGTATTAAAGGCACTTGCCACACGCGCAATATAGTCGGCGTCGTACAGGGCTGCGTTGTATTGGAATTCTAGCAATAAGGCGCCATCGTTTAATAACCGAGAGTCGATACTTAAATCAAACTGCGCTTGCTGTTGTAGCGCTGCAACCTGCTCAACCTCAACACCCGGTAATTCGAGCGCCTGCTGAACGTCTTGCTCTAGGTGATTGAACATGACTTGAAATAACGGGTTTTGTCCAAGACTACGATCTGGGTTCATCACCTCAACGAGTTTTTCGAACGGTAAATCCTGATTTTTTTGCGCCTCAATGGCGTGTGTTTTTGTAGACGACAACACCTCAATAAAGCTTTGCTCCGCTGACAGCGCGTTACGTTGTACCAGCGTGTTGATGAAAAAGCCCATCAGTGAATGTACTTGCGAAAAACGGCGATTCGCCACTGGCACACCAATTCGTGGGGTACGCTTACCAGAAAAGCGATAGAAGAATACTTGTAGGCTACTGAGCAATAGCATAAATAAGCTTGCGCCATGCTGATGTGCTAAGGCCTGTAATTGCTCAACCTGTTGATAAGATAGCTTTAAAACCTCGCTTTGCATAGGCGCTGGCATATCAGGTTGCCTTGGATGCTGAGGCGCAAGCAGCTCTTCGTCATCATTGGCCTGTAATTGTTGCTGCCAATAGGTTAATTGTGCTTGAGCCTCTGAGCTTGAAAGCCACTGCTGCTGCCAAGCCGCAAAGTCACCATAATTCACGGTATGGTCGGTGCTAGGTAAGGGCTGTGTGCCAACCAATGCCGCGTAATAACGGCTAATATCTGCCAAGACCAGATCGAAACTCCACGCATCACTGGCGATGTGGTGCATCACTAAAACCAGCTGCGTACGACTATCTGACAACTGAATCAGTGCGGCTCTAAAGTTATCACCGCGCTCTAATGCAAAGGGCTGCTTGTAGAAGGTTTCAAGCCATACTTTAGCTGCGGCGTCTGGATCTGCGCTGTCACTAAAATCGGCCTGTTGCCAATTGAGTGCTTGTGCGCTTAACTGTTGCTGCCACTGCCCTGACTCATCTTTGCCATAGGCGTGACGTAATATGCCCTGCTGCGCAAGGATATGTGCCACGGCGTGGTGCAAATACGTTGCATTGACCTCCCCTTTGAGTGTCAAGCTGGCACCGATGTGATAAGCACTACTCAATGGTTCTAACTGCCACAAAAATAGCTGTCTTTGTTGCTGAGCACTCAAAGGGTAAGCTGCTTGCTCTAACGCGGGGATAAACGTCTGTTCTTGGTTAGTTGCAATACTTTCGCGCACCAACTGGCAAAAGTCGCCAAATTTATGGGCGGCAAATACCGCCGTTGGCTCAATCTGACAGTTAAACGCTGCTTGTACCTTTGCCAACAGCAGAGCTGCTTTGATCGAGCTGCCACCCAAGGCAAAGAAGTCCGCGTTATCGCTATTGACTGGGTAGTGCAACACGCTTTGCCACAATGCAGCTAAACGTTGCGCCACCTCATCCCATGTGTGTTGGTCATCACCGCCATGACTCACTGCAAGCCGTTGCAATTGTGTCAGGTTAAATACCCCATAAGTTGCCAACTTCTCGGCTTGCAGTAACTTCATACACGCGCTGCGCTGCAATTTACCACTGGAGGTTTTGGGCAGTCCACCTTGGTCCAGTAACACCACAAGCTCTGGACAATTGCCAAATTGCGCAATAATAAAATCTCTGACAATCAATGCCGTTTGTTCAGCGGGCACGTCGTTGCGATATACATTGGCGGTTTCAATCGCCACACCAATGCCCTCACCGCTTTGCTCACTTGGGACAGGAAAAGCAGACACACGACCCTGACGCACAAAACTCAGTGCCCCTTCAATGGCACGCTCGATGTCTTGTGGATAGACGTTATGGCCATTCATGATAATCAGGTCTTTTTGACGACCAGATATAAACAACTGGCCACCGTGGATATAGCCCACATCGCCCGTTCTTAACCAGCGTTTCCCATCATGTTCCACAAAGGTTTCTTGAGTTGCTTGCTCATTGCGCCAGTAGCCTACCGCAATGCTTGGACCACTCGCCCAAATCTCACCAATATGACCCGGTGCCATCTCATCAAAACTGGTTGGGCAAGTAATACGCACTTGATGTTCACTGGCGACCACACCACACCCAACCTGGTGGGTATATTCGTCACTATCGCGCAAGTCTTTAGCGTGCTGCAATACCGCTTTACCCGCTGCCAACTCACGCGTATCAAACGCCTCAATCACTGCACCTTGCGATGGTATGCTACCGGTAACATATAGCGTGCCTTCGGCGAGGCCATAACATGGATAGAGCGCGGTTGGTTTAAACCCTTGCGGCGCATATTTTTGTGCAAAACTTAGTAAGGTATCGTGGCGAATAGGCTCAGCACCAGAGAAAAATACTCGTAAACTGCTCAAATCCAAATCCGCGACCTGCTTATCTTTCACGCGCTCAATACACAAACGATACGAAAAGTCAGGGCCGCCACTCATGGTGGCTTTGTATTCAGATATCAGTTGCAACCAGCGTGCTGGGCGCTCCATAAAGTACCTAGGCGAGCACAATACGAGTTTATAACCCGTATAAATCGGCTGCAGCAACCCACCAATTAACCCCATATCATGGAACAGAGGTAGCCAGCTCACGAGCACATCATCTTGGGTAATATTCATGCCCTCTGCAATGGCTTTTTCATTACCAAGTAAATTACCATGACTGACCATGACGCCTTTGGGCTTCGCAGTTGACCCTGACGTGTATTGTAAAAACGCGATTTCTTCAGACTTGGCTGAGTGGCGTTCGACTGTTTCATGTTGTTCACAGAACTCATCAATCACCAGCATTTTGCTGCCATCAACTTGCTCAACCAGCGCTTCCACGGTCGAGGTAAATCGTGCCGTGGTGAGCACCACAGCGGCTTCTGAATCTTCTGCAATACCGACCGTACGCGCAATATGCTGTGCTTTGGTTGACTCAGGTGGAAAACTTGGAATGGCCGTTACACCAAGGTACTGACATGCTAAAAAGCTCGTCACATACTCAATACCGGTGTCCATTAAGATCAGCGCTCTGTCGCCTGCCACCACGTGATTTTTCAAATGGCTGGCAACCATCAAGCTCTGAGCATATAGCTCCCCAAAGCTCCATGGCGTCTGTGCTTTTTTATCCACACAGACTAGCGCGATGTTGTCCGGCTGCTGCGCAGCGTGCCGCGCTAAGTGATCCATAATGGTGATGGCGGTCATGATTTACTCCATGAAAGTTATCTAGCAATTGCGCATGCTGAGTTTAATTTTGGCTATTTTTTGTCTGATTACGCCAAGCTGATGCGCTTGATTAAATGGGTGCTGCCCACGATTCGGATTTATGAAGTGAGGCGTTGAAAAAGAGCGGCTTGCTTGCAAGACGCTCAATTGTCGCGTACACGTTTTATTGAGCCATTGCGTTTCTGAGGCTCAAGGGACGCATATCTGTCCAATGTGTTTTGATATGCTCAAGACACGTAGCCTTGTCACCACTCACACCCGTGTCTTGCCAACCGCCGGGTACTGATTTGTAACTAGGCCACAAAGAGTACTGTTCTTCGTGATTCATGATCACTTTAAAAGTGCCGTTTTCGTTATCGAAACTCATCACATTTTTCCAAAATTTAGACTGTCGCCACTGTGACGCGCGACAGTCTAAGATTTTTAGTCTTTTTTCACAGTAAGTGTCATTTCACTAATTTTGCCCTGTTTAATTTGCGCATCGGTATACGGCAAATCAATCAGGCCTTTACCTGCGGCATAGTGCTCACTGGCATCGGTAAAGTGCGGCGAATTAGGGTTGTTACTCTGTGAATAAGTCAATAAGCCACGTGCCTGTGGACCGTGCTCATTGAAGCCAACCACCATCATCCAGCTAGATCCATAGTTAATTGGGTAACCGTCTGTACTCAAACCCGTACTCACTGTCCAATTTTCATTTAACACTTCCTTCAGCGGCGGTGCTAATTGGGGTGCAAATGATGTTAAATCCATCGCATTGGTTGTCGAGTAGATGTTAAAACCACCACTATTGTGCTCCGCACCAGGCCAAGGGATACGACGATTGCCCTTTTGTAAGTACTGTAGCTCGCCCAATGACGCATCAATGGCAAAACCGGCATTTTCAAGTTGCTTACTCGCAGCCAATAACTTAACCAACGTTGCTTTCTCTGCTTTTACAATGCTCGGGGTCACTGCAGGAAATGCAGGGTTAAATTGAACTAGCAGATTGTCATCTTCTAGCAAGCTAAAGAATTCTTTTGCGAGCGGCGCCGACACAGAGTTTGCATTAAATTTGCCATCCCACTTTGCAAATGCACGACATGCTGGGTCTACAGGCATACTCAAAGTGTCGGTCACTTTAAGCGTCTGGCCTGAATAGATCACACACGCAGCCATCACCGTTGGTTTGTACAACTCAAATGAGGCACTAGTACCAGTTACAATGCTTTCGAGCTCATGACGATCAAATTTCCCATCAGCACCACGCGCAAAACGCAATAAATTTAAGTTGTAGCGAGTTCGGCGCGTTTGCTTATCATCAGTGTGGCCATACAGCGGCGAGTAGCCAGTCAATTTTTCATTTAGGTTGGTTAACCAATATGAGTTATTGGCATTTTGCACATAATCTTGACGACGTAACTTAGGTGCTCGCTCGTAAGGAACTTCTTGCTGGTATACCAGTGCACTGCTGGTGCCCGGTAACACGGCCATACGCGTGTTTTTATACACTTGTGAAATCACCGGGTGTGAGCGCAATAACTCTTCGCCCATGGCAGGTAAATCAGGCACATTAGAATCATCTATAAAGAACACCTCACCCAACTTGTCAGCAACTAAGGTGTTGTTGAAAGCCAATCCATCATGATTCTTGAAGGTATCAATAAAACTATCTAAATTGGTTGCTCGGTTCATTGCCAACCAATGATCGATACCGCCTAAGTTATCAAGATTCGTGTCACGGACCACATAGGCATTTTTGCTATCCCATGGGAAGTTTTTCTGATCTTCGATAACGTAGCCGATTGGGGTCGTGAAGTAGTCTTTTTTCATCGTGAGCACACCCATCGGGGTGAGTACTTCTACGTTAACTTGTTGTTTCTCGATATCGACCCACTGACCATCAAACTTGTATTGCAGCGGGTTTTGCGGGTTCAACTCCAACTGATAAACCACTTCATGCCTTGACGCAGAATAAGTATGCGTCCAAGCAAGGTCTTCATTAAAGCCGATATTTACAATGCCGGGGACCCCAACCACTGACGCGCCCATGGTACTAAAATCCCCCTCAACACTGGCATGATTAGCCCAAAAGCGCAGGTTACCATTGAAAGGAAAGTGCGGATTTGCAAGCAGTAGACCACGGCCATTGCTCGTCACTTCATGGCCTAATGCCCAACCGTTCGAGCCCTGCGTTAACTGTTTAGGTTGATAATCAGTATTGCTGGCCATTAACCACGGTTTATCAGATTGCTGCGCTTGCTTTGCAATCGTCGGCAGCCACTCGTTACCGGTCCCTGGGTTTGCTTGTAATATCTGGACTAATAAACGCCCAATGCTGTTTTGTGTCGCAGAAGCCAACACTGATGCAACTACATCAACCCCCTCGATTGGTTTTACCCATGCTTTGCCGCTACAAGCTGGTGCCAGCTCAGCTTTACCCGCTTGTACATCTAGCAAATATTGGTTATAACCCGCCGCAAAGCCGTCAGCCAATGCACGAGTGTCCGCCGACAAATTAGCGTATTCTCGGGCAACTCTGCCATGTAGGTCGATGATTTTGTAACCTAAGTCTAAGCTAACAAAAAAGTTATCCTGACCATTTTTATGCGGTCCCAAATACTTAGCGCGCTCGCCTCTCACTCGAACATAGCCGTCCGCCAAGATACACGCATGATCTTGCGCTTGCGCATAGGCATTACCGTAGCCAAGCCCATACAAAGATTTAGCTTGAATATGCGGGATACCATGCTCGGTACGCGTGATTTTCACGTCTTCACTCAAATACTGATTGGACGTGCTCGCTTGTGCGATGAAATGACACCCAGAAATGGCAAAAGCTGCCAACACAGGTACTACCGTAGATTTTAACTTCATAGATTTCCTTAATTTTTTACGCTGTTAAAAATTCAAACCCGTGCAGACATGACGCATATAAACAGAAAAAAAAAACTGAAAGTCATATAACTCCCTCAACGACCCATTGTTGTTAAAAGCAGAACAAAAGTAAGTAAAAAGAAACTGTAATTAATAACAGGTTAATGACAGTTTAATTAGCAAAGGTGCATAAAAGACTTGACTGATAATGCGAGATCAAAATAACATAATAGTGATAATTATTCTCATTATCTATTACGGATCAACTTTCAGGACAAATAGGAGTAAAAACAGTGCAGCAGCTCTGTGTTAAGTGGTCAAAAGTTATTGCAGAAAATGAAGCTAAATTACTGGCTTATTTGAACAATATTTTACGCTGCCCTTATCTAGCCGAGGACGCATTACAGGACACATTCATTCGTTTATCAGGAATGTCTAAATGTCAGGATTGCCAAGTTAAAAATACCAAGAGTTACTGTTATCAGGTCGCAAGGAATATCGCCATTGATATGATCCGCAAACAAAATAGAGAATCTCTCGTCGATTTAGAGTCTATTCAAACAGAGCAATTTGATGATGAAAGCTCCAATATCGAAGAAAAGTACATCGATGCACAACTTTCAGATAAGGTAAACACCACCATCGGCAAGCTTTCACAACGCCATCAAAATGTTGTCAGCTTCTATCGTGATGGTCGCTTAAAACAAAAAGAAATTGCCAAGATGTATCATATTTCCCCGACTTTAGTGAATTTCATGATCAAAGAAGCTATTCAGTCTTGCCAAAACGAATTGCAAGCCGGTGCCGTCGCCGGTGCCGTCGCCCACTGATGACGGGCTAATCAGCTAGGCCTAGCGCGTCTTTGGCGCGCAACTTAGCTGAAATAAAGTCACCGTGTGCCACATACATCAACCCAGCGATTTTCCGCACCGTATAGTCTTCCTGCGGATCTAATTTACCATCTGAAAATGCGACTAGCCACATCAGCTCTATTACTTCAATACGGGCATCCTCATCGGTATGCTCATTAACGACTTTGATAAAGCGGTGTAGATCAATCGCCGTATCTACTAATTGCTGTGCCTCGGAACGTATTAATTCGCTGCTTTGCGCGCTTAGCTGGCATTGACGTTGTAGCAGCTTAGCAACCATCTCCAGCTCTTGCGGTAAAATCTCATTGTCTGCACGCATCACTTCAACCATCAGCGCGGCCAGTGCGGTAGCAAAGCTCATAGAGGCTTGTTCTTCTTGCGAATTATTTAAGCTTGCTAAAAACTCTTTGACTCGTTCTAACAATTGTCGCTCCTTTTGATACAATTAAGTATCGTCTAAACAGTGGTTTTAATTCATATTACCCAAGCAGTTTAAGGTTTCATACATGCTTAAAAGTCTTTTCACTCTGCTGATTTTTATCTCTGCCGTGTTACTCAGCGCCTGTCACTTTACACCTGGAAAAATTGGTGTCTCAGAAAAATACTATGACTTTGATCATAAAGTACATTACGAACAAACTAAGTATAGCGATGACCACTACTATTTGAAGATAAAGTCAGACTCTTACAATCATTTTTTGCAACAAAGTGTGTTTTTATTGCGTCATAGTCAATCTCTCTGTCAAGGTCGAAAACCGCAACTATTATTGCACGGAGGTGTACAAAAATTTGACCGATTGCCAACAACCCCTCGTGCCTATGAACCAGACTTAAGTGTTGAAGTGACTTGCGTCACGAGCGAAAAAGAATAAATAATTTGACGAGCGCACTTCAGATGAGTGCGCTAAACACTAAAGGGGATCTTAGTCTTTATAACCCCAAGGCGCTTTTGGCGCTTTTACCGGTTTAGTTAAATCAAAGTCGACTCTAAATTCACGCCCTTCACGTACTAAACGATAAGTAAACTTATCGTCATAGATGAACATTTGCCAAGTATTACCTATCGACTGTGGGATCTCTTGGGCGATAAATAACTCTTTTGAATACTGATCAGCCGGGAATGATTGTACGGTGTCAAAGCCCGCATCGACCGTGTGGCCGCCGTACATGGTTGACGCATCGTCGCTACCATCTTTATGGCGGTGGTCGTGCTTTAAGCTTAACCCGCTCCCTGTCTTAGTGATGATCCACGTACGTGATGCATCTTTACCAACGTGGAATGGCACTTGAAGTTCACGCTCATTGCAACGGCGAACATGCATCACCAATCGCGCTTCACTAAATGAACTTGGCCCTTGGTTATCAACCGTCACTTTCCCTTCGTAAGCTTTACCACAGTGCGCTTTAATTCTGTCAAAAAACGCATCATGAGTCGGGATTGATACCAAGGGTGCTGGTCGAGCAATGGCCGTGCTACTCGCAACTAAGGTTGCTGCAACCATAAGAGAGGCAGAGAACTTATTCATTGAAGTGTTCCTAAATATGAAAAGCCAAAGGCTAAAGGGCCTTTGGCTTAATGGCAAAAAAATGCGATGGTTGCAGTGTCGGTTAAGATTACTGCCAAGGTCTAACGGCTGCGAGTTGCTGCTCAAAAGCATCGATATGTTGGTTCAGTTGCTCCGTTTCACCAATAAAATCTAATCCGCTTAACAGTCTAGCTTTGATATCTGGACGTACTGAAAATGGAATAGATGCAAACTGCTCACTGATAATTTGCTGATTCTCAAGATCAATCTCTACATGTATCTGTTCATGCTGATCGCACAAAGCAAACAAATCATCGAGTGTTTTCGCGTCCAGAGCAATGCACAACATTTGATTGTTGCCACAGTTATTGAAAAATATATCAGCAAAACTTTCGGCCAAAATAATCGTGAAGCCGTACTGCTTTAATGCCCACGGCGCATGTTCACGTGAGGAACCACAGCCAAAATTATCACGGGTCAATAATACCGTTGCACCTTGGTAACGCGGGTAATTTAAAACAAACTCAGGATCTGCATCACCGCTGTCCAAATAACGCCAATCATAAAATAGCGCCTTATCAAAACCCTCTCGACTCGTCGAAGTTAAAAACTGCTTTGGAATAATCTGGTCAGTATCCACATTGTTTTTATCCAAAGGTGCCATTAGTCCAGTGTGATAGATACTCATGCTTGTGCTCCTCGGATATCAGTAAAGTGCCCGGCAATCGCCGCCGCTGCCGCCATTGCAGGACTCACAAGGTGGGTGCGTCCACCTCGCCCTTGGCGACCCTCAAAATTTCGATTTGAAGTGGAGGCGCAGCGCTTCCCTGAACCAAGTCGATCGTCATTCATGGCGAGACACATAGAGCAGCCAGGCTCTCGCCACTCAAAACCTGCAGCGACAAAAATATCCGCCAACCCTTCCTCTTCGGCTTGCTGTTTGACCAAGCCAGAGCCGGGCACAATTAACGCTTCTACGCCATCAGCCACTGTTTGCCCTTTTACAATCTCTGCTGCCGCACGTAAATCTTCAATACGACTATTGGTACAAGAACCAATAAATACGGTATCCACTTTTGCGTCAGACAGTTTTTGCCCAGCTTCCAGCCCCATATATTTCAAAGCGGAACGCATTGAATCGGCCTTAATTAAATCCTGTTCTTTATCGGGATCTGGGATAGGCTCATCAATGCCTATCACCTGCTCTGGACTTGTGCCCCATGTCACTTGCGGCTGAATATCTTGTGCAGCCATTTCAACAACACGATCGAACTTCGCCCCCTCATCTGAGTGGAGCGTTTTCCAGTAATCGACAGCCTGTGCAAACTCATCACCTTTGGGCGCAAATGGACGACCCTCTAAATAGGCATAAGTGGTTTCATCAGGCGCAATTAAACCAGCTTTAGCGCCCATCTCAATGCTCATATTACACAGCGTCATGCGCGATTCCATTGACAGAGACTCTATGGCACTGCCACAAAACTCTGCTACATAACCTGTTCCACCAGCGGTGCCTAACTCACCAATCACAGCCATAATTAAGTCTTTTGCGGTGACGGTTGGACGCAACTGACCATTAATTTGGATTTTTAGAGATTTCGCTTTTTTCTGTTGTAGTGTTTGAGTCGCCAGTACATGCTCCACTTCTGAGGTGCCAATACCATGTGCTAATGCCCCAAAAGCGCCATGGGTAGAAGTGTGACTATCACCACATACAATCGTTGTGCCCGGTAAGGTTATGCCTTGCTCAGGCCCCATAACATGTACAATCCCTTGGTTTATAGACTCTAAATCGTACAGTCGAACACCAAACTCTTTGCAGTTTTCTGCCAACGCTTGCAGCTGGTTTTTACTCACTTCGCTGGCCGCGTCAATTGAGCGGCTTTTTGTCGACACATTGTGATCCATCGTTGCAAAGGTTTTTTCAGGACAACGTACTGGACGGTTTTTCTCGCGTAGCCCCGCAAATGCCTGTGGAGAAGTGACCTCATGGACTAAGTGCCTATCCACGTAAAGTAAGTCGGTTTGCTCATTAATTTTGGCAACCACATGGGCTTGCCATATTTTGTCGTATAAAGTTTGTGCCACTTGCTACATCCTTTCTTTAAACGCTAAATTACGCATTCATGGTTTATTACTAGATGCGATTCACAATCGCTTGAGCAACATCCAAAGTTGTGTATGCCGCCTGTGGGTAAATATCTGGGGTACCAATCCCCTGAGCCACGGCTTCAGCTACCGCTTTTTCGATACGTCTAGCAGCTTCATCTTCGCCTAATGAATAGCGCAACATCAGTGCTGCACTTAAGATTTGTGCGATTGGATTGGCTATTCCCTGCCCCGCAATATCAGGCGCCGAACCGCCCGCAGGCTCGTATAAACCAAACCCTGACTGGTTTAAGCTTGCCGAGGGCAATAGCCCCATCGAGCCCGTGATCATGGCGCACTCATCCGATAAAATGTCGCCAAACAAGTTGTCGCACAACAGCACATCAAATTGGCTGGGTTGCTTCACCAATTGCATGGCTGCGTTATCAATGTAGATATGATCTAGCGTGACATCTGGGTACTCTTTACTCACCTCTATAACCACTTCACGCCATAAGACGCTGGACGCCAATACATTGGACTTATCTACCGATGTCACATGATTACTGCGTAACCTTGCCGCTTCAAAGGCAAAGCGTGCAATGCGTTCAATCTCTTTGCGGCTATATTTCTGCGTATCAAACGCATACTCTTCTTCACCACTGCCATCACGCCCTTTATCACCGAAGTAAATCCCGCCAGTCAGCTCTCTAACACATAAAATATCAAAGCCCTGCGCACTAATATCAGCACGCAGTGGTGATGCCGCGCTCAGTGCAGGCAGCAGTTGTGCTGGTCTCAGGTTGCAAAACAAGCCAAAGTGCTTACGTAGCGGCAATAAAGACGCGCGCTCAGGTTGTTGTTCTGGTGGTAAATCCGCCCATTTAGGACCGCCAACTGAACCAAAAAGAATCGCATCTGCGGCTTCACATGCCGCTAATGTTTGTGCGGGTAACGCCTGACCAAATTCATCAATGGCAGCACCGCCAATCGCTTGCGGTACCAAGTCTAAGTGAAACGCAAACTCTTTACTCACGCGATTTAACACCAGCTCTGCAGCTGCCATTACTTCAGGGCCAATGCCATCCCCCGCTAGAACTGCGACCTGATAACTTTTCTGACTCATCCTGCTTTCCTTTGTTGCTTTAGATCCGACACTTTGCGTGCCCTATCAATTAAGTTGTATACACGTATCATCGCCCTGACAGATGCTTCAACCACATCTGCTGCCAAGCCCGCACCGTGATATTGGCGGCCATCAAACTTGGCGATGATATTGACTTGGCCCAGTGAACTTGCACCTTGACCTGTTGCTTCTAAGTTGTATTCGATTACTTCAACTGCTTGCCCTGTTATGCGCTCAATGGCCAAAAACGCAGCTTCTACTGGGCCATTACCCGTCGCAGCTTCTTGACACAAGTCATCACCCAGACTCATGCCCACTGTTGCACTGGCAATAGATTGAGAGTTCGATGATGCGTTTACAAATTGCAGCTGATAAAACTCATCCTGCTCAGCTAACTTGTTGAAGTGGATCATCGCTTCAAGGTCATAGTCGTAAACGGTGCCCTTTTGATCTGCCAATTCTAAGAAACTGGTATAAAGCTGATCCATATCGTAATCTTCGGCTTGGTAGCCCAATTCAGACAAACGATGTTCGATAACATGGCGTCCCGAGCGAGACGTCATATTGAGTTGATTGTTTGGCACCCCCACGGTTTCGGGTGCCATGATTTCATAGGTATTTTGCGCTTTTAAAACACCGTCTTGGTGAATGCCCGAGCTGTGTGCAAACGCATTTTCCCCAACGATGGCCTTGTTTGGCTGTACTGGCATATTGCATATTGTTGCAACCTGCCGCGATGCCCGGTAAATCTCTTCACTGCGAATATCCGTATGCACCTTCAAGTGGTCTTGGCGCATTTGCATAATCATCGCCACTTCTTCTAGTGAGCAGTTGCCCGCGCGCTCACCAATGCCATTGATGGTACATTCAATTTGTCTTGCACCGGCTTGCACTGCCGCAATAGAATTTGCCACTGCCAAGCCCAAATCATTGTGGCAATGTACGCTTAAGCGGGCTTTATCAATGTTTGCGACGTTATTGCGCAAATGATGGATAATTGCCGCGTACTCATCGGGGGTGGTGTAACCCACAGTATCAGGAATATTGATGGTTGTTGCACCCGCACTGATTGCTCGATCAACCACTTTGCATAAATCGTCAAAGGGAGTTCGACCCGCATCTTCACATGAAAATTCGACATCATCGGTATATTGAAGTGCTTGCTTTATCGAACGTTCAGCCATTTCAATGACGTCATCTAGGGACTTGCGCAACTTGTGCTTTAAATGCAGCGGGCTGGTCGCAATGAAAGTATGGATGCGCGGCTGCTGAGCGCCCTTTAACGCCAGACCACAGGCCTCAATATCTTTTGGCATCGCGCGAGCTAGCCCGCAAATAGCAGGGCCTTTAACCTCATTCGCAATACGCTGCACCGCTCTAAAGTCCGCAGGGCTTGATACTGGAAACCCAACTTCCATCACATCTACATTGAGTCGACTAATGGTGTGCGCTAATTGAATCTTATCTTCTTCGGTTAAGCTGGCTTTTAAAGCCTGCTCGCCATCTCTTAATGTTGTATCAAAAATCCAGACCTTGTCCTGCATTCCTATTTCCTCGCGCAAAATAAAAAACCCCGCTCTATGGCGGGGTTTGCTATTTGGTTGCTCACGACACGCAACTAAGCCCCGCCCTTACTTAAAGTAAGCAGTAAGAGGTTAAGCAAAATTGACAGTAGCGTGATATTTTTCATTTGAGCAATCGTACCTGTTGATGAATTGACTATGTTTTAACACGTGCAAAAACAACAGATCAAGCATAATTTTTTCACAAAACACATGAAAAAGCGGACATTAAAGAAATAAAAATCCACAAAGTGCAAGATTTTAAGATTTTACATCCACATACTCACCTAGTTTTAGATTTTAAATAGGTTAATAACCCACTTCATGTGGTTAAAAATTGTGGACGAAAAAAAACCGCCAATTGGCGGATTTCTTTTCAAACGCGGGGTCTGCTATAAGCTCTTATCGGGCTCTTTTTGATATCCAGATGCCCCTTTAGCGATATAACGTAGTTGCCATATTAAACGCTCAGTTAATTCTTCTCGTTGTTGTGGATCCAGATCGAGCGCTTCAGCACCAGAACTGAATACGATGGTCACCATGGCTTCCGCTTGCATGTAAGCATGATGTGCTTCGACTTTAGTTTCTGATTCCAAGTAATGCGCTAATTCCAGAATAAAGTGTTTAATTTCGCGTGCTACCGCGGCGCGAAATGCAGGAGAAGTACCTGAGCGTTCTCTTAGAAGCAGACGAAATTGGTTGCTAGACGTTTCGATGAATTCCATGAAGGTCAGTACAGAGGTGTTAATCACGCTGCCTCCACTCGCAATACGACGCCTAGCCTGACGCATTAATTGGCGCAGCGTCAAGCCGGCTTCATCGACTAAGGTAAGGCCTAATTCATTCATATCTTTGAAGTGGCGATAAAAAGAAGTTGGCGCAATACCCGCTTCTCGAGCGACTTCACGTAAGCTCAGGTTCGAAAAGCTGTGCTCGGCGCTTAACTGGTTAAATGCCGCCTCAATCAGCGCCTGTCGCGTTTTTTGTTTTTGTTGTGCACGCACACCCGACATGAATGACCCCTTCTAAATTCACTATATTGTGCTCTTTGGGCAGTCTAATACTTGACGGCGCAAGAATGAAATACTATTTTAGCGTACAAGTGTACGCTGAGATTTTAAAAAATGAAAAAACCGCCGATTATTTGGACTAATGTAATATTTTTTAGTCTGTCGTTTTTAGCCGCCGTCACCCTCGTCCCTTGGTATGGGTATGAGTATGGTTATACCCTGACCCACTGGGTCGCATTTATCGCCTGTATGTTTTATGCAGGCATGTCGATTACTGCGGGTTACCACCGTCTCTGGGCACATAAAGCCTATGAAACCCACCCAATAATCCAGGTATTTTTTGCTTTGGGCGGCGCATTTGCGCTGCAAAATAGTATTTTACATTGGAGCAGTGATCATCGAGTGCACCACGGTCAGGTTGATGATCCAGTTAAAGATCCGTATGCCGCAACCCGTGGTTTTTGGTATAGCCACATAGGTTGGATGTTAAGAGACTACCAAGGCGACGGCTACGGTGATTATAGTAATGCACGAGATTTACAGCGTAACAAAATCGTGATGTGGCAGCACAAACACTATTTAAAATTGGTACTGCTCACCAATATTGGTATTCCGCTGCTGCTGGGTTTGGCCCTTGGCGATATCTTTGGCATGCTACTGCTGGCCGGTGTACTACGCTTAGTATTAAGTCAACACTTCACCTTTTTTATTAACTCTTTGGCGCACATATGGGGCAGTCGTCCATACACTGAAAAAAATACAGCAAGAGACAACGGCTTCTTGGCATTGCTGACTTACGGTGAGGGATACCACAACTTCCATCATATTTTTGCCAGTGACTATCGCAACGGCATTCGCTGGTATCATTACGATCCAACCAAATGGATGATCCGCGCGCTGGCCTATTTGGGCTTAGCCAGCAAACTCAAGCGTACACCTGTTGAACGCATTGAAAAAGCCAAAGCAGAAACGCTTTTGAACAAAACAAAAGTTACGCTCGCAAAATTGCCTTTAGCCCAAGATAAGCTTACATTGTTACAACAAGAATATGATTTGCTTCTGAAAAAGCTTCAGCACTTCTGTGCGATACAAAAGCAAGTACTGGAAGCGAAAAAACATGCCGTGTTAGAACAATGCGAACAATCAGCTCTGCACAAACAGTATTTGGAGTTAGAACAAGCTTGGCATACACAAAAACAGGCGTGGTTAGCACTTAACTCGAGGCTGTTAAAAGGCGCGGCAAGTTAGCCCCATGCTGTACCGACGCCTCCCAATAGCAAGTAAGGCGAGGCCGTGACAAAATCTAAAGACAAACCAACAGACACTCCTACAAAGTCATATCAGTATGACGCCATCATCATAGGTACTGGACCCGGTGGCGAAGGCGCCGCAATGAATTTGTCAAAAAGCCAGAAAAAAGTAGCCGTAATCGAAAAGCAAACCTCGGTCGGCGGCGGTTGTGTGCACTGGGGTACCATTCCATCAAAAGCATTGCGACACTCAGTCAGTCGACTTATCGAATATAAAGCCAATCCACTTTACCGATTTACCGAGCGTCCAAAACGGCTCACGTTTCAAGATATTTTGAATCATGCCAGCGACGTTATTGGCAAACAATCGTCACTACGCTCAAGTTTCTACGACCGTAATCGCATTCATATGTACCAAGGTGAAGCCAGTTTTGTAGACGCCCATACCATTCGTGTTACACACTTAGACGGCTCACAAGATACCCTCACAGCGCAAACCATCGTCATCGCTACGGGCTCTCGACCATACCGCCCACCAGGCGTCGACTTCGATCACCCAAGGGTGTACGACAGTGACACGATTTTAAAGTTAGAACATAATCCACAGCGCGTTATCGTCTATGGTGCAGGGGTGATAGGCTGTGAATATGCGTCAATATTCAAAGGGCTAGGTGCTAAAGTAGACCTTATTAATACCCGCGATAGATTACTGTCGTTTATGGATGATGAAATTTCCGATGCACTGAGCTACCACTTTTGGAATAGCGGTATCGTGATCCGCCATAACGAAGAATATGCAAAAGTCGAAACCTCTGATCAAGGTGTTATCTTACACCTTCAATCTGGCAAAAAAGTCAAAGCGGATTGTATTCTATGGGCCAATGGCCGCACGGGTAATACGGACAGCTTAAACCTTGAAACCGTTGGGTTAAAAGCCGATGGTCGTGGCCAGTTGCGCGTCAATGAGTATTATCAGACTGAATTAGATAATATCTACGCAGTCGGTGATGTCATTGGATACCCAAGTTTAGCCAGTGCTGCCTTTGATCAGGGGCGAATTGCAGCCAATGCAATTGCCAATGGTCAGTGTGACGATCGCTTAATTACCGATATTCCAACTGGCATTTATACCATACCCGAAATGAGCTCAGTGGGAAAAACCGAGCAAGAGCTTACCGCTGCAAAGATCCCTTATGAGGTGGGTCGCGCCCAGTTTAAACACCTAGCACGGGCACAAATTGCCAGCACAGAAGTGGGCAGTTTAAAAATCTTATTCCACACCAAAACCAAAGAAATACTGGGCATTCATTGTTTTGGCGAGCGTGCGTCAGAGATTGTCCACATTGGTCAAGCCATCATGGAACAAAAAGGGGAAGGCAATAACGTTGAGTATTTTGTCAATACCACCTTCAATTACCCAACGATGGCTGAAGCCTACCGTGTTGCAGCGCTCAATGGCTTGAACAGACTCTGTGACTAGCCCCCATCAAGTGAAACCGTAAGGCTGCGATATAACGCAGCCTTACTCTAAAAGCGATATTCGCCACTCACTCGCCACAGTTGCTCAATCTGCCTTGTAGGGAAGTTGCCATCGGCACGATTAGCCACTTTGGTTTCTAAGTACTGGAATTCAGCACCGAGTCGCCAACTGTCGGTCAGGCGCCATTTTAGGGTTGTCGTAATTGCCCCGCCATCACTTGCGTTGGGGTCGAATGTCCAGTGATCCAAGTCTTTTACTTGGAATTGCTCAATACGCCCACTAATACGGAATTTCTTCCAGCGATGTGTTAACAACACAAACTGAGTATCGAAATCATTGTCCACTCCACGCGCTCTACCCATTGCAGTATTACCTGACATAGCCTGAGCAATTAAATGGGTTTGGCGAGTAATTTTGAATTTATATGCCAAGCTCCAAAACTTGGTATCCCACGCATATTGGCCGGTATCATAATTTACTATGGCAGGATCACCATTATTATCATACCAATATGCTCTTAATGAATGACGGTTTTGATAGCTCCAGTGGGCACCAATATAGTAGCCAAAGCGCCCATCTATTTCTGTGAAAGGCTCTATTTGCCATGCTTGACCACTGAGTTGAGGTGACATAAACCCCGCTGTAGGGCGCAGCCTCAACGATTCATTAAATACGGATTGTCTATCATGTGAAGAAAAACCTCGCCAAGACAGCACGGCCCCGGTCGGGTCATTGCCTTTGTAAACACCGACAAACCATTGCCAATTATGATCACTGGGGGTTTTCAAGCGCTTGCCACTGCGCTTAAGACTGGCCTCCAGACCAAAAACCCTGAGCTCTTCACCCAGCCATGCATTCAACGCCGAATAATTATAATTGTAAGGTGAAGACCAACCAATATCTGGGTTTTCTAAAGACATTTTGGGGTAAAAGCCACCTACTCGTAACTGTGGCTGATAGGCGCCTTTACTGATTGGTTTGTACTGAGCATAAAGCTCTGTAAAGCCCACCTTGCTATCAGGGTCTGGCACATATTGAACAACACTGTGCGCCGACCAGCTGCTGCTCAAGTCAAAGCGAGAATCAAGTACAGCCCGACTTAAGTTCAAGCGATCGTCACCCGCACCAAATCGATTAACCGAAGCCCCTCGTTCATACCAAGAGGCATACTCACTGGCAGACTGCCAGCTTGCTTGTATAAAGCCTTTGTGTTGCGCGCTTTGTCCATAAACCAATGGGCTTGCACTCAGCGCACCGCTCAACAGACATGCCGACACGACTTGCGATCTATTCATAGTCGTCAAATTCATCTGAAAAATCTTCCTTTGGTTTGAACAACGACTGATTAAGTTGGTACGTCAGCGTTTGATTAGTTTTAAGCGTTGTCATTTTTATCGATTCTGGTTGGTCTAAGTCAGCAAACCCTTCATGCCAAACATGAATTGTCACGTCTTGCGCAACGGGCTTACTCAAAGAAACGTCAGCCACTCCTTTATCATTTGTGATCGCAAAATGGGTGGAATCCACAACCAAAATATAACCCAACATCCAATCATGGATGTTACACCCCAGCTCTACTACACCAGTATTGGCAAACGTGAGCGCTTGTGGGTTATCACGATATAGTTTGAATTCAAAAGGTTGTGCTGCAGAAAAGGAATAAACATGATGCAAAATTGAGTCATAATTTGGAAAAGACACCTGAGCCCCTTTCGGTACCACCAAAATATGTGGCGTAAACGCTCTATCTCGCTGCCCCATTTTGTAGTCCAGCTTGGTTATGGCACTTTGTTTGGTTAGCTGACTGCTTTCAAACCATACAACTGCCTCATTCACCGGCTGGCCTTCCTCATCGGTCACCTTAACCGTGACAGCCTTGGCAGCCACACTGGTTGCCCCTAACACGGTGAATAAACTCACCCGTGCCAACGCCGATAACACTCGCCTTTTCCTGTTTCGCTTTGTTGGTATTTTTACTTGCTGTTGACGCTGCATATAACGCTGTCCTTATCAGGCCTAGTTTTTCATTTGAGTATAGACCGGACGACGTAAATAATGCATTCATCGCATTTTAAATTTGAATACGTATGCAAGCCATTTAGAGCCTCTTGAATTGCCCTTAAGCTAGATGTAACTAATTGCACAAAGAGAATAAAAAAATGCGTTACTCAAGCTCACTCAACCTTGTGGTTAGCCTGACCACGGGGCTTTTCGCGCTTAACATGACTGCCCATGCAGCCAGTTTCAGCGTTCAATCACCGGATAAGCAACTGACCTTCACAATCAGTGATGATCATACTCAGCCTAAGTACCAAGTAGCTTTTCAAGGCCAGACGATTATAAATCCATCGTCATTGGGGTTCGATTTTGCCCGCGCGCCATCCATGCGCGACAATATGTATATCAGCCATACCGAGCGGGCCAGCCGAAACAGTACTTGGCAACAACCTTGGGGTGAAGCCAGAGAAATTACCGATCATCACAACGAACTACTGGTCACCTTTGCAGATAAAACCACCAAAGCGACTCAGTACCGTGTTCGTATTCGTGTCTTTGATGATGGATTGGGGTTCCGCTACGAAGTCAATCAAGATGGCGCTCGATATATTACGCGTGAACTTACTGAGTTTAGCATTACGGACAGTGACCAAAGCCAAGCTTGGTGGATCCCTGCTAGAGGCTGGAACCGCTACGAGTACACTTACAATACCACCTCATTGCATAAAGCTGCGCACGTACATACACCGTTTACTTTTAAAAATAATCAGGGTGTACATATGAGTATTCACGAGGCGGCACTTGTGGACTATGCCGGTATGACATTAAACCAGCGCAGGCCGGGCACCTTCGTCAGCGACTTAACGCCTTGGTCTGATGGCATCGCAGTTAAAACCAACGGTCAGTTTAAAACACCTTGGCGTACCCTTCAGGTAGGCGATCAAGCCACGGATTTGCTCAACTCTCATCTTATTCTCAACCTGAACGAACCGAATAAACTGGGTGATGTATCTTGGGTTCAACCAGGAAAGTACACGGGCATTTGGTGGGGCATGCATATCGGCAAGCATACTTGGGGCAGTGGTAAAAAGCATGGCGCAACCACAGAGCGCACTAAAAGATACCTCAGCTTTGCCGCAGAACATGGCTTTGACGGTGTGTTAGTTGAAGGCTGGAATGTCGGCTGGGATGGCGATTGGTTTTTCAATGGCGATGTATTCAGTTTTACCCAAGCCTACCCTGATTTCGACATTGATGCCATTAAGGCACATGCGGACAAAGTGGGCGCACGCCTGATTGGCCACCATGAAACATCTGGTAATGTCAGTAACTATCGAAAGCAAATGGATGAAGCCTTTAAACTGTATGAACAGGCTGGAGTCACACAGGTAAAAACAGGCTATGTTGCAGATGGAGGCAATATCAAACGCATTGACGAACGTGGCCATGCAAGGTTCGAGTGGCATGACGGACAGTTTATGGTGAATGAATATTTGGACAACATCAAACTCGCTGCAAAGTATAAAATTAGTATTAACACCCATGAGCCAATCAAGGATACCGGCCTGCGCCGTACTTATCCGAACTGGCTTACCCGTGAAGGTGCAAGAGGCCAAGAGTTCAATGCTTGGGGCACTCCGCCGAATCCACCCGAACACACCCCCATGCTCGCCTTTACGCGCATGCTAGCCGGTCCGATGGATTTTACACCGGGTATTTTTGATATGGGTTTCAATGGGCTTGGTGATAAAACCAATAGACCGCAAACAACGCTGGCCAAACAGCTTGCCCTTTATGTTGTGCTATATAGCCCTGTTCAAATGGCCGCTGATTTACCTGAAAATTATCTAGCAAGGCCAGATGCATTTCAGTTTATTAAAGATGTGCCCGCAGACTGGGAGCACAGTATCGCACTGGCTGGAGAGGTCGGAGACTACGTTGTATTTGCTCGTAAAGAACGTGCACGCGGAAAATACGCAGGCAACGATTGGTATTTAGGCGCAATTACCGATGAGCAGGCGCGCAAGTTGACTGTCGAGTTGGACTTTTTGTCACCTGGCCAACGCTATGAAGCACAAATCTATCAAGATGGTGACAACGCCAACTGGCAACAAAACCCGTATGCACTGACCGTTAAAAAGCATATAGTGACACACAAAGACACACTGTCCCTCAACTTAGCGACCAGTGGCGGAACCGCTATCCGCTTCAAAGCACTATAGATTTCACTCACAGAAAAGGCGTCTAATAACACGCCTTTTCTTTACAAACTCTCCGTTACGAACTAAACCTATTTGGGTAGTCCCTCACCACCTCACCATCGAAATAACCACTTAATTACACGTTAAATTAACCTTCGCGTAATAATATGTAATTAATAGTTCGTAAGTTACCCCGATTGAAAACGAGAAAAATTACTTAAGTTGTATCCACAGCCTTAAATCACCTTGTTTGTAAATTTCCAAATGTGTAAAAAGCAAAATATTGTGTTTTTTACTTAGAAAGGATTTTCGCTAGACAAAAGTTAATATTGCTTTGGAGTCAACGATGAATGAATCAACATTAAGCGCTATCTCACCATCAGATGCGATAGAAAACCAATTACCCCTCACTCAATCACTTACTCGCTATCTTAATGCGAGATGTCCAGAACACACCCTGCGACAGCTTTCTTTAGAAGTGGAAGACAAAACGCAACAGCTAAAAACACACATTGTGTTTAATCAAGAAAACAATTCTGTAAGCAACAACCAGCAGAGTTATCCCATTGTATATCAGAGAAAACGTATTGGGGCTTTAAATCTACTCACCAAAAGTAGCCTGCCTCGTCCGACACAATCAGAACTCACACAGCTTTCAAGCCAAATAGGTATACTGGTTAAACGCAATGCAATTCAGACACTATCTCGCAGGTACCTTGGCAAAAAAGCGTCACTGCAAGGCTATAGTGATCAAATATTAAATTTGGAAAAAACCATTGAGCGGATAGCCGCTAAGTTATGTCCAGTCTATATCCAAGCTGAGTCAGGCAGTGAAGTCATTGATGTCGCCTGCTCGATCCACTTTAGTAGTTACGCAAAACACCATCCATTTTACGAAATTGACTGTGCCAGCTGCGACGAGGACGATTTTGCCAAAAAACTACACCACGTAAATAAAACGATGAATCAGGGGTGTATTTTTTTCAGCCATATTGATGCGCTATCTTTAACACAGCAAAAGTATCTACTCGAACAACTCACCACACAAAGTAGAAACAGTGCGAGCTATACCAGCAAAATTGACTTGCAGCGTATTCGCATCATTAGTGCCAGTGAATCTGACATCCAAACACTCGTTGACCAAGCACGGTTTCTGCCGAGTCTGTGGCAAAAATTAAACTTTTTCAGTTTGCAGATCCCACCATTGCGTGAACGACCTGATGATATTTATACACTGGTCGATCAGCTCTCCGAAGTCTACCAGCTTTCACCTCAACAGCAGTTAACTGAACAAGCGAAATCGGTTTTAAAAAACTACCGTTGGCCTAACAACATTGCCGAGCTGGAAAAAGTATTACTGCGTACTTTTACGTTGGCGCAAGAGAATGACATCAGCGAACACACCTTAGTTAATATTTACCCTGAGCTTGCAAATACAAACGCATTTACGCAAAATCCACAAAATTGTGTGGAATATTTGCTGGCTGGTGATTTAACACCGTTTAACAAATACCACCCCAGCTTGCAAAAGGCGCTGTCCTATATTCTAGAGCACTGGCAACGCGATATCTCTCTTAAAGAGTTGGCCGCCAATGCCTATGTTAGCTCGTCACACCTGTCTTACTTATTCAAACGCGCTTTACAGCGCAGTTTCAAACAAATTCTCGCGGAACTTAGGATCCGCAAAGCTTGCCAATTAATAGAACACAATCCAAACCTACGTATCACTGACTTGTGTATGGAAGTTGGATTTGGCGACCTCAGTCACTTCGAGAAAATCTTCCGTCGCTACACACAAATGTCTCCTCGCGAATATAAAAAGCGTCAGCAACCGTAACTGCCAAATTTACCCCTACTTTTCAATATATTGAGCCGATTAATTACGACGGTAAATACCTAAACTGGCTGTATTGAAAACGACGGGTAACAACATGGCAGATATAGAAGCACTAAAGCAACTGAACGAATTGGTAGCGCAGCAAGCACCAGGTCTCTCACGGGATATGTTATTGCAAGCTACCGCGCAGTCTTTAGGTAACTCTGCTCATAATGCCACGCTCGCACAAAATCAGCACAACGCCATTATTAAGACCAATACGGCACTGGCAAGTGAGATGTTGCTGAGTATGGGCCCGAAAGCGTCGAAATAGTTTTTTGCCAGCGGTTTTGGCTAAAACGTACGGTCTTTGAAGACCAATAACTAACCAATAGAAGGAAAACACTATGGCAGCAGCACCAAGTGCGGCAGGTGGTGTAAACGGCCAAGTGACAGACTCTGTCACTCAGGTAAACACCAGTGTCACAGGTTCAACACCTGCATCAAGTACGGGCAACCTACTACTGTCAACAAGTCATGCATTAGGCACCGCAGCACTCAATGCAACGACAGGTAACCAGCAAGCAGGTATTACGATGCAGGCGGCGACAGTTCAAGGCATTAACTCACTCATGTCAACAGGCACAGCCGTTGTTGGGCGTGGAAGTTCAGAAATTCTTAGCAAAGGCTAATTCAGCCAATTAATTAACTATTTAACGAGGAAAATATCATGGCAGATACAGTAAACGCAGCAATCACAGATTCAGTTACTCAAGTAAACACTAAAGTTGTTGGCGAAACACCAGCAATGGCAATGGGCAACCTATTAATGTCTACAAGCCAAGCATTGAGTAACGCTGCGCACAACGCGACTTCAGCGCAACAACAAGCACAAATCACAATGCAAGCTGCAACTGTACAAGGTGTTAACTCACTGATGTCTATCGGTAGCTCAGTGGTTGGCCGCAGTGCTGAAGGCATCATCGAGAAAGGCTAATCGCTGACTCGCTAAATGCACATCCACTTAATCAAAATTAACAGGAGTCAATCATGGCAGATACAGTTAATGCACAGGTTACAGATTCAGTTACGCAAGTGAATACCAAAGTTGTTGGTGAAACACCTGCAATGGCAATGGGTAACCTACTCATGTCTACCAGCCAAGCATTAGGTACCGCAGCGCACAATGCAACAGCTGCACAACAACAAGCAGCCATCACAATGCAAGCAGCTACCGTACAAGGTGTTAACTCACTGATGTCTATCGGTACTTCAGTCATTGGTCGCAGTGCTGAAGACATCATAGAGCCTGATGCTTAATCGGAATTGGATTTGTTGATTAAAGGATACTGATCCACTATCCCAACCAAGCTCTTAGTGATTGAATCACCGCTAAGAGCTTTTTACTGTTTGGAGTTACATATGGAAAACCTCAATAGTGCACCTGATGCCGCTGAGTCTGCGGTACAAAGTGCGCAGCAATCAATTGCTCAATCCACCGCATTGGCTCTCTCGGATGCAACCGATAACTTACGTAACCTCAATACTTTGAGTACTACTGCAATTGGCGTCGCACTGTCTCAATACATAGAAACTGGCGATGATAAGTTTTCAAAAATCATTGAAGATGCACAATCAATAGTGAGTCGCGGCGCGGATAACTTCAGTGCCGTTGGAGAAAAAATTGCCACTGTCCTACATGAAAATCAAGACGAATAGCCACGTTGGGGGCACGCCCCCAAAATCCTAAAAAAGCCCGAATCAAATCTAGCTTTACCCGATTTTTAAACGGTCAATCTTCGTATTCTAGTTGCAATTACTGCTCAGTTGTTGAGCGACTAACCAGTTTGAATTTAACGAGGACTAAATCATGAGTGAGCAAGACAAAGACAGCGTGCCATTTTCGCAACAAGCGACGAGTATGACTGAAACTACTTTAGCGGAGACACTCGGGCTATCAATGCATAATGCCGTTACCAGTCAACAGCACGCCCAAATGACCACCGCGGCTTCAATTACCAATGCCTGCGCCAGATTGCTAAAAACGCCTAATCCAACCCAGGCAACTGAAAAAGACAAAGAAAAACCACAAGACACGGCCGATGAAGCCATGGTAGCAGAACCCGCAGAGCCTGAACCAAACAAAAAAGAGAAAAAACCCCGTTTCAATCTCTTTCGCTTTGGTAAGAACAAGCAAACGGCACCAAAAGAAGAACCAACCAAGCCCGATGAACCAACTGATACGGAGTAAATACAATGACTTCACTTGCCAAATACAGCGCACTTTACGAAGAGCATATGGCGCAGATCCAAGCCCTCTCTGAAAAGCAAGAACAAGAAGTAGCAGACTTACTGGCAGAAAATGATCAAAGACTAGCGTCTTTAGCGCCATTTTCTGACGCGCAGAGTGTTAATCAAGAAGTCACCAAGCAGTTAGAAGCCGTCGAGGAACAGATCAACGACGCACTCGATGAAATTAATAGCCAGCTTATTGGCTAGTTCGACCATACATTAAACTGAAAAGGAAATAGCAATGGCTAAAGATCCAGCTGTAAACAAACAAATTACCGACTCTATCACCCAAGTAAATACCAAGGTACTTGCAGATAATCCCGCAATGGCCATGGGAAACCTCTACGCTTCAATGGGAGCAGCCCTGTCAAATGCAGGTCACAACGCAGCTAATGCGCAGCAACAAGCCGCGATCACGGTACAGGCCGCGACAATCCAAGGCGTCAACGCTTTAGGGGCGGTCGGCAGCGCGGTACTTGGACGCGCGGCATCTGCCATCACTGAAAAAGATGATGGTCAATAGGTAACCTATAGTGCAGAGGCGATCCTCGCCTCTGTTTGAGCATTTGTTTTCCACTTAATTGACAATTTGCGTTATTTTTAAGAGGTCAAAAACTATGTCCGACAAAAATGGACCCAGTGTCGAAGAAATCATCTCACAGTTGAGTGATTCTGCACTTGCTGACACCGTGGGGTTAATGATGCAGAACGCGGTGACTGCGCAGCAAAGTGCGCAAACTTATACATCAGCGTCCGTCTCTTCCGCCTGTGCTCTGATCCTCGCACAAGGTTGATAAATTACCATGGCAGACAAAACTGCAGCATTGATCAAAGCTCAGCAAGCAGTTGCACAGTCAACATCCATGGCGGTGCAAGACGCAACCGATAACTTGCGTAATTTAAGTACCATCACTACCACGGCTATTGGTGTTGCGCTTTCTCAGCTACTTGCAACGGGCGATCCGAAATATGTCAAAGTCATTGAAGAAGCCCAAAAAGCAATGACCAAAGGCACAGAGAACTTTTCTGATGTAGGCACAAAAGCAGCGAAAATCTTGAAAGACTTTACCCCTTAAGGCACTCGCTGTTTTTGTACCATTCCTTATTCATTATCCGATAGTAGCTCAACAGTTTGGAATACTTACCAACAGACCTTAACCCCACGATTAAATGGTCCACACAATTGTATTTGGCAATATCGTAATCTGTCGACTTACCTTGGTTCAATTTGACAAACAGCTTATCGATAAGCGTAACGGGCATTTTTTTCGCCACCAGCTCTCGTGCAAATACTTTTTCTCGTTTTGGTATTGGCTCTGAACAAAACCCAGCAAATCCAAACCCATAAGCAAACCAGCGCCCGTTTAGGTTATTGCGCAGCACCAAACTGGCATGACGATGATGCAATGGATGATTTAAAGGCAAACCTAAAGCATCTGTTGCTCGGCTAATACGCATATAGGTAAAGACCATAAAGGTCTCGGTAGAATGTAGAGGTGTGGATGTGGACATGGACCACCTGGTTAGCTAACTATCTCTATAGACTAACCAAATGGTCCTATATTCACTCGCGGTAACGAATGCGAAATCAGGTTAAATTTGGGAAGCTTGTGCGCTATGTACTCGACGTAAATGGGGCGTAATAAATTGGCTCAAAATCAGTGAACATGCAGCCAAAGCGGCACCAAAATAAAATACCAAAGACTGATCATAGAGCCACACAACCCCAAAACTGGCAGGGATAACGACCGCCGCAATATGGTTAATTGTAAAGCTCACCCCCGCTGTTGCAGCAATGTCTTCCGGTTTCGCTATTTTTTGGAAATAGGTTTTCAATGCAATGGCCATAGCAAAAAAGATATGGTCAATCACATACAGTACAGCAGCGAAGTTTGCAGACTCCACCACTGCATAGCCAATAAAGACGCCTATTAAGCCGATATACTCCACCGTCAGTGCTTTTTGCTCACCAATACGCCCTATCCAGCTACCGATTTTTGGCGCGAGAAAAATATTAATCACGTGGTTGAGCATATACAGTGCGGTGATTTCGGCTACGTCATAGCCAAACTTTTCAACCATTAAGAAGCCCGCAAAAACCATAAATATTTGTCTGCGAGCGCCGGAGAAAAACACCAGCAGGTAGTACAAGCTGTATTCTTTTCGTAATATCAGTTTTTTATTTTGGGGAGCAGATTCAATAAACTGAGGGTGTGTAGCCGCGAGAAATAATGTCACCAACAGACCAGCCCCACCAATCAATAGGTACATCCATACATAGTCACTTTGAAATACACTGAAGCCAAGCCAAATTACAGCAAATGTTGCCAATGCTGCCATCGACTTTACAGACAGTAATTGGCCTAGCTTTTCTGCGGCTTCATCTTTTTTAAACCATTGCAAACTTAAAGATTGATTGAGCGTTTCAAAGTAATGAAAACCAATGGACATCAATACCGTGGTTGCATAAAGGCCATATATCGTCGGAAACAGCCCCGTCACAGCGACCCCGATAGAGAGCAAACATAAACTGATCACGGCAAATGTTTGCTCCTTTAAAACGAGCAGAATAAATACTGCGGTAAATGCCAAGAAACCGGGGATTTCACGGAGTGATTGCAGCATGCCCATATTCGCCCCCGTAAACTCTGCCGCCTCTACAGCAAAGTTATTCAGCATTGCGGTCCAACCGGCGAAGGCCATGGCCATCACAATGGTTGCTAACACCAAAAAGCTCATTGGAGTTGGGGTAATTTGCCAAAAACGTCGTTTATTCATTCACTATCCTAAGCACATTGAGAGAAAAGCCTGATTAGTATATGCTCAATTTTTGTTGGCCAAAATTCAAATACATGACAGAAAATTTATCAAAACAGACAAATCAATCTTGGCAGCATGTTAAATCTCGCTTTAAGCGTACCTCTTTAGGCAGGCCTGTTTTTCCGCGCGCTTCCACCATGCCTGAGTGGGAACATGTGGAAGAGCACAGCCACGCTTGGGGGCAGCTGACCTATATCAACAACGGTGTGATGACAATCTTTACTCCGCAGGGGACGTTTGTGATCCCACCCCAACAAGCCCTGTGGATCCCGCCCAATGTCGCTCACGAAACCTATTGCCGATATGGCGGTCACTTTCGTAGTGTCTATATAGATCAAAAGTATGAATCCCTATTAGGCAGCACCGCCAAATCTCTGGTTGTCAGTGACTTACTCAAAGCGATGATTTTGGAGATATGTACATGGCCAGAAGACTACCCACTAGATGATAAAACGCAGCGTTTTATAGACGTGTTTGTAGATAGACTCGAAGTCGCGCCCACCAGTGATTTCTTTATACCCAGTGCACAAGATCCGCGCTTGCATCCAATCGTATCTGAGTTGTATGCAAACCCTGGGAGCGCGCTCACATTGGAGCAATGGGGCCAACAAGTTGGCGCCTCCAGCCGAACATTAAACAGACTGTTTCACAAAAATTTTGCCATGGGGTTTAGTCAATGGAAACAAAAACTAAGGGCGCTACGAGCCGTTGAAATGCTCAATGCAGGTCAGTCGCAACAAATCATTGCGCAGCAACTGGGATTTGAGTCCAGTAGTGCGTTCAATAGCGCCTTTAAAAAGGTGTTTGGGGTTCCCCCCAAACAGTACTGCAAACAATCATGATGGCCAGTTTACCAGTGTAATACAGTGCGCAACGTCATCACATTTTGCCAATTGGCTATTACATCAGGTTCATCGCTATTGACGACCCCATCGTGCCACTGCGCCGCGACCGTGGTATGCAAGTTTTCTGACCAGTCATATTTTACGTAGCATTCAATCATGCGTGTTATGGCTGATAGGCCATCTGAAGACTCGTTGCCGATAAAACTTGCTCCAGCAGCAAACGTATATGCTTGACGTGTATATTGACCTGAAAGACTCGCAAAATGGGTTTGCTCAGATGCCTGATTGTCTTCCGTGAGCCGATAACTGCGACTATGCCCCAAGCGGCTGTGCAGCTGAGCACTGCCCATTTCTTTGTAAAGCGCACTGTATACCCCATGCCGCTTGGTATCACTGTTGTGCCAACTGCCCAAGGTCACCGTCACGTTACCAGCCAGCTGTCGCTGGCCTTCCAAAGTGGTAAATACCCCATCGCCGCCGTCTATTTGATTCAATGTATCAGTATAATTACCTTGGTTGTCAGCCAACCCTCTGGCAGTTGACAACAATATACGCCAACGCCACTGCTCGTCGGAAGTTTCCCCCTGATAACGCACGGCTGGCGCATAGTCAGGAAAATCTATGCTGGGGTTATTGACAAACCCAGCAGCCATAAACTGCCCAACCTCATCATTGGCTACCTCATTGGTGTCAACCAACATACTCACCTCAGCAAGACCCAATAACACCTGTTGCGCGTTGTTTGGTAAAGCATATTGCCAGTATAAAGCAGATATTTGAGCGCGGCTGGAGCCACGACCATCTTCGGTTGTTGCGGCGTCTTCATTGGTATTACCGAGCCAAGATGACACGCCCCCTTCACTCGGGTTTCGGCTGTATTCGAGCCACATAAACCAAGTATACTGCGCGTTTGTCATCGTACTTTCGAAGTCAATGGAATAGAGCCGTTCCCGCTCAACATCCAACCTGCCTTCCTGTGAAGTTATGCTATTCGCACTAGGTACAAATTGATCGCTCACAAGCACCGAACCACTGGATTCATATTTGAATTGGCCAGTGCTTGATGTCGCATGTCCCGCGTTAATATTCATTCCAATCGCCATCAACCAGACGCCGAATTTAGCTGTTTTCCGATACACTTTACTTTCTCGCCATTGTGTTTTGTGATGACGAAAAATTATCAGCTCTCGGGCATAAAGGCTGAGCCAAATCTACGTAATATCAAGGCAAACTCAGCCAAACAGGAACACAAGGTCAGTCATGAATAAAAGGCGCTTCAGGTAAGCGCCCAATGACAATCGCTCGTCATAGTTGTCGTGTCAGTGTGAGGTGTGCGGTAATCTGTTTCTCATCGACGGGTTTCATACTGATATGCAATAACCACTGCGCATCATCGCGCTCAACAGACCAAGTCAATGCACCGCTTATTCCCCTGCGCTGCCAACCCGCTGTGGTCATTTGTTGTTCAAGCCATGCCGTTAAATGACTCGCTTGTTTCGCTCCCATATCAAAAATGTAACCCTGATACCAAGCCTGCTCATCACCGTAGTGAAATGTGCGTGTACGCATCGCTATACCTTGAGGTAGGTCTTGGAAGTCTGGTAAAACACGATCGGCCATTTTGCCACGTATGTATCCGCCACCCGGTGCCCACTGGTACTCTATTTTAGCAGCCACAGAGCGGGCTGCGCGCGCGCCTTTAACCTTTGCGACTAACGACAAGGCGCCATCAATCCCAGAGGATAAGCCTGCGGTTGTGAGTATTTTGCCATTGTCGGTGAGCTTTTCATCTCGTACCAAGGTGACTTTTGGATAGTGGTGCTCAAAACTGTCAAACGCTTTCTCAATGGTGGTGGCATTTAACCCATCCAATAACCCTGTACTTGCGAGGATAAACGCGCCATTACACACAGACATAACATATTGAGAAGTCCGACTTTGTGCCACAATCCAGTTTTTAATCTTGGCATCTTCGAGTAACTGGCCATTGACGTTTCCGCCAGGAATAAGCAATGCATCGAACTGCATATCGCTAGAAAATGCCCGCTCAGGGGATACCTTCAGACCCATTGCGGTATTAATTTCGCGCCCGTCTTTGCTCACCGTGGTAATGCGGAATCCGGCTTGACCAAACACCTCTATCGGGCCGACAAAGTCGATAGCTTGCGCACCTTCAAATAACATCACCCCGACGTGAAAGGCGTTTTCATCATTAGAATGTGCGTTGGCTTGCACACAGCTTAAGCACAGCAACCACATTGCTACTATTTTTTTCATTGTTTTATTTCCAAAGTAAAGTTGTCGCGAAATTGCGTGGGAGTAACCCCATACTCTTGGGTAAATTTACGGGTTAATAAGGGAGGAGTCCCAAACCCTGTTCTGACACTGATCTGCGCGACCGAAAGTTCCGAATTACACAGTAAGTTTTTGGCCTTTTCTAATCTCAATAACAGCACAAAACGCATTGGAGCAAGGCCTACTTTGTCTTTAAACACGCGCCGAAAATGGCGCGGGCTCAGAGCGGCCTGCTCAGCGAGTAGCTCGAGCGATAATGGTTTATCTATGTTGCGCTGGATATACTCAATGGACCCTTGAAAGCGCTGTGATAACGTTTGCTGTGCTGACAGTAAATTAGAATACTGGCGCTGATCACCACTTCGTCTCACATACATCACCATATATTGCGCAACTTGTTGCGCCAGTGTCGCACTGTGGTCTTGAGCGACCAAACTCAGCGCAAGATCAATCCCTGCGGTAAGACCTCCTGACGAATAGACTTCCTCACTTTGCACAAATAGCTTTTCCGACTCCACCACTACCTGTGGAAACTGCTGCGCCAGTTTGTCCGCAAAATCCCAATGCGTAGAGAGTTTGAGAGCACGCTCAGGCCACATAGCAGCTACGATAAATGCGCCTGTGCAAATGCTCACAATGCGTTTACTGTTATCAGCCAATTGTCTCAATTGTGCCATTTGGTGTTCATTCTGCATGACAGATTGACACCCACGACCACCCACAATCACCAAGGTGTGTAACTGTTTGCAATTGCCCACAGTCTCATCAGCAAGTGTCTGCAGCCCACTCTCTGAACGCACAGCCGATGCATCGCTTGTCAACGTTACTAACTCATAGCCGATCTCTGGTGCGAGCAAATCATTGGCAACCGCAAAAGCATCTAATGGTCCAGCTAGGTCAACCGTTTGAAATTCATCATAAATAAAAAAACCCACTCTATGTGACATAAAATAACTCCTTTGTGATCAAGCATACCTTAGTATCTAAATGACCTTAAGGACATACACTTATCTAAAAAGGCCATGAGTTACTTGATTGAATCCCTGTTGAAACAATCGATATCGACGCTGCCCGCTGACTTCTGAGCAGCACGGTCTTTAACATATAAAATAACTAATAAAATCCTGAGCAATTACCACGGTATTTAGGGCCTTGAGCAACAATCAACCAGCCAGATTTATTGTTAAAAGCTAAACTAAAAACCCGCCATAAAAACGTATTCCTCTGGTGTAAACTTGTCTAAATACTTTCAACACAAAAGAAGTAAGACCATGTATTTAAATATAAATTGATAGAAACCTCGGCTTTCCAACAATAGAAACAAGCCACAAAGCCAAACGTTCCATTGCCACCAAACTACTGCAAAATAAACACACACCAGCCGTTTAATTGAAACTAAAATGTGAACATGAAATTTGAAGGGGCAAAAAACGCCTGACTAGCTAGTGTTCAAAAAACAGGCTAAGTTGTTTCTTAATTAAATACAGAGAAGGAATGCCTATATGCAATATGATCAAACCAAGCATGCGCTGAAATTCGCTACTGTCATCACTTTTTGCTTCACAGCCGCACTCGTAGGGTGTGGCTCAGGCGGGTCAGATTCTTCAACCCCTTCAACACCAGCTCCTGAACAACCAAGTACTGGGAACAATGCAAACTATGTCTCCTTTATTAGAGACAATCATCTGCCTATCGCCAATTTGACTGACACAGAAGACTTTCAAGATCTCAAAGCGCTCGATACGTACTTCCACGGACCGAGAATAGTTCAGCTGGGAGAAAGCAGTCATGGCTCTAAGCAGATGAACCAAATAAAGGGTCGCTTAGCCCAATATTTACACCAATATCACGACTTTAATACCATTGCGTTTGAAAGCTCAGCATTTGCCTGCTCTAACGCACAGAGTATCAAGCCAAATATTTCTGGTAGAGAACTTATGGGGGCATGTATTTTTGGCATCTGGATGACCGAGTCTGTACTTGATTTATTTGACTATATTGTCGAATCACACAATACCGATCGCCCTCTGAAATTAGCTGGATTTGACGTCCAGCGTTCGGGTAGCTTTGATAGCACACAGCATTATCAAACCTTTTTAAGTGACGCACTCATCAGACAGCCGATCCAATTCGACCTCGAGTTAGAGGCACTACTCTCCACAGTGGCAACACTCAGTGAACGAGATAGAAATTGTTTTAGAGACTACAGCCAAACAGGCTGTGATTATATTGGGCAGCAATTACCCGATACCAAAGCAACACTGGATAAACTCGTGGATCACTTTGCAAACCAAGCCACTCCTGAACCAATGACACTGCTTGTTACCCGTTCGATGCGACGCATGTTGGACATGATAGCAGCCAGTTATGAAGGTGGAATCAGCGCCGGTATCCGCACACGAGATCGCGGTATGGCTGATAACTTTATTGATTTAGCGGACTCTGTACTCAGCGACGAGAAAATCATTATATGGGCACACAATTTTCATATTGCCGAACATTATCCCAGCGATACTACGCCACAAAAACACATGGGCGCGCACCTTGCTGACCATTATGGGGAAGATCTCTATACAGTCGCACTGTATATGTTGTCCGGTGAACATGCATCGAATTCCAGACAACGTATGGGCGTCACCCCCCATACCTCCAACTCGCTGGAGTCACTCGCGGATGAAGCGACGGATTCAATTGCGTTTTTACCTCTGAACAAACAAGATCAAGCTGGCACAGCAGATGATTGGCTGTTCACCGAAACGTCAGCCAAAGAGTGGGGTACCAGAGAGCAGAATGTGGTATTAGCAAATGTGTATGACGCCATTATTTTACTACCGACTTCAAGCATGCCCGACTATTTATAGCCACGTTTAAAAAGCACAAAAAGTAAACAAACTTTTACATGAAGTTTGGGCCTACAACCTAAGCTTCACATCAAAACCATAATTATCAACTGGTTAAAAAAATAACACTGGAACGATTGAAATCATTTCAATTACATTTTTTACACATTTCGCAACATTTGGTTGTATCTTTAGGTTTTCTAACAAGTGAACATAAAAGGTACAACATGAAAGGAACTGCACACTCTCTAAAAGGCGCTATGCGACACACATTGCTGGCCACAAGCATCGTGGCCAGCACATCCGTCATAGCAATTGGAGATTTGGACACAGCAATTGTCGGTGGTAATCCAGCCAACACAGCAGACTGGCCATTTTACACACAGATCTTGAGTGCGAATGGGACCACTGCTTTTTGTGGTGGTAGTTATATCGGCGATGGCTATGTTTTAACAGCGGCACACTGCGTCCGTAATAAGTCTGCACAGTCTTTGAACGTAAAAGTCGCAGGTTTTATCCTCGCAGGTAATGATGGCGACCGGATCAGCGTAGAGCAAGTTCATTCTCACCCGCAGTACAACAACCAAACACTGCATAACGACGTTGCGGTATTGAAGTTATCCCGACTACCTAACACAGGTTCCAGTGTGACTTTAGCGCAATCATCAATTGATTATTACGTCCGCGAAGGTGACATGCTCTCCGTTGCTGGACTGGGTCGACTACAAGAAGGTGGCGTGCGCCCAACAAACCTTTACGAAGTAGATGTACCGCTTGTTTCTGACGCTGTTTGTCGCCAAGCAGGTGGCCCTTATAGTAATGTTGGCGCGACCGAATTTTGTGCTGGCTACCCTCAGGGTCAGAAAGATTCTTGTAGCGGTGATAGCGGTGGCCCCATCGTGGTTCAATCTGGCGGACAAACAGTACAGCTCGGTGTCGTTAGCTGGGGGGTTGGCTGTGCTAGACCTGATAAATATGGCGTATATGCTGACGTAGCTGCACTAGATCAATGGATAGCTTCTGTAAAAGACGGCTCAGTACCTATTAGTGTGGGCTATCAAGAGCAGCAAACTTTAGCAGATTTCGTGATTGGGGATAGAGTAAAGCATACCTTTACGATCACCAATACAGGTAGCCCGACCTTTACATTTAACCAACTTGGTTTGTCCGCTTTGGGTGTTACACAAGGGCTTGTGACAACCACAGACACATGCTCAGCCAGTACGTTGACACAAAATAAGAGCTGCAAAGTCAGTGTTGAGTTTAGCGCTGCAGTACCGGGCCTTGCGCAAGTGAGCATGACGTTCAAAGTCGATGGGAGCAATACGACTTATGTGGCACGCGTATCTGCAACAGCCACTGATGGTTCAAATGTTTGTACTGGCACATGGAACAAAGACACGGTGTACACACGCCCAGATCGCGTGACTTACCGTGGCAAGGAGTACGAAGCAAAATATTGGACACGTGGTGATGTGCCAAGTGAGTCGGGTCTATATGGTCCTTGGAAAGCCATAGGCGCAGATCCAACTTGCGCAAAATAATCACCTAATATAACCAAAATGCCGCTTAATTAAGCGGCCATTTTGCTTTTTTAGAACTTACAAATCAGCTGCCAGCTTTGATCACTGCCGGGTTGTGAACGTGTCCACCAGTTTGCTTCATAAACAGCTTGTTGATAGCGAATACGCTGACCACCCGACGCATGATCGCCATTAGGCCACGCGGGATACGCAACGTACTGGCTCGGATCAACCTGAATATCAACGCACTTTGTCGGCTCATTGGGACCACCACCGCCCTCACATTGATAGCTTGGCGTTAGACCTTGCGCCACTTCCCATTTTGCGGTCAATAGAGAAGCAGGGCCAGATGTATCATGAGACAACTCCCAATTCATGATCCCACCCGCGGTGTCTAATGCCAATTGCGTTTTGGCACGAATGGTTGGGATACCGTTGTAGTAAGCAGTGCCATCTGTATCACGGCACGCATTTGCAGCATCTTGTGCGACCAAAGTACGATAAGCTTGCCAAGTTGGACGCGAATAAAATGGCACACCCAATACCGTTTTTTCTTTACTCAACCCTCTACCTTGCCAATACGCGATAGAATCAAGTGCGTATTGATAATTAGCATGATCGCCATTATTCGCGTCATAGGCCATCAGGTTTAAGAAATCGACATCATTGAAGACGGACTCTAATACGCCGCCACCTGTATACCCTAGTGCTACGACTGCTGCGGTTAAAAACTTTCCTTTCGCTTTTAGCTCCACACTGAGCTCTCGCATCAGTAGCGCATAGTTATTCGCGGAAGCTCCCGGATCAGGGTATTCCCAATCCATATCAACACCGTCTAATTGGTACTGCTCAACAAAAGCCATCAGATTGCGAATAAATGTCGCCCGCCCTTGTGCTGAGCTGGCAAACGTTTCAAATGCACTGTCGTCTCCGCCGTTCCAACCTCCCACCGCGATACCTACTTTAACCCCTGCCGCTTGAGCTGCGCTTACTAGCTGCTGCATTTTAGCTAAGTTCTCAAGTGGCTGCAGTGAACCATCTGCATTGGGCAACAAGAATGAGTAATTGATATGCGTCAGTTTATCAAACTGAATATCTGTTACTTGACCTTGCCAGCTAGGAAAGTAGCCAACAATTTTAAAACCACTTGGCGGCACAATAATGTCATCCAGCACGACGGAGATACTACGTGCTCCAGTGTTGGCACGACCTCCGATATCAACGACCACTTCCGCCTCAACGATATGCTCACCGAGACCCGTTGCTATCCAAGTGGTTTCGTATGGCGCGGTGGTATCCGTTGCTATAACGGCCCCGTCGACTTTAAACTCAACGTATTGAATCGGTACATTGTTGGGATGAGAGGCCGTTGCGCTCAATACCACGGGTGATGAGAGAATATGGCGACTTTGCGCAAGCGGTGCGTCCAAGTTAATCACTGGCAACGGCGTTCCAATGGGATCGCAGCGCCCATCATTACGCCAAACATTACTGGGATCAGCGTTTAGCGCAGGATCTTGATTCAACGTCCACCACTTAGCCGTATATTTAAAAGCCTGATGCTGGACTTCCATACCACCAGTATAGACCTGACTTGACTGCCAATCAGTGAGTTGGGAACAATCCACCGCCAGTGCCGAAGCACTCACAGTCCCCAACGCAACGAGCACTGCTATATATGTTTTTTTCATACCTTTATTCCATGTTGTTAGCCAGCAATTACAGGCAGGCTCTGGCTGGCTGTTATCCAATTGTAAACCTGCCTTAGACCAGACTAACAAACTGTATAAAAATCACTCAACCCAATCTCTACCATTTAACATGAAAGATTATAAAGTTGGGCTTCATTTAGCTCGAGATCACTTATTTTGGCATCATCTTATCCTCACATTGCGCCACCTGCGTGTTGCCATCGGCCAGTTTGATACGTGTATCTCCCACCACCAACTCAGTCTCTTTCTTCATCAGCTCTGCGAGTTGACTATTCATGTCTTTCGCCAACGCGACAAAGTCTTGAGTGGCTTCTGCACCTTTATCAAATTGACGTATTTTTTCCGCCATCTCTTGCTGAAAACGTCGCTCCTCATACGCCAATTGGGCCAACTTAAGCTCCTTTTCTATTTCAAGTTGACGCCTTCTTTCCGAACGCTCCCGCTCTCTATCAAGATATGATTCATCTTGCTCTTGCCCTAAGGAAGCCTCTTTAATAACCATAATCAATGCCATTACCACAGGGGCTATCATGCCAACCACGGGCGTAAACGCCTCAACATTTAAGTAGTAGCCAGACAAGCAGGTGATGAGCACCAAAATAACGGTTGTGGGCATCGCCCATTTTCCCACCAGCACCATCACAATGTCTTGCGGCTGGCGTTCAACGTCGTTATTTATTTGCGGTGGCGTTGGGTCCAATGGATAAGGTACATACCCCGTATCTGATGACTCTGTCGCTAGCTCTAATGATTGATTTTCCTGTTTATCATTAGGCTCTAGATTATCTGTAGAAGACTTGTCTTGATCTGACATATCGGCCCCTCAGTGCAAATTTTCACTCAAATTCGATACTTTTCAGATAACTTTAGACCAAAGTTAGCCAATACCATGAGCCCGATCAGCCAGCGATACCACACCGGCAAATGTTCCAGTAGGTTAAACGCCTGGATGATAAATTCTGAAGATAGTGGAATAAATAAAAGCACACAGGGCAATATCAAAACGACATATAACCAATCTATCGCCGGTTTTGATTGTGCCGACTCCAATTGGCGGATCCGTGCATTAACTTTGGCATTACGCACACGTTTATGGTTATGCAAAGATTCCAAAGCAAAATCATAAAAGAGTTGTAAAAATCGGTTTCGCATATCTGTGCGCTCCTTGAAATTCATTGTCCAGCTAAACGTGCAAAAACAGCTTGATGGCGACGAAAGCACACGACTTCATACGCGCCTAACTTTGATTTTCCTAGAATTTTAAACCTGTTAGTGCTTCTGACACTCGGAGGATTTTATGCGCTAATCGGCGTACCTTAATAAAATACTCAGGCCGAGCTTGTGAACTGTTAAAGTAAGGAGTGATCGGGCTCTATTAGGACAGCTATTGTGTGTTATGCGGTTGTCGATATCGCTCTACCATCGCTTGAATACGTGGCCTAAGCGCCTCTATTTCATTGTTAATACGCAGTCGGTGCGACTCATTAAATTTTTCTTTTCTCAGTAAAAAATGCACCTCATTGTCATGTATCGGATATGACCACCGATAAATGGGTTTGTCACTCCACCGCTGACTTAAATAGTTGCCAATAATTTCATCTTCAATAATAAAATCCACTCGTTGTTTATTGAGCAGTTCAATACGCCTTTGAATGGTAGAAATACCTATGAACTGACCAGAGAAACGCTCATTGCGTGCCAGTGCTTTTACTTCTTCTCCATAATAAGATCCGATACTGAGTCCAACCGTCGCGCCAGTGCTGAGCAAAGATATCAAAGATAACACAGGTTGAGATTGACGATTCAACGCGAATAGCCGCATCCGCTCTTTGCGATAGGGCACTGAGAAGTGACCCCATTGTTTGCGCTTGAAGGTGTAACTAACCATCAATACAACATCAACGACCCCTTTCGTAAGCTGTGCAAAACTTCGCGCAGCAGAGGGAAGCCGAATAAATTCCACGCACATATTGGCGCGCTCAAATACCAGCCTTGCGATGTCAATATCAAGCCCTTCTGCCACACCAGCTTCATTTACGCTCGTTAAAGGTGGCCAACCAGCGACGACGCCCACTTTGGCATGCAAACTACATGGTGGGATGGTTGGTTTTTGCATCGACTGCAAAGCAAATGCTTGCCTGCAGCTCACGAGTAGAATCAGGCAAGCAAAATAAAGTATGCGCACTGGTGCCTACATTTAGATTAAACCGTTACTTAAGTGTAGTCGTTAAATCATTTCTCACTAGTGCGCGCGTGATTGTGAGGTTTCTACATCAAGCTAAATTTTCAAACACTAAGCACTTCAAGCCACCCTGAAGGTCTATATCTTTAAATTCAGCGGGGTTGTCTAGTCGCTCTACAAACGCAACTGAGGGCGCTTCGCGGTGCATTTCGTCAATTAAAAATTGGCTCTCCAACGAAGGGTCATTAACGCAAGCCAGTACTTTTGCACCTTTGTGCAAGAGTTCAGGTAGGCGGCGTAAAATACGTTGGTAATCCTTTGTCAGTGCGAAACTACCTTTTTGGAAAGTCGGCGGATCGATGATCACTAGGTCATAAGGGCCCATTTTCCGTAACTTGCCCCATGATTTAAACAAGTCATGCCCTAGAAAAGAAACAGCCTCGAGGCGATGCTGATTAAGCTGATGATTACGGCGGCCTTGTTTTAGCGCCGCTTTTGCCATATCTAGGTTAACCACTTGCTTAGCATTACCGGCCATAGCTGCAACTGAAAACCCACACGTATATGCAAAGAGGTTAAGCACTTTTTTATTTTCGCTGTGTGCTTTCACCCAAGTTCGGCCATTGCGCATATCTAAAAACAGCCCACTATTTTGCTTCGAGCCTAAAGATAGCTCAAATTTAAGGTCGCCCTCAGTCACCACCGGACGGGTTTCCAACGTTCCGTATAGAACCTCTACTTGGTGATCTGCACGATATCTATGCTGTATAAACACACATTTGACACCCTGATTACCAAGCGGCGTTTGCATAAATTCATGCAGACACGCACGCAATGCTTCCAACCAGTCTTCATCCTGCTCTTTGAACACTGTGCACATGATCTGGCCCGATAACCAATCGATCGTTAAATGTTCCAGCGAAGGATAACAGCGTCCACGACCATGAAAGAGGCGCTTAATTTCACCTGGAAGCGTACTTAACTGAGAAAAAACCTGATGCACAGGCGAAAAGTCAAATTGCATAACCAACATCGTTTTATTTTAGAGTTGGCGCAATTGTACTTAACTTCATACGAAAGCCAATCAGATTCGGGTTCACAATTTAAAGCTATTTTTTAGTTTCTAATTCAACTTTGTTTAAATACTCACCACTTACACGACTTTTACTGTACACAAGAGAGTGGCACGCGTAATCTTGCGATTTTGCTAATTGAAGCTGAGAGCAACATTTATGAGTACTGCATTTTCCCGTCGCTTTATTACCCTAGTCGAGCAATTCGCGGGGGGTAACAAACGCCAATTTGCCGAATTAACGGGTAAATCCCCTTCTCATATTTACCGTATTTGCCAAGGTCTTGGCCGACCTTCCATGGTTTACCTCGAGCACTTATACAGCCTCTTTTCGATTGATCTAAACTGGCTCCTAACTGGTGAACAAGCTAGCGAATCACACCATCAACACAGCCAAGATGACTTGCTGGTCGTGCCGAAGTTAGATGTTGAGGCCAGCGCCGGATTCGGTGCAGTCAATGGCGGCGAAGAAATCACAGAGCAATTTGCATTGAATAAACGTTGGTTGCAATCGCAACTTGGAGTGCATAGTGAACGTCTCGCATTTGTTTCTGTGCGTGGTGACAGTATGCTGCCAACTTTACAACATGGCGATATGGTGTTAGTTGACATGAGCCAACAACATCCATCTAAATCAGGTATTTACATCATTCAAACACAAGATGGCCTGATGGCGAAGCGTTTGCAGCAAAAGTCTGACCATATTGCGGTGATCAGTGACAACGACGAATATCCAAGCTGGCAGATCACATCCGACAATGCAGAGCAACATGGTGTTGCTGGACGAATTGTTTGGTGTGGGCGAAGCTTATAAATTAGCAGTGGCAGTCGCAAACATGCCACTGCCAACATTATAAAATTGTAAATGTGTTTATGGCTGCTTGAGTTGATAACACACAATATCACCAACAGCTTCAGCGCACGGTTTAAAGCCTAAACGTGCAAGTAATCGCTGGGAAGCTTGATTAAAGGTATAAACATTCGCTAAAACATGCTTAATGTCTTGGCTCTTTAAATACGTTAAGACGGCATTCAAAGCCCAACTCATCACCCCTAAACCGCGATATGGCTCAGCAAGCCAATAACTGAGTTCAGCCATATCATTCACGCGAGTACACGCCACGCGAGTAAATGCCACACTGCCGATCAGTCCATCTGCTTCATGCCGAATTGCAAACCGTTGCTGTTGCTCGCCCGCCCCCAGAATAAAACGCTTAGCCTGAGATAAGTCTTTAATTGATTCAATACCTAAGCAACGACATGTTTGCAGCGACATACGATTCAATAGCGCCATCGCATCCTGCAATTGCAATGCACCAAGCGTAAAAGGCCACCGTTCAGACACGCGCCGATGCTTGGCAACATTGCTTTTCCACGTCCCTGAATATTGCACTAGGGGCGATGCCATCATAGCCACACATCAACAAGAGCCCGAAAACTGGGACTAAGTGCATACAAGGTTAATAAAATGAGCCAAACTATCATGATTAAATCTATCAGTCGCATTTTCTTCTCCAATCAATCGTCTTTACACCAAACTGTTAACGCCACATATCTAAATTGCCGAGCGTTTGACGGGTATTAAAAGCACTGAGTTCATGGTGACAAAACTGTCTTGCAAGCCAATCACAGTGATATTCAGCAGCCTTATTAAATAGGAACCAAGCGGAGCGTTTAAACTCGGTTAGATCACCTATTAATTTAAGGTGATTCACTTTCCCCGCAATTAAGGCCTGTTCATAAAGGTGATCCTGCCGTAGGGCAACGCCATATACGCTAGCGGCTTGCTCATTCGGTACATATTGTGCGACTAAACGTGCCCAGTCATCGCCATAACGGTGTCGATGTTCGCCATACTGATGGCTATACAACAAGCTCTCAACTTGTGTAATGGCTTTTGCCACAGCATCAGGTAAGTTGCCTACAGGCCAGTTGCCAGCATGCTTGAGGGGCACTTTGTTTAACCAGCTTTGCAGTGCATAACATGTTGCTCTAAAGGCACTGACTTGCGCTTCAACAGGCGCTTCTAACCCGCGCCATGTGTTTTGATAAACATACAAACGGCAGCCAAATAAAGGTAATGATATCCGCTTGATATGCGCGTCATAATGGCGCTTGTAAATTACATCATTGAGCATTTTTCTCGCAAATGCGCTATCTGAGATACAGTTCAGCTTTGCAATTTGAATGGTGGGCTCTTGACTTATACGCACTTGCGACAAATTAACGTGCTCCACCTGACACTCTGGATGCTTTGCAGCACGCTGCGCATCAACTTGCTCACTCTGCAGGGGAACAACTGGCTCAAACTGGAATGCTTTTTTATGTAATCGTTCACTAAAATGACGTTTAAACTCCCCACCATGCTGCCAGTCAATATCCGTAAGCGGGTTGTAATAACAGCGTGTGATATTGCTACCTTGGCAAACAACCGTAGGCTTGTGATACTTCATTAACTGCGTGCTATCCCCCACCTCATGTATCACAGAGTCACTCATGCGTGGTTTTCTCGCCACGTTTTCAGAACGACTTTCTGCGTCGTTAAAAGCAGGTAACGATTGAAACGCTAAGTTGCAGTAGTGCTCACCGAGCTCACTTTGGGCGTCGGCTGTTACAATGGGCGTAAAGCGATAATCTTTGTAAAACAGAGCTCGCGGCATATTACTTGTTGTTTGGCGCGTCGCACAGTGTGTGTAATAAGCGAGCTCTTGAGCACACTGCGCTTGCATCCCCACGGTTAATGCTGCTAAATAGGTGCCATAGTAGTGGAAAAGCGGATCCATGAAGGTACTCCTTTTACCTGAAACCTACCCTTTTCGATCTAGCACTGGCGAGACCGAAAAAGGCAATGAATACTGACACATTATTCACTTTCTTGATGTGTCAGGGCTGGGGTCTGATTACCTTCACTGTGTAACGTTTCTACAAACCGATTCAGAATTTGATCTGCTGCTTCTTTGTCAATGGGGGGTTCGCCAATGTAATTGTCTATGTCATCGCGAATATGCCCACCATTCATATTGTCCTTTGCACGCTGCGTGACAATGGCATTGATCGCCTGACAAAATGCTGAAGCTTCGGTCTTACAATAAATTCTGTGCTGCTGAGCAATTTGCTGGCCTTGCTCATAGCGAGGGGCACTATATGCCACAGTATGAGGCTGAACTTTGGGATCTCCCCCGACTAAAGAGTCACAGGAGAAAAGTACAAAGTCAGTCGAGCGGTGTTTATCCATGATGTCATTACACATAGGTAGATCACCTTCAATACCTAAGTTGTAATCGCAAAATAGAATATCAATCCCCTTTAATAAGCTGGACACCATAGTATTAAAGCTCTGTTGTACAGCCGCCGGGACCGCATCGCCGCAAGGTAGCATGGCAAATTCTCTTGAATGTACAGTAAATGCTTCTTTCCATTTGGCTAATAGCTCCGGTGTATCTTTACCATCTTTGTCTTTGTACGCAATCTTATAGCCATTATCGAACTTTTCCTCGACATCCAATTGATCTGATATCAGCGCGACTTTGCGCCCGTCACTTGCAATGCCTGAACGAAATACGAGGTTGGTCATACCATTCTGCTCCGTAGTTGTGGTTATGTTGATGCATCTATCCTATGGAGAATATCGTCAGAAGAATTGGGGAAATCGGGCAAAGACTGCTGTGAAAACATGAACTCTAACAATGACATGTTTAAGTATGGCTGCCAGCGATTTTTCATTTGCACATAGTGCGCTTCCAAGGCGCTACAAGCATTAAGCGGGATAGTAAACAAGGTCACTTCCGCAGGCAGGCGCCAATCTAATCTGTTATCAATATGGCCAGATGTTGACCAAGGTGCAGACATCATAAGGCTCGACTGCCGTTCACATAATACAGGGGTTGCCTGTTGCCTTATCAGCACCCAATAAGAAGTGGAGTATCGAGCAGATAGCACCTCTAGCAACTCATTGGGGTCGCCTTCAAATTGAAATTGATTTACGACATCCATGGTAGGAAGTACACAGTGTGCAAGCTGCGCCTCATTGATCAAACCATCAGGGCCATGACAAAGACATGCCACCATAAACTGCTCCAAAGTAATGGCGCTGAGACTGGCTTCATGTCGGCTTTTCAGAATGCGATAAACATGCGCCAGAGGTAACTGGGTCAGCCAGCTCGCAAGTGCCTGGGGTGAATGCCAAAAAGTAGCCCAAGTGATTAGTTTAAGAGACCGTTTTTGCAGATGCTTATCGAGCGCCGCCATAAATCCACGCTGCTGAGCAGAGCGGGAGGTATGGCCACCAAACCTCACGGGTAAATCTGCAGCATGGGGAGACTTGACCCCCTGACGCTGGGTGCTTTGCCGAATCAAAGCCATATCGGGATTTTGCCAAAACAGCAATGTGCGCGCCTCCCTTTTAATATCACGCAAATTGTATTGCCGTGGCGGTCGTTCAGACACCTGCGGCGCAGTTTCAATTAATGTGGATTCCGTTGCTGACGTGGTGCCATTTTTGCCTTCATTCGTCTCACTCTGATCGCATTCTGACACAACTTGAATATCTGCGGGCACCGGGAGCGCAACCTCTTGGGGTAACCCAGTTAACATTATTGGCACTTGCTGAAGGTAAAAGATATAGGGGTTTTGCCCCGGTTCAAACACCGCAACGGGTGCTTCTTCAGCTGCGACACTTTGCTCTTCCGGTGCCAACTCAAAGGATTGCTCCACATGTCCCGTTTGTTGTTGTGCGTCGACAGTCCGGCTATGCTCCACAGGCAGTACATCAATTTGGGGAGTCGACGGCTGCATTCCAGCAGCTTTATTTGCCTGCGTCACTTGCTGGGGCTGTGAAGCTAGCTGGCTAGATTGCGGTTTAACACCGACATGAAAGTAATAATTATATGGCTTTAAAATCCGTACACGCCGCCAACGAATACGCCTTTTCGCTCTGCTCATGGCTATTCTCCACCCTTAAATAGCATGAGCATAACCTGCTTTGAATAACACTAATCGGCTGATTAAACGGAAGTTTAGGGGAGAAAAAAGAAGGTGCATCCTTGCACCTTTGACAAAACACTCGCTGCTTATAATGCGCCTTTTAAGGTACTGACAAGACCATCCATAACACCATTCACAGCCTTTTGTATCGCAGCCTTTGCCGTAATTTCGAGCGTAAATAGTTGCGCTTCAATTACTTTTTGCTCACGTGCCAACTCCTGCTTAAGCTCAGTTTCATCTAATTCTCCACTTAAGTAGGCATCGCTTAACTCCGCTAAGCTTTGTTGTTTCTCAGCAAATGCTTTACCCAATTCCCCTGCAAACGCGCTCCCTGCATCTCCCAACTCGCCAACCACTTGGCCGCTTATATCTTGCAGTGTTTTTGCAACATCAAATTCCATCATTTATCTCCTACTGTGCCTTACTCTCTTCACCTCGGACCATTGCTAACATCACCCGCTGATACTCCGAGCGCCGACGTTTAATAATGAAATCCGAAATACTGTCTTTGGTTTTGTGTGCCAACTTACCCTGCTGCCATAACTCCAGTAAAATTTCTACTTGCTTTACAGTCAGCTCATTGAGCTCTCGCACTTTTTGCCTTTGCAATAAGGCATTAATTTCAACTTCAATATTGGTATAGCCGCTGCTGTAATGTGAAAACTTACGTTTGGCAGGCTCCACATTGGACATATGCAGATAAAAGCCATCAATTTTCTTCATTAAGCTCAGCATATGTTGCTGTGACGCACGGTCATACTCTGATATTAAATGTAGCGAACACCCTACTTGTGAGCTTAAAATCAGTAAAGTCGCTAATATCACAACCAACTTTATCCACGATTTAAACATCTCATTGCTCCTCTTGGGCATTCATGACTTCCTTCAGGTAGTCTGCAAGCATTTGCTGAATTTTTGATATTGGTAAATTGGGCTCCTGCGCCAATTTACTCTGAATAGCCACAATGCCCTGACTCCACAACGTGATCTGATCCAATTGTTGCTTACGGAACTGATTTTCGAGGTTTTGTTTCAAAACTTGAGGGTCTTCGGGAATATTCGGAGAAATAAAAGACTGCACGGTTTCAACAATCCGATCGAGAATTTTATATACGAGGTTAGCTGAAAAACCTCCAACCAAAGCCATGGTGATCCGCAGTGCCGCATGACTCACTGGCGCGCCCCCGGTTTCACTACTGGCAGCACTGGCAACAGCATCCAAATTAACAGGGATCAACTGCGTTAAAATAATGCCAGCAATCAAACCAACCACAAAGCGCACCCAATAAGAACTTTCGTATTTGGGATCATAGACGCCTGCAGTCACATAACTATTAGCCTTAAATAACGCAGCAAAAGACGCCCCAATCGCCGCGGAAGCCAGCAAAATCGCCTGAACATAGAGTAACCGCGTGCCCTCCATATCAAACATGCTGGCCACCATATTTTCATTGTTAATATAACTCGATAAACTCAAGGCAATCAGCATAACCAATGACGTTATGGCGACGACCATCATTTTTCTGATCAGTGGAACACGACCAAGAAAAAGCAACACACTGCCTTTTTTCGTCTCCTCTGACATTAACCAGATAGTTTCCGGTTTGGCTGGGGAAACCAGTTCCGTCAGACGATTATGCACTTGGGTCAGTGCTTTTATTTCTAACCGCTCCTCCCTGCCATCTGACATTGCATCGAGCTTCACCATTATCGACTCAGGTACTTTGATACCTTTATGAAATGAAAACTCGGCCATGGCTTTACACTGCGCTAAAATTGCGGCAAATTCATGCTCCACCTTAGTTGGGCTTATCACGGTTTCCTGCTCCGCTTCCATGTTTATCTCCTGTAGAATTGATGTATCTAACATACTCAATCAAATCCCAAGATAATTGGTGTAATTAACTAACTTTCACGACAAATAGCGTCTTTTAAATCCCCACTAGTCTCGGCTTTTCTGCTCTGAGGGCGTTGGATTCGTCGCAGTATTTGCTAAAGCTTGACGCAACTTATCAATGATCTGGTCCATAATGGCGAACAGCACATCCACGTTGTAACCCATCAGAAAGGCCATCGCCATCGGCGACAACGAAGCCAATCCCGACAGCTCTTGAGGATTCAAAAACCACCCGATTATCATGCCACCAAGCGCCCCAAGCGTCAGTCGCAAGCGATATCGAATTTCACTGTCTGAGGTAAATGTAATCGCCTTGATTTCTTTCAAGAGATCGCGCAAAACAAAAATGAAGGCTCCGAGTAAGCCATATAGCAGAGGCAAAATATACCCTTGCAGCACTTCCAAGACTGACTGGGCAAAAAGCATATTTTCGAACAATTGCAGGCGGGCTTTAAGTCGAGTTTCAGCTAAGTGCAAATTGTCTAAATCCGTGGCATTGGCTTGCTCTCTTTCTAGGCGGCGTAACTCTACCTCTAGTTTCTCTTTACTATAAGGTGGGATATCACTTTTAAACGTCAACCCGAATAACCATACCCTATTCCACACCTTTAATAAGTTGTAATTGGCATCTAACCGCTGGCCAACCTCTTCATAGCTTTGTTGAATTTGATCGTACTCTGCACTATTGGGTGTGGCTTTAGAGGCTTTTAACTGCAATTCATTACGCGCCTCATAAAGCGTATTCAAATCATGCGCTAACGAGTGGCCAAACAAGTAATAAACCTGTGCAAAAAGCAAACATAACAAGGCCACTAATGTGTAACGTCGATACCAAGCAACAGCGCGTTCAGCTTGGCTGGGCTTGTCACAATTCGCCCTTGAAATTGCTTGAATACTCTCCATTGAGACGGGGGATACCGCCTTCGCCAATTGATCATAGCTTTGCAATACATCCGCTTCGTCCTGCGGACTCCATTGCTTTTTCTGTAATTTATATTTGGCATTAATCATCACTTCTGCCAACTCTGGCGCGAGGCTGACTTGACCGTTTTTAGCCATATAAGATATTAGCTGCTGCCCCTCTTGAATAACCTGCGCAATATCAGCTGATACCTCTATGGAGTTGGATTGTTTTTTATTTATCATCATTGTAATGGGGGATTCACCCCCTTCTTTTCACCATTGATACTCACTAATACAGGCATTCTGATTGTCGTACAGCGAAGCTTTACCACCATCGTTTGACCATAGTGCTCGCTGGCTCTCAAAGTTATGCCCACCTGTGCTCGGGTGGTATTGATTGGTATAAATACGCGCAACACCCTGTGCTTTGATGATAGAACCATTAGGAAATTCAAAATGTTGATTTTTATCACCACGGACCTGCCATAGTGAAATATCAATAGTCGCATTGCTCAAGTTGGCAATTTCGACAAACTCATCACCCTCTTTCTTGGCTTCTGCCCCATCAAAGTTGACTCGGCTTATTTCGAGATGCGCTCGTGCAGCTTCACCATATAACCAAGCGCTGATCAGCGCCCCGTTGTCGTCATATAAAGCCCCTTTGTCTCCTTTGTTATTCCAAATTGGTCGTTTACTATCAAAGCTCAACGCACTACCGGGGTGAGTATCAATACGCAACGTTTCGTGTGGATAAATTAAGGTGTCTTTGGCAAAAACAAATGTTTGGTATTTATCGCCTGCGGTAATTTTCCACCCGCTCAAATCAATAATTGCCGGTCCAGTATTTTTGATCTCAATGTATTCATCTTGATAGTTGAGCGCGCTGATCTGTACTTGGTGTGGCGCCAACAGTTCAAAACAGGTATGCCACCAAATATTCATAACAGATAATTCGTTAGGTGCTTTGCCACTTTGCTGCCAACTATTCGCAGCATCTGTAATCATTTTTTCAATACGGGGCCAACAAACATCGGCGCCTTTCAAGGCTTTAAAGTGACTACTCAACTCAACAAGAGACATTTTACTGATTGCATCCATGTGCTTTCCTTATGCGATATCTAAAAATTGTTTTGCTCGATTTAATAGCGCTGCGCGATCGTCTAAGCCGTTCGTGCCCCCGTTTATCCGTTTAGTGATTTTCACTAGCTCATCTGCATCTGCTAGCGCGTTGAGGTTACAACTTTGCCAATAGTGACAAGCACTTTGAATAGCAACTTTGGGATCGTCACTCACCACCTCAGGGTCGTTGACTAAATCCAAATTAAGCGCGTCGCCACAGCGGAGGTAGTTGTCCTTACCGGTAAGTTGAATTAACCCTCGGCCTCGATATTTCCAACCATCGCCAGACTCTTCATCCCCATTCCCCATGCGATTTGCATACACCCGATTGGCAATTTTTTCTGGTTGGCGAGCATAGTCAGCTGCGCTTTCTTCATCAGGAAAATATTTGCCGAACACCGCCCGGAGCGCGTTGTCGCTATAATTTAAATTTTCACTACTACAGCGAAAATACCCACTTTCATGGGCTATTTGCGCCAAAAAATGCGCGATACGCAGCGGTGTGCTGATATCAAATTGAGGTAGCACCTCATTTAAAGCGGTTAAGTACTTTTCGATGTTGTCTGTCTTTGCTTGCGGCACTATTTCAGCCAACAACTCCAGCGTCAGTGATGTAGCCATGATTTGCTCTCTTTATTATGAAAGAGCCCCATCATGGCAAATACACAAACAAGCGACTGAGTTGAAAGTAGGTTTAATACGGCGAGAAACGCTAAATGTGCGTTATTTTATGTTTGGACACTAGGGTGTGCTTTGAAAGGGTAAAGGAAATACCGCGTCATTGCTGATCGAGTCGCAATACACGAGAAAAATTTCATTAGAGTAAGATTTATATTACCTCTATTGCAGAGGTAATATTTTCATCACATAAAATTACTTTGGCGTCTCAATATATACGTGTCTAAGATCTTCTGATCCTGCTGCTAATGTGCATTTATCTAAGCCTCTTATGCCAACTGTTTTACCACTCATTTGTGCGGCCAATAAAATAGACAGAATATTCTTCCCTTCAGGAGTCGCTCCATTAAATGTATATTTCCAGCTATTCTCTTTGGCACACGATTCAGAGAAAGGTGTACCATTTAGCATCACTTGACAAACGGATGACACAGTTTCCGCATGACACACCACCTGTTTAATTGTGCCTGTATATTCACTCGCGGAGCCAGCAAACGAAATTGTAAAAAGTACAGCAATCAGCATACGCTTCATCATCACAAACCCTCTCAAAAAAATAGTTAATACTTTCTTGTATAGAATCATACATCATGGTGGTGAAAAAACTACCAACGTAGAGACATTGGGTGCAGTCTAAGCTGCTGAAATGGGTGGACAATAAGTACTTTTCAGGGCTTAGTACAGCCTCAAAACGGGTCATAGGCATAAAAAAAGCCGCTCAATGAGCGGCTTTTTAATATTCGTATTATCGAACTAGTTAACGTGTAACTATTACTCGATGATTGATGCTACAACACCAGCACCAACTGTACGGCCACCTTCACGGA
>NZ_MAUJ01000011.1 GCF_001696455.1 Pseudoalteromonas luteoviolacea
CAGAACTCGAAGCTGAGCCAGAACTAGAAGCTGAGCCAGAGCTAGAAGCTGAGCCAGAGCTAGAAGCTGAGCCCGAACTCGAAGCTGAGCCCGAACTCGAAGCTGAACCAGAACTCGAAGCAGAACCTGAGAGCGATGATGTATCTGCTCAAAATGTAGGGGATATGTTAGAGGCCCTTGAGGTTGAGTCTGAATTTGCTGCTTTGGATGACGAGCTCCTCTCCGAAGACCTTGAGATTGACTTGGGCGATGACCCACTCGGTGATGAAGTTGACCTAATGGCTGAAGAAGAGCAGCCAGAAGAAGATTTTGTGACACCAAGTGCTGAACTTGATAGCTACCCAGAGCTTGAGTTAGACAGTGACGATGACGAGTTAGCAATCTCATTAGAAGAGGGAGATGCTTCACACGAAATTAGTGAGACAGAGCGCCAGTTGGCAGAAAGTTTAGGCAACCAGAACGATCTGCATTTACAGCTTGAAGATGAGTTAGAAGAACCGTTTGAGGATGATTTAGACGACTTATTTGATGATACTGAAGTTGAAAGTCAACAAGCCGTTGATACTCCATCAGAATCAGGCCCTGCAAGTGATCAGCATTATGGCCCTGAAGAGCAAGAGTTGCCTGAGGAATCACAAGAACTTTCCGATTTAGAAGTCGCTGAATCACTGGATGATTTAAATCTAGATTTAGAGACGCCGTTTGATGAAGCAGCAGCTTTGGCTGATTTGGATGAGGCGCCAGTATCAACGGAACAGATTGAAAAGAGTGCGAACAACGAAATTGACGATCTAAGCGTAGACTTGGATACGCCGTTTGATGAGGCGGCCGCGATGGCTGCTATGGATGAAGGGATAGACACACCAGATGCGCCTATCGTAGATGATAGCATTGCTCAGGTGGATGACTTGGCAATGGATTTGGAGGCGTCATTTGATGAAGAAGCCGCGTTGGCAGAAGCGGATGAAGCATTGGGTATGCTCGGAGAGCCTTCAGAAGAAAATGTTGAAAGTGATGAAGAGTCTCTTGAACTGGATATAGACCCTGAGAGTTTCTTGGCGCAGCTTGATGAAGCCGCAGAAGGTGATACTGAGAGAGAAGCTCCTATCGAAATTGACGAAAGTGCGATAGAAGATGAGTTTATGGCTGATTTAGAGGAGACAGATTTTGAGTCTCTTTTAGATGAGTATGCGGAGCCACAGTCAATAGAGACTGAGTCACAGCCTGAATTGGAGGTCAACTTTGATGCCTTGTTAAGTGAGGAGCTGGATGAACCTTTCGAAATCGAAGAGGATCAAGCGGCACAAGAGCAAACAAGTGACGCTGAACAAGTACCGGAAGATTTCCTTAATATCGATGATTTAATTGCACAAAGTGATGATATTTTAGAGCAAGAAGAACCTTATCAAGAACCTAATATGGACGTGGGGTTGGATGATTTTGAGGAGCTCTTGGCTGGTGATAACCCAACAGATGTAGATCTAGAAGAAGGCGGATTTGCTGCCAAACTGGATTTAGCTCGGGCTTATTTAGAAATTGAAGACTTTGATTCTGCGGTTTCTGCCTTAGAGGAGGTGATGGAGAACGGGCCAGAATCAGTGCAACAGGAAGCAAGAATCTTAAAAGAACAAATTAAATAAAAAAGCAAAGGGGCGATAACTCGCCCTTTGCTTTTCTTCCCCGCCTCAATAGCATAAAATGCCCGGTCATAATTTAGTGAAGAGTTAGCAAGTGTATGCGTGTAGTACTAGGTATAGAGTATAACGGTGGAAACTACTCAGGTTGGCAGCGTCAAAGTCATGTCAGTAGCGTTCAAGAAAAAATTGAAACAGCGTTGTCGAGGATCTGTAATCATCCGGTTGACATAGTGTGTGCTGGCCGCACAGACGCGGGTGTGCATGCGACAGGTCAGCTTGTTCACTTTGATACTGATGCGCAGCGTGAAATGAGCGCGTTTACTTTAGGTATGAATTCACAATTACCCGATGATATTGCTGTAAGGTTTGCTCAACAAGTAGATGAAGAGTTTCATGCGCGTTTTAGCGCAACAGCAAGACGTTATCGCTATATTATTTATAACCATACCTATCGCCCTGGTATTTTACGCAACGGCGTTACACACTTCCATCAACCTCTCGATGTCGAAAGAATGCAAGCGGCATGTCCATTTATGTTGGGTGAACAAGACTTTACCTCATTTCGAGCTGTCCATTGCCAATCGAACACGCCATTTCGAAACATTCACCATTTACAGGTTGACAGGTTTGGTGATTACGTAGTAATTGATGTTAAAGCAAATGCCTTTTTGCACCATATGGTGAGAAACATAACTGGGTGTTTGTTAGACATCGGCACGGGAGAGCAAGAACCTGGGTGGATGGGAGAGCTGCTCAAAATAAAAGACCGCACTCAGGCCAGCGCTACGGCAAAGCCCAACGGCTTGTATTTGGTCGATGTTGACTATCCAGAAAAGTGGGGAATTCCAAAAATGGCGGTTGGTCCGCTGTTTTTACCCGAAGTAGAAATCAGAAAATAACAATTTAGCCCGATTTAGCACGAGGTTGCTCGATAAACAGTCTGATATAAATTGAGTAATCAGGCATGAAAAATTGCGTTTTTATTACGTCTAGAAGTGGTTAAGACTACTAAGACCAGTTTTTTATATCACTGTTGCCTTAAACATGTTTTAATTGGGAAAATCTGTCTGTGTGCACAGACTCATTACAGAATAAAGACAAGAGAGTTGCCAATGAGTTGGTTAGAAAGAATCTTGCCTAAGGCTGCTAAATCGGCAGGTAAGAAAGAAGTCCCAGAAGGGGTTTGGGAAAAGTGTTCAGCTTGTGACTCAATTTTATACAAAGCTGAGTTAGAGAAATCACTACATGTTTGCCCTAAGTGTGATCATCACATGCGTATTTCCGCTCGTCAGCGTTTAGAGCGCTTTTTAGACGACGGTGAGCTCGTTGAGCTGGGTGCACAGTATGAGCCTCAAGACGTATTAAAGTTTAAAGACTCTAAAAAGTATTCAGATCGCATTACCGCGGCACAAAAAGTAAGTGGCGAAAAAGATTCGTTAATAGCTATGAAAGGCCGCCTTAAAGGCGTACCTGTGGCAGCCGTTGCATTTGAATTCTCTTTTATGGGCGGTTCAATGGCCTCGGTTGTTGGTGCCCGCTTTGTTGAAGCGGTTAACGAATGCTTAGAGCACAAAATGCCATTAATTTGTTTCTCAGCGTCGGGCGGCGCGCGCATGCAAGAAGCATTGTTTTCACTTATGCAGATGGCAAAAACAAGTGCAGCTCTGGCAAAAATGAGTGAACAAGGTCTGCCATTTATCTCTGTGCTAACTAACCCAACAATGGGTGGTGTTTCAGCTTCTTTGGCAATGCTAGGAGATATCAATGTTGCGGAACCAAAAGCTTTAATTGGTTTTGCAGGTCCACGTGTTATTGAACAAACTGTACGTGAAACATTACCTGAAGGTTTCCAACGCAGTGAATTCTTACTAGAGCACGGTGCGATTGATGTGATCATTGACCGTCGTGAAATGCGTGACTCATTGGCACGTATGATTTCCAAGTTTATGGACTTGCCTTCTACTGAACAAGAGCATAGAGTAGCGTAAATTTTTCGAAATTGAGCTAGCTATGTCACACATCAAACCTAGCCAATCATCGAGCTTAGATGATTGGCTTTGTTATTTAGAGCAACTGCATCCTGCCAATATAGAAATGGGTTTAGAGCGCGTTGCCCAAGTCGCTAATAATATTCAATTATTAAATACTCCTAGTAAGATTATCCTCATTGGTGGCACCAATGGCAAGGGTACAACTGCCCGTTGTATGGAAGCCATGCTTTTAGCTCAGGGGCATACCGTAGGGACTTATGCTTCACCACACCTAATTCGCTACAATGAACGTGTACGTATTAATGGGCAAGAGCTCCCAGACCAAGATCACGTGGATGCTTTTTATGAATTGGAACAAGGTCGAGGCGACACTCAACTTACCTACTTTGAATACGGTACATTGGGTGCATTAGCACTATTTAAACGATATGAAGTTGACTATGTGTTACTCGAGGTTGGTTTAGGTGGTCGTTATGACGCCACGAATATTGTTACACCTTATGCAAGTGTTATCACAACGATCGATCTAGACCATAAAGAATACCTAGGCGATACTCGAGAACTGGTTGGATACGATAAAGCGGGTATCTTCCGCAAAGGGACACCTGCCATTGTCGGCGACCTTAATATTCCCCATACGTTAACTGATTATGGTGAAGAAATCGATGCTGAGATGATTTTGTCAAAGCGAGATTTCCACTTTACACCGAAAGACGGTGGGTTCAGATGGCAATACCAAACATATGATATGAGCTTCACCAAGCCTGCCATTCCCGCTCAAAATGTGGCGACGGCATTAACCGCATTGACGAGACTTGGATTGTTACCGGATGAGGCCCTGCTGCGAGAGACGCTTGAAAACCTTCAGGTAGAGGGGCGTTTTCAGCAGCTGAGTCAATCTCCTTGTGTGTATACGGACGTAGCGCACAACCCAGAATCTGCGCGTTATTTACGCACTAAGTTAAACGATTTAAAAAATCAGGGCTTTAAAATTAACGTCTTAGTCGCTATGCTTGCTGATAAAGACAAAGCCAGTGTTATTGAAGAGCTGAAAGAAGTAGTGGATAGCTGGACGTGTGCAACATTGAGTGGGCCTCGAGCGGAAAAAGCAGAGAATCTGCTTGCTGTGATACCTCAAAACAAGCGAGCAACCACACGCACTTTTGATAGTGTTTCGTCTGCTTTAGATTCACTGTTGCCAGAGCAGGGCAATGATAGCGCGTTAATTGTCTTCGGATCGTTTTTCACAGTGGCCGATGCCATTCAATATTGGAAATAAGAGAGTAATATTTTGAACTCAGGATTTGTGAATCGCCTTGTCGGTACCAGTATCATTGTTATTGCTGCAATCGTATTTATTCCAAATATTTTGGATGGCGAGAAAGTACACTATAAGGAAGGGTTCAAACAAATCCCAGAACGTCCAGATTTTACTTCTATTGATCTTCAAGAAAGCATCGATGATAGAGCCTCTTTGGCACTTGAGCCCAAAGAGGACGTCATTGAAGACGTTGTTGCAGATGACCTCAATGATACCGGCTCGACGCCAGAGGCTGCTGATGGTAAGACGGCCACTGCTGAGACGGTTGCCAACGAGGCTGATTTAACAGAATCGTCGGAGACAGCTGAACAAGTAGTACAAGTGACCAAAGCTGATACTCAAAAGCCGGTCGAAGAGGTGGCTAAAGCCGCCAGTGAATCTAGCGATGAGCAGCCTGAACCCAAACCCGTTACGGCTACCGTAAAAGCAGAGCCAAAACTCGAACGTCCTGAGTCATCCAACTTTACTAAAATGGCCTATGTTATTCAGCTAGGGAGTTTTTCTCATCATGCAAATGTTTTGGCATTGACCGACAAGTTGAAAAAAAATGGCTTTAAAACTTTTACACGCCCGGTTAAAACCCCGAATGGTACCTTAACAAAGGTATTTGTTGGGCCAGACTTAAATAAACAAAAACTTGAAGCTAAGTTACCAGAATTAAAGAAGTTAACCAAACTTAATGGGCGACTAACCCAGTTTAAGGTTGCAAATTGATCTGGCATTTCTAGAGCGTGTCTTATAAAATGCGCCCCAAATTAACGACTTGTTGGTTATTATGATTTGGGTTGATTACGCCATATTTGCAGTTGTCGGTATTTCTACCTTTTTTGGGCTGATACGCGGCTTTGTAAAAGAAGCTATGTCCCTCGTAGTTTGGGTTGGCGCATTCTTCATATCCAGTCTATTTTATCAATATCTATCCACTTTCCTTACCTTTGTTTCAGAACCCCTTTTAAGAAACGCTGCGGCGATAGCCATACTGTTTATATCGACGCTGGTATTAGGTGGACTAGTTAATTTTATATTGGGCGAGCTTGTACAACGTACAGGCCTATCAGGCACAGATCGCGTAGTTGGCCTTTTGTTTGGCGCCATGCGAGGTGTATTGGTAGTCAGTGCCCTGTTATTTTTTCTCGATGCATTCACCAAAGCCCCAGATACAGATTGGTGGAAAGCATCGGTAGTAATCCCTGAATTTGGATTTGTTATTGAATGGTTTTTTTCTTATTTAGAAAATAATTCGAGCTTTTTAAATTCAGCAAACCGTTAATCGGCGAGGAATTTTTTAATGTGTGGTATCGTTGGGATAGTCGGAACATCTCCTGTTAATCAGGCTTTGTATGACGGCTTAACTGTTTTGCAACACCGCGGTCAAGATGCTGCTGGCATCATTACCATTGACAACAATACGTTCAGCCTTCGCAAAGCGAACGGCTTGGTGAAAGACGTATTTCATACGCGTCATATGAAGCGCCTACAAGGCAACATCGGTATCGGCCATGTGCGCTATCCAACTGCTGGCTCATCCAGTTCAGCAGAAGCTCAACCTTTTTATGTAAACTCTCCATTTGGTATCTCGCTTGCGCATAATGGTAACCTTACCAATGCCGCGGAACTAAAAGAGCGTTTATTCACAAAGGCGAGACGCCATGTAAATACGACTTCAGACTCAGAGATCTTACTGAATATCCTAGCGTATGAGCTAGGCCGCAATGACAAAATGAAGCTGGAAGCAGACGACATGTTTACAGCCATAGCTGCGGTAAATGAGCAGTGCTCGGGTGGATATGCAAGTATTGCGATGATCATCGACCACGGCATGCTTGCATTTCGTGACCCACATGGGATCCGCCCATTAGTGTTTGGCAAAAAAGACACTGAAAATGGTACTGAGTACATGTTTGCTTCCGAAAGTGTTGCACTGGCAACAGACGGCTTTGACTTTGTGCGTGATGTTGCCCCTGGCGAAGCGATTTACGTAACGGAAGATGGGCAATTTTTCTCGAAGATGTGCGCTGATAAAACGACTTTAGCGCCGTGCATTTTTGAGTTTGTGTACTTTGCGCGACCAGATTCGACAATGGACAGCATGTCAGTATATGCATCTCGCGTAAACATGGGGACTAAGCTTGGTGAGAAAATTCAGCGTGAATGGGCTGATAAAAACATCGATGTGGTAATTCCTATCCCTGAAACCTCATGTGATATTGCGTTGGAAATTGCGTCAGTACTTGGGTTGCCGTATCGCCAAGGGTTTGTGAAAAACCGTTACATTGGCCGTACTTTCATCATGCCTGGGCAGGAGCAACGCAAAAAATCAGTACGTCGCAAGCTTAATGCAATAGACAGAGAATTTGTGGGCAAAAATGTCCTACTGGTTGATGATTCAATCGTTCGTGGTACAACCTCTGCTCAGATTGTTGAAATGGCGAGAGAGGCAGGTGCTAAGAATGTATACTTTGCATCCGCAGCACCAGAAGTGCGTTTCCCGAATGTCTATGGTATCGATATGCCGTCGGCGTCAGAGTTAATTGCGCATGGTCGTGAATTAGAAGACATCAACCGTAGCATTGGTTCTGATGGCTTGATTTATCAATCGATTGACGATTTGATTGCTGCTGTACGGATCGAAAACCCGGAGATCAGCCAATTTGAGACCTCAGTATTCGACGGTCAATATATCACAGGTGATGTTGATCAGGATTACTTAAACCGTATTGATGCTTTACGTAATGATTCAGCTAAGTCAACACGAGAAAAAGCGATGTCTGCGAGTCTTGAACTTCATAATCAAGAAACAGGCGAAGGCGAGTAATTCAGAACAGTAAGTAATGGGTTCGAATTTAAAAAAGGGCGATGATGTAAATCATCGCCCTTTTGTTTGATTTCGTTTTTTAGGATAAAAGCAAAGGAAGCGCAATTAAAGCCGCCTCCCTAGGTAAATGTAGGGGTAATTATGCCATTCGTCCACAAAATAGCCGTTGCAGCGAGAATTATTACCAATAAAATGAGACCGCAAGTCACCATTGAACTGGCATAAATAAAGCCTCGCTCTTCAGGGATATGCATTAGTATAGGTACGCCGGTGTAAAGCAAATAGACTGAGTATGCGACAGAGGCGATACCAACACTGACGACAAACCAAAGTTCTGGATACATAGCTGCAAGGGCAGACATAAAAATTGGCGTGGCAGTATAAGCTGCAAGTTCAATCGTCTGGGTAAAGGTAGGCTGTGCACCAAATGTAACTGCCATCCAATGCGCTAAGTAGGCAAGGGTAAATACGCCGATAATCAGCGCAAAATACATTGCAAATGCGATCAATAATGCACTGTCATGGGTCAAGAACACAACATCACCTGCACCGATCCGCCAGCCTAAATGTACCGATGAAACATAGCCCATAATGCAAGGGACCAATGCAATCAGAAACATATGAGACAGGCTAAACTTGGCACTTTCATGATGGTTATCAATTGTTTGCCATTCTTCGATTGGGTGCGCATAGAGCCCCCATAAATGGTTTAAGATCATAAAAGCCTCTCTGTTATATTTTGGGTGTTTTTTACACAGCTTCAATTTATTTATGAAATATTGGTTAAATTTTGTCAAGAAACTAGAGTTAAACACCCTAATCCTTCGATAAGGTGCAATGGCAAAGGTATTTTGACTTGTGGATGATGGAGGCATTTGCTGGGGATGTGTTAGAATGCGCGCCTTGGTTCGGGAGTTTTAAAGATTATGCTAGAAAAATACGCAGATTTGCTGGCGCCAATTTATGAGTTTTTAGGCACGAGTACGCCAGATAGCTGGATTGAGGAGGCGAAAAAGCCTGAGAATTTACAGAGACTGCTTGTCGATCATATGCACTGTGAATTAAAAGCCGCACAAAGTGCAGCATTTTTAATTCGCAAATATGCAGTCGATAATACCTCTGCAAAAACTTTACTTGGCTGGGTAAAACCGTATGAAGATTTTGTTTATCGCAAAATTGGTGATGGTCAGTTTGGCGCAAGTAAGAATGAGCTAATCGGCAGTTTAAAGGCCAAACCTGAATACGCGTACAATCAAGACATCTTGGATAAAATGGTGCGCCTGATTAAAGAAGAGTTACATCACTTTGAGCAGGTTCTTGAAATTATTCAGGCGCGAGAGCTCAGAGTTCAGAGTTTAAATGCATCTCGATATGCTGCGGGTATGATAAAGCATGTACGTACGTTCGAACCAGCAGCATTGATTGACAAGCTCATTATAGGTGCTTTTATTGAAGCACGCTCTTGTGAACGCTTTGCCAAGCTAGCTCCGTTTTTAGATGAGGATTTAGGGCGATTTTATGTGTCGTTATTGCGCTCTGAAGCGAGACATTACCAAGATTATATTGAGCTTGCTGAGCAAGTTGCGCAAGCGACAGATCCGGCTCGCTTTGATGTGACAGCGCGTATTGCTGAGTTTAAAGAAATTGAGAACGCACTGATTGCTGCGCCGGATGAAGACTTTAAATTTCACAGTGGCACTCCTGTCGCGGCCTAAGCCCGTTTTAATTAAACGCTCGACCACTCGGGAATCGTTCGATCTGGCGGTTTGTACGATTTCCACGGCGGCGTTTTTTGCGCTTGGTCTCAAGGGTTTCGTTATCACCTTTGAATACAAGACCAAACCACAGAAGCGCTGGCCAGTACAAGAAAGACAAAATCTCTAAATTTTCAAAAAAGCTATAGCAGATAAATACCGTCATTAAACACAACGCAGTTTGAGCCGTTTTCGACACTTGTGACTTCACTAAAAAATATACCATGGTAATTGCCATTGGCACGGCCAGCGCGATTGCGCCAACGATCCCTTTAACAAACAATAACCCATACCAACTATGATGCGACCCGATGGGCATACGTTCAACAATTTTGGGCCCTCGCTCTACGATACCGTGCCCCCAAATTGGTGCTTCTGCCTCCCAACGTTGCATTGCAATATTGGCCAGGGCCTGCCTTACTCTTGTCGAGCCGGGGCGCTGTTGCTTGATGGCTTCATACGAGTCCATTATCCAATTATATACCGGCTCACCTAACAGTAGGACGGCTGGGACAATAAAGCCAAGCATGAGCAAAAACCACGGCTCTTTGAATTTATCGCTGAACATCACCATCGGGAACAACATAATAAAAATGGCGATACCTGCGCGAGATTGAGACAACAGCAACATTGCCCAGCAGCCCGCAATTGCCCATCTACGGATGCGTGCATTTTGTTCCTGTAGACAAAAAACTAAGTAAATACATGCCATAAATCCAGCAGCTGGTGCCCAAGGTGTGAAAAAACGCCAGCGGCCAGCACCTGTTTCAGGGTTAATACCGTAAAAGCTCACCATAAAAAAACTTTCTCCAGGTCCGCCAATCACTTTTAACGGTGATAGAAATATGTCGCCTGGTAGGCGTCCTAGGTAAAAGATAAATGACACAACCGCAAAAATAAGTGTTTGAATTGCGATGATACAAACGGCACGAATGATCACTTCTTTTCTTACTTGGATCATATTGGCGATGAAAGGAAACAGTGCCAGCAATGCCCATCCTTTCATCCAACCAATAGACGATTTGATGGTTTTCCCAATCCCTAAAGACCAATTAAAGTGGGCAATAATCAGTGCCACCAGCATCACCAACATGGCTATTGTCCAAAGCCATACCATAGGGCTTACCGAGGCATGTTTGGTATCTACTTCAACATAAATTCGGGTGATCACCATCGCAAATAGCAACCACCCGATAACTGAACCCAACACATACAATGTGCCTGTTAAAAAAGCCGGATAAGTGAGCACTAGCCCTGCCCACACAACGAACTCTTCAGAGCTAATAAATTCTTTTTTCTCGCCTGGTAGCGCTGAGAGTAATAACATAACTTACGCCTTAGCCTTTGGCTTTTCTACGACAAGCGCAACAATCTCTCTGCGCTTGTTCACCATTAAAATGGCTGCTGAGGTGAAAATCATGGCAAATAATGCGGCGGCAACTGCGAGGCTCTTTTTCGGGCTAACGGGTTTCATAGCCACCGATGGAGGTGTCATAAGTTGTACAATTGGATATGATGCAAACACGTCAGCTTTACCTGCTTCAAGGCGCGCAGCCGCAGAGGTGAAAACCGCTTCAGCTAGGTCAAACTCGCGTTCTAACCTTTCGAGCTCGCCGCTTCTCTGGCATAAATTTTTATTTTCTCATTGAGTAATACTTGTGCTTGGTCAAGTTCTACTAACTGAGCTTGCTTACCTTTTTTCAGGGCATAGGCGTTGATTAAGTCTGCAAATAGTTGCGCCCGTTTGGGGTTATTTTTTAAATCAAGTGAGGTAAAAATATGCGCTGCGTTCGGGCCAACAAGGCCTTGAGAGCGATTTCTCAAAGATTGCTTAGATTGTTCAAAGCGCGCAAATTCAGCTTTTACTTTCGGGTGACCATCCCCCCAGCGAGAGCGATACTCACTGAGTTGAGAAGCACTTGAAGTTAGCTCTGATAAGTAGCCACGAAACTCGCCATCCGATTGTAAAACAAAAGCTTGTCCTGCCATGGCTGGTGATACACCTAAATCGACACTCAGCTGATTGACATAATCATCGCTTTGACCGATTTCGGCTTGGATCATAACGATTCTTTCTTTGATTGTAGACAAGGTTGCGGTTTCGCGTAGTAGCTGCTCGCCAGATACCAGTAATGAACGCTGCTGAAAATCGATGATGTTGTTACGGGTCGCGTTTAATCTCTCACGGTACTGATCTAACACTGCTTTGATGCTTTCGTCGCGGCGTTTTACTTCATCTGCGCGCAAATGGTCCAATTGAGCTTGTAGAGCATCGTAAAGCGCCCACGCTTTTTGCTGTGCCATTTTGGCTGAATTTGCAGTTGTTTCGACATTTAAAATGGAAGTTTGCTCGGTCAATCTTACTTTGGGGTTGCCAAAGTCGCGGATGTGAATGTTCAGAGACTGGGCCGCATTTTCGATTAAATTGCGGCTCATCAACATCTCTTTGTAGTTCACTCTAGGGTTGTAGCCTTTACCAAAAGGCGCACTCGTAGATGACACCACTTGTCCTACTTCATCAATAGAAACTTGGCTGTTTGCACCCGTACCTGGAAGCACAATGTCTAGGTCGCTTTTGTATGTCGGCGCTTTTTGCAAGTAGACGATAACGAGCATCACAATTATTGCGTAGCTAATGAGACATGCTACCAGATAAGGTCTGTGCAGGGCTCTGTAAACACTGGCTCTGAAGCGGCTATAAGGTGTTGTGACTTGAAGTGCGGTACCCATGATACACCTCCTTAAAACACTTTAAACGGTGTGACTATGTCTAAAACGGTACGTGCTACGTCTCTTAAGTTAGTGATATCAGAGTCGTAACAGGCGATGGCGTCATTTGGCATTACGTATGGATTTATTTGATCTCTGTAAGGCATACGCATTAGCTGCTCTATAGAGCGCTCAATGACTTGAGTTTGTTTAGTAATTGGGTGTGTACTGACTAATACGATACGGCGAGGCGCATTTGTATAGGATTTACCACCCACACAGTTAGCTGAAACAGCCGCCTGCAATAATCTGGTGCCATAAGGGAGGTTGCTTGAGAAGCGACCGATGGCAGCGTTAGAATTACTCTCTGCAGAATCAATTAAGTTCGACATAAACACGCGAAACCCTTTTGGCGTAATCTGAGAAGGGCGCACTAGATGAGGTTGAAAACAGCCTGTGCTTGGCACAATCACTTGGTCACCAGCGATAAGCGCGTAGTCAGTTACTGGTTCACCCGTTAAGATGCCGGTTAGGTCGACTTCTACTTGCCAGCCAGAGCGAATTAAAATGACTTGGTCTAATTTGGCGTCTGGACGAATACCAGAAGCGGTTCTTACTGCCTCGGACAACAAGCGCTTTTTAGTTTGGTCGCCCGAAGCTACAAGGCGGTCTTTGTGAATTTGTGCAGGAATTGAAGCATTAATGGTTACGCGGCCAGGTTCGAAAACTGCGCCAGACACCGGTACTTCAATTGCAGCTAAATTGAGCACTCGGATATTTACATCTAATGTACTGGCCTTAAATATATTCGCTCTGATAAGCGCCAGCTCTATACGTTCACTCAGGTGCTGCGTGGTTAAGCCTGCTGCGAATATGGGCTCAATGGCTGGCATTTCAAGTAGGCCAGAGTTGTCTAAAATGTAGTTGCCATTAAATCCTTCACCAAACTCCATGCTTACTTCAATTAAATCGCCCGGGCTTAGAGGCAATGAGCTGGCGCCTTTACCACCAAGAACAGGTACAGGTGCTTGGTTATTTGGGTGTGTCTTTATTGCTCTATCGACGCGGTATTGTTTGGTGATTGCAAACTCATTGGCACCGGAGCAGTCTAACCCAGCAGCGAACACGGTACCTGGTTTAGAGGGGGCGATGACAGTACCTTGTGCATTCGGGTGCCCGTAAAAGCGGTCATCTTTGTCTTCTAACTCTACTGTTCCGTCAATGTGTGCACAGCCAGCGATGGTCGCAAGCTGGCATACGAGTGCCAACATGCTTAGCTTGGATTTTAAGTGAGTGACTGACATGGCTTATTCCTTAATAAGAAGTTTGCTGACTTAAATAAAGCATTAATTAGGCCAGTTGTCTAAATCCTTTATTTTCATGCGTTTAGGTGTTTCTCTTTCAGGTTTTTCGTGTCTGTTTTGCAATTTGCATTGTGGTTATTTTGCAATATAAAAAGCCAGCAGATGCTGGCTTTCTGTGTTTTAGCGCTAAAAGTGGCCTAATTGGACTTTTGAAGGAAGGCTGCACCTCGCATTGCAGCGTTTTCAATGGCACTGTAGAGACTGTTTGGTAAGGCGCATAAATACGTACAAGCGAGTGTAGCCAGAGTGCGTTTGGGCTCCTCTTTCAAGATACGCCAATTGGTTTTTAATGCCTCATGCATTAACTTGCTTGCCTGTGTACTGTTGCGTGATTGAATTGCTCGACGGCATAAATAGCGTAACTGATAAGCTTTTGCCAGCGATGCATATTGACTAAAGAAGGCATCGTGACCAATGCGATTTTGATCTACAGCATACTGCCAACTAGTAAACTGTTTATGCAAATTTGAAGAAAGCCCAGAGGCGTTAACTCTATAATATGTCAAAGGTTGTTCAATACCCTCGATCATACAATTGGTGTCCAGTGCGATACGCAGCCACAGTTCGATGTCTTCAGATTGACGAAGCTCTTCATCAAAATATTGCACCCAATTTCGCATACCATCTTGAAAAGCAATACTGTCTAGTATGGTTTTACGAATAACAGGAGCGGAACCATTGCCGATAGGGTTGCGACAAAAAATGTGTTTAGTGGTGATGTTTTTAAGTTTTGGGAACTGCCCTATGCCCAATGGGGCATCGTCTTCGTCTATAAATAAAGACGGGCAGTAACTAATTCCTAACTGGTCGTTGGCCTCCAAGTGTGCAACGTGTTTTTCCAACTTTTCTGGTGCCCAGTAATCGTCCGCATCTAACAGTGCAATATAATCGCCTTGTGCTGCGCGAATACCGGTATTTCTAGCGCCTGACAAGCCTCTGTTCAATTGAGAAATCACTTTGATCCGAGCATCGTCGAACTGTGCGACTTTTGCCAGCGTATCGTCGCTACAACCGTCATCTACACAGATCAACTCAAAGTCTTGATAGGTTTGTTGGAGCACAGAGTTTATGCTCAGCTCTATGTATTTTCCTACATTGTACATAGGGATAATGACGCTAACAGTTGGGTGAATTAAGCTGTTCATAATAGGCTCCTTATGCGGGCTTTATGGTTCTAAATTGGATAAACATGTTTACGGCTGGGAACACAAGCCATAAAACACTGGATAAAAGTAGTACTAGGGCAAACGTTTCTGGTGTCTGTGGGGTCATCGAAAATATCCCAACGAGTGACACGAGTAAGCAATAACCACATTGTTGTGCTTCTAAGCGAAAAAGACCTTTGCTGCGCAACACTGCGCTGTAGGTATCTGACCAAACAGAGGTGATTGCGATTAAACAAAGCAGACTAGTGGTGGTAAAGCTAGCCTGCCATTCTGCTGAGAATAGAAATGGTACGTACACAGGCACTAATGTTGATTGACAGATAAAAATCAGGGATACGCACGTAGTCACTAGGACGATTTTTTTCGCCAGGCCACGGTTGGGGTTTGCCTGTTTTTGCTGGCAGATGTATGGATATAGCGCGGTGATATAGGCTTGACTGATAGACATGGCAAGGCCGATCCCAGCGCTTTTTGCGAAGCTATACAAGCCAAATAACTCAGGGGTCATCAACCTCGCAGCGATGAATACGTCCATGTTGATGCGAAGTGAACGAAGTGCATCAGCAGCAGCGAGTTGACTTGATGTCATTAACAGGTTGACAAATATAGGGCGATCGAACCCAATGCGATGGGGTTGCGTTTTGACCACTAAAAATGCCACTAACCACAGTATGGCAAAAGCCCATTTCGCGTAGACGATAGCCAGTAGTCCTGCATCTAGGTATAACGCGACAGCAATTGCGAAGTTTTCTAAGATGATACACACACTGCTAATCACACTGAACAAGGCCATGCGGTTTTCGCGTTGCACAAGAAATGCTTTGGTACTAACAATGGGGAAGACTAAGTAAGTAAACGCCATCAAAGCCACAAGCGTGAAGATGTCGTGCTCTGGAAATAGCCATTCGGTACAATACGCCACCATAACTTGCACAAGGAACAGGCTAATACAAATAACCCACTGGACACACAAGCCGTTGGATAATAGTGACGGTAATTCTTTCTCGGTCGCCCGGATGATTTGGGCGCCTGTACCGGAGCGAAGTAACAGGCGCAGGACTTCGTGAATACTTAAAGCCAGCATTGCTGCGCCGTACTCTACTGGCAGTAAGAAAGCAGCCATTGCCATAATGCTTACTAGGCGAGATGCCTTTGCAATTACTTCAGCACCAACTAGCCAAGAGGTGTTTCTTAGAAGAAGGGTGATAGAGTATTTGCTTGCCTGCATAGTTTTCGCCTCTGATTAAGTGATAGTTTTACTAATCAATAATCAGGCCAAAACACAAACTTTTTAACTTGTTGTATTTTAAGGTTTTTATTTTAAACCTTATTTTTCATTTTGACGGAGTTGCAGATTGCAAAGCGGTAAATTATCGATTTGCAAAGGTTTAAGAAGGTTCCCATTTCTGGATTTTTCGGTACAAAGTGGAGGGACTAACTTCGAGTAAACCTGCTGCTTTTACCACATTATCCTCACACACTTGTAATGCTTGCTCAATGGCAAATCGCTCTACCTCAGAAAGAGGCACAATGTTTAACGTACCGTTTTGCTGTGTTGTATCTGAGGAAGTTATCGAAGGTCGGGGCATAATAGGCGCCGATTGAGGTTTGTCTTTAGGTGTGAATAATGCCTCATCGGGTTTTAGATGTAATTGTTGCATTAATGTCTCTTCACTCACCATTGGACCATCAGACATTACAACGGCACTGTGTATGAGGTTTTCGAGCTGTCTAACGTTACCCGGCCAAGCGTAATTCAATATGAGTTGCTCGGCACGTTTGGAAAAGCCAACGAAGAGTTTATTTTCTAGCTCACTGTACTTATTCAAGTAATACAGAGCGATTTGTAAGGGATCTTGATCTCTTTCTGCCAGCGCTGGCATATCTATGGCGATCACATTAAGGCGGTAAAATAAATCTTCTCTCAGTAACTGTTGCTCAATAGCATCGAGTGGGTTGCGGTTTGTAGCGCAAACAAATCGAACATCAACGCGCTCTGTCTTGCCACTACCTACACGTTGAAAGGTCCCTGTTTGTATGAATCGTAGGATTTTGGCCTGTAATGCCATGTCCATTTCGCCGATTTCATCTAAAAATAATGTGCCGCCATCAGCGAGCGTCGCTGCGCCATCTCTATTGTTGGTAGCACCAGAGAAAGCGCCCTTAACGTGGCCAAATATTTCTGACTCCATTAATTCTGATGGAATGGCTGCACAGTTTATACAAATCAGAGCTTGTTCGTTACGAGGGCTCAAATTGTGAATGGCTTCTGCCGCGAGTTCTTTACCTGTACCGCTGGGGCCTGTTATAAACACATTTGCACGACTCGGGGCGGCTTTATCTATGGCTTTGTAGACGACCTGCATGGCCAATGAGCTACCGATAAAACGTTGAAATTGAGAGCGATGCTCTCGTTTATATCTTTTGAGGCTGGCACGCAGCATGTTGCGTTCAGCAATGAGCATTTTTGTTTGCAATGCTTGCTCTATCGTAATGCGCAAATTGTCGTTTTCCCATGGTTTTTGCAAGTAACCCCACACTTTACCTTGGTTTATTGCATCGATAAGTGCCGCCTGTTCAGTAAAGGCTGTCAACATGATACGAATGGTGTCAGGGTAGTCTTCCGCGATGATGGCGAGGAGTTCATTGCCTGTCATGCCAGGCATGTTTTTGTCGGTTACAACTACGTCAATTGGTTCATTGGCTAATACATCTAAGGCATCTTGGCCACTTTCAGCGGTGCGAATGGTATATTGATCAGAGCGCAGTGCACGGCTCAAAGAACGTAAAATATGCGGTTCGTCATCTACTAGTAGGATGTGTAATCCCATCATCTTTTCCATGGTTGCGCTCCTTTTTCATTTTTGTTTTCTATTAACATATAGCAGTGTAACTGTAAGAGTTCCAAGGACTTTTACTAAAAATTAAAAGATGTTGTTGAAAACTCGAAAATTGGCTGTTTATCCGCCAATAGCTTAGTTAAAGATACCAAAGTTGCGAGGGAAGGTGGATGAAATTATTTAAAAAAAGCCGTGTTATACGAATGCCTCGACAGTCATTAAAGGGCGGCGTGCAGGGCGGCTGCACACCGCATGAAGGGATTAATTAAAGGTATGTGTGACTGAGGTGCTTGAGTCCAGTTTGAATAAAACTTGATTGGTCTCTAGCATCCCGTCCACCCTTATCAACATGGTTTGTGTAGTCTGAGGGACTGTCAGGGTATGTTGCAATTGCCCTGCCGCGTTAAATCGCAGTGTAGCGATTAACTGTTTGTTGCCCATTAACTCATCTTCGACAGACGGCACCTCCATACTGAATGAGTAAACCTTAATTGCTCTTCCTGCTAAAGACTCACCAAAGACATCTTGCCCATCAAGCTCAAGCGAAATATCGTCGCTGGTTCTAAACTTGAAGTCTGGTTCTACATATAAGTCAGTGGAGTCTGTCGCTGTGGTTTGTAGCAGTTCAGCTTCCGGTTCATAGTTGAGTTCAGGCATTGCGGCATCGCTATTAGAGTCGCTAGTAGCTGCACTGTCACTCGTTGTCTGTGTCTGACTTGTTGTGTCCGCAGGCGTCGCTTGCTGTGTCGTCGTTTGGCCTGTGGTATTTGATGGGGCAGAATCGCCGCCACCACCGCCTCCGCAACCAGTAATGAAGGTGGTCAGTAAGGCCATACTAATAGCTGTTTTTAAATTTTGCAGTGTGTTCATGATGGTCTCCTAACATTACTCAGATTCTGGTACATAGTAGTGTGTGTCACGATCGCTGGTGAGGTACCAGTTTTGTGCTTGTTCACCGCTGGACTCTACCCAAGTTTCATAGTCAGGGTAGGCCCACAGGACGTCAATATACTCACGCGGGTAGTTCCACTCTTCGCTGACTGTGAGTGCCCAAGGCAGGTTATCAGCCGTTCTGAAGTAACGATTACTGGTCGCGTCAGAGGTGTCGTCAACCTTGCCAAAACGGGTTTGGTCAAACAGATCTGTCGGAGGGTAATCGGCCATATGTACTTCAATCGTTCTATCGGCAGTTCTGAATATAAAGAAGTCCATATCAGCAATACTTAGAGATGCTTGAGACTCTGCAAAGGTTACATCGAGTGTAAAAGGCACTGGCTCAAAGTAATTACAAGTTTTAACCGTGTTGAAGTGAGAGCACTGTCCTGACTGACCTGTTTGCGTAAAGACTTGCGTACTGCTCCACAGTTGTAACACGGCATTGCTTTGAAATGCTTCTACAGATTTGTCAAAGCTTTGCCCATCAATGGTAATACTGGCGCTTTCGATCAAATCGGGTGTTGAACCCATTATGCGTAACCCATACCCATTTTCAAAAGCAGCGCCGCGTGCGGTTATCCAGCCATGTAAAATAAACCCACTGACAAGATTATTGGCGTCCAAGGTCGTTTGAATGCGTTGCTTAACAACGAGATCATTCATGTCGTAGTCACCGCGTTGTGGCCAGTTATCTTCATAAGCGAGTGTCGACACGCCCGTTTCTGAAGGAAAGTACTGGCTATGAGAGCGACGGTAATTGTTTGGGAACTCGTCTTGCTCGTCAGGGATCCCATCTGCGTCACTGTCGTTGGCCTCAGGCATAGTCACTAAGTTGGTTGAAGAGATAGCGGAGCCCGGGCTTGCTGTCACACTGAACACGGCATCGTTGAAGTCATTATCACCCCAAGTACGTGGTAAGTCTTCAAAGCCAATGACCACTTCTTGTTCTTGTTCATCATAAAGCAGTACGCAGTGTTGTCTTAATTCTGCTGTCGGTTCTGGGTTTAAAGAAGAGATTGAATAATAATATGGGATTTGCCAGTTCTTGACGCCTGTATAGTACCAGAACCCGTTGGCTGCAACGAAAAAGCCAATGCTGGTCCCAGCAGGGAAGGTACCAATGCTGACTCTATGACCATTTGTTAAGTGAGGATAACTCAAATTAGGAAACACGATGGTTTCTTGCACTTCTTCTGGTGTAGTGGGTGGATTTTCTGGATCAAAAGTAAAGTAGCCAAACGAGTTTTTGTATCCAGCACCTTCGTGAATAAACGTGATAAATACTTCAGCCTCTTCGTTTAGGTGAATGGTCGAGCCTTCGTCACCAGTGATGAAAGCTTCGTTCACTTTAGCTTCCGGGAGTGCGTTGCTGATACGTTGGAAGAAGTCGCTACTGTACTGGTCGCGAGCATATATCATACTGTCTGGCTTACCAGTATTTTGGTTGTAGCCAGTGGGCCAAGCTTCTCCAGATTGAAATTGCCAAACATACTGCCCATCTACTAATTGCACCGCCAGTGCTGGCGTTGCGGTTGCGCACAATGCGGCGCCCAAGCACATCTTAGTTAAATAGTTCATGATAAGAACCTTATATTCGGTTGATGATGTAACTCATTGAGCAGTAACTGTGCCAAACTTGAATTGTTATATTTAACAGTTGGTTATGATTTTATTAGAAGGTTTTACAGCCATTTTTTCGCAATATCGTAAGCGATTAATTTCTCATTTTTAAAATTGAGAAAATTACTTTTTGGGCAAAATGCAGTTCTTTTGCTTTATTAATAAATAGCAGTATTTTTTTAGAGGATGCGTAATGACAAAAAGAACAACGACCACATTAGTTTTTAGTGTGGCATTAAACGGCTACCAATGGCGTTATAGTCATTGTATAAAAAGTCACAAGCAATATGCCAAAAAAATGAATTACCAATATGTTGTGGTTTCACGACCTGTGTTTACCTCACTGGGAGTGGAGTGTTGCTGGCTAAAACTTTTATTGTTAAAAGCTGCACTAGAAGCCGGTTTTAATAAGGTTCTGTTTGTTGACGCTGATGCGCTCATTCAACCGACATGTCCACCCGTTGAACAACTTCTGAAGGATGACAAGTACTTGTATATGGCGCATGGCTACAGCGGGGAAATCAACTCGGGTGTTATGCTAATGCAGCGCTCAGAAGCAGCATTGAATTGGATTAACGATCTATTGGCTTCGATTTGCACGCCTGTTGTGGAGTCAGAAGGGATAGGGTGGGGTGAAAATGGCCATGTGGCTCATTTTGCAAAATCTTGGGAGGGTTTTCAGTTAATCTCACCAAAGTGGAACAATACTTATGCCAAAGAGATGAACGATTACATAAGACATTTTAACTTCGGTCCACTGAAGAACAGTTGGTCAGATAAAATAGTGCATAAAATAATATTTAAAGTGAGTAAAATTTTACTCAAATGCGATTTAAATGATCTGGACCAGCAAGAAAAAAAATTACAAGTGGTGCAGCATAAGCTCCCAAAATTATTCAATCGAGTGGTACAGATATACCCCGAGTTTTCTAAGTAAACAACGCGATAATAATCGCAGTTAACGACAGTGTTCATCGTATTCTTATTTTAAAAAAGCTTTTCGATTTAGTTTGCAAAATAAGAAAATAATATAATCACCCCAGATCTTTGTTAGCATTTTTTACATAAAAAACATAGTCTTAATTTTTTTTTATAGATTGGCACACTCCTCGCAATTTCTACCTCAGATAAAACATTTGAGGCTGAATTATGTTGCACAACAAAACCACACAACAAACTAGCAAATCGTCGGAGCAAAATCTGCTTCGCCGAGTCCTGAGAGTTACATGTGCTGCTGCACTTACCAGCGTCATGTTACCACTGTTTATTTTCAACGCAGTGTTGAGCATTGCGACGTTTCGCGCTCCCTTAAAAAAGCAGAAGTGGTTAGACATCGGGGGTGAGGTTGTTGAGCTGTATGTTTGGCAGGCTGGCGTTTTTAAAAGCAGTGCCATGCTTTTTAATATCACGGCGGGTGACATCCATTTTGTTGGTACGCCGATTATATGGGGAGAAACAACCGTTCCCAACGTACGCAGATTTAAATCGCCCTGCGCCAAAGCGGGTGTGTTTGATTGTTTGCAACTCCATAGCCTGACAGGGTTAGTTGCAGGCGATATCCCGAGTTTACTGGCGTCGCAAAACGAACAAGGTGCGGTGAAAGATTTAGCGATGGTCTTAAAAATTCTATTTTGCCGCTGCGTTTATAAAGATGGCGGGGAAAAAACGGCGCAATCTGCTGTGTTTGGGATCCCATTCGACAACGCCAATATGGAAGACGCGGTGAATTGGGTGTGTGCATCCCATACTGAAGCGAATTATTGCCAGGTCGGTTACTTTTTAAATGCGAATTCAATAAATCTGGCAGCAAAACAACAAGAGCTGAGAGCTGTATTAACGCAAAGCAACAAGAATTTTGTAGATGGGTCCGGTATGCGCCTTGCGGCTCGCCACGCTGGGATTAATTTAGCCGATAACATCAATGGTACTGACATGCTCCCGGTTTTGTGCCGTAAAGCGGTAGAGACTGGCGGTTCCTTTTTCTTACTTGGTGCTAAAGACGACATCGCGCAAAAAGCCGGTGATGCATTAGAAACCCAGTTCCCGGGTTTGGATATACGCGGAACTCATCATGGCTACTTTAAAGACGACAACGACATTATTGAAAAAATCAACAACAGCGGTGCAACCATTTTGCTAGTTGCCTTAGGTTCTCCTCGCCAAGAGGTGTGGCTGGCTAAAAACAGGCACCGTTTGAACTGCCGATGCGCACTTGCAGTAGGTGGCTTATTAGATTTCTTTTCAGGCTCAATTCCAAGAGCGCCACTGTGGATGCGTGAATTAGGGCTTGAGTGGATCTGGCGTCTTATGCAAGAACCAAAAGCCAAATTCAGCCGCTACGTTATTGGTAATCCAGTTTTCTTATTCCGAGTTTATGTTTTAAAACAATCTATCAGAGGGCTTTAATCATGGAAATTACAAACAAAATTTCAGCTTCAGCCACAGTACGTTCAATCAAAGCTGCACGCAAGGTGAGTGTAGATGGTGTTCACCACGGTATTCCAGTATGGTTGCAGCGTGCAGTCGCAACACTTGGCTTACTCGCGATTAGCCCTTTATTAGCCCTGTTAATGCTCGCAATTAAATTGGAAAGTAAAGGTCCGTGTGTTTTCAAACAAGTCCGCGTGGGCAAATATGGTCGTCGTTTTACCATGTACAAGTTCCGTTCAATGTACATGCAGGATGATCCGCGTTTCAAAGCACCTGAGCAAAAAGACAGCTCGAGAGAAGGGGTATGTCAAAAGTATATTCATGACCCTCGTATTACTTGTATTGGTCGTTTTATTCGCAAATATTCAATTGACGAGCTACCTCAACTTTTAAATGTTGTCAAAGGAGACATGTTACTCATCGGCCCAAGACCTGCATTAGAGATGGAAGTTGCCCAGTATGAACCATGTCAGCTTTCGCGTCTCAATAGTGAGCAGGGGTTGACGGGCCTATGGCAGGTAACGGGCCGCGCCGACACCACCTTTGAGCAACAAGTACAATTGGACGAACAGTATATTCAAGAGCAAAGCATCATAAGTGATGTAAAAATCTTACTCAAAACGGTACCGTGCGTACTGGGTGCCAAAGGCGCTTATTAAAAGCAAGGTTTTCAAAGGGTCGGTGCCTACAGCGCCGACTTTTTTATTTTACAAAACTCCCTACCTATAATTTTCGAAATGCAAAAATTCAGTTTTCAATCTGCACACCGGTATTTATAAATTTAAAAAAATCCTTTTATATCAGGTGTTTAATTTTTGTTTTTTCTTGGCATACTGCCTGCAATTAGTTACTCAGACATTCAGATTTGAGGACTAATCATGCAAAGCAAGAGCGACATATTTGTAGTGGGATATTACGGCATGCGCAATAGCGGGGACGACGCTTTGATGCTTGCAAGTGTAGAAGGTGCTAAGCAAGCATTTAGCTTCAATAATGTAGCGGTTAATGCAAGTCGCCAATATGGCCTTGTAAAACAGTTGGAGTTGCAAGGTCAAGGGCCGATGATGTTCAGAGGGCATCAACGCGTTACTAATTATAAACGTGCATTTGATGCAAACAAGATCGTGTTTGGTGGTGGTTCGGTATTGCACTCTAGTAAGGATATCGCACAGAAGTGCCACATGATATCTCTGTGTGGTAGAGAGTCTAGTTATGCGGTTGGGGTTGGTATTGAAGCATTTAAAACCGCAAATGACGAAAGGCAGTGTGCTAAATTTTTGAATAAATGCCACTTTATCGGTGTAAGAGACGCGCAAAGTTACGAGATAGCCAAGTCAATTGCGCCGAGTTCAAATGTGGCATTGACTTTTGATTTAGCACCTTCGTTACTTCATTATTTTGGTGATTCCATACGTAACATTGATAGAAGAGGCGTTGCATTTAACTTCTGTCAGCAAGCAACAAATGCTTTTGGTGAAACGGACGCTTTAAACGAACGAGCACGTGTACGTAAAGCGGTTAAGATTATCACGTCAGTTTGGGAAACCACGCGTGAAGATGTGTACTTAATGGAACTCAATGATCATGGTGTGCTAGGCGATAACCTCATTCATGATCAAATCATAAGCAAGCTACCGAGCTACGTGCCAATCAAACGTATTCGTTACACTATCAACCCACTTCGTATGCTGCAGAGCATGGCTATGTTTAAAGCCGTCGTGGGTATGCGGCTCCACGCTGCAATATATGCATATATGATGAATACCCCCTTTGTGAGCCTGCAATACCACAGCAAATGCAAGCAGTGGTCGAAACAGATTGGCATGGCACCAGATTATCAATTTGACGCAAATGAATACGAGCCAGAAAGCGTAATTAAGACCATTAACAAGCTGGTGGCTGGGCAGTGTATTTCTCCAACTTTACCAGTGGAGCAAGCTATCGCGTTATCAATGAAGAATTGGAGTAATGAATATGAACAGCATCAAATTTTCAGTCGTAATCCCTCTTTACAATAAGAGTGAGTGTATTGAGCGTACCATCAAAAGTGTGCTTGAACAGAGCTACCCAGCGGATGAAATTATCATTGTTGATGACGGTTCAACAGATGATAGCGTAGCCAAAGTAGAAGCGTTGAATGTGCCAAACCTAAAGCTGATCAGTCAGGAAAACCAAGGGGTTTCAGCTGCTAGAAATACCGGGGCTCAGCATTGTAGTAATGAGTATATGGCGTTCCTAGATGCAGATGATACGTGGACCCCATTTTTCTTATCACGGATTGAGGCGTTGATTAGCCGATTCCCAAATATGGGGCTGTATGCGACGCGTTACCAGAAAGTGTATGGCGACAATGAGTTCCAAGATGCCAAAATAGCATTAACCAAATGGGATGCTTGTGGATACGAAATGGATAACTATTTTGCTGTTGCTGCTAGCGGAGATTTGCCATTCACGATGTCGAGCATTGTTGTCAGTAAGCCGGTTTTCTTTGAGTTAGGCGGTTTTCCTCGCGGTGAGTGGATGGGGGAAGATCAGAGCTTCTATATTAACTTCGCGATGTACTCTCGTATTGCGTATACCCCCGTTATTGAGAGCTTTTATTATCAAGGTACGCAAAACAGTGCATGTGACAAGGCACCCCCACAGCAATTGTGTCCCTTCGCAGAGCGGCTATTGATAGATATTAAAGAAGGGCGTGTGGCTGAAAACTTAAAACCTATGGTCTTAAAGTATGTAGGTGCACATATATGTGATTTAGCAAAGCGTCACATCCAGCATCGTTCATTTGAATTTGCAGCGCAATTGCTCACGCACCCTGCGTCGCGAAAAAAGCCAGTGCACTGGAGTTATTATAAGTTTGTTGCGTTGCCGTTGGCTTATTTAAGCAGTTTTAAAGGCGCTTAGGCATAAGACAGTGAGCAGACAACGTGGTTAGTTGTGCTCGCTGTAACCATGCTGCTGAAGTGATTGGCCTTGTTCAGTTACTACCAGATAAGAACTTTGACTATACCAATCGCCCAAAACCGTTCGAGTCCGGTTTTCATGTTGGTGCACATGTGGCCTGTGGGTGTGGCCATGAATCATATTTGTGACATTGAACTTATCAAACATCTCTTTTACCGCATCGGGCGTTACATCTAATATGCTTGGTGCTTTACCCATTTGCGTGATCTTACTTTTTTCTCGCGCGTTTCTCGCGACACGGCGTCTGTACCATAACGGCATTGCAAGCATCAGTCGTGGCCACCACCAGCCTCTACTTTTTTTACGAAACTTTTGATATTCAATATCTTGCGTACACATTTCATCACCGTGGAGTATCACTGTTGGTGTCCCGTAAAGGTTAATGACGGTCTGCTCAGATAAAATCGTCATGCCGCACAAGTCAGCATATTTTTGTCCAATTAAAAAGTCTCTGTTGCCATGAATAAAAAATAGGTCCGTGCCATGCTCACTGATTTTTTTCAGCCTTTGCGCAATGTCCAATGCCAGTGGATCGCCTTCATCATCACCAATCCAGACTTCAAAAAAGTCACCAAGTATATAGAGTGCATCAACATCGGAATTGATACAGTTATCGAGAAATAAGTAAAAGGCGTTGGTAATATCGGGACGATGCTCTGTTAAGTGCAGATCTGAAATAAAATAGGTTTTGCGCATGGGATCTCTTGTTAGAATAAGAGCGCCGTAGCGCTCATATGTAATCCGTGGATTAATCTGTGATAACAGCACTCTCGATGATTACATCGTCTAGAGGTACATCTTGGTGGAAACCTGATGAGCCTGTTGCAACACCTTTGATCTTGTTCACAACATCCATGCCTTCAACAACTTCAGCGAATACACAGTATCCCCAACCTTGAGACGTTTCACTAGAAAAGTTAAGGAAGTCATTGTCGTTCACGTTGATAAAGAATTGCGCTGTTGCAGAATGAGGATCTGGCGTACGCGCCATTGCTAACGTACCAACTTTGTTTGCAAGACCGTTGTTTGCTTCGTTTTGAATCGGTGCATCAACTTCTTTTTGGCTCATGCCCGGCTCAAAACCGCCGCCCTGAATCATAAAGCCATCAATTACGCGGTGAAAAATAGTGCCAGTGTAGAAACCATTTTCAACATATTTCTTGAAGTTTGCGACAGTTGCTGGCGCTTCTTTTTCAAATAATGCGATTTTGATTTCGCCGAAGTTTGTTTGTAAAACAACCATAATGGGTCCTTGAATTACAATAAAAAGATTAAAACGCTATTTTATAGTACAACTGCAGAACTACAAAGTGTTGAAATTACTTTGACACTTTTACTGTGTAAAGTTTGTTACCCAGACGGGGTAAAATTAGTATTTTTTACAGTAGAGGCAAGCCTGAGCAAGTGTTATTATGCCCAAGCTTTAAACACAACTTATTAGGAAAATAACTACATGTTGCAGATTTACGACACACTGACACGTCAAAAATCACCATTTAAGCCTCTCGTTGAAGGTAAAGTCGGCATGTATGTGTGTGGTATTACAATCTACGATTTCTGCCATGTAGGCCATGCTCGCACATACGTGTCTTTTGATGTGATCAACCGCTATTTTCGTCATTTAGGTTATGACGTAACTTACGTGCGTAACATTACTGATGTTGACGATAAAATCATCAAAAGAGCCTCTGAAAACAACGAAGAGATCAATGACTTGACTGTTCGTATGACCAAGGCAATGCATGAAGATTTCGAAGCCCTTAATATCTTACCAGCTGATATCGAGCCAACGGTAACTGGGCACATGGACGAAATCATTGAGATGATCGAACGGTTAGTTACGAAAGGCCATGCATACGTAGGTGACAGTGGAGACGTTTTATTCGACGTTTCTACATTTAAGGACTACGGCCAACTATCACAGCAAGACTTAGATATGCTACAGGCTGGCGCTCGCGTTGAAGTTGCAGAAGGTAAAGACGACCCGCTTGACTTTGTACTTTGGAAAAAAGCGAAAGCCGGTGAACCTTCGTGGACTTCACCTTGGGGAGAGGGCAGACCCGGTTGGCACATTGAATGTAGCGCAATGAGTTCAAAACACTTAGGTGATCTTTTTGATATCCATGGTGGTGGCTCTGACTTACAGTTTCCGCACCATGAGAATGAAATTGCGCAATCTTGCTGTGCAAACAACGGCTGCTATGTGAACACTTGGATCCATACAGGCATGGTTCAAGTAAACAAAGAAAAAATGTCTAAGTCGTTAGGTAATTTCTTTACTGTGCGTGAAGTACTAAAAGCTTATGACCGTGAAACAGTGCGCTATTTCTTAATCAATGGCCACTATCGCAGCCAATTGAACTACTCACAAGAAAACCTAGATCAAGCACGCTCTTCACTTGAGCGTATTTATACCGCGCTCCGTGGGGTTGAATTGGTTGAGGTTGAGCTAAAAGGCAATGCATTTGTTGAGCGTTTTGAAAATGCGATGAATGATGACTTTAATACGCCAGAAGCGCTGCCTGTTATTTATGAACTTGCAAAAGAAGTTAACTTGTTAAAAGAGTCAGATCCGCAAGCTGCAGGTAAACATGCTTATATTCTGGTTAAGTTAGCAGAAGTACTGGGTATCGCACAGCAATCTCCAGAAAGCTTCCTGCAAGGCGAACAAGATGACGATGAAGTGGCAAAAATAGAGGCTTTGATTGAACAGCGCAAAACAGCGCGAGCCAACAAAGATTGGGCTGCTGCTGATGAAGCACGTGATGCGTTAACTGCTATGGGCGTTGTGCTTGAAGACAGTGCTGGTAAAACGACTTGGCGCAAAGCTTAATCGATTATCTACAGGTAACAAGAAGCAATAAATTGCTTCTTGTTACTACTCTCTCTTGATTATTCTTCGACTCTCTTTTTACTTCCCAAAATAGAACACTTCCCCAAAAAGTATATTGGCACGATTGGTTGCGTTTTTTATCGCCGATTAGGTGAGTTAGTTATGGCATATTTCGCATGGTTTGAGTCGCCAGAGCATGCATTTAGTGTGTCAATATGTCCATCAGTTGGTTAGCTGAGAAATAAAGCTGATAGTGGTGATATATGAAACTTAATCAAGTTACAGTAGGGTCTGAGTGTCGAGATTTGGTTTTTATCTAAACAATGGTATTTTGAGAAAATAAATACTACGTAAAAGGAATCGTTATGAAGAAATATGCTATTGCGGTCATTTTATTAACTTTGAGCACGGGTTCGTCGGTCGCTAAGCCAAAAGCGACAAAGGGGATAGAGTTTCTGAATTCTTATGCCGTGTTACCCGCAGGACATAATTTACCGTTTTCAGAAGCGGTAAAAGTTAATGATAAAGTGTACCTCTCTGGTCAAATAGGGATTCAGCCTGGCACTACTAAATTGGTAGAAGGGGGAATTGGGCCTGAAAGCAAGCAAACTATGGAAAACATACGCGCGAGCTTGAATGCACATGGCTTGAGTATGAAAGATATATTTAAATGCACCATTATGTTGGCAGACATAAAAGAGTGGCCTGAATTTAATAAAGTCTATACCAAGTTTTTTAGTCGCCCTTACCCTGCAAGAAGCGCTTTTTCTACGAACGGACTTGCTTTGGGAGCGCGTGTAGAGGTTGAATGTATTGCAGCAGTACCGACTTAAAGAGCTTTTGCTAAGCGTCATTGTTATTTTGACGCTGCTCTGCTGTTCTACCAGTTCTACATAATAATATGGTTTTATTGACTTTTATTGCTGTGGTACCTTTAAGTTTTTAACGTTGTAATGGAAGTATCGCAATATGAAATTAGCTTTGGTTACCGCTTGTGCGGCATTTGTATTGGCTGGATGTAAAGTAAATGAAGGCGCATCGTACGACAAGGAGGCAGAGCCTCAAGACAGAACAGAGTACGTTGGCGTTGAAGGTGTGGTCCAGTCACAGAAAGATAAAGTCTATCTTATGAACAAAGAATTAAGCGACAAATGTAAAAATGCTAAAGTTGATCATGCAGTTGCACTAACTAATAACGACCAACAAGCGCTTAAGCGTCAAGAGAAGATCATCAAGTCGACATGTAAATAGCTATTTGGTACTTCACATCCCGCCTTTTTTGGTGACAAGGCATGCAGTTTGCTTAACTTTTGAGGTAATCATTAAACGGCAAAGGCGTGCCTTTTAAAAGGAGTATAAAATGCTATTGCATAAAACCAACGCGACCCCTCAATCTACCTACTCATCATCACGCACTGGCGCCGATAAAACGCAAAGTGGTGAAACGTTTGCTAATGAATTAAACAATCAAAACCCTGTTTCACAATTATCGCAGTCTTTGAGGCAAAAGGACTTATCGACATCTAGTCAGAACCAGAGTTTTTTATCTCAGGTACAACAAACGTTGATGTTTAACCGTCTTGGCGTAAACGAGGAAAAAGTTAAAGAGATCAGAGCTAAAATGGATGAGCTTTTAAGTCGATTAGAGAATGGAGAAATCAGTAAAGAGGACTTTGACAAACAAATGGAGATGTTAGAGTCGATGATGGCGAAAGAGTTAAAATCAACGGAAGAAGCAGAAAAACAGTCCAATAAATTGGAGCACTATTAAAGTGCTCCTGACACGTTACTAGCGTTTGCTGTTTTCACACGCTTCTAGTGTGTTTTCAATTAAGCTGGCAACGGTCATCGGGCCAACGCCTCCAGGTACCGGTGTGATAAAGCTCGCTTTTTGTTCCGCTTTATCATATTGCACATCACCAACCAGTTTTCCAGATTCCAGTCTGTTGATACCTACATCAATAACAATGGCACCTTCTTTCACCCAGTCACCTGGAATAAACTCAGGTTTACCAACGGCAACAACCAACAGGTCTGCACGACGAACATGGGCTTCCAAATCTTGCGTAAATTTGTGACATACCGTGGTGGTGCAGCCCGCTAGCAGTAATTCTAAAGACATAGGTCTGCCGACAATATTAGAAGCACCGACAACGACAGCATGCATGCCTTTATATCGTACACCCGTCGAATCGAGCAGGGTGATAATGCCTTTTGGTGTACAAGGCCTCAGTGCAGGCATTCTTTGCGCCAGTCTACCAACGTTATACGGGTGGAAACCGTCAACGTCTTTGCTTGGGTGAATACGCTCTAGAATTTTCTCGGCATCCAAACCCTCAGGTAAAGGGAGTTGTACCAAGATACCATCAACTTCTGGATCAACATTTAGGTTGTCTACCAGCTCGAGTAACTGTTCTTCACTCGTATCATTGGGTAAATCGTATGACTTAGAAACAAAGCCTACTTCTTCACAGGCTTTACGCTTTGAGCCAACATAAACTTGACTGGCAGGATCTTGCCCGACAAGTACCACAGCCAATCCTGGGGCCCTTAGTCCTTCAGCTACTCGCTGCTCTACACGTTTTGCGACTGTACTGCGAACCTGTTTCGCAATTGCTTTGCCATCTATGATGTTTGCCGTCATGGGTGACCTTTATATATAAGGGTTAGTTACTTGAACGATTATAGAGTTAAAAAGGGGTCACTCTATTTAAATATGGCAGTATGTATTCCTTCACAATAAAAATAGGGTATGTGTAAGGATTACAACTGTACTGCCTATATTTTCGCAAAATTGAACTGATTAGCCAAGCTAGATCCCACGATAAACATTGAGCAAAGTTAAGAGACGCGGAATAAGTTGAGTAAAATTTGATTGTTTCAGCTGATTTTTAACCCTTTTGTGGTAAAAATAGGCAGTTGAAATAATTTTTAAAAAAAATGTTTGACCTCAACAACTCAAATCTCTAATATGCACCCCGTTGCCAACGAGGGGTGTTAAATAAAAACATTCTGAGTAAGTAACAAAATCGGCGATTAGCGCAGCTTGGTAGCGCACTTGGTTTGGGTCCAAGGGGTCGCAGGTTCAAATCCTGCATCGCCGACCACTTCTTCCTAGAAGATGTGGGTGGATAGCACACAAGTGTTGTTTGTGTTGCGCCCGTAGCTCAGCTGGATAGAGCAACGGCCTTCTAAGCCGTGGGTCGAAGGTTCGAATCCTTCCGGGTGCGCCATTTAAATAAAGTCCACATGTAGTGGCGGCTGTAGCTCAGTTGGTAGAGCCCTGGATTGTGATTCCGGTTGTCGTGGGTTCGAGCCCCATCAGTCGCCCCATCTACACTCAAAAAATGTTTCGGCGATTAGCGCAGCTTGGTAGCGCACTTGGTTTGGGTCCAAGGGGTCGCAGGTTCAAATCCTGCATCGCCGACCATCTCCTCACTCTTATTTTTCTCTATTTTTTCCTTAAATATATTATTGTTACCTTATATCTCATTTATTTCAGCGGATTGCTCGACTCTACGGTTTTATAGGTTATAATGCCGCGTCTAATGTTTAACAATAGTGCCCTGATGGGGCAGGCAGCAAGTCTGGCATGTAATTGGTAGGTTATCAGCGCATTTCGCTAAAATGCCAATTGCACTTCTGTGTCGACTTGTTTGTGAAGGAAGGCGCGTTGTCGCCAAAAATGAAAATTGAGGTATATCATGCAAGTTTCTGTTGAGACGACTCAAGGCCTTGAGCGCCGTCTGACTATCACCGTTCCTGCAGAGAACGTTGAGACTGAAGTTAAAAAACGCTTACAACAACTGTCTAAAACCCAGCGTATTGACGGTTTCCGTCCCGGTAAAGTACCTGTTTCTGTAATCAACAAGCGCTATGGTGCTGCAGTTCGTCAAGAAGTGGCTGGCGACTTAATGCAACGTAACTACATCGAAGCGATCGTTTCAGAAAAGATCAACCCTGCTGGTGCACCTAGCTTTGCTCCTAAGTCTTTAGAAGCTGGTAAAGATCTTGAGTTTGAAGCAACTTTTGAAGTTTACCCAGAAGTTGAAATCAAAGACCTAGACAAAGTTTCTGTTGAAAAGCCAGTTGTAGATGTAACTGCTGACGACCTAGCGAATATGCTAGAGACGCTTCGCAAGCAGCACGCTACTTGGACTGAAGTAGAAGCAGCAGCTGGTGAGCAAGATCGTGTAACTATCGATTTCTTAGGTACTGTTGAAGGTGAAGAGTTTGAAGGCGGTAAAGCTGAAGACTTCCCTCTAGAACTAGGTCAAGGTCGTATGATCCCTGGTTTTGAAGATGGTATCGTTGGTAAGAAAGCGGGCGACGAAGTTGTTGCTGACGTAACTTTCCCAGAAGAGTATCACGCAGAGAACCTTAAAGGTAAGCCTGCGCAGTTCACAATCACTGTGAAGAAAGTTGAAGTTCAAGAACTTCCAGAGCTTAACGACGAGTTTGCAACTAAATTCGGTGTAGCTGAAGGCGGTGTTGACGCTCTTAAAGAAGAAGTTAAAAAGAACATGACGCGCGAGCTTGACCAAGCTGTTAAAGCAAAGGTTAAAGAGCAAGCTATCCAAGGCTTACTTGAAACTAATGAAGTTGAAGTACCTAAAGCGCTTATCGACCAAGAAATCGATGCACTTCGTCAGCAAGCTGCACAGCGTTTCGGTGGTGATGCTAAGAACATGCCTGAGCTTCCAGCTGAACTATTCCATGAGCAAGCTGTAACTCGCGTTAAGACAGGTCTTCTTCTTGGTGAAGTGATCAAAGCGAACGACATTAAAGTTGACGACGCAAAAGTTGAGTCTTTAATTGAAACAGTTGCTTCAGCTTACGAAGATCCTTCAGAAGTAGTTAACTACTACAAAGAAAATGATCAACTAATGCAGCAAATGCGTAATGTAGCAATGGAAGAGCAAGCTGTTGAAGCTGTACTTGCAAGCGCTACGGTTACTGATGTTGAAAAGTCTTTTGACGACATCATGAACCCACAACAAGCTGCAGAGTAAGTTTCTTCCCTCGACTATGAGGAAAGCATTGACTTACTGTTAAGCTAACGCTTAAATGGCTCGTAATGCTCTGTTAATTGCAGTGCTGCGAGCCTTTTTCGTTATGATGATAGAGAAAAAGTACAAGGCTAGTTCAATAATTAGCACTTGAACTGCGCAGCAAACCTGCCTCGCATACAAAGGAACCAATAATATGAATGACGGTATGATAGATCCTCTAAACGCTTTAGTGCCTATGGTTGTTGAGCAGACAGCTAAAGGTGAGCGTTCTTACGATATTTATTCTCGTTTGCTTAAAGAGAGAATTATATTTTTGACAGGTCAAGTTGAAGACCATATGGCAAATCTGATTGTTGCACAAATGTTGTTTCTTGAATCGGAAAGCCCAGATAAAGATATTTACCTATACATCAACTCTCCTGGTGGCTCTGTGACAGCTGGTATGTCTATCTATGACACGATGAACTTCATCAAGCCAGATGTGAGCACTGTGTGTGTTGGCCAAGCGGCAAGTATGGGCGCATTTTTGTTATCAGGCGGTGCCAAGGGCAAGCGCTATTGCCTACCAAACTCTCGTGTCATGATCCACCAGCCATTGGGCGGCTTCCAAGGTCAAGCGTCTGACTTTGAGATCCATGCAAAAGAAATCTTAACAATTAAAGAAAAATTAAACAGATTACTTGCTGATCATACTGGCCAGCCGTTCGATGTAGTTGCCAATGACACAGACCGTGATAACTTTATGAATGCGCAAGAAGCTGTAGAGTACGGTTTGGTTGATGCGGTACATACCAGCCGCTAAATAATGCACTATTTATTTTTAGGTGAAAATTTACACCTTGAAATAATAAAACTTGGATCTATATCTTAGAGAGGTCCAAGTTTTTTAGAGTTTATTGCCAAAATGAAGACTTTTGCACGAGTACTTTTCATTTTGCGCTAGCTTAGCTATACCAACTGATTTTTTATTTGGTATAGTTAAAGCATGTATTGTGTTGTCACGGTAGTGGCAACTCACCAAATTTAAGAGGTAGTTGAATGTCAGACACTCCTACAGACGGCGACAAGAATAGCAAACTCTTGTACTGCTCATTTTGTGGTAAGAGTCAGCACGAAGTACGCAAGTTAATTGCTGGTCCATCAGTATACATTTGTGATGAATGCGTCGAACTGTGTAACGACATCATTAGGGAAGAGATCAAGGATATTGCGCCGCAGCATGATTCGTCTGATAAACTGCCGGTGCCTAAAGAAATCCGTAACCATCTGGATGATTATGTAATCGGGCAAGAGCACGCGAAAAAAGTATTGTCAGTAGCAGTTTACAATCATTACAAACGCTTGAGAAACCAAGGTATTAAAACTGAGGTTGAACTAGGCAAAAGTAACATCCTACTGATCGGTCCTACTGGTAGTGGTAAAACTTTATTAGCAGAAACACTCGCAAGATTGTTAGATGTGCCATTTACAATGGCGGATGCAACCACATTAACCGAAGCGGGTTATGTTGGTGAAGACGTTGAGAATATCATTCAGAAGTTACTTCAAAAATGTGATTATGATGTAGAAAAAGCTCAGCGTGGCATCGTGTACATTGATGAGATTGATAAGATTTCTCGTAAGTCTGATAACCCATCTATTACAAGAGATGTGTCAGGCGAGGGTGTACAGCAAGCACTATTGAAGCTGATTGAAGGGACAGTAGCGTCTGTACCACCTCAAGGTGGTCGCAAACACCCTCAGCAAGAGTTTTTACAAGTAGACACATCTAAGATTCTGTTTATTTGTGGCGGTGCGTTTGCCGGTCTTGATAAAGTAATCGAACAACGTAGTCATACAAGTACAGGTATTGGCTTTGGCGCTGAAGTAAAAGGTGCTGACAGTGAGCGTTCATTAAGTGAAACGTTTAAAGATGTTGAGCCAGAAGATCTTGTTAAATACGGATTAATCCCTGAGTTTATTGGCCGTTTACCTGTTGTTGCAACACTGACAGAGCTAGATGAAGACGCGCTAATACAAATCTTAAATGAGCCTAAAAATGCACTGACGAAACAGTATGGTGCGCTATTTAAGATGGAAGGTGTTGAACTAGAGTTCCGCGAAGATGCTTTGAAAGCGATTGCACACAAAGCAATGGAACGTAAAACGGGTGCTCGAGGATTACGCTCAATTGTTGAAGCTGTATTACTTGAAACTATGTATGAGTTACCTTCAATTGAAGATGTAAGCAAAGTTGTCATTGACGAAACTGTAATTAAGGGGGAGTCAGATCCTATCTTAATTTATGAAAACAGTGGTCAAGACAAAGCTGCGTCTGAGTAATCAGGCAAGATAATTAGAAAAGGAGCCTCGTGCTCCTTTTTTTGTCGAAGAGTTGAACTTTATAGAGGGCATCCCCATATACCTCTGTAATCTTAAAAATAAAAGAAGTGCGAAGAGAACAAAATGACGCTTGAGAGAACGGATCGAGTTGAAATTCCAGTGTTGGCACTGCGTGATGTGGTTGTTTACCCTCATATGGTGATCCCGCTGTTCGTTGGCAGAGAGAAATCTATTAGATGTCTTGAAGCTGCAATGGAAAATGACAAGCAAATATTTTTAGTGGCTCAAAAAGAAGCCTCAATCGATGATCCTAGTACTGACGATATCTATGAAGTTGGTACGGTTGCGACTGTTTTACAACTGCTTAAACTACCTGATGGTACGGTTAAGGTGTTGGTAGAGGGGACGCAAAGGGCAAGAATCGATGAATTTTTAGTAACCGATGATTACTTCTTAGCACAAGCCCAGTTTATTGCCTCGGAAAATATTCCTGAGCAGGAGCAGGATATTTTCATTCGCAGTGCAGTTAGTCAGTTTGAAGGGTATGTAAAACTCAATAAAAAAATTCCACCTGAAGTTCTGACCTCTGTATCTGGCATTGATGAAACTGCACGTTTAGCAGATACCATGGCTGCTCACATGCCAATCAAGGTACCTGAGAAACAAAAAGTACTAGAGCTGTACAATGTTACAGAGCGTTTAGAGTACTTAATGGCGCTAATGGAGGGAGAAATTGATCTACTTCAAGTAGAGAAGAAAATCCGCTCTCGTGTTAAGAAGCAAATGGAAAAGTCTCAAAGAGAGTATTATCTTAATGAGCAAATGAAAGCCATCCAAAAAGAACTTGGTGAATTGGATGATGTGCCTGATGAGTTTGAAGCGTTGAAAAAGCGCATCAGTGAAGCACAAATGCCAAAAGAAGCAGAAGAAAAAGCGATATCTGAGTTGAACAAACTAAAAATGATGTCGCCGATGTCTGCCGAAGCGACCGTTGTTCGCTCTTACATTGATACACTCATCAATGTGCCTTGGAAGAAGCGCTCTAAGGTGAAAAAAGATTTAGCAAATGCGCAGAAAATTCTCGATGCTGACCACTATGGGTTAGATAAAGTGAAAGAGCGTATTATTGAATATCTAGCGGTTCAACAACGCACAAATAAACTAAAAGGACCAATCCTGTGTTTAGTCGGTCCTCCTGGCGTGGGTAAAACCAGTCTTGGTCAATCGATAGCGCGTTCTACTGGTCGTAAATATGTGCGTATGGCACTTGGTGGGGTAAGAGACGAAGCGGAGATCCGAGGACATCGCCGTACCTACATTGGTTCAATGCCAGGCAAGCTTATTCAAAGCATGAGCAAAGTTGGTGTTAAAAACCCACTCTTTTTGCTTGATGAAATCGACAAGATGTCTTCTGACATGCGTGGCGACCCGGCATCTGCATTACTTGAAGTATTAGATCCTGAGCAAAACAGCAGCTTTGCGGATCACTACCTTGAAGTTGAATATGACCTATCTGATGTAATGTTTGTCGCGACGTCAAACAGTTTCAATATTCCTGGTCCACTGTTAGATCGTATGGAAGTCATTCGTCTTTCGGGTTACACAGAAGACGAAAAGCTTAACATTTCAAAGCAGCATTTAATTCCGAAACAGATTAAGCGTAACGGGTTAAAAGCAGGTGAAATTGAGATTGAAGACAGCGCTATTATCAATACGATTCGTTACTACACTCGCGAGGCGGGGGTACGTAACTTAGAGCGTGAAATGTCGAAGTTATGTCGTAAGGCGGTTAAGGCGATCTTGCTCGATAAAGATCAAAAGAAAGTTGTCATCAATGGTGATAACTTAGAGAGTTTCTTAGGTGTTCAACGCTTTGACTATGGCAAAGCCGAGGATGGAGATCGTGTTGGACAAGTGACTGGTCTTGCTTGGACTGAGGTAGGCGGTGATTTGTTGACAATCGAGAGTGCTGCGGTACCTGGTAAAGGCAAACTGTCTTACACAGGCTCGCTAGGCGATGTAATGCAGGAGTCTATTCAGGCGGCGATGACCGTGGTTAGAAACCGTGCAGACAAGCTTCGTATTAACGATGATTTTTACGAGAAGCGTGATATTCACGTGCATGTGCCTGAAGGTGCAACGCCTAAAGATGGTCCAAGTGCAGGTATCGCGATGGTAACTGGTCTTGTTTCAAGTCTGACGGGCAACCCTGTACGTAGCGATGTCGCGATGACGGGTGAAATTACTTTACGTGGTGAAGTATTGCCGATCGGTGGCTTGAAAGAGAAGCTATTAGCTGCTCACCGTGGCGGAATAAAAACGGTGGTGATCCCGAAGAAGAACGAACGAGATCTTAAAGAGATCCCTGATAACGTTCTAGAAGGGCTAGAAATTCACCCTGTCACGTGGATTGAAGACGTTTTATCGATAGCACTTGCTCAACCTGTGGACAGTTTTTCAGTGGAAACTCAAAAAACTGCTGAGAAAGCTTAAAAAAGTCGATAAAAAGGGTTTTCAAATCCCAGTGGTGTGCTAAGTTAAGCACTGGATTTAAGCCTAGTTCGCGGGAAGCCCCGTAGCATCTAGGCTGTAATACATTTAAGCAAATAGAGAGTCGTAAGATTTCTCGTAGTTAACAACAAAAGTGATGTTAGTTTTAAAACACCATCGCTCTTGATAATAACAATGTAAGAGGATGATATTGTGAATAAATCTCAATTAATCGATCAAATCGCAGCTGATGCTGATATTTCTAAGGCCGCTGCTGGTCGTGCACTGGATTCATTCATTGAGTCAGTAACCACTGCGCTTAAAGATGGCGATTCAGTGGCGCTAGTAGGCTTTGGTACTTTTTCTGTTCGTGAACGCGCTGCACGTACAGGCCGCAACCCTCAAACGGGTGCTGCAATTGACATTGCTGCTGCTAACATCCCTGCTTTTAAAGCTGGTAAAGCTCTAAAAGACGCGGTTAACTAAGATATAGCTTATACAATTTACAATTACCCAGTTATTAAACAGGGCTAATTGAACGCGATAAGCTTCAAGATAAAAAGCGTATCTGGTAAGATACGCTTTTTTTACATGAGCTAACTGATGCAAAGTACTCAGGTGCTTTGACTTAGATAAGAGATAGAACAAATGCTTGAAAAGATTAGAGAGGGCTCGCAAGGCCTTGCTGCCAAGATCGTTCTTGGTGCAGTTATCTTGTCTTTTGCGCTGGCAGGGATTGGTGGTTACCTAGGTCAAACCACAGAGCAGCCAGTTGCAGAAGTCAATGGAGTTAAAATTACCCAGCTAGAGTTTTCTAGAGCGTTCGAGAACGAGCGTGGCAGACTAGAGCAGCAGTTTGGTGAATACTTTGAACAGATCGCTTCAGATCCAACTTATATGGCGCAAATTCGTCAAGGTGTTGTAGACAGACTTGTACAGCAAGAACTACAAAACCAGCTAGCGCTTGAGTTAGGGCTGAGAGTAAGCGATGAGCAAATTAAGCAAGCCATTTTTGAAATGCCATATTTCCAAATCGGCGGCGAGTTTAATAACGACCGATATTTACAACTTATTCGTCAGATGAACTTTCAACCTGATGAGTTTCGTGAGTATCTACGTGAAGAGATGACACGTAATCAATTGGTCTCTGCGCTTGCAGGCTCTGATTTTGCATTGGATAACGAAGTTAAGCAAGTGCTCGCACTTCAGCAGCAAACTCGTGACGTTGATTATCTTGTTTTAAGTAAAGATACAGTCAAAGAGCAAGTGTCTGTCAGTGACGAAGAAATCAAAGACTACTATGACTTAAACCAAGATCAGTTCCAGTCTCCTGAACAGGTAGCACTGAGCTATATTGAATTAAAAGCATCTGACATCGAGTTGGAAGAAACTATCTCAGAAGAAGATGTAAAAGCATACTACGAAGAAAATAAAGCACAGTATCTAGAAGAAGAAAGACGCCGTGTATCTCACATTTTAATTGAAAGTGGTGATGATGCATCTGCGGCAAAGGCTAAAGCTGAAGAGCTCTATGCTCAGCTGCAAGGTGGCGCAGACTTCGCAGAGTTGGCAGAGGCACAATCAGACGACATCGCCAGTGGTGAACTAGGCGGTGATTTAGATTGGATTGATCGCGATATGATGGATCCGGCATTCGAAACAGCTGCATTTGCCCTAGCGAACATCGGTGACTTTTCTGAGATTGTTGAATCTGAGTTCGGTTTTCACATCATTAAACTGACAGATCTACAAGCTCAACAAAGTAAAGAATACGAAGAAGTGGCAGCAGAATTACGTACAGAGCTTGAGCAAAACGCTAAAATCGATGCTTTTTACGGTAAACAGGAAGAAATTCGTGAGCTGGCATTTGAGGTGGCAGATTCATTAGAAGATGCTGCAGCGGCTGCAAATCTTGAAGTGAAGAAAACAGAGCTTGTTGCCCGTAACTTGCTTCCTGCACCACTTAACCAGCCGGCAGTCACCAATATTGTATTTACGCCTGAGCTTTTAGAAGATGGTGTAAACTCAGAGGTTATTGAAGTTGCGCCAGAGCACATGGTTGTCGTTCGTGTTGCAGAGCACAAAGCTGCCGCTGTTAGACCGCTTGAAGATGTGACAGCACAAATTAAGTCGCGTCTTGAAAATGACAAGGCGACAGAGCTGACAAAAGAGAAAGCCACCGAGTTATTCGCAAAGCTTGAGCAAGGTGCGTCGCTTACAGACATTGCAACGGAGCAATCTCTTGAAGTACAAACCCAAGAAGCATTGGCACGTCAGAGCTATGCGGTTCAGCCAGCATTGGTAAGCGAAGCGTTTAAACTGCCACATCCGGCAGCTGACAGCGTTTCTAAGTCAATGGTTGAACTTAATAATGGTGATTCCGCGTTGTTGGTAGTGAAAGCTGTTAAGGTCGCAGAGATAGCTGAAGAAGTTGAGCCACAACAAAAGCAAAGTATTACTAGAACGCAGGTTAATAAAAACTACCTAGCGCTTCTCAGTGCACTTGAAAGTACTGCTGAGGTGAACAAACCAAGTTCATTCACAGTCACTGAAGAAAACTAAAAAAAGGCGCTTAGGCGCCTTTTTTAATGTCTCAATAACGTATTATTGAGGTGATTAGACTGCCAGCAGTTTTTGCGTGACTTTAGATTTAGGGTTATTAAATATTGCTTCGCTGGACCCGTACTCAACAACCTCACCCTTATTCAAAACCAATAATTTATCACTCATGTGCTTCACTAAGCTTAGATGGTGAGTGATTAACACGTAGCTCAATGCTGTTTCCTTTTGCAACTTAAGAAGCAAGTTCACGATTTGTGCGCGTACTGATGGGTCTAAAGATGAAAGGGCTTCGTCCAGTACGACCACTTTAGGGTCCAATATCAGAGCCCTAGCGAGTGCAACACGTTGTAGTTGGCCACCACTAAACATATGGGGATAATACTCATAATGTTCTGAAAGTAACCCAACCCTAGATAAAGTAAGCTCTATTTTACCTTCTCTTTGTTGCTCAGTGAGCTTAGTATTGAATCTTAAACAGTCATCTAGCATTTCACCAATCGTCAAGCCGGGGTTGAGTGAACGAGTGGGGTCTTGGAATATCAACCGAATGTGGTGGCATTCACGATTTTTAATGCCATCGTCCACTATCATGTTTCCATTTAGGAGTATTTGTCCAGAATCCACTTCTTCCGCACCTGCAAGGACTTTTGCCAAGGTGCTTTTTCCTGAACCGGTTTCGCCAATGACAGCCAAGGTCTGCCCAGGAGTAACCGCAAAAGAGACCCCTTTTAAGACTTGAACTTTCTGACGGCTGAAAAGGCCTGCTCGGGTTTTAAATGATTTATTAAGTGCCTGCACTTTTAGCACGGGTTGCATTTCTTTTTCTCTCTATTTAGTGGAAAGTGGCAGGCAAATGAATGACCGTGAGATTTGACCAGCGTGGGTGTCGCGACACATTCTTTTTGAGCTTGTGGACAGCGTGGACCTAGACGGCAACCAATCGGCAAATGTTGAAGTGGGGGAATAGTGCCTTTGAGTGCATAAAATGGTGCTTTATGGCCGATGCCATGCGCATAATCAGGTAATGATTTTACAAGTGCTTGAGTATACGGGTGGTACGGACCGTTAAAGACTTTCTTAGTCGGCCCAGCCTCCACCATCTGTCCACAATAAAGCACATGCATAGCATGGGACCATTGAGTAATTTCTTCCAGCTCGTGAGAAATCATCAAAATAGACATATTTTTAAGCTGGTTTAAGCTTTTCAGCAGTCTAAAAACTTGCGCGCGGGTTGTACTTTCTAGCGCTGTCGTCGGTCATCTGCGATGAGCAGCTTGGGGCTTCTAGCAATCGCCATTGCGATCATGACTTTTTGGCAGACACCCTCGGAGAGTTCATGGGGATAACTACTTGATACTTTTTCGTCTTCTCGGATCCCTACTTTATGAAGCAGCGCTTTTACTTTATTTTGGCGCTCTTTCTTTCTACCAAAAAACCCTCCTTTAAAGCAGTCATCAGGTAAAGATTCAGCAACTTGCTCAAAGATTTTTGCTGTGGGGTCTAAGCTTCGCCTCGGCTCTTGATAAATCATGGCCATATCTCGCCCTACGATTTTACGGCGTTTTTCTGGGCTGAGGCGCATCAAATCCACACCTTGCCAATGCATTCTGTCTGCTGTGACGCGCCAACGCGCGTTGAGTACGCCAACAATTGCCTTAGCGATGAGGCTTTTTCCTGATCCTGATTCACCTACTAGAGCGTGAACTTCACCCTCTTTCAGGCTAAGATTGACCTTATCAACAGCACGAATAATGCCGTCTTCTGTGGGTAGCTCAATGGTCAGGTTTTTTATGTCTAATAATTGCATTAGGTTGCCTTTCGCGCTTGCAGTGCATTTCTAAGCCCGTCACCCACTAGATTAGTGGCTAATACTGACAAAAACAATAATGCTCCCGGTAATCCTACCGTCCAAGGAGCGATGTAGATTAAACCTAAGTTCTCAGCCAACATTGCACCCCACTCAGTTGTGGGTGGTTGAGCACCAAGTTTCAAAAAGCCTAGCGCTGCGATATCCAAGATTGCTGTAGAAAGTGCCAAAGTAAATATGACCACGATGTGCTCATAGATGTTGGGAAAAACACCTCTAAATAGGATGTGTGCTCTGCTGGCTCCATCTAATCTGTATGCGCCGATATAATCTTTATTTAATTCATCAACAACAAGGTTGCGAACGGAATGGATATGTTGTGGTAGCAAGGCGAGGATAATAGCCCAAACAGTATTGAGAAGCCCAGGGCCCAAGATGGCAATAATTATGATTGCGAGCAATAGCGAAGGGATTGCCAAAGTTATGTCCAATAAGTGGTTTAAAATACTCGATTTGAAGCCCCGGTTAATGCCAGCTAACGTGCCTAGCACAACGCCGATAATCGTCGTCATCAAAGCCGCGATGATAGATAAGCCGAAGGTGTACGTAGCGCCATTCATCAGTCTAGAAAGCACATCACGGCCTAAATCATCAGTACCAAGGATAAAATGCACGTCACCGTCATCGTGCCACGAAGGGGGCAGTAATAAAGCATTACTATGTTGTTGGTCAATCCCATAAGGCGCGAGTAGAGGCGCTGTCATAGCCAGCAGTGCTAAACCAATAAACATCCACAGACCAACCAGCGCTAAATGGTTGGCTTTAAAGTTTCGCCACAGCCGAGATAAAGGGGAACGGTTTGACTCTTCACTGTATAAGCTAAACTTTGCCATGAGATTGGTTCCTTGATACAGGGTCGAGCATTGAGTGGGTCAGATCCGCTAACATATTTGCGAATATGACGAACATCGAAACAGCGAGTAGTCCACCTTGAATCGCAGGGTAATCTCGTTGGTAAATACTGTCAATGAGCCAGCGGCCAATACCTGGCCAAGAGAAAATCACCTCAGTGACCATCGCGAGGGTGATCAGCGTACTAAATTGCAGACCAATTTGTTTAATAACCGGAAGCAATGCATTTCGTAGTGCATGATCGAGGATAATCTGCCTACGGTTAAGGCCCTTCGCTCTGGCGGTTTTTATGTAGTTTTGCTCCAACACGTTCAGCATTGAGTCGCGCGTAAACCGAGTGAGTACTGTAGTTGGATACATGGCTAAGACAATAGTTGGCAACGCTAAATGATGCAGTGCATCAACAAAAGCTTGTCCACCGTAAGGAAACCCAAGTAGCCAAATATCTAATAATATGAAGTTTGTGACAGCAGGGATCTCATAAAGTAAGCCTATTCGGCCTGACATCGGGAACCAGCCAAAGCCAAGACAAAATACCATAATGAGTAACAGTGCTAACCAGAAAACAGGTATCGAGAACCCAAGTAAGGTCAGTGTGCTGATAATCTTATCGGGCCACTTTCTATGGTATGCACTGGTAATGATCCCTGCTGGAATACCGATGATGACCGCCATGACTAGCGCATAAAAGCATAGTTCTAAAGTGGCAGGTAAAAGCAAGGTAACATGGGAGAACACGGTTTGCCCTGATGACAAAGAAACCCCCCAATCACCTTCGAGCAATCGTCCTAGAAAGGCACCATATTGAACGAGCACGTTCTCGTTGATTCGGTATTTGTCTTCAAGCATTTGAGACTGACTAAAGCTGGTATTCACTTGTCCGCTAAAGTTGGTTAACAGGTCTCCTGGAAATAAGTAATTCAACCCAAAAGTAAACGCGGATAAAGCGAACAACATAAATAACAGTAAGCTAAATCGGCGAAGGAGATAATCAAGCATTACTGTTCGCCTTTTCTAACATTGGCGAGAGAGACGCCGCCAAATGGTCTCAGTTGTGCGCCTTCAATGTCGGCACCTCGCGCTTGGAATCGAACTCCATGAGCAATTGGAACCAGTGGCATCTCATCAATGAGCATCGCTTGTGCTTGGAGATAGTATTTCTTTCTCATTGCAAGTTCATTGGTATCCAATGCTTGGGTGAGCAATAAGTCAAACTCCGGGTTGCACCAATTAGCCGGGTTTTTCCCTGTAAAAGTGGCGGTGCAACTAAGCAGTGGACTGAAAAAGTTGTCCGGATCTGGGGTGTCAGCAGCCCAACCTAAAAGCACACTGTCATGCTCATGCCGACCAATACGTTCAATAAATGTATTCCATTCAAATTCAACGATCCGCGTACGAATACCTATTTGGCGCAGATCACTTTGAATCAGTTCAGCCATTTTTCTGGCATTGGGGTTATAAATTCTAGAGACGGGCATGGCCCACAAGGTCATTTCAAAACCGTTTGGAAAGCCAGCTTCCGTTAAGTATGCCTTTGCCTTTTCGGGATCGTATACCGGCATCTGCTGAGCGGCAAAAGCCCATGAAGAGGGGGGCAAAATTGATTTGGCCGCAATGCCGTTTCCATAAAAAACAGCTTGCATGATTTTGTTGAAATCGATGCTGTGTGCAAGCGCTTTTCTAACTAGCACATTATTGAATGGCGGCTTTTCCGTATTGAACGCCCAATATCCCACATTGAGGTTGACAGCTTTGTCGACCACGATATCTTTTCTAGCAGCAAGGGCTTCCAGCTGAGTGGCGCTAGGATGTGAGGTAATATCACACTCTTTGGTCAGCATTTTGGCGATGCGCGTGGTGTTATTGGTCGTGATGTCATAGACGAGTTGATCAACGCCGTAGTCATGCTTCCAATAATTTTCGTGTTTGTGAAAGCGCACTAAGTTATCACGTAAAAAGTGCTTATATTTATAGGGCCCAGTACCAATCGGCATGTTGTCGAATAGGTGCTTTTGATCTTGAGAAGCGCGTTGCATCGCATATTCTTCAGAAAGAATTACCGCAAAATCGGTGGCAATGTTAGATAGCAAGCTACTCTCTGCACTGAATAATTCGAAGCGTACAGTGTGGCTGTCAACTTTGACAATTTTCCTAATCAATTGATCCATACCGACGCTTTGGAAATATGGATAACTCGCGTCATGGACAAAGTGGTAGGGATTGTAGACATCAAAAAGACGACTAAAAGAAAAGATAACATCGTCCGCATTCATCGCTCTGGTAGGCGTGAAATATTCCGTCGTATGAAATTCGACCCCTTCACGTAGTTTAAACGTGATCTTTTTACCATCCTCGCTGATATGCCACTCAGTCGCTAACTCTGGTTTAAACTCAGCGGTAACTGGGTCAATGCTGATAAGGGAGTTGTACAATTGATTAGCAATAATGTCTATTGTCGACCCTGTCGTTGTGACCTGTGGGTTGAATGACACAGGATTTGCCTCTGCGCAATATACAATGCCTTGCGTTTTACTCGTATTTTCAACCTGTTTTACATCGCTACATGCTGTGATAAACAGGGCAAAAGCGGGCAGCCAGATACGGCCAATATAATGCTTGGGTTTAGTCAGTAAGTCAGTCATCGCAGTGACCACAGTTAAGCCTCTTGTTGTGAGTCTAACAAATTGTATTTTTTCAAATAGCCTCTTAACTGATGATACGTTAATCCTAGGTTTTGTGCAGTTTTCTTTTGATTAAATTGACTAAATTCAAGCGCTTTTTTAAGTAACTCGACCTCGTAGTCGCTGGAGAGAGATTTGAGATCGCATGGAAAGTCGAATGCCAAACTCGTTGTTTCTGCCGATTCCGTGTGATTGGTGGGCGCTTGTGGGTTTGTTTTTATCAATTCATGGCGCACCGTATCAGTGTCTTTTACTGCTTTTATTCTTTGTTGTGGCCTATAAGGGCTGTCGAATGGATCAAAGTTAATTTGGTGTACTGGCAGATTTTCATTGCCGTGGCGATACAAGCTCCGTTCAACCACGTTTTTAAGCTCTCGAATATTGCCCGGCCATTCATAATCTAACAAGGCATCGGTGGCCCGTCTTGTAAATCCACTAAATAATGACCACCCAAGATCACGGGCCATATTTATTGCGAAGTGTTCGGCTAGCAATAAGATGTCTTCTTTACGAGCTCTAAGGGGGGGCAGTGTAATGACATCGAATGCGAGTCGATCGAGCAGGTCATGCCTAAACTCCCCGTTTTCAGCCAAGCTTGGCAAGTCCTCATTGGTTGCGCAAACTAATCGGGTATCTACCTTGACGGTTTGTTTACCACCAACTCGTTCAAATTCACCATATTCAATCACGCGTAGTAGTTTTTCTTGGACCATCGCCGATGTATTCGCTAATTCGTCTAGAAATAACGTACCGCTGTTGGCTCGCTCAAAGCGACCTTCATGACGTTTACTCGCACCTGTAAATGCGCCAGACTCATGACCAAATAACTCACTTTCTAAAAGGTTTTCGTTTAGCGCAGCACAGTTGAGTTTGACATAGCTTTGGTCCCATCTTTCAGAAAGAAAGTGCAAGCGGGCTGCAATCAGTTCTTTACCTGTACCGCGTTCGCCAATGATAAGCACGGGTTTGTCTAAGGGCGCGAGTTGGGATACCTGATCGAGCACGGCTAAAAAACTATCGGATTGACCCAAAAGATTATCTTGTTGGCGGAACTGACTCATATTTGCCTAACTCTTAGTGTTTTTGACTAAGATATAGTTTATTTGAAAAAAACAGTGATAGGAAGCTTTTTGTTGTGATTATAAGTTGTTGAAAATTATGGGTTAATTTTCATTGTAAAGTTGGCAAGCTATTTGATATATAAAACCCAGTAATACAAATCATAACCAACGAGGTAAAAGATTATGGGAATTTTTTCACGTTTTGCTGACATCGTTAATTCTAATATTAATGCCATCTTAGATAAAGCTGAAGATCCAGAAAAAATGGTTCGCCTTATCATCCAAGAAATGGAAGATACATTGGTTGAAGTGCGTTCGACTTCAGCTAAAACATTGGCTGAGAAGAAAGAGTTAGAGAGACGCGTTGAGCAATTAAACTCGCAAGCTGATGATTGGCAAGAAAAAGCTGAGCTTGCATTGACGAAAGAGCGCGAGGACTTAGCGCGTGCTGCACTGCTTGAAAAGCAAAAAGCTTCAGATGCGGCGCAAAGCGTTGCACAAGAGTTGAGCCATGTAGAGTCTCACATTGAAAAATTGCAACAAGAAGTAACGACACTACAAGAAAAGCTTGCTGATGCAAAAGCGCGCCAACAGGCCATTGTACTGAGACAACGTTCGGCTGAGTCTAGACTCGATGTTAAAAAAGCACTAGATAGCTCAAAAGTTGAAGATGCGTTAAATCGTTTTGAGCGTTACGAAACTAAAATTGATGGCCTTGAATCGCAAGTGGAAGCGTATGATCTTGGTAAAAAGTCACTGGCTGATGAGATAGCGGATCTACAAAAAAATGAAAAAGTAGATGACGAGCTAGAAGCTTTAAAGAAAAAGCTGGCAAATAAGTGAATCTAGCAGCACCTACTGTTAGAGTAGGTGCAAAACAACAATAATTACGCTGCCAAGACCAATATAAACAGGAGAAGATTATGTTTGACGCAGAAATACTAGTTGCCCCAGTTGTCCTATTTTTAATTGTGGTAGCGCCGCTGTGGCTCATTCTTCATTACAAAAGCAAAAAACAGCTGAGTCAGGGTCTGAGCGAACACGAGCATCGTCAATTACTGGAGCTGGCACATAAAGCAGAGAAAATGGCAGAACGAGTAGAGACGTTAGAAGCGCTATTAGATCAAGAGTCACCAGAATGGAGACGTAAAGTATGAGCCAGAGACGAAGAGAGTTATATCGCGACCCTAAACGGGGTAAGTTAGCAGGGGTTTGTGCTGGGTTAAGTGATTACTTCAACATGGAGTTGTGGCTGGTACGTATCTTATTCGTTACTGCCGTATTACTGTCAGGTGGTCCTTTATTTGTGGTTATCTATATTGCGTGCTGGTTCATTTTAGATAAAAAGGAACTTGAACATGAACACATTAACCACAACCACGATAATGATCCTGTTTCAGTAAAGTTCAAGGTATGGCAAAAGGGAGAGCCACCGCGTCAAGCTTTGTTTGATTTAAAAGATAGACTCGGCAGGTTAGATAGCCGTATCCAAAATATGGAGCGTTATGTGACGTCCGCTGAGTTTACGGTAAAAAGGGAAATTAATAAGCTTTAATGGCCTGTGGCGAGGATTCGCCACGCCGCCTACGTTAAGGAATTACCAATACATGAGCTTAAGGTTTACAACCCAAAAAACACTTGAAAAGCTGCAGCAAAAAGCGCAAAAAACGATACAGCGCTCACTCGATCAACATATTAAATTAGCTGTGACGGGATTTAGTGGCAGCGGTAAAACGGCATTAATAACAGCGCTTGTCAAGCATCTGACAACGCAAGCAAATAGTCAAAACCTACCATTTTTCGATGTTGTAAGAGATCACCGTCTTATTGCTTGTAAATTGGTACCACAAAAAGCGCTTGATATCCCGACGTTTGATTATCACAGTGCGGCAGCCTGTCTATTGGCTGAAGACCCTAGATGGCCACCTTCTACCGAGCGTATCAATACGCTGACTCTGGCGCTTAAATTTCGAAGTCGTAGTGGGATACGTCAGCATTTCTCAGATGATCACACGATTTATCTTGAGTTGATTGATTACCCAGGTGAGTGGCTTATGGATTTACCCATGCTCAATATGAATTTTGAGCAATGGAGTCGCTCTCAATTAGATGTTTTATCACAGTCTGCATATAGCCAGTATAGTGAGCCACTTTTGGCTCAGCTCGATAAATTTGATGCGACGGCACAGGTGGACTCAAGTGCTTTAAATATGCTTTCTGAAAGCTATTGCACGCTTTTGAAAACGCTAAAACGCGAAACCAAGGTCGCGAAGTTACAGCCAGGCAGAATGTTGATCCCCGGTGACTTAGCCGGTGCACCAATTATTCAATTTTTTCCACTCCCTAATCACGACCTAGTAGAAAAAGCTGGCACGCAGTACGAACAGTTAGCGCAGCGGTTTGAGGCTTATAAAAAGCAAGTGATCGAACCTTTTTATAAAGAGTATTTTTGTGCGTTTGATAGGCAGTTGGTACTCGTTGATTTAATCGGTGCCCTGAATGATGGTCCGGCAACACTCGTTCAAACGCAACAGGCGCTAAGAGAGACTATGGGCATGTTCAAGCATGGCAAAAGTGGCGTATTGCAAAGGCTATTTAGGCCAAAAATTGACAAAGTGCTGTTTGCGGCCAATAAGTGCGATGCCGTTGCGATTACAGAGCAAGATAACTTAACGCGTTTGTTACACGAACTACTGTGTGAGCATGAAAACGAACTGAAATTTGCTGGTGTGGAAGTGGATACCATGACTATCTCCTCGGTAAAAAGCTGCCAACACAAGCAAGTACAAGATCAAGGCAAAACCTTGAATTGCGTGTATGGTAAACCACTAAACGAATCCCAATTCATCACATTTTTACCACCTGAACCGCCTGACCATGTGCTGTCTTCCTCAAACTGGCCAGATCAGGGGTTTGAGTTTTTGTCTTTTTATCCCATGCCTGCTTATCAAGGCCAATTGGAGCATATCCGTTTAGATCACACGCTGCAGTTTTTAATAGGGGACAAGTTGAGATGACAAAGTCAAAACAGTGGCAGGCGGGACGCAGGATCGATACTCAAGCATCTTCGGATGAAGTGCTACAAACGCAAAAATTTAACCGCCAGAGTGCGCGACTTGAGGACGAACAAGCGTCTTTTTCTACCGAGGATATCAATGTACTGAGCCGCCAAGCCAATGATGAGCAAATTGAAAGTAGCTTCGAGGCATCAAGCAGTCATTTCGGCTGGCGGCACATCCTGCTGTTTAGTTTGATGGTGCTTATTCCTATTGAAATGGCGATGGCTATTTATACTGCATTTCAACAAAGTATAATCCTTGCGGGTATATATACTTTGTGTGTGGTATCGGCTTTAGGCTGGGGTGGTCAGTTTTTAATTAAAGAGGTTTTGGCACTTAGAACGCTAAAAAACTTAGAGATCAGACGTGAACAAGCATCGCGGTTACTCAGTAGCAACCAAATAGGTGAAGCACAAAGCTGGCTTGAGCCGATATTTAAAAAATTACCCAAGGGTACAGTTGATGAATTTCAAGCGAGTCTTAAAAGTCACTATACTGACAAAGAAGTGCTCCAGCTATATGAACAAAGTGTACTAAAAACGCAAGATGATGCCGCAAGGGCCATTATATCTGAATATGCGACCACTTCAGCGTTAATGGTTGCACTGAGTCCAATGGCTATCACGGATATGTTAGCTGTGCTGTGGCGAGGTGTGAGCCTGATAGAGAAGCTGAGTAAACACTACGGCGTGGAGCTTGGTTATCGTAGTCGCATAAAACTGTATAAGTTACTGGCAAAGCAGATAGTATTTGTCGGCGCGACGGAGCTTTTGAGCGATCTCGCAGCGACTAGTTTAGGGGCCGAACTATTGGGTAAGCTGTCTGCACGTTCTGCTCAAGGCCTAAGTGCTGGTGTTTTCACCGCAAGGCTTGGATATAAAGCAATGGAAATATGCCGACCTATTCCTCGCTTAGAAAACAAAGCAAATTTCCTCACAACATTTGCTAAAAAATTGACGAATCAGCTGCTTAAGCAAAACTAATACATGATGTGCACATGTCTTGCACTTTCTGTGGTGACAAGATATGTGTACAGCCTGATAATATTAATCTTTCTCACATAGCCATCTGAACTTCCGGCATGCTTGTGCATTTATCATTCATAGAATATCTAATTACATACAGGTATTAAACTTTTGAATAATAACAAACAGGCAAGCAATGAAGAAGTTACATGATCAAACAAATTGTATCCACGGTCCAAATCATTTTGAAGATCCACATGGTGCCTTGACCGCGCCTTTATATCAGAGTTCTACTTTTAAGTTTGCAAATGCGGCTCAAGGTGCTGCGCGTTTTGCTGGTGAGGAAGCTGGTTATATCTATACTCGATTGGGTAATCCAACGACACGAGAGCTAGAAGAGAAACTCGCCCAATTGGAAGAAATGGAAGATGCAGCGGCAACAGCGACTGGTATGGGCGCGGTTTCTGCTTCGGTACTTAGCTTTTTACAACAGGGTGACCACCTAATTGCATCCAGTGCACTGTATGGCTGTAGCTTTGCATTGTTCGCGCATATGTTGCCTAAATTTGGGATCGAAGTCAGCTTCGTAGACATGACCGATCTTGACGCACTCAAGGCAGCACTTAAACCAAACAGTAAAATGTTATTTGCTGAAACCCCCATCAACCCAAATATGACGGTGTTGGATTTGACGATGCTCGGTGAATTTGCCCAGCAAAATGGGTTAATCAGTGTCATTGATAACACTTTCATGACGCCTTTACTGCAAAAACCCAAGCATTTTGGTATCGATATTGTAATTCACAGTGCAACTAAATATTTGAATGGCCACGGAGATGTAGTTGCTGGTGTCGTATGTGGTAGTAAAGAGCACATCGAAACAGTTAAGCTCACGGTGTTAAAAGACATAGGTGCAACTATCAGCCCTCATGATGCTTGGCTTATCAATCGTGGATTAAAAACGCTTCATATTAGAATGGAAAGGCACTGTGAAAGTGCGCAAAAAGTGGCGGAATACTTGGAGTCTCACTCGAAAGTAGAGCGGGTATATTATCCCGGACTTGAATCTCACCCAGGCCATCGTTTTATTGGTAATCAAATGAAAGCGGCTGGCGGGGTCATCGCGTTTGAAATTAAAGGGACGCTGGCAGATGGTGAGCAATTTATCAATGCGACTGAGCTTTGCACATTGGCTGTGAGTTTGGGAGATCCAGAGACGCTGATCCAGCACCCCGCTTCTATGACTCACTCTCCATATACGCCCGAAGAACGATTGGCGGCGGGTATCTCTGATGGTCTGATCCGCATTTCTGTTGGATTAGAAGCAGCTGAAGATATTATTGCAGACCTTGAAAAAGCATTTTCTTGTATATAAATGTTTACACCAAGCTGGCTTGAGTGCCCCGTAATAAAAGGGGTGTAATATTTTTTGTTCAAAAGTGTAATTTAAAGTGTACAAAAAGCCGGGTTTGTAGTGGGGGCATTTACGTCCCTACTATTAATATTTTGCTCACTTTTACATAGTATCCAGATAACAGGTTTGAACGCTCCACCAGCAGAAGTGGGGATCAAAATTTAAGAAGGTTACTATGGCTAAATCTAGTAAATACATCTCCAAGCAGCCAAACGAGCAAGGCGTCATAGAGTGGAGCGACGAAGAGAATAAGATCTGGTCCGAATTAGTCGCTAGACAACTTAAGTGCATTGAGGGAAAGGCATGTGATGAATATATGGAAGGTCTAAAAAAAATAGACTTACCTCACGATCGTATTCCACAGTTGCACGAAATTAATGCGGTATTAGAAAAAGAAACTGGTTGGCAAGTTGCCCCGGTACCAGCTTTGATTGACTTCGATGAGTTTTTCCGTCTATTGGCCAACAAACAGTTTCCAGTAGCAACTTTTATTCGTTCTCGTGAAGAGTTTGATTACCTGCAAGAGCCAGATATCTTCCATGAAATATTTGGACACTGTGCAATGCTAACAAATCCAGCATTTGCCGAATTTACTCACAAATATGGTCAGCTCGGTTATGCCGCTGAGAAAAAAGACCGTGTTTATCTAGCACGCCTTTATTGGTTTACTGTTGAGTTTGGTTTGATGCAAACAGAAAACGGCTTGCGCATATACGGTGGTGGTATTTTATCTAGCCCTGGCGAAACGCAATATGTTTACTCTGATAAACCAGAGATCAACAAACTAGAAGTATTAGATGTACTTCGTACACCATATCGAATTGATATAATGCAGCCCCTGTACTACACCATTAACTCGATTGATGACTTATTTGATATTTCTCAAATGGACATTATGTCTTTAGTACAAAGAGCCAAAGAATTGGGTCTGTATGAACCTAAATTTCCACCTAAAAACAAATTAGCAAGTTAAGGAACCATCCATGTCTTTAAGTGCACAAAAATGTGAAGCGTGTCGTGCGGATGCGCCTAAAGTGTCAGATGACGAGTTAGCAGTATTGATTAAGCAGATCCCTGATTGGGTCCCTGAAGTGCGTGACGGGATCATGCAATTAGAAAGAGTTTATAAGTTCAAAAACTTTAAGTTAGCACTTGAGTTTACTAACAAAGTAGGCGATATGGCTGAAGAAGAGGGACACCACCCAGGCCTTCTTACTGAGTGGGGCAAAGTAACTGTAACTTGGTGGAGCCACTCAATCAAAGGTCTTCACAAGAATGATTTCATTTGTGCGGCAAAGACTGACGAAGTATTCGCAGCACTATAATCGATAAATTCGGAATGTTAAGGGCGCCTAAGGCGCCTTTTTTATTTCGTATAATCTCACTTACAAACTTGGTACCGTGGTGATTTCAGCATCTTGATTTAAGTTAGTAAGCTCATCAATTAGATCTAACACTTCTGGTTCCACATAATTAAACCCCTTATTCTGTTTCAAAGCGGTTTCGATTGTCTCTGCTAACTGTTTGAGCTTTGGCACGCCTGTATAGCAACAGGCTCCGTGGAACTTGTGTACTATCTTGAGAAGTTGCTCGGCATCTTCTTGTTCACAGGCTGCATTTAACTGCTCGATGGTTTCGGGCACGCTTTGCAGCAGCATATTGAGCATTTCAAGCGCAAGGTGTGGCTTATTGCCTGCGCGTTGCAAAGCAAGGTTCCAGTCAAGTAAATGACTGTCAAATGGTGCGACACTACTAACAAGCTGCTCTTCTTTCTGCGCTCTCTCCACAGGAGACGCTGCGCTGTGATCACAAATGATTTGTTTTAACATGTCTTCATCGATGGGTTTGGTCATGTACCCACTAAATCCATCTTTCACCAATTGCTCTTTTTCTCCTGTGAGTGCGTGTGCTGTTACTGCAATAATGGGGGTATCATCGTTCATGGAAGATTCTTTTATACTCTTACAAGCGGTGATACCATCCATGATCGGCATTTGAATATCCATAAAAATTAAGTCGTATTTATGTGTTTTGCATAAACCCACTGCTTGGGCACCATTGTGTGCTGTCTCTATGGTTTCTACTTGTTCTTCGAGTAATGTGTAGAGCAACTTGAGGTTCGCATGGTTATCATCTGCAATCAGCACTTTCAGTGGTAAATGTGTAGGGCTGTCGGTTTCAATGGAGAGATCTGGGTGATCCAAGCGATAAGGTGCCGCCAGCATTTCACACAGTTTTCTATGGTGCAAAGGCTTACTGATACATGCATCTGCGCCACTACCTATTAAGGACTCTCGCATATTGTGTGAGATGGTGTTCACCATTAAGTATAGGTAATCAGCCTTGTTGCGAGCTTGATTGATATACCCTTTCACTGTTTGCATGTCATCTACGGTCGCCATATTTCCTACTAGGCAGATGTCGTAACTAAACTCCTGTGATAACGCATGTTGGAAAGCCTCATCGCTTTCACACACTGTTACTTGCATATGCCAACTTTCAATTTGCGCACACACCGCATTGCGCGTATGTTCTTGCGGCTCGAAATATAGCACGCGTTTATTCTCAAGCGGTTTACACGGTAAGTCATCGTTGAATAGGCGATTAGGTAAAGTGAAAATGGCATTGAAAGTAAAGCAAGAGCCACTACCAAGTGCAGAGTTCAATGTGATACGCCCTTGCATCACTTCTACGATGTGTTTAGTGATGATCAAACCAAGGCCGGTGCCACCGAATTTCCGTGTAATACTGGTGTCAGCCTGCGCAAATGGCGTGAATAGGGTATCTTGTTTCTCTTGGGCAATGCCTAAGCCGGTATCACTCACGGAGACCAGTAGGGAGGTTTGTGTATCGCCTTTAAGCCGGTGGCTTATATCAACTTTAACGGAGCCTTTTTCCGTAAATTTAATCGCATTGCTAATTAGGTTAATTAGTACTTGTTTAAACCGTGTTGGGTCGCCAACTAAATTATCAGGCACCTGACGGTTAACGGCTATTGAAAGCTCTAATTGCTTTTCATAGGCACTTGGGGCAAGCAGCGTCATCACTTCGTTCACCGCGTCACGTAGTTGAAACTGGATGTTTTCTAGCTCCATGGCGCCAGCTTCAAGTTTCGAAAAGTCTAAAATATCGCTAATAATGGTGAGCAGGCTGTTGGCTGAAAGCTCTATGGTGTCCAAATAGTCTTTTTGATGTTTATTGAGCGGGGTCTTATATAGTTGCCTAGTGAAACCGATGACGCCGTTTAGGGGGGTACGAAGCTCGTGACTCATTTTGGCGAGGAAGTCTGACTTAACACGGTTTGCAACTTGTGCTTCCTTTTTAGCTATATTGAGCTGTATATTTTGAGTTTCATACTGTTCAAGCGTTTCTCGATAATCACTGGTCGCTTGGTCGATGTGTTTTTGCATTTCGTCACGTTGCCCGACCATTTTTTCACTGATGGTGATAAGGCCCTGACGCATCATGTCAAATTCACCTTGCATGGGATTGTTAACACCGATATCGGTTTTGCCCTCTATTAATTTGTCCGTTGCAAGCTGCAGTTGAGAGAGTGGTGTTGAAAACATCCGACTAAGTCGCGTTGATAATAAAGCGCTTAAAAACAAGGCCGCCAGAATAATTGCGCTGCTAAACAACAATGCTTTTTGTTGACCAATGATGGCCTGATCTTGACTGATTTCAACCATCAATACCGCAGTGGTCTGTGCATGCGCTTCTTGCCAGACTGAGCCAGTTCCATAATGCTTGACAGGCGCAAATATGACATAGTTATTACGCAGCTTTTGTACTTCAGTTGCATGTAAAGCAACGACATTGCCACGATAATGAAGATTATTAAACTCACTGTGATAGTTACTGGTCATGATGAGCTGGTTGTGTTTGTCGAACACGGCAATGCTGTTGACCAAAGAGGCATGCTGATTATGTGCTTTTGTGATGATGCCGTGTAGTTTAGCTTTGTCTTTTGTCGTGAGCGGTTGTTCTACTGTCATCGCCAGAGCATTGGCTATACTGGTGCCTTGCTGTTTAAGGATTTGTTCAAGCTCTACGTAGCGATTTATAGTAAAATACCCTCCAAGTATTAGACCGATTAACACCGTCGGGATCAGAGTAAGCAACAAAACGCTATCTCGTAAGCTCAATTTTGACATAATTTGCGATATAAAACTTTGATAATTATGAACTCTAGATTAGCGAGTTCACTGGTGTTTAGCAATGTAAAAGGGGCGATGCATGGCACAATTTTTTCGTGCTAAAAAAACAACGGGCAAAGGGCAAGTCTTTGAAGTTTCGATTGAGTCTCTTGACCATACCGGACGCGGTGTGGCCAAGCATCAAGGCAAAGTGGGATTTATTGACGGTGCACTTCCCTCAGAACAAGTGAAAGTACGAGTACTACAACAAAAAGCCAAGCTTTTTGAAGGGGTCATAGAAAAGGTCGTCACGGCAAGTGCTGACAGGGTTAAACCATTTTGTTCGCATTACCAAGAGTGCGGTGGATGCTCGCTGCAGCATTTAGAAGAGCGCGCGCAAATAAGTCACAAACAGCTTGCTGTTGAAAAGCTGTTTGCGAAATTTGCAGGTATTCAATCATTACCTTGGCGCGAAGCGATTGCGAGTGAAAGCGTTAATTATCGCAGAGCTGGCAGAATCGCTACTTATTTGGACAAGAGCACGAAATCTTTAAAGCTAGGGTTTCGCGCTGCAAAGTCGAAAAAGATAGTCGAAGTACGCGCGTGTGCTGTATTAAATGAGGTGTATCAAGAGGTCTTTTCTTTATTAAGAGTCGCCCTCAATAGCCATTCACAATTTAAAAGCGTAAGCCACATTCAATTATGCGAAGCGGATAACTTCCCGTTTATTTTATTGCGCCATACTAAGCCGATTGATGAGAAGACAAAACAAGTGTTATCAACTCAACTCCCTTGGCAAGTGCTTTGGGATGATGGCGCTAGTGAGGTGCATTATGACGTACTTCCAGAGTATCAAGTCGACGATATTCGCTTTCAATTTAAACTCAGTAATTTTATTCAGGTCAACGCCGCGGTCAACGAAGCGATGTTACTACAGGCAATGGAATGGTTGCAGTTAAAAGAAACGGATAAGGTACTGGATCTGTTTTGCGGGATCGGTAATTTCTCATTATTGATGGCAAAACGTGCAAAGCAGATAATTGGTGTGGAAGGTGTTGCTTCTTCTGTTGCAATGGCCACTCAAAATGCGCACACTAATGGCATCGATAATGCTCAGTTTTTCCAGTTCGATTTGACGCAAGATATGGTGTCAGCAACTTGGTTTAACACAGAGTTTAACACCCTGGTGTTAGACCCCTCACGCACCGGTGCTTATGAAGTACTCAAGCAGTTACCGCTTGAGCAGTTTGACCAAGTCCTCTACGTGTCTTGTGATCCTGTTACGTTGGCAAGAGACAGTGCGCTCATTGTTAACGCTGGATTTACCCTGAGCAAAATCGCTTTGATGAATATGTTTCCGCACACGGGGCATATTGAAACTATGGCGCTGTTCCAAAGGAGGTAGTCAAACATGGTCGCGACTCGCCAATCTCATCACGCAAAACTTCCCGCAGATTTTAATGCGCGGCTGGCATTACTCAACTTGTCAGAAGATAAGACGCTTCGGCTCAATGAAGCGTACGCGTTATGCCCCATGGAAGCGGATACTGATCTGCTTGAGAAGGCCATTGAGATGGTGGAGATTTTGGCCGAGCTTAATTTTGATGCCGAATCGCTCGCAAGTGCTTTTTTGACCCCTTACTTTCTTGCTGAGCAGCTCGATTTTGACGCTGTTGAAAAATCACTGGGCGAAAACATTTCGCTGTTGTTAAAGGGCGTCGATCAAATGGCGTCAATCAGTACGCTGGCACACCAAAGCAAGGGCAATGTACAAATTGATAAAATTCGTCGCATGTTGCTGGCCATGGTCGAAGATGTGCGTGCGGTGGTGATTAAACTGGCAGAACAAATTTGTTATTTGCGCAGTGTTAAAGATGCTAGTGAAGAAGAGCGTGTGGTAGCAGCAAAAACAACTGCCAATATATTTGCCCCTTTAGCAAATCGACTGGGTATTGGTCAGTTAAAGTGGGAACTTGAAGATCTCTCTTTTAGATATTTGCACCCAGACAGTTATAAAACGATAGCAAAAAAGCTTGCTGATAAGCGCTTAGCCAGAGAAGCCTACATGGTTAATATGGTTGAGTCTGTTCAGCAAAAGTTGTCGGATGCCAATGTCAAAGCCGAAGTGTATGGGCGGCCAAAGCACATTTTTAGCATTTACAAGAAGATGGCACAGAAAAACTATGCTTTCGAGCAGCTGTTTGATATTCGTGCTATGCGTATCGTGGTGGATGAATTACAAGATTGTTACGCAGCCCTTGGTATTGTGCACACCAACTGGCGTCATCTAAACAAAGAATTTGACGACTATGTGGCAACGCCTAAGCCAAACGGCTACCAGTCTATACATACGGTGGTTTTTGGCCCAGAAGGCAAAACTGTGGAGATCCAAATACGTACACACGACATGCACAAAGACGCTGAAATGGGGGTTGCCGCCCATTGGATGTATAAAGAGGGCGCGTTGCCTGGTCGTGGTTCGGGTTATGAGCAGAAAATCAGCTGGCTGAGAAAGCTGCTTCAGTGGCAAGAGGAAGTCGTGGATGGCAGTGAGTTTGCTGAAGAACTCAAAAATCAAGTTGTGGAAGATAGAGTATATGTCTTCACTCCTCGCGGCGATATTTTTGATTTGCCTTTGGGTTCTACCCCCTTGGACTTTGCTTACTACATACACTCAAATGTTGGCCACCGCTGCATTGGTGCCAAAGTGTTTGGCAAAATAGTGCCCTTCACTTACAAACTCTCTACGGGCGACCAAGTTGAAATACTCACGCAGAAAAACCCGTCTCCGAGTCGAGATTGGTTAAATCCGTCTTTGGGCTATATTCATTCTTCGCGCGCTCGTAGCAAGATCCACCATTGGTTTAAACAACAAGACCGAGATAAAAACTTGCAGGCCGGTAAAGAGATACTGGATAGCCACCTGCAAAAGCTGGACATCAGTTATAAGGAGTTGGAGCCAGCCATCGAGCGCTTTAACTTCAAGGTGTTAGACGACTTGATGGTCGCAATTGGCGCAGGGGATGTGCGCATTAATCAGTTCTTGAACTTTATCCAAGACAAGCCTGAAGTTGAGCCACAGTTAAAGCTCAGCACACGTAAAAAGCACAAAGGTGATAAAAATGGCATTGTGGTGGAAGGCGTGGGTAGCTTACTGAGCCATGTTGCGAAATGCTGTCAACCAGTGCCGGGTGATGACATCGTGGGTTATATCACACAAGGACGGGGAATTGCTGTACACCGTGCTGATTGTGATGCATTTGCACATATCACTGAGCAAAACCCTGAGCGAGAAATTGCAGTTAGTTGGTCCGAAGATGTGCAATCGTTTTACGAGATAACCATTCGTATTGAAGCCAATGATAGGCAAGGGTTGATCCGTGACATTAGTGCGGTTTTAGCCAATGAAAAAGTCAATGTGTTGAATATGAATGTGCAAACACAACATGAAAAGGGTGTCGCTATTTTCACGATGAAAATTGAAGTAGGGGACTTATCTGCCATGAACCGATTGCTTACAAAGCTGTTGCAAACGGAAGGTGTGTTTGAAGCGAAAAGGCAGCACTAAGGTAAAATTATGAGCCAAAATCTACAACAGTTACTCGCTATTATGGCCAAGTTACGAGATCCAGAAACAGGTTGTGACTGGGATAAGCAGCAGAGTTTCAAAACGATTGTGCCACATACTTTAGAGGAGGCACATGAAGTTGCAGACGCCATTGAAAAAGAAGATTTTGTTGGGTTAAAAGACGAACTTGGAGACTTACTGTTTCAAGTTATATTTTATGCACAGCTAGGTAAAGAAGCGGGATTGTTTGACTTTGATGCCATCATGGCTGGTTTGAATGAAAAACTCGTTCGTCGACATCCTCACGTTTTTGAGCAGCAAGTTTCTTTGTCAGAAGCTGAACTTGACGCACAGTGGCAAGCGATAAAGCAGGCTGAGCGAGAGAGCGATAATAAATCACGACAATTTGGTGATGATATTGTGTCGAGCTTACCCGCACTGACACGGGCTAAAAAAATTCAAAAACGCGCTGCATCTCTGGGGTTCGACTGGCCAAGTTATCACGGCGCACTTGAAAAGGTGGAAGAAGAAGTTCAAGAGGTCAATGAGGCATTAGCCGAAGACCCTTACTCAGAACACAGTGCTGAGGAGTTGGGCGATTTGCTATTTGCGACGGTCAATGTGATCCGTCACACTAAACGAGATCCCGAGCAATTATTGCGTCAGGCAAGCAATAAATTTACCAATCGGTTTGTACAGGTAGAATCTGTACTAGCAGAGAAAAATATTCGTTTAAATGAAGCTAGCCTAGAGCAAATGGATGCTGCGTGGGAGCATATAAAACAACAGTCTAAAGTTTAAACATCATTCGCCCAATAATTTTGCTGGATTGCTAATTGGGCTTTTGCTATACTATTGCCCCGTCTTGATTCTTATTTAAATTCCATTTTCCTTGATATTCTAGGGTTCGCATGAGTACAAAATTTATCTTCGTAACGGGCGGAGTAGTTTCCTCCTTGGGTAAAGGTATTGCAGCTGCATCATTGGCTGCGATTTTAGAGGCCCGTGGCCTTAATGTGACAATTCTTAAGCTGGATCCTTATATCAATGTTGACCCAGGCACAATGAGCCCGATTCAACATGGTGAAGTTTTCGTAACTGAAGACGGGGCGGAAACAGACCTTGACCTTGGTCACTACGAGCGCTTTATTCGCACCAAGATGACTAGCCGTAACAACTTTACGCAGGGTCGAGTGTTTGAAGATGTACTTCGTCGCGAGCGTAAGGGTGAATACCTAGGCGCAACTATTCAGGTTATCCCGCATATTACTAATGATATTAAGCGTCGCGTTATCGAAGGTGCTGAAGGTCATGATATCGCAATCGTAGAGATTGGCGGTACTGTTGGTGATATCGAGTCTCAACCGTTCCTTGAAGCAATTCGTCAGCTAGGTACAGAGCTAGGTCGTGAGCATGCATTGTTCATGCACTTAACGCTTGTTCCATTCCTTGGCGCTGCGGGTGAAGTTAAAACTAAGCCGACACAGCACTCAGTAAAAGAGCTGCGCTCAATTGGTATTCAGCCTGATATTCTTGTATGTCGTTCTAACTGTAAGTTACCGGCAAATGAAAGAGCGAAGATCGCACTTTTCACAAATGTGGAAGAAAAAGCGGTTATCTCACTACAAGACGTAGATAGCATCTACAAAATCCCTGCACTGCTAAAGTCTCAAGAGTTGGATAACTTAGTATGTCGCCGTTTCTATTTAGATTGTCCAGAAGCGGACTTGTCTGAGTGGGAGCAGGTGTTATATCAAGAGTCTAACCCTACGGGTGAAGTAACAATTGGTATGGTTGGTAAGTACATCGAACTACCAGATGCGTATAAGTCAGTGAATGAAGCGCTCAAACATGCTGGTTTAAAAAATCGAGTAACCGTGAATATCGAATATGTTGATTCTCAAGATATCGAAAGTAAAGGCACTGAACTACTTGCTCACCTAGACGCTATTTTGGTGCCAGGTGGTTTTGGTAACCGTGGTGTTGAAGGTAAAATTCTTGCTGCTCAATATGCACGTGAAAACAAAGTGCCATACTTAGGTATTTGCTTAGGGATGCAAGTGGCATTGATTGAGTATGCTCGTAATGTTGCTGGTCTTGAAAATGCGAACTCAACAGAGTTTGATGTGAATACACCAAACCCAGTTGTTGGCTTGATCACTGAATGGTTGGATGCAGATGGCAATGTTGAAACGCGCACAGAGCAATCTGACTTAGGCGGTACAATGCGTCTTGGCGCACAGCTATGTCATTTAGCTGAAGGTTCTAAAGTTCGTGAGGTATATGGTAACGCGGAAATTACAGAGCGTCACCGCCACCGTTATGAAGTGAACAATAACTTCGTTGAAAAGCTTGAGCAAGCTGGCCTTGCATTTACTGGCTTGTCTGAAGATAAAAAGCTGGTGGAGATCATTGAAAATAAAGATCACCCTTGGTTTATTGCGGCGCAGTTCCACCCGGAATTTACATCAACCCCGCGTGATGGTCACCCATTGTTTGAAGGGTTTGTAGGTGCAGCATTTAGTCACCAGAAAGAAAACTCTTAAATGAGAAAGCCGTGCACGAGTGCACGGCTTTTTTGTTTGTTTATGCTGTAATTGCTGGCAGCATCGCTATGCGACTGAACACACATTATCGGTTGTATAGCAATGCGAATTAAGCAGAAATAAAAACACTCACCACTTTGGGAAAAGAGGAATCAAGATGTCAAAAATCGTAAAAGTGATTGGCCGTGAAGTTATGGACTCACGTGGTAACCCTACTGTTGAAGCCGACGTCCATTTAGACTCTGGCGCTTGGGGCCGCGCATGTGCGCCATCTGGTGCATCAACAGGAACTCGCGAAGCACTTGAATTACGTGATGGTGATAAGTCTCGTTACTTAGGTAAAGGTGTACTTACAGCAGTTAACTTTGTAAACAATGAAATTGCACAGGCACTAGAAGGCCAGAATGCACTTGAACAGCGCGCTGTTGACCAAGTCATGCTTGACCTAGACGGTACTGAAAATAAAGAAAAACTAGGTGCAAATGCAATTTTAGCAGTTTCTCTAGCAACGGCTAAAGCTGCTGCACAAGAGAAAGGCGTCGCACTTTACGAGCACATTGCTGACATTAACGGTACTTCAGGCCAATTCTCAATGCCTGTACCTATGATGAACATCATCAATGGTGGTGAGCACGCTGACAATAACGTTGATATTCAAGAATTCATGGTTCAGCCTGTTGGCGCGTCTAGTTTCCGTGAAGCCCTACGTATGGGTGCTGAAATCTTCCACAGCTTGAAAAAAGTATTAAGTGCGCGTGGCCTAAATACTGCTGTTGGTGACGAAGGTGGCTTTGCGCCAGATCTTAAGTCAAACGAAGAAGCGTTAGAAGTTATCGTTGAAGCGGTTGCTGCTGCGGGCTATGAAATGAACAAAGATGTCACTTTAGCGCTAGATTGTGCGTCTTCAGAGTTCTACAAAGATGGTAAATATGACCTAAGCGGTGAAGGTAAAGCATTTGACTCTGAAGGCTTTGCTGATTTCCTAGCTGATCTTGCTGCACGTTACCCTATCGTATCTATCGAAGATGGTTTAGATGAAAGCGATTGGGCTGGTTGGAAAATCTTAACTGATAAAATCGGTGAGAAAGTTCAGCTTGTAGGTGACGATTTATTTGTTACTAATACTAAGATCTTAAAGCGTGGTATCGATGAGAACATCGGTAACTCTATCTTAATCAAGTTCAACCAGATTGGTTCTCTTTCTGAAACACTTGATGCAATCAAGATGGCACAAGATGCAGGTTTCACAGCGGTAATTTCACACCGTTCTGGTGAAACTGAAGATGCGACAATTGCTGATTTGGCGGTAGGTACTTCGGCTGGTCAAATTAAGACGGGTTCACTGTGTCGTTCAGACCGTGTTGCTAAGTACAACCAGCTGCTTCGTATCGAAGAAGCGCTAGGTGAAAAAGCGGTTTACAACGGTCGTTCAGAAATTAAAGGTCAGTAGTAATTAAACCATACTATTGCCTTAAAAATCCGCTGCATGTAGGTGCAGCGGATTTTTTTACTCTTAAAGAAGGCTATTTTATGACTTGAGAAAAGGCTATCATTATGTTTTTTATGATAGAATTCTTGACGCTGAAAAAAGTTAAATAATAAAAAAGGAGTTCATAATTAATGGCATCTAAAATATCTACCATTGCCTTTTTATGCCTAGGTGCGACGCTTAGTTTCAATGCCGCTGCGAATAAGCATCACTGCGAAGGTACCGTATCCAATGTACAACTGTCGCCCAAAGGTAACGTTGCTGCGTCATTTAGTGGTGTTGGAAGTAGGCCTTTAAGAATGACAAACTCTGTTGTGTGTAATTTGCAAGGCGGTCCTGATGGCCATACTAGTGAGTATTGTCAAGCGATGTATAGTGCGTTATTGGCGGCAATGACGGCTGAAAAAACTGTGACAATGTGGTTTGAAAACAATGAATCCAGCTGCCCTTCAGGCGATTGGGGTTCACTTGTTTCAAAAGGTTTATATTACTTTAGCATTAATAAATCATAATAACGTAATCATCTTACCCGGCTATTGTCAGGTGATTGCTTTTTGGTCAAGACGTTGTTTAATTGGCAAACTGATTGACCAAAATAGTTTGTGTGAACTGGGTTTTAAGATAAAACCCTCTTGGCAATGTTTTAATGAGTCCCCCATTTGGGCCGATAGCATCGGTCAACACTTTACTGTTTGCCGCTTTTGGGCGGATTTGCATCACCTCTCCTAAATGACCTGAAATTTCTTGAATGCGGCCTAACGCGATAAGTTCAATTTGCTCTTCCCAATCGCGTCTAAGTTGCGCTTCTTGCTCTACCGAAGGCTGCCACAAAAATCCAGTGCCTATTGTTCTGTCTACAGGGGCTATATCACGCTCTGCTAAAATAGGTAACCACAAAACATGGGTGAGCTTTTTCTTTACGCTTGATTGATGCCAACTTAAACCAGTCAGCTCTGTGAGCGGTACTATTGAGACATAAGTGGTTTCTAAAGGCTTTCCTTGATAACTAATCGGCAGTGTTTTTAACTCCACGCCAATATGCTCAAAGTCGGGTACGGGCTTTGAACCAGCGCTTGCTCCCAGTACATGCTCAATTAACTGTCCTGGCCAACCCTTTTCTTTGAGTAGATCCTCTGGACTTTTAAATTTGAACTGAGCAGCTAACTCACCAAGTGTGGTGCCTGCAATGGCTTCAACGCGTTGCATTAATTCTGATATGGAAAGTGGAGGAGAAACTCGTTGCACGTAGATGACTCGTATACCTAATTATTGTCTGCCAATGTTACCAGATAAGTGGCTGCGTGTGGATTAAGTCCTGCCTGTGTGTTTTTTAACCTAGTTGTTTGTGGTGGAAGATTAACCACTCTTGATGATGGGTGTGAATAGTGTAACGTAATGATAATAAAGAGGTTTAGTGGTTTTTTGCATTCTTCTTCACAGCCACTTTTGTCGTATTTTTGGATAAATACAGATATATGAACAATATTATCCACAGTTTCTGTGGAGAAGTTAGCTTTTTTGCTCTGTTTCTGTGGATTTGTTTGTAAATTGGGCGCGTTAGTTAAAAGTTATGCACAAGCTGTGGGTAACTTGAGCAAAAGCGGGAATAATGTTTGCTGATGTCTCTTAGATATGGAACAATCAAGTAAAATTGATATAAGAATGAGGCGCTAAGGTGATTGATGCCGAAGGATTTCGTGCCAATGTGGGAATTGTAATATGTAACAACCAAGGGCAAGTATTTTGGGCTAGACGTTATGGTCAGCACTCTTGGCAGTTTCCTCAAGGGGGTGTGGACGAAGGAGAAACACCTGAACAAACCATGTATCGGGAGCTTCATGAAGAAGTTGGCTTAAGGCCTGAAGACGTGGAGATTGTCGCGAGCTCTAAACACTGGCTGCGGTACAAATTACCGAAACGATTAATTCGTAAAGACTCCAGCCCAGTCTGTATTGGGCAAAAGCAAAAGTGGTTTTTGCTTAAGCTAAGATGCAAAGATGAAGAGGTGGACTTACTCAGAACGCACCACCCAGAATTTGACGACTGGAGATGGGTTAGTTATTGGTACCCAGTTAGACAGGTAGTCTCGTTTAAAAGAGATGTTTATCGTAGAGTGATGAAAGAGTTTGCGCCGTTTGCGATGCCCTTTAATCGCAAAGAGCATAACCATAAAGATCATTGGCGCAGACGATAGGTAAGGAATTAAAGTGTTAGCAACATTAAGGTCAATTGCAGAAGCTGTATCTCAACAAGATAACCTAGACAACGCATTGAACTTATTTGTGACTATGGTCAAAAATGCCATGCAGACAGAATGTTGCTCCATTTACTTTGCGGATTACAGCAAAGACAATTTTGTTCTTATGGCCAGCGATGGCCTTAACCCAAATGCAGTAGGTCAATTTCGTATTGGCTTTACAGAGGGGCTTGTTGGGCTTGTTGCGCAGCGAGAAGAGCCTATTAATATTGCTCACGCACAGAGCCACCCGCGCTTTAAACACGCTCCGGAAGTGAACGAAGAGGGCTTTAATGCCTTTTTGTCAGTGCCTGTAGTTCATCAAAGAAAGGTCTTGGGCGTTATTGTTGTCCAACAAAAAAATACCCGTGTTTTCAGCGATGATGAAGAGTCGTTCTTAATTACCTTATCGGCCCAACTCGCGTCTCAATTGGCACATGTTGAGCTTCAGACAATTCTTAAGCAAGATGCATCTACCCATAAAACCTCCGTTCTTAAAGGTGTACCTAGTGCGCCTGGTATCGCGCTGGGAAAAGCGTATGTGGTGCTACCTAAATTAGCGTTTTCAAGTATTGAGTCTACTAAGAGTGACAATGTTGCGGGGCAAAGGCAGATGTTCCGACAAGCTGTGGCTGCTACTCGGCAGGAGTTTCATATTCTTGCAAATTGTTTGTCTGCATCATTGCCTAAAGAAGCGTTGGCCGTTTTTGAGGTATACCAGCAATTACTCGATGCCAGAAGTCTCGGCGAGAAAGTAGATAAAGAGTTGGATAAAGGGTGGGATGCAAAGTCGGCACTTAAACATGTTATCAGTGAGCTCATTGCGCAATTTGAAGCTATGCAAGATCCCTATATCAAAGAGCGTGCTGTAGATGTGAAAGATTTAGGGCTAAGAGTTTTACATCATTTGGTAAGTACTGAGAGTATTGCAAAATCTTACCATGAGCAGACGATCATCATTGCAGATACGTTAACGCCAGCGATGTTAGCCGAAGTACCAAAAAGCAAACTGGTGGGGGTTGTCAGTGTACATGGCTCAGCAAATTCACATGCGTCAATATTGACGAGAGCGATGGGCATACCCGCAATTTGGGGTATTGAGAATGTACCGTTACTCCAGTTCGAGGATAAACCAATTATATTGGATGCTTACGCGGGTCGCGTTTATATTTCACCGTCAAAAGTGCTCACACAAGAATATGAGGCATTAAAGCTAAAAGACAGTCAGCTAAATGACAAATTTGAAGCGGAGTACGATTTACCGCCCGTGACGTTAGATGGTGAGCGGATCAGTCTGCTACTCAATGCTGGGTTAGATCTCTCAGCAGAGCATATGAGTGCAAAATACAGCGATGGGGTTGGCCTCTATCGTACTGAATCATGGTTCATGCAAAGGGGACAATTCCCCTCACAGGCAGAGCAAGAGCAGTGCTATCGTGAAGTACTGTCGCGTTACCATCCAGAACCTGTGGTTATGCGTACCCTAGATATAGGTGGTGACAAGGTTCTTGATTATTTTGACATTGAAGAAGAAAACCCTTTTTTAGGGTGGCGCGGAATACGGGTGACTTTGGACCACCCCGAGCTGTTTTTGGATCAATTAAAGGCGATGATAAAGGCCAATGCAGGTTTGGGTAATTTACAAATTATGTTGCCTATGGTGAGCCACACGGAAGAAGTGGATGATGCACTGTTATTGCTAGAGCAAGCATATTTTGAATTACAAGAAGAGTGGGCTGATCAGTTTTACCAAATAGACAAACCTGAAATAGGGGTCATGTTAGAAGTACCGTCGAGCTTATTTTTGTTACCTGAATGGGCTGACAAAGTTGACTTTTGCTCGGTAGGGAGCAATGACTTAACCCAGTACTTGCTAGCAGTCGATAGAGCCAATGCGCGTGTCGCTGAATTATTTGAACCATACCACCCAAGTGTTTTGCGTGCGCTGTATAAAATTGCCCGCGATTGCCAAAGCTTGGAATTACCCTTCAGTTTATGTGGTGAGCTAGGCGGTGAGTACGAAGGTGCGATATTGTTAGTGGCTATGGGTTACAGGCGCTTAAGTATGAATATTTCCTCTTTGCATAAGGTGAAATGGGTCTTAAGGCGGCTGAGAGTAGAAGACATGGAAGCATTGTTAGCGCAGTGCCTTTCGGCATCGAGTGCTATTCAAGTACATCGTTTAATTAGAGAGTTTTTGATTCACCATGAATTGGCTGAGTTACTGTATACTCACTCTACCTCTAACTAATAAACATTAATGTCTTAATTAGTTTTTTTGAACACCATTTAGTCGTCTCCCTATCAAGCTGAGAATACAACCAATTCAAGTATTACGATGCCTTATGCTTTAGGATAAATATACCCGCTAATCATTGCTAAGACGCAGGTTTACTATGTCCATTATTACCCGTGCTTAACCCTACAGAATGTCTAAAGCAAATCAATCACCGAAAGTTGCCAAGCAAGGCAAATAGCGCATATCTGAGAGAGCGCATAGAAAACAGCTCAATAAGAAAGAGCGGTGCTTTTAATCTTGGGGTGCAGGCGAAATTCAAATACGTTAACATAGCGCACAACTAAAGCGGTGAGCATAAATATGTTTTTCAGCACATCATTAATTTTGAGTTGTGCCATGCTGGGTTGTGCCGTTGGCTTTTTGGCTGGGTTACTTGGTATTGGTGGTGGGTTAATCATTGTTCCTATTTTATCTGCAATTTTAATCGGCTTTTCAGTTTTGCCCGCAGATCAAGTAATTGTGGTTGCTATTGCTACCTCATTGGCTTCTATCTTGTTTACCTCAACGTCTTCAGCATTAGCGCATCATCGAAACAACAACATTCCTTGGCACATAGCGCCTTGGGTTATGGTTGGTGTCGCCACTGGCGCATTGATAAGTGGCTTTTTTACAACATTAATTCCTGCAATAATCGTCAAGTGGATTTTTTTAGTGTGTGTTGTGCTGATAGCCATTAATATGGTGATTTCAAGTAAACGCAGTGAAAATACTGAGCACAGAACATTGCCAAGTGGTCCCGTTATCAGCGTTATTACAATCGTAATGGGGGCGCTTAGTGCGATGATAGGCATTGGGGGAGGGGTTTTGATTGTGCCGCTACTGGGCTTTTTTTCAGTGCATATGCGAAAGGCAATTGGTTGTGCCTCGGTCAGTGGCATAGTGATCGCCTTGTTCGGTAGTATTGGTTATATTGTCTCTGGCAGTGAGAAGCTGTCACTGCAACACGGTTTTGCAGGTTATGTTTATTTGCCAGCGCTATTTGGCATTGTACTGACTTCATGGTTTACCGCGCCATTAGGTGCGAAAGCGACGCTGTATTTACCTGTCGCAACAATTAAAAAGGTGTTTGCATTCATACTGGTCATGATTGCAGGCAAAATGTTATTTTATTGAGGGAAAGCGATGGCTTTGCAGTTTCCAGAAATAGATCCGATTATTTTTTCAATTGGTCCGTTAAGTGTGCGTTGGTACGGCCTTATGTACTTGATTGGCTTTGCGTTTGCGATGTGGTGGGCAAACAAAGAGTCAGAAAAGCCCAACTCTGGGTGGACTAAGGAGCAGGTTAGTGACTTGCTCTTTTATGGCATGCTTGGGGTTATTCTTGGTGGACGCATAGGTTATGTGCTGTTCTACAACTTCAACAAATTTTTGGCTGATCCTATTACCTTATTTAAGGTCTGGGAAGGCGGCATGTCTTTCCATGGTGGAGCATTAGGTGTCATTACCGCGATTTTTGTATTCGCTTGGCGTACTAATAAGTCACCGCTTGCCGTTGGCGACTTTGTTGTGCCTATGGTACCAGTGGGTCTTTTAGCTGGCCGTATAGGGAACTTCATCAATGGTGAACTGTGGGGGCGTGCAACAGATGTACCTTGGGCGTTTATATTTCCAGGTGCCGATGCTGGAGGCGTTCCGAGACACCCATCTCAGTTATACGAAGCGTTTTTTGAGGGCTTAGTATTGTTCTTGATTTTGGTTTGGTACCGCAAGCAACCACGCCCAGCGGGCAGTATTGCCGGTCTATTCTTGCTAGGTTATGGGTGTTTTAGATTTGCGATTGAGTACTTCCGCGAGCCCGATGCGCATATTGGATTATACGCTGGTGTGATATCTCAAGGGCAAATTCTATCTTTGCCAATGGTTATCGGTGGATTAGGTCTAATGATCTGGGCATATCGTCGAGAGGCTGTACGCACAGCTTAATACGGCAATATCTATACCATTATGCGCCAAAAAAGAGTGACTACTGCGTCACTCTTTTTGATTGATGCTTTGCTAAGTCGTCATTTGACGTTATAGTAAAGCCAAATATCAGTTAGTCGATTCATAAATTACCGTGAAAACATATCGCACAGCAAAACCTACCACTTTGGCTGCTCAGCTTATGCTGATGGCAGTTGTAATGGTTATGTTTATTGTGCAACCAGCTGCTAAAGCAGAGATGGTGTGTTCTCACACTATGCCCTCAGGGCATATGTCAATGAATATAGAGACTGAAAATCATGACCACCAGCACATGGTCGCATCAGAAAAACATAGTCAAATGTCGATGTATGGTGATATGGACTGTTGCAAAACAGACTGTAGTTGCCCAACAAACATGTGCGCGCCATTTTCGCTTTATGTTGGCGGTGCAAGCTTGTTATACAACCGAAACGGGTTTGCAGAGCAATCATTTCCATGTTCCTCAGGGACACCACAAAGCACCATTAGTTCCGTTTATAAACCCCCCATTCTGGCCTAGCACAGGCTTATTGTGCCCAAAATTTGGGCTTTTGGTTATTAATTCATCTAAGCCATACTGATCTGTTCCATAACCTTTGTGGTTTATTGAGGATTTGAGTGTGCCTCAGATGTTCCAACATCGATAAAAATTGTAAGAGTGTCAGAATGCAATATTTCAAATTAGTACCTCAGTGGCTGTTGCTTGCCGCTGGGATGATTTTTCAAAGTTTTTCTTATGCTGATCAAAACTCAGCACTATCTGTCTTAAACGTTTATAAAACGCCTACTTGCGGCTGCTGTGGTAAGTGGCTGAAACATCTTGCGGATCAAAATGTATCTCATAAAGCCTTCGATTTAGCTGATTTGAGCGCAATTAAAAAGCGTTTGAATATTTTACCTAAATATCAATCTTGTCACACCGGTGTTAGTGAGGATGGGTTTGTGTTTGAGGGCCATGTACCGGCAAAGTTTATCAAGCAATTTTTGCAGGCACCGGTTAAAGGGGCAATTGGCTTATCTGTGCCTGCCATGCCGTTGGGTTCTCCTGGAATGGAAGTTGGCAAGCGCTTTCACCCATATCAAGTTCTGTTGTTAAAGGCGGATGGTAGCCACTCAGTATATGCAGAAGTAAAACGTTATGAGGAGCAATTCTGATGAGTGTTGAGCATGTAACTTTTAAAACGTGTATCGGCTTTCAAAGCTGTTTTCGAGTATGTTTTTTGCGGTTAAGCCCAATGAGGCAGATTAGCCTTGGCTCCCTAGATTATATATTTCAGGTCATGGGAAATAAAGGTGGGGCTGTGTAATGATGTCATCGATTAAAAACAACCTGATAGGTGTACTCTTAGGTGCACTTATTGGTGGAGGTTTAGTTAGCTTCTATGGTTTGCAAAGTGGCGAAACCCCAAGCATGAATAACGCCGTTGAAGAGAAAAAGCCACTGTATTGGGTAGCGCCAATGGATGCGAATTACCGTCGGGATAAACCGGGAAAATCACCAATGGGAATGGATTTGGTGCCGGTATATGAAGAGTCGCAGGCCGATATAGACATAGGCCCTGGGGTTGTCACCATTTCCCCGCATGTTGAGAATAATTTGGGGGTGAGAACTGCACTTGCTAAAGCTACGCGCTTACAAACAGAGATAACCACGGTTGGTTACGTTGGTTACGATGAAGATAAGCTAGTACATATTCACCCTCGAGTAGCGGGTTGGATAGACAAATTGTACATCAAGTCAATGGGACAGAAAGTTGAGCAGGGTCAAGCGTTATATGAACTGTATTCGCCTGAACTTGTGAATGCACAAAAAGAGGTGTTGGTCGCTTTAAAGCAATCTGATCAACAATTGATTAGTGCAGCGCGCAAGCGTTTGAAAGCGCTTAAAATGTCACCTAAATTCATAGAGCATCTGGTGCAGACGAAAGACGTGAGTCAAACCGTCACTTTTTACGCGCCGCAATCTGGTGTAGTAGAAAACTTAAATATTCGGGAAGGGTTTTACGTCCAACCTGATACAACAATGATGAGTATTGGTCAGCTGCAGCAAGTGTGGGTTGAGGCTGAAGTATTTGAACGAGAAGCCGCACTCGTAAAAGCTGGCTTGCCTGTGACGATGAAATTGGACTATCTACCGGGGAAGACTTGGCAAGGTGAAGTGGATTACGTTTACCCAAGCCTTGATGCTCAAAATCGGACATTACGCGTAAGGCTGAGGTTTAGTAACCAAGACTTGGCATTAAAACCCAATATGTTCGCGCAGGTTACCATTCACTCAGATCCCGTGGATGATGTGATCACGGTTCCTAAAGAAGCAGTGATCCGCACGGGACAACAAGACAGGGTCGTAGTCGTTGTAGGTAATGGACAGTTTAAATCTATAGACATCACCATTGGCCGTGTAACCAATGAGTATATTGAAGTCTTAAGCGGGCTTAACGCTGGGGATGAAATTGTGACTTCGGCTCAATTTCTCATTGATTCAGAATCGAGCAAGAATTCCGATTTTAAACGCATGAGTGTTGATGAAAAGCCGACATTTGTGTGGATGCAAGGGCAGTTGAATGGTGTACAAGTGTCTCAGAGAGTTGCCAATATTACGCATGGCCCTGTCACGGCATGGGGCTGGCCTGAAATGACAATGGACTTTGACATTGGGGACAAGGTTGATATCGCGACACTCAAAGTTGGTCAAGAATTACATTTTAAAGTGGAACAGCTCGAGTCTGGCGCATACTTGGTTTCTGAAATCCATATTGTTTCAGAGCCGTCATTTCCAACTGCGACGGTACTTGGGGAGATCAATCAAATCAATATTGAAAGCCGGGTGCTAAACATCAGCCGAGAAGCGATCGAACAATGGCATCGTCAGGCCGCGACAATGGATTTTGTTGCTGCACAGGGGATTGATCTTAAACAGTTTCAAATAGGTGATGCGGTCAAGTTTACCTTTGAAGTAAGGGATGACTTAATCGTGACAGAGATGACATTACATCAGGTTGTCGATGATGCGCATCACAGCCACAGTCATCAGTAAGGAGACAAAATGATTGAATCTATTATTAGGTGGTCACTGGTCAATCGCTTTTTTGTTTTACTGGTAACTGTGATGATTGCAATAGGCGGCGTTTATTCACTTAAAAATACGCCAGTCGATGCCATTCCAGACTTATCTGACGTACAAGTGATTGTTAAAACAAGCTACCCGGGTCAAGCGCCTCAAGTAGTCCAAGATCAAGTAACATTTCCGTTGACTACGGCAATGCTTTCAGTGCCTGGCGCAAGAACGGTACGAGGGTTCTCTTTTTTTGGGGATTCTTATGTTTATATTATTTTTGACGATGACACCGATTTGTATTGGGCGCGCACCCGTGTACTAGAGTATTTGAGTCAAGTATCAGCGAGCCTACCCGAAACGGCAAAACCACAACTGGGGCCTGATGCGACTGGTGTGGGTTGGGTGTATATCTATGCGTTAACAGATCGAACCGGTCAGCACGACATTAGCCAGCTGCGCAGCGTTCAAGATTGGTTTTTAAAATATGAATTGCAAACCGTGGCTGGTGTGTCTGAGGTTGCTGCTGTGGGAGGTATGGTCAAGCAATACCAAGTAGAAGTGAACCCTGACAAGCTTCGAGCCTATGATGTCCCCCTTAGTTTGATTGAAATTGCTTTGAAACAAGGCAATAAAGAGACGGGAGCGTCGGTGGTAGAAATGGCCGAAGCAGAGTATATGGTGACTGCAACGGGGTATATTCAATCGATCGAGGATATTGAAGCGATCCCATTAGGTATTAATAGCAAAGGGACACCCTTAACTATCGGGGATGTGGCAAATGTACAAATAGGGCCACAGATGCGACGAGGCATTGCTGAACTGAACGGAGAAGGTGAAGCCGTTGGTGGCATTGTGGTGATGCGTTTTGGCGAGAATGCGCAGCAGACGATTGAGGGAGTTAAAGAAAAGCTCGCATCACTTCAAAATTCGCTGCCGGATGGTGTTGAAGTTGTGCCGGTGTATGACCGCTCTCAACTGATTGAAAGGGCTGTTGAAAATCTCTGGAGTAAATTGCTAGAAGAGCTGGCCGTGGTTGCTTTGGTTTGCGTGGTGTTTTTATTCCATTTACGCTCGTCAATTGTTGCTGTCGTGACATTGCCGCTTGGGATCCTAGTCTCTTTTATCATCATGCATTTGCAAGGTATCAATGCCAATATCATGTCTCTAGGTGGCATTGCCATAGCCATTGGTGCGATGACCGATGGTGCGATTGTTATGATAGAAAATATGCATAAACACATGGAAAAAACCCCTTTAACTGATGAGAATCGTTGGCAGGTAGTGGCCAAGGCGGCTTCTGAAGTGGGTCCCGCGCTATTTTTTAGTTTGCTGATAATCACTGTGTCGTTTTTACCCGTATTTATCCTAGAAGCGCAAGAAGGCAGAATGTTTGCGCCGTTAGCTTATACAAAAACCTATGCCATGGCGGCATCAGCGGGGCTAGCGATTACCTTAGTACCTGTTTTAATGGGGTATTTCATCCGCGGAAAAGTGGTGTCACAAGATAGAAACCCACTAAACAAACTCCTGATTGCACTCTACTTCCCCTTATTGAGACAAGTCTTGAAGTTCCCTAAAACCACGATAGTGGCAGCATCATTGATCACCATTGTGGGTTTTTATCCCGCAAACAAGATCGGCAGTGAGTTCATTCCACCACTAGACGAGGGCGATTTGATGTATATGCCGACCACTTATCCCGGCATTTCGATTGGCAAGGCACGAGAGCTGTTGCAACAGACGGATAAGCTGATACACACCGTGCCGGAGGTTGAAAATGTATTTGGTAAAGTGGGGCGTGCGGAAACGGCGACGGACCCGGCACCCCTGACGATGATAGAAACCTTTATCCAACTCAAACCTCGAGCGCAGTGGCGAGATGGTGTGACAACGGAAAGCCTTAAAGCCGAGTTAGATCAATTGGTGAAGTTTCCCGGTGTAACCAATGCTTGGGTAATGCCGATAAAAACGCGAATTGACATGCTAGCAACCGGTATTAAAACGCCTGTTGGTATTAAGGTTGCGGGGCCTGATTTAGATGTGATCCAACAAATTGGACAGGAAATTGAACGCATCTTACCAAACGTTAAAGGAACAGCCTCAGTATACTCTGAGCGGGTTGCAGGTGGGCGCTATATCAAGGTGGATATTGCTCGGGAAAAAGCGAGCCGTTTTGGTTTAAACATTGCTGACGTACAGCAAGTTGTGTCGACGGCAATTGGCGGCATGAACGTGACTCAAACGGTTGAGGGACAAGAGCGCTACCCTGTCAATTTGAGGTACCCTCAGGACTATCGAGATTCACCTGAACAACTCGCGAAGTTACCTGTAATAACCCCTTCAGGGCAGCGCATCGCACTGGGAGACGTCGCCCATATATATATCGAAAATGGGCCGCCGGGCATTAAGAGTGAAAATGCGCGAATAAATGGATGGACGTTTATTGATATAGATGGGGTAGATATTGGTAGTTATGTCGATAATGCCAAAGCTTACTTGGCGTCCGAACTGGAGTTACCCGCGGGTTATTCCATTACTTGGGCAGGCCAGTACGAGTATATGGAAAGGGCAAAAGAAAAGCTCGCTTATGTGCTACCACTTACGATGGCTATCATCGTAATACTTTTGTATATGAACTTTAGAGCCATCAGTGAAGTGGCCGTTATCATAGTGACGCTACCTGTCGCTCTCATAGGTGGCTTGTGGTTGATGTATATAGAAGGGTTTAACTATTCGGTGGCCGCAGGAGTCGGATTCATTGCCTTGGCTGGTGTTGCTGTTGAAATCGGCGTTATTATGCTTGTGTATCTAAATCAAGCTTTAAATGAGTTAAAACAGCAAGCTCGTGATAGCTTTATGCCCATATCGGCGGCGCAATATAGTCAGGCACTGTTAGATGGTGCAGGTTTACGCGTAAGGCCCGTAATGATGACTGTTGCTACTATTATTATTGGCTTACTGCCTATTCTCTATGGAACAGGTGCAGGCTCTGAGGTTATGAGTCGTATCGCTGCGCCTATGGTCGGGGGTATGAGTAGTGCCGTATTACTGACGCTGATTGTATTACCCGCAGCATATAGCGTGCTTAAACGAGGTGAAGTAGCGCAGTTCAATCGAACTTTATCTTCCAAACAGTAAATCAAGGGACAGAAGCAATGCAGCCAATGCATTGCTTCTTACTTCTAAATTTAAAACTCAACAGGGCAATCTTGCTCACGAGCAGTAAAGCAACCGCTGTTGTTTTCAGCAGCGATGCAAGCTGCATTACCGAATGTAGGACACATGTCGGGTTCTCCACCAGCGATGCGTTTGGTAATTTCTAGATCCATTTTTTTGTCGTTAGAAAGACGTTTTAGCGTATTTTTTTTGATTGATAATTTCATTTTATTTTCCTTATGACTTGATTGTAATACCTAAATTAACTTATCAGTTGTTTTTGAATATGTTAATTATTTTATTTGTATCGGTTGGAATTTAATATTTAAAGGGTGTCGATTGAAGTGAAGTGGAAAAGTTAAATGCTCATTTACTTTAAATAAACGCATACGGACACTGTGGTTTCGCTCACAGAGGCAGTGTATGATAGCGCTCAGTACAGTTTAGATTAGTGATAGGGTTACATAAATGAAGCAATACTTGGACTTATGCCAGCGTATCGTAGACGAGGGCAAATGGGTAGAGAACACCAGAACTGGTAAAAGATGTCTCACCGTGATTAATGCTGACCTTACCTATCATGTTGATAAAAACGAATTTCCATTAGTGACCACTCGGAAAAGTTATTGGAAAGCGGCGATTGCAGAATTACTCGGTTATCTGCGTGGTTATGACAGTGCTGCACAATTCAGAGAAATTGGCTGTAACACATGGAATGCCAATGCAAATGACAACCAAGACTGGTTAAATAATCCGAATCGAAAAGGTGAAGATGATATGGGATTTGTTTATGGCGCAGTTGCCAGAAACTACCCTAAACCAGACGGTGGCAGTGTGGATCTAGTCAAGCAAGTAATTGATGATCTGTCTAAGGGGATCGATAACAGAGGTGAGATAATTACCTTTTATCACCCAGGTTCTTTTCACCTTGGTTGTTTACGCCCTTGTATGTTCCAGCACCAATTTTCGATTTTAGATGGTGTATTATATCTAAATAGCTATCAGCGTAGCCAAGATGTGCCGCTGGGCGGTAACTTCAATGCGATTCAAGTGTTCACTCTGCTCAAGCTCGTTGCACAAATTACCGGGCTTAAACCCGGCAAGGCATTTCATAAGATCGTTAATGCACATATTTATGAAGACCAGCTGGAATTAATGCGTGATGTACAGCTGAAACGTACTCCTTTTGAGTCGCCTCAGTTACATATTAATCCGGATATAAAGACCTTTGAAGATTTAGAAACCTGGGTGACTTTGGATGATTTTGAGGTGACAAATTACCAACACCACGACGCCATTCAATATCCTTTCTCGGTTTAAAAATAAGAAAGCAGCACGAAGTGCTGCTTTTTTGATCTTGTTAGTTCCTGCTATAAATACAAATATTGTATGTTGTATTTCATCCAAAAATATACTTTTAGATTGTTTTTTGAACAAAGAGTAAGAGTTTTATCCTTTTTTATGGACAATTAAGTCATTTTTAGTCAGTCTAAAGACCTATATTAGGACGGGAATGTCATATAAATTAATTTAGCTTGGGTCTTGCAGTATGCCTACCTCTTTGTGGCCAAAAAAATTATCGTCAGTATTGCCTCTGTTAGGGTTGTTTGGTTGCGCAAACACGGAACTATCACTTGAGGAAAAATTAGCTCAACAAGAAGCCATACATGCACACAAGAGCATGATTGCGTCTTATGATAAAAATAAAGCGAGTATTGAACGCCTTGCGCAAATGGAAGGTGATTTAAGCCAATTACTTGCAGTTTTATCCGTCGAAGCTGAAGTAACAACGGTGCAAAATCATGTTAGCCCAGTGCAGGAAACGACAGTGCATACGGCAACTGACTTTATCGAGCCGCAGTCAGGTGATTTTCAAACCGCAGCCACAACAAATATCAAAAGTGATGTGGAGGTGGTACTCCCTGACTTAGTGCTGGGTATTCATATAAAGCGAGACCATGCTTTACGCCAGGTTGAGCATATTGATAAGCGACTAAGTATGGTCAAGCAGCAATACCATCTGGTGTTTAGAACGGTGCATGCGCAATTGATTGAACCTAGTGAACAACAGCATCTTTACTATGTCACTGCGAAAGGTTTTACCTCAAAGGAGGAAGCTGAAGTGTTTTGCAAAGCAATGACAAACATCGCAAAAAGATGTACCTATTTATAAAACGTCTGTAAATTAAATGATTACTAATATGTCTTGATAAGCCGTATTGGGCCAGAGAAGGCGCTTTGGGAATTTTTTAGAGCATATGCTCTTGTTGGTTTGGCAAGATGAAGTTATTTGCGTTTTAACTTCTTCTATGGTGGTTTCTAAAGGATAACACAATGAAAAATAAAATGAGCAAAATAGCCCTTGTGACCGCTCTCACAATTTTAACGAGTGCTTCTTACGCGGGTGAGCAAAGAACATTTGAAGCTAAAGTAACGGTAAAAAATGCGTTTGAATTAGAGAAGCAATCCGATCTTTTGTTTGGCACAATCCGAGCAAGGGCTGATACCACAGGTAGTGATACTGCGACCTTAGTTATCCCTGCAGATACTGGCAAAGCTGCCAGTGTAACATCTACTAATATCAGCAATGCTGAAATTTCGATTCTAGAAGCAGGCGCACCTGCGCAGTTTAAGATTTCAGGCGTTGTCCCTTTTGCAACATTGACAATTACAGATCCAGTTGAAACGAATATTGTCCTTGCGGGCGGCAACCCTAATGCAGCAGGGTTCACTATGGACACTTTTACCTATTACATTGAAACAGGTGCTTTGAGCAAACAAGATGTAACGGGGAATAAAATACAGGTAGATGACAAAGGTGAAGCACTTTTTAATATCGGGGCGACACTTAAAACTACCACGGGTGGCACAGCTAATTATTTAGATGGTAACTACAGCGGCACATTTACTATCGAAGTCAGTTACTAGGCTGTAGTTGTTTTGAAAAGTGCCATAGAGAAATGGGCCTACCGCAAATCAGTTGCGCTAACCGCATTGGTAGCAGGGTTTTGTATTGTGCCTAGTTTCTATGGCTATACTCGTGTGCTCGTAGAGCGCCCATTAAATTTTGGCACAATCTTAATCTCGGATCATGCCCAAGTTGGCCGGGTGCAAATTCGAACCAATGGCCAAAGCACAACGAATGGACCTGTGCATTTAGTATCGGGCGCGCAAGCTGCAAGCATTGTATTGTCTTCTTTACCAGCTCAAACAAATATTGCCATTAGCACTAACATCATTACCCCGCAATTGTCACACAGCAATTTGGCTGTTTCGGGTATAAATCTAATTCATCTTGAGCATGTGGACAGGGTGTTCAGTGACTCGTTTGGTAATGCACAATTCGAAGTGGGTGGCACGATTGAGATTAAAAGTAGTCCCAATCAATATCCGGATGGTACCTATCGAGTGTGGGCAAGCATAGAAGTGAGTTACTAGTCACATATGAAGAATTCTATTGTTTTTATTGGTCTAATGGTTATTGGCCTATTGAGTAATTTGGTTCACGCCAGTTTAATGATCTCCCCAACGCGGGTTGTTTTTGACGAGCGCCAACGCACAGCGAAGGTGTTTTTGATCAATAATAGCCAAGAAGAAAAAACGTATAGATTGGGTTGGAAAGAGAAACACGCTTTGCCGACCGGTGGATATAGAGACTTAACTCCCGACGAGGTCGGGCCTTGGCGTTTGAGTCATTTGATTCGAATGACGCCAAAGCAAGTACATTTAGCACCGGGAGAAAGGCAATTAGTTAAATTGGCGCTCAGGCGTAAGCAGGGAATGGCGGTAGGGGAGTATCGTTCTCATTTATTTTTTCAGGCTCTGCCAACTGAGAAGAGTACGACTTCACAAGCTATAGGGATTAATCTGAATATGATTTTAAGTTATAGCATTCCTGTTTTGTATCGCAAAAACGCCGCACTTCCCATGGTGAAATTAAACGATGTCCAAATCATAAAAAATGAAGCCAAGAAGCAATTTATTCAGGTGAGCTTGCAACGCTTGGGGGATGCAAGCACATTCGGCAAAATTCAAGTGGACTGGAAAAGCCGTGAGGGGCAACCGTGGCAGCGTGTTTCTGTGGCAAATAATTTTGCGATTTACCCAGAGGTACAAAATGCAGTGATTGAACTAAACGTTTTAGCAGAGCACGAGTTGCAAAATACAGGTTGGCTCAGGGTGAGCTATACCGGACAGGAAGAGTACGTTGACAAGGAATTTGTAAATAAGATTATCGCGCTCAAGCCCTAGCCACCAGCGAGACAGTGTTGCGGTACTTTTATACTGTTTATGTATGCTTTGCGTTGCTTGGGTTAACAGCCGTTAAAGCAACCGAACTTCATGCTGCTTCTGCAGCATTTAAAGCTGGCGCTGTGCACTCGCAGGAGGCAAGAATTCCGATAGGTGAGGAACTGCTTTTATCCTTGTATATAAATGAAGAGTACGTTTCAGAAATTTTTGCCATTAAAACTGAGCAAGGGGCTGAACTTGAGTTGCAAAGCCTTTTTTCCAGTTTGGATTTCGCCATATCTGCGCAGCAAGCCGCTGCTTCTATTGACTATATGGGTTGGTTTATCGACCCAAAACAATCATTTTTACTTGATCTCGAGCAGCAGCAGGCCTTCGTAGCAGGGCGTGCTGAGCGTTTTGACAACACACAGTGGCGTCAACGTGGAGAGGAGGTGTATGTCGATGCAGCTTTGTTGGCATCTTGGTTTAGCCTCAAATTCATTTTCCACTATCAAGATTTAAGCGTGCAGGTAATGAGTGAACAAATGTTGCCAATCGAGCAACGGCTGGCGCGAAAAAACCGCGCTTTTTCGCAACGGGGTACTCATCCTCAACCAGTATTGCCATGGCAATCGAGCCCTTATCAAAAATGGAGTGCACCACTGCTGGACTTTCAACTCGGTCTTAAAGCAACAGGTGATGAAACGCAATTAGATTATGTCATTCAGGGGAGTCAGGACGTTGCCTATTGGGGGACCCAATACTTTGTGCGAGGCGATGAACACAACCTGATAAGCCAAAGTCGTCTGCAAGCGAGTCGAGTATATCCTGATGCAAGTTTCTGGGGGCCTTTGGAAATCACGCAACTAGAGCTAGGAGATGTGATCGGCACACATATTGGTAGAGATCACCAGTCTACCCACGCGCGGGGAGCGAGAGTAACCAATAGGCCCGTATATAAAGAGGTTGATAGCCAACAAGTCAGAATAAGTGGCAGTGTACAAGTAGGTTGGGATGTTGAGCTTTATCACAATGGTTTGATGATTGCACAGCAACTCAATATTCAGTCAGGGCTCTATGATTTTAATAACATAGAGCTGTATTTTGGGAGTAACGCATTTGAGATTTTGATGTATGGACCGCAAGGTCAGATAGTACAAGATGCGCGCTCGTATTATGTCACGGGTAACTCGGTAACCGCAGGTGAGCACTATTTTGATACATCAATTGTGGATACTGGGAGCACATTGTTGAATGATGAGCACATTAATTCAGCGAGTTCTGGTTGGAATGTGTTAACACGTTATGATTACGGGTTGAGTGAGGATGTAGCTGTTTATTCGGGCCTGCGCTATGGTTTAGAAAGTCAGCTTAACCAATATCAGATGTCGGCGGGCATCAGCTTTGATGTGTGGAATCGAGGTTTGGTGAATTTGGACATAAGCCGCGACAAGCTTGGTAATCAATTAGCTCAGCTCCTAGGAAGAACAGAGGTAAGTGGTCACTCTCTGAGTGCATCCTATAATGATCGCAAGCGCATTTTAACACCACAAAGTATATCCCAAACACACACTCAAGAGCTGTATTTGCGCGCTTCTGGCAAACTTTACAATTTTGGCTCAATGAGACTTAATTATCAAAGCACGCTTAATGTAGAGCGGTCAAATCAACAAAGCCGTTTTATGGCGACAAACTTGTTGGCCATGACAACAAGATTGGGCACATTTAGTAACCAGCTTAATTATCTTGAGTACGGTAATGATGAAGGCAAAGAGTTGTTTGGCGGCCTGCGTTGGCAGGGGCGTATGGGGCAAGCATATGGCCGTTTTAGCTTAGGCTACCAGCTTGAACCAAATCGACAGTTCACTGACTATCAACTGCAAGTCAGTCAATCTATTCAACCTGATTTAGATGTGGAACTGGCGTATTCAAAATCACTGCTAGACGATGGCTATGAGCTGGGAGTTGGGTTGAGCTGGCATAATGATAGGTTGCGTTTAACCGGAGACTTTAATTATCAGCAAAATGATGAGTGGCAAATCGGTGTCACAAGCCAGTTTAGTTTGGGCTACCCCAATACGAGAGCAGTCTTGCTGATGACCGATAAGCGTCTCGCAAGTGCTGGCACTGTGGCCGTTAAAGTATTTTTAGATCATAACAATAACGCCCTATTTGATACAGGTGATGAACTGTTGCAAGGGGTACGAATTAAATCGGTGCAAAGTTTTGGACAGGCACATACCGATAGTAATGGAATTGCGTTACTCACCAATATGCCACTAGAACGTAAAACAGACATTCATTTAGACATAGACTCCTTACCTGACCCCTTTTTTATTCCAGCCCATGATGGACGCTCTGTAACACCACGTCGAGGATTCATTACATACTTGGAATACCCTGTTGTACATGCTGGGGAGTTAGAGGGAGTCGCGTATAAAAAACACCATGATGGCAGTAACTCGCCCTTGCCATACGTGACCATAGAGCTGGTGGATGGAAAGAACAATGTAGTTGCTGAGTCAAAATCAGCATTTGATGGCTACTATGTATTTAGTAATATTCGCCCGGGTCGATACGAAGCACGCGTAAAGAAAGCATTAGATGATGAGTTTATGCAAAGACGCAAGGTGGAAGTGGAGCTGTCAAACGAAGGTGATGTGCTGCTTGACGTTGATCTAACCGTTGAGCAGCTAGAACAGCACAAGCATGTTATTGCCAGCGGAGGACGGTTTGGCTCCCTCTCAATCTTAAAAACTTATGCCTTGATGCTGACTCGAAAGTCACCTAGGTTGTTTCAATCAAAGCCGTTTTATGTATATGACAGGCACCGTCAAGATTACTTGCTGGGCTTTTCAGTATATGCGCACATTGAAGAGGCGGCAAAAGCTTGCCTGAAATTCACACATAAAAAAATAAAATGCGAAGTAAAGGAAATGACACTCGATCATTAATACGACTTAGAGGTAACACCTACCAATAACTCGGGCCATCAGGCATTAAAACAGGCGTTGTTGTATCCCAACTTGGTTCGATTTTTGCATTTCCTGATTTATTGAATGAGAGGTGCAGAATATGCGTATTTTATTATTGGTGTTGGTTGGCTTGATCTCCGGGTGTAGCTCTAGTTTGTTAATGAACCAAAATAACCAATCTACAGCAAAAAATACACCACCCACGCGTACTGTGCATAGTTATGTGGGTGAGTTAGCTAGTCAGTTAAGTCAGTACAGCAAACCTTTGAAACCGGGGGCATCCGTTGCGGTAACGAGCTTTTATAAAGACAGCAAGCTTGGTATGGACACCGTACACAGCCAAGGTGAAGGGCTGAGTAATCAAGTTCAAGAGAGTTTCATTACCTACATGACTCAGATGGGCTTGCAGGTTGTCGAATTTCGTATGCAAAAAGCTATAAGTTTGTCGGATGATGCCGATAACATACTTAGCCGTGATATAGATAAGCTGAAAGAGCGCCATAAATTTGACTTGGTGTTAACGGGCACTGTCAGTGAAAGCTTCAATTCTTATACGATACATGCACGTTTGATTGATATGGTGAACAATAAAACCATGTCAGCAGCGTCTATAAGCTTGCCTAAAGCCACTTTGTGGGGAGAAGAGCAGGTGCAAATGCGTGATGGCTTACTTCATCGCGGCCAATATTGACGGAGAAAAATATGAAACAGTACGCATTCGGGCTTATTTTACCGCTTTTGTTTGGTTGCACACTTACCGAAGATGACCGCAGTAACCGCAATGCCATTGTGGTAGAGAAAAACGCTTTTGCGACGCCCGAGAGTCAATTTCAAGCGCACCCCAGTGGTATGCACGGTATGACAGTTTCACAGCAAATGGCGAGTCGTAATGTCACGCACTATGTGCAAAACTTAATGCAGGATATGGTTGGTAACTTGCGTTATGTGAATGATCGTACGCCCATCGCAGTGGCTACTTTTGTATTTCTAGACGAAGATTACAATTATGGTTCTTTGCTTGGCAATCAGCTTTCGGAAAGTTTCATCCATGAGCTGCATAACTTTGGTGTGCCGGTTGTTGATTTTAAAACGACGGACTTTATGCGTGTCACCAAAGAAGGCGACTTCATCTTTAGTCGAGACTTCTTAGAGCTATCTGATGAGCATACTTTTAACTATGTTCTTGCAGGCACATTAGCTAACCATCAGGGCGGCGTATTAATAAATGCACGTATTGTTGGTGTTAAAAGTAAAGCTGTAGTTGGAACCGCTCAAGGCTTTCTACCGCAAGCTGTTGTTAATGCGCTTAGAGATGGTATCGGCCACGATGGTATTCGGTTAGAGCGAGCAAGTAGGTAATCATTATGAAACGACATGGCTTATTCTTGAGTTGTCTTGCTGTGCTAAGTGGCTGTGAGTCGTCTTCACACACGCAAATCGTGCCGAAGCAGCAAGTTGAGTCCAGTGCTACGCAACAAGCACGGCAATTAACGCAGCTTTCCCGTGAATTAGATAGTGCAGCCGATATTGAATATAAAGACCTTGGGTTTATCAGTTACACACATAATAAGCAAATTTCAAGCTATGCTGGGCAAATAGCATTGGAGCTCTCTGACTCTTTGTCTGGTGTCTCTCCTAGTGCGGTTGCGATTACAAGCTTTGTTAGCTTTGACAATAGTTTACGTCGCAGTAACCAGCTTGGTAATCAGCTGGCTGAATCCATGATCCATCAGTTCCAAAAAATGGGCTATCCTGCATTGGATTTTAAGTCTCACCGCGGCATTGCTGTAACCGCCAATGGTGATTTTATTTTGTCGAGAAATGCCAAACAATTACCTAAAAAGCCAGCGCCTAGCCATGTTTTAACCGGTACCATGATTTACCGAGACAGAGGCGTTGAGGTAAATACGCGTCTATTAGACTTCGATAATCGACTGGTCGTCGCGAGCAGTAATGTCATGATCCCCTATTTTATTCTTGGACCTCACGCAACCACTACATACTGATACTGTGATGGCATTTATTGATGGTAGTGAATAAATGCCAGCCTCCGGCTTACGCCAAACGTTATACGAAAATTAAAATGACTTGGTGGCTTCAGCATATGTTGGCAGGCGGTGATATCGTCATCCAAGGCATACGTGAAATATGCTTGTGTTTTAGTATCTTAAGCTGTTATATATAATAAAAGATAAGGCGATTCAGCTAGTCTCCGTAGTTTAATGGATAAAACGGGGCCCTCCTAAGGCTTTGATGTAGGTTCGATTCCTACCGGGGACGCCAGTTCAAAGTGTTTCATCATCTCTGTCTCATGCTGATGTACAAGCAGCATTTCAATTACAAGGCAAAGTCTTCTGGTGGGGTAATAATTAATTCGACGATGTCGTTAACTTGAATGTTGTTCATCGGCCTGCTTTGTATATTTTGCGCAATGGCATTTTGCGCGTTGACCTGCGTCACTTTAACGCGGTTTATGGTTTGAATACTGCGCGAGAAAAACTGGTTTCTTTCTCCTGCCACGTCACTGCGATGTGCCACACTCAGGACTTGTCCTTCTTTAATACCATGTGCTCTGCCAAGGTTTATCACCAGCTGATCTTGGTCTTTGTGGAGAATTTTTCCTTTGGTGGGCATACATGCAAAAGCTTGGTCTAAATCTTGAGCTAGGCTATTAAACACGCTTTGAATACGCTTGCCATAGTCGGTATGCCAAAAGGTGTCACTGTAAACATCGATGATTTTGGTTTTCTCGAACGGCCAAATACCTGTCACGCTGTAGTGTTGTTGCCATACTTTGTCTTTGGTGAGGGCATCAAACGCAACAAAATCGATTTTAAAGCTGCGCACATACTCGTCATCTTGCCAGAATGCATAGTCGCTGTTGAGTTGTTGTGTACTCGCTAAATCAGTGATTTGACTAAGCAAAACGTACTGGCTGTTGCTTGTTGCCGTTAAGCTTTCAATAAGCTGCTTGTCATAGTCGAAGTTTTGCGAAAAAAATGCTCTGACATTGAGGCTTTTATCAATAAACGGTATGGGCTTAACCGTCATATTTCTTTGCATCAGCGTTTGATATAACCTTTCACTTGAAGATTTATGAATGTCAAAAATTTGACCTAAGCGAGCTTGATGAGGTTGAATAAGCTGACTCTGAGTAACCGTAATTTGTTTACTAAACGACTCTTCAGGGCACTTTTGTTGCTTTGGAAAAATATCCAAATGCAGAGTCACACTCATAACCCCGTCTTTGGTATTTTCTGAGACAAGGTTAATCTCTTGGATCTCTCCATGGCTTTTTATTTTGATATGGTCTTGTGCCAATACGCCGTCAGCTAAGGTCTGCACGCTAGAGACCGTCGCGCCTGAGAATATCAAAGCTTGCGTTATGGCATCTTGCACAGCCTCTTGTCTGGCAGCTGCTCTGTCAGAAGTGTAGGCATTTGCATAACCTGTAACTTCAAACCACTCAGCTTTGCATGGAAGGCTAAGGGCACCTGTAACAAGTGCTAGACAACTTAATTTGTTCATTGAGCAATTACACCATATAAAAATCTATCTAACCCCAATAACGCAAGTCTTATGCCAATAGTATTGGCTCAATTTGTGCATATGCTTTATTAGACATAAATTAGTTTTTTAGGAGTCGATAGCAAATGCGAAAGTTTTATCAAATCGGCAAAGTACTTGCTGCAAGTTTTGTGCTTGGTCTCTCTGGGTGTAGTTCTATTATCGACAAACATGTAGAGTATAGCTATGTGCAGCCCGATAGCTATCCTGTTCTGAAAGCAATTGGTTATGCCCCTCTTGATGCTCAGCCAGGCACCACAGACAGTGAAAAAATGCTGATGGCTATTAAGGTCTCCAAACTAGAAGCATATCGCGAACTTGCTGAGCAGGTGTATGGTCACCAGCTCAATGCATCGACAACCGTAAGAGGTGTTATCGCCCAAAATGATGGTTTGAGAAGCCAAGTGCAAGGTGTGATCCGTGGAGCACGGGTATTAAAATCATACGCAGTTGGGGACATTTATACGACGGAGCTAGAGTTGGATATGAAGACTGTTTATGATCTTTATATAGGTCAAGTTAAGCCTAAGAAAATCCAAAGAGTGACGTACTATTAATTTGGTCGGAGATGACCAAAAACTAAAGCACGCTCTATTGATGCGTGCTTTAGCTGTATACTTGTTCAATTGCTTTCGATATTAAGCTTTTAAGTTTTTCACAAGTTCACCGACATTTTCCACAACACTTCCTTCCTCTGTGTACGTTGTTGAAGTTGGCGTACCAATAAGAATTTCTTTCAATTCTCTGACTGTCATATTAGCCAAGTGCGCGGCTTTGGCGTTAACTTCATTTTGGTTTTTACACTTGTACAACAGGTCGTTTATCTCTTGTGTAAGCGGAACTACATCTGGGTCTTTAAATAATTCTGCCGGGAATGAAGACAAACTTTTATCAGTTTTTTGAATCGTATTAAGGTAGGTAATTTTTTGCCGAGCTATCTCTTTTAAGCCATCACCGTTTCTTGAGCTGAGCACGGTTAACTCCTCGTCAAGAAGCTGGGTCAAAGCTTCTAATGAGGAGATCTGAGCGTTTAGTTGCTGTATACACAGCTCAATTGTCTTATCCATATAAATCGAATTCGAATGCGGCTATATTTTTGGCTAACTTTTCTGCATCTACTTGATATTTGCCCTCAGCAATGGCTTTTTTCAGTTCTTCGACCTTTTTGCTATCGAATGCTGGTGCTTGCTGTGCTTTTTCTTGCAACCCTTTAAGTTGCTGAGCTTGAGGCGTCAAGCTAACAGAGTCTGCCGCGGCTTTCTGCTGGGCAGCAGGTTTTGTTGCAGGATTATTTGCATCATTTCTTTGCAATTCAGCACGTTGTTGCTTAACATTATTAGCAACATTGTTCGGCTGATTTTGACCGTTAATGTTATTAACCATGATTCTGACCCGTTAAAAAAAGTTGATTCAGTCTTTATATCGACCGTTCCTTTATTTACTTTAGCAAAAATTTTAAATATTGACCGCTACGGAATCAACATCTTTTACTCGTGCGCGTATAGTTTTTCCAGATTTTGTATTTTTAACTCTGATCTGTTCACCTAAGTTGCCGTCTTGCAAGGCTATCCCTTGTGTTTTTATGGCAAAATGTTCATTGCCCGCCAAAATTATAACAGTATCTCCCTTACAGACCATGCAAATGTGTCTCATACTAATCGCTTTATCTGCTTGGATGCGACGCTTTGTCTTGCTGCCAATCAACATTGAAATATCATCAATACTGGAAGCTCGAACAAAGTGTTTGGGTCGCATTGCGATTTTGAGATCTTCCGCCTGTAGGACCACGCCTTTATCCAGCTGCTGTGAACTGACAATAACCGGAAATAATACCTCAATTTTTACGTGTACAAATTGTACCCATTTTTCTCTGCTATCACAACGGACTTGCACTGTAACTTGCCGAGTAAATGGGGGCCTCGTCTTGCTTGAAACCTTTAAAGGGGATAAACACGCCCTGTTAGGTAAGCGCGAGTCCAAAGGGAGTGCACTGATATTCGTTTCTCCTTTAGACTCTTGAATTGCATGTTTTTCTACATACTTTATTGCGAGTTCCTGAATTTGCTCTGACTCATAGGTCTGAGCATAAGCGGATGACATGGCTAAAAAATATGCCAAAATAAGAAAGAATTGAACTGCAACTGTATTTTTTAACAAACTCATGATGTTTCGACTATGCTTATGGGGTGAAACAAGGTATAAAGATTTTGCGTGAATTGCTTCACCGCTTCAAGGGCAACTTTGAATGCTAATAAACAAGCAAACATTGTTCCGATAAGCTGTATTTTGAGTAGGAGAATGAAATGGCAGGTATTTTAGACTCAGTTAACCAACGAACTCAGTTGGTGGGTCAAAACCGACTTGAACTATTACTCTTTCGTTTGAAGGGTCGCCAACGCTTCGGGATCAATGTTTTTAAAGTAAGAGAAGTACTCCAGTGTCCACCTCTAACGGCTATGCCAAAATCTAATTCGTATGTTAGGGGCGTAGCACACATTCGTGGACAGACTATCTCTGTTATAGATATGTCTTTGGCTGTCGGTGGGCCGCCAATCGAGGATATCAAAAACTGCTTTGTCATCATCGCTGAATACAACCGTTCAGTTCAGGGCTTTTTGGTTGGCGCTGTAGAGCGAATTGTGAATATGAATTGGGAGCGCATTATGCCTCCACCTTCTGGCGCTGGTCGCTACTCATATGTAACTGCCGTGACGGAAATTGAAGAAGAATTAGTCGAAATTCTTGATGTCGAAAAAATCTTAAATGAGATTTGTCCAATAAACACAGAAGTAAGTGAAGACATCGTTGCTGATGGCGAGATGCAAAAAGATCTTGGTGAGCGCATCGTCTTTATTGCTGATGATTCTGCTGTGGCAAGAAACCAAGTTAAACGAGCGCTTGAACCGCTCGGGGTCCAAACTGAGTTGGCTAAAAATGGTAAAGAAGCGCTTATACGCTTAAAAGAGATCGCAGAAGTAGACTGTCAAAATGACATCACTGAACGTGTTGGTCTGTTAATTTCTGACGTTGAAATGCCTGAAATGGATGGGTATACATTAACGGCAGAAATTAAAGCGGATCCAAAATTAGCACCTTTACATGTTATATTACATACTTCTCTCAGTGGTGTGTTTAATCAGGCTATGATCGAAAAGGTCGGTGCAGACGACTTTATCGCTAAATTTAACCCTGATGAACTGGCGTCGGCTGTGAAGAAATGGGTTCATTGTGATTGATAAGTGGCGGTATAACTTTGGAAAATAAACATCTTGAGCAAAGCGAGTACGATCAATTTCGCACGTTTTTAGAGCAGCAGTGTGGAATAGTGCTTGGTGATAACAAGCTATATTTGGTGAAGAGTCGGCTTGCGCCTTTGATGTCTCGATTCAATGTAGATTCTCTTTCGTCATTGGTGAGCAAAACTCTGAGTCCGCATGAACGCCAGCTACGAGCTGCCGTTGTGGATGCGATGACAACCAATGAAACATTATGGTTTCGTGACCAATATCCGTTTGAATTACTGAAAAAGAAAATTTACCCTGAATTTAAAGACTTGCGTCGACCTGTTAAAATTTGGTCTGCAGCAAGCTCTTCGGGTCAAGAGCCTTATTCAATTGCAATGTCGACAAGTGAATACCAGTCTCAAAACCCAGGTGCACTAAAAATGGGCGCTCAGGTTGTAGGCACTGATATTTCCAACACGATGCTTGATATGTGTAAGAATGCTGAATATGACGCATTAGCCCTAGCACGAGGCTTGTCGCCAGAAAGGCGCAAAAAATTCTTTATGGATAGTGGCAATGGCATGGCGAAAGTGGTTGACCCTATTCGCAAAATGGTAAATTTTAGACACTTAAATTTGCTGGATTCATATGCATTACTGGGTAAGTTTGATGTGATTTTTTGTCGCAATGTGCTTATCTATTTTTCACCAGAAGTGAAAGCAAAGATAATTTCTCAGTTTGCCCAAGCGCTCAATCCGAATGGGTATCTGTTCTTAGGTGCATCTGAGTCTATGGCTGGTTTGAGTAATGATTTTGAAATGCTGAGATGTAATCCCGGCATTATTTATCAGAAGAAATCGTAACAAGAAAAAAGCAGCCAATGAGCTGCTTTTTTTATGCATTACGAGCTAGCCCAAAACAACGTGCGGGATAAAACGGCTTAAATCTTGTGTTATTAAGCTCGTGTCTGCTCTTAACCCTATACCTGCAGGCTCGTCTCCGACTACCCAACTGCCTATAACTACATGCTCGTCACCAAATTTGGGTAGTGGGCTGTAGGTTTGGTAGATGAACCCTTCTTCTCCGTAGTTTCCAGAGGATTGCGCAATCACTTTGCCATTTTTGCATATTTCAATGTTGGCACCTTCACGAGAAAAAATCGGCTTTTTTACAACCCCTAGATGCGTTGGTAAAAGGTGCTTTTTATCTGCAAAAAATGCTGGCAATAAATTGGGATGGTTTGGAAAGTACTGCCACAATAGCGGGAGTATGGCTTTATTTGACAATAAGGCTTTCCAAGAAGGTTCCAACCAAGCTGTTTTGCTGTGTAGGAGGGCACTTGAATACGCATCTTCAAACATGAATTCCCATGGATATAATTTAAAACACCAATTAATTAAAGTATCTTCTAAGTCGGTAAATTGACGCTTTTCATCAACCCCGATATCTTCGATATAAACAAACTGACTTCGGATACCAGCTTCAATGGCACAGCTTTTTAAATAGTCTACGGTTCCCTTATCTTCATCTGTGCCTTTACAGCAACTAAAATGCAAGCGCTTGGAGCGGTTCAGTTTGTGCAAATGTCTAAAACGATCAATGAGCTGCTCTTGTAGGCTGTTGAATTGATCCGATTGTCTGGGTAGCAACCCAGCTGAGACTTGTTGCTCAAGCCATATCCATTGCCAGTATGCCGACTCGAATAAAGAGGTGGGCGTATCGTAATTGGCCTCCAGTAGTTTTGCGTTGTGATTACCGTCATAACAAAGATCAAAACGGCCGTACAGATGAGGGTCCCGTCTTAGCCAAGAACGTCTGATCATATGCCAAAATGGCTCGGGGATAGCAAAACGCTGCATTAACTCATCGTCATCACACACCTTGTCGACAATGTGCAGTAACATTTGATGCAGTTCAGCAGTTGGCGCTTCTATGCCTTGCTCTATTTGCCTGAGTGAAAACTGATAGTAGGCCTGTTCATCCCAGTAGGGCTCTCCATGCATAGTGTGAAATTTAAACCCGATTGCTTGAGCTTGCGCTCGCCAGTTTGAGCGTTCCTGAATGGGGACTTTTATCATTATGGTTATGCCGCTGGTTACGGTGTTTGTTTATGTAAGATATGAAATCAAGAAGGGGCTAACCACCCCAACTGCGACTGGTGGCACTACGACCGAAGCCGCCTCGGCTTTTGGTCTTTGTGACGACTTTGTTAGATTTAGCCCGGTAATTAATGGCCGAAGAGCTTACCATAGTTGTTCCAGTGGCGCTTGTGCTGGCAACGACGGTATTTTGAGCATTGCGATACTTAAAGTAGTCATCTTTACTTCGATATAAAGGCTTTGCACCCGAATAGTATTTGCCGCTCAAGAATGCCGCTTTCTTTCGCTTGCGTTTTTTCATGGCATCAAGGCCTTCATCAACGGCCTCAGCTAGAGCTGCTACCATAAAGCCGGCCATTAATGGCCGCCATATTCCGCCATTGTTATCGCACTGCTCGTAACCGAAATCGCTTTCACACAGCTGTTCTGTTGCGTATTTTGGCGCTTCTGAGAGATGCCTGTTTTGCGCTTGCTCAAACTGAAACTCACAGGCGTCTTCTTCAATACCAAAAGAAGTACACTCATCAACATTTTTAAACAGTAGTGCCGACTCATCACTGTCACCACAACCGACAAGACCAGCACCAGCGCCCATCATTAAGGTCAGTTTGATATGCTTGCTGCGTTTCATATTGACTCCTTAATATGTCATGCAGGCAGCATTTAGGATTCCTGTTGCCAGAGATGCGCCACCTAAAAACAGACCCGCACTAATGTGGTTGTTTTCAATCTTTTGTGAAAGTAACGGCATGTATAAACGTACTAAAAAGAATGTAACTAACTGCATTACGCCTGCTATCACGCCCCACAATGCAAAATCAATCAAAGATACAGCGTTGACCGCAGCACTGGCGACAGGGAGTGTAAACCCGATTAACGTACCACAAAAAGCGGCAGCTGCTGCTGGATTATTATCTTTGACTAACCGCCACTCACAATGGGGGGTAATTTTAGTGTAGACAAATAAAAAGGTTAGAATGAGTAAGTAACCCAGGGCGAAATAGGCAATAAAAGGAATAAATCCTTGTAAAGATTCCAATAACATCGAGCTTCCTTTTTCATTATTCGTGTAGTGTTAAATTTTCTAATTCGCGGTGGAGTATATCATCATCACCAATGTTTAATTCAATTAATCGTTTTAAGTGCGTTACGCTGTCTAGATCGATTTGCGCACAGTGCAGGCCAAGGTGAGCTTCTTCGATATGTCGTATTTCCACTTCCATACAAATTTCTACATCGCTTCCGGGCAAATTGAATTTCAGACTCGCGGGTTGTCCTTGAAGCGGGGTTAATCCAATAGGCATAGTGATCAATGCACCATTTAATGACAAGTCAATAATTTCGCAATTATAGTCCCCGGTTGTCGTCATTAATGAGGCTTGATTTGAAAATAGGACTCGGGAAAATTTTCTGCGTTCTTTCATAAGGGGGTCTCGTCATTTCGTTATCTAAAGTTTAGTCATTTTTTTGCAGACTAACCAGATATAAAAAAGCCCTGAACTCGTTCAGGGCTTCACATTCAGCTTGGCATTAAATTAACCAATCTTTTTGTATTTGATACGCTTAGGTTCAGCCGCTTCTGCACCATACGTTTTCTTCAGCCATTCTTCATACTCAGTATAGTTACCATCGAAGAAGTTAATTTGACCTTCGTCACGGTAATCCAAGATATGCGTAGCAATACGGTCAAGGAACCAACGGTCGTGCGAAATACACATTACACAACCAGGGAACTCTAAAATAGCATTCTCCAGCGCGCGTAATGTTTCTACATCTAGGTCATTGGTCGGCTCATCCAGTAGGATAACATTACCACCAGCTTTAAGTAGTTTCGCTAAGTGCAGTCGATTGCGCTCACCACCTGATAGCTCTTTGACAAACTTTTGCTGGTCATTGCCTTTGAAGTTAAAGCGTCCAACATAAGCTCGGCTTGGAATTTCAAAGTTACCAATTTTAAGATTGTCTTGTCCGTCAGAAATTTCTTGGAAAACGGTATTACTGTCATCCATATTGTCACGGAATTGTTCAACAGTTGCCAGTTCTACTGTTTCACCTACTTTAATCTCACCACTATCAGGCTGCTCTTCGCCACTCAGCATTTTAAATAAGGTTGACTTACCAGCACCGTTGGCACCGATAATGCCAACAATCGCGCCTTTGGGCATCGAGAAGCTCAAGTCGTCTATTAGTACGCGATCGCCAAACCCTTTCTTAAGGTTGCTTACTTCAATGACCTGATCGCCTAAACGAGGACCCGGTGGAATGAATAGTTCGTTGGTCTCATTACGCTTTTGATAATCAGACTGTTGAAGCTCAGTAAACTGTGCCATACGTGCTTTTGATTTAGCTTGGCGGCCTTTTGGATTGGAGCGGACCCATTCAAGTTCTTTCTCAATCGACTTCTGGCGTGCTTTTTCTGATTTCTCTTCTTGCTTAAGACGCGCGTCTTTTTGTTCTAACCAAGATGTGTAGTTGCCTTCCCAAGGAATACCATGTCCTCGGTCAAGTTCTAATATCCAACCTGCTACATTATCTAAGAAGTATCGGTCGTGGGTAATAGCAACGACGGTCCCTTCATAATCATGTAGGAATCGTTCTAACCAAGCCACAGATTCAGCATCTAAGTGGTTGGTTGGTTCATCCAGTAGTAACATATCTGGTTTTTCAAGCAGTAAGCGGCATATGGCGACACGGCGTCTTTCACCACCCGATAGATGCTCAATTTTAGCATCCCACTCTGGCAAGCGTAGTGCATCAGCAGCACGTTCTAGTGCATTATCTAAGTTGTGACCATCATGCGCCTGAATAATCGCTTCCAGTTCACCTTGTTCTTTGGCTAAAGCGTCAAAGTCTGCACCATCCATTGCGTATTCTGCATACACCTCATCCAGACGAGTCAGCGCCGTTTTTACTTCGCTTACCGCTTCTTCGATGGTTTCACGCACCGTTTTGCTTTCGTCCAGTACTGGTTCTTGAGGCAAGTAGCCGATTTTAGTACCAGGTTGAGGGCGAGCCTCACCTTCAAACTCTGTGTCTACACCAGCCATAATGCGCAGCAGGGTAGACTTACCTGCGCCATTTAAACCCAGCACGCCTATTTTTGCGCCTGGGAAAAAGCACAGAGAGATATCTTTAAGAATTGTACGCTTAGGTGGAACAACTTTGCTCACCCGCGACATTGTATAAATATATTGAGCCATCTATATAGTCCAACTAATTTTTTGATTTCCGCTATTGTAGTTACAACTTAATAAGCATTCAACGTGGCGAAAGAGATATCGTGATACGGATTTGCTAATTTCATGAGTATGAATGTACACGATTTATACGGTCTTCGTCCCTTTATTGGAAAGGGATGTGGCGAAAATTAGAATGGTGTTGTATTGATTTGTAACTAATACACTTAAAGGAGGAATTTTTATTCCAACTCCTTATTTTTCTTAGCTCATTGTTCTTAGGGCATTTTTGACCTGTTTTAATCCCAGAAAAACGGTATTATTTACCTATGCTCGGCAAAGCTACGAAGTAAAGTTGTTACATTTTATAGAATGAACTCTTCCACAAATTTATTTACAAAACGAAGGGGGCAGTTGTTAACCGCCTCGTTAATCAATGTACCTTTAATAATTAAACACCTCATCATATAAATCAGAAAAATTTTTTAATAGTCTCAAGTACGAGGTTATTTTCGAACCTTTTTAGACGGAAAATATCAATTATAAAGCGACAAAAATAATAATTATAAGCTCATTTGGAAAACTCGGTAAGGAAAGCAATGATGCAGTTAAGTTACTCACCAAATAGGATTTTTAAGCAAAGAAGAGCTCCACTTGGGGCTGAGATACTCCGTTTTGCAAGACGTTTACGTGGATACACTCAAGCAGAGTCTGCAGCTAGCTACGGTATCGAAGAACGCACATTGCGGCGCTGGGAAAATAAGGAATACAGCCCTAAGTGGAATGATGTAGTTGGCTTAGTAGAAGATGTTTACTCATTAGATATTTTAGAAGTAATAGGAAAGCTAAATGATAGCAACTCAGATAACCATTAAACAGATCAGAAGTGCACTTAGACGTTGGGGAAAGTTTTGGCGTCAACGCGAACTTGGTAAAGGGTTTAGCCGTCAAGCTGTTACAGAGCAAACTGGCGGTGGGCGAAGTAATTACTTTTCTAGCGATATGATGAGTGTCCCTGAGGAAATTGAACTCATAGGACAATTAATAGCTAAGTTGCGACCAGAGTGTATTCGTGCAATACGAGCCAAATACTTACTGGACATGGAGCTAAGTCAAGCCGCAAAAATGCTTGGCTTTGATACCAAACGTTCGGCCGAGTTTTGGTTAATTAAAGCTGAAAGAGCATTAATGCTGGAGCTTAGTTATTAGAATAGGAAAATAAATGTCAATTATGAATACAGTGGAGCAAATAAAAAAGCATGAAGGGTATCGGCGCTACCCGTATTACTGCACGGGTGGTAAGTTGACCATCGGGTATGGCAGAAACTTGGATAGCAAAGGCGTTGATCAGGAAGAAGCAGAATATTTGCTTGCTCAAGATGTACAAAACGCGCTAGCTGGGGTTAAGCGCCGCATAAATGTAAGTCATTGTAATGAAGCCCGCCTCGCTGTTCTGACCAATATGGCCTTCAATATTGGGCTGCAAGGTGTAATGGGGTTTAAAAAGATGTTAGGGCATGTCGAGCATGGCAAGTTCGAAGAAGCGGCGTTAGAAATGCTGGACAGCCGTTGGGCGAAGCAAGTGCCTAATCGAGCACAAGAGTTAGCTCAACAAATGTTAACTGGAGAGTGGCAGTCATGAGTTGGTTAGCCAGCTTATTTGTAAGTGATGTTCGCGAACCACTACAAATTGTCGGAAATATTATTGACGATCTGTACACCAGTGAAGAAGAGGTGCTTGAGCAGCAAGTTTTAAAGGCGCGCATGCTGGCAAAGCAAAGTGAAATACAAGCGCAAATCAATTCAGTCCAAGCGGGCCATCGTAGTGCATTTGTCGCAGGGGCGAGACCATTTTTGATGTGGGTTTGCGGTTTAGGTTTTCTGTTTGCATTTGTAATAAACCCCATCTTGCAATGGGTACTGCCACAATATGGCGCACCAGAGTTACCACTTGATGTGATGCTTGAATTGACCTTGGGCATGCTTGGTTTAGCAGGTTTGAGAACGATTGAGAAGATAAAAGGAGTCGCTAAGTGAGACAGCCTGACAATTGGCAAATGAAAAAGGAGTTAAATTTAGCCCATATTTTAACGACGATTGCTTTGGTGGTTTCTGGAATTTTGTATTTAAATGATTTGGATAAACGGATTACGTCCAACAAGCAAGAGCTTGCACATTTAAAACAAATTCGTAAAGAAGACCAAAAGCGTATAGAGAAACGTTTGGACTCTATTGATGAAAAGCTTGATGCCTTATTAAGCGCCAAACGTAACGGCCTGTAAACCTCTTACGGAGCCTACATTTTTCCAACTTTGTAATTAAGCACTGAAGATAGTCGGCACTAATTGATAGAGTCGAGTGTGCGTTCGTGTGCAAAAAATTTAGCAAGGAGACGAATTTTGAGTACTGCTATAGAATTAGCTAAATTGCCACTTCCTCAGGTTATTGAAGCGCTTAGTTATGAGGAGATTTATCAACAAATTGAGCAAGCTTTATTAGAAAAAATCCCCGCACACAGTTTATTGGCTTCAGATCCCGCCATAAAGCTATTGGAGTTAGCTGCTTATCGCGAGCTACTGTTACGTCAGCGTATTAACGATGCCGCCAAATCAGTGATGTTGGCTTTTGCCGCAGGAAATGATTTAGATCACTTAGGTGCATTGTTTGGTATTGCAAGGGATGAACACGAAGAAGACGAGCGTTACCGACAGCGGATCCCTATGTCACTGGAAAGCTATAGCATGGCTGGTACTCGTGGGGCGTACGAATACCATACTTTTTCAGCCAGTCATTTAGTACATGATGTCTATGTTGACTCTGAACAACCCGGTCGAGTCAATGTGTATGCTTTGTTAGATACGATGAGCGAGGCACAGGCGAATGAAGTAAAAGGTGATATAGAAGCGCGACTCAATGATGAGGATATTAGGCCAATCACCGATGAAGTTATCGTCAATTTGGTCATGCCAACTTTAATCCCATTATCTGCGCAAGTTTACTTGAATGTGGGGGCTAACAAGGCGCAGGTAGAGTTAGCAATCATGCAAGCGCTCGATACATTTATTCTGAACCATTTCAAGTTCGGAGCCGAGGTACCACACTCGGGTATCATTGATGCACTTCATCAACCTGGGGTACGCAAAGTAAAACTGTTAACACCGACAGAAGATCTGCAACCCAGTGTAAATCAGGCGTATCGCCTGACCCTTGATCTAGTTTTTCCTGAAGAGGCATAAAAGATGAGAAATCCGTCATTATTGCCAGTGAATAAAACACGACTGGAAAGTGAATTAGAACAGAGCCTCGCGTTAAACAGAACGCAATTTAATACCGAACGGGTGATCCCCGAGAGTATTGGCTCACAGTGGGACCCGCTTACTTGCCCAGAAGGATTGTTACCATGGTTGGCGTGGGCGCTCTCGGTTGATGAATGGGATGAAACATGGTCAGTAGAAACTAAGCGGTCAATGATTGCTCACTCAGTTTCTATCCATAAACACAAAGGGACAGTTGGGGCCGTTAAAAGGGCCCTACAATCGCTCGGTTTGCAAATCGAATTCTTTGAATGGTTTGAGGATATTGATGACGTATATCTTGCACCACATCACAGTGGTGAGCCTTATACTTTTACCTTTATCGCTTGGGCAAACGAAATACCTTACACCAGCCGCGCAGTGGTGTTAGATCAGAAACTCTATGATGCCATTTACAGAGTGACCAATCAGACAAAGCCACAGCGCGCACATTTTGATTTTTTAGTTGGTATGAAAATGTCGTCGCAAGCCGTCGTTGCCAGTTCAGCGCACGGATTTGCAAGTAATCGACTTTATGCCAAAGTTATGCCGCATGAGAAGCGTCGTGCTGGCAGCAATACACTCTCACTCGCTGGTGCCATCTCTGGGCATCGCACAGCCGCTTCCCGCCACTATGCAGCATCTTCATCAGAGCGAGCTATTACAGCAAAATCTCAGCCAGGATGCGCCCTTGTCATTCGAAAACAAGTGCCTTTGATTAGTCGCCAGCGTGTGAGCACTGCGAATGTACGCAGCTTGAATGCACGCGCAAAACTGGGTTTTGGCGCTGCGTTGTCAACGGGCTCCGGACAAGTTGTCAGAACATACATTCGCAGTGAGCAAACCATGCCTTCGCGCTTTATTGAGTTTAGTTGCCAGATGGCTGGCGCAATCTCGAAAAGTGCAAAGCAAACGACCGTGCGTCGTTTGTATCTAAATGCAGTTACTGCAACCTAAACATTTCGAAAACAAGGAGTGCAATAGTGAGCACGATTTTACAGCCGGTGATCACCTCAGCGGGGCTTGCTGCTGTGTTCAGAGCACAGCAAAAAGGTTTTAAAGCCAAGATCACAAAAATAGGAATAGGCTCTGGTGTTCATCAAGTTGATGAAAACACCACGAACCTAAAAGATGAAAAGTATCGCCTAGATATCGACCATGCAGAGTATTTTGAGGATCAAAAACAGTTACATTTGACTGTTCGAGATGACTCAAAAGTTGCTGGTGATGGCTTCTTCGTCAATGAAGTTGGTTTTTATACCGAAGAAGAAGTTAATGGCCAAGTGCGTCATGTATTGTTTGCGGTTTACTCGGCAAACGAGCCAATTGCTTATAAGTCTAATGACATAGATTTATTGTTGGCGTTTGACCTTACTTTGACGGGTGTGCCTGGCGATGCCATTACCATTATCGATAAAGGCGTAGATTTTAATATCTTAATCGCGCCAGAGCTTGCCAAAATGGCTCGCTCTCAAATCATGAATATGTATCGTCACTTAAAACAAAAGTTTGCATTAATTGACAAAGGAATTTTGTAAGGAAGGTCTATGAAAAAAGAAGATAACTTGCGTGCACAGACGCTCGCAGAAGAAGCGTTGAAATTGATGCAAGAAGCGAAGGTTTTGCAGCAACAAGCTCAGTGTCAAGCGGCGCGAATTTTAGGTTATCAACAGCAAAGCGATGGCCTCGCATTTAAATATTTAGCTGCCAAAGCTGAATATGGTGAGCAAAGCTTGGAAGCAAATGAAGCGAAACAAGCGTGGCTTTTTGCTAGAAAGGCTGTGCAAGCTCGTTATCCTAAATTTCATGACTAATTAGTTTTTTGATAGTGCTTTTGCCCACCATTGGTGGGCTTTTTTGTTTATAGCGGAGATATTTAATGTCATTAGAACAGGATATAACTCGCGTCGTTGAAGCCACCGAAGGCTTGACGGCAACAGTTGACAATCAGATCAGTGAGATCACCAATAAGTTGAACTCGGCTGTGGCCGAGACTAAAACCAAGGTAGATGCGCATCTTGCTAGCGCAGACGCGCTGCTTAATTCGTATGAAGAGCGCCAATCGCATTTTCGAATTACCAAAAACCAAGCATTAGTTGCAAACCAAGCAGGTTCGTTCCCTGAGGCTTGGGCAGGCGGTTTTGTCACTAAAGCGACTTTATTAGAAAAAGTCGAAACGGGTATTGAGTTAAATCAGCGTACCCCTCTTGCGAGAGAGTTTTTACAAGCGATTAATTCTGATACTAAGTGGTTTGCGCAAAACTTTAATATTTGGGAGTTGGAATATGCACCAAACCGAGGTGGTGAAAACAGCCACATCGATGCGTATTTAATGTACCAATACTTGAGAAGACCTACACATATTACGGCGGGTGCAATCGTGAAACATATTCGTGGTGTTGTGCCTACAGGGTTTTGGTGTACCGGGTTAAAAGCGGGTGAGGCTGCAAAGGTATGCGGTGTGCATATCGGGCATAGTAGTCGAAATCACTATACACACTGTCATCCATATGTACCAGGCAAGAACTTACCCGCAGATCAAACAGGTGTGATACAAGTTGCACTACCTGCTGTTGTCACTGGTCATGTACCTATCGATAAAGCTTGGGGTCAGTTCGCCTATATTGGCGACGATACTCATGATGTGATTGCATAAGGTCAAGGAGATATAACTTAAATGGCTAAACTAATTGTAAATGGACAAGCTACAGAGCAGTTTTTTGATGCAAGTATGCCGCAGCATGCTGTTGCACAGCTGGTGGCAGAAAATTTCGGTGAAGAGAGTACATTTTCAGTGGAGCTGACTGTCGATGAGGCTTTGCAACAAAGCCGTGCTGTAGTAAGAACTCAGCTTGAGCAGCAAGTTGCAGACACGGAATCATTGCTTGGTACGACATCGGATACTGTACATCTATTGCTAAATGAGCTGAGCGCTTTTGTGAATAAGTTAAGTGCAGCTCAAACGCTGGCAGAAATGCGTGCGTCTACGGAATCACTCAAAACAGCGATAGGCGGCGTGGAAACAAAAGTAACCAATGGTGAACTTAGTTTCCCTTATCAAACGAAAGGTCAAAGCGACGTAATGACTGACATTATCGCGCGTGCTAATGGCGTTGATGCAGTCCTTAAAGCGCAGTAACTAAGTATCAATAGGGTCTTGAGCACACCTTATTGATTTTGAATTTTCATTCTTAAACCTAAACGTAAAGCCCGCCATTTGGTGGGCTTTTTTATTTTTTACTTGGAGGTAATTTATGTCTTTAGAGCAAGACATTGCAAATGTAGTCAGTGCAGCAGAGCAACTCACTGGCATTGTGGATACAAAAATTGAAGATATTAACAGCACGGTGAATGGCAAAGTGGCTGAGATAAATTCAACAATTTCTCAGCAAGTGTCACGAGTGAATGAGGCACTAGAAAGTAAACAAATTATCGGCGACGGTGGAAGAGGCACTCGAAGTATTGATATTGCTCGGTATTTCTCAGCTGCAGTTGGTGGTACATATATTCATTTAAAACTGCCTTATCGGCTAGATAGAGACAATCATATGTACCATATCAAAGTAAATGGCTATGAATTCCACAAAGGCAAACTGGTGGACACAACATTTGTTGGGTATTGCTATAACCAAGGGAATATTCTTGGTTTCAAGCAAGAACTTGGGACGCATGAGCCATTTTCATATGTTGGCACTGACAGTCACATATATCTGCGACTAACTATCGAAGATAAATACTATTTAAACCTCAGTGTAGATTCCATGTATGTAGGAAATGGCACGGTACTTAAACCTGGTGATATCGAAGTCATTGAAAGCACAGAATTAGAACTATAATTATAAGGACAATAATGATGGATAATATGATTGCAAACCAGTTGTCGACAGAAAATGAACAAAAAATCCTTGAAAGAAATCAGCGAATTACAAAGAGGCAAAAAATTACCAACCGAATTGCAGATGAAGGCAGTTTGCTGGGTTCAACGTCAGATATCTCCCATATTCTGCTCCATGAGTTAAGCATCTTTGTAAACAAATTATCGCAAGCTAACTCCCTAGCTGAAATGCGCGCCTCAACAGAGTCATTGAAAAATGTCATTGGCGCAATTGAAGGAAAAGTTGCCAGTGGTGAGGTTGAATTACCATATCAAATAAAAGGTCAAACAGCAGCGCTAGATGAAGCACTAACGCGTGCTCATGGCGTCAGCAATTTGCTGAAATAATGCAGACAAATACGCTGTAATTTAATCAGCATACAGAATTATAAACAAACTCAGCCCACCAACTCGGTGGGCTTTTTTATTTTAAAACGGAGGTAAAGTGATGTCCTTAGAGCAAGACATTGCCCGCGTCGTTGAAGCTGCAGAAAAGCTCAGTGATGTGGTGGATACAAAAATTGAAGATATTGATAATCGAGTGGCACAGAAAGCCATTGAGATTGACCAAAAAAATGCGGTTTTGGAGAGCCGTTTAACAGCTAAGGAACAAGCGGTTGATGCAAAGATAAGTGAGTTTCAAAAGGCATTACCTTTAGCGCCAAACTTATTGGTTGATACCAAGTATTTTAATGGGATAGGCGAAGATAATGTAGCCGTAGATATGGTCACTTCACATAGCAAACCATGGCGCTGTTGGATTGATTATGGCGTTGAGGCGTCGGGTACTGTGACTAAGCTGACAGTAGGCAAGCTAGCTGAAAATGGTTTAAAACCTGAAGGGGAGTTTTTAACTCGAGCGCTGGGTAGCGAACGCACTGAAAACAACTTTTATGGTAGTAATTTCAAGGTGCTACTGTTTGATGTCGAGATTATCAAGGGCAGAGATAGTAATCCTAATGAAGGTCATTTCTTCGTTTTAAGTCAAGGTGTTGACACCTACACTGGATGGGGTCGTGGTGAGTTTTTAACTCAATCTAGTTGTTGGGTTAACGTTTTGGAATGTTCTGATGGTATCAACTTTTATCCTGCGGCAAACCGTGTAGCAAACATTCAAGTTGATAAGAGTGACTTAGGGAAAGGCTGGATTTATAAGCATTCAACAAGAACTGGTTGGGGTGGAAACCACTCTCCACTGTTCTCAGGCAAAGGGCGAATGAAAGTCGCGATCTGTTTACCTTATGTTGGTACGGGTGATCATGGTAACAATATGATTTGGGCAAACGACGTGGGTCACCCATATTCACATACAGACGCTACAGAGTTTTTCAATAACAACGTCAAAGAAGCAAGCTAGGGATAGTAAACATGGCAGTATTAAAACAAATTTCGACAGGTAAAATTGTTGCGAGCGGTATTCATAGCATGCAGTCAGCAAAAGAAGTTGCTGAGCTGGCAGGGTATGCAGATGGAGATTACGAAGTTGTTTATTCCGAAGAAGAAATAACCCAATCAAGATTATTTGAATACAAAGAAAAAAGCGACCATTTGTTTATTGACTATATGGCTAATTTAACTGAACTTGGTGACAATGCGCAGGCCACCATTGACGCGAAACAGGCTTGGCTAGATGCAAGAGCCAGTGTGAAAGCAAGCTTTCCAAAGTCATAATTTATAAACTTCCCCATGTGCCTGACTAGGATTTAGTCAGGTATTTCTCAATACTTAATTAAGAGCTTAGTTATGTCATTGACAAACTTTAGCGCCATTGATCTCAGCCGTTTGCCGGCGCCAAACCTCATTGAACCTTTAAGCTTTGAAAAGATTAGGGCTGAGATTTTAGATGATTTTAAAACGCGATTCCCAAACGCTGAGTTGAATTTAGTGAGCGACCCGGTCATAAAGCTGGTGGAGTCTTTTACTTATCGTGAGTTACTGCTGCGTCAACGGATTAACGAGAGCGCCCACAGTGTACTTTTAGCAAATGCAACAAGTAGCGAACTGGATTATCTTGGGAATCGTTTTGGGGTTGAGCGCGTATTATTGGTCCCCGCAGACGATAGCAAAATACCACCTCAGACGGCTGAGTATGAGAGTGACGAGAGGTTTCGCGAGCGTATCGCACTTGCTTTGGAGGGATTTAGTACCGCGGGGCCCGCAGGCGCTTATGCATTTCATGCGATGAAGGGGTCGCAGCACGTTAAAGATGTATTCGTCGACGCGCCGCAATTTGCATACGTTGATTTATCTGAACAAGTTAATAATTTACTGCCCCCAAGTGCAAGGCTACTTGTGTGTACAAACGATGCAGGGTTAACACCTGATGTATTGACAGGAGCAATACCACCAGAGCCAATGCCCGGTGATGTCGCAATAACGCTGTTAACTGACCAAGGAAATGGTCAAGCAACGGAAGGGATTATTGAGCAAGTTCAGGCGCAGCTGAATAAAGACAATGTGCGCCCGCTTACCGACAGGGTTCACATCAAATCGGCAGAGATCGTTGAATTTGCACTCGATGCAACGTTGCATATTTATCCTGGGATGGATGGCGCAGCATTGGTCAATGAAGCAAAGCAAAGTTTAACTGCTTGGCTGAATCAACATCATCAGCTAGGCCATGATATTTCACTGTCAGGTTTGTATGCGGTACTTCATCAGGAAGGGGTACAGCGAGTTGAATTACACTCTCCGCAGTGGGATATATCAATAAAAGAACACCAAGCGGCATTTTGCTCTTCAGTCAATATCGAGTTAGGGGAAGAGCATGTCTAACTTTTCTCTGCTGGGAAATACGACTGCACTTGAGCTTGCACTAGAGCATTGTAGTGATCGCATATTACAGACCCCAGTGAATATCCACCAATTATGGGACCCATTTCAATGTCCAGCGAGCTTTCTCCCTTGGTTGGCTGATGCACTGAGCGTGGATGTCTGGGATAGCAACTGGCCAGAACACGTGAAGCGAAAAGTCATCGCGGATAGCGTGCCACGCCATAGATACAAAGGGACTGTGAATGCAGTTAATAATTCGCTTAATGTCCTCAACGCAAAAGTTGAGTTGCAGGAGTGGTGGCAGTATGGAGGTGTTCCGCATAGCGCTAAGTTGTTGGCGATTGCGAATGAAAATCTAGACAGCAACGGCAATACGTTTTTAAGCCCCAAATTGCAGGCACAAATGTGGCAATCAGTCGTCGCGACCAAGCCACAGCGGACCCAAGTTGACTTTACAATTGGCGTTAACCTGAGTGCTGACATTCAAGTGATTGGGGGTGCTCAAAGTGCTACGGTTCAAGTCGCGCTTAATAGAGATGAACCTATTTTTAACTTTGCTCCTGTAAATGTCGGCAGTTTGGCCAGTGCCCATTCCAACAACCTACAAGTCACACGTTTTAGTGATAATCCAAGCATCGATTTCAATCTAAGCGATATACAAGTATTCACTTGCGGTCACACAAATCAAGTGGCGATAGATCTATTTCAAGATGCGCCAAGTGCAAACTTTACCGACTTGGTGACTGTATCTACGACAGCAATGTCGACACATATGTCGCAAACTCAAATGCGAGATAATCCTACATCAAACTTTGCAACTAGCAGTTCGATAGCAAGCGGTGCGTACACCGTTTCAATTCAAAATATTACGCTTAATTTTTAATCTGAGGTACATATATGAATGTATATACACCCGTTGTTACCCAGCAAGGGATAAATGCAGCGGTGAGTGCCCTTGAACAAGGGGTTAAAATCCAAATTGGTCATATTGCAGTCGGTGATTCAGGCTATACACCTGATAGAAACCAAACTGCTTTGAAAAGCCCAAAAAACACGGCACCAGTATCTGGTGCAGAAGTTGTCGGTAACGGCCAGTTTCATGTGACTGCTGAGTTCACTGATGATAAGCAATATGCAGTCAAAGAGGTCGGCTTCTATCTCAATGATCATGCAGACGAAAGTCAGCGAACATTATTTGCGGTGTGGTCTCACCCCGAAAATGTGCTTTTTTATCAGACTCCGATAGCGAAAATTGTACAAGGGTTTGATTTATTACTGTCGGCTGTTCCGCCAGATAGCCTTGATTTCAATGTAACAGGCGATTTGAGCCTCTATTATGCTGATGAATTTGCAGCGATGACAATTGCACAGGTGCAGATGGCCACGGCTCAAGTTCAATCCAATCATAGGCAAATACAGTTCAATGAACGTCTACTGGCTGTAGGAGCTTAACATGGCTGGTATTACGCAAAGAATGGCTGAGCTAACAAGCTCAAATACCAAACTCAGTTTAGATGTCAGCAGCCTAACGTCAGAAGTTTCAAGTGTGCTCAACAGCATGCACTCAGAGCTTAAAGCTTTACCAAGCAGAGTCAATGGCATGATGGATGCTCATCACTATGTATCTCATCAAGGAGATGATGTGACAGCTGATGGTACTAGCGCAAAGCCATTTAAGTCGATTAAACGCGCAATCGAAAGCACACCTGAAAATTGCGTTTGCACGATTCAATTGATACCAGACGGCAAGAGCACGCCATTTGTGATCGATGAACTAATTGATTTAGGCCGAAGAGCTGTTGAGATTAGATTCGTTGGTAATGAAATCCATCTAGATGACAAAATTACAACGGTATTTAATTGCGCCCCCCACGGTAGCTTGCAGTTTTCTAACTGGGGTGGAGCATCTGGTAGCATTTCGATGTCCAGTAATAAAACACTGATGTATGCAAAGGCGGGCGCAAACCTTCATATAGGTGGATACGAATCAACATTTTTGGATATAACCGGCAATGCTCACCTGACCTTAATGCAAGGGAGTTACACGAGTGCGCGCGGTATTTCTTCAATTTCGTTGAGTCGTTTTCGGTTGAAGAATGCCGAAGCACCAGCAGGTAAAAAAGTAACTGCCTTTGCATCTCGGTATGCGGGTAGTTGTTTTGTAAACAACTGGCAAAGCACTTTTCCTGAGGGAGTATTTACTTACTCTGAGTCTTCTAACCAAATACACACTGTATTTAATAGCTTACATGTTGTGACTACTTAGGAGTATAGTTTTATGGATATTACTATTTGTGGCCAAACGGTTTTTGGTGTAATCAACAGCGAAGAAGACTACCAGTATTTGAAATCTTTGGGGTTCGACTCTGCCGCAACCGAAAAGGCAATTGATCAGCTTAAATGGAGCTCGATTAGAACCAAAAGAAACCAATTACTTGCTGAGTCTGATTTCACACAAATGTCAGATATCGACCTTTCTGATGATATGAAGCAGCAATGGTCCCTTTATCGCAAAGCGCTACGCGCAATACCGCAAACTTATTCATCTGTCGAAGACGTTGAATGGCCAAAAGAGCCATCATAGCGGCTACTTTTCTCTTTCCCTTATTTGTCCAAAGCAAACGCTTGCACAGAGTTGCTTAGCTTTGGATTGAAACAAAAATACAATTTAAAAGGAAACTTATTGATGTCTACACAAGCAAAAACGCTTGAACAGCTAATTACCGAGCTGCACGCCACTAATGGTGAACTTGTTACAGCTAATAATGAACTGACGAGTACAGTTGTTGACAAGATGGGCACGATTGATGCGGCACTTACTAATGCGCAAGCTGGCGTAAATACTGCTATTTCTACAGCGGATAGTCGCATTAGCCAAGCGATTTTGAACTTGGCGCAGAGTCATGCGGATATGCGTATCAATTATTATGATCGCAAAGTGCATACGAAAGATACTTTAGTACAAGATAATGCTTTGGTAGCAGACCCTAATGACGAGTCCAAGTCAATCTGGGTTAGGGTACCAAATGGTGGAGATTGGAGCGGCTTTCATACTTATCCTGCGGCAAATAAAATGACCAAAGTACATACTGTCGCGGGTTACTCATATTCGCCGGGCTATAGCGAATCTCCTGTACAGTATGCGCGAGACTGGAGCCGCACATATATGCAGTTTATTCTGACTAACTCTGAGGCAACCAGCGAGCAAATCAATGAAAATATTGCATCTCAAGGTGTTGATATTAATGTCTCACTTACCGGCGGTTGGTGGAATGGCTCTTCCGTGAGAGATATTCCTTCTATGCAAATCTCTGGGTTGCATACCTACAGCAGTTTATTTGTTCGATTGGTCAACGTTGTGTCTGACGGAGTTTCTGAGCCTGGTGATAAACAGCCTCAAAACATCATTCAATTTGGTGGCAGTTGTAATTTTGCGATTGACCGCGTTGTTAACTACCCTCGAATTCCAGCATAGGTGAAGCATGACTGAAAATATTGAATCTGAATTCAAAGATACTTCCGTCGTATATGAAAAAGAAGCGCAACGCAGCCGTATCCATTATGCAGTTGCAGACTCTGATTCTTTACTTGGTACAACTTCGGACACAGTACATATACTTCTCGTTGAATTTGCCAAATTAAGCAAAGCAATTGTGGCTGCTACATCACTTGAAGAAGTAAAAGCAGCTGCAAAACCATCAGCTGATATGTTTGCGCCTTTGTTAGATAAGCACTTGGCTAATCAGTTGACATTCCCTTATCAACACAAAGACATTACTCGTGTATATGATGAAATTTCGACGCGCGCACAGGGTGTAGCCGATATCATCAAACCTTAAAGATTTTAACTAACCCAAGAACCCACTATGAACTCCCAGTACTTTGATTTCTCTGCGCTGCCTGCGCCGGACATCATTGAATCTCTGGACTATGAAACTATATATCAAGCGCGTAAAGAAAGGTTTAAATCACTCGCTCCGCAATACGCTGATGCATTAGAGCTTGAAAGCGATCCACTGACAGTATGTCTGCAAGTTGAAAGCTATCGAGAGCTATTGTTGCGTCAGCGAATTAACGAAGCCGCCTATGCTAACTTATTGGCAACGGCTAAAGGCGGTGATTTAGATCAGCTTGGTGTATTTTATGGTCTAGCGCGTGCCGAGGGTGAAGAAGACGGTAACTACCGTCTTCGCATTCGGCAAAAAACATTGGCGTCCAGTACTGCAGGCAGTAAAGATCATTACCGAAATGCAGCGTTATCTGCTGCACCTAACACTATCCAAGATGTTGAAGTGGATAGTCCAACTCCGGGGCGTGTACGCGTCTCAATTCTATTTCAAGTCAAAGAGCATGCAGATGTGCTCTTGCAGCAAGTGAGAAACCACATATTGAGCGATCAGGTTAAAGTGTTAACCGATCAGGTCGAGGTTAATCACGCTGAAGAGGTGTCGATTGATGTCAAAGCGGATATTTATCTACAAGATAATGTGCCAAATTGGGTGTTTACTCAATTAGAAGGCAAATTACGTGAAGCTTGGCAGGAGACGATGGCACTTGGTGTTGCGATGACGCCGAGTTGGCTTAGTGCTCAACTCCATGTAGAAGGTGTTAAACATGTAGAAATACATACACCTAACTCTTTGATTGATATAGCTTCCAATCAATATGCTCAACTAGGGCAAATTCAATTATGTCTCATCACTTAAAAACTGATAGCGACGCATTACTCCCCATTAATCACACAGATCTTCAATCAGCTGTTGTAAAGCATGGCCAACTTGAAGCCGTTTTAGGTGAGGGAGTGCAATTGCTGCGTGGCTTTAAGTCCCACCCTAAACAATCCCTACTTCCATGGCTTATTTGGGAATACGGTTTAGGTGCCTTGGTTCCTTACCTCGACGATTTAGATCAAGTCTTACAGCAAGGCCTCGCTTGGCAAAGGATCCGTGGTACACAAAAAAGCTTAGAAATGGCCTTTGATTGGCTTGGTTTTTCTCTGTCAGATGTTGAAGAGTCTACGTCCTATCGGCATTTCTATCGCTATCAGTGTCATTTAAATCAGATGCCTGACCTAAATGATGTTGAACGGATGGCTCAATTAGCGGAGCTAAGTGCACCAGCGCGAAGTGAGTTAGTGCGTGTCACATATAGACTTGATTTAAGAGAGCTTAAGTTATCTGCAAGCAGTTTTGGCACATTGCTTAGCGATCATTCAGGCTATCGACACCGGCTTAAAAACGGCAAGTTACTACGTATTAGTACACGCCGCGAACATGAAGCAATTATTGATGCACCAGGTTCAGCTACCAGCTCGCGTGAGCGCAAGCAACATAGTAGCTGGCAAAGTTACTCTTCTCAAGTGCTTGGCACTATGCAGTTAAGTAATTCAATCGTGCATAGCTTTCAGTCGGCTAACACACATAGCCGTCAAACAAGTCGCGCATACACTATTGGCCAAGCTCAGTGGTTTGGTCATTGGCAGTCGTCAGCGTGGTCTGAAACAAGATACCCTCAGGTCATCACCTTTCATCAGGCGCTACGCTGATTAATTCAATTATTACTCATAAATTAACCTAAATTCGGTTTGAATATTCAGATCTCCCACTAAATAAATTTAATAGCAGGGGTAAACCCCAATAGCTGTATATGAAGTTTCAGCCTTGTTGAATTGCTCTTATTACTTAGTGAAGACATGAATAAGTTAAATCGAGTTAAGTAAAACAAGGAAATACATTGGCTATTCTGACTCGTGCAGGGCGAACACTGTTTGCTCAATCTATTGCACAAACTCCTATTTATTTGGCTTGGGGACGCGGTGATTCATCGTGGCAATCTCCTCCGGCTGAACCCATTATTGCGACTGAGCTAGCGGCACCTATTGGCTATCGTAAGGCGAGAAAAGTTGCTTTTTGTAACCCTGATGATCAAGGCGATATTCATATTCAAGGGGGGCGTTTTAGTCTTTCCGATCAACCAACTCAGCACTTGTACTGCGAATTCACTTTTGACTTTGCAGATGGTGTGGGCGAGACGGTTCGAGAGTTAGGTTTGATGTCTGGAACGCAACAACTCCCAGAACTACCTGATGGATTGTCTTATTTGCAGCCCGATCAAGTGGCATCTCCCGGTACTTTATTATTGCTTGAGCACCGTGCACCACTCGTACGAGAAGAAGGTGTGAGAGAGAGCTTTGAATTTGTCGTGAGTTTTTAGAGGTTTTTTATGCTTGACGATTATTATGAAAAATTTCATGCGGATTCTGGCTACGAACGACTGCTGTTCAGAGCTGGAAAAGGTCTGCAAAGTAGAGAGTTAAACGACCTACAATCTCAAGTGGGCCATCACCTAAAAGGTGTAGCAGATGTTTTGCTTAAAGATGGTGACTTAGTCAAAGGTGGTGAACTGGTTGTCGACACTGACTCTGCGAGTGCTCTGATCACTGAAGGTGATGTATACATGGCCGGTCAAGTACGCCCTGTACCGAGTGGTGTTGTACCCCTTGATATGTCTGCGACTGTTGATGTGGGTGTATGGTTGACTCACAAAGTGATCACCGAAGAGCAAGACCCTAGCTTACGGGACCCGGCAGTCGATGCGATTAACTTTGATGAGCCCGGCGCTGCGCGTTTGCAGCAAATCTGTCAATGGGGTTTGCTCAGTGATGCTCTGGGTCCTGATGAAGCATTTTATCCTGTACACCGAATAGAACAAGGCACTTTAATTATTAAGCAACCGCCACCTCAGCTAGATGCTGTGACTCAGGCTTTAGCTCGATATGACCGTGAAGCCAATGGTGGCAGCTATGTTGTACAGGGTATGGCGTTAAGTTATCGAGGCGCTGAACAAAATATACAAAGCTTTAGCCTTGAAGAAGGTAAAGCGCATATTGAGGGTTATGAAGTCGCCTTTGCAACCTCTCGAACCACTGAATTTGACTATGATCCTGACGTTGGTGAAGTCAAAGAGGAGCCAAAAACTTTTCAAGCCGATGATCAGGGCATGATGCGTATGGATACGGATTTCTTTCCGGTGAGATCAATTGATGAAGTTAACGTCACTGTTGAAAAAGTGACGCAATTAACCCGTGGCCAGTTAACCGGTGGTGAAGACTTACTTCCTGATGAGTCTGTGCTGGAAATTTTAAGTATAACGCAAGGGGACACGACATATACCCAAGGTGCTGATTTCATCTTTTTACGCAATCATATCAGTGGCAGCTCAGTGGTGAGGAGCCTGCGGGCGGCAGCTTATATGAAGTAACTTACCGTTACCGTAAACAGCTCATTGTGGAATTTGATGAACATGGCTTTAAGCTAGATAGACAATTGCCCGATGGCGGTCAAATAGTTGATAACACCTTAGTGACCATTGACTATCAATGGTATAGGCCGCGAGTAGACCTCATCGTGCTTGATAGGTTTGGCCAAATCAAACGTATCAAAGGTCAGGCTGCACATCAGTTTCCAATTGCTCCAAAAGCGCCAGCCCATCACTTGGCATTAGCTCAAGTCACGCAGTCGTGGCTAAGTAGTGAAGCGCCCTTGATTGAAAACCTAGCTGTAAGAGCTGTCTCTATGTCTCAGCTGGAGCATATGCAGACTCAGATTGGGGATTTGTATCAGCTGCTCGCTATTGAGCGTTTACGCAATGATGCCAATAGCCAAGACCCTGCAAGTAAATATGGTGTTTTTGTTGACCCGTTTATTGATGATGACATGCGAGATGCGGGCATTGAGCAAACAGCAGCAGTTGTAGATGGAGAATTGGTGCTTCCATTACAAGCCGAAATATTCCAGCTACAAGTGCCTAATGGACGCGCGCTGACATTGCCCTATGAACTGGAAGATATCTTAGAGCAGCCTAAGCAGACGGGCAGTATGAAGATTAATCCATATATGGCATTTGAGCCAATTCCGGCAGACGTCCGTCTTACCCCAAGCGTAGATCATTGGACACAAACGCACACGAATGTAGCCAGTTCAATTACGCGTAGATTCTGGGGCGGGCGAGGTATTAGGGTTCGAACTCAAACTGTGAGTACAACTCAAGTAGTAAGCAGTTCAACACGCCAAGCTGAATTCTTAAGAAGACGCTGGGTTAACTTCTCCATTTCAGGGTTTGACAAGGACGAAGCATTAGAGCAACTCACATTTGATGGCATCACAGTTATTCCGGAGGGACAATGACCATAAAAGCCGATGCGCAAGGCCGATTATCTGGCCGATTTTATATCCCTAGCAATGTGCCTGTGGGCAGTAAGTCTGTTCGCTTTACTGGTGCACAAGGCTCACGAGGGGAGGCCACTTATACAGGTAGTGGCACAATCCGTACGCAAACAGTACGTCGAGTAAATAACGTATTGCAGTGGCGTTTTGACCCACTTGCGCAAACCTTTACGTTACCAGAGTTACGCTTTATTGCTGGCGTAGAGCTGTGGTTTAAGAAAATAGGCGAGAAAGCTGTTCGAGTTCAGATCCGAGAAACTGACCTTGGTTTACCAAATGATACGGTAATTGCTGAAACATCTTTGTCTGTGAGTCAATTACAGGCCAGTGGGCCGACTTTATTTGAGTTTGCGCCTGTATCACTAAATGCAGGTCAGGAATATGCAATTGTTGTTTTGAGTGATGATGCGACGCATGAAGTGGCTATTGCGGAGCTCGGCAAATTTGACCGAAACAGCGGTTGGGTTACCAGCCAGCCGTATCAAGTTGGTGTCTTGCTTTCTTCTAGTAATGCCTCTACTTGGACACCACATCAAAACAGAGACTTAAGCTTTCGCCTGAAAGCTGCGCGATTTACTAGCACAGAGAGCAGTGTCGAGTTGGGTGAAGTTAACTTAGCGGAACATAGCGACCTGTTGGCAATGGCGGCAATAGAACGACCAAGCAGTGAAACACAGCTGCACTTTGAATTTAGCGGCGCGCAAAGTGGAACGTTTAACCTACAAGAATCTCAGGCTTTACGTTTACCAAATATGCTCAATGAAACGCTAAAAGTGCGCGCTAAATTAGCTGGGACAACGACACAATCTCCTGTGCTGTTTGACAGTGTTCAAGCCGCTTTGGGCAAAGTCAGTAACGATGCTGATTATGTCACGCGAGCAATCCCTTGTCGCTTAGGTGGTAGCTTAAAAGTGAGTTTTGAAGCTCAACTCCCAGGCACTGCAAAAGTGGAAGTGTTTATCGAACAGCAAGGGCAATGGTTAAACATTCCGTTGAAAACAACGCAACCTGAAGGGGATGGCTGGTTACTTTGTAATTATGAATACTCTAACCTTGCCGATGCGCAATCACGAGTGAAATTAGTGCTTTCTGGCACTCATATAGATAGGCCAAGAGTGCGCTCACTTCGTGCATTCTCTGTTTAGGGGGCGTTATGACCGATGATAAAACCCCATTTTACTCTCTGCCCTTACCCCATCCAGACAATTTACTACAACAGGATGTACTACGCATAAAGTACGCACTTACCGGTGTGGACAGGCTTATGTACATGCAAACCAACCTTCGTCGCCAGCAAGATGAGCTGTTGAACGAAAAACTTAGACGAGTAAAGCTAAACCAGCTACTCGGCGAACCACTATTAACAATATAAGAGGACATTATGGCGAGTATACAAAATGCCGTGCAAGTCATGGTAGATAAGCTAGTTGCTGATATGCAGGGCAACCAGCCTTTAACTGCAGAAGAGCAGGCGCTAGTAAGTAACGCTATTACTAAATTGACTGACAACACAAAGCTTGAACAGGCTGTTGTTGCAGTTGCTGAGTCACATATTAATGATGCGACTAGTGCACTTCAGCAGGTCTCGCAATCAACGGGCGCTGCATTACAAACAGCGACTGAGTCGTTGACTCAAACTAGCACCGACTTAGGAAATAAGTCATCTAAACTTGACTTGTTGGATGCGATGGCTCCCAACTTAAATCGAGTAGAGTCTTTACAGACGACAAATAATTCATTGCAAATTAGGCCTTTGATGCCAATGACGCCTATTGACAGTGTTAGTACGTCGGCGAATAACCGTAGATCGACGCCTGTATTTGCAGTGTATGACAGTAACGGTGAAACACATGTTGTTAGACCCGGTTTTACGCATAATGCAAACACAGAGCAATGTCGCCTAGAGTTTTTAAAATTGAGTGCCAATGGTGCAGAAAAAACCACCACGCACACCAGTTTTATTTACTCAAATGCATTTGAGCAAAATCCAGCCAGTAAAATCTACTACTATGGCACCAGCGCATATATCCCTCTGGCAAGTAAAAATAACTCTGCGGATATTCAATATGAGATTGTTTACAGTACACAGGACTCTCAGACTACAGCCGTGGCTAACTATGGTGGCGTATTCTGTAAATCATCTGGTTTTACTTCTATTACCAAGCCTAAGTTGAACTTAAATGCAACAGATCAGTTTGGAGTGAGTACTTTAACCAGTCACAATTACAATGAAGTGGGTGTATTGTATGATAATACTAAGCATTGCTTGGTTATGGTGGATGAAGGCACATCTGTATTAGTTGAGAAGTACCGCGATGGGAATATCGTGACAAATACAGCCATCGCCAATGCAGAAGAACTTCAAGCCTATGTTGATGCTGGCGATTTCACGGTTGTTAAGTTTATCTATCACAATATGCAATGGCCATATGGCATCAATAGTTACAATCATTCTGAAACTACGGTATCTGGCTATGGCACGAGCTACTATGGCTTCTTTGGTCGCTACAATGGTGTCACGAAAATGGGGGAGCACAAATATAGTGTGCACTATCGTTTTACACAAGCCAAACGCCTAGAGCCGATTAACTACTTCTTTAGTAATAGCTCGGGTCACTACAAGGCTCAGAATGCAAACGGTACATATTCTCCAGATTCGGAGGTAAAAGTGGTGCTTGAAACCTTTGATGGTGAGCTGCTGGGCATGTATTCATACCAAGCACGAGCGTACCATGCAGGTTACGATTGCGGCATATTAGGTGGCGCGATCAGTTGTATTAACCCTTACTCAGGTGCCGGGATTCTTAACGAGCACTATACCTATAACCAATATGGCCTTGGCCGTACTTGTCGCGCATTTTAAGGAGAAATTATGAGTTGTGAATATTTTGCCGATAAAGGCATGAAGATTGATGGTAACTATTGGTTAGTACACCCTCAAACAGGGGTTGCGTGGAATGACACGACAGTGGCTGATTTCAAGCAAACCTATGAAGCTCAAAAGATCTTACTCGCAGAGGAAAGGTTTGAGGCGTCAAAGGTAGACAAGCTTCAAGAGATTAAAGAAGCTGTATTTAATAAGTTAGGTAATGAACAATGGCGTGTGCAAAAAGCACAAGAGCATATGTTGATTGCGGAATTATCTGGCGATCAAGCCGCGCTGGGACTGAGCAAGTCTCAATTGCAAGAGTTATTGGCTAAGCGCGAGCAATTACGAAAAGCAAGTGATGAAGCAGAAGTCATTATTGCTGAGTTTACAACGCAAGCTGAGCTAGATGATTTTGAGTTTGATGTAAATATTTCATTGTAAAACCTGCACAATGACCCGTTTTATTCCCAATAAACGGGTTAGTATCAATATTGCTTGAGAAAGCAGCAGAACTGTTATTCCACAACCAAAACCCGCTTGGCCATACCGAGTGGGTTTCTTTTATTGAGTTTTAGGGTTTTGATTTATTATTGTAAATAGGTCACGAATGACCTGTTTTAGAACCTTAAAATCAGTAAAATATACCTAAGCTTGAGAAAAGCCTAACACAAAATCTAAATTGATTTAAAAGCCACATAGCTTGTTAAAACATAAGCGAATGTGGCTTTTTTATTTGGGGTATTTATCGCTGATTTAAGGCGGTCAGGAATGACCTGTTTTAAAGCCTTAAAATCAGTAAAATATCCCTAAGCTTGAAAAAGCCTAACACAAAATATAAATTGATTTAAAAGCCACGTAGCTTGTTAAAATATAAGCGAATGTGGCTTTTTTATTTGGGGTATTTATCGCTGATTTAAGGCGGTCAGGAATGACCTGTTTTAAAGCCTTAAAATCAGTAAAATACTCCTAAGCTTGAGAAAAGCCTAACACCCAATGAAATTAAGTTAAAAGCCACATAGCTTGTTAAAATATAAGCGAATGTGGCTTTTCTATTTGGGGGGGGGGATTGCTGATTTAAGGCGGTCAATAATGACCTGTTTTAAAGCATTAAAATCAGTAAAATACACCTAAACTTGAGGGAAGTTTAACGCCTAATGAAATTAAGTTAAAAGCCACACAGCTTGTTAAAATATAAGCGAATGTGGCTTTTTTATTTGGGGGATTTATTGCTGATTTAAGGCGGTCAAGAATGACCTGTTTTAAACCCTTAAAATCAGTAACATATGCCTAAGCTTGTAAAAGCTTACACAGTTATCCCATGAATCAAAACCCACACTAATTACAGTGTGGTTTTTTTATTTAAGGAAGAAGAATTATGAGTGGTTTCACTAAATTGGACTTATCTAAAGTACCTGTTCCTGATTTAATTAAATCGCTCGATTTTGAAGTTTTATATGAGCAATTAAAAGCGCAGTTTTTGCAAGACAACCCGCAATATGAAGCTGCACTTTCACTGGAAAGTGATCCGGTGGCAATGCTACTGCAGACTTTAGCTTATCAACAAATTTTACAAGCGCAGAATATCAATGATGCTGTGACAGGAAACATGCTAGCTTCAGCGCAAGGGCATGATTTAGATGCGATTGCTGCTAGATACAATATAACGCGAAAAACGCAGCCATATGAATCCGATACTGCATTTAAGCAACGCGTTCAATTGGCCTTTGATGGGTTGAATACGGCGGGAAGTAGTGAGTCATATATCTATCATACGATGTCTTGTGACGCTGAGATTAAAGATGTGGCAGTACATAGTCCAGAGCCATGTGACATTGTACTAACCATATTAAGCCATGTTGGCAATGGTTATGCGAGCGATGCATTAATTGAATCTGTTCAGAAGTATTTTGCGGCTCAAGGAAGAGCGCAACCCAAAGTCGACGAAGTAGCCTCTAAAGTAAGGCCTTTAGGCGACCGGGTAGTCGTCAACAAGGCGCACATTAAACCGTTTACGGTACAAGCAGAGTTGTCAATTTTATATGGTCCTTCAGGTGAGACGCTAGTAACGACAGCTAAGCAAGCTGTATTGGAATATTGTAAATCTAGACAATATCTCGGTAAAAAAGTGACTCGAGCAGGTATTTATGCGGCACTGCATCAATCTGGTGTTGAAGATGTGACGCTGATAAGCCCTGTGAGCGATGTCCTCGTTTTACCAACAGAAGCACCATACTGTGAGTCTGTGACAGTAACGATGGAAAACGTCTATGAATAAGTTACTGCCCTCAAATGCCACCATACTGACCAAAGCATTAAGTGATGTGTTGGTACCGAATAATTCGGTTCGCCAGTTATTGATCTCACTACTGAGGTTATCTTCACGCAGCGATGCGCAACTGGTTTGGTTGGCAAAGTTATGTTACATGCCGCCATCAGAAGTACTAGTTAATCCTGAACTGTTATTACAGAGTCAAACTAAGCATCTACTTGCGTTAATCGATTTCCCAGAGTTTTGTCATGACGCACAATTAAATGCAATGGCAGCGCAGCTTGCCATCGAGAGTTGGGATCCGAGTGCAGCAGATACTCAAAAAAGAACTCAGCTGAAATCTGCTTGCGTGCTCAATGATGCTCGGCTACTGATTTCAAGTCTTTGGGACCCGTTTCTTTGCCCGACACCACTATTGCCCTGGTTGGCATGGTCGGTATCCGTTGATGAATGGGATGAAAGTTGGAATGAAGAACTTAAGCGACAGGTGATAAGTGATGCATTTGCCGTTCACCAAGTCAAAGGCACGCCATTCGCTCTACAAAAAGCGCTCGATAGCCTCAATATTAAAACGGAAATTAGAGAGTGGTGGCAGGGAGAAAATCTCGACGAATTGCCGCGTGGCACGGTACAAGTTTGGGCGCTTATAAATAGTAATTTGGATGAGTACCAGCAAGGAATGCTGACCCCCCAAATGTTAAAGCGTGTTCGCCGTATTGTTGAGTCAGTAAAGCGTGGCTCGATTCACATTGACGTACAACTGGGACTGGCATTTACAGAGCAAGTTGGTGTTGTGGGCGCTGTGTCCTCAGCGGTTTTTAAACGTATTGATGCGCCTCATGGAGTTGGTGTTAAACCGCCTAAGTTTAAGCAACATACGGCATCAATCGGAGCCGCAGAAACGTTCCAATCAGGTTCTTTAGCCATATCAGGCAAGGGCGTTCTACCCCCAAAGCCCACAGGCGTTAGTTCGGTTTGTGGTGCGACAAATTCACATCAATCTGGTCATTACATTGTTGCGGCCAATGGTGTGAAACCAGAGAAAATGCACAAAGCTTATTGTGTGAGTGGCGCTTTGCATAGCTCACAAGCAACACATATCAGTGTTGCAGGACAAGGGATTTTACCGAGTAACGGCATTGGGAATGAGTATTTAGTGAACGTTACGCGGCAAATAATTTATCAACATTTTAACTTACAAGGAGCTGCTTAATGTCTGCATTAACATTGCAGTTTACCCAAGTTGGCTTAGATGCTTTATTAGCGGCAAAAGCCAATGGTAAAAAAGCGCAAATAAGTCATATGGCGTTTGGTGACGCAAGCTATACACCAACTCAAACGCAAACGAGCTTGCAAAATCTTAGAGAACTTCAGCCCATTCGTGATGATAACTATGAGACGGATGAAAACCATCAAGTTACAGTTGTGGCCCTGTTCGATAAAAAGATTTCAGCCCCTGAATATGCAATCAGAGAAGTTGGCGTTTTTATTCAAATCGATGAGCCAGTGGGCAGTGACAACAACTTAATTTTATTGGGTGTGTATTCTGAGCCAAACCGCACGTTAGGTTATAGAACACCGGATGTAAAGATTTTACAAAGTGTCACGTTGAGTCTTGCGCAATTACCTTCCAATAGCGTTGAAGTAAAACCAGGTGTAGATAACTTCAATATGCTGTTAGATAACGAGCTTGCAGATATTACTTTAGTGCAGCTAGACACAATGCACCGTCAATTAAACCAAGAACTTAGACTACTCGCTTTAGAAAACGCACAATCATAAATTAGAGAGAAACCATGTCAAACGAACATACAACAATTACGGAACAATTAACTGCTGTAGTTACACGCTCAAATGCGCTTTGCAACACAGTTCAAGGTCAAATTGACAATATTAACTCGACACTAAATGCTAAAACCGCAGAAGTAGATACTAAAGTCACTCAAGCAAAAAGTGACTTAAATACGCATTTTACCAATCTTAAAAATGGCATTGTTGAAACAATCAATGGTTTAGATGTTTTCCAAGAAGGCTTGATTAAGCGGTTTGCTTTTAAATCAACTTTAAGTGCAGGTGGATATACGGCCGCATCTGATGGTCCTGATTCTAGCTTCCCTACATGTGCTAACCCACAACCTCCATACTACATCAATTTAATTGAATTCGACGCACAAAATGTCGGAGAGTCCTTTGGCTATGATGGTGATACTTTTAACTGTGACTTTGTCATGTCACACAGAGGTATGGCCTCTTATGGTGATCATATTGTCATTAATGGAACATCACAACAAGATTGTGTATCTGCACATATTGAAGTGAAGAAGGTGATGAACAGTGGTGCAATTAGTTTGTACATCTCTGAACCCGGTGAAGAGCCACGTGAAATCCCCATCACTTCTGCAGATGTGGGAAAAACCCTAACAGTGTTCTTTAGGCAAATCAACAAAGGCTATAACAATGGTCGTGCTCGAGTGACATTAAAAGTAGACACGCGTCCTCATTGTGGTTCGACACGTGCTTTCTTAGCCAAATGTGAATACAGCTCAGTGAATGGTCGCCCTTGCGCTGACAGAATTTCTCAAACAGCACCAACTTGGGAGCAATAACCTATGGAAAATAATATGGTAACTGAGCCTCATGGTGAAGACATATCTTGGGTGACGGTGAGATCGCAGCGTGATAATTTGCTGGCAGCATCGGACTTAAAGGTACTATTAGCCTTAGAAGCTTCACAAGCTGTACCTACGGAATTGGCAACTTACCGCCAAGCTCTACGTGATTTACCTGAGAAATTTGCAAGCCCCCAAGAGGTGACTTGGCCAATTTTAGCTGAGTAAACACGAATCATGATGTGGCTTTACTATTTTGTAAAGCCAATAAACGGCAGGAACTATCATGTCTGAAGATAATATGAGCATAACTGAAAGACTCACCCATGTCGCGGCGCGAGCAAATGCGATGAGTGAAACGGTTAACGCACATTTAGGTGTACTTAACGCAGCTATTCAGTCTGCAGAAACTAAATTCGATAATTATATGGGTGGTGCCCGCGCTGAGCTTTCCCATATCTTATTAAGTAAAAATCAAAAAATGGAACCCAATGACAATGGCACGGCGATTAAAGGCTTTACGACTATTGGACTTGAGCGATTTGAGGTAATCAAAGAAGCGACTATTTACGCCGCGGCTGCTAATGATACTGATCATACTGGTAGGGGGGTTGCACAAGACTTTCGCACTAATGTTTACAACAGCTATGTCAACACGCCATTTCATATCTTACGTTTAAAGTGGAAACGAGATAATGCCGCCCATCCGGCGCGAATAGATAACAACTATTGGACAGGCTTCCAGCAAGGTGCGCTATCATCAGGCTGTTATTTCAAATTGCTGTCAGGCAGTGTTGAGGGATCAATGCAAGCCGTGAAAGACTATAGTAATGGATGGCAATTACTTGGTTATCATCAAAAAGCTGATAGTCCAACCAAGTCATTTTACGGGCCGCACAATAAGCTTGCGCTATCCGCGTCGATGCTCGAAGAGGGCGAAGCGTTAATTTGTTTATTTGGCACAGTCAGCGGCTATGTTGATTTTGACAAAGCGGGTTGGGGCGTTTACCCAGAATTTGCTAAGCCTTCTGATGTGTCCTCTGCTATTTCGCAATTGCGAGCTGAATTGACGCCATAGTCAGGTGATGTGATAAGGAATAAATACTATGCAAATAAAACACAATGATGCGCTCATAGCTTCCATAGGAGAGATTTGGAGTGCTGCGCAAATTGCCCATTTTCTTGAGCACAATGAAATTGATATTCCACTTGGTGAATTAACTTTTATCTACTCCCGTGACGAGGCGTTGGAAGCTCGACGTATTGCCTATGCAGTTGAATCTGATCCTCTGTATATGGAGTGGCAGTATGATCAAACAGAAGAAAATAAGCAGGCTTGGTTAACTTGCGTCGCAAATATTAAAGCACGTTATCCATTTCCAGCTTAACGTTTTTGGGCATTTCGTCCTTCTCGACTCACTTGCTTCCCACGAGTCACAACCATCACAAGTTTTAACTTTAAAGAGTAATTAACCTCATGCAAAGATGTACCTTAATTAATAAGGTGCTTGAATGCTTATCATCTGGACTTCAAGGGGTGGCACAAGTGGGGCTGTTAAAAGCCACACAACCCTACCCAGATCTGACGCAGCAAGCCCAACTGACAGTCAAGCTGCTAGGCGAACGTCAAGCCAGTGAACTGCAGGCCAAAGGCGCCGACAAAGGCGTGACGTATGGACCGTCGTATAACAAAAACCTCAGTCCAAATTCGCTCGATAGAAGAGTGTTGCAATTGCAGCTAGAAATTGAGTTGGAAGATGCCGATAACGCACAGCTGTTGCAAAGACTTGACCAGTTGATAAGCCAGTGTGAGGCACTTGTGATGGTGGACGAAATGCCCACCTATTGGCAGCACTTTATTGCTGAGAAAAGTGACTTTACATTCAGTCATCAAGTCAGCACGACGCTAGCGAAAGCTTCGCTTGAGTGGGCATTTTATTATCAAGTGGAATACCCTGATGACCGGCCGGACCAGAAGTCAAAGAAGTATATCTAGGCCCGAAAGGGGGCGAATACACGCTAATCAGCAAGACGACCACACCTGCTTAGGAGGAAATATGTTAGTTAATCGACAGCAGTCAGAACTGGCCGCCTCAGATTTACAGCATCGCTTTGCCAAGCTTATCTCCGTGGGTACAGTGGAGGAAGTGGATTACGAATTAGCTAGGGTGACAGTGCGAATAGGGGAGTGGCTGACCGCGAAACTGCCATGGCTTACTAGTCAAGCAGCGCAGGACATGACGTGGCAGGCTCCCGAAGTGGGCGAACAAGTCATAGTGCTCTCGCCATGTGGTGATACTGCACAAGGCGTTGTTTTGGGTAGCTTATATGCCAATTCGCATCAACAACCCCATCATAAGATGACACGTGTAACCGATGCGACAAGTGCGGGCGGAAGTTTAGTTCAGGCGTTGCAAGCTGTGGCCCCTGAATCTAGAGAGCATGTACAGCGTACTCGTTATCAAGACGGTGCCATAGTTCAGTATGACCGAGAAAATCATGCCTATGATATTTTTGTACCTTCTGGGGAAGATGAAGCTCCCGCCAAAATCAATATTTACTCAGGTGGAGACATAAACATCGAATGCCAAAACAATGCATCGATTCATGTGGGTAACAATGCTGACGTGAAAGTTTTGGGTGAAACACAGGTATTGGGTGAAAAAAATGTGTCTATTACAGCACTTGAAGCACTCAATCTGCAGGGAAAGTCAGTGAATATTACTTCAACGGATGATGGCACCAACATTGTTGCTAAAAAAGGCGCAATGGCAATCACGACTGAGCAAGGCGGGATTACGGTAACCTCTGAAGCAGAAGCGCTTGTTGAATCAAAAGCTGGAATGGCAGTGAAAGCAACGGGCACTTTAAAATTAGATGGTGCGACCATTGCCGCGCAAGGAGGATAAATTATGCCTGCAATTTCAGTCGATGGCGCGATTACAGATGTTCACGCAGGGTTTGCACCAGGCACTATTTCCGCTTCTGGACCTAAGTTTACCGTGGGTGGTGTGCCAGTATTACGGGTGGGTGACAGTGTGAGTGAACATGTCTATATACCTGACCCTAAGGTGAAGCATTCAGGGATGGTTGTTGCAGCGGGTGCATCCTCATTTACCATTGGGGGCAAAGCAGTTGCAAGACTTGGAGACCCTACCAATTGTGGCGCTAAAATCGCTATTGGGGTAGGGAGTTTTACCGTCGGAGGATAAATAATGATTGGCATGAATGCCGAAACAGGCAAACCTTTGGGTGGCGTTGAGCACCTGAAACAAAGCATTCGCGATATTGTCACGACACCTCTGGGCAGTCGTGTCATGCGACGTGACTATGGTTGTGGCCTATTTGAACTATTAGATAGTCCATTTTCTCACAATTTAGTGGGCGATATTACCATGTCTATTGCAAATGCATTAGATAAATGGGAACCACGTTTTCGCTTGGAGGGGGTGTCTGTACACCCAGCTGGCGAGGGCAAATTAGATATTACGATTGAGGGTCTTTACCTCATAAATAATGAGCCTGTCACCATAGAAGGGATCAAGCTCTAAAGCATCACAGTTGACTTTTTGTTCAACTCTTCTCAAATCCTTATCTCTGCTCTGATAAAGCAGACATAAATTCAACTTAAGCCATGTTAACGCACTTGTAAAATCAGGATGCGTTTCATGGCTTTTTTATTAGCTAATTGACATACCTTTAAAGGAGATATCTATGTCGCAATTTCTACACGGTGTAGAAGTCATCGAGGCGCAATCTGGCACGCGCCCTATTAAAACAGTAAAAAGCTCAGTAATCGGTCTGATTGGTACTGCTCCGGCAGCAGATGCTGATAAATTTCCACTTAACACACCGGTTTTAATTGCTGGTAAACGCGCTGAAGCTGCGTTGTTGGGAACAGAGGGTACACTACCTGCTGCAATTGACGGTATTTTTGACCAAGCGGGCGCAGTAGTCGTTGTTGTTCGTGTTGATGGTGCTGATGAAAATGCAGTTATGACTAACATCCAAGGTGGCGTTGCTGCTGACGGTGGCTACGAAGGTGCATATGCATTCTTGGGCGCAGAGTCTGTATTAGGTGTTACGCCGCGTATCCTAGTGGCTCCAGGCTATACTCATCAACGTCCTTCTGGTGCTGCAAACCCTGTTGTTGCAGAACTAGTAGGTATTGCTGAGCGTTTACGTGCAGTTATCATTGCAGATGGTCCAAATACGAACGATGCAGACGCTATCACTTACCGTGGTGACTGCTCATCACGTCGTATTTTCGTTGTTGACCCGCACGTAAAAGTATTCAAAGAGGGTGTACTCGTTAACGAACCAGCATCTGCGCGCGTTGCGGGTATGATTGCTAAGTCAGATAACGACCGTGGTTTCTGGTGGAGCCCAAGTAACACTGCGATGAATGGCATTGTAGGTACAGCTCGTCCAGTTGACTTCCAGCTTGGTGATAAAAACGCACGAGCTAACTTACTAAACGAAAAAGAAGTGTCAACAATCATTCGTCAAAATGGCTTCAAGCTATGGGGTAACCGTACATGCTCTACGGATCCTAAATGGGCTTTCCTATCTGTGGTACGTACAGCGGACATGATCAATGACTCGCTACTTCGTGCGCATATGTGGGCTGTTGACCGCAATATCACTTCAACTTACATCAAAGATGTAACTGAAAGTGTTCAAGCTTATCTAGACAGCTTGAAAGCACAAGGTGCCATTTTAGGTGGTCAAATTTGGGCTGATGAAGACCTAAATACGCCTGAAAACATTCAAGCGGGTAAAGTGTACTTCAGCTTTGACTTCACACCACCAACACCAGCTGAGCACATCACGTTCAAGAGCATTCTAACTAACAACTACCTAGAGGAAATCGTATAATGGCAATGTCTCCAAAAATCCTAAAAAAATCAAAGCTGTTTGTAGATGGTAAGGGTTACCTTGGCGTTGCAGACGAAATCTCACTACCAAAAGTGACGGTTAAAACACGTGAAGTAACTTCAGGCTTCCAAGCGCCAATCGAGCTAGATGTTGGCCAACTTGAAAAGCTAGAAGGTTCAATCACGTTACTTGAGTACAACGCTGATGTACTGAAGCTTCTTGGTGACTGGGGTGGTACAGGCAGAACGATCAATCTAACTGCTCGTGGCGCTATCCAAAAGCAAGGCGCTGCACCAGAGCCAGTCGTTGTTACTCTTCATGGCTTCTTCAAAGAAGTTGACATGGGTAGCTGGAAAGACGGCGAAGAAGCGAAAATGACGCTGCAATACGCTGTTCAAAAGTACAAGCTAGAAATTAACAACGAAGTTATCTACAACATCGACCTATACAACGATATCCGCGAAATCGCGGGTGTTGACCATATGGCGAACCTACGCAAGACAATCGGAGCTTAATCTATGACTGAAATCATTAAACTGACTTTCCCTGTTACGGTCGATGGGCATGAGTATGCAGAACTAAATATGAGACGACCTAAAGTGCGCGATCGGTTAATGGTTGATAAAGCGGATATCAGCGAATCAGAAAGCGAGATCCGTTACTTCTCACACCTGTGTGAAGTGTCTCCCGATATCATCGAAGAACTAGACTGGAGCGACTTCGTGAAGTTGCGTGAGGCGCTCCAGGCTTTTCTCGTATCCCGCCCAAGCGTCTAAAAGCAATGGTGATTGCCCTGGCTAAGTACACAGGGTGGGGCTTGCAAGAACTCAATGCGCTGACCGAGGATGAACTCATCGAGTGGTTCGAGGCAGCGGTTGATTATAAAGAAGCAACAGAGGCGGGGTAACCCGCCTTTTTTCACCAGCGCAAGTTTGATAGCTCAAGGACTTAAGCGCAGTTTTAGGGTCTTGAGCTATCAACCTTGGCGTGCTGCCACCTGTGGTGGTGCGCAATCAATAAATTCCCGCTTATTTCTCTTCCTAGGTATTATTATGAAACATCACGAATCGTCTGTTAAAGACCGTTCAAAGAACAAAGTAAAGTACCGCCTTCCTAAGCAGGATCAGGTTGATCCGAATGTTCAATTAGGCAGTATGCTGGCTAATTTAGTCAAAGCGCAAAAGCCTTTAGATACTAACGCATTACAGGCTGTAATTTCGCAATTGGCGAATGTGAATGTGAACCAATTGCTTGGCAATACCAGCCAAGTAATTTCAACGCATTTGACGCAATTTTCAACTGCACAGGCGAAGTCTAATCATGCCGTGACACAGAGCGCGCAGGTGCTAGCTGCGGCGCAAACTGAGCAAGAGTCAGAAACTTTAAAAGCACAAGTAGATGCTAAAATTGGTGACGGTACTGGCCTAAGTGGCGCTATCAAAGCGTTGGCTCAGCAAGTTTCCGCTTTGGATTTTCAACAGTTGCAAACCGCAGCGAGTAGCGACTTAGCAGAGTTACAAGTCGCTATCCCTAAATTATTTAATAACCTGCCACTCAATGCTTTAAGTGAGTCTTTGGCAACTGCCACAGCTCAGGTATCGAGTTCAGAAGCGCAGAGCACACTGGCTTTGCAGCTAGAAAGTATTCAACAAGCCGCGCCTGTATTGGTTGATGCACTTGGGGTGACACAGTTAAATGAGTACCTTGATAGTGCAACAAACAGCTTATCACAGAGCAGCAACGATGCGGCATTTAGCCAAGACTTAAACACGTTTGTTCAAAGTGCGCCAAAAGTGCTCGATTCATTGGGTATGCATGAGGCGAGTACCATTGTTGAACAAACGCTTCCCGCAATTTCGTCAGTGAATGTGAAAGATGTGTTGGAAGGCGATCTGACAAGTTTAGTCAGTGCAGCACCGAAAATATTGAATGCATTTGATTTATCTGATGCAGCAAAAACGCTAGAAGGTGCACTTCCAGTAGTTGAGGCACTCAATGTTAAAGAAATCTTTAGCAGTGACTTATCAAGCTTAGTAGATGCAGCCCCAGAAGTGCTTAATGCACTAGATATGTCGAGTGCAGCGCAGACTCTCGAAAATGCGCTACCAGCGCTTCAACAGGTCGATATTTCTGCGGTCATGGCCGGGGATTTGAGCAGTCTTCAAGAGGTTGCCCCTGAATTGCTTAAAGCCGTTGATCTCTCTGCCGCTTCGCAAACTTTAGCACAGCATATTCCCGCACTTTCACAATTAGATCTTGCTGGGGTAATTGAGGGTGATTTAAGTCAGGTCGTTGACATCGCGCCTGAGCTACTTAAATCAGCTGGCTTTGAGCAAGTATCAACGGCGTTGAGTGCTGCCTTACCTGCATTAAAGCAGTTGGATCTAAAAGGTATTGCCAGCGGTGATGTTTCAAGCTTAATGACCGCAGCGCCAGATTTATTGGCGTCGGTGGGCTTGAATGAGGCATCCGAGACCCTCGGAGCTGCCTTGCCAGCACTACAGCAGTTGGATCTAAAAGGTATTGCCAGTGGCGATG
>NZ_MAUJ01000012.1 GCF_001696455.1 Pseudoalteromonas luteoviolacea
GTCGCGGAGATTGCAAAGCACTACGTAACAGAAATAAAAGCCGTTCAAGCTACGGGACCCTATCACTTAATTGGGTATTCATTTGGCGGGGTGATTGCCTTTGAAATGGCCAAACAACTCGAAAATAGTGGTGAGTCGGTGGCGCTGTTAGGATTGCTGGATACGGTTGTCCAAACCGAGGTATTAAGGGGGTTCTCTATCGATGATGCGAGTATTGTGGCTGACGTTCACGACACGCTATTGGGGCTTTACGACATTACAGCGCAAGCCAGTGATGGCTTGGTAAGGTTGGACTTTAAAGCGGCCTCGGCAGATATCGCGCACACCTTGCAACATCACGGTGCGGAGATCGATCAGGCTCTTATTGAAGACTTTATGCATAAGTTTAAAAGAGATAGATTGTTATTCAAACAGTATGTGGCAACGCCAGCGCAGCGCCCTATCACAACCCGGTTGTACAAAGCGAAAGCAACCTGTACAGATAACTTACCAACCGATTTTGGCTGGGGTGAGTTGATTAAAGCGCCTGTGAGTACGGTGACAATAGAGACCGATCACATCGGTATCTTAAAGGCTGACAATGCAAAAGTCATTGTGGACAGTCTGCAAGAGACGCATCACTCAGCCTCTGTTCGAGCGGCTTAATTGGACAGTGTCCTAGGTCGCACATTCGCGAGCAAATATGCTGTGACTTGGCTTGTCTGAGTCACAGCGACGCGATATGTTTGCTCTGTGTGCGGCGCATTTCGCACCACACCTCCCTCTGATATTCCCCTTTGCTGAATTTACTCCGCCTTGCCTGTCATTCTGTTCGGATATCCCAGCTGTGCGATGCCCGTACATCAATAATTTTGGGAATTTTAAAGTGTAAATCTAGCAGTAGAAAAACAACAGCGGAAAACTTATAAATTAGCTGTCCATGTTATTTGGCGATTGAACCCGCGACTTAACTTGGTATCGATGAGACTAGATCCGCACTTTTTGGCTTTAAGGACAAAGCGGGGAAGCTAATGGCAAATTTATGTCATTGATTTTTTTGTTTAAATAGTTACTACGCAATGGATGTCATGAGTAATAACAATAATAGATACATTACCCTGCTTAAGTTGGCCTTCCCTATTTGTATTGGGCGTATGTCAGCGATGCTCATCACGTTTATTGACATGATGATGGTCGGGACGATAGGCATTGCGTCGTTGGCAGCCATTGGCTTAGCGGGCGCCTGCTATTCCTTGATCTTATCACTGGTTGATACGGTCTCTCCAACAGTACAAGGGATTGTGGCACGGCGGGTTGGCTCGGACAGTAACGCGCCAAAATGTGTTCCCGTCAATGCTGGTCTGATCTATGTGATTGTTACGGGTATACCCATTACTATCATTTCTTACTTCATCGCACCTTGGTTTTTCACCGCTGTTTCTTCCAGTGCAGATGTTGCTGGTGAAGCCACCGCTTACTTTCAAATCGTGATTTTGTCGACGATAGCGGCAGGGGCCAATCAATGCTTTAGTGGATTTTGGCGAGGCGTAGGCAAAACCAAAACCATTATGTGGGTTGTTATTTTTATTAATATATTAAATGTTTCTCTGAACTATGCTTTAGTATTTGGCAATTTTGGTTTTCCTGCATTGGGGAGTTTAGGGGCCGGCATTGGTACATTTATTTCTATTATTACTGTTACAGTTATATGGTTTTTTATTACAAAAATTAAATTTAAAAGCAGTGGGCTTTTAAATTGCTTTCCATCATTTGATCTTATTGGGGTTATTTTTAAAAAAAGCATGGTTTTATCGGCAGGGACAGTACTGTTTATTATGGGAATAAACATGTTCTTGTTTTCAGCTTCATTAATGGGTGCGAATGAACTGGCTTTAGCAAATGTATTATTGAGAATACATATCTTTTTACTTGTACTGCATGAGTCGATAGGGTTGATCACAGGCACACTGGTTTCGCGTGCTTTAGGTCGGGGTGATGTAGAAGACGCCTCAATCTGGGGAAGAGATGCTGTGAAATTGGGCGTGTTCTGTGCTGTGGTTATTGGCTTACCATTTTTAATCTTTCCTTCTTATATACTTTCTTATTTCTTCACCGATGAAAATATCACTCCTATGTCCGATATTTCGCTAATGGTTGCTGTTATATCAACACTTATTACATCTATTACCTGTGTTTTGGGAAAGATACTGATTTGTTTAGGCCATGGCGGAAGAGTGATGTGGATCGCATTTTTAATACAGTGGTTCTTTATTTTACCGCTAGTTTGGTTTTTTGGTCCGTATATGAATTTAGATTTTATTTATATATGGGTTGTTTATGTGTGTCATGGGGTTATTTCAGCAATGTTTATTGCAAAAATATGGGGAAGTGGCCGGTGGAAAACTGTGTCAGTTTAGGAATTATTTTTATCTTAAGGTAGAGATTTAAAATGTCTAATGTAGAAGTAGAAAAGCTACACCAGCTTAAGGGTGAAAAAAAAGTCAGGGTAGCATATCAGAAAAAAGACTTTTTAGATTACAGCATCATGTCGCTGATTTGCGCGGTGCTGTGCGGTTATGTATACGGTTGGTCTAGTATCGTTGCACTTATCGGCTATGGTCTGTGCGTGTTTATGGTGGTCTCATTTGCATTGAGGCTGGGTGTTAAAGTCGTTGTCCCATTAATAATAAGAAAGCCAAGCGAACTGTTTTATATGTTCGCCAATAGGATCAAAGGCATTAACGCGATGGTGTACTGCGGCTTTGGCCTGCTGGTGTTAGAAAATGTGGTCATCGCTTTGACACCTGATTGGCCACATATGACGGAGACGAGCAGGAAAGTGGCTATTTACTTATTTTATATACACTTTTCTGTTATCACTGTATTTCGGACAGTGATATTTGTCGACCACATCAGAAAGAGAGACAAGGTGCAGAACTTTCTGATGGAGACGGCATGGAAGCGGCGGGTATCAACCAAATTTAAGCTCAACCTTGAATTGGTTCATGGGTACTTTACTGGCGTATTCACACATATTGTGACGCTTGCCCCTTGGTATTTCATCATTACTCACTTTAATTTTTCGATTTTATTTTTACCGCTTGTTTGCTATTTGAATTTAAAGATAGCCAAGCGCGTGAACGAATATAGCAGTTACGAATTCTATCGCGAGCATTGGCTCTGTCATAACCGAGAGTTTGATTTTGTTTATCTTCATGGCCCCCACCACGACGCCATTCCGTCTGGAATGATAGCAGTTGGCGGAAATGGGCACTTAGAGGGCATTTTGCGTCTGACAATTGGCTACCCGGATGTGTATTACAATCCACTTATTGTTTTCTATCAAAAGTCACTAGCGATTATATTTGATATTAAATCACATCAGTATATACCGGGTGTTTTTCCTGTTTTAGGAAAGGAAGCCAACCATGTCCTCCAACATTCAATACACCATATGGGTAAATTAGAGCCCTATAGCCTAGCCGTCAAAATAGATCAGCCAGATGTATCAGAGCGCGTTAAGAGAATGGCGAAAAACTCACCTTATTCTCTTAGGAACTCTATATTTCTGGACGAAAAACTTAACAACTATAAATGGGAAAATTCGAATTACAGGAGGTACATAAGTCTTTATGACAAATATAGTGACTAATTTTTTATTCAAACAAGATTATAAAACAGTAAATTCAAATAATTATACAAAAGGAATGAAATAATGGGAAAAATAAAAAAATATGCACTTTATAGCTTTGCGGCTATTGTGGGTGTGATACTGACAGCGCAGTTAATCTGGTTGGCTTCGGGGACCGGTGAGTGGGAGCTTAAAAAAGATCAAGGTGGTATCAAGGTTTATACCATGAAAAAACCTTGGAAAAACCTTGTGGCATTTAGAGCAGTTTACAACTTAGATTACTCGATGAGCCATATGGTTGCCGCACTTGTTGACGATCATAGCTTAATTAATTGTCAAGAATGGTACGGTAAAAGCTGTGTGGGCTTTGAGCCGATCAAGCCATGGGACACTGAAAGTTTAAGTGATGTGAATATGTGGGTATTTAATTTCCGCATGTTTGGCAAGGACATCTTTAAACTACGAGAAATGATCATAGAATCAACGGTTACGCAAGATAAAGACACCTATGTAACAACCGTCCATGTTAAAGGCGCACCAGATGCGATCCCTGAAAATGACTGCTGTGTGAGAGTTAGAAATATAGATAACTCATGGACCTATACGCCTTTACCAGATGGCGGTATTGAGGTGGACTTTAAACAAGATTGGGACCGAGGCGGTCTGTTCCCAGACTTTATCTTGAACTTTGGTCTTGGGGTTGAAGGCACACATGCCTTTGTATCAAAAAGGCTGAATAAATTGCTAGACAACGAAAAGTACAAAACAGCAAGGTTTGACTTTATACACGAGCCATACCTTGATGCAACCGTGAAGGTTGACTAATCATCTATTAAAAAACATAGCTCATGGACTTCCATTGTAATAATGGCTTATATCCATGAGCTGGTTAAATGCAGTCAGAATAAAATAACAATTATCCAAGGTTTAGTCGGTTACTTGTACACTAAAAAAGTATATAACGCATTTTTTGTGCAACAAAAAAGCATGCCAATGCTGAGGTTATTACTATAAGTAATAATAGCTATTCTTGAGGAAGTAAAGTGTTCAATGGTGATTATAGCTTGTCAATCTATCCCAATTAGATGGCGATAGATGTTTTTGTTATCAAACTACCAAAAAATTTTAGAAAGTATAAATGGAGCTGTATTGTCCCATTTTGCATTTATTATAATTCAGTTTTTCAATATAAACAATAATAATTCGAAAATTTTATTTATTGCTGTTTTATTTATAATATTTTTCATAAATTTTTCCGGTAGGCATTCTTGGCTGAAATTGATTGGTTTAAGTTTCTGGGCTTAAATTTTTTATTAATAATGATTTTTATGGATGAGTTATTTTGCTAGATGTCGATGTTTCTAAGTTTCATGACTTAAAAGGTAAAGTGAAGCGCAGGATGGTGTATCAAAAGAAAGATTTTTTTGATTATTTAATCATGCTTGTGTTTTGCTCAATACTCAGTGGCTCAGTATATGGTTGGACAAGTACTTTATCAGTGTTTATTTATATACTATGTGCTTTTATGCTCGTTTCTTTCGTGATTAGGCATGGTTTTTCATTGTCTGTTCCTATTATATTTAAGCGTCCTCAAGATGTTGTTCTAATGTTTTATTATAAACTAAAGAACATGCATACAGTAATCTTATTTGCCATGGCTTTTTTGCTGCTGGAAAATTTAATTATTTACTTGACGCCGGGCCTCCCTCATATGACTGATTTCACCAGAGAGGCTGCAATATGGTTGTTCTTTATTCACTTTATTGGTTTTAGTATATACCGAACGGTTATATTGTTTGATCACTTAAGAAAAAAGGATAAAGTTCAAGCTTTCTTAATGGAAACCCAGTGGAAACGCAAAGTAAATACCCAGTTTGGGTTGTACTTTGAGATCTTCCATGGTTACTTAACGGGATTACTTACGCATATTGTTTTACTGATACCTTGGTATTTTGTGATTACAACATTTCATTTTTCGGTGTTGTTAATGCCGCTGGTTTGTTGGATAAACCTACTGACAGCCAAGCGTTTTATGGGCAAGTTGGGTGGCTGGTATTACCGTGAGCACTGGCTGGGCCACAACCATGAGTTTGACTTTGTCTACTTACATGGCCCCCATCATGATGCATTGCCTTCGGGTATGATAGCGGTGGCTGGCAATGGGTTTTTAGAAGGTGTTGCACGCTACACTTTCGGTATTCCACATGCATTTTATAACCCACTAATATCATTTTTTAATTCAACTATTGATATTAAAAATGATATTGATATGCATCAATATATTCCTGGTGTTTTTCCAAAATTAGATCGTGACGTACACGACGTTTTTCAGCACTCTCTACACCATTTAGGGAAGTTAGAGCCCTATGGGGTCGGATTAAAACTCGATCACCCTGGGGCAAGTGAAAAACATAGAAAAATGGCAAAAAAGATGCCTGAAAGCTTACATAATTCAATTGGATTTGACGAAAAGCTCAATGGCTATAAGTGGGATAATGCAGCATTTAGAAAATATATTAAGTTATATGACAAGTATAATGACTGAGTAATAATCAAAGTTAAATGCCTTCCCGGGCATTTAACTTTTTTATTTATACTCTAGTTGTGTGGTCATCATTGAATGTGTTTCTCAGAACATAGTGATAGAACACATCTTACTTATGATGAAAGATAGCATAACGCCAGCTTTATGTACGCTTTTAGCTCAACGAGATTGAAAACTTTAGGGTCTTTTTATTGACTAGTTTATTATTGTTACCTATTTAACATAACGCATTTTATTACATAAATAGACATTTACGTTAGTAAATTAGCTCTTTATGCAGTATAGTGATTGGGCATCGTTACCTTTGTCATTTCGGGTGTCAGTATGGCAATGCCCTGTAAGAGAAGTGAATAGAATGAATCCGCGTTTAAAGCATTTGGTCGCGCTTGCACCACCACAGCAGCTTGCCCGACAGGCTGAAAAGCCGCCTTTATCTTCACTGATTGTACGAGACAATCAATGTCCAATTTATGCCTATGTGAATGGTTTATCTAGTGCGCGCTCTAAGCAAACTGCGCGGCGAGTTTTGATGGCCATTGCAAAGCACCTCGGGGCAAGCAATATTTATCAGATCAAATGGCAAAAAATCGATAAGAACGCATTGAATAGTCTGCTCACTTCGCTAAGTGACAGCGGTTTAGCGCCGGATACTATAACTTTGTATCTATCTGTCGTGAAAAGTGTGCTAAAAGAGGCGTTTTTACTTGAGCAGATCCCATCTATTCAATATGAGCGAATAAAAAGCGTGAAAGCACCTTCTGGCTATCGGCTAAAAACGCACCATATTCTAGATCGGACTGGCTTCTATGCGTTGTTAGAGAACATTGAACGTGGCAACACGGCACAGCGAACTCAACTGAGAGACAGCGCTATTTTCTATCTCATGTTGGGCTGCGGTTTGCGGCGGTTTGAAATTGCGGAATTACAACTTGAGCAAATAAAGCATTCGACTCAGCATCTACAGTTTATTGGTAAAGGTAACAAGGAGCGGATGGTGAAAATACACCCACTTGCATACCAAGCATTAATGGCCTGGATTGCGGTGCACCCCTTTCTTCACGGCGCGGTGTTTATTCGCTTAACCCGGGCTGGCACGCCATACCACAAGCAAGCCAGCCGTAAGGGACTCAGCGGTCATGCCATCTACGGCTTGTGCAAAAAGTACGGCTTACTGGGGGATGAGCGTATTCCGCCCCATTCATTGCGGCGTTCATTTGCAACTTGGTTATCAGAAAGCAATACAGATCTCAGCAAAATAAAAGCCATGCTAGGGCACAGTACCATCAAAACAACCGAGCTTTATGTGCAGCAACCTCAAGAAGAGATCGATGAGGCATTACTGAATGGCTTGTTTAAGTTATAGGGCTTTTAGTCTCTGAGTATTACGCTTATGACGTGGACGAAAAATACACCACCATTTCCTTAAACGGCGCAAAACGCTGCGATAACCAATTTGCCGGCAGCGTACTGGCCTAACTTTGCTAGGCGATAAAATGTTTCAGCTGTCTATTCCCTGTTAGAAAACAAGATATGTACCCTGAAAGCCAGCGCTGATCTATATGCTTGGCACTTAATTTCACAAAGCATATGTATGATGTGTTCTTTTTGTTAAAGCAGCAATTACCGCTTACTTAAACTGGCATAATCCAATGCCAATGAAGTTTAATTTATAATGAAAGTTTGCAGCAATGCAATATAAACACAGTGACCTGTTCGCTAGCATCGCAAAGAGAGGTAGCTTAAGACATTTGAATAGCGGTCCAACTTGGCTATCGTAAAATAGTGCCCATCTGCTTTGTACAAAAGCGAGTGAGCACTACAACAGGAAAAGGAAAGGGTTAATTAAAATGTCGGTGTCGGCGTGTCTTGCGCTAAATATTGTCGGCTCAGTGCCGTAAATTTGTCATGACCTATCGCCTCAGAGATACTGTGCAACCTTTGCTGTAACGCATCGTCTTGCATGCGCTCATGTTGACCCATCAAGTGCTGCCGCTCCCATAATTTGCAGAAGTATGGCAAGGCTTTTTCATATTGTTGAGTGGCATAGTGAATATCACTTTGTAATCCTTCAATAAGCGCCGTATACCTATCCGACGCATTGCTATTGGCAACTTCGTCCAATAATCCTTGTGCGCAATCATATTCTTCTCGGATAATGCGGTTTGCCGCTATGTCGATATAAGCATTGGTTTTAAAGTCAGCGGGCGCTTCATTGAAGGGCACCAACGCCAAAACGGCGTCTTCAACTTCTCTTGAGCGCGTGACGTCACCCATTTTGAAATAACAGGATGAGACAACTTTTGCTGTATGCACAAAGTCAGCCCACAACTTCTCTTCTTGGTAGTGTGCCATGGCAATGCTGAACACGGATACGAACTGCTCCCATTGCTGCTGTCGATGACACTCAACCTCTAACACACGGCACACAATGGAAAACAAAGGTGAAACAGCAGTTGCTTCTTTTATCCACTGACCCCAAGCCTGAACAAACTCCTCGGACAGTTCAAGCGTCCCTTCAGTTCCCTTCATTGCGCTCAACAAGACAGACAACCAAATATACGTTTGCTGGTCACTATATTCATCTGTCGGAAACAGCTCAGGCGATTCGTCGATAAGCTTTTTGCACCACAGATAACTTTCTTCAGCTAAACCAACTTTGTGCAGGATGGCATCAAAACTCTGTTTCACCTGAATAAACTCTGCCAAGTCTCGATTTGTCCATAACACCTCCATATGCTTAGCCCAGCTGCCACGCTCATTGATCAAATAGCGCATAAGTTGTTGGTTTTCTTTGGCGCTCACATGTTTAGACACCATATTAAGCGCTTCGCATATCCACTGACTGTACACCGGTATCACTTTGGGCAGCACTGCACTTTCTGGACCCGATAAGTCATTATTAAGCCAATACTTGGCACGTGCGGTGAGCATTCTCCCGAGCGGTTGTGTATCAACAAAGCCCCGTTCAAGCCAGTTATTCAGGTGCGTCGCAAAGGGCTGATGAGGGATATCAAGGTGCTTGCACAAGGCATGGTATGCGCTATCTTTGCCACTGCCATCGGCCGAGACTTGGAGCATATCCAAAATCAGGTTGTGTTCATTCGCAAGGCACTGGAGTAATTTTTGAGATGCCGGCTCCAATGAGTTCCATTGGTATGATAAATACTGTTCTTCTACCGACAACGTACTCGTAAAGTCGATCGAGTTGACTAGACTCTCAACTTCATAGTGCGAGGCGCAGCCTTGCGACCAAGCGTTTAGGCGTGCGATTAACCAAAGGTTGTGGTTCACATCCTTGTGCAACCTAGTTGGCTCTAAAAAGTATTCAGTGAACGAGTCGGTGCAATTTTGCAGTGCAAACCAATGCTTAAATTGCCTGTCACTGAGCGGCCTCGCCTTCACACACTCGAACTGCTCTAGCTGTGAAAAAGCCTCATTGCTCACGCAAGATGACGACGAGATAACTAAACTATACTGTTGATACTGCTCGAGATACTCAAGTAGCGCATGTAACTGTGTGTTGTTGCTACTGAGCGAGACATGGTCGAAAATAAAGAGGTTTTTTGCAGCCCCTTCTTCAAACTTCACAACCGATGTCACCATGTGTTTTACATCCTCTAGCGAGTAGTTATGTACGAGATAGTCAAAATAGAAAACATTCTCCACACTGTGATTTTTAAGCGCAGTAAACGCCAGTGTATAGGCGGTGGCCGTCTTGCCCAGCCCCGAGGGACCATGCAGCAATACGCTGTTATTGCCGCCGTCATTTTGATAGCGGTTCAAGATTTGATGAGCCGCCGTCTGTTGCCATGGTGTCTGTAACAAACGCCACCCTTGTAGGTCAAAGCCATACAGATTATTGAGATGCGCCGTGGCAAAGCCGCCTTCACCTGGCCCAGGAAATTCTTGAGGTGATGCGAAGAAAGTCACGTCTTTGTGGCTGTACAACACCAATAATGGCCAGTACTGCAAGGTCAGTGGCGCTTCGGTAAAGCGATGAATGCTGTTATTTTGTTGTAGCGTCTTACGGCTTTCGACGACCGCTTGACCCAGTTCAAACCCCTGCGCAATTTTTCGATACACTTCATCGAGGCACTCAGCAGCCACACTCACGTCTGTTTTTTCTGCAAAGCCGATCACATTGGGCATACCCAGCGCCATGGCTTTATTGGCAGTGTAAGTTAGGTGATGCTTCGTGATCTCCGACGACGCCGTAAGTGGCTCTATAATTAACAAAGAGGGAGCCAACTGTGAGATGTGTTGTAGTAAAGTATCCCACGCCACGGTCTGGCCGTTATTCAACATGATCTGGAATGTGTCGCCATCGAGCATAATCGGCAGATCAATATGCACAACATGTACTTTGCCCGCCTGAGCAGCAATGGCATTGCTTAAGCTCTCAACGCTATCTAGCGAGCAAGAGGTAATGGCAATGCTACGCCCACCACAGTGTTCAAACGCTTGCCTTGGCAACATATAAGACTCAATGTCACCAAACGGGGCGTTTTCTGGTCGCGCAATTAGGTGCAACACGTTGAGCGGATCATTTTGTGGTTCCGGCGCCTGCCCGCCTGATTGCATCGCTTGCATCTCTTGAGTGAGGGCTGATGTCACATTGAGCGCCCAGTGATCTGCGCTTTCCTCTGCTGCCGCATCACTACGGGTTACACGGCTAAAGCGTTTGGCGACTGTAGATAGGACATAATTGCTGCCAGGGAGAATGATAGACTCCCAAAGTTGAGCATGGAATGTCGCATCATCACTGACGATCTTGATTTCTAAGTGTTGGTAACCCACTTCTTCGATGATTTCTCGAATTGCGTTCAATTCGAATTGCTCACCCAATAAACTATCACCTAACTTGTGGCCAAATTGAATGATATTGGCGGCAGTATTGTCCCCCTTGAATTCACATTTTTCACCATACAAAAAAGGCCCATAACACTCAGACGTTGCACGCGTAAAGTTCTTGCTAGAGGGCATTTCAAAGTCATCTATGTGGTAACTGATTACTTGTTGTTCATCACTGAATGTGACTGAGATGCGATTACTTTCAAGGTTGTCTGTAATAATTAACTTCATGTTTTCGAGTCCGTTCTAATTCGATTATGCAAATGCTTGGAGCTTATTTTGCAATCGTTCTAAGGTTACTTGGTTACTGCCAAATTGACTGATAGTGGGGTAGATCTCAGCGTTCGGTGCCAAACTGTCGGTATCGATATATTTCAAAAAGGTCGATAAGGTTGCACTGGGGCTGAGATCAATAAATTTGTTATAGCCTCTCTGGATAAGCTGCGTTACGCCGTCCTCAAAGTAGACAGGCTGTCTGAATACATCCCATAGGTATTCTGCTGAAATATGCTCCAGGGGCTTTTTCTGGGAAAGTGACAGCAAGGGTATTTGCGCCTGCTGGAAAAAACAGTGCTTTGCTAACGCTTTAAATTGTGTTTCAACATCATCAATTAAATGTGTGTGAAACCCGTAACGCACCGGCAATAATACGCTGCTTATCCCCTGCTCACGCAGTGCAGCATGGAGTGTATTAATGGGTGATGCCAAACCGCTTACGACAAAATTGGCTTGGCAATTTTCACCGGATACCGTCACGTTTTTGAAAAGCTCTGGACTGGCTTGCAGCAGAGACTTTTCACTGAGTACCGCCAACATGCCACTTTGAGGTGTGTGGTCCTCAAACAGCTTGGCAGCCTCGATAGATAAAATCAGGCCATCTTCAATATCAAGGCATCCAGATACAATGGCGCTGACCAATTCTCCTAGACTATAGCCTAATGTTTGAGCAGGTTCGATCCCCTGCTCCATCAGTACACGAGACAAGCTGTACTGGATTGCGATCAGTGATGGGTTGGTGTAACGAAGCGTTTCAAATGGCTCCTGCATTTGACCCGATTGATACAAAATATCAGTCAAATCACAGTCCAATAGCGGATAACAAATTTCAGAACAGTGGTCCATCCACACCTTAAAACGCGGGTTTTGCTGATATAGCTCAGCCCCCATTTGGTAATACTGTGAGCCTTGTCCTGAATACATAAATGTCATGGGTCTAACCATTATTCACTTCCTTTTTCCACATCCCATCAAACCCGATTACAGCGCTTGGATCTCATCCAGATCGAAGTAGCCATTGTAGCCTTTCATATACACTGCAGCGCGATGCGAGAATAACACCACCGCTTCAGAGCGCGTTTCTAACGCTTCATAACCTGGCATACTCGACTTGACTTTCGTGCCAACGGGGTGCTTTGCATTCCACGCCTTTACTTTTTCAACGACTGAATCATGAGACACCGCGGCTGCTTTAGGCTGTGCTGTCGGCTCAGCCTGCTCAGCTGCCTTAACGGGCTCTGTGCGTGTATTATTTTTTGCCTGTGCCTGTGCCTGTGCCTGTTGTTCTTTCTTCACATGACGCTTAATGCCCGCCACTAATTTTGTCAGTACATTGCCATGGCCAATTTCTTTAAATTCCATGTCTTTATCGATGCTCAACAGGTGTAGAATAGAATCGCTCCACATCACCGTGCTCGATATTTGTTCCGGTAGGTTGGTGATCAGCTCACCTTCTTTGTACGGCTCTGCCGTCACATTCGAAATCACCGGGATCTGTGGCTCAGCGTACTTAAAGCGTTTTGCATAGGTCCTAAACTTATCACGTGATTCTTGCATAAAGCGTGAATGGAACGCGCCGCTGGTGTTGAGCGGGTAGAACAATACTTTGCCAAATGAGAACACGGATTTTGCTGCCGCGATTTCATCACTGGCGCCTGAAATAACAATCTGCGTCGGTGAGTTATAGTTAGCCAAATCGACATTAGTCAGGTTGTTATCCGCCAAGATCTGCTCAATTTCCGCTTTACTTGAGTTCATAATCGCAGCCATTGCGCCATCTTTCACCTGAGACATCAACTCGCCACGCTTCTTAACCAGCTTAAGGCCCGCCTCGAAATCAAAGCAGCCAGCCGCGAGCAGCGCATTGTATTCACCGAGTGAGTGGCCCGCGAGAAAGTCCGGCTTTTCACCCGACGTGTCCACTTCATCGTAGTATGACAGGGCATTCACCGTATACAGTGCAGGCTGTGTATACTGAGTATTGTTTAATTTATTCTCAGGGTCTTCCAAACAAAGTTCTTTGATAGAGTAGCCAAGTATTTTATCGGCTTTTTCTACCAGCTCTGGGTATTTATCGAATAACTCCTTGCCCATGCCTTTTGCTTGTGAGCCCTGACCTGGAAATATAAAAGCTCGCATTAATGATTCTCCTAAAATATTATTCTTATTCCGTGTTTACGATGACGTGTTACATACTGTGCATTATGTTTTCGACAGACAGATCGCCGTATTAATGCCGCCAAACCCTAAACTCAGTGACATTGCATTGTTGATCTCTACCTCAGCCGCGCTATCGACAACCCAAGGTAAAGTGCCATCAATTGGCGCGACTAAATTTCTCGATGGGTGCAATTTATTGCGTTTCATCTGTTCAACCGTCACCGCAATCTCAACGGCACCCGCCGCACTTAATCCATGGCCCACAATAGACTTTGTGGTATTAATATGCGCATCCGTTAGGCCACACTCATTCAGTGCCGCCACTTCAACTTCATCGCCAATCACCGATCCCGAGCCATGTGGGTTGACATAATTGATGTCACTTGCCGTTAATTGCGCTTGTGCCATCGCCTGCTGGATCCCAGTCACTTCTCCTTCTAAAGAAGGGTGAGGTTGCCTATTGCCATCACTACATAAACCAACACCGCTTATATATATCTTTGGTGCGGGTAATTGTCGACTGATAGATTTTACACGCTCGACCACAATCGCCGCGCAAGACTCGCCATAAATAAAGCCGTCATGGCGCGTATCAAAAGGCCTGCAGGCCAGTTCGGGGTTGTCGGAAAAGAGGGTCGACCCCATTGCGCCCAACGAGCGTAAACTTTGACATTCCCAGTAGGACAGGTCCATTAACGCACCCACCGCGATACACACGTCAACCAGGCCACTGTCAACGGCTTGTTTTGCTTTGATCACAGCAAGTTGACCACTGGCCGAGGCACCACCGAGTGAATAGGCAAATCCTTTAATGCCAAAAGCCTCACTACATAGCCCAGCAATGTCCGTATCCATAAACGACATGGCATGCGTTGGGCGGACAAAGCGCTCTTTGCCCACCAGTCGGTCCTTGGCCAATGTCTGATCACGTTGCTGAACATTGGAACCGCCAATAATTAAACCGATGCGGCTGGGGTCAACCTCCGCCAGATTCGCTTCATCCCAAGCTTCACTTAACGTGGCCAGTGCCACTTGCGCAGTAAAGGAAGTGTTTCTCAACAGCTGAGAGGAAATCGCTGCTGGCATCACCAGCTCTTGAATTTCACTGCCGATAAAGCCCTCTGCGGGGCCCTGCGCTTGTAAAGAAGGTAGCTGCCTGCCAGGGCGCTGCATATAACCAAACCTATGTTCGGCGTTATACAGCGCTGACATCACAGCTTCTTTCCCTTGACCGTTGCCAGTCGTGATGCCGACCCCCGTAATACATACGGGGTCAAAGCTCATGTTGCTCATTCGAACTACGCTTGCTGTTCGAACATAATTTGGGCCAGCTCCCCAATATTGTTCGCTTTTGCCATTTGTGCCATTGGAATATTGGCATCCATCTCTTCCAAGGTCATCATGATGAGCTCTGAGCGGTCGACAGAGTTCGCACCCAGATCACGCAGGGAGTCTGACTGGCTAAAGTTATGAGATTCGAGCTCAGGTAATAGCTCTTTCGTATTGTTAACAATGATTTCGAATATTTGTTGTTGTTCCATCTTATTGCACTCCAAGTTATTAATTGAATTTAAAAATATTTTTGTTCTGTGTTTTTCGCAGCCGAAAGCCTGCAAAGCTTTCTTTATCGCGAAAGTGAAGGTAAATATTGTTATCTTTGATATCTGAAAAGGCCTGACCGGGTGTCACGCCATAGGAGTGACCCGGGTATATTCTGGTGCTGTCTGCAACACGAGACTTGAGTAGCTGAATACTGTCATACATTTGATATGCGGCCTCAACAGAGGGCACGATGCCGCACCCTTCAGCAAACAAGACATCTCCTGTAAACAGGTTATCGCCGACTTTAAAGCAGATACAGCCCGGCGTATGACCGGGCGTCAAGATAGGCTCCACCGTCATCGAAGCCGTCACCCAAGGGGTATTGTTATTCAGTAACTCGATGTTAGCTGCGTCAAACCCCGAAGCAGCAACCTCTTCTTTGGAGATCCAAATCGGGATGCGGTATTTCTCTGATAGCGGTTTCGCCAAATCAATGTGATCTCTGTGCGCGTGCGTGATTAAAATCCCTTTTAATTGTGCCGCGCGTGAATACAACGCGTATTCAACCTTGTCTATGTGCCAAGCAGGGTCAACAATCAGCGCATTCCGACTGATATGGTCGACCAACAGGTAGTTATAGTTGATCATGTAGTGATTAACCATTCTCAAAACAGCGACTTCTAAACTCATAGCTTCGTACCTGTTCCGACACCTTTTACTTTCCTAATTGCCAAAGAGCGCGTTAATACGCTGTTTGGTTTCCGGTAAGTGGAAGGTCTTTTTATGCATTTCTAATTCTTTATCTGTATATTGACCTAGGTTGCTGCGCAAGTAGCTGGTTGTATGCTCTTTGAGTGTGATCAGCGATACCCTTGGCTTTTGCGCTAAACTACGTGCCAACTCTAGCGCACGCGCTTGCACTTGCTCTCTCGGGACAACCGGGATCCCTATCCCGCGCTGTTCCAATTCCCCACCCCGATAATTTCTGGCACTGAACATCATTTCAGTGCCTAACTGTTCACCAAATCGATGCGGTAGGATCAGCGTCGCTCCCATGCCTGGCGTAAATCCATATTTCATAAAGTTCGCGGCATAAATACTTTCGCGACTGAGGATGATAAAGTCGGCGAATAGTCCCATCACAAATCCGCCCCCGATGCCGTGACCCTGCATGGCAGAAATCACCGGAATGGGGCACTTTAAAGCCAGACTCTGCAGGTCGATGTCCATAAAATCTCCCACGCCATTGGAAAAATCTATGAGCTCTTTCTTCGTCCCACCGCTACAAAAGTAGCTGTCATAGCCAGTTAAAATGGCAACGCGATAGTCCTTGTTCTGTTCAATTTCAGCAAATGCTTTGAGCAGGCCATTTTTCAATGCATCCGAAAACCCGTTGCGGCTTTCGGTGTCCTGCATTTTTATCGCCACAATGCCATCTTCTAGCACTTGGAGTTGAACTGCTTCGTTACTCATGATCCGCTCTTCTCCCATGGAAACGCACCGGTCGTGATATAACGGTGGATTTTGCTCAATGTACTCGGCTCAGAAAAAATCTCTTCGTTCTTCGCCAGCGCCTTTGGCATATGCTTAACCAATGAATCATCCAGTTGATTCATATATCCTTTTTGATGTCTTATGCCCACTTTGCTCAATCGCCTTAAGCGCACCAGTTGCCGTCTTAGCAAACTCTGGCTATTCCCATCCACCATATCGACCAACCCCAAACTTTGTGCTTGTTTGGCATCGATAGGCTGCGTGATAAGGCTGATCGTATTGGCCTTACTCGCACCTACTTTGCGGATCAAAAATGGCAATACGCAAGCAGGAATAAGGTCAAATAACAGTTCTGACAAACTAAATGTGGCTGCCTCTTCACACAACACAATGTCACAGGCAGCAACAAAACCGATCCCACCAGCATTGGCTTTACCACGCACATGTGCGATAGAAATATAAGGTCCGGTTGCCAGTTTGAGCCACACATTGTAAAGCGGCTCTGGATCTTGACCTTTCACCTTCCCTGCTGAAAATTCTTTACTGATGTTGTCAAAGTCGGCACCGAAGCAAAACACCTCTGGCGAGCCCTCTAACACCACTATTTTTGCATGCTCTTCACACACCGCCAGCACTGCCAGAAACTCCTCGATCAACATTTCATTGATGCTGTTGTTGGCATCAGGACGATGGATCTGAATCGTGCAGATCTCATCTTCCAACTTGACCTTTAAAGTTTCATAGCTTTGTTGAAGCACGGCCGAGTGTGGCGCTGAATTTATGACACCCATTCGTATTCCCTATGGAACTCATTGATTCTCTTCAAGAACAATACTTCACGTCCCAGTGCCTTACGCGCTTGAGGAATGAACTCTGCGTCGAGCTCTAAATTTCGAGTACCAAAACGCAGTGCATTACTGTTTTCTAGAATGCCGTCATACTCTTCCATGGTCAGCTCATAGCGCTTATCGAGTACGCCCGCGATATCTTGCTCAAGTAGTTTTTGTTGGCCTTCTTTGGTGACAATACCGCTGAAGAATTCTGAGCAACAGCCCGAACCATAAGAAAAACACGCAATGCGCTTCGGCGTTTCAAAGTCCCCATTGGCGATGGTACTGGCAATGGAAAGCGACGCCGTTGCGCCCATGATATTGCCCACCCGTTGACATAACTCCAGACCGGGTGTCACGCGTTGATTAAAGTCCTGCTCAATGTCTTTTGGCTTGGCTTTGGCCAGTTTACGCATCATGTTGCGGTGTGCACCTTTTACCATGCCGCCGAATGGGGTGTGGTATGCCATATAAGAAAAGCTCTTGGCAAAATCGGCTTCTTCTACGCGTTTTTTATACTCCAAGAACGCGTTTTCACAGCAATCTAGGTAAGATAATAGTGACAGATCCGTGTCACCTGCATCGGCATCAGGAGAAGGACGACACGTATCCATCACTTCATACCCGTAGTAGCCGTTAGCGCCGACATCAATTTGAAATACTTTAGGTTGATCACTGATCAACATCGCAACAGCACCGGAGCCACCACTTGGCTCAGCAAACGACCAGTCAGCAGAGAGGGCATCACCGCCTTCCTCCACCATGAATCGCGAGATGTCTGTGGCAATCACGAGGATTTTTGCGCCGGGTGAAACTTGCGCCAAGATAAAGTTCACCGCCATTTGAATGCCCGCAACGCCCGAATAACATGCGTTTTTCAATTCAAATAAACGACAGTTTCTGTTTAAGCCCAGTAAGTCATGGCAATACGTACTCATAGATTTGCCAAAATCAAACGAGGACTCAGAACAGGTGATCACCATTTCAATGCGATCTTTTTCTTCCGGGGTCAAGGCATCAACAATTGGCTTAGCCGCATTCACCGCAAACGTGATCGGATCTTCATACGGTAATGCCACGGTCTTTTCACGCATTAAAAGGTTGTTAAACCGCGTTGTGTCTAAATTACGGTGCTCTGCAAGCTTTTTCACATCTAAAAATGCGGTGCCTGCAAAGGCGTTCATTGCTTCAATTCCCACTGTTCTCATTGTATACGTCCATTATTTATTATGGTTATTCTTGAATAAGCTATTCAATTGATTATTTAATTGCTCGGCGGCAGCACACATTAGTTTTTCAGCGATTTTGTCCACATGCCGATTTTGCCAAGATGCCAACTCAGTACCTTTCACCCATTGATTGAATGCGCCCAAGGCTGGGCCTGTATGTACTTGGAAATTAGCTTTGTCTGATAAGTCCCCGTTGATTGCTAAACGGTTTGTGTAGGCGAAGTACCAACGAAACGCCAAAGCCATTTTGTGCTTGTCGTTACTCTGTGCTTCTTCTAAATTTTTTAATTGCCCTTTTCTTTCATTGTGTTCGATGACTTCCTGCCAAACTTCCTCAAATGATTTATGGAAGAACGAGCGCTCTATTTGCTGCCTCGTTTGCTCTGGAATATCGAACCAACTGTCGTGCTGCTTATACAAGTTGTACAACTTGTTCCCACGTGCGGGGAAGAACACGCCTTTTTTCAACACCTGCACACGCGCACCAATTTCAAACATGTCACCAGCGGGTGCATAATCGGTGTCCTGTACATTGATATTGGCCAATAAATCCTTCACTTCTGGGCTGGCCCCCGACTCAACCGTACACTGGTTGATAGAGCCGGTCAGGATGAAATCCGCATCCATCATAAAGGCACTCACGACCGCTTGAGGGGCACCAATGCCCCCGCCTAATCCCACATGAATACGGCCGGTATGCGGATATTTTTGCTGCATTTCATCACGAATAAGCGCAATGGCAGGGAACAAGACACAGGCCACCCCTTGGTCGGTATGCCCACCAGAATCGGCTTCTACGCAGATATCATGACTCATCGGGATCTGCTGCGAGAGTTCGGCTTGCTCTTGGGTTATTTTTCCTTGCGCCAGTAGCTTCTGGACAATGTCCATCGGTGCAGGATTAAGAAACGCTTTGGCCACTTCGGGCCTAGATACTTTAGCAATGATGTGGTTTTGGCACTGGATAGTACCATCAGACGCTTTCGATAATCCCTGAAGGCGGTAGTACACCAACGCGGGGGTCATAACCATAAATGCAGCGGCTTCAATACAGCGCACGCCCATTTCGATGAAAAGTTCAACGCGGTCCATTTCAATGGTGGGGCGACTTAAATGGCAGATTAGGTTGGCGCCATACATCCGGTCGCTAGGCAAGTTACTTTGGATATAACCTAAGTCACGTCTGATCTGTTCAAGACTCATGCCCGCAGCACCTAAACAGCCGAGTAAATTAGCCTTACCGAGCGCCACAACCAGCTCCTTCGAGGAAATACCTCGGTACATAGAGCCTGCCATATAGGCGTATTGTAAACCATAGCGCTCACGGAAACTGGATGCGCCTAATTCATGGGCCTTGATATTGCCTATCAGTGCCCCTTGTACACCATCCTGTGTGTCGGCTGGCGTTGCAATTTTCTCTAACACAAAACCTCCAATGAGTCCTTTCTAATAATATTTAAGGCCACTGCTTTATTCTTTTTCTATTGCTTATCTAACGAATATTATGATTGTAAAATTCGCGAATTAGCACTAGTAGAAATGACAGTAGCCCTATTTATTACCGTTAACTCATGGAGGTTTTATCCTTACATGATTGATATAATTATAATAATTACTTCATGTTAATGTACTCCCGCAGCTTCGCTAGGCTCATCAATGACACTTTTAAGGTAAATATTTTCTATCTTTAAAATCACCTCTCCAGCCATATTCGCTAGGACAATGTTGAAGGTTTTAACCCCCGGCGTTTGACGTTTATTACTGCGCTGAACATAGCTAAAACACTTGCTGGGGATGGGGCCAAAAATCGTGATGTTTTCAATGGCAAACGGTAAGTACAAGGCATTGTCATTGCTCTTTTCGACCGCGCCTGCAACTGACTGGAAGGCACCATCCATAATCGATGGGTGCAAGGCAAACTCATCTGCTGTAGGTGCAACACACGCTGGCAATTCGAGTATCGCCACAGACGCGTCATGACTTTGGTACACCTTATCAATTACCTGAAGCGAAGGACCATAGGCGAGTCCATGCGCTTGATAATTTTGATATAGATCTTGACCATTCACCCTACTTTCGTGGTTGTTAATGATGGCATTGATCTGCGCCAGATAGTTGCCTTCATCCGTATTTTCACCACTATCAGAATAATGCACGACCCCCTCACAATGTACGCCCATGTCATCGGCAGAAGCGACCTCAAACTCCTTGCTAGGGTAATTTGCACTCCCCCCATTGATAAAGGCGGTATGAATGGTTTTGTGCTCACCGCGTACATCGACCGGCATTGAGAACACCACATCTGACAACTTATACAGTGGTTTATCAGATAACAGACTCCCCGACATATACGCAATTTCTAGCAAGCCCGCCCCTGGGAAGATGGCATGGCCATTAACTTGATGGTCTTTCACAAAAGCCAGCTCCTTGGACAGCTTAGAGACAAACTCCGCGCCCTGTGAGGTCGGGAAGCTGCTCTCAATCAATGGATGGAACTGCTCGTCTTCACTCTCTGTCGGTTCCGGTGCAGCGACAGGCTCAGCTGTATTTTGCTGCGCCACAGACTTCACAGGCGCCGCTAATGATTGCTCCGTCGCATCAGGTTGAGAGACCCAATAAGGCTGCAAATCAAAAGGACTGGTTGGCAGTGACATTTTTTGTGGTGCACTCTCTTCATATAGAGATAACCATACGACCTGTGTGCCAGCGGTCCACGCCGCTGCGACGCGTTCAAGTAGCGCTGCACTGAGCGCCTCGCCGTTATCCCGTGCGAGACTCGCTTGTACTTTTCTCGTGTCTGGCAGTGTTGCCATCACCGCATTGTCGCAAGTTTGACCTTGCGCCACGCGTTGTAAACTCGTCACAAGCTCCTGTTGGCTACTGAACACAATGGCGAGACGCTCATCTTGTTCTTCTCTGCCAATTTGCAAGGTATAGCACAAGCTATCTAGATCCACATCTTGCTGACGCTGTAGATACTCAGCGTACTGGGTCACAGCTGTCGCTAAGAGCGCTTTGTTTCTCGCTGACAACACAAACAGCAATGGATGCGCAACTGTCTCGGCGACCGGTGCATCGCTGGCGATAAACTCTTCTATCGCGACACAGGCATTGACGCCACCTGCACCAAATGAATTCACCAGTGCAATGCGTGGCCCGCCATTGGCTACTTGCCACTCAGATGGGGTCGTTTGTAAATAGAACGGGGTATGCTCAAACTCAATATTCGGATTGATCTGCGCCGAATTGATCGACGGTGCCAATTGTCGATGCTTCATTTGCAGGAGTACTTTTGTCACACCCGCAATCCCCGCCGCAGATTCGGAGTGCCCGACGTTGGCTTTAACTGAACCAATTGCACAAAATTGTTTCTGCTTACTGTGCTTCTTAAAGGCTTTTGACAGCGCCACTACCTCTAGGCTATCACCCAACGTAGTCCCGGTCCCATGCCCTTCGATATAACTCACCTCTTCAGGGTGGAGCGCCCCTAGCTCTAAGGTACGCGTGATGAGTTCAGCTTGCGAATTTGGATTCGGTGCCGAATAGCCATTTGAGCGGCCACTATGCGCATGGGCAGATGCGCGCACAATACCATGAATGTGATCGCCATCTTGCACCGCTTTGTCTAACGGTTTAAGTAAAATCGACCCAACCCCCTCACTGGGGATAAAGCCATCATCGCCCACCCCGTAGCTGGCGCATTTACCATCGCCAGACAACATACGTCTTACGCACAGTGAATGGTACTTAGCCGGGTGCAGATATAAATTGACCCCGCCCGCGATTGCCATGTCACAGCCCCCAGACAGCAAGCTTTGGCACGCATAATCAATGGCCACTAAAGAAGATGAACATGCCGTATCGATAGGCATACTCGGGCCTTTGAAGTCAAAATAATATGACACCCGGTTGGCAATTGACCAGGGTAACGAGGCTGGCGATACCGCATTACCCTTGTTCCATTCATCTGATGCCAATAATTGATAAGTATTTGAGGTCACCCCAACAAACACCCCTACACTGGCCTGTTTATCCACCCCACTGGCGCGTTTAATTGATTCTTTGGTGTAACCCGCATCTTCTAACGTCGAGAACACCGACAGTAAAAACAGTCGCTCTTGTGGGTCAATAATGTTGGCTTCATGGGCACTGATATTGAAGCGTTCCGCATCAAACAGGTTATAGCTGGAGAGGAATCCCCCCCATTTACAATAAATTTTACCGTCTGCTGCTTTTTCAGGAGCGGCATCGTAGAAAGTCTCATAATCCCAGCGCTCAGCAGGCACCAGCGCTATCGATTCTTCACCCGCAATGAGCGATTGCCAGTACCCGTTGAGATCGTCACTACCGGCATAAATGCCGTGCATACCAATGATGGCGACGCGGGTGTCCGCTTGTGCTGCATCGCTTGGCTCTGTGACCATTGCATCCGCAGTATCGAGCGACGACGTATCCTCCTCATTCTGCATTTCTGGGAATTGCATTTCATAATCGACCTCGTCTTCATTCACCACCTCCGTTTGCTCAGCGAGCAACGATGCCGCGTTGAATTCAACTAATAGGTGATCCGTCAACGCATCAACGTTGTCGTATTCGTACAGTAACGTTTGTGGCAATTCACCTAAGTGTTGCTCAAGGCTGTGATTAATTTTACCGATGATCACCGAGTCAATGCCAAACGACTCAAAGCTTTCGCGACTGTCGATACGTTCAATCGATAAATTGGTTTCGGCACTGATGAGTTGCTTAAGCAGCTCTGTCAGTTGTGCTTTGGCATTGCCTTTCGAGCGCGATGCTTTTTGGCCGCCTGAGTGTGCTTTGATGGGTTGACTTGATGCCATCGCCAGCACGTGCTGCTTCAGTTTATCGGCCGCACCATACAGTGGGATCACCTGCTCAGGCGCACTGTTGAGTAACTGGCTCAACATGGCGATGCCCACGTCGGTTGGAATGGGCAACATCCCCGTTTGCGCATAGCTCGCTGTGGTTTTGTCCTCAGACAATTGCATCCCGCCAGCTTGCCAGTATGGCCAGTTGATAGAGAGTGTTTTACCACGACGTTGCCCTTCTGTAACCAGCGCTGTACGCGACTGTGCAAACGTATCTAAGAAGCAATTGGCATAGCCATAATCGCTTTGACCCGGATTACCCGTTACCGCAGAGACCGACGAAAACAACACAAACATGTCGAGATCTTGATCCTTAAGTAAGGTATCTAGATTGAGCGTGCCCGTCAGTTTTGGCGCGACCACAGCAGATATCTGACTCACCGACTTACGATAGATAAACGCATCTTTGCTTACGCCCGCGCTGTGGAAAACACCGTTGATGTGAGCAAAATCAGCTGGTAACTGTTGGAGTCCTGCCGCCAAAGACGCTTTATCTGCAATATCAGCCTGGACGTACTCAACCCGTGCACCCAACCTGTTCAATGCCGTAATTTTACGCTGCTTATCGGCGCAAAGCGGTGAGCGTCCAAGTAAAATAAGGTTGGCTCGCACTTGCTCAGCAAGGTACTGTGCCACGGCATAGCCCAATCCACCTAGGCCGCCAGTAATTAAATACACACCGGATTGACGCAATGCCAGCGCCCCTTGGTCCGCGCGAGGTGCCGAATACTCCATCAAGGACTGTTGGAAACCTTGTAGCTGCGTCGCAGAAACGGTGTAGCGCAATTGCGCACTTTGCCAATCATCTGTCGCCACCTCTTGCGCGACCCCCTGTGCCACCAATGCTTGGTTCACGGTGCCGCTTTGTGCGATAAACTCCAGTGATTTAGCACGGTACCTTGGGTTTTCAGCGCTAAGCGCTCTAAAGAATCCACTCAGTGCCGTATTGTGCGCATTCAGCATCCCCGTTTGGGCCACGCTAAATGACACGATTCGCAGCGCTTTTTGCGCATGTTTCATCAACTCGCGACACAATAACAACATGCAACGCACATCGGTGTCCAACAGCGCAGACGAGTGCTCACCTAAGTGGATCGCAGTCCCTTGATGAATGATGACATCCGGTAACGTCTCGGTGTGCTTAAGGTGTGTCGCCAGCTCAATGAGCTGTGATTCATTGGCACAGTTGAGTGTGAATCGGGTATTTTGCTCAGCCTCAAAACGGCTTGAATCACTGTCATGAGATACCGTCATCACCGATCCAGACACGCCCAGTTTGGCTAAGATCTGCGCCTGTAGTGACTTATCCGTATTCAAGAATAAGACCCTTGTAGCAGGTGAGACCTGCGGTGCAGAATGTGTGATATCACGCTGCGCCCACTGCGGTGTGAAATACACCTCTTGTGCTGTATGCCAAGGGAGATCCGACGCTGCTTGCGCAGTGTCTGCAGCGGCATCAAGTTGCGCATGCTGCGCAACATCAACCCAATACTTTTCTTTTTTGAATGGATACGTAGGCATTGAAACACGCTTGCTACCTTCGCCGAAATAGCGCTGCCACTCAATATCCAGACCAGATACCCATAATTGCGCAAGCTTATCGACGTCATTATTTTGTGCAACCGCGTCTAAGAAGGCCATGCCCGCATCACCTTCGATGAAATTCACCGCGCCCGCAGTCGCCTGCGCTTTTGAATTGCCGACAAAGATATCCGCACTCGCAAGCGTCGCCTCTTTATTGCTGCTGTCATTAGCCTCGAGCTCCAGCCACAGGTGTAATTTTTCAGTCAACTCATCAAAGCTGCTACAGACCACACCAAGGCGCTCTTCCATTGCACTGCGACCCACCATCGCGGTGTAAATAACATCTGCAAAATTCAGTGCTTGCGGTCTTTGACCTAACCAGGTTAGGTACTTATTCACATATTCACGCAACGCTTGCGGATCTTTACCCGATAGCACAAAGACTTGTGGCGTATCGCTAGATGCGCACCCTGACGCACTATCTTCAGGATATGCCTGCAAGACTAGGTGGGCATTTGCGCCGCCTGCGCCAAATGAACTGACAGAGACTCTGGCTTGCTGATCACGCGACTCGTTCAGTGGAGATAGAGTTTGTGCGACATAAAACGGGGTGGCAGCAAAATCAATGTTCGGATTCAGTGTCTTTGCATGCAGTGACGGAACGATTTGATTATGTTTTAGTTGTAGCAGCGACTTAGTCACTGCCGCAATGCCCGCCGCGGACTCTAAATGGCCTATATTGGACTTCACCGAGCCAATTGGGCACGTCTGATTATCAAGCTTAGCGTGCGCAAATGCCTCTTGTAGTCCTCGAATTTCGATGGGATCACCCAGCGACGTGCCAGTGCCATGCGCCTCAATATAATTGATAGACTCAGGGGCAATGTTCCCCTTTTGCAATGACTCATGGATCAGGGCAGCCTGAGCGACAGGGTTCGGCACCGTATAGCCATTGGTTTTACCACCATGGTTTAAGTGACTTGATTTGATCACAGCATAAATGTGATCGCCTTGTTCACGCGCCACATCCAGTGGTTTAAGTAAAATCGCGCCCACCCCTTCACCAGGCACATAACCATCGCCACCGTCACCAAAGCTGCGGCATCGGCCATCACTAGACACAAAGTTGCCTTGGCTTAGATTTAAATATTTGTATGGATGTACCGACAGGTTCACCCCTCCAGCAATGGCTGCGCTGATCTCACCTTGCTGAATATCTTTACAGGCCAAGTGGATTGCAGTCAGTGATGAAGAACACATCGTGTCCACCGCCATACTGGGACCGCTGAAATTGAAGTAATAAGAAACACGGTTTGCAATCGATGCATAAGAAGAGCCAGTGATCACCGTCTCTTTTTGTAGCACAGATTGCGCGCCATACAGTTCGTACTGGCCCCACATTACACCAACATACACCCCAACGCGTTCGCCGAAGATACGTTCGCGACTATAGCCTGCGTCTTCAATCGTTTCCCACGCAGTTTGCAAGAATAAACGCTCTTGCGGATCCAGCATTGCCGCTTCTTTTGGCGTGATATTAAAGAACTGCGGGTCGAATTTATCAAAATCTGAAACGAATCCCCCCCACGCGCTGTAACACTTACCTTGCTTGCCGCGTTGTGCGTCAAAGAAGCGGTTATGGTCCCAACGCTCCGCCGGAATTTCGCTGATACAGTCTCGGCCTTCACACAGATTTTGCCAAAATTCTTCAATATTGTCCGATTGCGGATATCTTCCCGCAAGGCCCACAATCGCCACCTCAATCTGGCGCGGTTGCGGTGCAGCCGCAGATTTCACGGTTTTGAATCGTGAAGTCGCCGCACTGTGCTGCAAGCTCGGTTTCGCGGCTTGCGCTGCTGTTACATGCGCAACAGGCTGCGTGCGTTGTGTGTTATTGGCACTCGACTGACCAAGCTTTTCTTCAAGGCGAGTACGGTGCTGTTTCAAGAAATATTTTGCCAGAGCATCCGTGGACTGATATTCAAAGAATAAGGTCTTAGGTAAATCGCCAAATTGCGCTTCAAGGTCATTGGTGAGCTGCATCGCAATCACAGAATCAATACCAAAGTGCTCAAACGGCAGTGCCGGTTTGATTTCTTTTTCTGGAATTTTCAGTGTACTGGACAACAGTTTCGCAATGAAACGCTGTGCCTGTTTAAGTAATGTCTCTGACACGGCTTCACTGACGTGATTTTGGGCTGGTTTTACAACCTCTGCTGGCGAGTCTGTACGCAGCATCTGCGCCAATTTGGTGGTATCCCCTTGTAACACGATTGCTCTTTCTGTGCCACGGCTTAGTAAACTCTTGAGGGCAGCCAAACCGGTTTGAGACGCAAGCGGCACAATCCCCGTGGCCTCTTTTAGGATAGCAAGGGTCCCCTCGTCAATACGCATACCGCCCGCCTGCCAGATTGGCCAGTTAATTGAGAGCGCACGGCCCGTACGTCGCTGCTGTTGCGTTAATTGATTGCGATAAGTCGCAAACTGGTCCATGAACCCATTGGCCGCAGCGTAATCTGCCTGACCAGGATTGCCGAACGCGCCAGATACCGACGAGAACAAGATAAAGTTATCTAACTCAAGATCTTTACTGGCAATATCTAAATTGTGTGTGCCGATGACTTTTGGCGCTAACACGCGTTGGAACGCTTGCTCATCTTTATTGAGGATATAAGCATCGTCGACCATACCCGCACTGTGAATGATGGTCGTGACTGGCTTGCCAGCCCCAGACATGGCTGCAAAACACGCTTGTACTTGCGACAACGCCTCCAAATCGACCTGCTGATAAACCACGCGCGCTGTATGTTCGTCACTCAGCGCTAGCGCCTCGGCAACTTGCTGTGCAGTACGTGTACCACGTCCCGTTAACACCACCGTGCTGTTATCGGTGTTCGCTAAGATGTCTTTGGCAACCAATTTACCAAGTCCACCTAAGCCACCCGTGATTAAAAATACGCCATCATCCGCATATGCTTGCGCATCTGTGGTGACGTCTTGAGCTTGCCATTCGATGCCTTTCACTTCGCCTGCTGTGGCGTCTAGTAACGACACATGGCGGTGCGCAGCCAGCTGCTCAAGTAATTGGGCTTGTGTGTTTGCCGTTGTGGCATCACTTAAGATCACTTGCCCTACGAATCTCGGCTCTTCCGCCATTGCAGTGCGCATCAGGCTCGCCAGTCCCATGGCGAGCGCGTGTTCTTGCCCCAGTACCAATTGCACCATGCAGTTGTCTTTATTGCTGGATGCCAGCTCAGTTTTAATGCGCGTAAAGACATAACTGGCCAGCTGCATGTAACCCTCGGCGCTGTTCGCTTGCGCAAATACCGCCTCTGGCACGTGTTCAATCTGGGTGTACGGTGTGGTAAAGGCCGACGGATCGCTCACTGGCGCTGCACTTAATATCAGCCTTCTTAGAGGCTGCACATCGTGTGGTGCATCCAGTGACAGCGATTGCCACACAGGTGATGCCATCAGGATGGCGTTTTCACCTGTTGGATCAACACTCGTTGGAGCAACACTGGTTGGATCAACACTTGCTGATAGCGCTGATTTACCCAGCGACACCAAGGTCAACCCACGGATCTGTACCGCGCATTCTCCCGTTGCTTGATATAAGTCGATATCCAGCGATAAGTATTCATCGCCGTCGGTCGTTGTACTGTGTGGCGTCAAGACCGCAATCATCTGTGCGGTACATGGTGCCAAAATGGTCATCGAGCCTTGTGAATAAGGTATATAGGCATTTTTGGCCGTACGCTGCCCTTTGGCAAACGCAGTGGCTGCAATCGCTTGAAATGCCGCATCCATCATGCCTGGGGCCAGTTGTACTTGGCCAGATGCGTCGATGGCCGCTTCATTTAGGCTTAATTTCACCGCGGGTTTATCATCGATGACTCCGACCTGCGAGATGGATTGAAAGCCTGCGCCATACTCAATCCCCAGCGCACTAAAGCGCTCATATAGCGCAGTGTGTGACAGCGATGCAGCGTCAAAGTGTGCCGCCTCAATCGCCGCGCTCGCCGTCGCATGACTCAGTTGGGCATCACTGACAAAGTGCAAAATCCATTCATCATTCACGAGGCTGTGCACTTCAACTTTGTAGTTCGCGTCGTCTTCCACAGCCAGTCGCGTCACCACCTCGGTGGCTTGAGTCACGACCAAAGGCCTCAACCAGACCGAGTTGTGTAGCACAACATGACAGGCATCCGCACTCGCAGGGACAGAGCGTGTCACCGCCTCTCTCGCCATTTCCAAATACACCACCGCAGGTAGCACTTTCACAGGCTGCGCGCCTGCGAGCGAGAGCTGGTGATGCGCAAGGAAATACTCTTCACCACTGAATAGGGTGGTGAATTTTTGTTGCTCTACATCAGATGTATTCGCATGTAGTAACGGGTGAAGTACCGCGCCTGCGCCCGCGATGACAGGCTTATCAGTAAGCTTTGGCATCGCAAACTTGTCTTTTGCGAATGGGTAACTCGGTAAGCTTAGCAACTGCGGTTGTTGATCTTGATACATGACTGCCCAGTCAACTTCAAGCCCCTTCGCCCACAGCTCCGTTAAGCGATGAACCTTGCCACTTTGCAACCATTTATGTGTCGCTTCTTTGAGGTTTTCGTCCGTATTAAACAGCGACAACGTTTCTTTGTTTGCATACGCTTGACCACAGGTCAAATATTCAATGTCCGTGTCGCCATCAACATATGCCAGCAATTTCTCCACCAGTTCCGTCCCACTGCTGACCAATACCGCAAGGCGCTCATCCATCGCTTCACGACCCATTTGCAAGGTGTAAGCAAGGTTGCTCATGAATGCGGGGGTGTTAAGCGCGTCGGCACAATCCGGTTTTTGCAAAAATGCCACTAAGTCATGCGCTTTTTGCTTCAGCTGCTGCGCTGTTCTCGCGGACAATAAAATCGCCACCATGTCCTGGTGGGGGTGCGCACTATGCGCTTGTGCTGTTGCCATATGCTCTTTGATGATCAAATGGGCATTGGCACCACCGGCACCAAATGACGACAATCCCGCATATCTGGGAATTTCTTTGCCGTCAACGACAGGGCGCTGCCAAGGTGTCAGTGTTTGATTAACATGGAAATTGGTTTTACTGAAATCGATATTCGGGTTAAGTACACGCGAATGCAACGACGGCACCAACTGGCCGTGCTTCATTTGCAAGAGTACCTTAGTCAGCCCCGCGATCCCCGCCGCAGACTCTCCGTGGCCGATGTTCGATTTCACCGAGCCGACGTAACATGTTGGAGATGCCGCCGTGATCTCTGTTGCTTCATTATAGGCACGATGTAGCGCCGATATTTCTATCGGATCCCCCAATTTGGTGCCCGTACCATGTGCCTCCAAATAGCTCACATGCCTTGGGTCGACCTTGCCAGCACTCAACGCTTGCTTGATTACATCCGTTTGCGCCACTGGGTTCGGGACCGTATAGCCATTGGTTTTACCACCATGATTCAAGGCACTTGCACAGATCACCCCATAAATGTGATTACCTTGCGCTTCAGCTTCGCTGAGACGCTTAAGCACCACGGCTCCGACCCCTTCACCAGGAATGTAGCCATCACCGCCTACACCAAAGCTCTGGCAGTGACCATCGGTCGAAATAAACTGCCCTTGGCTCAAGATCAAATATTTATTAGGGTGAATCGTGACATTCACACCACCGGCAATCGCCAGATTTGTTCGGCCAGATTTCAGATCTTGGCAAGCAAGGTGAATGGCCGTGAGTGACGACGAGCACATCGTGTCCATCGCAATACTTGGACCGTGAATGTCTAATACATATGAGACGCGGTTGGCGATACTCGAGAAGCTGCTCGCGATCCCTTGTTTTTCGCCCTGCACACTCTTTTCAGCACCAAAGAGCTGAAACTCGCTGTACATCACGCCAACATAAACACCGACTTGACCACCGAGGTTTTGCTTGGGGTGTTTCTCACTGAGTTTTTTCCGCGTATAGCCTGCATCTTCCACAGCCATCCAAGCATGTTGTAAAAATAATCGTTCTTGTGGGTCTATCGCTTCCGCTTCCGCTGGGGCGATATTGAAAAAGAGTGGATCAAATTCATCCACACCATTGATAAAGCCACCCCACTTACTAAAATGTTTGCCGCGCTGCATGCGGTCTTGCGTGTAATAATCCTGCCAACGCCAGCGTTCTTCTGGTACCTCAGTAATGCAGTCTTGGCCATTTTTCAGATTATCCCAGTACGCTTCTAAATCATCGGACTGTGGATACTGCCCACTTAATCCCACAATCGCGATTGCTTCGTCATCGGGATACTGGACCTGCTGCGCCTGACGTTGCGCCAATCTTGGGGCTTTGTTGCGCTTAGCGCGCACTTCACGCGTTGTCGCACTGTGAGACACGATGCGTGGTTTTGGCGCTGCGGCGGGTTTAGGCGTCGCGTTGTTAGATGTGGCAACATCAAACATTGCGCTGACTTTTTCGCGGTGATCTCTGAGGAAATACCCTGCCAATTCAGCAATGGTTTGATATTCAAAGAACAGGGTTTTTGGCAAGGTGTCGAAGTCTTGTTCAAATGCCTGCGTGATTTCAGTGGCCACGATAGAATCGATGCCATATTTTTCTAGTTTCTCTGTGGTATCAATTTCGTTGAGTGGCAACTTGATCAGTTTCGATAAATGACCACTGATGTAACGTTTAACCTTGTTGCTTAATAATTCTTCGTCTTGACCCAGTTGTGGTTGGGGGTCGCTTTTTTCAGCTGCAACGGTGGCCGCTTGCGTTACTTCACTCTTGAGTAACTGCGTACGGATCTTATCCAGTTCCCCTTTCACAACCAGTAAATTGTCCCCGTTTAGTTGCAGTGCTTGATAAAACAATTGGATCCCCGTTTCTGGGTCCAAAGGATGCATACCAAAGCGGTTTTGCAAAGCCTGTTGGGTATGTTCTGGTGGCGCCATGCCACCGGCCTGCCACAGCGGCCAATTAATTGAACGCGTTGCGCCAAAACGCGCCCCTGCAGCCAGCAAGCGGTTGCGATAGGCGGCAAAGTGGTCTAAAAACCCGTTTGCACACGCATAATCGCTTTGTCCGACATTGCCCATGGCGGCGATGGATGAAAACAACACAAAAAAGTCCAGCTCGATGTTTTGGCATGCCTTATCTAGGTTATAAACGCCCTCAACTTTTGGCGCCAAGACGCGCTTAAACTCGTCAAGAGACTTATTGAGTAAAAGCTTGTCATCCACCACCCCCGCACACTGTAACACCCCGTTGAGCTGGCCGTACTGTTGCTGAATTTGTGCAATGGCTGCCGTTGTTTGCGCCCCATCCGTGACATCTAACTGAATATATTCAACCTTGCCCGTAATCTGCGCAAGTTTGGCCTGCTGTGCCGCCTCAAGTTGAGCGCGACCTGCGATCAAGATGGTTGCCGAAGGCACTTGATGTGCGATTTCTTGTGCGAACACCGTGCCTACACCACCTAATCCCCCTAGGATCAAGTAGACGCCGTCAGCTCGCCACGGTTGTTGTGGATTGCCATTCACCGCGACTTGCTCTTGCCAGACTCGTTGCTGCCACTGCTGTTGCTGTTGTCGCAAGATAGGCTCAGGCTGAGTGATCCCTGATGCGATGAACTCAATGGCTTGCTGGTTGTGTGCGCTGATGTCATCTATGAGCAAGAGTTGACCGCGAAATCTCGGATATTCGGCTTCAACCGATGCCAGTAACCCTGTGATCCCTTCAATAAGGTGTTCACTTTGCTGTGCACAAACAAGCTGTAAATGCACCGCTTTGTCAGGCTGTGCTTCAAGCACATTTTTAATCATATCAAAGCAGAAAGACGCCAGTTTAATGTAATTACTAGATTTTTCTGCTTCTTCCAATTGCACCGTCGTCACCGCGATATGCGCATTGGCAGACCCCAAAGGGGCGGCAAAGACGCTGGCAGCATCAATCAGCAACACCTGCTGAATCGTCTTGTCAGCCTGTGCCCGTTGCACGCTCACTTGAGGTAATGTTTGCCATACAGGTTTGGCAATTAAGCGCGATATTGGGGCTGTTTCGGTGGCTGCTTGGGCCACTTTTCGTGACGAAAACCCAGTGGCTTGTAACACACACTGACCTTGCTCATTGTAGAGATCGAGATCCAGTTTTATCAGGTTGTCCGCGGTGGAAATATCACTGTCTGATTTAAGCCTTGCGTACATCGTCTGCGTAAACTCCGCAGCGATTTTCACCGACTCCACGGCAAACGGCAACATAGGTTGGTCAGTAAAAGCCGCAGGGTCATCAAATAAACCAATGGTACTTTGCAATGCGCCATCAAGCATACTTGGATGCAGCCAATATTTGTCGCCAGCCCCTTGGCATGCCGTCGGCAGTTGCAAGGTGGTCAGTACTTCTTTGTCCCCCTTAACCAAGCCTTGGATAGCTTGAAAAGCTGGCCCATAGTGCAGGCCAATATTTTCATATGCCTGATAGAGCTCTGTGGCTGAGAGCGCCTCTCCGGCAATGCGCTGCTGCACATTCGCCAGAGACTCTCCGATTTTAAATGGTGTCTGATGTAATACACCAGTCCCCCGGCATAACACCACTTCTTCCTCCGCCTCAATGACAAAGATTTCAAAGTCTGTGCGGGTATCATCCACGGGGAATAGCTCAATATGCGCTTGTTGCTTTTGCTCGACAAGCAGCGGTCGAACCCACACGATGTTTTGCAGTTCAACGAAGCGGCCACTGGCGGCATCATCGGCTTGCAATTCTTGCGCGTCAACCAGTGCAGCACGTGCCATTTCCAGGTAACACACACCGGGAAAGATCTTACTCAACGAATTTGCACTGACTTCAACTTGGTGGTCTTTTAGGAAAAACTCTTCCCCACTAAATGTGCTGGTATAGCACTGCTTGTTAAAGTTCGACTTATTTGTCTGTAAAAGAGGATGAATAACCTTAGCCTTTTCAGCTCCCTCTGCAAATTGTTGTATCAAACTTAGGGCATCACTTTTTGCTAAGTTTTTGTTTTTTACCTGTGATACAAGGTGTTCTATAAAGTTAATCATTTTATTATCTACTCGCGATACTGAATCTATTTTTTTTATTTAGCTAACATTTTGTTTTCAAGTATTGAGCTTAATAAAGCTACAGCTTCTGACGTTTCCAAAGCGTCCTCCTCAACTTGTGTAAAGAGCGCGTCAACATCGTTTAAGCTGTCATTAACAGCGTTGCCCGAATGGCTACCATGCTGTTTCTGCGACGCTGTTAAATTGGTTGTTTCTGGCCAATAGCGGTTGTCTGCGAACGTATACGTTGGCAGGTGTATTCGGCTTGGCGTCATACCTGCGTACAGCGCTTGCCAGTCCACCGTTTGCCCCGCTAACCAGTCCGTTAATTCCACCGCAGTGGCACTGTCGATGGCCTGTGGCGCTTGACCGTTACCCGCAAGGTAAGCGGCAAGTTGCTGAGCAAGTTCCTCAAGGGAAGTCGCAACAAAACCAACGCGTTGTTTCATCGACTCACGTCCTACTTGGAGTGTGTAGGCCACGTTCTCTAATGTGATCTCCTGATTATCAATATGGCTGCTGCGATTGTTAATGAAACTAAGCAATGCCGCAGCGCGTTGTTTTAATTGTGCCGCTGTTCTGGCTGAAAGCGGGATAAGCGTCGCTAACCGGTTGTCTGACTGGCTTGCAAGTCTCACGCGCGGGTACTCTGAAATCACCACATGGGCATTGGTACCACTGCGGCCAAATGCGCTCACGGCACCCAGTTTTAGCTGTCCGTTAGGCACCTGCCAATCGCGTGTTTGTTTGTTGATGTAGAACGGATTACCCGTCTGGTTGATATAACTATTTTCTGTGTGGCAATGGATGCTCGCCGGTATCTTGCTGTGACCCATGCCTTTAAGTAGCCCCACCACACTCACTAAGCCTGACGCGGCAAGGGTGTGTGCAAAGTTACTTTTGGTGCTGGTAATGGCACATGAATTGTCAGGCAGTACGACGTTTTGCTGCGCACTGACACTGTTAAAGGCCTCACACAATGCATTGTATTCAACGGGGTCGCCAAGCGGTGTGCCCGTACCGTGACTGACAACATGGCTTATTTGATCGACCGGTACATTTTGCTGCACATAAATACGTTCAATCAGCGCACTTTGCATACGACCGTTCGGCGCGGTAACGCCATTGGTTTTACCATCAAAGTTCACCCCACTGGCGGTCACTGTGCCGTAAATCGGATCGTGATCGGCTTCGGCCTGTGACAGCGGTTTAAGCATCAATACCACCGCCGCCTCACCAATACCGATCCCTTGTGCTTGATCAGAGAAGCTCGCACATTTACCATCTTGAGATAGCATGCCCGCCTCACTCATCTTCACGTAGCTAACAGGCGATAACGTCAAGGCCACAGCGGCCGCCAATGCCAGCTCACACTCATTACTTCGCAAACTCATCACAGCCTGGTGTAAGGCCACCAAACCAGACGAACAGGCGGTATTTGTGGCAATGGCAGGGCCATGGAAATCAAGGAAGTATGACAGTCGCGATGACACCATCGCTGCGCCACCTGTGGTCACGCCCTGCTCATCAGTGAGGAGGTTGTATTGACTCTCTTCCATGCCCACATAGACACCCACATTGCGACCTCGGAGGCTCGCAGGGTCAATGCCCGCATCTTCAATGGCTTTGTACGATTCCATCAGCAACATGCGCTCAGCAGGATCCATCAATTCCGCTTCTCGCGGTGAGACTTCGAAAAATAGGGGGTCGAACTGATCAACATTGTCGATGAAGGCCCCGCTTTTGGTCACCATTTTGCCGCGTGTGCCAGCGTCTTCGCTGTAGTATTCACGCCAGTCCCAACGAAATGCTGGGATGGTGTCCACGGCGCATTGTTCATTTTCAAGTAACTGCCAAAACGCGTCTACCGAGTCCGCTTTCGGGAAGCGGCCAGACATCCCAATAATGGCAATCGGTTCATGGGCGCTGTGCTGAGCTGGCGTATGCTCTGCCATGGTGTGCTCAGCTTGCAGCGGTGCTGGAGCCACCGCCATGACTTCTGCGGTGGGCTGAGTTTGATAGTAGGTCGCCAGCGCAGCGCTGTGTTGCGCTTTAAACCATGCGACGAGCTGCTCAATGGTACCGTGTGAGAAGAACACCGGAGGGGTGACTTCAACACCAAACTGTTCAGTGAGTCGCGTTGCAAAGCGTGCCAATCCGATCGAGTCAAACCCATAATCGGACAACACTGCCGTGGTGGCGATATGCTCCTCTGCCATCCCCAGTTGAGCCGAGGCCAACGCAATCAGTTCACGCTCTAATAGCTCGCCCACATCGCCCATTGCCACCGCAGTGGTCGGTGCTTGAGCCACCGATTTTAGTGGTTTAGCAGGCGCATTCGACTGACCATTCACATGAGGAGTCGTACTATAAAGCGCATCGAGCTTGCTGGTTAAGCGTGGCTTGTCGCCGACAAGCACGAGGGCTTGATCATGCGTCGTACTCAGTAGCTGTTCGAGCATGCGCATCCCCGCCTCGGTTTCTAGCGGTGCTTGACCACTGCTTTTCAGATATAGTTCACTCTGAAGGTTGTGGCCCATGCCGCCTTCTGCCCAGAATGGCCAATTGATGGCAAGGGTTTTTGCGGCCTTACTCGGCACGTTTTTCGCCTGCGCCATTTGGAATCGGCTGGCAATGGCATAAGCGCAGTTACCAGCATCGCCTAATACCGCAGAAGACGATGAGAAGTAACACACAAAGTCTAACGCCTGTTCACTGAGACCACGCTCAAGTGCCATTGCCCCCTCGGTTTTCGGTGCAATGACCTGCTCTATTTCAGCTTCACTTAATGTGTAGAAAGGCGCCGATGACTGGACACCCGCAGCATGGAATATGCCGTGGAACGATACTTTAGCCTGCTTCAGCCAAGCATCGATGTCTGCCTGTGATCCCATGTCGAGCGATACATACTGCGCATCATGCGCGCCCGCCAGTTTTAATTGTGCCAAGCGTGCGGTCGTTGTCTGATCGGGTGCACGTCGGCCCAGCAAATACAGATTGGCCCCATAGTTTTTAGCGAGGTGTAAAGCGGTGATGAAACCAAGCTCACCCATGCCGCCCGTGATCAAGTAATTTCCCCCTTGCTTAAGCGGGACGTGTGCACTGTCCTGGGCATCCATTGCAAGCGCTGTGTTTGCCAGTTTAAAGCGCACGTTATCACGGTATAAGACAACGCCATTACCCTGTGACGCCGCTGCGTAGTGCTGTGCTAAACCGTTGCCCGCTTGGTGATACAGCAGTGCAACGGGCGCTGAGATAAGGTGTTTGACCGAACGCTCAATCCCTATCCAAGCATAGTCCCAATTACTGTTTGGTTCAGACTCATCATAGTGTCCGGCAATGGTCAGCTGTGCCACCCATTTGTCCGCTTGACGCAGCGCGGCGAACAGGGTCAGTAAGCGGTAGATCCCCGTTTTCCCTTGTGCTTTTGCCCAAGTGAAAATAACTGACAGCTTTTTACCTGCCGCGGCATGTACTTGCGTCAACACATTGAGCATCTCTTGCTCACTGTCTGCACGACACACATAGTGTCTATTGCTCAGCTTTTGTGGTGATTCACCCTGTTCTACATATATCGCATTGGCAAAGAGCCCGCTTTGCTCCAAGGTCGGCGCAAACTGCGGATCGGTGAAAATCACAACCTGATGATCAGGCTGTTCACTCGCCTGTTGAGCTGGCGCATCATCGTGTTGCCATTGCTCCGTAAAGAACATCGGCTGTGCTGGCTTGCTCGCTGGCACCACGTCACGGCCAACCCAATAGCGGTCTTTGCTAAACGGGTAACTCGGCAGGTTTAAACGCTGTGGTTTTTGCGCTGGGTACATGCTGAGCCAATCGAGTTCGAGCCCTTTACTCCACATATGCCCAAGCATATTTATTTGCTGTGAGTTTAACCATTGCTGCAATAAAGTCTGCTTAACCTGCTCATCTTGACAGATCAACTGAATGCCTGCTTTATGGGTTTCGGTGCTCTCGCGGAAGATCCCCTCAGCTTCTAACCCCGCCTTGATATAATCTAATTTGCCATCATGGGCCTGCTCTTGTGACAGGTAACTGCGCAACTGTGACATGAGGTGTGTCAATGATTCAGTGTAGACACACAGGCGCTCACTCATCGCTTCACGCCCTGTTTGTAGCGTGTATGCGACGTCAGTCAATGACACCTTGCCTTGCTCCGCCGTTAAATAATCGGCCAGCGCACTGATCCGCTGCGTCAGTTGTTCCGGCGTTTTCGCCGATACCGGGATCAGGGCCGAAACCGGTACCGCAACACGTGGCTGCGGCGTTGTCTCTGGCGCTTCTCCTAACACGAGGTGAGCATTGGTACCACTGAATCCAAATGAACTCACCACGGCATGACGACGCTGACCTTCGGCAACTTGCCACGGCTGCAACGCGTCATTGATGTAAAACGGGCTGCCTTTGAGTGAGACATGTTCATTCACTTGCTCAACATGCAAGGTCGGTGGCAACTGACGGTGTTTCAGCGCTAAGATGACTTTGAGTACCCCAGCGACACCTGCCGCAGCCAAGCAGTGGCCAATGTTACTTTTCACCGAACCCAATGCACAATAGGCCTCACGGGCGGTATATGCTTTGAACGCGGCTTTCAAGCCTTCTACTTCAATCGGGTCGCCTAAAGGCGTCCCGGTGCCATGGGCTTCGACCAATTGAATTTGTTCTGGATCTATGCCGAATTTATCGTACACGCTGCGCTCTAAGCGGCTTTGCGATTGGGCACTTGGTGCTGTGATACCATTGGTTTTACCATCTTGGTTGATACCCCAACCTTTTAATAGCGCATGAATGCTATCGCCATCTCGCTGTGCATCACTCAAACGTTTCAGCATCACCGCGCCGACGCCTTCACCTGGGACAAAGCCATTGGCTCGCTGATCGAAGGTATAGCATCGACCATCCGGTGATAACATGCCCGCCTGTGCCGATTTAACGTGCAGCTCAGGACCAGACATCACATACACCCCTCCTGCTAATGCCACATCACTGTCTCGTAGTTGTAGGCTGTCACAGGCTTGAGAAATCGCAACCAACGAAGAAGAACATGCGGTATCAAGTGATATACATGGCCCCTGTAAATTTAGGAAATAGGCAATACGGGCCGCCAAAATGGACATAGCGTCGCCGGTAAAGCCTTGCGCGCTGAGTTGTAATTCACGCGAGTGCAATTGATAGCCTGCACCGGCACAGCCTACGAACACGCCGCAACGACTGCCCGATAGTTGCTGTGGTGCATATCCCGCATCTTCGATGCTGTTCCAACACGCCTCAAGGAAGAGTCGCTGTTGGGGATCCATACTTTTCGCTTCATTTGGTGATAGATTAAAAAATAGCGGATCAAAGGTATCGTAATTGGTGAGCGCCCCGAGCCATTTGCTATTGGTTTTACCCTCTTTAGGCGTTTCATTTGCTTCATAGAATTGACGTGTAGACCAACGTTCTTCGGGCACCTCTTGGATCAGATCTTGACCCTCAGCCAAAGCGTGCCAGTATTGCGTCAAGTTTTCTGTGGCTGCAAACTGACCAGACATACCGATAATCGCGATCGGCTCTATGACACTGTTTGCCACCGGTTTGGTCACGGCACGACGAGATGTTAGCACTGTTCGGCTGGTTGCATAGTGTACTGCAAAAGACGTCGTATCACTCGCCTCTGAACCAGCCTTCACGACCACGGGGGCCACCTCAGCTGACGGCCCATGCGCTGCAATAAGGCCACAGACATGCTCGGCAAACGCGCGCAACGTCGGGTAGCTATAAATTTGTGTTGCCTCAATATCTAGCTGATATTGGGCGTTGATTGCACGGACCCAGGTGACTCCGGTTATGGAGTCTAACCCCAGATCAACAAACTGTTCGTTCTCATCCAACTCGGCAGCATGAATGCGCAGCTCTGTCGCCAGCATAGCGATGAGTTGTTGTTTTACTGCTGTCGTGGAATGCGTTTGGTGCGCAGTCACTGGCTGAGTCATAGGTTGCTGAGCGGTTAATTGCGGGGCGATCAGGCCACTGACAAACTCACTAAAAGCCTGTAGGGTCGGGTAGCTATACACCTCTGTCGCCTCGATATCTAGCTGATATTTGGCATTGATCGCACGCACCCAAGTGACCCCCGTAATGGAGTCTAACCCTAGATCGACAAATTGCTCGGTCGCATCCAGTTCTGTTGGGTTGATACGTAACTCAGCAGCCAACAAGGTGCTCAACTGTGCTCTTATCTCAGATGTTGAGATCGATGTAACCTGTACCTGAGGCTGCGCTTGTGTGGTGACAACGGCCTGTGCTGATACTTCAGCGGGCGCCGCTATCATGTCGCTGACATAGTCACTGAAAGCCTGTAAGGTCGGGTAGCTGTATACCTGTGTTGCCTCAATATCTAATTGATACTTGGCATTAATGGCACGTACCCAAGTCACCCCAGTGATTGAATCTAGGCCTAAATCGACAAATTGTTCATTGACGTCCAGTTCATCCGCGCGCATGCGTAGCTCTTTTGCCAACATCGCCGTCAGTTGCTGTGTTAACGCTGCACTCGATAACGACGGTGCCCAAGATTGATCAGAGGCAGGCAACTCAGCCGCCTCACTGGCCCCTGTCGTCATACCGTTTGCCATTGGCATACGGGTGCTCAGACACTCACCTACATAGTCACTGAACGCTTGTAATGTCGGGTAGCTGTACACCTGTGTTGCCTCAATATCTAGTTGATATTGGGCGTTGATGGCACGCACCCAAGTGACACCAGTGATGGAGTCCAAGCCCAAGTCGACAAACTGTTCTTTCACGTCTAACTCTTCAGGACGCATACGCAGTTCCTGCGCCAACATGGTTTTTAATTGTTGTAATAGCGCTGGCGCGCTAGGCACGGCTTCGGCATCCTGAATTAAGGGAGTCTGTAACTCGCTTGATGGGTTATCTTGGTTAAGTGATTTACTCGCAAACTGTGCTTGGATCTGTGCCAGTGTATCGCTACGTCCCACAAAGGTCGCTTCATGCATCGCCAACTCACTGGCGTAGGTTCCTTCAAGCTGTGGTAATAAAGGCGCGCGCCACTGTGCTTTTAATGCCATCAGTTGTGCGCGACTTGCTTTGCTCAACTCGCCCGCCCATGCCATCGCTGTAGCGACCACATCTTGGCGCGGTAGTACCGGACAAGCCAAGCCTCTGGCTTGCAGCGCACTGCCTTGATACCCCTGACCACTGAATAGGCTGTCCATGCCCAGATCTTGTCCCAATTTATAAGGCAGTAATAGCGTTGATCCCGCACCTGGCGTAAAACCATAGTTCATATACGGGCTAATATAGTGACTCTCTTCACTAAAAATCGTGACATCAGAAAACATCCCCAGCGCCCATCCGGCACCAATGGCGTGCCCTTGCATCGCCGCAATAACCGGCAGATCGCAATTAAGTGGTAACTGGAATACGGTGATGTCGGTAAATTTCGCGTCGCCACGCTGGATAGCCAACAGCGAGTCTTTGGTTCCCCCGCTGGCAAAATAGTGGTCGTAACCGGTCAGCACCACCACTTTATAATCTGTACGCTGTGCAATATGTGCAAATGCTTCTTCCATGCCTGCGACAAAATCTGGCGAGAACATATTCTTTGCATCACGGTCTCTCATCGAGACTTCCACCACCCCATTGGGATAGGCTGTTGCACCAATCACCTTTGATTTCAGCGCAATGGTCTCTTTGGCCTCGGCGATCGGCACATTGCTGTCAGGTAAATCTGAACCACTTGCTTTGCTTAGTTGCTGCTGTTGTTCATTCAGTTGCGCCCAAGCTGCCGCTTTCCACTCACCCAGTGAAGTCGGGCAAACTGTCTGCCAAGCTTGTGTCAATTGACTTGCCATCGTCATCACGTCATCTTGCTCACACACATACCAGTGTGCAATGCCTGACGGTAATTGCGCGCCACCTAGCGTGTCATCACGCAATAAGAGTTGTTGGCTCAGGGTTTCACCAACACGCTGCCTGAGCAGTGGGAAAGCCATGTCTGAGGTTGTCCAGTCCCCCTTATCACCATATTGACCGCTGCGACTATACACCACAGCATCACAACTTTGTGCCACCAACCAAGCGCGCCCTTGCGCCTGTTCGGTTAAGGCCGCAACCACAAGCAACGGGCTACTGCTCAACGCTGCGATTAAGTCATCGAGTGCGGTGTCGTTGGCCGTGATGGCTGGCAGAAATGCAGCGTCTTGGCTGCTAATGACCATACTTGAATAACCGCTATCCACCGCCCCATGAATGGTGTCAATCAACACCGCAACTTGAGAATCAGCGGGTGCTTCGGCCAATTCGACATACAGGGTACGTCCAGCTTCACGCAGTGACACCCCCTCGCCATTAGACACTTTACCTACGGAATGTTGTGCATCGCTGCTGTGCGTCTTATTCGACGGCTCAGCCAGCGCATCAAGCCAAGTTTGGCGTGACATCGCCAGATGTCCTTTTAAGGTTTGTAGTGCATGGGCTGATTTGCTGGCTAAATGACTTGCCCAGTCTTTAGCGTGTGTCTCTACCTGTGCTGCTGGCACGACTGGACAACGCCAACCTTTGCGTTGCCACGTTGCTCCGCTTGCCGATGCCGTCATAAATAACAGATCAGCGGCCAATGTGTGGCCAAATCTATCGCGCCAAAGCGATTGCTCGGTCATCCCGATAGTGCGCGGTTCATTGTCAAGCCATAAACCATACTGAGCTGCTTCATTACAGATCATTTGGTCACATAAAGCCGCTAAGCAAAGACCTGCACCTTTGGCATCGCCTGCCAAGACCGCAATGATTGGCGCAGAAAATGCCACTACCCGTTGATAAAGCGCTTTAACCGATGGGTTATTCCACTGTCCGACAAGGAAGGTGTCATCGCCACCACACAGCAGTAAGGTGTTCACGTCATCGCGATCTGACAAGTAATCTAGCGCCGCCACCATCTCCAAGACTAAAGCCTCACTTAACTGACCGCTTTGTAGTGTGAGACGATATACCCCATGGCCGAACTCATATAGTCGCACTAAAGGCGTTTCGCTTGATAACCCTGTACGCGCTTGCTGGGGGGCCTTCGCCAAGTTCAGTAACGCACTTGGCTGTACCAAACTAAAGCGTGGGCGATCCAGTGGCGCGCCTGCGGCGAATGTCGCCTGCTCTAATGCTTTAAGCACCACATTGTTTGGCTTGCTCACCGTTGTAGCCGGCACCGAGGATGCATCCATACAGGATGCATCCGCACTGGGTGCCACGACCGGCAGGGGCACTTCACGCATGACATTCAGTTGTACTGGCGCACGCTGTTCCATCGCTGCAGCTTGCATCCGTGTCGCGCCTGGTTGAGGTGCCGCTGACACGGTGGTATGCGTTTGCGGCATATGCTGCACTTTTGCCACGGCGATGTCGCGCTCAGCTAAATTACTTTCTGATCGCTCAGGCGTGGCAAAATGAAGGCTATCCCAATGCTGATAACAGCGTCCTTGTACATCACAAAAACGCAAGGATAAAGCTAAATTCTGTGTCTCTTGATTGCGGCGAACATGCACCACGATATCGTTGCCATTGGCGCTCTGTACAGCGAGCGATGACAGTGCCTGTGGATAGGCAGCGTGCCATACTGAAATCGGTAAATCATGGGCCGCTAACCACTGGCCGATCACGGTAAAGCACGTATCGACCACCTCAGGATGAATACTATACACAGCGAGGCTAGGCGCTAACTGTGATGGTAAAGCGAATTCAATTAATAGCTGTGATGCATCATGACTCACCGCAGTCACCCCCTTGGGTAAAGTGACTGGCAGTGCTGACAGGCCAGCTTTGATGCCAGCCACAGGTTGCGCCGCCGGCAGTGACTGTACCTGACCGCGACCCTGACAATGGATCACTTCACCCGCATCATCTTGGCTGTATATTTCAAATTCAATTTGGCTGTCATCGTGGTGTGGATTAAATAAACTGATGGAAACCGACTTGCCCCCAGCTGGGACAATAATGGGCGCCCCCCATACCAATTCGGATAAGATCACCCCCTTGGCGTCGTTATCCACTGCCAAGCCTTGCTCAACCGCTACTCGGGCCATCTCTAAGCAGACCGTTTCAGGGACGCTTGCTACGGATTCTTGACGGGTAATGAATGACTCTGTGCCACTAAAGTGGGTGCGATAGCTATGTTCTTTGACCGTCGATGTATTCACCTGCAATAACGGGTGCCCATCGGCAGCTTTAACTGTGTGTTGGATGACGGCGTTATCATCGATCTCAACCCAGTAACGCTCTTTAGCAAATGGGTAGACAGGTAGATGCATGCGCGCAGGCATCACCCCTTGATAGAGTTCATGCCATGCAACTGCTTGACCCTTAACCCACACTTCACCGAGTTGAGTCAATTGCTGATCTCCCAGCCAATCACTGACACGCTGAGTTAAATCTTGTGAGTCTCTTAAGGCCGCCAAGGCTTCACGCTCGGCTTTTACTTGGCCATAGAAGACCCCCCCAGGCAGAGGTTCACCCCGTTGCCATAGACTCAGCGCCAGCAATCCGGCTTGCAGTTGTGCCACCGAGTCAACCACGAAACACACCCGCTCGTCCATCGCTTCACGACCCACTTGTAGCGTGTATGCCAGTGACGTCAGTTCATCATTGTCTAGCGTTTCTAAATGGGCAGACAGCGCTTTGATACGGCCCTTCAGTTGCCCCAGCGTACGTGCTGATAATGGCACGATCACCTTGTCATACGATGTCGCTTGACGCGTTGGTGCAATATATTCTTCGACGATTAAATGGGCGTTTGACCCGCCAGCGCCAAAGGAAGAGATCCCCGCTAGACGCGGTAATGTGCGTCCATCTGCAACCGGTGCCTGCCACGGTACTAGGGTTTGGTTGACAATAAATGGCGTCTCGTTGAAATCAATATTTGGATTTAATTGTTTGGAGTGTAACGAAGGCACAATCTGACGGTGGCGCATTTGCAGCAGCACCTTAGCAAGGCCAGCCACACCTGCCGCGGCTTCACCGTGACCGATATTCGATTTAGCTGAACCGATTAAACAATACCCTGTCTGGCGCTCGACACGTTCGACACCGCGGTAAAATGCTTTACTTAAGCCAGCTATCTCAATGGGATCACCCAGCTTGGTGCCCGTGCCATGCGCTTCAATATAACCAATGTGTCGCGGATCGACCTTTGCGTCAGCCAGTGCTTGTTCGATGGCACATGCCTGGGCGTTCGGATTCGGGACCGAGTAACCATTTGTACGACCCCCATGGTTCAAGGCACTGCCGCGGATCACGCCATGAATCGCGTCACCATCCGCTTCAGCCTGATCTAACAGTTTTAAGACCACCACGCCCACGCCTTCACCTGGGATATAGCCATCCCCCCCTTCACCAAAGCTTTGGCAGTGGCCGTCACTGGATATAAATTGACCGCCGCTCAGCATCAAATACTTGTTTGGGTGAATGGTGATATTCACACCGCCTGCCAGTGCCATATCAGTGCGACCCATCTTGAGGTCTTGGCAAGCCAAATGAATGGCCGTCAACGACGAGGAGCACATGGTGTCTACCGTCATGCTCGGCCCGTGGGTGTTTAATACATACGATACACGGTTAGCAATACTTGCTGGCGTATTGGCAAAGCCCATACGCTGGCCACGCATACTCGCCTCTGCACCCAGCATTTGATACTCGCTATACATCACCCCAGCGTATACACCTACTTGTCCACTTTGTTGTTTTTCTCTTGGGATCTGTAGGCTATCTCGGGTGTAACCGGCGTCTTCCATCGCCATCCAAGCATGCTGTAAAAACAGTCTTTCCTGAGGGTCAAGCGTCATTGCTTCTTTAGGTGAAATGTTAAAGAAACGCGGGTCAAATTCATCAACCCCTTCAATGAAGCCACCCCATTTACTGTAATGATGGCCTGCCACGGTGCGGTCTTCACTGTAGTACTCGCGCCAATCCCACCGAGATTTAGGCACTTCTCGCACACAATCACGACCCATCGCCAAATTATCCCAGTATTGCGCCAGATCCGGAGACTCCGGATAACGGCCGCTCATACCGATAATAGCAATGGGGGTATTTAATTTGTGCTCGCGCTGTCTATCAGCGACTTGATCTGTCAGCGTGTGTGCATTGTTCGGCGTCATCGCCGCTGGCTGCGCAACAGTTTTAATGGATTCTGCGCTAGCAGGTATGTCCGCTGCTTGCGCCGTCGCGCGCGACGGTGATTGTTTAAATCTGAGGCTGGGTTTGAATTTACGTGGTTTAGCATGCTGTTCACGCACCTTAGCAGGTGTCTTTACTTGACCACCGCGAGTCTCGTTCGCAGCGGGTTTAAGCGGTTTTTCCTCGCGCTTAAACATGTTTTCAACGGCCGCTAAATGAGAGTCGATAAAGTATTCAGCCAACTCTTCTAGCGTGCCGTACTCAAAGAATAAGGTTTTGGCAAGCGAGCCAAAATCCTCCTCTAAGCTGTCGATCAATTTCATTGCAACAATGGAATCGATGCCGTATTTATCTAATGGTGTATTTGTCGCAATATCAACCGCCGGAATTTTCAGCACCCGAGACAAGCATGCTTGCAAATAGCGACTCACTTGTGTCGGGAGATCTTGATGAGGTGTGCTCTGCGTTTGATGTGTCGCCGCTTGTGCAACCGCAGCGGTGTTTACCAGCGCCTCAGTCGCACTGCCCGATACGGTGCCAGCAAGGGCTTCAGGCAGTTGAATTAAGTTAATTTCATGGGGTTTGAGTCGCGCTTTAAGCTCCGCGCTGTTGCCAGATACTACGAGCACCTGAGTCAGGTCGGTGTGCAAGAGGCGATGAAACAAGGTCATGCCTAGCTCTGTACTTAACGAGGTCATGCCAGTAAAGCTTTGCAAACGACTCTGCTCATCCGCAGTCAAGACCATGCCACCTTCTTGCCAGTAGGGCCAGTTGATTGACAGGGTGTGACCGTGACGCTGATTTTTTGCCACGAGCGTATTTCTGAACAATGCAAAGTGATCGGCAAAGCCATTGGCAGTGGCATAGTCAGATTGACCAACATTGCCAACCACCGCAGCACCGGAGGAGAAAATCGCGAAGAAGTCGAGCGTTGCTTGCTGACTGGCGCGATCTAAATTGATCACACCTTGGACTTTAGGCGCCATCACGCGCTCAAATTCGGCTTCGCTTTTACTGATAATGAAATTATCGACCAGGACGCCTGCACAGTGAACAATGCCATTGAGTTGGCCATACTGTTGCACAATGTGCTCTACCAATTGCGCCACTGCTGGGCCATCACAAACATCGATGGCTTCGTAACGTACTTGCCCCTTGGGCGCCATGTCGCTTAACGCATTTTTTTGCGCCTCAGAAAGCGACGAGCGACCCAGTAATACTAAGGTCGCGGTAGGTGACTGGGCGATGATTTCTTCGGCTAACATCTTGCCGAGTCCACCGCCGCCGCCACTGATCAAATACACACCACCTTCTTTGATGGCTTTGTGCTTTAAAGGTTGTTGCAGTCGTTCATTCGATAGTGTTTGCCAACGAAAAACTGCACGCTTGTGTGCTGAATACTTGACTAAAATATCCTTGCGAATATGTGCCTCGTCTTCAACGACTGTGGCGACTTCCCTAGGACTGAGATCTTCAACTAAAATCAATTGGCCAAAAAACAAAGGGTTTTCGAGGGCCGCTGCTTTAAGCAACCCCGCAATCCCGGCACACGCTTCATCATTGCCAGTGCAGGCAATCACGACCTGCACAAACAAAGGCGACTTAGGCTTGGCAACTAAGAGACGTTTGATCTCTGCAAAGCAGCCGAGCGTAAAATCCATCCACTTTTGCGAAACGTCTTTATTTTCGTCCAATGTGACCTGATGATAGGTTACCCCACCGGAATGACTTCCGGTAAGAGGCAACGCTACATTCGTGATGACTGTGCGCGACAAAGAGATATGATCCCGCTCTTTGTCACTGTCACCCAAGTTCACTTCTTCAGTTTCCCAACTCGGCGTCGCTAACAACGTGCTACTTTCGAGTTCTTTCGCTTTAAATAATCGGATCTCCTGAAGCGCTTGCTCTCTGCTCAACTCCCCAACAGAGAGGCGGCGGTAAATTTCTTCTAATCCTTTCATAATACGTACTATTCCAATTCGACTGCATCTTCAACCGAGATATCTTGATTTTCGATTCGTGCAAGAAGGTCTTCGTAAAAGCCTTCATTGAACGAGTGCTGGTTATCGTTATTAAACTCATTGTTGTCATCAGCTGTAAGTACATCTTTTTCTTCAAATTTTTCACGAACGGAGAACCCCTTAATCTCAGCGCATACAGTACCTTGGTCATCAAATAGCTCGATATTAAACTTCGTAAACGCAGATTTGCTTTCTCCGCTCTGCTCTGGGGTTACCAGAACATACATTTGCGGTTTACAGCTGTTGTAATACCAGAAGCTATCGATGGCAAAAGGTAATGCCGGTGCTTTGCTATCAGTGTCATCGCCATTAAGCAGTGCTGCACATGTTTGCAGTGCACCATCCATCATGGCCGGATGTATTTGATATTGGTTGTGCCCATCTAATAGGTCCTCTGGCAGCTCCAAACTAGCAAATACTTCATTTCCTGCCATCTTGATAAATTTAACAGGCTGGTGTGCCGGACCATAGCACAGGCCACGGCTGGCAAAGTCTTGATAGAATTCTTGCGGTGCTTTGAAAACCTTATTTACACGACTCTGAATGGCGATTAAATCAACATTTAAGTCATCAGGTCTGTCAATCACACGGATCATACCCTCACAGTGAAGCTGACGCTGTCCGTCCTTATCACTGACAATTTCAAACTTGAAGACGGTCTCACCATGCGACTCTGATGCAGAAAGTTCAAGCGAGACCGCATTGGTTTCTCCGTAAATTACCGGGTTGAGCCACACAATATTTTCAAAGGCGAACCCACAGTCCTCACTATCAGATCTCAAGGCGTCAGCCAAGCCCGCTCTCGCCATCTCTAGATATGCCACGCCAGGCAGTAACTTCTTGCTCGGCGCAATACCTTGCTGCAACAGGTGGTCAGTCAAATAGAACTCATCACCAGAGAAACAGGTCTGATAGCGTTGCTGATAGAAATCAGAGGCGTTGGTATGCAATAACGGGTGCAGTACCTCGATTTGTCCACCACTTTGCTGCACGTCGACTTCTTGCTTGGTATTGGCAAGCCAATAACGCTCTTTCGCAAATGGATAAAGCGGCAACTGACAACGGGCATACTTTTTATTGCCATACAGTTCATTCCAATCGAAGACCAAGCCCTTCACCCACAATGCGAGTAACTTGTGTAGCTTGTTATTCGTTATCCACTGTTGGATAAGGGCTTTCGTATCCTCATCGGAATTCAAAACAGAGAGCGACTCTTTGTTTCTCGCAACCTGACCGAAGAACACGCCAGGCACACTGTTTTTACCTTGTACAAAGACCGTTAGCTTCTCGATTAACTGCTGTTTGGATACGACCATCAGCGCCAATCTCTCTTCCATCGCCGCACGACCCACTTGTAACGTATAGGCGATGTCAGCCAGACTTGGCGCGGTGTCGCTTTGCAATATTTGCAGTAGGTCACCGGCCTTTTGGCGGAGCTGTTCCTTGGTTCTCGCTGACAGCACAATCGTATTCATGGCACTGCTGTTCACCAGCTGCTGCTGTGCAACCTGTTTAGCCGCTGCGCCAGTATGCTCTGCCACCACCAAGTGCGCATTGGTGCCACTAAAGCCGAAGGAGCTCACCGCCGCATGTCTAGTGTGATGCTTAGGTGTTGACCATGCCTGTAGCTTGTCATTGACAAAGAACGGCGTCCCCTCTAGGTGAATATGGCTGTTTTGCTTTTCATAGTTGATAGTCGGTGGCAACTGTTGATGCTTGATAGCCATGGTCAATTTGATGACCCCAGCAACACCCGCGGCCGCCAAGGTGTGACCAATATTACTTTTCACCGAGCCCAATGCACACGACGCAGCTTGACCCGTCACACCACAGAATGTTTGTTTTAGGCCCTCTATCTCAACTGGGTCACCTAACTTAGTACCTGTGCCATGTGCCTCGATCAGTTGGATCTGTTCAGGATTAATGGCAAATCTGCGATAGATGTCCTGTTGCAAGCGCGTTTGCGACTCTGGGTTTGGCGCGGTAATACCGTTGGTTTTACCATCTTGGTTCACGCCCCACCCTTTAATGACGGCGTGGATAGTATCGTTGCTTTGCTCGGCATCAGACAAACGTTTGAGCATCACCACACCGACGCCTTCGCCAGGTACGAACCCATTCGCTCGGTCATCAAAGGTGTAACATTTACCATCGGTAGACAACATGCCCGACTGTGACGTCATGATATGCATTGACGGACCAGACATAACGCACACTCCGCCCGCTAGGGCAATGTCACTGCTGCCGTTATCTAAGCTGTCACATGCGTTGGCAATCGCCACCAAAGAAGAAGAACATGCGGTGTCAATCGAGACACACGGCCCTTGCAAGTCAAGGTGGTAAGCGATGCGTGCAGCCAGTATCGACGTTGCACCGCCAGTCAGCGCTTGGGCACTGTGCTTCGCATCACCGATAAACTGCAAGTAATCGCCCGGTCCACATCCAACAAAGACCCCACACTTGCTACCCGCTAACTCACTGGCATCGTAACCAGCATGCTCAATGGTATGCCAACAATTTTGCAAGAACAGACGTTGCTGTGGATCGATAACCTCGGCTTCACTGGGTGAAATATTGAAGAACAGTGGGTCGAACTTATCCGCATCAATCAGCTCACCCATCCACTTGCTATTGGCTTTGCCTTCCACTGGGTTGTCACTGTGTTGATAGAACTCAGCAACACGCCAGCGCTCGTTTGGTACTTCCGTAATACAATCACGGCTTTCGGCGATGTTATCCCAGAATTGCGCAATGTCATTGGCTTGCGGGAATTGTCCTGCCATACCGATGATTGCAACTGGTTCTAACAGCGATAAGTGTGCGCGTTCATCGCCTAGCAGCGCCGCTGGTTGACACTGTTTATGACGTCTGGCAATCAACACTTGTTCGCCGTCCGGTTGATTCACCACAAAGGCAATTTTCTTTGTTTCACCGCTTTGCGCCGTCGCGCTTTGCGATACAGCCGGTGAGGCTGCCTTTGGCGTTTCCACCGCACGGGGTGACTGCGCAACCGGGCTATTTTTGTTTATTTCACCCCAAATGAATGGAGCCAACTTACTAATAGATGGGAACTGATAGAAAGTCGTAACCAAAATATTGGTGCCATATTTTCTATTGATGGCACTGACCCATTCAACTGCAATGATGGAGTCCACACCGAAATCAGCGAACTCAACGTCATTGTCGAGACTGTCTTCCTCTAGGTATAAGGCATCCGCAAGGCTGGCCTTCAGATCACTTTGTAACGCCTCCATCGTCATCGTCGACGCCACAGACGGTGTCGCCGTGACGGGGGTGTTGGAGACCGGTGTCTCGGTATTCTTTGCTGCCACAGGCGCAGGCTCAGACGGTGCCACACTTGGCTCACTGGCCGTGCGAGTGGCTAGGTAAGTGGCCAACTGCGCGATAGTCGGATACTGGTAGAACGTGGTTACCAAAATATCGGTGCCATATTGTCTGTTCACCGCGGCGACCCACTCGACCGCAATAATAGAGTCAACCCCCAATTCAGTAAACTGCGTATCAGGGTCAATCTGTGCCTCATCAAGGTATAATGCATCAGCCAAGCTCGCAGTCAAATACTGCATCATGGTGGCTTTGTCATCATGCACTAACGTCGCAGCAGGCGTTGTAATAGGTTGACTCGTTTGTGCAACCGGTGTCGCTGCGCTCGTTTGCGCGGTCGTACTTGGCATTTGGCTCGCAATATAGTCCGCCAGTTTGCTGATCGTGGGATACTGATAGAACGTGGTGACGAGCACCTCGGTATTGAAGTGCCTATTCACCGCAGTGACCCATTCAACGGCAATGATGGAGTCAACGCCCAGTTCCGTAAACTGCGTATCCGAGTCGATTTGTGCTTCATCAAGATACAGCGCTTCCGCTAAGCTCGCCGTCAAGTACTGTATCATCGTGGTAATATCGCCCGCTTGTTGCACCGGTTGTGCAACCGCTGGCGCCTGTTCGATAACCGTGGCCGCACGCTCAGAAACCACAGCGGACTGTAGCGCGCTTGGTTGGGCGGCTTTATCCGCTGTCTGACGCGCAATATAATCCGCTAATTTATTGATAGACGGATACTGGTAGAACGTCGTGACCAACACCTCGGTCGCAAAGTGTTTATTCACCGCACTCACCCACTCAACCGCGATGATTGAGTCGACGCCCAGTTCCGTGAACTGAGTATCCGGATCTATCTGTGCATAGTCTAGGTAGAGCGCTTCGGCCAAACTCGCCGTCAGGTACTGTACCATGGTGGTTGTGTCTATTTGCCCTGGTATCTCCTCGGCTGGTTGCTCCGCAGGTTGCGCCACTGGCTGCTCAGCAACCGTTGGTGTCGACGGGATGACATTGACCTGAACTTTCGTATTGCCAACCAGTTCAGCCACATAGTCGGCCAATTTATTGATGGTCGGGTATTGATAGAAAGTGGTCACCAACACATTGGTATCAAAGTGCTTATTCACCGCACTCACCCACTCAACCGCGATGATTGAGTCGACGCCTAGCTCCGTAAACTGAGTATCCACATCAATTTGCGCTTCATCTAGATATAGCGCCTCGGCCAAACTCGCGATTAAATACTGTACCGTTGACTCTTTATCCGGCTGTGTCGTGATCTCGACAACTGGTTGTATTGGCGTTTGCTCAGTCACCACTTTCGGCTGCGCCGGCGCTGGCTCCGTGACCACCTCACCCAGTAGACCCGCGACATAATCCGCAAGCTGATTGAGCGTTGGATATTGATAGAACGTGGTCACTAAAATATCGGTGTGATAGCGCTTATTCACTGACGCCACCCACTCCACAGCAATGATAGAATCAACACCTAGCTCAGTGAACTGCGTATCAGGGTCGATTTGCGTCTCATCTAGATACAACGCTTGGGCTAGGCTAGCAGTCAGATACTGACCTAACTCGGTGCGATCCACTTGCTGCTGTGGTGCGCTCAGTTGCGGTGTCGTTTCTTGCGTAAAACTAACCGGCTGACTCACCGCCATATTGTTATTGTCTACCACCACTCGGCTGACATTGAAGTGTAACCCTGTGAGTTTAGCAAAGAGTGAACCGTCGTTTTGGAACAATAAAATGTCTACATAAACATACTTTTCCTCAAATATCTGCGCATGGACATACAGCTCACTTTGCGCAGACAGTTGCTCACCTGACACCACAAAGGATTCAATCATAGTCGGGGAGACAACATTTGCGTCTAGGCCAAGTAACCTTGCTGAAGCATTCATACTGTCAGACATTAAGCCCAGCACTGCTAACTTGGAAGGATAACGCTGATCGTCATCTGGTAAGACATCCAATTTTTCAAACAGCTGAAGGCCTGAGTTGTCACTCTTCACCGCCGAGCTAATCGACTCAAGGTTCAATTGGCTCTGAACCGCTTGCTCAATCACTCTGGCATAACCATGACATAGGGTGACTTCTTTGCCAGATTCCGCCACATAGAACACTTCAAATTCTAGCGTCTGTTGCTGTTGGTTAAATAGGGCAATCTGTAACTCTAGCTGATCGCTTGCTTGGTCCCCCATCGCGACCCAATGCACATCATATAATTCAATCCACTGCTCACGGTCGCCGCCATTGTAGGCATCTAAAACCGCCAATCTCGCCATCTCTGCGTAGATCTTAGGGAGATGTTTATCAATCGAGCTTGGTGTATTCATCCCCAACGCTTTTTGGATTTGCGCATCGTCTAGTTGCAGCTTAGTGCTGTACGCTTGCAAGCCCAATTTTGAGATATTTTGCTGCAGCAGCGGGTGAATATAATCTGCACGCTCTGTCAAGATGGTTTCCGCAATATGGTTCACCGCTGGCGCTTTAAACCAGAAGCGTTCTTTGCCAAATGGGTAAGTCGGTAAACTCACTCGTTGCGGCTGCTGCGCCTCATACATGCTTAACCAGTTCAGGCTCAGGCCCTTACTCCACATGTGTGCAATGGTCAAAAATTGCTCAGTGCGCAGCCATTGTTCAATCAGTGTCTGTTTAACTTGGGCATCTTGGCTAATAAGCTGAATACCCTCTTTGTGCGCGCCAACACGCTCACGGAATATCCCCTCAGCTTCTAAAGCGGCTTTTTGTTGTCCCAAATTACCATCACGGTCTTTGTCTGCCGCGACATAACGGTTTAACTGCGCCACCAAGCCCGAGATAGAGTCGGTATAAATACACAGTCGCTCGTTCATCTCTTCACGGCCAGTTTGTAGTGTATAAGCCAAACGCGTTAGCGAAGCGACATGATCTTTGCCGGATAAGTGCGCAGCGAGATCACTGGCGCGCTGTGTTAATTGTTCTGGCGTTTTCGCCGATAATGGGATCACTTTGGCAATCCCCGTCGCTCCCTCTGAGGGTTGACGTTTATCATTGTCTTTTGGTGGTTCAGCAACCACCATGTGTGCATTCGTCCCACTGAATCCAAATGAACTGACCACCCCTTGACGGCGCTGTCCATCATTCACTTCCCAAGGTTGTAAGCGATCATTAATGTAGAATGGGCTGCCTTTCAGTGAAACATGTTCATTGACCTGTTCAACGTGAAGGGTTGGCGGTAGCTGACGGTGTTTCAGTGCCAGTACAACCTTGATGACCCCGGCCACACCTGCCGCTGCCAGACAGTGGCCGATGTTACTTTTCACCGACCCCAGTGCACAGAAAGCTTCGCGATCCGTATAGGCTTTAAACGCGGTTTTCAGACCTTCAACCTCAATTGGGTCACCCAAAGGCGTGCCCGTACCATGCGCTTCAACTAGCTGGATCTCTTCAGGGTCTATGGCAAATTTGTCGTAAACACTGCGCTCCAGACGACTTTGTGACTGCGCGCTCGGTGCTGTGATACCGTTGGTTTTACCATCTTGATTCACCCCCCACCCCTGCAGTACAGCATGGATGTTGTCCCCATCTTGCTGGGCATCTCGCAAACGCTTGAGCATCACCACACCCACACCTTCACCTGGCACGAAACCGTTCGCACGTTGGTCGAAGGTAAAGCAACGACCATCAGGAGACAGCATACCAGCCTGTGCAGACTTAAGATGTAATTCTGGGCCCGACATGACATACACGCCGCCTGCCAGCGCCATATCACTGTCGGCATTGGTTAAGCTGTCACACGCCTGCGAGATGGCCACAAGTGAAGATGAACATGCGGTATCGATTGAGACACAGGGTCCCTGCAAATTCATAAAGTATGCGATCCGCGCCGCCAAAATCGAGGTTGCATCACCGGTAAAGCCTGGCGCACTGACTTGCAACTCTCTTGCTTGTAATTGGTAACCCGCACTCGCGCAGCCAACAAATACGCCGCAACGACTGCCAGACAGCTGTTGAGGTGCGTAACCTGCGTCCTCAATACTGTTCCAACAAGACTCTAAGAATAAGCGCTGTTGCGGATCCATACTCATCGCTTCTTTAGGCGATAAGTTAAAGAACAAGGGGTCAAAGGTGTCGTAATTGGTGAGTGCCCCCAACCATTTGCTATTGGTTTTGCCCTTCACCGGTGTGTCACTGGCCTGATAATAGTGCTCGCTTGACCAGCGCTCCTCCGGCACTTCTTTGATCATATCTTGTCCGCTGGCGAGGGCTTCCCAATATTGAGTGAGATTTTCCGCACCCGCAAACTGGCCTGACATACCAATGATTGCAATGGGTTGAATGATATTGCCCGTTGCCATCGGTTTCGCTGCCGAGCGCCAAGAACTTAATACTGGATACTGAGGACGATACTCTGCACTGCTGTCTGGACGTATTGCAGGCGTCTCAGTTTGCGGCGCCTGCTCAGGTGCCGCCGCAGATGGTGTCGCGGCTGCTGGTTCCTGAGGTGCAATGAACCCACTCACATAGTCACTGAATGCACGTAGGGTCGGATAACTGTAAACCTGCGTCGCTTCAATGTCTAAGCCATATTGGGCATTGATGGCCTTCACCCAAGTCACGCCGGTGATTGAGTCTAGGCCCAAGTCGACAAACTGTTCTTCTGCGTCCAGCTCTTCAACCGTCATATGCAACTCAGCGGCAAGCAGTGCAGCAAGTTGTGTTTCCACCGCTTCCGTCGATACCGATGCAGGTGTAGAGACAGGCGTTGCCGCGACCACAGGGGCAGATACAGCGGTTGACTCAACGTCTGTCGCTTGTGGTGATTGTTGCGCAATCACGTCGCTAACGTAGCCACTGAATTCATGCAATGTTGGGTAGCTATATACCTGAGTCGCTTCGATCTCTAAACCATACTTGGCATTAATCGCCTTCACCCAAGTGACACCGGTAATAGAATCTAGACCCAAATCGACAAACTGTTCGTGTTCGTCTAGTTCCTCTACCCCCATGTGTAGTTCACCCGCCAGCAATGCCGTCAAGGTGTGCGTAACAGCACTGCTTGAGACAGGTGCTATACGGGTCGCTGTGACCGGTGCGGATACCGCAGGCTCCACCGTTGCCGGCGCATGCTGAGCCACCACCTCACTGACGTAATCACTGAATGCCTGCAAGGTTGGGTAGTTGTATACCTGCGTCGCTTCAATCTCTAGGCCATATTTGGCATTGATGGCGCGTACCCAAGTGACGCCCGTGATGGAGTCAAGGCCCAAGTCGACAAACTGTTCTTGTGGATCCAACTCTTGTGGATCCATGTGTAGTTCCGTCGCCAACATCACGCTTAATTGTTGTATAACCTCGGCCACTGACGCCTGTGGACGAGCACCTGATTGCGTAACTGTCGCCTGCGGTGCTGCGCTTTGCGTCTCATTGGCATAGAGCGATTCGATCAGTGCCAGCGTGTCACTGCGTCCAACAAATGTGGCTTCATGCATCGCAAGCTCACTGGTGTAGGTCGCTGCTAAATCAGGCATCAGTTGCTGACGCCACTGTGCTTTCAATGCCATCAACTGCGAGCGGCTGGCTTGGCTCAGTGCCTGTGCCATTGTCATCGCCGTCGACATAACGTCTTGGCGCGGTACCACAGTGCATGCCAGTCCGCGCGCGCTCAACGCACTGCCCTCATAGCCGTGGCCACTGAACAGGCTATCTATGCCTAAGTCTTGGCCCAGTTTGCGTGGAAGCAGCAGTGTCGAACCCGCCCCTGGAGTAAATCCATAATTCATATAAGGACTGATATAGTGACTTTGAGCACTGAATACCGGCACATCCGCAAACATACCCAAAGCCCAACCTGCGCCTACCGAATGCCCTTGCATCGCCGCTATCACAGGTAAATCACAATTCAGCGGTAACTGGAATACCTTCTCATCGGTAAACTTCACTTCTCCGCGCTGAATTGCCAATAATGTTTCTTTGGTGCCCCCACTGGCAAAGTACTGGTTATAGCCTGTGAGTACCACCACTTTGTATTCGTTGTGCTCGGCAATATGCGCAAACACTTCATCCATCCCCGCGATAAAATCAGGGGAGAACATGTTTCTGACTTGACGATCTGCCATGGTGATTTGAACGACCCCATTTGGATACGCCGTGGCACTAATCACCTTCGAGTTCAAGACGATATCTTGACCAACTGTGATGTCAGTCTGACCAGTATCACGAGGCTGCTCGGTGGCCTGTAACGCCGTGCTCAGTGCCGTTTTTTGCTCACTGAGTTGCGTCCAAACATCTCCCTTCCAACGCGCCAATGCAGCGCGCCATTCAGGGCGAGCAATGTGCTGCCAAGTGGCCGTCAAGCGCGTCGCCTGCGCCATCACGTCGCCGTCATCACATAGATACCAATGTGGTACCCCTTTTGGCAGAGCGTCTCCGCTAAAGGTGTCAGCCCCCAATAACAATTGCTGACTGAGCGTCTCGCCGATACGCAGCGAGAGTAAGGGGAATGCAAGGTCTGACGTGCGCCATAAACCATTGTCACCGTATTGTGCCGTGCGGTTATACACGATGGCATCACAACTTTGCGCCAATAGCCAAGCGCGGCCCTGCGCGTCGCCCGTTAAGGCAGCCACCACTAAAATCGGGCAGCTCACAAGCTGTGCCATCAGCGCTTCTAGCGCACTATCATTCGCCGTCACTTCAGGTAGGAATGTGGTGTGGGCACTGCTGAGCACTAAGCTGCTGTAGCCTGCGTCCTGCGCCTCGTTAAGTACTTTTATTAGCGCTGCCACTTGTGATTGTTCAGGGGCAGCATGTAACTCAACCCACAGTGTTGTGTCTTGAGTACGCAGCGTCAGAGCGTCTGCATCACTGATTCTGTCTGGCTGAAGGCTCATCGCGACATTGCCCTGTGGCATCTCGGTTTCATCCGTTAATGCCGCAACCCAATCGCGACGCGCCGCCGTCAGATGTGCTTTTAATGTTTGTAGTGCATGGGTGGATTTGCCGGCCAAGTGACCTGCCCATTCACGCGCTGTACGCTCAACATCTGCAGCCGCCACCACTGGGCAACTCCAACCTTTACGACGCCACTGTTCACCACTGGCGTTATCGGTCATAAACAAGAGATCCGCCGCCTGAGCACGCCCTAAGCGCGCCTCCCATAATGCTTGCTCAGCCGCATTGGTGCCACGAGACGCCTCGGTAGACCACAGGCCATAGCGCGACGCTTCTGCACATACCATTTGGTCACATAGCGCCCCTAGACAAAGGCCCGCACCCAGTGCATCTCCTTGCATCATCGCAATCGTTGGCGCGGCAAAGTTGACGATACGCTGATAGAGCGATTTAACGCCAGGATATGCCCATGCCCCTTGTAAGAAGGTGTCGCTTTCACCGCTCACTAAGAGCGCATTGACATCGTCGCGCGCAGCAAGATAATCCAGCGCTTGGTTGAATTGTTCAATCAATGCATCGTCCAATTGGCCCTGTTGCATCGCTAGGCGATACACGCCCTGACCGAGCTGGTACAGTCGCACTAACATCGCACTTTGTGACGGTGCTTGGCTCTCTGGTGCATACACCGAGTGCACAGGCACCAAAGTGAAACTTGGGCGATGCAAAGATGCCGCATTGGTCAGGTTGGCCGCCTCAATCGGTTGTAACACCACGTCGCTCGGCTTGCTGCGCACGTCACTTGGCTGTGCATGCGATGTTGAGACCGTTGCAGTGACTGCCGCTGCAGCACTGCGCCACTGCACTTCAGTCATGGTCTCTAATTGCGCGGGTGCAGGTTCAGTCAGTGCTGGTGTAGACGCAGACGATGTCATCACACGCGACGGTTCTGGCTCTGCCAGTTTGGCCGTCACATTGCTTGTCGCCACAGGCATGGCAAAACGTAGCTCTTCCCATTGCTGATAACAACGCCCTTGGCTGTCGCAGAATGCCAAAGATAACGCAAGGTTTTGCGCATCCCCAGTGCGACTAACCCGCACCACCATGTTCTGGCTGCTGGCAAAGTGAACGTGCAATGCCGCTAACCCTTGCGGGTAAGCCTGCTGCCACGCTGATAATGGCAGACCATGATGTGCCAACCATTGTCCAATGACCGCAAAGCTGGTGCGTACCACCTCCGGATGAATAGCATAGATTTCTAAGCTGTTTTGTAAGCTTTCAGGGAAAGCCAGCTCAATAAGCAGTTCAGAGGCATCGTGGTCAACTGCCACGACCCCTTTTGGTAACTCAATCGGCAGCGGCGCGAGGCTGGATTTCAGCGTATTTAACGCCAGCGTTGGCAGCGGCTGAGATTGCACCTGGCCATGACCCTGACAGTGTATAATCTCTGCATCTTGGGTCTGGCTGTAAATTTCAAAGTCAACCTCACTGCCTTCGGCATGGAGGTTAAAGAGATCAATAGAGACCGATTGTCCGCCCTCCGCCACCGTAACCGGGGCACCCCATGCGAGCTGTGACAAGGTCACACTTTGCCCTTCTTGCTTCAATGCCAGTCCGCATTCCACGGCGGCTCTGGCCATTTCTAAACACACCTCAGCCGGTACGGTCCCCGCCGTACTAATAAACGGCTCAGTGCCTTTGAATTCGGTGCGATAACCATGGGCATGTAATGTCGAGGTATTCATCTGTAACAGCGGGTGAATGCCCGACTGCATGGCAACTGGCATTAATTGCGCATCGGGTTCCACCCAATATCTTTCACGTGCAAACTGGTAAACCGGTAGATGCATACGCTGCACTTTGGTGCCTAGATATAACTGATCCCACGAGACTTTTTGACCTTTGACCCACAGCTCAGCGAGGTTATCTAACGCTTTATTTTGTAGCCAAGTCGCGACATTCTGCGCCACATTTTGCGTTTCTCGCAGTGCTGATAAAGCCGCACGACTCGCCTTAACTTGCGCATAGTACACGCCATCAGGCAAGGGGGTTTCAACTTGCCACTGACTGAACGCACGCAATTGCGCTTGCAGCTGCGCGACCGAGTCAACCACCATGGCCATTCTCTCGTCCATTGCTTCACGGCCCAACTGTAAGGTATAGGCCAGTGACTGCAATGACACGTCATCTGACGAGTCTAAGTGCGTCAGTAATGTGCTTACACGCGCTTGTAATTGTTCATATGTGCGCGCTGACAGTGGCACAAGTACAGGGTCAGAAGACGCTTGTTGCTGCGCCTTAGCGACATATTCTTCGATAATTAAATGGGCATTTGAGCCCCCTGCGCCAAATGATGATAGGCCCGCTAAGCGAGGGATACTGCGACCATCAATGATCGGGGCTTCCCAAGGCACGAGCTGTTGATTGACCACAAATGGCGTTTGCTCAAAATCAATATTTTGATTGAGTTGTTGTGAATGCAGTGAAGGTGCGATCTGACGGTGGCGCATTTGTAGCAACACCTTAGACAGACCCGCAATCCCCGCAGCGGACTCACCATGACCAATATTCGACTTGGAAGAGCCAATTAAGCAGTAGCCAGACTCTCTTTGTTGTGGCGCTCGGTCACGATAAAATGCTTTGCTCAAACCCGCGATTTCAATTGGGTCGCCCAGCTTAGTGCCAGTGCCATGCGCTTCTAAATAACTGATGTGACGCGGGTCCACTTGCGCATCTGCAAGCGCTTGTTCAATCGCGCAAGTTTGCGCATTCGGGTTAGGGACCGAGTAACCGCGGGTATGACCCCCGTGATTCAATGCACTGCCACGGATCACCCCGTGAATGGCATCGCCATCAGCCTCCGCTTTAGATAAGAGTTTTAGTAGTACAACTCCCACGCCCTCAGCTGGAATATAGCCATCGCCGCCTTCTCCAAAGCTCTGGCAGTGGCCATCACTGGAGATAAACTGACCGGCACTGAGCATCAGATATTTGTTTGGATGAATGGTGACATTCACCCCCCCAGCCAGTGCCATGTCGGTACGACCTAACTTCAAGTCTTGACATGCTAAGTGAATAGCCGTCAGTGACGAAGAACACATGGTATCAACCGTCATGCTTGGCCCATGCACATTCATAACATAAGACACGCGGTTCGCCACACTCGCAGGCGAGCTGGCGAAGCCCATGCGCTGGCCACCCATGCTGGCCTCTGCACCAATCAACTGGTATTCGCTGTACATCACCCCAGCGTAAACACCCACTTGACCACTTTGCTGTTTTTCACGCGGCACTTGCAGGCTATCGCGCGTGTATCCCGCATCTTCCATTGCCAACCATGCATGTTGGAGGAACAAGCGTTCTTGTGGGTCTATGGTCAGTGCTTCTTTTGGTGAGATATTGAAAAAGCGTGGGTCGAACTCATCGACTCCGGCAATAAAGCCCCCCCATTTACTGAAGTGATGGCCAGATACCGTGCGATCTTCACTGTAGTACTCGCGCCAGTCCCAACGAGACTCAGGCACTTCGCTAATACAATCACGCCCAGCGGCCAGATTGTTCCAGTACTCAGCCAGATCCTCAGATTCAGGGTAACGGCCACTGATACCGATAATAGCAATCGGCTCTTTCGCCAACGCGTGTGCGTTATCAGCACGTGACTTCGCGCCATTACGGCGTAAACGCGCCCGCGCAAGTGGCGAGGTCGATGACGGTTTGCTCGTCACCTCAGTACTTGCTGTGTGGGTACTTGACGTAGCGACATGACTTGTGTCTTCACCAAGCAGGGTCGCTAGCGTCTCTGGATGCGCCTCTACAAAATATTCACTCAGTTGTGCAATGGTTTGATATTCAAAGAACAGTGTTTTAGATAAAGTGCCAAAGTCTTTCTCAAGTGCACGCGTCAGTGTCATCGACAGGATTGAATCAATGCCATAGCGCTCAAACCCGGCGCTGGCTTCAACGTCCTCTTCAGGCAGCTTCAACAAGCGTGCAAATAGGTCACAAAAATACTGTTCAGTGCGGCTGGCGAGATCGCCACTTTGGCTGTTGTTGGCCGCACTATTGACGGCTTTAGGAGCTTGCAGTGGTGATAGCCCCGGCGTGTGAGCCAGCGCTTCAGGTAATTTATTGCGATCGCCACACAGCGCGATAACTTGCTCAGCGTCCACTTCCATACACTGGCTAAATAGCGCAATCCCCTCCTCATCGGAGAGCATCGCCAGGCCATATTTCTCAATAAAGACCGACAGCTGCTCCTCGGTCATGCCCATGCCACCCGAGGCCCATAGCGGCCAGTTGATGGCGACGGTTTTGCCCTGACAAGCGCCAGCAGTAACCTGCGCGTTACGCATGGAGGCGAAGCCATCTAAGAATCCGTTTGCCGCAGCGTAATCGGCCTGACCCGCGTTACCCGCCCAAGAGACTAACGAGGAGAATAACACCATAAAGTCTAACGGTTGTTGGTCACTCGCGGCTGAAAGATTGAGGGTGCCCTGTACTTTCGGAGCCAAGACCTCTGCCAATCCCGCTGGCGTTTTATTAATCAAGAAACCATCGGACACCATACCTGCCAAGTGGAAAATACCGTTCAGTGGTTTAGCAACGTGTGCGATGCGGTCAAATAATGTGTTTACCGCGGCGATGTCAGTGAGATCAACTTGCTCGTAGTGCACCCGCTCGGATGGGCAAGGGATGGTCGCCAATTTATCTTTTAGCGCTGGGTTAAGCGGTTTTCTGCCAGTTATCACCAGCTGCACATCGTTCACCTGTGATGCAATCCATCTAGCAAAAACGAGGCCCAAGCCACCACTGCCACCGGTGATTAGATAACAGCCGCCTTCTTTGATTAATGAAGGCTGGAGCGTCTCTTTTTCGGCCACTTCTGTCCATTGACGAATTTGGCGCTGAGTATCTTGGTAACGCACTAACGAAACAAACTCGCGATTATTTAACTCTTGTGTCAGGCTGCGGCTCAATTGTTCGCTTGGCGTCTGTTTATCGACAAACACCACTTGCGCGTTCAAGCGCGCATTTTCTCTCATCGCACTTTGCAGTAGACCGGCAATACCTGCGCGCCAGCTCGCGTCTTCATCGTTATTAAGCACCACTTGGAACACGGTGCCTGTGCTGGTAGATGATGGCCAAATAGACTGCAAGGTAGTTAAGCACTGCTCAGCGAGTTTCGTGTACACCTCGGCCTTATTTGCGCTGCTTAAGTCTAAGTGCTGGATCTGCGCCTGCGGCAATAAAGCGCGCAGCGCTTGTGCCTCAGCCACATCTCCACACAGTAAAATGTGCTGCTGTAAATCCAATGCTTGCTCGCGTACTGTCACAGCTTGCGACACCCACACAGGCTCAGCTAATAAGTTCTTTTTATTTTTAATCGCGTTGGCAGGACGCGCTTCTCTGATATTTAGCCCTTTAATCTGAATTGCCAGTTTTCCAGATTCATCAAATACGTCGATGTCCATTATCGCCATGCCAGCAGCATTGTCGGCTCCGTCAGCACGACGTACTTGTGCGTACATTTTCTCTGCACACGGCGCTAAGATAGCCAGTGAATCGACGGCGATAGGTAAAAACGGATATTGGCCGTCATCGCGTAAATCATTCACCAAGCCATTACAGGCTTGCAAAATTCCATCCAGTAGACTCGGATGCAAGAAATACGCATCTTGCTGCAGTTCAGATATATCAGGCACTGCAACTTCAGCGAACACACTCTGCTCATTTCTCCATAAGTGATTTATCGCACGATGGCTTGGCCCATAGTCCAACCCAAGTGCTGACATGCCCTGATAGATCTGTGCTTGGTTTAGTTCATACCCATTGGCACTGTCTTTCAGCTCTGCAATAGAGATTGTTTGTGCATCCACAGGCTCCGCGCTCAACAGCAGACCCTGGCAGTGCAGCACCTCTTCCTCACCCTCTAACGAGGAAATGGAGAAGGTAAACTCGTCATCTTCATTGTACTCAAATGACACGATTGCCGTTTTCTTTTCAGACACAAGCAGAGGTCTTAGCCAAGCGACTTCTGAAAACTCCAGCATCTCCTCAGGCTCGCCACCGTTTGCCAAGACATACGCCTCAAAGACCATTTCTAGGTACGCAACACCAGGTAACACCTTGACACTTTCTGTCCCGCCTTTGCCTAACTTAACTTTGTGGTCTCGGGTAAAGAACTCATTCCCATTGAGGTCCACTGAGTAGGCTTGACGAGAAAAGTCTGAGACATTTTTATGGATCATAGGCAGCAGTACTTGCTGCTCCAGCGTGCCACCCCAACGTTTTTGGGTCGCCCCTTCAAACCAATAGCGGCGTTTGTTAAATGGGTGGCCAGGTAGCATCACACGCTGTGGTGACATACCGGCATACATAGGTTGCCATGCGACTTTTACGCCTTTGACCCACAGTTCAGCCAATTTACTGAGACGACGAGACGCCAACCAACTGTCTATCGTGCCTTGGAACTCGGCATCTTCATTAAACATTTGCCCAAAGTCTTGGTGCTTTGAAGCCTGCGCGACAAACACATCATCGCCAGCCTGTTGCTGGGCGACATACTGCGTGAGACGCTGACATAATTGTTGGTATGAATTGGCGATAATGGCCAATCTAAAGTCCATCTCCTCGCGACCAAGCTGTAATGTATACGCCACGGAAGCCAATTGCTGTGCCGCTTCTAGCGTGTTATCCGCTATCGTTTGTGCCTCAGTGCTCAGTGCGGCATGAAGGTCATTGGCTTTTTGTACTAACTGCTGCTGCGTTTGCGCAGACAGTAAAAATAGGTTTGGCTGTTCAGCCATCACCCCAGTTGTTCGGTTGCCCGACGGAATATATTCCTCCAGTACAACGTGTGCATTGGTGCCGCCCGCGCCAAAACTGCTGACCCCAGCTCTGCGAGGGTAGGTGACGCCATCCAGTGTGACAGGCTCCCAAGATTGATTTTCTGTCACGAGGTAGAACGGGCTGTGCTCTAGATTAATTTGTTTGTTGACCTGACCGTCAAATAAGGTGGCTGGCAGAGTTTGATGTTTCATTGACATCAAGACTTTGATCAAGCCCGCCACACCCGCAGCCGTTTCTAAATGACCAATGTTGGACTTAATCGAACCGAGACCACATTTTCCGGCACGTACATTTTTATCAATGTCTTTATAACGGTTTTCGAATGCTTTGCTCAGCCCTTGGAACTCAATTGGATCGCCCAGCGCAGTGCCTGTGCCATGACATTCAATGTAACCGATGGTGCGCGGGTCAAAGTCGGCTTCAGACATGGCATCATATATCAATTCGGCCTGTAGCGTTTGGTTCGGGGCAGTCAATGAGACGGCCTTACCACCATGGTTTTCTGCAGAGCCGCGTATGACTCCCATGATCGTGTCGCCATCGGCCTCTGCACGGGATAATTTTTTCAGTAATACGGCAGCGACCCCTTCACCACGTACATAACCATTGGCTTGATCTGAGAAAGGTTTACAGCGTCCATCTTCCGCTAGCATGCCCGACTTTGCATATAACAGGTGCATTTTCGGACTGAGCATCAAGTTTGCGCCACCGGCGATGACCATGTCACAGTTGTCTTGTCTTAACGATTGGATACCGCGATGCACCGCAACTAGTGATGAAGAACAAGCAGTGTCAATGACTTCACTTGGACCTGTGAAACCAAATAGATAAGACACGCGGTTAGCACCAAACAAGTTCATCAGACCACTCATCTGGAGGCTGTTGAGTTCAATTAAACTCTGTTGGATCAGCTCTGCGTAGTCGGTTAAGTTAATGCCTAAAATAACCCCGACTTTTTTGTTAGACATACCAAACGGGTTGTAACCTGCACGCTCTATCAGTTCCCAGCAGCATTGCAAGAACAGGCGTTGTTGCGGGTCGATCCACTCTGCTTCCGTTGGGCTAATTTTAAAGAACAGCGGGTCGAATAAATCGACATCATTCACAAACCCTCCCCATTTGGTTCGGGACTCGCCGATATCGTCATGCTCAGCAGCATGTTGATGCCAGTTCCAGCGCGTCTCGGGGATCTCAGTAATACTCAGCTGGTTGTCAATGAGGTTTTGCCACAATGCTTCTGCCGAGTCAGCCTGTGGAAAGTAGCCCGCGGCGCTGATCACTGCCACCGCTTCGGTCGCCTCACTAGATGCCTTCTCCTCGCCATCAGTGGTCTGCGCTTGAGTAGATTGCATCAGCATATTCATTTGCTTACTGCTGAGCATGGGGACATTTGTCGCTGCTGACTCCGAGTTCGGTGTCGCGACAGCGTGTGATGCTTGTGCCTCAGCAGCAGAGGCGTGTGGCGTCTGACTGGCAATGGTCGCGGCGATACGCTCAGCCAGCTTTGCCAAAGTGGCACACTCAAACAACACAACCGTTTCTAGTTTGACATCAAAGCGTTGATTTATCTTATTAATGAATTCAGTCATCAACATGGAGTCGAGCGGGTATTCACCCAGCGCTCTCTCTGTGTCAATGTCGCCTTTTTCGAGTCCCGTAGTGCTGGCAAACACCTCGACCACTTTAGGTTTTACTTTGTTGATCTGTTCACTGGACACCTCTGGCAGTGCCTCTTTTTCTGGGTAGTGAACGATATAGTCTTGCAAACTTGCGTGAGCAGTCAGCTCAGCATACTTGTCAAAACTGGCCGGGAAAGTACTGATATTCAGATTGTCTTTATTTTTATACCACGAAGAACATTCCGCAGACTCCGCCACTTCCTGACTTTTGGTCTGAATAAAATCGGTGAAGCGCGTCACGGCCTCAGGCTTCACTTCTAAGCGATTAAAACCTTGCTGTTCTTGTTCAGCCAGGATTTGCATAATGTAATTGACCTGACACTCAACATAGAAGGTCACAGACGTTGAATTGGTATTGGTATTCGGGCCGTATAGGAAGAATAGGTTGGGATAACTTGCTGCGGCCATCCCCAAATAGGCTTGAGGGTACTCAGCCCACGCGTCTGCAAGGAGACGATTGTTCGCACCAATGATGTCGTATTTTGGCACCAGGTTATTCAAATCAAACCCCGTCGCCATGATCATCATATCAAGGGGACGCTGCTCGCCATCGCAGATCACACCCGTTTCATCAAATCGTTCTATGCCTTGGGTGACTAACTCCACATTCTCTTCGCGAATGGCATTGTGGTAAGTGTTAGAGGCGAGGGGTCTCGAGCACCCAGTTGGGTAGTCTGGACGCAAATCGCGTGCTTCCAACCATTTGTAGAAACCATCGTATTCGTCCCAATCAGCGATATTAGATTGGGCATAGAATTGTTTGACATCTGAGTCAGGGTTAAAAGGGTCTAAACTTGGGAACTGGTTCAAATGTGCATGATATTTATCTTGAGAGGCCGAGAATTGCTCTCTCATGTTGAGCCAGAAGGTTTCATCACGTTTCATTTTCGCAATCGTTAATGGCGAATATTTAACGCGTGGAAAAATATATTTGGCACTGCGGGCAAAGACGTGCACTTTTTTAGCGATGGGTTGCAGCGCTTCTACAATCTGCAACGTGGTTGCGCCATTCCCCACAATACCCACAACTTTATCTTTCACATCAAGGTCATTTTGCCACTCAGCTGAGTGTACAATGGGGCTTTTAAAGGCGTCCATCCCAGCAAACTGTGGCGTATGCGGTATATTCAGCTGCCCTGTGGCACTGACAAAAAATTGCCCGCGATAGCGAGAGCCGTCTGTCAGTGACACGTCCCAGTGTGCATTGTCTTCATCGAACTGGGCAGTGTTTACCGTGGCATTGAAACGAATGTGCTTGGCAATGTCATATTTTTCTACACAGTGTTCAAAATACGCTAGGATCTCAGGTTGTTTCGGCCACTCATGCTCACCATTAAAGCGTTCAAATGAATAGCAATACGCAAACATGGGAATGTCGCATCCTGCACCGGGATAGCGGTTTTCAAACCAAGTGCCACCAACACCAGCGTTCTTTTCTAAAATAACAAAGTCGATGCCCTTTTTCTTAAGTGCAATCGCCATGCAGATCCCTGAAAGGCCTGCACCTACAATGATGACTTTATTTGTATATTCCATTAAATTTTCTCCCTTAAAAACTGTTCAATGACCTGCAAACTATTATTATTTTCTGGCTCAATTGGGATCATGTGTCCCAACTTGGGAAGGATGTGTGGTTTCACACCGTAATAATTACCAATGAATCTGTTCACTTCTGGCTGGAAAAGCATGTCGTCTTCCCCACCAATGACACACAGAGGGACATTTATCTTCACTGGAAACTTGAATAAATCTTGGAAAAAGACCTCATATTGCAAGAGTGAAAAATTTGATAAAATCTTTTCTAAATATTCTGTTACCTGCTCAGACGGCAAGCGCTCTAAACTATGCGGCGCAAACAGCAGCCGCTCGTTCTTTTTGCTAGAGAAAAAGTCACAGAGCACTTGTTGATGTGATTTAGCCAATCTTTGGCACATGCGCAGCGAAAAAATTAACCCGCTCACTGGGGGCACTGAAGAAAGTAACACCACGCCTTTTAAGTTGTCGGAGACATCTTTTTGCGAGGCAATATGCTGACATATCGCCCCGCCTAAACTCATGCCAACGAGTACAAAATCACCTTTAATTGACTGGCATTCCTGTTTGACGTGTTCAACGCAATAATCAACGGACACCTGCTGTCTGGCTAAATTGGATGACTCAGGCGTATGCTCAGGCAGTTCAACCACCTTCACCTCATAGCCTAATGATTGAAAATAAGGGACATAACTCTCTTCGAAAATCCATGCTCCGAGACCTAATCCATGTACTAGTACGATTGTTTTATCTTTTTTATTATTCATAATTAATTATCAGCGAGTTATTGAACACACAATTTCTTTTGTATCTGAAAGTAACGCAATCTGATCGTCAAAGAAGTGCCAGTAACTGAGGGGCTGTTCTCCATATCCCTCAAACATAAACATCCTTTTAATATTCACTTGCGCCGATGTATCGCAAAGCAGCGTCGGTAACAGCATGTCGAACACCGTCGAGCCATTATCTCCCCCGCCTTGCACGTTGACCTTGTGTAGGTCTAGTAAGGTACGATGCCCGTCGCGCTCGTGATGAGCTTGTGCCATTGCGGTTTCTACTAAGACCGCCTGGGCTATGGGCTGGGTATTGCTTTGATTATCTTGCCAAATGCTCACCGCTATCTGGTTGTCGTGGTACGTACATTCGGTATGCATGGTCAACGACTGCAGAGGGTTCACACAGAGCGGAGAAAACTGTAAATCTTTGATCTGCACGTTGCTGGTTGCAGACAGATGCGATTGTGCCGCAGCGAGTAACATGTCAAAGATGAGATTTAAAGACAGACAGGAAAACGCTGCCTGTTTGAAAATATATTCTTGCGGCAAACAGTCCCACTGTTTTGTAGAGTGACTGACATCGCCCTCAATGCGCTTCACGCCCAATAATGGATGGCTTGATTGACGCTCAATCCAATAAGGCGTGCGCTTAAATGGGTATGTTGGTAATGAAAGCGTTTTTAATGGCTCACGGTATAATCCGTCAACATTGTTAACCACCCCCTGACTCCAGTCCTGTGCCAATAAGGCAGGATCTGAGCGTTGCGCAGATGACAATTCGTCGCGACCGCCCGTTTGCGTCACGCATCCTCGGTACCAAGGACCGCGTGCCTGATCTGCGCCTGTTAACCAGCGTTGTAGTTTGTGCTTTAAATCCGTAAAGTCGTCGGCCACAATCGCCAGTCGCTCACGCATGTGCGTTTTGCCACACTGCATGGTGTAGATGAAATTCGCATAGGGGTGATGCACCGACTCTTCTTCTATCCATTGGACCAGCTGTTTGGCATAGTCCTGCAACTGCGACGGCTGCATGGCTGACAGTAAAAACAGCCCATTGGCATCGTTGACCGGTTGCGCCATAGGACCTTGCCACTCTCCCACAACAACATGCGCATTGGCACCACCGGAGCCAAAGCTGCTCACCGCAGCCACCTTTTGCGCATCGCCACGGGTGGGCCATGCCTGTGCTTCTTGTACCACTTCGAGCTTGCCTTTTTGCAAGTCTATTTTTTCATTTAGGGTATTAAAATTAATCGATGCGGGGATATAACCATGCTTGATACATAACGCTGCTTTGATCAAACCGGTAATGCCGGCTGCTGACTCCAAATGTCCAAGGTTACTTTTCACCGAGCCAATCAAGGTGACCTGGTTTTTTTCACCCGTCACACTGCGTTTTTCAAGTGCGGCTTGGATCCCCTGTATTTCAATCGGATCCCCCAGTGAAGTGCCCGTACCATGGGCCTCAATATAGCCCACATCATCGGCCTGAACCCCCGCCCTTTGCCACGCAGTGGCAATGAGCTCCCCCTGTTTGGTGGGGCTCGGTACCGTTAGTCCGCCGGACAAACCACCGTGGTTGACGGCACTGCCTTTGATCACGGCTTTGATGTCATAGTTATGTTGCTGTGCCAATGCCAGTGGCATAAGTAGCACTACCGCCGCTCCTTCCGAGCGTACATAACCATCCGCAGATTGATCGAAGACTTTACACTTGCCCTCTTTTGAGAGCATGCCCGCCTTGTGATAAGACTCGGACAATTCAGGGAAGCAGATCAAGTTCGCGCCCCCGACCAGCGCCATACTGCATTCCGATTGCTTAATTGCCTGACAAGCCTGATGTACCGCAACCAACGAAGCGGAGCATGCGGTATCGATCAACATGCTGGGGCCTGAAATATCTAAAAAGTAAGACAGACGGTTAGCGGTCACCGCCAAGGCACCGCCCGATGCGGTATGTGCAGCCACATCAGTACCTAATGTTCTAGACAAGTTGCTGTAGTCGCCATTGCTTGCGCCAACAAACACACCGGTATCCGTACCAGCTAACTTACTCGGCTGGATCCCCGCATCTTCCAAGCATTTCCATGCTAATTGCAGCAACATACGCTGTTGCGGGTCCATGCGCTTAGCTTCTGTGGGCATAATACGAAAGAATTCGGCGTCAAACTCCTCCGCACCCTCAACAAAGCCACCCAAAGACAGCTCCGGAACACTGTCAGGCCACTCACCGCGGCGCAATGGAAATCGTCCAATCTGGGATTGTCGCGCTAACAAAGCATGCCAAAGTTGCTGAGGAGACTCGATACCGCCGGGTAATTTGCACGCCATGCCTACGATGGCAATGTCATCCTCTGTCGCGACCTCTTGCTGTACTGGTTGTTCGCTGGGTGATGAGGGTGACGCCCCTGCTTGATCAAGCACATACCCTTGCTCTGTAAGATAACCCATCACTTTTTCGCACGTGCTGTACTGAAAGAAGAATCCGGGTTGGAATTGAGTTTCAAAGCTCGCTTCCAGTTGGCGTTGTAACTGTAATAACTCTGCCGAGTCCAGCCCCATTTCCATGACCGGTCTTGCAAACATAAATTCATCGGGGTCTAGTAGCAATTCCTGCACGAAACCGCTGAGTAGTTCACACCCCGCTTGATATGACATGCTTGGGATGGTGCCAGATGCACTGTCTTGACTGTGCACCACGGCGGATTGAAGCCGCTGGCGCGTATGAATGTTGTAACTTACTAAGACCCCTTTGTGATCGTTTTCTGCGTCCTCGGGTCGATAATTGTCTACCGCCCCAACCACCTCAGCACCGTGGTCACGATGGAACGCAAGCACCGGATCCTGTTCATGGTCGCGCTGAGTTATGTACTGTTCAAAAGGGATATCACCCGCATACTTTTTGCAGAGTGTCACACCCACGAGGCGCTTCACTCCGTTCATGACACTGCCAACTTGTAGGATAAACTCCAGTAATTGGTCGCCATAACCATAACTTTGCCACTGTGGGTCAACATTGATGGCCAGTAGCTGAACCACCTCGCCGCTTGGGTCGTGTAATTCATGCACATTGTGCGCCTGACAGCGATAAATTTGCTGAACCTCTTTGATCCGCTGGCTATAGACGACACCGAGCACTTTGCCTGCTTTTTCCAGTACGAATTGCCCTCTAGGATTGTCGACCACGCGTCTCAGCAACTGTGCTCTGGAGATCTGAGAGTGCTTCCAGCACAGCTCCTCAAGCTCAACTAGACGGTCAATATCCGTTGCAACTGGGTGCCTTATGATGTAATCACGCTTTTTCAAGCAGTAAACCGTCCCTGTACACAGCACTCCCCCTTCGGGCAGCATGGTGACGGGCGCATTGGAAAACAATCCAGCATTGCCCGCCAAAACCAATTGCGATTCGGCGCTAATTTGCAGTGATGAAGTAAGATAAGCCATGGCTTCATGCCAAAGGTGCTTAGTGCCACACGGCGTGGTTGTAACGGCTTCCCAATCAAGGTTATGGCGTGACACCATCAGTAATGAGTCATCCGCAGTTAGGACGTTAGCCCAGGTGTCAAAGCGGTTTTTCCACGTAGATAATAAGTTTTTATACTCAAACGGTGTGCCCGCTAGGTCAAAATAACGCGTGTTGTTTTCTGTCGCATGCAGCTTAAGGTCTTCGCTGTCGCAGTCATCTCGCGTGGGGACAACCCCGTTGCTACACGCATCGATAATTATTGTTTTTGGTTTATCTTCGCATGCGGGTAGCACCGGGTAATTGTTCTGCGTCATTACCTGCTGTAGCTTTTTATGCATTGCCTCTGCGGTGTCATCACTTTGATTGATATGTGCTTCAACGGCGCAGGTAAGGTTGATCGTATTTGTCGGCTTCGCTTGCGCTTGCAACGCCGACAGCTCAGTCAGCAACGTACTTGCGAGCGCGGGATCGGTCTGCGACTCAAAGACAATGACCGAGTCACCTTGAGCGCTAAGATCAGCGTGGTAAAAATGTGCTAAAAATGCGTTGAATTTATCTGAAAAGTCGGTCTGGGAGCCTAAAGTTTGGCGTTTTGCACTGTCTAAAAATGCACGCTCTTCCCCCGCAACCCAGCTCGGCAATTGCGCCAATAGCGCTTTGAGTTGCGTGGCCTGTTCAATGGCGGGGTGCTGCAAGTAATCCTGTCCGAGTGCCGATAAAGCCGCCTCATCATCTCCAATCAGCGCATGTTCAGCCAGTAAATTCAGGATACGTGTTCGCGCGGCCGCGCTGCAACTTTGTAAGACTGAGAAAAACGTCTCTGCCGTGGCTTCACGTATCATCGTCAGTGCCAGTACCAGTACCGCACCGGTAACAACGGATTTTAGCTCACCTTCCAACTCGTCAAGGTCCGCAATCCCTTGACTCAATTTAAGCAATTCTATTTTATCTAGCGGAGTTTCACTGTCCCTCTGACGGTAAAGTTCAGACAAGTTCATTGTTGATATGGGCGCGGTCGCCGCAATCCGAGTCGCATTTTCACGATTTAGTAAGCCCAGCACATCGAGCAGTCCCAGCAGCTGTTGCCACTGCGCTGCATTCGATACCGGATATTGATCCGTCACATCAGAGATTTCTACTGATTTTTTATTATTAAGTTCTTGAAACCATTCTTGCTTCGCACAAAGTTCCAACATGGGTACAGCCATGAACCCTCGGTACCAAAACGCATTTAAAGCCTGCATAGTCAATCCTTTATTTTCCCTTTTCTTCTACCGCATTTGTTTCTAAATTCACTTCAACCAATACTGGTGTATGCGCGTATCGAGATCCGTAAGCTTGTTAATCGTGCGCGTACGATGCATTTTTGCTGCGGCAAACACACCGCCACTAGATTCGTTAAATCGGGCGATGACACTGTCCTCTATCGCGTGTGATTGCCCTGCATTGTCTCTATTCATTTTCGTTCCTTGTCTAACAGAAGGTTCAATTGGCAAACCGTTCAACATATCGACGCTCGCTGGGGACCGAGCCCCTTGAGTGGTGGCTCAGTCCCACAGAGAGTCGATTTCATCCAATAACTGGCAAACGAGTTAATTTGCCTTTATTGTCACGACGACGCACAGATATGGGCATTACTCATATCGGATCGCATCAACAGGCTCCATACTTAAGGCACGTTTCGTTGGGATGTAAGTCGCGCACAGCACCACCCCCAATACCAAGGCGATGACAATAAATGCAATCACAATCACGTCGATAAGATAGACTGGGAATACCTGCATCATGCCAAAGGCCATCAAACTGCCGACAATGGCACCGGGAATACCACCAATTAAGAATTGCTTTAAACCGTGCTTAAAGAACTCAATGTAGATGTCTTTGTCTGTTGCACCGAACGCCCGCTTCACCCCCACTTCTTGGGTCTTTTGTAAGATGGCATTTGATAAAACACCGTAGATACCGCTGCCTGCCAGTACCGCAGCAGCCAGACCAAACACTAAGAACACGTTGGTGATAAATTCCAGAGGTCTGGTGTGACGCTCTATTTTTTCGTCATAGGTTTCTACTTTGAATACCGGTAGATCCGGAGAGATGGATGACACCGCCTCTCGAAGTGCCTTTGTGCTGTCCTCGATTGATAGACTCGTTTTCAGTGCCACAACCAAGCTGCTTTGTGGCGCTTGAGAGATAGGGCGGAATACATTCGGTAACTTGCCATGGGCGCTCAGCGAAGAGCCCTGAATGGTATGGCCAACAACACCGACAATCGTTAACCACTGGAAGTCGTTGTTATTTTCCGAAACAAAACGCAGTCTTTTGCCCACCGCAGATCCCTCAGAGAAAAATCGCTCGGCAAAGCTGGCTGACACCACGACAGTGGCTTTTGATAGACCTTTATCTGAATGATTGAAATAGCGGCCAGCAACCAGTGCGACGCCCAGATCTTGGAACGTATCTACCGTTGTTGCGATGTAGTTCACCTCAGCGTAACTGTCTTCACTACTATATTCAAAGCCATCAATGGCAATGTCTAAACGTTGCGCGTATTGACCTGGCAGCGCACTGGCAATCACCGCGCTATGAATGCCATTATGATGGGTCAGGCGACTGTGTAACGTTTCAACAAACTCAGCTTGTCTCGGTGCGTCTTGATAACTCGCTTCAGACAACAAGATCTCTGCGGTAATGGCATTCGAGGTATCGACACCATAGTCCGCGTCGAGAGCTCTTTGGTTGACAAAAGCCATCACACTGGCCGCAATGAGTACAGTGAGTGTGACAAAAATCTCACTCATTACTAAGATGCGATTCAAGCGCCCGTCGTTGCGCCCTTGCGCGCCTCGGGTACCGTCTCTGAGTGCCGCATTGAAATCCATTTTAAAGCTTTTCCACACTGGGAAAATACTCACCACCACCACGGTGAGGAAGAAGAACGCCGCAGCCAACGTCAAAGCATATTGGTCTAGACGGAAGTCCCACCAAAATGGCGGACGGTCAATGCTGTAGCTGTACGTGATTTTTTCAGTCAGATCGAGGCCAAACTTCAGGGCAATAACCCCCAAAATGGCACCAAGTACACAAATAATGATGGTTTCTAATAGAATTTGGCTGATAAGTCGTGATCTAGGTGCACCTAGCGCAATTCTGATCGCGGTTTCTTTGCCGCGCTCAATCGTTCTGGCAAGTAATAAGTTACCTACGTTCACCGCCGCCAATATCAAAATCAAAAAAGCGATAACTTGTAGCGAGTAACCAATGGCAATCCCATCTCCCGCGGCTGATCGCGGTATGAACTCAACATACGCCCCGACGCCTGAATTGGTTTTTGGATAACGATCCTCTAATCGCTTCATCACTAGGCCAATTTCTTTATTGACGTCGTCAATGTTGAAACCCGCCTTGATATGCGCAAGTCCAAATACATTTTGCGCATCGGCGCGTAAGATTTTTTCGGCATTTTCACGGATCGGCACCCAAAGCTCGGCATTGACTGGGAAGTAATAGTTCTCTGGCATGATCCCGATTACTTTGTGCTGCTCACCATTAATCCTAAGCAGTTGGCCAATTGCATTCACATCGCCCGAATAGTAGTTTTTCCAAAAGCTATGCCCGATCACCACCACATTTTCTGAGCCGACCTGATTTTCAGCCGCAGAGAAGGTTCTCCCATGGAGCGGCTCGGTGCGTGTTAACTGGAAGATGTTTGGCTCACTTTTGACTGCATTAAAGCGTCTTGCACCATCCGCCCCAGTGACATTCAAGTTCACATTACGGAAAATACTAAACTCTTGTAAGCTTTTTACATTCTTTTTGATTTCGTCAATGTCATGCAGTAGCGACGTACCGCTGTTGCGCGCACCATCTTTCAGGGCATAGACCTGCACAAGGCTATCACCATCTTTAAATGGTAAGTCTTTGAACACCTGGATGTGCAACATGGCAAATAAATAGACACTCAAGCCAAGGCCTGTGGCCATGACCAAGATTGTGAGCAGGGTCAAACGATACCGTTTTACCATACTCCTGTAGGTATACCTGATATCATTAGCTCGGATCATGAGTACGCCTCACTTTTCTCCGCTTGTCCATGCGCATGCTGCGTCTCTTCGCGGCTGGAGGTGGGCTTTTTGGCACGGCCATCTGACAAGACCTTACCATCGCTGATCTCGATACTTCTCTGTGCTCTAGATGCCGAACGCGGGTCGTGCGTCACGATACAGATTGTTGAACCATCTGCATGTAATTCATCCAACAGCGCCATCACGGCTTCGGCATTGGTCGAGTCTAAGTTACCGGTCGGTTCATCGGCGAGTAACAGAGATGGCTTACCAGCAATGGCTCTGGCAATCGCAACACGCTGTTGCTGACCACCTGATAATTGTGAAGGAAAGTACTTTTTCCTGTGGTCCATGTTGACTTTTTTCAGCGCTTCATCAACCAATTTGCGCGCTTCTTCTTTGCTGATACCATCGCGGTAAGTCAGTGGTAATTCAACATTGTCTTCAACACTTAAATCACTGATCAAATTGAAAGATTGGAAGATAAAGCCAACTTCTTTATTGCGGATCCTAGCTCGCTCAGCCTTGTCTATATCGGAGACATCATAACCCGCCAGCTTGTACTCACCCCCACTCGGTGTATCTAACAATCCGATCAAAGACAGGAGTGTCGATTTACCGCAGCCAGAAGGGCCCGATATAGATACATACTCATTTTCATTTATCGTAAAGCTTATATCTGATAAAGCATGTGTCTCAACTTCGTCTCCCTGAAACACCTTACTTAAATTTTTAAGCCCGATTAACACCTTACTCATAGTATTCCCTCAAAATAAATTTTCACCTTACTTAAAGGTGATTATTCTTAAATACGCTCTTTCAGCGCTATTTCGCTTATTGCACACAATTAAAAACCTTGCACGCAGTTATATATAGCCATTTATTTTTTGAATAAGTGAGATAAAACTTTATTCAACTTGTTATTTAAAAATTAAAACCAGTCAAAACCAACAATTTAAAATATACATAAAAACCCCAAAAAACTAACCTGTAAAATATAATAACAAACACAAAAAATCAGTTTTTAGACAGCAAGAGATGAGCCTGCCAAATAAAGCCAAGCTTTCGCCAGGCCTATTCGGCAAGTTTATATTTTAAATTGACTTATATATGATGCTTTATGCGTTAATAATATCTAATTAACTCTAAAGCTATCGAAAGATTCAAAACGTGTTGGATCAGATATTATTATTGAATCACCTTCTTTAAGCCCTTCTAATATTTGAATACTGCTGATGGAGCCGTACCCAGTTTTAATATCTAGGCGAGAAGCATGACTTTTATCTTGACTTAATTTATAGATGGAAGATCTTGTATTACTTTGAATGAACAGTGGTCTTTCAACATACAAAGTGTCGTCTATCTCAGCGACCTTTATTTCACCATCCACACTTAACTCAGGTCTGGCATCATCTGGCAGCGCTTCGGTAAATACAACATCTACCTGTACGTTACCATTGACCACGGCGGGATCGATCCGTTGCACCTTGCCGCGGATCACGCTATTGCGCGTATCAATCGAGACTTCCTGTCCAATCGAAATATTCCTGATTTGGAGTTCCGGTACCTGTAGCTCGGCAATCAGTGAATCATGCTGCGCAAGTTTGGCAATATTGGTCCCCATTGAAATACGTTGACCAGCCTCTAGTGGCACTTCTTGAATGATGCCGTTCATGGTCGCTCTGACAACCAAGTTTGCCACCTGTTGCTCCAAGCGCTCTAAGTTCTTTTGGTCTTTTTTCAACCTCGCAGCTCTGGCCTTTTTCTGCGCTGTAAAGTTTCTCCTCATGTTCGCCAGTTCTTTTTGGCTCGATTCCCACAATTGCTTCGTTCTCGCAACGTCAGAACGTGCGCGCTCAAAGTCCAACTGCGAGACCGCTTTATAAGAGATTAAATCTTCATTGGCAGCAAATTCAGCAACACTGTGCTCGTGATCCAACTTGGTCGTAGACACCCTTACTTCCTGTTGCAAAAGTCTCGTTTCATAATCAACGTTATCTGCATGGTATTCAGCGCGCAGTGCTTCAAGCTCCCACTTTTGCTCTTCCATCGACTGTTGCAATTGGTGGTTACTCAACTTGACAATTACATCCCCTTTTTGAACTTTACTCCCTGCTTTTAGCACCACCTCTTCTACTACCGCATCCACTTCTGCAGACAGCCATTTAATATTGTCGGGCACTAATTCTCCCGCCCCTCTGACTAGAACGACATAACGGCCTTTTTTAACTTCTCCTACGGTTAAAGATTCTCGCGCAATGGCAAAATCGCCATTACTGAACGCCATTAGATAATTTATGGTGAATAATAACAAAACCACTACTAGTGAAATAATAGTAATTTTCTTATACTTGGTATTTTTGGGAGTTTTAATTGCTATATCCATTAATCAACACTACCATTTTAATAGCACACACAATGTGAATATTAAGCATTAAAATAAACTTCATTCAATGCCACCCTTTTAATAACACTGACAGAAAATCAATTTATTAAAATTTACAGAGTAGCCACAAAACAAACCACCCTATTAATATTGAGAAAGCCAATTAAACTCTTAACAGTACAAAATCAAATAAAAATTCAATTAAGATTAAAACACAAGCAGCCTTTTCAAATTTTAAATAGAACTTATATATTGCAAAAATAACACTACATTGAGTTCCATATAACACTGCATTAATAATACAAGAATTATATCTAGCTAACATCCTGTAAAATAACACTGGTTATGTACCTATAAACAACCAGAGTTAGCGTGCTCTAATACAGTTTCCCCTCTAAAATATTACTATAGGCAGGCAAAGCTAACAGCCTGTCAGATCATACGGGGCCGGTACCCATTTTGGCCCTTTTTCGATTTAGCCAACACCAAGGAAAAACCATAAACTGCGCTTAAAGCGCTATTTTTAAAGGCATTTTATGTGACGACCCAAAACCTAGCACCAGATGAGTCGCGCTCAAAAACAGTGACGTTACATACCCTTCAGCAACTTATTGGCACATTGGGCAATATTCATGTGGCGGTTGCGATGCCCTGATCTCTATGGCTTGCCAAGCGCGCGTCATCGCAGTATTTTTATTGCAAAATACCGTACAATTACCTCACTGTGATTAACACAGAAAGCCAAACGACCTGTTGCTTTACAGCGCGAACAAACGCTCGACGGACACCTCGCCCCAATCACATCAAAAATTGGGCGACAAAGGCGTGCGGTAGGAAAGTAGCCCGCTCTGAATTCATTCAATAACAAGGGGCAAATGGTTGATCCTTTTCAGTCTTATTTGTTCAACTCGGTAAAGCACCTAAATAGCCATAAATCCTCTATAGGGAGGTTAGTCCTGGCTTTATAGCCCAGCTCTTCTCATTCAGCAAAAGCGCCTGCCTGCTGCTGTTGCGACAAAATCTTAGGACATCAGGTTAGCGTAATGTGGACTCAAGACGGGCGCTATCAAGCAGGGATGTGTCTTGCGCACTTTGGGGCTGCTTATTTTACTTTTGCCACGCTGCTTTGAGATGCGCTCACGCCCCTTCCCTCCCAAGATGGCCCCATGCCGGTTTAGCGGCTTTCAAGTAATTGGATAATACGGAGTTGGTCACTCCGATCGCAACGATGGGGCCTTCCTCAAGGTAGGACACAGCGTAACCCCCATGGCACGCAACAAAACGGTAAACACAGCCAGCAAGTACATCGCCTTGCCTTTCGTTTCCCATCCCAAACAATTTGCGACTCTGCATCACTTAAGCAACGAGTAAACCGATGCAATCTATCTTATTAGGTTTGGATTGCCAGACGCCCTTCTCTATTTTCTTGCCCTCATGAATAAAAACAGATGCTCGTATTATCCGCCATGAAGCGGTCTAAATTTGGTCTGATTGTTGACTTCACATTCCACATCAGTCTATATTTAGTCATGTAGTCTATATTTAGACTGATTTGTGACATGGCCAGCGAAGAAAATCGCGCTTAACTCAGAGTGGATGAAAGAACTATGAAAATCGCAACAATTAGCCAAATGAAAGCCAATGCGGCCAATTTGCCAGATGAGCTGGGACTTGCCCCTTTGTTTGTGACACAAAATGGCAAAGAGTCACTTGTGGTTCAAACACATGAAGCGTACCAACATCAGCAAGAAAAAATGGCATTCATGACGCTGCTATTAAATTCGAGAAAGGACATCGAAGAAGGTAAAACCACACCTATCGATGACTTTTTGAGTTCAATTTAAGATAAATTTATAATGACGACTGTACGTATTGAAATTACGCAACACGCGCAATTACAAATTAAAGATGCCATTCACTGGCGTTCACGTCGAGAGACACAAAGCGAAGCAAGGGACAGTATAAAATCGCTCATCATTGCTTGGCAAAGTCAGCTGGAAACATTGCCCGAAAGTGGTAAAGCTTGTCAGTACTTTGACGCCCCTGAATTCAGAGAGATAGTGAAGGGTAACTACCGATTCATATATGAAATACGAAACACGGGCAAGCAGTTCAATATTTACTTACTGATATTTTGTCATGTTAGGATGGATTATCAGGATTTGATTAAGCAGTTTGGCCACGTTTAATTCAATTAAGCCAGCGTTCTGCTGGCTTTTCGCCACCGCAGTTATTCTCCAACGCGCACCTGGCTAGCCCCGATTTTCATCCAAGCCAGAACCCTCCCCAATGAGCTAACTCATCAGGGGAATAGCCGCAGCGACAGCACAGCGATGGCAACGCACATGGATGGTAAAACTGTTTGGGCTAAAAAATTTAAGCGCGCACTGTTCTAGTATAATCCCCACGCAAAATGGGGAATTGTAAGTTCGGGTCTGAATTTATACCGTTAAATAACTTCTGTCACTCCGTTCGCAAAAGACCAACCTTGCTCAGCATCGTAGTTTAGGGCCCACACCATTACACCACCATATTGACTGTTTGCTAAAACATCACCACTTTTAATATCCTCGGTGATTTCTTTGGGGTCGGATAACCCAGAGCCAGCCCTTTTATTTGCAGGCTCTCCAACGACAATTTTTGTGTCTTTTGGCACAAAATCAGCATCAACTAGGCTGTCGAAGCTTGCTGTGATGAAGCCTTCATCAGTGTCTTTTAGCCCGCCAAATACGGCCCCGCCGTACTGATTGTATTCTTGAACTAATAATGCAGTGAAATTCGCATCCCGAACAAAAGCATCACTAAACAGGGCAGGTCGAAATGTCGCGGGGCTGCCATAACCCCCACCAATTTGAGGTGCAGCTGTAATAAACAAGCTTGAGTGTTTTCTAATTTCACTCATATACTCAAGAATATACTGTCCATCCACTGACACTGATTCAAGATCAAGGTCAATGCCATCAAACCCATACTCATTACAAAGTTTTATTGTATTTTGTGCAGCCTCAATAGGATCATTTGGATTTGGACAAAAAGTATTATTTTGCCCCCCGAAAGATAACAGAACGATGCCATCGGCAGTGTGAATATCACTAATTTGAGCTCGCAAATCAAGTTCTGACACCCCACTTGGTTTTACTACCGAGTTGTTGAAATGAATATAACCAAATGCATAAACAAATACAGAATAGTGGTGTTTTAAACTTTCTTTGATCATGTCAGTTGTTACATTGGCGGGTTGCGTAGAGCCATATGCAGTGACATATCCAACCAGTGCTTTATCAGGCCATTTCTTAGTCATTAGCGTTCTCCTTGATGAGTACTCATCAATTTGTTCTTAACAAAGTGATGAAATTTAACACTCTATAAAAAGTCACCATGCAAGACAGACAGGGAGTTAAATACACATCGCCTTCCTGGTGCGCTTGCACCTCTTTACACACGAAGGGTAGAACATTGACGAAAAGCTTCAATTACACGCCCATTACAGCGAGCAGCCATGTATCGCGAAGCTATAGCGTACTATCGAATAAAGCGGGGAAACTAAATAGCGCCGTTTTTTATTGAAAACATCAAAGATCGCCAGATGAGTCATGTGCGGGTTATCATGAGGAGCGGCCTCATGATTCATTCGGTGATGCAACCGTCTGTGATTAAGTTGGGGCTGATTGACTCCTGAAAGATCGGCATAACAGCGGGGCGAGTTAAAACTTTAAAAGATAAGCAAAGACAGGCGATATACCGTACATGTCGTAATGCGTGTTGCCCCTCAGAGCAAAGAGCGAATGCACGCTCTATGATGGTGCTGGCTAGGTCCAGTGAATCAAAATGAGATGACCTACAAGGCCGAGTTATCTGGCAATAAAGCGCTGTTACTCTCTGAACACCATGGATATTGAACAACCTTACAGCAGGAAAAAAGACAGGGGTGTAGCACCGTTTAGTATCCGAGATGGTGTCGAACGCTCGACAAGCAGTCTCTTTTCGGTGCGGCTTCTCTCGCTTTGTAAAGAGAGCGTGATGCGCTTAGCCGTTGACAACGTCGGTGGCGATAATCTCAGAAAAACGCAAAAGGGTTGTCGAGCGTTCGACAACCCTTTTGTGACCAATGTTGTAGCAAAGCCAGCAAGCTTCACTTCATTAATTTGGCCAACTCATCCTCGTCTACAGAGGTCAATTCTATGGCTTTTGCTTGTTTATTTAAGCCAATAATTTCCTCTGTAAACCGAGCACTTGGAAAGATAGTGTACTTATAGTCGACGATCTTGTCGCCATCTTTGCGGTTTTCAACGTCATAGTGCTCAATAATATCCGCTTCAATAAAGTCCCGCATCGTTTGTGTCATGTCTCTGCGGATCGCAACAAGACGGTTATGCTCGATAGATTTACTGGCAATGGCACCAAAGCGAACCATCAAATCGACTAACATAAAATGATAGCTTTTACCCGGAGCCGCATAACGAAACATGGTATATAAACGCACCGCTAACCAACGAGACAAAGAGCGGCTGAACACCTGTGTTCTTTCAAAGAGATAGCTGCGATACTCTACATTCTCTATTTTGGTCGCCATGACAGTATTCAGTACCGCCACACACTTAATGCTTGAACGCCCTCGCTCACCACTAAAGTGCACGGCATCTAAGTAGTTAGTGGTGGTGTCAAAATGCTCGACCTTTGATGAATCGGGGTCTATCACATTCAACCGCATCCTCAGCGTGGCCCTTTTTAATATTTGCAACGACTCTTTTAGATCCGGAAGGTTCAGCGTTTGATTGACAGACTTCATTTCATTCTGTAGCTCTTTCAATGTAAACGCGACAGCATACCTTTCTCCCATCTTGCCATTAATGGCTATGATGTTGCCTTTTGATGCCAACCTGATGAGCGCACGCTCCACCTTTTCTTCTCGATCGGAAGGGTAGGCGATATAGTCAACTTCCTTTTTACTGATGATTGCCGGCGTAATTTCTAACGTCCCGGCATATTCTTTACCATCGAGTTTGTCAGCGACTTCTCTTTTAGCAACCGCTTTACCTGCCTCGGCAAGGGGGATAGGGCGTCGTTTATCTCTCACAAACCGAGACCATAGGTCGTAGGTTTTGAAAGTGTTGGACACCACCATACCTGACTTTTCACCCATAACCCCAGAACCCACAAAGCGTGATAACTGAGAGACTTCACCGGCATTTTGAATTTTTTTTACTTCTTGCCGGAAACTTTCTGGCAAATTTCCGACTTTAAACGAGTTACCACCCATAATAAACACCTTACATTGAACTCGATAGGATGGTGCTATTCAGCGCGTAGTCTGAATCTAGCAACTTCATTAATTCGTCCTTAACACTTTCCCATTGCCATTTAATACAGCGATTAAATGGCCTTGTTCATTGTTTTAACCTGATATTCGCGTTGTTTGTGCTCGTTTATAACAACTCCAATTGACCGCGACGAGCACCATCCCCCATATTAGTTTATTTCCTTGTGCAAAAGTTCAGCGACTTTTTCAATGGTGTTATCACTCACCATTGAGTCAAACTTGAGTGTAAGATTTCCTTTTGTATCAAGGCTTGTGCTCACGCCCTTGACTTTAAAACGTGCTTGCCAGTGATTTTCTGGCTTTGGCGTCTTAGGCTTGAGTTCGTTAAGTATAAAATTCTCTATATTTTTTGATAACTTAGCGTAATTCTTCTGCACGTCATTGTGCATATAACTCAACATTTCGTCAGCAAAGTGACGCTTCACCGACTCTATCACATCCTGATATTGCTGCTCAGACACGGCTAAGCTCGACAGCGCTTTCACAAAACGGAATGTAATATACTGATAGGCAGGGAATATATTTAATATCGATTTAGGTAATTTAGCGACACGTTGCGCCATATTCGCAGTATCTTTAGATACGCCAAAGACCTCTCCAAGCTGTCTCGCGGTCATCGTAGAAAACTCGCGTTCAGCTCGGATAGTTAAACCTAAATCAACAAAAGAAGGGGCTACATACACATCAGAGAACTGTGCTAAATATTGTTCATCCACTTCCTCGAGATGCGCTGCACGATAACCGATCAATACCGCATCAGGTAACTGCTTAACAGCAAATACTCGACGTAGTCCCACGACCACTTTGAACGTGTCCTGAGTACCTATTACATAGACGTGATACGTATTTCTTTTCGCTTCTTGTATCGAAGGTAAAATATCTTGTACAGCGGGCAATTTGAGATCTTCGTATCGCCGTGGATTAAACTTCGATTGTCGAACATGCTCGGGAATATCAGCTGATTTAATCTCGAATGGATAAAAACGCACTTTATTGCCGGAAGGAAAGACTTTCTCAATCGTACCATCTGCATACCGTGATTCAGGTAATGCATTTTCCATTCTTGCTTTTTTCTTTAACGCCATTACTTCATTTTCCCTAAATCTCTTTCGATTTGATAAAATAATGCAGAGGCGAGTTTTTTTACCGAATCTGCCGCATTCTTTAAGCTTATTTTAGAGCCATCATAATCTTTACCTTGGATGGTAAGTACCGTCTCATAGGACTGACCTACTTTATTAAATGCCTCAGAATTGGGCAAGTTTTCAGGTAACATATCATCTAGGGTTTTAACATAGTGCCGCTGTGATGTTCTATGTTCTTCACGAGATGGAATAAACTTGGATAAAAAGCCATAAAATCCAAGTACCCGAATTTCCGAGCCATTGTCTTCAACTTGTTTGATAAGCGAGGGTAAGCGCTCGACAAATTTTAATGTTGAATGTAAATCCACATGGGCTGGCGGGGCGGGTAAAATTAAAAAATGGCTTGCAACCACTGAGTTCAACAACAGGGGATCTAAGTGTGGGCCGGTATCTAAAAAAATAAAATCAAAATCGTGTTTAATTTTATCAATCAAATTCACTTTGAGCAGATCATACTCCGGCGTATTGTGACCTTCATGTTTTAACTCCTCATGCAAACTTGACCATGAGCTGGCAACAAAACCATCTTCAATTGAGGCCGGCATAAGTTTCACACCTGGCACATTGGTGTTTACAAAACCATTTTCTAAAATCTCTTCTCGGCTAAGTTGCGGATTCACACAGATCTGCGCGGCAGTATAATCAAAGTTATTCACCGTGTAGTGGTGATTGAGAAACATGGTTGCAGAGCCTTGAGGGTCCATGTCGATTACGGCGATTCGCAAGTCTTCGATGGCAAGGGCGGGTGTTAATCTGAATCCTTGTGCAATGGAAACCGTTGAAACTGTTTTGGTGACTCCCCCTTTTAGGGAATTAACAAAAATAACGGTGGCTTCATCATGTTTATCACGCCACTTCTTTTCACCTTTTTTCTCATAGATTTTGATGATGTCTTCGATTGAGAGATCGTAAACTTTAATGGAACCGTGGAATTTAGTATTGAATTGTGTGCCTTCAGATTCAAGTTCAGCAATATACTTATCAACACTGGTTCTCGAGAGTTTCTGAAACTGCTTGCATACTGCAGCTTTGGTAAAGGACGGCAACCCTTTAAAATCGATCTCAGCTTTAAGCATGTCGACATCTTCACTTAGTTCACGCAGTGATGTCCTAGCTCGAAGAGCCATTGCATCAAAATCCACACCCATAATGTTTTCCTTTGATTTTTTATCAATCCTATTTCAAAAAAGCATGTTTTTCAATGAAGATTACAAAAAAACATGTTTTTAATGTAATCATGTGCCTTTCAAGAAATTCCGTGTACTACACCCATTTCTTTGACTATTACATCATGTAATTACAATTCTAACAAATGAAATAATTATATTAAAATAGGTAACAAGGATATTATTAGATTAGATCTATAGGTATTAAGGATAAGCATCCGTTTACTTAATTTAAGCTTTTGATATTTAATAATATTAATGAAAAGTTCAGATCGTGATTACACCATATTCAGATCGCAAACTCACTATTTGTGAGATCCATAATGCACTATTTAAAATTGCAAAAAACAAACTTACTCACAGCTTTTAAACAAAGTTACCCCCGGTTTTTGTGGTTAGATCAAGAATACACCATTTTAATGCTGGGTTTTATACACAATTTACGGTTGTTTTCGGTGATCTTTATAGTGTGGATCTGATCTACACTATTTATAGATCAGGATCTCACCAATTGTTTGTCTACTTATGCACATGCTCGTTTATTGTCAGATCACTATTACACCATTTGTGACGTTATTTACCCAAAGACGGGAAATTATTTTGATTTACCCGTTTAAATAATCTTAATTCATTTTGTAAAGGTGCTTTTGGAATAGAAACTCAAAAAAAAAAGGTTTATTTTTCACCTTTTTGTTGCTCAAGTCAGAATTACACCATTTCTTTTTCGCTCAAATCGCCCGCGAGAACAGAATTACATTATTTAAAGTGAAAATGCACTAATTCACTGTAATATCAACTGTAATTTTTGACAGTTGCAGCGGCGCAAAATTTAGCAGGTGAGGCCTTAACCTTCTCCAGATCAGGTTTACACCATTTAATTATGTGATTTGTTCTTCAATCGTCCCTTTTTTGCCAGTTGTACCGCGCGTAATATACGGCTCAGATCAGAATTACACTATTTAATGTCACTCGCAGTTTGTCATTGGATTTGCTTAAATGACGCTTTAAAATTTAAAAGTATATAAAAATCAAACATCTAATGTCTTATGGTGTGTTATGTGGTGGCGTTTGTGTCGATATGGACGAATTCTCATGTGGGTTGTTGGGTTATCACCTGCGAACTGAGAAAATGGTAACGACCATGAATGACGGCGTTGATATCGACACTCACCGCGACAAAAAGGATGCAAGATAGTTTGATTCGATGAAGTGCAGTGCTAAGGGGCCGATCTAACTGCCTGTATACATGTGGGCTGTGAAGTCACGGCGCTTCTTGCTGTCGAATGTACTGTCTATAAGGTGGGAGGCTTGCTGGCTTGCTGAGGGGGACACCCGCTTGGGTTTTTGTTGGCACAGTGTTGCTGTGTAATTAACTCCGCGATTCGAAGTCACTGACTGCGAATCGCGGAGGGGGGTTATCAAGGTATGGCGAATGGATCTCTGCCAAATCACGCTCGACGTGCAGCGCCCCCCTTTCTCGGCTTGTGGCGGTATAAATGGCGGATACTTGTTGCTGTGCTCACTGTTTCTTATGTGCTTGCCTGCTACTTTCTAAAGGCCCGTTCAGGGGGAATAGACCGGCACGGCTGCGCGTTGAAATCACTTCTTTTGACCGAGCGTTTATGAAGTCTATGGATCTATGACATCTGCTATTGCCAAGGACTTTGGACTCATCCGCGCTTTTTTAAGCGCCTGTTGTGATAATCCACTGCGATAGTGTGTACGTGCTTATACTTGGGTATCCTTCATTGTGTTTTGCGCTGTACAACGATATGTCAACCAAACAGGCTATGGCGCGAATTTGGCACTTGGCGTCAAAATTGTGGGTCAGCCCATTCAGTTTTTGCACCACGTCTGCATTGACGTGTTTAAACGGCGACTGATGATGCCGTTTACTTTCATTCTCTGTCTCCTTTGACTATCCGCTCACATAGATTGGGGTGCACATATCACCAACCCACCCGATTAGCGTTAAACCCTATTCAGCACATAAGTCCCATGGGCCCGTATCCGATGGGGAGCTGGCAGCAGATATTTGCGCTCTGATCTGCGGCCTATTGTAGGGCATTGGAGTGGGGCTGCATAGTGCTCCTGTCATATATAACAGTTTTATAAGTATGTCTTATTTTAATATATTTAGCATTTTAAAGTACTGCTTTTTGGGTTTCATTGGTAATGAAATGTTGTTTATGTTTCGCTTGTTTTTAATGAGTTTAAATTAATTAAAATGGAAAATAAAAATGAAAATAGTTGAAATTTTGGCTAGGTATTTTTTGGTTTTTTGGTATTTTATATGTAGCTATGACGGCTGGGCGTATTTAATTTTTGATATGCATCCTTTTGGTGCGCCGGGTGGTGTGTTTCTCCCCGCGCTGATGGAAACTACTTACTTTTGGATTTTACTTAAGGTAGTCCAAACTTTTATCGTGATCAGTTTAGCTTTGAACTATAAGCCAGCACTGGGCTTCTTACTGAGTTTACCAATCACGGTTGTTTTGTGTATGTTATACTTCTTTGAACTTCCTCATTTTACACCAATGGCAATCTTACTGATCATCTCAAGTGGCTTGCTACTAAGGCAATATGCAAAAAATTACCGACCTCTATTAGAAAAGTGATCTTGCCAAATTAGCACATCAATACCGGGTCCAACTCGGTTATTGGTGCGCTAAATATTTCCGCCTATCCCCTTTAAACTCTGATTTTTAAGATTTTTACCTGAGCCAAAAGGGAGGTGTGGTGAGGTACTCTACTGTATACACACAGCAGCATAACAGACTATGCTGCTGACTTCTTTTACGCCTCTGTGGTCACTTCCTCTGGTTATCTTAATACCGCTATAACGCTTTGCTAGGTGTTGATTTACATCTCTTACTTTGGACACTGTCAGAATTCCGAGGTGTCATTATATTGCGGTTATTTTAGTATGTTTTTAAGCACGTTTCAGAAGGCTTACCTGTGGCTTTTGCTTAAAGCATTTAGCAGGATTTATAAATGGAATTAACTCGGATTAAATGTTTATCGAGTCCATTCTTTCCCAACAAAAATACTCGAGATATAATAGAATGTGTATTGAAAATAATAAAAGTTCCAATGCAAGTGATCTGTTTTCTTCAGCCGAGAGTTATGTTGTTTCTATCGTAAGCAAAGCGGTTGAAGGTAAAGATATTACTTTTAATTCAGAAACTTCATTTGGTGACTTTGGCGTTGACTCATTTCATGTTTTAAAAATAGTTAAACGGCTCGAAGAGGATTTTGGTCGTCTTCCAAAAACACTTTTGTTCGAATTTATAAACATTAAAGAGTTAACTTCCTATCTACTAGATTCCCACAAAGACACTTTCCTTTCCTTGCTGGGATCAACGTCCACCGCGACGCCAGACGATTTGGCGCACAGTGACAGCGAACGGGCTGATGCAAATGCGCCTGTGGCCAATATTGAGGCACAGGCACCGACATCACCGCAGACGCGCAGCGAAGAGGAAGTTGAAGTTAAAGTCGACACCTCACCTATTCTGATTGATGATTTGAATCAGATTGATGACGCAGCAATTGCCACTGTCATTGCCCAACTCAATGCGGCTTATAAAAATGAAGGCACCATTTCAAGAGGGACGAGCAAGATAGCGCCAACGCTCTTTTTAGGCAGTTGCCAGCGCGGTTACTTTAACTTAGGTAAAAAGGGCGAGCTGGTATTGGCTTATTCCTATACGGGGGCCGTTGATGGATTTGACGATGTATTACTTGAGCTGACCAACTACTGTAAGCGTCATGCCTTAAAGCTCAATATCATGTCAGATGACAGTATTCATCAAACTGGCGATATCCAATTTACCTCTACCCCCTTTGGGGCTGTTCAGCGGGTACTCAACCTGCAAAACTTTTCGCTTGGTGGCGGAAAAATGCGCCGGCTTCGCTACCTGGTATCCAAATATGAAAAGGTCGGTGAAGCCAAAACGGTTGAATATATCAGCGGTTCGGATCCTGATACCGATGCCCAGATCGGTGTTGTTATCGATCGCTGGTGTGAACTCAAGACAAAGGTTAACCCGCTAGTAGAAAAAGCAAAATCTGATATCGTTGCCGGTAAATTAGATGCCAGCCACCGTCTGTTCATCACTTACCTAGATGGGGCTATTTCCAATGTTATCCTCATCACTGCGATACAAGTGCCTGGCAACGGGTATTTGATGGATCTAGAGTTTTATGCCGCGGATATGCCATTGGGTGGATTGGAATATGCCATCAGCCAAATTATTGAGCAGTTGATCACCGAGGGATGTGAATTATTTAGTTTAGGTGCCACACTGGGTCCTAAGTTGAGCCCATCTGAGAACATGGACCCTGATCTAGATGGTATGCTAGACATCTTGCGCGCTCAGGATATTTTTGACGATCAGGGCAATTTACAGTTCAAAAATAAATTTAGACCGGAAAATAAAACCATTTTCTTAAGCCGTCCGGCGGATTATCAAGCGGCAGACGATGTCATTGATGTGATCCTAATGATTGCTGAGCCCGGACAGCCCGAGGTGTTTCCAGTAATTACGGCAACGGACGAAGTGCCATTGACCGTGGAGGACGTATCGGCCACTGTGACGGTGGCCACTGCCGCAGATGAAACGCCATCCAGTGCCACGCCGATTATCAACACCCCGGTACGCGCTGAGCCCATCAGTGAACAGCAAACACAAGAGCTGATTAAAGCCTGTCAACAACTGGGGTCACGCGGTAAAGCGCTGGTTGAAGCCGGTTTCAACGTCGCCAATGTGGCGGCAAAAAGTGTGGAGCACGATTTAAAAACGGACTCATGGGCGAAATCGAGCTATCCATTTATCGAGCAGCATGTCAGTGGCTTACACAAGCACATTCAAAAAGCGAACAATGTGCATAAACAGCTCGCTACGGTGTTTCCTTTTGAGCATATCATCTGCACTAAGAGCGGTGCCTCTGCCGAGGCGATTTTATGTAAAGCGTGGCCGCAAAAAGGCGTGGTGCTGCAAAATATCCTGTTTCCAACATTTATCTATAGTCTACTGGATAATGGCTTTACCCCTGTTGAGCTGCCACACGCTGATATTTACGATTTAAACCGTGCGAGTGAACATAAAGCACACATCGATATCACGAGATTGCTCCGTGAGCTGGATGCACAGGCTCAGCCAGTCTCATTTGTCGGCATTGAGATCAGCAACAATGCTTCAGGCGGCAATGCGGTGTCACTTGGCCACCTCGCTGAATTGAAAAAGCACCTCGCGGCGCGCAATATTCCATTGGTGATGGACGCGACTCGCATTATGGAAAATGCATTGAACGCACCTGATGGCGACGCGAGTGCCTCTATTTGGCAGCGTGCGCGCTCAATCTGTGCCCACGCGGATGTGGTCACGGCCAGTTTGGCCAAGGATTTTGGCATTAATCGAGGCGGGATCTTGGCGACCAACGATCCACAGCTGTTCAAGCGTTTCCAAGACGAAGCGGATAAATCGATTGACCGTATGGGACTCATTGACAAAAAGCTGGTCTCACTGGCATTGGCTGATCAGGAAGCGGCCTCTGAGCGCCTACATACTCGTCAGAAACAACTCGCAACGCTACGCAATACCCTCACTCAAGCTGGCATCCCGCTTGTGCAGAGCTCGAATGCCCACTGTGTCTTAATTGATGTGAAAAAGCTGGACAGCTATGCCGCTTTGGCCTACCCAGTTGAATCGTTTTTGGCCTCCTTGTATCTCAATGCAGGCATTCAAGCCGCAGGCCACAATGTGGGAATGCAGCGCGATACCGCGTTGAATAATTTAGTACGTGTTGCACTGCCTCTTGGTCTTTCGGATCATGAACTTAACACGATTGCGCATAAAATGGTCGACGCCTTGTCGAGCCCACGTCATATCGTCGATATAAACAGGGTGGATGCGGACAATGGTGCGTTCTTATCGATGGGCGCCAGCTACACGCCGGTAAGGCTATTGAATGCTGGCGGGGACGATGCAAGCTCCGAAGCGCCGAGCCGTGACGCAGAGGCTGTGACAACGTCGGCCGATGTGGCGTCGCAGAACACGGCAAGCCACACGCCAAACAAGGAGGTGGTAGTGAGTGTGAGTAATGCACCACAAGCGCGCGACAGCGAAGTCGGCGATATCGCAATTATCGGTATGGCGGGACGTTACCCAGGGGCTGATAACCTCGACCAATTATGGCAAAACCTCGTCGACAGCAAAGACTGTATTACGGATATTCCACAGGACCGTCTAGACAAAAGAACGGCCAGCCACAAAGCGTCTTACCGTGGTGGCTTTATTAACAATGTCGATAAATTTGACTCGCTGTTCTTCAATATTTCTCCGCGAGAAGCGGAAATGCTTGACCCGCAAGAGCGCCTGATGCTTGAAACCGCATGGGAAGCATTGGAAGATGGTGGCTACTACCCTGAATTACTGCAAAATGCCGATGGCCAAAATGGCAAAGTCGGTGTGTTTGTCGGCGGCGTTTGGTCAATGTACCAAATACTCGGCGTCGAGCAAAAAATGGCCGGTAATCCTGTGACGCCGAATTCATTTATGTGGAGTTTGGCAAATAGGATCTCTTACTGGATGAATTTGACAGGTCCAAGTTTAACCATAGATACCGCCTGTTCATCCAGCCTGACGGCGATGTACTACGCATGTCAAAGTATCAATAAAGGCGACTGTCAAAGTGCCATTGTCGGTGGGGTGAACCTCGATATTCATCAACATAAATATGATATTAACCACAATGGTGGGGCACTGTCCGAAGATGGTGTGTGTCGTAGCTTTGGTGCGAATGCCAATGGGTATGTGGCGGGAGAGGGGGTCAATGCACTTTACCTTAAGCCGTTGAAACAAGCGATAGCGGACAAAGATAATATCCATGGTGTGATCCGGGGGATTGGTGTAAATCATGGTGGCAGAACCAATGGATACACGGTACCCAGTCCAAAGTCACAGGCCAATTTGATTTCTGACGTACTGGCAGAAGCGCAGATCAACGCTGCCACCATCGGCTACGTTGAGGCCCATGGTACAGGCACCGAATTAGGGGACCCGATAGAGATCACGGGCCTAACTCGGGCATTTAGCGCCGATAACGTCCCAGCTCAGTCTTGCGCTATTGGCTCTATCAAGACCAATATTGGACATTTAGAGGCCGCAGCGGGGATAGCTGGGGTGACCAAGGCCTTGTTGCAGATGAAGCACAAAACCTTAGTGCCATCCCTACACTCGGCGCAGCTCAATGAACATATTGATTTTGCCAGCAGCCCATTTGAGGTGCAACAGATCCTTGCCCCATGGCAACCGGCTTCCTTGGAGGGCGTTGAACAGCCATTGCGTGCTTCCATTAGCTCTTTTGGTGCCGGGGGGGCGAACGCACACTTGGTGATTGAAGCCTATAACCCAGTCGATACTGAGGCTAAATCGAATGACGCCACGCTGAGATTGTTCCCACTCTCTGCTCGCACTGCACAACAGCTTACGCAACAAGCGCAAAGACTGCTGCACTTTTTAGAGCAGGATACACCGCCCCCTCGTCTCGCGGATATCGCCTTTACCTTGCAGATGGGCAGAAAAGCATTTGATCACCGCTTGGCCATTTTGGCATCGTCTCAGCAACAGCTGATTGAGCGATTGCTGTGCTTTATTGATACCCAAGCGCACTCAGATGTGATTGTCGCAAACACCAAAGACAGCAAGCGTGTCTCTGGGCTACTTTCGACACAAGAGAATGCAGAGATCATTGACATGATCGCCAGTAAGGGCGATCCCCGTAAGATTGCCACTTTGTGGGCTGAAGGGTTTGTCGATGACTTACAATTTATAAAAACCGACTCACCGCAGCGTCGCGTATCGTTACCGCTTTATCCGTTTGCTGATAAACGCCACTGGATTGAAGCGCATGAAGCACCGCTGGGCACCCTTGACAGTATTCACCCCAATATTGACTCAAACGAATCAACCTTTAACGCGCAAGTGTTTACCAAGTCGTTTACGGCAAAAGACTTCTGTATTTACGACCACCTAGTGTCGAATATTCCGACTCTACCGGGTGTTGCATATCTCGATATGGCACGCGTTACGGCTGAGCAGGCCCTTAATCGACCGGTGCACAAAGTGTATAACGTGATCTGGGTGAGTCCGCTAACCGTCGATGGACAAAACACCACAGAAGCCAAAGTGGAACTGATACCAAAAGGCAACTCAGTGAACTTTGAAATATATGGGGAAGCGGACGATCAGACACGCAAGGTCTACTGTCAGGGTAAAATTGCTTATCGTGGCAGTGCATCCGAAGAGATCCCTGAAGAATACATCGACATCGATGCCGTCAAATCACGCAGTGCTTTGGTTGCCAAAGGGGCGGAGTCTTACCCGCAGTTCCATGAATTGGGCTTGCAATTAGGGCCTAGCTTCCAAGTATTACAAGATGTCTACAAAAATGATGACGAAATCTTAGGTGAGTTGCAGATCCCGGCATGTCGTCGTGACGATTTCAATCGCTTTATTTTACATCCGTCATTGATGGATGGGTCATTGCAAGCTGGTATGGCGGCAAGCCTAGGCGCTCAGTCTGGCACTATGTATGTGCCTTATTCAATCGGTGAAGTGGAAGTTTACCATCCGCTCACTGAGCGCTGTTTCAGTTACATTCAGAAGGTGAATGAACCGCATTCTAAGCTCTCTAAAGCCAATGTGACCATTGTGGATGAAACGGGCCGCGTTTTGGTGAAGATCAAAGAGTCCATCGGGGTACCTTTGGTGGATGTTCATGAAAAACCAAGCGAGACGGCATCCTCTGTGGCTGAGACGAACGAGTTTGAGCCGCTTTACTACGCTTATGACTGGTCAGAGGCGGAGCTGGACTGCACGGCTGAGATACGGATAACCCTGTTCAGGCCGTGGCATTTGTTGATCAGGATACGGCGCAATGGCTCACTCAAGCAAACACAGGCATTACGTATGTGTGTGTTGAGCAAGGGGACGAAAACGCCCAATTGGCAGCAGATAGGTTTACTGTAAACCCGAATGATCCCGCGAGCTTTGCATGGTTGTTAGCACAACTACAGCAAAATGGGGTCACGCTAGAGCGTCTATGTTACGCCTGGACACGCAATGCAGCGTCACACTCTGCCGTGCTTGAAAGTGGCTTGTTCTGGTTCCATGCGCTGTGTCAAGCGCTGGTCAACAACGGTAACAATAACTTAGATGTGCTCTACCTGTACCAATCTCAGGCAGACCACAATGATTGCGTTCACGAGTCTGTGAATGGTTATATCAGAACATTACAAGCGGAAGTGACGGGGATCCGTGGCAAGGTATTAGCACTGGATCCCGAGTGCAATGACGTATCTGCCATCGCTGCTCAAGAATTATTAGACCGTGACTTTGTAAATAATACCACGGTGAAATACCAAAGCGGCACACGCTTAGTGCGCGCAGTGAAACAGTGTCAACTGGGTGCTGAGACTTCACCGGACAAGGCATTGCATGCACTGAAAGAAAAAGGTGTTTACCTCATTACGGGCGGTTTAGGGGGCATCGGCCATATTATGGCTCGCTACCTTGCTAAGCACTATCGTGCCACGCTTATCCTGATTGGTCGCTCTGCCTTAGATGACGCAAAATCGACCCAAATTGATGCACTTAAACAGCTTGGCTCTGAGGTGGTGTACTATCAGGGCAGTGTCTCTTGTGATGACTTTATGGCGCAACTTGTCGCACAGTGTCAAACCAAATATGGCGCGGTACACGGGGTGATCCACTCCGCAGGTGCCCTCAATGATTCCTTGATCAGAAACAAGTCGCGGGCTGAGTTTGAGGCAGTACTTGAATCTAAAGTCGCCGGTACACTGTGCCTAGATAATGCCACGCGAGACGCTGAACTCGACTTCTTTGTCACCTTCTCATCCATGGCCGCTGTGGGCGGGAACTTGGGTCAAGGTGACTATGCATTTGCTAACCACTTTATGGATACCTACTGTCGCCACAGAGCACAGCAGGTGAGTGCCGGACAGCGCTCTGGTAAGTCTCTCAGTATTAACTGGTCGATTTGGAAAGAAGGCGGCATGCAATTAGATGCCGCAACCGAGCAGTTCTTCCAAACTCAGTTGGGGATCAAGCCACTGCAGTCTCAGTTGGGTATCGACGCATTCTTAAACGGTTTACTTTCGGATAAATCAAACTTTGTGGTTGTAGATGGTAAGAAAGAAATCCTTGAACCAGCGTGGGGGATCACGAAGAAATCCACACCTGCTGCCGAGCAGAGCACAGCCGCAGACAGTCCTGAGAGTGTGTCACCCGGGCAGGAAGTAAACAACGCCCTCGTTGATTCGGTAAGAGATGACATCTCCGAGATAGTGAAGGACTTCCTAAAACTGTCTGACGACGAATTAGATACCGAAGCATTGCTGCTAGATCTAGGCTTCGACTCCATGGCACTGGCTTCTTTTGCCAACGACCTCAATGATAAATACGGGTTAGAAATCACCCCTGTGATGTTCTTTGAATATCCAAATATTGAGCAAGTATCAGCTTACATTGCCAGCCAATCACCCAGCTCTGAGCACAGTCAAAGTGAGCCAGTGGTCGCGACACCACAAGAGAGCTTGGCAGTGACGGCACAGCCAAGTCATCAAGACGATACGCTTGCCATCTCGATCAATAAGGGCGGCGAGTTATTGGCTGAGCCTGGGGCTGCCGCGCAACAAGTGGTACAGAGAAATCCACAAGACTTTATAGCCAATCGATTTATTGATACGCCGATTGCGATTGTGGGGATGAGCGGAGTGATGCCGCAATCAGATGATCTAGATGAATTCTGGCGCAACCTGATCGGGGCAACAGATAACATGGTGACTTTGGTCCCGCAAGACCGCTGGGATTGGCAGGAATACTATGGCGATCCGCTAGAGGAAGAGAACAAAACCAAATCCAAGTGGGGCGGATTTATGCGCAACGTCGACCAATTCGACCCACTATTCTTTGGGATTTCACCCCGTGAAGCCCAGATGATGGACCCACAACAGCGTATTTTCCTACAAACGGTATGCGGTGCCATTGAAGATGCCGGTCATAAGATCTCCGACTTAGCGGGCACCAAAACGGGCCTATTTGTTGGGGCGTCTACCCGTGAATACCTAGACCTCATGGGGATGCAAAAAGTGCAGCTGGATGGGTACTCAGCATCGGGTACATCCCATGCTATTTTGGCCAACCGAGTCTCTTATCTACTGGATATTCGAGGACCAAGTGCCCCATTAGATACGGCATGTTCGAGCTCTTTAGTTGCCTTGCACCGTGCCATTGAGTCAATCCACACTGGCAGCTGTGATATGGCTATTGTGGGGGGGGTACAGGTTATGCTGACACCTGCGGGCTTTATTTCTTTTGATGCCGCTGGGATGCTAGCCAGTGATGGTCGCTGTAAAACGTTTGACGAAGCCGCGAATGGATATGTGCGTGGTGAAGGTTCAGGTGCCATCCTGATCAAAACCCTTGCCGATGCCAAGCGCGATGGCGATCATGTTTATGCTCTGGTACGTGCTACGGCCGAGAATCACGGTGGTAAAGCGAGCATGCTAACTGCGCCAAACAGAAAAGCGCAAACCGATGCCATTGTGGAAGCCTATGAAAAATCAGGCCTAGATCCACGCAGAGTGGGATTCGTTGAATGTCATGGTACAGGCACAAGCTTAGGCGACCCGATCGAAATCGATGCACTCAAGAGTGCGTTCGATATTTTATACAAAAAACAAGGCGTGACAGAAGTGCAGCCGCACATCGGGTTAACGTCTGCAAAGACCAATATCGGTCACTTAGAAACGGCGGCGGGGATTGCAGGGTTACTTAAAATCCTTTTGGCTATCAAGCACAAGCAAATACCACCGCTGTTGCACTTCAATAAACTCAACCCATACATCAATTTAGAAGGCTCTCCGCTGTATATTGTTGATGAGCCAAAAGAGTGGCAAGCGGTGTTGGATGAGCGCGGCGAAGCGTTACCCAGAGTGGCGAGCCTAAGCTCATTTGGCTTTGGGGGCGCAAACGTGCATGTGGTATTTGAAGAATACGGCAATACAGTGACGTCTAGCGTTGACAGCCAAGCGCAAACACACTTATTTGTATTGTCAGCCAAGAACAAGCAGACACTCGACAACTACGTGGCTAACGTGAAGCGCGATCTGGAAGTAAATACGTATGCGCCAATCGAAATCGCGCATACGCTTCAGGTTGGTAGAGATAGTTTGGAATGTCGTGTGGCCTTGCCATTTAAGACGCAAGCTGAGTTGATAGCAAAACTGACCGACTACCTGAATGAAGAGGTAGAAGGTGACGAGTGTTATACCGGCGCAGTGAAGAAACGCAATATCACGCAGTTAGATGATAAGACGCTGCGTAACCTGTTAAATAACCATGATTTTGCACAACTGGCAGAGCTTTGGTGTCAGGGCAAAAACATCAATTGGGGTGTGTTGTATCAAGACCGAGTGGTGCAAAGACTCAACCTACCTACTTACCCATTTAGTAAAGAAAGCTATTGGTTTGAAGTGCCTGCACAAGGCTTGGCGGACGTTAACAGCATCGTATCCAGTAAGCTTCATCCACTGGTTCATGAAAATGTATCGACGATAGAGGGGGTAGTCTTTAGGTCGCATGTTAGTGACATCGCGCACTTAGTGGAGACACAGGTGGTGCAAGAGGCCGCCGCAGGGAATGAACAGCTCGCGGCACGCAGCAGCAGTTTACCGTGTTTGCTGAGCATGGCTAAATTCAGTGCACAGCGCGCACTTGATGCCTCACTCAATGACGGCATAGAGCTGTTCGGGGTTGAGCTCTTGCCACAGCACACGTGCTCGAATGAGGGCGTGTTCAATACCCGATTAACCCAGATTGCGTCGCCAGATGACACCACTGCGCGTATTGGTTTCAAGGTTACACACGAGACTGCGAGCGAGTACGGTGCACACCTTGCTGTGTAGCGGTAAGGCGCAAAAAGTGGCTGCGCGATATCCAGCCAGCTTGCACCTTGATAATTTAATGCATCGAACGCCGCACTTGTTGACACAGGACGAGCTGGCCATCTGGCTGGAGTCAGGTAAAGACACGCTGATGATGGGATGTGAACCCGCGTTTGCCGCGGTTAACCTCGGCGCTGATGAAGTGTTTATCGAGCTGGACGCGGTGCAAAGCGATGAGCCGAGCACTGTCGGGGAGCTGCTCTTACTCGACACGGTGTTTGCCGCGGCGAAAGCGTTGCAGTATCAAGACAAAACCGCGCCTAAACAGCCCTGTGGTGTACGTGTGAGCTCAGTCAGGTTCACAGGTGAGCTGGCACAAAGCCGCTTTTTATGGCTGAAAAAACAGCAATCAGATAAGGATGGTACGAGTCAGATCACGGTGTCGATAGCAGATCATAACGGCACCATTTTGGCCACGCTCAATGGCTTAACCTTTGCGCCGACAAACGGGCCTAAACCCGGCGTCACAGATAACCAAACGGCACTTGTCTCACCTCAGTGGTGTGCTTATCAAGACGGTGAGTCAGGCACGTCAGTGGCTGCATCAGATGCCATTTTATTACTTGGCTTTGATGAGCAAGTGGCTGCGCAAGTGCAACAAACCGCGCCAGATGCGTGGTGTGCAGCCATCTCTGAGTGCGAATTGGAGGGGCTGGCCTATGCCACCCCAATGCTGGATTTTGCTAACAGCCAAATTGCAGCGCATGGCAAATCGCAGCGTAAAGTCACGGTGATATGCAATACGGGCATATCACCGGCCATCGCGCAGAGCATATACAGCTTTTTACAGTCGGTAAAACAAGAGTACAGCCAGTTGCAAAATGAAGTGATCTCGCTCGCAACGGCGCACTCGGCCGATGATGTGCTGCAATTGCTTGCCGTTAGCCGAACTGGCTTCTATCGCGTCGTTGAGACGGGGTTAGAGCAACAACAGTGGGTGAAATCGACACGCTGTGGCGAAGCGCAGCAAACAGCCCTCTATCAGGACGGTGGCACTTACCTAATTACCGGCGGCCTAGGCGGCCTTGGGATGATTTTCGCCAAGCAGATATTGGCCGAAACCACGGACAGTCATGTGATCTTAACGGGCCGAGGTGGTGCTGAAGATAAACAGTCAGTACTGGCAGCGGCGTTCGGAGAGCAACACGCACGCGTGCGCTACGTTCAGATGAACTTGGCAGCACAAAGCGATGTCACTCAGGTGATTGATGACATCCTGGCACAACGTGGCCAGCTATCGGGCATTATTCACTGCGCAGGGATGGTGGACGACAGTAAGTTGAGCAACAAGTCGGCGGAGCAAGTGCAAGCGGTGTTAGCACCTAAAGTACTGGGTACGTTGCACTTGGACCAAGCTTGTGCCGCTTTGGAACTGGACTTCTTCCTACTGAGCTCTTCCATTGTCAGTGTCTTTGGCAATGCGGGACAAGCGGATTATGCCATGGCAAACGGCTTCCTTGATGGTTTTGCTGAGCAACGAAACGCCCAAGTTGCCATCGGGCAAAGACATGGCAGAACGCTCTCAATCAACTGGCCGCTCTGGGAAAGCGGGGGCATGTCCATTCCGGCGCCGGCACGGGCATTGTTGACTGAGCTGACTGGTATGCATGTGTTGCCGACCAATGTGGGCTTGGAAATCTTATTACAAGCTTGGCGTGAACAAGCTCAGCAAACACTTGCCTTGTACGGTGATCCAGCGTTGCTGGTAGAGATGTTTGCGCCACTTACTTGCCAATTCACAGACTTGCTAGCGACGAATGTCGCTGCGTTATCAACACAGCACAGTTCAGATGCAAATTCAGAGCAAGATTGGCAAGCCAATTTATTAACCAAAATACTGATGGAAGAATTCGAAGGGACTGAGTACTAATGGCTACAAATAATAATATCAATGTGGTAGCAGAAATTAAGAACGCTATCGAAAAAACCTTAAAGATCTCCGCTGATAAGCTCGATTTCACGGATGATTTCGAAAGTATCGGCATGGAATCTATCATCGCGATGGAGTTTATTACCTACCTATCGAAGCAGGTTGGTATTCAGCTGAGCCCCGTTATTTTTACCAATATTGCGACGCCAGAGGAACTGGCCACGCATATTGAAAAAGAGCTCGGTCAAGATGAGCGTGCCGCGGCCAGTGCCGCTGCGCCAGAGCCGGTGAATACGACTCGTCTCGCTGCGACGCAACAACCGGAGGCTGTGCCACAACAGGGTCCACAGTCTGGCAAAATTGCTGCCATCATCAATTATGTGCAATCGAAATATAGTATTGACCTATCTTGTTACCGCTTTGACAGTGTGGAAGACATCGCCAATACCCTCGTCGCGAATTACGGGGAACAATTTGCACAGTACCACGATGCGCTGTTGGGTAACCTCGCGGATCTGGGCGCGCTGAGCAGAGCGAGTGAGCCGACGGTGAATCTGAAAGGTAAAGAAGGTGTGTCGATAGTGGGCATGGCATGTCGCTTTGCAGATGCGGACAACCACGGTCAGTTCTGGGACAACTTACTTGCTAAAAAGTCTAGCATTGAGGCGATTACGCCACTGACTAATTTTGCCGATATGGCCTCAGCTGAACCAGTCAATGCGCCGCCGCAACGATGGGGCGCAAAGCTTAAAGATGTCGCCCAATTCGACAGTGAATTCTTTGCACTGGTTGAGCGAGATTGCCACTTGCTCGATCCTCAAGAGCGGATCTTATTTGAAGAAATTTACAATGCTTGTCTCGATGCGGGTACTAGTCTCAAAGACTTACGCGCCAGTAACACCGGTGTTTTTGTCGGTTACGAGTACAGCGAGTACGAGCAAGCGCTGCGCAATTATCGTCCCGTGGTTGAACAATTGCCGCCCTTTACCTCATCAAATACCGCATTTTACTTAGCCAATCGCGTGTCGCATGCACTTGGGTTAAGTGGGCCCAGTGAGGCATTTAATGTTAACTGTGTTTCGTCAGCGATGGCGATCAACCGTGCCTATTTATCATTACAGTCGGGTGAATGTGATGTGGCCATTGTCTGTGGAGTGTCGTTGAACCTATTTGACGACGACTACGATGCATTGACCAAGCGGGGATTGTTGTCTGCTTCGGGTCGCTGCGGGGTCTTTGATGAAGACGCCGACGGGTATACACGTGGCGAAGGGGTTGCTGCCCTTGTCTTGACCCGCAAGTCTCAGGCTGTGGCAGAGAAAAAGCGCGTGTATGCAAATTTAAAAGGGGTGTGTCAAAGAAACCGTGGCGCGAGCCAGAATATTGCTGAGGTGAAACACGAAGCGATCTCTGAATTAATCGCAAGCAGCTGTCAGCGCGCCAATGCACGTGTTGAGGACTTGCGCTACATCGAAGTCAATGGCTATGCAACAAAATGGGGAGACTCCTTTGAATTTGAAGGGATCAGAAACCTTTTTGACGGTGATAAAAACCACAGCAAACGATGTGCGCTGGGCAGTTTAAAGGGCAACATAGGACATTTAGAGCCGGCAAATGGCATCGCGTCGGTCATCAAAGTGGCGCTGTCGCTCTATCATAAAAAATTCCCTGCGACGATTTCAGTGACGCAAGAGAGCAGTTTTATCGACACCAAGAGCGCCCGTCATCCATTATATATAGCCAAGTCAGATATTGAGTTTAGCGATATTCGCGAGGGTAATACGCCCGTGTTAGCGGGTGTGAACTCCTTTTCCGACAGTGGCGTGAATGTTCACCTATTGTTAGAAGAAGCCACTGAGGCGGTACCGAATAAGTCTAATGCGCATGTGAGCTCGAAAGAGTTATTCCTATTGTCGGCGAAAAGTGAAGCGAGCTTGCTGGCCTATGTCGACCGGTATATTGCGTTACTAGACTCCGGCGCGGTGTCGGAAGATGACTTGGCTGACATGCTCTTTACCCTGCAGTGTGGTCGAGATCACTACCCTTACCGGTTGGCAATCCGTGTGTCATCGGTGGCGGAATTGCACGCTAAGTTAACCACGGTGCAGCAAGCGGGTAGTTTACAAGGGGCCTTACTGGTCGCTCAGTCTATTTTTGCTGGAGATGCCTCGAACAATGCATCCGTACAGTCACTGATCACCAAAGACATGGTGGAATTCCAAGTGCGACGTGCCACGCAATCGCAGGCATGGGGGGAAGTGCTTGCGCTGTGGGTGAATGGCATTGATGTCGAATGGGGGAATTTCTGGCAGAGCGGTCATGTGAATACCCTCAGCTTACCTGCATACCCTTATAACAGAAAAACGTTTTGGGCAGATCAATATTTTGCCACAGACGATGTTGAGGAGCAGGGTCGTGTCGCGATATCGGATGCTGAAAAGACCGATACTAAACAGTCAGCGGTTAACCCTCAGGGGAGCTTGCTCAGTAAGATCATGGCGCGACTCACCGCATTGCTGTCGGGTCGTGATGGCCAAGCAGTGTCGGCTGAGAAAGACTTTATGTCTTTGGGGATCCCCTCTTTAACAATTGCAAAAGCGGTACACACACTCAATACCGATGCCGGGATCAAACTGTCTCCTGTGGTTGTTTATAACAACAGCAGTATTGCAGAGCTAGCCAAGTACTTACTTGATAACCACAGCAAAGAGATGCAAACCCTGTTTGCGCATAATGATGCGAGTGAAGACGGGCTCGGTGAGGTGATAGAAGACAACCGCGTCGATCCGTTACTAGCAGATAGTACAGACAATATTGAATTTGAAGAAACAATACTTTAATGGACTGAAGATATGAAAAATGTAGAACAATTGCTTAGTGAGTTAGCAGTAAAAGAAATAACACTGTCTTTGGTTGATGATAGCATTCGTTGTTTTGCACCGAAAGGAGCGTTAACTGCAGAGCTGAAAGCGCGTATTTTAAACAATAAAACACGTATCATTGCAGCACTTAAAGAAAAACAAGCTGTGTCACCAAGTCAAGGCGCGAGTGATGCCTATATCAGGATCCCACTGTCAATTGGCCAAAAGGGCTTGCGGTTTATTCAAAACCTGAATCCTGAATTAGCAGCTTATAACGTCCCTATTTGCTTGGACCTCGGTCCATCGGTGGATACCGCCTGTTTTTTACAAGCTTGGCAATTGGTTCTACAAAAGTACCCTTTACTGTGTGCCAAAGTCACTGAAGACGATGGTGAGTATTTTCACTCGATTGTCTTTGCTGAGCAGCCACACATAGAGGAGGTGCAGTGTGCGTCGATCGAAGATGCTGTTTATCACAAAGCAAATCATATTTTTGATTTTAATAATGACTTCCTTTGTAATACGAGCTTGTTACAAGATCACAATGGTAACAAGAGCTTTTTGATCATCGTTCACCACATCATTTTCGATGGCATATCCAGTGTCCATGTGTTGAGTGCATTGCTGCAGTTTTATCAAGCACTCAAAAATGGCGAACAGGTGCGCGTTGAACGCACCTTAGCGTATTCAGATTTTATTGATTGGGAAAAGCAGTACTTAGCGTCTGATGAATGTCAAGCAGCTGAGGCCTATTGGCAACAGCAAATCACAGGCGAGAACGAGCCGCTGGGGCACTTGTTTCAACGTCATAACTTAGACGCCAAAACGGGCGCCAGTGAATTACATTCATTTGAATTACCACAGCAATTATCCAATCAGGTGCGGAATTTTTGTATTGAGCATAGGATACAACCCGCGGCATTCTTTTTAGCGGCTTACCAAATTTTATTGAATCGCTATACCGGACAGGACAAAATCTATGTCGGTATGCCTGTGATTATGCGTCCTATCGAAGCCGTTGAATTAGATGTCGGTTATTATGTGAATATGCTGCCGATCCGCAGTGACCATGCACAAGCTGGGGCGTTTGTTCAATTCCTTAAAAAGACCCAAGAAACGCTGTTAAACGCGCTGTGTCATTCCGCCTATCCGTTCCCCTTGATTGCGGAAAAATTTGTGACAGATAAACCGCATGACAGTGCTGTTTTTCAGACTTCATTTGCGTATCAAAATTTTATTGGGGATCAAGAATCTCTACTGGTAGACGCTGGCGATGCCACGGATGTGTCATTCAACCGTGACATCATTCAACAGAGTGATCTCGATATTTCGTTAGAAGTGTTTGAGCTACAAGATGCCTTTAGCGTCAAGCTGAAATACCATGGCGAGCTGTATTGTGAACATGAAATTGCTGCGCTTGCAGGTCATTATGAAAACCTGTTGAGGTCGGGGATTGGCGAGCCGGAGAAAGCACTTGAGCGCTTGCCAATGCTATCGCGTGAAGATACGCAGCATCTGGTATTCGACTTAAATGCAACCGCACAAGATTACCCTGCTCAGACCTGCATCCATGAATTATTTGAACAACAGGTCGCCAAGTCTCCAGAGGCCATTGCGGTGGAATGTGGTTCACAGCAGCTGAGCTATCGTGCGCTGAATGCGCAGGCAAACCAGTTTGCCCACTATCTTGTTGAGGAGCAAGGTATCAAGCCGGGTGACTTAGTGGGTCTGTGCCTCGAGCGCTCAATGGCAATGGCGATCAGTATTTTGGGGATTTTAAAAGCCGGTGCAGCCTATGTGCCACTCGACCCTAAATACCCACAGGACAGATTGACCCATATTCTGAGTGACTCTGCCGCCAAACTGGTATTGGTACAAACTGGGACACGTGCTCAGGTAGGGGAGACTGTCACGACACTGCTTGTGGAAGAGTTAGGGCAAGCGGATACGACGCATTTCTGTGCGCATTACTCAACAGATAACCTCTGCACAACGCAGTTAGGGTTGAGCGCACAAGACTTGGTGTATGTCATTTATACCTCAGGTTCGACGGGCAAGCCGAAGGGGGTGATGCTGGCACATCAAAATGTGAGTAACTACCTCAGTGCGGTACAGCATTATCCTCATACGCAGGACATAACTTGTGCCGTGATGAGCACATCTTTGAGCTTCGATGCCACGGTGACAACGTTATTTGGTGCGTGGATGCGCGGAGGCTATCTCAAGATATTGTCTGAAGAGGGCAACATTTTTGATGAATTACACGATGCGATGCAGTCCCTGCCCAATGCAATGTTCAAAGTCACACCGGCACATTTACAAGGCTTAGAATTTACAGCGCCCGTACTCGGGAAACATGTGGTCGTTGTGGGCGGTGAAGCATTCTCTTATGAATTGGCCTTAAAAACCGCCACCATGATGCCCAATAGTTATTTTATAAACGAATATGGTCCAACCGAAGCGACCGTGGGCTGTAGTATTGAAGTGGTTGGCCTAAGCGAACTACAAAGCATGACCGGTGTGGCAGAAATCAATATTGGTCGTCCTATCATGAACAGCCAACTCTTTGTGTTAGATGACCAGCAAACGCTATTACCGAAAGGGGTTACTGGTGAACTATACATTGGCGGTGAGGGGCTAGCAAAAGGCTATGTTGGACGTGAAGACTTAACCGCAGAGCGTTTTATTGACAATCCTTTTTATGATGCGACGCATCGCGACAGCTCCGAGCGCTTGTATCGCACCGGGGATCTGGTGCGCTATTTATCGAATGGCCAGTTGGAGTTTTTAGGCCGTGCCGATGACCAAGTTAAGATCCGTGGCTTTCGGATTGAACTGGGTGAAGTGGAAGCGAAGCTTGCGACTCAACCTGGTGTTGATTCAGCGTTGGTGATGGCGAAGGAGTATGCGGGCAGCTTGCAGTTGGTGGGTTACATCAATGCAGCGAGTGATTTGGCCGACGAGGCAAAAGCGGCGCTGATCTGTGAGGTGAAAGCGGGGCTGGCGACGCAGTTGCCAGACTACATGGTGCCAAGTCTATTTGTGGTGGTTGCACAGTGGCCGCTGACGCCAAATGGCAAGATAGACCGTCGTCAATTAGATGCCATGGATGTGATGGGAGGCATAACCCTGTCTTATCAGGCACCAAGTACCGCAACCGAGCACCAATTGGTTGCAATATGGTCACAGTTGCTGGAGATTGACGCCGCGCAGATAAGCACGAATGCAAACTTTTTTGAACTGGGTGGGCACTCATTATTGAGTAACCGTTTGGTCTCTCAGATCCGCAAGCATTTTGCAATCGACTTGCCTATTCATATGGTATTCAATGTCAACACTCTGGCTGATTTAGCGCAGGCGATTGAATCTCACAGTGGGGACTCCACGCTCGCACCGGTGACCAAAATTGCGCGTGAACAAGCACATTATGACGTGTCATTCTCACAGCAACGTTTGTGGTTTATCGATCGATTACAAGGGGGCACACCGGAGTATAACATGCCGGTGGCCTTTAATGTGAAAGGGCAGTTAGACATCGCGTTGTTGAATGAGGTATTCCGACAGATTATCGCGCGTCATGAAATTTTAAGAACGGTGTATGTGGAAGTGGATGGCCAAGCACAGCAGCAGATCCGCACGGTGTCACAGCTTGAATTTGCGATCCATGAACAGGACATTCGCCATCTTGAGGAGGCTGCACAAGCTGAGTATGTCAAAAATACGGTGGCAGCCGAATTTGTTACACCTTTTGACTTAGCCCGTGATGTGATGCTGCGCGTGACGTACCTACAGACCGCGGATAACAGTGGCGTATTGATGTTTAACATGCACCACATTGCATCGGATGGCTGGTCTATTGAAGTATTAAATAATGAATTTTTTGCCCTGTACGATGCACTGCGTCAAGGGCACGCGGATCCCTTGCCTGAAATGGCCGTGCAGTATGTTGATTATGCACATTGGCAACACACACACCTCGCCGGGACGGTGCTAGATAAGCAACTAGATTACTGGGTTAAGCAGTTAGATGAAGCGCCTGCGGTGCATAGTCTGCCGTTGAGTTTCCCACGTCCACAGAGCAGACAGTATGCAGGTAAAACCCTCACAGGTCGTTTATCGTCTCAGGTAGGAAAACAGTTACAGGCCCTGGCAAAGCGCCATCAATTGACGCCATTTATGTTGCTACATGGTGCATTTGCGCTGCTCCTATCAAGGCACAGTAACAGTACGGATATTGTGATAGGTACGCCTGTGGCGAACCGTACGCAAGAAGCGCTGACGTCATTAATTGGGTGCTTTGTTAATACCTTGGCATTGCGAGTCGATACTGAACACGCGACATTGGTCGACTATTTCGCTCACCTGAGACAAGTGCATCTCGATGCACAGGCAAATCAGGATGTGCCGTTTGAGCAACTCGTCGATAAACTTAATCTGCCAAGAAATACCAACCACAGCCCCGTGTTCCAAATCATGATGACAACCAGTGCAGACTTTCATGCCGACGACCAACAAGCGCAAGCAGCACAACTGACGGGTTTGGAGTTGACGCCTTATCAGACGACAACGGTGCAAACCAAGTTTGATTTAAATGTCGATTTGAATATCAATGAGGACGGCGTGGCACTCACTTGGCTGTATGATGTGAGTCTGTTTAGCGCACAAGCGATCGCAACATTGAATGAACACTTGTGTTGTTTAATGTCACGGCTGTGTGAGGCGGCGACAGAAGACATCTCACCTGAGCAGTTGGCCATGTTATCGCGTGACGAGGTGCAGCATTTGGTCTGCGAGTTAAACGATACCGCTCAAGCGTATGAAAAAGACCAGTGCATTCACCAACTCTTTGAGCAACAAGCTGCGGTAAACCCAGATAAAATTGCGGTGAGATTTGCCGAGCAACAGCTGACGTACAAACAATTAAACGACCGCGCAAATGCACTTGCGCACCGCTTAGTGGAAGAACATGGTGTCAATGTCGAGACCTTAGTGGGTCTATGTATTAACCGTTCATTGGAAATGGTGGTCGGTATACTAGGCATACTCAAGGCGGGCGGTGCTTATGTGCCGCTAGACCCCAGCTACCCCAAACAACGCCTCGAGTACATGATAGAGGCGACATCGATAACCACTGTTGTCAGTCATGACGCTGCAATGGGGGCTTTGGACGACTTTGCAGGAGAGGTGATCAATCTCGATAAGGCTGCAGATGATATGACGGGGATCACCCAGCTTGACCGAGGGGTTACCCCATCGAATTTGGCCTATGTGATCTTTACGTCGGGTTCAACGGGCAAGCCAAAGGGGGTCATGATTGAACATCGTAACTTAGTCAATTATATGTCCACAAACACCGATAATTACTATGCTGAACACCTCCATGGCTCACTGGTATTCACATCGTTGAGTTTCGACTTAACCCTGCCGAGTATCTACCTGCCTCTGGTCAATGGGGGCGTGATCGATTTAGTGGGCAACGAAGACGTACTCGACCCACGTGTGAAGACGATTTTGTCTACTGAGCAGGCGAAGTTATTAAGGGTGACGCCGTCGCACTTAAGCTTACTGGTGGATCAGTTTAAAGAGACACAGGTGTCGACTGCGCACGTGTTTATCGTCGGTGGAGAAGTATTAGAAAATAGTCTAGCGACAAAGCTCTATGAGATATTTCCAGCCTGTGAGCTCATTAACCACTATGGTCCATCAGAGTCGACCATCGGGTGCAGCAGCTATAGGGTGGATAACACCTTGCTGGCGCAGCAGAGCGTCATCCCAATTGGTAGACCGATGGGGAATATCAACTTCTTTGTGCTGTCAAAAACGCAGAGTATGGTTCCTTTTGGTGTGGTCGGTGAGTTGTATATCGGGGGGGATGGCCTCGCAAGAGGCTACTTTAATCAACCTGAATTAACGGCTGAGCGCTTTATTGATAACCCCTATTATGAAGCAGGTAACCCCAATAGCGCAGCGCGCATTTATCGTACGGGTGATTTAGTACGCTACTTACCTAACGGTAATTTGGAGTTTGTTGGCCGTGCGGACAATCAGGTTAAAATTCGAGGCTTTAGGATTGAACTGGGCGAAGTGGAAAGCAAGCTAGCGGCTCAGCAAGGCGTTGAGTCTGCCTTGGTCATCGCAAAAGAATTAGCTGGCAGTATGCAATTAGTCGGCTATTTTAAGGCGCAGCAGACGCTGGATGACGAGGCGCAAGCCGCCTTCATCGCAGCGATTAAGGCGGGGTTGTCACAGCAGTTGCCGGATTACATGGTGCCCAGCGTTTTGGTCTCCGTCGCGCAGTGGCCGTTGACACCCAATGGCAAGGTGGACCGACGCCAGTTGGATGCCATGGATGTGCAAGTGACATCAACACAGGCATATCAGGCAGCAACAACGGAGACTGAGCGTCAACTGGTTGCGATATGGTCCCAGTTATTAGGGCTGCAAGCGCAGCAGATTAGTACTTCAGCCAATTTCTTTGAACTGGGCGGACACTCCTTATTGAGTATTCGCTTGGTTTCCCAGATCCGTCAACAATTTGCGGTTGAGCTGCCTGTGCAGGCCGTATTCGATGCCGCCAATTTAGCACAGTTAGCATTGACAATCGCGTCGTACAATCAAGGGGATGTGCGCCCACCGTTGACCCAGATTGCCCGTGCACAAAATCACTATGATGTATCATTTTCACAACAACGACTTTGGTTTATCGATCAACTGCAAGGGGGCACGCCTGAATACAACATGCCTGTGGCATTTGATGTACAAGGCAAGCTGGATGTTGCAACAGTGAATGACGTGCTACGCCAGATCATCGCGCGCCATGAAATTTTAAGAACCGTCTACGTTGCCGTGGATGGACAGGCGCAGCAGCAGATCCGCGCTATGTCTGACATTGACTTTACCGTTGACGAGCAAGACCTACGTCATCTGCCGGGCGAGGCCCAGACTCAGTATGTGATGGACACCGTCGCTGCGGACAGCGTAAAACCTTTTGATTTAAGCTGCGATGTGATGCTGCGTGTGGCGTATCTACATACCGCGGATGATGAGGGGGTATTGGTGTTTAACATGCATCATATTGCGTCAGATGGCTGGTCAATAGAAGTACTGAATAAAGAGTTTTTTGCCTTATATGAGGCGTTCAGTCAGGGCTTACCTAACCCGCTCCCTGAGTTGGCGATCCAATATGTCGACTATGCACAGTGGCAGCGTACGCACTTAGCGGGACCGGTATTGGATAAGCAGCTGGATTATTGGGTCTCGCAGTTGGAAGACGTGCCTGCGGTGCACAGTTTGCCTTTGAGTAACCCGCGCCCAGAAAATAAACAATATGAAGGTAACGTGATCTCGGGTCATTTACCTGACACGGTGGGAAAACAGCTACAAGCGCTGGCAAAACGACATCAGTTGACGCCCTTTATGTTGTTGCACGGGGCCCTGTCTTTGTTGCTCTCAAGGCACAGTAATAATACCGACATTGTCATTGGGACACCGGTTGCAAACCGGATGCAAGAAGCGCTGACGCCACTGATAGGATGTTTTGTAAATACCTTGGCGCTGCGCGTGAATACGGGGCAGGCAACTTTGGCAGAATACTTTGCGCATGTTAGGCAAACACACTTAGCGGCGCAGGCGAACCAAGATGTGCCTTTTGAGCAGCTGGTAGATAAATTGAGCCTGCCAAGAAATAGCAACCACAGCCCACTGTGCCAAATCATGATGACCACCCGTTCAAACTTTACAGGGGATGAGCGACAAGCCGCTGAGTTAGAGTTAGCGGGACTGGCGTTTACGCCCTATCAATCACAGGGGATACACGCAAAATTTGATTTGAATGTGGATTTGAGTATCAGTGATGCCGGTGTGGCGATTGATTGGACTTATGATGTTAGCTTATTTGATGACGCTGCCATTGACAGATTAAATGCCCATTTATGTCGCCTCCTAACAGGGTTAAGTGAACTGAGTTCGGTGGACGTAGCGCCACACAGTTTGCCCATGCTCTCAGAGGCCGAAGAGCATCACCTTGTTACCGAGCTCAATATGCGAACCGTGACTTATGCCAAGGATAAATGTATCCACGAAGTGTTTGCACTGCAGGCGCAACAGCATCCTGATAGTGTGGCGGTGGTGTTTGAAAATCAGCAGCTGACCTACAAAGCGCTCAATGAGAGAGCGAATCAGCTGGCCCATTACTTAATTGCAATGCAGGGTGTGAAACCCGATACCTTAGTGGGGCTGTGTGTGGCGCCATCTTTAGAGATGATGGTGGGTATTCTGGGGATCCTGAAAGCGGGGGGCGCGTACGTGCCAATTGACCCGAAATACCCGCAAAGCCGCATCGATTATATTCTAGAAGATGCTGAACTGACGACGATTGTCAGCCACAGCCAAGTGAACGCCGTATTTAGTGAGTTCAGTGGCCAAGTTGTTAACCTCGACGAGGTCGCGTGTTATCAAACCTACAGCACAGAGAATATCCCGAGCACCACGCTCGGGCTGACATCCTCTCACCTCGCGTATGTCATTTACACATCGGGTTCGACCGGTAAACCAAAAGGGGTATTAACGCCGCATCTCGGTGTCATCCGATTAGTAAAAGAGCAAGGTTTTATGGTGTTGAACAATGACACTTGCATGATGCAGTGTGCCAATATTGCATTTGATGCTGCGACGCTTGAGATATGGGGACCACTTTTAAACAGCGGTAGGGTGGTACTGTATGGCGCCGAACAATTAATGCCGGCGCTATTGAATGAAGAAATTAAGCGCCATGGTGTGAATACACTGTGGCTCACCGCTGGGTTCTTTAGAGAGTGGTCTAATCACATTCCAGATGATTTACCTTTGCAGCAGCTATTGGCCGGTGGCGATGTGTTAGATTTAGAAGCGATCAAACGCGTTCAAAATCAATTGCCCAATTGCCAATTAATCAATGGTTATGGCCCGACGGAGAATACGACGTTCTCGACAACGTACCAATTTAAGCCTGCGCATGATGGGTTGGTGCCAATTGGTACCCGATTACCTTCTGACGATATTTATATTTTGGATAACCATGGGCACCTTATTGCCAAAGGGGGGATTGGTGAACTGTATGTGGGGGGAGATGGTCTCGCACGAGGCTATCTGAATCGCCCAGAATTGACCGCTGAGCGTTTCATTGACAACCCATATTATGCTGCCAGTCATGGCCATGGTTCAGAAAAGCTCTATCGTACCGGGGATTTGGTGCGCTACCTGGCCGATGGCAACCTGGAGTTTATTGGCCGTGCCGATGATCAAGTCAAGATACGTGGCTTTAGAATTGAGCTGGGCGAGGTGGAGTCGCAATTGGGTGCACAAGCGGGGGTTGACTCTGCTCTGGTGATGGCCAAAGAGTTTGCGGGCGCTAAGCAACTGATCGGGTATGTGAAGCCAACAGAGGCCCTTGACGAGCAGGGTCAAATCGGTTTGATCACGCGAGTTAAAGCGGCCTTATCAACTGAACTACCAGAATACATGGTGCCAAGTGTATTGATGGTGGTGGATACTTGGCCGTTGAATGCCAATGGTAAAGTGGACAGAAAGGCCTTACCAGAGCCTGATGGCAGCGCCATGCAGTGTGAATATATTGCGCCACACGGTGAAATTGAAGCGGGGCTGGTACAGATCTGGGCAGAACTACTGACCATTGATGCGGCGAAAATCAGCGCGTCGGCCAACTTCTTCGAGCTGGGTGGACACTCGCTACTGAGTATTCGCTTGGTCTCTCAAATTCGTACGCAGTTCGAAGTGGAGCTGCCAGTTCAAGCAGTATTTAGCGCGATGAGTTTATCTGACTTAGCGCGTGCCATTGAAGCACACAGTCACAGTGTGCTGATGGCGCCGATTACAGCCACAGAGCGGGCGCAGACGCATTTAGACGTGTCTTTTGCCCAGCAGCGTTTGTGGTTTATCGATCAATTACAAGGGGGGACGCCAGAGTACAACATCCCTGTGGCATTTCATGTTGAAGGCGAGCTCAATGTGCCGCTGGTCAATGAGGTGTTCAGCCTCATTATTGCGCGTCATGAGATATTAAGGACCGTCTATGTTGAGGTGGATGGCACTGCCCAGCAGCGCATCCGAGCGATGTCGGAAGTGGACTTTTCCACGACAGAGATTGGGTTACAGCATTTAAGCAAAGAAGCACAAGCGAGTACGGTTAAAAGTCTCGTCGAAGCGGACTTTGTCAAACCGTTTGACCTGCAAAACGATGTGATGCTTCGTGTCACTTACTTGCGCACGGAAGTTGAGGCTGGCGTACTGGTGTTTAATATGCATCACATTGCGTCGGATGGTTGGTCCATGGAAGTCTTGGGCAAAGAGTTCTTCAGCCTGTACGACGCGTTAAGTCAAGGTCAGCTCGATCCGTTACCTGAGCTGGATATCCAATATGCCGACTTTGCCCATTGGCAGCGCACGCATTTGGCGGGGGTTGCCTTAGATAAACAGCTGGATTATTGGGTCAAACAATTAGATGACGCACCCGCTGTGCACAGTTTACCGCTGTGCTACCCAAGACCGGATGTGGACCACGCAGGGCAATCTCAGCGGTTTGGCAAACAGCTTGTCAGCAATCTGTCAGCTGAAGTTGGACAACAGTTACACGCGCTGGCGAAGCAGCACCAGCTCACCCCATTTATGATGCTCCATGGGGCAGTATCTCTGCTACTTGCTAGACATAGCAACAGCGCAGATATTGTCATTGGCACGCCCATCGCCAATCGCATGCGAGAAGAGTTGGCCCCGTTGCTGGGATGTTTTGTCAACACCTTAGTACTGAGAGTGGATACCGCACAGGAGACATTAGCTGACTACTTTGCCCACCTTAGAGAAGTGCATTTAGAAGCACAGGCAAACCAAGATGTGCCATTTGAACAACTCGTTGATAAGTTGAATGTGCCAAGAAGTACGTGCCACAGTCCACTCTTTCAAATCATGATGACAACCAAGTCGGACTTTGGCGTCAATCATGAAGACACCAGCACAATACAGTTAGATGAATTGATTTTAACGCCTTATGAGTCCGATAAGGTACAGGCTAAATTTGATATTAATATCGACTTGAATATCAGTGAGCTGGGCGTAGAGATCACTTGGACCTATGATGCAGGTCTATTCTCTGAGCAAGCCATCCGCAAATTGGATGAAAACTTAGCCCGCTTAATGACTGGGCTGAGCAAGGTGAGTGAAGCGCAAGTCGCACCACATAGTCTACCTGTGCTCTCGGAACATGACAGGCAGCATTTGTTGTTTGAACTCAATGACACCGAACAAGCTTACCCATTCAACCAGTGCGTTCACGAGCTGTTTGAACAGCAAGTTGCCGCGTCGCCAGATGCCATTGCACTGGAATTTGGGACACACACGCTGAGTTATCAGCAATTGAACGAACAAGCGAATCAACTGGCCCATTATTTAATTGAGACGCAAAAGGTCAAACCTGGTGCATTGGTGGGGCTGTGTCTCGCACGTTCACTGGAAATGGTCGTGGCCATACTCGGTATTTTAAAGGCTGGGGGAGCATATGTACCACTCGACCCACAATATCCGCAAGAAAGATTGGCGCATATTTTAACTGATTCGGGTGTCGAAGTGGTGCTTGTGCAATCAGATACTTGCGCGGTGATACAAAACTGCTTGAGGTCTGAACCGCTGCGTTTACTGCAAGTGGATGGCCTTGGATATCTGGGGGCGGCGCATTTATGTGCAAATTATCAAAGTGATAACTTGGACCGTGAACAGCTGGGTTTGAGTGCGCAAGATCTCGCCTACGTGATTTATACGTCGGGCTCTACGGGCAAACCCAAAGGGGTCATGTTAGAGCACCATACCGTCAGTAACTACTTAACTGAGGTGCAGCAGTATCCTCATCAAGGGATCCGCTGTACGGTGATGAGCACCTCCTTGAGCTTTGATGCCACCGTGACCCCGCTATTTGGCGCTTGGATGAGAGGTGGGTATCTCAAAGTACTGCCTGAAAATAGCAATATCTTTGATGAGTTGCATGTGGCCATCCAGACATTGCCCAGTGCGATGTTTAAATTGACGCCTGCGCACCTTCAGGGCTTGTCCCTAGAGGAACCGGTGTTCTCTGAGCATGTATTTGTGGTCGGGGGAGAAGCCTTTACACAGGATCTGGCACTGAAAATGGCCACTTTGATGCCAAACAGTCGTTTCATTAACGAATACGGACCGACGGAAGCGACAGTCGGCAGTAGCGTGGAGATCTTCAGTCTTAAAGATCTCACCAATACACAAGGCGGGACAGACATCAGTATTGGTCGTCCTATCTTAAATACCCAGTTATTGGTCTTAGATGCGCACCAACAGTTACTACCCAAAGGGGTCGCGGGGGAGCTCTATATTGGTGGTGCTGGTCTGGCTAGAGGGTATGTTAATCGTGCCGACTTGACTGCAGAGCGCTTTATTCGCAATCCATATTTTGATGAGGACAAGGCCAATAGTTCCGAGCGTTTATACCGCACCGGGGATCTTGTGCGCTACTTAGCCGATGGCAAGCTAGAGTTTATCGGTCGGGCCGACGACCAAGTGAAGGTCCGCGGATTTAGGATCGAGCTGGGCGAGGTAGAAGCGCGTTTATCGGCGCAACAAGGGGTGGACTCAGCCATTGTCATGGCCAAAGAGTTGGCGGGGAGCTTACAGCTTGTGGGGTATATTCAGGCGGATAGCGCACTGAGTGATACTGCGCGCGTTGAATGGGCTGAGCAGGTGAAAACCGCGCTGGCTGCCCAGCTACCTGATTATATGGTACCCCGGGCGCTGATAGCGGTCAGTTCATGGCCGCTCACGCCCAATGGCAAAGTGGACCGCAAAGCGTTACCTGAACCGCACGCGCATGTGTTACAGAATGAGTATGTGGCACCTCGTAACGAAACTGAGCAAGACTTAGCGGCAATGTGGGCACAGTTGTTAGGTCGCCAGCAGGATAGCATTGGTATACATGATGATTTCTTTGAACTGGGAGGACACTCTTTACTGGCGGTGCAACTGTTATCGAAGCTGAGAAATCGGTATGCGCAAACATTGCCGGTGTCGGTGATCTTCACTGCATCGACTATTGCGCAACTCGCTGACTATCTCACGACTGCGAATGATGCAAGCGAAAGCGCGCTGGTTGCATTGCAAAGTCAAGGCGATAAAGAGGTGATATTTGCCATTCCTGGCGGTGGTGGGAATATCCTGCCACTGAATAATCTCAGTCGAGAATTTGGTCAGGATCAACCGTTTTATGCGCTGCAATCCATTGCGCTAGATGGGCCACAACCGAGCTCGTCGCGGAGATTGCAAAGCACTACGTAACAGAAATAAAAGCCGTTCAAGCTACGGGACCCTATCACTTAATTGGGTATTCATTTGGCGGGGTGATTGCCTTTGAAATGGCCAAACAACTCGAAAATA
>NZ_MAUJ01000013.1 GCF_001696455.1 Pseudoalteromonas luteoviolacea
CACCACCGTATACTTTTGCAAGTACGTTAGTGATTGCTGCTGTTAGAGTTGTTTTACCGTGGTCAACGTGGCCGATTGTACCTACGTTTACGTGCGGTTTTACGCGTTCAAACTTTTCTTTTGCCATGACGGAACCTATAAGTTTTTGTGTATCTAGATTACATATAAAAATAATCCGCGCGCGCGCGGGGACTATGTTTAGTCTTTACAATTATAAATGTTTTTGTGACAAATCAAAGGAAGTATTTGGGAAGATCCGGAGACTGGTGCTGATAGGCAGATTTGAACTGCCGACCTCACCCTTACCAAGGGTGCGCTCTACCAACTGAGCTATATCAGCACACCAGAAATCTGGAGCGGGCAGCGGGAATCGAACCCGCATCATCAGCTTGGAAGGCTGAGGTAATAGCCATTATACGATGCCCGCTTTAGGAACCTGTTCTTAACTACCTCAGAACCGTCAAGAATAAAGTGGTGGAGGGAGCTGGATTCGAACCAGCGAAGGCTGAGCCGTCAGATTTACAGTCTGATCCCTTTGGCCGCTCGGGAACCCCTCCACATAAAAATTCTTTTCTAAAGCGTGTTCTAAATCTTGAAAAATGGTGCCGACTATCCGAGTCGAACGGATGACCTACTGATTACAAGTCAGTTGCTCTACCAACTGAGCTAAGTCGGCACTGCTTTAGTACGGGGCGAGATATTAGAGCAACCGCTGGCACTATGCAACAGTTATATTAAAAAAAATCACAATTTATTGTTTAAATGCTCATATTTACAGCAAAGCTTTCATTAATTAAGCGTTTTGTTGGTATTTGCGCCAAAAAACCAACCCTTGCATCACCAAGTCATCAAAATAGATGCCCGAACTATCAAGGTGTTGCTGAATAAGTTCTCCATAACCACCAGCAAAGATTAATTGAAACTGCTCGGCTGCTGCATTTTGTTTTACTTGTGTAATTGCTTGCTGCGCCAGCGCAACAGTTGCACTCAAAGCAGCATTCTTTACCGCATTTGGGGTATTGGTTCCCAGTGTCACATCAAATTTGGTGTGCTCATCACTAAATACCTGCTGAGTATTGGAAACCAGACTCTCAATCATCATGTCCAAACCCGGTAAAATCCATCCCCCTTGATGCCGACCCTTGTCATCCAAGACATCAACTTTAGTCGCTGTACCTGAATCAACAATAACGCATGCTTTATTTGGAAATAGATGATAGCTGGCAACAACCGTTAGCCAACGATCTATACCTAAGTTTTTGAATTCCGGATAAGCACATATCAAATCGCCCAGCGTCGCTGACACCGATGCCGATAAATGAGGGATATTACGCGCCCTCGCTTGCCTCAGTATAGGCGCAAGATCATCATTACGGCCCACTTGTGCTATCAACACCTCGGTGATGTTTTGCCAAGGGATCGCTGCTTCGGAGATCATTGTGATTTGGCCGCCTTGCTCAGTCGCCACTTTAACGGCGGTATTTCCAACATCAACCAATAGGCGCATTAGCCCTCCTTACGCAGTGAGATCTCACCACCATAATATGTTTTTCGCTCTCCATCTTGACGTAACACCAATCCACCTTGATTGTCGATGCCTTCACAGATGCCGCGCCATTGTCTTTGGCCGGTACTCAAACTGACAACCTGATTGCGAAAAGCATTTAACGCATTCCACTGGGCGACCATGTCGCTTAAGCCACTTTTTTGATACATATTAAGGCGTTTTTGCAGGCACAGCGTTAATACCACTGCCAATTGGTTTTTATCCACTTCGGGGATATGCTGACTCAGATCGGTCCACGCTTGATCGATTTGCTGTGCCGCACAGTTTGGCATGGCAACATTAAGGCCAATGCCAATCACCAAATGACATGGCCCTTCCATTTGTCCATCCAACTCAACAAGAATACCTGCCAGTTTCTGTTCATTAATATAAATATCATTCGGCCACTTAAGCTGCACTTCTAGATCGTATAGCGCGTGTAATGCATCATACACAGCCAACCCTACCGCAATAGATACCCCCATTGCCGCCTGCATGCCCTCTTCAAACAACCAGTAATAACTGTAGTAGAGGTTGGCTCCAAAAGGGGACTGCCACTGACGGCCCCGTCTTCCTCGTCCCGCCTGCTGCATTTCGGCAACCAGCACGTGTCCCGATGGCACATCGTGTTCAGGCGCTTGAATGCGACGCATGAGTTCACTGTTGGTAGAGTCAATAATAGGCTGTACCTCGATATTGCATGCACTGTCAGTCAACGCTTGCCACACGGGTAAGATTTTATTCTGATCGAGCAAAGGCAAGCTATGATTTAAGCGATATCCTTTACCAGTAACCTTGAAAATATCAATGCCCATCTCTTGTAGTGATTTGATATGTTTAGAAACAGCCGCACGGCTGATCCCCAGCGTTTCTCCTAGCGCCTGCCCAGAAATAAAGTGATCGCGACTCAACGCGCTTAGGATTGCAAGCTTATTGCCCGCAGGTGCCTTAACCATGCTCGACTCCTTTTGAAAACTCGCCACCGCGTCCAATTAACCGTACTTCAGGTATCAGTTCAACCGTAAATTTGGCAAACACTGTTTTTTGAATATGTGTGATCATGGCCAGTAATTCTTCGCCGTCGCCTTGTTCATCATTGACTAGGACCAAAGCCTGCTTGTCATAAACTCGAATTCCGCCAATGCGATGCCCTTTCAATCCTGCTTGCTCAATTAACCAACCTGCAGCTAATTTCACTGTATTTTCATCAACAGGATAAGTCGGCATACTTTGATAGCGTACCCGTAAGGTCTTCGCCAACTCCAGACTCACCATAGGGTTTTTAAAAAAACTCCCCGCATTGGCGCACAGTATTGGGTCTGGTAACTTGCTGCGGCGTATCTGCATCACCCGCTCTGCAACATGCATCGCATCTACTTCACACTCTGTAAGATCACGCAAAGGCCCATAACCGAGTACCGGCTGCCACTGTTTTGGTAACTTAAGCACCACTTCTGTGATCACAAAACGACCGTGTAAAGCTTGCTTAAACACAGAGTCACGATAGCCAAACTGGCACGCGCTTTTATCTAAGGTTTCAAATGATTGCTTGTCGATATGATAGCCGGTTAAATGGGAGAAGACATCTGCCAACTCAACGCCATACGCACCAATATTTTGCACAGGGGCCGCACCAATTGTGCCGGGGATCAACACCAAATTTTCCAATCCAGTAATGCCCATCTTAAGTAGTTTTATCACCAGCTGATGCCAGTTTTCTCCCGCAGCGACGCGAACTAGGTAATGATCTTCTCGCTCATTTACATCGATACCGCGGTTCGCCATTTGTAGCACCGTGCCATCGAAATCATCTAAAAATACACAGTTACTGCCTTCCCCTAGAATGAAAAAAGGCTTTTCAAAATCAATCGCGTGTAATTGCTCCGGCGCTGTAATACGCACCAATTTTTGGCAATGAGCGGGAAGAGCAAAGGTATGTAATGACTGCAAAGACTGCACAGGTAGCGCCTATCAAAAATACGGATTATTTGCGGTAGTTTACCTGATTGCGACCGCCAACGCATCTGAGTAGCTTTTGTACATGGAAGTGGTATAACAGAAGCCACTCTCAATCATGAGCAAGGATAAAAATGAAACTCTCAGCCTTAACTTTTGGCCTCGCTATTGCTGGCCTCTCTCACACTGTTATGGCGGCAAAGGCCGTCGACGAGCATACTTATTCAAACCTAGATGACGTAGTAAGTACACACTTACACTTAGATTTAGATGTAGACTTTGAAGACAAACAACTCGAAGGGTTCGTCGAACATACCTTACAATGGCAAAACAAGCAGGCACGAACGTTAGTGTTAGATACACGCGATCTAGAAATAGACCGTGTCATGTACCAAAGCCAAAACGGCCAGTGGCACCGCGCTGACTTTACCTTAGCACCGCGCAGCGGAGTAAAGGGCGCGAAGCTGACGATTAAGTTCAAGCAACAAGCCAAAAAAGCGCGAATTTACTACAACAGCTTGCCTCAAGCGTCGGGTTTGCAATGGCTGACACCTGTACAGACTGCAAGTAAAACGCACCCATTTATGTACAGCCAGTCTCAAGCCATTCATGCCAGAAGCTGGATCCCCGTACAAGACACGCCAGCTATGCGCACAACTTATACTGCGCGTATTCAAACACCAAAAGATGTTCGCGCGGTTATGAGTGCAGATAATTCTGAGGCCTTTGTTAAAGATGGCGATTACTGGTTCGATATGCCACAAGCTATCCCACCTTATTTAATCGCTATTGGCGCGGGCAACTTAGAATATAAAGAAATGTCACATCAAACCGCCATTTTTGCTGAGCCACAAATCCTTGATGCATCGGTTGCTGAGTTTAATGATACCCAAGCGATGATCGACAAAACCAACGCCATGTACGGTGAATATGCATGGGGCCGATATGACTTGCTCATGTTGCCGCCAAGCTTCCCATTTGGCGGCATGGAAAACCCTCGCCTATCATTTATTACCCCTACCGTCGTCGCCGGTGACAAGAGTTTAGTCAATCTCATTGCCCACGAACTAGCGCACTCATGGTCGGGTAACTTAGTCACTAACGCCACTTGGGAAGATCTTTGGCTAAATGAAGGTTTCACATCCTATGTGGAAAACCGCATCATGGAAGAGGTATTCGGCCGCGATCGCGCAGTGATGGAACAAGCCCTTGATGCCGCAGGATTACGCGCGCAACTTACAAAGATTCCTGAGCCGGATACACGCTTAAACTTAAAGCTCAACGGTCGCGACCTGATGATGCTTTTAGTAAAGTGCCATACATCAAAGGTCAGCTATTTTTGATCTACCTAGAAGAAAAATTTGGTCGTGAAAAGTTTGATATCTTTGTGAAAGGGTATTTTGATGCCTATGCATTTAAATCGCTAACAACGGCGGAGTTTGTAAAATACTTAGACAAGCATTTACTACAAAAACACCCGGGTATTGTGTCACTTGAAAAAGCCAAAGAATGGATCTACCAACCGGGCCTACCGGCAGATGCGCCAACACCTACCTCAGATGCATTCAACCAAGTAGACAATCACACACAAGCTTGGTTAAGTGGCCGTCAGCCGTTAAACACCCTACCGACTCAGAGCTGGACAGTGCACGAGTGGCTGCACTTTTTAAACAACTTACCCAGAGATCTGTCGCTTGAAAAGATGACCGCACTGGACGATGCATTTAACCTAACGAATTCAACCAATGCGGAACTGGCATTTGCGTGGTACATGCTTGCAGTCGGTAATGGCTATAAAGAAATATATCCAGCACTGGATAAGCACCTAACTGGTATTGGTCGTCGTAAGTTAATCGTGCCACTGTACAAGGCACTCGTTGCGCATGGTAAACGCGATTGGGCATATCGAGTTTATCAAAATGCTCGCCCTGGCTACCATCCACTTGCACAAGGCACCGTTGACGCTATTTTCAAGTAACCTATATGCTCTGAATCGCTTGGGTTGCACTTGACCCAAGCGATGCGCATCAATTACTTGTTATCTTTTTTGATGGTTGCCAAAAATGCAGCGCGCTGCTCTGGGCTTGCCTGTTGCCACCAAAACATCAACATGGCAGCGGCATCTGGTCTCCCCGCCGTAGGTGCTTCACTGAGGCTAGGCATTGATACCTCGGGGTGATGGGCGACTGCCACCTTAATTGGCGCTGCGGGTTTTGATAATTGCTGAGTTACACGCTTCGCACTGACCTTTTCGCCTTGCTTAGCTTGCAACCAAATGCTTGGAGATTTGGCAAAACGACGGGCTTGTTCAACATCTTCAATGGCCTCAAATCGCACTTGATAACCCCCGTCTCGCAGTTCCACTTCGACCCAAAACGGGGCAGAGTCCACCACTTCATGCTCATCATAGTCCAGCTCAAACAAGTCAGAATACTTCACCTTGATTCGATGCACCCCTGCAGGTAAGTCTAAAGTGCGAACTTTGTTAAAGAAAGAGTGTTCGATCTCAGTATCGTTTACTTGCAAAGGCAGCAATTCTTCTGGGAAATTAACTTCCCCAGATACAGAAATACCACTAAAAAGTGCTACTAAAACTCCAAATATACTAATTTTCTTCATATTTCCTCTTTATTTGCTTGCTACCTTTGTCAATGCAGGTATTTGTGCCAAATTTAGTTACAATTATGATGAATGCTAATTGTAATTTCCCTTGTATCTTGTTAAGTCCACGCTATGCTGAACAGCTAAACTAACGTATATAAGGAAAAAAGTAATGAGCCAAGAGACGATTTTTACGAAAATAATTAATCGTGAAATACCTGCAGATATAGTGTACGAAGATGAAAAGGCGCTTGCTTTTAAAGATATTAATCCACAAGCACCTTTCCATGTTTTGGTCATCCCAAAACAGCCAATCGCAACAATAAACGATGTTAATGAAGAAAATGCGCACTTAGTTGGGCATTTACATTTGGTTGCAGCTAAACTTGCTAAAGAGCACGGATTTGCTGACAACGGATACCGCGTAGTCATGAATTGCAATAATGACGGCGGACAAACCGTATACCACATCCATTTGCACGTTTTAGCAGGGCTTGAAATGGGCTGGCCTCCGTACCAAAGTAGGAAAAAAGTAGTATCTTAAATTATTCTTTGTTAAAAAATGTAATTGACTAAGCTATTACTCCATATAAATAAATTCTCCTACTAATCAACAAGTTGAGTTTTTCATAGCAAAGCGTTGTTTACAAAATGGCCTATCATGCCACACTTTATACCGTAAACTTCGTTTTATTGATGAAATTTCTAATACAAAAGGTCTGAATCACGTGTTAGCATTGCGTAATCAGACAGAATGAGAGTGTTTTTCAAATGAGCAGTACTGCATTTTTATTGCTAGATAAAGAGCCTATCAACACGATAGGAATAAACGTTTTACAACCGCTCCTGAAAACTCAGGGGTTAGACGTAATCACAGGAACTGATATCTCCGAAGTGCCGGAAGATACTCGGTTGCTTTTTATTGAAACAGCAGTCAATGATGCATGGGGTAAACTCAAAGAGCAGTTGGTAAACCTAAAGGTCAGTTGTGATATTGTGCTGTTCAATTTAGATGAAAATCCTGAATTGGCTAATCGTGCGTTACTGAGCGGTATTCGTGGTGTTTTTTACACGACAGACAACGCTGACGTACTCATGAAAGGCATTCGCCTCCTGATGGAAGATCAGTTGTGGTATCGCCGAGAAATTATGTGCAATGCGTTAAACCGTATGTTGCAGTTCAACAAAGACGCGTTACATAAGCTAACAGAGGGTGACATCGAGCCTGTTAAACTCACTAAGCGTGAAAAAGCGATTATTTCACTAATGAGTAAAGGTGCGAAAAACAAGGAGATTGCTGAGGACCTTAACATCAGCCCGCACACGGTTAAAACGCATTTATACAGTGCATTTCGTAAAACTAAATGCCGTAACCGTATCGAGCTTTTATCATGGGCACAGCAAAATATTCCAGACGAAATTAGATAAGTACATCACAGATGTTACACTTCATAATTCTGTAAGAAAAAGCATGCATTTGGCATGCTTTTTTGTTTTTCAGCAGTAAGCACCCTCTCTAGTCTCATTATTTTCTGGTTCCTCACCTTTACTGAGGTATGCCTTCGCTCTATCCTAGGTACGCCTATTAATTGTTAACGTAGCCTTATGTTGGACCACAAAACTCTGTATGTAGCCAGTGCAGCGATGACCGCCATGATGACGCTCATCAACTATTTGACCTGGCGAGCAAACAAGAATACGCCGGGCGTATTACTGTATATCTTTTATCCCCTCGTGCTATTTGCTGCTATTTCAATGTTTGCTCTACACAGCTTCCTTATTCAGTGGCAGACAATTGGCATAGCAAACACACTCCTGTTTCTCGCATCGATTATCCACTGCTGGGCTATCAGTCAATTCTTAGGGCAGCGCGGATTAGAGTTCCGACTTTACCTATTCGCCACGCTCTTTTTACTCTCTGCTTTAATATACTATGCTGTGGTTGATGATAGCTTGCGACAACGGATCCTCATCTCTGATCTGCAGCACATCGTCGAAGCCATTTTGCTGAGCTACTACTTTATCCGCTACGCAAGGCCACTCTACCCAAATGGCAGTATTGTTTATCTAATTGTACTCGGCTTTGTATTTACAGCCTTTATTGGTCGCACCGTCTTCATGGGACATGTAGACGAAGTGACATTATTTGAAGATCCTTGGTTCTCCATCGCCATCTTTTTTAATGGGGTGTTAGCGCCTATATTCTACGCAACGGGCATGGCACTACTGTGTAATGAACGCCGCGAGCTCAACTTAAATAACTTAACTGAAAAGGCACAAAAAGATTTAGAAATTCGAGGTTTATTCTTATCCACCATCAGCCATGAAATCCGCACCCCGCTCAATGGGATTTTGGGCAGCGCCCAACTAGTGCTTAATCGCAGTCACGACCAGTCTAGTAAGGCTTATTGTGAGGCGATTATTAACTCAGCAGAATCACTCAACTTGCTCATTGATAAAGTACTCGACTACGCCAGTTTAGATCAGAGCGACGAAGTACTGTCTTCAGAAGATGTTGAGTTAAAAAGCTGGTTGGACAATTTATGTTTATTAATGAGCCCCCTCGCGGAACAGAAAAAGCTGACTTTCTCGCTCGTTTATGACTTACCCGATCAAGTCTGTTATTACTGTGATCAACAAAAACTTCGGCAAATTTTGCTCAATTTAGTCGGGAATGCCATCAAGTTCACCGACAAAGGCGAAGTTAAGCTCTGTGTTGAGCTCCTTGAAGAAGCCAATATGTCGCATATTGTACGATTCAGCGTGGTTGACTCGGGGCCGGGTATCGAAGAGGAAGACATCGACAAACTCACCGAGCCTTACGTACAAAGTAATGCCGGTAAAACCAAGGGCGGCACAGGACTTGGATTAGCGATTACGGCTCGCCTATTAAGCAAGCTGGGCAGCCAACTAGAAATACTCAGTGAATTAGGGAAAGGCAGTTCATTTAGCTTTGATGTTAGCCTGCCAGTTGGTGAACTCAGCTTAGTTGAGCAGCGCCATCATAACCCTGAATACCCTACTGGACTCTCTGTACTCCTGGTAGAAGACCTTGATCTAAACCGTAAAATCGCCATTGAGTTTATGGCGGCGGACGAGCACAAGATTAAGCTCGCTTACGATGGAACCAGCGCCATTGAGCACCTCAAAGAGTATGTTTTTGATGTCGTACTGCTCGACATGAACCTGCCCGACTTTACGGGACAAGAAGTGCTCAGGCAGTTGCAAACCATTGAGCATAAGAACAAACGCACACCGTTTTTAGCCTTTACCGCCAGCTTGAGTCCAGAAGAAATTAAAGAGTATTTATCCTTGGGCATTAAGGATGTTGTCGGCAAACCCATTAAACAAGAAAAGCTGCGACAAGCCATCAGTGACTCTCAAAAAGCACAAAAACCGGATATGCGCGTAGAGTTATGTGACACCCTCTATGATGATACGGCAGTGAACTCATTGAAAAGTGGCTTTAGCGAAGACGAGGTGTCCTCAATTTACAATGAATTTGTGCTATCAGCGCGAAATAAACTCATTCATATTCAACAGCTGCTCACTGAAGATGAGCAACAATGTATCAAATCACTGCACCGCCAAGCCAGTACCGCACTGCAATTGGGGTTTAATCGCTACGGCCTTGCGCTGAAAAAAATAGAGCGGCGACTACTTGATGGTAAACAATGCGATGATGACCTTACCCAAGCGATGGCATTGTGGCAAAAAAGTTTAGAGGCCTATCTGCAATTTGTGAGGCAACAGACGCTAAGTTAAATGCACGAGTAGCGCTTACAGCCATTACACTGGTGCGCTGTAAGCGCACCTTCTCTTTGCCCTATACAACAATCATCTATCTTGTTGGACGCTCACAGGGCATCAAATTAGGCTAAAGTAAGCCTGACTGGCTTGCTTTCATTTTCCCACGCCAGAGCCCTGCTTGTATAAAAATGAGGCAAAACCACCGTATTTGAAGGCAGTTTTATCGTCATTTAGTCGACTTTGACAAAAAATTTCGCCATGCTACTCGAGTATAAAAGCGAGTAAGCTCACAACAAGATAAGTAACCAAAGCACAGCATTAGACTGTCGCTAGGCTAAGACAACACATAGGAATACACCATGGCATTATTTAAATCACCTATCGCCATTGCGATAGGTGCGGCCTTGATCGGGCTAAGTACCCCTACAATTGCAGCACCAGAAGGCGCTAAAAACGACACAGCCAACTGGGACGTACTAAACCCTCCAGGCGAAAAGCAAACCATCACCATTGACACCAATGAGACGACTTGGAGTAACTTGGATGTAAGCCCTGATGGCAAGCACGTTATTTTTGATATGTTAGGTGATTTATATGTCATGCCTATGTCAGGTGGTAAAGCCAAGGCGCTGACTAATGACCGCGCTTGGAATTTCCAACCGAAGTTTTCACCCGACGGCAAACACATCGCGTTTATTTCTGACCGTGCAGGTGCTGAGAATTTATGGGTGATGGATGCAAACGGTGAAAACCTGCGTCAGGTCTCGGATGAATCTCACAATTTGATCCACAACCCTTCTTGGTCGCCTGATGGCCAATACATCGCTGTGAAACAAGGTCAAGTAACAGGTCGTACTATCCCTGGGGGCTCGATCCGTATGTACCACATCTCTGGTGGTCAAGGCGTATTAGTGCGTGAACGTCTGCACGGCGCGAAGTCACAGAAAAACGTGGCTGAGCCAGCTTTTTCAAAAGATGGTAAGAAAATCTACTACTCTGTTGATGCAACAGCAGGTGTTCGCTGGCAATACAACAAGAATGCGTTAACCTCGGTATTTGAGATCCGCTCATGGGATCTAGCCACCGGTGAAGAAGAAACGGTTATTCGTGGTGCAGGTGGGGCAATTCGTCCAACACCTAGTCCAGATGGCAAATCATTGGCGTTTGTAAAACGCGAAGACAACGGCGAAGCGATGATCAGCGCGCTGTATATTAAAGATTTAAAATCAGGTATCGAAACACAAATCTTTTCTGGTTTAGACCGAGATTTACAAGAAGCAAACGGCGCACAAGGTAACACGCCAGCATTTGCGTATACACCGGACGGCAAAGCGCTCGTATTCTGGTCTGGTGGTGTATTCCACAAAGTAGATATTGAAAGCAAACAAGCACAAGTGATCCCAACTCGCGTTGTCGCTGAAAAAGAGATCACGCCAGCACTTAAATTTGCTGTCGATGTAGCACCAGATACCTTTAAGGTAAAACTAGCCCGTTGGTCACAGATCTCACCAAATGGTGAAACGGCTTTATTCCAAGCGCTTGGCCACTTGTATATCAAAGACATTGAGTCTGGTGAAGTTCGACGTGTAACAAAACAGAATGAACACTTTGAGTTCTACCCAAGCTATTCACGCGATGGTAAGTCTATCGTCTATACCACTTGGGATGATCAAGAGCTCGGTAGCATCCGCATCGTGTCTGCAAAAGGCGGCAAAGGCCGTGTTATCAGCCAAGAGCCGGGTCACTATATTTCTCCAAGCTTTTCCCCTGATGGCAAGCAAGTTGTTTATAAGAAAGTCACGGGTGGTTTCTTACTCAGTGGTGATTGGTCGATGCACCCGGGTATCTACCTTGTTGACGCCAAAGGTGGCGAAGCAAAACGTATCGCGAAAAGTGGTGACACACCTCACTTTGGCGCAGATCCAAAGCGTATTTACTTCTCTGTTGAAAGCAGTGAAACCAGTCGCGAGCTGAAAAGTGTTGATTTAAACGGCCATGAAGAACGCAGCCACTTTAAGGGTGAATACATCTTTGACTACCGCGTATCTCCAGATGGCAACTATGTGGCATTCATTGAGCACTTCAACACCTTCGTCGCACCATTTACAAGCACGGGTAAAACACTGTCTATTAATAAAGGCGGTAAAGCATTCCCTGTTAAGCAAGTTTCAAAATACTCTGGCGCATTCTTGAACTGGAAAGCGGATAGCAGCGCGCTAACTTGGGCATTTGGCCCAAATCTGTATCAACGTAAGCTCACAGACACTTTCTCATTTGTTGACAATGCATCAGACAACCTAGATGAATTAACCGCAGAAGGCATCGATTTGAGCTTTGAGCAGCCTGCAGACAAACCGAAAGGCCTGCTCGCCCTAGTGGGTGGTAAAGTGGTCACTATGCGTGATGCTGACAAGCAACAAGAGATCTTTGAAGATGGCGTGGTGTTGATTGAAGACAACCGCATTATTGCTGTTGGCGCACGCAGTGATGTGCAAATTCCAAGCTCAGCCAAAGTTATGGATATCACAGGTAAAACCGTGATCCCAGGTTTAGTTGATGCGCACGCACACGGTAGCTACGGCAGTCGCCAACTTCAACCAGAGCAGAACTGGAACCAATTCTCTAATGTGAGCTTTGGTGTCACAACGATTCACGATCCATCAAATGACTCAAACGAAGTCTTCTCGATGGCAGAGCTACAGCGCGCCGGTTTAACCGTTGCACCGCGTATCTACTCTGTAGGTCGTATCTTGTACGCAGGTAACGCACCTGGTTATAAAACGCCAATTAGCAACCTTGAAGATGCGCAATTCCATGTGAAACGCCTGAAAGATGCTGGTGCTATTTCAGTTAAGAGCTACAACCACCCTCGCCGTGATACACGCCAACAGGTGCTAGAAGCTGCGAAACAAATGGAAATCATGGTCGTACCGGAAGGTGGCTCTAAGTTCCAGCAAAACATGAATATGATCATCGACGGTCATACCGGGCTTGAGCATGCGCTTCCAATCCCAAATATCTACTCGGATGTGACACAAATGTGGAGCCAAACAAACGCGGGCTTCACGCCAACGTTTAACGTAGCCTACGGTGGTATTAAGGGTGAAGACTATTTCTACAACACCACAAATGTCTGGGAAAATGAACGTCTTATGAGCTTCGTACCAGAATACGTTGTCAAGCCTATGTCTATTCGTCGCGAAAAGGCGCCCGAGCACCACTATAACCACATCAACGCAGCTAAATCCGCAAAACAATTACGTGATAAAGGTGTGACGGTTCATATTGGTGCCCATGGTCAACGTGAAGGCCTTGGCGCGCATTGGGAGCTATGGTCAATGGCACAAGGTGGTTTCAGTGCATGGGAAGCGCTACGCAGTGGTACTATTGATGGTGCAAAATACCTCGCTCTAGACAATGATATTGGCACTATCGAGAAAGGCAAACTCGCTGACCTTGTGATCATTGACGGTGATGTACTAAACGATATTCGTGAATCAGAGAAAGTGGCTTACACTATCTTGAATGGCCGTGTTTACGACGCTGCGACGATGAACGAAATTGGTAACTACAACCGTAAGCGCCAATCTTTCTTCTTTGAAGGTGGCAACAAAACGCCAATGCACCCAGATACTGAAGCGTATATGGAAGAAAAAGCACATAGCTATCATTGGAAACACTAATAGTATGTAGTTATTGCATAAACTAAGAAGCAGCTTAAGCTGCTTCTTTTTTTCGATTTAATCACCCACTCTTATTAAATCCCTGCCCTCGCAGATGATCCTTCATTATTGTCTACAAAATACAAAAAACACTTTGTAATTCAAACGTTACAGGATAGCTAATTCCCTTATTCTTTGTGCAGATAAATGAAACTCACGCGCTAGATCTTATTGAGATGTGTTCTAAACTTGGTGAAGATCTGCACAATTATTCGCCTTCTCTATCCAACCATTTATGGTGGTTGATCTGCGCGGAATTATGTAGGTAGAGCAATGTAACAACACATAACATCGTGCTTTTTTAACCAAGGAAAATAGGATAAGGGAGACCACTATGTCTAGTCTCAGCCAGTTCTTTAAATCTCTCGATTTAACCAAAAAACTCATGGCCGCTTTTTTACTGGTAGCCCTCATTCCAACCACCACCATTATCGCCTTTTCACTGATCCAAGCGTCGAGCACTATCAGTGACCAAGTCTACGCACAGTTGGGCGCAGTCAGCAAAGTCAAAAAGCGTGCAGTGCAACGGCACTTTAAAAGTGTTGAAGATAAGCTCAAATCGTTGGCCATAAATCCTTATGTTCTCACTGCTAGCCAAGATTTTTTAGATGCTTTTGATGAGCTTGAAGTCACCGACCCCACTTCGCAGCGTTTAGAACGTTTTTACAGTCAACAATTCCAACCGCAGTTTGAACAGCAAAGTAACAAGCCTGTTTCGGTACCGGAAATACTCGCGCCCCTGTCACCACAAGGTATTGAGTTACAGACGCGTTATCTTGCAGACAACCCACATCCTTTAGGTGAAAAAGTCGCGCTGAAAAAAACGGGCCATTTGGATATGTACGACATCGTCCATCAACGTCATCATGACTTTTTTAGAGAGATCGCAGAAGTTTACGAATTATATGATATTTTTTTAGTAGATAACTACAGCGGAAACATTGTCTACTCTGTGTTTAAAGAAGTGGATTTTGCCACGTCACTCACTGATGGGCCTTTTTCCAATAGCAATATTGCCAATGCGTTTACCAGTGCGTTAATTGAGCAAGATGAAGCCATTTTTGCTGATTATGAACCCTATCTACCTTCCTATAACGCCCCTGCGAGTTTTATTGCCATTAGCTTAGACTTTGACGGTGTCTCGCAGGCCACTTTAATTTTTCAACTATCCATCGATGCACTCAATGAAATTATGACCGAGCGCCACGGGCTGGGTGAAAGTGGCGAAACTTATTTAGTGGGTCCAGAAGGCCTTATGCGTTCAGACTCATTCCTTGACCCTATTCACCACTCCGTTATCGCCTCGTTCTCTAATCCAGATAAAGGCACCATCAAAACGGAAGCATTTCAACTTGCCATGCAGGGAAAGCAAGGGCAAAAAGTCGTGACAGATTACAATGGCAACCCGGTATTGTCCGCTTACAGCAATATGGAAGTCTTTGATGTGCGCTGGGCATTGTTGGCTGAAATAGACGAAGCCGAAGCATTTGCAACAGTCAGTTCACTGCGCCAAACCATGGCCATTGTGATGGTTGTCAGTGCCATCTTGATCATCTTAATTGCTATTTGGTTTTCACGCACCCTTACTCGCCCAGTACATAATTTGGTGAATACAATGCGTGAGGTGCAAAGCAAAGGAGACTTTTCTTTGCGCGCAAAAGTCGACTCACGGGATGAAATAGGGCAAAGCGCACAAGCGTTTAATTCACTGCTAGATGCCCTGCAACTGTCTATTTCCGAAGCCAATAGAGTCCTCAATCAGATGGCCAAAGGTAAGTTTTGTGACCGTATTAGTGCCCCTTGTAAGGGCGAGCTCAATACGCTAAAAGAAGCCACGAATGAGTGTTCAACTAGCCTACAAACTGCATTAAAAGAAATTAATCTGGTTATCCAAACCATGGCTAAAGGACAGTTTAACCAACACATTACCGCAAATTTAAGTGGGGATTTAGACCTCTTAAAAAATAACATTAACCGTTCAGTGACGTCTATTGACGAGACCATGAATGACATTATTAATGTCATGACCTGTGTCGAACAGGGTGAATTTAAACAACAGGTCACTGTCGACGCTAAGGGTAATTTGGCGCGCTTAAAAGACAGCGTAAACAACTCCATTTTTAGCCTTAGTGGTGCGGTGGACGAATTGAGTCATACAATGGCAGCCATTCGCAGTGGCGATTTTTCAAAACGTATTGAGTTACCCTTGTCTGGTCAGCTTGAACAATTGAAAGCCGATTCGAACCGCAGTATGGACAACCTAGAGGCCATTATCAAAGCCATTGGCAGCACGATGACTGCCGTGAGTGAAGGCGACTTCAAACATCCAATCAATGTACCTGCTAAGGGTCAATTGGCAGATCTCAAGTCGAGTATTAATTTATCGGTGGACAGTTTGGATCAAGCGATGAGTGAGATCTCCTCGGTGATGATGGCCATTAGTCACGGGCGCTTTGACAGAACCATCAACTCCCCACTAAAAGGACAGTTGGCAACACTCAAAAATGACATAAACAATACAGTGAACAACCTAAATCGAGTCATTGAAGAGCTTGCAAGTGTCATGGCCGCAATGAGTTGTGGCGACTTCTCACAAAAAATCGACTCACCACTACAAGGTCAACTATTGCAACTCAAAACCGATGTGAATAGTTCCATCGATACCATCTCAAATGCCATTCATGCGGTCACAGACAGCCTTAGCGCAATCGCGAAAGGCAACCTTTGCGAATCCATAGAAGGACAATACGAAGGCGTCTTTGCAACCTTGCAGCAAGACGTGAAGACCACAACCCGTAAACTCACAGAAGTCATTGAAGGCATCCAAGGCGCAGCAAACTTAGTGACCCACAGTGCGGGGGAAATTGCCGCCAGTAATACAGAGATCAGTCGCAGAACAGAAGAGCAGGCGTCTAATTTGGAGCAGGCCAGTGCGAGTACAGGCCACATGCTCGAAGAACTCACCTTAGTCGCTGAGCAATCAGAAACGGCGGTGAGTAAATCTGATAATGCCCAAGTCATTGCCAAAGAAGGGGGAGTGCTCTCAAAAGACACCGTAAACGCAATCAACGAAGTCAATACCGCGAGTAAAGACATCAACGAAATCGTTTCTGTCATCGATGAACTGGCATTTCAAACTAACTTACTGGCACTAAACGCGGCGGTTGAAGCAGCGCGAGCCGGTGAAAATGGCCGAGGGTTTGCGGTTGTTGCCAATGAAGTCAGAGAGCTTGCAGGTAGAAGTGCGGCTTCCGCAAAACAAATTAAAGAGATTATTGCCAACAGTAACGACAAGGTGCAGCAAGGGACCACACTGGCAAACAGCTCTGGACAGAAACTGGATCATATTGTACTGGCGGTGGCCGATGTGAACGAAAATATCGTCAGTATTAATCGCTCAACACTCACGCAGCAGCAAGCGATAAAAGAGGTGGATATCGTGGTTCAAAGGCTAACTGACCTTATTCAGGAAAACTCAGCCATTACTGAAGAAACCATGGCCGCGGCTAAGCGGATGGCATTGCAGGCCAGCGAAATGAAACAACTGCTGGGTTATTTCACGTTACCAGAGCAAGATGACTATGCACACAATACATCGCTGACAACAGGCAACCAAGAACTGCTTGTGCATCAATATAACACGCCTTAGTTTCACATATTTGGGCCAGCCAGTGCTGGCCCCAACCCTGCTTATAATTCTAACTTAAAGTTATCTGCGTCTAAGTGCGCTGGAAATTGCGCCCTAAACTGGTCCAACGCGTCTTTAGATAAAGCCGTCGTTATCACACCAGCTTGATCATCAGGCACCTGTAACACAGGCTGGCCGAGGTGATCTAACGCAACCGTACCACCATTATGCGCAGTACCATATCCGTCCTCACCAATACGATTATTGGCCAGTACATAGCATTGATTTTCAATTGCGCGTGCACGTAGTAACGTATCCCAAGCATAGCGGCGCGCCGCCGGCCAGTTGGCAACATTGACCATCACATCATAATCGTTCTTGTTACGCTGAAACACTGGGAACCTTAAGTCGTAGCAAACTTGCGGCAAAATTTTAAAGTCGCCGATTTCAAAGATCTTACGGTCATGACCTGCAGCTACATAGTCCCCTTCATGGCCTAGACAAAATAGGTGGCGTTTATCGTAGTATTCAACACGACCAGCTTCTTCGTTTAGCGCTGGCGGCCAGCACCAATAAAAGCGATTCGCTTTTTTGTCACCCTCTGATACCAGTACGGAGCCAGCCACAACACAATTATGCTGCGCTGCTAATGCACGCATAAATGTCAGTGCGGGGTCCGCAAATTCAGCCGTTTGCTCCTTTAGTGCAAACCCAGTGGCAAAGGTTTCAGGCAAAAGCAATAAATCACAAGGTTCAAGTTGTGCCGTTAAACGCTCTATTTTTTTGAAGTTATGCTCTGGACTTAGCCATTGAATATCATATTGGACCAGGCTCACTGTTAGAGTCGACATAGCTTCTCCGCCGCAGCGATGAGGGTCGCTGACTCCTTGGCAAAACACAGTCGTATCACGCGTTCTTCACACGGTGACGCATAAAAAACACTCAGCGGAATTGCGGCAACCCCATGTTCTTCAACCAGCTGCTGACAAAACTCAACGTCATTCAAGGTAGAAATAGCGCTGTAATCTAACAGCAAAAAGTACGTGCCCTCACTGGGGAGTATTTTAAATCGACTCGATTTTAGTGCTGCGACTAATTGGTCGCGCTTTTGTTGATAAAACGGCGCCAACTCGTCCACATGGTTCGGTTCATATTTGAGCATATCTGCGAGCGCTAACTGTGCTGGCGTAAAACTTGAGAAATTAACAAACTGATGAATCTTTCTGAATTCTTCTGCCAGTACTGGGGGCGCTACGCAGTAGCCCATTTTCCACCCTGTACAATGAAATGTTTTACCAAAACTGGATACCACAAAACTACGCTGTAACAGCGCCGCATCGCGTAAGACGCTTAGGTGAGGCTGCTCATCAAACGTAATATGCTCGTAAACTTCATCACTTATCACATATAAATCATGCTCTTCAACGAGTGCTTTTAACGCTTTAAAGTCAGCCTGCTTCAGCATTTTCGCACTGGGGTTATGAGGCGTATTGATAATGATAGCGCGTGTTTTTGCCGTCACCTTATCGCTAACATCTTGCCAGTTAATTAGGTAGTCCGGCGCGTATAGCGGAATATGAATTGTTTTGCCTCCAGCAAGTTCCACCGCCGGTCGGTAAGAGTCATAAGCAGGATCAAACACGATGACTTCATCCCCTTCCCTGACCAGAGATTGAATTGCCACAAACAGGGCCTCTGTTGCACCAGCCGTCACGGTCACCTGCGCTTGAGCATCAATCACTTGGTCGTATTTACGCGCAATCAGAGCCGCGACCTCTTGCTGCAATGACGCCACACCTGGCGAAGGCGCATATTGATTGTGACCGGCCGCTGTATAGTCCGATAAAGCAGATTTCAATCGGTCAGGCGCATCAAATTCTGGGAACCCTTGAGATAAATTCAAGGCGTTGTGCGCATTAGCAAGACCTGTCATTTTGCTGAAAATACTGGTACCAACACTCGGTAATTTACTTTCCATCCTGTGTCTCTTTTTGAATATGGCGTAGGCGTTAAAGCGATGCTATCATTGCCTCAAATAGAAGTATAGCCGTCCAAACCTATTAGGTAGATCGAATATGCAAACAAAGGCAGCAAAACAAGCGCTTATTGATGCTGGTCGCTGGGTAAGCCAGCAAGGTTGGGTCCCAGCAACTGGCGGTAATTTCTCCATTAAAACAGATAATGGATTCGTGGTCACGGCCAGTGGGTTTGACAAGGGGCAATTAACACCAGAGCAATTTTTAGAGCTAGATCAATCAGGTAATATCATATCGGGAGATGGAAAGCCCTCAGCAGAGACCGCGCTCCATCTAAAACTCTATGAATTACAACCCAATTCAGGGTGTATCTTGCATACACATTCGGTGGCAGCGACGGTTCTTTCTCGATTTATCAGTGGCGAGCGATTTACTGTCACAGGTTATGAAATGCAAAAATCTCTCGCAGGTATCCATAGTCACCTAGACACGCTCTCTATTGCCATTTTTGACAATGACCAAGATATTTCAGCACTTGCCGAGCGAGTCGCTAAACACCACCAAGTTGACCCTATTCGTCATGGTGTGTTGATCCGGGGTCACGGTTTATACGCCTTAGGCAACAGTGTTTTCGAAACACGCCGTCATATTGAAGGGTTAGAATTCTTGTTTGCCTGTGAGTTAGAAAGAATAAAATTAGAGGGGTCGAGTAAATGATCAAAGCCATCCTGACAGATATAGAAGGGACCATTACGCGAATATCTTTCGTGAAAGAGGTGCTCTTCCCATATGCTGCAAAGCACTTGCCCGCGTTTGTGCGTTGTAACGAAAGTGATCCTATTATTCAGGCACAAATAGAGGCAGTTAAACAGGAAATTGCGCAGCCTACAGCCAGCTTGGAGACGGTGATAGACACCTTGCTATCATGGATTGATGCAGATTTAAAAATCACACCTTTAAAGCAATTACAGGGGTTAATATGGCAAACAGGTTATCAACAAGGTGATTTTACAGGTCATATTTATCCAGACGCTTATCAGTATTTGCAGCAGCAGCATCAAGCAGGCTCCGCACTCTATGTCTACTCGTCCGGTTCGGTAAAAGCGCAACAGCTGTTGTTTGCGCATTCGGACTACGGCGATATTCGCCCACTATTTACTAACTATTTTGATACAAAAGTTGGCCACAAACAGTCTTCGTTGTCATATCAGAACATCGTTAATCAGATCCCGTTCGAGTCTCATGAAGTTCTGTTTCTCAGTGATGTCGTCGAAGAGCTAGATGCAGCTAAACAAGCCGGGTTGCAAACCTTACAACTATGGCGAGACAACCAGTCACAAAGCCAAGCGCACCCATTCATAGCCAGTTTTGAGCAGTTTGACAGTGAGAGAATATAAATGAGCCAATTACATATCTACCGTGATACCCCCCCCACAGAACTGCTTTTTGAGAGCAGTGACCCCGTAGCCATTAGTGCTGAACTAGAAGCTGTCGGCGTCCATTTTGAGCAATGGCAAGCGACCAAAATACTCGCAGATAATGCTTTAGATTCAGAGATTTTGCATGCGTATAACAACGACATCATTCGTCTGAAACAGCTTGGCGGATACCAGACGGTCGATGTCATCGCGCTACAAAGAGGCAACCCAAATGCAGCGAGTCTAAGGGAAAAGTTTTTATTCGAGCATACCCACAATGAAGACGAAGTGCGTTTTTTTGTTGCTGGACAAGGGCTCTTCTGTCTTCATATAGAGAGCAAAGTGTATCAGGTGCTGTGTCAGCAAGGCGATTTAATCTCTGTACCAAAAAACACACCACATTGGTTTGATATGGGCAGTGACCCAGAATTTACAGCTATTCGTTTATTCAATAACACAGAAGGTTGGGTGGCGAAGGAAACGGGTTCAAATATCGCCACACAATTCCCATTATTAGATTAACGTCTTTACATATGCGCTACCCATGTATAAGTGGCGCATATGCAAAATTTAGGCTGCGAGGACTAAAGCTCTAAATGTTTATCTAAAAAAGCCAATACGGTTTGATAGTAAGCCAAGCGGTGCTCTGCTTTATAAAAACCATGCCCTTCATTTTCAAGCAAATAATATTCGTAAGGTTTATTGGCCTTTTTCAATGCATTGATCATTGCCTCAGCATGTTCGATAGGCGCGCGTTCATCATCGCCACCATGCACGATCAAAACCGGTGCGTTTATTTTATCCGCATTACGTGCTGGCGAAAATTGTACCAAAGCCTTTTCATCTTCACCTAAAACTGCTTTCAAATATTTAATGCCTGCACTGACTCTCGACGTGTCACCCTCTTCAAACATCATAGGTAAATCGTAAATACCGACGACACCAATGGCACATTGAAACTTATCTGGCGCGATAATGGCACTTTGCATTGCCGAATAGCCACCAAAACTGGAACCCATAATGCACATATTTTCAGCGTTTGCGTACCCTGCTTCCACAACGTAATCAACGCCATCTAAAATATCATGTTGAATTTTTCGGCCCCACTCACGATGCCCTGCGAACTCAAAATTCAACCCATAACCACCTGAACCTCGAAAATTCACTCTAAGCACCGCCATGCCTCGACTTGCGAGCAACTGCGACTCGGTATCATAGTCCCAGTAATCTCTGGGGCCATGGGGGCCGCCGTGCGGCATCACCACCAAAGGTAAGTTTTTATGCGGTTTGTTATTTGGCAGTGTTAAATAGCCATGAATGTCCATTCCATCGCGATTCTTAAACTTTATCGGTTTGGTTTCTGCCATATGAGCAGGGTCTATCCAAATACGTGTCGAGAATAAGTATTGCAGCTTTTTCTTTGTTTGGTCGTAGAGATAGTAATCACCTGGGTTGCGATCATTCGTCGCTAGCACCAAGTGTTTGTCACCACTGCGCGTTGAGCTGATCAGGCGTAATTGATGACCCTCTATACTTTGCAATAACGATTTGATACTCGCGCTGAGTGGCACATTTTCATCGGTAAATGCGTAGGTTGGATAACCTGGATCGAGCTCGATAGCGAATAGCTTTTTACTGACTGGATCAACCCATATTTTACTCGGTGATACTTCTTTATCCTTGTAGATTAAGGAGAGCGCTTGCGTCGACAAGGAAAGCTTATACAGGCCATCAGGCTCGCCATTTTCGGAGCCTGTGACATAAAGCCCATCGCCACTGCCATCTAGTGCATGTAACCGCATATTCTGTAAAGGCGTCTTCAACGCCAGCGTTTGCCAGCCACTTTTTCCTTTAATCTTTTGATATATTTCACCGGTAACAAAGTCATCTGTTGCGGTCGCAAAACGGACATTTCCTTCGTGATCAGTTAGAAAATCTGCGTTCTTTTTTGGCGCGCGTGTAATCATATTGCGCTTACCAGATTTCACATTGACTTTGTAAATTTGCATTGTCGGTTCTTTTGAACCATTCCAAGGATAGGTATAAATCAACATGTGCCGCTCATCATTAATGAGCGGATCTAAAACAAAGGAAGTGCCATATAATGCGGTGCCTTTTTGGATCCGAGTGCCTGTTTGCCCTTCCCCTTGATAGCCAGCTAGATAGCGGCCAGATTTACCATTTGCATTGACACTGTATAGTTCACCATAATAGTCTGGGTGGTCTGTCCAGCCTTTTACGTACTGCTTTTCAATGACAAGGCGCTCATCATTCACCCAATGGTAATTACCAACTTGGGCGTTACTTTCAAACCGAATCGCAGACAGTAGACTGTAATCCTTTACTTGTAACACGCCTAAAATATTTTTGCCTTCAACTTTAGAGATGAAACTAATGTATTCACCACCTGGCGACAACTTTACATTGGTATACTCACTGCCTTTACTAAAGTGTTCAATTGGGGTAGGGGTTGTGGTCGCAGCTGAAGGAGATTGCGCTGCACTGGCACTAACGGTTACACCCAACAATACAATAATACTGAATAGTCGTATCATAATTGAGTCCCTTATATAAGATTCGAAGGGCTCATCCTACCTCTGTTCAGGGGTAAAAAACTACTTATCTACAATTTGGCAGCGAGTAATGTCTTGACTATCTCTACACAGCCCACTCGCCACCTCTCAGTCGCGAGTTAAACGGAACTAAACGCTGGTTGGTTGTAAATTCCACTATCAAAAACCCACGCTGTCACTAAACTCGCAGGTGTAACATCAAACGCTGGGTTAAACACCGACGTGCGATCGGGTGCCCACTGACACGCACCAAAACTCCCACTCACCCCCGTCACTTCTGAAGCGTTGCGCTGTTCAATCTCGATCTCTCCACCGTGGGCACACTGTGCGTCAAATGTCGTTTTTGGTGCCACCACATAAAACGGGATGTTGTGATAGTTAGCTAAAACCGCTAAATTATAGGTCCCCACTTTATTGGCAAAATCACCATTCGCTGCAATGCGGTCTGCCCCGACAAAAATCTTGTCCACTTTGCCCGCGGCCATTAAAGTTGCAGCCATGTTGTCGCACAGCAACGTATAGGGAATTTTCCATCGCTCAAGCTCATAGGCTGTTAAACGACCCCCTTGCAACAAAGGGCGCGTCTCATCGACCCACACATGGATATTGCCGTACTTTTGCGCAGCGGTAAAAATAACTCCGAGTGCAGTGCCAATACCTGCCGTTGCCAATGCCCCTGTATTACAGTGGGTGAGAATATTGTCAGAAGCATCAACCAGAGCCACACCGTGTTCAGCAATCCGTTGGCACAAGGCAACGTCTTCCTCAAACAACTGTTCTGCACGAAATACAATCTCGCCAACAAAGTCATCTTGTTGCAGTGCGTGTCGCAGACAATCCATACAGTGTTTCAAGTTAACCGCCGTCGGGCGGGTGGCTTCTAATGCATCAATGGCTTCTCTGAGTTCCTCACGAGTAGCCTCCTGCTCAGCCAAATAGGCTACCAACAACGTGGCAGCCAACCCGATTAAAGGCGCCCCCCTAACCTGTAAATTATTGATAAGACTTTGCATGTTTTCCACATCTCGACATACATGCCAAACCTCCTCATGTGGCAATAGATATTGATCTAACACCTGTAATTTTCCAGCTTGGTACTTCAGGCTTGCACCGATGAGCTCTTTCATATTTCTCGCTTACGTTTGACCACCAATCATGACTCAATTGCATTCTACATAAAGATCTAAAGATGTATAGACATCTAAACGCTTAAAAATATAGAATGCTAAAATAAACGATAACTTTTAGGTAAATGACCGTGAGTAAATACGCCGCCTTCAATAACGAGACTGCACTCGATTACGTCAAGTCACTTGGGTTGTTCTTTTCTGAAAATGCAGAGCTAACTTGCTATGAATTTGGAGATGGTAACCTTAACCTCGTATTTAGAGTTGCAGACACAAATAACAATAGCGTGATATTGAAGCAGGCATTGCCTTACGCCCGATGCGTGGGTGAGAGCTGGCCACTGACATTAGACAGAGCGCGAATTGAAGCTCATGTATTGCAACGCCATGGTAATGTTTGTCCTGCCCATACAGCCAAAGTCCTTCATCATGACAGCAATAAAGCTGCAACCATTTTAGAAGATTTAGGTGCTATGGCGATTTTACGTGCCGAGCTCATTGCGGGTCGAACATTCGAGAATCTAGGCCGAGATGTTGCCCAATATCTCGCTACGACTGGCTTTTATCACTCCGACTTTTACCTCAGCCCACAAGAAAAAAAGTCTCAAATTCATAACTTTACTAATCCAGAGCTATGTGCAATCACTGAAGAGTTGTTTTTTGATGACCCCTATCGAGAATGTGAGCGTAATGATTACCCAGCCGAATTAACAGAGCAAGTTAATCAACTCAGACAAAATACAACTTTGCTTTGCATTGTCGCTCGACTAAAAGCAAAGTTTTTTTCATCGCCTCAAACACTGCTTCATGGGGATGTGCATACTGGAAGCATATTCGTGAGTGATGGCAACACCAAATTAATCGATCCAGAATTTGGCTTTTTTGGACCGATTGGCTTTGACTTGGGCTCGTTCATAGGCAACTTACTGCTCAACTATTGCGCTCAAAACGGACGGATCAAAGAGATTCCAAAACGACGAGATGTTCACTCTTATCTGCTCAACACAATTTCCGTCTGTCTACAACAATTTGAACAGCAATGGCATGCACTAGCACAGCAACATACGCGTGATTTGGCCTTACAGGCACCGGGTTATTTGGATCTATTTTTACAGGAAGTATTACAAGATGCCATGGGCTACTGTGGCACAGAACTCATCCGTCGTACGATTGGACTGGCCCATGTTGCTGATATTGCAGAAATCGAGGATGACGCACAACGCTTAGTCGCTCAGAAACAAGCTTTGCAACTCGGTGAACAATTACTCTTAAATGCTAAAGCCTGTCGCTCAATCGATGACTTCTATCAACTCATCATCAGTTTTGTACATTAGCCTTTAATAAAAAAGCCGCTTGAAGCGGCTTTTTTATAGTTAACACTATTTTGACTGCAAGGTGTACGCGATGTATTTGTCTATTTGCGCTTCAAGTACAAAAAGCGGCACCGAACCATTTTTAAGGACTTGATGGTGGAACTCCCTCACATCAAATGCCTCTCCTAGTTCCGTCTCAGCCTTTGCTCTTAAGCGCTTGATGGTTAATTCACCCACTTTATAAGACAGAGCTTGTCCAGGCCATGAGATATAGCGATCCGTTTCAGTTTTAACATTGTGTAATGACAAGGCCGTGTTGTCTTGCATAAATTGCATGACCTGCTCGCGTGTCCAGCCAAACATATGCACCCCAGTATCCACCACTAAACGCGCGGCACGCCACATTTCATAGGTCAATCGCCCAAAATCACTGTAAGGGTCTTGGTAAAAACCGGCTTCAATGCCTAGGTATTCCGCATATAAGCCCCAGCCCTCACCAAAAGCAGAGATATACTCGCTTTGTCTATAAGCAGGCAAATGTGTCAACTCAGCATTTAAAGAGATCTGCAAATGATGTCCAGGTACACCTTCATGTAATGTCAGTGCTTCTAAAACATAGAGCGGCCTTTTGTCCAAGGCATACGTATTCACCCAATAATAGCCGGCATCCGTTTCATTACTTGGTCCAAAATAGCGCCCGGTTGTAAATTTTGGCGCAATACTGTCGGGCACGGGTGCAACGCCATAGGGTAGACGAGGCAGTGTATGGAATAATTGAGGCAGCTTTGCATCCATTTTCTTGGCGATAAACGAAGCTTCCTTCAATAATTCTATTGGCGTTTTTGCATAAAATTGGGGGTCAGTTCGCAAAAAGTGGACAAACTCTGCGAAACTGCCTTCAAATCCAACTTGCTCTATGATGCGATTCATTTCACTGCGAATGCGCGCCACTTCATTCAGCCCCAATTCGTGAATTTCTTTAGGGGTCATCTGCGTTGTTGTAAAGTGCTTGGCACGATTTACATAGAATGCCTTGCCATCAGGCACGCTTGACCAAGCAATGTTCTCTCTTGCGTTAGGTCGGTACACATTCACAAAGAAGTCGTTGTACTTCAGGTAGGCAGGGTTAACATACGCCTCTATCACTTGCTTTGCTTCACGCTGCAGCGCTAAAAACTCTTGGGCTGGTAAGTTCGCTTGGTTGTTTAAAAACGGGGCAAAGTAAGGTGACTTTTCAATATCATCGCCATGTGCAACAAACGCCATGATGCTGTCTTCAAAACCCTTGAGCACGACTTTAGGCTGCGTCAAGCCTATGCTGAGTCCTTGCTTCATCCAGTATATATTCTGGTCGAAAAACCTTGGCAGTTGCTTCATTCGCTCGATAAACAGCTGATACCCCAGTTTAGTGCTGTAATCCTGACTTTGGATCATAAATTGTAGTTCACTGTGAAACCCATATTCCGAGGACAAAGGTACGTAGTGATCTTTAAAGTGAAATAAGTCAACTTCGTTTTGAATTTGAGCACGTAATATCGCAAAGTTTATCTTATTCTCTTCACTTAATTGGGATTGATCAATATTGTCAAGCTGCGCCAAAAAGCGCACTCTTTGTTGATTAACCGCTGCTAAATGCTCGGGTGTTAAGTTAGACAACAGGTACTCAGCATTGATATTTGTCAAACTTTCTTCATCCTGCTGAGCTCGAAAGTCCATAACTTTATCAGCAAGTTGTGAGTAAGTTTTATTTGGATCATTTGTCGTGCTCTGGCACGCTGACAAAGTAAGTGCTAACACAATTGCACTGAGAGGTTTTCGAAGTGAATTAAACACTGCCGGGTTCCTTAACATTCGCTGGGGCTTGCACCTTAACTAAGCCTATTATCAAGATGCAAATATAATCGACCAAGCATCACAGTTATGCGACTAGATAGTGAACAAAGTAATGTGCTTTAGGCAAAGTTGTCGATAAATTCAGCTAACAAGATTAAATGTATATATTTTCCGCTCTAAAAACGCAAATTTTACTTTTAAATTGTCGCAATTGCGATTAATGTAGCCACTCTTCAACTAGGATGAAATCATGACCCACGGCAAAGGATATTAGCGCTTCTATATAAACTGTAATTTGTGGTAAATAAGTACATGATGTTCCATGACCCAATGGCGCTAGCGCAAGAAAAAATGACGAAAGTCTGCCATTTTTTGGAACTCCATCAGCTTCCTCCTACCCCGTTAAATTACCAGGTCACCTATACTTATATTAGCCGTAGCAACCCCGATTTAGCTGAACGCTTAGATAGAGATCTGCGCAACGGCATTGCAATTGACAACGTCTATATCGAACAGCTTTATTTTGAATTCGTTTACGCCGAACATCAGGCTGAACTAGCAGTGCTGAAAGAGGTGGATAACGTTATTGATGAACTCGCGGTTTCAACTGCTCGCTCACAACAAAGTATTACGCAATTTAGGCGGCATATCCAAAATTGTAGTCACGCACTCAGCAATCAAGAGCCCGCTAGCAGCAAACAGATTCTGGCCGAGTTCTCGCTGCATACCGAACGCTTATTAGAACAACAACAACGCTTTAAAGTAAGCCTTCAAAAAGCCAGGAAAACGCAAAAAGAACAGCATCGGGCCTTAGGAGAAATCCGCAAACAACGTCTTATCGACCCACATACTGGGTTATACAAACGTCACTATTTGAGTCAAAAAGCTGAACTGTGGCTTGATCAAGACAAAGCACTGTGCGCCATTTCAATCCAAGTCGATAACTTAGAAGAATTTACCGCGAAATATGGCGATGTTATTGGTGAGGCCGTGCTACAAAGAATCGCCCAAAAAATTAAAAAGTACGTTGTAGAAAGTGGCATACCAGGGCGCACCGGCAAGCAAGAGTTCACCATTCTTTTAGCAGATATTGAACCAGAAACAGCACAGATCATCGCTGCAAAAATACGCAAAGGAATACAAAAGCTAAAATTCATTAGTAATCGCGGCAACATTCAATTCCCTGAATTGCAACTGGCAGTAGGCATTGCCAAACGACAAGCTGAAGTAGATTTCAACGAGCTGGCAAACAAAGCATCATTTGCGGCGCAAAAAGCGCAAGCGCTTGGCCGAGATTGTTATATTTCGGGTGCCATTTTATAGCATCCAAATCAATAAATAATTGTCTAAATACTGTCACTATAAATTGCGCCAATGCATCCCTATCAAGTACACTATGCGCACCTAAACTGTGTCAGCAAGGCCAACATGAAAGAAGAAAATCACGATACCACACACTTTGGTTATAAAACTATCGAGTCCAATCAAAAAGAGTCACTGGTTGCAGATGTTTTTCACTCTGTCGCAGCTAAATATGACATCATGAATGACTTTATGTCATTCGGTATTCACCGTTTGTGGAAGCGTCAAACCATTGCATGTTCGGGCGTACGTAAAGGCCATAGAGTTTTGGACCTTGCAGGTGGCACAGGTGATTTAACAGCCAAATTCAGTCAACTGGTTGGGGATACTGGTCAAGTTATCCTTGGTGACATCAATGACTCCATGCTTAAAGTCGGCAGAGACAAACTGCGTGACTTAGGCCTAGTCAACAATATCGAGTATGTGCAGATGAATGCACAGGCTTTACCATTTCCAGACAATAGCATTGATGTCATTACGATAGCGTTCGGCCTGCGAAATGTTACCGACAAAAATGAAGCATTACGTTCAATGTATCGAGTACTCAAGCCAGGCGGTAGACTGCTTGTACTAGAGTTCTCAAAAACAGATAACGAAGCGTTGTCTAAATTATACGATTTCTATTCGTTTAATATTCTACCCACCATGGGTAAGTTGGTTGCCAACGACAGTGAGTCGTATCGCTATCTAGCAGAGTCGATCCGCATGCATCCAGATCAGGAAACATTGAAAGGGATGATGGAAGAAGCTGGTTTTGAACAGGCAAGCTACCAAAACTTTACTGGCGGCATTGTCGCGCTGCACAGAGGATTTAAGTACTAGTCCGAAGGATTTAAGTTATGTGGATATCTGTATTGACGGCGATTGCCGAACAAGCGGTGAATCGGTTACTTGCGTTAGAGCCATCACTAAAAGAGGATCTTCGCAGTGCAGAGCACCGAGTTTTGGCTTTGACCTTAACTGATTTAAATGTGTCATGCGCATTTCATTACAATGGTGAACATTGCTTTGTGTATGGTAACTACCATGACAGTGCAGACTGCCACATAACAACCTCACTGGAAACCGTGCCAGAACTTAAAGACCCAAGCCAATTGACCCGTCTAATACGCGCAAATAAACTCGATTTAGAAGGGGATATACATCTCGCTCAAGCCTACAGTAAAGCTTTTTCGAACTTACAAATTGATTGGGCTGAACACCTCTCTGGGTATTTAGGTGATGCCGGTGCACAACACTTTGTAACCAGCCTCAGCAACGGGAAGGCGCGAGCGACGCAGCACTGTGATACTTTTCAACACGTTTTCACGCAACTTTGCCAAGATGAGCTTAACGTCTCTATTCATCCGCTCGAACTGCAGCAATATAAATCGCAGACAAGAGCATTGTCACAGCAATTGGCAGCGCTTGAGCAACGTATCAACGCACTATTCGACTAATTATTAAGGAGCTGGAATTGTCCATTGCTCGCCTCTACCAAATTGGTAAAACTTTTCTCAACTATGGGCTAGATGAATTACTCCCGCAGCAACTGCAGCCCTGGTATGCCAAGCTATTGCGAAAATTACTCTTTTGGCTACCCAATAAACACACCGAAAAATCTGAAGGTGCTAGGCTGCGACTTGCCTTGCAAACGTTGGGGCCTGTATGGATAAAGTTTGGCCAAATGCTCTCAACCAGACGAGATCTACTGCCACCTGATATGGCAGTCGAGCTGGCTGAATTGCAGGATAATGTGCAACCTTTCTGTGGTACTGATGCTCAAAAACTGATTGAAGAAGCACTCGAAATAGGGGGTATTAGCGAACTGTTTGAGCAGTTCGATCAACAACCTTTAGCATCGGCTTCCATTGCGCAAGTACATAGTGCCAAACTCAACACCGAGCATGGCGTAAAAGACGTGGTCATTAAAGTGATTCGTCCAGATATCGAGAAACAAATTCTAGCTGATTTATCGCTCATGGAGCAATTTGCAAAACTGCTAGCAGGCCTAGTCAGCGAAGGTAGAAGGTTGCGACCAGTAGAAGTCGTCAGGGAGTATCGAAAAACTTTGCTCGACGAGCTGGACCTGATGCGTGAGGGGGCAAATGCGATTCAACTTAGACGTAACTTTGAGGATTCAGAAGCGCTCTATATTCCTGAAGTGTACAGTGAGTACTCTCGTCAGAACGTATTGGTTATGGAACGCATCTATGGAATCCCAGTATCTGATACAGACACGCTCATTGAACAAGGCACAGATATGAAGCTCCTTGCTGAGCGCGGTGTCGAAGTCTTTTTTACCCAAGTGTTTCGCGATAGCTTCTTCCATGCGGATATGCACCCGGGCAATATTTTTGTCTCATACGAGTCCCCACATAACCCAAAATATATCGGCATAGATTGTGGTATTGTCGGCACGCTTAATCGTGAAGACAAACGTTACCTTGCGGAAAATTTCATTGCCTTCTTTAATCGTGATTATCGCCAAGTGGCCCAACTACATGTGGATTCTGGCTGGGTTCCTGCCGATACCTGCGTAGAAGAGTTTGAGTTTGCCATCCGCACGGTCTGCGAGCCAATTTTCAATAAACCGCTAGCCGAAATTTCCTTTGGTCATGTCTTGGTCAACTTATTTAACACCGCTAGGCGCTTTAATATGGAAGTACAGCCACAGCTGGTTTTATTACAAAAGACACTGTTGTATGTTGAAGGCCTAGGTCGCCAGCTTTACCCACAGCTCGATCTTTGGAAAACTGCAAAGCCCTTTTTAGAGCACTGGGTAAAAGAACAAGTTGGCCCGTTGGCGGTTGCCAAGAAAATGTATCAAAACCTGCCATTCTGGGCGGAGAAGATGCCAGAGCTGCCAGACTTGATTTATCAAAATCTAAAGCGCCAACATCACCGCCCGCAAGCAGTATCGAGCAGCCCGAGTAAACAATCTCTGCAAAGTATTTTATTAGGTATGGCCGCTTCAACTTTGGCAATCATTGCAGGCCTTTGCTTCATTGCCGGGCTACATGGTGCGAGTATTTCCAGTGCAATCGTTGCACTATTGATCTTTGTCTGTGCATGGCGTAAAACAGGGTGATATTTTACACGCTCGGCGTATAATCAAATTAAACCTTACACATAACATCAAAAATGGAGTAACTATGGGATTCGGCGGTATTAGTATTTGGCAATTGTTAATTGTATTAGCAATCATCGTATTACTTTTTGGTACAAAGAAGCTACGCGGCTTAGGTGGTGACTTGGGGAATGCGGTGAAAGGGTTTAAAAACGCCATGTCAGATGAAGAAGGTAGCAATAAAGAGTCAGACAAACCCAACGAAGCACTGCAAAACCAGACCCAACAAAATAGCAAAGCTGCAAACACTGAAACAGATAAAGACAAGGTGTGATTAGATGGGCATGTGGGAGCTAGTTGTTGTCCTAGTCGTCGGCTTAATTGTATTGGGACCGGAGAGATTACCAGTTGCAATACGTACTGTTAGCCGCTGGATAAGAACGCTCAAGTCAGTCGCAAATTCCGTCAAAGCCGAAGTGAACGAGGAACTCAGAGTTCATGAATTGCATTCAAATCTAAAAAAAGCAGAACAACAAGATATGAGCAATTTGTCCCCTGAGTTACAAGAGTCGGTTGATGAACTAAAAAAAGCGGCTCAGTCTGTTCAAAACAGCTATAAAGATAACGCTGCTTCAACATCTAAGAAAGACTAAACACGAAGAAGTAACGGGAATTTTCATGTCCGACACTGCAACTAGTGGCTTTATAGGCCATCTGATTGAACTTAGAGACCGATTAATTAGAGCATTGGCTAGCATCCTAGTTATATTTGTTGCTTTGATATATTTTGCCAATGATATTTATGCGTTTGTAGCAAACCCTCTGGTATTGAGCTTACCGGAAAATAGCACCATGATCGCAACTGACGTAACAGCGCCATTTTTTGCCCCCTTCAAGCTCACTCTCTTTATTTCTTTATTCTTGGCCTTTCCGTTCATTTTACATCAAGTGTGGGGATTTTTAGCGCCGGGTTTATATAAACATGAGAAGCGCATGCTCATGCCGATACTGCTATCGAGCATTGTACTTTTCTATGCAGGCATCGCATTTTGCTACTATGTCGTTATGCCGATTATTCTGGGCTTTTTAACTGCTGCGGGGCCGTCGATGATGACGCTATCTCCAGATATCAGCAGTTATTTGGCTTTTATCCTAAAATTATTTTTTGCTTTCGGTGTGGCTTTTGAAATTCCAGTTGCCATTATGTTGCTCTGCTGGAGCGGCGTGGCAACGACGCAAGGCCTCAAAGAAAAGCGTCCATACATTGTCGTTGGGGCTTTTGTGGTCGCCATGTTCCTAACCCCACCTGACGTATTATCTCAAACTCTGTTGGCTCTACCTATGCTGTTGTTGTTCGAAATAGGAATAATTTTAGCGGGAATATATAGTAAGAAGTCACAACAACAGGAAATCAATAATGAATAAAGTTTTTGCCGTACTTGCCCTTGGTTTATCTGTATCTGCCAATGCCAATGCTAAATCAGTTGATATTGCGACTTTGGAATCATGTACAACGATTCAAAACGCCTTAAAGCGTTTAGTGTGCTTTGATGATGCGATGGCTGGCAATAAAGTTGCTTCAGCTAATACACACGTTCAACACACAGCCAGCTCTACTGTAACTTCAAAAGTTACAGCAACGCCTGTGGCCCCTGTTGTACCAGCACAAACTGCAGAACAAAAATTTGGTCTGGAAAACAAAGTTAAAGAAAAGCTTTCGGACATTGAAAACCTCACTTTAAAAGTCGTCAAATTAAAAGTATCTTCTCGTGGTGTACGCACATTTACGCTCGAAAATGATCACGTTTGGAAACAAATAGGCAGCGATTCATTCTATGCGAAAGTAGGTGACAAAATTACGATTAAGCGTGCATCATTTAATTCATACTTAATGAGTAAAGCTGGCTCAAATCGTTCTATCAGGGTGAAAAGATTACAGTAAGTGCACACAGAATGATTGACGCAGGGGTTAACTTAACCAGCTCTCAGTTTGATAAAGACAGAGAGCAGATGCTTGATAGAGCAAGAGAAGCAGGCATTTCTAATATGCTGCTTATCGGTTGTGACTTGGAATCAAGCATCGCTAGCCTTTCGCTGGCACAAACTCACGGCTTTTGCAGTACGGTGGGCGTGCACCCCCATGATGCGAAAGATGCCCCACGTGATTTGATCAAGCAGCTACATGAAATTGCTAAGTCAAGCGAGGTTGTCGCAATTGGCGAGTGTGGCTTGGATTTCAATCGTGATTTTTCACCTCGGCCTGTTCAAGAACGTATATGCTCAGAGCAATTGGGGTTGGCGCAGCAGCTGTCAATGCCTGTGTATTTGCATGAAAGAGACGCCCACACGCGCCTACAAGCACTGTTGTCAGAAGTACAGGTCAATGGCGTCTTGCATTGTTTTACAGGGGACAAACAAGCGCTAAAGTACTACCTAGATTATGGTTTGATGATTGGTGTGACTGGCTGGGTATGTGATGAACGCCGAGGTCAACAGCTTCGAGAGCTCATTCAATATATTCCTGATGATAGACTCCTAATTGAAACGGATGCGCCCTACTTACTGCCACGTACACTGAAACCAAAACCCAAATCGAGACGTAACGAGCCCGCATATTTACAGGCTGTTGCAGAGCAGATTGCACTCCTTAAAGGCATTGAGCCAAGCGCTGTGGCTAGACATTCCACAGAGAATTTTATGGCGTTGTTTAATGTCTCTGAACAGGGCTCAAAGCCATGAGAATTGTGCTGCTGTTAATGTTGCTACTTACAGGCTTCAAAGCTTGGTCTAATATTACGGACCTACCCAGCACAGCGCAAAGTGCTTACCCACTTAATGCTCAATTTCGCCATGAAGCCGCAATTCCATTTAGCTATACGGTAAGCTCGCATAACAATATTAATGATTTACTTGCCAGCGATCCCGCTTGGCATCAACACGCTGCTGGCGCCCTCAACCTAGGGGAAGTAGATAATCAAGTATGGCTTAAAGTGGTATTAAGAAATGACAGCCTAGTTGAAATCCCTCTGTTACTCAGTATCAACAATAACTTATTGGACCGCATTACAGCCTATATCATGCAGGCCAATCATGCCATTTTGACGTTAGACTTAGGGGATAGTAGGCCCCTTATGCAAAGGCCCATCAAGCATGAAGCGCAGTTGATCCCTTTAGAGATACCTGGAAAGACTCAAACCATTGTCTATTTAAACGTTCATCACCATGGTGCTTTAAATATCCCATTAAGCTTGTGGCATCCTGTTGAGTATTTAAAATACAAAAGTAAATTTAATCTTATATACGGCATACTTGCAGGATTCATTCTTGCCATGATAGCGACCAACTTCATGATGTATAGTTTTACTCGTCGTAAGTACTTTTTACATGGCACACTTTTACTGACCAGTGTGTGGCTATTGTTGGTGCACTTATATGGGTTTGGCTATCGCTACTTATACACCGACTGGCAGTGGATGCAACAATATGGCCAAAGCATTTTAGTCCTGCTGTCAACACTGCTGCTTATCCCAATTCAGCGTAGTGACATCTTACCCGTTACACCTTCAAATAATGTCGATAACAAACTTAAATACTTACTCCTCTTCGGCAGTATCATCACCATAACGTGCTCCCTACTGCCCATCTCGCTCGCAATGAAACTGGCCTATATCTTTTCCATCTCGATGGTCATCTACTTTTGTGTCATCACTCTCTTTGCTAAAGCGGATAAATTAAGCCATAAGCTAGTCGTTATAAGCGTTTACGCGTTACTACTTATATCACTGTGTTATCAATTTGGATTTGAATTGGGGATGCTTTCAGGTGCGTTACTGGAGCGTCCTGTCACCTATTTATGTTCTCTGTTTCTTTGCATGTACGTAAGCTACATTTTAGCCAAACAGTATATTGCTGAGCGCGAAGCACATATCAAGCAGCAACAGCATAAACTGGCTAGGACTCGCGCTGAAGATGCCCTACTCAAAGAAAAGCTGATCATTCAAGAGCAGGCCAGAGAGGACCTAGAAAGTAGTATTGACGAGCGAACTTTTGAATTGCAAGTGACGTTGCGTGAGTTGGAAGAGAAAAATCGCGAACTCGAAAAGCTCAATATGGAAGACCCACTCACCAAAGTTAAAAATCGACGTTATTTTGATAAGCGACTCATGATGGAAGTGCGACGCTCTAGACGAGAGCAAACCATGTTGAGTGTCATCATGCTCGATATTGATCACTTTAAACGCGTCAACGATGTTTATGGGCATTTGGCCGGGGACCATACAATTTGTGCATTTGCACAAAGCATACAGCAACATTTAAAACGGCCACATGATGAAGTCTTTCGTTATGGTGGCGAGGAATTTGTGATTTTGCTACCCAATACCGATCAACAAGGCGCACAAGAGATAGCTGAACAGGTTCGTCAAACCGCTGCACAATGTGCTGTAAACATTGCTGATTCCACGATTCGATTTACAACCAGCGCAGGGGTATACAGCGCCATAGCGACAGATACCCAAAACCCAACTATTTTTACCGATTTCGCCGATAAGGCGCTTTACGAAGCTAAGCAGAAAGGGCGAAATTGCGTTTGTACGTACCAACACAAGCAGGAGACTTAATGTGGCTCAATCAGGACTAGATCTTTTTCCTTACACACGCATGCGCCGCATGCGCCGTGATGACTTTTCGCGACGCTTAATGTGTGAAAACACCCTAACCGTTGCCGATCTAATCTATCCTGTCTTCGTTTTAGAAGGTAAAAACCGTCGCGAAGCGGTGCCATCTATGCCCGGAGTAGACCGTCTTTCTATTGATTTGCTGATTGAAGAAGCAATTCAACTTCAAAAATTGGGTGTGCCAGCAGTTGCAATTTTCCCAGTCACTCCTTCAGATAAAAAGTCACTCATGGCCGAGGAGGCATACAGTCCAGAGGGGCTAGCTCAACGTACTGTGAGAGCTTTAAAAGAGGCATGCCCTGAATTGGGTGTAATAACCGATGTCGCTTTAGACCCGTTCACAGTGCATGGTCAGGACGGTATTATCGACGAAGAAGGATATGTTATTAATGATGTCACCACAGAGATTTTAATTAAACAGGCTTTATCTCACGCAGAGGCAGGCGCAGATGTGGTTGCACCTTCAGATATGATGGACGGCCGCATCGGTGCGATCCGCGATGCCCTTGAAGAAGCCGGACATATCCATACTCGGATCATGGCCTACTCAGCAAAATACGCCTCAAGCTACTATGGTCCTTTCAGAGACGCAGTAGGTTCAGCAGGTAACCTAAAAGGCGCTGATAAAAAGACGTACCAAATGGACCCAGCTAATTCAGATGAAGCGCTACGTGAAGTAGCACTCGACCTACAAGAAGGCGCGGATATGGTCATGGTAAAACCTGGTATGCCTTACCTAGATATTGTCCGTAGAGTTAAAGACGAGTTTGGTGTGCCCACTTTTGCCTATCAAGTTAGTGGCGAATATGCGATGCACAAAGCTGCCATTGATAACGGCTGGTTAGCTGAAAAGCCGACGGTAATGGAGTCTTTGCTGGCATTTAAACGAGCAGGCGCTGACGGCATCCTGACTTACTTTGCTAAACAAGTCGCAATTTGGTTGAATGAAAAATAGCGCATAGCTTGGCGTAAAAAGGAGCAATAACATTGCTCTTTTTTCGCTATATTACGACATCTAAATTTGCTCAAAAAGTTTCCCCCTTGCCTTAGCTCCTTTATCCCCAATGACCGTCTAGAACAGACTATATACTCTTCCTATAGATATACCCAATACTGCTTAGCAGGCCAAACTCGCTGCACACCATGGAACACAAAGAGGCCTAGCAATAATTTCATCAATACCAAGCATACACAGAGATGGGTGTCTCCCTTCCATTGATGTCACTTAAACCAAGTCTAGTATGAGAGCTAAGTAGCAATGCGAAGATTAAGCGTTAAAGCCAAACCAAGAAAAAAGACTAATTTAAAAATGAAAAGATGAGTTTATAGGGCTTAAATAAAAGTTTCGCCTGATAGAGGTTTTGACAAAGAATAGTCAATGCACACACTAATTGAGTATTATCATCAGCTCAATAGGTAAGTATGCAATAAATCGATTTAGCGACAACGATACTCTATTTTGAACAACAAAGCGGGAGTTATTAAAGGGGTTATCTTACTTTAACTGCATCAAAGCTTATTATACTGGATTGATTTTTATGACTCAGGAAGCTGCCTTATACAGCTTTTATTAGCATTATAATAAACCGATGTTTTTAATAGTAAAAAAGCGCCATAGGCGCTCTTTTATGCTTTCACTTGCGACGGCACTTCACCGATTAATTCACAGTCAAATAGTTTGGCCGCTTTCTGTATATCCTCTATATCAACAGACCAAAACAAGAACATCACTTTCTTTTTAGACTTTAGCTCCACAGATACGATGTTTGCACCCAAGATCTTTGTCACTTTAATCGCAGCGATTTCATCATGATGCAAGTAATGCGTTTTTGATAAGTATTTATAACTAAAGCCCGCTCTATCAATGTGTACATATCTTTTCTTCATTTGGATAAGCAGCAGCGAGGTAACTATAAACAGTGTACTTGCACCAACGATTAAATTGGCTACTTGCGAAACTCCAAAACTTGAAAATAATATATAGAATAATGCGGTTAGTAGTATTTGTATCGAATATACAAACCAGTTAATTCGCAAATTGATTGTCTTCATGAGTACCTCCAAATTTTACTCAACTCATCAACGTAATACTAATAGCGGGATATGATAAATTCGCACTGTCCCTAAATCAAGCATGAAAGTCTTTTTTTCTTCAATAATATATCAATTGCAATGAATCCGAATACTTTTATGAATTCTTGCATAAATCACTAAAACAAAATAAAAGCCCTTTAAAATTAAACAATTAAGTAAAGAAATGTAAATTCATAAAAAATATCTTTAACCAAATACAATAGGTTAACAATTGCAAATAATTTCATTTATTGAAACAAAGCTAATCATTTCATGAACTTATAAAATAATGATATTTTTGAGTAATATTATTTATAAATAAAAGAGTATAAAACATGGTAAAACCATATTTTGGTACTAAAAATAAATATAAAATCCAAACTTTATAATGATTTATTTAAAATAAGAAATTAAACATAAACGTTTTGTTAGGTGGTGACTTGAAGCGTCAGAATTGCAAAATTTGGCATATAAAGTTTAGACATAAAAAAACCGCCTTTCGGCGGTTTTTTAAAAAGTCAGCTTAAGTAATAAATTACTTAGCAGCTTTCTTTTCTTTCTCTGCAGCGATTACCGCGTCAGCAACGTTTTGCGGACATGGTGCATAGTGAGCGAATTCCATTGAGAACTGACCACGACCAGACGTGATAGTACGTAGGTGACCAATGTATCCGAACATTTCAGATAGAGGTACTTCACCCTTGATACGAACGCCCATTGCGCCAGCTTCTTGGTCTTTGATCATACCACGACGACGGTTAAGGTCACCGATTACGTCACCTACGTTGTCATCTGGCGTGAACACGTCAACTTTCATGATTGGCTCAAGAAGTTGTGCACCCGCTTTAGGGATAGACTGACGGAAAGCGCCTTTAGCAGCGATTTCGAATGCGATTGCTGATGAGTCAACTGCGTGGAAACCACCGTCGAATAGCTCAACTTCAACGTCTAGTACAGGGAAGCCAGCTAGAACACCTTCTTCCATCATTGACTTGAAGCCTTTCTCAACTGCAGGCCAGAATTCTTTAGGTACGTTACCACCAACAACTGAAGATGAGAACGTGAAACCAGAACCAATTTCGCCAGGCTTGATGCGGTAGTCGATCTTACCGAACTGACCAGAACCACCAGACTGCTTCTTGTGCGTGTAGCTGTCTTCAACTTCTTGCGTGATAGTTTCACGGTAAGCAACCTGAGGCTGACCAACAACTAGCTCAACGCCGTAAGTACGCTTAAGGATGTCTACCTTGATGTCTAGGTGAAGCTCACCCATACCTTTAAGGATAGTTTCACCTGAATCTTCGTCAGTCTCAACCTGGAATGACGGATCTTCTGCAACCATCTTACCGATAGCGATACCCATCTTCTCGTTACCACCTTTATCTTTAGGTGCAACAGCGATAGAGATTACCGGATCAGGGAAGATCATCGCTTCTAGAGTACATTCGTGCTTAGGATCACATAGAGTGTGACCAGTTTGAACGTTCTTCATACCTACAACTGCGATGATGTCACCAGCTTGTGCTTCAGTAAGTTCGTTACGCTCGTCTGCTTGCATCTCAACCATACGGCCGATACGCTCAGTTTTACCAGTTGCAGAGTTAAGGATTGTGTCACCCTTCTTCATGCGACCAGCGTAGATACGGATGAACGTAAGTGCACCGAAACGGTCGTCCATGATTTTGAACGCAAGCGCTTTTAGTGGCTCTTCAGCGTCAACTGTCGCTACTTCACCAGTAGGCTCACCTGTTTCAGGATCAGTTAGAGGCTGAGGGTCAACTTCAGTTGGAGAAGGTAGGTAATCAACAACTGCGTCTAGTACTAGTTGCATACCTTTGTTCTTGAATGCAGAACCACAGAAAGTTGGGAAGAAAGCAAGGTCACGTGTACCTTTACGGATACAAGCTTTGATTTGCTCTAGTGAAGGAGTTTCACCTTCCATGTATGCTTCCATTAGGTCGTCGTCTTGCTCAACAGCAGACTCAACTAGCATCTCATGGTACTCTTCAACTTTCTCAACCATGTCAGCTGGAACGTCAGTGATTTCGTAGTTTTCTGGTAGGCCAGTCTCGTCCCAGATGTATGCTTTCTTTTCTAGTACGTCAACAACACCTGTGAACTGATCTTCGATACCGATTGGAAGAGTCATAACTAGAGGGTTTGCGCCAAGTACTTTTTCTACTTGACCTACTACGCGGTAGAAGTCTGCACCCATACGGTCTAGTTTGTTTACGAAGATACAACGTGCAACTTCTGATTCGTTCGCATAACGCCAGTTAGTTTCTGACTGTGGCTCAACACCACCAGAACCACAGAATACACCGATACCGCCGTCTAGTACTTTAAGTGAACGGTAAACTTCAACTGTGAAGTCAACGTGTCCAGGAGTATCGATAACGTTTAAACGGTGGCCTTTCCACTCACAAGTAACAGCTGCTGACTGGATAGTAATACCACGCTCTGCTTCCTGTTCCATGAAGTCAGTAGTTGACTCACCATCGTGTACTTCACCAGTTTTGTGAATCTTACCAGTAAGCTTAAGAATACGCTCAGTGGTAGTAGTTTTACCCGCATCAACGTGCGCGAAAATACCAATGTTTCTGTATTTCGATAAATCTGCCATTGTTTTACTCTATTTAAAGTAGAAAAATTATTCGGCGGGAGTATATCACCTCTTTGGGCGAACATCATCCTTGAAGTCGATTAAAATGCAGTCAATTTGCAATTAAAACGCATTCATTGCCGTATTGCATTGTTGAACTGAGCAAAATAAGCCAAATAAAGGCCTAATCGCCGTCAATGATGTCACCGACTTGACCAAGTACCGAGCCTTCACCTTGTCGGCTGCCGCCTTGCTTAGGCGCACATTCAAGCACTCTATCCGCCAGTCTCGAGAACGGTAAGCTCTGGATCCAAACAGTGCCGTGGCCACGTAAAGTGGCTAAAAACAACCCTTCACCACCAAAGAACATACTCTTGAGACCTTTAACACGCTCAATATCAAACTCAATGCCTTCACTGAAGCCAACAACACAGCCGGTGTCGACTTTGAGCGTCTCGCCATTGAGCTGTTTTTCTACAATCGTACCGCCAGCATGCGCAAAGGCCATACCATCACCTTGTAGGTGCTCTAAAATAAACCCTTCTCCACCAAAGAACCCCGCACCCAGTTTACGCTGAAATGCGATATCGACTTTTGTGCCAAGCGCAGCACATAAAAATGAGTCTTTTTGTAGATATACAGATTCACCTAACGTAGACATATCCAGTGCTAAAATTGAGCCTGGAAACGGGGCCGCAAAAGCCACTCGCTTCTTACCACTGCCTTCATTTGTAAAGTGCGTCATAAACAACGACTCGCCACTGATCAAACGCTTACCGGCGCTGAATAACTTACTCATGAATCCTTGGTCAACGTCCGCGCCGTCGCCCATTTTGGCTTCAAAACTAATGCCATCTTGCATATAGTTCATCGCACCGGCTTCAGCAATCACCGTTTCATTTGGGTCTAGTTCAACTTCAACCATTTGCATAGACTCACCGATGATCTCATAGTCAATTTCATGGCAACGCATAACACTCTCCTTTTTATCTATTTGCTTTGTAACCGATCTGCTTTCAAAGATAGTTCAGTTCTCAGAACTTTATATGACATCAAATCAGCACTTAAGTTTGAAAATGGGTTAAAACCAGATAAATAGCCCAAGGATCACCGCTACCCCCAGCAATGGTACACACACGGTTAAAACAGCCAATGGCCAGTAGGCATCTTGATGCTTTTCACCACATATTGCCCTTACAGTCGTCACCACATAGCCATTGTGCGGTAATGTATCTAGCGCCCCAGAGCTGATGGCAACCACCCGGTGTAATTGATTCGCATCCACGCCCAAGTCCATATAATGCGGTGCCACAAGCGGTAAAGCGATGGCCTGACCGCCTGATGCGGAGCCAGTTAAAGCTGCAATCACACTCACAGCTATTGCCGCTCCCACCAACTCATTACCAGGGATAGAAGTCATCAGCGCCACAGCCTCTTGGAAAGCAGGCGTCCCTTTGGCTACCGCTCCAAATCCCACTACGGCTGCAGTATTACCAATAGCAACTAATGCCCCTGTAGTACCTAAATTAATCGCTTGGGACAGGTTCTTAAAATGTGTGTAGTTCACAATGAAAATAGCCAAGACACCACCGAGTAACGCGACAATCAGCGCGCTTTGCTGCAATTGCTCATGCAAAAAAAACGATAAAAGAAGTACTACCAAAAGTGGAATTAAACCTGTTACGGGGTGAGGCAAACGGCGCTTATCTTCGATTGGGTCTCCCTCTCTTGCCATAAAGTGCTCACCGTTACGCACCGCTTTTTGAATCATTTTTACTAGCAAAAAGTATCCGAGGAATGCCATAAAGAGCGCCACAATTAAACTCTCTTGCCACGCAGCATAAGGCGAGGTACCGAGGTATTTAATGGGTATCCAGTTTTGGATCTCAGGTGAACCCGCCGATGTCATCGTGAATGTAACAGATCCAAAAGCGAGTACAGCAGGAATGAATCGACGTGGTAGATTGGCATCTTTAAATAAACTTAATGCCATAGGGTAAACAGAAAATGCCACAATAAACACACTGACTCCGCCATAAGTCAGTAGCGCACACGCTAATACAATCGCAAAAACCGCATGCTTCATGCCTATTTTGTCGGTAATGTAACGGGCAATCGCATCTGCAGCACCTGTATCTTCCATAAACTTACCAAACAAAGAACCCAACAAAAACATAAAGAACCAAGCCTGGATAAAGCCACTAAACCCCGCCATATACAAAGTGACAAAGTCTTGCCCCGATACATCATTAAATAGCGAAAACCCACTGCTCATAGCGACCAAGAGCGCGCACAAGGGCGCAGAGATAAACAAGCTCATACCACGTAAAGTGAGCCAAATCAGTCCAGCCAGTGCGACGATTAACCCCAATGTACTGACCATTAAACCACCTTTTTTGTTATTTTTATGTAACTGTTATACGCCGAAATAGACTCGAAATAAAGTTTACAACCAAGGAATGGCAGCCAAACACATGGCTAAAAGGCGATTTCCGTTTCATATTCTTGCAGCCTGAAATAAAAACGAATTTCACAAAAAATTAAATGAGAATTATTTTCAAAAACATATTGACACCAGAGCAAATGTTATTGATAATCAATCTCAACAAAGTAAGTGACGGTTTATTTTGTTGAAGTACTCTAATTTGTTTCTCGACCCTGAAACACGTTGAGCGAACGTTACACGCTAGGTTTAAGCAGGTTATTTTACGCCCCTAAAGTAACATGCAATTACCGACTATTTTACTTGCTACATTGCTCATATCAGTGACGGTAGATATGAACGCTAAAAGCCCGCTTGACCCGCGGGCTTTTCTATTTCCGAACCTCAGATTTACCCATACACCCAGTACACTGCCTAGGTACATGATTAAGTATCACTGAATCTATATCCTCTTAAACGAGCACTTTTAAACACCTTCAGACTTTTTCATCAGCAGTAATTACAAATGAGAACTATTTTCAAAAAAATATTGACACAGATCAAAATACAATTGATAATCAATCTCAACAAAGTGAGTTGACGGCTTATTTTGTTAAGTACGCTAAATTGTTTCAAGACCCTGAAACACGTGGTGCACACGTAAAATGCACGGTTGCAGGTGCTTTGCTCTAACGCCCCTTAAAGTAAAGCACACTCAACCCACTTACTATTTTACTTGCTACATTGCTCATATCGGTGACGGTAGATATGATCATGAAAAGCCCGCTTAAGCGGGCTTTTTTATTTTTAGTACAGCTACGCTAATCATGCTATGACATTCAATTTGCTATATCGCCCACTCTTTCGCACTTGTACAACCATACAAAACTTTGAATAAACCCCAATGATACAAATGAGAATTATTTTCAAATAAGTATTGACACTCACCTTAATCTAATTGATAATCAATCTCAACAAAGCGGAATTGCACTCACTTTGTTGACGTACTCAAATTTGTTTCTCGACCCCGAAACACGTGTTGCGCACGAAAACAGCTTTAGGTTGTCAGTGAAGAACCTTAACGCCCCTTAAAGTAATTCACTAACAACCGACTTACTATTTTACTTGCTACATTGCTCATATCGGTGACGGTAGATATGAACCTAAAAGGCCCTAACAGGGCCTTTTTTATTTTCGGAAATATGTACCTGTAATCAAGTGTAATGGCGTTGCATTTGTACCCTTGTTAGAGTTGCGTCTCCTTGATTACGCGCCATCCACTATGACCAAAACACGCTATCGATATAATTTAATTTTGACGATACTGCTACTCACCGGATTCATATTCACGAGCTGGTTTAGCTTGATCATTGCTAAACAGTCGTTGTTTCAGGGAATTGAGAATGATGCACTGCCCCTCACTAGCCACCTAATTCACACCGATCTACAAAAACAACTGCAAGCCCCTATCATTATTTCTTCGCAAATGGCCAACAATACGTTTTTACATGCTTGGCTCGCAAAAAAGAACGAAGATAAGCGGGTGCTCTTTGAATATCTAAGACAGACGCGTGCCGACTACGATGCCGTGACCAGCTTTTTGGTCACCAGTGATGATAAAACCTATTATCGTTACGATGGTCAAGTAACTCAGCTCAACACTCGTGATCAGCAAGATAGCTGGTATCAAGAAACTTTGGATAACGCACATGCATATACGCTCAATGTGGATCTAGACCCGAGGGATGACCATCAAGCCATCGTCTTTGTGAACCATAAAATACAACCTCAGGAGCAAGTTTTAGGCATCACTGGTGTTGGTGTGAAGCTCGATCACTTGAAACGCCTCATCGACAAATACCAGCATATATATAATCGCAAAGTTTATTTTATTGATCACAAAGGCCGCCTGCTCTTTTACACGGATTCGACGTTCACCGATGATACCATTACGGATAAGTTTGGCAGCCACAGCGCGAAGCTCTTAAATAAGAAAAACTATAAACTGCGCTTAGAGCAAGATGAACAGACCATTTTCATCAACTCTCGTTATTTAGAACAATTTGGCTGGTACTTAGTCGTTGAACAATCACTCAATCAAGACAACTCATTTTCCGACACTTTGTATATCAATTTACTCATGGGTGTCGTTATCACTACGGTCATTTTATTTAGTGCTCAGCTCACATTTAACCACTACCAAAAGCGCTTAGAAAAAATGGCAACGTACGACAAGCTCACAAATACCTATAACCGCCAAGCGTTTGAACCTTTATTACAAGCACAACTAAACAAAGCACGTAACCAATTTACTCCCTTGGTCATGCTGATATTAGATGTTGATCATTTTAAACAAGTCAATGACCGCCATGGGCACCTAGTGGGTGACAAAGTCCTCGCACATGTGGCACAGATTTGTAAAACCGTCGTGGGGTCCCGTGGCTTTACCTGTCGATGGGGGGGTGAAGAGTTTGTAATCTTGTTGCCTAAAACGACTTTGAATGACGGCCAAGCGCTGGCGGAACAAATTCACAATACATTAGCGCAAAGCCAATGTGAGGTAAAAGTAACGGCAAGCATGGGCATTGCCCAGTATCATATTGACGAATCGGAAGATGGGCTGTTAAAACGTGCCGATGCAGCATTATACAAAGCCAAGAGCACTGGCCGAAATCGCTCAGTGCTCGCTGAAGCCGCTTAGTTTATCGGCGGTTTTTTCTTGCCCGAGCGCGGCGCTGACGCTTTTCTTCTTCACGCGCTGCTTTTTTTGCCTCTGCTGCAGCACGAATTTCTGCCACCATCTGCTCTTCATCTTCTCGCATTTGTGGCGTTTCCATAGTCACACGTCCAAGGATTGCATCACGTAATTCATTGATGAGGATTTCAGACATTTTATGTGTGTCGACTTGGTTACCACCGCGAATACACCCGCGCTTACGACCCGCCATTTCAATAAAGGTCCAGTCACACTCTGGTAACTCATCAATTTTGTAGCGGCTGCGCAATAACTCCGGATAAGCCTTCAATAAATACTCTGCGGTATAACTCGCCACTTCTTCATAATTAATGGCCGTGTCACGAATGGCCCCTGTTGCAGCCAATCGATAACCAGAGTTTTCATTTTCTACTTTTGGCCAAAGCATACCTGGGGTATCGTACAACATAATGCCATCATCTAAGCGAATGCGCTGCTGTGCTTTGGTGACCGCAGGCTCATTACCCGTCTTCGCCACAATGCGGCCCGCTAAAATATTAATTAACGTCGATTTGCCAACATTGGGGATCCCCATAATCATGGCTTTAAGCTGTTTATCCTGACCCACTTTGTGTGGCGCAAGTTTTTTACATAACGTATTAATGCGGTGTACTTCTGCCGCTTTGTCATGGCCGAAAGCAAGCGTTTTTACGCCGTCTTCTTGCTCAAAATATTCCATCCAAGCTTTGGTCATATCCGAGTCGGCAAGATCTGCTTTATTCAAGATTTTGATGACCGGTTTATCACCGCGTAGCTGTGTTACCATTGGATTTTCACTGCTGTATGGGATACGTGCATCGAGCACTTCAATAATGACATCCATCTGCGGCATGATCTCTTTGATCTCATTACGCGCTTTATTCATATGCCCAGGAAACCATTGGATGGCCATAAAAAATCTCTCCAAAACTAAAATCTGTGGCTATTTTAACGTAAAACGCACCAGATAGATAAATCTTGATATACTGATGCTTTAAAAACTCTCTGCGCACTATCATGGCACTAAAATCGACAATCTTAAAAGCACATTTAAATATCAGCGACATGGACAGACATGTTTATACCGACAAGTCTCTAACTATTGCACAGCACCCATCAGAAAATGAACAGCGTTTAATGGTGCGCTTACTTGCGTATATCCTGCAATATAATGAAGAGTTGTCATTTACTAAAGGCCTATGTGTAGATGATGAACCTGCGGCTTGGCAAAAAAATCTCACTGACGATATCGAGCTTTGGATCGATATTGGCTTACCGGATGAAAAACGACTAAAAAAAGCAGCGGTAAAAGCGAAGCAAGTGGTGCTGTATACCTATGGTGAAAACACCCAAGAGATCTGGTGGAAGAAAAACCAATCTGCGGCAAATCAGTACAATAACCTTGCTGTTTTCAGCTTACCTTTTAGTGCAACATCACAGATGACCGAACTGTTCGCTCGTTCGATGGATTTGACAGCGACCATTCAAGATGGCGAAATATGGCTAAGCAATACAGAGCATAGCGTGCAAATTACGCCGCAGCGTTTAAAGTAGGGGAAGCCATGAAAGTAAAGCGGGTGGTCGTATTACACGGTTTATATATGTCGGGTTTTGTGATGCAACCGCTGTGTAAGCGCTTGGAAAAAACGGGCTGCGATATCCTCAACCTTACCTACAATACACTCGACCCAGACAAGCAAGCCATATTTCGCAAGATTGATGAGTTTGTTGATGATCAACCTACTGCGCTAGTGTGTCACTCAATGGGCGGGTTGGTCGCCAGAGACTACTTAATGAATGCCTCTGAACAAAGCCTGTGTGTTAAAAAAGTCATCACTTTAGGCACTCCTCACAAAGGCAGTGCCATTGCCAAACATATGCATGATAAAGGGTTTGATAGGCTGTTAAAAAACAGTGTTGAATACTTGTTGACTGAGGCCAATACATGGCCCTTTAGTGCCCGCCTTTATAGCATTGCCGGCGACCTTCCAATAGGCTTGATGCCCCTATTGCAGAAGGGCAGTCGCTCCGACGGGACTGTTTTACTAGATGAGACCAAACTAAAAGGCATGGCTGAGCACAAAATATTTCACCTCAGCCACACCACTTTAATTTATTCGCGCAGTGTAATGGATTACATCATTGAAATTTTACACCGTGATGAGTAACTCACTTGTCTGCTTTTTGTGCAACTTTGTAAGCAACTAAAGCGATGATACCCATAATCAGTGGCACAGGTGCTGCTAAATAGCCAAATGCGTCTGAATTAGCGTAACTTGCGCCTGCAAGGTGGCCCACTAAACCAACGACAAAAGCAACTAATGCAATGACAACGACGGTAAGCTCGCCTCTATGCTGTGACTTTGTTTTACCTTTCATAGTGCTCTCCTTGATAATTCTAACGCCCTAATTGATAAAGGTTAATAATGAATAGGACGTTTTGCCCTCTCATTATGGCCTTACAGAGAGTATAAAAATTGACCTACATCAAGCGTCATATGTACAAATAATTCCCTCTCATGACTCATTGCGATGGATCAAGCAAGTAAAGAGCTACCTGACAAACTGGCAAACTTTAAGCTAGTGCAAACACCTTTTTCGATGACGCCAATCGCTTTTCCTCGTTGGCCAAGTAACTGAGCTTAAGCCAAACTAGATGTCATAGCGTTGATGCGAGCACAGCCTCTCAACATACATTATTTCTGCGGTGCACACCGCACAACTTAACTTAGGGTAGAAAAAATATGAGTAATAGCATTGGATTAGACGCACAAAAAAGTCAGCAGCTGGTAGAGTCTCTAAATACGTTATTAAGCAGCTACCAAATTCAATATATGAATGCCCGCAGCTTTCATTGGAATATCAAAGGCAGAGAGTTTTTTGAGTTACATGTTAAGTTTGAAGAGATTTACAACCAATTACTGCTCAAAGTTGACGAGTTAGCAGAACGTATACTTACAATTGAAGGTACACCGCTTCATGCGTTTAGTGACTATCTATCAATTAGTGAGATCAGTGAGGCAAAGGGCGTACAGAATGGACCTGAAGCAGTTGCAATACTACTGGATGGTTTTACACAACTAATCAAGACCCAACGCGCTATTTTGACGCAAGCTTCAGATGCTGAGGATGAAGGTACAGCTTCGCTGATGAGTGACTATATTACAGAGCAAGAAAAGCTGGTTTGGATGCTTAAAGCATATTTGGGCTAATACTACTCACTCAGCCACTGAGCGGCACCCCGATTCGTGGGGTGCTGACTCAGATATGTAGCAACATCAAGATACAACTGCACTTGAATATCGCTTTGTGAGCACAGCTCACTGATTATTTTTCTAGAGAGCGCATTAATGCCAATGTAGTCTATACGGCGATACCCTCGCCGCTCCATATCTACAAAGTAGTCCTTGAGCGCATCGATACTATCCACTGTCGTCATTTCAAATTCACTCAAGTTAATGACAGCACAATAAAGCTGACCAGGATCATACTTGCGCCACATGCGACGCGCTTCTTGTTCCAGCGCTGTCATTCCCTCGCAATTAAAAGCCCCAACTAAGTTAACAAAAACATTGGGGGGCGTGATATCAATTTGCCATTGCCCGTGTACCGTAAACATGCCACCCTCTCTAATACCTTAAATGCGGCACAAAAAGCACCGCGGTAATTGATTAGTCAGCTTGTAGCTCGGGAAGCAAAGAAATGAAAAAAGCCATTTCAAGTGCTTTTTCATGTAAGCTTTTGAACCTACCCGACGCGCCACCGTGACCCGAGTCCATATCTGTTTTAAAGACCAAGAGATTATTATCTGTCTTTAACTCTCTCAGTTTCGCGACCCATTTCATTGGTTCCCAATACTGAACTTGAGAATCATGTAATCCCGTCGTAACCAGAGTATTAGGATAGCTCTTTGCCGCCAGATTGTCATAGGGAGAATAAGATAAAATAACATCGTGATACTGCTTATCATTGGGGTTACCCCACTCGTCATATTCATTCGTGGTAAGGGGTATAGTTTCGTCCAACATGGTCGTTAATACATCCAGAAACGGAACGTGGCAACCTATGCCGCGGTAAAGCTCTGGCGCTTGGTTTATAACCGCTCCCATCAATAGACCACCTGCGCTGCCACCCGATGCAAAAATTTTGTCTGACGCACCATATTTCATCTCTACCAATGCGCGCGTGACGTCAACAAAATCGTTAAAGCTATTTTCTTTGTATTCTTTCTTGCCAAAATCATACCACTGACGCCCAAGCATTTCTGAGCCTCTAATATGGGCAATAACATACACAAACCCTCGGTCTAAAAGACTAAGGGTTGAACTTGAGAACACGGGATCAATCGTATACCCATATGCGCCATAACCATACTGCAACAGAGGGTTAGTGCCATCTTTGTTGAACAGTGATTTTCGATACACAATCGACACAGGCACCTTTGCGCCGTCTCGAGCTGGGATATGCAACCGCTCTGACGCATAATCTGCTGGACAAAAGTCACCAAGTACTTTGACCTGCTTTTTAAGCACTTTTTGGCCCGTTACCAAGTCACAATCATAAACACTACTCGGTGTGGTCAAACTCGAATAAGTGACGCGCACTGTTTTGGCGCTTGGCTCTGGGTTGTACCCAACACCAGCGTAATAGCACTCATCTTCAAACCCGAGCTGATAACTTGAACCTTGATAATCATGTACAACAAATCTGATTTGTCCACGCTCGCGCTCAGTGATAACAAAGTGACTGTCAAACAGTTCCAGTCCCTCAATGAGTACCTGTTCACGATGGGCAATGATCTCTACCCATTTACTCGGGTCATTAATATCAGCGGCCGTAGCACGCACCATACGAAAGTTCTTGGCATCATTGTTTGTTAGCAGGTAGTAGTCGTCTCCAAATTTTTCGATACCATACTCATGACCTTCTTGACGTGCCAATAAACGCTTAAACTCTCCACTTGGGTTGTTGGCATCTAAAAACAGCGTATCACTGGTTTCGGTTGCAGACAGATAGATAAAAATTTGGCTTTCATCTCGACTTTTGCCTAAGCCCATATAAAACTGTCGATCTTGTTCCTCATAAACGAGTACATCATCGCTTTGAGGTGTGCCGAGCACATGGCGATAAACTTGAAAACCAAGTAAAGTTTGGAGATCCTTTTTTACGTAGAAAACAGATTTATTGTCATTGCCCCACACAATTTGACCTTCTGTTTCTACAAGCACATCGTCTAACAACGTCTTGGTAGCAATGTCTTTAAACCGAGTGGTATAAATGCGGCGACCATCAATGTCTTCACTGTATGCAAGCAACGTATCATCAGGACTCACCATCAGCTCAGCAAGTTCATAAAACTCATGCTCTTTTGCTAACTCATTAACATCGAGCAGTAATTCTTTGTTGTCCATTTGCTCGTTTGAGCCACGATAATGACGGCCATACTCTTCTTCACCGCTTACCTCATTGGTATACCAGTAGCGCCCATCTTTTACCGGCACAGATGAGTCATCTTTAACAATACGCCCTTTCATCTCTTCAAAAAGCGTATCCTGTAACGCAGTATGCGGTTCCATCACCGCTTCACAATAGCTGTTTTCGGCTTTTAAATGTTCCAGAACGTCTTCGTTTTGACGGTTATCATCGCGCATCCAGTAATAATTATCTGTCCTTTGATGGCCATGAATTTCCATTTTATGGGGTACTTTTTTTGCCACTGGTGGGGTAAGCGCTTTGGTCATGTATCTGTTCCTGATTTATTCTTATTTATCCAGTCTATCACAGCCAAGAACTTGGTACAGCTGCGAGTTTGGCACTGTATATATTCATAAAAACAGTCTGCTAGCTTACAATAAGTCCGTGCGCTAGCACTGTATATAAGTTATCACTTGTCTTATCAGACGCTTTGAAATGATAATACTTTATAACATAACAAACACAAACCTGTAGAAAGGGAATGTAACGAGGCTGACACCATCTCGAGTTTTACAAAAATACAAAAAAACCCAGCATAAAAGCTGGGTTTTTAAATGTGTGTAAAATGCTGACTTAAGCGTTACGGAACTTACCTACTTCCTTATTACGGCCTTTCACTTTTTTCTTCAACTTGCTAAATGCACTTTGTACATCAACTAAAATAATGTACAAACACGGTACCAGAACTAATGTGATTAACGTGGCAAACAACACGGCAAAGCCGAGAGAAATAGCCATTGGAATTACAAATTTAGCCTGTAAGCTCGTTTCAAAAATGATCGGTGTTACACCCGCAAATGTCGTAATTGACGTTAATGTGATCGCTCTAAAGCGTGCACACCCGGCCTCAATTACCGCATCTTTCAATCTCACACCCTCTTTACGGACTTGGTTCACGTAATCCGTCATAACAAGAGAATCATTGATAACGACACCTGCGGCCGCAATGAGACCAAAGGTCGACATCATGCTCATATCCAAACCATTTAACCAGTGGCCCCAAACGGCACCTATCAAGCTAAATGGAATAACCGACATGATTATCAACGGCTGAGAGTAACTCTTCAGCGGCACCGCTAATAAAATATACACAATCAACATCCCCGCCACGAAGAACATCACTTGCTCATCCGCCTGTGCTTGAGTCTCTTCTACAGAGCCACCTAATTCAGATTTAACACCTGGATATTGCTCATATAGCTTAGGCAAGAGATTGTCTTTGATGTTTTCTACTACCGCAGATGGCTCAATTGCTTGCTCATCAATGCTGCCATAAACGTACACAGTGCGGTAACCACCCTCGCGACGAATGTAGCTTACGCCTGGCTTTTCAGTAAATTCAACCACATCACCCAGCACCACTTCACGTCCTGCAGGTGTTTTTACCAGCGCATATTTCAAAGATGCCACCGCTTCTCGATCGAGCTCAGGATAACGCACCATCACACGGATTTCTTCACCATCTCGGATCACACGTTGTGCTTCTCCACCGTAAAAGCTATCACCAATTTGGTTAGCAATATCTGACAGAGTAAGACCTAATTCATAGGCGACCGGCTTTAACGACAGCTGCACCTCTTTACTTGGCGGGTCAATGGTAGAACTGATATCAAACAGCCCCTTTTCTTGCTGCAACATTGAGATAAAGTGCCTACCCGCAGCATTCAACGTATCGATATCTGGACCGTATAGTAAATATCCAAATTCACCATCGCCATTGCCCTGATCATTCACGTCATCAATCACGAGGAGAGATTTCACACCCGCAATGGTCGGCATATTTTCACGCCACCGTCGAGATAATTCGAATGCATCAAATGGGCGTAACTCTTCGTCCACTAATACCGCAAGGACTGAGCCTTCGCTGCGACCTTCGTTCCAAACGAGAATGTCTTTCAGCATCTTTTGCCCGTATTCCTGCTCGATCTGCTTATCCACATCTAGCATCATTTTTTCAACTTGTGTGACTGCAGCAAGTGTCTGCTCATCTGACACATTATCGTTGAGCAGGATTTTAACTAGCGGATAGTCATGGGGTACTTTCGGTAGTGGAATAAAGCGAACTTGGCTAGATGTGATCAAGGAAATACTGATCAAAAACAGCGCGATAAAGCCAGTGAAAACGGCCCAACGCCACTCAACACACTTTTGCACAGCATTTCGATAAGGTCCATTCACGAAAGCAAAGAAACGCTTATTAAATTTAGCGCGCCAGCTACCCTCACGCATTGGTTTAAACTTAGTGTGTGCCAAGTGCGCTGGTAATATCCATTTTGATTCAATTAAACTGAATACCAAGCACAGAATGACAACAATGGAGATGGATTTAAAGAAGGCACCTTGTGGGCCGCTAGACATCACCATGGGTGCAAATACCGCCATAGTAGTCAAGACACCAAAGGTAGCGGGGGTAGCCACACGCTTCGCACCTCTGACGACGCTATCAACACTTGGACCGCTGCGTTCTATTTCGGTATAGGAGGCTTCTCCGATGACGATGGCATCATCGACCACAATCCCCAATACCATAATAAATGCAAACAAAGAGACTATATTGATGCTGATCCCAAATGCAGGCATCAGCATAATCGCGCCTAAGAAACACACTGGCAGGCCAATCATTACCCACAGAGCCAGCTTAAAACGCAAGAATATCGTCAACATAATGGCAACTAATAGCGCACCTTGAAGCATATTCTTCTTCATCATTTCGAGACGCGCATCAAGGTAATAAGTCATATCCACAATTGGCGACAACGACACACCCGCAGGCAATGTTTTGTTTTTCTCTTCAATGTAAGCATGTATTGTTCGAGCGATAGGCACCATGTTCTGTTCTTTGGTGGCTTTTACCGAAAGAAACGCAGCATTAACGCCATTTTGCTTGAAGTAGAACTCACCTTCGACAAATTCGTCTTTGATCACGGCGACATCTTGCAAGTACACCTTTGCACCATTATCACCGACCTTCACAGGAATACGTTTAAATTCATTGCCACGGTATTTCTGGTTTTCGACACGTACAGAAATGATCCCTGCATCCGTGCGAATTTGACCTGCAGACATATTTGCTGAATAGCGGCGAATAGAGTTACTGACATCATTAATGGTGAGACCATATCGACGCAAAGTATCGGGGTCAATTTCAATGGCGATCTCGTAAGCTGGTGTGCTACGCTCAACCAAAGAGACATTACCCAACTGTAATAACTCGTCTTCAACTTCTTTGGCTAAAGGCTTTAACTCTGCAAGTGGGATATCCGCCGCAAGCGCCATCTGAATAACGTCTTGACGAAACTCTACTTGCTGCACACGCACCGGCTCCATTGCGGCGGGGAAAGTTGCGATCCCATCAACTCGGGTGCGAACTTTATCAACCACATCGCTTAAATCAGCATCGGTATCTATCTCAAGTTGCACACTGCCACTACCACGACGTGCACGATAAACACCTTTGTCGATTTCAGTCACATCTTTGAGTGCTTCTTCAATTTTAATCAGAATACTCTCTTCGATTTCCTGCGGTGATGCGCCCGGGTAGTTAGCATTGATACTGACGAAGTTCAGCTCAATACTTGGGAACATCTGTCGTTGAATCGTCATGTAGCTCACAATACCCATGATGATAATGAATACCATCATCAGGTTGGCGGCAACAGGATTATGCGCAAAATACGCAATCAACCCTTTTTGGGAAGTTTTGATTTGATCAGTCATAGTCATTCCCTGCCGCTACAGCTTTCCCACATTGTCAGATTCTCCTATACCTTCCTCACTGCCAGCAACTTTAACGGCCATGCCTCGTTGCGGGTATTCAGGTAAAGTGACCACCACAGTATCACTATTTGATAGGCCTTCACCCACCAAGTAATAAGCACCTTCTTCACGGATCACCTGCACTTCACGAGGCTCTAATTCTGCATTTGAGTTTAATAACCAAACAGTTTGATTATTCACTAACTCCTGCGGCAGGCGATAAATCTGTCTTAATGTCTTACCTGCAAATTGAACTTGTACATAGGTGCCAAATTTAATGGCAGGTGCATTGTTAGTGAGTCCGTATGGGTCATCAATACGCACCACCAAGTTATTCATACGCGTTTGCTGGTCGACAACGCCTAAGTCACGATGGATATAGGCTTGGCGCGTAAATCCATTGATACCTTTTTGCGATAGTGTGGCCTCAATACCAGAGACATTTTCAGGCAAGAATATAGAGTCAAAACCCGCAATCGGGATGATTATTTCAGCTTGTTCAATGTTGTTAAGCCTTGCAACCGCCGCGCCCGTATTCACAAATTGACCCAGACCAACGTCTCGAGACACAACGAGTGCATTAAATGGCGACACGACCTCACAGTTATCTAAATCACGCTGTGCTCTACTCAGTGCAGCCTGTGCAGATTTAACGGCCGCATTGGCGCTAAGTAGCTGAGGTTTACGCAGAAATAAGTCGGTGTGCTTTTTGTTAGGAAAGCGTTTAGCTTCATCCGCAGCGACATCTGCTAACGCTTGCTCTTCAATAAGTTGTGCTTTTGCACTAGAAAGTGCGGCCTCTGCTTGCAATACTGCCGCCTGATAATTGTCTTTTTCAATTTTTAAGAGCACATCACCTTTGTTGATAACACCACCAGCCACAAAGTTTGGATGCCAATAGTCAATTTCACCTGACACTTGAACCGACAACATGGTTTGCTCTAACGGCTGAACCTCACCATAACTGTTGATCACCACTTGATGATCTTGAGCTTGTAATGCTTCAACTTCAACGACAGGTCTGGTGTCAACGACATCTGACCCCTCATCGCCTTTTGCAGCAGCATTTATACCCATAAACCCAGCGATACCGATACCCAACGCCACGAAGGGTAATATCCATTTTAGTATGTTTGATTGCATAACCGCACCTATTGATAATTTCCTAATGCTATCTTATCAAGGTTTGCATCACACTGGGTGTGACATTTGTAAGAATCTGTTACAACTCTTCAATCTTTTTTCAACTGCTGGTAGACATGGTGTATATCTATAAAAAACAGTAAGCTAAAGGTCATTAGCAAAGCTAATAAGTAGCAAATTAATAGCGTTAACCCCATTGCAGGTATCACACTGGATGTAATTAGGATGACGCTTGTTGCTAACAGTGTTGCCAAAAAAAAGTGCCCCAGTCGAAGTAACATTTGCTCGCGTATTAACTGGATGCGTTTAGCACCCACCTGCTGTTTAATACGTAGTACGGGGCGCTCACTAAAGGCAAGGTTTCCAAGTAACCCATACAGGCCCACGAGGACTTGTGCAATTATCAAAAAGCACAAGCCAATCCCGCCGTACAAACTAAGTTTGGCAGATTGGTTTAATTCTTCTACTTGTAAAGCAAGCGTTTCGAGCTGCCTAATATTTTGCGTCACTTCTTGACGCTTAAGCACCTGAATCGCCTCTTCTTTACTCATACTTTGACCCGTTTTGAGTTTCACCAGCATATTCGTTTCGTAGAAATTATGTGGGAAATACACAATGGCGTAGAAGCCTGTGTCATGGGTAAAGATATTATCAACAATCCCCAGTAACCGTGTTGGTGCTTGGTGACCATGATAAATCCATTTTCCAATATCACTTGCGTCTAAAGCTAACAAACGTGCTGCTTCACGATTGATAATGACCCCTTCGCGCGCATCGATGTCCCGCACATTAAAATCGCGTCCGGCAACAATTTGCAACGACAGTAAATCGAAATACCCGACCCCCACTAGCTGCGAATGCATCGCGATATGCTCAGCGCTTTGCGGCGTTTTACCAATACGGGCAACATAGCTAAGATCGAATGGCGCAAGGGCGCTCAATGCCACAGCCTCAACTTTCGGGTGAGATTTCAATGCTCGCTGATTGGCTAAAAATAATTGCTTTCGCGCATCCACCTCCGAACTGTCCTGGCCCCACGAAACTTGTTGACGTTCAATAAACAATACGCCGTTAGGTTCTACGCCCGTAGGAATGAAAAGGCGATTTGCAAAATACACAAATAGCCAAAAACTCAAACATAGTACCACCAAGCCCACGCTCAGTTGGGTCACTAACACACTATTACTCAACCAAATAGGTAACTGTTTCGCTTGACCTTTATTACCACCGTGAAGCTGACTATGTAGGTGCTGAAGAGGCAACTGCGCAAATCCACAATACGCAAAAAAAACAGATATTAGCAGCGCCGCCACCACCATGACTATGTGATGCCACCAGCTCACACGTAGCCAGTTCATGTGGGCATAGGTATCTGCTGCAAGGTTTCTGATCACAACAACGCCAAGTTCACTGAGTAACATCGCACCAATTGCCGCAATGAAAAATAGCGTACCAAGTTGAACTAAATGTGCACTGCGCAATGTGCCCACCTTAGCCCCCAACGTCACTTTCAGGGCTAACTCGGCTTGTTGCTTTTTAAAATCTAGAAAGTAATACGTAAATAGATTGACCAGTGTGATCAATAAAAAAGCTGCACCTCCCAAGAACACCCAATTGCCAATATTTTGTACTTCCCCCTTTATCAGTTTTGTAAGAGGCCTATATTCAAAATTCAGCTGTAATTCTTTACTCTGTTCAATACTTACTAAGCTCTCTCTGAACTTTTGATTTAGGTGAGCGACCACTTGTGAAGCCATTGGTTTAATTTCGCGCTCGGATTTAAGCCGACCCACAACGAATGTTTCGTATCTCACCGACAAATGCTCTCGTAGTGGGTTTTCTCGATCAACAACCGCCGTAAAGTCGACAAATACATCGGTATGATGATTGGCATTCTTTAATTGAGGTATGCGATCACTACATTCAACCACCCCAACAACACGGTAACTCTGTCGATCTAAGTGAATGGTACGCGAGATTATATCGGTCACGGCCCCTTGCAGCGTATCTCTCGACATCAAATAGCGTTTTGCAAAACATTCACTCACGACCGCTTCTCTACTTGCGCTGTGAGCATTGCGCCGACTATCAAAGGGTCGACCTGCGCGTAAGTTCAATCCAAATAATTCAAAATAATTGGCATAAGTGTACGCCATGTTCACTTGCGGCTGCGCTCTGTGTCCTTCGAGTAGACTTTCTCCAAAATAAATGGGGGTCACAAGGTCCAATTGAGAAGAATTATCCGCAATATACTGTGCGGCAATATTTGAAAGCGCCCCGTTCATAACTAACTGGCCTTGTTTGTCAGCGATAGCGCCATGCAACCAGACCAATCTATCTGCATCTTTGTAAGGGAGTGGTGAGTAAGCATGCCAAGCGATCAAACTCACCAATAACCCACCAGCTAGGGCAAATGCCAACAAAACAACAAATAACAGAGTGAATCTGACATTTTTATACAGCGCTAAGATCGCGCTGAATTGCTCATTCCACATAGGATGTTTCCTCACGTTCTACTGCGTCCATATTCAGCATGGGCTACAACGGTAGTGAACCGGTTACGAACGGTGTTGCCGATTTATACGCTGTACCGAGCAATTCACCATCAAAGAGTTTAATTTGTCTCGATGCCATACCCGCATATCGAGGATCGTGAGTAACCATACAAATGGTAGCCCCCTGCAAGTGCAACTCACCAATTAATGACATCACCGCATCGCCGCTTTTTGAATCTAGGTTGCCAGTCGCTTCATCTATTAACAAAATACTCGGCCGTGTCACCAAGGCTCTCGCAATGGCTACGCGCTGCTGTTGTCCGCCAGATAGCTGATTTGGTGTATGCGTAATTCGGTGAGATAGCCCAACTTTATCTAGGCACTCCAGCACAACGTCTTTTGCGACCTGAGCACTAGGTCTAGGCTCACGATAACGCAGCGGCAATGCAACATTTTCAAACACCGTCATGGAGTCGACAAGATTGAATGATTGAAATATAAAGCCGATATGCTGATTTCTAAATGCCGCGCGCTGGTCGACAGTTAAAGTATCTACTGACTGCCCTGCCAATGTGTAGCTGCCCGACGTGGGCGGCTCTAGCAACCCCATAATTGACAGCAACGTCGACTTACCACACCCTGAGGGCCCAGATACCGCAACAAATTCCCCTTGCTCGATGGTAATATCGATATTTCTCAACGCATGTGTTTGCAAGTCTGCAGTTTCAAATACCTTCCCGATACCTGCCATTTCGATCATGTTTTTCATATCAGCTCCTATTGCATCTCGAGGGTTGTGCTTTGCTGAACTAGGTGATTGAGATCTGAAATAATCACAGACTGCCCTGCTTGGAGGCCTTGCTCCACAACAATGTAACGACCAGTTTGCTCACCAAACTCTACATTTATTAACTCCAGCCTGTCAGCGCCCAAAACTCGATACAGACGTCCATTTTGCACTGTTGATTGGCTGCTCGGCCGACGAATGTATACTACATCTTGCAGGTTTTCGATGATAATAGCCGCTTCAACACTCATCTTAGGCATTGTGGATGTTGGTAAGTCACTTGGTAAAGCAGCCTCAACTAACACACTGTGGTTGGTTACAACAGGGTCAATACGCGTAACGAAAGCAGCCACCTCAGTATTGCGAATCATTACTTTAACACGCTGCCCCAACTTAATTTTTTGCGCCTCTGATTGCGCAACCTGTAATACAGCAGTCAACTCTTTTTGGTTACCGATAGACGCAATGTAGCCACCACTTTGCACATTTTCACCCACAGCTAACGGCATCTGCTCTATCACCCCGTCACTGGGGGCACGAATCGTGAGTGCCGCAACCTTGCGATGCAATGCCACAAGCTCCAGCTCCTTTAACGAGACTTTATTCTTGGTTATGGCCAGCTCTTTACTATGCATGGTGTGAAGTTGCGACATTCGCGCTTGCGCACTGCCAATTCGGCGTTTCATGCTGTCTCGCTCGGCCTGAGTTTGCAAAAATGAAAATTGAGATACAATACCTTGCTTTGCCAATTCATGCTGCGCACGATAGCGAATTTGCAATGTTGATAGCTTACCCATCATACGATCTAGCGTCGCCTGCTCGGTGAGCATCTCTCGGTGTTGTCTGATTTTATCTATTTCATATTGTATCTTTAGTGCCTCAAGTTGTTGTTGCATTTGCGTAAGCTGTAGCGCCAAGTCATCATTTTTCAGTGTCGCAATCACTTCACCTTTTTTTACCGATTGACCCGCCTTCCTCACAACTTCGACAATAATTCCTGCACTTGGCGTTGTAATAATTTGCTGCCGTGCACTCTTCAACTTACCAAAGGCCTCCACCTGTAACGTTAACGGGCCGCGCTTAGCGGTATCTATTATGAGCGAGTGTCGTGCAACACCCATTACTGAATTGGATTGATACCAAAACACCGCAAGGCTTAAAATTAAACAGGCCAGCCCAGCCAGAAACCAGCGGTATTTACGTGCTTTGGTGTGTTGTCGCGGCGGAAGGTTTATGTCCATACATTATTCACTCTTCAAAATAGCTCATCATCAAATGTAATATTGGCAATCTACAGAGCCAGAAGCGTACCAAAAATAAAAACTATAATTTTCATACCCTTATGGAAAAACGTAACTTTTACAGGTAGCAAATTCGAAAATACTGCGTGTCAATTCCGGAATTGAAACAACGAAATATAAAAACCATATCCTAGGTGCTAAGCCACATTCGTTGTAGACACGCTTGGCATTCAGTTCCTTTTTTATTGATAAATAATTGATAAATTTAAAGATTAGTGACATAAAGTAGCTATTATTTGTCATCTTGAAGGAATTATTTTTATGATGAAAAGCTTGGCGTTACTCTCTATTTTGTTTCTAATAACTGCCTGTAATAGCTCAAAAGAAGTGCCAGAAACAGCGATTCCCTTCGTTAATACTCTGTTTAGTGAAAATGCATTTCAGGTCCAACCCACCATTGAAGAATCCGAGATATTCTTACTACCACAACAAGAACAGCGGAAGTTTTTAGCACACTTCAATAAACAGGTAGAACAAGGGATACGACCTGATAAAGTTGTATTTAATTATCTGGAGCAACGTTTAGATAACTTCACATATGATGGAGCAACACTCACGGCACAGGAGTCTTTAACTAGAAATGAGGGGAACTGCATATCACTGGCAATTTTAACGCAAGCATATGCTAATCTCGCACAGATAGAAACCACCTTTCGAGAGGTTGGCACGATCCCTGTTTTTCGCAAAGATAATAACACCATCCTGATCTCAAACCATTTTCGAACTAAACTACTGGCCCCAAAGCGCGTCACTGGTGCAAACGAATTTGAAATTCTTCGCGCAGGCACTGTGGTAGATTATTTCCCTGCTCAGGATAGCTTTTTTATAGATGCGGCACACTATCACGATCTCGTCGCAAAGTATTACGCGAATAAGTCTGTGGACGCCCTGCTAGATGAACAATTTGATGAAAGCTACAGTTTATTAACAAAAGCACTGATCTATACCCCATATGACCCAGAGTTAATTAACCTTGCCGCCGTTTTACACCGCCGAAGCGATAAAAAAGCGCACGCATTACAGATTTTCGAATACGCAAAAAATCACGGACTCACCAGCCAAAATTTACTGGTGAATTACCTGTCTTTAGCCAAAACACAAACCAATCCTGTCCTCGTTGCGCACCTTGAAGCAAGCTTAGACAGTAACGCCTCGACCCCTTTCGACAAGATTCAAGTCGCTCAGCGCTCTGTCAAAAAGGGTAAATATAACAAGGCAATAAGGGAGTTGAAGGAAGTCATTTTGGAAGTGCCCTATATCCCAGAACCGTATTTTGAACTGGCACGTATTTACTATGTAAAAGGTGAATTGGACATGACGGCGCGCTTTCTGACTCTTGCCGTTGAAAAATCTTCCGATCCTGAAAAACGGGCACTTTTTCAAGCTAAGCAAGACGCGCTCTCAAGCAACAGATAAAAAAATACACACAATAAAAATATTTAATTATCAATTTCTTTACAATTGGGTTTTATAGGATTATTTTGTTTTGTGGATGTTTAATTTTTATTCAACACCACACTAACAAGGAACATAAATGAAAACTCGTTATTTACTATCTGCGCTCGCGCTCGCATCCGCGAGCAGCGTTGCGCAAACAACTGCACTCACTGAAGCACAGATGATGCAATACACCAGCAAAGCAAGCATGGCTACGATTGGTAAACGTGCTGAATTAAATTTAGAAATTCAGCCTCATGCCATTGCGACATTCACTGGTGACAATGCAACTCAAGTTATCACCCAAAAAGTCTCCCACCCTAATGCGAGCTATTTAAAGCTACATTTTAAAAACATTAGCTTAGCGGGCGGTGGCAAATTGGTGGTCCGTTCAGAGGATGGCAGTGAGCGCTATGAATACACTGAACAAAATATGCGTGCCGCAACGCTCAGCCAAGGCGATGATGGTGTCACTAGTTTCTCTGCCATGTCTATTTCTGCGGATACCGCAGTTGTAGAGTACACACCTGGCACTCAGAACACAGTCAGTCAAAATGCCATCATCGATTACTATGACCATGGCATTGAAAATGAATTACACATGGCGCCTGCAGCAGACGTAGGGATCAGCTCTACTTGTGGCGCGATGGAAAGAAAGGACGTTCAGTGCTGGGCAAGCACTCACCCGACTGAGTTTGAGCGTAGCCGTCCTGTTGCTCGCCTGCTGATGAATGGCAGTGGCTTATGTACCGGCTGGCGTGTTGGTCCAGACAACCGTATGTTTACCAATAACCACTGTGTAGAAAGTGCATCAGAACTATCCAACACTGAGGTATGGTTCAACTATCAACACACATCATGTAATGGCTCGACACGTGAGACCGTGGTGAAAGTAACCGGTAAAGACTTCCTGTCAACAGACTATACTCTGGATTATACGCTATTCACGATTAACGATTTCGCCAAAGCTCAACCGTTTGGTTACTTTGGCTTAGATGTGCGCAATGCGACACAAGGTGAGCGCATCTATATCCCTCAACACGGTTCGGGTAATCCGAAAGAGCTGTCTATTGAGTCAGATCGCGACACCGATGGCTTATGTTCAGTGAATAATGCCAATGCCAATGGCAGAGGGACTGGTACAGACTTAGGTTACTACTGTGACACCATTGGCGGCTCTTCAGGCTCACCGGTACTAGCTGCGGCGACTAACAAAGTTATTGCTTTACACCACTTAGGCGGTTGCCATAACAAGGGGGCAAAAGTCAGCTTGATTTGGCCAAAAGTGGCATCACACTTCAATAACCAAATCCCTGATGGTGACAACAATAGCGATCCGATGCCGGTTGCTGACTTCTCGCTCAATTGTAATGCGCTCAGTTGTAACTTTGATGGCAGTGCATCAAGCTCTCCAAATGGTGCAATTAGCCAATATGAGTGGAACTATGGTGACGCCTCCAGTAACGGCTTTGGTGCTACCGTTAACCACAACTATGCTTCATATGGTAAGTACACTGTTTCGTTAACGGTAACCGACTCAAGTGGCGCCTCAGCGACAACATCAAAAGACGTTACATTGGTAGACCCAAATAATGACCCAGCGAAGCTCATCAATGGGGTTGCAAAAGAAGGGTTGAGCGGCGCACGATCTGATACTGCATTCTATTACCTCGACCTACCAGCCGGTGCATCTAATGTCACGGTGAGTATTTCTGGCGGTTCTGGTGATGCCGATCTGTATGTACGAAAAGGTGACAAACCGACCACCTCAACGTATGACTGCCGCCCTTATCGCTGGGGTAATAGTGAAACATGTAACATCACAGGTGGCGCAGGTAAATATTGGGTCATGTTGCGTGGATATAGCGCATATTCTGGCGTTAAGCTTGTAGCGAGCTACACTGAGTAAGTAATTTAGTTCTAACAAACCAACCAATTGTAAAGGCGGACGTCAGTCCGCCTTTTATATTTAAGATAACGCGTTACAAAGCATGCCAAATACCAAGCCAAGCGCGCCACTCATCTTCAAATTCATCACTGTTCACTCGACTTAACCCGATATCTAAGCGCAAATTAGACACACCGGCAGGCGCAAACTGTGCGGCATTGCCCAGCACCTTGCGACTCAAATCGAGCTGCCACTTTGCCCCCCAGCTTTGTGCGATGAATTTGCTGTCTAGACGATGACGTTTTATAAATAAACGCGGCATCCCAAGCTGCCAACTGGTTGCAAATTCATACCCTAAATAGTGCTTACCCGTTGCAAAAAAGAAAGGTAACTCAGCGCCTTGTACCATAGCAGCACTAAAACCTTCATAGATACTATTAATACTATATCCGCCAAGGTGCAACGCCGCCGACGTACGGTATCGATTACTAGACTTCAAGATAATTGGCCACTCCCAGAGTTTGGCATAACCCCCTAGTTCAACGCGGTGACCTTGACTTTCCCCCCAAATGTAAGCAGCATCCACATTAGCACCCAACGCAAAAGTCTGTTGATCATGCAAATATGAAAATCGACTGCCCAACCAATAGCTGTGATGCAAATTCGATGTCTGTTTTTCTGCATGCCATCCTACACTCGGCTGCCAGCGCCATTTATCGCCTTCTCGTGACGTCGTGAGTTCTAATGAATTAGACCAACTGTCGAAATGAGTCCGCTCTGTCAGTCGTTTGCCCGCTTGCCTGTCGAGGTTTAAATCGAACACGCTCAATGCATTGTGTAGTTGAAAACCTTGAGCCTGATACTTCAAGTCCGCATAACCGCCCTTTAAAAACGCATTACTGGGGCTCAGATTGGCACCCACTTGCCAACTGATCTGCTTCAATACATCCGAACCCGTAAAACCCAAGCCCAAACTGTACTCGCTTGCAGATGCACCATGCAAAGCCATCGTCGCAGACCAATCTTGATCAATCGCTTGATAAGGCGAGATTTGCCATTGCGCGGCGCTGTTATCTGTACCCAGTTTTGTGGTATTTCTAGGCAGTTTGGTCTTCACCATTGTCCCGGCATGCTGAGGTACAGAAAGCGCAGACAGCTTAGACCCATATGCTGTACTCTCTAAAAATAGCAACTGCGCATCAAGGTGACCTATTACCTCCTCAAATACATGGCCACCTGTGTTGAGTAAACGCAGTACTCGAGTGGATAAATCATACTGATATACCCCTAACTCCCCTTGGCGCCCTGCAATAAAATACAATATATTCAATTTGTTATGCCATCTAGGTGCCGTAACATACTGAGTATACTCCGGCAGGGGGACAACTTCGTTGCTCTTTTGCAGCGAATTAATGGGCGCAATATGTATTTGCCATCCAAGCTCTGGCGTTTGTTTCAAATAAGCAAGCCGTTGCCCTGATCCGTCCATGACAGGATAATCAAAAGCGGTATGTAAACTGCCTGCCAATAGATCTGCCACGGTCTGCGTCTCAAGGTTAAAACGCACTAATTGAGACAGCCCATTGTGAACACGTTCAGCGATGATCTCAGTCTGGTTGATAAAGGTAAATCGACGCACCCCTAAATTATGGGAGACGCGTACAGCGTGGTTGTTGGAAATATCCCAGCGATATAAATCATTGATGCGATTACCCGAATTGGTTTTATTCATCGCAACAAAATACAGTGTTTCTTCATTCGCCCATTGAGGATGCGAGACGCCTGAAAAATTAACTGGCACATAAGAAGCCAGCACTTCATGCAAGAATGAATCAGGCACTTTATCAGGAATATCGCTGGGATCCTTTGCCAATAACGCGGCTTGTTGCTGATTAAACTGTGTCAGTGCCTGGTCATTTTGCTCACTGGCATAAACGCTTAATCGCGTTCTACGCTCTCTATCTATCTCAACCGCAACAAATTGACGCTTATTTGGTGAGAGTTGAATGCCGCGAGCTGCAAAAGGAAAACGCATAAACTCATGACTAGCAGAGGGCGCCATCTGCTGTTCCTCTTGCATTGCTTGGTAGGTAAATTCAGCAATAAAACGACGATACAACTGCTGCGCGGTTTGGCCAAATATCCCGCTGAACGCAGATTCAAAACCGCGCGCTTCAACGGCAACGAGGCGAGTCCAAACGGCATCTAAAGTATCCTCCCCATGCCGCTTTTCTAGCCAAGCCAAGAACCGTGCACCAAGCAAGTAGGCCATCGCACTGGCGCGATAGCTACCGTCTCCAAAGTTTAGTGCTGAATACGGCAGTAATGCGCCCTGACGCGCAAACGCACGCAATAAAGCCTCGCTATAATTATCAAATAACCGACCTTTACCTGTCAGTTTAGACTCTTGTAAGGTGGCATACCCTTCCGCTACCCAGCGAGGTAATGCCGCTGTTGCTAAGTCATAACCATCATTTAAATCTCGCAGCCACTGTTTATTGTTATGCCTGCTAGGTTGAGATAAATGCACTAAGTGAATGTATTCATGTAAAACCAGTAATTGAAGCCAGCTTTGGTGGTGGGCAATTTCCATGTCCGATTGCGGTGGCGTAACATACAACACCATCAAGGGGCTATCAGAGCTAGGCAGTGCATAACCGTTCGGCAAATTAAACGGATCTAAGATCACAGCATCCACGATGACATCGAGCGCACGCGATTGCTCAACCAATACTTGTGAACGCACTTTTTCTAATTCAGTCGCCGTGGCTGTGCCCCACGCGCGGTGTTGAGGTTGGAAATGTATTTTAAAATGTGGGGTAGAAATGGTCAGCCATTCGTTGCCATATGCCGCTAATGAACTCACCCAAAGTCCAGCCACTAAAAACAGTAGCATGCCTTTTCGCATTGATTATCCCTTGCACGATTACCTTACCTATGAACAGTAAGCCAATTTTCGTGTTCAAGAAAGGGTTAATCGTGACGTGCCATCGCACCTAGAGAAGTAAACAGCGTTAATATTATTCCGACAACGAAAAATGCCGCCATAGAAAACAAGGCGCTAAGACCAAGCGTAAATTTCGCCACAGCCATCGCTGCGGCAACACTCCACACACTCACACGGCTTAGCCACAACTTTGTATGATTTGGAAGTTGCATATTCTTTAGAACAAAAGTCATGAGCAAAAAAGCTATAAACGGATACAACACTAACATAATGCACTCCTCGCTGCGTTAGCCAAACCATATTGTGGCCTATGCGTTGTGCACAGCCACTCAGAGATAGGAATAGAATTATATAGTAATGAGAATTATTATCAATTGGGTAAGGCGATTTTTATTTCCGCTCCGTGTAAACCATTGCTTACTGTTAGGCTCCCACCATGCTGCTCAATAATTTGCCGACTTAACGTGATGCCAATTCCCTGACCATCCGACTTGGTAGAGTAAAATGGGGTCATTGCGTTGTCTAAATTTGCAAATCCACCACCTTGATCTGCAATTGAAATCACCACATGGCGAGCCTGATAGTTAGCGCTAAGTTGCACATATTTACCAGGCGGTTGCTGGGTTAAATTCGCTTCAAATGCATTTTTAAGTAGGTTTATAAGTACTTGCTCCAATAACTGCGGATCGCACGAACAAAAACGCACAGAGCACTCCAAGTCGATGTGTTGATCATCGTACATTTCGCTGAATAGCTTTTTGATGGACATCAAAAGATCGTTCAGCACTACCTTTTCTCGACGTAAATCTAGCGGCCTAGCAATTTGATTATAACGCGCCACAAACTGTTGAAGGTGAGCACTGCGCTGCTCGATAACGGTCAAAGCATTTTGGTCTCGCGGTTGTGCTACTTTCGATCTCAAACTTTGGGCCAATGAGCTGACCGGAGACAACGAGTTATGTATTTCATGACCAATGACTCTGAGCAGTCGCTGCCAAGCCGCTAGCTCTTGGTGGCGCAAGGCCTTGCGCACATCCGTTGCAATGACTAAGCGGTGCCTTTGCCCCGCTTCGAAAAACTCGCTGCTATGTAAAGTCCAATTTTGACGCAATGAGTCGTGTTTAAAGCGCCACTCCCCATGCTGATTTTCGAGGTCTAGTTGTTCAATAGTACGCCCTTTCGCACTTTGCCAAGGGACATGATAAATCAACTCAAACGCCGGATTAGCATAACTGAGCTCATCATTATCATCGAATATCCAAATTGGGCTAGATAGCTTGTCAATCAGTTGATATACCACGAACAACTGACGATTGTATTTCGCTTTATCCCTGTGTAGCTGCTCACTCAGTGCCACCAATCTATGCTCAAATTCGGCCACTTCACCAGACAAAAAATGAGGCTTCAACTGATGGTTAAAGTCGCTTTGCTGCATGGCTTCAAGTTGAATATTCGCACGTTTAAATACCCCTATAACGCGCTTGTTCAATCGCAGTGCGAAAGCTTGTAAGACCGTAAAAATGCCCAGGCCAACCGCCACAGCAGAATAAATCGAAAGGTAAAAATGATTAACGCACACACATATCAGTAGGCCAATGAAGCTATTCAACATCAGCATATATAGCTGAAGACCTCGCTCCAAGTTAGCCTTCATTCTTTAATCCGTATTTATCAAGTCGCCGATATAGTGAAGACTTACTTATCCCGAGTCGTTTAGCAGAGCTGCCCACCATCCCCTTTTCCTCAGAGAACACTCTGGTAATTGCTGCCTTTTCAATCTCTGCAAGCGTTTGCTGTTGAGCATATGAAACACCGTGTTGGGGTGTGGGTTTTAAGTTTGATCTGGCCAAACGCAGCTGACAATCATGCAACACAATTTGATCGCCATCACTCATCAGCAAAGCACGTTCCATCACATGACTGAGCTCACGAATATTGCCCGGCCATGGGTAGCTTTGCAGTGCAGCTATCACTTCATCACTCAATGGTTTGACTGCCATCTGGTATCGCTGCGCATGATGTGCCAATACGTATTGTGCAAACGGCACAATATCTTCTTTACGTTGTCGCAGAGGAGGCAGTTCAAATACAAAGGTATTTATGCGATACAGTAAGTCATTGCGAAACAAACCTTGTTCAACCAACTCATTCAGATCTGCATTAGTCGCACAGATCACACGGACGTCACTGCGAAGGGTCTGACTACTGCCCAGTACTTCGTATTCACCCGACTCTAGCACTCGCAATAGCTTGGCTTGCAAAGGCATTGCTAACGTAGCAATTTCATCCAAAAACAATGTACCACCATCTGCGGTCGTAAACCGACCATCTCGAGCCATTTTTGCATCCGTGAAAGCCCCTTTCATATGACCAAATAATTCGCTTTCAAAAAGGCTGGCTGACAGGGCACCGACATTAACACTCACCAAGGGGCCCTGTGCTCTTTGGGATTGTGCATGCAGCTTTTCCACTGCATGGCTTTTACCCACGCCACTCTCGCCACAGAGCAAAAGAGCCGCATCTGTGCGTGCAATACGTGATAACTGAGATTCCAAAGCGCGCATTATGGGTGACTGCCAAATATAGCCTTGTTGGCTTTTGACTGTCTTTGGTAAATGGTTACTGAGCTGCGCTAAGCGTGCTTTTTGACGATCAGCTAGCCTCACTTGCTGTTGGATTGAGGCCAGTAATGCGTCGTTTTGCCAGGGCTTTTCAATAAAGTCACTGGCGCCCATCTGCAATGCTTGAACAGCAAGCGAGACGCTTCCCCAACCAGTCAGACATATAACGGCAGGAGGCTCAGGTTGCGTATGTAACCAGTGTAAAAACCCAAGACCTTCCTCTCCTGAGGTGGTATCCCGCGTGAAATTCATATCGAGTAAAATAAGTGATATCGCCTTTACGCTCAGTAACTGTTTAGCAATATCGGGGGATTCGGCTTCAATGACATCAAAGCCTTGATCTTCTAAAAAGTAAGCGATGCTGAGTCGCACTTCTACGTTGTCATCAATGATCAATACGGTCATCATTAATACTGCGTATCCCAACCAATAAATATCGCTAGGATACGCCAATCAAGTAGATTCTAAAAGATTACAACCAGCGAACTTTTGTCATCAGAGTGTGACTTTGACCCGGCTCGACCGTTGCGATGTCTTCTAGCACATTGGCAGCTTCCAAACACAACATGCCCAAGTACTCTTCGTCTTGGAAGTTACTTAAACGCTTAGATTTCGCAATCCACGGATTCCAAAGCACACATGAAGTGGAGTTTTCTCTAGATACTTCAATCACGCCATCTGGCGTGCGAATTGTTTGCACGGGCGCCGCCTGTGTGTAAACCATATCTGTTTCACGGGCAAATTCGACAATGCCATCCTGCTTAAACGGCCCTTCCCCAAACTCGATAAATTGTGCGCCTTGCAACCCGTCTACTTGGGTCGCCTTGATATCTGAGGTAGGCAAGTAAGTATGTAATGCTTGAGTAAGTGAAAACGGCTCATTACCTAAATTTGTATTGGTCAGCCTTACTTCCAATGCATCGCTCAGAATGAACTCAACCTCAAGCCTAGATTCATGAGGCCAGTAAGTATCGTCTATCATCACCATAGGCAACGACAAAGAAATACGCACAGCCTCAGCGGTTTCAATAACCTGCTCAGCTCGCCAAACGACTTTTCTCGCGACACCATGCGCTGGCCAGTCAGGGTTTTCATGCGTGCCAAACCAAGGCCAACAAATCGGAATACCACCTCTGACAGACTTGCCCTCCTGATAGTCTTCATCAGCAGATACCCACATCAAATCAGCTTTTCCAGTCGGAATAAACTCCGTAAGTTGCGCCCCCTGAAGAAAGATCTTTGCTTGGCATAATGGGCTGTTTACCTCAAAATACTCAAGCCCTGTTTCGGTTCTCGCTAATTTTACCGATTCGGAAAATTCCATGATCCACCTATAAATTGTCTCTAACTGTCCTTACATTACCGACCCACTTTCACCGAGTAAACCTCATTTACGCACTATGAATGATCTTCAACAATTTTGATTAAAATAGCGGCAAATTTTACATTTTTATGGGCTTAAACTTTAAATTTACCCACCAGCTCTGTGAGCTGATGTGATAAGCCTGTCATTTTTTCTCCATTATCACAGGTGTCATTGGCAATCACACTGACACTATCCGCGGCATTTTTTATCTCTACCACATTGCGATTGATATCTTCCGCAACATGTTGCTGCTCTTCGGCCGCCGTAGCAATTTGGGTATTTAGATCACTGATATTTTGAATAGACTGAGTTATCTCGATAAATTGATTTTGCGCCGAGTGCGTCAATTCCACCGTCTTTTCCGTTCTGGTTAAACTGTTTTTCATGTCGCTCGACACGCCTTCGGTCATTTTGCGTAGCTTATCAAGCTGAGACGCAATTTCTTCTGTCGACTCGGAAGTACGCTGCGACAATGCGCGTACCTCGTCAGCGACTACCGCAAACCCCCGTCCATGCTCTCCTGCCCGGGCCGCCTCAATCGCAGCATTCAGTGCTAATAAGTTAGTTTGCTCAGCAATTCCACGGATCACACTCAAGATCGACATAATGTTTTCGCTTTCACTGTCGAGTTTTGTGATGTCCGTTGTCGCACGGTTAATCACATCAGACAGATCTGCCACGCTGTGAACCGTTTCTGTGATCACGGTTTGACCAAGCTCAGACGCATGCTGCGTTTGCGTAGCAAGCTCTGCGGCATTGGCGCAACTAGACGCGACTTCATTAGCTGTGGCTGCCATTTCGTTGATTGCCGTTGCGGCCATCTCCAACGCTTGTTGCTGTGAACTTGTGGAGCCCGTTAATTCATCGGCTTGCCCTGCCGTTGCCAGCGCTGTTTGATTGACCTGTTGAGCACAGTGATTGATTTGCTGTACCAGCTGCGCAATGAGATTGAGAAATTGGTTAAAACTCTCCGCCAATCTGCCCGTTTCATCTTGCGTATTCACGTCCAATCGCTTAGTTAAATCCCCGCCACCTTGAGATATCGCCGTCAAGCCGTCACTCACATTCACAATCGGGCCTGAAAGTAAGCCCGCAATATACGTTGCCAACACAATGAAAACAGCCACTAATATCAGGCTAATCACAATGAGTGTCCACATCATGTTGTTGGCCGTACTCATCACTTCTTGTTGCTCCACAAAAGCGATGAATTTCCAGCCCAGTGTTTTTGACGTATAAATATTTGAAAAATATTCGGTACCATCGATGGTAATTTCAAACAGCCCGTCGGGGCTGCGGTTGAGCTCACGATACAGGCCATTTTCGACTTCATCGATGTGTTTAAAGGTGTAATCAGGGTGCTTCGCATTCACCAAAATCGTGCCGGTATCTTCTTCCAACATCAAATAACCCGTTTCACCCAATTTAATACTTTTGATAATATCGGTTAAACCCTTCAAAGAGACATCCATCCCCTGAACGCCAATAAACTGGCCATTAGACTTCACGGCCTTAACCGTTGAAATAATCGCTGTATCGTCGGGCTCCCAATAATAAGCATCCGTCAATGAGGTTTGCCCATTCGCGCGCTTGCCAGTGGTGTACCAAGGCCTTACGCGGGGGTCATATTGTGCACTCACCTGCCCTTTAGGCCACTGAATATATCCCCCTTCAGGGTTGCCAAAGTAGATGTATGAAATGCCCGGATGGGAGCGGCCAAACTGATTATACAAATCAAAGAGTCGCTGCTCCACAGTAGTGCCCGTATCAGGTGTCATTTGTTTTGCACTGGGGTTATCAATGTATACTGAAACATTAGTACCGCCATTTTGCACATCTGGGTGACCGGACAGGTAAGTGACATTCTTCGCCACTTCATCAAAAAACATGCTGATCCCATTGTCTATTTGCTGTGCCTCTCGGCTGCTCATTTCAACAAATTTATCAATGGCAAGCTGTCGAGTTTGACTGATCACAATGGCGGCAATAATGACGAGCGGGACAACAATGGCAGTGATGAATGCGAGACGTAACTTTTGCGAAATATTCATAGCGAAAACTTCCTGTGAGCATTCAAAAAATATAGTTGTAGATCCTCAACTATACAAAAAGATTAAAAATTTTCAGTGAGCTCAACACTTAATCCCACTGTGCAAACTAATCAATAGTCAACTACGCTTAGGAGCAATAGCCACTGTTATATGGATGTCCACCCATGCCGCTTAATACCAAAGCATGTCTTGCCATCGCACTTGTACTGCAAGTGGGCGCTACGCCTGCTTTAGCCTCAGATGAAGAGCTGGCAGAGCTCAAGCAGCAGCTGCTCAAGTTACAACAGCGGATCACCCAGCTTGAGAAAACCAAGCAAGCTGAGGCTAAACAAAAAGCTAAGGCTAAAGAACAGGCCTCTAAACCAAGCATCAAAGTCGGTGGTGCCGTGCGCACAAACTTCAGTCATACATCGTACGACGATGACAATAAAAATCGAGGTGGCGATTTTGAGTTAGATGTATTTCGCATAAATTTCTCAGGCAATATTGGCGGCTTTGGCTTAAACGCCGAGTGGCGGTATTTCGATTATATGACTGCGGTAAAGTATGCCTACCTCTATTATGACTTTGCTAAAGACTGGCAAGCGCAAGTTGGTTTAACCAAAGTGCCATTCGGTAACTGGCCATATAATTCCCATAGTTGGTTCTTTGGCACAACCTATTATGTTGGGCTTGAAGATGACCATGACATGGGGGTGCTATTCAAACGTAAACTTGCAGACAACTGGCAACTCGATCTCGGTTTCTTTAAAAACGATGAACTAGGCGGTGTAGATGGATATGTAGAAGATCGCAGCGATCGCTACTCCTATGATATTGTTGGCTTTAGATCCCCCACAGATGGAATCTATGACGACCCCACACAACCACTCGGTGAATACAATACCTTTTCTGGGCGCTATGGTTATCACTTCAAGCACAGCGGTGGTACCACCGAGTTAGGCGTTTCGGGTTTAATGGGGGACTTGCATAATGGGGTTTCAAAAGCGGGAGATTACCAAGCCTGGGCGGTACATTTAAACGCCAATATTGGACCGTGGAATTTACAACTACAGCACGGCGAATATGACTATAACATCGCCAGTGTCGATCGCATTGCAGTGGGTGCTTACGCGTTTTACGACTCAATCGCCGCGCAAGCGACCATGTCCAATATGAACATTGCTTATAGCATGAAAGTAAAATTGGGCCCAATTAACTCTCTGCAGTTTTATAACGATTTTGGCATTATCTATGACAAATCGGACAACAGCAGTGATACTTGGATGAATGTGACTGGCGTGTCTATGTCTGCGGGCGCTTTCTTTTCTTATTTAGACTTTGTCAATGCGAAAAACCAGCCATTCGTCGGTGGTTCAATTGCAGGTGACAGCGACGATACGGAGCGCCGTTTTAACTTAAACTTTGGTTACTACTTTTAAACACCTGATACCGAGCAGGACAAGAGACGAAATTTATTCACCAAAGTGCGACTTTTTTTCCGTCATGAGGATATTTGATTCTGGGTTGCACTTTATTTACAACAAAAATCACAAAACTATGTTTTTTATGGTTAATTTTGTAAACCCAATTTAATTAAAGCGCACTTGGATGGTTCCAATTCATAACAAATATTACGCAACAATCTGACATTTTATTATGGTTGTCACCACCTAGATACAAGCCACTTACAAGCCAACAAAAGATGCAAACTTCCCCAATTTGCACACCTATATTTTGTACGTTAGGCTTGCGCCTTTGTTAAACCTCACCCCTCGGATTATCTAACCCATGTCAAGAAGTTCCAGACATACTTTCGCTCTGTGTAGCACACTATTGATGGTTCCAACCGTCGCATTATCAAACACCAATGAGCTCTCTGAATTGAAACAGCAACTTGCTATGTTGCAGCAAAAAATTGAAAAAATCGAACAACAACAAGCAGAGCAAACAGAATCCGATTCGGGTATCAAAGTGGGTGGTGCAATTCGTGTAAACTACTCAACCAATTCCTATGATGAAGATGCTAAAAACCGAGGCGGAGATTTTGATTTTGATGTATTTCGCTTTAACTTTTCAGGCGAGGTTGCAGACATCGGGCTAAATGCCGAAATTCGTTTCTTCGATTATATGAGTGTCGTTAAATATGCCTATCTCGATTATGACGTGACACCTCAGTGGCAAGCACAACTCGGGTTAACCCAAGTGCCATTTGGCAATGACCCATACAACTCACATAGCTTCTTTATGAGCCCAAACTATTTTGTCGGTTTAGAAGATGATTATGATATGGGCTTAGTGATGAAGCGTAAAGTTGCTGACAACTGGCAACTGGATCTGGGCTTTTTCAAAAATGATGAGCTTGGCGGGATTGATGGGTATGTAGAAGACCGCAAAGACCGCTATTCAATCGATATTGTCGGTATCAGAGATGAAAGCGAAGGGCTCTATGATGCGCCTAAAACTCAACTCGCTGAGCACAATACCTTTGTTGCGCGCTACCATTACCACCTAGAACATTTTGCCGGCTCAACCGCACTGGGCATGTCAGTACTGAGCGGCGGACTGCATGACGGCCAATACAGTGCTGGGGATTACCAAGCTTGGGCCCTACATATGAACAGCCAACTCGGAAACTGGCACTTGCAGCTACAGCACGGTAAATATGATTACCAACTCGATAATATAGATAGAATTGCGATTGCTGCGAACGCAACTTACGACACCATGCCGACTGAGGCTACGATGTCGAGTGCCAATATCGCCTATAACTGGTCCGTCAATTATGGTCCTGTTACACATCTACAGCTATATAACGATTTTGGTACTATCTACAATAAGTCAGATGATTCAGCAAACACGTGGATGAATGTGACTGGGGTCGCTGTTACCGCAGGCCCTATTTTCTCTTATATTGACCTTGTTCACGCGAAAAATCAGCCATTTGTTGGTGGTACGGTATCTGGACAGAGTGAAGATGTTGAGCGCCGCTTCAATATCAACATCGGCTACTACTTCTAGCCCTTCATAATGTCATGCAAATTCTCCATATTTGCATGACATTCAACACCCAGCTTGTTATATCGGAATAAATTACTGCGCTTTTCGTCTATAATGGAGAAGCAACTGCTGTTAAAATAACATGTGTTCGACTTTGTATTATTCGTATGTTTAAGCGAGTGATCAGACTTCCGCAGGTGCACAGGTCACTTTTAACACAGGAGAAACAGCCCAGTATGAAAAAGCTCTTCAATCGCTGTTTCTGGTTACATGCTGCGGGCATCATTTTTGTAGGCTTAGGTTTTATCGGTATGGCGCTGCCCGTTATGCCAACCACCATATTCTTTATTCTTGCGCTGGCCTGCTTCTCCCGCTCATCACCAAAGTTTGAAAGCTGGCTACTGACTCATCCCAAATTTGGCCCTTCACTCATCGCTTGGCGAGAACATCAAGTTGTTCCACCCAAAGGCAAGTGGGGAGCCGGTATTGGCATGCTCATTGGCTATATCTTATTGTGCTTAAGCCAAGCCCCTTGGTATGTTCTGGTGATCGTGGCCATAATCGAAGTCACTGTGTTAGCTTACCTACTCACACGCCCTTCGCAGCCACCAATCACCAATACGTAAATTTAGCGCACGATACCCGCGTTCGGATAAGGGGTGAGCGCTTCCATAAATGCCACCAGCGCTTGTTGCTCTTTTTGATTCAAAGAAAGCGGCTGTAATAAAGGGGAAATCACTGGTGCGAGTGGATCCTCGGGATCCCCACTAAAATGAAAGCCCCCCGCGTTATAGATTGCCATCACGCCTTCCATGTCTGCTAACAGCCCATTGTGCATCCAAGGTTTACTATTCATGATCCCGCGCAAACTAGGCGTCTTAAATTTCCCTACATCACTTGCTTTGCCCGTTACCAAATAGCGCCCTAAATCTTCATACTCGCGTTTATAATAGGTCAGCCCAATATTGTGAAAACCATTGTCACTGAGCAGCGGGCCATTGTGGCAGTTCATACACCGCGCTTTGGTCCTAAATAGGTGTAACCCCCATAGCGCTTGATCGCTGAGCTTTTCACTATATGCCTTTTTCATGCGCGGATTTGTTTGTGTTTTAGCCAATAAAAAGTAATCAAAATCAGAACGTCGTGACACAATCGTACGCTGGTATGTGGCCAATGCCTTTGCAACTTGCTCAGCGTTTATTGGTGTCGCATCGAAAACCTGCTTAAATGCCGACACATAGTCTGGGTCGCCATTCAGTCTTGCAACCATTTCAGGCAATGTGAAGTTCATTTCCAGCGGATCTTGAATAGGCATGAGCGCTTGTTGTTCAAGGCTGTTTGCACGTCCATCCCAAAATAGCGTATGCCAAAATGCCGCGTTCTCGATACTGGGGGCGTTGCGTTTGCCCGCTTGCCTGTCGTGACCAAACGAAACGGTTCTGCCATCGGCCCAACCGAGGTCACGATCATGACAGCTCGCACAGGCAATCTGCCCAGAGCGAGATAACATAGGATCAAGAAAAAGCCGTCGCCCTAACTTGGCTTTGTCAGTACTAAACGGGTTCGACTGCGGGTGAACAACGCTTGGTAAAAGACCCAATTCACGGTGCTCAACCCCTTCACTGAGCTCTGGCTTTGGCCAGTTTTTAGGCGCTTGGAGATACCAGTCTCGCAACGTTTTAAAGTCGATATCCGCAAATGTGACTGGAGAAACAACCAAACAAAAAGTAATTAGAAAAACTTGATACATAGGTGACTTAGTAGTGATAGCGGTGCGCTAAAATAAGCACACCGCGAAGGCTAGTGTAGATTTGATTACTTTGCGCTCAGTGCCTGAGGCTCTGCAGCCAATAGCTTTTTCGCTTCTAATTGTTCAATGGCATGTTTGCTTACTTCAAGGCATACGGCCGTATCTTCTTTTCTCGCTTCGCTTAATTGGCTACCTAATTCGCCAAAACGTTCGAATTTAATTGCATGAACATCTTCGCTTGGTTGGTAACAAAGCTGTGTGATAAGCGCCACACCTAACATTGAAATGGACATATTCTTTTCCTCTAAAGATCTAGTTTCACCCCTAACCAAAAACGTCTGCCAACTTCAATACCTGTCGACAAAGGCGCAATGATATAGGTGCGTTGATTAAATAGGTTTTCAATCTCCAAACTGAGACTAAGTTGATACTGCTGAGTATTTAACAACATATACTTAATGTTGCTGTTGACCGTCGTAATGCTAGACCGACGACGTTCAAAGTACACTGGATAGGCTTTTTGGGTCGGATTGCAGGTATCACAAATACTATTAGCTTGGCTTGCGTTACGCGTATACGACGCCTTGTACATGACATCTTGTGCGGCGCTATAGCGTGCCATCATAGATAACTGCCAATTGCCGAAGTGCCCGCCCCAACTGAGATTGGCGATAATTGGACGATTAAAGTCTTGCTTTTGCAGCTCCAAATCATTGAGGCTCATTAAGTGGTAAACAGTTTCAACTTCCTCTTTGGCAGTCACTCTTTCTACCGCTAAAAAAGCCAATTCATCACTATCAAAGGCGTCATTGGCCACTTTTTTGTCGCCACCTACGGACAGGGTTGGATCTCCATCAAACGAAGCGGGATCGATTTCATTACTGACTTTAGATAAGTTAACTTCTATGTGTTGGTTATCATATCTGGCCATCCATGATGCACTCAGTCTTTTATAACGATACGCGCCCTCATTGCCTGCAAATAGTGTCGCTTGCCCAGCTTCATTGTGGCCTTGTAAACGGTTTATCCCATCTCGGCCGAAGCGATTAAGCCATTTGAACTCCAATGTACCACCAAGTAATTGATGGCGATAAGCCAGTGTCAGCTCATCGGTATACGGTGTGCGGATACTGTCATATTGATAGACAAAGCCCCGCGACACTTTCGAAGGCAACCACTGCGATAGACGGCCACTCTGTAAATGTCTTACCTCAAAATGGCTGGGCTGCTTTGCTTCATTGAGCTTGTAATCTAACTGATCTTGGCTGTAATACCGGTTAGCACCAAAGACCCACTGCCCTTGATCAGAAAATACCGACCAATTACCACGAAAACGCGGCGCAAAGTTGTGGTTTTTAACAAAGTCATTGTAGTCATAACGGCCACCCAGCGTGACAGTGAGATCTCGCCATTGCCACTGGCCTTCTGCATATGCGCTGAGATTATTAATACGCGCACTGGCATCGCCCTTGGGATTCAACTCTCTATACGCGAAAAATTGCCCACTCTGCATGACGTTATTACTGAGTAGCAGAATATCCTCAGGCTGCGTTAAATCGAGCTTACGGCCCAGTTGCGCTTCAAGTTGAGATACGGGGACTCTGTATTGCGTTTCAACACAATCAATTGTGTAGCCAGAACAATTTACTTCAGGGCGCACTACTGCACCATTGTATATAATGGCTTCTTCGAGTCGGTTAAACTGTGCAAATTGCTGCTTAAGTTCAAAGCCAACTTGCCAGCTCAATGCATGACCAAGTACGGAACCATAATCAAATTCATAGTCTTGACTAAATGACAGTGTGCGCTGAGATTTTTCAATATCGCCAAAGCCGCCCTCTAGGCTAGATTCATAACCCAGTTCACCGCCCCAAGATTTACCCGGCAAACTGACCCAAGCAAGCCAATAAGGTGCCGTATCTTTATTATTTTCGCTGGTTCGCCAACTCAGCTGCGAGTCCATCGTGCCCCAACTACGCTGTGCCGCCCATTTTAAATTGAGGTTGTAGCCTCCTCCGTCCACAATATAGTCACTATTGATGGCGTTTTCGCTGAAGTACTCGCCTTTAAACGGTGAGTAACTGGCACTGACCGTTAAATCATCATTGGCGGTCAAGGCATGGTCCAGTTTTATGAAGCCGTTATAGTTGGTTTGTTTTTGCAGTCGCAAACGCCCTAATTGGAATAAGGTCTCTTGCGATTCCAACATATTGAATTGCGCGACCAGACCAGTATCCGAGCCTAATGGTGCTTTCACATATGCACCAATATTGTGTTTTTTGAAATCTGGTTCAGATAACACATCTTGGCCGTCGTACCAAGGAGAGTAAAACCGTTCATATTCAACAGCAGACTTATTGGTACCCCTAAATGAGAGACCAAATTGCCACTCATCTCCGGCTTTCACAGTATCCGCTTCTACAACACCACCGCTAAACTGGCCATATCGAGCGGGAATATTGCTATCAAACACTTCAATACTGTCCACCAGATCCAGGTTCACAAACGTCTCTTGACTATGACCCATAACATCTTGAAGATAATTACGATTTTCGCTGTTCTGCTCGTTGCCCAGTAGTGAGTTATTGTTTATGCCATCAATAAAATAACCGGACTCTCGCCCACCAGCCCCCGACAGGGATACCTCCGCAGGGCGAATATTACTCAACTGCTCCGCACCTAACATCGCCTCTGAGTATTGCACCCCAGGTAACATGCCCAAGATATCGGTGAGATTGCCATTACCCGTTCGATAATCCCGCAGCAGTTGACTATCCAAAGTATAGGAACCTTTACTTGAAATCGAGATGGGGTTCGGCTTGTCACCTCTTACTTCAATTTGCTCAATGTAGTCGCGGCGACATCGCTGTGCATCGTTGTTGCAATCGATGTAACGGCTGTCCTCGATCAGCGTTTCTGCTTCATTTTGCTCTTGCAGCGCTGTACCAGCCTGAGGTTCGCTCTGTGCTGATACAAATCCGGATATGAAGGGCAGCAGCAAGCTGCCGGCCCTTGTTGGTGTAAATACCTTCATTATTGGCGCTTGCTGTCTAATGGGTAAGTATCTTGCGCGTCTTCTACGCCATCATTGTCACTATCCGTGTCCAGTATGAGGCCAGATGCAGTGATCATCTCTTGCGTCGCATGTTCTGCAAAGAAGTTAACCAGCCCGTCACCGTCGGTGTCTACATGTGCAATCGCAGAGTGCTTAAACGCATCTTGACTTGCATAATGCAGGGACACGCTAGTCAGAATACCGTCACGCTCCACATCACCCAGTATCGCATGTTCAGACAGTTCAAGTGCACGTTCAGGCTGTGCCAAGCGCACCAGTTGTGAAGAGAAGTTTGTCAATGCAATGATACGCTGTTGCTCTAGTGTCTCTTCAAGGTCATCAATATGCGCATTGATTAGGCTCGTCCATGCGTTGCGCGCTTTTTGGATAGTCGCCGGATAATCAGCATGCATGCCAGCCAACTGTTCAATTTCGCCTAAATAACCAACTTCTGATCCTTTCGTGCGGAGGTAATCAAATGCTTCGTAAGTTAACGTAAAGCGTAAACTCGCATCTAACGTGGCATCAAACTTTTTAATGCGCGCAATAGCTTGCTCAAAGTAAACTAAGCTCGCCGTTAATTGTTTACCAGCAGCAAGTGCTCTAGCTACACGTAGCATGTACTTGCTCGCTTCATCGTCTTGCGCTTGTGCAATCTCCGCATCCAATAACTTAAGCATGGCAGTTTGCTCATCTACCAACGCAAATTCTCCATAGTATGGTAACAGATTAATCTTTGCATCAATGCGGTCATCAAGCTCAATGTCTGTGTCTGTCACATACAACCCAGATGCGATTGTGTGACACGTTAGCAATGCAGACTGTGCCGCAGTCTTGTACTGTGTATCCCCTGTTAACTGAGCAATACTGAGATACTGACCGATGATTGTTTCGCACCCTGTGGCACCCGTCGTAAGCGCGGTCGAGTGTTTGTTTGCTTGCAGATACTCATCGCTACTTAAAATGTCTAACCCCGCCTTTAAGTAGGCCGCAGCATCCGAGTAAAACCCTTGCTCTTTGATGTAAATTGCCGCACCCGGACTATTGATATTGTATGAAATCAAGTCAACAAATAAGGCGCGCATTTCACGTCCTTGCTCGTTTTTAAGCAGCTCCGCTAACACAGCCAGTTTATCTTCGCTGTTTCTTACTTTGGCCAACACAGCAGCGCCATCAGCCTGATCTTTAGCCCAGCCATACTTCCAATCTGTGGTCTCAAACTTACCCAATAACAGATTCACGTCTTTTTCTGGATAGAGCAAAACAAAGCGAGGAATGGCATCGATCAAGCCAAACGGATATTCGTCCATCGTGACATCGGCATACTCATCAACCTCTAAAATATGGTTTTCGTCATACCCCACAATGCCGTATAGCGACAACATTTTCGCCAAAATTGGTTTGGCTTTTTCAAATTCGTTGAGGTTTGTGTAATGGTCAATCACAAAAGCCAAAGCCACTTGTAATATTGAGTGGTAAGGCTTGCCTTCATTGCCGTTTAGGTTGTTTCTAGCATGGCTCACAGGCATCTGTAGTGCATAACGATAAAGCCTTTCTAGCTGCGCATTCGCAGCTTGCCTGTCAGTGTCGTTCAGGCTACTTTGCCATGTGCTAACGAGATCACCGGCATGATCTGAAAATGAAAAGTAGGTACGCATGGCTGCTGTAGAGTTACCCGCAATCACAGAAGAAAACGCGATATCTAGAATGTTATACGCCTGATCAGCGAGTTCCTGTTGGCCAGAGCGCTGATAAGAATACGCCAGCGTAGTGTAAAAGCTTTGGTCCTCACCATAAAAATTTGTAATCCCTTTAGAGGCCATGTATTCCGTGTAAAGCTGGTTAGCTGATTGTCTCAATGTATTGGCTGCATCAAGCTTACCTTGCTCAATATACGCATTTGCCACATACAACTTCGCCCAAGCTAAATCTTGAGACTGCGTTATTTTGTCTTCAGAAAGGGCTTTGTCCACTTCGTTTTCTAGGCCAGCAATTGCAAAACCTCGTGCAATATTTGAATAAACCGACCCTTTGTTGATATCGCTACTGAGCTTTTCTGCCTGCACCTGTGCTTTATTTAGGTGAGACTTATCACTGGCAAAATAGTAATAGGCACGATCCGTATTACTTGTTAGGCCCAATGTGATCTCTAAACTTTTTTCGACACTGCCACCTTGCGCATCTGTTACGACAACCACAACGCTGTCAGTTGCCACCGATAGTTGTGCTGGTGTATAGGTCACTGCACCGGTTTGTGCATCAACCACTAATTCACCATTTTTCGGTGCCGTTTTGATGCTGTACGTGAGACTATCTCCATCTACATCACTTGCGTTTAATTGGCCGACTTTAGTCTCCCCACCAAGCACTTGTAACTTATCCTGCTCGATGACAGGCAGGTCATTTACAGGACTGACAGTCACACTCACTGTTGTCTGCGTGGTATTTTGACCGTCACTGGCAGAGATTTTAAAACTGTCTTCACCATGATAGTTGGCTTCTGGTGTATATTTTATAGCCCCACTCTGTGCATTTACTTCAACAATCCCGTGCGCTGGCGCATTGGCCAAAGCATACGTTAAAGACTGCTGCTCTTTATCAGTCGCCGATACAGCCAGGCTTTGTGTGCTGTCTTCTTGCAAAGAAACTGTGTAGTTTTGACTTGAAAAAGTAGGCGCTGAATTACTGTCTGAGCCACTTGAACCACACCCGGTTGCCAACAACGCGGCAATTGTTACTGATAAAAATTTCAACTTCATAGTTAGGTCCTGAATAAAAAATACGCGCAGATCCTAATAGAAACAATTATCATTTTCAAATGTATTTATCTTTGCATTATTTTATTTTTTGTGGGTAATTGTTGCATTTATGTTTAAATTGGTAGGAAATGGCCCACACTCTTCGTTGCATGTGTGGGCTTTTTATTATCAGAACGTATAACTTAGAGTCAGTTTATAATTACGACCAAGCTCACTTGGGTCGCTCGCCTCTCCCGCTGGTGCACGAACATAGCGCTCATCGGTTAGATTATCGATTCCTGCTCGAACCACCAACCCAGATAGATTACCCGTACCTTGATACTTCGCCGTGAGATTAAAAAGCTGATAGGAGTCAGTACCATAGCCTCGACTTAAATAGAACTCTGTCAATCGTCGTTGAGCGCGATAAGCCAGCATTTGTGCACCCAAGTCCAAGTTATCCAGCACCTGATACTGCAGGCTGAGATTGAGCTTATCGGCTGGCGCTTCAGAATATGGCTGTTTATTGACATCAACCGTGCCAAGGAAAAAGTTTGGCACCCCATACGCGTCCATGTTGATAGTTGAGTAGCCAACGTAACTGGAGAATTTGCCCAGTTCATAGTGCATTTCAACTTCCCAACCGCGACTGATCAGCTTGCCGATGTTCTTTGCACTATAATCTCGATGCGTCGCTACCGGAACCCCATTTGCGGGCTCAGGCCCAGGTGAGCCCTGCTGCTTTTCGCCACTGCTATCGTAATAGTACATAAACGGGACATTATCGATGAAGTTGACGATCTCATTGTCAAAGTAAATCACTTTTAACTCAAAGGAGTCGCCCCAACTCATTTCATCCACAAAGACACCAAAGCCACCTTCTAGGTTTTCAGACTCCTCTGGCTTTAAGTCCGGCTGGGGCTCGTAATAGCAGAACTTGCCACCAATATGACAGCGCCATTCATCTTTTTTGTATAGCTCTTGCGCCGAAGGAGCACGGAATGCTTCGCTATATTTTACATATATATTAATGTGTTGAGTCGTTTTTAAGGTCAGGCCCAACTCGTTGGACAGCTCACCGTCGTCATGCTCAGCAAACTCCGTATAGAGATCATTGCTGCGCTTGTAGCTGTCATAGCGAACCCCCGCAGTCATCAAGAGCTTGTCGTTCAATAATGACACCTGATCTATCACTGACAGTGACAAGTTATGGGCATCACTGTCACCGTATTTGGTTGTCATGCCTTCATCTGGCGCAAACTCGGACTGGCTAAACTCTTCGTAGTCATAATTGAGCTCCACTGCAACCTGATGGTCAAAGTCGTGGCTTAAATCGAATAAGTTAGCCAGCCTTACTCCATAACGCTTGGTGCCACCTTGTTTGTGACGAGTAAAGTCAATTTCACGCTCGCCACGCGTGATGTAGCCTATCGTTTGTTTATCATACTCTTTGTCTGAATACACAAGTTGTGCATCGAAATCAATATAGCGGTTATCGGGCTGATAAACGTAAGTCGACGTCACTTCGATGTAGTCGTTGTTAAAGTCTTCGCTGAGTGTCGGATAGGCCAGCCCGTAACTGGCATTTAATCTATAAGGCTGATCATCAGAGCGTGTTTCAGACCAATCCACCTTGCTCTGCAAACTATGTCCTTTACCAATAAACCACGTATTTTTTAACGCGATGTTTTGACGCTCTGAGTCATTTTTGATCTTATCTAAGCGCGCAACGTCATCGATTTCTTGTTCATCGGTGCTGGGGGCATTCGAACCAACAACATCGATGTCGGAGAAAGTCACGCGACTCATGTGTAGCACGGTATCCATATTGTCGCTCAGAGAAAATAGCGAACCTGACACGAAGTTACTGTCCGAGTTACTTTGATGTGTCAGTGTTAATTGTGAACCGAAGCCCGTCTGGCCACTTAGGTAGTCACTGGCATCTTTGGTGACTAATCGAATGCTACCACCAATGGCCCCCGAGCCCACAGTGAGAGAATCTGCGCCTCTTAACACCTGCACTTGTTTTAATTGGCTTGGATCGATGCCAAGACTATTGATTGCTGCAATGTTTTCATTGCCGTCGGACTCAATTTTACGTTTTACATTGTCCACAGAAATATGAATGCGTTCGCCGTATAGGCCGCGAATACTCGGCTGCGCGGCAAGTGGCGTAACGCTGCCCGAGAGCTCAACACTCGGAATTTCCCGCAATATTTGCGTTAATTCAGCTTGCTGACGTCGTGACATCGCTTCGCTATCCATTGCCGTTATCGAACCTGCAGCGTCTTTGTTAATCACAGATAACTTGTGGCCGTGAACTTCAATGACATCGTCTATTTGGTTTGGTTTTGTTGTTTGCGCATAACTTACAGACGCATTGAGCGCGCCCAAAACGCCAATACTGAGCGCAGAAAGAGTGAGTTTCATGTCCTTATTCACCTAGTTTAAATGATAATAATTATGAATCGCATTTGAAATGCGCGATTAGAATAATTAAACTAAGCGCCTAACGCAATAAGCAAATAACTTATAGTTATAAATAAATCGGAACACACAGCCTAAGAAAATAGCGTGAGTAATTTACAATCACTTCGATTTTAGCGTAACGTAAAACACCTCAAAATTTGATTCGCGAGAAAGGGGACACTATGAAAACAAGTTTAATATCAGTAATTTTTTTGCTAACGCTGATGATGAGTATGGGCGCAAACAGTAAAACGTATAATGGTGGTGCCGACAAATCAAAGCTGTTACCCATTTCATCCTTGCTCAAAGATGCACAGCGCTATACCACCGAGTCTGCGACCATTGCAGGCACCGTGACGCGGGTGTGCCAAAAACGCGGCTGTTGGATGCAATTGGCCAGTGATGAAAAATTTCAAACCCTGATGGTCAAAGTACGTGATGGTGATATGGTATTTCCCATGACCGCTCAGGGAAAAACAGCATATGCAACCGGTACATTAAAGCTCATCTCTTTATCTTTGGAGCAGACCAATCAAAGGCGTCAAGCGCAACAATTAGAGCCCGTTGATAAACCAGAAACCTTACACCTGTTTACACCTGTCGCCGTGACAATTGAGGACTAACGTTGAGTATGTCTTGGTTTAAACTCAATCGCAGCTTACATCGCGACATTGGCTACTTTTGTATTGGTATGACCTTGGTATTTGCTATTTCCGGGATTGCACTTAATCATATTCACCAATTTAACTCTAATTACCAAGTGTCTAGAGAAAGTCATACAATCCAGCTAGACAGTGATCAGCTCGAAACCCCCGAATTCGAAGCTAGACTGCTGCAAGAGCTCGCACTATCAAGCCCTGTTAAAGCGCGCTTTTGGCAAGATAGAAATACGTATAAACTCTTTTTAAAAGACACGACGCTGTACTTAAACCCGCATACAAACCAAGTTTTAGTAGAGCAAGTAAAGCCACGATTTTTACTTCGCCAACTAAACTTTTTGCACCTCAATGAAGCAAGGGCAGCTTGGATGTGGTTTTCTGACTTCTATGCTCTCTTACTGATCTTTTTGGCTTTATCATCGCTCTTTATGGTGAAAGGCAAAAAAGGCGTATGGGGTCCCAGAGGACTGCTGGTCATTGCGGGGTTTGCCGCACCAATCGGGTTTGTGGCCTTTTATTCCAGTTAAACCTAGGCCAAACCTAACATGGCGTTGGCTGTAATAATGTGTAATAACACGCTTCAATCTCACTGACTAAATTTAAAGCTAGGGTGCTGACAGTGTGCGCAGCTTTTTTATTTCTCTGAGCGTGAGGTGCTCCATGTTGAACTCACAATCCGGTATTCAAGGCTTGTTCCTTGCAAACTTTTTATTAGGTTATAAATCCAATGAGCAGGTGCATTTCAATATTTCCCTGCTCGTGTATGTACGAAATAAAACGATTTCTGGGCGCGGTAAAGTGTTTATTCCTTCAGCTTCAGAACAAGATGTTATTTCTAATCTCTACGGCGAATTTCACTATCAACGAGCGGCAGAAAAGTGCTATATCGTACTGGATTTATTAGGGCATCAACCCTGCTTAGGGATGCCGCCAACCTGTAAAACCACCCACAATACCAAATTAAACATACTGCTTGATGATAACTGGCAAGTGGGTGAAGCTGGCTTAAGTTACATTGACCCTATCACACAGGATTGGCAAACCATTGACCAATTACCTGTAAAACAAGTGGACCACAGTAATATCGCAGATCTGTCGCAACTTGCCATCCAAGTCAAACATGCCCACAAACACTAAAAATTCAAGCCTATGGCAATACGGTTCCAACTATTAATTTGCAAAGTAATGGCAATAACAGCAAGACATTGCTTTTCATCTAGTTGGGTTTTATCAAGCTCAGTTAACGGCTTTACGTCGGTAACTTGCTTGGCAAGTCGCAACGCTGACGCTTCAAACTCAGGCAATGGTGCCAGATCAGACTCTGCAATTGCAGCATGAAACCGCGTAAATTGCGCGTGACTGGTGGTGTCTTTTAGCGCATCTTCATGCATGATCTGGCAGTACTGACACCCATTTAATTGCGATATATAAAGCCGGATCAAATGCACCGTTGATGCAGGCAAACACTGTTCAGCCTGCACACTCAAACCACCTAATGCGGTGTGAATATAAGGGTATTGGGTAAGTAAGTGAGATTGTGAAATCATTTTAAGCTCCTTATTTATATTTAATAAAGAGCGTAAGCTTTGCCGCAGTTAAAAAATTGGATATTTACGACATTCATGTCACTTTTAGTATATTAAAAAGTTACGTCGCTGATTTTACTGTTCCCATTGGCGTTGCCAAAATAATAATGATGGCACCCATCATGATAGCCACATCAGCGACATTAAAAATACCGGTGCGCAAAGAACCCACCCCGACATTAATAAAGTCAATCACAGCCCCTTGATTCACAATGCGGTCAATGAGGTTACCCAAACCGCCAGCAAATATCAGCGAGAGTGATGTGAGCTGAAGCCGAGTTAAATCCCGAGTTCTCAGCATGTACCCCATCAACGCCATTAAAAAAAACCCTACCGCAACAACAAACAACCACGTTCTCTCAGTGGGTGTGAAGTTGGCACCAAAGCTTAGAAAAACGCCCAAATTTTCGGTGTAACCAATTCTGATTAAATCACCCCAGTAGCTTGTCATTTGCCATGCCACCAAATAATCACTTGCCCACCATTTGGTGCCTTGGTCGATAAGCAAGCACATTGCACATACCAACAAGATGTGCACCGCCTTATTGTCAGTCATTGTTATGTCCCCGTTGCTCAGTACTTCACTATAAAAAGCCATTGGTGAACATAAAATGACAAACAGATAAACCCCAGAATAATTTTATTATTTACTTATAAATCAAACCATTAAATTTACAAAGCGCGCCATCTTGAAGCGATTTTCAAGTCTGCGCGCTATTTAAGGTCATTATTATCAGGTCACAAAGCGGTTAAAGTTGGTATGTAAATCAATAATCCTTTTCGCAATATTCTGGTTTGCATCGGCGGTTTCACTCGCCCCTTGTGCGGTTTCTTTGGCCAGCTCATTAATGTTGTTGATATTTTTATCTATATCAACCGCAACCATGGACTGCTGCTCTGTTGCCGTGGCAATTTGCGTGTTCAAATCATTGATTTGCTCTATCGCACCTGAGGCTTCATCGAGCATGGTCTGGGTTTTTTCACTCTTTTCAAAGCAGTTATGGGCACTCACTTTACCTTTTTCCATGCTGTTAACCACTTTGTTCGCCTCTGTTTTTAAGCGGTCTAACAAGTCTTGAATATCAGCGGTGGATGATTGCGTACGAGTCGCTAAGGTTCTTACCTCGTCGGCTACCACAGCAAACCCTCGGCCACTTTCACCCGCACGCGCGGCCTCTATCGCGGCGTTTAATGCCAATAGGTTAGTTTGCTCAGAGATGCTTTGAATGGCCTCTAACACCGAGCTGATATTATTGGTTTCTTCCACCAGCTCCGCGATGTCATCTGAGGCAAGATTGAGCTCAGAAACGAGGTTTTCAATTATTTGATTGGTCTGGGTGGCGATTTGTTTGCCCGTTTGTACCTTTTCACGTACTTTCGCGGTGGCTTCTGCGGCATGTGCGGTACTTTTTGACATGTCTTGGGTTGTAGTGGTCATCTCATAGACCGCAGCGGCGACCATTTCGGTCTGGTTTTTTTGCTCCGTGACACTTTTTTCAGTTTGACGCATCACACTCATCGCTAATTCCGACGAGTCACCTAAACTGCGCACGACATCATTGGTACTCATGATGGTTGCACGCAAGCCACTTATAAATTTATTAAACTCGCGCGCCATCACCCCCGTTTCGTCTTTTGCCGACTCATCTAACATGACCGTCAAATCACCGTCTCCACTTGCCACCGACTTCAAGCGCGCAATAAGCCCGTCGATTGGGGTAGTGATAGAGCGACTAATGATAAAGGCCGCCGCCAGTGCCACGAGTAATGCGCCAATCGCTGCAATCGAAATCAGCTTGATCGCTAAAATTTCGTCTTGCTCTGCTTTTAAGGTGGCTTTTTGCGTAAACGCTTGTACGTTTGCCAGTACCGCGATGAGTTCCTCTTTCAGTTGATCTTCTTCTGCTTCAATTTTTTTAGCCATTGGCATCAGCTCCAAAATGGTCTGATTGGGCAGTTGATTTAGCAGCTGCTTAAGATCTTGGGTGGCTTGAGCATAGTGTTTTGTGATGACTTTAAGTTCTTGCTGCACTTCGCGAAACTTGCTGGCAGCCTCTTCAGAATGCGCCATCGTAATGGCTTGTGCTGAAAACGCCGTGGTGTCGTCAATTTCTTTTTCCACTTTTGTCATCGAAGAGAGCAGTTTCTGAGACAGTTGCTGTACTTTACTGTCATAACCAGGTGCACCGCTGTCTGACAAAGATTTATACAACAGTAATCGTTCAAATAATATGGCTTGCTCTAGTTGATGTTCGGTGATTTGCGTAAGAAAGTTATTCAATGGAATATCTTCCTCTGCAATATCAATTAGCTCATATCCTATCTTGGCCATTTGTACCAAAGCAATGGCACTGACGAGCAAAAGCATGCCAAGTTGCACCGCAGCCATTAGGTAGATACGTTTAGCAATACTGAGATGGTTCATACACACGACGCCTTATTTTATTGAGTGGCACTTACTCAGGCACTCAACATGTTTTAAAATAGCAAAGTAACTGCACCGAAAACTCCGGGTGACTTTGCAAAAATGCGTACTTATCGTCCTGAGTTAAAAACTCCGAAAACCCGTCTTCATCGCGCATCTTTTTACTATTTAAGCACTTGAACCCCATTTTCCAGTGAGCAAATACCCGCTCTGGTACAGCTTGCTCGTGCAATTTATTGATGCGCTCATGACGAGGGTCTTTTGATATCACTTCAAACAGAGCCCGAACTTCCTCTTTTTTGCCTTCCAACAGCTGAATAAAGGTGCCTCTGCCATCATAAAGCAGCAGGCCTGTGATTCCGTTAGCGACATTGCGCTGGCGAAATTTATTCATCATTTTGGCTAGTTCTAATTCTGTATGACGCTTTTTTGCTTTACTGATATAAACTAGCTGAAACATGAATTAACACTCCGCACGATATCGTTTTAACGGCTTTACTCAGACTTTAGTTCTTAATACGCCTTTTAACGTCTAGCACACTGCCTTTTAAAATACCAAGTGTGTATTAAAATCAGTGACTAGCATTTAGCGCACCTTAAAAAAGCTAATTGCACTGTGCATCCCCGCAGACAACGCATCTAATTTTTGGGTCGCATTGCGATTGGTTTCAGTCACTTCAATGGCATTATCTGACATCGCAGAAATTGAACTCATTGCATCAGACACTTCGGAAATTGCACTGACTTGCTCAGCACTGGCCTGCACAACTTCACGTACCCGCTGCAGTGAATCACTGGCTTGCGCATCAATACTTTGCAATAGCTCTGTTGCCTCTTGGATAAGGGCCTTACCATTTTCAACTTGCGGCTGTGTTTGCTCCATGGCCTCTACTGATGCCGAGGTTTCTTTTTGGATCTCGCCGATCATGGCCTCAATTTGTGCGGTCGCTTCGCCGGTGCGCTTGGCAAGCTGCCTCACTTCATCCGCAACCACAGCAAATCCACGTCCAGACTCACCGGCACGAGCTGCTTCTATTGCCGCATTGAGCGCGAGCAAGTTTGTCTGTTCAGAAATCCCACTAATCACATTGGCGATTCCGCCGATTTGCTCAGTATTGGCTTCTAACTTTTTAATTTGTGCCACGGTGGCATTAACAGTGTCGGCTATACGGACAATTTCGGAGGCACTTGCCGCGATGGCGTCTCGCCCTTTATCTGCAAATTGTACGGTAGACTCTGAATTTTCTTCCGTTTTGGTGGTCAGCTCGCTGACGTGATCGATGCTACTGCGCAAATGCTCCAACCGGGCAACGGTTTGTTGCGTCAAGGTCGCTTGTTGCTGAGCCGCTGCATGTATATCGTCTGAGCCGGATGACACAACCTTAGCTTGCTCTGCTAGATCCGATGCACCGCCCACGACATTAGAAACAATTTCGGTTAACTGTAATTTCATTTCAAACAGCTTTGCCAACATACTGTTGGGGTAATCAGTGGCCATATGCTGGGTTAAGTCTCCCTGCGCAATGGACGACAATGCACGCTCAGCTTGGCGGACCTCACCGCCCAGTGCCTCTCTGATACTTTTTGCAATCATAAGCCCGATAAACACACTCACAGCAATCGCCAACAAGGTTGCAGCAATCATAAATTGTGCGAACCCGCCTGCTACATCTCGCGCTTCTGGGGTCGCCAATTGGTTTGCTTCTTCTTGGTAGTCAATAAATTCATTGATGCGTGCAAGCCAAGTGATAAATGCCGGGCGCGCTTGATGCAACACCATATCGTCCACTTCTTTCCCTGCACGCTTAAGTGCGATGATCTCTTCCACAAGCGGCCGTGTCGTCACTTTAATGTCTTCAATGCTTTTCAAAATGCGGCGTTCTTGATCATTGAATGGCACCCCTCGCGACTTCATCTGCGCCATGCTATTTTCTGCTTCCACGTAAAAGCGCTTTAATTGCATGATTTCTTGCTCAAACTCACTGAGCTCAGTGGTTGAATTGGTAATCGCAACATCCCGAATGGCAATGGCGGTGTCGTGAACGCTGCCCCTAAAGTTAATGGCATAGCGCTGTTTCACCGAGTTGACGTCGGTCATTTGTGCCAAGGTGTCATCAATGAAGTTAACGTCTTTGATCCCAATTCCCGTCAGCAATATCATCAAGCACAATATCGCACCATAACCAACAGACAGTCTCTGTCGTATTGTGAGCCCAGCTAGAAAATTCATTAATTCACCTTTTTGTCACATCCGCTCTGTAAATTTAGGTCCGATCAGCATTGGGCGCCAATTATCAGTGCGGTAAAATTATGTTTATTTTAGTCATTATCCCTAACTAGACCCTACTCCTCACCAATTACTCACGCAATATTTCAACCAAACTTTAAATAATTTATTACTTGAAGTTCAGAACCACAACGCGATAACATTAATAATAATCATTATCATTAAAATAAATTGAAGTGAATTACTCTAACCTGTATTTATCTAAAGCCATTATCGCCACAACTTTACTCGCATCACCAATCGTTTATGCTAAAAACCAAGAACAAAGTTTGGAGCATATTGAGGTTCAAGGGGTGCAGTCACGATTACAAGCTCGCGGCATCCTAAAAGACAGCATCGCTAAAACTGAGCTTATCGATGCCCAGCAGCTAAAAAACATGCAAGCGGCAAACCTCAGTGAGGCCATTGATAAAGCGCTGGGTATTCGGGTCTCTAATGAATGCTCCATGTGTGGTGCAAAACGCATTATGATCAATGGTATGAAAGGTGAGCACACCAATGTATTGGTTGATGGTATCCCCCTGCACACGATGCTCTCTGGATTCTATGGCATGGACAGCGTTGCAACTGCCGGTATCGGAACCATAGAGATCGCACGCGGTGCGGGCGCTTCACTCACTGCGCCCGAAGCCATTGGTGGGACGGTTAACTTGGTCTCTCAAAAGCCGACCAAAAATAGCGCAGAGTTAGACGTTGCCTATGGCAATCAGGATTACCGTAAGCTCTCCATGGTTGCCATGGGGATAAGCGACGATGAGAAAAGTACGGTTAGTGTCATCGCACAACATGACAGTCGTGCCCAGTTTGATGGTGATAACAATGGTGTAAGTGAGTCCCCACTATTAGATAATCAGTCATTGGCAGTAACACTTACTCACGATTTCTCTCTAGATACGACGGTCAAGACCCGTTACAGTCGCAGCCAATCTGAGGTCTTTGGCGGACCGGTTATTGGAGATACCACCAGCTCCATTTCAGAAACACTCTCCAGCGTAAGCAAGGGAGAAGCTGACAATCTATTTGTCGATAATGATGTGCGAAATCGCTACATTGGCAACCCGTGGGAAACCGCAGAGTGGGTTGATACCCAGCGCGAAGAATGGCTATTCACCCTACTTCACAGCCTCAATGATAACCTCGCGCTGGATGTGAGTTATGCCAATGTTGAACATATACAAGACTCTTTTTACGAAAGCATCGATTACTATGCTGAAGATGACATGCAGTTTGCAGCTGCAAAGCTCTACTACACGCTGAATAGTCAACACCTGATTACTGTAGGTGTGGATCACCGCGATGAAACCATGCGTAGCCATACCGAGGCACTGGCAAATAACCCGCTTTACATGTCAGATAGCTTTGATTACACCGTTTCTGGCTTCTTTATACAAGATACTTACACGCCATCTATCGATTTTGAACTGGCATTGGCCATACGGTTTGATCAAATCAATGCGGATTTTATTGCCAATCACGCTATTGGTGATGAGATCGATGAAACCTTGGTATCACCGCGCCTTGATGTCCGTTGGTTCCATCATGAGAATTGGACCTCACGCTTTTCTGTAGGCCAAGGTTATCGAGCGCCACTGTCATTTTTCGAAAGTGACCATGGCATTTTAGATGCAGAGAAAGGCTACCTAGTAAATGTACACGATGTGGAACGTTCGCTCGGCTACAACTATTCACTCAGTCACACTGCCGACAAGCTGAATGCAACCCTGTCTATTGCCTACACACAAGTCGATAACCTTGCCTCGCTGACGCATAATGCCGCTGGCACACCCGTATTGGGTCAATTGACTGAACCAGCAGAGGTCTTGGCATGGGATTTCGCGATGAGTTATCAGCTTACCCCATCATTGCTAGTAGGCGGCAGCTTTGAAACCTATCAGTACAACGATGTATTTAAGTCTTCATTTGGCATCGCCCCCACTGAGCAGCGCGCAAGTGTTAATGTGGATTATGAGTTGAACGAGTGGGGCCTCAGTGCAAACTATTTGTTTGTCCCCAGCAGAGATCTGGCCGATTACGGCTATGCGGCATTCAATGATCAACAAGCCACACAGGCCAAAGAAACCAAGGTAGGTAGCTACGGCCTGCTCGATTTTAAAGTGACCTATGCACTGAGCAAGCAAGTTGCACTGTACTTTGGGATCAATAATGCGCTTGACTACAATCAAGCAGCCGATGAAGACACCCCAATCATGTTTGATAATGAAGGGGGTTATGACGTCACTTATATATACGCCCCACTGCGCGGTAGGTTAGCTTACGTCGGCTTCGACTATGACTTTTAGACACGCATTAACCATGCTCTCTTTGCTAATGGCATCTTTTTTTAGTGATGCCACGAGTCCTTTTTACGAACTAGAGCTCACACCCTTAACGCCGCACGTTCCTGACTCTTTAGGGTACTATCAAGGTCAGGTGTTGGCACTCATGCTGATCCAGCCGAATTGTAGCTGGTGTAAAAAGCAGCACAAACTACTACAACAGATGTACGATGCACAGTCACAAGATTGTCAAAAGTTTTCGGTGTTAATGATGGCAACTGGCGCACAAAAGCGCCAGCTTAAAAGGCTGAAGGCACAGTATCAATCGCAGTTTGCGATGACGAGTTTACCTAATTCATTGGCTAACTTGCTGGAGAGTAAAAGCACACCACAGTTGTTTATACTCGATTCACAGGGAAATCTCGTCACTTACCATATCGGTTTTATGCCCGAGACCTCTCTTCGCACGCACATGGATCCTTTGACGAAGCATGCCACATGCCGCATCAGATCGGCGCTGGTTAGTTAACTTTACCTAACCAGCTTAAAAACCCTTTTGCATCCGCTGTATTTTCAAACGCGATATAGCTCAGGCCATCTTGATGTTTTACCGCCATGCGGCATTTGTTCATAGAGATTGATTGGACCGGCAAAGTGATCGCCACCTGCTGTCCTTGGTATAAGTAAGACATAATAAAACGCTCATAAATTAATTTTAATATCTCATCGCGTTTTAACGCGGATCAATATTGATTTACATGGTGCCTTATTAAGGTCTGCTGAATAGATGCATCACAAACCGATGCTCAATGGAATCATGTTGTTACATGATTAGAAACTTGATAATTTCAAGACAGACGCATTAAGGCGCTAACTTTAAAACTATGACTGACTGGATCAAGGTAAGACATAAATATTGCTTATTTAATTGAGTCAAACAAGCAAGTCAGCCAGCATACGTTAACTAGATAAAATATACAAGAGAAAAATGATATTAATATGGCAATTCGCGTCTTTGTTCTTGCTTTTGTCTTTTATTTCCCTCACAAGTCAAAAAAGCATACGTCACGTAGTATGCTTGATGTGCGCAAACTGTTCACTAACTTGCCACAAAACTGGATATAAATCATGCAATACTAGCGCAGTAAAAGTATGTTATGACTATACTTAAGCCTGCACCGTGCTTAAAAGTTTAATTGCCGTTGGAGGGGTCTTGTGCACAGACTTGAAAAGGAACTATACGCTCAAATCAAAAAAAGCCCTGAGATATTCAACTTTATGGTTGAATGCTCTTTGGATGGCTTTTGGTACTGGGACTTAGAAAACCCAGCTCAAGAGTGGATGAGTCCCAAGCTTTGGCAAACATTAGGCTATGACCCAAGCACCAAGCAGCACTTAGTTTCTGAGTGGCAACACATCATCAATCAAGATGATTTAAAACTCGCCATGGACAATTTTGAAAAACACAAAGCCGACCCATCACACCCGTATGATCAAATCGTACGCTATACCCACGCCACAGGTAAAACGATTTGGATCCGGTGTCGAGGACTGATTATTCGCGATGAACAAGGTGAACCTGTTCGTATGGTGGGCTCTCATACCGATATCACGGAAATTAAAGAAAGTGAGCGACGCGCTATTGAAGCACTCGAAGCCAGAGAACAGTTTTTTGCCCGCATGTCTCATGAAATTCGGACTCCTTTGTTTGGGATCTTAGGGATTGCAGGGACCCTCAAAAGCGCTGTAGTCAACGATAAAATAGCCCAAGATATCAGTACCATATTGAGCTGCGGCGAACAGTTACAATCATTACTCAATGATATTCTTACCCTTGCCAAACTGGACGCAGAAAAGCTCTCCACCAGCATTGAAGTAGTTGATTTAGAAAACGTGTTTGCTCATATCAAAGAGCTATACCATGCTGCCGCAGACGAAAAGCAACTCGAACTGAAAGTTGCAACGGATAAGGTCTCGGGCATGTTTGTTAAAACCGACAAAGTACGGCTCACTCAGGTGCTCAGTAACTTGGTGAGCAATGCCATAAAATACACTAAAACAGGATCCGTAGAAATTAAGGCCGATTTTAACCAAGATACCTGCACCATTTCGGTGATAGATACGGGCGTTGGGATCAAAGATATCGAAGCCATTTTTAAAGCCTACACACAAGAGGATACGTCTTACGAAGGCATGGTTAGTGGCAGTGGTTTAGGCCTAGAGGTGGTTAGCCAACTCTGTGAACTACTCAACTATGATTTAAATTTTAGTTCTGAAGTGGATGTTGGCACCCATGTCACCATTTCAATGCCAGCGACCCAAGCCCATACGCATCAGGCTGAACAAGCCACAGCAACTGAGTCCCCATTGGTGCGCTCGATTCCTCGCATTTTGATTGTCGACGACAATGCACTCAACCAAGTCATTACCAGCAAGATGCTTACCCCGTTTTGCGACCATATTGAAAAAGCTTCCGATGGCTATGAAGCCTTGCAAGTAATTAGCAAAAGTCCCCCCTTTGATTTGATATTATTGGATATCAACATGCCTAAAATGAACGGTTATGAAGTACTTGCGCTGATCAATACGATGTCGCTTGACTCACACCCTCATATCATCATGTTATCGGCCGATGCCTTTGAAGCCACACAACAAAAATGCCAAGAACTGGGCGCGAAGGGGTACCTCACCAAGCCGTTTACACAACAAGAATTGCTGGAGGCATTGTCCGATATGCCGCATTCACAATAGCCGATCACAAGCAGTAATGACTATTATGACCCAACGCCCACTTCACTTAGCATTCACTACTATCATACTTTTCGCACTTTTGTTTGTGAGCCATGTGAGTGCCCAAACACTCACCATCGCGATTGGTGAATATCCACCTTACTCAGGAGAAAAACTCAAACACCAAGGGTTAGTCCCCCAAGTCATTCGCGCGGCCTTTGCCAAGCATAATATTCGTGTTCAGTTTCACTTTATGCCCTGGGCACGCAGCTTTATGGAAGCTAAAAAAGGGCATTATGACGCAGCGGCATTTTGGTACTGCACAGACTCGCGACAGAAACATTTTGCCTGTAGCACCGCGCTTTACGAAGAGTCCGCGGTCTTTTTTATAAAAAAGAACAACCCCGTGCCAATTTGGAACAACTTGGAAGAGCTTGAAAAGTATCGAATTGGGGCAACAAGGGGTTATAGCTATACCAATGAGTTTTGGCAACTGGCCAACTCTGGTGATCTAGATGTAAACATCATGACCCGGGATGAGCAAAACTTCTCTATGCTCCTAAAAGGGAGAATTGACCTTTTTCCGATTGGGCTATTACCCGGTATGTATATGCTGGAACACAGCTACCCTGAGGAAAAGTCAGCATTAACATTTCTGCCTAAGCCCTTACTGACGGGGACGTTGCATTTGTTGTTTTTAAAAAACAACCCGACCACTATGCGCTTACTCAGTATCTTTAACGATGGCTTAGATAAAATAAAACAAACTGGCGAATATCAAGCAATCTTAGCACAGTATAGTGACAAGCCAATCAATGAGCCGCAGGCCAATGCCCCCTAATACAGTTTACATCCTCTCTGAAAATTTAGATCGCACTGTGCAAAAGTGGTTAGACACTCAAGGCTTTACCACCGAGTACTTCTCGCAGGTCGACGACTTTATTGCACAAGCAGACTTAACACAGCCAAACTGCGTATTGATGCAACTAAATGGCTCGGTGCAGCATTATGCCAAGGCGATTCGCCAACTAACGGTGCAACACAGTCCAATGCAAGCGGTGATCATCGAATCTCACGACACGCTGTTTTCAGAGCAGTACTCATCGACTTGCTCATCACTCCCTTTTATTGATTTACCGCCAGACTTAATTGCACTTGAAACTGCAGTAACACGCGCTTTTCAGCACGGGGCAGAAAAACGACAAATGAATGCAATGGCGCGTATTTATTGCCACGAATTCACAGCCAGAGAGCTAGAAATTGCTCAACAACTTGCAAAGAAAAAAACAATCGCTGAAATTGCACAGTACTTATTCTTATCCCCTACAACGGTTGAAAAGTATGTGTGTCGCATTAAAGAAAAAACAGCTTGCCAAACAATTGATGCACTCTTAGCGCTGCTTGTTGATTACCCACCAGAATCAGTGATGCCACGGGAAACACACTTGTAAAAAACGCGGCCTAAGCCGCGTTTTACTCTATAAATCTTTCGTCATGCCTGTATTAACAGAAAATATGACAAATGAAGTGTTTGGCACCATTGTAAGCATCTTTGGCCGTATCTTCCGCTTTATCTTTTGCAGTATCAAAGGCAGTACCTGCAAAATCTTGCGCCTTGGCCCCATAGTTATTAACCGCATCATCAACACTGATTATGCCACTAAACACCGCTTCTTGCGCTGTGACACCATACTGTCCCATCGCCTGATTGAGTGGCAACATGTTGGTTTGTACAAAACGAATGGCTGGCACATAATATTGTGTAACGGCTTGGTTCACAGTCAACATATTTGAATTGACCGCCTCCAACCCACCAATTACACCATTACCAACGAGATCTGCGGTATCAGCCACAGAGTTAGTATCAATCACCACATTGACATCCACATCAAGGCCAATTAAAACAGCCAGTTCACCAGAGACACCCACTGTCAGTTCACCATCTTCATAGCCCGCTGTGGCACCTGCGTTGATGCCCACACCGAGGCCCGCTTCAACGCCACCTTCGGCATTACCACCAACACCTGCCAGTGAACCGCTGGCATACCCAGAAGCGGTGGCCATAATGCCCGCTTCAGCCCCCGCTGAACCCGAAAGACCGTAACACCCGTCGCCATAACATAACTTGCTATCACCTTCGACATTGGCATAAGCAGACAGTGCAGCTGTGCCTTCGGTGGTCGCACTTGTACCGGGCACAAAGTCCACTTCGACTTCTAACGTACTCGTCGCCGACACTGTTGCTTGCGTGCCTAACTTAACATGCTGAGAAATTTGTGTTTTATCTACGGTTAGCTGTGCTTCAATCTCAGCGTCAACGGTCACCTCTACACCGTACTCCTGCGATGCAGAACCAACGCCATCCACTTCCACAGAGCCTCCCGCGGTCGCCACTGCGCCTGCGCCAATATAGCTTCGCGCTTCAGCGTTCACACCATCAGGGCCAACTGAGAAAGACAGTTCTGCATCCGCCTCGGCATAGGCTTTTGCATTCGCATAGCCGTTAATTCGGGCACCGCCAATCAATTCTTTACTAATCGAAGTCTCTGCGGTGACACCCACTTTGAGTTCAACGGCTTTGTCTACTTCTACGGTTGGAAAGTCAATTGAAAAGGCACCGGACTGGATTTCATCCGCAATCAGTGCAAATACGCCATTACCCATAGCCACTGAGTTGTTTACAACCGCCCCAGCAGGCACACCGGCAATCAAAACCACATTGCCCGGACTGGTATTGACTGACGCTGGCAATTGATATGTCTTGTAGTAATCGGCTATCGCTACGACATTGTCGGTAAAGCGAATGTAGTCAACGTCGGTCATCAGTAAACGCGTTACACGAGTCGGATCGTAGCGATAAGTAAGCACCAAAGAGTTACCCACTCGCTCAACCGAATAGTTTTTCCGACTATCCGCCACTTGAAAAACAGTGCCGCCGCTGACACTGCGCTCCAGTTCAGCATCATCAATAAAGACTTTTTGTTGAGATGAAACAAAATTACCGTCATAACTCGCCGTCAATTCAACATTGACGTAAAAGTCGTGGTGCGCATTGCTGACATCAAGTTTTAATCCGGTTGCGTCGCTGGCATTAAGATCAATACTGCCGCCTTGAATTAAGTACTTGTTGTTTTTATCTAATAACACGACATCATGCGGTAACCCAGAAATCGTCACCGTCGCATCCTGCGCAACTTTTGGGTTAACGATGACATTCAGTGGCACTGCTTTACCAACACCAAAACTACTTTTGATATCGCGATACTTACCTTTTACCAAATACCAAGGTTGATCTGCACTGCCTCTGACATAGCGATCATTCTTTTCGGTCACCACCCAAACACGTCCGTCATTATCCACCGCTATTTCTTTAGCTTTGGCACTCAGTTCTCCTTCGCCGCCGTAGCTTGGAATATAATTTGGATCATTAACTGGCACTGCTTTGCTGGTATCGCCGAACACATCTGTGGTGGGATCAAATGGCGCATTGCTGTCATATCCTTGGGCTTTTTGCGGATCAAACGCGTCTGAAGGGGTAAAGTACCAAGGCGCTGAGATGCCAAAACGATTTTTCACATACCCTGCGTAATCGATGCCCCAAACCTGACCATCGGCCCCCACAGCGAGCTTTTTCATAAACCCATCTTGAGTTAACCAATCACCTGATGATTTCTTACCATTGAGTTTGATTTCTCCTTTGAGGCCATTTCTCACATAAACTTCACCATTTTGGCCTGTCGCCGCAGCCCAAACATAACCATTTGGCTGAACCGCCAATTGCGGAAAGAAACCATCAACTTGTTGCCAAGGAGAATCGAAGCGATCGCGAAAATATACTCGACCATCATCTGTACCGGCCCAAATACCACCGTCCTTATCACTGCCAATACTGACAAAATGCATACCTTGGTCGACATCAGTATCCACTTTCCAGTCGGTGTTTTTTGAACGACTGAATACAACACCGCGCTTATTAATGCCCCAATAAATATCGCTATGATGCGTCACTTGCTCAATGGGTTCACCAAAATCAATACTGCCGCTTTTCGCAAATAACAAATCATCGGCTTTTGGCGGTACCACATACACAAAATCATAGCGTTGAACGGGTTTTACTGAATAAGGCTGCACATTGCCGGCATGAACTTCAACTTGCAGTGCAAATTTACCAAAGAAACCCTGTGGGATATTGAGTAGCAGTGCGTTATCTTGTAGTGCTTTTAAATCCACCACTTGCATATAGGTGCCATTTTTGTTTTTCTTTGGCAATAATGCGTTCCCCTTAATGCTCACACCTTTTGGTAAACCAGACACCGTTACAGCACGATAGTTCTGCGGTACGCTCAACTGAGGCACGGTAAATGGATAATCCGCAGATGTGGTGCGAGTTGTGCCTACGCGGGCGCCATGAAGGTGCATATAGTCACCTCCTGTTGCATGGTCGATCACGCTACCACCCATAATATCTTTCTCGTTTAATGGGTAATTAGCAATCAAGTTAGGGGTGATTGCACTCAAAACGGCACGATTATTTGCTCTGAGTTGTTTTTGCGTGCGCGCTGTATTCCAGATTCTAAAATCATGAATAGCCCCTTGGAATAGCGCATCTCCATTCCAAGCACTGCGCCCTATGTAGCGATGACGGCGCGGTTCTGTACTAGGCAGATTCATATTGCTGTTAGTCGCAACCAATTCACCATTGATGTAGAGTTTCGCTGTTCTCTTGTCATGTTCAAAAGTCGCAGCCAAATGTGTCCAATAACCAATGGGCAATGCTTTTGGCGAATCAACCACAGTCTCGTGACCGTCACGGTATACGCTGAATCTAGGTTTACCAGTTTTGGCAATTGATGTGGCAAAAATAATGTTGTCTTGGCCTGTTTGGTTGAAAAAATCGAGTAAACGCGCGAAATGCGTCACTTGGTCAACTTTAACCCAAGCTTCAATTGTGAAACTCCCTTTAACATCAACATTCTTTTCGCTTACTAACTCAGCGTAGTCATCCTGACCATCAAAAACAATGGACGCCGCAACATCACGCTCCAATACACGGTACTCTTCTGCTGCAATCGTTTGCGAAATTAACCCAAATAAAACGATCACCGCATATTGAGTTACCCGCCCAAGACAGTGTTTCAACATTATCAAATTACCCTTTCTTTGCCTTTGTGTATAAATCATCTGAAATGATTCAAACTATAGAGATTATCGATACCTAGCTGTCCAGATATCAGGAATGAAATATTCCTATGAGCGAGAGGTTATCACAACACACAATACAAAGTGGTGTGACAAGAATCTATAAATCAGATAAAAGGAGTAGCAAAAGTGTAATAACTAACTGATTTCGTATGTTTTTACACCGAAATAAATGTGTGTTTTTTCTCTAAAATTGGAGATTCACACCGTTAGAAAGCAAAAATTTGAAATATATATCTAGGTATTGCGGTCTGTAAGGGTAATCAATTTCTTAGGAGTTCACATGCAACATAAAACACTAATTAATTTGGTGACCGGTCTAACGGCATTCAGCTTGTTTACCTTTGCGTTATCAATGATGCTTGGTGGTAGTGACCGCTATGTGCAAACCGTTTTACAATTTTATTTGCTCGATAGTGCCATCTCAGAAGTCCTAGCGGCTCAACTGTTAGGCGGTGTTATCCTTGTCATTAGTGCGTTACTTGTATCTAGGCAACCCGCTTTTAAAACTGCTGCCTTTTGGGGACTTATTACCGTTGCAACACTATTTTTAGTTACTTTATTTGGTGAAGCGCGTTGGATCCAATCTCATGGCGGATTTCCAGTTATCGGATCTGGACAAGGGATCATTAAATACTTTGCGCTACTACCCATTGCTATTTACCTCTTTGCTCGCGATAAATTTAGCGCCTCACAGCACTTGTGGTTTAACTTTTTCCCAGTTGCCTTGGTGCTCTTGTGGATTGGCGGCATGAAATTCTTAGAATTAGAAGCGAAAGGCATCGAGCCTTTAGTAAGCCACTCACCATTTATGTCTTGGTTATATGACTTATTCTCAGTTCAAATGGCGTCTAACATAATTGGTATTTACGATATTTTCTTTACCGCTTTGTTGGGTGCCGCGTTATTCTTACGACATAAGCAGCTATTTGTTATTGCCGCATTAGGTAGTGGTGCAGTATTCGTTATGACACAAACATTTTTAGTCACCACGCCTGGCGCGCTGAGTATGACTACACTGCTTACCGGTACTGGACAATTTATCATTAAGGATATTTGGTTTATCTGTAATCTGTTGATCTTAAATTACTTGATCAGCCATTCTTTGGCTTCGGCAGACACTGAGTTTACACAAGCGTCACAGTCTTCTGCTGCTTAAATAAATCGAGGCAGGGGGAATTACCCCACCTGCCTTGCGCAATCGGTAGATATTGCTTTTTGAGTTGCCCCTTTAACTGCATAAGTATTTCTACCTGCATCTTTCGCGCGATACATAGCCTGATCAGCCATATCAAGCAAATGGCTTCTTTCATCATTACTTTCAGGCCGCATGGCACATGCGCCAACACTGACAGTCACATATTGACTCACTGATGACCTTTCATGACTAATTTCCAGTGCAGCCACAGCTGCTAAACATTTCTCACAAAAGCCATCAAGCTGCTCAGTATCGGGGAGAATAAAAATAAACTCCTCCCCGCCAATCCGAGCAAAAACATCACAGGCGCGCTGCGCCAACTGCGCCAAAGCATTTGCAACTAAACATAAACAGCGATCTCCTGCGACATGACCATAATAATCGTTATATTCCTTAAAAAAGTCGATATCAATAACAACTAAACTTATCGGGCTACCAATACGTACAGCGCGCCGCCACTCTTTTTGCAACTGCATGTCGAAGTGGCGCCTATTTGAGACTTCTGTCAGACCATCTATTTGAGTCAGGGCCAGTAATCTGGCATTGGCTTTGTCCAATTCTTTGGTTTTGATTCTCACCGCATGCTGTATCGCAATTTGGCGACGATATAAAAGTCGTACATAAAAGAACATTAGAAACGTCATTACCATGCCGATAAAGAGCACTAAAACTGGGATAGCTGAAATACGGCTCTGCACAAAACGATGAGACGGGGAGGCACTGATCACCCAGTTACGCCCCCAGACGTCCAGCCAAGACTGCATCTGCCCCTGAGTTTGCAGCCGATTACGATATAGCGTTTGTGGCTGCTCGGCATTGGTGACATCCTCAATAACAAACTCGATATCCCCTTCATTTTTACCTAGTTTCGAATGCGCGACTAATGCATTAAGTTTAAATACCCCAATCACAAAACCACGAATATTGTCCCGTTTATCCGCAACGGTCAGTGATAGATGCTCATATATCGGTCGCAGTGCAATAAAGGCTTTCTGTTTATGAGGGTCTTGCACGAGTGTAATACTGGCTGTTACCAGCGGCAGTGCCAGATCCCGCGATGTTTGAATAATATCTCGGCGAGTTTGACTAGAAAATAAATCAAAGCCAAGTGCAGCCTCATTACCGAAAAGGGGTTCAATATATTGTACTGGGTAATACTGCTTGCGTATCTGGGCAGCTTGCATCTGCCCCTGCAGTCGCTCGGTAATCGCAAACTGAGCATAGTTTTGCTGGTTTTTTAGCTCAAACTCTTGCCGCGCATCTTGTGTGACTCGTGGCACCCATTGCAAAGCTTGGATCCCCGCCTTCGTGGCGAGAATACGAGAAGAAACATGACGAAACTCAGCTTTACTGGCTTGAGGTTTAACATCAAAGAGCACAGCGAGACTATGTAATGAAGAGAGGTTGTTCATCACCGTTTCTTTGAATGAATCTACCCTCAGCAAATACTCTTTACTAAATTCTTGCATGATGGAATGCTGTTGCTCTTGATACAACATATACACCAAAGTTCCGGTGAAAAGGCTGCCCGTAACCAACACCGTAAGCTGCATACAAAGCGCCACTTTCCGCTGTGTGATATCCATGATAAATCCCTTCATAAGCACGCTGTCATTGCAAGTATAGACCACCAAATAAAACGTGTGTGATGGAAGCCAATTACCACAATACTGGATTAAATTCGGCAGACTCTGTCAACTCTGCTATGATCGCGTATCCAAGGCAATATCGCCAATCATAGACAAGGTAAAGGTCCACACCATTGCCACCCCAGCACAAAGAGAGTATGCATGAACTTTTCTCAACTTGGGTTATCCCAAGTACTTTTAAACACCCTCGACACCAAAGGGTATAGTTCACCGACCCCAATTCAGCAGCAAGCCATTCCAGCCATTTTAAACGGCCAAGACGTGATGGCTGCAGCGCAAACTGGAACAGGCAAGACAGCAGCATTCACCTTACCACTGATTGAGCAGCTGCTTAACTCTCAGCAACCTCATGCAAATCAAGCTAGAGTGCTCGTGCTCGCACCAACGAGAGAGCTTGCAATACAGATTGCTGAAAGTGTAGAAACCTACAGTGCAGGCACGCGTATTCGCAGTACTGTTGTTTATGGTGGTGTTAAGATCAACCCACAAATGATGCGTTTGCGCAAGGGTGTCGATATCCTTATCGCTACTCCGGGAAGGCTATTGGACTTATACCAACAAAATGCGGTTAAGTTTACGGAGTTATCCGCGTTGGTACTGGATGAAGCTGACCGTATGCTGGATATGGGCTTTATTCATGACTTGAAAAAAATCATTCGCCTACTGCCCAAAAAGCGCCAAAACTTACTGTTTTCCGCAACATTCTCTGGACCTATTCGCGAATTAGCCCAAGGTTTGTTCTCTTCACCGGTTGAGATTTCAGTTGCCACCGAAAACACCGCCGCTAAAACAGTTATCCAAAGCGCTTATGCCTTAGATAAATCACAAAAGAGTAAGTTGCTTTGCCATTTTATTCTTGAGAAGCAATGGCAACAAGTATTGGTATTTTGTCGCACCAAACATGGTGCGAACAGGCTAGTCGCCCTATTGGAAAAAAACCACATCAGCGCGGCGGCCATTCACGGCAACAAATCGCAAGGTGCAAGGGTAAAAGCGCTAAATGGCTTTAAAAATGGCGACGTCAATGTATTAGTGGCCACAGACATTGTAGCCAGGGGGCTAGACATCAGTGAATTACCTTATGTAGTGAACTTCGATTTACCAAACACCTACGAAGACTATGTGCACAGAATTGGGCGCACAGGAAGAGCTGGGAGTGAAGGCATTGCCGTCTCTTTTGTCACCTTAGCTGATGCAGATGATTTATATGGCATCGAGCGCTTTATTGGTGCGCTTATTCCGCGCGCAGTGGAACCCGGGTTTGAGCCACAAAACCCAGTACCTGAAAAACCGCTAGATACGCGTCCAATCAAACCTAAAAAGCCGAAAAAGAAGAAAAACAAAGCAGACGCGGCTGAACAGGCAACGACGACTTCAAAGAAAACTCATCACACAAATTCAAGTGAAGGGAAAAACCATTCGGGAAAACGTCAGGGACCTTCTCGCAAACCTAAACGCAATACTGGTGCGCAAGGGCCGAGCAAATCAGGGGCAAAGTCAAAGCCTAGCAATAAGCCGCGCAATCCGAATAAACCAAATCAATCTGGCAAGCCTCGTCCATCAAAGCCTGCCTAGACCACCATGATAAGCCCAGTTTATACGCTGGGCTTATCTGCGTAGCGTTTCACTTTCAAACAAAAACACGCGCCACCCAATTCATGCACCCCATCAATAACACAAATATTACCTTCGTGTAACTGAGCGATAGAATTGGCAATCGCCAAGCCCAGCCCACACCCGCCAGAATCCCGCGAGCGGCTTGGATCCAAACGCGTAAAAGGCTCAAAAATCCGGGAGCGCTTACCTGGTGGGATACCAATACCGTCGTCCTCAATGTAGAACTGTATATAGCCACCATCAACACACAATGAAATGTGGCATTGTGTTTGTGCAAATCGTCCTGCATTGCGTACGATATTGATCAGCGCACGACGCAGCAGATTATGATCGGCGACAACATTTAAATCGTCACCGCTAATATTGTATTTAATCTTGGGATAAAAACTGGATACTTTGTCCACCGCATCTTGGAGAAGTTCCCTACAAGAGATAGACTGCAACTGCAATATGGTACTGCCATCTTTAAGCTTAGCGTAGTACAGCAATTCTTTGACCAATTCATCCAACCCCAGTAAGGCATTTTGCATTGTACTTTTAAGTTCAGCTTGTGCCTCAAGCTCCGCATCTTCTAACATGTCTAAAGCAAATTGAATGCGTGCCATAGGGCTTCTAAACTCATGAGCCACACCATGTAACAAGTCCCGTTGCAGATTTAATTGCTCTGTACTTTGCTGCTCACTTGACGCCAAATATCCATACAGTTCGGTTAATTGATCTTGAGGGCTTTGCGCTTTTTCAATATCAGCGGGGAGCACCGCTGCTAATTGGGCTCTGAGCTTCAATTGAGCTCGATACATTGCAACCAATAATGCAACAACCCCCAAACCATTGACCAAGCAAGCCATTAACCACATGAACCAATCAGCAAACCAGCTCAGCACACTCTGATAAATAATAGGGCCGATCATGACCACTTGGTTATCGCTGCGCATTATGTAAATACTGGCAGTTTGTGCATCAACAAATACTTGGCCTGATTGCAATTCACTGAGCTGCTCAATTAAAAATGGGTCATCTTCAAATTGGCGTAGGGAAAGGATGTCTGTGGGATGATCACCATAGACTGGTAAACTTTGAAGTAGCGCCGCATCTGCAATATTTTGCTCAGTATGGAGATACGCTTCGATATCATCGGCGAACTGATTTAAGTAACGCTCGTACTGTGCCAGTGACGCTTCTTGGATTTCAAAGTAAGCATCTTCCATGAGCCAACGCGCTGATACCAAATTGACCAGTATCATGATACCTAGCCACGCCACTATCAATTTGCCGTTAATCTGCAATGAGATACCCTTTATTTCGTATGGTTTTGATAACTTGGGGCTGCTTGGGGTCATCCCCAAGTTTTTTACGTAACCGCGATATCCGCAAGTCAATTGAACGGTCCATGGCATCATACTCTAGATTGAATATTTTACGATGCAAGCTATCTCGAGAAATGATGCTTCCCGCCGATTGGGCAAGTACCCAAAGCAACTCAAATTCCGCACTGGAGAGGGTCACCTCTTCGTTGAGATAACTCACTGAGCGATTACGCCAGTCCAATTGCAAACTGCCATCGCATACCACGCGCAAATCTTTGTGTTGCTCCTGCAAGCTTGATTGACGTCGCAGTTGTGCGCGAATATGCGCAAGTAACACTCTAGGTTTTAAGGGCTTACATAGGTAATCATCCGCACCGACTTCTAGACCTGTCACTTCATCAATATCATCAACTAACGCAGTTAACATGATGATTGCGCCAGCGAAATGAGGGCGGATCTCTCTACAGATAGCCAACCCATCGGTACCGGGCAACATCAAATCTAGAATAATCAGATCCGGTTGTATCTTAAATACTTTCTCAGCGGCTTGGCGCCCATCATTCAGAACTTCAACCAAGAAACCATTTTGGACCAAAAACTGGCTGATCAAGGAGGTTAGCTCTCGATCATCATCAATCAATAAAATTTTTTGCATAACACCTACAAAGATACAACAAATAACGTGTTCCATACAAAGGAGCACAAGGGGGCTGTACGCCCCCTACTTAGTTAGACTGATTACACAGCGCATACACTGCGTGATTGTATTTACTGGCGAATTGATATTTCGCACTACGGCTTTCTCGCTCCGCCTTTGAATACAATACATCTCCTTCATTTTTCCAGTAGCGAATTCCACACTGCTGTTTGAGACTTTTTACATCTCCGTCTTCAAACCCTGGAATTACTAGCCGTCTGCTTGCAAATACTAAAAAGCGATAATCTTGTTCAGCCTTAGCCCACTCCAAATTGCTTTTCAAATCCGTCTGATCGAATGTGCCATGTTTTTGCTGATCAGCACATCCACCTAGACTTGAGATGGCGACAGCGAAAGCCGCGATCCGCTTTAATTGCCTATTCATACACGTGAACTCCGTAGACGTCTCAATCCAAGCAACATGACACCCAGTAGTGACCATAAAGAGCCGCTGTCAGATGACGTGTCGTCATTGTTTTTAGGAGGTGTCGGTTCTGGCGTTGGTGTCGGATCTGTAACCTTTGTTTTCTCTTTTACGGTGACATCCAATTGCCCCGTTGCGGTTGCCCCCTGCCCATCAGAGACCGTATAAGACACTTGCTCTTTGCCAGAAAAGTCTGCTGGTGCAGAGTAGATAATCATCTGCTCATTGAATGTCACAACCCCTTTTCCAGTGTAGTTGACCGCCGTAAGCTTTAGTGCATCATCATCTAGGTCGCTATCATTGTCCAGTACCTTCACTTGCACTTTTTGTGCACCAAACTCCACACTCACAGTATCATTTTGCGCGACTGGCGCATCGTTAACGGGTGTAACTGTGATGCTTAAGTTAAACGGATCGCTTTGCATTTCACCACGTTTTACCACCACTTGTGCTTGTAACTTACCATTGAAATTAGCTTTTGGCGTGATGGTGGTCCCTTGAACGGTATAGTTATCTCCACCAGCGATTTCAATGCTATCTATTGTCTGTGCTGTCGCCATGGTTAAATCGCTTGGCTGCACGGTAATTGGTTTATCTTCGGCAACCGTCAGTGGCTTTTGGCCCGTGACCTTAGGCTTAACCGCCGCACCGCTTTCGTTTGTAATGGAAAAGTCACCTTTGTTTATAGCAAAGAAAATATTATCGCTACAACGCACCATAACTCTTGCTTTATCAGTTTTCAGAATAGGCAGAGCCACCTCGTACTGACCATTATTAGGCACTTTACTGGCCAAGGTTGTGGCAAATTGTTGCCCACCATCAACGGATAATAAAATGTCCACTTGCGTACAATTGACAGGTGCGTTTTCACTGCCAGCTGTGTGCCAATTAACTAGTTGTCGATTTGTTCTCCATTGAGAACTTGCGTCAGGTAACTTAACCGCAAACCCCGCGTCGTTAGCAACGACCGAAACTTGCATATCATCTTCTGACACACCACCCTTGCCATCTCTAGCTACTAAACGAAAATCAAGCTTACGCGTCGTCGTCGCATATGCCTCACCATAACTGAGCGTGCCTAGCAGGACATCCGATATTTGTGGCAGTGTACGCTCTGCTTTGTCGGTTGGATTAAACGTTCGGAACAAAGGTCGGCCACCTTCATCAACACCATCACTTTGCTTACTGTCCGATGCGCTGCCCACATTGTATTGTTGCCAACTGTAGCTTAGCGTATCCCCGTCAACATCGGTCGCACTGCCGATTAATTTAAAAGGAGTGCGAGCTGGAATCGTATAGTCGTTGCCCGCATTTGCTTCAGGACGTTGATTGGCTCGGGGAGTGTGTGTGCCACAGCTTTTACCCGCTTTTTCACGCGTAAAAGCCATCATTTGTTCCAACGAGTGGGCGTGAAAATAGGGGTCAGAATTGGCCTGTAAATTTTGCTCATCACAAATGCCTGCGTAACCCATAATGGTTGAACCACTTCCCGGCTCATACGCACTGGTACCCACTCTATTGCCCGTACAAGCACCTGAAGTACCATTAAAAGTATGCTCAGCACCTAGCTGATGACCAATTTCATGTGCCACATAATCAACATGAAATGCATCATTGTCTGGTTGCTCGCTCCCTGTTACACCTTCTGCTTTTATCTCGGTACAAACCACTTCAAAGCCTGCTAAGCCGCCCCCGCCAGTACCAACGAGGTGGCCCACATCATAATTTTCAAGGCCAATATGTTCATTGATCACGGCGCTGATTTTATCAATATCGGCGTCTGTGTTGTCAAAAGGGTCGCTATTTGAGTCTAAGAAGATTAACTTGTCACTCCCCTCTACAAGCTGAAAACGGATTGCCATATCACGGCTATAAACATCATTTAGCCTATTCACCATTGTCACCAGTGCCGACATAACCTTTTCTTTGGTACCACCATGATAAGCAGCATACTCGCCTGTCGTCGCGACAGCTAAACGATAAACAATTTCGGTATTTGGAAGCGTTGTTTTGGCTAATCCAGACTGGGCGCGTTCATGGTAATGGGCAGCTTCAGTCAAATGGTGTCTGCGTGGAGCCTGTTGGCGCAAAGGGTTGACTCGCTGTTTTTTTGCAGTCCGGTCGTAAACAGAATATAGATTGTCCGCATTACGCTGTGGATCGATATAAACATGCTTCCCTTGATAATTAAACATGCCATAAAAGCCCTTTTCATCCATGTTGAAATGGCCCCGGTGAGCCGAGTTGTGCTTATCCACCCCTGTAAAAGTGCGAATATGACTGTATTTAGCAGCAAGCTCTGGAGCCATGACTTGAGATGGGAAAAGCTTAAATGTCACTTTCTCCCCGGTTGGCAAGGGCAAAACCAGCTCTATCGATTCTTCGCCAACAGCATTTAATGTTTGTTGCAAAGCTGGTTCATCTAAAGAGTAAACCTTTTGGTGCCCCAATTGGTTACGACCTTTATCTGCATAATGCCAGTAATCAGATTCAGCATTGGCTGCCGTAGCAACAATTTGGCTTACCAAAATGGCGAGTAGGTGTTTTTTCATAGCAGGTTCCTGTTGTCATTGATTGTAAGTGCTGTACATGACAATAACTAAACCTGTTTTGGTCTTGGGTAACCAAGTGTGGAGGTTTTGTATCCTACCTGATACAAACAAATATCGTTTGACTAAACCATGATGATAACAGTATGGAAAAGGCTTATTGGGAGAAGAAATGAAGCCAGTACCGCACTCCTTGCGGTCGCATACGCAATGCTATGTTTGCCTATACGTGGCGGCCCTCCTTGAAAGATATTTTGTAACCATTGGTGTTGGTTTTTATATCTATGCTAGTTATACAACTAACATCTCAAAACTCGACGCTCAGTTGTCCCTTACTAAGCTAAAAAATTCGTATTTCTAGTTAGAAAAAAGTTCAACTTACCACCGTTTATACGCTCGCTGGCTTATTCTTTTTATACTGCTTTTTGCTCTTAGCTAACTTCTGCTTCCTAGCTAACGTCTGCATCCTGGCTGACTTCTGCATCCTGGCTGACTTCTGCATCCTGGCTGACTTCTGCATCCTGGCTGACTTCTGCATCCTGGCTGACTTCTGCTTCCTGGCTGACTTCTGCTTCCTGGCTGACTC
>NZ_MAUJ01000014.1 GCF_001696455.1 Pseudoalteromonas luteoviolacea
GTGCCATTGGTGAGCTTTATATTGCCGGTGATGGCCTCGCACGAGGGTACTTGAATAAGCCAGAATTAACCGCACAAGCTTTTGTAAAACACCCTTATCGTCACTTGTTAGATGTCACCAGTGAGCGTATGTATAAAACGGGAGACTTGGTGCGCATACTGCCTAATAATGAACTCGAGTTTTTAGGTCGCGTCGATGAGCAAGTCAAAATACGCGGATTCCGTGTTGAACTGGGGGAGATTGAAAAACAACTGACGCAACTGCCAGACATTGATGCTGCCGTTGTCCAAATCCAAAAAGATCAACATGGTCAGGCCCACTTAGTCGCCTACATACAGCAAAACAGTACGACGTGCGAGTCAGACATTCGCACGGCACTGCGCCAACAGCTACCCGATTATATGCAGCCTTCACACTTCATTGTCCTGCAAACATGGCCACTGACTGCCAACGGTAAGCTAGATAAAAAAGCGCTGCCAAAAGTTGATTTCGAGCTGCATTCTGGCGCGTCGATTTCTCCACCGAAGACGCCGTTGGAACACGCGCTGATCAAGGCTTGGCAAGCTGCCAAACCGATAGAGCAGCCTTGCGTCACTACGCCGCTCTTTGCGCAAGGCGTCGATTCTTTGTCACTGGTCAAGATCAAGCACCACATTACGCTTGCAGGCTTTGACGTATCTATGCAGCAAGTCATGACACATCAAACCATTCGCGCACTGGCACAGAGTATTGAAAAAGGGGAAAAAGCCCATACCAAGCCTACCCCCTTAGTCCGTTTAAATCAATCGAGTGCCACCACTTTACTGTATTTAATCCACCCGTATGGCGGTGGTGTTGAAATGTATAGAGAGTTAGCGCAGCAACTGCTGCCACAGGCAAAAGTGTATGGCTTAGTCGCCCCATTTATGTCCGGCCATACGGTACAATTTAATGATTTAGATGAATTAGCAAAGCGCTACACGCAAACGATTCAAGCTCATATCCAAGAAAACGCCAATTCAGAAACCAAATTGGTGCTAGGTGGATTTTCATATGGTGGGGCGCTCTCCAGTCTCATCACAGAACAGCTAATTGAGCAGAACATACCTGTAGACAGTTTATTGATGTTCGATAGCTCAACAGAGAATTTAAAGAAGAGCACACAACATCATTTTGTGGACCGCATGTGTCACATTTTATCCGCAATGGAAATACCACTGCCTGATGATGCAACGATGGCGATGTGGCGTAACGATCCGGCGCAACATCAAGCCCTCTGCGCAGAATATATGCATCAAAAGTTCGCGGGGCAAATAAGCGACTTAGATATCAAAGCATTTATTGATTTCCATGATCAGCTCGAACTGGCAGAAGCAATCAACCAGCATGTAAACCAAGATGTACCGGTTCACTTCTTTTACAACCGAGATCATGTTGGTGCGCAAAGCAATATCGCGCGCTGGAAAGCGCGATACTCCAATAATTTACATGCCTACCCGATGGGCTTTAATCATCACGAGTTTATGTCTGAAGATGCGGTAAAACAAATTATGACCATGCTCAAAGAAGTCCTGTAACAAAAGAATAATGAGAAAATAAGGCCAAACCAATGCAAACACATATTCCAGACAATTTAACTTGCGCCGATCTGCAACAAATTGGGGGTAAACCGCTGCTGCTAGAAATACCGGAGAATCCCACCTCTGCAACAGACTGGGCGCAGCAAAATGCTGGTCGCATTAAATCTTTACTGGATAGCAATGGCGCATTGCTGATCCGAGGATTAGATATTCAAGGCAGTAAGAAATTTGGCAAAGTGACGGAAAATATCTTCCAATCGCCTTTGCTATCTTATCAATATAGATCAACACCCCGCTCGCGTATGCGTGGCAATGTATATACCGCATCGGAATATCATGCTCACGAGACGATTTTACAACACAATGAATCCGCATACTCAACAAATTGGCCCTCACACTTGGGGTTTTGCTGCATGCAAACACCAGACACGAAAGGTGCAACCCCTATCACGGATAGTCATGCGGTGTACAATGCCATTGACCCGGAAGTTCGTGATTTGTTTGAATCGAAAGGGCTTATGTACGTCAGAAATTACCTAGATGTTGATCTACCATGGCAAGAAGTCTTTCAGACACAAGACAAAGCAGAGGTTGAGCAATTTTGTCTTCAACAAAATATGAAATTCGAGTGGCTTAGCGACGACCATCTACGCACCAGCCAAGTAGCTCAAGTCTCATTAGCACACCCAATTACGAATCAAACAGTGTGGTTTAATCAAGCTCACCTTTTTCACCTCTCTGCCCTCAGTCAGGAAAACCAGTCTCACTTTCTTAGCGTATTCGGTGAAGCCGGCTTACCAAGAAATGTCTACTTTGCCGATGGCAGCCCAATAGAGAATGCTTTGCTTGATCACATCAGAGATATCTATCAACGATTGCAAATACGCTTTGACTGGCAAAAAAGCGATTTATTACTGGTCGACAACCTCGCTTACACCCATGGTAGAGAACCTTTTACTGGCAATAGAAAAGTCCTCGTAAGCATGGTTAGCCTTTAGCCAACAACACATTTAGCAGGCAAGTATTAAGGAGTCGTCAATGTTTACATATGTCAGAAAAAGGCACCCGCTCATACTAAGGCTAATGCTATGGGTCGTATTGCCCTTCGCAGCAGCTATTTTTGGTACATATATGTACGTCACACAAAGTTTGCCCACCGCCGAAAGTCACCTTGTGGTACCTGGGTTAACGCAAGATACGCTCATTGAGTATGACCAATATGGTGTGGCAACGATTACCGCTGAGCACGATAATGATGCTTTTTTCGCACTTGGCTATGTACATGCTCAAAATCGCATGTGGCAAATGGAGATGCAACGCCGTTTAGGTACTGGGCGCTTAAGCGAAGTATTTGGTAAAGAGTTACTTCAAACCGATATGTTCATGCGCACTTTGGGCCTACATCATGTTACCCAGAAAAATCAGCAACACTTAAGTGCGACAGAATTAGCCTCTTTAGAATCCTATGCCCAAGGTGTCAATGCATGGCTAGCACAACAACACACCTTACCGCCTGAGTTTCTTATATTGGGCTTGAAGCCAGAAACCTGGACAGTGAATGATTCAATGCTTCAAATCAAGTTGATGGCGCTGAGCCTCGATGGCAACTTTAGGAAAGACCTTGCATTGAGATTGCTGATTAAAACGTTAGGAGAGGATCAGGCTATGCAGATCATGCCTGACTACTCAAAAGCAACTCCGGTGGTTGTCCAAGAGCAATACGCAGATGATGACAAAAGTGCATCAGCGCAATTACTTAACTTCACCAATCATTTATACAATCAATTTAAGTTAGGCGGTAAAGGGGTTGGCAGCAATGCGTGGGTAGTCGATGGCAGCCATACGGAATCAGGCCAACCACTGTTGGCCAATGATACACATCTAAAAACACAAATTCCTTCACAGTGGTTTCTTGCCAAAATTAAGGGACACAATATCGACGTCTCTGGGGCAACCATTCCCGGCCTTCCTTTGGTACTCATCGGTCGAAATCCACATATCGCATGGGGTGTCACCGCATTAACGGCTGACGTACAAGACATCTACCAGGAGCGTTTCCACGAAAAAAATGACACGCTTTACGAGACGGCTGATGGCTGGAAAGAGTTGATGGTTAGAGAAGAGTTAATCCAAGTCAGAGCAGACTTCCCATCTTATCTCAACCCAGATTATGAACCCGTAAAATGGCACGCCCGCGCCACGCACAATGGACCGCTGATCAGTGATGTCATTGGTAAAGTGACGACTCCGATGTCCTTGAGTTGGACCGCACTAGACCCTAAAGACCATAGTTACAGTGCCTTTATGCGCGTCAATTACGCCAAAGACTGGGGATCATTTCGTGATGCACTTAAACGACATGGCGCCCCCGCACTTAATTTCTTATATGCCGATCTTGCTGGCAACATAGGATATCAAGTAGCAGGAAAACTGCCTTCGAGAGCCCTAGGTGATGGCACATTACCATTACCCAGCTGGCAAGAAAATACATCTTGGCAGGGGTATTTGCCACAGTCAGACTTGCCAACGATCTATAACCCTAAAAGTGGTTATATCGTTTCAGCGAACAATAAAATCGCCAGTGGCCGATTCGATTCTCTCATCAATGGCCACTGGGCACCGGGATATAGAGCGCAAAGAATTGAGCAACTTTTGACTGATAGCATCAATGGTAGTCGTAAATTCAGTGTTCAAGACTTTGTATCCATGCAAGGGGATAAGACCAGCCTGCAGGCCGATCAGCTGGTTCATGTGCTGCGTGCCGTGACGCCTAAAAACGCCAAACAGGCGCAAGCGCTGAACTACCTCAAAACATGGGATGCCACATTTGACGAAGACAGCATAGCAGCCAGTATTTATCACGTATGGCGTAAGTTTTATAACCAAAACCTACTGCAGGACCCATTAACCGCACAACCAATCAACATGGTCCATGCTGGTGACTTAAATGCCATCCAAGGTCGACTATATCCAAGGTTTATGGATAACGTCGTCAATCATGGGCAAACCCACTGGTGTGATAACGCCCTCACTGAAAACGCAGAAACCTGTACTGATATCGCCCGTACCGCACTACAGCAAGCCATTGAAGAAATCAGTCTAGAGCTGGGTAATGACATGGATAGTTGGCAGTGGTCAAATCTATACAAAGCTTATTTTCCGCATACTGGTTTCGGCACAATCCGTTTGCTTGATTACCTCTTCAACCGAGAAGTGAGCAGCGGCGGGTCGGATTACACCGTGGATGTCGCAGTGTCTAAGTACCAACCAGAGCAAGGGTATCGTCAAACGACCGGCGCGGCCTATCGTCAGGTTATTAACCTTGATGCATGGCAAGATAGCGGCTTCCTTGTAAATACAGGTCAGTCCGGCAATGTGCTGAGCGACCATTATGATGATTTAATTCCTTTGCTAACCAATACCGAGCTTTTACCAATGGGGAATACGCAAACTATCCAGTCTATTCGCCTTCAACCAATGACCAAGGGAGCACAGAAGTAATGCGTTCAATTTACACATGGTTGACTCGAAAAAAACCAAACACACATCATAAGACTAAGCTCTTGGACTTTTTATTGGTTGAGTCACCGAATCTCGTCGCCGCCTCTATATTGCTTGGCATCGTGGCAGGCTTGGCATACACCTTTCTCATCCCTTTGGTTACACAGGCGATTGAATTTAGAAATACATCTGGTTTAAACCCAGTTAATGAAAATGACGTGGTGATTTTTGATTACGAGGTGAATAAGCCCAAGTATGCACTTACCTTTTTTTCGCTTTGTGTGTTCATTTTAATTGCTCGCACAGCCTCTATGGTGTTGTTACAAAAGGTTGCTAACTCGGCGACAAAAAGACTGCGTATCTCGATTTATTCCCGTATCACCCAATTGCCCATTCAAGATCTTGAAAGAATAGGCTCAAGTCGCCTCTATGCCACCATCGTTAATGATGTGCCATTTTTGGTTTCAGGTGCATCGGCTCTTCCCGGCATTCTAATCGGCGTTTCAACTATCTTTGGTATGTTAGGTTTCTTGGTTTACTTAAACTTTGATGTCTTCGTATTCATTATTTTTACCATTATTTTTGGGATTGTGACGTATCGTATCCCGTTGTTCTTTGGTAACCGGCATTTCCAACAGGTACGTAATCGGTTCGATAATATACAAGCTGGGATCCAAGGGCTGGTCTCAGGTGCCAAAGAGCTGAAACTAAATCAAACAAAGAAATCTGAATTTTTACACGATGCACTGATAGAGCATGAAGAGTCATACCGCAAACACTCTGACAAAGGCGCACTATTGGTCATCGGGGCAATGTCATATGGTAATCTCATAGCGTTTTTTGCCATTGGCATATCCACTTTTATTCTCAGTAATCGTTACGCCATCGCGCCTGAAACCTTAGTCTCAATTGTGATGGCCATGCTGTATATTACTGGCCCTCTGGGCGCAATTATTATGTCTATCTCACCAATAGTGAGAGGCAATATCGCGTTGAAAAACCTCAACAAAATATTGGATGAAATGCCGATAGAAACAAAGGGAGAGAGAGCAACCACCTCTGATTTTGACGAAATAAAATTGCGCAATATTGAGCTAAGTTATCACAACAATGCGTTTGCATTGGGCCCAGTCGATCTCACTCTGCGCAGAGGCGAAATCAACTTCATTGTGGGCGGCAATGGCTCTGGAAAATCAACATTAGCAAAGATTTTAACACTGCACTATGTGCCCAACAAAGGACAAGTCACCTTTGGTGATGAAGTGGTTACGGACGAGAATCGCGATTACTACAGGCAACATATTTCTGCCATTTATTCCGATTATCACCTTTTCCCAAAACTATACGACGTTAGTCAACATGATTTGGACAACAAAGTCCCTGAATACCTCAACAAACTTAAGCTATCAGACAAAGTATCGATAGAAGATGCTGGATTTTCAACACTGTCCTTATCTGATGGGCAAAAGAGACGCTTAGCCTTATTGGTCATGTATTTGGAGAAAAGAGACGTGTACCTCTTTGATGAATGGGCAGCGGATCAAGACCCCGAGTTTAGAGCGGTGTTCTATGAGCAAATTCTACCCGAACTCAAAGCGGCGGGTAAGTTTGTGCTGGTGATAAGCCATGATGACCGGTATTTCAACTATGCCGATAACATTATTCATATGGCAGATGGCAAGCCACAAACCAATAAACCAGATGAGCGCGTTAGCCACGCCTCAGAAGATAAACAAGCGACACTCGCTTAGATATTAAAGAGGATCATAGAAATGAAATTTCACAATATGTTTTGCTCTCAACTATCTGAAGTGGCGACGCTGTTCCTTGAATATCAGTTTCTAAACTTCTACTTTGCCAAAGCAGGGCCAAGGCGGTGAATAAGAAACTTGCTGATTTTAATAAACCCTATAACGAAGAACTTTTTGAACTCATAGGCACAACTTTTAACTGACATTCACTGATGCAAGGCTGACATAAGGGGCTGCGCCTCGTGTCAGCCTGGTTGTGCGTTCAAACGACTAACTAATTTTAAATTTAAATATAATTATTAAAAGGGATACATATATGTCTACTAAATTATACCTACGCGAAGATGCCTACTTTGAACCGTTGATTAACCACTGGTTTGCTTGGTCCTATTTAATCCCGCCAGTCCAAGCATCACGCTATATCACGAGCACCCATAAACGGATCATGACGTCGTTTGTTAAAAATAGTCAACTCCACATTATGGCGACGCAAGAAAGTGCACTCACGGGAGGGGAATTCCTGAATGCAAGAGAAGATCAGGTAAAAGACATTCAAGGCTTTCTTGATGAAATAGACAATAAGTACACCGATATTTGTGAACTATCTGAAGCAGTAAAAACACTGGATGAATTGATCCGTAGCCACACATCAGGTGAGTCCATTGAATACCTATATGAGTTGGTCCCAGATCCACTAAAAGGGTATGTAGAGATATTTCTAGATATGAACCACAACCCATCATATCGTATCCTAGAAAAACTGATGTACAACTCAGAACATTACAATAAGGGGCTACAGACTGTGTCATTTGGGGTTCTAACGAAAGTAGAAGAGCGTCCATTTGCTTTTTCTACGCCACGTATCCCGGATGAAAATCACATTCAATTACCATTAGACTTTAATCACCCAGATGTCGAAACGATCATACGCTCTCGCACAGAAGGCGCACCTGCGGAAGAAATAGAAGCTATTTTCAGCCGTCATGAGTCCATTGGTGGTTTAGATTATCGCGAGCTATTTACAGAACAAGCACCCACACGCCTGCACCAAAAACCCAAAGCGGATGAGTTGAAACTAACATTCTTAGGCCACGCATCATTTATGCTAGAAACCCAAGATGTCTCTATCCTCATGGACCCCGTGATCGCAGTACGAGGTGAGAGCTATGCAGACGACTGCATCAGTTATAGTGAACTACCCGATAAGATTGATTATATATGTATCACGCATAACCATCAGGACCACTACAACATAGAAACGCTTATACAACTCAGACATAAAACCGACAAACTCGTCGTGCCTGTCAATAATGGTGGCTCTTTAGCCGACCCATCAATGAAACTCATTGGCCAAGAACTGGGCTTTGAAGTCATTGAGGTTGACGATTTTGATGAAATATTAATTCCAGATGGCAAACTCATTGCGATTCCATTTTTAGGTGAGCATGGCGACCTAAATGTACGCTCTAAGAACGTTTGGTTTATCGAACTAAAAGGAAAGAAATTCTTCTTTGGTGCCGATGCGACTAACTGTGATTCTCACATGTATAAACACGTTCACAAGTTGGTGGGTGACGTCGATATCTTAGCGATTGGCATGGAATGTGTCGGTGCCCCTTACACTTGGCTGTATGGCGCTCTAAACACAAAAATTGTGAGCAAAAACATTAAGAACTCTCGTCGCTTAAACGGTGCCAATGCAGAACAAGCATACCATATGGTGGACACATTTAATGCGAAACATGTGTATTTATACGCAATGGGCATGGAGCCATGGTACAAGTACTTTATGGGTGTGGATTATGAAGATGATTCAGAGCAAATCATTGAGTCTGATAAAATGATCAACTTCTGTAGTGAAAAGAATATCCCTTGTGAACGCATGGCAGGCAAGGCGATTATCAATCTATAAAGTAGGAAACTGGCTCAGTAGTGCACACCTTAGTCGCTACTGAGCGACCCAAACGCTTGATTTATTTCCTTTTCGAAAACGTAAATACAATTTTCGAAAACGGAAATAAATCATCACCACAAAAACAAAAAACTCTTATTTATCAATTATTTACAAATTGGCACGCATATTTCTTATATAAAGAGACGTAAGGCAATAACGCCAAGTATCAATGCGAACACAAAGCGTAATGTGGCGTTACCCATTAACGCATTCAGCTACGACGCTGAATAACGTGTTTTACATGAATAATCTTGATAACAGAGTGCACCATGGATATTAAACGAGAGAAAGCTAAAAAGTGGAAAAATAAGAAAAGTCTAACCGCCGTTGGCGCAGTATTACTATTATCCTTGTTGTGGATTTTAAGTGAGCCGCCTTCTGCTCCAAAAGCGTCGTATGATGAGTTATGGGTTGGCACTGTCTCGCGCGGTGATCTCACCTCATATGTCGAGGGCTTTGGTACGTTAGAATCAAAAGATCAACGCCTCCTAACAGCCGAGATCAATGCCACGATTGAAGATATTCTCTTGAAACCAGGTGCCAGTGTAAAAGCAGGCGATGTGATTTTAAAAATGGTCAACCCAGATTTGAATCAGGAGCATAAAAGCCAACAAGCGGAGCTCAAACAAGAGCAAGCGAAATTGCGCCAAATAAAGCTCAATCAAAAGCGGGAAGTCTTATCCTTGGAAGCTGAACTCGCGTCACTGCAAGCTCAGCATAAAATGGCGGTTCTAAAATTGCAGGCTGAATCAAAGCTCGCAGAGCAGGGCATTGTCTCACAGCTAGATGCTGAGCGCTCTAAACTCGACAAAGAACAATTAAAAATTCGCTTAGACATTGAAAGCCGTCGTCTAAAGCAACTGAAACTGGTACATATAGAAGCTATCAAAGTACATGAGGAATTTATCAAACAGAAACAAGGTGAGTTAGATAGCGTTGCGCGCCGTTTAGACAACCTAACCGTACGCTCAGCTGTGGACGGAGTATTACAGCGCCTGCCAGTTGAATTAGGGCAAAGTGTCATCGCAGGTAGCCAGCTGGCACTGGTCGGCAGCGTCGATCAGCTCAATGCAATGATAAATATTCCACAAAGCCAGGTGAGTCAGGTATACAACAAGCAAAAGGCACGAGTGCGTATTGGTGATCAAGAGGTTATTGGTGAAGTTATTCGAGTTGAACCCGAGGTCAATGATGGCTTAGTAAAAGTTGAAATAGATTTACAAGGAGAGCTGCCCAACACAGTTCGACCAGAAATGAACGTCGAAGCAACCATTGAAACAGGTATGGTGAAAAACACAGCAATGATAGAACGTCCAGCGACGGCAAAAGCAAACTCGATGACTGAAATGTTTGTCATCAATCAAGACAGTCAAATGGCTGTGAAAACAAAAGTACAATTTGGCGCTGAAAGCGGGAGTCACATTCAAATTATTTCCGGTGTAGAGGAAATGGATCAGGTGATTTTGTCTGACACATCGCGCTGGCAGAAAAAGCAATCAATCAAACTCATTCGATAGGTACAGTTATGAAAGACAATAAGAACAACACCCCAGTGATAAAAATGGAAGGGGTAACACGCGTATTCGAAACAGAAGAGACTGAAACACATGCATTGCGAGGCATTAATTTTAGCATTTACCCAGGTGACTATGTCTCAATCTCAGGCCCTTCAGGGTGTGGTAAATCAACCCTGCTCTCTATTTTAGGGCTCTTAGATACACCGAGTGAAGGCCAATATTGGATTGATGGCGAGAATGTCTCCAACTTATCCATGAATGGATTAGCAGAAATGAGAAACAAAAAGATTGGTTTCATTTTCCAATCATTTAATCTGATTGATGAACTCTCTGTTTTGGACAATGTTGCCCTGCCTCTCACTTATCGTGAGCCCGCACTTGCCAAAGAACAAATTGTCGAAAAAGCCATGGCGTGTTTGGCAAAAGTGCAAATGGAACACCGCGCAGCACATAAACCAAACCAGCTTTCAGGTGGTCAGCAACAGCGTGTCGCCATTGCCAGAGCGTTAGCTGGCGATCCAGCGGTCTTATTGGTGGATGAGCCAACAGGTAACCTTGACTCAAAAAATGGCGATGCCGTCATGCAAATGCTTGCCGATTTAAATGCGCAAGGCACCACCATATGCATGGTCACGCACGACCCTCGCTATGCCGATATGGCAAATACACAGTTACATCTACTCGATGGTAAATTACTCGCAGATGAACAGGTGAAGGTAGCAGTATGAGCAGAATAAAGGATGAATTCAGGCTTGCGCTATTTAGCCTGATAAAGAGAAGACAGTTTAGCTATTCAGTGGTGTTTAGCTTGGCATTGACCTTGGGAATTTTGATTGCAGTATTTAACTTAAACTATTTATTGCTCGCTAAGCCCTTACCGTTTCCAGATCAAGAGCGATTGGTCAGTGTTAATATTGAACATATCAACACAACCTCAGGGGAGTCATCGGCCCACAATACCGCTGTTGGGCTTATTGAGTTATACAAAGATCAACAAGTACTCGATAAAGTTGAACTGATTTACCAAGAGAAGCAGCTATTACTAAGCCACCCAGAGCAGCCAAAAATCAGCGTCGCTTATGTCACACCAGGGTACTTAGAGCTCTTAGGGGCGACAATGGAGCAAGGTCGTCACTTTTCTCAACAAGAAGGACTGAATAACCAAGTGCCAGTCGCGATACTCAGTTATAAAGCTTGGCAAACTTGGTTTTCAGATCAAGCCAATGCCGTTGGCTCAATGGTGGAAATACAAGACACAAAGTTCAAAGTCGTGGGCATTGTTCAAGAAGAGTTCAGCGAATACAGACCGCAATTAGAAGAAGGTAATATCCAAATTTGGTTACCGTGGAGCTACCAACCGTTAAACACCAGCGATTGGAGTGTTGGCCGCAACACATTGGCTGCCGTTGGCCTGCTTGGCAACACCAATAACACGGTACAAGTAACTGAGTCGCTAACGTCGGTGGTAAGCCAGAAGTTTACCACCGACACTGCCGCTAAATCTGGATTTAAAGACACGAAGGTAAACGTCACGATAACAGATCTCAAAGATGTGATTGTCGGCGATGCGAAAAAAATCGGGATTGTGCTATTTAGTGGTGCACTTATCCTGTTGCTTATCGCCTGCAGTAACATTGTGAACCTATTTTTGTCTCGGGCGATTGAAAAAAGCCGCACTTTGGCTATCCAAGCTTGCGTGGGGGCAAAGCCAAAACATTTATTTATGGCCATGTTCGCTGAGAGCTTAATATTAACTCTGTGTGCAACGCTTATAGGCTTCATCATCGCAGCTTGGTGTTTTGTGCTATTCCAAGAGCTGGCTGGAGATCAACTGCCTCGCTTGTCTGAATTATCACTGGATGTGGTCACCATACTGTTCTCTCTTCTCATAACAATCGTACTGTCTGTTATTTTCTCTTGGTTATCTATCCGCGTTATCGACTATAGAAAGTTAAAAGAAAACCTGCAAAGCAGTGGTAAAGGCAGTGGCCTTCAGATTTCAAAATGGAGTCGTTCCGCCCTCGTTATTTCTCAAGTGTCTTTAGCTTGTACTCTCATCGTCGCGACATTAGCACTGATGACCAGTACCATCAGAACAATGAATACACCACCGGGGTTTGATACAGACGGGGTCGTTACCTTCACGCTTAACCCTGGCACAAGCTATAACACAGGAAAAAAACAAAATGCCTTACTCAACAATATCAAGGCGGAGGTAGATCAATTATCTCAGGTTGACGCGACATCTATTGCGATCCACCCACCAATTAGAGCCGGAGAGTGGCGTATGCAGTTTTTTGATGAAAATAAAAACCAGCTCGGCGCCTTTCCTTTCAACATGGTGGATGAAAACTACTTCCCTCTCATCAATCAGAAAATTATTGCAGGTAAAAACTTTACCAAAGATGATATGTACGCATCGCAAAATAGACCTATCATTTTAAGCCAAAGTGCGGCCTATCAATTGTTTGGAAATAATAATGCCATAGGCGAGCTGGTTTATACGAGCCGAGGTGAAGCGCGTAAAATCATTGGCGTCGCAGCGGACATATTTAACCCACATAACGGTAATGATACGAAAGGGATCAAAATATATACGCCTTTTTCGATGTGGCAGCTACGCATTATCGCCAAAGTAAAGCCAGGCTCCGAACTCACCAAGGCACAGCTTATGCAACTTGTTGAATCAAAAGCACCAGGCGCGCGGATTGATGAGTATGATACCTTGGAAGGCATATATCAAAAGTTGCTGTACAAGCACAAAGTCATTGCTTGGTTTGTACTTGCAGTGAGCGTGTTGGCCATCTTACTCGCGGGTATTGGCATTTATGGGGTGCTGAGCTACTCAACACAAATACGCCGTTACGAATTAGGGATACGCATGTCACTGGGCGCTAAGTCAAAACGCATCGTGACCATGTTACTCATGGATAACATGCTGCCCATTGGAGTCGGGATTGCCTGTAGCTTAATTGGTTCTGTGCTGCTTTACCGCTTTAATAGAGAGTTACTTGAAACCATTATGCAACCGGAATTACTGTCGATTATCTTGGCCAGTGTGATCATGATAGTCGTTGCACTGATTGCCTGTTACTTGCCAGTGAAAAAAGTACTGAAAGATGATCCAGTCAGAGCATTGAGAGCCGACTAAATAATCATGTGAAGTAGCGGCACTGACACCATGCTCGCGCCGCTACTGATTGATGATGGTAAAAACATATATTAGTAATGACAATCCGCTTAATTGCCATTTAATTAAAATATGTTATTTAAAGATGTTTTATAACTCGTTTACGTCATAACTGTAGTTAAAAACATCTTTTCCACCAATGATAAAGCCTAGATTTTTTCTAAAAAACTCTACTGCTTTTTGTGTTTCTATATAAACACCATCGTCGGTATCGAACTTTGCTAACTTATATCCTTGTTCGAACCCCCAAACTATTAGCTCCTCTTCGCTCATGATTTTATCGGACTTGCCACACATATATTAACCCTTAAATCAAATTACAAATATAAATTTAAAAATTACATTTATAAAATTAAAAATAAAGTGCAACCAGGTTGTTATAATTAATTGGATGCACCGCCTAATTGAAATGCTTAATGGCCATTTAAAGATGAATCATTAAACAAATCATAAATAAATAAAGAGTTGAATTAACTCTTTAAAAAAACAAATTGTTGGAGTGCATAAAACGAGCCCCTGTGGCAGAGAGCTCATATAATGAATTGTTGCACAACAAAACATATGTGTGACCTGTAAGATATACCTAATTTAAAATATAAAGTGAGTCATTAAAAGAACATGAGGTTGAGAAACAAGCAGTGTAATCAACACCTTAAAAAATAAGTAACCACCTTTCTCAGATTGAAGGGGGAAACGAAAAATTCATAAAAATTGCTATAACATCAATTATAAACGCGTTACCACACTCGGTAACATCACACGAGTTAATTAGACAATAAGGGCCTTCACTGTGCTTAACAAAAGACTACTACACATACCAAAACCGATATCCAACCCCAAGCTGCGGATTTTTTGCTTTCCATTTGCGGGAGGAGGCGCAAACTCTTACATTTCATGGCCTCAATGGTTACCCAACAATATTGAGCTGGTATTGATTGAGCCACCAGGAAGAGGGGCCAGAATCTCAGAGCCCTGCTGTGAAGATATGCAGGAGTGGATCAACGAATTGTTGTTACATAAAGAAGAGATTACCCGCTTACCGTATGTGTTTTTTGGCCACAGCCTAGGCGCGCATGTCGCTTTCGAATTGTGCTGCCAATTAAAACAGTATCAATGCCGATTACCACTGAGGTTCATCGCATCAGGCTCAGAAGCGCCTCACTTAATTAGCCACAAAAAGCAGATACATACTTTGCCAAGAAACGAGTTTATTCACGAATTGAAGCAGCTCAATGGCACGCCGGGGGAACTGCTAGATAATGCAGAAATGATGAACCTCATGTTACCCATTTTAAGAGCCGATTTTAAGATCGCTGAAACTTATACAGCTTCGCCAACGACCATGCCCTTCCCTATCTCGGTTTTTCACGGTCTTGATGATATTGAAATTTCATTAGCGCAGAGGGAAGCATGGCAGCACCTTTCTCAACAGCAATGCAATATCCATGAGTTTAAAGGCGATCACTTTTTTATTTTAGAGTTTAAGGACACCGTCTTGCTTGAGCTAAATAGCATCTTAAAGGAGGCCTTGTGTCAGGTGGATGCCATCTATTCACCATCAATAAGGCCAACCTCAAAAAGAAATGAAATGGTGATTTAGTTCGCAGGTAGCTCAATGATAGCCTCTACCCCCTCAATGCTTTGGCTATTTTGCAAAGTAAGTCTACCTTCATGCTTTTCGACAATATCTCTACAAAAGAATAAACCGATACCTTGGCCATCTTCTTTTGTAGAGTAATAAGGCACAAATAGATTGTCTTCGTTGACAATTTTGTGGCCTACATTGCGAATAAAAATATAGTTAACCCCGCGAGTATTGCGCACTTCTATTTGTATCGCCGTATTTTCAAAAGCCGCTTCAACCGCATTTTTAATGAGGTTGATAATGACCTGTTCAAACGCCGATTTATCTACCTGTAGCTGTATGGCTTCTCCCAAAACCTGGAACCGATATGAAGGGAACAGCTTGAGGACACTATCGAATAAGTCTTGTGTATTGAGAACGCTTTTACGCAAGTTTATGCTCTTCCCTAATTCGGCATATTTAGACACAAACTCTGACAGGGATTTACTTCTATTATGAATTGTTTCTAATGCTTGCGCATATGCTTGAGAGGAGACTTCAGCACCAGACTGACAATCCTCTAACATGGCTTCAGATAGTGAGGCTATTGGAGTCAATGAGTTTCTTATTTCATGACTTAGCACCCGAATTATCTGCTGCCAAGAGTGTCGCTGGGTTTGGCGTATCTCCTTTTCTATATCAATGAGTATGATTAAATGGTAAAAGTCATGACTCTCTTGAAACTGACTCTGCCTCAATTGCCAACGGGACTTCTTTTTTTTATCCTGAAACTGCCATTCCCCCTGCTCATCCATCACCAGCCCAAATTTGTCACTGCCAGCCATTCTCAATGTTTTCCAAGGCTTACCAATAAAGCGACTAAATGGTATGTTTGCATGTATTAAGCAGTGATTATGATTTAAGACAATAACTGGTTCATTCAATTGCTCCATCAATCGATATATTAAGAATATATTCTGATCATAAACATCTTTTTTATCTTGTATTGAAAAGCTAAGTCTATTTAATTCATCATATATACTGGCCACGACTCCATGTTTAAATGGAGATTTCAATTTATGACTAAAATCACCAACAGACACGGTATCAATAAAACTATTAATATTATAGTTCCACCCAATAAAAACACGATAAAAATTAATTGAAAAACCAATAAAGAATGGAATAAAAAGAACCAACAAAGTGAAGACAGCTAATGATGAAAAATCAAATAAAAGCCCCAACATCACAAGAAAAGATATAGACAATAATAACAAAGCACATAACATACACTTCACGTAAGACTCCAAAGAATCCATACGGAATGTGAATATAGATAGCATTGACTTTTTCAATTATTCACCCTACTTAGCCTTGATGTTATACTTTTCCAATCTCCGATACATGGCACTGGTGCTAATATCCAACAAGCTTGCTGCCTCTGCGGTATTGCCGCCGGCTTTAATCATGGCCTGTTTAACTAGGCGCCTTTCAACTTCGTCTAAAGGCTGCACCTCCAGCTGTGCAGGCTCAGAAATCGTATCTATCAAAATATGATCCGCAGACACCTTAGATTCTTCACAAAAAAGAATCGCTCTCTCTATCACATGGCTCAACTCTCTGACGTTGCCTGGCCACGAATATTCACGCAACTTCAGCGTCGCTTCTTGCGTTAGCACAATGTCTTTTCGACCATAGCGCTGGCTGTGCTTTTGAATAAAATACTCCGCTAAAGGGATAATGTCTTCACCCCGCTCTCGCAATGCAGGGATGCGAATTACGACGGTATTAAGACGATAATACAGATCCTGTCTAAAACGCTTTTGTTGAATGAGCTCAGCAAAGTCCTGGTTGCTAGCACTGATCAATCGGACATCAGCACATTGAGTCACACTCGAGCCCACTCGCTCAAACTCTCCCCCCTCTAACACACGCAGCACCTTTGCCTGCTGCTCAACAGGCATTTCCGATACCTCATCCAAAAACAAGGTCCCCTTATCTGCCAGCTCAAAGCGCCCAACACGTTCGTTTTTTGAATCAGTGAATGCACCTTTTTCATGACCAAATAGTTCACTTTCAAACAGGCTCTCAGGTATCGCGCCCATATTGACCGTGATCAACCCTTGCTCCCGGCGTGGCGAGTGACTGTGTATGTACTTGGCAATACTGCTTTTACCTGTGCCGTTCTCACCGGTCAATAAGACCGATGCATCCGTCATTGCAACACGATTGATTTTAGTAAAGACCTGTTTCATGACATCGGACTCACATATCAAAATGTCGGTCCCCTGTAAGACACGGTTTTGTTGCTGCAATTTTTTATTTTCTTTAAGCAAGCTCCCCACTTGCAGCTGCTGTTTTACCACTTGTAATAAACGCGGGTTTTTCCATGGCTTTTCAACAAAGTCTTTGGCGCCTATTTTCATTGCTTCAACGGCCACATCGACACTCGGCCAAGCGGTCATGATAACGACCGGGATATCAGCATGCTGGCGATTCATCGTCTGCAAAAACTCTAACCCCTCCCGTCCAGAGGTCGTATCTTGACTGTAGTTCATATCCAAAAGCACAAGATCAATCTGATTTTGACCGAGCATATTTAATGCTTCTACAGGACTGTCTGCCTCAGTAATACAATATCCCTCCCGAGACAGTACAAAACTGGCGCTCATACGAACACCTTTATCATCATCAACAACTAATATTGTTTTATTCATTTTGTAAAACTACCTTGTACTACTTGACTTGATAAAAAATAAAAAGCTTATCAGAAATTACATGCAACTGTTTATGTATTTGCCTCGTTTTATAGCACCATCCCCCCACCGCCACGGCACCAGATCCTTGCTCTGTAAACTGAAAGTGAGACAACATGCTAGCGGTGGATGAAGGCAGAAAAAGAAAAAAATTCCGCCTTAAAAATAACAAAAAAACTATATATCAAAGACTTAAGTGCAAATTAACTCAAATTCCCGTGACGGGAATATTGCATACGCTATGACAGTTAAGCGCTTTCAACTTTTAATGTGCTCGTTAGATACTTCAACAATTTTTCCACGGTGTCATCTTCCACCCCTGTAAGCTCAAACTTGGTCGTCCCTTTATTGGATATCGTATGTTTGAGAAGCACTTGCCCATTGCGGCTTTTATACGTCACAGGGCGCTTAGCCGTGGGCGCTTTCGCCTTCGTTCTCACCGAGCTCTTTAATCGCTTAATAATCTCTTCTACATCCAACAATTCGGTTTTATTGTGGAGAGCTTCCTGACGAGTGCTCAGCAACTGAGACGCCTGATTACGCAATCCTTCTTCATCTTTCTTTATCAAGCGAGCAATCGTTTCACCATAGGATAACGGCATATCTGAAGGTGAAGGTAATATTCTCACAAATATTTCATCAATCTCGACACAGGACTTATACCGAGCAATATGTGTAGAACTTATCCCTCTCGCTGCACCGAGCTGAGTCCAGTTTTGAAATTCCCCACATTCAATTAGGCGTAAATACGCTTTTGCTTTTTCATAAGGGCTGACGTCTTGGTGCTGATTTTCAATAACGCCTAACTCTCTAACATCCGCATCAGGTACGTTGCCGACCAATGCCAGGTATGGTTGCTCTGAGAGTTTAACCGCAGCTAATCTTCTCGAGCCCTCGATCAGTTCAAACCGTCCATTGTCCTTGGGCCTGACTGTGCCCGGCTGTTGCTGACCATGTTTGCGAATAGAAGGTAAAATATCTTGTAATGATATTTCATCCAAAAAAGTCTGTATACGTTCGTTCTCAGGTGACACATCAATCAAGTGAGGATCGATGCGACACATTTCAAATGCGACATTTTGCTTTGTCACCGGCATAGTCAAAATGATCTTTGTACCATCTTTGTTTTTGGCTTGTTCAAGCTCCTGCAATAAATGAGACTTTTCCTCTTCAAACTGTGCTTGCGCTTTTTTCAAAGTATCTAAAGCGGCTTGTTTTTCCGCTTTTAATCCATCAGTAAAACTGGTTGGTCTGCGATCACCTGTCATTACGCCCAACGCTGGAGAAGGACGCCTTTTTCTAGCGCTAAGTTCAGGTTCATTGGCATCAGACTTCACATCTGAAGATAGCAATTCATCAATATTGCCGTATTTGCTCTTGTTTCCCATTACCTACTTCCTCCTCTCGACTGCTTTGAATAGTTTTCTATTTCTGCTTTTGCAGGCTCTGCATTTGCCATTATCTGCTCTATTTTGTCTACATAAGGCTCTCTATCAAAGTCCGCATAACATGTTTCCCAAACGGCATCGTGCATTTCTGAAAACAATTTATCGAACATCTCAACCGTTACCTTCAAACGCTTACGGTTATCCGACTCAGATGGATTTTGTTCATAAATAGAATAAGTCGAGTTATTTGCTTTGCCTATCTCATCAGAAGCATGCGCCTCATTTGACAACACATCACCACGTTCAACAGAAAATACACGACGAATTATTTGACCCATAAATTGTGCATAACTACTTTTGCTATACTTGGTAATAAAAAAGCGGATATCCGGAATATTGGGGCAAACGCCGCTTTCATTGTACGTTTCAATCGTCTCAGCAACCAAACCCGCAAATTGCAATGTCGATGCAAAATCTAACATCGCAGCCGGTGTTGGCACGAAACACATATCACACGCCGAAACGACATTGAGGGTGCTCAGGTTGAGAGAAGGGGTGCCGTCAACGATAATAAAGTCATAGTCACTCCCAACCTCGAGCAATCCATTTCTTAATTTCATAATCCTGTCGACGAACGGCACTTCTGCCTCATCCATAACCCTAGGCATCATTAAATCAATATTTAGGTTTTGTAGACAACTAGGGATAATATCGATATTGTCCCAGTACGTTTTTTGAATCGCGTAGTGCAGTGAGCGAGATGAACCAGGCGGATGCCCAGCCTCAACTAATGCTTCATCGTCTTCAAGAAAAAATGGCGCAATGATATTTTCATAATGAACGTTATCATCCGGTCGTTTACCAAAAAAGAAGCTCAGTGATCCCTGAGGGTCCGTGTCCAGTAACAATACGCGATAACCTCGAATAGCCAGGTATTGCGCAAACAGCTGACAAGTCGTTGTTTTTTGACTCCCACCTTTTAAGTTTAATATGCCAATCACAGCAGCCGACGCACTGTCTGGCTTCTTTGGTCCAGTGCCAAACACCTTACGCATATGATTAATGTGGTTAATTGTGTAACCCGCTCTCACCTTCTTCGCTGTATCATTGCGATATTCAGGCTCAGGTAATCTACCATCTTGCTCGGCAGCATATAATAGAGAGTGACTTATACCCGCCAGCTCAGCAGCTTGGGTCGTGCCATAACGGCGCTTTTGAACTCTTTCATCAACTTGCGCCGCTTCAAACCAATCATTATCATGTCTGTCCTTTTGAGATTTTCTTACAAGCTCAGGGATTTCCGTGATAATGGTCTCACCTCTTTTTACTAACGTATTAATTTTCTTTAAAATAGTGAGAAGATAGGATTTAAGCGCCTCATCACTCATATCAAATTCCTTAGCATATTTGACTTATATTCATTAATAATAGACAATTTAAATGCATCTTCACCAATTGACAAGAAGAAACTAGATTTGATGATTTTGGTGGGGCCAACAGAGAAATTCATTCTCTTGCCGTGTTAGCGATATAAAGAGGCAGGCCAGAATAACAAGTTGTTAATATTAAATGGTGAAGCACTAAAAATGAATAAGAACGAACTAGAACCCATACAATCTCATCAACTTAACCTCGACACATTTGGCCTCGACCCTTTGCTCGATAAAAATTATAGCAACACGCTAGAAATCTATGATTTGGCTGGGAAGTTCACTTACGATAAACACAATAAGTACCTAGTATCTGCCACAGCAGAAGAAACCGCTTTTACACGACTAACCAATTACAAAGACATGGAACTGAAAGTATCCGTCACCGCTGCCAATATAGAACGCACGAGTAACGGTAAAAAGCAGCGCACATTTGTCTTCCCTGGTGCTAGAGAAGAAATCATTGAAGACGTTTTGCGTAAGCTCGCCACCGAAAGAAGAGCAGAAGCCTATAAAGCAACAACCGGCACCAATGCGGGCTCAAAGTTTGTTGGCATCGCATTTACGCTTTATGAAGTGTATGAAGAACTAAAAAGGGTCGGAAAATCATATTCATATTCAGAAATAAAAGAAGCACTTCATGTTTTAAATCGCTCAATACTCTCCATTCAGAGCATCGACAACTCCATTGATTTGTCAGCCCCCTTCTTTCCATTTATGGTGATTTCGGAAAAGGGAAGTAATGCAGAAGATACACGCTCATTTGTGTGCTTTCACCCCATGGTTACAGATGCAATTTTAACATTGAACTTCAGACGGTATAACTACACAAAAGCCCTTGAATTTAAAAGGCACTACACAAGACTTACCTACAAACGCCTCTGCCATAGATGGATACAGGCCGCACCTGGAAAACCTTATACCATTTTATTAAGCACGTTAATCAACGCAATGAAAGACCCTTACCCGAATCTTTTTCAGGATAAAGCCTTGTTTAAAAAAGTCATGGAAGACCTTGTCAATGCGGATGTATTAGAGCGATTTGAAATGAGTGCCAAAAAAGAAGGTAAAAAGATAACCGATTGGCGGTTTGACCTTTACGCATCAAATGCGTTTGCCAAACAGGTGGCTGCCAATAACAAAGTGGCGAAAGGGCTATCAAGCTAACGCCACTCCCTCCATTTTACCTGATAACTCCCACACAGAACAACGAGCTTCAATTTTACATAATCAATAGACTGGTTCTCTATCTCAAACCTAAGCAAAAAGACAAAACGTGAAATAAAGTCCGCTTTCCTATAAAAATAGCCTTTTACACTCAAAAATTACCATGGTTTGAGATAGAATTAGTCACAATACGTAAAAATCACAAATAAAGTACCAAGGTTTAAAATAGAGAAAAGGCGAAGAATTTGTTTGATAGATTTTTAAACTTGCCAAAAGACCTAAAAACTCACACCAAAAATCAGTGTTTCACTAGGAAGATAGTTAAAATTACGCGCATTATTGATATTTTAAGAACATTAAGCAAAAAATAAACCTGTAAGATATACCAGCCCACGTAAATATCCACCCACCAAGGTTTGAGATAGAGGTATCGCCCACCCCCAAGGTTTGAGATAGAAAACACCAAGGTTTGGCATAGAAAGGGAAATATTTCACCCATTACAAAAACCAAACCATGAACAAACCTGTGAAAAACCTGTTTGCAACATGTGCACTCAAATGTATAAGTTGGTCTATTTAGGGTTTGAGATAGAGTATTGCTTAGGTTTAAGATAGAAAAACAGCAAGGTTTGACATTGTGGAATACTAAGGTTTGAGAAATAAATACCATGAGGTTTAAGATAGCATAAAAAATATTAAACCAAACAATATCAACATCTTAACAAGGTTTGTTGATAAGCCTTCCGTATGCCTTCCGTTTTTAACCCGTTATATAATCCGTATCTATCTATTTATTCAGAGTAATAATTACACATAATTATTACTTATTAAGCATATCAAAAAAGACAAGATTTATTTTGATAACATAAACTCTTTTTCTGACTCTATCAGCGTTTCCAACCCATGGTGTTGGTACACAGTCTTATGAAAGCGAAGGCATTATCCGCAATTGTGGGGTAATACCTGACAATAAGCACAGTACCCCTATTTTCATTTTACGTTAGGATTAGCTTCCTATGTTTCGGTCAACTGGCAATAGGTAAGGCATCGTCTTTCATTTTGACGTTGGTCCGCTAAACACTGAATTAATGACAAGACACTGCAGTAGTAGAGAGGTATAACATCAGATAAACTTTGATTTATACTTTTTGATTTTTATCCTATTGCTAGGTAAGTGGGTGCTTATTTGATACAATTTAACCTAGTACATATCGTTTATAAACAGCATTTGTTCATAGGTGTTTTAAGTTAAGGTTTAATAGAGGAAGTCAATCGTTGAACACTATATCACTAAAACAAAATCTAGCAGCAGCATTGAACTCAGTGGATGCAAGCAAAATTCTTATTGAACAGCCCTATGAATTCAAATCAATATTTTTGAACAGAGTGCAGCCAGATGAAACAAACCCCCGTTTCTTTCCAGCTGTGATTATGTCCGATATGCATGCGTTTCAAATGATTGAAAGAAAACTGACCAAGCAGCAACTGCAAGCTATTTACAATGTGCAAGATCAAGTCCTCATAGGGAAGGGGTGTATTGTTAACTGCTTTAAACGCGGTTCATTAGAATGGAAAAAGGTTAACCAATCGATTGAATCGATCACTGAACTGGCTGCCAACATATCGATATCTGAAATTATTCAAGTACCCACTGTTTACCCTATTGGCAATGGTAGCTATCAAATATTAACTGGACACAGACGCTTCTTTGCCTTGATCTTCGCGAATGGTGAAAATAGTGCCGCTCAGTTTAAGGTATATGATAACTGTCCCCCACTGCCTAAAACCAAGCAATTCCAAGAAAATGCAAGTCGAGAGGATTTACCACAGTACGGAAAACTAAAAGCATTTGAGGACGCTATTTTAGAGATCGAAGAGCTCAATGCAGCTCGAAAGAGGGGCGGGGGTAAAGCGCTTACCGTTCGAGAGACCGCAAGTACACTGGGGATCTCAATGGGCGCCTATGATAACTACAACGTGCTGACACGTTATCCTGCAGTCGCCGAGTTTTATGCGGATGGAGGAGTGAAGCCTTTCATCCAAGTAAAGAAACTCGTACTTAGCAATGAGAGTGCCTACAAACGTCGTTTTGACAAAAAAACGCTAGATGGGAATGACAAAAAAAGTATTAATGAACGTATCAAAAAGCGCTTAGCTGGCGAAGTACAAAAGTATCAACCATCCACGGCACCAGTCATGAATTTTAAAATTAACAAGCTAAATTCAGTGGATGCGTTAAGAAAGCTACTAACAACAGATGTCACGCAGATAAAATCGGACATTGATTGGGAAACGTTAGATTGGAACAACAAAAAGGACGTTGAGAGTTGTTTGATTAAGTTGGTTGAGTTATTGAATGAGAACTAACACTGGACCTCGTTTGAGGTATATACAAAAAGAACACATCGTACAGCGGGCTCTTTACTCTTTACTCATTAATTTGCTGGCTTCTTTCAACCTTCGGGTACCTCTTTTATCGTACTTTTGAGTTGTGTTGACGCTGACATGGCCCATAGCATCTCGAACGGTAATAATATCGACATTCATATCCAATAATCGGGTCCCAAACGTTCTACGCATATCATGGGGAGAGCACTTTTCGATGCCTGCGATTTTCTGCCTGTGTAGTAAGATATTGTAGATAGCCTGATCGGATAAGCGCTCAAAGGTGACATAGTCCCAGCGCCTTATACGTGTAAACAGTGCGCCAGGTTGCGTACCGCGGGTCTTATTAAGCCAACTTTTGATGTAAAGCGCGGTACTGTCGGGCATATAGGCCACACGCTCAATGTTGCCTTTTCCAACTAGTTTTATGGTGTTTTCTGTCCAGTAGATATCTTCTACATCAATGGAAACGATTTCTGCACGGCGCAGACCACACCCATACAGTAAACTGATGATGGCAAGATCTCGAGCGCCTTTTTTACTGTCATCGGACTTGCAAGACTGGAGTAATTTTCCGACTTCTGCTTCACTGAGCGCTCTCCCTTTACTTAATCTTGAGCCCTTCACTGATTTTACATCTTTGATTTTCATATAATCTTCAGAGTTGATTAGGCCCAATGTCCATGCCTCATGCATTGTCCCCCTAATGGCGCAAAGGTAAGTATTGATGGTTGCGGGAGAGAAGCCCGATTGCAACAATTTCTCTTTGATTGCAATGACATGAATTCTTCTGACTTTTTCCCAAGGGCAATCTTGAATACTCACATGGCCCAAGGCATTTGCGATGAGTTTAAGCGTGGAAGAAATGCTCCGTCTACTGCGTTTTGAATCTAACCGCAATAAATAAAGTTGCGCTGGGTTGTTGTTTTTTTGATGGGTTACTTTGCTCACTTTTCCAGAGAGCCAAACTTCTTTCATGGGGATCCTATTATCTCGCTTATCGTTGCTCAGTGGTGACCGGGTATAAAAATGAGCATTGATCTCAGTCTCAATTATAGCAAAAAACAGTCTACATAACTTTTTGGCCTCGTCTAGAAAAGTGGCGACAAACTCACCGAGACAATTTTAGAATATATACTTTTTCAAAGATACATTTTAATAAGTAGAAAAATTGTGTCATGATATGCTGCTAATGACTTGTCACATATGTAATACGCTGTAGAATTACTTTAACACAATAGAAATTTGAAAAGTGTGACAAGTCACAAAAATGAAGAACTCTGACAATAAAGATGCAATGTGGCACAGTTATGTTGAGGAAGGGTTTCTGGAAAAAATCCGTCCAACGGATTTAATTGCCATTGAGTCAGGTATACCTGACGTGAATGAAATGGACTTTCAAGCAGCCAAGCAAGTATTGCAAAATAACCTCACGCCACAAGGTTGGACCAGATTGGCTGCTCGGTTCAGGAAATACAAGCAAAGAAAACTGGCACAGAGTACGACCATTACTTTGCATAAAGTAACACTGGAAAAACTCTATGCGTTAAAGCAGTACTTGGAAGTCGATGACTATGAAACGGTGTTTGATTATTTACTCGATCCGGAAGAGGATTTAAGCGATGCGTTAAAAATATTATTTGATAGCAGAAATTCTAAATGATTTATACTCAGGGTTTATTTTTTTGAAAAAAGCAAAAGTATGATGTGTTCTTAATTAAGTGCGACGTACTGTAACTAAATCAATATAAAAATCCGGTGCCCCAAAATTACGCGTAGCAAACTGTGCGAAATAAAAACCGAGGTATCACGCTTTTAAGGTTGCGTTTCATTTGAATGGCGGCAATAACCACGCCCTAGAATGTATGTTCAATTCGTTGAAAACCCCTTAAATTAGGCAGGATTTTCTTTATTGATTTTACTTTCTTCAATAATTATTCAAATAATAGGGTTAACATCGGGAAATTGTTCTGTTAAATTAGCTAAAAATTTTCTAAATATGACACAGTAATCAAAAAGCACATGCGCTTTTTGGAGCCTTTTACACGTGGTGATAAAAATAAAATCATGCCCGAGCAGTGTAATATGGCTGTTAGCTCCAGAAGCATTTTAATAATATTGATGTGAGTAATCCTAATGGGTTTATGGTGTATTTTATCGCGTGCACATAGGAGAACTTATCAGGAAGCTTCGAAAAGTTTCCTTTTGCTGCTTGGTTTTGTGCTAAATAAACCTAAAAGTGACTTACTTACCTTTGGAGAGTAAAACATGAAGTTTGAGACATTGCCGCTCTCACTGATACAACAGGATATTTATTTTGATCAGATGAACTTTGGTCAAAGCCCACTCTACAATGTTGGGGGTTACATTCATTTACCCAGTATTGATATTGATAGAATAACCTGCGCGCACAAGAAGTTAGTTATGAATCATGATGTGTTTGGCCTTCGCATCACATTTGATGGTTCAGACGTAACACAACATATATCACATGAGCGAAACTTGGATTTGCCCATTGTTGATTTGTCTCATCATGACGACCCACAACGAGCTGCTTCTCAGTGGTTAAACACACATTTCCAAACGGTTATTCCAATCGATGATAACGAGCTCTATAAAGCGACACTGCTGAAGCTGAGTGATGACCTTTGGTTCTATGTTGGCTTAGCGCATCACATCATGATGGATGGTTGGGGTTTTGCAAACTGGGCTGAACGCTTGGGCAGTTATTACATGAGTGGCGAGGAGCCAGTAACAAAACCTTGGTCTGCAGTCATTGAGAATGAGCAAAACTACCTAAATAGTGCACGTTATCGCAAAGATAAAGACTACTGGGCCTCGGAGTTAGCAAGCTGTCCCAAACCATTTTTAACCCCGTATTACAACACCAACAGTGAAAGTAAGTCCGTATTCAAAAGTGAACGTTTAATTGCTGATATACCAGAGCAAAGACACCAGGCGATAAGCGAACGGGCCAAAGAGTTAGATATCCCCATTGCCCAGCTCTACCAAGTCATACTGGCCAATTACTTTGCAACCGTTTATAAGCTTGATGAAATCGTTATTGGCACCCCCGTACATAACCGGCGCGACAAGCTAGACAAATCCATGCTGGGGACTTTCATCAGTGTGGTGCCACTGCGCATTCAGTTTGACAATGAACAATCTCAACAAGCACTGTGTGAACAAGTTTCCAAGCGGATCAGGAGTAACTTTAGGCATCAGCGTTTTCCACTCGGGGAAATGATGCGAACGCTTGCAACTGATATGTTCCAAATCAAATACAGCTATTTGAGTGTTGATAGTCACTTAGATTTTGATGGTAAGCCGGCTCATTTAGTATATCAAAGCCATGATCATGAGCAGACTCCCTTAATGTTCACGCTGTGGGAATACAGTGATTCACATACTCAATTGCAGGTAGATCATAACTTAGCCTACTTCAACAAGGCAGATATGACGGTGTTAGTTGAGGAATTTTTCAAGTTTGTCGATACCTTCTTGGCGATCTCCATTGATGATTTCTCACGCGTGAGACAAAATGAGACTGAGCCAAATCTTTATAACACCGGTCGAATGCATCTACTCAATTACTGGCAGGGATATCTTAAAGACATACCACAATCACACAACCTCCCATTGGACAGAAGTCGACCTTCAATTCAAAACTATCAAGCGGGTGTACATCAGGGGCAATTAGGTGCCGATTTAAGTAAGGCGTTGTCAGACTACTGCACCGCGCTGGAGATCTCTGTACCGCTCTTAATCCACTCAGTCTTAAGTATATTGACCGCCAGAATGAGTGCCAGTGATCATGCGCTCATAGACTTAGACATCACCGCTCCCGCTCATGCCAAGCATGGCTTGCTGCATACACATTTGAGCGACGGACTGTTGTTTGAACAATTGCTCGCAGTACATAAACAAACACTATACGATACCCAGTTAACCCCTCTGCCAGAAACACATTTGTTGCAGTTACTCGCGATACCACACACCCCCAGTCATAAAAACATATATCAACTCGGTGTTACGGACAGTGAGCCACCGCCACTCACCCATGCGGATAACCAACTAGATATACGTTTACACATCATCCATGACCAAACATCAACCAAACTGCACTGGCGCTATGATACGTCGCTTTTTGACGAATCAACCATTGCGTACTTGCAGGCACTACTGCTTCAACTCACCGAGGCCGTATTAGACAATCCAGAAAAAGAGGTCACGTCATACACGCTGCTTTCAGCGTCTACCACAGACACCATGTTGTCTGCTTGGAATGACACCAAGGTAGATTGGCCTAGTCATTCGCACTGCCTCCATACTCTATTTGAACAACAAGCAACATTAACGCCCAATGCACTGGCAATTCAATGTGAACAAGGTACGTTAAGTTATCAGGCGCTCAGTGAACGCAGTGATGCGCTTGCACATTACCTCGTCAGTCAGGGTGTGGTACCAGAGCAACCCGTCGGCATTTGCCTTTCTCGTACAGCGGATATGATGGTCGCGGTATTGGCCGTATTAAAAGCAGGTGGTGCATATGTGCCACTCGATCCGAGTTTCCCTGAAGCAAGGCTTAATTATATGGTGACTCATAGTGGGGCAAACATCATCCTCACAGAGCGCACCTATCAACACACGCTATTTTCCCCTCATAATGAATATGTTGTTTGCTTGGACGATGCCGCTATTCAATCGCAAATAAACAGCATGGATCGGGAGGGCGGCTTACCAGAGGTCGATAATAAACAGCTTGCGTATATCATGTATACCTCCGGTTCCACAGGCAAGCCAAAAGGTGTCATGGTTGAACACGCATCTGTACAAAATATAATCAATAGTATGGCATCAGAACTCTCGGTTACTGCACAAGATAAACAGCTAGCAGTCACCACCTTGTCTTTTGATATTTCTGTACTAGAGCTGTTCTTACCCTTGCTTAATGGCGCCAGCGTATATATTGCCAGCCAGCAAGAAGCGAAAGATCCGCAGTGCTTACTCGATATTTTATCTCGTCAGGAAATCACTATGATGCAGGCAACGCCTGCAACATGGCAAATGATGCTGGTAGCGGGGTGGCAGCAACAGACACCATTGAAAATGCTGTGTGGCGGCGAAGCATTACCCGATGCGCTGGCACAAGAGCTCCTCGCACAAAGCCCCACGCTATGGAATGTATATGGCCCAACCGAAACCACCATATGGTCAACGTTTAAACAAGTAGAGCAGCACTTTTCAAAGCCCAATTTAATAGGTAAGCCGATAGCCAATACTCAGGTCTACGTATTGGATAGTCACATGCAACCAGTGCCGGTTGGGGTGCCAGGCGAGCTCTATATCAGTGGTCAAGGTTTGGCCCGAGGTTACTGGTCCCAAGCGGAGTTAACCGCTCAGCGTTTTGTCAATAACCCTTTTAAAGGCAACGCGCTCATGTATCGCACCGGCGATCTGGTTCGCTGGCTGCCTGATGGCCAACTGCAGTTTATTGCGCGTATTGATAGCCAAATCAAATTACGAGGTTATCGTCTAGAGCTGGGAGAGGTTGAGAGCTGTTTAAATGACCTCGAGGATATATTTGAAGGGGTGGTTGCTTGCATTAATAACAGTCAGCCAGATGCTTATTTAGCGGCTTATTTCACAACCAAAGATAATCAACAAGCCTCCGTGGAGTCGCTAAAAACGCAACTGGCGTCGCAACTTCCTTCCTACATGGTGCCAGAGGTGTTTGTTGAACTCGATGCAATGCCACTTACTGCAAATGGCAAAATTGACAGAAAAGCGTTACCAACGCCCGATCTCCAGCACTTTGCCCAGCAAGTATACGTTGCACCGAGAAATGAATTGGAAACCCAGCTATGTGATATTTGGCAAACCGTGTTGAACGTTGAACGTGTGAGTGTAACCGATAGTTTCTTTGCACTAGGTGGCCACTCGCTCACCGCGACAAAAGCCATCAGCGCAATCCGCCAGGTGTTAGGCCTAAACGTATCGGTAAAAAGCATTTTTGAACATCCAAGCGTTGAAGCATTTGCCATCGCCCTCGCAGATCAGCGTGATGAACTAACACGACCCGCACTTGAAGTGGCTGGGCGCGATAATCCATTGCCGCTTTCTTTTTCTCAGCAACGCCTTTGGTTTGTCGATCAAATTCACAGTGGCAGTGCGCAGTACAATATGCCAGGTGCTTTCTTACTGGAAGGAGCGCTAGATACTCAACACTTCGAACATGCCATTATTCAGATCATCCAACGCCATGAAGTGTTGCGCACCTGTTTTGTTAAATCAGAAGGTAAGGCACGGCAGGTTATTACCCAACAATTCTCGGCTCCCATTACCTACACGGACTTCACAGAAGAAAGCAACCAAGAACTGGCAGTGAAAACATTGCTGCAAGCAGAAGCCGACCGCGAGTTCGACCTTTCATCTGATTTAATGTTACGCGTGCACTTGGTCAAATTAGACCCTGCTCGTCATGTTGCATTATTCGTACTTCATCATATCGCTGCTGACGGATGGTCTGTGGATCTACTCAGCCAAGAGTTCAGTCGATTTTATAACGCGTCGTGCAACGCAGCTGAACCCGATCTCCCAGCACTGTCGGTGCAATATGCTGATTACGCGATTTGGCAACAAAGTTGGTTACAAGGGGACTACTTAGAAAGTCAACTTGAATACTGGCAATCTCAACTCGCGGGGATCCCTGAAGTACATAGTTTGCCACTTGATTTTGAACGAAGTTCACAAGAGCAGTTACATTGTGGTGTATCTACGCACCGCATTTCCGACACCCTATATACTAAGATGAAACAGTTCTGTGACACGCATAATGCGACGTTGTTTATGCTGTTAGAAACCGTCTTAGCCATATTGATACATCGTTACAGTAGAGAAGACGATGTTGTGATTGGTACCGCCATTGCAGGTCGAGATCAGGCCGAACTAGAGCCACTTATCGGCTTCTTCGTCAATGATTTGATCATCAGAACTCAGTTCAATGAGCAGGACTCATTTCTAGACCTACTGGGATGCAACAAAAATGCCATACTGGATGCTTACGCCCATCAACACGTGCCGTTCGAAATGCTGGTTGAGAGGTTGGCACCAAATCGCGACCTTCGCTATAACCCACTGGTGCAAATCAAACTTGATTTGCACACACACACAGTGCAAAACCTAGCGTTGAACGACATTCAATCTCAAATATTACCAATCATTGAACCGTACTCTCGCTATGATTTGTACATCAGCGCGACTCAAAGCGAAGCACAATTGAGTTTTGATTGGCTATTCAGTAAAGAGATATTCAAAGCTGAGTCAGTGCAACGCATGGCGAATAACTTTGAGGCCTTATTGGATGCGCTGATCTCTTCGCCATCACACCAGGTTAACTCGGTTTCAGCGCTCACACAGCACGAACAAGTGAAGCTCATTAAAGAGTGGAATAATCACAGAGTGAACTACGATATCCCTGATACCGTTCACCATGTCTTTGAGCAGCAAGTGCAACGAACACCTGAGGCAATCGCAATTTCATCGCCCGATGGCAACATGAGTTATGCGCAGCTGAATGAAGAAGCAAACCAAGTGGCGCATTTTCTAAATGCTCAGAAAGTAGGTAACGGCGCACCTGTTGCGCTATGTGTCGAACGTTCAATGGAAATGCTCATTGGTTTACTGGGTATTTTAAAGGCCGGCTGCTGCTATGTGCCATTAGAACCTAGAAACCCAGATGAGCGTATTCTGCATATGCTAGAGGACTCTGGCGCTCAGGTTGTATTGACAGACAGTGAGCTCATGGCAGAACTGCCATTCGATGATATTTTAGCGATACCACTCGATGAGCAGATGCGTGATTTACTCATGGGTGCTCAACCGACCAGCAATCCAACCAAAGATGAAGCCAGTACCCTTGCCTATATTATGTACACATCTGGCTCGACTGGATTGCCAAAAGGCGTGATGGTACCCCATGCAGGGGTCGTTAATTACCTTCAATATGCCGCGACTAACTATTTTGATGCAGAGACCAGCGCGGGCATTGTCAGTGGCCCACTGGTATTTGACGCCACCTTAACAACGCTATTGTCTCCGCTGTTTGCGGGCAAAACCATTGAACTGTTGCCTGATGATGAAAACGTAATAAGCCATTTAGCTAAACAGATCTCGCGTACAGATACGCAGTTGCTATTTAAAATAACCCCTGCGCACTTAGATGCCCTAGTGGCGCATGGCATATTGAGCACAGGTCACGATATTGCACATACGGTGGTGGTTGGTGGCGAACAGTTAACCTCTAAAACGTTGGCACCTTGGTTGCAGCATTTCCCAGAAGTCGGCTTTATCAATGAGTATGGTCCAACCGAAACGGTGGTAGGGTGCAGTGTTTATCGTGTGAAAGGCCAGCTTTCTGATACTATCAAAGGGGGCGCAATCCCCATTGGCAAGCCGATAGCCAACACCCAGCTGTATGTTCTTAACGATGCGTTACAAGTTCAGGCGACAGGCGCGATTGGCGAACTCTATATTGCCGGTCATGGCGTTGCACATGGCTATCACAATAAAGAGGCGCTGACGTCCACAAGCTTTATTAAAGCCCCAGCCCATCTACAAGCCAGTTCTGAATATATCTATCGCAGCGGGGATTTAGTGAAGTGGCTAGACGATGGTCAACTAAGCTACATCGGACGTATAGATGAACAAGTAAAACTGCGTGGGTTCCGCATCGAGCTGACAGAGATAGAGCATAAGCTGGGCAGCTTAGAGGGCGTCGGTGAATGTATTGTGTTGTGCCTGGATGAAAATGGCGAGAAACGTCTTGTCGCATACTTGACCCTCAGTGATCCGATTGATGTCGAGGATGACGACGCATTTGTAGAATTTAAGCGGGCACAGGTAAAAACCCTTAGAACACACCTCAAAGCGCAGCTACCAGCTTACATGATCCCGAGTGTATTTGTGTTCTTAGAGCGATTCCCTCTAACGACCAATGGTAAATTAGACAAAAAAGCGCTCCCAGCCCCCAGTGAAAGCGACTTACAAAAAACAGACTACATCGCACCACGCAATGAAGTGGAAAAAGTGCTATGTGAGATTTGGGAGCAAGTGCTGGGTCTCGAAGAGGTTGGCATTGAAGACAATTTCTTTGCACTTGGCGGCGATTCGATCATTGCGATTCAAATCTCATCCCGAGCGGGACAACATGGTTTAGCCATGTCAGTACGACAAATGTTTGAGTACCAGACAATCGCCGAGCTCAGCCAACATATAGAGCAAGATGCGCACACCTCGCACGCCGAACAAGACGAGCTGCAAGGTACTATGGCGCTGATGCCAATACAGCAACAGTTCTTCGACTGGCAGTTTGCAGCGCCCCATCACTTTAATCAGTCTGTTTTGTTATCGGCACCAGCGCACTTTGATGGACTGGCTCTAAAAGCATTATTTATTGCATTGTTGACACGTCATGACGCGCTGCGATTGCGTTTCACTTCCGTGCAACCAACGCGCCACCAAGCCAACTTTGTTCAGTTAAATGAGCACATGCTTGAGCAATCTAGCATAGTGCATGACTTAAGTGGTTTGGACCATCACGCATATTTTGAACAACTGCATACACTGTGTAAGCAGCACCAGACTCAATTGAACTACACAGATGGCCCGATCATCAAAGCCGTGTTGTTTACATCAGATGATAAAGCCATTGGCAATCGCATTTTCTTTGTGTGTCATCATTTAGTGATTGATGGGGTGTCTTGGCGTATATTGCATCAGGATTTGGCGCAATTTTGGCAGCAATGGGAGCGCGATACTCACCATGCCACCAATATCGTATTGGATGCCAAAACGTCCTCATATCGACAGTTTGTTGAAGCACTGACAGCGTACGCACACACTGAGCAAATACAATCACAACGTCCATACTGGTTACAACAAGCTTGCGCAGCCGTTCCGGCGTTACCTGATCACCACAGCGGCGTCTCTTCGAATACACAGATCACGTTAAGTGCAGAAGATACCACGGCATTATTGGGCGAGTGCAATAGACCGTACCGCACCCAAGTCAATGAAATTATGCTCGCGGCCTTGAGTTTGGCATGGCAGAAGTGGGCAGGGGCATCGCGCATGCGGATCCTGCTTGAAGGTCATGGTAGAGAAGAGGTTGACGCACATACCGATGTCAGCAGCACTATCGGCTGGTTTACCACATTGTTCCCGCTGGTACATGAAATTCCAGAAGGCGGTGACATCGCGGCTGCAATTATGCAGAGCAAAGCCTCGTGTCGTGCGGTTCCAAACAAAGGTATCGGCTTTGGCGCACTGCGTTATTTAGTCGATGATAGCGAATTTTCTGACGCCGTCGCAAACGTTGAGCAGGATGCCATTGTATTTAACTATCTTGGACAAGTTGATAATGGGAGTCAATCAAACAGTGTGTTCCCTATCGCCCCAGAGTTTGACAAGTTAGCAGCGCAAGACAACATTGCAGCCGCTAACCATCAAACGGCACCGTTAACGCTCAATGGTATGGTCAGCCAAGGGGCGCTGCAATTCACCCTCATTGGATCTGCGCAATTTAGCCGTGAACAGGTTGATACCCTCGCACAATTATTTAAAGAGGCATTAGTATCATGCGTGAGACATTGTCAACACGCACACGCACAGCTCACTGTGGACGATTTTCCAAATTCGACACTGAACAACACGGAACTGACGCAGCTTAACAAGGCTTATCCGACCCTCGACAAGCTTTATATCACCACACCGACACAATCGGGTATGTTGTTCCATGGCTTACTAGATGGCAACGGAAGCACCTACACAGGTCAGACATTCTGTGACTTAGTAGGCGATGTCCACATCGAGGCATTTAAGGATGCCTGGCAACAAGTCGTTGAGCGTCATGATATTTTGCGCACCTGCTTCACAGCGCTCGATGGGGTGCAAATGCATCAGGTTGTCACCAAGCAAACCCAAATCCCGTTTATTGAACTGGACTGGAGTCATAAAGGTGCGGACGTACTAGACCAAGCATTGGCTGATTATAGAGCGCAAGATAAAGCACAGAGTTTTGACTTTGAAACACCACCATTAACGCGCATCACCCTGATCAAGCTATCGCAAGAGCGCTACCACTTTGTCTGGTCCCACCATCATACTTTGTTGGATGGCTGGTGTTTACCGATTGTGTTTACAGAGGTGCTGGCGAGTTACGAAGCTTTGATAAAAGGCAAAGCAATTCAGCTGACGCAGCCCATGCCATACGAGCGTTACATTGATTGGTTAAATCAGCAGCACCAAGCAGAAGCGAAGCAATTTTGGCAGGCAATGCTGGAGGATGTACAACATGCCACACCAATAAATATCGATACACTGACTGGCGAAAACACCGCTTCCGGCGCGCAGAAGCACCAGCTCGTTTTTGATGAAGCAACGACGTCACAACTGCAAGAATTAGCTAAGCAAAATCACTGCACAATGAGTGTGGTCTTACAGGCCGCTTGGGCCTGTTTACTGCGCCGATACAGTGATCAAGATGACGTCGTGTTTGGTTTAACGGTCTCGGGACGACCTGCGCAACTCAAAGGGGTTGAGGACATTGTAGGCCTGTTCATTAACACGCTCCCCACAAGAGTGCAGTTTAATGAAGACATGTCGCTGTCGGCATTACTCAAAATACTGCAGCGCAATAATATGGATCTTGATGAGTATGGTTATCTAGGACTTGCTCAGATCCAGCAGTTATCCGGTGTGGATAATGGTCAGCCTCTATTTGACAGTGTGCTTGTCTATGAGAACTATCCAAATGAAATTGCAGTAGACGACCTACAAAAGCAATTAGGTTTTGCCATCGAGCACTTAGACGATAGTGCACAAACCAACTATGGTTTAACCTTGGTTGCCCGCCAGCAAAGCGCATTGCGCATTGATATCGGGTATTATGCCGAACAATTCAATCCAGTGTTGATAGAGCGCTTAGCTGAGCACTTCCAACACATACTCAAGGCATTTATCCACTTGTCATTGTCCGATGCCTGCGAAGCACCAGCGATACAGCAGCTCGACATGTTGGCTATGCCAGAGCAACAAACCTTAATCGCGCTCGGATCTGGCAACCGTAATGATGCAAAGTTACCGTCACTGGTCGACATGTTCACCCAGCAGGCCACCTTAACGCCACATCACATTGCGGTTTCGTGTGCAGATCAAAGAATGACTTATCAGGCGCTTTCGCAAAGGAGTACACAATTTGCCCACTACCTCCTAAGCCATAATGTAAAGCAATCGGACTTTGTTGCCGTCCACCTCCCGCGTGGTACTGAGTTAATGGTCGTCTTGCTGGGGATCTTAAAAAGTGGTGCGGCCTATATTCCGATTGATAATCAACTACCAGAAGGCCGTATTCAAGCCATTTTACAAGATAGTCAACCCGTATTGACCATCACGCATACAGCCAAGTTGGCACAGCTTAATCAGCTAAAAAGCCTCCATGACAGTACCATGCAGGTCATCGCCGTTGAGCAAGTTGCGTTTGAACAGCAAGCTGTACAAGAAGCGATGCCGACGCTCAATACACAAGAAGACTTGGCATATGTACTTTATACATCGGGCTCTACGGGCAAGCCCAAAGGCGTCATGGTAAGCCACCATAATTTATCCAACTACTTACAATACAGTGCGCGTCAGTATATGGCTGATCACCTCGATGGGGCGATAGTCAGTGGCTCGATTGGCTTTGATGCCACCTTATGCCCGTTATTTACTCCGTTATTAACGGGAAAAACAGTGTGCATGCTGCCAGAACAAGATTCCGTCTTGGAAACACTTCCAGCCGTATTGCTTGGCGATCAGGCTTACATGATAAAAGTCACGCCATCACATTTACATGCACTGGAAAACATACTCAAAGACAAATTGCCAGCCCAGCCAGTCAGCACGGAGCATGTGTTTGTGATTGGCGGCGAAACGCTGACGGCACAACGACTCGCACCTTGGCAGTCACACATCTTACCCGCGGCCAAATATTACAATCAGTATGGGCCCACTGAAACCACGGTTGCAGCAACCGTGGGCGAGTGTAGCGCGATGGCTGTGACCCCAAGTCAAAGCCTGTCCATCGGCCATGCCATTCAAAATACGCAGCTCTATGTGTGCAACACAGATGGCATGCTGCAACCCGTCGGCGTTCCTGGTGAGCTATACATTGCAGGGCAGGGCGTGGCACAAGGCTATTTGTCAGATGAAGACAAAACTAACCAGCATTTCATTGCCAACCCATACAGCAGCGATGTGCCGATGATGTACCGTACCGGTGACACGGTGCGCTGGTTGCCCAATGGACAATTAGAGTTCCTAGGCCGTAAGGATGATCAGCTACAGTTGCGTGGATATCGTATCGAATTGACCGATATCGAGCGTGCCATCGCGTCGTTAGACATGGTGAAACAGCAGGCTGTCAGATGTCATGGTGAAGGCGAACACCGCGTGTTGATTGGTTATGTCGTCCCGGCAAGCGAGGCCTTTAGCCTAGAGGCACTGCAAGTCGAACTGCGGACGTTATTGCCTGATTATATGCTGCCAAGCCGCTATGTTGTCTTAGACGAAATGCCCTTAAATCAAAGTGGCAAAATAGACCGTCAGGCACTTGCACTGATCACGATGCAGGCCAGCACGATAGAGCATCATCAGCCGCCACAAACAGACACGGAGAAAGCGCTTTCAGACCTATGGTTATCAGCCCTCGGGATGGAGCAAACGCCCATTAGTCGCACCGATAACTTCTTCAACTTGGGGGGGCACTCATTAATGGCAACCAGGTTAATAAGTCTTATCAGGCAACATCTGGATGTCGAAGTGCCACTCAAGATTTTGTTTGAACATCCAGTACTTGCTGAGCAGGCAATTGAAATCGATAACCAACTGAGAATGAACCGGCTCGTTGAGCTTGAGAAAAACATTTCTGACGACTCTGAAATAATGATGGAAGGAGAGATCTAGTGGAGAATGTGATAGGGATCATTGATAGTGCGCTCGAACAGGGCGTGCTTCTTTACCTTGATGACGACAAACTGAAGTTTAAAGCTAAATCAGGCGCACTATCTGAAGAGCTTAGAGCGCAGATCAAGGCACATAAAGATGAGATTATTGTGCAATTGCAAGCAATGGCAAACAGCCATAACGAAACAATTGCGCCCATACCTATTGTCGATCGTAACGGCGCGATTCCTCTGTCGTTTTCCCAGCAGCGCTTGTGGTTCATTGATCAAATGGAGAAAAGCTCCGCACACTTCAATTTGACCAACGTACTGCGCTTAGAAGGGCAGCTAGACCAACGCGCTTTCATGACCGCCATTGACCGCATACTCCAACGTCATGAGGTCTTAAGAACGCGCTTCGTGATGGCGGGAGATGACGTTTATCAACACATTTGCGAAACATATGAAAGCCCCGTTAAAGACGTTGATTTAAGCGCACTGACACCCGCTAACCAACAAGCCGAGTTGGAGACGCTTATCGAACAGGATACCGCCCATCCTTTTCGATTGGATCAAGCGCCCCTACTTAGAGCCCATTTAGTCAAAATGAGCGAGACCGTGCATGTGGTGGTTTTCAATGTTCACCACATTGCCTCCGACGGCTGGTCAACTGCCATTTTGATCAAAGAGTTTTCGCAGCACTATCAAGCGGCATTAGACGATATACACGCACTCCAGCCCCTTGAAAAGCCCACGGTACAGTACGCCGATTACGCTGCCTGGCAAAGAAACAACGCCAAGCAAGACGAGTTTAAACGCGATGTCGACTATTGGCTATCGCACCTCGCTGACGCGCCGAAAGTGCACCAGCTGCCGCTCGACTTTCCACGTCCTGCGCGCAAGGGCACACAGGGAAATACCTATCATTATGACCTGAGTAAATCACTGCAAAGTTCGCTACATGCCTTGTGTAAAAGTCAGGGGGTCACGCTCTTTATGTTGCTACAAAGTGCATTTGCACTGTTGCTGGCAAGATTAAGTGGAGAAAAAGACATTGTCATGGGTTCGCCCCATGCTGGTCGGATCCATCAAGACTTGGAACCCCTGATTGGCCTGTTTGTAAATACCTTAGTACTACGAAATGACCTATCTCATAACCAATCATTTAGTGCTTACCTCCAAAACAGTAAAAGTACCATTTTAGAGGCTTATAACCATCAGCAAGTGCCGTTCGAAACGCTGGTCGAAAAAATAAACCCGCAGCGAAGCTTGGCATTTGATCCCTTGGTGCAGGTGATCTTTGTACTGCAAAATAATGAACAAGCCAGTATGTCTTTGCCTGGTCTGACAATGACACAGCTCAATAAAGATGAACGCATTGCCCGCGATGACTTGCATGTCAGCGTCATTGAGTCTGAACACGGCTTGCATATGGAATGGCAGTATCGTACAGCGCTATTTCTCCCAGAGACCATCGCTCGATTTTGCCAACATTTTGAGACATTACTCACCAATATCGTCAATCAACCGGATATGCCAATCTATGACTTGGAGATAAACAATGCAGCACAACTTGCACAACTGCACACCTGGTCATGTCCAGATAAAATAGAGGCAACAACCCATCGCGCAGATCGCTGTTTACACCACCATATCGAACAGCAAGCCGCGCTTACCCCAGATAACACAGCGGTGATCGTCGATGACCAAGCCTGGACTTATACGCAGCTAAACCAGCGCGCGAACCAGCTGGCGCACTATCTGATTTCGCTCGGGGTAAAGCCTGATACCACGGTTGCAATTAGCATGCGCCGCAGCACCGATATGGTCGTGAGTTTGCTGGCGATTCTAAAAGCTGGAGGCGCCTACGTCCCCATAGATCCAGACTATCCAACTGGGCGTATTCAGTACATGTTGGAAGACTCTGGCGCACAGTGGATATTGACCCAAAAGTCACTACAAAGCGTGCTCCCAACGTCTGGCCAAATGCTCATTTCCCTCGATGACTCGGCGACCCAAGAGACATTGCAAGGGGCATCGCAAGATAATCCTGTTGTTGATGGGTTGAGTCCAACTAATCTGGCCTACATCATCTACACCTCAGGCTCTACGGGACGTCCCAAAGGAGTGCTGATTGAACATCACACGGTTGTAGATTATCTCGGTCATTGTGAAAAAGCTTATTTTTCAAGGGGACTGAGTGGCGCTGTTGTGAGCTTATCCTTGTCATTCGATGCAACGGTGACGCCGATGTGGGCGCCGTTAATGCTAGGCCATCATATCGAGCTGCTCTCTGAACAACAGCCTATGCTGTCACAATTGCCTGACTATTTGTGTGATGATGAAGAGGCATTACTGTTTAAGTTAACGCCTGCACATTTAGACGCCTTGCTCGTAGGGGAACAATTAGAAGTTAGCACGCAAGCACAGCACCTGATAATCATTGGTGGTGAAGCTTTAACGACCCATACCTTAAAGCAGTGGCAAGCGCTCTTACCAAACTGTACGTTTGTCAATGAATACGGGCCTACGGAAGCGACGGTGGGGGCCTCAACCTTTACCATTGAGCCAAAACAAAGCCTACCCAGCGTTAACGTGCCCATCGGCAAACCCATGGCAAACACCCAGCTTTATGTTGTGGCCAGTCACGAACAAGGGCAAAAGGATCATCTGTCCTTACAACCTTGTGGTGTTGCGGGTGAGCTGTTGATAGGCGGTCAAGGACTGGCACGAGGCTATCATGGTCAACCTGAGCTGAGTGCAGAGCGGTTTATCGCACACCCTTTCTCTGACAACACACAAGACCGCTTGTATAAAACGGGAGATCTGGTTCGGTGGCTGCCTGATGGAAATTTAGAGTTTCTTGGCCGTATCGATGAGCAAGTCAAGATCCGCGGCTTTCGCATTGAATTAGGCGAAATTGCTGCGCAATTAGAAGCGTCCGAGCGGGTACAAGAAGCCGTAGTCTTACATCGTGAAGACAGCGGGCAAGAAAAGCGACTCGTCGCCTATGTTATCCCTAGCGAGGCGCATGAGGCCGATGATCGAAAAGCACTTACCCAAGCACTACAGGCAGCGCTCAAAGAAGAGCTGCCAGACTATATGGTGCCCAATATCATCATTTTGATGGCGCAATTCCCCTTATCTGCCAATGGCAAAGTGGATAAACGTGCACTGCCTGCACCAGAAGAAAGTGACCTGAATAAATCTGAGTATGTTGCGCCGCGCAATCACATAGAGCACACCCTATGTGATATTTGGCAAACCGTACTGGGCCTTAAAAAGGTGGGGATCCACGACAACTTTTTTGCGATGGGCGGGGACTCTATTGTATCTATCCAAGTGGTATCGAGAGCCAAAAAAGCCAACCTTCATTTTAAAGTGAAGCAGCTTTTTGAGTTCCAAACGGTAGCAACATTGGCAGATTATATTCAGCGCAATGACCTTTATACGGCCGATACCCAACTTGAGGCAGAGCAAAAGCCATGTCAGGGCGCGTTATTATTGACGCCGATCCAAAGCGCGTTTTTTGACCTACAGTTAGCCCAACCTAACCACTATAACCAGTCAGTCTTAATGTCGACGCCAGAGGATTTCGAGGCGGCGCATTTATCACAGCTCACACGCGCACTGTATATGCAGCATGATGTCTTTCGACTGCGTTTTTCGAATCAGCAAGCGGCCCCCTCGGCAGCTTACTTTGCTGAATTTGAAGAATCGATGCTGGCACAGTCACACGAGGTATTCGATATGAGTGCCTTAACGCCGAGTGAGGCACAAGCGCGGATGCAGCAAAACTGTCACGCACTTCAACAGCAGTTGGATATTGTTACCGGACCGGTAATCAAAGCGGCATTGTTTAAAATGCCGGGGGGGAACAACAAGCTATTTGTCACCATCCACCATCTCGTCGTTGATGGTGTTTCATGGCGCGTTCTATTTGCTGATCTGGAATACATATGGGCGCAGCTCTCAACCAATAAACCCATTACACCGCGCGCGAAAACCACGTCGTATCAGACCTGGAGTGAATTATTACAAACGCTTGCAAGTTCGCAAGACGTGCAAGACGAGCTGCCTTTTTGGCAACAACAGCTTCCGCCAGCGCAATCAGAGCGCAAGACTGAGCAATCCACAACAAGCGAGACGCTACAGGCCGCTGCGCAGTTAGATAGCACCCGCTCAATGCTGCTTTTGGGAGAGTGTAACGACGCCTACCGCACCACGGTCAATGAGTTGTTGCTGGCCGCGCTAATGCTTGCTTATAAACAGTTCGCACAGCGCAATGAGTTATCAATCACGTTAGAAGGGCATGGCCGAGAGGGGTGGTTCGAACACGCAGATGTGAGCGACACCGTAGGTTGGTTTACCACGCTCTTCCCACTTCGTCTCGCCGTCGCAAACGACGATGACAACCTCGTTGGAGACACGATTAAAGCAGTCAAAGAGCGATATCGCACCATTCCTAATAAAGGCGTGGGATATGGGCTACTGCGACACAGCCACAAGGTGGACAGTTTACAACTTGACGGCAGCTCAGAGCCGTCAGTCATATTTAATTATTTAGGTCAAATTGATGCTGGGATCAAGGAGGGTGGACCATTTCAAATCGATGAAAATCAACCGGGTAATAACATCAGTCAACAAAACCGTCCAATGGCTGATCTGACCCTGACAGGTTCTGTACAGAACGAGACACTGCGCTTCCAAATCGGGGGGAGCCAGGAACACTTTAACCAGCAACAACTTTCTCTGTTCGCACAGCAGCTGGAGCAATGCCTCATTGCCTGCGTTGAACACTGCTTGATGCTGAACACATTGAAACTAAAAAATGAACACTCAAAGACTAAAAATAAAAAAGTGGTCGAGGAACTTAGCATATGAATGCCTATAATATTGTAAAAGAATGCCGCCAAGCAGGGATCCAGTTATCTGTTGAAAACGATAACATTAAAGTGGTTGGATTAGACACCACAAAACATGCCGACTTGTTAGCGCAAATTAAGCAACACAAACCAGAGATCATCGAGTTCTTAAACAAAGAGCAAGTTGTTTTGGGCGCTCAACCAACGGGTTTGAACGTCTTAACACGCTCTGATTTCCCATGGGCTGTGCTATCAGATGAAATCCTCGCGTCACCTGCTTTGCAAACGGCTCAAACCGAAAATATTTATATTGCTACGCCTATGCAATCAGGCTTAATCTTCCACGGCCTGATGGAAGGGAGTGCTTCATATACTTCTATCGCCTATTGTGATTTGGAAGGCGACTTGGACATAGAGGCTTTCACAGGTGCCTGGCAATACATTATTCAGCGTCATGCTATCTTCCGCACATCTTTCATTGGTATGGCCGAAAAGCAGATACACCAACTCGTTCATAACAGTGTCGACACCCCTCTGAAAGTCCTTGATTGGCGAGAAAGGTTACAAGGAGGCATGGAAGAGGCGCTACAAGCATTTCGAACGCAAGATAAAGAGACCGGATTTGACTTTGATAATGCCCCTTTGATGCGCTTGACCCTTATCCGGATCAGTGACAGCACTTATCATTTCGTTTGGAGTCACCACCATACTTTATTAGATGGGTGGTGTTTGCCTATCGTGTTCCAAGAGGTAATGGATTGCTATCGTGCGTTGTTGGAACAGAAATCTCCTGATTTACCCGTTACACCAGAGTATGAAAAGTACATTGGCTGGTTGTATCAGCAAGATAAAGAACAAGCAAAAACCTTCTGGCAACAGAAATTACAAGGGATCACCGCACCTACACCGTTAAGGGTCGATCAACTGAAAGACATTTGTGAGGTGTCTGAGGAGACCGAACGCAAGCACTGCACGCATAAATTAACGCTGACAGCATCATTAACCAAAGACCTTGAGTCACTGGTGAAGACATCCCGCTGCACGATGAACACATTGCTGCAAGCGGCATGGGGCCTACTATTAAGTCGTTACAGTGGTGAACAAGATGTCGTGTTTGGCTCAACCGTCTCCGGTCGCCCAGCGGAGCTGGATGGCATTGAAAGCATGATCGGGCTGTTCATTAACACATTGCCAGTTCGTATCGACTTTGAACAATGTAATACGCTGCCTGAGTTACTCACACTCCTGCAAAAAAATCATGCGGATTGTGAAGATGTGAGCTACTTAGGCTTGGCTGATATTCAGCAATTAAGTCAAGTACCGAACGGCATGAACTTATTTGACAGCGTCTTGGTGTTTGAAAACTACCCGACCGCAATTCGCGAGGGCAGTGATGATGATTTGGGTGTGACGATCAGCAATTCAGGCGGATATGAACAAACAAACTACCCATTAACCCTCATTGCACATCACAATGACACCCTGAGTGTGAAACTGGATTACTATTCAGATCAATTCGGTAAAGAAACAATCGCGCGCTTGGCAGGGCACCTAGAGAATGTGTTGATCGCGATGGCAAAGCATGGCGAAACGTTATCTTTAAAACACATCGATGTCTTAAGCCAGCAAGAGCAGACTCAACTACTCCAGCAATGGAATGACACTGCGGCTGAGTTTCCTGAAAATGCATGCTTACACACACTATTTGAAACTCAGGTTAGCTTACAACCTGATGCCATTGCCATTACCACTGAAGACGCACAACTGACGTACTCTCAATTAAACAGTAAAGCGAACCAACTGGCAGCTTATTTGATTGCGCAAGGCGTAAAACCAGATAGTTTAGTGGGGCTGTGTTTTGAGCGTTCGACCGAGATGATTGTGGCCATTTTGGCCGTACTGAAAGCCGGCGGCGCTTATGTCCCATTCGACCCAGATTACCCAGCGGCGCGATTAAGCTATCTACTCGAGAATAGCGGTGCCAACATCATCCTGACACACTCAGCATTAAAATCCGTGCTGCCATTAGATGAGCAGCTCACCGTTTGTCTGGATGAGCAAGATATACAAACAACGCTGGCCACCTATCGCCAAGATAACATTGATGTTGACAGCATCAACCTGACAGCGAACAACCTCAGTTATGTCCTTTACACCTCAGGCTCTACGGGTAACCCAAAAGGCGTCATGATAGAGCATCAGGCGATTGTAAACAGACTTGACTGGATGCAAAGCCAATATCCACTGAGCAATGGCGATAAAGTACTGCAAAAAACGCCTTATAGTTTCGATGTGTCAGTATGGGAGCTCTTGTGGGCGATCAGTGTTGGCGCACAATTAGTCTTTGCCAAGCCAGGTGGACACAAAGAGCCGGAATACCTAGCTGAACTGATTAAAGCCCATGGGATCACCACATTACACTATGTTCCTTCCATGCTTAAGGTCATGCTAGACACCGTGGATTGGGCTGCATGTGAGAGTGTTAAGTACGTGTTCTGTAGTGGTGAAGCTTTGACCCAAGGTCAGGTAAACGCCTTTTATGACTCGGGCACAAGCGCTGCACTGCATAACCTATACGGACCGACAGAAGCCGCTATCGACGTCACTTATTGGGATTGTGCGAACCGTTCTCAGCTCAACACCATTCCAATTGGTAAGCCAATCAACAATATCCAACTCTATGTGCTTGACCCTCAACTGCGAGTCCAGCCAATCGGGGCGGTAGGAGAGCTACACATTGCAGGGACGGGCTTGGCTAGAGGCTATTTAAACAATGCTGAGCTCACGCAACAACGCTTTATTGAGTGTGACCACCTTGGCCAGAAATCCGTGCGCTTGTACAAAACCGGTGATTTAGTGCGCTGGCTGCCAGATGGTAATTTGGAGTTCCTAGGTCGAGTCGATCATCAGGTCAAATTGAGAGGCTTTAGGATTGAACTTGGTGAAATCGAAAATCAACTGTCGTTAATTGAAGGCGTCAAAGAAACAGCGGTCTTATGTCGAGAAGATGCAGGGTTTGAACCTCGCCTTGTTGCTTATGTCGTGCCCACAGACACCCTTGATGAAGAGGCTGAAGATTATCAAGAAACCAAACAAGCGTTAATCGCCACCTATTTAGATACACTTTCAAAGATCCTCCCTGAGTACATGGTCCCAAGTGTCGTGGTGATCTTAGATTCAATGCCATTGAATAACAACGGTAAGATTGACCGCCGTAGTTTGCCAGTGCCCGCAGAAGGCGACTTAAGAAAAGAAGCCTACGTCGCACCAACCAATCACATTGAAGAAACCCTGTGTGATATTTGGCAAGATGTGCTGGCCATCGATCAGGTGGGCATTCATGACAACTTCTTCTCATTGGGGGGGCACTCTTTGCTTGCTGTACGCGTGGGTGCCAAGGTTCAAGATGAATTAGGGCAACCATTACCGATCAAGCAATTGTTTGATACCCCAACGATTGCAGGGTTAGCAAAATATCTAGAAGAAAACCAAGGTGCAGAGCTTATTTCACCGTTGCCACGAATTGAAATAGATGAAGAACTTGCCGATTTGCCATTCCCACTAACGGGTGTACAGCAGTCTTACCTACTCGGTCGCTCTGATGTGTTCTCCTTAGGTAATGTCGCTGCACACTATTATTCGGAAGTGAACTTCCCAGGACTAGATTTAGATCGCCTAGGGCTGGCTTGGAATCGACTGATTGAACGCCACGGCGTACTGAGAACCCAATTCTCAGAAAGTGGCACACAGAAAATTCTCCCAGAAGTGCCTGAGTACAATATCGCTTTTCATGATATGAGAAACCTGAAAGCCCACGACAAAGAGCAGTCTTTGCTTGCCATACGAGATGAGCTTTCTCACCAAGTATTTGATGTTGAGCAGTGGCCATTATTTGAACTGCGGGTATCTCGTATCGGTGATGAGCATTTCCGTATGCACTTTAGTATGGACCTGTTACTCATCGATGGCTCGAGCTCAAGAATATTAAAACAAGAGCTCTTAGAGTTATACGTTGATCCTAATAAAGAGTTTGAACCGCTCAACCTGTCGTTCCGTGACTATGTCCTAGCCGAGCAACAGCTAGAAGAAACGCCGCTGTATCAAAATGCCAAAGAGTATTGGACAAAACGCTTAGAAGACATTCCAATGGCACCAGCTTTGCCGCTGGCAAAAGATCCTTCAGAGGTAAATGAGCCTAAATTTGTGCGTCGCCAATACTACCTACCAGCCGATGCATGGACGCAATTACAACAGCGGATCAATGAGTGGCAACTCACCCCTACCGTGTTTATGTTGACTGTGTTCTCGCAAGTTTTGAATAGATGGACAAAGAGCAACCGCTTTACCCTCAACTTAACGCTGTTTAACCGCTTACCGATGCATGACGAAGTAGAAATGCTCTTAGGTGATTTTACCTCGTTAACCTTGCTAGAAATTGAAGCGCGTTCCGATCAAGCGCTGCTTGACAACAGTCGTCGTATTCAAGATCAGCTTTGGGATGACTTAGAACACAGGTATTTTGGCGGCACCGAAGTGCTGCGCGCCTTAAACCGTCAGTCCGCCAGTCACCAAGCAGTCGCAATGCCGGTGGTCTTTACCAGTACCTTAGGTCTGGCAGGTGATCAATCTGCGAAGCTGAACATTAAAGAGTTACAATCACGTTCACATCTCGCGCCACAAGACTTTGCGATTACGCAGACCTCGCAAATTTGGCTTGATTCAATGGTAAACGTGAACGAAGGACAGCTTACGCTGACCTGGGATGCGGTAGATGAGTTATTTCCACAAGGTATGTTGGACGAAATGTTCGCAGCCTACAGTGGCTTACTTCAAGATATCGCATATGGCCGTATTGATTGGCATGACCAATACGTACCGGGGCTACCAACCAGTCAAGTTAACAAACGCGCGCTCGTCAATAGCACCGATGTTGCAAGGGCGCCGAGCACACTGCACGGGCTGTTCTTAGAGCAAGTGCAAAGCAAGCCAGACAATACGGCAGTGATTGCACCGCAGTGCACCTTAAGCTATGCGCAAGTGGACAAGATGGCTGCCAACTTGGCGTCACAACTTCATCAAAAAGGCGCCCAAGCGAACAAATTGGTCGCGATTGTCATGCACAAAGGCTGGGAGCAAGTCGTTGCTTGTATGGGTATTCTCTACTCAGGCGCCGCTTATCTCCCCATTGACGCGGGCTTGCCAGCGGAGCGTATTAACAAGCTGCTTAGTATTGGTGAAGTAGACTTGGTCGTGACACAGTCGGATGTACAGGACACGGTCGAATGGCCAACAAATGTCGATGTATTATCCGTTGCGATAGAGGACATTAACCGCACGGGTACCACGCGATTCCTTGCCCAACCTAACCCCACCGATCTGGCATATGTGATCTTCACGTCGGGCTCGACAGGTGAACCGAAAGGGGTCGTTATTGACCATCAAGGGGCTGCGAATACCTGCCTAGATATTAATGGCAAGTTTAATGTGGGCGAATATGACCGCGCCTTAGCCTTGTCAGCACTTAACTTTGATTTGTCGGTATACGATATCTTTGGCCTGCTGGCCGCCGGTGGTGGCATTGTGATGCCTGCGGCAGATAAAGATAAAGACCCTGCCCATTGGGTAGAGTGTGCAACACAGCACAATGTAACGATTTGGAACACCGTGCCTGCACTCGCTCAATTATTGGCAGAGCAATTAGATCGCCTGGGCGACGTGCCTGAATTGGCATTGCGCGTATTCTTATTGAGTGGTGATTGGCTGCCACTGACACTGCCCAATGCACTGCGCAGCTACTGTCAGGATGCAGAGGTGATCAGTTTAGGGGGGGCTACGGAAGCATCCATTTGGTCTATTTACTTCCCAATTAACAATATAGATCCCACTTGGAAGAGCATTCCATACGGTAAACCTCTAGAAAATCAGAAGTTTTATGTCTTAAAGCCGGACCTCCGAGAATGTGCGGACTGGGTTGTGGGTGATTTATACATCGGTGGTATCGGTGTTGCTAAAGGCTACTGGAAAGACGAAGAGAAAACTCAGTCGAGCTTTATCATCAACCCTCATAACGGCGAAAGACTATACAAAACGGGGGATTTAGGTCGATATAGAGCGGATGGCAACATTGAGTTCTTAGGTCGTGAAGACTCACAAGTAAAAGTACATGGTCACCGGATTGAGCTTGGCGAGATAGAATCAGCGCTAACTGGCCATGACGACATCAAAGATGCCATTGTGTTGGCGGTAGGAGAAAACCGTCACAACAAGAGCTTAGTGGCTTACATCGTGCCTGAATCAGGCAATGCCGATGAGACACAAATCACCGAGTCAGAACATGGTGAGTATCAGATCCTAACGGATGGCAGTGAGCGCAAAGCATTCAAGCTTGAGCAACATGGCCTAAGAAAGTTTGCGAAGAGCGCACCAACGATTTCGTTTGCACAACCGCTGGATATGCATGCCGAGTTACAGATCAGTAATGACGTAGACAATATGTCATTGACAGAAATCCAAGCGGCAGCAAGTCGTGATGCGTTACCACAAGCAAAGCTTGGTCAATGGCTGGCTACACTGGCCATCACAAACGCTCAAGATCAAGCCATCGGTAAACGAAGCTACCCATCTGCGGGCTCTTTATATCCAGTACAAACTTACTGTTACTTCAAAGAAGGTGCCGTCGAAGGGGTTGAGCCTGGCGTCTACTATTACGCACCAGAACAGCACGCATTGATTTGCATTGACCAAGGTACCGCCTTTGCCAAATTGGTGAGTGAGCAACTCACTGACTTGCCACTGTTTGTCTTTCTTGTCGCTGATACTGCCGCCATAGGCCCCATGTATGGCGACAGAACAGAGCGATTCTGTGCCCTTGAAGCTGGCCACATAGAGCACGTTTTGAAAGGCGGAGCTGTCACCGCTAACATCGCGCTGGGCAATATTGCAACGCCAGCCCAACTGGCACAAGAACGCACTTTCAGTGAGGCACTCCAGTTAAGTGAACAGCATCAGCTTATGGCTTGTTTTGGCGGTTCACACACCACTGCCAGCCCACAAATCAGCAATGATACTTTCACACTTGTTGGACGCCAAAGTTACCGAGAGTTCAAGGGTGAAAAAACCGTCACGATTGAGGCGTTAAGTCAGTTTGCAGCTCAACTGACTTGGCACAAAGAGACGCTGGCGCTGTATATGTATGACAAGGAGAGTGATGCATTTTATCTGTTTGATACGGACCTGTCTCAGTTCAATCAAGTGACAGCAGATTTACCGCTGCTGAGCAACAGTCAAGTAGTCGGTAAGCAGTCAGTGTCAGACAAGGCGAGCTTCTCATTCTATATTGTTTCTCAAGGGGAGCCGTCACTGGCAGTAACACGACAAGCCGGTCAACTGGGCCAACGCATGATGCAGCAGAGTGCTAAGTTGCTCATAGGTCTGTGCCCCATCGGTGGCTTGGCCTTTGAAAAAGCAGGCGCTGATCAGACGCTGCTATATAGCTTTGACGGCGGTGCCATCAGTGAGGAACAAGCACGCAGTTGGTCGAGTGGCGATGGTGCAATGGAAGATGTCGGTAAAGCACTGCGTGAATACCTACTCTCTAAGCTGCCAGTTTACATGGCGCCAACGACCTACATGGTGATGGATGCATTCCCTCTGACACCCAATGGCAAGATCAACCGTAAGGCACTGCCACAACCCGATCAAAGTACGTTGCGCGACGTAGATTATGTGGCTCCACGCAATGACACAGAACGTACTCTGTGTGGCATTTGGCAGGAGTTATTGAATGTTGAAAAAGTAGGCGTGTTAGACAACTTCTTCACGTTAGGCGGCCATTCATTACTCGCGGTGCGCTTAGGAACGCAAATTCAGGATACCTTTAATGTGTCCATGCCCCTTAAGCAGCTATTCGCCACGCCAAACGTGGAAGGTATTGCTCAGTACCTATCAAAACATGTGCAACAAGAAGCGCAAACGCAAGAGTGGCCACGCATCATACCGGATGAAAGCAGTCGCTATGAGCCATTCCCTTTAACTGGCGTTCAGCAAGCCTACTTACTGGGACGCTCTGATGCGTTTGCCTTAGGTAACGTCTCTACTCACGGTTATTCAGAAGTGAACTTGCCGGATCTGAATGTGGAGCGACTTGAAGAAGTATGGAACCGTTTAATCGGTCACCACGAAATGCTACGTGCCGAGTTCTCGAACGATGGTATGCAGCGTATTTTACAAGATGTGCCGCGTTACCAAATCCCATACCTAGATTTACGAGACGCCGATGATGCACAGCAGCAGCTCTCGTCTATCCGAGATGAGTTATCTCATCAGGTATTTGATGTTAGCCGCTGGCCATTATTTGAATTGCGTGTGAGTCGAGTTGGACAGTCACATTACCGCTTACATTTCAGTATGGACCTGCTACTTATTGATGCGTCAAGCAGCATGGTACTCACGTCTGAGCTACTCGAGTTGTATGCACAACCAGGTAAAGAAATCGCGCCTCTGTCACTGTCTTTCAGAGACTATGTATTGGCTGAAAAAGCATTAGCGGGTACGCCCATTTACGAAAAATCACGAGATTACTGGCATCAGCGCTTAGAAGATCTGCCAATGGCCCCAGCATTACCATTGGTGAAAGATCCGGTGGAGGTCACCGAGCCAAAATTTGTGCGCCGTGTCTTCCGCATGCCTCACAATGAGTGGCAAGCGCTGCAACAAAAGGCCAGTCGAGCAGGCATTACGCCCACGGTGTTCTTGTTAACTATGTTCCAGCAGGTGTTAGCACGCTGGAGTAAAGCGCCACAATTTACATTGAACTTAACGCTGTTCAATCGATTGCCAATGCATGAAGAGGTCAATCAAATTGTCGGAGACTTTACGTCCTTAACGCTGCTGCAATTAGCAGCCCAAAGTGATAAATCTCTACTCGATAACGCCAAGCTAGTACAGAGCCAGCTGTGGGAAGACTTAGAGCATCGTTATTATGACGGCATTGACGTTCTACGTGCCTTAAACTCCTATGTAGGAGGCAGCCAGTCTGTCACCATGCCAGTTGTTTTCACCAGTGCATTAGGACTGAGTAATACAGACCCAGATGTGGCAAAAGCACACCCTCTTTTAGTCAGAGATGAAGCCCTTGCTAAACAGGATTACGGTATTTCTCAAACGTCACAAGTCTGGTTGGATCATCAGGTGTCAGAAGGCGCAGATGGACTCACTTTAATTTGGGACTCAATTGATGAGCTCTTCCCTGAAGGCATGCTCGATGACATGTTTGACGCCTACCAATCCCTTATTGAGGGGATCAGTGTCGATAAGCTGTCGATGCATGACAACTACGCGCCATCTCTACCTGTACAGCAGCAAACGATTCGTGACTCAGTCAACAACACTCAGGCAGAGCAAAGCCAGTTAACCATGCATGGCTTGTTCCGCAGTCAGCTCGACAAGCACGCTGAGGATATTGCCGTACTGAGCAGTGACATGGCAATTAACTATGGTCAGCTCGATGTGATGGCCGGCAGCATGTCAGAACAATTGCGTCAGGCAGGTGCACAACCGAACAAGTTGATTGCCATTGTGATGGAAAAAGGCTGGGAGCAGGTCGCTGCCGCATTGGCGATACAGTACGCAGGGGCGGCATATCTGCCAATCGATGGTAATTTACCACAAGAGCGTATTGAGCAACTGCTCGCCTTGGGTGAGGTAGACATCGCGCTCACACAACCACACTTTGCAGATACGATCAATTGGCCAGAAGGCATTGAAGTACTGCCAGTTTGTCGCTCAATCATGAACGATAACGCCTACTATTTAGCGGATGAAATTCCAGAAAATCTGGCGTATGTGATTTTCACTTCAGGTTCGACGGGTACACCGAAAGGGGTGGTTATTGACCATATTGGTGCCGTGAACACGATATTGGATGTTAATGATAAGTTTAACGTCAGCAGTGCAGACCGCGCGATTGCGCTCTCAGCACTTAACTTTGACCTATCTGTCTACGATATCTTTGGCCTCCTTGCTTGTGGTGGCAGCTTGGTACTGCCAGATGCAGGAAAAGAGAAGGAACCAACACATTGGGTAGAGTTGGTAGAACGTCATCAGGTCACTTTATGGAATACAGTGCCGGCATTGGCACAGCTGTATGTAGATGAGCTGCTGCGCACAACCAAAGGGCAAGAAGGTATCTGCAGCTCGATCCGACTGTTTATGTTAAGTGGCGATTGGCTACCCCTTGGGCTACCAGACCAACTTCGTAGCAAAGCTGATGCACAAGTGATCAGTCTCGGTGGGGCAACAGAGGCTTCCATTTGGTCTATTTACTATCCAATTGATGAAGTACAAAGCCATTGGAAGAGTATTCCATATGGTAAGCCTTTACGTAACCAAACATTCCACGTACTTAAACCTGACTTTTCGAAGTGCCCAGATTGGGTGACCGGTGAGTTATATATTGGTGGCATTGGCTTAGCCAAAGCATATTGGGGCGATCCACAAAAAACGGCAAATAGCTTTGTGACACACCCTCACACCAAAGAGCGTCTGTATAAAACAGGGGATTTAGGCCGCTATTTACCTGATGGTAATATCGAATTCCTTGGCCGCGAAGATACCCAGGTGAAAATTAGTGGTCACCGTATCGAGTTGGGTGAAATAGAGTCTGTTCTGAATAAACACGACCAGATCCAAGATGCGATTGTCACCACGGTAGGCGAAAGTCGCTTTAAGAAGCGTCTTGCCGCTTATATTGTGCCAAAGCAGTCTCAGTCAAACGCCCTGCAATCTTCCGGTATGTCCATTGTTGATGAACAGGGCCAATGCCAATTTACACTGTTGGAGGATAATCAAGAAAAGCTGCTGTTTAAGCTATCTCAAAAAGGATTGCGAAACATCCCAGACTCGCAAACACATCCTTTAACACATAAGCCTGATGTGCACAGTGCGCTCTACGTGAGCGAACATGCAGCACCTATTTCGGTTGCACAGCTGTCTGAACACGCTCAGACGATGTCACAGGAGCAACTCGGCAGTTGGCTAAGTTGCTTGGCACAAGTTCCTGTCGAGGGACACTCGATACCTAAGCGCAGCTATGCATCTGCCGGCTCGCTATATCCGGTGCAAACTTACTTGTACTTTGCCCCAGGTGCCGTCGATGGTCTGGCGTCAGGGTTCTATTACTATGATCCAGCACAACACCAGCTTCAGCTCCTGAGCGATCAGCCTGTTGCCGGCCACCTTGATAACGCATTATCGCAGCTACCGATGGCAGTATTCTTAGTGGCCGATTATGACGCAATGGGGCCAATCTATGGCAATGAAACCGCACGATTCAGCACCATTGAAGCGGGTCATATGCATGCGGTACTCGATGCCACATCGGGCCACCATCACCTTGCGACCGCACCGCTGAGCAATCTGGTTACGCGAGATACTCATGCGGCTTTAACTGAGGCATTGTCGCTCTCACCAGCGCATCAATTGATGCAATGTTTGGCTGTCGCAAGTATTGAGCGCACAGTCACCACAGCATCGGTGCCGCTATTGGCGCGTCAGAGTTATCGTCAGTACTTACCGCAACCGGTAACGCTAGACGATGCAGCTAAGTTAGTCAGTCAAGCTACGACAGAGACGCAGGGCTGTGCTGTTTATTTGCACACCAAAGCAGATAACGTGTTCTACGTTTTTGACCAAGATAGCCAACAGTTCAAGGTTTCTGATGACGCCTCTTTAACGGCGAACAATGATGAGGGTGTCAACAAGTCTACCTATGAACGCGCTGCATTTTCTCTGTTCCTTGTCGGCGATACACGTAGCCATGCTGACTATTTACGCGTCGGTGAAATCGGCCAGCGCCTCATGCAATTGGCATACAGCTTTGAAATGGGGTTATGTCCCATCGGGAGTGTTGCGTTTAAACAAACCCATGATGGTAAACCCATGCTGTATAGCTTTGAGGGCGGCATGATCAGTCAAGCACAAACACAGCAATGGGAAGCAACGGATGCACAAGACAACAATGTTGAATCTCGACTGCGTGTGTATCTCGAAGAGCACTTGCCGACCTACATGATACCTGCGGCATTTGTACTGATGGAGCGGTTCCCACTGACGCCAAATGGCAAAGTAAACCGCAAAGCATTGCCTGAGCCGCATGAAAGCCAAGTACAACAACACAATTATGTTGCACCGACCAATGAACTAGAAGCAAGCATCTGTGAAGTGTGGCAGCGAGTTCTGGGTAACGAACAAGTAGGGATTGAAGACAACTTCTTTGAAATCGGCGGTAACTCACTCTCTGCGATTCAAGTTTTAAACGGTCTGAGAGACATACTTGAGGTCGCGGATAACGAGCTATCGTTAGGGTTCTTCTTCAGAAACCCTTACCCCAAAAAACTGGCCGAAGCCATTGAAATGAAAATCGTACTAGAAAAAGCCAAAACGGATGTCGCTGAACTACAAGACTCAGATGTTGAAATGGGGGAGTTATAATGAAAATCGAAGCGTTATTTAACCAAGCTTCAAAAGCTGGTGTTTACTTTTATCTTGAACAAAATAAATTAAAGTTCCGAGCCAAAAAAGGCGCGTTTAGCGACGAACTAAAAGCGCAGGTAAAGGCACGCAAAGACGAGTTGCATGCTTACCTAAGCACATTAGAAAGCACTGAAAGTTCATCCGCTTTGGTGAAGTCAAAAGCACCCAACATTACCCCTGTCAGTAGACAGGGGGACTTGCCCATGTCTTTCTCTCAGCAGCGTTTATGGTTTATTGAACAGCTAGAGGGGCAAACCCCGCAGTACAACATCCCCGCAGCATTTCACATCTCTGGTGAATTGGATGTGGCAGTTGTAGAGCGCGCGATTTCCACCATCATTGAACGACATGAGGTACTCAGAACAAATTACGCGGGGTTTGAAGAAGCCTTTGATCACGAAGTCAGCGAACAAGTGATGCAAACCATCCGTGAGCAGTTTGTCGTTCCGCTGTCCGTGATCGATCTGAGTCAAGAAGAAACAGCGGCGCAGCAGCAACAGATCGCCCAGTATGTCAATGATGACGCTGTAAAACCGTTTAACCTAGAGTCGGATGTCCTGCTGAGGGTGACGTTGATCAAGGTGTCTGAACAAGAGCATGTTGCGCTATTTAACATGCATCACATCGCGTCAGATGGCTGGTCAATGGGGATCGTCGTTAAAGAGTTCTCAGCACTATATAGTGCGTATTCATCAGGGCAAGATAACCCACTGAGCGCGCTCAGTATTCAGTATGCCGATTACGCTGCTTGGCAGCGTAATTGGCTGCAAGGCGAAGTCTTAGCGTCTCATTTAGCATATTGGAAACAGCAACTGGCAAACTTGCCAACCTTACATAGTTTGCCATTAGACAAACCTCGCCCAGCTTTACAAACATTTGAAGGTGGCTCGGTTAATCGATTTATTTCCGCGCCATTGAGCAACAAGATCCAGGATTTTTGTCAAAAGCAGAATGTCACTCTATTCATGTTTTTACACAGCGCGTATTCACTGCTGTTAAGCCAGTTTAGTGGTGAGTCTGATATTGTGATTGGCACCCCTGTCGCTGGTCGAGATCACCAGAATACAGAAGGTCTCATCGGCTTCTTTGTCAATACACTGGTGTTGCGCAGCAATGTGGGGGTCGAACAATCGTTTGCCGATTACTTACAAGGTAATAAGCAAACCATCATCGACGCCTATGCAAATCAACAGCTGCCATTTGAGACACTGGTTGAACATTTAAGCCCAGCACGCAGCATTGCCCACGCACCGCTCGTACAGGTCAGTATTAACCTGCGCAAGAAGGAGTCAACGGGACTGAATTTGGCGGGGTTAACACTGAGTAAAATCGAACAAAGTCAGGAGACCACCCCCTACGAGTTGACGCTAAACATTGATGAAACAGATACCGGGCTGTCTCTCGGCTGGAAATACAATAGCAATCTATTCGATGCCGACAGTGTCACGGAAATGGCGATAAGCTTTGAGCAGCTATTGGAGCAAGCCATTGACAACGCACAGGAGAACGTAAAGGCCATTCGCTTACTGACGTCACAACAGCAAGCGCATTTGAATACATTTACCGAGGGCGAGCAAAGTCAGGCTGATAATACATCGTTTATTGCACATACTGCACATCATGCAGCACAGAACCCACACGCAATCGCAGCCACTTGCCAAGACCAGACGCTCACTTATCAGCAGCTAGATCTTGCCAGTAGCGTACTGGCAAAGGAGTTGATGTTACACAACGTCAAGGCTGGAGATGCAGTGGGTATCTGTATGGCGCGCTCTGTGGATATGTTGACCAGCATCGTGGCGATTCACAAACTTGGCGCTGCGTTCGTACCGCTGGATCCCGAACTCCCCATCTCTCGCTTGGAATTTATGGCCAAAGATGCGCAAACGCAATGCATAGTGACTGATGAATTCACGCGCACAATCGCCGAGCAAGTGTCTGGTGAGCGACTTATCATTGTGGATGATATCTCGCAACACTCGAGTGAAAGCAGTGCGCTGCCAGCAGGAGAGGTTAACCCATCCGACTGCGCCTATATCATTTATACCTCGGGTTCTACGGGTCAGCCTAAAGGGGTTGAAATCACCCATGGCGGCCTTTCTAACTACCTAAGTCATACAGTAGATACTTATTTACCCGCCCATATCAGCGGGACCGTTATGAGTACCACCTTGGCGTTTGATGCGACCATCACGTCTCTGTTGGCGCCTTTGTATTGCGGTAAATCAGTGGAAATTCTGCCCAGCGATGAACAATTACTCGATAACCTCGCGCAGCGGATCTCCGCTACAGACGCCTCCTTGATGTTCAAGTTAACCCCTGCACATATGGACGCCTTACAGCATCAGCCAAGTATGCAAAAAAATGATACGGCCAAGCATGTGCTGGTTATTGGCGGGGAGCAGCTACTGACCTCGACCATTGTCGAATGGCGTGACAACTGGTTACCTAACAGTACTTATGTCAATGAGTATGGACCAACCGAAACCGTCGTAGGATGTAGCATCCATACCATTACGCCAGAATGCCCGTTAGAGCAACAGCAGGAAGCCGCCGTTTCCATCGGCAAACCTATTCGCAACACGTCACTCTATGTCATGAATTCTGAGCACCAACCATTGCCAATTGGGGCGATTGGTGAACTGTACATTGGTGGCGCAGGTGTGGCTCTGGGGTATCGTAATCGTGATGAGTTAACCGCTGCCCAGTTTATTGAGTATACCGATGGCGGGGCTTCACAACGCTTATATCGCACGGGCGATTTAGTCCGTTGGACACACCAAGGGACACTACAGTTTATCGGCCGTAATGATGAACAAATCAAGCTCCGTGGATATCGTATCGAAATTGGGGAGATTGAAAATACCCTCAACGCTGCAGAGTTCGTGAAAGAAGGCGCGGTGAATCTTTGTCATTTAGACACTGGCGCGCACCTCGTTTCATATATCGTCGCGGCGCAAAGTGATGCGCTGAGCGATGAGCAAAAAGCCTCATACACCGAGCGCCTGAAACAATATTTACAGGCTCACTTACCTGCTTACATGGTGCCAGAGATATATATCTATTTAGATACTTTACCACTCACCAATAATGGCAAAGTGGATCGCAAAGCACTGCCATTGCCAAGCTCAGCGCTGAGCAGTCACGAGTATGTCGCACCATCTTCTGACTTGGAGCAGCAGCTATGTGAATTGTGGCGGGATGTACTGAAACTCGACCGTGTTGGCGTCACTGACAACTTCTTTGCACTAGGTGGCCATTCACTGATGGGGACTAGACTGATCAGTCTTATCCGCAATCAATTAGGTGTGGAAGCATCTGTTCGCGCACTCTTTGAGTACCCAACAATTGCCGAGTTTGCGGCTAATATTGGCGCACTAAGTACTGAACAGGTACTGCCAGACATTGTGCCTGTACAAGGCAATGAGCCGCTACCGCTCTCTTATGCGCAGCAACGTCTGTGGTTTATCGACCAAATGAATTCTGGGAGTGCACAGTACAATATGCCAGGGGCATTCCAACTGGATGGTCAGTTAGATATTAATGCGTTTGAACAAGCGGTCATGGAGGTCATCAATCGCCACGACGTGCTACGCACGAGCTTTACCTCCATCGACGGTGATGCACAGCAGTTCATTCAACAAAACGTCTCTCTGCCGCTAACTTATGTAGACTTGTGTGAGCTCACTGAAGCTGACCAACAAGCTGAGATAGCCAAGCGCATTAAGCAAGACGCAGGCTTAACGTTTGATTTGCGCAAAGATACGTTAATTAGACTGCAGTTAATTAAGCTCAATGACACACGGCATGTGGTTATGTTCAATATGCATCACATCGCCTCTGATGGCTGGTCTTCAGGCGTCTTAATCAATGAGTTTTCAGAGCTCTACAGTGCATTTACGCAAGGTAAGCCCTCGCCACTTGCGGATCTGAAAATACAGTATGCTGATTATGCTGTTTGGCAAAGAGAGTGGTTGCAAGGTGAGGTGCTTGAACAACACCTCGGTTATTGGAAAGACACGCTGGCCGGCTTGCCTGAAGTGCATAATTTACCATTGGATAAGCAGCGCCCCACGGCACAAAAATTTGTTGGTAAATCTTTTGCCCAGCACCTAAGTAACCCGCTTCGCACCAAGCTGAATAAGTACTGTCAGAGTGAAGACGTTACCCTGTTTATGTTACTTGAAAGTGCATTTGCAGCGTTAATATCAAGGTATAGCGGCGAGTCAGACATCGTCATCGGGACCGCGATATCAGGCCGAGTTCACAAGGACCTTGAACCACTAATTGGTTTCTTTATCAATGATTTAGTACTTAGAACGCAAGTAGATGACAAACAGTCATTCAAAGCGCTGTTAGCACAAAATAAGCAGACCATTTTGGACGCCTATGCGCACCAGTATGTGCCTTTTGAGATGCTAGTTGAAGCCCTGAGCCCAGAACGACACCTTCGACACAACCCCATTGTTCAGATCAAGCTGGATTTACAAAACAATGAGCAAGTCAACTTATCCTTGCCCAATGTCGAACTATCCCCAGTACAAATGGAAAATAACATTTCCCGTTACGACTTGTACTTAAGTGTCACAGAAACAGACAACGGGCTGGAATTAGATTGGCGTTATAGTACAGAGCTATTCTTTGACGAAACCATTGCCAATATTGCACAGAGCTTTGCAATCCTACTAGACAGAGTGGTTGATGCGTCAGAGTGTGCCTTGGGTGAACTGAACATTCTTGATGAACAACAGCAAAACACGCTGCTAACTGACTGGAACGACTCTGATAGAGACTACCCTGTTGGCCAGTGTTTACATCAAATTTTTGAGCGACAAGCGCAACTGACCCCAGATAACATTGCCGTGAAGTATGGTGCTGAGTCCATCACCTACAAGGAGTTGAACGAGCAAAGTAACCAGCTAGCACACCATTTAATTAGCATTGGTGTAAAACCTGATAGCTTAGTGGGCCTGTGTGTTGAACGCTCCATTGAGATGTTCATTGGTATTTTCGGGATCCTCAAATCTGGCGGAGCGTATGTCCCGTTAGACCCAAGCTACCCGCAAGATCGTTTGACATATATGTTAGAAGACTCTGATGTAGATGTGGTTGTAACGGATAGCGAACTCATGTCGTTGTTGGAGTTAGATGACAGATCCATTGTCTTGTTAGATGAAGGCATGCGCGACATGATGTTGGGTAAATACAGTACCCAAGACCCTGATCCAGATGCGCTCGGTATCACCCCCAACAACTTGATATACGTGATATATACGTCCGGCTCCACAGGGAAACCTAAAGGGGTACTCGTCGAGCACCACTCTGTGGTCAACTTCCTATATTACAGTGCAGAGGCCTTCCTCCCTGACCATGTTGAAGGCGCACTTGTGAGCGCGCCATTGGCCTTTGATGGCACGGTATGTACCCTATATACCGCATTTTTTGAAGGTAAATATACCGAGCTGCTCACCGCAAGTGACACTGATATTGATCAACTGGCTAAATATGTATTCGATGCCAATAAGCCATTACTGATGAAATTAACCCCGGCACACTTAGAAGCCCTGCTCGCCCAAAAGGAAGAGGATGATCAAGGCGATGTGTGCACCGCACAACACACCTTCGTCATTGCAGGTGAACTGCTCACAGAGAAAAACTTAGCGAATTGGCGAGATAAATTGTTGCCAAACAGCCAGTTCTTTAATGAGTATGGTCCGACAGAAGCGAGTGTGGGTACCACGGTTTACCCCGCAAATACGGGCTATGAAGTACCTAGCCCATCTGCTGGCGTACCGATTGGTAAACCGCTAGGAAATGCCAAGTTATATGTACTCAATGAATGCCGACAACTGCAACCTGTGGGCGTTATCGGGGAGTTATACATCGGTGGGGCAGGCATCGCGCGAGGGTATTACAAACAGCCTCAGATGACCGATGATAAATTTATTCCAGATCATTTCACTCAAGCCGCTGATAAGCGCCTCTATAAAACCGGCGATTTGGTCCGCTGGCTGCCTGATGGCAACATTGAATTTGTTGGCCGTGTTGATAACCAAGTAAAACTGCGCGGATTCAGAATTGAACTCAGCGAAATAGAGAAGCACTTGTCTGCCATCCCGGGTATTCAAGAAAGTGTGGTTGTTTGCCGAGATGACGAAGGGTTTGATAAACGCTTGGTTGCCTATCTGATCAGCTCAGAAGAGCTTGAGCAAGATGACGAAGATGTATTGGCAGAGCAAAAACTGGCATTGGTAAACCGTTATATCGACACCTTGAAAGCACATTTACCAAGTTACATGGTGCCTAATATTTTCGTCTTTATGGAAAAGTTCCCGCTGAGTCCAAATGGCAAAGTTAACCGCAAGGGGTTACCGATGCCGAAAGAGGGTGACTTACAAAAAACCGACTATGTTGCACCACGCAATGACACTGAACAGCAGCTATGTGAGATATGGCAAACAGTATTACAAGTAGACCAACTCAGTATCTATGACGACTTCTTTACACTGGGCGGGCACTCGCTATTAGCCACCCGATTAATCAGTCAGATCCGAAAAGACATTGGCGTTGATGTATCCGTGCAATTGCTGTTTGAACAGCCCACAATTGCAGGCTTTGCAGAGTCCATGATGGCGTTTGGCGATGCTGAAAAGCTCCCTCCTATCAATAAGCTGGATAGAAGCAAACCGTTACCTCTCTCGTTCTCGCAGCAACGAATCTGGTTTGTCGAGCAGCTAGAGTCAGAGTTTGGACAATACAATATGGCCAGTGCGTATCATATGCGTGGGCAGCTGGATCTCAATGCATTCACCGAAGCTGTTCGTCGCACTGTCGCACGCCATGAGATACTCAGGACCACGTTCGATACCGTGGATGGTGACGCGGTGCAAATAGCACACGCAGAGTTTGAGCCCCCCGTATTTACGCTTGATCTGTCTCACTTGGATGCGCAAGCACAACAGCAAGCGGCAGAGGAGGCACAGCGAGAAGACAGCGTGCGTCCTTTCGATCTAACACAAGAACTGCCATTTAGGGTCACCTTGCTGTTGTTGGGTGAGCAAGAGTATATCTTGCAATTCAATATGCACCACATCGTCTCTGATGGTTGGTCTACTGGGATCTGGACAGCTGAATTTGCTCACAACTATCATGCGGTACTGGCTGGTGAGCCGCTCAGTATCGATGAAAACGAAATTCAGTACGCCGACTTCGCGCAATGGCAGCGAGACTATTTACAAGGTGATGTACTGTCTGAGCACTTAGAGTACTGGGCACAGCAGTTAACGGATGCACCTGCGGTTCATCAGTTGCCAATGGACTTCCAGCGACCGGAAAAACCAACCTATCAAGGGAAAGTGCTGGCGCAGCGTTTAGACACCGCGCTGTCAGAGAAACTAGCAGGCTTTGCCAAAGAGCAGGGGGTGACCATGTTCACTCTGATGCATGCGTTATTCAGTGCGTACATGGCCCGTAAGAGTCATCAGACAGACGTTGTTGTCGGCACCCCAGTTGCGAACCGTTTACAACCGGAGACAGAGCGTTTAATCGGCTGCTTCGTAAATACCGTGGTACTGAGAACCACTTGTACACCGAGTGATACGTTCGTTGACTATTTGCAAGGTGTTAAAGCAACCAACAATGAAGCACAAACGCATCAAGCATTGCCATTTGAGCAACTGGTAGAGCAATTGCAAATTCCTCGGAACACACAGCATTCGCCGCTTTTCCAAGTGATGCTCTCTATGAACACCAATGAGCAAACACAGCTGGCATTGTCGGAGCTATCACTGACCCCGATACTCAGTGAGGAAATGCCTGCGAAATTCGATCTAACGCTGGATGTCCGTGACAATCGAGATGGCCAAGGCAACACGTCAGGGGTAGATCTCACGTGGATATATGATAAGGCACTGTTTAAAGAGGAGACAATTCAGACCTTTAATACTGATTTCGTGGCAATGCTGGAACACGTGCTGAGTGCACCGACAGCCAAACTGGCTGAACTCGCTATCAACTCAGAAAGTCAAGTTAATGCGACTTTACTTGAAAACGTAGCTCGCGGTATCGACAACCCAGAAACGCTGACATTAGCGCATGATTTGGTTCGTCTCCAAGCGAGTAAAACGCCTGATGCCATTGCCGTTCAATGCAGCAAAGAATCATTAACTTACAAGGAGTTAGATGAGGAATCTACGCAGCTTGCCAATTATTTATTAGCACAAAATGTAGACAACGAAGAGTTGGTGGGTCTCGCGCTAGATCGCTCATGTCGTATGATAGTCGCTGTACTTGCCGTAGCCAAAGCCGGCAAGGCATATATACCGCTGGATCCTAACTATCCTCAGGCTATGCTAGATCACATTGTGGCAGACAGCCGTCTTTCATTATTGCTCACTCAGTCTTCTCTAAGGACGCTTGTAGATGAAGAACAACTGCATAGAGTATTCATTGATGAAATCAGCGAGGCGCTTTCGAAACACTCAAAAGAGCAACTCACGCGTGAGACGTCGTCTCACAATGAACTGTCGCATGTCATTTATACCTCAGGTTCAACGGGAAAACCTAAAGGCGTAATGATTGAGCGCGGTAACGTCGCTGCCCTAGTTGCATGGAGTTTGAACGCCTTCAGCGCAGAGCAAACACAAGTGGTCTTAGCATCGACGTCTCTGTGCTTCGATCTATCGGTCTTTGAAATGTATGCCCCACTGTGTCGCGGCGGTAAAGTACAGCTGGTCGACAACATTTTGGCCTTCTCAAGCTTAACCAATGCTGCGGAAGTGACGCTCATCAATACCGTTCCGTCGGCTATTCGCGCATTGTTAGACACCCAAGCACAGCTTGGCGGTGTGCATACAGTCAACTCAGCCGGAGAGCTGTTGCATCAACACATCGTTGATGCTCTGTATGACTGTGGTGTACACGTTGTCAACGACCTTTATGGGCCGAGTGAAGACACAACCTACTCAACTTGGTGTACGCGTCAAAAAGAGGGGAAAAACACAATCGGTCAAGCGATTGAAGGCTCTTATGCTTGGGTACTCGATGAATTTATGCAGCCAGTTCCTGCCGGTACCGTAGGTGAATTGTACCTGTCTGGTGCGGGGGTATCTCGTGGTTACCTAAACAACCCAGAGTTGACTGCCCAACGATATCTAAACCTAGAAATTGCAGGCACACCTGTCGGTCGAGCATATCGAACGGGCGATTTCGTTCAGTATGATCAAGACAATAACTTGCAATATATCGGCCGTATCGATGAGCAGGTGAAAATTCGTGGCTTCCGCATTGAGCTGACCGTCATAGAGCAGGCACTGCGACAGCACCATCATGTCAATGTCGTCTGTGTACGCACCAATCCTCAAAATGACTCTCAACTGGTTGCCTATATTCAACCAAAAGAGGGGAATGAGGCACTTAATCAGGCGGAATTATTGACTGAACTACGCGCTCAGATCGCCCAGTCTCTACCTGGGTATATGGCACCGAGCCATTACGTTTTCTTGGAGGCAATGCCGCTAAACAGCAACGGGAAAATAGATAAGTCCAGCTTGCCTGCACCAAGTATTGAGACCCATGTCGACGTTCAGGAGTTACCTGAAACGGAGATTGAGTGTCAACTCGCAGCGATTTGGGCTGACTTGTTACAGCAGGACGCTACAAAATTAAGCATCCACAGTAACTTTTTCGAAATAGGTGGTCACTCATTAATGATGGTGCGCCTACTCTCGAAAATCAAAGAACACTTCTCGATCGAGTTGGGGCTTCAGGATATCTACACCGAGCCAACCATCGCGAATATGGCTATTGCGATAGCCCTGATCACAGGTCAGGTTTCTGAAGACCACGCTAACAACCCTGCAAAGGAGGAAATCGAATGGTAGCCGCTACGTTATCAAAACTAACAGAGGCTAAAACCGTCATTCGCCAGCTTATGCTGGCGGGTGTCGAGTTGAAGTATCAAGATGGCCGCTTAACAACCACCTCTGAAAAAGATGCGGTGACACCTGAAATTGCCCGTTTAATCACTGGGAACAAGCAACTTCTCGTCGATTTTCTTGTAGAAAACCCAGTTAAGACAAGCCATTTTCAAAAAATAGAGGCCGTGTCACGAGTCAAACAAAGCAGTTTTGAGCTTTCTTTTGCGCAGCAACGCCTCTGGTTTATAGAGCAAATGCAAGGCGCCAGTGCCCAATATAATATTCCGCTTTTCTTATCTGTTGAAGGTCAGCTCGATCTCCGCATTGCAGAGCAGGCGCTACAACACATAGTCTCTCGGCATGAGCCTTTGCGGACGCGTTTTATCAACACCGAGCAAGGTGCACGGCAAGTCATCGAGCAGGATGTTCAATTTAAATTGCACACTCTCGACTTGCGTGATTTAGAGGCGGCGGAGCAACAACAAAAACTGCAAGCGCTTTGCTATGAGGAAAGTAATAAAACCTTTAATTTAAGCCAAGATTTAATGATCCGTGCGCGTTATATTAAACTCGGCGACCAGCAAGGAACGCTACTTGTCAGTATGCACCACATCGCCTCTGACGGCTGGTCAATGCAAGTGCTATACAAAGAGTTTACCGCACTCTATCGCGATTTAAGTGCAGGAAAAACACCTTCAATGCCTCAATTAGCGGTTCATTATGTGGATTACGCTAGCTGGCAAAAGCAATGGCTTGAAGGTCCGAATTTTTCGCAACAGCTAAAGTGGTGGGAGACGCAGTTGGATGGTGCGCCCTTGGTCAATAGCCTCCCCTTAGATAAACCCCGACCTGAACACAAGCAATATCTTGGGGGCTGTGTAAATGGTGTATTAGACTCTGCTACCGCACAGCGTTTGCAGGCGTTAACCAAAACCTACAAATTAACGCCGTTTATGCTTATCCATGCGGCCTTGAGCTTGGTATTAACCGCAAATAACAATAGCGAACCCGTACTGATCGGCACACCTTTGGCCAACAGAAACCGTGTCGAGTTGGAACAGATGATCGGCTTTTTTGTCAACACGGTCGTCTTGAAGACTGACATTGCAAAGCTTGATAGCCAATTAACCATCGAACAGTTCTTTGAGTATATTCGTACTTTGCATATGCAAGTACAGGCTAATCAGGATGTGCCATTTGAAATGCTGGTCAATGCGCTACAAGTACCACGCAGTAAAGCTCATACCCCGTTATTTCAGGTGATGCTTACCACCAATAGTGATTACGGTATTGAGCAAAGCGCGTCGTCTATTAATGACGTCCATTTTGATCTCCTTGATACCACGCACTTGGAAGCCGCACGCTTCGACTTAGAGGTCAAAGTCAGTATTAGCGAGCACGGCGTCAGTACCCACTGGATATACGACCGCGCGCTATTTGAACAACAAACAATCGAGCGATTTGACTCTCAGCTCAGTGTATTGTTGTCGCATTTATCCAACCTGAGCCTAGCAGATAAAACACAACGAGTTTCAACGCTTCCGCTCCTCAGTGAACATGCACGTCATGAATTATTGGAGCAACTTAATGATACGGATGCGCCAACCAAGCATCATCAAACATTCCCAGAGTTTTTTGAAGCGCAAGTGGCGCAGTCACCGAACAGCACCGCACTACAACTTGGTCAACAAGAAGTAAGCTATGCGCAGCTAAACAGCCAAGTAAATAGGCTGGCAAACTTACTCCGTCAAAGGCATCATGTTCAAGCGGACGAGCTTATTTCTGTTTGCTTGCCACGCAGTATTGAACTGATCTCTTCGGTGTTGGCAATACTCAAAGCAGGCGGCGCCTATGTGCCATTTGACGCAAAGCACCCCGCTGCGTTTATTGCCAATCAAATTAACAAGGTAAAGCCCAAATTAGTCATCACAACGTCAGCACAGGTAACGTTGCTACAAAATGAGATGACAGACGCTTTCTATCAACCAGAGTGGCTAATTCTTGATGCGCAGCAATGTCAAGATGCACTATCACGGAGTGAAGCGCACAATCCTCCGCGCATCATGGACTCCAGTAACCTCGCTTATGTCTTAACAACATCAGGCTCTACGGGTGAACCTAAGCTGATTGGGATGCCCCATCGACCATTGGTAAATTTGATTATGGCGATGGGTATAGATTGCCCGTCACTGGCACAGCCCAACTCTATTTTGCAGTTTTCATCCATTGGCTTTGACATGAGTTTTGCTGATATCGGCATTGCTTTGCTGTATGGCGGAAAACTGACATTACTCCTTGAGCACGAAATATTTGATGCTTCGAAATTAAGTGATAAGATAATCGCGTCGGACTGCTCTGTACTCAACTTGCCTTATGCTATGTTACAGACGCTGGCAAATTATAGTAACGAAAAAGGTATCACTTATCCTGAAATTCGTGTTATTTTATCAACCGCTGAAAGATTAGTCGTCACAAACGACATAAAAATGTTTTTTAAACGCCATAATAGAGCATGTTTAGTTAATCAATATGGACCCACAGAAACCCATGTGTGTACGTCTTATACAATGGGCAAGGATCCTAGTCAGTGGCAAACCTTACCACCCATTGGTCATCCGATCGCAAATGGTAAGTGCTATGTGCTGGATGAGGAATTAAACTTGGTACCTAAAGGTGCTGCAGGTGAGCTGTATGTGGGTGGCGTTGGTCTAGCACAGGGCTACTTGGGTAATAAAGAACTTACCCTCACGCGCTTTATTGACGCGCCAGAACATATACATAACAGCGAAAAGTTATATCGCACCGGAGATATCGTGCGTTGGCGTAATGATAATGAGCTCGAGTATTTAGACCGTGCCGATAATCAAATAAAAATAAGAGGGTTCAGAGTTGAGCTGGGGGCCATTGATCAAGAGTTACAAAACGTCTCTTTTGTTCAAGATGCGTGTACGGCATATATGCCACAGAAACAGCGGTTAATCTCGTTTGTAACGATAGCCAATGCAGAGTTACTTGACTCAGAGTCAACCAATGAGCTGGTATATAAAATTAGAGCACACTTAGGCGATAAGCTACCGTACTACATGGTACCAAGTGCAATAAAGGTAATGGACAGACTGCCGCTAAACACCAACGGTAAAGTGGACAGAAAAGCGCTATTGTCAGTGCCTGTAGACCAGTTTAATGAAGACTTTGTTGCCCCCAAAGAAGGGCTACAGTTAGAACTTGCAAAAATTTGGGGCAGCTTATTAGGACTGGAACCTGCTCGTATCAATATTAATGCGCCATTTTTTGATATTGGTGGGCACTCGCTGTTGGTCATGCGGTTAATTTACATGATTGAAGAGAAGTGGGGAGTCGAACTTGAAGTAGGTAACCTGTTCGATAACGCAACAATCAAAAAACAAAGCGTGTTGCTAGAAGAAGAGTTGCTCATACGTGAAAGGCTTTCACAACAGAGCATAGATTCAGATGAGGAAGAGTCATGGGAGATTTAAATAACATACAGCAGTTAAATGCGCATGGATTCTGCCACCTCCCTGAGGTTTTCTCGCATGCTCAAGTAGATGAGTTTAAAACTCAAATACAAAAGTATATTGATGAAAACCATGAGGGCATCGTTCATGAAGCTGATAGCAGTGCAGTAAGAGGGATCCATGGCCCTCATCTATACAGTGAGTTTTTTCAGGCGATTACCAATAAAAAAGAATTCCTGGAGCTCGCTTCATCACTGCTTGGAGAGCCTTGCTATGTGCATCAATTTAAGATTAATATAAAACGTCGCATGGTCGGTCAGCACTGGCCATGGCATGAAGACTTCGTATACTGGAATAAAAAAGATGGTATAAAAGAGCCTAATATGCTCAACATCGTTATATTTTTAGATAAGGTCGAACTGCTAAATGGACCACTGTGTGTTATTCCTAGCTCTCACCATATTGATGATTTAACCGATGTGGAAGCACAGGACAGCGCTTGGCAACAGGATGTATCTGCCAGCTTAACTTACCAATTAAGCGAGAAAAGGGTAGAAGCATTAATTAAACAATACGGTGTGCATTATTTAATGGGGAACGCAGGTGATGTGACCGCATTTCATCCCAAGCTCGCGCATAGCTCGGCGAACAATATGTCGCCCTGGGATAGGCAAATGGTCATCATCACTTACAATGCAATATCTAATACCCCTTCATTAGATAAGCCAGATAAACGTCCTGCATTTCTATGCTCTGAGGACTTTACACCTTTGGTTGCAGAAAGCTAAAACGCGCAAGGCTTAATTGCACAACAAAATTGCACAACAAACTAAATGTACAATTAAGCCTTGCAATTTATGACGACTTTTTCAAAAAAGCATCACGCTTGGCTTATTTATTATAAAAATAACAAAAATACACAACATGATGGTATTTCGATTATATGAAGCTGTACAGGGAAACCCAAATGGATAATATTGAGAGTCAATCAGTTAAGTCTTTAGTACTGACATTAGTGAAAAAAGGCGTGTCGCTAAGCGTCGCTGATGGAAAACTGAAGCTGACAGGGCCAGTATCCACATTGTCGAGTGCGTTGAAAGCACAGATAAAGGACAACAAACAAGCCATTATTGATTATGTACAAACGGTTCACCTCCAGCAGACTAAACCGAAGATTACCCGCATTGATAATACGCAACCTGCACCACTTTCATATGTTCAACAACAGTTATACTTCATTGATCAGTACCAAGAACAAAGCGCCCAATACAATATGCCGGCGGCATTTAAACTAGAGGGCCCATTAGATATTGCGCTCGCTGAACAAGCAATAAAACACATTCTTTTACGCCACCAAGTGCTGCGTACTGTCTATCAAAAAGGCGCACCTGCAGGTCAATTTGATGTCATACAACAGGTCCAAGCAGAGCCTGAGTTTGTTTTAAAAGACATTAATTTAAGACATCTTCCTGAATCTGAACAGCAACAGCAATTGCATGCCTTGTTAGAGCAGGATATTCAAACCCCTTTTTGTTTACACACCGACTTACTACTTAGAGCTAGCCATATCAGCATACGTGACCACGGCCAGCCCTGTGCAGTACTGCTTTTTAACATGCACCACATTGCGGGTGACGGGTGGTCAATGGAGCTCTTACTAAAAGAGTTTGTGATCCATTACCAATCTTTGGCAACACAAGGTTGTATCTCTGCCGCAAGCTTACCCACACTCCCGATTCAATACCGAGATTATGCCCACTGGCAAAGGCAATATTTATCAGGAGAGGTGTTACAACAAAAACTCAATTATTGGCAAACACAGTTGGCAGGTATTGAGCCTGAACACAGCATCCCCTTGGATGTAGAAAGATCGGCCAGCCAGTCAACGCAGTCCCACGCAAAACGGATCACCACCAAATTATCAGGGGATACCGCGAGTCGCTTACAAGCACTGGCAAAATCATTCGATCTCACCCCATTTATGTTACTTTATGGTGCCGTTTGCGCTGCGATTGCACGTTTCAGCAATACCGAAGACGTGGTCATTGGCTCACCCGTCGCGAACCGCACAGAGTCAGAGCTAGAGAACCTGATAGGTTGCTTCATCAATAGTATCGTACTGAGAGTAAACACCGCCTCAAGCTCAATATCTGAGTACCTTTCTCAAGTTAGAACCGTACATTTAGATGCTTTAAAACATCAAGATCTCCCTTTTTCGCTCCTCGTAGAATCACTCGAGTTGGAGAGAAATCCTGAGATCCACCCAGTCTTTCAGATTATGTTTAGCACCAACACAGACTTTGGGGTGAAAAACGAACATGTTAAAAAAGACAATGATGAATTAGTCCCGGGTGTTAAGCTCAGCCCTATCGCGCCCCCAGTCAATATTGCTAAGTTTGATTTGGATATTGCTGCCAGTGTCAGCGGCTCAGAAATCACCTTTTCGTGGCTGTATAATAGCGCTATTTTTAGCCCTCAAAAAATTCAACGCATCGCTCAGCACACGCAGTTATGGCTAACTAGATTGGCCGATTTAGATGAAGCTCAGTGTGCCACTTACTCTACTGACGCCCTCAATGCGCTCTCAGAAGAAGAGGAGAACAAGCTACTCACAACCTTGCAACCATCCCGCGATATCCCGGTGCCTCCGTCATCACTGCTGCATGAATGCGTAACAATCCAAGCACAAAAAACACCGGATGACACAGCCTTAGTTAACATCAATAGCGCTGGCGAAGAAAACAGTTTGTCCTATGAACAGTTAACCAATTACAGCAATAGTTTAGCCAGGTATTTGATTGCGCATGGTGTAAAGCCGGATATGAGAGTCGCCCTATTCAGTAACAATAGTCTTGAATTAATAGTTTCCATTCTGGCTATCTTAAAAGCGGGTGGCGCATATTTGGCCATTGATCCATCCACACCAGAAGACCGCTTAGAGTACATACTGGCGGATGCGGATGTCTCCATTGTGCTTACACAAACAGCACTACAGCACCTGCTTCCCAGTGCCGTTTCCATGACGTTAAACGTTGATAGCACATTGATTTCAAAAGTGCTTGAAACGTATTCGACAGAGCCGGTTAGCACCGCAGAAAACACGCTCAACCCGCACAATTTGGCCTATACCATCTATACGTCTGGCTCGACTGGCAAACCCAAGGGCGTACTGGTTGAACATCATGCCATCAGTACACACATCGCTCAAATCAGTCATGCATACCAAATTCAACCACGCCAGCGTATTTTAAGCTTTCCTTCCATTAGTTTCGATGTATCCATTGAACTGATGTTTTCCAGTTTATGCTCCGGCGCGACCTTATATCTAAAAGACAATGCAATTTGGACCGCAAATCAGTTTTACGAATACTTACTAAGTCATCAAATTCACTCCGTCGATGTGGCACCGGCTTATTTGGCAGAGTTATTAATTGAGTCAGAAGCCAGCTTACAATTTTGGCAAAATACCCAACTGAGATTGCTCTTAGTCGGCGGTGAGGCTTTCCCGCAAAACCTGCGAGATAAGTGGTTTCAAATCGCAGATAAAACGGGAATTGATGGTCGCTGTCGATTACTCAATGCATACGGGCCGACTGAGTGTCTGATCACCTCAACACTCCATGAAATAACGCGCTCCGACGGCATTATTCCGATTGGCCAAGGCGTTGGTTCGAGACGACTCTATGTCCTTGATGAGCATCATCGTTTATTGCCTGAAGGTGCCGTAGGCGAGCTCTATGTCTCAGGGCCACTCAATGCCAGAGGGTATTTAAATCGACCAGACCTCACGGAACAGCGCTTTTTAGCCGATCCCTTTACGCAAGATGACCAAGATACTATGTATCAAACAGGTGACTTAGTACGCTGGCTTCCTCAAGGAGAATTAGAGTATCTAGGACGTGTCGACGAACAAGTTAAAATAAGAGGCTTTCGGATTGAGCTCGGAGAAATTGCCAACACCCTCATGCAAATTTCCCAAGTAGACTCGGCTGAGGTATTAGCCATAGAGACTAAGTCAGGGCAAAAGCAGCTTGTCGCCTTCGTGAAGCAGTCTCACCCAGGATCCTTATCCGAGGCTCAGATGCGTGACACGTTACAGCACGCTCTAAGCCAAACTCTGCCGCATTATATGGTGCCTTCAGCCTATTCATTTATCGAGGAATGGCCCACAACGACCAGTGGAAAAGTAGACAAGAAACAATTGCGCCACACCTTCAAATTAACCGCCACAACAATGTTTGAAGACGAAGGGCCTTATGTCGCTCCAACTACGCCTTTAGAGCAACAACTGGTAGAAATTTGGTCTGAAGTGCTCACGCAGCCAGCAGAACAGATCAGTATTCACGCGAACTTTTTCGCACTTGGGGGGCACTCCTTACTCACCATGCGCTTGATCAGCCAGATCCACCAAGCTTGTCACTTGGAATTAAATGTGAAAGAGGTTTTCAATCACCCGACGATTGCAGAGCAGGCAAAGCTACTGGCATTAAAAACGCCCTCAGACGACACAAAAATACCGGCGCTGCCGCGCAACGTGCATGGAGATGTTTTATCTTTTTCCCAACACCGTTTATGGTTTATTAATCAACTTCGGGGCCAGACCAGCGAATATAACATGCCAAGTGCATTTATACTTAAGGGACAGATAGAGCCTGCATTATTGGAGCGCGCTTTAAACCTCGTCATCCAACGTCATGAGGTCTTACGTACGGTTTATCGACAAAGCGAAGGCGTTGCCAAACAACATGTCATGACAGAGTATGGATTCCAATTAACACAAATCGACCTGTCATCATTAGATGAGGCTCACCAGCAACAACGTTTATTGGCGCTGGCTCAACAAGACGCAAACACCCCCTTTGATTTGAGTGCTGGGCCAATTATTCGGGCGAGCTTTGTCGCTCTGCATAAAGCCCAACACCAGAGCATTACATCAGGTGCACTCTTACTTAATATGCACCATATCGCCTCAGACGGATGGTCTATGTCGATTCTCCTCAGAGAGTTGACCCAATATTATATCGCGCTATTAGATAACAGTGCACAGCCAGAGACGGTGCTCCCCCCGTTGCCAATTCAATATGCGGACTATGCCATTTGGCAACGTGCCCACTTTGATGAAACCGTACTGCAAGAGCAACTAAGCTATTGGCAAACTCAGCTGAGTGATTTACCAGAAATGCACTCCTTACCGCTCAAGGCCGAGCGCCCAGAGGTAAAACAGAGCCAAGCTGATATTGTCAGTTGTGACCTGAGTCAGTCACTGTGTAAGAACCTGAGTCAGCTAGCCCATCATCATGGCATGACTCCTTTTATGCTCTTACATAGCGCATTGGCACAAGTACTCTCGATGCACAGTGGCAGTGATGACATCGTGATTGGTACTGTCACTGCGGGCCGACAACCCGCTGTAGAGCAATTGATTGGCTTTTTTATTAATACGCTGGTACTGCGCGTGAATACAGGCGCGCACAATACCGGGCATTTAAGGGACTACTTAAGTCATGTGAAAGATGTTCACACACAAGCCCAAGCGAATCAAGATGTGCCCTTTGAGCAACTCGTTGAAAAACTGCAACCACAAAGGGATGCAGCTTACACCCCACTGTTTCAAATTGTACTGACCACTGATGCGGATTTCTTAACTACACAAAACGCCAGCTACTCTAGCCATCCAAGCGTACAAATCGAGCCAATGACAACCAATGACATTCGCTTGAAGTTCGACATAGAACTTAATATGAGCATGAACACCGCTGGCGGAAAAGTGACTTGGCTCTACGACTGCCACTTATTTGATAAATCGTATATAGAAAAAATAAACGCGCATTTATGCCACTATCTCAGTGCTTTGGCTGAACTCGTTGATGGCGAACATGTCATCGACAAACCGCTCAATGAACTCACCATGCTCAGTCAGGCTGAACAACACCATGCCCTCTCTGTACTTAATGGTCCAATCCGAGATTATCCGCTCACTGGGATTGACCAACTCGTCAGCCAACAAGCACAAAGCCGACCCGATGCCATCGCCGTGCGATGTGCTGATGAAACGCTAACTTACGCACAACTTGAACTGCGTGCCACCCAACTTGCCACACATTTGGTTCAGCACCATCAAGTCTTGCCACAGACACTCATCGGGATCCACCTAGGCCGCAGCTGCCATATGGTTATCGCCATGCTCGGGATTCTTAAAGCCGGCTGCGCCTACGTGCCCTTAGACCCTGACTACCCCTTTGAGCGCCTCGCCTATATGGTCGAAGACACCGCGCTCAGCTGTATTGTGAGTGACGCGGTTCATCAAAGTACCGCTGAGGATTTAGACAAACCGCTTATCCGTCTCGACGCACTCGATATGACATTCGCTGATATCCCACCACTCAACATTGGCTCTCGCCCAGATCACTTGGCCTACGTGATTTATACGTCAGGCTCAACGGGACGGCCCAAAGGGGTCATGATTGAACACCGCAGCCTAGTAAACACCATTGTGGATAACGCGGAGCGCTTCGGGGTCACATCTGACAGCGGCTTTTACCAAAGCACAGCATTTGGTTTTGATGCCGCGACGTGGGTAACTTGGCTCACCTTAAGCCGCGGGGCCACGCTGGTGCTGTCGACGACCTTGGATTATCAAAGCGAGTTAACCAGCAAATACGGTCGTCAAGTCACGCATTTGATGATGACCCCCTCAGCATTGCAGCTTGTCTCACCCGATGCCGTCGCACATATCAAGCATGTCATCGTAGGGGGAGAAGCCTGCGACACCCAATTGGTGGACAGGTGGGCACCAACAGCGAGCTTTTATAACGCATACGGCCCCACTGAGACGGCAATTTGTGCCACCATTCGCCAGCTTAGTTCTGGGGAAAAACCCGTGTTAGGCCGCGCCAATGCCAATACCCAGCTGCTCGTACTCAACAAACAAGGTCAGTTACTTCCTACCGGTGCCATTGGTGAGCTTTATATTGCCGGTGATGGCCTCGCACGAGGGTACTTGAATAAGCCAGAATTAACCGCACAAGCTTTTGTAAAACACCCTTATCGTCA
>NZ_MAUJ01000015.1 GCF_001696455.1 Pseudoalteromonas luteoviolacea
GCTTCTAGCTCTGGCTCTGCTTCTAGCTCTGGCTCTGCTTCTAGCTCTGGCTCTGCTTCTAGCTCTGGCTCTGCTTCTAGCTCTGGCTCTGCTTCTAGTTCTCGCTCAGTTTCTAGTTCTGGCTCAGCTTCGAGTTCTGGCTCAGCTTCGAGTTCTGGCTCAGCTTCTAGTTCTGGCTCAGCTTCCGGTGATTCAAAACCTTGGGGGATATGTTCCTCTTCATCAAGCATTCCGTCTAAGTGACCAGAATCTACTCGGGAAGCCTGCTCTAACTCAATTTCCTCATTGCGTCCAATTTCAGCAAGATCTTCACCCCGCTCATCATTTAAGAATTCTTCTTCATGCGAAGTGTCTGGCTCTTCAGGTAATGCTTCTTCATCACCAACATCAGCCAGCAGGTCATCGATATCACCTAAGTTATCTTCATTAAGCTCTTCACCAAGTTCAGTGTCTAACACCTCACTCTCTGGTGTGGTGTCAAGTTCTTCAAGTAGCGCATCTTCATCACCGACATCGGCCAGTAAGTCGTCAATATCACCTAGGCTATCTTCGTCAAGCTCTGCGCCGAGTTCAGTATCTAACGCTTCACGCTCTGGTGTGGTGTCAGGTTCTTCAAGTAGCGCGTCTTCATCGCCGACATCGGCCAGTAAGTCGTCAATATCACCTAGGCTATCTTCATCCAGCGCTGCGCCGAGCTCAGTATCAAACGCTTCACGCTCTGGTGTGGTGTCAGGTTCTTCAAGTAGCGCATCTTCATCAGCGACATCGGCCAGTAAGTCGTCAATGTCACCTAGGCTATCTTCATCAAGCTCTTCGCCAACTTCGCCACTGGCTTCTGCCAACAATTCATCGATATCATCAAGCCCACTTTCTGAAATCTCGGATTCCACATTTGCATCTGGGAGTTCTTCGCTGGCTTCCGCTAATAGCTCATCAATGTCATCAAGTTCGGTTTCACCCTGCTCTTCAATCAGTGGCTGTTTGTCTTGCTCATCGACGGTATCACCGCCAGCCTCAGCAAGTAGCGCATCAATATCATCTTCTGCAGCGATCTCTTCTGTTTGCTCAGCTTGCGCGAGTAAATTATCAATATCTTGCTGTTCTTCGCTAACTGGCTCTTCAGCTGCGCTATCAATTAAGTCATCGATATCGCCCAGCTCTAATGCGTCATCAGCATCACTTTGCTCATCTTCGTCCAATGCGCCATCGAGCAAATCATCAATATCGTCAGCACTTAAAATACTCTCAGAATCATCAGCACTATCTGCAACTTCACTCTGCGAAACGTCTGCTGCTTCATCAATTAAGCTGTCTATATCGTCTAAATCTAGTTCATCACTGCTGGTTTCTGTTTGTGTATCCGATTCGTCCGCCAACTCCTCACTAAGTGCAGCCAGCGCATCATCACTCACATCCAAAGTGTCATCTTGTTCGTCACCGACTTCATTGAACAAGTCGTCGATATCGTCTGCGCTGAGAATATCATCGCTATCAGAGGCGCCATCCTCTACATCCAGAGTGACTTCATCACCAAGCGCGTCATCCGTTTCGTCAAAACTCTGCTGTAAGAAATCATCTAAATCATCGCTGCTTTCTGTGGCATCGGACTCATCGTCAAATACGATATCATCACTTAACAAGCTATCTAGTTCATCTTGATCTAGCGTGCTGCTACCTGTTTCAAAACCATCTTCTTCGTCTAGGGAATCAAACACGATGTCATCATCTTCAGGTAGAATATCATCGTCAAGCTGCACGCCTTCATCTAGCGGTGATATTTCATCTGTACCAGGCATATCTAAATCGAGCGGATCTACGGCGGCTGTAGCCGATGTCGCAGCACCAGCTGCTGCAGCCGCTGCCACCGGCGCTTGTGGTAGGAAGTCATCGTCTTCACTCGCAGCCTCGGTTGCCTGTTTACGCTTACGCATAAACAGCACTAAACCTCCGATTACGAGCAATGCTGGAATGGTTGCCAATAAAGCAATAACCAGAGGGTTAGACAACATTTCACCCAAACCAGCTTCTTGTTGCGCCATTTGTTGTGCTTCTTGCTGAGCGATCATTTCGCTCTGCATATCAATTACAACTTTCAACTGCTGCTGAATCTCACTGTCTTTTCCAAGCTGTTCTCTTACATTTTGCAGCTCGTCCGAGATGTCACTTAACTGTTTTCTTAGTTCGTTGTTTTCTTCTAATATTTCTTCAACACTGCTTACCGAAGATTTAAATTCGTTCTGCAATTCAAGCAACTTAGAGTCTTGTTCCATTCTCAAATTTCTAAGCTGATTGGTCAGCTCTTTTTGCGCTTGCTCAACATCTACTTTACGGGCTTGTGTTACACGTTTCCTCGCAGCCTCTATATCCGCTTGATTCAACGTACCGTTTTTCTTGCGCTCCCAAAGTACATCGTCTTGATCGGATTTTTGTTTTGCAATTGATGCATTTACACGGCGGATCTCTGCCAAGGTAGGAATACGTAAATACGCGCCATCACGCATGTGGTTTAAGTTTTGATCTAAAAAAGCATTGGGGTTTTTGTCATACAAAGCTTTCATGACTTGATAGACGGAAACCGAATCATCGGGCCTGATTTTTTGCGCTATTCGCCACAGCGTATCAGAAGATCTGATAGGTCCGACTGATCGGCCTTCCAGCCCGTAATCAACGCCTTTTGGACCTTTCAACACCGTACCTTCTTGAGTGTGAACGGGAGATGTTATGAAAGCCAATGCTAGGATACAAAATAAGGCTAAACCGCGCATGCTGTTCCTTTGTTTCAGGTGACCACTTACCCAACTAGTAAGCGAATAAAAAATTTGCTCATCTTTGCTTTTTGCAAGCTCTGTTCCAATTGCAAACTATAAACCAGTTGTAAGGGAATATCCATTGCCAACGTATTGAATCTTAACATCAGAATAGTCCTTTAGTATTAATTTGAAAATGTTTTATAAATCAGGAAGGTGGTAAATAGAAATGAATTTATAAGAATGTGGGGCAAAATGCTGCCATATTGTTTTCACCCCACACTTTTATTAAAGGTAATTTGCGATTAATTCTTCAGCAATTTGAATGCTATTTGTTGCAGCACCTTTGCGGGTGTTGTCAGAAACCACCCATAAATTTAATCCCATAGGGTGAGAGATATCAGCCCTTAATCGACCAACATAGACGGTGTCGTTACCGCTAGCATCGCCAACCGGTGTCGGATAGTCCTGCTCATCTTCAATCAACTCAATCCCAGGTGCATCATTCAGTAGCTGTTTTACATGCTCTAAATCAAAAGGCATACGAGTTTCTAAATGAATCGCTTCAGCGTGCCCGAAGAATACAGGTACACGCACCGCAGTAGGGTTCACCATTACGCTGCTATCGCCCAAGATTTTTTGAGTTTCCCAGACCATTTTCATCTCTTCTTTGGTATACCCGTTATCTTGAAATGTATCTATCTGAGGGATCACGTTAAATGCAATTTGCTTTGGAAATACTTCATTTTCCATAGGTCTCGCATTCATCAAATTTGCGGTCTGCTTTGCAAGCTCATCCACCGCTTCTTTTCCTGCGCCAGATACTGCCTGATACGTAGATACATTGATACGATCAATACCATAAGCGTCATAAATGGGCTTTAATGCAACCATCATTTGAATGGTTGAACAGTTTGGATTGGCAATAATATTGCGATTTCTAAAATCAGCTAAACTGGATGCATTAACTTCAGGTACAACTAAAGGAACATCGTAGTCATATCTAAAGTGTGATGTATTATCTATGACCACACAGCCAGCCTCTGCAGCAATAGGTGCATATTTTTCAGATACGCTACCACCAGCAGAGAATAAGCCGATATGTGCCTGCGAAAAATCAAACTCTTCAACGTCGAGTACAGTGACTTTTTCGCCCATAAAGTCAATTTCTTCACCGGCACTGCGGCTGCTAGCTAATGGGTATAAAGTATCGACGGGAAACTTTCTCTCAGCCAGTGTTTCAATAATTTGTTTACCCACTAGGCCTGTTGCGCCAAGTACCGCCACGTTAAATTTTTGCGACATGCTTATTCCTCATTCTTTTCTATTCGAAAGCCTAATTGTTGCAGCTTTTGCTGGTGGGCTTGCGGCGCAGATACACTCAATGTAGAAAACTCTCTTCTCACCGGATATTGCTTACGCAGCACATCAAACCCCTGACTTTCTAGATTCGCTCGCATTAAACCATTATCACGGCGAATATCATAGATCATATGCACAATACGGCCATAATCTGTTTCATCAAGTGTTTCATTGAGGCTACAGTGGCCTATAACAGGAATTGGTAAGAATGCTTCAAGTTGCTTAGTTGGGGCTAACTTTAAGGTTTTACAAAGTGCTTCGTATAGCATTTGTGTGCCTCTGGCTTTCCCCTCTAAAGTATGTCCTGCAATATGTACTGACGTATATAAACATTCATCCATCAGTGCGGTTAATATGGCGGGCTCATTTTCCCAAACATCCAATACCAATTCGAGCTGCTGTTTTGACTGTTTTGCTTGCAACAAGGCTTGATTGTCAATTACGTCACCACGGCTGGCATTAATAATTAACATGCCTGGCTTCAAAGCTTTAATTCTCTTTTCATTTAGTAGATGTTTGGTCTGATGCTCACCAAATTTCACAAGTGGCACATGAAACGTAACAAAGTCAGCTTCAGCTAACGCCGTATCAATATCAACATGCTCATCAAGCGTTCCCTCTTGCGCGCGAACTGGATCACATAGAATCAACTCAATACCACTGTATTTCAGCTTTTGCGCTAAGCACTTGCCTATATTACCGACACCCACAATGGCCAACTTTTTACCGCGCAGCAAAACATCACGATCTTGACTGTATGCATACAACGCACTAATGACATATTCCGCGACGGCGATTGCATTGCAACCCGGCGCACTCGAGAATGCTATTCCACGTTTACTTAAATACGTCTGGTCTATATGGTCAACACCAATCGTCGCGGTTCCGACAAACTTCAAATTATGTGCTTGTGCCAATAGGTTTGCATTCACTTGAGTGATAGATCGAGTCAGTAACACATCCGCCGCATGCACTTGCTCTGCGGTAACTGTGCGCCCATCGTAACGCTCTACGCGCCCCAAACTTGAGAAAAACTCTTCCACCAGCGGCATATTTTGATCAGCCAAGATCTTCATTTAACATCTTTCCTACACATTGCACGGAATGCCATTGTAACTCAGCTCTCGACAAGACCCTAGTTCCGCCTCGCACCAATTCCCAAAGCAATGAACATTAAGCAGAGTAAGAACAATACGAGGAGCTTGACGCTTGGCTGCTCTGAAACATTCACAATCGGACTGAAGATAAAGGCTTGAACATTACACCAAGCAAGGAAAAAAGCGGTATGTTGCGCACCAATATAAGCGTAACAAGCACACACAATACTACTGATAAAATTAATAAAGACTGCATGTTCATACGCCTCAACACTCAGCAACATCGCCACGAATGAAATCACAATGATACATATATTACTCAATTGCATAAATATCCCCTCCTTAGGACTTTTTTGTAATATAGATAAGTTTACAAAATTCGCAATTGAACAATTTTTAAGTGATTTGGGCCATTGGCAAGGTACAAAACTGGCTTCTAAAATGAACAATATCGGGCTTTTTTGCTTGAAATAACTGGTCAGACAAGCTAGCCTAACCATGTGGTCAGACCTCTAATAAGGAAGAACAACATGACACTTTTATTCACCCTCGCCTTGATAGCACTGGTCAGCGTGGCCTGTTATCATCGCGCTAGCTGGAATACCTGCTTAGGTGTTGCAGCTGCAACTCTTGTCGTAGGCACCTTTGCGGATGCCTTTGGTGCTTTGTCTTGGCTTATATTCTTAGCCATTGCGGTGCCGTTCTCTGTAACCAATATCCGCCAACAGTATGTGGTAGCGCCGCTTTTTACAGCATTTAAAAAAGTGACGCCAACGATGTCTGAAACCGAAAAATCTGCCATTGATGCCGGAACGACATGGTGGGAAGCTGATTTATTTTGTGGCAATCCTAACTGGAATAAGCTACATCAATTTCCAAAACCAAGATTAACTGCTGAAGAACAAGCTTTTTTAAATGGTCCAGTTGAAGAAGTGTGTGCCATGCTGGATGATTGGGAAGCAACCCATGAACTCACTGACTTGCCACAAGAAGTTTGGCAGTACCTCAAAGATAACAAGTTCTTCGCTATGATCATCAAAAAGCAATACGGTGGTCTTGAGTTTTCAGCTTACGCACAATCTTGTGTGCTTCAAAAACTAACGAGTAAATCCACACTGCTCTCTTCGATTGTGGGTGTACCTAACTCACTCGGCCCGGGGGAACTGCTTCAACACTACGGTACTGAAGAGCAAAAAGACCATTACTTACCGCGCCTTGCTGTAGGTGACGAAATCCCTTGTTTTGCACTGACCTCACCAGAAGCTGGCTCTGATGCGTCATCTATTCCTGATTTTGGCGTGGTCTGTAAAGGCGAATGGGAAGGTAAAGAAACGCTAGGTATTCGTCTCACTTGGAATAAGCGTTATATTACTTTAGCACCCGTTTCTACTGTGCTCGGCCTTGCTTTCAAAATGCAAGACCCTGATGGTTTGCTTGGTGATAAAGAAGATATTGGCATCACTTGTGCCCTTATCCCAACCTCTACACCTGGTGTAGAGATAGGCCGCCGTCACTTCCCGTTAAACGTGCCATTCCAAAATGGACCCACTCGCGGTCAAGATGTATTTGTACCGTTAGATTTCATCATCGGTGGACCGAAAATGGCGGGACAAGGTTGGCGAATGCTGGTCGAATGCCTATCTGTTGGACGTGTGATTACATTGCCTTCTAACTCTACCGGTGGCATAAAAACACTGGCCCTTGCAAGTGGTGCATATAGCCGTATTCGTCGTCAATTCAAATTGCCAATCGGTAAGATGGAAGGGATTGAAGAAGCACTCTCCAAGCTTGGCGGTTACGCATACAGCAGCGATGCTGCACTAAGCATGTCTACTGGAGCGGTCGATGCGGGTGAAAAGCCTTCTGTTATCTCGGCTATCCTGAAGTATCACCTGACAGAGCAAATGCGCGCATCAACCATTCATGCAATGGATATTCATGGTGGTAAAGGCATCTGCCTTGGTCCAAATAACTATTTAGGCCGCGGCTATCAAGGCGCGCCAATTGCAATTACAGTAGAAGGCGCGAACATTCTTACGCGTAATATGATTATCTACGGTCAAGGTGCTATTCGCTGTCACCCATTTGTGCTTTCGGAATTGAATGCTTGTAATATTAAAGATAAGCAAGAAGCATTAGACAGTTTTGATAAAGCATTAATGGGCCATATCGGCTTTACCATCTCCAACCTTGTTCGTACTAAGTGGTTGGCGATCACGGGTGGCCGCTTTAGTAAAGTACCATTCAATGACGAAACAGCTGATTACTACCGCAATGCAGCCCGTTTCAGTGCCTCACTCGCATTGATGTCAGACATTTGCATGGCTGTATTTGGCGGTTCATTAAAACGTAAAGAACGTATTTCCGCTCGCTTAGGTGATCTGCTGAGCTATCTATACTTAGTTTCTGCAACCCTAAAACGCTACAATGACGAAGGCCGTCGCAAAGAAGATCTGCCACTTGTGAAGTGGGCTTGTCAGGAGCACTTATATCTGTGTCAACGCGCGCTAGCAGACTTGATCAACAATATGCCTTCTATGGCACTGCGCGCTGCACTTAAGCTCATGCTATTCCCGTTTGGCCGTCCAGTGCGCAAGCCGACAGATGAGATGGAACACGATATTGCTAAGTTATTACAAACGCCTAATGAGTCTCGTGAGCGCCTAGCAAACTATATCTACACCACAGATGAACCATTGAACTTAATCGGCAAGCAAGAACAAACTTTAAAAGATATCTTAGCTGTTGAGCCTATTTTCGATAAAGTTTGTCGTGCAAAAGGGCAGAAACTTCCCTTTATGCAACTTGATAAAGTGGCACACATGGGACTTGAAAACGGTATCTTAACTCAGCAAGAGGCTGATACGTTGGCGGCCGTTGAAGCGAAACGCCTGGCAGTCATCAATGTCGATGACTTTGACCCAGCTGACCTGCTGGCAGGTAAAGCTCGCATTGTAGACAGCAATGTGAACGCCGCGTAGTTCATGTTAAATACATAAAAAGCGCTGTAGCGGCCTTTTTTATGTATATTGAAATCAGCATCAGTTCACTGTTCAAAATCTTTATGTCTATTTAATCATCGACTTCAGGTTTATTCTGATACAAGGTCCGTAAATCCCCCGCATTGACGAGTATTTGTGCCCTGTTAGCCAAACAGCACTTTACTCAGCATGATGCCAATAACTAACGTCGCCCATACTAGCGCTAAGCTTTTTGGCCGCTTTACAATCGCTAGCATCATCAGTGGCGTCACGAGTAAAATCGAAATCTCGAAAACCCCCATACCAAACAGCAACACACCTATTAGCCAGGCCACAGTCGTACACATCATCACCATCAAATACTGGCTATGCTGCATTTCATCTAACATCGCAAGGCTTTGCCAAAAACCTCGGTGTACAATGACCTGTTTATTGGTATCCAATAATAAACTACTCCACCAAAGTAAGTTGAACAACAATGCCATTAAGCTGTAATAGCTTGATAAGTCTGGCCGTTCAGTAACAATGATCATCGTGCACCAATAGGTTAAGGTACTCATACCAATTCTCCATAACACCATCCAAGGTTGCTCAATGACTAACTGTGTCCAAAACCCATAGGCTGATATAGCCGCAACTTTGTAGTGAGTTGGCCGCGGTTTGATACATGCACCAACCGCCATAACAGCCAGAATTGTAAGAAAGTACACCATTACAGAATTAACAATATAAACCAGCCCTAGCGCTACACATAAGCTCAAAAAGGCACTCTTTGGCCGATATAGCTGCAGCACGGCTAACGCAAATTGCGCCCCCATAAACATGAGCAATTGAGGCGCTTTCATAAGGTTTGCCCACCCCATAGAAACAGCCATCACAAAGGCGGCTAAGAATAACAAGTGGGACAGTAACAATAGGCTGTGATCAGCAATGAATTTGTGCACACGATTGGAAAGCAGAGTATGATGAAAAGTGCGATGATGGCTATCTAAGATCCCGCTTTTTATCGTTTGTATTAATAGGCTTTGCATAAGTAAAAAGCCAAATGACACCTCCAACGTTAAACGCACAGAGTCGCTTTCTACCAACTTTCCGAGCCCAAAGAAAATACCCATAACAAGGCTTGGTAAATAAATAAAAAACATCGCACTTACGAGCAGTGTGAATTGCTCTAGTTGCTTACCAAGCATGCGTAGCTCAGCCTTAAATGCGCGTAAACGGTAGTGATAATAGTGCAGCATTGGCTATCCTATTCAGCAAACAAAGGCTGATGCTCGAATCCAATCTGCATAAAAACGTCAGGATCGTGACAGCTCATTAAAATTTGGTTGGTCGAGGTATTCAGATACTCCACTAGCTTATGAACGCTTGCAGTATCTAATGCTGCGCTTGGTTCATCTAAAATTAAATATGGCGTATTTCGCATAATCGCATTGATAAGTTGGAGCTTTTTCAAGTTGCCTGACGACAGAGCACAAACACGCGTATTTAAAAACGATGAGAACTGTAACACTGAGATTAGCTCATCTGGCATTGCGCAATTCCAGCTCTTCATTGTCATAGCCAGCACTTGCTGTGCAGTCAAGAAGTCAGGAAATACGATAGCATCTGACGCCAACGCAACGACCTTTTGAGGCTCTTTGTATTCTTTATTATCGAATAAAATCTTTCCTTGATATGCTCGGTCAACACCTGCAATTAAGGTAAAGAGCGTGCTTTTCCCTAGTCCATTGGCGGCCTCAACACACACCCTTTGCGCTCTAAATTCCGCGCTATAGTTATCAAAAATAGGGTCGCGTAAAAACACTTTGGTCAGATTTTTAATGCTTATCATAAGCCCTCGAACATCATTGTTTTCAATGATACTAACAAACGAGGACCGAAATAAGGAAACTAAAAAATGTTTCGAAACATATCGAGCATGCGCTAGTAAAAGCCTGCAAAAGCGCGCCCTGCAAATTCAGTCATAAACGTTTCGATGGCACCCCGTTTTTGCATGGTAACAAAGACCTGCTGACCGTGTTCGCCACCAAATGCAATATTTGTCGGGTATTGCCCTTTAAGTTTAACAATTCTTAGTAACTCTCCCTGTGGAGAAATAATGGCAACTTCACCAGCACCATAACGAGCGACATAAAGATTGCCATTCACATCGGTACGCATTCCATCAAGGCCATGATCTTCAAACTGATAAAATAGTGACGCCTCGCCGATTTCACCATTGTGTTTAATTGGAAAAGACCAAATACGTCTTTGTATGCTCTCATTGACATAAAGTACCGTATTATCTGGGCTAACTTCTATGCCGTTCGTCGTGCCCATATTTTCTTGTAAGCGCACCACTTTGCCATTTGTATCAATACGCCATAGCTGCCCATTACCTTCCTGCCAATTGGGATCGCTCGCATACAGCGTACCATCATCTCGAATGGCAAGATCATTGGGTTGATTCATTGCGGGCTCATGGGCAAACACGGAGACCTTTTTATCCGGTGAAATACGCAAAATGTTATGCCCTAGATAGTCTGCAACATACATATTCCCTGAGCGGTCAAAGCGTAATCCATTGCCAATACTGCCTTTTGGCAGCGTAACAAAGAGGCTTGCAGTCCCTTTTTCTGTGATTTGCCCTACCGTGCCCTGCTGGGCAAAGTTAACCGCATATAGCACACCATTTTTACCAACAACAGGACCTTCAACACCTTGCGTAAATACGCCATCCTCCACCCAATCTTTTGCTTCGTAATAATTCGCCGTCGAGCGGTCGAGTAGTTGGCACCCAGATAGTAACCCCACTGCCAATAATGCAGTACTGATAGTAAATTTCATGCTCGCTCCCTGTAAAAATTGTCAGTATGCAACCCCGACCCACGCTTGTGAATTGAGTTTTATTCACACAGCTACTCGTAATTTCGCTCGCGCATTAAAACAAATAGCGTACTTTTAGTATCACGCTGTTTTCGATTGGCTTAGTCCAATTATCTTTGACACTTTCCAACCACGAACTTTGCCCTACTTGGTTTTTATCCAACATATTTAACTGTGTGCCACCTCGCCGATAGACCAGGTAAACATCAGAATACGCCCCCATCCGATAGCGTAACTTAAACTGAGACATCAGTCGTGCATCTTCAAAACTTGTATCTGTGTTGGCGTGTCTGTTTAGCCCGTCAGTGATAATGTCATAAACCCCTTTACTCTTCGCCTCAAGGATTGACCATTGCAAAGTGCTCGAGAACTCTAAATTCTCTGCAATCAGAGCGCTCACTTTTAAGGTATTTATAAACAACGTTCTGTCATACTCTGACAGTTGATTTTTCTGAGTTGCCACCAGCCAACCGTCACCGTCTCGATAATAGTTGTTAAACTTAATATTCCAGTTGGCGTGCGGCATCCAAGTCATGTCCAGTGCTAACTGTAAGGCATCACCGCTCAAGCCTTCCTGATCAAACTCAACACTGGCAGCCCAACTAAACTCACCCGTATAAGGACTCTGATAAAGCACACGGGTCTCAAATACAGTGGGTAAAAAGAAGGGCTCGCTGTTTGCGCCAATGTTGTCTTGCCAACCTGATCGAACTTGGTCCAAATGCACGCTCCACTGAGCGCCATTATTGAGCATCAATTGTGCTTTATAACCTTGTCTAGCAGGTAACTTCAGCCCTTCTGCATTGGCCTCATAGCTGATATTAAGTGTATGCTTTATTCGCGTTAACCAGTCATTACCCACATTGACAGCATGGCTGTAGGCAAGTTTTGAATATTGCCAATCATTGCGTTTCATGTAACCCATATCACGGTTGTCAAAGCCATCATTCAAACGCAAAAATTGCCCTTCAAGCTGAGTATTGGGAGTAAATTGATAACCGAGATTCAATGACAGGCCATTGCCCGATTGCGAGTCCCCTTCATCAATTTGGCTCAACAACACCGCGCTCTGCATCGACCATTTGTCATCTTGGTATTGGCTATCCCACGCTAAACTCTGTGCACTGCGATCCAACCATGGCCGCTCTACATGGGTCGCCAATACACCTGACTGCCAATTAGTCGAACGATAACTAAACCGACCTGCGTAAAAGTCTTTTCCCGCGCCACTGTCCAAACTATTTTCGTTTACTGCGAACGCGCCCCACTGTACGCTTTTTCCTTGGTGTACAAATCTAACAGCTGCGTCAATTGGCGTGATCAACTCACGGTTATCATCACTGCCGGCACCAATTCTACGGGTATGAATTAATTTGGTGTCTTGCAACGCACCGATACTAAACACACTAATATCTTGCGTGAAAAAAGGCCTTTTATCCGTACGTAGCGTTTCCACTGCGGAATAGTTAACATCAACATCATCGCTGTCTACTTGCGCAAAGTCAGGGTTCACAGCAAATGACAAGGTTTGGTGATGCGCAGGTTTATAAAATAGATCAAACCCCACATCGGCTTCATGACTTTTGTTTTGACGCGGCTCGAAGTGATGCTGATAGCTCACATAGGGCACAAAGTTAAGCTGGCTTTGCTGAGGAATGGCCACTTCTATTTTGGGCATATTCAAGAAAAAGTCACTGTTACCTATGGTCTGTTTTTGGTTGGCAAAAATATTATTAGATTTTAAATCATAAAGTTGAATTCCAACCCCAATGGTCGCAGCACCCGCTGCATCCACTTTTGGTGAAAATGACACACTGTGCCAAGGCACAAAGATTTCATTCGACCAGTATAGCGGTTGCTCATCAAATGCACTTTCCCAATCACCATCCCAATCCATATCCGTTGTGCGCTGTGGAGTCACGACAGCGTCTTGCTTTCCCCCTCCTAAAGTTGTCGCAAATAAGTAAGCACTACTACCATCACCGGAAAAGTCGAGATAGATACGATTAAACTCTCCCTGCATAAAACCATCTTGAAGATTAAATTGCTTTTTTCTTTGGGTTTCAGGCTGATAGTTAATTATGCCAATATATATCCCCTGCTCATTGGCCAATACTTTTGCTGCCACTCTATTTTCATATGCTGCATGCGTTGCTGGCACCACCTGAAAGAAAGTCGAGAAATCGATTGCTGACCGCCACGCGGATTCATCCAACTTACCATCAACTTGCATTTCTTGGCCGTAACAGAAAGGCACGCCAAAAAAGAACCCCAAGGCCATAACACCAGGTTTCAACACGCTCATACTTCTACTCCAAACAATTCATATAATGTTGTTACTTAAGCAAAAATATTGGTCAGAAAAGCTTATTTTTATCTGAAGAATGATTTGATAAAGCTGAATAAGATTGACTTTATCCTGAAGCCAGTTACCTTTAGGTGAACCTATATTGATAACAAGCTTGGCAGGAGGCCCACGTGAGTAACTCTCTACCAAATCCACCCACTGACGTGCTAAAAGTAGCGCCTACATGCTTTTACTTTCTGCACTGGCGTTTTGACTCCGAGAAAGATGAACTTTGGAATTTAGAGACACACTCAGCCACCAAACTGGAACCCCAAGTCGCAAGGCTATTATTCATATTGCTTACTCAGCAAGGCCAAGTAATAAGTCGGGAAAGTCTCAATGACGCGCTTTGGCCTAATACCATTGTCGAAGCAAATAGCCTCTATCAACTTTTAACCAAACTGCGTAAAGAATTAAAAGATAATGCTCGCAGCCCAGACTATATAAAAACAGTACCTAAAAAAGGTTATTTATTTTTACCAGAGATAAATACGGACTCACCCTACACAAAAACAATGTCCGTCGGCGATACAAACCGAGAAAAAGCAACTCAGTCCATCATCGCGACGCCTTTTCCTGCGCGTATAAAAAATACACTGCTAAAACACTGCTGGACACTCTTGTTTGCAACTGGCGCGTGTTTTAGCGCTATCGCATTTTTTTCAACAACGCCTTCGCCCGTATCACCGCCAAGTTACGAAAGACATAATATTACTTACGATCTTGGCGTCGAATTTAATATTGCGGCGCATCAAGACAAAAATTTATTGGCTTATGTGGAAAAGTTCAAAACCCTAGAAATTACGGATAAATCTGGCAAAAAATTATTCAAAAAGACTTTTGACACGCGGATTGCGCATCCAACATGGCACCCCTATGAAGAAAAATTGGCATTTTGGCAATATCAAAAAGATGCGTGCGTCTTACACATAGGTAACAGCCGCGCCGAAATTTTACATAGTAGCGATCCAATCCCCTGTCATTTGATCACGCCACCTTCATGGAAAAATGCGGATGAGCTCGTCCTCACAGTTACCGAGAAATACGGCAAAAAAGCCTATTTGTATCGCCACAGACACAATCAACTCGTTAAGCTGCCACTTCCCAAAGAGCCTGAAGAAAGCTATGTGGGAGCCGTACGGGCTTGGGAAGGAAAAATCTACTATCTCATTGTTGATTCCAAATTTCATTCTCGATTGGTTTCTTTGGATGGCAAAGTCCACATGACTTGGACATTTCCGGTTTGGTTATTTAACTTTGACCCAGCCCAACAAAGCATTATCAGTAATGATGGCAGTGCTCATCACAACCTCATTGGCAAATATAGAAACGGGCAAACTTACCCCGTATTTGCGACCACACAAGGGATGTTTACCAGCCTGTCAGTAGATAAATCCGGTGATATATTCACCGCCGCTGAAAGCTGGCAAGTCAATATTCGTGATGAATATAACTTACCCATCTTTTCGAGCTCGAGTATTGATTATCTACCGGTCACTAATAAGCTGGGCGAAACCGTATTTATGTCTCGCAGAACAGGGTATTGTGAAATTTATTTGCATACAGGTAACGAGGTGAAACAGCTCTCCTTCCACAAGGGGCACGAGTATGTGGACTTTCTTACTTGGGATCCGATGTTGAGTAAAATCCTCGCCAATCGAGATCGCTTTTTAGTGCTTTATGATAGAGCGGATGTATTAACAAGCTTCCAAAGCCAACACCAAAAACCTTTGAAACAATTTGGTTGGCGCAACAATCAAACGGTATGGTCAACGGACGGTATGTCGGTCAATACATTCGATTTGGACGGTCACTTACTCAGTACAACCCATTTTGAGTCTGACTTCATCATCTACCACACCGAAGACAAAAGCTGGATAGTGATTAAAGATGGTACATTGTATCGCGCCACATCGTTAATTAATTTTGAAGAACAAAAACAGGTGCTTGCGAAACTGCCTCGTGAAGCCCTTAATATGATCAAGAACCCCAGACTCAAAAATGGAGACCTATTCTGGCAATCAGCATGGTCTAAAACCGACTTGATCTGGAAAGTATCGTTAAATGCGCCTTTTGAGGTAACTAATATTAAAGAAGAACCGCTAATTTGGCATTATGATATTGCCCCTGATGGCGCACTCCTTGTCGCTAAAATGGAATCCGTCGAGTCTGACATCAAACTGATCAAGCCACAAACCAACGATCAAGAGTAATGGTCACCAAGGTCAAGCCAATGATGCGCAACGCGCACTGGCTTGGCTTATGACAAAGTAAACACCACAGCTGTGCGCTTAAGTTTCTTTACAGACTCCACAATCATTACACTTTTTGATGGTAAAAAGCGCATGACATAACAAAAAACGGTGATTTTCATATGATGCGCTCTAAGTACTTGGGATTAGCCTTGCCCTTACTATTAACCGCCTGCTTCGATGGCAGTGAAAGTAAGGTTGAGGTTGTCACCCCAGCCCCCTCCCCCGAAGTAACACAGTCCCCTAATGTAACACTTGCTGAAATAAAGACGCCTGAACAAACCTTATACCAACCAGGCCAACCAATCTCCCTAGATTTCTCCATTGAAACAATTCAGCTAGACACCCAACATATCGGTGTAACTTTTATGGCCATACCAAAGGACAAGGTTGCACAATTGGAGACTGACGATCAGCCTGAGGGCTTTAACTTGGGCACTCATTACATTGCACAGTTACAATCTGGTGTACAAAACCTCTCAGCGACCTTAATGTTCCCTAACGAACAAATGCCCAGTGGTGAATTTTTGATCGGGGCTTACGTCGACAGCGCAAAAATCATTCCTGATGAAGCGGATTTGACAGACAACCGCTCGCGGGGCCATGAAGGAGGCGATTTGACAACCTATGCATCAGTCACGATTGACGCTTCACATTATCATGACTTTGTTTTAGATAAAGTCGTCGTGGGTGACGGTTTTGCGATGTTTCCTGATATTGGCCAAAGAGAAACCACTTCTGAGGGTCAACCAAGCCAAAAACGCTCCGATATCATCGGGCATATCGATGCCAGCAAATTTGGTAATAGCGTCAATACAGCCCAAGTCACAGCTGAATTAATTGTTGCTGATCAGGCCTACACCGCACATTTCTGGCAAGAAGGCGAAGACCATTACGCAGAGAAGATGAAAATTTCATTTTCACAGTTTGAGCAAAGCCACTACTTCCCATATGACATTGCAATCAATGGTGCCTTGCTACATAAAATCCAGCAGGCATTCGATCCCGATTCCAGTGAAAACACGTTACAGCTGCGCTTTACGTTGCACGATATGTCAGAGTTTGAAGAAGCCAATACAAGTAACAACACACTGACAATCGATGTGCCCTACGGCTTATATCAAGATACGACCCCCAGTGACGAGCTCCTAGCAAAGCACAATCTACCGGGGTTATCTGACAGCAATGAAGCAAATAGAGCTGCTCGCAGCGCATTTTCTAACGGCCCAACACAAGACTTAAGCTTAACGCTCTCACAGCAAACAGATGAACAGTTTGTACTATTAGACTTGTTCGGCAATACCTATGGTGATAAGTCAAAGGTCGCAGTGGTCCCGAGCTTCTTATCGCTTATTATTTTAAAAGCCACCGATGGCGGATATGCATGGGCGTCCACTGGCGGTGGTTTTGATCTTTACATGTTTGACGATAGCGTCAATTTATTTTCTGCAGGCGCAAGCGGAATTGCGGATGGCGCAAACGGTACTCTCAGCTATGCAATGGGCGTTTCATTTCTTGGCAACTCCTTGATTGCAGACTCAGACTCTGTCACTGCGCTGGATGAGAGCTATACCCATGATTGGAGTGAAGAGCAAAAGCTATTCTCTGCAACCTTCACCATCGCAATTGTGCCGGTCAGTGTCTCAGCAGGCGTAAAAGGTGAAGTTGGTGTTGGTACTGAGCTTAAATATGCCGATCAACGTTTTAGCATTGGTGGAGATGTGTTAACAGCAAGTCTTGATGCCTATGCGACTGCGGGCATCGATTTGTTAATTGCCAGCGGCGGTATTGGCATCGACTTTCTTATCATTTCGGACACGCTCTCAGCAACCGCATACACTGATATCAGCAAAGCAATCACTGATTCCGAAATCAGCTACGGCATTGATATCAGCAATCACATGAAAGCAATTGAAGGTGAATTGTACCTGTGGGTGAAATACCCGGGTTATGAATTCTGCTGTTCGTTCCCAACCAAAACGGCAACAAAAACGCTGTATGACACCGGGGCGCTATATAATAAAACGTGGCAGATGCTGGACTACAGCGATAGTTTCAAATTTTAATTGAGTAAAGTATGAATCGGGTTATTCCATTATTACTTTGCACACTGACACTGCCATTTGGCAGTGTCAGTGCCAGCCAAGACTGTGCTCGCTGGGGCGATTTTACAACGCTTGCAAATACCAAAATGACAACACTTAACATGCCGAGCCAAAATCGTTTGTCCGTATCAGGGCAATTGGTTTTTCGCCCGCTTATGCAAAGCGATAAGTTTTACTGGCTAGGCCTACAGCTTGCATCTGCAAAATTAACGCTAGATAATACTGATATACAAGCACGCTACTACAGTGTGCCATTTGCAGTAAAAATCGCAGCTCAGTCCGGGGACATACTAGCATATCACTTTGCCGCCAAGCTAAAGGCTGAGGACGAGCAAAAGCTGATCGCAATTTATCAACAATTTCATATCGAGCACTTGAAAAAGTATGACCTGCGAAACCCAAAAATTCTCGAAGAAAGTGATAATTTAGGTCGCTATAAAATTCAATACCAAAGGCTTGCGGACAACTCTATTCAAAAGCACAAGTTAAGCTACACAATGACGACTCAGGGAACGCAATTGTTTGCTTTCAAAAAGCCTGAAATCAAGCAGGATTCGTTTATTTTCACAACATCTGCATGCTGGGTAGAAAAGTTAAATGGATTCAACAATACCCGAGTGGAGAGTGATAAAGGCGATATCCGAATTGACGTTGCGCAATCGATTAAATTTGTAACAAAAGCACAGCCCATCGCAGCTGATATCTCTCTTATGTCTCTGCCTATGGACCCGCTTAAGTGGCCTCTTCTTTCTGCCGACAATGTCTACCCAAAACCTTTGCCAGTCCCACTGAGTAGTGCTGAGGTTTTCACGAATGTGCTGCTCAACAAAGACCTACATGCCTTGTCCAGCGCAGAATTGTTGCAACTATTGTACGATAACCAAATCTACCTTGCCTCATTGCACGCGCTTATCAAGCAACAGGCGTTTTCGGATAAGCAGCTCAGTCGACTGTTATTGATGATTGGCAAAAGCGATTCTGTATATGCTCATCAGCTTTTAGGGACGCTTTACTTAGATACCGAGCTAGACAAAAATCAGCGCTTTCGTAGCTTAATGGCGCTGAAATATGCAGAGCAACCGCTTAACCCAGCTTTAGTAGAACAGCTTTATGCGCATATTGACAATGAGGCGCTATCCAAAACCGATGTCAAACTCGCTCGCACAGCTTTAATGGTGATGGGCATCATTGCTAAAAACCAGTCTGGTAGTGTGTTTGCAGAGCAACTGACAGAGTCCTTGGCCGATAGGCTTGTCACTACACGAGATAAGCACAAGCAAGCCACATTGCTGAATGCGCTAGGTAATAGTGCAGACTCTGCACATCAAGAGCGCATTTCTAAGTTTTTAAACAACGGCGATGCCAACTTGCGTGCCACGGCTGCGCTGGCACTCTCAAAGATGCCCAATGATGTTAGCCTTGGGTACGTCGAAAAATCGCTAAAAATCGAGACTGATAATAAAGCGAAGCAGGCACTACTCTCTGCAATGGGTAATAACCAACTCAGTGAGTCCCAAGTAGATGACGTGCTGATATTTGCTCATAAGCAACAAGGCAACGAGGTCCGTGTTGCAGCAATCAACGCATTGGCCAAACAACGTGCTCATCATCAAGGTGTGATTGAAAAACTGAAACCCCTGCTAAGGCAAGAGCGCGATCAGCAGGTCCTCAAAGCACTTATGCAAGCCATTCACGGCAACAGATAACCAACTATGAGGGGCAAGCACAGCCCCTCTCTTCAAACCCGGCTAAACAGCCATACACGCCACATAAGGCTTATTCGAAAAGTTTAAATACCGGATAATGATTGTCTTGCCAGTAAAACTATCTCGTGGGTATAAACCTACAAGCTTTCGTTGGCATTTTAACCGCTTAGAAAACGCAGTACTCAGACACAACAGACTAAATTGCTTAGTTTGATTAAATGAAATTAATAAGAAATTTGGAAAAATTTGAGGGGTAAAACTGTATGAAATGGCGGAGTGGACGGGACTCGAACCCGCGACCCCCGGCGTGACAGGCCGGTATTCTAACCAACTGAACTACCACTCCGCGATAATTTTGTATTTCACTGACAAGGTGTGCTCCCTGACAGCGGCGTGAATAATACGAATGACCCCTTTCAGAGTCAACTATTTTTTTGAAAAAAACCGTATTTTTAGCGTTTAATGACGTTACTCGCTGAAAATTGCATCAGCTTGCCTATTCTGCAAGCAGGTTTGAGGCAAATTACCATAAAAACAACTCAGCTTAGAATTTACGCCATGCTGTGAGCTAATCAACTTTTGTCATCTGACATGGACAAACTGAGTACATCGCCAGAGTCTGAGCCCTCTGTCCCCGCTTTGTCCTCACCTTCACCTTCAGGTCCAAGCTCATCTAAGTCCATTGTTTGTTTCTTTTTCAAAAATGGAATAGAAGTGGGTAATGGAATAGAGAACTTCAATGGTTTATTTTGTACAAAGACTCGGATCACTAACCAGCCTAGTAGCAACACCAGCAAATTCCCAGCTACAACAATGGACACAATTAGCGCCGTATTTACTTCCGGTTCCTCTGGTTCCGGTGGGTTCATTAGCTCTTCTGGCGTAATAGGCTTCGTTAGCTCTGGCACTTTTTCAATGGGTCGTTCAATTTCAAAGTTGTAGTCTGGAATAGCCGCCATAAACTCACGTCCATTGATATTTTCACCAAATGCGGACAATTGCACACTGTAGCGACCCCAGTCGTAATTTTTAATTTTTAGCTGGCGGTAGAAACGTTCTTCTTCGTTTAAAGTGTAAACCTGCTCTTCCCCATTGGGGTAAAGTATTTTTCCTTGCAAAATGACGGTTTCTGGCTTGATTATTTCTCTATTGAGCTTGATCACCAACTCATGCTCAAACTCTTCGTCATCAGCTAACTGTAATTCAAAAGTAAAAGGCGGCTCAGCAATGACGATAGGATCTTTCACCACACGGCGTTTTAATATAGGGGTCTCTATAAAAAACTCAGGTTGCCATTCACCCGCAGGGAAAGTGAGCTTAAACTCACCGGTAAATACCCCATCTAACGGCCGCTCATCAAAGTCTCTGCCATCATCTTTAAAATCAGTGACACTTTGAGTCCCTGCACCAAAATTGGCGTATTCTTCATTATTGGTACTAACAAATTCAACAAATAAAGTGACGACATCGCGAAAATAACCCACATCAATGGGTTTACCGTCGTTGGTAACCTTGCCATTTACTTTGAGCATTTCGCCGCGGAACAACAAAGGAGGCAACGGATCGACGATTAATTCGATGTCCCCGAGGACCATAATACGGCTATCTCTTTTAATTTGACCCAGTACTTGCCAAGGTCCCGGCATAGGCTTATCAATGATAATTAAGTCATAGCTTATTTCGTCGAACCATTCTAATGACTCATCTTTAACGGCATGGATTGAATAGATTTTACTGCCATCCGGGCGCACTAACACCACAGCAGGCGCACCAGTAGCCCTGAAAAATAATAAGGTAATTTTGTCAACGTTGTGGTCAATACGAAAGCGGTTGTCTAACAGCGGGATCTCATTGGACACCCCATCGCGCTCTAGCAACGTAATATCAGGGGTTTCTGATAGAGCACTTAAACTGAATATAATGCTAAAAACCGCTATCCAAATTCGCATTGATGATTACCTCTTTATTGTTGCCATAAGCTTTGTCCACTTGCTTTATTGACAATTTCCATGCGTTCAGTGTGCGCCAGCTCTTCTTCTTCACTGGCGTAAAGCACACGTAGCGATGGCCTGTCAGCCCCTAGTCTGCGAATACCGCCACTACCAGCTTGCTGCTCGCCATCACTCTGTTGAGCCAGATTCAGCTTCTTCTGTCCGCCTGTCATTGCCAAGTAAACATCTGACAAAATCTCGGAATCCAGTAATGCGCCGTGCAGGGTTCGCTTTGAGTTGTCGATGTCATAGCGTCGACACAACGCATCTAGACTATTCTTCTGACCAGGATGCAAATCACGCGCCATCACAAGCGTATCAAGCACTTCACAAACGTCATCGGTCGCGGGATACCCTTGGTTTAACATCGCAAACTCATGATCCATAAAGCCCACATCGAACGGCGCGTTATGAATTACAAGCTCCGCGCCTTCAATATATTCAAGAAACTCTCGTGCTACTTGATGGAAAAAAGGTTTACCACGTAAAAACTCGTTAGTGATACCGTGAACATCAATGGCTTCTTCTTCAATATCTCGTTGCGGGTTTATATAAACATGAAAGTTGTTACCTGTAAGACGCCTGTTGATTAGTTCAACACACCCAATTTCAATGATCCTGTGCCCTGCTTTAGGGTCGATGCCGGTGGTTTCTGTATCCAGAACGATTTGACGCTTTACCATGATTTACGATCTCTAACATTCATTTCTCTGCTTAAGCCCCCATATTAACTCACTTTCGACTTTGTTACATGACCTATTCACAAATCCTTTCAGCGTCAAATTGCAAAACAATGCCGTTTTGAACCCACACCACCTTAGCTGTAAGTCACTAGGAAATCTGCTTTTCTACGTGAGCGACTTATAAAATATAGAACTTATTCAATTAATAGCGCTAGGTTAAAGCTCAAATCACTACTTGTTTTAGACACTTGCCTTACTTCAACAGCGAGAATGTTCTCTCGCTTTAAACGCACATCATTACCCAATTCAACTTCATACCAACTATGCTCTATCAGCGAGCCCGTGGCCAATTGTGCACTATCAAGACTTTCTGCGGGTAATAACTGCCGATGTACTTCCTGATTATTGAGAAAAACGCGTGCGCCATCATCGACCAATAAACGTAGTTTGAGAGGTTGTTTCGTGTGTATTTCTTCCCAACTAAATTTGTGTCGGAAATAATGAACCAAGATAGGCTGCCCCTGCGCCTCTTTCGCAACAACGGTGCGTTCATCCCCTTCACCATAGCCCAGCTGGCTTCGGCCACTTGGCCAATTTGAATCGTCAAACTCAATGCTTTTCCAATCTTCACAGGGCTTTTGGGGCAAATCATAATACGCCCACATCGAATTGGCTGGTATCAACATCTCGAGCGCTTTGACAGCAGTCGCGCCGACACACAACCCCAATAACAACGTAATTTTAAAAAGAACTTTCATATATTCAGTGCTTATCAGTGACGAATTCACACCATACCCAATTGATATTTATAAGTAAAAAAAACGATCCGTTTATATCAGGTTATATCAGCCTTTATCACCAGCAATATTTCACCTTTTAGGACAGAGTGATATTGAGCGACTTTTTGCTCTTTACATATATAACTAACAACAACACAGGTTCGAAAAAGATGAAAACAACAATTATGAAGCTCCTGATCTCATCCGGCTTAGTTTGTATCCCCATCGTGGGATTAGCCGCAAATTTAACGCGAGGCCCCTACTTGCAAATGATTGGAGAGGATCAGGTAACCATCCGCTGGAACACCGACGAGAATACCAAAACAAGCCTAAGCTACGGTAAATCACTCGATCAACTGCAACGCATTACTACGGACGACTTACCTAAAAAACAGCACGAAGTGACTATTAAAACATTGACACCCAATGAAAAATACTTTTATGCCATCTATGATGCTCAAACACTGCTGAGTGGCCAAGATGAACTGACTTACTTTCGCACCGCACCCATAAAGCACTCAACCCAAAAGACAAGAATATGGATACTGGGGGATCCGGGTCGAGCTGGTACAGATCCAGATACAAATGCACAGAAAATTGTTCGAGATGGGTATTTAAAGTTTTCTGGGGATCAAGCCCCTGATTTTTGGATGATGCTGGGCGATAACGCCTATAATGACGGCACAATCCTCGAATACGATAATGCCGTATTCAATCAATATCCCACCATATTAAAACAGTCCCCACTGTGGCCCATTATGGGTAACCACGATAATCGCTCTGCCGACGTTGATACTCAACAAGGCGGATTTTATGATCTGTTCACGCTTCCCACAGCCGGCCAAGCCGGTGGAGTAGCCTCGTCACACGAAGCTTACTACTCATTTGACTATGGCAATATACACGTCGTTGTTTTGAATTCATCAGACAGAGCGCATTATAAAGAGTCAGATGCGATGTTGAATTGGTTGAAACAGGATTTGGCTTCGAGCCGCAGCGAGTGGTTGATAGCCACTTTTCATCACCCCGTGTACGGAAAAAGTGGCCATGACTCTGATGAAGCAGAAAATATGATTTATATGCGTGAGCGCTTCTTACCCATACTTGAGGATCACGGCGTAGACTTAGTTATGGCAGGCCACAACCATTTCTACACACGGTCGGTGCTCATGGCCAACCACTACGGCATGTCGAGTACCTATGACCGTACAAAACACATCGTTCATGACGGTAGCGGTCAACAAGATAAAGAGGGGGCTTACACTAAACAGCGAGGTCAAAAAGGTGCTGTCTTTATTACTCACGGCGCTAGCGCAGGAAGCGGACGGGGTTACGCGAGACAAGTTCGGCCAGATGAAATTGTCGACGGAAAGCGACACCCCAGTGATTACATGTATGGTGGACGAGGATCTATCGTTTTGGACGTGGAGGATAACTCGCTCACAGCCAATGTAATTGGTCCACAAGGAGACATTGTCGATTACTTCACTTTGCGCCATACAGATGGGGATGAGCCCACAAATGTGCCACCAGAAGTAAAAATGCAGCTCCCCACTCAACTCACTTTACTTGAACCCGGCAACTTTTCTAGTGAGGGGTCCAGAGACAGTGATGGTCATATTGTCAATTACCTGTGGCAATTCGGCGACGGACACAGCAGCACTTTAGCCAACACGACCCATCACTATACTGAGGCTGGAGAGTATGCTGTTAGTCTGACGGTAACAGACAACCAAGGTGCCAGCGCCAGCACAAACAGCCGAGTTTCTGTCATCTCAAGTCCCGATACCCAGTTGCAAAATAATGTGCCCATTTCGGTATCAGGGCATGCTAAAGACGCTGCATATTTCTTCTATGAGGTAACGGATACGGCAAAACCTCTCACCATATCCATTGTGGGCGGGCAAGGTGATGCCGATCTGTATGTCAAAAAGGGCGAGCGACCGACCCAATCCACATTTGATTGTCGACCATACAAAAACGGTAATGCTGAGCGCTGTGAGATCGCAGAAACACAAGCAGGCCTTTACTTTATTATGATCTATGGTCATAAAGCTTTTTCAGAGGTTACCTTACTAGCAGTACAGGACCAAACTGCCGAACCAGCCCCCAGTGCAGATGCCAATGGCCCATATCACGCCACTTCTGGAAGCCCCGTCCAATTTAGTAGTTCGGGTAGCATTAACCCGGGAGTTGGAGCGCTCAATTACCACTGGCAATTTGGGGACGGCACCACCAGCACACAAGCTTCACCTTCTCATACTTATGCCACTTCAGGCCAATACGAGGTGACGCTCACGGTTTCGACATCTGAAGGTCTTAACGACTCAGACACAACCACAGCAAAAATTACCGAAGGTACAGAACTGGAAGATAGCTGCGCTCAAAATGCGACACCATACCGAGGTGGCAGGTTGGAATTACAGACAACTTATTGCCTCGATAATCTTAGCAGTGCGGGACAATTGCAATATCAAGTTTACATTGATGAGCAACAAGCTGGTAAGGACTTACTTATCTTCACAGGACACGGTGACGGTAATGCCGATTTGTATTATCGATATGCACAACGCCCAAACCAAGCACTGTGGGATGCTCGTAACAACGAACCCAGTAATAACGCCACATTACTTATTCAAGGTGTTAAAAAAGGTTGGCATTATATCCATGTTCGAACTGAGCAAGATTTTAATGGCGTATCTTTAAGATTATTAACCCAATAGAAATGCAAACCCAAAAAGGCTAACCCTCTGGTTAGCCTTATTCACCGCTTCAGATGGTTTAACCAACTGGTTTTTACCTGCGAATATGACACGTACAATCAATCGATTTAACGCTCACCGAAATGTAGTTTCACTCGTTGGCCTTGCGTATCAGCCCGCCAAAACACACCTTTGTCAATGAGCAGCAACTCACCTTTATGCCCTAATTTGATACTGCTATCTATGCCAATTACTTTTCCAAAATGGCGACTAACGACTTCTGAGTGTGAGGTATGTCCAACAATAAAGCGGCTGGCGTTAAAATACGCCAATATCTTTGATAACGCCTCCCTGTCGATGTTTGAGAAAAGTCCACGATACCAAATTGGCCCCTTTGTACCATGCAAATACCGCCCTAACTTAGAGCGCTTAGCCACACTAAGCTCGTCTGCAACGAGTTCTGCTCTAAAAACGCGGTTTATCTCTTTTAGTGACGCCTTGAAGCCTAAGATATTTGGATGAAATCCACCGTGCAAAAATAGGTTCTCATTTATTTTAATCACCACATTCTTACTTCTTAACCACTGCCCCAAAACGCTCTTCTTGGAGAACAGTTGTTCAAAAGGTGTCCCAATAAGTGACGCTGCTTTTAGGTATTTTTTGTGCAAATAGCGCAAATCGCCATTAAGCACCATAACCTCATGGTTTCCCAACAGAAAATGCACTCTCCCTCCATATTTCAAAGCTTCACCTTCTAGCCATTTTATATACCAAAGCGCTTCTGTCACCTGACTGCCACGGTCAAAAATATCACCGGTAATTACTAAATGTCCCTTACCGAATACCCAGCTCCCATTTTCATCAACAATTTTATTGGCCTTGAGAAGTTGTATCATGATGTCGTATTGACCATGAATATCACTTAAGGCAGCCACAGGAAACGCGCCCTCTATCTGGGAGACCTGAGGTGGGTTCGGGGTTAACTCTAACGCCATACGCTGGCCACAATATTCAATATGACTTTGCGCTTGCAAGTAAAATGAGCGCGCCTTACCGGCGCAAATTAGCTCGACTCGATAACCCTCATTTTCCGAGAAAACATAGGGCCCCTCGTTAAACATCGCCATGCTGTTCGCTGAAATAAATAAGCCAAAAAGCCCTAAAACTAGTTTCTTGTTGATATACATATTGCTCTCATGGTTAATAACGTGACTGAAATGAGTTAGAACTGCCGCCCACTGAACTTGACACATGCTTAAACTAGCAACTCAATAGCTTGGAAACCAGTATTTACCAGCCCCACACTGAAAATTAAAACCAATAAAAACAGTAAGATAAATTCGTATCAGGTTATATCAGGTAACATCACAAATAATTCGCTCAGTACGTTCCACATTTCATGACTTTTCAACTACTTTGCGTGTTCCCAAAAGCATATCTACGCACAAATATGATAAGGTTTAAGCTTGATTAATATCACACTTTCAACTGGTTATGATTCACCAAAGTAACGTTTTGCTCGATCACTTTAAAATTAACGATTGGGTTATCGATTGTAAAAGGCTCACAGCAACACGTGCACAAAAGCTGGTGCGCTTAGAACCTAAAGCCGCGCTCATTTTACAGTATATGGCAGCTCGCCCGGGTGAAATAATTACCAGAGAGGAACTGTTTAGCGCTTTTTGGCCAAATCAAGTGGTCACCGAAGATGCTTTAAATAGAGTGATATCCGCCCTCAGAAAAGCGTTGAATGATAGTTCCACTGAACCCCAATATATTGCCACAATCCGCAAGAGCGGCTATCGATTGGTTGCCGACGTAAAGCTTACTTCTCCCCCCAGGAGAAGCCCAAAAGCACGCTGGATTTTCAGTCTTATTTTTATGCTCAGCTGCCTCGTTTTTTTTGCAATCCTTAAGCTTGATGACTCGATTTTGGCTCAAAGCGCCATACCCAAACTGAATGGCGAATTTCAACGCCTTACTCATAGTCATCAATTAAAAGTAATGCCTCACCTCAGCGAGGATGCATCACAACTGGCGTACATCGAGCGGGATCACTCAGCAAATACCTTAGTTTTAATGTCGGTAAAAAGCGGAGATAAACTGCGCTTTAAAAAAAATAACATCGCATTTTCGTTTCCCGTGCCAGCACCACGATTGCACACAGCTTTTGCCATCGCCAATCTCCTTGGTGATCCCAAAAGTTACACCATTTCCTTAATTGATTTCGATAAGCGTAAAGTTAAGCCTATTTTTCAGTTAGAAAGTGAGAGCAATGGACTGAGCTATCATGCGCAAAGTAACACAATGGCGTTTACACAAAGGACCCAACATATTGTTAATCACAAAGTGTTTCTTTTTAATCCCTTGCTCGCTTCAAGTACGGTGTTATCTTCACCACCAAAAGGCTATTCAGACAGTCATCCTGTATTCTCTCCAGCAGGAAAGGAAGTCGCGTTTATCCGCACTAAATCACCAACCGAACACGCAATATTCACTGTGTCTCTGGATGGTAATGAAACACAACGAACGCCGTATCAAAACAGTATAACGGGACTTGACTGGTATAATCATTCAGAACTCATATTTACCAATGAACAGGGTGTATATTTACTGTCAGGATCTGGCGTACACACTCAGCTATTCTCACCAGTTTCAGATCAATACGTTGCAACCCCTCAAGTGGCGAGCAAAGCAGGTCAGCTTCTTCTGACTTTTCAACATGCCAACTCTATTGGTAAAGCCATAGACTTAACGGTTGGTCCTACAACTTATTCGCTCACACTATCAAACGGATCCGATAGCGAGTTTGCTATTAGCCCAGACGCAACGAGAATGCTGTTTGCTTCAACTCGCTTAGGTAAAAAAACGTTGTGGCTGCGGTACAATAATCAACTATCCAGTCTGGGTGACGTGCACTTTGATGAAATTTACGATTTGGCTTGGTCATCAAACAGTCAACTATTGGCTGCTGCCGTTAAAAAGAACAATCAATATGGGACGCTCATTTTCAATATCGCCACCCATAAATGGGATGTACACTGGCAGCAACATTTCCCACTGCATGTTATTGGATGGGATAAAAACAATCGAATATGGCACTCCAGTTTAAAAAATGGAACTTGGGAATTATCTCACTCGCTTCCTGCGCAAAATATAGAAACATGGCAACCCAAAATCAGTGTATATCAGGCAAGGTTTACACCTGACAAAAAGCGCCTTTTTTATATTGATGCGGTTCACCAAGCACTTTGGGAGTGGGACTTCACCGGTGCACCTCAAAAAATTGCGCTCCCATATAGTATGACGCTCAATCGGAATTGGGATATTGATTCAAGTGGTGTTTATTTTATATCGAAAGAAGGCGCGCTCAATTATTTCAATACAAACGACAGATCAATAAAGCAATTAATTGATACGCAGAACGCATTTACCCCCATACACCGGCCACAGTTGCGGTTATATGGGCTCATTGGCACCCAACAAGTGGTTTCTTATAATGATTTTTGGTTGTCCAACCTTCCTTGATTATCAAAATGCCTTTTAATTTGGCATACCGTTGGCTGCCGAACTTTGCTATGGTTAGCGATTATCTGCCCACACCTTATTAAACAGGCGAATTCGTGCAAAAAACCGTAGAGATTTATACCGATGGCTCATGTCTTGGCAATCCCGGACCCGGGGGTTATGGCATTTATTTAAGTTACCAAGGTCATGAGAAAAAACTGCAACAAGGCTACCAGCTAACCACCAACAACCGGATGGAAATGTTAGCGGCGATCGTCGCACTAGAAACCCTCACTCGCCCTTGCGAAGTCGTCCTGTATACAGATAGCCAATATGTAAAACAAGGCATAGAGTCTTGGCTTGCAAATTGGAAAAAACGTAACTGGAAAACAGCAGCCAAACAACCCGTGAAAAATGTCGATTTATGGCAACGTCTCGACAACGCATGCCAAAGACATCAAGTAGAATGGCGCTGGGTCAAGGGTCATGCAGGTAACAAGTATAACGAATTGGTGGATGACTTAGCGCGAGAGGCCGCATCGCAAAGTGAGCTATTGGAAGATAGCGGCTACATAGCCCAGCAATAACCTTATTAGTCCCGCGTGCGGCTGTGCTTCAGGCGTGCGCCTTTAACTGCAGGCGTCCACTTGGGCCTTGCATGCCACTTAGGTTTTATGGGAGTTAACGGTGCTACCCGCTTTCTTGCCACCAGCATGTATACACTCCCCATCGGTTTTAAATAATGTCGACAAAACCGACGCCAAGGCGCAAAGCGAGACAATCGTGACCCTCGAGCCAACGAAGCATGAATGAAACGCTCATCCGTTACAATTTCAAAACCGAGCAGATTCAACCAGTCTTTTACCCGAGAAGGCGTAAAAAATCGGCCTGACCAAGGAAGCTTTTCACCACTAAATGGCAACATATGCGCCAAGCCACATAAGCTAAATGGGTTAAAGCCAGTGATCACAATGTAACCTCCCGGGATCAAAGTGCGGTGCGCTTCTCGCAAAATGTGGTGGGGATCAGAATGATATTCCAAACAGTGAGACAAAATACAGGCATCAACACTGTGTTCATAAAATGGTAACTCGTCAATTTCAGCAATGACACCGGCATGAGGGGCACTAGGAGAAATACACACTTGATGGTCAATGGGGCTTTCTGACGTATCTAACTGCCCGCTCAAACACCCTAATTTAAGCATATGGTAACCAAACATACGCGGCAGCCATCTTGACATACGGCGCTCAATACCAACCCGCACGTACTCCCCGTGAGGAAAGTCTCCCCATGTTTGTGGTATGGGTCCTTGCTGAAAACTTAATGCTGGCTTCATCGTGTGCGCTCGTTATACTAGTTGACACCTTCACTTTATAGAGCAATGAGTTATGACGCAAGTTCATCCGATCAACGCATTTAACGATAACTACATTTGGGCCATTTGTGATGGGCAGACCCCAGATACTTGGGTTGTGGATCCGGGACAAAGTCATCCAGTGCTACAGTTTTTGCGCGAACAAAATCGACAGCTCTCAGGCATCTTAGTTACCCATCATCATTGGGATCACACAGATGGCATTGCTGAGTTATTATCACACTACCCTGACGTTCCTATTTACGGACCAAATGATTCCCCTTTTAAAGGTATCAGTCACTCATTATCTCAAGGAGATACCCTTACTATAGCAGGTGAATGCTATCGTATAATTAAAACTCCGGGCCATACTCTAGACCATATTTGTTATATCAATGACGTGAGAGCGTTTACTGGGGATACTTTATTCAGTGGAGGCTGTGGTCGGCTTTTTGAGGGTACCGCAGAACAAATGTGGCATTCATTGCAAGCACTATCGACGCTTCCTGACACGTGCGCCGTCTACTGTACGCACGAATACACACTCGCAAACTTAGATTTTGCCAACGCTGTAGAGCCAGATAATGATAACCTGCGAGCCTATACCCAATGGGCCAAAGCAAAACGACATCACGACCAAGCAACGCTTCCCTCAAGCATAGGTAATGAACGGGCTATCAATCCGTTTCTTAGAACGCATGATGAATCAATCTTAGCCAATTTACCTGAAGGCCTCAAAGGTCCCACCGAGACCCCATGGCAGGTATTTGCAAAACTCAGGCTATGGAAGGATCAGTTCTAACCGCTTGGCTTACACAAACATAAAGCCACTCACTTGGCGGTGCTAACTTATACAGTTCGCACCGTTTTAAGTATAAATTCATATCAGCTATTTACGTACTCATGCGAGCTGAATCCTTGTTGTGTTGTTGCGAACAACTTTTCAATTACGGCAGATAAGGGTAATATTGCCGGGTTTTTGCCCGACAAAAAGAGATTTATGAAAAAGTCATTTCTGATAATTGCGATTATGAGTTTGCTTGCTGGTTGTCAAACGACAACAGAGCAGGTCCAATCTCAGCAAGCCGAGTTTTTAGACCATGCAAGCCCTGCACAAATAAGCGAAGCATTGTCTCACGCTATTCAAGAACCCATTGAGGCCGATGAGCCGCCACCTGTTTTTGATGACGTCTGGGAACGCATCCGTTATCAGTTATCTATACCGGTGCCACAAAACCGCCCCGTAGTAACAGAAAGGAACTACTACCAGCGACATCAGTCCTATTTAGACCGAATTTCAAAGCGTGCAGAGCCGTATCTCTATTTTATCGTAGAAGAAGTCGAAAAGCGCGAGATGCCTATTGAGATTGCGCTCCTTCCTATTGTCGAAAGTGCATTTGACCCGTTTGGTTATTCACACCGAAGTGCGTCCGGCATTTGGCAATTTATGCCGCAAACTGGTGAACGTTTTGACTTAAAACAGAACTGGTGGTACGACGGCCGCAGGGACATTGTACAGTCAACGCGTGCAGCGTTGGACTATCTGACTTACCTTCATAAAACACTTGATGGTGACTGGTTGAACGCAATTGCTGCTTATAACTCTGGCGAGGGCAGAGTGATGAGGGCTATTCGTAAAAATCGCAAAAAGCATCTGCCAACCGATTTCTGGTCGCTAGACTTGCCAAGAGAGACCACCGCGTATGTACCTAAGCTGCTTGCACTCTCAGACTTATTGATGCGCCAAGATGAGTTTAAGGTTAAATGGAATAAGATTATTAATGCGCAGGTTGTCGATACTGTCGAAGTGGGTACTCAAATAGACTTAGCACTGGCTGCCGACATGGCAGAAATATCGCTAACAGAGTTATACCGTCTAAACCCTGGGTTTAACCGCTGGGCAACAGATCCTAAAGGACCTCACTCATTATTACTTCCCCTAGATAAGATTGCCCAGTTTAAAACAGCGCTTGCGAACACACCAATGCAAGAACGCTTGCGCTGGCAATACTACACAGTAAATAAGGGAGATAGCCTCTCTGTTATTGCAAAAAAGTTTGATACAAATACCAGCGCAATAAGAACGCTCAACAAGCTTAAAGGCAATATCATTCGAGTAGGCCAACAGTTACTTGTCCCACTCAGTGAAGGTGAACTTAAAAGTGAACACTTACCAACATCTGTTAGAAAGGTTGCCAACAAAACCGAGCAAAGTAAGAAAGTGCATACAGTGAAAAGTGGTGACACACTGTGGGATATCAGCCGTGAATATGATGTCACAATTAAACAATTAGCTGCTTGGAATAAACTCAAACCAAGCTCGGTGCTTAAACTGGGCCAAAAGCTGACGATTTACAAAACACAGCAACAAAATAAGACCGCTGGTTTGCAAAATAAAGAGCGCACGATTACTTATAAAGTTCGCAAAGGCGATTCATTGGCAAGAATTGCCAATAAGTTCAATGTGTCAATCAAAGACATCGTGAAGTGGAATTCTCTGGCTGGTCAAAAGTACTTACACCCTGGGCAAAAATTAAAGCTCAAGGTCAATGTACAAACAACCTAATGCAAAAAAGGCCACGTAGCATAAACGTGGCCTTTTTTATCAGAACGCTTTTTAAATTTACAGTGCCGCTAACCAGCTCTGAAGCCAAGGCTCCACAGGCTCCCAAGGCTCAAAATACTCCCCGGCGTCTACATCCAGCCTCGGTTGTGGTAATTTTGCATTAAGTTCTCTTACCAGTGCATCAATTTGACGCCCCGCTCCGCAATAGGTTTCTCCGTAACTGCTATCCCCTAAAGCCACCACACCGACTTGTTTATTTGTCAACATGGGTAACTGCGCTTGCATCTGTAAAAACAAAGGAAACAAACCATCAGGAATATCTCCTTGACCAGTTGTAGAAGAGACAAAAAGCACATGCTGCGCAGCTTTCAAACTGTCCAAAGTAGGGGGTTCTGCGATATTCGCTTGATGCCCCTGCGCATTAATATGTGACTGTATTTGAGTCGCTAAGTTTTCCGCATTGCCGTAGACACTGCCTACAAATAGCGTAATTGACGCCATTATTGATAATCCTTCTCTGTTGTTGGCCAACCTAGCTGACGGCAAATACTGAGCATGTCATCACCTAAATTAGCGCGAATTAAAATAGGTTGCTTCGTGTAAGGATGTATAAACTTTAGCTCAGTTGCAAACAACATGAGACGCTGAAGCTGAAAATGATCACGGAAAAAATGGTTATGCTTATTATCACCGTGATTTACATCACCAATGATTGGGGTCGATAAATGATTCAGATGACGGCGGATCTGGTGCTTACGACCTGTTTTTGGAAAGCACTCGACCAGCGAATAACGTATGCTTGGATATTTACCAAAAGGTATATCAAGAGTTGCTCGGTGCAGACAACGTACCATTGTTTGGGCTTCCTGCGGGGCCTTATCTTGATCGGCAAACTTGTCGGCTATTTTGTCCAGTTGCTCTTTTAAAGGTTTATCGACAAAGACCTCGTCCTTACTAAACCCCCTCACCAATGCCAAATAGCGCTTATCGACTGTACCTTCAATAAACAACTGGTTGATGTCTCTAGCCGCCTCAGAGCTTAACGCGAATAACAATACACCGCTGGTTGGCCTATCTAAGCGATGCACTGGGAAAACATGCTGCCCCAACTGATCACGCAGCATTTGCATTGCAAACTGTGTTTCGCGCTTATCGAGAAAAGAGCGATGGACTAACAACCCAGAAGGCTTGTTGATGGCAACATAATTGTCATCTTGGTAAATAATCTCTAGCACGATTTCTCCCCACCAGCTGAAATAACGGTATCTATTTCATTTAACTTAGAAAAAAGAGCTTGTTGCTGAGGATGGTCTGCAAAGGCGACCTCTGCCATAGGTGCAATGGCAATGTTAGTCGGGAGAGATTGACCTGCTTGTATCATCTGTTGAATTTTTGGAATAAAGACAAATTGCAGCCACTGTTCAAAACGCAAAGTATCGCAACAAAAAGGCTGTGTGGACGCGAGTGCTTGCGCTTCCACAGGCTCTGCTTGCCAAAGTTTAGCTTGTTGTAATTGGCTTTCTAACTCAGCAAGATGCTGTAAAACTTGTTGGCTCACGGGAACCTCTCTTTTTCGTGTTATCCAAACGACCATTATACCATTGTGGACCAACAAGAGCATTTAACTTAGGAAGTTCAGGCAGGCCTTACTACAGGGCTTAAATACCGTTATAATCGCCGGCAAAGCAATTTTAAGTGAGTATAAAATGACGGCGCAAATTTCAACATTAGGCGAGCTATTAACATCAGCAGGCACTCAGTGGCGTGCTTATGATATCGGTCGTCGAATTACCAAGATAGACAAAAAACAATTTGCTCAAATTGAAAATACCCAGGTGCCGTACCCTTACCCACTGGGCAATCATGCATTAATTGCGATTCAATTTTGGGATAACCAAGCCACACAAGACCCTTATGTGTGGTTTCTCAAATTTCCACTAGACGAACAAAGTAAATTAGTCATTGCTAGTCGAGATCATTTTGCTTCCATGGTATTAGAAGCATTAGGTACGCAGCTAACGGGTGAAGCAGCCCAAGGGAAACTTGATAATAACCCTTATGTATATACACCCAACGCAAATAAGCTTGCCGCATTTAATGCACTTATGAAGTGTGAGTTAAAACGCCCTGCTTCTCAATATTATGAAACTGTAGAACAATATTTTACAAACAGTGCACGCCAAGACTGGCAAAACATTGCTTTACAAGGGCTTGCGGATTTTGCAATGCGTCTGGAGCATGGCGACAATCAATCCAACTTGATTGCCCGTTGGTCAAATCTGCCCGAACAAGTGCAAAGTCCATTAGCAGCAATGTTAGAACATGTTGCCATTTCAACTGAGCTGGCAGAGCATTTACAAACACAGCTATGCCAACATATTTCCCAACAAGATTTGAATGGCAGTATCAACTGCTTTAGGGCTATGTCGGGCAGCCATGGACTTGGCTTGATAGCACAGTCAGTGGATCACCTTCTGAACTCAGAACTTGCTGATCAGGCTGACGTTTTACTTACCATTGCAGGAAGAGGCTGGGAAACACTAACAGAGCCCGAGCGCCTTTACACATTTATGGATAAAGCTGCTCACAATATTCAAATTGATGGACTTTTTGAAAGTATTTTCACCGATTTAGTTGCAATTCCGATTCTCCGTCCACATGTATTAGGATTATTGAGAGCGCAAAATCGAAGCGACACACTTTCTAGAGCAATTGGTAGGCTATTTTCATAAATGACAACACTTTGGCTTTTTATACTCACCCTTACGGTTTGTGGTTTCTTTTGGTATAGTAGAGAGATCGCAGAAGCAGCCCGTGAACACGCAGCACAACAATGCGAAAAACTTAATGTACAACTGTTAAGTGTTGCGTGCCAGAAACGGCGTGTTGGCGTGCTTAAAAATGGCAAGCTGGGAATAAAAAGCCAATTTTTATTTGAGTTTAGCTCAGATAGAGATACAGCGTACAAAGGAACTTTGTACCTAGAAAATCAACTATTAGTCAAAATAGATGTACCTCCACACAGAATAGTGGAGTGATATTTATGAATACAAGTATTTCGGATTGGGAACCTGCTTAAAAAACTAAGGCGTAACCCTGTTTGTCACGCCCCAATCCGACGAATTCCCTTGGAGGTATCCACTACCTCTGCCTACAACATCACAGCAAGCCGCCAATTTTCATCTTCCCCTGAACGGGTATACATCCAATACACCCGATTATCCTCCATGCCTTCATCCTCAGTACATCCTGCACTGTTGTCCACTTCACACATCCTAGCGCGTTGTTCCAATTTACCAAGCATATCCTATGCCCGTACATCCGTTGTATTGCGGCTATGCCGCTCCTATGACATTCCCTATGTCCGCACATCCTGTGCTATATCCTCTGCCTTCTTGACTCCTCTTCACCTATTCCTTCGGCGCTCCTAATCCACTGACATTTCCTATGTCCGCACATCCTGTGCCAATATCCTTTGCCCCCTTGGCTCCTCTTCACCTATTCCTTCGGCGCTCCTAATCCACTGACATTTCCTATGTCTGCACATCCTGTGCTATATCCTTTGCCTTCTTGGCTCCTCTTCACCTTTTCCTTCGGCGCTCCTAATCCTCTGACATTTCCTATGTCTGCACATCCTGTGCTATATCCTTTGCCTTCTTGGCTCCTCTTCACCTTTTCCTTCGGTGCTCCTAATTCCCTGACACTTCCTATGTCTGCACATCCTGTGCTATGTCCTGCCGACTTGGCTCCTCTTCACCTGTTCCTTTGGCGCTCCGAACTTCCCGTGTATATCTGTATCCTACCCGCCTTCCTAGCGATTCAATCCTTTTTGAGTCCGTTCACCTTTCAACACGAATAAGTTTAAGCGAATTAATCTCAATAAATAGGAGATATTCTCAATTAAAGTTATTAAAAATTACTGAAATAAAACACAAAAACAAATTAAAACAATGACTTAAAAAACAAGTTAAGCCTAAAACAGGGCATACTTCCCATTAAAACTCACATCTATGTAGGAAAAGTCTCACAGTGCTTTTTCCAATTTGTCAGTGCGGTGCTTAAACAGCAATTCACCAGATGCTGATTTAAACACCAATTGCTCAATAAGCTGATAACCATGGGCCTCAAAAAAATTGACTTGGTTGCCCTTTGTGACAAATACAGCAAGCCCTGACGCTTCATGATTTTCATTAATTAATGTATCTAATGCACACAGCAAATGATGGCCATAGCCTAGCCCCTGGTAATGTGGGTCCACCGCGATAAATGATAAGAAGTAATAACTTTCGTACTCACTCAATTTGGATTTTATCGTACGTTCCTTTTCTAACAATTGCTGCGTCTGTAACCTCCCTGCCGCCATCATCAATCTCAATCGCCAGTTCCACCCCCGTGAGGCATCAATTTCAGATTGCGATATAAATACACATGCTACTGCCACCAAATTATCCGCTATATACACCCCAATTATGGGTTGCCCCGCTTTACTGAAACTAGACAACTCCTCTCTGATCAAGGCGCGTAATTTCGATTCAAACTTGCTGGCATTTGGCTCATCCAAAATATTAATAAGTAAAGGGTCTTCGTGATACGCTTGGTAAAGCAGGCTCGCTGCCACATGAATATCTTCAGGCGCTAAATATTTAACACTAATTTGCGTGTCGGGTAATTGTTCTTCTATTGTTGTCATGTCTATATCCCTGTCACAATTTGATTAGGTTTCGCGGATTTTTCACAAGGTAAATGCTTTCACACTATAAAGTCCGTCTGCTTCTACTATAGTTGTTGTATATTTCTTGTTCAATGAGACCTATATGGATACCAGCTACCACTCTTTAAAATCTTTATTTTCCCAATTAGGGTTAGAGAATAGTGATGAGCACATCTCACAATTTATCGATTGCAATAAGTTACAAAGCCACATCCTTATCAAAGACGCACCTTTTTGGAATGAAGGACAGAAAAACTTTATTGAGGAGTCTCTCAATGAGGATGCAGATTGGAGTGAGGTTATTGATGAACTCGATGCATTACTTCGATAAATACTGGCGAACTAAATCGTAAAAACAAACGACTGAGCCTGTTCTTTAAGCCATTTGGTAATCAGCTTAAAGATGGTAAACTGATTTTTATTTTTTGGTAGTTTGTTATGCACCCAGCTGTTCAAAAAGCCATCCGAACGTTAGTGTCGGAAGGCAAAACACCAACCGTTGCCACTGTTAAGTCTAAGTTGACATCATCGGTGCCCATGCCTGTGATTATTACCGCATTAACCTCATATAAAAATGCACCCGACTCAATTGATCATGATGTGCCTGAACAAGACGCTTCAGAACCGGATGCACTCTCTCAGCTCGATAGAATTGAAGCAAAGCTTGATAAATTATTGGCCATTTTAGAAGAGCGTAAGTAGCATGTTTGTCGTTGATCTCACTTTTGACTGCTACCAAGATACAACGTTGGATATGGCTGAACAGGCAATAAACCGCTTAGTTAATGCGCTTCGCTTTAACGGTCAAATTATCGGTGATGAATTTCCCACAGTATTGAAAGATGGTTACTTCATCACCCGTGTTATGTGCCCTTTAGAAGACTCTTTACACCCGCTGCACCACAGCCCTTTTGTTAAGCACGCAGTTGAACAGCTGCAACAAGCCGGACTACTTGCCCCCAAGGTTAAAGTAATTGGCCAAGATATTCATGCAAATGGTGCGGACCAATGTCAGTCTCCATCGAGCTACATACTTTACACAACGTATGTGCACACTTGCAGCCCACTCTATTGTGGAGATGACTTTTTGCCAGTCCCGTTATATAACATTCCTGCAATCGCCAATGGCGATTATAAAGCATTGATAAAATGGCAAGAAGACTGGCAAGCATGTGATCAAATACAGATCAATGGTGCAACACGCTGCGAATTTGCGGCGTTAGAAGAAATCAGCAGCCTTTCAAGTGACCTGACACGTCGTGGACTAGATTTAAGTAAACGTATTCGTTACCTAACCAATAAGCCCGTTTACTATTACTTATATCGGGTTGGTGGCGCAAACGTTGAAGCAGAACGCCAAAGAAAATGCCCAAGCTGCGATGGAGATTGGGCATTAGACGAGCCTTGGTTTGGCATTTTTGATTTTAAATGCGAAAACTGCCAGCTCGTATCGAATATTTCATGGGATTTTCAGTAATTAAAAACTTAGGCTTTTAATAAACTCCTCTAAACTAGCCGCCAGCACATGATGCGGTGGCTTGCCTACATACTCTAAACAGACCTCACCCGTTTTTAGTTTAACTGTTATCAATAGGTCTTCTTTTTCAGTTAGTCCAATGAATACCGTGTCATCTTGTTTTAATCGACGCTTCATCAACACATGGCCTGTGATATTCTGTTGTAGGTTGATAAAGTCCTCGTCATTCCACACTTGCAATAGCTCAACGTCATTACCATCAAACTGAGTCAGAATATTCCCGCCAAACATCACACCATAAAATGCATGTAGCGCAGCTGGAAATTCAGTTTCAAGTGCCTTGGCCAAGTCATCTAAGTTTTGCGTAGGGGTCCTAGATATTGCCTGCCATTGAATTTGCCCCTGCGCATCAGGCTGACCTATTTCACATGGACTTGGGTAGTCAGCGTCGTGCTGAATCAGCGGTAGATGCCCTAGGTTTTGTTGGGTTGACGACGCATATCGTTTGTGGAGTGCCGCCATTAAGTTTGTAACTGAAGCCATACTGCCAATCTCATTTTAATTCGCTATAATTCGGGCCATTGTAACCACTATTGGTGAAACATGACAGATTACAACAATGCACCTGAGCTAAAAGCATCAGTGTTAGGTAAAACAACCGAATATGCATCTCAATATGATGCAACTCTTTTACATCCAATTGCTCGTAAGTTAAATCGAGATCAAATTTCAGTAGATGAAAAAAAGCTGCCTTTTTTTGGTGAAGACACTTGGACAGGGTATGAGTTATCTTGGCTAAACAGTAAAGGGAAACCGCAAGTTGCCGTGGCTACATTTACGTTTCCATGCCAAAGTTCTCATATTATTGAGTCAAAATCATTTAAGCTGTATCTCAATAGTTTTAACCAAACACGCTTTGACTCGCAGCAAACGGTACAGCAGCATCTGAGTGAAGACCTCAGTGCCGCAGCACAATGCCAAGTCATCGTAAAGCTTTACGGACCGGATGAATATAACTGTCTTCCATTTACATCACTGCCAGGTACGTGCATTGATGACTTAGATATTGAGGTAGATACTTATAGCCCTTCTGAGGGTATGCTAAGCACTGCAAGTGATGAATGTGTAAATGAAACCCTTTATAGTCACCTGCTAAAGTCAAATTGCCTTATCACTTCACAGCCAGATTGGGCGAGCATTGTGATCAGCTATGAGGGCAATAAGGTGTGTCGCGAGTCTCTATTAAAATACTTAATTTCATTTCGAGACCATAATGAATTTCATGAACAATGCGTAGAGCGGATTTTCTGCGACATTAAGCGAGCATTGAACCCAAGTAAACTAGAAGTTTATGCACGTTACACACGCCGTGGTGGTCTGGATATCAACCCATTTCGTTCAACAGAGCAAGACACCACCAGCTTTAATATTCGCGTAAACCGCCAATAATAGAGTCAATTTAATAGGTGCCGTATCACACGGCACTTTTCTATTTTCTACATTGTCTTTCTTCTAGTCGGCACCGCGACTGAGCAAACATCCGCATAGTTTGGTGTAAATTTAAACCAAGGCTCTGGTCGGTTCGTTCTCGCGGCAATAAGTTCTTGAAAAAGCGGGGTACTCGTATCAAAGACTTCAAATTGTGTGCTGTCTTCACCGCTCAGGTCCGCTAGCACATCAACGCTCAGAATAGGATTATATGCACGCCCTGAAGTGGGTTGCCGTTGTAGTTTTTGGACATGCTCCATGCCTTCTAAAACTCGTCCAAAAACAGTGATATTTCTATCTAAATATCGCTGAGGAGAGAGCGTAATGTAAAACTCTGTTCCACCACTGTTAATCTCATTGCCACGCGCCATAGCAAAGGCCCCTGTGCAGTGAGTCATCCAAGTTTTTGTCGCATTGCGATTTTGTCCTACAGCAAAACCATCCAAGAACCCTGTTCTTATCGCGTAACCATCAGAGCCATCAAGCGCAGTGATCGGCAAACGAGATTGGGTTTTAAATGACAATTCCGCATCGAGTCTTTTTTTACCCTGCTGAGGGATTTTAGTATCTGTCTGATCGCCCCCTTGCGCAACAAACCCTTCGACAAAGCGATAAATACTCAAGCCATTGTAAAACTGCTCCCTCGCCAATAACTTAATGTTATTTACATGGTTTGGGGCCAATCGCTCATTGAGCTCAACATAGACATGGCCTGTTTCCAATGTAATACGTAAAATGTTTTCCTTGTCTACATCACGCCAATTTGATTGCGTTGCCGCATTCATAATTTCACTAGGAGAGCGAACCTCACCCTGAGGTTTATCTGGCTGCTGCATGCAGCCACTTAATATCAGGAGAGACGAGGCCAAAAATACATTACTTTTTTTCATTTTTTACTTCTTGTTGATACCAAAGGTGCTGATTTTCCAAAGGCGCACTTGGTGGTAGGCGACGATTTTTCAACTCTATCAACGTACGCCTTTCCAATTCCAATTCATCGACTAGCTCATGGAAGTATTTATCAAATAACTTCTCAAACTGACCATCTTGCAAAGCATTATTTAAACCGCTTGAAAGCGCACTATGCAGCGCTTGGTCTGATTTTTCCACAAACAGATAAACAGCCGATGGATAGTAAAGTAACAGCTTTTGCTCAGCGTATGTTTGATACCTTTTCACCAAATCAGGCAATTCTAAGATGCTAATAGGCACAGCGTCAAAGCGGTTAGACTTCAACATATTCAATGCACCAGTAAACGTTTTGAATTCATTTACTGACAATTTATTATCAATAAAAATACTGTGATCCGGCCAATCGTAGCGGAGCCCAAAATGAAACTTTTCAAGTTGAGATATATGATTTAGTTGGCTAAATTTCTTTTGATTTTCTTCATTTATGACTAGGATGCGATATCCCAATAACCCCTTTACTATGGGGATTCTAATGGCACGCGCCATGTTTTCGCGTTCCGAGCTCGTAACAGACCAAAAGATATCGATTCCATTATCTTTACCTAACAATCTAATTGCACGGCTTTGAGTTGGAATGTTGTCAACATAGCGGAGTTTGTAAGACGCTTTTTGATATGACAATGCCAACTTGATCAAATCTACTACATAAGGGTGTGCGCCCTGCGTAACTCTAACAACTTTAGCTTCTTTTGCGACCGCGGTGTGACAAAACATCACAACAAGCAAAACGCTCAAATAGCGCATCAACCACCCCAATCAAATTTATACAACAAGTCTATACTATCGTAGAGACCACTCGTAGCTTCAATATAAAGCTTTGAAAATATTCGATAACGTACTGCAATTTCGCTTAGCGATGCAAATACCCCAACGCGATAACTAACTTGTACACTAGGTGTAATGTACCCTGAAAGTTCAACTTGTGTATCATCACCACTGCCTTTTGCTGCCAAATTCACATCTTTCAGGCCTAATTTTTTTCCCGCTTTTGTAAATAATCCTTTACTTTTATCGATACTTTTCGACAATAAAAACTGTGCCAGCATCGTATTATTAGAGCTTTCTCCCGCCCCAAGCGCTTCGCCATTAAGTAAGTAAGCAAGCGCTTTGGCCTGATCCATGGCGGGCTCTGAAAATATTGTTAGTTCGGGTGCTGCAATACTGCCTTGCACTGCCACACCGGCTATCACGCCATTTGCTGTCGTATCTGGGTTGCGAATAGCTCGAATGTTCAAATAGGGTTTGTCTAGTGGACCATTGAAACCTAATTGACCGGTTTTAATAAAGAGGTCTTGGCCAAAAGCCGTATATTTCCCCTCTCGCAAAGAAACTTCACCCGCAGCCAATATCGCCGTGCCCAGCTGCTTTTCTAAAGATAGTTCACCATTTAAATAAGCGTCCAGACCTAATGCCACTACACGTACATCATCCAACAAATTAATATCGATATCAGCCTGAAAATCCATCAATGGGGATTGGGAAGCCTGCTCCTCGGCACCAAGGAGTACCTGATCTTCACTGACTACAATCGCGCCCTCAGGTAACGTGCTTAACGTAAACCGTGCAAACGGTACATTGATTTCCCCCATCACATTAAGCTGTTGTTGAGCAAATTGAATTTGCAAATCAGGTGAAACAGCAACTTGAACCCCGGCCATAGGCGTCATAAACAAATGCTGCCCATTTATATTGAGATCGATAGCTAAGTCAGGCTGCAAAGTGGCTGTGCCATAAAGATTCGCCACACCTGATTCTGGTGTTTGCACCTTTCCTTGCAACTTAACTGATTCGTCTTGTACGCCAATATCTAGCTCAAGATCAGTAATTTGCATAGGTAAGTAACTAGATAGTACCGATACCCCATCAGCTTTAAACCGCCCCATGACCTTGGGCTGTTCAATGTTGCCCTGCAATTCAACCCGGCCATCCAATTGGCCCGCGACGGTGAGATCTGGCCAAGCAAAGACCCTAAGGTACGGGGTGAATTCTTTGAGTTGAATTGCATTCACATCTATATACCCATTCACCGCCTTGGTGTTCGATATATCAGGAAAGAGCAACGAACCATTGAAGCTGCCAAGTTTAGCCAGCTGCACTTGCCAATCAACATGCGCCTTGTTGGCATCGCCATTTAGTTCGACATCAAAAGACTCTATGGTTAAAGCTGTTGGTAACGCATCCGGCAACTCTTCTACATTTGCCTGTGCTTTTGATAGCTCGACTTTGCCATTGATTAACCCCAAATTACCAGCTAGCGCACTGAGGCGATTATGGTCCCACTGTAACTCACTTTGACCTGTCAATTTTCCTTCAGCTGAAACCCCATCAGGAAACCACGCTGATGCAATATCAATTGGTATATCCGTTAAATTTACTTTGGCTTCACCCAGTGCATCTTGCTGATTGGCTGATAAACACGCTTGCCCGCTGGACACTTGCCAGCAATGCTCTGATATGGATAAGGCCGTGTCCGACACAGTAAGCTTTATCGGGTCGTTAAGCATCAGAGAAAGCGAAGCCATGGCAAAGCGGCTCTCATTTATTTGCCCATCCCAATGTGTATTTTTATACTGCCCTGAGATGGCCATATCAGCTGAGGCACGTTGGCTTTCTAATTTCAAATCCACCGTGTGGTTAATAAGGCTACCTCGGGCATTAAAGGCAACTTTTCCATTTTCAATGCCAGGTAAGTTGGCTTCAGCAATTGCCATTGAAATATTCCCCGCAAAGTCCTTCGCAAAGTCGATATCCGAGGTTAGTTGCGCATCTTTTAGAGTCAATTCATCATAGACAAAGCGCGATACCATCGAATTGGCAACCACTTTTGGAGCTGATGCTGGACCGGTAATCTCAAGCCCACCGTGCAAGGTGAGATCTACAGGTAACAGAGGCGTTGAGTGCTGATTTATCGCGAGCTTTGCTGTCAGATCTAGCTCTTTACCTAGCGTACCGCTCAGGTCGATGGCACTAGCGCCATATTGTAGCTGAGCACGCGCTAAGTGCCCTTGTAATTGCTCATTCACGTCTCCTCGAATAGTCAAAGACAGTGGTTGCTTGGCAACTTCACCATGTAACTGAAATTGCTCTATATTGGCATGCCAAGTGCTATCAGCTTGTTCAAATTGCATAGCGTAGGTACCGGAGAGAGAGCCTAGCAGGCCATTGCTTAAATGTTGATGATCTCCAAGCCCCATATTTGGGATCGGTAAATGCGCTAAAGCACCTTCAATGGCGAGGTTTATGCCCTGTTGCCAATCTACTTTAGCGGATAAATCAGTGTATGCTTTTTCAACTTGTATGCGGCTATTCTTTATCTCTAAACTGGACAGCGTGCCGCTCACTGATGCTTGAATATGGGCAGACAGTGTTTGCTCATAAAGGTGGCTTAAATCGGCAATTCCTTGCATTGAAAAAGCGTAATCATTGGCGCTTCCCTGCCCTTTCAATTTGAATTGAGACAGCCTTGCTGTTTGCCCAATGTCTACACGGCTAACTTGTGTATCCAAAGTAAAAGGCCAATTTTTTATAGCCGGGGAAACAGACAATAAAGCTTTTGCCTGCTGCTGCCCAGAAGCGCGACTCTTGATGTTTAACTTTTCAAAATTTCCCTGAACGACGGCAGAAAGTGCGCCCGTGGGGTGCGCAATCCCCACACTGCCATGAATTGAGTGTGCTTTAAAATCATAGTCTAGTGCAGCATATGCACTATGTTGCAAGTAATTAAACACCAGAGAGTGAACGCGAACTGTTTGTGACTTTACAGATAACGCCAATTCAAAATTATCAATTGCGATGGGCGCTTGCCCTACTGGGTGATACTCAATTTGAGAGATTTGTAGTTTAGGTAATTCAATGTCAATGGGAATATACAAATCTGGGGCAACTATAGGAGCGAGACTATCGGGTACATTACGCGACGGCTCGGACGATAATCGCAATTGCTTAATTCGAAAAACCTCACTCTGTAAATGAGCGATATGGATAAGAGAGTCATCAGCTTGCCCACTCATATTGATGTCTGAAAGTTCAATCAAATGATCATCGCTATTCAACACAAACGTATTCACATGCAGTGACGCAATCGCTAAGGAAATGGGCAAATCAATGGGTTCTCGTCGCCCTTCATCAAGAGTATCACTGTGCACAGACGCTTCTTGTGGCGCTGCTGCCGGCCCAGTGGCAGTGACCATCAATTTATCCACCTGCAAAGACAAGCAAATCGTCGCACAATCGAACCAAGTCAAATTCAGACGTGCATGAGTCGCGCTAACATTCACCGACGGAGACCTAAAGCTCAAAGAGAGCTTTCCACCAGAGAGCAGCTTGCCGTCGTGCAATTCAATGTTTATCTGTGGCATCAAATAATTAATGATCCCCACCAGCACCTTATTACCTGTATGCGACGCAAAGAACAAAGTAAACACCACGAGCAAAGCACCCATTGTAATCAGTGAGCGTTTTTTAAAATCAAAATTCACGGGCTCTCCTGCCATTATATTTCTGGCCCAATAACAATACTTAAACGTGTGCTGCGGCTAGGCTTGCTGAGCCCCCAAGCATGATCGACCCTAATTGGCCCTACAGGTGTCAAATAGCGAAAACCGAACCCTGCACCGAGTGCCCATTTCTCACTAAAGTCATTGGTTGCAGTGCCAACATCTACAAATAATGCAGCACGCCAATTTGGTAAAAACTGATAATTGTATTCGGAACTCGCTGTGACCAAGTATTTACCGCCAGTCAATTGCCCAAGCTCCCCTCGTGGAGAAATAGACTGAAAGGCAAACCCTCGAACACTTTGATCGCCGCCGGCAAAAAATCGCAAATTTAATGGCGTTTTATCAAAATCACTCACAGCCATCGCGCCTAATTCAGCGCGCAATAGCACCAGATGGCGCGCCATATACTGACGTAACCAAGCTTGCTTCCAATGAATTTTCAACAACGATGTCGATGACACAACGCTTTCATGGGCAGCTTCCAAAGTAAATAACTGTTCACTGCCCCAATAAGGGGTCATACCGCCTAGGCTTTGCTTCTTAGCATAACTGATACCAGGGATCAGCATTTCAGTATCTAAATTAAGCCCTACTTGCTCACTCTTCTCATGCTCGCGTTTAAGAAAAGCGGTTCTTACCCAATTGCTTTTTAATAACCACTGTCTTTGTAATTGAATATTCCAAGCGGTACTTTTTACCCCATCAGTCAGATCATCTTGCAATTGATATCCCCCAAGTACACGGTAAACATCCGAGTTTGGGTTCCCCACTGGTATAGTATAAGCTGCGGTTACATCTTGTTGACGCTGCGATAAATTTAAATCGGATACAAAAGAGTGGCCGCCCTCACTGACCCAAGGCTTGCTCCATTTTCCTCGAAACTTTGCACCTAGGTCTGTACTATAACCACCGCCAACCTCAAAACTATTCTCTGGTTTGTCTGACACCTCTACACGAATCGGCACCTCAAATGCTTTGCGAGACTTTAAGAGGGGATATACTTTGACACTCGCAAAGTAAGGCGTGTCACTCAGTGCGAGACTGTATGTGCTTAGCAGTTTTGCTTGGTAAGGGGTATCCTCACTAAACGGAGCGAGTTCTTTAATAAACCGACGCGCTTTCGACTGCCCAGCAAACATCAGCTCACCAAATCGATAGCGCGCGCCTGAATCGATTACCAGCACAGCCTGTGCCCAACCTTGTTTAGGGTTTACTTCCATCCGGCGCTGCTGCCACGTGTAATCAAAGTAGCCACGCTCAAGCAATACGCTCTCAAGTTCAGCTTTTGCAGCACCATAAGTGTCATGGCGTACGATCGTGTTAACCTGTAGTGGTGTCGATTCAATAACCTCCTGCAATGCGGCGTCATCTCGCCCAATACCAACGATCTGCACCTCTACTTTTTGCCATTTGATAGGGGCTTTTAGTTCTAATGACACTTGCAATATATTTTCTTGAGGTTCAAACTCAATCACACTGGCATAATTGTAAAACCCCACGGCTTGTAAAGCTGAGCGAATGTCTTGTTCAATCGCTTTTTTACGACTGTGAGTAAATGCGACTCCTTGATATTTAGATAGGTATTGCGTGACATTCTCTGTGGCATCGTCAACTGCTGACTCAACATTAATTTCATCAATTAATGGCTCTGAATTCGCCAAAACAGGCTGCAAGCACAAACTTAAAAATACGATTAAATAGATGATTTTCTGTGGCACTAATGGACTCTTTGACTTCGCGTGATTATTTTTTGCAGCGTATTGCGCTGAATATGAGTAAAATTAACACACCGCATGCGTATTTAACGACAAAAACTTTACAGTGATGCTTTTTATTTCATCTTGGATAACGGACAATATGGGCAATTCTACTAATTGAGTAATGATATGCAATTTCCAAATGATGACAATGGTCAGCTGTTATCTGAAATCGCTGCTGCGGGTGTCGATCTTACGCAAATGCAAAAAATTGACTTTTATATCTTGTTTGAACAAAAAGACAACGCAGAGCGCTTTATTGAAACCATAGGCAAAGATGAGTTAGCACCTCAAACCAAGTTGGATAAGTGCCCTGATACAGGTGTTTGGGAAGTATTAACAACAGTAACTATGGTACCTGCACACGAATTACTTAGCCAAACAGAACAATACCTAGAATCTATCGCAAATGGCCACGAAGGCTATGGCGACGGTTGGGGACTAATGGCTGAGTAAACACCAATTACGGGTATAAGCATACATCGCTTATATCCGTAATCCCTCAACTTTTGTCAGCGACGCGATAACTCCCCGCATAGTCAAAAATCTTTTCACTAATTTGCCACCCATACTTTTTGTGTTGTTTTGCTATAACAAAATCTGGTGGAGACAACCGCGTAATGTCTATCTCCTCAACATGTTTCCACTGTCCAACGGCACTACCATGCTTTAATCGCTTGGCGAAATTGCGATGAAAATAATAGCGACTCCCTTTGTTTGAGAAATCGTAGACCTCACTGGCCTCGGCACCATCTTCATCAAAATAGGTGACTTTAAGAACTTGAGGTTTAATGATTTCGGCAGTCATCCCACTGCATCTCAGCACTAACGCACTTTTTAAATTTAGGGCGTCTCTGAGCTTGTCATCGGGATCCGCCATTACTTCTCCACAACTGTGGCACTGTCGGGCGGCGATATCATTTTCGGCACCGCAATGACCACACTCTTTAAATTTGAAACGAAAGTCGCACTGCATTGTTTCACCATCGACTTCGTCTTCTAAGACCCCTTGGCAGCGCCTACCATAGTGCTCAATGACCTTGCCTTGCTCGTCTGTCTTGCCCCAAAACGTATTGGCAAATCCACACCCTGGACACAAAACTTGTACAGGCTCACTGTCAGGGTTTGGCTTTTTAGTCCCTACCTCTGGATGGAATAAATCAAAGTCGTTACCTGCATAATCAATAATAAGGCAATCATCTTTCCCCTCATCCAAACGTAAGCCTCGCCCAACAATTTGTTGGTACAAACTTACGGATTCTGTGGGCCTTAATATAGCGATAAAATCCACATGAGGCGCATCGAAACCAGTCGTTAGTACAGAAACATTGACTAGATATTTAATTTCTTTGTTTTTGAACCGTGTAATAATATTATCACGTTGCTTATTTTCCGTATCTCCAATAACCAGTTCGGTTTCTTTTTCGGGTAAATAACTCACAATTTCCTTTGCATGCATAACCGTTGCAGCAAATATCATTACCCCACATCTTGATTTAGCCTGCACCAATATATGTTCGATTATGCTTTTAGTCGCACGCGTGTGACTATTTAAGAGGTTATTCATATCGCTTTCACTGTAGCGACCTAGACTATCAGAAGTTAGAGATGAAAAGTCATAATGCTCAATGGCAGGGTCAACCTTATTTGGTGGAGTTAAATATTGATTGCTGATCATATAGCGCAACGGCAATTCATAAATACACTTGGCAAATGGACTCTCTTCCTCCCCTCGAATAAAACCATGATAATGTTCACGGTAAATCCACCCATGGCCGAGGCGATAAGGCGTAGCTGTCAACCCAAGCAACATAAGTTTTGGGTTAAATTCTTTTAAGCAATTTATAACCTGCATATATTGGCTATCTTCTGCCGTGCTGACTCGATGACACTCATCAATAATAACCAACGAATAAAAAGTATTTAGTCTTTCTAAATTCCGTGCCAACGATTGGACTGATGCGAAAGTGACTTGCTGGTCTAACTCTTTTTTGTTTAATCCAGCAGAAAAAACACTGGCTGTAAGTCCATAGCTTTCATACTTTTGGGCGTTTTGTTCGACGAGTTCTTTTACATGAGTTAACACAAGGATCTTGCGCCTTGCTATTCGCGCAAGCTCAGCAATGACAAGACTTTTACCCGCACCTGTGGGTAACACAATCACCGCAGGGCTACTGGTCTTCTTAAAGTGAGCAACCGTATTTGCAACCGCTTCTTGTTGATAGGGTCTGAGCGTATATATAGCAAACCTCTTAATCTGAGCTACATTTTCGACAGATATCTAGTATAACACCTTGCCTCCCCCTGATACTACAAAGTGTTTTTGCAACTCAACAGTCGATAAGTTTTAGGACAACAAATAGAAATAAAAAATCAATTGAATTTTTTCTAATTTAATCAAGTGTAATTGGAAACAGACCCTCATTAAAATTAATTAAAACTTTAAAAGGCATCGTTAATAAGCTGAAGAAAATTTGAGAATAGGCGAGACTTGTAGTGATTTTAAAAACAGGCGAGGCATTAATTCTGCCTCGCCATGTCAATCGAATAGTTCCTTTCGCTTTAGATTAAGAATTAAAATATTTTATATTTATATCTTATAATCATCTAAGTTTACATTTGCGAACGCCTTTGGTGTTTTACCACGGCCTGTCCACTCATGTACTTTACCATCGATCTCAATTCGATATTTTGGACTGACTTTGCTGCGCTTGTCCGTAGCACCAGAACCAACTAAGTCATCTAGCGTTAATCCCTTTTCTTTAATCAAAGCTAGCACTTCTACTCTTGCCTGTTCTTGCTCTTGTTGCTGAGCAATTGCTTCTTGTAGTAGCTCATGAGCTTTAGTTAGTTCATTGAAGCTAGCAGTTTTAATAAAAGACTTTATTTCACGCATTAGATTTCTCTCACAAAATGTTGATTACAAATTTCATTGAAGTATTAAAAAGCTCTAATACTGAGAGTATATTATATTTATATAATTTCAAATTAATAGCTATTATTTTATAGACTTTTAATATTATTAAAAATAGGTACAAATTAACTATTTGCTTATACCGCATTAATTCTTTTATTCTGAACCACTAAGAAACTTCTCTAAACATCTGTTTTCAAATGAATTTTAAAGCTGTTTCAATCAAAATACATTGTCAGGATTAAGTATTGATATTCAGGTGGATACATACTGAGAGTTTCTGAAAAGCACGCGCGCTTATACAGAAAAAATTTGATCACTGCTTGAGGTGATGGCGGATTCTAATAACAACTCTTAGATTAATTTATCCATATAAGAGCAATAATCGATGTTAAAAGAATTGGAGAGGGAAGCAAAAATATGGGTCTGGCTAGATGGGCCTAACATTCAAAGGCCCATCTATGATGGCTAAAACGGTTACTCTACCACTTGCCAATCAATTGTCGCACCGGCTTTAATTGGCACGACATTCGTATCTCCTAGAGGGTACGACTCTGGAACTTGCCAAGCATTTTTTTGCAAAGTAATGGTATCTTGGTTGCGAGGCAACCCATAAAAATCAGGGCCAAATAAGCTCGCAAACCCCTCTAATTTATCTAATGCTCCTGCATCCTCAAAGGCTTCAGCATATAGTTCGATTGCAGCATGTGCAGTGTATGCACCAGCACAACCACAAGCAGCTTCTTTCTTGTCTTTTGCATGAGGCGCTGAATCGGTTCCCAAAAAGAACTTTTTACTGCCACTGGTTGCAGCATCAATAAGCGCCTGCTGGTGGATATTACGCTTCAAGATAGGTAAGCAGTAATAATGTGGTCTGATACCACCTGCTAGCATATGATTTCGGTTGTATAACAAATGATGAGCAGTAATTGTCGCGGCGACATTATCCGGCGCTGATTGAACAAATTCAACAGCATCTTTGGTTGTAATATGCTCAAGAACAATCTTTAACTTAGGAAACGCATCTACAATTTTCGCCAGCTTGGTCTCAATAAATACCTTTTCTCTGTCAAAAATATCGATTGATGAATCCGTCACTTCTCCATGGATAAGTAACAACATACCCACTTCTTGCATCGCTTCTAGGGCTGGATACACATTTTCGATGTCCGTTACGCCCGAGTCAGAGTTGGTTGTAGCCCCTGCTGGATACAACTTCGCAGCAAATATGTGGCCACTCGCTTTCGCTTTTCTTATTTCCTCAGGAGACGTGTTATCTGTCAGGTACAAAACCATTAACGGTTCAAAACCTGACTTTGGTCCCGCAGCCATAATGCGATCTCGGTACGCAAGCGCAGTGTCCGTACAGGTAGCTGGAGGTACAAGGTTTGGCATTATGATCGCGCGCCCCATGTAACGGCTGATATCACGAACTGTGTCTTTTAGAACATCACCATCTCTCAAATGAACGTGCCAATCATCTGGTCGAGTAATAGTAAGGGTCTGATTACTTGTCATTGCTATTTTCCACTGCTGAATTTGCCCGATCATAGGCGCTGCAAGGCTGATAGTAAAGTAAATCGGGTTATTTTATATATCTAATGGAAGCCTTGAATAGCTTGACACTGCCTCGCTACTCAGAGTTGTGTAAAAACTTGAAAGCACATAACGGATCGTTAATTGGCAGCCTCTCTACCCCAAGGTTTACGCATCATGGCGACGGAGTCCGTCAGAATCTTGTGCTATTTTTTTTACAGCGTGGTAAAAGTTAATTTTAAACAATATTTGAGATTGCCACTCCTTCTAGGATAACGTGTAACTATTGTGCAATTGAGTCTTGCCTATGCTGTCTGAAAAAAAACTAGAATCAAAAACCGAACAGTTAAGCATTATTAATCAGTTTTCATCTTCCCTATTGCAAATCACCCACTTAGACGAGCTGTTTGACTATGTCACCTCGCAGGTGGTGAAGCGCTTGGGCTTTGTGGACTGTGTGATATACCTAACAGATCAAAATCAAAACTGGCTAGAAGCCGTTGCCTATATGGGAGTCGCTCAAGACACTGAGCGCTATGAAGTACTGCAACAAAAAATCCCTATAGAGGCAGGGATAACCGGGCATGTTGCACGTACCAAAAAGCCATTTATTTCCGGCAATGTATCTCAAGAGCCCATGTATATTGCTGATTCGCGGCCTGCCCTGTCAGAGTTGTGTGTTCCATTAGTATATAAAGAACACTTAATAGGGGTGATTGACTGTGAGCACCCTGAAAAAGACTATTTTAGTGCCAATCATTTACAGATCTTATCCACGGTTGCTCACTTGCTCAGTGCAAAAATTCATCAGGTCAGAACCGTAGATCACCTTACCGCTACAGTTTCTCAGCTTAACGATGCCCAGTTAATTGAAAAGTGCATACTAAAAATAGCCAACATCACTTATCACTCTCGCGAATTAGATACCTTTTACGATGAGCTTTATCAAATAGTTTATACATTATTACCAGCGGAGAACTTCTTTATCGGGATCTATGACACCAAACAGGACATGTTAGAGATCGAGTACTTAATTGAAGGAGGAATAAAGTGTCCTGCGCAGCAAAAAGTCTCAAAATCCCAATTGAAACAAACCGCCTCCTATTATGTGATCCGCACTCAATCCGCATTGTTATGTAACCGAGAGCAATTTCAAAGTCATATCAATAAGGGTGATTTCAATATGGTGGGCCGCTCGCCTCATGCTTGGCTTGGTGTGCCATTTGTTGTCAACGATCAATACCAAGGTGTCATTGTGTTACAGAGCTACGAAGAAGAAGATACCTTTAGTAGCCAGCACTACTCCATTTTGACCTATATTAGCCGTCAAATCAGTATGGCGATTGATCGTAGATTAGCTAAACAGGCACTGGAGCACCGCGCTTTGCATGATGAGTTAACGGGACTCGCAAATCGTTACCTGTTAATTGAACGTATGAAGCATGCAATTTTGTCCTTGGGGAGAAGCCAAACGAGCAAATTGCATTGTCTGATATATCTAGACTTAGATAGATTTAAAAGTATTAATGATTCCCTAGGTCATGAAGTCGGAGATAAGTTTCTTATTGCCATTGTAGAAGCAATACAAACTTGTATTCGTAAAACAGATACTTTTGCACGTTTGGGAGGAGATGAATTCGCCATATTTATGGAGAATATCAACCATGAAGTAGAAGTTGCCCAAGCGCTTAGTCGTATCACTGAAGCCATTGCAAAGCCATTCGTTATTGATACTCACATACTCCAAGCATCGAGTAGTATTGGTGTCGCATTTACTGAAAAAGATTCAGACAATGCAATTACGCTACTGCAACAATCCGATGCGGCAATGTATGAAGCAAAATCAGCCGGTCGAAGTCAGATACGATACTTTAACAATGCGATGCGCAGTAAGTTAAAACACCAAGCCGATATTGAAAATGATCTGCAACACGGGATTCAAAATGGTGAATTTGAGCTGTTCTTTCAACCCATCTTTACACTCAACGCCCCCAAGGTTGTGAGCTTTGAATCACTTGTACGCTGGCATCACCCCAAGAATGGCCTCGTTGCGCCCGATCAGTTTATTCCTATTGCTGAAAACACTGGGCAAATTATAGAGTTAGATTTACATATATTGGATCTCGCAGCCAAACAACTCGCTAAATGGCAGCAACAAAACCTTCCCTCTGTGAAAGTGACAGTCAATGTTTCATCAAGACATTTTGCCAGCCTTGAATTTATCGATCATATACGCGCTTTTTATGAAAAGTACGATTTACAGCATGGTAGCTTGTGCCTCGAAATCACGGAGTCTGGACTCATCGAAAACTTGGGACTAGCTACAAAAATCATCGAAGGGATAACCCCGCTAGGTGTACAACTTTATTTGGATGACTTTGGCACTGGATACTCAGCACTGGGTTATTTACATCAATTACCTATCCATGTGCTGAAAATAGACAAGAGTTTTGTAGATCAACTGACCACAAAAGACACCCCCCTCATTGATGCGATTTTATCTCTCGCAAAGTCGTTACAGCTTGAAGTTGTTGCCGAAGGCATTGAAACGCCTAAACAATGGGCCTTACTTAAGCGAAAGGGATGTCAATTAGGACAAGGCTACTTAGTCTCCAAGCCAATGCCAAATGAGCAAGCAATGTCATTTTTGGTGGCGCAAAACGCCAAAGACGGCAGTTCAACTGCTGAGTAATTAAATATCTAATTGAAAGCCCGAGACTAGCGGGCTTTAGTTATCCTTATTTAAACTCCGTTCGCAACTCTTTCGCCGCCTCAACCATGTTTGCCAGTGCTTCTCGAGTCTCTTTCCAATCCCGAGTTTTTAAGCCACAATCGGGGTTCACCCACAACCGCTGTACAGGGATTTTCTTCGCAGCTTTGTGGATAAGCTCTTTAATCCAAGTAATTTCTGGCACATTTGGGGAATGTATATCATAAACCCCCGGACCGATATCATTAGGGTATTCAAAGCGTTCAAACGCATCTAGTAGCGCCATATTTGAGCGAGAAGTTTCTATCGTAATTACATCCGCATCCATATCAGCTATGGCTTCGATGATGTTATTGAAGTCCGAATAGCACATGTGGGTATGGATCTGTGTTTCATCGTTTACACCACATGCAGATACGCGAAACGCGTAGGCAGCCCAATTTAAATATGTCTGCCACTGCGAAGCCTTCAATGGCATCCCTTCTCGAAAGGCGGGTTCATCGATTTGAATGATCTGAATACCTGCGTTTTGAAGGTCGACTACTTCATCTCGAAGTGCCAAAGCGATTTGATTCGCTAGTGTGGGCTTATCTATATCATCACGTATAAATGACCAACAGAGAATCGTCACCGGCCCAGTCAACATCCCTTTAACTCGTTTCGTCGTAAGCGACTGTGCATATTGCGTCCATTCCAAAGTCATCGGCTTTGACCTCGAAACATCCCCCCAAATAATGGGGGGCTTTACACAACGAGACCCATAGCTTTGCACCCAACCAAACTCAGTGAACGCAAAACCTCGCAACAACTCACCAAAGTATTCGACCATATCATTACGCTCAGCCTCACCATGTACCAACACATCTAGACCCAAGGCCTCTTGCTCTTTAATTGTATTGCGGATCTCTAAAGCCAGTTTGTTGTGATAGTCTTGTGCACTCATGACCCCAGCTTTAAAATCACGACGCGCGTCACGAATCGTTTGTGTTTGCGGAAAAGAACCTATTGTGGTGGTTGGTAACAGCGGTAATGGCAACGACTTAGATTGTTTCTTAATTCTTTGGGAAAATGTGGCACATCGAGTGCCATCCGAAGCTGCCAGTGTTGCCACCCGAGCCTGAACGGCTCTGTCGTTAACTCGATTAGAATTCAGACGTGCTTTTACAGGCGCTGAGTAAGCTACGATGGCTGCTCTGTCTCCAGTTGCAAGCCCATTTTTAAGCATCGTCAACTCTGTGCACTTTTGCTTAGAAAAAGCCAGCCACGTTTTAAGCTCATTATCTAACCTGTCTTCTTGCTCAAGATCGACAGGGGTATGCAATAATGAACATGAAGGCGCTAGCCAAAGGTATTCGCGTCGCTTTGTTGCTACTGCTTCAATCTGCTCAACGATCTCTTCTAAATTTGAACGCCATATATTACGACCGTTTATTACGCCCAGAGACAACACCTGCTGGTCACTCAATAACGCATCTAATTCGTGAATATCTTGCTTTGATGAAATACAGTCGAAGTGCACCCCTTCTACTGGGTAGGACGCGATGTCTTCAAAATAAGCAAAAACGGAATCAAAATAACTGGCAAGCAATAATTTCACACCATTATTTGCAAGTGCATTAAAGCTTATTTTAAGCGCTTGACGATAATCACCACTGAGTTCAAGCGCCAAAATAGGCTCATCAACTTGCACCCACTCAACGCCCAGCTCTGCCAAACTAGATAGTACTTGTCGATACACGGGTAACAAACGTTCCAACAATGCCAACTTATCGAATTCTTCACCAATGCATTTAGACAAAAACAAATAAGTCACAGGCCCTAAGAGGACTGGCTTGGCAGTATGACCAAGTTGTTGAGCCTCCTTTACTTGTTCAAATAATTCAAACCAACTTAATTGAAACACTTGATCCTTAGTCAGCTCCGGCACGATATAGTGGTAGTTAGTGTTGAACCATTTTGTCATCTCACTGGCTGCACAGGCAGAACCCGTAGGCGCTTGACCTCGGCCAACCCGAAAATGCGTATCCAAACTAAGCGTTTCATTATCACGATGACGGCTGGGGATGGCACCAACTAACATCGATATGCTCAAGACATGGTCGTACCATGCGAAGTCACCTACTGGGATTAGCTCAATCCCAGCTTCTGCTTGCATTGCCCAATTCTCAGCTCTGATTGTTTTTCCATGCTCAATAAGCGCACTTTGCGTGATCTTGCCTGCCCAGTATCGCTCTAAAGCACACTTCAACTCTCGCTTTTTACCAATACGAGGAAAACCTAAATTGTGAATAGTCGCCATAATGAATCTCTTCCCTTAATTTATTTGGACGCATAGATGGCTACAAAATTAGGCTTTGAGTAGAATTTTCTCAATTGATTGATTCTCAAATGCAACTTGAGCAAAATTAAATTGTATTTTTTTTAAAAAAAGTTAAATAAATAATGACAACGCTGTCAAAAATAGTGTTATAGTGATTTAGTGAAATTTTGAGCAATCGCTGATGGATTTGTAGACGTCTAGACGTTGAATAGCCAGCCTGTACAGCGTAATATGGACGTAATCTGAGTTTTACTCACATTAAAAATGAGATTTATTAATGATGATAGACATAAAGCACTTAAAAACCATTGCTACCCTGAAAGATACTGGATCACTGGTGAACACCGCACGTGAGTTATTTTTAACTCAGTCTGCTTTGTCTCATCAAATTAAAGATCTGGAAAACAAGTTAGATTGTCAATTATTTGAGCGAAAAACACAGCCTGTACGTTTTACTCCGCAAGGGATGCTGTTGCTCGAGCTTGCGAGTGAAGTATTACCCAAAGTTGAAGCCACTAAGTGTCGCCTGAAAGAAAGCTTGAACCAACCTATCTCGCAATTAAAGCTCAGCGTTGAGTGCCATGCTTGCTTTCATTGGCTACTCCCCACTATAAAAGAGTTCAATAATTTTTGGCCCGATATTAAGGTCGATTATGAGCAGGGTTTTAGTTACGATGCGATTCCAGAGTTGCTCAATGACGAATTAGATATTGTGTTGACTTCAGATATCAGAGAGCCCGAACAACTTGAATATGCTCACGTCTTTGACTTTAAGCTAAAATTAATTGTCGCACCGGATCATGAATTAGCTAAGAAAGCGTATGTCACTGCGCTTGATTTGAAAGATGAAACCATTATTTCTTATCCAATTCCTAAAGAAAGACAGGATATTTTTAAACACTTTATTCAAAATGCGCGGTTTGATGGCACATTAAAGTCAGTTGACCAAGGGTTACTTATATTTCAGTTAGTCAGTGCAGGCATGGGTGTTGCTGCGTTACCAGATTGGCTTGTCACGCCTTATGAGAGCCAAGGCTTAATTAAGTCGATTCCTTTAGGGGCACTTGGTTTGAGCCGCCCAATGTACTTGGCAATGAAGAAAAGCATGAAAGACAACCCTGTCTATCGTCACTTTTTGAATACCTGCAAGCAATCCATTAGCAGATAAAAGCCACAACCGTTAAAATAGCTCTAACTAGAAAAGTTAGAGCTATTTATGTTTGAACTAAAAAAAATCATTGGTGGCTTACTCATGCCACTGCCTATCACACTCATACTCATTTTTTTATTGCTGCTGTTTATCAGTAAAAAAAATAGCAAAAGCTATTACTTGTGTGTTTTGAGTGTGGTCGCACTTTGGGGGATCAGCACACCACAGTTTGCTGATTATACCATTACGCCCAAAGAGCATACGCAAGCATTGTTCTCACAGGCTGACCACAAGCAAATAGACTTTATCGTTGTCCTTGGTGGCGGCTCATCTCTGAATGCGGATCTCCATGCTAATTTACAGCTCTCCAATTCAAGCCTCGTCAGGTTAGTGGAGGGATTGCGCCTTGCCAATATATACCCTAACGCCAAGTTAATCTTATCAGGAGCGGGCAACAAAGGGTTTCCTTCCACCAGCCATTTATTGTCGCGCACAGCGCAATCTTTAGGGTTATCAGCCGAGCGTATCCAACTCAATCCTGATGCCCGTGATACCGTTTCAGAAGCGAAGCTTTTGGCACCCACCTTAGTAGACAACAAAGTGATACTCGTCACTTCTGCGAGCCACATGAAACGCGCACAAGATCTATTTTCAGCTCAGGGAGTCGATACTATCCCCGCGCCAGTTGAGTTCTATAATTACAGTTCTACGCCTGCCATTAAGCGCTATATTGCTTCAAGCTCGGTGCTGTTGTCAGTAAATCGGTACGTCCATGAGTGGCTAGGCATACAATGGATAAAGTTAAGACGGGCATTAGATAGCGGCTCAGTGTAGTGCACTGTACAAAAAAAGCACTTAAATTGCACAAAGTTACATCTAACAAACCAATGAACTGTGCTTAAAATCGCAAAAAATTGAAAAATTGCTCAAAAATAGGTATAAATGTCGTTTATCCTTAACCTGCGTATCCACGTACAAAACGACTGGGATCTACGATGAGTAAACTTGATAAGACTGAAGTTCTAAGCGCATTTGAAGCAGCTTATGAAGCGGTAAATGGCAAAAAGCCTGAAATTACAATTAAACCAGGCTGGTACAGCATTGATGGCGGTAAAAATATGCGCCTAGCTGATGTTGCAGCATTAACCGAAGAACTAACTTCAGGTAACGCGAGTGCGAACACAGCTGAAGAAAAACCAGCTAAAAAAGCACCAGCTAAGAAAGCAGCACCAGCAAAAAGCAGTAAAGTTGCAGCCTTCAACGTTGTTAAAGCAAATGAAGATGGCTACACAGCTGAAGAAGCTTGGATTGTAGAGCTTGCAGAGAAAGACCACGATTGTCGTCTTCCTCGTGGTGTTGTTTAAACACCCTAATGTGTGCGGTGCCGAATAGTTTCATCGGCACCCTCATATTCCTTTCATAGTCAATTCTTTCGTAATTTCTACCCTTTACATACAAAGCGCTGTCTTGTCACGATGCCCCAATAATCATCTTCATATTGATCTTCTATCAAGTTTTCACAAGGTAAATCATCAATGGCATTGAGCCAAAAATATGTTGCGTAATTGGCGCCTGCGATTTGCTTTATTGTCCATTGACCTGGCCTTTGATGCCAAAGAGCATGAGCAAACTGAGTCCCTAACTTTGCTTTTCTATAAAAAGGCACAATATAAAACTCAGCAATCTCATTATCATCAGATGCGTTTGAACAGACAGCGGCAATGCCCGCAGGAATACCTGATACATAACAAATAAATCCCGTTACATGCGCTTCATCAAGATTTGTATCTAATTCAAATACACCATTCTCAAGCGGCTGTTTTTGAGTTAATTTAGAAAACTCTGCTTCATAAGCTTGAGCTAAATTGTTATAAATCGCTCGGGTTTCGTCAGTGACCGCAACCACTCTCATACAATACTCCCATCACTCTCAATGGGAGAAGCGTATCAATAAAATGCGATGTAATTGTGGATCATAGTCAAAGCAGACTCCCCACTTCATTACACTCCACGACTTCCAGCTCCTTGAGTGCCTGCGCACACCACAGTTTCAGAGCAGGACATTGTAGTACGTGTTCAACATATGCATTCGCTTCACCACTTAGCTTCACCCCATATGTTTGAAACCGCAAGACAACTGGCGCAAACATCGCATCTGCAATCGACCACGCACCAAACAACCATCCGCCTTGTGAACCAAAACGTTTATACTGCTCTGTAAATATTTGCTCAATTCGACGAATATCCTTATTGACCTCGTCTGTTCTTATAATTTGTTTCTTGGCTCTAATATTCATTGGCATCGCATTTCTCAAAGCATTAAAGCTACTGTGCATTTCACTGCTCAACGCCCTTGCATGTGCGCGTAATGCAGGAGAATTGGGCCATGCCTTACCTGATAGATAAGCTTCGTTGATATATTCACAGATCGCAAGGGATTCCCATATCACCACATCGTCATCTATTAATGTCGGCACTTTTAAAGTTGGGCTGACATTTTCTAGGCGCTCGTAAAACACCTTAGATCCCAAGTCCAATTTTACTTCTTGATAATTTAGCTGATACTTTTCAGCTATGAGCCAGGCTCTTAAAGACCAAGATGAATAGTTTTTGTTGCCAATATAAAGTTTCATAATATGCTCCTTTTCTGTTGAAACATGTTTATCCTAGAGCTTTATTTCGATAACGACTAACGTATAATTTAAATACAATACATAAGAATTATTGATATATGGACTTAGATGCACTAAGAAGTTTTCTCGCTTTTGTTGAAACGGGCAGTTTTACACGTGCAGCGGCACAAATGCACAGGACTCAGTCCGCAATTAGTATGCAAATGAAGAAGCTCCAACAAGATATCGGGCAAACCTTATTTATCAAAGAGGGACGACAGTTAAACCTGACAGCTGAAGGCGTGGTCCTTGCTGGGTATGCAAGACAAATTATCCATCTACAAGACCATGCGCTGGCAAATCTCTCGCGTACCGCATTGCAGGTTGTTTTACGTCTTGGCTGTCCTGATGACTACGCGGAGTCCATTCTGCCACCATTGGTTCAGCTCCTACACGAAAGTATTGAACACTTAGAACTCAATATTACCTGCGCTTCTAGCTCTGAGTTACAACACTTACTGGATCAAGGGCTTTTAGACTTAGCGGTGATCTCTCGCACACCGCTTTCAGAAGCAGGCTATTTGCTGTGCCATGATAAAGGAACATGGGTGGGTGTTGAGCATCGCGACCTTTTATCGCAGCCAACTTTACCCATTGTGGTATTCAAGCGAGACTGTCGCTACCATCAAGCCGCTATTGAAGGCCTTTTAAAACAAAAGCGTGCATTCAAGATCATGGCAAGTAGTGGCAGCGCCAGTGCACTGAGAGGGTTAATCAAACAGGGCCTAGCAATTGGCGCAATGGCTAATTTAAGCCGCAACGATTTACCCGCTTTAAATGATCCACACCTGCCTTTTTTGCCCAATGTTGAGATTGTTATCATCAAAAGTAATGCCAAAGCATGCGCTATTTCAGATGAGCAATTACAGTTCATCGCGCAACATTTTCGACAAGCGTTAATTCAGTCTTAAAGCTATCACGCATATTCTCACCAACGCTTACATTTTCTGACAACGGGTACACAGACTCTCACACGCATGCGCTCTAAACTGAGTCCCAAGTTAACCAAATGGAATATGCGTAATGAAAACTTTATCTCTACTCTCACTAGCTTTGGCAGCCGTTACTTCTTTCTCGAGCATGGCTTCAATTGAGGATGACAAACACCGCGTCGGTGTACAGGCATACGGTGGCTCCGCATCTTACAAAAGCTCTAGCCAAGATGGCGATGGTGTTGGACAACTATATGTCTACTACAACTACCAGTTTGATAAAACTTGGGCATTAGAAGTCGGTCTAAATGGTGGCACTGATTCTGATGATTGGGAATGTACAGATACCAACAATAGGAAGTTCACTTGTACTCAGTTGAACAAAACCTTGTTCGGGCTAGGCGCCAATGATCTGGATTATGGAAATCTAATCGTTGCGGCAAAGGGTCAATATCAACTGACTAAACATAACTCGCTATACGGTAAGTTAGGTGCAAACTTTTACGACTACGAATTAAATCGAGGAACAACAAACCTTGTTGAAGAAGATGGTACTGGCTTTGTCGCTGAACTAGGTTGGCAATATGACTGGAATAATGGCATGGCTGTTAATGTCAGCTATCAATACCTAGACATGGGTGACCTAGATGTATCCAGTTTAGGTGTGGGCCTTAGCTATCGCTTCTAGTTTCCTCAAAAGGAATATACAACGAGATAGAAACACCGCCCATCTCGCTGTGACTCGCGCCCACATTACCACCGTGGGCGCGAATAATTTGCTGACAAATCGCAAGACCTAGCCCCGAACCACCATGATCTCGACTACGGGATCCCTCACAGCGATACAATCGTTCAAATATCATTTCTAGCTCTTGTTCAGCAACTCCCGGAAACGAATCTTCAACCGTCACTTTCATGTGATCTTCATCACTTTCAAAATTAACCTGAGTTTGACCTTCACTACTGGTGTAAAAGTGACTGTTCCTCAATAGGTTGAATAGTACTTGGCGTATTCTTGCAGGGTCGACATAACACGGAGAATTATTTGTACACGCAGTAAATGACAAAGACTGTTGCTTCGTCGCATACATAGGTTGAAACTCTTCGACAATTTCTTCAATCAGTGCATTTACATCGACAGGCTGTTTGTCCAATGTCAGTACATCATTGTCAAACTGTGCCGACTGGTAGATATCTTTTATCAGATTGTCTAAATGACCTATCTTTTTTTGTATCTTTTCAAACCCTTTCTTAGGATCGGGCTCGATATTGTACTGCATAGCCTCAACGGTCAGCTTTAAAGCTGCTAAAGGCGTTCTTAACTCATGAGATACATCTGCCAATAAACGGTTTTTTTGAGCTAACGACTGCGCCATCATATTGGCTTCCAATTCAACATACTTTTGCTTTTGTTGTTGCCGTTTGTAAATGTAAATAGCGACAGCCATAAAGCATAATAGCAATGAGACCCCCATACCTCGCTGTAGCTTTAGGTTTTCTAAAGACGCTTTTTGCAGCGCTTGCTCATTTTGAATCAATTTTAAAGCCTGCTCTTGGCGAATAAACTCTACATTTTGACGCAGTGTCAGAGCCTGTTGTTTGTCTAGGTCTTGATACAACACCGCTTTGATCTCAATAAACTGCTGCAGACTACGCAGAGCATGCTCAAACTCTCCGAGCTTTTCTTGTGCCTGCGCTTTATATTGATATAACTTCGCTAAATATGAATGGCCCACCCCAGGTAAAGTGAGCACTTGATCTATACCAGCCAAGGCTTTCGCATATTGGCCTTGTACCAGTTCGATCTCAATGATGACTAACCTGACCGTGCGTTCTGTACGACTCGCTTTTGCTGATATTGCCAGTGACAGTGCTTCTTGAGCGACTGATAATGCTTGAGAAAGCGCATCTTGTGCCACATAAATTTTTGCTAAGATACTGAATTGCCATGCAAGATCACTATCAGAACGGCTGCTTCTCGCCAATTCAATCCCCGATTGACTATGGCTCAGTGCCAATTCGATTTCGCCCTGCTGTAAATACACTTGGCTCAACTTACCGTGACTATTGGCAATATGGATTGGGTCGCCTAAAGATTTGTCTACTTCAAGCGCTTGCTTAAAGTGTAGTAAGGCTTTGTTATACTTTTCCAGATCACGATAGATTTCGCCAATATTATAAAGTGAATTTGAAATGCCTTGCTGATTTTTAAGGCTTCTTTGCAACTTTAGCGACTTTTCGTGAAAGCGCAGTGCGAGTTGTAAACTCCCCATGTAATCATAGATGACACCGAGCTGATTATAATAGGTACCAAGGCGAGCTTTATCATTGATGGGTTCTACTAGTGAAATCGCATCCTTTACCACTCTTTCAGCTTCTCTGTAGCGGGCTTTATATCGTAACCCCCTCGCCAGTGAGTGTAAAATATCACTGCGCAACACGACCAACTCTTTAGGTACCACTCCGAGTGCCTGTTCAAGCAGTGTAAAACTTGACTCTATATTACTTTGCTTCTGTTCAATTTGCGCCAGTAATAATTTAATCAGCGCAGGCGCTTCGCTAAACTGAGCCATCACGGGTAAGTAAGACTCGAGCTGATAGAGATGTTGCTTGGCGTCTTGATATAACCCGAGCTTAATTTCGGCTTTAACTTCAATGATCTTTAGTTCAAACCACAAACGTGAACTTGGCTGAGGGTGAACAAACAGTTGATTAAGTTCAGATACTCTAATGATTGCTTGCTTAGGGTCTTGTTCAAGTAGAGTATTTAGATCAGATAAAGATTTATCCAGCTGTCCCTCGTCGCTCTGTACGCTAGGTATGATTAAAATAAATGATAATAGGACTATCAGGCGCACAAACAACACAATTCTAAGTGACTCTCAAATAATAACTTATCTATGGACAACTAAAGTGTAGCTAGAGTTCTCAATAAACACATATAAATTTGAACTTTCGCAATTAGGCCGACTAAATTAACCTATTTGCTTTATATGTGCACCTTATGATTTGCAATAAACATATAACTAAAACAAAGGAAGTCAGGCCGAGATTACTGCGGATCTCAGCCTGCAATATGGTGACTAACTTTTAAGTAATTGCTGCTGCAGCGCCTGAATGTCGTCTCGTACCTTGGCTGCTTTTTCAAATTCCAACTCACGAGCATAGGTCATCATCTGTGCTTCCAGTTGCTTGATCTGCTCAGTTAATTCCGTGGTAGAAGCACCAGCAGATATACTTGACTTAGCCGCCCCACTCCCTGTCGTTGATGAGTGCGCTTCGGTCTCAGAGACCTCTTCTCCTAAGTCCATCACATCCGTAATTTTCTTAACCAATGCCTGTGGCACAATACCATGTTTCTCGTTGTAAGCTTGCTGTATGGCACGTCTTCTCTCTGTCTCATCGATTGCCGCTTTCATTGAACGCGTGATCTTATCACCATATAAAATAGCCTTACCGTTAAGGTGTCTAGCCGCACGACCAATGGTCTGTATCAGTGAACGAGTTGATCTCAAAAACCCTTCTTTGTCCGCATCTAGTATGGCAACCAAAGAGACTTCTGGCATATCTAACCCTTCTCTCAATAAGTTGATCCCGACCAGAACATCGAACACCCCCTTTCTCAAGTCACGGATGATCTCCATCCGCTCGACCGTATCAATGTCCGAATGCAAATAACGGACTTTGACATCATGATCATTCAAATAATCAGTGAGATCTTCTGCCATCCGCTTTGTCAAAGTCGTCACTAATACGCGCTCTTTCAATTCTACTCTTTGGTAGATTTCAGACAGCAAGTCATCTACTTGGGTCGTGACAGGCCTCACTTCCAACTCTGGATCCAGTAATCCGGTTGGCCGGATCACCTGCTCAGCAACCTCTCCACTAGATCGTTCAAGTTCATAATCGCCCGGGGTCGCTGAAACATAAATTGTTTGTGGAGCAATAGACTCAAACTCTTCAAACTTTAAGGGACGATTGTCCATTGCCGAAGGTAACCTGAAACCATATTCAACCAAATTTTCTTTACGACTTCTGTCACCTTTATACATGGCCCCAATCTGCGACACAGTGACATGCGATTCATCAATGATCATTAATGCATCATTGGGCAGATAATCCAGTAATGTTGGGGGCGGCTCGCCAGGTGCTCTTCCTGATAAATAACGACTGTAGTTTTCTATGCCAGAACAAAACCCCAACTCTTGCATCATTTCAATATCATACTGCGTTCGCTGCGCAACCCGTTGCTCTTCAACGAGCTTGTTGGACTCCATTAAGTATGCTCGGCGTTCTTTCAGTTCAACTTTGACTTTCTCAATCGCATCGAGAATTTTCTCGCGTGGTGTCACATAATGTGTTTTTGGGTAAATCGTGGCACGGACTAAGTGTTTATCAACCGCGCCAGTAAGCGGGTCAAATAAACTGATACGCTCGATTTCATCATCAAACATTTCAACGCGTACAGCTTGCGTCTCGGATTCCGCTGGAAATATGTCGATAACCTCTCCGCGTACACGATACGTACCACGTGAAAAGTCCATATCATTCCGCGTATACTGAAGTTCAGCTAAACGGCGTAACAACGCTCGCTGCTCAACGGTTTCTCCTACTTTGAGCAATAACATCATTTTCATATATGAGTCAGGATCACCTAGGCCGTAAATAGCCGATACCGAAGCCACGATGATGGTATCTCTGCGCTCTAACAACGCTTTGGTTGCCGATAACCGCATTTGCTCGATGTGTTCATTAATCGACGCATCTTTTTCTATGAATGTATCACTGGCAACTACATAGGCTTCAGGCTGATAATAGTCATAGTAAGAGACAAAATATTCCACCGCATTATTGGGGAAAAACTCCTTCATTTCACCATACAGTTGAGCTGCTAGCGTCTTGTTATGGGCCATGATAATCGTTGGGCGGTTTAGCTGATGAATAATATTGGCCATCGTAAAGGTTTTACCTGTGCCTGTCGCACCCAGTAAAGTTTGATGCGCAAGCCCGGCATCAAGGCCATCACACAACTGCTCAATGGCGGTTGGCTGATCGCCATTTGGCGAAAACTCTGATACTAGTTCGAAAGACTCACTCATGAAACCCTCACCTCCATGTCTCTTTGTTGCATACGCGCTAATGTTTTACTAAACCACATATAAGAAGAAATCGCAGTAAACAAATTACCCACTGCTGCACCTATGAATAACCCTGTTAACCCTGCTATATGCGAGCCGATATACGCACAAGGAATATAAAAAACAAACAATCGAACCACGCTGAGTATGAGCGCATTCATTGGCTTGTGTAACGCATTAAATGAAGAATTCGTTAAAATAATTACGCCTTGCAAACCATAGCTTAGTGGCAACGTATATATGAACAGCTTGATAATCGCGATAACTTCTGGCTCGTTACCAAAAGCTTGGCTCACCCAGTGCGCGGTTAAGATAAGCAATATATAAGTCGCAAACTGCCAAGCCATAACAAATTTCAATGTGGTGCGATAAGCTTCTTTTACTCTGTCATAGTTTCCTGCGCCATAGTTTTGACTCACAAAGGGTGGTAACGTCATTGAAAGCGCAAGCACAACAAGACAGGCGATTGACTCAATACGGCTACCAACACCGAATGCCGCAACAGCCTCAGCACCATATGTTGCCACGATGGCTGTCATTACGGCCATCGCAATAGGCGTCAGCATGTTTGCGCCGGCAGCTGGCAAGCCAATTTTCATAATCTTAGATACAGCACTCCAAACACTCTGATTACCACTTGAGCAGCTTAGTAAACGCTTCTTAATAGCAAGTAAGTAAATAATCACCACAACACAAACTGCCCAAGCCAAAACAGATGCTACAGCGGCGCCTTGAACGCCAAGTTCAGGAAAAGGCCCGTAGCCAAATATCAATAAAGGATCCAGCACTGCGTTAATAAGCCCACCAAGGCCCATAATCATACTGGGTGTCTTGGTATCGCCGGAGGCTCTCAATACCGAATTACCGATCATCGGGGTGATAAGAAATATAGACCCTAAAAACCAAACATTCATATATTCATGGATATAAGGCAGTGTTGTGTCATCGGCCCCCAATAGAGTGAATATAGGATCCGTCAAAAAGTAACCAATGATGGCTAACATAGCAACCAAACAAGCAGCTAACAATAATGATATAAAAGCATCAAACTTGGCTTCTTCTAAATTTTTACTGCCTAATGCCTTTGCGATGACTGCTGAAGTCCCGATCCCTAATCCAATTGCTAAACTGATAATTGTGAATGTCACAGGAAACGTAAAACTCACAGCGGCTAATGGTTTGGTCCCTAATAGACTGATAAAAAATGTATCAACCAAATTGAAGCTCATTAACGTGATCATGCCGAAAATCATCGGAACCGTCATTCGCTTTAAAGTCGCGGGAATTGAACCGCTCAAAATATCACTGCTGGAGTTGGATTGGCGCACTGCGGACATATAACTTTATACCTCTTTTGACAGCCCATCATTCTAAATCATCAAACAAGATGATGCTATGCTATTCTTTAATACGGTTGTGAATCAAAAATAGCTGTGAAAAACACGATTCAAAGCAAAAATTGATTTTTTTGACCTATTTTCCTACAAACCATGTTCTGCACAAAAAATGTCAAATTTATTTCAAATCCAGTACAACGACGGCTCACTTTTTGCACACCAAGCAAACGATATTGAAATATTCCTGTAAAAATATACACAGTACACTTCAATTCAACACAAAACACACAAGCAATTGTTTTTTAAGCAATTTAAAAATTTATAAAAAACTATTGCTTCTCTCTAATGCCACGGTTTACTTAGCTTTAGAAGAGTTCTTAAAGATTAATAAACAATGTTATCCACAGATTCCGTGGATAAGTTTGTAGAGCCTTTAAAAATAAAGGCCTAGACAAGGATCTTAGCAACTGAAAAAAATGCGTAAAATGATCTATTTATTTTACATCACAGATCTAAACAAAAAGCGTCTTATTTTGTTGCGGCTCTAGACTATATTAATAATTATGCAACTTAATCTATAATGGAAACAAATCACCTAAAACATTGTTTAAATTAAACTTTTTAAAATTCATTAGTCAAAGTATGCAATATCTCGCCGAAATTTGAGTAAAATATTTACCATAGTTTTGTTATTTCCCATACAAGGAACATGTAACTCAAGATCTGACGAGTGATCAGAATCATCAAAAATACCGATCTTAAATAAAGTGCAAAAAACAGCCCTTTCGAATGTTTTTAGCGCACAAACAGCAAAAAATAACCAATATCTAAATTAATCTACTCTTTACTACTTCTTGATGTCCCCCAATTAAGGCTGAATACTCACCGATCTTAAGTGTAAGATCCCGACAAAAAAACGTCGATAAATGAGTGCAACAGCTCACCAGGGTCTCTTTTTTAAAGAAAGCTGATTAAAAAAGGGCTGAATTGTCGATTAATCCAGCGAACAAACAGTTTTTTTGCACTCTAGTGATTTTTATTGTTGACACTTCGCCATGTCGTCATTAATATTTCGCCCCGTTGAGAGACATGCTTCCCCCTTAGCTCAGTTGGTTAGAGCGACGGACTGTTAATCCGCAGGTCCCCCGTTCGAGTCGGGGAGGGGGAGCCAATTCCCAGAATGTATTAGACTTTTTTCCATCAATGCTCTACTCTACAAGCTCCTTTATCGGTGATTTTTCACTATAATGTTAGAACCCGTTTTGGCACTACAATAGGATAATTACAACGTTAGCTTGTACCCTACGGTGCTGGATAAGGTACGTTTAATATAGTGGTTGTAATACTTCACGTAACTTAGCACTTATATATTGCTAGAAGGCAATTCTCCCATTTTCAGGTAGAAGATAAATAATAGCAGGCTTTAAAAAACTCATATTTTTACAATTTATTTCTTGGTTACTCTTCTCTGCGGTTGGCAGTTTTTTTGTCGCGTCAAGTTTTGACAGTGCCGTCAGCAAAGCACAAATGAGTGCCCAGAAAATGGTTAGCAACTACATTCAAGAGAAAACCATGACGGATATGACACCTGAACATATTCGGTTATCTCTAAGCAATGGAGATGTTTTCTCTACATTTATAGTACGTGATTTTTCTGGACAAACGATTTTACAGCTCGGAAAACCAGCACAACTCCCCTTTTTAGCCGATATCATTGCAAACTCTTTTAATTCTATTCGTCCACAATTTGCAGTAAATAAATCTAAAGACATCAAAATTGAATTTGTTATCAATGCACAAAGCCAAGCCTCTCTATTGCAACAATCTCTGCTATTGATGTTAGTTATCTCGGCATTGGTTGCGTTTATTCCTATCTTTTATATGCAAGCAATTTATAAGAAACTCAATCGTAACGTCAGTATGACTGTGGCAAATGCGGTGGATGTCTATATCACGCAGAATCAGGTTACCGAAAGCATTGAAGAAGATTTTAATACCGGTAAAGTCACAGAGCTAGGTGCAGAGCTCGCACCTTCGTTCAATCGCCTTGCGCACTTTCTGAAAAGTAAGCAAGAAGACATCAAATCTGCTGCCCATTCCATCAAACAAGAAGCATACAAAGATGTCGTAACAGGCCTTGGCAACCGAAATATGTTTGTTGAGTATTATGAGCATCAAATCGAGCAATCCAACAACAAAAGTTTTGGCACCTTGGCAATGATCCGCTGTAGTGAACTGCAAATGATCAACCAAACGCGCGGATATCAAAAAGGTGATGAATATATACGTGCAGTTTCAGATATAGTGAAGCACGTTAGCGGCACCTACACAGGAAGCCAAGTGTTTAGGCTAAACAGCTCGGATTTTGCTGTGATTTTGCCGAATGTACCTTCAAAAGAAGCTGAGCAATTTGGTGAAACATTACAAGCCAGATTTACTCAATATCAACAAAATCAAGAACTGGCGTCAGTTGCCAATGCGGGGATAGTTTCCTACGAATCAGGTAAACCGCTCGGTGAACTGCTTTCTGTCGTAGACAACGCGATGAGTATGGCACAAAGCAAGCAGGCCAACGCTTGGCACTTGCAGCGAGAAAGTGACATTGTTAACAACGTTGGTGCAGGTTTTGGCAATCAAAACTGGCGTAGAGTTATCAGGGAAGTGATCGATAGCCGACGCGTGAATCTCATGATGCAAAACATCATGCCGATAGGCAAGAATGTCAAAGCATACGCTGAGATCCAGTCTCGATTTAAAACAGAAGACAATCAAATGCTCCCAACTGCCTCTTTCTTAGCCATGGCAGAAAAACTGGAAATGGCCATTGAAATTGATCAGTTAATCATCGATAGCTCTTTAGAGTTAATCAAAACACGTAACTTTAATGAGAAATTTTTTGGCATTAATGTGACCGCTTCTAGCGCCCACAGCGACCAATTCGTTATTTGGCTAGAGAGACGTTTGCTTAAAGATGGTAACTTAGCATCTAAGCTTGTCTTTGAAGTAAGCGAATTTGGTTTACAACAAAATATCAAAGCCAGTAAGCGCTTTATTGATATGGTGCACAGGGTTGGCGCGCGTATAACCGTAGAGCGATTCGGCGTTGGTCTTACTTCATTTAAATTCTTCAGAGATTTAAAACCAGATTTTATCAAGATGGATGCCAGCTATACACGCGGATTGGAAGAAGACAAAAACAACCAATATTTTATGCGTCTTATGGTTGATTTAGCACACCGTATTGGCGTGAGCGTTTTTGCTGAAGGTGTTGAAAGCCAAGAAGAAAAGCATATTGTCGAAACCTTATGTTTAGATGGCGTACAAGGCTATTACATCGAGAAACCCAAAGAGATTTAAACTTGCTAGACCGGAGAGAGTCATACTCTCTCCATTTTTTGTCAACATTCCCTACCAAATTCCCCTAACAACCTAAATAAAGTGTACTAAATGTTGTGATCTCGACGAGGAAAATTGTTAGAATTTCCAGTCTTATAACACGTTGAGAAACGATGATTGCAAGTTAAGGGGCATAAATGACAGAGTATATGTTGTTGCTTATCGGCACGGTGCTGGTAAACAACTTTGTATTAGTACAGTTTTTGGGTCTGTGCCCATTTATGGGGGTTTCAGGCAAACTCGAAACAGCCATAGGTATGTCGTTAGCCACCACCTTTGTACTAACTTTGGCTTCGGTCACCAGCTACTTAGTTAATCAATATATACTCATACCTTTAGAGCTCACCTTTTTACGTACCATGAGTTTTATTCTGGTAATTGCAGTTGTTGTACAATTTACAGAGATGGTTGTCAGAAAAACCAGCCCAACTCTATACCGCTTACTCGGCATCTTTTTACCATTAATTACAACTAACTGTGCCGTATTGGGTGTCGCGCTGCTCAACATCACTAAAGAGCATACCTTTATTAGCTCTGCAGTGTATGGTTTCGGTGCTGCTGTTGGCTTTTCACTTGTCTTAGTACTTTTTGCAGCCTTGAGAGAAAGGCTTGCAGTTGCCGACGTGCCAGTCCCTTTCAAAGGCGCTTCTATAGCAATGATCACGGCAGGTCTCATGTCACTTGCATTTATGGGCTTTTCTGGATTGGTGAAGATTTAAGATGACGCTGATTTATGCGCTTGTAGCGATTGGTGCACTTGCACTCATTTTTGGGTTAATTTTAGGCTACGCCGCGATTAAATACCGGGTAGAAAGTAACCCCATTGTTGAACAACTTGACGCCGTTTTACCGCAAACTCAATGCGGCCAGTGCGGCTACCCAGGTTGTCGTCCATATGCCGAAGCCATTGCTAATGGTGATGAAGTTAACAAATGCCCACCCGGTGGTGAAGCCACAGTTAAAAAACTTGCCGATTTGATGGGAGTTGAAGCAAAACCACTCGCTGGCGGTGAAGAAGCCGCTCCCGTAAAAAAGGTCGCGTATATCCGCGAAGATGAATGCATTGGTTGTACCAAATGTATTCAAGCATGCCCTGTCGATGCCATTGTTGGTGCTACACGCCAAATGCACACTGTTATTGCTGATGAATGTACAGGATGTGACCTATGTGTCGAACCCTGCCCTGTAGACTGTATTGATATGATCCCAGTCGCTGAAACAAAACAATCTTGGAAATGGCAAATCAATGCTATTCCAGTGAAACAACTTGACTGAGAGGTTTAAGTGGAAACATTACTTGAACAAATAGAAAGCGGAAAGCTGTGGCAATTTCCTGGCGGGATCCATCCTCCTGAGCAAAAGTTCGTTTCAAACCAAGCTGGAATAGGTACTTTACCGCTCCCCGAATACTTAGTGCTTCCTCTGAAGCAGCACATCGGAGCCAATGGACAGCTGTTGGTAAATAAAGGTGAGCATGTCCTAAAAGGGCAAGTACTAACACGCCCTGGCACTAATTGGTCTCTGCCAATACATGCACCTACATCAGGTACAATCACAGATATCAAACCGATGCCCTCAGCGCACCCATCGGCTATGCCAGAGCTGAGCATAATTCTGACGCCCGATGGTGAGGACAAGTGGTGTCAACTAACCTCTCGAGACTCAATTGAAGGGCTAGACAACAAAGCGCTCATAGACATTTTACATCATGCGGGTATTGCCGGTATGGGCGGAGCGGGCTTTCCAACATACGTAAAAGCCGACAGCGCTAAACAGATTGAGTTCTTAGTCGTCAATGGGGTGGAGTGTGAACCATACATAACCGCTGATGATATGTTGATGCGTGAACACGCTGAAGAAATCATTGCTGGTATTGAGGTCATGATGTCTATATTGTCACCACAATACACGCTTGTGGGCATTGAAGACAATAAGCCACAAGCCGTCGAAGCAATGCGTGCAGCTGCTAGCCACAACGACAAGATACTGATCCGCGCGATCCCAACGAAGTATCCCTCAGGGGGCGAAAAGCAACTGATTAAAGTGCTTACTTCTAAAGAGGTGCCAAGCGGCGGGATCCCTGCAGATGTTGGTGTCCTAGTCCAAAATGTCGGAACCTTATATGCGGTCAACGAAGCGGTGTTTAAGGGCAAGCCTCTGATAGAACGTGTTGTAACAGTGACAGGTAACACTATCCATACTCCACAAAATGTTTGGGCACTACTGGGCTCTGAAGTTAAACATCTATTACACAGCCAAGGGTTTACTCCCGTTGAGGATCAACGAGTGATCATGGGTGGACCTATGATGGGCTTTACCTTACCAACCGTCAGGATCCCCGTGGTGAAGACCACCAACTGTATTTTGGCACCAGATAATCAAGAACTGGCAGTGGCAGGTCATGAACAAGCATGTATCCGCTGTAGCGCCTGTGCCGACGCCTGCCCACAAACCCTTTTGCCTCAACAATTGCAATGGTTTGCCAAAGGCAAAGAATACGACAAGCTTGAAGAATACAACCTTTTTGACTGTATTGAATGTGGCGCTTGCTCTTATGTCTGCCCAAGCGAGATCCCATTGGTGCAATATTATCGAGTTGCCAAAGCCGAGATCCGTGAGCAAAAACTTGAGAAAGTGAAAGCTGAACGTGCGAAAGAACGCTTTGAAGCTCGTAAAGCACGCCTAGAGCGAGAGCAAGAAGAGAGACAAAATCGTCACAAGCGACCCGCTCGCACGGCACCGGCAAAAGACAAGGCCAAAGTATCTGAGGCACTAGAGAGAGTTAAAAATAAACGCCCAGAGCAATCTGCTGTACAAGCCGCTATTGAACGAGCAAAAGCGAAGAAAGCAGAAGGAGATACGTCATCCCTTGAGCCGGATAACAGTGCCGTCGCATTAGAGCGTGCAAAGCGCAAAGAGCAAGCTAGAAAGTATAAGGAAGAAAAAGCCCAAACTGGCGGTGATAGCGCACCTAAAGATGCCGTTGCAGCTGCAATAGCACGCGCTAAAGCCAAAAAAGCAGCTAAGGCCGCTGAAGAAACACCGGCACCAGAGAAACAAGACTCAAAGAAAGCCGCTGTCGCTGCTGCCATCGCTCGCGCTAAGGCCAAAAAAGCAGAACAGAGTGAAGTGACTGACTCTGAAGACACAGCTCCTAAAGGTAGCGATCCACGCAAAGCCGCAGTAGCTGCCGCCATTGCCCGTGCCAAAGCCAAAAAAGCCGCTAAGGACTCAGAAAACGTACAACTGCAACCAGACGAGCCAGCCACAGAAACGAACGCTGAGCCGGAGGATCCACGCAAAGCTGCCGTTGCTGCCGCCGTTGCCCGTGCCAAAGCGAAAAAAGCCGCCAAGGCCGCTGAAGAAGCGCAGCAACTACCAAATGAGCCAGCCGCAAAAGCGGACGCTGAACCGGAAGATCCACGCAAAGCTGCCGTTGCCGCCGCCATTGCCCGTGCTAAAGCGAAAAAAGCCGCCAAGGGCTGAAGA
>NZ_MAUJ01000016.1 GCF_001696455.1 Pseudoalteromonas luteoviolacea
GATCCCATGCCGAACTCAGTAGTGAAACGAAATAGCGCCGATGATAGTGTGGGGTTTCCCATGTGAAAGTAGGACATCGCCAAGCACCAAATAAAAGAAAGCCCGATTCGAAAGAGTCGGGCTTTTTTGCGTTTAAGTCCCTTAGCAACAGCTAAACCGGCTCATTTCACCTTGCGCAAAAGAAGCGTGCTCGCTGCGTTTGTAGTGCTAAATCGTGCTTTAGCGCGACTTTAGCGCAAGGTGAAGCAAGTAACTTTCACTGGCATTGATATGGACTCTAAGTATCAATTAAAGTCATTCATAATTGAAACGTGTTGGGTCATGACTCCCTCACCGCTTGTTAAAATTTCTTATTTCACCTTGCGCAAAAAGAGCGCACTCACTACGTTCGCCGTCGCTAACTTTTTGCACTTAATTCACCCCTGAAGCTGGGTCCCATCGCGCATCCATGCGCTCACTTCCTCATACTGCGAAACTTTGTGCCGGTCATTCGTCACCCTATGTGCCTACCTGAGTCATTCGAGATTGCGAATAAGCTAATATCTGCTTAACTGTAAGTGGGTTCGTCTATTAGGAATAATAATCATGGCACGTATTGAAAGAAAACAAATAGGGGAGTTTTGTTGGTCAGAGCTTTGTAGCTCTGATTGGGGAGCAGGTAAATCGTTTTATACTCAGCTATTTAACTGGCAAAGTATTGATCAACCGATTGGTGAGGATTGTTTCTATACAATGCTACAAAAAGAAGGTGATGACGTCGCTGCCATGTACCAAATGATGCCAGAACAGAAAGAAGCACAGGTACCCAGTCATTGGTTGGGATATATTGCCGTGGATAATGTAGATGAGCTGGCTGAGCGGGCAAAGAGTTTAGGTGCTGAAATCATAGCGGGGCCACATGATGTGCCGGAAGCAGGCCGAATGGTGCTGTTGCATGAACCAGGAGGTGCCAATTTTGCGCTTTGGCAAGCCGGAGGCCATGTTGGCACAAAAAGAGAATTAGAAGCAGGAACGCCATATTGGTACGAGTTAGCAAGCCAAGATAGTGCTAAGAGTGAAGCGTTTTATTGTAAGTTATTAGGTTGGCAGGCAACACATCAAGCAATGGAGAATATGGATTATGTGATCTTTAGCAGTGATGGCAAGCCAGTCGCTGGGATGTTGGAAATGACCGATGAGTGGCAAGGGATACCGCCGCATTGGATGTTGTACTTTGCTGTTATAGATTGTGCTGGAATAGCCAAGCAAGCGGCGGAGTTGGGTGGCCAAGTGTGTGTCCCACCGACTGATATTCCAGAAGTCGGGCGTTTCGCAGTTATTACCGACCCACAAGGGGCTGTATTTTCAGTGATGGCACCAACTATGGATGTCATTACTCCTTAAGCATATTGTTTGTAGTTAATTGAACTATTTCGCCATGACAGTTGGCGAATTCGTTACTTAAGCTATTAATAAAGGCGGTAAGCTCGCCACTGGCGAGCTTTTCCCTAATGCTGTCATCGAGTTTACTGCGCAGTGTTAAGTGTTTTTTATGAATATAGTGGTGTATCTTGACGCCCTGCCCAGGGAGAATTTGCATGTAAATTCTGTGTAGCCCAGAGTCACATAACGATCCGATGCTAAAGTGATCAGTTGCCAAAAGTTGTTGGCTATGATTTTTGGCCAATGCTTGAAAAGCTGAGATAGTATTTTGAACTGCGTGACAATCAAGTTTATGGCGTTGGCAGTATTGAATGGACAGCAAACTGCCTTCGATAATGACAGTATCTTCATTGGGGTTAAGTTCACAAAATTGAGGTTCTAAGCAAAAAACAGCCAAGCGAACAGTTGCGAGCGGTGTCGGTATTGGAATAAGCGCATCAAAGTCATACATTGCACTTTCAACGCGACCAGCTTCGGCATCAAAGTGCCCCTCGTTTACCCATTGGAGGCCTCGCTGTGTGGGTAGATAATGAAATTGAGGCGATATATTCAAAGGGTGGTATATGGCTGTAAAAATGCGCTCAACATGCTGTTTTCCTAAATGAAAAGACATGCTTTCACTGACGTTAATATTGTACTCCGTGGCAAACGATTGTGTGTTGCATAGTATTGCCACCAATGCAATCAAGCACTTCACATTACTTTGTCCATATTAGGGCTATGCACTAAGCCTAGCAGAACTCCTGAATTCTTGTATCTTATACTGCTATCGGATCTTGAATCTGTCGAAGCATGCCCCAATCCTAAATGCTTAAATTAATATGTATATCGAGGATAAAGAATGAAAAAGCACGTTGTTATTACTGGTGCGAATCGTGGTATTGGCCTTGAGTTTTGCCGTCAGTATTTGCAGCTTGGCTATCAGGTGACGGCTGTTGTAAGAAAGCGCTCGGAAGCGTTAGAAGCACTTTGTTTGAGCATCATTGATGACATTGATGTAAGTTGTGAAGCTGGTGTCACAAAGTTAGCGCAACAGTTGCAAGGTGTTGAAATCGATATCCTCATCAATAATGCGGGGATCTTTAGTAACGAAAGCCTTGCTGATATGAATTTTGACCGTATAGAAACTCAATTCGCTGTCAATGCGGTTGCACCTGTGCGCATTACCCATGCTTTGCAGTCTTCGTTAATTGCTGGGGCAAAAGTTGCGATGGTCACGAGCCGAATGGGTTCTATTGCTGATAATGGTTCAGGTGCATACATTGGCTATAGAATGTCTAAAGCGGCGCTGAACGCCGCGGGTGTGAGCCTTGCTCATGAATTTAAGCCTAGAGGTGTTGCTGTAGCACTGCTACACCCAGGTTTTGTACAAACTGAGATGGTGAATTATGCTGGGGATATTGGGCCTGATGTGGCCGCTGAGCGTTTGATCAAACGCATTGATGAGTTGGACTTATCAAATACAGGTACTTTTTGGCATTCAAACGGCGATGAACTACCTTGGTAGTAAAGCTACGCGTAAAGGGCTGTACAACCCAGCCCTTTACGAACGGGATTGTTCGGTTTTGGTTCATAGAACTATGCTACACTTGCAAAAAATGATTCTAGAGTTAAAGCATGGAACTACAAGAAAATACCCCATTAATCCTACCTTTATTTTTATTGAGTGATGATTTAGAAAGCCGCGATATCGAACGCCCAGATATGCAATTATCTGTTAATCTAACGGCAGAGCTGCTCGCTAACCTATGTCAAAATCCGGCTCCAGAACAGAGTATTAGCATTCCATTAGAGCGCTATGAGCTAAAAGACATTGAAGCCAGTTATACTGATTTGTTGGCCAGTGGTCATCATGCGCAGTTACTTTTAAATCACGGCCCTGTATTAAGTGCTGTGCTTAGCCCCAGTGGTGCCGAAGCCCTATTTGTTTCACCGCCAGTGGATATGATGCCGACGTTTGATTTAGGCCTCGATGACGACGAAGAAGAAAACAGTCACGAGCAATCTGCAAACTAAATTCGGAGTCGAGCAATGGCGCAGAAGCGTTTTATCTGGCTAGCGAGCGCATTCATTTTATTGAGTGGGTGCGCGGTACTAGGCGTCAGTCATTACGATGATTTATTTGGTCCCGAACAGCCGCGAGAGCGAATGGTTTCTTACCCTCAAGGTGGGGCTAAGTATTTACAACAAGTAAAACCTGTTTTAGATAACCGCTGTGTTGTATGCCATGGTTGTTATGATGCACCGTGCCAGCTTAAGCTGAGTTCACCACAGGGCATTGATAGAGGGTTAAGCAAGGCCTTAGTGTACGATGGCACACGTCTTTTAGCCGAATCTCCAACGAGGTTGTTGTTTGATGCTACAACCACTGAACAATGGCGTGACAAAGGCTTCTCCCCTGTACTGAATGAGCGCGTGCAAACCGAATACGCCAATTTGCACGGTGGGGTAATGTACCAAAGCCTTTTATTGAAGCAGCGCAATAGTTTTCCTGAACAAGCAATTCTAGGAAGCGAGTTTGACTTCTCTTTGGATAGATCGCAAAGCTGTCCATCAATTGAAGAGTATGACGACTATGCAAATGCTAACCCCCATGGTGGTATGCCTTATGGCCTTCCTGCGCTCACAAACCACGAGTTTGCACAATTACAAAACTGGTTGGAACAAGGCGCGCAAATGGGTGAAATTTCCCCGCCCTCAAAGGAAGTGCAAAATCAGGTCGATAAATGGGAGCAGTTTTTAAACCAGTCTGGCAATAAACACCAATTGGCTGCACGTTATATTTACGAGCACTGGTATTTGGCAAACATTTATTTTGCGCAGTATGATCAGAAAACCTTTTTTAAACTCGTTCGCTCAAAAACCCCGCCTGGTACACCGATTGAATTAATAGCGACGGTTCGGCCATTTGATGACCCAAAAGTGTCGCGGGTTTACTATCGCTTGATGCACGAGCGCAGCACCATTTTGTCAAAAACACATCTGCCACTGGCACTGGATGATGGCAAAATGAGTCGTTTATATGCTCAGTTTTATAACCGCGATTATGAAGTGAAAGCGCTTCCAGGGTATGCCCCAAAATTGGCCGCAAACCCTTTTAAAACGTTTGCTGCGATCCCCGTTAAGTCGCGTTATCAATTTATGTTGGATGAAGCCGAATTAATTGTAAAAGGCTTTATTAAAGGTCCGGTATGTCGCGGGCAAATTGCGCTTAATGTGATTAACGACCATTTTTGGGTCGCCTTTGTGGATCCTGATAAAAATGCCAATCCAGCGGTTGAAGCACTACTGGTGGAGCATGATGATGATTTATTACTGCCTGCGGCTGAACAGAGCAATGTGCTTCCTCTGTCGAGTTGGGCGAAGTATGCAAAACGCCAGAGTGATTATCTCAAGGCAAAAACAGAGCTATCCAATCACATTTTTAACGAGGGTGGTAAATTAGACCTCGATCTTATTTGGCAAGGTGACGGTCACAATCCAAATGCAGCTTTGACTATATTCCGCCATTTCAATAGTGCAACTGTGGTTAAGGGATTTGTAGGTCAGCAACCGAAGACAGCATGGGTACTGGATTATGCGCTGTTTGAACGGATCCACTACTTACTTGTGGCGGGGTTTGATGTCTATGGCAACATTGGTCATCAGCTAATCACTCGCTTATACATGGATTTTTTGCGTTTAGAAGGTGAGCAAAATTATCTGAATCTTTTACCGAAAAGTCACCGTCAAGAGATAAAGCAGTACTGGTACAGGCAGTCACATTTAAGCTTAAGTGAGTTTATCAATCGCAAGAGTTTACTCGGTGCAGAGAGCCACATTGCCTATCACTCTGATGATCCACAAACAGAGCTTTATCACAAAATGCGCGAACGACTGAGCAAGGTCATGCATCAAGAGTATGATTATCATGCGGTGCCAGATGACTTAAAGCAGTTGAACCAACTGCCAATTGCAGCGGTTAAAACGCTGCCACAAGTGACGTTTGTGCTTGTTCGCAATGAGCAAGGTTCGCATCAGGCTTATACGGTGCTGCGTCACAATGCGCATTTCAATATTTCTAGTCTGCTGAATGAATCAGGACAGCGTGCATATGAAGAGGATTATGTCACGGTGCTTCCAGGGTTTGTGGGCGACTACCCAGAGGCCATTTGGTATTTGCCTAATCAAGCGCATGTTGAGGCATTTGTGGCTGGTTTTGCGCAGGTTGTGGATGAAGCGAGCTACCGAAAATTGAAAGCGCAATTTGGTATCCGAAGAACACATCCGCAGTTTTGGCAATACAGCGATTTAATGCACGACGTGGCAAAGCGTTACCGAGGCGTGGAGTTCGGTTTATTCGATTATAACCGCTTAGAAAACCGTTAAAGTGCTAGAAACACACTTTAACGGCGCTATTTATTTAAAGTTTACTGGCGGCTGTGACGGCTGCCAGTAATACTTTTTCATCTAACCTAACTTTGTAGTTTGGGTTCGCATATTGAAACTGGACTAGACCTTTTTTGTCGATGACAAACACGGCCGGTACTGGCAGCGCGACACGGTCATTACCGTCAAGGTCGACAAAGTTCACACCAAGCTTATTGCGATATGCAGAGGCTGTTTTGTTATCTAGGAAGTAGGCTAACCCTAAAGCTTGTGCATAAGCCATTTCGTTATCCGACAGCAGTAAATAGTTTGGCGACTCAATGGTGCTTTTCGCAAGTGCGTCAGGTGAATCGGGTGAAACCGCAATTATCTGAGCGCCTAATGAGGCAATCTGTGACTCAATTGCTTGGATGCCTTTTAGCTGGCGTGTGCAGTATGGGCACCACCCACCACGATAAACAACAACAATCGACGTTTTATTTTTATACAGTGTCTCTAAATTAACGGCCTTGCCTTGGCTATTTTTTAACGTAAGCGCTGGAGCTTGAAGACCAGGTAATAAAGGTGACACAGATTCAGGCGAGTTGCTGATGTTGGTGACAGTCGCCGCAGAAGCGAGTGGTGTAATCAAAATCAGGCAAATAATCAGTAAAATCGGCATGGGTTCCTCTGTATTAAGCATTAGTGAATGTTATTAGACAGGCAAAGTGACGAAATGCTTTCGCTCGGGTATGATATTACGCGTATCCTTTTTTATTTATCACCTCAAAGAGAGCAAATATGTCTGCAAATATCACCAAGCTAGTAGTGATGCTGGAAATGCAAAATGCGATGAATACCAAAGTGCATGAGCAATGGTTTAGTCAAGGCTTTGAATGGTATCGAGCGATATGGGTTGAATGCGCAGAGATGCTTGATCATTATGGCTGGAAATGGTGGAAGAAACAGACTCCGGATACTGAACAAGTGATCTTGGAGCTTGTAGATATTTTTCATTTCGGACTGTCGTTGAGAATAGACGGCGAAACCTCATTTGAAGAATTGGCAAAGCAGTTAGAGACTGAACTTGCTTCACCCAAGCAAGCAGAAGATTTTAAACAAACATTAGAGCATTTGGCAGCAAGTGCGGTGGCAGATAAGGCATTTAATGCGGCTGCTTTTGCTGGGTGCATGCAGCAAATTGGTATGTCGCTTGATGATCTGTACCGTGGCTATGTCGGTAAAAATACACTGAACTTCTTCCGCCAAGATCATGGCTATAAAGAAGGGACTTACATTAAAGTGTGGGACGAAAAAGAAGACAATGAACACTTAGTGGAAATTGTGAAAAGCCTAGATACAGAGCACCCAGACTTTGCAAAGCAGGTATATACCGGATTAAAAGCACGTTATCCTGCTTAGTTTATTGGCAGTAGCGTTCGATAATCGCTAATTGCTAGGTAGTCAGTGATCTCCCTCGGGGCTTGCTGACTATCTGGATTTTCAATCGCCAGTAAGTGGCCAATACCATATTGTTTTGCGGCTGCAAGCACGCTCAGACTGTCGTCAACAAACAGTGTTCGAGCTTTATCAAATTGTAGGTCTGCTTGTACTTGTCGCCAGAGACTTTGGCTTTCTTTACTCACACCGTATTGATGCGTCGAGATCACTCTATCTAAATAACCATCAAATTGGGTGCCACTGAGTTGTGTTCGTTCAATTTTGAGGCTGAGGCTATCTGGGTGCGCATTGGTGAGCAAAATAAGCTCCTTACCTGCCGACTTTAAGGCTTGCAAAAATTCTGGCACGTCTTCACGTACAGAAATGAGATCTTGGATCTCTCTTTTTAGTTCCATAATGGGGAGCTGCAACTGCGCCTGCCAATAGTCTAGGCAGTACCATTCAATTTGCCCCATAACGGCATCATATCTCGCGAGAATGTCTGCTCGGGCCTGTTCAAGGCTAATGCCTTGTTTAACCGCGTGTGCTTTGGGAATAATTTCTAACCAAAAATGGTTATCAAAGTGAAGATCTAGCAAAGTGCCGTCCATATCAAGTAGGACTGTGTCGATATTTGACCAATTTAGCATAGGCTTTTAACTGCAAAGGCTTTATGATTAGGTTATCAACATCATAGCAAATAAAAGTTTATGTCACAGAAAAAGCATCCATGTCCGCCGGAAATTTTATCGTCTGAAGTTGTTGCGAAAAGTAAGCTGTTTACCGTTGAAGCCCTTTCTTTGCAATTCTCAAATGGAGAACAAAGGCTGTATGAGCGAGTTAAAGGCGGTAAGCGTGGTGCTGTGATGATTGTGCCAATTACTGCTGAAAATGAACTACTATTAGTTAGAGAGTATTGTGCAGGTACACACGATTACCAGTTAGGTTTTCCAAAGGGGTTGATAGACCCCGGAGAAACGCCTGTTGAAGCGGGCAACCGAGAGCTAAAAGAAGAAGTCGGCTTTGGTGCAAATTTTTTCGCTGATTTAAAAACAGTTTCTTTGGCGCCAAGCTATTTCAAAGCACACATGCATATTTTGGTTGCTAAAGATTTGTATCCTGAGCGTTTAGAAGGGGACGAACCTGAACCTTTGGTGGTGGTGAAGTGGCCTTTATCAGACTGGCAGACTTTACTTGAGCAACCTGACTTTACCGAAGCGCGTAGTGTGGCTGCACTATTGTTGTTACAGCAGTTTTTACTAAAGGAGGTTTAAGTTGCAAACCTACTTAGAGCCTTGTATTGAATTAGCACAACTGGCTGGTAAAGCGATTATGGCGATTTACCAGAAAGAGGATATCGGCCAGCAAGAAAAATCCGATCACACACCTGTTACAGCAGCGGACCTTGCTGCCAATGAGGTGTTATTGACAGGCCTTTCGGCGCTGGCACCTGACATCCCCATCATGTCAGAAGAAACCCCCATTCCCCCACTAGAGCAACGCCAGAGTTGGCAGCGTTATTGGTTGTTAGATCCAATGGATGGCACCGGTGAATTTATCCTAGAAAGTGGTGATTTTGCAGTGAATATTGCACTAATCGAAAACCATCAACCCGTGCTTGGAGTTATTCACTGGCCCGCAAAGGGCATCACCTACTTTGCAACGAAAGAAGGCGGTGCGTTTAAGCGTGAACAAGGCCATGATGAACAGATTTTTGTTTCTCCGCCCGATACGTTAACGCTGGCTGTGAGCCGCAGACAGAAAATTGAAGCGGTGAGCCAGTATTTAAATAGCCAGTTTGATACCATTGCACTTGGCTCATGTTCGCTAAAAGCGTGTATTATTGCAGAGGGTAAGGCCGATTGCTTTTTGCGAGTTGGTCCAACTGGAGAGTGGGATACAGGCGCGTCACAGATTATCGTTGAAGAAGCTGGCGGGTGTATCACTGATGCTGAGTTCAACCCATTGACCTATAACCAACGAGAAACCACTGAAAATCCGGATTTCATCGTAATGGGTCATCCTGATTGGCAATTTCAAAAGCTGATTAGTCCTCATCAAAGGTAAACTAGTCATTGGCGAATGGTGCTTTTTAGAGAACTAGAACGTATAAAAAGCATCCCCAATGGTGGATTAAATAACGGAAAATGCTGCTTTCACGGTTAAATTTGATTGTTTGTGTGTTTTTTGAACGCTTAAAAAATTAATTTTCGTCAAATCCTTGCAATAAAAATAAATTTAGATATTATAGCGACCTCTTTACGGAAGAGCTTAAAAAGCACTTTTTTAAAGAGGCATCATTAGATGCATACAGGCGCGGGATGGAGCAGCCTGGTAGCTCGTCGGGCTCATAACCCGAAGGTCGTCGGTTCAAATCCGGCTCCCGCAACCAATTTCTGTATCAGTCTAACTTTTCTTCAATTTTTTATTTTAGTGTTTATCTCTTGTCTTTTTTATTCGCATACTTAATTTTCAAATGCTGTGTTTTCGTCTTTGCTTTGGTTTCTATTCAGTTGTCGACACTGACACTTTAAACTTAAGTGCTTAGCAGTCGCGATTGACTGAACGAGTACAAAAATAAGGGCAAGCCTTCACTTACCCAATTAGACATTAGAATTTTGCGGCGTATGCTTCAGCTTGCTTCCACACTCTAAGTGTATTGCCACCAAGGATAAGCTTAATGTCCTTTTCACTATACCCTCTGTCTAGCAGGCCTTGAACTAAGTTGGGGTAAGTAGAAACATCTTTTAACCCTATGGGCAATGAATCACCCACGCCATCATAGTCTGAGCCAATACCAACATGCTCAATCCCAATTAACTTCACGACATGATCTATGTGATCTAATACTTGCTCTAATGTGGCAAATGGAAATGGGTTCCGAGCGATATAGGCTGCGCGGAAATCAGTTTTATTAGCTCCGCGGCTGGTTGCTTCTTTTTCTTCGGTGCTGCGTTTGTCATACCAACTACGAGATGAAGAAGTAACAAAGCTCGAGCCAAAATTGATTTGGATTACGCCGCCATTTTTCTTTAATGCTAAGAGCATGTCATCATCCATATTGCGCTCAAACCCTGGCGTATATTTTCTCAGGGATGAATGAGAGGCAATCACAGGCACCTTTGACACTTCCATTACTTGATAAAATGCGGCATCAGAAATGTGGGAAACATCGATAAGCATGCCTATTTTATTCATTTCGACAACGAGTTGCTTACCAAAAGGGCTGAGGCCTTTCCACTTTCTACGGACGTCGTATGAAGAGTCAGAGATGTGGTTACTCTGCGAATGAGCAAGCGTAATGTATCGAACACCTCGGTCAAAAAAATGGGTAAGATTTGCGAGATCGCCTTCAATTGGCGAACCATTCTCCATGCCCATTGCGATAGACATCAAACCTTTATCAAACTGCGCTTCAATGTCTTTGGTGCTATATGCCATAGCAAATTTTTGAGGCGCACGTTGTGCTAGCGCTTCCATGCCATCAATGAGCTGATTGGCGAGTTGGTAGCTTTTCCCCTTACCTTCAAATTCTAGGCTGGCAGGAATATAAATTGACATGAACGGCGCATTGAGGCCCCCTTTCATCGCGCGAGGGTAATCAAAATCACCCCCTTCGGTTGCTTTTGATACATCATCCCATTTCTCATTTATGCGATAGGGAACATCAATATGCGTGTCGATCAGGAGGTTCTCTTGAGCCAAACGAATGGCACGTTCCGATGCGGAGTATTCTTTAGCATGAACCGATGAAACCGCTAATGCGAGAACACAAAGAGCTGAGCTTAACTTCATTTTTGCGCCTTTATTATGATTGTGAAGTTTGATTGTAACAACTAATTCACGCGGCTCAATCCCAAAAACAGCATTCTCGTTCAGTATTAATAAATAGGTTCAGATTGGTAATCTTCGCTTTGCATCGCTTGGAACTGAGCTTTACTCACAATATTGACTGATTCGTGTAATTCAGAGAATACGATTAAGGCCTCACCGCTTTGCAGTTGCGCTTTGACTTGTGCGACTTTTTGCTCTGTCGTTACTTCACTGTCACCATAGTCAGTTCCTTCACGTAAGACATAGTGCTCAATAAGGGTAACTAGGGTGGTTGGGTCAATCTGTTGATATGGGATCAGCATAAATGTCACTATTTAATAAGAGAATGAATATAGGCTGGCACGACTTGCTCCAGCCAATATATGGGTTTAAGGGGGTTTGCTCCAGCGATAAAGCCGACATGCCCCCCGCGCTGTGATACAGCCAGCTGAACATGTTTGCTGATCTGTGCTGCAACAGGTACTGCCTGTTTAGATAACATGGGATCATCTTCTGCATGGATCAGTAAGGTTGGTGTTTCAATCAGGCTTAAATAAGGTTGAGAGCTGGCCTGCGCGTAATAATCTTCAGCGCCTTTAAAGCCATGCAATGGCGCTGTTACTTGATCATCGAATTGCCATAGGTCGTTAATGTCGGCGAGTTGCGCTGCATTTAATGGAATTTGACCACTTATTTGATCAAGCTTTCGTGAGAACGACTTTTTCATTCTATCTAACAAGTATTTTTGATACAGCTTAAAGCAACTCTTTCGGATCACTTGGCAAGAAGAGGATAAGTGATAAGGGGCGGAAACAACCGCGGCACCTTGCAACCCACTGCTTTGACCGCGCTCGCCCAAATACTTCGCGAGCACATTCCCACCCAAAGAAAACCCAACCGCAAACAAGGCGCGATTGGGAAAGCGTGCTTGTAATGTTTTAATCAGGTGGCCAAGATCTTGCGTTTCACCACTATGGTAAGCCCTCGCTTGCTTATTGACCTCACGAGAACAGTTCCGAAAGTGCATCAGCACAGCATCAAGTCCAGTTTTGGTAAGGGCTTGCAGCATACCTTTGGCATAAAAGCTATGAATGTTGCCCTCTAAACCATGTAAGACAACCACTAAAGGAGCCTGCCTATTGCCATTTTTAGCCCACGCTAATTCAAGGAAATCATCATCGGGTGTTTGAAGATGTTCATAATGGACATTGGCTTTGAGTCTGGGCCTAAATGCTCTTGGGAGTATTGTTTGTGCGTGACGGTTACGCATCCACCAAGCTGGTCTAAAAGTAAGATCAAGCTGTTGTGACATAAATCAGAAAAGTTCTCTTGCTAACACTTTAACGCTGCCAGTGTATCAGAGCTGGGCATAAAAGATAATTAACGGTACGAAATAAGGCGGTTGAAAATAAAAAGCACCCGACCAGCTGGGCTGATAAGGTGCTTTGTGCGTCGTGCTTAATTCTTGAAACGGGAACTAAATTTGCTTAACAATTTTTTCGAACTACATGTGTTTACTCAGGTACTTCTGCTTCATTGACCTTTTTGACGAAGTAGTAAACATAGTAAATGCACAGCGCGATCACGATCCCAAGTATGCCAAAAGATAAAAACAACACTGGGTCGGTAAAGAAATCTCTAAAGAATACGTTCATGGCTGTGTCTCCTCAATTTGTCGATGAGTAAATAGTAGAGGAGCACCCGTATGATCGTTATGATCGAGATCAAGTTTATAAATTAACCGATATTGACTCGTGTTAACGCTTGATCTTGATCATGATTTAGCGCGGAGAAACCGTTGTACGAGGGACTCTGGCAAGTATAGTGCAAGGTTATTAGCGCTTATATTATATGATATTGAGCAGGTGTTTACTTGCTCAATCAGATAGTGCTGTTGGAGCTTTTCTAGTTCAAGCTCTGCTTTAAGCAGACTTAATCGTGCCGCAGAGTAGTTGGGGCTAGCACTGTGCTCGTTTTTTAACGTATGACGGATAATGCGATAGGGTGACAGCAGCTGCTCATCTAATTGCGTCGCACACTGGATCAAAGCGTCGACATCAGCTTGCGAAAGCTGTTGATTGAGATCAGTAATATAGTCTAGTAGCAAGCACACATTGACGTTTTTGCCATGGGCATTTTGGAAGTGCAGGAGCACTTCCTCCACCTGCTTATTAGTGTAGAGTTGGCATGCGTAGTGCCAAAAAAGATCTTGCTTTAGCATACAGTACCGCTTTCAGCGAACTGGCGTTCTTTTTCTTCTAACTCTTCAAGTGCGATGAGTAACGACTCCTCTGTGTCGTTTAGCTCAGGGGTTAACTTAGCTTGCTGTGCCAATAGTTCCGAGAGTTTAGCTTTGTTTTCAGCTTCGTACAGCGAATTATCGGCGAGCTGGTTCTCTACTTCTGTAAGTGTACTAGTGAGCTTATCGAGCGATTTTTCTAACTTGTCTATGGATTTTTTTAGAGGCTGTACTGACTTTCTGAACTCAGCTTCTAAGCGTTTTTGCTCTTTGCGGTTAACACTTGAGTGTGCCTTTTCATCAACAGCTGGCTTTTGTTTTGCTTCTTTATTGGCATTGAGTAGCCATTGATAATATTCATCAAGGTCATAACCAAAAGCGGACACAGTGCCATTGTCGACAAGGTAGTATTCATCAGCGGTATTTTTCAACATATGGCGATCGTGGGAGACGGTCACCATCGCGCCTTCAAACCCTTGTAATGCCATCACCAGCGCATGACGCATCTCTAGATCTAAATGGTTGGTCGGTTCATCCAGTAATAAGAGGTTAGGCTGTTGATATACCAGCATAGCCAGTACCAGGCGGGCCTTTTCTCCACCTGAAAATGGTGCAACAGGTTCAAGGGCTTTGTCACCATGAAAGGCAAATCCCCCAAGAAAATCCCTTAGGGTTTGTTCTGTGGCTTGAGGATCAAGTCGCTGTAAATGTGTGACAGCACTGGCTTGTAGGTCTAGTGATTCTAATTGGTGCTGTGCAAAGTATCCCACTTTTAGCCCTTGGTGCTGAAATACTTCACCCGCTTGAGGTTTTATATCACCTGCAAGCAGTTTGATAAGCGTTGACTTACCCGCACCATTTCTACCCAGTAATGCAATTCTGCTGCCTGGTACTAAATTGAGCTTTATTTGGTGTAAAATGGTCACATCGCCATAACCCGCTTGTGCTTGGTCGAGCGTCATCAGTGGGTTAGGGATATTCTCCGGATTTACAAATTCGAAGCTAAAAGGTGAGTCTGCATGTGCAGGCGCGAGCTTTTCCATCCGCTCGAGTGCTTTTACACGACTTTGGGCTTGCTTGGCTTTACTTGCTTTTGCTTTAAAGCGTGTAATGAACTTTTCTAAGTGCGCAATGGTTTCTTGCTGCTTGTCATACATAGCCTGCTGCTGTGCCATACGCTCTGCTTTTTGACGTTCAAACTGTGAGTAATGTCCTTTATAGACATTGATGCACTGCTGATCGATGTGCCAAATCTGATCTATGACTGCATCTAAGAACTCTCTGTCGTGAGAGATCAGCACTAACGTCCCTTGATAGGCTTTTAGAAAGCGTTCCAGCCAATAAACGGCATCAAGATCGAGGTGGTTGGTAGGTTCATCGAGCAGCAGTAAGTCGGCATCTCTGATCAGAGCCTGTGCGAGGTTAAGACGCATGCGCCATCCACCTGAAAACTCACTGACGGCAAACGTCAGCTGCTCGTTACTAAAGCCTAGCCCATGAAGCAGCTCTCCCGCTTTGGCTTCAATGCCATAACCACCCACTAGCTCAAGTTGTTGGTGGATCTTAGCTTGCTGTTCACCATCCGCATTGGCTTCGGCTTGGTGAAGGGCTTCACGTAATGCGTAATACTGCTGATGGCCTTGTAACACATATTCAAGGGCGGAAATAGATAATGCAGGTGTTTCCTGTTTTACGGATGCGATAGACCAATCTTTAGGGATCTGAAAATCACCGGCATCTGCGTGCAATTGCGATTTCAACAAAGCAAATAGGGAGGATTTACCACAGCCATTGGCACCGACTAGGCCGACTTTATGCTGGGGAAATAAAGTTGCACTGGCATTTTTTAGCAGTGTTTTACCACCACGTAACAGTTCAATATCAGAAAGTTGGATCATAATACGCTCGACTTAAATCTTCTGGCTGAATGATAGCATGGATCTATTACTCAGCGACAAGCGTATCAAAGCGCGATGAACTAATATAAAATAACCCTTTCACAGAGAAGGTGGGGTAGTATTGTGAGAACTAAAAAGCGTTTTATCGCGGGGGCATCATGCCCTGCATGTAATAAAATGGATGTCATGATGTTGTATAAAGAACATGATGTAGAAAAAGTTGAGTGCGTCGCGTGTGGTCATTCAATGACACAACCAGAAGAAGCGGTGCAGGCATCCACCCGTCAATTTGAACAAGTGATTGGTGTGTTTAAGCCTCAGTAGACGAGGCTGCGATGCGCAACATGGCGCACCCCATTGATCTCGGCTAGTAGTGCGGTGGTGGTGGTTCTTGTTCAACTGGCATCATGTTATTGTCTTTGCCTTCACTAATTTTTTGAGCCAGCAATTTGATTTGATGTTGCATGGTAGCCAGCCGAGACTGATGTATTTTCAATTCATCGTTGAGCGTTTCTATGGTGTCTTCTTGAAAGGCAACTTTTGCTTCTAGATCGATCACGCGGTTTTCTAATTCTGTCATTACTCTTTTACTCTTTCGAATTGTTCCATTAAGCCACTTGAGCTTTCTGTTACAAGTAGTGCATCTCTTTTCGCAAATGCAACGTCAAATACAACGGCTGATTTTGGTCGGCTTCCTTCACGGGGTTTAACGAGCCAAGTATCTAATTTAGCACCGTCACTTACTCTCCACAGTGTGAGTTGACGATTGGGTGAGCCCGTAGCGAGAAGATCTCCCTGTTGATTGAAACGCACAGCGCTAAAGATTTTCTGGCGAGCAATATACTGCAATTGTGCCACAAGATCACCTGAGGTGAGTTGCCATATGCTGGCTTTTTTCATGCTATCAGCAGTAAATGCATAGCGCCCCTGCGGATCGAGTGCGACTTTGGTCACTCTGCTGGGGTGATTGAAACGATGTAACACTTGTCCCGTTCTGGTGTCCCAAAAGTAAGCGCTATAGTCATTAGCACCTGTTAGCGCAAAGTGGCCATTGGGGGATAGCGCAATGCTGTTAATTTTTTCTTGGTGACCAAGGAACTCTAAGCGTCTTCCACTATCTAAGTCGAGATGGACAACGACATTGTCGCTGCGACCATACAGTACATAACGACCATTATTACTTACAGCAATGTCTCGAATTGTGCCTGTATCTATCTGATAATAGCCAATATTATTACCGTCAGATAATCGCCAAACGGCAAAACGGTTACTGGCTGCGGTTACCGCGGTCGAATTGTCGTGTGCAATAGCAAGAGAGTGGACTAAGTCGTCAGGCTGATCAGAATGTGTCCACTGATATTGCAGCCCGTGCGCCTTGTTGTCCCACAAAACTACGCCGTGTTCGACAGATGACACTAAACTGTAACGACCGTCGTGTGAAATAGCTGCTGCAAATGCACCTCTCGCAGCATGTTCTACCGTCAGGTTTGCTTTTGAGCTGTCCGGTGAACACCCAGATACTGCAACGATTGCGGTACTTATTAAGAGTAGTATGTGCATTTTAGAAAATTTGGCCATAAATTCGGTATTTCCCCTTAACTCTATGATTTTCACCGAGTAGACTAGTGGTAAAATTGATTGGCCCACAAACCTGATATTAGCGTATCAGGGAACTAATGTCGTCTATCGCACTGATATTTCCACTGGTGGAGTTGTATCAGTGAGCTTCTTGGCTTTGACGGCAATGAGTGATAATGTGACATCACCTTTTTTATATTAATAATTATTTAACAAGACAATGAGGTTAGAGAGCAACATTGGTTTCTAGCTGCTCGGATGTCGGAGAAAATAAAATGAAACAAACTATTAAGCTGTCTTTAATTGCAGCCTCAGTACTTGCATTAACTGCTTGTAACCAAAAAGCGCAGGAAACTGCTAAGGTCGAAGAAGTAAAACTTGAGACTGAAATTCAACAACAAGCATACGGTATTGGTGCGTCAGTTGGTAACTTCTTACAAAAAGATCTTGCTGACAAAAAAGAGCTTGGTATTGAGCTTGATCAAGAGCTATTAATGCGTGGCTTTAAAGATGCGCTAGCTGGCAACGCAAAACTTGACGAAGAAAAGATCCGTGAAGTCTTAACTGCCCTAGATAGTTCTGTACGTGAAAAGCAAACTGCAAAAGCAGAAGCTGACGCGAAGAAAAATAAAGAAGCAGGTCAAAAGTACCTTGCTGAAAACGCGAAGAAAGATGGCGTAACGGTTACTGAGTCAGGCCTTCAATATGAAGTGATCTCTACGGGTGAAGGTAAAAAGCCTGTGGCTACTGACATTGTGAAAGTACACTACAAAGGTACTCTGTTAGATGGTTCTGAGTTCGATAGTTCATACTCTCGTAATCAGCCAGCTACTTTCCCACTAAATCAAGTTATTGCTGGTTGGACTGAAGGTCTACAGTTAATGCCTGTAGGTTCAAAATTCAAGTTCACGATTCCTTCAGAGCTTGGCTATGGTGAGCGTAACCTTGGTAAGATCCCTGCTAACTCGACGCTGGTATTTGAAGTTGAGCTGCTTGAAATCCAAGAAGATAAAGAAAAGCCTGCGGAGTAATTTGCAGCATTAAAAAAGGGCCTGAGGGCCCTTTTTAGTTAGTGCGTTATTCGCTGCTATGATTCGCGAATAAGTTATCTATTAACTCATCTTCAAGCCCAAAGCGTTGCTCTAACGCTTCGCCGAGTGAAGAAAGATCTTTGTCAAAATCTTCCAGCCCATTATCTGTTTTTGCTTCTGCATATTTATCATTGAAATCGAGCGCTAAATCAGTCGAAGCGGTGATTTTGGGGTAGATAGAGCGTGCCAGCTTCAGGCTTTCAGGGCCTTTTTCTTTGCATGCTGCAACAATATTGTCGTAAATTTCGAAATGGCCCGCTGATAGATAGTCCATTAATATTTGACAAAAAGACTGAATTTGAACTTGCTCAGGCAGTGCGTTGTCGCTGTTTTCGAATGGAGATAGTCCCGCGACTTTATAGTACAGCAGCAGAAGCTCCTGACGTTCCATTAGCCAATTGTCGATTACACTATGGCTCCCTCCCCATTTTTGTTGGGCTTGTTCTAACCGTGAAAGCATAGTTATCTCCTTAGCGGGTCGTTTTGTTATTAGGCCCTGCAATGACCAAATTGCATTTTCTCAAAGAGCACTCTGTACTTAAAAAGACCCCAAAATTTGAAAAAACTTTGGACCCAAAAAAAGACAGCAATTTGGTACTACCGAATACGTTATCTTGCCTTCTATGAAAAGGAAAACTGATGAAAAGATCAACCACTTTTTGCAAAAATTGGAGATTTTCTTGCATTTGTACCTTAGTTGGGTTTATTGAGTGTGGTTGTTAATAATTCTAATTAAGCATTAACTAATAAAGACTTTTTCTTGGCATGGAGCGAATCGCATAAACAAAAAAACCACCCAAGGGTGGTCAAATACAGTTTAGCTATTCGCTTGTTCTTATTAGAAGGTGTTTATTGTTGTTGTTTTGCGCAGGCATTTTATAGCAAGGTTTCCAAAAAGGTGCAAATACACTCGTCGCATTTTTGTTATTTGGTTTATATGATTCTGATTCATATCACCTTTATCTTTGCGCTTTCGAGACAGAAATTAATCTGCTGTTTTGTGAGTGTTGCATATTCAAAGATAGTGAATGTTAATCTGGATCATATTGAGTCTATTTTAACGAGTGAACAACTAGGGGGCTTGGCCATTAGGTGGTACAATTCGAACAATTTTTACAGCACTGGAATTGAATAACGCTATGAGCGAGTTGAAAAATGATCGTTACTTACGCGCGTTGCAGAAGCAGCCGGTTGATGTTACCCCTGTATGGATGATGCGCCAAGCTGGTCGATATCTCCCTGAATACAGAGCTACCCGAGCTCAAGCAGGTGACTTTATGAGTCTTTGCAAAAATGCAGAGTTAGCCTGTGAAGTAACACTACAACCATTGCGTCGCTACCCTTTAGACGCTGCGATTTTATTCAGTGATATTTTGACCATTCCAGATGCGATGGGCTTAGGACTTTATTTTGAAACTGGTGAAGGTCCAAAGTTTGAGCGTCCTATCTCGTCACTAGCTGACGTACAAAAATTACCAAAGCTTGATCCAAATGATGACCTTGGTTATGTGATGAATGCGGTAAGCACAATCCGCCGAGAGCTAAAAGGAGAAGTGCCGCTTATAGGTTTCTCAGGGTCACCTTGGACGTTGGCTACGTACATGATTGAAGGCGGCAGTAGTAAGACCTTTGGTAAGATTAAAAAAATGGCATTTGCTGAGCCGCAAACGCTACATTTGTTACTAGATAAAGTTGCTGATTCAGTTATTGATTACTTAAACGCTCAGGTAAAAGCGGGCGCGCAATCTTTGATGATTTTCGATTCATGGGGTGGTGTATTAAGTCCAAGAGATTATAAAGAGTTCTCTTTGCAATATATGCACAAAATTGTTGATGGCCTGATCCGTGATCATGATGGACGCAAAGTACCGGTGACGTTATTTACCAAGAACGGCGGTCAGTGGATTGAGTCGATTGCTGCAACTGGGTGTGATGCCATTGGTCTAGATTGGACCATTGATATTGCGGATGCAAAACGTCGTGTGGGTGATAAAGTTGCGCTGCAAGGTAATATGGATCCAGCCATGTTACATGGTACACCTGAACGTATTCGTGAAGAAGTTCAATCCATTTTAGCTGGCTTTGGTGAGGGCAGTGGTCATGTATTTAACCTAGGTCACGGCATTACGCCTGATGTTGATCCTGAAAATGCCGGTGTGTTCATTAACTCTGTTCATGAGTTTAGCCGTCAGTATCACCAGAAGTAGCAGTGTGAAAAAATAAAAAAACCCAAGCAATGCTTGGGTTTTTTTATGGGGGAACTATTCGCTATCAAACGCGCGACGCATAAATGTCGGTGTCGCTAACGCCCCTTTGTGAATACCACTGTTGTAATATTCAGTCGCAAATTTTGCGTTGTCTACGTCATGTTCTCTGAAACCCGCAAATTCAATGCCCTTACGAGCCAGAGTTGCAGACCAAATACCACTCGGATAAATAGGTTGTGGGAAAGGCAAAGTTTGCAGATCAGCAAAACCAACGTCTTTCATCGCTCGTCGCATATCCTGTAAAAGAGGCATATGCATCAGCGGGGATTCACTTTGTTGAATCAGAATACCGCCTTCGCGTAGCGCATTTAAGCAGCTCGTGTAAAATGCGTGATTAAAGAGGCCTTCGCCAGGTCCGACTGGGTCCGTACCATCAACAATAATGACATCAATGGAACCGGCGGCTGCGTCACGCATATATTTGATACCATCGTCAAACATAACGGTGGCACGCGGGTCGTCGTTTGAAGCGCAAAGCTCTGGAAAATACTTCAACGACATTTGCGTAACAACTTCATCGATGTCGATTTGTGTGACTGACTCAACATCAGGGTGTTTTAGTACTTCACGTAACGTACCACAGTCTCCACCACCAATAATCACGACGTTTTTAGGTGCTGGGTGGGCAAATAAGGCTGGATGGCTCATCATCTCGTGATAGAAAAAGTTTTCACGAGTACTTACCATAGTACAACCATCAATAATCATGAGGTTGCCAAAATCAGTGGTCTCATACATCTCTACTTTTTGAAATGGAGACTGCACTTCATCGAGCTTTTTGTTTATTCGCAGAGAAAAAGCGCTGCCATCGCGGTCACTTATCTCTGTAAACCAACGGTTTGCTTCTAAATTAGACATTTTTGCCTTCACATTGAGTTATTACTTGGCGCAATTTTGCCAGCGCCGACTAATTTGCTCAATCTATTTTAGTCGAAAGCAGTCAGTTTGTCTGTGCACAAACCTCGTATAGAGAAAGGAAAACTCGGTCGCGCAGAAAAGCTGAATTTGCCTATCGCTAAACAAGGTTATGCGTATTAAAATGAGCAGAATATTGGGTTTTAATAGTTGAGACAATGATGAAGTGGGGAGTTGAAACCGCACGAGAAACTTACAATGTAACACATTGGAGTGACGGTTATTTTGATATTGATGACACCGGGGCGCTGGTGGCTTTTCCCGATGGTGATCGCAATAAAATGCCGATCTCATTATCGGAGTTAACTGAGCGTTTTAAATCTCAGGGGTTAACTTTGCCTGTACTTGTGCGTTTCACTGACATCTTGCAAAATCGAGTAGATACATTAACAGAGGCATTCACCCAAGCGCGTGAACAGAAAAGTTATCAGGGTAAATATACCTGTGTCTATCCTATCAAAGTTAATCAACAGCGCTCAGTAGTGAGCAAGTTGCTGAGCCATCCCAGTGGCTTAGTGGGCTTAGAAGCCGGTTCTAAACCAGAGCTTATGGCGATATTAGGCCTTGCAAGTGCGCCAATCACCATTGTATGCAACGGCTATAAAGATAGAGAGTTTTTGCGTTTGGCCTTGATTGGTCAGGCTATGAGTCATCAAGTGCACATTGTGGTTGAGAAGCTCTCTGAACTAGATGCGTTGATTGATGAAATAGACGACCTTCAAATTGAACCTTCTATTGGTATTCGTATTCGCCTGAACTCCATTGGTAAAGGGAAATGGCAAAATACCGGGGGCGAAAAAGGAAAGTTTGGTTTAACCGCAGGCCAAGTACTCGGCGCAGTTGAAACCTTGCGCAAGCACAATAAGTTACATCTGATGCAACTTGTGCATTTCCACATTGGCTCTCAAATCGCAAATATTCGTGACATACAACGTGCATTAAGGGAGTGTGCGAGACATTATGCAGAACTGACTCAGTTAGGTGTGCCACTTAAAACGGTAGATGTTGGCGGCGGTTTGGGGGTTGATTATGAAGGCTCTGGCTCTCGTAGCGCATGTTCAATGAATTATACCGTGAGCGAATATGCAAGAAATGTTGTTAATGCTTTTGTTGAGGTTGCAGAGCAACATGATTTACCGCACCCGGATATTATCACCGAATCTGGCCGCGCACTGACCGCGCATCATGCGGTTTTGATTACCGATGTGATTGATATTGAAACTGCTCCGAGCGATGACGTGGATAGTCAGTTACGTGGCGATGAACATCATATAGTGCAGGAATTAAAAGGAGCATTGTCTCGTTTAACGCCAAGGTTGGCATTAGAAACCTACCATGATGCGATGCATTTGTTTGGTGATGCACATGACCAGTATGTTCATGGCTTAATCAGCATGCAGCAATGGGCGCAAATTGAGCGCCTGTATTTCACTATTTTACGCAATGTTCGAGACAGCTTAAATGGCCAATCGAGAGCGCATCGTGAGGTACTCGATGATTTAAATGAGAAGTTGGCAGACAAACTGTTTGTAAACTTTTCTTTGTTCCAATCACTGCCTGATGTTTGGGGTATTGAGCAGCTATTTCCCGTGATGCCAATAGAAAATTTGGATAAGCCTCTCACGCAACGAGCCATCATTCAAGACATCACGTGTGACTCAGATGGTCAAATTAGAGAGTATGTAGAAGGGGCAGGTATTGAATCGAGCCTGCCTATGCCACCATATCAACATGGGCAACAATATCACATTGCTATGTTTATGGTGGGCGCTTATCAAGAAATCCTGGGTGATTTACACAATTTATTTGGAGATACCGACTCAGTGCATGTCGAGCTTGATGAAGAAGGGTTCCAGCTTACCAACGCGCTGAAAGGAGATTGTGTTGAAGATGTGTTGCGCTTTGTTCATTACGATAAGCAGCAGTTAATCGATAACTTTACCACGACTGTGCAAGGGCTCAGTGCGACACAACAAACCAAAGACGCTTATTTACAGGCGTTGCAGTCAGGCTTAACAGGTTATACCTATTTTGAAGATTAAATAACCACACTGCTCTGATTTTTTCTGAGCGTTAAAACGCGTATGATACACCAAGTCGCAAAGCTGGAAAGCCACGCAGCTTGGTGTAGTGAGTGAGAATAACAGTAGTAAAGGAACGTCGCATGTCGTTAGTCCGTCAATTCCTAGGGTTAATTTTATATATCCTAAATACTTTATTTTGGTTTGTACCCATATTTATATGCGGGTTGCTTAAGTTGCTCCCCATACCTGCATTGCAACGCTTGTTGAGTAAAATGGCGAAAGGGTGCGCCAGTATGTGGGTTGCTGGAAATAACGTAAATCAACAGTGCATTTCTCCCTATCAGTTGAACGTGACTGGTACGGAGTCCCTCACAGAAAAAGACTGGTACTTAGTGATCGCCAACCATCAAAGTTGGGTAGATATTTTGGTATTGCAGCGTGTTTTGCATCGAAAAATTCCTTTTTTAAATTTTTTCTTAAAAAAAGAGTTGCTCTACGTACCTTTCCTTGGCCTTGCTTGGTGGGCTTTGGATTTTCCATTTATGACTCGTACCAGCAAAAGCCAAATTAGAAAGAATCCTAAACTCAAAGGCAAAGACATTGAGACCACTCGAAAGGCCTGTGAGAAATTCAAAACCATGCCGGTGAGTATCGTAAACTTTGTTGAAGGCACGCGATTTACAGAAGAAAAGCATCAAAGACAAAACAGCCCATTCAAGCATTTGCTGAAACCAAAGGCTGGCGGCATTGCGTTTGTGATGCAGGCAATGGGTGAGCAGATTAATAAAGTGGTTAATGTCACAATCCATTACCCCGATGGTGTGCCAACTTTTATGGACTTTGTCGCAGGTAAGGCTGGAGAAATTAATGTCCAGGTAGAGTTGATGCCAGTGAGTGAAAAGTTGGTTGGAGACTACAGTGGTGACAATGAGTTTCGAGTTCAGTTTCAAGGGGAACTCAATCGCCTGTGGTTAGAAAAAGATGCGCGTATTGCACAGCAGGCAGAAACGACTGAATAGCGTCAGCTGTTAGAACTTAAGGTAAGTGGATGTACAAAGGAAACGAGACAATGAAAAGTATGCTACCAAAGTGGTTTTGTGGAGCGGTAGGTGCGCTTTATTTAATATTAAATACCATTGTCTGGGGACTCATTATACTGATACTTGGCGTATTAAAGTGGTGCATACGTATAAAGTTGTTGTCATCGCTATTACACTGGGCTTACCACAAGTGGTGTGTTGGTAATCGTGTCGGGCTCAAGCTGGGTGGCGTTTCTTTGCAGGTTACAATGCCACGTGAAGTCTCAATTGATGGCTGGTATCTGTTGATATCAAATCATATAAGCTGGCTTGATATCGTCGTGTTGAGTGCACAAGAGGTCTTGCCTGCCCCTAAGTTCTTTTTAAAGGACGAGTTAAAATATGTGCCGCTGATTGGCACTGGTGCTTGGGCGTTGGATATGCCATTTATGAAACGGGCCAGTAAAACAGAGATTGCGAAAAACCCGAAGTTAAAACGTATGGATGTTGAACGCACCAAGCAAAGCTGTCAAAATTTTCGGCACCATCCAACTACGGTGATTAATTTTGCCGAAGGAACTCGCTTTACGCAAAGTAAGCGGCAGCGTCAGTCGAGCCCATATGTGAATTTATTAAAACCCAAAGCTGGTGGTACGGCCTTTGCCTTGGATGTATTGAGTTCTCAAATTGACGGGCTATTAAATACGACCTTGGTTTATCACAGTACAGAATCCCATATATGTCGTGCCTTTATGCAAGGTAAATTGGAAGCCATCACTGTTGAGGTGGACTATACGCCCATGGCGCAATTGCCTGTGGGAGACTACCAAACTGACAAACAATATCGGATTCAATTTCAGGCCTATATGAATGCAATTTGGTCAGAAAAATCGACTCGAATTGCGGCGATAGAAGACAAGTACCACACTGTCAGTCGTGATTACGAGGAAGAGGCAGAACAGCTATGAAAGCAGGGCATGTACAAGACTTTATTGTGCCACTTTTTGGCAGCGCAGATGTACCCCCTTACATTTTGGCCGTAATGACAAACTTAGTCTCTTTTGGGCTGTTATTGGTTGTTTTTGCTGGAATTAAGCTAGCTTTGGTGCCCAAAGTAAAGCAGTTTGTCTCTAACTTTTCTCGTGCCAAAATCGCATTTCTTGCACCACAACTCAGTAAGTTGAGTGGCCGAGTCGCTTTACTCATTTGCGGCATATTATTCGTGGTGATCCATAAGCACATGTTTATTGCACCGCTATGGGCAATGGCGCAGCTGAAAGTCGCAGCACAAGTGATTTTAATCGTGGCCTTTGGCTTTTTGATCAGTTCATTGATAAATATTGCCCATGCAATTTATCAACAACAAAAGTTTGCCAAAGATGTTCCAATCAAGGGCATCGTACAGCTAGTCAAGCTGATGATCTTCATCGTTACCAGTGTGTTAGTGGTGAGTACCATGGTAGATAAATCACCAACTTACATTTTATCCGGATTTGGTGCGATAGCGGCGGTGACCTTGTTGGTGTTTAAGGATACCATTTTGGGGTTGGTTGCAAGTATTCAAATAGCCGCCAATCGACTCGTTGCCACCGGGGATTGGATCCAGGTAGACACCTTTGGGGCTGATGGTGAAGTCATTGATTTAGGATTAAATACAGTCCGGGTAAGAAATTGGGACAATACGGTCACGACTATTCCCACTTATGCCTTGATTTCTGACTCTTTTAAAAATTGGCGTGCAATGCAGGAGTCACCGGGGCGTCGGATTAAACGTGCAATAGCGGTGGATATGAACAGTGTAAAGTTACTTGATGCACAACAGCTGGCAGACTACCACAATAAGTTTACCGCTCTTGATACGTTGTCTTTACCAAGCCAATGTAGTAATTTAACCGTGTTTCGCCAATATGCCGAATGGTTATTGAAGCAGCGCCCAGAGATAAACACACAATGCACATGTATGGTGAGAGAATTGTCGCCAACTGAGCATGGTCTACCCATCGAGTTTTACTGTTTTAGCCGAGAGAAAAGCTGGGTCAGTTACGAACATATTCAAGCGGATATCCTAGACCAAATGTTGATTTTAATGTCAGAGTTTGAGTTGCGCCCTTACCAAGTGATCAGTTCTTCAATTAAGTAACCAACACGCCACCGAACGATTTGCCATGACTTCGGTGCGCGGCTGGAAAATGTCGCTGCTGCCATACTATTTTGTGATTACTAAAAAATGATGAGTCTCTGCACTATGCTTATGGTATGGTTATTACAGAGAATGTATTTTGTTGTGGCGTTTCTGTGACAATAATATATGTTATAGTTCTTTATGTTTCGGAATAATTCAGTAGTTTTGCAGGTAAGCTGAGTATATAGCATTTTATGTGCGTGGTTTTTGAGTAGGTGATTGAATGAAGTTTTATGCCGTGCTCATACAGAGCTTGTTGGTATTGATGTATAGCGCACAAAGCCAAGCGGTCGATCAAGTAGTGCACGTTGCCATTGATCATGCCCCTCCATATAGTCGCCTTAGTGATGACAGCCGCTCTCAGGGCCTGATACTGGATATCTTGCGCTATGCGCAGCTAACGAGCGAGAAAAAGTACAAAATAAATACGGTCCCTTGTCCATTCTCTCGATGTGTTCGCTTACTCAGTAAAGGCAAAGTGGATGTTATGGGCGGTCTGATTAAAACGCCGGAACGGCAAAAAATCATGTCTTTTGTGGAGCCGCCGTACATGGTGTTATCTTCCTCTTTTGTTTTCTATGGCACAGAAGCCAGTGGTATTGAAGTTAATCGTTATGAAGACTTACGTGGCAAACGTATTGCAGTCATGCGTGGAGGCGCTTTTTTTCCCAAATTCGATAAAGACAATAGCCTCAATAAGGTTGCGGTACCTTCGGAGCGCGTCGCAGTTGATTTAGTATTAAAAGGTCGAGTCGATCTGGTTATTGCCGTTGAGGATACGGCCGATGTGGCTATGGGAGTGCTAGCTCAACCTACCCACAAATTGAAAAAAATGGCATATCGCCATACACAAGAGATCTATGGGTATATGGCGATGAGTGCAGATTTTGCGAGCTCTCAACTCGGCACGTTAATATCTAAACAAATGAATGAAATGGCGAGAAACAAAACTTTGGATAAACTTGTTGCGCCCTATCATTTGCCCAAGATCCCCGCACATTTGATTGAATCACCGAAAGCCTCGGCCGCCTCATTCTCGCCTCATTAATGAGGGCTGAGAGATTGATGGCTGAGTTGTAAGGTCAGGTTAAACACTAACTGCTCAAGCGCTTGATATGCGAGGGCTGTGTTTTTAGACTCCACACTGGCATCCGTGAGCAAGATATAACCGGTTTGGTTGTGATAATCAGCAAACAGATGGGATTTAGATGCATTCCCTTGGCCCTGATGATAAGACTTTCGATTATCTAATTGCCAAAAATAGTTGGTTACCGGTAATTGGGTTGTTTTATTGTTTGCTAAATTCATTGCGAGAAAATGACTGAGGTCATTGGCCGTTGAGATAAGCTGCCCTTTACCGAATTCACTTTTTTGAGCAGATTGCCAATAGGTATTATGCATATTAAGTGGCTCGAAAACGTAACGCTGACTCAGTGCCGAAATGCTTTCCTGATGACTTTGTTCTAATACAAAAGTGGCCAATTCAATACCAACTTGTGAGTATATGGGTAACTCCCCTGGCGTCACGCCATAATGACTCGAAAAATTCCCCGAACGATATAGATCCCCGCCTTTAGTTAAATAAGCCTGTAGAAATTCTGCACGCTGTATAGGGAAATTGGCACACGGTGATGACAACTTATTAGACTCTTGAGCGCCTCGTGCTAAACAGTCAAGCAGTGTGGGGTTATCGATAATGCCACTGCGGTGTGCAAGTAGTTGAGAAAGCGTGAGCTCATAATGGGATGTGTCAGGGTACTCTATCGCAAATGGCAGTAGAGGATAGATGGGGGCATCTAACTCAAGGTGTTCCTGCACACTCGCATTGGCGATGGTGGCACCTATCAATACTTCGTCCAAAGATGCAATATAAAACGGGGTATCGGCATCGACTGGCTGTGTGCCATTCGTTGTGAAGCCTTGGCTATATATGGGTTGACCATGGGAGATGATATTGACGGCAATGTTTGAGATGTTACCGTGCGATTGTAATTCAGAGACTTGGTTTTCAAAGTCTGCAATGCTCATCGTCTGTTTGGGCGATTTATTGAGTCTATTGAGAACAAAATCATAGGTTTCAAAGCGTTGCATCTTAATGTCGTGCTGGCTAAATGCGGGCACATGGTGATCGGGTATAAAGCCTATATGTTCAAAAGTATCACCTTGAGCATTGCGATACACCTCGTTAGATAAACCGATTTCCCAGCCGTTAGGAAGCGTGAACTCCAAGACATCCGACAATGCGCCGGCGGTTTCTTCCCCCACTTTGGTGACGTGATTGAATTGGTCCATCGCCATGGTGAAGACTTCCGCTGCACTGACTGTGAGCTGGCTGGTAAGCAAATACACTGGTTTCGTATAGGTAACTTGATTGGCTATGATTTTTTGACGTATCGGGATACCTCTACCAGCTTGATTGATAGCCTGCTTGTTGAATGCCAAAATATCACGATCTGCAAAATAACTGGCGATGGCCAGAGCAATGGCGTCATCCCCTCCGGTATTGTGACGGATATCAATGATCATCGCTTCAGTATCTTTGAGACCGGCTATTGCTTGAGCCATCATCTCGTGTGCAGCTTCTAAGTGTTGTGACTCATTCGCATCGGGATCCGTGGCATAGTCAGCCATATTGTTAAGCACTAAGATACCGACGTTTGATGCGGTCTTGCCCCAAATTGCGGTCGCATTGTCGCTCTGTTGTGGCAAAGTGTTTAGCGTCTCTGGAGAGATGTAACGTTGGCTGATTGATTGTAGCTGCCTTTGATAGCGGGCAAATAGAGTAGATAAATCCTCTTCCTCACCTTGGTAGTGCATTTGCGCAAGGTCTGCTTGAATAGCCTGAAGTATGGGAGTGGGTTTACGGGCAAAAAACGCTTGTTGTGGTGACGAAATGGTCACATGCATATCTTGCAGCGGGGCCGTCATTTCCGCTAATACCGCAAAGAGTGCATCCTCTGACATTGTGTCTGTGATTTGAGGGCGATATAGGTCGTATTGTGCTTGCCAATCAACATTTCTCAGAGAAAAAAAAGCGTAGTAATCATTAAACGTGTGCCAAAAGTAGTCAAAAATCACGCTGGGTGAGATTGATTCAGAAATGGTGAGTGGGTCAGTACATTGAGGCGGCAAGGCATCAAGTTGTTCATAGAAGCTTGGATAAACTTGCCCTTTTCTATTCATACGTAAACGTCGAGTTTGGGAGAGTGCCACTGAGTCTAACTGAGCTGTTTGCTCATGGTGTGCCTGCTCAGAGGTTTGAAGACATCCATAGCGGTTATATTCGTAGTATATGACTCGGTTCATGGTGATATTGAGCGCTTCACCATAGGCAGGCTTCTGCCAATACCCAGCAGAACGTTGTAAATCTGAACGATGATCTTGATTATCTTGGCAACCACTTAAAAGCAGAAAAGTCGCGATTACAAGTGAAGGGTATCCCGATGTCAGCGTCATGATAAACAGTCCTTTGCGATTGAGGGTGTTATGTTTCAGAAAGTGACATTGAGTCTACAAAGTGTTGTTTTTGAGTACTGTTAGGGAGTTTGTAAAAAGCGTCATTAATTGTTGTGAGCATGCTACATTTTTAAACAGTCTACAGTGAACTTTAGCGTTAGGCTGTAATACACTTTAGATCTATAAGGAAGTTGTGATGAAGTTTGAGCACTTTGCGGCGAAATACTTCGCCATGAGCGATGAGGTTTGGGCGCGCCATACCAACCCTTGGAGTGTATGGACACGATATAGTTGCTTACCATTATTGTTGGCGTGCTTGTGGTGGCGAGATATATTGCAACTATGGTTTTGGCCCTTATTAGCGGTGCTGATATTATGGACTTGGCTTAATCCAAGGTGCTTTAAAAAGCCATCCAATACGGATAACTGGGCGTCGCAAAGCGTGCTTGGGGAGCAAGTACTTATCTACCAACGAGACAGCATTGCTGCGCACCATGATTCGGTGCTTACGGTCATTACTAGTTTGTTAACCATATTTACCGCCTTGTGTGTCGCTGGACTCTTTTTTTACGAACCGATTAGTACCTGTACAGGCGCATTGGGGTTAATTTTGGCGAAAACTTGGTTTCTTGACCGAATGGTATGGATATACCGCGAAGCAACATCTCAACCCCTTAATAAAACTTAATCGCCAAGTACCTCACATAGCTGGGCAACCGGTGAATCAATGGCGGTGATATTTGTATATCCTATTCTGTGTAGTTGCTCAGCAGCTAATACCGCTCTGCCACCGATTGCACAATGAAGGTAAAGGGCGCTGTCTAAGTTCGGTGCTTTCTGTGGAAGAGTAAATTCTAGCATGCCTCTGGGTATGTTGATGGCGTCTTTGGGCGCTTGCTGCTGATGTTCATGCGGTTCCCGTACGTCGATTAACAGTGCAGTCATACCCATTATCTCATGTTGCGCCTGGTTGGCATCAATACATCGAATGGTACTTTTCACAGATTGAATTAAAGATTGCGTTGTCGTAAGCACTCTTTATTTGCTCCCATATTTATATTAGTCACTACTAATATTAGACATTGCTAATGTAAATATCTATACTCGCTACCATATTAATTGCAAAGAGTTTTCGAATGACCCCACAGGATATGGCAAGCAATGCGGCCAAAGCCGAAGCGCTATTAAAACTTATGGCCAATAAAAATCGCTTGATGATCTTATGTTGTTTGCAGCAGTCAGAAATGAGTGTCACTGAGTTGAATACACAGGTTCCTCTTGCACAATCCGCTTTATCTCAACACTTAGCTGGGCTCAGAAAGGCAGAAGTAGTCGCAACGCGACGCGAGGGCCAAACAATATATTATCGAGTGGTCGATGAAAATGTCGCAGCGATGCTGGAAAAATTGTACGAGTTGTTCTGCCAAGCTTAATCTGTGAGGGACTGAGATGTTTGTATCCGTTAGTCGGCGTATATTGCTAAGCAGATTGCCACTCTATGTTTTACTTGCCAGTTTCATACTGGGGTTATTTGCACTGCAATACACAGCCAGAGAAGAAGAGCCACAGATTGTGGTGCCTATTTTAGATATTCATGTAGAAGTACCTAATGTTGATGCGCCTGAGGTAACTAGGCTCGTGACTGAGCCTTTGGAAAAGTTGCTGATGCAGATCCCCGGCGTAGAGCATGTGTACTCCACTACGGTTACTGGCAAAACGAGGGTAACCTTGCGTTTTGAAGTTGGGGAGGACAGAGAGCGTGCTATTCTGAATACTTACACCAAGCTGTATGCCAATGAAGATAGCAAGGCAAATGTTGTATCTAATTGGCAAATCAAGCCTGTTGAAGTGGACGATGTTGCTATTCTCATGCTGGGTATCTTTAGCGACGACCCCGCACGATATAGCGATTATGAGTTGACGCGCATTGCACAAGAGGTCTCAACTCAGCTTCAAACCATTACCGACACCAATGAAGTAAAAGTACTGGCTGGTCGCACACGGCAAGTGCAAATTGAACTGGACGCCACAGCATTGGCTGCTCATCACACCACCCCTTTAGATGTGTTTAATGCGATTCAATATGCCAATCAATTACAGCAAGTAGGAGCGTTTGTTGCGGGTAAAGCCCAGTGGCAATTACAAACGGGTGATGTGCTGCGCAGTGAAGATGCGCTTAAAAAGCTTGTGGTCAATGTGATCAATGGAAAACAAATTTATCTAACGGATGTGGCGTCGGTTAAAGATGGACCAAGTGAACCGACTCGATATCAATGGTTATCACAAAATAGAAGCAGTGAAAATCTGCCTATGGTGACTATCAGCATAGCCAAACAGCGGGGTAGTAATGCGGTCACGGTATCACAGCAAGTCTTGGCGCGCATGGCGCTGCTCGAAACGCAGTTATTACCTGAAGGTGTGAGTTATAAGGTCTTACGGAATTATGGCCAAACAGCCGATGCCAAGGTCGATAATCTCACTGCTAGTTTAGCATTCGCGGTGCTCAGTGTGATTATTTTTGTCGGCGTCTTTTTGGGCTGGCGTCCAGCGATTGTTGTGGGGCTAGCAATTCCGATTTGTTATGGCATCACACTGATTATCGGATATTTCTTTGGTTATACCATTAATCGAGTTACGTTGTTTGCACTGATCTTAGCGCTGGGTCTGCTGGTCGATGACCCGATCACTGGGATGGATAACATTACCCGCTTTGTCAGCCGTAGAGGAAACAAGCCGAGGGTAGTGACACTGGCAATGCTAGAGGTGAAAACACCGCTATTGATCTCGACTTTAACTATCATTGTTGCGTTTATTCCGCTTGGGTTTATTACGGGCATGATGGGTCCGTATATGGCCCCTATGGCATTTAATATCCCCTTGAGTGTTGTGGTATCCACATTGGTTGCGCTTTTTGTTACACCTTGGTTGGCGATGAAGCTTCTCAGTGGTGCGGGGCCTACAGAAGAGTTGGTTTCAAAGGTTGATACGAGCACTTACCGTCGTGTGTTGACAGCGTTATTAACCAACCCTCGACAAGCAAAGTGGCTTTTATGGTTGGTACTCGGTGCTTTTATCATAAGTGTTAGTCTGCCTCTCATGCGTGCAGTACCTTTAAAACTCCTGCCCTTTGATAACAAAAATGAGGTGCAGGTGCTGATTGACTTACCAGAGGGGAGTAGTCTCGAATACACAGCAAGTGTTGTGCAAAAGGTACAAAATAAACTCTGGCAGTTGCCAGAGGTCAGTTCTGTTGCTGCGTATGTGGGGTCACCTTCGAGTATGGATTTTAATGGACTAGTGCGAGGCTACTATCAACGCCATGGCAGTCATTTAGCGGATATCAGAGTGCTGCTGATTGATAAAGATCTCCGTGAACATCAATCTCACGCCGTTGTGTTACGAATGAGAGAAATACTTGCAACATCGATAAAAGAAGGGGTTCATATCAAAGTGGTGGAAGTACCACCTGGACCCCCTGTGATGTCTACCTTAGTTGCTGAAGTATATAAAGAAGATATTTTTGCCGACAAGTCTATACATCAACAGGCTGCAAGGGGGCTAGCTCAGCGCCTGCGTCAAGAAGCCCACGTAATAGATGTGGACACGAGTATCGCGGCTCCCTCTCAAGTGCATCGCTTTGTCTTGGATAAACGCAAGGCTGCATTGTCAGGAATTGGCACGCAGGATGTGAACCATACGCTCCAGATAGCTGGCGCAGGTGTTGAGGCGGGTTTATTGCATGTGCCTTATGAAGCAGCGCCATTAACGATTGAACTACAGATGTCTTATGTTGATCGCAATCAGTGGTCTGAATTGAACGCACTCCAAGTGCGTGGTCGCTATGAGCTAGCTAAGACATCGGCGAACAGTGCATTAGAAGAAGCTGCTCGTCCACTAGTACCTATTTATGAGCTTGGGCAGTGGCAACAAAGAGCTGCACAGCAACCCATATACAGAAAAGATTTGGCTGAAGTGATTTATGTCACTGCTGAATTGAATGGTCGAGTACCCGCTGCCGTGATTGCGGATGTCGTGAGTGATGAAGGGAGTGCCCAAACTGAGACCAAGGATTGGCTTGAACGCACATTTTTGAGCAGTGGTGCAGGTATTGAATGGCACATGCCACAAGGTACCTCTTATACCTTCTCGGGTGAAGGTGAATGGCGTATTACTGTGGATGTGTTTCGTGATATGGGGATAGCATTTGCTTTTGCCCTAAGTGCTATCTTTTTAATTTTACGCTTGCAAACCGCTTCGAGCGCGCTGGCTGGGATTATTATGTCATCCATTCCATTGACAATGGTTGGCATTATGCCGGGCTTTTGGTTATTGAACCAATTTGGTGAGCGCAATATAGCTGGTGCACCAGATCCCGTACTGTTTAGTGCAACTGCCATGATAGGTATGATAGCACTTGCAGGTATTGTTGTGCGAAACAGCCTGATCTTAATTGAGTTTGTTCATCAATTAAGGGCGCAAGGAGTGGCGATTAAAGAGGCCCTATACCGTGCAGGTGAGGTAAGAATGAGGCCCGTATTACTGGCCGCCGGAACCACGATGCTGGGTAATATTGTCATCATATTTGACCCCGTATTCAGTGGTTTAGCACTGGCGATTATTTTTGGCACCTTGGCATCGACATTATTATCTTTGGTGGTCGTGCCGATTGTGTATTACTTGGTGTTTAACGACGAAACTAAAGAGGAGATATAGCATGCCGATGGTTCATAAGAAAATGGTGGCCATTGTGGCAATGTGCACTTTGGTTTTGACACTCGCTATTTTTACAGGTGCCTTTGAGGATAAACTCAGTCCCATAAATTTGCGCGCATCTCAATTACACACGGGCGAGCGTTACTTAGTCACAGCACAAGTTATTGAACTGCAAGATACTATTAGTGCCAATGTCTCTGCACAAGAAAATACGCGTGTGGCGAGTCGTATCTTGGCACAGATCGAAACTATCGCAGTGCGTGCTGGGCAAGCCGTTAAGCAAGGCGAGGTCATAGCCACTTTAGCGGATGAACAGCTACAAGCGACTGTGAAGCAAGTGAGTGCACAAAGCGCGGCAAATGAAGTTCAATTAACGCAAGCGCAAAAGCAATTAAACCGAGTAAGTGCTTTATTAGATAGGGGCTTGGTGGCCAGAGATCAGGTGGATAATTGGCAGAGTAATGTGGATGAGCTAAGTGCAAAGCGCACGGCATTAATGGAGCAGCTTAAAGGCGCAAAGGTCGCGTTGGGCTACACGCAAATCGTGGCGCCCATTTCCGGTGTCGTGGTAGAGCGCTTGGTTGAGCCAGGTGATATGGTGACACCCGGCACACCAGTATTAGACTTGTTTAACCCCGCAAGCTTACAAATTACAGCATCCGTCGGGGCCAGTTTGGTTGGAAAACTACAAGTGGGAGCGGAATTGTCCGTCAGGATCGGTGCATCAGAACGTACCCTCAGTGGTAAAATTAGTGAGATAGTGCCTGTTGCAGATAATTTAGCACGACAATTTTTAATCAAGCTAGATGTTGTGACGCCAGCAGGCATCAAGCCCGGTATGTATGCTGAAGTGTACTTACCAGCACAACGAGTGAAAAGGGTATTGATCCCTCGCAAGCTGGTGAAGCGTGCGGGGCAGCTCACTATGGTTGATGTGATTGAGAGTGGTGTGAAGTCACGTAGATTAATACGATTAGGTTCAAGTTATGATGAAAAAGTCATGGTGATATCGGGATTGAGTGACGGTGAGATATTGGCCATGTAAGCCAATATCTCTTGTGGGTCTTTCATATCAGATGAAAGACGCAATTTCTTCAAGTGGTTTTTTAACCAACGCGTGCTCTGGTACTGTTGCATCTTCTGCGGGGTACCCCGCTATCAACAACATATAAGGACGTTCATTGTCTTTGTCGCGCTGACAAATTTCGGTTAAAAAGCTCATTGGTTTGGGGGTATGGGTAAGTGTTGCTAATCCTGCATTGTGCAACGCTTGAATTAAAAATCCAGTGGCGATGCCAACTGATTCATGCACGTAGTAGTTTGTATTTTTGTCCTCGCTATGGATCCCGCCTTTTTTCTGAGTAAAAATGGCGATTAACCATGGCGCGTGTTCCAAATAAGGTTTGTCAGCATCAGTGCCCAGCGGTTTTAGGGCATCTAACCATTCATCACCGGCACGGCCTTCATAAAATGAACGCTCTAATTGCTCAGCGGCCTCTCGAATTTGTTTTTTAACGTCGCTACTATGAATCGCAACAAAATGCCAAGGCTGGTGGTTTGCGCCACTCGGTGCTAAGCCGGCAGTTTGAATACACGCCTCGATAATTTCTTTAGGGACTGGCCTGTCGCTGAAACTACGGATTGTGTGACGTCGCTTCATCAGTGCTAAGTTGTCGTCAGCACGCTGTTGCATTTCCTCTGGGGTATATTCTATAAAGTCGGTTAAAGGGATATTGTCATGGGCTTTCATGGTTGTGATTCCTAGTTACTTGCATAGCGCTTTTTATAACTTGTGATTATAAAGCTTTCAACTTTTATGGCGATTTTATTAACATTTGCTGGTGGAAATAGTGGCAAAAAAACTTTACTTATGTATTTGGAATGCGCCACGTGATAAATAGGATGTATAGTCAGTATGAATAGATAACATTCTGTTTTTACATGTTTTCATCATATTATTAGGGCAATCCAGAGCGTTTTTAAGGAGTGTACTATGTACCGTCATAAGTGGGAGTCTGATGTCAACATGGCATTGCCTGTGGGTAAAGCTGTTTGTGTAGGGCGTAACTACGTGGCCCATGCAAAGGAACTCAACAACCCAGTACCTAAAGCACCGTTATTATTTATCAAACCCAGTAGTGCACTATGTGATTTCGGCCCTGAGACCGCGATCAATTTAAGTCTTGGGGAACATCATTATGAGGCTGAGCTGGTCTTACTGGTGGGCGAAAAAATTGACCGTAGTTGTACCGTTCCGCTCAACCGTATTGCTGGCGTGGGGCTTGGGCTTGATCTCACCTTGCGAGCGTTACAAGCTGAACTGAAGCAAAAAGGTCACCCTTGGGAGACTGCCAAAGCGTTTGATGCTAGTGGCTGCATTACGCCCTTTATTCCGGTGAATAAGGAGATGCTTGAATCAGGTTTAACATATCAGTTTTGGCAAAATGATACGTTAAAGCAGCGTGGGGACAGTGCCCACATGATTTTCAATATGGCGAAGTTACTGACCGATATTGCGAAGTTTTTTACGCTTTACCCAGGAGATATTGTGATGACTGGTACACCTGAAGGGGTGGGCGCCTTGAGTATTGATGACGACCTCAAACTACAATTAGGGCAGGGTAATGTATATCGCAGCAAGGTGGTTAAGCAATCCTCATAACTCTCCCTCTAAGTGCGATGAATAGTGCTGGACTGACGGTATGCGCTGCAAGTAGGCTATGTTGTTGTGAGATGACGTTTATCAGGAAAAGTTATGAAAACAAAATTGCTGGGGACACCTTTTAGCAAGACAGCTTGTAAAATATTATTTTGTGGTGGCGGTGAGCTGGGCAAAGAAACCGTGATTGAATTTAAACGACTTGGTGCAGAGGTTGTAGTATTAGATAGATATGAACATGCCCCTGCTATGCAAGTGGCGGACCGCAGTTATACCTTATCTATGCTTGACGGCGAAAGGCTTGCAGAGATCATCGAACAAGAGCAACCCGATTATATCGTGCCAGAGATAGAAGCGATTGCAACCAGTAAGCTGGTGGAATTGGAAGCTCAGGGATTTACTGTGGTACCCACGGCAAAAGCGACACAGTTAACCATGAATCGAGAAGGGATCCGCCGTTTGGCTGCCGAAGAACTAGGCTTAGCGACTTCTCCTTATCAATTCGTTGATAATTTGTCAGACTTCAGAGCGGCCATCAATAAAATTGGCATGCCATGTGTTGTAAAGCCGATTATGAGTTCATCAGGCAAAGGGCAGAGTGTGGTGAAGCATGATGCGGATATTGAGTCGGCTTGGGCGTATGCACAGCAAGGGGGACGTGCGGGTCAAGGCAGAGTCATTGTTGAAGGGTTTGTCGAGTTTGATTATGAAATCACGCTTTTGACCATTCGACATGTAAATGGCACGAGCTTCTGTGAACCCATTGGCCACGTACAGGCAAATGGTGACTATCAACAAAGCTGGCAACCACAAGCGATGAGCGAAACGGCTTTAGAGCATAGCCAAGAAATAGCGCGTAAGATAACCGATGCATTAGGTGGGCGCGGGCTATTTGGTGTCGAACTTTTCATTAAAGGTGACGAGGTGTATTTCAGCGAAGTGTCGCCAAGACCACATGACACTGGCATGGTGACGTTGATCTCGCAACATTTAAGTGAATTTGCTTTACATGCACGCGCTGTACTTGGGCTACCAATCCCAAATATACACTTTAACGGCCCATCGGCTTCGAGTGTTATTTTGGTAGAAGGAAACTCGACAGAGGTACAATTTACGCATGTAGCAGAGGCATTGTCTGCACCCAATACAGATGTACGTCTTTTTGGTAAACCTGAAGTACAGGGGACTCGTCGAATGGGAGTTGCACTTGCCCGTGCAGCGAATGCTGAGTCTGCCGTTGAGTTGGCGAAACAAGTGAGTGCCACAATCGGCGTCAAACTTTAATCATAAAAGGGCCTGCAGGCCCTTTGCTATTGCAGCAACTTAACATTATAAGTCAAAATCTAGCGCGTAGCTGACGTACACCTTAATATCATCATCTGCATCAAGGTCAGTCTTGACGAGGCCGAAGGTATAACCGTCTTTACTTAAACTGACACCATAGTCCATGTAACTATCATCTTCGCCTGTCCACTCCATAACGGTATCCCCACTTGAGTTGCCGATATGAAACCCGAGTTCAGAATCTTTAAATACGGGAAAACTGGCATTGAGCTCAATGTAGAGCATTTCTTCTTCTGTGCTACTGTCATTTTGAGCATGGGTTAAATAGCTCACCTTAAAGTCAACATTACGCCAGCCAAGTGATGCATAGACTTCACCAAAATCTGTGTCTCCTGCGGCATCAGGATAAGCGTAATGTATATAACCTATATCGTAGCGAACTTTTTGGATCTCTCCGCTAAAACCTAAATACAAGTCTAGCTCGTAGCTCGTGCTGGATGTGTCGCCAAAGTCGACATTAGATGCCCAAGTCCCAACATAAAAGCCCGAATCGTTACTGTAATCGATACCCCCAGAGACAGCTGCGCCGTCATCAGATTGGGTGAGCCCTCGCCAAAAGTAGTTGGAACTGGCAGCGACATTGGCAGTCACACTGTGACCGCTGGCAGCGAATACATCAAAATTTAAAATGGCTAAACAGGTGCAAGCAATGAGTGAAGCTTTATTTGTCATAATGGTTCCTATATGGCACAGAAAAATTTGTAATTTGAACTTAGAGCCATTGAACTTTTAGATGCAGCATAAAAGTCAACAGTCCCTTGCAAACGCAATCTTTACGCCAGTACAAAAAAGCTGCGTGAGAATTTTAATATCTGATTGAAATTGAAAACGATAATTATAGCAGGGTATGGCGAGGTGCAAGTGAGTGGCAACGAAAAGCTGCACTTAGGTGGTGCGTATTTAGATAACCTGCACTGTTTTCATGCAGGTTATCTGAGTTACTTAGCCAAAGATTGTACGCATTAATTGAATGGTTTCATCAACGCTGCGGCCTTTCTCCACTTCGGCGATAATTGAATCACGTTTTGCCTTGATGTGTTCTGGAATACTTTCATCACTGAGGGCTCTATCAACAAGCGTTGCCGCTGACTCTTTACTCCGTTTGACCGATCTACTGCCAGATGCCGTGCTAGTGCGCTTTGGTTTATGCAATAGTTTGTAATAATTTGACGAGGTTGGCGTGTCTTTGTCAGCATAATAGAACAATGTTGGGAGCAGCGCTTTAATCTTAACGAGTTCTGTTTCCAAGTCATTCGTCGCTGTTGCCATTGCACACCATGGCATTTTAGTAATGGTTTGAACGATGTCTGTCCAGTACCTTTCAAAATCGCGATTATTCAGGCGTGTAATACCCAAAGCTTGGCACAACGCATCTAAACGATTGTTTACGATTGGCGTAAACACGTCTGGGCGGCGCATTGCCAATAAGCGTGTTGCCGGCGCTAAAGTTGGCTTTTCATCACTGCCGTTAAATGCACTAAGATAAGCAATCATAAACGCTTGATAGTCTGATTCGCTCACGGTGCCATCTAAAGGAATATGTGCTAGGGCCTGATCAAACTCTGCTGGTAAGTCAGCGAATAGTTGGTGGAACCCTTTTGCGCTTTTGGTTGAAGCAAACCATTCAACATCAAATTGATAAACGCTGACATCGTGATTGGCTGTATGCTTGCCGGCGATTGCCAAGCGATCTTCAACAATCATTTCTTGTAGCGGGGTTTCACGCAGTTGACTTACGTATTCCATCAGCTTGAGTTGCTCTTCTAACGCAAGGTGCTCTTTGCGCTCGGCAATGAACTCACTGACAACAGGCCAAGGTGCAATTCTCAGCGTTTTTACTTGCAAAAAGCTGATTGCAGATATCAACATATCCTGCAGCTTTTTTACCGTTGGTAACTGATGGTCATCTAGTAAATCAAAATTAATGCGGTTTTTTGCTACATCAAGTAACTCATAACACCAGCCCAGAAAATCTTCTGGGTGATTTTCAACCTTTACCGCCATCAGATTGAGACTGATCTCAGTAGATTGCTTTAAAATATTTTGATAAATCTGACTTTCTTGTTCGCCCAAAGCCATATTTGACGGTGATATGAGCAACTTTTTCATGCTGCGGCAACTCTCCAACGTTAAGTTTAAATCTAGACTATACAGTTTAGCGAACGGATCATTAAACTGACAAAGGCGAGGATCATACCTAGATCTAGCGCAGTTGCAATGCGCTTTTACTGTTCTTTTTGTCTCAATTTGCTTCGGTACAAGTAAGTGTGATTGTTTTGGCCTATTTCGCACTTTGGTCGAATTGGGGGGGGGATTTCTGCAAACTTGGAGTAACCGCAGAATAGAGGCGAAGTCGAACAGGAATTTACGACTTTTTTGTGGTTTTTTATTCACCTCGCTATGATAATGCATAGAGGTTTATTTCAGTGGAAGGACTGTCGATGAAGGCAATATTGAAAGGTGTTGTGGGTGTTGTTGTGTTCATAGTGGTGTTGTTAATTCTTGCGCCACTCCTGATCCCAACTGAGACGATTGTCTCGCAACTAACATCACAAGTTGAAAAAACAACAGGGCGAACGCTCACGATTTCTGGAGACAGTGAACTGTCTGTTTTTCCAGAGCTTAATATCACTCTGAATCAAGTTGAGTTCGCAAACATGCCCACGGGCAGTCAACCAAATATGCTGTCAATGGAGCAATTGGCTGTGCATATTCCCTGGCTATCTTTGTTGTCTGGTGAGTTTACGCTTGAACGTTTTGTGATTAACAATCCGCAAGTGTTACTCGAGGTCGACACCAATGGACAACCAAACTGGCAGCTTTTCCCAACCGCACCGACTGGAGACAAACAGCCTAGTGAGCGTGGACAGCAAAGTGGTGCAACACAGCTCCCTGCTGGATTTGATATCTCTTTGGGTGAAGTAGCCATATATGGTGGATCTGTGGTTTATAAAGACGCGCAGACGAACAGTGAACAAAAAGTAACGGATTTGGACTTGAGCGTGATGTTGCCTTCATTGCACCAGCCTCTGGCGATCCGCGGAGCGATTAGCTATCAAGCACAGCGTTTTGAATTAGAGTTGGCAGTAGATAATCCAGCTAAAGCCATTCAAAGTGAAGACTTCAAATTCTCCAAAAAACTGAAGAATGAGTTAGTTAATGTAGACTTTAAGGGTGAGGTAGTTGAGCAGGCTAAACGTTTTAAAGGTGAGTTAACGGTCTCGGGCGACTCGGTGAAAGCACTTACAGCATGGCAAAATATTCCATTAGATGCGAAAGACAATGCATTCAATCAGTTCAAAATAAACGGTGAGATGCAATTTGCTGACAGTGTCTTTACTTTGAGTCGATTGAGCGCTGAGTTGGATGCATTGAAGATAGAAGGCAATGCGCGTGTTCACTTGAAAGAACGCCTGTCGGTGAGTGCAGATGTTGATTTGGGCATGCTCGACCTGAACCCGTATTTGCCAGAGCCTGTGAAGGTCGCTGAGGAGACGCCTACCGAACAAGAAAGTACGCCAGCGCAACCTATTGTTTGGGATGATACAGAAATTGACCTTTCTGCACTGAATCAACTTGATGCGAGGTTGCAAGTCCGCTCTACAGGATTAAAAGCACGTAAAATTACACTGGGTGAAAACCAGTTATCTGTTCAACTCGCGCAGGGTAAAGCGCGGGTTTCACTGGATAAGTTTAATGCTTATGAAGGCAGTGGACGCGGTGTAATAGCAGTCAATGCGGCGAAAAAACCCTATGTAATTGAAACAAACTTTGCACTGAAAGCAATCAATGCTGAACCGCTTCTCACGGATGCCGTCGACTTTGACAAAGTGTTAGGTAAGGGCAGTATCAATTGGAATCTAAATACTCAAGGTGTCAGTCAGAAGCAGTTTGTTTCGCGACTTGGCGGGAAATTAGCTTTTGAATTTAAAGATGGTGGTGTAAAAGGCGCAAACTTAGCTGAGATGGTACGCAAAGGCCAAGAAATGCTTAAAGGCAACTTCTCAGGTTTATCAGAGGGCATTAATGCTGATTTTGATCCGGAGCAAAAAACCGATTTCTCTGCACTGACAGGCAGCTTTAGCTTTAATCAAGGGGTGGGTAAAAATACCGATTTGTTGTTGGCGAGTCCGTTGATCCGGGTCACGGGATCGGGCACTGTGGATCTCCCTAAAACCTTTGTTGACTATCGCGTAGTAACAGGGATCGTAGATACGATAGAGGGTCAAAGCAGTCAAGATACCAGCACTGGATTTAAAGTGCCTGCACGTATTAAAGGGCCATTTCATCAAGTTGAAACTAGCTTAGATCTAAGCAGTGCGGCAAAAGATAAAGCAAAAGACACGATTAAAGATAAGTTGAAGGACAAATTTAAGGGGTTGTTTGGCGGGTAGCCCTGTATGGTGTTTCTGGCAGCGGTAGACCATGGCTGTGTACCGCTGCACTTCTCTTCCTACCTTTAATCACCACGACGATATTTCCATCTTTCGCCGCATTTGCGCGTAATAAGATAGAAAAATACATTTTCTCACTTTCTCCTAAGTCCGATCTGTGAATTAATAATGCACACAAATGATTAAAAGGATCTCGAAGGAAATGAATTTATTTGATCTAGATAACCGAGCCGTCATCGTGACAGGTGGAAACAGAGGCATCGGTTTTGCCTTGGCAAAAGGCCTTCATCAGTATGGTGCGAAAGTTATCATCGCGGCAAGAGACCACGCTCGGAGCCAACGAGCCTGTGATGCCATCTCCCCAGACAGTGATCGTGTACTTGCGGTTAAGTGTGATGTGACCTGCACAAAAAGTGTCTCAGTTGCATTTGAGCAGGCACAGGAATGGGCTGGTGGCTTGTATGGTTGCATTGCTAATGCCGGGGTTCGCGGTGCAGGGTGTGCGCTGGATGAGGTGAATGCAACGGCTTGGCGCGCCGCATTCAATACCAATTTAGAAGGCACAATGAACACCTTTCAAGCAGCGATTAAACCACTTAAAGCACAAGGAGAGGGGCGTCTTGTTGCCGTTTCCAGTCTTGCCGCACTGCATGGCAATGCGCTTTTCACCGATTACAGCAGCGCAAAAGCTGGTATTGAAGGTCTTTGTCGGGCATTGGCCATTGAGTTGGCACCACATAAGATCAACGTAAATTGCATAATGCCTGGCTGGGTCGACACCGAGATGAATACTGATATTAAGCAAGATAGGCGGCAGTTTGAGTCAATAAAAAGGTTAAGAGTGCCTTTAAAGCGTTGGGCGTCAGCCGAAGAAATGGTCGGAGCGGTTGTGTATTTGATGTCAGGTGCAGGAAGTTATCACACGGGTGATACGCTACGTATAGATGGTGGCTATCATATCGGTTGACCCGGATAAGCCATCTTTACTCATAAAATTACCTAATTTTTTTATTGTTATTTTTGCAGTTTTTGTTGGCTTGTATTTCATAAGTTCCCGTTTTGACGAGTAATAAACTTACTTAAGTTCCACTATTGTAAATAATGTGTTCTACATGTGATATTTTTGATTGAAAATTGTGCAGCAGTCGTTTAAGTCTATTAAATAGTCTACCCAAAATAGAAAAAAACAATGGAAGCGCAAAAAGTAAACTACTTGTCTGAAATTAATGAGTTACTGTGCACTGTGAAAAATGATCCTAGCCTAGCGGGGCAGGTAACAGAGCAAAGTAACTTTATAGAAGACTTTGGCATTGATTCACTCGATATCGTTGACTTTATGCTGGAACTAGAAAGTCAATTTGATATTGAGGTCGATTTTGATGCGTTTGACTTTGATAATCTCACTTCGGCTAAGCGTTTGGTCGAATATATTCGCTCTCATAGTGTGACAGAGGCGTAAATTGTGCAGGGTCATGTGTATTGGGCGCATTTAGATCCAGAAGCAAGCTGGAACTGTGCAAACAATTTATCTCTGCCTTCGCCTATGGGTGCCAAAAGCGCATTGCATTTAGCCTTGCTGGACGAAATGTTTGTGCCGGCAAGGAGCGAAGATATTGCGTTGACCATGACACCCAAATGCCAAGCATTGCACGAATACCATATAAGTTTGGGTGGGCACTATCGCATCCAATCGGTGTTTGACAGTGCTGAAGCATGGCTGGCAGAAAACACACCATCTTGGCCTAATGTATTCTCATTAATCGCTCAGTCTAGTGAGTCATACTGCCATTTTTCAAAAGTGAATGTGCTCTTATCTTCGCACTTCCAGACGCCATATGCATATTTATCCAATGCACCTACTGCTAGTGAGCAGACATTGCCTGATCTGAAGGCCGTTCAATTTGCCAACAGCAAGTCGACGATAACCCAGCTATGCCAACATATGGAGATCCCCTGTGCAGGCATTGTAATTGATCAAGACAAAGATCTGCATAAATTGCATGAGCTGGATTATCCGTATGTTTTAAAAGAAGCATTTGGTGTATCGGGCAAAGGTGCATATTTGGTTAAAGAATCACGTATCACTGAGCGGTTGCAGCGCCACTTTCACAAGCAAATTGACAGTGGTAAGCATGGGGGGCTGATTGCCCAACCATGGTTAGATATTGAAATAGACTTTTCCAGTCAGTGGTGCATTGATGGGGATGGCGAAATTCGATTTCTTGGCTTGTGCCAAGTTGTTAATAGCGGTTTTAGATTTGCCGGAATTGACCTCAGTTGCAGTGCATTGATGCACACCATCGAGCGGTCTCACTATTTCGAGCATGTGCGATTACTTCTGTCTGCGCTATTTAAGCATGGCTACTTTGGGCCTGTTTGTGTTGACTCAGCAATACTTAAAGATGGCACTGTTTATCCAGTTATTGAAGTCAATGCTCGTGAATCTATGGGCAGTATCGCGATGCGATGGCAACAAAAGCTATCACTGAATGGGCCTATTCGACTGCGTCAGTACGATGTGCAATATCAGTCAGCAATACAGCTAGAAGATATACTGAGTAAGCTGTCCAAGCAGGGCACACTATTTGAAGAGGGCGCTGCAGACGGGGTTGTGCCTTTGACCACTGCGAGCCTGTTATTGCCAACAGACTCAAATTTAGCGAAAGGACGTTGGGTGCAACTTGAATGCGGCGCTCAAAGTAGTGAGTATTATCGCGAGGCGTTGAGTTTATGTTTATCTGAAGTCGGAGCTTCTTTGCTATGAGCAGCTGGCGTGGAGAAAACATACTCATCTTAACGGCATCGAGTGGGCTGGGATCTTTTGCCCCAGCGGTCAGGCTAAGAGCTTACTTACGCTCTGAGGGAGCGGCAACGCATTTGTACTGTCTAGAGCAGTTATTTGATGAGTGTGCATTGAGTAAGCATCAGCAAACGCGTAGTCATTGCCGAGCAAACTTTCGAAAAGCATTGTTACTACAAAAAGTTGTGGAGCAAGGGGGGATCGACCTAAAAAGCATTATCGACCCTGATAAGTTCGACACGATGATGCACATATGGCAGCAAGAGAAATTTACGCGCTGTATTGTATTTAGTGGGTTTTGGCTTTCTATGCTGGCTGTAATGGGGGCGGGATATTCTCCGGTAACAACAATCGATGCGATCCATATGGATGCGGTGCCTTCCAGTTCTTGGCTGCATGCTAACACGCATAGTCAGGCAGTGCGGGCATCGGTCAGGGATATCTATTTATATCAAAAAGACAGCAGCCGTGTTTTCACATTGTATCCTGTTGAGCAACCCCTCGATTGGCAATCACGAACAGCAAGGGTGCTTTGTCATGGCGGCGGCTGGCAAATGGGGGGGTTATCGACTTTGAACACATTGCTTAATCGTGAGGCTATCTATAGCGACATGATTTTACCCGCAGATACAACGCTTGTTTCATCACTATATCAACGCATACTCACAACCGATCCCAATTATTGTCCGTGGGAAAATCTCGACAAACTACCCGACCTGACGATTTTGCCAGAGGCAAATTCAAATGGCCCTCCATTGAACATCAACTTTGAGCAGTTAGCTCAAAGTGCGCCCGCCATCATTACCAAACCGGGTGGGGCGAGTTTACTAGATAGTCTCAATTTTGCGACACCTTTGGTGCTGTTACCTGCGTATGGCGACTATGAAACACAAAACGCCAATACTTGGTTGTCGATGGGGTTTGCCGTGACTTTTGAACAGTGGCAAGACAGCGGGTATTCGTTTGCTTTGTTGCAAGAGTTACACCACAACTTACAGAACCATTCTGGAGTTTCACCGATTTTTGGAGCGTCCAATGAGACCTGCAACTGAGCAAAAAATCACCCGTGAAGAGTTTGCCAGACTCAAGCTGCGGGCTAAGAATATTTCACGTTTAAAGCGACAAAATGACAGCGGTGTTTTTGGTGCGCAAGAAGTCCCTGATCAAGTCGGCATTAAAATGAATAACACCTGCAACTTACGTTGCGCACATTGTTTCGAATGGAATGATGACGGCTACCATCACCATATGGAAAAGCAGCAAGTTCGTGATGAAGTTGATATCGGCTTGATTGAGAAATTGTTGAAACAAACTGAGTCGAGTCAAAGTGCATTTTATCTTTGGGGTGGTGAGCCGCTCATGTATACCAAAATGGTCGAGCTTGCTGAGTTGTTCACGCAGCATCCGAGGTGGCTAACTATTTGTACGAATGGCATGTTAATTAAAAAGCATCTGCCGCATCTACTGAAAATGTCAAAACATTTGGCCATGTTAGTGAGTCTAGATGGTCTCGAGGCTGAGAACGATGCGATCCGAGGAAAAGGTGTATTTGAGAAGGTCGTAAGAGGGATCACCACCTTGTTACAACTACGAAAAAACGGCCAGTACCATGGCAAGGTATCTATTTGTCTGACTTTGCATGATGCCATTGTTGGTAAGCTAGCAGACTTTATCGAGTATTTCTCTGACTTAGGGATAGACAGTATCTACATTGTATTTCCCTGGTATATGCCAGAACAAGTGGCGGAACAGATGGATACTTGGGTGCAAACGCACTTGCCATACAGAGCCAAATACATACATGACTTCAGTAAAGCCAGCTGGCACGGCTATACCCACAAAATTGCGCCAAAAAATATCCCTGCTTTGAAGCGCGAGCTCGGTGAAATAACTGAGCAAACTTGGCCTTGTCGAGTGCGTTTTCATCCCGATCTCAGCATGGAAGAAGTGGAGCCATTTGTCTTGGGAGGAACGATACCAGCTGAAGGGAAACGCAACTGCGCTGCAATTACGCATCGTATCGATGTATTGCCTGGTGGCACAGTCTCTAGTTGTAAGTTTTTCCCTGAATTAGAGGTGGGTAATCTTCAAGCGTTGCCACTTAAAGATATTTGGCAAGGGCGCGCGTTTAATGCATTTAGAGAAAAGGTACAGTGTGGCCTGATGCCTGTTTGTTCTAAATGTACTCTGTTGTATAGCACTGGGTGAAAACATGACGAACATACTACAAAATCAACTGCCCCTTTGGGTGACATTGCAGCTCACTGACGCATGCAACTTGCGTTGCAAAATGTGCTACGAGTGGGGAGAGAATGGCGCTTATCATGGAAAAAAGCTCGATAGGCTAGAAAAAGACGTCGTGTTTAGAGTGATCGATGAATGCTTACCGGTAAAGCCGTATTTCGCGCTATTTGGCGGTGAGCCTATGATGTATCCGTGGTTTGATGAGGTGGTTCATCGCATTCGCAAAGGCGGCGCGCGCGTGGATATTCCCACCAATGGCATGTTTTTAAAACGAAAAGCGGAAAAGCTTCTGGAGTCTGCGCCCAATCGGATTTGGGTATCTCTGGATGGCCCCCAGCACATTAACGATGAGCAGCGTGGGGAAGGGGTTTATGAAACGGTTCAAGAAGGTGTTGAAACCCTTTTCGAGCTACGTGAAAGTCGAGGTTTAAAAGAGCCGAAGATTGGCTACACCTTCATCGTTACGCCGCTTACGCATCTTTATATCCAAGGTTTTTTTGAGCAATGCCTCGATTTAGATAAAGTGGATCATATCAGTATAGAGTTTCAAACTTTCGCTACTGAGGATGAGCACGAACAGCATCGTCGTTTGTTCAAGCGCTTATTCGATGTCCCAGATACGGCTTGTGCTGAAGGGATGGTCGCGCCACTACATCAATTTTCGATGATGGACTTTAAGGCGATTGAATCACAAATCGCTTGGGTAGAAAAGGAGTGCCAAAAGCGTGGCATTTACTTTGTCTGTTATCCCAAAACTATATCAGCGAACAATTACCGCGCTTACTTCAATAAAGATTACCAAAACCTTGAGGACCGTCGAGACAAGTGTCATTTTCCGTGGATTTATATGGAAGTAGCAGCCAATGGTGATGTGACACCCTGCCATACGTTCTATGACTACGCTATCGGCAATGTGAATGAGCAATCAGTGCAAGAGATTTGGCGTGGCCATAGGATGCAGCAATTACGTAGAGGATTGAGAGGGGAAGGCGGGTTGTTTCCTATCTGCGGCTCATGTGCGCGTTACTATGCCGACCCGAATAAACGCTAAGGGAAAGCTGTGAATGTTATCGAAGTCGAAGGACTGAGCAAAACCTTTAAGTTCTACCGCAAACCTCAAGGATTATCCGCATCATTCAAAAATTTATGGCAGCGGCAGGTGGAATTCAAAGAAGCGGTAAAAGATGTTTCATTTAATATCGAAAGAGGTCAAGTGGTTGCTTTTCTTGGAACTAATGGGGCGGGTAAAACAACGACGATGAAAATGCTCTCAGGGATTTTGCACCCAACCACAGGGAAGGTGAAGGTGTTGGGTCATACCCCTAGCGATAGAGAGGATCAGTTTAAAAAGCGATTTTCTATCTTGATGGGGCAAAAGCATCAGTTGTGGCCAGACTTACCAGCCATAGACAGTTTTGCCCTATGTCAGCGCATTTATGAAATTCCAACGCCACTTTTTCGCCAGCGCCTGAGTCGCTTGTCAGAAGTTTTAGGTGTTTCTCATTTGTTGGACATTCAAGTTCGTCGCCTGTCTTTGGGGGAGCGAATGAAAATGGAGCTGATTGCTGCTTTGTTGCATGGGCCTGAGTTATTGTTTTTAGACGAACCGACCATTGGCTTGGACTTTTTGTCACAGCGTGCTGTGATGCGATTCTTACAGCAGCTTGTAAAAGAAGATAATCTCACAATATTGCTTACCAGCCATAATATGGCAGACATATCGGCATTGTGTGAGCGGGTATTAGTTATTCAAAATGGCCAACTCATTTTCGATGATTGCATTGCAAATTTACAAGATAGCTTGGGCGGATTGCGGCGGATCCATATTGAGAGTGAATCAGCACTACGGTCTGAGCTTCTCAGTCGGTATGGCAAAGTGATCAGTAATGAAGTTCATCGCGCCGAACTTGAAGTGAATGATGGGGTCGCAAATGAGGTTTTACAGCAACTGCTCAAAGACATCATGGTGAAAGATGTACGAATAACCGCGCCTCCGCTTGAAGACAGTTTGGAGCGCTTGTACCAGCGTCAAGGGCAAGTAGCGTGAATAAGTACATGTGGTTACTAGGTATGGGGTTGCAAAAAGCGCTAACTTATCGCGTTAATTATCTAGTCACTATTCTGGCAGCGGCGTTCCCTATCATTTTACAGTGGATGTTGTGGCAATCAATTTATACGTATACTCAAGCAGACAAGTTATATGGCTTGTCTTATTCCGATATGCTCAGTTATGTCGTTCTGGCTGCATTGATGGCGCAAGCCCTGCGTACAGGGTTTGAGTATGACATGGCTGAAGATATTAAAAGCGGCGGTTTAAATCGTTTTATCGTACAGCCATTGTCGTATTTTGGTTACCGGCTGAGTGTGTTTGTTGGCACTAATTTGGGCTACTTTGTTACGACGCTAATCGTGATGGCGGTTGCTTTATGGGTTGCTACGACATACTGGGCGCTATCAATTGATGTGACTCATGTTGCCCTGTTCTTACTCTCAGCTGTCGGCGCTTTTTTTTTACAGTTTATGCTTTTTTATTTACTGAGCCTGACGGCATTTTGGCTCCATGAAGTATGGGCTTTGTTTGAGTCAGTTCGAGTAATCAGTCTAGTGCTGTCTGGAGGGGTGGTGCCGCTGAGTGTCTTTGGGACCTCGTTCGAATATTACCTTAGCTTACTCCCATTTCAATACCTTATATATTTTCCATTACAGACGCTGATGGGTGTACTGAGTACTGAACAAGTGCTGTCAGGTTTAGTGTTGCAACTGTTTTGGACCCTCGGGTTATTCCTGTTGTCCACCGTGGTGTGGCGACGAGGCAGTCGCTCCTATCTCGCATTAGGGGGCTAGCTATGTGGCAGCAGTTTCTGAAGCATTTAAAAATCTATGCGCTACTCATTAAACTCAACGCCATGCGCCAGTTGGAATATCGAGTCAATATTGTACTTGGGCTACTTGTTGAGATTGGATATCTAGGCGTTAAGTTGCTGTATGCCTATATCATTCATGATACTGGTGTGCACATTTCAGGGTTTGCACCTCAGAGCTTATATTTATTTATCGGCACATTCATTTTGATGACCGTCTTTTTTGTGGCCATGTTGCAGTTCAATATCATGGCATTTGACAGGCAGATTATTGAAGGGGAGTTTGACCTCATATTGACCAAACCGGTATCGGCTCAATTCTTAGCGACGCTAAAATATGTTGAGACTTGGATGGTCATACCGAATGTTATCGTTGGGCTTGGATTAGTGGGGTATGGATGGTACGCATCTGGAATCGCATTTGATTTACTCCATGTCGGGTTATATTTGCTGTATGCAGTGCTTGGTGTTCTGACTATGTACTGTGTATTTACATTGCCACTGTTATTAGCATTCAAGTTACACAATATATCCGCGTTTCATAGCTTGATATGGGCTTTGTGGGACTTTAATAATTTACCTCATCGTATTTTTCCTTCACCTATACAAATCATAGGCACTGTGTTTTTCCCCATTTTTTTGATCACTAACTTTTCGCCTTTGGCAATTATGGGGCAGTTAAGCTTAGGAGAAATGATTTGGGGTGCTTTGGCACCATTGTTTTTATTCTTATTGACCTGCTGGGGATGGCGACGCGCTATCTCAACGTATGAAAGTGGGGGAGGATAAAGTGCCAAAAAGTATGTTTGTTTACATCGTTTAAAGTTCGGTTTTGGTATTGGCTAAAGGAGTGATAGGTACATAAATGAATAAAAATCATATTGGCACTATAAAAAAAGGAACAGGCATCTCGGTGATTATCCCAACTTATAACCGCCGAGAGCTCCTAAAAAGAACCTTGGATTCACTCTGCAACCAGATATTAGACACGAAAAATTATGAAGTGATCATCGTAGATGACGGTTCAAGTGATGGCACAGGTGAGATGGTTGCTGCATATAAAGGTAGTGCGAATATTCATTATTTGTACCAACCAGATGAGGGATTTCAGGTCGCAAAAGCTAGGAACAAAGGGCTGTCCAGAGCATGCTTTGATGTTGTACTGTTTCTAGATTGTGGCATGCTTGCCCACCCATTGCTATTGAGCAGTCACCTCGATCGTCACAATAAAACAAACAACTTAGTATTAATTGGCATGTCTTATGGGATTGAAGCTGTGGAGTTGAGTGAGTGTGATCTCATCAAATCGACTGTGGCAGAAAACGACATAAGTACTGTGTTTGAATTGTTCTCAAAAAATCATCAATTAATGGATTGTCGAGGCCGATTTTTTGCTGAGTTTGATTACGACTTAGCGCTGTTTAATGCGCCATGGGTGGTCTTTTGGACAAGTTGCATCAGTGTTTCACGATGTGATGTAGAGCGTGTGGGTGGTTATGATGAGAACTTTTGTGCATGGGGTGGAGAAGATGTTGACCTCGGTTATCGCCTCTATCACCACGGCTGTAAATTTGTTTTAGATCAATCGCTTTTAACAATTCATTACCCCCATGAGAAAGACATCGAAAACAAAGAGCAACAGGCCAAAGGAAATGTTGCCTACTTAATGAACAAGTATTCAGATCAATGGATCGATATGTTGGCGACCAAGAGTTGGTCTGAAATCTGTCACCACTCTTTAAAAATGCGGTGTGGCAGTTATATCCCAAGAGCGAACGTGGATGCAATTTAACACTTTGTTGTCATTAACTAAATTATTCAAGGAACTTGAATGTTTTGAAATTGAAACAAGTTTATAAAACCACTAGATTGATTTGGTTTAGCTATTTTTTAGCCAATTTAATGTTTTAAATTAAAATGATAAAGCAGGATCTGACTTATGCGTGTACATAAAAGAGCATTAACAGGACGTGTTGTAGCTATGTTGTTGCCTTCAATTATGTTGGCAAGCCCAGTGTGGGCAAACAACAGCTTAACCAAAATAAATCAACAGCAACTCGACAGATTAGCCGATACATTAGATGTGAAGTATCGTTTGTTAAGTAACATGCCAGAGCAATGTCCTGGTTCAACAGCAGAGTTTTGTTATCATGCTCAAATAGAGCTCACTAGCCCTTTCACTGTGAATGTTGATGGCTGGAAAATCCTTTACAGTCAGGTATACCCTTCCTCAGAGACCAAAAGTCAGCAGCTTACTTTGCGTCATTTTAATGGCGACTTGAACCATATTGCACCCAATCAAGCATTTAATGGCTTCAAAGCGGGTGAAAGCCAAGTTATCGAGATGTGGGTGGGCAGTTCGTTGTTAAATGAAGGCGAACTGATGCCAAATTATATTTTGACCGCAGACGGATTAGACCCCAAGGTCATCAAAAGTACGCAATCGTATATTGAAGCGGATACTGGGCTAGAGATTAAACCTTATGCTGCCGTCAGTGACAGTGAAAGTGTGATGAAATCTCACCCTGAAGACCAATATGGGCAGCATACTTCGGCGGCTTTATTTGAGAAGTATACCATTGATAACTATCCCGTTGACTCGGTTAAACATGCCATTGTACCCACACCTAATGCCATCGAGGTATTTGAAAGGTCAGCACCCCTTGACCTTAAAAAAGGACTCAATGTACATCTTGTCGGTGTAGAGTATGGTGAGGTGGCTGCGGCTTTGTCTCGCTTGGCTGAATTGGGCGCAAAGCAAAGCCATGAGGGCGTTAAGGTCATCGTGAAAGTCTCAGGCACTGCACAGGGCATGGCGGGCAGCTATCAACTTGATACGCGAAAAGGCAAAGTATTTATTGAAGCGCAAGACAGCGAAGGCGCTTTCTATGGGCTTCAATCGCTGGCAAGTTTGCTGTCATTAGATACCATGCAAGTGCCAGCGGTTAAGGTGGTGGATGAACCTAGATACGAGTACCGAGGTTTACACTTGGATGTGGCGCGAAACTTTCGCTCAAAAGAGTTTGTGCTGCGCCTTCTCGGTAAAATGGCAGCGTACAAATTAAATAAATTACATTTCCATTTGGCAGATGACGAAGGGTGGCGAATTGAGATCCCTGGCCTGCCTGAACTAACCGAGTTGTCATCTCATCGTTGTATTGATTTGGATGATAAAGATTGCCTACAGCCACAATTAGGGTCGGCTTTGAATGCGGGTCGTGATGGCTATTATTCTTTGAGTGACTATCAGGAAATTCTGAACTTTGCTAAGCAACATCACATTGAGGTTATCCCGTCATTGGATATGCCAGGCCACTCTCGTGCAGCTGTAAAAGCAATGGAAAAGCGTTTCTATACGCTGACTAAACAAGGTGAGCATGCCGCTGCAAAACAGTATCTAGTGAGCGACCCTAAGGATGTGACTGAATACCGCTCTATCCAACACTACAACGACAACACGTTGAACGTGTGCATGGAGTCAACTTACGCCTTTGTAGACAAAGTGATTTCGGAAGTGGCTAATCAGCACAAAAAAGCCGGCTCACCGTTAAATATCTATCACATCGGTGCTGATGAGACTGCGGGCGCTTGGATTGAATCTCCGGCTTGTAAACAATTCATCGCGGATAAATCAAATGATGTACACGAAGTCGAAGAGTTGACGGGTTACTTTATAGAGCGTGTGTCGAGAATGATCGCGGCGAAAGGAATAGAAGTTGCGGGGTGGAATGATGGCCTGTCTGAAACGAGACAGGACAAGATGCCAAATAAAGTGGCGTCATATGTTTGGGCGACTTTGCCACAAAATGCGCACAAAGTTGTGAGTGCACATGCCAGACGTGGCTGGGACATTATCCTTGCAACCCCTGATGTTACATATTTAGATTTTCCTTATGAGCTTGATCCTAAAGAGAGTGGCTATAAATGGGGCTCTAGACGTACCAACAGTCAAACTATCTTCGAGTTTATGCCAGATAATTTGCCAGCCAACGCTGAATTTAAGAAAGATACCATCGGTCGCAACTACGTAGCTGATGACCGTACACAGGTCGATGAAAATGGTAAGTTCGTACACCAACCGTTACCTGAAGGGTTCCGTGTGACAGGGATTCAAGGTCACTTGTGGTCTGAAGTTATTCGTAAAGATCACCTTGCTGAGTACATGCTATTTCCACGTTTACTCGCGCTTGCAGAAAAAGCATGGCACCGCGCGAGTTGGGAAGTGCCATACAACTATGCGGGTGAAAAGTATGACCATACGACGAATTTTTTAACTGCTCAGAAGCGTGCGTTACGCGACAGACAGTGGCAGGACTTTATTCATGCTGTTGGTCACAAAGAGCTTGAAAAATTCGATAAGTTAGGTGTGTTTTATCGTATCCCTAATGTAGTTAGTAAAGTGATCGACAATAAGCTACATGCGTCGACTATCATACCGGGGCTACCTATCCAATATCGCATTGGTAACGGTAGCTGGCTAGAGTACACCGCTCCTGTGGATTTAAAGGCTGGCAAAAACATTGAGTTGAGAGCCTTATCTCCGGACAGACGCCGCCCAGGGCGGATTGAGCTGGCTGATATAGAAAATCAATCGAATCTATAAGTTTTAAGTATCAGTAAAGGTGGCGCATCGCAATGCGCCACCATTTCGTACGGTCGTGATTAGAAATAGGTGAGGATTAGAAAAGGCAACAAGGAAATGGTGGAGTATGAAATTAACAAAGGGGCAAGGAGTAACAGATAAAGATGCCATAGGAATGGGCGTCGCAAATACAACACAGGCTTGGCATTCGAGTTTGCCTGATTGTCTCTTTATGGCAATCGAACTTGAAGCGAGAAAAGAGTTTGCAATACCAAACATGGCACGGTTATTTGGAGAGCATTCATATTATTTTGATTGCAAACAAAAAAAGGGCTTGGATGTCTTGTTTGGTCGATATGAAGACAGACAGTATTATGCCCTTAAAGACAATCTGCTTTCGGGTTATGTGGGTGATAAACTTTTGGCATTGTATGGGCTTAAAGTCATTGCCTTACCTTTCTCAAAACAAGAAACATTAGATCAATACTTAGCAGCGCAGCTTGCCAAAAGTCAGCGAGTCATTTGCGAGTTTAGTGCTAAGCATGTGCCTTATCGCATTGAAGACTACCATAAACATTATGGCTACCACATAGTGACTTTCAAATCTTATGATGAGGCGTCCGGGTCATTTATGGTGGATGACGCGCTTAAGCAAGATGTCTATATTAGTGCATCGGATTATCAACTCTCATTCCAAAATGTACTTGCCCATGAAGGGTGTGTGCGTGTTTACCAGTTAGATCAAGTTGGGCCGGCTAGTCCATTGACACTGGATTGGGCAATCAAGCAAGTCGAGCAAAATATTGCAGGGCTGACTTCCGATAAAGCGCACGTCGGGGTATCCGCTGTATCTGAGTGTTTAGCGTATATTTCATGTTTACAAACTATGGAGCGACCTTATGTAGTGCCGGGACTGTGGGTATTTTCTTTGCAGCGTGCCAGTACGTTTGATTGGTTGATGGCATTACAACACGATTTTCCTGACCCCACACTTAAGCACATATGTTCACCTATGACAGAAGTTTTGCCACATCTGGCCAAGAGTTGGAAAGAAGTGGAGGTGTTGATGCGTCTATCATGTCGTTCGAAATCAGTAACGGGTGATCAAATCTACCAGCGTATTGTGCAACTGTGTGAAGCGGAACAGGCGCTTATTCCTATCTGGTTTGAACTCAAGGAGTGGTTGCATAGCCAAAGGTGCGTATCATGATACAATCTCAAGCGCAGTACGAAGTGTTACCGTTAGTGAGCTGTGTTATGCCAACCTGCAGACGTGCTCACTACTTGTTGCAGAGCATCGATTATTTTAACAGACAAAGTTATGGCAACAAGGAATTGGTCATTGTCTATGAACAGAATAGCGATTTGCCCGACAAACTTCCCGCACAAGATAATATCCAATTAATTCAAGCGCCAGAGAATGCCTCAATTGGATATAAGAGAAGCCTTGGAACAAAGCATGCGACAGGTCTTTTTATCGCCCAATGGGACGATGATGATTGGTATTCAAGTGAACGCTTAGCCATTCAATTAGAGCCGATTATTGAAGGCAAGGCTGATATTACAGGTCTAAAAAATCATTTGTTTTTTGATGTTTGGCGCGCTCAATTTTGGCAAGCGGATGAATGCTTATTTGATGCCATGTTTCGACGCGGTATTGCAGGGGGCACTTTGGTATTCAAACGCGAGTACTGGTGCGAAGGGAGACTAGACTACCAAGACAGCTCACTTCGCGAAGATGCTGACTTTATGGAGTGTATGATCAGTGCTGGCGCCAACCTTTTTGCAGTGGATGGGTACGCGCATTTTGTTTATCTACGACATCTCAATAATACTTGGAGCTTCGTCAGTGGTAAGCTCATTCAGGCCAGTGCATGGCAAAAAGTCTCGACTCCCGATTGGATAAAGGAAGATCTTTGTTTTTATAACCAAGTAAAACAAGCGCATTTTTCGCAATATACGGGATCGCTCCCCCTTAATGTTGAAGAGTCCAGCGTTGTTGAATTGAGCTGTGTGTTGCATATTACAGAGTGTTCTCAATTTAAGCGTGCGCTTGTACTGCTTGAAAAGCAAACCGTGAAACCCCAAGAGATCATCGTATATCACCCCGATACACTGCCCATTGAAAACCTTTTTATCAGTGTAAATATTATTCACTTCTTACCCTACGAGGAAGGCACTCAATTATCGACATGGTTTGAAGAAAGGCTTGCAGGGCTAATAAATTGCGACTACGTCATGAACTGGCCCAATTCGCAGGCTTGGGTGTCAAAGCGCTGGCTTGAAATTCAATATACGTATTTGAGACAACATAATTTAGATGCAACAGGGCTGTCACAACCGTTTTTCTTTTTTCCTAGCCAACAAGAGTTTTGGCAATACATAGCATCAGACAATCAAATTAACGCGTGGCTACATAGCGAGTCGCTTTGTTGTACAAAGGAATTTTATTTGGAAAAGCATCGAGGCTTTAATCGGGCGTTGGGGTTCAATATACAACCACATCAACATTTGGAGCATTTTTTGGCATTCGCAGAAGACACTGCACCCATTCCTAACAATGAACACGACCCTAAATGGTTTCCATATCAGAGAGAGGCCATCAAGGAGCTTTATGATGAACTGGACATTACCCAGTTAATCAAATGCGCACCAATGGCTGCAATGTTATTTGTGTCCATATGCTTGTCACTTTTGCCAACTTGGCATGTGGCTGCGAGCCAAAGCGCCGACAGTATAGAGCAACGGAGTTTTAATGCAGAGTTTTTCAGTCAGTACAACCCTCAGACGGTTTTGGATATGGTTTACAGACTGCCAGGCTTCGCGTTTGAAAACACTGATTCGGCGAGGGGATTTGGCGGCAATGTGGGTAATGTACTCGTCAATGGTGCAAGACCTGTGGTCAAATCAGAGTCCCTAGACAACGTATTATCTAGAATTAGTGCAGATCAAGTTCTCAAAATCAATGTGTATCGTGGTAGCAAAATCCCGCTAGTGACCTCTGGAAAAGTCATGGTTGCAGATGTGATCTTAATCCAGTCTAAAACCAGTGGTACGGTAGAGGGGCAGTTAACACAGTTTTATGATGGTAGTGTGTTGCCAAAACTCGCTTTGCAATTGAGCACGCAATGGCAAGGCTGGGATACTTCTGTGGGACTTGAGGCCAGTGGCTCGCCTGGCTACCGCACCGCGCAAATCAGGCAGCTCAACCGGGAAGGTAAAGTCACTGACCAAGCATTCGAAGTGCTAGATGAAGAGACGGAAAATCTGAAGTTTACTGGTCAACTTAAGCAATCAAAGGGCCAAAACGAGATTGTACTGACTGGTAAAGTGGGCAGAGAAAATTATCTTGGCGATACGACACGTTATGATGCTTCATCGCAGTTCGGTCATATGGGCGAAACTATCCGAGAACTTAATGTGGACAATGCGACTAAAAATGCAGAGCTGGGCGTAGATTGGACACTGAACTTGGCTTCGTATCGATGGCAAAATATGGGCATTTTTGTTGTTGATGACAAGCAATATGCCAATGATGATATAACTTTCGATCAGCTTTCACTGGCTGAGAATGTGGCGCTATGGCGTCAGCAAGAACTGAAAACTGAACTTATACTGCGAAGTACTTTAGAGGCTCAAAAGAAGGAAAGTATAGCACCTCGATTAGGTATTGAAGTGGCAGAGAACAGAATGCAATCCGAAGTTGACTTGATTGCGCAGGGCGGTAAAGAAGTTACGAATGTTGCCGAACTGAGAGCTGAGGTTTTTGCAGATATCAGCTATACACACTCACACAGCCTCTCAAGTGAATTTGGTCTTACTTATGAAACATCAAAAATTGATGTGGATGCTGCGGAAGATGAAAGCCAGTCACTGTCGTATTGGAAACCTCGCTGGCAAACAAGTTGGACACCTAAAAAGGGCACTAGTCTAAATTGGCTTGCGGAACATCGTGTCAGTCAACTCAACTTCTCTGATTTTGCGCGCAGTGTAGATGCGGGCGATGGCCGAAACCAAGCGGGTAATACTGGGCTTAAACCGGAGCAAACAACAGAGTTAGCGACACAATACCAGTGGTATTTTTCCGAACGTGGTAACGTAAAAGTGAAGCTGTTCCACCAATGGCAAAAAGATGTGCTAGAACATATTGCGTTCACGCAGTCTTCGGGTGGACTGGCCAATGTCGGTGATGCAAGGTTTTGGGGAAGTCATCTTGAAGTCGCTTTTGAGCTTTCACCTATTTTAGATAATGCATTATTTGAAATATCTTATGAACACAAGAATTCTGACTTTGACAATCCCAGTGGTCGCACAGAGCGATTGAGCAACTATATTCCTGATTGGATATGGATGAACTTTCGCCATGATATCCCGCGTTATAAAAGTTCATGGGGGTTAGAGTATTGGGGAGATTATACGGAGCCTTTCTTTTATGCCCATGAAACATTGCTTGTTCAAGGCAACAAGAGATTAAAAGGTTTTATTGAATCTTCTTTACTAGATGGCGTGAAGTTAAGGTTTGAAGTCACTCACATGAATACAGGTCGGTTTATACGAACCAGAACATTTTACTCTGATGAGTTGGCTATTGGCGAAGAAGTGGCCGACAGAACACACAAGGCTGAATATCGTTTGTCGTTATGGTATCGCTTCTAACCTAATAAAATAGCAATTATTACAGTAGGTTGTAATGTATCAAGAGAAAATAAGATTTCCTTCATAGATTGATCATGGCGAAATACTTGATTGCTGAGCAAACTGTTTTACCAAGTTTATTTCACGCCAAGCAATATGGAGCAGATATGTGCAAAATAAAACGAATGAGTCGCCGGGCGATTGCAATATTAATGACTTTATCTTTTGCTAGCCTTGCTACAGATGATGTTGAGCCGTTGACCACTGGTAAGTTTAGTTATCCCAATAATGCGCGCAATGCCATTTCACTGAGTTTTGATGATGCTCGAAACAGTCAAGTTGATGTCGCGATTCCGATTCTCAATAAGCACAATGTAAAAGGTACCTTTTATGTTAACCCGCAATTTGCGATGGAGCGCCTAGAAGGGTGGAAGAAGGCGGTAAAACACGGGCACGAACTTGGCAATCATACGAGCTCTCACCTTTGCACAGGCAATTTTGAATGGCTACGAAGTAAAGGCCAAGGGTTAGAGCAGGTTGATCTCGCATGGTTGCGAAAGGATATTGAATCAACAACCGCGTTTTTGCAAAAACAATTCAATATCACGCCTCTGTCGTTTGCGTACCCTTGTGGCAACACATTTGTTGGGCGTGGCAAGCAGGTAAAAAGCTATGTTCCGCTTATTGCCGAAATGTTTAAAACGGGGCGCACTTGGCTAGATGAAACGGGGAATAATCCGACATACACTGACTTTTCGCAGTTAGCAGGCAATCGGATGGACGGCATGACTTTCGAAGAAATAAGGGACATGTTGGAGTTGCTCAGAGAAGACAATAAGTGGATTATTTTGGCGGGCCATGATGTAGGTAAAAAGGGGATGTATACGGTAGATAAAGATGCCTTAGAGGCATTAATCGTGTATTTGAAAGACCCGAAAAATGGATTTTGGCTTGCGACAGTGAACGAAGTGGCCTCGCATATTGAGGAATACAGAACAAAGTGAGTTGGTGGTTTTTTGAACTGTGTCATGAGGTTGGCATTTGTTGTTAACCCTTGAATTGTTTTTTGCCGCCCCCATATGAAGTAGGGTGAATAAGCGGGACACCATAGGTAGATAAAATTAATTAAAAATTGAACTATCTTTGGCTGGATTTTGCTGTTACAATTCCCCGCCCTTGAAAGACGAAAGCCTCGTTTTTTGAGTGGAAATTAATCTAAATGCTTAGGTTTTATACAAAATCTAGGTAAATTTTAACTACACCGGAGCATATACAATGATCCAAATGCAAACTCAGCTGGACGTTGCTGATAACAGCGGCGCTCGCAAAGTGCAGTGTATTAAAGTCCTTGGTGGTTCGCACCGTCGCTACGCGCGTGTTGGTGACATCATTAAAGTTTCTGTTAAAGAAGCAATTCCTCGCGGTAAAGTGAAGAAAGGTGATGTTAAAAACGCAGTAGTTGTGCGTACTAAGAAAGGCGTTCGTCGTCCTGACGGCTCTTTAATCCGTTTCGATAGCAATGCGGCTGTTATCTTAAATGATAGCCATCAGCCAATTGGTACTCGTATCTTCGGCCCTGTGACTCGTGAACTACGTAACGAAAAGTTCATGAAGATCGTTTCACTAGCACCAGAAGTACTATAAGGAGTCGATCATGGCAGCAAAAATCCGTCGTGATGACGAAGTAATCGTACTAGCCGGTAAAGACAAAGGTAAGCGCGGTAAGGTGCTTTCAGTTGTAACTGAAACTGGTCGTGTATTTGTTGAAGGCGTCAACATCATCAAGAAACACCAGAAGCCTGTACCACAACTACAGCAAGCTGGCGGTATTGTTGAGAAAGAAGCGTCAGTAGACGTATCAAATGTAGCGATTTTCAATGCCGAAACTGGCAAAGCAGATCGTGTTGGTTTTAGATTTGAAGACGGTAAAAAAGTCCGTTTCTTCAAGTCTACTGGCAAAACTATTTAATAGTTGGAGTAGACGATGGCGAAACTGCATGAAGTGTACAAAGACAAAGTAGTAAAAGAACTTTTTGAAAAGTTCGGTTACAGCTCTGTCATGCAAGTCCCTCAGATCGAAAAGATCACACTTAACATGGGTGTGGGCGAAGCCCTAAATGACAAGAAGATTCTAGAAAATGCTGTTGCAGATCTAGAAGCTATCTCTGGTCAAAAACCTCTAGTGACTAAAGCACGCAAATCAGTTGCTGGCTTTAAGATCCGTGAAGGTTACCCAATTGGCTGTAAAGTAACCCTACGCGGCGAGCGTATGTGGGATTTCCTTGAGCGTTTAGTCTCAATCGCGATGCCACGTATTCGTGACTTCCGCGGTGTTAGCGCAAAGTCTTTTGACGGTCGCGGTAACTACTCTATGGGCGTACGTGAGCAAATCATCTTCCCAGAAATTGATTATGATAAAGTAGACCGTGTTCGCGGTATGGATATCACAATCACTACTTCTGCGAAAACAGATGATGAAGGCCGTGCGTTGTTAGAAGCGTTCAACTTCCCATTCAAAAAGTAAGGGTAGGGTTATGGCAAAGAATTCAATGAAAGCGCGTGACGTAAAACGTGCTAAGTTAGTTGCACAGTACGCAGAAAAGCGTGCTGCACTTAAAGCTATCATCAGCGATGTTAATACATCTGATGACGAGCGTTGGGACGCGGTATTAAAGCTTCAGTCTTTACCGCGTGATTCTAGCCCTTCACGTCAACGTAATCGTTGTAACATTACGGGCCGCCCACATGGTTACCTTCGCAAGTTCGGCTTAAGCCGTATCAAAGTTCGCGAAGCAGCTATGCGCGGTGAAATTCCTGGCCTTAAAAAGGCTTCTTGGTAATAGAATCACGGGAGTAAGACATGAGCTTGCAAGATCCAATCGCGGATTTGTTTACACGCATCCGTAACGGTCAGTCTGCGAAGAAGGTATCAGTAACGATGCCAACTTCAAAGCTGAAAGTAGCTGTTGCTGACGTACTGAAAAACGAAGGTTTCATCACTGGTTATTCAGTATCAGGTGACGTAAAAGCAGAATTGACTATCGAACTTAAGTACTTCGAAGGCAAAGCTGTTATCGAAAGCATCCAGCGTGTTAGCCGCCCTGGTCTACGTATCTATAAGAAACGTGACGAATTACCGAAGGTAATGGGTGGTCTAGGTATCGCTATCGTATCAACTTCTAAAGGCCTGATGACAGACCGCGCTGCGCGTACCGCTGGTGTTGGTGGTGAAATCATTGGCTTTGTAGCTTAATCGGAGGGGAACTATGTCTCGTATTGCGAAGGCTCCTATTGCTGTTCCTGCCGGTGTTGAAGTTGCAATTAACGGCCAGGAAATCAAAGTTAAAGGTAAAAATGGTGAATTAACTCGCGTTCTTAACGACGCAGTTGAAGTTGTTCTTAACGACAACGTTATCACTACTAATCCTCGTGAAGTAGCAAATGCTTGGGCTCAAGCTGGTACTGCACGCGCTCTGATCAACAACATGATCACCGGCGTTAACGAAGGTTTTGAAAAGAAACTACAACTAGTAGGTGTTGGTTACCGTGCTGCAGTTAAGGGTAAAGTTTTAGACTTAACTCTTGGCTTCTCACACCCAGTGAACTTCGAGATCCCAGCGGGTATCACTATCGAAGCTCCAAGCCAAACTGAAATCGTTGTTAAAGGCGCAGACAAGCAGCTTGTTGGTCAAACTGCTGCTAACATCCGCTCATACCGTGAACCAGAGCCTTATAAAGGTAAAGGTGTACGTTACGCTGATGAGCACGTGCGTCGTAAAGAGGCTAAGAAGAAGTAAGGTAAGACGATGGATAAGAAAACAGCTCGTCTACGTCGTGCTAAGCGCACTCGTAGAAATATTATCGAACAAGGCACAACGCGTCTTGTTATCCACCGCACGCCACGTCACATCTACGCTCAAATCGTAAACGTTGAGGGTAATGTACTGGCTGCTGCTTCTACTGTTGAAAAAGCAATTGCTGAAACAGTTAAAGGCACTGGCAACATCGAAGCTGCTCAAGCAGTTGGTAAAGCAGTTGCTGAACGCGCGGCAGACAAAGGCATTGAAAAACTTGCTTTTGACCGCAGTGGCTTTAAATATCACGGCCGTGTGAAGGCGCTTGCTGATGCAGCGCGTGAAGCCGGTTTGCAATTCTAGGAGTAGACAATGGCTAACGTAGAAGCAAAGCAACAACAGCCTGATTTGGCTGAAAAGCTAATCGCGGTAAACCGTGTGTCTAAAGTAGTTAAAGGTGGTCGTATCTTTAGCTTCACTGCACTAACTGTAGTTGGTGATGGCGCAGGTAAAGTAGGTTTTGGTTACGGTAAAGCACGTGAAGTTCCAGCTGCTATTCAAAAAGCAATGGAAAAAGCACGTCGTAACATGGTAAATGTTGATCTTAACGGTCACACGCTACAGCACCCAATCAAGGGTCGCCACGCGGGTTCTAAAGTGTACATGCAGCCTGCATCAGAAGGTACAGGTATCATCGCCGGTGGTGCGATGCGTGCAGTACTAGAAGTTGCTGGTGTACAGAACGTACTTTCAAAAGCATACGGTTCTACTAACCCGATCAACATCGTTCGCGCAACAATTTCTGCTCTAGAGAACATGAATTCTCCAGAGGGAATCGCTGCGAAACGTGGTCTTAGCGTAGATGAAATCTTGGGGTAAGAAACCATGGCAAACACAGTTAAAGTAACACAAGTACGTAGCTCAATCGGTCGTTTACCGAAGCATAAAGCTACATTACGTGGCCTTGGTTTACGTCGTATCAACCATACTGTTGAGCTAGAAGATACGCCAGCAGTACGTGGTATGATCAACCAAGTTTCTTACATGGTTAAGGTTGAGGGCTAATTCGATGCAATTGAATACACTTTCTCCTGCTGCAGGTTCAAAAACTGCTGGTAAGCGCGTTGGTCGTGGTATCGGTTCTGGTCTTGGTAAGACTGGTGGCCGTGGTCACAAAGGTCAAAAGTCGCGTTCTGGCGGTAAAGTACGTGTTGGTTTTGAAGGCGGTCAAATGCCTATGCAACGCCGTCTACCCAAGTTTGGCTTCACTTCACGCAAATCACTAGTATCTGCTGAAGTTAACCTTTTCGAAATCGCGAAGGTTGAAGGCGACGTGGTAGAGCTAAGCACACTACAAGCAGCTGGTATCGTTAAGAAGAACGTTCAGTTCGTTAAAGTTGTTAAATCTGGCGAAGTTTCACGCGCAGTTACTGTTAAAGGCATTAAAGTGTCTAAAGGTGCTCGCGAAGCTATCGAAGCTGCCGGAGGCAAGGTAGAAGACTAAGGAAGTACACTATGGCTAAACCAGGTCAAGATATGCAAAGCGCACAAAGTGGGCTTGCGGAGTTGAAGCGCCGTTTACTATTTGTATTGGGTGCCATCATTATTTACCGTTTAGGTTCATTCGTGCCTATCCCTGGGATTGACGCCGCTGTACTTGCCGAGTTCTTCGAGCAACAAAAGGGCACCATCTTTGCCATGTTTAACATGTTCAGTGGTGGTGCGCTTGAGCGTGCATCTGTACTTGCGCTAGGTATTATGCCTTACATTTCAGCTTCAATTATTATGCAGCTATTGACGCACATACATCCTGCGATGATAGAGCTTAAGAAAGAAGGTGAACAAGGGCGTAAGAAAATTAGCCAGTACACGCGTTACGGTACGCTCGTGCTTGCTACTATTCAGTCAGTAGGTATTGCGACTAATCTTCCTAATATGATGGATGGATTGGTTGTTAACCCTGGTTTCGGTTTCTATTTCACAGCTGTTGTGAGCTTAGTGACTGGTACCATGTTCCTAATGTGGCTGGGCGAACAAATTACAGAACGTGGTATCGGTAACGGTATCTCAGTGCTGATATTTGTTGGTATTGTAGCTAACCTGCCGTCTGCAATCGGTTCGACAGCAGAAATGGCGCGCCAAGGCGATTTGAATGTCTTTATCTTAGCACTTATTGCGTTAATCGTTGTTGCGGTAACTTATTTGGTAGTTTTCTTTGAGCGTGGTCAACGTCGTATCGTTGTTAACTATGCTAAACGTCAGCAGGGCCGTCAGGTTTTTGCGGCGCAAAGTACACACTTACCATTAAAAGTTAACATGGCAGGGGTTATTCCACCAATATTTGCTAGTAGCATCATTCTGTTCCCTGGTACAATTGCAAGCTGGTTCGGCCAAGGTGAAGGTCCATTTGCTGACGTTCTACAAGCAGTGTCAGCGGTGTTGACCCCGGGTCAACCTCTATATGCAATGGTATTAGCAGCCGCGATTATTTTCTTCTGCTTTTTCTATACAGCGTTGGTATTTAACCCACGTGAAACAGCAGACAACTTGAAAAAATCAGGCGCATTTATTCCAGGCATTCGCCCAGGTGAGCAGACGTCTAAATACATTGATAAAGTGATGACACGCCTGACATTGGCAGGTGCAATGTACATTACCTTTATCTGTCTGGTGCCCGAGTTTATGACCATGGCATGGCAAACGCCATTCTACTTCGGCGGTACATCAATTTTGATTATCGTTGTTGTTATCATGGACTTTATGGCACAAGTACAGACTCATTTGATGTCTCATCAATATGATTCTGTGCTGAAAAAAGCAAACCTTAAAGGCTACGGCCGATAGGGTCTGTTACGGAGTTGAGTTATGAAAGTACGTGCTTCCGTTAAGAAAATTTGCCGTAACTGTAAAGTTATCAAGCGTGCTGGTGTAGTACGTGTGATCTGCAGTGAGCCTAAGCACAAGCAAAGGCAAGGCTAAGAAATCTAGTCGTGCAGGCTAAGTTAATCACTTAGCCTGTTTCATTGGTAAAACTTGAATGTCGGTTGGGTATCCTGTACGGGCTTTCCAACAAGATGATAATCAGGTTTATTTATAGGAGATATGTTAGTGGCCCGTATCGCAGGCATTAACGTTCCTGACCATAAGCATGCTGTTATTGGTTTAACAAGCATCTATGGTGTAGGTAAAACTCGCGCTAAGGCGATCTTAGCTGCGACAGGTATCGCTGAAACTACTAAAATCGGCGATTTAAATGACGAAACTCTTGACATCCTTCGTGAAGAAGTTGGCAAGTACACTGTTGAAGGTGATCTTCGTCGTGAAGTAACACTAAACATCAAGCGTCTTATGGACCTTGGTTGTTTCCGTGGCTTACGTCACCGTCGTTCGTTGCCACTACGTGGTCAACGTACTAAGACTAACGCGCGTACTCGTAAGGGTCCTCGCAAGCCTATCAAGAAATAAGGTGGGGTAAGTTATGGCAAAAGCACCAATTCGTCGTAAAAAGGTCAAAAAGCAAGTTGTTGACGGTATGGCTCACGTTCATGCTTCTTTCAACAACACTATTGTGACCATCACTGACCGTCAAGGTAATGCTCTTTCTTGGGCGACTGCGGGTGGTTCAGGTTTCCGTGGTTCTCGTAAGTCTACTCCGTTCGCTGCACAGGTTGCTGCTGAGCGCGCAGGTACTGCTGCACAAGAGTACGGTCTTAAGAACCTAGAAGTATTCATTAAAGGTCCAGGTCCAGGCCGTGAGTCTGCTGTACGTGCATTGAATGCTGCTGGTTTCCGTATCACTAACATCACTGACGTGACGCCAATCCCACATAATGGTTGTCGTCCACCGAAGAAACGTCGCGTATAATTAATAGGTTAGGAGAAAGAACATGGCAAGATATTTGGGCCCTAAGCTCAAGCTGAGTCGTCGTGAAGGTACTGACCTGTTCCTTAAAAGCGGCGTAAGAGCAATTGACTCTAAGTGTAAACTAGAAACAGCACCTGGTCAGCACGGCGCACGTAAAGGTCGTCTATCTGATTACGGTTTACAGTTACGTGAAAAGCAAAAAGTACGTCGTATCTACGGTGTATTAGAAAAGCAATTCCGCAACTACTACAAAGAAGCTGCTCGCCTTAAAGGTAACACAGGTGAAAACTTGTTACAGCTTCTAGAGCAACGTCTAGACAATGTTGTATATCGCATGGGTTTTGCAAGCACACGTGCTGAAGCACGTCAGCTAGTAAGCCACAAAGCGATTATGGTTAATGGTCGTGTTGTTAACATTCCTTCTTTCGTTATTACTCCAGAAGATGTAGTAGTAATCCGTGAGAAGTCTAAGAAGCAAGCGCGTATCATCGCTGCTCTAGAGTTGGCTGAGCAACGCGAAAAGCCAACTTGGATTGAAGTTGACGGTAAGAAAATGGAAGGTACTTTCAAGCGCCTACCTGAGCGTTCTGATCTGTCTGCGGACATTAATGAACAACTAATCGTCGAACTTTACTCGAAGTAAAGTTAAGAGTTAAGAGAGGATAAAATGCAGGGTTCTGTAACCGAATTCCTAAAACCAAGATTAGTCGATATCGACGCTATCAACTCAACCCGTTCTAAAGTAGTTTTAGAGCCTCTAGAGCGTGGCTTTGGTCACACTTTAGGTAATGCTTTACGTCGTATTCTTCTTTCGTCTATGCCGGGTTGTGCAGTGACAGAAGTAGAGATCGACGGTGTATTACACGAGTACAGCGCGAAAGAAGGCGTACAAGAAGACATCATTGAAATTCTGTTAAACCTTAAAGGTCTAGCAGTTACTTTAGAAGGTAAAGATGAAGTTTTCCTTACCCTGACTAAGTCTGGTGTAGGCCCTGTGACTGCGGCTGACATCCAGCACGACGGCGATGTAACAATTGCTAATCCTGAGCACGTTATTTGTCACTTAACTGCTGACAATAGCGATATCAGTATGCGTATCCGTGTTGAGCGCGGTCGTGGTTATGTTCCGGCGTCAAGTCGTTTATCCTCTGATGACGATGAGCGTCCAATTGGCCGTCTGTTGCTAGATGCATCATTCAGTCCAGTTGAGCGTATTGCGTACTCGGTTGAATCAGCCCGTGTTGAGCAGCGTACTGACTTAGATAAACTAATTATCGATATGGAAACTAATGGCACACTAGATCCTGAAGAAGCGATCCGTCGTGCATCTACAATCCTAGCTGAACAGCTAGAAGCATTTGTAGACTTGCGTGATGTTTCTGAGCCAGAAGAAAAAGAAGAGAAACCGGAGTTTGATCCGATTCTACTTCGTCCTGTTGATGATTTAGAGCTAACAGTACGTTCTGCAAACTGTCTGAAAGCCGAGCAAATTCAATATATCGGTGATCTGGTACAGCGTACTGAGGTTGAGCTTCTTAAGACGCCAAACCTTGGTAAGAAATCTCTAACAGAGATTAAAGACGTGCTAGCTTCTCGTGGTCTGTCTCTGGGCATGCGCCTAGAAAACTGGCCGCCAGCAAGCTTAGCAGAATAATCAGATTACTATATTAGTTTAGTTAGAAGGATAGGGTCATGCGCCATCGTAAGAGTGGTCGTCAATTAAACCGTAACAGCAGCCATCGCAAAGCGATGTTCAGCAACATGGCTGGTTCTTTGGTGAAGCACGAAATCATCAAAACAACTTTGCCTAAAGCGAAAGAGTTGCGCCGTGTAATTGAGCCTTTAATCACACTGGCTAAGACTGACAGTGTAGCAAACCGCCGTTTAGCGTTTGCTCGCACGCGTGATAAAGAAGTAGTTGGTAAATTGTTCTCTGAGATCGGTCCTCGTTTCGCGGATCGTCCAGGTGGTTACACTCGTATTCTTAAGTGTGGCTTCCGTGCAGGTGACAATGCGCCAATGGCTTATATTGAACTACTTGATCGCCCAGTTGCGACTGAAGAAGTTCAAGAAGACGCGCAGTCTGCAGAGTAAGTCTTTTTAAGACACGAAAAAGCCGAGCATTAGCTCGGCTTTTTTGTTTCTATGCCCCACTTATTAGTAGGGCAAATGGCAACAGGTTTAACTAGAATTTCCAGTGGAATAATAATCCAGTGTTATTGCCATCAACTGTTACATCGTACGAGGAGTAGTTTGAACTGCCAATACGGTCTACCGAATATTCAACACGAGTATGTCTAAACTCTAAGTCGGCCGAGATAGTTTCAAAATGATAACGGATGCTGCTAATAAAAGCGCTTTCGTTACTGAATTCAACATCAGCACCAAAGTCGTTGCTTAATTCCACACCAGTGTGAACGCCTAAACCTAAGCCTACTGAAAAAGAGTCGTTAATTTTGTAGTAAGGTACTGCATTGAACGCAAGTCGTTCGAAAGACAAATCCCCATTACTTGCAGTAGCTGTATCACTTTGATAATTCGCGCTCACATCTAGTGACCATTTAGAATTAAACTCATATAAAAAGCCTGCTCCTAAAATGACGCCTTGACCCGCTTTAATGCTTTCCGAGTCATTGTCTTCATATATCAGTTCTCCAACTGTATCACCACCAAACACATAACCAGCCGTAAGAGAAAAGGTGACGTTGCTTTGTTCGCTGTCCGTTGCAAAAGCGTTCATGCTCGTTAATAAGGTAAGTGCTAAGATTGATTTCTTCATTGAATCAATGTTCCTATAATATAAAAATCGGTGAATTTTAGACTTAATTGCTGGAAAATTAAAATAGGTGAGTTAAAGAAAAGCACATATATGGATCAACTTTGTAAATGGCAGCATCATATTGTTTGTATAATGCACAGTCTTATAGTTTTTATCATTTTTTTTAAAAAAACGCTTGCGCCAATCTCAAATCTCCCTATAATGCGCACCCACTGACACGGCGGGATGCAACGAAAAGCGCAAAGCAAAGTGAAGGTTAAAGTTAAACGGAAAGCTTAATTAAGAAAAATTAAATTTTCTAGTTGACTTTAAAAGTGAAGCGGTTAATATGGCGCTCCACTTCGCAGCAACGCTGCGGTAACTAACCAAGGGTTAGTTACATTGTTCTTTAAAAATATGAAGCAATCATCTGTGTGGGCACTCGTACAGATTGAGTTCTAACAGCTCTTGATTCAGGAGCAAAAGAATTAGAGTCTCAATTTCTTATGAGTGACTATATAGTCAATTTATACAGAATTCATTGAGCACGAAACTTCGGTTTCAAAAACTTTTAATTGAAGAGTTTGATCATGGCTCAGATTGAACGCTGGCGGCAGGCCTAACACATGC
>NZ_MAUJ01000017.1 GCF_001696455.1 Pseudoalteromonas luteoviolacea
CTGTGAGGCTGGCGAAACGGGTATTTTCTTAGCAACAGCACATCCTGCGAAGTTTAAAGAGTCTGTAGAAAGCGTTTTACAACAACAGCTTGAAATGTCAGAAGTAGAAGTCAGAAGTCAGAAGTCAGAAGTAGAAGTCAGAAGTAGAAGTCAGAAGTAGAAGTCAGAAGTAGAAGTCAGAAGTAGAAGTCAGAAGTAGGAAGTAGGAAGTAGGAAGTAGAAGTAGGAAGTAGAAGTAGGAAGTAGAAGTAGGAAGTAGAAGTAGGAAGTAGAAGTAGGAAGTAGAAGTAGGAATCAATGCAGTTAAAAACGCTTACTGGTCAATTTAACATAAAAACCATTGAGAATAATACTGCACTTTACGCATAAGTAAGTGCATACATACCTTGATATCACTGAGCCTATGACGAATGATATTTCGCCAGATTTTATTGTCTTGGTTAATTTCTTAATAGCAGCGCAATAGTATCAACAATATGTTTGATTTTTAGTATGATGTGTTCCTGTTATTTTAGCCCAAGTTTGAATTTCATGTCAATTTCATCGACACTCCTTAACCAAATAGGCCGTTTTGTATAACGAATAATTATGGGTATTGAATTAATGAAGCTCCCATCTTTACTTATTATGGGTATTAGTCAGTTGTAATTATTTAAGTAAAGTTACATCAATCAATTTTTTGAAATGTAGCCGTTATCGATTTCGAAATAAGATTTAACAAGCATTTATTTGAAGTGTCGATTTTGGACCGCGCTTAGTAGGGAAGTATCTATCATTTTTCCGACATAAAAGAGTATTAACTTTTTAACTAAAGTTAAATCTTCTTCCAAGTGGTTGATTGTAGTTTTAGGTCCTGATTTTCATCGTTCATGTTTACACAATTTTCAATGAAGCGATGGCTCGTAGGAGGTAACTTTTGTAAGGTGGCTAATCGGAGATAAAAGTACGAAGTTTCTACTAAATTTTGTTGTTTTGTGGGCCTTTATTTAATTTCTAAGCGGTGTAACTATATATAAAACAGCTAATAAGTATGATGTGTTCTCTATAAACTTTAATAATTAACTAATTTGTACTTGAAGGATAACGTCCTATACGTTAAGTTGCATTTTGAGGTAACTAATGAGGAATGAGAAATGAAACCTTGGAGTCCAGACAGTTGGAGAGATTTTCCAATTGTTCAACAACCGGAATACCCGGACAAAGAAAAATTAAATACTATCGAGTCGGAATTAAATGCCGCACCACCTTTAGTATTTGCAGAAGAAACAAGAAGCTTGCACAAAAGTTTAGCTGATGTATGTGAAGGAAAAGCCTTTTTATTACAGGGCGGAGATTGTGCTGAATCATTTTCAGATTTTAGCGCGACAAATATTAGAGATACATTTAAAACACTTCTGCAAATGGCAGTGGTACTCACGTATGGTGGTAAATGCCCAGTAGTCAAGATTGCACGTATGGCCGGCCAGTATGCGAAACCACGTTCTTCTGATTATGAAACGATAAATGGTGTTTCCTTACCATCTTATCGTGGTGACATTATTAATAGCTTTGAGTTTACTGAAGAAGCCAGAATCCCTGATCCGGCGAGATTGATGAAAGCATATCATCATAGTGCTTCTACATTAAATCTCTTACGTGCATTCGCACAAGGTGGTTTAGCTGACTTACACCAAGTAAACCGCTGGAATATGAGCTTTGTGGCTGCCAACCCGCTCAGAGACAAATTCCAACAAATGGCGAACAGAATTCAAGACGCGCTTGAGTTTATGGAAGTTTGCGGTATTGATGCGACCGTAGCGCCAAGTCTAAAAGAAACGCACTTATATACTTCGCATGAAGCGTTATTACTTGGTTACGAACAAGCTTTAACAAGACGCGACCATTTAAGTGGTGATTGGTATGATTGCTCAGCCCACTTTGTGTGGATCGGTGAAAGAACTAGACAGTTAGATCATGCGCACATTGAATTCTTTAGAGGCATAAAGAACCCGATTGGAGTCAAAGTTGGCCCAGGTATGCAGCCAGATGATTTGATTAAACTTATCGATGCTTTAAACCCTGACAACATACCAGGAAGGTTGACGCTGATAACGAGAATGGGCGCAGATGTTCTGCCTGAGAAGTTGCCAGCGCTTGTGCAAAAAGTTAAAGCTGAAGGCAGAAATGTTGTTTGGACTTCAGATCCGATGCATGGAAATACCGAGAAAGCGAGTACCGGTTACAAAACACGTAGCTTTAACAATATATTACGTGAGATTAGTCAATTTTTTGCTGTGCATAAAGCCGAAGGTTCATATGCGGGCGGTGTACATTTAGAAATGACTGGCCAACACGTCACTGAATGTATCGGCGGCGCATACGGTTTATCAGACGAAGATTTAGCTCAACGTTATAGAACACAATGTGATCCGAGACTAAATGCTGATCAAGTACTTGAATTGGGTTTCTTAGTAGCTGATTTACTAAAAGACGCTAAAGATAGGGCTTAATAGCTAGTAGATAATTAGAGGCCGCGTACAGCGGCCTTTTTAGTATTTATGTCTCGATAATCCAGCCTCTGCAATTATCTTTGCTGATATCTCTTCAACAGAAAATTTAGTTGAATTCAAAAATGGTGTTCTGTGCTTTTTGAATAACATTTCGACTTCTCGTACTTCAATGCGGCATTGTCTAATCGACGCATATTTAGAATTAGCCATTCGTTCTTGTCGAATCGATGCGAGTCTTTCTGGGTCAATCGTCAGCCCAAACAATTTATGTTTATGTTCTAGTAAAAATTTAGGAAAGTTACCTTTTTCAAGATCATCTTCAGTTATTGGATAATTTGCCGCCTTGATACCATATTGTAATGCTAGGTATAAACTTGCAGGTGTTTTTCCGCTACGGCTAACGCCAACAAGTATGATATCAGCATCATCATAATCCTTGATGTTAGCACCATCATCATTAGCTAACGCATAGTTTACTGCAGATATTCTGAAGTCATAAGTCTTTTCGTGAATACTATGAGTTCGATGTACCTTCGGTACCGGCTTAACTTTTAATTCTCGTTTAACTATTTCACTCGCATAGGATAGGAAGTCGTAACAAACCCCTTTTGACGACAAAATAATATCGGACAATTCAGGATTAACAAAGGTAAAGAATACCAGTGGGGGCTCGCCGCTGGTTTCTGCTAATTTATCAATCGTCGTTTTTACTGCGTTAGCTTTATCCACTGTTTCGATAAATGGCAGTGTTTTGTGGTCGAACTCTACAGGAAACATAGAAAGAGTTGCATGCCCAAATACTTCAGCTGTAATAGCTGTGCCATCTGAAATATAAAATGCTGTTCTCATTTTAACCTTTTCATTACTTTTTTAGTATTTTTTCAAGTCTTGGTTTACGCGGCTATACTTACCGTTGTAGAATGCCTTCGACCTAAAGGAAGGTCAAACAATCTCTCACATTTATTACAATTTGTTTTTGGAGACAGTTCCGTGCAAGACTACGTTCTCTGGTATCAAGAATTGGGTATGCATGACGTACCTCGAGTTGGTGGTAAAAACGCTTCTCTAGGTGAAATGATATCTAACCTTGCTAACGCTGGTGTACAAGTACCAGGTGGATTCGCAACTACTGCAGACGCTTTTAACGAGTTTCTCGAGCAGTCAGGGCTTAATGAAAAAATCCATACTATTTTAGACACCCTAGATGTTGACGATGTCAACGAGCTGGCAAAAGTAGGTAGCCAGATTCGACAGTGGGTAATCGACACTCCTTTCCAACCAGAATTAGATAAAGCAATTCGTGAAGCGTACAAAACTCTTCATGGTGAAGATAGCAACGATGTATCTTTTGCCGTACGCTCATCTGCAACCGCAGAAGATATGCCAGACGCATCTTTCGCTGGCCAGCAAGAAACTTTCCTAAACGTACGTGGCATAGACGCCGTAATGGTCGCTATTAAGCATGTTTTTGCGTCTTTATTTAATGACCGTGCAATTTCTTATCGTGTACACCAAGGTTATGACCACAGAGGTGTTGCGCTTTCTGCTGGTATACAACGTATGGTTCGCTCGGACAAAGCATCTTCAGGTGTAATGTTCTCAATAGATACTGAGTCTGGCTTTGAGGATGTAGTATTTGTTACTTCAAGCTATGGCTTGGGTGAGATGGTCGTACAGGGTGCTGTAAATCCGGACGAATTCTATGTACACAAACCAACGCTAGCGAAAGGCAATCCAGCTGTTGTTAGAAGAAACATTGGTTCAAAAGCAATTCAAATGATTTACTCAAGTGATGAGTCACATGGTAAACAAGTTGAAATTGTCGATATGGATCCGGCTCTTTCAAACAAGTTCTCTATTACAGATGACGAAGTTCAAGAGTTAGCTAAGCAAGCAGTTATTATCGAAAAGCACTACGGTCGTCCAATGGACATCGAGTGGGCAAAAGATGGTAATGACGGCAAGCTTTATATTGTTCAAGCAAGACCTGAGACCGTTAGATCGAACGAAGATGCTAACGTTATGGAACGCTTCCAACTACAAGAAAAGTCTAACGTAGTCTGTGAAGGTCGTGCAATTGGTCACAAAATTGGAACTGGCGTAGTTCGCGTCTTAACGTCAATCGATGAGATGGACAAAGTTCAACAAGGCGATGTGCTTGTCACTGATATGACAGACCCTGATTGGGAACCTATCATGAAAAGGGCATCCGCAATTGTTACTAACCGAGGCGGCAGAACATGTCATGCTGCAATCATTGCGCGTGAGCTTGGCATTCCTGCAGTTGTTGGTTGCGGAAACGCAACAGACACCATAAAACATGGCGATGCAGTGACTGTTTCTTGTGCAGAAGGCGACACTGGTTATATTTATGAAGGTGAATTGAAGTTTGAAGTTATCTCTTCTCGCATTGATTCTATGCCAGACCTGCCATTAAAGATCATGATGAACGTTGGTAACCCAGACAGAGCCTTTGATTTTGCAAAGTTGCCTCATGCCGGTATCGGACTTGCGAGATTGGAGTTCATTATTAACCGAATGATTGGCGTTCATCCAAAAGCATTAATCAATTTTGACAGCCAGTCAGAAGAACTTAAAGCAGAGATCTCAGACATTATCGCTGGCTATGAATCTCCAGTAGAGTTTTACATAGCGAAACTTGTTGAGGGTATAGCCACTCTTGGTTCAGCATTTGCGCCAGAAAAAGTGATTGTTCGTATGTCTGACTTTAAGTCAAACGAATACGCTAACCTAATTGGTGGTCAGCAATACGAACCAGAAGAAGAAAACCCGATGATTGGTTTCCGTGGTGCATCTCGTTATATCTCTGAAGACTTCAGAGAATGCTTTGCTTTAGAGTGCGAAGCAATCAAACGAGTTCGCAACGAAATGGGATTAACTAACGTCGAAATCATGATCCCATTTGTGAGAACACTAGAAGAAGCAGCTAAGGTAATCGAGCTGCTAGAAGAGCACGGATTGAAGCGTGGCGAAAATGGCCTACGTGTAATTATGATGTGTGAACTTCCATCAAATGCTTTATTAGCCGATGAATTCTTAGAGTACTTTGATGGGTTCTCTATTGGTTCTAATGATTTAACTCAGCTAACGCTTGGTTTGGATAGAGACTCTGGTTTAATCGCTCACCTATTTGATGAAAGAAACCCGGCAATCAAAAAGCTACTTTCTATGGCAATTAAAACAGCTAAAGAAAAAGGTAAATATGTAGGTATTTGTGGTCAAGGTCCATCAGATCATGAAGACTTTGCAGCTTGGTTAGTAGAGCAGGGGATCGACACAGTTTCATTGAACCCAGATACTGTTCTTGAAACTTGGTTATACCTAGCAGAAAAATTTAAGAACTAAGTTCTTTTATTAGCGCCTGGTCACGCGGTCAGGCGCTACATTTGAACTCTACATTTGAACTCTACATTTGAACTCTACATTTGAACTCTACATTTGAACTCTACATTTGAACTCTACATTTGAACTCTACATTTGAACTCTACATTTGAACTCTACATTTGAACTTTGTTGTTACGGTTACATATTCTTTAGTTAATTTAACATAATGGAACTTATCGTACTCAACCATATTGTATGATGTGTTCTTGATGTATATCCGATCAATCTTCAGCTAAAAACCTCTTGTAATAATCATTTAATTATCAACTATCATAATTCTGAAAGGGTTAGGGCGCTGTGTCTCTAATTGTTGAAGCTTAGAAATAGAGCTTTCTGTTAATACATGTCCTTTTGGTAATAGCATTATACCTTGAGCACTGTGCATAGCTAAACCAAGCTCCATCCCAGGTTTAAGCTGTTGAGCAGTAAGTATGCTCATACTGCCGACTTTTTCTGATTCAACCTGATCTTTAGAAAGCACAGATAATAAAGCTTCTACAATTTTGGGATGGTAAAAGCTTCCGCCATACATTTTTATTATCTCTAAAGCATTTTCTTTTCGCTCAGACATAGGGCGTTGGCTTTGATACAAATGTTCTATGTAGTCTCGAGCAACGGCTAATATTTGGGCACCAATAGGAATATCTTTACCTTTCAGCCCTTTAGGAACTCCTTGTCCATTGTATTTTTCGAATTGGCTGTATATAGCTTCAGCAACGTCGCTTAAGTGCTGCGCGGGCATCAGCATTAGTTGTGCTGTTGAGGGGTGTGTTAAATAAACCTTTTTCTTTTCAGGGTCTAATTCATGAAAAGGTTTAGCATATAAAGAAGGATCCATTGCAAGCAAACCAACTTGAGAGAGGTAACCTGCCATTCGCGTCATATCTGCTACTTCTGAGCTTAAAGACAGTGCTTTAGCTAATTGAAAGCACACTTTAGCGATGTTTTTTGCTTTGTCTGCATCCAGATGAGGATTTGCATTTATAAAGTTGTACAGCAATTCAACCGTGCTTCTATGTTCCTTTTTCTCGTTTTCATTAGCCGCCTCAAGCTGTTTTAACACTTGTCTAATTTGTGTCGTTCGTTTTTCGACCAGACTTTCTAGATTCGAGTTCAGCTCCTTTAGTTCTGCGTTCTGTGCTTTAACTTTATTTTGTAATTCATCATTTTGTTTTTTAAGCTTACTTAACTCGGCAGCCTTATTAATTTCCAAAATTAAGTGTTCATTTTTCCATGGCTTTTGAATATAGCCATGAATGCCCCCTCCATTTATCGCATTTATTGTGTCTTCAATATCTGAATAGCCTGTTAGCAAAATTCTTCTAGCATCAGGAGATATGGCTTTTGCATTTGTTAGAAACTCAGCACCATCCATTTTTGGCATTCTCATATCAGATATAATGACATCAAAGGAGACTTCTCTAACCCGCTCTAATGCTTCGAGGCCAGATTCAAACAACTCAGCTTTAATGCCATTTTGTCTAAGTAATCTGCCAAGTGAATTTAATACACTCTTTTCATCATCTAAACACAGAACAAGAATTGGATCATCACTCATAGACTTAGACAGCTCCATCTTAAATTAAATAGTTTTGTTTATAGTCTTAAAATTAGACTAAACTTTAATAAGAAACAACAAAATAGGTTCGTAAAATATGGTAAGGAAAGCTTCAAAGATTCTAATTATAGACGATGACAAACTCATGTTGCGCGCCTTATCAAAAGCCATTTCTCGAAGCTTAACTGTATCAGATGTAGTTACCTTAAGTGACCCTCTCTTAGCTGAAAGTTACCTATCAGATAACCAATCAGATTACGACCTAATCATTAGCGATTTCCAGATGCCAAGCCTGTCCGGTAAAGAAGTGCTTACTATTGCAAAGCAACGTGCTCCTAAAGCTTTGAGAATAATCATGTCAGGTGATACGAACGAGAATTTAATTTCAAAAGATGATGTCCCGGCTAATTATTTCATGCAAAAGCCATTTGATAAACAAGATCTCGCTCTGTTAGAAACGTTTCTTAGTCGATTAGAGGCTATTGAATATACAGACGAGCAAAAAATGTTGTTTGGCTTACTTCCTTACTTTCCATTTCCTAGCCGTGACACAAAAGAAAGCTTAGATAATATTGTTAGTTTGAGTGACATTTATGATACTCAATTACAGATCCACATAGAAAAAGCACACGGTCTATTCAAGACAGAAAACCCAACACCTAAGCTCGAGTTTTCTGTAAGCATGTTACGCTGTGTTTCTACTGCTTATTATATGTCACTAGAACTAATCCATACCATTGGCGTTGGGCAACAAACAAGTGCATGTGCAGAATATCTCTTATGGTCAAGCCAAGCCTATTCAGTTGCTCAAGAAATTGGTATCCCAATAAAGCAATGTGAAGAAATTTATCAGGTGGTATTTATTGGTTACCTAGAATATTTAATTCAGCAATACTTCAATCAAAAGCTCAATGCCGAACAAGAAGGCAAAACTAGCTTATACCTTAAGTACTTGCTTGCTTGGGGCATAGAAAAGGAAGTTTTAGAAAATAGATTAAGAGTACTTTCACCTGATTCAAGTGAAACAAGTCAAGATTTGATCTTGAGATTGTTTATTGGTTTAAGCCCTGATAGGGCCTCAATTGAAGTTTCTGAACTAAGCTCAAAGAAAAATGATCCGCTGCTCTTTGGTAAGGTCATAGAACAACTTCGCCAAAGAAAGCTCGTGTTGGAGGATGCATTATGAAAGGTATTATATTTAGGTGCCTTGAAGAACTTGTAATAGAAACAAAGGGAATGGATGTTTGGGAACACCTTTTAGAAAAGCACTGCCCAGAAGACAGGGTTTATGTTAGTGCAAAGTCGTACCCTGATGAAGAGTTAGTAGGACTTGCAACTAGCGTATCACAGGCGTTGAATTTATCTATGCCAGAGACCCTAAAAGCATTTGGTACGTATTTATTCGGTTTCTTGGCAAAGCGACACAAGTCCATCGTTGAGGAGTTTGCCTCTTTTGAGCAGTTAATCATTTCCATAGATGAGGTGATCCATAATGAAGTTCGAAAGCTATATGATGAGCCTAACTTGCCTACAATAGAAGCCACCATAAAAGATTCGCAAACAATACATTTAACCTATCGTTCGCCAAGAAAGTTATGTTTTTGTGCAGAGGGGTTAATATATGGCTGTGCAGAGCACTTTGACAAACAAATACAGATTGATCACCCTAAATGCATGCACAAAGGCGATCAAGCGTGTTTTTTAATCATAACCTATTCATAATATGCAAAATTATTACAAGGCCTATTTAAGAGAAAAATCTGCTCGAGATGAACTAGAAGCACTTCTAGAGGAAAAAACGAGCAAACTTTATGCTTTAAATTTAGAGCTTGAAAAAAAACTTACTATATTACAGCAACAACAACTTGCGGTCATTCAATCTGAAAAGATGGCAACGCTTGGTACGCTTTCTGCCGGTGTTGCCCATGAAATAAACAATCCGCTAGCCTATCTAACGTGTAATTTAGAAACTCTTTCACACTATAAAGATGATATTAATGACTACTTTGAGTTAATAACGCAGCATCAATCGGAAGCTATTTCAGACAGTGAGTTGCTTGAAGGGCTAAATAAATTAAGCAAAAACATAGACACGAAGGAGCTTGTTCAAGACCTAAGCGACATTTCTCAGGATTGTCAGGAGGGGTGCAGTAGAATATCTAGCATTATAAAAAACCTACTAGACTTTGCTAAACCAAAACAGAGTGATGAGTCAGAATTCGAAATTGCAGATGTAATCGAACACTCAACTAAGTTACTCGAGAACAAACTTAAACAAGTAACGCTTGAGGTCAATTGTGGCACGGGTTATTTAATATGTGGAAGTAAATCTAATATTACACAGGCTTTTATCAATATCTTCGTTAATGGCATTCAAGCTTGTGAAGAAGCCCGAGCGCAGTCATTAATTAGCCAAGGGATGATCCTCGTCTCGGTATTTGATTCAGGGGCAAACTATACGATTACATTTAAGGACAATGGTATAGGTATACCTGAAGAGGCTATACCTCACGCATTTGAGCCGTTTTATTCAACTAAGCCTTTGGGTGAGGGAACGGGTATGGGCCTAGCAGTTGTTTATGGCATCCTTTCTAATCACAGTGCGTCCATATCTTTAGCAAATAATCCTGATTCCGGTGTGACGGTAACAGTTAATATCCCTAAATCATCCCTTTAATATTAAAGAGTATTTATACTAATATTCCCCTAAATTAGATTGCGCTATAGACTTTAGTCTACAGCGCAAGATTCCTTATTTTGTTTTCAAATTCGCTCCGTACTGATTTACGTCAATTTAAAAAAAGATTTATTCATTAAATAATATAGCTATTAGTTATATATTATAACCACAATAAGTTGACGTGCACGTCAACTTTCGGATTAGTTTAATTTATGTGAAAGTTTACATTTAGATCAATCAAAGGTACAAGATTGAACTAACTGGCTGTTATATATGCAATAGTATGTATTTTGAACGTTTTTAGAGATGAATTCGATTCATATATCCATCTAGAGTGTAATTATCAAATTTTTTCATTTTGCACCAAAAAAAGCCGCTCTTTAGTATTAGAAAGAAGCTCTTGGCGGTTGTTTTTTAATCAGTGGCGCATTGACGTGTTTAATTTCTATGTTAGGTTTATTTAACAAATGTTAATCACAATTAATGTAAAGGTTGGTGATAAGATGAAAATGAGAAATCATATTAAAAATGTGCTCAAGTTAAGCACACTGGCAATTGCGATAAGTACAACATATTCCCATGCGTATGATTGTACGGGCCTAACCGAGTGGCAACCTGGTGGTACTTACGTTGCTGGCAATAAAGTAAAACAGACAAACGTAGCTTATGAGGCAAAATGGTGGAACCGTACCGAACCAGCATCGCACTCAGGCCCACATCAAGAATGGAAGAAACTCGGTGACTGCGCGGGTTCTGGCACAAATACTCCTCCTACGATCAGTCAGTTATCGCCTTGGGACGGTTCTCAATTTGACCAAAATGACAGCGTTGCCATTAGTGCAAAAGCAGTTGACGTTGACGGAAACGTAAGCAAAGTGGAGTTTTATATTGACAATACGTTGATCGCGACAGATACAACAGGTGCTGCAGACATGTTCGACGCTGTATGGACAGCGGGTCAGCCTGGTGTATATCAGCTAAGTGCAAAAGCGTATGATGACAAAAATGAAGCATCGCAAACGATCACTAATTCAATAACGGTTAGAACTGGCACACCAGTAAACGAAGCTCCGACGGCTACTCTTGATATAAAGTCAAAACCTGTAGAACTCGTTGTTGGTAGTAATGTTGTGTTTTCACTTTCTGGCAGCGATACCGACGGTACAGTCAAAAAGTTAAGCTTTGCAGTGAACGGCGTCGAGCTTGTATCAACAAACGGTACTCCTACTGACCATACTTGGGTTGCACAAGCGGATGGTAATTACACGTTCACTTTGACAGCAACAGATGATAAGAATGCGTCTACAAGCGTCAGCACTCAACTTCGAGTAGGCGCACAAGTACCTGGAGACAGGGACGCCTGTAAACCTGCTGGTTTATACCAAACTCCAGGTGTGAACACGCCTTACTGTACCATTTATGATGCAAATGGTCGTGAGGAAATGGGCGCTGATCATCCTAGAAGGGTCATTGGTTACTTCACCAGTTGGAGAAATGGTTCTAACGGCCAGCCTTCATACTTAGTCAACGACATTCCTTGGGACAAAATCACCCACATTAATTATGCTTTTGCACATGTCGATGCAGGAAACAAGGTTTCAATTGGCGATCCAAACGCTGCTGGCAATCCAGCAACCAATATGGAATGGCCTGGTGTAGCTGGTGCAGAATTAGACCCTACACTACCGTACAAAGGGCACTTCAACCTTCTTAACAAGTACAAAAAGCAACACCCTGACGTGAAGACGCTGATCAGTGTCGGTGGCTGGGCTGAAACTGGTGGATTCTTTGGACCAGATGGTAAACGCGTAAACAGCGGTGGTTTCTACACAATGACTACAAATGCTGATGGTTCAATTAACAATGCGGGCATTGAAACATTCGTCGCGAGCTCTGTTGATTTCATCAGAAAATATGGCTTTGATGGTGTAGATATCGATTACGAATACCCGTCTTCAATGAAAGACTCTGGTCACCCTGACGACTTCCCAATTTCTAACGCCAGAAGAGCGGGTTTGAACGCGTCTTATCAAGTACTTATGAAGCGTCTTCGTGAAGAACTTGATAAGGCAGGTCAACAGGATGGTCAACACTATATGTTAACTATCGCATCACCATCTTCGGGATACTTGTTACGTGGTATGGAAACCTTTCAGGTAACGCAATACCTCGACTATGTAAATATTATGTCTTATGACTTACACGGAGCATGGAATTCGCATGTAGGTCACAATGCTGCATTGTACGACACTGGTGAAGATTCCGAGTTGAAAGCATGGAATGTATACGGCACTAAAGAGTTTGAAGGTATCGGCTACTTAAACACAGATTGGGCCGTGAAATACTTCCAAGGTGGCTTATCAGCAGGGCGCATTAATATTGGTATTCCATATTACACCCGCGGATTTAGAGATGTTCAAGGCGGAACCAACGGTCTTTGGGGTCAAGCACCGCTTCCTAACCAAGCAGATTGCCCTCCGGGAACAGGGTCTGGTGAGAAAAACAAATGTGGTAATGGCGCAGTTGGCATAGACAACTTGTGGCATGACAAAAATGATGTTGGCTTAGAAGTACCAGCGGGGTCAAACCCACTTTGGCACGCGAAGAACCTACAAAATGGTACGGTTCCAAGCTACCTAGCAGCGTATGGTCTTACACCAGACACAGATCCAGATGACCAACTAACTGGAACTTACGCAAGAAATTACGATGCAGTCGCGGTTGCACCGTGGTTATGGAATGCGCAAAAGAATGTATTTATCTCAATCGAAGATGAAGAGTCAATGGGCACCAAAGTTGATTATGTAATCAACAAAGGACTCGGCGGTATCATGTTCTGGGAGCTTGCCGGTGACTTTGATTATGATGCAGTGAAAGGCGAGTACTTCATGGGTTCAAGCATGACGACGCTGGCATATAATAAGTTCAAGCAATCTGGCGCACAGTACGATATTCATCGTGGTGATGTTGCATTCCAAGTACCTACTGAGCAAGTTGACGTAACCTTTGATGCGAAAAGCTTCCCTGTAGGCGATGACAATTATCCAATTGCACCAACATTTGCGTTCACCAACAATTCAAACATTGATTTATCTGGCGCTAAGATTTCTTTTGATGTCCCAGTTTCTACATCAGCGATTTTCAAATCGAACTGGAACGCTCAAGAAAAATTAGGCATGGCTGTAGATGTAAACAATTCAAATGCGGCGGGCAATAATATCGGCGGATTTGATAACGATTTCCATAGATTCTCAATCACGCTTAAAAATGAGTGGGGCAATACACCTAAATCATTTGCTCCGGGCGAGACTGTAAATGCGCAGGTCATGTACTACATGCCAGTAACTGGACCGGTTAACTTTACGGCTGAGAAAGATGGTAAACGCTACGCATTCAAGTTTGAGTATCCAACATTACCAGCAGCAACACCAGGTGACGGTAATGGAGGTCCAATTACTCATTGTGAAGGTACCCCTATTGCAGACATTGCAGTTTATCCGACTTTCCCTAGAGGCACACATGCCGGAGCTGGAGACTTAATCATCGACGGTAAAGGTGTTTATAAAGCTAAGTGGTGGAGTAATAAACAACCATCTACGAGTGCTGATTACCAAAAAGTTTGTAGTTTATAAAACGTAAGTTAAGTGGAGGCTCCCCCCTCCACTTATTTCTGACAAGCAAGTAGTAATAATTTAATAAAGCGAAAATGCCACAAGAGGTGAGCGCGATGAACGTATTCCAAGGAAAATATTTAACAGCTCTATCCATAGCATGTAGCGCATATGTTGCGACTTACACGCCTAGTGCAAATGCCCACGGCTTTATGGACTTTCCTAAAGCTAGACAATCAATTTGTGAAGCTCAGGGAGGTTATTGGTGGCCAGATGATGGTTCTAATATTCCTAACTTAGCATGTAGAGCTGCATTTTTAGAGTCTGGATATGTTCAATTTGTGCAAGAACATGAATTCGCGTCGCTTATTGCAGATTATAATAATCAAGCCGCAGTTGAAGCGGCTGTGCCCAACGGTACACTTTGTGCCGCGGGGTCAAACGAAAAAAGAGGGATGAACCTACCTCATACTGAATGGCAAACAACAGACGTAAAGCCAAGTGCAAACGGTGATCTGGCTATAAGATTCAGAGCAACGACCCCTCACAATCCAAGTTTTTGGAAGTTCTATTTAACGAAGCCCGCATTCAATGCTTCGACAGATGTCTTGAATTGGACAGACCTAGACTTAATTACAGAAGTGGGCAATGTCAATTTTGTAACAGATCCAGATGGTAAAAAATTCTACGAAATGACAGTTAACATTCCCCAAGATCGCAGTGGTAGGGCAATTCTATACACGCGATGGCAGCGAAACGATGTAGCTGGGGAAGGGTTTTATAACTGCTCTGATATCAACATCGTGACAGATTCAAAACCTGTTGACTGGTTCTCTGCGGGTTACTTTGTAAAACAAGGTCAAAATGCCCAAGTGACCGATACCGTTTGGGCCCGTGTTTTTGATGCCAATGGGCAAGAAATAATAAAGCAGTCTCTTAAAGTAACAGAGGCGAACGTCAATAGCTGGCAAACCGAGCTTGCAAAGGTACTAAACACAAACTTTGCAGCTGACGTTCAAGTGGGCGTAAAAGACAGCGCTGGTAATATTACTTTTGACGAGGTGAACTTGTTGAGTAATCAGGTATTTGTTACTAGCGCATCTAACACTTACAACTTAACGATTCAGGTTCAGCAGCCGAATACACCACCTACTGTTCACAAGCCTGATCCAATTGTAATGGACGAAGTTTCGCAAGTACAGCTGCATGTACATGCCTTTGATGATTACACCATGGATTTAACATATAACTGGGACGTTCCGGCAGGCCTTACTTACACGGGTTCGGGAGCAACGATCACACTGACAGCAGGGACCGTAAACAAAGATACGGTGTATACAGTTGGCGTTACTGTTTCAGACGGTACTTTATCTAGTAATACAACTGCCGAGATTACAGTAAAGGATATTCCCAATACACCTGCGCCGTGGAAAGCAAATGCAACTTATGTTGGTGGCGATCGAGTAAGTCACAATGGCAAAGTATACGAAGCTAAGTGGTGGAACAGAGGCGAAGAGCCAGGAACTACTCAAGTTTGGAAAGAAATTAAATAAGATGTAAAGGTCACTCCAATACGTTGGGGTTTGGATATAACATGTAAAATAAGGTTGAGATAGTAATGAAAATTAATAATTTAACAGCAGCTATAGGAATAGCGTTGATGTCGACAGGTGCTATCGCTGCACCTTCTGCTCCACAAATTAGCTGGGAACCACAGACATACTCATTTGTTGATGTAAATCTTGATGGTAACGGTTCTTACAAGCAGATTGTCAAGGCGAAAGACGTAGTTACTGTAAACATTAAGTGGAACTCATGGAGCGGTACTGGTGGAGATAGTTACAAAGTCTACTTTGACAATCAGGTAGTTGACCAAGGCGCACTGGCCGCTGGTACAAAAAGTGGCACAGTCAGTTTCCCTTACACAAAATCAGGTCGCCACACGCTTTATCTTGAGCTTTGTGATGCTACAGGCTGTGCAAAAAGTGCGGGTAAACCAATTGTAATCGCAGATACAGATGGCGGTCACTTACAGCCATTAACGATGGATGTTGACCCTAACAACAAAAATAACGGTACTATTCCAGAAATGGTTACTGGTGCTTATTTTGTAGAGTGGGGTATTTACGGCAGAGATTTTGACGTATCAAATATTCCAGCACACAACCTATCGCACCTTTTATACGGTTTCATCCCAATTTGTGGCGCTAACGAGTCATTGAAAGAGATCGAAAACGGCAATAGCTGGAGAGCTCTACAAAAAGCGTGTGCAGATTCACAAGATTATGAAGTTGTCATTCACGACCCTTGGGCTGCAGTACAAAAAACCCTACCAGGTACTGACAATAACGACCCAATCCGTGGTACTTACGCTCAGTTAATGGCACTAAAACAACGTTATCCTGACCTAAAAATCTTACCTTCAGTTGGCGGCTGGACATTATCAGACCCTTTCCATGGGTTCACAACTAAAGCAAACCGAGACACTTTTGTTGCTTCTATGAAGCAATTTTTAAAGACTTGGAAGTTCTATGACGGTGTTGACATTGACTGGGAATTCCCTGGCGGGGACGGTCCAAACCCTAACCTTGGCGACCCTGTAAACGATGGCCCGGCATACATTGCGTTAATGCAAGAATTAAGAGCTATGCTTGATGAGTTAGAGCTAGAAACAGGCCGCAAATATGAACTGACTTCAGCGATTGGTTCTGGTTATGACAAAATTGAAGATGTTGATTATCAAGTTGCTCAGCAATATATGGATTACATCTTTGCGATGACTTACGATTTTTACGGTGGTTGGAACAATGTTACAGGTCACCAAACGGGTATCTACTGTGGCTCACACCTAAGTCAAGGCGAGTGTGACGGTACTGGCTTAGATGATAACGGCGAGCCGCGCAAAGGCCCAGCATACACGCTAGACAATGCAGTCAAAGCACTACTTGCACAAGGTGTAGACTCTAAGAAGCTTGTTGTCGGTGCAGCTATGTACGGACGTGGTTGGGAAGGTGTGTTTGATTCAAACACGACTATTCCTGGCAACCCAGTTACAGCACCGGGTAACGGAAAATATGCAGGTTCTACAAGTGAAGGCGTGTGGGAACCAGGCATCATGGATTACAAAGCCATTGCGAAAAACTTAGTTGGTGGTAGTGGTACTGGTATAAATGGTTTTACAGCGGGATATGATGATCAAGCAGAAGCTGCTTGGGTGTGGAACCCGACTAGCGGCAAGATGTTGACCTATGATAGCCCACGCTCAGTTTACGCTAAAGGGCAATATGTTAACCTGCACAACTTAGGTGGTTTATTTGCTTGGGAAATCGATGCTGATAACGGCGATATCCTCAATGCTATGTATGATGGTCTAACTGGCGGAGTACCAACAAACAGACCGCCTGTCGTATCGGTTGATGCGAACCTGACACTGAATTCAGGTCAATCTGCGAACCTAACTGCAACTGCAAATGACCCGGAAGGTTCAGCTGTTACATATGCTTGGACAGCGCAAGGTCTTACTCTAACGGGCGCAAATACAGCAACGGTTGGGATTACTGCACCGAATGTTACGACTGATACGACTTTCACTTTAAAGATAGCTGTGACGGACGATAAAAATGCAACAACAGAAAAAACGGTCGCTGTGCTTGTAAAAGCTGAAGTTCCGGCCGGTGCACCTGTTGTTTCACCTATCGCTAACGCCACAGTCGAAGAAAACAAATCAGTAAATGTAACAGTGGTTGCAACTGACCCAAATAATGACCCGCTTACGTATACTTGGAACGCGCCAGCTGGACTGACAGTATCTGGAACGGGTTCTAGTGTTTCCATTGCTGCTGGTGAAGTTAGCCAAGACACGACTTACACGGTAACGGTTGATGTATCGGACGGCACGTATACAACTTCAGCTTCATTTGACGTAACTGTCACTGATGCGGCGTCTAGCGTAGCACCTTGGGATCCAGGTAAGGTTTACGTTGGCGGTGACCTAGCTTCACACAACGGTAAAGTGTATCGCGCAAAATGGTGGACAAGAGGCGAAGAACCAGGCAAAGCGATGGTTTGGCAAGCTCTTTAAGTCATTATGGGTTGATATTCAGAATGCCTTTTCTGAATTGACAGAAGGACAGGCCAACCCTCAATAAAAAACAAAGGTGCACCGCACCTTTGTTTTTTTCTTCAAATATTTCATACTATGTAAATGTCTGACAAACGTATACAAATGTGAAGCGCCTTTTATTACTCATAGCCTTTATTTCATTTTATTGCTCGTCCAACGAACGGTGCTTATCTGAAAAGAAGATAGGTATTGGAAGTAGCTGGCCTCCATATGTAATGTATAAAGGCGATACTCCCTTCGGTCTAGACATTGAAATCACCAAACTTGTTTTCAACAAAGCCAATGTATGTTTTAAGTTTATAAGACTGCCCACGTCAGCAAGGGGGTTAGCTGAGTTGTATAAAGGCTTCGTTGATGTATTGCCTTCGGCGAGTTTCAATATCGACAGAGCAAATAACGCGCACTTTACCGTACCCTACAGGCGCGAAAGAATGAGACTGTTTACTCGGCTAGATTTACCGCCAGTTAAAAGCCTTACAGAACTCTTTGCGGAAGAATACACTTTTGTCACAAACCCTGGGGCATATTACGGCGAGGAACTTAAACAAATTCTGCAAATTAGTTGGTATCAACAACGGCTAGTCGAGGTCGCCAGTGTGTCAAGACGTATTGAGTTGGTAAATAAAAAACGCATAGATTTTTTAATTGAAGACGAATATACAGGGTACTATTATATCAACAGGTTAGGGTATGATCGGTTAAGGTTACACTCATATATCGTAAACGATAATGCTATCCACTTTATGCTAAGCAGGCTAACTTTTAAAAATGAAGAAATAGCAGCAATCAACGATGCGATAGCGCAATTGCAACCTGATATTCAAGCAATTTTAGAAAGAAGACCTGCCTCTACACCAACAAAGTAAAGCTTGGAGAACAACTTGATTAAATTATTGATACCGTTGGTCATACTTTCCGGGGTTGCCAATGCAAAAATAGAAAAACCTTTCACTATAGACAATACTCAGATTTACACGGATACATCGTTGTTTTATAGCGATGAAAATATTAGACCTCAAAATAGTGATTTTAAAGTCAAAAGCGCGATTACCATGTCGAATGAAGATGGCCAGAGAGCGGTACTACTTAGTATAGAAAACCTTGCCTCAGGTAGACGAATTCTTGAGCCACATCACCTAATGGCGACTTACGCAGATGGTAGCGCAAAAGTACTGAGCAGCTTGCCGAAGAAATTGTCGTTTAAAGGCGGCGAGACTATAAATATCACTGTCAGTTTGGGCAACAACCTCTACCCGGTCATCTCTTTAGTAACTAGCAATAATCTACGATAATAATTATGAACCCTTACATTCAATCTCTTTATACTCTCAGCGGTAAGTCAGAACGCATCATTTTAGGATTAATGAGTGGTACATCATTGGATGGCCTAGATTTAGCTCTTTGCAAAATATCTGGTAATGGCGCGAATACTCAATGTGAAGTACTGGCCTTTTCGACTGTTGATTATGATCAATCAACAAAAAACACAATATTAGAAGTATTCGCTAAAAAAACCGTCGACCTCCAGTTTTTAACACTTTTGAACCCTTGGATAGGGGAGCTACATGCAAAAATCATCAATGAACAACTGGAACAATGGGGTATAGACAGTAAAGAGATAGACCTGATCGCAAGTCATGGACAGACGATTTATCACAGCCCAAAGCATTTTCATGATTATTCAGAATTTAATAATGCTACCTTGCAACTAGGTGATGGTGATCATATCGCGGTCAATACAGGCATTATCACAATATCGGACTTTAGACAGAAGCATATTGCAGCCGGCTATGAAGGTGCGCCGCTGGCTCAATACGGCGACTATTGTGTATTCGGTAGTGCGGATTCAAATACCGTGCTTTTAAATATCGGTGGTATAGCTAACTTTACATATATTAAAACAGGCGCGTCACTTGATGATCTAGTCTGTTCCGATATTGGCCCTGGTAATACAATTATGGACCAATTCGTTAAAACGCACTTTAATGAAGACTATGACCGAGATGGACTGATAGCGGCGTCTGGTCAAGTAAATAAGCAATTATTAAATTCCCTGACTAGTTCTGACTTTATTAATCAACCGATGCCAAAAACTACAGGGCCCGAACTTTTTAATCTTGAATTTTTAGAAAACTGTTTGAAGTCTGCCAACGTCACTGATGTCAGTAAACCTGACATAATAGCAACGCTGAATATGTTTACCGCACAAACTATAGCAGACCATATAAAAGCGCTTAAAACTACGGGTAATATTGACGTATTAGTCAGTGGAGGAGGAGCACATAATAGAGTTTTGATGAAAAACCTTGAACGACTGCTTAGTGAAAATGTGCGAGTCGAGAAGCTGAATTTCAATGGCATCAATGCGGATTCGAAAGAGGCGGTATTGTTTGCAATATTGGCAAACGAATGTGTATGTGCGGATAACGATAGCGCAAACCAAGACAATTTAACGCTTGGGAAAATAAGCCTTCCTCTTTGATGTTAGGCCATTAATAAGTCGCTTTTCCACTCCCTTAGCTTGGACAAGATTGTTTTGACTGGGCTATTTTCTTTATAAGAAACCTTTTCATTCGAATCCAAATCTAAAATAGGGTGCTCTAGTTCAACTTGCGCATCCACAACATTTTTCACACCGCCGGTTAGCCCTGTCAAACTTAGTTGAGTCATGTACATTCCAGCGTCGCCATGACCTTGAAGTATTAATTCAATACATCCGGCATTTATATCAGACTCCTTCAAAGTGTAACTCCCACTAAAGCTCACGTCCCTTTGAAGTTCGTGAGTCGCAGTAGCTTGAATGATATTACCCACAGCTGCATCGTTAGGTAACAAGCAATCGATCACCAGTTCGGTCCCTTGCGTATCAAACTTGATTTCATCTATTGCTGAAGCACTACCGGTCGGGAACATTGGGTCACAATGCGTATAGAGTTCAAATTGAATTGTTCTAGAAGTTGCCATGGTTAAAAACTAAATTTATTGAATCAGTATTAGTGTGCACAATTTTCATTGCAGATATATGAACAAACCCCAGATAACAGGATTATGTTATCTGGGGTAAAATGGAAATATTATATCTTAGCGAACTGCTAGCATAATAAGACCAGGCACGACGAAGAATGAACCCAATACATATCCAAACGCCGCTGTTTTATTTCGAGCACCTACTTCAGCTAGCTTCTCTGCACACTTGATTGGAATCTCACGTAGAAGAGGTAGTCCGTAAATAAGGCCAACAGCAAATACGTTAAACATTACGTGTACAAGTGCAACAGTCAGAGCTACTTCGCCAGCAGGGCCTGTAATTGATGTAGCTGCAAGCAACGCCGTAATGGTAGTACCAATGTTAGCACCGAGTGTGAACGGATAGATTTGACGAGTTGTGAATACGCCACTACCAGCCAAAGGAATCATTAAACTAGTTGTTGTAGATGATGATTGAACCATTACTGTTACTACTGCACCTGAACTGATGCCGGCAACTGGGCCACGTCCGATTGCACCGTGTAAAAGGTCTTTAGCTTTACCTACAAGAGCCTGCTTAAGTAGCTTACCAAGTGTTGTAACTGCAAATAGAATCATCGCAATACCGATTACAACCATTGCTACACCAGCAGCCGTGCCTTCCAAGAAACTTACGCCATCTTTCACGATACCTACAGCAGGCTTAACGAGTGGTTTAACGAAGTTGTAGCTCTTAAGAGATAGGTCAGCATCACCAACAAATAAGTGCGCTAAACTTGCTGAGAATTTTTCGAGTAAACCGAACATAATTTCCAACGGTAGGAAAATTGCGACAGCAAACAAATTAAAGAAGTCATGTACCGTTGAGGCGGCAAATGCTCTTTGGAATTCTTCTTTAGAACGAATGTGCCCAATTGATACAAGCGTATTTGTAATTGTGGTGCCGATATTTGCACCCATTATCATAGGTATTGCGATTTGCAGTGGTAGACCACCTGCAACTAAACCAACAATAACAGATGTAACAGTAGAAGAAGACTGTACAAGTGCAGTAGCTAATGCACCTAATAGAAGCGCTACAAAAGGGTTAGTAGCAAAAGCGAAGATTTCTTTAGCTCCTTCGGAGCCGCCTGACGCAAGTTTAAAACCACCGCTTACTGTACCAACGGCTACAAGTACCAAATAGACTAGAAATGCAATTGCACCCCAGGTTAGTAACTTTGATGGAAATGACTTTTCGCTGTATTCACTCATTGATTTATCTCGTTGTGTCATGCCTATAAAGATTGTGGCATTTTGATGACGTTTTTATTTCAGGGCGCATTTAACCAGAGAAATATGACAGAAATATTTCAGTTCGAATATTCACACCAATCAACGCAATATAAAGAGAGCACCATAGTGTACTGCAAGTGTTCGTTTTTGATTGTATGTTAACCACCCCCTTGTTTCTAATGAAGTTTTTATTAACTCCCTTCTGTTACAATCCTTTACAATACAAGCGTTAGTAAACGACAATCATTCTCAACCTCCATATTCTCTACATGATTCAAAGCTAAAATTGGGAAAAAATATAAAAGAGAGCGAGTAATGCGTAGTTTGTTACTGATACTGATCGGTTTTGTCCTCATGCCTGCTATCGCAGATGTCCTCCCGAATGTAGAACCAACCAGTGTCAACAAAGATACGCAGGTCGTCCAAATAAACAAATCAGCACGCTTTTACTTTGATTACGATGATGAATTTCATAGCGCATTTGATTTTGATGCGTTCGCGCAACAATTTAGGCCGCTTAATGACCTAAACAAAAAGCCTCAAAAAGAAATATATTCGAAATGGGCGTACTTTAAAGTCGAAAGAGACACTGAAATCAGTGACTGGATCCTGTCATTTGGTTTCCCAAGACTTGCTAAGGTATCCGTTTATCAAAAAATGCCTTATGGATGGTTGGATGTCATTAATCTCACAGAATCGGATCCGTTTAGCAAAAGACCAATACAAGATCCTCAATTTTATATACCATTAAAACTTCAGCCTGGTGAAAACACATTCCTCGTAGAGTACCAAACATTCGCCAATGCGCCTGCAAATATCCGGTTGCACTCCCAAGAGAACTTCCTAGCCGAATCCCATAAAAGCTTGATAACCAATGCCAGTTTAGCTGGTGTTATAGCTGCAATTTTACTAATAGTGCTAGTCAATTTATTCTTTAACAGGAACAGTACCAATGTCTATTATGCCACTTGGACAATGCTATTTTTCATGATAGTGATAGACACTGCCGGATTCACCTTTCAGTACTTTTGGCCACACCATAATAAGTTTTCCGGTCAGTTTTCTATTTTCTTAATGGCGACAGTCCCACTGTTTCACTTGTTGTTTGTAAGAGGATTTTTACAGCTTAAGCATTATCACCCTGTTCTGAACAAAATCTACTGCACCTTTATTTGCATATACGCTGCGCTGATCCCAATCGCTCTGTTTATCAATAGCGTCTACTTTAACTTGTTGCTGAGTACATTGGTCATACCAGTATTTATCTATACCTGTGTCTGGAGTATTAAACAAAAAGGGCCAGGAATGAGAACATTTACGTTCAGCTTGATCAATCACCTGTTATTTTTAAATGTCTTTACAATTGTTGGTGCAAGCTATGGCAATTTTATAGATGTGTTCGATATTACTTCGTTCATTAAAATAGGTTACTTAATTGAGGTGTTATTGTTTACCGTTGCGTTAGCACTTCAGCATAAGTCTTTGCAATCAAGATTACTTAACCAGCTCCAGCATCAAGTACACGCGCTCAATCAAACCGTTAATACTAAACACAAAGAAGCGAATGACAAAGAAGTTCAATTAAAGGCGAAAGAAGAAAAGCTCTTCACGGATCTTTCTCATGAATTAAGAACTCCGCTTACTGTCATGAAGATTCAGGTAGAATCATTGCAATACAACATTGTCGATAATGTGCAAGATTCTTACAATAAGCTCATGACTAAAATCGATGAGCTAAACTCTTTTATTGACCAACTTATGTTGGTCACTGATGATAAAGATATTGCAGCCTTATTAAATAAAGAAACCCTCAACGCAAAAGTATTTATTAATGAGGTTTTCCAAACGTGTATACAAGAAGGTGACCCCAAAAAGTCAAAGTTTAGTGTTTCAAATTCCGTAGATCATCGACTTTCAATCAACGTTGACAAGCAAACCATGGAAAACGCCATTCTAGAGGTAGTTAAAAACGCACTCAGGTTCGGTGGAGAAGATGTAGAAATATCATTAACGACGCTACAAGAAGACCATAACCTCATCATAAAAATAGAAGACTCAGGTATGCCTTTGTCATACGAAGCACATCAACAGTTATTTCAGCCTCTGTTTAGGGACGAAGTTTCAAGAAGTGCGATGCTCGGCGGCAAGGGAATGGGGCTAGCTGTCTGCAAAAAGATCATCGAATCTCATGAAGGCAAGATTGAATCACATAATAGCTTGCTTGGCGGGTTGTGTATTGAAATCTCCCTGCCCATTGAATCGGTATCGAAACCACAATTAGAAGTAGGTTAAAGATTCATTACTTAATTTTTTGCGCTATAACTTTTGTTAAAGTAGAATTCACCGTTCGAATTTTTGGGCGTTAGATATGAGTAGTGTAGAGTTTTGGGAAGCTAAGTCATTAGAAGAGATGACTACGGCTGAATGGGAATCAATTTGTGATGGCTGCGCGAAATGCTGCTTGCATTCCTTTATTGATTCAGACGAAGAGGAACACTTTGAAAGTACAGATGTATTAAGAGAAGGTGAAGAGCTTTTATATACAGATGTAATATGCCAATACAGTGACATTAGCACGGGCGGATGCACGAGATATAGTGAAAGACAAACATTAGTCCCGAGCTGTGTGCAACTTACCAAAAACAATTTAAAAGACATCTTTTTTATGCCTCAGTCGTGCAGCTATAGACGATTACACGAGGGCAGGGGTCTTGCCTCTTGGCACCCACTACGACACAAAGGCTCAAAACAAACAATGCACGACGCTGGTATTAGTATCAAGGACAAAGTAGTACTTGAGACGCAAGTGGATTTAGAGGTTGAGTTCGAGGACCATATTGTTGAATGGCCTGAATTAGATAAAGACTAACGTGGCATCGGCGAAAGCTACTATCATTGAATTGTTTTCACAACTTTAAAATCAAACGATGAATTAGTTGGCCAAATAAAAAAGTTAGCTATTGGAATAAAGCCCACATTTTTTATGGGCTTCCTATAGTCGGCGAGTCTGCCCGTCACCCCATTTTCTTTTTTGTGCTAAGCGTTATTAAAGCTCTATTTCTGTTAAAACGGTTCTATTTCAAGAGAATTTGATTTTTAGTTTACTCATACTTATCAAAGTAAATAAGTCTTCAAGATCAACAGACCCGCTTAGTAAGTCCACTCGAATAGCCACTGCCTTTTTATACTTCTTAGATGTAATTCTTTTATACTCTTTAGGTATCACTGACAGTTTTGGCGGTCAGGATTTTTTGCACAAAAAAAGTGCTACACTGCAAATCCACAGTAATATAGCACTTTTTGTACGGAATCTTAGCTTTTAGGGACACGTATACGTATCAGCTTGAGCTAAAGCTACCTTCTATTTATTTGTTTTCGTCATCAGGCAATGTTACGTTTAACTCTAATACAGCCAAGTCATCTTCGTTTTGTTCAAACTGAACATTCACAGCATTTGAGTCGACTTTTACGTATTTGCTGATAACTTCCAAGATATCTTGCTTTAATTGTGGCAAATAATCCGGAGTACCTCTTTTCGATCGTTCATGAGCGACTATTATTTGCAATCTTTCTTTTGCTAAAGAGGCACTGCTTTTTTTCTCTGAACGGAAATAATCAAGTAAAGACAAATTAGCCTCCGAATATTCTTTTTAATAAACCTTTCTTCTCGACATTTAAAAATCTAAAGTCGATTATTTCACCTAACAAGCGATCTATTGCATCACTGTAGGCTTGGCCAGCGTCAGATTCAGAGTCCAAGATTACGGGTTGGCCAGAGTTAGAAGCGTTTAACACTGCCGTTGATTCTGGAATTACACCAAGTAAGTCTATCGCTAAAATTTCTTGCACATCTTCTACTGATAGCATTTCGCCTGTAGCGACTCGCTCTGGGTTGTAACGAGTTAGCAAAAGGTGCTCTTTAACAGGCGAGGCACCTTCTTCAGCTCTTTTGGATTTACTTTGTAAAATTCCAAGAATTCTGTCTGAGTCACGAACAGAAGACACTTCTGGGTTTGTTGTAACAATTGCTTCGTCAGCAAAGTACAATGCCATCATCGCGCCTGCTTCAATACCAGCTGGCGAATCGCAAATGATAAAATCGAAATCTTCTTTTAACTCGTTGAGTACTTTTTCTACGCCTTCTCTCGTTAGCGCATCTTTATCTCTTGTTTGAGACGCTGGTAAAATAAACAATTTCTCAACGCGCTTGTCTTTAATAAGCGCCTGATTTAGATTGGCTTCACCATTAATTACATTTACAAAGTCATAGACGACTCTTCTTTCGCAACCCATAATTAAATCTAAGTTACGAAGGCCAATATCAAAATCGATAATGGCTGTTTTATACCCTTTAAGCGCAAGACCCGTACCAAGTGCTGCACTAGATGTAGTTTTACCTACTCCACCTTTACCGGAAGTTACGACAATAATTTTTGCCATTAGATTTATCCTTTGACCAAAGCTGTTAATTCTAAAGATTCGTTCGTTTGAGTAATCTGACACGGATTACCCCAAAATTCCCCTTGAAGGGAATCGCTGATCCAGTAACTGCCGTTTACAGATACTAGCTCAGCTTCTAATTTTTGACAGAAAATACTTGCATTATCATTACCCTGAGCACCTGCAATCGCTCTACCGCGTAATGTTCCATAAATGTGAATATTGCCATCCGCAATAACTTCAGCACCGTGGCTAACAGCACCAATAACTATCAAATCCCGGTCTTTAGCATAAATCTGCTGCCCAGAACGCACTGTACCATTAACTATTTGTGCAGGAACATAAACTTGCTTTTCAACAACTTCTGTCATTGTTTGCGTTTTAACAGCTGGCGCAACGTCTTTTGTGTAGTTAAGCACAGACATGCCTATCGACTTAGCTTTTTCATTGTGCTCTTCGCTACCGTTGCAAATACCAACAGGGTTTAAAGATAGGTCACTCAAGATAGATTTGAGATCAGTCAAAACCAATGGTTCTTCTTGGACCTCTGCAAGATTAATGACGATTGGCGCGCCTTTGAAGAATTTAGGCGCTTGAGATATTTTTTCACTCAGTTGTTCTTTTACAACGTTCAAATCAGCGTTTAATAACTGCAACACCGACAAAGTAAAAAGGTTTCCCTTTAGTTCAAAAGATTGTGTAGACATAAGCGCTCAAATATAACTGCGTACTCTTTATTAAATCTTATTCTGACCCCGTACTGTGTACGTTTGAGAGCAGCAAAACTTTCCAATTATTATATCTGTCATGGTATAGTGCTGCTCTAAGATAAGCAAGAATTTATAGGGTTATAATGCTAAGTGCAGTTTACAAAAGTAGTAAAAAAGCCGATACATACCTTTTTATTGAAAAAAGAGACGATTTCAGCAAAGTTCCAGCGCCTCTCATGAGCACTTTTGGCACCCCAATATATGTAATGTTAGTTGATCTTGCGAAAAGAGAAAAACTCGGGGTAGCAGATTTAGCCTTGGTTAAGGAAAAATTAATCGAACAGGGCTTTTACTTACAGATTCCACCTCCACAAGACAACCTTCTGGATGAATTTAAAAAACTAAATGGAGCAAAGAGTGACTAAGACTTTAAAAGTATTACTTACTTCTCTGTGTTTTTCAGCTTCTGTTAGTGCAACAACACAAGCTGAGTTTGACCTTTACCTCGAAAAATTAAAGGCAGAAGCTTTGCAAAAAGGGTATGAACAATCATTGGTTGATTCAGCCTTCGCGACTGCAAAATTTAAAAAAAAGGTCATCAAAGCAGATAAGACGCAACCTGAGATAGTAGAAACACTGGAAACCTATCTTCCAAAACGCGTACCTGATTGGAAAATTAAACGCGCTAGAAAACTCTACAAAGAAAACAAAGAGCTGTTAGATAAAATTGAATCTGAGTTTGGCGTACAGGGGCGATTTATTATCGCGCTGTGGGGTCTCGAAAGTAGTTTTGGGCGTGTTCAAGGCGGCTACCCAGTAATTAGCTCATTAGTGACATTAGCGTTTGATGGCCGAAGAGAAGCATTATACAAAAGACAGCTTTGGGCAGCATTAGACATCTTACGAGATGGTCATGTCGAGCTAGGCGATTTTAAAGGTTCGTGGGCCGGTGCAATGGGGCAAACCCAATTTATGCCGACGTCGTTTAAGTCATATGCTGTCGATTACAACAAAGATGGCCGAAAAGACATTTGGACGACAAAAGAAGACGCGTTTGCTTCGATAGCGAACTACTTAAAGAGCGTTGGCTGGAATAACAATCTTACTTGGGGTAGACAAGTTAAACTACCTGAGGGATTTTCAGAAAACTACGTTTTAAAGCGTGGCACTCGTAACCACAGCCAGTGGCTAGAGTTCTTTTCTAATTCAGAGCGCTCTCTCGAGGATTGGCAGGCGCTTGGCATTCGTCGAACTGATGGCACTGACTTACCTAAAGTGAATATTACAGCTGCTTTGGTCATGCCAGATGACATCAATGGCCGTATGTATCTCGCCTATGACAATTATAAAGCACTGATGAATTGGAATAGAAGCTACTATTTTGTAACCAGTGTCGGATACCTTTCTGATAGAATTGGCTACCCCAAAATTTAACTACAATTGTGGGAATATAAAAAAGGCAGCTAAACAACGCTGCCTTTTTGGTGGGCTAATGAATGAAACTAGTAATAAGTTAACTCTTGAGTCTTGCCCCAGAAAACGCGGTATGAAAAAACCGTATAACCAATGATTGCAGGCACGACCAATACGACACCATAGAACATAAACGTGAGTGCACTTGGATCAGCTAGAGATTCATAAATCGTTAATTCATTTGGCACGACATAAGGGAAAAAGCTGTAAACGAGGCCAACGAAGCACAAAACGAACACTCCGCAACTTAACGCAAAAGGCTTCCAGCTACCTTCTTTAGCGCCGGCGTTACCCAAGTTAGCAAGCACTCTGTCTTGAAATATAAACAAAGCGATACAAGCAAAAGGGATGGGAAGTAGTAGTACAGACAACTCAGTACCAAACCATTTATTAGCAACAAAATCGTTGATAAGTGGGTTTACTAACGAAACTGTGATAACGCCGATTAATGCAACCAGATTGAAACGTCGACACCAACTTATTGATCGTTGATACACTTCGCCCGACGTTTTCATTACCAACCAAGCCGAACCAATTAACCCGTATGCAGCAACTACACCAACGCCACTTAACATCGCGAACGCGTAGCTTTGCATGCTTGTATCAAAGGACATTACATACAAACCGAGCATAAACCCTTGAGAAAAAGCGGTAATCATACTGCCAATTTTAAAGCTAACATCCCAGGCGTCTCTGTATTTAGTTTTGGCTTTTGCTCTAAAATCAAATGCAACGCCTCTTAATATCAAACCAAGCAACATCAAAGCTACGGGTAAGTATAATGCTTGCAAAATCACCGAGTGGGCTAGAGGAAAAGCGATGAGCGCCAAGCCAACTGCAAGAACTAGCCAAGTTTCATTCGCATCCCAGAAAGGGCCAATGGATGCGATCATGGTATCCGCTTGAGACTTATCATCTGTTGGTAACAAAATACCCACACCGAGATCATAACCATCTAAAATGGCGTAAACGAGCACCGCGAGGGCCATAAGTGCACCATAAAACTGCGCGAGAAAATCAGCACTAAGCATATTGGCCTCCTCTAACATCGTTGTTTAATTCATACTCTTCGACTTCGACGGCTTTATCAGCGGTGTAGAATAACGTCTTAATATAGGCAGCCAGTAACAGCGCATAGACACAGAGGTAGCCAATAAGTGTGTATAAGACGTGCTGGGCGGGTACCTGTGTCACTACCTCATCGATTCGAAGTAACCCCTGAACCATAAATGGCTGTCTACCAATTTCTGTTACATACCAACCGGCTAGCGTGGCTACCCAGCCAGAAAATGTCATTGCTACGAGCAGCTTTAACTGCCACCGAGGTAAGATCTCTTTTCTAAATAATTGGTATCGGGTTATCGCAGCAACCAAAATCATTAACAGCCCCAGGCCAACCATGATTCTGAACCCAAAAAACACGGGCTTAACTGGAGGGTGCGCATTCTCAAATTCGTTTAAGCCCTTTATTTGACCCTCCATGTCATGGGTTAAAATCAGACTCGCTAAATTTGGTATTGCCAGCTCGAAGTGGTTTTCTCTCGTTTCTTCATTTGGTATTGCAAAAAGCAATAACGGCGCGCCTTTTTCGGTTTCCCATACTCCCTCCATTGCGGCGACTTTTTGAGGTTGATGTTCGAAGGTATTTAACCCATGTAAATCACCAACGAAAGCTTGCAGCGGCGTTAAAATTACAGCCACGGTGAGCGCAACTTTAAGCGTGAGTTTTGGCGCATGTTTGTGATCGTCCTTGAGTAATCTATATGCGCTAATACCGGCTACTAAAAACGAAGCAGTAATGCCAGACGCCAATAGCATGTGACTTAAACGATAACCGAATGAGGGATTAAAAATAATTTCTAACCAGTTTTTTGGGTAAAAGACACCATCGATAATTTCATGACCCGTAGGTGTATGCATCCAACTATTTAGGGATAAAATCCAAAACGCCGATATGGTTGTGCCTATTGCCACTACAACGGTAGAAAGGGTGTGTACCCGAGGGCTTACACGCTTCATTCCAAATAACATTACACCCAAAAATGTTGCTTCCATAAAGAAAGCAGTCAGCACTTCATATCCAAGCAACGGTCCAGCAATGTTGCCTACGCGCTCCATAAAGCCCGGCCAATTTGTGCCGAACTGAAACGACATAGTGATTCCACTAACAACGCCAAGCGCGAAGGTGAGGGCAAAAATTTTAACCCAAAACCGATAAGCCCGGAGCCAAACGGGCTGATTTGTTTGAATATATCTGACTTTAAAAAAAACCAAGAACCACGCTAACGCTATGGATATGGTCGGGAAAAGTATATGGAAACTTATATTAGTCGCGAATTGAATTCGCGACAGCAATAAGGTATCAAGCATGACACACCTCTGTTATTTACGACTTTTTCAATAACTTGTCCTTGAGGTCGATCACCTTACTTACTGATGAACCAAGCTTCATCAATGATTGCAATTGTTCAGGTGTCAACCTTTGCAATTCAGCAGACCACTTGGTTACCGTTTCAAGTAGGTCATGTATGGATTGCATTTGCTCCTGAGCGTACTTTTCCTCTGGTGAATTTGCTGAGTCTAAGATCTGATCACGCAGTAATGTAAGAGTAGGGTCAATCTCTCGCTTTCGTCTTTCTTCAAAGACTTTGTTAGCAAGATCCCATATAGTACCGTTAGGAGCATAATATTCTTTTCTATCCCCCGGAACATGATGTACTTTTACAAGTTGCCAGGACTGCAACTCTTTAATACCCATGCTTACGTTTCCGCGAGATATTTTTAATGCTTCTGCAATTTGATTGGCAGTGAGCGGGTGCTCGTTAATTACAAGCAGTCCTACCATTTGCCCAATCGTTCTGTTAAATCCCCAACGACTGCCCATTTCACCGCAATGGAGCACGAAGTTTTCGATCTTTGGTGATAAGTTCATAATTCTAAACGTTCAGTAATTATTGAAAGTTAAATATATAAGGGTATTTGACTCAGATCAACTGAATTTTCAATTTTTTTTGAAAGTTCAGCAAGTCGATTTGTGCTTGTTTGACACAAATGAGTCAGTACCCATTCCCAGACTGTAATCTAGTCGCTTTTACATAATTTGTATATTGTGAAACACACAACTTTTACATGTTTTGGTAAATATTGAAATTTGTGACGGATTAATAAGCAGGTTTGTATCGGATTAGTCATAAACTCAGTGCCGGAACACAACACCTGACAACGAAAGTTTGGAAAACAGATAATTTTACTATTAAGTTCGAATTAACTGAACGAGCACGTTACCAATACTTCAAACCATATGACGTACTCGTCTGCATATTAAAATAAATTGCTTATTTCAATTCAAGATCTCGCTATTTCGACACATAGATTTCCAAAATGCGCTGAAGAGAGTTTTTTAACTTTATATTATCTTTCTGATTTTACTACGCTTATAATTTAATTGAACACTCCCTATATTGAAATCAGTTCTATGAGTTATTTGAAAGACAAACAGTACACCGACATAGCCCAGCTAGGGCATCCAGTATTAAAAACACCTGCTCAGGTTGTTACAGAGATTCAGTCTGATGAATGCCAAGATCTGATATTAAAAATGATGATTACAGTTGAGCAAGCTGGTGGAGTGGGCATTGCCGCGCCACAAATATTTAATAGCAAGCGTATTTTCATAATGTGTTCAAAGCCAAATGCGCGCTACCCAGATGCACCTTTAATGGAGCCGACCGCGATTATTAACCCAGAGATCATTGAAGCAAGTATTGATAAAGAGAAGGGTTGGGAAGGGTGCTTGAGTGTACCGAGCATACGTGGACTGGTGCCTAGGCACAAGCAAATCAAAGTTAAGTACTACGACCAAACAGGTCAAGAACATCACGCCGTATTCACAGATTTTATTGCGCGAGTTTTCCAACATGAATTGGATCATCTAGACGGATTAACGTTTGTAGACCGTGTAGAGTCTGTACAAGACCTGGTAAGTGAGAGCTATTGGTATGCGCATTTTGCACCAAAAGGTTAAGGAGGCTTTTAACTTTCATGCTTTTTCGGCTTATATCCGATGTATATGTAATGTTCTGCTTTGTAACTTTTTATTGCATTAAGCGTTAGTAGCGAGCATCACTTATGGCCCATTAGAGTTTACTAATCATATTGCGTAGCACTGATAGACGTCATAGAATGGCGCTTCAAAATAGGTACACCCATACATAGTTAACACATATGCTCAAAAAATTCTTTCTTATTGCCTTACTTATTCCAGCATTCGCGTATTCCAGTACACCCCAAGACCTAAGCTTTATCGAAGGTAATTGGCGCTGTGTCACTGAATCTGATATTGGTAAGGGGACAACCTTAAAGATGGAATCAGTTGGTACGACTTCACTACAAACTTTGCAATCTTTTTCAAAAGTAACGTATACAATGTATAAGAATCAAAACCCAGCAAAGACGTCTGTAATTTATATTGAAACTTCGGATAATTTTATAATTGAAGACGGGTTAGTTAAAAGTTACAACTACAAAAAACACTCATCTAAATTAATAAAAGATGACTTAAATATGTTTACCCCTGAAACAGTCGAGTGGTTCGCTAAGGGATCCGGTGATAAAGAGTTTGTCTCACGAGTAAAGCAGATTGACGACAATAATTTTATAGCAATACCGGTACCGGATGATGGCACGACTATTCCTTGTAGCAAAGTTAAATAGCCCAAACAAAAGCTGTCTTTTACAAAAAAACACCATACTGTGTGGACGTTATATATAGTTACAATGTCCAATTTCACAATTAAAATATAAAAAGGCTCACCCGGGCGAGTGAGCCTTTGATCGTTGAGATGTAAAGGTTAGGTTATTGATGTTTTCCAACTTCCCAGTTGTTTTTCTGTAATAGGGTTTCGCCAGCGTCAATCGCTCCGGACTCTAGCGTCGTACCCATAGAATCATTCCAACGGTTCAAATAGCCAAATAATGAGATTACACCTAGGATCTCTACCACTTCGCCATCGTCCCAGTGTTTCTTAAGTTCTGCTTGAATATGTTCATCCACGGCATTAGGTACACTCGAAGCTGCTAATGCGAATTCGAACGCTGCTTTCTCTGCGTCGCTAAACACATCGTTTTCTCTGAACTGCCAAATCTGTGCAAGCCTCTCATCCGTGCCTCCATAACGCTGTGCAGCCAAAATAGTGTGCGCTTCACAATAGCGACAACCTGTATTTGCACTGGTGATGTAGCCAATAAAGCGCTTCAACTCTGATGTAACGCGCCCCTTGTTCTCCATAACAGCTTTATTTAGGTTTATAAACGCGCGTGCAATAGCTGGTCGAATCTGCATCGTCAGCACACTGTTAGGACAGAACCCCAATGTTTCGTTGAAAAACTTTGCAAGTTCCGTCACTTCTTGGTCATGATCTTGTGAAAGGGGTGTCACTAAAGGCATAATCAGCTCCTATTGAATTTCATTTTTTGTTGCATATGCAACATAACATAACTTCGGAGAAGTAAATTGTCCAGTGACAATCCGTATAAAAATTCATTAAATAATCGGCTTAAGGCTTTTGAGTTATCCGAATCAGAGCAAAATCAGCTTGCTCTCGACAGCCATATTCCGTTTCAGGTAGCGGTAGTCAGTAACTTATTATCGATTTCTAGAGACCCCATTATTAAAAACTTAACGGATTTGGATACACGAGAATTGAGAATATTGGTCAACATAGGCTCCTATGGACCTATCGCAGCGTCTGATATTGCCTATCAATCGAGACTAGACCCGTATTCAATAACTCGTGCTATTGCTGCACTAGCAAAAAAAGAGTTGGTTGAGTATCAAGAAGGTGCATCCAGAAGCAAGCCCGTTTTACTCACTGCCAATGGACAAGATATTTACAAAAAAGTCATCGAGCACTTGAAAACAAGAGAGGAAAAATTACTCGAGCCGTTTTCACAAGAAGAGCGAAAGTTGTTGGGTGAGTTGCTTCAAAAACTAGAATTGAACGCTGAAGCCTTATTGGCAACAGAAGTAGCCGACTGTCAAAAGCAAGGGCTAGGCGTAACAAGAGATCACAAAGAGATTGAACGATGGTTTAAACGTACGAATAAATAGGTACGTTGCGATTATTAATCTTGTCTTTTTTGATTTACACACTTTTTGCACATTGAATTGTCACTCTTTGATTTAGCATTATCATCGAGGGGCAATACATGAATACGTTCAAAATAGGTTCATATGGTTTATTATTGTGCGTAGCAGCACTAAGCACAGCCGTTTTAGCTAAGCCAGAACATCGGGCAGAGCAAAATGATAGAAAGCGACATAAGCATATTGGTGTGTCACTTCCCACTTTTAGTGAAGCGGATCTAACATTACAACAAATTATTTCTGACCAAAATTTGGTAGAAACCATACCAGATGTAAGTGGATTACCTCATATTTCTGAGCCCATACCGCAGTTGGGTATGAAGCTGTTTTTCGCCAAATCTCTTGGCGGCGAAAAGACGGTCGCGTGTGCAAGCTGTCATCACCCTCGCTTAGGTGGCGCCGATGGTCTTTCATTACCAATTGGGACTAATGCATTAGAGCCAGATGTTGTTGGGCCGCTTAGGGTTGTAAACGGAGAAATTAACATTCCAAGAAACTCCCCCACAATTTTTAATTCAGGGCTTGCCGAATCAAGTTTGTTTTGGGACGGAAGAGTAGAGAAAGTCACCACTACAGATAACCAAGGAAATGAAGTCAGCTTTATCAGTACACCAGACTCAGGCTTTGGTCAGCCAGACGAAAAAGCCAGCTCTGACCTTGTCTCAACACTTTCCCGCTTCCCAGTTACATCAGTAGAAGAAATGCGAGGTTCGGCTTTCCCTAATGCACAAGACAATGAGTCTGTGCGAGAACACCTAGCTGCGAGATTAGGAAACTATGGCTCTGGCATCAATGATCTAGAAAAAAATACATGGTTACAAGAATTTAGAAAGGCGTTTAATAGCCAACAAAGCGCCGAAACATTAATCACCTTTGACAGCATCGCGATGGCACTTGGCCAATATCAATCTTCGGTAAAACTCGTCAACACACCTTGGCATAAATATTTGAAAGGTGATTTAAACGCACTAAGTGAAAATCAAAAAAGAGGTGCCCATCTGTTTTTTACCCAAATTTCAGATGGTGGGGCAGGCTGTGTTAATTGCCATGGTGGAAGCAGATTTAGTAATGACAGGTTCTTTAATCTCGCGTTTCCACAATTTGGTATCGGTTTAGACAATCAAAATGCAGACGTCGGAAGATTCGCAATCGATGGGCAACAACAGCATATGTTCGCTTTTCGAGTGCCCAGTTTGCTAAATATTGAGTTAACCGCTCCCTATGGCCACTCAGGTGCTTACCAATCTCTTGAGGAAGTCGTAGCCCATTATGTAAACCCAGAAAATGCCATAGAAACCTTTTTCGCAAACGGGGGAGCATGTGGGCTCGCTCAATTTAAAGATGACCCTAATTGTGACACGTTAAATGTTAACGCCGTAGAAAACAGTCAAGCGGCACTTGCTTTATTACAACTTTCTCCATTTGTTGCTCCACCACTGGACACAGAGCAGCAATCGGATTTAGTCGCATTCTTAAAATCACTAACCGATGATTGCGCCACTTCTTCAAGGTGTGTTCGTCGATTCGAGCCTGGTCCACGAACCTTCGACCCTGATAATTTAAGGCTACGAGTTCAAAACGCACTTTTAGGACGAATTTAGACACATAGGGAAACAACAAACGATAAATACACCAGTCTATAAGTGAGCTTGATGAATGCGTTAGATTCTCAAGCTCACTAAAATCTGTTTTTTTAACCAACACGAACAATCCACTTTCAATTATTTAAAAGTAGCGACACTAAAACATACGTTAAAGTTTCCCTTGTGCAGTACAAGACCACAAACGATAGCCGTACTATCCGTTAAGTTTAATAAAATAGAGGCTATTGCCACCTATCAACGCGCTTCATACCTTTGGCAAAAGTATCTTGTTAGATAAATAAAAGGGGGCAATGAAATCACATTGCCCCCTTTATTTAGCAATTAGGCCTAGTCTATTGCCTTATTAAAATCGATTATTTTGAAATTCGATAACTTAGTGTCACATTCTGATAAGGTAAAAAGCCTCTGATCCCGACATGCCAAACCCCTGACTTTGCATTTTCAATATTGCAGGTTTCGCGGCTTCCCCATTTGTACGGTCTGCAATCGAACCTAAAGAATCGCGGTTTTTTGTTGTTTCTTAAGTACAGATCGGCTTCACCCATACCATCTATCGAGACTTCCAAGCTAGAGTACCCTTCCGGTACCTCAAACGAGAAACGCTGCCACCAAAACCAACCAAACAATCCTTCTACTTTACCTTCAATGGTAGGAAATGGGTTTTCTGTCTGAAGTTCAATGACTATCGGGTCGTGATCTGAAGAGCGATAGCTGTGCTCAGCGTATAACGACTGAATGTGTTTATCAGACTTGTACTCTACATTATAGTCAAGTGCGACCGGTTCATCGGCATTGATATGCCAATTGGATACGGCGACCACTTTTTCGGCCATTGCGCTGCTAGCAAACGCATGATCTAAACTTCCTAAACGGCCTCTAAACACATAAGAGTAACCAAGGTTCTCGCTAGTCAGGCGAGAGTTTAAGTTCTCATAACCCAGCGTAGCCATTTCGCGAATAGGATCTTCCAAGGCATAGGCATTGAAATCTCCAAGCACGATTGTATCTTCGTCAACAACGTTTGTTGGATTAGTTGCTGCCCAGCGATTAAATTCATTAACTGCGTTGACTCGGGTTTGGTTCCAACAGCCTTGACCATCATTTTGATCTTGGTCCAACCCTTCAGCTCTGCTGCAGCTTCCTTTTGAACGCAAATGGTTTACTGCTAAATTAAACACTTCACCCGTGGCCAAATCTTCAAAACTTTGCATGACTGGCGGACGGTTGCCATAATCAAACGGCACAGCATCTGTGAATGCCGCTTGGCCAACTTCTTTAACCTTGTTTGCGCGATAGAGTATCGCCGACATGATCGCATCAGTACCAATTTGCTCCACATCAAATTTAACATACGTATATTCGTTATTTGGGTCATTCTCTGATAGCGAATTAGCGAGTTCGGCAAGCGCACTTAATTCTCCAAACCCATCGTTTTCCATTTCAAGAATACCGACAACGTCTGCATCAAGATTAATTAAAGCGTTTACCAACTTAGACTTTTGTCTTTGATATTCTTCCGCAGAATCAGCGCCGCGTGCCGTTGGGAACCCTCCGCCAGTGCCATCGCCATTAAAGAAATTGAGCACGTTCACACTTGCAATGCGAAGGTTACCTTCGGTTGCGACAAACGGTTTTTCTACTCGATTATTCGTTTGAATAAATTGTGGCGCGTTAATTGGATGAACACGATATTGTCCGTAGCCGTAACCAATAACACCTTCAATGTTTGTAACCTTATCTCCTAATCTAAGGGTATTGTACGCATCTAATTCAGGAGAAGGGTAAGGGATGACCTCTGGGTTTTGTAACGTTGAACCATCATCGAGTGTAATCTCTTTCAGTCTGTTTTCAGCCTCAATACGGTTTGCGTCCTCACCTGGCATACCGATTTGAGTACCTTGGTAAAGTCGCTCAGTACCTAACTTTATTTCACCATAGCGTTTTAAGCCATAAGTATCATTCACGACCATATCGTTGGTAATGTTAACCAACATGCCTTCATAAGGTTCTAGTCCATCAACTGACGGCAAGGTAACATCTGTACTCACAACTGGGGCTATACCACATACAGCCATACCTATCACGTTACTGATTTGTGTCTGTCCATATACTTCTTTAACAGTACCCGCAATTTTTACTACATCACCTACATTTACCGCTTCCGCAGCATAATTTACAAATACCCCCTCTGAGGTTAGTGCATTATCATCATGGTCACTGATCTCTTCTTGCAAGAAGAAACCGTTGAGTTGTTCATCTTGTTGCAAAGATGCAGTCACTACGCCTTGAACCTGAACCACTTCTTCCAATAAAGGGCTTGAGTCAGATTCACCTTGCACTTGATGAATAAATACATTCTGCTCGTTACAAACAACGGTTGGCGGCTCTACTGGTCCACTAGAGTCGTGTTGACCTACGTTGGAAAAGTCGTCCTTATCAAGGGCTATCCATTGCACTGAAGGAATAAATTCGTCACTTGGGTTGTTATCGCCGATATTAACTGTATTCGCACGTACCAAGCTTTTATCTTTTGTAGACACGCCTTGATCTGTCCAAGCAGATCCCGGGTCAACACCAATCTGGCCCAAGCTATCAATAACGAGACCACTATGTTCCAAGGTAATTGCATCGTCACCATTGTACCAGCTGCCATCTTTTTGTTGTTGTGCTTTTAATCTTAAAGCCTCACTTGCTCGAGCGTGAGCGATGACATGCGTAGCTTTTGGTGCAATGCTCCCTTCCAAATTAATTGTATTTCCCGCGGTGCTTTTACCGTTAAAGTAGAACTTTAATGCATATTCACTTAAATCAATTGCGGTGTCAGAAGTATTGTAGATTTCGATTGCTTTGTTGTAACTACTTCCTTCAATATACTCTGACACGATCAGTGACGCTTCTGCCGGTGCCATCATGCTCGCAATGGCCGAAGCCAAAAGTGTTTTTTTTAACATAGTTATTTTTCCATTTGCTTAAGTTAGGCATAAATAAATTAATATCGAAACACGACACTTTATATGAAAAATATTTCATTTGTAATAATTTTGTACATTTTTTGATAACTTAAGACAGTTAATTAAAGTTAAAAACCTTCATGATAGCTTTTGACGGTGAACACTTTCATTGTGAGGCTTGTTTTTATAAGGCAGCGTAATTTTGAACTTTAATCAATAATTACATGCAGTTGTAATTACGAATCGTTCTAAATGAAATGAGAAACAACGATCTTAAAGTAATATGTTATAACAACCTGTTCCTACCATTTTAAGCACAATTTTTGACCAGCTTTTTCTTCTGCGTTAGTGTTTTAAAGTCAAACAAATTGACTAATTAATCTAGCGGTTTGACATTACAACAACATGTAAAACTTACAACATTAAAAGGAAAAATTAATGAAATCGATACGATTAGCTCCACTTGGTGTGGTTGCCACCTGTTTATGTAGCACAGTATCAGTCGCACATGAGGCCACTAAGATCGCTGATGATCAGCATACTAGTCACTGGCCGCTAAAGCAGATAACGAAAGAGATTAGATGCACAGATAATCCTCATGCGCTACGCAACGCACTCAACAAAACCTATCAATCACAAAATGTACGATTTGTGATTTCAGGAGAGTGTCGTGGACCTATCAAAATTCAGAGGTCTGGTATTGAAATCATAAACGATAGTGGTTTGTCTGGTTCCCTGCGAGTCCGTGCTAAAGACAAAGGGGTGGGCAGTGCGATTCTCATAGAATCTAGCTCTGTAAAGCTGGACAACTTTAATATCGATGTGCCAAATGGTGTGGTAGCTGTTGAAGCAAAAGCAAACGCTACGTTAACGCTAAACCATGTGACAACTAATGCGAAGGCCGCTGAGCAAACCCCATTTTATCAGTTTGTGGTCACAGACAATAGTACAGCCTACCTATCTGAGCTTTCTGGTAACACAGTCGGCATATACAACAGTTCATATGCAAACTTTATTGAAGACTGCGACCAAATAAAAGTAGATGTTTATGACACCTCAGCGGGATACTCAAAAAGTGAAAATCACTTTCGCTCCGTGCAAGTAGCGGGAAATGGTTATTTTTTAGCTGATGATGAGAGCCACATTAACTTGCTCATGGTTTGGAGTAAAGGCGCAGCTGAAATCAATAATGAGAGTAGTGTCGGAGAACTTCAAATGGGAGGCCAAAGCCTCTTTGCAGCATATAAAAGCTCAACAATTTCTGGCCCTTATAGCTTATGGGGCAACGTTGTTTTCGAGCTTGAACACTCAAAGGCCTACAACTGGAAAGCGGTTACCAAACCAAATTCCATCATTGCTGGGCATAACGCAACGGTAAATGGAGTTTTCTATCCTGATTGGCAGTGGACAGGGCAAGATAGCAAATAATGACTGTTTATGTAAAAGCGCCTTTCGGCGCTTTTTATGTGCTAACGGAGGTAATCAATATAAATACAGATCTTCGCACATTGTGCACTAAAAGAAGGGGATGCCGTGATGACCGCATTATGCTCTTGCTCCAACCAGTCTTTACCTTTAAACAATGCTATATCACCATCACATAAAGAGTTAACATCACTGCTTTTTGGCTGAATAATAGTTGGAGAAATTTGGTTTTTCTCTAGTGGTGCATATTTAATAAACTGTTTTTCCACCCATCGCTCACCGCTTCCTCCCAGGGTTGATACCATTTTAACAACCCCATTTTGCTCATGAAACGCAGGGCTTAGACCTTGTATACATGGTAATATCCTTAGGCCTATTTCCTTTGGCTCCAATAGTGCCTCAAACATTTCACACATCAACGTAACATGCTGAAAGATTAAATCACCATGGGCCATATTTTTAAAAAGCAATTCAATTTCACTTAACAGCTCTTCATTGATTGCACCTTGGTATTGAAACCCTTCATGATTTGCCTTTTTAACATAACTTTGAGCTGCTTTAGTCGTTGCCCAAGAGGAAGGGGCGCAATAACATACAAGCGACGTATCTTTGTCATATATATTTGATAGAACGCCTGCTACTTCGTCGATAAGATATTTAGGGCCATTTACCGCTTCTGTGGCCGTTGGTGAGTCGAGCATATAGTAAAACTGTTATGTGATAATGTTGCAACATTACCATTTAATGTCTTGCTAATAAAGATTTCAACCCGAATTAATTACGAATACGAATTAATATCATCAAGTAAAGTAAGACATGCCGCCGATATGAGCTTGGCAGACTTAAAATCCGTCAAGCCAGAATTGATGTGCCTGACAGACCAAGGCGCTTATAACACATGTACGCTAGAAAAGTGCACAATAGGTAATTAGATTAATCAATTTTAAAATTGTCCATGGTACGTTGTAACGTGTCGCTATTCAATTTCATGTCAGCAAACAGTTTCTTCAATTCAATAGATGTTTCGAGTTCATCATTGGCAGCTTCCAAAACTGCGGTGGTGCTGGTGGATATATCTTGCGCTACGGTAGATTGCTGCTGCGCAGCGGTAGCAACCGAGGTGGTAAGTTGCTCAACATGTGTACTGTGTTGACTAACCTGCTTTGATACACCGCGCGTTTCCTCGACTTCTTTCATTATTTCACCAGCAAGCTCGGTATTATCCTTAATCGCATTGACAACGCTTTGGCTTATATCGTTGAGATCGTTTAACAAAGACGAAATCTGTTCTGATGACTCTTTACTGTTATTTGCCAGTCCCCGAACTTCGTCGGCAACGACCGCAAAACCGCGACCATGTTCGCCGGCCCGCGCCGCTTCAATAGCCGCATTTAACGCAAGTAAATTGGTCTGATCCGCGACACTTCGAATCGAATCGAGAATAGTGTTAATTTCACCCACTTGTTTTTCCATGTTTGCAGCCAATTCGTTGACGTTATCCATACTGTCGGACAGGGTGCTCATGGCGTCTAAATTTCTTTGATTGTCTTCAAGCAGTTTTTTAGACTCGCTATTTAACTGGTCACTCGCATTGAGTGTATCCGACGCAGAACGCGCAATTTCTTCACTTGTCGCCGCCATTTCCTCAATGGCGGCAGCAATACTAGACGCCATACTTTGTGTGCGTTGAGCGTCTTCATTCACGTGACTGGCTGCCTTGTCCATCTCTTCACCCAATTGAGTGCCTACATTTATGGATTTAGACAAGCCAAGTAATAAATCTTTAAACGCGTATACCGTGTTATGGATAGACTCTGAAATTTGGCCGAGTTCGTCACTGGTCTTCAATCGAACATCTAGCGTCAAATCGCCTTCTTTAGCCACCTTTTCCAAAATCCCCGTGAGGTGATTCAATTCGTGCTTCAATGACGTCACGAGGTGTAGGTTAATCATAATGATAACGGTCATTGCAATGATAAATGCCACGATGATGAATAGACTTTGCTCTGTAAGCTCCCCTTTAACGGCTGTACTATGCGCAACGGTTAATTCCCACTGATTTTCGAGCACTTTTTTGACTGCGACGATCTGTTGTGTCGCCTTAGGGAACCATTCATTACTGGCTAGTAGGGAGTCAAAATTAGGGTCATCTTCTTTGATTAAGTAATTTATGACGTTATCCAGCTCTTTTGCGCGGCTGTCAGACATTGCTTCTTTGTATAAGCGTAATTGCTCTCCTTCTAATGCAGCTTCCAGCTGTTCTTTTAAAATTCCTAGCTGAGTTTGAAAATAGGTCAACTCGCCGCGTACCTGAGAGTTAATCGCTTTTTTAGCAAGCACACCATTAACCTTTCCTCTAAGCTGCCCCTTACGTTCCTTACTCTTTGCAAGTAAAAATGCCAATGACAATTTAGAGGCTAAGTCCCGATTGCTGATATACGCCTGCATTCTCGTTGCGGTATCAATTGCAACCTGATTTAAATGGCTGTAATACTTGAAAGCATTTTTACCGTTTTGCCTATCAACTTCACGTCTAATCGCCGCTTTTTGACTGAGCTCGTTGAAAAGAAAGGGCAGCCACTTTTCTACTTTCTCATCATTAGGAAAATCGTACTGGACCATGTCCCTCACAACCCTTTCAGACTGATCTGCCTTAACCCTTTGTGCATCTACCAATTGCTTCTTTTGCGGCGAGGGGCTTCCTAAATAACCTGCGGATAGACCACGTTCTACGGCGTGATGATGTGCAACTTTTTCAATCGCATCCAATAACTTAATATATTCTATGTCTTGGTTAGTAGACGAAAAATCTTGCCAGTATTGAGTCGCTACCTTGGCAAGTAAAATAAAAATAAAAGCAATGAGAGCGAGTGAACTAATTACAGTGAGTTGCAAAATTGATAAGCGCTTAAGAAAGTGCATCTATGTCTCCTGGGCGTTAACCAAATGCACATAAGTACAGCAATGTGCTGAAAATTTTCCTTAACTAAAAGATAGTCAAAAATCGTTGTTTCATATAATTTTCATTACTATTTTCAACATTGAGTACCCACAACACACAATGTTAACAACATGTAATAAAGTGTAATAGCAACGCAATATGCTTTGGCTAAACTCCTCTTTGCAACATTCAATTAACCTAGCTATTCGATAAGTGTTGCAAACGCCTGCCTCCTAATAGAGGCTTTGTAATATGAACAAGGAGTTTCATTATGAAAGTTTTATCAGGTTTACTATTCGGTACGTTAGTAACTGCTTCATTCTCAGCATTAAGTGCGCCGGAGTCATACGGCATACTGTTTTTAGACAGAAGCGGGTCAATGATGATCAAGCGTCCAGACAACCAATCTCGTTGCGCTTTTTCTAAACAGCAAGCTATCAGTAAAATGAGTAAGTTCTTTCTAGATAGCTCTATTAATGGACAGAAATTGAACATAAAGACCTTTGCTTCTGGTGGTCAAATCCAATCAATCACCAATGGTTTCGTTGATTTCTCATCAGCATTTATGGCGCTTTCACAGCTAGATGGTGAAGGTTGTACTGGCATGACTGCGTTAGCAGAGGCAATGTGTGATGGTGCGGACGAACTGCGCTTAAACTACTCCGTAGAAGCAAGCCAAGGCGCAATTTTGCGTGTTTATGGTTCGACTGATGGCGATGAAAATCACAGCCCAGTCAGTAACTGTGGTGGCAGTGGTTGGCAAGCAGAAGTCGCAAACAAGTATTTATATGAACAGCCACCTGTACAATTTAACGCAACAATCTATACGGGTACAGTTCAATCCATTGCGAATCTCAGTAATAAAATGGATGCCGCGATTGCAAAGGACTTACCTGCTTATGCGCTTTCACCAAAACATTACGCACAGTCTTTGCCTACGTTCGATTTCTTGAAGAAGCTCGCCGCTCAAACGGGTGGAACAGTTGAAGAAATCAGTGACAATGACGGCAATCCAGGTGAGTGGTAATACTTAGCTGTTAACTTAGAGTTATAATCGACATAACAAGGGGTTCCCAAATTGGTGCCCCTTGGGTGACCGTTCTTAACTTATTGAATTGATGTTATTTACAAATACGTTTGGTATATTGGTGCCAATAAGAAAAACACCCATACACTAATGTTCAAGATAACCCTGCTTTTTATTTTAACTCTCGCTTCGTTTTCAGCCGCTGCGCAACCACTTGCGGTCACTGATGTCAAATTTGTTGAAGGTAATCGACACCTCAATCAGATCCTCATTACTTTCAACCAAGCAATAGCAAAGCATGGGCAAGTACCCACATCAGCACAAATAAATGCAATAGAGCTAGACGAAAAACTCAAAAAGCAATGTCGTTGGCGCTACCAGGGTTTAAATAAAATCAGTTGCGATACCTTTGTCAAAACGCCAGCTTACATTCCAACAAAGTTAGTCGTGACGAAGCATTTTGTTGGCAAAGGCAAACAAATAAACAATCGTTTTGAACACATATGGGTTAACACACGCTTTCCCGTAGGTGAGACTAAAGTCAATGAATATGAACTCTCTGTCACTTTTACAACCCCCTTCGAAGCGGACCAACAAGCAATTGCAGCCATACTCGATGTAGTGCGCATTAAACTCGACCACTCAATTACTAAGCCCTTAAATACGCAATTGATACGCACAAATGACACGCAAACAAAGCTTGTTTTTAAATTTAAAGAACCTATAAACAAACTGAATATTGAACTCGTGTTACCTCAAGGGTTTAAAGCAACTGAAGCTCATCAAGCCACGCATTCAAAAACAGTGTTATATCGGCAAAAAGCTTATTCAGATACCCCGAAATTTATAGGGCTTTTTTGTGAGGCGTCACACAATGATTGGACTAATAAGCGATTCACTTCAATAGAAAACGCCAGCAAAAAGTCCTGTCCGCCAGAGAACCTAGCATTTGCATTTACACATGCACTTCGCAGCAAGCATGACTTATCAACGATTACAGCTACATCTTTGAATTCACACCCGATTAAAGTAACCCAAAAATCTCAAGAGGACCGCTTTCACTTTTATAGTGTTAACTTAAAGGGCGACACCCAATACCAATTTGACTTTTCAGCCTTGACCACCACAAAGGGCAAGCATTTCGAAAATACAGATTTCTTAATTTCATACAAAACGGGTAAGGAAAGTACTTACTGGCGCACACGTGACTATTTGGGCAAGCAGTTTAAATCAAGCGAATCTGCAATACTTCGCCTTGAGCATAGAAATGCATTGGACCTCAAGGCACAGTATTTTTCAGCCACAAATGCGACGAAATTGCTCAATTTTTTGAACACGAGCAATAAACAAAGTTTATTTACGCCCATTCAGATAAATTCAGCAAATGACAATACACTTCGTCATCAACACTTACCAGTCGCTGAGCACCTAGATCATGCTAGTGGTGTCGTCATTTACAATTTGACAGGGCAGAGTAGTAAAAGCCAGTCTCAATCCGATACAAGCTTTGAAGATAAAAGCATCGCATTAAGTGCTTCAGATTTTGAGTTAAAAGCGTTTATGGGTGCAGGGTTGTATGTTTCAACAACGCGTTTTGAAACAGGCTCACCAGTCCAAGCAAAAATAAAGCTTGTGTGTCCGAACATGTCTAAACCAGCATCGATTGGTTCAACAAACGATGATGGCGAACTTAGCATCTCTCATACAAGTTGGCTCAAATTTGAGGGAAAATCAATGCAAAATTGCTGGCTTTGGGCCACCAGCAAAAAGTCAAAAGCGGTATTAGAAATAGACCAACGCCCTGAAACAAAAATTGTTGCCAAGGCTGTTTTTAGCCAACCCGTTTATACGCCAAATACACCCATTCATTTTACTTTGCTAGCGAAAAGGCACTCTGAAAATGGCTTAAAAACGCTCAAAAACAATCTCAATATCACCATACACCGGTTCAACAATAAGCTTCACACGCCAATTGAAATAGACGCGACCGCAATATCCGAACACGGTTTAATGCAATTCGAGCTACCCGAAGGATTAAGTGAAACCGGGGTTTATTGGTTAGAAGCTCAATACAATGGCTCACCCACAAAAGTAAACGGGTATTTCAAGGTTACGGAATTCATTCCACCTGAGGTTGAATTTGATTGGCGTCATTCAGATAGCGCAACAAAGTTGGCACCTTTTACTGTGCAAGTGACAGGCAAAACCTTTAATGGATTTGCTGTTCAAAACTTTTCAGGCGTACTTAGCCATCAATATGACCACATGTACCGAGCCCCAGATGGCTGGCCTGCGAATTTTGAGTACAGTGATCGCGATGAGTTAGCAGCCAACTTAAGAAGGGCTGTAAAAACCGAATTGCAATCAAAAGATGAAGTCGGTGAATTAAAGCTAAAACTAAAACCAGATCTACCTCTAGTTCAAATTAGGCTTAATGGCACGGTTATTTCTGAAACTGGGCAAAGTACGTTTTACAGAGCAAGTATACCGTATTTTTCTAGGGAACATTATATCGGCACAAAGCAGCAAAACTATCAAATAGATGTCATTGCAGTAGAGCCGTCAGGCAAACAGATTCAAACTCAAACGCACGTCAATATTGTTCATGAAGATGGGAAGGCCACTGAGCTCTGTTCCGGTGAGACCCCATTTAGTTGCAAAATACCTACGGGTCTTTCAGGAAAAGTCACCTTTAAATTAGTAAGCGGTGATAATAAGTTCACGTGGTTACGTTCACATTATGTATACCCTGAACAATCAGACGATGAGTTAAAAACTGCCCCCTTAGAGATACAAGGGAAAGCACAAACAGAGGTAGGTAGCGAATATGAACTCAATATAACGTCAAATAGAGCAGGGGAAGCGTTCCTTTTTATCAATGCGGGTGAATATAAAGAAATAAATCACATACATTTAGTTGAAGGCAGCAACTCTGAACAAATAACTATTTCTCAAAGGCACATGCCTGGAATCAAGGTTCATGTCTTTATGCCTTTTAGCGCCCAAGCGCAAGCAGAGCTTAAATCTTTACATAGTGACCAACTCAAGCTACTGTTCGAGAAATTAAAGTCGCAGTTCGAGCAGTTCCCTACAAGTCAAAACAATTTTGTATTACCCAAAAAGCCAAGTATTTTGGGCGAAATAGCCAGTAAACGCATTAACGTTACTCCCGTAACCCCCCTTGAGCTTAAGGCTACTCACGCAGTTACAACAAAATCAAATAGTATGCTGTCAGTGACGCTTGAAAGTAATCAAAATACAGACGTGCAACTTTGGCTCGTGAACGATGCGCTTTTTGATGTTAGCTACACCCGCGCCGAAGATGTTTCTTTTAAAGATTTATACAACGCGTATTTGTATGAGCTGCCTTTTAAGCCAGCCCACAACTTAAAAGAGTGGATGATTGAACCTGAACTCACTGAGCACTCCGAGATGCTCGCGCATTTTGCGTCCACGCATCATGACGTACAAATGCGAAGGCGGTTAGCTTCTATGCCTCCCTCTCAGTCTATGTCGCCTTTAGCCCAATCGGTATGGCTACCACCAATTACATTACAAGCGAAAAAGTCACGGACGATAGACGTGCCGTTACCACAGTTAATTGGACGGTGGAAACTATTTGCACTTGGTGCAAACGAGACGAATCATGCAAGATATGAGGGGGATATAACGACTTCAGCCGAAATAGAATATAGCCTTTACGTACCACCTAAGGTTTTTAAAAACGACAAAGCGGTCATGAGAGTCGTTGCAACTAACCGCACAAACCGAGTATTACAAGACCGGCTAGATATTTCTATAAACAACGGTGGCGCTAAAACATACAACATTGAGTTGCATGAACAACAAAGCTTCACACTCGATATACCGATCAAGACTTCGGACATGGGTCACTACCAAATTGCGCTTAAAAGTGAGCAAGACAGGACACGAAACCAATTCGCAAACTACGAAGTTTTATTAGCCACATACCAAGACCAACGCTCAGTAAAAATGGCTCCGAGCCAAACAACGCCGAACATTATGCTGCCCACCAATGAAAAAATATTAAAAAGCTATGCAATTCCAACTAATACACTCGCGCCTGATTGGTCGGGGCTTTTGAAGTACCACACTCGTTATCCGCATCAATGTTGGGAGCAAACACTATCTAGAACAGTCAGCCTCACCAATAACCCAATGACTAAAGAAACGAACGTAGCTTTGCATAAGACTCTACATGCTAGCAATAAACACAATGCTCGAAATGATGGGTATAGCTACTTTCTAAACGCCAAAACAGACCCTTTTTTAACTGCTTATACGTTATTAGCAAATCAGTGGTTAAAAGACTCTGCCTATAAGTTCAATGTAGACAGAAGTTTAATCGACACGCAAGTCAATAAGCTCTCAGATACAAACCAAACTCAAATTGCTTATAAGTCTAAACTAACCCCCTATGCAAACGATTGGTTACTGTGGGCACTAGCAGAACAGGGAGAAATAAATTTAAAGGACGTTAAGAGGGTTAGGGCAAGAGGCGTTTTAGATAGCACAAGTAACTTGATTCAATTACTGGCGATGAAATCTGCGGGCGGTGATCAGACCCAAATTGAAAAAGCCTTAGAACGCATTTTGTCTGGCGGTTATCAAGACAGTAGTTATACATCTTTAAATTCTACTCAAGATAAGTGCTTGGCCGTTATGCTCACTGAACGCCAAAGCCTTAAAGACGACCTTGCCAAACAAGTGATAAGCAAACAAATTCAAGTTGGGCACTTCGGCAACACCTTAAACGATGCACTGTGTACAAGAGCACTTAAAAATAGACCTGTCACAGAGGCTTTGCACGTAAACCTGCGCGCAGAAAACACTCACAATAAGGTGACCGAGTATAAAATACATACGAACCAAGTTGATGCGGGTTTTTATCTCAATATTGACTACGAAAAGCACTATATCAGCGATAAAGCGTCGTTCAATGGCGTTGGCATTTCAAAAAAGTTTCAAATAATGACCGACGGCGAGTGGAAAGACGTTTCTGAAAACGAGATTAAGGTTGGCCAACTGGTTAAAGTGCGGCTTTCTGCGTTTAGCCCAATTCCACGAACCCATGTCCTAATAACGGATACTCTGCCAAAGGGGCTTGTTGCCCTAAACCCTCTACACAGACAAAAACAATACACCAATTGGCTAGGAGAAAGTGCTGTAAACACCTTACCGCACATAAATGGCATGGGACAAATAGTCTGGCACCGATATCAGGTTTCGGATGGTGTCACATTATTCGAATACTTGGCTGAAGCAAGGTTTAATGGGGAATACGTATCACCAGCCGCGAACATAGAGCTTATGTATACGCCTGAGATAAACGGTAATTCAGACGCTGAAATGATAACGATTCAAAGAAAATAGCGACCAATTAAAATATGCCCCCCATTCATAGGAGTTGATAAGCCACAGCAAAAGCACTATAACAGCACTTTTCCGAGATATATTAAAAGTGTAATAATTTCAAAATGCGACTTTACAAAACGCGCTTAAAAGTGGTTAAAGTTAGAGTTAATGAATTTATTAATAACCGTATAATGACATACCTATAAACATAAGTTACACGTTTCTCAGGATTATTGCCGTTTTAACTGCACATTACAAGCCAATAATACAGCTAAAGTATTTTTTAATACCTTAATCATTTTTTCTTGTAATTTTGATATAAAAACAATTATTTATCTTAAAATTAGAATGTTTTTAACTTGCTCGATTGCTGCGTTATTAAAAAACAGGTACAATATTGCGATAATTTAAAAAACTAACAGTCATAGTAATTTAGTATCTGTTACCGCTGCAATTTTAATTCAGGAATTTAATATGCGAAGTAGCCTATCGCTATTTTCTTTATGCGCTTTAGCTTCTTTTGGTGCTTTAGCGAATTCACCTTCTACAATAAAAACGATTGAGTTAAATGGTGACTTCGTTCGTTTTTCTTTGCATGCAGATAAATCTCACCCTTTACCGAGCTGTGTTTCAACTATCCCAGAGCTTAAAAATACATGGTCATTTTATTTAAATGATAGCCATGGTAAAGCGATGTACACCATGTTGATGACCGCGGTTGCTAAGCAGCAAAAAATAACCGCAACCAGTGCGCTAAGCTGTAATGAACAAATTGAACTAGTATCAGGCATTGAGTTAGCAGTGAGTGCGCCTACTGATGTAACAGCGGATGCTGATGATGGCAAAGCCTATTTATATAAAAGTGACGGCTTCACTAAAGTAGGGCTAGTGCTTAATGGAATACACACAGGGCGATTGCCAGGTGAGATGGTATCTTCACCTATTGGTTATACTGGTCAATTATTATATGTTCCTTTAGACAATCCAACGATTCTCAGAGAATATAGCTTAGGATTCAGCCAAAATATGACTTATTACCCAGACGCGTCATGCAAGTCAACGCCTTATATTCACGGATATAATCAATCAGATCAACTTATAGGTGTTAATTATTACCAAAAAGAACACGAAGGATTAAACGGTTTTTATCGCGCAAACTTAAGTAAGTTAGGCTCGGCTGTCAGCAGTCAATGGTATTATGTTGACGAAGGAGCATGCAAACCTACAGGGACGCCAAATCCTGCTTATGCATTAGAGCCTGCAATCCACCCAGTTTGCGGCAGCAGTTTATGTATTGTTAAATAAAGCGCCAATTTTGATTATAAGCAACAGCGAAGCAATAGAAGAAGTTGCTTCGCCGTGTTATTTTATGCGAATACCAATAAGCCTTTCATAACCTTGAGTGTGTTCGCAATCTTGCCCTGATATTAATTCAACACTACTTTGCTCTGTTAAAGCCCCCAGTAAAGTTGCATAAAGCTTTTTACCTGCAGTGCTAGAGGTGTCTACAGCCCAGAGGTGCTGCTTACCTTGTTCAACACAGCTTAAAGAACCCGTTTGTTTTTTTGGTTGAACTTCAACTACAACGAGGTCTTTATCTAGTTTTACATGTGTTATAAGTGACGCTGCTTGTAAACTTGAACATGTAGCAAACAAGCCCAAGCCAATTATGGCCGATAATGTACGGTTAGCTTTCATTTTTTAAGAGATATTTAACTAAAATTGTTATTTATCTGCATTATACCGCTTATATTAATTGTGTCGAGTTAATCTAATGGGTACAATTAGCTGTGGTTTAGTTTAATAGGATAAACACTGTCGCATAATTAACTGTAATGGCAGTGCAACTGTGGAAATAAAAATGAAAAAATTAGCTAATATACTCTTTGCGTTAACCATACTAGCCCCATTTCACGCATTTGCTCAAGTGGTTCAATGCGGCGATGCATACGTTGATTCTATTGCAATCGAAACAAACAGAGCCGATATGCCAATACTAAGCCGTACTTTGCTGATAAGCTTTAAAGATGCAAAAGGTGCGACTTATGTTTGTGGCGATACTGTTTATGGTTTTGTCTCCACTGCCGACTACCCGGTAGAATTTAACGCCGTTATGTCATTGGCATTTATGGCAAAAGCAAATAACTTGCCTGTTCGTGTATTTATAAATACAAGCAATATAAAAGTACAACACTCTGCAAGAGAGTTATCTGCATTGCAGATCCAAAGTGATGTGCCTGGGTTTCATGACGTCAAGTAAATGAAAATATGATTCAACTCTCACTTTAAACAACCTAAAGTACCTTTATGATAAAAAAGTATTTATTGCTGAGCGGTTTAACACTGCTTGGTTTTTCGCCATTTAAAAGCTTGGCGAATGACTTATATCTACCGATTTTAATTGATTACTATATGGATGATGCTCCTTCAATGCATCAAGGGTATATCAATCTGCCACACCGCAGTGATACAGGAGACTTTAGACTTGACTGGCGTGTAGAAGGGTATGAAAGTAACTATACGTTAGAACAAAGTGTAGATACGGGCATTGAATGGCAAGTTGTATATCAAGGAAATAATAATTATTTTGACGTGTCTACATCGCATTCAGCCACATATTATTATCGTGTTCGGGCGTGCCAAACAAAGTCGCTATGCACCCACTTTGTTTACTCCCGTTCTATTTTAGTCAATGCTTTATCAGAAGCGCCAAAAAATATAGCTGCGACACAACAAGGCAGCCAGGTACAAGTAAGTTGGTCACCAACTAGCATAAACTCACTACAAAATATAAACCTTAAACCGATATCACGGTTTTTGAGCGCATTAACCGGTAAATCGACTGGTATCGAGTATGAAGTCTATGAAAGCACAAATAGTTCTGACTTTGTTTATTTAAGCAAAACTAATGAGCAGCAAATTCAACTGGCTAAACCTAATGATGCAACGACGCGTTATAAAGTACGAGCTTGCAGCCCAGAAAGTAGTCAATGTTCAAAGTATTCAAATGAGTCGAATGGTGTTGGCGGCATCCTTGCGCCACAAAATGTCAGTGCATTGCTCACTTTAAACCCCGATTCTACGCCAATATACCCAACAAGCAGTATTAAAGTGACTTGGTCGAAAGCCCCTTCAGATGCAGACAAGGTCTGGTATTCTGTTGAACGTTCTGTCAATTCTGGGACTTGGCAAGTAATAGAGCAAATTGACGGGCTTGAGTACATTGACTTAGCACCGGCCCAAGGCCAAGTGGCTTATCGGGTGCGCTCCTGTGACCCTACAAAATGCTACGAAGTGTCAAAAAGCACTTTGCCGATTGATGTACCTAGAAATACTAAATGTGACCAAGCTTTGGGACGCCTTGAAGTTTATCAAAGCAGCTCCGGCCTTTACATGAAACGAGAATCTACACAGTTTCACTCTAAAGTGATACCTGGGGTATTAATGATCCCTTATGCATCTTATCCGATTGTAAAACAGCAATATTGGAAAATAACTCGAGTAGATAACGCAGAAGGTTATCAAGTCAACTCAGTTACCGATGGTGAGTTTGCCGCAGCGAATAAAGTAAAGCTTGAATCTCCACTTCAATGCAGTGTTAATTCAACCACAAACGAAGTTCGTATTGCGATACAAGCTGACACTAACTCTGCAATTACTTCATGGTCTGCTGCAATTACTACAGTTGATCCGTATGCAGATAACTACTTTTCAATAAGTAATGCAATAGCCTTGATGTTAGATGGCAATACACTACGTTGGCCTTCAGTAGATAACGCCGCAAACTACATTTTGCAAGGTGCAAACTGCACTTCATGTAGTAGGGCTCCTGATGTTAATTGGCAAACAATTAGTACGTTTAGTAAGGCCATCCATTATTACCAAGTTACTTCTGGCGAGTACAAATCATTTCGTGTTAAAGCATGTTTTGAAAAAGGCCATTGTACGCCTTGGAGTAATATTGTGACCATTAAACCTAAAAAGCAGATCATTTTTATCCATACAGATCTATTAGGTAACCCAGTTGTAGAGTCGCAATAAGCAAGCTGCAATGCCTCATGCGCAATAAAGAGGCATTGCACTATTTAAATAAAGAATATGGCAGTTGCGCTAAAAATTACGACACTCCTATTTTGGGGTTAGGTAAATTGAGCCAAATTCGCCTTGTAACTATGAAGGTTTTAAAGTGAAAACGTGCGTATCGTATACACTTTAATTTCTGTCAATATACGCTAAATAAGCTTACACATGCCGCAGTACGGTCTTTTAAATTTAAACCGAGCGTGGCAAAACAATTTAATAAAGAGAGATTTCTTAGGAAATGAAAAAACTAATGTTTATAGCTTCATTTATTACTAGTTTAAGCTGTTTTGGCAACGAAGTTACGTATTTTATAACTAATGTGCAAATAAAAAACAATGCCGTTATTTTAAAAACCCATGCCAATCGCAGTAATCCAAACGTTGAGTGCATTAACGCTCAGCGATTAGATTCATGGGCAATCGATTTGACAAGTCAAGGCGGCGCAAACCTATTCAGTCTAATCTTAGGTGCATTTGAAAGTAACAGGCCTGTCATTTTGAAAGGTAAAAACACTTGCTTGCCAGAGGGTGATATTGAACTTCTAGATAAAGTAAAATTTAAAAGCAAACTTAATTAATCATTTATACTTTTTATAATTAATACTTTTAACCTTATTAAAACCTTAAATAAAGTAGAATCATTTCTGACCTGTAAACTGAGATTTAAAATGAAAATTAACAAACTATTCTCAGCTGTGCTGATTTTATCACTACCAGTTGCTTCCTATGCGACTTCTTCAGTATCACAGCTTGAAATACAAGGTGATACAGCCACATTTACCTTATCATCACCCAAAAAACATACACCTCCGAATTGCGTGAGCGCGAGCAATCAAGATAAATGGGCGATTAACCTAAATTCTTTACAAGGTCAGGCTATGTATAGCTTGTTAGTCACAGCGATATCAAAGGAAATGTTAGTAGAGGTAACAACGGCTGGGCGATGTGAAGCGCTACCAGATGTTGAACAAGTGGCGCATATTGCACTCAATGTTAGTAAGGTGACGCAAGTAAACAATATACCAGCGCTTTATAAAAGTGATGGCGTCACTAAAATAGGAAACATCATAGGTACACCAGGACATAATTATATTTACTATGCGCCCATAGAAGGCGCTAAAGGAATAATGAAATATATATATGACGAGTCAAATACGCAGATATTCTCCTTAGACAAAGATTGCAAATCAAACAATTATGTTAGCGCTTACACTTACAATACTTCATATATAAAGTATTTAGACTTATACATAAAAGCAAGCGACGCTTCTGTGCCTGAAAATAAATTAGGGGTACATGGAAGTGCTAAAGTTTATAAGTTAAAACCTATTTATGAGAATGACACGACAACTAATTATACATGTATTGATACCGGTCAGACAGCCAGCGCGCTAGCTAATGCGGTTAAAATTGAGCCAACCCCACATTATTTATGTGGTGAACGCGGATGTATTATTAAATAAAACACTTAATAAAATGAATAATAGGTTTATTAAACAGGGTTGTATGATATGCGATTTTTAACTATTACACTTATAGGCTTTTTTACTGCTCATTTTGCAAGTGCAGCAGCAACTGTTTCAGAACTTAACGTACAAGGCGAGACAGCCACATTTACCCTATCATCACCCAAAACACATACCCCTCCAAGTTGTGTGAGCGAAAGCAATCAAAATAAATGGGCGATTAATCTTAACTCATTGCAAGGGCAGGCTATGTATAGCTTATTGGTGACGGCCGTATCAAAAGAGCAAGCAATATCTGTTGAGTCGGCCTTGCGATGTGAATCACTTGCTGATGTTGAGCAAGTAAAAAGTATATCACTGAGTATGAATTCGAGCGCACCACCTTCGGAAGGAGCTTGGCTGTATAAAGGCGATGGCATAACAAAGCTAGGCAAAGTTATTTCTTATAACAACTTTGGTTACGCATATACGCCAAATAATGGCACGCAAACACCGCTTTTTTATGCACCTTCTATTGCAACATCAGGGGCAGGTTTATTGTATTTAGACTCTGAGTGTAAAACAGAGCCTTTTCTAGAACGTCATACGTATAATTACGTTGTTTTTTATCAACAATTTAATAGTTACTTAACCATTGCAAACACAAGTATTACCGAGAATCGCATGCATGATTATGGTAATGCGCCAGTCTATAAGGATTGGGGGGGGCAAACAGGTTGTGTTAAAGAAAGTGCCTTAGCCTATCAATTTAGCACTGCGTATAAATTAGTAAAAACTGAACACGATTTGTGCGGCAAAACGCCTTGCTGGATAAAATAATAAACGTTTAAGGGATGATTGTGACTCGCATTTTTTTAAAATACACATTGGTTTTGCTTTGTGTATTGGCAAAACCTGCTTTGGCAGCAGGTTTTGACTTTCCCACTCATTTACAATTTATGCTTAAAAACTTGCGTGAGAATGCGCAAGCTAATACGGCCCCAATAGTCACAAAAGACTATATTACTTTAAGTGAAGATGAAACGTCGTTACTTGACTTACTCGCTAACGATATAGATGCCGATAAAGACACGCTTAAAATTGTGTCGGTGAGCGCGCAATATGGTGAAGTACTTATAATGCCAAACGGGCAAGTAAAGTACATTCCGCCTATAAATTTTTCGGGACAAGATCAAATAAGCTATATGCTTTATGATGGTCGTTCTAATGCCGTTTCTGGTCAAGCATATATTACAGTCAACTCAATAAATGATGCCCCCGTCGCAAAAGACGATTTGGCAACTTTAATTGCTAATACAACAAAGTTAATTAATGTACTTGAAAACGACACCGATGTTGACGGTGATGCACTGAAAATAACGCTAGCGAGTGCAAAACATGGACAAGTTTTAGTAATAAATAACGCGATAGAATACACGCCCAACTATGATTTTGATGGCACAGAAGTTATTGACTATGTCATTCAAGATACTGGTGGCGCCACTTCAAGCGCCAAAGTATTAATTACAGTTTTAAAAGAAAATAAAACAGCGCCTGAAATAACAGCGCAACAGCAAATAGTGATGGATGAAGATACATCGTTAACGCTCAGCACTGAGCATATCACTTATATTGATGCAGACTCATTAAGCAAAGACATCACGCTTGAAATAGCGCAAGGACAAAACTACCAAGTAAATGGATTAACTATTACCCCAACTGAACACTTTAATGGTGAACTGAACGTACCTGTTTCATTGTTTGATGGCAAGCATCACTCCAATACTATGGCGCTGAAAATCACTGTTAACCCAATCAATGACGCTCCGAAAGTCGTAAGCCCGCTTTATTGGCAATCCCTAAAAGGTGCAAGATTTACTTTAGACTTTTATGCTTTGATTCATGATCCAGACATTAAGTTTTGGCCCATGGGCCGAGATGACCCAAGGCTTGATCAATTCAAATTTATTTTGTCAAACAATGCACGTATTGAAGACCATGGCGGCTGGACCTCTAATGGTGGCCGTTTCGTTCGAGTCCCAGGGTCTCGTAACTTCTTATATGAGTATTTGCCACCTTCAGATCTCAGCATTGATGAAGATTATTTGCACTTTTTTATAGTTGATGAATTAGGTGCAACAAATTTTGGGCGTGGTGACATTAAAATATATCTAAAAAATGATATGAATGCGCCTATTATCAAACACCACGCTGGCATGACGCCAACAAATGAAAACAGTAGTTTCAAGCTGTCGATTGATGATTTTTATATTCTATACAATGGCTCTCATAGTAAAAATAATGAGCTGAGCCTAATAGTTAAAGACTCCCCTGGATATTATTCTTTCGACGAGGCAACAGGGCTTATATCTATTGACCCTATGTTTGAAGGAGACTTGCTAAACATTATTGTGCAAGCCACCGATGGCGCGACAACTTCTAACTCATTCCGCGTTGAAGTGCCATTGATTTCGGTTAATGAAGCTCCCATTGCATATAACTTTGAGCACACGCTTTCTGAACCTAAAGAAATTGAGCTCGACTTTAGAAATCTATTAATGGCAGATCCAGAGGCAAAAATAGCACCTTACTTGCTAGACCAGTTTTCTTATCAATTTATGACACAACAGGGTAGCGCGGATAATACCACGCCTAGAGGAAAACTTGTAAGAGTGCCCGGCAAACCTCATGGCGTATTCAAGTACATACCTAATTTACCATTTGATAAAGACACGATTCCTTTTTGGGTGACTGATGAGCAGGGTTTACAATCAAATATGGGCACGATTGTAATTAGCCCACCAATACCAAGTACGCCACATAAGCCAAACACAATTGTTAATGGTACAAGTGTACGAGTTTCTTGGGAGCAGAATAATTTTGCAACGTATTATGTGGTTGAGCAGTACAAGCAAAGCATAGACTTGTCATCGACGCTAAGAGAGTATCGTGTAACGTCCAATAGCATTGATTTACAAGAGCTAGAAACTGAATACTCTAAATATCGCGTTAAGGCGTGTAATGAAGTTGGTTGCTCAGCATTTTCTGAATTTTCATTACCAACGAAAGAACTGAACATTACCCCAAGGGCCAATTTAGTCGGCACAAATGGCATACAATTAGTATGGGGCGGAGAACATAGTAACTACGATATTCAAATAAAATACAATGACAATGATTGGACAGAACCAGGTAGATTTGTATTTGACTCTAAGTCAGTAACTTGGCCGAACCTACCATCAGGCGAAAGAACCTACAGACTGAGAGGGTGTAACGATGACTTGAGTCGTTGTACAGATTGGTCAGCTCAGTCCAATACCCTTTTAATTGAGGCCTGGGTCCATAATGTAGCAGTACAAGGCAGTTCCACAACTTTAAGTTGGGGTCCATTACGCGGGACAGACTACTACGATATTGCAGTTAAATTGAATAACAATGACTGGACTGCATCCAACACATTTGTAGCAGTTAACGAAGGCACATCAAATGTCAGTAGCATCACGTTAAATAATGTGGGGGGCGGGCTTTACGCATATCGAATTCGCGCTTGTCAAGGCCAAGTGGGCAGTGGAACTTGCTCTGCCTGGTCGATATCAACAGCGCAATATGAAACGCCTGGATTACCAATCGGCACGCCTCCATTGGCCCTAACTTTGCCTACACACACCTTTTTAAATAAGTCAGAAGTTGTGACTTGGGCGTTTTCAAGTGCACCGCAAATTAACTTGACCACATCACTTTATGTTCAGGTACCCAATCAACCAAATATGATAAAACTTGCTAGCAGTAACAATAACCAGCCTGGCTCGTATGCGTACACCTTTTCTCAAGCTGGTACTTATCGATTTTTTGCCCAAGCCTGCCAAGAAGCTGAACAGTCTCGTCTTTTGTGTAGTAATCGAATGCAAAGTACACGAAGTATAGAGGTGATAAACCAAGCATTTGGGCCAATAAGTACAGGGTCTAAGTTGAGCTGGCCAAACCTGCCAAGTGGCAGCACGATTGAAATTGAAAGAGCGTATTGCGCTGATACAAAAAGCTGCGATAGGGCGGAATTGCAGTGGCATACACTTGCAACTTTAACTTCAGGTGAGACGAGTTACGCTTTAACAAGCTCCAGCGGGTATGTGTACCGCATTAAAGTGTGTTTTAACCAAGGCGGCTGTACATCCTGGGTAGATGTATATGATAGACCTAAAAAACAGATCGTTTTTATACATACAGATCTATTAGGTAATCCAGTCGTAGAGTCGCAATAAATAAGCAGTAGTGCCTTACGGAAAAATGAAGCATTGCGCTATATAAACAAATAAAAAATGATTTTTTATGCATGAGTTTGAGTTTTTTCGCTTGTGCAAAATTTAGGATTTAAACCGTGAAGAATAATTTTTTAAGCATACCAAAAACACTGATAAAAACAGCGCTCATAGGGGTTGTTGGCACGTCCAGTCATTTAGTTAATGCTCAGCAAAGTTTTGACCTGAGCGAGTATGTTGTTACGTTTGGACAAGCTAATGAACAAGCCAGTAGTTTTGCCGTTGAAAATCAAACATCGGCATTTAGACATGTTTCAAGATCTGACCAAGCAATTGATGATAACGAAATTCCAAACATTGAAACCAGAAAAATAACGACTAACTATCGTGAACTATTCAGTTTAGATCATAAAGTCGAAGCTTATACCTCCGATTTATTTGGTGAGCGTTATAGTGCGCCAACCGGATCTGTGTCTTTTAGTCATACTGATTTAAGTATTCCAGGCAATAGCGATTTACCGATTAACTTGACACGTATATACGTTGGCTCCGACTCTTTTGATACGAATACACGAGACTTTGGGACGTGGGGATTAGATTTACCCCATATAAGAACCAACTTATTGTCGCTTGTTGACAATGTTGAATTTAAAGGCAGTTGGGGCACGGGTAAAGCGTGTACAGGCGCATTAGATGACGGTGGAAAATGGGGATATGGAAATGGTAATGACTGGAAGCCATACTTAGGTAAAAATTATAAACCTGAAACGGGTCAAAGTGTTTGGAATGGTGATCAAGTATACATTCCAGGGAGGGGCAGCTCTAAATTAATCGTAAATGCGGGGAAAAAAACCACTAACCAGAACTGGGAGGTAACGTGCTTTACGACGGATAAAGCGTTTGAAGGATTTGTGGTCACCACAAATGATGGCGTTAAATACACATTTTCTCAGCCAAAACTAGTTGGGGGTAAAACCTTAAACTTGTATATGAATAATAGAGAAAGAAAGCTTCTCTCACCTGATTTTAGAACTTACCATGCTTTTATGTTAGCCACTCGAGTTGAGGACAAATTCGGTAACTGGGTTGAATATGACTATGATGGTCCTCGTCTGACAGGCATTAGGTCAAGCGATGACCGTAACATACGCGTTGACTACTATGGCGCAAATGAGATACATGCAAATTTAGTTAAGTATGTCACGGATGTCGCTAATTCACGAGTCTGGAAATACGAGTACCAAAGTAGGGGTTATTTATCTTGGGTGTATCCGGATGAAGTTTTTGCGCTGAGCAAAGTTACTAGGCCTGATGGACTAACTTGGCAGTTTACTTACCCCGAAAAAGAACGCACGAATTGGTTAAAAGCTTATTTTGGATTTCATTCATATACGGTGCCTCGTGACGAAGTAAGTAATGACTGGCGCATATGTGAATTTGATAAAAATGAGGGCGATTGGGTTACGATTAAACACCCGCACGGAGCTAAAGGCGTATTTAAATATAAGCTTAGGCAAATGAATCGCTCTAATGTAAGTACTTTGTCAAATAAGCCACTAGAGTTTCTTCGTTGGGCCTCCAATGCGCCGGAGACTATGCCGTGTTCAACAACCTTTGCCTTGAGCGAAAAATCAATCAAGTTTAGCAACGCAGATACTTATACTTGGCGTTATGACTATTATAACTCGAAACCGTATTTTAATAATGACCCCATAAAACCAGACTCATCATTTAACAGTAATACTCTCCCTAGCCTGCCTTATCAAACTGAAGGGGATGAGTTGGAATGGAGAGATATTAAAGTAGTCAAAGTAACTCAGCCTGATAATAGTAAAGTATACCATTATTTAAGTGCGCGTTTTGGGCCTACAGAAAATAAGGAAATAATGACTAGGTACCACGATACAGATGGTGCCACTCTGCGCATAGTTAAAAGGGTTGAGGAAAATAGCCCGAATCGTGGTGATAGTTTAGTGCGCCATGATTTTACGAGTGCATATTTTGCAAGGCCTAAATCAACCATTACCTATGAAAAAACAGGTCCAGCGACGGACTATAGTGATGCCTATGAAATCACAAACCTAACGTTTAATGAGTATGATGCACCAACGCAGACAAAAGAGTCTAGCTCACAGGCAACCCGTTATATAAAGCGGAGTTATGAGCATGACCTTACTCACAACGTGTTTAATTTACTCAATGATGTGTCGGTATCTGAAGACAGCGTTAATTTTACCTCTGTGCACTCGGCCTCCTATGAAGCAAAAACGGCCGATGACAATTCATATCAGAATGTGAAACTGTTAAGCAACTTATATGAATATGGGCAGCTTAAAAAAACCTATGCAACCTATACGAATGAAGGACTCGTTTCTGAAATTCTGTTTAATGATATGCGCCTAAAGAGTGACGGCACTCGCAGCGATGAAAAAAGCTACCTTAAACGCGGAGACTTTTATCGAGGTAAAGCACGAAGTTATGAAATGCCAGCACGTATTGAAGGTGTGGGTGGTGTTATTTCTGGCAGTATGACAGTTGACTCAAATGGGTGGGTAACAAGCACTACTGATTTTAATCAAACCACGACAAGTTATATGTACGACTCGATGGGGCGTATAAAAGCAGTGGATGTGAGTGGTTCTTGGTTAGATACTGTTTATGAATGGGATTTAGAAAATAATACCCGTACGGTACAACGCTGCACAGTGGGTACTACAGGTACATGTATTGATACCTCTGTTTTTACCACAACAGAGTACTATGACAACTGGTTACGTTTAACCAAGTCGGTGGCAAACGATGTTACAAACGGCCTAAACCGAACACAAGTTTTTCGCTACGACTATGCAAACCGTAGCCTATTTACTTCCATAGTGACCGATGATCTATCAACATCTACTTATGGTACAACTAATACTTATGATGGTTTGGGGCGTAAAAAAACTCAGAGTAGAAGTGGCCTTGGTACTATTAAAACATTGTACTTAGCGAATAATAAAACCCAGGTAACAGATGCCAAAGGACATGTTACAAAAACTCAATACTTATCATACGGCTCACCGAGTTATAGCACTCCCAAAGAGATAGTTAACACGTTACAAAGTGGTGATATCACAACCAGCCTGACATTAGATATTTTTGGCAATATTAAAGAAATCACGCAATCTGGGGGCTCAAGTCAAGATAATACCGAACTGAACGTCACGGAAACGCGTATTTATGATAGCCAAAATAACTTGTGCGCGGTTTCTCGCCCGGATGTGGGTAATACCTTGTTTGGTTACAATGCTCTGGGCCGAATGATATGGAAACAAGTCGGTGCGCCGAACGCAACTTGTACCACGGACAAACCAACACAAGCGATTAGCTATGAATACGATAACCTTGGTGATAATTACAAGGTCACTTACCCTACTGGGGATACAACCCCCGCCTTGACTTATACCCATGACAATAATGGCAATGTGGTAGAGCTCCTTGCTGGTGATGTAAACCATGTATATAAGTATAACAACCAAGGGTTATTGGAGTTTGAAAGCATTAGCATTGCTGGGCAAAAGTTTAGCTTAGAGGCAGATTATGGCTATAACAGCTTGATGCACCGAGATAGCTTAACATATCCAGATTCCACCACTGTCAACTTTGCGCCTAATGGATTTGGAGAGCCAACACAGGTTGTTTCGTATAAACCGGGTAGTACAACTGAAGTTGAACTAACCTTCGCGACTAAGGCGACCTATAACGGGCAAGGGGGGTTAAAGAGCTTTACCTATGGCAATAATGTTGAGCATACATTAACGTACGACCCAATGACGCAGTTACCAGATATATTGCGCGACCAATTACCAGCAGCAATGCAGGGCAATCAAAACAACAGCCACTTAGTGCATTTAAATTATAATTATGACCTTAATGCCAATGTGACGTCTATCATAGATAGTGTGCGGTCAGGTTATAGCCTAAATACATTAACGTACGACGAGCTGAACCGCCTCACAGGTGTTTATGGAGGCACAGACGTCGGCAATAGCGTATTAACTTACGATGCCTTAGGTAACATAGAAACCTATACAGCACTTGGCCGCAAATTGACTTATCAGTATGACAGGGCAAGTAACCGCCTACGCAGTGTCACAGGTGCTGGTCTTGATAATAAATATGGTTCAATTGGGTATGATGCGCGCGGTAACATTATTCACAATGGTGCTTTTACGCTTGATTATAACCTTGCAGAGCAAATGGTCAGCGCTAAGGGCAATACCTATTTATACGATGGCCATAACCGCCGAGTAAAACAAGTTGAATCAACAGGCACTAGCTATAGTTTTTATGGGCAAGACGGCACCTTGTTATATCGTGAGCAAGGGCACAATATCGTAGGTGAGGGCGTTAACTATATTTACTTGGGTAAAAAGCTAATAGCGAAGTATGGCCATACAGAAGCAGAAAGCATCGAAGACAGCCGTCAAGCCTATCGTCCTTATGGTGAGGTTATTGGCGAAGCTAAAGACGATGTAGGATATACAGGGCATAAGTTCGATAAAGAACTGGGCCTAAACTATATGCAGGCACGATACTATGATCCAGTTATCGGGCGTTTTTATTCGAATGATCCTGTTGGGTTTACTGGTGACATAACAACCTTCAACCGATATTCTTATGTAGGAAATAACCCATACAAGTACACTGATCCTACAGGTGAATCTAGAGAAAATAGGTTTGCACCATTAGCGAAATTGATTATGGAGAAGGTGGCAGGTAAGCAAGCTGCGTCTCGAATGGAAGCTCAAATGGTTTTAGCATCCCAAACATCAACCAAAGCTGAAAAACTAGCTGCATTAAATTCACTGAAAAATAATGGTTCTGTAAAATTAGAAAAATCAGTAGCTAACAAGAGCCAAGTTGCAGAAGTTCAAAATGGCGGTGTAAGGGATATTACAGGACCTAATTCTAAAACAGGTAGTGAATTTAAAGATGCCCCAAGAGTTGCAAGTCAACATGGTGGCAATGCTGCTGATTATAAGAAAGTTAGTTCATCAAAGCAGACTGATGCTACTGGTGCGAAGACAGAAGTACATGGAGTTGTAAACACTAAAACGAATGAAGTCGTTGAAATGAAAACTAAGAAATTGAAAGGTGATTTTTAATGTCAGATAGCCAAAAATTAATAGAGCAAGTACATAACTTGACTCTTCCTGAAAAATTGGTAGATAGACTTCAATGGTGTAGAGATATATTGATTGCATATCACTCTTTAGATCTTCCCGAGCTTTATGCGATTGAATGGTTAGTAGCATTAGACTCTGAAACAGACCATTATCCGACGGGGCAATCTAGGGAGCACTTTAACAAGGATGTGCTAAATAACTTAGATGACGAGCTTTTAGGCACCTATGAGAGCGAACTAATTGAGTTTCCTAAAATAAGAGATAGATTATTGAAAGAACTAAAAGAATTGAGTAGTTAGAAATATAATTGGGATAGGTATTTTAAACATGACACCCACCTTAAATTTGGTAAAAAACTGAGTGTCGCCTATCTTTAAAAATATTTTAAACATGACACCCACCTTAAATTTTGCAAAAAACTGAGTGTCGCCTATCTTTAAATAACGGTTAAAAGTTAGGCGCTCAATTCATGGCAACAGCACGAAGTCGGCAAGTTAGCTTGGTGGATACTAAGTACTATCACTGCATATCACGATGCGT
>NZ_MAUJ01000018.1 GCF_001696455.1 Pseudoalteromonas luteoviolacea
TTAATGACTTCACTTTGAAGTACACTTTCCCTTCAAGTTTGTTGCGTGCTTCTAGCGTCTCAAACACCTGCCCAAATTTGTAGTGCTGCACCGTACCACGGGCTTCGATATAGGTACCGTCTGACTTGCGTCGGTAATCATCAAATTGATAAGCCACCCGCCCATATGCATCAAAACTGGTTTGTCTAATCACACATTGGCTCTTCAGTGGGTCCTGCATATCCGGATCACTGCTTGCGGCCAAACGCAGATCATATTGCGCAGTATTGAACACCACTTGCGTATTAGCATGACACGCCAACGCAGACTCAACAGATGTCAGGGTAGACACCTGTCGTCCTAGGCCATCATAGTAATAATACTCAGCCCAATCACGGCCTTGTTTGGCGACTTTCAGTTGATGGCGGTCGGTTGCTGTATTGCCGTACTCCCAACTGCTGATACCTTCGATATGTAATGCTGCGTCACTGCTTGGTGAGGTGGTCCACGACTTTATCTTACGACCAAACCCATCGTATCGTATATGTGTGCTCACCAAACGCGCATCGGTTTGCTTAACCAGCTCGCCAAAGCCATTGTAAGCATATGACCAAGTCCCTCTATCAGCATCCTCCATTTTGACTTTTCTGCCTAGCGCATCGTATTGGGTGCTGATAAGTAATGTACTCGCCCCAGACTCCGCTGACGAATACACCTGAGTTTGTAACCCAGTCGGGCCATATTTGTAGGTCAGCGTATTGTCGCGCGTATCTAATACGCGCACAGTTTGACCTAACCCATTGGTGTACGTTGTAGTTGTTTGTGTTGTGATACCCGTGCCAGAGACTTGCGCAATATGCTCAAAGTCACCATAGGTGTGGGTCGTTGTTAATCCTGATGTGGTGTCTTCAGTACTTATTACCCTGTCAAATTCGTCGTACAGCGTATTGATATCCGACTGTATACCAGCCTCATGTGGCTTTTGTACGGTGACAACACGGCCATATTCATCATAGAAACTTTGACTGGCCACCCAAGTATCCAATACAGTGCGCTTTTCCTGCTTAATTACGCGGCCGACTCGGTCAATATACTGCCGCTCTAGCATTTCACCATTGACAACAGTACGAGAGATAAAGGCGCAAGCCACGGTCTCAGTGCCATTACACGCGGCAAGGTAACTATACGATTGTGCACCAGAGGGGTGATAGGTCCCGAGCTTTTGACCAAACGCATCATAGGTGACGGTTGATTCAACATGATTTACATCTTTAATGCGCGTTGCTTGACCAAAGCGGTTTCGCTCAACCACCTCATCGCCTTTTAAGGTTTCATCACATGAACCCGCACTGCCATCGGCGGCAAGTGCACAGCTTTGTGCAAACTGAGTTGCATAAACAGCGTAACGCCCCGCCTCATCAAACGTGGTTTGTGCCATACGGGATTGCACCTCACCCGTTTCACAGTCTGTGGTGGCACTTTTCACCCGAATCGTATTGCCCCATGCATCATACATATGGGTTTTTGTCAGCTTTTCACCGCATCCTAAGTTTGAGCCGACAATTTCATCTTTTAACATGTAGGCATGTGCATGACCGCTGCCATAATAGGTAAATGCACTGCTGAGTGTTTTATCGCCAGCATCCGGGGTGGTGTGTGTCACCTCTGTGGACGCTAACCGCCCTAAGCGTTTTTCAATCACATCTGTGCTGTAGGTGTTTGTGGTGGTTAACGTTTTTAACGCCTCGCCTTGCTCTCCATTGACCGTAAACGCCTCGGCATCAAAATAGTCGTAATTCGCCACTTGCGTGCTGGTCACGTTACCATAGGTATCTTGCGCAGTGGTGGTTTGAGCGCAGGTAAATCCTGTAACGCCGAGCGCTGAACTCACCCGCGCCTGACACTCTCTGACCTTGTCACTGTATACTTGCTTATAGTTTGCCGTGCCATCGATGACTTGATAACTATTGACCGCCTTACTGATGAGCGTCTTGTCGATATTCGCATTACTCATCCACTTTTCTGTGGCGTAAGGCATACCAGTCAACGGGAAAGCCTGATGGTAGCGAGTATGGGTTGTAAAAGTCGTACCTTGTTTTGAATATGCCGTAGAGACTTTTTGGAAACCCAACATACCGCGCCCACCAAATTGGGCTTTGGCACCTTGGTATTGATATTCAACACTGCTGGTTGTACTGATATTATTGGTTGCGGGGCTGTCTGAGGTCACCTTACTCACCAGTACCATTGCGCCAACCAAAGGCTGCACACGTAACTTTTGCGCGTCAAAACGCGTCTTGTCGGTGGCAAGGTCTTCTTCTGCGTCGACATAAATATCTGCAAAATATGCCGTGTCTAGCGGCTCGTCAATCGTGAGTCGGTATTGAATTTCAGTTTTATTTTGAGTTTGACCATGGCCGCCTTGGTAAATGGCTTTGAGCATGCCATCCGTTGCGCGTGTATTTGCATTTGTGAACACGGTCACTTCATGTTTAGACTTGTGCACTAGGTCCAAACGCATGTCCCCTTGCACGTCGGTAAAGTAGGCATAGTCGCCTTGCTCGACGTCAAAGTCTTGTATGGTCAACTCACTCGAATCGTCTTTGAGTAACGTAAAGCGCTCTGGTGACCATTCATATTTTTGCCACGCCGAGCCTGTTTTATTTTTAAAGTAAAAATCAATAAACCCGTCTCGGTCGGTATCTGAGATAAGCGGCGGTAAGGCATTCGATACGTCACCTTTATTGCTGTCTTTATCACCCGCTTCTAATGAGAACACTGATTCAAATGAGGGGTGATTTCCGCGGTTACTGCGGTTAATCAATACGCGCCAATAATAGGTGTCCGTGGTGTCATGTTTGCTCATATACGCAATATCGACCAATCCATCATTATTGACATCCACTGGGGTTAAAAACTGCAAGCTATCACCACCAATAGCCATGCCTCTATCAGCCACCGTTGCACTGACAAAGCGATTCAGATTACTTTCTGAGTCGCCTGCAAGACCTCGGTTATAGTGCACCGTAATCGTATTGGCATTGGCTTCTTCACAGCTGTCTGTGACAGGGCAAGTCAACGACATAATGTCAGCCAAACCATCAAAGTTCATATCAAGCAGCTGCCAATCTGTGCCTTTTTGGGTAAAACGTCCCCATTTACTGCTCTGGCTGGTCTGTAGGTTGGTCCCCGAAGGGTAGTGCCCTAAGCGTTTGTTCCAAACGCTCACTTGCAAATCTTTCCCCTCTTTGTCATTTTTGAAGACTAAGTCTAAGTAACCATCACCATTTAAATCCGCCGCTTTAATTTCAAACATCGGCGTATTTTTATTCAGTAGCGGAAGATTAGAAGGTGCACTGAACGCATTGGTGCTACTGAGTGTAAATTGCTGCCAATAGGCGGCATTGGTCGACGCCATTTTCTCTGATACAAAGTTAATCCAAATGCTTTGCTTGCCTTCGCCTTTAATGTCCATGGCCAGCATAGAAACATGGTCATCTTGGCCTAGGTGTTCATCAGAGTGGTATTTATCCGCACCTACCGACACCCCACGTCTTATCTGTTGACACGTAAGTTCAGCACCGACATCACTATATGCACACAAGCGGTAGTTTCTGCCATCGAGCTTTTCTAGGGTGATCTGCTCCGCGCTCCCATCACCTTGTGTATCGGCAAAGACCATACCGGCAATCGGTTTATCAGCTAACCCATTGCGATGATAAGCGGTATTGACCATAAATCTTGTGTCAATCGCGTTGTATTCAAACTTCACAGGCTGCTTACAGACCTCAGAATTCGAATGACTACTCGTAATACAGTGCTTGACTTGCGTTAGGAGGCGAGCGCCGTTGCCCGCATCTTCAAAGGTAAAGTCGTAGCGTCCTACGTCTATTTGCTCATGGTTTGTGATAGAGATCCCATTAATCAGGCCATCATCGCGCAGTCTTGTGCCTTCATTCACTGCGATGCTCCTGACAAATGGGGCGGTGTCTAATGCTATGGTCACGGTATTACCGCTGTACTCAATCTTCTCAAGCAGTGGCAGTGAATCAGCACCCGTGTCATCCGCCCCAAAGATGCGTTTATAGGTATATGTGATCTCGTTATCTGGATTTCGCATATTGTCACTGACAGCACGCAGCAGCCAAGTAAGGGTTTGATTGCCATCACCCCCATAGGCGTCAATGGTTACCCGCGTATTATCCGTATCACCAAATGTTTTTATCGAGCCATCTTTACCATGCACCTCAAAGAATTCAGCGGTCGCACCAGCACGGCGCAATACGCGAATATGACTGTCGATTTCGGTTTTATATACCGCCAAATGAGTCGGATAGGCTTGATCAAGCTCTGTAATTTCAATCAGTCGCTGACCGTTTAGGCAGTAGCGGTCGCCGTCATCGTAATTGATGGCTTTAAACCCACCGTCTTGCGCGGTCGTTTGACGACAACGCGCAATACTCTCTGCTGCATTGAGACTCCAACCCAGTGCCAAGGCACTTTGTGGGCTTTGTGAGTTATAGGTCAAGCTCACCTCAGGCGTCACACCCGCAATGCCCGAAGGTAACGTAATTGGAATGGTATAGCTTGCACTCCCTCCTTCGGTCACCCTAAAGCTGCCCAGTGTGGCCGCCAATGACGCGTTGGTGTCAGCTAAATCAGCAGAAATAGCGCTATGTTCAGCCACGTTCACGACTAAATCACCAATGCCAATTGCGCCATCGGCCTGACTATCGGCAAAGTCTATGGTTAACTCTTGAGAGTAATTGGCACTACATACATTGGTAATGTGCGGCGCAGACGCTGGTGCGTTCAAACACGCCCTTGCTCGATAGCGATAACTACCGGTTTCATGGTGAACACGGTAATAGGCTAGGAATTCGCCAACCTGTTCTGCGCTCACACGTGCAATTTCACGAAACGCACCTGTTGACGAAACGCGTTCATATAAGCGATAGCCATCGACCTGCTCTGACGATGAGAATGTAAAAGCCGCTTTGCCCGGTGTCTGTTTATAGGTCAGCGTCGGCGCTGGCAGTCCATCGGAGCCGTCATAAGGCAGTTTGCCAACTTCAAGCTCTACCCAGTCGCTGATCCCATCTCCGTCACTGTCTGTATCATATAAACATGTACTGGTGCCGGTGCAGATGCCATAAAAATAATGGAGCGCGTTAAAGGCAGCATCCGTGTAGCGCGCGCCACTGTGGCGTAAAATTTCAATGGCTACATTGGCATGTGTTTCGCCACTTTCTAGCGCGCTGACCCACTGCGCCTGCGTTTTACCGGCCAATGAATTGGTCAATGTTGTCCCACTCGCATATTCAAACAGCTGCGCCACAAACTGCGCATAACTGTGCGGTGTTGTTGGCAATGCCCCATTGGCATTGATCATGGCATTGACCATTTCATTAAAGATATGGCCATGAGCAAGTAGGTAAGTTAAAAAGCTGACCTCTGCTTTTGACGGGTTTTTCTGCAATAGCATGAACACCGCCCGGGTCACTTCAAATGACCATGCACTGTCTTCGCTTGGTTGCCACTGATGGGCTAACCAGTTTTCGTATTCGTGCTTATAGGTTTGGGTAATATGGCTGTGTAGATCCTGCCACTTAAAGGCATTGGCCCCCATCATACGCTTGGTGATGTCATGTACTTGCTCGTCGCCAGTCACCACACGCACGATCGTTGGGTTTATGAGCGGGTCTTCTGATTTTTGCTCATCACACTGCTCTGGTGATGCAGGCACCCCATTGGCATCAACACATTGCGGCGCAAATATTTGCGGCTGCGCCACAATGCCACCGCTGTTTGGGAAGTTATAGTGCCACTGCACCGCACCTGATTCTGGGTTAACGGAGTAAAGTACGCCGTTTAATGTGCCTACATAGAGGTTACTTTGCTCATCGAGCTGTGCTTGTGCATTGGCAACCCCAGACGTTTTAAAGAACCACTTTAACAACATCAGGTTTTGATTAAATAGATGGTCTACTTTATAGAAGTGGGCATTTTCAGCACCAAAGTAAATAGCATCCTTCCCATTCAAACTTTCTACCAGCGGTTTTGATTTCACTTCACCTAGGTGATTGCTCACCTGAAAGTGGTCTTTTTCAATCAGCCCGCTGCTGTTTTTAGACATATCGACAAAATAAGCTTTGAGTCCTTGATTATCACCGATATACAAATACCCGTTATTGCTGTATGAAAACGGCCTATCCAATAAAGCTTGCCTATCTGAGGTGCTCCCATCCACTTGGATCACACTCAATAGTGGAGCTGATTGATGCATCACACCATTGCTCGCAGTGACTGACACGCCACCTGAACTCAATGCCTCACAAATGGCTTTACTGACCTTGCCCTCTATTTTATTTCTTGAAACCGTCAACGCGCTGTTGTTAAGGAACTGTGTTTTTCCTGTCTTACGGATCCGTACTTCTACTTCAGATTGGGTCGCATGAAAGCCCATGCCGTTTATGGTTAATATACTCTCGTTTGGACACGACCCATTCGACGCCTTAGAAAATGAGGCTGAACTTATCACCGGTGGGATATGCTCAATCGTTAGCTGGTGTCCACCTAGGCATAAATCCTGACTATTACACGACACCACTTCATAGGTTCTAACTCCCCGTTCGCGGGCTCTTAAGGTAAGCGCATGGGTCTGCGTTTGGCCTTCTTCTTCCACCGTTGCCGTTGCTTTCGCATTGGCTAGCCCCGGCCAAGACAGTACTTTATAGTAGTGCGTTGCGCCATCGTTTTGATTGCGCCACTGCAAGGTGAAGTCGCCGCCTTCTTGTACTTCGTAATTCACAAACGCAGTCACCTGAGGCGCAGGCGCTTCGTAATAGATTACTGCGCGTCGATAATCACTCCATTGACTTTCTCTGTAGTTTTCCGTGCCAGGTGTCCCACTGTAACCACGCGCACGCACCCGCAGCGTCTTGCCATGATGCTCAAGTTTGGCATTGAGGCTTTGGGTGTATGTTAAAAGCCCAGTAACATCCACATCAGCTAACGGCACGGTTTCATAGTGAGTAAACGTGGCATCGCCTATGTGTGCTTCAAATTGCACATGCTCCGTGTTCGTAAAAGCACTGAATCTGGCGTTATACTGACCTTGATTATTAACGGGCTCCAATGTAAAGACAGGGACTTCGGGCCGCTTAATATAATTAACTTTTAGCCCTCTGTAAGTCCTCTCGACTCGATTGCCATGATTGTCTTTAGCCACAAAAGTTAAAGCGATATTATCTGCATACTCTTCAGGGCTTGGTCGCCATTCAACGTTGACGGTTGCGTTGCCAGTCCCCGGTAAAACAAGGTTTACTGGCAGTGCTGGATAAATCGTATAATCACTTTGAGGAATGGTTTTATTACCCACTTTGAGCTCAAGTGATTGTAAAAAGCTAAGTCGGTCTAGCAACGATGACGACACGTTCAATGAAAACTTGAACTTTTCGCCTTCATTAATCACCGCGTTGGCGGCAGACAGTGGCGAAATATAGATATTAAGTGCGTTTTGGTAATATACATTGTACGATTGGCCATATTCCATCCCACTTATACTTTTTGCATATACGGAGTAAGTAACACTGCCAGTTTGGTTATGGGTATGGAAGCCGAAGCAAGTTGACTTGGTAACATCACAGCTCCCAATGCGTTTATCAAAGTCGCAGCCCGACCTTGGGTCAAATTGGTCAGCCTCACTACTTAAAAACTTGCAAAAGTAATACTCACTCAACTGACCTAATGCGACATCAGCGTACAAATTAACAGGCATTCCGATTGCAGGGTGAGTTGGTGTCACAGTAAAGCTACTAAAGCTGGGAGCTTGCTCAACACCAATACTTAAATTCGCCGTGACGACCACGTTGTTGTCTGACACCGTTAAGGTTATGTCTGTGGACTCAGTAATGGTCACCGATACAGTACATTGGATCCGGCTTGCGCCAGTACAGTTTGAGTTATAACTTTTCAGGCTGTTAACTGAATTATTGACTTTTAATTCAACATCCTTAAGTTGTAAGCTGCTAAGCTTGTCGTCATCTTTAATATCGATAGTTAACGTAACGGTTTCGTTTTCAGCGACGCTGTTTTTATTTGCACGAAAGGTTTGAATCACCGGTGCTGTATTTTGCGCCAAATATTTAGTGTACACCGCGTTAGTTGATGCTTTATTGCCGAGTGCATCTTCAACAAATGCTTGCCAATGCACCTCGCAGCCCCATATTTTACAGTCATCTTCGACAGTGTCGGTAATCCCGCAAGTAAAACTTTCACTGTCGTAAATCTGACATTGTTTATCGGTACTGGTTGTTGTCCTTGTGCCATCTTTCGTGATGGTATAGGTACGCTTCACATCAAACCTGCTGATGTCTTTACCGGCATCGGTTGCTTTAAAGGATAATTTGACTGGGGTGTTAGGGTTGTTATCGCCCTCTCTTGGTACGACACTGTCTACACTTACGTTAGGGAGCGTTTTGGCAACAACGTTAACCCTTCTTTTTGCTGTGTAGTCATACGTAACGATACCCGTTAATATTTCATCAGTAGAAATCTCATCTTCCCAATCCCAACGTTCTTTTCGCGCGAGATTAAGAAAATAATTACCGACTCTCAAATCGTGCACGGTAACACATATATCTAAGTAAGCCGGGGCAGCTATTCTATCGAGACTTACTAAGCTGTGACGAGGAGTAGAAATTGTTTGACCGCCAGTATTGGTAATATAGAATCGCTCTGATAAGACTTTGGGTGAAACGACATCGAGTAGAGCCCATCTATATACCCACTTAATAGGAGTGGGATCTCCTGTTCTTGCCCGATAATCTTCCAAGTCAACCAAATAACTATAGCTATCCCCTTGTTGAATGGTTGCGCCATCGGGCATATTCACACAATTGCTGGCAGATACAATAGGCGCTATGAACAACAGGCTTGAGGCTATCACCCCAACAATGGTTTGAAATACGCTCATAGCTCTGCGCTCCATGCTTGATTAAGGATTTGTGTATTCTGTGACTGCGAAGTCTCGGCGTCGCCAAAACTAAAGAGCGACATTGCGCGCTCCAGTAATGAGTTACTACTTTGTGCGATGGGCAATTGTAAGCCGCGCAGTCGGTTGCCGTCTCGCACTGCAAATTGTAACCACCCAGCACTGTTCGTATTTGGCGCTCCAATGAATAATTTTGGGGTATCAATAATCTCGTTTTGTAATGATTGAGGAAATGCAAAACGACGTGGTTGTGCGCTCAAATCATCAAGCGAATGGAGCGCGATTTCCCCATTTGCATAAAACACATAAATGCCATTGATAGCTTGGCTTTCTATTGGCGTAATGCCGAGTTTTTGTAACCAACTGAGATGTGATTGAGGCAAGGATGTGGTATCGACGACAATAGGGCTTGCATAGAGCTGGGCTGGTTTAACTTGCGTACAGGTATGCTGGGAAGATCCAGCCAACGACACGCTACATACCTGACTTTTACCACCAAACATACTCACTGAGTAAAACAGCTGATTAATATACCGAGCTGGTGGATTATTAATCACACCTGGGAGTGATTTTTCCCATATTAACTGCCATTTTGATTCTGTTTGGGCATTAGGTTCATAGCGATAATGTACTAACTTTCTGTCATGGGTAGCAAAATAAATCGCATCGTCAAAAGCGAGTATTGTTTTATGATTAATATCCTGATTAATATCATATAGCGGTTGAATATACTCAGTTTTCACTCCCTTGCTCACCACGCTATCTGGGGGAATACCGACAGTGACCTCGGTATACTGATTCTGGCCTTTAAAATCAGCAATACTCAGTGTGAACGTTGTTTCTTTATAAATTTCAACGCGGAGACTCCCACTCTCAGGGTTTAAGTTTCTATACTCACCGCCAAGATTACTGGTAATCATCACAGCGCTTGCACCTTGCACTACCCAATTCAACGTGACCGAATGAAACTTGTCAATTACGATGTTGTCGGCGTAAAACGCATTAATATCTGTTTCTTTTGATACTGTACGATTAGACTCTTTCCATTCAGAGCAGCCATGATTGTGGCACCCTCGAATGCGATAGGATGTCGCGCCTGTTGAGAGGGGTACGTGATAAAATGAACTGGTCACATCCTGGCTTAAAGTTTGCCACTGGCCATTGACTAAGGCCTCTATTTGATAATACTGCACGTCTGTTTCAAAGTACCACGCTAATAAATGGTTGTCCCCTTGTGACTTGATCGAAAAATAATCTGGATGATTTGGCAGTAACTCCATTGGTGTATAAACAAACGAGCCCCCTGCATAAATGGGCACAAAGGCTTGCTCAAAAGTATTTGCTTTAACGTATTGAATATATAACGTGGAGAGTAAAAGTAGACGAATAAAGTACTGAAACTTCATTTTTAAATCACCAAACAAGAGAGTTAGATTTACTAAGGTGAATTAAATAAAAACAAACAAGCACTCAAATTCACCTCCATGTGAATACTAAGCAGCATTGTAAAACAGCAAAACAACATTAACAATAAATATACTAAAAAAACACTAAATATAAATATTTTGATATTTTAATAATTAATGTGATTTAAACTTCGCGAGTTACTTACCCCCTGCAAGGTCTATAAATGTGCCTGTGGCGTAAGACGCGTCATCACTTAATAACCACTTAATCGCATTCGCAACTTCTTGTGCAGTACCTCCTCTTTTTAAAGGTAATAACTCCGCGACTCTATCCACTCTATTCGGCTCTCCACCATCTGCATGAATATCAGTATAAATACAACCAGGCCGCACACAGTTTACGCGTATCCCCTCTGGTGCAAGCTCCAATGACAGGCCTTTTGTAAAACTGTCTATGGCACCTTTTGCAGCAGCGTAATCTACATATTCATTTGCACCACCCAAGTAAGACGCCGCAGACGAGACATTTACAATGGCACAACTTGCTACTGGCAGACTTGCATCGCGCATATGCTTAATCGCCTCCCGTGCACAAATAAAATATGGCGTTACATTTTGGGTCAGCATCCAATTGACGCGCTCAGCGCTCATTTCCTCTACGCGCATTTGCGTTTGTAATACACCGGCATTATTAACGAGGTGTGTTATACGCCCCAAGCGTGTTTCAATCGTCTTGAACATAGCAACAACCTGCTGCTCGTCACTAATATCTGCCTGAAAAAGCGCGGCTTTACCACCAGCGGCCAAGATTTCATTGTGTATCTCCTCAGCAGCTTGATGATTCGACTTATAGTTAATCGCCACCACATACCCTTGTGCAGCTAAGCATCTTGCAGTTGCCGCACCGATGCCACGACTGCTACCTGTGATCAATACAATTTTCATTTACGCTCCTTGAAAAAAAAGGGGGCCATGCCCCCTTTTAAAAATTACCTCGTTAGTAACTGACTAAACAACCTTAGTCAATAAACTTTGTCGGTGCTGGCGGCACAGTGAGTTGCTTTTTCGGATTCTCTTCAAGCTCTTTTAATAGCTCTTTAACTGCACGTTCAACTGATGGATCTTTACCCGCTTGGATAAGTTCAGGACGATCGATTACCTCGATGTCAGGCACCACACCTTCATTTTCGATGATCCAGTTACCGTCGTTATCAAGAATACGGAAAGTCGCAGCAATTACCTGACCGCCGTCAACCAAACGTGGGTTACCAGAAATACCGATTAGACCACCCCAAGTACGTGTGCCGATCAACTTACCTAATCCGGCTTGACGGAAATAGTAAGGAATCGCGTCACCACCTGAACTCGAATAACCATTAATCAGCATCGCTTTCGGTCCATCGTGCGCAAACTGAGGGGTTTTCGTTGGTGTTACACCACGACGCTTCCAATAGTTGAGCGGTTTACGAGCAAGCCATGTGATCACATGTTCAGGAATAAAACCACCACCGTTGTAACGATCATCGATGATCAGCGCATCTTTGGTCGTTTGAGGCATGAAATTCTTAAACATTGAACGGTTGCCTTCGTACGCTGTGTTTGGCAAGTGTACATAACCTATACGGCCACCAGAAAGCGCTTCGACATAAGCTTTACGAGATTCAACCCATTGTAAGTAACGCAGACCAATTTCGCTTTTCACAGGTTTAACGCTGACTTTCCAACTTTCTTCAAAACTCGGAGACTTACTTAAAATAAGCTCTACTTGCTCACCTTGTGTGTTCTCAAGTAGTTCATAGAAGTTACTCACTTCGTTGACGTTGCGACCATTTACAGCGAGGATGAAATCACCTTCACTTGCGCGCACACCCGTTTCATTAAGTGGTGAGCGGAAGTCTTCATGCCAATTTTCACCTTTGAAAATGTGCTTGATAGTCACAAAACCCGAGCGATGACTGGCGACTTCAGCACCCAATAAGCCGTGTTTTTTACGCTTGCCTTTTGGCTCGTCGCCAGACTGTACATAAATATGGCCAGCATTGATCTCACCCGCGATTTCACTCAGCACATAATCGATATCTGTACGATGTGCCGCAGCATCCGCCATCGGCTGGTAACGCTTCAAGATTGCGTCCCAGTCTTGACCGTGATGATTCTCGTCATAGAACCAATCACGTAATGTACGCCAACCTTCAGTGTACATTTGTGACCATTCAATACGAGGGTCAATCTTCAAGTTCATTTTGCTTAAATCAAGCTGGTTCGCTTTTAAGTCTTGTTTCGCTTTTGGCTTGATCACACTGTACTTGCTACCAGCTCGCACGATTACATGCTCACGATTTGCAGATACTTTGTATGCGCTCACACCTTTTGCAACGGTTTTCACTTTGCCGTCAGCTTTATTTTCAACCAACTTAAGTGCGCCGCCTGACAGTGTCAGTACACCACCTTTAACCCCAGTCAGAGCACGGTAATTACCAGCAGGGGCAGGCAGTGATACCACACGATCCATAAACCCTTCGACTTGAATGCTGGTATCCAAATCGGCTTTGTCGGCTTCGCTCTGGTCATCACTAACAATGCTTGTTTCATCACTTTGCGGCGCATTGATTGGTTCAATTGAATCATTCACCGCCACTGAGTAAATACGGGTCGCTTTGTTAAATAGGTAATCAAACTCGTACGAACTGAATGCGAGGTTGTAATCACGCTCAGACGTGAAGTAAATATACTGGCCATCTTCAGAAAATGTTGGATTGCTTTCAGAAGTCATGTCATCGGTTAAACGGCTTAACGTTTTACTTTCAACATTGTAGTGCCAAAGTGATGCATAACGATTTTCGTTATTTTTTACAAACACTAAGTCTTTACTGTTTGGCGACCACGTATACTGCGTAATGCTATTTTCATCATGTAAACCACGGTCTACTTTTGTTAGTTTGCCAGACTCAACATCTAACAACCAAACAATGTGATCTTTGTCTGCAAACAACAGCTTGGTGTTATCAGGCGACCAAATAGGGTCAAAACGCCAAATCGTGCCATTGTCTGTTAATTGCTTAACTTCATTGTTGTTCGCACGATCTTTAAGATAGATTTCGTATTCACCTGTTACATCACTCAAATAAGCAACATATCGCGCATTTGGCGACCATGTTGCTGCAATTTCACGACCTTTTGCAGTGTGTGATAGATTACGTGTTGGGCCATTTTTAACAGGCACAGAGAATATTTCACCGCGCGCAGTAAACACAGCGCGTTTACCATCGTGAGAAATATCCATTGAATCGATGAATTTACTGACATTTTTGCTATAAGGCATCGCGTGCTTACGCACACCATCAATATTAATAGTCAGCTTTTCTGTCATCTTATTCGCTTCGTTGAAACGATATAAGTAGCCGCCGTTTTCATAAACGATGGCATCAGGACCCGCAGAAGGCCAAAGCACATCAAACTCTTTATGGTCCGTCATTTTGACAGGCTTTTTACCTTCACGATATTTGTAAAGGTTAAGCGTGTAGTCTCTATCAGATACAAAGTAAATGCTGTCATTTACCCACGTTGGTTGCTGATCAGTAGCACGGTGAGTGGTAAGTTGCTCAGAGGTATTTTTTTCTAGGTCATATACCCAAACATCTTGCGCACGACCGCCACGTGAACGCTTCCAAGTTCTAAACTCTCTGTCGATAGGTGTATAAACGAATTTGCTGCCATCCGCTGATAACATACCGCCGCCACCTTCAGGGATCGCTAACGGTTGCTCTAGGCCCCCTTCCACAGGCACCATATATGGACGACCCATGCGCTTACCCCAAGGCGTACGGTTGGCGCGAAATACAATATGTTTGCCATCTGGTGTCCAATCTAGTACACGGTAGTCAAATCCACCACGAGGCGGCATTGGGCCCACATCATTGTAGTACGTAAGCTGCTTTAGCCCTGAACCATCTTTATTGATAACATAAATCTGACGGCTGCCATTATATTCGGCTGCAAACGCGATTTTTTCACCATCAGGAGAAAACTTAGGAAAGGTTTCAAAACCCACATGATCGGTTAAGCGCGTGCTTTTACCAGTTGCGGTATTGGCTACATAAATATCACCAGAGTACACGAATGTGACTTGCTCTTTGTGTATATCTGGGAACCTTAATAAACGAGTATCTTCCGTGCTATAGGCATTTGCCATTGGGCTCGCAAGTGGCCCAAGCACTGCAGCCATGGCTGCAAATAAATGCTTTATTTTCATTATTTTCTCATAGTTAGCTAGTACTGTTACATAATAACAACTTCAAAAATAATGTCAGTTTGATGCGATAAAAAGCGAAAATCCGCTTTCAAATGGACCTAAATTAAATAACTAGCCTTGTAGATGGCTTACGCTTGCATTGGTAAGCCATCTATTTAGAAGGGGTGTTTACTCTGCTTTGTCAAAAAAGCGCGTCACACTGAATGGGGTTAAATCGATTGAGGTCGGTTGCCCTGTTACCAATTCGGTCATCAGCTTACCTGTGATAGCAGATGTTAAAATACCTGTTCTAAAATGACCACACGCATTGAGATAGCCTTCAATACCCGGAACTTTGCCCAAAATAGGCAACTCATCTGGCGTTCCTGGTCTTAATCCTGCCCAACAACGTTTAATATTCGACTCATTAAGAATAGGCAAACATTTCATGGCCCCACGGGACAACTCTTGAATTTTATCCAGGCTATTGGTGGTATCAAAGCCTTTCTCTTCGGTAGAAGAACCAATTAGTACTTCACCATTGTCTTTTTGCGCAATGTAACAGTCACTGGTACTGATACACCCATTAAGAATTTTCGGCATGCGTTCTGACAAAACAATTTGGCCTTTCACTGGATAAACCGGCATCTCCATATCTGTAGCTTGCTTAAATAGCGTATTCGCCCAAGCGCCAGTCGCATTGATGACAGTGTCACTACGCAGCTCTCCAGCCGCGGTTTTTAAGCCCAAGACTCGATTGCCTTCGCGCAGCACTTGCTCTACTTCCGTGTGTAAAAACAGTTCAACGCCGTTTTGCCTCGCCGCCTCGGTATAGGCTTCAACAAGACGATATGGGTTCACTTGATGATCACACTTGAAATCAATGGCACCTATTGCATCAGGCGTTACATAGGGTTCTTCTGCCTTTAACTGTTCAGCACTCAACCAACGTATCTGATCGCTGAGATGGGGAATGCCACTGACTATCTGATCAGCATAAAGCTCATCTTCCCGGTTATACATAATAAATTTGAGACCCGTGCGCTCAAACTTAAAGTCTACATCATGCTTTGTACGCAATTCTTCATAGAGATCTGGATACATGGCATTAGACTTTAAGGCCAATTCAAAAAAGCAATCCGGTAATTGGTGAGGGCGCATCGTAGGTATTTCTTCCCCTTGCGCTTCACTTTGCAACTTTGACAACGTTTTGAAAAAAATCACGCCACAACCAAGTCCAACCGACTCGCCAATTGCCCACAACCCCCCTGCCGAGGCGCGAGACGCATTACCCGGTTTTTTAATATCAACTAAGGCAATTTTAAGATCGGTATCTCGGCTTAAGAAATACGCACAAGCTGCACCAATGGCTCCACCACCAGCAATAATGACATCATATTTGCTCATCAATTTGTTTCTTCCATAAAAGTAAAGGGAATGGGATCTAAAGGAAATCGAGGTTTTATTACCCCTGTTTTTGGATTTTGTTTATGGCCAGCTTGGTGTAGCAAGTCCAACGCATAACTGCTACACGTTTTACCTTGGCAATCCCCCATGCCAATACGTGTGCGCATTTTCAAGGTTGTCAGATCTTTTACACCTTGCTGTATTGCATCATCTAACTGCTTTTTGGTTGCTTGCTCACAACGGCACACCACGGTGTCATCTTGCGCCAAATTGAGTATACCGCTTTGACGCTCACTGAAACGATCAAAGCCAAATCTGAAGCGTGAGATTCTGGCATGCTTACGCATTATTTTATTTTTCTCTTTGTGGGCCATCGTCGCGGTCACGGCACCTCGTTTCAAAGCGATATCCAGCGCAGCAATTTGACCTTCACATATTGCTGCATCCGCGCCCAATAGGCCACTACTATCACCCACAACATACATATTATTTTGACTACTGAGAAAGTTGTCATCCAACTCAGGTATGTAACCACTCACCTTCGTGTATTTATGCTCTACACCTAGCAGCATGGCCAATTGGGTTCGCGCCACGAAACCATAACCTACACCTATGGCATCGACGTCAATTGATTGTGAGCGACGGTGATCGGCCTGCCAGTTGTCATCGTAAGGTGCCACCGTTATGCGCTCTAAACTTCCCTCTCCCTGTGCATTCACAATGCCATAACCGTAGTAAAAAGGGATCTGATGCTTCTTCAGATACCCCATCATACTTAAGCCTGACAGGGTTAATTTCGGCTTGTTTAAAAGTGCAACAGCCTCTTTGGCAAGCTTATTAAATGAGCTTGCTTCATATACGCCGACAACATTCACACCCGCTTTGTGCAACTGACACGCGACCAATGGCAGTAATGGGCCAGTACCTACCAATGCCATTCTGGCCCCCGGCTTAACCAGACCACTCTTTATTTGTAATTGTACGCCGCCAAGCAGCATCACACCCGGTAATTGCCACCCAGGAAATGGTACACTGCGCTCATGACAACCCGTTGCCAAAATTAATTCATTGTAACTTTGCGTGGTCAGTTCGCCATTTTCACTTAGCAATAACTGCTGCTTACCCTCAGGCCCTAACACACGCGTCAGTAACTTTAGGTCGATAAAATCACGGTTACTTTCGTATCGTGTCCGCAGTGCACTCATCGCCCGCTGCAAGTTATCATCTAAGTGTGGCAAAGTTGCCGTCCTGCGCAGCGGTCCTCTATAAATCACGCCACCTATCTTGGGCGCTTCATCAATCACTATTGATGGGATCTGATATTTCCCTAACATGGCCGCAGCAGCAGTACCAGATGGTCCGCCACCAATAATCACTACGGGGCTAGACTTAACCATTGCACAGCCCCTCTTCTTTAAAGCGATTACTCAGTGTTTCAATATTCATATTTGGCTCCACCAAAGTTTGGCAAGCCCGTTGCTTGTGGCGTTTATTAATTTTAACGTGGCAGCAGTGGCAAACTCCCATAGAGCAATATGCCCCCGTGACGACATGTTTGTCGTTTTCGCATATGCGCTTTGTATTAGTTGCCTGCAATACAGATAATACGGTTTCTCCTTCACAGGCAGTGACCGGCGTATTATCAATTAGGACTTGAAACTGAATAGAGTCTAAAGGCGTAATATCCTTTGTACGCGTCGCTGTTGTCATTTTATTACCTTACTTACTTTGCCAAATTCATTCAGCTCCAGACTAGGGTAAAAAATTGCCAACAAGAATCACAAATTTACAAAAGTTAAACTTTTGTTGATCTAAATTAAGCTAGTGTCAAAAAGGGCCCATATGTAATGCGCTGTAATGTATTTTTCCTTTTCTTTATGATTTAGGAATAAAAACACAAAAATTAAAAGCCCATACATACAACAAGTTAAGATTAAAAATGGAATAACAAAAAGGGTTTAGCGCTCATTTATAAAAAGTATTGCATTAAATATTTTATTTAAAATATCACTATAAAAAGTACTAAACCCATAAATAGAAAGGGGGTAATTGAAATTAATTGTTAACAACCGGGTAGAGTCGTTACTCCAGTATCCTCTTTTACATGTTCGATAACCATATAAGTGTGATTTGTTCCCACACCAGGGATTTCGACAATCTGGCCTAACACTTCCCGATACTGATGCATGTCTGTAACTCGAATTTTTAGTAAATAATCAAAGCCACCCGCCACCATATCACAAGACACAACGTGTGGAATTTCAATAACATGTTGCTTGAACGTTTCGAATACCGACTCCGTAGAGCTTTTTAATGTGATTTCGACATGCGCCACCAGCTTCTGGCCCAGCTTTTCTGCGTTTAATCTTGCAGCATAGCCTTCAATATATCCCTCAGCTTCAAGCTTCTTAACTCTGTCTAGACATGGACTGGGGCTTAAATTCACGGCTTTAGCAAGATTAACATTTGAAATTCGGCCGTTTTTTTGTAGCGCTTCTAATATGGCAGTGTCGATGCGATCTAACACTCTGGTTTTTATTGATGTAGTCATGCAGCATAAAATTCTGTGAGAAAGTCATTACACCCCTAAATTTACCGTATTTAGTGAAAATAGAACAGCATATTCTGCTGAAACTTCTATACAATGCTCTCAAATTTCTATGGCGTTCCTATGATGAGGGCAAAGTTGTTTCTTATCATTCAGGGACTAAAATTTAACCACCGTAAATTTACACAGCAGCTTGCTCTTTGAGCTGTAGAAGACACTTGCTGTCTTCGTAGTACTTAGGTTTTTATATTGAGGGTTTAACCTATGCTATTTCAAGGCGATTTAACAACCCAGTGTCCGATCCGTCAAAAGATCCGTGACTTCTACCGCATTGATGAAGAAACTGTCATCGATCACATTTTACCGCTTGCTGAAGTTGGTGTTTCTGCTCGTACTCGTGCATGGGAACGTGCTCGTCAAATGGTATTAAACATCCGTAAAGACCAACACGGTCAAGGCGGTGTCGACGCATTATTAGAAGAGTACTCACTGTCTTCTGAAGAAGGTGTTGTGCTAATGTGTTTGGCTGAAGCGCTTTTACGCGTACCAGATGCACAAACGCAAGATATGTTAATTCGCGATAAGCTTAGCAAAGGTGACTGGAGCTCGCATTTAGGTAATAGTGATTCACTATTTGTAAACGCGTCGAGCTGGGGCCTACTACTAACCGGTAAAATGGTTAACTACGCTGACAAAAATAAAGAAGAACAATTTGGTTTACTAAAACGCACTATGGGTCGTATCGGTGAGCCAGCAATTCGTAAGTCAGTGCAATATGCGATGAAGATCATGGGCCAGCAGTTTGTAATGGGCACCACCATTGAAGCAGCACTTGAGCGCGCAAAAGAGAAAGAAGCCACAGGCTACGCATACTCATACGACATGCTAGGTGAAGGCGCACGCACGATGGCTGACGCCGAGCGTTACTTCAATAGCTATATGACTGCGATTCACGTCATTGGTAAAGCGGCAAACAACCGTGGTCCAATTAAGAGCCCAGGTATTTCTGTCAAACTATCTGCTATCCACCCTCGTTATGAATTTACACACCGCGACCGTGTGATTGCGGAGCTTGTGCCTAAACTTAAAGAATTAGCACTGGCTGCAAAACAGTACGACATTAATTTCACAGTAGACGCTGAAGAAGCCGATCGTTTGGATATCTCACTTGATATCATCGAAGCGGTATTCTCTGATGATGCGCTAGGTAATTGGAATGGCTTTGGTCTTGCTGTACAAGCCTATCAAAAGCGTGCTATTTGGGTCATTGATTGGCTTGAAGCACTCTGTCGCAGAGTTGGTCGCAAGATGATGGTACGTCTTGTAAAAGGGGCTTATTGGGATACTGAGGTTAAACTCACTCAAGCTGATGGCCTTGAAGACTTCCCTGTGTTTACGCGTAAAGCAACCACTGACGTTTCTTACAAAGCATGTGCAATCAAGCTCATGAATGCACGTGATGTGATCTTCCCTCAGTTTGCAACACACAACGCCTACTCAGCTGCCACGATCCTTGAGCTTGCTAAAGGTGAATTCAACAACTTTGAGTTCCAGTGTCTACACGGTATGGGTGACTCGTTATACAACCAAGTTGTCACAGAAGACAAAGTACAGTGCCGTGTTTATGCACCGGTTGGTCAGCACGAAGACTTGCTTGCTTACCTTGTTCGCCGTCTACTTGAAAACGGTGCAAACTCTTCTTTCGTAAATGCGATTGTTGATGAGTCAATGCCAGTTGAGTCACTCCTTGAAGATCCGGTAGAAAAGATCCAGCGTGTTAAGCATAAACGCAACATGCAGATCACGTTGCCAATCGATCTATACGGTGAAGAACGCAATAACTCAAAAGGTCTAGACCTAACAAACATCAACCACATCACACCAATGCGTGACAACTTGCAAAAGTGGGTTGAGGAAAACTTAATGACGGCTGCGGATGTCCCAGCAGGTCACGAAGCGGTATTAAACCCAGCTAACCACGATGAAGTGATTGGCTCTATTCGCCACCAAGATGCTGATGAAATGAAGCAACTTGTGGTCAATGCAGAGACGGCTTTCGCAACTTGGTCACAAACATCAGTCAGTGAACGCGCAGAAATTTTGCGTCGCACAGGCGATGCACTTGAGCGCCATCGTGACGAACTTATCGCGATGTGTATCAAAGAAGCAGGTAAAATCACACAAGACGGTATTGATGAAGTCCGTGAAGCCGTTGATTTCTGTCGTTACTACGCTGCAAAAGCTGAAGAGCTTGCTCTGGATGAGCGCTTTAGTCCACGTGGTGTGATCTTATGTATCAGCCCTTGGAACTTCCCACTGGCTATCTTCCTTGGACAGGTTGCTGCGGCAATCGTAACGGGTAACACCGTTATCGCAAAACCAGCTGAGCAAACATCACTAGTTGCCCTTCGTACCATTGAACTAATGGAAGAAGTGGGTTTACCAAAAGGCATTGTACAACCTGTTATCGCGCGCGGTAGTGAAGTAGGTAAACACATCGTGCCAGATACACGTATCCAAACGGTGATGTTCACCGGTTCTACAGAAACTGGAACGCGTATTTCGCAAACGCTTGCTGAGCGCGGCGGTGATCAAGTCCCTCTTATTGCAGAGACTGGTGGTCAAAACTGTATGATCGTTGACTCAACCGCACTGCCTGAGCAAGTGGTTGATGATGTGATTTCATCTGGTTTCCAGAGCGCCGGTCAACGATGTTCAGCACTTCGCGTACTCTTTGTACAAGAAGAGATCGCGGACAAAGTGATCAACATGATCAAAGGGGCAATGAAAGAGCTACACATCGGCGATCCTGCGCATCTATCTACTGACGTAGGCCCTGTCATCGACCAAAAAGCATTGAATGCGCTAAATGAGCACGTTGAATACTTAAAAGGCAACGCAACACTGCATTATGAGTGCTCACTGCCAGATATGGGCGAGACTGGTCACTTCTTCTTTGCACCGCGTCTATACGAAATCAGCGACCTATCAGTACTGAAAAAAGAAGTATTTGGCCCATGTGTTCACGTGATCCGCTTTAAAGGCGCTGATATCGACAATGTTATTGACCAAGTAAATAGCACGGGTTTTGGTTTGACGATGGGTATTCATACTCGCATTGAAGAACGTGCTGAGTACTTAGCAAAGCAATCTCGCGCTGGTAATATTTACGTAAACCGCAATATGATTGGTGCGGTCGTAGGTGTACAACCATTTGGTGGTCGCGGCCTTTCAGGTACTGGTCCAAAAGCGGGTGGCCCTAACTACATCGCGAGATTGGTAAAAGAAAACCAAGCTGTGGAAAATATCCAAGCAACTAACATCAAAGCGGATGGTGAAGAGATCACGGCTTATCAAGGTGCGCAAGAGCAAGTGTCTCGCATGATGAACCTCTCTAAGCGTGATGAGAAAGCGTGGCGTGCAATGCCACTAAACGATCGCGTATCTGTAGTACGTCAGCTACTTGCTAAGCTCGCCAAAGTTGAGATCCTTGATACCCTTGCCGATGACCTGAATAAAACGTTGGCCGATGCCCGTGAGCAACTTATTCGTGTCGAAAAGCGTTTAGATACGGTAATTGAGCTACCAGGTCCGACAGGCGAATCAAACACGCTTCGTTACGAAGCGCGTGGTTGTGTTGTTTGTTATGCAGATAAAGATACCTCATTTAACTTCTGGGTACTGTCGGTCATCACAGCGCTAGCAGCAGGTAACACCGTAATCACCGTTGTTTCTGACTTGTTCCACGAAGAAGCAATCGCGTTTAGAGACAAGCTATTAAACAGTGGTGTGGCAGAAGGTGTACTTCAAGTTGCTAAGCTTAACCAGCTTCCTGCAATCCTTGCACACGAGCACCTAGCAGGCGCTGTCGTTGGTAATGGTTGTGAGCGTAAAGGTTATGTCAGTACACAACTTGCTGCGCGCAGTGGTGCAATTTTGCCTGTTATTAGTGCAGAGTACTACGATACGTTATTGGGACGTCTTGTTACCGAAAAGACAATCAGTATCGACACAACAGCTTCTGGCGGTAATACATCGCTTATGACGCTTGTTGAAGATGAGTCGTAAGACACGTCAAACGTGTGTCGTAAACTTAATTGAAAAGCCAGCTTATGCTGGCTTTTTTCTTTAAACTAGCTCAAAACGCCTTCGTAAAGCCCCATAGCTAACAACAAGTTAGCTTCACGAAAAACAAAATTAATTAACTTTTGTAAGACATTAATTACAATCATTCACTTTGATTTTCAGCCAAACTATTTCAATTTTGTTCAGACCGTTATATTGTGCCTGTTTCTCTCACAAATATAGGGGCAATTTGTGCTTAATAATAAAACACTGGGCAGTATGCTGATTGTCGCAGGCACCACGATTGGTGCTGGTATGCTCGCGCTGCCAATTGCATCAGCGGGGCTCGGATTCACCACTTCGCTCATTTTAATTATCGCAACTTGGTTGTTAATGACTTATACCGCCCTGCTCATGCTTGAAGTCCATCAGTTTGCGAATCAAGAAGCTACTTTAAACACCTTAGCGAAACAGATCTTAGGCATAAAAGGACAATACATTGCCAACTTTTCGATGGTCTTTTTGTTTTATGCACTGTGCGCAGCCTATATTGCGGGTGGTGGCTCTCAATTAGGAGAGAAGCTGAGTAATGTCGCAGGAATGGAAATTGCGCCTCAGGTTGGCTCAGTCATGCTTGCGATTACCGTTGCGACCATCGTTGCACTGGGTACCAGCACAGTAGATAAACTAAACAGAGTTTTATTTACAATTAAAATCATTGTTCTAGCTAGCTTATTTTTTGTTTTAACCCCCTATGTTCATGGCCAACACTTATTGAATATGCCCATTGAACAAGGCCTTATCTTATCGGCCATTCCTGTCATTTTTACCTCATTTGGATTCCATGGTTCCATTCCATCTATCGTTAAATATGTTGGGCTAGATATTAAAACCTTGCGCCGAGTGATGATAGCTGGTGCCGCTTTACCATTGACTATTTACGTTTTTTGGCAATTACTCAGTCAAGGGATCATGGCTCAAGATGCACTGCTCCAAAGTGAAAACCTTCAAGGTCTGGTAAGCTCAATCTCAAGCATTGCACAGAGCGCTCATGTGCACACCTTTGTGACCATTTTTGCCGATTTAGCACTCGCAACATCATTTCTAGGCGTAAGCTTAGGCCTCTTCGACTTCTTTGCCGACGCATTCAAACAGCAGAATAGCGGCATGGATAGAGTGAAAACGGCACTCATCACTTTTGTGCCACCACTTGGTTTTGCACTGTTTTACCCACAAGGTTTTATTATGGCATTAGGTTACGCCGCTATCGCTTTAGTGGTGCTAGCAGTATTCCTACCAGTCGCCATGGTTTGGCAACAGAGAAAAGAAAACATGTCTGGTTACCAAGTCCGCGGCGGTAACTTAGGGTTAGCGTGTGCGGGCTTATGCGGCCTTCTCATCATCTCTGCACAATGCTTACAAATGTTTGGGGTTATCCCAGCCTTAGGCTAGGCGCCCCCGGACTAGGCGCTGTAGGTCGACTATAAAGTTAAATGTTTAAAAGCGCTGTACCAATGTGTACTGCGCTTCTACACACTCTAATATATTACTACTACTTTCTTACAATTCTATTGTCGATCTTCTCCTTATGCGATGTATATAATGGACGTAATTATAAAGGAGTTAAGAATGAAACAGGCTACATTGGCGCTAGTACCACTATTATTGCTCAGTGCATGCGGTGGAGAGAATGACACCCCATTGCAAAGAGGTGACAGCAGCACTAACCCTGATACACCCACTTCACAAACCCCGAGTACAGGGCAAGACTGTGGTGCAAACTTTAGTGCAGAGCGTTCACTCAATAAATTTGAATTCTCGGGTGTATTCTGGCAAGTAGAGGGGGAACGCCTTCAATCTAAACCTGAATTTAGACTCTATGCCGATAGCCGCTCTCTCGGGGCTACCCATACAATTTCGTCGGATAAAACGCTTTGTCTTCTAGCAGCCAACGTTTTTGGGTCTATTAATGCAGAAACCTGGGACGGCGATGACAATGCGTCTTTTAAAAAGGGAGAATTGTACTATTACGCGCCCGAGTTTAAATTTAAGACTGGCTTACCTGACATTACTTCTCTTACAGATTGGCGTTCAAAAGGGCAACCTGAGACAGTAACTCAACCACTCGAGAGCATTAATCTGACCATTCACTATCGGGATAAAGACAATAACCTAATTACCCTTGGTGATCCGCAAACAAATTTGAACCCGATAATATTGAGCTGCAATCAAACAGATTTTGATATCTCGTTGTCTTTACAACAAGTTGCTAACTCAGCGCTCGCCACGCTCGACCCAGCATATTGTGAAACTCAAACCGTAGGCAACGAGGCGCAAACATTTTGTTTGTCTGCTGGGTTTAGTCAAAATCTTAAACTCGACAGCTGTAAATTTGATTTAACTAAGGTGTCATTACCAGATCAAAGAGGGAATAAGACGTCTGTTCAGGTATCCGGCTTATTGGAGTTTGCACAGGACAATGCTGAGTTGACAATCACAGATATTGACTTATAAGAATATCGACTAGGGCTTTAGCTTTTGATGGAATTATTCTTCCACTTGAGCTTTTGCCCAAAGTGCCATAACAGAGGCACAAAGCACAACACAATCGTGACGGTATTGACGATTGGCAGTACCGATTTGTAAAGGTAAGTAGAGTAACTCAGGTCCATTAAATGTCTATCAACCAAACGGAACAGTTGCAATATGGGCGCAGGTAACACCACTAACTGAACAATTATACTTTGCCACATATACATTTTATCTTTTAAAGCCCAATAAGCTACGATTGCGATAAACACAATGTCATTTAGGGCCCAAAGGATATATCTATACACCTTATCATCGTCAAAAGACATAATGGGCTCGTAAGTAAACGAACCCACTATATGAAATACAAGGCATAAAAACGCGTACCTAAATGCTTGTTTATCCTTTATAAAAATAAAAATCAAACAGGCAATAAACGCAAGTAGTGTCAGAGAATTATCCAATAAAGGTACGAATGCATTCTCAAATTCAACACTATTTAGGTATACGGTAAAGTCAGAGGTTTTCAATTTAATACTTTAAAATGGTTTATTTGTCTTGCTGATTGCCATCACCGCCATTATCACCACCAGAACCATTACCGCCAGGCATATCTGCAAATTTATAAAGCTTAGACATAGTAAACTCCTTTAAAAAAGAATAATTTCAGGCCAACATACGTTAGCCCAAAAATGTAATTCACGCAATCTTTTCTAATTATTTTCCCTTCTAACTTCAATAGGATCGGATTCTTTTGCTTTACCCTGAAGTATTGATATTTCGACTCGACGATTACGTTTTCGATCTGTGTCATTGGCGTTTGGAACTAAGGGGCGAGTATCAGCGTGCCCAACAACAACCATGCGGTTTTTATCGAAGCCACTGACCGTTTGCATTTCACTCGCAACAGCTACAGCGCGCGTTGCGGATAAATCCCAATTATTGTAGTAAAGCTCATTAGATACCTGAAAATCATCGGTATGCCCTGACACCGTAATTTCACCGGGTACATCTTTTAATAACTCAGCAATATCATGGATCACAGGTTTAAATTTAGGTTGTAAAAATGCACTACCAGAGGGGAATGACCCATTCTCTTGAATACGAATAATGATTTGTTGTCCCAAAGACTCAAGCTCTATTGCACCATCCATTATTTGCTTTTCAAGCTGTTGTGAGATTTTTTTTACCAGCTCATTGACCTGTTCTTGATCTGCAGCAGCCACAGCCTGTGTCATCGACTGTTCTTGTGCGGTACTGGCTGATTCTCCCCCCCGCTTGTTACCCCGTTGTTCTTGTCTCCCCCCCGCTGAACTTTCTTCACCGGCTTGGAACTCAAGCATCTGCTGTGTCATTTCTACAGTTTGTTGCTGAATCGTCTCGATTGGGGTTGGTTCGGGTTTACCGGGCGTAAACTCCATCGCAATCACACTGGTCCCTTTTGGGATATCTTTTACTTCTATTTTGTTTTGCACACCAAAGGCAAACTTCATAGAACCCGCAATTTGCTTAAACTTGAGTACGTCCATTTCTGAGAACGCCAAAAGCAATACGAAAAAGCACATCAATAATGACATGAGGTCTGCAAAAGTCCCCATCCAGGCAGGCAAGCCTGGGGGGGGACATTTGCATTCATTTTCGTCAGACATAAGCTACTCCTCTGCGCCGTCACCACGTTTTGACTCTGGCAAGTAGTTTTTCAATATGCCCTCAATCACTTTCGGGTTTTGACCATCTTGAATGCCTAAAATCGCGTCTAGAATCAAACGTTGATTACGCTCTTCTTCGTCTTTTCTAAGCTCTAATTTTACCTGGATAGGGATAGCAACAACGTTTGCCAAAAAGGCACCGTAAAGCGTGGTTAGTAGTGCTACCGCCATCGCTGGACCAATTGCTTTAGGGTCATCCATGTTTGAAAGCATAGCAACAAGACCAATCAATGTCCCGATCATGCCCATCGCCGGCGCAATATCCGCCAGCGACTTGAATAATCCCGCGCCTAACTCGTGGCGATTCGCGGTCAATGCAATATCTTTTTGCAGCGTTGCTCTAACCACATCAGCATCGTGACCGTCGACCAGCATATCGACACCTTTTCGCATAAATGGATTTGGGATTTCTGCTTCTTCGAGTGCGAGGAATCCGCCTTTACGTGCTGAGTCAGCAAGTTCTACTGCTTTTTCAATTAATTCCTCTGGCGTTTCAATCTTAAACATGAACGCCTTGCCCGCGACTTTACCTATGCCCAAAAATTGCGCCATCGTAAAGTTCGAAAGCACGATAAATATTGAGCCACCAAATACAATAACCACCGATGGGGTATTGTAAAACATGGCAAGTTGACCATCACTACTGAGAACCATCGACATGACAATCAAACCAATGGCACCAAGGATACCTATAACGGTTGCTAAATCCACACACCCTCCAAAGGTATTTATCCGTGAAATATCACGCAGTTATTGTTATACGTTGAGTTATCGGCAGGTTTTGCAATAACTTAATTCAATTATATTAAAAACCCTTTAAATTGCGAGAATATACGTAAACATTCAAGTCAATCTGAACTAAAAGGATAGTAAAAAAGTCTATCAGATACTTTGACCTCTATCTTTAATAACCATAAAATTGAGCCCTTAAAAGTTTTGCGTAAAAGTGAAGAGAAGATATGGCAGTCAAAAAACCAGAAAATATGAGCTTTGAAGAAGCTGTCACAGAGTTGGAGACCATCGTCCAGGAAATGGAGCGCGGTGAATTGACTTTAGACCAGTCCCTTAAGCAATTTGAACGAGGTGTGAAACTAGCCCAAGCATCAAATCAAAAACTTCAACAAGCAGAACAGAAAGTGTCAATTTTACTCGCCAATGACGAGACAACCACACCCAGTGAGTTTGCGGATCAAGTGGAATAATTGCGTGGATTTAAAACAAAAACTTAGCATCGCTAGACAAGATGTAGAACAAACAATACAAAGTTATTTTGCGCAAGACCTAAATACAGATCCGACAGCTAAAGCAGCTGCACTCTATTCTATTAGCAATGGCGGAAAGCGCTTGCGCCCTTTTTTAGTGTATGCCACAGGCGAAATGCTTGGTGCAAATAAAGACGACTTAAACATCGCCGCAGCAGCCGTAGAATGTATACATAGTTATTCGTTGGTACACGATGATCTACCCGCTATGGACGACGACGATTTAAGACGAGGCAAGCCGACTTGTCACATTGCATTTGATGAAGCACAAGCAATTCTTGCTGGAGATTCTTTACAAACATTGGCGTTTGAATTGTTATCTTCTCACAGTTTTATTGTCTCGCCGAAACAGCAGCTAAAAATGATCAACGCGTTAGCGCAAGCATCTGGACTGCGGGGCATGGTTGGCGGTCAGGCACTCGATATTGCCGCAACAGACAAATTGATCGATTTAGCACAATTAGAGCGTATTCATAGATTAAAAACAGGCGCTTTGCTTAATTGTGCAATCGAATTAGGGGCACTGTGTGCACCCAATGTTTCAGACTTAACTCGTAGTCAACTAAAGGAGTTTGGTTTAGCTATTGGATTGGCTTTTCAGGTACAAGACGATATTCTCGACATTGAAGGGGATACCAGTACGCTGGGTAAACCACAGGGCTCGGATCTACAGCACAACAAATCTACTTACCCTGCTTTATTGGGCATGGAAGGGGCAAAAAGCAAAGCAAAAATGCTCATTGAACAGGCATTACAAACTTTGAATAAAATAGATGCTGATACCCGCTTACTGGCCGAGCTAGCACAGTATATTATTGCTAGAGACCATTAATCTTGGCCCTGTTGTAAATGACTAATTAGTGACAAGTTCCCTTTAAATTTATAAAACTATTGGCAAGCTTTGTATATAATTCAGCAAGGTTTGCTAAGGATATTACAAATAATATGACTCTTGATAGTAGCAAGTATCCCCTATTGGCACTCGTTGATCAGCCTCAACAGTTGCGCCAATTACCGCAGCAAAAGTTAAATGACTTTAGCGCGGAGCTGAGAGGTTATTTATTAGACTCAGTGTCTCAAAGTAGCGGCCACCTAGCTTCTGGGCTAGGCACTGTCGAATTAACTGTGGCGCTCCACTATGTGTATAACACTCCGACTGACAGGTTGGTGTGGGATGTTGGTCACCAAGCGTACCCCCACAAAATCTTAACTGGCCGAAAAGGTCAGATGCACACCATTCGTCAAAAAGATGGTCTGCACCCATTTCCATATCGTGAAGAAAGTGAGTTTGATACATTTAGTGTTGGCCACTCTAGCACCTCTATTTCAGCAGCTTTAGCCATGGCCATTGCAGCCGAAAAGGAAGGAAAGAATCGCAAAACGGTAGCCGTGATTGGTGATGGAGCAATGACTGCGGGTATGGCTTTTGAAGCAATGAACCATGCAGGTGACGTGAAATCAGATATGCTGGTCATCCTTAACGACAATGAAATGTCGATTTCGGAAAATGTCGGCGCTTTAAATAATCACTTTGCACGTATCTTATCAGGAAGCTTCTATACCAATATTCGTGAAGGCGGTAAAAAGCTTCTTTCAGGTGTACCACCCGTTAAAGAGCTTGCCAGTAAAGTAGAAGAACACCTAAAAGGCATGGTAATTCCTGGTACATTCTTTGAAGAATTAGGGTTCAACTATATTGGCCCTATCGATGGTCACGATGTGGACATGTTGGTTGATACTTTACGTAACATGCGCAATTTAAAAGGCCCGCAGCTTCTGCATGTTAAAACGCAAAAGGGAAAAGGCTACCAGCCGGCCGAAGCCGATCCGATAGGCTATCACGGCGTGCCCAAGTTTGACCCAAGCATCCATAGCTTACCGAAATCAAAGCCGAGCGCACCTACTTTCTCTAAAGTATTTGGCGACTGGTTATGCGATATGGCAGCCCAAGATAAAAACTTAATGGCTATCACGCCAGCGATGCGTGAAGGTTCTGGCATGGTGAAGTTTTCCAAGGAGTTTCCAAAGCAGTATTTTGATGTTGCCATCGCCGAACAGCATGCTGTCACTTTAGGGGCTGGATTTGCTTGTGAAGGTTTAAACCCAGTTGTAGCGATTTATTCTAGCTTTTTACAACGTGCCTACGATCAGTTGATCCACGACGTTGCGCTGCAAAACTTACCGGTTCTTTTCGCAATTGATAGAGCAGGTATTGTCGGTGCAGATGGCGAAACACACCAAGGTGCGTATGATTTGAGCTTTATGCGCTGTATCCCAAATCTTGTGATCATGGCGCCAAGTGATTTGAATGAGTGCCGACAAATGCTCTATACCGGGCACAAGCTCGATAAGCCTGCGGCTGTAAGATATCCACGCGGCTCTGCTGGCTCTGCTGAGATAGAGCAAACAATGACGCAACTGCCCATCGGGAAAGCGAATAAAGTGAGAGATGGACAAAAACTTGCCATTCTGAACTTTGGAACGCTACTAGACAATGCCCGTCACGCTGCACAAGAATTGGATGCTACACTGATCGATATGCGCTTTGTAAAACCATTAGATACGACATTACTCGAAACGCTTGCACAGACGCACAGTCACTTCATCACATTAGAGGACAATGCAGTTGCAGGGGGTGCGGGCAGTGCTGTTAGTGAGTTTTTTGCTCAAAGCAAAATAACGCAACCAGTAATGCACTTGGGGATCCCTGATGAATTTATCAAGCATGGTACTCAAGCCCAAATGCACAGTGAAATGGGCCTTGATAGTGAGGGAATTCTCTCCTCTGCAAATCGTTGGCTAACAGCATAAAAACAACTCAGCTGCCTTTAAATAGGCAGCTTTTAAAAAAGCGTTTATTCAGTTAAATACCTCCCCGTAAAAACCACCGATTAATGCAAAAAACACAAGTATAATTAATGAGCCCTCTACGTATCTCGGTCTAAATCCTGAAAAGGTACGCATGACTTTAAAATCAACTAGACGCGTGGACTCTTCTCGCTCTATAAAGCCCTAAAAAATAAATATAATTATAAAAAAACAAATATAATCATAGTGATAGTTATATGGAATTCATTTTAAATCGCATCATAAAAATGAATAAATCAATTTTTAACCCATCATTTCAAACCTAAATTAATGCGTAATTAATTACACTTTCTCCTTTTTAGATAACAATCCTCCCCCCGCTCAACTCACCTATGAAACATTTCATATAGTTGAATGAACAATAGACAGTATTAATTTTATGTGATAAAAATCCTTGAAAATTACAATCTGTATACGAAATTAGCTTCGATATATAAGACTAATAAGATTGTAATTATTTGTCGTTGAGGCAGCTTATTGGCCATCAAGCCCATGCTATATAAAGTTAATGATAGTGTGTAATATCTTTGCAAAACACATCGTCACCTTTAATTCATAGCCTCAATACAAAGCTTCATCTTTAAAATGTTGTAAATTTGTAACGGATTCGGTATTAAGGTAAGGGGAATATGGTGGATTTTTTTGCAAGATATATCACAGGGGATGACCTTAGAGCGCTACGCAAGAAAAAAGGTGTCACAACTGCAATCATGGCGAAACATTTAGGTGTATGTCGTAAAACATACGAAAATTGGGAGCGTGATGTTGGGCAGCCTAAGCTTAATCAGTTTTTTGCGATTTGTGCCTATTGCTCCATTGACTTAACCGATTTAATTGCAAAAATCCGAGGTCAACAAAGCTCCTAAAGGACAGCTTGCGAAGATAGGATTTAGTATGCAGCACGCTAAACAGCGTAATGAAAGCTCAGATAACCACATTAATAAAGGCGTAGCGCTTTTTGACGTAATAAAGGCGCTCATATTGCTTTTCCTTAAGCAAAATAATAAACAATACCGCTTACTGCGCCACTGACAGCCCACTGATTAATCGAGTTTATAGCACTACGAATGAAAGTCATCGCAATCTTATTCGCTGCCACTTTGATCATGTACCTAGCTACACATGTGTTAGATGCTGTAAAGGCAGAAATTCTCTATGTTAGTGTCATTGCCTTTATTGGTATCTGGTTTCGCAGCAATATCAACATCGCACATATTTGCGCCCTGCTTGCGTCACAACATATTGTATCTATTATCATTTTTAACTTTAATTTATTTCCCGTTGAACCTGATGCCCCGGGAGTCTGGCACAATGCCCGCGCTTTCACCATTCATTTTATTTTAGACTTAATACTCTTTTTTGCGATTGGGTTAAGACCGGCGATTTCTAGGTGGGTAAAAAGGCATTATGATGATGCTAAGCAAATGATATGTATGACAAATGCAGATATTGCCTTACTGAGCATCTTTGGCTTATTCATGTTGGCTGATAGTCTCGCGTTAATAGAGAATTTTTTAAGAAATTTAAGGTATTTAGGTGTTACCGGAACACTCTCTACTTACTTCCAAAATTGGACTGGGATTTATTATAACTACGAGCTCATTAAATCTTTTATTTTGGGCCTAGAAATGATCGCGGTGCTCTCAATTATCAAACCATCTGTTCGTAAGCAGTCTAGCTTTAAATTGCCTTTCAATGCGCCCTCTCAGCAAAGTTCGTGATCTGACTAGGTAGATACAACTTGCCCGCAAAAATAGTTTATGGCGATTTTACAACCGTTAAACATCGCCATAAATTTGTGCCAATTACATAATGACAAACTTTCATGTTCAATAATCCACACAAAAACAGCATGTTATAAAAGCTGTACAGGTGTACACGAAAAACCTGCTTGCATTTAATTTTCAATTTTTACAAAGATAAAACTGGATACAACAATAAAGGAAAATTGATATGAAGCACTCTGCATATGTGGGCGGTATAATTGGATTTATACTTTTACTACATAGTAATTTAATACACGCTCAACAATACTCTGTCGGCGTCACATATATTACTGCGACCGACTATAGCCGAATAGAAACGTTGACACCAAGGTATGATGACTATCGAGACCTACTGATTAAAATATGGTATCCGATAACACAAACAAGCGATTCAAACGACAGCTATCTGCATTTCCATACCGAGGAATTCCCCTATTCAACTGCAACCCCATCTGAACACGATTACCAATTCCATTCTTACTTAAAAACCTTACCATTCAAAACTTATAAAAATGCCCCCTTGGCGTACTCTGAGACTCCATACCCTATCGTCATGTACTCCCACGGCTATCAATCTACGGTTGAAGACAAAGAAATATTGATGATTGAACTTGCCAAACGCGGTTATATTGTCGCGAGCGTTGGACACCCGCATCACGCCGGATTTGTTACTCAAAGCCATAGACAAAGTGCTACCTACGATCACGAAGCACGCAAAGATGATTTTTATATTAGCGATCAAGCTGACGTTAATTTTGATGAATTAGTTGCGGAACTATACCAATTGGCTGGCCGCCCTCTAAATGAAAGTGAAGTTGCCCGTGTGTATCAGTTAATGGCATGGGCTGAAGGTGACCGTATTGCTTTGAGTACTTGGGTACAAGATATGCATTTTGCTTATGACCAACTTGTTCGTCTTCAATATGGTCAGTATTGGGGCATTAATTATTTAGGAGAACATCTTAGGACCTTTAAGGGCAATCTCGATTTAACTCAAATAGCCGCTATTGGTCTGTCTTTTGGCGGGCCAACCGTCGCTGCATTTTGTGAACAAGTATTCCAATGCAAGGCTGCTATCAATTTAGATGGCCTACACTTTAATTTATCACCCACCGTCCCTCACTCAAAGCCCTATTTGATGATGCACTCGGATACGCCGCTGAGTGCCGATTATACCGTCGTCTTTAACCAACAGAAAGCTGACACCTATATGATGAAAATCAAAGAGGCATTGCATTGGGATTTTTCAGATTATCCCTATGTCTTTCCAAATGATCGAAACCGTGAGTTCCTCGGCACAATCGACCCCTATGTTGTCACTGAGCTTGTAAACACCGCAAGCATTGAATTTATAGATTTGTATTTAAAAGGCCTCGGAAGCCGTAGTGAGTACCTTGAAACACTATCCAATTTTGAACAAATCCAACTACAGACAAAAACAGGAGAAAACAATGAAAATCAATAAAACCAAACTCAAAAATCTCAGCTCAAAAAAACCTCTTGATCAGCGAGTAACACCCAATATAAATGGTGGCGCAATATCGGTGTTATATGGCCCTTGTCACTCAGCCCCCGAGTTTTGCGGCACACTCTCCAAACTCACTTACTGCTAAAAAACTGTACGCCCCTCATGTTAGAGGGGCATTTATAAACTTTTATATCTCTTCTGCAATGCTGGAAATTTAATTAAATCAGACAATACTTATAACTCGATTGCCAACAGCCAACTAGGGTTCTGTTTATGCCAAATCAAGCAAAAGACATGGAAGAAATGTTATTTTTCAGCCAGATGCTCAATGAGTGTTCTCCATTAACGCTGTTGCAGCAAATTCTGATCCATTCCCACCATGCAATCGTGATAACGGATGCCGATGAAAAGGCAGGCTACCGCATTGTGTATGCCAATCCAGTCTTTTGCCGCCATACGGGATATGAGCTAGCAGAGCTTGTCGGTACATCCCCCAAAATACTGCAAGGACCAAAAAGCAATAAGCGGGTAATTGAAAAACTCACACCCGCACTCAAAGAAAAAGGCTTTTTTTACGGCGCTTCGATTAACTATAGAAAAGACGGCAGTATGTACCCGGTAGAATGGAATATCTCTGAAATTAAGAATGAACAAGGCGAAGTTACGCATTATATTTCAATGCAAAAAGACTTGAGCAACTTCAAACGGTTGGCTGAGAAAGTCAAAAAATCAAATGAAAACTTTAAAGAGTTTTATCTATCCACCACCAAAAAGAACAAAAGCGCTGAAAACCAAGAAGTGGTCGAATCTCTGAAAAGTAATGAGAAAATCTACGCTGGTGGATTAAGAAACGAAGAAAACGCGGATTTGTTTGAAGATGCATTTTTTGACTTCTCTCCCGATGAACTGGGCGCACTCGGCAATAAAATGGACAAAGGCACACTCAGTGCAAATGACTTTTGGACCGAGAACCCAATTGATGAAGAGGATATTTCTGCACTTGTTGAATCAATTCAAGAGGTCGATGTTGAGCTTGGTCTACTGCAATCTCAAGGGCAAAGTAAAGAGCGCTTGGAAAATATAGCTAACGGCTTTAAAGAAGTCGCAAATAACTTGTATTTTTGTGTAGAGTTCAATGATGGCGCCCTCATTATTGACGAAGTTGCCAATGTCTTGATGATACTCGATGAAAATCATGACTTTCCCGTCGATACGCTGCTAACATTTAATAAAGAAGTGTATGAATGGTTAGATGGCGCAGTCATAAGTAAACACACAGATAATATATTTGAAGGTGAGAACAACACCATCGCAGCAGGTAATCAACTGCTTTTGTTTCTCCGATAGCCGTTTGAGGTGCTCGCTCAGTGAAAACATAGTCCAAAACTATGCTACTGAGCGACCCAAACTAAACACACTCTCAATTGCTGCTATTAATTTCTGTGGTGCAGCTTAGCTAAAAATTTATCTTTCCTTTTAGCGATTTTTTCACGCTGTTCGGGCGTTAATATGTGATGAATTGCATGTCTTGCTTCCAACATGGTAAGCATAAATGCCTGCTTCTTAGGGGCATATTCTTCAAGCAGTAACTGCGCTTGCGCCTTATCAAAAGATTCAGCTTCGATGACCTCTTTAAAGGCTTTGTGAGGCTTATTTTGAGGTTGAGTTTCTTTTAAGGCGGCTAAACGCGACTTATACGTTTCAAAGACTGACTTTAGCTCGGTTTGCTGTGCATCCGACAACCCCAAATGACGCACAGCCTTTTTTGAAAGTAGCCTTTTTTCGATGTGTGCTAATGGCTTCATATGATGACGCTTCGCTTTATGTACATGATTGCTGCCGTCATCTGCAAATGCAGCTGATGGGATCATACCCACACTGACACAACTGGCTAGTAACAGGCTGGCTAATTTTTTCATAATGGTTTCTCCGGTTGATTATATTGACGTTCGACAGCGGTGCTCAGCAACTTCGTCATACCTAACACAGTCTGTACTCGTGACATGATTTAATTTAGCAAGCTCAAAGCAAAGCAACGTCAAGTCAGAGTAAAGTTTTGTCAACAGTGATTACAAAACATCTTTGGATATAGTGTTTATCAAAAATGTGCAAAAATTATTGAAGCTGCATAGTCGGTTAGCTGCGCATTCTGAGATTAATCGAATATCAGAAAAAGTACGTAAAGAAGTGTAAATTCCAGCTTTGGGGCTCTATAGTTAGGTACAATAAAGTCATCTAAACTCGAATATGTGACGTTATGAGTAACTCAGTTTTGATCATCGACGATGATCAGTCTCTATGTGAGCTTTTGAGCGAATATTTAGACAGTGAACAATTTTCTGTAACCTGCAGACATGATGGTGAAGTGGGTCTAGCCGAGGCATTGGAAAATGAATTTGCCGTCATACTGTTAGATGTCATGCTCCCTAAAAAAGACGGGTTTGAGGTACTCAAAGCACTGCGAGTAGAAAAAATGACGCCAGTCATCATGCTCACTGCAAAAGGGGACGATTTTGACCGAATTTTCGGTTTGGAGCTTGGGGCTGATGATTACATTCCAAAACCGTTTAACCACAGAGAACTGCTAGCTCGGATAAAAGCAATAACACGTCGTATTGCGCACCTAACACAAACAGCTAAAGATCAGAACTTAACATTTCAGGGCCTTTCTCTTGATATTGCCTCAAGAAGTGTCGTTTTGAATGGCACGCCCCTGACACTCACAGGAACCGAGTACGAAGTACTCTATCACCTTATGAAATCAGCGGGAGAAGTTGTTAGTAAACAGTCACTTTGCCAACAAGTATTGGGGCGTCCTTTAGTGCCATATGACCGCTCTGTAGACATGCATGTTAGCAACGTAAGAAAAAAATTGGCCCAATACAGCGACCACACGTTTATTAAAACCTTGCGCGGGTCAGGATATATATTTTTAACGGCTTAATATGAAAAGATTTTTAGCAATCAAAGTCTTTCTTTGGTTTTGGCTTACGGTAATTAGCACCCTTGCCATTATGGTCAGTGTCAGCTTTTTACAGCCCGATGTATTGGCATCAAAAGACATCTCTCCACCCATGCTGAAAAACTTGTTTCATATGAAAAAGTCTTTGAATAGACATATCGAGCGTATGCCTGATAAGTCCCTGGAAGAAGTCTTAACCCACAGGCGTCACGGCAAACGCACTAAGCTATACCTTAAACACAGTGACCCCGATAAAAGCTTGATCAGCACGCCTGAATTAAACCAGTTTGACCTAACCTTACTCAACTTTGCCGTCGGTGAAGAGCCTAAAGTGATTAACACCGAGAAATACCGCGCCTATGGCCCTGTGAGCATGCATGTAAAGCAGAATAACTATCAGCTTTTTATGATATTAGATAATCGAGAAGGCGATTTATTTCTTAAGGTTAAGTTGATGCCTCGATGGATGAAGCTGACGATTCTATTGTTTGCGAGCTTAGTCCTCAGCTATTGGTTTGCTATGGGTCTGTTGAAGCCCATCAAACAACTTCAACAAGCCGCTGCGAAACTGGCACAGGGGGAATTAAGTGCTAGAGCCCAAGTTGATAATAAACGTCGTGATGAACTCGGGCAGCTAGGCAAAGACTTTGATATCATGGCTTCACAACTCGAAACACAGGTTTTGAGCCAAAAACGGTTACTTGCTGACATTTCCCATGAATTGCGCTCTCCGTTAACGAGATTGCAAATGGCCACAGGTATTGCCGCCGGAAAAGTGTCTGGTGACTTAGATAGTTATATGCAAAGAATCGAGAAAGAATCCCACCTACTAGATCATATGTTAAGCGATATTTTGCAACTGTCTCGATTGGAGTCCGGAAGCAGCTGCGTTGAACTACAACCGATTTGTATCGCTGAGCTCTTAGAGCCCATTATCAGCGATGCTCAATTTGAATCCCAGCAGTTAAACAAGCAGCTGTATTGCAGTGAGCTACCAGAAATATCTTTAGTTGGTGATGCTGTTTTGCTCAATCGCGCAATCGAAAATATCATCCGTAACGCGCTAAAATATGCGACCACTAAAGTTACCATTCAATGCAACGTTGTGGATGAAAAGTTTATTTTACAAGTGGCGGATGATGGTGATGGGGTTAGTGACGAAATGCTCGATAAGCTATGTATCCCCTTTTATCGCGCATCGCAATCTAGAACGCCTCACATTGACCAAAAGGGCGGATTTGGTCTTGGTCTAGCAATTGCGCAGCATGCGATAAAAGTGCATCATGGCCATATTCACTTCAAGAACAATCAAGGACTGGATGTGACCTTGAGCATCCCTTTAACGCAGCAGAATGATTTACAGCAATAGTACCGAACTACCTCACAATTTAGCGTGTATTGAGCAACATTGGCAACACTGTAACAAAGGCGTTCTCAACTCGTCTCTTGGGGATATCTTCTATGCGTATCATATACCTAAAAACCCTCGCTATACGGTTGTACTTGTCAACGGACGTATAGAGTCCGCGCATAAATATCAAGAGCTGCTGTGGGAGCTCGCACAAAATAACATCGGTGTGATTACTTACGATCACCCGGGGCAAGGAATGTCCTCACGATTAGTGGACAACCCGCAAGTAGGTCATATCCATAGCTTTTGTCAATTTGCAAAGGTTTTAAACTTGGTTGTCGAACAGCTTGTGGTGCCTACAACCCAAAACTGGATATTTATGGCTCACTCTATGGGCGGGGCCATCGTCTGTGATTACCTTTCACAGTACCCGGAATCCAAAGCAAAAGGCGCATTCTTGTGTGCGCCAATGCTCGGAATTAATACCTCACCCTACCCATTTTGGATTGCACACAACCTTGCTAAACTCGCTTGCCTTTTAGGTCGAGATAAACATTATGCGATTGGTCAACAAGACTACCAAGCAAAGCCTTTTACTGAAAATGAACTCACACATTGTGAATATCGATATGACTTATTTCGTCAGCTCTATGAAAAGCACCTTCAGCTGCAATTAGGGGGAGTGAGTTTCGGCTGGCTCAATGCAGCACTATCGCTGACAAAAAAGCTGAGTAAAGAAATCATTAAACACCCGCTCAGTATTGCCAGTGCAAACCAAGATACGATTGTCAAAGCCAGCACACACCATGAATTTGCACAGCGACAACCGCACTGTGCCTTGAAAACATATCAAGGAAAGCATGAGCTTTTGTGTGAATCTGACCCGATCCGTAACGCGGTATTAAGCCAGTTTTATGCGTTTGCAGAGTCTGTCACACTTAACGAAACTGGGTCTTGATGCACTAAAACATCAATTTCCCCCTCGCTTTTTGCCTGTATTTGTGAGACCACCTCATCGGCGACTTGATGGGCTCGCATCAGTGGCATGTCGTCATCTAATTCCAAGTGTAATTGCACAAATTTAACCTTGCCACTTTGGCGTGTTCGAAGATTATGCACGCCAAAGACCGCTTCATGAGAAGTGGCAATCTCAACAATCTGTGCTTTTTCTTCTTCAGGTAATTCCTTATCCATTAGATGGTCGGCGCTTTCTCTGGCGATATCCCAGCAGTTGTACAGCAAGTAGCCAGCAACACCTATTGCAAAGACAGAATCCGCCCACATGATTCCATAGTGGCTTAACAGTAAGGCAATCAATACTGCGATATTCAGTAAGATGTCGCCTTTGTAGTGCATTGAATCTGCTTTTATTGCCAGAGACTGTGTCCGCTTCACAACTTGATGCTGAACCAATACCACCAGCAACGTGCAAAAAATCGCAAATAAACTCACCCAAACGCCCATCATGCTGTGATTAATCACAACAGGGTTAAATAACCTTTCAACACCATGAAACGCCAAAAAACATGCAGAGCCAGAAATAAATGCGGCTTGGCCCAAGCCAGCCAAAGCTTCGGCTTTACCGTGACCAAATCGATGATCATCATCTGCCGGACGCAATGCATAACTCAAAACAAAAAAGCTCATGAGGGATGCCGTCACGTCCAACATAGAGTCCGTAAGCGAGCCAAGCATTGCAGCACTGCCAGATGATAACCATGCCGATGCTTTCGCGACTATCATAATGCCAGCCATTACGATGGTAAAAATGCTCGAAAAACGAACCAGATAATCATAACTACGCGTCACAGTCCCTCCCCTTTTTGGCCCCACGCCGATTTCTCTCATCATACTCTAAAATAGAAATAATGGACTGTAAAAGCGTATTTTTTCCACCTTAATGTGTAACGTCAAAACTTATTGCACTCGATGCGCTCCTACTTTCGGGGCACCAAAGCGTGATATAGGGCGCCCAATAATCAACAGCTAGAATGACTCTATGGACTGTAACTTAACCGAGACATTATCTTTTCAGTCAAAGTCATAGAAATTTTTATTGGCGGGTATTACAGTAATTCTCTTCTTAACTTTTAGGTTCAAATAACTGTTCTCATTTTATTGAACGCTCGGCTCAATCATCAACGAGCCATTGGTACCAAATACTTTCTTGTGTTTCGGTGTTTTTGAGTTGTTGTATTAAGGATTCTATTGACTCTGTTTTTAAATCTAGTGCAGGGCTGAGAGTTTCTTTATCTTTCGCTAGAGTAACGCCGTTTTGACGCCCCTTTTCTGTTACTTCGCAATGACCATTTTTACATACTACATCAGGTTCAGACTGAACGAATACGTCCTCAGATGCACTCATCACATATCGCTCTTCTTTTCCTGAAAAACCCTTAAATACTTCAAATTTATCTGCCGAAATACTGGTTTCCACACCAGCAGATACCTCTACCATATGTTGTAAAAACTCATAGCTACCCACATGTGAAAGTGCCCCCAAGCCCGGCTCCGTGATAAACGATACAAAACCTTGATCTAACTTTGAGGAAGAGAGTGCATTACTACTGATTAAGCTATCTATTGTTGCCTGATCTTTAGCAGTAAAACTGACATTAAGTTGATGCCCATGCTCATCAAAATGACCATTGTTGAAATTGCTCACTAACTTGCCATCATTGTGCTTTCGATAATCACCGAGGTCGCTCGCTAGTCTCTTAATATATTCAAAATCGATATCATTTTGATCAGCATACTCGTACATACCAGCCAGTAAGGTTCGATCCTCTTGAGTTAAAAACTCAAATGGGCTTTTAGAAACGTTAGAAAAAGACATGCCATCAACGCCACTCAGTACATCAGGTTCGTTACCTGCAAAAATGTCTTTCACCATGACAGCATAATAATGTTCAGATTGGCTGGTAACAGTATTTGATGCTTTGCCCGACTCAGTGATAGCGGCTTTAAACTGTGATTGCGCATTCGCGGCATAGTGATCAGAGATCATCCCTTTGCTCAGAGTCGAAAAAGATTGAGTATGAGCGTGTAATGCCTTTTCAAAGGACTCTACAGCATCATTCGGATTTCCATGCTTTAAGCTGCTTCGCTGCATGTTAGACAACGCCATTTGATCTAATACATGCCATTGTTCATACGCGGCGGTTTTTTCAACATCAGAAAATGTGCCACTGGGATCGAGTGCGATGGTCTCAAGTTGAGCTTTGGATAATTGTTCGAATTCCCACCTTGCCGCTGCCACTTGCTGTTTATTGAGCGGAGCACTTTTCGCATCATTGCTCCCGCCCCAAGCCAGCGTTTTTTGATGAACTAAGGCGCTATCTATCGAGCGTTGGGCATCTTTTAACTTCAGTGCTAACGAGGAAAAAGAAACATTTGACGTGCTTGATTTGTATTTATTGAATGTAGATTGCGTTTGCTGAGAGTTTTTTGTCGTTACACCTGTACTCGAACTCCACTTAGTGCTTGATATATCCATATTATCTATCTCTTCTAAGCGTGATAAATTGCCCCCAACACGATGAAAGGGGCAACAACTGACTAGTTAGCAGTATAGTGGAAAGTCACACTCTCTTCCCTATTTGCTTCTAGGTAATGGAAGCTACCTGTCGCTTCAACTCTGTGAACTATAGACGCTTGAATACCCGCTCTGAACCATTGACCATTGAAAGCAGTGACCATGCCTGAAGAGTTAGGTACAATCTCTTCACACATCAGTGGATTAGAACTATAGGCGCGATAAAAACATAGCTCGGCAGTTTCTGTTGCTGAATCAGTGAAGCTTGCTGACACATAGCTAACACCTGTGATAGTACCTGTTTTATCTCTATATGGAATATCTCTTAAATCCATATTCAGTACAGAGAACAACTCGCTAGAAAGTCCACCAGCAGAACTAAGCACCAACATTCGACTTGGTTGCTTCTGCTTTGTAATTGTGTAATCAGTTGCAAGTGCTTGACCACTTACTGCGAGTGAAGATAAAAGTAGAGCAGCGATAGACATTTTTTTCATAACAACTCCTTTATTTAACTGTCTATTGGTTTTTTGTAGTTTCTACTACAGTGACAAACTAAGCTAAATAAATTGTACTGTCAATTATACAAACCTTTATAGATCCGCGTATTCATTGACCTAGATCATACTCGTTATGAATATGTAAAACTGTCAAAGTTTAAATAGAAAAATCAGCCTTATTTGATATTGGGTGTATATTCAGGGCGTCTAGCGTGTTAAATGAAAATCGAGCCTGTAGCTAAAAAAGCGTGAAGTCGATAATAAGGGGGGAAATTCGGGTCATGTAGGCCTGTCTGTTTGACACGACCTACATATTTTTGTGATCTCTCGCTACAGATTATACTTTAACACTGACACAAGGTGACAGTGAAAAGCGTTATTTGCCGCCCACAAAGCCGACTTGACGCCAAGCTTCATAGCTGACAATAGCAACCGCATTAGACAGATTCATACTGCGTGCATCGGGTAACATTGGAATGCGGATCCGCTGCTCTGCGGGAAATGAATTGCGAATTTCATCCGGTAACCCTGAGGTTTCAGAGCCAAACAACAAGACATCTCCTTCCTGATATTCTGGCTCATGATGCGGCCGACTCCCTTTTGTCGTCAACGCAAAAATACGTCTATCTCCCATCGCCTTCAAAAATGACTCATAGTCGGGATGAACCGTTACTTTTGCCATGTCACGATAATCTAGTGACGCCCTGCGCAACTTCTTCTCATCTAGGTCAAAACCTAAAGGCTCGATTAAATGTAAGTGGCAGCCATTATTACTAACTAGCCTGATTAAGTTACCCGTATTTTGTGGTAAACGCGGTTCATGTAGTGCGATATGAAACATTATAATGTTAACTTCTATAGGTTGTTCTATGTGAAAAGATATGGTCTTAAGCGCCTTAATTTTACACAGATATGCCACATTTTACAGAAAATTTCTCGATAGCCAGATATAGACATACTTTTAACTCTGTGACTTGTCATGCTATGAGCGAGTAAGGTGACATGACTGAGCCTGACATACCGCCATGCACTGACTTCCATTTATCTATAACTATTACAATTACTTATAGCGCGATATGTTTTGTGGCAGGCACAAAAAAGCCACTCTAGTGTTGAGCGGCTTTTCTTAATATTGAAGATTCGCTAGAACTGGAGGTTTACAGCTGATCTTCTAAGTCAGCTAAACCTTTATCTTCGCCTTCTTCATCTTTAATCGTTGCTTGAAGAAGTAACATTTCACGTAGCTTGCCTTCAATCTCGTCAGCAATAGCCACATTTTCTTTCAAGAATTTAATTGAGTTAGCTTTACCTTGGCCAATCTTGTTGCCATTGTAGCTAAACCAAGCACCTGCTTTATCAACCAATTTGTGTTTCACACCCAGGTCAATAAGTTCACCCTGTTTAGAAGAACCTTCACCATACATGATAATAAATTCAGCTTGCTTAAACGGTGGTGCGACTTTGTTTTTAACCACTTTAACTCGGGTTTCGTTACCGACAACTTCGTCACCTTCTTTTACTGAACCGATACGACGAATGTCTAAACGAACTGATGCATAGAACTTAAGCGCGTTACCACCAGTGGTTGTTTCAGGGTTACCAAACATCACACCAATCTTCATACGAATTTGGTTAATGAAGATACACAGCGTGTTTGAGCGCTTAATATTACCAGTCAGTTTACGTAACGCTTGTGACATCAAACGCGCTTGAAGACCAACATGAGAGTCACCCATATCACCTTCAATTTCCGCTTTTGGCGTAAGGGCAGCTACTGAGTCAACTACAACTACATCAACCGCACCTGAGCGTACTAACATGTCACAAATCTCTAGCGCTTGCTCACCAGTATCAGGCTGTGAAACGAGTAAATCGTCTACATTTACACCTAATTTTTCAGCATATACAGGATCAAGTGCGTGTTCCGCATCAACGAATGCACACGTTTTACCCATTTTTTGCGCTTGTGCAATAGTTTGCAACGTCAGCGTCGTTTTACCTGATGATTCAGGACCATAAATTTCTACAATACGACCTGTTGGCAGACCACCGATACCCAAAGCAATATCCAATCCTAGAGAACCGGTAGATACTGACTCGATGTCTAAAGCTTGGCTATCGCCTAACTTCATGATTGATCCTTTACCGAATTGACGCTCAATTTGCGACAATGCAGCATCTAATGCTTTTTGTTTGTTATCGTTCATCTGTTTCTCCAATCTAGCGTGTTGCCGACAAGTATACTGTATAGAATTACAGTATCAAGAGCCTTTTACTGTTTTATTAAAGAAATTATTTTTTCCAAAATAAATTCAATAGCTTGCAATCTAACTTCTGCACGCGCTCCGGGAAACACCTGTTTAAAAGTATGGGTTTGTTGCTGTATATCAACGGCAAACCATACAGTACCGACAGGTTTTAAATCCGTGCCACCTGACGGGCCAGCAATCCCAGAGACTGAAACAGCAATGTCTGCTTGAGCCTGTACTCGCGCGCCGTTGGCCATTTCAATCACAGTCTGTTCACTGACTGCGCCAAATTCTCTCAATGTTTGTGCTTGCACGTTTAATAATGCCTGCTTAGCTGCGTTGCTATAAGTGACATAACATTGGTCAATATAAGCTGAGCTTCCGGGGGTATCAGTCAGCGCATAACTAATTCCTCCCCCAGTACACGACTCAGCGGTAGTGATCGTGAAGCTTTTATTCGTTAGAATAGCGCCCAATTGTGCCGCCAGTGCGGCGATCTTAGTGTGTATTTCCATACAAAAAACCTTAGGTAGAAGCATGTCATTAGATCTTTATTCTGAACATACTATAAAGCAACAAACACCTATGATGCAGCAGTATCTTAGGATCAAGGCCCAACATCAGGAGATCCTGCTATTCTACCGTATGGGTGACTTCTATGAATTATTTTTTGATGACGCCATCCGCGCAGCACAGCTACTGGACATATCGCAAACTCACCGTGGAAAAGCGGGCGGCAATCCCATTCCCATGGCTGGTGTGCCTTATCATGCGGTCGAAAATTATCTAGCTCGCTTAGTACAAATGGGCGAGTCTGTTGCCATTTGTGAGCAAGTTGGCGACCCAGCAACAAGTAAAGGACCGGTTGAACGCAAAGTTGTGCGCATTGTAACTCCCGGTACGGTCACTGATGAAGCGCTATTGCAAGAGCGTCAAGACAACCTGTTAGCAGCCGTTTGGCAAGATAAAACAAAATATGGTGTTGCCTATCTGGATATAAACTCAGGGCGTTTCAATATTGTTGAGTTGGCGACAGATGAAGCACTCACATCGACACTACAAAGGTTACAACCAGCCGAATTGCTTTACCCTGAGTCATTTCAAAACCTGATTGTATTAGAGCAAATAAAAGGGAGCCGTAGACGCCCAGATTGGGAGTTTGATTTGGATACGGCTAAACATCTACTTTGCCAACAATTTGCAACCAAAGATCTTATCGGCTTTGGGGTTGAAAGCGCCAATGCTGGGTTAGTTGCAGCTGGCTGCGTAATGCAATATGTAAAAGATACTCAGCGCACCGCACTTCCACATATTCGCGCCATTACGCTTGAAAAAAATGAGCACGCAGTGATCTTAGATGCCGCGACACGTAAAAATCTTGAGTTAACAATGAACTTATCCGGTTCAATAGATAATACGCTTGCTCAAGTATTAGATAAAACAGCCACCCCCATGGGTTCACGTCTTTTAAAGCGCCGTATCCATACACCCGTTAGAGACAGACAAGAGCTCAATGCGCGCCTCAATGCAATTTCAAGCATTCTAGATCGACAGCTGGGGATGGATGTTCATGATGCTCTGCGTCAAATTGGAGATATCGAACGTGTCGTCGCTAGATTGGCCCTGTGTAATGCAAGACCTCGAGATCTCACGCGTTTGCGCAGCGCACTGCAGGCGTTGCCCCCGCTTCATCATTTGCTGAGTGAAAGTGACGACGCACGCATCCAACAGATTAAGGCGCAATCGCCAGAGTTGCCACACCTTCAGGAATTGCTCGAACGCGCGATTATTGATAATCCACCAGTTTTGATAAGAGATGGTGGCGTTATCGCCAAAGGCTATTCAAGCGAGCTTGACGAATGGCGCGCACTCAGTGAAGGCGCAACAGATGTACTCGAACAATTGGAGGAGCGTGAACGCGAAAGAACGGGGATCAGCACCTTAAAGCTTGGCTACAACAAAGTACATGGTTTCTACATAGAGATCAGTAAGGCCAACTCTCACTTAGCGCCACCGGAGTATATTCGCCGCCAAACACTCAAAAATAATGAACGCTATATCATTCCAGAGTTGAAAGAACACGAAGACAAGGTGCTAGGTAGCCAATCAAAAGCGTTGGCGCTAGAAAAACAACTCTATGCGCAGCTATTCGAGTTAATCGCTCCGTATATCGAGCAGCTCCAGATTATGGCAAGTGCACTTGCTGATTTAGACGTGCTCAATACCTTGGCTGAACGCGCACAGACTCTCGACTACTGTAAACCAGAATTAACCTCGGGAGACGAAATTCATATTGAGGCGGGTCGCCACCCGGTTGTCGAACACGTTAGCAGTGAGCCATTCATTGCCAACCCTGTACACCTAAATAGTGGGCGTAAGATGTTGCTAATCACAGGCCCGAATATGGGGGGTAAATCAACCTACATGCGCCAAACAGCACTCATTGTGCTAATGGCACATATTGGTAGTTTTGTCCCAGCGAGCAGTGCTCAAATTGGTCAAATCGACAGAATATTCACACGTATTGGGGCAAGCGATGATTTAGCTTCTGGACGTTCCACTTTCATGGTGGAAATGACCGAAACAGCCACTATTTTGAATAATGCCACTGAGCAATCTTTAGTACTGATGGATGAAATTGGCCGCGGTACGAGTACTTATGATGGACTGTCACTGGCCTATGCAACAGCGGATTACTTAGCCAACAAGATCTCTGCTAAGACGCTGTTCGCAACACATTATTTTGAATTAACAGAGCTAGCTGAGCAGCAGTCAGGGCTGGTTAACGTGCACTTAGATGCGGTAGAGCACAACGATACAATTGCATTCAAACACACCGTGCTTGATGGTGCAGCAAGTAAGAGCTTTGGGTTACAAGTCGCGGGTCTTGCAGGTGTCCCAAAAGCAGTGATTAAACTTGCAAAACAAAAACTCACCCTATTGGAACAACATCAGAGTGTTGTTGAGAATACAGCAGCACAAGCACCTCAGCAACAGAGTCTTATTTTAAATAGTGAACCTTCAGAGGTCGAAATATTGTTAGACACAATAGACCCAGATGAGTTAACACCGAAACAAGCCCACGCACTACTTTATCAATTAAAAGACAAACTCTAAAAAAGTAAAAAGGCTGCATATTTGCAGCCTTTTTACTTTAACGAGTAGTGGTTACATCGTGTTTATTACAAGGTATGGTTGTACTGTAAACCAAATACCGATGCATGACCTTTTGACTTGAAGCCCCACTCGCTGCCTGCGTTATCTTTTTCGATAAAGCGCTGGGTTTTACCCCGAATAATACTGACACCAACATCAATACTGGCCACTTTACTTAATTGATATTCAGCACCAAACGCATACCAAGTCCGATCTGTATCAGGGATAGATATCGACATATGCTGCTCATCAGCGGGCGATTCATCATATGCAAAACCTGCACGTAACTTCAACGTCTCACTCCACTGATAATCGGCCCCCACTGAATAGCGCAGTGAATTGCTGAAATTTTCATCTTTGCTAAAGACTGTACCGACATTATCAACCTGGGCAGACAACGTCTGGAAACTATTCCAGCCAGTCCACAAAATGCTGTAGTGCAAAGTCGATTTTGTATCCAGTTTATGCGAACCAGACACCTCGGCAATTGCTGGCAAAGTAATAGCTACGCTGCCAGGTAGTTGCTTGCCCGCCGTGCCATTAAATGGCGCTGCCGCTGGTAATTGATTGCTAAACGTGCCCTCAAAGGTGATATCCGTTTCGCTGCGGTAATGAAACCCAAATCGGTTATCAGCATCAATGTTGTATACCACACCGATATTCCAACCAAAGCCTGAATCATCCCCCTCTAAGTTGACTACCTCCGTGTCACTTGGCACCCTGAGGTTATTTGCGCCTAAGTTTCGAATGATTTTCGCATCGGCGTATACATGGTTTAAACCAAAAGCCAAACTCCACTGCTCATCCACTTGGTATGATGCAGCCACCCCAGTGTTGATTGTCACTATCTCGGTTTCACCGGCAATCTGACCTGCAACATAATTATCATCAAATTCTGTTGCAAGACCAAACTGAGAGTACATGCCTGCACCAATAGACCATTTGTCACTCACTGTTGTCGTGATGAAGGCACTCGGCACAACGGCACTTGGCGCAATGCTACTGTTATCTAATGCCGAAGCTGGTACTCCGTTATTCGTACTGGTGCCTTGCAGGCTCACATCTGGCTTTACGTACATAGCCGCAATACTCAACTGCGTGCCATCAAGTTTGCTCATCAATGCAGGGTTTCTAGAAACCACCGATGCATCATCTGCCACACTGGCTTCTCCTGCGTAAGCACGCCCTAAACCAGAGACATTTTGCTCTGCTAATTGAAACGCGGCAGCCAAACTTTGTGTTGATGCCATCAACACGCCTGCGCCCAGTAGCGCGGCCATCACCTTGTTCATTAATAACCCTTAAATCAAAAATACGTAGCTGTATAGCGCGACACACTACATAAATAAGCGTTAAAAATCTTCAACTTTAGAACTTTTAACAACCCAATCGAGTAAAATAAAAGCATTTGATTACTTTTAATAACAAGACAGACCAGTAACTAACCACCCAGCCCCACAAATATAAATGAGACTAATTCTCAATATCATTGAACCATTGCAGAGTTTCACTTATACTGTTCGCCATTAATTGGAGGGAGATGACTATGATAGTGTTGTTAATATTGGCAGCGCTGCTATTTTCTGGAATCAGTGTTTACTGCTTGTGTAAAGCAAATTACTGCGCTTGCCAACGAGCAGGACAGTGTGACAACCCTGTAAATCATTATTGGCTCGGTGCAATCATTGCTGCGCTTATTGCACTTGCCTGCTGCTGTATTGCACTGCATAGTGAAAAAGGCACATTATTATGGATTGTGTTGATGTCCAGCTGCCTTGCTGGTGCGTTATTGTCCGCAAAAGTACAGAGGCTAAAAAGGTGTAAGCAAGCTAAACAAGCAGATTCTCTTGTAACAGACGGGATAAATTGATCTGATAATCAAGCGGCTTAACATTCGCAATGATTTTAATATCATCGCTGTCATTTAGGTCAACATCTTTCAGCGTAACATGGTGCATGTGTTTCGCATTGTAAAACACCCTTACCATCGGTGCTTTAGGGTTTTCCTTGTTGCCAGCCATGACTAATCCAAGGCGATCATTCGTTAACTTCACAATGGTGCCAACCGGGTGTACCCCGATACATTTAATGAACTGATGTACGAGTACCTCATCAAATTTGTCTTTATTCGATAGTAAAACCCGTAAAGCATGGACTGGCTCTAACGCCGCGACTTTGGCTTGGCCTGTGGTTAACGTAGCATATTCATCCACAATCGCCATCACTCTGGCTGCTTTACTCAATTTTTCAGCTTTCAAGCCTCGAGGAAAGCCACTGCCATCTATTCGCTCATGATGATTCACTATCATATCAACAATGAGCGGTGTGATACCTTTTTCGTCCTTTACCATCGCGACTGAATGCGCCACATGTTTTTGCCAGTGCCGTTTTTCATTCTCAGTAAGTGGCGTTGCTTTTTCTAATATACTTTGCGGCACCTTGCTTTTACCAATATCATGAAGCATTGCCGCCATAGCCATTTGAGACACGACATGTGGCTTTAATCCTAAATACTTTGTAAAAATAGTCATCAAAATAGTGCAGTTGATCATGTGGCGCCAGTTAAAGCCGCGCTTATCTTTTAAACGCGTTAATATTGCCATCACGTTGCTATTTTGAGTCACAGACGCAATAATCTCTTGGCTGATATCATTGACCAAGTGCAGCTGAAGCGCCTCTCCTCCAAGTAGATTGCCATACAGTATTTGAAGTTTTTTGTTCTGTACTTCAAATTGGCTTAAGGCAGCAGCGAATACTTCAGCAGTTGGAATACTGCTATGAGACTGTAACAAAGGCATTTCATTGTCATCACCTTTGCTATGTTCGGTAGTCGCTTGATTTTTCGTTGTCGGTAAATGGGCTTCAGAATTGGGCAGGTAATGTGCCGGTACAGGGACTTGGCTCTGCTTGATATCAATATTTAATTCAAGAACACCATCGGCCTCAAGTTTTGCAATTATCGCAGAATTACGCACCATCCCTCGTGACTTAAGCTTTACATCTGCATCAGATTTCAACTTGTGGACACTGTCCACAAACATACCTGGCACAAGTTCATTAATGGGGATTGTCGCGTGCATAGTTCCTAGGAGAAGTTTTTTTACTCAAACTGCAATAATATGCATAGTTACGACTAAATTGTCTACTACTTGATAAAAATACAGGAAGAAAGGATTAGGTTTGTAGAGAGGAAAGTCCATTTCTCTCTACCGCAATGAGAATGCTTTGTAATTAATCTTGGAAGTAGGTACCCCAACCATCATATTCAACGCCGGTTTGTGTCGCAATCGCCACCAACTTAGTCACATCTTCCATAATTACTTCAGCATTAAGTTCGGCTTCAACGACAATATCAAAACCCCAAATCTTACCGCCATCTTCTAGCTCTAATTCAGCAGGCTCTTCGACATCATAGCCTAACTTAAAGGCAGCCAATGCGGCTTCTTCTAACTTGTCAAAATCCTCACATACGAAATGATGCTCCACTTCATATAATTTTTCAGGGTTTGAGCCGTCCTCTAATAATGATTCAACTATGTCTTCACTGATCTCTTGCCAATTTTCCATCAGCTTATTCACCTTTATCTAATTGTGCGATTCTGTCGGCCATTTTAGCATGAATGTTATTCGCATGCTCTCTTGCAGAGCAATCCTCTGATAACTCCATCGGTGCCAACATCGAAATATATACCTTGCCATTATCCCAACGGTTTAGCTTTATTTTATCTTGTGTTGAGCTCATGCACACCGGAATGATCGGTACTTGTGCACTTTTGGCTGCGTGAAAGGCACCCGTCTTGAATGGTAAGAGTCCACGACCATAGCTACGCGTCCCTTCTGGGAACATCCAAAGAGAGAGCCCTTTTTGTTTTATTTTTTGTACAGCCTTGTCCAAAGTACCAACCGCTTTCGAACGGTTTGCTCTATCAATTAAGATATTGCCTGACAGCCAATATAGTTGACCAAAAAATGGGATCCACTTGAGGCTTTTTTTACCCATGCTCACAGTATTTTGGGGAACCACTGCTGGCAGTGTAAACAAGTCGTAGTTATTTTGGTGGTTCGCAACGTACAGTGCCGGTCCAACATCTTTGACACCAGGAGCCCGTTCAATGACCAACTCGACACCAATGACTCTGGCCATTGAGCCAAACCAAGAGGCAATCACATGTACATTGTTACGATGAAACGGCCTGACAATACAAAGCGCCAATCCAAAAATACAACTAAAAATAATAAATATGGCCATGGCCACGATACGCAATAAAGCTAACAAATTCAGAGCTCCTATATCTTGAGCTGAGCATTATAATCAAATAAGCGTACACTTGTAAGCTCAATTTTTTATGACACAAAAAAATACCGCCCCATAATGGAGCGGTATTTATTTTTAATTCGTTTTGAAAATTAGCTCATTGCAGCTTGCAACTTTTTCATTGCTGACTTTTCTAATTGACGAACACGCTCTGCAGATACGCTGTATTTATCCGCTAAGTCTTGCAGAGTAGCTTTGTCTTCAGCTAACCATCTTGCTGCAACGATATCTTGAGAACGCTCATCGAGTGTTTTCATTGCAGCCAGCAGGCGATTCTGTGATTGCTCTTGCCATTGTTCTTCTTCAATGACTTCTGCTACATCACTGTTTGTGTCCGTTAGGTATTGAACCGGTGAAAAGCTGCCACTGGTACTGTTGTCTTCTTCATCAGCACCTAGGTCAAAGCCCATGTCTTGGCCACTCATACGAGATTCCATTTCGCGAACTTCTTTTTCGCTAACACCTAATTCCGTCGCTACCGTAGTGACTTCTTCTTGATTGAACCAACCTAAGCGCTTTTTGTTTTTACGTAGGTTAAAGAATAATTTACGCTGAGCTTTAGTGGTCGCAACTTTGACAATACGCCAGTTTTTCAAAACATATTCGTGAATTTCAGCTTTAATCCAGTGTACAGCAAAAGATACCAGTCTTACGCCTACTGTAGGGTTAAAACGCTTTACCGCTTTCATTAAGCCGATGTTGCCTTCTTGGATTAGGTCAGCTTGTGGTAATCCATATCCTGAATAACTTTTAGCAATATGCGCTACAAATCTGAGGTGGGACATAATAAGTTGCTTTGCAGCATCTAGATCGCCATTTTCATGAAGACGTGTCGCAAGCTTATGCTCTTTTTCCGCGTCTAGCATTGGGATCGTACTAACAGCCTGCAAATACCCTTCAATACTCGCGCTTTGTTGTCCAGCTGTTAATGCCATTGCATATATGTCTTTACTCATTTTTCACCTCAGTGATAAATCTTTAATTAATTTTAGCACTCTAACCTTTAGAGTGCTAACTGCAATCTACTACTTTTTCAGACCAAAAATCAAGCTTTTTATTATCCTGTTATAAGAAATAAATAACTGATTGATTTATATATAATAATATACACACATTTAATGGAGAGTGAATGGGGAGCAGGCTTTAATTGTCAAAACCTGCTAGATTTTTCAGGTTAAACTTTCTCCGGCTCTATCTCTCGAATATATTTTCGTACAGATAAATATGACCCGACAAAGCCAAGTGAAATAGCTAAAAGCAACAAAGACATCAGTTCGGATAAATCCAAACCTTCTAAAATGAAACTACTTTGGTAGACGCCGACAACCAAAGAGACAGCAGACTCAAGCCACCACAACATTAGCGTGACGCAAATAAAAGCAACTAGGCCACCAACGATGCCATACCAAATGCCCGTCCACAAAAAAGGGGTATGAATGAAGGTATTCGTTGCCCCCACGAGCTTCAGAACTTGGATTTCTTCTTTTTTATCCATAATCGACAATCTAATTGTATTGCCAATTATCAAAACCACCGCACTAAGCAATAGCACGCCAACGGTAAAAACACTTTCCTTTAATAACCCCAACAGCGCATTCAACCTTTCAAGCCATTCAATATCTAACTTACCAAACTCTACTTCACGCTCACTTTCAAGCTTCTCAAGCAAAACCTGTGCACTATCAGCGCCACGATGACGTTTTGTGGGCGTCACGAGTACAACACTGGGCAATGGGTTTTCCTCTAAATAATCCAAAGCCTGTCCAAAACCAGAGATATTCTTAAATTCATCTAAAGCTTGTGTCTGTGAAATAAAGCTCACAGACTCCACCTCTGGATATAAACCCAAGCGCGTCACTAAAGTTTGTGTTTCTTGCTCGCTTATATCTTCTTTCACAAAAAGTGAAATTTCGGCAGCCTCTTGAAAGCCGCTACTCACTTTTTGTACATTTTTAACAACGACATAAAGTGTTGTTGGTAGCGTTAGGCTCAACCCCAACACTAATATCGTCATCACCGACGCCATTGGGGTGCGCCACATTTCCCCGAGGCTATGCACACCATGGCGAAACAACGTCACAACAAAAAAATAAACCTGTAGAAAGATAGACTTTTCTTGGCTGTTTACTTGATTTCCCCGCCCTTTGAACAACAAACTCATAGTTGCCCTCCTACAAAACCTTCTTTTAACGGGTCTATAGCCAAAGGATCTTGCAACATTCGGCCATGCTCTAGCGTGAGACTTCTATACTTCATTCGCGCTATCAGGCCTAAATCATGCGTCGCAATCAGAACAGATGTGCCATGGCGATTAAAGTCTTCGAACAAGGTAAGAACCTCCATTGATAACTCAGGATCTAAGTTACCCGTAGGTTCATCAGCCAATAGCAAAGGTGGCGAATTAACTATCGCGCGGGCAATACCTACACGCTGTTGTTCACCACCAGACAACGTACTTGGTTGGCATTTCACTTTGCCTAACAAGCCGACTTTATCCAGCGCTGCGTGGACGCGTTTTGTAATATGCTTTCGATGAGTGCCCTCTATTACAAGAGGAAGTGCGACATTATCAAAAACATTGTAGCGCTCAAGCAAACGATGGTTTTGAAATATGATACCGATGTCGCGGCGAACAAAAGGGACTTGACGGTTTGAAATGCTACCAAGATCAACATTGTTGATGGATACTTTGCCTGCTGATGGTCTCTCCATCAAACTAATTAACTTCAATAGAGTGCTTTTGCCAGCACCACTATGTCCAGTTAAAAATGCCAATTCGCCTTTACCGAGTTCAAAACTTACCTTTTCAAGGGCTCTATGGCCTCCTGGATAAGTCTTGCTCACCTGATCAAATTTAATCATACCTAACCCGAAACATACCTGTATCCAATTCCAAACTAAAAAAGCGCCTTATTGCAAAAGGCGCTTTTAAAATGTTATTAATTTTTCTGTTCGTCTTCTTGGCTAAATAGCGCTTCGATAAAGTCTTGGCTCTTAAATGTTCTTAAATCGTCAATTCCTTCACCTACACCAATATAACGAATCGGGATCTTGAATTGATCCGCCACAGCAAAGATAACGCCACCTTTCGCTGTGCCATCTAGTTTCGTTAAAGTGATCCCCGTTAAGCCGACTGCTTGGTCGAATAACTTAACTTGGCTAATGGCATTTTGACCAGTACCTGCATCAATCGTCAGCATGACTTCATGTGGCGCATCAGGATCAAGCTTTTTCATTACTCGCGCTATTTTTTCTAGCTCTTGCATTAGATTGTCTTTATTCTGAAGTCGACCAGCCGTATCTGCAATGAGCACATCTACATTTCTTGCTTGAGCAGCTTGAAAAGCATCAAAAACGACAGAAGCACTATCAGCACCAGTGTGCTGCGCTACAACAGGGATTTCATTGCGCTCCCCCCAAACTTGAAGCTGTTCAACAGCCGCTGCTCGGAAGGTATCACCTGCGGCTAACATCACCGACTTACCTTGCGCTTGGAACTGTTTCGCCATTTTACCAATGGTCGTTGTTTTACCAACACCATTAACACCAACCATCAAAATCACATAAGGCTTTTTACCGGTATTTATTTCTAGTGGCTGCTCAGCATCTTTCAAGATGTCCGCCATTTCACTTTTCATCAGCTCGTACAGCGCATCACCATCTTTAAGCTGTTTACGATCGGCAGCATCAGTTAGATTATCAATTAGCTTCATGGTCGTATCGACACCCAAATCAGCCGTTAACAATTGTGTTTCTAACTCTTCGAACAAATCGTCATCAATCTTTTTGCCTTTAAAAATCGAGGCAAAACCTGAGCCTATATTCTCTTTTGTTTTTAATAGGCCCTGCTTAAGACGGGCAAAAAAGCCTTTTTTCTTTGGTTGTTCTTGCGCTTCCTGCTCTTTGGCTAGACGCTCCGCTTCTTCACGCTCTGCCTGTTCTTTGGCTAAACGCTCTGCTTCTTCACGCTCTGCCTGTTCTTTGGCTAGACGCGCTGCTTCTTCACGTTCTGCCTGTTCTTTGGCTAGACGCTCCGCTTCTTCACGTTCTGCTTGCTCTTTCGCTAAACGCGCTGCTTCTTCACGTTCTGCTTGTTCTTTCGCTAAACGCGCTGCTTCTTCACGTTCTGCTTGTTCTTTCGCTAAACGCGCTGCTTCTTCACGTTCCGCTTGTTCTTTCGCTAAACGCGCCGCTTCTTCACGTTCCGCTTGTTCTTTTGTTGTCGTTAAAGGAAAGGGTATGGAACCTTATAGATGGATCCATGGCCAAGTGGAGCAAACTGATCTAGAAATTTTAACGTTATTGAATGGCGCTGGGCTTGAAGTAGTGAGAGT
>NZ_MAUJ01000019.1 GCF_001696455.1 Pseudoalteromonas luteoviolacea
CAGTACAACCCACCAATTAAAATCCGCTATGCGGTTGGATATAAATCCACTAAATCTATATTTGGGTTGTTAGCTCAGTTGGGAGAGCATCGCCCTTACAAGGCGAGGGTCACTGGTTCAAGTCCAGTACAACCCACCATTCTACTTTCATCTCTAGAAAAAATTTCCAGATGTTTAATTCAAGTCGGTTATTTCTTGTTGCGCATGTCATCTTTAGACGAACTGTTTTAAAACTTAGAAGAAACGACTAGACTAAAAACATTGGGAGCAATTCATTTAGATCAATATGCCAGTTCAACCATTTGTTAATTCAAAAATTTTAATTGTGGAAGAACAACCTCTGGCGCTTAGTTATTTAAAACAATCGCTGGAACGCTTGGCTTATCGCAATGTATTTATTGCAGAATCTGCTGCAGTTGCTAAAGAGAGCTGTCAGACAAATAAATTCGAACTTATCATCTGCTCTTTTGATTTAAGTAAGCGCCAAAACGGCTATCAGCTTTACGAAGAACTTTTGAAAAAGCGCTTAATCAAACGCTGTACTGGATTTATTTTCACCTCAGCAGAGACCAGCCCAGAACTCGTACATAGTGTCGTAGAACTTCAGCCTGACGATTTTCTTGTTAAACCTTTTACGATGAAAGATCTCAAAACTCGTATTGAAAGGATCCTAAAAAGAAAACAAGGCCTCAGAAAAATCTATACGCTCATAGATGACGAGAACTATTCTAAAGCGCTAAAATTTATTAATAGTGAGCTTGACGGCCAACAGCAAACCTATTCCGTTATGTTGCTAAAGCTCAAGGGGGAAACGCTACTTAAGTTGAAACGCTTTGATGAAGCAAAACAGTTTTATAAATCAGCTCTAGAATTACAAAAGTTCACTTGGGCAAAGTTAGGATTAGTAGAAGCACTCATTGCAAATAATGAGGATTTGACAGCACAAAAGTTTCTAAAAGGATTAATCGAAAAAAGCGAAACGCGACTTGCTGCATTGGATTTACTCGGACGCCTAGAAATTAAGCTTAATCAATTTGAACACGCCCAAAAAGCACTGCACGAAGCTTCACAAATTGCTCCCCGAAACTTATCCCGACAGAAGTCTCTGAGTACCGTAGCGATGATCAATCATGATTATGAGTGCAGTTATAATGCGCAAAAAGAAATCGCCAGCTTTGCACGTTACTCAATTCACGATAGCCCCGAAGTATACCTAAATGCTGCAAGGGCTGGAATCGACTTTGCATTGGCGACAGATCAGCATGAGCAGATCCAAAAGATCACCCGACAAACTCAGCAATATTTAACGGATCTAAAAAAGCAATTCCCAAATGCGATTAATCAAACGCAAGTGGATGTGCTTAACGCGCGAATGCACTATTTAAAAGATGAGCATAAGAAAGCACGCCACCTTATGGAGCAGCTTGAAGACGAGCCGGTGATCCGCTCAGTAGACGCGGCACTGGACAAAGCCAAAGCATTCCATGAGCTGGGTTTCCAACATAAAGCACAAGCGTTGTTTGGGCAAATCATAGATCATTGTGAACGCCATCAAGCTCAAGAAGATCCCGTTATGATGCGCTACTTACATCAGCAACATGATGAACGTAAAGACATTACAATGGGCCCCAAAGAGCTCAATAATCACGCAGTAAAACAGTTCAACAAAGGAGAGCTTGATGTCGCCTTGGAAGCCTTTTCTCAAGCGTTTAGAGTTATGCCTAAAAATGCGAGCATTGCCCTAAATTTATTACAGTGTTTAACCGATGCGACAGGCAAAAAGGGCATTACTTTCAACACCAATTTAGCCAAAAAGTGTTTAAAGGTATTACAAGACGCGGATCTCGACTCCGAGCAACTCACTCGTTTCGATAAGTTACTTGCGCAAATGAAGGAAATGGGACTCGCCCATTAGATAAATAATGTTGAGCAAAGGGGGCACATTACAGCCCCTCATCCAGTATTAACTGACTGTTTCTTGTTTCACCATCGCCAGTGCATTAACGCAGTATCTCAATCCGCTTGGTTTAGGCCCATCGGGAAAGACATGTCCTAAATGTGCGTCACAGACATTGCAAACAATTTCAACACGAGCCATACCATGCGAGTCATCTAAAATATAGGCTATGGCGCTGGGGTCAGCTGGCTGTGTGAATGAAGGCCAGCCTGAGCCACTTTCGAACTTTTCATGCGCATCAAAAAGTAACTCACCGCAGCAAGCACATTCATATTGCCCAGGCTCAAACAAGCTGCATGATTGCGAACTAAATGGTCTTTCAGTGCCTTTGTTTCGAGTAATATGAAACACAGAAGGCTCTAACAAAGCTTGCCATTGCATCATACTCTTTTCAACCCTTCGTGGTGGTGTAGGGTTGCCCTCGTTGGCTAGTTTGAGGATATCTTGCCAAATTAACATGTTGATATTCCTAGTAATATATTTTTGTTAATGTTTTCAGCTAATAACACTATTTCGCCTCTCTCGATGTACGGATACACCTTACACTAACTTCATGACATATCTAGGTTCACACAATACCAGTTCCTATAAAATTAACAACTGGTATACATTCGATGAGCTTTAACAAAAAGTCGTCGAAAAGTTCGTGACTTCTCATCAAGTAAAAATAAGTTAGCTCGCCTCTTAACCCGTCACAGTTTACGTCCACGAGAACGACAAAACCCTACTTTACATTTAGGCTTTTGGCCGCTTTTGCGTCAAGCTATTTGGCCTCTGGTTCAGGCCAATCACTAAAAAAACACGTTAAGTAACGGCTATTTATTAGGTACAAAATTACCCAAGAAACCAATACGATCTGACTCGCTAGATAAAATGAAAATTGGTAGTGGCCATTTGCAGCCTGCATTAAAAGCCAACCTAAATCAAGAAATGCAGCAATTAACAAAGGCCAGCGCATGTACCCCCATAACTCCCCCCAACGAGCAGCACTACTCGGGCGGCGCATTGAAAATACCAACGCGGGGATCAGCGCAATAGCAGCAATTCCAATAGCAACAAAGAAGTTACTTTTAGAGGGAAAGAACAAACTCATAATATCTAAGTCAGGGCGCCAGGTGAGCGCCGACATCAGCCAAATTAAAAAAGGGCGTAATAGGACAATTAAGGTCAAATTAAAGCCTATCGGTGTTCGATATACACCGTACTTGTCCCAATACTCTGGTCCAAAACGACCTATTAATTTACTCACTGCGCCCCCGTGTGTTTAGTTCAGCTTAACCTTGATGCTGTTCAAATAAGGCTATTAGTGCTGCTTCATCTAATATATCAATGCCCAGATCTTGCGCTTTAGTCAGCTTAGAACCCGCTTTCTCGCCAGCAATCAGTGCATCAGTATTCTTCGATACACTTCCAGCTACTTTTGCACCTAACGCCTGAAGACGTGCCTTGGCATCATTTCGATTCAACTCACTCATCGTGCCCGTTAATACATACGTTAACCCAGCCAATGGTTGAGCTTGCTCAGAAGGTGCTTCAATTTCTGGCCAGTGAATCCCAACTTCTAACAACTCAGATACCACTGTTTGGTTATGTGGCTCTTTGAAAAACGCACCAATATGATGAGCGACAACCACACCTACATCACTTACTTCCTGTAAACTCTCAATGGAGGCATCCATCACATTTTCAAGGGTTAGGTAATGATTTGCTAAATTTTGTGCGGTCGCCTCCCCAACTTCACGTATACCCAGCGCGTATAAAAACTTCGCTAGCGTTGTTTTTTTGCCAGCTTCTAATGCATTCACTAAGTTTTTAGCGGACTTTGGTCCCATACGCTCCAATGATTCAAAATGTCCTTGACGCAGTTTAAAAAGTTCAGCAGGTGTCTTGATCAGTTCTCTGTCCACCAGCTGCTCAACTATTTTGTCACCTAGGCCATCAATATCGAGTGCTTTACGTGAAGAAAAGTGCTTGATTGCCTCTTTTCGTTGAGCCTGACAAACTAACCCACCTGTACATCGCGCAACAGCTTCCCCCTCTACACGCTCTACATGAGAGTCACAAACGGGACATGTATCTGGAAATTCGATCTCTCGCGTGTCATCGGGACGTTTATCTAAAATAACTTGTGTGATCTGTGGGATCACATCCCCTGCACGACGAATGATCACATGATCCTTTACTTTGATGCCTAAGCGATCTATTTCATCTTGATTGTGAAGCGTTGCATTCGAGACTGTCACTCCTCCCACAAAAACGGGCTCAAGTCGAGCGACGGGTGTGATCGCACCAGTACGCCCTACTTGGAATTCAACATCCAATAGTTGAGTAACTTCTTCCTGGGCTGGAAACTTATAGGCAATCGCCCAACGTGGTGCACGTGCCACAAACCCAAGCTGTGACTGTTGCTGTTTGTTATCGACTTTAATAACCACGCCATCTATTTCATAGCTCAGATCGTCGCGACGAGTGAGAATATCTTGGTAATAAGCAATCGCCTGCGCTGCCCCTGCCACCCTGCGGGTTTCTGGGCACATAGGTAAGCCCCACTGTTTCAATTGCTCTAACTGACCGAAATGCGTGATATCCAGTTCAGCCCCTTCAATCGTCCCCATTGAGTAGGCGTAAAACATCAAAGGCCTTTGCGCGGTGATTTTTGAATCTAGCTGTCTCAAACTACCCGCAGCCGCATTACGTGGGTTTGCGAAAGTCTTTTCATCTTTAGCTAAAGCAACCTCATTAAGGCGATCAAAGCCAGCCTTATCCATAAATACTTCACCACGTACTTCTACCTCTACAGGGATATTTTCCCCTCTTAGGCGCAGTGGTATATTGCGTATCGTTTTCACATTCTCAGTAATGTTTTCACCGACTTGGCCATCTCCACGGGTTGCAGCTTGTACTAACACTCCATTTCTATACAAGATGGACACCGCCAAACCATCTAGCTTAGGTTCACAACAAAAGCTCAATTCTTGGCTTTCTAACAAGCGCTCTTTTATGCGGCGATTAAATGCATTAAATTCATCTTCATCGAATGCATTGTCGAGCGATAACATCGGAACCTTGTGCGTAACTTGTTCAAACTTGCTAAGCGCCACTCCACCAACTTTTTGAGAAGGAGAATCAACACTTAGAAGCGCTGGGTGCTGCGTTTCTAAGTCTACCAGTTCGCGCATTAACCTATCGTATTCAGCATCGGGGACTGACGGCATATCTAAAACATAATATTTATAATTATGATCTTCTAATTGCGCCTTTAATTCATTGATTCTATTACTGATAGATTCGGACATTTCAACCTCTTAATAACACAAAAGCCACCGGCTATTACCAGTGGCTCATTTTATCTTTTGCTTTTGTCCATTGCAGGTCAAAAAGCATAACTACACGTTATGCGGCAAACTCACGCACTTTTTCAACATATGCCCTGATGGTATCCACCGTCAGTGGTTCGCGCGCGCTATCGAGTACTTGTGCGCCAAACTCGTCTGAGAGTTTTTTAGCTGCACCATGTAACATATTAAATGCCGCCATACTATCGCCTTCACAAGGCAATGTCATAAACAGGCTCACTCCAGCAGTGCTAAACTGCTCCATGTTGTCGATATCAAACGTACCTGGGTTATACATATTCACTAAACGGAAAAGTACCGGTCCATTGCCAGAAGACTCTAAATGGCGGTTAAAAAACCCTTCTTCTGAATATTTAAAGCCTAAGCTAAGTACACTTGGAAGCAGCTTCGAGCCGGCCATCGTAAGCCCTTCAGGCATTTGAATATGCAAGATAATAAAATCTTGAGGTTCAGGAGCAGACCCCTGCGCAGGCTCTGATGTGGAGTTCGTTTCTGATGCCTCATGTTGCTCATCAACAGAATCATGTAAAACAGGCTCTTTTATTGTGGCTTTAGGTTCTTCTTCTACTGCCGTAAAGCTCATATCATTAAGTTCTGGTTCTGATGTTTTCACATCATCCATCGGTGCTGGCACATCCTGTTTACTACCATCTTTATCTTCTTTTTTTCTAACAGACCATAACCCATGAATCAGTAATCCACCTATGATCAACGCACTGATCACGATTAATGCCCATCTTAACTCTGTGGCCATTGTTCACCTTTACTTATTATGTATGTGCCATCTGCACTGCTTGTTCTATGTCCACGGCAACTACACGAGAAACACCTGGTTCCGCCATAGTCACCCCCGTCAGCCTTGCGGCCATCTCCATCGCCACTTTATTATGGCTTATATAAATAAATTGTACCGCTTGTGACATCTCTTCTACTAGGCGACAAAAACGCCCAACATTCGCATCATCCAGCGGTGCATCTACCTCATCCAACATACAAAACGGCGCTGGATTTAATCTAAAGATAGAAAATACCAATGATAATGCGGTCAACGCTTTTTCTCCACCACTTAGCAGATGAATTGTCGAGTTTTTCTTCCCCGGTGGTCTTGCCATTATAGTAACACCACTTTCCAACAAATCATCACTCGTGAGTTCTAAATACGCACTACCCCCACCAAAAACTTTGGGAAATAGCTCACTAAGCGAGCTATTCACTTCATCAAACGTTGCCCTAAACCGTGTTTTGGTTTCTCTATCAATTTTACGGATGGCATTTTCAAGTGTCTCAAGAGCCGCGGTTAGATCATTGAGCTGCTCATCAAGATATTGTTTGCGAGCTGACGCTTCATCAAACTCTTCAATGGCCGCTAGGTTGACCGCACCCAATAGCGATAACTTTTGCCCCGTCGCTGTTAATTTGCTTTGGTAAACGCCCTGAGTCATGTCTTTGTCTAAGGTGGCTTGAACCCCTTTTAAAGTCTGCTTTAACTCAAGAAGCGGCTCGAGCGCGGATTGCGCTTTGACGACCAAACTTTGCTCTTGCAATTGCAGCTGTTGCTTTTGTTCCTTCAATTTTAGACTTTGTGCTTGTGAATCTTGCACTGATAATTGTTTTTCGCTGAGCTGCTGCTTGGCATCTTTTACCTCTAACTCTAACCCTTCCAACTGTGACTTTTGTGCTTGATGCTCGCCTATTAAGGTTTGAATTTGCGTTTTAATTTCTTTCGTTGGTGCTTCTAATTGGGTTAACTGCGCTTTGTTAGCGTTCAGAGATGTTTCACATTGCGCTAAGCTATGTTGTAAATGTGCCGACTTTGTAGCGCTAAGTTGCTGCGTGCTTTGTGCTTGCTGCAAAGTCAATTTGGCTTGGTGCACACGTTCTTGAAGTTGGTTTTTGCGAAGCTGTATATGGCTATATTCTCGTTTATGCTTTTCCACCGCATCTTTACAAACAGCTGCTTGCTTTTGTAATGTCTCAGTCTGCTCTGCTTGCTGTTCATGTTGAACAACCAATACTTCACGTTCTTCTTCGTACCGAACTAAAGTGTTTTCAACATCTTTTAATTCACTGACCAATTGCTCGGACTGTTGTGTCCATTGCACATGCTGTTGCTGTAAGACTTCGATGCGACTCTTATTACCAGCAATATCTTGCGCAATGCGATGAATATCTTGTCTATTAATTTCAACTTGTGTCACAAGCTCAGCGTGAATTTCTTTGAGCTCAGTCAAGCGCCCTTCGGTCTGACTCGCTAATTGTTCTAGTTCAGGTATCGCGTTCGATAGCGCTTCAAGTCTGGCATATTTGGCAAGCTCGCAATTTTCATTATTGCTCGGCTCAGTTATAAAGTTTTCACCGTATAGCTCACCTAAGTCGTCAATCGCCAAGAAAAACTGAGCACATGGCACAAACTGGCGAGACTGACCAAGCCATTTGACGTGGTTTAAAAAACTTGGATATACACCAGAGTCAATCAAATTTGCGACACTTTCAGGATGAGGCGTAAGCTCTGAGGGCCACACGCCTCCTTGTTCACTTTGCTCCGTTAAATGCAGCTCTGTAATGCTAAGCAATGCCCGTTCAACGACCTGTGTATGCGTTGAGTTTACTTTTAACTGACTCAGAAAGCGTTGGTTCTTTTCAGGTTCTGTCGACCCCAGTAAACCTGATAACATGTCCCTTTCCGTGGTTTGCTCCAATAGCTGTTGCTTCTGTGTTAATAGCTCATTGTCGTATGCTTTAACTTGTCGCTCTGATGCCGCTACTTTCTCCACCAGTTTTTGCGAATGGCTTTGTAACAAAGCCATCTCTTTGACCATTGCCTGTTGCTTAGATTGTTCTTGAGATAACGTCTCTGCACTGCTGTGCGCCATCAAAGCAGATTGCTTGTCAGTTAACCCTTTTCGCTTTTCTTGTTGATGCGAGTACGCTTGCTCCAATTGCTGCAACTTGCTACTTTCATGACTTAGGGCCGTATGCGCTTCACTTAATTTTAATTGCGCTAACTCTAACTGATGTTCAATGTGCTCGGTTTTTTCGTGAGCCTCTTCATATAGCGCAGTCACTTCATCTAGCTCAGCTTCGCATATCGCCACAGCCTGCGCGGCACTATCACATTGTTGTTGATGTGTTTCACTTGCGTGTTGCTGCTCATTTAGAAGTTGCTGTGCACTTTCAAGTTCTTGCCCAAGCTTACTTTGTGACTCAATGAGTTCTTGGCGTTTTTCACCTAAGTGTATTTTTTGTTGTTCTGCACGAGTAAGCTCGGTATGCGTTTTATGCAGCGACTGCTGTGCGACGGTTAATGCATCAGTTAGGTGCACCACTTGTTGCTCAAAGCTCGCTATCACATCGTTCTGTCCGCCATGGGCTTGCTCTAAGAAGTTTAGCTTTTCATCCAGCTTACCAATTTCAGCGACTTTTTGTTGAAGCTTGTCATTAAAGTCACGCCACTTTAGTACCGCAAGCTGCCCTTTGAGTGTTCGCTCTTGCGCTTTTAAATCTTTATATTTGCGCGCCGACTCTGCCTGCTTGGCTAACCTGTCGAGCTGAGATTGCAGCTCTTGGCGCATATCGAGTAAACGCTCCAAGTTATCACGTGTACTTTTGATACGTGTTTGTGTCTCTTTTCTACGCTCTTTGTATTTGGATACGCCCGCCGCTTCCTCTAAAAATACGCGCAGTTCATGAGGCTTACTTTCAATAAGGCGCGAGATCATACCCTGCTCAATAATGGCGTAACTGCGCGGCCCTAAGCCGGTGCCCAAAAAAATATCGGTGATATCACGGCGACGACATTTACTTCCGTTGAGGTAATACAGAGATTGACCATCTCTAGTAACCAAACGTTTTATCGCAATCTGATTTCTATCAGCCAGCGACCCAGGTAGCGTCCCTTGTGTGTTATCAAACATGAGCTCAACAGAAGCTTGAGAAATGGCTTTTCGATGTGTAGAACCGTTAAAAATAACATCTGTCATGGCATCACCACGCAGATTTTTGGCCGAGCTTTCACCCAGTACCCAGCGCACCGCATCTATTACATTTGATTTGCCACACCCATTAGGGCCAACAACACAGGTCATTTGATCTGGGAATGGGATCTTAGTCGGGTCTACAAAGGACTTAAAACCAGCCAGTTTAATGTGACTTAAGCGCATAGCGAGTATTTCTTATAAAACCAGAAATTGTCTGCAGTATCCACTGCTATACTGAGCGACGTATGTTATCAAGAATGATACCTGTCGCCATCGCCACATTGAGTGATTCAGCGCCACCAAAAGCGGGAATAGTGATCGGTTGGTTTATATATTGGCGTAAGTGAGCGCTTATTCCATGGGACTCACTGCCCATAACCAATACACCCTTTTGGCTAAATTGGGTTTGGTGCACACTCCGGCCATCTAAGTAAGCGCCATATATTGCACCTTGATAGTGACTTAGAAAGTGCGCGAGGTCTGTACGGACGACATTAACGCGTGCAAACGAGCCCATCGTTGCACTGATCACTTTTGGGTTGAGATGATCTGCGCAGTCTTCACTCACGACAACTTGCTTGAGCCCATACCAGTCTGCAACGCGAATAATCGTGCCTAAGTTACCTGGATCCGATACGCCATCCAGTGCCAACACCAAGTCGCTTTTATCAATACTTTGTTGCTCAGGGATCGGGACTATCGCTATAGCAGCATTATTACTAACTAAAGTACTGACCTTGCTGAGCGATTGCTCGTCACATTCAGTGACTTTGCAATTTTTTAATTCATTTTGGTGAGAACCGATAAATTGAGGTGTGGCAAAAATTTGCTGTACTTCAATTTGAGCCGTAAGAAGCTCTAGTACATTTTTTTCACCTTGTACCAAGTAAAGGCCGTGTTGCTTACGGTATTTCTTTTGCGCCAGCGCTCTAACTAGTTTTTGTTGGTTTTTAGACAGCATACTCACCTCATTTGGTTAAGGAGCGAAGTATATACAGAATCAAGCATAAAAGGCAGTGCAATTACGTATAACGCAACGTCTATACAGAGCAAATGAAATCATTGTCTCTGCTTTGATTACTTTGCAGACATGTGGATATACGATTACAATGGCAACCAATAGAGCATCTAAACTCCTGCCATATTGAGTTAAAAGCTTTATAACCCAATGTAATTCGCCTATTTTTAACTATCTGAGACGCAGTTATGTCCCCAGAGCTAAACATAATCATACTCAATGCCGCTATTTTATTGATAGCGTATTTCCTAATTTATCCCAAATATGCCGGTAATGATTTTAGAAAAATCTCGCTTCAGGACTTTATCGCATCGGTGGTGTCATTGAGCATCGTTGGGTCGGTATATTTTGGCTCGGGCGCTGAGTTTAGCTTAATTTTATTCAACGTAACTTGGGCTTGGTTCACCCTTATCACCTTTACCTTAATCGAGCTCCCACTATTTTATTGGTATGCCAAACGCCATAACGTTAAGCTGCCTTAATCACTAAAAAAGGCATCATAAAGATGCCTTGGCTTTAATTTACATTAACTTTGGGGGAACTGTTACATTTCTCTATGGTGCAGCACGCTTTCTACGACATCTTTAAATGCACTGCTAGGCTTAAGCCCAGTAATAGTGCGGCTACTGCTTTTCACCATATCGATAAAATCAAAATAACCAACAGCATGCTCTTGTTGGCCGGTCACTAATAAATAGGCGAGTCCATCTTCTTCCATCGTCGCCATGATATCGCCCACTCTCGCATTCAATACTTGAGCAGTCGAAATCTGACGAAGTGCCGATAACGGAGCCATGACATCACTGACAGTCAACTCATTGCGGGTACACCCCAAGGCCTGTGCTTTTGCCAGAATGAAGCGACTGCCCAATTGCGCCATAGAAATAAAGCCCAGGGCCTGGCCACTCACATCAATGACAAGTGCTGTTGCTTGGTGAGTTTTATCTAAAACCAACAAAACTTCATCAATGGTGGCATGTTGGTCAACCTCAGTGGTTGGTAAAGGGTGTAAAAATTGTTCTGCTGGTAATTGCTCTTGTACTTCATTGGCAGCAATATCAGCCATTAAATTTGAATTTGTTTTTGCAACGGTATTGTTATTTACCGCATTTGTTTCAAGCGCACGATAATAGCTCATGGTTCACCTCAATCACGATTATTAAATAAAGAAAATTTAAAACTAAGCGTGTTTAATGTGTGGGTGGTGCGCGGATTTGCTTGGTAAGTGTGGAGTTGGATTGAACGATAAAGCGTGTGACAAGATTGCACTCAGCACAAGCAGCGTCACGACTAGAGGCGTCTATCGTTAAAGCATCATCAAGGTCGACATCTAAAAACTGAACATCAATATCAGCTAAGACTTCAACAACCTGCTGTCTTTCATCAGCCGCATTAGCGCCCGCCGCCGTTACACAAAGTAACGTCGCAAAGCTCAATGCAAACAGCACATGAAAGATACGCATAGTCAATGATTCTCCAATTAGGTCTACAAATTAGTGTATGGACTCACTTGCCTGTTTACAAGAGGGGTCCCCAAACTATTTACCCAGTAGAATTGTAAGAGAGTGTGACATTACTCCCCTAATATCTGAATTTGCTATGTTTTATTTGCAATGATGCAGATCAAAAAATCCCTACGCTAATTTTCAGAAGCGATTATAATAGACAGCAACTGTTCCTAATTTGGAGTTTACCTATGCAATTAACCAAAGGGATGGAGTATTTCATTGCTGGATTTTCCATGCTGGGTCAAAAAGGACTTAAGCGCTTTGTTTTTATTCCACTACTAATCAACATTGTGTTATTTGGTAGCTCGCTATTTTTTCTTTTTGATTGGCTTACACAAGGTTTCGACTTCTTAAGATCAATGTTGCCGAGTATTTTGAGCTGGTTAGAGTGGGTATTATGGCCTTTGGCCATTGTAATTATTCTGTTTAGCTACAGCATGGTATTTACGATGATCACAAACTTTATCGCGGCACCATTTAACGGACTATTGTCAGAAAAAGTTGAAATGCACCTTACTGGTCAGAAAATTAACGATGATGGTTTTGCCGACGTCCTAAAAGATGTGCCTCGCATGATCGGTCGGGAATGGACAAAACTCAAATACTATTTACCACGTGCTTTTATTTTTTTCTTGATGCTCTGGTTCCTTCCCGTTTTTGGTCAAATTCTCTGGGTATTGTTTACCTGCTGGATGTACAACGTGCAATACAACGATTATCCATTTGATAACCATAAGATCAGTTTCAATCAAATGAAACAAGAGCTGAAAGGTCAACAAGGCCTGTCTTACGGTTTTGGCTTTGCAGTATTTGTGCTCACTGCTATCCCATTTGTAAACTTAATCGTGATGCCTGCGGCGGTATGTGGTGCAACCAAACTTTGGGTTGAAAACTACCGTAATAACTATCGCTAAGCACTCATATAAACGTCACAATTCATACCGATAATAGCTAAAAAAAAACCATACTAGGACGTTATGAAAACTTTAGCTAAAATCGTTATCAGCACGGCACTGCTTAGCAGTGCCTATGCTAATGCCACTGCACAGCTTGGCCCTCGCCCCTTTTATTTATTGGATCAGATGGCACCAAGCGCACTAAAAACTAAACTCTCTCGATGTGTAAACCGCCCCTTTTTTAAGAGCGACTTTTCTATCGGCCACCGAGGTGCACCGACACAATTCCCAGAGCACACAAAAGAATCCTACATTGCAGCTGCAAAAATGGGCGCGGGTGTTCTAGAATGTGACGTCACTTTCACCAAAGACAAAGAACTTGTTTGTCGCCACGCTCAATGCGATTTGCATACTAGCACCGATATATTACTGAGACCCGAGCTTGCAGCAAAATGCTCTCAGCCATTTACACCTGCGGATCCTGAAACTGGTACACCTGCAAGCGTACAATGCTGTGCATCAGATTTAACCTTAGAAGAGTTCAAACAGCTCAAAGGTAAAATGGACGGTGCAAACGTCAATGCAACAACAGTAGAAGAATATGTTAAAGGCACGGCAAACTGGCGCACAGACCTATATTCAGCAACAGGTACACTGATGAGCCATGCTGAGAGTATAGAGTTGTTCAAGTCGTTGCGTGTTAAAATGACGCCTGAACTAAAAGCACCTCAAGTGCCTATGCCCTATGAAGGGATGACTCAACAAGATTACGCACAAAAAATGATTGATGAATACAGAGCTGCTCGCGTCCCTGCACACAGAGTACTGCCACAATCATTCAACATTGAAGACGTGCAGTACTGGCGCCACAATACCCGATATGGACGAAAAGGGGTTTATCTTGACGGACGATATGACGACCCTAAGTTTGATCCAAGTAATCCACACACATGGCAGCCATCGATGGAAGACATCAAAGCCAGTGGTGTGAATATCATAGCGCCGCCTCTTTGGGTGTTACTCACACTCGACGATGAAGGCAAGATTGTACCTTCTGAATATGCACGCGCTGCTAAAAACGCTAACCTCAAAATCATTACTTGGACACTCGAGCGCTCCGGCCTTATCTCCCAAGGTGGTGGCTGGTACTATCAAGGGATCAGTGACGCTATCAAAACAGAAGGTGATGTTTATACGGTCTTAGATGTACTAGCGAGACAAGTAGGCGTAAAGGGCGTCTTCAGTGATTGGCCAGCAACAACTACTTTTTATGCTAACTGCATGAACCGTTACTAACCCCTGATATGCACATAATGATGCGCAACATAGTGCGCATCATTACTTGTGTTAGAACAACTAGATCTCTATAGACTGAGCATGATTCAAGCGATTGTGTGGGTCTAACAAACGCTTCACTTGCTGCAATCTAGGGTAGTTTTCTTTGTAGTAAAGATACTGCCAGTTTTGAATATCTGTATCAGCATAATTGACATAACAGCCATCCATTGTACCGTCTGGCACCGGCCCCGATTTCCCATACATTTTTTCGTATAGACTGTTTATCCAGCCAAGGTGATAAGGGTCTTGATTCGCGTCAAACCAATACGTTTGATACTGTAGTTTCATTACTGAGCTTCGATGGGATACCGCAGTATCAGTTGATGACAGAGCGTTGATCTGACCACCATATGAATTGATTTGAAGCATACCGCTGGGACTCAAGTAGTCCCCGTTTCTCAGTTCATCCCATAAAATACGCAGTTGTGACTCTGGAAATGACGTGTTCATATACGCGGATTTGTTTTTCCCTCGTGCGCCAATCAATGGCCCTGCAACATATTGCGTCCCATACCACCAAGGTAGACTAAAATAGCTCCCCGGCGGAGTCGGCCTTGGCGGCGCGTCTTCTTGACTCTGCAAACCAATATGATCCGAGGTGCGCAAACCCATTTTAGCGGTTGCTAATTGTGCTGATGAGAATACTGCATCAAGAAATTCATCTATTAAACTGGGGTCCCCGCTGTTGAATAGCTGCATTCGGATATCCCCTGAACCACCTACCGAATTGGGCAAGACCAATACTGAGTTCAACGGATTAAAGCGACTCTCAGGGCCATTATTTTTTGTCCAAAAATCACCGTAATTTTTGAGCAATGCTGCAAATTGCGTGTAATCCAAGCTGGCCCACGGGACCGATATTTCTTGCGCATGAACAAAGGCAGGGACATCTGGTAAATCTTTAAAATAGTATTTGGTCACAATCCCAAAATTTCCACCGCCCCCACCTTGGTGCGCCCACACGATTTCATCTGCTTGCGCCGATTGGCCTTTGAAGTACGTCCTTGGATAATTTGCTTGCCCTCCCCATTCATTGAACGAAACAAGCTCTACCCCCACCAAGTAGTCACTAGACAGTCCGTACTGACGCGAATGGACACCAAAACCGCCGCCACAAACGTGCCCACCAATGCCGACACCAAAACATGAGCCAGCAGGAATGATTTTACCAAATTCTTTAAACAAGGTTTTATAGGTATGGCCTAGATTGGCGCCCGCTTCCACCACATAAAAATCCCCCTCTTTGTATATGCGGTCCATATTACTGATATCAATTACGACACCATTATCATTATTGACGAACCCTTCATAGCAATGCCCACCAGCACGAACAGTGATCCGCTTTCCTTGTGCGATTGCATCGCGGGCTGCCATATAAACTTCATGGGCCGAACTGCAAGCGCCAATATAGGTTGGCTGACTTAAAAACCGCATATTAGAACCAAGCAGCATCGAAATATATCGAGGGTCATTACCATATACTTTGTGATATTGGCCATATTCTCCTCGCGCCTGTGCCGATGTCGAATTTAGTGCCAACGGCGCAGCGCCAATGGCGCCCCCAACCGCTAACGACTTTTTCAAAAAGCTACGACGAGAGGTCTGCTCGCTTAACTGTGACGATTTACCTTTATCATTGTTATCCATAGTACTTTCCTTACATGTTATTGTTATCAACCACATAGCTCCGGCCACCAGCCAATTTCGGCACGGTGATATACGTGGTTTTCCAATGTAGCAACAAACAGAACGAAAGCTGTATATAAATTAGACTAAAGGATAACTGGCGATGGAAATACTCTGTTGAAATATTATTATTTTCAATGGGCTATAGAGTCAGTGTGCACTTACTCAAACATGTATCAAAATATTTCTTGAGCGTAAAAAGGGGTGAGAAATAAAACCTGCTGGATATTTGAAACCTCCTCCCTGAGGCTTTACCATATAGTTAACTATACAAATTTTGCGGTACTTTCATTACCTGAATATGTACCGTTACTTCTTCGCGGTCATGGTACAGATGTTTGGCCTGTAACTTGTAACCCACATTGTAATGCGCAAGTTCGTCGTCGATTAATTGCAAGCATTCATAAACGCTATCAAAGCGCTTTTTCATGGGAAGTTTGAGGTTAAAGATTAATTCTTTAGCAAAGCCGTTAACTATCCAATCAATCATTAACTGAGTGACTTTACTTGGCTTTTCAACCATGTCACACACAAGCCAATCTATGTTGCGCTTTTCTGGGCGGTATTTAAACCCATCTTCGCGAAAATGCTTTACTTGCCCGGTTTCCATCAATTTGTCATTCATTGGACCATTATCGATGGCAGCAACAAACATGCCTCGTCTAACGAGTTGATAAGTCCAACCACCAGGGCATGCGCCAAGATCGACCCCTCGCATACCCGGGCGAGCGCGCTCTTCTGCTTGCTCCTTAGTTAAAAACACATTGAACGCTTCATCAAGTTTCAACGTTGAACGACTCGGTCCATCCGCTGGCATTTTGAGACGTGGGATCCCCATGAAAAATGGCGAGTTATTATCACTAAAAGAAAAACCCACAAACGCAGTGTCATTAGCTAAAAACAACACATGTAATACTGGCTTTTGTGGCTTTACATTGCGTGTTAGCTTATTTTGTTTTTCCAGTGACTTCGCCAGTGGCGTCGAGATTTTTTTACAAAACTTAGAAAGCTCTTTGCCCTCGTTGGTATCAGGCGTCTCAACTCTGAGATCGCCACACAACGGAAAGTCAGCAACACATTGCTTTATCTCACCAACGCGGTCTTCTAGTGGCATTTTAGATAACAGCGTGCCAGCAAACCACTGCCTTGCAAATACTAAACTTTTGAAATCGATTTGTTTGAGCAGTCTCTCAGCATCCTCGTTTGCAAAGCACTCAAAAGAAACAAATCCCGTATTGGGCTTTGCTTTTACATAACCTGCTACCCCTTGTAGCTGAGCATGATGATTGATTTCAGCGGCTGCGTCGTTTTCAAACCCACTGCGACAATAAATTACAACACTCGACATTTAAAATGATCCCAAATTAAAATGACTGCTTAGCTGATTTATAAATTATTACCAGCCAGCCAAAAATAAAACACATTCCACCAATTGGCGTGATTGGGCCTAACCATTTAGCACTGGTCAGTGCCAACAAATATAGACTGCCACTAAATAGCAAGATACCGACGATAAATAAGTAGCCAGCCCACCTCATTTGCATACCCCATTTTAGCAAAAACGCCACCGCAATTATCGCTAAACCGTGCGTCATCTGGTATTCGGCTGCAGTTTTAAATATACCTACCGCATAGTCACTGACGTGATTTTTCAATCCATGCGCTGCAAACGCCCCTAATGCGACTGACAACATACAAAAAGCACTGCCAATGATTAAAAATAGCTTAGCCATGGCATATGCCTTGAATAAATTGAAGTGTACTATTCACAGCCTCTTGCCGGTTCTGTTGCTCGGTAAAGCCACTTGCCTTACGAGGCTTTAACGAATGATCCCCATCAGGAAGCCAAACAAAGTGCGGGGTCATGTCGAAAGACAAATCTGAAATTTCACTCTTAGTACCAAACGTATCTCTTTCACCTTGCAAGACTAAAAAAGGACATGGGATATCGCCAAAGTGTTCTACTCTCAACTTGTCTGGTTTACCCGGTGGGTGGAATGGATAACCAAATGCAATTACGCCACACACTGGCGATTGCGTCTCACATGCCAGCATAGATGCCATTCGTCCCCCCATTGACTTACCACCAATGAATAACGGCAGGTCAGTATCTATTTGAGATAGTACCTGCTGATAACGATTTAACAATTTAGGCGCTCTATCTGGCGGACGTTTTTTATTTTGTGCTTTGGCTGTTTCCATGTACTCGAAATCAAACAAAGCGACATTGATTCCTGCCAATGACAGCTTTTTAGCCATATCCTGCATAAAGTCCGAATCACTCCCGGCCCCAGCACCATGTGCAAAGACAAATTGCGCAATCGGAGATTTAGCCTCAAACCATTGTATTGCGACGGTTTCTGTCATCATAACCTTCTTTTTATATCTGCTCTTGCTCTACCATTGAGAGCATCCAGTCCTTAAACGAGACTATTTTGCCCAGTTCAGCTTGAGACTCTCGACACACCAAATAGTATGCATTTTTACTTTCCAAACTATGACTAAACGGAATGACTAATCGGCCGGCGTCTAAATCAGGCTTTGCCAACACACTATTTCCAAGCGCAACACCTTGACCGTGAACAGCGGCTTGCAACACCATTGAAGAGTGGCTAAAGATAGGGCCTGTATTCGCAGGGACATTTCGTACACCAGCCGTTTTTAACCAAGCTTTCCAAGAGCGGCGCGACGTGTCATGTAATAAGTTATGGTTGGCAAGATCATTGGGGCTGTTAAGCGGCTTAGGGCCATTTAACAATAATGGACTACACAATGGCACCAAATATTCAGTATGTAGCTTATGGGTTTGCACACCATTCCAGTTGCCTCGACCATAGTAAATGGCCACATCTACATCATCCGTTAGTGAGTTCTCATCTAAATCTTGCGCTTTAATACGCACATCGATATCAGGGAACAACTCATTAAACTTACTTAGCCTTGGTACCAACCACTGGATCGCAAAACTTGGTGTCAGACTCACCGTTAAGGAACCTTTAGCGCCTCTCGCAAGTAGCTTCTCCGTTGCGTCAATTAACTGAGAAAAAATATCTTTAATGTCTAAAAAATAGCCCTGCCCTTCTTCTGTGAGCAACAACGAGCGATTTTTTCGTAAGAAAAGCTTTAGGCCTAAATGCTCTTCTAGTGTTTTTATTTGATGGCTTATTGCTGCTTGTGTAACAAACAACTCTTCAGCAGCTTTAGTAAAACTTAGGTGCCTAGCAGCAGCTTCAAACGCTTTTAAAGCATTCAGCGGTGGTAACCTTCTCGACATAGCAGGACGCCTTTACATGTTTTTAAAGTCGGGGTTTTAATATGAGCTGAAGCGTAACTTCTCGTTTTTTGAAATTACGCTGTGCTTTTTATACAGCTTAAAGGCTGGCACTTGTATCTAAAGGCTCAAAGCTTTTTACCAGCTCATCTACTGCTTTCATTTGCGTCAAATACCCTTCCAGCTTTGCCAAAGGTAGCGCACATGGGCCATCGCATTTAGCAACGTTTGGATCTGGGTGCGCCTCAATGAACAGGCCAGCTAGACCAAGCGCCATGCCACTGCGCGCTAATTCAGCAGCTTGAGCACGACGACCATCGGCTGAGTCCGCTCGACCTCCTGGGCGTTGTAATGCGTGAGTTGCATCAAAAATAACAGGGGCCATATGCTTCATGTCATCCATACCAAGCATGTCGACAACCAAGTTATTGTAACCAAAGCTGCTACCGCGCTCACATAGAATCACCTGATCATTACCAGCTTCATTTAGTTTTTTAATGATGTGGCGCATTTCGTGAGGAGCCAAGAATTGTGGTTTTTTTACATTGATAACAGCACCCGTTTTCGCCATTGCAACAACTAAGTCTGTCTGTCTAGCCAAGAATGCAGGTAATTGAATTACATCCGCAACCTCTGCCACAGGTGCCGCTTGGAAAGGTTCATGTACATCAGTAATCACTGGTACGTTAAAGGTGCGTTTAATCTCTTCAAAGATCTTTAGCCCTTCTTCCATGCCAGGGCCACGATATGAATTGATTGAAGAGCGATTCGCTTTATCAAATGATGCCTTGAATACATAGGGAATATTCAACTTTGAAGTCACTTCAACATAGTGTTCCGCAATTTGCATCGCTAAATCTCTCGACTCCAAAACATTCATGCCACCAAATAGAACAAATGGCTTATCGTTAGCAACTTCGGTTGTACCAACTTTTATTATTTGTGTATTCATATTCAATTCCAAATTTAACTACATGTGCTGAAAAGCTTTATCGCTTCATCCAGCATATTGTGTATACGTTCAGCAAGGTTTAGCTCTTTTTCATAACAGCTTGTCCATAACGCAATTAAACCGTGCCAACACTTGAATTTTTAATTATATCTTAAACTTATGGTAATAAATTGGTGGGATACTAAGTTTAGGCTGAGCATTTTTTGAGTCTAAAATACCGTGAAAATATAAGCCTTAATAGGATCTGCATAATATCAGCAAATCCACAAACCGTATTATCATGAACATCGTTCATTCACACTTTGGCCATATACGTACATAACACACTTTATCGCCGATAATATTACCACCCTTTAGAGGATATAATCTAACGGCGACTTTGACTACTCACTGATAGTCGATATATGAGCTCAAAATATCACTTTTTGCTTATTTGGTACGTATGTTCAGCGATTGAATTAATGCAAAATATTATTGTGATCTGTCAGCTCTTCTATTTGGCTTTGAATGATGTCAATTGTCGGGTCATCTGGACATTCATCGACAAAATATTGCAGATCATCCTTCGCCATTTTAGGACAGTTCAACTGGTTTAGAAGGTAACCACGGTCACGTCGTTCATATGGGTCATCACCTAACAGCTCCATTAGCAGCTCAACACAGCTCAATGCGTGACTAAACTTTTCAGCAGCTATAAACGACCACTTTTGCTGCGCTAAGTAAAGTTTGAAAGCCTCATCGCCTATGATTAGCTCCATGGGTTCTTGCTCTTTCTCTTCACCATTTTCAGGGGAGATATACCAAGATTGCTGCCCAGAGCTAGGATCTATGATGTAACCTTCTTCACTACTTAAAGCTACATGCACCATGACCTCATTTTGCAGAAGTGCAATTGTGGCATTAAACCCAGCGCGCTCCAGCAAGTGAGCTAATAGTAAGGCAAGTGCGGTGCTAGTTCCGCTGCGCATTTTGAGCACATAACTTATGTTATTGAGCAAATATTCAGGCACTTTTTGGCCTGTGCCACTAAATAACCATTGGGTGTAAAAGGTATCTAACAGTAAGTCAACGCGCTTGTGCAAATCCTTTTCTTTTACACTCATTTCTTCGATAGCTAGCTCAAGCTCGGCAAGCAAACACAGAGTTTGCTCAGTATCAGCCTGCGCATCCCAACGTTGCTCAGCGTATATACTTCGCAACAATGCAGGAACCGAATAATTCATGCCTAACTCTTGTTGTTCATCAAACCAGGTATCTGTCATAGACTGTACTGCTAACCCACGTGTAAATAATAAGGACGTAGTGTAACATTTTTTGGGGCATTCCCAAGTGCTATTTTTGGCAGGCGTTGTGTGAACTTCACACGCAAAGCCCACACAGTACTGTATGCCTTAAGAGGGGTTATAAAATAAAGGCGCTTTTCGTTCCTGCTAGATAGCCTATTGCAGCAATAATGATGGTAGCACCAAGCAGTGCACATATTTGCTTCGTCTTTTGCTTAGATTTTGCAATCACCAACCCCAGCCCAATATAGCCAAATACCAAAATTATTTTTTCCATTAGCCACGGTTGAGTGGAAGGTGTTAACCCAGCCATTACAGCAAGGTAAACCGCAGATATGAGCAATAAGGTATCAGTGCCATGGCTTGCGATAAATACCGCTTTTTTGCTGGCGATTTTGCCCGACACTAAGCGGGATATTGAACGCGTGTAAAATAGCGTAACACTCAGTAGTGCAAACGCCATATGCGTGTGCTTTAAAGCAATGTAATCCACATTAACCTCATAATTTATCAGGGAAGCGAGTTAGGATTGCTTCCAAATCTTCAATGATGTCGTTAAACACAGCAACCAATTTGGGGTCGAAATGCTTGCCGCTTTGATTGTTTATTTCTTCGACCACTTCAGGTAAATCCCATGCTTCTTTATAACAGCGACGATGTCTCAAAGCATCGTAGACATCTGCCAACGCGACGATACGGCCGAAAATATGAATTTCTTCAGCTTTTGCACCTTTTGGATACCCTGTGCCATCCCACTTCTCATGGTGATCTCTAGCAATTAACGCCCCAGCATTAACAATTTCTCTTCTTGAATCACGGAGCAGCTGATAGCCTTTTTTAGCATGTGTTTGCATTACCTGCCACTCATCATCATCTAACTTGGCCGGTTTGTTCAAGATAGCATCAGGAATACCCACCTTGCCAACATCATGAAGTGGAGAGGCAATTCTCACCAGATCTGCTTCTCGGTTGCTTAAACCATACCCCACAGCAAGCGCATGGCAAATATGCGCGACTCGCTTTACATGATTACCGGAATCAGTAGAGCGCATTTCTAACGCTTCACTTAAGCGATAAACCAGCTCTTGTTGTGTATCCTCAATCTCGGCTTGTAGTTGCACATTTTCATATGCTAACTGAACGTTTTGCGAGAAGATTTCAATTAAGTGCTTTTGAGTATCCGTCAAGAACTCCGGGATACCAGAGACAAACAGCATAGAAGCATGGTTGTACTCACTTGAACAATAAGAGAACAAATAGTTATCTTTGTAGACTATGGTTTTCTCGATCAATGCTTTTTTACAAGCCTGATACTGCTCTTCGTTAAGCACATCTTCTATCGGCTTGCCTTCACACTTCTCAAACTCACCACGCCCCGTAAAGACGATTAACGCTTCTCCGTTAGAGTCTGGTTCATTGCTTGCAACCAATGACGTAGCGTACATTGCCTCATCAACCGTACCCAGTAACGACGTAAGCTGTTGCATCACACCTTCAATAAACTGCTCTATTGAGTGTGTGGCGAAAATATCCCTTGATGCAGTAATGATCTTTTCTAGGCCTTGACGAGACTGGTCGATGGAGAGTATGTCACGGTATGAGCGCAAGCTAGACATCACTACGGTAAATAGCTTTTGCGCTGTCAGTTCTGTTTTTGATTTGTAGTCATTGATGTCGTAGTTAACGATGACTTGACGCTCAGGAGCCTGGCCAGGTTGACCAGTACGCAAAATAATACGTATGTTATTGTTCTTGGCAGTTTCACGGATATACTGTGCGACTTTTAATCCCGCGTCATCTGTTTCCATCACAACATCGAGTAACACGATAGCTGCGTCGGGGTGTTCCATGACAACTTGTTTGGCTTCTTCCCCTGAATAAGCACTCAAAAACTCAAGCTTCTTCTTTTGAAATTCAAAGTCGCTCAGAGCAAGTTTAGTTACTGCGTGCACTTCGGGCTCATCGTCAACTATTATTACTTTCCAACTGCCACTTTGTTCAGTTTCAGTGACATCGGTCGGCTCATCTGAAAACAAAAAATCATCCATATAGAGTCCTTAACGCTTGTTTCGACGCTCGCTAATTTAAAAATTTTTACTGCATTCTATGCATCATTGTAACTTTTGTGCCAATGTTACTCTGTCACAGCCTGCCATATCTTTTATTGTAAGTATATTGCCATACCCCATTTGTGCAAAAATCTCTTGCACACCCACACCTTGATCGTAACCATGCTCTACCATGATATACCCGCCAATCATCAGGTAGTCGAGCGCATTTTTAGCAATATGGCGTATGTCCGCATAGCCTTGTTCAGGAGCGACGAGTGCCGAAAGCGGCTCGAAACGAACATCACCTTGTGACAAATGAACATCGTTTTCTTCTATATACGGAGGGTTGCTCACAATCAGATCAAAGCGCTGCTTTGGTACATTGGTAAACCAGTCACTTTGTAAAATCGTTGCATTAGTAATGTCTAGCCGCTGCTGATTTTTCTTCGCGAGCAAGACTGCATCATCAGAGTAATCAACTGCCCATAACTGCCATTTAGGCATTTCTGACGCCAAGGACAATGCAATGGCCCCAGTCCCTGTTCCTAAGTCGAGAACTTTGGCATCGTTAGGTATCTCGAGTGCCAATGCTTGCTCGACAAGCGTCTCAGTATCTGGGCGCGGGATCAGGGTGCTGTTATTAACGTAGAAAGGTAAGCTCCAAAACTCTCGCTCACCAGTCAAGTGCGCAACAGGAAGGCCTTCACAGCGCTTTTCAAGCAACTCTTTATACTTTGCGTAATGTTGTTCAGATAACACTTCTTCTGGCCAAGTGAACAGATAACTACGTGGTCTATCTAACACATGAAGTAGTAAAACTTCAGCATCGAGTTTTGGGGAGTCGGAGAGGTTGGCGAGTAATTTTGTAGCCCAAGCTAGTGCTTGGGCATTCGACGGGCAGGTCACGTTAATCGTCACCCATTGCCGCCAACAGATCTGCTTGGTGTTCAAGCAGTAAAGGATCAATAATCGCCCCAAGTTCACCACTGACCACTTCATTTAGTCGATACAAGGTTAAATTTATACGATGGTCCGTTATACGGCCTTGTGGGTAGTTGTATGTACGGATACGCTCTGAACGATCTCCACTACCTACGAGGTTGCGACGCTCACTTGCTTCCGCAGCTTGACGCTTTTCATCTTCCGCTTGCTGTAATCGAGCACCGAGTACTGAAAGTGCTTTGGCACGGTTCTTATGCTGCGAACGCTCATCCTGACATTCAACAACGACACCTGTTGGAATGTGTGTAATACGAATGGCAGAATCTGTTTTGTTAACGTGCTGACCACCGGCTCCCGATGCTCTGAAGGTATCAACCTTAAGATCAGAAGGGTTTATTTCGATGGCTTCCGCTTCTGGGATTTCAGCCATCACCGCAACGGTACATGCGGATGTATGTACACGGCCTTGCGATTCAGTTTCAGGTACACGTTGCACACGGTGCGCGCCTGATTCAAACTTCAGTTTGCCGTACACGCCATCACCTTTAATATTGGCAATGACTTCTTTATAACCGCCATGTTCGCCTTCATTTGCACTGACAATTTCAACTTGCCACTTCTGTGTTTCAGCGTAACGGCTGTACATTCTGAATAGGTCCCCGGCAAAAATCGCCGCTTCGTCACCACCAGTACCTGCACGCACTTCAAGGTAAACGTTATTATCGTCTTTAGGATCCTTCGGTAACATGAGTACTTGTAACTGATCTTCAAGCTCTGAAATGGCAGCTTTGGCTTCTTTATACTCTTCTTGCGCCATTTCACGCATATCTGGATCAGAGTCTTTAAGCATTTCTTCTGCGGTAGCAACGTCTTCTTGTGCTTGCTGATACGCCGTAAACGTTTTCACGACATCTTCTAACTCTGAGTATTCTTTAGAAAGTGCACGAAATCGATTCTGATCGCCAATCACTTCTGGATCGCCCAGCATCGCCTCTACTTCTTCATGACGTTCAACTAAGCTTTCTAACTTACGATAGACAGACTCTTTCATCTAAATTTTATTCCTGTTCAATACCTAATGCCTGCTTTAGCAACACCAATCGCTCAGTGTCCCCTTCCTTTGCCGCCTTCTGAATAGCGTGCGTCGGGGCATGAGTGAGTCGATTAGTTAATTTATTTGCCAGTTCTAGCAAGACTTTTTCTGAATCTTTACCCGATTGTAGCTGATTTACAGCCTTTTCCACGAGCTCTATTTTTATTTCTTGTGCCGAAGTTCTGTATTGGCGAATAACATCGACAGATTTTAACGAGCGTTGCCAGTCTGCGAATTCTCGCGTTTTCTCGTCAATAATATCCTGCGCTTGCTTAGCCGCTTGTTCTCGGCTGGCAATATTTTCGTTTACGATTGCTTGTAAATCATCAACCGTATAGAGATATGCTGCATCTAACTCGTTCACCTGACTTTCAATGTCTCTAGGCACCGCAATATCAACAAACAACATAGGGCGATATTTACGTCGCTTTAAGGCTTGCTCGACGACACCTTTACCAATGATGGGTAAGGTACTCGCGGTAGAGCTAATCACAATATCAGCATGGTGTAATTCATCTGGTAACTGCGCCAGCGAAATCACACTCCCATCAATCTCTTGCGCCAAGTTTTTAGCACGCTCAATGGTACGATTGGCCACAGTAATGTGCTGTGGGTGATGCTGAGATAGGTGTTTAGCCACCAATTCGATGGTTTCACCTGCCCCGATCAGTAACACTCTGGTTTTATCGAGTTTGCCATAAATGTGCTTTGCTAAGTTTACTGCTGCGTAAGCAACCGAAACAGCACTGGCACCGATATCTGTTTCTGTTCTTACTTGCTTAGCCACCGAAAATGTTTTTTGAAACAAACGCTCAAACATCGGTTGGATCACATGATGTACTTTGGAGCTGTTGTAAGCTTGTTTAATCTGGCCAAGGATCTGCGGCTCACCAAGCACTAAGGAGTCTAAGCCACATGCAACTCGCATTAGGTGGTTCACGGCGTCTTGGTTTTGGTGAATATACACATTCTCTGCAAGCTCTTGCTCTTCGATATGATGAAATTCAGCAAGCCAACTGAGTAGTGCTTGGGAATTATCTTGCTCGAGGCTACAATAGATTTCGGTACGGTTACAGGTAGACACAATCACAGATTCGTGAAACGCTGATAGCTTATTAAGCTGCTCTAAAGCTCTCGACAATTGCTCTGGTGAAAATGCGACTTTTTCACGTAATTCAACTGAAGCGGTTTTGTGATTAATACCTAGTGCGATGATGGTCATAAATGCCAGTGTTGCCCGAGCCCTGCTTTAAAGCGGCCAATTTTACCAAAAATCAACCGAATATGGAAAGTAAGGAACCCCATTTGAAACAAATTCATTTGATTTTGCTCATGTTTTTTTTATTTCTAGGTGGATGTGCGCAGTCACCTAAGAGCCCAGTTCAGGGACAAGCGACCCTAAACACCCTAAATACGTTCAACGTCTGGCAAGCACGAGGCAAAATTGCCTTTATATCCGACGATGATCGCCAATCCGTTAATTTTAATTGGCAATTACAAAACGACAAGCAATCACTAACACTGTCTAGTTTTATCGGCACGCAAGTTTTAAAAATGACTGAGTTCGCCCACCACAGTGAAATTATCGTAGATGGTAAACCTTACACCGGACCTGAAAGCGGCCCGCTTATTGAACGGATCAGTGGGTGGCAACTGCCTATTAAACAGGCGCCTAATTGGTTCACAGCGACTCGCCTAAATGATCATTATGAACTTGATGTGCAAGGTAATATCAGCGAAGCTAGCTGGCAAGACGAACAAGGCAAGGTGTGGACCATTAAGTACCAACGATATCGCAACTTTGATGGGCTAACATTACCTGCGCGACTTACACTTTCACATCAAGATATATCAATAAAAATTCAAATAAACGCATGGCACTTTGATACATAAATGAACAAATTAACACTGACAGCACCGGCCAAATTAAACCTGTTTTTACATATAAATGGCAGAAGAGAAGACGGTTATCACGAACTTGAAAGTTTATTCACTATGCTAGACTTTGGTGATGAACTGACATTTGAGTTGACAGAATCAGACTCTATCAACATATCAGGCGATGTTGATGGCATTCCCAAAGAAGACAACTTAATCTACAAAGCCGCGATGTCTTTGCGAACATACCGAACCTTGAAAAAAGGTGTAACTGTACATTTAACTAAACACTTACCCATGGGCGGAGGAGTTGGTGGCGGTTCATCGGATGCAGCAACAACGTTACTCGCTCTCAATGTATTGTGGAATTGTCAATTATCGTTAGCTGAGTTGGCGGTTATTGGTTTACAACTCGGTGCCGATGTGCCCGTTTTCATTAATGGGAAAACGGCACTAGCTCAAGGGGTTGGAGAACAATTAACCACATATGAACAGGCTGATAAATGGTACTTAGTTATCGCCCCAGGTGTGCATGTCAGCACGGCAAAAGTGTTCACAGATCCGGCTTTACCACGCAGTACACCTAAACTAAAAGCACCGTGGAGTATGGCCGAAACTCGCAATGACTGTGAAGAGTTAGTTAAAAAGCTTTACCCTGAGGTTGAAAAGACCCTGACGTGGTTGCTAAAATATGCGCCGTCAAGAATGACTGGAACTGGAAGTTGCTGCTTTGCCACATTTGATGACGAGCAAACAGCACAGCGTGTACTCCAAGATATACCAGCTTCTTGGCAAGGCTTTGTAGCAAAAAGTGCAAGTGAATCGATTACTCACAAGCAACTCGCTACGTGGCTAAACAAAGAGAAGTAAATTAGTTTAAGTTAGCCTGTATTGACTGTGCTATTTAAGTCTTTGCATGTTAGTCCAAAAATTCAGTGCCTGAGGAACCCTACCGTGCCCGACATGAAGCTCTTCGCTGGTAACGCAACACCCGAGCTAGCTCAAAAAGTTGCAAAACGTTTATTTATTGAGTTAGGTGATGCCGTTGTAGGCCGTTTTAGTGACGGTGAGATCAGCGTTCAAATCAATGAAAATGTACGTGGTTCAGACGTCTTTATTATTCAATCAACTTGTGCACCAACAAACGATAACCTGATGGAGCTTATCGTTATGGTTGATGCACTACGTCGTGCTTCTGCTGGCCGTATCACAGCAGTGATCCCATACTTTGGTTATGCACGTCAAGACCGCCGCGTTCGTTCAGCACGTGTGCCAATCACTGCAAAAGTGGTAGCAGACTTCCTATCAAGTGTAGGTGTTGACCGCGTTTTAACTGTGGATCTACATGCAGAACAAATTCAAGGTTTCTTCGATGTCCCTGTGGACAACGTATTTGGTAGCCCTGTGCTTATCGAAGACATGAAAGAGCGTGATTTCGACGATGTTGTTGTTGTATCACCAGACATCGGTGGCGTTGTGCGTGCACGCGCTATTGCGAAGCTTCTTGACGACAAAGACCTTGCGATCATCGACAAGCGTCGTCCACAAGCAAACGTTTCTCAAGTCATGCACATTATTGGTGACGTAGAAGGTCGTGACTGTATCATCGTTGACGACATGATCGACACTGGTGGTACGTTATGTAAAGCAGCCGCGGCACTTAAAGAGCACGGCGCGAAGCGTGTATTTGCGTACGCTACTCACCCAGTACTTTCTGGCAACGCAGCTGAAAACCTACGCAACTCTGTTATTGACGAAGTCATTGTAACTGACTCAATTCCATTATCAGACGAATTACGCGCACTTGATAAGGTTAAAGTATTAACCTTAGCTGATATGATGGCTGAAACAATCCGCCGTATCAGCAATGAAGAATCAATTTCAGCAATGTTCGAACACTAATTCATTGCAGGAATAAATAAAAAAGCACCTATTGGTGCTTTTTTATTGCCCTAATGGTTTTAATCTAACCATGATAGTGCTATATTAGCGCGCCTTTTTTACCTATTGAGCCTACAATTTGTGAGCTTGATAGGTATACGCCAGAAAATTTGGTCGCGAGTTTTCTGACATTATTAACTTTATATATTTTGGAGACAGTTATGTCACAATACGTTTTAGACGCTGAAGTACGCGTAGAATTAGGTACTGGTGCGAGCCGCCGCCTACGTCGCGCTGAGAAAGTTCCTGCAATCCTTTACGGTTTAGGTAAAGAAGTTGTTTCTCTTACTCTTGATCACAACAAAGTGATCCACATGCAAGAAGACGAAGGTTTCTACACTCACATCCTTACGCTAAACATTGGCGGTGAGTCTGTTGAAGCTATCGTTAAAGACATCCAGCGTCACCCGTACAAGCCTAAGATCACTCACTTAGACTTCCAACGTGTTGATGCTTCTCAGAAGATCCACACTAAGGTACCAGTACACTTCATCAACGAAGAAGCTGCTACTAAAGGCGGTAACACTGTTGCTCACCACGTAACAGAAATCGAAATCACTTGTCTACCAGCTCAGCTTCCTGAGTTCGTAGAAGTTGATGTTGCTGCGCTAGAAGTAGGTGCAACTGTACACCTTTCTGACGTTGTACTACCTGCAGGTGTTGTTTCAGTAGAACTAGCTAAAGGTGCGGACCACGACCAAGCTGTTGTTACTTTGAACGCTCCTAAAGGCGCTGCTTCTGAAGAAGAAGCTGAAGAAGCTGCTGAGTAATTTTTAAGGTGTTAACACCTTGAATAATATTCAAATGCTTGTGGGCCTGGCTAATCCAGGCCCCGAATATGCAAACACTCGTCACAATGCCGGTGCGTGGTTCGTAGAAGAACTGGCAAAACGCTACAATTGCATTCTCAAACCTGACTCTAAGTATCATGGCCTGACAGGCAAAGTACTTATCAATAACCAAGAATTCAAATTGCTTATTCCCACCACTTATATGAATTTAAGTGGCAAAGCAGTCTCAAGCCTTGCAAACTTTTTTAAAATTCCAGCCGAAAACATTCTCGTTGCACATGACGAAATGGATATGGACCCTGGTATCGCCAAAATTAAAAAAGGCGGTGGCCATGGTGGACATAATGGCTTGAAAGACATTATTTCTAAGCTTGGCAACAACAAAGAATTTATGCGCTTACGAATAGGCATTGGTCACCCAGGTCACCGAGATAAAGTCACGGGCTGGGTTCTGGGTAAAGCACCCAAAGCTGACCAAGAAAAAATTGATGCGGTCGTTGATGAAGCAGTTCGCTGCATGGAAATTTTAGCGAAAGACGGTGTGTTAAAAGCACAAAACAGACTACATTCATTTAAGCCGTAAGACATATTCATACGGCAACAATTTGATTAACTGAAGGTTCAAAATTATGGGTTTTAAATGTGGCATTGTGGGTTTACCGAACGTTGGTAAATCAACCCTATTTAATGCATTAACTAAAGCGGGAATCGAAGCCGCAAACTTTCCGTTTTGTACAATCGAACCAAACACAGGCGTTGTTGCCGTTCCGGACCCGCGTCTAGATCAACTGGCTGCGATTGTTAATCCGCAAAAAACCATTGCAACCACAATGGAGTTTGTTGATATTGCAGGTTTGGTAAAAGGTGCATCAAAAGGTGAAGGCCTAGGTAACCAGTTCCTAGCCAATATTCGTGAAACTGATGCTATTGGCCATGTTGTTCGCTGTTTTGAAGATGAAAATATCGTACACGTTTCAGGTCAGGTAAACCCTGCCGATGATATCGACGTAATCAACACCGAACTTGTTTTGGCTGATATGGAAGCGGCAGATCGCGCAGCGCAGCGTAATGCTAAGAAAGCAAAAGGCGGCGATAAAGAAGCTAAATTCCAAAACGAAGTGTTAGAAAAAGTGAAAGCACACCTTGATGAAGGTTTAACACTGCGTTCTTTAGAGCTAACTAAAGAAGAGCTAGTTGCGATTAAGCCGCTTAACTTCTTAACTATCAAGCCAACGATGTATATCGCAAACGTTACTGAAGATGGTTTTGAAAATAACCCATTCCTCGACAAAGTACGTGAGATCGCAGCTGAAGAAGACGCTGTTGTTATCCCTGTATGTGCTGCGATTGAATCTGAGCTTTCTGAACTTGAAGAAGAAGACAAGCTTGAATTCATGGCTGATCTTGGCCTTGAAGAGCCAGGTCTTAACCTAGTGATTCGTGGCGGTTACGAGCTACTCAAGTTACAAACTTACTTTACAGCGGGTGTCAAAGAAGTGCGAGCTTGGACGATTCCTGTAGGCGCAACTGCACCACAAGCAGCGGGTAAGATCCATACAGACTTTGAACGAGGCTTTATTCGTGCGCAAACTATCGGCTTTGACGACTACATAGAGTACCAAGGCGAAAGTGGTGCAAAAGATGCGGGTAAAATGCGTCAAGAAGGTAAAGATTACATCGTAAAAGATGGTGATGTAATGAACTTCCTATTCAACGTATAAACGCTCAATTATACGTATGTCAAAAAAGCTCCTTTTTATTGGAGCTTTTTTCGTTTTTAAGCCCACAAAAATCTCTTGCGTGCAAAAAATCACGCGCGCCCCTATATTCAATTTCCTATTGAAGCGATGACTTTTTAGTACTTATCGTTAATCTAGTTTGTACTTTTAGATTTGTTTTGGTATAAAAACAGGCCGTTTCGCTTAATTTATCTGCAAACAATCTGTGATAAGAGATTTTTTCAAAAAAAGGTGTTGACGGCATGGGGGCATATACGCATAATACGCCCCGCACCAGCGATGGTGATAAACGAAAAAGAGATGGCTATGTAGCTCAGCTGGTTAGAGCACATCACTCATAATGATGGGGTCCCCTGTTCAAATCAGGGCATAGCCACCATGCTTTTTCAAGTTGATTAGCAACTTTAAAACTAACTACCTGATGTGCGGAAGTGGCGGAATTGGTAGACGCGCTGGATTTAGGTTCCAGTATCTTCGGATGTGAGAGTTCAAGTCTCTCTTTCCGCACCAAGTTCTCGATAAGAACTAAAATAATCGTTTCGTTGGAGTATCGCCAAGCGGTAAGGCAGCGGGTTTTGATCCCGCCATTCCCAGGTTCAAATCCTGGTACTCCAGCCAATGGCTATGTAGCTCAGCTGGTTAGAGCACATCACTCATAATGATGGGGTCCCCTGTTCAAATCAGGGCATAGCCACCATTTTCTTAAAAAGAAAATACATGCGGAAGTGGCGGAATTGGTAGACGCGCTGGATTTAGGTTCCAGTATCTTCGGATGTGAGAGTTCAAGTCTCTCCTTCCGCACCATGTTCTCGATAAGAACTAAAATAATCGACTACCATTGTTGGAGTATCGCAAAGCGGTAAGGACAGAAGAGAGAGGTTTTGATCCCTCACTCATCCACCCCCAGATTCAAATCATGGGACCAACAAATTAGATTTGAAATTTTTGTTGGAGTATCGCCAAGCGGTAAGGCAGCGGGTTTTGATCCCGCCATTCCCAGGTTCAAATCCTGTACTCCAGCCATCTCTCTTTAGAGATAAAATATTGCGGAAGTGGCGGAATTGGTAGACGCGCTGGATTTAGGTTCCAGTATCTTCGGATGTGAGAGTTCAAGTCTCTCCTTCCGCACCATGTTCTCGATAAGAACTAAAATAATCGACTACCTAGTTGGAGTATCGCCAAGCGGTAAGGCAGCGGGTTTTGATCCCGCCATTCCCAGGTTCAAATCCTGGTACTCCAGCCAATTATCTTCTATAAGATAATTATTAAACATTGCGGAAGTGGCGGAATTGGTAGACGCGCTGGATTTAGGTTCCAGTATCTTCGGATGTGAGAGTTCAAGTCTCTCCTTCCGCACCATGTTTAAATATCTTCTTACTTTAATGCACTCCCTTTATTCCTGTTACTATCAATCACTTTATTCGATACCTTCTCAAATTCATTTTTTCGTTTACTTATAAAGTAATTTAAAGCCTCATAGTGTTGTTTAATCACCCCTTTGCGCAATAAAAAAGGAAGCTCATTCGCTCCCTCTCTTCAAAACTTAAAAACTTACATTACTTAAAAACTGCCACCCATTGCATGCTTTAATACTTCTCTTTTAAGTGGGCCGGCTTTATTCGCGAGCGTTAATGCCAAGCTGCGTAGTGATTTGAGAGGCTTTAACTCGTTTGAAAAACCAAAGTAGCAGGCATCCATCATGCTCATCATTAATAAGTTATCTTTGCGGCGCATTTTTTCATACTGATGTAATTGAGATAACTCACCCACATCATCACCCCCTTGTAAGCAACCACCTAATGCAGCAACATCTTTAAATCCAAGATTAACACCCTGCCCAGCCAGTGGGTTGATCGTATGGGCAGCATCTCCAACCAACACCAATCGCCCCTTGCTGTATTGATTAGCGTGTTGACGCGCAAGTGGGAAAACAGCGCGCTGTTCGATTGTGAAATCTCCTGGTAGGTCAAAGAACTGTGAAAGCACCTCTTCTTTAAGCGCTTCGTTAGAGAGCGTTTGCAAACGCTTAAGCTCTGAGCTGTGGTGATACCAGATGAGATTGGCATAAGGCGCTTGCATCGGCAAAAATGCAATTGGGCCTGTCGGTTTAAATTCCTGCCATGTTTTAACCTGTTGCGGGGCATCTAATTTAATCAAAATCCCCATGCAGTGTTGCTGGTATTGCCAGCCGGTAACACCAATACCAGCTAAATGTCTGAGCTGCGAGCGCCCTCCATCAGCAGCGATCAAGAGATCCGCTGTAAACCTTTGCTCTGGGTAGACTAGTTCAATACTGCTTAGGTGCTGCTCAACGGCTATTGGGGCGTCTTTAACCTCAACAACCTGAATATTGTTTTCTTCAAATTGAGACCACAAAGCGGCTTGTATAATGCTATTTTCAACCAAGTGCCCCAAATGCGACGTTGAGACCTCTTCTCTGTCAAACAGCAAGTGTTCACTGCCCTGCTCATAGGCTTCTAATTGATGATATGGTGCATTGCGACTCAATCGAATTAAATCCATCGCACCCAATTTATCTAGTAATGCCTCCGAAAAACGGTTGATTGCCGATACTCGAATATCTACTTGCTCTCCTTCAAGTACCGCCCTCGCATCTATCGGATTATTCTCAATGACAGTGACTTGGCAACCTTGGCGCGCTAGCTCTACCGCTGCCGCGGCACCTACCATGCCCCCACCGACTATCAACACGTTATTTTTCATAAATTTGCCTACATTTTTTGGTGTATATACATTGTATCTTAAATCCTAGAAAAAAGATCTCTTCCGACGATTGTAGCTGAATAATTACACCCGTCATTGATCCCCACTTTGAAAGATGAAATCTATACTTGGCTAGTGACTACAGGTCATATAAAATACGCCTCTTTTTAAGCTATTTTAGTAAGTGTAAGTCAGTTATAGGGGTATTTTATTAACTGGCGAGGCGTTGTGCTTATCATCGAATTGAAAACGAGGCTTTATTTCAATGGGTAAAAAATTGCATATCAAAACCTGGGGCTGTCAAATGAATGAGTATGACTCCCAGAAAATGGCGGATCTACTAGACTCCACCAATGGCTATCAGCTGACAGAAGAGGCTGAGCAGGCGGATGTGATCCTACTCAATACCTGTTCAATTCGTGAAAAGGCGCAGGAAAAAGTTTTCCACCAATTAGGTCGCTGGAAATTACTAAAAGAAGATAACCCTGACTTGGTTATTGGTGTCGGTGGCTGCGTGGCTTCTCAAGAGGGTGACACTATCCGTCAACGTGCCCCTTTTGTTGATATTGTATTTGGCCCGCAAACACTGCATCGCCTACCGGAAATGATCAAACAAGTACAGGGTAAAGAAGGCTCAGTGGTCGATATTTCATTCCCAGAAATTGAAAAGTTCGATCGTTTACCAGAGCCAAAAGCTGAAGGGCCTACCGCCTTTGTATCGATTATGGAAGGTTGCTCTAAATACTGTACTTTCTGCGTGGTGCCATACACACGTGGTGAAGAAGTGAGTCGCCCACTTGACGATGTCATTTTAGAAGTTGCTCAACTTGCCGAACAAGGTGTTCGTGAAGTCAACCTACTAGGTCAAAACGTGAATGCGTTCCGTGGTGAAATGCACGACGGTGAGATCTGTTATTTCTCAGATTTACTGCGTTATGTTGCTGCGATTGACGGTATTGACCGTATTCGCTACACAACATCACACCCTGTGGAATTTACGCCAGATATCATCGAAGCGTACAAAGATGTGCCAGAGCTTGTAGATCACCTACATTTACCAGTTCAAAGTGGTTCTGACCGCGTACTTAACCTGATGAAGCGCGGCCACACGGCCCTTGAGTACAAGTCAACAATCAGAAAGCTTCGCAAAGTGCGTCCTAATTTGAGCATGAGCTCAGATTTCATCATCGGCTTCCCAGGTGAATCTAAGGCGGACTTTGAAGAAACAATGAACCTTATCAATGCCATTGGCTTTGATATGAGCTTTAGCTTTATTTATTCTGCTCGCCCTGGTACGCCAGCCGCAGACTTGCCTGACGATGTACCTGAGCAAGAGAAAAAAGAGCGCCTTTACATTTTACAAAATCGTATCAACCAAATGGCACAAGATATTAGCCGCAAGATGTTTGATACTGAGCAACGTATTTTAGTGGAAGGCCCATCTAAGAAAAACCCAATGGAGCTACGTGGACGTACTGAAAATAACCGCGTGGTTAACTTTGAAGGGCCACATTCAGTGATCGGTCAATTTGTTGATGTACGTATTACAGAGGCGCTACCAAATTCACTTCGCGGTGAATTGCTCAGAACCGAAGCTGAGATGGATTTGCGTCGTGATGTTGCCCCATCGGACATTTTAAATCGCGCACCATCGGAACCTGAAGCTAACGAGTTAGGTGTTGCTACCTTCACTCCATAGAACGAACGTTTTGCGCCAGCTCCTTGCTGGCGCATTCAATCTTAGGAAGTCATTTTGAGCAATCAAGTAAAAAATATTGAGTTTTATCTAGAACCTGCCGACAACAACCGCCTATCTTCTCTTTGTGGCCCTTTTGACGATAACTTAAAACAAATAGAACGCCGACTTGGCGTCGAAGTTGCTCACAGAGATAACTGGTTTAAAGTCACAGGTAATCAAATCACAGCCAAAGCTGCGGTCGATATTTTAAAGTCTCTGTACGTTGATACTCAACCTGTAAAAGGTAAAGCCAAAGATATTGAGCCAGACAACGTGCATTTGGCAATCACCGAAGCGAATTGCCTTGAACAAGACACGCCTAATGTGTGGGAAAAAGAAGTCTTTATTAAAACACGTCGTGGCGTAGTTAAACCGAGAAACCCGAATCAAAGCCAGTATGTTGCAAATATTCTGACTCACGATATCAGCTTTGGTATTGGTCCTGCGGGAACAGGTAAAACCTATTTAGCCGTTGCTGCTGCCGTAGACGCATTAGAGCGTCAAGAGATAAGACGTATTCTTTTGACTCGTCCTGCAGTCGAAGCAGGTGAAAAGCTGGGCTTTTTGCCAGGTGACTTAACACAGAAGATTGATCCATACTTACGCCCGCTTTATGACGCATTGTTTGAGATGCTGGGTTTTGAAAAAGTTGAACGTTTAATCGAAAAAAATGTCATAGAAGTTGCCCCTCTTGCTTATATGCGTGGACGAACTTTAAATGATGCCTTTATCATTCTCGATGAAAGCCAGAATACCACAACAGAACAAATGAAAATGTTTTTGACGCGTATTGGCTTCAACTCAAAAGCGGTCATCACCGGAGATATCACACAGGTTGATTTACCCCGTGGAGCGCGCTCAGGATTACGTCACGCGATAGAAGTACTCAGTAATGTAGATGAAATCTCATTCAACTTCTTTAAGTCACATGATGTTGTCCGTCACCCAGTTGTGGCACGAATTGTGGAAGCATACGAAGAGAAAGAAGAGCAAGAGCGTCAAGAAAAAGTTGCGAAGCAAAGAGCAAGACAGCAAGCAGCTGAACAACAAGGTCCAGAATCATGAGTGTTGATGTAGATTTACAGCTCGCCTGTGAGTTTAAAGAATTGCCAAGCGAAAGCCAGTTTCAAAACTGGGCTGAAAAAGCGCTACTTCCGTATAGAGAACATGCTGAAGTGACAATTCGCATTGCTGATGAAACTGAAAGCCAAGAATTGAATAGCCAATACAGAGGAAAAGACAAGCCGACGAACGTACTGTCATTTCCTTTTGAAGCACCACCGGGTATTGAATTGCCGCTTGTTGGAGACCTAATTATTTGTCCTCAAGTGGTTTTTCGTGAAGCTCAGGAACAAGAAAAATCTTTCCATGATCATTTTGCTCATATGGTCATTCATGGGTGCTTGCATTTGTTGGGCTTTGACCATATAAATGAACAAGACGCCATGGAAATGGAAAGTCTTGAAAAAGAATTTTTAGCCGATTTGGGCATTGCTGACCCATATCGAGATGACATTAATTAATTGGAGTAAAAGACTACAATGAGCGACGATAACTCGCAAAGTAGCCAGGGTTCTTCTAGCAGAAACTGGCTTGGACGCATCACTCAGATGCTGCAAGGGGAACCCCAAAACAAAGAAGAGTTGGTAGAAGTCATTGCTGACGCTCAAGAAAGAGCACTTATCGACCCTGAGACTAAAGACATGATGGAAGGTGTTTTGAGTGTTTCTGAGCTCAAAGTTCGCGACATCATGATCCCGCGCTCTCAAATGATAACGCTTGATGTAGAGCAAGACTTAGAGTCTCAACTACCAGCGATGGTTGAGTCTAGTCATTCACGCTTCCCCGTGGTTTGTGAAGACAAAGACCATGTTGAAGGTATATTGCTCGCAAAAGATCTTTTACCTTTAATTCTCAAGCGTAATGGCTCACTGCCTGCAATCAAAGAGTACTTACGTCCGGCTATTGTAGTACCCGAAAGCAAAAGGGTTGATACTTTACTTAATGAATTCAGACAAAAGCGATATCACATGGCTATCGTAATTGATGAATATGGTGGTGTATCAGGCTTAGTTACCATTGAAGATATTCTCGAAACCATCGTGGGTGAAATCGAAGATGAACACGACGATGAAGATGAGCAACAAGATATACGTCAACTTTCTAAGCATGTATTTAATGTGCAGGCGCTCACGCCACTTGAAGAGTTTAACGAGTACTTTAAAACAGAATATGACACCCAAGAAGCGGATACTATCGGTGGTATTATCTTGCATGCGTTTGGTCATATGCCAAGCAAAGGTGAAACCATTGATGTCGAACCGTTGCAGTTTAAAGTAACCAATTCTGACAATCGCCGTATTTTGCAATTGCAAGTAACGGTGCCTAAAACTGAGCATGTTGAAGACACAACTGAATAAGCTCACTACCCTATGTAAAGATAAAAACGCATGGCTTGCTCTTATTGCAGGCTGTGCGCTTACACTCGCCTATGCGCCATTTGGCCTGTGGCCCCTCACATTTGTCTGCTTGATAATAGCAATTTATGTCACCGATCAACCCACCCCCAAACAAGCCGCTAAATATGGTTTTTTGTTTGGATTTGGTTGGTTCGCGCTAGGTATTAGCTGGGTCCATGTTTCTATTGCACAATTTGGCGGGCTGCCAATTGCACTCTCTTTGCTTGCAATGGCGTTCCTGTGTGCTTATTTAGCCATTTACCCCGCACTGGCTTTTGCTTTTGCAAATCGCTATAGCAAGTCTCACTGGCAACGATTGGCATTACTCATCAGTGGATTTGCAATCACAGAGTACCTTCGAGGTACCCTGCTGACAGGGTTTCCTTGGCTCAGCTTTGGCTACACACTGACAGATTCGCCACTCAATAGCTTGGCACCTTGGATAGGCGAATTTGGCTTGACGCTCATCTGTGTTGCACTTGGCTATGCCGGATACTGGCTGCTTAGATACAGGCACTATAAAAGTGTCATGGTGACACTCACTCCTATCGCTTTATTGTATCTTTTCAGTGCGTACAGCACAGATAATCGCTACAGTGGCCAACAACTTAAAACCTTGCTGGTACAGGGCAATATTGAACAGAGCCTACGCTGGGCCCCAGAGCAGTTTTGGCCAACTATGTCTAAATACCAAGACATGACCAGACCTAATTGGGCAGACGTTGACTTGGTTGTTTGGCCTGAAGCGGCTATCCCTGAGATTGAAGACTATGCGTTCGACTATTTAATCAATTTAGATAAAGCAGCGGCCTTCAATAACACCGCATTGATAACCGGGATCCCAGACTACCAGTTTGATACACGCAATGTATACAACACCCTTATCGTACTCGGCAAAAAGCAGCGTGATGATCAAGAGGGTCATTATCGATACCTGCATCGCAATCGCTATCAAAAACACCAATTGCTGCCCATCGGGGAGTTTGTGCCCTTTGAGGATGTGTTAAGACCGCTTGCCCCACTATTCGACCTGCCGATGTCCTCTTTTTCTCGTGGGGATGCAGTACAAAATAACTTGCTTGCCAATGGTCTTCATGTGTTACCCGCAATATGCTATGAAATTGCATTTAGCGAGCTGGTACGTGGTAACTATACCCATGAGTCAGATATCTTATTTACAGTCAGTAATGACGCATGGTTTGGCGACTCGCATGGCCCGCATCAACATATGCAAATTGCAAGAATGCGCGCATTAGAGCTGCAAAGGCCCATGGTGCGGGTGACAAATAATGGGATAAGCGGCGTGTATGATCCGCTATCTCAACAACAGGTCACGATACCGCAGTTTGCCAGTGAGGTACTCAGTACAGAATTAAAACTGATATCCGGCCATAGTTTTTTTAGTAAACAAGGACATACCCCTGTATGGTTGTTCGTTGGCTTATTATTACTCTTGGTATTTTTTACAAATGCCAAAAGTTACTTGTCTTCTAAAATGGAAAAAGCATTCTTCTAGTTTTGAGTTAATAGAGCGAAAAAACCAACCAATCCATGCCCCCACTTTGGTGCAAGTCTGGAGACAAAGCACCTTTATGGCTCAAAACTCACATATTGAAAAATATATCTAACTGATTTTATTGCACTTGAAATATGGCACTAATCTTTCTTCTCGTTATTTTTCTAACAAGTGAAAAAGGGCCTCCCATGGATATAACGACTTTAAACAAACAAAATAATTTGCGCCGAGCAATACAAATGGTAAACGAAAAAGGACTAAGCATTAGCGAAAGTGCCAAATCATGCCATATTTCTCAACAGCGTTTATATAAAGCCGTGCGCGCGCACAATGCCACTCAGGCACAACAATTAGCTCAACTGCAAATCAAACGTAGCAATCTATTTAAACAGCTTTCTGATTTAGATGCGCATATCGCTGAGTTAAAGTGCATGGTGACCAAGTGATAACAATTGAACGCATTGCTCTATTAGAACAGCCAATCATTGAGAGTTTACACACGCTCTTAAGTGCTTGCATTAATCAGGGGGCCTCTTTGGGCTTTTACGCGCCAGCCAAAGCCTGTGAGTTGGCTCTATACTGGAAAATGGTGGCACGAGATATTAGCAATAATCAAAAATTGTTATATGTGCTTTATGATGACAATGAGATACATGCCACAGTGCAGCTGGCATTGTGCCAAAAACAAAATGCCCGTCATCGCGCAGAGGTTGAAAAATTACTCGTTCATCCAGGCTCGCACCGTCAAGGATATGCTTCAAAACTGATGGCATATGTTGAGTCAGATGCGTTGCAACAGGGTGTTCAACTGTTGGTTTTAGATACTCAAAGTGGTGACAAAGCTGAGCAGTTTTATCATTCAACAGGGTACACCAAAGTTGGGCAGATCCCTTACTACGTATCTGACACGTCGGGGCAATTACATAGCACGAGTTACTATTATAAATACCTTGCAGCCAACAAGTCGTCACTGGGCTAAATACTTGTTTACAGATAAAATGGGCACTCTATCGAGGGCCCAAAGGTGACTATAGCAGTAGGCAAAGCAGCTGGCTGACAAAACAATTAATATATCGCTTTTAAGATTACAAAAATAAACAGCAAGTACATTGCATTATTTACTACTTAAAATATGAAGTCTGCCATTAGTACGAACATAAATTATCACTTCATCACTGACCGCACCAATATGTGACGCATTACCTGCGTGACTAAAATAACTACCGGGGTTAAGCATTGTTTGCTGATTAATAGGTTTTAATTGACCACTAATCACAACAGCATGAAAGACGCTTCCTTCACTTTTTATCTGTCCGAGAAAGCCTTTTGGAAGCTTAATGAAGCTACCATTAAACTGGCCTTTAGAGGTACTTCCCCACAAAAATGCGCGTTTGATATCTTGCGGAGTATCAATCCATTTGATGTCATTCGCACCAAGCCAAACTAGGTTTGATTGATCCACATTCACGGCTCGCTCACCATTATCAAACGCTTGCTCTTTTGGATGCACCAAATAAGGGCCATTATCAATCTCAATGTAGGCAATACTGTGCGTCCCTTTTGCTGCGGTAATGTGTGCTTCACCAGCAGGCTGCGTCCAAAAAGATCCGGCCGGTAGCCACGCGGCTGTGGCTTCTGGATCATCATTGTGAATAAGCCCTTCAATAACAACCCCTCGATAAGTCACATTATGAATATGTGGTGGCGATTCAAAACCCGGCTTAAACTTAACCAAAAAGCCTGTGGCTGAACTGCTTTTACGATCGCCCCATAAGTCAGCAGCTTGAGGGCTGGCGGCACCCCTTGCGGGGTTTAAAGGGCCCCACTTAAGCTGTTCGCTAGAGCGTACTTCTAATTCATTACTGCTGGCGATATGGCTATTGAATAAAAATAGACCTACTAAAATTATCTTAAAACGGCTTATCACAATTACTCCTATGTGCTCCGCTGATAAGAGCCCATTGGCTCCTTCCAAACCATAGAGTAATTCCTATTGCTAAAGCTGATAACAAGCACAAAAGAGAAAACATAATTAAGATTTTATTGATAATTGAATAAGCCG
>NZ_MAUJ01000020.1 GCF_001696455.1 Pseudoalteromonas luteoviolacea
TGCGTGCAAGGCAGGCGCTCTCCCAGCTGAGCTATAGCCCCACTTTACTTGGGAATATCGCAAAAGAAATTGGTGGAGCTAAGCAGGATCGAACTGCTGACCTCCTGCGTGCAAGGCAGGCGCTCTCCCAGCTGAGCTATAGCCCCAACATGTCTTTTGGACGAGGCGCAATTTAAATACTTTTCGTTGCGACGTCAAGTTTTTTCGCTAAAAAATTTTCTTACAAGCGGTTTGGGCTTTGATACACTGGAACAAATTTTTAGCTAGGAAGATTATGAAGCGTTTATTGATTTTGCTTTTATCGAGCTCGATTGTTGCCTGTACTTCAGTGCCTGAAGAAGCTTTTGAAATAGAAAAACAGACATTTCACAAAAGAACAAGCGACCAAGGTGCCTTTGAGTTTGCTTTTATTGTAACTGTTAAAGCGACGCCGAGGATGGAGCTGGCTAAAAATAAACCTGTTTCAAAAAAAGAGCTTAAAGAGTTTGCAGAATTTAAGCGCGTCGAAGAGTCGCCAGAATTGAAACTCGCACTAGAAGAGACCGCTGTCGAGTTGTTAGAGGAAACGTTAGTAAAAGAAGCTTATTGTCAGTCCGGTTATAACATTGACAATGTGTATTGGCGACAACGCAGCGTTCAGTTGAGAGGGCATTGTCTGTGACATTGCCTTCGCACACTGAGATTGCGCAAAGTTTGCAAGCACTGAATATAGATTATTTGAGTTATGAGCATCCCCCGTTGGCCAATTGTGATGTCGCAAAAAGTATTGGCCTAAAGCGTGAAGGAACGGGCCTGAAGAATCTATTTTTGAGAGATAATTATGGGAAACGACACTTCCTCGTGATTACCCTCGCCCAAAAGCAACTGGATTTAAAATTACTATCAAAACAGCAAGGGGTGTCACGGCTCGGTTTTTGCTCTCCTGAACGACTTGCTAAATTCTTAAAAGTTAAACCCGGTTGTGTCTCAGCGCTTGCGATAGAGAATGATGATACTCAGCAAGTGGAGCTGTGGCTTGATAAAGCGTTGGAAAATACGCCTTTATGGCAGTGCCATCCTTTTGAGAATGACAAAACCTGGGTGCTTCATCTAGATGACTTGAAAAAGTTTTGGGCTAAAACAGGTCATCAACCACACTGGGTCGACTTGCCTACACGATGATTAAGCCAGGTTAAATAGCCGCCAATGACACAGACGAGTAGTAAACTCAGCAAAAATGCTTGTAACCCAAAAGCTTGATAAATAAGCCCCGGCAAAAATGACCCAAGCGCACCACCGCTATAGTAAAAGGATACATAAGCACCATTTGTGATACTTGTATGAGCGGAGCTGATTTCATTTGCCAAGGGCGCTGCACTGGCATGAATGATAAACATGCATGCACAAAAGAGTGTGAAGGTAGTAATAAGTATACCTAAGCTTTGCCACTGCATGAGTATTAAACTGACGCTGTATACACAAAAGACAGCACTGAGTACAACCCAATTATTTGGATGTAATTTGTGTAAAAAAGGTGTGCTCATCGATATTAAAGCCCCGACTAAATATCCACTGTATACCCAACCAATCAGTTTTGGATCTGTCAATTTGTACTCATTACTGAGAATAAAGGGGAGGTAATTCAAAAGTGCAGAAAAACAAAAAAACATACAAAATACAGCGCTGTAAAGGCGCAGCAAAGGCCTATGTTGGAGTGGCCGCAAGTACTCAAGTGGCGAAGATAAAGGGCGGGGGGGCGCGTGTACGTCTGGCGTTTTTTTGGGTTTAATCCATAGGGTAAATAATATTAACAGCGCTGCATTAAATAGGTAAAAGCTTTCCCAACTCCACCATGCCGCAAAGTTTGCGGCGAGTATTCGCCCAAAGTATCCTCCGGCAATGGTGCTGCCAACGTACCAAGTCATGTTTTTTCTCAGGCATTGTCCTTGCCATGTTTGCCCTATGTAGCTTGTCATTGCTGTTAAAGCAGCTGGTAGCAGCAAACCTTCGATAAAGCGTAATAGCAAAAAGAGCTCAAAGTGCTGTTGAAGAGAAATAAATACAGAACAAAAAGCTAATAGCAGCATGGAAATTTTGAGTATTTTTAACTTGGAGTGATTGGCCAGAAGCAACCCATAGCAGATTGGTGCAATTGCTAAAGGGAGCATTGTCACAGTCATTAATAAGCCGGTCTTAGCGGGCGTTATGGCATATTGCTGAGCGAATTGCGCAAGCAGTGGCTGTGGTGCATAGAGCACAAAAAATGTAGCCACAGAGCAAAGCATTAGATGAAATATGGACATTCTTATTCTTTCAGTAAAATTACCAATCTAATTATCTACTTTTGACGCAATAAATCTGCATATATGTAATAAAAACTTGTTGTGCATCATAAATTTTATTCTTCACTTTGGTAGATTTTATGCTGAGGTCCGAGTTAAAAAACAAAAAAACCATCAAAGTGTATTTAAACTTGCCGTCAGTTGGTGAAATTGTTTAGAGATTTACTAATTTTTTTATTAAAATGGCTGCAAGTTTAGATTGATGGAGTGGCATTATGGGTTCTCTACAGGATCAGCTTTTAAAAGCAGGTTTGACGACCGAGCACAAGATGAAAGTCGCTAAAACGGAAAAGCGCAAACAACAGAAAAAGAAGAAAAAGAAAGGCGCGACTAGCGACCAAACGGATCTGCAAAAACATATAGAGCAGACAAAACTCGCACAGCAACAAAAAGCTGAAGCGTTAAATAAAGCAAAGCAAGATGACTTGAAAGAGCGAGAGCAAGTTGCTCGCGTCAAGCAAATCTTAGAGCACCATAACCAAGATGAAATTAAGGGCGACAGAACATTTAATTTCACTTACGAAAGCAAAATTAAAGAGCTGGATGTAAACGAAAAAACTCAGCAAGCTTTGTCAAAAGGGCGATTGGCAATTTGTGTGCTTGAAGGGCAGTTTTATGTTCTAGAAGATGAACCAGCTAGAAAAGTTGCAGAAGTAGACGAAAAGTACATTGTTTTCCATGTTGAAGACAGTAGTAACCAAGTTGATGAAGACGACCCGTATGCAGGGTATGAAGTGCCTGACGATTTGACTTGGTAAATTGATTAGCTCGTTTCTTTTACTGGTTAGGTTCGCTTTCTAATCTGGATAAGTAATTGTGTAGAGAAGCATTTGGTCTACTACACTGGTTAAATAACCGTCAAATAAGAGAAACGATATGACTAAACTAAAGCAACTCGTAATCGCGTCCGGCATAGCAACCATCACTTTACTTTCAGGCACCGCTGCGGCTGCCGATGGTAAAGCTTTGTATACAGCAAAACTCTGTCAAACTTGCCATGGAGCTGAAGGTAAAGCACCTATTATGCCTTTATATCCGAAAGTAAATGGGCAAAGTAAAGAGTATTTGCTGGCTCAAATGAAGGACATCAAATCAGGTAAAAGGAGCAACGGCATGTCTGCGGCGATGAAAGCAATGGTTGCCAATGTTTCTGATGCCGAATTAACAGCGATAGCTGAGTACCTATCGACAGTAAAATAAGCTGTTCTTTTGATTGAAAAGCCACCGTTTTAGGTGCTTTTTAGTTGTTAATTAAATAACGTAGGGCGTACTCTGCGTATTGAACTATTTTTTTATGTGATTTAGACTTCTATACATCTAAAATCACCATGGCGGATTTAAGGAGCCGAGATGTTTGAACTACCTGAATTGAATTTAAAAGGTAAAGTAAGCGAAGAAGAATGGCAGTTGCGCGTTGATCTCGCAGCCTGTTATCGCTTGGTTGAGCATTTTCGTTGGGGTGACTTAATATATACACATATGTCTGCGAGGTTACCGGGAACAGATCACTACCTTGTAAATGCGTTTGGCCTCAGTTTTGACGAAGTCACTGCGTCGAATCTCGTTAAGGTCGATCTACAAGGTAATATCCTTGACGATACGCCATTTGAAATTAACCCTGCTGGATTTACTATCCACAGCGCGATCCATGAAGTGCGCGAAGATGCTCACTGTGTGATCCATTTACATACCAAAGAGACGATTGCAGTGGCGAGTTTAGAAGGTGGCTTGCAGCCACTTAGCCAGCATAGCATGTTCTCGCTTCCTTCTCTGTCATACCATGGCTATGAAGGATTGGCTGTAAACGATGACGAGAAAGCACGGTTACAAGCTGATCTGGGCAATACCAATCATATGTTGTTAGTAAACCATGGTGGATTAACTGTTGGACCGACGGTAGGTGATGCCTTCATGCGCTTTTATGATTTGCAAAGAGCATGCGAAATTCAAGTTGCTATTTTGGCAACTGGCCAACCTGCAATTCCGGTTCCTCAGCCTATTCAAGATAATATTTATAATCAAGCTAAGGTTGTACACAGTGGAAGTACTGGTGGTCAATTGGCTTGGCCTGCAATGCTCAGAAAAGCGCACCGCTTAGATCCTGGCTTTGCTCAATAGGAGTCAAAATGAAAGTAAATCGCGTCGAAGTATTTGATATTCATTGTCCAGATAGACCAGCTTGGACCCCAGTGTTTGTCCGTATTCATACGGACGAAGGTATTTCAGGGGTTGGCGAGGCTGGGCTTGCGTATGATTTAGGACACAGCGCAGCTGCAAGCATGATTAAAGAGATGGCTGAAGCATTTTTAATCGGTCATGACCCATTTCAAACGGAGCTGCTTTGGTCACGCATGTTGCGTGAAAGCTTTTGGGGACTCGGTGGTGGGCCCGTTGTTTATGCCGCTATGAGCGCCATTGATACTGCGCTTTGGGACATCAAAGGTAAGGCACTTAATTTACCTGTTTATCAGCTCCTTGGTGGTAAAGTAAACCCAGAGTTGCGCACTTATGCCTCTCAGTTACAGTTTGACTGGGACAGTGAGTTCAAAGCCCTTGTGCAGCCGCATGAATATGCTGAAGCAGCACATAAAGCACTTGCAGAAGGCTATGACGCAGTTAAAGTTGACCCTATCATGTACGATAAAGATGGGAATACTTACTACGACCGCACAAAGCTGATTTCTCGCGCAGAAATGAAGTTATATCGCGAGCGTATGAAAGCAATTCGTGAAGCCGTTGGCGATGAAGTGGATATCATTTTTGAATGTCACAGCCTGCCAGGTGCAACTTCTGCAATTCAAATCGCTGAAATTGCACAAGAGTTTGATTGTATGTACTACGAAGAACCGGTGAACTACCTTAACCACTCATTACATGCAAAAGTTGCGAACAAAACGGCCGTGCCAATTGCCGGTGGTGAGCGATTATACAATCGTTGGGATGTACGCCCGTATTTTGAAGATCAAAGTATCGATGTATTGCAACCCGATATCGGTTTGTGTGGTGGATTTACAGAAACTAAAAAAGTGTGTGATTACGCAGATATCTTTGATATTAGAATACAAGCCCATGTTTGTGGTGGCCCAGTTGCTACTGCTGCGTCATTGCACCTTGAAAGCGCCATTCCTAACTTTTTGATTCACGAGCATCACACTTACGCAATTAAAAAGTGGAATAGAGAGCTGTGCTTACAAGATCCGCAGCCGCAAAATGGCATATTTAAAGTTTCTGAGGAGCCGGGTATCGGTATTGAGCTAAATGACGAAGTCGTGATGCGTTCACAGCGCGTTGAAATCAAGTAGTCTTTAAGTTCAAATTGCACTTAATAAAAAACCCAGGCGTTGCCTGGGTTTTTTTTCAAAAGTCGCTATCAAACTTATTTTAGTAATGACTCAGTCAAAACTGGGCGAATTTCTTTTACAATCGCCTGACAAAGCTTTGGCGCACCACATACGATGTTACCGCTGTTGTTGTAATTAGCGCCGCCCGCAAAGTCCATAAGCATGCCGCCAGCTTCTTTTACAAGTAACTCACCAGCTGCTGTATCCCATGGTTTTAGACCAATCTCATAGAATCCATCAATACGGCCTGCAGCGACGTAAGCCATATCTAATGCAGCAGAACCTGCGCGACGGATATCAGCCGTGTGGATGAATAGCGCTTTAAATGCTTCTGTGTACGCATCTAAGTGATGTTTTTGTTTGAACGGGAAGCCTGTTGCCAACACGCTACCAGCAAGCTCGTTGCTTTTGGTAACACGAATACGTTTGTTGTTTAGCTGAGCGCCTTGACCACGAGAAGCGGTGAAAAGTTCACTGCGAACAGGGTCGTAAATTACTGCCTGTTCAACGCGGCCTTTAACTTTTAATGCGATAGACACCGCGAAATGAGGGATGCCCTTGATGAAGTTAGTTGTGCCATCAAGTGGATCAATAACCCAAAGGTAATCATTGTCTTTGCCATCAGTGTGGCCTAGTTCTTCTCCAACAATTGCGTGGTCAGGGTAAGATTTTAGAATAGTTTCACGGATCACACGTTCAGCTTCTGTGTCTACACTTGTTACGAAGTCGTTAGTACCCTTTTGGGCTGCTTCAACTTGAGACAAATCTTCACATGCACGTAAGATCACTTTACCCGCGTTACGCGCAGCGCGTACCGCAATGTTTAACATTGGATGCATAGCATTACCTTTGAATTGTAAAAGAACTAAATTTTTTGAGCCGGCGTATTCTAGCGATTTTTTGGATAAAGTAAATAACTTTCAGTGAATAATTTTGGTGTTTTTTTATACAGACGTGATGATGGTATCGTTCTATGCCCCTATGTTAAACTAGGCCATTATTTTTGTCTGAGATAAACAAGCATGGCATTACAAGATATTAGAATCGTACTTGTGAACACTTCACACTCTGGAAATATAGGCTCGGTTGCACGCGCAATGAAAACGATGGGCTTTTCACAGCTCTATTTAGTTGACCCTGCGTGTGAGGTCGATAGTCATGCCAGCGCATTGGCAGCAGGCGCAACGGATGTACTAGGTAATGCCGTTACGGTTGAAAAATTAGAAGATGCGATTGCAGATTGTAGTTTAGTAATAGGCACCAGTGCGCGCTCACGTACTCTGTCATGGCCAATGGTAGACCCGCGAGAATGCGCACAAAAGCTCGTGGCTGAATCTGCATCTGGACCTGTTGCTTTGGTATTTGGTCGAGAGAATAGTGGGTTAACCAATGAGGAATTGCAGCTGTGTAATTATCACGTGTGTATCCCTGCAAACCCTGAATATAGCTCGCTGAACTTAGCTATGGCCGTGCAGACGCTAACTTATGAAACGCGGATGACGTATTTAGATACGCAAGAAGCGCAGCCTGAAGAAGATGATACGAAATACCCAACTTCAGAGCAGATGGAGTTATTCTACGAGCACTTAGAGTCGACGCTCAGTGAGACAGGGTTTATTGTGAAACAGCATCCCGGCATGGTGATGACGAAGTTAAAGCGTTTGTTTAATCGCGCAAGACCAGAAGATCAAGAATTGAACATTCTCAGAGGTATCCTTAGCTCTGTAAACAAATCTACCAAACAGAACACGAAAGATTAATTAGTTTCAACACGGTAATACTTGACTAAATTACTCGGGTAATTACAATGTGCGTAATACCTGATTAAATTAGTCAGGTATTACGAAAAATAGGTGCTAAGTAAGTAGTAACTTATTTAATAAGCAATAGACGTCGTTAATACTTGACTATCTTAGTCAGGTAATTACAATTTGCGACTTTGATAAATTTACCTAGAGGCGCGTATGAAACTGACTTCAAAAGGCAGATATGCAGTGACAGCAATGCTTGATGTTGCTTTGCACGCCAACATCGGTCCTGTGCCTCTGGCTGATATTTCTGAGAGACAAGAAATATCTCTATCATATCTCGAGCAATTATTCGCGCGATTACGCAAGCATGGACTTGTGAGCTCTGTTAGAGGTCCTGGTGGCGGTTATTTACTGGGCCGAGATGCACACACAATCTCCGTTGGAGATGTCATTAATGCTGTAGACGAATCAGTAGACGCAACTCGCTGTCATGGCGAGGGGGGCGGATGTCAAAGTGGTATGCGTTGTCTGACTCACACACTTTGGTCAGATCTTAGCGTGCGAATTGAAGAGTTTTTAAACAGTATTTCCCTTGCCGAGCTAGTCGCCAACTCTGATGTGCAATCCGTTGCGTCACGTCAGGATAGAAGCGTTAGCGATGCGATGAAGCAATTAGATAATATTCAAGTGAGTTGCCAACTTTAGTTTGGCGTCAAGCGGAGAAAGAAATGAAATTACCGATATATTTAGATTATGCTGCGACCACGCCGGTTGATCAGCGTGTTGCTGACGAAATGATGCAATGCCTGACAATGGATGGTAATTTTGGTAATCCTGCGTCCCGTTCACACCGTTTTGGTTGGCAGGCCGAAGAGTTAATAGACCAAGCGCGTAATGATATCGCTGATTTAATAAATGCTGACCCTCGCGAAATTGTATTTACATCGGGTGCAACAGAATCAAATAACCTTGCTATCAAAGGTGCGGCTAACTTTTATCAAAAGAAAGGTAAGCACATCATCACCGTTAAGACTGAGCACAAAGCTGTCATTGATACGTGTCGCGAGTTAGAGCGCCAAGGTTTTGAAGTAACCTATATGGACGTTGAAGAAAACGGCCTTTTGGATCTTAAAAAGCTTGAAGACGCAATCCGTGAAGACACGATCTTAATTAGTGTTATGCATGTGAACAACGAGCTAGGTGTTATTCAAGATATTGCGACTATCGGCGAAATGTGTCGTGAGCGCAAGATTATGTTCCACGTAGATGGTGCACAAAGTGCAGGTAAAGTTGCAATTGATATGAAACAACTAAAAGTTGATTTCATGTCTTTCTCTGGTCACAAAGTATATGGCCCTAAAGGGATTGGTGCACTGTATGTTCGCCGTAAACCTCGTGCTCGCCTAGAAGCGCAAATGCACGGCGGTGGCCATGAGCGTGGTATGCGTTCAGGTACATTGGCAACGCATCAAATCGTCGGCATGGGTTCAGCTTTCCGTGTTGCTAGACAAGATTTTGATAAAGACCATGCGCATATCAGCGCATTACGCAAGCGTTTAGTTGACGGCATTATGGATATGGAAGAAGTGTATTTTAATGGCACTGTCGACCAGTCTGTCCCAGGTATTGTGAACATCAGCTTTAACTATGTTGAAGGTGAATCACTTTTGATGGCCGTTAAAGATATTGCTGTATCTTCAGGCTCTGCATGTACTTCGGCAAGCCTTGAACCTTCATACGTATTACGTGCATTAGGTCGCAATGATGAATTGGCACACAGTTCAATTCGTTTCAGCATCGGACGTTTTACGACAGAAGAAGAAATTGACTACACCATTAAGCTAATCAAAGACTCCATCGGCCGCCTAAGAGAAATGTCTCCGCTTTGGGAGATGTTTAAAGAGGGTATCGATTTAGATTCAGTTGAGTGGGCACACCATTAAGCAAGTCAGCTTATATTGACACTGTAGCAGGTATATAAGCGGTTAGTGAGGAAAGAGTTATGGCATATAGTGATAAAGTAATTGACCACGTGGAAAACCCACGTAACGTAGGTACGTTAGACAAAAACGACCCGAATGTAGCAACTGGTATGGTTGGTGCGCCGGCGTGTGGTGACGTAATGAAGCTGCAAATTAAAGTTTCTGATGAAGGTGTTATCGAAGACGCTAAGTTTAAAACTTACGGCTGTGGTAGTGCAATTGCTTCGTCTTCACTGGTAACCGAATGGGTGAAGGGCAAAACATTAGACCAAGCAGCTGAAATTAAAAATACAGACATTACAGCAGAGCTTGAGCTACCACCGGTGAAGATCCACTGTTCAATTCTTGCTGAAGACGCTATTCAAGCAGCGATTGCAGATTACAAAAGCAAACAAGCGAAGTAAGAGATAGATTATGGCAGTGACATTAACTGAAGCAGCAGCAAATCGAGTACAAACGTTCCTCACGAATCGAGGAAAGGGCATTGGCTTGCGTTTGGGTGTTAAAACTACAGGTTGCTCAGGTCTTGCATATGTTCTCGAGTTCGTCGATGAGCTTGCAGAGGGTGATGAAGTGTTCGAAGAAATGGGCGTTAAAATCATCGTTGATGCAAAAAGTTTGGTTTATATCGATGGCACAGAGTTAGACTACACCAAAGAAGGTCTGAATGAAGGGTTTAAATTTACAAACCCAAATCAGAAAGACGAATGTGGGTGTGGTGAAAGCTTTACTGTTTAGCCTGTGATATTAGTTTGAGCTAAAGCCCTGCCTTGGTAGGGCTTTGCTGTATTAGGTCCGTATGCGATATTTTGAATTATTTAATTTGCCTGCAATTTATAACGTTGACTTAAAACAATTGAATCAACGTTACTTAGAGCTGCAAAGAGCGGTACACCCTGACAAATATGCTGGTAAAAGCGAGCGTGAAAAGCTGCTAGCCGTGCAAAAAACCTCAGAGATAAATGACGCACTCGCCGTGCTCAAACACCCTGTGAAGCGAGCAGAGTATATGTTGAGTGAACGTGGCGTAGATATACGTGCAGAGCAACAAACATTGCAAGATCCAGCATTTTTGATGCAGCAAATGGAGCTTCGCGAAGCGCTGGAAGACATACAGCATAGCTCAGACCCTGAATCTGAAATTGATGCGTTTGAATCGCAAATAAAACTGTTAGACAAGCAGTACAGTGAGAAGCTGTCTGAGCAGTTGATAGCACAAGATATATCTGTACTAGAAGTCGCTGCGGATAATGTTCGCAAACTAAAGTTTATTTATAAGTTACGTGAAGAATTGTCTCGTATTGAAGACAATCTTCTCGACTAATTTAGCGTCACTACTTAAGTTAAAAGAATACTATGGCATTATTGCAAATTGCTGAGCCGGGGCAGAGCGCGGCACCACATGAACATAAACTCGCGATTGGTATCGATCTGGGCACCACTAACTCTCTGGTTGCGACGGTCCAAAGCGGAGAAGCGAGAGCTCTGCCTGATCTGAATGGTGAAGCGATGTTGCCTTCGGTGGTGCGTTATCACGCAGAGTCGATTACCGTAGGTAAAGACGCTCAGTTGGCTGCGGTTGAAGACCCGACGAATACACTGATTTCTGTGAAACGCTTTTTAGGTAAGTCGATTACTGAAGTTGAAGCACGATATCAGCAACTCCCGTATGAGTTTGTTGATCACCAAGGTGCTTTGGCGATCAGCACTGTCGCAGGTCCTATCAATCCAATTCAGGCCTCTGCTGAAATTTTAAAGTCTCTTTATCAAAGAGCGACAGACAGCTTTGGTGGTGAAGAGATTGTTGGTAGCGTAATCACAGTTCCCGCTTATTTTGACGATGCACAAAGGCAGAGTACGAAAGACGCAGCTGAAATCGCAGGGCTTAAAGTATTACGTTTATTAAATGAACCGACAGCAGCCGCAGTGGCGTATGGCTTAGACTCTGGTCAAGAGGGTGTGATCGCTGTATACGATTTAGGGGGCGGCACATTTGATATCTCCATCTTGCGTTTAAACCAAGGCGTATTTGAAGTATTGGCAACGGGTGGCGACTCAAGTTTAGGTGGTGACGATTTCGATGCGATATTAGTAGAGCACTTTAAATCTGAATTAAACCTCAGTGATTTAACACCTCATGAATTGCGTTTGTTAATTCAAAAAGCGAAGGCGTGTAAAGAAGCGCTCAGCAGCTATGAAAAAGCAAATGTTAAATTACCTCTGCGTGAAACAGAGCATTTAGTTACTATCACGCAAGCGCAGTTTGCTGAGCTTGTCGCGCCCCTTGTTAAACAAACTCTAAGAGCATGTCGCCGTGCTTTAAAAGATGCCGAAGTAACCAAAGAAGAAGTCCTTGAAGCAGTTATGGTTGGTGGTTCGACGCGTATGCCTGTGATCCGAGAGGCTGTGGGTGAGTTTTTTGATAAAAAACCGCTGACGTCAATTGACCCAGACCGCGTTGTCGCAATTGGGGCTGCGATTCAAGCTGATATTCTGGCCGGTAACAAACCTGACTCAGATATGCTGCTGTTAGATGTATTGCCACTGTCATTGGGTCTAGAAACGATGGGTGGGTTGGTTGAGAAAATTATACCTCGTAATACCACTATTCCTGTCGCACGAGCTCAAGAATTTACCACATTTAAAGACGGTCAAACCGCAATGTCTCTACATGTGCTGCAAGGTGAGCGTGAGCTGGTAGATGACTGTCGCTCTTTGGCCAAGTTTAGCTTAAAAGGTATTCCGGCTATGGCGGCAGGTGCTGCTCATATACGTGTTACATTTAAAGTTGATGCAGATGGGTTACTGAGTGTTTCTGCAATGGAGAAGTCAACGGGTGTTCAGGCTGAAATTCAAGTGAAGCCGTCATTTGGTTTAAGTGACGATCAGGTCGCACAAATGCTGAAAGATTCCATGAGTTTTGCTAAAGAAGATATGCAAGCGCGTATGTTGAAAGAGCAACAAGTCGAAGCGCTGAGAGTATTAGAAGCTTTAGAGGCTTCATTGGAAACCGAATCTCATTTGCTCAATGAAGGTGAGCTACAAGCATTGCGTACTGCGATGGCGATGTTAGATGACAAGCGATTAAATGCATCTGAGCCTGAAGAAATTAAGCAAGCTATTGAAGTGGTGGATGATGCAAGTAGTGAGTTTGCATCACGCCGCATGGATGTATCAATTAAACAGGCACTGCAAGGTCAGTCAGTAGACGAGGTTTAAAATGCCACAAATTATCTTTTTACCCCATGAAGAGCTATGTCCAGAGGGCGCGGCAATAGAAGCTAAATCTGGTGATACAGTACTAGATGTTGCGTTAAAAAATGGTATTAGTATTCCTCACGCATGCGAGAAGTCATGTGCATGTACCACTTGTCATGTTGTTATCCGTGAGGGTTTCGACTCAATGGAAGAAAGTGATGAGTTAGAGGACGATATGCTAGATAAAGCTTGGGGCTTAGAGCCTGAGTCTCGTTTAGGCTGTCAAGCTGTGATAAACGATGAAGACTTGGTTGTAGAAATACCAAAATACAACCTAAATATCGTGAATGAAGAGCACTAATAAAATTATTACTTAAACAAAAGGCTGTAGTTAATCACTACGGCCTTTTTTGTTTGGAGCACATAGATATGTCTAATGAAACTAACACAACGTACTCCATAATAAATGGCCAATCCCATCAAAGCACTGCCATGCTTGATGTTCGAAACCCAGTAGATAACGCGTTAATAGCCAGAGTCTCAGAGGTGGATGAACACGCAGCTGAGCGTGCAATTAAATGTGCTAATAATTGCTTTATTGAATTAAAAAGCACAACAGCACAAGCTCGGGGTGATACTCTGTTTCGTTGGTATCAGCTTATTTTACAGAATAAAAAGCGGCTAGCTGAACTGGTTACACGAGAACAGGGGAAACCGCTTAAGGAAGCGCTGGCTGAGGTTATGTATGCGGCAGGCTATGTTAAATGGTTTTCCCAAGAGGCTGAGCGAACGAATGGTGCAGTTATTCCAGCGCAAACCATCCATCATCAACTAAGAACTTTAAAGCAAGGTATTGGTGTCGTTGTGGGTATAACGCCGTGGAACTTTCCTTTGGCGATGATAACGCGCAAAGTTGCGCCCGCCTACGCTGCTGGGTGTAGTTTTATTTTAAAACCCTCAGAGTTAACCCCTTTAAGCGCCATTGAGCTGGCGAAACTAGCGCTGGAAGCAGGCTTCGAACCCGGTGCCTTTCAAATACTCATAACATCTAAGCCTCAAGACTTGGTGACGCAATTAAATAGCCACCCTTCAGTACGTAAACTGACATTTACTGGCTCAACAGCTGTTGGTAAGTTATTACTTGAGCAAACCGCACGGTCTGTAATGCGTACATCCCTAGAGCTGGGCGGAAATGCGCCGTTTATTGTTTTCGAAAGTGCTGATTTGGAGGCCGCTTTAGAAGGGCTGATGATGGCGAAGTTTCGTAATGCCGGCCAAACATGTATTGCGGCGAATCGAGTTTATTTACACAGTGCGATCAAGTCTCAATTTATTGAGATGTTGAAAAGTCGACTGCAAACGTTAGTCATCGGTGATGGCTTAGGTGAAAATGTAGATTTGGGCCCGTTAATAAACAGTGCAGCAAAACAAAAAGCCTTGAGTTTATTAGATGATGCATGCAAGCACGGTGCAAACATTGTTTATCAAGGAGAGAGCCAAACCGGGAATTATTTATCACCGGTGATCCTCGAAAATGTAGAGCCAGCTATGGCGATATATAACACGGAAATATTTGCTCCTATCGTAAGTGTGATTGAGTTTCAAACCGAAGAGCAGGTCGTTAATATGGCGAATGACGTAGACGTTGGCCTAGCGGCATATGTTTATTCATCTAATATTGACTTGCTCCACCGTGTTTCTATGGTGCTTGACTTTGCAATGATAGGTATAAACGAAGGTGCGATTTCAAATCCAGCAGCGCCATTCGGAGGGATGAAGCAGTCAGGCCTTGGCAGAGAAGGCGGAGCAGAAGGGATTGATGAATATCTAGAAGTAAAATATTTATGCCAACGCTTTTGAATTGATATGTGCGTCCACTAATAATAGTTAGCACTAAATATGCAAAAATTGTATTTGGAACAATGCAATTTTTGCAACTGCTTTAAATTTGTGAAAAAGCTAGGTAGACTCCTTGAACTTAAAATAAATTGCTAGTGAATTTATTATGACATATGCAGCACTACCTTCATTGGTTGTATTGGCTGGCGGCTTAGGCACGCGTTTTGGTGGAGGAAAGCAAATAGCAGAACTACCAAAGCTAGGCAGAACAATCATGGAACTCAGCATTATCGATGCTTATAACGCTGGTGTAAGGCACATAGTCTTAGTCATCAATGAAACTGTAAGGGACGTGGTGGAGTCCAGAGTGCTACCCAGATTACCAACTGGCTTGCGAATAGATTTAGTCGAGCAGTCTGTAGGGTTAGTACCGAGCAGGTTTGCCTCGATTGTTGCAAATCGTGAAAAACCTTGGGGTACCGGGCATGCGTTACTCTGTGCAAAACCATTTGTATCAGGTAATGCAATCGTCATTACAGCTGACGACTATTATGGACCGAATGCATATGTACAGCTCGTTGAGCATTTTTGCTCTGCAAATCATGATACTAGCAAAATGGCAATAGTAGCCTATCCTTTATCACAAACGATGTCTGAAGTGGGCGGTGTAAATAGAGGTGTTTGTAAGCTTCATAATAACCACCTTGTGTCAGTCCAGGAATATACAGATATCAAACACGCTGAATTTGGCTTTACTGGGGTACATGATAAGCAGTTAAAATCGATTCATGAAAGTGCTCTAGCTTCGATGACCTGTTGGGGAATAACGCAAACATTGTTCACGCATTTAGAGTCTCAATTTGAACGCTTTTTAGAATCTCATGACAGCGATGTCAAAAAAGAGTATTATCTACCTGATTGCATTCAGCACATGATTAATTTAGAGCAAACTACCGTCCGTGTATACTCGTCGCGTGATCGATGGTTTGGTGTTACTTATAAAGAAGAAATTGACAGTGTCGCAGGAAAAATACATGAACTACGTCACGGATGAATTAGCCGGAAGTTTAATTACTACACCCATTTACAAGGTAAGTATGGAATATCGTTCGATCGCTGAGCATTTAGCTGGACAGTACGGTCTGTCAGGTGAAGAGATCTCAATGAAACCTATTGGAAGTGGGCATATTAACACTACTATGCTTTTGACGGACGGCAAAAGAGTGCTTGTCGTTCAAAAGTTAAATACCACTGTGTTCCCCAAGCCGGAGCAGCTGGTTGGTAATGCTCGCCTAATCGAAAAACATTTGGCGTCTAAAGCACAGTCAGGCACGTATGGTTTAGGGATCATAAAACACGTCGCAACCACTGCTGGTGATTATTTGGTAAATTACCAAGATGATGTATGGCGTGCACTGGAATTTATAGGAAAAAGCTATAGCGAAGATGTTGTTGATTGTGCCGTGAAGGCGCAAACTGCAGCAGGTGCATTTGGTGGTTTTGCAAATGCGTTGAATGACTTTGATGCGACGCAACTAAACACTGTGATCCCTGATTTTCACAATTTGAGTATGCGCATAGAAAAGCTGAAAGAACTTATCGAGAGTGACCCTCTTGGACGTGGTCAATCTTGTCTTGAAGATATTGCATTCTGCGAATCTCAGTTTGAGCTTGCACAAGAAGTCAACGTTGTGGAAGCGACTTTACCGCTGCGTGTATGCCACAATGATACAAAAATTAATAACATGCTGTTCAACTCGGAGACCAATGCGGCGAAAGCGGTTATCGACCTTGACACGTGTATGCCAGGTTATTGGTTATATGACTTTGGCGATATGGTACGCACCTTTTGTTCTCCAGAGCAAGAAGACTCAACCAATTTGAGTAATGTAGTTGTTCGTATCAATATCTTTGAAGCGATTGTAAAGGGTTATATATCGGCTGTAGCCGATAAGCTGACTGAAGCGGAAAAGCGCAGCTTTATATTAGGCGCCAAAGTAATGCCATTTATGATAGGCATTCGCTTTTTGACGGATTATCTGGATGGTGACAATTACTTTGCAGTAAAACATGACACACATAACCTAGAACGCGCACGAAATCAGTTTGCTTTGTACAAAGATATTGTCAATAAAGAAGCGCAGTTAAGTGCAATCATAAACTCATAAAAAAAGCGCGTAAGCGCTTTTTTTTATGAGTTTATCGCATCTTTTTGCTAATCGAATCTGCATCAGTTAGCGTTACCACGGCCTGTATTGCTATTGAGCGAACTTTGCTTCAAGAGCAAGACACCGTTTGAAATCTTAAGTCAAAAACAAAAATTAAATAAATTTAGGCTTTATTCTAGGAACAAAGATGACTCATATAAACAGAAGACACTTTTTAAAGGCTGCTGGCGCTGCGGCGGCTGCCGGTATGGTTTCAGGCTGTGCACAGTCCCAACAAAGCACGCATCATTCGTCACGTCAGCATGGTAAATCGGTCATCGGTCTGATTGCTCCTAAGATGGATGTTGTCAGAGTTGCATTTATTGGCGTTGGACAACGAGGTTATGGGCATGTTAAGCGCATGAGTTATATTGAGGGCGCTGAAATCGTCGCAATTTGTGATACTCATAGCGAAGTTTTGGAACGTTCTGCTAAGTTTTTATCCGACAGTGGCAAAAGCAAGCCAGCATTATACGGAAATAATGATTTGGCATATCAAGATATGTTAGCCCGTGAAGATATCGATATTGTCATTATTTCTACCCCATGGAAATGGCACGCGCCTATGGCGATTGACACGATGAACAGTGGAAAGCATGCATTTGTTGAGGTGCCGCTAGCGTTGACTGTCGAGGAGATGTGGCAAATTGTTGACACGGCAGAGCGCACGCAGAAAAACTGCATGATGATGGAAAACGTGAACTATGGTCGCGATGAATTGATGGTGCTGAACATGGTTCGCCAAGGTATATTTGGAGAATTATTACACGGAGAAGCAGCCTATATTCACGAGCTTCGTTGGCAAATGAAAGAGGTAGAGCATAAAACCGGATCGTGGCGCACAGAGTGGCATACGCGTCGCGATGGCAACTTATACCCAACTCATGGCCTTGGGCCAATATCTCACTATATGAATATCAACCGTGGAGATCGATTTGACTACCTAACCTCGATGAGTTCGCCAGCGCTTGGGCGTGCGGCTTATGCTCAAAGAGAGTTTAGTGCCGATCATCAACGGAATAAGCTGAACTACATTTGTGGTGATATGAATACCACGATGATAAAGACAGTAAAAGGGCGTTCAATTATGGTGCAGCACGATACGACAACGCCTAGGCCTTACTCGCGTCACAATTTGATCCAGGGTACTAATGGTGTATTTGCTGGGTTTCCTAATCGTATCGCGCTAGAAAGCGGTGGCAGAGGCTCTTTCCATGATTGGGATGAAGATATGAGCTACTGGTACGACAAATATGACCACCCATTATGGATAAAAATGGGTAAAGAGGCAGAGCGCAATGGGGGTCATGGTGGTATGGACTTCTTGATGTTTTGGCGCATGATTTACTGTTTAAGAAATGGTGAGCCGCTAGATCAAGATGTTTATGATGGCGCCGCGTGGTCGGTGATATCGCCGCTGTCGGCTCAGTCGGTTGCCAATAGAAGTGAGTCTGTTTCTATTCCAGATTTTACAAGAGGACAATGGCAAACAGCGGCGCCTTTTGGCATCGTTGGAGCCTAGAAAAAAAGCGCCGTGCAGGCGCTTTTTTTATGTTTAAATAGATACAAGTTCATCATAAGAGAGGCGTTAGCATGCTAAAATCCATCAGCTTATGTTTGTTATCAATATTACTTACTGCCTGTAATAGCACCTATAAAGAAGATCAACAGTCAGAGCTGTCTACTGTTGTAAACAAGTATATTAAGACGTATCAAGCGAGAAATAATTTTACAGAGTTTCTTTCTTACTATGACGAAAATGTAGTTATGGAGGACATGCTTTACGGCGTGAAAGTTGATGATAAATTAGCGTTCTCCGAGTTTTTTAATTGGGAAGCGGGTAAGTTTCAGGTATTGGATGGTAAGTCGACCTTTGAAGTCACGCAATTGGTTATCGATCAGGATGCGCGAACCGCTGTTTTATCTGGTGTGTTTAACCCTTTTTCTTACAATGAGCAGCAGCTCGGGCCATGGAGATTTACAACAATATTGAAATTTAACCAAGCAGGGCTAATTTCATATCAACAAGATTGGATTAACTATTTTCCGAGATCATTCGTCAGTGAAGCAAAAAACCTAAATACAGCACGCTAGCATAAGTTATTTTGCCCAACAGGGGGCTTAGCATGTACACTGCTGAGCATATTAATGCTGTTGTTACACTGAGGAAGATTCAATGCAGCTGTCTGTAGAAATTAGCAAGTACCCACTAAATTCAGATTACATACCATTTATAAAATCGTTTATAGAAAGATTGAATACCCATAAAGGGCTTAAAGTGATCACAAATACCATGTCGACGCAAATTTTTGGTGACTATGATGATGTGATGAATGTACTCCAAAAAGAGATCAAGGCCTCTTACGAGCAGTTTGGTAAGTGTGTTTTTGTTTGTAAGTTTATATCTGGCGATTTATCACCTGAGGCGTAATGGAACTGATTTACGAAACGTTTGCAGGTTTTACTGCAATGTCGGGGTGGGAATATTTAGCGGTTGTATTGTCAATGCTGTATCTATTGCTCGCTATTAAAGAAAATATCTGGTGTTGGCCGGCAGCATTTTTCAGTACATTCATCTACACAATTATGTATTGGAATGGTGCATTGCTGATGGAGTCATTCTTACACTTTTATTATCTGGCAATGGCGTTTGTTGGATGGTGGATGTGGCGTTCTGGTAACAAGAATGAAGATTCGAAAATTGTTTCTTGGTCACTGCATCGTCATGTGGTGATTATTGTCGTCACTGCCTGTATTGCTGTGATCATGGGTTACATTACGGATACCTATACCCATGCGGATTTACCTTACTTAGATAGTATGACTACTTGCTTTGCCATCGTAACAACCTATCTTGTGGCAAAAAAAGTATTAGAGAATTGGCTGTATTGGATATTAATTGATGCTACCTCTATGTATTTGTATTATTTAAAAGGCTATTACCCAACGCTTGCTCTCTATGTTTTTTATACCGTTATGGCTTGCTGGGGCTACAAAAAGTGGTATGAAGAATACACTAAGAAAGAAGGTAAGCCACTTGCGGAACTCTGAGCTAGCGCATGTTTACGCTGTTTTAAACCAACTGTATCCAAACCAGCAAATAAGTAAGGCTAGAAAGCTTAAAAAAGGCTTCAGTAATCACAACTATTATTTTGAACATGGTGCAGATAAGAGGTTACTAAAATTATTTGCTGGTGACGTACCGGTGACAGCGTTGCAAGTACAGCAACAACTTGCGGAGCTTGGGAGTGCTCAGTCTGTTATATATGTTGATGAGCAAGAAAAAGTAGCTGTACTCGAATACCTGACGGCAACGTCATACGATGCGGATGTGTCTAAAGAACTTATTAGGGCACTAGCAACGATTCATCGATGTAACGTGCCTAAAACAGCTAATCTGGACTTGGCACATAGTCTCATCGAAGCCGCAGCTTTTATGCAACTTGATAATTTGGCAAATGATTTAATTCAACAGCTATCTCATTGGCCAAGTGATATACGTTACTGTCACAATGATTTGGTGAAAGACAATGTGTTAGAAACATGCAAGGGCGTTTATATTATTGACTTTGAATACGCGCAACACAACGACCTGTATTTTGATTTGGCTGCTTTGTGCTGTTCATTTTCACTTAATAGCCAGCAGAAGCAAGCCTTATTGGATGACTACTACGCAGAGTGTAAAGAGTCTACCCCCAGCTATGCGGGCAATAAGCTTGAGACATACATCGGCTGTTATTTAATTGTGAGTATTGCTTGGTATCAAAGAAAACACCTTGAAGCGCATTGTGCGCCGTTAGAACAGTTGTTGAACAAGTGGTTGAAAGAAAGTCGGAAGGTTTTGCCTCGCAAGTAATCGCAAGCGAGGCGTTAGATTACTTAAATGCCACCTAGCCGTTTCGCTAGTTCTTTATATTTTTCGACATCATCCTTGTCAAAGATCGGTTGACCATTCTCGTCATGGTCTTTTGCAATCAGTAAGTTTTCTCTTGCAAGCCGTCTTACACGCTCCACTTTTACACTTAAAAACTCTGCAACTTGCTCAGTGGTCATAGGGGTCATAATACAAATCCTCTAGATGATGTTAGGTAGCTCAGCTACTAAAATCGATTTACGTTTATTATTGTTAAACTCTAAGCATAGCTAAATATATAAGAATTAGTCCAATTGAATATGATTTTTAGTAATTAGTTTAAATTATAGACATACAGTCTTGGCTGGGCTGGTATTTCTGTAAAGATATGATTATTATGATGCTGCCTTTATTACTGTGCTCTCGTGGTGAAATGGATATCACGTGGCTCTCCGGAAGCTAAGTTACAGGTTCGATCCCTGTCGAGAGCGCCAGTATTCACATCTGAAACCTTTAAGTTAAAATTTATTCTTTACGGTGAAATGCCACTGCACTGAATCTACTTTATCGGGTTTATCAATTGGTGCTGCTAAATCTAGGTGTAGTACAAGACCAGAATTTGCACGACTGGGCGCCATTCTCAATCCAAAGCCAATATTTTTATAGTACTGACTGTTTTCGATAAAGAGCGCTTTGCCTTCAACGCGGCCAATATCAAAATAAGCGGCGCCGCCAACTTTAAATAGCTGAAATAAGTCATACTCCCAGTAGTAACGTTTTTCCAGATTGAGTACGATGCGCTTTTCCCCTTGTAAATATCGCGCTGGGAAGCCCCTGAGGCCTGTTTCTCCTCCTAATGTAAGCTGTTTATCCTCTGTAAGATGCTTACCATGGGCTACGTTTAATTGCGCATACCAAGACTCAAAGTTATCTGTGTTTAAGTAATACTCTAAATTTAGCTGAGTGATAAAGTTCTCGGTTTCACCTTTTTCAACATTCCAATTACCATCGACTGAAAGCAAAAATCGCATCAAGCTTTGTTCAGAGGTAAAATGTGCCTTGCTAAGTGATGCATTCCAAATCCACCGAGTGTCATCATTGGTGACGGAGTTACTTGAATAGCCTAGCAGTGTATTGATGTTCCAACCGAGGTTAAGGTCTTCGGTTCGGTATATAGAATCAAAGTTTTTAACTTTGATAAAAGCATCTTGAAACCATTGGGTTTGCACGTAGGGATAACGAAGTGTTCGGTCTTCAGCAATCGGCAAGCGAGTTTCTGTGATTTTACTAAAAGACTGCTTTTCATCTCGGTAGCCGACGATGAGCCTGCGTGTCCAACTATCGTCGAGCTGTTTTGCCATACCAAAATAGGCTTGAGATAGTTCAGTTTCTTGTAGAAACTCAGAAACGGTTTCACCGTTCTCATACAGTGGCTCTATACGTTTATTTGCAAAGTTAAGTACGCCGTAACTGTAGGGGGTATTGGTTGAAAAAAAAGGGTAATCGACACCGATATAGTGTCTTTCTCCGTCATCATTATCTGAATACTCTAATCTACCTTGATATCGTGTAGAGAGTATATTGGGATCGTCGTACACAAACAGATAGCCACTTCTATCTGCGTCATCAATATGCGTTAAAGAGAGGCGCTTACCATGCCCAAATAGGTTACTCTCACGAAAGCCAATACGGCTTGAGTTTTCGCCGCCACTGCGACTAAAGCTTATATCTGGTAGCAAAGTCCAAAGATCTCTAGTGACAACGGTTACTGCGACATTACCATCACAGTCGGGCTCCGCAAAGACACGGGCATCATATAAATAGGATTGTTGGCGAAGTAAACGTTCAGACTCGACAAGCAACTTAGGGTCATATTTACTTTGTTCTTTAAATAGCAGGATACTTTTAATTACATCTGGTTTAGTTGTTACATGAGCCCGGTTAGCAAATCTAAATAAGGCATTGTCTTCTTCAGGCAAGGAAGTATCAAAAACGTTTAGCTGATGGAGGGTGATTGAAGAAATCGTAGCATTTTCTAATTGTGGCAAAACATGTTCCGAGCTGAGCTCTCGTGTATAGCTTCCATCTATGAAATGTGCGGGGCGCTCATTGCCGCAACTTTGAAGCCATTTAGCGTGATCTTTAGCCCACGCTATCGAGGGGCTACCAAAAAGCGGTGTTGTTAAAAATACTAAAAAACAAATTCTTGATAGCACCATATGTATGCCCAATACCGTTTATTCTTATTAGTATGGCTTAATTTAGGCACACATGCTTGGGTAAGTCTATATTATTGTTGTAAATTTAAACAAAGAGTGGTGTGTAAAAGTGACATGAGTGTAGATGCATCAACGCCTTCAGGCGATATCCAAATGCTTTCACTGTAATACTCATAGTTCAATGCAAAAGGCTGTTGGTTAAATTCGAATCGCCATTGATGTCGATCTGCACCTTGGTTGAACTCTATTGTGTTCAACCTATCCATGGTGAGGAATACTTCTCCCCACAATTGAAAATCATCACTGTCAGGGTGCATGCTAGGGTGGATAAGAAGTACATCTTGTTCTTCTAAATATGTAATCGTGGTCATATATATCCTAGTTATTCTGCTGCAAGATAATTGCGAATCAATTGCATGAAAGGTGCACCATACTTTGTAAGCTTGGTAAAGCCAACGCCTGACACTTTTAAGAACTCAGTGTCGTTGGTTGGGGTTTGTTGTGCCATTTCAGCAAGGGTCTTATCATTAAAGACAACGTAGGGAGGTACATCGTCTTGATCGGCGAGTTCTTTTCGCAAACTACGCAACTTGGCAAACAGCTTTCTATCATAATTGAACTGTGCCAATTTGTCTTGATAGACGTGACTGGCTTGTAAACGAGGCTCTGCCAAGTTTAATACATATTCGCCTCTGAGTACCGCGCGAGCCGCTTCTGTTAGTTGTAAGGTTGCCCCTTGGGTAATATCTTGAGCTAACAGGCCATGGTGTATCAGTTGGCGCAGTACGCTAAGCCAATATTCATTGCTGTGTTCTTTTCCGATACCATAAGTACTCAACTCATGATGTTGGTTGTCTCTGATCCGAGCAGTATTTGCACCGCGTAGCAAGTCCACGATATACCCCAAACCAAAGCGTTGTTGTGCTCTGTATACACAGGATAAGGCTTGCTGAGCAACCAGAGTAGCATCAAAACTTTTCGGGGGATTAAGGCAAATATCACAGTTACCGCAAGGTTCTCTTTGATATTCGCTAAAGTAGTTGAGCAGAATTTGTCTGCGACAGGTTTGTGCTTCAGCAAAGTTTGCCATTGCATTGAATCGTTGCTGCTCTACTTTTCTGCGTTGTTCATCGGGAATATCTTCAAAAAACCGCCTAACTCGACCAATATCTGCTGGATCAAAATACATAATTGCTTCTGCCGCTAAGCCATCACGTCCCGCACGGCCAGTTTCTTGGTAGTAAGCTTCGATACTTTTTGGAATATCGTAATGTAAAACAAACCTGACATTAGGCTTGTTTATCCCCATCCCAAAAGCAACCGTTGCAACAACAATTTGCACGTCATCTCTGGCAAATGCATTTTGCACAAATTGTCGTTGCTCACTCTCCATTCCCGCATGATAAGCGGCGGCATTAAATCCGCCATCGGCTAGTTTCTCCGCGATTTCATCGACTCGTCTGCGACTTGAACAATATATGATGCCACTTTGTCCTTTTTGTGTTTTTAAATAACGCATCAATTGTGAGAGTGGCTTAAACTTTTCTTCGATGGTATAGCGAATATTGGGCCTATCAAAACTTCCCGTATGTACAAATGGATCTGATAGTCCAAGCTGTGCCACTATGTCAGTACGGGTTGCCATGTCTGCAGTGGCAGTAAGCGCCATTGTCGGTACATGTGGAAATGCATGCTTAAGTTCATTTAAGCGGCAGTAATGTGGGCGAAAATCATGCCCCCAATGAGAAACACAATGAGCTTCGTCAATTGCAAATAAGGAGAGAGGCAAGTTGCTTAAGCGGTCTATAAAATCTCTTTGCAGTACTTTTTCGGGCGCGACATAGAGGAGTTTAATATCGCCATTGTGCAATCGTTGGTAAATGCTTTGCTGTTGTTGCCAATCAATACTATTGTTAACAAACTCAGCCGAAATACCCTGAGCTTGAAGTTGAGCAACTTGGTCTTGCATTAAAGAGATGAGGGGAGAAATAACAATTGTGACACCGGGTAGCATGAGAGCCGGTACCTGATAACAAAGTGACTTTCCTCCACCTGTAGGTAATAGAACTAAACTGTCACGTCCACTAAGACATGCTTCGATAGTATCTATCTGGCCAGTTCTAAAACTTGTATAGCCAAAGTATTCTTTAAGTACAGATTGGGGTGTCAATGATTCTAGAGTCGCGCGTGTTTCCATTGCGCGCATTTTAGAGTGTTTTGGTGAAATTGTCTTCCTTAATATACGTATTCTTTGAACCAGTTTTGTAAGTCAGCGACGAGTTGTCTTAGGTTTCATTAAAGGTGTCTTACAAATCAAATTCAAAATGTTCATAATTTGGCATTTTGACGATACACGTTGTAAACATATTCGAGGTCTTAATTGTTGCGATAAAAACACTGCCATGGTGGTGTTTTATTTATTCTGTATAATGCAGCCCTTCTTCACGATTGGGTGATAAATGGGGAGTGAAATGACAACTGATTCTAGCGTAAAACAGGGCTATATGTACGCCACACTGGCCTTCTTAATGTGGGGGCTGGCGCCTATTTACTTCAAGTCGATAGAGCAAGTAGATGCACTGGAGATTCTAGTGCATCGGGTAATTTGGTCTGTTGTATTTATTTTTATTGTTATTTCATTGCGCAATAATTGGGACAAAGTACGTAAGGTACTTAGCAATACGAAGTTATTGATGATGTTAGTCGTCACAGCTTTATTGCTCGGCTTTAATTGGGGACTCTTTATATGGGCTGTCAATAACGGCTACATGCTTGACGCTAGTTTAGGCTATTACATAAACCCTTTGTTGAATGTATTCTTAGGCATGCTATTTTTATCTGAAAAGTTACGTCTAGGTCAAAAAATTGCCGTTTTATTAGCTTCTACTGGCGTGGTGATTCAATTGATTACTTTTGGCTCGTTTCCGTATATCGCTTTGTCTTTAGCGTGCTCGTTTGCAATTTATGGTTTGCTCAGAAAAAAGATGGCTGTAGAGTCTTTACCTGGTATATTCATTGAATCCTTGATCCTATTGCCATTGGCCTTGGGTTATTGGTTTTTTCTTGCGCCTAGTGCGACGAGCAATATGTTCGATAATACATTAAGTCTAAATGCCTTACTCATCGCAGCAGGTATAGTGACGACGTTACCACTACTCAGTTTTACCGCGGCAGCTAAAAGGCTACCATACTCTACACTTGGTTTTTTCCAGTATATTGGTCCAAGTCTTATGTTTATACTCGCTGTAATGTTTTATGGAGAAGAGTTTGATATAGAGCGAGTCATCACATTTGCCTTTATTTGGGGGGCATTACTGTTGTTCAGCTTAGATTCCTTGAGAGCGAGTAAAATTAAAAAGTCACCTGTTCCTCAAAATTAATCTGTACGCTATGGCCTCTTGAATGAGTCAGCATGTCAATTTAAGAGGCTATTTGATTTCTACCAGATTCCTTTGCAACGTAGAGGTTTTCATCGGCAATTTTAATTAGCGGGTCGATGCTTTCAATCGCTTTGTCAACCACACCAATCGAGACTGTGAATGGAATATGGTAGGGGGTAAGCGAGCTGCTGTTTTTTTCTAAAAAGAGTCTGAATTGTTCTAGCTGCGCCATATTCTGTTCACTACTTGCTGAGCGAAATAGCACGGCGAATTCTTCGCCTCCAAGCCTAGCGTACAAGTCATGTTTAAAAAACTTTTCAAAGCACTCTCCGATAGATTGCAGTACTTTATCTCCGGCATCATGCCCATGCTGATCATTAATTTTCTTGAAAAAGTCGATATCAATCATTGCGAGCATAGAGCTTTGATTTTGTCGACAGTTAAGGGTGAGCTGTTTACTTGCGTGTTCGAAAAAGTAACGGCGATTAGGTAATTGCGTTAAGTAATCCGTATTTGCTTGCCTTCTAATGGTGGCTATATTTTCTAGCATGTCTACGTTCTGACTCAATCGACAGTAAAACTCTTCAGGGTTGAAGGGTTTTCTCAGGTAGTCATTTGCGCCGCTTTTTAAAAACCGAGCCGAAAGGTAAGCGTTATTTGTGCCAGAAATTCCAATAATCGCTTTATCATCATTACTGTACAAGCGACGGATCTCAGCGCACAACTCTTCTCCGCGCATTCTCGGCATTTCGTTATCAGTGATAATGACATCAATATCAGGATTTTGATTTAAAGTCTCTAAGGCTTCGACTCCATCGCCAGCGACGTACACCTGATATTTGTGTCTTTGCAGTAGCGAGCTAATGTGCCTTCGTGTTGCAGCAGAGTCATCGACCACTAGGACCTTGACCTGTTCATTTCGGGGGAGTCTTTGAAGCTGCTTTTTTAAATATTGGTAGGCTTGTTTATTTTCTTTTGTGATGTAATCAATCACAGGGTATTTGTCTACTGTGTCACGAGTGCTGGACTCAAGATTGCCCGTCATCACTATTGTTGGGATATTGGCTTTCACGGTGTACGGAATTGCCTCACCGTTAGTGGCGTCTGGCAACACAAAATCAACCACAGCACAAAAATAATTGTGGTCATTTATTAGTCTCTTTGCACTCTCTAAAGTCGTTGCTACGTCAACATCGTAGCCGACCGAACTCGCGATGTGTTTTTGGACTTTTGCAATAGTCGGAGTGTCTTCAATGATTAGCACTTTTCTTAACACACGCACAACCTTAACAGCCTTTTATACTTCAGTTTTAACTGAAAGCGGAAAAAAAGCAATGAAGAAAATAAGATTCATACGGGGGCATGACCAGAATTTTATTCGTACCCCCGCTACTCACTTTGATATTTGTCAGTTATGGATGGTCAATTAATTTGAAACTTCAGCAACGGGCAGTTCTTCACTGATCTTTGGACTTTCGTAGTGAGAAGGTGGTTTAACCTGACTACTAAGCGTATGAATTCGGTGTTTACGGGTGGTGAGTGATAGATACTTGAACCAAATTTTCTCCATCCTGTTTTCCGGCGGCCGTTTACTGATTAGCATTTCAACGAACCTTTGCTGATAAGTATTAACAGGAGATAGCCTTTTTTCACTTAAGCCTTTCAGCAGATGCCCATGTTGTTGCAGCAACTCTGATTCCAGTAAAGTAAAGTGACCACTTCTAGAAAATCCCTGTGGAAAATTCAAATCATCGTAAAATGATTTGGATGCAGTAAAAGCTTCTTTTAATTCCGCTATATTCATATCCATGATGTTTCCCTCGCATCGTTTGCAACGAGTATGGACTATTATTTTGGCTTTTTTAAACGAGATTTTTTAATCAAAAGGTGGGGTAATGGACAAGGAACTATTAAAAACTTTTGTCGAAGTTTCTAAGACTCGCCATTTTGGACGTGCCGCAGAAAATCTTTATATAACGCAGTCAGCTGTGAGCTTTAGAATTCGGCAGTTAGAACAGCATTTAGGCGTGAGCTTATTTACTCGGCAAAGAAACAACATTCAATTAACGGCGCCGGGCGAGCGGCTCTTGCCTCATGCACAAATGCTACTAACAGGAATGCAGCGTGCACGTTTAGATGTTGCGTTGGCCAATAATATGCGCCAGCAACTGTCTTTGGCTGGCACGCCCAATATTTGGGATGCGTATCTACAGTTTGGTATTAATCAGATTGTATCATCCTTGCCAGGCGTGTCTTTGGTTGCTGAAGTTAAAACTCAGCAAGAGAGTACAAGGTTGCTACTCGAGCGAACTTTAGATATGGCGGTATTGTTCGACCCACCCAAAGTTGATGAATTAATCGTTAGACAAGTTAAAAACTTGTCTATAATTCCTGTCAGTACCTTTAACACAACGAGTAAGGATGATTTTTTTGGCAAACAGTATGTGTATGTTGATTGGGGAACCGCTTTTTCATTGTGGCACGCAAGGCAGTTTGATGGTGCTACGCCCCCATATTTTCGTACAAGCACTGGGCGTATTGCGCTGGAACTAATTTTGCAGTGTGGGGGGTCAGCATATTTACCTAAAATGCTCGCAACAGATCTAATTGAGCAGCAAAAACTGTTTCATGTTGGTTCGGTTGAGCACAATTTTAGGGAGGTATATGTGGCTTATCATAGAGGGAACGATCAGCTAGAGCACATAGAAACTATCGTAACTCTATTGGCCTCTATTATAGATTGATTTGAATATTGTTGTTTTTAATAAGATTACCTATTTATGACACATTGCTGAAGTTTCGGTTTCAATAAAATTTCATTTTTATTTTGCGTGTAATATTTCTGTCACTTATAGCTGGCAGACTGCGCCTGTCTAATAAATTACGTGTTGCGATATTGAGGAAATACACATGAAACTAACCAAATCAGCATTATTACTCTCTATTCTTAGTGGTCTATCTTTGAATGCTCATGCCGATGTTGATGTATATGGTAAAGCAAACCTGTCAGTACAATCTTCTGACGAAGGTGAAGGCTCTTTCACTGAAGTGAAAAGCAACGCTTCACGTTTCGGTTTCAAAGGTTCTGAAAAGCTAGATTCAGGACTAGAAGTTATTTACAAATTAGAGTTCCAAGTTGACGTGTCTGACGCGGACTCAAAAGGTGATGATGATAATATCACTGCTCGTAACCAATATGTTGGCCTTAAAGGCAGCTTCGGTGAAGTTGTTATCGGTCGTAACGATACTGCTTTCAAACAGTCTCAAGGTAAAATTGACCTGTTCAACGATTTAGAAGCGGATATCAAGAACATCTTCAAAGGTGAAAATCGTTTAGGCGATTCTATTTCCTTTAAGTCAGCAAGCTACAATGGATTTAAAGTACTTGGTACTTTTATTGCGGAAGATGCAACTGACGGTGAAAACGGTTACTCAGGTGCAATTACTTATGGTGATGCAAAGCTGAAAAAATCAAAGTTCTATGTATCGCTTGCTGGCGATAGCGAAGTAAAAGGCTATGATGCTTTTCGTGTAACTGGTCAATTCAAAGCAACGGATGATTTGAAATTGGGTGCGATGTACCAGAAGCAAGAAAAAGTAGATGGCACAGGCACAGCCGATGGCTTCTTGCTTAATGCTGCTTACAGCTTTGGCGCAAATACGGTTAAACTTCAGTATCAAATGATTGATTTTGATGCGGCAGCTTCTAAAGACGTAGATGGCATCAGCATAGGTATCGACCACAAACTTGCTAAAGCAGCTAAGTTGTATGCATTTTACTCATCTGTTGATGAAGACAATGGCACAGAAGAAGATTATCTTGGCCTTGGTATTGAGTACAAGTTCTAATTTAGTACTCAGTATATAAGAATCAATTCGAGAAAAGCCCTCAAAGTGAAGAGGGCTTTTTACTTTTTGCCTGTTTTTCCCGCATGAAATGATGGTTTTGTTTGTTATTTGATCGTTTGAGCGGTTTTTTAAATTTTCTGCTAAAAAACGCTTGCGCCAATCTCAAATCTCCCTATAATGCGCACCCACTGACACGGCGGGATGCAACGAAAAGCGCAAACCAAAGTGAAGGTTAAAGTTAAACGGAAAGCTTAATTAAGAAAAATTAAATTTTCTAGTTGACTTTAAAAGTGAAGCGGTTAATATGGCGCTCCACTTCGCAGCAACGCTGCGGTAACTAACCAAGGGTTAGTTACATTGTTCTTTAAAAATATGAAGCAATCATCTGTGTGGGCACTCGTACAGATTGAGTTCTAACAGCTCTTGATTCAGGAGCAAAAGAATTAGAGTCTCAATTTCTTATGAGTGACTATATAGTCAATTTATACAGAATTCATTGAGCACGAAACTTCGGTTTCAAAAACTTTTAATTGAAGAGTTTGATCATGGCTCAGATTGAACGCTGGCGGCAGGCCTAACACATGC
>NZ_MAUJ01000021.1 GCF_001696455.1 Pseudoalteromonas luteoviolacea
TGGAAGTGCTGTGAGGCATTGAGCTAACTCGTACTAATTACCCGTGAGGCTTAACCATACAACGCCAAAGTGGTTTTATTTGTTAGAAGTTAAGAACGAAAGTAGACGATAAGAATTTAATTACGCTCTCCGAATTTAAGCATTGTGAATAGATGAGCTCTTACGAGAAGTCAATTCACCTTGCGCAAATGAAATGACGAAAAGACGTCATTAACCATTTGCACGATAAGAATTTGCTTGGTGAACATAGCATTTTGGAACCACCTGATCCCATGCCGAACTCAGTAGTGAAACGAAATAGCGCCGATGATAGTGTGGGGTTTCCCATGTGAAAGTAGGACATTGCCAAGCGCCAAATAAAAGAAAGCCCGATTCGAAAGAGTCGGGCTTTTTTGCGTTTAAGTCCCTCGGCAACAGCTAAACCGGCTCACTTCACCTTGCGCAAAAGAAGCGTACTCACTGCGTTCGCTGTCGCTAACCTTTTGCACGATAGCCGATGATAGTGTGGGGGCGGCCAGCGGTGGCTTTCCCATGTGAAAGTTGGGTGAAGGCGGGGTTAGGAAAGTGAATAGTTTCACTTTCCACCGACTGAACGCGAGGCCTCTGGCCGTCAGCCGGACCATTGCCAGCAAAGGTTGCCCCGGGCAATCAAAGAAACCCGTTGCAGAAATGCGACGGGTTTTTTGCGTTTATGGTGCTAAATCGTGCTTTAGCGCAAGGTGAAGAGAGCAACTATCACCGCTGATGAGGAAGACTCCCTCAGCTTCAGTTAAGTCCGTTTATGATTGAGCCTTGTGGCAATAAGTCCCTTAACTCTTGCCGAAAATATTCATTTCACCTTGCGTAAAAAGAGCGAATTCGCTTCGCTCACTGTCGCTAACCTTTTACACCATACTTGCGTAAAAGAAGCGTGCTCACTGCGTTTGTGGTGCTAAATCGTGCTTTAGCGCGACTTTAGCGCAAGGTGAAGCAAGTAACTTTCACTGGCATTGATATGGGCTCTAAGTATCATTTAAAGTCGTTCATAATTGAAACGTGTTGGGTCATGACTCCCTCACCGCTTGTTAAAATGTCTTATTTCACCTTGCGTAAAAAGAGCGAATTCGCTTCGCTCACTGTCGCTAACCTTTTACACCATACTTGCGTAAAAGAAGCGTACTCACTTCGTTCGCTGTCGTTAACCTTTTACACCATACTTGCGCAAAGGAAACGCGCTCACTGCGTTCGCTGTCGCTAACCTTTTGCACGAAAGCACCAAATAAATTATGAGTGAACACAAAATGTTAAGAAGATCATTGCGCTTTTAATTGAACTGTATATACTCACAGTAAATGTACTGTATGGAAAACCAGTTATATGCGACCCTTAACTAAACGACAAGAACAAGTTTTTGAACTCATCAAGGTATTTATTAAAGATACCGGTATGCCACCTACACGTGCTGAAATTGCCGACTCTTTGGGGTTTCGTAGTGCGAACGCAGCGGAAGAACACTTAAAAGCGTTGGCAAAAAAAGGTGTGATTGAAATGGTTCCGGGAGCAAGTCGTGGCATTCGTTTAGTAGAAGCTGAGGAACCTGAGCAGCTAGGTCTACCGCTGGTTGGTAGAGTAGCAGCTGGTGAGCCTATATTGGCACAGGAGCATATTGAGAACCACTGTAAAGTTGATCCAAGCATGTTTCAGCCTAATGCAGACTATTTACTGCGTGTTAATGGTATGAGTATGAAAAATATTGGTATTATGGACGGAGATCTATTAGCAGTACATAGAACACAGGTTGCGAATAATGGTCAGGTTGTCGTTGCTAGAGTAGAAGAGGACGTAACAGTTAAACGCTTTGAAAAGGTTGGAAAAAAGGTTTTTCTACATGCTGAAAACGAGGACTTCTCCCCAATAGAAGTCGATTTAGAGCAAGAGGCTTTTAATATCGAAGGCCTTGCAGTTGGCGTCATAAGAGGCAATTTATAACGTACTTTTATGCCTGTATGGGCCATTTCTTGGCCCAAAGTACCAACCAGACTCCCCTTTCTTATCTACCTCTATTTTCATAAAAAAAGATACAAGCTCAAAAATTTTAATCAGTAAATACGACTAAAGCTCAGTAAGTTAGCTATGCTATAAGCGCTAAACTAAAAAATCTAATTATTTTTGCACTATTTAAGTTAGCTAAGGTCTTAGCTACTCGTCTTGGTATGTAGTTATCATTAAAGATGTAATTTTGAATTACATTTAATATCAAATGAAAACAAAGCCAATTTAGGCTATGTGATACAACCAAAGGAATATTAATAATTATGGAGCTGACAATGACTTCGTTGCGCACTTTATTGATTTTACTCACTCTTTGCTTTGTCACGGCTTGTAGTTCAACAGGCAGAAACTCGCAGTCTGGATTCTTGCCAAATTATGAAACGCTTAAGCCTTCTAGTGAATATCAAGATACCAAGCTTTATGTAGATAATTCATTTGGAAAAGGCACGCTATCAAAGGTTGAAACCTTGTACTTACCGCGCTTCGAAGTATGGATTAATGTCAAGCAAACTGAGTTTTTAAATATTAACCCGCAGCACGTTGCAAAGCTGAGTCATTATATGCAGTCAGAAATGGTCAATAAACTGAAAGGCCATTATGTTGTAGTGACGGAACAGCCTGAAAAGCTAGATGACACTGTGTTGACGATTAAAGGTGCATTTACAGACGTTGAATTTGAGCCAATAGAGCTAGGGGTAAGAGATTTTGTACCCATCCGACTGGTATATAACGCTGGTAAATCAGCTTATTTAGCGGCAACTGAACAAACAGAAGCCCTCACGCATGTTTCGCTTGAGTCAGCCTTTTATCTTGGTGATAAAAAAGCGCCTGTGGTAATGATGACTGCGCATAAAGCGCTAGACACAGTTGTTAAAGTTGATGGCACAGAAAATGTTAAAGCGGTTAGAGAAATTTTAGATATTTGGGTAAATAACTTCGTTACTGCGATGATAAAGCATCGTGATACAGGGCTAAATTAAGGAGCTTTCATGAAAACAATAAAAATTAGGTCGTTTGGTGTAACAGCTGTTTTCTGCGCTATTTTGGCTGGCTGTGGAGAACCGCAGTCTGATGTAGAAGAGCCTGAGCAATTGCGCCCTGTAAGAACACTGCTTTTATCATCACAAGTGGATGGCCCTATGGTCGAATTTCCCGCTGTTGTAGATGCTGCATCCTCTGCTGATTTATCATTCAAAGTCCCAGGTGAAGTGACCGAATTACTGGTTAAACAAGGGGAGGAGGTTGAAGTCGGTGATGTGATCGCAAAACTGGATGCAACTGATTATCAGCTATCCCTTGATGAAGCACAGGCAAATTATAATAAAGCCCAAGCAGACTTTAATCGTGCGAAGCAACTGATTAAATCTGGCACCATTTCGCAATCAGACTACGACCAGTTACAGTCTCATTTTACTAGCGCAAAAAGTAAGTTAGCTAATGCCCAGAATAACCTGTCGTATACCAGTTTAAAGGCATCTTTTTCTGGGGTCGTGGCGAGGACATATATTGAACGCTTTGAAGAAGTACAGGCAAAGCAAGTAATCGCGACACTTCAAGACATAAAGCACATCACTTTAAAAGTAAATGTGCCAGAAAGCCTAATGATTAAAGTATCAAAAGATGCGCCAAAGCATATTATTGCCGAGTTCTCAGGGATCCCTGATAAAACGTTCCCGCTGGACTTTGTCGAAGTCAGCACGCAGGCAGACGAAGTGACTAAGGCGTATGAAGTGACACTCAGCATGACACGTCCTGAAAACTATAATATTTTACCGGGCATGACTGCAAAAGTGCTCGCAAAGGGTGCAGATGTCAATAAGAGTGGTCTATATCTGCCAATCAACACGGTACTTAAAGATTCAACCGGCAATTATGTTTGGACTGTTGACTCAGTCGGTAATGGCAAAGGCGAAATCTCCAAAAAGTCAGTTGTCATTGGTGAGGTTTCGACACTGGGTTTCCCTGTTATCAGCGGCGTAAATGAAGGTGACTATATTGTTACTGCCGGTATGAGTAAAGTCAGCAAAGGTCAACTTGTAAAGTTTAACAAGGGGGCACAGTGAACATAACCAGACTTGCATTAGAAAACAATCGCACCACATGGGTGCTGATCGCGGCTTTACTCTTTTTTGGTATTGCTTCTTTTGACAAAATGCCGAAAGACTATGATCCTGGGTTTATCATTCGTACTGCGCAAGTTGTCACTTACTTTCCAGGTGCAAGCCCACAGCGAGTTGAAGAATTAGTAACGGACCAGATTGAGAAAGTTGTTCAACAGATCCCTGAGTTAGACTTTGTGAGCAGCACGTCTAAAACGGGTGTTTCCATTGTCAGCGTTAATATTAAAGAAAGCTATAAAGAGATGCGGCCAATTTGGGACAACCTAAGGCGAAAAATCCAAAGTATTGAGCAGGATTTGCCTAGCGATGCGCAAACGCCCATTGTAAACGATGAATTTGGTGATGTATTTGGCATCGTTATTGGTTTAACCGCCGAAGGCTATAGCTATCGAGAAATGGAAGATGTGGCAGAGCAAGTTAGAGATACATTGCTGAGACTACCTGAAGCCGCAAAGGTTGAAATATATGGTAATCAAGAGCAACGTGTATTCATCGAATTTGAAAATGCGCGCTTAGGTGCTTTGGGAATTTCTCCTAGTCAGCTTAAAGAACAACTTGCTGCTCGAAACATCGTAAACCCAGGTGGTTCTATTTATATTGATGATGAAACGCTTGCGCTTGAGCCGAGCGGTAATTTTGAGTCCGTGGAGGACATCGCAAATACAATTATTAATGTGCCTGGTAGTGAGCAAGTGTTGCTACTGTCAGACATTGCGGTTGTTTACAGAGACTATGTAGATCCGGCTAAGTCCAAAGTCCGTGTTGGTCAGCAAGAGGGGCTGACATTGGCTATTTCTATGCGTTTAGGTGGCAACAATATCGCGCTGGGTGAACAGGTACTGGAGACACTGGATTACCTCGAGAGCGTTTACCCTATCGGTGTTGAATTTAAATTGTTGTCTTTTCTGCCTCGAGAAGTCGAGCAAAAGGTCAGTGACTTTGTTTCTAACCTACTTCAAGCTGTATTAGTGGTTACATTGGTGATGCTTTTTACTCTTGGCTTGCGTACGGGCTTGATTGTAGCGAGTTTGATACCTATGAGTATGGTATTTGGGATACTCGTGATGTCGTTTTTCGACATCAGTATCGATCAGATCTCGTTAGCGGCGCTTATCATCGCACTGGGTATGTTAGTCGATAATGGCATTGTGATGTCGGAAAACATCATGGTTCAAATGGAACGTGGAAAAGCCGCTATTGACGCTGCGGTGGACTCGGCTGATGAGCTTAAAGTCCCATTATTGGTATCGTCTTTGACAACGGGCGCGGCGTTCTTGCCTATTTTCTTGGCTGAGTCATCAACAGGGGAATATACGGCATCATTATTCAAAGTTGTGACAATTACTTTGTTGTGTTCATGGCTATTGGCGATGACGATGATCCCAATGCTATGTGTGTATTTTACACGTGTGAAATCGCAGGCAGCCGACTACGACTCTGGCGTCTATCTAGGTTATAAAAAGCTGTTAACTGTAATGATACGCTATCGCTGGATGACTATTTTAGCATGTGTAGCCGCATTTTATGTGGCGCTGCAGGGGATGCAGTACATTCCAAAGGTATTCTTCCCCCCATCAGATCGAGACTACTTTAAAGTAGAACTCGAATTACCAATAGGGACGCGGTTACAAACTACTGAGGCCATGGTTAAAGACATTGAAGCCTTTTTACAACGAGAGCTACAAGTCTCTGATGAACGCGCTGAGGGCGTGACTGAGTGGGTAAGTTATATCGGCAATGGTGGTCCAAGGTTCTTGCTGACACACAGCCCTGAACCCACCAGTGCGAACTATGCGTTGATGATAGTAAGCACCACGTCATATCACTTAATCGATGATTTGATGATAGATATCGAACGCTATGCATTGAGTAGACATCCGGATCTTTTGATTAAACAACGAAAGATAGAAAATGGAGCGCCAATTGCCAATCCGGTCGAGATCAGGCTATCGGGCGACGATAAGGAAACATTAATGGGTATTGTTGATGCGTTAAAACAGCAGATGCATGCAACACCTGGGCTTAAAGCAGTAAGTGATGATTGGGGTCTACCGAGCAAAAAAGTACAAATCAAAATCAACCAAACACGTGCAAGGCGTGTTGGTGTCTCTAGCAAGGACATTGCTAGTTCACTGCAAACTGGGTTCAGTGGGTTAGAATTAACTCAATACCGTGAAGGTAATGAGCTCATCCCTGTCACCTTGCGTTCTGTTGCAGCTGATAGGGATGATATCGGCAAACTGGAAGCGATGATGGTGTATTCACAAGCTACAGGCGCCTCCGTACCATTAAAACAAGTCGCGGATATTGAGATTGTCTGGGAAAGTGCGCAAATCTTAAGACGTGATAGATTGAAATCTGTTGCTGTCGGTGCCCAGTTAGATGCTATTACCGCAGACGAAGGGTTTGATGCATTGGTGCCATGGCTGGAAGAACAAAAGAAAAGCTGGCCATTTGGTTATTCATATGAATTGGGTGGTGAGGCTGAATCATCTGGTAAAGCAAATCAGTCGATTGCAGATAAAATGCCTATTGCGGTCTTTATCATCGTAATTTTGTTGATTGGTCAATTTAATTCAATACGAAAATCGATCATTGTTCTTACGACTATTCCACTGGGATTTATTGGCGTTATCCTCGGTCTACTAGTAGGGCAATCATTTTTCGGCTTTATGACCTTACTGGGTATTATCTCTTTGGCAGGGATTGTGATAAACAATGCCATCGTGTTGCTGGAGCGAATTAAGATTGAGCTCAACAATATGCCTGACAATCCGGTCGAGGCGATTGTCATGGCTGCACAGCAGCGTATGAGGCCAATATTACTTACTACTGCAACTACGGTATTTGGGTTAATTCCTTTGTATCTAGGAGGTGGTGAGATGTGGGAGCCAATGGCGCTAGGTATAATGGGTGGACTATTGTTTTCGACCTTATTGACACTTGGTGTAGTCCCAGTTTTGTATGCATTGTTCTATCGAATTCGGGAACAAAAGAGCGCTTTGTAGGCGCTCGAAGTGGTTGTAAAGTGATCACGCGTAAAAGCCTGTAAAGGGATGTAACCCTTAAGTTTTCGTTCAGCGATGTGAGCAGATTATGAACATACAGGCCAACGAGAGGAGTTTATTATGAAATATATCAAATATGTGATTGCAGCGATGTTCCTTCCCATGACGGCAAGTGCTGGTGAGGTAAATGTAACTTGGCTAGATTTTAAAGAGTATCGAGACGTTTTCCCTGCAAATGAAACTCGAGGCGGATACCACAAACGTATTGCGAAAAAGTTTGAACAGCATTTAAATAAACTAGCTGCTGATATGCCTGCTGGATACACTATGTCAGTTACTTTTGAGGATGTCGATTTAGCTGGTGATGTCCGGTTTAATATGAATGATATACGTATAATTAAACCGATTTATTTTCCGCGCTTAAAAATGTCCTACAGCTTGACGGATAGCTCAGGCAAGGTGATTACTGAAGCAAAGTCAAAGGTGTTAAAAGACTTGGGCTTTATGGATAAAATTAAAATGGGCAGAGACTCAGAGTTTTATTACGACAAGCGCCTTTTGAGCGATTGGTATAAAGATGAAATAGCACCAGTAATTTGAATAAAAAGAGCGCATTAGCGCTCTTTTTATTTGAAAGTGGCAAGTAGCTGGAGAAGTTGCTGTAACTTAAACACGGCTTTTTTAAGTTGCGCTTCATCTAATTGTTCGGATTTGCTTAGTGCATCTACATCGGCCGCCACATCCAATACATAAGGTTTAAATCGCTTGGCTTCAAACCCAAACCCCGCATCCTTGGTAAACAATGCAGTAAATTTTCCATGACCTTGTTGTTGCAGTTCATCTAATTTTTTATCAGCGTCAAGTGCTTGACGGTAAACAACTTTTAAGTTTTCGTTGAGCTTTTCGATGATAGCTTGCATATTTTTCCTAAAGTCTGGTGTGATTCGGTCGATATTTTACTTGGATCCATCAAACTTGTCAGGTAAATGCCTATGAATATTTCCGGAAGTAACCTTCCTGCTATGTCTGGCGCCGGGCCGGGTGGCGAAGTATACAGCGCTTCTCTGGCTAAAAAGCAACAGCAAGCAGATGGACGAGCCGCCCTAGCGTTAATTGAATCAGCTGGTAGCACTGCCGCAGCGCAGACACCCGCTAAATCAGTCACAGCGTCTTTGGGCAACAACATCAATGTGTATGTGTAGTACACATTGATGTTTTGCATTTGAACTTAGCTCAATTGCAAATCAATCGGCGTCTTACTCTGTTTGCCGCCGATTTCTCTTACCAATTTTGGTACGAGGAATCCTGGTAACGCGTCTAGCATCTCAGCAACTAGAGAAATAGCCTCTTGTTGCGCCAAGTCATAGTGGCTTGCGCCTTCAACCTTGTCTAGCAAGTGCAAGTAATAAGGTAAAACATCGCTTTCAAATAAGGCCTCACTTAATTCAATGAGCGCTTTGGGTGTGTCGTTGATCCCTTTAAGTAACACTGTTTGATTAAGTAATGTAACACCTGCGCGTTTTAGTTTTTGCATCGCATCTGTGAAATGTGCATCGATTTCATTGGGGTGGTTAATGTGATTCACTAGAATCGTTTTAAGTCGACTTTTTTTAAGAAGCTCACATAACTCACTGGTGATCCTTGCAGGGATTACGATTGGTAATCGACTGTGTATCCTCAGCCTTTTAATTTGTGGCAGTTGTTCAAGTTTATCTATGAGCCACGCAATCATGTCATCTTTGGCCATAAGTGGGTCGCCACCACTTAAAATCACTTCATTAATTTCGGGATGATCGACGAGGTAATCAAAAATAGGCTGTAGTGTGCGTTTATTTATTTGGTTTTCCTGATAAGGAAAGTGACGTCTAAAGCAGTATCGGCAATTGACTGCGCAGCCTGTTTTTAGCATCAGTAAAACGCGTGACTTATATTTATGTAATAAACCAGGCACGGGGGCGTCCTGTTCTTCAAGCGGATCTTTATTGAAGCCACTGACTGCTATGAACTCCTGATGTAAGGGCATCACTTGCAATAATAAAGGGTCAGAAGGATCGCCAAAGCGCATCTTTTCAACAAATGGACGAGGGACACGTAATGGGAATAGACGCTTTGCGGCTAGGTCTTTGGTATTGAAATGCCCTTCTAACCCCAGCATTTTGATGAGTGTTTCTGGGCAAGTTATGACATTTGCCAATTCTTTTTGCCAGTTGGTATGCAAATTTACTTCATTTATTTGTATCATTAGCAGGTTTATTACTCGAAATACGATGATTAGAGGATACGATGGCGAATTATAGCACCAACGAGTTCAAGGGCGGCCTAAAAATTATGATGGATGGCGAGCCTTGTACGATCCTAGAAAACGAAATGGTTAAACCTGGTAAAGGCCAAGCTTTCAACCGAGTTAAGATCCGTAAGTTGATCTCAGGAAAAGTATTAGAAAAAACGTTTAAATCTGGCGATTCAGTTGAAGGTGCAGATGTTATGGAAACTGACTTAGCGTATTTGTACGCAGATGGTGAGTTCTGGCATTTCATGAACAACGACACATTCGAACAGATCGCTGCTGATGAAAAAGCAGTTGGCGAAAACGTTAAGTGGTTAGTAGAAAACGATGTTTGTACAATTACGCTATGGAACGGAAACCCAATTGCAGTAACACCACCAAACTTTGTAGAGCTAGAGATCACAGATACAGATCCTGGTCTTAAAGGTGATACTGCTGGCACAGGTGGTAAACCTGCAACGCTTACTACAGGTGCTGTTGTACGAGTGCCGCTCTTCGTTCAAATTGGCGAAGTGATCAAAGTAGACACGCGTACAGGCGAATACGTAAGCCGCGTTAAGTAAACTTTACTTAACGAATACAATGCGAAAAATCTCGGCTCATGCCGAGATTTTTTTATGATAGGTATAGTTAACTAGGTAAAAGTAAACATGAATGAAGCATTGTGGGCGCCGAGTGCGCAAATTGAGACGCTAAAACAAAGAGCGAGTGTATTAGCCAACATAAGGGCCTTTTTTGCGGCGCGTGATGTGATGGAAGTTGAGACACCCTGTTTAAGTCAAGCGTCCGTCACTGATGTTCATCTTGCTACATTTGCAACCGAGTTTATTGGTCCTCGCTATGCAAAAGGCTTACCTCTGTACCTCCAGACCTCGCCAGAGTTTGCCATGAAACGTTTACTCGCGGCCGGGAGTGGCGCTATTTTTCAAATTGGTAAGGCATTTCGTAACGAAGAATCGGGACGCCATCATAACCCCGAGTTTACAATGCTTGAGTGGTATCGTCCTGGGTTTGATGAATTTGCACTAATGGATGAGATAGATTGTTTGATGCAAACGGTACTCTCATGTAAGCAGGCTGTGCGCATTAGTTACCAAGACGCGTTTAAAACTTATTTGGGCGTTGATCCTCTGGACATCGAGCTAGACGAATTAAAGTTACTGTGTGCGAAATATGGTTATGAAGAAATAGCCGCGACAGAGCAGTTCATTGATCCACTACTACAATTACTATTTTGTATGGAAATTGAGCCGCAAATAGGGCGAGATACACCTTGTTTTGTTTATCACTTTCCAGCCTCACAAGCGGCGCTTGCGCAGCTAAATGACGCTGATCCTCGAGTCGCAGGTCGTTTTGAACTCTACTATCAAGGCATGGAGCTTGCGAATGGTTTCAATGAATTAACGGATGCCAGTGAGCAAAGTAAGCGCTTTGACGAAGATAATGACATGCGAACAACAATGGGGTTACCCAAAGTCGAGAAAGATCAACGCTTCTTGGCTGCACTAGAGAGTGGCTTGCCAGCTTGTGCAGGGGTGGCATTGGGTATTGATCGTTTGGTTATGTTGGCAACGGGCAAAAGCTCAATTAAAGAGGTGATAGCCTTCGATGTGGATCGAGCTTAATTGATTCAGCAGACCCAGCTTTGACTGGGTCTATGCTTGTACAAATCGCTGTAACTCTTTTTGCGTGGTCGCGGTGAGCTGGTGGGCATTTTGGCAATCATGCAATGCGGTATCTAATTGCGATTTAGCAGATTGTCCCAATGCCACGATTTGTTGAACTGCTTGATGCGTGTGATTTTGCGTATCTTCTAACTGGTGTACTGCGCTGACGATTTCTTCCAGTTGAGACTGGTTACGCTCGAAGTCTTCACTCATATCAGCAAAACCTTTTGAAGTGTCACTAATCGCTTTTTCGGCACTGCTAGAGTGCGAAATTAACTGTTCCGACTCTTGGTGTGTTTCACTGACTAAATGGTCCATCTGGTTAATAAAGTCGCTAATTTGGCGAGTAGCGTCATTTACTTTGACGGATAGGTTGCGTACTTCATCTGCAACCACAGCAAATCCTCTACCAGCTTCACCAGCGCGAGCCGCCTCGATAGCCGCATTGAGCGCGAGCAAGTTTGTTTGGTCCGAGAATTCTTCAACCATTTTTAGGATATTGCGGATATTGTCGCTGTTTTCCTTCAGTCCAGAAACTGTGGTTGAGAAGTTACCTAACAAGGAAGTAATTTGTTGTACTTCACTCACGAGTGTCATTAAAGACTGTGATGATCCCCTCACAAAGTGCAGGCTTTCGGTATTAGCTTGGTAAACGTGGTCAGTGTTGCTCACAATACTTTGCAAGCTATGTGTAACTTGATCACTGGCTGCAATAATATTATCACCTTGACTAATTTGCTGCTCACCCGCAGAGACCGTATTGGTCATCGAATGCGTCACTTGTTGGTTACTAAGGGTTGCCGCCTCGGCACTTTTATAAGTATTGCCCAAAAGCTCACTCAGGTGCATGGTAAAGGTATTGTACTGGTCGCTGAGCTCTCTAAATTCGTCGTATGTAAATTGCGGCAATCGTGCATTAAGGTTGCCGTCTTGGTGGTTAACTTGCTCTAAGGCATCGCGCATTGCCTGTACGGGCCTGACGATTAAATATCGCATATAAAAAAACGTGAACACAAAGGCGATGACAGAAGTAATCGCTAACAACCAAAAGCCACCTAACTCAGTGCCTGAATCAGACAAGTGCGTGTAGAGCCACCCTAAAGTAAGAAGCTGAAAAACGAACAAAAAGCCAAGGTTGCCGAAAATTTTTCTCGTGAGAGTAAAAAAGAGAGATTCTTCAAGTAAATTATATATGCGCATGTACAAACTCATCATAGGCTTATCACTCGCCAGTTAATGTAAAGCGGGGAATTGCATTTCAATTAACCCCCACAATTTACGTCAATTACTATTAAAATATACCATTTAGTAGAATTATTTAAGCAATCCAGTCGGTTTATCGCGAAATAGCTAGTTTGTTAGAGCCAAAGAGCTGACATTTTTATTTGGCTCACTTATTCTCATTGAGTTTATTGATTGCCATTTTGGCGTGGCATGGATAGTTACTGAAAATGCCATCGACTCCCATGTCTAAAACTAACTCAATGTCTTTCTGTTTATCTACTGTATAAGCGTACACATTCAGACCTCGTTGTTTAGCATCCAAAACAAATTCATGATTGATGAAGTTTTTATCCATATGAATGCTATAGGCATGTAGTTTTTGTGCAAACTCGGCATAATTGAGTGGAATCGAGGCGGTCAATGCGCCGATCTTTACCCATGGCAATTTTTGTTTTAACCAGACAAGCTGGTGGTGATCAAATGAAGATAGAATGATTTGGTTGCGATTAATGACACCAGCATTGACATTTTTTTCGATATATTGAACAAATTTGTCTAAGCAGTAAGTGTGTTTTAATTCTAAATTAATGGTTGCGTTTGTGCCTATTAGGTTAAACACATCCTGCAACGTCGGTATACCCTCGCCATTACCTGCATCAAGCGCATTTAACTCTTCGCGGGTGGCATCTCTGACCATACCTCGTCCATTAGTCGTTCTATCTAGCCAAGTGTCATGGATGATTGCGTAGTCATCGCGACAGCTTTGTACATCAAGCTCAATACCATCCACATCCACATCTAAAGCTGCGCTAATTGCACTTAGCGAGTTCTCAGGATGGTTTCCACTTGCACCACGGTGCGCAAATACTAGGGTCATCGTTTATTCCTTGTTATTGACCATGTTTCAAAACAGGCTGCACTCACAACTAAAATGCCGCCAATCAGTGTTGTCATACTGGTTGTCTCTGATAACAGCATATAAGCCAAAACAGTGCCATACAAGGGTTGTAAACAGGAAATTAACCCTGCTGTTGTAGCGCTCAAGTAACGCAGACTATTCGCAAATAAGGAGTGGGGGATCGCTGTGAACACGACGCCAGCTAAGATTAAGTAGTACATATCCTGTAAGGGTAAAGCCTGAGGTGGTGTGTCAATAAAAATGGACAGTACACAGGCGGCGGTCAAAGTTTGATACAGCATAGTGTGTGGACCGCCGTAACCAGAAAAGTACTTTTTTTGCAGCAAGTTTCGTGAGGCAAAAAATACACCTGAAATCACGCCTGTAAAAATGCCGAGGGTGACCTGGTTCCCTAAGTCTGCATCGGGTACCATTAAATATATACCCAAAATAACTACAAGCGAATTGAAGAGATCAGTGGGTTTTAGCCTAGTGCGATTGAATAGTGGTTCGAGTAAGACTGTAATCACAGGATAGGTGAAAAATGCAATAATACCTGTTGCGATTCCTGCCATTTGCATTGCAGCAAAATAGGTTACCCAGTGCATACCAATGATGACACCAAGACCTGCAACAATAAAATAGTCTTTGAGGTTATTGAGGCGTAAGCGCTTATTTTGTAGTTTTAGAATAATCGCGATTGCTAAAAAAGCGATTGCTGTTCGGTATACAGTAATATCGAGCGCAGACAAGGCGATTAGCTTAGAAAATAATGCCGTGCCACCAAACATGAGTACGGCAATGTGCAATTGTATTAGCGCAGATTGATTTTGGTGCATAGTCGTTTTTATTTTATTGTATTAGTAGCAAGTATCGAATTTTTGTTGCGTTCTAGGGTGACACTTGTCACTGCGTGATGGATGATGTTCATGGTAGGGTAAAACAATGAATAGAGATAGGCCTTTTTAGATCGTGAGAGAGAACTCGATGAGTAGTGCGACACATACAATGCAGTTGGCCAGAACTGGAAAGCATTTTTTTTGGAATTATGGGCCATTGGTGTTTTCTGTATTCTATTTTTTCCCCATGATACGCAACTATGGTACGTATTCAGTCTCTGAAGTTGTCATCCAGTTTTTAGCATACGTCGGTTTTATCTTTTGCTATCACAAAGCGTCAATTAAGCCAGCTAAAGACGCGACCAATTTTATTGCTCTAATGATGCTAATTTGTATCCTGATGACGCAGGAAACTTCAGGAACAAGTACCTTGTTTGGTTATGTTGGGTACTTTATTGGATTTTGTTTCTTGGGTACTGTGCGCTGGTTGATGTTAGCAGTATTGATGTGTGCGATTACTTTGGTGGCAACCTTGCACATTTCCCCGAACTACTGGCCTTACTTTATTGGCCCGGCCGCGGTGATTTCTCTCGGATTATTTGGTTTTGGTGTGGTCGAGTATAAAGAGCGAATACATCGCAATGAGTCGAAACAAAGTAGAGAGCAAATACGCCAATTAGCGAAAATTGCGGAACGAGAGCGTATTGCTCGTGATCTACATGACTTACTTGGCCATTCGCTGAGCTCTATATCATTAAAATCGGAGCTCGCTGGCAAATTCATTGATGCCGGGTGTCATGACAAGGCACGACACGAAACTCAAGAGGTTGCAGAGTTAGCAAGAACAGCACTGTCTGAGGTGAGAGAAGCCGTATCAGGTATGAAACAATTGGGCCTCAGAGCCCAATTAGAGGTCATGACTTCCAGACTACAAGACAAAGGTGTATTAGTAGAACCGGATATTCAACAGGTGGAGTTAACGCCAGAGCAAGAGAGTTGCCTGTGCTTTGTCGCAAAAGAAGCCATTACTAATGTTCTTAAGCACAGCAGTGCTGATAAAGTATCTATTTCTTTAGGTACATGTGAGCAATATCACAAGCTTACACTTTGTGATGATGGTGAGGTTCGAAAAGTTGTATGGGGTAATGGTTTAACTGGGATTAGGTCTCGTATTGAAGAATTAGGAGGCTCGTTCACTGTGTTGACAGAAAGTGGCCTGAAGCTGGTGGCGCAGTTACCAAAAAAGGAGATTAGTAGATGAGAGTACTCGTTGTAGAAGACCAAGCTTTGGTGAGAAATGCCATCGCGGCGTTATTGTCCTTAGAGCCTAATATAGACGTTGTGGGTCAAGCTGAAGATGGTCAGCAAGCACTAGAGATGTTAAACCAATGCGATGTCGATATTGTATTGAGCGATATTGAAATGCCTCACCTGACTGGGCTCGAATTGGCACAAGCTGTTGAAGCTCGGTATCCGCACATTAAGTTTGTGATTATGACCACATTCTCACGAGCAGGTTATATTCGCCGAGCAATGGAGTCCAGTGTAAAAGGTTTTATTCTTAAAGAGGCGCCGAGTGAGTACCTGATTAATGCATTGAAAAAGGTCTCTGTTGGACAAAAAGTCATCGATCCGGAACTCGCTATGAATGCACTCGACGAAAAAGATCCGCTGTCGGATAAAGAGCGCAAAGCTTTGAGGCTAGCGAGTGAGGGGCTGAAAACAAGTCAGATCGCTCAGCAGTTATTTTTGAGTGATGGCACGGTACGAAACTATCTTTCAGAAGCCATTGCTAAGTTGAATGCAACAAACAGGGTGGATGCTGCGCGAATTGCTAGGCAAAAAGGGTGGCTGTAAGTGCTGATTTTTTCTTAGTAAGTGTATTTCCCTATTTATTCATGTATACAGTTAGTAATATAATACTAGTTAATGATTAACATATTGTAATCTTTCTTGATGGGCGACCCAAAACTCCTACTCAAAATATTGGCATTGACGACCTGCGTATGTGCTGTGTTTATGATGGTAAATTGGCTGATACATAAGCGGATAGCAGGCACACGCTTGTGGTTTGGGTTTGTGCTGAGTGCTGCTATAGCCTGTATATTTCAGTCTTCGCAGACGCTGTCTCCCATTTGGTCAATTATGGTTCCTAATACGTTAATTCTATTAGGCTTATTCATGTTAACTCGCGGAGTTGAAAGGTTTTTTGTCGTGCGGGCATATAACTGGCCTTGGTATTTGCTCGCGTTTATATTCTTTCCCAGTTTTATTTATTTCACCTTTATTGATGCCAGCTTTTTAGTGCGTGTCGTTGTTAATTACCTCGTGTGGTTGTTGGCTATGACGCTATGTTTACGTGCGCTTTGGGTGGGGCAAGGTAAATCGTTTACGGGCTTTTCGCCTGCACATTGGACTTTTGCACTGGCCTGTATTTCATTATTGAGCGTGTTTACTTTGCGACTCACTATGCTCGGTAATTATGAGCATAGTGACACGTTAGGGACGAACAATTGGATGAATCAATTCTTTTCGTTGTCTGTTATCGTGATGCCACTCATTTTGTGTTTTTCTTTATGTTTATTATGTAGCTGCAGAAAAGAGCAGCTACTGGCCAATGTGACTCAAAGAGCCAAAGAGGAAACTCAACAAAAAGAGCAGTTTTTAACGTTGTTGAGTCATGAATTGAGAACCCCACTCAATGCCATTGTGGGACATGCTGAAATGATTAAGCAAGCGCCGAGGGAGCCGCAAAAGTATGTTCAGTATTGTGATGTAATTATCTCAACAGCTATGTCACTGGCAGACTTGGCAAATCAAGTATTATTGAATGCACGGGGAAAGGCGTCTAGACAAACCCCGACCACATTACCTGAGTTTACAGCCCAATTAATCGCGCAGTTTAAGCCATTAGTACAAGATAAAAATGTCGTGCTTGAGTCAAGATCCACCGGTGTGGCGTCGATGGCACAATATTTAGTGGACCAAGATACCTTGGGTTTGGTAATCAAGAATCTGTTATCAAATGCTATTAAATATACACATCAAGGCAAAGTAACGCTGGCAATAAGTTTACTGCGCAAGAAGTCTCAAAGTGCCATACTCAGATTTGAAGTTGCAGATACTGGCGATGGAATGAGTGACATTCAGATCGAACAGCTATTTAAGCCTTTTGACTCAGCGGATCCTGCGCTGCCAATTGCTCAAAGTGCTGGCGTTGGACTGGTGCTGTGCCAGCAATTGTTGCAGACTTTAAATTCAAGGCTTGAAGTAAAGAGTGAGCTTGGACAAGGCAGCTTATTTTATTTTGATATTGAGTTGTTAAATGTGTCGGAGCACGCCGTTGAACAACAGCAAAAGGGACATGAACCCGTATCGATTTCTCAGCTGTCAGGAAATATACTCGTAGTTGAGGACAATTTATTAAATCAAGAAATCATCAAACATTTTTTATCCTCACTCACGTTAAATTATCAGATCGCATCGACCTTATCTGAAGCTGAGCAAGCTTTGAAAAGCATGCACTTTGATCTTATTTTCTTAGATATGCATTTACGTGATGGTCATGGCTTAGATTGGTATCGGCAAGTATTTAAGCCATTAAATTTACCGTTTCCACCAAAGGTTATCGCGATCACTGGGGACATAGATGAGCAGGCTCAGCAAGCATACTTCTCGGCAGGGATAGAATACTTTTTAGCTAAGCCCATTGTTTTACCACAATTAGAAAAGTTGTTGTCTAATCTTCTTCTGCCAGCCAAGAGCATCATGACAGAGCAGGATTTGCTAGACCTTGATGTTATTCAGCAGTTAGCTGGGACGATAGAGCCGCAAATACTCACCACAAAGCTGATGTATCTGAGCGATCGATTAGACTATGAGTTTGCGCAACTAAGAGGACTGGCAGACATTCAAGCGCTGGAAGCACTGGAAGAGAAGCTAATTCACTTAGAAGAAGAAGCGTCTTCTTTGGGTATGCGTGCACTGCATGTGGCATTACAAGAAGTGCGTTTATCTATGTTTGATTCAGCCAATGTTGATTGGCAAGCACTGCATAGTATTGCTAAACAAAGTGCTAGAAGGTTATCTGATTATCACTCTAAATTAGTAGCTTGAATATTAATTATTAGATAAAAGTATTTGTTATTGGACTAATGCTTTAGTGCCATTTACAAATGTTTTTATTTCAGGGAAATTACACTGGATTACAGCAACCAGATTCAATAGAATTCTCATCCATTTTTATTAGTACCATATTAGAAACGGGTTGAGTTTCCTTTATTGTTCGGGTTATTGAAATTGAAGCAGTTGTTATTTTCGTTATTCTCACTCTTTTTTCTGCTGTTTTGTGCATTAGCAAGTGCAGTGGATCTACAAATATCCACATTTGAAGATCTAGATACCACGGTGCCACGTGGTGGTGAGGTCCGTTATAACCTTGAATTTACCAATTCAGAAGAAGATACTGCAAACAATGTCGTGGTGGAATTTTTCTTACCACAAACGACGAGCTTTGTATCCAGTTCCAAATCCTGTTCAGAGCAAAGCTATTTGGACAATGGCCAAACAAAAACCAAGCTAGTCTGTCCTGTTGGTCAACTATCCGGTCGGGTAAGTAACTCCTTATTGGTGACGATAAAAACATCGGCACAGACGGGGGATACAATTGAACCAAGTGTCAGAATTAGTGCAGACAACGAATCAAGCAATAAATTATTAAATAATACAGAGACGCAAAATACCTCTATTATTGCAGGGGTTGATCTTGCGGTAACGTCTTTGATTTCAACCCCTTCTTCGGTTTACTTGGACAAGACTTTTACCTATCAAATCACTGTTAAAAACCATGGGCCGGATGCGGCAGCTAACGCTGTGGTGACACACAATTTACCGAGTTTTACCAGTTGGCAAAATGCGCCTTCAGCAATGCTAAATGGCTGGGAATGTTCAGGGACACAAACCATTACCTGTAAAGTGGCTACCCTAGTTGCAGGTGCCTCTTCAACCATTAGTATTCAAGCAAAGGTCAGCGAAATAAGCAGTGGAACGGTCACGGCTTCTAGCAGCATAAAAAGTGAGACAGCAGAGTTAGACTCGCAAAATGATCAGGCATCTGTAAATACCAAGGTGAATCCCAATGCTGATTTAAGTGTGGCTTTGAAGCAGTTTAAATCCGATGGTACTCCCTCTTGGTGGGGGCCTTTGAGTTTATCGCCAGACGAACGACACTACTATGATGTGACAGTATCAAACCTAGGACCTAGTGCTGTAAACACAGCTAAAGTAAGTATGACCTTGGCCACTGGCATGAGTAATGTTGTAGCCCAAACACCTGTAGGCTGGGTATGTAATATCGCGAATCTTACCTTAAACTGCCAATCACAAAGTGTCATGGCTAAAAATGACAGCGTTGTTATTAGGGTTTTTGCGAACGCGCCAATGAATGAGGCCACATTTTCAACTCGCGTTGAAGTGAACGCGAACGAGGTGGATCTAAATACCAGTAACAACCAAGCCAGTGTCAGTATCGTGACCAGCCAGGCGCAAACTTCTTTCGTGTCGATAGCTAAGTCTTTGGTAGAGAATAAGAGTTATTTAGTTGGAGATGAATTCGACTTCAATATTTCAGTAACGAATACTGGAGAAACGACAACAATAGAAGAGCTGGTGGACAGCTTACCAAGCAATGTTAGCTTTGTGAGTTACACTTCCAACCATTTTAGCTGCGCGCTCAATGCAGGCAATAGTCAGTCGTTGAGCTGCACACCAAAATCCAATAGTTTTACTAAGGGTCAAACTTGGTCGTTGAATGTCAAAGTTAAAGCCCTGCAGGCCGGTGCAAATTCAGTGAATCGAGCAACGGTTGCTCATGGGAACAGAGAGTCAAGTAGTACAACTGCCAGTTTTACAGTGCTGGCTTTAGCTGCTGATTTGAACATCACTAAATCGACCAATTTGAACTGGGACAGCAATATTAATTATATGGGGAAAGTGTTTGATTACACGATTCTTGTGACCAATTCAGGAGGGGGAGCTGCAAATAACGTCAAGATTGTAGATGACTTTAATCAAACATCAGGCTACGTACCACTCTCTACAGCAACGCGAAAAAAAGCAAATGGCGTTTGGCAATCGATTACAAATTGGTGCAGCATTTCAAATTCAAAAGTGACGTGTACTGGTGCTCAAATTGGTGCCAATGAAGTTATAGAGATTACAATTTCTGTGCGCTCTCCCGTTTATGTCGGAACTGAGAGTAATTATCGCCCTAAAAATACCGCAACTTTGTATATCAATGATGTATTGGAATCTTCAGCCGTTTTTGAGGGATGGGGATTACATCCAAGAAACCCAGTTTCTTTTGCAATGACGAAAGTCAAAACATCAGCGGCCACTGGCAGCACAAGCTTGGTCGAGCAAGGCGGCCAAATTTTAAGTAAGATCACGGTGGCGAACAACGGTAATAGTTCAACGTTGGGTAAAGTTATCGTGACTGATGAGCTATCAAATGACGAAGTTTTCATTGCAACTGGTAATTATGGCACTAACTGGACGTGCGGTGCGAGTGGCAGTTTAGTTACCTGTTCATATCAAAATCAAGACGGCAGTCGCATTGCATTAACTGGTACTGCGCCAATGTTGACTATCACCACAAAAGCACAGGGAGTTGGTGACTTAACCAATATTGCTAAGGTCGTTGATGCTGGTGGTGCGCCAAGTGTGGCGAGTGCCACACAAACTATTAAGAGTGCACAGTCAGCTGATCTGAGCATTACCAAAACGGCTGATACCCAAAGCCTTACAACCGCGCAATCTGAGATCCGTTATCAACTGGTAGTGAAGAACTTGTCAGGTTCTGAAATTGTGGCAGAAGACAGCCAATCACTTATTATCGAAGATACTTTCACAGCCACTTTTAAATCGAGAGAAGGCAATAATCATACTGGAATTGCTTTTGATACTGCGCACTTGAGTGTTGGCGGAGCTGAGTTTACATGTGGACGTTCTGATACCGGGGAATTCGAGAATACCCAAACAAAAATAACTTGTAACTTAAACACCAATCAAAGGTTTGCTGTTGGCGATAGCGTTACGATTCCTTTGACTGTTTCAAGGCCTTTTGTTACGACGAACAACCAAGTAACGAACGTTGCTCGGGTATCATCGGCAACACATATAGACTCAAATAATGCGAATAATATTTCAAGTGTGGCAACAACCGCACAGTCGCTTTTCGATTTGGCAGTTACTAACGTATCTTATGCTAAGCCCTCCGTGCTCAGTGGCGACATTGCGTTGCAAACAATTCATATTGCTAATATTGGTGCTATTGCCGCTAGCAATGTTGTTTTAGAACACACGTTTAACGTACCAACTGGGAAAGAATATCAATTTATCAGTAGTACGTTTTCTCGGGCAGGGCAAAACGGCATTTGTAGCTACACTGAATTGACCAAAACATTACGGTGTGAGATTGGTGCACTTGCGAGTAACGAAGTGCAAAGTGTCGAGATTTCGCTGCGCCCAAAGAGTGCGTCAGATAGATTAGATTGGATATTAAGTAGCACGAGTAAATTGTCCGCTGCCTCTATGTCATTAGATAGCAATAGTACTAATAATCAGTTCAGTAAGTCGCTAAATGTAGAGATACGAGAAGCCAATTTAAAAATTGAAAATAATGACATCAGTGACCCACTTGGCTGGTATCCCGACCCTAGATCATTCCCAGCAACACTGGATAACGTCGTTGTATACAAGGTTGACTTAGAGTATTTGACTGACAATAACGGCGAAACATCCGTTGCGAGTGGTGTTGGCTATAACTTTTCAATCTCACCTGCCAGCAGTAGTAAACAACTACAGTTCTTATGTGATAGTAGCGTCAGTGGCACATGTAGTGCTGCTACTGCGCGCTGTAGCAATCAAAATCTGACATTCAATCAAGAAACTACTTTTAACTGCTTAGGCCCCGAGAATGCAAGCTCATCGCTTGCTGAGAATGAATTACTGGAAAATACCGGTGTTCAGTCTGCAATTTATACACGCTACATGTTCTTTAAAATATTGTCGCGCCCCTCGACAACGGGTGAAGTTGCAACAACCAGCGCGGTTATTTTTTCAAATGAAAAGGATGTAATTACTGCAAATAACAGTGAAAGTGAAAAAACATCGATTCGGATTGCCGTTGACCTTGCCCTGACAAAAAATGCCTCTTTGGAGAAAGTCGCTTTAGGTAGCCAATTCAACTATCAATTTACACTCAGTAATTCGGGCCCAGGAGACAGCGCTGATAATGTTTTTTATGATTATTTACCAAGCTACTTGAGTATTGCTGGCACACCAACGATTAGCGCTGGGAGCTGCACTAGCAGTAGGGCTGCAGCACCAAGCTCTGGTTCACTCACTGACTTGATTCGTTGTGACATCGCACTCATTCAAATGAATGAATCGGTTTCAATCAATATTCCAGTTAAATTAAATGCGGTGCCATCCAATAATTTAGTAACGAATGAGGCTTGGGTAGAAACGCAAGGGTTCGATACCAACAAACTAAACAATCGTGCAACAAGCACCACGTCGGTTGTTCAAGGGTTAATCTCAGGTAGCGTATTTTTTGATGCACTGAACAATGGAGTATTTGATAGCAACTTCGACCAACCATTATCAGGAGTTGAAATACTGCTAGATGGTGTGAACTCAGTTGGTAATAAAGTCACGCAACAACGTGCGACGACTGATGCTAGTGGGCAGTTTGTCTTTTATGACTTGTTACCAGGTACCTACCAGCTTTCACAACCTGCACAAGCATCACTTACTGGTTATGTAGATGGTAAAGAGGCCAAATCTGGCGTTGTGATTACCAATAGTGAAGGCAGTGATCTTATCTCCGATATTATTCTGACTTCTGGTTCTGCATCGCAAGGACATTCATTTGCAGAACTCACCCGAGGAAATAATAGCCTAAGTGGCACGGTATTTTTAGATATTGCTCAAGATGGTGTGTTAGAAGCACCTGATTCACCACTAGTTGGTAACACAGTAAAGCTTACTGGCTTTGATAAATATGGCTTAAAAATAGACGCTTCAGTAAAGACCGATGAGCATGGCGCATTTAGTTTCACGGGACTGCGAGCGTCTAATTCTGCAGGCTATACGATAACGCACCTGTCGACCGGGATACATCAAATCGGTAAGCGTTACATTGGGGCAGCGAAGGGCGCTGAAAGTAGTGTCGCAACAGTGGTGGTCGGCACAGATCCAACACCAGTAATCCGCTTTACTGAAAAGCCCAAAGCAGGCGACAAAACCGTATCGGGTAAGGTGTTCTTCGATGTAGTTCAAAATGGCGTTATCGATCCGAACGACTTCGCCCTTAACGCTATTAGCATCAAACTGTCGGGCACCGACAAATATGGTCAGACTGTCGATCTTACCACCACCACAGATGTAAACGGTGAATTTGGCTTT
>NZ_MAUJ01000022.1 GCF_001696455.1 Pseudoalteromonas luteoviolacea
TTGGATTTATATCTGTTTGAATCACTTCAACAAGCTCTTGATATTACAGATGAATGGTTAGATATTTATAATTATGAACGGCCTCACGATGCACTAGGAGATCAAACTCCAATGAGCTATCTTGAGGTGTGGGTCTTGAAACCTCGGCTGACAAGCCATAACTAGGCTCTCATTTTCGAAACTAGAATCTCATAAGGCGTTTTTCCTTTCAAGCCACCATGTGGTCTATGGTAGTTATAAAACGCCTGCCATTCAGCCAATTTGGCCTCTAAATCAACGTCTCCTTTATAGTTTAATAGCTGATAAAACTCTCTCTTGTCGGTTAGATGAGAGCGTTCGACTTTTCCATTGAGATTAGGACTAGCTGGTTTGATATACACATGCTGCATTCCTAGATCCTCGCAGTGCCAATGAAACTTAGATTGAAATTCATGGCCATTATCTGTACGTATCATTTTAATGCGGAACGGAAACTTACCAACAACGTAATTAATAAAGTCGATGGCACATGCTTGATTGTGTTTTTCGTAAACTTTCAATGCTCTTATACGCGTAGCATCATCGATAGCTGTATATTGGAATCTACGCACCTTCCTGCCTGACTTATCTTTGAAGGTTAGAAACTTAACGTCTACTTGAACATGATGCCCAGGAACCTGTTTCTCATACCTCTTTACGGATTTAACTTGCCGCGTTCTAAGATTCTGGGGAAGACGATTAAGTCCATGTCTACAAAGCACGCTATAAACGCCTGATATGGAGACTTTTAGCCCATGATAACGAGCTAAATACCAACTAATTTTAGCTTGCCCAAAATGATAGTTCTTACGTAAATATAAGATTTTTTCTTCGATGATCGGATCAACTCGAACAGCTGGATTTTCGGGACATGGCTTAGAGTTGATTAACCCTGCTTTTCCTTTAGCTGCATAATCTTTTTTCCAACGATAAAACGTATCTCTGGATATCCCCCAGTAGCGACAGGTCTTACTAACGTTTCTTGTTTCTTTTGCGTGATCTAAAACCTTAAGCTTACGTCTAACTTCTTGTTCTTCTTTTCTATTCATCTAAAACCTCAACTAACACAATGTAAATATACAAAAATGTGTCAGCCAAGGTCTAAATATTCACACTTTATTTATACGTTATTGTTATTGGCATGTTTCTGCTTTAGAGACTGTTATCTGTTTTGATTTTTTTTAGGTATGATCACCTTTTCATCATTTTTATAAACTGACCAGTCTAGCGAGCCTTTACAATTATCCCAGCCTTTGTAGCATCCCCAGTACCTTCCACGCCTCCCTCTAGTAGGCTTTAATTCCCCACAGCAAACTGGACAAGCAGGGGTTTTCTTGCCACAGTTTTTGTTTTGACAAACGTATGCTCCATCGGTCAGTTTTCTTTGAGATGTACAAGCTTTGCAGTTGAACTCTTTGTAGGTGCAGTAGGGTTTATTTGAACAAGAGCTAACTCCACCATTTCCTCTTCTTATCAACCTACCAGTTTCACATACTGGACAGGCTAGTTCTGTGACGTTTAGGGACAATTTACTTGGGGCTATAGCGTCTTGGTTTATTAAATTACTACCATAACCTCGTAACTGTTTTACAAATTCAGAACAATTCTCTTCTATAGATATCACGAATGTTTGATGTTTTGCTCTGGTCAATGCAACATAAAATATGCGACGTTCTTCTGCATGAGGGTACTCCTCAAGTTTAGGAAGCAAGAACTCTATTAATGGGTGCTCAAGCTTTTCTGCGGGAAATCCATTTTTGCCACGAAGCATATCCATGATTATTACATATTCGGCTTCTTTACCTTTACTTGCGTGACAACTATTAAACCTTAGTGTTAGGCCAAGACGTTTTGCTAATTGCTGAAGCTCTGAAAGGTATTTGGGCTTTTTGTACTTATATCTATTAAGAAGAAGTATGCTTCCGGGCTTTTCGTTTTGAGCTATCCAATTTATGACATCGACGATTTTATCCTGCTGCTCTGCCTCAGTGGTCTTCACTATATGTACTCTAGGATCATCAACCTCTCTAGCAGTAAAATCTCGGCGCTTTTGTGATGTATTGGTTTTTACAAATTTACTAGCAACATCATTAATTTTGTCATTAAACCTATATGTTTCATTTAAACTTTTTTCGGTACCATCTCCAAACTCGTCAGTGAAGTTGTAGGTCAATTGAAGGTCTGCACCTGTAAATCTATAAATCCCTTGCCAGTCATCCCCGACACCAAAAATAACCAATTCAGGATCATAATTCTGTAGTGCTTTGAGAATATCTGCACGTGGATTAGATATGTCTTGAAACTCATCCACCATGATTATCTTGTATGGGCAACGGTAATAACCTTGCTCAATTATTGGTATGGCATCGTTAATCATCGTTTCAAAATCAGCAGTGTTATTAACACGTAAATGCGTATAATAGTGTTCTAACAATGGCTCCAAAATATCTATCGCAGCCACTAGTGTTGGCGTAGCTGATTGTTGTACTAATTCACGTAAAGAAGGAATCGTATGATTCATTGTCCTTGTTAAACCAATAGCTTTAAATGCTAGGTCAGCTAACTTGGTAACAGCTCCCAATTCTTTTAGCGCATCTAAATACGACTCTTTTGGGATAGGATTCATTTGCACTTCGCGCTCATTAAGCTCAGACTCCAAATACTCCAACAACTTTCCTTCTTGTTTCAAAAAGCTATAGGTTTCAATGCAGTCTGTTTTATTTTTTTTATGAATCCTTCTTTTCTTTTGCATATCAGAAGCATACTTTTTGGGATTCATATAGTCTGGTGCTATAAAGTCAGCGTTTACACCATAGTGCTCAATGTATAAGTCATAATCTGGAAGATAAAAGTCTGGTTGATAAGATGTGAAACCAACAAAGTTTATTTCTTTGTCATAACGGGGTTCATATTTAAATTTGATACCATTTTTGTATAGAAAATTGGCTATAGCCATTTCTTCATAGCTTTTTACTTTATCCCCGGATAGTGCTCTTATTTCATTAGCCTTTATATACTCGTAATATTCCCCCAAAGATTTAAAATCAAAAGGGTTTTTATATGGATATAGAAACTCTTCAAAATACCTAATCGCTAAATCTACGAAGTGACTATCATTGTCCAGTAGCCTTACTATTTCATCATCGATAAATTTGCGCTTTAACTTATCGTCTTCTGCCATGGGATCTGGAATCACTCTTTGATTTAAGTGCTTCTCTACGATAGAGCGACCAAAACCATGAAACGTAACGGCATTAACACCTGTAGGCTTCCCTACTCTTTTAACAAGTTCGTCTTTAGCTTTATTGCCATATGCGACCAGCAGTATCTCATTAGGTCTATATTTACCTGTTTCGATTAGGTAGCGAGTTTTAACTTCAAGAGTTTTCGTTTTGCCAGTTCCAGCACCAGCTAAAACTAAATTAGTATCATCGTCTATAATACAAGCGATTTTCTGTGAATCGTTCAACCCATTTAATATCTTTCCATGCAACTCAATTTCTTTATTAATGAATCGAGTATTTATAATCTCTAATATTTCATTGGGATTATTGAAAAAACGAGTGATTTTAGATATTGCCGTTAACTCACCCTCATCGAAAAATTCTTTTTTCCCTTTGATATTGAGGTTTGGTCTATTCACCTTTTTCAAGAAAGCTTTAAGATGACTTTTCTTTATAAATTGTTCAGCATTTAAAAATGAAATGAGTTCTCTTTTAGCCTCATTAATTTGTGGAAGCATATTTCTTGCTTCTTTTCTTGCTTCTTTTCTTGCTTCTTCTCTATACCAATTTTTTACATAAGACTTAAAAGAATTTTCTAACTTTGTAGCATCATTCTCATTAGTCAAACGAAATTTGTGTAAATCTTCTCCTACAATAATTTCCAAGTCGTACCAGAACCAAGACTTTTCCTTTTGCATTGAATCTGGCAATTGTTCTATAGGAATCTCGTGTCTAACCTCACCTATCTCATAGCTAAATTTGCTTTCACCGAATTGGACAGCATTTACGAAATTAAAATGTGCAGCCAGTGCTTTTAGCCAGTCATGATATTGGTACTTCATTAATTACTTACTACTTCTAATTGTTACTTAGTTGGTATGGTCTTTATCAATACATACCTGAAAAGGCTCATATGACGCAGCTTCTGCGGCTTCACCGCTATGACCATAAGCTACTTCTTGTAACGCAACTAATTCAAACTCTCCGACTGCAAGAACATCAGCAATATTGTTAATTCGTTTAGGTATCTTGCCTTTTAACTCTTCTGGTATCTTTTCAGCTTTGTATTTTTCAGCTCCAGCTCCCAATTTGTAGACATTGAAGGTAGCAATATAAACATAACCTTCCTCTTTGCTAAGCTTATCCGCCGAAGCTATATAGGAGGTGATTAATAGGATTAAAAGTGAAACTAGTTTTATTGTTCTCATGTGGTTTAGCTTCCTCATGCGATATTAACGGCTATTGGCCCACTTCTAGCAATGCAGACGCCTTGTTTTACCGCTACGGCTTCCACCCAATGTCTACCTTTATAAGAGGTAGACTCTTCTCTTATTAACTTACCTTTTTTAAATCCCCCGCGTAGACATTTGTTCTTTTCGGCTTCCTCTCCTGAATTCACTACCTGCCAATAAATTTTTGTTCGGCGATCCAATTCATCAAGGATGCTAAAACGCACAACATGCCCTTTAGGGAGTAAGGTGTAGTTAGACAAATTACCAAGAAACGGAGATGACTCTTCTTTCTGCAATACTGCTTCTACATTTAACTTCCAAATTGATTCTGACGTAGGCCATTCAATATCATGAAAGTTGCTTGGTAAAGATGTGTGATTTTGAGTGACTGCTACACATTCTTTGGGGGCAAAGCCATCTCCAAAAATTCTGCGCCATTTAACGATTGAAGCAGCCCTATCTCTCTCAAGATAAGCCATATTGATCCACGTGTTATACCTTTTCACTGAGTCTTGAAGTTCTGAAACTTACGTTCATCCCAATGACGGTTAAAGTCCTCATCATCAATCGCTACAGGGTTACTAACATTCGGCATAGATTTTTGCTTATCAAGCCAACTGTCTAACCTGTTAAATAATATTTTAAGAGTTGTAGGAAGGTCTTTAAACTTATCCGTTCCCCAATGATACTCCCACCCAGTCACTCGTTCAGCTAATAACGTTGTTAGTAGTATGGATTTCACGGAGAAATTTTGTTTGTAATCTCTTAAATACTTACTTAATCGTATTGCCTTTAAAAGGTTGTTATTTCCAACTGCGTAGTTTTTTTTATTTACCCATTTGGTAAATTCGGTGCTAGAGCAAGATTCGTATTTATTAGTCGCCTTGTTGCAGATTTTACCCTCTTTCAATATTATTCCTTTCCTTACACATGGAACAATATCGATGTGAAAGTCTCCAGCATAGTTAAGCTTAACGCATCTAGTATGCCTTGATACTTTTCCTTGATATGTAGGTGAGGAATTGAACAGGTGATATATCTGCTCGATATAATCTTTTGGTTTCCAGCCCCAGATACTATCTAAATAGACGACTAAATCTGCATCAAACTCTTGCTTTTTGGGAGTTGGTTTAATGATAGTCCTTTGAGCATAACTTCCTTGGGGTATAGCTTTAGCAAATGAAGAACGAAAGACTTCACTTGTTTGAATAAACCCAATTATAATGCCCACTCGCTTTTCTAACGTATCAATTCTATGCTGGTTTAAATTGACTTCGCTTTTAAGAAAAGTCTCCATGTGATCAGTTAACTTCATTATTTTCCTTATAAATTAACTCACGAGCAGCTTAAGGTTAGTCCTTAGCGTAGTATTAACATCACTTATAGGGATTCCCCAAAACTCTGCCAAATAGTCAACTACAGCTTCAACATCAGAAGGAAATTGAATTTGACCTTTCACTTTGGCAAACGGTCCATCTGTTTCAAGAAGAACTCTCTCTCTTGGCAACCACGAAATTACTTTTTTTGCGCGGTTAGAATGAAGCATTGCAGGCCCTACAGAGAAATAACAACCGCGTACTATCGCTTTTTCAACTTGTTTTTTTGTAGCAAGAAACCAATGTAGGATAGGCGTTCCTGCATCAGGGTAAGTGTTCAACAGTTCAAGTACCGCATCAACCGCATTCAAACTATGAATGGTTAAAACTTTGTCTGTATATTCACTACATTTAGCTAAAATATGCTCAAACACTACCTTCTGCACCTCTATATGGTCTGCATACCCCTTAGAGCCATCAAGTCCTATCTCTCCTATGTACCTTGTTTCACTGCATAAAGAGTCAAACAATGGCAATTCATTACTTCTCATATGAGCAAGCTGTGGGTGCAAACCTAAAGCGGTTCGACAATTATTTAAGTTCTCAGTCAACTTTTTAGTTCCACCATAAGCTGAAGGTACAGTGGTGACGGAAAGAACATAAAAGCCTGAAGTTTCTATATTTTTTAAAACTACGTCATGATCAGGATAAAGATCCACATGACAGTGCATATCCATCATTATACTGTTGCTGCCTTCAAAAATGATTCAACCTCTGCTAAACCACGTTCAATAGTTGATTCAAGCTTTTCACGTATAATTGGATCAGACGGCAAATTCCCACTTTGGCGTAACCATCCCCGATAGTCCTTTGATTTGTTCAAACGAATAATTGCAGCTTGTACTGACTGAATATCGTCTCTTTTCTTATATTCTTTTATTATTGGTTTAATATTATGGTTTTCATAAGGAGCATCTTTTTTAAAATTGGCGTGATGGACAGAAGCCCTTCTAATTAAGCAAGGTACGCAGTAGCCACATTGAATATTCCTTCTATGCCAATGGCTGCAAGAAACGCTTAACGGTATGGCTTTCGCAATAGCCACCTGATCTTTGCATTCTGCTAACATCTCTCCTTTAGTTTTGAACTGATAGGGATTAACAAACTTCACGTGGAAGCCAGCATCCCTTAATAGATCTTCAAGCTTGTTTAAAAAGAATGGGTGTGTGGTTCGCGTGCTATGACTGCCAATTCTCCTTCGCGTCAATGGCGGATTTATTGAAATATAGCCATTCTCTGGAACTATTATAGTATCTATAGTGCTACCATCATTTGCATTTCTTAGAGCAATAATTCCTAACACCGCCATAGCCAAAAAGTTAAAGCTCCTTCCGCGCATTGAAATGTCGGTTTTACCTTTTAAAGGCTCCATTAAACTTGGATAAATACTATAGGATAGTTCAGCAAAATCGGATTTTAGCAATGACTTTATGGCACGTTGCTTTTCACCATCACCCTTATATGTGTGACTTACAAGTAGAGGCTTATATTTGGATTTAGCGTTCAAAATGTCTATTGCACCAACAGCACTATCGAGTCCACCTGAAAATAAGCATACCGAATTCAAACCTTTCAGGGAATTACAGATTTTTTTTGCATTATTACTGTTGATTGGCTTGGGTAATTCCATTGTGCTTTGGAAAAACGTGAATTTCCATTGATCTCCAGTCAAAAAGTTAAGAAGTGAAACCAACTTATCAGAAAGCAAGGTCCATAAATTTTCATCCTTTACAGGGATGTGCAGATGCATCTGCCTTGACCAAGCATCTGCCGCCTTCTGTCGTAACTCGAAACTATCAGCAGCAGTAACAGCAGAAGCAATTGTTACTAAGTCTATTGCATCTGCATCTATTGGTACGCCCAACTTTCTGACTTTTTCAAGTAGTGAGCGAGAAGCTTTACTATGCTTAGTTTTGTCATAGTCATGCGTTTTGTATAGCTGCACTGGATGGCAGTCTTCTGAGTAATCAGGAAGCTTCGAAGGATCATTATGAAAGTAATAGTTAATCATTGTAACTCTCCCATACTTCAACAGTTTGAGTAATCACCGCGATCTGTACTTCGTCTATGTTATCTTTCGTTATATTCCCCGCATTGCCATGAGTAATGCTTTCGACTTGCTGTTGTGTAACCACTTTTACTAATTCCCTAAGCTCTTCTTCCATCCGATGGTGTTTACTAGCATGCTCTGTATGAAACCACGCTTCTCCCATACCTGTAACAATGTCTTGAAAAATCAAATCAGTTAAAAAACAAGAAAGTGTTTCATGCATCACCTCTTCAGTAAAAACACTCTCATCGAAGTCTTCTACATCGGGCAGGGCCTCCGCCAATGCGTAATCTAAAGCCACTCGAACAGCATCTGCATCACCATTTTCTGGTGTCAGATGCTCTGTGATTCGGTCAATCGCTTGATCGGTTGATAAGCCGTTAAGATCGGAAATAGATAGCGATTCATAGTTCGCTTTAACACTATCTCCACTCATCATTCTGAACAGACTAGTACCAGCCGTGATTCCGCTAGCTAGTCGTCGACTGGTCCCAGAGCCGCCGCCGGAACCTTTGGCGTATTTTCGCAGAGAGCTTCTTAAATTAGATGAACCACCGCCTCCCTTTGCATATTCACCAAAAGACGTTCTAGCTCCAACTAAGCGATTTGGTGTGGCTTCATTGTGTTTAGAACCGGGGATCTTTTCTTGTACTTTACTGTTGTCTGTTTCTTGATTTGAATCGCTATTAGAGCTTTGGTCATCACCTTGCTCACCACTACCTGTTCCGTCTTGCTCTCCATAAGCACCATCACCAGTGCCAAACTGAACAGAATTGCCCTCTTCGGCCCACGGCGGGACTAAAGGGCTTTGATTATTAGGACCTGACGCTGACGCTGACGTACCCATTACTTACCTCCTTTTAATTCATTAACAATTGGCACCATCCAACGCTGGCTTGGGATTGTATTGATATACGTTAAGAATACGTTTTTACACTTATCATCTTTAAGGGAAAGAAGTCTTGCACCATAGATACCTAGTGGTAATTTCTTCCAGTCTTCGATTAACTTAAACTGTTCAACAAGGGCATCCATTACGGATAGGTATTCTTCTTGAGGCGTTGCATCTAAAAGTTTTGAATTAGCTTCACTAATTCGGTTCTTCTGTTTTGATAAACCATCCAATAGTTTCGTAGCTGCACCAGACATTACTGCGTTAATAGCCCCCATAGGAATACTTTGTCTACTTAAGTATGCTGCTGCCGTTAGGTCTTGTTCTGCAAATGGAGGTTGAAGCTCTGCCCATTGCTCCAAAAATTCTAAATCTTCCTTCCACTCATCAGGTAGCTTTTCAACTTTAAAATCCGTATCGCTGCTTTCCATCTCTGCGATTATTTCTGGCTTACCTTTCTCTTTATCAATCAGTTCGTAAAGCTTGTTTGTAGCTTGAGTTCCCATACAACGTTCAAAAATAACCAGTTTGGTTATAGTCTTTTCATCTAGCTGCATTCCTCTGCGCTTAGCAGTTTTAAGCCTCATACGAATTTGGTTAAGCAATCGTTTAACAATTCGAGGGTTACCATTAATATGAGATGAGCTTGCCAATATTGGTGCTAACTGCTCTGCAACCTTAAATTCAGCTCTGATTTCTTCAACATTGTCGATATTACAATCTGCGATCAAATCATCAATTGTGATTGGGTCTTGTTGCCAAGAGAGCCTGAGCGACTCTTCGAGTTTATTTCTTATTTTATTGAATTCTTCAACGTCTACTTTCTTGTCAGATGCTATCAGCATCATCAGATAAGCTCGAACTTCTTCCACGCCGGGTTTAGGAACGTGGACAGGTATTTGGATCAGTTTATCTAAGTAATCTTTTTGGTGACGTATCGAAGCGCCCTTGTGGAAGTGCTGCACCGCTAAGCGAATCATGTCCTCATCAGCCGCAATGACAAAAGCTGTATTTGGCAAAAATAGAAATAAACGAATTGCTTCTAGTGTTGAAATCGCATTTATTGGTGAGCATCTATCAAGATTATCAACATAAACGACTAGTGGTTTATCAAAGCCTTCTAAGAGCTTGGCATACGCACTTCTAAACTTGCGTATTTCAGTGGGTGGAGAAAGCTTTTTCTTCGGTTTTATTATGCCTTTTCCCTTAGCTGCGGCCTTTTGAACTTTGTCAGCTACTTCAGCAACATCCCCTAATTCAAAATCACTTTCTGCTTCGCCTTCTTCTAGCTCGTTATCTGGCTCATCATCAAAATAACTCACTAACTTTTGACCAAGGCCAAACAATGGAATACCGGATAATGCAGCTCCGCTTTCTGCCATCAAACTAAGAAGCCTTATGGCATCTACTCTTTTTGAAAATTCTTTCGCTTTCTCTACAAGCCCTTTATCACCTTCTGCTTCCTTAAGAAGCTCAGATGCTATAGTCTCTAATAATGCGGCTTTCGCGTCATCAAATCCTTCGAATGTCCACGCATCAAAGCGGATTTGAATATAATCACCCTCTTCATCCAATGACTTTTTGGTTAATTCAAGGATCGTGGATTTCCCGGCTCCCCAATTGCCGAAAACGCCAACACTGATTGGCATTAACTCCCTTTCAGTAATTAAATCTTTTATCGATTCTGCCGTTTCATTGAAATTTAGAAAGTCTACAGAAGACTCTTTATCTGACCACATTGATGTTCCTTGTCTACTTTTTATTCGTATAAACTAGAGCCTAGCTTTGAAATTTCTGTACCATTTTCTGGGTAATGTTTTTCTTAATTTGTTTAACTGCAAGTGCAGCTCGCATTTACCTAACCTTAAGCCACAGTTACACGGACACGGTCCTTTATTAGCAATTCGCTTCTTCTGAGATAGCGCATGAGCACAAGCAATCAACTCTTCTTTATTTGTTAAGCCTATTTCTGAAGCGAAGTCTTCTAACTCACCTTCTGAACCGTGCTTTAATTCACCAAAGACAAAGTTTATGCCATGGTCTTTTTTTAATGCTACCGCGTAAATATATGGGATAAAGAAAGCATTAAAAAACTCTAAGAAATCCGAATTTACACGCAAATATTTGTCTATTCTAAATGGCGAACCTAAGCATAATGTTCCACTCGGATTTATATGAAATTCATCAATCCTAGGTACAAATCCACCCACTTCTTCAAACTCAGGTTGAGTATTTGGATAACCTGAAGGAATAATAATTTTCAGATCAATCAATTGTTGCACTGCTGGGTAATTTTCGTAACTATGGTTCAACTCCACCTTTCCATTTAAGCGGATTTCACCGTCATGGGTTACTGGTCCGTAACCCATTAAGGGATTTTCTTTGAAAAAACGTTCTAAACCTTTAATCTTCAAAGTAGCCTCAAGAACGATGCCATGGTTTGGACACAGGTTCATTAACCGCTTTCGGTTGTGCCGTTACCTTAGTTGCAGCCAAAGATAAACCTAATATCGATACAAGTTGCTTTTGCTCAATAGAAACAGACAGGCTCTTCAACACTGACTCAGAAATCATTACTAGATTGTCCGAAGTAAATAAGTACTCAAAATCCCTAACGACTTGATCGACCCAAAGGTGAAAGTTCTTTTTTAGCTCTAGGTGTTTGTAATTAGGCATTGACCACCTATCCGCAAAATTTTCTTCTGGATTTACCGGGTTAAGAACAACATCAGAATCGGAATCTGAAAATTCCTTTAACCCTTTTAAAACTGATAAAAATGCCGATTCAAGAGAACTAGAGCCGTCATAATAAGTAGCGGATAGTGTAGTAATGATTACTGATATTGGCTTACTATCAGGGTTTTCTTTAAACATTGTGTCACGATGCCTTTTCAGTACTTGAACAGCACGTTGCAATGGCGTTTTAGTGTTGTAGACTGGCACATCGTCTACTTGCAAAGCTTCACATGCTGCTTTTATCTGAAAATTTTCAACCATACGGCTCTCAAACCATCGGGCGTAACCTTCTGGATTACTAATCATCCACTCTGAAGGCTTGCCATCAAAATTTTCAAGTCTGTCATCCGTGATTCCTACAGCATTGTCAGCTACCTCTTTTGAAAACGATTCTGCCAACCCTCGACTAGCCATAGCCTTTGCAAGGCTTTTCATCTTAACCTCGTTTTCCGGTATGCAAGGTACAATATCCATATGGAACTTTAAATTATCCTGATACTCTAAACGCCAACACCTATGCTTAGATTCAAGCTCTTCAGAAATACCTTTAGCTTTGCGGTAATCTTCTAATTCGTTACCTACTATATCTTTTAAGTCATTTTGCGAATGACTCATTGGTGTAATACCGGATCGCAAGCTACACGCAAGATCTAAGTCATACTCCTCTTCTCCAGAAAGTGGCTTGATGGCAATGCCCAATCGAAATGACCCTTGAGGAAAAATGTGAGGATCATTATCTTTCACTGACGACTCATCGCGTCCAAACCATTTACCTAAACTCTGGTAGCGATCTATTGCTTGTTTGTATGCGCCATCTGGCAAGTCTAAATTATCAGCCAATTCTTGTAATAAATTTTCGTTGTTACGCATAGTCAAATTAACTCCATCTAATTGCTTTTAAACACGGTAAAACTAAGCTCATCACAATTAGGACTGAGGTTAAAACACCATGGATAGCTATTGTTTTCAAAGTGATAAATTTTAATACTGCTTGGGATATGATTCTGATTTAAATCAGCAGCAAATCTTATAATAAAGGAGTTTTGCGCTGTTATTGTTATGTGCAGCTCTTCTACATTTGAGTATTTTTTTAGTAACTGGTTATTAATTAGGTCACGAATTTCACTAATGATCTTTACCTGCTCTTTTTCGGAAAATAGATTACCAATATATTGCTTTGGTAGTTTGATTTGGCAGACCGCATCCAATTCAGTTTTTTCAAGAAATACTTCTGGATCAGACTTAATTGACAATTCGATAGACAAACCCAGTCTTTTTACTTCTTTTTCGTCATCAATTCTTTCGCTTAGAAAATGTTTAATGCCTTCAGATGTACTTTGACCTCTCGTTCTCTTATCGCGGGTGTCTACCCACCGACTTTTTTCTTCCTTCTTTGAATCACGGTCCCAACAGTAATAATTAACTAAACGTCTGTTTGCCACCAAAAAGCCTAAAGTGAAGCAGTGAGGGATATGAGCAATTGCACCTATAGCTAATGGATGTTCACTTTCATGTTGGTTTAGTTCAACTAATTCGGTTTGAGCAAAGTTAGTTAATGCCTGAGTTGATCTATCAAGCCAATCTTCAAGTGACTCATCTGTTTTCTGCTGTAAAAACAACGACTCTCGTGTTCCTGAGGCCTCAATTGTATTAGAGAACTCTGTTGATAATTTAGGAGCACTGCCTTTAGATAAGCTCCTAAGATCAATACTCTTAGCTCTTTTTGCAGACGACCCCTCCCCAAAAAACTGCTGATAAACCTCCAGCGCAATTCCAGAAACTAGTGCTAATTCACCTATAACCAGTAAAATATTTATAAGGAAAGGAGCAACTGCTGAGCCTTTAGTATCAGCAGTGAGAACAATACCATTATATGACATTGAAAATACGAGAGAACCAACGCCTAAAGCTGCAACAGCAACAGCTAAACCTACTTGCATCAATTTACGAGCTGCGGATAGCCTTCTCTGAGCTATCACGTAAAGAAAGTCTAAAATAACATCTTTCACTTCAGTCAATTCCTTTTGATAATATTATTACTATTAGTCAACAACTTATATGTGGTCAGAGCTACACTATTTCAAGCTACAAACATCAATTTTTTGTCGAATTTCCAAACAATAGTAATTCACCCATATTAAATGAAAAACACTTTTAATTCATCCTTTTTCTCTTAATTGAATAATTCTTTCTGGAGAATATTTGTAACTCCCCCATAAACTGAAACAGTTCATAAGTAGAATTTCTATCAATATAAGAACGAAATTTTACGATGCGAAAAAGTAAGTTTACTGAAACACAGATCGTGAGCATGATCAAAGAAGCTGAATCTGGTGTGCCTGTACCAGAAATATGTCGTAAACACGGCGTTGGTCAAAGTACGTTTTATAAGTGACGTTCTAAATATGGTGGGATGGAGGCCTCTGATGTGAAACGTTTAAAAGAGCTTGAAGATGAAAATCGCAAGCTAAAAGATATGTTTACAACTCTCAGTTTAAAACATTCAATGCTTGAGGAAATCATCTCAAAAAAGCTGTGAAAACAAGCAGACGCAGAGCTTGGGTCGAACACTTACGAGCACGGTTTGAGGTTAGCGTAGCATTTGCTTGTAACGTGGCGGGTTTAAGGTCGAAGCGTTTATTACTATAAATGCAAGCGACCATCGGATGATGATGTGATTGATGCTTTGTTAGCGCTTGCTGAGCGGCACCCAAGGTGGGGCATGCCAAAGCTATTTAAACGACTCAGGCATCAAGGCAAAGTATGGAATAAAAAGCGTGTTGAGCGAGTGTATAACATGCTTAAACTTAACCTTAGACGAAAAGGAAAACGCCGTGTACCAACACGCTCACCGGAGCCATTAAGCGCACCGAGCAAACATAATGACTCGTGGTCGATGGATTTTA
>NZ_MAUJ01000023.1 GCF_001696455.1 Pseudoalteromonas luteoviolacea
ATTTGTGTTCGAAAAACCGAGCGACAATTCAAGCACTAGACGAGTCTCTGCCACCTGGCTGACTCTGCTTCCTGGCTGACTCTGCTTCCTGGCTGACTCTGCTTCCTGGCTGACTCTGCTTCCTGGCTGATTCTGCTATTTAAAGCAAGCTCTCTCTTTACACACATTCAAGCGCAAATTAAACCGCTACCTGCCCTGACCTCGTGTGCAGCTAAACTATAAAAATAATGCAAAATCTCCAACAACCATCGCATTACTTTTATATAACTTATTTTATAAGCATAAAATTCAATTAGTTATGAGTTAAGAAAGAAACAGTTTCATTGCAATGTTTGATTTAAAAAAGCGAGGAAGTTGATGTGAGTACACCGAATAAATGAAGGGTAAATCTCGACCGACATAATTGGGCTAGGCCGAGACTATTTTACGTAGCAGTGAACCTTAACCACCGTCAGAAGGATCTTCACAGCTACCTATAAGTGGACAACTTTCAGGCCCTGGTTTTGGGAAGGAGTTATCTGAGCTGAAAATGGGTCCAAACAGAAATACACTTAACGATACAAAGGCCAATATTTTTGTAGTATTCATAATCTTATTCTTTATGGTTTAAGGGAAGCTCGAAAATATAAAACAACTAATTACTTAAAGTTAACCTGCTGCAAGGCGGCATCATTTATTTGAACAGACAGGTGCACTACACGCGCAGCATTGCTATCTACAGATATTCTTGGATATAAGCTGAGAAAAAAATCTTCCGTTACATGATAATGACGCCTATTTAAGTCAAAGTGATGTATATAACTTTTCAAGTGGTCATAGGTAGACCACACGATCTGATCTTCTCTCACGTGCCAACGTGTAATTGGCTCTAACCCAATGCGATGATTAAGTGCCTGTGCAACTCCTAGGTGCGAGTCCAAATAGGCGAGTTCGCCTGTTTCTCCGGCAACAACATATCCCTGAGAAGTAGGTCGTATCGAACGATACCCAGCTAAAAAAACATCACTAACTTCAGTGGCCAAGTCGTATCGTTGGATCTCCCATTTACCACCGACTTGAACACCATACAAAATGTACTTGTCATCTTGATAAAACACACCGTCGCTGCTGGAATTAAAGCTTGCTGTTAGATAATAGACTTTTTGCCGCTCTACCGAATAAACCGCTAAGCGATAATTCTCTTTAAACAGCATCCATTTGTGATCCTTGGATACATCGAGAAACTCTAATCGACTTTCACTTTGGTAATAAACATCGATATGTTTAGTTTTAACATTAAAACTACCTAAAGAGTTGCGATCGTCTTTAAGTATTCGAACCCATTTCAGGTCTTTATCCTGCGGATCGTACATCATGGACGCTATTTCTGGTCGCGTATCAATCACCTTACTTACTGCACCATCGCCAGAAAACGAGCGCTCAATATATAAACGTTCAGCTCTTTGCTGAGACTTCTTGATCACCACCAGCCCACCTTGATGGTCACTTTCAATCATATTTATCAAGGCACCATGGTTTTCATAGACGACATATTCTTTACGCTCTTTAATATTAAACAAACGGATCGAGCTATTGTTTAGGAGCAACAACTCGTTGTTATTTCGCCATACGACTTTCTTCAGTGGCATAGTACCGTCAATTAATCGAGTTTCTTGCTGGGTTGCCAAGTCATGCAAAACTAACTGGGTGCGACCAGCCTGCAAGTTCAAAGTCACTAAGCGTGTCCGATCTGGAGAAGTGCTTGCACTGACAATAAACTCGTCTGATTGGCTTACCGCAACCAAGCGTGTTTCTTGATAGCCTTCCAAGTCAATCGCATACAACATGAGCTTCGACTGGGGCGCATTTGCTAACTGTATAATGACTTCAGAACTGGTTCTGCCAAGCTGGATTTCACCAATTAAATACCGCCCTTCCAGTAAAGTCACCATGGCGCTTTCGGGATCAGATACGGTTAGCGGCAGTAACTTTAGAGATGAATTGCCCGTCAAGGAATTAGTAAATATTAACGCTTTATCATTTTGTGCAAATCGCACGAACGTGGCGTGGGGTTCCTTGGTCGTTAACTGGCGTGTCGTCTTTTCCAATTTATCATATAGATATACTTGGCTGTGTTCACTTTTAAATGCGCGACCAGTGAACGCGATATATCGCCCATCACGAGATACAGCGACGGATGTCTTTTCACCTTTAAATTCAGTCAACTCTTCGACACTAGATACCGTCACTTTAGTAGAAGGAAAAGACCAGCCTTCATTGATATAGGATATTGCTGCCCCGAGTATAAGCAAGGCGAAAAGTGCGATATAAATCAGTGGCTGATGTTGGTTGCTTTTTTCTTTGGTAGGGGAGAGTACGGCATTTATCGATTCGGATTCCAAGCGCACATCAGGCACAGGCTGCTCGATGGCTATCGGGTGCGATTCACATATTAGTTTATAACCACGTTTGGGAACCGATTTAATATAGCTAGGTGCGGAAATGTCATCGTCTTTAAAAATGACTCGCAATTTTTTGACAGTACCGCGCACAGCCGTATCTGTCACGATACGATCTGCCCATACATGTTCATGTAACTCTTCAATAGTAACGTATCGGCCACGACATTGATGGAGATATAAGAGCAACTCCATCACTTTGGGCTCGACTGCGATCTCTTCGTCATTAAGGAACAGCAAACGTTGTTCAAGATCTAAAACAAATTCCCCTAACGAAACCCGCATAATATCCTTTTGCAAATAATGATTCCCGGCAAACTGTACCAGTCACTTAATTGATAATAGATATGAAGAAACTTAAGTGAATAATACGAAATATGTAAATATTCATAAAAAAACCACCCACCAAGTGTACCAAGGAATTCCTTAACACATCAACCATAGCTGGCAAGAGAGAAGCTGAGAAACCCTTTAATAAATATACAGTTATAAATATGAAAAATTTTTTTACAAACTCTGCATGGATGAAATTGTACTTATTAAACATCTACTTAAAAGAGTTTTTAATGAATGTAACGCATTAAATTGTTTCAAGATCTTCGAAAATTACGTTGACACTTTTTCACAAAACGCAAAGCTGAAGCGCAAAATTTCTTTTATTTTTCACCCTTAATTGCCACTAATTGCCACTAATTGCCACTAATTGCAACATACTGAAACTCATTTAGACATTCAACTATTTAGATCAAAGTCTGTTCAACAAGTTAGGATTTAGGCGATTGTCTTGCTTATCAGGTCAATCTGATACGAAAAAAGTGGGAATTATAACAATCTGTACAACGAATCAATCATGTTGAGAGTAGAAATTAATGGGCCTATTTATGACGCTAAAGTGCAAGCCAAGGGCTATGGCAGTTGGTCTTGTATTTTTCACAATAGCGCCGATACGACAAGTCTCTTAAAAACTTGCAAAAAAAAGCGCTCAAAAAGAGCGCTTCAACAACCTTTACATATGAGTGAGAGTAATTAACTCACTCCTATTTCATGTTAGCAATATCGTCTTTTGTCGCGTTGACAGTTCTCCACGCATAAGACTCACCTTCTACGCCATACGGATGACCATGCGCGGTCCAGTTAGGGTTAGAGAAGTAGTCATATTGCGTTGCACTACCAAATACATGTGGATACGCCATAATACTCGTAAATACATTGTATACGCCATGGCCCATACCATCTGTATATACACCACCTGATGTATCACCCTGTCTGCGCGCATGCGTTAGACCTTGGTTATGACCAAGTTCATGTACAAATGTCGTTGCACCACAATCTACCGCCGTGATTGAGTACATTTTATCCACCTGTGAAGGATATAAATTACCATTACTACCTTGGCCAACCCAAGCAATACCACAACTAATCAAGTTACTGCCCGCAGACGAGCCAACACCTAATAACGCAACCATATCAGCACCATGCGTATTACGATACTGTGCGATTGAAGCACTATTAGTTAGCGAGTTTAACCAGTTTTCATCAGCTGTGACCTGTGCACTGCCAATAGAGTCTGACGCCACCAGGTTTAATCTCAAATTGATGTTATTTTGGCTGTAAACTTGATTTGAGAAAGACACTAATTGATTAATTTTTGTTTGGATATTAGATGTCTTTGCAGCCGCAGCATCACTGTACAAAATAGCGATATCGATCGTGTTTGCATGCGCGAGACCTGACGCAACGGTAAGCGCAGTCGCTAAAATTGCTTTTCTCATATTAATTTTCCTTTCCTGTTGTCTGTGTTTTTATTGGTGGAGAAAAGAGATCCTTTTCCCCTTCAGTGGGTGCACGCTCTGATGGCGAGTGTTCCACATGATTCTTATAAAGGTCGCGCTTTGCGGCTATCCAGCCATGCTTGCCATGGGACTCGAAGACGTAATTTCCTGAAGATACAGTAAACTGACCATAGATTGCATTGCTACCGACCGTCATCACTGAGTTATGAAAGCGGTTATCTGACCCCGTAACTTGTGCAAAAACGCTTTTATCGCCATTTGGAAAAACATCGACTTGAGTTACTTCCGCCCGATGCATTTCAGTTGTCTGTGGAATAGTCAGGTCAAAAGTATCGCCGACCTCTAATTGCTGCATCGCAGTCAGGTCAAACTCCACATACGCTTCTTCACTAATATCTCTAACTAATACCCCTGCTTCCACGAGCACACCTTTAGCTTCTTCAGAGATTGATGCAATTTCCCCAATATCTAACGGTAACCTATCTCTTTCCTGCACTGTTTTTTTAATTGCGCTAGATACAACTTCAACCTCTTTCACAGGCACACTCGGTGTGGGAGCAGGCACTATACTATTTACATTTTTTTCAACTTCCAGTGCACTTTCCGGCACATGCTCTACATGAACCAATTCGGGATTAGGCTTATAAAAAAACCAATAAGATATAGAAATAACTGAAAAAATTAGTAAAAAGGAAAGTTTATTCATTTTTTATTGTTCTTCTAATGGATACAGAGCGAATATAAAATGATCAAACAATTGTGTCAATAAAATTACACAATTATTTAACCAAACTGTAATTGTTATAACATAACGAATAATCAACACACATTGTGAGCAAAGTTCACACCGACCAATAAATGCAAAATACACAACACAAATTTAGATAGATCGTATAAAGGGCATTAAGTAGACAATATAATTAATGAATTCAGGATGTTGAAAAAATTAAAATGGGAAGGTGGTACCAACCCCACCTTACATCTAATAGAAGGCTACTTGCCGTAAAGGCCTATTAATCCTTCAGTGAGAAGAAGTGCAAAAACACTAAAGTGAGAAGTGTTCGGGATGATTTTGCTTGAGAGTTTAAACTCTTTGTATTGTCGACTTTTCAGTACTTCGACGAACTTGTGTAAATCTCTTTGAATGATGCCTTCATTACCACCCGCATAAACAAATACTTCTGCAGGTAATGATTGATTCTTTTCGGCATATTTTGATTCAATATTGAATATGACTTTGTCGTCATACCAATAGGATGGACTGCCTAATATGTAAGATTCAAATAGTGTCGGTGTTGTTAAGAGAATATAAGTCCCCAAGAGACCACCATATGAATGCCCGACAAAGGTTTTTCGATTTTGGTTGATGCGATATCGGTCAAAAACAAGAGGCAACACCTGTTTAGATATAAATTGCACGTAATTATCAGCCTGACCAGAGACCTTTTGTGCAGCCAAAGAGTGCCCTCCCGTTTCTTTAGGCGCGTAGGTTGGTGTGTAATCACGTGTTCGACTGAACAGCTTATCTGTACCTATAGAGTATGATATTCCCACCACAACAACTTCCTCAATATCCCGCCCTTCAATGAGATGCAAAATGCCGCTGGCTGTTGCAATAGAGTAACTGGTATCATTAATAAGAACTAACGGATAGGCTTTATTACTTTTGTTATAACCCTTGGGCAAACGGACATATAATTCGTAACTTTGTTGATTGAATTGAGATGTCATCGGGATGGTATCTGTATTATCAATTTCAAACTTTTTAGCAGCAAAAGCACTGCTCATCGTCAGAATATACAATAAGCCAACTAAAACTGTATTCATTAATAGTCTCATCACTAAATAAACGCCTTTATTTCTCAGCTAATGCTATTTTCTGTGTTGGTTCAAAATGCTCACTGCGCGCGATTGATAACCGAGCGTCAATTTCAGAAATTGTTCGAGAAAGCTGAGCTAACTGCTGCTCAGTCATCTTGTTATGCGAAACATAATTAGAATCGAGGTGCAGTGGGTTTATCGCACGACCATCTTTGTGTACCTCATAGTGGAGGTGACGCGCTTGGGACATCCCTGTATTGCCTAAGAACCCTATTACTTGTCCTTGCTTTACCTGCGTCCCAGCTTTAATACCTTTTGCGAATCCCTGTAAATGGGCATAAAGGGTACGGTACCCATGTTGATGTTGAATCAGTACACGGTTGCCAAAACTTCCTCCCCAATTGGCATTTATTACTGTTCCGTCTCCAGCTGCAAAAATGGGTGTACCAACTGGAGCACCAAAATCGAGCCCTTTATGGATGCGCGTAAACCCCAAAATTGGGTGCTTTCTTTTGCCAAACGTTGAAGAAAGGCGAGCGCCATTTAAAGGGGTTTTGAGCAAAAAGCTTTGTGCAACTCTGCCATCTGCAAAATAATATGCACTTTTGCCATTGTCATCCTTATGAAGATATAGCACCTGACGCTTACCTGCGGCCGAGAGGCTCACATAGCGTAATGCTCTTGGCATCGATTGTGGTCCAAGCAGGCTTTGAGTACTTAGCATATCAGCATCATAAAGTACCTCTAACTCATCGTTTTTATGCAATGCCCTTTGAAAGTCAATACGATGAGACATCACCAAAATCAACTTATTGATTATGCCAACGGGAATGCCAGCGGCCAGTGCATTGTTGAAAAGACTGTTACCGACCTCAACTTTGGCATACCTGGTAACTTGCTCAGTCGCCATCTTCAATTCACTCACGTGCCATTTGTCTTTTGATAATCGCACAACCAACATTTTTGCAAACCCCACTTGAAACATCACCGCAGTCACTTGGCGCTGATGATCGAGCATAAGTTGTAATCGTGTACCTGCAGTTATCGAGTTCAGATCCAACCAACTTTGAGTGGCCGAAGCCAAAGTAATTACTTGGCGAGGGGATAAGTTGTAAACCCGCAGTATCTCCATAAGTGACTGCCCCGCCTCCACAGTCACTATTTCAGTGGCTGTTTTTGGCTCCGACTCAATCAATAGCTTAACGCTTGGCTGAACAGCCAATATTTCAGCCTCTTTGGCGTCACTCGGAGGAAGTTTGCTAACCAGTTGTTGGGATGTTGACTCTTTTACTGGGGCACAACTCACCCCTACCACAATACACGCGGCATAAAAAAATTGATGTCGTTTCATAACTACTTCAGATCTAAAACAGCCAGTGGGTTGATTCTTTGTTCTCTGTGGATCAGTTCCAAATGAAGATGCGGGCCTGTCACTTTCCCAGTTTCACCTAACGTGCCAATAGACTGCCCTCCTGTCACCATTTGTCCCGATTCCACATTGATACTATCTAAATGGGCATATAAACTCTGATAGCCATTTTTATGCTGCAATAGAACCACTTTGCCATATCGGTGCGGTAGCGATTTATCATCTGCGATTAATACTTTGCCATCTGCTATCGCCATTATCCGGCTGCCAATAGGGGCAACAAGGTCAATGCCGCCATGAGGCTTCATGTTTCTGAACTGCGAAACATGTCCATAAAAAGAACTGATATTAAAATCGCGCATAGGGTTATGCCAACCCGCATCCATATTGCGTACAAACGGAGCGGCCTTAATATTGAGCACCGCTAAACAAACACTGACTAAAAGAAGGCTAAAGGCTAAGAGTAAAGGCTGTTTTGGTTGGGGCTTTACAATATGACGCAACCGAACCTTATAATCATCCAAGGTTAGCGCTTCAGATGAAAAATGCGCTACGCCAGTTACATTTTTTGACTCGACAGAGCGTTTTAAAATAGCTAACAAAGTCGCCGCGTAGTCCTTCTTATTCAATTGGAAGGTTGTCACTGTTCCTTGATCGCAGCGGCACTCCATGGCACCTACAAATGCTTGCTCCATTTTTCGAATATATGGATTAAACCAGAACAGGCAACTTAAAACACGCCAAATAACGAGGGCGATATGATCTTTGTTGCGAATGTGTACCAACTCATGATAAATCAGGGCCTGCTGCTGCGCTTTATCTAACCGCCAAAAATAATGGGGAATTATCAGAGTGGGCTTGATAACGCCAAATACAAATGGAGAGATGTTGCTGGGTATCTCAACACAGGGCGTATCGGTCCAATCTAAAGATAGTGGCTTCAGTGAAGACAAATGTTTCTTAAGCTTGTACCAATTAATCGTTAATCTTGCTAGCCTCAATAGACTGACACCAAACACCATCGCAAACATTAGCATCAATATATCCTGTGCCTCGATTATCATCGAGCTGGCATACGCCTCACTTAGCTTTATTTGCTTTTGCTCTATGTAACCGCCCATTTCAAGCAATATCTTGGGCACACTTCCAGTCGTGCTATCAATACCTAATGGCATTATCGGTAGCGCACTTAATATCAACACGCTCCACCACAACCGAGTGGATGCGGGGTGCTTGTAAGACATGCGCTTTGCACAATAGAACAAGATACCGCTCACAACAGACCAAAATAGTGCCGCGACAATAGGGCCAATTAGAGTGGACCACACCATAAAATGACTCTCCTATCCCTTGTCATTAAGCTCGTCTAGCAAAGTTTCTAATTCCTCTAGTTCATCGGCTTCAATTAAACGACTGTCCGCGAACATAGCAACTGGCAAAGGTCCATCCAATTCTAAAACAGACTTGGCAAAATCCTGAGCGTAAGCAGCCAAAGTTGGTACCTTATCTACCAAAGCGGTAAACGTTTTTTTATTGCCTAACTCACCCGGTTTTAATAATCCCTTCTCGCTCATTCGCTCCAACGTTTTACGCGTTGATGAATAGCTCCATGCAAATTCAGCTTCAATCGCATCATGGATCTCCCGGGCTGTTCTAGGTTCTTTCTTCCACAATAACTTTAGTATCTCTAATTCCGTACTATTTGGTTTCATATAGACCCCCCCTGTGACATATGTCGCACTTTAACACGTTAAAAAGTGCGACACAAGTCGCACCTAGGTAAGTACGATATTAAAACGCATCAAAAAATAATGCAGCAAGTGTGGCAAAATATAAAACTAAGGCACTGTTTAATCGAGGTTTAAAGATTGTTTAATTGACATAATATAGGTCTGTGACACAGGCACCTCAAGGTCATTTTCTAATATCAATACAAACCTTCGGCCTATTTTTTTAGTTGTTCTAACTGCGTCCTCAGCAACCCACCAAGAGCGATGAGTTTGAAAACCTGGAAAGTCTTCTAATTGGAGAAGTGCGTCTTTAAAACGCATCAACAAAAGGTGCTCACCATTGTCAGTAAACACTTTTAAGTAATGGTCATCCATCTGCAGACACAACAATTTACCACGTTTTTCCAGCGGCAGTTTACTTATAAACTGTACTACCTTGTCATTTTTAATAGATGCAGCTTTAGCCACCCCATCGGTAATTTTTTGCTGTTGCTCGGAAATAAGCAAGTGCTGTGCTTTGACATAATCCTTTATAAAGCTGACAAAGGTAATCAACCCACCAATAAATAAACTTGCAATAATCGACGACATGACTGAGGACCAATAATTGTCTTGTGCCCCAAAAAACGCGTCAATAATGAAAGGGGCCAGCAACCCTAACAACACACTTGCGATTGAAGTCGAAACGGCGAGACATACCCATTGGCGGTATTTAATACCATTAAACCTAGACGCAAAGGCTTTATTGCCAATTCTAATTGCAGGTGCATAGAGTCCATACCCGCTGAAACACATTACTAACCAAAACCCAAGTGCATATAGATAGCCTACATTGTGCATGCCAAATGGCTTTAAAAAGGCTAAAAAGCTCGCAAAGACAAATACTACAATGCTGTCTGAAACAATTTTCCTTATTGGCAATATCATATCTACCCTTTGAATTTTATAGTTATTTTTTTCATTTTTACGAATCGCCAAACTGATGGGGTCATTTCACGAAGTCTTCAACCCGTTCGCGAAAAGTCCATTGTTCTGCCGACCATAGCATTTTATCGTTTTTACCACAGAGCGCAATTGAGCGCTGATTCAACTTACCTTACTTGGAGTAAAAAATGAAAACCTTAGTAGCGACTTTAGCATGTTTAAGTGCCCCTTTATTCGCAGCAGAGCTTAAACTGACAATTAACGACATCAATGCACAGCCAGGAAAAATATACATTGAGATGTATAAAGGTGAACAACCATATATGTCAGGAGACGCATACACAGCGTCCATCGTAAAAGCACAACAAGGCACAGTCTCTACCCAATTCAGTAATTTAGAACCTGGTGCTTATGCCATTCGCCTATTTCATGACGAAAATAACAATGCACAACTAGACACTAATCTGTTTGGCATTCCCACCGAGGGCGTCGGCTTTTCTAATAATGCCACCATGCAATTTGGCCCCCCTTCATATCAAGAGATGACAATCACAATTTCACAAGGCAGCAATGTCGAGTCAATGGCAATTAGCTATTAAGGAGCAGGGATTATGGAACGCCGACAATTTCTCAAAGGTATGGTGGCAACGCCAGTTGTACATACGGTTTCACCTAATATAGTCTTAGCAGCAAATAATAAAACCAATGAATCGCTAATACTAAATCAAAAACGCTTTAACGCCGCGCTAGCACAAAGCCCTGAACTGATTGGGTTTAAAGGTACCGAAACGGATATGGGCCCTCAAAAATTAATCATTGAGGGGAAATTACCAGCAGATTTAAAAGGGGATTTTTATCGCAACGGTCCAGGGCGACACCAGCGTGCTGGTGAGCGCTACCTTCATTTATTTGAAGGTGATGGAATGATACACCAATTTAGTATTGCTCGAGGTGAAATCCACCATCACGCTAAATTTGTTCGCACAAACAAGTTTACTCAAGAAGAAAAAGCTGGAAAGTTCCTTTTCTCAGGCCCAGATAGTAAGCTAAAAGACAGTCTTGCGATCCCCTCACCGGACTCGATCAATACAGCAAATACCAATATTTTGCCAGTAAATGGCGAATTGTGGGCTCTGTGGGAAGCTGGCTCCCCAACTGCAATTGACAAAAATACGCTCGATACAAAAGGGCTCATCAATGTTGGCAATAAAACACCAAATGCAAGCGCCCTAAAAGGCCTACCTTTCTCCGCACACCCAAAAGTAGAAGCGGATGGTACTATCTGGAACTTTGGGTATGCGCAATCTGGCCATGTGGTTCTCTACCAGTTAAACAGCCATGGACAGCTTTTAAATGTTGGCATGGTGAATACCGGTTTCAAAGGCGGCATGTTACATGACTTTCTTATTACTCAGCACCATATAGTACTACTTCTGCCTTCGTTAAAACGAGATAGAACAATAGCTGGTGAATTCTCATCGATTCAATTTAATGCTCAGCAGCCAATGGACGTATTTATCATTAGCAAACAAAGCCTGAAGACAGTCAAGCGGTACGAATTAGATCCCGGGTTTGTTTTTCACTTTGGCAATGCATGGGAAGATAAGCAAGGCAACATCCATTTTGATGCGAGCCTCTACCCCAACGGAGAAGTGCTACAACACATGACACTTACAATGCAGGGAAACACAGACGCACCATTATCTCCCGCAAACACCGTGTTATTTACTCTATATAAAAATGGCAAAGTTCAAAAGCAACATATCGACGGTATCAGCGAATTTCCCCGAGTTTATAACCATATAACGGGGAAAAGAAATAGTCGGCTATTTACTCTGTCTTCTGTGCAAAGTGATGTTTGGAGTGATAGCGTTAGACGTATTGATCTCAATACTGAGAAACAAGACATTTATACTTATGGCAAGGACTACCTAGTAGAAGAACACGTGCTTGTTAACCAAGGTAACAAGGAGCAAGGTGGTTACTTGCTAGGAACCGCTCTTCATATTCCGAGTAGACGCACTTGTTTAAATATACTGCGTGCTGATGATATATCAGCAGGGCCAATCTGCCGAGCTTGGCTCCCCCACACGATTCCTTTGGGTTTCCACGGCAATTTCTTACCAGCATAACAAAATCGTGCAAAGGGTTAATAGGTGCAAAAGGTTAGCGACACCGAACGTAGTGAGTGCGTTTCTTTTACGCAAGTATGGTGCAAAGGGTTAACGACAGCGAACGCAGTGAGTGCGTTTCCTTTGCGCAAGGTGAAATAAGACATTTTAACAAGCGGTGAGGGACTCATGACCCTACAAGTTTCAATTATGAATGACTTAAAATAATGTCGAGAGAGTCCACCTCAACGTCAGTGAAAGCTGCTCTCTTCACCTTGCGCTAAAGTCGCGCTAAAGCACGATTTAGCACCATAAACGCAAAAAACCCGTCGCATTTCTGCAACGGGTTTCTCTAATTGGGCCCTGGCGATGTCCTACTTTCACATGGGAAACCCCACACTATCATCGGCGCTATTTCGTTTCACTACTGAGTTCGGCATGGGATCAGGTGGTTCCAAAATGCTATGTTCACCAGGAAATTCTGTATGCAAGATGTTTATCAACATCTTACTAAAATCTGGAAGCGTAATTAAATTCTTATCGTCTACTTTTATTCTTAACTTCTAACAAATAAAACCACTTTGGCGTTGTATGGTTAAGCCTCACGGGTAATTAGTACGAGTTAGCTCAATGCCTCACAGCACTTCCACATCTCGCCTATCAACGTTGTAGTCTTCAAC
>NZ_MAUJ01000024.1 GCF_001696455.1 Pseudoalteromonas luteoviolacea
ATTGCTCGTGCCAAAGCGAAAAAAAGCCGCCAAGGAAGCTGAAGAAGCGCAGCAACAACCAGATGAGCCAGCCGCAGAAGTGGACGCTGAACCGGAAGATCCGCGCAAAGCCGCCGTTGCCGCCGCCATTGCTCGTGCTAAAGCGAAAAAAGCGGCTAAACAAGCTGAGGGAAGTGGCAATACAGAAGAAGCAAGTCCACAGACGGATTCGGATACCGCTCAACTCAGCCCTGAAGACAAAAGAAAAGCGGCGATAAAAGCAGCAGTCGCACGAGCAAAAGCAAAGAAACAAGCCCAAGAACAAGAAGGAAATGACCTGTCATGAAATTAACCATGGCTTCCTCGCCTCACAACCACAGTCTCAAATCTGTCAATAAGTTAATGACTTGCGTGATGTTAGCTTGTGTACCAGGCATTTTGGTACAAAGTTACTTCTTTGGTATTGGCGTACTTGTACAACTCGTTTTAGCCTTAATGTGTGTCAGTGCGGCTGAAGCCGCAATTTTAAAAGTTCGCAATCGCCCAATATGGCCAACTTTAAGCGATGGTAGTGCTTGGCTAACAGGAGTGCTGATTGCCGTGAGTATTCCTCCACTCGCCCCATGGTGGATCGTTGTCATAGGCAGTGTGTTTGCCATTATTATCGTAAAGCAGTTATATGGCGGGCTAGGTTTTAACTTGTTCAATCCTGCGATGGCAGCCTACGTATTGCTGCTTATTTCCTTTCCTGTGCAAATGACAGCATGGCAACCTGTAAATGCTCTGTTGGCAACCCCACTCTCATTCGTTGATCAGTTGAGCCTTATCTTCACTGAGACAACACAAGCTGGCGTAAGTCTTGATGTTGCGAGACAAGTCATCGATGGTGCTACGGGCGCTACACCGCTGGACCATGTAAAAACGGCCTTATCTCAAAATATGACCAGCTCAGAAGCGATGGACAACTTGGCTTTCAGTCGCTTTGCAGGTGAAGGCTGGCAATGGGTAAATCTAGCTTACTTGCTTGGTGGGCTTTACCTACTAAAAGCAAAAGTGATTAATTGGCATATTCCTGTTGCGATGTTGGTGTCTTTGAGCGCCTGTAGCGCCCTAGGGTTTGTCCTTGGTGGACACACAGGCGTTGCATTCCATTTATTGAGTGGTGCAACTATGATTGGCGCTTTCTTTATCGCGACGGATCCGGTGTCAGCCTCTACAACCAACTTGGGTCGCTTAATCTACGGTGCTTTAATTGGCCTACTAGTCTATTTAATTAGGCAGTTTGGAGGTTACCCAGATGCGATTGCATTTTCAGTATTATTAATGAACATGGCTGTTCCTTTAATAGACCACTATACCCAGCCACGCACTTATGGACATGGAGCTCGCAAATGATATTTGCATCAATGAAAAAAAATGGTGCGATTCTCACCGCATTTGCACTGGTAACAACGGGCAGCGTAGCATTGGTGCAACAACTTACTGCGCCGCGTATTGAAGCCCAAGAAAAAAACCACCTAATGCAAACGCTGACACAAGTTATTCCAACGAGTAAATACAACAATCAGCTCTATTTAGATTGCGTTGAAAGCAGTGCGCCAGAACTTGGGCCCAATGGCCCACACCGTATATATCGTGCAAAGCTCGATGAAAAGCCTGTCGCCTTATTAGTTCAGCACATTACACCAGAGGGTTACAGTGGCAATATTAATATACTCACTGCGGTATATAATAATGCCTCTATCGCAGGTGTTCGAATTACGCAACATAAGGAAACGCCAGGGCTGGGTGACAAAGTAGAAATTAAAAAGGCTGATTGGGTTCTTTCATTTAATGGACAGCAAGTTACCAGTGAAAATGACTCCCGCTTTAACGTCAAAAAAGATGGGGGCGAATTTGATCAGTTTACCGGTGCCACGATCACACCAAGAGCAGTGGTCAAATCAGTAAGAGCCGCAACATGGTATGCGCATCAAAACTTTGATGCGCTCTTTGCGCAAGACAACCTATGCCAGCAGGAGACGCTATGAGCGAGTTCAAAACCCTAGCACATGAAGGTCTATGGAAAAATAATGCCGCCTTAGTACAGCTACTGGGCTTATGTCCCCTCCTCGCTGTAACCAGCACAGTGACCAATGCGCTCGGTTTGGGAATAGCGACCTTGCTTGTTTTAGTTGGCTCAAATGTGACAGTCTCAGTCGTCAGAAACTGGGTACCAAAAGACATTCGGATCCCTGTATTTGTCATGATCATCGCTGCATTTGTAACCATCATTGAATTACTTATGAATGCTTTTACCTTTGGCCTTTATCAGTCTCTGGGGATCTTTATTCCCCTTATCGTAACTAACTGCGCCATTATCGGACGAGCAGAAGCCTATGCATCGAAAAATTCCCCGTTGCTCTCAGCATGGGATGGCATCATGATGGGGCTGGGCTTTGCTGCTGTATTGGTGATCCTAGGAGCAATGCGCGAAGTAATTGGTCAAGGCACACTGTTTGATGGCGCCGAGTTACTGCTCGGCGAATGGGCAACGGCGCTGCGTATTTCAATCATCGATTTTGATAATCAATTCTTAGTGGCAATATTGCCACCTGGTGCCTTTTTGGGTCTAGGGCTCATCATTGCGGTTAAAAACTATTTTGATGAGCGAAAAAAAGCCCAAGCCCAACCGGATCCAAGCCCAGAAAAAGCGCCACGCGCGCGCGTTACAAGCCTTACATAACATAAACAAAAACACCCGCCCAACAGTCAATTGAGTGGGTGTTTTAACAAGATGTCTCAACTACACCTAACAACTTGCAAGTAAACCGTCATGAATAAAACAAAACGTCTTGAAATCCTCACGCGGTTGCGCGAGGACAACCCGAACCCTAAATCAGAGCTCGAATACACGACCCCGTTTGAACTATTAGTTGCGGTCACTTTATCTGCACAAGCCACGGATGTGGGTGTCAATAAAGCCACTAGAAAGCTCTTTCCCGTTGCAAACACCCCAGAAGCCATTGTTGCGCTAGGTGTTGAAGGACTAAAAGAGTACATCAAAACCATAGGCTTATTTAACTCTAAAGCCAATAATGTACATAAACTGAGTCAAATACTTATCGACAAACATGGCTCTGAAGTACCGCAAAACCGCGAAGCACTCGAGGCACTGCCTGGTGTAGGCCGTAAAACCGCCAATGTCGTATTAAATTGTGCATTTGGTTGGCCAACAATCGCCGTTGATACGCATATATTTCGCGTATCTAATCGCACTAAATTTGCCATGGGTAAAGATGTGGTCGCGGTGGAAGAAAAACTCGAAAAAGTCGTCCCAAAGGAATTCAAAGTAGATGTACACCATTGGTTGATCCTACATGGCCGATACATATGTACAGCCAGAAAGCCCAAGTGTGGTAGCTGTATTATTGAAGACTTGTGTGAATTTAAAGATAAAACGGAATAATTAGACTGCTACTTCTAATCCTAATTTATTGGACTGAATTACAACTTTAGAATGGAACTTTTTAACGTTTGAATTAGACATTAATAAACGGCGAGATAGTTTATCAAACTCGTTCATATTCTTGACTACGATGATTAAAACGAAATCGACTTCGCCTGCAGTATAATAAAATTGTTGCACTCGCTTTTCTTGATTAAGGCGCTCGATAAAATCATCTAATGCTTTTTCTCCGCCTTTTTCCAAACATACATCTACAATTAGAGTCGTAAAACCTTCTAACTTGTCTCGGTCAATTATCGCGACTTCTTTTTTGATAATACCCCAATCTTTAAGCTTTTTAATTCTTCGCTGACAGGCTGACGCAGACAAACCTATTTGATGGCCAATGTCTTCGGTACTGACTCTGCTATCGAATTGAATAATATTTAAAATCTCTCTATCAAAATCATCCACGCCCACAATCCTTCACATTTTAAAGAATAACGCCTAAAAAAATGCACTCAGAAGTTAATTTAGCAGCGATACTAACTTAACTTAAACCTAAAATAAACATTGTACTTAGCTGTTAATAACAAGAGGTTAAAGTGAATAGAATTTTATACAGTGGTAATAGGAACGCATCTAGCTGGGCATTTCGCGCATGGCTGGCTTTAAAAGAGCAAGATATTCCTTTTAAAGAAATTATTGTCGATATTCGTAGGCCACAGCGCTGGAGCAACCTAGCAGAAATTGGCAACTTTTCACCTGCTGCAGCCATCCCTGTTCTAGATGATAATGGATTTATTATTTTTGACTCAAATGCCATCATGGAATACGCGAGTGAATTAGGCACAAACGCTCTGCTCCCTGAAGATATAAAAGCTCGAGCGAAAGCCAGATCATTAGTGGCATGGCAACATTCAACCTTTGGTCGTATATGTCCTTGTTTATTTTTCGAAAGTGCCTTTTATCCAGAAAAGAAAGCTTTATCTGATGCCGAAGTAGCTGCAATAGAAAACGTCTATTCGATTTGGGAAGATTCTATTACGCTATTTAAAGGGAAGTACCTCGTCGGGAACTACTCTTTGGCCGATATTATGTTTGTACCTTCAGTAGTTCGATTTACTTCTCATTATCAACCAGATGAAAGGTGGCCAAATGTTCAGAACTGGACAAAAATCTTACTGAGCCGCCCTTTTGTAAAGGAATGGCTAGATGAGGCTTCTCAACTAGAACCCATTTACTTACCTGGCTATAGAGACGATCCATAGCCTCTACCTTGACTATATTTCGACTGGCCAGCAATCGCCGTTGATACGCATATATTTCGCGTATCCAGTCGCACTAAGCTTGCCATGGGTAAAGATGTGGTCGCGGTGGAAGAAAAGCTCGAAAAAGTCGCCCCAAAGGAATTCAAAGTAAATGTGCACCATTGGTTGATCCTACATGGCCGATACATATGTGCAGCCAGAAAGCCCAAGTGTGGTAGCTGTATCATTGAAGACCTATGTGAATACAAAGAAAAGACTGATTAAAAGAAAAGATTTGCAGTGGTGCCCTCTACCCCACTGCAATTCTCAAAAAAAATAATTTATTTTGCATACATTAGCCGTCTTGCCTCAGACAACCTTTTAATCAGTATACTACTACCAATACAATGTTTTAGTTGGTTATACCTATTAGTAAACAGCAATCTAATCAACCAATAAAAAAGAACCCCTATCATGAGATAAATAAGCGCATTGCTATCAATAAAATCGGGCCAACTATCTGATGTGTTAGACGAGAAGGACATGACTGCGCCCAGTAGAGCAAAACAAGCTCTCCACGTGTGTCTAACTATGCGGTGCTTTCCAGAAAGCCCACCATTTAAAAGCATTTTTAGATCTAAACAAGCAGACAATGCAGCAATAGACGCATGAATCGTAAAGATCACTTTAAAAGTTTGGGGAATATCATTGGCGGTCAACACAAATTGAAAGAGGCTGAAACTCACGTAGACAATTAAACACATCGACAGTACTTCAAATATACCCACTGAGTTTTCTTTTCTTAAAACAACAGCCCAGGCAGTCGTCCCATAATAGAAGGTGAGTAAAGCCATTGTGGCCCCACCATTGAAAAATGCCGCAGTCCCAGCCATGATTAATAAGGACAGAAAAAATAGATTTCCAGACCACCTATGTTTGGACTTCCCTTTCGCAAAACTCAACGCGCCAATACCAAACAACAACAAAAATGCCCCGGCTACAATATGCACAGTTAGCATCATATCTCCTTGTAAAATTGTTTAAAGTGTTAGTTAAATCAACTAGTTATTTTTAGTACTTTTTTAATTTATACTAACGTTAATTACACTGATTAACATTGACTCGACTTCAAACCATCAACTCTTTTTATAACTTGGCATAATCGCTATTCAATAGAAACTTGTGAAGTGTTACAAAACGTTATGACCTGATGTCTATTAATGGATCTCGACTTTGAAAAATAACCCTCTTCTCAGCCATTGTTGCAACGACTCTACATGTAAGTGGACATCGTCACTCGTTCAATGCGAGTAAGAAAAGAGCAAGGTAGTTTAAAAAGGTAAGGTTAATAAAGCGGGTGAAGTGTGAAGTGGCTTTAGCGTGTATACTAAAGCCACGGGTTTGCATTACCGCTGAAATTTCGCAATAAATTGGTCAACGAGTGATTTTTGATCTGCTAATGCTTTTTGTGTATTTGCCATGGTGGCTAATGAATTGTCAGAGCTCTCTAATGAGTCCGTCGCCAACTGTGAAATCGTGACGGCATTGTTATTTAGTTCATTACTCACACCCGACATTTCCTCTGTTGAGGTTGCTATTTGGTAATTCAAACTTGAGATATCATTCACTATGGCGTTGATACTGTCTAATGACGCTTTGGTTCCTTCGGCTTTTTCTACACATTGGCTCGATTTTTCAACGCCATTTTGAATCGCTTGTACTGCCCTTTCCGCCCTTTGCCGCAAGTTTGCAACTATATCGTCAATTTCTTTTGTGGAATCCTGAGTACGTTGTGCCAGTGCTCTTACTTCATCTGCAACTACAGCAAACCCTCGCCCTTGTTCGCCAGCTCGTGCAGCCTCAATTGCAGCATTTAAGGCCAGTAAGTTAGTCTGTTCAGAGATACCTCGGATCACATCAACAACCCCGCCTATATTAACCGTTTGCGCATTAAGGTCTTCTATATCGGATTGCGTTTTCGTCAACTCTTCTGAAAGCGTGTAATTGGTCTCCATATTATCATTTACCGCTGTACTCCCCTCTTTAACAGACTTTAATGCCGCTTCTGATTGCTGGGCTGCATTGTTAGTATTTGAAGCTATCTCTTGAATTGTTGCCGTCATTTGATTGATAGCAGTAGCCAGAGAGCCTGTTTGTGCTTGTTGATTGTTGAGTAGTTGGGCGCTTTTATCACACTCATCTACCGTTTCTTTAGCATGTCCCCTTACCGTATCACTGGCATCTTTCACTCTTCCAAGCACTGCTCTTAATTCAGATTCTCGCGCCAATAGAGCTAATTCAATTGCTGCAATATCGTTTACTTTATCGATATAGATTTTTTGCATCAGAGGGTTATCATAAACTTTACGCGCTTTTTCACTCAACTCTCTGACAGGTGAAAGACGCTGATAAGTTAAAAATAAGGCCACGACTACCAATACAGTTTCTAAAATGTATGACCAAGGTGACGGGAGTGAAGCGAATACCATACTGAGTATGTAAAAGACGCCAATAATGAGCATCATTTGTGTCGGCAGAGACATGGATGCTCGTGTAAAGCTTTCTACTGAAGCTCCATCATTGAGCTTTTGATAAATTTTTTCTGCGCGGTTAATTACTTTTCTGTCTGGTTTTGTCCTAACAGACTGATATTCTACGGTTTGGCCAGAGCCATTTGTTATAGGAGTTACATAAGCATTCACCCAGTAATGATCACCGTTTTTACAGCGATTTTTTACCATTCCCATCCACGGCTTTCCCGACTCAATGTAATTCCAAAGGTTTTGAAAAGCAGCTTTTGGCATTGTTGGGTGTCGTACAATGTTATGTGGCTTGCCCTCTAGCTCGTGTAATTCAAAGCCTGCTACCTCACAAAACTGTGGGTTTGCATATTTTATCTGTCCTTTTGTATTTGTTGTCGACAATAAATTATAGGAGCTAGGATAGTCATACTCCCGATTTGTAAAATTAGATCTTCCTTTAGCCATGGCAACTCACTCTAAATAAAAAAGCAATAATAAATTATTACTTCTACGCGAGCATGACAATAGTGATGGAAAATTGTTCTATATCAAACTATTGAATGAACCTAAATCGTTTTCGCAGGTATTTCTGCTAAACCATAAGTAATCACTTTATATCCAATATGAGCATTGTTAGAACAGGTGTACAGACAGCTTAATTTATAAAGGAGTCCATAGAATTGCCAAAAATCTCAGCGCAGCATTAAAGTAAAAGTTAGCAAAGGCTTGTTAATTAGCAAGTAAGGTGGAAATAATAGAAATGTATTCAAAAAAATAAGTGGCGTCCCCTAGGGGATTCGAACCCCTGTTACCGCCGTGAAAGGGCGGTGTCCTAGGCCTCTAGACGAAGGGGACACAATTTTGTGTCACTAGGACTGGTTATTTATACTCTTACCATGCGAGCTTGGTACTTACTTAAAGTAAGTGGCGTCCCCTAGGGGATTCGAACCCCTGTTACCGCCGTGAAAGGGCGGTGTCCTAGGCCTCTAGACGAAGGGGACAAAAAATTTGCTTATTGAAGTGTTGCTTCAATAATTTTTTGTTAGCGTGAAGGACGAGTACACGAGACCGAACCTCATTATAACAAAACAATTTTGTGTCACTAGGACTGGTTATTTAGACTCTTACCATGTGAGTTTGATACTTACTTAAAGTAAGTGGCGTCCCCTAGGGGATTCGAACCCCTGTTACCGCCGTGAAAGGGCGGTGTCCTAGGCCTCTAGACGAAGGGGACACAATTTTGATTTTAAATATTCGAAATCTAAAACCAAAGAATGTCACTAGGACTTATTCAACGATGTTTTGGTGGAGCTAGACGGGATCGAACCGTCGACCTCCTCGCTGCCAGCGAGGCGCTCTCCCAGCTGAGCTATAGCCCCAAACTGCCAACGCCGATTAAGGCGTGCATCGCTGAGTGCGGGGCGCATTCTATGCAGGCAGAAGAATAAAGTCAACAATTTTTAGTGAAGTTTTTTCTAACTGCTTTAAAAAACACCCAAGAGGGCACAATATATACAAAACCCCCTTTCAGTTCAATCAAAGCTTTTGTTTTAGCTCATTTTTAAGCCACCCCAATGCAACAAATCTCCCTCTTTATACAAAACCTTAAATACTAGAAAGTAAAATGTAGAATAGTGACACCCTTAATCCCTAGATACTAAACAAAGAGCAATTAAAACTCCCCTACCCTAAGTCTATTTATCTTAGTTGACGATTTGCTTTTCCTATTATGTTAGCCTCACTGTTCTTCCTTTATAATGAAGAACTATTGAATTCCAATTGTTTTGCTTATAATTAAGGCAACTGAACGAAATTTTCATTCTAACTATTGACTCCTTTGTTGTTACACCTATAATAGCGCCCCACAACGACGCAGCGTTATACACATTGTGTTGTTTGTAAATTAGATATGGGTTGTTAGCTCAGTTGGGAGAGCATCGCCCTTACAAGGCGAGGGTCACTGGTTCAAGTCCAGTACAACCCACCATTTAGATAATCTAATTGCTGTATACTGACGTTGGACGTAGCGCAAGCTCGAC
>NZ_MAUJ01000025.1 GCF_001696455.1 Pseudoalteromonas luteoviolacea
CAGACAATAAACTCCGGCTTATTCAGCGCTTTGAATATGATGTATGGGGTAAAAAGTCGACGGTTGGGCGAGACAACGACCTGTACTCTGAGCACTATGTCAGCGACCATCTAAGTGGCCTATTTGGCACAACACCGCGTAACCTGCGCAGTTATACGGGGCACGAGCCAGTGGCACTGGGAGACGACAACCGCATCCTTCATATGAATGGTCGGATCTACGATGCAGATACCGGACGCGTGATGCAGGCCGATCCGGTGGTGCAAGCGCCCATGAATTTGCAGAACTATAACGCGTACTCGTATGTGTTGAATAATCCGTTGAGTTATACGGATCCGAGTGGGTATTTGTTTAAGAAACTGCTAAAAGCTTCAATGAAGCTAACTGGCGATTGGTATGTTCATAAGTTTCTCAACAAGGTGCCGTGGCTTAAGAGTATTGTCAGCGTAGCGCTGAACTTTATACCAAGTTGTCAAGTATGGTGTACGGCTGTCTTTACTGCACAGTCGAATTTTGTGGCTACCGGAAGCCTTAATGGCGCATTAAAAGCGGGAGCAATTTCTGCTTTAAGTGCCTATGCATTCAGCCAAATTGGAGATGCATTCGGCGCTGAGTCTGGTTTTTGGGAAACGGGAGGGGCAGCCCACATAGGAGCTCATGCACTGACTGGTGGGGTTATTTCTGAGCTGCAAGGAGGTAAGTTTGGGCATGGCTTTTTGTCCGCTGGACTTACTAAAGGGGCACAAGTTGCGGGCCTAGTATCCATGGACAATATTGTTATAGGTACCGCACAGTCCATGGTGGTATCAGGGACAATATCTAAGCTTACAGGAGGCAAGTTTGCCAATGCAGCCGTGACAGGTGCATTCCAGTATTTGTATAATGCGAAGGGAAAAAGCTTTGCTAAGTCCGGAAAAAACTTGCTTGAATGGTTACTCGGTGGTCGTAATCTAACGCCACAGCAGAGAGCAGCCGAATATGGCCGCGAGCTGATGGACGCGGGGTTGTCCGCAGAAGAAGCAACTAGGAGAGCTAATAAAGAGTTTGGAAATATTCATGGTAACTCTAAGTCTAGCTTAAAAGAACAACACTTGTACCTTATTGAAGATGTTGATGGAAATATAAAAAAAATAGGTATCAGTGGTCAGCCATTGAATAAAAATGGAAGTTCACCACGTGCTAACACTCAACTTACTGAGGGGGATACAGCAGTTATATTGGAAAGTGGAATACCTGGCAGGGCTACAGCTCTTCAGAAAGAAGGACAAGTGGTTGAAGGTTTACGTAAAGCTGGTTATGAATTGCCAGATCAAAAGAGGCCAAAGATAAAGTGATAAAAAAAATGAAAGTTTCTGAGTTTAGCCTTTGGGCATTTAAGTTAGACCTTGAATTATCTAGACAGTTTACGCTATTTAATCGTTGCGTATGTGCTCACTTTGAAAGACATTTAGGCTCGGTGGAGACGAATGGGATATATAGAGTCGTTATTAAGTTGTCAGATTTAGATGAAAGAGAAGGGAAAATAGAAGTGAGTAATTCCGTTCTAAAATATTATAGGACTTTTAATTTTTCATTTTTTCAAAGCTTAGATACCCTAAAGAAAAAAGAGTTACTACTTACTGAGCTTATAAATTCACTTATTCAACTGTGTGATTCAGAGGGCTGGCCAAAGAAACCTTTTTTGGATGCGTATGATAGTGTTGTGAAAGAAAAGTTCGTAAATATATATACGATTAAAAGGAAGCAAAACCGAAGTAGGACACTTGAAGCGCGAATTATTGCAGATCATAACGAAACAACATTCGACTGTTTTTTGAACGTCAACGATAAAGATGGAAACCTGTTGGTAAATGAGAAACTGTTTTCTGAAGAGCCTGATGAATATATATTTAACTCACGTATTGGGGATATTAAGTGGCTTGATAGCTCTACCATTGTATATATTTCAAACGCTAAACAAGAATTAGCGAGATTTAGTGTGTGATAATTTAAATAGACATAAAATTAAAGAAAACAAAAAAATTAAAAATTAAAGTTAATGGAGATGGCTTTATTCCAACCACAGCTCCAGAAAATAATTTTAAGAAGACACCCATTTTAAATTTGGTAAAAGCTGAGTGTCGCCTATCTTTAAAGAAAATTTTAATAAGAAATTTTAAGAAGACACCCATCTTAAATTTGGTAAAAAACTGAGTGTCGCCTATCTTTAAATAACGGTTAAAAGTTAGGCGCTCAATTCATGGCAACAGCACGAAGTCGGCAAGTTAGCTTGGAGGATACTAAGTACTATCACTGCATATCACGATGCGTAAGGCGCGCGTTTTTGTGCGGAGAAGATAAAGTAACGGGTAAGTCTTATGAGCATCGAAGAGGGTGGGTTGAAGAGAAGCTACTACAACTTGCTAAGGTGTTTTGCATTGATGTGTGTGCGTATGCAGTGATGAGTAACCATACACATATTGTTTTATATGTTGATGATAAAAAAGCAAAACGTCTAACGGATAAAGCCATTATTATACGCTGGCATAAGCAATTTAAAGGCACTTGGCTGACCCATAAGTTTATCAATGGCGAGTCACTGACTAACTCAGAGCGCTGTTTATTATCAGAGCTGATAGACAAGTACCGAGCGCGACTAGCTGATATAAGCTGGTTTATGCGCACGCTAAATGAAGATATCGCGCGCAAAGCCAATAGAGAAGATGGCTGCACAGGGCGATTCTGGGAAGGGCGTTTTAAATCTCAGGCTTTGTTAGATGAAGCTGCGCTGGCAGCGTGTTTAGCGTATGTCGATTTGAATCCAGTAAGAGCTAAAATGGCAGAGACGCCAGAAGAGTCAGACCACACCAGCATTAAAAAACGTATTGAAACAGCAAAAGCGGGTAAACAACCTAAGTCACTTATGCGCTTTGCAGGCAACCCAAGAAAACACATGCCAAAAGGCCTGCCATTTGAATTCAAATACTATATAGAGCTTGTTGATTTATCTGGTAGATGCATACGTGAGGATAAACGTGGGTTTATCACAGACGCTCAGCCCATCTTAGCAAGACTCAATATCCAACCAGAGAATTGGTTAAAGCTCACCACTCAGTTTACCAAGGTGTTCAAAGGTTCAGTGGGTAGGCCCGATGCTAAGCAAAAATATTGCGAGCACTTAAAGCTAAAACGACGAGGCAATCTCACTCAGTGTAGTGAGTTACTCGCTTAGTCTCTAATATACATTAACACGCCAATTTCAACGTGATTTTTAAAAGTTACGTGGTTAGTCATGTCTGAAATCCCGACAAAGTTATCAAGTTAATCAATTTATCAAAGGCTCAAAGCGAATTGAGTAATTTTTAGTGGTTTGCTTCTGCTTTGAGATATGTCGAGGGGTAGTTGTGGTATAAATTAAGATGGGTGTCATGTATTTATGTTCTTTCATGTATTTATGTTCTTAATATACATTAACACGCCAATTTCAACGTGACTTTTAAAAGTTACGTGGTTAGTCATGTCTGAAATCCCAGCTAAGTTATCAAGTTAAGCAATTTATCAAAGGCTCAAAGCGAATTGAGCAATTTTTAGTGGTTTGCTTCTGCTTTGAAACATGTCGAGGTGTAGTTGTGGTATAAGTTAAGATGGGTGTCATGTATTTAGTAGCTCAAACGTACAAATTACATCGCGGAAGCAAAACCGTGATAAGTCTGACAACTATTAGGATTTCGTTATGAGTCACACAATCAAAGATATCAAACAGCTTCCAACTGTAAAGCAGTTAATCCATATCTGCCGGTCGTTAGCGCTGTTAGATGCAATTCTAATGACAGATTGGGAATACAGATACTTTTCTTTCAATTGTTTATGGAATGAAGATGACGGTGAAATGATGGCCTCTTTGAGGGATGGCTCAGGCAGTGAATACTTTATTCTTATATCCCAGAAGGGCGCAGTAGGAAAGGTCTTTGATCCATCCATCATCTCTGATAGCGATAGTGCCATAAAGGCCATCCCAGATGCCTTTAAATCATTTGTGAGCGAGCCTGCTTTTAGTCTTGAAAATGTTTCTTATTGTTTTTGGAGAGAAGTTCAAGATGATACTTGGAATGTCGCTCCGAATGGATTAAATGAATTTCCGTTACTCAAATTCTTAACCGTTGATGCTGTTTATTACCATGAATGGGCTCAGGAATACTATGAGCAAGAAATTGATTTAGAAGCGTTAAAGTCAGTTTACAATTCGCTAGAGCTAGATGAGGATATGCTCCAAAAACTGAACCCAGAAATTGAACTGGATGATTTAGATGAAGATTTGGAAGAGATTCTAGGGAAGTTGTAACTACGTTGATATAATGATGCCGCGTCATGCGACATTTTTATGCCTACGATATATTGGCATGAACGAATTGAAGAAGACATATATGGACACTCCATTTATGTCAAGCTAAGCAAATCTATCGGGGCAGTTTTTACTGCCTCGTTATCGTTGTTTTATTCCTACCAGCTGCACTTCGATGATTAGCCACATGCAATAAAGCGTTGCTCTGACATATATCCGGGCTTAACTGTTCTTCAGAATTTTAAGAAGACACCCATCTTAAATTTGGTAAAAAACTGAGTGTCGCCTATCTTTAAATAACGGTTAAAAGTTAGGCGCTCAATTCATGGCAACAGCACGAAGTCGGCAAGTTAGCTTGGTGGATACTAAGTACTATCACTGCATATCACGATGCGTAAGGCGCGCGTTTTTATGCGGAGAAGATAAAGTAACGGGTAAGTCTTATGAGCATCGAAGAGGGTGGGTTGAAGAGAAGCTACTACAACTTGCTAAGGTGTTTTGCATTGATGTGTGTGCGTATGCAGTGATGAGTAATCATACACATATTGTTTTATATGTTGATGATAAAAAAGCAAAACGTCTAACGGATAAAGCCATTATTATACGCTGGCATAAGCAATTTAAAGGCACTTGGTTGACGCATAAGTTTATCAATGGCGAGCCACTGACCAATTCAGAGCGTTGTTTGCTGTCAGAGTTAATAGACAAATACCGAACACGACTAGCCGATATAAGCTGGTTTATGCGCACGCTAAATGAAGATATCGCGCGCAAAGCCAATAGAGAAGATGGCTGCACCGGCCGATTCTGGGAAGGGCGTTTTAAATCACAGGCTTTGTTAGATGAAGCCGCGTTGGCTGCGTGTTTAGCGTATGTGGATTTGAATCCAATAAGAGCCAAAATGGCAGAGACGCCAGAAGAGTCTAACCATACCAGTATTAAAACACGTATTGAAACAGCAAAAGCGGGTAAACACCCTAAGTCACTTATGCGCTTTGCAGGTAACCCAAGAAAACACATGCCAAAAGGGCTGCCATTTGAATTCAAATATTATGTAGAGCTTGTTGATTTAACTGGTCGATGCATACGTGAGGATAAACGTGGGTTCATCACAGACGCTCAGCCCATCTTAGCAAGACTCAATATCCAACCAGAGAATTGGTTAAAGCTTACCACTCAGTTTACCAAAGTGTTCAAAGGCTCCGTGGGTAGGCCTGATGCTAAGCAAAAGTATTGTGAGCACTTAAAGTTAAAACGACGAGGCAATCTCACTCAGTGTAGTGAATTACTCGCTTAGTCTTTAATATACCGTAACACGCCAACTTTAACGTGACTTTTAAAAGTTACGTGGTTCGTCATGTCTGAAATCCCGACAAAGTTATCAAGTTAATCAATTTATCAAAGGTTCAAAGCGAATTGAGCTATTTTTAGTGGTTTGTTTCTGCTTTGAAACATGTCGAGGTGTAGTTGTGGTATATATTGAGTTGGGTGTCATGTGTTTAGTTCTATTCCTGATGCTTTAACTGATACCCTATCAGTAGAAATAAAGGATGCACAGAAAGTTAGTTTGACGCGTCAGCTACGTATTCAAACCGAGGCCGCGAGAGCTTCAGGGCGACAATCAGTTCTAGTTACGGGAGAAAATACTTGTGTTAGCGGTACTTGCCAAAGAGCTTTTGATCAAATTATTCGTAGGAGTGACATAGGACCAAAATGATTATCGCGGGAATATTTTTTGATAACTCTAAAAGAGATGATGTAGTAGTTGCACTACGGCACCTTCCTGAGCCACTAAAGCCTGTTATATACAGTGCAGATGAAGAAAAGAGACCTAAAGGGAACTTAGTTTCTAATGAAAAAAAATTTGATTTATTTAGGAGAAAGAATACGGGCGGCTTTTTTCTGCACTCAGAAAAAGCGTTATTTGACCTTTCCTTTCCACAGGTTGGTAAAGCATCAGTATTTATTGAGTTAGCGGACGACTCCCTTTTTATATTACTTACTGATTATTTGGAAGGTTTCGCTAAACTAGGTATTGACTTTGGTTTTGCAGCTGAAAGTGAAGAATATAGTCATAGAAATCGTCATTTTATTACTCAGGGAGCTAACAAAATCGAGAGCTGGGTCGGTCGCGATCTTTATAAGTATTTGCCGGGTTTTTATTGGTTGACCTTTGTTTCAAATGATGTTGTTAAGCAGCATGGTATTGATATTGACTCAATTAGCAGGTCAGCAGAGCACGTTGGAAATTGTAATGGTGCTTTAATACGTTTCTTTGATGACCCGCGGAGTTGGCGGAACTATGCAGATCTATTGGATGATTGCTGCGAATCATCTGATGGAGTTTTTACCATCAAAGATGTCGAAAAATCGGTTTCAAATGAGATGAACTTCTTAGAGCTTAACGCTGCTCTTGCTCAATGGAAGTAAGGTGACATCTGATTTAAGAAAATTTTAAGAAGACACCCATCTTAAATTTATGTATTTATACTTGCGCAGCAACTAGAGTGGGCAGGAAGTCATGCCTTGGTTGGTGGTATTACTTCGGTTGCTTCTTAAATTAAGATGGGTGTCATGTATCTATCTACAAATATGGCCCGACTGGGTTACAAACTCAGGTGTATTCGTCAGCGGAGTCTGGGGCGAGTACATTACTTATCAGCACCCAATACGATGCGCTAGGCAGAAAAGTCAAAATGGAGGATGCTGATAGAGGGACTTGGTCATATGCTTACAATGGCTTTGGCGAGCTGGTTAAGCAAACCGATGCGCGTTTGGTGAGCACACATATACGATACGATGGGTTTGGTCGTAAGATAAAGTCGTGGACCACCTCACCAAGCAGTGACGC
>NZ_MAUJ01000026.1 GCF_001696455.1 Pseudoalteromonas luteoviolacea
GGTGAATTTGGCTTTGCTGGTTTAATCGAATCAAATGCGGATGGCTATACGATCACGCAAACACCAAGCTCAGATCACCAAACGGGTAATCGTTATATCGGCAGTGGCGCAGGTGTTATCAGCAATGTTGCTAAAGTCGTGGTCGGCACAGATCCTGCGCCAACACTGCGCTTTACTGAAAAACCCAAAGCAGGTGATAAAACCGTATCTGGTAAGGTGTTCTTCGATGTAGATCAAAATGGCATTATCGATCCAAACGACTCAGTCCTTAAAAATATCAGCATCAAACTCACGGGCATTGATAAGTTTGATCAGGTTGTAGCGCTTACAACCACCACAGATGTAAACGGTGAATTTAGCTTTGCGGGTTTAATCGAATCAAATGCGGATGGCTACACGATCATGCAAACGCCAAGCTCAGATAACCAAACGGGTAATCGCTATATCGGCAGTGGCGCGGGTGTGATCAGTAATATTGCTAAAGTCGTGGTCGGCACAGATCCAACACCAACACTGCGCTTTACTGAAAAGCCAAAAGCAGGTGATAAAACCGTATCTGGTAAGGTGTTCTTCGATGTAGATCAAAATGGCGTCTTGGATCCAGCAGACTTCGCCCTTAACACTATCAGCATCAAACTAACGGGTACGGATAAGTTTGGTCAGGTTGTAGAGCTTACTACCACCACAGATGTAAATGGTGAATTTGGCTTTGCTGGTTTAATTGAATCAAACGCGGATGGCTACACCATCACGCAAACACCAAGCCCAGACCACCAAACGGGTAATCGTTATATCGGCAGTGGCGCAGGTGTTATCAGCAATGTTGCTAAAGTCGTGGTCGGCACAGATCCAACACCAACACTGCGCTTTACTGAAAAACCCAAAGCAGGTGATAAAACCGTATCTGGTAAAGTGTTCTTCGATGTAGATCAAAATGGCATTATCGATCCAAACGACTCAGTCCTTAAAAATATCAGCATCAAACTCACGGGCATTGATAAGTTTGATCAGGTTGTAGCGCTTACAACCACCACAGATGTAAACGGTGAATTTAGCTTTGCGGGTTTAATCGAATCAAATGCGGATGGCTACACGATCATGCAAACGCCAAGCTCAGATCACCAAACGGGTAATCGCTATATCGGCAGTGGCGCGGGTGTGATCAGTAATATTGCTAAAGTCGTGGTCGGCACAGATCCAACACCAACACTGCGCTTTACTGAAAAGCCCAAAGCAGGTGATAAAACCGTATCGGGTAAGGTGTTCTTCGATGTAGGTCAAGATGGGGTTATCGATCCTAACGATTTACTCCTGAAAAATATCAGCGTAAAACTAACGGGCATTGATAAGTTTGGTCAGGTTGTAGCGCTTACTACCACCACAGATGTAAATGGTGAATTTAGCTTTGCAGGTTTAATCGAATCAAACGCGGGTGGCTACACGATCACGCAAACACCAAGCCCAGACCACCAAACGGGTAATCGCTATATCGGCAGCGGCGCGGGTGTTGTCAGCAATGTCGCTAAAGTCGTGGTCGGCACAGATCCAACACCAACAATCCGCTTTACTGAAAAGCCCATAGCAGGCGATAAAACTGTAGCGGGTAAAGTGTTCTTCGATGTAGATCAAAATGGCGTGATCGATCCGAACGATTCACTCCTTAAAAATATCAGTGTAAAACTGACGGGCACCAACAAATATGGTCAGCTTGTAGCGCTTACAACTACCACAGATGCAAACGGTGAATTTAGCTTTAGCGGATTAATCGAATCAAATGCGGATGGCTATACCATCACGCAAACACCAAGCTCAGACCACCAAACGGGTAATCGCTATATCGGCAGTAGCGCGGGTATGATCAGTAATATTGCTAAAGTCATGGTCGGCACAGATCCAACACCAGCGATCCGATTTACTGAAAAGCCCAAAGCAGGTGATAAAACCGTATCTGGCAAGGTGTTCTTCGACGTGGATCAAAACGGGGAGATCGATCCTGTCGACTCAGCCCTTAACAATATCAGCATCAAACTAACGGGCACCGACAAATATGATCAGGTTGTAGCGCTTACAACCACCACAGATGTAAATGGTGAATTTGGCTTCGCAGGTTTAATCGAATCAAACGCGGATGGCTATACCATCATGCAAACACCAACGAGCGAACATCAAACGGGTAATCGTTATATCGGCAGTGGTGCGGGTGTGGTCAGCAATGTTGCTAAAGTCGTGGTGGGCACAGATCCAACGCCAATAATCCGCTTTACTGAAAAGCCCATAGCAGGCGATAAAACTGTAGCGGGTAAAGTGTTCTTCGATGTAGATCAAAATGGCATTATCGACCCAAACGACTCAGTCCTAAACAATATCAATGTAAAACTCACGGGCACCGACAAATATGATCAGGTTGTAGCGCTTACAACTACCACAGATGTAAACGGTGAATTTAGCTTTGCGGGTTTAATCGAATCAAATGCGGATGGCTATACCATCACGCAAACACCAAGCTCAGACCACCAAACGGGTAATCGCTATATCGGCAGTAGCGCGGGTATGATCAGTAATATTGCTAAAGTCGTGGTCGGCACAGATCCTACGCCAGCAATCCGATTTACTGAAAAGCCCAAAGCAGGCGACAAAACCGTATCGGGTAAGGTGTTCTTCGATGTAGTTCAAAATGGCGTTATCGATCCGAACGACTTCGCCCTTAACGCTATTAGCATCAAACTGTCGGGCACCGACAAATATGGTCAGACTGTCGATCTTACCACCACCACAGATGTAAACGGTGAATTTGGCTTTAGCGGATTAATCGAATCAAATGCGGATGGCTATACCATCACGCAAACACCAAGCACTGAACATCAAACGGGTAATCGTTATATCGGCAGTGGCGTGGGTGTTGTCAGCAATATCGCTAAAGTCGTGGTCGGTACAGATCCTACGCCAACACTGCGCTTTACTGAAAAGCCAAAAGCAGGCGATAAAACCATATCGGGTAAAGTGTTCTTCGATGTAGATCAAAATGGCGCCTTGGATCCAGCAGACTCCGCCCTTAACAATATCAATGTAAAAATCACGGGTAAGGATAAGTTTGGTCAGGTTGTTGATCTTACAATCACCACAGATGTAAACGGTGAATTTAGCTTTAGCGGATTAATTGAATCAAATGCGGATGGCTATACCATCACGCAAACACCAAGCCCAGATCACCAAACGGGTAATCGCTATATCGGCAGTGGCGCAGGTATTGTCAGTAATGTAGCCAAAGTGATTGTCGGCACAGATCCTACGCCAGCGATCCGCTTTACTGAAAAGCCAAAAGCAGGTGATAAGTCTGTATCTGGTAAGGTGTTCTTCGATGTAGATCAAGATGGCGTTATCGATCCGAGCGATTCAGCCCTTAACAATATCAATGTAAAACTGACGGGCACCGACAAACATGGCCAGATTGTTGAGCTTACAACCACCACAGATGTAAACGGTGAATTTGGCTTTGCAGGTTTAATTGAATCAAACGCCGATGGCTACACCATCACACAAACACCAAGCACTGAACATCAAACGGGTAATCGTTATATCGGCAGTGACGCGGGTGTTGTGAGCAATGTCGCCAAAGTCGTGGTCGGCACAGATCCAACACCAACACTGCGCTTTACTGAAAAGCCAAAAGCAGGTGATAAAACCGTATCTGGTAAAGTGTTCTTCGATGTAGATCAAAATAGCGCCTTGGATCCAGCAGACTCCGCCCTTAACAATATCAATGTAAAACTCACGGGTAAGGATAAGTTTGGTCAGGTTGTTGATCTTACCACCACCACAGATGTAAACGGTGAATTTAGCTTTGCGGGTTTAATCGAATCAAATGCGGATGGCTATACGATCACGCAAACACCAAGTACTGAACATCAAGCGGGTAATCGTTATATCGGCAGCGGGGTGGGTGTTGTCAGCAATATCGCCAAAGTGATTGTCGGCACAGATCCAACACCAGTAATCCGCTTTACTGAAAAACCCAAAGCAGGTGATAAAACCGTATCTGGTATGGTGTTCTTCGATGTAGATCAAGATGGCGTTATCGATCCGAACGATTCAGCCCTTAAAAATATCAGTGTAAAACTCATGGGCACAGATAAATATGGTCAGGCTGTCGAGCTTGAAACCATCACAGATGTAAACGGTGAATTTAGCTTTGCAGGTTTAATTGAATCAAACGCGGATGGCTACACCATCACACAAACACCAAGCCCAGATCACCAAACGGGTAATCGTTATATCGGCAGTGGCGCAGGTGTTGTCAGCAGTGTTGCTAAAGTCGTGGTCGGCACAGATCCAACACCAGCAATCCGCTTTACTGAAAAGCCAAAAGCAGGCGATAAAACTGTAGCGGGTAAAGTGTTCTTCGATGTGGATCAAAATGGCGCCTTGGATCCAGCAGACTCCGCCCTTAACACTATCAGCATCAAACTCTCGGGCACCGACAAATATGGTCAGGCTGTTGCTCTTGAAACCACCACAGATGTAAACGGTGAATTCAGCTTTGCTGGTTTAATCGAATCAAACGCCGATGGCTATACCATCACGCAAACACCAAGCCCAGAGCATCAAACGGGTAATCGTTATATCGGCAGTGGCGCGGGTGTTGTCAGCAATGTTGCTCAAGTCGCGGTCGGCACAGATCCAACACCAACACTGCGCTTTACTGAAAAGCCCAAAGCAGGTGATAAAACTATATCTGGTAAGGTGTTCTTCGATGTAGATCAAAATGGCGTGATCGATCCGAACGATTCAGCCTTAAACAATATCAATGTAAAACTGACGGGCACCGACAAATATGGTCAGGTTGTAGCGCTTGCAACTACCACAGATGTAAACGGTGAATTTAGCTTTGCTGGTTTAATCGAATCAAACGCGGATGGCTACACCATCACGCAAACACCAAGCCCAGACCACCAAACGGGTAATCGCTATATCGGCAGCGGCGCGGGTATGATCAGTAATATTGCTAAAGTCGTGGTCGGCACAGATCCAACACCAACACTGCGCTTTACTGAAAAGCCAAAAGCAGGCGATAAAACTGTAGCGGGTAAAGTGTTTTTCGATGTAGATCAAAATGGCATTATCGATCCAAACGACTCAGTCCTTAAAAATATCAGCATCAAACTCACGGGCATTGATAAGTTTGATCAGGTTGTAGCGCTTACAACCACCACAGATGTAAACGGTGAATTTAGCTTTAGCGGATTAATCGAATCAAATGCGGATGGCTACACGATCATGCAAACGCCAAGCTCAGATCACCAAACGGGTAATCGCTATATCGGCAGCGGCGCGGGTGTTGTCAGCAATATTGCTAAAGTCGTGGTCGGCACAGATCCAACACCAGCGATCCGCTTTACTGAAAAGCCAAACGCAGGCGATAAAACCATATCGGGTAAAGTGTTCTTCGATGTAGATCAAAATGGCGCCTTGGATCCAGCAGACTCCGCCCTTAACAATATCAATGTAAAACTCACGGGTAAGGATAAGTTTGGTCTGGTTGTTGATCTTACCACCACCACAGATGTAAACGGTGAATTTAGCTTTGCGGGTTTAATCGAATCAAATGCGGATGGCTATACGATCACGCAAACACCAAGTACTGAACATCAAACGGGTAATCGTTATATTGGCAGTGGCGCGGGTGTTGTCAGCAATGTCGCTAAAGTCATGGTCGGCACAGATCCAACACCAGCAATCCGCTTTACTGAAAAGCCCAAAGCAGGCGATAAAACTTTAGCGGGTAAAGTGTTTTTCGATGTCGATCAAAATGGCGTTATCGATCCGAACGACTCAGTCCTTAAAAATATCAGCATCAAACTCACGGGCATTGATAAGTTTGATCAGGTTGTAGCGCTTACAACCACCACAGATGTAAACGGTGAATTTAGCTTTAGCGGATTAATCGAATCAA
>NZ_MAUJ01000027.1 GCF_001696455.1 Pseudoalteromonas luteoviolacea
TACTCACCCGTCCGCCGCTCGACGCCGAATAGCAAGCTATTCTCGTTTCCGCTCGACTTGCATGTGTTAGGCCTGCCGCCAGCGTTCAATCTGAGCCATGATCAAACTCTTCAATTAAAAGTTTTTGGTACCAAGTACCTGACTCAATGAATACTGATTGATAATTTCTTATAAAAGAAATAAATCGAATTGACTGTTATAGTCACTCAGTAAAATTGAGATTCTAATTCTTTTGCTCCTGAATCAAGAGCTGTTAGAACTCAATCTGTACGAGTGCCCACACAGATGATTGCTTCATATTTTTAAAGAACAATGTAACTAACCCTTGGTTAGTTACCGCAGCGTTGCTGCGAAGTGGAGCGCCATATTAACCGCTTCACTTTTAAAGTCAACTAGAAAATTTAATTTTTTAATTAATCTTTCAATTTAACTTTAACCTTCATTTTGGTTTGCGCTTTTCGTTGCATCCCGCCGTGTCAGTGGGTGCGCATTATAGGGAGATTTGAGATTGGCGCAAGCGTTTTTTTCGCTTTTTTCTTAATAAATTAATTTATTTAGTTAACCTCAAAATACCCATATTAGAATCACAAGTTATACACAAAAAACTGTGGATAACATATATTCCATCTAATTCAGAGACGCTTTTAATAAACGAGGACATCATTAATTTAAACGCTCATTTTGGAGGGCTCTATTAAACTTAGCGAATTCCCTTTTCTGTACATCTTAATGACCATCATTTTATTACCTCCCCCTTGCAGGGGATGCCTTAATCTTAACGTAAACATGCAGCAAATTATGCGTAACAATTCCCCTTAGACTTGCACCTACACATTCATATAGCAATAACCCTGAAATAGGCTTCATTCCAAGATTCTCTTATTAAAAGCTAGAGTCATCACAATATAAAGCTGTGCCGTGCTCCATCGAGTTAGCACGTAGCGTTGAGTAAAACGAGCTCTTCAGTTTGGAGCAATCAACAACTTATGAGTTTGCTTCCAACCTAGAAGATAAAAAGAAAGTGTTCTTTGAATAAACCTCAACTTGAATAACACAGTAACTGAATAATCACACCTTCAATAAGCAGAAACCATTCATCCTGATTGATATAAAGAAGCACATATGTAGCGGTTACCAATTATGTGAGGAATTCCAAATCTTAATATTTCTCACATTGACGTTCTAGGTAGAGTAACTCTTTTTTATTTGATGCCATAAGCGCCCATCAATTACCACAAGGCTTGTTGCTATTATCCCCATTCCAACTACGTGAATGACGTCTAGAGATTCATTTAAAAACAAAAAGCCAAGCAAAGAGGCTGAAACAGGTACGAGCAAAGTGACGAGCAATACGTTCATCGCACCGGCTAGCTCCAATATTTTAAAATAAAGCACATACGCTAATGCAGTTGACAAAATAGCGAGCCCTATAACAGCACTCCAAACCCACATCCCGATTAAGCTTACATCGATAATGCCGTCTACAAAAAAGGTGAATGGCAGTAAAACGATGGACGAAGCAGTTACCTGGCCAGCGGCGATTGTCAACGGTTTGATGTCAAAAGCTTTAAACCTTCGCCCATACACGCCTGCAAATGCGTAAGAAAGAGTGGCACCGATAATCGCAAGTTGTGCTAAGAAGCTGTTTTCTCCAATCAGTGCAGGTAAACCTACCATGACAGTGACCCCAACAAAGCCAATCATCACGCCAAACAGTTTCAATGGCGTAGGTTTTTCGTCAGGCAGTAAAATTCCGGCGATCATTACGGTGAAAATAGGAGTCGCTGCATTTAAAATAGATGCAACCCCAGAAGTGATCTGTGTTTGCCCCCAAACTATCAACCCAAACGGAATAACATTATTAAGCAAGCCCATAACCAGAAATGCGGCCCAAACCTTAAAGCCTTTTGGTGGGCGTAGCCCAAATACAGCAGCAATAACCCATAACACGATAGCAGCTATACACACTCGAAGAGACACAATTGTGAGTGGAGGGAGAGAACTAACAGCAACGCCAACAAAAAAGAAAGAGCCACCCCATAAAATTGAGAGCAAAATTAGCATTGCCCAAAGCCTCGTAGTCATTGTGTGATTAATAGCAGCTTTCATGATTGGGATTCCACAATAGAATAAGATGTAACAAGGTTAGCTGTACTAGATTTTGAAAAACATCCGATTCTTGCCCCACTTACATACTATAAAATATTGGCTTTTATCCCATTACTCGGCAAGAATCAGATGTTATTGAGAATATAATTATGGTGAAGTGCTGCTGATAGCAACTAATTATAGAGTCTAACTATGCCTAGACCACCTAAAGCCAAAAAGAACGTAAAATCTGAAAAGCTTATTGAAGTCGCTCGTTATATAGAAGCTCATTCTGATGAAAAACTTACCCTTGCCCAGCTAGGTGCCATTGCCGGCTTTTCACCTTCTCGATTACAACGTTCATTTAAAGCGCTATTTGGAGTATCACCGAAACACTTCCAAGACGAAGTACGAATGCGGAAGTTCAAGCTAAGCTTGAAAGGTTGTGAAAGCATTACGGATGCTATCTACTCATCTGGCTTCGGCTCGATAAGCCGAGTGTACGGTGAAGCAACACGCAACATTGGAATGTCGCCAAAAACCTATCGGGCAGGCGCTCAAGGCGAAATAATTCATTATGCATGCCGAGAAACGAAACTTGGTCAGATGATCATGGCCGCAACTGAGAAAGGCGTGTGTTCAGTGCAGTTTGGAAACACTCAAGCAACCTTAGTTACGCTACTATCAACAGAGTTTCCTAAAGCAACGCTTATACACTCAAAAGCTCAGGATGCCCCAGAGCTCGATGCTTGGATAGCTGCACTCGATAACTATTTATCCCTTGATGCACCTAAACCTGAGGTCCCGTTAGATTTAAAGGGTACAGCGTTTCAAATTAAAGTCTGGAAGTTTCTGCTTAGCATTAAAGAGGGCGACGTAATGAGCTATGGCGAAGTCGCACAGCACATTGGAAATGCGAACGCAGTGCGGGCTGTTGGAAATGCTTGCGCTAAAAACCGCATAGGGGTGCTTATTCCATGCCATCGTGTACTGCGCAGCGATGGCACATTAGGTGGATACAGATGGGGGTTAGCGCGAAAAAAATGCTTGTTAGCCATGGAAAACAAACTCGTTAAATAGCCCCTATCGTAGAAAGGGTGACGAATGACTGAAATGAAGTTTTGCAACATAAGGAAGTGAGTGTATAAATGCGCGCTGTAATCCAGCTTCAGGGATGAATTAAGTGCAAAGGGTTAACGACAGCGAACGCAGTGAGTGCGTTTCCTTTGCGCAAGTGTAGTGCAAAGGATTAACGATAATGAGCGCAGCGAATACGTTTGCTTTGCGCAAGGTGAAATAAGCGATTTTAACAACTGATGAGGGATTGGTGATCCATTCATTATGAACGACTTTAAATGATACTTAGAGTCCATATCAATGCCAGTGAAAGTTACTTGCTTCACCTTGCGCTAAAGCACGATTTAGCACCATAAACGCAAAAAACCCGCTGCATTTCTGCAACGGGTTTCTCTAATTGGGCCCTTGGTGCGCTACGCAGCAGGATGTCCTACTTTCACATGGGAAAGCCACCGCTGGCCGCCCCCACACTATCATCGGCTATCGTGCAAAAGGTTAGCGACAGCGAACGCAGTGAGTACGCTTCTTTTGCGCAAGGTGAAGTGAGCCGATTTAGCTGTTGCCGAGGGACTTAAACGCAAAAAACCCGCTGCATTTCTGCAACGGGTTTCTCTAATTGGGCCCTTGGTGCGCTACGCAGTAGGATGTCCTACTTTCACATGGGAAAGCCACCGCTGGCCGCCCCCACACTATCATCGGCGCTCTCGTGCAAAAGGTTAGCGACAGCGAACGCAGTGAGTACGCTTCTTTTGCGCAAGGGTGACGAATGACCGAAACGAAGTTTCGCAGCATGAGGAAGTGAGCGCATGGACGCGCGATGGGACCCAGCTTCAGGGATGAATTAAGTGCAAAGGATTAACGATAATGAGCGCAGCGAATACGTTTGCTTTGCGCAAGGTGAAATAAGCGATTTTAACAACTGATGAGGGATTGGTGATCCATCCATTATGAACGACTTAAAATGATACTTAGAGTCCATATCAATGCCAGTGAAAGTTACTTGCTTCACCTTGCGCTAAAGTCGCGCTAAAGCACGATTTAGCACTACAAACGCAGTGAGTACGCTCTTTTTTCGCAAGGGTGACGAATGACCGAAACAAAGTTTCGCAGCATGAGGAAGTGAGCGCATGGATGCGCGATGGGACCCAGCTTCAGGGATGAATAGACACTGCAAAGCTATCTACTCAGAAATTATCTAACACGATAAAACATAATACGGTGAAAGTTGCTCTCTTCACCTTGCGCTAAAGCACGATTTAGCACCATAAACGCAAAAAACCCGCTGCATTTCTGCAACGGGTTTCTCTAATTGGGCCCTGGCAATGTCCTACTTTCACATGGGAAACCCCACACTATCATCGGCGCTATTTCGTTTCACTACTGAGTTCGGCATGGGATCAGGTGGTTCCAAAATGCTATGTTCACCAGGAAATTCTGTATGCAAGATGTTTATCAACATCTTACTAAAATCTGGAAGCGTAATTAAATTCTTATCGTCTACTTTTATTCTTAACTTCTAACAAATAAAACCACTTTGGCGTTGTATGGTTAAGCCTCACGGGTAATTAGTACGAGTTAGCTCAATGCCTCACAGCACTTCCACATCTCGCCTATCAACGTTGTAGTCTTCAAC
>NZ_MAUJ01000028.1 GCF_001696455.1 Pseudoalteromonas luteoviolacea
GTGCCATTGGTGAGCTTTATATTGCCGGTGATGGCCTCGCACGAGGGTACTTGAATAAGCCAGAATTAACCGCACAAGCTTTTGTAAAACACCCTTATCGTCACTTGTTAGATGTCACCAGTGAGCGCATGTATAAAACGGGAGACTTGGTGCGCATACTGCCTAATAATGAACTCGAGTTTTTAGGTCGCGTCGATGAGCAAGTCAAAATACGCGGATTCCGTGTTGAGCTGGGGGAGATTGAAAAGCAACTGACGCAACTGCCAGACATTGATGCTGCCGTTGTCCAAATCCAAAAAGATCAGTATGGTCAGGCCCACTTAGTCGCCTACATACAGCAAAACAGTACGACGTGCGAGCCAGACATTCGCGCGGCACTATGCCAACAGCTGCCCGATTATATGCTGCCTTCACACTTCGTTGTCCTGCAAACATGGCCGCTGACTGCCAACGGTAAGCTAGATAAAAAAGCGCTGCCAAAAGTTGACTTCGAGCTTCGTTCAGGCGCGTCAATTTCTCCACCACAAACACCTTTAGAGCAGGAGCTGGTCAATGCATGGACCAATGTACTCGGTCGAGAAGCGGACACCATTGGCATCGATGATAACTTCTTCAGCTTAGGTGGACACTCCTTACTTAGCGTCAAACTTTTAGATGCCATCAGGCAGTTCAGTCAAGTCAACTTATCAGTCAAAGATATTTTTAAATATCCAACCATCAGAGAGTTGGCAAACTACATTGCACAGATTGATGATAGTCCATGTGGCCAATCTATCAATAAGATCCAAAGAAGCGCTGCTGGTCATGCTCTGTCTTATGCCCAGCAGCGCCTATGGTTCATAGATAGCGTGCAAGGCGCGACGAGTGAGTACAATATGCCATTCGCATTCCGCTTAACAGGCAATGTAAATCCGACCTATATAGAGCGTGCTTTTCAGCATATTTTACAACGCCATGAAGTATTGCGTTCAGTATACAGGGAAGTTGACGGTACCATTCGGCAACATCCGTTGGACAATATGACATTTAATTTGTCTCGACATGATCTCAGCCACTTATCAGGTGACAAGCAAACACATGCGCTAAAACAGCTCATGGTACAAGACGCATCGACTTCATTCTCATTGCAAGATGATCTGATGCTCAGAGCCACCTATGTACACTTGGATAAAACGCCACAGGCAACCCAAGCGGCACTGTTAGTCAATATGCACCATATCGCGTCGGATGGATGGTCTGTTTCCGTATTGATGAAAGAGTTTCTCACGTTATATAACGCACAATTAAAGGTGGCGACACCAATACATGATCTCGACGATGTACTGCCAGAGCTGACAATACAGTATATTGATTTTGCGCACTGGCAAAGAAACTGGTTGAGCAATGGGGTACTCGACGAACAACTGGCATATTGGAAAACGCAACTGGCTGACTTACCGGCATTGCACTCACTACCCTTAGATATGCCAAGACCCGTCGTGAAGCAAACCAAAGCACAAGGTATAACAGGCCATTTACCCGCGCATGTCAGTGCATCATTGTGTCAGTTAGCTGAGCATTTCCAATTGACGCCATTTATGCTCTTACATGCTGCTTTGGCTCAAGTAATCGCCCATTACTGTCACAATGAAGATGTCACTGTTGGCACGGTGGTCGCGAATCGCGGTTTGCCACAGACAAATGACTTGGTAGGCTTTTTCGTCAACACTCTGGTTTTAAGAGTATCCGCTTCGCCAACACAGCCGTTATCAAGTTATTTGCATCACGTTAAGCAAGTGCATACCCAAGCACAAATAAACCAAGATGTGCCCTTTGAACAACTCGTTGATAGCTTACAGCCAGAGCGCAACACCGCATTTTCGCCATTATTCCAGATAGCGTTAAGCTCTAATTCTGGTCTTGGTGAGCTCTTTGATGTCATCGATGAGGGGCAATCTAATGACATGCAAATTTCAACCTTGTTAAACGATGAGCGCAGTTTAAAGTTTGACTTGGAGATCAATGTCCATATGAATAAAAGTGGCGGCGTACTTTCTTGGGTTTACGATAGTGCTTTATTTAACAAGGTGTCTATCGACAGACTCAATAATCACCTCTGCCACTACCTCAGCGAATGGTCCAAACTGGTTGATGGCGAACACGTCATCGACAAACCACTCAATGAACTCACCATGCTCAGTCAGGCTGAACAACACCATGCCCTCTCTGTGCTTAATGGTCCAATCCGAGATTATCCGCACACTGGGATTGACCAACTCGTCAGCCAACAAGCACAAAGCCGACCCGATGCCATCGCCGTGCGATGTGCTGATGAAACGCTGACTTACGCGCAACTTGAACTGCGTGCCACCCAACTTGCCACACATTTGGTTCAGCACCATCAAGTCTTGCCACAGACACTCATCGGGATCCACCTAGGCCGCAGCTGCCATATGGTTATCGCCATGCTTGGGATTCTTAAAGCCGGCTGCGCCTACGTGCCTTTAGACCCTGACTACCCCTTTGAGCGCCTCGCCTATATGGTCGAAGACACCGCGCTCAGCTGTATTGTGAGTGACGCGGTTTATCAAAGTACCGCGGAGGATTTAGGCAAACCGCTTATCCGTCTCGACGCACTCGATATGACATGCGCTGATACTCCGCCACTCAACATTGGCTCTCGCCCAGATCACTTGGCCTATGTGATTTATACGTCAGGCTCAACGGGACGACCCAAAGGGGTCATGATTGAACATCGCAGCCTAGTAAACACCATTGTGGATAATGCTGAGCGCATCGGGGTCACATCTGACAGCGGATTTTACCAAAGCACGGCATTTGGTTTTGATGCCGCGACATGGGTAACTTGGGTCACCTTAAGCCGCGGGGCCACGCTGGTGCTGTCGACAACTTTGGATTATCAAAGCGAGTTAATCGGCAAATACGGGCACCAAGTCAGCCATGTGATGATGACCCCCTCAGCATTGCAGCTTGTCTCTCCCGATGCCGTTGCGCATATCAAGCATGTCGTCGTTGCAGGGGAAGCCTGTGACGCCCAATTGGTGGACAGGTGGGCACCAACAGTGAACTTCTATAACGCATATGGTCCCACAGAGACGGCAATTTGTGCCACCATTCGCCAGCTTAGTCCTGGGGAAAAACCCGTGTTAGGCCGCGCCAATGCCAATACTCAGCTGTTGGTGCTCAACGAACAAGGTCAGTTACTTCCTACCGGTGCCATTGGTGAGCTTTATATTGCCGGTGATGGCCTCGCACGAGGGTACTTGAATAAGCCAGAATTAACCGCACAAGCTTTTGTAAAACACCCTTATCGTCA
>NZ_MAUJ01000029.1 GCF_001696455.1 Pseudoalteromonas luteoviolacea
TTTTTGGTACCAAGTACCTGACTCAATGAATACTGATTGATAATTTCTTATAAAAGAAATAAATCGAATTGACTGTTATAGTCACTCAGTAAAATTGAGATTCTAATTCTTTTGCTCCTGAATCAAGAGCTGTTAGAACTCAATCTGTACGAGTGCCCACACAGATGATTGCTTCATATTTTTAAAGAACAATGTAACTAACCCTTGGTTAGTTACCGCAGCGTTGCTGCGAAGTGGAGCGCCATATTAACCGCTTCACTTTTAAAGTCAACTAGAAAATTTAATTTTTCTTAATTAAGCTTTCCGTTTAACTTTAACCTTCACTTTGGTTTGCGCTTTTCGTTGCATCCCGCCGTGTCAGTGGGAGCGCATTATAGGGAGATTTGAGATGGGCGCAAGCGTTTTTTTCGCTTTTTTCTTAATAAATTAATTTATTTAGTTAACCTCAAAATACCCATATTAGAATCACAAGTTATACACAAAAAACTGTGGATAACATATATGTTTTAGCTATATCTAAAGTTAGTTTTCAAAAAGGTTGGATAGGAACAAAAGTAATAGACAGGGTAGAAAATAGCTAAAACACACGCTGACTATCTGACTATCTGACTATCTGACTATCTGACTATCTGACTATCTGACTATCTGACTATCTGACTATCTGACTATCTGACTATCTGACTATCTGACTATCTGACTATCTGACTATCTGACTATCAAAGGTAGTTTAGTCACTCCTTAATTTAGTCAAGTCGGTTCCCTGAAGGCCATATCATATTTTAGAAGGCTTTTAATCACAGCATATTACAATGGTTAACTCTCTCACATAAATGAGGCTGCACTCTTAATATCCATAACAACTACATTCATGACCCTGCTGTGAATTAAAAAAGTATCGACTGTTCGAGATCAAAGCATTAAATCAATTCTAAATTAGATAACGTGAGTGGCTATTTGCAGTAATTAGCTAAATGATTCAATTAACTTTGCAAGGTTAAGCAGTCGCTCTAGTTTGCATGGATTTAAACAAACCTAACCACCTTTAACATAAGCAGTAGAAAGGGCTCGTACCGCTGATACAGATAAATTATTTTCAAGCTTTCATCATAACTAGCCTTAAATCTATGGAGTTCCAAAACCTTTACCTCTCTTTACTTACAAAATTAGTCGGATTCAACCCTCAAGCGAGGTTTTAATGTCACAACTTAAAATAGCAAGAAAAGGTGAGACAGACGCCTTAGCGATTAAATACCATAATGGCTTAAGAGGAGGCTTGTTTAATGACTTGGTCACAACGAATGAATTGGGCAATTGAATATATAGAGAGTAACTTAGATAGCGGCCTTGGTATTGAGGATGTGGCTAAGGTGGCATGTTGTTCAAAATACCACTTCCATCGCATGTTTTTTGCTAAATTTAAGATTACCTGCACCGAATATATCAGAAGGCGAAAACTAACCTTAGCTGCTGTTGAATTGCTCAATACAAATAAAAGTATTGTCGATATCGCAATCAAATATGGATACAAGTCCCCCAATGCCTTTACTCGCGCATTTAGACATATACATGGAATCAACCCAAGTATTGCCCGTTTAGGGGGCACCGCGCTTTCTTCATATAAGAGAGTCTACTACTCCCAAGACAACAAAACAGGTGAAAGTATGGACTACAAAATAATTGATGTACCTGAATTTAATATAATAGGCACTGGCAAGAGCTTTGATTTCGAAAGTTTTGTAAAAGATGGACCTAAATTTTGGAAAGGGTATGTAGGTTCAAAAGAGTATAAAAAGCTCACTCAACTCAATGATGGTAGGCCATGCCCGATCACAAACTCCCCTTTACTCTCTGCTTATTTTCCAATAGAAAATGGGAGGCGGGATGAGTTTTTGGATGTTTTAGGTGTTGAAGCGACAAGTCGAGATAGATTAAAAGGATTTGAAACTTATACAGTACCTTCCTCCACTTATGCGGAATTCAATTGCACATACAAAACTTCCATGAAAACCAACCGATCTATATATGGCTCATGGTTTTCCTCAACTGGTTTTGAAAGGGATGGCAGCAAACCTGATATAGTCGCATATTTCCCCATACCATTTCGGCCAATGAATGAGATGCATATCCGTTGGTGGATACCCGTTATTCGCAAGAAAGGAGCAAAAGGTTAGCAACGGTGAGCATCGTGCAAAGTGTTAACGATAATGAGCGCAGCGAATACGTTTGCTTTGCGCAAGTATGGTGCAAAGGGTTAACGACAGCGAACGCAGTGAGTGCGTTTGCTTTGCGCAAGGGTGACGAATGACCGAAACGAAGTTTCGCAGCATGAGGAAGTGAGCGCATGGATGCGCGATGGGACCCAGCTTCAGGGATGAATTAAGTGCGAAAGGTTAGCGACAGCGAACGCAGTGAGTACGCTTCTTTTGCGCAAGGTGAAATAAGCGGTTTTAACAACTGATGAGAGATTGGTGATCCATCCATTATGAACGACTTAAAATGATGCCAAGAGAGTCCATCTCAACGTCACTGAAAGTTGCTCTCTTCACCTTGCGCTAAAGTCGCGCTAAAGCACGATTTAGCACCATAAACGTAAAAAACCCGTCGCATTTCTGCAACGGGTTTCTCTAATTGGGCCCTGGCAATGTCCTACTTTCACATGGGAAACCCCACACTATCATCGGCGCTATTTCGTTTCACTACTGAGTTCGGCATGGGATCAGGTGGTTCCAAAATGCTATGTTCACCAGGAAATTCTTTTCGTGCAAATGGCTAATGACGTCTTTTTGTCATTTCATTTGCGCAAGGTGAATTGATTTCTCGTAAGAGCTCATCTTTTCACAATGCTAAAAATCTGGAAGCGTAATTAAATTCTTATCGTCTACTTTTATTCTTAACTTCTAACAAATAAAACCACTTTGGCGTTGTATGGTTAAGCCTCACGGGTAATTAGTACGAGTTAGCTCAATGCCTCACAGCACTTCCACATCTCGCCTATCAACGTTGTAGTCTTCAAC
>NZ_MAUJ01000030.1 GCF_001696455.1 Pseudoalteromonas luteoviolacea
CAGACAATAAACTCCGGCTTATTCAGCGCTTTGAATATGATGTATGGGGTAAAAAGTCGACGGTTGGGCGAGACAACGACCTGTACTCTGAGCACTATGTCAGCGACCATCTAAGTGGCCTATTTGGTACAACACCGCGCAACCTGCGCAGTTATACGGGGCACGAGCCAGTGGCATTGGGAGACGACAGCCGCATCCTTCATATGAATGGTCGGATCTACGATGTAGATACTGGGCGCGTGATGCAGGCCGATCCGTTTGTTCAGGCGCCTTCGAATCTTCAGAATTACAATGCTTATTCTTATGTTCTAAATAATCCGCTGAGTTATACGGATCCGAGTGGGTATTTGATCGCATTCACGAAGCCATTCAAAAAGGTGTTACGAAATGTAATTCGAGCTTCGTCAAAAGTGTTTGGTCCAACGCTCACGAATATAGTTGGTAACATTGCTTTTTATAAATTAGGTGGGCCTTTCGGTTCAGCTTACTGGAGTTATAACTTTACTCGCGCGATGGGCGGCTCTTCATCACAGGCATTAAAAGCTGGGGCGATTGCAGCTGTTTCCGCAGAAGCTTTCAACCAGATAGGCCGCGCTTTTGATGGCACTGGTGGTGCTTTCTGGAAAACCGGTGGTATTGGTCATGTTGCTACTCATGCACTTACTGGCGGTATTATTGCTGATTTACAAGGCGGTAAGTTTGGTCATGGTTTCTGGAGTGCCGGGTTAACGAAAGGCCTTAATATAAATGGCTTGATATCGGCTCCCGGTGCAGGGTATGACATTGCAAGGATTGCAGTGGCAGCAATAGTTGGTGGGACTGTCTCAAAAGTTACGGGTGGCAAGTTCTCAAATGGTGCCACAACCGCGGCATTTGCTCAGGCGTTTAATGGTAATAGCCAAATTAGAGCTGAGCAAGACAACAACATAGGATATCCATTTGGTAAAGAAAGCCAATTGGCTATGGCGTCTGACATGAATGAGGAAGAACTAGCACTTTATGATGAAGCTTGGAAATTAGCAATTAAAAACCGTATTATGGGTAAAACGGCAGAGCAACATGCTGCAGATAATTATTTAGCAGAAAACCCAGGGAGTCATGTTATTATAGGTGGAATTACACTTAGAGTTGGGCCAAATGGAGAAATTCGTTATCCAGATTTAACCGCTTTCAAGGTAGATGGGAATATTGAATTTATTGAAGTAAAAGCAGGTGCTGCGAAACTTAGCCCAAGACAAATTAGACTCGATAGGGTAATTCAAACTCAAGGTGCTATTGTATCTAGATCTACATCCGGTTATTTGCCTGCTCGTACGATACTTGGCCCCACAAATGTAGATTTACATAGAATAACCTTTGGTAACTTATTACCTAAATATTAGGTGAAAAATGTTTGATGAGTTGAAAAAATATATAAAGATTAACAGCGGCTCAGTTATACGCAATAGCGATGATCAAAGTGAGTTGATATTAATTGAATTGGATGAAAGAGTTTTTTTTGGTATAGAGGTGTTTAGGGATAATATATGTCTCATTTTACAAGATTTAGAGATTTGTAAGTTCGATCAAATGGTAAAAGGAATTAATTTTTCAGAAAGGTACTCTATTTTTTCTAAAGTGTATATTTCACAAATAGAATATAGAAAGGAAAAAGAAAGTAAATATGAGTCAGAGTTACTCCACATCTTAGCTGAGGTAAATGACAGGAAAATAGAGTTTCTTAAAGATTATTATTCTTCTTTAGACTCTTTCCAAATACCAACTTTTTTTACATCAAAAGAGATTGCAAAAAATCATTGCACAGCTGTTTATTTTGGGCTAATAAATAGGCTAATAATCGATTCAAATATTTCTTCTGAAGAGGTTGAAGAAATTACTGCCAAGTATTTTAAGCCTGGTTTTGGAAGTTTTGTAATTATGCAGCAAATAAACAGACTTAAATTATATTTGAATAGTAAGTAATATAGATGACACCTTATCCAAAGCCCCAGCAATTTGCTGGGGCTTTTCTATTTCTGGTCACGTTTCGCCGATTTTTTGGTCTCGCCTATCTGACCTGTGTGGTCGCATCTATCGACTTTCTGGTCCAAGTGGAGTGCTATATACATATGTATATAGCGGTGTATGTGACCAACGGTGTCACTTTACTGTTGCCACATGGTCGATTAGCCGCGACCACGTTGGTCAATCAAATTTAACCAAAACGGGTTGGTCAGTTGTGAGGGAGTGATAATTTGGGGTACAACTGACGGTTTGGAAAAAGTTGTAAGTATTCTGCCAAGTCAGTTTTAAATCTATGACTTAAAGGAAGTGGTTCTTTGTATGATTTATTTCTGATCTGGTTCAGATTCTTTGTTAGCCAATGGTCAAATTTAAGAAGACACCCAACTTAAATTTGGTAAAAAACTGAGTGTCGCCTATCTTTAAATAACGGTTAAAAGTTAGGCGCTCAATTCATGACAACAGCACGAAGTCGGCAAGTTAGCTTGGTGGATACTAAGTACTATCACTGCATATCACGATGCGTAAGGCGTGCGTTTTTGTGTGGAGAAGATAAAGTAACGGGTAAGTCTTATGAGCATCGAAGAGGGTGGGTTGAAGAGAAGTTACTACAACTTGCGAAGGTGTTCTGTATTGATGTGTGTGCGTATGCAGTGATGAGTAACCATACGCAAAATTTAAAAAGACACCCATCGTAAAATTCCGACGGATGCAGTTACTTTCAAGAGTTTTCGGGGTTATCGGGCCAATCTGAATTAATGATTTTTTAATCAAAATTGAGTAGTGAAAAAGTTGGTTAG
>NZ_MAUJ01000031.1 GCF_001696455.1 Pseudoalteromonas luteoviolacea
GATCAAAATGGCGCCTTGGATCCAGCAGACTCCGCCCTTAACACTATCAGCATCAAACTCTCGGGCACCGACAAATATGGTCAGGCTGTTGCTCTTGAAACCACCACAGATGTAAACGGTGAATTCAGCTTTGCTGGTTTAATCGAATCAAACGCGGATGGCTATACCATCACGCAAACACCAAGCCCAGACCACCAAACGGGTAATCGTTATATCGGCAGTGGTGCGGGTGTGGTCAGCAATGTTGCTAAAGTCGTGGTGGGCACAGATCCAACGCCAATAATCCGCTTTACTGAAAAGCCCAAAGCAGGCGACAAAACTGTTTTGGGTAAAGTGTTCTTCGATATAGATCAAAATGGGCTTATCGATCTGAATGACTCAGTCCTTAAAAATATCAGTATCAAACTGACGGGCACGGATAAATATGGTCAGGTTGTCGCGCTTACAACCACTACGGATGTAAGCGGTGAATTTAGTTTTGCAGGTTTAATCGAATCAAACGCCGATGGCTATACCATCACGCAAACACCAAGCCCAGATCACCAAACGGGTAATCGCTATATCGGCAGTGGAGTAGGTGTTGTCAGCAATGTCGCTAAAGTCGTGGTTGGTACAGATCCAACACCAACAATCCGCTTTACTGAAAAGCCCATAGCAGGCGATAAAACTGTAGCGGGTAAAGTGTTCTTCGATGTAGATCAAAATGGCGTGATCGATCCGAACGATTCACTCCTTAAAAATACCAGTGTAAAACTCACGGGCACCAACAAATATGGTCAGCTTGTAGCGCTTACTACCACCACAGATGTAAATGGTGAATTTGGCTTTGCGGGTTTAATCGAATCAAACGCGGATGGCTATACCATCACGCAAACGCCAAGTACTGAACATCAAACGGGTAATCGTTATATTGGCAGTGGCGCGGGTGTTGTCAGCAATATTGCTAAAGTCGTGGTCGGCACAGATCCAACACCAACACTGCGCTTTACTGAAAAACCCAAAGCAGGTGATAAAACTGTATCTGGTAAAGTGTTCTTAGACGTGGATCAAAATGGCGCCTTGGATCCAGCAGACTTCGCCCTTAACACTATCAGCATCAAACTCTCGGGCACCGACAAATATGGTCAGCTTGTAGAGCTAACAACTACCACTGATGTAAACGGTGAATTTAGCTTTAGCGGATTAATCGAATCAAATGCGGATGGCTATACCATCACGCAAACACCAAGCTCAGACCACCAAACGGGTAATCGCTATATCGGCAGTGGCGCGGGTGTTGTCAGCAATGTTGCTAAAGTTGTGGTCGGCACAGATCCAACACCAACACTGCGCTTTACTGAAAAGCCCAAAGCAGGTGATAAAACTATATCTGGTAAGGTGTTCTTCGATGTAGATCAAGATGGGGTTATCGATCCGAACGACTCCGCCCTTAACAATATCAATGTAAAACTCACGGGTAAGGATAAGTTTGGTCAGGTTGTCGAGCTTACTACCACCACAGATGCAAACGGTGAATTTAGCTTTGCGGGTTTAATCGAATCAAATGCGGACGGCTACACCATCACACAAACACCAAGCCCAGATCACCAAACGGGTAATCGTTATATCGGCAGTGGCGCAGGTGTTGTCAGCAATGTCGCTAGAGTCGTGGTCGGCACAGATCCAACACCAACACTGCGCTTTACTGAAAAACCCAAAGCAGGTGATAAAACCATATCTGGCAAGGTGTTCTTCGATGTAGATCAAGATGGCGTTATCGATCCGAACGATTCAGCCCTTAACACTATCAGCATCAAACTAACGGGCACAGATAAATATGGTCAGGCTGTCGAGCTTGAAACCACCACAGATGTAAACGGTGCATTTAGCTTTACTGGGTTAATTGAATCAAACGCCGATGGCTATACCATCACGCAAACGCCAAGTACTGAGCATCAAACGGGTAATCGTTATATCGGCAGCGGGGTGGGTGTTGTCAGCAATATCGCTAAAGTCGTGGTGGGCACAGATCCAACGCCAATAATCCGCTTTACTGAAAAGCCCAAAGCAGGTGATAAAATCGTATCTGGCAAGGTGTTCTTCGATGTGGATCAAAACGGGGAGATCGATCCTGTCGACTCAGCCCTTAACACTATCAGCATCAAACTCACGGGCACCGACAAATATAGTCAGGCTGTCGCTCTTGAAACCACCACAGATGTAAACGGTGAATTTAGCTTTGTAGGTTTAATCGAATCAAACGCCGATGGCTACACGATCACGCAAACGCCAAGCTCAGAGCATCAAACGGGTAATCGCTATATCGGCAGTGGTGCGGGTGTTGTCAGTAATATCGCTAAAGTGATTGTCGGCACAGATCCTGCGCCAACACTGCGCTTTACTGAAATGCCAAAAGCAGGTGATAAAACCATATCTGGTAAAGTGTTCTTCGATGTAGATCAAGATGGCGTGATCGATCCTAACG
>NZ_MAUJ01000032.1 GCF_001696455.1 Pseudoalteromonas luteoviolacea
TTAATGACTTCACTTTGAAGTACACTTTCCCTTCAAGTTTGTTGCGTGCTTCTAGCGTCTCAAACACCTGCCCAAATTTGTAGTGCTGCACCGTACCACGGGCTTCGATATAGGTACCGTCTGACTTGCGTCGGAATTTTACGATGGGTGTCTTTTTAAATTTCGAAAGAAGCCTTTTCACTTGATAATGTGAGTGGTGCACTTGGAACTTGAATTCGGGTTATTTAAAGATAGGCGACACTCAGTTTTTTATCAAATTTAAGATGGGTGTCTTCTTAAAATTTGGACCAGAAAGTCGATAGATGCGACCACCAAGGTCAAATAGGCGTGACCAAAAATTCGGCGAAACGTGACCAGAAATAGAAAAGCCCCAGCACTTGCTGGGGCTTTGGATTAGATGTCTATTCTAATGTTATTTGACACTGCAATTGAAGAAAACCAACTTCACCTTACCAACTGACTATGCATTATTGAAAAATCCACTGTACTTACATGAACTTCCACGCCAACACTGTTACCGCTTCCCCTTTGACTATTTTTTGTATTTTTGTCCATAAATACAATGATATATTCATCTGAATTAGTATTAACAGTGATATGGTAGTCAAGCAGACTTAGCTCATACCCCTCTAATATTTTTACAGCCACCGTCAAAGCTCTTAATTCTCCACCAGATATTTTAATAACCCTCTCCATTTTATCTTCCTTTGTAACATCACAAACACCTGTAAATGAAATAAAAAAACTCAATAACACAATTACTCTAATATATACCTTCACCTTAATTCCCCTTAAGCCCATAAACAATATTTTTATATGGATCAAAAGCTAGTAATCTTCCACTAGGAGTCCCTAGGTATCCTCTATAAATCCCCCCAATACTTGCATCATTTCTAATACCATTTAAGTCTGGAGTAGAGAAATTATCTGAATTAAAATGATCACGTTTAGGGTCGCTTGTTCTTATCGCCTGACCTGTTTTACGATTATATATAGAGTAATCACCGTGTGTATGATAATCACCCACAACAATAGCAGCCTCAGGCACTAACGCTAAAGATTTGTTTAAGTCAAAACCTTGATCAGTTCCTTGCAAAGGTGTCGTATAATGATACTCTCCATCTTCCACATAAATAATGCCCCCATATTCTAGATTATCTTTTATTGACTTTTTATTCGCAATTTCTAATGCCTCTCTTGCTTTTAAATCTTGTTTGCTCAGAGTGACTTGAGATTCTGATGGAGCTTCAGAAGAATTTAATTGGTGGTTTCTTTTTCGCCACTTACCACCACCCCAATCAGCCCTCAACGCTGCTGCAAAAGCCGCACTAAAAGCGCCATTAGCAAACTTGCCACCGGTCACTTTTGAAACTGTCCCTCCTACAATAGCACCGACTAAAACCTGGCCAACCGGGTTCCGAATTCCTCTACCAATTCCACCTGCGGCAGCGCCTAATCCTGCGGAAAAGAAGCCATGGCCAAAATTTCCCCCCATTAGCTTAGAAGTCGCACCACCAATCACTGCACTAGCAGCAATCGCCCCTATACCTTCTCCACCTGGCATTGCGGCTGCTGAAAAGCCTGCTAATAAGCCTTTATTCAGGCTGCCTGTAACAGCAAAGGTAGATCCCGCACTATATGCCGCCGTTGCAGCAGCGGCATAATAAGCACATGACACCCATCTTAATTTATACCACAACTACACCTCGACATATCTCAAAGCAGAAACAAACCACTAAAAATTGCTCAATTCGCTTTGAACCCTTGATAAATTGCTTAACTTGATAACTTAGCTGGGATTTCAGACATGGCTAACCACGTAACTTTTAAAAATCACGTTAAAATTGGGGTGTTAATGTATATTAAGGACTAAGCGAATAACGCACTACAC
>NZ_MAUJ01000033.1 GCF_001696455.1 Pseudoalteromonas luteoviolacea
CTAACCAACTTTTTCACTACTCAATTTTGATTAAAAAATCATTAATTCAGATTGGCCCGATAACCCCGAAAACTCTTGAAAGTAACTGCATCCGTCGGAATTTTACGATGGGTGTCTTTTTAAATTTCGAAAGAAGCCTTTTCACTTGATAATGTGAGTGGTGCACTTGGAACTTGAATTCGGGTTATTTAAAGATAGGCGACACTCAGTTTTTTATCAAATTTAAGATGGGTGTCTTCTTAAAATTTGATACCGCTGGTCACATACACCGCTATATACAGACCAGAAAGTCGATAGATACGACCACACAGGTCAAATAGGCGTGACCAAAAAGTCGGTGAAACGTGACCAGAAATAGAAAAGCCCCTGCAAGTGTGCTGGGGCTTTGGATTGAGTGTCTTTTATTTCTTCAAATTAGAATGGGGGTCACCTATATTTTTAATTATTCTCCTAAAAATTAGCGGAATAAATAGCAAAAGGAGTACATGAATTATAAAGTAAATAGTTAAATCCAACCCAAAAGACAGAACATATGACTCAACAAAAACAACATACAATATCAATACTGTTATAAATGTCAAAAATGGAATACTAGAAGCTCCTTTTTTATTTTTAAGCCTCTTTATTGAGTAATAACAAGATATCAAATCAAGTGAAAGCGCTATGGTCAAAATTAAATATACAACTTCAATGTTCATATTACTTTAGTACCCTTTGTCCAAACAAACCTTTGAATTTCTCAACACCTTTAGGCCATGCCAAAGAGCTTTTAGGAACAACTCCTGACTGAACTCGACTATAAGCGGGTAGTGCTGTAGGCCCGCCTGCAAAAATGTAGTTTCTCCAGCTTTTCCCTCCTACCATAACCCAAGGAGTTGAGGCTCCAAGAGAAGAACCTGTAGTCCATTGTGTAACCAACTGATTTTTCGCAGTAAAAGGTCTCAGAGCAGTTCCCCCTAGAATCGACGCAGTCCAATATCGCCCTGAAGTTTCAGAGGTTAAATATATTGATGATTCAATGTCAACGCCTCCGTCAATTCCAAAATATTCACGGAATATTCGACTGCCACCTAAGGACATTCCATCTCCAAGGCCTGTAATTGCATTGACCCACTTTTGCGACGGAGTTGGCAACCAATGAGCGGCATATATATCTTTGCCGGAGAACGACATATTTTGGGCTTCTTGGCTTGCCAATTCAGCCATCAATAAACACATGACTCCCATCTTAATTTATACCACAACTACACCTCGACATGTTTCAAAGCAGAAACAAACCACTAAAAATAGCTCAATTCGCTTTGAACCTTTGATAAATTGCTTAACTTGATAACTTAGCTGGGATTTCAGACATGGCTAACCACGTAACTTTTAAAAATCACGTTAAAATTGGGGTGTTAATGTATATTAAGGACTAAGCGAATAACGCACTACAC
>NZ_MAUJ01000034.1 GCF_001696455.1 Pseudoalteromonas luteoviolacea
ATGGCAAAAGAAAAGTTTGAACGCGTAAAACCGCACGTAAACGTAGGTACAATCGGCCACGTTGACCACGGTAAAACAACTCTAACAGCAGCAATCACTAACGTACTTGCAAAAGTATACGGTGGTGAAGCACGTGACTTCGCTCAAATCGATAACGCTCCAGAAGAGCGTGAGCGTGGTATCACAATCGCAACTTCACACGTAGAGTACGATACTCCAACTCGTCACTACGCACACGTTGACTGTCCAGGACACGCTGACTACGTTAAAAACATGATCACTGGTGCTGCTCAGATGGACGGCGCGATCCTAGTAGTTGCTGCAACTGACGGTCCTATGCCTCAGACTCGTGAGCACATCCTACTTTCACGTCAGGTTGGCGTACCTTACATCATCGTATTCATGAACAAATGTGACATGGTTGATGACGAAGAGCTAATCGAGCTAGTAGAGATGGAAGTTCGTGAACTTCTTTCTGAGTACGATTTCCCAGGTGATGACCTACCACTAATTCAAGGTTCAGCGCTTAAAGCACTAGAAGGCGAGAAAGAGTGGGAAGACAAGATCGTTGAGCTTGCAGAAGCACTAGATTCTTACATCCCAGAGCCAGAGCGTGACATCGATAAGCCATTCATCATGCCTATCGAAGACGTATTCTCAATCCAGGGTCGTGGTACAGTAGTAACAGGCCGTGTTGAAGCTGGTATCATCAACGTGAATGACGAAGTTGAAATCGTAGGTGTTAAAGAGACTACGAAGACAACTTGTACAGGTGTTGAAATGTTCCGTAAGCTTCTAGACGAAGGTCGTGCGGGTGAGAACATCGGTGCACTTCTACGTGGTACTAAGCGTGACGAAGTTGAGCGTGGTCAAGTACTAGCAGCGCCTGGTTCAATCACTCCTCACACGAAGTTCACTTCAGAAGTATACGTACTTTCTAAAGATGAAGGTGGTCGTCACACTCCTTTCTTCAAAGGTTACCGTCCACAGTTCTACTTCCGTACAACTGACGTAACTGGTGACATCCAGTTACCAGACGGCGTAGAAATGGTAATGCCTGGTGACAACATCAAGATGACAGTAGAGCTAATCTGCCCAATCGCGATGGACGAAGGTCTACGTTTCGCTATCCGTGAAGGTGGCCGTACAGTTGGTGCTGGTGTTGTAGCATCAATCATCGAGTAATAGTTACACGTTAACTAGTTCGATAATACGAATATTAAAAAGCCGCTCATTGAGCGGCTTTTTTTATGCCT
>NZ_MAUJ01000035.1 GCF_001696455.1 Pseudoalteromonas luteoviolacea
TGAGTCGCTCACAAGCGTCGATGCAGACACGCCACTATCAGTATGATGACCTCAACCGAATAACGACCATCAATGACAGGGTGCTATTTAGCTACGATGACAATGGCAACTTAAAAACCAAAAGCGACTACACGTTTATTAAGCAACATACATGTGATGGTCTAGGTCAAGATGAGTTGTTGGTCAATCACACTTGCAATTTTAAGAAGACACCCATCTTAAATTTAGCAAAAAACTGAGTGTCGCCTATCTTTAAATAACGGTTAAAAGTTAGGCGTTAAAATCATGGCAACAGCACGAAGTCGGCAAGTTAGCTTGGTGGATACTAAGTACTATCACTGCATATCACGATGCGTCAGGCGCGCGTTTTTATGCGGAGAAGATAAAGTAACGGGTAAGTCTTATGAGCATCGAAGAGGGTGGGTTGAAGAGAAGTTGCTACAACTTGCTAAGGTGTTCTGTATTGATGTGTGTGCGTATGCAGTGATGAGTAACCATACGCACATTGTTTTATATGTTGATGATAAAAAAGCAAAACGCCTGACGGATAAAGCCATTATTATACGCTGGCATAAGCAGTTTAAAGGGACTTGGCTGACGCATAAGTTTATCAATGGCGAGTCACTGACTAACTCAGAGCGTTGTTTATTATTAGAGCTGATAGACAAGTACCGAGCGCGACTAGCTGATATAAGCTGGTTTATGCGCACGCTCAATGAAGATATCGCGCGCAAAGCCAATAGAGAAGATGGCTGCACAGGCCGATTCTGGGAAGGGCGTTTTAAATCACAGGCTTTGTTAGATGAAGCCGCGCTGGCAGCGTGTTTAGCGTATGTGGATTTGAATCCAGTAAGAGCCAAAATGGCAGAGACGCCAGAAGAATCAGAGCACACCAGCATTAAAAAACGTATTGAAACAGCCAAAGTGGGTAAACAACCTAAGTCACTTCTGCGTTTTGCAGGTAACCCAAGAAAACACATGCCAAAAGGGCTGCCATTTGAATTCAAATATTATGTAGAGCTTGTTGATTTAACTGGTCGATGCATACGTGAGGATAAACGTGGGTTCATCACAGACGCTCAGCCCATCTTAGCAAGACTCAATATCCAACCAGAGAATTGGTTAAAGCT
>NZ_MAUJ01000036.1 GCF_001696455.1 Pseudoalteromonas luteoviolacea
TTACTCACCCGTCCGCCGCTCGACGCCGAATAGCAAGCTATTCTCGTTTCCGCTCGACTTGCATGTGTTAGGCCTGCCGCCAGCGTTCAATCTGAGCCATGATCAAACTCTTCAATTAAAAGTTTTTTGGTACCAAGTACCTGACTCAATGAATACTGATTGATAATTTCTTATAAAAGAAATAAATCGAATTGACTGTTATAGTCACTCAGTAAAATTGAGATTCTAATTCTTTTGCTCCTGAATCAAGAGCTGTTAGAACTCAATCTGTACGAGTGCCCACACAGATGATTGCTTCATATTTTTAAAGAACAATGTAACTAACCCTTGGTTAGTTACCGCAGCGTTGCTGCGAAGTGGAGCGCCATATTAACCGCTTCACTTTTAAAGTCAACTAGAAAATTTAATTTTCTTTCTTTCGAAAGAAGTTAACCTTTCAATTTAACTTTAACCTTCACTTTGGTTTGCGCTTTTCGTTGCATCCCGCCGTGTCAGTGGGTGCGCATTATAGGGAGATCCGAAATAGGATCAAGTATTTTTTTAATAAAGTTTATAAAAAAATACACTTCGAACAAAAACAATACAAAAACAGCCCTTTTTGTATGCTTAGCCATCAATAGCACACTTAAAAACCGACAAAGCGATCTAAATCGATCCTTCCTCTCTACCAAATAGTTTATAGCTTTTAATCACAAACGCGATAAAAGGCGGTATTTTTAAAAAACTTGGAATAACTCTATAAACCCAATTTGTCTTCCTAAAGCTAAGCAACATTCAATCATAAATAAGGCAGGTCATGGGCTCAGTGAATCAGTCTCCAAATGATGAACATATGTTTAACCATGTAGCCAACATCACTACGATAATTTATCAACTTAAATTGCGTTCAACGGTTAATGAAATAATACGATAAGCAACTGAGAAAAGAATCTAATAAGCGAGTTTGGAAATTGCGTTAAAAGAGGTAAGCACCATGAAGGGCTTATACATCAGGCATAAAAAAAGCCGCTCAATGAGCGGCTTTTTAATATTCGTATTATCGAACTAGTTAACGTGTAACTATTACTCGATGATTGATGCTACAACACCAGCACCAACTGTACGGCCACCTTCACGGA
>NZ_MAUJ01000037.1 GCF_001696455.1 Pseudoalteromonas luteoviolacea
GCAGCCGTAGCTTCGGTGGTATGTTTAGCCCCGTTACATCTTCCGCGCAGGCCGACTCGACTAGTGAGCTATTACGCTTTCTTTAAAGGATGGCTGCTTCTAAGCCAACCTCCTAGCTGTTTTAGCCTTCCCACATCGTTTCCCACTTAACATACACTTTGGGACCTTAGCTGACGGTCTGGGTTGTTTCCCTCTCCACGATGGACGTTAGCACCCACCGTGTGTCTCCCGGATAGTACTTTACGGTATTCGGAGTTTGCAAAGGGTTGGTAAGTCGGGATGACCCCCTAGCCTTAACAGTGCTCTACCCCCGTAAGTATTCGTCCGAGGCTCTACCTAAATAGATTTCGGGGAGAACCAGCTATCTCCCGGTTTGATTAGCCTTTCACTCCTAGCCACAGGTCATCCCCTAACTTTTCAACGTTAGTGGGTTCGGTCCTCCAGTCAGTGTTACCTGACCTTCAACCTGCCCATGGCTAGATCACCGGGTTTCGGGTCTATACCCTGCAACTTAAGCGCCCAGTTAAGACTCGCTTTCGCTACGGCTCCCCTAAATGGTTAACCTCGCTACAGAATATAAGTCGCTGACCCATTATACAAAAGGTACGCAGTCACCCTCGAAGGGCTCCTACTGCTTGTACGTACACGGTTTCAGGTTCTATTTCACTCCCCTCACAGGGGTTCTTTTCGCCTTTCCCTCACGGTACTGGTTCACTATCGGTCAGTTGGGAGTATTTAGCCTTGGAGGATGGTCCCCCCATATTCAGTCAAAGTTTCACGTGCTCCGACCTACTCGATTTCACTTCAGATAAATTTTCGTGTACGGGACTGTCACCCTGTGTCGTCCAACTTTCCAGAAGGTTCCACTAATTACACTGAAGCTTAAGGGCTAATCCGATTTCGCTCGCCGCTACTTTCGGAATCTCGGTTGATTTCTTTTCCTCGGGGTACTTAGATGTTTCAGTTCTCCCGGTTTGCCTCTTACAGCTATGTATTCACTG
>NZ_MAUJ01000039.1 GCF_001696455.1 Pseudoalteromonas luteoviolacea
AAGATTCCTGCAAATGGCGTTATTTAAAAGAACTGCCAAACTCTACCAGTGCAGCTAAGGTGTATAAGCGCTGTAAAATAGCGTTTTTACAGCACCATACCAAAGAGCTAAAAGCTAACTTTTAGACTCTTCGAAACTACCTAGCATGGTCGCTAACCAGCGGCCATCTTCACTGTTTTCTAATCCAACTTTTACTACCATAGTTAATTGTAACTCCCCCAAAAAATGAAACAGTTCATAAGTAGAATTTCTATTAATATAAGAAGGAAATTTTACGATGCGAAAAAGTAAGTTCACCGAAACACAGATAGTCGGCATGATCAAAGAAGCCGAATCGGGTGTGCCTGTACCAGAAATATGCCGTAAACATGGTGTGGGTCAAAGTACATTTTATAAGTGGCGTTCTAAATATGGTGGAATGGAAGCCTCTGATGTGAAGCGTTTAAAAGAGCTTGAAGATGAAAACCGCAAGCTAAAAGATATGTTTGCGACTCTCAGTTTAAAACATTCAATGCTTGAAGAAATCATCTCAAAAAAGCTGTGAAAACAAGCAGACGCAGAGCTTGGGTCGAACACTTACGAGCACGGTTTGAGGTAAGCGTCGCATTTGCTTGTAACGTAGCGGGTTTAGGTCGAAGCGTTTATTACTATAAATGCAAGCGACCACCGGATGATGATGTGATTGATGCTTTGTTAGCGCTTGTTGAGCGGCACCCTAGGTGGGGCATGCCAAAGCTGTTTAAACGACTAAGGCATCAAGGCAAATTATGGAATAAAAAGCCCGTTGAGCGAGTGTATAACATGCTTAAACTTAACCTTAGACGAAAAGGAAAACGCCGTGTACCAACACGCTCACCGGAGCCATTAAGCGCACCGAGCAAACATAATGACTCGTGGTCGATGGATTTTA
>NZ_MAUJ01000040.1 GCF_001696455.1 Pseudoalteromonas luteoviolacea
CCAAGGCCTTCCTTAAGGAATTCCAATTTTTTTCCAATTCCTTAATTCCCCGGTTAAAAGGAAAAGGTTAACCTTGGCCTTGGAAAATTTTTCCGGCCTTGGTTAAAATTAAGGGGCCGGTTTTTAAGGCCGGGGCCAAAAAAGGGGAACCGGGGTTAATTAAAAAAACCGGGGCCGGGGGAATTCCAAAATTCCAAGGTTTTCCAATTCCTTAAAATTAAAAGGAATTCCGGGGGGGTTAAAACCGGGGGGGGCCAAAATTTTTGGCCTTGGAAGGAATTCCCCGGCCTTTTGGAAAACCCCGGCCCCTTGGAAAAGGCCAAAAGGAAAAGGTTGGCCCCTTGGAAGGGGCCAACCTTAATTTTTTTTGGGGAATTAATTTTTTGGAAAATTAAAATTAAAACCGGCCGGTTCCGGGGTTTTTTGGCCCCTTCCTTCCGGAACCCCGGAATTTTGGGGAAGGTTTTGGTTAATTTTAAAATTCCGGCCCCAACCGGTTGGGGCGGTTTTTTTTTCCCCCCCCAAAAAAGGCCCCAATTCCTTGGCCAAAACCGGAATTCCTTTTAATTTTGGGGCCTTGGGGTTAACCGGCCCCCTTTTAACCTTGGGGCCCCAATTAATTAAAATTCCCCTTTTAAAATTGGGGGGGCCCCAATTTTGGCCCCCCGGCCTTTTCCTTTTAAGGAACCAAAAGGTTTTTTAATGAATTTTGGAACCAATTTTTTTTTGGCCCCAACCCCGGTTAAGGCCTTGGTTCCAAGGAAAATTAATTGGCCTTGGAAGGAATTGGTTAAAAATTAAGGAAGGCCCCTTAATTGGTTTTCCGGGGGGTCCGGTTTTGGTTTTTTAAAAGGTT
>NZ_MAUJ01000041.1 GCF_001696455.1 Pseudoalteromonas luteoviolacea
AAGTCAGACGGTACCTATATCGAAGCCCGTGGTACGGTGCAGCACTACAAATTTGGGCAGGTGTTTGAGACGCTAGAAGCACGCAACAAACTTGAAGGGAAAGTGTACTTCAAAGTGAAGTCATTAAATGCACGCGGTCTTGTAACGGGCTACCTAAAAGGGTTGCAATCCATGGCCGTGGGTTATGACGACAATGGCATGGTCTCGTCGATTAAAGCAGTCGATAAAGCCTATATTCAAAATGATAGCTATCGTTTTGATGGGCTTGGAAACTTGCTGAGTCGCTCACAAGCGTCGATGCAGACACGCCACTATCAGTATGATGACCTTAACCGAATAACGACCATCAATGACAGGGTGCTATTTAGCTACGATGACAATGGCAACTTAAAAACCAAAAGTGATTACACGTTTATTAAGCAACATACATGTGATGGTCTAGGTCAAGATGAGTTGTTGGTCAATCACACTTGGACGAACAATTACGCAGCGCAAGGTAACCCGCTTCATGCGTTAACATCGCGTACGGTTGAACAAGTGGACAACACCAGCCATGCATGTGTGAGTCAGCAGCTACCAGCGCCAAAAACCGAGCGTTTTGACTACGATAAAAATGGTAATGAAGTGGCCTTATACCAAGGAGGAGGCACGTCCGCTTACAGAAAAATCGTGTATTCCGGTCGCAATAAAGCGGTTGAAATGCAAGGCAATGGCGAAACGGTTTACTTTGCCTATGATGCGAACAATCGTCGTTACAAACGCGAAGATGCCACGCA
>NZ_MAUJ01000042.1 GCF_001696455.1 Pseudoalteromonas luteoviolacea
TTCTTAACTTCTAACAAATAAAACCACTTTGGCGTTGTATGGTTAAGCCTCACGGGTAATTAGTACGAGTTAGCTCAATGCCTCACAGCACTTCCACATCTCGCCTATCAACGTTGTAGTCTTCAACGGCCCTTCAGTTAACTCTAAGTTAAAGTGAGAACTCATCTCGAGGCTCGCTTCCCGCTTAGATGCTTTCAGCGGTTATCGATTCCGAACGTAGCTACCGGGCAATGCTATTGGCATAACAACCCGAACACCAGCGGTTCGTCCACTCCGGTCCTCTCGTACTAGGAGCAGCCCCTCTCAATTCTCAAACGCCCACGGCAGATAGGGACCGAACTGTCTCACGACGTTCTAAACCCAGCTCGCGTACCACTTTAAATGGCGAACAGCCATACCCTTGGGACCGACTTCAGCCCCAGGATGTGATGAGCCGACATCGAGGTGCCAAACACCGCCGTCGATATGAACTCTTGGGCGGTATCAGCCTGTTATCCCCGGAGTACCTTTTATCCGTTGAGCGATGGCCCTTCCATTCAGAACCACCGGATCACTATGACCTACTTTCGTACCTGCTCGACGTGTCTGTCTCGCAGTTAAGCTGGCTTCTACCATTACACTAACCGTACGATGTCCGACCGTACTTAGCCAACCTTCGTGCTCCTCCGTTACTCTTTGGGAGGAGACCGCCCCAGTCAAACTACCCACCAGGCACTGTCCTCAA
>NZ_MAUJ01000043.1 GCF_001696455.1 Pseudoalteromonas luteoviolacea
AATGCATGTAAGGCATGTGCGCATAAAATTGATATACAAGTAAAAACAACTCCAAGTAAAGGCACCGTTTTTATTATTGGTGATGATGGTCCAGGCATACCTGAAGGTAAACGTCACGAGCTATTACAACGTGGCACGCGTTTGGATACATATGAAGCTGGACATGGTGTTGGAATGGCTATCGTTTCAGATTTAGTCGCCTCTTATCATGGCAACATTATCATTGATTACAGTGAACTTGGTGGGGCGCAATTTACAATAGAATTTGGCTATGAGCAAAATCACTAATCTATTTATAATTACCGTGGCGGCACTCAGTTTTGATACGAGTGCGCGTACCAATACACTCGTAGACTGCACACATTTAGATTCTGACCATCCGCAAAAAGCTAAGCGTTACCTGATGTGTTTGGATGGGAATATCGAAATGCTCGAGCGGGACCGACAGGCTTGGATCAACAAGCTAATCATGGACACTGAAGAGCTAGAAAAAGACACTGGTAATACGCAATTAATGCCTATCATTAAACGGAGCCTTCTAAGTCAAAGCCATTACATGGAAGATTCCTGCAAATGGCGTTATTTAAAAGAACTGCCAAACTCTACCAGTGCAGCTAAGGTGTATAAGCGCTGTAAAATAGCGTTTTTACAGCACCATACCAAAGAGCTAAAAGCTAACTTTTAGAC
>NZ_MAUJ01000044.1 GCF_001696455.1 Pseudoalteromonas luteoviolacea
GTGTACTTCAAAGTGAAGTCATTAAATGCACGCGGTCTTGTAACGGGCTACCTAAAAGGGTTGCAATCCATGGCCGTGGGTTATGACGACAATGGCATGGTCTCGTCGATTAAAGCAGTCGATAAAGACTATATTCAAAATGATAGCTATCGTTTTGATGGGCTTGGTAACTTACTGAGTCGCTCACAAGCGTCGATGCAGACACGCCACTATCAGTATGATGACCTCAACCGAATAACGACCATCAATGACAGGGTGCTATTTAGCTACGATGACAATGGCAACTTAAAAACCAAAAGCGATTACACGTTTATTAAGCAACATACATGTGATGGTTTAGGTCAAGATGAGTTGTTGGTCAATCACACTTGGACGAACAATTACGCAGCGCAAGGTAACCCGCTTCATGCGTTAACGTCGCGTACGGTTGAACAAGTGGACAACACCAGCCATGCATGTGTGAGTCAGCAGCTACCAGCGCCAAAAACCGAGCGTTTTGACTACGATAAAAATGGTAATGAAGTGGCCTTATACCAAGGAGGAAGCTCGTCCGCTTACAGAAAAATCGTGTATTCCGGTCGCAATAAAGCGGTTGAAATGCAAGGCAATGGCGAAACGGTTTACTTTGCCTATGATGCGAACAATCGTCGTTACAAACGCGAAGATGCCACGCA
>NZ_MAUJ01000045.1 GCF_001696455.1 Pseudoalteromonas luteoviolacea
CTATGTGCTCCGCTGATAAGAGCCCATTGGCTCCTTCCAAACCATAGAGTAATTCCTATTGCTAAAGCTGATAACAAGCACAAAAGAGAAAACATAATTAAGATTTTATTGATAATTGAATAAGCCGAGTTAACAGGTTGAACTGGGTTAAAAGTATCTAAAAATGCCGGTAACACCGCCCAGCTCACACATGATGTCAGCATCTGCTACAAATATTACATAGCTCGTCATAACTCTAAACCCGAATGTTGTTTAAATAAGTCGGCCACTGCATCTTTATAGCCGCCTCAACTAATTTGTCTACTTCGCGTTGTTGTGACTAATTGGATGTCTACCTTTTAACTGTTATTTAAAGAGAGACGGCACTTTGTTTTTTGTTAGGTTTATTATGGGGGTCTTTTAAAATGTTGTTATTTTTAAATGTTGTTAGCTTTGAAACAGTCCAATTAACGATGATGCTTGCAATCAATAAAAGCTTTAAAAGTATTAGCTCGCCAGCCCTAACCAACTTTTTCACTACTCAATTTTGATTAAAAAATCATTAATTCAGATTGGCCCGATAACCCCGAAAACTCTTGAAAGTAACTGCATCCGTCGGAATTTTACGATGGGTGTCTTTTTAAATTT
>NZ_MAUJ01000046.1 GCF_001696455.1 Pseudoalteromonas luteoviolacea
CATATGCTTACAATGGCTTTGGCGAGCTGGTTAAGCAAACCGATGCGCGTTTGGTGAGCACACATATACGATACGATGGGTTTGGTCGTAAGATAAAGTCGTGGACCACCTCACCAAGCAGTGACGCCAGCCTATATATCGAAGGTATCAGCAGTTGGGAGTACGGCAATACAGCAACCGACCGCCATCAACTGAAAGTCGCCAAACAAGGCCGTAATTGGGCTGAGTATTATTACTATGATGGCCTAGGACGACAGGTGTCTACCCTGACATCTGTTGAGTCTGCGTTGGCGTGTCATGCCAATACGCAAGTGGTGTTTAATACCGAGCAGTATGACCTGCGTTTGGCCGCAAGCAGTGATGCGGACATGCAGGACCCACTGAAGAGTCGATGTGTGATTAGACAAACCAGTTTTGATGCATATGGGCGGGTGGCTTATCAATTTGATGATTACCGACGTAAGTCAGACGGTACCTATATCGAAGCCCGTGGTACGGTGCAGCACTACAAATTTGGGCAGGTGTTTGAGACGCTAGAAGCACGCAACAAACTTGAAGGGAAAGTGTACTTCAAAGTGAAGTCATTAA
>NZ_MAUJ01000047.1 GCF_001696455.1 Pseudoalteromonas luteoviolacea
AAATGGCGTTATCGATCCGAACGACTTCGCCCTTAACGCTATTAGCATCAAACTGTCGGGCACCGACAAATATGGTCAGACTGTCGATCTTACCACCACCACAGATGTAAACGGTGAATTTGGCTTTGCTGGTTTAATCGAATCAAACGCCGATGGCTATACCATCACGCAAACACCAAGTACTGAACATCAAACGGGTAATCGTTATATTGGCAGTGGCGCGGGTGTGGTCAGCAATGTCGCCAAAGTCGTAGTCGGCACAGATCCAACACCAGCGATCCGCTTTACTGAAAAGCCCAAAGCAGGCGATAAAACTGTAACGGGTAAAGTGTTCTTCGATGTTGATCAAAACGGGGAGAACGATCCTGTCGACTCCGCCCTTAACACTATCAGCATAAAACTGACGGGCACCGACAAATATGGTCAGGTTGTAGAGCTTACAACCACCACAGATGTAAATGGTGAATTTGGCTTTGCTGGTTTAATCGAATCAAATGCGGATGGCTATACGATCACGCAAACACCAAGCTCAGATCACCAAACGGGTAATCGTTATATCGGCAGTGGCGCAGGTGTTATCAGCAATG
>NZ_MAUJ01000048.1 GCF_001696455.1 Pseudoalteromonas luteoviolacea
GTTGAGCGAGTGTATAACATGCTTAAACTTAACCTTAGACGAAAAGGAAAACGCCGTGTACCAACACGCTCACCGGAGCCATTAAGCGCACCGAGCAAACATAATGACTCGTGGTCGATGGATTTTATGAGCGATGTGCTCAACTACGGACATCGTTTTAGAACACTGAATATACTGGATGATTACAACCGCCAAGCATTAGCGATTGAGGTTGATACAAGCCTTACGGCTGAACGAGTTATTCGGGTGTTGGAACGGGTCATTGCATGGCGCGGAAAACCAAAACAAATTCGAGTGGATAATGGTCCTGAATTTACATCGAGTGCTCTGGAAAATTGGGCTGCTGAAAAGTGCATAAAACTTGAGTTTATTAAACCTGGTAGTCCATATCAGAACGGTTTTGTTGAGCGATTTAATCGCAGCTATCGAGAAGAAGTATTGGATTTATATCTGTTTGAATCACTTCAACAAGCTCTTGATATTACAGATGAATGGTTAGATATTTATAATTATGAACGGCCTCACGATGCACTAGGAGATCAAACTCCAATGAGCTATCTTGAGG
>NZ_MAUJ01000049.1 GCF_001696455.1 Pseudoalteromonas luteoviolacea
GCCGTATCAGTCACCGCTGTTGCCGCGTTACCTGCCGTGTCGCTCACCGTCACTGATAAGGTTAAATTACCATCATTTAACCCGCTGATGTCCGACACATTAACGGTTTGGCCCGCGCTGGTGACCGTCCCATTGCCCGTCACAGCCGTACCGCCATTATTACTGCTGAGGGTATAACTGTATGTGGCGCCCACCTCAGCACTGGTAAAGCTAAAGTTCACACCACCCGTCTCTGCGCTGTTATAGCTGGTGTCATTTAAGGCCACACTGTGCCCACTGGGCGCTGCAGTATCTAACGTGCTATTGGCTGTCGCCGCCGTTGCCGCATTGCCTGCGGTATCCGTTAAAATCACAGATAAGGTCAAAGTGCCATCATTCAGGGCACTGAGATCTAAATTAGTGAGTTGCTGGCCTGCCGACGTCACTGTACCGTTGCCCGTGACATCAGTGCCTCCATTGCTGCTCGAAATGGTATAGCTATAGGTTGCCCCCACTTCTGCGCTACTAAAGGAAAAGGATGCCGCGCCTTTTTCCGTGTTCGAATACAAGGTGTCGCCAAACGA
>NZ_MAUJ01000050.1 GCF_001696455.1 Pseudoalteromonas luteoviolacea
CTTACCACGGAGTGATTCATGACTGGGGTGAAGTCGTAACAAGGTAGCCCTAGGGGAACCTGGGGCTGGATCACCTCCTTAACGATTTAGAACAGATTTGTTCGAAGTGTCCACACAGATGATTGTTGATTAGAATTAGAGAACACAACATTGTTTGGGTCTGTAGCTCAGCTGGTTAGAGCGCACGCCTGATAAGCGTGAGGTCGGTAGTTCAAGTCTACTCAGACCCACCACTTCTTCTCGATGCTGCGTTATAAAGCTCGTCGTTTAGGATAACTAAACTTCCTCGCTTTATGCCTTACCTCAAAAAGAAGTGCGAACAAACAATGTATTCCTAGTAATGTGGGGCTATAGCTCAGCTGGGAGAGCGCCTGCCTTGCACGCAGGAGGTCAGCAGTTCGATCCTGCTTAGCTCCACCACTTTACTACCACTTCTTAAAGATAAGCACTCTTACTTAGTTTACTTCTTAAATAAACTGAGAGTTTTTAACTCTGAGAAGTTATTCTCTTGCTCTTTAAAAATTTGGAAAGCTGATAATTAAATTCTCGAATAACAAG
>NZ_MAUJ01000051.1 GCF_001696455.1 Pseudoalteromonas luteoviolacea
CCTTAACGATTTAGAACAGATTTGTTCGAAGTGTCCACACAGATGATTGTTAGTTAGCTTTTGTAAGCTAATTAATATTGCTCTTTAAAAATTTGGAAAGCTGATAATTAAATTCTCGAATAACAAGTAATTGTTATTCAGAGTTTTCGAAAGAAAATGCCGATTAATCATTTAGTTGATTAATTAGCGTCTACTTTAGTATTACTTAACTTCTGGCGAAGTTAAAACTGTCTTTAGCAGTACAACTTAAAACTATTTTGGGTTGTATGGTTAAGTGACTAAGCGTACACGGTGGATGCTTGGCAGTTGGAGGCGATGAAGGACGTACTAACTTGCGATAAGCTAAGTCAAGCCAGTAAGAGGCACTTGAGACTTAGATTTCCGAATGGGGAAACCCACCGCACAGCGGTATCTTACAGTGAATACATAGCTGTAAGAGGCAAACCGGGAGAACTGAAACATCTAAGTACCCCGAGGAAAAGAAATCAACCGAGATTCCGAAAGTAGCGGCGAGCGAAATCGGATTAGCCCTTAAGCTTCAGT
>NZ_MAUJ01000052.1 GCF_001696455.1 Pseudoalteromonas luteoviolacea
TGACTTAGGTTGTTTACCCACTTTGGCTGTTTCAATACGTTTTTTAATGCTGGTGTGCTCTGATTCTTCTGGCGTCTCTGCCATTTTGGCTCTTACTGGATTCAAATCCACATACGCTAAACACGCTACCAGCGCGGCTTCATCTAACAAAGCCTGTGATTTAAAACGCCCTTCCCAGAATCGCCCTGTACAGCCATCTTCTCTATTGGCTTTGCGCGCGATATCTTCATTTAGCGTGCGCATAAACCAGCTTATATCAGCTAGTCGTGTTCGGTATTGGTCTATTAACTCCGACAGTAAGCAACGCTCTGAATTAGTCAGTGGCTCGCCATTGATAAACTTATGCGTCAGCCAAGTCCCTTTAAATTGCTTGTGCCAGCGTATAATAATGGCTTTATCCGTTAGACGTTTTGCTTTTTTATCATCAACATATAAAACAATATGCGTATGGT
>NZ_MAUJ01000053.1 GCF_001696455.1 Pseudoalteromonas luteoviolacea
AACGACTCAGTCCTTAAAAATATCAGCATCAAACTCACGGGCATTGATAAGTTTGATCAGGTTGTAGCGCTTACAACCACCACAGATGTAAACGGTGAATTTAGCTTTAGCGGATTAATCGAATCAAATGCGGATGGCTACACGATCATGCAAACGCCAAGCTCAGATCACCAAACGGGTAATCGCTATATCGGCAGCGGCGCGGGTGTTGTCAGCAATATTGCTAAAGTCGTGGTCGGCACAGATCCAACACCAACACTGTGCTTTACTGAAAAACCCAAAGTAGGCGATAAAACTGTAGCGGGTAAAGTGTTCTTCGATGTAGATCAAAATGGCGCCTTGGATCCAGCAGACTCCGCCCTTAACACTATCAGCATCAAACTCTCGGGCACCGACAAATATGGTCAGGCTGTTGCTCTTGAAACCACCACAGATGTAAACGGTGAATTCA
>NZ_MAUJ01000054.1 GCF_001696455.1 Pseudoalteromonas luteoviolacea
CATTGCTGATAACACCTGCGCCACTGCCGATATAACGATTACCCGTTTGGTGATCTGAGCTTGGTGTTTGCGTGATCGTATAGCCATCCGCATTTGATTCGATTAAACCAGCAAAGCCAAATTCACCGTTTACATCTGTGGTGGTTGTAAGATCGACAACCTGACCATATTTATCCGTGCCCGAGAGTTTGATGCTGATAGTGTTAAGGGCTGAATCGTTAGGATCGATCACGCCATCTTGATCCACATCGAAGAACACTTTACCCGCTACAGTTTTATCGCCTGCTTTGGGCTTTTCAGTAAAGCGGATTACTGGTGTTGGATCTGTGCCGACAATCACTTTGGCGATATTGCTGACAACACCCACCCCGCTGCCGATATAACGATTACCTGTTTGATGCTCAGTACTTGGTGTTTGCGTGATGGTATAGCCATCCGCGTTTGATT
>NZ_MAUJ01000055.1 GCF_001696455.1 Pseudoalteromonas luteoviolacea
CCAAATAGGCCACTTAGATGGTCGCTGACATAGTGCTCAGAGTACAGGTCGTTGTCTCGCCCAACCGTCGACTTTTTACCCCATACATCATATTCAAAGCGCTGAATAAGCCGGAGTTTATTGTCTGTGACCGTGATCACCGAGCCTTGGTGATCTGTAAACAACCAATTGAGGCTACTAATGCCCGTACTGTAATATTTTTGTATCGCGTCATTGCCAATGTAGCGCTTAATATGTGCCTGTTCATTGTCAGTGTCTTTGACGGTAAGCTCTAACGCACCAACGTAATAAATGGTTTGCGTGGCATCTTCGCGTTTGTAACGACGATTGTTCGCATCATAGGCAAAGTAAACCGTTTCGCCATTGCCTTGCATTTCAACCGCTTTATTGCGACCGGAATACACGATTTTTCTGTAAGCGGACG
>NZ_MAUJ01000056.1 GCF_001696455.1 Pseudoalteromonas luteoviolacea
CCTTAACGATTTAGAACAGATTTGTTCGAAGTGTCCACACAGATGATTGTTAGTTAGCTTTTGTAAGCTAATTAATATTGCTCTTTAAAAATTTGGAAAGCTGATAATTAAATTCTCGAATAACAAGTAATTGTTATTCAGAGTTTTCGAAAGAAAATGCCGATTAATCATTTAGTTGATTAATTAGCGTCTACTTTAGTATTACTTAACTTCTGGCGAAGTTAAAACTGTCTTTAGCAGTACAACTTAAAACTATTTTGGGTTGTATGGTTAAGTGACTAAGCGTACACGGTGGATGCTTGGCAGTTGGAGGCGATGAAGGACGTACTAACTTGCGATAAGCTAAGTCAAGCCAGTAAGAGGCACTTGAGACTTAGATTTCCGAATGGGGAAACCCACCGCACAGCGGTATCTT
>NZ_MAUJ01000057.1 GCF_001696455.1 Pseudoalteromonas luteoviolacea
GCATTTCTGCAACGGGTTTCTCTAATTGGGCCCTGGCAATGTCCTACTTTCACATGGGAAACCCCACACTATCATCGGCGCTATTTCGTTTCACTACTGAGTTCGGCATGGGATCAGGTGGTTCCAAAATGCTATGTTCACCAGGAAATTCTTTTCGTGCAAATGGTTAATGACGTCTTTTCGTCATTTCATTTGCGCAAGGTGAATTGATTTCTCATAAGAGCTTATCTATTCACAATGCTAAAAATCTGGAAGCGTAATTAAATTCTTATCGTCTACTTTCGTTCTTAACTTCTAACAAATAAAACCACTTTGGCGTTGTATGGTTAAGCCTCACGGGTAATTAGTACGAGTTAGCTCAATGCCTCACAGCACTTCCACATCTCGCCTATCAACGTTGTAGTCTTCAA
>NZ_MAUJ01000058.1 GCF_001696455.1 Pseudoalteromonas luteoviolacea
GCGGTGGGTTTCCCCATTCGGAAATCTAAGTCTCAAGTGCCTCTTACTGGCTTGACTTAGCTTATCGCAAGTTAGTACGTCCTTCATCGCCTCCAACTGCCAAGCATCCACCGTGTACGCTTAGTCACTTAACCATACAACCCAAAATAGTTTTAAGTTGTACTGCTAAAGACAGTTTTAACTTCGCCAGAAGTTAAGTAATACTAAAGTAGACGCTAATTAATCAACTAAATGATTAATCGGCATTTTCTTTCGAAAACTCTGAATAACAATTACTTGTTATTCGAGAATTTAATTATCAGCTTTCCAAATTTTTAAAGAGCAATATTAATTAGCTTACAAAAGCTAACTAACAATCATCTGTGTGGACACTTCGAACAAATCTGTTCTAAATCGTTAAGG
>NZ_MAUJ01000059.1 GCF_001696455.1 Pseudoalteromonas luteoviolacea
CCCGCTTGATTTGAAGCGCGCAGCTCCGTGAAATGAAATGCCCCTTTGGCATCGGTTACCGTGCTGAGCTCAACCACTTCACCATAGAGATCCTGACCGCTTAGCTGGATCGCAACCCCTTGTAGAGCAAAGTCATTGCCGTTCAGGTCGCCATCTTGGTTGATGTCTACAAACACGCGGCCTGATATTGATTTGTCGCCCTCATTAGGCTTTTCAGTAAAGCGGATCGCTGGTGTTGGATCTGTGCCGACCACGACTTTAGCAACATTGCTGATAACACCTGCGCCACTGCCGATATAACGATTACCCGTTTGGTGATCTGAGCTTGGTGTTTGCGTGATCGTATAGCCATCCGCATTTGATTCGATTAAACCAGCAAAGCCAAATTCACC
>NZ_MAUJ01000060.1 GCF_001696455.1 Pseudoalteromonas luteoviolacea
TCGCCATTGATAAACTTATGCGTCAGCCAAGTCCCTTTAAATTGCTTGTGCCAGCGTATAATAATGGCTTTATCCGTTAGACGTTTTGCTTTTTTATCATCAACATATAAAACAATATGCGTATGGTTACTCATCACTGCATACGCACACACATCAATGCAAAACACCTTAGCAAGTTGTAGCAACTTCTCTTCAACCCACCCTCTTCGATGCTCATAAGACTTACCCGTTACTTTATCTTCTCCGCATAAAAACGCGCGCCTTACGCATCGTGATATGCAGTGATAGTACTTAGTATCCACCAAGCTAACTTGCCGACTTCGTGCTGTTGCCATGAATTGAGCGCCTAACTTTTAACCGTTATTTAAAGATAGGCGACACTCAGTTTTTT
>NZ_MAUJ01000061.1 GCF_001696455.1 Pseudoalteromonas luteoviolacea
CCTTAACGATTTAGAACAGATTTGTTCGAAGTGTCCACACAGATGATTGTTAGTTAGCTTTTGTAAGCTAATTAATATTGCTCTTTAAAAATTTGGAAAGCTGATAATTAAATTCTCGAATAACAAGTAATTGTTATTCAGAGTTTTCGAAAGAAAATGCCGATTAATCATTTAGTTGATTAATTAGCGTCTACTTTAGTATTACTTAACTTCTGGCGAAGTTAAAACTGTCTTTAGCAGTACAACTTAAAACTATTTTGGGTTGTATGGTTAAGTGACTAAGCGTACACGGTGGATGCTTGGCAGTTGGAGGCGATGAAGGACGTACTAACTTGCGATAAGCTAAGTCAAGCCAGTAAGAGGCACTTGAGACTTAGATTT
>NZ_MAUJ01000062.1 GCF_001696455.1 Pseudoalteromonas luteoviolacea
AAAGTGATTGTCGGCACAGATCCTGCGCCAACACTGCGCTTTACTGAAATGCCAAAAGCAGGTGATAAAACCATATCTGGTAAAGTGTTCTTCGATGTAGATCAAGATGGCGTGATCGATCCTAACGATTCAGCCCTTAACACTATCAGTATCAAACTAACGGGCACCGACAAATATGGTCAGGCTGTTGCTTTTGAAACCACCACAGATGTAAACGGTGAATTCAGCTTTGCTGGTTTAATCGAATCAAACGCGGATGGCTATACCATCACGCAAACACCAAGTACTGAGCATCAAACAGGTAATCGTTATATCGGCAGCGGGGTGGGTGTTGTCAGCAATATCGCCAAAGTGATTGTCGGCACAGATCC
>NZ_MAUJ01000063.1 GCF_001696455.1 Pseudoalteromonas luteoviolacea
TTGATAAATTGCTTAACTTGATAACTTAGCTGGGATTTCAGACATGGCTAACCACGTAACTTTTAAAAATCACGTTAAAATTGGGGTGTTAATGTATATTAAGGACTAAGCGAATAACGCACTACACTGCGTCAAGTTGCCTCGTCGTTTTAACTTTAAGTGCTCGCAATACTTTTGTTTAGCATCAGGCCTACCAACGGAACCTTTGAACACCTTGGTAAACTGAGTGGTGAGCTTTAACCAATTCTCTGGTTGGATATTGAGTCTTGCTAAGATGGGCTGAGCGTCTGTGATGAACCCACGTTTATCCTCACGTATGCATCGACCAGTTAAATCAACAAGCTCTACATAATATTTGA
>NZ_MAUJ01000064.1 GCF_001696455.1 Pseudoalteromonas luteoviolacea
GGCTAAAACAGCTAGGAGGTTGGCTTAGAAGCAGCCATCCTTTAAAGAAAGCGTAATAGCTCACTAGTCGAGTCGGCCTGCGCGGAAGATGTAACGGGGCTAAACATACCACCGAAGCTACGGCTGCGAACTTTGTTCGCGGGGTAGGGGAGCGTTCTGTAAGCGGCTGAAGGTGAACTGTAAGGTTTGCTGGACGTATCAGAAGTGCGAATGCTGACATGAGTAACGATAATGCGGGTGAAAAACCCGCACGCCGGAAGACCAAGGGTTCCTATCCCATGTTAATCAGGGTAGGGTGAGTCGACCCCTAAGGCGAGGCTGAA
>NZ_MAUJ01000065.1 GCF_001696455.1 Pseudoalteromonas luteoviolacea
TAAGCTGGCTTCTACCATTACACTAACCGTACGATGTCCGACCGTACTTAGCCAACCTTCGTGCTCCTCCGTTACTCTTTGGGAGGAGACCGCCCCAGTCAAACTACCCACCAGGCACTGTCCTCAACCCCGATTAGGGGCCTAAGTTAGAACATCAACACTACAAGGGTGGTATTTCAAGGACGGCTCCACACAATCTAGCGACTGTGCTTCAAAGCCTCCCACCTATCCTACACATGTAGGGTCAATGTTCAGTGCCAAGCTGTAGTAAAGGTTCACGGGGTCTTTCCGTCTAGCCGCGGGTACACAG
>NZ_MAUJ01000066.1 GCF_001696455.1 Pseudoalteromonas luteoviolacea
GTGTACTTCAAAGTGAAGTCATTAAATGCACGCGGTCTTGTAACGGGCTACCTAAAAGGGTTGCAATCCATGGCCGTGGGTTATGACGACAATGGCATGGTCTCGTCGATTAAAGCAGTCGATAAAGACTATATTCAAAATGATAGCTATCGTTTTGATGGGCTTGGTAACTTACTGAGTCGCTCACAAGCGTCGATGCAGACACGCCACTATCAGTATGATGACCTCAACCGAATAACGACCATCAATGACAGGGTGCTATTTAGCTACGATGACAATGGCAACTTAAAAACCAAAAGCGA
>NZ_MAUJ01000067.1 GCF_001696455.1 Pseudoalteromonas luteoviolacea
TTGGATTTATATCTGTTTGAATCACTTCAACAAGCTCTTGATATTACAGATGAATGGTTAGATATTTATAATTATGAACGGCCTCACGATGCACTAGGAGATCAAACTCCAATGAGCTATCTTGAGGCAGCATAATTCTACTAATGAGCTGTACTAAAGCTGGGGTAGTTACAAATGCATGTAAGGCATGTGCGCATAAAATTGATATACAAGTAAAAACAACTCCAAGTAAAGGCACCGTTTTTATTATTGGTGATGATGGTCCAGGCATACCTGAAGGTAAACGTCACGAGCTATTAC
>NZ_MAUJ01000068.1 GCF_001696455.1 Pseudoalteromonas luteoviolacea
ACGCATCGTGATATGCAGTGATAGTACTTAGTATCCACCAAGCTAACTTGCCGACTTCGTGCTGTTGCCATGAATTGAGCGCCTAACTTTTAACCGTTATTTAAAGATAGGCGACACTCAGTTTTTTATCAAATTTAAGATGGGTGTCTTCTTAAAATTTTTTCTATGTGCTCCGCTGATAAGAGCCCATTGGCTCCTTCCAAACCATAGAGTAATTCCTATTGCTAAAGCTGATAACAAGCACAAAAGAGAAAACATAATTAAGATTTTATTGATAATTGAATAAGCCG
>NZ_MAUJ01000069.1 GCF_001696455.1 Pseudoalteromonas luteoviolacea
ATCCTTTAAAGAAAGCGTAATAGCTCACTAGTCGAGTCGGCCTGCGCGGAAGATGTAACGGGGCTAAACATACCACCGAAGCTACGGCTGCGAACTTTGTTCGCGGGGTAGGGGAGCGTTCTGTAAGTGGCTGAAGGTGTGCCGGGAGGCATGCTGGACATATCAGAAGTGCGAATGCTGACATGAGTAACGATAATGCGGGTGAAAAACCCGCACGCCGGAAGACCAAGGGTTCCTATCCCATGTTAATCAGGGTAGGGTGAGTCGACCCCTAAGGCGAGGCTGAA
>NZ_MAUJ01000070.1 GCF_001696455.1 Pseudoalteromonas luteoviolacea
AGGCGGATACCGCGACGGTTAATACGCAATTGGCGGCAAAAGCAGATCAGGCAGCCATGACAACGGCACTTGACGCAAAAGCAGACACAGTGACCGTGAATAAACAGTTGGCAGCGAAAGCAGATCAAGCAGCGATGGATACTGCGTTAGCAGCGAAGGCGGATACCGCGACGGTTAATACGCAATTGGCGGCAAAAGCAGATCAGGCAGCCATGACAACGGCACTTGACGCAAAAGCAGACACAGTGACCGTGAATAAACAGTTGGCAGCGAAAGCAGATCA
>NZ_MAUJ01000071.1 GCF_001696455.1 Pseudoalteromonas luteoviolacea
TTGGTCTTCCGGCGTGCGGGTTTTTCACCCGCATTATCGTTACTCATGTCAGCATTCGCACTTCTGATACGTCCAGCAAACCTTACAGTTCACCTTCAGCCGCTTACAGAACGCTCCCCTACCCCGCATACAAAGTATGCAGCCGTAGCTTCGGTGGTATGTTTAGCCCCGTTACATCTTCCGCGCAGGCCGACTCGACTAGTGAGCTATTACGCTTTCTTTAAAGGATGGCTGCTTCTAAGCCAACCTCCTAGCTGTTTTAGCC
>NZ_MAUJ01000072.1 GCF_001696455.1 Pseudoalteromonas luteoviolacea
AGTGATTCATGACTGGGGTGAAGTCGTAACAAGGTAGCCCTAGGGGAACCTGGGGCTGGATCACCTCCTTAACGATTTAGAACAAATTTGTTCGAAGTGTCCACACAGATGATTGTTAGTTAGCTTTTAAAGCTAATTAATATTGCTCTTTAAAAATTTGGAAAGCTGATAATTAAATTCTCGAATAACAAGCAATTGTTATTCAGAGTTTTCGAAAGAAAATGCCGATTAATCATTTAGTTGATTAATTAGCGTC
>NZ_MAUJ01000073.1 GCF_001696455.1 Pseudoalteromonas luteoviolacea
AGTGATTCATGACTGGGGTGAAGTCGTAACAAGGTAGCCCTAGGGGAACCTGGGGCTGGATCACCTCCTTAACGATTTAGAACAAATTTGTTCGAAGTGTCCACACAGATGATTGTTAGTTAGCTTTATAGCTAATTAATATTGCTCTTTAAAAATTTGGAAAGCTGATAATTAAATTCTCGAATAACAAGCAATTGTTATTCAGAGTTTTCGAAAGAAAATGCCGATTAATCATTTAGTTGATTAATTAGCGTCT
>NZ_MAUJ01000074.1 GCF_001696455.1 Pseudoalteromonas luteoviolacea
CGGTGGATGCCTTGGCAGTTGGAGGCGATGAAGGACGTACTAACTTGCGATAAGCTAAGTCAAGCCAGTAAGAGGCACTTGAGACTTAGATTTCCGAATGGGGAAACCCACCGCATAGCGGTATCTTGCAGTGAATACATAGCTGTAAGAGGCAAACCGGGAGAACTGAAACATCTAAGTACCCCGAGGAAAAGAAATCAACCGAGATTCCGAAAGTAGCGGCGAGCGAAATCGGATTAGCC
>NZ_MAUJ01000075.1 GCF_001696455.1 Pseudoalteromonas luteoviolacea
GGGCTAATCCGATTTCGCTCGCCGCTACTTTCGGAATCTCGGTTGATTTCTTTTCCTCGGGGTACTTAGATGTTTCAGTTCTCCCGGTTTGCCTCTTACAGCTATGTATTCACTGCAAGATACCGCTGTGCGGTGGGTTTCCCCATTCGGAAATCTAAGTCTCAAGTGCCTCTTACTGGCTTGACTTAGCTTATCGCAAGTTAGTACGTCCTTCATCGCCTCCAACTGCCAAG
>NZ_MAUJ01000076.1 GCF_001696455.1 Pseudoalteromonas luteoviolacea
GGGCTAATCCGATTTCGCTCGCCGCTACTTTCGGAATCTCGGTTGATTTCTTTTCCTCGGGGTACTTAGATGTTTCAGTTCTCCCGGTTTGCCTCTTACAGCTATGTATTCACTGTAAGATACCGCTATGCGGTGGGTTTCCCCATTCGGAAATCTAAGTCTCAAGTGCCTCTTACTGGCTTGACTTAGCTTATCGCAAGTTAGTACGTCCTTCATCGCCTCCAACTGCCAAG
>NZ_MAUJ01000077.1 GCF_001696455.1 Pseudoalteromonas luteoviolacea
CTTGGCAGTTGGAGGCGATGAAGGACGTACTAACTTGCGATAAGCTAAGTCAAGCCAGTAAGAGGCACTTGAGACTTAGATTTCCGAATGGGGAAACCCACCGCTTAGCGGTATCTTGCAGTGAATACATAGCTGTAAGAGGCAAACCGGGAGAACTGAAACATCTAAGTACCCCGAGGAAAAGAAATCAACCGAGATTCCGAAAGTAGCGGCGAGCGAAATCGGATTAGCC
>NZ_MAUJ01000078.1 GCF_001696455.1 Pseudoalteromonas luteoviolacea
AATCAAACGCGGATGGCTATACCATCACGCAAACACCAAGTACTGAGCATCAAACAGGTAATCGTTATATCGGCAGCGGGGTGGGTGTTGTCAGCAATATCGCCAAAGTGATTGTCGGCACAGATCCTGCGCCAACACTGCGCTTTACTGAAATGCCAAAAGCAGGTGATAAAACCATATCTGGTAAAGTGTTCTTCGATGTAGATCAAGATGGCGTGATCGATCCTAACG
>NZ_MAUJ01000079.1 GCF_001696455.1 Pseudoalteromonas luteoviolacea
AAGTCAGACGGTACCTATATCGAAGCCCGTGGTACGGTGCAGCACTACAAATTTGGGCAGGTGTTTGAGACGCTAGAAGCACGCAACAAACTTGAAGGGAAAGTGTACTTCAAAGTGAAGTCATTAAATGCACGCGGTCTTGTAACGGGCTACCTAAAAGGGTTGCAATCCATGGCCGTGGGTTATGACGACAATGGCATGGTCTCGTCGATTAAAGCAGTCGATAAAG
>NZ_MAUJ01000080.1 GCF_001696455.1 Pseudoalteromonas luteoviolacea
ACCTTCGTGCTCCTCCGTTACTCTTTGGGAGGAGACCGCCCCAGTCAAACTACCCACCAGGCACTGTCCTCAACCCCGATTAGGGGCCTAAGTTAGAACATCAACACTACAAGGGTGGTATTTCAAGTCGGCTCCACACAATCTAGCGACTGTGCTTCAAAGCCTCCCACCTATCCTACACATGTAGGGTCAATGTTCAGTGCCAAGCTGTAG
>NZ_MAUJ01000081.1 GCF_001696455.1 Pseudoalteromonas luteoviolacea
ACCTTCGTGCTCCTCCGTTACTCTTTGGGAGGAGACCGCCCCAGTCAAACTACCCACCAGGCACTGTCCTCAATCCCGATTAGGGACCTAAGTTAGAACATCAACACTACAAGGGTGGTATTTCAAGTCGGCTCCACACAATCTAGCGACTGTGCTTCAAAGCCTCCCACCTATCCTACACATGTAGGGTCAATGTTCAGTGCCAAGCTGTAG
>NZ_MAUJ01000082.1 GCF_001696455.1 Pseudoalteromonas luteoviolacea
CCTTCGTGCTCCTCCGTTACTCTTTGGGAGGAGACCGCCCCAGTCAAACTACCCACCAGGCACTGTCCTCAACCCCGATTAGGGGCCTAAGTTAGAACATCAACACTACAAGGGTGGTATTTCAAGGTCGGCTCCACACAATCTAGCGACTGTGCTTCAAAGCCTCCCACCTATCCTACACATGTAGGGTCAATGTTCAGTGCCAAGCTGTA
>NZ_MAUJ01000083.1 GCF_001696455.1 Pseudoalteromonas luteoviolacea
TACAGCTTGGCACTGAACATTGACCCTACATGTGTAGGATAGGTGGGAGGCTTTGAAGCACAGTCGCTAGATTGTGTGGAGCCGTCCTTGAAATACCACCCTTGTAGTGTTGATGTTCTAACTTAGGTCCCTAATCGGGATTGAGGACAGTGCCTGGTGGGTAGTTTGACTGGGGCGGTCTCCTCCCAAAGAGTAACGGAGGAGCACGAAGG
>NZ_MAUJ01000084.1 GCF_001696455.1 Pseudoalteromonas luteoviolacea
TACAGCTTGGCACTGAACATTGACCCTACATGTGTAGGATAGGTGGGAGGCTTTGAAGCACAGTCGCTAGATTGTGTGGAGCCGACCTTGAAATACCACCCTTGTAGTGTTGATGTTCTAACTTAGGTCCCTAATCGGGATTGAGGACAGTGCCTGGTGGGTAGTTTGACTGGGGCGGTCTCCTCCCAAAGAGTAACGGAGGAGCACGAAGG
>NZ_MAUJ01000085.1 GCF_001696455.1 Pseudoalteromonas luteoviolacea
AAATCTAAGTCTCAAGTGCCTCTTACTGGCTTGACTTAGCTTATCGCAAGTTAGTACGTCCTTCATCGCCTCCAACTGCCAAGCATCCACCGTGTACGCTTAGTCACTTAACCATACAACCCAAAATGGTTTGTATCGTCAAAGACAGTTTTAACTTCGCCAGAAGTTAAGTAATACTAAAGTAGACGCTAATTAATCAACTAAATGAT
>NZ_MAUJ01000086.1 GCF_001696455.1 Pseudoalteromonas luteoviolacea
AATCTAAGTCTCAAGTGCCTCTTACTGGCTTGACTTAGCTTATCGCAAGTTAGTACGTCCTTCATCGCCTCCAACTGCCAAGGCATCCACCGTGTACGCTTAGTCACTTAACCATACAACCCAAAATGGTTTGTATCGTCAAAGACAGTTTTAACTTCGCCAGAAGTTAAGTAATACTAAAGTAGACGCTAATTAATCAACTAAATGAT
>NZ_MAUJ01000087.1 GCF_001696455.1 Pseudoalteromonas luteoviolacea
TAGTTGATTAATTAGCGTCTACTTTAGTATTACTTAACTTCTGGCGAAGTTAAAACTGTCTTTAGCAGTACAACTTAAAACTATTTTGGGTTGTATGGTTAAGTGACTAAGCGTACACGGTGGATGCCTTGGCAGTTGGAGGCGATGAAGGACGTACTAACTTGCGATAAGCTAAGTCAAGCCAGTAAGAGGCACTTGAGACTTAGATT
>NZ_MAUJ01000088.1 GCF_001696455.1 Pseudoalteromonas luteoviolacea
TAATACTAAAGTAGACGCTAATTAATCAACTAAATGATTAATCGGCATTTTCTTTCGAAAACTCTGAATAACAATTACTTGTTATTCGAGAATTTAATTATCAGCTTTCCAAATTTTTAAAGAGCAAGAGAATAACTTCTCAGAGTTAAAAACTCTCAGTTTATTTAAGAAGTAAACTAAGTAAGAGTGCTTATCTTTAAGAAG
>NZ_MAUJ01000089.1 GCF_001696455.1 Pseudoalteromonas luteoviolacea
CTTCTTAAAGATAAGCACTCTTACTTAGTTTACTTCTTAAATAAACTGAGAGTTTTTAACTCTGAGAAGTTATTCTCTTGCTCTTTAAAAATTTGGAAAGCTGATAATTAAATTCTCGAATAACAAGCAATTGTTATTCAGAGTTTTCGAAAGAAAATGCCGATTAATCATTTAGTTGATTAATTAGCGTCTACTTTAGTATTA
>NZ_MAUJ01000090.1 GCF_001696455.1 Pseudoalteromonas luteoviolacea
CTTACCACGGAGTGATTCATGACTGGGGTGAAGTCGTAACAAGGTAGCCCTAGGGGAACCTGGGGCTGGATCACCTCCTTAACGATTTAGAACAGATTTGTTCGAAGTGTCCACACAGATGATTGTTAGTTAGCTTTTGTAAGCTAATTAATATTGCTCTTTAAAAATTTGGAAAGCTGATAATTAAATTCTCGAATAACAAG